>NZ_JBLXGP010000030.1:0-6401 GCF_048260565.1 Roseibium sp. | reverse complement strand
TATCGACTTTCGGCTCTTGCTCTGCCGCTTGGACAATCAGGTCCGTGGTCAGCCCGCGGGCCCAGTGCGTGCGGGCTGCCGCCGCAGATACGTCATGCAGGATCATCAGGGATAAGATCGCTGGTTTGAAATGCCCGTCAAGGGGAGCAAAGACAGTGAACCTGACCTTTGGTCACGGGCCCGAATAGCCGGCGGAGCCGACCGGGGCCTCGCCATCCCTACTGCTCCCTTTGGCACAACCGCGAGACGAGGGCGGGCCGCGCTGCTGCGCGCCCCATAAAACCCGTTCTCCGACTCCCAGCTACTCAGGGTTGAGCCGCTCAGGTCTCCGCGAGGCTGGGGATCTCTCTGGTTCCAGTGCTGGGCCATGCTATATAAGAGGTATTACCTCGTAATACCCAGGGAGCTATTCCATGTCTGCTACCCATCCCGTCGCGGTGAAGCTGGACGCCGATGTTCACGCTCGGATGCGCCAGCTTGCCAAGGCGCAGCACCGCACTCCGCACTACCTGATGCGGGAAGCGATCGCCCAATATGTCGAGCGCGAGGAAAAGCGCGAGGCGTTCCGGCAGGAGGCCGTAAAGGCATGGTCGGCGTATCAGGCCACTGGTCTGCACGTCACCCAGGCCGAAGCGGACGACTGGCTGGCCCAGCTTGAGGCCGGCCAGGACGTGGAGCCTCCTGAATGCCACACCTGATCTGGACGCCGGAGGCCCTTGCGGGTGTCCGGCGCTGCCATGGCTTCCTGGCTCCGAAAAACCCGGATGCGGCGTCTCGTGCCGTGCGGGCCATTCGCGAGGGGATGCAGATCGTGGCCGCGCATCCCGGCGCGGGCCGTCCGGCCGACAAGATGGATCCGGAGTTTCGGGAATGGCTGATCCCGTTCGGCGAAAGCGGCTATGTCGTTCTCTACCGCGTCGACGGCGAGCAGGCCGTGGTGCTGGCGGTCAGGCACCAGAGAGAAGCGGGATACTACTGAGCTACGGAAATGGGATCTGAAGGCGCTCCCCTGCTAAAGGAGTGCCCCCGGCATCTTACCTAACCTGCCCTAAACAATACTTGTACGTCAGCGCCCCAGAAGCCTTCTGAAGAGCCCGCGAGGCCTCTTGTCTTCTAAGAGTGCCGTGGCCTGATGTCGCCACTTGTCCCGATCCTCTCGCAAGTCTGAGATTACGGCTTCTTTGTCGGCTAGCCGTTCTTGAGCTGCTTCAAGACGCGCTTGTAAAGCCTTGAGTTCGCCTGTTTCCTCCCTGTTTACTTGCGGTTTCTCAGGTGTTTCCTTTTTGTGATTTTGAGGTGTTGGGGGGTAAACCCTGTGCAACTCGGACGGATCTATTCTGAACACACCTGTATCGTCTTTAAAGGCGGATATGCGGCCTGATTTTATGGCTTTAGATATGGTTGCCTTCGACTTCCCCGTGGCCTTCGCAGCTTCTCCAAGGGTGTACACCATGGGGTTTCCTATCGTTCGCAGTTGCCAGTATTCATGGTGCTGACCTGTTTACTCTTCATCTTTCCCAGGTGTTCCTGGAAGATCGGTTTCCATGCCTGGGAAACTGGGCTGTGAGATCGGTGGCAAGCCACTGCCAGAGGGGATTTGCATCTCACCAATGCGGGGCAGTCGGTGCAGAGCGGCTTTGTCTGCCACGATGGGTTCGGGTTGCTCATCTTCGGCCAGCAGGACTTCGGCTTGCAGGCGAGCGTAGCGCAAGCGGTCTCTGGCCTCGGTCCAGACAACACGGCTGTTGATGACGTATGCATTTACGGTGCCGCTAGCACCGATCTGCTGAACCTCAATCCAGTTTCCGGCTTCCAAGGTTCTAAGGGCACGTTTCACGGTCGAGGCAGACGACCCCATGAGCTTGGCTAGAACTTTGTGTGAGGCAACAACCGCGTTTTGTTCGCCGACATTTGCCGCCAATACGTGTAGCAATGCCGAAGCTGCCGGGTGTTTCGTTCCTAATCTCGCCCAAGCCTCGTGCGCTGCCCGATCCGTTTGCACAAAGTGTCCCCGTGCTGGCTTGGATGGGAGCGTGGCTCGAGTTTCCGGCTGCCGCTGACCTGGTTCATCCATGACCTACCCCTAGCTCATACGTGACTAAATTTCGCTCATTTGTGGGCGCATGTAGATCATGGATGTTTAGTTCTGTCCCGTCAAATATTGACCATACGTGCACTAATTTCGACCAGACCTAGGTCACAGCTGTGACCTAGGGGTAGGTCACAGCTGTGACCTACCCCCCCCTGCCAAGTAATTGATTTAAAATGAAGAAAATTTTGCGCCTTCTAATGATCTATAGGAGGGCAAAAAATCCCCGCTCGTTCGATCGGGAGCGCGCCCCATAGCGCTGGTCGAGCGATCGGGCGAGGGGGGAGTTTTTGAACGACGCAGGCGACGAGGGAGCCTGCATCGAAGTGTTAGTCTCGGCGGTACTTTAAGTAGTTCGCTACTTAACCAACGGTGCGAGTTACCAGGGATGGGGTGGGTCAGGCAGGGAGGGGAAGGGATACCCTCCGGCGTGTCTGTTTTAAGTTCTCTAATGTTGGGTGTCGCGTGGAGGGACGAACAAACCGGAAGGTGGGGCGAACACGTCGAGATGAAGGAGTGAAATTTTGGGGGGTTGAAACTGAATGCTGAAAATCTGCGTTAATCCAAAACCTTGAATGAAACTACGTGACGTGTGGAAGTCTAAGCATGAAAACTGGTTTGAGAATGTCTTATTCAGGCTACGCATCGTTGGCCCTGGGAACTGGATTGTTGCTCTCAGACCGCTTTTACGCCGGCACCGTTTTCTCAGGATTCCAGTCGCGCACAACACTTTTCCCCTTGAGCTTGGGGCTTATCCTGCTGGGTTACACGTTGCTGCTCGCTGCGGTCCTTCGCAGGATCACCAAAAAAGAGCGCCGATACCTGCGTTGAGCCGCTTTTCTAGAACCGATTGTTCGGGGAAGTCAGCGCAGGCTCCTCGCTTACGCGATTAGTCAGAGGGGCGGCGAAGAAATCTTGGCGATTGTCCGGGTCATCCACACGTCGCGCGACTGGTCTGCCGCGCAATGGCTGGAGTGACCCCTGTCACCGGTTCTACTCTGTGATCCAGAAGGCGCAGAAGCTGGACCCGTTGTCCTGCTCAACCACCTGCCCCCCGAACCACGATCTGCCGCAATTGTAGCTCACCAGATCATTGACCGAGAGGGCAGACTTGGCCGTTTCCATCCCATAAGCCAGCAGAAGGCCCAGAACGGCCCCTACAGCGAGCATAGAGACCAGCCAGACCCAGAACCCCCCGAAGTAGCGCCAGGCCTCTCTACGGGCCTCTCCGGCGGCCTGTGTGAGGTTCCGGGCGGCGTCGATGCTCTCGTCATGGGCCTTCAGGATGGCGTCTCTCGCGGCCTTCTCGGCGGCTTTGGTGGCTTCTTCCTTGAGGTAGGCTGCGACGGTCACCAAGCGGTTGTCGATGGCTTGGTGGACCTCGGAAGCGGCCCTGTGCATCCGGTCGACCCCCTCGGCCAACTTCTGGTGCAGGGCCTGTGCGTCCTTCTTGTCGAGGCTGGTGCGTTGGAGCTGGTCCATGTCCTTGCGGATCAGGGTCAGCTCATCGGCGAGGATCTGGAATGGATCTTTGGCGCTCATTGTCGTTCCGCCTTTGCCGCGGCGTCATCGAGCTCTTCCAAGAGGCCGATGATTTCCTTCTGATCGACTTCGCGCGTCACGGCACGGCGCAGCAGGGCGGCGAGCGCCCGGGCCTTTTCCGGATCCTTCAGCGCGTTGGAGATCGCGACCGATCCGACGATGATCTTGCGGCGGGTCTCGCTGGCCTTCTGCCTCTCCTTCAGCCGGGCCAACTTGGCCTGCGTTTCCGCAATTTGCTGATCGATGCTGCGCGCCATTCTTACCTCCGCACGATTGAGAACGGTTGATTTCTCGCAAAGGTTGATTCAGGGTGCAACCACGAAGTGCCCACTTATACAAACGCTTAGCGTTTGTGTGGGCGGGGGAGACTGGCGTTTCCCCTCGACCCCTAAGCGAAGTGCGGCCCCGAATGGCGATCTATCATCTCAGAGCCACGATGATCTCCCGCAGTCAGGGCCGCTCCGCCACGGCGGCTATCGCCTACCGGGCGGCGGAGCGTATCGAAGATCACCGTACGGGGCTGACCTTCGATTACGCGGGGCGCAGCGGCGTCGATCACACCGAGATCCTCGCCCCCGACCACGCTCCGGATTGGGCCTACGACCGATCCGAGCTGTGGAACCAGGTCGAGCGCGCCGAGACCCGGAAGAACAGCCAGGTGGCCCGCGAGGTGCGCGTGGCTCTGCCTGCCGAGCTGGCCCACGCGCAGCGGGTCGAGCTGGTCCGGGACTTCGCCCAAGAACAGTTCGTGGATCGCGGCATGGTCGCGGATATCGCCCTGCACGCGCCCGGGCGCGACGGCGATGATCGCAACCACCACGCCCACATCCTGCTCACCACGCGCGAGATCGGCGCCGAGGGGTTCACCACCAAGAACCGCGACTGGAACAAGGTCGAGCTCCTCGAGCATTGGCGCGAGGCGTGGGCGGTGGGCAGCAACCACGCCCTCGAGCGCGCCGGCCTCGAGCAGCGCATCGACCACCGCACCCTCGAGGCGCAGCGGGAGGAGGCACTGGAATGGGCGACCGAGGCGCGGGAGCGCGGCGACGAGGGCACGGAGCTGCGCGAGACCGTGCGGGCGATCTCGCTGGACCGCGAGCCGCTGCCGCAGCTTTCACCGGGAGCGTGGCAGATGAAAGAGCGCGGCCACGAGGTCGGCCGAGTGCGCGCCTGGCACGAGATCAAGGCGCAGGCGGTCGAGGTCGCCCGCGTGGCGCAGGAGCTGGCGGGTCATGTCCGTGATTGGCTCGACCATGCCGCCGAGCGCACCTTGGATCGGCTGGGCGGCGGTCGCGCCGAGCTGGCGTTGTCCGGAGTAGCTACTGACCAGGACCGGCCTGCCGATCTCGCGACGCGCCTGCGCGAGGCCTGGGCCGATCGCCAGGAACGGCAACAGGAGCTGCCGGAGGTCGAGGTCCCAGAACGGGATACCTCTGAAGGTCTTGCCGCGCGGCTACGTTCTGCTTTTTCCGGGGTGGATCGTGGCGCTCTCAGAGAACGGCTCTCGAGCTATAGACAGGAACGAGAGGATTACGAGGTGAGCACAGCCCAAGAGCGGCAGCGTGACAGGCACCTCGAAAACGACCTCGAGCAGGAGCGTCATGCCATTCGTGATCGGGGCTATGACCACGAGTTGTAAGCATCATGCTGCTGCGGCGTTTCCCGTCAGCTTTTCTGAAACTCAAGGCGCCCGAGCTTCAGGTCAGGTGACGCGCTCACTCTCCTTTTGATTGCACGTGAAGCCATACTGCTCCCAAGAAAAATTGGAGCGTGATCCGTCGCCGATACCAGGCCCGGAGTTTTTGGTCCTGATCCCCCACCACTCACGGAGTGGATCGCGCTCACCGCCTTGCCATTTTGAAGCCATGAGAATCGCTTGTCCGTGATATCGTGATAGGGAGCGCGACGAGCGCGCCCTGCGGTGGGACGGATCTAATCACACTGCGGCCGGCGCGGCGTCAGAGATGACCCCCGGTTACGGGCTCGCCGCGCTCACTAGGTCAGACAATCTTAGGGCACGTCCCGCGTTGCGCGCGGGCGAAAGAGATCTGGGAAGTCGCGCGTAGCCGCGAAGAGACCTTGGTCGACGGCGCGCTTGCGATACGCGATCTGCGCCCCGCTCATCATGTCCTGGCCCAAATATGTGAGGAAAGCTAGCAGGCTGCGATACTTCACGTGTGGAGATTGGGTCGCAAATCCAGAAAGCCCCGCAATCCATAATCCGCCGCGCTCATCGGGAACGCCGAAGCGGGCAGACTGTGCTCCCTGGTCCTGCAAGTTCGCCGCGAGGATTGCGGAGGTGGCCGCGATCAAGTCCGCGTCCTGAAGCGCGTAGACGATGGCGCGATCCAGCTTTTGAAGCAAGAATTGGCGCGGATCTCCGGCGCCGCCGCGCTCGATCCATCGCTGTAGTGTGTGGCGCGTCAAAACGACGATGGAGTCTTTAGTCTCCTTGGCCGTAAGCTGACGTAGAATGTAGCGCACCAGGTCCTGCCTGAAGCCATCTTGCTGATCGGCATAGCGCAACTCCGAGTCCCGCCGGGCTCCGCGAATGACCACCTCGAGGGCCCGGGTCCGATCTTGCTTGGTTGCCCGTGCAGCGGCGCATCCTGGGTGCCGGGCAATGCGTTTTGCCGCGCGTTGCAAAGCAACGAGGCTGCGCCCGCTCTTTGCGGTCAATGCGGCCGCTATGATATCGACTTTCGGCTCTTGCTCTGCCGCTTGGACAATCAGGTCCGTGGTCAGCCCGCGGGCCCAGTGCGTGCGGGCT
>NZ_JBLXGP010000029.1:6710-6948 GCF_048260565.1 Roseibium sp. | reverse complement strand
ATATCGACCACGTCAACACCGGTCCGTACATCCGCAACACGCTGTCAGTGGACAAGAACGAGTCTCGTGAAGACGCTCTGTTCGACATCTACCGGGTGATGCGTCCGGGTGAGCCGCCCACGATCGACACGGCGGAAGCCATGTTCCAGTCGTTGTTCTTCGACGCAGGGCGCTACGATCTGTCCGCGGTCGGCCGCGTCAAGATGAACATGCGCCTTGATCTTGAAGGCGAAGACAC
>NZ_JBLXGP010000029.1:5859-6700 GCF_048260565.1 Roseibium sp. | reverse complement strand
GCGTTCTTCTCGAACTGCGCGACGGCAAGGGCGAGATCGACGACATCGATAACCTGGGTAACCGCCGTGTTCGCTCCGTTGGCGAACTGATGGAAAACCAGTACCGCGTCGGCCTGCTGCGTATGGAACGCGCGATCAAGGAGCGTATGAGCTCCGTCGAGATCGACACTGTCATGCCGCAGGACCTGATCAACGCCAAGCCGGCTGCCGCTGCCGTTCGCGAGTTCTTCGGTTCCTCGCAGCTGTCGCAGTTCATGGACCAGACCAACCCGCTTTCGGAAGTCACCCACAAGCGCCGTCTCTCGGCTCTTGGCCCGGGCGGTCTTACCCGTGAGCGCGCCGGCTTCGAAGTCCGCGACGTTCATCCGACGCACTACGGACGTATCTGCCCGATTGAAACGCCGGAAGGCCCGAACATCGGTCTGATCAACTCGCTTGCAACCTTTGCCCGCGTTAACAAGTACGGCTTCATCGAAAGCCCGTACCGCAAGGTGAAGGACGGTGTCGTGACCAACGACGTCGTCTACCTGTCGGCAATGGAAGAAGCCAAGCACTACGTTGCACAGTCCAACGCCGTCTACGACGACGAGGGCCGTTTCACCGAAGAGCTGATCACCTGCCGTCACGCTGGTGAAAACATGATGGTCCCGTCCGAGCGCGTCGACCTCATGGACGTTTCGCCGAAGCAGCTCGTGTCCGTCGCCGCGGCGCTCATTCCGTTCCTCGAGAACGATGACGCCAACCGCGCACTGATGGGCTCGAACATGCAGCGTCAGGCCGTGCCGCTCGTTCGTGCGGAAGCTCCGTTCGTCGGAACCGGCATGGAGCCGGTCGTTGCTCG
>NZ_JBLXGP010000029.1:3898-5849 GCF_048260565.1 Roseibium sp. | reverse complement strand
CGATTGCCGCACGCCGGACCGGCGTGATCGATCAGGTCGATGCGACCCGTATCGTTATCCGTGCAACGGAAGACCTGGATCCGGGCAAGTCGGGCGTCGATATCTATCGCCTGATGAAGTTCCAGCGTTCCAACCAGAACACCTGCATCAACCAGCGTCCGCTTGTTCGTGTCGGTGACGTGGTTCACAAGGGCGACATCATCGCGGACGGTCCGTCGACCGACCTCGGCGATCTGGCTCTCGGCCGTAACGTGCTTGTCGCGTTCATGCCGTGGAACGGTTACAACTTCGAGGATTCCATCCTTCTGTCCGAACGCATCGTTTCCGACGACGTCTTCACTTCGATCCATCTGGAAGAGTTCGAAGTGATGGCCCGCGACACGAAGCTTGGTCCGGAAGAAATCACGCGCGATATCCCGAACGTCTCCGAAGAGGCTCTGAAGAACCTCGACGAAGCCGGTATCGTCTACATCGGTGCGGAAGTGCATCCGGGCGATATCCTGGTCGGCAAGATCACTCCGAAGGGCGAAAGCCCGATGACGCCGGAAGAAAAGCTTCTGCGCGCCATCTTCGGTGAAAAGGCTTCCGACGTTCGCGACACCTCCCTGCGCCTGCCGCCGGGGGTTGCCGGTACTGTCGTCGAAGTGCGCGTCTTCAACCGCCACGGGGTGGAAAAAGACGAGCGCGCGATGGCTATCGAGCGTGAGGAAATCGAACGTCTCGCCAAAGACCGTGACGACGAACAGGCGATCCTCGATCGTAACGTCTATGGCCGTCTGGCCGAGATGCTGCTGGGCAAGGCCGCAATCGGTGGTCCGAAGGGCTTCAAGAAGGACAGCACCCAGGATGGTGAACTCCTGAATGAATTCCCGCGCTCGCAGTGGTGGCAGTTCGCCGTGGACGACGAAAAGTTCATGAGCGAGATCGAAGCCCTGCGCGGTCAGTACGACGACAGCCGCAAGCGTCTAGAGCAGCGTTTCATCGACAAGGTCGAGAAGCTACAGCGCGGTGATGAACTGCCGCCGGGCGTCATGAAGATGGTCAAGGTCTTCGTCGCCGTGAAGCGCAAGCTTCAGCCGGGTGACAAGATGGCCGGCCGTCACGGTAACAAGGGTGTGGTCTCCAAGATCAATCCTTGTGAAGACATGCCGTTCCTGGAAGACGGAACCCACGTCGACATCGTGCTGAACCCGCTCGGCGTTCCCTCGCGCATGAACGTCGGTCAGATCCTCGAAACGCACCTTGGCTGGGCCTGTGCCGGCATGGGCAAGCGTATCGGCGAGCTGTACGACCAGTACCGCAAGTCGGGTGAGGTCGATCAGCTGCGCGGCAAGATCGTCGAGATCTACGGTGACAACCTGAAGGGCGACAACGTCAAGGACTACGACGATGAAAGCGTCGTGCGCCTGGCCGAGCAGCTCAAGAAGGGCGTCTCCATCGCAACACCGGTATTTGACGGTGCGCGCGAGCCGGATGTCGTCGATGCTCTGAACATCGCAGGTCTCAAGCCGTCGGGTCAGTCGACCCTCTATGACGGACGTACCGGTGAAGAGTTCGACCGCCAGGTGACCGTGGGCTACATCTACATGCTGAAGCTCCACCACCTGGTCGACGACAAGATCCATGCCCGTTCGATCGGTCCATACTCGCTCGTTACCCAGCAGCCGCTGGGTGGTAAGGCGCAGTTCGGTGGCCAGCGCTTCGGTGAAATGGAGGTCTGGGCTCTTGAAGCTTACGGTGCAGCCTACACGCTGCAGGAAATGCTCACGGTCAAGTCGGATGACGTTGCCGGCCGTACGAAGGTCTATGAGGCCATCGTTCGCGGCGACGACACCTTCGAAGCCGGCATTCCGGAAAGCTTCAACGTGCTTGTGAAGGAAATGAGGTCTCTGGGTCTGAACGTTGAACTTCAGCGTACCGACCAGCCACAGCTTGAGGAAGAACAGGCAGC
>NZ_JBLXGP010000029.1:2160-3888 GCF_048260565.1 Roseibium sp. | reverse complement strand
GCCAGAGGCCGCTTCCCCCTCCGTGCATGAAGGAGATAGACCATGAATCATGAGGTCATGAACCTGTTCAATCAACAGGCTCCCGCTCAGACCTTCGACAGCATCCGGATCTCGCTGGCGAGCCCGGAAAAGATCATGTCTTGGTCTTTCGGCGAAATCAAAAAGCCGGAAACTATCAACTACCGTACCTTCAAGCCGGAACGGGATGGCCTGTTCTGCGCGCGCATCTTTGGCCCGATCAAGGACTACGAATGTCTTTGCGGCAAGTACAAGCGCATGAAGTACAAGGGCGTCATCTGTGAAAAGTGTGGCGTCGAAGTTACCCTCAGCCGCGTTCGCCGCGAGCGTATGGGCCACATCGAGCTGGCAGCTCCTGTCGCTCACATCTGGTTCCTGAAGTCCCTGCCGAGCCGCATCGGTTTGCTGCTCGACATGACGCTGAAGGATCTGGAGCGCGTTCTCTACTTCGAGAACTACGTGGTTCTCGAGCCGGGCCTGACCCCGCTGAAGCAGCACCAGCTTCTTTCCGAAGAAGACTTTGTGGCTGCCCAGGACGAGTACGGCGAAGACGCTTTCACCGCCATGATCGGTGCGGAAGCAATCCGTGAAATCCTCATGAGCCTCGATCTCGAAAAAGAGAGCGAGAAGCTGCGTGTCGAGATCGCGGAAGCGACGACGGAACTAAAGCCGAAGAAGCTGGCCAAGCGCCTGAAGGTCATCGAAGCGTTCATGGAATCCGGCAACCGTCCGGAATGGATGATCATGACCGTTGTCCCGGTCATCCCGCCGGATCTTCGTCCTCTGGTTCCGCTGGATGGCGGTCGTTTCGCGACTTCGGATCTGAACGATCTGTATCGCCGCGTCATCAACCGTAACAACCGTCTTAAGCGCCTGATCGAGCTGCGTGCGCCGGATATCATTATCCGTAACGAAAAGCGCATGCTGCAGGAGTCCGTTGACGCCCTGTTCGACAACGGCCGCCGCGGCCGTGTCATCACCGGTGCCAACAAGCGTCCGCTGAAGTCGCTGTCCGACATGCTCAAGGGCAAGCAGGGCCGCTTCCGCCAGAACCTTCTCGGCAAGCGCGTCGACTATTCCGGCCGCTCGGTTATCACCGTGGGCCCGGAACTGAAGCTGCACCAGTGCGGTCTGCCCAAGAAGATGGCGCTCGAGCTGTTCAAGCCGTTCATCTACTCGCGTCTCGACGCCAAGGGCTTCTCCTCCACGGTGAAGCAGGCCAAGAAGCTGGTTGAAAAAGAGCGTCCGGAAGTATGGGATATCCTCGACGAAGTGATCCGTGAGCACCCGGTTCTCCTGAACCGCGCTCCGACCCTTCACCGTCTCGGTATCCAGGCGTTCGAACCGACCCTGATCGAAGGCAAGGCCATCCAGCTGCACCCGCTCGTCTGTTCGGCCTTCAACGCCGACTTCGATGGTGACCAGATGGCTGTTCACGTACCGCTTTCGCTGGAAGCCCAGCTTGAAGCGCGTACGCTGATGATGTCCACGAACAACATTCTGCACCCGGCAAACGGTGGTCCGATCATCGTTCCGTCGCAGGATATCGTTCTGGGTCTCTACTATCTGTCGATCATGGCAGAGAACGAGCCGGGCGAAGGCATGGCATTCGCCGATATCGGTGAGATCCATCACGCGATCGCCAACAAGGTCATCACGCTGCACACCAAGATCAAGGGCCGCTTCAAGTCCGTCGATGCCGATGGCAAC
>NZ_JBLXGP010000029.1:0-2150 GCF_048260565.1 Roseibium sp. | reverse complement strand
CTTCGAAACGACGCCTGGCCGCATGCTGATCGCGGAGCTTCTGCCGAAGCACCACGAAGTGCCGTTCGACGTCTGTAACAAGCTGATGACCAAGAAGGACATCTCCAAGATGATCGACACGGTTTACCGTGCCTGCGGTCAGAAGGAGACGGTCATCTTCTGTGACCGGATCATGCAGCTTGGCTTCAAAAACGCCTGTAACGCCGGCATCTCCTTCGGTATGGACGACATGGTTATCCCGGACACCAAGCAGAAGCTTGTTGCCGAGACGGCCGCTCTCGCCACCGAATACGAGCAGCAGTACAACGACGGTCTGATCACCCAGGGTGAGAAGTACAACAAGGTCGTTGATGCCTGGGCGAAGTGCACCGACAAGGTCGCCGACGAGATGATGGCCCGCATTAAGGCGGTCCAGATCGACGAGGAGACCGGACGTCAGAAGCCGATGAACTCGGTCTACATGATGTCGCACTCCGGTGCTCGTGGTTCGCCCCAGCAGATGAAGCAGCTCGCCGGCATGCGCGGCCTGATGGCCAAGCCTTCCGGTGAAATCATCGAGAACCCGATCATCTCGAACTTCAAGGAAGGCCTCTCGGTTCTCGAGTACTTCAACTCCACCCACGGTGCCCGTAAGGGTCTGGCGGATACGGCGCTCAAGACGGCGAACTCGGGTTACCTGACCCGTCGTCTCGTCGACGTTGCGCAGGATTGCATCGTCACCATGTCGATTGCGGCACCAACGTGCCACTGCCAATGACGGCTGTCGTCGATGCCGGTCAGGTGGTTGCATCGATCGGTCAGCGTATCCTGGTCGGACCACGCTCGATGACATCAACCACACCCTTGACGGTGCTGATGGTCAAGAACGAGCTTCGACGGTTGATGAAAACCCAGGTTCTGGCATCGAGGCTACGCTGACATTCAGTCGGTCGCATCCGCGCCGCTGACCTGTGACATCCAAGACCGGTTTGCGGAACTGCTACGGTCGTGACCTTGCGCGCGGTACGCCGGTCAACATTGGTGAAGCTGTCGGCGTTATCGCCGCCAGTCAATCGGTGAACCTGGTACCAGCTGACGATGCGTACCTTCCACAGGCGGCACAGCCACCGTGGTTACAGCATCGTTCCTGGAAGCCTCGTACGAGGTACCGGTCCGCATCAAGAACGCAACATGCTGCGTAACTCCGATGGCAATCTGATTGCCATGGGCCGTTCATGGCATCCAGGATCCTGGATGAATGGCCGAGCGCTCTTCGCAGCGTGTGGCTTACGGCTCAAGGATCTATGCCGATGACGGCGATGCGGTGACGCGCGGACAGCGTCTGGCCGAGTGGGACCCGTATACGCCCCGATGATGACGGAAGTCGAAGGCACGTGGAATTCGAAGATGTCGTCGATCGGCATCTCGGTCTCTCGAAGCCACGGACGAGGCAACCGGCATCACCAAGCGTCAGGTCATCGACTGGCGCTCGACCCACGCGGTACGATCCTCAAAGCCGTCGATTGTCATCAGGACAGAACGGCGAGATTGCAACTGGCACGCGGCGGCAAGCCGTTCCAGTTGTCGGTGGACGCCATTCTGTCGTCCAGCCGGTCGCATCGGTGAACCGGTGACGTTCTGGCTCGTATCCCGCTCGAAAGCGCAAAGACCAAGGACATCACCGGTGGTCTGCCGCGCGTTGCGGAACTGTTCGAAGCTCGCCGTCCGAAGGACCATGCGATCATTGCCGAAATCTCCGGTACGATCCGCTTCGGCCGCGATTACAAGAACAAGCGCCGCATCATCATCGAGCCGGCGGACGAGGGAATGGAACCCGTCGAATACCTCATCCCGAAGGGCAAGCACTTCCATCTGCAGGAAGGCGACGCCATCGAAAAGGGTGAGTACATCCTCGACGGCAATCCGGCACCGCACGACATCCTGGCGGTCAAGGGCGTGGAGGCACTGGCTGCCTACCTCGTCAACGAAATCCAGGAAGTCTATCGTCTGCAGGGCGTGACGATCAACGACAAGCACATCGAGGTGATCGTTCGCCAGATGCTGCAGAAGATCGAGATCACCGACAGCGGCGACACGGAGTTCTTCCCGGGCGAACAGGTCGACCGGATCGACTTCGAGGAAGCCAACCAGAAGGCAATCGATGCGGCCCG
>NZ_JBLXGP010000028.1:0-7087 GCF_048260565.1 Roseibium sp. | reverse complement strand
CGGGAATGCGCTCGGCGGGTATTGTAGGGGCGGGTGGAAAGAGACGGTGGGCGTTCTGAGTGTCGCCACGTGTCGTGGGTCGTTTCGATTCTGCTTCGCAAGCAGTATTCAATCGGCAGAGCAGGCAGGTCGCCCTCGCTCCTTTGATCAAGTGGAGCGTCAGATCGCATAACCTTCCAGACGCTACCTCTTGCCGTCGCAAAATCTCTCCTGAGGCCCCGCCGCGATCATTCGCTTGCGGAGACGTGACAATTTTCAATCGCGCAGAGATTCACAAGGAAAAAAATCGATTGGCAGCTGTAAGTATTTCATTAACTCCGCCTCTAAGATTGCGACAGCTATGCTGATTAACAGCCGTTTCCGGGGGGGGCGATACCGTTTTAGGAACCCGCGTTGGAAATTTTGAGTGCTGACGGCAAGGGACTTCGTTGTTTACGATGTTTATCATTGGGGTTTCATAGTCCGGCATTGGTTTGGCGTTTACGCTCTTGTTTGAGAATTTTTTTCACGTTTTTTGAGATTAAATTTTTTCGCGTTTTCTGAGGTTTACATGAAGATCGCATCCATCTTGCCCTTGTCGCTCGAAGACCATGCCGCGCTTCTTCCTGCGATTATTACGATGATTTCGCGCCGCGCCAGCCGACAGGGTCCGGAAACCGTCCTAGTGGTGGGCGCGGGCATCGTTGGGCTAATGACCGCGCTGGACCTTGTTCAAGCTGGCTATGACGTCGAGGTCGTCGAGGCCAGCCACGACCCGCGCACCTGCCCGCCGTGGCAGTCCATGGGCTGCACCCATGGGGGGCAAATGCGCGCATGTTCTCGCTGATCGAATGCGACAACTACCATGACCGTGAAGCGCCCGAGGGTGGCGAGTTGCACGACTACCTGCGGCGGAGGATCACCGACTTCGGCTGGCTGATCGGAAGGCCCGAGGCCTATTGCGCCGAAGACGCGGCCTGGATCCGCGAGTCAATGGCGATACCTGTCTGGATGGCTGAACATTACAACGACGACATCTTCGCGATCAGTCACGAAAGTCTGGACTATTGGCGCAACCTGATGGACAGCACGCCCGAGCTGTTCGCTGGGGTCGAATTTCTCGAACCGCTGCTGCGGGTGGCCTCGACCGCCGACTACAACGCCAAACAGCTGAAGCGTCAGAAACGGGTCGGTGCCTACCGCAACGATCTGGAGCCCGGCGGGGTTGCCGAACACTATCCTGCGCTTGCAGCGGGCGTTCGCAATCGGGAGATCGCTGGCGGGATCGAGGTCACGGGGTTCACGGTCAACGTTCATGATTATGTCGTTCGTCTGGTCAATTTGCTCGAGCGCCGCGGTGTTCGTTTCCGCTGGGGCACGAGGGCGACCCGCATTGTCAGGACGAACAGCATCGTCACGGAGGTCGAAATCGACGGCAGGGTCGAGGGTCGAAATCACTATTTCCTGTCGCTCGGCGTCTATGGCGCGGACCTGCTGCGCGGAACCGCGACGCAGTGCAAAGTGCACGGTGTCCTAGGTGCATGGATGACCATTCCGAATCTGGGACCCGGACTAAACGTCGCGTTGAAGATTGCGCGCATCGGCCATATCGCGTGCAGCGGCAACATTATCCCGGCGCGCGATGCGCAGGGGCGTCCGATCCTGATCTTCGGGGCCGGGGACGGCTACGGCGAACACCCGACTCAATCGCTGGGGGATGTGCTGCACCTGTTCAAACATTTTGGGCGGCTGGATGGATTGTGCATCGGGATCATCGGGCACCTAGGCTGGCGGGCGCACCGGTCTCTGGTCATCGCTCTGTCGCTGTTCGATGTGCATCTTGCCGTCCTGGAACCGCCGGGTTCTACCCCGCCCGACGACGTTCAGGCGCTGCTGAGTGAGCGCGGGACGAGGGTGACCCATTGCAGCGACGTCGGCCAGGTGTTGCAGCTTGCAGACGCAGTCACCACGCTAGGCGTCTACCACTCGAACTTCCATGCCGATTTCGACGATAAGATCAATGCGTCCTCCCGGCAGGGGCAACCGACCCCGGATGCGTATCGGATCACGGCGGCCGCCATTACCGGTCTGGGACGCCATGTCCCGGTCCTGCATATCGGACCGATCTCGGACCATGTGGACCGTGCGATGGATGCGATGCCCCAGGCGCACTACTTCCAGCAGGCCCGCGATGGCGTCTGGATGCGCGCGGCGCTGCTTGCGCTGTTGTTGCGGCAACAGCAGTGAACGGGGGCTTGGTATGACGGCACATGTGCAGATCGACGCAGGCACGTTGGAAACCGACAGCCTGTTCCTGATCACATCCGAGGTGCAGGCGGACCCGGCATTGCGCGCAGCGGCCGCAGCCGAAATGGAGCACATTGCGGGGTTGGCGGGGTACGGAGAGTGGGCAGCCGGTCTGGGACAGCGCGCACCGTTCGACCCGGGCCCCGGTCTGCAAGGCGGTGCGCTGGCGCGGGTCGGCCTCTTGCGCGACGGCCGGCTGTGCGTGCGCCTGAACCTGATCGAGGGGCAGGCCCTGGTTACCGATGCCGTCTGGGTCGATCCTAGGGTCCGGGTGTTCCCGTTCGCCGACGAAAGCACCGCCATCCATCGGCACTGTCAGACAAGCGGGCTACTGGAGGATGTCGATGCAGTGATCGACCTAGCGACCGGCAGCGGCAACAACCTGGCTCACTTTGCGCCGGACATGCCGGGGATCGGCTTCGATATTAATCCGAGGGCGATGGCCTATTTCCATATGAATCAGTGCCTGACCCAGCGCAGTGCCTGCATGGTCGCGCTGAACGACATCCGGCGTGGGTTCCATGACGTGCAGCCTTTCGGCGCTGCAGCGCGCCGCGTTCGAGGCAGTTGCCCGTTTCCGCCGTACCGATGCCGGACGTCGGGCACGGGTGTCTCTGCTGGGCTATTCGGTAGGGAACGCAGCCGATGCTCGTTGGGAGATGGTCGATCTTGCCTTGTCGATCCTGGGACCCCAAGGGCTGTCTTGGACGATCCTAGCCGACGAGGGCCTTGTCCGCGTCGACGGCAAACGGTTACTGGCCAACCCCTCGCCTTTGGTCGAGGCGCTTCATGCTGCGGGGGGCTGTGCTCTCTACCATCGCGATCCGGTGGAAATTCGCCAGATCTATGCCGAACTTGCAGATCAGCTGGTCCGGCAAGGCATGCCCGATCTGTCTTACCTTGTTATCGACATCAGGCCCGACGCATGAGCCGACCCCAAGACCCATCGTAAGGATGCACACCGTGAAGAATTACACGAACAACTCAGAGGCGCCACAAGGGGAGGGGCTGTTCTATGGATGGATCATCGTCGGCTCGGTCTTCTTCATGTCGGCCACTGCAGCGGGGATCATCTATTCCTTTCCAGCCTTCGTCGCCTCGTTCGAGGCGGAGTTCAAGACTGGGCGCGCCGACATCTCGCTGGTCTTCGCGGTCAGCGAATTCGTCTGGTTCATGACTGGGTTCGCAGCGGGTTTCGTGGCCGACCGGTTTGGTCCCCGCAACGTAGGGTTGCTCGGCGCGGTGATCATGGCCTTAGGGCTTGCCGGGGCGTCGATGGCCACTTCGCTGCCGCTGTTGTACCTAGCCTACGGGGCAGGCGTCGGTATCGGCGGCGGAATGATCTATGTGCCGGCCGTGGGACTGGTGCAACGCTGGTTCAAGGTGAAGCGCGGGCTGGCCTCGGGTCTGGCGGTGAGCGGAACTGGCGTCGGGACGCTGCTGTTACCACCTTTAGCGACGGCGTTGAACGAGACAATGGGCTGGCGCAGCGCGCACCTGGTGCTAGCGGGATGCGCGTTGGTGGTCTGCGGCGCCGCCAGCCTGCTGCTGGTATACCACCCGCGGGACATGGGCTTGGCCCCCGATGGGGGACCGGCCAACCCCGACGCCAGCCGGACCGCTCCCTTGCCTGGTCTTGGCCTCGCCGAGGCTGTGGTGCAAGCCCGATTCTGGCTTTTATACATTGCCAGCCTGCTGTCCGCCGCCGGTGTGTTCATCAATTACGTCCATCTGGTGCCCTATGCGACCGACAACGGCGTTTCAGCCCAGCTCGGCATTATCCTGATAGGCATCATGGGCATCTGCAGCACGTTCGGGCGCTTTCTGCTAGGAGGGCTGGCCGACAGGTTCGGCAGACGCACCTTGCTGACCTACATCTTAGCGGGTCTGTCGTTGACAATGTTCTGGTGGCTGCTTGCGCCGCCGGTATTCGCGTCTCTGTTGCTCTACGCCACGCTGTTCGGCATCCTCTACGGCGGCTACATCGCCTTGTTACCGGTGCTGGCGATGGAGTATTTCGGCGGTCACCGGATTGCCACCATCATCGGCGCGCTTTACACCTCGTGGGGCGTCGGCGCGCTCTTCGGCCCGACGATGGCAGGCGCGATTCGGGACGCTTCGGGTGCCTATTTCTACGCGATCCTAGTGGGCGCGATCAGCATGGCCATCTCGGCTCTGAGCTGCCAGATGATCCGCGAACCCGATACCTCTTATTGATCACCGCTTTCTACAGGAAACGAAGCCAGCCATGAACCGTCATACACCCGTCGTTCGTCCCGACATCCAGACCGATGATCTAGGCCCGAACGCCGATACCCTGCGACAGGTCGCGCGCGATTTCGGCACGCCCTGCTGGCTGTACAACGCAGGCGAGATCCGACGCCGCGTCGCTTCGCTTGGGGACTTCGACGCCCCACTGTGCGGCCTGGCTGTCATCGAAGAGCTTTGCGGCCGGCGCACCCAGGCCGTTGACCCGTTCGGCGCGCATCTTGACCGCGCCTGCCAGGCGCTGCAGCGCCATCAGGCCAATATTATCGAGACGGCGGCTCGTCTGGTGCGGGACGTGCCACGCCAAAGATAGAAGCTATGCTTCTATACTGCCTCAATAATCCGTCTCCACATAACCCCCCGAGCAATCGTAGGCGACCGCCGCCGCTGTTGCGCTGTTGTTCATGTAGTTCCGGGGGGCAGGAGTTGCGTCGCGGCGGGGATGTCGTTGTCGATCATCGTCTCAACCGCCGCCCCGCTGCTGACCTCCTTGAGCACCCGGACGCCGGTCACGCTGCTGTTCGGGGCGGCGAGGAGCATGAGGGTCAGGACGTTCGTCGTGCTCGCGACCGGGAAACTCGCGCCCAGATCGGTGAGCGTCGGCGCGCCCGAGGCATCGTTATGGACCAGTTGTCAGTTTGTGTGGGCGCCGCGCTGGAAGCCGATGCAGTTGACGACTGCCGAGAGGGTCGTGGCTAGCGCTGCCGTCGAGCCATAGAGGCCGAAGAACCCCATGCCGGTCGCTTGCAGTGTGACAAGCGACAGCCGGTTCACATAGGTGAAGCCGTCGAGGCCGTGCGCGGCATGCCGTTGGTGTTGACGGTCGCCTCGACCCCGGCGCGCCGCCGGCGCCGAGGTTCACGGTCTTGGTGAGGCCGGTGGTGGTCGTCCCGGTGTCCACCCCGTAGGTCGCGGTGCCCGTCGCCGTGCCGATGGTTGTCGCCGTCCCCGAGACCGTGACGGCGCCGGAGGCCGTCAGCGTGCCGGTGAAGGTCTGTGTGCCCGCCAAGGTCGCCAGTTCCGACGAGGTGTTCGGCAGCGTATAGCTCCGGGTCGTGCTGATTCCGGACAGCGAGAAGACCGCCTTCTTCGTGGGATCGGCGTCGTTGATCAGGCTGAAGACCGCATCCGAGATGTCGCTCGGCTCGCCCACCACCTCCCAGGCGCTGCCGGTCCAGACGAGAAACAGCGCCTCGGCCGCGAACGAAGTAAGCCAACCGGTGCGCGGGGCCTGTCGGATCCAAGCGCCGTCGATCCAGAAGGTGATGTTCAGGTCCCACCCGTCCCAAAGGCCTGTGACGCCGGAGGCCACGAGGTGTCGGTCGCCGTCTGCCGGGCTGGCGGGTGGCGTGGTGCGCGTTCGGTCGAGGACCGAGAGCTGCACCATCGCATCGAGCAGGCGCAGCGCTTCGTTGAGGGTGACGTGCTTTTGCGCCTGCGCCGCCAGGAGGTAGGGCAGGCCCAGATGGGTCGTAGCGTCAGAGATGGGGGGGCGTCAGAACTGGAGGGGCACGGTTGCGGGCGTCCCGCGGCCGAGACTGTTCGAGAGCTGGTAGATGCGGATGGCCAGTGTCTGGCCGGGCCCCAGCGGCCTGCTGGGCAGTGGTGTAGAGGACGGAGGTCGTGCTGCTGGTCAGTGTGCGCTTGACGGCGGCGCCATCAAGGATCTGCACGTCGTAGCTTTTCAGGTCTTCAGCCAGCGGCACCTCGACCTGTTCCTAGGCATCGGCCACCAGCGCCCGGGACCGCCGCGTCCAGCGGATGGTCAGATCGCCCGGGGCGCGCGCTGTTCGCCATGGCTGTTCGACATGGACGGACGCGAAGGGGACAAGACCCCGTCCGGTCGGGGTGAAGCCCAGCGCAGCATATCTTGCGTCACGGTCCCCATCCGGGCCCGACTGCCGAATGTGGTCAGGAGGTTGAACCCGTTTGTGGACGCGCTGCGGAAGATTGCGATTTCGCGGGGGCAGGGGCGTTCGGCCTTTTCTGGCGGAATGTCATGGGGAAACTTTCCGAGGCGATGCGCGTCGTGTCAACCGTGATGCGGCGGGCCTCGACCAGCGCTGCGTCATAATCCTCATCCGCCCGCGCGACCTGCCACTTCAGCGCCTGGGGCAGTTCGGTCTCCTGGCCGCGCGTCAGTTCCAGCGCATCGCCTTCACGGCTGGCGACCAGATCGTCGACTGCCAGCGTGGCGACCGAGGCGTGACCGCGTATCACGAAACGGATCACGCCCTCGGTCTCGATGGCATCGAACTCGAAATGCCGGGCCAGCGTGGAAATCGACGCGCGGGGGGACACAATGGCCCCGATGACATAGCCCTCGACCGCAATGCGATAGAGACCGAAGTCGAAGTGCCTAGCGTCAATTTATAAAAAAGTATCCATATCAGGAACTTACAACCTAAACACTAAATCGGCCTAGTCATCAGGTCCGGAGAATATCGGCCCAAGAGAATGCATTCGGGCCTTCTGGCGACTACGCCAGTGCAAAACCCCACCCGCATACCCCCCGAATACAACGGAAAAATCC
>NZ_JBLXGP010000027.1:0-9442 GCF_048260565.1 Roseibium sp. | reverse complement strand
GCTCGCGCAGCACCTTCTTGCCGTTCGCACATTTCAGGTCGAGCGCAAGCGAGCGCTTGCCACGATTGAGCATCATGTAGCTTGTCGACATTTCGCCGAGCCGCACGCCGCCGATGGCCATGTTTCGCGTTATGTCGGGGCGATCGATACCTTCAACCTTGATGACCGCCGCGCCAAGATCCACGGCGCGTAGAGTACTCAGTGGTCCAGCCAGCGCAGTCGTGAGATCAAGAACGGTAATCCCCTTCAATGGATAAGCAGGATCGTGATTGGTGGGCACGTCTGAACTTCCTTTCCGTTATTTGTGTTGAGCGCCCTTCCGTCAGGCAAGCGAGAAATCGCTCAACCAGTCGCCATAGGGGGCGGCCCAATACTGCGGAACGCCATTAAGGCATGTGAGAAAACTGAGACCGGCCTTCGCCGGGGCGGTGTGACTCCGCGTCGTTGCTAAAACCTTCGGCGCCTCGTTTGAAATCCAGATGGCACCACTATCGAGCATACGTTGCTGGAATGCATCGCGTTCATCCAGGTCCTTCACGTAGGACAGAACGGCGGTGTGAAAGACCACCGGCACTGCGCCCGCTGGAACATCGGCGAGCAGTCCTTCCAGACCGTCGCGAAGATCGCCGGCAACGACCCTGAGTTCCGGCATGACGGCGGCGACAGTCAGCGCCTTGTCGAGTCGTTGCCTGCGCATTTCGTGTTCCGGCCAGACCAGCGCCCGCAACCATGCGGCGTCTTCCTTCGAGCCGGCATCCAGGGGATTGAGATCCAACCCGCGTCGCCAGACGATTTCGGGATGCCGGTCGGCAAGCGGCACGTTCCCGACTGCTGCACATTCAAACTGCGGAGCCCCCGCCTCCGGCGCGGGGATCGTTATGCTGCCCGTTTCGGTCGTGTAAGTGTAGCCATATCTGTCCGGCAAAAGACAGAGACCCGCTGACGCCCCTACTTCGATAATCGCCAGAGGCCTGCCGATCCTTGCCAGGATCGGCAAGAGCGCGGCACACCGCCCCGGTTCGTTGGTCTGAGTGCTGCGCTTGCGCATCACCTCTTCCAAATCACCAGCCCGTTCCAGAACCATCTCTGTCAGCCCGTCCGCCGGAGGTAGGCATTCCAGATACTGAAGCGCGGCAAAGAGCAAATTGGGCTGCCGCTTTTCCGCCGGTAATCGGCAAAGAAATTTCAGAGCCGGCGGACTGACAGCGACTTCGCGTGCCAGCGCTTCGTAGACGTTCGAAGCTCCTTTGGCTTCGAAATCGGCAAAGCCCAGATACGACTTGGCAACATCTTCGCTTTCGCTGTCCATCACTCACCTTTAATCAACCGGCCAAAAACAATAATTTCGGGGATATACAGACGCTATTCGGTCCTGAAAAAGATGCTTCACGTCGCCCTTCGCACCGCATATCCGCAAGGGGTTTCGAGAACCGACAGCCTGCGGTTGCCGCCGCCAATCTGTTTGACGAGCCCGCGATGTTCCACATGAGGCAAGCTTAGAACGTCTGAAAGTGTCGTACTGCCGCAAGCGCCTGTCCCGGAGCGCTGGACAGGATCCAGCAAGCCTTCGTGCGAGCGCCTTCCGGGCAGGTTTTCCGCAATCCGGTTTGCGCCGGCAGTCATCCAGACGACGCGATCATGCATGGACAGATCTATCTGGCAGCTGGCAGCCGGCCGCCTGTAGGTGCGGGCCAGCACGTGCACCAACGCCATCTGGGCGCCGAGCAGGTCGCAGATGGAAGCGCCGGTCTTCACCGGCAGGCCGTCCACCGCGTTGGCGCCCTTCAGAAGCATCCCAAGATCCCGCTGACCGGCCGCACTCCTGAGGTCCAGCCGGATGTCGCATTTGTCCGTATTCGTCAGATGAAAAATGACCGAGTTGCCATCCGTATGCGAGATGCCGCCATGGCGCGCCGGATCCCCTCCGGGGGCCTCCACCTTGATCACCTGCGCTCCAAGGTGCTTAGCGGCAAGCGGGGCGGTCGTGTTGGCGCCAATTTCGACAACTGTCACCCCCTTGAGCGGTGAAGGCGCTGCCACCGGATTGGGACCGCCTTCCAACCGGTACGCGTCAACGGCGCACGCAGAGCTGCCGGCGGGCAAATCCACCGGGCTGACCGTCTCCCGAATTTGCTCCGCAGGGATGTCGCCGCAGGGAACGCCATTGTCCATCAGCGCCGTGAGACACGTAAGCTTGCCTTGCGTCCAAGACGCGATTAGTGCATCGAGTTGCTCGATGTTGTCCAACCGGTTCTGCGATGTTGCGAGCAGCTCCGGATCATGGGGAATGTCTGCCGCAATCAAAGCGGACAGGCGTGTCCATTGCCGGTCGGTCGGGGCGCAAATCGTTATCCAACCATCCCGCGCCGGATAGATGTTCCATGGCGCCAGGGCCGGATGGCGGTTTCCGATCCGCGTCTGCGCGCGTCCTGCAAGGCTGGCCGGCAGGAAGGTCAGAAGCGCATTCACCGCAACGTCGAGCCGCGCGATGTCGACCATTCGTCCAGCACCGTCACGCCTGCGCATCAATAGTCCCGCGATCGCACCAGCTGCCGCATATAATGCGGACTGGCAATCGATCGGATAGCCCGGCGCGCACAAGGCCTGTCCGCCGGGAAAGCCGGTATAAGTTGCAAAGGAGGAGTATCTTTGCAGGTCCGGATCGTCGAGATAAGCTCTGCGCAGCGACCCTGTGCGGCCGAAGGTGGACATGTCGCAGACCACCGATCCAGCAGCCGACATGACCCCGGCCAGAGCAGATGCGGCACCCTCGCCGTCGCTTGATGTGAGCACGATATCGGGACGGCAAAACCGGGCCTCCGGGCTTTCATACCAGGTTGCCAGATCATCAGCATGATGGACCAGGGCCCCGCGCCCTGAAAGGGTCCGCGCGCAAAGGCGGGAGGCAACGCTCGCGCCGACGCGCAAGACCGTAACATCGGCCAGCGGTGGACCGGAGGTCGCTTTTCTCATGTGCCACGGCCCGCCCAAGATCAGGCCTCCTGCCGTTTTTGAGACATGAGGAAGGATACGACCATCAGGTCATGATAGGCGTTGCCGACCGAGCTGAATATCGACAATCCCGATTTGGCGTCGACCGGCGCGTCGAACGCTAGGCGGTCCACGTTGTCAAGTGCGGCTAGGACGCTGAGCCTTGCTGAGATCATGGATTGAGCCCCGGCTGCTGAGCAAGTGCGAGAGGCTTTCCGACAGGATGAGCCGGGGCAATGCGGCCTGCGAGCGGCCAGGTCACCCGGTAGGTCGCGTGGCGCCGTCCATGCGCGGTCAGGCGTTTCTCCAGCTCCAGGCAGAGATCCGCGCCCGTGCGCTGGCGGTAATCGATGACGGAGGCCCGGCTCCTGAAATAGTGAACCAGTTCCTCCCCGTCCAGCTCTCTTTGGGCGTACATCCGGGGCATTTGCAACTCGTTCGAAAACGGGAAGGGCAGATCCCGGTAGCCGCCGCGCATGCGTTGAATTGCCGGTCCGCCGAAAGCGATGATCTTGCTCGCAATGTCTTCCAGGAAATCTGACGCCACCTGATCGCCGGTGACGAACGGTTCGCCATAACAGAAGAGCGCAATCACCCCTCCCGGCGCAGCGATGCGGCGCGCTTCGCAATAGAATTTGTCGAGATTGAACCAGTGGGCAGCCATGAAGGCGCAGACGCAGTCGACCGACCCGGTCTTCAGGCCGCTTTCCTCGGACGGTGCGCACTTATAAAGGATGCGCGGATGAGGCCGGGCCAGCCGCAATTGTTCGGCACTCTTGTCGGCGGCCACCACCTGGCTGAAATAGCGGACGAGATGTTCCGAGGCTTGTCCGCTGCCGCAGCCGGCATCCCAGACGATGCCTGTGTTCAAGCAATGGTCCTGAATAAATTCAAAAAGTTCATCCGGATAGGCCGGACGGCTCAGATAAGCGTTTGCAACTTTGCCATAGGGGGATTCCATGCGCCGCTACCTCCCTGAAGTATGGTGTTGTGCCGGCGGCTGGGGCCGCTCATCTTCTGCTGAACCTGCGGCGGGTTGACCGCGTCTGCGTGCGGCGGCCGCATCGACGGCCGGTGGACACCACACGGCTGCCAGTTTCATGTTTTCGATTGAGGATCGAGAAAGAGTGAAGGCGCGGAACATTGCCCGGTACATGCGAAGGATACCGATCGTATCCGTCCCAAGACGCCGCCAGAGCAGATCCCGCTTGTTGCGAAAATTGAACATGTCGAGAAAAAACTGTCCGGCGAAATTGCGGAATGAAACAATCTGGCTGCGATGGCCTCCGGTTAGCCGGTCGAGCAGCAAGGCGTAGGTGTTGCGGACAAAGCCGTAGCAGTCTTCGACGACGGAAATGCAGCGCACCGAAGGCTTTACCTCGACAAATGTCAGGTCGCCGCCGCCCTCCATGACTTGCGCGAAAAGCGAAAAAAGACGTGGAACGAGCGCACAGAGCATGCGGGTGTTCGATCCGAACCGGCAATTGACCTCAACGAACTTGTAGGCCTTGAGGCGTGGACAGAAGCGCATCTGCACAACGAAAAAACCAACCGCGTTCAACGATTTGAGGGCGGTTTCCACGAGGGAAATCTCCGCCGGATCATCGATCACGGATATGGCCGTGCTGACAGAGGGAGCAAGATGGCGATACTTTCTGAGCGAAAATCTCAAAATGGTGTTTCCCTGCCGGTCGAACAGGAAATGGAAGGACACCTCGTCGTTTCCCGAAAGCCACTCCTGCAGGACAACCGGTTGTCTTGCCTCAAGAAACCGGACGAGCTCCGCTTGCGAACGGCAGACGGCAACGCCGCGTCCACCGGTGGAGTGCGCCCGCTTCGCAATTACCGGATATCCCCAGCGCGACAACAGGATTTGCGCGTCTTCCAGCGTGGAAACGGCCTGGTGAGCGGGGATCGGAACTCCAAGTGGGCCGAGCGTCTCGAGCGATGAAAACTTGCTTGAGAGGGTCTCGAATAGTCCCTCGTCGGGCGCCCAGACCGAATACTCCGCGAATTGCTCCCGCGCCGCGAAGACAATCCGGATATCAGCATCGTTTGTCGGAAAAACGATGTCGATGGCGTTGCGACGCATGAACGCAACAAGTGCGGCCACATAATCCGCGAGCTGCTGCGGGCTCCCGTTCCGCTCCGGCGGCGGGGCGATGTAGAGATAGTCCTGCACCCAGCGGCACCTCGTATAGGGCATGCCCGGATGGTCGGTCGACGTGAAGACCTCATAGCCGCTCTTGTTGGCCATGACCGCAAGGACGTAGGCACCGTTCCGGTGCAGGTTGGGGATGAATATCCGGCGCCCGGTCATCTTGCGGCCCGCAGAGCCAGAATGCCGACAAAGACGATGATCGGAACTAAGGGCAGAAATCCACCATATCCCGCGTCGTGAAGCACGCCATAAACGGCAGCGCC
Organism: Roseibium sp.; assembly: GCF_048260565.1. Classification (GTDB taxonomy): domain Bacteria; phylum Pseudomonadota; class Alphaproteobacteria; order Rhizobiales; family Stappiaceae; genus Roseibium. The sequence goes on along the minus strand of NZ_JBLXGP010000027.1, from coordinate 4,027 downwards.
TGCCGCACCCCCGCCGGAAATCGACAGGAAGTAATATCCGAGCGCCTGTCCCTTCACATGCTCGGGCGCTTCGACATGAACGAGTTCGACGATGCCTATCCGGACGAGCACGATCAGGAAGGAGGCCAGTCCGAAAGCTAGGCAGGCCCACACAAGTGAACCCGAATTGAGCCCGCCGGCAACGAGACCCGCGGCCACAAGCAGTGCGGCCGGGAACAGCCCCGCTTGAAGGCGTACGGGCGAGAACAGTTTCAACAAGCCTGCAATGAAGGAAAACACCGCGATCGAGATCGAGATACGGGTGAACAAATCGGCTGCAATCCCCAGATAGGTGGCTGAGAGCATCGGCAGCAATTCAAAAAAGGCGCTGAGACAAACCGCCTCGACCATGGCGAGCGCCAACAACTGGCGCAGAATGCGGTGCTCGAGCAGGCATCGCAGACCGTTGCCGATAGCCTTATGGATATTCATCCGTCCGGCTGCCGCTTGACCCTGCTGACGCGCGTAGTCAAATGCATATGTTGTGTAGGCGACAACGGCGTAGGACAGCGCATTGAGAAAGTAGGAGACCCAGAGAAGGTCCTGCGAAATCAATCCCATGAGGACCGTTGGCGCTGCGACGCGGCCGATATTCAAGCTGATCGTGTTCAGCGAGAGCGCCCGTCCGATGCTCTGCGGCGTAAAGACATAACCGAGTATTTTCTGGTGCACGGTTCGGCTCAACGCCGAAACGGTCGACATGGCGGCGGTGATGACGACAATCACAAAAACAAACCGGTCCTGCGGTAGCACCGTAACCGCCAGGACCGCCACCAGGGACAAAAGACCGAGCAGACCGCAAATCACGTAACTCGACCGTTTGAGCCGGATCCGATCCGAAATGATGCCCGCATAGGGCGTTACGACAAGATTGGGAAGAAACTCCGCAACCGCCAGAAGCGACAGCATCGCCCCGGATTTGGTTGCCTCCCATATGAAATACGACGTTGTCAGACGGTAAAGCCATGTGGCCGAGTTGGTCACGAAGGACGCAAAGGCCACCCGGATCAAATTGCGCGGAAGCACGGTCATTGCAGGTTCGAAATCACCCTCGAATGACGTAGCCATTGGCAACCAGTTCGTCGTGGGCGTTCGATCTGAACCCGGGCCCAACCCCGGCGCGCAAAGTCCGTTCCGCTTCAAGGTCTGCCGAAACCAGTTCCGCAATCCTTGGCGCTAATGCGCGCGGAATGGCCACAACACCGTCGCGGTCGCCGAAAACGATATCGCCAGGATTGATCGAAACATTGCCGATCGACACAGGTACATTCACGCCGCCGGCCTTGATTGCATGCGGATAGTAGTAGTTCTTGGCGGTCGCGCCCCGGCAGAAGGTCGGAAAGCCCATTCTGACAAGGCCCGGGCTATCGCGCGTGCAGCCGTCGATCACCGCGGCAATCCCGCCTCTGGCGACGATCTTCTGCGCCGTTCCATCGCCGAAGCAGGTCCAGTCGCTTGAACCACCGGCGGCAACGACCAGAACGTCGCCGGCTTCCATCGTATCGATGGCCGCGCGCCTGACGGTCAGGTCGGTTCCCAGGGAGGTGACCGCAATCCCGCAGAGCCTGTCCGTCGGCTCCAGCGGCTTGATTGCGGAATCGATAAGATAGTGCTTCCCGATGCGGTCGCTTACAAAGGCGACATACGCCTTCTCGATGACTGCGATATATTGGGCGGCACTTCGGTCAACAGTCAGATTGACGACTTTTTCTTCAAGCATCGGACCATCCTTCAGCGACAACTTCTACGAGCGCTCCATTCCTGAGCTGCGCTCCAACGACTGCCCGGCACGGCTTATGCGGGAAGCTTCTGGAATAGGCGGAGTTTAATTCCTGATAGAGCGTCAAATCCGCCAGGAACACGGAGACGAACGTTATGTCCGTCAGGCGAAGGCCGGCATCTTCCAAGGCGCGGTTAAGATGACCCATGATCCTCTCGAACTGCTCGGCCACCGTACCCCCTGATCCGATCGCCCTCCCAGAACTTGACGCCAGACATTTTGAAGTGTCCGCTCGGCACTTTGATCAGATCGGAATAGTGACCGGATAGGTCGTACTCCCGCATTTTATCCGTCTCTCTATAAGAGAGCATCCGCCTCGTGGACGAGGCTCTGTCGAATTTCAATTATATTCATGTATACCAATGTATATTTATTGTTTTATATAATAATAATAAATATTAATGCGTATAGCAATCAAACTTAATCGGGTGATATAGTCATCAAACCATATCAATACCCCTTAGAAAGGAAAATATATTACGGTTATTTTAGAGTTTTACCTAAAGATGTTTTAATGTCAACAATTTCCATCAAAATTTTCTTGCGTACTCTGCGCCAATAATTTTATTCGTTTCGCCCAATGGAGCTGTATGTGATTTCATCTGGAGCTGAGAACTTCGGCACTCCAAAACTCCCCTTGAGCGGCATGCGGGTGTGCGAAATATCGCACCATCTGAGCGCTCCCCTTTGCGGTCGCTATCTGTCGGAATTGGGTGCGGACGTTGTCCGCCTCGAGGCTCCCGACAGGGACAGAATGCGGGCGTTTTGCAAATGGCGCGGACTACGGGGCGCCGTTCGCCACAACCAATAAGGGCAAACGCCTTATCCGAATCGATTTGCGCACCGCGGCAGGACTGGAGCGGGCCAAGACGATCCGGATAAGGCTGCGATGCCCTGATCACCAACCTTCAGCCAGACACGCTGCTTCGCCTTGGCCTCTGTCCCGAAGCCGTGCGCGAGTTCAATCCGGGCATAATCTATGTCAGCTTGACGTCCTGCGGCTGGGACGACCGGTTTCGAGGCGTCAGGATGGATGACGGCGCCGCACAGGCAGCGTCAGGCCTCGCCCTTTCGACCGGATGGCCAGACAGCGGTCCGGTTCTGGTGCCTGTACCGATCGGCGCCACGGTATCGGCCCTCTTCGGCGCCATTGCGGTTGCCGCGGCCTGGGCGAGAGGGTCGGCGACCTCCGTCGATTGCGCGCTGCTCGACTCGCTGGCGATGTGCCTGGAGTTTCCCCTCATGCAGGCAGCGACCTTCGACAAGGTTCCAGCGAAGAACGGTGGCAGACACCCGACGAGTTCGCCTAGTCAACCCTTCAAGACCAAGGACGGATTTCTGGCCATCATGGCGACTTCGAATGCCCACGTCCGAACCCTGCTCACAGCCTTGAGCCTCGACGAACTGGCGGACGACGAGCGTTTCAGCTCGTATGCTGGCCGGCTGCAGAACCGGGACGAGCTCGAGGCGAAGATCGAGACGGAGCTGATGCGCGAGACGACGCTCAGCTGGTTCGAAAAACTGTCGGCGCTCGGCATTGCCTGCGCGCCCATGCAGACCTTGCCGGAGGCTGTCGCCCATGCCAAGGCCCATGATTACAGCACAATTCGCCCGCTTAGCCTGCGCGGAAGGCCCATCGACACCGTTGCCATGCCTGGCGGTCGGGCCGCGCGCGGCCTTGAGGAGACGGCGGCGCCAATTGAAGTCCAGGATGCCGGCTGGTGCGGCCCGCAGGCGCTGAGGCCGCTGCAAAAAGCGTGCACGCTCCTGAGCGGCGTCCGGGTCCTTGACCTGACGCGCTTTCTGTCGGGGCCCTTCGCCACGTTCCTTCTTTCCGAACTCGGTGCGCACGTATTGAAAATCGAGCCGCCGGGGGGAGATCCGACCCGCCAGTTCAGCCCTCTCCTTGAAGGTCAAAGCGGCTATTTCACGTCCATCAACCGCGGAAAACGAACGTTGGAGATCGATCTGAAGACTCAGGCCGGCCGGGATTGGCTGCTGAGCGAACTCGCGCGCACCGATATCCTGATCGAAAACTACCGGCCCGGCGTGATGAAACGGTTTGGTCTTACCGAAAGCGTTCTGAAAGCCCGGAACCCGAAGCTCGTGACCGTTTCCATTTCCGGCTATGGCTCCGAGCGGACCTTCGCAGACCGCGCCGCCTTTGACATGACGATGCAGGCTTTCACCGGCATCATGACCCAGACC
>NZ_JBLXGP010000026.1:0-11673 GCF_048260565.1 Roseibium sp. | reverse complement strand
CATCATCCCTCCGTAGTGACTGGTATTATCGGCAAACAGCTGTAATCCTTTACTTTTTTCTTACGGAGACCTGTCGATGGGACGCTGGCGCCCCCCTCAGGCGAAGAGTTCGCCCTATATCACTCAGGAAGGCTACGAACGCCTTACTGAAGAGCTTAAATATCTGTGGAAGGTCAAACGACCCGAGGTTACTCAGGCAGTCAAGGAAGCCGCTGCTCAGGGCGACCGCTCGGAGAATGCCGAATACATCTACGGCAAGAAACAGCTTCGTGAGATCGACCGCCGCGTGCGCTACCTGTCCAAGCGTTTGGAGCACATCAAGGTAGTGGATCGCGCACCGGATGATCAAAGCCGAATCTTTTTCGGTGCCTGGGTTACGCTGGTTGACGAAGAGGACCAGGAGCGTCGCTATCGAATCGTCGGTGCCGACGAGATAGATCCTGCCAAAGGCTACATCAGCATAGACGCACCCCTGTCGCGGCAATTGCTGAAAAAGCAGGTAGGCGATGAAGTAATCATTGAAAGACCGGAGCAGAATGAGCTCTGGCTGGAAGTGCTGGCCATCGAATATTGATGGTCGGCGATCAACGCTCAAATTCGAACAGAATGAATTGTGAGAATCGAAAATCGATAAAATGTAACAAATAATTGGTAAGATAACGCGATAGGAAAGGAAAACCGGAAGTGGTGGGTCGTATAGGACTCGAACCTATGACCAATTGGTTAAAAGCCAACTGCTCTACCAACTGAGCTAACGACCCGCTCTTGATGCTCTTCGCATCGACCATGCCAGACAGGCAAGGTCTTCATGATTTGGCTCCTCGACCTGGACTCGAACCAGGGACCAATAGATTAACAGTCTACTGCTCTACCAACTGAGCTATCGAGGAACTGCTCAAATCATCATCCTTTAATGGCGGAGGGGCAGGGATTCGAACCCTGGGAGCCTCTCGACTCGTCGGTTTTCAAGACCGGTGCTTTCGACCACTCAGCCACCCCTCCGCGACGAAAGTGATTGTACTGGGAATCTTTTCGCTGTCAAACCGTCAAAGTGCTTGAAATACGGTTACAAACCCGCATCATTGCTCCAAATGGAAATAAAACACGAGGTTTATGATGGATAACGTTCGTACTGTTGATAGCCGCTCGACACAGGCGGTGCTGGAGACCAACAAGGTCATCCGCAACACATACATGCTGCTGGCCATGACACTGGTATTCAGTGCGGCAACAGCAGGTGTCTCCATGGCGATCAACCCTCCGTTCATGGTCTACCTGGGTAGCGTGCTGCTCGGCTTTGTCCTGCTGTTCGTCATTAACCGCAAGCAGAACAGCGCAGCTGCCCTGCCCCTTACCTTCGCGTTCACCGGCCTGATGGGCTTTGGCCTGGGTCCGATCCTGAACCACTACCTGGCTCTGCCCAATGGTGGTGAGATTGTGATGACGGCCATGGGCATGACTGCAATCACCTTCCTGGGCCTGTCTGCTTATGTGCTGTCTTCCCGCAAGGACTTCAGCTTCATGGGCGGCTTCCTGGCGGCGGGCTCCATTGTCCTGCTGGTAGCCATGCTGGCCCTGTTTGTGCTGCCGCTGTTCGGTGTTGATATCTCCGGCCTGCAGCTTGCTTTCTCTGCTGCCGTGGTACTGCTGATGTCCGGCTTTATCCTGTATGACACCAGCAACATCGTTAATGGTCGCTACACCAACTACGTGATGGCGACTGTTGGTCTGTACCTGAGCATTTACAACCTGCTGGTGCACCTGCTGAGCCTGGTTGGTGCTTTCAGCGACGACTAAGCTACAGCATACCTGCCCGAGAAGCCCCGTCATCTGCTAAGATGGCGGGGCTTTTTTGATGACGGATTCCTCCTGATGCGATTTACACTTGTCGTGCACTCAGCACCTTACCAATCAGCCTCTGCCGGCACGGCCCTGCGCTTTGCACGTGCCGTATTGGACGCGGGACACCAGATCCATCGCGTGTTTTTCTATCGAGAAGGCGTTCATAACGCATCCGCGCTGGCATCGCCCCCGCGTGACGAACAGAATTTGCCACAAGAATGGCGCGCACTGGCCAAGGAGCATGACCTGGACCTGGTTGTGTGCATTGCTGCCGCCGTTCGCCGCGGCATACTCGACAAGGAAGAGGCCAAGCGTTACGAGAAAAAAGGCGGCAATCTGGCCAAACGCTTTGAGCTTTCAGGTCTCGGCCAGCTGATCGAAGCCAGCGTCGTTTCGGACCGTGTGGTGACCTTCGGAGGTGGCCGATGAGCAAATCGATTCTGATTATCTGCCGCAGCGCGCCTTACAGCTCTTCTTCTGCGCGGGATGCTCTGGATATGGCACTGGCTGGCGCTGTTTTTGAACAGCCAGTGAGCCTGCTCCTGCTGGATGATGCTGTACTGCAGTTGCTTCCCGGTCAGCGCAGCAGTGCCATTCAGGCCAAGAACCCTAACGCCATGCTGGGCGCCTTGCCCATGTACGATATCGAGCATATCTACACCAGCCTGGGTTCGCTTGCCCTGCATGGCTTGCACGCCGATAGCCTGGAACCTGCACCGACCGTGCTCGACGCAGAAGAACTGAAACATTTCATTGCCCGGCATGAGGTGGTGTTGACGCTATGACTTTACATATTCTGGGCGCATCTCCCAGTGATCGTACGACCTTTGAATCCTGTCGCGATACCCTGATGGATGGCGATACCCTGCTGTTGATTGAAGACGGTGTGTACTGGGCTTTATCCCAGCACCGCCCTGAACTGGCGCGCCTGCCGGCCCGTGTGAAGCTTCTCAAAGCGGATCGTGAAGCAAGGGGTGTTGAGCTCGAAGCCCTGACAGAAGTCGACGACAGCGGGTTTGTAGAGCTTTGCGTGGAGAATGAACGTAGTGTGAGCTGGTTCTGAGGATGGATATTGAAGTGAATGGCCAGGCCGTCAGCCTGGATGAAGAGGGTTACCTGTACAATCTGGATAGCTGGTCGCCTGCTGTAGCTGAAGCATTGGCTGCAGAGGATGGCCTGGAACTAACGGATGAGCACTGGGAGGTTATCCATGTTCTGCGTCAGTTCTACCAAACCTACCAGCTCTCCCCTGCCATGCGGCCACTGGTAAAGGCGGTTGCTGCTGAGCTGGGACCTGAAAAGGGGCGCAGCATCCATCTGATGAAGCTGTTCCCGGGCAGCCCTGCCAAGGTCGCAGCGCGGCTGGCAGGCCTTCCCAAGCCCGAAAACTGCCTCTGACACCCTTTTGCCACCTCAGGAATAGTGATGCTCAGCTTTGCTGCCAACCTCAGTCTCTTGTTTACCGAATACCCGCTCATCGAGCGCTTTGCTCAGGCCCGCAAGGCCGGGTTTGACCGGGTTGAGATTCAGTTCCCCTACTCCCTGCCGCTTGAGCAGGTAGAGTTGGAGCTGAACAGGCACGAGCTGGAGTTAGTGCTGATCAATATTCCTGCAGGTGTTCTTGCAGCCGGTGAGCTGGGGCTGGCGTGCCTTCCGGGGCGGGAACAGGAGTTTGCTGCAGGGCTGGAAATGGCGATTGAGTGGTGTCAGGCCCTCAATGTACCTCGTATCAACTGCCTGGCCGGAAAAACGCCGCCTGATGCATCACCCGAGCAGGTTCAGGCAACCCTGGCCCATAACCTGCGACTGGCCGATTGTCGTTGCGGTGAAGCCGGGCTGAAACTGATGATCGAAGCCATTAACACCGATGATATTCCCGGCTTCCACCTGCATAACAGCCAGCAAGTGCTGTCCCTGATCAACGAACTGAGCCTTGAAAACAGCTTTTTGCAGTACGATGTTTATCATATGCAGAAAATGGAAGGTAATCTGATCTCGACTTTGCAGCGCAATAGAGACAAAATCGGTCATATACAGATTGCCGATGTTCCGGGGCGTCATGAACCGGGGACAGGTGAGATCCATTTTGCTAATCTTTTCAAAGCGCTCGAGGCAATGGGATACGCTGATATTGTCAGCCTCGAGTACAATCCACTGGGGCGTACCGACGCCGGCCTCGAGTGGCTGAAACCTTGGATGACACAGGACAGACAGCATGAGCATGAATGCAGCGGCTGAACACTTGCGACAGCTTCAGGAAAATCATCAGGCCGACGACCAGAATCGTCGCTCTCAGCAGGAAGAAGTCGTATACCACCAATGGGCGACCTTCCGCGTTGATGACGAGCTTTATGGCATTGATGTCATGCAGGTTAAGGAAGTACTCCGTTTCAGCGAAATTACGCCGGTTCCCGGTGCTGATACTTCCATTCTGGGCATCATCAATCTGCGTGGTAACGTGGTAACCGTTATTGATACCCGCCAGATGTTTGGCCTGCCGATGGTACCCTATGACGACGATACCCGTGTCATCGTGGTGGAATTCAACGAACAGGAAGTCATTGGCCTGGTAGTCGACAGTGTCGATGAGGTGATCAATCTGCCGCATAACGATGTTGATCGCGCGCCCAGCGTTTCTGGCGACGACTCCACCAAGCGTTTTGTGCAGGGTGTGTGCTACCACAACAATATCCTGATCATCCTGCTGGATCTGACCAAGATGCTGCTCAGCATCACGCCGCTGACGGAAGAAGAGTTGATGAATCAGCGCTACTGAGCATAACCAGCGCTTGCATCGAAACAAAACAGGCAGCCGTTGGCTGCCTGTTTTGGTGTGGGGGCCTGCTACGGGATTTACCTAGAAACCTTCCTGGCGATACAGCGGGATCTCGTGCTGACTGGCGTATTCGATTGCCTGATCAATTTCTGCCAGCATGCGGGCCTTGTCACGCCCAAGAGTACCCTTCAAAACCAGTGAATTGGACACATGGTCACTGCGGAAAATGCTCTGCTTCAGCTCTGTGGCTTCAATCAGCATCCGCATCTCCTGGAACAATTCCAAGCCGTTAAGGGGCTGAAAATCGCCGTCATAACCGGCCAGAACCTTCTTGTCCGTACCACGCCTAAAGAAAAGCACCAGGGTGGCGAGAAACTCAGGCTGCACCAGGTTGACCAAGCGTGCCGATTCCCGCGCATGCTCCTCGCTAAAGCGTTTTCCGCCACCACCATTGATCAACATCACCGAGCGCTTGATGCCGGCCTCACCGGCCTTGAGTAAAGCCTCAGCCGTAGTATCGAAGGTTTCACCCTTATCAAAGGCGCTGAGCACGGTATTTGAACCACTTTCCGCACCCATGTAAATCAGCGTCAAGCCAAGCTCACGCAGCTCCGATAACTCTTCGACCGACTTGCGCTTGAGGTTGGATGGCAGGCAGTACGCAGAAACGCGACGTACCGATGGCATATGTTCGCGAATAGCCTGCAAAATGGCCTTAAGACGGCGAACAGACAGCGCCATGGCATCACCGTCCGCCAGGAACACGCGCTGCACCTGAGGCAGCTGCTGTCCGCAGCGCACGATCTCTGCCATCACCTCATCTTCTGCCTTGGGGCGAAAACGCTTGTGATCATCGGTGTACATGTCACAGAAGGTGCAGCGGTTCCAGCTGCAACCATTAGTGATCTGCAGGATTAGAGAGTCAGCCTCGCTGGGTGGGCGGAACACCGGTTCGATATACTCGACCGGCGGCTGTGAATACCACATCAGTTGGCTCGGGTGCGCTTGAACAGGGTGTAGAAGTTTTCAGTGGTCTGCTCGGCCACCTGCTCCACCGGAATGCCCTTCAGTTCAGCCACACAGGCCGCCACGTCGGCAACATACGCCGGCTGGTTCTGTTTGCCACGGAAAGGTACCGGAGCCAGGTAGGGGGAGTCGGTTTCGATCAGCATGCGCTCAAGCGGAACGGCTTTAACGACCTCACGCAGCTCCTCTGCATTGCGAAACGTAATGATGCCGGAGAAGGAAATCATGTAACCCAGTTCCAGTGCGGACTTGGCCATCTCCAGGGATTCGGTAAAGCAATGAAGTACGCCTGCCGAGTTCACATTGCCATGCGCCTTGATAAGCTCAATGGTATCTTCACGTGCATCGCGGGTGTGCACGATAACCGGCAGATCCAACTCCCCTGCCAGCTGCAAATGACCGGCAAAACTCTCTTTCTGCTGCTCGATACTGTCCTGGGTGTAGTGGTAATCGAGTCCGGTTTCGCCCAGCGCAACGATGCGAGGGTTATCAGCCAGCTGGCGCAGGCGACCTTCATCGTAGGGACTTTCTTCTACATGCAGCGGATGAATGCCGGCCGAGAAGAACACATTGTCGAAGTCGCTGGCACAGGCATACATGCTGTCGAACTTGTTAAGATCGACACAGACACAAAGCATCTTGTCGACGTTGCGTTCCTGAGCGGCAGAAATGACATTGCTGAGCTGGCCATCATGCTTATCGAGCTTAAGCATATCGAGATGGCAATGAGAGTCTATAAACATCAAGCCTCTGAATTTTTACAGTGTATTGGTGCGGCGCCCACTGCTGGACATACCCGCCAGGTAGGTTTCGATCTTGTTGACCAGCGATGAATCATCACTGGAGAGCTGGATACCGATACCCGGTACACGCCCGCCCTGGGCTGCTTTTGGTGTCACCCAGATAACCTTGCCCGTCACCGGAATCTTGTCCGGCTCATCCATCAACATAAGTAGCATGAAAACCTCTTCCCCGAGCTGATAGCTGCGTGTAGTGGGAATGAACAGCCCGCCATTCGTTACAAACGGCATGTAGGCCTTGTAGAGGTTTTCCTTGTTGTCGATATTCAGGGACAGTATACCGTGACTGATCCTTGGAATTATGGACATGATTCAACGTTCCCCTGTTATCGGACCAATGCAGACCACTGCAGCAGAAGTGTCTCCAGCAACAGCTGTCGATTGGGATTCTGACGCAGCATAAGACTGACCCTCTCTTCCTGGATGCGATCGGCTAACGAAAAGATTCTAACGCGACTGGTCTGTTTGGCAACTGCTTCCAGCATGCGGCGCATATCGGCGTTGACCCGCGGCTCGTCCGAGCCGGTCATCTGCATGCGCACAACATCATTAAGCAGGCTGGCGAGCCAGTCCAGACAGTTTAGCAGATCCGCCTTGCCTAGTTTGGTTGCCAGCTCGGATGCGCTGGTACGGCCTCGCAGCAGGTCTGCAAGCCCCGTCATCAGCAACTTGCGCTGATCCATGGCATCACTTTGGTACAGATCGCGCGCGCGCAAAGGCGCACCGTGAGCCAGCCCAAGCAGTTGACTGGCCTTGGTCGGCTCAAGTTCCAGCGATTGCGTCAGCCACTGAGCGGCCTCATCTGGCGATGGTATAGCAAAATCGATGCGCTGACAGCGGCTGCGGATAGTTGGCATCAACTGTCCCGGCTGGTGGCTGATCAAGATCAGTAGCGTATCCTCTCCGGGCTCTTCCAGAATCTTCAGCAAGGCGTTGGCTGATGAAGTGTTTAACGACTCGGCCGGCTCAAGGGTTACGATACGGTAGCCGCCCTGCTGGGCAGTGCTGTGCAGGCGATCAATCAGCTCACGTACCTGGTCCACCTTGATAGGCTTGCCCTGGGCTTCAGGACGCAGCTGAAAGCGGTCAGGATGGTGACCGGCGATACGCAATTCACAGCTATGACAATGGTCGCAGGGCTTGTTGCCCTGAGGGTTGTGGCACAGCAGCAAATTACCCAGCGCTTCGGCAAACTCTGCCTTGCCGATACCGGCAGGCCCCGACAGCAACAACGCATGCGGTAGCCGACCATGCTGTCGCTGCTCCATGACGCGCTCCCAGCGGCTGCCAAACCAGGGGTAATCAGCTACATCGCTCATACACTGGCTCCAAAGCGCTGCAAAACGTCCTGGATTTGCTGTTGCACGACAGGCAGCTCAGGTGAGGCATCGATTACCGCAAAGCGATCAGGCTCTGCTTCAGCACGTTGCAGGTAGAGCTTACGAACCGCTTCGAAAAACTGCAACTGCTCCGACTCGAACCGGTCCGGTGCACTACGGGCACTGGCACGTGCCATGCCGATTTCGACCGGAACGTCCAGCAGCAGGGTCAGATCGGGTCTGAGCGTTTGTTGTACCAGCTGCTCAAGGGTGGCAATGGCTGTCATATCCATACCTCGGCCAGCCCCCTGGTAGGCGTAGGTCGCGTCGGTGAACCGGTCGCAGAGCACCCACTTTCCTGCGGCCAGAGCAGGCTTGATAACCTGTTCCAGGTGCTGGGCGCGTGCCGCAAAGACCAGTAACAGCTCCGTCAGGTCGGATACCTGCTCGTCGCGGCGCGCCAACAGCAACTCTCGCACTGATTCGGCCAGCGGAGTGCCACCGGGTTCACGCGTTCTGACAACATCGCGCCCCTGTGCCCTGAGGCTGGCTTCAATAAAATCGAGATTGGTGGTTTTGCCCACCCCTTCTCCACCTTCGACTGTAATGAAGCGACCGCTTTGCATCTTCTTACTCTTCTGGTGACGAACGATAATCGCTGCGCCGGCTCAACTGATAACGGCGTACGGCGTTGTTATGTTCGCGCAATGTATTGGAAAACTGGTGGGTGCCATCGCCCTTGGCAACAAAATACAGGGCCTTGCCTGGTGCCGGGTTCATGGCGGCCTCGATGGCTTCGCGCCCTACCAGTGCGATAGGTGTTGGCGGCAAACCGTTGATTACATAAGTATTCCAGGGTGTCGGTCGGCGCAAGTCAGCACGTGTAATATTGCCCTGGTAACGGTCGCCCATACCGTAGATGACTGTGGGGTCAGTCTGCAGGCGCATGCCACGCTCCAGACGACGGACAAAGACCCCGGCGATCTGGGGGCGCTCACGAGGAACACCGGTTTCCTTTTCAATAATGGATGCCATGATCAGGGCCTCATAGGCCGTATCATAAGGCAGCTCAGGTTTACGTGACTCCCAGGCTTCGGCCAGTACTTCCTGCAAATCGGCGTAAGCCCGCTGTAGCAGGTCGACATCACTGGTGCCGCGTTCAAACTGGTAGGTTTCGGCCAGGAAAAGTCCTTCAAGGGCCGGCAGACCCGAATTCAATTCTTTCAACAGTGCTTTTTCATCAAGCGCATCCAGTGTGTGCTCCAGACGGTCATCTGCCAAAAGGCGTTGGCGTAACTGCTTGAACGTCATCCCTTCAACCAGTGTGAAGCTGTAACTGATGGTCTCACCCGCAACCACGCGATCAAGCAGGTCGCGCATCGACATGCCGGGCTCAATCTGATATTCACCGGCTTTAATAGCGGTTACCGACGGGTTCAGGCGGGCTTCGAGACGCAGCCACAGAGGATTGTCGATGAGACCTTCATCACTGAGTTGCTGGGCGAATTTGCGGAACCAGGTTCCGGCATCGACGTGTAATTGCCTGGGCTGCTCAATCGGCAGCTGGGCACTCATTTTTTCCTGATGCACCTGATAGCTGCCCCATCCCAGAGCAGCAACCAGCACAATAAGCAGGGTGAGCAACAGCAGCAGCTTTTTAATCATTTTACCTTCCGTTGTAGCTGCAAGGATTGCAGGCGAAGCGTCATATGTCCCAGCGGGTATTCCTGCTCGCCCAAGTTGGTAATTGGCCAGATGCCATTCAGGCTGTTGCAGAGAAACAGTTCGTCAGCAGCCATTACCTGTTCGGGGCAATAATCACCAATATGGACCTGGACACCCCAGGCATCAGCCTGGGCAATGATCTGGCGCCGCATAATACCATTGATACCGCTACCGGACAGGTCGGGGGTGTGCAGGCAGCCTTCGGACACGAAAAAAAGATTGCTCATCGTGCCTTCAATTACAAAACCGCGGGTGTCTGATACCAGGCCTTCGCGACAATTGGTGTGTCGCCACTCTTCACGGGCCAACACCTGCTCAAGACGGTTCAGGTGCTTGATACCACTCAGGGCAGGCTGAACCGCAAGCCGGGTTTCACACCAGCACACATCTATACCCATTTCGGGCTGATCCGGGTATGCGGGCATGGGGGAAAGTGTGACGATGCGACTGGGGTTGGCAGGGTTTGGCGTAAGGTAACCACGGCCACCACTTCCCGCAGTTACAATAAGCTTGAGAACAGCATCACCCGCTGGCAAGCTCAGCCCGGCGATATCGGCTTGCAGGGCGGCTATAAGCCCCTGATCAGGAATGCCTAATCGCTGACAGCCTTCCAGCAGACGATCAAAATGGGCGTGGAGTAATGCGGGTTGGCCAGCACTGACCAGAATGGTTTCGAACAGACCCTGCCCATACGCCAAACCACGATCCGAAACAGGAATCGTCGAAGCAGGCAGGCCGTTGATCAGGGTTGAGGTCGACATCGGAAACAGAAGGAGGCGCTAGCGCCTCCTCTTACCTCAGCTTCGGTTGAAAATCAGCGTACCGTTGGTACCGCCAAAGCCAAAGGAGTTGGACATTGCCGCATCAATCTTGCACTCCTGAGAGGTGTGCGCCACATAGTTGAGGTCGCAGCCCTCTGAGGGGTTATCCAGGTTGATGGTCGGCGGTGCCACCTGGTCGCGCAGAGCCAGCACACAGAACGCAGCTTCAACCGCGCCGGCAGCACCCAGCAGGTGGCCGATCATGGATTTGGTTGAGCTCATGCGAACCTGGTCGGCAGCACTGCCCAGTACACGCTTGGCAGCGTTGGACTCGGCGATATCGCCTGCCGGCGTGGATGTACCATGGGCGTTGATGTAATGGATGCGATCCGGATCGATCGCAGCATCGTTCACGGCATTCTGCATGGACAAGGCTGCGCCGGCGCCATCTTCAGGCGGTGCCGTCATATGGAAGGCGTCATCAGACATGCCGAAGCCGGACAGCTCACAATAGATATGAGCGCCACGTGCTTTAGCGTGCTCGTATTCTTCCAGAATCAGCACACCTGCCCCATCACCCAGAACGAAACCATCACGGTCACGATCCCAGGGACGGCTGGCCGCTGTCGGGTCATCATTACGCGTCGAAAGTGCTCGTGCAGCAGAGAAACCTGCCAGCCCAAGCGGAGTGGTCGCCATTTCAGCGCCACCGGCCACCATGACATCCGCATCTCCGTACTGGATCATGCGCATGGCGTGGCCAATGTTGTGCGTACCACTGGTGCAAGCCGTGGTAATCGCGATGTTAGGTCCGCGCAGGCCATACTTAATTGCCACGTTTCCGGAGATCATGTTGATGATGCTGCCCGGAACAAAGAAAGGTGAAACGCGACGAGGCCCGGAGTTGTTCAGTGTATCGTGGGTCTTCTCAATCATCGGCAGGCCACCGATGCCAGAGCCGATTGCGCAACCAATGCGGTGCGCATTGGATTCAGTCGCTTCAATACCGGCATCTTCAATGGCCTGAGCGGCCGCAGCCATACCGTATTGAATAAAGAGATCCATTTTGCGTGCTTCTTTGGCACTCATGTACGGTTCAAGCGAGAAGTCCTTGACCGATGCAGAGAAGCGCGTTGCGAACTGAGAGGCATCGAAGAAATCGATAGATGCTGCGCCGCTTTTACCGGCAAGGATATTGTCCCAGGTGTCCTTCACGGTATTACCTACAGGTGTAAGCAAACCCAGTCCGGTTACAACCACTTTTCTGCGAGACATCCTATTCCTCCAGTCTAGAGGCCTGATAAAAGAAAAGCCGCACTATATTCGCATATAGATGCGGCTTTTCGACTAATTCTGTCGGGATTGATTACTGATGAGCGTTGATGTAATCGATCGCGAGCTGAACGGTGGTGATTTTTTCAGCT
>NZ_JBLXGP010000025.1:0-14379 GCF_048260565.1 Roseibium sp. | reverse complement strand
CGGCTCCATCGTTTGAGATCGGTAACAACCTCATTCTGGCACATCGATGCCGTAGGGGCCGTCCACCCCAACAGTAAACTGTTGAGTTTGCGTTCTTTCCAATCGCCAACCACACGGAGTACTTGATCCCGGTCATGCCGCTATAGCTTCAAACCGGGACGACAAGCAGAGAGTCCATCGTCTGTTCCCGGATCAAGCGTCTACTTTCCTTACTCATGAAGGATATTGACACAAATCCGATACTATGAAAATGAAAATGATATCAGTATCATTTTTTGGAGACGGTGATGCTCTACCACCGGGCCGATTTCGCAGACCTCAAGGAACTGGCCGCCCACCGGCAGCGACTTTGGGATACGCAACGCGCCTATGTGCTCGCTCGGTCCGATCTCCACCGGCGCGCCTGGGGCGCACATCGTCCTCCCGAAAAGCTGGACGCCTTTCCGGATCTGCCCCTGGTCGACAAGGAAATGCTGCGCGAAAGCCAGCGCGATCATCCGCCCTTCGGCGATTATCTGGCAGCCGAACCGGCGGATATCGCCCGCGTTCACCGCACGTCCGGGACGACCGGAACGGCGATGAATCTCGTCCTGTCGGCGCAGGACGCCCATGAGACGGCGGTCGTCGGCGGCAGGGCGCAGGCGGCAAGCGGCCTCGGACCGGGACATCGGGTGGTCCATTGCCTGAACTACCGCATGTGGATGGGCGGGTTGACCGACCACATGACGCTTGAGGCGACGGGGGCCGCCGTCGTGCCCTTCGGCGTCGGCGACACGCGGCTTTTGATCCGCACCATTCAGGAACTGGGGATCACCGCCATCTCCTGTACCCCATCCTATCCGGCGGTGCTGGAACGGGTGATCGAGGAAGAGTTCCCCGGCCTGAAGCCGAAGGACCTTGGATTGAGGCTCGGGCTGTTCGGTGGCGAGGCCGGTCTCGACAACGCCGACTTCCGCCGCCGTATGGAGGAAACCTGGGGCTTCAGGGTGCGCAACGCCAATTACGGCGTCACCGATGTCTTCTGCAATTTCGCCGGCCAGACGGACGAGAGCAACGACCTTCACTTCGTCGCGTTGGACGTTCTCCATCCCGAACTGATCGATCCGGAAACGGCCGCCGTCCTGCCCTGGCGGGAAGGCGAGCGGGGCGAATTGGTTCTGACCCACATGCGTCGCCACTGCCAGCCGCTGGTCCGCTTCCGCACTGGCGACATCATCGAGCTGACCGGAACGGGCAGGGCGCCCTGCGGCCGCACCGCGCCGCGCTTCCGGGTGGTCGGCCGCGCCGACGACATGGTCGTCATCCGCGGCATCAACGCCTTCCCGACCCAGGTGGCTGCGACCATCAACCAGTTCGACGGCCTCTCTGGCGAATACCGCATCGTGCTGCCCGGCCCGGGTCCCTACGACGTCCTGCCGGTGGAAGCGGAACTGGCGGCAGGTAGCACGGCCGACGAAGGCCTGGCCGAGGCGGTGGAAACCCGCCTCAAGCGCGACATCGGCATCACCGCCAGGGTCACCATCGTGCCCTTCAACACCCTGCCGCGCACCGAAGGCAAGACCCGCAGAATTATAAGGACAGACAAGGCATGACCGGAACCGTTCTCACCGAAGACCTGGGCGACGGCGTCCGCAAGATTTCCCTGAACCGGCCGGAGCGCCTCAACGCGATCGTGCCGGAACTGCTGGACGATCTGGTGGAGGCGTTGACGGCGGCCGATAAGGACGAGGCGGTCGGCGCCATCGTCCTGACCGGCGAGGGAAGGGCCTTCTGTTCCGGTGACGACCTGAAGGACTTCGAGGACCAGGTGTCCGACGAGGTGGGTACCACGGCCTACGTGGAACGCATCCAGGACGTCACTCGCGCCATGGTGCTCGGCGACACGCCGGTGGTCGGCGCGATCCGCGGCTGGGCCGTCGGCGGCGGCCTGGAATGGGTGATCAACTGCGACTTCGCGATTGCCTCTGAGGGCACCCGCTTCTTCTTCCCGGAAATCTCCTGGGGCCTGTTCGTCACCGGCGGCGTCACCGAACTCCTCCCCCGCCTCGTCGGCCTCCAGCGCGCCCGCGACATGATCCTGTTCGGCGACCGCTTCGACGCCCAACAGGCCTACGAGTGGGGCATGATCCGCGAGGTGGTCCCCGACGAAGACCTCCTGGAAAAATCCACCACCCTCGCCAAACGCCTCGCTACCCTTCCGAAGGGCCCCCTCCAGGACCTCCGCCGCATCCTGACGAGACCCGGCGGCGCCAGCCTGGAAATGGCCATGGCCCTGGAAACGGAAGCAACCGTGAGAGGCTTTCTGGACCCGGAAACGGCGAGGCGGATCAAGGGGTTCGGATAGAGGTTTGTCTTAACGCACAGGCTGTGAATGCACCATCCCTGATTGTGTCTTCTGTCCTATGCGGATAATCTCTCGCCATGTATCGAAACCGGCGCCTGATCTACCTCAATCTCCGCGAAAAGATCCCGCAGATCAGCCCCATAGCTGTCGTCCTTGTAGGGTTTATCGGGGTCGGGATCGGACTTCTTTCGCTTAAGAGCGGATTTGGTCCTGCGAATTATTCTACGGCCGAAGGCACGGTGCTCTCGTGGTCCAGAAACCTGGATGAAACCGGGTCTCCTGTCATTTGGGTTTTCTTGCAACTGGAAGCCGGTGAGCGGGTCACCGCGGTGGCGCAGGCCAGCGGCCGGGCGCCCTTGGTGGGCGAAGCGCTCTCGCTCACAAGAAAGACCACGTCCTCCGGCAGAACGATTTATCTCTGGGATTCCAGCACCCCGTACAGCCGCAACGGCGGGGCGGGTTAGGGTTTCCCATGTCTCGAAACCGGTGGGTAACCTATCTTATTTGGCGTGAGCGCATCGTTTCCGTTCTGGTCGTCATTGCGGCACTGGTGGCCTTGGGATCGGTATTCGTCTGGTTCGGATACGATAACAGCCAGGCAAAGTGGTCCACCGTTTCCGGAACCGTGATTTCATGGGGGCCGACTGACTCCAAATTCCATCCGGATCTAATTCACATATTCGTGGCACTCGATAGCGGCCAGAAGATCACCGCATCCGGCGATACGAATGGGATGCCGCCCCAGGTTGGCGCAGAGATTTCCTTGGTAAAGAAGGAAATGCCGTCCGGTCGAACGTCCTACCAATGGAAGCGTTAGTCCCCGGTCAGTCGCAAGCCGGCAACTGGCAGAACCATTCGCCCCAAGGCTCGATTCCATTCCGACCCTACAGCCCCATCCCCTTCAGTTCCTGCAGCGGCGGGATGGTTTCGTACATGTGCGGGTCGAGCCGGTCCCAGATGATGCCGCAGGTGGGTTTGTGGGGGCTGTCCACGGACAGGGTGCGGGTCGGTGTGAAGATCACGTCGACGACCGTGTCGTAGACATCCGGGGTGAGGTCTTCGTCCAGAACCTGGCAGTCGTGCACCACCGCGGCCGAAGGCGTCGCGGTGGTGACCCGGCCGAGTTGGTAGAGCATGCCCCATTCGGCGTCGAAGAAGCCGTGGCCCTTGCCGAAGCGGATGCCCTTGGTGTTGATGGCCCCGGTTCCGGTGACCATGTAGTCGACCGTCGGCATGGCGGCGATATCCTTGAGCGTCAGCGGTTTGCCCACATGCTCCATGCCGTCCAGCGTGGAGGCATAGAGATAAAGCTCCGGGTCGATTTCCGCCGGATCGAGCAGCCAGAAGCCGCGCTTGATGGAATAGGTCGTCATCAGCACTTTCTTGCCGTCCTGCAGCGCGCGCAGGCGCAGGCGGTCCAGGCAATTGTCCGGCGTGATGAAGATGTAGCCGGAATCGCGGTAATAAGAGTGATCGACGAGCCTCTGCACGGCCGCTTCGCCGCCCTCGAAATCGGCGATGAATTCTCCGAAGTCGAAGTGAAACCGGCTGTCCGGTACGGCAACCTTGCGCAATTCGCTCCAGACGCGTTCGCGAACCGAGGTCTTGTGGTCGACGATATCCATGTTGAAACTCCCTGAATGCTTATTGCGCGGGCGCCATGCCGCGCCTGGACAGGACGCGCCGCTCAATGACGACGACGCATTGATAGAAGAGGACGGAGACCAGCACGGAGACGACGGCGACGGCCCAGATCATGCCGTAGTCCAGATATCCGCGTGACTGGTTCAACAGGTTGCCGAGGCCGGTGCCGGTGGCGAGCCATTCGGCGATCATGACGCCGAGCAGCGCGCGTGGAACGGCAAGCCGTGTCGCGGCGAAGAGATAGGGTAGCGAGGCCGGGATCGAGACGAAGCGCAACTGTTTCAGCGGGCCAGCGCCATAGGCCTTCGGCACGTCCAGGGCCGCGCGCGGCACCAGCGAGAGCCCCTGCGCCAGGGTCACGAAGGCCGGGAAGAAGGTCACCGAAACCGTAATCCAGAGGATCACCGACGGACCGCGGCCGAGCATGAGCACCAGAAGCGGTGTCAGCGCCACCAGCGGCATGGTCTGGGTGACCAGGGCCACCGGCATGAAGCCCCGGATGATCGCCGGAAAAAGCACGGATCCGAGGGCAAGCGCAAAGGCAAAGGCAAGGCCGAGCGCCATGCCTATGATGGTCATGGGCAGAGTCTGGGCGAGAGCCGCAAGGAGCTTGGCCTGGCTTGCCGCGCTGTTGGGCGCAAGGAACAGGTAGTCGAAAAGCGCCGCTGGGGTCTTGGCGATCATGGCCGGCGTACCCATGGCATAAAGCAGCAGCCACCACAGCAGGAAGGGCAGGGCGAGCGAGGCGAGAACGAGGCCCGCCTCGTGCAGCCGGTTGGCATCCTTTGCCGCTGCCGGCGGGCTCGCCGGAACGGTGACGGCCTTGGACGCGCCGGTCAGCCGTGCCGCGAGCACGGAGAAGAGCGCATAGGCAAGCCCGGCGATCAGGGTGGCGGCAAGGCCGATGCCCCACAGCCGATCCGGTTCGCCGCGGCCGAGCGAGCCGATCAGGTAGACCCCCAGGCCATAGCGCCCGCCGCCGCCGAATTCGGCGAGGATGGCGCCGAGAACCGCATTGGGCGCGGCAATCCGCAATCCGGCGAGAATGGAGGGCAGGGCGCTTCGGAACTGGGCGTAACGCAGGATCTGCCAGCGCCCGCCGCCATAGGCCCTGACGATGTCGATCGCCCGGCCGTCGGTCTGGGTGATCCCGGTGACGGTGGCGCTCATGGTGACGAAGTAACAGCCGACCGCCGCCAGGATGATGCGCGGCTCCATGCCGGAAAAGGTGATGACGAGGATTGGGGAAATGGCGATCGGCGGCAGGGCGAAGATCGCGACATTGATGCCGCGCGCCAGCCGTGCCGTGACCGGATAAAGGGCGAAGAGGACACCGGCGGCAACGGCGACAACGTTGCCGATCAGAAAGCCGGCGCCCGCCGCCTCGACCGTCGCCAGAATATGCGCCGGATAGTCCGCCCGGTCGGTCCATAACCGGAAGAGCACGCTGGAAGGCGCCGGCAAGGCGCCGTCGGCAACCAGTTTCAGACGCCCGGCAATCTCCCACAGAACGAACAGGATCAGCCAGTTGCGTAAGGTCGCGAGGTGAGCGAACCGGGTTCCGGCGGCCTCCTTTTCGGCTGTTTTCGTCGCGCGGCCGGCCATGGCGTCAGTGGCCATCAAGGGCCTCCGCGATTTCCCTTTCCAGCTGGTGGAAAGGGGGAAGGGAAAAAAGCTCCGGCCGGCGCGGGCGGATAAAGGGGACGTCGATGATCTTGCCGATCCGGCCCGGCCGGCTCTGCATGACGACGACACGGTCGGCCAGGAAAATGGCCTCGTCGATGCCATGGGTTACAAGCAGCGTCGTCGCCCGGTTCTCCATCCAGATGCGCTGCAGTTCGACGTTCATCTGGCGGCGCAGGATCTGGTCGAGCGCGCCGAACGGCTCGTCCAGAAACAGCACCTGCGGCGTCGTGACCAGCGAACGCGCGATCGCGGCGCGCTGGCGCATGCCGCCGGAAAGCTCGCCCGGAAGAGCCTTTTCAAATCCGGAAAGCCCGACCAGGTCGATGAGCTTCGCGACCTTTTCTTCGAATTCCGTCCGGTTGCGGTTCAGGACGTCGAGCGGCAGCATGATGTTGTCTTCCACCGAGCGCCAGGGCATCAGCGCGGCATCCTGGAAGGCGACCCCGGTCATGCCGCTCTTCGCCGCCTGGAACGGCTTCATGCCGCCGATCAGGACATCGCCCTCATTGGGCGTGTCGAGGCCGAGGGCGATCCTGAGCATGGTGGATTTGCCGCAGCCCGAAGGCCCGATCAGGGCGGTGAACGACCCGGCCGGACAGTCGAGGGAAACATCGTCCAGCGCCTGGACGGCAGCGCCGCGGCCCGCAAAGGACCGCGACACGTGATTGATGGAGATGGCCGCTTGCGCGCTCATCCGATCTCTTCCAGCACGGTGGTGTCGAAATACTCCCGCTTGGCGGCGATGCCGACCTCGGCGAGCGCCTTGATATTGGCCTCGATCGCTTCCTCGCTCATGGAGAAGATGCCGCCGGGGGCTTCCATCAGCGGCTTCTGCGCGCCGTTGAAATAGATTTCGTTCTCGATCGAACGGCCGGTACCCTTGAACCAGCTGTCGGCGAACATCGGCGGATAGACGGTGGTGTCCTTGAAGTTCTCGTCCCAGCCCATGCGCGAGGCCTTGAGGAAGGCGACGAGGTCCTTGCGCCTGGTCTTCAGCGTTTCCTCGGTGACGACCACCGTGTCGTTGAAGATGGTGAATCCGAAATCGTAAAGCAGGAAGGAGGTTGCCTCGGCACCGGCCTGGTCGATCGTGTAGGGAACGTTGGTGGTGAAATCGAGCGAGGCGTCGATCTCGCCCTTGATCAGCGGCGTCGGGTCATAGGCATAGGGCACGATGTTGACCTTCGACCGGTCGACACCGGAAATCTTCAGCATGGCCTCGACGGAAATCACGTTGACCGGCGGCGCGGCGAGGGTCTTGCCGATGAGGTCCTCAGGCGTCTTGATCGGGTTGGAGGCGAGCGACACGATGCCGATCGGGTTCTTCTGATACTGCGCGCCGATAATCTTGAAGGGCGCGCCCTGTTCCGCAATCGCCTTGATGGTCGTATCGGGCGTGGTCAGCGTCAGATCCGCCTTGCCGGCGATCAGCGTGCTTTCGGGAATGACGTCCGGGCCTCCGGAAAAATAGGTCAGGTCCAGGCCTGCGTCGGTGTAGTAGCCCTTGTCCGCGGCAATGAAATAACCGGTAAACTCGGCATCGTTGATCCACGAGGCCTGGAAGTTGAACGGGGTGGCGGCGCCGGCATATCGGCTCATGGCGGGCAGGGCCGTGGTGGCGGCCATCAGGGACAGGAAGCGGCGTCTATCGAGGGCAATGTTCATCTGGATCAGTCTCCGTTATTCGGGTAGGTGTCATGCAATGCCCCGCATGCGGGCAAGCTCCTGCAGCGGGGGGATTTCGGAAATCCGGTCTTTCGAGATCAGGTCCCAGCGGATGCCGCGCGGGCGGCGCGTTTGGCGTTCCACATGGACCAGCCGGGTCGGAGTCGCGATCATGTCGATGGCGATATCGGTCTCGCTGACCATGATCTTCTCGTCGACCACCTGAACGTCGTGAACGATGGCGGCCACCGGCGTGGTCTCCTCCATCAGCCCGAGATCGGTGAACATGCCCCATTCCAGGTCGAAATAGATGTGGCCCTTGCCGAAACGGATACCCTCCGTCGTGACGGCCGAAGCACCGGTCGCCGCGAAGTCGAACCGCCCGAGCGCGGCGATGTCCTCCAGGCTGACCGGCCTTGCGAAATGCTCCATCCCGTCGAGCCAGGAGGCATAAAGCGCGGCACCCTCCGGCACGACGTCGGGTTCCAGATAAAGAAATCCGCGGCGGATATTGTAGGTCGACATCACGAAGGGGATTCCGGCCTCGATCATCCGCTGGCGCAGTTCGGTCATCGAGTTGTCCGGCGTGACGAATGCCAGCCGGCTGTTCCTGAACGCGTCCTGGGCGACGATGCGGTCGGTCGCCTCGCCGGAGCCTTTGAAATCCGGAATGACTTCCGCGAAGTCCAGGTGAAGGCGCGTATCGGCCTTCGCGGCGTCCTTCAACCGATCCCAGATGCGTTGCCGGATTAGACGTGAACTGGACATTGCTTCCTCGAGTTTCAACGTTTCATGATCATGAAACTGATGTTTCATTATTGCAAGTGGGATGCTAATAATTTTTCATGCGAACTTCAGAATCGGGTTGGTTTCATGGCGTCGCGCCTCGTTTTGAGAATTCAGGAACGGTATTCGAAGCTCACGGCGGGGGAGCAGAAACTGGCCCAGCTCGTTCTGGACCGGCAGGATGACATCCTCACCCATTCGGCCACCGAAATTGCGGAAATGGCAGGGGTTTCCAAGGCGACCGCCGCGCGTTTCTTCCAGCATCTGGGCTATGCCGACTTCAATGAGGTGAAGCTTCAGGCCCGCGAGGAGCGCAACCGCACCGAGCCCTACGAGCTGTCCGTCACCAATTCCGAACAGATGGCCCTGGGGCGCACGATCGGGGCCCATCTGGAGCTTGAACTCAAGAATCTCACCCGGACCTTCGAGGAATTGCGCTCCGACAAGGTGCGCGAGGCGGCCGAACTGATCGGCGAGGCGCCGCGTGTCTGGGTGCTGGGTCTCGGGTCGGAAGAGGGGTTCGCCCGCTACGCGCGGCTGCTGCTCTCGCGCTTGCGCCACAGCGTGATGATCCTGGGCATCAACCAGGGTTCCTGGGCGGAGGATCTCGCCATGACCGGCCCGAAGGATGTGCTCCTGCTGATCACCCTGCCGCCGCAGCCGACGATCCTGAAGGCCATCCTGGGCTACGCGAAGACCAGCCGGCTGAATGTCATCACGATCACCGACCGGACGACCATGCTGGAAATGCAGCGCTCGTCAAAGGTGGTGCTGCCCTGCCATGTCGCCAGTTTCGCCCTCGGTCCGTCGCACACGGCCGTCGGCAGCGCCATCCGGCTTCTGGCGCTGACCTATGCCTCCGTTGCCGGCAAATCCGCGCAGCAACGCGCCGAAATCGTCGGCAGTATTCACGAAGAACTTGATGATCTGAGCTGAACGCTAAAGCTTCAGTCCCCGATCAGCCGCGAGGCCGTGAACGGGTAGAGCCGGTTGTCGCCGAGCAGGAAGGCGGAGAAGCGGCGGGGTTCGAAGTAGCTGCAGAACGCCCGGTCCATAACGTTGAGCCCGCCGGTGAGCGCGCCGAAGGCGGGCAGGACGAGGCGGCTTCCGTTGGTCAGGAAACAGGGGCGGCGGATGGAGCGGCCGAAGCGGCGCACGCGGGCGGCCGGATGCAGATGGCCGCAGACCTCGCCCGCGCTTAACGTCGGGCTGATCGTCTCCGTCGGCTCGTGGCGGAAGGTCAGCGGCCCGATGGTGACCTCTTCCGCGGTCTCGCCGCACAGGCGGACAGGCGCGATCGGGTCGTGGTTGCCGGTCACCCAGATCCATTCCCGGTTGAGCTGCAGCGATGTCAGCATGGCCCGGTAGGACGGCGGCAGCCGGTCGGAGCCGTTTTCGTCGTGGAAGCTGTCGCCGAGCGAGATCACCCGCGTCGGCTCGAAGGCATCGATCACGGCGGCAAGCTTTTCCAGGGTGACCGCCGTGTCATAGGGCGGCAGCAATGTGCCGCGCCGGGCGTAGGACGAGCCTTTTTCCAGATGCATGTCGGAGACGACGAGGGTGGCTTCCTCCGGCCACCAGAGCGCGCCGCTGTCGTGCAGGCCGACCAGCTGCCCGTTGACCTGGATGTCGTGACACACGGGTACGGTGGCGAATTGGCGCGAATGCGAACTCAGCGCGGTCATCCAAGGGCCTCCAGGACAAGATCTTCGGCTGCGTCTTCCAGAATGCTCTCCATGGCTTCGCCGTAAACGGGCTCCCGGCCGATCTCCAGAAGGATCGGGACCGAAAGCGGCGATACCCGGCTAAGGCGAGTATGCGTGATTCGACCCTTGATCCGGGAAAGAAGTTGGCTCAGCCGGGAGATATCCAAAAGTCCTTCGGCCGCGTCGTTCCACGTGGCCTTCAGGAGAATGTGGTCCGGTTCATGGGCGCGCAAAACGTCATAAATAAGGTCGGTGGAGACCGTGACCTGCCGGCCGGATTTTTCCTTTCCCGGATGCCGGCGCTCGATCAGGCCGGCGATCACCGCGCAGTTGCGAAAAGTGCGCTTCATCAGGCTGGATTCCGCCAGCCACGCATCCAGATCGTCGCCCAGGATGTCTTCCTCGAACAGCCCGTTCAGGTCGATCTTGCCTGTGGAAAAATACAGCGACAGGTCGCCCAGGCCCCAGACGGCAAGCGCATAGTCATTGGCGACGAACCCCAGGGGCCGGGCGCCGAGCCGTTCCAGCCGCCTGGTGAGCAGCATGCCGAGCGTCTGGTGCGCCAGCCGACCTTCGAACGGGTAGCAGACCATGTAGTGCTTGTCGTTGCGGGGAAAGGTTTCCACCAGCAGGCCGTCGCGCTCCGGCAGCTTCGATTTCAGCTTCTGCAGTTCCAGCCACTCGCGCACCTGCTCCGGCAGATTGGGCCATGTGGCAGGCGTCGCCAGCATGGCGCGCACGCCCTCGGCCAGATAGGTGGACAGCGGAAACTTGCCGCCCATATAGGCGGGAATTTTCGGGTCGTCGGATCGCGCTCGCGACACATAGGCCTCGTTCTCGCGCAGGCCCTCGAAGCGCAACACTTCGCCGCCGAACAGGAACGTGTCGCCGTGCTCCAGCTGCTCGATGAAATATTCCTCGATCTCGCCGAGCAGGCGTCCGCCGCGTCCGACCGGGGTGCGCCGTCCGTCGGCCTTCGACCGGACGAGCCGCACCTTCAGCATCGGCGCTTCGACGATGGTGCCCACGTTCAGTCTGTATTGTTGCGCGATCTTGGGATGGGCGATCCGCCACAGCCCATCCTTGCCCTTTCTGAGCTTCGCGTATTGCTCGTAGGTTTTCAGCGCGTAGCCGCCGGTGGCGACGAATTCGAGCACCTTGTCGAAGCTTTCCCGGTCGAGATGCCGGTAGGTCTCCGAGGAGCGGATCTCGTCAAAGGTATCGTCAACGTCAAGCGGTGCCGAACAGGCAAGCCCGAGGATGTGTTGCGCCAGAACGTCGAGCGCGCCTTTCCGGAGCGGCGGCGTGTCCTGGTCGCCCCGTTTGGAGGCCTGCAGGGCGGCCTGGCATTCCAGTACCTCGAACCGGTTGGCGGGAACGAGAACGGCCTTCGACGGTTCGTCCATGCGGTGGTTGGCGCGCCCGATCCGCTGGGCCAGACGGCTCGCGCCCTTCGGTGCGCCGATATTGACCACCAGATCGATGTCGCCCCAGTCGATGCCTAGATCCAGCGAGGAGGTGGCGACGACGGCGCGCAACACGCCCGCCGCCATGGCCGCTTCCACCTTGCGCCGCTGGCCGACGTCGAGCGAGCCGTGGTGCAGCGCGATCGGCAGCGTGTCGTCGTTGATCCGCCACAGGTTCTGGAAGATCGCCTCCGCCTGGCTGCGCGTGTTGACGAACAGCAGCGTCACCCGGTGATCCTTGATCAGCCGGTACATGTCGTGGAGCGCATAGCGGGCCGAATGGCCGGACCAGGGTACCCGTTCTTCAGAGGTGAGAATGGAGATATCCGGCTCCGCTCCGCCGGCGACCTCAACCACATCGGACAGGGCGCGCCCCTCCGGGTCGGGCTGGCCGACCAGATAGGCCCTGAGGTCATCCGGTTCGGCGACGGTCGCCGACAGGCCGATGGTCCTGAGGCCCGGTGCGAGACGGTGCAGGCGCGCAAGGCCAAGCGCCAGCAGGTCGCCGCGCTTGGAGGTCACCAGCGCATGCAACTCGTCGAGGATGACGGTTTTCAGCGAGGAAAACAGCTGTTCCGCGGCCGGATCCGACAGGAGCAAGGCGATCTGCTCCGGCGTGGTCAGCAGCATATCCGGCGGATTGAGCTTCTGCCGCTGGCGCTTGTGGGACGGCGTGTCGCCGGTGCGGGTTTCGATCCGGATCGGCAGGTCCATTTCGGACACCGGCGCTTCCAGGTTGCGGGCGATGTCGACGGCGAGCGCTTTCAGCGGCGAGATATAAAGCGTATGCACGCCCTGCGATCCGGCCGAGCCCGGTTTCTTCTTGCCCCGCGCCTCCAGCTCCACGAGGCTCGGCAGGAAGCCCGCCAGCGTCTTGCCGGCCCCGGTGGGGGCGATGAGCAGCGTGGAGCGGCCCTGGCCGAGCTTCTCCACCAGCTCCAGCTGATGCGCGCGCGGCGCCCAGCCCCTCGCGGCGAACCAGTCCTGAAAACGCTGAGGGAGAAGACTTGGGGTCATGAAGTGTCTGATAGGTCGTAGAGAAGGCTAACGGGTTCTCGTAAATGCCAGTTTATTATGGAAAAGCATCGAATGTTGAAAACTGGACGGGACAGGTTTCGCTCACCTGATTTGCCAGTTGGAGCATTTCATCAGGCAAACCGCCTTTCTGGTAAGCCTTCGAGGTGATCAACTTTACGTTGGAAAGGGTGATTAGATTCAGGCCGAATTGGCCGAGCCAGTTCTGCGTAAGATCTTGGACTTCATCTATGTCGCGTGCCAACGCGATAACATTCACGAATGCGCCGGAAGCCCCTTCCAACACTTCAGCGTTGACTTCAAAGGGCGCCACTTCAGCAAACCCGTGCCATTTGTATTTCATCAATTACTCCGGGTGCGCCTGAAATATCGAATAGGGGACTTCGACAGCCATAAGCCTGTTGTAGGCGGGACGAACCGGAAAGGCGAGATGCCGGTGAATGGTTCCTGTCAGCAGTGGCCAGCGCCGGATCACTTCGGGTAAGATCCGGCGGGAATTGCGATCAATGATTTTCGACTCGGAGGATAATGTGAGATCCCGTTTGCTGTTGACCTTTGCCCTTGCGCTCATCGGCGCTGCCGTCGGTTCATCCGCTGCGGCGGCCTCGGAAAACCGCACCTACAAGTGCCGGACCGGCACGGTCGATGCCTTTGTTGAGACGATCCCGGAAGAGGGCCGAGCCCAGTATACCGGGCCCGACGATATCGCCTCGCTCCCGGCGATGCCGAACGGCGCCTACGTCAGCGACAATTCGGGCATCTCGTTCCAGAGGACGGAACAGGGCGGAACCCTCTGGCTCGGCGACGTGTCGTTCCCGTGTGAGGTGACAACCGCCCGCGCTCCGGTGGCGCCGCCGCCTCCGACGGTTCTCGGCGGACCAGAACAGCTCAACCATGTCGGCCAGTCGCTCGGCGGTCGGCTGCGTGCGGGCCCCGGAACCAATTACCCGCAGATCGGCAACATCGAGGACGGAACCTACCTGACCATTCTGTCCAACACAGGCGTCAGCTTTGATGGCTACGACTGGTTCGAGGTGGCGCTGGACAACGGTCAGCGCGGCTTTCAGTGGGGCGGCATCCTGTGTTCCAACGGCGGACAGCTCGTCGGGCTCTACGCCTCCTGCCAGAACATCCCCCGCTAGGAGGGTGGCCGACCAAAGGAAGACTCATCCTTCTCTGGATACCTGCCGCATGTGGATGGACGACAGCTGCATCCCGTCAATATGATAGGCTGAGATGCTGCCGAAGTTTCAAAAGATCCGGCAGGCGGAAGAGGATGGGGCAAGACATGTCCGACGATAACGGGCGCGGGACCAACGGATCGGGCGCCGATCCCGGGGGCGAGGCCATCGAGGCGATCGCGCAGCTCTTCGACGACTATCAGACCGGCTTCAACGATTTCGACGCGGAGCGGATTGCCGACTGTTTCGCTCTGCCGGCGATCATCTGGCAGCACGAAAAGGGCCATGTCTTCTCCGACGAAGACGAACTCCTGGAGAATATCGAGGCGCTGCTGGCCGTCCTTGAAAAGGAAGGCGTCACCTATTCCGACTTCCATGTCTCGTCCAGCCACGTCAGCGGCACGGCCGCCCTCGTCACTCTGGACTGGCACCAGGAAAACGACAACGGCGATGCCGTGCTGGAATTCACCTGCCACTACCACCTCATCCAGGACGGCGACGATTGGGCGATCGCCATGGTGGTGAACGAGTAGGGAGCAGGGGCGAGATTGAACCGATGAGTGGGCAAGACCATGCCACACTCCCGGTTGTCGTCCCTGCGCAGGCAGGGACCCAGTATCCCGCGAGGTTGGTTGCTTGAGGTGAAAGCTACGGTTTGATCCAAGAGGACACGGAGTACTGGGTCCCGGGTCTCACTGACGTTCGCCCGGGATGACAACCGAGATTGACGTTGACGCACGACCTTGTCCCGCCCACTGATTGTCATCCCCGACAAGCGAAGCGCGATCGGGGACCCATATGTGGACGGCCCCGTGGTTGCAAGGTTGAAGTTCTCAGGTGTTCCGGATCGCTTGCGGTCATATGTA
>NZ_JBLXGP010000024.1:0-16380 GCF_048260565.1 Roseibium sp. | reverse complement strand
CTCTCTTCCCGCAGATTGGCCTGAAATTCCTGGAAAACCGCGGTAACCCTGACGCCTTTGAACCTGTACCGACTCTTGAGGACGCAAAAACCATGGCAGCCCCGAAAAACAACGGACCGGAAGTCTACACAATCAACGTTAACGGCCAGAACTACGTGGTTCAGGTGACTGAGGGCGGCGATGTGTCCTCCATTCAGTCGGCTCCGGCTGCCGCGCCCGCCGCTGCTCCGGCAGCTGCACCTGCAGCAGGTTCCGGTGAGCCTGTAGGTGCACCGCTGGCAGGTAACATCTGGAAGGTTCAGGTTGCTGCTGGTCAGGCTGTTCAGGAAGGCGACGTGCTGGTTATCCTGGAAGCGATGAAGATGGAAACTGAAGTCCGTGCCGCGCGCGCCGGTACTGTGGTCTCCGTAGACGTGAAAGAGGGTGATGCCGTTCAGGTCGGTGACTCTCTGGTCACCCTGGCCTAAGGTAACGCTGCATGGATAAGCTACTCGATCTGTGGCTGGCCTCGGGGG
Source organism: Roseibium sp. (assembly GCF_048260565.1). Classification (GTDB taxonomy): domain Bacteria; phylum Pseudomonadota; class Alphaproteobacteria; order Rhizobiales; family Stappiaceae; genus Roseibium. The sequence continues at coordinate 15,865 of NZ_JBLXGP010000024.1, read as the reverse complement.
TATACAATATCTCCTTTGGCCAGCTGACCATGATGATTATTGGTCTGGTGCTGCTCTTTCTTGCTATCCGCAAGAATTTTGAGCCGCTCCTGCTGGTTCCGATCGGCTTCGGCGGTATTCTGGCGAATATCCCGGAAGCGGGTCTGGCGATGTCGGCAGTGGAAAATGCGATCCACTTTGCCAAACCGGAAGTGCTGCAGGGCCTGGCGAGTGTACTGGGTGTCAACAGTACCGACGTGCACGAGCTGGCGCATGCATACCACAACTCCAATGCCAGCACCCACGCGGCCGCCAGTCTGGTTGCGCAGGATAATGGCTACAACAACGGTATGCTGTACAACTTCTATACCGTTGCGATCGCCTCCGGTGCCGCTCCGCTGATCATCTTCATGGGTGTTGGTGCCATGACTGATTTCGGTCCGCTGCTGGCTAACCCCAAGACGCTGTTCCTTGGCGCTGCGGCTCAGTTCGGTATCTTTGCTACCGTATTGGGTGCTGTCGCGCTGAGCAGCTTTGGCATTCTGGACTTCAGCATTCAGGACGCAGCGGCTATCGGTATCATCGGTGGTGCTGACGGTCCGACGGCGATCTATGTGGCGAGCCTGCTGTCTCCGCACCTGCTGGGTGCCATTGCTGTGGCAGCTTACTCCTACATGGCTCTGGTACCGCTGATTCAGCCGCCGATCATGCGTGCCCTGACCACCGAGTCCGAGCGCAAGATCAGCATGAGCCAGCTGCGTCACGTATCCAAGGTCGAAAAGATCATGTTCCCGATCCTGCTGTTGATCCTGGTAGCCATGCTGCTGCCGGATGCGGCACCGCTGCTGGGTATGTTCTGTTTCGGTAACCTGATGCGTGAATGTGGCGTTGTGGACCGTCTGAGCGATACCGCCCAGAACGCACTGATCAACATCGTCACCATCTTCCTGGGTCTGTCCGTTGGCTCCAAGCTGTCTGCCGACAAATTCCTGGATGTGCAGACACTGGGTATTCTGGTGCTGGGTATTGTTGCCTTCGGTATCGGTACCGCCTGTGGTGTTCTCATGGCCAAGGGCCTGAACAAGCTGCAGGGTGGCAATGCCATCAACCCGTTGATCGGTTCAGCCGGTGTATCCGCGGTGCCTATGGCGGCGCGTGTATCCAACAAGCTGGGTCTGGAAGCCAACCCGCAGAACTTCCTGCTGATGCACGCCATGGGTCCGAACGTGGCCGGTGTTATCGGCTCGGCGGTAGCGGCCGGTGTGATGATCAAGTTTGTCGGCTGATACAGCGACAGAGCCTTGAACGAAAAACGGAGCCCCAGGGCTCCGTTTTTTTATGCCTGTTTACAGGCTGTAACGAGAAGAAAGGAAAGGCCGGATCAGAAACCGGCCAGTACTTCCAGGTGTGCCTGCACGCTGAATGCCAGTGCGACAGGGTTGTAGCCGCCTTCCAGCACGGACACGATGCGGCCCTGTGAGTGGCGCTCGGCTACGGCCTTGATCACCTTGGTCACCTGGCGGAAGTCCTCTTCATCCAGGTTAAGGTCGGCCATGGGGTCTTCCTTATGTGCATCGAAACCGGCAGAGATGAAAATCATGTCCGGCTTGTGTGCATCCAGTGCCGGCAGCCAATGCTCTTCCACGGCGCGGTGGAAAATATGTGGTTCGGTGTGCGCCGCGATCGGGCAGTTGACGATGTTGGGGCGATCGATCTGGTGGTAGCGCTCCGGGTAATAGGGGTGCTGGAAGGTCGAGCAGACCAGTACTTCGGGGCGGTCCTTGAAGATATCCACAGTGCCGTTGCAGTGGTGCACGTCAAAGTCGAGGATGGCGACGCGTTGAATATCGGCTTGCTGCAGTGCATGAGCAGCGCCAATGGCCACATTGTTGAACAGGCAAAAGCCCATGGCGAGATTGTACTCGGCGTGATGGCCGGGTGGGCGCACGGCACAGAAGGCATTTTCGGCCTTGCCGGCAAGCACGCGGTTAACCGCCAGAATAACGCCGCCGGCTGCCAGCCGTGCAGCATTCATGCTGTCCGGGCACATGGCGGTATCATCGTCGGTATAGACAATGCCGGAGCCGGGTTGCTGGGCATCCAGGCGCTTGCTGTGCAGCTGATGGTGTGCCAGCGAGATCTGCTCTTCGGTAACAGGTACCGCCGTGATCTGGTCCAGCTGGTCGATCAGGCCGGTACGTTCCAGTACCTTGTGAATCGCCGCCAGGCGAATGGGGCTGTCCGGGTGTTCAGGACCCAGGTTGTGCAGCTGGCAGTCCTTGTGTGAAATCAGGGCCGTAGTCATTGTCTTTATTTTTCTCCTCGTATTGTCGACATTTTAGAGGAAAACGGCAGGCAGGCGTGTTAGGCGTTGGTATTAATTGATGCGGGTCAGTTCGTTGCAGCGCAAAAATTGATCGACATCATAAACGCCCACCCGGTGATTCTCTATAGTGAACCCACAGCATAGAACTGTCTTTGATGCCGAGCATGCTCACCCGATGCTCGGCGTTTTTTTGTTTGTCTCTGCCCGAGTCTTCTGCGCCCGCACCTCCCTCTGTATACTGTTAGCAACCCCGCCCGATAAGGGTTCCCAGCGTTTGGTAATAGGTAAACAGCCACAGTGGCGTCCAGGACAGTCGACTACTCTAATAAAAGCGTACTCCTGATCGACAGCAGCGGTAATCTGCGGTCGACGATTTACTACATGTTGCGCGAACTGGGCGTGAAAAACCTTCTCGCCACCACGGTGAACGACAAGGTGCTGACGCTGATTCAGGAGTCCTCCTACGACATTATTCTGCTGGGCCACAACAGCAGCGATTCGGTCACCGGTATGCAGCTGCTCGAGGAGGCACGTTACCGGGGCTATATCCGACCTACCGCCGGCTGGATTTTCATGACCAGCGATGCGTCTCAGGAGGTGGTGTTGCATGCCATCGACAGCCGTCCTGACGATCTGCTGACCCGACCCTTTACCATCGACGAACTCAAAAGTCGTCTTGATCAGCTGGTCCTGCGCAAGCAGGTACTGCGACCGGTGGAGCAGTCCATCGAAGTCGGAGATCTGGAAGGTGCTGTCATCGCCTGTGACGATATCCCGCGTCAGGACACTAACTACGACTACGCCTGCCGCCTTAAAGCCAGTCTGCTGATACAGCTTAAACGACCGGACGAAGCCTATGAGGTGCTGGAACCCCTGTTCTGGCAGACTCAGGACAAGGAAATTGGCCTGGTGATGGCCGAATCTCTGGCGGCCATGAACCGGTTGAATGAAGCCAAAGAGCTGCTGGGCAGCCTGATTGAAAACTTCCCGTTGCTGATCTCGGCCTATGACCTGCTGGCCAAGGTGCATGAGAAAAACGGTGATCTTGATGACGCGCGAGATATTCTGAAACAGGCGACGTCCAAGTCCCCCATGGGGATTCCGCGCCAGATGGAACTGGGGCGAGTCGCGACCCAAACCCGTGTGCTGGATATGGCCGAAGGAGCCTACCGCAAATCCATCCAGCTGGGGCGCCGCAGTTGCTACCGTTCCCCTGAGCCCTATCTGCGTCTGGCCAATATTCGACGCCTGGAAATGCTGGATGCGGACAGCCGTCGCCAGATTGATCTGCGTAACGATTTCGATGTGGTGCTGAATAACGCCGAGTTTGCTTTTCCGAGGGATAACACGCTCAAGGTGCGCTCCAACCTGCTCAGAGCCAAGATTTGTGAAGACCTGGGGGAAGCTTCCCAGGCACAGCAGTTTCGTTCTGTTGCCAATGAGCATAACCAGTCACTTGAGCAGCCTCTGCAACTGGATCGCGAGCAGTTGCTGCTGTCCGGTGACAAGGTACCCATGCTTGAGCCTGAAACCACTCAGGAGCCCGCCGCCAAGGGTGGAGTGCGTCGCGACCATGCCATGAGCGACAAGGTTAACCGTCTGGGCGTTAAACACTACCTGGCCGGTAAGCTGTCTCAGGCGATCCGCTATTTTGGCCTGGCCATCGAGTACGATCCGGGTAATGTACCGGCGCTGTTGAATCTGGCCCAGCTATTCCTGGAGGCGGCGCGTGATAATGCCAGCAAACGCGATGAGCGTTTCCGCATGGTGGATCGCTATCTGCGACTCACGGACCGACTACCACTGGAGCCGGCTGAGAAATTGCGCCAGACACAGTTGCTCAAATACCGCAAGCAACCTCTGGATACCCTGCCACCCGGCTCACTGGGCAGCTTGCTGCGCTGATTCAGTCCAGCTGCTGTAGAAAGATACGCGCACTCTCCTGAATGGCTTCTCTGGCATCGTCTGACATCTTGTTCAGATTGCGATAGGCCAGCCCCAGGCGCGGATTCTGTTCCAGCTGCTCCCGGTTACGTGCCAGAAAATCCCAGTACAGATAATTGAAAGGGCAGGCTTTGGCACCCGTTTTCTGTTTCACGTCGTAGCGACAGTGTTGGCAATAGTCCGACATGCGGTTGATATAGGCACCGCTGGCTGCGTAGGGTTTGCTGGCCATCAGGCCACCATCGGCAAACAGGATCATGCCCTGCACGTTGGGCAGCTCCACCCATTCATAGGCATCGGCATAGACCAGCAAATACCACTCATTCACCTCTGCGGGGTTGGCCCCCACCAGCAGAGCGAAGTTACCCAGCACCATCAGCCGCTGGATATGATGGGCGTAGGCATGACGGCGCGTATCCTCCACACATTGGTGCAGGCAGTTCATCGCGGTATTTTGCCCCCAGTAGAGTCCGGGCAGGGGGCGGTCGGCCTTCAGGTAGTTGCCTTCTTTATATGCCGGCATCTGCAGCCAGTAGAGGCCACGCACATACTCGCGCCAACCCAAAATCTGGCGGATAAACCCTTCGACGGCGTTGAGAGGCGCCTTTTCCTGTTGATAAGCCGTTTCAGCCGCTTCGATCACCTCACGAGGATCCAGTAATCCCAGGTTGATATAGAAGCTCAGGTGGGAATGAAACAACCAGGGATCCTGCTGGCGCATGGCGTCCTGGTAGTCACCAAACAGGGGCAGGCGTTCACGGATGAACTGGTTCAGTACCTCAAGTGCCTGGGCGCGGGTGACGGCATAGTGAAAGTCATCCAGCTCTCCAAAGTGGTCGGGAAAGCCTGTCTGAATCAGGTCGATAACGCCTTGGGTGATGCTGTCCGGTTCAAAGCGGGCAGGGGCGGGTGGTGTCAGGTCTGCGGGCATGGCCTTGCGGTTGGAACTGTCAAAATTCCATTGCCCACCTACGGGTTTGCCCTCATGCATCAGAATACCGTAGCGCTTGCGCAGGTTGCGGTAAAAGTACTCCATCCGCAGCTGACGCCTGCCCTGAGCCCACTCTCTGAAATCGTCTGTTGAGGACAGAAAACGGTCATCTTCGCGCAGTTCAATATGTGCGTCCGAGGTCTGTTGCCACTGCTGAAACTGTTGCAGCAATCTGTATTCGCCAGGTTTGGTGATGACACAGTGGCGGCAGCCGGAGGCGTTGAGAATATGCTCAACTTCTCGGATAAAGTCAGAATCCCGGTCCGTATCGTCGAGGCGTCGATAGCAGACGCGATAGCCTTTTTCCTTCAACGTCTTGGCAAAGTGCCGCATGGCTGCCAGCACCAGAACCAGTTTCTTTTTGTGATGGGCCACATAGGTTGCTTCGCTGTGTAGCTCACACATCAGAATCAGATCCTGCTCGGGATCGATATCTTTGAGACTGCTGATATTCAGACTTAGCTGATCACCCAGGATCAGCCGCAAGCGGGGAGAAGGCACAGGTTTGCTCCGTAGACGTAGAACTGAGATTTACGTGAGAGAAACCGGGATGGATTTTTGAGGCAGGTACAAACGACAGGCGAAAAAAATGCCCACAGGTAGAACCTGTGGGCATCAAACAACAAACAACAGATAAGGAATCAACACCATGAAGTGAAGATCGTGCGTTACGCCTTGCAGACGTGACGCGGTGCGCCAATACGGCAACCATAGACACCGACTTCCCCTTTCCAACGCATCCACGTCAGCAGGTCGGTCAGTTGGTTGAACAGCTTGGCAACAGCACCCTGGCTTTCAGATGCCTCGGCATCCGTGTAACCCATGGCCACCAGCTCCTGGTGGATACGACGATCTTCATTGGCAAGACCGGTGTAGTGCTTCTGGTTCATAACAACACTCCCCAAAATGTGTGTTAGACCTTAGTAGTATACATAGAGTTAATATGTGAAGCAATTGTCTGTTTAGTGATCAACAGACAATTGCAGGAAAAAAACAGATGGGCAGATGCTTGAAGCCTGAGCAAACCCTTATATTCTTTAAGGAGTCTTCAAGAGTGGGAAATGGATGCAACTGCGCCAGCTGTTCCTGATCAACCTTATCGTCGTGCTGCTGTGCAGCCTTATCGTCGGCTTTTCCTGGCTGGTGAATCGGAATGCGCTCGAAGGGGCGAGTTTGTCCGTGTTCCAGGCCCAGAGGCGTGCGGCGTTCGAGTTGATTCGGGCAGCACGTCACTGGAATGCTGATACGGAGGGCGTCTATGTTCCCGTGTCCCCTGAGATCTCTCCGAATCCCTATTTACGCCTGCCGGATAGAGACATCACAGATAACCATGGGCGCCAGCTGACGCGTATCAACCCTGCTTATATGACGCGGCAGATATCGGAGCAGCTTGAGGGCCAGGATGTGGCCCTGCGCATTACCAGCCTTAAACCGCTTAACCCTACCAATGCACCGGATGAATGGGAGCGCTCTGCCCTGACCTGGATGGAGCAAAGCGGAGAGCTGGAGCGGGTGGAGTTGTTTGAAGGGCGTTATCGCTATATGGCAGGGCTTAATATTGTCCACAGCTGCCTGCCGTGCCATGAACAGATGGGCTACAAAATCGGGGATCTGCGTGGCGGCATCAGCTTCAGCCGCGATGCCAAACGCATGGACCCTCTGGTCAATGGCATGCTTGAACGGGTGGATAACATGCATCTCTGGGTTTGGGCGGTTCTGGTGGTGTGTGCGTCTGTGCTGGCGAGCCTGACCGTCGGCTTCTGGCAGCGCCTGATGGGCAGTGAATCGGTGCAGCAACGACTGAGATCACTGGTAGAGACTGATTATCTGACCGGTGTGCTAAGCCGTCGAGAATTGATGAGCCGGCTGGAGCAGGAAGTCGAGCGGACACAACGTTTTGCTTCACCCCTGGCATTGATGATGATCGACCTGGACCACTTCAAGCAGGTGAATGATCGTTTTGGTCATGCTCAGGGTGACAGGGTTCTGATTGCAGTGGCTCAGGCACTGCGGGATGAGCTGCGCAAGGTGGATAGCATCGGTCGTTACGGTGGTGAGGAGTTTACCGTGATTTTGCCGAACACGGACGCGGGTGAGGCATCCAAACTGGCCGAGCGCCTGCTGCAACGGGTACGTGAGCTGGAGTTCAGGACCGAAACCGGTGAACTCCTTCAGGTCACTATCAGCATTGGCCTGGTGTGTAACCGGGATTTGTCACAAATAATGACAGCCGATTCGTTGCTTCGAAGTGCTGATCAGGCGCTGTACAACGCCAAGCATGCCGGGCGAAACCGGTTTGAGCAGGAACAGTTGCCTGCATAACAGATCAGTTTCGGGTTCATCCGGGCTTTGCATGCATTCCGATAGGTCTTGCCTATCGTTGCCATTAGGAATGTCACTTTGGCTAATCCACAGCCAGCGTCTAGTCTGAAGCTAACCAAAACACAACAGGTCCAACTCAAGGTTGAGAACGGTGTTTCCTGAGCAATCAGGCACTTATGAACACCGGTTTGTGAGTCTTTGGATAACAAGCAGAGGAAATGGAAATGAGCCAGAACAACACAGGTAAATGCCCCTTCATGCATGGCGGCAACACCGCCAGCGGTAACGATAATATGGAATGGTGGCCGAATACGCTCAACCTGGACATCCTCCACCAGCATGACACCAAGACAAACCCACTGGGCGAAGACTTCGACTATGCAGAAGAATTCAAGAAGCTCGACCTGGAAGCGGTCAAGAATGACCTCAAGGCGCTGATGACCGACAGCCAGGACTGGTGGCCGGCCGACTGGGGTCACTACGGTGGCTTGATGATTCGTATGGCCTGGCATGCTGCAGGTTCCTACCGTGTGGCCGACGGTCGCGGCGGTGGTGGCACCGGCAACCAGCGCTTTGCTCCGCTCAACAGCTGGCCTGACAACGGTAACCTCGACAAGGCGCGCCGCCTGCTGTGGCCGATCAAGAAGAAGTACGGTAACAAACTTTCCTGGGCCGATTTGATCATCCTGGCCGGTAACATGGCTTATGAATCCATGGGTTTCAAAACCTTCGGCTTTGCCGGTGGTCGCCCCGATATCTGGCATCCGGAAAAAGATACCTACTGGGGCTCCGAGAAAGAGTGGCTGGCGCCGACCGGCAGTGAGGGCTCGCGTTATTCCGGTGAACGTGATCTGGAAAATCCGTTGGCAGCCGTGATGATGGGCCTGATTTACGTTAACCCTGAAGGGGTGGATGGTAACCCTGATCCGCTGAAAACTGCTCAGGACATGCGTGTCACCTTTGAGCGTATGGCCATGAATGATGAAGAGACCGTGGCCCTGACGGCCGGTGGCCATACAGTGGGTAAAGCACACGGTAACGGTAATGCCGATGATCTGGGGCCTGAGCCTGAAGGTGCTGACGTAGAAGAACAGGGCCTTGGCTGGAACAACAAGGTGGGTCGTGGTATCGGCCGCAACACCGTGACCAGCGGGGTTGAAGGTGCCTGGACCAGCGAGCCGACCAAGTGGGACTATGGTTACTTCGATATGCTGCTCAACCATGAGTGGGAGCTGACCAAGAGCCCGGCGGGCGCCAACCAGTGGAAGCCTGTGGATATCAAGGAAGAGGATATGCCGGTGGATGTGGAAGACCCCTCCATCCGCTGCATGCCGATGATGACCGATGCCGATATGGCACTGAAAATGGATCCGGAATACCGCAAGATTTCCGAGCGTTTCTACAAGGACCCCGAGTACTTCGATGATGTCTTTGCCCGCGCCTGGTTCAAGCTGACCCACCGTGACATGGGGCCGAAAAGCCGTTATTTGGGTGCCGATGTGCCCAGTGAAGATTTGATCTGGCAGGACCCGATCCCGACTGTGGACTACACCCTGACGGACGCTGAAGTAGAGGACATCAAGGGCAAGATTCTGGCCACTGGCCTGAGTGTGGGCGAACTGGTTGCAACCGCCTGGGACAGCGCGCGTACCTTCCGTGGTTCCGACTTCCGTGGCGGCGCCAACGGTGGCCGTATTCGCCTGGCTCCTCAGAAAGACTGGGAAGGTAACGAACCTGCCCGCCTGGCCAAGGTCCTCAAGGCGCTTGAAGGTGTGCAGTCTGGTCTGAGCAAGCCGGTCAGCATGGCCGACCTGATTGTACTGGGCGGTACTGCAGCGGTTGAGAAGGCCGCTCAGGATGCAGGCGTCAGCATCAAGGTGCCTTTCGCACCGGGGCGTGGTGATGCCACAGACGAGATGACCGATGCCGATTCCTTCCAGTACCTGGAGCCGCTGCATGATGGCTTCCGCAACTGGGTGAAAGGCGACTATGTGGTCAGCCCGGAAGAGATGATGCTGGACCGTACCCAGCTGATGGGCCTCACCGCACCGGAAATGACTGTACTGGTTGGTGGTATGCGCGTGCTGGGCACCAACCATGGTGGCAGCAAACACGGTGTCTTTACTGATAAGGAAGGCGTGCTGAGCAATGACTTCTTCGTCAATCTGACCGACATGCAGTACAGCTGGAAGCCGACCGGCAAGAACAGCTACGAGATTGTCGATCGCAACAGTGGCGCCGTTAAATGGACAGCCACCCGTGCCGACCTGGTGTTCGGTTCCAACTCAATCCTGCGCGCCTATGCTGAGGTTTACGCTCAGGACGACAACAAGGAGAAGTTCGTCAAGGACTTCGTCGCGGCCTGGACCAAGGTGATGAACGCGGATCGCTTTGATCTGAGCTAAACCTGCCCCGGGTGGTGTGAGCTCAAAAACAAAACGCCGGCTCCTTGAGAGTCGGCGTTTTTTTATGGCTGGACAAGTGTGCGGGAAGCCCGTCTCCTCAAGCCTGAGTCAACAGAAACCGGCTCAGGGCCTCTTTGGCCTGAGATGATAACGGCTGGGATTTACGTGTTGTTTCGTTCATCTGCACGATGATAGTCTCAGCCGTGGCGACGCACTGCTCGTTCTGATACAGCTGTTGATAAAGCGTCATTGAGCTGTTGCCGACTTTCAAAACGCCTGTGCCGATATCCACACGTCCGGGCCAGCGGACCTCACCCAGTAACTGCAGGTCCAGTTTGGCGATCACATAGACGGCACCCTCTGCCACCAGCGGGGCTTCGGCATCGTAGAGCATCTCGGCACGGCCCGTTTCCAGAAAGGTGGAAAATACGGCACTGTTAACGTGTCCCTGACTGTCGGTATCGGCAAAGCGCAGCTTGTCGTAGGTCTGCAGGGGGAAATCGCTGAGTGTATGCGTCATAAGTCTGTCCTTGAACATCAGCAGGTAGGATCAAGCGAGTTGTAGAGCGTCGCACAGCCTTGGCTGCAAGTCATTACCATTTCACGACAGTTCCATATCCGATCACAAGCCTAAAGCGAAAGTCCGTAGGTGGGTTTATCCCCATCCAGCTGGCGCATAAGCTCGCTGATAATGTACCGAAAGTTCCCATTTATGGTCGCTCTTAGTGGTTGAATATCCAGTGAATACTCTCCAAATGGCAGGTTTTTCAATGTATGTAAATACTTACTTTTTATTCATTGCTTCAGGTCAGCAGTGCAATCATCAATGTAAGCGTAAAGAAGGACATCAGAGTGGTGATGATCAGAATGCTGGCGCTGGTTTGGCCAAAGCCGTAGTTGCCTGCAATGATCGGGAATACGCTGAACATGGGCATGGATGCGAGCAGCAGCATGGAAAGCCTCAGGTCCTGATCCATCCCGGGTACCAGCATCAGCAGCAGGAACACCAGCAAAGGGTGCAGCAGCAACTTGCCCGCTACTACCGCCGGAATAGCCGAGACATTACCTCGAATGGAAGTACCTACCAGAACACCCCCGATGCTGAATAGGGCGACCGCTGCCGAGGTCTGCGCCAGCATGTTGAGGGTCTTGTCGATGACCTGAGGAAGAGGCAGTTGCAGCAGCGAAACCAGCATCCCGGCACCGATGGCCAGTACCAACGGATTCTTCAGTACGCGCGTAAACACGGTAGCGAAATGCTGGCGTCTGGAAGTGCTGTCATCCCTTCCACCTGATTCGATGATGATCAGGGCCAGTGGAATGATCAGCAGATTCTCCACCATCAATGACATGGCAAACGCCTGAGCGGGTGGCTCGCCGAAAACCTGTAACAGCACCGGGTAGCCGATAAAGGCACTGTTAGAGACGGCCATGCCCATGCCTTTGACGCCGCTTAACGGCAGCGTATTGCCCACCAGCTTACGGTGCAGGATGACGCCGACCAGCAGTGCGAACAGGGATGCACTTGCATACACCAGCAGGTAGTTGGGCTCGATGACCTCACTGAACTCCATGCGCGACAGCGTCCCGAAAATCAGTGCCGGCAGGCTGAAGTAGAGTACAAAGCGCCCCATGCCAGGTGCAGCGGCTGCAGGCAGGATGCCGCTTTTAACAGCCAGGAAGCCCAGGCCAATCAGGATGAAAATGGGGGCGGTAATAGACAGCACGCTGAGCATGCAGCAACTCCTTTTGGTTCAGTCGTGTCAGGAGTATATCAGCATGCACTGTGCCTCCAGTGCCAGATAACCGCCGTAAGAGCAGGAACTGGCGGAAGGGGAGAGCGCCAGTTCCTGCACGAGTGTTACTCGTCGTGATTGACCGCTTTGCGAAACGAACTCAAGGCACTGCCCAAGTCCGTACCTGCCGAGCGCAGTTTGTGGGTGCCAAACAGCAGCATAATGATTGCAAATACAATCAACAGCTGTCAGATACTGATACCAGCGAACATGGCGATTACCTTTTTAAGCTGTCGGGAACGAGAGGGCCTGAGCCCTCTTTTCTTCGGTTATGACTTAACCAGTGTAGGATTGGTTTGTGTCAGCTTTGCGGCTTGCTCATAGGCGTGAGCGATTTTGAGTACTTTGAGGTCTTCCTTGTTTCGGCCGATCAGCTGAATACCCTGCATTCTCCCGTATTCCCTTTTCAGTGCCCTGTAGAGTCCGCCATGTAGGCCTGAACTACACTTACCAGCACGACTTGTCAGTTGCCAAAATTTGCTGGCAAGCGGTCAGTAGTACCCGAGAAATAAAAAGCAGGGTAGTAAAATGAAAACGTTGATAGGCAAATGGCTGGTTATGGCAGGACTGGCCGCAGTCACTGAGTCAGCGCAGGCCGAGGATCACGGCGCTTTGATAGAGCAGGCACGCTCTGCAGCACCTTCGATGGTGAGTGCAGATGCAACGGTCATGTATAGAGGTGAAGTGCTGGCAGAAGGCAGCAATGGCTGGGTGTGTTTACCCGAAACAATGCCTGATGATGGTTCACCCATGTGTAACGATGCTGTATGGATGGAAATGATGCAGGCCGTAGGAACCAAGGCGCCCTATGAAGCCAGTCAAATGGGGTTCTCGTACATGTTGCAGGGGGATGGGGAGAAAGGAGGCGTCAGTAACTCCGACCCTTACCATGCCGATCATATGAATGCGGATGATTTCATCAGGGAAGGCCCTCACCTGATGCTTATTGTTCCCGGCGATCTGGCCGACTCCATTACCGATAACCCCGATGCAGGTGGACCCTATGTGATGTGGAAAGGGACGCCCTACGCACACATCATGGTGCCGATTGGAGAGCGGGATTGATTCTTGACGGCGAGTGATTAGGAGCCTAAACGGGAAGCCTGGCGTGTCGCCGGGCTCCCCGTTGCGGGATTCAGGCAGCCAGACCTTTCCAGTGAGTATAAAGTGCAGCAATATCACCCGAGCACAGCAGTGGCATGGCACCCTTGAGCTGCTCCTGCGACCAATCCCACCATTTCATTTCCAGCAGCTTTTCAACTTCCTCATCCGAAAAGCGTTGCTTGATCACTTTAGCCGGGTTGCCGCCGACAATCGTGTAGGGCTCAACATTTTTGGTAACCAGTGCGCGGCTGCCGATAACTGCGCCATCGCCCACCTTGATACCGGGCATGATCATGGCTTCAGCACCGATCCAGACATCATTGCCAATGACCGTATCGCCCGCCGGTTGATAGGCATTGATGGCGTCGGTAAAGGCAGGTTCTTCATCCATGTAGAAAAACGGGAAAGACGTAATCCAGTCATGACGGTGGCCCTGATTGCCGGCCATGACAAAAGATACACCGGTTCCGATGGAGCAGAAGCTGCCGATGATCAGCTTATCCACATCGTCACGGTCCGGCATCAGGTAGCGTGCGCACTCATCAAACGAGTGACCATGGTAGTAGCCGGAGTAGTAGCTGTAGCGGCCGACCTTGATATTCGGGTTGGTAACCTGCTCGGTCAACGGGACGCCCTTGAATGGGCTGTCAAAATAGTTGCTCATTTTTCCTCATGGGGGCGTTGGGCCTTCTCTGTGGTATTACAAGCTGTTGCGCTCCATAACATCGGGCAGCCAGATAAGGTCAGTTACGCCGCAATCCTGTTCGGCCTGGCTCAGCAGGGTGGTGAGTTGGCCGCGATGGTGGGTTTGATGGTTAAAGAAGTGTGCGACCGCCAGCCACATTTCATACTGACGGGGCTGAGGATTCACCACACTGGTATATTCCAAAGTGCCCTGCAGGGACTCGTCCGTTAAAGTGTTAGCCCAGTCTGTAATCCTGCGATCGGTTGCTTCACGGTCTGCAAGCAGGGTATCGAAATCGGCATGCAGCTCCTGGTCCAGGCCAGCGATACCGAAAGGCGTATCAGTGAAGCGGCCCAGCCAGATTTTATCGCCCACCAGCAGGTGGTTCAGCGTGCCATGGATGGAGCCGAAAAAGGCACCTCGGTCCTGCTTGCGCTGTTCATCTGAAAGTTGTGCACAGGCTGCGTACACACGCTCATTCATCCAGCGGTTGTAGGCGGCCATATCCCGCGCCTGAGCTGCGATCATCGTATGATTCCTTCTGGAAGTTAGGTTAGCCGGTGACTTCGATAAACCACTTCGGCTTGATGCGGCCGAAATCCTTTCGGGTATTGGATTTAAGTGCCTGTTTGGAGTCCAGTACTCTGGCCACGCCGTTTTCTCTAACGAATACCACCCAGTGCCAGAATGGCGTGTCTTGCTCCAGGTGCCATTTGATCGCCAGCAGGGCTCGATCAGGCAGAGCATCCCAGGATGTGAAGGCTGCTTCTGAAGATGATGTCGAGATATCGAATGCCGCCAGCAGCCTGCGCACATATTGGGTATCGGACCAGAGCGCCTTATCGGCTGCTCGGATACCCAGAGTGCCGGCAAGCTGTTTGGCTTCCTTGTAGCTGACGCCGGCAAGCGCTGCACAGGCAGCGATGCCACAGCCGGTGGTTTCTTCCTGAATAACGGGCTTCATCTTGTAAGTCCTTTCGCCTGGAGCCAATTCTTGGCGGGAGACCCCTGAGAATGCCGCTGTTTCAGCGACTTTTCAACAGGGCCTGAACAGGCGAAAAAGGCGTTCAGCCTTTGGCAAAGACACGGGAATTGCGGTCGTTGCGGAAGGTGATGGGCGCATCCGCACTCGTCTGCTCAGCGGCCGCGCGGGCGTCAAGGATCTTCTGGTGATGTGGTGACTTGCTGCACACGGGGTCAGCCGCGTTCATGTCACCGGCCAGCATATAGGCCTGGCAGCGACAGCCACCCAGATCGTTTTCCTTTTCGTCACAGGAACGACAGGGCTCCTGCATCCAGTCATCGCCACGGAAGTGGTTGAAGCCGAACGACTCATGCCAGATATGCTGCAGGGTGTTGTCCTTCACATTGGGGAACTCGATCGGCAGCATGCGCGCGCTGTGACACGGCAAGGCGGTGCCATCCGGCGTCACGGTCAGGAAGATCTCGCCCCAGCCGTTCATGCACTTCTTCGGCCGCTCTTCGTAATAATCCGGCGTCACGAATATCAGCTTGATCGG
Source organism: Roseibium sp. (assembly GCF_048260565.1). GTDB lineage: Bacteria > Pseudomonadota > Alphaproteobacteria > Rhizobiales > Stappiaceae > Roseibium. The sequence continues at coordinate 793 of NZ_JBLXGP010000024.1, read as the reverse complement.
GTTGCCCTCAGCGGCGAGCTTGTCACGGTATTCGTTGGTGATGCGCTCGGCCCGCTCCAGCTGTGCTTGCGTCGGCAGCAGGGCTTCCTTGTTCTCGTAGGCCCAGCCGTAATACTGGCAGGTGGCCAGTTCGACAAAGTCCGCTTCCAGCTCCACGCACAGCTCGATGATGCGGTCGATCCGGTCGATGTTGTGTTTGTGGGTGACGAAGTTGAGCACCATGGGATAGCCCTGGGCTTTGACTTCACGCGCCATTTTCAGCTTCTGCTGGAACGCCTTGTCGGAGCCGGCCAGCATGTTGTTGACCGTTTCGTCCGAGGCCTGGAAGCTGATCTGGATATGGTCCAGTCCGGCTTCACGGAAAGCCGCGATCCGGTCCGCATTGAGGCCGATACCGGAGGTGATCAGGTTGGTGTAGTAACCCAGCTTGCGCCCTTCAGCGATCAGCTGCTCCAGATCCCGGCGTACCAGTGGCTCGCCACCGGAGAAGCCCAGCTGTGCGGCGCCCATCTTGCGTGCCTGACGGAACACCTCGATCCACTGATCGGTGGTCAGTTCTTCGCCATGGGCGGCAAAATCCAGCGGGTTGCTGCAGTAGGGGCACTGCAGCGGACACTTGTAGGTCAGCTCGGCCAGCAGCCAGAGCGGCTGGCTCTGGTGCTGGGGCTTCTGCTGTTGAGGGGACGGCTGCTCAGACATAACCGATCCAGTTCTGCTCATGGGCGATGGCCAGAAACTCCAGCACATCCGGCCCCAGTTCACCGGCCTCGGGGAAGCGGGTTTCCAGTGCCTG
>NZ_JBLXGP010000023.1:3200-25020 GCF_048260565.1 Roseibium sp. | reverse complement strand
AAGCTGGTTGGCATGATCCAGACCCCGGCGACCCGTATCGCCCAGGTTGTCAACGCTCCGGCCGGGCAGCTTGCCCGCGTCTTCGGCGCGTACGCCAAGAAGGACGAGGCCGCATAAGGCGACCCAAAGAAACACTGTCTGTAACCGATACTGGTTCGAACTTTAAGGTAGAAATAAAATGGCTGATCTTGAAAAGCTCGTAGATGAACTGTCCTCGCTGACCGTTATGGAAGCTGCTGAACTGTCGAAGCTTCTGGAAGAAAAGTGGGGCGTTTCCGCTGCTGCTCCGGTCGCAGTTGCTGCTGCTGTCGGTGGCGGCGATGCAGTTGCTGCTGCTGAAGAAAAGACCGAGTTCGACGTCGTTCTGGCGTCTGCCGGCGACAAGAAGATCAACGTGATCAAGGAAGTCCGCGCAATCACCGGTCTTGGCCTGAAGGAAGCAAAGGAACTCGTCGAGTCCGCTCCGAAGCCGGTCAAGGAAGGCGTTTCCAAGGACGAAGCCGAAGAGCTGAAGAAGAAGCTGGAAGAAGCCGGCGCTTCTGTCGAGCTGAAGTAATCGGGCTTATTGCCCACCAGCGGTCCCGGAGTGATCCGGGACCGTTTTCTGGCCCCGGCGGGAGTTTCCCGTGTCCGGGGCAAAAGTCCCAATAGGGGGACGGTTTTCCGAAGCGCCCGGGCTTAAGGCCCGATTGGAAAAGGGGCGTTTCGGCCAGCCGTTACCCGGCCGATACGAGGAGCGACAATGACCCAAACGTTCAACGGTCGCAAAAAGGTCCGGAAATTCTTCGGATCCATCCGCGATGTTGCGGAAATGCCCAACCTCATCGAGGTTCAAAAGGCATCATACGACCAGTTCCTGCAAGTTGACGAGCAGCCCGGCGGCGGCCGGATCAATGACGGTCTGGAGGCGGTCTTCCAGTCCGTTTTCCCGATTTCGGATTTTGCGGGTACCTCTCTGCTGGAATTCGTTTCCTACGAATTCGAAACGCCGAAATACGACGTGGACGAGTGCCGTCAGCGCGGCATGACATTCGCCGCTCCGCTCAAGGTCACCCTGCGTCTGATCGTGTTCGATGTTGACGAAGACACCGGTGCGAAATCCGTCAAGGACATCAAGGAACAGGATGTCTACATGGGCGACATGCCGTTCATGACGGACAACGGCACGTTCATCGTCAACGGCACCGAGCGCGTCATCGTTTCCCAGATGCACCGGTCGCCTGGCGTGTTCTTCGACCACGACAAGGGCAAGACCCATTCCTCGGGCAAGCTCCTGTTCGCCGCCCGCGTGATCCCCTATCGCGGATCCTGGCTCGATATCGAATTCGACGCCAAGGACATCGTCCACGCGCGTATCGATCGCCGGCGCAAGATCCCGGTCACCTCTCTGCTCATGGCCCTCGGCCTTGACGGCGAGGAGATCCTCAACACGTTCTACAACCGGATCGACTACACCCGTACCGCCGAGAACACCTGGCGCATGCCGTTCGACGGCAACCGCCTGAAGGGCAACAAGGCCTCCTACGACCTGGTTGACGCCGACAGCGGCGAAGTGGTCGTGGAAGCCGGCCGCAAGATCACGGCGCGCACCATCAAGCAGCTCTCCGAAAAGGGCGTGACCGCTCTGAAGGTGACCGACGAGGACCTGCACGGCCAGTATCTGGCCGAGGATATAGTCGATCCCTCAAGCGGCGAGATCTTTGCCGAAGCCGGCGATGAGATCACGGCCAAGATCCTGGAAGAGCTGGTCGAACGTGGCTATAGCGATCTGCCGATCCTCGACATCGACCATGTCAACACAGGTGCTTATATCCGCAACACCCTGGCCGCCGACAAGAACGAGTCCCGCGAGGACGCGCTGTTCGACATCTACCGGGTGATGCGTCCGGGCGAGCCGCCCACGATCGACACTGCCGAAGCCATGTTCCAGTCGCTGTTCTTCGACGACGAACGCTACGACCTGTCTGCGGTCGGCCGTGTAAAGATGAACATGCGTCTCGATCTGGAGTGCGAGGACACCGTCCGCGTGCTGCGCAAGGAAGACATCCTGTCCGTGATCAAGGTTCTCCTGGAGCTGCGCGACGGCAAGGGCGAGATCGACGACATCGACAACCTCGGCAACCGCCGGGTGCGCTCGGTCGGTGAGCTGATGGAAAACCAGTATCGTGTCGGCCTGCTGCGCATGGAACGCGCGATCAAGGAACGCATGAGCTCGGTCGAGATCGACACGGTCATGCCGCAGGACCTGATCAACGCCAAGCCGGCGGCTGCCGCCGTGCGGGAGTTCTTCGGTTCCTCGCAGCTGTCCCAGTTCATGGACCAGACCAACCCGCTGTCGGAAGTCACCCACAAGCGGCGCCTGTCGGCCCTGGGCCCGGGCGGTCTGACCCGCGAGCGCGCGGGCTTCGAGGTGCGCGACGTGCACCCGACCCACTACGGCCGTATCTGCCCGATCGAGACGCCGGAAGGCCCGAACATCGGTCTGATCAACTCGCTCGCAACCTTCGCCCGCGTCAACAAGTACGGCTTCATCGAAAGCCCGTACCGGAAGGTCAAGGACGGTGTGGTGAGCAACGAGGTCGTCTATCTTTCCGCCATGGAAGAGGCCAAGCACTACGTGGCCCAGTCCAACGCGGTCTATGATGACAAGGGTCAGTTCACCGAAGAGCTGATCACCTGCCGTCACGCCGGCGAAAACATGATGGTGCCCTCGGAGCGCGTCGATCTCATGGACGTGTCGCCGAAGCAGCTCGTGTCCGTTGCCGCGGCTCTGATCCCGTTCCTGGAAAACGATGACGCCAACCGCGCTCTCATGGGCTCGAACATGCAGCGTCAGGCCGTGCCGCTCGTCCGCGCCGAAGCGCCGTTCGTCGGCACCGGTATGGAAGCGGTCGTGGCACGGGATTCCGGGGCAGCGATCGGTGCCCGCCGCGCCGGCGTCGTCGATCAGGTCGATGCGACCCGTATCGTCATCCGCGCGACGGAAGATCTGGACGCAGGCAAATCCGGCGTCGACATCTACCGGCTGATGAAGTTCCAGCGTTCCAACCAGAACACCTGCATCAACCAGCGTCCGCTGGTGCGTGTCGGTGACGTGGTCCACAAGGGCGACATTATCGCCGACGGTCCGTCCACGGACCTCGGCGATCTGGCGCTCGGCCGGAACGTGCTCGTCGCGTTCATGCCCTGGAACGGCTACAACTTCGAAGATTCGATCCTTCTGTCCGAACGCATCGTCTCCGATGATGTCTTCACCTCCATCCACCTTGAGGAATTCGAGGTGATGGCCCGTGATACGAAGCTCGGCCCGGAAGAAATCACCCGCGATATTCCGAACGTTTCGGAAGAAGCGCTGAAGAACCTCGATGAAGCCGGGATCGTCTATATCGGTGCGGAACTGCATCCGGGCGACATCCTCGTCGGCAAGATCACGCCGAAGGGCGAAAGCCCGATGACGCCGGAAGAAAAGCTCCTGCGCGCCATCTTCGGCGAAAAGGCTTCCGACGTTCGCGATACCTCCCTGCGCCTGCCGCCGGGGGTTTCCGGCACGGTCGTGGAAGTGCGCGTCTTCAACCGCCACGGGGTGGAAAAGGACGAACGCGCCATGGCGATCGAGCGCGAGGAAATCGAGCGTCTCGCCAAGGACAGGGACGACGAACAGGCGATCCTCGACCGCAACGTCTACGGCCGTCTGGCCGAGATGCTGCTCGGCAAGACCGCCATCGGCGGTCCGAAGGGCTTCAAGAAGGACACGGTTCTGGACGGCGACGCTCTGAACGAGTTCCCGCGGTCGCAGTGGTGGCAGTTTGCCGTCGACGACGAAAAGTTCATGAGCGAAATCGAGGCTCTGCGCGGTCAGTACGACGACAGCCGCAAGCGTCTCGAGCAGCGCTTCATCGACAAGGTGGAGAAACTGCAGCGCGGTGATGAACTGCCGCCGGGCGTCATGAAGATGGTCAAGGTCTTCGTGGCCGTGAAGCGCAAGATCCAGCCGGGCGACAAGATGGCCGGCCGTCACGGGAACAAGGGTGTGGTCTCCAAGATCAACCCCTGCGAGGACATGCCGTTCCTTGAGGACGGTACCCACGTGGATATCGTGCTGAACCCGCTCGGCGTGCCGTCGCGCATGAACGTCGGGCAGATTCTCGAAACGCACCTGGGCTGGGCCTGTTCCGGCATGGGCAAGCGGATCGGCGAACTCTACGACGAGTACCGCAAGTCCGGCGAGATCGATCAGCTTCGTGGCAAGATCGTCGAGATCTACGGCGACAACCTGAAGGGCGACAACGTCAAGGAGTTCGATGACGAGGGCGTCGAGCGGCTGGCGGAACAGCTCAAGAAGGGTGTTTCCATCGCAACGCCGGTCTTCGACGGTGCGCGCGAGCCGGATGTGGTCGAGGCACTCAATATCGCCGGCCTGAAGCCGTCGGGTCAGTCGACCCTCTACGACGGCCGGACCGGGGAAGAGTTCGACCGCCAGGTGACCGTGGGCTACATCTACATGCTGAAGCTCCACCACCTGGTCGACGACAAGATCCACGCCCGTTCGATCGGCCCGTACTCGCTCGTTACCCAGCAGCCGCTGGGCGGCAAGGCGCAGTTCGGTGGCCAGCGCTTCGGGGAAATGGAGGTCTGGGCGCTTGAAGCCTACGGTGCAGCCTACACGCTGCAGGAAATGCTCACGGTCAAGTCGGATGACGTTGCCGGACGTACGAAGGTCTACGAGGCCATCGTCCGCGGTGACGACACCTTCGAGGCGGGCATTCCGGAAAGCTTCAACGTGCTTGTTAAGGAAATGCGGTCTTTGGGTCTGAACGTTGAGTTGCAGCGTACCGACCAGCCCATGATTACGGAAGAACCGGCAGCAGATGCGGCCGAATAACCGGATGGGCATGAAAAAGACCGATTTTGGACTTGGAATGCCGGCAAAGGGGAGCGTGAAGGCGGATTCGCTCCCCCGCCGTGCATCGAAGGAGATAGACCATGAATCATGAGGTCATGAACCTGTTCAATCAGCAGGCTCCGACACAGACCTTCGACAATATCCGGATCTCGCTTGCGAGCCCGGAAAAGATCATGTCCTGGTCTTTCGGCGAAATCAAAAAGCCGGAAACGATCAACTACCGTACGTTCAAGCCTGAACGGGACGGTCTGTTCTGCGCGCGTATCTTCGGGCCGATCAAGGACTACGAATGTCTTTGCGGCAAGTACAAGCGCATGAAGTACAAGGGCGTCATCTGTGAAAAGTGCGGCGTCGAAGTCACGCTTTCGAGGGTACGCCGCGAGCGGATGGGCCACATCGAACTGGCCGCGCCGGTTGCGCATATCTGGTTCCTGAAGTCGCTGCCGTCTCGCATCGGCCTGCTTCTGGACATGACGCTGAAGGATCTGGAACGGGTTCTCTACTTCGAGAACTACGTCGTTCTGGAGCCGGGCCTGACCCCGCTCAAGCAGCATCAGCTTCTGTCCGAAGAAGATTATGTGGCTGCCCAGGACGAATACGGCGAGGACGCCTTCACCGCCATGATCGGCGCTGAAGCGATCCGCGAAATCCTGATGAGCCTCGATCTTGAGCGCGAAAGCGAAAAGCTGCGCGTGGAGATCGCCGAGGCGACGACGGAACTGAAGCCGAAGAAGCTCGCCAAGCGGCTGAAGGTCATCGAAGCCTTCATGGAATCCGGCAACCGCCCGGAGTGGATGATCATGACCGTGATCCCGGTCATTCCGCCGGATCTGCGTCCGCTGGTTCCGCTCGACGGCGGCCGGTTCGCCACGTCGGACCTGAACGATCTGTACCGGCGTGTGATCAACCGGAACAACCGTCTGCGTCGCCTGATGGAGCTGCGCGCTCCGGATATCATCATCCGGAACGAAAAGCGCATGCTGCAGGAATCCGTCGACGCCCTGTTCGACAACGGCCGCCGCGGCCGCGTCATCACCGGCGCCAACAAGCGTCCGCTGAAGTCGCTGTCCGACATGCTCAAGGGCAAGCAGGGCCGGTTCCGTCAGAACCTGCTCGGCAAGCGCGTCGACTATTCCGGCCGTTCGGTCATCACCGTGGGTCCGGAACTCAAGCTGCATCAGTGCGGCCTGCCGAAGAAGATGGCGCTGGAGCTGTTCAAGCCGTTCATCTACTCCCGCCTCGACGCCAAGGGCTTCTCCTCCACGGTGAAGCAGGCCAAGAAGCTGGTGGAAAAGGAACGTCCGGAAGTCTGGGATATCCTTGACGAGGTCATCCGCGAGCACCCGGTTCTCCTGAACCGCGCGCCGACGCTGCACCGTCTCGGTATCCAGGCCTTCGAGCCGACCCTGATCGAGGGCAAGGCGATCCAGCTGCATCCGCTCGTCTGTTCGGCCTTCAACGCCGACTTCGACGGTGACCAGATGGCCGTTCACGTGCCGCTTTCGCTGGAAGCCCAGCTGGAAGCACGGACGCTGATGATGTCGACCAACAACATCCTGCATCCGGCGAACGGCGGCCCGATCATCGTTCCGTCCCAGGACATCGTCCTTGGTCTCTACTATCTGTCGATCATGGCGGAGAAGGAGCCGGGCGAGGGCATGGCTTTCGGCGATATCGGCGAGATCCACCATGCGCTGGCCAACAAGGTCATCACGCTGCACACCAAGATCCGCGGCCGGTACAAGGGCGTCGATGCCGACGGCAACCCGACCAGCGATATCTTTGAAACCACGCCTGGCCGCATGCTCATCGCAGAGCTTCTGCCGAAGCATCACGAGGTTCCCTTCGACACCTGCAACAAGCTGATGACGAAGAAGGAAATCTCCAAGATGATCGACACCGTCTACCGCGCCTGCGGTCAGAAGGAGACGGTTATCTTCTGCGACCGCATCATGCAGCTCGGCTTCACCAATGCCTGCCGCGCCGGGATTTCCTTCGGCATGGACGACATGGTGATCCCGGACACCAAGGCCAAGCTTGTTGCCGATACGTCCGCCATGGCGACCGAATACGAGCAGCAGTACAACGACGGTCTGATCACCCAGGGTGAGAAGTACAACAAGGTCGTCGATGCATGGGCCAAGTGTACCGATCGTGTCGCCGACGAGATGATGAAGCGCATTTCCGCGGTTCAGATCGACGAGGAGAGCGGTCGTCAGAAGCCGATCAATTCGGTTTACATGATGTCCCACTCCGGTGCCCGTGGGTCGCCCCAGCAGATGAAGCAGCTGGCCGGCATGCGCGGCCTGATGGCGAAGCCGTCCGGTGAGATCATCGAAAACCCGATCATCTCCAACTTCAAGGAAGGCCTGTCGGTTCTGGAGTACTTCAACTCCACACACGGTGCCCGTAAGGGTCTGGCCGACACCGCCCTGAAAACGGCGAACTCCGGTTACCTGACCCGTCGTCTGGTGGACGTCGCGCAGGATTCGATCATCCTGGAACCGGATTGCGGCTCGGAACGCGGCATCACCGTTCAGGCGATCGTCGATGCCGGTAACGTCATCGCGTCGCTCGGCATGCGCGTCCTCGGCCGGACCACGGCGGAAGACGTCTACAACCATGCCACCGGCGAGATCATCGTTCCGAAGGGCAAGCTGATCGACGAGAAGGACGTGGAAGTCATCGAGGCTGCCAAGGTCCAGCAGATCAAGATCCGTTCGGTGCTGACCTGCGAAACCGAAACCGGCGTCTGCGCGACCTGCTACGGCCGCGACCTGGCGCGCGGTACCCCGGTCAACCTGGGTGAAGCGGTCGGCGTGATCGCGGCCCAGTCGATCGGTGAGCCGGGAACGCAGCTCACTATGCGTACGTTCCACATCGGCGGTACGGCCCAGGTGGTGGATTCCTCGTTCATCGAATCCAATGTCGACGGGTCGGTCAAGATCCGCAATCGCAACGTCCAGCGCGATTCCGATGGTAATCTCATTGCCATGGTCCGCAACATGTCCATCGTGGTCGTCGACAGTGACGGCAACGAGCGGGCGGTTCACCGGATCGCCTACGGTTCCAAGCTGCACGTGGATGACGGCGATACCGTCAAGCGCGGACAGCGGATCGCGGAATGGGATCCCTATACGCGTCCGATGCTTGCGGAAGTCGACGGTGTCGTGGGCTTCGAAGACCTCATCGACGGAGCTTCGGTGCAGGAAACGGCCGACGAGGCGACCGGTATCACCAAGCGTGTCGTGATCGACTGGCGCTCGTCCCAGCGTAGTCAGGATCTCAAGCCCGCCATCGTCATCAAGGACGACAAGGGTGAGATCGAAAAGACCGCCCGCGGCAGCGATGCCCGTTTGATGCTGTCGGTGGATGCGATCCTGTCGGTTCAGCTCGGCGCCAAGGTCAAGGCCGGTGACGTTCTGGCCCGTATCCCGCTGGAAAGCGCCAAGACCAAGGACATCACCGGCGGTCTGCCGCGCGTGGCCGAATTGTTCGAGGCTCGCCGTCCGAAGGACCATGCGATCATCGCGGAAATCTCCGGGACGATCCGCTTCGGCCGCGACTACAAGAACAAGCGCCGTGTCATCATCGATCCGGCCGAGGACGGTCTGGAGCCCGTGGAATACCTCATCCCGAAGGGCAAGCACTTCCATCTTCAGGAAGGCGACGCCATCGAGAAGGGGGAATACATCCTCGACGGCAACCCGGCACCGCACGACATTCTGGCGGTCAAGGGCGTGGAAGCGCTCGCGGCCTATCTCGTCAACGAGATCCAGGAAGTCTACCGGCTGCAGGGTGTGACGATCAACGACAAGCACATCGAGGTGATCGTTCGCCAGATGCTGCAGAAGATCGAGATCACCGATGCGGGCGACACGGAGTTCTTCCCCGGCGAGCAGATCGACCGGATCGACTTCGAGGAAGCCAACGAACGGGCGATCAACGACGCGAAGCAGCCGGCCAAGGGCAACCCGGTTCTCCTGGGTATCACCAAGGCGAGCCTGCAGACCCGTTCGTTCTTCTCCGCGGCCTCCTTCCAGGAGACCACGCGCGTCCTCACCGACGCCGCGGTCAACGGAAAGGTCGATCCTCTGGTCGGTCTGAAGGAGAACGTGATCGTCGGACGTCTGATCCCGGCCGGTACCGGCGGTGTCATGAAGCGGATTCGAAAGATCGCGACCCATCGCGACGACCTGATCCAGGAACAGCAGCGCAAGGAATCTTCCGAAAGTGCTGCCGAAGGCCTCCTGGAAGATCTGAGCGGCGCGGCCGAATAAGCCAGCCGACGTGCTTACGACGAGCTGACGAAAGGCCGCCTTCGGGCGGCCTTTCTGCGTGAGGAAAAGAAGATGAACGACAATGATGAATTTCTGGAACCGACCGTCTATGTGATTGTCGGCCGGGTCTGGGCGGAAGAGGGCGGAAGGCCCGATGCCGCGATTCCGGTTCATGCGCTGCTCAAGGCTGCCGATGATGACGACGCTGTGCGAAAGACCCTCGAGGCGCTGTCGGGTCAGGGATACGTAGAAGCCGAGCTTGACCAGATCGGCGTGCTCGAGGGCGAGCCGGATGAGCCGCTCTATGAGGAAGCCTATCAGGATGCGCTCGCTGGCAATGTGGCGGTGGTTGCCTTCAATTCCTGAGCAGGGAATCGAATCTGCGGCCCCATGCATGGATGCCATGCATGTCGCGAAGCCTTTTTGTCGGAATTTGAATCAGCGGATTAACGGCTGATTCATATATGAAGACAGGCCTCTGATGTGACCGGGAATGAAAGTTGCGCCAAGATGGCTACCGGCTTTCTGTTTGTTACAAAAAATCTGCCTGGGGCGTCCTGGAATTACCGGAAACCCGCCAATTCCGGAGAAATGCGGATTTTTGGACAAATGACTTGACGGGGAGGGGGTGGATGAGTAGTTTCCGCGCATCCCGAAGGCAGGCGGTAAGTCCTTTTAGTGTCCAAGCGCACCAGGCGCAGGACGAAACGGACTTAAACGCTGCCGGGTTCATATAGGCGAATAAGCGTCGATTGCATGACCGCTGGGCGACCGGTGGTCCTCTGGTTTTTCGCAGCGCCGGCCGTCTCGATGAGAGACGCGCTGGTGCGATTCTGCTTGCGCAGAGCCTGCGAAGACTGCAGTTGCATACGAATTTTTGGATGGACGAGGTAAAGGGCAAAGAATGCCGACCATCAACCAGCTGATCCGCAAGCCGCGGAAGGACCCGCCGAAGCGGAACAAAGTGCCGGCCATGGAGGCCTGCCCGCAAAAACGTGGCGTTTGCACGCGCGTTTACACGACGACGCCGAAGAAGCCGAACTCGGCTCTGCGTAAGGTGGCCAAGATCCGCCTGACCAACGGCTTTGAAGTCATCGGTTACATCCCGGGTGAAGGTCACAACCTTCAGGAACACTCGGTGGTGATGATCCGTGGCGGCCGCGTGAAGGACCTTCCCGGTGTCCGCTACCACATCATCCGTGGTGTGTTGGATACCCAGGGCGTCAAGGACCGTAAACAGCGCCGGTCCAAGTACGGCGCGAAGCGGCCGAAGTAAGGAGCACACAGATGTCCCGTCGTCACCGCGCAGAAAAACGCGAAATCAACCCGGATCCGAAATTCGGGGACATTGTCGTCACCAAGTTCATGAATTCCATCATGTTCGACGGCAAGAAGTCGACCGCCGAGCGCATCGTTTACGGTGCCTTCGACGTGATCGAAAACAAGACGCGCGAAAACCCGATCGAGGTGTTCCACGCTGCTCTTGAGAACGTCATGCCGCAAGTGGAAGTGCGCTCCCGCCGCGTTGGCGGTGCCACCTACCAGGTTCCGGTTGAAGTTCGTACCGACCGCCGTCAGGCGCTGGCAATCCGCTGGCTGATCACCGCCGCGCGGAACCGCAACGAAACCACGATGGTTGATCGTCTTTCCGGCGAGATGCTCGATGCAGCAAACAACCGTGGTACCGCAGTTAAGAAGCGCGAAGACACGCACCGGATGGCCGATGCCAACCGTGCATTCTCGCACTATCGCTGGTAATCAGACTTCGAAGGGCTGACGTTATGTCGCGCACGCATAAAATCGAGGACTACCGCAACTTCGGCATCATGGCTCACATCGATGCCGGCAAGACCACGACGACCGAGCGGATCCTCTACTACACCGGCAAGAGCCACAAGATCGGCGAAGTACACGACGGCGCTGCTACCATGGACTGGATGGAGCAGGAGCAGGAGCGTGGCATCACGATCACTTCTGCCGCGACCACCGCTTTCTGGAAAGAAAAGCGCCTGAACATCATCGACACCCCGGGCCACGTGGACTTCACCATTGAAGTCGAGCGCAGCCTGCGCGTGCTCGACGGCGCGGTTGCTCTTCTCGACGCCAACGCGGGTGTCGAGCCGCAGACCGAAACCGTCTGGCGTCAGGCCGACAAGTATCATGTCCCGCGCATGATCTTCGTGAACAAGATGGATAAGCTCGGCGCCGATTTCGATCGTTGCGTCGAAATGATCAAGACCCGTCTCGGTGCGAAGCCGCTTGTCATGCAGCTTAACGTCGGTGCCGAAAACGACTTCGCCGGTTGTATCGACCTTCTGAAGATGAAGGCTCTGATCTGGCAGGCTGAAAACCTGGGTGCTGCCTGGGACGAAGTCGACATTCCGGCCGATCTCGTTGACCGCGCCCAGGAATTGCGCGATCTGCTGATCGAAACCGCTGTCGAAGTCGACGAAGAAGCCATGGAAGCTTACCTGGAAGGCGAAGAGCCCTCCATGGAAAAGCTGAAGGAGCTGATCCGCAAGGGCACCATCAACAGCGAATTCGTTCCGGTTTTCTGCGGTTCCGCGTTCAAGAACAAGGGCGTTCAGCCGCTTCTCGACGCAGTCGTGGACTACCTGCCGAGCCCGATTGACGTTCCGGCCATCAAGGGCATCGATCCGAAGACCGAAGAGGAAACTCTCCGCAAGGCTTCCGACGAAGAGCCCCTCGGCCTGCTGGCATTCAAGATCGCCAACGACCCGTTCGTCGGTTCGCTGACCTTCTGCCGCATCTATTCGGGCGTTCTGAACAAGGGCGTTTCCCTGCTGAACACGGTCAAGGACAAGCGCGAGCGTGTCGGCCGCATGATGCAGATGCACTCCAACTCCCGTGAAGACATCGATGTCGCCTATGCCGGCGATATCGTGGCCATCGCGGGTCTGAAGGACACCACCACCGGCGACACCCTGTGTGATCCGCTGAAGCCGGTGATCCTGGAGCGCATGGAATTCCCCGAGCCGGTCATCGAGATCGCCGTCGAGCCGAAGACCAAGGCCGACCAGGAAAAGATGGGCCTCGCCCTGAACCGCCTGGCTGCCGAAGATCCGTCCTTCCGCGTGAAGACGGACGAAGAATCCGGCCAGACGATCATCGCCGGCATGGGCGAGCTTCACCTCGACATCATCGTCGATCGCATGAAGCGCGAATTCAAGGTGGAAGCAAACATCGGCGCGCCGCAGGTTGCTTACCGCGAAACCATCACCAAGGTTGCCGAAGTGGATTACACCCACAAGAAGCAGTCCGGTGGTTCGGGTCAGTTTGCCCGCATCAAGCTCGTCATCGAGCCGGCAGAGCCGAATGAAGGCTATGTCTTCGAGAGCAAGATCGTCGGTGGTTCCGTTCCGAAGGAATACATTCCGGGCGTTACCAAGGGTATCGAAAGCGTCATGTCGTCCGGTCCGCTGGCCGGCTTCCCGATGCTGGACATCAAGGCGACCCTTATCGACGGTGCCTACCACGACGTGGACTCCTCGGTCCTCGCCTTCGAAATCGCCGGCCGTGCCGGTTTCCGCGAAGGGATTGCCAAGGCCGGCCCGAAGCTCCTTGAGCCGATCATGAAGGTCGAGGTCGTCACCCCGGAAGACTACATGGGTGATGTCATCGGTGACCTGAACTCCCGTCGCGGCCAGATCGCTGGCACCGAAAACCGCGGGATCGTTACGGTCATCACCGCAATGGTGCCGCTGGCCAACATGTTTGGCTATGTGAACAACCTGCGTTCCATGTCTCAGGGCCGCGCCAGTACTCGATGGTGTTCGATCACTACGAGCAGGTCCTTCGAACATCTCGGAAGAAATTCAGGCCAAATTCGCGTGGCGAAGACCCAGAACCCAACACGGGGGTGGCGTTCCCCAAACGAAACAAAAGGGAGCCAATAGCTGGGGAAAGTTTGAGCGTTCGAAACCGCATTGAACATCGGGACCATTGGTCACGTTGACCACGGTAAGACCACGTTGACCGCTGCGATCACGAAATTTCGGTGAATTCAGGCATGACCAAATCGACGGCGCGCCGGAAGAAAGCCCGCGGGATTACGATTTCGACGGCTCACGTTGAATATGAGACCCCGAACCGTCACTACGCGCACGTTGACTGCCCCGGTCACGCCGACTACGTGAAAACGATCACCGGTGCGGCCCAGATGGACGGCGGATCCTCGTTGTGAACGCAGCTGACGGCCCGATGCCGCAGACCCGCGAGCACATCCTGCTTGCCCGTCAGGTTGGCGTCCGGCCACGTTGGTTCCTGAACAAAGTTGATCAGGTTGACGACGAAGAGCTTCTCGAACTCGTTGAAATGGAAGTTCGCGAACTTCGTCGAATACGACTTCCCGGGCGACGATATTCCGATCATCGCAGGTTCCGCTTGCCGCTATGGAAGGCCGCGATCCGAAATCGGCGAGACAAGATCCGGAACTGATGGAAGCTGTCGACGCTTACATCCCGAGCCGAGCGTGCGATTGCCGTTCCTGATGCCGATTGAGGACGTGTTCTCGATTTCCGGTCGCGGACAGTTGTGACCGGTCGTGGGCGCCGTGTGAACGCGGGGTGACGATCAGGAAATCGTTGGTATCAAAGACACCACGAAAACCACCTGTACCGGCGTTGAAATGTTCCGCAAACTGCTGACCGCGTGAGGAGGGCGACAGCATCGGCGCGCTTCTGCGTGGTGTGGACCGTGAAGGTGTTGAGCGCGGTCAGGTTCTCTGTAAGCCGGGCTCCGTGAACCCGCACACCAAGTTCAGTCCGAGGTCTACATCTGACCAGGAAGAGGGTGGCCGTCGCACGCCGTTCTTCGCGAACTACCGTCCGCAGTTCTACTTCCGGACCACCGACGTGACGCACCGTGAGCTTCCGGAAGGTACGGAAATGGTTATGCCGATGACAACCTGAAATTCGGGTTGAGCTGATTGCTCCGATCGCTATGGAAGGGTCCGCTTCGCTGTCCGCGAAGGCGGTCGCACCGTTGGTTCGGGCGTTGTTCCAAAATCCTCGCCTGCTGATTGACAGCCTGGTGGGGCCGGATCCATCCGAAGGCTGGACAACACTTCGGATGGGTGCTTCGCACCCATCTATATCCTTCTGGGGCGGGGTAGGGCGGTTACCCTCGGGTCAACCGAAAAGGTTCGACGGGTGGTCCGTCTCTTCCTCTCAACTCAAAAGCCTAAGAAAGGCAATGCAATGCAAAGCCAGAACATCCGTATTCGGCTGAAGGTTTGATTTCCGCGTGCTCGACGCGTCGACACGGAAATCGTCCACGGCAAAGCGCACTGGCGCTCGGGTCCGTGGCCCGTCCCGCTGCCGACAAGATTGAGAAGTTCACGGTTCTCCGGAATCCACATCGACAAGAAAAGCCGCGATCAGTTCGAGATGCGCACGCACAAGCGTCTGCTCGACATCGTTGATCCGACGCCCCAGACGGTTGACGCTCTTATGAAGCTCGACCTTGCAGCTGGTGTCGACGTCGAGATCAAGCTCTGAGGCGGACCGAAGGGGACACATCCATGCGTTCTGGAGTGATCGCTCAGAAAGTGGGCATGACTCGTATCTACAACGATGCGGGCGAGCATGTTCCGGTCACGGTTCTGCGACTGGAAAACTGCCAGGTGGTTGCCCACCGTACTGAAGAAAAGAATGGCTACACCGCGCTGCAGGTCGGCGCAGGTCTCGCCAAAGTCAAGAACACGCCGAAGGCGCTCCGTGGTCACTTTGCAGTGGCCAAGGTTGAGCCGAAGCGGACCCTGGTGGAATTCCGGGTTTCGTCCGACAACCTGATCGACGTTGGCGCGGAAATCACCGCCGACCATTACGTCGAAGGTCAGTTCGTCGACGTTACCGGCACCTCCATCGGTAAGGGTTTTGCCGGTGTCATGAAGCGTCACAACTTCGGTGGTGGCCGCGCATCGCACGGTAACTCGATCTCGCACCGTTCGCACGGTTCGACCGGTCAGTGTCAGGACCCGGGCCGCGTGTTCAAGGGCAAGAAGATGGCCGGTCACATGGGCGATGTCCGCGTGACCACGCAGAACCTCAAGGTTGTGCGTACCGATGTTGAACGCGGCCTGATCATGGTCGAAGGCTCTGTTCCGGGCGCCAAGGGCGGCTGGATCCTGGTCCGCGACGCGATCAAGAAGGCGCTGCCGGAAGGTGTTCCGGTTCCGGGTGCATACCGTGCGCCTGCAGCTGCTGAAGCCGCCGGGAAGGAGAGCGAGTGATGGAACTCCAGGTCAAGACCCTCGAAGGCGGGGCGGCCGGTTCGATCACGGTGTCTGACGAGATCTTTGGTCTCGAGCCGCGCACCGATCTGATCCACCGCGTGGTGCGTTGGCAGCTTGCCAAGCGCCAGGCTGGCACGCACAAGTCCCTGGGACGCTCCGAAGTTTCTGGCACCACGAAGAAGTTCGTGCGCCAAAAAGGCTCCGGCGGCGCTCGTCACGGCAACCGCAAGGCTCCGCAGTTCCGCGGCGGTGGTAAGGCATTCGGCCCGGTCGTTCGCGACCATGCCCATGACCTGCCGAAGAAGGTTCGTGTTCTCGGTCTGAAGCACGTTCTGTCTGCCAAGGCAAAGGGCGATGCCATTGTCGTTGTTGAAGATGCCGGCAGCTGGGCAAAGACCAAGGCTCTGAAGGCTCAGTTCGCAAGCTCGGTCTGAGCAGCGCACCATCATCGATGGTGCTGAGCTCGACAAGAACTTTTCCCTCGCGGCCCGGAACATCCCGAATGTGGACGTTCTGCCGGTTCAGGGGATCAACGTCTACGACATCATGCGCGCCAACACCCTGGTGTTGACGAAGGCAGCGGTGTCCGCACTTGAGGAGCGCTTCAAATGAGCAATCTTCCTCACTACGACAAGATCGTCGGCCCGGTAATCACCGAAAAGGCGACCATGGCTTCCGAAGAGAACAAGGTTGTCTTCAAGGTTGCCAACGACGCGACCAAGCCGGAAATCAAGGCTGCCATCGAAGCGCTGTTCGGCGTCAAGGTGACTGCAGTCAACACCCTGGTCCGCAAGGGCAAGGTGAAGCGTTTCCGCGGTCGTATCGGTCGCCAGTCCGACTTCAAGAAGGCCGTCATCACGCTCGCAGAAGGTCACGCCATTGACGTGACCACCGGGCTCTGGGCGGGGACAGGTAAATGGCACTCAGACATTCAACCCGACTTCCCCGGCCGGCGCCAGCTGGTTCAGGTGATCGCTCGACCTTGAAAGGCAAGCGGCCAAGGCCCGACCGAAGGTCTCCAAGAGCGGTGGCCGTAACAACACCGGCCGTCTGACCTCGCCGAACCGCGGTGGCGGCCAGCGCTCTACCGTCTTGTCGACTTCAAGCGTCGCAAGTGGACGTGCCGGCAACGGTCGAGCGTCTGGAATACGATCCGAACCGGACCGCATTCATCGCGCTGATCCGCAGAAGACGGTGAGCTGAGCTATATCCTTGCTGGAAGCGCGCCTGGTTGTCGGCGACACCGTTGTTGCCGGTCAGGCGTTGACGTGAAGCCGGGCAATGCCGCTCCGCGGCTCCATTCGGTCGGCACGATCGTGCACAACATCGAACTGCCGGGCAAGGGTGCGCAGGTCGTAAGCCCGCCGGTGCTTTTGTTCAGATCGTCGGTCGCGACCAGGCTGCACCACGCTTCGCCTGATGTCCGGCGAGCAGCGCCGCGTACTGGGAACCTGCATGGCTTCCATCGGTGCTGTTTCAACCCGGACCACGGCAACGTGAACCTGGGCAAGGCTGGTCGTTCCCGCTGGCTCGGTATTCGCCCGCATACGCGCGGTGTTGCCATGAACCCGGTTGACCACCCGCACGGCGGTGGTGAAGGCCGGACCTCTGGCGGTCGTCATCCGGTTACCCCTTGGGGTAAGCCGACCAAGGGCAAGAAGACGCGCAGCAACAAGTCTACGGATAAGTACATTGTCCGCAGCCGCCACGCGCGTAAGAAGTAAGGGACAGGATCGTGGCACGTTCGATCTGGAAAGGTCCGTTTGTCGACGGGTATTTGCTGAAGAAAGCGGACAAGGTTCGTGAATCCGGCCGCAACGAGGTCATCAAGACCTGGAGCCGCCGTTCGACGATCCTCCCGCAGTTCGTCGGTCTTACCTTCGGCGTCTACAACGGACAGAAGCACGTTCCGGTGCAGGTATCTGAAGAGATGATTGGTCACAAGTTCGGCGAGTTCTCGCCGAGCCGGACCTACTACGGACACGGCGCCGACAAGAAGGCGAAGAGGAAGTAACGATGGGCAAGCCGAAGCGTGAGCGGACGCTCGCTGACAACGAGGCCCGGGCAATGACGCGGATGATCCGCGTCTCTCCCCGTAAGCTGAATCTCGTTGCGGCTGCTATCCGCGGCAAGAAGGTCGGTTCTGCACTCGCGGACCTGACGTTCTCTCGCAAGCGTATCGCACAGGACGTCAAGAAGACCTTGATGTCGGCGATTGCGAATGCGGAAAACAACCACGACCTGGATATCGACAACCTGGTGGTTGCCGAGGCACATGTTGGCAAGGCATTTGTCATCAAGCGTTTCCAGGCTCGTGCACGTGGCCGTGTTGGCCGGATCGAGAAGCCGTTCTCGAACCTGACCATCGTCGTGCGTGAAGTCGAGGAGAGTGCCTGATGGGTCACAAAGTAAACCCGATCGGCATGCGCCTCGGGATCAACCGCACCTGGGATTCCCGTTGGTTCGCCAACAAGGGTGACTACGGCAATCTTCTTCATGAAGATTTCCGCATCCGCGAATTCCTGATGAACGAACTGAAGCAGGCTGCTGTTTCCAAGATCGTCATCGAGCGCCCGCACAAGAAGTGCCGCGTGACCATTCACTCCGGTCGTCCGGGTGTTGTCATCGGCAAGAAGGGTGCGGACATCGAGCGTCTTCGCAAGAAGATCGCCGAGATCACGAACTCGGAAGTTCACATCAACATCGTTGAAGTGCGCAAGCCGGAAATCGATGCGACGCTCGTAGCCGCCTCGATTGCTCAGCAGCTGGAACGCCGTGTTGCATTCCGCCGCGCCATGAAGCGTGCCGTTCAGTCGGCCATGCGTCTGGGCGCACAGGGCATCAAGATCACCTGTGGTGGTCGTCTTGGCGGAGCGGAAATCGCTCGCGTCGAGTGGTACCGTGAAGGCCGCGTGCCGCTGCACACCCTGCGTGCCGACATCGACTACGGTGTCGCCTCCGCTCACACCGCTTACGGCGTGTGCGGCGTGAAGGTCTGGATCTTCAAGGGTGAAATCCTCGAGCATGACCCGATGGCGTCTGAGCGCCGTGCGACGTCCGGCTCGGATTCTAACCAGGGTGATCGCGGCGGACGCCGGGATCGGGGCCGTGAGCGCGCAGCCTGATTGGCTGCTCGCTGCTCGCGTAACACGAAGGACGAGAGAAAACGATGCTGCAACCGAAGCGAACTAAGTTCCGCAAGCAGCACAAGGGCCGCATTCACGGTCTGTCGAAGGGGGGGACCGACCTCAACTTCGGCGCCTACGGTCTGAAGGCTGTTGAGCCTGAGCGCGTGACCGCTCGCCAGATCGAAGCTGCCCGTCGTGCCATGACCCGCCACATGAAGCGTGCTGGTCGTGTATGGATCCGCATCTTCCCGGACCTCCCGGTTTCCTCCAAGCCGGCCGAAGTCCGCATGGGTAAGGGTAAGGGTTCTCCGGATTACTGGGCTTGCCGCGTCAAGCCGGGCCGGATCATGTTCGAAATCGACGGTGTGCCGGAAGACGTTGCGCGTGAAGCGATGCGTCTTGCTGCTGCCAAGCTGCCGATCAAGTGCCGTTTCGTTCAGCGAATCGGCGACTAAGGCAGTCGAGGAGAAAAAGCCATGAAGGCGACTGACGTAAGAGCTAAGACCCTCGACGAGCTCCGCACGGAGCTCGAAGGTCTCAAGAAGGAGCAGTTCAACCTGCGCTTCCAGAGAGCCACCGGTCAGCTTGAAAACACTGGGCGCGTCCGGCAGATCCGCCGCGACATCGCTCGCATTCAGACGATCATGCGCGAAAAGCGCGTGTCGGCAAGCGCTTAAGGAGAACACCATGCCGAAGCGCATTCTGCAGGGCACCGTTGTCAGTAACGCAAATGACAAGACGGTGACGGTGAAGGTGGAGCGTCGCTTCACGCACCCGCTGCTGAAGAAGACCGTGCGTCGTACGAAGAAGTATCGTGCGCATGACGCAGAGAACAAGTACCAGGTTGGCGACATCGTTCAGATCGAAGAGTGCTCGCCGATTTCGAAAAACAAACGTTGGACCGTGGTCAACTGACCACGCTCCTGGTTGAGCATCAGGCGCCCTTGGCAGGTGCGCCAGGCAGAGAATAAGGCAGCCAGTCATGATTCAGATGCAAACAAACCTCGACGTGGCGGATAATTCCGGCGCCCGTCGTGTCATGTGCATCAAAGTGCTCGGCGGCTCCAAGCGTAAATATGCCCAGGTTGGCGACATCATCGTCGTCTCCGTCAAAGAGGCTATTCCGCGGGGCCGCGTCAAGAAGGGCGACGTGATGAAGGCAGTCGTCGTGCGTACGGCGAAAGACATTCGTCGTCCCGACGGCAGCGTGATCCGGTTCGACCGCAACGCGGCCGTTCTGGTCAACAACAACAAGGAGCCTGTCGGTACCCGTATCTTTGGTCCGGTGCCGCGTGAACTCCGCGCAAAGAACCACATGAAGATCATTTCGCTCGCGCCGGAGGTGCTCTGATGGCTGCGAAAATTAAAAAAGGCGACACGGTCGTCGTGCTTACCGGTCGTGACAAGGGCAAGACCGGGAAGTGTCCAGATCCTGCCGTGAAAAAGGCGCTGGTCCGTGGCGTAACTCGTTCGCCGCCACCAAAGCAGACCCAGAGCGAAGCTGGCATTATTGCTAAGGAAGCAGCGATCCACCTGTCGAACATTGCTCTGGCCGATCCGAGGACGGAAAACCCGCGTCGGTTTCAAGTGCAGGAAGACGGCACCGGTCCGCGTGGCCAAGCGTTCGGGAGACCTGATCGATGGCTGAGACCAACTACTCCGCGTCTTAAGACGCATTACCAAGTCGTTGCGCAAGCAGCAGGACAAGTTCGATTACAGGAACCCGATGCAGGTTCCGGCGCTCGAGAAGATCGTTCTGAACATTGGCGTTGCGCGGTTGCAAACTCCAAAGGCCGCATTCGCAAGAAGATCTCTGATCGCCGGCCAGAAGCCGGTCATCACGAAGGCAAGAAGTCCATCGCAACCTTCAAGGTTCGCGAGATGCCGCTTGGCGGTGCACTGCGCCGCCGCAGATGTTGAATTCCTGGACGCCTGATCACCATCGCGCTGCCGCGGTTCGTGACTTCCGCGGTCTGAACCCGAAGTCCTTTGACGGTCGTGGCAACTATGCCATGGGCATCAAGGAACACATCGTGTTCCCGGAAATCGAGTACGACAAGGTCGACCAGATCTGGGGTATGGACGTGATCGTCTGCACCACGGCAAAGACCGATGACGAAGCGCGTGAACTGCTGCGCGCGTTCAACTTCCCGTTCAGCAAGTAAGCTGAGATACGGGAAAGGAACGAGGAACGACGATGGCTAAAAAGAGCGCAGTCGAAAAGAACGAGCGTCGCAAGAAGCTCGTCAAGAAGTACGCCGAGAAGCGCGCTGCCCTCAAGGCAATGGCTAAGGATGAAAGCCTGTCGCCTGAAGAGCAGTTCAATGCACGTCTCAAGCTGGCAAAGCTGCCGCGCAATTCCGCACCGAATCGTGTTCGCAACCGTTGCGAAGTGACCGGTCGTCCGCGCGCTTTCTACCGCAAGCTTAAGATGTCACGTATTGCTCTTCGTGAACTGGGTTCCCTGGGCAAGATCCCGGGCCTGGTCAAGTCGAGCTGGTAAGGAGAAACTCCGATGGCAATTTCTGATCCGTTGGGGGATTTGCTCACCCGTATCCGCAATGCGCAGATGCGTCGCAAGAGCAAAGTCAGTTCGCCGAATTCCAAATTGCGTGCACACGTACTTGATGTGTTGGCCAAAGAAGGGTACATCCGCGGCTACACCACGGTCGAATTCGAGGGCGGCAAGTCCGAGTTGGAGATCGAACTCAAGTATTTTGACGGCGAACCGGTTATCCGCACCATTGAGCGTGTGTCCAAGCCGGGCCGCCGCGTGTACTCGTCGGTGAAGAACATCCCGCATGTGTCCAATGGCCTGGGCGTGTCGATTCTGTCGACTCCGCGCGGCGTCATGAGCGATCATCAGGCGCGGGAAGAAAACGTAGGTGGTGAGGTTCTTTGCCGCGTCTTCTGATGCGGCTTGGACCTTGCTTTAACTAAGACAACAAGGTTGGTCAGATGTCTCGTATTGGCAAAAAGCCAGTCCCCGTGCCTAGCGGGGTAACGGCAACGATCAACGGTCAGACGGTTTCGGTCAAGGGCCCGAAGGGGGAACTCTCCTTCGTGCTCAACGACCTCGTTCTGGCCGAAATGACGGACGATGGGATCAAGGTTGATCCGCGCGGCACCTCCAAGTCGGCACGCTCCATGTGGGGTATGAGCCGTACGATGGTGCAGAATATCATCACCGGCGTGAGCGCCGGCTTCGAAAAGAAGCTGGGAATCACGGGTGTTGGTTACCGTGCACAGCTCC
>NZ_JBLXGP010000023.1:2852-3190 GCF_048260565.1 Roseibium sp. | reverse complement strand
GAGATCATCATCACTGGCATCGACAAGCAGTCGGTTGGCCAGGTTGCGGCTGAAATCCGCGAGTTCCGTCCGCCGGAGCCCTACAAGGGCAAGGGCGTTCGGCATGCAGGCGAGTTTATCGTCCGCAAAGAAGGCAAGAAGAAGTAACGGACCTGCATCATGGCGAACAGCAAAATTGCTTTCGAACGCCGCCGCGATCGCGTGCGCCGTTCTCTCAAGAAGGTGGCGAACGGACGTCCGCGGCTTTCTGTGTTCCGCTCGTCGAAGCAGATCTATGCCCAGATCATCGACGACGCCAAGGGTCACACCATTGCATCGGCTTGTACCATTGGAGGCGA
>NZ_JBLXGP010000023.1:0-2842 GCF_048260565.1 Roseibium sp. | reverse complement strand
GGGTGGCCTGAAGACGGGCGCCGACACCGCTGCTGCAGCGGCTGTTGGCAAGCTTGTCGCCGAGCGCGCTCTTGCCGCCGGCGTCAAGCAGGTCGTGTTCGACCGTGGTGGGTACATGTATCATGGGCGCGTTAAGGCGCTTGCTGATGCAGCCCGCGACGGTGGACTTGAATTCTGACCAGCGCCCGTTGGCGCTCTTAAGAACGGAAGACGTATAAAATGGCGAGACAGGATAATCGCGAGCGCGAAGAGCGCGACAGCGAATTCGTCGACAAGCTCGTACACATCAACCGCGTCGCCAAGGTGGTCAAGGGTGGCCGTCGCTTCGGCTTCGCTGCACTTGTCGTGGTTGGTGACCAGAAGGGCCGCGTAGGCTTCGGACACGGCAAGGCACGTGAAGTGCCGGAAGCGATCCGCAAGGCTACGGAAGCTGCAAAGCGCACCATGATCCGCGTGCCGCTGCGCGAAGGCCGTACCCTGCACCACGACGTCGAAGGCCGTCACGGTGCCGGCAAGGTGATCCTGCGTGCAGCTCCGGCTGGTACGGGTATCATCGCTGGTGGTCCGATGCGTGCAGTGTTCGAGACGCTTGGCGTCCAGGACGTTGTCGCGAAGTCGCTCGGCTCCTCGAACCCGTACAACATGGTTCGTGCGACGTTTGATGCACTGACCAAGGAAGACAGCCCGCGTTCGGTCGCGGCACGCCGTGGCCTCAGGTCTCTGTGCTGCAGTCGCGCTGTCGTGACAACAACGAAGATGCGGCTCGGCTGCCGCCGAGGCTTGATCTCAGCGGCTACCGTGCCCAGTTGAATGAGGGTTAGTTCCATGGCGAACACCGAAAGACCATCACGGTCGAACAGATCGGTAGCCCGCTGCGCCGTCCGCAGGACCAGCGCGCGACGCTTATCGGTCTCGGCCTGAACAAGATGCACCGTCGCTCGACGCTGAAGGACACTCCTGAAGTGCGCGGCATGATCAACAAGATCCAGCATCTCGTCCGCGTTGTCGAAGACGCCTAAAGAACGGGATCAGGAGTAGTACCATGAAGCTCAATGAACTTCGTGACAACGAAGGTGCCGTAAAGGACCGTACGCGCGTTGGCCGCGGTATCGGTTCGCAAGGGCAAGACCGGTGGTCGCGGCGTGAAGGGTCAGAGTCCCGTTCCGGCGTTGCCATCAAGGGCTTTGAAGGCGGTCAGATGCCGTTGCATCGTCGTCCGCCGAAGCGCGGCTTCACGAACATCTTCGCGAAGGAATACAATGTTGTTTCCCTCGGCCGTGTTCAGGAAGCACTGACGCCGGCAAGCTGGACGCAAAGGCAGCAGTGACTGTCGGGCGCTCAAGGCTGCTGGTATCGTCAAGCGCGTCAAGGATGGCGTTCGCCTGCTTAGCGATGGCGAACTGAAGACCGCAGTCACCTTTGAAATCGCAGGCGCCTCCAAGGCTGCCGTTGATGCGGTTGAAAAGGCTGGCGGCAAGGTCGTCGTTCTGGGAGCTCAGGCTTAACAGCCTGGGCTTTTCCCATTTTTCGGTAATGAACTGACCGGAGTAGGGCATGGCATCCGCCGCCGAACAACTGGCGTCAAATCTCAATTTCTCAGCTTTCGCCAAAGCTGAAGAACTCAAAAAGCGCATCTGGTTCACACTGGGGGCGCTTTTGGTTTATCGTCTGGGGACTTACATTCCGCTGCCGGGTATCAACCCGGATGCGTTTGCCCAGGCCTTCAACCAGGCTCAGTCCGGCATTGTTGGCATGTTCAACATGTTCGCCGGCGGCGCCGTCGAGCGCATGGCCATCTTCGCGCTCGGCATCATGCCGTATATCTCCGCCTCGATCATCATGCAGCTCATGACGACGGTCGTACCGTCGCTGGAGCAGATGAAGAAGGAAGGCGAGCAGGGCCGGAAAGTCATCAACCAGTACACCCGTTATGGTACCGTCGTGCTTGCTGCGCTTCAGGCCTACGGCATCCCGTTGGACTTGAAGGGGCGACAAACGTCGTTTCCGATCCGGGCTGGTTCCGGGCATCCACTGTCCTGACGCTCGTCGGCACCATGTTCCTGATGTGGCTCGGTGAACAGATCACGTCACGGGTATTAGCAGCAATATTTCGCTGATCATCTTTGCCGGCATCGTCGCAGGTCTTCCTACCGCGATCGTGTCGACCCTAGAGCTCGGCCGTCAGGGTGCGCTTGCTGCCCGGATCATCCTCCTTGGATCGTGGGCCGTCGGGTCATCGGCGTCATCGTGTTCATGGAGCGGGCGCAGCGTCGTCTGCTGATTCAGTATCGAAGCGGCAGATGGGCAACCTACGTTCCAGGTAACACCTCGTTCCTGCCGCCTGCTGAACACCGCCGGTGTGATCACCGATCTTTGCGTCGTCGCTTCTGCTGGTTCCGGCAGCGATCGCCGGTTTTCCTCCGAAGCGGGCACCAATGAGTGGGTGACGACGATCACAGCGCTTCTGGGCCGGCCAGCCGCTGTTATGATCTTATGCAGCGATGATCGTGTTCTTCTGTTTCTTCTACACGGCAATCGTGTTCAATCCGTCGAAACTGCGGATAATCTGAAGAAGCACGGCGGATTCATTCCGGGCATTCGCCCGGGCGAGCGGACCGCGCAATACATCGATTACGTTCTGACGCGTGTCACGGTGGTCGGTGCGATCTACATCACACTCGTATGTCTATTACCCGAATTCCTCATTTCGGCGACGGGCGTTCCGTTCTATTTCGGTGGGACCTCGCTGTTGATTGTTGTCAGTGTGACCATGGACACGGTTTCCCAGATCCAGGGCCATCTGCTCGCTCACCAGTATGAGGGTCTGGTGAAGAAGGCAAAG
>NZ_JBLXGP010000022.1:0-26743 GCF_048260565.1 Roseibium sp. | reverse complement strand
ACTTCTACAACCACCAGCGCCCGCATTCAGCCCTGGGCGGCCAACCTCCGGCGCTGGTCTATTGGCAGAGAAATGATATCAACCAACCCGATCAGCAGATGCAACGAGTAGCTTAAATTACGCCAGATCCTGTCAAAAGATCGAGAGTAGCTCAGGTGGCGCAACTGCGCAAGCCGTAAAACTGTCCCTCGATGCCCCGGCCCAGCTGCGCAAGGCATTGCGGCCGGTGACAAAGCATCGCCAGATACCGGGGGGGATTGCGTCGCGACACCCGAAATCGCATGCAGCATCACGCATGTGAATTGAACGGGAGCGCAGGCGCCATTTTCGCCTTGTTTCTCGGACCATGCCCCACTAAACGGGTCAGCGGAGACGTGGCCGAGTGGTCGAAGGCGCTCCCCTGCTAAGGGAGTAGGCCCGGAAGGGTCTCGAGGGTTCGAATCCCTTCGTCTCCGCCACCTACCATTTTCATTGAATGGCCCTGGGGCGCTTGATAGCGTATAAGTCTATGGACTTATGCGCTTATTTTCGTTCGTTGATTGCATTCGTTTCACTTCGATTGCGCTCGGTTCTGTTCGTTCCGTGGCATGAAAGGTGGTACATTCCATGGCCTACACCTCCGGCAAACTGACCAAGAATCTCGTCCGCCCCTGGGCGCAGGACGGCACGGCGACGGCAATGGCCTCTACCTCGTCGTAGACCCATCGGGTGCCCGTCGCTGGATCGTGCGCGTCACCGTGAAGGGGCAGCGTAATCGCCAAGGCAAGCCCAACCGAACGGACTTCGGTCTAGGCGGCGCTGACATCATTACGCTCACAGTCGCCCGCGAGCGAGCGCTTGAATACCGACGCCTCGCAAAGCAGGGGCTAAACCCGAAGTATCACCGCGACAAGGAGGTGCCGTGCTTCGAGGAGGTCGCACGTCAGGTTCACATTGAGCGCCTGCCGACATGGAAGAACCCGAAGCACGGACAGCAGTGGATCAACACGCTTGCGGATTACGCCTTCCCCAAGATCGGCCGTTTGCCTGTTTCGGAGATCGACCAGCCGGAAGTCCTGCAGGTCCTCTCCCCTATCTGGACAGGGAAGCACGAGACCGCCCGCCGTGTCGCGCAACGGATGAAAGCCGTTTTGGACGTGGCCCGCTCACGGGGCTTCCGCGAAGGGGAGAACCCAGTGACGGTCGTCATTGATGCTCGTGTACTGCCGCGAGTGAAGGCGAAGGTGAAGCACCACAACGCGATGCGCTGGCAGGACGTACCGGCGTTCTACGCCCAGCTTTCTGGGCAAAGTGGCACGGCGGCTAAGGCGTTGATGTTCACTTGCCTGAAAGGATGCCGAACCAGCGAGGTCCTGCAAGCAGTCTGGGAGGAATTTGATTTCGATGAGCTTATTTGGACGATCCCTGAAGAAAGGACCAAGACGGGAACCGAGCACCGTGTTCCGCTTACCGACCAGATGATGGAAATTGTCGAGCCGTTGAAGGCGCTTCGCTCCGCATGTGTCTTTGAGGGGCAGCGCCGACACAAGCCGCTCTCGAACATGTCGATGTTGATGCTGCTACGACGCATGGAAATCGAGGGGGTGACGGTACACGGGTTCAGATCAGCGTTTCGCGATTGGGCTGCCGAGGAGGGCAACCACCCGCGCGAAGTGGCGGAAATGAGCTTGGAGCACAAGGTTGGCTCGGAGGTGGAGCGGGCCTATGCGCGAAGTGACTTGCTGAGCAAGCGGCGAGAACTGATGGAGAGTTGGAATGCATATGTTCGGTTCGCCGGAGTATGAACGGTTTTATGAGATGATTGACACACTGGATTCTTCGCGAAATCCCACGCTCAGAAGGATGCAGTCGTCAAAACGCAGACTCTCGCCCAAATGGTGGCCGGAAGATGGACTGGAACTGGATCGTTCGAGTCCGTTTTTCCGGAACTATGCGGCAGTCATGAAAGAGCTAAATCACTTCCTCGAAGATTTATACGAGACGAAATTCTGCAGGTTTGAAAATTACAATCTTGCGGTGGCAATGCACGGCATCTTGGCTCCGAGATTTGCCTTGGGGCCAAATCAGATCGATCGAGGGCGGCAAACAGAAGTTCTGAAGCAATTGGGAAAAGCTCATCGGGACTTGTCTAAAGCAATCAACGCACTTCATTCACTGCCTTACCCTGCGAACCTTCAGGTGAAGCCCATCCTTGATGACCTCATTCATCAGCAAAATCTCAATAAGATCGAAAGCTTGCAATCTTTCTACCAGCATCAAAAAGCGCAGGTGCAAACCAAAGCCAACGAAAGGGCTGTTGTCCTTGCTCGTTTCCTACGGGTTGGATTTGAAAGGTACACAAGCAACGTCTGTCGAGCGTCCAAAGACCCAGACGGATATATCTGCTCTGCCTTTGCTCTCGGCGTAGAAAGACTGCTTCACCATGTCGGCTTGGAAGTGGATGCATACGAGCCGTCTAGACTAGCGCTCTCTGACGGCGATGATGAGTTCTCCACGTGGGCAGTTTTGATTTTCCTAGAAGACCCTTACACGACGATAACTTTGTAGATATTTTTTCTATTGGTGCTCAGTTTGGACAGTTTCGGCGCAATCTAGCACAACCAGACGCAACCGAACCGGAAAGCGAAACGGAAACTGGAGGCGACTGAAATCCGATGGAAGTTTTTGACAATAAACGTGTCTACGACGACAGTGACGGAGAGCTAGACCTGATTGCTCCCAAAGCAAAACGGGCGCAATGGCGACACCGCCGGGTGGGGCCACCCTTCCTGAAGTTCGGCCGTCGCGTTAAATACCTCGGCAGCGATCTGAACGCCTATATCGAAGATAATCGCGTTCTGCCAGGCGACATGGCCTGAGAAAATAAAGCAAAACCCCGCACCGGGCGGAGCCTTGCTTTGATTTCTTGCGCACCCGAAGTCTAAGCCAAAGCCGCCCCAATACTCAACCCTGTAGCCGATACCGTTGTCGGTATCGCCAGACCGCCTGAGGCGGGCTGACGGGAAAGGCTTGCTCAATGATGCACACAAATGAGCCTGGCGCTGCACTCATGGTGCGCGCGCCGAACGAGGGCCACGCTGATCTACGTGGTCGCGTTCGGCCAAATTTATCTGCAACGGCGTCGATGTCTGTTCTGCCCTCCCTTATAGGCTTCCGGCCGCGATATGTCGGCGCGGCCCTCCTGAGGGGGGAGACGTCATGAGTTGGCAGGTCTCAAACCAATGCAATACACGCAAGTTCGGCAGCGCCCCACGCAAGCAAGTCATCATGTTTTTGGCGGACAAGGCTTCTGACGATGGCGAGGGCGTCTATTGCTCCAAACACAGCATCGCGAAGTTCACCGAACTGAGCTTGGCCACAGTCAAGCGCATCGTTCGAGACTTCATCGCCGAGGGTATTCTAGTTCAGACAGGAGAGCGCGAATGTGACTACGGGTACACTATAGAGTACCGCATCTGCCTTGCCGCCGTGTCCGAGCTGCATGACCTGACGAAGAGAAAAGCGAACACCGAAGGAGGACAGCAGAAATCCGGGGTCAGCAAGACCCCGGATGCGAATGATCCGGCCTCCGAGGTCACCATGACCCCACCCCCGGTGTCTCCACGACCCCCAAACCATCCTAAAACCATCCAGAAACCACCTACGCGCGCGGACATGCGCGGGAGGGAGGATCAGGATTTCGAGAAAGCATGGCGTGCCTATCCAGCGGATCGGCGTCGGAACAAGACCACCTGCCGGCAGCAATTCGAGCGGGCCATCAAAGACGGCACCACCACCGAGGAATTTATCTGCGCAGTCAGTGCCTATGCGACCGAGACCGAAGGCTACACCCGCTCGAAGGTTTGCTTCTCCGACAACTGGTTTCGGGAGAGCATCTGGCAGCGACTTGTCGAAGAAGCCCGCGAAGCGCAGATGGACGCCGTCGCACGTGAAGAAAATCAATTTCGACAGCTCGCCGGGTGGGTCCGCGAGCGCAATTGGATATGCCAGCACATCTCACGCAATCAGGCTGGTGAGCTGCTGTCCCGAGGCTTGATCTCCGAGGCTGAACTTCGCCGTGCGGGGGTGGCATGGTGACTTCGAACATCAAGCAGTCTGAGCAAAGAGCAAGGCGACCCGGTTCTAGGTCTTCGACCGTCGAACCGGGGCCTTGCGAGGGGCGGCAAGCCTCCCCTTCGAACCCCAACCTGACCGCGCGGGGCGCGGTCTCCTCGGAAAAGCAGGAAGCCGTGTTCTTCTACTGCTCCTCCGAGGAAAAAGCGCTGATCCGGCAGGCGGCTGCGGATCGCGGGCTGTCCATGTCCGCCATGCTTCGGCAACTCGCCACCGGCGCGGCTCCGAAACGGCGCAAGCCCGCGCCCCGTGTCGACCCCGCGCTCGTGCTGGCTGTGTCCCGCTACGGCGGAAATCTCAACCAGATTGCGCGGTGGCTCAACACGGCGACCCGCGCGGGTCGGGCCAGCGAGGTCGAGGCCCTGCGCGTGGCGGCGGCGCTGGTCGGCATCGAGCGGCGGTTGGCGGAGATCATCGCCCAGCACCGGAGGCCCCCCGGATGCTGATCAAGTTCTTCCCCAACGGCAAGGGCGGCGGCGCGGGGCCGGTCGACTACCTGACTGCCCGCACGGTGCTAGCCTATGACGACAATCGCGATCTGATCCGCGACGCGTCCGGCCAGCCGATGACCGTGACGCGCGAACCGCTGCCGGCGGTCGTCCGCGGCGATCCCCAAGGCATGACCAACCTGATCGACGCCTGCCCGCACAAATGGACCTATCGCGCCGGTGTCATCAGCTTCGCTCGCGAGGACGCCCCAACCGAGGACCAGCAGCAGGAGGTGATCGACCGTTTCGAGGAGATCGCTTTCGCCGGGCTCGATGCCGATCGCTACGCCTGCCTTTGGGTGCGCCACACCCATGAGGATCGCGTCGAGCTGCATTTCTGCACGCCACGCATGGAGCTGCACAGCGGGCGTAGCCTCAATATTGCGCCACCCGGCTACGAACGCGCCTTCGACAGCCTGTGCGACCTGATGAACAAGACCCACGGCTGGGCCGATCCCATGGACGTGGAACGCGCGGCCGAGGTCAAGCCGGTCTCGGAAGCCCCGGACCGCTCCGCCGGGCGCGACGGGCTCCATGCCTGGATCGGTGATCAGATTTCCATGGGGCTGATCGAGGATCGGGCGGGAATGGTCGCCGCCCTGACCGATGCAGGCTTCGAGGTGCCCCGCGCTGGCAAAAATTACCTCACCGTCAAAGACCCCGAGACCGAAGAACGGTTTCGCCTGAAAGGAGAGATTTTCCATGAAGACTGGAGAGCCGAAGCAACGGCTGAGCGAGAAGTTGAACGCCGACATGGAGCGGATCAGGGCAGAGAACGCCGCCTCGATCGACACACAGTTGCAGAGCTTCAGGTCCGATTTGACGGTCATCACCGAAAACGCGCTGGCTACAATCAAGACCGATACGGAAGGCTACCTGTTGCGCGTGAGGAAGCACCTCATGCGGCAGAGCGCGAACGCAGCTCGGCCGGAATGGAAGGCTCTGATGTGGCCGATGCTGGTGGCCTGCTGCTTGATGATCTGCACCGGGATTTCGACCTGGTCAGTCATGACATGGCTGACGCCGAACTTGAACACGATGGGGCTCAGGGTAATCGAGCGGTCGGAGGCGGTCTATCTGATCCCGCGCAGCAGCCGCGCGGCGCTGACACGCTGTTCGCTGGCAGGAAAACCCATGGACTGCCTGATGATCCCGAAGGAGTGAGCGATGGATGGTCTGACGCCGCTCGAACGCGAATTGCTGGGCTACGTCGAGCAGTTGACGGAAGCCTCGAAGGTATCCGCGCAGGAATTGACCGCCTCCGGGCAGGACAGGCGGACGGAACTGGATGGGTTGCGCGGCTCCATGATCGCTTTGCTCAGGTCGCAGCTCTCATTGGTCGAAGCCTTGAACGGCTGGATGCAGGATGGCCCCGACACCGCGCAGGCACCGTCGAAGCTGAAGCACAGCCTGTCGCTCGCGCTGGAGGCGCAGAAGCGCCTCGGGACGCGGTGAACGACGAGATCGGGGACGACGTGCATGGCCTGCGCCATTGATCGGAACTCCGGCTCTCCGCCGGACACGCAACACTGAACAAGCAACACGCGACACTGAACAGGGGATAGGCAGCACCGGACACTGAACACGCGACACGCGACACGCGACACGCGACACGCGACACGCGACCGTGGCCACTCAACACCGGACAGTCAACACGCAACAGACGACACCGGACAAGCGACAGGCGACAGGCGACACCGAACAAACGACGGGAGTAACCGCATGATTTATCGAGCTATCTTATTTCTGGCTTTGACTGCCTATCCGGTGATGGCGGACCAGATCGAGTTGAGCAATTCCATCCAATCCGCAGAGACCGACCGCTACGGTTGCGCGATCCGCCCGCGACCGGAACATCTGACTTTCCGGTCGTTTCGAGATTCATGGCGCTCAGTGGCAGCGGATGACCTCTATAGCTTGAAGCGGCATCAGATGGCGCTGGAGGCCGGTTCTTGCGATTGCGAGACTCTATGGCCCGACTGGGCGATCATTGAGGACGAGTACACGGAACTGGGTTTTGCCGCCCCGACCGCCACCGACAGCCTTCATATCGCATGGTCGGCGGAAGAGTATTTCCCTGTCATTTCCGATCTTCGGGATAGGTTGTGCACTCAGTGCCAGGAGGCTGAGTGATGGGTATCGTTAACTTTATCGTATCAGCCGCAGACGAGGGTCTCGAGAAAGTGGCTAACTCGCAGTTCGCGGCGGTCGCGGAGATCTCCGGCACGATAGTTGTCGGGGCTGCGACCCTCGCGATGATCGTTCTGTTTATCAATATGGCATGGCAAATCCGCCCCATGGACGGGAAAGAGCTGCTGGTCTTGTCATTCAAGATCGCTTTGATCAACACATTCGCGTTCAATTGGGCAAATTTTAACTTCGTCAGCGGTCATATCATCGACGGCCTCGACGAACTGGCTGGGCACTTGGTCGGCTCGGCAATCGGGGTAGACCTCGCGGGACCCAGATATTTTGCCCTTCGTTTTGACCTTCAGCTCGACAGACTGGCCGAATACGGCAACTCGGCCACATCGCATATGGGGGCGGTCAGCAAGGCTGTGATGGGAGTCTTCTTCATGGCTCTTCTTGCTGTAATCGGCGGCGCGGCGGGCGCTGTTCTCGTCCTGGCAAAGATGATGATGACATTCCTGATAGGTATCGCGCCCATCATGATCCTCTGCTCGATGTTCCCGGTGACGAAGGACTATTTCCACCGATGGGTGTCTGCGCTGGCGAGTTTTGCCCTTTACCCGGTCGTGATGGCTGGCGTTTTCTCGATGGTTTTCGGCCTGGTGAGCCAGCTGGTCGGCCAGATCGGATCGCCGGATTCTGTCAAGCAGGTCGGAGCGACGCTTCCCTTTCTGGCTGTCGTCATACTTTCGCTTGTGATGGTCGTGGCGATCCCGTTCATCGTGCCGATGATATCGGGCAACTTGCAGGCAGGCTGGGCGGCTGCAACCGTTGGTGGCAGTGTCCGGCGAATGATGCCGCAATCCCGCCCGATTCAACCGAACCGAATGTCCTCGAACGCAAAGAGCGATGCAAGCCGGAGGTTGAATCCAGGAGCGGACGCGACCCGTTCCTCAGCCGCCGCAACAGATCACCGCCCCTCAACCGGTACAGGGGCCAAGATGCAACGCATGATGGACCGCGCGGAGCGCCTCAGTGCGGACGAGACGAAGAAACGGTGATGGTTCGACGACTGACAACTGCGCTGCGGCTAAGGATGCAATACTTTGCCGCAGCGCGTGAGCATTTCAGCGGCGATCTATCCCGTTAGTCGCCTGCGTTAATGTCCTTGGCGAGTGCTACAAACTTTTCAGCCCGCTTGTGTAGGTAGTCGGCCTCGCTCTGGTCTAGCCGTGTCGCAGTTATCAGCGTCCCCGGCTGGATGTTCAGGATGCCGACTCCTGCCGAATCTGGTTTAGCCAACCTCAGTATAGTTAGAAGGCCCCGCTCCTTCTTTCGTGGCAGCTGTTCTTTTCCAAAATGTAGGAAAATGATGCGTCTCTGATTGTTTGCTTCTGTACGTAAGTACCAGGCCGTTGCGATATGTAGGCCAGAAATCTCCGCTTCGACAGGGCTGCGCCCCTGCCAAATGAGCGCGTGATCCTCTTTCAAATCTAGGTAATTTTGGCATAAAATCTTATATCCAGAAGCCTTGTTTGCCGACACTTTGGAGTGAAGGTTTAAAAATTCTTTATTCGAAATTCTTTGATCTTCGAAAGATACCAAAGCTTCCCGAAACTGCTTGTAGCGATCCTTGGCCGGATCATATGGCAAATCGAGCTCGTCGATTATGCTTCTGACTTTCGCCCTGTCTTTGCGCTTGTCGCCGTACGCGAAATCGACGAACTGACTAACCCTGATCTTCATCGTTTTTCCTGTCTGGCCTCGTCCAAAACTTTAAGGTTCGGGCGGGAACAAATAAATAACTATTTAATGTGAGATGCTTTCAATAAAGGGTAGCTTCGGCAGCTTGGCAGTCAGTATCGCCTGTGGGCACGCAGTACCACTCCAACCGGCGCTCCATCATCAGGGTCCACGGCCACGACGACGCGCGTCTTTGGTTCTTTCAGTATTTTTACGGCATCAAAGAACGACGATCCTGCCAGCACTGCCCTAAAGCCATCCGCGACTGCTGGATTATTCAGGATGTCTGAAACAGTGTGGTCCCTTAAGTCGATCATGCCATCCATTTCTAAGGCTTTGGTAGCTATATAATGAGCTAGTTGCTGGTGCGTGACTGCACCGACAACAACGCCTTCATCGATGCAAACGAATGCTGCGCATGTTTGCGCCTCTTCCCCTGCCAATCTGACCAGCGTGGAGGCAAGTTCAACGATTTCGAACCGTTGATCCGCTTTACTCGCCAAGGTGACGGGTGCGGACCCTGCCAGATTTGGCCGGGTTCGCATCACGACACTCACGGTTGAGTGATGCCGCATCCAGTCGGCCGTGACTTTGCTCCGAAGTTCCACCAGTTTAATGATTTTCGAATGCAGATCAGGGACGTTCATATCCAGAATTGGCTCATGATGCGCGACCCTGTTTCTCAGGCGGTTGATCTCTCTCACAAGCGACTGGATTTCATGCCGCCCCTCACCGTGGGCAAGGCCCGGAAACGCGACATTGGCCTTAGTTCGCCAAAGAACTGCGTATTCATTGCGAAACAGGTTTGACCAGAAATCAAAGGTAAGCTCCGCGATCACCTTGCCGCGCTCGACTGACCGAGCTCGTTTCATTGCCTTGTCCAAGGCGCTGAGACTTTCTGGCGTCAGAACTGTATCGCGAAAGTTGGCATCCTGATGCCAAGCTGCCCCAAAAAGCTGCAGTAGGACGCCATCCACGGCATTGCGCAGGGTCACTTCCGCCACGCTAAGCGGGAAAAGGAACGATTTCGCAAGCCTTGCGTTGTAGAGGTACAGCGCGAACGCGAAAGCCTCATTGCCACTGGCTTTCGCGAGGTAGGTTGCGAATCTTGGCTCTGAAAGCGACGCCTTGAGTGAAGCGATCGTTGCCGCATCGTACGGGTATGGAACTTGACTCTCGGCCATCGCGGCGATACGTACCCTTCCAGAGCAGTCGAACTGGCCCCACTGGCACTTGCTACGCGCCGTCGACATCAGATTAGAGCACCAGGTCGGGCGAGCCCCCACCTGGTGTTTCTTTTTTTGACGGGATTATTCCCTGAATTCAACCGCTTTGGTTCGCGAAGGGTGGTGCAGGGAGTGCCCTTTCAGCTCGCTCAAGAAGCGCCGCCAAGTCATCCAAAACCGGTGATCGCAAGCTCGTCATCTCCGTTACTCTCCCACACGCGCTTAAGAACGCGATTTCCAGTCGACCGCTAGTACCGCATGCGTCTGCGGATCATGGCTTCATTGTCATGCCACTCGGCTTCAGCGATGTACTTGCGAACCATCTCACGCAGGATTCTTGCCATGCGTGGATGCTCGAACTCGCAAGCTTTAGCCCAGCCCTCGTACTGTTCCGCCAGCTCTCGCTCTTGCGCTCCGCCTTCCCCCCGCAAAGTCGCACCGCGCGCATTGTAGCGCCCGATTGTAATGCCGCGCTCAATCTCGACGCTATACAGATCATTGACAGCCTCCCGCACAGGCTCACAAGGCCATGACCCATCTTCTGCCAGAGGGGCGTGTGCGAGGATTTCCCCGATCTGATAGTCAAGCATGGCGCGATGACCTGTCGGCTCACTAATTCGCCTTGCCTCGATAATCCATTCCTTCAGTTTTTCGGTCCGGAGGACACCGTGTTCATCGACCCCAGGTACTGAAGAAAGTGCATCAATAAAGGTGTTCGCGTTTCTGGCTGCAGTCTTCTGCTCATCACTAAGTTCCACATCTCTGGGTTCATTCTTGCCCCTGTAGGCCATGCGAATGGCCTCGCAGAAGAGAGACGGGTTGTCGTTTACTTCGGCCTCAAGGTTAGGAATATTCCCTCTATCGAACCTGAAGACCTCCAGATACAGGAACTCTAGACCAGCCATCCTCTCGCGGCCAATTGTGCCGCGCGAATTGAGGATCTTGAACACCTCCTCAATGGAATGTCGATCCATCGAGGATGCTCCCCGCTCAGCTTCGTCGCTTCGGGGAAGAGCCTGCAGGATTTCGTAGAGCTGCTCGGACTCGATGCTTTTAAGGTCCAAATGGACAAATTGCAGCGCCGTTAGACCGCGTCGGGCTTCAATGAGTTTTGTTACAGCGTAGCGTAGCTCATCTTCTGTCTGCCTCGCCCAGTGTGCGGACACAGTCTTCCAGTACCTTTCGGACACTGCGTGGCTTGAAGCCTCCACAGCGCCCCAAACTGTCTGCCCGAACCGGCAAAGGCAGAACAGGCGCACCAATTGATCATCGGTCAGTTCGCCGCGCAATCCGTTGATAAAGCCAACCGCGTTCTTGTCACCCAACGAGAAAAAGAAGCCGTCCAGCAGGAACTGTAGCTTGGTCGAAGTCAGGAACTCGGGATCGCCAACGATGCGCCGGATAAAGGCGAGCTGATCCGCCTCGGAGCTCATGATCTGCGCGAGGTTGTTACCCACTATGTGCGAAGCATTCCCAGAAAGAGCAAGGCGTACAGCACCAGAAACACCTTCCTGCGCCAAAACAGCTTCGACGCCCGCTTTTCGTTGGTTGGCGATGCGCACGTCTCGTGCCTCGAAGTCGTGCTCATCTTCGTGGATATCTTCCCACGAGTTCTCTACCCATGAATTCTTGAACAGCCACGCGTGCTTCCAGACGATATCGCCAGGCTCCAACTCGTCATAGATATCGCGGGCCTTGTTTACCTTGGCTTGCGTGGCCGTCTTCGGCGCTCCCTTCTTGCTCAGGCGGCGGGCACTCCTACTAACACCCATACGGATTTGCTCCCTCAACCAAGCCCGATCCTCGTCGGTGGCCGCTTTTGCCCAGTCCACCACGCGATCCCACACGCGTGCGCGATACTCGTCTCCAAAACCCTCCAGGCTATCCACCAAATCTGCAAGCTTCTCTCTTGTCATTGGCGTCCAAGAAAGGGCTACTTCAAGGCAGTGTTCTTCAAATTTCCAGCGCTCTCCGTTGGTCACCACTTCGCCGCTACCAAAGGCATAGTCCCTCCATTTCGGCTTGACGCTGTAGTGGCCGGTTCGCGAGCGTGAGACATACTGGTCCTTCGCAACCGCCCATCCGACTTCGGGAAAGCGCTTCACCAACTGATCCAGGGCTGCAATCCGCTGGTTTACGTTGGCGGAGGTTTGGGGCATCCAGCTACGGAAGATCGAAAGCAGGCTTTGCTTCGCACTGTTGCCGCTACGATCCCCAGGCTCTAGTTCGCAAAGCTTTGCAAGCACATCCACGACACGCTGGAGGTATTCCGGCGACCATGCCAACAAATCCAGTGCCCACAGCAGGCCAACTCTAGGATTTCTGGAAAACAGGGGGTCACCGACCGGGCGCATCAAGACCTGTGTGCTCGGATCATTTCTGGCCAAGTCCCGCTCAATAATGCCCAGGAACTCTTCGGGCGCGGCCTCAGCATACCGCAAGAATTCATCGGATTGAGACTCCATTGTCTCGCCGTCCATGCTAGCGAAGAGCTTTCTCACCAGTAGCGTTGCCTGAGATTGCGTATCCACCCCCAGCTTGCTCCTGAAGAGCCCGTTGCCGTGCATCGCCAGAATAACCAAGCTATCGGCGATGCCTTCTCGCAGCGCAGAAGAGATGTCGCGGGTCTTGCCATGGATACTGGCCGCCCAGCGTTCACCTTCTGGAAGGTCGAGTGAAGGATCGGGCTCCGAAAGCACAAGGTCAGCAGCCTGATAGAAGCGCTCAAGATCCTCCGGCGTCACCCATTGGTGGACCGCGTAGAGGGCGTCAATCTTGGACACGACGCCCCGGAAGGATCCTATCGACCAGACGGGCGAACTCTCGATTGGGAGAAGATCGCCGAACTCCCTCTCGACCTCCGCATATCTGTCCTCACCCATCAAATGGCAAAGGACAATTCGGTCAGCTTCGTTGTCATTCTTCCATGCACCTGCCAGCATGAAAGGAAACACTGAGCGCGCAAGCGCCTTGTCAGCGCTCCATGCCGGTGACTTGATTGCCTGATCTCGTGCTAGGCGGCGGCGCAGCACCGTGAGAGACCGCCCCGACTCGTCCTTGAGACGTTCTATAGCATCGCCGCCCAGCCCCATCGTTTCGAGGCCTTTGCGGAATGCTTCGCCGCTGAGCGTATCAAGAACAATATCAGCCTCGCTCTGTACCATCGTGCGCGGCACGATTGATATTCCACCAAGACGCGTTCCCGTCTCAGCCAGTTCCACCTCGGTTTCGCGGTTCGTAACGATCGGTATGAAGCGGGATGACTTGTTGGCGAGTTCAGTGATTGGCCCGGTTTCGGAGAAGACAACAGCGCGGTCGCGTATCGCTGAAAGCTCAGGATCGTCTCCGCTCAACATTGCGTAAACGAACGCAAGACCTTCGAGTACCGAGTCTGTCGCGATCCGAAGCGTTCGATCCGCCCCTCTCAAATGTGTAAGGAGCTTCTTACCGGCGATAATTGACGCTTCGTCGAAAATCTGTGTTGTGAAGGCTGGATCGCAGTCAGCATTCCACTTCACCCAACAGCGTTCCAGTGACTTCGTGCCACGAAAGTCTTTGCCGCTTTCGTTGGCAAACCAAACCTGAGCAGGAATGGACTGTTCCATCCATTGCTCAAGATCGCTGGAGTCCAAGACGACAACATCTTTCCATTGTTTTTTGGCCAGCTGTGCTGTTTTCCACGCATCCTTTCCTGGCCAACGCCGGGGCGTGACAAAGACAAATGTCGTCTTGAGTCTTTCGGTTTTAGAGATTGCTTTCACGCTCTTTGAAAAGTCACCGTCCGCTTTCTCTTTGATATTCCGGTTTGTTCCGAACTCCCAGCCGGACGCGCCAGTAGGTACCCACGGATTACCCGTCAGCGTCTCGACCTCTCCGTCCCAGCCGGGACGCTGGGAGTCGTCATGAGCGGGGAAGTCCACTTTCTGAAGACCGTCACCGGTCGAGTGAACTAGCATCCTCAACAACGCCGCCAACTTGGAGCGTGAATCCAAATTGTTTGCCCACTGCTCGATGTCATTTGCCTTCGGGGCAGAAAACGGCGGCACGAAGCTCCTTACAGCGGTCATGTTTGTCGTCGCCGCACTCATTCCGGCATCGAAAACACTCTGCATCGCAAGCAGTTCACTCGCGCTCACGCCAAATGCTTTCTCGAGCTTCATGGCCATTTCACTCGAAAGGCTTGCGTTCCCGTTCAGAAGGTTCGACAGGGCGGGCCGTCCGACGCCAATCGCCTTGGCGGCTTGGGTCACATTCATCCCCTTCGGGATGACATCGCTCTTGATGTATGGGCCGGGATGACCCGCGCTGGTGATCTTGCTCGACATAATTTCGCCCACGAAGTAAGTTGCCATGCAAGGTGTGTATCGTGTAGCGCTACACAATACAACTACTTTGTGGCTTGCATCCAGCACACCTCGGTGAATGGCACCTTTGATCGAGAATGGCGGGCGGTTGGATGGCGGGTTCTATGGTCGGTACGCAACGTGATCGCACGCGAACCGCTACTTTTCCGCGTGAGTTACGTTTTCTCAACAGCAGCTTTTTTGTGTAAGTGAAGTCTTGGGGCTGTGCTGGCCATTTGGGGAGATGAGCTTGATGAGACCGCGAACGCACCCGGACAGCCACGAGCTGCATGACTGGCCCATATATGGCCCTAAGGACCCGGAGATCGCCAATCTGGTTGACAGGCTCGCATATGACCATGGGCTACGCGTCCACGAGATCGAGGAGGTCATCTTGAGGGCATTGCAAAGCCGCCTGTCAGAAGAAGAAAGGGAAGTTCCTCGTGACAGTCGGTCACTTGACGGATGACACTTCTGATTTGTTGCGGGAGGGGGGGGGGGGGGCGACAGGGGCTTTGCGAGTTCATAAGCTATGTGCCGTGGGGTGCGGCACTCCAAATGAAGCTTGGATTGCTTGGCCGCAGCGGCGAAGTTGGCGGCAGTTGCTTAGCCTCCGTGTTGTGGTGCGAAATGAGGTACGTAAAGTTTTTCTGTATAATTTATAATTATATTTCAGCATCTTGCGTGAGTTATTCTTCTCCCTTCGTCTCCGCCATAAGCCCTTGAAAGATAGGTGTTTTGGCCTGCCACGGATCATTCATCCAGTCGCGACCGGAGTCCGGTTTGCGTTTACGCCGATCGGCGCAGGGTGAGAAATCGGCCGACGCGCGGAGATTTCATCTCGCGCGAGCCGAGGCGGGCGATTGCGGTGGTCAGGGACCGCGCATCTTCCGCAGGGGTCTGGTAGTCCAAGGCCGAGTGCGGGCGTTCGGTATTGTAGTCGGCAGCCCAGGCCGCGATCACCATCCGCGCGCGGGCCAGGTTGCGGAACATGGTCTCGTTGAGGAGTTCGTCCCGCATCCGCCCGTTGAAGCTCTCCACGAAGCCGTTCTGCATCGGCTTTCCCGGCGCGATGTCGTGCCATTCGATCCGGTGCGCGGCAGCGA
Source organism: Roseibium sp. (assembly GCF_048260565.1). GTDB lineage: Bacteria > Pseudomonadota > Alphaproteobacteria > Rhizobiales > Stappiaceae > Roseibium. Next base: position 11,594 of record NZ_JBLXGP010000022.1, on the reverse strand, counting down.
AGGTTAAGATTGCGTACTGGTCAGTTCGGTGCCGTTGTCAGAGACGATCATCCCCGGCTTTCCGCGGCGCTCGATCAGGGCCGTCAGCTCATGCGCCACTCGACGCCCCGAGATCGAGGTGTCCGGGATCGCCGCGAGGCACTCCCGGGTCACATCATCGACCACGTTGAGCACCCAAAAGCGCTGGCCGCCCGCGAACTGGTCATGGACGAAATCCAGCGACCATCGCGCATTGGGCCGTGCCTCGACCAAGATCGGGGCCCGCGTTCGGCCAGCCTTGCGTCGGGCCTTTCGCTTGCGCACCGTCAGCCCTTCCTCGCGGTAGAGCCGATAGATCCGGTTGATCCCCGAGGCCTCGCCTTCGCGCCGCAGCAGCACGAAGAGCCGCCGATAACCGAACCGCCGACGCTCGTTGGCCAGTTCTCGCAGCCGCCCGCGCAGCACCGTGTCCGGCGCAGGCTGCGCCTGGTAGCGGACCATCTTGCGATCCGCACCGGCAATCCGGCACGCCCGCCGTTCCGATAGCCCGAGAAGGGCCTTTGCATGCGCGACCGCCTCGGGCTTCACGGCAGGCGTCACCACTTTTTTGAGACCAGCTCCTTCATCGCGGCCAGGTCGAGCATCTGCTCGGCCAGCAGCTTCTTCAGCTTGGCGTTCTCATCCTCGAGCGTCTTCAGCCGCTTTGCCTCTGACACCGTCATGCCGCCGAATTTGGCCTTCCAGTTTTAGAAGGTGCCTTCTGACATGCCGTGCTTGCGACACAGGTCCGCGCACTTTGCGCATGCCTCGTGCTCGGCCAGGATGCCGATGATCTGCTCATCCGTGAATCTCGTTCGCTTCATTGTCCGTCCTCAAGTTGGGCCGGCCTCTAATCGACGGCGGAGGAAAAATCCCGTGGCAGGTTACGGCCAATCTGTGCCGCTGATGGGTACAACTTGGAAAGGTTCCAAACCTGCACACCAAAACGAAGTGACAGCCGGAACAGTCCCGCATCTTCATGTGGCACCTTGTGAAGCCATGCAGATGCAGGCCATGCTGCAGCTACGCCCAGTAGCTCATCGGTTATTCAATGCAGATCTCTTCAATTCTCGAGTACATCGACAAAGGTCACATGGCCCTTCCAGAATTCCAACGTGGCTATGTCTGGGGGCGTGAACAGGTCCGCGGTCTTTTCCAATCGCTGTACAGAGGGCATCCGGTTGGCAGCCTTTTGGTCTGGGCAACCGACGCATCAACGGCCACCCATCGTGGAGACGGCCAGCTGGCACCCGGTGTCGTGAAGCTGCTCCTGGACGGACAACAGCGGATCACCTCGCTCTATGGCGTGATCCGTGGCAAGCCGCCACGCTTCTTCGATGGAAACGCCAAGGCCTTCACCGACCTGAGGTTCAACCTCGAGACCGAGGAATTCGCGTTCTTCCAGCCGATCAAGATGGGGGACGACCCCCTCTGGATCGACGTGACCGAGGTCCTGCAGAAGGGGAACGCGGGGATCGGTGCCTTCGTGGCCACCCTTGGCCAGAACCCGGATACCCAAGCGAAGGTCGGCGACTACATCGGCCGCCTGAACCAGCTGCTGGGCATCCGTGAAAAGAACTTCCACATCGAGGAGGTCACCGGTCCGGACAAGACACTGGACGTCGTCGTCGACATCTTCAATCGCGTGAACAGCGGCGGCACCAAACTATCGAAGGGCGATCTGGCCTTGGCGAAGATCTGCGCGGACTGGCCGGCAGCCCGCGATACGATGAAGTCCAGCATCAGCCGCTGGCGTTCAGAAGGCTATGACTTCACGCTCGATTGGCTGCTCCGGTCCGTGAACACGATCCTGACCGGAGAGGCGAAGTTCCTCTACCTTCACAGCCAAGATGCCGGTGACATCGAAGGCGCTCTGAAACGCGCCGTGAAGCATATCGACAGCAGCCTGAACATGATCGGCGGTCGCCTTGGCCTCGATCATAACCGTGTCCTCTTCTCGAAGTTCGCCATTCCCGTAATGGTGCGCTTCCTCGACACCCATGGCGGCAAGCTGGACGAGAAGACCCGTGACAAACTCCTCTTCTGGTTCGTCCAAACCGGCATGTGGGGGCGTTTCTCGGGATCCGTGGAAAGCTTCATCGACAAGGATCTCGGCATTCTCGACCAGAGCGGGGGAGACCTGGACAAGCTGATTGGCGAACTCCGGCTCGCACAGGGCGGACTGCGCGTTGAACCAGGGCATTTCCATTCGTGGAGCGTTGGTGCGCGTTTCTATCCCGTCCTGTACATGCTGACGCGGATGACCGAGGCGCGCGACTGGGGCACGGGCCTTCCGTTGAAGAACAATCTTCTAGGGAGAATGAGCCGGCTGGAAGTTCACCACATCTTCCCCCGCGCCCGCCTCTATGATGCCAAATATGCACGGTCTGAAGTTAACGCGCTGGCCAACTTCTGCTTCTTGACCAAGGATACCAACCTCTCGATCTCGGATCGTCGCCCCGAGGAATATTTCCCAGAGGTCGAGGCGGCGCACCCCGGCGCCCTCCAATCGCAGTGGATCCCGCAGGACCCCGAGCTTTGGAAGATCGATAAGTACCGCGACTTCATCGAAGCCCGGAAGGAACTCTTGGCCGACGCTGCCAATGAATGCCTCGCCTCTCTGCTCCATGGCAACACTGCGATCCTGGAAGGATCGCGCTCGGCCAGATTGACCGACAAGGTTCTTCTCGGCGGCATCGCCAGCGAAGAGGAAGCCAATGAACTGGAAGCCCTTAACGACTGGGTGGCGCAGCAAGGCTTCGCGCAAGGTCAGATGTCTTTCGACTTCGTTGATGCCGAAACCGGCGAACAACGCGCGATCCTCGACCTAGTCTGGCCGAATGGTGTCCAGACCGAATTGTCCGAACCCGTCGCTGTTCTCTTGGGCGAGAGCGCGGAGTTGATCTCACTCGCAAGCTCAGCCGGGTATCGGTGTTTCACCTCGACGCGCGAGTTCAAGTCCTACGTCAACCGCCTTTCGGCATCCGGACAGGGCATCGCAGCGGAATAGAGTGACGCGGGTCACTCGCTCGGCCGTGTGGAAGGAGCCTTCATGGCACATCAGATCGCTCGACTGCGCGTGGAGCTCTTGCACATCGACCCAACCATATGGCGGCGGGTCGAGGTCAGCCTGACCACGAACCTGCGCACCCTCCATGAACTCATCCAGGGCGTAATGCCTTGGGAGAACCACCACCTCTATCAGTTCACGGTCGGGGAGCGTGACTACGGGGAACCCAGTCCGGAGGATGCGGCATGGGGCCACAAGGTCTACCATGCCAAGAATATGCGCCTGGAAACTTTGGTAGGGCGCGGTGTAGCAGAGTTCGAATACACCTACGATTTCGGTGACAACTGGCAGCATCGCGTCGTCATCGAACATGTCGGAGTCGCGGATCCAGACGTCGACTATCCCCTCTATCTGGGTGGCGAGCGCACCGCGCCGCCGGAAGATGTCGGTGGCCCGCCGGGTTTCTTCGATTTCGTAGAAGCCATGGCCAATAGCCTTCACCCGGCGCACAAGGACATGATCCGTTGGTACGGGGGCCCCTTCAATCCAAGGGATTTCGGCGAGTCAGCGGTTGCCGCAACCGTTCGCGAGATCGCGGCCAAGAGGAAAGTGGCGATGCTGGCGTTCGAGCGGAGTCGCCAGATGAGATAGTTAGGACGCTCACAAGCGGCATGCATCGCATTCGTCACGTTCTGGCCAAGTAACGAGAGCGGGCCAGACCTTGGTTCATTGCAGGGCCAAGGTCCTAAGGGTAGTCATTTAGAAAAGCGATTGCGGTCGCATGTGACTTTTGAGGCCCCCATTGAACCAGACTTCCCACAACAGCCTTGTCTCCTTCATCTGGCGCATCGCCGACGACTGCCTGCGCGACGTCTATGTGCGCGGCAAATACCGCGATGTCATCCTGCCGATGGTCGTCCTGCGCCGCCTCGACACGCTGCTTGAGCCGACCAAGGCCGCTGTTCTGGAAGAAGTCAGGTATCAGAAGCAAGAGGATCCAAGCGCAACGGAGCTGGACGATGAGCCGCTCAAGGATGCCTCGGGCTACGTGTTCTTCAACACCAGCCAATGGACTCTCAAGAAGCTGCACGGCACCGCCACCAACAATCATCAGATCCTGCTCGCCAACATCGAGGACTACCTCGACGGCTTCTCCGACAACGTCAAAGAGATCATCGGCCGCTTCAAGCTGTTCGAACAGATGCGCCATATGGCCGAGAAGCAGGTACTCCTCGATGTCATCGAGAAGTTCGTCTCCCCCTGGATCAACCTGACGCCGCACCACATCGAAGACCCGGAAGGCAACACGCTGCCCGGCCTGTCCAACCTCGGCATGGGCTATGTCTTCGAGGAGCTGATCCGCAAGTTCAACGAAGAGAACAACGAGGAAGCCGGGGAACACTTCACCCCGCGCGAGGTGATCCACCTCATGACGCACCTCGTCTTCGACCCGATCAAGGACCGGCTCCCCCCGGTCATCACGATCTACGACCCCGCCTGTGGGTCGGGCGGCATGCTGACCGAGGCACAGAACTACATCAAGGAGCCGGGCGGTCCGATCCGGACCAACGCCGACGTCTACTTGTACGGCAAGGAGATCAACGACGAGACCTACGCGATCTGCAAATCGGACATGATGATCAAGGGCAATGACCCCGCGAACATCCGCGTGGGGTCCACCCTGTCGACCGACGAGTTCTCGGCCAACCGCTTTGACTTCATGCTTTCCAACCCGCCCTACGGCAAAAGCTGGAACAGCGAGGTCAAATACATCAAGGACGGCAAGGACGTCATCGACCCCCGCTTCCAGGTCGAGCTGACCGACTACTGGGGCAAGGTCGAGACCATGGACGCCACGCCGCGTTCCTCGGACGGGCAGTTGCTGTTCCTGATGGAGATGGTCAGCAAGATGAAGTCCACGAGTGCCAGCCCGCTTGGGTCGCGCATTGCGTCCGTCCACAACGGCTCCAGCCTGTTCACCGGCGACGCGGGCAGCGGGGAATCCAACATCCGCCGCTTCATCATCGAGAACGACATGCTGGACACCATCATCCAGCTGCCGAACAACCTGTTCTACAACACCGGCATCACCACCTACATCTGGCTCCTGTCCAACGCCAAGCCCGAGGCGCGGCGCGGGCGGGTCCAGCTGATCGACGCCAACCTGCTGTTCCGCAAACTGCGCAAGAACCTCGGCGACAAGAACTGCGAGTTCTCGGACGAGCATATCCAGGCCATCACCGACGCCTTCCTCGCCTTTGCCCCCATCGAGCGCGAGATGGACGCCAACAACGATCCCACCGGCATCGCCGTGCAGGTCTTCGACAACGCGGACTTCGGCTACCACAAAGTCACCATCGAACGCCCAGACCGCCGCCGTGCGGCCTTCAGCGCCGAACGCCTCGCGCCCCTGCGCTTTGACAAGTCGCTGCGCGAGCCCATGGAATGGCTTTATGGCGAACACGGCGATCAGGTCTATCAGCCGGGCTTCCTAAAGGAGCAGACCAAGGCGATCACCGCGTGGTGCGAGGAGGCAGGCATTACCCTGAACGCCAAGGCAAAGACCAAGCTGCTCGACACCAAGTACTGGGTCAAGCTGCGCGACCTGCTGGCCACGGCCACCCAGATCATGGGCGATGTGGGCACGGAGGAGACCGACGATTTCAACGCCTTCCGCAAGGCGGTCAACGCCGCGATCAAGGCGCGCAAGATCAAGCTGGGCGTGACCGAGAAGAACGCCATCCTGAACGCCGTCAGCTGGTACGACGAGAAAGCCAAGAAGGTCATCGCCAAGAAGCACAAGCTGACCAGAGCGGAGGTCGAGGACCTGGCCACGCATCTGGGCTGTGCCGTGGACGATCTGGCCGATTTCGGCTGGTACCGGCAGACGGACGGCAGCTACCTGACCTACGAGAGCACCTCTGACCTGCGCGATGCGGAAAGCGTGCCGTTGAAGGACGACATCCACCGCTACTTCCTGGCGGAGGTGAAGCCGCATGTGGAGGAGGCCTGGATCAATCTCGACTCTGTGAAGATCGGCTACGAGATCAGCTTCAACAAGTACTTCTACCGCCACAAACCGCTGCGCAGCCTTGAAGAGGTGACGCAGGACATTCTGGCCCTGGAGGAAAAGGCCGACGGGCTGATCGCCGACATCCTTGGAGTCGAGGTCGCGACCAAGCTGGAGCCGGCGGAATGAAACTCGCGACGTATCCGAAGTACGAGAGCTACCGTGAAAGCGGTGAGGGTTGGCTGGAGCAAGTCCCAACGCATTGGGAAAATCGCAAGCTGAAGCACCTGTTTCAGGAGAAGAAGCACCGCACGAACATGGACCTCAATTGCGGGTCGATTAGTTTCGGCGAAGTCGTCGAAAAAGACGATGAGCGGATTCCTTTGGCCACCAAGGCGTCCTATCAGGAAGTTCTGGCCGGTGAGTTCTTGGTCAACCCGTTGAACCTGAACTACGACCTCAAAAGCCTGCGTATCGGCTTGTCGAACATCAACGTGGTGGTCAGTGCCGGGTACATCGTCCTTCAGGGTAAGGGCGAGATGGACAAGCGGTTCTTCAACTACCTCCTGCACCGCTACGACGTGGCGTACATGAAGCTGCTGGGGTCTGGCGTGCGCCAGACCATCAGCTTCAACCACATCGCCAACAGCCTACTCGTTGAGCCGCCACTCCCTGAACAACGCGCCATCGCGGCGTTTCTGGATGGGAAATGCGCGACGATTGACGAGGCGGTGCGGATTAAGGAGGAGCAGATCAGGCTGCTGGCCGAGCGCAGGCAGATCCTGATCCAGCAGGCTGTCACCCGCGGCCTGAACCCCGACGCCCCCATGAAGGACAGCGGCCTCGACTGGATCGGCCAGATCCCCGCGCATTGGGAGGCCGTTCCCATCCTTGCGGTCGGCGCTGTAATTGATCCCAATCCCAGTCACCGCAACCCCGAGTATGTTGACGAAGGCTTTCCTTTCATTTCCACACAGGAGTTTCGGCCCGGTGGACGAATTGAGATCGACACACCACGGCGCGTTTCAAAGAACACCGTGGAGGAGCAAGAACAGCGGTGCCACCTTCAAGACGGCTCATTGGTTTTTTCGCGCAAGGGAACGATTGGTGCAGTTCGCATACTTCCCCATGGTATTCGCCTTGGTATCCTGGACTCCCTTTGCGTGATCAACCCCAACAAGAAAGTTGATCCGAAATATCTATATTGGACCCTTTCAGCTGATTACTTGGCATCGCAGTATGGACCTACATTGCGCGGTGCAGCTCTGCCTCAATTGAGCGTTGGGCGCGTTCGGTCATTGAAAGTGATCCTTCCTCCGAAAGATGAACAGCTTCGACTAACTGCCCACTTGGACTTGGAAACGGCGAAAATTGATCAGGCGGTAGCCCTCAAGGAATCCCAGATCACCGCATTGCGGGAATACAAGACGAGCTTGATCAACGCTGCGGTGACTGGAAAGATCAAGGTATTGTAAGCGCCCGGCGCCGAGACAGGGCCCCGGGTGGCAAGACGTGAAGTGAGAGTCCCATGAATTACGCGGTCAGCAACACCAAGGAAATCGCCCTCGAACAGGCCATCGAACGACGGCTCTGCGGCGCGAGCTCCGAAGAGCTGGCCGCCGGGGCCGCTGCCGAGACCGGCCCCTTCCGCGTCGGCCAGCCCTCGGACTTCGATGCGCCTCTCGCGCTCGACCGCGCCAAGTTCTGGGAGTTCCTCGAGACCACCCAGTCCAGGGACCTCGACAAGCTCAAGAAGAACAGTCCCGCCGACTGGCAGGCCAAGATCACCGGCCAGCTCGACAAGCTGATCAAGAATAAGGGCCTGCTGCACGTCCTGAAGAAGGGCCTGCCCGTCGACAACGCGCATTTCACCCTGATGTACCCCGCGCCGCTGGCAAGTTCGGCACAAAAGGTCCACGACAACTTCGCGGCCAACATCTGGAGCGTGACCCGGCAGGTCCACCACAGCACCGCAAACCCGAATGAATCGGTGGATATGGTGGTGTTCCTCAACGGACTGCCGCTGGTGACGCTGGAGCTGAAGAACGCCTGGACCCACCAAACCGCCCGTTACCACGGCCAGAAGCAGTACCGCGAGCGTGATGCCAAGCAGACCCTAATGACCTTCGGCCGCGTGCTGGTCCACATGACCGCCGACACCGACGAGGTGTGGATGGCGACAAAGCTGGCGGGGGCCTCGACCTTCTTCCTGCCGTTCAACAAGGGCCACAACGAAGGCGCGGGGAACCCGCCGAACCCCAATGGACACAAGACGGCCTACCTGTGGGAAGAGGTGCTGCAACCGGCAAGCCTTGCCGGGATCATCCAGCACTTCGTCCTGCTCGAGGGCAAGAAAACCGACCCGCTGGCGAAGAAGACGCTGATCTTCCCGCGCTATCATCAGCTGAACGTGGTCCGGCAGTTGCTGTCCCACGCTGCAGAGACGGGTGTGGGGCACAGCTACCTGATCCAGCACTCTGCCGGTTCGGGGAAGTCCAACAGCATCACCTGGACCGCCTACCAGCTGATCGAGACATACCCCGCGGAACTGGGCCTGCCCGGTGCAAAGGCGCTGGATGCCCCGCTGTTCGACAGCGTGATCGTCGTGACCGACCGCCGCCTGCTGGACAAGCAGCTGCGCGACAACATCAAGGACTTCTCCGAGGTCAAGAACATCGTGGCCCATGCCACCAAGTCCTCCGACCTCAAGGCGGCATTGGAGACCGGCAAGAAAATCATCATCACGACCATCCAGAAGTTCCCGGTGATCTACGACAGCATCGCGGACCTCAGCCACAAGCGCTTCGCCGTGATCATCGACGAGGCGCACAGCGGTCAGAGCGGGCTCGCGAGCGGGAAGATGAACCAAGCCATGGGCGGTCCGGTCGATGATCCCGACGAGGAGGATAACCAGGACAAGATCCTGAAGGCGATGAAAGCCGGAAAGATGCGCGGCAACGCCTCCTACTTTGCCTTCACCGCGACGCCGAAGCCGATCACCCTGGAGAAGTTCGGCGAGCGGCAGCCTGACGGACGCTTCCGGCCCTTCCATCTGTACAGCATGAAGCAAGCGATCGAGGAGGGCTTCATCCTCGACGTGCTGGCGAATTACACGACCTACAAGGGCTACTACGAGATCCAGAAGTCCATCGAAGACAATCCCCTGTTCGACACATCCAAGGCGCAGAAGAAGCTGCGCGCCTATGTCGAGCGGAGCCAGCAGACGATCAACACCAAGGCCGAGATCATGGTCGATGACTTCATCGACAACGTGGTCAACCCGAAGAAGCTGCGTGGCAAGGGCAAGGGGATAATCGTCACGCAGAACATCGAAATGGCGATCCGGTACTACAAGGCCGTCCAGGCGGAGCTTGCCAAGCGTGGCAACCCGTTCAAAGCGCTCATCGCCTTCTCGGGCGAGAAGGAGGTCGATGGGGTCAAGTACACCGAGGCCGACATGAACGGGGTGGCGGAGGACAAGACCCGTAGCGAATTTGACAAAGACGAGTACCGGTTGCTGGTCGTCGCGAACAAATACCTGACAGGTTTCGACCAGCCGAAGCTCTGCGCGATGTACGTCGACAAGAAGCTGCAATCAGTGCTGGCGGTTCAGGCCCTGTCGCGTTTGAACCGGTCCTCGCCGAAGCTGGGCAAGCGGACCGAGGACCTGTTCGTTCTCGACTTCTTCAACTCGACCGAGGACATCAAGGCGGCCTTCGACCCGTTCTTCACAGTGACCACCCTGTCCGAGGCGACGGACGTCAACGTCCTGCACGAACTGAAGGCATCCCTGGACGATGTTGGCGTGTACGAATGGTCCGAGGTCGAGGAATTCTGCACGCGGTTCTTCGACGGCGAGGATGCCGAGAAGCTGAGCCCGCTCATCGATGTTGCTGCTGAGCGTTTCAACACCAGCCTGGAGCTGGATGACCCCGAGAAGATCGACTTCAAGATCAAGGCCAAACAATTCGTCAAGATCTACGGCCAGATGGCCGCGATCATGCCGTTCGAGGTTCTGGCCTGGGAGAAACTGTTCTGGTTCCTGAAGTTCCTGGTCCCGAAGCTGAACATCCAGGACCCCAACCAGGATGCCCTAGATGAGCTTCTCGAGGCCGTTGACCTGTCGTCGTACGGGCTGGAGAGAACCAAGCTGAACCACGCCATCGACCTGGACACTTCGGAAGCAGAACTAGAGCCGCAGAATCCCAATCCCCGCGGCTACCGCGAAGGCGAGGTGCAGGAAGACCCGCTCGAAGAGATCATCCGCAGCTTCAACGAGCGCTGGTTCCAAGGCTGGGGAGCCACACCAGAGGAACAGCGGATCAAGTTCTTGAACATCGTGGAGAGTGTTCAGGCTCATCCAGACTTCGAAGAGAAGTTCGATGGAAACCCTGACCCATACAGTCGCGACCTGGCGTTCGATAAAATCATGAAGGAAGTCATGCTAAAACGCCGGAAAGAGGAATTGGAACTCTACAAGCTTCATAACCAGGACGAGGCGTTCAGGTCATCGCTTTATCAGAGTGTCAAGGAAGCGCTCGGGAAGAACTTGGGCTGATTGGCAGCTTTAGACAAAGTGGCCAGAGCCGCGCCTCAGCATCCTCCAATTTAACGTGGTTGCCAGCGGGCAGGGCATCCCTGAGTTTATAGACAAAAATAATCTCCGTCTATAAATCAGCTGCGCCAGGCGCGCTTCATTCCGCGCTGAGGTGAAAGTCAGGCAGAGGACACGCGCGGGCTCTTCGAGCACTATGCCCGGCCCCTTCATCGCGTGAGAAAAGGTCACGGCTTCCCCTGGCAAGCCGTCTTACAACGTTGATTGATTCGAAAGATGCGACTCGCTGTCTGGCCTGAAGGCGCAGATCCGCCGTGTTGATCCCCCCAAGTTTGCGAAAAACTCCGAAATCCAGCCTTCAGAGCGTTTGCGAATAATATTTTTGAAAACCGATTCCGGCCCGCAGCTCTTGGCCTCCGGTAGAACCGCGACCCTTGCGAAAAAATCGCGAGCGTTGCGAGGGGCTTGCGCACCTAACAAGGCTGCGACAGACCTGACCGAAATGCTGATGGATCAGGCCCTAAAATAGCCCATCAGGCATTTCAATTCCCGCTCTCTCTTGCGGGGGAATGTAGTTCGTCCAGGAGCGCAAGTTGCCGATCCCCACCGTTATCGAAATCCCGGACAATGGCGGAACGATCGCAGTAATGGCCGACCTCCACCTCAAGTCCAATTTCTGGCAGGGCAGCAACCCGCTCGAGCTTCATGGTCTGCAAGATCCGCTGCTCCGTGAAAACGTCGATGCCTTGATCGTCTCGGGTGACCTGTCCGGCACCTTCGGCCCGTCACTGCAGGACGCGCTCGCATATCTGAGCCGCTATGTTCCCGCCGATCGCATCCACCTCCTCCCCGGAAACCATGACTACTATTCTGTATCGACCCAGTGAAAACCTGCTCATGCTACAAGGGAGAACGTAGCAATGAGTATGACGATGGACGACAGCATCAAGCGTTGGACGGCGAAGCGGAAGACGGCTCTGGTGATCGAGATCATCCAGGGC
>NZ_JBLXGP010000021.1:0-31280 GCF_048260565.1 Roseibium sp. | reverse complement strand
GAAGAGACCGGTTTTCTTTCCGTTCTCGTCGATCTAGAGGAGGTGAAGACGCATGTTCGATTGGAAGATCACGGCGGCTATTCCCTGCTCGATGTCGAATAAAAACTCAAAACGTCAACGCGCGTGGTCAAGGGGTTAATTGAATTCGGCTATCTCCCGGCGGAGACCGCGATCAACCCAGTCAACCGCTGTCCGCAAAAGATCGTCAAACGACAAGAATTCGAAACGTTCTCAGAGCGCTACGAAACGGCAACTTCTCTATCGCGTCGGCTTGGATTGCATCTTCGCACCACAATCAAACACCTGAAGGACTCCGGCGTTGAACCTGCGTTCCCAGTTGAACAGGTTCATGCAACATTTTACGACCGAGCCATCGCGTCAGAGAAAACTCGGGAGTTCGCGAAAGATGACCAACGAGACGAACCCCAGCAGGCCTAGCGAGACCTGCTCTCCTTCGGTGTCCGCGGGGTGCAGCAAGTCTGACGTTGAGGCTGACCCTGCAATTACCTGGTTGGACAATTTTACAGACCGGATGGCACATCCAAGCCAAGCCGAAGAGCATTTCTTTACACGGCGCCGGCAACTCAACCTAGATACCGGCACAGACGAAAACGGAAACCAGTCACAAGCGGCCAAGCTGCCGAAAAGGTAAGCGGTCAGCCTCACTGAAAATCCATATCACCGCTGCCATCTTTCCATCCTGAAACGAACCCACTATTGCTTCGATGGACGCCTCCCATTTCGGAAGGCTTTTTTGTGCCTGACGTCAGGAATTCAAGGAGTTAGGCTTTTATTGAGCCAGTTTATCCAATCATTTGAGTACGACTTTGGCCGAAATCAGAGAAGGACCGAGCCAAAATAAAGAAAAAAGCCATTTAATTTCATTAACTTATACTTCTCATGAGCCATACTATGCATTCACGTACAATTGTCCATGCATGCATAGGATGGACAATTTAGGCCAATAAGCGGCTCAAAACGAAAAATCCGGACGCTCTTAGGCGTCCGGATTGACCAAAGCAAGTGCTGGCCAAAACGCACTCCACCAATTCCGGGCCCGAAAGGTACCCGGACAATGCCGAGAAGAACAAATCATGAAATAAACGGCAAAGATGTAGATATTCATGAGGTATCCTAATCATGAACGTGCATGTGAATTCCATCGAGGACTTCCTTAAAGCTCTGGTGAAGGAGCTGGAGGTTCCTGAAAACAGATATGAGCAGGCCCAGACGAGTTACACCTCACTTGGGGAATGGCTTCATCGTCCTGAAAGCACGGTCCGGAAGTACGATCCTCAGATCTACTGCCAAGGTTCGTTCCGGCTGGGAACTGCAATCCGTCCGCATACGGACGAAGAAGAGTATGACGTCGACTCTGTCGTAGAGCTTCGCGCTCTGACCAAACACAACAAGACCCAGCAAGAACTGAAGGCGATGCTCGGCGCCGAGATCAGGGCTTATCACGACGCCAAGGGCATGGTGAAACCTGTCCGGGAAGGAAATCGCTGCTGGGTTCTGGACTATGCCGACGGTGCCCAATTCCACATGGATGTGGTTCCAGCCGTTCCAAACACCGAGCAACAGCGAACCCTTCTCGAAGCCAAGATGCTCGACACGCGCTGGGTGGCGACCGCGATCTCCATCACGGACAGGCGGGCGCCCAACTATTGGATACTCTCGGAGGACTGGCCCAGATCCAATCCAAAAGGCTATTCTTATTGGTTCGCATCCAGACAAGCGGTGGTGTTCGAGCGTCGCAAGCGGGCGGTATTGGAGGAAATGCAGAAACAGGGCTTCCGCGCAAGTGTGGAGGATTTACCGGACTTCAAAGTGAAGACACCGCTCCAGTCGGCGATCATGATCCTGAAGCGACACCGGGACAACATGTTCGCCCGTAATCTGGATCTACGTCCGATCTCCATCATCATTACCACGCTCTCGGCTCATTCGTACGAAAATCAGGACACGATCTCTGGCGCACTGTTCACGATCCTTGACCGAATGGATCAGTTCATCATTCATGACGGCGAAAAGTACATCATCGCAAACCCCACCGACCCCTTCGAGAACTTCGCTGACAAGTGGGAACGTGAACCGCAGAAGGCCGAGGCGTTTTTCCAATGGCTCCGCCAGGCTCGCGCAGACTTCGGGGCGGCAGCGCAGGCAACGAACTACAAGGGCATGGCCGATGCCGTCTATCAAAGGATGGGATACCGAGCTGCAACCAGCGCGGTTGACCGGCTCACCGGAGGGTCACGCCTGCTGCGCGCAGCAACTGGTGCATCTGCGGCAGGCGCAGGCACGGTTGGTGCGCCTATGCCGGTAGACGACCGACGAAGCCTCAGGGCTATGCATGATCTGGTGGTGGGAAGATCAGAACAGGGCAAGAGCGGAGAAGGTCGCATTCACCGTCCTTCAGGAGGAAAATGATTGGCTGACGAGCGTGCACGTCAGGCACCTCGCCAACTTACAGCTCTGCGTGGATGTGGAGATCCTGCATGGCGGGGAAAACATTACGCTGGCGGTAATCTACCCCACCACATTCCCTGATACCCCGCCGATCGTTTTGCCCCATGGCGAAATTCAGCTTTCCGACCATCAGTATGGTCCCGGTGGGGAGCTTTGTCTCCAGTGGCGTCCGGACAATTGGGATCCTGCCGTCACCGGGGCAATGATGGTGGAAAGCGCTTACGGCCTGATTGCTGCTGAGCGCAGTTCCGATGGAGAGGCCGCCGCAGTTCCCTCGGAGCATAGTTCATCGCTTGGGGCGGAACTGCGCTTCGAGAGCTGGCGCTTGATGGTTCCGGAGGGTGCGTGGGCGGCGCTCGAAGGGCAGCTCCCCGAGGCGGTTTTGGAGATATCCCTGACGATCACTGCACGCAGGACCCACCGGGTGGCTCACCTGAGATCAATAGGTGCACACGGCAACGAGGTTTGGATATCGCCGCAGCCTACACCGAATGCACCAGGAACACGGACCGGCTACATATTGCGGACGGCACAAGACATGAGCGTGCTAGCGCTTCATGGAGGCGGTGAATTCCAAGACCTCGCCGAACGTATTCCTGAACTCTCCTCCCTTCTTGAAATGTCGGATTGGCCGTTCCTTATCGTTCTCGAAAAAAGCGGACGTAGGATTTCTTTTGACATAGTACGCAGCAAGAACGACTTTCCATTTCTAGTTCCTTACCGGATCGTTGAGGAGGAGGTGCTGGCCCAACGATCCGCCTCGAATCGTGAAACAGTATCCATGAATCGCGTCGCGATCGTAGGCTGCGGCTCGATTGGCTCGAAGGTCGCCGCCTCACTCGCCCGCGCCGGAGTCAGGAAATTCCTCCTCGTCGACGAAGATATCTTCCTGACTGGCAACCTAGTGCGGAACGAGCTCGACGCTTGGGCGATCGGTTGGCACAAAGTGGACGCTTTAGCCGACAGGGTCGGCCAGATCGCCACCGACACCGAAATCGAAACGCGGCGCGTCGCTCTTGGTAGCCAGACCTCTGCCCTTGGAATGGAATCTACGCTTGAATCGATTGGCGAATGCGATCTCATCGTCGACGCGACCGCGAATCCGACATCGTTCAATTTGTGCGCCGGCGCTGCAAAACGGCACAGCAAGCCGATGATCTGGGCAGAGGTTTTCGGCGGTGGGATCGGCGGGATCATCGCAAGAGCGCAGCCTAACACGGACCCCTATCCGTTGGCGGCAAGAAATCAGATCACGACGTGGTGCGACGACCATGGAATTCCTTGGCAGACAGAGACCGGAAACCCGTACGAGATTAACGGAGACGACAAGCCGCCATTCATCGCTGACGACGCCGATATCTCTGTTATCGCCGCCCATGCAACTCGGTTTGCCCTCGACATCCTTAAAGGCGGAGAAACGTCATTTCCCCATTCCGCCTATGCGATCGGCTTAAAGAAAGCTTGGATCTTCGAAGCACCCTTCGACACTTGGCCAATCGACCTGCAACCAACGGAGCCTTGGGAGGAGCCGGTTGCGGCGCAAAGCGAAGAAAATATCAGAACACTGATGTCAGATCTCATCGACGAGAGATCTTCGTGACTGTGCAGTTGGTCCTTCCTCGGGCGATCGTGGATAGGATGAAGAACATGCTGGCTCGTGCCGCCGACAGGGAGATTGGGGGCATCCTGATGGCACGACAAATCACACCCGGACAATTCGAGATCGTCGACTTCTCCGTCGATGAGCTGACGGGCGAACGGGCGCATTTCGTCAGGGATCACGTCTTTCACAACACGTTCCTAGACGCGTTCTTCGAAAGGACCGGTTACGACTACGAGAAATACAACTACATCGGCGAATGGCATTCTCATCCCCGGCTTCCAATCTTTCCGAGCCTTACCGATCTGGAATCCATGGAGGATCTCGTGAATGGAGAGCGCCGGATTCCGTTTGCAGTCCTGCTCGTCGTCAGGTCAGACACTTTCCGCGAATTCCTCGCGGTCGCAACTTTACATCAGTGCGGGATGTCCCCGCAAACCGCGCACATTAAATACGAGTCGTAGAGACAGCCATGTATCGAGATACGATCGACTGGAGCATCCGCGAATTCATCAAATTCCTTTTCAGACCGCGAGGATTCGAAGGAAAGGTTGCTGTCGCTTGTGTTCCTGTTCTTGTCACCCTGCTGGGTTGGAACTGGGTCGTCAAAGCCACCATCCGAGATGAGTACTCCGTCGAGGTCGGTTCAACTAACGTTATCCCGGAGTGGGTACAATGGCCCCTCGTGGCGCTGTTCGTCGCGACCTTCGTCTTCTGTGTCTGGATCGGTTGGAAGCGGTTCTCCCGCGAGAACGAGCTGCGGGACAGGAAGAGGGTCATTGTCATGGAAGGCCGCGGGTTGCGTGACGACGATGGCTCTCCCCTAACCGCAGCCGTGCCGTCAGACATCATAGGTCACCGGATCGGTATTATGCTGGACCTACGGCAGCGGAAAGACGGCGTGATCGTTGATCCGGGCGATCTCCTGAACGAGGTAGATGCTGGGCGACGAACAATCCAGCAGCATTCGAAGCACGGGGACGCTCAGGACGTGACCCTCGTCTACGGTGGGTTGACTCCCGTACCAATGACCTTCCTTACCGGGGTAATCTTCGACGACGAGGGCAAGATCGTCGTCATGGATTGGGACAGGAATCGTGAGGCGTGGCGCAACCTGGACAGCGGGGACGACGGTCAACGCTTCAAGATGGAAGGGTTCCAAGACTTCGGTAGCGCCGCGGAGGTCGTGTTAGCGGTCTCAGCGTCCTATCAGGTCAGGTCAGAGAACATTGCGACGACCTTCGATCTCCCTGTTGTTAGGCTTTCTCTGCCTGACTTAAATTCATCGCATTGGTCACAGGACAAGCAAAACGCTTTGGCCGGGCAGTTCCTCGAAGCCGCGAAGTTCCTTGAGGCGAAGGGAGTGACGACCATCCATCTCCTTCTGGCCGCTCAAAACAGCGTCGTATTCAACCTGGGTCGTCGCTACGACAAACGAAATCTCCCAAGTCTCATCGTCTACCAATACGAAGCGAGCAACGAAAAGAAGTATCCTTGGGGAGTTCGAATGCCCGTTCGCGGCGAGACGACACCTTCGATCGCTCGAGCGTAGTGATCTGCTCCCTCTGAACGAATGGTATAGTTGTTCATGCTTTCAAGGTCGTCTAGCTTCAACTCCGAAATCTCGGGGGCCGGATGGCGCCCGCATTCAAGAGCATTGCATGCCCATTACACTACCAACCGCTTCTCCTAAACGAGCTCTGTTCCGGAAGCTCGTTGATGCCAGCATATCCATGGTACCAATAGCGGGTGGTCATCTGGCTGCCATCTACAGCCTCACTCATCCGCCGCAGTCCGAGATCGACGAGGAGAAGTGGCGACAGGAGATCACCAAGCTTGCCGTCGATACCGAGGCAGCTGTGAACTTCATCTTAAAACGCGTGACGCTGTCAGAGGACGCTGCCTACCTTGGGCGCTGGATGAGTGAACACGCCGAGCGAGGATGGGCTGACATCTTCGACTACGATCAGATCATTTCCCAGTTTCCCGAAGCATCGAAAATGGAAATTCTCGAGGCTTTAGGTGAGTTGGAACTTGAGGAAATGCTGCGGATCAACAAGGTTATCGGCAGACCGTTTGGCAACGTCGTTACCGCCCCCAAGCTTTATGAAACATTCGATCCGATCGTCTTCGAAGACGTCAGCCCTCGACGGGATGCAGCAACCGTTGCTCTGGCAGTTCTGGACACTGACAGTGCAGTTCTGGACACTGACAGTATGGTCTCATGTTCCGCTCTCGCCGACAAACACGGATGGAGGGTGCGCCGGATCAATCCGGCACTGGCTATCGTTGGCGAGATGATTGCTGACGGGCGCAAGAGCCGCCCCCTCGGTCAACCTCTTGGTATCCGGGCCATGACAGCCGATCTTCAGGAACGCGCGCGCCTTCGCAGATTTGTGAAGCACATGAATGCAGAGTCTTGAGGCTGAGGCCGCCACCAAGCGGTCCAGAGGAGCTACTTGCGCTTATCTACCTTCGGTTCGAGTCGGAAGCTCACATAGAAGTTGTTGTCGATCAGTGCGCTGGTGAAGTTTTCCGCCGTGCGCTTCCTTGGTTCTTCTGCCACGCGTTCAACCACTACGCATGCAGGTCTCATCTGCGAGCGTTTCATGTAGTTTCTGGGACTGTTCTTCACCTTGCGCATCAGTAGTCCGTGAAGATCTTCCTGAGATTCTTGTCGGTAATCTTGTCCTTGCAAGCATCGCCCACACGGCGTGCCTTTCCTCCGTTAACGCTTTTGTAGCAGGTAGTAGTTCCATCCGCGTTAACGGTTAGCTCATACTGAGTTTCATCGCTCGCTTTTGTCCAGACCTTTCGGTCCGCATGTTCTACGAGCCGCCAGTCGAGGCAGGCGCCGTCTATCCCAGCTATGGCGTTTGCCACGTCTAGCGCCGACTGATAGCGATTCACCGGATTAGTTTCCAAGCATTTCTTGATCACATTACGCAACGTTGATGGCACATGTGGGGCAAAGGACTTCCGATCGGGAAACTTCCCGTTGCGGACATCGAAGCGGAACGCCGCACGGTCAAACGCAGCGGGCGGACCGTACTTAACCATCTGTGCGTAGAAATGCTCGTTACCGTTGCACATACGATACAGCGTCAACCCAACTTGATAGATGTCAAATGTCCGCTCGAAGTGATCTGTATCCAACGCCTCCGGAGCGATCATCGGCGTATAATGCCTGTCCTGCGCAGCAATCCCTGAGTAGTTCATCTGCTTCGCTTGCCCGAAGTCGGATACGAGTGCTTCCTGCCGCGATGACAAAAGGATGTTGTCTGGTTTCACGTCGAAATGCACAAGTCCCTTGGAATGGATGTTGTGCAGGCCCGCAAGGATCTGCGAGCCGAGAGTGATGATCTCCCGGACGGTCATATGGCATCCTGTGATCAAGTCTTTTGCCGAGCCGTTGCGATAATACGGCATCGCCACGTAGACATGGTCAGCGTCATAGCAAGCGTAATGGACCTGGACCACGTTCGGATGTGCGCTCGCATACAGGGCTTGGGACTCGGCGAAAAATTCGTCAGGCGAGTTCAGGGTGCTCTTCCGGATCTGCTTGATGACGATCTCGGCATTGAGTTGATGGTCGCGCGCAACGTAGGTTCGCGAATTGCGGCCGTCTTGTCCGATTTCCTTGATGATGTCGAAGGCAAGTTCAGCCTTCTGGTATGGCTTAAGCATCCTTGGCTCCCATGGCGCAAAGGATCGCTTCCCGCTCTTCCTTTCCCATCTTCTTCCAGTTCTCAACTCCTGGATCATCATCGCCATCGACAAGTGGCTTGAAATTTTTCCGATCTACGCCGAGACGCTTGGAGATCGATGCGATCTGGCCCACGTAATAGGATTGCAGCTCGCTGCTTGCGAATGCTTCCTGAATGATGCCTTCGATCTGGATCCGTTCGATATTGGGGTAGTTGGCCACAGACTCGGTCACCCTCACCCCTGCTCGCTCAACTTTGTATTCGCGAAGGACGTCCAGAAGATTCGAGCGGACATATTTCAAGGCGGCAGGAGTTTCGAACGCTGCCGGAATCTTTATCTTCTCGACGTTTAGTATGGAGCCTGCGTCGGTATCGTATATCGCGAAGGTGACGACCTTCGGCGCGGCGCGAATGCCAATAGTGATCATAGCCCCCCCAGATCAGGACCGCTTCCCTGGCGATTCTGTAGCCCGGTCACAATAATCTTATGCTATTGCTCGACCACAACTCAAGGTTATCGACTATAGGAAACTCATTGAGTTCTTTCCACCGGATCGGAAGGGATTCTTTAAGCAGCACTTTGTAAATCGCCTTACGATGAAAACAACAGAAGGAATAACAGTATGGCGGGCAAGTGGGACACCGTGAAATCCGACGGGGCATACGTCATCGAAGAGCAGAAACCATGTTCTGGTGGCTTCTGCTTTCGAGTGCGCGGACCTGGCATTTCAGGAAGCGGCCTGTGTCATAGCTTGCATGAGGCAGGTGAGCTGATCCGCCGGACTCGGAAAAAACAACAGGACCATCAACCAGAATATGACTCAGACGAGGAGACGCCCTTCCGACCGTAACGCATGAGCTCGTTCGGAGGCAGAAGGATCATTCGCTATTGTTTCCTGTCGATTGCGAATTGCCTGCAACTCTTTTGTGCTGATAACATTCTCGATAAGTATCGACACGCTAGGGTGGGAGAGGTCAAGCAGGCTATCAGGACCGAAGTGCTCTTCGAATTCTGAAGCCCGCTTACAATAGGATGCGAATTTGGAGAACTCGTCTGACATTGCACCTTGATCTTCAAGTTCCTGGATCATTTCCCGAAGAGAACTCAGGGATCCAATGCTTGCAGAAAACTGCATTGCTTCCAAATACGGGATTTCTGTTATCGGCGTAAGGGGAGTTGAAATCTTGGGTGGTAATACGGCATGCATTGGTTACGACCTCCTTTTTATTAATTAAAGGACGGCCGGCGGAACGAAACAAATTGGGGCGCGGTTCTGTCTTTTGCGGGAGTGCAGTTGTCGTGATATGACATCTCCGAACTCCTCTTATCTGGTATCGAAAAGTCGTAATCTAAAACAGGACGGAATAAGGGGTCCCCTCCCCAGGATTCGCATAACGTGCGTTGCGGAACTTTCAAGTTCGGTCCAGGGCGGACAACGACCGTTCAATGTACAATGTTACGCTCTTTCTGGCGCGGACCGGATACTGCGGAAGCGCCCGCATTGCGTCCGGGTCTCGATGAAAAGTTCTTCGGAATCAACATAGGCACGTCGGATCGGTGCCTTGGTCAAGGCGATTCCAAGCGGCCTTCCGTCTTCTGTAAAAGTCCGAACCCCCTTGTTTTCGACCAGGAGAACCATTCCGCCGCTGACGAGCAGGTCGCATTTGGCTGAGCAATCCTCCAGCGCCACCAAGTGATCTCCGTCCAGCACATAAAGGCGCGTTGTAGTCATCACGTAGAGATAGGCCTCGGTCTCGATGATCCGGACCGGCATTGAACCGACGTCATAGATCGTCGTCGGTATACCTACCCGGTCTACGCGCACAACGCGACCGGCATATGTCCCCAGGAGCGCAGTCTCCCCGGTCCCCGAGAAAGCAGCGGCATAGATCCAGTCCGCTTGGCCCGCGAGGCCTAGGCTGATCACGATCTCAAAACCACCTTCCCCACCTCCGCTTCCGTCAAGCTGTTCCGGATCCAGGCCGGTCAGGCGTTCAGAGGCGACGTTTACCGCTTTCATCGGTTCCTCGTTCCCGGGATTGAGGTCCGGGTGCAGCTCGCGCGCCAGCTGCCGGTATCGCTTGCGGATCTCGTCAGGTGTGACCGGCATCTCGAGTCCCAAAACCTCAAGAGCTTCATCGATTTCGGCCGCTGTGGCGAAAGCCTCGCCGCCTACTCGGATGCGAGTGGGTTCACTGGCCGGCATCCGAAGGCCCCAGAGGCGCTTCCCGTCCCGGCCGATACACCAGGCCTCATCGACGTGCGTGAATAGATAACGGTCGCGTTCTGGTGTCAGGGCGATGCAGCGTAGTGCGCGGTGCGCCTCGCTCTCCGCCAATCCCAGACGATCCCGGTTCGCGGCAACTTCCGGTGCGCTCTCCAGATCCGTCTCGAAATCGACCTTTAGATCGCCGCCATAGACCGTCAGCACATTGCTCCTTGAGAGTATCGCGAAGCCTTCACCTTCCGGATGGACCGAAATGCGACTGGGCGCGCGACGGAGGGGAACTGTCTTTCCGGGCTGCCCTTTCGCGTTGGTGAACATCACAGCCCCGGGTGCGCCCAAGCTCGCATCCGACTTCGCAAGATCATCGAATGACAGCGTGCCACCCCGGGTACTATAGTGTCTACGGAAGGCCGGGTCGGGCCGGTCGTCCTTCGCAATTGGTTCGACGATGATCTCCTGCCAAGCGCTCTCAGGGTCCTCAAAGGCTTCGTTCGTAACCGGAAGATCGACTGATTGATCCCAGGCATTCGGAGACGGAGGGAGGGGTACGATGCTCACACGCTTGAGGTCCAGTTCACGGGGATGGGTTCCGCGTGTCTCTCGCCGATGCGACCCCGGATTGTCAGGCTCCGTGTAAATCGTTTCAACAGCAGCTTCGGGCATCGCGACGCCGGCCATGTAGAGCTCATATGTGTTACCGCTCTTCGCGCGTTGCACTTCCCCGTTCTTTTCCAGGTAAGAAACCAGCCGACTGGCCCGACGGCCATCTTCGATGTCTAACTCCGCTTTCATCCGGTTTTGTAGCACGCCCGGTTTGCTTCGAATGACTGACCGGATCCGGTTGAAGAGTTCCAGATCGGAAAAGTGTTCCTCCGCCTCCTCCCGGTAATCTTTCAGGTGGTCGAAGTCCTGTACCAGCTTCCTGAGCTCGACCAGCCCCTCGTTGTCCCCGGTAATGGCCATCATCGTCCCTCCTTGCGATAAGGCCGGTATCCGGATGTCGAGGCGCAGTCCGTCGCCGCGCGGGTCCTTCAGCCAGTTGCGCAGCAGCGGCAGGCTAGCGCGCGCCGCCGCGGCTGCGGCCGGATAGTTCTGGGCGGAGACCGAAGTTGTCAGTCGCTCGAGCTGGATAAAGTAGTTTTGTTCGGGCAGGGAAAGGTCTGAGGTGCGGACAATCTCCGGGTCTGGGTCTGGGTCTGGGTCTGAGTCTGGCTCAGGTTCGGACCAGCCCCGCGGTTCCCTGCGCGCATCCTTCTCCACACGATCCTCCCCTGCGGACGATCCGCCGAAAAGCCATTTAAAGATTCTTGCCATGATTTGCCCTCAAAATGTCTTTTCTATTATGACCTGCCCCCTTGATTGACCGGGTTCATAAGTTAGCTCTGCTCAACTGGTGGATAGCCAATCTGCGTGCAAACCGTTTCCAAGGTTATCACGACATCCTCGCCCCGGTAGCTGAAGCGTGGATAAATTGCCGGCACATAACGCGAGAACGTGTCGATAACCGTCAAGACACGAATATTGCGCCCAGTGGCGAGTTGGTCATGAGGGAAGCCCATTGCCCAGACCTCATTCGGCCCGACGGCATCTTTCTGCTCTTCCCGAAGCTTTGCCTTCAACCGGCGCTTTGGATGCTTGTTCCTCAGTTGCAGGTCCAACTCGTTGTAGATCCGCCACGTTTCCTTCATTTTGATGTCCCTGCCCTCCCGGCACAGCAATACATGCACGCGCCGATATCCGTTCCAAAGCTTGAGACCTCCGATCAATATCGGAAATGGCCCCTGATTGCCGTGAAGAGCCGACCTGTCATCGATCAGTGCATAGTGCCCTCTCGCTTCATCATCCAATCTCCAGCACCCGCACCTCCTTGATGTGCGAGCCGACTTGATATTCTACTTCCTCCCCCACCTGTGCGTCGAGCAGGGCCTGTCCAAGCGGAGTGTGAACGCCAATCTTCCCCTGTTCAGGCGCATTCTCACCCTCGACAAGCGTGAAGGCGAGCTTTTTGCCGTCGGTGATGTTCTCTACCTTCACTTTCGAGCCAAGCGCCACGGTCGGCTCCGCCGCGACCCGGCTTGCCGCCGTGTAGAGGGCGCTGCTCGCGAGAACCTCGAACGGCAAGTTCGCCTGCTCGGGCTTCGGTGGTGCCGCCGCTGCGATCAGCGCAGCAGACGAAGGCCTTGGCTCGGGCCGGGTTTGCGTGGGCACCTCTTCTACGCCTGAGGTCTTTTCCTCAGCCAAGCGGGTCAGCAGTGCCATCGCATCGAGACGCTCGGAGTGCTTCACGCCCCGCGCCTTGGCATCGGCGAGCGCGGCGTCGATCACCTCCTTCAGGACCTCGATCTCGGCGCGCGGGTTGCGGAACCAATCGGTCGACCAGATCCGGTGCAGCCGCCAGCCGAGCCCCTCTAGCACCTCCTGGCGCAGCCGGTCGCGATCGCGGCTCGACTTCGAGCTGTGGTAGGCCGCACCGTCGCATTCGACACCCAGAATGTAGCCGTAGGGCCAGTCTGGGTGCCGGACGCCGAGGTCGATGCGGAAGCCTGCGACACCCACTTGAGGGACCACCTCGCAGCCGAGGCGCTCGATCTGCGCCGCGACATAGTCCTCGAATGGGCTCTCCGTGCCGCCCAGCGGGCCGGCCGCATCCGGGATGTGTCCGGTTTTCGAATATTCGAGCCAGGCCCGGAACATCCGCACGCCGAGCGCTTTGTTGCCGTCAACGAGGATGTCGGTCGGCTTCATCGAGGTAAAGGTAATGATCTTCCGCTTGGCGCGGGTGAAGAGGACGTTCAGTCGGCGGTGGCCATGGGCCGAGTTAATCGGTCCGAACCGTTGAAGCACCTTGGCCCCAGGAGATTCCGGTCCGTAGAGCGTAGAGATCATCATCACGTCCCGTTCGTCGCCCTGGATCGTCTCAATGTTCTTGACGAAGAATTCCTCGAGCGCGTCATTCTCCTCTTCCCACTTTTCGACGAAAGCCTGGACCTGGGGGTTGCGGTCGCGCTCCCGCTCGAACTCCTCGAGGATCAGGTCCTTCTGGTCGGAGTTCATCGTGCAGATGCCGAGCGAGAGCTCGGGGCGATGGTTCATGTGGTGGACCGCAGCTACAACGATGGCGCGGGCCTCGATCTCGTTGCGACGCCCCTTGTAAATGCCAGGCACCTCGACGAGCTCGACGCCGAGATCTGGGTGGTCCTCCTGTGCCGAGGGGAAGATCGTCAGCTCTCCCTTGTACATCCACTGGTTGGAGAACTGGATCAGCGCTGAGTGCCGCGAGCGGTAGTGCCAACGGAGCTGGCGCACGGGCATGAAGGCAACGTTAGCCATGTCGAGGATGCTCTCGCTGTCCTCGCGCAGATCCTCATCGGTGTCGCTGTCATCGAGCACTTTCTGGAAGAAGTTCGTCGGTGGCAGCTGCTTGGTGTCGCCGACAATCACCGACTGGTCGGCCCGGCTGATCGCGCCGATGGCGTTTTCGGGCGTCATCTGCGAAGCCTCGTCGATAACCACGAGATCGAATCGCATGCCCTGGCGGAGGTATTGCGCGACCGCGAGCGGCGACATCATCCAGCAAGGCTTCAACTCGACGAGAGCGCGGCCAGCGCGGCTTGCCAATTCGCGGATGCTGATGCGGCGCTTCTTCTTGTAGAGCTCATTGTAGATCAAGCTCATATCGGTGAAGGTCGACTTTCGGCCGACGTTGTTGCCGGCCGGCGGCCGGGCCGATTCCAGGAGCTCCTGCACCACCGCGGCGCGGGAGAGCTTGATCATCTCGCGATCCTTGGAGCGGATCTCGCCCCGGATGCGGTCGAAGTCCTGTCCGTCGTAGCCTTGCAGTGCTGCGCCCCACTCCTTGTAGGCGACGTCTGCCATCGAGCGCGCGATCAGGGCGCGGACAATCGATGCGAGGCGTACCGGATCGAAGGCTTCGTCCTCGGCCAACACCCAGTCGATCAGTTCACCAAGCCCCTGTCCGCGCAGGCTGTCCTCGGCGCGCTTCAACTGAGCCCGGTCGAGCAGCGATTGCGGATCGGCCGCCGCCTCCCGCAGGTCGGCCGTGCGCCGGGCCAGCGCCATCGGCGTCGAAAGATCCTGGGGAAGCCCGAGATCGGCAACAAAGCTGTCGACTTGAGTCTCGAGACTGGCGCGACGGGCAGCAAAGGTCTCAAATTCCTTCGCCATGTCGGCCGCCCGGCCTGATCGCATTGCCGCGAGCGCCATGTCCGCGTCATCGGTGGCGGCGATCGCCTCAGCCAGGTCGCACTGGATGCTGAGCAGGTCGGTCCGGGTAGTGAGGCCGGCGAAGCCCGAACCGAGCGCTTCGCGCGACGGGCTCTCCTCGATCTTGCGAGCGAGGTCTGCCTCAGCCGTCTTAAGGGCCAGGATCTCCTCGATCTCCGAAAAAAACAGGCTCGTTCTGTCGCGGAAGAGCTCTATGTGGCTATCCGCCTCAGTGATATAGCGTCGCTCCTTCTCGGCGGTCTCCTCGAGTTCGTGCAATTTCACCTCGGCCTCAGAGAGGGGCAATGGAGGCATGTCCTCCAACTCCGCGAAGGTGAGGACGGGATCGAGTTCCCCGGTTTCGAGGTAGGCTTTCAGATCCACACTGGCGCCGGCGATCTCCTTGCAGATCCCATGAAAGGTCACCACACGGCTGATCGCCGCCATCTCGGTGTTGAATCCTCGGAAGTGTGCACCGAAGCGCTCTGCGTAGCGTGCGCTGTTATCGAACTCCCGGCGGCTGTCGAGCCAGTCTGCATATTCACGCAGCCTACGTGCCATCTCAGCTGGGCTGTCCTCGCGCCGCCCTCCGAGTATGTTCGTGTATGTATTGCGTGCAGCCTTGTAGGTAGACCCCATGCGCCCGAAGAAGCCAGCGCTGTCGATCACGGCCGCCGCGTTCCTGAGTTCACCTGCGTCGTGGACGCCGCCAGCGGAGGGGATCGCCTGCCGGATACGGCCGATCTCCGTGGAAAGGCGAGAGATCTGGGTATCGATCTCCATGGCCAGGGCATCGACGGAGGCCATCGGGTCGCCGCATCGTAGGGATAGGACACCAGGGGACTGCGCTGCGATGCGCTTCGCCCCATCACGGATCTCCGTCAGGGGCCGGCCGGACGATGTCCAGCTCTGTGGAAGCCGGGACGCGGCGCCGAGCACCACCCGAGCTTCGGCGATCGCACCTTCGATTTCGGCGAGCCTCGTGCGATGTTGCTCGGGATCGAGTCGTCCGCCCCGCGCCTTAGCGAACTCGGCGGCAGCCGCAAGGCGCTTGGACACGTTCCAGCCGTCGGCATCGTGCAGGCTGTGGCCGAGTTGGGCCATGAGTGTCTGTCTTTCGCTGACCTGGCCGCAGAGATCCCGGGCGGCGCGGCGAGCGGCTGGATCTGTAAGTGTGTCGAGCAGGTCTGGGGTTACCCGGCCCTCGTCACGCGCGGCGGTCGAAAGCAGATTGCCGATCTTCTTCATGTCGATCACGAAGGGGTTTGCAGTCATGAACATGGCTATCGACGAGCCCGCTATGTCCCTCTCGAAGACCTCGAGCTCCTCCGCGATGCTATGCGCCGCCTCGGCGTGGTCTTCGGCGACATCGTGCGATGTGATCGGCGCAGTCGAGGAGCGCCAAACGGTAGGCATACGCGCTATCCGTCTGAGCCGGGTGCTGAAGGCTTCCGCCTCTGAGACCAGGGCCTCGACCTCGATCGCGCCCATTTCCCAGGCGTTCGGAATCGGCAGACGGCGGATTTCTCGCGGCAAGGCCTCACGGATCTCGGCCGTGGCGATAGCATGGCCGATGATCTGGTGCACCGTGAGTCCCGTCGAGCCGAGCATCGCGCCTAGCGCATCGAGGTAGCCCTGGAGGATCGCGCGGTCCCGTTCGAGGGCGCGCTGTCGCGAGTTGAAGCTGTGGCGTCCGGGGCCGGACGCCCGGCTCATCTCGAGGCGAGCCTCAATGCTCTCGTAGACGGTCTCGGCGGTGCCGCGTCCGGCCTGGAGCGGCAGGATGAAGTTGCCGAGACCAGCGGCATCAAGGCGGTTGCGCACGACGTCGAGCGCGGTCAGCTTTTCGGCCACGAAGAGCACCTTCTTGCCGTCAGCAAGCGCCGAGGCGATCAGGTTGACGATGGTCTGCGACTTGCCCGAGCCCGGCGGGCCTTCGATCGCGAGGTTCTTCTGTGCGGCCACATCGACGAGGGCCGAATACTGCGATGCATCCGCATCCATCACCACGTAGGGGACTTTGCTGGAAATCTCGGGGTCGTCGGTGCCATAGGTCTCGGCATAGGCGCCGTCGCCGACCCCGGTCGTGGCGAGAAGGCGCACCACTGTCTCTTCCTCCGCCAGCGGGCGTTTTTCCGGATCGAGGTCATGGTACATCGCGATCTTGGAGGACGGGAAAATTCCAATGCAGGCTTCGCGGCGCACTTTCCAGTGCCAGCCCGGAGGCGCTGCTTCCTCGACCGACTCGAAGTAATCCTCGACGCTTCCGCCCTCGTAGTCTGGCAAGGCGAGCTTCTTCTCGTTAAGGAGCTTTAGCGCCAGGTTTGTATTGACCATGACCTGGTCGATGCCGCGCAGGTAGAACTCGGCGCCATGCGTGGACTGCTTCCTCTCGATCCGGATCTCGAGCAATAGCAGCGGCGAAACGTAGCGATCGTTCTCGTCAGGGCTTTTCCACTCCAGGATGCCGAAGACAGCATGCAGCACGTTGACCCCAGTCTCGCGCTCGAAGGACCGTCCTTTCTCAAGAATGGACTTTGCCGACCGTTGCAGCCGGTCCGGTAGCAGGAGGGTCTGGATATCGTCATCGACGTGCCTCCCGTCGTGGTGCTCGTTCTCAGGGAGCGGAAGAATGTAGCTTGGCTCGATGCCGTGAATCCGGGCATGTTCAGCGAGCGAGAGCGCGTCCTTGGTCTGGCGCGGAGACAGGCCAAGGTCTTCGCGCAGGCGATCCTTCAGGGATCGCTCGGCCTTCACCAGCTTTTCTTCCGCCTTCGCTTCGTCGGGTTCGATTTTGGCGATCTCAGCGAGATAAGGCTCGTCTTCCTGCCGGGCGATGAAGAGCGCATCCCTGAAATTGTCCGTCTGCTCGTCCGGGAGTTCGTCTTCGAGGGCAGGCAACGCCGCTAGCCGCATCTGGCGCCCCTGAGAGAGGTTGTGGCGCAAGATGTCGGGAAGTTCGTCTACAACGCGGATGAACGAGGTCGAAGCCGGGCTGAAGCGGATATTGATCAGCGGGTTCCGGCGGGTTGAATCGAGAAGCCGAAGCCGGAGTTCCTGAAGCTTAGCGGAGACAAGTTCGATGTTCTCGTCGGTCAATAAGCTACTCGACGCCTGGTGGTCTTCTTGCGAAGGGCTCATGGATCCTCCCAATTGGCTGCTGCTTGAATATCACACCGAGGCCGCGGTTGAGCCTAAGATATCGATTGGCAGGCGACAACAAAGGCAAAGCAAAGAAGAATTTGGAGTCAAGCGTGGTCGCGAGTAATCAAGAAGCCCTAAAACTAAAGTTTACTTCAATTCCCAGAAAGTCGCTGGATCGAACTGCATGGCATTCATACCGCTGGGCAGCGTGATCCTCAATATTGGCTCAGATGCGCGCGACTTGGCTCGGATGACATGTAATCCGAATGAAGCAAGTTACCAAAGATTCTCAGATTCTAAAAGTCTGTGCATTAAACACGGAAAGTATTTCATGGATCTGATGCGGAGTGTGATCAGTTTCAGTCTACAGCCGAGTGTAGGCATTCATTTAGCGAATTTTGATAATTGAGATCGTCCGGTGGACATTGTTCACTGAGTGACGTGTCACGACTATGTGGTGTGACAGCTAAGAGGGTAGAAGTAGTTTCCATGATCGTGAACCATCCGGCTTCCGCCCCCAGACTGAACGAAGACGTGTTCGCAGCAATTCAACCTGCCGCTCCCGACATACGCGCCACAGACATCCTCTCGGGGATCGGTACCCTATCCCGAGAGCAACTCTGCGGAATGATCGCGATGATCGAATCCGTCGACGGGTTATCCTTGGCGGTCGGCGCCGTCGATGCCGTTCGCGACCGCATCGGTCTTGGTCGAGAGGAGACTGCAACGAGCCTGCAAGAGGAGCGGACCCGTCTTTTCAATTCTAGAATCCCGGACGCCTCGTTGAGGTTTCGTCTTCTGGTTCGCATCTCCGAAGGCCTGGACGTTCCCTCGTCGCCCTCCCTTTCCGTCAAACACGCGATCAAATCCGCATCAGCCATGGCGGTGCGAACGTCCGAACGCCTCAGCCCGGCGGTTCGGCAGCGCCTTCACACGACCGCGAAACCGACCCGTGGAACGGACCTGAAATCGCGCCTCGGCGGCGCCGCTTCCGACATTCGGAACTCCTTCGCGCGGATGGCAAGCCGTTCCGTTCCGATGCCGTTTCCAGAGATCGTCGCAGAAGAACTCCTGGCGTTCTTCGCAGACACCGAGATGGTCGAGTCCGTTGCTCGAAACGCGGACCCCGAAATCGCGAAGGCCTTGCGCAAGGGCCACGAAGCGGCAATTGCGGCCATGACGGCCGGCGGCAGCTGGGCCACATTCGCCCTCGTCGTCGCCAACGCCGGGTTCGGCCCTTACATTCTGGCGGCGCAAGCGAGCGCCTTCATCCCTCTGGTCGGCGGACCCGCCCTTGTTTCCCTGTTGGCCACCTTGATCAATCCGCTAACAGTCATGGTCGGCGTGTCCGCCATCGCCTGGCTCGGCATGGGAAAGGGCGCGCAAATCGTACGCAGTCAGATCGCCGCGCGTTTAACGGTTCTCCTGTCCGCTTCCGGGGCGGGAAATCGCGATGTCGGTTTGGAAACTTTCCTTTCCGACATGCGCATTCTCGTAGGCCTTGACGACGGGGACGTTCTCTGGCTGCGGGAAAGGGACCTTCTCGCGCTCCGCAAGCGCACGGCCACACTGGACAGGTGGATGCGATATCCGATGCCGCGCGCCGCCATAGCACCTCCGGGGCGCTGGAACGTCCGACCGTCCGGCACCAACGTCACCGACGGCCTTCTTGTCTTCGGCCTCAGCGCAGGAGAGATGATCTGGCATTCGGTGGCGATGGATCCTAAGGTCGTTCAGGCCGCCGACTTCTCCCGCAAGGCGGATCTCGCCGATCCTCTCGATTTCGCGGCGAGCGTCCATGAATTCACCAGCGTCGGCGCCGGGATCTCGTTGCGCGGCTACACCGCCGAGCGTCTCGTATACGACCTTCTCGTTGCGGACGGACACTCCGTCTCCTTCCCGGAAGCCAGCAACCAGCAAGGCTTCGATCTGCTGGTGGACGGATCCGAGGTACAGGTGAAATGCGGGAAAAGCCTTTCGATCCTGTCCGAGCATTTCGAGAAGAACCCCGACATTCCCGTGATCGCCAATACGTCGCTTGTGGAGGCGGCACGGGCGCGCGGAGAGCCATGGGCTCCCATGGTCACGACCCTTCCCGGTTTCGACCTCCCCACCGTCGAGGAGATACTCTCGGAAACGCTTGGACACGCAGCCGACCTTGCTGACCTGGATATTCTGGAGTTCGCTCTGTCCATAGGATTGCTGCGTGGCGGCCTCGAAGTCGCCCGGGGACGCATTCCCATTGGGGATCTCCCGGCGTGGATGATGATCGACGGGGCCTCTCGCGGCCTGTTGGGCGCGGTCGGAACCAAGGCCGGGGCGTGGGTTGGGCTTGTCACCATCGGGGCGGCCGGAGCCATCGTTCTGGCACCTGTTATCGGCAGCGCCGCACTCATGGCCAATGGCCCGGTCAAGAATGCCGTCCAGTCCGGCCTCATGCGCGAATGGATCGCTCGTATGTCTGCCGCTGCGAAAGATCTCCATGACGACCTGATCGAAGCCTGTGACCGCCGCATTGCATGCCTGCAAGCCCGCAATCTCGATCTCGAAGAAAACCTGGGCGGATCCGATCTTGAACAATGGTTGGCGATCCGCGCTTCGGACGATCTCGTCGCCGCGATGGAAGACCGTCTTCTGCTCGAGACAGGAGCACCGACGACGGAAGCCGGATGCGCGGAACTCCTCATTCTGGCTTCGGACATCGCTCCAGCGGATGCCTCGGCTCTCGCGAGCTCGCATCGGCTTCAAACCGTGCTTCTTGAAAAGCCCGGACTGAACGAAGTCTTGATGAGGTACGGCGGCAGAAGCGTGAAGCAATTCACGATGAAACCCTTCCGACGCTAGTTCACTACGAAATTTGCGACGGCAATGACCCGCAGTGTTTGGTAGGCGAACGGACATGATCCGCAGGATGCCAACCCGATATGATTCAGCCTGCTCCCCTGATTGTCCGCTTGGCGAACCTTGGCATGTGCCACAGTGAATGGCCGACATCCACGCGCAAAGCGGTTACTCGTCCTGAGTGCTGGTTTGTTGTCGAAGTCTGAATTGCCTATCGCTCTCCATGCCCCTTGAGTTGAGATCCCTGATCTCCTCCAGTTGGTTGCAGAACCGTCGTTCCCGGTTGAAGAGGGTCAGACAAGAAACTACGATCATTGGGATCCGCGCAACTTCACCAGGGAGTTTGTGTCATATGACCAATGAGCCGAACCCGACGACGCCCGAAGTCACTCCCTCCCCTGCACGCTCTGCGCTGCGGACCAATTCCTCCGCAGAGTGCGACAACGAAACGACGCGGTGGCTAGACAAATTCACCGAGGATATGACGCAACCTGGAGAAAACGAGGTGGCTATCTTTGCCCGACGTCGCGAGCTGAAACTCGGCGTCGGCCTCGACGACGACGGCACTCCAGTTCAAACGGATGACGTCGGATGATTTTGCCCGACAACTCGGCCGAGGGTGAGAACACGTCGGTGACATTGGCCTGGAAGGCTCCCCATTTCATATCCCGGAGAAGCGTTTCCAAACGGCCAAACGCCAAAACGGACGACTGACAAACGGCTTTTTTTGCCCCGTCTGAAAAAATTTTTTCAAAGTGGCTACCCACTATTTTGGTTGCCAGAAACACCAAAGTCGCGCGCGCGATCTGCGAACAGACCATCACCAGCGTGACACGCCCCAAACGCTTCATAATCCAAATTCGCAGGATTGAATCCTTCCGTCGGAAGGATTCAGTTTTGTTTCCGCGAACCACATCGACGGAAATGGCAACACTCTGCTCTGAGAGCATTTCAGTTTTTTGGAGCATCCCCTTGATCGAACGCAATGTTCGAGGCTCTGCCGTGCGAAAACTTCATTCATCTTTTGTTAAAGAATATGCATCCACAACAAAAAAACGATCAACGCAGACATCCGGAGAAATAACGACCCGCTATATCGAGACCGAATAAATTCGAAGTCACCACAAATACAAATGAAGGGCGTTTACCGAATAGGTAATCACGTGGACGTTTGCTCCGCATGAACGCTGCCAATCAAAATATTGAATTTTTTTACTTGATATACTGATCCTTCAAACCTGCAAGCCCTCAAAGCTTTCAATCCTAGAGCATCGACCAATACAGACTCGCGGCCCCTCATCTGCGGGAACCCTTTCTCACGTTCAAAACAACGAGCCAAATCGTGCATGCTTCAACACCTCCGGGACTGATCGTCCCACACCTGGAAACATCTGCAATTTTCAAGATTGCGCGCGATATAATCGCCTTCGAAAATAGCGCGCACCTGTCGGATCCTGAGGCCACATCAGGCCCTCTCCTTCAAGACTGGAGCAAGACACTCGTGGCCTTTCCGGGCATAATAGCGACATCAGAAACAGGGCCATTCTTGGAGCCATTATTTTGGATATCACAGGATCTTCGCTGGGCGGCAACAACCAAGGGACTGTCTAGACTCGGCGAACATATTGACGACATCGTCCGTTACCATCATCGGCAACCCGACCGGGTGAAAGGGTAAAAGCCCCTCGAAATCAGCGCTGAGCCTGCCCTGAAGCACCAAGTCATTGATCAGCTGGTATAGTTCCCAGCATAGCTCCCCGAACTCGGAAAGATTGGAACCGGCCGCCAGTGTTCATGGCGCTGCTGCCTTCTTTCAAGTCTCCCACATTCCCCAAAACCCGACGCCGACGTTCCGAAATCCTTCGGAGCGGACGCGACAGCCTTGCCTGAAAGCACTCGAATGAAACGCCCAAATTTAATTGCCGGGACCGGACGCGACGTGGGCCTACTGATGGCCCGCATGGCAGTTCGCCGCGCGCTCCGGCGACATCCGGATCTCCAACATCGTTCGGCTTACCTCCTCGGAGTCGAACTGCCGAACGACAACGACACGACACTCTATGAGAGGGCCCTTGAGCTTGAACTTCAGAGCCTCGATCCCGAAGGTCCTGGCAGAGGCACTGCTCCGGAATTTCAATACTTCTTCGATCAAAGGGGCAAATCCAGGTACAGGCGCAAGGAGAAGTTGGAGAGATTTCTACTTCTGGAGAGAGTGACCGAAAATGAGCGGCTGGTTGTTGTCGGAACCCCGCAATATCCGATTACAGGCTCCTTCCGGAATATCGTAGAAGCGATCGTCGAGGTTGGTCCGACAAGGCGTCATATCCAAGCCGCCCTCCTAATTTCTCGCGGATTTCAATTGAGCGATCCTATCGCAGACGATCTCATCGCCCACAATATCTCCAGCCTGTCGATCGCTTTTCGTGGAAACCTGCCACTCAAGGCAGCCCTCGGCATCCTTGATGCAATGGCTGAAGCGGAAGCATCAAACAGCTCCAACGGAAGCGACGACGACGGGGTTTTACCGCTCGAAGACATGTCCGGATATGGTGAGGCGAAATCCTGGGGCCTCGAGCTCGCTCGGGATCTCAAGGATTGGAAGTCTGGTGCGCTTTCATGGCGCTACGTCGATCGTGGCGTTCTTCTATTTGGCATTGCAGGCACCGGGAAGACGGTGTTCGCAAAAGCCCTTGCTAAATCCTGTGGCACAAGTTTCATCGAATGCTCCCTGTCGAAGTCCCAGGCACTCGGACATCTCGGCGACATGCTGAAAGGCCTAAACTCGGCCTTCAACGAAGCCAGGCGAAACGCGCCGGCAATATTGTTCGTCGATGAATTCGATGCCGTCGGCAACCGTGAGACGCTTTCGCGTCATGCGCCAGAATATGCGACCCAATTGATCACCGGCTTGTTAGAGCTGATCGATGGATCCGAGAAGCGCGACGGTGTCGTCGTCGTTGCCGCCTGTAACCGTCTGGAGACGATCGACCGCGCCTTCTTAAGGCCCGGTCGCCTAGAACGCGTTATCGAAATCCTTCCGCCGGAACACGAAGCGAGGAAAGCAATCTTCAGTCAGCACCTGAAGTCTGAACTTCCAGAACCGGACCTCAGCGAAATTGGACGCCTGACCGAAGGATGGACAGGGGCGGAGTTGGAGCGGCTTGCAAGAGACTGCCGGAGAACGGCGAGACGGTCAGGCAGGGAATTGGACGTCCAACAGGTACTCAACACTCTCAACAGTGAAATGACGAAAGTTCCTCCTGTACTTCTGGAGAGGTTTGTGTTTCACGAAGCCGGACACGTTGTGGCGGCGTATGTGATCCAGGGCATCATCGCGACGGAGGTCACCGTTCGAGACTATGTCCTGCCGGCGAATGGCATCCGGATTGAAAGCGGGGGACAAACCGTCTTCCCCTCCTCCAACTCGGGTTTCAAGGTTCGCAGCGACTATCTCAACCGTATCGCTGTGCTCTTGGCCGGACACGCAGCGGAAGATCTTTTCTTCGATGAGCCGTCTGACGGTTCAGGGCTGGTGACCGGTTCGGATCTTGAGCGGGCAACGATGCTTGCAGCCCGGCTTGTGGCCTGTTCTGGCCTGTCTGACGGATTGGCTTTCAGGGCCGACGTCACCGAGTCCGACCTTCAAAGAATGGTCCGGTCCGATGAGAAATTCTCCAGAGAATGCGATCTGGTCTTGAAAACTCAGATGCGCCGCGTGCGGGAAATCCTGAAACTGAAGAAGCCAACTCTACTATCGATCGCAAAAGATCTACAAAAATCAGCGAAGCTCGATCGACGCCAACTTGCAGAGCATCTGGCTAAAAATTCAGAGATTTCGCCATCCGTGGATTCAACAATCATAAAATTGGCGAGAACCTAGATGCGGATTATTATCGTTAACCCCGGTTCGCTCTCCCGCTGGGCTCCCCAAATACGAAAAACCCTGGTAGTAGATTTGCCTCCGAAATGCCGGTCGCAAATAGGTTGCGATGCGTGTTTCGACTACGGCTTCACCCACCAGCTCAGACTGGCAGGAAATAGGAGGTAAGCCGACCATGACTTTCATGCAGAACAATTCGGCTCTCCGCGAAGCCGCACAAGATCTCCCGATACACAACGCTTGAGTTGGGTAACCAACTGCTTGCGCGATGTCTAAGCTATGACATCCGTTGCAGTGGATTGCCTACCGCTGTCTCTTCGTGACCTTCTCGGTCGTGTCGAACAGTATCCGTTGCTAATGTCGGGAAACAGTTTCCCTTCTTTGTCGTTTTAACCGGCACAGCAGCTCTCCCCTCAAGTGATTGAATTTCGAACCCGCCACCGCGCGGGAACAGGAGAACTTTGCCATGTGGAATGCATTGAACCGTATCCGCTCGTTTGCCCGTCCAAGCAACATCGATGCCGGTGGTTCCGCCTGCCGAATATCTGCCGTGAACAGTCACGCCAGAACCAAGCAGCAAGGAAAACCACCATGTCCGACAACAACCCCAATTACTTCATCCCCGCCGGCGCATCGCTTGCCTCGCGGAAAGTCAGTCTGAAATCCTCGGTTTCGAACCGCGGATTTCTCCTGAACACTACCTGCGATCGCTGGGCCGGTTCCGAAAGCACCTTGGAGGCCGACTTTCTCTCGGTCGCGCTTGCACACCCAAAGGCTGTGCTGATTCAAGAACAGCCAAAGCCGGTGATCTTTTTCGACGAAGAAGGCAATCGCCGAACTCACACCTTCGACTTCCACGTCCAGTTCCGTGGTGGTCAGACGATCGCTTACGACATCAAACCCGAGAAACGTCTCGTCCGTAGTGGAATTGAGACTGATCACCGCCTCATCCGGCAGCAGCACCCGACCTATGCGGACAAGATCCTTGTGCGCACCGATCGCCAGATTTCTCCCGTTCAGGTTCGGAACTCAACGCTGATCCGCAGGGCGCGGCAACTTCGCGATGAAATCGACATTTGCGGCGTTGAGTACACGGTAGTCACATGGGACAGACACGGCTGCGTGCTTGCCCGCGTTGACAACCCGCTTGATGTCGAGAGGCGCTTGAATTCGGAACTCCAGGCATTTATCGCCTGGAGGATACTCTTCGAGGCACGCGGCACGAATGCGCCGGAAGCCTACGATGACGAAGTCGATTGCAGCGACCTGCTGTACATGTCGCATCAAGCTGTCGAGATGGTCCAAATTCGTCAATTCATCTGCGGACGCCTCCGGAAGATGGGTATTGACGCTCACTCGACTTGTAGTGACGCGATGTTGAAGAACGCACTCTCGGCACTTTGCTCCGAGTGGGTTGAGAACTACTCAGAGAATTCTCCAGGCGCCAAGTTCGGCTTTCCCAACAGCATCGCGAGATTTGGGCACCCCAAACCGTGCACTGTGCGCGGTTGGCTTCTGCGCTATGAGCCGGCCGACCTGGACGGTATGGCGCACATTATCGTGCATTGTTTCTCAAACATGGCGAGAAGCGCTGCCGCTTTTCGATCAGTTTCCTGATCTCGCAAGCCTCCAAAACCGGCAACAACGTCAGCCCGGTTGCAGCCCACAGATTATACGAGGGCCGCAACCGGAGTGCCTCGCAAGCGAAGCACCCGGTTTTCTGAACTGTCCTGAACCTCAGCGACAAGCAGAAGCCAAAGCCGGTCACCCGAGGCCCCTTCAACGACAACACTCATCTCGAAATTTTCGAGGCGCTAAACTGATGAGGAATTTGAACATCACCGAACTCACCGACAACTACCAAAACTCAGATGCGGCTACCGGATCCGATGCTCTGAACCCGCTCGACACCAAGGCGAAGATCTCGATCGACGGGCTCCAATACATCGTGGCGTCAACGGACGAAACGACCTGCGCGCTGCGACGTGTGGATCGGCCTCGCGTCTACGCGAGGTTCACCTACGCTGAGCTCCAGGATCTGATTGCGCGTGACCTTTTGGTCCAGGACCGAGAAGCGTTTTCCTCCATCGAACTTGCACTCCAACACGATCACGAAATCCAGCTTTGGCATCTCGAAGACGAAATTGCTGATCGCGTGGTGTTCCAGAGATACTTCTGCAACCAGTTTCTTGCCCTGGAACTCAATGGCCTGGCCTATCGATGCGATGCCTCCATGGAGGTCGCGGTTAGCCACATCTACACCGACTGGCTGCGCCACATTTCAGAACTGGACAGTTCTCACATCCGCACCGGTTCTTCGCAGCCGATCGACGTCTTCGATTGCCCGAAATCTAGAACCGTCCGGTCGTGGCTCCGCACGTACGAAGCCGGTGACTTCAAGGCCATGGCGCTCTGCCCAACGCAACACAAGCGCATCATCTGGAGCCGGTGACGCGCATTCCCTCAATAGCTCCCCAGCCAATCAATCTGCAACGCAACCTAACAAGGAAAGGAATTTGAACATGTCAGACCTCAACACGAACCAGACCATCTCCTCCACTTCCCCCTCGCGGATCCGCTTCTCCCCCCATTCCGAAATCATCATCAAGGGAGTTTCGTATACCGAAGCTCTCTCCGATGAGGCGTTCTGCGGCGTGTCGACAACCCGGACGTCCACGAAAGGTTCACGTACGTTGAACTGAACGACCTTATCGCGCAGGGGCTCCTCACTGAGGAACGAAGCGCATTTGACCTCTCCATGCAGGCTCTCAAGATCGGTCCCAACGTCAGGCTTTCCGACCTGAAGCCGGAAGTCGCGGAACTCGTTCATTTCCGCCAGTTCATCTGCGATGAATTCCTCAAGATGGAACCTTCAAGATCCCGCGTCCCAGCACCGTCCGCCGGTGGCTTCAGAAGTACGAAGCCGCCAACTTCAATGTGATGGCGCTCTGTCCCTTGAAGCACAAGTGCGGCAACAGGGCGGATCGCCTTCATCCGGACGTCCGGGCGCTTCTGCGCAATGGTGCTTGCGAATATGCCAGCCTTCTGAAGCCGACCATGGAGAAGGTCTATCGCGAATTTGTCGAACATTTCAACGATTTGAACGAAGTGCGTGCCGAAAAAGGGCTGCCAGCCCTGCCGCTGCCGAGCAAAGCGGCAATGCGTGCGGAAATTCGCAAGCTGGCACCCTATCACGTCGATGCCGGCCGGCGTGGTGTGTCGTTTGCTAAGAAGAAGTACGCTTACATTCAAGGGAAGCATGACCCGGAGTGGCCCTTGCAGCTCGTCGAGATGGACGAGTGGCAGGTCTCTCTTCAAACGCTGCTCCAGGGCAATCCTGTCTGGGAAGGGTTGGGCATCACTGCAAAGAAGCGGTTGGATGAGGAAGTCGGGCGCATGCAGCTCTCGGCGGCCATCGATGTTCGAACCAAGTGCATCCTGGCGATGCAGCTGGCTCGTACGGCGACTACTGATCTCGCCATCGCGACTTTGAAGATGGCAATGACCGACAAGAGCGATATCGCCAAGGTCGCCGGTTGCGACCACCCCTGGGATATGGCTGGTCGCATCCAAATGGTCCGCGTGGACAACGGCCCGGCCTATGTCGCCGGTGCATTCAGCACCGCAGCGATCGATGCCGGGATCGCTGTCGACTACGCCGTTGCCGGCGCGCCTTACCTTCGCGGCTCCATCGAGCGTGTGTTCAGCAGCTTCCACACCGGAGTCATCTCGCTCTTTGAAGGCAGGACCTTCACCAATGTCGTGGAGAAAGGAGACTACGAGGCAGAAGCACGCG
Source organism: Roseibium sp. (assembly GCF_048260565.1). GTDB lineage: Bacteria > Pseudomonadota > Alphaproteobacteria > Rhizobiales > Stappiaceae > Roseibium. Next base: position 3,391 of record NZ_JBLXGP010000021.1, on the reverse strand, counting down.
CCTCACTGACGATCGAAGAACTCGGCCGCGCACTCGTCCGGTGGGTGGTCGACGTATACCACAATACCCCTCATGAAGGGCTGGGTGGGCAAACCCCGAGAAATTGCTGGCTGTCTCTTCGCAAAAAAGTCGGTGTCCCTCTTTCTCCCAACGAGGACGCGATGCGTGCCTGTTTCGGGATCACCGTTGAACGCGACCTCCGCAGTGAAGGTATCCAGCTCTACTGCAACAAGTACCAGTCCCCGGAGCTTCAAAGCGTTCGTCGGGAGTTTCGCCTCCGGAAGAAGTTGAGAGTTCGCTTCGATCCGGACGATCTCGGATACATTTCCGTCGAAACGCCTAAGGGCTGGCTCAAGGTCCCGTGCACCGTTCAAGAGATGCATGGAATTCCGCTGGAAGTGCACGTCGAAAACCGGCAGTGCATGCTGGCAAGGTACGGCGAAGAAGCCGCCCGCTCTGCCCCGATCGTCAACAAGGCCCTCGCCGATCTTCGTCGTCTTGCAGATGAATCGCGCGCCCGCCGGGGCATTGCATCGCCGGTCTTCACCGCCACCAACCTCGCCCATCTCGACGCCCATTTCTCTGACGACCGTGTGCGTGTCGATGAGGCGTTCGACGGCGACATCCTAGGGCTCGATGAACCCGATGACGTCGGAGTGGCAGGCGATCCGGAAGCTGCCGGTGAGACCACCACGTCGCTGGTCAGGGATACCATGCCGTTCCTGGGCGACGACGATGATGACGATGACTTCGAATATGTTCTGGAGGACTGAGATGCAGACTGAAACCCACCACAACGAACCCGCCGCAGCTGAAATGCCGGTACGACAGGAAGGACGGCGCCGCCGACGAAAGCGCAATCCGGAAACTGCGGCCCTCGAAGTCGAGCTGAAGCACAGCTACTATCCTCACCCCTGCGACGATACTCTGTACGACCGCCTAAACACACTGCTTGACGACTTCGACGACTACATTACCGTCGCGACGCAGTTGGGCCTCAGCCGCGTCGGGCGGCTGAACGAAGGCAGGGCAGTCGTCGTCGTTGGAGAGTCTGGAACAGGGAAGTCCCGCTCTCTGGAGCGCGCCTTTGCCAACCTCGGGATGACCGTCCGATCGGACAAGATCTTTGTCGTCTCTGTCCGCGCTCCCTCTCCCTGCAATCTCAAACAGCTCGGCATCGAGATCCTGATTGGTCTGGGCTATCCGGTTGACCGCGACTTTCGGGAAAACGTCGTCTGGCGCGTGGTCAAAGAGCAGCTCGCCCTGCGCAAGATCCGCTTCCTGCACCTTGACGAATTGCAGCATCTGACCCAGCTGAATAACCCTGCCGAGGCACTCAAGGTCTGCGACACCCTTAAGGGTGTGATGCAGCACGCTGATTGGCCAATGTGGATGATCCTGTCGGGCATGCCCAAACTCGCTCATGTCATCGAGAGTGATTTCCAACTGCGCCGCCGCAGCACCTTTGTTCGCCTAGACCAGCTGACAGCCCGCAAGGAAGACCTGAAGGAAATTCGAAACGTTCTCGGCAATTTCAGTCACAAAGCGGAGTTGTCCCTCGACGGCCTTCCAATTCTGGAACTCGCCAGCCGTCTCCTCCATGGCACCGACGGTCGCCTGGGGTACCTTATTGAAGTCGTGCAGGAAGCCCTTTCCCTGACCCTTCAAGAAGGGAGGAAGAACCCCCTCATGGGTGATTTCGAGCGGGCCTATGAGGCCAAGACCGGTTGCCGCCCGGAGCACAATGTCTTCGCCGACGGCGTCGAGTGGCAGAACGTTGACGTCCGCAACACCCTTTTTCCCGAGGACAACATCGAGGAAGAGCAGAAGGCGAAAAAACGGAGTCACACAGCGGTACGGGGGGCTTGATCATGAAGCTCGATCCCTTCTACGTACCCACATGTCATGCGGACGAAACCATCACCAGTTTCGTTTCGCGCGTCGCCGCAATGGCGTCTCGCGACGCCCGTTCCTTTTGCCTCGACATGAGGCTGAAATTCCAGAATCTCTGCGATGGAGATCCTACGGGGCTTACCAAGTTTACAGAACTCGTCGGCTTCGAAGATGGGTTTCCCGGAACAACCTTCGAACGCACCGCTAATTGTAGGTTCGAGCTTAACGGGGAGCCGCTGCCGAGAGCATCACTATGTCGCGCCACAGTTCGAGTCTGCCCTCACTGCATTCAGGAAGACCTTGAGCGAAACGTCGACCATGAAAAGGTCAGGCCCTACGGACGCTGGTCGTGGACCATCGCCTCCATTCGCACTTGTTCGAAACACAACACTCCATTGGCCGTTGCTGCGACCGATGACCATCCGCAAAGGCAGCATGATTTCTCGCTGCTCCTCCGACCTTTTGTGGACGACATCGACCAGCAAGTCGCCACCGCGAAGCACCGAGAGCCTTCCCAACTCGAGATCTACTTGGAACGCCGGCTAGCCGGAGACCGGCCAGACATCTGGCTTTCGTCCCTGCCCGCCTATGCTGCCGCCCGCGCCTGTGAAATCATCGGCGCTACGAAGCTCCATGGTGCCCGGGTTATGACTAACAGCCTAACTGAAGACCAATGGTACGAAGCTGGCCAGACAGGCTTTGATATCTGCATCCACGGACCTGATGAAATCCGCGCATACCTAGATCAAATGCAACAGACATTCACCAACACGCGTCGGGCCTGGGGGCCAAAGCAGATCTACGGACGTCTTTATGAGTGGCTTGCTCATGAGACGACCGATGCTGCCTATGAAAGTCTCAGAGCAATCATCACGGGGCATGCGTTCAACACGCTGCCGATGGGGCCAGATGATGAGATCTTTGGCCAACATCCGGTGACGCGCACACTCCATTCCGTTCACTCTGCTCACATTGAAACCGGAGCTCACCCAAAGCGACTGAAGAAGGTGCTCCATGCATTCGGCCTGATCGGTGAAGATCAGCTTGGTCGGTCAGACGAGCGTATCCTATTCCGCGCCAACGACGCCAAATTTATTCTCGAGCGGATCGAAGAAAGCATGTCCCTGAACCAAGTTAGGGCATACATCAATGTACCTCGCCCCTTTGAGCGAACTCTCTTCGAAGCGAACATTCTGAAGCCCTGGCTCTATGGCGGCACAGAAACCTTCAGTCACCATGCCTTTGCGAAACGCGATTTGGATGGGTTCCTCGAGGCGCTGACTGCCAAGGCGCTGCCGGCGACGGGAAAAGAACCGAATTTAATGCCAATCTTGCGCGCAGCGAAGGTTGCGAACTGCACCACGCTCAAGGTCGTTCAGTTGATCCTGGATGGACACCTGTTCAACGTCCGAACTTCTCCAGAAGAGACCGGTTTTCTTTCCGTTCTCGTCGATCTAGAGGAGGTGAAGACGCATGTTCGATTGGAAGATCACGGCGG
>NZ_JBLXGP010000020.1:0-33177 GCF_048260565.1 Roseibium sp. | reverse complement strand
GCTCCATCGTTTGAGATCGGTAACAACCTCATTCTGGCACATCGATGCCGTAGGGGCCGTCCACCCCAACAGTACTCCGTGCCCTAACGGTTCAGGCAACAACTTCATGGATCACACAACCATCCTCGCGGAGTACTGGGTCCCCGCTTTCGCGGGGATGACAAAGGAGGGTGCGGCAACCGCCCCCCTTGCCTCACCGGCTTTCCAGCCACCAGCCGTCCCTTCGCAAGCTTCGCGGCAGCGACGTGTCCGGTTCCGGCGCCCGCCTTGCGCCCATCAGCCGCCGACGCAGACCCTGCGCAGCACCCCTCAGCTTTCGGCGGAAGCGTACAGCCGCGGCGAGCAACACCATCATCGCCCCCAATAGGCCTTCCGGCTCCGGCGCGGAACTGCCGCTCAGATTGAGCGACGGATAGGCGTTGGTGGAAACGCCCGCCACCTTGGGCAGGGGCACGGAAGCCTGGAGGGCACGGCCGGGCGACGGATTCACGGGCTTTTCCGATACCGCCACGAAGGACGTGAACCGCGACTGCAGGGAATAGGCAAGTCCCAGCCGGACGATCTCCTGCTTCAGCCGATCGTCTGCCGCACCGCCGATAGTATAGGTGCGGTTTAAATCGAAGATCCGCTCCCGCGCCCAGATCACCGGCAGGGCCGATGTTCTGCTGCCGTCTCCGCTCTCGTCCCGCTTCAGCTCCAGGGTGAGCGGCATCCGCGCCTTGTGGCCATTGACCAGTGCGTTGAGGAAGATCTGGTGGGAGCCGTCTGCGCTCGGTGTGTATTTACCAAGCACGCGCACGGACCCGCCCGTAAACAGATCGGGGATTTTCGCGGGCGTCTGGTCCCCCACCTCAAGCCCGTTCCAGTCGATGGAAATATCGGTCAGCACCGGCGTCTTGAGGGAAGCGGCGAAGGATTGCGCGGCCTCGTAGGAGGTTTCGCCAAGCCCCACATAGCGCGCATAGCCGCGCCCCTCCTTCGCCATGCCGTCCAGCAGGAAGCGGTTCACGCCGGAGCCGATGCCGAAGGCATAGAGCCGCGCCTGGCCGATACGGCTTGCGACAGTGGCGATCACGTTGCGGTCGTCGCCGATATAGCCGTCAGTCAGAAACACGACGATACGGGTCGTGTCTGCAGGCTGGGGCTCGTCGAAGGCGGCGTTGATGGCGGCATTCATTTCCGTGCCGCCACCGGCCGAGAGCCCTGCCACGAAGTTCAGCGCCTTGCGCCGGTTTCCCTCTGTCGCCTGCAACGGCCGCGCCGCAAACCGGGAGGTATTGCTCGAAAACCGCAGAATGCGGAAATAGTCGTCCGGGCGCAGCGCCTTGATGGCCGCCTCCATGAAGACCTTGCTCGCCGCCATCGGCTCGCCGCTCATGGAGCCGGACGTGTCGAGTACGAACACCAGTTCCCGCCGGGCAATCGTCTGCGGTTCCGGCACCTTCGGCGGCTCGATCAGCAGGGAAAAGGTGCCGCCGGACTTGGCATCGTAATGACTGTTGATCCCGGCTGCCACATCGCTTTCCGCCGCCAGTTCGTAACGCAGCACGAAATCCCGGTTGTCGATCGCCCGTCCATCCTTGAACCGGGCAGTCTTTTCCGTCTCGCCGCCATCGATCTCGAGCGCGTGACTGTCGCTCCACACCGCACCGATCGGCATCGGCGCCTTCAGGCTCAGCTTGAGGCCCACCCGGTTCGGATCGATCTCCCCCGGCGCGTCATGGCCGATAACACCCGGATAGGCCGGCAGCTTGTCGATCTGCCAGCCGGAGACTACCTTCACGTCACGCGGAACCTCGCGGTCGTCACTGGCCGCCAGCCGGTCCTGATCTTTGCGCGCATCGTCCGCGGCCACCGCCTCCGGCACCCGTTCGTAGCGCGGCCCCACCACCATGGGGATGACCAATTCATATGCTCCGTCGATCTTCGGCACCGCCTGTACATAGTCGATGGTGATCTGCACCGTCTTGCCGGGCATCAGGTTGGCGATGTCTTGCGTGAACATGTTCGGCCGGTGCTGGGTCAGAAGCGATGCCGCCTTGCCCTCCGCCTTGGCCTGTTGGAACTTGGCCTCCGCCTCTTCCTTGCGACGGATCTGCGCCACGATGGTCTCGCCATCCAGTTCCATGCGCATGCCGTGCACCGCCGCCTTCTGGTTCAGCGGAAACAGATAAGTGGCATTGAGGGCGAACCCGGTCGGATTGACGAAACTCTGGGTCAGCGACACGTGAACCAGGTCGCCCTCGATGGAGACGTCGTAGTCGGACTTCAGCAGCGGCAGGTTGATCTCCTTTCCGCCGGCCTCGGCTACCACAGTACCGCCCAGGTCGTCTTCCGCAGCGGCCCGGGCCAACGCAACGCCAGCCAGGGACAGTCCAAGGGCAAGTGCCGCGATCCCGGCCCCTTTGCCGATCCGCAATCGCGAGAACGACCACCTGCGATAAGGCCTTTCGGCAAAACGTCTTTCAACAAAGGTCATGTTGTTTCCTTTCAAGGCTATGGAAACTCAGGAATTCGGCAGGTCGAGCGCGGCGGCGACGGAGGCTTCCAGGCCTTCCCGCTCGTCTTCCGGCATCTGCCACGGAGTGATGCGCTGAATGCTGCTCCAGGCCGTCTTCGGCTCACGCAGCCACAGCCAGATCACCTCGGCGATGTTGTGAGTGATGTGGCCCCTGTCGGAGACGAAGGAGACGGCCACGCGCCACTGGCGTCCTTCGGCGGACCTTGCCCGGTAAAGGGCGGTCGGCACCGGCGCCATCCGGGTGCCGAGAAACTCCACCCGGTAGCCAAGCCCGCGCAGGCAGTCGTCCGGCGCATGCAGGTGGCGCAACGGCGAACTGGTCTGCACCAGGGTCAGCGCCAGCGGGCCATAGCGGCGCTTTTCCGCCTGCCCGCCATACTGGGTGAGATAGGCCCGCTCCACCGGCAGAAGCGGCTCGGTGACACCGGCCTCCCAGCCGATCACGGCCGGCAGTGCACGGGTGGTCAGACGGGTGGAGACGTCGAGCGCCTGGCGCGGCAGATTGACGATAACCAGCGCCAGCCCCAGGAAGCCAAGCGCGGCAGCTCCGAGCAGCCATCCGGACACCTGAACCTCGGACGCCCGGCGATCATCACTTTGGAGGTTCCCTGCCAATGCCCCGCCGGCCACATCGGCCGGCCGGTAGAACAGGAACACCGGCGCCAGCGACAGGCCCAGGGTCAGGTAGCCGATCAGGCTATGCGCCGGTTCCGCCATCACATTCAGGCCGAACACGCTTTCCGGATAGCCAAGCCCCACGGCCAGCAGGGAAATACGCAGGGAATTGCCCACAATCGCGAAGGCGAGCGCGGCCAGCGTCCAGAACCCGGCCGTCGTCAACCGGGGGCGATAAAGCGCATGCAGAATGGTGACAAAGGCGAGCGACAGCATCAGCCCGGCGGTGCCCGAGCACGGCAGGTCCACCAGCACGTCCTGCCCGGCAAGCTGCAGCCGCACGCCGGAACACGAAAGATCGTCGAAGAATGTCCCGAGCAGCCCGCAGGAAAGGTCGGCGGAGAGCGACTGCAACGGAAAGCCGGCAATCCGCTGGACAATCCGCTCCACCGGCAGAGTGAACAGGAACAGAGCCGCCAGCCAAAACGCCGACACCGGACGAGCCCTCTCACCCGTCCGCAGCAGCACCGCCAGGGCGAACACGTCGAGCCCGAGCGCCAGCCCGCCGACCACATTGACCGCCAGCACCTGCCCCGCCAGCCGGATTACGGCGGAAACCGCCAGCAGCCCGACCGCCCCCCGCCGGTGCCGTCCCCCTGCCCCGGACGTCACCACCGGGCTGGTCAGCGACCAAAGAAGCAATCCGGACAGGGCAATGAGATAAACCGCCCCGGACGTCGGATAAGACGGATCGAGCCACGTTCCGACAAGCCAGCGAACCGGCTCATAGGCAAGTACCCCGGACGCAATGGCAAACCCCATGGCGGCGGGTGAAAAGGCGGCCGGCAGACGGACCGTGAAAGAAGAAAGGCACAAACGGGTCATGCCCCCGTTGTGCCGGACCCGTTTGCAGCGCCTTGCGAGCGTTTGTGCAGATTTTCAGGATTTGAAGGGCTGCAGCGAAGCTGGCGTACGTCCAACAGGACTGTTCCACGCGCGTCGGCGGATTTTCACATACCTATAATACTCAAGCGAAAGCGACACACGACCTTGTGCGCTCAGGCCGCGCTATTCCTGAGCCGTTCCACGGCTTTCCGATGCAGATCCGGCGTCGCCGCGGCCAAAACCCGGCCCTGCGAACGCAAGGTCAAGGGCGCGCCCTTCCAATCGGTAATCACCCCGCCTGCCCCGGTCACGATCGGGACCAGCGGCAGATAATCATAGGGTTGCAGCCCGGCCTCCAGGATCAGGTCGATGTGTCCTGAAGCCAGAAGACCATAACTGTAACAATCCCCGCCGAAGCGGCGGCCGGCGCAAGCCTGGCTCAGACCGTCGAAAAAACGGTATTCCTCCGGCGTGAACTGATCGGGCGATGTTGCGAAAAGCACCGCGTCCTCCAGCCGTGTCCGCCGCGCGGTCCGGCAGGTCTCGCCGTTCACCCGGGTGTCGCGGTCCACACGGCCGATCCATGTTTCGCCAAGCATGGGCATGTCGATCCCGCCGAGGATCGGCACCCCGTCTTCAAGCAACGCGATAAGCGTCCCGAAAAGCGGCACCCCGGAGATGAAGCTCTTGGTGCCGTCGATGGGATCGATCACCCAGACATGGCGCGCGTCCGCTCCGGACGTCCCGTATTCCTCACCCAGGACCCCATGGTTCGGGCAGGCGTTCTCCAATACCGCCGTCATGGCCCGCTCGACGGCACGGTCCGCCAACGTCACGGGACTGCAGTCGGCCTTGCGTTCGACTTTCAGCGGCGTCCGAAAATAGGACCGGGCCAACGGTCGCGCTGCCTCCAGGGCGTTCAGCGCTATCGCCTCGAAATCGTCCATCACTTGCAAGTCAAAACCTCAATGGCTACTGGCTGAGCAAGGAGCAAATGACCGTGCTCGATGTGTTCCTGGATTTCCCGAGGCGCATGATCCGTCACCAGGACATCTATTTCGGACCAATCGCAAACATGAACCAGGCCGGATTTGCCGAACTTGCTGGAATCGATCAGCATGATCGTCTCGTCGGCGCGTGGAATCATCGCCCGTTTGAACTCCGCCTCGTACATATCGAAGTCGAGACATCCCTTCGGAGACCCCGCAACCACGGACATCACGAAATAGCTCGGTGTGAACTGCTTTAGGAATTCGATGGTTCCGGTTCCGCACAGCGTGCGGTCCGCCGCGCGCATCTCGCCGCCGGGCAGAATGACCCTGTGTCGGCTACCCGCGACGGCGAAAATCTGTGCGATTTCCAGCGAGATCGTCAGGATCGTCATGGGTTCGCGATGCGTCAGTTCGCGGGCGAGGAAACAGGCCGTCGAACTGTTGTCCAGCATAACGGTAGCGCCCTCCCGGATATAGGCAGCGGCGCGCCGGGCGATCGCGGTCTTGGCCTCCACCGCGTCCCGGAGACGACGTTCAAAAGGCGGCTCGGTGCGCGGTGTCGAGAGACGGACCCCACCATGGAACTTTTCGACAACCCCGTCCGCGGACAGACCCTTCAGATCCCGGCGGATGGTTTCGTCGGAAACGTTGAGATGGTCCGCGAGTTCGGAAATCGCCGCTTTTCCGTGAACTTCCAGATGCGCGAGTATTTGCTGCTGGCGTAAACTCAGAGCCATTGCCTCCTCCCCGAGCTATGACTTCGCCAGATCGATAGCCTGTCCCGTGCCCGCATGGAAGAGACGGGCACGGGACAAATCGAAATTCAGGCCGACGTCGGTGCCCGGCGCCGGAGCGTCCGACACCTGGCAGCGCACCACCATCCGGTCGCCGCCCAACCTCACCACCACCAATGCCTCGGCGCCGATCAGTTCGGCCTGTTCGACCGTGCCGCGCGCCATGCCGCCTCGTTCGCAGAAGTTCACCTCCTCGGGGCGAATGCCGAACAGAACCTCCTCGGGCAGATTGGCGGCGCCGAGCGAAAGCGCATCGTGGAACGCATCGTGGCCGACGGCACCGCACGTCGCCGTCCTGCAGGCGAATATGGCCATTTCCGGGGAGCCGATGAAGCCTGCGACAAAGGTGTTGGCCGGCCGCAGATAAATATCCATAGGCGCGCCGACTTGCTGAAGATGGCCCTTGGACATTATGGCCACCCGCGTTCCCAGGGTCATCGCCTCGATCTGGTCATGGGTGACATAGATCACCGTCAGACCCAGTTCCCGGTGCAGGCGCTTCAGCTCGGCGCGCATGTGATTGCGGAGCTTTGCGTCCAGGTTGGACAAGGGCTCGTCGAAGAGGAAAACCTTCGGCTGGCGCACCAGGGCGCGACCGATGGCGACACGCTGACGCTCGCCTCCCGACAGTTCCTTCGGCCGCCGGTCGAGCAACTCGGTGATGTTCAGGATTTCTGCGGCCTGGCGGACGCGAACGTCGATCTCCGCCCTGGAGAGTTTGCTGGTTTTCAGGAGCCCGAATGCCATGTTCCGATAGGCCGTCATATGCGGATAGAGCGCATAGGATTGGAACACCATGGCGACGTCGCGCTTCTGGGGCGGCGCATCGGTCACGTCGACGCCGTCGATCAGAAGTTGGCCGGAGGTGATGTCCTCGAGGCCCGCGATCATTCGAAGCGTGGTTGACTTGCCGCACCCGGACGGGCCGACAAGGACCATGAACTCCTTGTCTTCCACCGTCAGATCGATATCGGAGACGGTCCGGCTCTTGCCATAGAATTTGCTGATGTCTTTCAAACGGACGGTTGCCATAACTTGGATCCCGGGTTTGGCGTCACTTGACGCCCGTATGCATGAAACTGTCGATGAAGCGGCGCTGGAAAATCACGAAGACCAGTAACAGGGGCGATACGACAATGGTGGTTCCCGCCATGAGCCGGGTCCAGTCCGCGCCACTGTCCGACTTCGCCAGCAGGCCGAGCCCGATGGGCAGGGTGCGTACCTCGTCGGAATTCGTCACCAGCAACGGCCACATGTAGTCGTTCCAGTGGGTCACGATGGAGATGATGGCAAAGGCGACCAGCGTCGGCTGCACCAACGGAAGAAAGACGTGCCACAGGATGCCGATGTGACCGCAGCCGTCCAGCCGGGCCGCGTCCGACAGTTCCGAAGGCACCTGGCGGAACGACTGACGCAACATGAAGGTGCCGTAGCCGGAGGCTATGAAGGGCAAGATCATTGCCGGCAGGGTGTTGATCAGCCCGAACTCGTGCAGTGTCACGAAGTTTGTCAGGAAAATCGCATAAATCGGGAACATGACCTGCAGCAGGAACAGCGTGAAGAGCGCCTTCTTGAAGGGAAACTCCAGCCGCGCGAAGGCATAGGCCGCGAAGGTGATCGTGATCAACTGCCCGATCAGGATCGAGCCGGTCACCAGGATCGAGTTGATCAGATAGGTACCGAAAGGCGCCACCGCGAGCGTCGCCGGATAGTTGGCGAAATTCAGTGTGGCCGGCAGGAACCCGGCATCAGGATCGAAGACTTCCACCTTGGTCTTCAAAGACGTCAACACGATCCAGATCAGCGGGCTGACCCACAGAAGCGCGACTGGGGCGAGGATCAGATGCAACCAGTTCCGGCCGTTTAAGGAACGTCGCCGCTTCCCGGAGGGCGCGGATGCCGTTTCCGCCGAGGGGACGATAGGATCGGCCATCACCGTTCTCCCAGGTAATGGACCCGGCGTCCGAGCGTCAGGGCGACAAGGCCAATCAGGCCGAGCATGAACACGAGCAGCGTGTTGGCGATGGTCGAGGCATAGCCGATGTCCTGGTACTGGAAGCCGTTCTGATAGATGTAATAGGTCAGCACGTTGGTCGCGTCCGCCGGACCGCCCTGGGTCATGACATAGACGTAATCGAAGATCTGGTAGCTGTGCAGGATCCCGATCACGATGACGAAATAAAGCGTCGGGGAAATCAGGGGAATGGTGATGTGCAGCAGGCGCTGTGGCGCGCTGACCCCGTCCAATCGCGCGGCCTCGTAAAGGTCGGAAGGCACCAGTTTGAGCGCGGCGAGCAGGATCAGCATGAAATAGCCGGAATACTTCCAGGCGCTCATGATGACGATGGCCGGCAGAGCCAGGCTGCTGCTGTAGAGCCAATCGAGCCGCGGCAGGCCGAAGAACGTCAGCGCCTCGTTGATCGGGCCGTAACCCGGCGCATAAAGAAACACCCACACCATGCCCGCAGCCACCGAGGGGATCATCACCGGATAGAAGAAGGCGGAGCGATAGATCGCCATACCGCGCAACTTGCTGTCGACCGCAACGGCGAGCAGCAATGCCACCGTGATCGACAGGGGAATGGTCGTCAGCGTGTAAAAGGCCGTGTTGCCGAGCACCTTCCAGAACAGGGCGTCGTCCAGTATCCGCAGGTAATTTTCAGCCCCCAGCCAGAAGATGTCCGGGTCGCCGAGGACGACATCGTGCAGGCTGAACCAAACCGACCGGACGATTGGCCAATAGGTGAAGACGGACAGGAAAACGAGCGAAGGGAAGAGAAACGCATAGGCGAGAAGCGCTTCGTTTCTGCGCGCTTTGGCAAAGCGCTGGGACATGATCGGTCAACCTTTAAGGGACGGCGTGTGTTGAACATACAATGAGACGCGGGCCCGAATGGACCCGCGTCGCTGGTTGTCAGCCCTTCTGGCGGCGCATGACGCGCTTGATTTCGCGGTTGGCGTTGGTATTCGCCTCGGCAAGCGCCGCGCCAGCCTCGACTTCGCCTGCCAGGGTGCGGTCGAGTGCGCTCTTGAGGAATTCGCGCACGCGGTGATAGGCCGGAACCTGAAGGAACGCACCGGAGAAGTCGGACTGGTCGAGCGCGACCTTGGCCTGCGGAACTTCCTCGATGTAGCTCTGCATCTCCGGAGATTCCCAGGAGGACTTGCGGACGGCGAGGTAACCGGTCGCCCGGCTCCACTTGGCCTGGTTTTCGGTGTTGGTCATCCAGCGGGCGAAAGTCCAGGCGGCTTCCTTCTTGGCGTCCGACTGCTTCTTGGCGATCATCAGAGGTCCGCCGCCCTGCGCCGCGCCGTAGGTCTTTTTCTTCGGCATGAAGGCAACACCGACCTCGAACGGAGAGGAAGTGCGCAGGTTGGTCAGGGAGCCCGTGGAGTGGTACAGCATGGCCGTGGTACCGGCCATGAAGTCGTTGGCCGATCCCTGCCAGGTAGAAGCCCGCGGCATAACGCCTTCCTGGGCCATCTTGAACCAGAACTGCAGAGCCTCGACGGCTTCGGGGCGGTCGAACAGGACCTGATCCTTTTCCCACGGCACCAGGCCGTTCTGACGGCAGTAGCCCTCGAACATCCAGTCGTGCCAGCCGCCGCCGATGGTCAGGCCCCAGCGCTTCAGCTCGTCGTTTTCGCGAACGGTCAGGGCCTTGGCGACCTCAAGCAGTTCGTCCCAGGTTTCCGGGGCCGTTGCAACACCGGCCTGCGCGAAGGCGTCCTTGTTGTAGTAGAGAACCGGGGTCGACGGCTGGTAGGGCAAACCGTAGAGGCGGTCGTCCGAAATGCAGGTGCTCAGGAAGCCCGGCAGGAAGTCGTCGTAGATATCGTCGGACTTGGCCAATTCGGTCACGTCTTCCAGGGCGTCCATGCCGAGGAACGTCTGCAAGGCGGAGTTGATCGGCAGCCACAGGGCCGGCGGAGTACCCACGCCGATGGAGGTGATGACCTTCTGTTCGGTGTTGTCGTAGCTGCCGGCGTAGATGGCCTCGACCTCGATGCCCTCGTGCTGGGCGTTGAAGTCGGCGATCATGCCGGAAATGATCTTGTTGATGTCACCGGACACGCCGACCGGATACATGAACTCAAGCTTGACCGGACCCGCAGCGCGAGCGGCGCTGATGACGCCCGGCAGCACGCTGACGAACGGTGCGGCAAGGCCAGCCCCCAGCAGGGCTCGACGTGAGATGTTGAAATTTGTGGCTTTCATGTCGATTTCTCCAGTTTCATGTGGAATTCAACCGAACTCAGTCTATTTCAAACAACACGATTGAAGCGCCGATCTGAGTGCATACCTGCAATTTATAACCAAAATCCGCTATTTTTATCAATCCTGTGTCATTCAGACGTCGTGGTTATCTGCTAATGAATTTGACCGAGTTGATGAATTCTCACTCTAAAATACACAAATACAAGAATGTTTTGTGACGCTCGACCTACAACCGCGCCGAACCGCGCAGGGAGACCTGACCCATGTTGATCGCGCAGATCAGTGACAGCCATTATCTCGTCCCCGGACAGTGTCTGGCAGGACGCTTCGAGACGTCGAAGGCCTTCGAGCATCTGATCGAAAGCCTTGCCAGCCAACCGGTTTCCCCGGACCTGATCCTATTTTCCGGGGATCTCGGCGAGGACGCGACGAGAGAGGAATACGCGAACATCGCAGGAGGCCTGCGCAGTTTGGACATTCCCGTACTGGCTGTGCCGGGAAACCACGACCTTCGCGCGCCCATGTGGGAAGAACTGCCGGACATGCTCGGACGCACCGGCGACGGGCACCTGTGCGTTTCGGACACACGCTTTCCGCTCGCGATTATCGGCCTTGACACACTTGTGGAAGGATCGCCTCACGGGGAACTCTGCCCGGCGCGAATTGCCTGGCTCGAAGCGCGGCTCGACGAACTTGAGGGAAAGCCCGTCCTCATCTTCATGCATCACCCGCCCATCCGCACCGGGCACCATTTCATGGACGGCATCGGATTACTAAGCGGAGGAACTGATTTCGAGCGGCTTGTGGCCGGTCACGGCGGTGTCCGGGCGATCCTGTGCGGGCACATGCACCGAGGGATCCAGGGAACGTTCGCAGGCGTTCCCGTTCGGGTAAGCCCCTCCGCGTCCCATCAGATTGCATTCGACCTGCGCGAGGGCGAGCCGTACCGGTTCAACGATGAGCCGCCGCAATACATGATGCATTTGTGGCAGCCGGAACAGGGTCTCATCAGTCACACCGTGCCGGTCACATCGACGTAATATCCCCTACCCGCGGGAAACCAGAGACGTATCGCAAGAGCTCGGCTTCGGCAGATCGTGCGCGATCTCGCGCAGCAGACTGCGGAACCAGATATGGGCCGGTGAACGATGGGTTCGTCCAGTCCATCCCATATGGATCGAAAAACTGCAGTCAAAGGGTGCGCGAACGCAGACGATGCGCGTCGAGTAGATACGGCTGAACCCTTCCGTCGCGGTCAGGACAAGGTCGGTGCCCTCGATCACCTTGTCGATATCCCCGAAGGAACAGACCTCCACCTGCGGCGAGATCGAAACACCCAGCCGGTCCAGCGCCGTGTGGAAATAGGGCCGCCAGTTGATCGACGGACGCACATGAATGTGCCGCGCGTTCACATAGCTGTCGAGGTCCATGCGCTTGTCGCACCAAGGGCTGTCGCGCGACACGAAACAGGCATACCGCTCCGCCAGAAGCTGTTCGCAATAGGATCCGGAGCCATAGTCGCCGATAGGCGAGATCACCACGTCGCACAGGTCCTGTTCAAGCTGTCTCATGCCGTCGCCATCGGCGGATATCGCCGTCAGCCGCACATTGGGCGCAAACTGGCGCAGCCGCTGCACAAGAGGCGCCAGCAGGATGCCGCGCTCATAGTAATTGCAGGACAGGACAAAGGTGTCGCTCGAGAGCGCCGGGTCGAATTCGGCCGGAACGACCATTCGTTCATAGAGCTGCAGAAGCTCCCGCGCGCTGCCGGCCACGTCGTCGCAGCGGCGCGTCGGCTGGATCCTGCGCCCCTGCTTGACGAACAGCGGATCGGCAAAGACCCCGCGCAGCCGCTCGATCGTGTAGCTGACCGTGGACTGGCTCATGTCCAGATGCTCCGCCGCATCGCTGATGGAGCCGTGCTCATACACCGCCGCAAGAATGCGCAGGGCGTGAAAGTCGGTTTTCAGATGCTGCTCGCGGGACATGACACCCCTCCCTGGAATTGAATGGATTATGCACAACCCATCGAAAACTTCGATACCACATATCGGTCCCCTGCCGTTGTTGAAGGGCACGGGCGGGCGCATGCTGAAGAAATGATCGCCCGCCTTGAGGAGACCTTGGGCGGATCATGGAAAAACCGCCGGCCGGGAGCCGACGGTTCAAGGGAGGAAAGACATGACAGACCGGAAATCCAACTACGACCTGGGGCTCGAGTTACGCCGCAAGATGTTCGGCCCGCAGGGTGCGGACGACCAGATCGACAACGCATCCGACTACATGGCGCCGCTGCAGGACATCGTCACCCGCATCTGTTTCGGCGAAGGCTGGCAGCGTCCGGTCCTCGACAAGAAGACCCGCAGTCTTGTGACCCTGGCGATGCTGACCGCCATGGGCCGCACCCACGAGATCAAGATCCACACACGCGGCGCAATCGCCAACGGCGCGACCCGCGAGGAACTGCGCGAACTGTTCCTGCACTCCTACCTCTATTGCGGCATCCCGATGATGGTCGACGCCATGCGCGCCAGCGATGAGGTCCTGACCGAGCTGGAGGCGAAGTGATGGCGGAACGTATCGGCTTTATCGGTCTGGGAAACATGGGCGACCCCATGACCCGCAATATTGTGCAGGCGGGTTTCGGCCTCACCGTCTACGACGTCGATGCGGAACTCACTGCCCGCATCGCTAGGGAGATCGGCGCGAAAGCAGCCGCAAGCCCGGAGGAACTTGGCAAGGCGTCCGACATCGTGATCACGATGCTGCCGACAGGTGCGATCGTGCACTCGGTGGTTCTGGAACAGGGTCTTGCGCAGGGCCTTGCCCCCGGCAGCCTGATCGTAGACATGAGCTCTTCCGCACCGACGACCACGGTGGAACTCGGCCGCACCCTGGCCGAACGCGGTATCCACCTGATCGACGCGCCCGTGTCGGGCGCCGTCCCGCGGGCAAAGACCGGGACGCTGACCATCATGGCCGGCACCGACGATGCCGCTCAGCTGGAACGCGCCTGCCCTGTCCTTCAGGCCATGGGCGAGAAAATTTTCCCGACCGGCCCCCTCGGCACCGGCCACGCGATGAAGGCGCTGAACAATTTTTCCGCCGCCGCCGGCTTTGCCGCGGCCAGCGAGGCGCTGATCCTCGGCGAACGTTTCGGCCTTGATCCCAAGACGGCTGTGGAGATCATGAACGTCTCCACAGGGCGCAATTTCTCCACCGAGATGACCATTCCCGGCGAGGTTCTCACCGAACGGTTCGCCTCGGGCTTCGCGCTCGCTCTGCTCGCCAAGGACGTGGGCATTGCCGCACAGCTGTCCCACGACCTCGGCGCCGACCTGCCTCTGGTCGCCCAGACCGACCGCTGGTGGGATGCGGCCCTCAAGGCCGCCGACGGCCCCGCCGACCACACCACCGCCTACCGTCACTGGAAGGCTCAAGCCGACCGGGAAGTTGATTAGGCCGCAAGACGGACCGGGACAAGGAATGCATAATCAGACTCCGCCCGTTTGCGAGGGCCTGATTGCGCGATCTATGAGAATGTTTCAGGTTTCCCGATATCCGGGAAGGATCGACGAAGCAGGAAAGCCCGGGCAGAATGACCTCAGCTCGGTCCGCGAGGACCGGCCTGAGACCTACCCGAAACCATCGCCACGACGGCTAGCGGACAAATCGCCCGGACGGCCCGTCTTTGCCGGAGGCCTGGTGTTCGGCCGAACTGTTCATCTGGATCGCCTTTGAACCGGCATAGGTTCCGCCGCTGATGCCGAGTAACCAGAGCGTCTCCTCGGTAATACTTGGAAACGTCGGAGTGGCGGTCGAAAATCCTATGACGACATAAAGCCCCACGATCGCAAAGGTGAACAAAAGAAACTGAAAGCGGGACAGACTCGCCTCACCGGTCTTTTCACTGATGAGAAGTTTCACGTCGATCTTTTTGGTCAAGATCGCCACTACGATCAGCACTTCCATCGCAATGATAAAAACGACGATACTGTATTGCAGTATCAATGCCGGCAATTGCCCTGCCATATTCATGCCTTTCCTCCCCGTTGTCTTAATCAGCGCAGAAACTTGATGGATTGAGCAAGCCCGAAAACGGAGTTGCCCTTGCCGGTCAGATAGATCCCCTGGCTTCCGGCAAGCAGATAAAGCAGTTCATCGTTGATCCCAGGCAGGCTTGCATCCTTTGTCTGAGACAGGTCTGCGCTCAGAAGAAACTGCCCGGCGGCAATGATCGTAAAGACCAGCAACTGAAAGCGAACCGGGCTGAAAGTACCCGGCGCCTCTTTGTCCGTGAGCAGACCCCGGCTCACGATCGCTCCCGTGATGACCTGGTAAATCAGGACGACAGCAACCACTGCGACGAAGATCCGCGTGCCGGCGGCAAGGAGTTCGATAGGCGTCAGCATGGTCAGTTGGCCCCGCATTCAGGGTTGCCCGCCAATGCCCGCGCGTCGCGATAGATCACGACATAGCGCAGCCGTCCCTGGACTTTTTCTGTATTAAGGTTTTCAAGCGCCAGCCCGGATCGTTCGTCCGCCGTTAGCATCGGTGCCATCTGGCACACCGCAGACCCGAGTTCACCCTTCGCCTGGGAAATCTCGGGATCCGAACACCCATTCTCTCCACACGCTGCCTCCTGCAGGAAAACAATCTTGTTGCTGCGAAACCGTATGGCAGTCGCCATCAGATACAATGCACCCTCATCGACTTCAGTCGCCGCCAGAGTTTTTTCTTTCGTATACGCTTTTAGCCGGGCTTCAATGTTGTCTGCGGGAGCGCTGAGCTTCGTGGCAGACTCTCGCAAAATCCGCCTATTGGTATAATGGACCGCGCCATTGCAGGTCGCCTCCCATCCCGACACCAGGCTCCCGTAGGTTTCAGCGAACAATGCGTCACGCACTTTTTCGCCCGTTCCTGAGGTCAACTTCGCTCCCGCTGCCTGGACTTGGGTCTCATAGGCCCTTGCAAGTCCGAATTGGGTCATTTGCAGGTAGATCATGCCTTCAAGCACCGTCAGGTGCGCCGCTTCCGGACTGTCATCGCCATATTTGGCACGAAAGGCATTGATCTCTGTGCGTGTCACCGGGAACCCGTCGACACGCTCACTCGCCGTGCAAAAGTCGCTCTGTGGAGACGTAAACGCGAGGCTCGCGAATTCATGCCGGTAGGCTTCGTGAACCTTGTCCAAAGCCCCGGTCTTGGGAAAGACAACGACACAACCGCCAAGGCCGGCAAAGGCGAGAACAGCAATGAGCCGTAAAATCCGCATGGGTCAGACTGCCATTTTCAGTTGATCTTCCAGAGCCTGCTTAACGACGCCGGCGAGCAGGACCGGGTCGGAAAGACGGTTCGGGTCTTCAAGAATTTCGCGGATGAAGTTTGCAAGGTAACCAGCGACATCGTCGGTCCCGATCGACAGGGCGCTGCCGTCCTTCAGGGTCTCGACAGCTTCGAGGAGAGCCTGCTTCAGCGCACCGTCGGGCAACAGGTCTGCCGGATCGGCCCGCCGGACAATGACCTTCAGAACCGCTTCGATGGAGTCTGCGAGCACGGGTCCGGAAAGAAGAACGGTCGCGTCCCCGGCACTGAGGGCCTCGACAATCTCGTTCACCAGCTTCTCCGCGTCGCCTGAATTGTTGAGGTGCTTCCAGAGCACCGGATTGCGCGCCATTTCCAGGATGCCGCTGCGAAGGATTTTCAGGCGTGTCGCGGGAGACGACAGCGCAGCAACGCCCTGGCCGGAAATCGCATCGGCCCATATGGTTGCCACGGAATTGAAGTGGTCGCCGACATTCAGCAACGCCACGTTTTCGGCTGCCGCCGCGACCGCGGCGTCGATGAATTCGACAAGATCCTGTTCCTGGAGACCGTCCTTTACCAGGCCGGCTGCCGTATTCAGCATTACGGACGCCATGACCGGACCGAACGCGTCCGAATGTCCGGCAAGTCCCGGATGGCTTGCAAGCGAGCCCAGCGTTATGGACAGGATCCGTGACACGGTTTCCTGCGTCGTGGCTTGATTGCCGAATTGTGTCGGGTCGACCTTCGCCAGAATGTCCGCATAGCCGGAAATCAACTTGGCGACATGGCTGTTGACCCCGGTCTGACTGCTAATGATGTCCGGGTTGGCGGCGATGGAAGACAATGCGGATTTGTACAGTTCGCCAAGAAGCTTTCCGTTTGCGAGACTTTCGAGAAGCTTATCTCCGTCCGCAGCGCCCTGAATGGTTCCAAGCATCGCAGTCAGGACCGTTTCGGCCAGCGGTGCGCCGATGCCATTGGATTCCAGGACGAAAGTGGTACGCTTGGCGGCTTCCGAAACAACCACCTCGACCAGAGACAGAATTGCCTCCTGTTTGCCGTCTACAATGTCCGGTATCGCATTGGAGGCCTTGATCAGAACCGCCTTGATGGAGGCTTGAAGCTTCGTGTCGCTCGTCAGGAAAGACGGATCCGACGCAATGGTGTTCAAAAGCTTCTGGACAGTGGTTTGCAGCCCGTCCGCGCTTACGAGCTTCGCGACATCGTCGGCACCCAGTGTATCCTGTGCCTCGCGTACCGCGGCAAAAAGGGCTCTCACCGCGGGATTGTCGGAAACCGAATTGCCTTCGCGCGCCACGCTGACGGCCACGGCGCCGAGTAATCGGCGAAAGATGATTTCGGCACCATCGTCATCGAAGTCATGCTGAACGGCAAATGCATCGATCGCTGCGTCCACAATCTTCGCCGTGACCTTGTCGCTGATGAACAGGCTGCTGTTGCCCGCCACCGTTTCCAGTAAGGTATCGGCCGTTGCCAGCGCGAGCCTGGAAACGGTCGGGTTCCGGGAGAGGCGCTGCGATTCCACAACATAGTAGGAAAGGCGGAAGTCTTCGTCCGGTCCAGTGCTCGCGTATTTGCGCAAGGCTTCGTCGTCGCCGGAGATCAGCTTCTTTGGCGGGATCGGGACGGCTTCGAAATAAAGGTCGAGGCAGTGCTGAAGGCTATCACCTGAATAGTTTCCGGTCTCTCGTTCTTGCAGAACCTGCTTGAACGCGTCCGTGAGCCCCTGTAGCGCAAGAACGGCCTTGCCGTGCTCCGTCTGAAAATACGCGACCATATCCGGAATAAAAATCAACTTTCGCTCAGCCTGAGGAGGAAGCTCGAAAGGTAAACCCTCGGATATTTTCGATTTGGATAGAATTTCATCGACGCGGACACGGTACCGCAGCAATGCAGAAACAATGATTATAATAACTCCTGGAGAAACCGGCAACACGACACCACCCCCAATATTCTTAAATAATATTTTCAATTAAAAATAGAAAGTCAACATTATTAACGACCGTTAACACTGAACCGATCGGCTCGTTCACCGGTCAGGGATTTTTCCTTGATGACAGCCTTGGCCGCCAGGGCTCAGGTCCGGCAGGCGCCGAGCGGAAAATCCGGCTGGCCCTGAAGTCCGGTGAGGCGAAATAGAAAGGAGAGACTTTCTTTCCGCTGTTACGCCATAGTGCCCGGGCCTCACCCTTCAGACGGACGAGCGCGCATCTTCTCGCCATTTGGCGATTTTCACGCGAAGATCCTCCACCGGCAGAGGCAGGGAGCGGGCGGAAATTGTGAACGCTCCGCCAGGATGCAATATGAACAGAGACTGCTTCCGGACGAATACGTCCAGGAAATCCGCCTGCCAGGGAATTCGGCTCTCAGAGAATCCTGTTTTGTAAGACATGCCGGACCGATCGAATTTCACTTGATATGTCTTGCCGGCTTCAAGCCGAAACACGCCGGTCAGTCCGACGGTAAACCGCTGATAAACCGTTCCCAGTAACATGCCCGTTGCGAGTATGGAAATGCACAGGACAAATACGACGAATGGCAAGGAAGGAAAATCATCCGTTCCATGGCCGTTGTTTGGCCACATCTCTCCCGTCTGGTTCTCGAACCAGACGGCCAGCAGAAAAATTGTCAAAATGGCATGAAATAAAAGAAAAAACCAGACAGCCCATTTTTGCACCCGAACCCGCCAGGCAGGTGCATACCGGTCATTGACGTTTTTAATCCACGTGTTCAACGCCTGCCGATAGGCTGGAAAGTCCTGCTTGGAAGTGGTGAACGTGATCTCGATGGTCTCATCGGTCATGGATACACTCTCGGGAATCGGTTTCCGGGCGGGCCGGATCGACACGTTATTGCTCATTGATCGCGGAAGTTGCGGTCAAGTTTCGACCAACCCTGCCTTCCCCTTGCCTCCCCGCGCCCGGCAGTTCAAAACTGGACGTACCTGTCCTCACGACACTGCGGGAGCCCCATGTCCGAACCTCAAGATGCCGCCGCCCGAAGGGCCGTGCCGCCGGTGATCGCCTATCCGCCGGAGACCCTGCCGAAGCCGGATCTGGCGCTTTACATCGCCGCCCGCGAAACCGCGATGAAAACCGCCGAGGTCACCGTACCGCCACGCGAGGCGGCCTCCATCGAGGTACCCGCCGGACATTTCCTGCGCATTGTCAGCGTGGAAGGCCCGCAGGTGGGTGATCTGAACCTGTTCAACAGCGCCGATCTGTCGGAACGCTTCTATTCCGGCAAGACCCGTGCCCTCCACGGCACCCATGTGTCGACCGGCGACCGGCTCTGGTCCTGCTTTCCGTATCTGCGCCCCATGGCGACCGTCGTGAGGGACACGCTCGACTGGTACGGCATCGATCAGTTCGGCGGCTCGGTGCATGACGTGATCGGCACCCGATGCGACCCTTACACGGGCCGGCTCCTCACCGGCACCGACTATCACCACTGCTGCCATTCCAACCTGACCCGGGCGCTTGCCGACGCCCGCCACCTGCCGCTCGCCGAGGCCGAGCTCCTTGTCCACGACGTGCTCAACGTCTTCATGTGCACCGGCTTTACCCGTGACACCGGACAGTATTTCATGAAGGCGAGCCCGGTCCGCCCGGGCGATCATCTGGAATTTTTCGCCGAAATCGACCTTCTCGCTGTCATGAGCGCCTGCCCGGGCGGCGACTGCAGCGCCGAACATTCCAGCGACACCGCCGCCTGTCATCCCATGGTCATGGAAGTCTACCGCCCGGCCGAAGGCACGCTTGCCGGCTGGACCTCCCCCGAACGCAACGCCTACGAACGAAGTCACGGCCGGACGCCTTGAAGGCAGTCTCCGGCCACCCTCGGCCTTGTTCTCATTCAGTCGGCGAAGTCGTCTTCAGGCGGACATCGCCGACAAGTAAGGTCTCTTCGCCTTGAAGGCGCAGTCGTGATCGCAGACCGTGCGCAGACGTTCGATGAACCAGCGCCCTGCCGGTCCCGGCGGCGTCGCAAGCGGATAGACGGCAGCCATTTCGAAGATCATGTCCTCGACCGGAAGGTCCTCGATATCGAGCGTTACCAGGCGGCCCGCGGCGACATCCTCCGCTACGACATGGGACGGCATTCCGCCCCAGCCGAGGCCGTTCAGAAGAAAAACCCGCTTGGCGTGAAGATCCGCGAGACGCCACGTCAAAGGTGAAAAAACGCTGAAATCCCGGCCGGCCGACCCTTCCGAGCGGTCGGTCAGCACCAGTTGCGTGTGCCGCGCCAGTTCCCGTTTCGGGATCGCCCCTTCAAGCAGCGCGAGCGGATGGTCCCGCGCCGCCACGATGACGCGCTTCACGCCCATGATCCGCTCCACCTTCAGGTCCGGTCCGATCATCGGCGAGACCGGCACCGCTCCGATGGACGCACGGCCTTTGAGAAGGGTTTGAAAGGCGCCGCATAAAGTTTCCATGTAGAGGCGCAAGGGCACGCCCGGAAACGCCTCGCGAAAATCCTTCGCTGCCTCGGCGACCGCTTCCAGAGGAAAAAACGCATCGATGACGACGGAAAGCTCCGGCTCCAGACCGGCTGACATCTCCCGCGCACGCGCCTTCATGCCGTCGACGCCGGCCACGATGGTTTTCGCGTCGCCCAGCAGGGCCTGACCGGCCGGCGTCAGTCTGGGATAACGGCCTGAACGGTCGAACAGGGAAACGCCCATGACCTCTTCAAGCTTGGCAATGAGGTCGCTGACCGCCGACTGGGCCCGGTTCAGCTTTCGCGCCGCGGCTGAAAAACTGCCCTCCTCGACGGAGACGATAAAGACCCTCAACTGATCCAGGGAGACCGCATCAAGCATGTTCGACCAATCCCATCTGATTATCCGATAGATTATATCAGAATATAACGTCTTTTCCGATGGGTTCAACAATGTCACATCAGGGATCTCGGAAAGGCTGCCCTTTCTCCCTCAGACATCCCAAGACCACCGGAGACCTGACTCTATGAAACTGCTCCATATCGATTCCAGCATTCTCGGCGAAAACTCCGTCAGCCGCACGCTGACCGCCGAAATCGTTGCCCGCCTCACCGCCCTGCATCCCGATGCGGAGGTCGTCTACCGCGACCTGACCGCCGAAAGCGCGCTGCACCTGTCGAGCGGCCATCTGGCCGTCCGCTTCGGCGCGCAGGCCGAAGCTCCGGATCTGACGAAAGACCTGGAAAAGGCCGAACGGGACATCCAGGACCTGATCGGCGCCGACACCATCGTCATTGGCGCCCCCATGTATAACTTCACGGTCCCGACACAGCTCAAGGCCTGGATCGACCGGATCGTCGTAGCCGGCCGCACCTTCAAGTACAGCGATGCGGGAACGCCGGAAAGCCTGCTGCCGTCAGGCAAGAAGGTCATCATAGCCTCCACCCGCGGCGGCGCCTATCAGGACGCCTCCATGGCCGGCCTTGAACACCAGGAAAGCTACCTGAAAGGCGTCCTCGGCTTTATCGGCCTGACCGACGTCACCATCATCCGCGCCGAAGGCCTCGCCATGGGCGACGAAGCCAAGGATGCCGCCATCTCCCAGGCCCGCGGCGAGATCGCCGCACTCGCGGCCTGACCCGCGAAGTCCGGACAATCCTACGGCCCATTCTGTCCGAACAGGCGCAGGATGGGCCACACCCGCGCCAAAGGCGTGGCGCTCTCGGTTGCCTGAGGACTGGCGCGCCAGGATTGATCATCACCGCCGTCAAGGACGGTAACGCTTGGAGAAGTCGGAAAGATGGTCGATGAAGGCGAATAGAGTGCTCTTTCACGCACCAAATGCGCTTAGCTGTCGTCCCCAACCGCAGGCACCAAATCGGGAAGGAAATCAGGAAGGTTTTCATCGGCGAACCTGTCCGGGTTCTGACGAAGCGCCCTGGGCGGGCAGCCGAACCACTGGCGAACCGCGCGCGAGAAGGTACTGACTTCCGAATAGCCGAGCAGGTAGCTGACTTCCTTGATCGGCAAAGTGGTTTCCCTAAGGTAACGCCGCGCGGCGGCCCGGCGGACATGGGCCGTCAATTCCCTGAACGAAACCCCCTCGTTTTCCATTGTCCGCTGCAGGGACCGTTCGGACATGCCGAGCGTGGCGGCAACCGCCTGCAGCGTACACGAACCCGCCTTCATGGTCTCGGCGATAACCTCCGCAATGGCCGACAGTGGAGAAGTGTTCCTTGCCCGCAGGTTCAACTCGCCGAGCGAAGCCCGCTCGATAATGGCATAGAGATTGTTGTCGTTCCGAACCGGCTTGGCATCGAGGTAATGCGCCTCGATGGAAAGCATATTTCGGTTACCGTCGAACCGGACACGGCTGCCGTACCGCTTTTGAAATTCCGACGTTCGAACCGGCGCACCCGTAGCAAGCTCAATCTCAAGGGGAGGTGTCTGGGAACCGAGCGCTGCCTCGAAGCCCCGGGCCGCCCAGGCCATACGGGCGAACATGTTCTGCCGCCAGGTTCCGTGCCTGTCCTGCAGTTTCCATTCCAGGACCCCTTTCCCCCCCTCTTCAGCGAAGGTGATCGTATAGGCGTTGGAACGAATCTGCATGAACCGCTGCCAGGCGTGACAGCCTTCCCGAAGCGTCGGCGCACAGGTGAACAGATAGTCGAACAGCGAAAACGCGCCGATATCGGAGGCATTGAAAACGTCGAAAACTCGGGCATCGTCGCCGGAGGCTTCGGCTGCTTCTTCGAAGACTGCATAGAGCGCAGTAATGGGAACGACGCCCTCCGGGTCATCCATCTCGTCAAGTTCGAAGCCGTGGCGGTCGGCCAGATCTTTCCAATCCAGAACATCCGCGGGCAGGCCATCGCGCAACACGCGCAGCGCATCGGCCCGGGCCCATTCCTTCACCGCCGCCATTCAGACCCTCCCCGTCGGAATTAACTGGCAGGAACAGAGTAAGGCAAAACTCCAAGCGCGTGGCGGAAAAAAACAACTTTCTGCCAGAAATTGTCAATTTTCAGTACAGCAACCGCCGCTTTCAGCGGCCTGGCTGCGCCGATCGGGTCTCCTCATCCCCCGCACCCCCGCGCCTCGCCCCAGGTGCCGGTAGTCTCGAGCCCGGGCCAGGCTTCCAGTAAGCGCCCTCCGGCCGGAAAGACATTCCGTACGTACAGGATCTCCTCGGGCGTCACGTCCACGATCCTCCCGGCCCCCGCGAAGGTTCCAGCCCGATCCGGCGACCAGTCAATCACCGCCCGTCCGGTGACGAACAAAGCCTCACCGGTTTCGAATTCCGGCACGTACAGGCCAACCCGGCCGTCCGCCTCGATATTGCCGAGCGTGTTGAAGAAGCGGTTACCATTGAAATCCGGAAAAGACAGCGTGCTCTTGCCGGTCACTCCCAGGAACCCCGGCCTCCCGCCTCGGTGGGAAACATCCACCCCGTCCCGGGGATCGTCCGTCATTTCCGGCACCCGCGAGGCGATGAAGAAGGTATCGGCTCGTTCCACCAGCGCTTGCACCTCTTCGGTGAGACCGTCGAGATGCGTAATCTCCATCGGTTCCGTCAGCCGATCCTGCCGGTCGAACGCCCGTGCCTGAATATATTGCGGACAATTGCCGAAGCTTTGGCCGACGGCGATGTCGAAGCCGTCTGTCCCGGATTTGACGATTTCGCCGTTCAACCGATTGCGCCGCCGGCTGTGCAGCTCCAGTCCGAGGACGCCAATCTTGGCCCCCTCGCCCATGTCGAAAGCCAGTTCGTAATGTAACGCGGGAACCGCATTGACACGAAGAGTGCGCGCGTCAGGGCTCCGGACAAACCCTGTCTCGCCGAAGGCGGGCGTGGCCCAGACACACCCCTTCCTGTCGAGCAATCCCAGAAACAGAACGGATTGGTTCTCGAAAAACGCCCGGTGCTGGTCCGGCATGGTATCGCGGAACACCCGCGACACCGCTCTCCTCCAGCCCGGTCCGCTGCCGTGGGCGCGCTCCTGGACTGCGATTTCCCCCACGTGAAAGGCTGTCTTTTCCTGATCCATCGGACTGCTCATACGGCTTCCGGGATGGGCGATGCGGCCATGGCCACGAAATTCGGCCGGCCTTCGATCCGCCTCAGCCAGGCACGGATTGCCGGATAGGGCTCCAGGCTGACCCCGCCTTCCGGCGCGTGGGCAATGTAGCTGTAGCCGGCGACATCGGCGATGGTGATCTCATCGCCGGTCAGATAGGCACTGTCCTTCAGGATCGGCTCCATCACCTTGAAGAGCGCGTGCGCCCGCGCCACGGCCGCGTCATGATCGAGTTTTGCGCCGAACACATGCACCAGCCGCGCGGCAGCCGGACCCGGAGCGATTTCGCCGGCGGCAACCGACAGCCAGCGCTGCACATGCGACGCCTTGACCGGATCTTCCGGCAGCCAACCCGTATCCGCGCCGTAGCGCTTGGCCAGATAGACCAGGATCGCGTTGGAATCCCAAAGGATGGTACCATTGTCATCGATCGCCGGAACCTTGCCGAAGGGATTGAGCTTCAGGTAGTCGGGTGCCTTATGCGCGCCGTTGGCCATATCGAGATCAATTGTCTCATAAGGCCGGCCCAGGAACGCCATCATCAGTTCGACACGATGGCAATGGCCGGATTTCGGATTGCGGTAAAGCCTGATCGGGGCGGCGCCTGCCGGAAAATGCGGGTTCATGAGCCTTGTCCGTTTCCTCTTGGAGTGGAGATGGAGAACATTTAATTGGCCTCATCCAGCAAATGAATTAGTATATTTCAAAAGTCTTTATTTCAGAAATTGATGGTAATAGGAGGGCAATTTGGACCGGCTCCAAAGCCTTGAAGTCTTCATCGCCGTTGCCGAGGAAGGCGGTTTCGCCGGCGCCGCGCGCCGGCTCGGCTTGAGCGCGCCCTCCGCCACACGCGGCGTCAACGCGCTTGAAGCTCGCCTGGGCACACGCCTGTTCTCCCGCACCACCCGCCAGGTTCACCTGACCGACGTGGGCGAGGCCTATCTGGAGGAGGCCCGTCATATTCTCGGCCTGCTGCAATCCGCGGACGACGCGGCAGCGGGGGCTGCCACCCGTCCGCGCGGCCGGCTGCGGATCACCTGCCCCAACGAATTCGGGCGCATTCATGTGATGCCGGTGGTCACCGGCTACCTGGACACCTATCCGGAGGTGAGCGCGGATATCGTCATGATCGACCGGATCGTGAACATCGTCGAGGAAGGTTTCGACATCGCGGTCCGTATCGGCCCGCTCCAGTCTTCGGGACTGACCGCCGTGCGGATCGGCCAGGTCCGCCGTGTGGTCTGCGCCGCGCCCGCCTATCTGGCGGAAATCGGTACGCCGCAAACACCGCAAGACCTGCATGACCATCGGGTGATTTCCGCAGGCCCCGTCGGCCCTTTGCCCGATTGGCGCTTCGGCGGCGACCGGCCGGCGACCGTTCGTATTGCCTCCCGCCTCGCCGTCAGCAACATCGCCGCCGGTATCGAAGTCGCCTGCCAGGGCTGGGGCCTGTGCCGCGCCCTTTCCTATCAGGTCGCCCCTCATGTGGAGGCGGGAACCCTTCGAACCGTGCTGGAGGAATACGAACCGGATCCCTTGCCCGTCCACCTCGTCCACGTGGAGGGGCGCCGCGCAGCCGCCAAGGTCCGCAGCTTTCTGGACCACGCCGCGCCGCGCCTGCGCGCATTACCGGTTCTGGCTTGAGACGTTCGATCAGTTGACGTGTCGCCGGGTCGGTGAAAGATACCTGGTCGAATAAGCGCTTTGAGCCCGGTCCACCGCTTGCTATCACCTGGTAAGACTGCATTCCTGCCGACACATCGGGGCTTCCATGTCGCATCAATATGTCCATGTCATCGTTCCCAAGGACACGGTCGATGACATCATCGATTTCGCGGAACGCGACGGCGTTACCCTAGCGGGCATTTCGGCGGCGAAAGGGCCAGTGCGCACGGTGTCGTTTCTAACCACCGCCAAGGCGCAACAGAGCCTTCTCGACGATCTGCAAGGCGCCCTTCACAAAACCGAAGACTGGCAGATCGCCATCGCCCCGGTCGATGCCGTCGTCACCAGGAAGCAGGATCAGAAAACCGAAGAAGAAGAGATCACCGAAAGTCGGGAAACTCTGCTTGCCGAGATCTCCAAAAACGCCAGCATTACGCCAACCTCCTTGACACTGGTTGCGATTTCCGCGGTCGTTGCCGCACTCGGCATGATCGAGAGCAATGTTGCCGCCATCATCGGAGCGATGGTCATTGCGCCGCTGCTCGGTCCGCTCCTCGGCTCCATTCTGGGTGTTTCCCTGGGCGAACGCGACCTTATTATCCGGTCCGCCCAGGCCAGTGCCGTCGGCATTGCCCTGGCGGTCGTCATCGGCGGCCTTCTTGGCGTGGTTCTCCCGTTCGACCTCACGTCGAAAGAACTGGCCTCACGCGCCGCCGTCGGCTTCGACGACATTGCGCTCGCCCTTGCCGCGGGGGCGGCCGCTGCGCTGTCGATGACGGCCGGGGCATCGTCAATCCTGGTCGGCGTCATGGTCGCCGTCGCCCTGATGCCGCCGGCGGCCGCGATTGGCCTGTTTCTTGGAAAGTCGGCCTGGCCAATGGCGGGCGACGCGGCCTTGTTGCTGGGGGTGAACCTTGCCGCATTGCATCTGTCAGGCCAGATCGTCTTTCTCATACGCGGTATCAAGCCCCGGACCCGTTACCGGCAGGCGAAGGTCAAGCAGGCCATCCGCTTTTCGCTGATTGTGTCCGCGGCACTGCTCATCCTCCTGGCGATACTGGTCGGATACCAGGTGATCCCCGGAAACTTCCCCCTGCAGGAGTGATAAGATCGCGGGTAAATCGCGGCGCCGTGCGGATCAACCGGTTGCCTCCGCAGGCTTTGACTCGTCACTCATGCGGCCGGCTCCCTTATGGATTCAACCGTCTCGAAGATCTGTGCACGTAACCACCTGTGCGCCGGAAGCCGGTCGTGCCGGCGATGCCAGTAGAGTCGGAGCTTTTGTGGCGGCACGTCCACCGGCGGGCGGTAGACTGCAAGGCCGAGCCCGGGTGCCGCATCCTTGGCCGTCTGATTGGGCAGCGTGGCGATCAGTTCGCTCCGGGAGACGGCAACAGCCACCGCGTGGAAATGCGGCAACGCCAGCGCGATCCGCCGTTTGCGACCCGCTTTTGCCAGAGCCGCATCGATAACCCCGCTCAGGCTGCCGTCCACTGAGCGCAACGCCTGAGGGAGTTCGCAGAAAAGATCAAGTGGCAGCGCGTCGCCGGGTGTAATTCCGGCCTCCCTGATCGTGGGATGGTCCTGTGCCGCAACAACGAGAAATGTCGATTGCATCAGAGGGGCGCTCGACACCCAGTCCGCCTGCCCCTGCTGGTCGATTTCAAGAGCCATGTCGATCACGCTCTCCCGAAGCAGCGTTTCCACATCGCCGGTCGCGTTCTCGATCATTCGCAGGGTCACACCGGGGGCAACCCGGAAAACTCGCGCGTGGAGCCGAGGCATGACCAGCATGGAAAAGAAATCCGCGCCGCCGAGCGTGAACATCCGCTCCAGCTCTTCCGGCTTGAACGTTTCCCCCTCCGCCACGGCGCCCTCAATCTCCGAAAGCGCCTTCTGTATTGTCTCCGCCAAGGCCTCCGCCCGCAGTGTCGGCACCATGTCGTGACCCCGGCGCACGAACAGCTCGTCGGCGAAATGGTGCCGCAGCCGCGATAGCGCATTGCTGACCGCCGGCTGGCTCAGGCCGATCAGCTCACCCGCCCGCGTCACGCTGCGCTCGCGCAAGAGCGCATCGAAGACCCGCAGCAGGTTCAGATCGAAACTCGCAAAATTCATGTCAGTGATGGACCCGATACAAATTCGAAATTCGGCGTGAAGGACTGGACGAAGTATGGATTGGTCACGGGCCGGAGTACAAGCCCCGCTCCTTTGAAGCCAGGATGAAGCCACTCCCGGCGGCGCCGATTAACGCGCCTGCCGCAACAGGAAAGCCATGCCATGACCAAACCCTGTGACATCGAAACCATCTGGCTGTTCGACGTGCTGTTCCGCAGCTTCCGCGAGGACGGAACGCCCCCCGGAGGTATCAACCTCCTCGAACAGGTCCTGCCGGAAAGGTTTTCGCCGCCGCGCCACATTCATCACAACGAAGACGAGATCTTCTATGTGATCGAGGGAGAGATCGCGTTTCTGGTCGGTGACGCGCCGGTCACGATCCGCCCCGGCGACACCCTGGTCGCCCCCAAAGGCATCCCGCACACCTTCATGGTGACCGGCACCGGTCCCGCCCGCGTGCTTACGATCACGACAAAAGGAGAGTTCGAGGCCATGGCCCGGACGGCCGGACGGCCCGCCGGCCACGATGGCCTGCCTCCCCGCCAAGCGGAACCGACGCCCGATCAGATGGCGAAATTCGAGGCAGCCTGCCGCTCCAACGGCATCGAAGTCGTAGGCCCGCCCATGCGTTCGGCTGCCTGAGGAAGGGGACAAACAATGACCGCATCAAGACTTTCCTTCACCCTGGCCGTCCTCATTGCCATTGCCGGCATGACCTGGGGCATCGCCATGGCGATCAGCCACGACCACTCCACCCTTCCCGCCCATGCGCACCTGAACCTGCTCGGATGGGTCTCGCTTTTTCTGATGGGCCTGTACTACCGGGGTCACACGGACCTGGACGGCAGCCGCATCGCCCTTCTCCAGGTGGTCGTCTGGGCGGCAGCCTCGGTCGCCATGGTCGCCGGGGTTGGCCTGATCTACTCCGGCGCGCCCCAGGCGGAGCCCCTGGCGGCGATCAGCTCCCTCGTCCTCCTCGCCGACATGCTCCTGTTCGCGTGGCTGGTAATCCGCGCGGCGCGCTGACGGTAGACGATACGGTGCGGGCGGGTGGGCATTTCACGGACGATGGCCGGCCGGGCAGCCCGCAGCCGACAACAGCCTGTCACCCAACCGGGCTACCCGTTTGGCCATGACAAACCGTAACCCCTATGTGATCTGCACCTCTCCGCGCAGCGGCAGCACCTTGTTGTGCCGGATGCTCGCGGATACTGGAGTCGCCGGAAAGCCCGCCTCCCTGTTCTACCGCCCCTCGCTGGAGGACTGGCTGACCAGGATGAAAATTACGCCTCAGGAAACCGCAACGGAACGCGAGACTCTGGAAGCGATCTTCCGTGCGGCGATCGACCGGGGAACCGCCGGCACCTGCCTGTTCGGCCTGCGTCAGCAAAGGCCGAGTTTTCCGTTTCTGTGCGAAAAGCTTGCCGTCCTGTACCCGGACGAACCAACCGACAGAGCGCGCCTTGAACGCGCCTTCGGGCCGACCCTGTTCATCCACCTGACCCGGCAAGACAAGATCGAACAGGCCATATCCTACCTGAAGGCCGAACAGTCCGGCTTGTGGCACGCCGCCCCCGACGGCACGGAACTGGAACGCCTCTCCCCGCATCGAAACCCGTCTTACGACAGGGATCAGATCCGGTCTTGGGTCGAGACGATGACAGCCTACGACAAAGGCTGGCTGTCATGGTTCGATCAGGAAGGCATCACACCTCACCGTATTTCCTACACGGACCTATCCGCCGATCCGGCCGCAACCTTGCGCACCCTCATGGAACACCTCGGCTTTGACCCCGCCGGGGCTGCCGACATCATCCCCTCCGTCAAGAAGCTGGCCGATGAGACCAGCCGGACGTGGATCGCACGGTTCCGGGCCGAGGAAGAGTTGGGCTGAAGCCCCACTCAATACGCCGTGAACCGGCCCCGCATGGCCTCTTCTTCCTGGCGGATGCGCAGGCGTAAGATGACCAGGTAGACCGGCAGCCCCACGATCAGCGTGCCGTAGGCCTGTAGCGCCAGCGCAAAGCCGATCAGTTCGGGGATGATGTTCAGATAGTAATTCGGATGCCGGACCATCCGGAAAAAGCGGTTGGTCACCAGTTCATGATCCCGGGCGATGATGATCTTGACGGTCCAGAACCGGCCGAGGGTCATGAGGACCCAGGCGAGAGCAATCATGGAAAGCGTATAGATGACAAGCCCGGTCATGGTGACCGCCGAAATCGGCGCTGCGCGCCACAGCCCCTCCGCAATGGCGGCCAGATAATAAGCGATATGGACCAGCGCCAGCATCGTGGAGGTGGCCGCACCATATTCCACCGCGCCAGCCTCCTTCAGCCGTTTCTCGTTGCGGATGGACACCGCCAGGGCGGCAAAACGGAGAACGGCGGCGATGCCGATGAAGCCGATCATGAAAACAGGCATGAACTAATCCCGGTGAAACGTGTTTGCCGAAGCATGTCTGGTAAGCCGTATTTCAGGCAAGGTGAAGCGGTTTCGGCCGCTGTCACACGGCAGTTCTGGCACCCAGGCGTTTGAACCAGCGTTTGAATGCTTAGGTCAATTGCAGCAGGGCATGATGATTTCCGGCCCTGTCGCCTTCCCCGACCATCCCCTGGTCAGGTGTTTTCGCCCGTTTTCCGACGTTTTTTGACACCTTTCAACCGCCGCGGGACGAAGACGCATTTCATTTCCTAAATCGGAGCCTCTTGAAAAAGAATATATTTCGATATATCTAAATGCTATCTAAAACAGAACGAAAGCGAAAAGGCTGTTATGAGAAACGATATGTTTGATGACGGCCATGGCCGGGGTCGGCATGGCCGAGGCTTTGGCCGGCACGGCGAAGGTCGAGGCGGCCCCGGTAGGGATGGCGAAGGCAGAGGTTTCCGCGGAGGCCGGCGCGGCCGGCGCTCCGGACGCCTGTTCGACCACGGCGAACTCCGCATCGTGATCCTTACCCTGATCGCGGAGGCACCGCGCCATGGATATGACCTCATCAAGGAGATCGAGGAGCGCACCGGCGGAGCCTACAGCCCAAGCCCCGGCGTCATTTACCCGACCCTGGCCATGCTTGAGGAAATGGGCCACGCCACGGTGACCGAAAGCGAAGGCAAGAAGCTCTATGCGGCAACGGAAGCCGGCATCGCGGCGGTTGCCGAACAACAGGTAGAGGCCGACGCGGCTTTTGCCCGGATGGAGCGCGCCGCCGCAGAAACGCCTGCAGGCCCGCCGCCGCAGCTCGTCCGTGCCATGGAGAACCTGAAGCTCTCCCTCAGGCTGCGCCAGGAAAGCGGCCCGCTGAGCGAAGACCAGATCCGCACGATTGCAGCTGCACTCGACACGGCAGCCGTCGCGATCGAACAGGCATGAGGCCGGACAGCCTTCATTGCCTGGTGAAAGCTTATAGCCTGTCGAAATACCGCTCAAGGCGCCAGTGGTGAAGGCCCGGCGTCCGGGTGGCACAGGCTCTGGGTGACGGTATCCCCTCCGCGTCGTGACATGCGACATCTTCGAACAAGCCGAAAACCGCGGCATGACACCATCCCGCCATGGCCGAAACGCTATACCGTCTATTCGATCCCGCGAATTGCCTACTGCCCCCCTCCTTCCTAGGAAATGACATAGATCGAAATCAGGAAGGAGAGGACCACATGCAAGCATGCGACGTTCCGCTGCTGCGCCGCTTCTGGTATTGCGTGGCGCCGAGCGACACGATCACCGACAAGCCGTACGGTTTCACGCTGCTGAACGAGCCGATCGCCCTGTGGCGGGACGACGAGGGGGCGGTTCGGGCGGTCAAGGATCGCTGCCTGCACCGTACGGCGAAACTGTCGCTTGGCTATGTCGAGAACGGCAACATCGTCTGCCCCTATCACGGCTGGGCGTTCAGTGGCTCCGGTCAGTGCGTCAAGGTTCCCCAGGATGTCGAAGACAAGCCCAATCCCTTCGGCGTACCCGGCTATCATTGCACGGAAAAATACAATCACGTCTGGGTCGCTCTGGAAGAACCGATGTTCGATATTCCCGAGATCGAGGAATTCGGCCAGCCCGGCTACCGCCAGGTGATCGAATTCTGCGAGACCTGGTCTGCCAACCCGCTGCGCATCATCGAGAATTCCTTCGACGCGGCGCACATTACGTTTGTCCACAAGGACAGTTTCGGCGATCCTGACCCCTCCATTCACCCCTTTACCGTGGACGAGACGGAAAACGGCTTCATCGTCCAGAACGACATCAAGGTGAAGAACGCCGAACACATGAAGTCCGCGCTCGGAATGCAAGAGGACGAGACCCGGCGGCGCACCCGCAATCGCTTCTACCTGCCGTTTTCCCGCGTCGGACGGATCTGTTATCCGAACGGGCTGGAAAACATCCTGTGCACCTTCCTGACCCCCATGGACAACCAGCGCACCCAGTTTATCCAGTGGGTCATGCGCAACGACAGCGAAGAGGACACCCCGGCGGAAAAAATTATCGCCTTCGACCGGCAGGTGACCATCGAGGATCGGGACGTTCTGGAAAGCACCGACTTCAACGTGCCGCTGGACAGGTCCGAAGGCGTGGAACTTCACATGCCCTCCGACCGGCCCGGCATGCTGATGCGCAAGCAGTTGCGTCGGCTGATCGACAATGCGGAAGCTGAAACCGCTGCCTGAATAGTCGCCCTGCGGCGGCGCCACCTGTTGCCGTCGCAGCCGCTACACTCTCGCCGAATGAGACCCTCGGTGAAGGTTGGCGCTCATGCTCTCCACTTCCCGCGCCACGCCACGGATGATGCCCCGAAGCCACTGGTGCCACGGGGAGCGGTGATTGCGCTCGTGCCAGAGCGCGTAGAAGCGGATGGCGCCGAACTCCTTGGGCAGTTCCACCACGCTCAGCGGCACATGGACTGCCAGATCCTCCGCGAAATGCCGGCTTGTGGTGAACACCATGTCGGTCTGCGCCAGAACGAAGGGAACCGATCCGTAGTCGGGCACCGAAGCCGATATCTGGCGACTGACAGACAAATCGCCCAGACGCCCGTCGATAGGGCTGAGACCGGCATTGTCGGAAGGGGTCAGGGACAGGTGTTTCGCAGAGAGATACTGGTTGAGCGTCAGCCGCTTCAATTTGGCGAACGGATGCCTGCCATGGACCAGACAGACCATATTTGAGGCAAACAGTGGCGCGGTTCGCAGCTTTTCCGGCGGATGCGGCCAGTTGCCCAGGACGATATC
Source organism: Roseibium sp. (assembly GCF_048260565.1). GTDB lineage: Bacteria > Pseudomonadota > Alphaproteobacteria > Rhizobiales > Stappiaceae > Roseibium. The sequence continues at coordinate 802 of NZ_JBLXGP010000020.1, read as the reverse complement.
GGCCACGCCGTCGGCCAACACCGAGACGAGTTGATCGTGGGCGGGCATAGGCGAGACATCGACGATCGCGCCCGGCGCCTCCTCGTTGATCCGGCTGATGATGAGCGGCAGGAAGGTCGGACCGAAACAATTGGCCAGCAGCAGTCTGAAATGATGCCCGCCGCTCGACGGATCGAAGCTTTCATCCGGGCAGAGCTCCCGGTCGAGATCCTCCAGAACCCGGCGCATGGAAATCTCCAGTTCCCGGCCCCGATCTGTGGGCACCAGCCGGTTTCCGGTACGCACCAGCAGCGGATCGTTGAATATCGCCCGCAGACGTCTGAGACAGAGACTGATGGCCGGCTGCGGCTGGCCGACCAGTTCGGCCGTGCGCGTCACGCTGCATTCGGTAAGAAGGGTTACCAGGATACGCAGGGAGCGGACGTCCAGCCCATTGCCCGTGCTGCTGCTTTTCATGCGGATACTCCTGTTCAACCGGCGCCCGCGGTCTCCAGAAACCGCGAGCCGGCAAACCGGACCAGGCCCGGCATCGCCATCGGCTTTGAAAAGCAAGAACCGTTCCAGTCACGGCATCGACGGCGCAGGGCCCGCCTGTCCTGGACAAAGTTTGACGGCTTTCCCGGGATGGCCTTGAGTATGGGACACAGCCGCGCCCCCCCCCGGATTGTCATCAACTCTGTTTTGCGAGTCCGTCTCTGAGTTTTGCATTTAGGATGACGATGATCTTTCGCATGACGGCGGATATTGCGACGATCGGTTTCTTACCGTTTTCGACAAGGCGTTGATAGAACTGGCGTAAAGG
>NZ_JBLXGP010000019.1:0-79289 GCF_048260565.1 Roseibium sp. | reverse complement strand
GAGAAGCGCGACGAACCGTCGGGCATCAGGCCCTGGCCCTGGGTGACGCGGATCGACTGGCACAGGTTGGTCTTCGGATTGAGGCAGTACTCGCAGGTCCGGCATTCGGGCGTGTAGAGCGGAATGACGTGGTCGCCCGGCTTCAGCGTGGTCACGCCGGGTCCAACTTCGACGACGACACCGGCGCCTTCATGGCCGAGGATCGCCGGGAACAGCCCTTCCGGGTCGGCACCGGAAAGCGTGAATTCATCGGTATGGCAGATACCTGTGGCCTTTATCTCGACCAGAACCTCGAAGGCCTTCGGGCCTTCCAGGTTGACGGTCGTAATCTCCAGCGGCTTGCCTGCCCCGACGGCGACGGCTGCACGTGTCTGCATAAAACAGTCTCCACATTGTCCAGGATCCGCCATCATTTCACGCACGGGCGGACGTTATCCTTCGACTATAAGTGGACGGACTCTTCGAGCAATTGCGACCTTAGTGTGTGTTTTTCGACATGGACAAAACTTGGAGACCGGATAACCTTTCAGGCAGGGAGGAATGTCATCATGCGGAAATATTTATACGCACCATTTTTAATACTTACGTCTGCATTCCTGGGTGCGAATTCTTCGCTGATCGCAGACGCGGCCACGTTCAACGACCCGACATGGCCCTGCCAACAACGGAAGGTTGAACAGCTTTCTCTTGCGCTGATGTGGCCCAAGCCGCTGCCGGAGAATGCGTCAAGCGGAACCCCTGCCGAATTACCGCAGGATGCACGGGAACTCGCCGGCCAACTCGAACTCAGGCGCATTTCCCTGGAAGACGCTGACAAGCTCGTGGCGACCTTTGTCCAGGATCATCCGGATGCAACGGTGGACCTCATGGGCGAAATCTTCGCCGATGTGTTCGACCGGCTTGGCAAGACCCGGCACAAGATCATCACCGGTATCGGACGCTATTCCCAGAAGCAGATCGCGCTGTCGGAAAAGATCGACACAACGCGGAGTGAAATGGACAAGCTGATGGCCGCAAGCGAACCGGATTACGACAAGGTCGACAAGCTGGAAGAGGAACTCGATTGGGACCAGCGGGTCTACAAGGACCGCTCCAGGTCGCTGACCTATGTTTGCGAGACGCCGGTGCTGATCGAAAAGCGGCTTTATGCGCTGGCCCAGATCCTGTTGAAACACGCGCCCGAGTAAACCGCGCCGAAAGGCCGGGCAGGCCCGGGAGCTACTCCCACTCAAGCTCCGTATAGGCCTCCGTCGCGTTCCGCGTATTGAAGAGCTCGAACAGCTCCCAGGCCTCGGCTTCGCTGTGCGCGACATGTTTGACGGCGTCGCCGAGCCGCTCGCCATTTTTCAGCGCCTGACGGGTATCGGCTTCGAGCACCCCGAGATAACGACGCATGGGTGTCAGCGCCTCCTCCATTGTCAGAACAGGTCCGCCGTGACCGGGAACGATCCGTGAGGGCTTCAGCTCCGGCAGCAGCTCCAGAACGTGAAGCCAGCCTGTCAGTGATCCGTCGAGTGCCGGCATGTGCTGGTGAAAAACGAGATCGCCCGCAAACAGCGTGCCCGTGGCCGAATCCAGGACCGTGAGATCCGTTGTGGTATGGGCTGCCGGCCAGACGTTGAGGGTCAGTATCCGGCCTCCAAGGTCGATCTCCTGCGGAGCCGGTTCCGGCAGGGCCGGCCGGGTTCCCAGAAAACCGCGCTTGCCGATCAGATCCTCAAATCCGGTCAGATAGGACTGTTCCCGGTCCAGAAGCGCCCGGGAAAGCCCCGGATGACCGACGACCCTCGCACCGGTCTCAGCAAAAACGGAGGCGCCGAAGATGTGGTCCGGATGAACATGGGTCAGAATCACATGGCTGATCGGCAGGGGACTGCGCTGGCGAATCGCCCTGTAAAGGGCCTCGCCGACGGCCCGGGACCCTCCGGTATCGATGACCGCAATCGAGGTTTCCCCGATGATCACGCCGGCATTGGACACATCGCCGCGATTGGCCGGATCGGCTTCGGCAATCCTGCCGAGATGGACGAAGACGTTGTCAGCGATCTCCGTCAATTCGAGACCGTCCGCCATCGTCTGACAGTGTTTTTCACCGAGAACCAGCCCATCGGCGACCGTCCCCCGGTTTCGGATCGTGTCGCCGCTCACAACTGCCTCACATTCTGCACGCGTATCCGTTTCCAGACCCGGCGCAAGTTGCGGACGGCATATGTCGGGTTCCGCCATGAGACAAAGGGTGACGACAATCTCGAACATGGACCTCTGGGATTCCACGCGGTTCCGGACGAGCGCCGATCAGGGCGATCCGGTTTTCAGGGTCCGGCCACGATCCCAATCCCGGGCGCGCCGGGCAATACATCCTAAAGGCTCGGTTCGTGGACATGACGTTGCGTGATAAGGTGACAGATCCCGAGGTTCGCGAAAAAGGGCGCTGACTTGACATGACGGCTCTTCACAAAGTCACATTCCGTTCAGGGACACTCTTCGCCCTGGCAGTCGCTCTACCACTGGCAATGCCTTCGGTCGTCGAGCGCGCAAATGCGGCAGAGGATACCGAACAAAGCAATTCCCTGACCAACAAGGGGAGCTGGAGCGACCTGCGCGCCGATATCGTCGGCGACAAGGACCCGGCCGACGCCGACGGGATCGTTGATCTTACAGCCCCCTACCGTGCCCATGACGCTGCGACTGTTCCAATCAGCATCAAGCAGCCCGGACCGACCGCCCCTGCGATCGACAGCGCCACGCTGGTCATCGACGAAAACCCCGCGCCGGTCGCCGCTGAAATGACCTTCGGGACGGCCATGCACCCGCTCGATCTCGAACTCCGGGTGCGCGTCAATCAATATTCCAACGTCCGCCTCATCGCGCATACCGCGGACGGGCCGGTGATGACCGGACGCTTCGTCAAGGCGTCCGGCGGCTGTTCGGCACCGGCCACGAAGGATCCGGAGGTTGCCCTGTCGACGATGGGACAGATCCGGATCAAGTATTTCACCCCGGCAACCGAAGCGGCAAGCACACGGCGCGAAGCCCAGCTCATGATCCGGCATCCGAACTATTCCGGTTTACAGCGCAATCAGATGACCCAGCTGTTCATCCCCGCTCATTTCGTCGACCAGATCGAGGTGAAGCAGGGCGACGACCTGCTGTTTACCGTCAATGGCGGCATATCCCTGTCGGAAAATCCGGTGATCCGCTTCACCTATACGGACAACGGCGCAAAGGCGCTCAGCGTCCGCGCGGAGGATACGGAAGGGAATGTCTGGGAAAAGACCATCCCGAAGGAACCGGCAAGCTAGGGTACGGACCCGGGAACCTGCTCTAGAAGCAGAGAATATCCGCTTCCGCCTGGGCCCGGCGCACGGTCGCGACCAGCTCCTTTGCCATCGCCGTCGTCCTGAAGATGGACATGCGCTCACCGCCCACCTGCTGCAACGAGAGAACGGTCTCCGCTTCCACGTATTTGTCGTAAGGGACGATGGAGGCAATCACGTCGATCGAACAGGAGCAGCGACGAAGCACATCCTTGCTTCGCCCGTTCGTCGCCATGCACCCGAACACGTAGTCGGCGCGTGCTTCCGTCGGGTAGTCATTGTACCGATCGGCGGCGCTTTGCGCCTGGACCTCGCCGGCCGCACAGACCAGGAGAACGGATAGCACGGTCACTGTTCCAGCCCGCATGTCTCAACTTCCTTGTTGTCTGTACCGTGTGCTCAATCGACAGCCTCAGATGTCGCAAGCACGATCGAGCTGGAATAAACCGGGGCGTCGTCCTTCTCCGCGGTGCCCTGCGTGTTATCGGTACCCGAGCCCTTTTCCCCTCCGGCTTCCGCCTTCAGCTCGTAATACCAGCCGGGCACCTGTTCCGACATGGTGATCGTCAGCGCAAGGTCCCCGAAACCGTGCATTCTGTCCCGATTGGGATCGCCTTCGAACGGATGCAGCGTGACGGAGTGCGCCGGGACGTCATGCCCGTTGATGCGGATGGTCTCTTCGCGGATCGGCACCTGTTTCACCAGCGCGGCCTTGACCCGGTTACGGATATAATACGGGCTTCCCCCCGCTGTGCTCGCCATATCCCTGATAACGGTTTCGACAAAATACATGATCATCGGATTGCCGACCGTTGCCGGGAAAGACCCGACATTGCGGTGCTTGTCTCCCTGCCTGAATTTCAGTTCGGCCATTTCATCGGGCCCGAAGCTCAGACTGATGGTTCCGGTCTCCCGGGCGGCAAGCTCCTGGTTGTCCCGGGCAGAGACCTGACGCTCATAGTCGAGAACCGAAGTCCGGGAAATGCCGTCGAGCGTCCCCGTCTTGAAAAGCAGGTCATAGACCTCGGCGGCAAGCCCGGGCGCCGCCGTTCCGACGAGGACCAGCCAGGCCGCGAAAAGACCGAGAACCGGTATCCGGATCACCTGAAATCGAACCATGGCTTCCTCCCAGTGTCATTTTCGGCCCGTCTCGCAGACCCTGACGATCCGGGCAGACCTTGATGAAAGCCTATCCGGCTCTCCCGGTCTGTCACTGCAGACTTTTGTCTGCGTTTTGCCGCACCTTCACACCTGCGCCGGCCGCCGTGTCTTCCAGTCGATGAGGGGACGCAGCCGGGACAATTTCACCGGTTTGGTCAACACAGTGAAATTGTGGCGCTGGCTGTCCTCCGTCAGCGTCTCCTCCCGGCTGGCGGTAATCATGATGGCCGGAACCTCCGTGCCTGTTTCCTGCCTGACGGCCTGGATCGTCCTGATACCGTTATCGTCCCCATCGAGCTGGTAGTCGGCCAGAATAATGTCCGGTGCCATTCCGATTTCCCGCACCTGCTCCAGGGCCTCATGGGTAGATGCGGCGGTCAGAACGCTACCGCCCCAACTTTCGATTTTTCGGGTGGTCGCAAACAGCACGTCCGGATTGTTTTCGATAATCAGGACGATAAGGTCCATATCATCGAGCATGGTATGCCGGTCATCCGTCTCCCGGCGGCGCTCCTGATCCGGAGCAGCGACAACGGGAAGCGTGATCGAGAAAACGGACCCTTTGCCCGGCTCGGATTCCACGACAACCTCATGTCCCAATCGGCGGCATGCGCGATCGACGATGGAAAGGCCAAGCCCCATGCCGAAGCCGCCTCCGTTCGCCGATGCCCTTGTGAATTCGGAAAAAATCCGCGGCTGATCCTCCATGGAGATGCCGACACCGGTGTCCCAGACCTCCAGGACCACTTCCGCGCCTTTTCGGCGGCACCCGGCCAGCACACGCCCTTTGTCGGTATACTGGATGGCATTGACGACCAGGTTCTGGATCGAGCGAAGCAGGTAACGCTGATCGCTTGAGACCCACAGGCTGCAGGGCACGATGTCGAGGCGGATATCCTTCTCCTCGGCCAGCCGCGTGTAGTCTTCCTTGACCGAATTCAGCAAGTCGCCGATGCAGAAGCTGGTGACCGTCATCTCCGTCCCGGTCGATTCCAGCCGCGAAATATCGAGCAGCGCATGTAGCAGGGATTCGATCGAGTTGAAGGATCGTTCCAGACGCAACACCGTGTCGGCCAGAGGCGTATCCTGCGCGCCTTCGCTCATGGTCGAAATCAGCAGCTTTGCCGCATTGATCGGCTGCAGCAGGTCGTGACTGGCCGCGGCGAAAAACTTCGTCTTCGACGACATGGCTTCCTCAGCCTGCTCCTTCGCAAGGCGCAGCTGTTCGTCGACGATTGCCTGTTCTTCGTTCTGCCGGCGCAAGCGCTCGTTCGCCTGCGTCAGTTCCAGCGTTCGTTCACGGACCCGCTGTTCCAGCAATGCCGTCGTCTGCGTTTCGGCGGTAATGTCCATCACATTCATGATGAAGCCCTGGTCGGGCAGGCCGTGAACCCGGATGTTCAGTATATCGCCGCTGATATGGCGCACCTTCTTTTCCAGCCCCTTGCCGGCGCGAACGGTCGCCACCCAGTTGCCGAGCTCTTCCCCCGGCGTCATGCTCTCAAGGAGCTTGTGCTTGACGATAAACTCCAGGGTCTGGTTGAAGGCCGTCCCCTTGCGCACGAGAGACATCGGTAGCCGGAGGAGTTCCCGGAAACGTTCGTTATGGATGAGCAGCGTGCCTTCGGCGGAAAAGGTGCACACGCCTTGGGTCATATGATCGAATGCGCCCTGGAGGAAGACCGCCTGTTCGTCGATCAGCCGATCCTTTTCCAGACGGTTCTGCCGGACGATGCTGGTGATCTCGGTCGACAGAAGCACGATCTTGCTCGACGACGCGGTTTTATGGGTGATCTGGAACCAGCGGTCGTTTCGCAAGCCCACAACGGACGGATAGGTCGTATCGATGCCGTTCCCTGACCGGACCGCTCTCCGGTACGCCCCGTTTTCCGATGTCGCCCGGGAAACCACGTCCTTGCTCATCCTCAGGGCCTCGAAATAGTCGCCGATATCGAGACCCGAGACGATCTCTTCGGCGATGTCGGGCACCATGGCCTTGAACTGGTCGTTGCAGATTTCCAGCCTGCCTTCGGTGAAGAGCGCAAAGCCTCCCTCCATCGAATCCAGCGCATCCGCAAGATTGCGTTCGGTCTGTTCGCGCGCATATTCGGCAATCTTCAGCTGACTGCTGGCACGGCCGAGCGTATCGAGCGCCTTTTCAAGATCCCTGGTCTTCTCCCAGACCTCGCCTTGCAGGGTGATGGCGGACTGGAACAGGGAATAGGCCGAACTGCCCACGTCGTGCTCCCGGCTGGCACGCTGAATGAGCGCCTCGATGATCTTTTCCTGACGCTCGACCTGCTGTTCCAGAGGTTCGCTCGGATCGATCAAAACAACAAATCCCCCGTCGGCGGATAAAAGGCGACGCCCACGAAAGTCTGGTTCACATGGACGCCGAGATGCTGTTCGCCGTAGGTGTTGAAGCCGAAGACACGATGCTTGCACAGGATATCGGACGCATCTTCGACGAGGTCGTTCTGTTCGATTTCGAGCCGCCTCAGGTAACAATCGAAGCCGAGGATGAAATCCGGGTTGTTGCCTTTGCTGCACCTGATATCGAGACCGGTCTCCAGCGTTTCCAGGATCTCCGTGCCCTGCCCAAGGGTCAGGACCAGACCGTCGTCGATGGCCGACAGGAACCACAGACCGTCATTGTCGGCAACCTGCTGGATGGCGCGCACGTGCCAGCTCTTGCCGTTGCGGACGAGTACGGGATTTTCGGCAAAGACCTTCGGCGACAACTCGGAAACCTGACACCCCACGTAGCGTGCATATTCGCGGGCCGCGGGCGCACCGTTGATTTCCAGAACGAGGCGCTCCTCCGGAATAGCCCGCGTCACCACCATCCGCTTGGCGGTCGGCAGGAAATGGTCGAAACCGAGCGCCCTGAAGCACAGATCCGTTTCCAGGAGCAGGAGGAGTGCCGCATCGCTGTGGGCCTCTCCCTCATGCAGCACAAAGGTTTCGTCGAAGGCCAGACCGTGTCCGGCTGATCCTCCGAACACCGGGACATCCCCCAGCCCCGCGTTCAATGCGGCAACGAGAAGATCTTCCTGCTTGGACAGGCCATCGGCAAAAACGAGTGCAACGCGTTTCCAGTTGGCCGTGTGCGGAAACCGGGACGCCAGCATGCGCGCCTGAGCGGCGGTCCGTTCGATGGAGGCCCGCCGCAGCGGCTTGATCAGGGTCGACGAGCACCGGAAATGCCGCCTCGGGAAGGCGATCATCATCAGGGCGTCGTCTTCGTAACCCAGGGTCGTGATCTGCCCTGCCGTGGAACAGCCGAATACCGTGGTCGAGGGAAGAATGGACGCGATTTCCTGCGCAACCGCGGCCGGCTCGAGATGGTCGGGAACGAACACGAGAACAAAACACGTCGCATGGGTCGCAAAGCCCATCGACGCTTCGCGAACGGCGGCTTCCGGGGTCCGGGCATGAGAAACCCCGACCTTGACCGTGAGTGGCTGGCCGGCCTTGTTGATGGACTGGATGTTCATTGCCACCTAGCTCAACAAGGCTCGGGCATCGCCATTTGAAAGATGGGCCCCGCCGTCGATGCTCGCACTTTTCACCAGAATGGCCGCCTGGGTCCGGTTGTTGACCCCAAGCCGGCGCAACAGCGCCGTGATATGCGCCTTGACGGTGGCCTCGGCGAGCGACAACTCGTAGGCGATCTGCTTGTTCGGCTTGCCTGCGCAGATCAGTTTCATGATCCGGTTCTGCTGCGGTGTCAGGTCCGCAATCTTATGCGCGATCTGCTGGGCAGACAGGTCCGACGGGTTCGGCCGTTTCGGCAGCGCATAGCCGGGCGGCAGGAACCGGCGCCCCTCCCGGATCTCCATCAGCGCCTGCTGAAACACCTTGTGCGACGCATCCTTCGGAATGAACCCTGCCGCACCCGCGGTCATCAGCGTGGTGACGGTCTCTTCCGACGATTCCGCGGAAATCACCAGGACCGGAACATCGGGCAACCTGTCCTTCACCTTCAGAATGCCGCTGAGCCCGGTGACGTCCGGAAGTTTGAGGTCCAGCATCACGAGATCCGGTTGAAACCGCGCCCCGACCAGGCGCAAGCCTTCCTTCAACGAGGTCGCCTTTTTCACCGATTTCGATCGAAACAGTTTTTCAAGTGTTGCGGCGAGTGCATCGCAATATAACGGATGGTCATCGATCACCAAAATCGATTTAATGACCACGTGTTCTTGCGGATCGCATTTTTTATTGCTCATCCGTCTACCTCCTCCCGAGAGGAAAAAACAGTAACAATCAGTTACCGGCGAATGCAAGGCAGCTGTAATCAATATTGACTGGCGGTTAAGTTAATTGATCGTGAAATTACGACTTAAGTATCGGTTTTTGCTCAACCACCGGCAGCATCCGGCGCCTTCCAGCCAAACTGCTCCCCCTGTGGGCGGAAAGGGCCAAAATCGCCTCGTTCGAACCGGTAACCCCGGAAAGCAGGTTTCAGGACACAAAGCCCGACCTGAAGCTTCAGACATGAAAGGGACTGTCGGCGTCAAAGCCGGTCACATATGTCCCGATCAACTCTCTTTGGTACCCGGCCTCGAAATGTGCTATGCGCCAGCAAAACACCATCGGGAATGAACCAGTGAGCGAACTGACCGTAGCGGATGCAACGAACCGTATTTATCAATCCCTCGAGGCGGACAATCAGGACATTGACCTGCATATCGCGGAACTCAAGGACGCGATGAAACGTGAGGGCCTTAAAGAAGCCCTTCTGGATCCGGCCAGGCTCGCCCAGAACAACCGCTCCGGCCGCAAGCTGCTGCAGGCCTATTTTCGCCAGCGCGGCGTGAAGGTCGCATTTGCGTCTTCCTGACGCGAAGCGGACATCGGGCCGCCGGCGACCGGTCACACCTCCGATCCGGCCCGATCTCTTCGAACCAGTCGATCATTCACATGCCAAGGCATTGCCGAAATGAGCAACTGGCCAACGATCACGCCCTCACGATTGCCCGGCCCCTATAATCTCCCGGGCAGGAAGAGCACGATCGCGGGAAAGGCGATCAGAATGGCGAGGCGGACGATGTCGCTCAGGATGAACGGGATCACGCCGGCCATGATGGTCTTCAAGGGCACCTCGGTTGCCACCGACTTCACCATGAAAAGGTTCATGCCGACCGGGGGCGAAATCAGGCCGAGTTCCACCGTGACCACCGCGATGATGCCGAACCAGACCGGGTCGAAACCGGCATCGACGATGACGGGAAAGAAGATCGGCACGGTCAGCAGGATCATGGCCAGGCTTTCCATGAAGCAGCCGAGTACCACGTAGAAGACCATGATCGCGATGAGCACCTGCCAGGGACCGAGCCCCATGTCGCGCATGAAGTCGACCATGGCGAAGGAGATCTGCGAGGTCGAAATCAGGAAGCCCAGGACCTCCGCGCCGATCAGGATGAAGAAGATGGTCGCGGTGGTCTCAACGGTCGCCCGGAGCGCTGCCAGGAACTCCGGCCAGCGCATGCCCTTCCAGACTGCATAGACGAGTGCGAAGGCCGCCCCTGCGCCACCAGCCTCGGTCGGCGTGAAGAAGCCGCCGTAAAGACCGCCCATGACCAGACCGAAGAGGCCGAAAGCCGGAGCGAACAGGCGCGCCGCTTCGATCCAGGCACTCAAGCCCGATGACATCTCGTCCTGATCCAGTGCGCTTTCGCCCTTCCAGATCCGGGCCATGATGAAGACCGTCACCACGTAAAGCACATAGGCGAGGATCCCGGGAAGAATGCCGGCGAGGAACATGTCGCTCACCGACTGCTCCGTGATCAGCGCATAAAGAAGAAGCGCGATCGAGGGCGGGATCATGATGCCGAGCGTGCCACCGGCGGCAAGAGAGCCGGCCGCAAGCCTCGGGTCGTAGCCCCGCTTGATCATTTCCGGATAGGCGACCTTGGTCATGGTCGAGGCGGTGGCAAGCGATGAGCCCGACACCGTGGAGAAGACGGCACTGGCGGTGACACCGGCCGCCCCAAGCCCGCCTTTTTGACCGCGTGTCAGCATTTCTGCGCCGCGGAAAAGGTCGGCGGCCATGCCGGACTGGGAAATCAGGTTCCCCATCAGCATGAACAGCGGCACCAGCGTGAAGGAATAGTTGGAGGCGGTTTCGAAGGCGGCGGTCTGAAGGACACTGAAGGCCGGATCGAAGCCGACAATCATTCCGAAACCGCCCACGCCAACGAGTACCATCGCTAGTCCGACCGGGGCCCCGATCAGAACGATGACAAACAACAGGGCAATGGAAATGAGGCCAATCGTCAACGGTTCCATCAGCCCAGCTCCGCTGCACTGATGACCGGGTCGATGACCTCCGCCAGGGAGACGATGGCAAAGGCAATACATTCCAGCGTGATCACCAGGTAGATGATCCACATCGGAATGCCCCAGTCCTGGGTCACTTCCCCCTGCTCCCTTGTGACCATCACCTGGTCGGCAAACAGCCACGCAAGAGCGAGCGCGAAAAGAAACAGGATCACGAACCAGAAACGGTTGAGAACGGACTGAAGTGCGTCCGGCATCAGGCCCGTGAGAACGTCCACACGGATGAGGCCGTTTTCCAGACCGGCGGGAAGCGCCGCGAAAACGGCGATCAGCAAGGCGTAACTGGCGAGTTCGACCGCACCGGGTATCATAAGATTGATCTCGGAACCGGTCGCGTCGAACAGCGCCCGCATGAAAATATTGACCGCAACCACAAGAAAGAGGCCGAGAATGGCCGTGATTGCGATTGCCTCACAGCCCAGAACGGCGCCCCTGGCCACTCTGGACAGGAAGCCTTTATGACGTGCCGAAAAGCTCATCCCGCGTCCTATGAGTTCGTTTTCCGCAAAAAAGAGACGGTCCGGCGGATGACCCGCCGGACCTATGTTTCTGGGTATCAGAACAAGACGGTCAGTTCAGTTCCGACCGGCATTCTTCGACGTAGCCCTGGACCTTCTCGTAGGTCTCGGTGCCCGGCAGGCCCTTGGAATCCAGCTCGGTGAGATAGATTTCCTTGGCACGGTCCGCCGCAGCCTGCCATTCGGCCAGTTCCGCTTCCGGGATTTCGTAGGTTTCGGAATTGGACTTCAGTTCCTCGATGGCGGCCGCATCGGCTTCGTCGTAGCCTTTGCCGGCAACCAGGGACCACTTCATGCCGGAGTTGGCATCGATGGCGGCCTTGGCCTTTTCGGACAGGGCCTCATACTTGCGCTTGTTCATCGTCGTCACGAAGGAGAGCGAGTAGAAACCGAAGTCGGTGTGATACTTGGTCAGTTCGGCAAGACGGAAGGCAACCACGGATTCCCAGGTGATCATGTAGCCGTCGATCACACCGCGCTCGAGGTTTTCGTAGATCGCCGGAGCCGGCAGGCCGACAGGCTCGGCACCCAGTTCATCCAGAAGCGTACCGATCACGGCGGTCGGACGGCGCAGCTTCATGCCCTTCAGGTCGGCAAGGGTCTTGACCGGCTTCTGCCCCATGTGCAGCTGGCCGGGACCATGGGTGTGAACGAAGAGGACGTGCGTATCCTTGTATTCCTCGTCCAGGGCTCCGGAATCATAGAGTTTCTGGAAGGCGCAGGACCCGACCTCGGCCTTCTTGAACAGCCCCGGCAACTCCATGATCTGGCTCAGCGGGAAACGGCCGGCCGTGTACCCCTGCACCGTCCAGGCGATGTCGGCGACGCCGTTCTTGGCGTTGTCGTAACCGGCAGGCGCCTTGCCCAGGGTCTGAGCCGGGAAGATCTTGACATCCAGCTCGCCGTCGGAGGCTTCATTGACCGCCTTGGCCCAGTCCAGGAACATTTTCTCATTCTGCCAGCTCTGGGCCGGCATGAAGTGGGCATAGCGTAACGTCTCGGCCTTTGCGGCGGAAACCGTCACGCCAAGCGCAAGAAGGGTGGCGGACAGGAATTTGGATCTCATGGAAAGCCCCGCTTTGAGTTGTGATGCCTATTCGCGTAATTTATGCGATTATCGCACAAATATTATTTAATAGACCAAAAGTTATCAGGCAAAAAGAGGCTGTCAATTGAAACGTCGCATTTGGTGCGAAAAAAGTTATCATGCCGAATATCTGTGCAGAGGGGTTGCAAAAAGAGATCAGAGCAACCCGGCAACCACCTTGGCGCATTCTCTGAGCGTATCGATAATGTGCTGCCTTGCGGCCGGTTCCTGGAAACGGGAGACATCCCCGGAGACCCCGATGGCCGCGGGCTCGGCCTGGTCCGGGCGGACCGGAATGGCAATGGCCGCGACCCCCGCCTCGAACTGCCCATCGACATAGGCATAACCGCGCTTCGCCGTCTCCGCGATATCCGCCGCGATGGAGGCACGGTCCATATCGGTCGCGTCGGTGTATTGTTCCAGCGGTGCGTTGGCGATCAACTCCTCCGCCACGTCGCAGGAACAGGCAGCGACCAGGGCCCTGCCGATGGCACTGCTGAGCAGCGGCACCTTGGAGCCGACGGTAAAGCCGATGCTGACGGAGTTCGCCTTGGCGCCGGCATGGGCCACATAGACGGCTTGGTAGCCATCGATCATCGCCATGGAGATCGCTTCGGAAATCTGGCTTGAAAAGCTGCGCATGACCGGCTCGATGGCCTTGCCGAACTGGCGCCCCTGCAGAAACCCACCGGCCAGAACCAGGATTTTCGGCGTCAGCGAAAAGACCCGGTCGTCCTGTTTCACATAGCCAAGATGGACGAGAGTGAGCACGAGACGGCGTGCGATGGCGCGGTCCAGTCCGGTGGCACGGGCAATCTGCGGCAGGGTCAGGTGCGTCTGCGCGGAGTCGAACGCCTTCAGCACGCTCATGCCCTTGGCAAAGGTCAGGGAGATGTCCCGATCGGTTATTTCACGCCGCCCGTTGGCACGGCCCGTCTCATCGCTATCCGGCACGCACGATTCCTCCCGCCAGACCCAGGGTCCGGACCCTAGCTACAACATATTCAGCGTTATTGACAGGGGGGCTAAAAACGGCTTCAATGATATATATCAAACAATTCGTGCGATAATCGCTCAATTGATAAATAAAATAACATCCAGAGACCCTCAGAGAGAATCTGTGCCCGAGAATGCGATTGTAAATCCTGCCCTTGAACGGGGACAGAAACCGTCTGCCCACTTAGGGGCCGGCGCAGCCGGCTTGTTGTCGAATACGCAACCGGCGGACACCTCTCGAACAATCTATCGCAAGGACGATACGATTGACAGTCTGGTCGAGGTGCGGTCATGAGCGCCCCGCTGGTGATCGTCGGCGCGTCTCATGCCGGAGTCCAGGCGGCCGTTTCCCTGCGCCAGTCCGGGTGGCAGGAACCGATAACGCTGATTTCTTCTGAAACGGATCTGCCCTACCACCGGCCGCCGCTTTCCAAAGCCTATCTGGCCGGAGAAAAGACGGCGGACCAGATCCTGCTGCGTGCCGAAGATTTTTATGCAGCTCAGGACATCGACCTGCAGTTGGGCGTAAAGGTCGAAGAGGTTTCGACCCAAGAGCGCAAGCTCCGTACGACCGGCGGTGATCTGCCCTATTCCAGGCTCGTTCTTGCGACCGGCGCCTCCGCCAGGCCGCTTGCCGTGGAAGGGGCGGACCTCGACGGCATTCACATGCTGCGCGACATGGCCGACGCCCGGAAGCTGAAGACGGCCTTCGAGGCCGTTGACCGGCTCGTCATTATCGGTGGCGGCTTCATCGGCCTCGAAGTGGCGGCGAGTGCCGCAAAGGCCGGCAAGCAGGTCACTGTTATCGAGGTTCAGGACCGCCTTCTGGCCCGCGCCCTTCCTCCCATGCTGTCCGACTGGATTGCGGGCTATCACAGGGCAAAGGGCGTCGACATCCGTCTCGCCGAACCCTTCGACACCTTCGAAGGAGAAAATGGAAAACTGACCGGCGTGCGCCTGAAAAGCGGGGAACGGCTTCCGACGGAGCTGGCGCTTGTCGGCATCGGATCGATTGCCAACCTGCGGCTGGCCGAGCAGATCGGTCTCGAGTGTCAGGCAGGCGGCATCAAGGTCGACGATGTCTGCCGGACGAGCGCGCCCGGCATTTTCGCCATCGGCGACTGCGCCAGCCAGTACAACATTTTCGCCCGCGAAATCATGCGCGTGGAATCGGTTCAAAACGCCAGCGATCAGGCGCGTGTCCTGGCCGCCCTCCTCACCGACAAGCCCATTCCCGCCCCCGGCGCCAACTGGTTCTGGACAGATCAGTACGATCTGAAATTCCAGATGGCGGGCCTCTTGGAATCGGACTGCGAGGAAATCATCCGGGGAGACCCGGACACCGGCGCCTTTTCCATTCTCTTGATGAAGAACAGTGCCTTGCGCGCCCTCTTCTCCGTCAACAAGCCGGCAGATCACATGGCTGCCCGCAAGTTCATCGCCGCGGCCACGCCGCTGGACACCCGTCTTTGCCGGGATGCGGGCACACCGCTTCCCAAGGCAGTCCTTTAAGACCCATCCTTCTTAGCAGCCTTCAGGAGAAACCCAGCCATGATGAGCCAGGAACAAAACGATCTAATCACCCGCGTCGGACCGGGGACAGCCGCAGGTGAAGTCCTGCGCCGCTACTGGCAGCCCGCGGCTCTTGCCGAAGAACTGGTTGGCGCCCGGCCGGTCGTCCCGGTCCGTCTGCTCGGCGAAGATCTGGTCCTCTTTCGCGACAACGAAGGCGAACTCGGCCTGATCTCGCGCCAGTGCCCGCACCGCGGTGCCGACATGGCCTTCGGCCGCTGCGAGGACAACGGTCTGCGCTGTCCGTTCCACGGATGGCATTTCGACCGGAACGGCCAGTGCGTCGAACAGCCGGGCGAGCCGGAAGGCAGCCAGATGTACAAGAACATCAAGGCCAAGTCCTATCCGGTCGTTGAAAAGAACGGCATGGTCTTCGCCTACATGGGCCCCGGCCTGCCACCGGCAATGCCGAACTTCGACTGCTTCGCGGCTCCGGATACACATGTTTTCGCGTTCAAGGGCCTTTGGGAATGCAACTGGCTGCAGGCCATGGAAGTCGGCATCGACCCGGTCCACGCCTCCTTCCTGCACCGTTTCCTGCAGGATGAAGATCCAAGCGAAGGCTACGGCAAGCAGTTCCGCGACAAGGCGGCCGACACCGACATTCCGATGACCCAGGTCCTGCGCGAATACCCGCGCCCGGAAATCAACGTCGAGGAAACCGACTACGGTCTGCGCATCATCACTCTGCGCCACCTGGACAATGGCCGCACGCACGTGCGCATCACCAACCAGGTGTTCCCGGAAGCCATCTGCATCCCGATGTCCAACGAAATGACCATCACCCAGTGGCATGTGCCGATCGATGACGAGAACTGCTATTGGTATTCCATGTTCACCAGCTTCGGCAATCCGGTGAACAAGAGCCTGATGCGCGAGCAGCGCCTGCAGGAGCATCGTCTACCGGACTACGCTCCGCTCAAGAACAAGCAGAACAACTACGGCTACGATCCGGACGAACAGAAGAAGCTCACCTACACCGGCATGGGCCTCGACATCAACGTCCACGACCAGTGGGCGGTGGAATCCATGGGCGCGATCCAGGACCGGACCCAGGAACATCTCGGCAAGTCGGATGTCGCCATCAGCCGCTACCGCCGCATGTTGATGAAGGCGATCAAGGCCGTCGAGGAAAACAACGACAATGAGCTGCCGATGTGGACCGGCGCGCTCAATGTCGAGGAGATCCGCGGACCGCTGTCCATCGACGCCATCGGCGACACCGAAACCTGGCAGGACGCCTGGAAGGAAGCCGATACCAGGCGCCGTGCCGCCTGCGAGTGGCCTGCCGAGCTCTGATCTTGCTCGGATGATGCAACCGGCCGGCGCTTCCATGAGAGCATCGGCCGGTTAATAGTAGTGGACGCCAAAAGGAGATTTGAGGGCATGGCGGACGGGTCCATTGAAGCGGCCGACCTGAGGTCGGACAAGGAATTGCTGGACGACGAGCAACTGCGCCTCGCGGCGGAAGTCGTGAACCGGGTGAAGACGGAGGGACTTGAAACCATCCGCCTGGCCTTTGCGGACCAGCACGGCGTCCTGCGCGGCAAGACGATCGTCGCCGACGGTCTGAAGTCGGCCTTCCGCAGCGGTCTTGCGATGACCTCGACCCTGCTCCTGAAGGACACGTCCCACCGGACGGTGTTCCCTGTCTGGGAAGACAACATCGGCTTCGGTGCAGGCAACCTGACCGGGGCCGGCGACGTTCTGATCGTTCCCGATCCCTCGACCTTCAAGGTCCTGCCCTGGTCGCCGCACAGCGGCTGGATGCTGTGTGACGTCCGATACAAGGACGGCGGCAAGATGCCGTTCTGCGTCCGCACCGCCCTCAAGGATTCCGTCGCAAGCCTGGCGAATGACGGCTACGCCATGATGTGCGGGCTGGAGTTCGAATTCTACGTCTTCCGTATGGAAAACGCCCATCTGAGCCACGCCGATTCCGGCATGCCGGCAACACCGCCGGAAACAAGCCTGATTTCCCACGGCTACCAGTATCTGACCGAAGCAAGGTACGACGCGCTGGAAGACGTCATGGACGATCTGCGCCGGGATTGCCAGAAACTGGGTCTGCCGGTGCGCTCGATGGAAGCGGAATTCGGCCCGAGCCAGTGCGAGTTCACTTTCGAACCGGCCTCGCCGCTTTCCCAGGCGGACGATACCGTCCTGTTCCGCTCCGCCGTCAAACAGATCTGCGCCCGCAAGGGCCTGCACGCCACCTTCATGTGCCGGCCGAAGCTGGAGGGCATCGTTCCAAGCGGCTGGCACATGCACCAGTCCATCGTCGACATCAAGACCGGCGAAAACCTGATGATGCCGGAGACAGCGGACAGCCTGTCCCCCATTGCCGGCAACTGGATTGCCGGCCTGCTTGAGCATGCGCCCGAGAGCTGCCTGCTGACGACGCCAACGGTCAATGGCTACAAGCGCTACCAGCCGTTCCAGCTTGCCCCCGACCGGATCCAGTGGGGCCGCGACAACAAGGGCGCCATGATCCGCGGTCTGATGGCTCCGGGCGACAAGGCCTCGCGCATCGAGAACCGCGTCGCGGAACCGACAGCCAATCCGTATCTCTTCATGGCGTCTCAGATCCTGAGCGGCCAGGACGGCATCAAGCGGAACCTCCAGGCTCCCGCGCCCGTCGAGAACCCCTACACCAGCGATGCCGTCAGCCTGCCGAAAAGCCTGATCGCAGCTCTGGAACGCTTCGATGCCAGCGATTTTTACCCGAAGACACTGGGTCCGGAGCTGTCCTCCTATATCTCGCGCATCAAGCACGCCGAATGGGACCGTTACCTGATGACGGTGTCGGAGTGGGAACAGCGCGAATATTTCTCCCTGTTCTAAGCCCCCTATTCTGAACCATGCCTCATTTCGTCATCGAGTATTCCGAACCGGCAGCGCCCTCCACCGGCTTCTCCGAAGTCTTCGAAGCCTTGTGCGAGGCTGCGGTCGGTACCGGTGTCATGAAGCGCGAGGACATCAAGCTGCGTGCGGTTCCATACCGCGACTTCCAGCTGAATGACGGCTCGGAAAGCTTTCTGCATCTGACCGTTTCTCTTCTGGAAGGCCGGACAGCAGACCAGAAGGAAGCGCTGGGGATTGCCTGCCGCGCAGTACTGGTCGAGCATTGCCCTGAGATCGATGCCATCAGCGTCGACATCAGGGACATGCATCCCCAGGCCTATAAAAAGAGGGTGAAGCAGAAGGCTCCCCAGTCATGATCCAGGCCGCACCGATTTCCGCGGAGGCCTTTGCGCCCTATGGTCACCTCGCCCGCAGCGGCGACGGCGTGACCAGGTCGATCCGCGATGGCTCCGTGCTGCTGACGAAGACCCCGGCGCAATGCGACCATGATGACAAGGCCGTCAACTACGCACTCGACTTTTACGATGTCGCGCCGGAACGTGACCGCCTGCACATGACACAGGCCGAGCAACATCCCCATTCAAGCCAGCTGTTCATGCCTTTTTCGGCGGAGCGCTATCTCGTGGTCGTCTGGCCGGAAAAGCCGGCGCCTCATGTGACGCCACAAGCCTTCATTGCTGGGGGAACGGATATCGTCATCTACAATCCCGGCGTCTGGCATCACGGCATCGTCGCTCTCGACCGGCAGACGCTGTTTGCGTCCGCCATGTGGCGCACGGCGGATGGCAGGGAAGATGCTGTCTTTCTGCCGCTTGAAGAGCCGATCGAAGTCACCTGGCCGGAACCGGCGGCATGAGCGTTCTTGCCATCGATATCGGATCCGAATTCGTCGACCTTGCTTTCGAACGGGACAATACCCTTAAGACGATGAAGCGTCCGGTCGGGTCTGACGATCCCGCCGGCGCTATCCTATCGGCCATCGATGACTTCTGCCTGAGCGCCGGCATTCCTGTCCCGGCTCTGAGCGACATCCGCATCGGCTCGACCGGCGCGATCAATGCGCTGCTTGCCAGACGCATTGGCCGCATCGCCCTTGTGACCACGACGGGCTTCGCGGATACGCTCTATCTCGGTCGTCAGAACCGGCGCGATCTATACGATCCGATCGCAAGGCTCGCCTCACCGACGTTCCTCGTCGACCGCAAGGATATTCATGAGATCGACGGGCGTTTCGATGCCAAGGGGCAGGAGATCGAACCGCTGCCGGAAAGCGGCGCTGCCGAGCTTGTGAGAACGCCCGGTTTCGAAAGCTATGACGCAATCGCCGTCTGCCTGCTTTATTCCTACCTCAATCCCGATCACGAACTCCGCCTGAAGGAACTGATCGCAAAGGCACTGCCGGATGTCCCGGTCATTCTGTCTCACGAGGTTGACCCGAACCCCCGCGAATTCGAGCGCACCGTTTCCACCTGCCTGGAAGCCTGCCTCAGGCCGATGGAGGCCCGAACGATAGCGGCGCTTCAGACCGGCCTGTCACAACGCGGCTTCACCAAAAATCTGCAGTTTGCCAACGGTACGGGCAGACTTCTGACGCCTGAGATCGCAAAAACCCGGTCCAGCACGCTCCTGATCAGCGGACCGGCAGCGGCAGCCCGCCATGCCGCCTGGCTGTCAGGCGCTTCTGAGACACCGCTTGCCCTTGCCGTGGACATCGGCTCCACGACGACGGATATGACCCTCATCATGGAGGGCGCTCCCACGGTCACCCGGCAGTCCGAATTCGCCGGCGTGCCGGTCCGGCAGGCCATGACCGATGTGCACAGTCTCCAGCTTGGAGGCCTGGCCTGCCCCATCCTCGACGGGATCGGCGGCATCGTTTTCGAACGTCCGTCAGAGACCCTTTCCCTGTCCCTTAGAGATTGTCTGGCCTGGCTGGAACGGATACCGGTGAGGGCCGCGCCGGACACGAAGCTCTCCCTCGACACGCTTGGAGAAGGTCTCGGCCTTTCCGCCGCCGCCACGGCCGAAGCCATTGTTGCCGCCGCGGAACAGCAGGTTGCGTCCGTGCTTCTGAAATTCTCCGTGAAACGGAATGTCGATCCGTCCAGAGCGGCACTCGTCGGGATGGGCGGCCTCGGCGCGGTTCTTGGGGCGGGCATTGCCGAACGACTTGGCATCACGAAGATACTGGTGCCGGAAGCCCCGGCGGTCGCGGGAGCGCTCGGCATGCTCGGCATGGGACCCAACATATCAGAACGGCTCAGGGTCGGCGCCAATGCTCTGACACTCGGTCAGTCCGGCCTGGCTGACCGGTTGAACGCATTACGCAATGCCTTGCCTCCCCTCGACGACACGCGCTTCACCGAGAGCTTGAGTGTGGAGATGGCGGCAACGCCCTTCATGCACCCTTTCGAAGTCACCCTTACCCGACCGAGTGACGACCCGCAGGTCCTCGTTTCGGCATTTGCCGCGCAGTACGCAGACCGGTTCGGCATCGCGCCTCCGGGAAGCGGACATGTCTTTGCCATGACGCTCGCACATGTTCCGGCCGATCTGTTTACCCATCGGCCGGAGCCGACGCTTCCGGATACATGCTCCGGCATGATCGCTTCCGAGGGCGGGACGCTGTGGGTCCCGCAAGGCTGGGGCCTCTCGGTCGTCCAGGGCGGCTACGCAATGACGAGGGCTGAGGTATGACCACGGATCGAACCATCGCCCCGTCCGGGCTGGAAATCCTGCAGATGCGTTTCGATGCCGTCGCGCAGGGCATGCAGGAAATCCTGTTCCGGGCCGCTGTTTCGCCGGTCGTGCGCGAAGGCGCCGATGCCTCCTGCGCCCTGTTTACCGCCGAGGGGGAATTGCTGGCACTCTCGGACGCCATCCCCCTTCTTCTGGGAGCCCTTCCGGGATCGGTAAAAGCCATTCTTGCGCGCTACCCGGCACAGGACATGAGCGAAGGCGACATGTTCTTCATGAACGACCCCTTCGCCGGCGGCACGCACCTTCCCGACATCACGGTTCTGGTACCTGTCTTCTTCAAAGGCGAGCGGATCGCCTTTGCCGCCAGCATTCTGCATCACCAGGATGTCGGCGGCATGCGCGCGGGGTCCGTGCCTCCGGACGCGACCGATATCTACCAGGAAGGACTGCGTTTCCCGCCAAGCCGTCTGGCGCGGGACGGAAAGATCCTTCGGGAAGCGGAGGACCTGATCCGCCTGAACTCGCGCGCGCCGGACACCGTCCTCGGAGACATTGCCGCCCAGATCGCGTCCGCCGGGCACGCCGCCCGCTCCCTCCAGACGATTGCAGGCGAACTCGGAACGCAGGCCTTCATCGCAGCCACCCATGCCTGCCTGGATCATGGTGAAGAACAGATCGGCCGATTGTTTCAGTCCCTGCCCCCTGGTCCGTATCAGGGCGTTGATGGCCTGGATCCGACGCCCAACCTGCCGCCGATCGAGGCCCACGTGTCCGTGACCTTCGACGCCGGGCACCTCAAGGCAGACTTCGCAGGGTCCTCGGCCCAAGTGAACGCGCCGATCAACTGTGTGCGGTCCGGCCCGCTTTCGGCCCTGCTTTACGCCGTCTTGAGCCTTGCTCCGCCGACGCTGTTCCGCAACGGCGGCGTGCTCCGCCGGATCGAGCTGCATCTTCCCGAGGCCAGCGTCGTCAATGCGGCTGTGCCTGCTGCGGTGAACGCCCGCATGAATATGGTCCGCTGCATCACCTCCGCCGTGCTGCAGGCCCTATCAAAAGCGGCTCCGGACAAGATGCCGGCAGCCAATTCCGGCATGTCCTACGTGCTCGCCTTTTCAGGCACCCGGCCGGATGGCAACCGCTTCGTGACGACGGAAATCATCGCAGGCGGAGCGGGCGGCGGACCTTGCTCGAAAGGAGCCGATGCCGTCTCGACCGATGTCGGCAACGCCATGAACATGCCGGGCGAAGCCCTCGAAGAGATCGCCCCGATCCGGCTTCTGTCCGCGCACATCCGCGAAGGCTCCGGCGGCGCCGGCAAATATCCGGGCGGGAATGGCATCCGGCGGGAGTATCTTGCCCTGACCGACGGCGTATCCGTCTCCCTTCGCGGCGAACGCTTTGCCCGCGTGCCGCAAGGCCTTTTGGGCGGCGGCAGCCCTCAGCCTTCGGCCGCGACGATCCTGCGCGCCGATGGCGAGACTATTGCCCTCACCGCGCGCTCCGCCTTCACGCTGAACTCCGGTGACCGGCTGATCGTGGAAAGCTGCGGCGGCGCCGGTTACGGCGCCCCGGACTGATTTCTATCCAAGAAAAACATGGAGGCTGGGCTTATCCCCCGGCCACCTTCTTGCGCAGGCTCGGCAGGAAGGCCGCGGCGAGAAACGCACAGGTCAGCAGCAAAAAGGCCAGGCTGATCGGCCGCTCGACGAAGGTCGTCAGATGGCCTTTGGAAAGCAGCAACGCTCGGCGAAAGTGCTCCTCCAGAAGCGGCCCCAGAATGAAACCCAGCAGCACCGGCATGGCCGGATAGTCGAAGATCCGCATCAGGTAGCCGACGACACCGAACCCGAGCACCACGAAGACGTCGAAGGCATTGTTGTCGGAGGAATAGACGCCGACACAGATGAAGACCAGGATCGCCGGATACAGAATGTTGTAAGGGATCGAGAGCAACTTCACCCAAAGTCCGATGAGGGGAATGTTCAAAACCAGCAGCATCAGGTTGCCGACCCAGAAGCTGATGATCAGCCCCCAGAACATTTCCGGCTGATCGTTGATGAGGTTCGGGCCCGGCGTGATGCCGTGCAGGATCATTGCGCCCAGCAGGACGGCGACCACCGCATCTCCCGGAATGCCGAGGCTGAGGGTCGGAATGAAGGCCGCTTGGACCGAGGCATTGTTGGCCGCTTCCGGCGCGGATATGCCTTCCAGGGCGCCCTTGCCGAATTCCTCCGGGTTCTTTGAAATCCGTTTTTCGGTCGCATAAGCCATCAGGGAGGCAATCCCCGGACCCGTTCCGGGAAGTGCGCCGACAAAGGAACCGATGACCGAACCGCGCAGGGTCGGCGCCCAGATCTTCTTCCACTCCGCTTTACTCGGCCACATCTCCTTGAAGCGGATGTGACCCAGTTTCATCGGCGTGCCTTGCGGACTGCCGATGTTGCCGACGATCTCGGCCACGCCGAAAAGACCCATGGCGAGCGCGACCAGGCTGAAGCCGTCGGCCAGTTCCAGAATGCCGAAGTTGAAGCGGAACATGCCCGTGTTCACATCGGTACCGACTAGACCGAGCGCAATGCCGAAGATGACCATGGCAAGCCCCTTGAAGGGAGAGCCCGCGGTCATGGTCGACGCAGCGATCAGCCCAAGCAGCATGACGGAGAAATATTCAGCCGATGAGAATTCCAGCGCCAATTCCGCAATCAGCGGCGCGAAACCCATGACCAGTACGATGGCGAAGGACGAGCCGACGAAGGAGTTGATCGCCGTCACGAACAGCGCAAGCGGCGCCTTGCCTTTCTGCGCCAGCGGATACCCGTCAAGACAGGTGATCGCCGCCGTGGCCGTGCCTGGCAGGTTCAGCAGGATCGAAGCCGTGGAGCCTCCGTACTGAGCTCCATAGAAGATCCCGGCCAGCATGATCAGCGCGGCTGTGGGATCGAGATAATAGGTCATCGGCAGAGCCAGCGAGATCGCCGCCAGGGGACCGATCCCCGGCAAGACCCCGACAACCGTACCCACGGTCACACCGATGAAGCAGAAGAGCAGGGACTCGCCACTCAGCGCCTTGCCCAGACCAATCATGATATTGGCGGCGAAATCACTCATCTCGGACCGAATGCGTTGACCGGGAGACCAAGCCCCCAAATAAAGAGAAGAACACCGAACAGTGCCATGAAGGCCGCGACACCGGCCACGGCCAGCCAGTTGCTGCGCGGTTCGCCCAGCGCCGAAATGAACACGAGAGCGATACTGGCGGCCACATAACCGGCACTATCCACCAGCAGCGCGAAGGCAACCATGCCAACGAAAACCGCGAGAACCGGACGGACGGCAAACCGGTCCGGAGGCTGCGCGCCCTCATCCGGGGGGCCTTCGTCCGCATATCGTGTACCGAACCATGCCTCGACCGCGATGACGACCCCAAGAACGGCGATCAGAATGCCCACCACCAACGGAAAGAACCCCGGCCCGGGACGCAGCATGCTTCCGAGCGGATAGGTGCTCGAGACTGCCGCGAGCGCAGCGCCGAAGATCGTCACGACAGCGGCTGCCGAGTAGTCTCTAGTCGGTGTGTGAACTGTCATTTTTCACTCGAAATCCAAGGTGAGCGGTCCTGAGCGAACCGCCCACCGGCAAGGCATGCCACCAAGTGTTGCTATTAGCATACCAAACTGCGACTACATTATTTCGGGGCGATGCCGGCAGCGTCGACCACACCCTTCCACTTCTTCACTTCGCTTGCGATGAAGGCCTTCGAATCTTCGGGCGTCTTGCTTTCCACGAGGAAGCCCTTTTCCTTAAAGAAGGCCTGCAGCTTGTCGGACTGGAGCGCCGTGTTGATTTCCGCATAAAGCTTGTCCAGAACCGGCTTCGGCGTTCCGGCCGGAGCAAAGACACCCTGCCAGGAGAAGGCCGCGAAATCCGGGACACCGGCTTCTGCGATGGTCGGAACATCCGGCAGCAGGTAGTGCCGCTGAGTCGAGGTCACGCCGAGGGCACGGAGCCGGCCCGTCTTGACGTGTTCGGAGGTCACCAGGATATCGCCGAACATCGCATCGAGCTGACCGCCGAGCAGATCCTGAAGCGCCTGGGCACTGCCCTTGTAAGGCACGTGCAGGAGCTTGGTATCCGTTTCCAGACCGAAGAGCTCACCGGTCATGTGCATGGATGTGCCGACACCCGGTGTTCCGTGCGTGAAGGTTTCCGGATTCTCCTTGGCGTAAGCGATCACATCCTCGACCGAGGTGTAGTCGCTGTCAGCATTGACGACCAGCGCCAGCGGGGCGGCAATGACGATGGAGACCGGATCGAAGTCGGTCACCGGATCGTAAGGCAGGTCATTGCGCAGGGCCGCACTGATGGCGTTGGAGCCGGTCACGCCCATCAGCAGCGTGTAGCCATCGGGGTCGGACTTGGCGACATAGTTCGCGCCAACGGTGCCGCCGGCACCGCCGCGGTTTTCTACGACGACCGGCT
The DNA here is from genome assembly GCF_048260565.1 of Roseibium sp. GTDB lineage: Bacteria > Pseudomonadota > Alphaproteobacteria > Rhizobiales > Stappiaceae > Roseibium. Next base: position 54,252 of record NZ_JBLXGP010000019.1, on the reverse strand, counting down.
GGCCGAGCGGACCGGAAATCGCTTCGCCGATCTGACGCGCCAGAAGGTCCGTAGAGCCTCCCGGAGGGAACGGCACCACGAGTGTGATCGGCTTGTCGGGATAGGCATCGGCCGCAAGCGCGGGGGCAACGAGACCGCTTGCCAGACCGGCGGCGGCCACGAGACCGAGACCCGCCTTGCAAAGTTTTCTGCGATCAATTCCATATTTCATGAGTACACCTTCCTCTGGATTCTGGGTTTCTTATTGAAATCTGGTGGGACTGAAGGGGCTGAGATCGATCTCCGCCTCCCGGCCGGAAACAAGATTCGCGATTTCCCGGCCCGTACTGGCGCCGCCACACATGCCGACATGCCCGTGACCGAAACCGAGAAAGACGTTTTCCGCCCTGGGCGCCTTGCCGATGACCGGAAGACTGTCCGGAAGACAGGGCCGATGCCCCATCCAGTAGGACTTGTCGGATCCCTCAAGACCGGGAAACAGTTCCTGTCCCTTGCGGAACAGGGCCTCAGACCGGCTATAGCGTGGCTTAGCGGTCAAACCGGCAAACTCCACGGTTCCGGCAAGCCGCAGACCGGACGTCATCGGATTGACCATCATGTTGTGCTCAACCGCCATCACGTTGCGCTCGAGACGAACGTTCGGGTCCTTGACCGTAACGTGGTAGCCGCGCTGGCTTTCCAGCGGCACCCGCGCGCCCAGTTTTCTGGAGAGTTTCGCCGACCACGCGCCCGCGGCCACGACCACGCCGTCGACCGCGAGCCGCTCGCCATTGTCGAGCACGATCCTGTCGACGCATCCGTCCTTGATCTCAAAATCCGTTACCAGGGTCTTCTTGTGCGTGGCGCCGTCCCTGATCGCTTGATTGTAGATCGCTTTGACAAGGGCCGAGGGATCCGGTGTGGAGCCATTGTCCGGCGCAAATTGCCCGAACCGGAACAGGCCCTTCAAAGCCGGTTCGAGGTCTGCCAGCTCGTCGCTGTCGACCTCCTGCATCTCGACCCCGAGGCTGCGTCTCAGGTCCATGCCCCACTTCCAGCGCTGCGCCGATTCCCTCGAGGAATAGACGTAAAGACAGCCGTTTCGGCGGATCAGGGACGATCCCCCTGCCCGCTGAAGGAGAGGCTCGTAGCATTCGAAGACAGGGCGCAGAAGATCCCTGACCGCGCCGGCGATCCGGGTCACTTCCTTTTCGCTCGAGGCCCGCATGAAATGCATCAGCCAGGGCAGGATACGCGGCAGGTAATGGGCCCGGATGACCAGCGGACCTTCCGGATCGAGCAACCATTTGGGCACATTGCGCCACATGCCCGGCATTCCGACCGGCAGGCAGGCGCTTGGCGACAAGGACCCGGCATTGCCGAAGGAACAGGCCTCTCCGGCCTCGAGCGGATCGATGAAGGTGATCCTGTGACCGTCCCGCTGGAGCCATGCCGCCGTGCAGGCCCCCACAACTCCGGTTCCGATAACTGCGATATGCAAGACGCCCGCCCAAATCTATTTCGTAAGCATTTTCCCTATGTGCATTCTGTTTCGGCACATGATATCAGACAAATGAATTTTTCTGCTAATTGCATCAGATAACCTTATGAATGTCACACTGCGACAGCTCCGCGCCTTTCATGAAGTCGCCAAAACGCAAAGCTTTACGCTGGCCGCGCAAAACATGGGCCTGACGCAGTCGGCCGTCAGCATGCTGATCCGTCAGCTCGAAACGGAATACGGCATGGCCCTGTTCGACCGGGTTCAGCGCAGCGCCCGGCTGACGGAGGTCGGAAAGCACATGCTTCCCGTCACGGCGCGCATTCTGGAAGACCTGCAACAGGTTTACGAAGGTGCGGCGGACCTGAAGGCGCTGAAGCGCGGAACGCTGCGCATCGCCGTTCCGCAAATGCTGGCCTGCTCCTGGCTGCCGCCCGTCATTGCCAAGTTCACCCAGCTTTATCCGGATGTCAGCCTTCGGGTCATGGACACGACCGGCGATCGCATCGTCAGCGCCATCACCGACAACGAAGCGGAGATCGGGATCGGCCCACAGCGCCCGACACCGGAAGGCATTTCGTCGGAGCTTCTGTGGAAGGAACCGATCCAGGTCGTCTTGCCGCGCTCGCTCGGGCTCGCCAATGCCGGGGAGATCACCTGGGACCGGCTCACCCGCGAGAACTGGATCCAGTATTCGGACGATTTCACGCTGTACCTCGAGCGCTCGATCTGGACCAGCCTGCCCATCCCCAAGACCCGTATGACCAGCGTCCGCTACCTGACCACCGCCCTTGCCTTTGTCGGCAACGGCATGGGCATCACAGCCGCTCCGAAATACGCACGGATCTTCGAGGACCAGTTTTCGGTGAAATTCCGAGAGGTGACCGGCACCCGGATCGAGCGAGAATTCTACATCTACGCCCGGGGAAACCATCACCGCTCCCCTGTCGTGGACGCTTTCATGTCTCTGCTGAATTCCACCCCCTCCCTTCTTACGCCGCCTTAGCATCAGCCAATGCCGATCGCCCGATTTCCATTGCCCGCTGCCAAGGGCGGTCCAGGTCCGCAGCCCTGACGCCTCCTTTCCCAAGCTTTTCGGGACATGGCGACCGCAGGTCTTCAGCGCGCGGTTGATCGCACATCGGGACCGATCCTATAGTGCGGGAAAAGTGCGACACATGGGAGGGAGCCGCCGTGGCCGCATCGGAAGACATCGATCTTGCGCGCTTCGGCCGCTCGGGCTGGAATCCGTTTTCGAAACCGCACTTCATAACCAGCGATTATCGCATCGCTCAGGATTACCTCGAGAAATCGAGCAATGGGCTCTTCCAGCTATCGGTTCCCCAAAACGAGCGGTTTCGCAGATACAGTTCGAAAGCACGCCTCCTGGGCGAGAGCCGCGTCACCCTCGTCAACATCGACAGCGAAGCCGGATACCGGATCGAGATGAACGCCGACCCGGACCTGATCTATGTCCAGGTCCTCTTGCAAGGCTCCGCCCTGTACCAACAGCGCTCCACACGGGTCGAGGGGCGAAGTGCCCAGCTGGTCCTGCAGGAGGCACGCGCAATAACGCGCAAGGACTGGGGTGGACCGACCCAGCTCATGGCCTTCCGGCTCAGCCGCCGCGCCCTCGAACGCCTGGCCGCCCAGACGATGGGCGCCTTGGGATCCCGTCCCCTGGACTTCGACACGATCCAGGTGATCGACCTGGAGCGCGTGCCGACCCTTTGGCACCATATGATGATGATCTACAACGATCTGCAGGAGCCGAAACCGTTCCTGACCGGTCCGAGCGCGGAGCATGCCGAGCAAATTCTCCTGCACCTTCTGCTTCAGTCCATTCCGAACAGTCACAGCGGCATACAATTGTCCGTGCCCGCCCAAACCGCCGCACCATACTATGTTCGCCGGGTCGAGACCTTCATCCGTGAACACGCCCGGGAACAGATCGACATCGAAGACATGATCCGGGCGGCCGGCGTGAGTGCAAGGTCCGTCTATCTCGGGTTTCGAAGGTTCCGCAACACGACGCCGATGGCCTATCTGAAAGAGGTCCGCCTCAATCTCGCGCGCCAGGCTTTGCTCGAGGCACCCGCGCACAAAGCCATGCCAGTCACAGGGATTGCGCTGGATTGCGGCTATGAAAGCCCGAGCCAGTTTTCCCGCGATTACCGGGCACGGTTTCATGAAACTCCGACAGAAACCGTTCGGCGCGCCTCGCGTTCCGAGACCCTTTCCCGCGACGACGCGGCCGGCTGATCTTCGTTCCACGGCGCGAAACGGAAACGGGTCTTGCCGAACGTTTCAAAGGCCGCCCTTCGATTGCACTGGGGCGCAAACCCTTGCAGCCGGTGAAAAGACACCCGTCTCCGCAATGATAGTATCGGCGATCCAACGACTGGCCCTGATCGGCCCTTGCATCGATCTGGTGGAGAAAGACGTGTACGCAAAGAAAATCATCGTCATCGGCGCCGGAATCGGCGGGCTCGCCGCGGCTCTGGGTCTTCAACGCCGGGGCTTCAAGGTCGCCGTCTACGAGCGCGCGCGGGAAATTCGCGAAGTCGGAGCGGGCCTGATCGTCACCGCCAATGCGCGCCGCGCGCTCCATGATCTGGGTGTCGACGAGGAGCTTGAGCGAATTTCAAGTTGCGTCCCGATCATGTACACCTGCAACTACCAGACCGGCGAGATACTCCGGGAACATCCGAATGCCGGCATCCGCGAAAAATACGGCTTCGCCACTCTTCAGGTTCACCGCGCGGATCTGCACACCCTCCTCATGAACGCCGTAGCCGCCAACGACGCGGACGCCCTTCGCCCCGGACATGACTTCGTCGACCTCGACGAGACCGAAACCAGCGTCACGGTCCGCTTCGCGAACGGAGCGGAAGACAGCGGCGATGCGCTCATCGGCGCGGACGGAAACGCCTCGGCCATTCGCGCGCTCCTTTTCCCCGGCGTTGCAACGACGTTCAACGGCCAGGTTGCCTTCCGGGCTCTTCTCCCGGCGAACGTGGTGCCGGACCGGGTCAACGAGATCGGACAGGGCATGTATGCCGGTCCGCAGAGATACATCCTTCACTACCCGTTGCGTGGCGGCCGCATCATGAACATCATCGGATGCGGGCAGGCGACGGATTGGGAGGAAGAAGGCTGGGCGATCCCCGCGGCGAATGACGAATTCGCGAAGGCCTATTCCGACTTCGCCCCGCACCTGCTTGAGATGATCGGGAACATTCCCGAAGGCGGGCTTTTCAAATGGGGGCTGCGGGACCGCGAGCCGCTGGCGACCTGGACGACGGACCGCGTGGGAATGCTCGGCGACGCGGCCCACCCCATGACCCCCTTCCTGGGTCAGGGCGCCTGCCTCGCGATCGAGGACGCGATGCTGCTGGCACGCGCCTTCGCAGCCTCCCAGAGCGTGAAAGAGGCCCTCGTCCGTTACGAGGGCGCGCGAAAGGAGCGCGGTAACGGCGTGCAATTGATGTCCCTGGAAGAAGGACGCGCGCTGCAAGACCCGAGAATCCCCCGAAGAACCGCGGTCGATCGCGGACTGCTCAAATACGACCCGGTGACCGTGCCGGTCTGAACGTCTGCCGCTCACACGGATCGCGCCGGCTTGTCGAACATTTCCTGCGCGCGCCTGTAAAGAACGCAACGCGTTCCTCATGTCTCCGGTACGCTCTGCGACCCGGACCCTGGGGCGGGCACGATTCACTGAACGCTTGAAATGGACGGCAGACGGCCGCCTCGCCCCTCGGCCGGCTGTTCGTCATCGGTAGGCGCCCGATACCCGTTTCGACACGACCAATTCGATGTCGGGACAGGAAATCTCTGTCGGGACATCCCGGCCCGCGCCCGCGATGGGACCGGGGTGGCGTCCTCCCTCAAAAATGACAATCTTCGCCAGCCGACAACCTGGTCTTTACATCCCGCGCGCAGGCTGCATAACAGTTGTAATTCAAGAAATCGCCGCTAAGTATTCTTTACATGGTTCAAGGACTTTCAGGATCTCTCAATGACCAACTTCAACGCGCAAATCGAAAAATCCAAGCAGGACGTTGCTGCTGCCCGGCAGAAGATTGACGAGCTGACCGGCAAGATCGAAGCGGCGCATACCAAGCTCAAGACAGGCCAGGATATCTCGGTCGATATCGAGAATGCGACCCTTGAGGATGTGCACGCTCACACGGAGCTGATGGGCGCGAACATTGCCGAGTTGATCATGGGGCTCGACGATGTCACCGCCGAATTCTCCAAGGATTTCGACGCCATGCGGTCGAAGACCGGCTGGGAATCCTTTATCGGCATCTTCTCGAAGGCCCGCTCCGACAGCATTCGCCAGGAACGCATGCGCGCCGCCAGTATCGACGACAAGCTGCAGGACCTGATTTCCAAGTCGAACGTCATCGGCCAGTTGCTGCAGGAACAGCTTGCAACGCTGAACGACCACAGCAAGCGCGTGGAAGGCAATCTTACGGACACGCTGACCCAGCGCGAACAGGCCGTGGCGACCCTGGAAAACATCAAGCAGCAGCTCGTGGCGATGGACCCGGAAATCATCGCCCTTGAAAACAAGATTTCGATGGAAACCGATGCCGCGGCCCGGACCAAGCTGGAAAGCGAACTGGCGGCGAAGAATGCGGAATACAATCGCCTCGCCCAGGAAGAACAGGTCAAGCTCGCCGAAAGCCAGACCCTTGAGCGCTACATCGAAAAGGGCAAGACCTGGGTCGACAGCCTGCAGAACCAGGCCGCAACCCAGATGGTTCTGATCAACAAGCTGCAGACGGACACCAAGCAGCGCGTCGTTCTCTATGATGCCCTCGTCAAGTCGCTGAAGACCGCCCAGCAGCAGGATGTCGCGCACAAGATCAACGAGATCGGCGTCGCAACGGACAAGGAAGCCCAGTCTGCCATGGCCGCGATCGGCTCCGCCACGAACCAGCGCATGGCCGACATGATGGAAGCCCATGAAGACCACATGGTCTTTGCCCGGAAGGTTCTGGAGGAAAAGGCAAAGTCAGACGAACGTTTTGCCCGCCGTTTCGAGAAGATCGTCGAAAAGCACGACAAGAACGCCTATGGCGCTTGAGGGTTAAGCCTTGGACCTGACCCTGGACCACCGCAAGCTGGAAGAAGCGCATGAAACGCGGCGCTATTTCACCAAGTTCGAGCACATCATTTCTCATCTGCGAGCGGTCTCGGACAGCGTGGTGTCGGAAGACACCGCGCTGGAATCGGAAATCCCGATCCTGCAGGAGTATCTGACGGCCCTTGCCGGAACGTTTTCGGCCCTGTCTTTCAAGTATCTTCTGGCCAGCCGGGTATCGGGCATGATGCCCGACCAGCTGACCATCGACCTGCATGAAAGCGGGTTCCCGATCTTTCAGGAAATCCTGCAAATGGCGAATGACGCCATGCAGGTTCCCAACCACATGAAGTCCCTTCCTTCGATGAAGGAACTCAAGCAGGCGATGGTCAACCATATCCTGCGCGAACAGACCGTGCCGCTGAACCTGCAGTTCGCAGCCTCCCAGCGCCGCTACTACGAACAGATTGCAACCGGCCCGATTTTCTGGGCCCGGAATGACCCGCGGATCGTCTGGGCGGACGGCACCAACCCCAGCCGGCGGAACTACCGCATTCACTGGGCGGTTTATGACAGCCAGCAGAACATCCCGCTGATCTACGTGATGGATGTGGAAGACAGCGGCAGCCGTCCCCTGGCCCACGACCACCGTCGCTGGCCCCGGGCGCAAAGCCATCTGATGGCGCAATCATCCGCCGGGCTGAAGCTCGTGACGATTGCCGGCGGGTTCGACCGGGATTTCGACGACCTGCATCCGAAGCGGCTGAGACGTTTCTATGTCGGGCCGATGTACAGCCATACCTACACCCAGCAGTCCGGCCCGCTGCGCGAGGTTCTGGCCCAGGCGTCCGGCAAGCCCGGTGAGGACTGGGCCCTTGCCTGGACGACGGAAACGCTTCATTCCGCTTCCGTCACCCATGAACCCGCCGGATTTTTCAGCACCGTGGAACGGCAGGTCTATCAGTTGGACCCGTTTGCAGCGCAAGGGGACAATCCGCAGGATGCCGCCGGTCATACCCACCAGCAGCGCTCGATCATTCTGCCCCAACGCCCCTATCAGATCCTGGCGGAGCGCAATCCGGCAGGGTTCTCCGACATCCGCAAATACGCCGTGAGCCCTTCCGGCAAGATTATCAGTTACAAGTAGGTTCCAACCCGTGACACTTTCCACCGATCTCATGGAATTGAAGGAAGACCGGATCCGCGCGAAATATGCGCAGGCCGAGGCCATGCTGGAAGGGTTCGACCACACGCCCCGCATCGCCCGCAAGAGCGAGCCGGTCCGCGTAGAGGAACGCTCCCCCGGCCTTGGAACCCGGCGGCGGTTTCGCTCGACAACGCCGGGCCTGGTCACACGTTCCACGGCACGGCCGGAAGGTGTGCAGCTGGCGAACCGCATTCTCGAGAGCGATGACGATGTCCTGACCACACCCGTTCAGGCCAGTGTGCTGCGGGCGCTGCGCCGGTCTCTTTCGGTCGCACAGGTCGCCTCCGACCAGTTCGCCGAACAGTCCGGACTTGCCGATCTCAAGCGCAAGAACCTCGCCGGAATGCTGGATCCCGCACAGAAGACGCGGTTCCACGACCTCCTGAAGGCCTCCGCCCTGATCGTGCTTCATGTCTTTGCCAACATGAGCGATTTCCTTCTGGCCGACCTTGTCGGAGAAACACAGGACACCGAAGCGCAAAGCGGCGAGATCGAGGAAATTCTCATCGACAACGACCAGCTCGCCCTTCACGGCGTCCTGTGGGAACTGGAACAGGAAATTGCCGCCGGCGTGTCCAATGACGCGGAACTGGTGGCCGTGATCCGCTCCGCCTGCGAGCAGATCATGGAAAAGGTCGCGCTCAGAGCGGAAAGTGCGGCCCATCTCGACGCATTCAACGCGGCCCATTACCGGGTCGAGGCCGACAACTTCGACATCACCGGCTTCACGCCTGCCGCGCGGGCGAAGTCGACGACGCTCGCCATGGCCTTCAAGAAGCCTGAGGAAGTGATCGGCAACCACATTGCCAAGTATCAGGCCATGAAACTGGCCAAGATGCTGATGGCCTACGATTTCCAGCGCAAGCTGAACCCGTTCGCGGAGATTGGCGGCTTCATCTTCACCTTCATGGGCGACGGCAAGCCGGGAACGGGCAAGACGACCCTGATCCAGATGATGGCGGGACTGATCAGCGAGTATTGCAACAACGCCGGTTACGCCTTCCGCTACCAGAACCTGTCGACGGACAACATCGACAGCTATCAGGGCAAGTCCGGGCAGAACGCCAAGGCCTTCATCCGCAACATCATCGATCCCAATGTCATCGGCTTCGGCACGATCGACGATATCGACCAGTTGGCGGGCAAGCGCGGCGACCGTCAGTCATCGGCGGGCCAGCTGGAAATCACCGCCGTTCTGATGGAGAGCTTCGCCGGCGCCAACACGGTCGTGCGCGGCAACTGCACCTTCGGCATGTTCTCCAACTATCCGGAGAACGTGGACGACGCCCTGCGCCAGCGCGCCGGCGCCCGTTTTCTAGTCGACGGACCGCAATCGCGCGAGGACTATATCGACATCCTTCACCTGCTCATGGGCAAGAACCATTCGATCCCGGTCGGCGATCACCAGCTCTTCGAGGCGCAGGCCCTCAAGAAGGCCGTTGCGGCCTCCTATGACAGGCACTCCCGCCCCCAGGAAGACGGCCTGATCAGGGTATTCGAAAAGGTGCGCGCGGACATCGGCGACCTCGACACGATCGCAAAGCTCGGTACCTACCTGAAGGCCATCCAGGAAGCGGACGAACGGTTTACCGGGCGGGCCATCAAGAACATCACCGATGCCGTCAAGGTCCGGGCCATGGACTTCGAGCTTCCCGACGCGTGGATGGAAAACCCCGACCTGTTCCTGTTCAAGGACTACGACACCAAGAAGGCCATGATCGCCGATCTTGCCCGGCCGATCACGGTGGACATGGTCATCCAGGAAATCAACCGCTATGCGGACAGCGAGTTCCGCTATGCCGACAAGTCCGACGAGGTGGCCATCGAGAATGCCGTTCGCGAAATGCGGCGGATGGAAGAAGCCAAGCGCCGGTATATGGAAGCCAGCCGCCCATGATGAGGCTTGTCAAAAACGGCCTGATGTACGGCAACCTCCATGAGGTCCGCTCGCCGGCCATGGTGGAGCGATACAATCGCGCGATGGAACACCTCACGAGCCGTCGAACCGGGCTGAGCGAGTTCCACATCGACATTTCGGGGTTCTCGCCGGAAATCGGCGACGAGCTGGGCGACGACTATTACCTCAATCCGAACGGTTGCAATCGCCAGTTCATCCTGCTGTCGCCGGAGCAGAAAACCGCTCCTCTTCTGAACGCGCGGTTCTCGACCTCCCGCAAGATCATCCGCGGCTACATCGACCGGAACGAAGAGCAGCTGTTTGCCCTGACGGCCCGCGACGTGGTCGTCGGCGAGCTGGTCAATTCGGTTCTCGTCCTGAAGAAACCGAAAGACCTGTTCTACATTCGCGATATCGTCGTCGAGGCAGACACACTCGGCGGCCATGCCGAGGCAAGTGACGAGCTGGCGGGCAGGATCGACCGCTTCATGGAAGAAGAAGATGCCTGGTGGGACGATGTCCTGATCTCAGAGATGATCCAGCTGGCCCGCCAGACCGGCGATATCGTTCGCTCGCCGGTCAAGCTCACACCCCAGAGCTTCACCCAGAAGAACTTCTACACCAGTCATTTCGGCGGGCTCTACGTCTTCCAGGACGTCAGCCAGCCGGCCTGTATTTCCGTGTGGGCAGACAAGCCGGGGGACGACCTCCCGGTCAACGAAACCTTCAGCCTGACGGATCCCGTGGCCGTTGCCGCTTTCCTGTCCGTCAATGGACTGGTCGAACCGTTGACGAACAAGTGGGTTCCGAACAGCCTTAGCATCATCAAGCAGAAACTCGACTTCATCGCCATAGACACGGCCGCGAACGAAGGCGAAGACCTCTCCCATGTCTCGCGCCGTGACCTGCGAAACCTGAAGCGCAAGTATCATGACCGGATGCCGGACGTTTATCACGCGCTCACGCAGGTCTGGCTGAGCCTGAAGACAGGCGGAAAGCTGCCGACGGTGCCGGTCACCGATCCGGCCTATTTCTATCTGCTCAGAGCCCAGAACCATGCGGACAGGGATCTGGTGAACATGCTGCTCGCCCAACTGACGCCGCTCGATTTCCGCCAGCTTTTCATCTGCCACAAGGATGCGTTCTACGCCGCCTACAAGACCTGGCATGACCAGAAGAGGACCTATGTCGCCAAGTTCCTGGCCGAGGAATACGTGGTCGACAAGGTCGGCACCCGCGAGGAACTGTTCGGCCCGGAACCTGCGATGGACTCCGATTATGTCGACCTCGGACTTGGCCCGAACATCGGCCCTTGGGGCCGGTTCCCGCGCGGCGGGGATCAGGACAGCTATGAGGAGAAGGACCGATGAAAGTGATCAAGTGGATTGTCGGCATCCCGCTCCTTCTGATCGTGCTCGCCTTTGCCCATTACACCCTGCCCAGCCGGGATATCGTCCGCATCGTAGGCACTGACGTAAAGCGCATGGATATCGGTTCGTCCTCCTGGTTCTGGGCGGCCCCGGACGCAGGCACCAACTCCAACTGGACCCGTGATGTCCGCTTCATCAACACGGTCTGGCCGGACGGAAAACCGCGCGTCTACCGGAACGAGGACACCGACTGGGGCTGGCCGCCCTACTTCAAGTTCGACAGCAGCAACATCACCGCCCAGGCCCAGGACCTGGCAAAGAAGCCGGGCGATGTCTGGGTGGCCGTGACCCACTACGGCTGGCGGATCAAGCTGTTCACGATTTTCCCGAACGCCATCTCGATCAGCCAGGTCGAAGGACCTGACGTGTTCCTCATCCCCTGGTTCAACATCCTGTTCTTCATCGTGGTGGCCGCCATCCTGTTTGTCACGGTGCGTGCGATCTCCGTCTTCAAACGCATGCGGGTCGATCCGATCGTGGATGGCATCGACGACTTCATCGACGACGTGGGCGAGAATGCCGAACAGACCCATTCAAAGGTCAAAGAGAACGTGACGACCGCAACCTCCGGCTTCCGCCGCTGGCTCAAGCGCTGGTTCGGTTAAAACCCGGAAAGTGCCTGTGCTATCCTGCTCATCGAAATTGATTGGGAAGCAAAAGGCAGGGTGATGTCCAAAATGAAAGGTCGGCCGACACCGCCCGGCGCCTGGACTTGTTCCCGTGAATGGGGCACTGCATGACGGACGAAGAATCTACACCCAGGTTAAAACGTAGACTTGGCGACTATTGGTTCTTTTATGGAGACTTCGTCATAATAATAATCGTTTTCTGGATAATATTTTTTATTTTTAAATACTATGAAGTCGAATCGAAATATCTTCCTAAAGCTCTATACGCCCTGATAGCAGGAACTGCATATGTAATATTCTCATTCTTCCGCGTCTTGATGCGCAAGAAACTTGATAACGACATGCTCCCCTGATGGTCCATGTTTACACTTTAGCGCTGTTCACGGCCTTCAAGTTAAACCGTCTTTTGACCGCCCCGGCTGATGTCCGTGTGGACGATTGCACCATGATGTCTGTGCTCGTTTTAGAGCCTCGGGCGATAACTTTGAGGGCACTGGCACCACGCTCTCGCTCTAGGCCGAACCGTCTGATCCGGCACTCAGCAATGAGGGCTGAGGGAGGAAACCCGCTATCAGCTCGAAAAGGCTCTCAGCCGGCATTGGACGATGCCAAAAGTAGCCTTGGCCCTCGTCGCAGCCGAGTTCGGTAAGCCATGCGGCGATTTCCGCGGTCTCGATGCCCTCGGCCACTGTCTTCAATCCCAGGCTCTGCGCCATTGTCAGAATCGTGCGCACAAGAACTCCCTGTTTGCCGCCTTTTTCGAGTTCGCGAATGAAGGATTGATCGATCTTGAGCCCGGAAATGGGAAACTTCTGGAGATAGCTCAGTGACGAATACCCGGTACCGAAATCATCCAGTGAAACGGTAATGCCGAGTTGGGAGATACTGTTCAGGGTTTCGATGATGGCTGCATCGTCAATAAGAAGCAGGCTTTCCGTAATTTCCAGTTCCAGCCAGGACGCTTTGCAGCCTGTTTCCTCCAGGCAACGGCCCAAAGTGCCGAGGAAGCCGCCATATAGCAGTTGTCGGGCGGACACGTTCACAGCGATCACAAACGGATCGGTTCTGCTTCGATTGCATTCGACGGCGACCTCGCAGGACTGCTTCAGAATACGTCGTCCAATCTCGATGATTTGTCCGGTCTCTTCGGCAATCGTGATGAACTCGGCCGGCGGGATCATCCCCTTTTCCGGGTGGGTCCAGCGGCAAAGCGCTTCCGCACCGTGCAGTTCCAGGGTCCCCAAATCGATTTTGGGCTGGAAATGGGCAAGGAACTGATCCGAGCGCAGGCCTTCGTTGATCATCGCTTCCATTTCAAAGCGTTTGTTGATCGTTCGGCTCATGTCCTCGTCATACCGGCAGTAACGGCCGCGACCCAGTGCCTTGGCCGCGTACAGCGCTATGTCGGAATGTCGGAAGAGTGCCGAGGGGCAGGAACTGTCGTCCGGCCCGATCGTAATCCCGATGCTTATGGAAACATTGATAGTATTATCGCCCAATACCATCGGCATGCTGGCTTCCTGGATTATCCGCTCGGCCAGTGCCTCCGCACATTCGGGGGTATCCAGGTCTGACAGAATGAGCGCGAATTCGTCCCCCCCGAGCCTTCCGATCCAGGCCGCGGACGCGGCGACCTCTTCCAGCCGCCAGGCCATGACCTGCAGGAGTTCGTCGCCCGCGGTATGTCCAAGCGTGTCGTTGATCGTCTTCAGGCGATCGATATCCAAGGTCAGCAGCGCTATCTTTTTTCCCTTCGCGATAGTGCTTTCCAACTGTTCGGTCAAAGTTGTCGTGAATGTTGTCCGGTTGGCCAAACCCGTGAGGTGGTCGGTATAGGCAAGCCGGCGCAGTTCCTGCTCGTTCAATTTCAGTTGACGTTCCGCGATTTTGGTCTCGGTGATATCGCGACCGACGCCGACGACCGAAGTCGTTTGGCCATTGTCGTCAAACTCGGGAAACAGCCGTAATTCAAAGACAATCTCATCCCCGTTTGGAGACTTGAGGATTATTTCCGTTTGTTGCGGTTTGCCGTATTCCAGAACCTCCGACACGACGTTTCGCAGGTCGGCGAAGACAGCCTTGTTCGCGTGTAGCTTCTGTCTGTCTTCCATCAAGGCGACTGGATCGAGGCCGAGCCGTTCTTTCAAGGTATGGCGAACAGCAGCGTTCATATAAACCGGTTTCGCGCTGGCGTCATAACGGATCAGGCAGTCGGGCAAATGCTCCGCCAGAAGGCGGTACTCCCGCTCCCGCGTGCGCAATTCATTCTCGAGTTTGCGCTGATTGGTTATATTTCGAGCCAATCCCAGCAGCCCGGAGACCTCGCCCGCACTATCCCGGATGGCGATTTTCTGGACTTCGTAGAACCGGGTTTCGTTGTTCTCATCTTGCGGGATTTCCAGCTGGAAGCGAACGGGTTCGGTTGAGGTGAGGGCTTGCTCATCCGTCTTCCGGTGGATTTCATAGATTTCGCCCTCAGAAAGGTCAGAGGCCTTTCCACCCAGTGCGCTGTTACGCGCAATCCGGTTAAAGCGATCGAATTCTTCATTACACAGCAGGTAACGACCTTCGGTATTCTTAACCCAGAATATATCCGGCAGAACCCGGACTGCCGCGTGCAACTGATCCTCGGCTTCGGCGACAGCGGCCTTCAATCGCTCGATATTGGCTATATTCCGGCCATAACCAATCACATACATCGTCTCCCCGGAGCTGCTTAGGGCAGGTACCAGGTTGATGATATGGACCTCAGCCTTGCCATCGGCGTCTTCGAGCGGGATTTCCAGGGCTGTTGGCCGGGCTTTAGCCGCGGTTTCCTGGATGGAGGCCTGGAGACTGGAAAAGTCGGCGTGATGGGAAATATCGCCGACGACCTTGCCGTAGATTTCCTCAAAATCCGTGCCGAAATAGGATTGCAGTGCGGGGTTCGCCAGGAGGACGCGGCCTTCGCAATCGAAGACGCCGATATTACTCGGCGCCGAGGCAAAGGCCACCTGCATGATTCGACCGCAATCAAGCTTCGCGGCTAAAGCATCGGTCCCGGTTTTTTGCCCGGCTTTCGAGACTCCAAGAAGCGGGCAGCTCGGCCTTTGTCCATTTTCGGGCATTGTCACCCTGTGCAACTTTGGGTTTTTCTCCTAAATATTGGGAGAAATACTTATTTTGTTCAGAATTAATATTTGTGCGATAAATGTATTAATAATATTTCAATGAGCGCACGCTGCACTCATTGAAGGTTCCGCTAAGGCATGGAAACTCCTATCGATCGATCCGCTTGCGGCCCAGCCAACATCGCCTGCGGTTGCCTCTTCCTGGTCGCACATGGCGATCATCCTGCGAAATGACTTCATCTCGGAGGCATGGGTTACACCCTCGTGCTGAACGGGTTGTCGATTGGCGGTCGTATTCTCTGCTCCAGGTCGATGTATCCCAGAGCATAGCTCATGGCGCTGATGAGCCAAATGTCATCGCCGGCTTCCTCGATCCAGAGCGGGACTGGACTGTCCCGGATCAGAATTGGTCTCTTAAATTTGCCAAATTGGATATATCGACCAGTCCATTGTCTTCTTAGCTTTCCTTAGAGCATCGGCCGACCTTGGCCGAGATGTCCGGAACGCCCTCCCGGCGACAGCCCCATTTCAAGGCCGGCGACCTGATGCTTTCTCAGCGCCCGGAAAAGAAGCCGTTCCACAAACGCAGGCACCTCTTTCCAGATGAACGAAGGCCAATTCCGAAGCTTTTCCGCAATTCAGGATCTGTTGCCAGCGCTTCAAAAACCGCTGCTTTCGATAATGTGATCGATCAGACGGTCAAGCTGCTCATCCTGCCGTTGAAGCCCGCGCGAACGCTGGTGGAAACAGCGGACGGGCTCATTCAGGATAACATCCAGATCACCTGCCATTTCAACGTCGCCAACGATCCGCCGAAGAGCGCTGTTGTCGAACGTGGTCGGCCAGATCTTGTCGCCCAGAAGCGGCTCACGCCAGGCGGGATGGACCTGGGCAAGCGTTTCGGCCGGTATATGGACGATATGCGCCTCGTGACCAAGCATATCCCCCAGCGCGCGGTAGATATCGGTCCAGCTGTGCCCCTGATCTGACGCGATGTGCACGGCTTTGCCCAAAGCCTCTTTGCACCCCAAGAGCCGGACAAAGGGCACCGCGAAGTCGACCGCGCGCGTCAATGTCCAGGGGACATTGCCTTCGCCGGCGACAATCACGGGGCGGTTCTGCACCATCCGCCGGCCGATCACATCGCCTTCAAACATCATCGTGGGCAGGCGTGTTCTGAGCGTATGGGCAGGACGGACAATGGTAAAATCCAGCCCTGTTTGCGCCATTAGCAAATCCTCGCAGGCAATCTTGCCTTGCGCATAGTCCCAGACCGCGTTGGCGCGCACTGCGTCTTCGGTCAGGGCGGATGTTACCGACCGCCGATCATACACACAGGCTGAGGAGACGAAGATATATTGCGCAGTCTTGCCCGCAAAAAGGGCCATGTCGCGTCTGATCTGTTCGGGTGCCAGCGCCAGAAACTGGCAGACCACATCAAAATGGCGCTCCCCCAGTTCGTCGTAGACATCGCCACTTTCCAGGTCACCCGCAATCAGCTCGACAGCCGGGGGCAAGTCTTCGCAATGGCGGCCCCGATTGAAGACGGACACCCTGTGCCCGGCCGCAACCGCCTCGCGGACGCAAGCAAGCGACAGTTCGCCTGTGCCTCCAATGAAGAGAACCTTCAAGGACATACCGGAGTTCCTTAGGGAAGGGCCTGATCAGACCCGCGTGGGTGGTTCGCTTTGATTGTTAATGACCGACAAGGTGTTGGTCTACCCGGGCAATGGTGTCCGATGACGGCAAGCGGCAAGCCAACACGCCGCGCGACCGTTTAAATCAGAAATCCAAGAGTACGCCTTACCCGCCCCGGATCGGAATTGGCCTCTTAAATTTGCCAAATTGGATATATCGGCCAGTCCATTGTCTTCATAGCTTTCCTTAGAGCATCGGCCGACCTTGGCCGAGATGTCCGGAACGCCCTCCAGGCGTCTGCCCCATTTCAAAGGATCGACCATGCAAGTGCTTGACCGCGTCGAACTCTATCTCGTGAAAACGCCGCTGCCGGCACCGCATGCGCCGTCCTGGATACCCGGCACGATCAGGACCCATGTCTCCATGTGTATTGTCCGGTTCATCACCGATGACGGTGTCGAGGGGTGGAGCGGTTTTCCGGCTGCCGGGCGCGAGCGCGCCGGGCTCGGCGACCTGCTGGCCGGTCTCTTTCTCGGTCAGGACGCAAACGATATCGACAATCTGGCAGAGCGCATCCAGATCATGGCGGCGGGCGGCAATTTCAACTGGTGGCTGGAGCCTGCCTTCTGGGACATCAAGGCGAAAACCG
This sequence comes from Roseibium sp., assembly GCF_048260565.1. Lineage (GTDB taxonomy): Bacteria > Pseudomonadota > Alphaproteobacteria > Rhizobiales > Stappiaceae > Roseibium. Next base: position 37,117 of record NZ_JBLXGP010000019.1, on the reverse strand, counting down.
CCGGCCTGCCGCTCTACAAACTGCTTGGCGGAACCGACGACCGCATCAGGCTCTATGCCTCCTCCGGCGAACTTCGCGACCCCGGAGCCCGGCGCGAGGAAGCCGAGGCCCGGCTTGCCGAAGGCTTCGACACGATGAAAATCCGTGTCCACGACTTCGACGAGGCGGTTGATATCGAACACATATCCGACATCGCCACATATATGCAGGGACGGATGAAGATCTCCGTCGACTGCAATCAGGCCTTCCGCCTGACCCAGAACGGCGATGCGCCGCTGTGGTCGCTGGACCGCGCCAAATGCTTCGTGGATGCGGCCGCGGATGTCGGGCTTGCCTGGGTGGAGGAACCGCTGTTCGGCGAATGGCATGAGGAAATCGCCCGGCTGACGACCCATTCCCGCGTGCCCGTCGCCGGTGGCGAGCTGCACGTGATGGGCTACCGGGAACTTGCCCGGATGCTGAAGATGGGCTGCTACAATATTTATCAGCCGGACGCCATGTGGGCCGGCGGGGTCGCCCAGAGCCTCAAGGTCGCCGCGCTTTGCCGCGAACAGGGGGTGAAGTTCACGCCCCATTGCTGGTCGAACGGCTTCGGCTTCATCGTCAATGCCCATGTCTTTGCCGCCAGCGGCTTTGCCGGCGAGGCGCTTTTTGAATATCCGGTCTCGCCCCCCGGCTGGATTCCCGAAGGCCGCGACCTGATCTTCACCCAGCCGTTCCTGCACGAAAACGGCTGGTACGTGATGCCTGAAACACCGGGTCTCGGTTTCGAGATCGATCAGGAGGTCCTGGCAAAATACGGCCGCTGCTTCTTCAAGGCCGACCGCAAGTCCAGCCACTGGATGCCGGAAGCGCTGTCGGACTTTTGATCGCTATGCCGGGGTTTCGGGGTTTCGGCCCGGGCCGATATCGCAAGGCGCGTCCGTTGATCCGCCTGGATGATCAAAAAGCCAAATCCTTGACCGCTTCCATGGTCACATAGGTCGATGTGTTGGAGACGTGCGGCAGGGCGGTGATCGTTTCGCCCAGGATCTTGCGATAGCTCTGCATGTTCGCGGTGCGGACCTTCAGGAGATAGTCGAAGGAGCCGGCGATCATGTGGCACTGTTCGATCTCCGGAATTTTCTGGACCGCGGCGTTGAAGGCCTTTAGCGCCGCTTCCCGCGTATCCGACAGGGTCACCTCGGTGAAGGCGACATGCTCCTTGCCGAGCTTCTGCGGATTGAGCACCGCCCGAAATCCCTGAATATAGCCTTCGTCCTGCAACCGCTTCAGCCGCGTCTGGCAGGGGGTTTTCGACAGGCCGACGCGGCGCGCCAGGTCCGTAACCGGCAGCCGCCCATCCGATGAAAGAATATCAAGGATTTGCCGATCATATCGGTCCAATTGCCTAACTTCTTCTATATTCTTAGCCATATGACCTGAAAGAATCCTATTTTTAAGTTCTATCTCTATAAAGTCGATTGATATCAGGGAAATATGCCTTTTGAAAGCATGCGATACTGAAACCTCCTGATACGAGGTCCTGCCATGAACGAGCTGAGCGCGCCGCGGAAGCAAATGTCCGAACTCCATCTGGCGGAGGACGGCGCCGTCCTTGAGCGCCTGACGGCGAAGTTTCAGCCCGACCCCGGCCGGAGGCGCGCCATTGCGACCAGGGCACACTCCCTCGTGGAGGCCATCCGCGCCGATGCGGCGCCCGGCCTGATGGAAGTCTTTCTCGCCGAATACGGTTTGTCGACCGACGAAGGCATTGCCCTTATGTGCCTCGCGGAGGCCTTGTTGCGGGTTCCCGATGCCGAGACCATCGACGATCTGATCGAGGACAAGATCGCACCGTCTTCCTGGGGCCGCCATCTGGGCAGGTCGTCCTCCTCCCTGGTCAATGCCTCCACCTGGGCGCTGATGCTGACCGGACGGGTCCTGGATGACGAAAAGTCCAGGGGCGTGGCGCAGGTGCTGCATGGCGCCGTCAAGCGGGTCGGCGAGCCGGTGATCCGCATGGCGGTCAAGGCGGCCATGAAGGAGCTGGGCAATCAGTTCGTTCTGGGCGAAAGCATCGACAGCGCGCTTTCCCGCGGAAAGAGCTCGGTCAAGAAGGGATACACCTACTCCTATGACATGTTGGGTGAAGCCGCGTTGACCGCACGCGATGCCAGGAAGTTCTTCAACGCCTACAGCGACGCGATCAAGACGATCGGCGCCCAGGCCAAATCGGACGACATCCGCGACAATCCCGGTATCTCGATCAAGCTTTCCGCCCTGCATCCGCGCTACGAGGTCGGCCAGCGCGACCGCGTGATGAGTGAACTGGTACACAGCACGCTGGCCCTGACGCTGTTGGCCCGCGAGCACAACATCGGGCTCAACATCGATGCGGAAGAGGCCGATCGCCTGGATCTGTCTCTCGATGTGATCGAAGCGGTTCTGCGCGACAAGCGCCTGGCAGGCTGGGACGGTTTCGGCGTGGTCGTCCAGGCTTACGGTAAGCGGGCGGCACCCGTGCTCGACTGGCTCTATAATCTCGCGGAAAAGCTTGACCGCAAGATCACGGTCCGTCTCGTCAAGGGCGCTTATTGGGACAGCGAAATCAAGCGCGCGCAAGTGGAAGGCCTGGACGGGTTTCCGGTCTTTTCCCGCAAGTGCGCCACCGACGTCTCCTATATCTGTTGTGCCGCCAAGCTGCTCGGCATGACCGACCGCATCTATCCGCAGTTCGCCACGCACAATGCGCATACGGTTTCGGCCATTCTCGAACTGGCGGAAGACAAGTCCGCCTTCGAGTTCCAGCGCCTGCACGGCATGGGCGAAGTGCTGCACCGCCAGGTCAAGCAGAACGAGGGAACCCGTTGCCGCATTTATGCTCCCGTCGGAGCCCATCGCGATCTTCTCGCTTATCTGGTCAGGCGCCTGCTCGAAAACGGCGCCAATTCCTCCTTCGTCAATCAGATCGTCGACGAAAAAGTCCCGGCAGCCCAGGTCGCCGCGGACCCCTTCGAGGCCCTGCCCGCGGACATGGAAAAGCCCGCCGCCCATGTCCAACGCCCGAGCGATCTGTTCGCGCCGGAGCGGATGAATTCGAAAGGCTGGGATCTCCACGACGACCGCGACCTGGGCGACATCGACCGGAACCGCAAACCCTTTCTCAAGGCCACATGGGTCGCGAAGCCACTTCTGGCGGCCGAATTCAGGGGTGTCGCGCCCAGAACGGTTCACAGTCCCTCCAATCCCGGCGACCTGATCGGCACGCTGACAGAGGCCACGCTTGAGGACGCCGAAGCCGCCCTGGATGCCGCAGGCGACTGGAGCGACTGCCCCGGCCCGCAACGGGCGGAGATCCTCAATCGTGCCGCCGCGCTCTATGAGCAGAATTTCGGCGAGATCTTCGCCGCCCTGACCCGTGAAGCCGGAAAGACCCCGCCAGACGCGATCGCGGAGCTGCGCGAAGCGGTCGACTTCCTGCGCTATTATGCGGCCCGGATCCCCGGGCTCGGCGAACGTAAGCAGCGTGGTCTGTTCGCCTGCATCTCGCCCTGGAATTTCCCGCTTGCCATTTTCACCGGACAGATCGCGGCCGCCCTGGCCGCCGGCAACGGCGTGCTGGCCAAACCGGCCGAGCCGTCGCCGATCATCGCAGCGATTGCGGTGAAGCTGCTTCATCAGGCCGGTGTTCCGCGCAGCGTTCTCCAGTTGCTTCCGGGCCGCGGCTCGGTCGTCGGCGCGAAGATCGTCGCCGATCCGCGTATCTCCGGCGTTTGCTTTACCGGATCAACCGGCACGGCGCAGATGATCAATCGCTCCATGGCAAAGCGCGCCGCACCCGATGCGCCCCTGATTGCCGAAACCGGCGGCTTGAACGCCATGATCGTCGACTCCACCGCGCTACCCGAACAGGCCATCCGCGATATCGTCAACTCCGCTTTCCGCTCTGCCGGCCAGCGCTGTTCGGCGCTCCGCATCCTGTTCCTGCAGGAAGATGTCGCCCCGGCCTTCCTCGAGATGCTCTATGGCGCAATGGATGAACTGGTCCTCGGCAACCCGTGGGATTACAGCACCGACGTCGGCCCGGTCATCACCGAGACGGCGCGCAAGGAGATCGAGGCGCATATCGAAACGGCCAGATCGGAGGGCCGGTTGCTCAAACAGCTGAAGCCCCCCAAGGAGGGGACGTTCGTGGGCCCCGCCGCCATTCGCGTAAAAGGCATGAAGGACATGCACCGCGAAATATTCGGACCGGTCCTGCACATCGCCACGTTCAAGTCTCACGATGTCGACCGCATCCTCGCGGATGTCAACGCCAGCGGCTATGGCCTGACATTCGGTCTGCACACCCGGATCGACGACCGGGTCGAGCATGTGACGACGAGCCTCAATGTCGGCAATATCTACGTCAATCGGAACCAGATCGGCGCGATCGTCGGGTCCCAGCCGTTCGGCGGCGAAGGCCTGTCGGGAACCGGGCCAAAGGCCGGCGGGCCGAACTATGTCCCGCGCTTTACCCGATTGCCCGAACGGCCTGTTTCCAAAGCCGACCCCGCCGGACCGGTGGAACTCAAAACCGTGCAGCAGGCCCTGGACAACTTGCCCGACACCGGGCGCACGATCCTGAAAACTCTGGAAATGCCTGGACCCACCGGCGAATCCAATCAGCTCTCCTTCTATCCGCGCGGCAAGGTCCTGTGCCTTGGCCCAACGCCCGAGGATGCCGCAGAACAGGCGCAGATCGCCCAGGAGAACGGCTGTCCGGCCCTTGTCGTCTGCCCAGGCGTGAACGACGGCTCGGCCATCGCGGGTTTCCTGGACCGGGACGATCTCACCGGACTGTCCGGGGTTTCTGTGGTCGCATTGTGGAGCGATGAGGCCGACTTGCGGGCCACCCGCATGGCACTTGCGAAACGGGACGGACCGCTTGTTCCGCTGGTGACCGATCGCGACATGGCCGGCTATTGCCATCTCGAGCGCCATGTTTGCATCGACACCACCGCCTCCGGCGGCAATGCATCCCTGCTGGCTGCGGCCGGCGCTTAGCGCAATTTCAGTTGCGAGGGGGCGGTGAGACGATGAACAGGGCTTCCGCCGGTTCCGTGTCCGAATTGTTCTTGAAGGTATGGGGGAGCCTCGGGTTGAAGCTCATGGTGTCGCCTTCATCGAGAACGGTCGTCTCCCCTTCCAGGGTGATCCGCACGCTGCCCTTGAGCACGAACACGAACTCTTCCTGGGAGTTGACGCTGTAGAGCTCATCCCCGCCGCCGCCACCCGGCCGCATTTGCGAGAGGATCGCCTGGAACCTGGATTGCTGGTGCGCGTTGATCAGAAAGTCGTCGATGTCGATGCCGCCGAACTTGATGGACAGCCGTTCCGACTTCCGGATGACCTGTGACTCGTTGTTGGGAAAGAGCGCACCGATCGGCATGCTCAGGGTCTCACAGATCCGCAGAAGCGAGGCAACGGAAGGCGAGGTTTTGTCCCGTTCCACCTCGCTCAGAAATCCCTTTGTCACCCCGATGTTTTCGGCCACGTCGCTGAGCGTCATGCCCAGTTCCTGACGGCGCTGGCGCAGCTTGTCCCCGATATTGATCGAAGGCTTGTCTGTGGGTGTGAGCGCCATGCGTTTTTATCCTCAAGAGTCGTTGCTTGACGGCTTCGATATCAGCCGACTGTCGTCCTAGTCAAAAGTTAGAAGCGGCGCAAAAGCGACCTTTTGCGAAGCGAATTTGTGCATTCCCGAGGCTTTTGGCGGTCATCCTGCCCAATCGGTAGGCAATTTTGTATATTAATAACATAAAAAGTCCTCTGTAAGCGAAATATATTGACAGGATCACCAGTTAAATAGATTACTAAGTTCGCTAATACCGAACAAGCGCTCACATGCCTTCCAGCCTTGAAGGAGCCTGATATGTCCAGATCTTCCAGAAAATTCGCTGCCGCGGTCACCGCTGTCGCGGCCCTTATCGCCACCCCGGCCCTAGCGGCGTCAGACTCACCCAGTTTCGTTGAGGACGGCGTGTTTTCCGTCTGCCAGGACCCGACATTCCCGCCCATGGAGTTCATGTCGGCAGAACAGAAGCCGGTCGGCGTGGACGTCGATGTGGTTTCCGCCCTCGCCGCGCACTGGGGCGTCGAGCCCAAGGTCATGACCATGGATTTCAGCGGCCTTCTGCCGAGCCTCAGCGCCTCCCGCTGTGATGCGGTAATCAGCGGCACGCTTCTGACCGAGGAACGGCAGAAGACCTTCGACGGTGTCGGTTACCTGAACACCTTCATCGTCATCGTCGCCAAGAAGGGTGCTGCACCCTTTGCCAGCGTCGAGGATCTCGCCGGCAAGACCATCGCCGCACAGTCCGGCACCAAATATGTCGAAGAGCTCAACCAGATGAGCGCCGCGCTGGAAGCCAAGGGGCTGTCTGCGATCAACGTGCAGGTCTATCCCAAGCAGACAGACGCGATCCAGCAGCTGCAGGTCGGCCGCGTCGACGGCGTGATGACCCAGGACACGGAAGTCGCCTATCGCGAATTTGAAAATCCCGGACAATTCGAAACGGTCTGGACCGTGCCGCTGGAAACGCCCCAGCCTTACGCCGCCTATATCCGGCCCAATGGCGACGACAAGGCCAAGCTTGCCAAGGCAATCGCCGCCCTGATCGCGGATGGCACGCTCAAAGGCATCGTCGAAACCTGGAAACTGTCGCCGTCGCAGCTCGCCGGCATCGGCGAGTGATTGCCTGAACCCAAGCAGAAGAGGGCGTGATGGAGTTCGATACCCAGGTTTTCTGGTCGGCCCTGACATCGGCTGCCTATCTCAAGGGTGCGCTCATCACGCTCTCCCTGACCGTGATCAGCCATGCGACGGCGATCGCCATATCGCTGCCCATGGCACTGGTGCTGAACGGATCTAACCGTGTGGCACGTACCCTCGCCACCGGCTACGTCCTGATCTTTCGCGCTGTCCCGCAGCTTCTGCTGCTGCTCTTCGTCTGGAACGCGCTGCCGCAATTCATCCCCGTATTCCGGGAGCCATGGTTTAACCCGTTCCTCGCCGCCTGGCTGGCGCTCTCGCTCAATGAAGCGGCCTACCAGGTGGAGATCAATCGCGCGGCCTTGCGTGCGGTCGATCACGGGCAAGGGGCTGCAGGCATTGCCCTCGGCCTGACCCACACGGACGTATACCGTTTCATCGTCTTCCCCCAGGCCGCGCGCATAGCCCTTGCGCCGACTGTCAACGAGTTCATTACCTTGTTGAAAATCACCTCGCTTGCCTCGGTGATTTCCCTGCAGGAACTGATGACGGTGACCCAGATCTCCGTCGCCCGCACCTTCCAGTTCAGCGAGTACTATCTCGCGGCCCTGATCTACTACCTGGTCATGGTCTTCACCCTGATGGCGATCCAGAAACGCATCGAACGCCGCTTTGCCTGGGAAAAGACCGGCATGCCCGGCTCGGTAGGAGGCGCAAGATGAGCGGGACTGAGATCATCCGCCTGGAAGGCGTGCGGAAAAACTACGGGGACTTCACCGCCCTCGACAATGTCAGCCTTTCGGTCTTCCAGGGCGAAAAGATCGTGATCTGCGGGCCTTCCGGTTCGGGAAAATCCACCCTGATCCGCTGCATCAACGCCCTTGAGCACCACGATGCCGGCACGATCACCTTTGACGGCCAGCAGCTTTACGCCCCCGGCGTATCGCTCACCCATATCCGGCGCCACGTCGGTATGGTGTTTCAAAGCTTCAACCTGTTTCCGCATCTGAGCGTGCTGGAGAACTGCATCCTTGCGCCGAAACGCACGCAAGGCATCTCCGACGCCGAGGCGCGCGACCGGGCGCGCGGCTATCTCGACCGGGTGCACATCCTCGACCAGGCCGACAAGTATCCGGGCCAGCTTTCCGGTGGCCAGCAGCAACGCGTGGCGATTGCCCGGGCGCTGTGCATGGAGCCCAAGGCGATGCTGTTCGACGAGCCGACCTCGGCGCTCGATCCGGAGATGATCGGCGAGGTGCTCGACGTGATGACCGATCTGGCCGAAACCGGCATGACCATGATCTGCGTGACCCATGAAATGGGTTTTGCGAAGCGGGTCGCCGATCGTGTCGCCTTCATGGACCGGGGCGCGATCGTGGAATCCGCGCCGCCGCAAGACTTCTTCGCAAATCCGCAGACGGACCGGGCCGCCGCGTTCCTGCAGAAACTGATTCATCCCTGATTTGACTAAGGAGAGACGGAATGTCTGACCCGTTCCAGAAGGCGCGCGCGGAATCGTCCGCATGGTATTGGTGGGGAGTACCGACGTTCTTCCGCTGCGAGCATGATTTCGACCCGGCCAAATGCGATATCGGCCTGGTTGGCGTGCCGCACAGCTCCGGCAACGGGTCGACCGAACGGGACCAGCATCTGGGACCGCGCGCGGTGCGCCACGTATCGGGCTATTACCGCAGGGCCCACGGCGTTCACGGCTTTTCGCCGTGGGATGCCGTGCGCTGCCACGATCTCGGCGATGTTCCCCTGCCCGAAGGCATGAACAACGAAGCCTGCGTCCGCGACATCGAGGCCTTCTACCGGCACCTGGATGCGGCCGGAACCCGGCCGGTCTCCATCGGCGGCGACCACTCCATTACAGGGCCGATCCTCGAGGCCATTGCCGGGGAAGGACGCAATCTCTCCGGTGGAAAGAAATGTGCGCTGATCCACTTCGATGCGCACACGGACACCTACGAGAACATGGAACACTGGAACGGCGCGCGGAAGTCGGCCGGACATTGGGCCGCCTACACCGTGCGTGACGGCGTCGTCGACGCCAGCGCCAGCACCCAGCTCGGCATTCGCGGTCACCCTTCGGCGACGATCCACACCGGTCAGGTCGGCGCGACGAGCCGCGACCTCGGCTACCGCGTCCTGACGATGGACGAGGTCGACGATCTCGGCGTTGAGCGGACCATTGAAATCATCCGCGAGCGGGTCGGCGACCTGCCGGCCTACATCACCTTCGATCTCGACTCCCTCGATCCGTCTGTGGCGCCGGGCGTTTCCAACATCGAGCCGGGCTTCGGCGGGCTGTCGATCCGCCAGGCGACCCGCATCCTGCAGGGTCTGAAAGGGCTCAACATCATCGGCGGCGATGTCGTGTGCCTGATGCCGACCAAAGACAGCCCGAATCAGATCACGGCCCAGTTGGCCATGGTGATGATGTTCGAGATGGTGACCCTGATCGCCGCCGGCATGACCGGAAAATAACAAGCGCGGATCCGCGTCAAGGCAGGAACGGACGGGAGGAAGACATGAACGAAGTGCCCGCACGGTGTGACGTCGCAATCATAGGTGGCGGCGTCGCCGGCTGCTCGATTGCCTATCACCTGACAAAGATCGGGATCACGAACGTGACCCTGTTCGAGCGCAAGCAACTGACGAGCGGTACCACGTGGCATGCCGCCGGGCTGGTCACGCAATTGCGCGCGACCCGCAACATGACCGAGCTTGCCAAATACACCGGCGAACTCTTCACCAGCCTTGCTGCCGAAACCGGTCAGGAGACCGGCTATAAGCAGAATGGCGCGCTCCGGCTCGCCACGCACGAGGCACGGCTGGAGGAGTTGAAGCGCGGCGTGTCCATGGCCCGCAATTTCGGCCTGGAGGCGCATGTCCTGTCCGCAGGAGAGGTCGCCGAACGCTACCCGCTGATCCGCAGCGACGATCTGGCCGGCGGCATCTGGATGCCGAAGGACGGCCAGGTCAATCCGGCCGACGTGACCATGGCGCTCGCCAAGGGCGCACGCACGGGCGGGACGAAGATCTTCGAAAACTGCCCCGTTCACGCGATCCTGATCGAAAACGGCAAGGCCGTCGGCGTCCGTCTGGAAGACCGGGAGGTTCGCGCCGACAAGGTGGTGATCGCCGGCGGCATGTGGTCAAGGGACTTCGCCGCCCGGTTCGGCGTGTCCCTGCCGCTGCATGCCGCCGAGCACTACTACATGGTCACCGAGGCCATGCCCGAGCTCACCCGCGACCTGCCGATCGTTTTCGTCGGTGACGAATGCTCCTATTTCAAGGAGGATGCGGGCAAGCTGCTGTTCGGCTTTTTCGAGCCCGACGCCAAGCCCTGGGGGCATGAAGGCATTCCGGAGGATTTCTGCTTCGGAACCCTACCGGAGGATCTCGAACATATCTCGCCCTATCTTGAAAAGGCCATCGAGCGCTACCCGTCGCTCGCGCATACCGGCATCCAGCTCTTCTTCAACGGTCCGGAAAGCTTCACGCCGGACGACCGTTACCTGCTGGGCGAGACGCCGGAGGTGGAGAACCTGTTTGCGGCCTGCGGCTTCAACTCCGTCGGCATTCTGTCTTCGGGCGGTGTCGGCAAGGCGCTGGCCGACTGGATCCGCGACGGCTATGCCCCGGTCGACCTTTCGGATGTCGACGTCCGGCGCATGCAGCCGTTCCAGTCGAACAGGACTTATCTCTACGACCGTACGAAGGAAACGCTGGGGCTGCTGTTCAGCATGCATTGGCCCAGCCTGCAGGTCGAGACCGCGCGCGGCGCAAGACGCAGCCCGTTCCATGATCGGCTCGAAGCGGCAGGCGCCTGGATGACGGAAGCGGCAGGCTGGGAACGGCCCGGCTTCTTCTGGAAACCCGGGCAGGAGCGCGCGGTCGCCTATTCCTACGGAAAGCCCAGCTGGTTCGGCAATGTCTCAGAGGAGTGCCGCAACGTTGCGGAAAACGTCTCGCTGTTCGACCAGTCCTGTTTCACGAAATTCCGCTTCGACGGCCGCGATGCCTGCCGGGTGCTGAACCGGATCTGCGCCAACCAGATCGATGTGCCCGCGGGCAAGATCGTCTATACCCAATGCCTGAACGAGCGCGGCGGGATCGAAGCCGACGTGACCGTGACCCGGCTCGCGGAGACTTCGTTCATGGTTGTCTCCGTCGCCACCAGTCAGACACGGGACATGTCCTGGTTCCGCAGGCAGATACCGGACGACGCGCGTGTGTTCATCACCGACCTGACCTCAGGCCTGCCGATGCTGGGCGTGATGGGACCGAAATCGCGGGCGCTGCTGCAGCAGCTTTCGGGTGCCGATTTTTCCAACAACGCGTTTCCCTTCGGCACCAGTCAGGAGATCGAGATCGGTTATGCCAAAGTGCGCGCAAGCCGGCTCACCTATGTCGGCGAGCTTGGCTGGGAACTCTACATTCCGGCCGAGTTTGCCCAGCACGTGTACGACCGGCTTGTCGAGGCGGGCACGGAGTTCAACCTCGGACAAGCCGGATATTTCGCGCTCAATTCGCTGCGAATGGAGAAGGGTTACCGTCACTGGGGACATGATATCGGCCAGGACGACACGCCTTGCGAGGCCGGTCTTGAATTTGCCGTCGCTTACGACAAACCGGGCGGCTTTCTCGGTCGCGAAGCCTTGCTTCACGGATGTGCGGGCTGGCTTCCCCGTCGCAAGCTGGCGCAGATCCGGGTGGACTGCGACGGCCCCATCCCCTTCCTCTATCATGAGGAGCCGATCCTGAAAGACGGCCGGATTGTCGGCTCGGTAACGTCCGGCGCCTACGGCCACCGGCTCAACGCATCGCTCGGAATGGGCTACATCGGCCATCCGAACGGCGTGACGAAGGAGTTCATCGAGAGCGGAAACTTCGAGGTCGAGATCGCTTGCGAGCGGTTCCCGGCAGCCGTTCAGTTGGCGCCGTTCTACGATCCGAAGAGAAGCCGGCTCGCTTAGGCGTTTTTGTTATACACACTCTCTGCGAGCTACGTTCCGATCGCGGACCGGGAAAGTTCAAAAGTCTCGGTCCGCTTCGGCACCATTCCCTACAGCCCCAACCGCCTGTTCCGGGCCTCGGGGGAAAAGTCCTTCAGAAGCTTCCCCAGTTCCTCCTTGAGCACCGGAACGATTTCCTTTGTCGGAAGCCTCTCGTCTATTTCGCAGTAATGCGTCGTAGGTAAGGTAAGGATGTATTTCCCTTCCAGAAGCGGCATCAGATAAGGCGCGCCCCAACTCAGAACCGGAATGTCCAGGACCGCGGGCAAGACGGATGCCGAGGTATTTGCGGCAACGACGAAATCGCAGATCGCGGAAAGAGACATTGCGGAATCCAGGTCGTCGAACAGATCCACATCCGGGAAATCGATAAAATTCCCGTTGGTATGCTCTTCCAGGAAACGCAGTTCTTTTTCCACGCTGACATATTGCAGGTTTACATAGGTCACACCGTCGAACGCCATGACGGGGCAGAAGTCCGGCGCGGACAGATAGGACCTCATCCGGGATGTTGCCAGGTTCTGCGATCTCCAGGAGACGCCGACAATCGGCCCATCTGCGCGATCTTTCAGGCGTTCCAGGAAACCGAGTGCCTGATCCCGGTCGAACTTGAACGCCGGCCTCCTGGCCTTTGCATACGCCTCGCGGCTGCGGCGGAAATGACCACCCAGATCAGAGATGGCGATCTGGCAGTCATAATCGGGTTTGGCCGACGGATCATCGGCATTGTATGGAATCCTCGTCCCGCGGCACTCGATGTCCGGAAAGGTTCGCTGAAACAGTTTTACGGTCTTGGGCGGGCCTTCGTAAATGATCCTGCCGCCACGCTCGAGCAGATCATGCAGCATGATGCCCGAGACAATGGTGTCGCCGATCCCCTGATCCTGCCAGACCAGAAGGGTTTTGTCCGTTAGATCGCCCCCATCCCAGAGGGGGACATCGAACTCCCGGCTCATGACGCCACCCAGGCCCTTACCGGCGAGCCTTGCCGGGTGCAGATCCCAGCCTTTTTCGAAGTCCCCAAGAGCCATGTACGTCAGCGACAGGTTCCAGTCGATCTGGGGATTGTCCCCATTGGCCAGGCGCTTGGCGAGCAGGAAGGATTCAAGCGCCTCTTCCCGGCGGCGCATGAACAGGTAGCAAAGACCGAGGGTCACGTGACGTCCCGAGTCTTTCGGATCGGCACGGACCGCATCTTCCGCAAAGGAAAGTGCCTCATAGGGCTGGCGGATCATGTACAGATATTTGGCGGCCTGATGCTTGATATCGCCATCGTCAGGAAAACGTTTCAGCGCATCCGCCAATTCCGTTTCGACAGTGTCGTAGTCTTCGAGTGTCAGTCGACACCAAATCAGGGCCGCACGGTGTTCGGCGTTGTCCGGCTCCTTCTGTACCAGTTTCTCGAAGATGGACAGGGCCTTCTCGTGTTCCTCTTTTTCCATCAACAGCTTGCCAAAGTTACGGTAACCTTCCAGGTAGTTGGGAAAGTCGGACTGCAGCTTCTGGAAAACACGTTCAGCCTCAGGCTTGCGCCCTAACTTGAACAGCGTGATGGCCTTCAGGTTGATCGCTTCGACCTGCCCGGCATCCAGTCTGATCGCTTTTTCCGCGTTCTGGAGGATCTCTTCCAGGGAGCTCTCGGGAAGATCCGCCTGAGCGCGGGCCAGGTTCGTGAAGAAAGGCGCTTTGTCCGGAGAAAACTGGATTGCTTTCCCGATGTATTCGATGGCCCGTTTCGGATATCCGAGCTGGCGATAGGTGACACCGAGAAGATGGTTCGCATCGGCATTGCGCGGGTGTTTTTTCAACACGGATTTGTAGATGCGCAAGGCCTTTTCAAGTTTGCCGGAAGACTGCAGGGCAATCGCTTTTTGCAGAGAGGCTACGACCGGGTTGGTGGGTGTCTGCCTGAGAACCTGTTGCCTTGCCATGAGAACGTCTTCCCGCCGTTGAATACGCTTTCAGAAAAACCACGTACCGGTCTACAAGTTCGAAACCGTATAGAATTGAACCTGGATCACATCTATCAGGCAAACCAATACATGCGCTCTCCAAGCCCGCTTCAGAAGATCTAACAAATAAAAGAGCCGGCGCGCGTGTACCAAAGCTCCTATCAACAACTTATGGAATTGCTCCGGCTTACCTTTTCCGGAAGCTGCCCCTAGGCATCCACCAGATCCAGCATCCGGCGCAGGCTCTCCTGATCGAGCCACCAGTCATTCGTGGCGCTGGAATAGGAAAACTCCGCAGGAACCGGAACTGCGTTCAGCGTCTCGCGGAACGAGCGGCGGCCATAATCGACGAATTCGGGTTCGATTGCGTACCGATCACCAAGGTCAACAGTAACCCGGGCATCATCTTCCCCGATCATCATTTCGTGTATCTTTTCGCCGGGCCGTATCCCGACGACTTCGATCGGCAGGTCGGGTGCGATCGCCTTTGCCAGCATGGTGATCGAAGAGCTCGGAATTTTCGGAACGAAAATTTCCCCGCCCTGCATCACCTTGAAACTCGAAAGAACGAAATTGACGCCCTGCTGCAGTGTGATCCAGAACCGCGTCATCCGCTCATCGGTGATCGTGAGCGCCTCCCCCTTGCGGGCAATCTCACGGAAATACGGGATGACCGAACCGCGGGAGCCGGCGACGTTCCCGTAGCGCACCACGCAAAAGCGTGTCCGACCGGAACCGACCAGATTGTTCGCCGCGATAAACGCCTTGTCGGAGGCGAGCTTGCTGGCGCCGTAAAGATTGATCGGATTGCACGCCTTGTCCGTCGATAGCGCGACGACCTTCGCCACGTCCTGGGCGATCGCCGACGCGATGACATTCTCGGCGCCGACGATGTTCGTCTTGACGCACTCCATGGGATTGTATTCTGCGATCGGCACATGTTTGAGCGCAGCCGCATGAACCACGATGTCGATATCCCGCATGGCCATTTGCAGCCGCGGCCCGTCGCGAACATCGCCGATGAAGAACCGCAATCGGGAAAACTGATCGCCGGTCAGTTCCCGCCGGAGCGCATGGGACATCTCGAACTGCTTCAGTTCATCGCGGGAATAAATGACCAGCCGGTTCGGCATCCAGTTGGACATCACCGTCCTGACAAACCGCTGCCCGAATGAGCCGGTCCCTCCCGTCACCAGGATACTTCTGCCGGTGAGGTCGAGCAGATCCTGACTGAAATCATTCAAACCGAATTCATTGGCCATTCTTGTTTTCTATCTCTGCCGTCATTCCAGCTTCGGGAATGTCTTCCGAACATAAGAATACCAGGCACCCGAAAAACACATCAAACAAACAATGAGGATGCTCAAGCGATTCGGCCACAAGAGAACGTGCGCAGGATCGCTTTTGCACGTATTTTGATTAGATACTCAGATCTAAATACTAACAAAGAAGAAAAGGCGGAATTGAAACGCAAGCATTTCAGGTCGCCGGTTGTAAAAAATCCGGACTGATCACCAATAAAATATTGAAAGCACCTCAAGAGAAATGGGAAATAGAGTTGCCGGGACTAAAATCAGGTCCCGCCTTCAGATTGTTTTTGCAGCATCGCCCGGTACATCATGCCGGCATGCTCCCAGTCTTCCGGCCAGTTGATATCGGTGGCGCGCCAGCTTGGCACGACATAGGCCCTGAACTTCGTATAGTCGCCCGCGCCGGTGCTCTTGAGAATATAGTCGGGCGAATAGAAGCAGAACATGCCGGCGTCGTAGTAACCGGCGGACAAATCCTGCGTTCGCCGGCTCAAACCGTCCGCATTGAACGGCAACAGGTCTTTCTGATCGGTGATCGTGAAGGCGTGATCGATCGGGGCGGGAAAAGGAGCCACCGCCAGCAGGGCCTTGTCCGGATCACCGGCCTCGAATTCGGCGCAGGCTTTCTTCAGATCCTCCGGATCGACCAGAGGGCTGGTAGCATAAATCAGGCAGACCGTATCGAACTTCTGTCCCCGCGCCACGTATTCCCCCACCACGTAGCGCAGCAGATCCATGATGGTGACATAGTCATCGGTCAGCTCCACAGGGCGGCCGAAGTCCGGTTTAATACCGCAATCCTCCGCAACCCGGGCGATCGCGTCACTGTCTGTCGACACGTGAATGACATCGTAAATGCCGCTCGCCTTGGCTGCGTCGATCGCATGCGCGATCATCGGCTTGCCGAAAAAGTCTTTCACGTTCTTATGCGGAACGCGTTTCGAACCTGCCCGCGCCGGTATGACACATAGTCTCTTCATGGGTGTCTTATCCCTTCGCTCAAGATCCCTTCGCGCATGATCCGGCCCGCCTCAGGTCCGCAATTCATCAACAGATCCAGCACCGACATGTAGGGCTCGAAATCCCCATGGACCTGTGGCCAGTCCGGGTGCTCATAGGCAAAGTAGCGAACCGGGATACCCGCCTCTTCGAATTCATCCGCGGCATCGAGATAGTCCTTCGATCCGGGCGGCGAGATATAAATATCCGCGCCGCATTCTCTGCAAATGTCGGCAAGCAAGGCCGCTTTCCGCCCAGCGACATTCATGCGGGATGAGAACGCAACAGGCGTATCGATATCGAGCCGGTCCTTGAAAAATTCGATCAGGGCGATGTTCAGGTCGAGGAGATGGCGGATGTCCCGGGACAGGAGTGCAAAGACGTCTTCCGCATAATCCTTGTAAAACGCCGCCTTGCCGTAACCGTGCTCGATCGCACCGATCATCTTGCGCGGAAAGTCGGGCGTGTCCCGGTTGATCAGAACATCGCGGATGGCCTGATCGCTCTTGCCCCTGGAGATGACGGGAACCGTGAGCCACTGCGGTCCATTGGCGGTCTTGATCCGGTTGCGTTGCTGCCAGCTGCGCTTGTCGAACTGGACGTGATCCAGAAAAACGAATTCGTCGACATGATCCATCAGCGCCATGTAGCCCGTCCACGGCAGGAAGGTCGGCTGCATGATGGCAACTTTTTTACCCAAGGCTGTTTGGTCGGCAGGCCGGCTCGCGCTCACGCGTTCAGTCCTCCACGGCCAGACAGATGCCGTTCAAACCATAGCCGTTGCCGTTGTAATACATGATCTGGCGGCCTTCGTGTTCCAGCACCACCGGGTAGCAGATCATCTCCTCATCCGGACCGCCCGGGGTCGGCTTCAGATGGACCCCGCCCGGATCGCGTGTCCAGGTCACACCGTCTTCGGACTCCGCATAGTGCGGCAAGTAATGGTCGCCCTTGGACGAAAACCACATGCGGTAGATACCGTCCTTATTGGTGACATAGGGGCGTGCCAGGGCATTCTCGCCCTCGGCAAAATCGATCGCCACCGTCCCTTCGCGAAGCCAGTCCTTCCCGTCCCGCGATGTTGCCGTCTGGATGTTGTAGCGCGGCAGATCCTTGTGAACCCATTCCACGCCGGCCACGTAATACATCCGGTAGCCGGCTTCCTCGCGAATGACCCAGGGCGCGGTGTTGATGAACGGATTGGCGCGGCAACGTTCGATGACCGGCGCTTCGGACCAGCGTTTGCAGGCACCGGCCTCATCCATCAGGGCGAGACCGCCGAACAGATCCATCCGGGTCGTCCCGCCCGGCTTGAAGCCGATGTAATAAAGATAATTGTCGCCATCTTCCTGGCGGATGTAACAGGACGGCAGGACGCCGTTGTCGTCAAAGGTGCCCAGACGACCCGGCAGCAGAACCGGGTCGGCGCTGTAGTCCAGGACCCTGTCCGGCTCTTTCAGGTCGATAACGGCGTAGCCCGTGTGCGACTGGTTTTGATCGTTCCGGCCACCGAAGAAGATTTTGTAGACGCTGCCTTCGACCTGCACAGGTGTCGGCAGCATAGCATGCGTGCGCATCCACCAGATGTTCTCATCCGGCTCGATGACCAATCCCATCTTCCGCCATTTCGGCTGCGCGAAATGCATCACCACGCCTCACAATTTGAAGTAGGATTTCCGGATTTTCTGCCCCTTGGGATCGTCCGGCCCCAATATCGTTGTTGGAGCGCCGATGGCAACGGACTCGCTCGCCATATCCCGGGTCACGGAAGCGTCCATGGTGATGAAGCAATCGTCACCGATGGTCAGAAAATCCCGGATGGTCGCATTTACCCCAAAGAAACAGCGTTCTCCGATCCGGCTGTGACCGGAGAAGACGACGTGGGAGGCGACATAGGTGTGATCGCCGATCCGGCAGCCGTGGCCCAGATGGTTGCCGGACCAGAGCATGACGTTGTTGCCGATCGTAACTGTCGGCTGGATGGTCTGGTTTTCCAGGATAAAGCAGTTGTCGCCGATGCTCAGGTCCGGCCATGTCACGGATTTGCTGCAGACATAAGAGGCAAGCCTGTATCCCGCCTGTTTCGCCTGATGATATTTCGCCTCGCGCAGCTGGTTGAGCTTCATGTAAGACAGCGCGACATGCATCTCATGGTCTGAGGGCGGATACGCTTCCGCAACCTTGCTGAACGGAACGACGGGCAGCCCTTCGAACGTATCGCCGTCGACATAATCGTCGTCGACGGTGAAGGCTTTGACGTCGTAGTCGCTGTCATGGTCGAAATAGAACTTTGCCAGCGAAGCGATCTCGGCCGTTCCAAAAATGACAAGAGGCTTGCTCATGCGGGTTTCCTCCTCTTTCCAACCATGGACGGCAGCACCGGTTCGTGTCTGGCGATGTCCTTCGGGGCTATCGCACCATAAATTTCTTTATAAGACATGGTCGAAACCGCGCCGGAATCGGAAGGCCCGCGGATGCTTTTAATGTTGTCCTCGCTGAAAACATCTCCGGCCCTGATGTCCCGGACCGTCCAGAACTGGCGGGTATAGATACCCTTCGTCTTCAGATCGGTCGTACCGCCATACTTCACCTCGCCCAGGATGACCGGGTCGTAGCGGGCGGCTTTCGGATTTTGCCAGGCAGCCTTCGTTTCGCGGCACAGGGTTTTCAGCTCATCCGGCTCCAGAGAAAAGGAGGAGTCCGGCCCGCCATCGTGACGATCCAGCGTGATGTGCTTTTCGATGACGCTGGCCCCGTGAACGACGGCCGCGACAGAGGCCTCGATACCCAGGGTGTGATCGGACAGGCCGACGACAACATCGAAACGCTGCGCGATGTCTTCCATCGTCCGAAGATTGGTATCTTCCAACGGCGCGGGATAGGCGCTGACGCAGTGCAGAACGACAATATCCCTCGCCCCCTCGCCGCGCATGAAATCCAATGTATTGGTCAGATCCTGAAGCGTTGCCACCCCGGCTGACAGGATGATCGGTTTGCCGGTCCGGACAATCTCCGCAACCAGCGGCCAATCATGCAGCTCGTTTGACGCCAGCTTGTAGGCCGGGGTTCCCAGGTCTTCCAGCAATCCGACGGCGGCCTTGTCGAAGGGGGCGCTGAAAATCGTGATGCCGTGTTCTTCCGCCCGGGCAAACAGGTCTTTGTGCCAGTCCCACGGTGTATGGGCTTCCCGGTAGAGGTCGTAAAGACGGCGGCCGTTCCACGTGCTTGCCGGCGCGTTCAAGACGAATTCGGGACGGTCGCAGTCCAGCACGAGCGAGTCGGCCGTATAGGTTTGCAGTTTGACCGCATCCGCGCCGCTCTCGGCAGCAATCTCGATCAGTTTCAGCGCGCGGTTGATGTCGCCGTTATGATTGCCGGAGAGTTCGGCAATGATGTAGGGCGGGTTGCCGGAGCCGATTTTGCGTCCGCGAATTTCGATTATCCTGGCACCAGTTCTTTCTTCAGGGCCTCTAACAGCCGATCCATCCCTTTTCCGTCGATCGCCTTCTGTCCGGTACGGGAAAGCGCCCGGCGTTCGGCCTGATCTCCGGCCAGCGCCTCGATCTCCCTGCTCCAATCGGCGCCGTTCAGTGTGTCGCAAAGGCCAATATACCGGCCGATACCCGCCTGCACAAACGCTTCGCTCGGCGCGACATGGGCAGGATACAGGGCGCAGAACAGGGTGGGGGCGCCACAGGCGACACTTTCATACCGGCTGAGGCCGGAGGAGGTAACGACCAGATCCGCCCAACGGTAATGCGGGATCATGTCGGTGACGCCCTCCCGCAGGTCGAACTGCCCGGGATACTTCTGAGCGAGGTCTCTGATGGCGGTCCTGTGCGTCTCCGAAAAATAGGGCCCGATCATCAACCGGAACTGGTCGTCCATAGGCCGTTCGGCGAGCGCCTGCATGACGGTTTGTGTCAACCCTTGCGGATCGCTGCCCCCGAAACTCACCAGAATACGCTGCGCGGTTCCTGCGATTTTCCTGGTCGGACTGTTTTGATAGGCCGCCGGCAGGATGGCAAAAGCACCGCCTGCAATGTGTTTCGTCCCGGGTCGGTCGAAAGCCGCGACGCCGACATAGGGCTGGATCAGGACATCCGGCAGACACGCACTGTCCGGCTTGAAGACGGCATCCTCAAAGGCACCATCGATATAAAAGACCTTGATCCCCTTCGCCCGCAGGGTCGCGACATAGGCGTGAACGGCATTCGGACCGGCGACGTTGTCCGCATCCGACAGGTCGGCCAGAACCTGGCGGCAGGTATCGGGATAGTCCGACACTTCATCGACGTAGGACTTCCCGTCCGAGATGGCGACATGGGCGAGGCCACTCTGCCGGATCAGTTCCTGGGCCGGCCGATCACCGGCAGGGCACAGGAAAACGGCGTCCTCCCCACTGTCACGCAAGGCCGCAGCCAATTTGAGACAACGGCTCAAGTGACCGAAACCCTGCTTTTCCGACGCCTGTGTACGGATATAAATCATTGGCTAACTTCGATCAGCGGCCCAGAGGAGTGCAAGAGAACATAACTTTCGAGGTAGTATAATCCAAACGGAACCACGTATTGCCGGCGTGTCTGGACAAAAGCCGCCGAGAGAAAACGGCGAAAGGGAAAACCCGAAATGAGCAATCCTGATTTACTGGATCGAAGCCGCCGATCGGGTCCGCTTTACGCTCCAACGCCGTTTTGGGCCGAAGGCACCCGACGGCTCGCAGAGGATATTGACGCCAACGGGATTGAGAATTTCCGAAACAAGGGGGCTCCGCTCAGCTTTTTCGTTCCGACCTACGGCTATCCGGGCAACAGCCTGAACGACAAGCAGATCGCCGCCCTGCGTGCAGCCGCCCACCCGGCAACCGCGAAACAATTGGCTATCGTCGATAACTGGCTCACCGGCCACGATCAGGCGCGAGCGGACTATCGTGTTTTCGCCGCTGCTGCTCCGCAATGCGCGCCGCATCTGATGGAATTTTCCGAATCCGCTGCAGGCAATCCGCGCGAACATTTCAGTTTTAACGGACGGCAATACAGCCGCTCAGCTCTGAACTATCTGATCGCTCTGACCTTTCTGGCCCAATTCGCAGATCTGGAGCGGTGCCATACTTTTCTGGAAATCGGAGGAGGATTTGGCACCCTCGGCGAAATCCTGACCAAGACCCGTGAACCGGGCACCTACCGGTTCATCGATGTCGATATTCCGCCGACCTGTGAATTCGCCGATTATTATCTCGGAGAGGCCTGCAGGGCGACGGAACGGATGACCTCCACTGAGGCGAGCGGAACGGACCACCATCCGATCGGCAATCTGCCGCCGCTGACAGTCCTGCCGAACTGGCAGATCGAGGCTCTCAGCGGTCAGATCGACGTCTTCGTGAACTTCTTTTCCTTCCAGGAAATGGAGCCGGAGGTTGTCGCGAATTATCTCGGGCATGTGGATCGGTTGGAGCCTAAATGGATCCTGTTGCGCAACATGCGCGAAGGCAAACAACAGCGAACCGATGACAATCCCGTGGGTGTCGCCACCCCCATCAGGGGGGCGTTTTACGCGGAGCAGCTGCCCAACTATGTCCTGCGCGCCACAGACGCCGATATCTTCGGATCCACCACGGCCGACGGGTTCCACTCCGACCTGTCGGTGTTCGAGCGCGTTTAAAACACCCGGCGCTCCGGAGGACGCTGAAAGATTGTTTCCTCGCCTCAACCAAGATGGGATGCGAGGATCCCGTTATCGGACTTCAGGATGGGGATGCCCTTCAGCTCGGGAAAGGCGAGACCGGTTTCCTTCGAATACCAGAAGCCGTCTGTTTTCATCAGCTCGAACGCCGTTCCCGGAACCGTCAAGGCGGCGCGACCACCATAAGCCTCAGAAAGCCGGGTAGGATGCATAGCCGGCTCGATCACGTAGCAGGCGGTCGGGTTCAGCGGATTGGCAACAGCCGAGACAGGAACCACATCGAGCAGCCTGCCGCCAAGCGCCGCCACGGTTCCTTCGATATCCTTGATGTATCCCAACCGATCCATCCTCTTCTTGCCTTCGTCGGAATTCAGCTCATAGGACGGTTCGAACAAAACCAGCTTCTCCTTGCAGACCCGGAACAATTCCTTCAGCAGTCCCGAAAGGCTCCCGCCATTCGGTTCCAGGGCATGGTTGGATGTCACGATGTCGATGCACTTGTCGGCAAGTGGGATGGCTTTCATGTCCGCCACGAACGGCGTGATGAGGGAAGCGTTCTCTTTCAATATGGATTGAGAAAAGCCCAGCCCCTTGTAGAGGCGCGACCAGCTGATATCGAATGCGAATGCATGTCCGATCTTGATGTCCAAACAGGCCAGCAGAAGACTGAGCGTGGTCAGCTCCCCGGTCCCAACGTCCAGCAGCGTCTTCCCGTCTTCGATATGCGGCGCCAGGAGCCCGGCAAGTTCACCGGCATAGGCCTTGGCCTGACCCATATTCGCATAAACACCTTCAATGTAGCTTCCGGCTTGAAGGTCATATGCGATCTCGATGATCTCGCTGGTGTTGACCGGGCTGTTTATCTCTTTCCGCAGGAATTCCGTCACATTGCCGCCGGCGGCATAAACGGACTTCGCCTTGCTGACATTCAGATATTTCATCGAATGCTTTCCGCTTAAAAAGGAACCGTCAGGTCAACCCGGAGCTCAGTCAGGTCACGCCGACAGCGTCAGCCTAAAACGTCGGAGAGCACCGAACAAACGGTGCTTACGTCGTCCGCGGTCATGTCCGCGTAAAACGGCAGGGACAGACACCTTGCATAATATCGGGATGCGCCGGGCAGGTCCGGCGTGGCGGAGCTTTTCCGATAATACGGCTGGCAATGGATCGGGATGTAATGGACCTGGCTGCCGATGCCTTGGTCCCGCAGGCGCAACATCACCTCGCGCCGCGTGAGGCCGACACTCTCGAAGTCGATCAGCGCCACCATCAGATGCAATACGGCGTCCGCGTTTTGGGCGGAGGAAACCAGCCTTGCACTATTCCCGAATACGCCGCTCTGACGCCGGTAACGCTCGGCCAGCTGCCTGCGCCTTTCGGCGAATTCCGGCAGTTTGCGCAACTGGGACCGACCAAGGGCCGCCTGGATATCGGTCAGGCGATAGTTATATCCGATGGCCTGCTGTTCGTAGAACCAGGGGTTCGGCTCCCCGTCGACCGGATCGAAGGCCAACGCCTTTTCCATCCAGTCCTCCGGCGAGCGTATCAGGCCGTGATTGCGCGCCCTTGAAAGCCGCTCCGCCGCACCCCGGTCACGGGTCGTGATCATGCCCCCCTCTCCGGTCGTGATCGTCTTCACCGGATGGAAGGAGAAGACCGCGAAGTCCGACAGCGCGCAGTCACCGACAATTCCCTGTCTGCCGGGCTCGATGTCATATCGGGTTCCAAGCGAATGGCAGGCGTCCTCGATCAGCGCGACACCCGCATCTTTCGTCACGCTGGAAATCCGGGCCAGGTCGACAGCGGCCCCGGTCATATGCACCACGAATACGGCCTTGAGCCTGCTGCGATCGGCCCGGGCTATCGCCTCGCGGACTGTCCCTGCGGTTGCCAGTCCGCTGTCCGGATCCACGTCGCAAAAGATCACGTCCGCACCGCAGTATCTTGCGCAATTGGCAGTCGCGACGAATGAGATCGTCGGAACGATCACCTGATCGCCGGGTTCAAGACCTAGCGCCAGACACGCCAGGTGCAAGGCCGCCGTCCCGCTGGAACAGGCAATGGCATGGGGCGCCCCGACATACTCGGCAAATGCGGCCTCGAACGCAGGCACCTCCGGCCCGGTCGTCAGAAAGTCGCTATGCAGGACCCGAACCACTGCGGCGATATCTTCCTCGTCAACTGACTGCCGGGCATAGGGAAGCAATGTTTTTCTCCGCACGCGCCCTCAACCGGGGCCAAACCTTCACTGTTTCATACCAGGGGTCATCTGACCCGGGCTACTGTCAGCCATTTGTTCTTCAATATCCGTTTACACCGCATCGTGTCCCTCTTAGCGGATTAGGTTCAATCGACATTCAGCATTTGGAGCATTCTGCCAATCGTCCCACAAAGCGATCCGCGCGGGACATCGGGTCCAGCAGGTACGGTTCGCCTGCATACGGGATCTCTTGATGGCCTGTGCCCCGTCTTGGCAAACACGTCATGGATTGGTTCCCCGGAACCGGCAATTCAACACAACCGCTCCATCCAGCAAAATCGATTTACGGATCAGATTACAGAGAAATCGACATTCAACTCGAAACGGACCCTTATTACGTAAATTTCACCACCATAAAGTCAGATAAACAGGAAAATTATTACACCCATGCCACGTTCTTCTAGTGTTTCTCCTACCAGATTCAGAAGACTTAAACGAGTAACGGCCAAAATGCGGTAATGGGGCCGCTCGCGAATTCACCCGTCGGTCGGCCCGGGCGTCGTCTTGAAAGAGGTGCAGATTGCCGGAACTCAAAAAGATCCTGTACGCCGATGACGAACCGGATATTCGCGACATCGTCGCATTGACACTCAGTTCGTTGGGCGGGTTCGATGTCAAAGCCTGCGAAAACGGGGCGGACGCTATTGCCGCTGCGGGCACTTTCAAGCCGGACCTCATCCTTCTGGATGTCATGATGCCCGGATTGACGGGTCCGGAGAGTTTATCCGTGTTGCGCGGCGAGGAAGCGACGGCAATGACACCGGCGATCTTCATAACCGCAAAGGCGCGTCCGGAAGAAGTCGAAGAACTGATTCAGCACACAAGAACGGGCATCATCACCAAACCGTTCGATCCGATGCGCCTGCCGGACGAAGTGAAGAGTATCTGGGCTCGTTTGTCATCCGAGTAGGCACGGTCTTTCACAGCACAAGCCGGCATACGAAAACGCTGACCCGTTCGCAGTCCGATCGCTGACGGCGGACCGACAGCAACGTTGCGATCACATCGAAAATACTCGAATAAAATGCTGCAAACCAAAGAAAAAATTTCAGAATAATTAGTATATATTTGATCTATAATTAGAAGTCTGAGGAAAAATGCCCAAATGAGCATAAAGTCACAGGACTAAATCATGGTCAGAATTGACAATAGAAATCTCGATCGCGATCTATTGGAGATATTGACAGCATTACATCAAGATTCACTCAGGGATATTACAAACGACGAGCAATCGTTTAAGCGTTTTGACGATACCCTTGAGAAAATCCGCAGGGTTGCAGGAAGCCGCTGCGCAATCCTGGCCGAAGCCATTCACAATAATATCGGCGAAAAAGCAGGCTGCGAACTCGCAGGCCACGCCGGTTTCGATTCCAGGGAAACCGCGTTTGTCTACCTTACACAAACGCTGGAAAAAGCTGCGCAGAACGTATCCGCTGACAAGGTCGGCCATTGCGATCATATTTTGTCAGATTACGAAGATGTATACGTCCTGGAACACCAGGGCGACGTTCTCGGTTTGTTAAGGCTGGACGGTCTGGCTGCAGCGGATTGGAAACGCCTCGCTCCGGTCACCGAGGCTTTCACCACTGCATTTGCTTCGCGAGCGCGCCGGCGCGAACTTTACGAACAGTTGGACGTTTTCAAGGAGGCCTTCGAAGCCACCGCGGAAGGCTACGTCATCTACGACCCGGAGGACCGGCTTTACTACTGCAATACCGCCTACAAGAACCTCTACGACAAGTCGCGGCACCTGATGAAAATCGGTGCCAGGTTCGAGGACATCCTCAGACATGGTCTCGAACAGGGCCAATATCTTGAAGCGGGTGACACGCCGGAGGAGCACGAGTTCTGGCTTCAGGCCCGCCTTATGGTCCACCGACGCCCGACCCATTCCGTTATCCAGCGCATCGATAACGATCGTTGGCTAAAGATCGAGGAACGCAAGACCGAACGCGGCTATACGGTCGGCGTGCGGGCGGACGTTACCGAAATCAAACAGAACGAGGAAGCGCTGCGCAAAAGCGAAATGGAAGCGTCGCGTCTTGCCCTTGTCGCGAGCAAGACGAACAACTCCGTAATTATCACCAATGAAAAAGGCACCGTGGAGTGGGTCAACGACGCTTTCACCCGGATAACCGGCTATACGAGCGACGAGATCATCGGTAAAAAGCCGGGCGAGTTACTGCAGGGGCCGGGAACCGATCCCGACGCGATCTCCTATATGCGATCCTCCCTCGCCGCCGCTCACCCCTTCAAGCAGACCATCTTCAACTATGACAAGTCCGGCAAACCGTTCTGGAACCAGATCGAGGTGCAGCCGATCTTCGACGATGAAGGCCACCTTACGAATTTTATCGTAATCGAGCAGGATGTTACACGTGAAAAGACATCGGAACTGGCCCTTAAGCGAAGCGAGTTGAAGTTTCGATATGTAGTCGACATGGCACCG
Organism: Roseibium sp.; assembly: GCF_048260565.1. Taxonomy (GTDB): domain Bacteria; phylum Pseudomonadota; class Alphaproteobacteria; order Rhizobiales; family Stappiaceae; genus Roseibium. Next base: position 10,705 of record NZ_JBLXGP010000019.1, on the reverse strand, counting down.
GTCGGGATTCTGCAGACGGCGACGGACGGTCGTTTCGTGGATTGCAACGAAACCTTCCAGAAACTCAGCTTTTCAATGAAAAACGAACTGATCAGCCAGGATTTCCATCAAATCTTTGCAAAAATGCCGGCTGCCGAGCGTGAGGACTACCTCAAGCATGTCGAGGAAGAAGGCCATGCCGGCCCGGTCGAAGTGAGCTTGAAATCAGGTGTGCGGGAGAGCTCCGTTGTCATCAACTCCCTGATCGTCAACATTCCGGGCAGCATGCCGATCGTCTGGACAATTCTTCAGGACATAACGGAGCGAAAGCGCATCGAGCGCCTGAAGAGTGAATTCATCTCGGTCGTAAGCCATGAACTGCGGACGCCGATCACGGCAATGATCGGCTCGATCGGCCTCCTGGAAGGCGGCGTCTTCGGAACCCTTTCAGAAAAACAGACGGCAATGCTGAAGCTCGCGAGCAGCAATGCCGCGCGGCTTAAAACCATGGTCGACGACATTCTCGACAGCGAGAAAATAGAAACCGGCAACCTGATACTGGAGCCCGAAGAATTCGATCTCATCGAACTGCTCAGCAAGACCGTTGAAGAATTCCGCCCCTACTGTGCGGACCGGGAAATTTCCGTTGAATTCTCGACCGCTGTACCGGAAGCCAGAACCGTGGCGGATCGCGGCAGAATTGAGCAGATTATTTTGAATCTGCTCTCAAATGCGGCCAAATTCTCTGCAGACAACAGTGCGGTCACGGTCGCTCTGGATGAATCGGAGGGCAATTTCAGACTGACGATCTCAGACGAAGGAGCCGGTATTCCGTCCGAGGCATTGCCACATCTCTTCGACCGTTTCTATCAGGTTGACGGTTCAGACAAGCGTTCCAGACAGGGCACCGGCCTGGGCTTGAGCATCTGTCAGGCGATCGCCAAAGCCCATGGCGCCGAAATCGAGGTCGAAAGCGAAGTTGGCTGCGGCTCGACGTTCCGGTTCAATCTGCCGCGGGCAGCATAATCCGCGCCGGCTCGTGGAGAAACGATCAGCACCTGTGTCCGGTATCGTACATCGATTTTCGCAACGTCACCGGGCGGAGCAGGCAAACGTTTCAAAACCTGAATGGTTATGATGCGGACGCAGCTTTAGAGCTTGCGACCGTATAGCGTGGAATCTTCCGGGTTCGTGCCGTCGATCAAGGCGCGAAGCATGCAAAGGTTCCGGCTTTGCTCGCCTTCATAGGCGGAACCGGAACCAGGATCGGCGGGCCATTCCCTCAACTTGCTTTCGAAGTCCGCAACGGCCGTGTTCACGGCCGAAAAACCGATAGTTCCGCTGCTTCCTTTCAGCTTGTGGAGGACGGCCATCGCCTCGGCACTGGGCGCACAACCGACAGCCCGGTCCTTATAGAGCGTCTGAAACTCATCGAACATCTGCTTGATCGTTTCGCAGTGCCGTTTGACCAACATGTTCAGGTCTTGCGAAAACATCGCCGGTCCCTCCTGCACTAGAGCCGGTAGTAACCTCGCGGGGGTCCGGCCGGGACCCGACGATGGTCCGGATTTCCCGCCAGGCTTTGCCGGCCAGTTGGGTAATTCCCCGCAAGGTTTCCCTCTTCCGGGAAATGCGGATCTTTGTGTTCGTGGGCACCAACTGCGGATCGGATATGACGATCCGGGCCAGTTGGGTTCGTTCGACAGGCTTGAAGGTGTTCTGGAACTCGCTCGGGAGCTTGTCCGAAACGGGCAGGATCTCGTCGATTTTTCCATCCAGCACAAGTTGTCCGGAATCCAGGAGAACGTCTTCACCGACAGCAACAGGAAACAAATGCCTCGAAGGCAGGTAAGCCAGAACGTATTTATCGCCGGTATAAAGGGAGAGGATCTTTTCACCCGTGAGGAAGATCTCGCCGCGTGCAGGAATCTTGCTGTCTAAGATACCGGTAACCGGCGCCTTGATAATCCCGTCACCATACAATTCGCTCAGGGTGGCCAGAGCCGTTTCCGCGCTTTCCAGAGCAGGCTGCAGCGCCTTCTCGGCCCTTTGATCGCTGCTCAATTGGGCCCGCAGACGAATGGCTGCCTCCTCTGCCGAATGATTTTCTATGAGAACATCCAGAAGACGATCCGACGAAGCGAGCCCCTTTCCCTTCAACCCATCCAGAACGGCACGCAGTTCGCGGGAATTTTTCACCCGTGCATCCGCAATTGGCAAAAGGTCCTGGGCAACATCGATCTCCTGCTTCTTCTCAAGAACCTGCTGCTTGAGTTCCGCCACGCGCAATTTCAGTTCGGCCAGGCGTTCCGCGATCTCAATCGAGGTAAAGACGGCCAGGGTTTCACCCTGCCGGACAGACTGGCCTATCCGCAGCGGCACCTTGTCCAGACGACCGACATACCCCGCTTCAATGTCGACCCGATCCTGAACGACAACACCGTTCGCCCGGAAAAGCAGAAAATCACCCCAGACGTAATCCAGAACGGCGACAAGGAACACAAACAGAAATGCCAGATAAATCCAGCGGCTGTAACTACGACCCTGAGCGCGCCTGTCATTGACATGCGCGTCTGTGCGAGCCCGCTTCTTCAGTCTCCTCATGCCTATCTCCCCCTCACGTCATGAACCTTTTGGGGCACGTAGCTATCCTTGTAGGAACTGTCGAAAATCCATTCGTCCAAATAGGCCGCGAGCCGGATGATGCGCATGAAGAACCCGTTGTAGAAGCTATAGGCAACCGTGTAGGGCAGCAGCGCAAAGCAATTGATGTAGGGGGTCGACGCCGCAGCGAGCAGAAAAATGAAAAGATCGAGCAGCATCAGCGACAGCTTGATGGCAAGCAGAAGAACAAAGGCGAAGCTACCGTATTCCAGGAACATCCAAAGCACGTAGAACGGCATGATAGCCGCACCGAAAACGTTGAAGACCAGGAACTCGAGCTGGTGAAGCGCCTCTGAAATCCTGAACCGCGGATCGAAAGGATTGAGCTCGAAACGGTATTTCCGGAAACGCAGGCGAACGGCATCGCGCTCCCAGCGGAACCTTTGCCTGATCAACCCCGTCACGGTGTCGGGCACATCCGTGTAACAGATTGAATCCGGGCGAAAACCGATCTTCCAGCCATAATTCCGCAGTCTTAAAGTGGCATCGAGGTCCTCGCCGCCACCGGCATCATTGCCGCCAATTTGCTCAAGGGCCGTCCGTCGAAAAGCGGAATACCCGCCCGAACTGCAGGTCACCTGGTCAAATACGAGCGCACTCTGTTTGCCGAGAGAAATCGTGATCAGATATTCGATCGCCTGCGCCGTCGCAATCAGGCTTGCGCGCGCATTGCGAACCTGGATGTTGCCGGCCACGCTTCCCACCTTCGGGTCCTCGAAAGGTTCGACGATCCGCCGGATCGCATCCCGGTCAAGCGAACAGTCGCAATCGATATTCACAATGATGTCGCCGGTCGCCAGTCTCTGGCAGATGTTGAAGCCGGCGGACTTTCCGCCGCGAAGATCGGTCCACTGCGCCTTGTCGATTTCGCCCTTCGCCAACAGATTGCGCAGGACTTCCGTCGTGCGATCTGTCGAACCGTCGCTGAAGGCGATGATCTCGTCAGGTGGCCGCGACTGCTCCTTCAAGGAGGTCACACACAAGGGGAAGGCTTTTTCCTCGTTGTGGCCGGCAATGATCACGCTGACTTTGAACCGTGTTGCGGCTTCGAGCGTCCTTTGCCTGGGCCGTTCGAACAGGGCGGCGACCAGGAACAGTAAAATATAGCGCGGCACTTCGAAGATGATGACCATCCCGAACAGGAGCACCATGCTGTTGGTGCTGTGTGCGGTTATATACGCAAGGCTTTCCGAAATCGGGTTCATCCGAAAAGCTCCGTCGGCCCGAAGACGGTCATCCTCGGGGTCAAATCGATCTTCAGTCCGGACTGGGCGATCTCGATATAGGAGTCCAGATTTGCCCGCGCGCTCTCCGGGGGCAGCCGGTTCAACAGAAGATAGTCGTAGTCCGTCCCCTGATGGGTCAGCGCGCTTTCGCCGAAATAATTGTGGAGGTTCTCGATCAACTGTGCCCGCGATTTCTCCACCAGCCTTGCCCCGTGATCTGCGGTCGCCGCGCGCCGGTTGGGATAACCAACGGTCATCAGGCAGAACGGGCGGGAAGTCTCGGTGAAGTTCCGGGCGGATTTGTTCAGCGCGATAACCAGTTCAAGAGCCAGTTCGCCGAACTTGAGGTTCTTTTGAGCTCCTCCGATAACAATCGGCCCTTCCTCAACGAAGGCGATCCCCTTGTCGGTGAGCGTGTATTCGAACACGTCCTTTGTATCGATGAGTTCGCCATCCATGTGCTGGCCGCAGTCGAGGCATTTGAAGCCAACCGCTGCTTCACTCGCCGAAGCACCGCACGCGATGCAATTGATGATCGTCCCCGGTTTGTCGTAGTCGACACCGAAATGGCGAAGTTCGCGGGAGCATTTCGGACAGACAAGATCCGAACCCTGCTGGAAATCCTCAACGGGCGCCTGATAGGCGCATTTGAAATGATGGATCAGCGTCGTTTCGGCGAGATGGGGCGAATGGCAATCGAAGCACTCTTCCCGTACATTCAGCCGGACGGACCGGCACCCTTTGCAAACGTGGAACCGGTCGAAGAACCTCCGCGAAACAAGCCCGAGTTCGGTCAGTTCGGAAATACAGGAAAGGACCTCGTCATCCTCCAGGGACGTGTTGTACGAAAAACCCAGAGGTGTTTTGGCGTCGTATTCGGGAACCAGTTTCCGCTTGCGGACATACATGCTCGCCGCAAGCTTTTCCGCAAGGACCTTGCTTTGACGGACCTCGAGATTGACCGAGGAGCGGGCTTCCGCAAACTCCTGAAGAGCCGTTTCGGTCATTCGTTTGACCACACCGCGCGGAATCGAAGGGACGGAGATATCCGCTTTGGCTCCGAGATGACCGGTCTCGTCGATGACCGGTAAAAGACTGAGGTCACCCAGACCCCACAGATGGTGCAGGTCGCTGGCGGTCGCAGGCTCTGAAATCACGACCGCATCGTAGTCATTGCCCGCCGCCATATACTGCCGTGCCGATACGGAGAAGCCGGCCGGTCCGATATCTTCCGGCCACCTCAGCGAGCGTACCGGCAGGTCATCGCCGCCCGGAAGGCCGGGGCGGGTCCGGTTCAGCTCGACTTCGGCCTGCCGGTCTGGCGGATTGCGCTGCGGCGGCTTTGCCGCGGCGCTGTCGGCGGCCGTGGCGTCATTCCTCCGAAGCGGAGATTCGGCGCTCTGCGCGGCGTATTCCTCGATATAATTCAGCACCTCATCGAAATCGAACGGCTTGGCAAAGATCTTGGAAAATCCGCTACCAAGACCTTCGTCGGCGAGCAGCGCCGCCGGATCCGCGGTCATGGCCGCAAAAACCGGCAGGCGCCGGTCGGTAATCTCCTTATGACTGCGCGTGACCACCTGGCCGCCGGTCAGGCCGGGCATGTGATAATCCATCAGCGCAAGCGTATAGTTTCGCTCCTTCAGGAGCTTGAGCGCTTCGGTCCCGTCATGAGCTATGTCGACGTCATATCCCTTGGACGACAGCAGCAGCTGAAGAATGTCCTGCGTAACCGGAGAATCTTCGGCAATAAGAACGCGCTTTTCGTGCTTGCCGACCGAAGCGGACCCTGCCCGCTCGGGCTGCACAGGTCCATCAGGCGTTTCAGGCATTTCCTTGGCATCGACCTCACAGCCTGCCTCTCTGCCGCCGGGCACCGCACGTTCGGCTTGCGGCATCATCTGAACCGTATTTTCCCCAGGGCCTTCATCGACCTCTCTTGAGCCTTGGTCCGAGCCCGATGCTGCAGACGGAGCTTGAATGCCCGCGTCGGCGGCTGAAGCCTCCCGCGACTGAACGGATTCGATGAAAGTCAGAACGTCGTCGAAATCAAAGGGTTTGGCAAAAACCTTTGCAAACTTTTCCGATTGTTCCGGGTTCGCATGGATCGCTTCAGGATCGGCGGTCATCGCGACGAACACCGGAAGCGGTTGCCCGGCTGCGCTGTCGGTGAATTGATTGACCACTTCGAACCCGGTCAGTCTGGGCATGTGGTAGTCGAGCAGAGCAAGATCGAAGTGCTCCGACTCCAAACATTTCAGCGCCTCAGCGCCATCCCTGGCGATATGCGCTTCATGCCCTTTGCCGGTCAGAAGCAATTTGAGGATGTCCTGTGTAACCGGCGAATCCTCGGCAATAAGAACCTTCATCGTGCCAGTACGATTATGCGGCTCCGATTTTGCGACTGACGCTCCCATGATGTCGATCACTCTGCCCCCACCGTCTACCCTAAAGGAAATAAAACAGCTTCAAGGACTAATAATTAAATAACTTGAACGAATATTTCAAAATATTCAGAAATTATTTATTGATAATTTTTACAATGGAAGGAGATATCGCACAAATTACTATTAATTATTTATTTCAACATCAATAAAAGTCGAAATCGAGCATAGTGATCCATAGCCAGCATGTCCGGTTTTATTGCGTGCCCCCGGACGCCACGCGCGTGAGTTCCATGACATCATCAGCCATTTCGACCTGAGCATATGGGGAACCATTCCGGGAAAAACCGTGCCGCGCCGGCGTTTATCTGGCAATATTTTTGAGGCGATGCTCAACAGGGGCGGACCCGATCCATCCTCAGGTCGATGGCCTGTCAACGGTAAGGCAGGCGAGATGGTCCGCCTGCCGATATCAAGCCCGAACCGCCCGTAGCCCGGCTGCCGGGAGCGACCAAGCGGCAGGCCGCGACCGGGACGCCATCGGCGGTCTCCGGAAAAGACCGGACCAACGCGAAAAATCTCTATTAAGCGCTCCTAATCGCGGCCGGGCTCTCGCCTCTGTCCCGCAACACCCACACTTCCACGGACTCGGCGCGCCCTTTCACCTTTGCGGCCCCGATGTTCTCGAAGTCGGCAAGCAGCGTATCCGCCTTTTCGCCCATCTCGTCTCGGACGGCGTCGACAATGTCCTGGCTGACGACGATGGCCGCGTCATACTCCCGGGAGAGGGATTCCAGGCGCGCGGCGGTGTTGACCGTGTCGCCGATCACCGTGAAGGACAGGTTGCGTTCGCTGCCGACATTGCCGGCCACGACGTCGCCCACATGCAGTCCGATGCTGATCCTGTAGTCCTGTTCGCCGGCATCCTTCCGCTGTCTTGAAAGCTGACGGGTCCGTTCCAGCATGCCCCGGGCGCAGCGGACGGCGGAGGCGACGTCGACCTCGCTGGTATCCGGTAGGCCAAAGGCGGCCATGACGCCATCGCCCAGATACTTGTCGACTACGCCCTTGTTGTCGAAGATCTCGCCTTCCATGGCGGTATCGAACTCGCGCAGCATCGCGATCGTCTCTTCCGGCGTCTGGCGTTCCGACAGGGTGGTGAAACCGACGATGTCGGCAAACATGACGACGGCGCGCTGCGCACGGGTCTCGTCGAAGGCGCCGCGCTGCGCGAGCAGATCCTCCACGATGCGGGGCGAGAAATACCGCTTCAGGCGCGCCCGGCCGAGTTCCGCCTCGACGGCCCGCTCATGGTCCAGCCGGCGCTGCGATGTCATCGCGCTGCTTGCCTGGGCGAGCACCGTGAGCGCCAGGAGATTGGCATAGACCGTAATCGTGTCGGATGTGGTTGCCGGTATCGGCGTGCCGCCCAGCCCGAACGTGTGGCACGAGACGACGATCAGGCCCACGGCGGCCGTCGCGATTGTCGTGAAGGACAGGCTGAAGCGCAGGGCCGCCCACGCAAGGAGCAGGAAGTAGGCCGGCGTCATGTCGTTGATCCCGTGGCGCAGCCAGTCTTTGCCGAAGATCGTCACACCGACCGTGGATGCCGCGGCGAAAAGCACCCACAAGAGCATCTCGCTGCGGTTCTGCGCATCCGAATGCGCGGGAGGATTTTGCGCGGTAAGGCGCTCGATCGGCACGCATAGGGCAAGCCCCAGCGAGACCGGCGAAAAGCTGTCGCTGATGTAGTTCGAGACAAACAGAAGCAGCCATCCGCCATCGGCGCTCGCGACCCCGCCGGCCACAAGGACCGGCACACCCAGGATCGTGGTCAATGCCGGCATAACGACCCCGACGATGGCGTACCAGGCAACGACTGCGCGAACCGGATGGGAAAGCAACCGGTCGAAGCCGAAGCGGTGGAGCGCCACCGCCGCGACCCAGGTGGCCCCGCTGTAAATGACCGCATAAAGCAGGGAATACCCGGAAGGCATGCCGAAGAAAAAGGCAAAGGCGCCGAACACCACCACGCCCCAGGCCAACGCGACCGACGGACCGAAATAGACCGTCCCGGCGATCGCGATTGCCAGCGGAAACGCGGCCAGGGTGATCGCTCCTTCGGCGATAAGAAACAGCGTCATCAGCCAGGTGGCGAGTGCGATCACCGCCACCGAAGCCGGAAAAATCAGAAGAAACCGAATGAACGGCGAAGGAATTCGCGTTCGCAGCCAATCCGGTTCAGGCCACAACATTGAGAAAAATATCGATGACATGAACCATTCATACCCGAGTCGCACTGTAATAGTCGCACAGTAATAAGAGATCTGCGTGAGGACTTCCCGGCCTTCTGAAACCCACGGGAACCCGACAATGGCCCTCGCCTTGCGCGCTCCCCGGCGGTAATTCGCGCCGATGAGGAAAGTCTCGGCAACGTGATCGGTTGTGAAACCGCAAACTCATTGCAATTATGGGCTGCGTCGCCATCTCACGTTCAAGGCGAAGCCGGAAGGTACCAAATCCCGGAAATTTGCTCATTGCCTTTGACAAGTCCACAAAAGTGGCCGCTGTTCCGGTTCGGCGCACTTTCATGTGGCAAGAGTGTGCGAACGGCGCATTCCGCCGGAAGATTTCACACTGCGAATTTGTTGAGTAAAGTGTAAGTAGTGTGTTAAAATTCATCCGAATTTGTCTGTAGCCTTTAAACGACAAAAAAACCCTTTTTCCTTAAGTATCTGCCGAAACACGAACAATTTTATTTAGTACATGATTATCAGGAGGACGAGATGTTCCGTAAGTTATTGGTAGGCTTTTCGATTCTGCTGGTCAGTTCCGCGCCGGCTCTTGCCAAGCGCGTAGCCCTCGTGATCGGCAACAGCGAATATGCCAATACGGTGGTGCTGCCCAATCCTGTGAACGATGCCACCGCGATGGCGACCAAATTGCGCAATCTCGGATTTGACGTGGTCGCCGGTTATGACCTGGACCTGAGGAACATGCGCAAGACCGTGGGTCAGTTCGCACGCTCCGCAAAAGGTGCGGATATCGCGCTGTTGTTCTATGCCGGTCACGGCATGCAGATCGGCGGTCAGAATTATCTGGTTCCGATCGATGCCCGCTTGCAGGACGAAACCGACCTCGATTTCGAAACGATGCCGATGGATTTCATCCTCCGGCAGATGACGAATGATGTGAAGGTCCAGCTGGTCTTTCTCGATGCATGCCGGGATAACCCGCTGGCACGCTCGCTTGCCCGCCGGATGAGCCCGTCGCGGTCCGCAACCGTCGGACAGGGGCTTGCGGAAATAAAGCTGATCGAAACCGGTGGTTCCGGTTCGGTAATCGCGTTTTCAACCAGCCCCGGCGATGTCGCGCTCGATGGCGATGGGCAGAACTCCCCGTTCACCAACGCCTTGCTCAAACATATCGACGAACCCAACGCCTCCATCCAGACGGTCATGACCCGCGTGACGGGAGACGTATTCAATGAAACCAACCGGCGGCAACGCCCTTGGGTCAACGCCTCCCTGATCGGCGAGGTTTTCCTGAACAAGACCGCAAACCAGCAGGTGGCGTCGCTGGAACAGGGAACCGCGGATACGCAATCTAACGCCTCGACGGCTGCCGTCGCGCCGTCAGTACCCGCGAACGCCGCGTTGGCCTGGGAACGCGAAAAGGCGGTTTGGGATGCAGCCGAAGGCACCGGCTCGAAAGCCGCCTATGAAGCCTATCTGCGCGCTTACCCGACGGGTACGTTTTCCGAAATCGCGCGTGAGAAAATCACGACAATTACCCGCTCCGCGGAGAAAACCCAGAACGTCGCATCCGCTTCCTCAAACGATGGCCCGCAGATCACGACTGAGGACCTCCGGTTGCCGGGAACAGAAGCCACCGAAGCGCAGCTGGGCTGGGGCCGGAGCGTGCGGCGGGAGGTTCAGGCCAGGTTGAACCTGGCCGGCTTTAACACCGGGCATCCGGACGGCGTCCATGGCCCCAAGACCCGCCAGGCCGTGACCGCATGGCAAACCGCCAACAAATTCGTTCCGACGGGCTACTTCACCGCCCCGCAGTACCGGCTTCTGACCAGCCAGACCCAGGTGCAGTATGTGGCATGGCTCGAGGAGGAACAGCGGCGCATTGCCGAGCGGCGAAAAGTCGTCAGCAGAAGCTCGGCGCCTCAGAACAACCCGCCGAGAAACAGAAATACGAACCAGAACACGAACAACAATAACAACGGCGGCGGACAGGTTCCGGCTGCGCTCATCGGCGGCGTCATCGGCGGCATTATCGGCGGTGCGATCCGGTAACAGAGATATCTCGTCGAATTCCGTTGCGGAAATCGGAAAGAAGCAAGGGCCGGATATTTCATCCGGCCCTCAGACTGCTGACAAACCCGTCGATTTCGGCGGGTTTGTTATTTTGGATTAGGTTTTGTGGCGATTGTCGGCGTTT
>NZ_JBLXGP010000018.1:0-122022 GCF_048260565.1 Roseibium sp. | reverse complement strand
AAACTCTGAAACGCCGACAATCGCCACAAAACCTAATCCAAAATAACAAACCCGCCGAAATCGACGGGTTTGTCAGCAGTCTGAGACCCGCCGGTATTGCCGGCGGGTCTTTTCGTTTGCCCGTATTCAATCGCCCCCTGTGACCTCAGGCGGCGACCGCCCAGTGATCCGCATCTTCCCTTGCGCCGATCAGGGCGAGGCCCGTGGCGACCGAGGTAAGCTCATTGCCGCCGGATATCCGTTCCGCGCCGAAACGCTTTTCGAACTGCCTGCGGACCGCAGGAACGAACGAGGTGCCGCCGGTCATGAACACCCGGTCGATATCGCGGTCGGTGATCCCTGCATTGTCGATGGCCGCATCGAGCGCCCGGTCGATCTTCTCCAGCTCCGGCACGATCCACAGGTCGAATTCGTCGCGTGTCACGGTGGCCCTGAAATCGGCCCCCAGCGGCGCGAATGTCAGCTCCGCTTGGCTGTCTGCCGATAACCGCGCCTTCGTCTCGGAGACGGCTTTATAGAGCGGATAGCCCTGGTCCTCGTCGACCAGGTCGATAAACAGCTCGATCTTCTCCGGTTCCAGGCACCAGCGCAGCAGCTTCTTCATTTCCCGGTAGTCGTCGGAGGTCTTGAACACCGACAGCATGTGCCAGCGGGCGAAGTTGGAGAACAGGTTCGGCGGAATTTCCAGCACCTTGCCCATGCTCTTGTAGCTGCTGCCCTTGCCGATCCTCGGCAGGATCACATTGTCGATAATCCGGTAGTCGAAGGAATCGCCCGCGATCCCGACCCCGCCCCGGCCGAGCGGTTCGGCGGTAAGGCCGTTTCCCCCGAGCCGGAAGCGCATCAGCGAATAGTCTGTCGTACCGCCGCCGAGATCGGCCACCAGAATGGTCGCATCCTCGTTCAGGCTTTGCGCGAAGGAAAAGGCGGCCGCGACCGGTTCCAGAACGAAGCGAATGTCCTTGAAGCCGACGCGCGCGAGTGCTTCCCGGTAACGGCGCATCGCCAGCGCCTCGTCCGGTGCATGGCCGGCAAAGGCCACCGGACGGCCGATGATCAGGCGGGTTTCCTCCGGAACAACCGGAGTGACGGCACGCTCCAGGGCGCAGGTCAGGAATGTCGCCATCAGGTCTTCGAAATCAAACGGATTGCCGTAGATACCGGTGCCCTTGAAGGTCGGGCTGGCGACGAACGACTTCAGCGACTGGATGAAGCGCACGTCTCCCAGGCTTTCCAAAAACTGCCGGATGGCCCAGGGGCCGACCTCCGGGTGCGGCGGCCGCGCCGCGCCCCGGTCGAGGAAACTGAGGACCGTCGCAAGCGAGGCAACCGTCTCAGTGCCTGCGCCGAACTCCACGGTGCGTGTTGCCCTGCCCCCGTCCGCTTCGACGAAAACCGTGTTGGACGTTCCGAAATCAAGGCCGATGGTCTTCGTCATGCGGGGCACTCCGGTCAAATACGTCACCCCGCCACGGCGCGCGAAAACACGCAGCCTGGATCAAAACGGGTCGGGGCTTCTGGTTCAAAAGGGATGGGATCGGGCGTGCGGACATACGTCCTATCGGCGGAAGATGCAAGGCGCTATTGCCGCATCGTACTCCCGTCGCCTTCATTGAATGAAAAACCCACCCGGCTTCCGGACTGTTCGTCCGGCCTCCGGATGGGCTTGGTTTCTGTGCCGATAATCCCGGCGTTCAGGCCGCGGCGACACCTTCCAGGAAGCGGTTGACCTCTCCCTGGAGTTGTTCTGTCTTTGCGGACAGATCGCCGGATGCGGCAAGGACATCCCTGGCGGAAGACGAGGTCTGGTCGACCGTTTCCGACAGTTTGGACATGTTGGACGACACCGACCGCGTGCCTTCCGAAGCGCGCGCAACGTTCTGGGAAATCTCGTTGGTCGCGGCCCCTTGTTCCTCGACGGCTGCGGCAATGGTGGAGGTATAGGAATTGACCTCCTCCATGATCTCGGTGATTTCACCGATCGCCTGAACCGATTCCTTGGTCGCCCCCTGGATGGCAGCGATCTGCGCCCCGATCTCTTCAGTGGCCTTGGACGTCTGGGTCGCGAGTTCCTTGACCTCTGCTGCAACAACCGCAAAGCCCTTGCCGGCTTCGCCGGCCCGGGCAGCCTCGATGGTCGCATTCAGCGCAAGCAGGTTGGTCTGTTCGGCAATCGCCTGGATCAGGGTCACGACTTCGCCGATCCGTCCTGCGGATTCCGCCAACCCCTCGACCTTCTCGTTGGTCATACGCGTGCCTTCCGTGGCCCGCGCGACGACTTCGGTGGTTTGGGCGACCTGGCGGGAAATCTCGCCGATGGAGGCGGACAATTCCTCGGCCGCACTTGCGACCGTCTGCACATTGCTTGTCGCCTCATCGGAAACGTTGAGCGTATCGCTGGCGTGGTTTGCGCTTTCCTGGGCGATGTCTGTCATCCTGCCTGCGGTCTGGTCCATGCTGGTCGCTGTTTCGGCAACGGACGCCAGTAGACCAGAGGCGCTGGTACGGAACGAAGCAATCAGTTCCCGGACCCGGTTCTGCCGGTCTTCGCTCTCCCGCTCGCTGGCCTTCTGGCTGTCTGCCAGTTCCAGCCGCTCCATGGACCGGCGCTTCAGTGTTTCCACCGCCTGGGCCATCTGGCCGATTTGATCGGTCCGGTCGGCGAAGGGAATATCAACGGACAGGTCATCCTCGGCAATACGCCCGGTGATACGGGCAAGCTCGGAAAAGGGCCGCAGGAGTCGTGCGACCATGAACGTGCTGAGCAGAACAGCCACAATCACCACCGGCGCCGCCAGAAGCGTGAAGCTGGTCATCATCTCGGACACGTTCGCTTCGATTTGCGCCTTTTCTACGCCGGCATAGAGTATCCCGATAATGTCATTGGCGGGCGTGAATATCGGCTTGTAGATCGTATAGTAATCCTTGCCGAGGATCGTCGCCTGGCCGTGAAAGGTCTTGCCTGCGGTCACCACCGGATAGACAGCTCCCTTCTGGCCGAGCGGCGTGCCCACCGCCCTTTTTCCGTCCGGCTTGATGATATTGGTCGTTTTGCGCCAGAAGTCCTTGGTTTCCGGATCCCAGGCAAACACTGTCGCCGTTTCGCCGATCATCCGCCCGATCGTATCGATCAGGTCATGGGAGGTGAATTCGGGGATGGCATTCAGTTCGATGCGCTCGACATTGCCATCGGCTTTCCAGGTGACCTTCGCGCCGTCCACCCGATCCTGGAAGAGAGTAGCAGCGACCCTGAGATTGGTATCCTGCTTGGCCACGGCCCGGCCTTTCGCCTGCTCGATCGAAACGTCGTAGACGATAAACCCGATCACGAACATCGCCAGGGTCAGAAACCCTGCGCTCGCCAGCGCCATGGATGTGGTGATCTTCAGTTTTTTTAAATTCAGTTTCATTAGCTCTCGCCCCTCAATAATTCCCCCAAGGGAAAGAGGCCAAATTTAAATTAATTTATTATGAACCCCATGCAGAAACTCAAATAAAGAGAAAGAATTACTCAATCCTCATTGAATTTGCTTGCGCTTCGCTTCTCCAAAAGGAGATAACTATTTTCAGAAAATAAGAACTATTTGAAGAACTACACCTCCCCACTGCCCTTGCAGGAGAAGCTCACGTAGGGATCGGCGGCCGATAGAAGCTCAGAAACGTCTTGGGGGGAATACTTGCAAATAGGTGGCCGGCGGAAAGCAGGTGTTCGAGGAGGCCACTCTTCGCCCCGCTCTCTCGCCGGCCTGCCCCACGGACCCAGGAGATGCGGCGGACCTGAGCACTCCGTAGGGAACTCTGGTCTGTGGTGAAACCACTCGACAGCAACGCGCCGTACAAACCAGTAAAAGATCTTGCAAGAAGACCGTTCTTTCGTGGCGTCACACTACAAGAGTGGTGCCGGAAATCAACACTCCAGCAAGATTTTGCACAAACGACCTGCAAAGTTAGTAAATTCGTAACCTTAACGCAGACGCGGGCAGACGAAAATGTTTCCCGGACAAGTGGGCTTGCCGCAATACACCCTCAGGAAGCGTTTCCTTTGGATTGAACCAATTGACGGCAATCCGATTTGCAAGCCGGCTTATGCTTCGCCCAGATAGGAACGCACGGTTTCCAGAAATTTGGCGACGGAAATCGGCTTGGAGATGTAAGCCTCACAACCGCCTTGCCGGATGCGCTCCTCATCGCCTTTCATCGCAAATGCGGTCACCGCGATCACGGGGATGGCACAGAGGTCTTCATCCTCCTTGATCCATTTGGTCACCTCGAGCCCGGAAACTTCCGGCAACTGGATATCCATCAGGATCAGGTCCGGACGATGGGTTCGGGCAAGCTCGAGCGCCTCTATTCCCGTCCGGGTCTGCAAGGTCTCGTATCCGTGCGCCTCGAGCAGGTCATGAAAGAGCTTCATGTTCAGCTCGTTGTCTTCCACAATCAGCACGGTCTTCGCCATGTCTCGGCCCTTTTCCCGGCTTCTGCCGGCCCCTGTGTGGCGGATGGAGCCGCCGTTGTACCTGCCGCCGCCCCTGGCGGCTGGAATGCGTCGTCGCTTCGCATTAGGGTCTCTATTAACGTGGAATCGTTTCGGAAAGGCAAAAAAACACGATGCTCGGCGAACGCGGCAAACAGATGACCTTTGAATCTGCTCAGGAAATTGCCGTAAAGGCCCTCCTTCAACTGACCCGGGATCCGGAGCAGACCGGCAGATTTCTGGCGGTTTCCGGCATCGGACCGGAATCGATTCGCGATGCGGCCGAGGAACCGGGCTTCCTCGCCGGCGTTCTGGAGTTCTATATGGCGGACGAAGCCCTGCTGCTTACCTATTGCGAAAACGCCGGTCTGCGGCCGACCATGATCGCCGCCGCCCGCTTCGCGCTGGTTGGAGATCCGACCGATTATGGCTGAACCGACGCCTCCTTCCGCCCACGTTCTTGGTCAAATCGACGCACTGCCCAGCTCGAACCGTCCGTTGATCGTCTGCGACGTGGACGAGGTCATTCTGCACATGGCCGACCATTTTACCGAGTTTCTCGGCGCGAAAGAACTGACGTTCCTATCCAGCGGTTACCGGTTCACCGGCAACATTGCGCCGATCGGATCGAACGCGCCAATCAGTCAGGAAGCCGTCCGCCAGCTCGTCGATGCGTTCTTCGACGAGGAAAGCCACCGTCAGCGCATGGTCGAGGGTGCCGACAGGGCGCTCAAGGAACTCCATTCGGACTGGGACATATTGCTCCTGACCAACCTGCCGGGCGTCCATAACAAACCGGTGCGGGAAAAGTTGCTGCAGGACTTCGGCATCCCCTACCCGGTTTTGACCAATTCCGGTCCCAAGGGCGGCGCGGTCGCGGCCCTGGCCGCAGGCAGGCCCTCCCCGCTGATCTTCATCGACGACAGTCCGGTGAACCACGCTTCCGTCAATGCCAGCCTGCCTTCGGCGGTCCAGATACAATTCGTCGCCGACGAAACTTTCCGCGCCGCGGTAAAGCCCTCGAACCATATTGATCTGCTGACCGGCGATTGGAGCCAGACAAGAGACTTTATCGGCGGTATTCTGGTTCCGGATTAAGAGACAACCTGCAGGCATGAAGGCATGGTCGAAGGACCGACACCACCGGAAACTGCCGGCCGGGCGGCGCCGTTGCGTGCGCTCTGCCGGGACTGCGGCGCCCGCCCCGCGGCCACACGCAACCGCTGTCCCCGCTGCGGCAGCCCGCGCCTTGTCGCCCATCCGGAACTCGATACGCTGACCATTGCCCATATCGACTGCGATGCCTTTTACGCTGCGGTGGAAAAGCGCGACAATCCGGAACTGCGCGACCTTCCGGTGATCGTCGGGGGCGGTCAGCGGGGCGTAGTCTCCACCTGCTGTTATATCGCCCGCATCTACGGCGTACGTTCCGCCATGCCCATGTTCAAGGCGATGGAAGCCTGCCCGGATGCAGTGGTCATCAGGCCGAACATGCGCAAATACGAAGCCGTCGGCCGGGAAATCCGCGAACGCATGCGCGCGCTGACGCCACTGGTCGAGCCGATCTCCATCGACGAGGCTTTCCTGGATCTGACCGGGACCGAACGGCTGCACCATGCCAGTGCTGCTGAAACGCTTGCCGCCTTCGTCCGGACCCTGGAGGAGGACATCGGCATCTCGGCCTCCGTCGGTCTGGCACCGAACAAGTTCCTGGCCAAACTCTCCTCGGACCTGGAAAAGCCGCGCGGATTTTCCGTCGTCGGCCGGGCGGAGGCGAAGGCCTTTCTGGCGGAGAAGCCGGTCAGCATGATCTGGGGCGTCGGCAAGGTGTTCCAGCAAAAGCTCGCTGCTGAGGGCATCAGAACCATCGGACAGCTTCAGCACATGGAGCCGGCTGACCTAGCCCGCCGCTACGGCGCCATGGGCCTGCGTCTTGCCCGGCTCTGCCAGGGGGAGGACGACCGCAAGGTGACGCCCCACCGCGGCGCGAAAAGCGTCAGCGCGGAAACGACTTTCAATTCCGATATCTCGAAGCTCGACAGACTGCGCCCGATCCTGCGTGACCTTTCGGAAAAAGTGTCCCGCCGGCTGAAGACGGCTGACCTTGCAGGGCACACCGTCTCGCTGAAACTGAAGACGGCAGATTTCAGGATCATCACCCGGGCGCGCCAGCTTTCCGACCCCACCCAGTTGGCCGACCGGATCTACCGTGCCGGCGAGGACCTTTTGAAGAAGGAGACCGACGGCCGTCAATTCCGCCTGATCGGCATCGGTGTCAGCGATTTCTCCGATCCGCGACAGGCGGACCCTCAGGATCTGCTCGACGAGGGCGCCGGGCGCCGAAAAAAAGCGGAACTCGCCATGGACACGCTCCGGGAAAAATTCGGCCGCAGCAGCGTCGAACTCGGCCTTGTGCATGCGGCCCGCCCGGCCAAGCGCGACAAGAGCGGCGGCCAGAACTCCTAGTTCGTGCAGCCGGTTTCCTCTTGCAGCTCGAGTTGGCGCAGTTTGCCACGCAGGCTGAACTGGCCGTAGTCCATCTTGAGCTGCCGGCTGATGCCGTTGTCATAGAGCAGGAAGGTCATCTGATAGACCGGCATTTCCTCGCCCTCCTGATCCTGAGCGGGGTCGAAATAGGCGATGGTCACAGGCCAGGCCTCCGCCTGCTTGAGGCGCGAGACGTCGGCCGAGGGTTCATCGCTCAGCGGCACGTCCTCCGTTCTTGACGGACCGATCACGGCGGTCGTGGCATAAACCTTGTCGCCCGTTTCCGAACCATCATAGACATCGGCGGCGAGGAAACTCTTGCCCGTGCGCGCAGCGTTGATGATCTTGTTCAGGTGCTCTGTCGGATAGAGGGTTTCACCGGAAATGGTCAGCGCCCGCTCACCCGGCTCCTGAAGCTCGACGGTCTTTGCACCGTCGCCCTGCCGTGCCGTCCCCCGGGTCTTTTCAACCAGCTTCTGATCGACGTAGGTTTTGCTGAGGAACTGGAAAGATGCATCCTTCGGATTTTCGAAAGAGGAGGAGCGCAGATCGGTCACCTGGGACGCACCGGACACATCCTGAAATTCGGTCACGAATCGGAACGACACGCTGTAGCCTTCGCACGCACTGCCGCTGAATTCATAGACCATACGGCCATTAAGCGCGGAGATACCCGTACCGTCTGCCGCTCTGTCCAGTTCCATGTCGTAGATTGCCCGATGGGGCACCAGTCCGGCGGCCAGCGCCTGCCCGACCGAACCAAGAGAGACGAGGCCAGCCACACACAAGACCGCGCTTCTCGCCAGGACAAATCCTGTCACGCGCTGCATCTCCATCTCCCCTTGCACAT
Source organism: Roseibium sp. (assembly GCF_048260565.1). Classification (GTDB taxonomy): domain Bacteria; phylum Pseudomonadota; class Alphaproteobacteria; order Rhizobiales; family Stappiaceae; genus Roseibium. The sequence continues at coordinate 114,211 of NZ_JBLXGP010000018.1, read as the reverse complement.
CTACCAGGTCACACCACCTGCCCGAACTACCAGCCTCGAACATTATGCGCTTCCAGAACGCTTCGCTAGAGCGTTCCCACCACAAATTCCTTTTCCTGGTAAATTCCCGCAGCACCGGCTTTTCCAACTTCAAATCATTAGCCCTTGCAGGCGGAGGGGATTTGTTTCAGAAAAACGCCACCCGTCCGTTCCCGGCTATTCGAGCATGGAGATTTGTCCGCATGACAGAGACCGTTGAAGCCCGCCTTGCCAATCTCGGTATCGAACTGCCCTCGCCCGCCGCACCGGCCGCCAATTACGTGCCCTATGTGTTTTCGGGAAATCAGCTCTTCATTTCCGGCCAGCTGCCCATGGGAACCGACGGTCTGGAACATATCGGCAAGCTCGGCGACGAACTTTCTGTCGGCGAAGGCAAGGCAGCGGCGAAACTTTGCGCCATCAATCTCCTGGCCCAGGCGAAGGCGGCCACCGGCGATCTGGAAAAAGTCGCGCGTCTTGTGAAAATCGTCGGCTTCGTCAATTCCACCGCGGATTTCACCCAGCAGCCGCAGGTCATCAATGGCGCGTCGGATTTCCTGGTGCAGGCCATGGGTGACAAGGGTCGACACGCACGCTCCGCCGTCAGCGCCGCGTCCCTACCCTTCGGCGCGGCGGTCGAAATCGAAGCCATTTTCGAGATTGCCTGAAGCATGACCGACGTCGGCCAGATCATGATGCGCCCGATCGCCCATCGCGGTTATCATAACACCGAGGCCGGCGTCATCGAGAACACGCCAACGGCGATCGCGGCCGCGGTCGAGAAGAATTTCGCCATCGAGGTCGATGTTCAGGAAACCGCGGACGGCGACGCGCTGGTCTTTCACGATTACACCCTCGACCGGTTGACGGAAGCAGAGGGCCGTGTAATCGAGCGGCCGACCGCGTCGCTCACCGGCATTTCCATGAAGGCAGGCGGCGACCGGCTCTGGCTGCTTCAGGATCTGTTCGACCTCGTGGACGGCAAGGTGCCGCTCGTTATCGAGATCAAGTCCCTGCTGCGTCCGGGTGCCCAGGCGGAGTTCGTCCGTAACGTTGTCGATCAGGTCGCGGCCTACAAGGGGCCTGCTGCCGTCAAGTCCTTCGACCCGGACATGCTTTCCATTGCAAAAGCCCACAAACCTCAGGTCCTGCGCGGCATCGTTTCCGAAACCATGCGGCCCGAAGGCGAGTATAGGCGCATGACCCGGATGGAACGCTTCATCCTGAGCAACATGCTGCATCTGCCCAGAACCCGGCCCCACTTCATCTCCTACGGCATTCGCAGTCTGCCAGCCATCGCTCCGTCCTTTTGCCGCAAGGTGCTGGGACTGCCCGTGATGACCTGGACCGTGCGCACCCGGGACCAACGCGACCGCGCCGCACGATACGCCGACCAGATCGTCTTCGAAGGCTTCGACCCCGACGTCGGCTGAGCCGCACCTGGGAAGTGCCGTCTCCAAATGATCCCATACGCAAAACCCCTTGCAGTGCAGCATCGAGATCCTACACTTAAGGTATGAGCATTCTCATCGAGCAGGGTTGAGGTCATGTCCGAACAGGAACATGCGGACGAACAGGCCGCGACGCTGCGCATTCTTTCCGGCATGGAAGATGTATCGGCGGCGGACTGGAACAGCGTCGCGAATCCGGGCTGGCTGCTTGGGCCGGGTGGACGCCTCACGCACGATCCCACCTTTGAATCGGATTATCAGCTACTTGAATCGCTCTCTGAGCGGGAAGAATCAGTTTCTGAAGACACCGCCTTCAACCCCTTCATTTCACACGAGTTTCTCTCAAGCCTCGAAGAGACCAGCTGCGCCACCGGAGAAACAGGATGGCTGCCCCGCCACCTGCTTCTCCAGTCCGCAACAGGGGAAATATGGGGCGCAGCCCCCGCCTATCTGAAGAACCATTCCCAAGGCGAATATGTCTTCGACCACGGCTGGGCGGATGCGTTTTACCGGGCCGGCGGCGAGTATTATCCCAAGCTTCAGATCTCCGTTCCCTTCACGCCGGCGACCGGCCGCCGGCTTTTCGTCTCGCCCCGGATCGACTGGCAGACAGGCGTGCAGGCCCTTGCCTCCGGCCTCGTCCAGGTGTGCGAGCGCAGTGGTGCCTCCTCCGCTCACATCACCTTCCTGACGGAGCGGGAATGGGATGCGCTCGGCGACATGGGCTATCTGCAGCGCACCGACCAGCAGTTCCACTGGGAGAACAGGGATTACGAAAGCTTCGACGCCTTTCTGGCGGATCTCGCCTCCCGCAAGCGCAAGGCAATCAAGAAAGAAAGACGCGAGGCGGTCAGCGCGGGGATCGAGATCGAATGGGTCACCGGTGCCGACCTGACCGAGGCCCATTGGGACGCTTTCTACCGCTTCTACCAGGACACCGGCTCGCGCAAATGGGGCCGCCCCTATCTGAACCGGGCCTTCTTCTCCCTCGTCAGCGAGCGGCTGGCGGAACGCATCCTCTTGGTCATGGCCAAACGCGAAGGGCGCTACATCGCGGGCGCCCTCAACTTCATCGGCTCCGACACCCTGTTCGGCCGCAACTGGGGCTGCACGGAACACCACCCCTTCCTGCATTTCGAGCTCTGCTACTACCAGGCCATCGAATTCGCGATCGAAACCGGCCTGAAGCGGGTCGAGGCCGGCGCCCAGGGTGCCCACAAACTCGCCCGCGGCTATCTCCCCGTGACCACCCGCTCAGCCCACTGGATCGTCCACCCGGGTCTGCGCGACGCGGTCGCCGACTACCTGGAACGGGAGCGCGAAGCCGTGGAACGGGAAAACGAGGCCCTCACCGAACACGGTCCTTTCCGCAAGGGGGATTAGGGGATGCAGGCGCCCCATGCCCCAAAGAAAAGTTGCATTTCGCCGGAATTAAACCGGTACACGAAACTTGGCAAAAGCATCGCCATAACAATAGAGTAGACCCAGCCCGATTGAACTCCAGGTCCGTCCATGCGTCTGCTCTTGCTTCTGCCCGTCCTGCTGCTCTGCCTTTTCCGTCCGGCACTTGCCTATGAGGTGAGCGAGCTGAAAGCGGCCGGCCTGTATCAGGAATTCGACCCGGACCGTCTCACGACACAGGAAAAGAAGTTTCTGCAAACCGGCCTTGCGATGGAAGGGCTGTACAAGTCGCCTGTTGACGGCTTGTGGGGCCGCGGCAGTCAGCAAGCGATCAAACTCTATGCGGTCCGCCACGGACACAACGACACCATTCCGGTATTCGATGTGTTCGCCCTTGCGATGAAAACGGGCAACAGATTCGCTGAGCAGAAATTAGAGGTTTTTTATTCGAAATTCGCGAAAATGTCCCTTCTAATCCCATTCAATGGGATAGAAGAAGATGAAAGAGAGAATGATTTCTTTAGCCTCAAAAGTACAAACTCGAGCATAAGATATCTTTTCTACAGAACGAACTCCGGTTTCGTCTCTCAATTCCATCAGCAGGCATTAGCAGATAAAAACATCATCACAAAACCTCGCGTCGTCCGGAGAAACAATCTCCGGATTTCATCCTTCAAACTTGCCAACGGCCGGAATATCCATATCCGTTCCGACTATGTTGCCGGTGAGTGGTCGACGATCGTATTGATCGCGGAGGATCAGGACAAAGGTCTTCTTACGGCCGTAGCCTGGAGCATCACGAAAGGGAAAGCGCCAAACATATACCTCCCGGTGGGGTATCTGCGCGATGGCGTTGAAAAAACGGCGACTTTCGTACTCGACAAAAAGGAAGAACGCGAGAAGTCCGGCACGGCATCAGCGAAGCGGGGCCCCTCTGTGGAAGACGAAGGCAATCCGGAGCCAAAGAAGAAAAGGGTGGCGCGCAGCGACGAGGGTGCCGGCGAACCCGGCGCCGACTTTGTTATGCCCTCGCCGGAAGACCTGCGCAAACCCTTCTATCCGCTCCGCTTTTCCAAGGCCGACCGTAAATACCTGCAGCTGGGCCTCGCTCTGTTGGGATACTTTACCGGCACGATCGACGGCACATGGGGCGGGGATAGTGAGGCCGCGCTTGCGCGTTACGCAAAGGAAAACCCCAAATACCCGCCCCGCATTCCCCTGTTCCAGGCCTACACGCTCGGGCTGGCAACACTGATCAAGATGGATGAAAGCCAACTGGTCTATTACCCAGCCCCACACATGGGGATATCCATTCTGATGCCCTATGGAACGGTAGGGAAAGAACAGAATAGAACTATAGCTTTCCGCGACAAAAACTCCTCCCTCAGCTATCTGCTTTTCAAGGAGATTACGGATTCGCCGAACATCACCCACCAGGAGCTTTTGGCCGGAACCGTGTTTAAGGAAAAGCCCCAAACCATTCGAAAGGGAAAACTCTGGGTAACCACGATAAAGGATACGACCGGCCGGATCACATATCTGCGCTCTGACTATGTACAGGGCTCGTGGGCAACGATTTCGGTGACGGCCGACGAAAAGGATGCCGCCCTCTTCGCCGCTATAACCGGAAGCATCACACCCGGCGAGCCGGCCCCCGACCCCTATCCGTCCGGTGGCGACCTCGACGACGGCATTATCGCCATGCGCATCATATTGGGCGAAGGAGACGCGAGAAGGACAACGCCGGATGTTCCCCCTTCGTTATCAAACCCCTTCGCCGACGAGGGAAGCTCTTCGATACCACCGGAAGATGTCCCTGCCCCCGACAGGAGGAAAGATCTACAAGCGTCTTCCTCAGGAACCGGCTTCGCCGTGTCCGAGAACGGCGACCTGCTGACCAACGATCATGTGACCGCCGGCTGCAGCCGGCTGACGGTGGACGGCCACGAGGCGGTTCTGAAAGCGACGGACAAGACCTTTGACCTGGCGTTGTTGCACGTCCCCAGCCTGAAGACACCCGACTTCGCCATGTTTGCCGAAAACCCCGCACCGCTCAATTCGGACGTCACAGTTGCAGGCTATCCGCTGACAGGTCTTTTGAGCGGACTGAACGTCACCCGGGGATCGGTCACCGCAATGAAGGGCATCGGCGGCGACAGCACCCGGATGCAGATCTCCGCGCCCGTGCAGCCGGGTAATTCCGGCGGCCCGGCCATGAACGCCTACGGCCATGTGGTCGGTGTCGTCACCGCCAAACTGGACGCTCAGCGGGTCGCCGATGCCATCGGCGATATCCCCCAAAACGTGAACTTTGCCGTGCGCGGATCGATGGCCAAGCTGTTCCTCCATCAGAACGGCATCACGCCCCGAACCGCTCCTAAGGGAGAAGCGCTCCCTCCGGAAGTCATCGCAACCCGCTTGAGCGCCATCACCCATTCCATCGAGTGTTACTAGGCGGACTATGACTGCCATAAAGCGGCTCAAGAAACAGGATGAACCGGACAGCACATGAATCAGGCTCTCAACCCTTGCCGCCAACCGATTCTTCCGACTCGACTTTTCACGCTCACCTGAAGCGATTTACGCCGCGGCCGAGCATGGCGTTGAATCAATTTCTGAAGCGCGCACTGAATCGCCCTCCGAACGTTCCTTGAATCATTACATGAGCGCCCTGACTCAGCGGCAATTGACCCTTGCGGGAGGACCGCCCCAGTCGCTAGTCTCCGCTTCAACGATTTCTATTTGGGGACGGAAATGTCTGCACCTGCCTACGACGATCAGAATGTTTTCGCGAAAATCCTGCGCGACGAGCTGCCGAGCCACAAGATCTACGAGGACGACAAGACCCTGGTGATCATGGACATCATGCCCCGCGGCGACGGCCATGTCCTGGTGATCCCCAAGGCCCCCTCGCGCAATATCTTCGACATTGCCGAAGACGATTTGTTTGCCGTCATGGCGACGGTGAAGAAGATGGCGGCCGCCGTGGTCAAGGCCTTCAACGCGGACGGCACCACCATCCAGCAGTTTTCCGAGCCCGCCGGCGGCCAGGTGGTGTTCCACACCCATGTCCACGTGATCCCGCGCTTCGACGGCGTCAAACTGCGCCCGCATACCGGTGAAATGGCCGACAACGAGGTGCTCGCCGCCAACGCGGAAAAGATTCGCGCGGTGCTGGGTTAAGAACGCCACCTCCCATCGTCACCCCGGGCTTGACCCGGGGCCTACTCGTTTCCAGAGACCAACTGCAAAAATGCTGCCTCCGCGATAATAGCGGAGCCATTCGCAGTTCGCGCGATTGTGGAAAGGCGAGTGGCTCCCGGATCTGCGCTTCGCATCGTCCATGATGACAGCCTGGGGACAAGGTATGACCATGCCCCATTTACCACTCCCATGGGGTGGTGAAACCATCGCAGATCTTGCCGCCCTCACCCCTTCCCAGCAACTGCAGCCTCGTGCTCCGCGGCAATTTCCGCGTCCCGCTCCATGGCCCGCTTGAAGGCCGGCCGTTCACTCATGCGGGCGGCATAGTCTTCGAACTCGGGATAGTCGGGCACGATGCCGAATTGCAGCGTCCAGTAGAGGGCTGTTCCCCATAAGACATCCGCAACCGTGAACCTGTCGCCGAGCATGTATGGCCCCTTGGCGAGTTGGGCCCGGAGCAGATCCACCACCTGATCATAGGTGCCGTAGGGCGACTGGCTCTCAGGCGCGGGCTCCCGCTTCATGAACTTGTCGACCACCGCCGGCTCGAAACAGGCCGCGTAATGCACCAGCCAGCGCAGATAGGGACCGCGCAGCGGATCGTCGATCCCCGGCGTCAGCCCGGCCTCGGGAAAGAGATCGCCGAGGTAGATGTGAATGGCGACCTGTTCCGTGATGACCGCGTCGCCATGGCGGATCGTCGGCACCTTGCCGAGCGGATTGATGCCTAAAAACTCCGGCTGCCTCTGCTCGCCGGCCTTCATGTTCAGGACATGCAGATCGTGCGGCGCGCTCAGCTCGTCCAGAAGGACCATGACGCTGCGGGCGCGGGTCTGCGGTGCATAATAGAAAGTGATTCTGTCGGGCATGGTGTCCCTGTCTCCAAATCCGTGGTCGCCGAAACCGGCACTGGCGGCAAGTTACAACGGCATACCTGTCAACTTTTGTCAGGTTGGATTAGAATGTTTTCATGCGAGCCAGCCGCCTTCTTTCCATCCTCCTCACGCTGCAGGCCAAGGGCCGGGTCACAGCCCGGACGCTTGCCGACGAGTTCGAGGTTTCAGAACGCACGATATACCGGGATATCGATTCCCTGAGCGAAGCCGGCATTCCGGTCTACAGCGAGCGGGGATCGGATGGCGGCTACCGGCTGCTTGACGGCTACCGCACCCGGTTGAACGGCCTGTCGGCGGAAGAAGCCGATGCCCTGTTCCTGACCGGCTTGCCGGGCCCCGCCGCCGATCTGGGACTGGGGGCTGTCATGGCGGGCGCAAAAAACAAGCTGCTGACCGCCCTGCCGGAGGGTTTGCGCAGAGGCGCGGAGCAGATGCAGAACCGGTTTCTTCTCGATACCCCGGCCTGGTTTGCCCAGGCCGAACAGCCTGAACACCTGCAGGAGGTCGCCAAGGCCGTCTGGGAGCAACGCTTCATCGACATTCGCTACCGGGCCTGGAAAGCGGAGAAGCGGCGCCGCGTGGCCCCGCTCGGCATCGTGTTGAAAAGCGGGTCCTGGTACCTGGTAGGGGCCGTCGAAGGCAACCCGCGCACCTACCGCATTTCCCGTATCCTGGAATTCTCGCTGACCGACGCTCGTTTCGAGCGCCCGGCGGATTTCGATCTTGCCGCTTACTGGCACGAGAGCACCCGCCGCCTTGAAGCCGAACTTCATCCGAACCGCGCCACCCTGCGCCTGTCGCCGTGGGGACGAAAGATGTTCGAGGCCTTCCTGCCACCCTACGTCTGCGCCCATGCGGAATTCGGTGATAAGCCGGACGAGACCGGCTGGACCACCGTCAGCCTGCCCGTCGGCTCCATCCGCCAGACCTGCGTCGACCTGCTGCGCTTCGGCGCGGAGGCGGAAGTCCTCTCCCCTCCCGACCTGCGCGCCGCCATGGCGGAGATCGCCGGGGGGTTGGGGGAGATCTATGGTGGGGAGACGTCCGGCAGGGAGGGCAGCCTTTCCCGTGATGTCGACGCGCCCGCGTCACCACCGGATCTGAAATCCGACTGATAGGTCGATCCACGGTGGGCAACAATAAACCGGAACCTTCATCACTTTCCCCCTACCCCGACACCCCGCCGAGCAGAAGCCAGCCGCAGATCAGCACCGCCACCCCGACCAGCACTCCGACAATCACCATCTGGCGGACGGCCAGAAAGGCGGCAAAGCCGGCGCCCGCCGCCACGAGGCGCAGCCACATGGGGGTGTCCGCCAGAATACCGTTGGGAAACAGGATCAGCTTGGAGATGACGCCGGCGACCAGGGCCGTTGCCACGCAACGCACCCACACGAACAGCTCGCTGTCCTCGCGCAGGCGCCCGCCGGCGAACACGCCGAGCCAACGCCACATGTCGGTGGCAATCCAGCCGGCCACCACGATCATCACATAGGGCCACCACCAGGCGACGTCGCTCATGACAGCCTCCCTCGCGCCACGCGGTGTATCAGATAGGCCGCCGTGCCGCCGAAAAGACCGGTCCACAGCAGATCGAGCCCGGGCACATAGACAAAGAACACCGGTCCGAGCGCAAGGCCGATCGCCAGGGCCAGTTTGTCGGCCAGGAGCCGCGAGGCGCCCCAGAGCGAACACAGGAAATAGACCGGCGTCAGCAGAAGCAGGCTGCCGGCCAGGATCGGCGGCAGGCGCTCCACCAGAAGATAGGCAACGCCGGTCGCGCAGAAGACGAAACTGGTGATCGCAAAGCCGAACCCGAAGAAAAACGGCAGCCGGGCCTCGCGCGGCATGTCCGGCAGGTTGCGCATGGCATAGACCCAGGCGGTCACGGCCACGAAATGGGAGGCGATCAGAAGCTGCCAGCGCTTGGTCTTGCCCTCCACCTTGACCATAGGCATCAGCGCCATGGTCATGGGCATCAGCCGCACGGAGGCAAGCGCAACGGCGATCGCCGCGGGAACGAGCCCCATCCCGGAATTGAGCGCTCCCGTGAGGACGACAATCGACGGCAGCGCCCAGATCAGCCCTGTCATGGCCAGGGTCTCTGTCAGCGACAGGCCGGTCTCGCGCGCCAGCCCCGCATAGCCGACAAAGGCAGCGGTCAGGATCAGCGCCGGAATGGACATGGCCGCCCGCGCGCCGCGCAGCGCCCAAACACGGGAAGGAAGGGTGTTACCGGGTCCGCCGGGCGGATCGATTTCGTTGCTGGAAGCCATCACTGCCGGATCTGGAAAACAGGATCTGGAAACGGAGAATAGGAAGGTTTCCTTATAAAAACGGATTGCGACAATTTGTCAATTCGGGAAACGGGGATGAGCCCACCCCGCATAAGCTCGCCACCGGCAACAAACGATTGCCAGCCAACGAAGCAATCCTTCGAGAACGTTATCGCTCCTGCAGCGCCAGGCGGAGCCCGAGGGCACAGTAGATGGTGCCGATCGCCTTGCCCTGCCAACGCATGACCGTTTCGCTGCGGCGGAGCACGCGGCCGATACCGCCGGCGAAGACGGCAACCGTCAGGGTGCTCAACAGCCCCATGGCAACGAACAGGACACCGAGGACCGACAACTGCAATGCGACCGAACCGTTTTCCGGCCGAACGAACTGCGGCAGGAAGGCCAGGAAAAACATGGCCGATTTCGGGTTCAAAACCTCCGCCAGAACCGCCTGACGGAACGCCTGCCAGGGAGAGATCCCGCCGTCACCGGTCCGGACACGCACCGGCGTCCGATCTCGGAACGCCTTGATGCCGAGATAAACCAGATAGGCCGCACCGAGATACTTGATCACGCTGAACAGCGTGGCCGAGGCCAGAATCATCGCCGACAGGCCCAGCACCGTGAATGCGGTGTGGACAAGATCCCCCGCCGCAATGCCGAGTGCAGTTGCCAGTCCGGCCCGGGTTCCCGACCCAGAAGCGCGGGCAAGCGTCAGCAGGACCGCCGGACCTGGAATGAAGACAAAGCCGAGCAGAATGGCCAGATAGGTCACCAGGGTCGTTTGATCGATCATGCACTTTCCTCCCGTTTTCCTGCAGCCTCAATTCAAGAAAAAGGCCGGGACACATCCGCATCCCGGCCTTTTGTCTTGTTTCAGGCAAGGGCCTCAGTCCGCCAGCGGCACCTTCGGCACCAGGCTCTTCTTCGCCCCGCCCTTGCCGCTTTCCGGCTTCGACGGCTTGGCGGCGGCCTTGGCTGCCGGCTTCTTGCGGCGCTTCGGCTTCGTCTTGGACGCGGCTGCGGCCTTCGGCTTCGACGGTGGCGTTGCCCGTTCCTCGATCGATTCCAGAAGCAGACCGGCCCGGTCTTCGGACACGGAGACCTTGACCATGCCGCCCTTCTTCAGCTTGCCGAACAGCACCTCGTCGGCGAGCGGCCGCTTGATGTGCTCCTGGATGATCCGGCCCAGCGGACGCGCGCCCATCCGGTTGTCGTAGCCCTTGTCGGCGAGCCACTTGACCGCATCCTCGGTGAGTTCGAAGGTCACGCCGCGATCGGCGAGCTGGACCTCGAGCTGCATGACGAATTTCTCGACCACCTTGTAGACCACTTCCATCGGCAGGTTGCCGAAGGGAATGACCGCGTCCAGACGGTTGCGGAATTCCGGCGTGAACAGCTTGTTGATCGCTTCCGAATCCTCGCCTTCGCGCTTGGACCGATTGAAGCCCACCGGCTCCTTGGCCATGTCCGAAGCACCGGCATTGGTGGTCATGATCAGGATGACATTGCGGAAATCGACCTGCTTGCCGTTGTGATCGGTCAGCTTGCCGTGGTCCATCACCTGCAACAGGATGTTGAACAGGTCCGGATGGGCCTTCTCGATCTCGTCGAGCAGCAGCACGCAGTGCGGATGCTGGTCGACGCCATCGGTCAGAAGACCGCCCTGGTCGAAGCCCACATAACCCGGAGGCGCGCCGATCAGGCGCGAGACCGTGTGCCGCTCCATGTATTCCGACATGTCGAAGCGGATCAGTTCCACGCCGAGCGAGGACGCCAGCTGGCGGGCCACTTCGGTCTTGCCGACGCCGGTCGGGCCGGAGAACAGGTAGCTGCCGATGGGCTTGTCCGGCTCGCGCAGGCCCGCGCGGGCCAGCTTGATCGCCGAAGCAAGGGTCTCGATCGCCGCGTCCTGACCGTAGACGACCCGTTTCAGGTCCGTGCCCAGGTTGGACAGGACTTCCACGTCGTCCTTGGAAACCGACTTCGGCGGGATCCGGGCCATGGTGGCGATGGTGTTCTCAATATCCCTGACGTTGATGGTCTTGCGCCGACGGGACTCGGGCACCAGCATCTGCGACGCCCCGGTCTCGTCGAGCACGTCGATCGCCTTGTCCGGCAGCTTGCGGTCGGAGATGTATTTCGCCGACAGTTCCACCGCCGCCTTGATGGCGTCATTGGTGTAGCGGACCTTGTGGAAATCCTCGAAGTAAGGCTTCAGCCCCTTCAGGATATCGATGGCGTCCGGAATGGTCGGTTCGTTCACGTCGATCTTCTGGAACCGGCGCACCAGCGCCCGGTCCTTTTCGAAGAACTGCCGGTATTCCTTGTAGGTGGTCGAACCGACGCAGCGGATTGCGCCGGAGGCCAGCGCCGGCTTCAACAGGTTCGAGGCATCCATCGCCCCGCCCGAGGTTGCGCCCGCGCCGATCACCGTGTGGATCTCGTCGATGAACATGACCGCGCCCGGATAGTCCTCGATCTCCTTGACCACCTGCTTCAGGCGTTCCTCGAAATCGCCCCGATAGCGGGTGCCGGCCAAAAGGGCGCCCATGTCGAGCGCGAAAATGGTGGCGTCCTTCAACACGTCCGGCACGTCGCCGTTGACGATGCGGCGCGCCAGACCTTCGGCGATCGCCGTCTTGCCCACGCCCGGGTCGCCCACGAACAGCGGATTGTTCTTGGACCTCCGGCACAGGATCTGGATGGTGCGGGAAATCTCGTCGTCACGGCCGATCAGCGGATCGATCTTGCCCTTTTCCGCCTTCTCGTTGAGGTTGACGCAATAGGCCTCGAGCGCATCGGTCTTGGCCTTCGGCGTCTTCTCGCTGGGATTGCCCGAGAGGGCTTCTTCCTCTTCCGCACCTTCGACGGGGCGCGCTTCGGCCATGCCCGGCCGCTTGGCGATGCCGTGGGAAATGTAATTGACCGCATCGTAGCGGGTCATGTCCTGATCCTGCAGGAAATAGGCCGCATGGCTTTCGCGCTCGGCAAAAATGGCAACCAGCACATTGGCTCCGGTCACCTCTTCCCGTCCGGACGACTGGACATGGATCACCGCACGCTGGATCACCCGCTGGAAACCTGCGGTCGGCTTTGAGTCCTCGTCGCTGTCGGTCACCAGGTTGTCCAGCTCCGTCTCGATATAGTCGAGCAGGTTGCGCCGGATGACGTCCAGGTCCACGTTGCAGGCCCGCATGACGGCAGCCGCATCCTGGTCGTCCAGGAGTGCAAGCAACAGATGCTCGAGCGTCGCGTATTCCTGCTGGCGCTCGTTGGCGAAAGCCAAAGCCTGGTGGAGCGCTTTTTCGAGACTACGAGAGAATGACGGCACGTGTGATATCCTTCACTTTTTCTCCATGACGCATTGCAATGGATGCTGGTGTTTCCGGGCAAAATCCATGACCTGCGTCACTTTTGTCTCCGCGACTTCGTAGGAAAAAATCCCGCATTCCCCGACGCCGTGATGATGAACATGGAGCATGATGCGGGTGGCCTCCTCCCGGTTCTTCTGGAAGAAATTCTCCACCACGTGAATCACGAACTCCATTGGGGTGTAATCGTCGTTCAGCAGCAGCACCCGATAAAGGTTCGGGCGCTTGGTATTCGTTCTGGTCCTGGTGACAACAACAGTTCCGGCGTCGCCGTCACCATCTTCAAAGTCAGCCCCGCCTGCCATACTTCAGTCTACTGCCCTTCAAACGATGACCTATCGAGTCTATCAGCAGCAAACCCGGAGTAAAGGCCCTCAATCTTGTGTAGCCCTGTAGCCGACCGGTTGCCCGCGCCAGCCCTTGTCCATTCCGGGTTCGTCCACCTTGCTAAACCAATCCTGCCGCGCAAGTCCCGCCTGCGCAATGGCCGATTTGATCGAGAGGCTGCGGTTTTTTGCCGGCCTGAACCGGCACCGCCCTTCGGATTGTATGTAGGATAGGAAAAAACTTTTAAAAGATCAGAAGCAAAGACAGCTTCACACGGAGGAACTCAGCGAAAAAGGACGGAAAGCCGAAGGTTGGGGATAGCGGTCAATTCATACTCTCCACATGCCTGACAACCCTCTTGAACGCCATGAAACCAGCGGTTTGCGGGAACGGCAGAGACCCTCTCGGAGACCCGAAATGCGAAAAACCCGGCTCTTTCGAACCGGGTTCAATTTCCCTTGAACCGCCACGTACCCCAAAGGATACTCGGGACCCGGTTCAGGTGAATTTTTCAGGTACAAATTGACCGAAGGCCGTGAGAGGCCGGCTTACTTGCCCATCTTGCCGAGCATGCCTTCGTAAGGCTTGTAGGCTTCCTTGGACAGATCGGTGTACATTTCACCGAGCTTGGTCATTTCCCCGACAAAGCCTTCATAGGCCGTCTTGAAATAATCGGTCTGCGCTTCGAAAGCCTTGTCGAGAGACTTGCAGGACACGACCTTTTCGACCGCGGCAGAGCCTTCCTCGAAGGACTTCTTCTGGTAGTCAGCCATCTCGGCGGCGATCGCCTGCATAGCCTTGGACATGGTGTTGAGCGACTCCATGGCCATGTCCATGTTGTCCTTGCCCAGCTTCTGCACTTCCTCGAAATTGTTCATCATTCTTCCAACCCTTAAATCCTGGAGTGATTGCGCTTTCGCGCGTCACGCGCCTTTGCGCCACCTCGACAGGCGACTTGTTTACCCTACGACACTAACTTATGCGCCGCACAAAATTTGTCAAGATTTTTTTGCGCTGCAACATCAACCTGAAATATGCATTGTTCGGGCATACCCACTTTTCTTTCCGCCACCGCCCATATGGCTCAACAGGAAGGAGCGGCAAGGTTCACGCAAGCAAAGAAAATCAAAATAAACAATCGGAAATCTAAATTCTAACTGATATCAATTTAAACTTGGCAAATCGTCAATTAAAAAATACATATACTTGAGTAATGATAATTTTATTAGCTTATGTAGAGAAAACAACATCGCCACATATCTTAATGGCAATTTAGCGAAAATTAAGAAGGTATTAATACTAATTTTAATCTAAAATTTTTTCGACATTCTCCCTTTTATATTTACTCATTCGTAACCGCGATTCCATCAAATGAATCGCAGAGAATACGGGAAACGGCTTGTTTGCAGCCGGTAGCCGGACTGGTTAGGTTTGGTGCCGTGATGGAAGTGCGTGACCCAGAATGGGAACTGTCGGTGTTTGGTATGCGTTTGTATCGCAGTGCACGAAATCTGGGTTTGTTGGTAAAGTTCGGCATCGCGGCGGCAGTCGTCCTGTCCGCGCCCCTGTCGGCGTCTGCTAACTCCAAATATGCGGGAATCGTCGTCGACGCCAAAACCGGAAAGACGCTTTATGCGTCTTCCGCTGACGCGCGCCGCTATCCCGCCTCCCTCACCAAGATCATGACCCTGTATCTGGTCTTTGAGGAACTCGAAGCCGGGCGCCTGTCGCTCAATTCGCAGCTCAAGGTCTCCAAATACGCCTCCGGCCGTCCCCCTTCGAAGCTCGGCCTGAAGCCGGGATCGACGATCAAGGTCAAGGATGCCATCCTTGCGCTGGTGACCAAGTCGGCCAACGACGTTGCCACCACCGTCGCCGAAAACATCGCCGGCTCGGAAACCAAATTCGCCGAGCGCATGACCCGCACAGCGCATCAGTTGGGCATGAAGCGGACGGTTTTCCGCAATCCGCACGGTCTGCCGAATTCCAGGCAATACACGACCGCCCGGGACATGGCGACGCTCGGTCGCGCCATTCAGGAGCGGTTCCCCAAATACTACGGCTACTTCAAGACCCGGGTTTACACTTATCGCGGCCGCCGCTACGGCAACCACAACCGCCTGCTCGGCAAGGTGAAGGGCGTTGACGGCATCAAGACCGGCTACATCCGTGCGTCCGGCTTCAATCTGGTCACTTCCGTTAAGCGCGACGGCCGTTACATCGTCGCCGTCGTCATGGGCGGTCGGACCGGCCGCTCTCGCAATGCCCAGATGGTGAAGCTGATCAACGAATATCTGCCGCGTGCCAGCAAGGGTAAGGTGACCGACCAGGTCATCGCATCCGCCGCTCGCACACCGACCTTCGTCGCCGCCAAGCTGGATGACGTTCCCAAGCCCTCCCGGAAACCGGGACCGGCAACGAAAGCGCCGTCGAACCTGCTCGCGCTTGCCGCCCCGCCGAGCAAGGCGGAACTCGAAGCCCCGATGATCGTCACCGGCGCAATCCCGGTCCCGCCGAAAGTGGTCAGGCAGCGCATGACGAATGCCTTTGAAGCTGCCGGTTTGCCACCGGTGCCGCCGGCAGCGCCCGAGCGCCCCGAACAGACCACCGTAACCGTGGCTACCAGCGACACCAAGGACCAGGAACCGGGCTGGCAAGTCCAGATCGCCGCGACCGAAACCGAGAGCGACGCGGTCGAGATGCTGAAACGCGCAACGACTGCCGCCGGTCTGCACCGCCGCGTGCCTTATACAGAACCGGTCGAGGCCAACGGCCAGACCCTCTACCGCGCGCGCTTTGTCGGCTTTGAAACGAAAACTGCGGCCTTAAGCGCCTGCAAGACTCTGAAACGGGCGAAATTCGCCTGCTATGCCATCTACCAGTAATCGCGTAACGGATGTCGTCAATGTCTTCTGAGAAGAGTGTCTTTAGCCTCGTTGAGTTTCGCCGCCAGGAAGGTGGTTCCGCCATGGTCGGGATGCAGCCTCTGCATCAGCCGTCGGTGCGCCGCTCGGATTTCCGCGTCCCCGGCGCCGGGCGAAAGCCCCAGGATCTGGTAGGCCTCCTCATCTGTCATGGCGCCCGCGCTCGACGGGCTGCTCTGCCGCTCTGCTCCATCCGCCTGGAAGTGTTCACGCCAGCCGGAAAGCCTGCGGTCGAGATAAGCTTCGACTAAAGCCCGGCTCTGCGCATCCGTCGCGGTCTCTTCCCAAAGGGCCTTCAGATCGGCGTCACTGAGGTCACCCAGCGACGCGCCCGTGAACCGTCCGGCTAGAACGGTTCCGCTCATGTCTCCGCTGTCATGGTCCAGCTCCATTTCGACCATGGCCGTCCGCACCCGGGAGGTTTGCCCCGGCGTCGCCTGACCGCTCCCCCCGCCGAAGGCCCCGCCGAGGCGCCTCCAGCCCAGAAGCGACAGGCCGACACCGGCAAGGGGAACGGCGAAAACGAACCTTCCCCCCACGGCAAATATTGCGGCAATCGCCAGAAGGGCGATCCCGCCGCCTCGCCTGAGCGTGCGCGACAGATCGGCCGGATTGGCCTGAACGAAGTGCTGGGCTGCGTAAAGCAGCATGATCAGCAGCAGAATTCCCAGAAGAAGATAGAACATTCGGCCTATTTCAGTTGATCAAGCAGAAGCCGGGCGCCCTGCCCGCCGGAGGCCTCGAGCTTTTTCAGCGCACCATGGCCGCCGGCGGCATAGGCGGCAACGGCCTTCAGCAGATCCGCAAGCTGGCGCGCAGAGCCCGCGTCGAAGGAACAATAGGCCCCGCGGGTAAGCCGCGCAATCTCGCGGAAAGCCTGTTCGGCCGCCGGGTCCCGGCCTTCCTGGAACAGGAACACCGGCACGCCCAGAAGGCCGAGTTCTCCGGCCCGGGCACACAGATCGTCGACGTTTTCCTCCATGCAGTCGCCCACATAGACCAGACCGGCGATCTTGTCGTCCTTCGCCGCCGACAAGGCAGCGGACAGCACCTTGCGGATCTGCGTGTGCCCACCCCTGCAATCGATGCGTGACATGGCTTCCGCCAGATCCTCGCTGCCGGAAAACCAGCGCGACGCCCGGCATTCGCCGAATCCGCGAAAATAGACCAGCTTGATCTCCAGGCCGGAGAGCTTAGCCGCTTCCTTGAACATTTCCGCCTGAATCTGGCAGGCCTGGTCCCAGGTCGGCTGGCGGCTCATGGTCGCGTCAAGGCCGAACACCAGCCGGCTGCGTGCCTCGGGCGGTACGGAAAGCTCCGACACCTTGTGCAGAAAGGCCTGAATGTCTGCAGATGACGACCGGCTTTGGACATCCTGCGACTGCGCCCGCGCTTCGCTGGCCGCAGTGTTCTTTTTTTCAACCGGTTTACCAGGATCCATTTTCAGCCTTCAGTTCAACATCAACAGCAGCTTTAATAATTGGGCTCGATACAGGCTAAAGCAAGCCGGCATTGCCAATCCGGACCAGTTGTCTCAGGTCGCTTGCTCCGCCGCCGGCACGACCAGCCGCGGCAGATAGAAAAATACATGGAACATCGCGATCACGTTAATAATAAGGATGATCGCGATCGGATAAGCCTCGTGCTTGTAATGCGCCAGGAAGCCTAACACGGCAGCAACGATAATACCGATCAATCCGGCAAACATCTTGCTGGCGGAAAAGAAATACGCACCGCCGTCATTGGGCGCCATCTCGCCGAGATACACCCTGATGTTGATATTCACGGCCTGCATCGAAAAACTGAGAAGGACAAAGATCGGGGTGTAGTAGAGGTAATGCTGATAGTCCGGGTATCCGTCGATCAGAAGCGCCATGACCGCAGACAGGGCACTGGCACAGATCCCTGCAATCAGTTTGGTATGGATCGATCGCCGGGCCATCACCAAAAGCACCGGCCCGCTCAGAACCGCCCCCACCGACAAGGCGATAATGATGGAACTCAGGGAACCAGATGCGTTTGCATGCAGCGATGCAGCATGCATGGCGTAGAAGGGGATGACCTGTGTAATCGATAATAACAGGATCTGGGCGATGATGTACTGCCGGAACCAGCCGTGCTCCAGGCTGAAGGCCCAGCCGCTTTTGATCTGCGCCCAATGCCCGGGCACGTCCCGATTGCCCGCCTCCTCTGTTCTTTGCTCAGCACCGGCAGCTTTCGGCCGTTCCCGCACGAACAGGACCAGGATGGCCCCGACTATCCCGCTGGAAACGGCCAGCCAGACGAGGGTCACGTGACTTGTTAGCGGGTCCTCGCCCTGAAAGTACCAGTGGGTTGCCAGGGCAAAGCCGATAACCGCGCAAGCGCTTATTCCGCCCGCGATGTTGAACAGCAGACTCCGGCGGTCCTTGTCGAGCAATTCCGGCATGAGCGTGCTGTAGGCCAGACTGCCAACGCCCTGTCCGACGCCGACAGCCGCCGCCGCCAGCAGGAAAATCGCGGTCACGGCCAATATCCAGTCAAACTGAATGGAGACCGCCGCGAGAACCATTCCGGCCAGCATGATGATTTTACCCGTCACCAGATAGGTTTTGCGCAACTTCGCCTTGGCGATCAGGGGAGCGGAGACCGTCTGGGAAAGCTGGGAAATTCCGTAAAGCAGAGGAACGAGGATGGCGGCGAAAACCGTCGGCGCGCCGACCGCGATATAGATGTAGGGAATGATCACCCTTGGCGGCGCCAATCGATGCCCGACCGATGTAAACAGCCCATGCGCCAACAGGACCCGCAAATTCCAGCGACTGTCTGTCAACAAGGTTGCCATCCATTCGAGTATCCAGAAGGGCCTGCGATCCGCGTCCTCGCAGACGTTCCATGGAACTTCACAATCCCGGGAATGAATAGGCGCTATAGAGGTTAAATTTTCAGAACCGGCGGCATTTCCCGCCTAAATCAGGCAAAGCTCCGAAAGATCCCGGCGCATTTCCTCCGGCATCGCCACGGCCTCACCTGCGGAACGTATGTCGGCAGGCGCATCTTCCGGCTTCAGATAACGCCACCCCTGGAACGGTCGCCTCGGCTGATACTGGGTCAGGATCAGCCGCGGTTCGAGCACCAGGTCGCAACGCTTGACCCCGGATTTATCGGTGAACGGACGAATATCGACCAGATGCTGGCGCACCTGGATCCGGCCCTTGATCACCCAATAGAGGGAACCGCCTTCCAGAAGTTCCTCACGGCGGGTCGGCACCATGCGCGTGGTATGGGTCTGCTCAAGCGGCTCTCCGGCCTGGCGCTTCTGTTCCATGCGGAAATCGAGCCACGCCTGCAGGCTTTCCACGCTGTCCGCGCCAACACACAATTTTACCAGATGCAGGGTCATAACCCGATGAGGTATCAGCAAACCTCCCAAGGTCAAGCACCCGGACGGATCGAAGGATCTTTTACACAGGTCGTGGAAGGGAGCGAATGTCGTCCGATCAAGCGATTTCCACAAACAAAAAGGGCGCGGAGATCCGCGCCCGTTTCGTATTCTGGTTGCTTGTCAGTTCACGACCGCGACCGCCTGTTGAGCGGCGTCCGGGTCGTGAAAAAGCATGAACAATGCCAGCGCGCCTCCCAGAGCGAGTACTGTCCAGACAGTGACGCCCCAGCAGGACTTTTGCACGTTTTCGTCCATGAAAACCCTTTAGACCTTTTCTGCCCACTGCCGCGGTAGCGGGAGGTGCCCCGTGGCAAAATGTGGCCCTATTGAGGCGAGGAGTTAAGGGATCCCTAACGACTTCGCAAGTGCAAAAAACAGGCATCAGGAATGCATTCCACGCTGATCTCACTTTTTAGCTTTTAATTCAAATTCTTAAGTGATTGTAGCCAGAGAAAAAAAGCTGCGCTAAACACGGGAGAGGCGCCGTTTGTGTGTCCGGAAGCAGTCCGAATTGGGAACGGAATGAATCAAAGAGGCCGGCCATGATGAACGTTCTTTCGCTTACCGATCTGATCGCCGCAGGCTGGTTCCTGTTCGCCTGGTTCGGCTTCAACCTGCTGATCGACCTCAGCCCCTTGCGGCACAAGACCCTGGCCCATGCCATGGACAACTACCGGCGCGCGTGGATGATCTCCATGACCCGGCGCCCTGTGCGCATCATGGACACGGCAATCACATCCGGCCTGCAGCAGGGCACCGCCTTTTTCGCATCCACCTCGCTGATTGCCATCGGCGGCGGCTTCGCGCTTCTGAACTCCACCGATGTCATCCTACAGGTGGCGACGGACCTGTCCCTGCCGGTCGAGAGCAGCCGGGCTCTGTGGGAGATCAAGGTTCTCGGACTGATGCTGATCTTCGCCTACGGATTCTTCAAATTCGGCTGGGCTTACCGTTTGTTCAACTATTCCAGCATCGTGATGGGCTCGGTACCGGAAGTCGGCTCGCCGGAAACGGAAGCCATTCGCAAGCTGGCCGGAACGGCGGCCGAACTGAATGTCCTCGCCGGCCGCCATTTCAACAGCGGCCAGCGGGCCTTTTTCTTCTCGATCGGCTTCATGGGCTGGTTCGGCGGCCCCATCGCCTTCGCCGTGATGACGCTGGCGGTCCTGATCGTGCTGCTTCGCCGTCAGTTCGCCTCAAGAGCGCGCATGGCGGTATTGTCCGGGCACAAGCTGGCATTGTCTCTCAGCGCGGAAGCCGACGAATACACGCGCACCGGATCGTCGAACCCCTTCACCTGATATTCGCCGAACAGACCGCCCCGGCAGCCCATGATGTCGGCGATGACCTCCGAAACCAGGATTTCCAGATCCAGGTCCTTGGCAAGCTCCGCAATCCGCGCAGCCATGTTGACCACCGGACCGATCACTGTGAAGTCGAGCCGGGTCTCGCTGCCCACATTGCCGAAGAAGACGTCGCCGGCGTGAAGCGCGATACCGACGCTCAGGTCCGGCGTCTCCAGGCAGATGTTGGCCTGGTTGATTTCTTCAATGCTCCGGATCGTCTGCCGGGCAGCGAGCAACGCCCGCTTTGCTGCGTCCTCCGCCTCGTCCTCGTTGGAATAGGGGAAGATCGCCATGATCTCGTCGCCAATGTATTTGAGCACCTCGCCGCCGTGGGCTTCCACCGCCACCGTCATGGCACCGAAATACTGGTTCAGGAACTTGATCAGCTTGTCAGCCGGCAGCGTATTCGAGATGCGGGTGAAGCCGCGCAGGTCCGCGAAACTGACCACTGCGGAAATCCACTCGCCGTCGCCGCGCTTGACCGTACCGTTGAGCACCTTGCTGCCGGCGCGCACACCCACGTAAGTGTCGAGCAGCGTTTCCGCTGTCCGCTTCAAGGTCGCAAGTTCGCAGACGATGCCAAGCGGCCGGATGATCGATTCCAGCACGCCGATCTGCGCGCCCGAAAAGCCGGACGGCGCCTTGGTCGCGAAGGTCACGGCCTTGGTCGACCCGTCCGAAAACGGCATCGGCAGCGCGATGTAATCGGTATACCCTTCGCCCCTGAGGTCAGGAATGACGGAAAATTCCCCCGGTTCCGGCTCCGGCGCAATACGGCAGCGAACCGGCTGGCTTTCGGTAAAAACGGCCTTCAGCGGGCTGTTGTGATAACGCTCATCGAGCTCTTCGGAACCAATATAACGACGCAACTCGCGCGTTCCGCTGCTTTCCCACACTGCCGCCTCGGCGCGCACATTCGGGTGCAGCAGCATGATCGCGGTCGTGATCCGGTCGACAGGAAGCCCGCCTTCGCGCAAGTGAGTAGCCAGCTCTTCCACCAGTTCGAGGCTATCCTGGCGTCCTACGGCTTCCGAATAAAGCCATTGGACGACGTTCGCAGCAAGCAGCGGCGCTTCAAGGACCATGAGCCCTGTTCCTTCAAGATTGACGACGGTCCCGCCCGTTAGGGGTCGCGAACAGCTCCTATATGGTGCTCCGTCTGTTTTTCGCAAAGGGCAGTCGGACCGAACAGATTGTTTCAACCCGAAAAAATACCCTAGGGTTAGTGTCTAGACTGACAATAGCAGATTCAGGACCTCAACGGCCATGCACGTTTCGCGGAGCAGATATTTGAGCTACGTTCCCAATTCATCTGACCGAATCCGAATGACATCCAACATGCTGCCAGCCTTTTACCTGATCGTGGACGATCCCGCTTGGCTCCCACGCCTGTGTCCCGTCGGCCTGACCTTCGCCCAACTCAGGATCAAGGACAAAAGCCTGCCTGAAACAGAGAAGGCGATTCGGGACGCATTGAAGATCGCACGCGCGCACGGCTGCATTCTGGTGATCAACGACTATTGGCAACAGGCCATCGATGCCGGGGCGGACTGGGTCCATCTCGGACAGGAAGACCTCGACGCGGCCGACGTTTCCGCCCTGAAAGCCGCCGGGATCCGCATCGGTGTTTCGACGCATACCCCAGCCGAGCTGGAACGGGCGCTTGCGCTTGATCCTGACTACGTTGCGCTCGGGCCGATCTACGAACCGCGCGGCAAGACGGTCGATCACGCCCCCCAGGGTCTCGACCGGATCAGGGAGTGGAAAACCCGTATCTCCTGCCCGCTGGTCGCCATTGGCGGGATACGCCTGGAACAAGCATCCGACGTCTATGCCGCCGGCGCTGACAGCATCTGCGTGATCACCGATGTTCTGAAGGCGGCAGATCCGGAACAAAGATGCAGAGACTGGCTCGCTGAGGCTGGAAAAAAGGCCTGAAGCGAACCGCGGCATCGCCGTCCACTCCGTTGAACCCCTTGATTTTCCTGCAGTTTATCCCATCGCGACAAGTGACGAGGTCCAAAGGCGCAATCCGTGACAGATGTCACAGGCATCGGCACGCGCCTGGTCCATTTTGCTCCCATCGGATCAACGATGTAATCGAGGGCAAAGGAATGACCTTATATCTGAAACTCGGCGGACGTCCGGCTTTCCAGGAAGCCATCGAAACGCTCGAAAACAAACTGCGTCAGGACGGTACGTTCAGGCCGTCTCAGGATGGCCGTGTGCTGCGCTACTCCGAAGAGCTTTGCGAATTCCTGGTGTTTTTATTCGGAGGCGCTCCCTTTTACGACGGTATGCCGATCGGCACGGTCCTGGAGCCGCTTCGTCTCGACGACAGCCGTTACGACCGGTTTGTAGACCATGTCGTCAACGCATTGGGCGGCAACCGGTCTTCGGCCCGCAGCGAAGCCCAGATGCGGGTGGTGATGGAGCATATTCGTCCCCACGTCGTGAACGTCCCGGAATTTCGAACGGATTCTGCGCCTCGGGACCCGGTCGGCGTCCCGGCCTGATCGGGACAGTCTGCGACGAAAAAGCGCCGGCAGGTTACCCTGCCAGCGCTTTTCTTTTTTTACCGATTGATCGTGTACGGATCAGCCGAGTTCGCTGACAGAGGTCACGACCTTGCCGACCAGGCCATACGTAATGCCCTCTTCCGGGCTCATCCAGTAGTCGCGGTCCGTGTCCTTTTCGATGCGCTCCAGCGGCTGTCCGGTCGCATCGGCGAAGATCTTGTTGAGGCGGTCGCGCATCTTGATGATTTCGCGGGCCTGGATCTCGATGTCCGTGGCCATGCCGCCCGCGCCGCCGGACGGCTGGTGCAGCAGGAAGCGGGTGTTCGGCGTGCAGAAGCGCTTGTCCTTCGGCACCGACACATAGATCAGCGCCCCGGCGCTCGCCACCCAGCCCATGCCGAGAATGCGGACTTCCGGCGAGATGAACTTGATCGTGTCGTGGATCATGTCCCCGGATTCCACATGGCCGCCGGGAGACGACACGATCACGGTGATCGGATCGTTGGACACCTGCGCAAGCGCCAGAAGGCGTGAGCAGATATCCCGGGCCATCTCCTGGTTGACCGGTCCCGTGATCAGAACGGTACGGGCCTCGAACAGATGCTTGTCGACCTGGATGGACGGTTGGGCCTTGGCCTTTTCCTCTTCCTCGTCATCGAGACGGGCGGGCACCGTTGTCGAATAGTTTTTCATGCGCGGGATAGGCTCCGTTGGCGTTTTGCCGGCTCAGGCGCCGGACGTTCGGTGTCTCAATGTGTATGCGAACCGGGAGCGGCTCGCAAATCCTCAGCCGAGGCATATCCTGAAAGAGTTATCAGAACCGAAACATAAGGGGTTTTTGGCGAGGATCAATCGGCTTGATGCGATCCGCCCCGGAATTTTCGATCGCCCTTTCCCAGGAACAGATGCCACATCATGGCCGCGAAAAACGGCAGTGACGGCCAGACGAACCAGAGCGGCGACAGCCCGGATGTCAGCAGATTGAGCAGGAAGAAAAAGCCGATTATGAAGACGCACCTGCGGACAATTCGCGGTTGACGCATTAGCCAGGCACGCGCCTGCTCGAAACCGTTGGCGAGGACGGCCGCATCCCGGTCGCCTCCCGGACCACTGGTCCCGTTATCGGTATGAGCCCGCGCGGTTCCCGGTGACCGATCTTCACGTTCCGCGCCCGTCAGGTCGTCTTCCGGTGCGTTCCGCCCGCCGAGACGAACGGCATAGGTTACCACCGGTTCACTGACATTCTTGATGTGCTGCAGCCCCAGAGGTTCGAATCCCAAAGCCAGCTTGCTGCGCACCTGATCATAGACGGACTGGGACAGGAGAATACCGCCCTGCGGCGCCAGTTCCTGCAGACGGGCCGCGACATTGACGCCGTCACCATAGATATCGTCGCCCTCCACCATGAGGTCGCCCATGTTCAAGCCGATCCGGAATTCCATCTTACGGGCATCCGGAAGGTCCGCGTTGCGCAGCGACAATTCCGTCTGGATCTCAACCGAGCACTGCACCGCCTCCACCACGCTGGAGAATTCGATGATGACCGCGTCGCCCCAGGTGTTGACGATCCGCCCGTTGTGCCGCTCCGCCAATTGCGACATGATTTCGCGGTAGGATTTCAGCCGGTCCAGCGTCCCGTCCTCATCCACTTCCATCAACCGCGCGTAATGGGCCACGTCGGCACACATCACGGCAGCCAATCGGCGTTTGGCACGCATGGCCTATCCCCTGCTCAACTCCTTTTAGGAATGGGACTGCCGGGTCGAAATTGCAACCGCCATGCCCGAAATGATCGATCACGGTGTCACTGAAAAGCAGCACCGATTCGAAACCTATTTCTCCGGCGAGGATACCCGTTCGACAGCCGGAACCAGTCCGGTTCCTCCGATTGCGGGATGAGCCTGACCTTCGGTGTAGCAGCGGACGCTGTCTCGTCCGCCGAGTTTTGCCGTGTAGAGGGCAGCATCCGCTCTTCGCATCATCTCGCTGAAACCATGCCCCTCGCCGGCATCTTCCGCCACGCCGATGCTGACAGTGACGGACAGATCGCCTTCATCGGTCGATATCGCCATGGAACGGACGGCCTTGCGGATCTTCTCGGCAACCATCATCGCGTCATCCGGTGCAACGACCTTGAGAAGAGCGGCGAACTCCTCCCCACCCATGCGTCCGAACAGATCGGTCCGGCGGATCATGCCCGTCACCCGGGCACAGACCTGCTTCAGAACCTGGTCGCCGGCCAGATGGCCATGAGAATCGTTCACCGTCTTGAAGTGATCGAGATCGAGCATCAGAAGCGCCACACTCACTCCGTCCTGTCGGCCTTCGCGCAACACACCTTCGGCGCGGGAGGAAAAGGCGCGACGGTTGAGAACGTTGGTCAGCGGATCATGGGACGCATCGTATTGCAGCGTGTCCAGGTGTTCTTCCCGGTACATGGCCATGGCGATCAGGGTCCCGATCACCACCAGCACCAGCGGTACGAAAACGGAGACGGCCATGACGTCATGCTGTTCCAGTAGACCGCCCTGAAAATCGGTGACGAGTCCGTAGACGGCTCGGATCGCATGGGAGGACCCGTTGACGACAAACAGGGCAGCCAACCCCTTTTTCAGCCGTTGCCCCGACAGGATCGCATCCCGCCAGAACTCAAAGGCAATCGCGAGGCTGTAGAGGGCAGTCAGTGTGGAAAAGACGAAAACCCGGAGGCCGGTGTCAGCGTAAATGACCGGCACCTGGCACGTAAAAAACCAGATCGCCATGGGTGCGGCCGCAACCGGGATGCTCACCTTGCGCCCGGCGATCATCCGGGTCCCGACCCAACCCAGCCCGAGACCGGCAAGCAGCAGTCCTCCGCCTAAGTCGATCGACAACCTGTCGCCGATCTGCCCGCGCGCCATCAACAGCGGTAGGGCGGGAATGCGAACGAAGAAACTGATGGCCCAATAGAGCAGACCCTGTTCGGATCGGCTCGGCCGCCAGACGATCAGCAGCGCCGTTCCGACCAGGAACATCACCGTTCCCAGCAAGAAGAAAAGCGTAAATATATCCAAATGCATGAAATGGAGCCCACTTCCGATCCGAAGACCGGTTACCACAACCTGCCTGCAACTTTTAACAATGGCACAAAGTTATGCGGACTTCGTTAAACGAGGGACGCCAAATGTCAATTTTGTGCAGCTTCCGGAACGCCCTCTTCGGCAAGACATGTCAAAAGCCTTAGAGCTTCTTCGGCCTGTGCCGCCGGCACGAACACGTGGTCATGAAAAAAGGCGGCGACGACGTTGGCCGGGATCCCGGCACGGGCAAGGGTGGCTGAAACGGCAGCGGTCAGGCCGACCGCGGCCAGGCTGGAATGGACCATCAGCGTGATCCGGCGGAACCATTCGGCTTCCGCAAGCCCGAGCGCCCGCGCCTTTTCCACCGGCAGGATCGCGCTGACGCCCTCGGTTTCGGCAAACAGGCCGACCGGTTCGTAAGCCGCCAGTTCCGCAATCGATTTTCCCGCGAAGGTACAGAACACGTATGGCTCGGGATCGAGCATGGGCCGCATATGGGAAATGAGTTGATCGAGATCGGTCTCGCCGGGCATGGGCAATCCTCCTGTCGCCTCCTTGAGAAAATTGCCTAACAGGCGGGAGTGTCAAGCGGTACGGCGTCCGAAGACGGGCCTGCATCAAAGTTCAGGCCTGAGCAAACTGGAAAAGATCCGCCTGAATCCGTCCCCTGGCGACCGTCGCGGCACTTTCCGGTTGGCGCTTCAGGTGCGACGGCCGAACTGGGTGCGCCGAAGGCCTGCAGGGCTGCCTGGCGGCGGAGCGACGCTCGAAATGCGCGACGGCTGGATTTTGTCACGAACACCGCCGTCAGGTGGCCTGAGTTCCCTCGCTATTCCGCGAACACCGACAACCACAAACAGGATACGCCATAAAAAATACCAGATATATCCAAGCGGGCTTCGCAGCCAGCGTGCAATGGTCATATTCTGCGGGTCATTGGGAACATACGCTATCCGGATATTGGGATCCTGTTCCACTTCCACCGCAGCAATCGAATCGAGCTGCATTTCCTTGCGGTAGGTCTGGCCGTCGGCAGCGGTATAGCGAAACACGGCATAGTAATTAGGCCGTGCTCCTGCGCGCTCGGATGGAACCGACCATTGTTTTTCTGCCGTTGCTTCGCCAGGCACGCTGGCAAAGGTCAGTGGAACATCGGTCGGCACATACAGAATACCGAACACCAGCCCCTTTCCGGCGAGCAGGATGCCGAAAAGATAAATGGCGATATGCCCCCAACGGCCGACGGCCGTCTCGGCGCGACCTTCATCCTCTTGCGGAAGCCCGGCCATCAATCGCCGAATGAGGCTCCTGCCGCCGATAACCAGCAGAAACACCCCTGCGGACAACGAAAGAACGGCCAGGAGTGCGGGTTGGGTCAACTTATCGAGGTCGAACCTGACCCCTTTCAGTTTTTCCTCAGCCACCCTCAGTTCATGGAGCAGTCCGGAATCCGCCGTGGCGTATTGATAAACACCCCAGAGCAAAATGGAATTGGCGATCGCCATCCAGATGAGGAGGCCTCCGGCGACAACGCCGATCAGGCCAACGAAAAGTGATAAAAAATACCGTAAAACGCGTTCCACCGACTGTCCTCCAATATCCGGAAAGACAACCTATGAGGGAAAAATTACACGGCCGTTAATCGGGATGGTTACACTCTGATCAACGGCCGTGAGCCGTGACGAAGACCGGAAAGTCCTCATGCGGTCTTGTTGAAGATCTCCCGGCCGATCAGCATGCGGCGGATTTCGCTCGTGCCGGCGCCGATCTCGTAGAGCTTGGCGTCGCGCAGCAGTCGTCCGGTCGGGTATTCGTTGATATAGCCGTTGCCGCCCAGAAGCTGGATCGCATCCAGGGCGATCTTGGTAGCGTTTTCAGCTGCATAGAGGATCGCACCGGCGGCGTCCTCTCGGGTGGTCTCACCCCGGTCGCAGGCCTGCGCGACCGCGTAGACATAGGCCTTGGTGGCGTTCATGGTGACATACATGTCAGCCACCTTGCCCTGGACGAGCTGGAAGGTGCCGATCTGCTGGCCGAACTGCTCGCGTTCGTGCACGTAAGGGATCACCACGTCCATGGCCGCCTGCATGATGCCGATGGAACCGGCCGCCAACACCGTGCGTTCGTAGTCGAGACCGGACATGAGCACGTTGACGCCCTTGCCCACTTCGCCGAGCACGTTTTCCTCCGGCACCTCACAGTCCTGGAACACCAGTTCGCCGGTTTCCGAGCCGCGCATGCCGAGCTTGTCGAGCTTTTGAGCGACGGAGAAGCCCTTGAACCCCTTCTCGACCAGGAAGGCGGTGATGCCCTTCGGGCCCGCCTCCGGATCGGTCTTGGCGTAGATGATCAGCGTATCGGCCTGCGGACCGTTGGTGATCCACATCTTCGAACCGTTGAGAACGTATCGGTCGCCCTTCTTTTCCGCCTTGAGCTTCATGGAGACTACGTCGGATCCTGCGCCTGGCTCGGACATGGCGAGCGCGCCCAGGTGTTCGCCGGTGATCAGCTTGCCCAGGTAGCGTTTCTTCTGGTCGTCATTGCCCCAGCGGCGCATCTGGTTGACGCAGAGGTTGGAATGGGCGCCGTAGCTGAGGCCGATGGACGCGGACGCCCGGCTGACCTCCTCCATGGCGATGCAGTGTTCCAGATAGCCAAGGCCTGAACCGCCCCATTCCTCTTCCACGGTGATGCCGTGCAGGCCGAGCTCGCCCATTTCCGGCCACAGCTCCCTCGGGAACCAGTCCTCCCGGTCGATCCGGTCTGCAAGCGGCGCGATCCGGTCCTGGGAATAGGAGCGCACGCTGTCGCGCAGCATGTCGGCGGTTTCGCCGAGGTTGAAATTGAAGGACGGAAAGTCGTTGCGGATCATGTCTGGTTCCTCCCTGGAGCCGAGTTCTCAAGTCCGGTCAGCGGACGTATTTGACGAAAGGGGTGAGATGACCGATGCGGTCGTAAAGCTGCCGGGCACGGGCGTTGTCGTCGTGGGTATGCCAGTAGACCTTCGAGCAGCCGAGCCGGTCGGCTTCGGCGTAAACCGCCTCGATCAGCTTGCGGCCGACCCCGCTTCCCCGGCATGCGCCATCGACGAAAAGGTCTTCCAGATAACAGGTGGGCTCAACCGCCCAGGTGCTGTCATGGGGCAAGGCATGGACCAACCCGACAAGCCGGCCACCCTGTTCCGCGACCAGGCCGAAATGCCGCCCCTCTCCGAGGAGGCGCTGGAACAGCGTCGCGGTCACCTCCGGTGCAAGCTCCTGTTCGTAGAACGCCAGGTAAGCCTGCCACAGCCGGTCCCATTCTGGTCTGTCCTCCGCCTCCAGCGGCCGGATCAGGATCTCGCTCATTGTTTCCTCTTGTCGTTCCTAGTCGTCCATGCCCTGCAGGCAGATCAGGGAAAAGAGCCCGGTCGCCACATGCACCTGCTCCGTGTCGCCGAGGCCGTAGACATCCGCCCGGCAGATGGTCAGCGTCTTGCCGGGTTTCAGCACCCGCCCCCGCGCCACCAGCTTCTCCTGGCGCGCCGGATTGAGCAGGTTGACCTTGAACTCCGTGGTCAGCACACCGGTGCCCGCCGGATAGAGCGACAGCGCGGCGTAGCCGGCAGCGCTGTCGGCGATGGTCGACGTGCTGCCGGCATGAAAATAGCCGTGCTGCTGGGTCAGTTCCGGTTTGAAGGCCAGTTCGATATCCACCGCTCCGGGCGACACATGGGTAAGCTCGGCGCCCAGGAAGGACATGAACGGTTGCCTGGAAAAGCTTGACCGGACTCGCGCTTCCCATTCCGGATCTCTCGGTTCCAGGATCATGACACTCCTTCCCCGGCCATCACGTCCTCCTCGCTCATGCCGAGTTCCGCCATGCGCTGCCGGCAGCCGGCCTCCACATCGTCCAGTTCCTTCAAGGTGAGTTCGATATCCCGGCGCTTTTCCTGAAGTTCCGCGCGGCGGGCCTCGATCTTCTGCATCATCACCCGAAGCTGGCCGGATTCGCCCGGGGCCTTGCCGTACATCTGGATGATTTCGCTGATTTCGGCGAGAGAGAAACCCAGGCGCTTGCCACGCAGGATCAGCTTGAGCCGGGTCCTGTCGGCGGGCGTGTAAAGCCTCTGGCGTCCGCGCCTTTGCGGCGAGAGCAGGCCCTGCGCCTCATAGAACCGCAAGGTGCGCGTCGTCACCTCGAATTCCTGGGTAAGCTGGGTAATCGTATAGAGCCGTTGCATGGGTCCTCGCCGTTTCGAATGAGGACACTCAGCTCTTTTTACGTTAAAGTCAACAGATAGAAATTTTCATAAATTTATAAACAGGTTACAGATTACTTCTTCAAGCTGCCCAACGGCAGATCGGTGGCCAGCACATTCAGATCCACGTCGCCGGAAATACCCGCGACCTTGCCGCGCATGTGATATTGCCACAGGCTCCATTTCTTCACATAGCCGGGAGAACGCCAGATCGAACGCGCCCAGATTCGCCGGTTCACGCTCTCGCCTTTCATGTAAGCCTCATAAAAAGGCTTCGGCACATAGAGGATGACCCCTTGCCCGGTCGCCTGCTCCACAAGCGTCACGAAGTGGGCGATTTCCCGGGCCACATCCTGTTGCGGCGGCCGTTCGGCGCAATTGCCCTTGAACTCCAGATCGAGCACCGGAGCCAACATCGGCAAATCGCCCGGAAGGGCGTTGAGGAAATTGGCGGCTTGTGCCGCACCGCTCTTGCACAGGCTGAAAAAGTGATAGGCGCCCCAGGGCAGGCCGGCACCGGTTGCGCCCCTGTAGTTCGTCTCGAAGGCCTTGTCCCTGAAATCCCCGCCTTCGCTCGCCTTGATGTAAGCAAAAGCCACGTCGTCGCCGGCCACCTGCTGCCAGTCGATCTCGCCCTGGTGATGGGACACGTCGATACCGCGCAGCGGATGTTTTTCCCGGTTCGGTTCCCAGTGCATGAAGAAGAACGCCGCTCCCGCAATTGAAATGACACCGCCCACGGCGATGTAGAACAGCACCCGCAATACCGCCTGCAAGACTTTCATTCTGCCCCCGAGAGCACCTCGGATCCGGCGAACGCTCCGCCGGGCCGAACCCTTTTTATCCCCCACATTCAAGTAAACCCCATCGGTTAGCGCTTCTCAAATGTCCCGAGACCGTTTTCATCGAAAAATTCGATCCAGGCGGATTTTACCGTGCCCTGTGAGCCCGTCTCGAAACGCACCAGCGACCTGCTGCCGGCCGGCGCGTTCTCCCCGCGGGGCTCGAAGGTGTAACTGTCATCGTTCCAGAGCGACAGGGCATATCGCTGATGCTCGGGACCAATGGTCAATTCCAGTCCGGAGGGTTGTTCTGCGATCGTGAGCGGACCGAAATAGGCATTTTCATAGGTTCCGGCATAACTGGCCAATGGATGGGCCGCCTTGGAATTTGCAGGCGGGACCTCGCCGACGGTCTTGCCGAAGGGGGCCGTCAGTGGAGCCAGCACCTTGCCATAGGCCTGAAGCCAGTCCCGCGTGGGCGCGCCATATTCAACGACATCGATAAACGACCGGGTCAGGCTCTCCGCCAGTCCGATCGGCTCCGCGTTGGTCAGCACCACGATCCCCAGATCGAGCGCGGGCACCAGCAGGAAATTCGTCCCCGCCCCCAGCGCGAACCCGCCGGAGTGGCTGACCGTAACCCGCCCCGACGGTTCCACACCGACATTGAAGCCGTAGCCGTAAAGACCCGGGCGGGCATCCGGTGCATAGGAATGGGAGGCGATAACCTGCGCTGTGGTCGCTTTCAGAAGCGCTTCGGCGCCGATCAGACGTTTGCCGTCGTATTCTCCACCAGCCAGAACAAGTGCCATCCATTTCGCCAGATCATTGACGCTGGAGCTAACGCCGCCCGCAGGCGACTGCGCGTCCGGCTGCCGCTGATAGAGTGCCTCGAACGCACCGTCCTGGCGGACATGCGGAAAGGCGCGGTTCCTGCGGGCCATGAAGTCCTTGAACCGGGAACTGGTGCGTTCCATCCCGAGAGGACGGTAAAGCACCTCCTCCGAGAGCGTCGCCCAATCGGTGCCGGACGCCATGGCCACCGCTTCGGCCGCCGCGGTCAGACCGAAATTCGTATAGGCATAGTCAAGACGGAACTTGCCAAGCGGCAGCAGGCGCAACCGTTTCAGGACTTCGGCCCTGTCATAGCCGAGGTCTTCCAGATCGTCACCGGCATGGGCCGGCAGCCCGGAGCGATGGGCGAACAAATCGCCAAACGTAACCATGGAACTGATACGCTCATCCGAAAGCCGGAAGTCCGGCAGGTATTTCCGGACCGGATCGTCCCAACCCAGGGTACCGTCCCCAACCTTTGCGGCTACGACAGATCCGGCGACCGACTTGGAAACCGAAGCGATCTGGAACACGGTATCGGCATCAATGACGTCAGGCGCACCCGCCTTGCGGACACCGTAGCCACGGACAAACACGGTCCTGCCTTTCCAGGTCACGGCAACCGCGACACCGGGAACGCCGGAACGCTCCATGAGATCCCGGGTCAACCGGTCAAGCTGCGTCAGGGCCTTTTCGATCTGCGCATCATCGACCGGAACGGAGACGGTCTGCGGCGGCGGTAGCAATGCATCAAGAGCAATTGCAGGCTGGCTGAAACCAGCCGGTGTCAGGACGAGCATCACGGCAAGCAGCCCGCGGACAGCACGTCTTGAGGAGACGGCACCCGTTTGAGAAAAAACGCGTTTCGGCAAAACAGACTGGAAAAGGGACATAACGAGGCTCCGGGCTTCAAACTGGCCCCTCACCTACTCCCACTTCATGGAGAAGCGGTAAAATTCGGCCACAATGGCGGCGCCGCGATTTCCAGCACATTGCCGTCCGGATCGCGAAAGTAAAGGCTTTGTCCGCCGGCGGGCCAGTCGACCTCGCTGATGATGTCAACGCCGGAGGCCTTGAGATACGTTCGCCAATCGTCCAGCGCGTCACGTCCGATACGGAACGCGAAGTGGGACGAACCGGTGGTATCGTGTCCGGGAACGACACCGCCCGGCGTCTGAACGTCTTCACCCGTGTGCCCCCGGTGAAAGACAAGCAACGTCTGCGCCGGGCCGGCATCGTAAGCAAAAAGGCGGTCGCCGGTGACCATCCGCGTCAGGCCGAGAACGTCTGAATAAAACGCATGGGCGGCCGCCATGTCGTCCACATAGACCGCCGTCTCCAGGATGCCGTCCAGTCTGGGAGGTGTGCCGGTCATGGGGTCGTGGCCTTGTGATCGTGATGGAGCCTGAATCCTAAAAGCGAAAGGGGCATGCAATCAAGCACGCCCCTTACGGAAAGAGCCGACAGCAGCCGTCTTCAGAGGACGGTCAGCTTGACGTCGATGTTGTTGCGGGTCGCATTGGAATAGGGGCAGACCTGATGCGCCTTGGCGACGAGTGCTTCCGCCTGCGCCTTGTCCAGACCCGGAAGCGCGATATCGAGCGATACCGTCAGACCGAAGCCGCCTTCGGACCGCGGGCCGATGCCGACCTCCGATACAATGTAGGTATCCGCCGGAATGGCGACCTTTTCCTGGCCGGCAACGAATTTGAGCGCTCCGATGAAACAGGCCGAATAGCCGGCAGCAAAGAGCTGCTCCGGATTGTTGCCCGGGCCGCCTGCGCCCCCCAGTTCCTTCGGCGTTGCCAGTTTGACTGCGAAGCTGCCGTCCAGCGTTTCCGCTGCCCCGTCGCGACCGCCGGTTGCCTTGGCCTTGGCGGTGTATTTCACGTCTACCGTCATTTTCCCGTCTCCTTCTTTGCAGCGCCGCCATCCGCGCGCCCGTTGAAAAATCGAACACGATTAATTCGTGTACGATTTATATAAACGACTAAAATCAGAAATCAAGCGGTTGCGATTATATCGTGCGCGAATTATCTAGAAGATAGTCGACAAGGAACCCTATTCAATGACGGACATACATACCGGGAACCCAGCGCAGCCGCTCGAAATCGGCGACATCCCCCTCAGCCAGTTCCTGTGCTTTTCTCTCTATTCAGCCAATCACGCCATGCACCGGGTCTACAAGCCGCTGCTGAGGAAGCTCGGCCTCACCTATCCGCAATACCTGGCCATGGTGACCCTGTGGGAACAGGACGGCCAGCTCGTCGGCGAGATCGGCGCCCGCCTGCATCTGGAATCGAACACGGTCACGCCGCTCTTGAAGCGTCTGGAAAGCCTGGGGCTCGTCAGCCGCGTGCGCGACGACAAGGACGAACGCCAGGTGCGCATCCGGCTGACGGAAAAGGGGACCGCCCTGAAGCAGGAGACAACGGATTTCGCCAGTTGCATCCTTGCCGCTTCAGGCATTTCCCTGGACGACCTGAGGGACCTGCAGGCCCGGATCGCCGCCCTGCGCGACAATCTGCTGGAAAACGCGGATGCCGCTTGAAACAGGTGGCTCCTGATGGGCAAGGGACAACAAGTCCCTATGGCGCTATATCATGAGTAACTTCATGTCCTCATAACCGACCACCTCACCGGCATTCAGCTTTTGTTTCACGCTCTGCCGGGCATCTTCATAGGCCACCGTGAAAGCATCGTCGGGTTCAAGGGCAAAAGCTTCCCCGCTGTCGAAGACGACATTCACCGGCTTGTCGGGCACCATCTGGACTTCGAACATATCTTCGCTGCCGTTGAAGGTCACGGTCGCCACATTGCCCTCGACCTTCACCTGAACGTCTTCGGCGTTCAGGCCGCCGCTAACTCGTATCGTCCCGCCGCTCCCCAGCACCATGCGGTCGTGGCCGTCTCCGGCGTTGAACCGGATCGTGCTTCCCTCTCCGATCACCTTGATCTGATCGTCGCCGCCGCCGCCGCTGATGTCGGAGCCGCCCCACGCTATGATGGTGTCGGACCCGGTCCCGCCGGTCACGACGGAACCCGAACCGACCTGGATCGTGTCGTCGCCACGTCCGCCATCCACACGGCTGTCATCGTATGCAGAGATGGTATCATTACCGCTCCCACCGCTGACGGTGGCGTTGACGTGCGCAGTGATCACATCATCCCCCTCACCGCCATCGGCATAAGAAGCGGACCAGATGTCGATCCGGTCATTCCCGGCCCCACCCGAAACCCGGGTTTCGCTCCAGGCGTGGATAACATCGTCTCCCGCGCCGCCGTCGGCCTGCGACCCCGACCAAATGTCGATGCGATCGTTCCCCTCCCCGCCGGAAACATGGGAATCGGACCAGACCTTGATGACATCGTCGCCGTCGCCAGCAATTATGGCGCTGTTCGTCCAGCCGGAAAGCTTGTCGGCGCCGTCCGTCCCCAGCATCGTCTCGATCCCCATCTCCTGAATGGCCGTCAGAAACGCCAGGACCGTCTCCGACAGCGTATCGCTCACAGCCGCCGTTGTCGGCTCTTCCCCGGTTTCGGGATCGGCCTCGGCAGTTTCATAAGTTTCGCGCGCAAATTCGGTATGCCGGCCGGCGCCGTCGGGAAAACTGTTTCTGAAATCGGGAGGAGCCGGCGGCTCGTGATGCGATCGGGAGCTAAAACCGGATCCGTCAAACAAGGTCCTGTGGCTGACATCGGTTTGCATTTCAAATTCCCCGGATTGAGTCAAAAAACAAAAAAGACACATGAACGGAGAAACGTGCAGCAAGAGCCATGCCACCGCCGATTGAAAAAATCTGCGGAAACACGGCTTCAGACTTTAAGAGATCCTTAACAGGCTGACAGGCCCCGGTATTAATTACCAATGCCAGGCAAATTCTACCGCCGCTATCGCGAACGATTACAGCGCAAGATCAAAAAGGCAGGTTGAACCACAGGGCGGCGATGCCGAGGAAGGCAAAGAAGCCGACCACGTCGGTCACCGTGGTCACGAACACGCTGGAGGCGATCGCCGGATCCACGTTCATCCGGTCGAGTGCGATCGGAATGAGCAGCCCGGAAAGGCCGGCAAACAGCATGTTGATGACGATGGCGCCCGCGATCACGATGCCCAGCCCCGGACTGGAAAACCAGAAATAGGCCGTAAAGCCGATCAGCACCGCCAGGGCGATCCCGTTCACGAAACTCACCACGATCTCGCGGTTGAGAACGCGCAAAAGGTTTCGCGCGCTCAGTTCCTGGGTGGCGATACCGCGCACGGCGACCGTCATTGTCTGGGTGCCCGCATTGCCGCCCATGGAGGCGACGATCGGCATCAGCACCGCCAGGGCCACCATGGCCTCGATGGTATCCTCGAACAACGCGATGACGACGGAGGCAAGCACCGCTGTCCCCAGGTTGACCACGAGCCAGGTCAACCGCGACCGGGCGATGGTCACCACGCTGTCGGAAATCTCTTCGTCGCCCACCCCGGCGAGCGCGCGCAGGTCTTCTTCCGCCTCTTCCTGGATCACGTCGACGATGTCGTCGACCATCATCACCCCGACCAGCCGGTCGGCATCGTCGACGACGGCGCAGGAGACCAGGTTATAGCGCTCGAACATACGGGCGACCTCTTCCTGGTCGTCCGTGGCCAGCACCCAGTGACGGGTTTCGGTCATGATCGAGGTGACTTTTTCGTCCCGCTTGGTGCGGAGCACCTTGTCGAGCGCCACAGCCCCCAGAAGGCGGAACGCCGGGTCGACCACGTAGATCTCGTAGAAGCTGTCCGGCAGGTCGCGCGCCTCGCGCATGTAGTCAATGGTCTGGCCGACAGTCCAGAACGGGGCGACCGCGATGAACTCGGTCTGCATCCGCCGACCGGCGGATTCTTCCGGATAATCCAGCGACTTCTGCAGCTGCGCCCGGTCCGCATAGGGCAACTCGCCCAGGATCGCCGCCTGGTCTTCCTCGTCCAGATCCTCGAGGATGTAGACCGCATCATCGGAATCGAGTTCGCCCAGGCCCTCGGCGATATCCTCGTTTGGCAGATCTTCCAGAAGCTGACGGCGGATCGCCTCGTCGGTTTCCGTCAGCGCGGTATAGTCGAAGGCGTCGCCCAGAAGCCGCACATAAGCCGTGCGCTCTTCCTCGTTGAGCGCTTCCAGCAGGTCGCCGGTATCGGCTTCGTGCAGATCGCCGGCCAGCTCGATCAGGCCGGGGCTGTCTTCCGCCTCGATTGCCGCTTCGACGGCAACGATGAACTCGGGATTAAGGCGGCCTTCCTCGTCGCGGACGGTCAGGTCTTCCGCCTCGGGAGGAGTCGGGTCTTCAAGCATGTCGACCTGTGTCATCGCTCCCTCCTCGTTTCCATCCGCGCCATCGGCGCCCCCGTCCCGTCAAAGGCACGCCCGTCACAGGAGTAGCCTTGCCGGCGTTGCTTTGCCACCGGAAAACCGGTGGAACTCCACAAGCTTCGGAAAATTCTTCTTAAAAAGGCTGAAGACGGGTGGAAGAGACCAGTTCCGCATGAACGGTACGTATCCTGTCCGCATCCACGGACGTCAGGACCTCTCGACCAAGGAGCCTGAGCAAGTTCAGCCGCAGATCATCAAGCGGAATGTCCCACATGTCCTCGATCTCGATTCCGGTTACATACCCTCCGTCGGCGAGGTCTCCGAGCTTATGCCTGGTCTCTTTTTCCGGCAGGCGGCCGTTGTCGTATCGAAGCAGCACAAGTCCTGCGGTCATGTCCGCGAGGTCATCAGGAAAGTTCGCCTGAAGCCAATCCACGTGATCGAAAGTCACCACGTCGCAGGCGGGCACATCGGAGGAAGCACGCAGGCTCAGATCGACAAGCCAGTATCGAGGGGTTTCGATCGCCGCGATGACCCCGTCGGCCCATCCCCCGATCTCGGACTTGTTCCAGTACCCGCTGTCGGCCAACGCATACAGCGCACCGATCAGATCCCCGATGCCGGATATTTTCCACGAAGGGCGGGTCATGTCACGGTCTTCCGAAGCTGATCCATTCGAGGTTTTCCCCTCCCCTATTCGACCAACTTCGCCCGCCCCTCAACGAAAACACCCCTTCTTCGCCGCCGCTTTACGCAGTTCCGCCAGATAGTCGCGCACCCGCCGAGGCAGGATCTTCTCATCGTCGGAAATACACGGCTTCGCGGCCTTGAACGCCCGCCGCGCACGATCCGACTTCAGGCACACCCGGCCTTCCGCCAGGATCTTGTTTTCCAGATACCAGAACTGACGGCACAGCATGGTGCCGAAGGTCGACGGATTGCGCTGCATATTCCGCGCCTGCTCCGGGGAAATGAAGGCGGTCAAAGCGATGAAGGCCAATGCAGCGACTGCCAACTGCATCTTCCCGGTGGAACGCCTCGATATCATCGCTGGTTTCCTGCCTCCATCCTGTGAATCACCAGCCCTCGCGGGGCACAACAAACGTGATCCTGCAAAGGCTTTCGGTCAGGAGCAAGGCCAGCTCAGACTTTATCGTTGAAGGTATCTCCCCACGGCCACAGACTGCCGCCGCCCCTATCCCCCGGCCATCGCCAATCCGACCGAGGCGATCAGAAGAAGAGCGAAGACGATACTGACCGGCCGGCCGATCGCCGGATTGGTCAGGAACCGGGCGAAGCTCGCACCGAACGCGAGCCACGCGGTGTTCACGATGGCAATAACCAGCGTCAGCGCGGCCACTTTGGCCGCCGCATCCAGGGCGGGATTTTCGGGAAAGATCACATGTCCGGAATAGACCGCCCCGATGGCGGCAAACGCCTTCGGATTGGCGATTGCCAGACCGAAACCGGCGACAAACGAGACCAATGCCATCTTCTGCCCGCCTTCGACCTGCGCGCCGAGATCGCCGAACCGCGCCGTGCCGATCTTCCAGGCGAGATAGACGATATAGGCCGCGGCGGCGATCTGGAGCACGGTCAGCACGACCGGATCGGCGGCAAGAACGGCCGTGACGCCGGTGGCGATGATGAGGAGAACCGCCGTCGTCCCGGCGATGATCCCGCCAAGGTACCGCACACTGGTCCGGACCCCATAGGTCGCCCCCAGACTGGCCAGGCTCAGCGTGGCCGGTCC
Source organism: Roseibium sp. (assembly GCF_048260565.1). Taxonomy (GTDB): domain Bacteria; phylum Pseudomonadota; class Alphaproteobacteria; order Rhizobiales; family Stappiaceae; genus Roseibium. The sequence continues at coordinate 75,044 of NZ_JBLXGP010000018.1, read as the reverse complement.
CGGACTGCCCATGAGCGGAAAGGCTGCGAGCCACAGGAGGAGAAGATTGCCGACCATCGCTCAGACCGGCACGGGCGCTGCGCGCTCGCGCACCAGCAGGTGCATGACAGCGGAGGCAAGCCCCAGGAAAATCGCCACATACCAGACCATGTCGTAACTCCCATAGCGGTCGAACCAGATCCCGCCGAGCCAGACCCCGGCAAAGCCGCCGAGCTGGTGGCTGAGAAACACGAAGCCGAACAGGGTCCCCATGGCCCGCGGACCGAACATCACCAGCACCAGCGCGCTGGTCAACGGGACGGTGGACAGCCAGAGCCCCCCCATCACCAGCCCGAAGACCATCACCGACATCGGCGTGACGGGAAAGGAGATGAAGAAGAGGATAGCCGCCGCCCGCAGCGCATAGATCGCGGCCAGGACATAAGGCTTTGGAAACAGTCCGCCGAGCCGGGACGCCAGTAACGTGCCAAAGATGTTGGCAAAGCCGGCCAGGGCAAGGGCCCGAAGCCCAAGCCCGCGCAATTCTTCCGGCGACAGGGCCGTCCCGGTGCAGAAGTTCTGAACGAAATTCGGCAGGTGCGCGGTAATGAAGGCGAGATGGAAGCCGCAGACGAAGAAGCCGGCGCTGAGCATGGTGAAGCTGGTATGCCCGAAGGCAGCGCGCACGGTCTGCGGAATGTCGACCGGGTCCTCCTCCGCAAGGCTGTGTCCGCCTGCGCCCAGAAAAGGAATGCACAGCGCCATGGGTGCGAGCAGCCCGGTCACGATGAGCAGGGTCATGCGCCAGTCGAACCACGCGATCAGCCAGGACACCAGCAGCGGCAGCAGCGCCTGGCCCGCCGAACCCATGGCGGACGTAACGCCGAGATAAAACCCGCGCTTGTCCGGCGGGGCGACCCGTCCGACCACAGCCAGAACCGTTCCGAAGGCCGTGCCCGAAATGCCCATGCCGACCAGAACGCCCGCGCCCAGATGCTGGGCAAGCGGCGTGGTTCCCAGGATGCAGACACCCATGCCGGCGGCATAGCAGACGAAGCCCAGCCAAAGCGCCGGCCGGTCGCCGTATTTGTCCGCGATCATCCCGAAGCCCGGCTGCGCCAGCCCCCAGACAAGGTTCTGGATCGCGATCGACAGGGAAAAGATCTCGATCCGGCCGCCGAACAGATCATCCGACAGCGGCTGCACGACCCCGCCGAAAACCGCGCGCACGCCAAAGGCCAGGGCCAGCACGATGCTCCCGGCCGTGACGATGATGACCATATCCCGGCTTCCGCCCGCCGCCCTCACTGTTGCTTCCGTTGCCATCGCCAGACCGTCCGTCCAATTCTTTCCGCGCCCGGAAGCCGTCCGTGAGCACGGACAACCATCAAGCTTGATCCGGAAGGTAGCAGGGCGCTATACTTTAGAATAACGAATATATCTGAAATCTGAATTCCGGATTCTTGAAGTGAAGCCTACCTTCGACATCGATGCTTTACGCGCCGTGGTGGCGGGAACCGATCTTGGCAGCTTCGCCCGCGCGGCGGTCCAGCTCGGCCGCTCGCAATCGGCAATCAGCATGCAACTGAAGAAGCTGGAGCAGCAGGCCGGCACCCCGCTTTTCATCCGCAAGGGCCGCGGGCTGGTGCCGACGGAAGCAGGCGAAGCCTTCGTCTCCTATGCCCGCCGCATCGTTGCCCTCAACGACGAAGCCGCCCTTGCGCTCGGCTCGACCACGACGACGGCGGCCGTCCGCTTCGGCCTCCCCCAGGATTTCTTCGACGACGTGATGCCGGCGACGCTCAAGGCGTTTGCCGGTGCGCATGAAAACGTCCATGTGGAAGTGCACGCCGGCGAGAACCACAATCTCGCCGAAGAAGTACGTAACGGTCGCCTCGATGTCGCCATCGCCTTTTTCAAGTCCGGCGCCCATGACGAAGGCGAGGTTCTGTGTGAGCTCCCCATGCAATGGCTCGCCTGCGAAACTGTCCTGAAACCCCAGCCCAAAGGTCCGGTTCCGCTCGTCCTTTTCAGCCACCCCTGCCTGTTCCGCCAGGCGGCTCTCGCGACGCTCGAACAGGCACAGATGCGCTGGCGCGCGGCCCTGACGACCCCGAGCCTTCCGGGCATCTGGGCCGCCCTGCGCTCCGGTCTCGGGGTGGCCGTACGCACCGACCACGGCAGACCGCAGGACATCGCCTGCATCGGCAGCTCGCTGAACCTGCCTGTCCTTCCGCCCATCGAGGTTCGTCTGCTCGTCGCGCCGAACGCGTCGCCGCTCGCCCATGACCTGAGCCGGGTTCTGCGGCAGGAGACACTCGCCCGGATCGGCGGAACGGTCCGCTGATACCACATTTAGATATGACAGGATCGCAACCACTGTGACGACATCGACCGCAGAACCCTCCTCCCCTCTCCAGCAACACCCGATCCCCGCAACCATTGCCGCCGTCATCAGGGACGGCCATGTGCTGCTGGTCCGACGGGCCAATCCGCCCGATGCCGGTCGTTGGGGTTTTCCGGGTGGGAAAATCGACCAGGGCGAGACGATCGAGGACGCCGCCATCCGCGAACTTCTGGAGGAAACAGGGGTGAGGGCGGACCCGCTTCGAGTCTTCACCGCTGTCGATGTCTTCGACCGGGACGACGACGGGACATTGCGCCGTCACTTCATCCTGGTCGCGGTCCTGTGCCGCTGGACGTCAGGCGAACCGGTCGCAGGCGACGATGCGCTCGAAGCGCGGTGGTTTTGCCTTCAGGATCTGGACCAGCCGACCCTCGCCCTGAGCCTCGACGTGGCGGAGGTCGCGGCCGAAGCGGCAGATCTCATGCGTCGCGAGGCGCCAGACGCTAAAACTTGAAGGATGCCCCGATGATCGGTCCCTTGATGGTCACGTCGAATTCGAACGGGCCGTCCTGGTAATCCACGCCCATCGCGCGATAGCCGGCAACGGCGGAAAAACGATCGGTAACCTGATAGCCCAGACCGCCCATCAGGTCCCAGCCGAAATTCGACCCTCCGCCGCCGGCCAGTGCCGTACCGGTCAGATAAAACCGGTCGGAGAGATCCACCCGTCCCTTGAGCCCGCCCATGGCATCGACCCAGGTCGCGGAATCCTTGAAGATCCGCCCGCCGAGCAGCCCGCCATTGAAGGAGAGAGCGTTGTCGACCGACCAGAGCCTGGCGCCAAGGACAGCATCGACGCGTGCGTTGGGAAGGTCCAGCACGGAGTAACCTGCAAGCGCGCTGACCTCCGTCATCGTCGAATCGAGCCCCACACTCGAAAGCAGAATGCCCCGAGGGGTCGTCTCGCTCGTCGACAGCTTCAGATAGAGGAGATCCATCGTCAGACTGAAGCGGCCATAGCGGGCCTCTCCGGCCGCCATGATGGAAAAGTCGAGGTCACCGAAAATGTCGGAGAAGTCCATATCGACATCGACGGGCGCGGCGCCGAAGGAAGCAACCGTACCGCTCATCCCGGCCGCCCAGAAATAAGGCGCGATGTCGATGCTCCACTGCGGATGTGCCGCAGTTTCCGATGCTTCGGGGGGAACCCTTGGCCCTTCTGGACCTTGTGCGCATGCGGGCGAACTCGCAACGATGGCAAAGGCAGTACCCAGAGCAGAGAACAGGCCTCGTGTGCCTGTCGCCCGATGTAAACGATGTGTCCGCATGTCCGCCCTCGAGCCATTTCCATATCACGGCAGAATTCTCCATCGGGCGCTTGAACACGTCACGTGTCCATGGCCGGCGGCGGCGGCGGCAAGTTCAACACCCGTCCGCTCGGCGACCCGCTTCGGAATCAACCGTTTTCAACCCGATGAGGTCTAGGAAAGGTCAGAGCTGTCGGCTTTGCATTTTACGCCAGCGCAGCCGAAGAAGGTCGACGCCTGAACTGCAGCGGAGAACAGCCCATCCAGCGGTGAAAGGCCCTGGTGAAGCTGGCATGGTCTTCATAACCGAGCAGCATGGCGACTTCGACAATCGGCAGATCCGTTTCCCGCAACAGGCTGAGCGCGCGCGCTTTGCGCGTGCCGGAGACGATTTCCCTGTAGGTGTGACCCTTCTGCATGAGCCGACGCTGAAGGCTCCTGACGCTGATACCCGCCATCCGGGCCGTGCCTTCGATATCCGTCCGGCCTTCCAGCAGCCGAAGCGCGACGATGGCCGACAACGAACGGGCCGGCTCGGGCGTGTCGGCAAGAACAATGTCGGCGGCAACTTCTCTCAATGTAATGATGCCACCGGCCTCTGCGAAGTTTCGGCGTCGCCGCGCGCGAAGGTTTTCGGATGTGAAGACCATCCCCGTCCCCCGGCGGCCGAATTGTACCGGGATCTGGAGCCGGTCCTCGAGCAAATGCGCATCAGGGTCTCGCCGATAGCTCACTTCCACCCAGTCCGGCGACCAGTTGTGACCGAGAAATTCTCTTGCGATGATAAGCATCGGCCCGATCATATGGTCTGCATGCTGTGTATTGGAAGCGTTGATGGACCGCGCCACGCAGCGCCAGAGCCAGCGATCGCCCGACCTGACCAACTCCAGTCTCCCGCCGCGAGAATGGGCCCAGAAGGTCTGATTGTACCTTTCGATCGCCTCGCCGAAGGTCGGTGCGCCAACGCCATACCTGCCCCACAAACCAAAGCCCCAGGACTTCGCCATCTCAAAGCCCACGTCGACCCCGAAAGTCCGGTCTCCCAACACCTGCGCACAACGTTCAAAGAGACCAATCATGGAGCGGAGCGGAATGGGGGTCTGTGGCGCGCCGATCACTTCCACGGGCAGCCCCTCCTGCTCGAAAGCCCGCCACAGCGCGAATTCTCCTGCCCTCTGTTCGAAAACCTTCGGAAGAGGACCAAAGCCGCTGGCCCTTACCAGATGAAACGACCCGCCACTGCTCATCCGCCCTCCGACTGACGCAAAATGCAAAGAATCCGATGTCGAACATGGCGACTATTGCCAAGGCGTGCAAGCAGAAGGCGCACGCTTAGATGCCATCTCCCCATGCAGAAAGCAGCGGCAGGCTGAAAAATCGGTGACGCCCATCGAATCGGATTGTTCTGGAGAAGACTGGAATGGAAAACAACGCGGCGCGGCGGCGCACACGGTTCTGGCCTGATACGGCGGTCCGCACGGCGGCAGTTACACTGACACTGGGCGGGCTGATTGCTCCTGCCGCCGCAGAGGACGCGGCAAAGGCACAGAAACAGGATCTTCAGACAGCCTCTCAGAATCCGGTCGCCGCCCTGATCTCCGTGCCGTTTCAAAATAATGTCTATTTCGGCGGGGCAACGGACAAGCCGCTGTATGTCCTCAACATCGAGCCGGTCGTACCGATTTCCTTCGCCGACCGCTGGAACCTGATTGCGCGACCGATCCTGCCGGTGCTGTCGGCGCCCGGCGCGCTCCCCGGTCAGAAACGCGAGACGGGTCTCGGCGACCTTACGATCGAAGCCTTTTTCTCACCCAAGGCACCGATCGCCACCGAAATCGGCGACATCGCCGTGGGCTTCGGTCCTGCCGTAACCCTGCCCACTCATACGGACAGGCGCCTGGGATCGCGCAACTATTCCGCAGGTCCGGCATTCGTGGCCTTCGTTTCCAAGGCGCCATTCACCTACGGTTTCCTGGCGGTCAACCAATGGTCCTTCGCCGGGCCGGACGCCGAACCGGAGACGAACGAGCTCACCCTGCAGCCCTTCATCAACTACAACATGAAAGACGGCTGGTCGCTGCAGACCGCCCCGGTCATTTCCGTCGACTGGACGAAAGCGAACGACAACGTGACCCTGCCCATCGGCGGCGGGGTGACGAAACTCACAGAGATCGACGGCGCGCCGATCAAGTTTTCTGCAAGTGCCTATTACAACGCCCTGCGTCCCGACACCGGTTCCGACTGGCAGTTCCAGGCAGCCGTCACCTTCCTTTTCCCCGAATAGGCCGTTCCCATCCGGGGCGCATAAACGAAAACGACCCTCACGGCTTCGGCGGTTCCGCCATGGCCGTGAGGGCCGAAGACCTTTTACGCTTTTCAGCCGCTATTACAGCTGCGCGTCCGGAAAATCGTGCCAGCGCTTGATTTTCCAGCCGTCCGGACCTTTCACCAGCCAGCCTTCATAATTCAGGCTCGACACGGCTGTGAAGGACTTGCCGTCCTTCGCATTGGTCAGCAGCCCAACGACACTGACATGTGCCGTGTTGGCGGTCTGTTCCAGGAACAGGATGTTCGACATCAGATGACGGCGCACATTCCCGGACGTGCTGAACTCCTTCATCCGCTCCCGCCAGAACGCGTGGAAACCCTCCCCCGTGAACGAGAGCGCCTTTTCGCCCGGCACTCCGGCGACGAACACCGCGTCCGGGGTGAACAGGCTGAACCAGGCATCGGCTTCGTAGTTGTCGTAGGCAAACGAATAGGCGTAGATCTGATTGGCAATCGCCGCACGGTCGGCCGCATTGAAACCCGTGTCGCCGGGGTTCGTGGCCGGCGCATAGGAGTGAAGCGCCTTGACGTCATCGGGTGCAAAGGTTGATCCCTTCGGCGGTGCCGTCTGAGCCAATGCGACACCGGAGGAAGAAGCGACGAGTTGAGCCGCCAGGGCCCAGAATACGATCTTTTTCATGTTTCTCTCGTAGGGTTGTCATGCTGTCCCGACCCCTCGCCCTCACAGGAAGAACGCGGATCGAGACAGCCCGTTCGACAGCATCCAGGCAAACCGCTACTGCACAGTATGAGAGGGTAGCTTCTGGACCTTGGTAATGGCAGGCGGAGCCCATTTTCCGATGAGCGCCCCAGGCCGCGGCGCGTAAAGACGCATCGTCACGTTGAACCCGCCCTCAGGTGCCGGCAGCCAGTTGGCCTCCTTGTCCGCACCAGGGCTTTCGTTCTGGAAATAAAGATCGAGCGACCCGTCCGGATTGCGCTGCAGCGGCATCCAGCTTGAGAGCGCGAACCGGTTCAGGCTGTTTGCGACCTGATAGCCGTGATTATCGTAGATCGTCACCGACCAGAAGGCGTCGACGGGCGGAATGTCGGATGGCTCGAAATGCAGGACATAGTCGTTGGCCCCGTCGAGCGGGTTCCCGTCACCATCGGTGAGCGCAATTGGGTAGATCGCATCCTCCGGCAGATTGGCCCCGAGACCGAGTTGAGCGATGACCGCACGCTTTAGGTAATTGGTTCCATAGACCCCAATGTTGTCGATATCCATCGACCATTTGTTCACCTCATTGGCGATCCGGGGGCTCTTCCATGCCAGCAGGTGCTGAGCGGTCTTGGGCGCGGCCTCGAGCGCCGCCTTGACGACGGGATCAGCGTTGTCGAAATCGAAGCTCTTCCCTTGCTCGAAGCCCAGACGCTCCATGCGCGCGAGAATCGGCTGATCGGTGTCGTGGGGCGGCTCGACCTTGAAGATGTCGGCAGCATAGGTGAAGTAGTCCTTTCCGGCCATTGTGTCGACCTGGGCCTTCGGGGGCGTCTTCGTGTCGACGGTGGGATCCGGCGAGAATGCAGGTGCTTTCACCTCCTGCCCCCACTTGGACAGGGGAGATATCTTGAAGCCGTCCTGGATTTTGTGAACGGCGTCATAGTCGGACGGTCCGTCGGTCTTGGTACGTCCGATGATCCAGACATGCGACGTCGGAGCGTCGATCCTCCGGGTTCCTTCCGGAAGGCCCAGTTCCTTGGCGAAGTCCTTGCCCAGGTCCGGCCGCCATTCGGGGCGGGCCACCAGGAAATGCGCCGCCGCAGTGCCGGTCGTTCGCCATCCGGGAGAGGCGAAGACATCCGTCCACATGTCAAGCATGGGGAGCAGGTAATAGCGCCCGCCGGTATCGGGCACGGAGATGACCATTGGTCCCTCGGTCAGGTCGAGAAACGTGGACGTATAAAGTGTATCGAAATTGGGGCGGACCACCGACTTTTCGTCCGCGGTCGGATAGGCTCGGACATTTCTGAACCAGTTCTGCACGCCGCCGAACGCATTCTTGGCCGGATCCAGGCTGAGCAACTGCCGACGCGTCAGATCCATGGTGACAAGCGGATAGAAGTAGAGGTAGGCCTCCACGGCAATAGCATTCGCCTCTTTTTGTGTGAGATCCTGGGCGTATGCCACGCCATTTCCCCACACCACTGTAGTCGCCAACAAGGCTCCTGCAATCGTGGCTCTCAAGTTCATTCATGCCTCCTGGTTCAAAAGTCTCCACCCATGCCGGCATCCAATGGCATGGTGTCGCATCAAAACATGTCCGGGCGCTCCGTCTGGGAGCCCGGTAGTCCGCCGGACGATGAGACCAGCGAGGCCTTCCCGCTTTGCATTTCGCGCCATCGCATTTGTCGGAGATGCCGCGGAGCACCGCGTTACGCCTGAAACCAACTGCAGACTACGGCATTTTCGCGAGGCTGTCTGAGGCGTCTGCCGGGTCGGCAACGATTGGGTAACCAGGAAATGAAACGGGAACCGGAATACAGAGGCTGAAGGCGCACCACTTGGACATGTTCGAAGTAAGGAAGAACACCAGCATTGAAACCTGCAAAGCAGGCGTTTCAAGTCCCGGAAACGCTTCCAAGCAAAGGCGTGATAGCTGACGAGGCGCCGGGAGTATATTTCGAGGTGTGCGGAGACCCGCCGGCCTTGTGATCGGCGAAGCGCTGTTTCAGGTCGCCGGTAATACCGATTCAGGTTTGGTCTGGAAAAGAAATACTACGCAGCAGATAGACGTCGTAGACAGCCCGTCCCCCTTTCGCTTTCAGCTTCGGGCGACACCCTTCGCATTTTTGTCCGGGTAGCTTTCCGATCCCAAACCGAATGCCGTTTGGGTGGCTCGCCACCCGAAGCTCTAAGAGCGAAGGGTGGTGCTGAGGAGAGGAGAAACTCGGAACAAAGCCAGAGCTCAAGTAGCCCGAAGGGCGATAGCTCAAATAAAAATGGTGCGGTCGAGAAGACTCGAACTTCCACGGGTTTTACCCCACAGCGACCTCAACGCTGCGCGTCTACCAATTCCGCCACGACCGCAAAATTTTCCCGGCGCCGGTCGGCGTCGAGGCGCCTCATGTAGCAAATCGGATTCTGCTTAGCAAGTGCGCTTTTCAGAATAATTCACAACAGCTAAAGAGCCGCTCAAAGCGGCCCGTCGGTCCGCATGGGGCGGACCTCGGGACTGCGCATCAGCACCTCGGTGATGGAGATCCCGACCCGCTCTCCGAGCAGGACCACCTGCCCTTTTGCGACCAGTGTGTTGTTGGCGTAGATCGATACGTCCTCGTCCTCGCGCACGTCGAGATCGATCACCGCGCCGCGGCCCATGCGCAGGAGCTGATGCACCGGCATTTCCGAGGACCCGAGAACGACCGAGATGTCGACATTGATTTCATCGAAGGTGGCCATGACAGCCTTCCGCCTATATGAGAGTGATGCTGCGCGCGAACGAGGATCTTAACGAAACCTTAAGCCCCATTCACAGCGCAAATCGTTAACAAAAGCTTAAAGCACCCCATGTCCCATCCGGAACGCGAAAGCCTCGCCCACGACTTTCATCCCCAGGTTTCCAGTCCGCCGGTCGAGTGGGTCGTTTCCGACGATCTCGTCGGTTACGAGGAAGCGGTTGCGGAAATGGAGGTCCATGTGGCCCGGATCAGCGCGGGCACCGGCGAGGAACGGGTCTGGCTGATAGAACATCCGCCGCTCTACACCGCAGGCACCAGCGCGAACGCCGGCGACCTTGTCGCCCCCGACCGGTTTCCCGTCTTCAAGACCGGGCGCGGCGGCCAATACACCTATCACGGCCCCGGCCAGCGGGTCGCCTACGTGATGCTGGACCTGAAGCGCCGGCGCCAGGACATCCGCGCTTTCGTGGCCGCACTCGAAGCCTGGCTCATCAACACGCTCTGGCAATATCACATCCGCGGCGAGCGCCGCGAGGACCGGGTCGGCGTCTGGGTGCGCCGTCCGGAGCGGGGGCTCAACGTGGAAGACAAGATCGCCGCGATCGGGATTCGCGTCCGTAAATGGGTCACTTTCCACGGCATCAGCTTCAACGTGGACCCGGAACTGGAGCATTTCTCCGGCATCGTCCCCTGCGGCGTCCAGGACCACGGCGTCACCAGCCTTGTCGACCTGGGCATCCCCGTCTCCATGGCCGAAAACGACACAGTCCTGCGCGCGGAGTTCGAGAAGATTTTTGGAGAGACGCGGGCGGTGGAGTGAGACCTACAGCCAGTTCTCAGGTTTTCGGCCGCCATATACGACCGTCACAATCCGTATCCCGCAGGGCATGGGCTCGTAGACGATGACATAGCTGCCCTCGATCAAAATGCGGGCGGTCGGGCTCAATTCCGGGCGGGGAGCGCCCATTTCCGGTTGTCCTGCCGCCAGTTCGATCTTGTCGAAGAACCGTCGCAGCAAATTATCGGCAGCCGCCTCATTATCCGCTGCAATCTCGTGCCAGATACCGCGAATATCCTGTTCCGCGCGAGGACTTAAAACAAAGTCAGCCACGCGACCGGGCTTCCGCCTTCAACTCCGCCAACAAAGTATCTGCATCAACCGATCGGCCTTCACCGCTGGCCATTCCTTCATCATACGCCTTTTTCAGACGCGCCATTTCCAGCTTGCGCAGTTCCTCGCGCTGCTCCCAAAGGCGCAACGCATCCCGCACCACCTCGCTGTTGGAGGCATACGAGCCGGATTTCACCGCATCCTGCAGCTGCGCCACCTGATGCGGAGAAAGGGAAATGGTCAGTGTTTTCATGGGTTCCGCCTTCATAGGTGAAGTATGGCAGTCCTAACAATTTCTAACAAGAATTATTAGCCAGACTGAAGCGCCAACTCCGCGCTCCATTGTCTTCCTCGTGAAAGTGGGGCCAGTATTCCGTGAGGCCGATTGCTTGAGCAGAGGCTCTTACGGCGTTCGCCCGGGACGGCAACCTGAGGATGGAACGCGCGCCCTAAGTCCCATACTTGCCATTGCTTTCCATCCGGGCTTCGAACCTAATATTCCCATGGGAACATCATTCACAGAGTTTGCGGGTTATGGGTTTTGGGCCCGCGATAATCATGTAGCAGTCTGGCTTTGCCTTTTGGTCCGGCAGATTGACAAGGAAAACGATGGAGTTGAATGGAAGCACGAACTCCGGCAGCAATTCGTGGAATCGGGAACCGCCTATCCGCCAGGATGTGTCTATACCGGCTTGGACAAATTCATTGATAACAATGAAAAACGAGAGTGGATGATCACGTTAAGCTGGAAAGCTTTTAGGGAGCTGGATGCGTTGAAAGGCTCGATAACTATCGAACAGCTTAGAGCCCTAAGTGAAATGAAAGGTAATTGGGAACCGCATGTAACAAACTCCGAGCCGGTTTCGATAACTTTCTATCGCGAATTCGGAGAAAAATGGATCAAGCTGCTCGAAGGCAATTTTGAGACAAAGACAGATCCCGAGTGGAATGACATCGTCGTGAAGTTCCACGACTTCAACAGTCGGCGTGGCTGAAAACTAATCCGCTTCCCCGGAAGCCGCCACCGCTTCCACGAATTCCCGCAGTTTTCCCATGCCGCCCGGAGCCCAACCGAGCACCTTCAGCTTGCCCGGCTCCATGACCCCGACAGGACCGGCCGCCCGGGGCGGCAGCGCGGTTTGACAACCCGTCGCCTCGGCAAAGAGTTTCAGCAAATCCTGCCGGTCGAGCAGCAGGTCTGAGACGTTATAGACCTCGTAAGGCACTGCCCGCTCATCCACCTTTTCCAGAACGAGCAGAACGGCAGCGGCGAGATCGTCGCCGTGTACCTCCGTACCCACGCGCGGCATCACGGTGGCACCGTTCCTGAAATTGGAGAAAAGCTCAGACCACTTGTGGGTGGCAGCCCCCGGCGGCAGGCCGTAGATGCCGGTCGCGCGCAAGGTGGTTCCGAAAAAATGCTCAATGCACAGCGCCCGCAGCGCCTCTTCGCCCGCCAGTTTCACCTGGCCGTAGAGCGTATCGGGACGCACCTGGGCTGTCTCCGTCAGCACTTCCCACTGGCCGTTATCCGCGTAGACCGCCCGGCTCGACAAGAACACGCAATGGCGCACCCCGGCCGTCTTCGCCGCCTGGAACAGCTTGCGCGTGCCGTCCACATTGGCAAGCAGGAAGCCGGCCGGATCGTCGCCCTCCCCGCCACGGTACCGGCCCGGCACATGCGCCAGCGCGCAATGCACCAGTGCATCGGCGGCCGGCAGATCGATATCAGGGGCAGACAAGTCCCAGGCGATGAACGCAATCCGGGGATCCTCCGGCTGCGTGCGCCCGAGAAATGACACGGCGTGCCCGGCCTCAAGCAGGCCGGCGGCGATGAACCGCCCGAGCGCGCCGGTCCCGCCGGTCAAAAGCACATGCATTACGGAGTTTCTTTCTTGAGGCCGGAAGGTCCCGGCAGCGCGCCAATGTCGTCGGGAATGCCTTTGCCGGTATAATACGCCTGCCACAGGTCGATCAGCGGCTGAAGGTGTTCCGCCTTCGGATTGTCCGCCTGCCAGGGCTTTTCATACTGGAAATGCAGCACGCGGATTTGCCCCCAGTCCCAGAGATCAGGCAAGTTGAACCAGACATATTGCAGCATGTTGCAGAAGACCGGCAGACCGTGCCAGTCGGGAAAAAAGCTCTCAAGGAAGGTCTGGTCGGTCCGGCGCCAGAACACATCCGGCTGGTCCAGCTCCGCCATCATGCGCGCGAAGGTCGCCCTGGACGGCCGCGCGGTGAAGACACCGCTGTTCATGCGGTGGAAGTCGGCAAGCGCCTCGTAAACATTGGGCGCGGCGCAGAACTCGGGATAGCCGAACAGCTTGTCGCAACTCTTCAACACGATGGCATCCGCATCGATGAAGACCACGCTCTCGTAATCCTCCAGCTGCCACAGCCTCAGCTTGACGAAATTGTCGAGCGGCGTGTGGAACACCGGCTTGCCGCCCTTGGTGAAGGGGGCAGCCTGATGCAGCCGTCCGCGCTCATGGCGCTCGTTAAAGGCGGCGGATGTGGGCAGGCGTTCGCAGGCGCCGAGCCGTGGCGAGAATTCGCGCAAGGCGTCCAGATCCACTCCCTCCACGCCGGGGGTGTGAAGCACCACCAGATCGGCCTCTGTCCCCGTCCGGCGCAGCGAGCGCAACAGGGCGACCGCGCCGGTCACATAGTCCGGATTGGTGACAAGGGTCACATAGGCGTGGGCGTTTCGGGCCGGTTCTTCAAATACCGGCCCGATATCTTCGACGGGCATGAATTCAGGATACCGAGCGCAGGCGTGGGTGTTCCGGGTCTTTTTCCACCTCTTTGGCGATTTCCTTGGTCCAGGCGGACACGGCCGGAACGCGGCTGCGGTCGACGCGATAGGCGTATTTCTTCGCCACATCGACCACTTCGGAAAGAAGCCCTTCGGCCAGCGTGATCGGCTCCAGGCCAAGCTCCAGGAACTGGTCGTTCTTCACCACCAGATCGTTTTCCGGCGCTTCCTTGCGCGGGTTTGGCAGCCAGGCGATCTTCGCACCGGTCATCTTCGAAATGAGTTCCGCCAGATCCCGCACCCGGTGGGTTTCCGTCATCTGGTTGAACACCTTGACCCGGTCGCCCTTCGCCGGCGGGTTCTTCAGCGCCAGTTCGATGCAGCGCACCGAATCCTGGATATGGATGAAGGCCCGCGTCTGGCCGCCGGTGCCGTGCACCGTCAGCGGATAGTCGATCGCCGCCTGGATCAGGAACCGGTTCAGGACCGTGCCGTAATCGCCGTCATAGTCGAACCGGTTGATCAGCTGTTCGTGGCGCCGGGTCTGCTCGGTGTGCGTGCCCCAGACGATGCCCTGGTGCAGGTCGGTGATCCTCAAGCCGTCGTTCTTGGCGTAGAACTGGAACAGGAGCTGATCCAGACACTTGGTCATGTGGTAGATCGAGCCCGGATTGGCCGGATAGAGGATTTCCTGGGAAACCGTCTCCCCTTCCATGGTCTCGATGCCGACCGGCAGATAACCCTCGGGAATGGCGGCACCCACGGTCGAATAGCCATAGACGCCCATGGTCCCCAGGTGAACGAGGTGGGCGTCGAGATCAAGCTCCACCATGGCATTCAGCAGGTGGTGGGTCGCATTGACGTTGTTGTTGACCGTGTAGTTCTTGTGCCGGTCCGATTTCATCGAATAGGGCGCGGCCCGCTGCTCGGCGAAATGGATAATCGCGTCCGGCCGCGCCTCGGCCAGCCATTTCTTGAAGACTTCGTAATCGGAAGCGATGTCGATCAGGTGGAAATGGATCTTGTTGCCCGTTTCCTGCTTCCAGATCCGGGTGCGCTCCTGGATGGAATCCATCGGCGTCAGCGACTGCACGCCAAGCTCGGTATCGATCCAGCGCCGGCTCAGATTGTCGATGATGTGAACTTCGTGGCCCAGATCGGACAGATGCAGCGACGTCGGCCAGCCGACAAACCCATCTCCACCAAGAACAGCAATCTTCACGATCATCTCCTTCGATCAAACACTTGTGCGCCGACAAGCCGGCTTACAATCCGAGTCCCACGGTAAACGACATTTGCGTGTGAATAACATGACAAGGGAATCTCACACGTGGAAAAGCTTAGGAAAAATAACGGGACGCCGCCAGAGGCGAACCGCCGGGCGCTGAAAAACCTTGCGAAAACCAAGCTGGCACCGAGGCCGATGATGGTGCAGCGGCAACGCCAGGCGATGCTCAATACGTATCCCGAACTTCGAAAGGCCCGGGCGGGATTGCCTTCTCTCCAATGACTTCCACCTCAAGCACCCTCGCGAACCGGGGCCCCTCCCACGCAACTGCGAGCATGGCATCGACGCTTGCTTCCTCTCCGCAGAACAAGGCTTCGACTTCCCCGGAACGGCGATTACGGACCCAGCCGGACAGAGCGCGTTCGCTCGCGGCTTGTGCGCACCAGGCGCGATAGCCGACACCCTGCACCCGGCCGCGGATGATCGCCCGAACGCATTTGTCTGCAGCTGTCATGGGTTTCCCAGCCCGCCGTTGACCGGCGGAAGCATTCTGATTTGCACCGAAGAATTTCAGTTTATCATAAAGCACCCGCGTACGCAGGCATCAGGCGACGAAAACCCGGTTCCGCCCCACTTCCTTGGCCCGGTAGAGGGCCTTGTCGGCCCTCATCAGAGCCGAGGAAACCGTCTCGTTCGGTTCGAGAGCCGCGACACCGATGCTGACATGATAGGAAAGCACCACGCCGCTTTCGCTGAAGATGCTGTTCTCAATTCTCCGCCGGATGGATTCCGCCATGGCGGCGGCCTGGTCGAGATCGCAATCCCTGAGCAGGACAAAGAATTCCTCGCCCCCGGCCCGCGCGAAAAAATGCCCTTCGCTCAGGTGCTCGCCCAGTTGTTCAACCAGATGGCAAAGCGCGCTGTCGCCGACCGCATGGCCATGCTGGTCGTTGATGCTCTTGAAATTGTCCACATCGATCACGAGAACGGCCAGACCGGCCCCGTTTTCCCGGGCTTCCGCTTCTGCCACCCCGGCCGACTTGAAAAACTTGCGCCGGTTGAATGCCCCGGTCAGGTGATCGAACTCGGCTGCGAGCCGGAGCTGTTCTTCCAGTTCTTTGCGCTCGGTAATATCCAGCATCGCGCCTGCAAGACCGTTCACTTGTCCGGTGGACGGATCACGCGTCACGGCCTTGTTGAACATCACATGACGTTTCTCACCGTTCGCATAGCACACTTCGGCCTCGTAGAACTGGGAGCCGCCTTTTTGCATCAGCTTTTCGTCGGCTTCCTCGTATACTTTCGCAAGATGCTCGGGCGCGACGTCATAGACGCTGGCCCCTTTGATCTTCTCGGCCGGGAGACCGATAAATTGGGTGAAGGCGACATTGCAGCCGCTGTAGATCCCCTGCCTGTTCTTGAAGAAGATCGGCGAGGGAAGATTGTCGATCGCGGCCTGAAGAATGTCGCGTTCGCCCTCCAGCCGGGAGACCGCCTCTTGCATACGGCCGCGGACAGCGGCGGCCCTTTCCGCCCTTCGGAGCGGCAGATCGAGGCGATCTGGCCCCGTTTCGCTCACGACATCGTCCGCTCCCAGGTCCAGCAGGCGCGGTGTCCATCTGCCACCCAGACCTTCGCGAACATAGGCGATCACGTAGCAGGCATCCCCGACCCCGGCACGAACCTGGCGAAGCATTGTACCGGCATCGTCCGGCGAAACCGAAACGATGCAGATCCGAAGATCGTCAACCGGAGAAATCGAGGCAATATCAAGAGGCAGGAGACGATAGCGGGTCGGAACGGCAGGACGAGGCTCTTGCGGCTTGCCGAAATAGCCGACGGTTTTAGGCGCTGTGCCAGCGCTCACCAGTTCCTTTGCCACACTCGTCATCGACATCCAGAATCCCGAAGTCCGTAACGCATTTTACTTAGGAAGAACTCGATAACATTTCATTACGTCAGGGCACGAATCCCGGCTGAGACTGCGCAAAAACATAAATTCCGATTAGCGATTTCTCACCGGCGACAACCTGTGGAATTCATGTAGGCAACCGCCTCAACTTGTGGCGACCCAGGCTTCCAGTTCCTGCGGACGATCGAAAATCGCTTCCGGATGCTCCGCCTCCAGTTCCGCGCGGCTGCCGTAGCCCCACGTGACGCCCAGCGCGGCGACTTTGTTGGCCTTGGCCCCGATCAGATCGTGCTTTCGGTCTCCCACCATCACGCAGTCGGTTGCAGCAATGTTTTCCTCCTCAAGGATATAGGCGATCAGGTCCGCCTTCGCGGAGCGGGTGCCATCCAGTTCCGAGCCGTAGACCTTGCCGAAATGCGGCGTCAGGCCGAAGTGCTCGATGATCCTGGCCGCATAGGCATGAGGTTTCGAGGTTGCCACGAACATCCTGCGTCCGCTGGCGTCCAGATCGGCCACAAGGCGTTCGATACCATCGATGATCGTGTTTTCGAACAGCCCTTCCGTGGTGTAACGCTCCCGGTAGAGGGCGACCGCCCGATCCTGGACCGCCTTGTCTTCGCTTTCCAGGAGAACGCCGAAACTTTCCCACAACGGCGGTCCGATGCACCAGCGCAGGTCTGCAGCTTCGGGAATGCGGGACGCCCCCATCTTGTCCAGCGCATACTGGATGGACCGGGTGATGCCGATAAAGGGATCCGTCAGCGTACCGTCCAGATCGAACAGAAGTGTGGAATAGGTCATAAAGGCCCGATAGACGACAGAGCTGAAGAAGACGTTTATACCGCTCTGTATACCGCCGCACCGGCCAGGAAAAGCCTATACGATGTCACAGGTCCGTTGACGCGGAGCTTGAGGCAGAAACGGCAAGGCGGCCCGAACATTGACACACGCGCCGCATCGAATTCCGTCGGCTACGAAAACTCAGCTGAATTCCATGATCACCGCGTCGACGGCAAGACTGTCCCCCGCCTTCGCCTTGATCGCGGACACGGTACCGTCCCGTTCGGCTCTGAGCACGTTTTCCATCTTCATGGCTTCGACGATCGCCAGCTGTTCGCCGGCCTTGACCTCCTGGCCCTCTTCCACGGCGATGGAAACAACCAGGCCCGGCATCGGGCAAAGCAGCATCTTGGAGGTATCCGGCGGCAATTTTTCCGGCATCAGTGCATCGAGTTCGGCCATGCGCGGCGTCATGACCTTGGCAATCACCGAAAAGCCCTGCCAGTCGAGGCGATAGCCGCCCAGAACGGGACGGACCTGGACGACGACGGAGCGGTCGCCGACAGACCCGCTCCAGAGCGCTTGCCCGGGAGCCCAGTCCGACTCAACCGTGGTGACCGGTCCGTTCCCGATCGCCACATCGATTTCGATCGGCGTCCCCGGGTAGCCGGCAGCCAGGCGGATCGGCACATAGGACTTGTCGATCCCGACCACCCAGTCCTCCCGGACAGCCCCGGAGTGAGGCCGCAGCCGACCTGGAAGATGATCCAGCCGTTCCCGGTTGAGCGCGCCCATGGACAGGGCAACGGCCGCCAGAACCCCACGAGCCTCATCATCCGGTTCGGAGGGAAAGAACCCGTCCGGATATTCCTCGGCGATGAAGCCTGTCGCCAGTTCGCCGGAGCGCCACCGCGGATGGTTCATGAGAGCGGTCAGGAACGGGACATTGTGCTGGATACCATCCACATAGAAGGCGTCCAGCGCTTCGCTCATGGCGTCGATGGCTTCGTCGCGTGTCGGCGCATGGGTGATGAGCTTGGCGATCATCGGATCGTAGAACATGGAAATTTCCGAGCCCTCGACCACACCGGTGTCGTTGCGGACCGTAACCCCGTCTCTGCTGCTTTCCTCCGGCGGCGCGTAGCGCACCAGCCGGCCGATGGAGGGCAGGAAACTCCGGTAAGGATCCTCCGCGTAAATACGGCTTTCCACCGCCCAGCCGTTCAGCTTGACGTCCTTTTGTGCGATCTCCAGCTTCTCGCCGGCAGCCACCCGGATCATCTGCTCCACAAGGTCGATCCCGGTGATCAGCTCGGTAACGGGATGCTCCACCTGCAGGCGAGTGTTCATTTCCAGGAAATAGAAGCTCTTGTCCTGACCGGCGACGAATTCCACGGTGCCCGCGCTGTCATAGTCTACGGCCTTGGCCAATGCGACGGCCTGCTCGCCCATCTTGCGGCGCGTTTCCTCGTCGAGAAGCGGCGACGGCGCTTCCTCGATCACCTTCTGGTTCCGGCGCTGGATGGAACATTCGCGCTCGCCCAGATAAATGGCGTTGCCGTGCTTGTCGCCAAGCACCTGGATTTCGATATGGCGCGGGTTCTCGATGAATTTCTCGATGAACACCCGGTCATCGCCGAAGGAAGATGCGGCTTCCGACTTGGAACGGGTGTAGCCGTCGCGGGCTTCTTCCGCATTCCAGGCAATGCGCATGCCCTTGCCGCCGCCCCCGGCGGAGGCCTTGATCATCACCGGATAGCCGATGTCCTCGGCAATCTTGACCGCGTGGTCCGGCGATTCGATCACACCGAGATAGCCCGGAACCGTGCTGACCTTGGCCTCGTTGGCGAATTTCTTGGATTCGATCTTGTCGCCCATCGCCGTGATGGCGCGGGGGTTCGGGCCGATGAAGACGATGCCTTCCTTGGCGAGCATTTCCGGGAAACTGGCCCGCTCCGACAGAAAGCCGTAGCCCGGATGCACCGCTTCCGCACCGGTTTCCTTGCAGGCTGCGATGATCTTTTCCGGAATGAGGTAGGATTCGGCAGCCGCCGCCGGGCCGATGTGGACCGCCTCGTCCGCCATCTCCACATGCAGCGCATCCCGGTCGGCATCCGAATAGACCGCCACGGTCTTGATACCCATGCGCCGGGCGGTCTTGATGACCCGGCATGCGATTTCACCACGGTTGGCAATCAGGATCTTGGAAAACATGCAAACTCAGCCCGTTTTTTATCGTTCAACGTTTGTATGTGCAGGCCGCGCCGCGTGCAACATATCCAAAAGATGGGCCACCCCTCGCAAATGCCGGAAAAACAGGCTGCGCGACACAAACGGTCGGGTCCGTCTAAAGTCGGGAAACCTTCCAGAAGCAAAGTCATATAATCAATTTTAACAGATTTCAGCTCTATTGCTTCGATCTCGGGAGGAAAACCTATGATCGATCCGCGAAAACTCGCAATCGTTTTAATAACCGCTCTGATACCGGCGTCCGCTACTGCGGCCGATATCGGCAAATGGCACAGCGGAACGGTTCAGGGCTTTACGAAATACTGGACGGCCAACAGCGACGGCTCTCATTTCACGATCTGGTGCAAGGCACAGAAGAACCGTCCGGTCAGCCTGATCAGCATCGGTATCGGAGGTCATCCCGCTCCGCCTAGAAAGAGGGTCAGAATCGTCATCGGTCGCACCCTCGTCAAGCTGACCGCGGACAGCAACGGTTACCTGCCGACGGACTGTCCAACATGCGCGGACAATTTCGTCTACCTGTGGAATCGCCTCAGATCCTCAAGCTACCTGTCGGTTCTGTTCGACGACGACCGCCAGGCCGGGTTCTCCCTCGATGGGGCCATGGACATATTGCCGGGCGGGGTCTGCTCTCCGGCAACCTGAGGATAACCCGCCTCCGGCGCGCCCGGATATTTTTGACCGGGGGACTCGCTTTTCGCAAATGAAGCCTCTAAGCCCGTCGCAGCGCCTCCCTCCCTGAGGCCCTCTGACGGAAGATCAAGCGCCATGGATGCGATCCACCTCGAAGACCTCGCTTTTTTTGCCTATCACGGCCTCTTTGCCGAAGAAGCAAAGCTCGGCCAGAGGTTCCACATCGATCTGACCTGCTGGGTGGACCTTCAGAAAGTCAGTGAGACCGACGAATACGCAGACACCGTCTGCTATGCCTCCCTGGTCAAGACGGTGGAGACCGCCGTCACGGAAACCCGCTTCAAGATGATCGAGCGGCTGGCCGCGCAGGTGATCGAGGCGATTTTCGAATCTGATGAACGCATCCAGAAGATCAGGATCCGCGTTCACAAGCCCAGCGCGCCGCTTCCGGTTCCGACCGGAAAAGTCAGCGTCGAACTGCTTCGGGACCGGCCGTCGCGAAGCTGACCGTCATCGGCTCCGGGTCCGCAATCTCTCCATCTTGTCGCTTTTCTGTAGGACTGCTCTATTTCAGGAATGACCTGCCGTCATTGGCGCTGTATCTGGAGGCACGCATGCGGTCCCTTGCGAAAATCATTGCGATTACCATTTTCACTATCCCGGCATTGAGCCAGGTTGCCCAGGCGCGTCCTGACCTGAGACGAATGACCTGTTCACAGGCCCAGCACATGGTCCAACGCAATGGCGCTGTCGTCTTCACGACCGGGCAATACACCTTTTCCCGCTATGTCGCGGATGTTCGCTACTGCGACCGGGGACAACTCGCCTATCCCAAACTCGGCCCGACCCGCGACAACCCCAGATGCCTTGTCGGCTATGAATGCCGGGAGCCTCTGTTTTCGCCCTGGGATCGCTGAGGACGCGCGGGATACATTCGTGCCGATCGAAGCAGGCGCGGGCATTGCTGTCTTCCCTTGGGACCCTGCCGCCCGGCTTTCATCGACAGCCTGAATAGATTTTTGCGCACCTGACCGTTTTCGTGTTTTTGGGAGGCTCTCATGAAGTCCACGACGAAGATCGCTTCGATCGCTTTCTGCATTGTCCTTGCATCTGGCCAGTTCGCTCTTGCCCGACCGGATCTGCGACGCATGACCTGCCATGAGGCACAGCAGATGGTGAAGCGAAACGGTTCAGTCGTCTTCACGACCGGGCCTTACACCTTCTCACGCTATGTCTCGGACCGACGCTACTGCGACAGGGAACAGGCCACCTTCCCCCAACTCGGCCCGACCCGGGACAATCCGAAATGCCTTGTCGGGTTGGAATGCCGTCAGCCGCTGTTCAGCAACTGACGCAATCAGATCGGGGCTTCAGGCTGTCAACCAAAGCCCGTCAGTCAGGACTGCACGCCTTTACCGTGTTTGAAGCAGTATATTATCTGATAAATTTATCCTCCGGCTCAAAATTTAAAAATGTAAGTTTTTATTTACTATATAAATGACGATAAAATTTAAAAGATTTTCACCAAGAACCCAAGTTTACTCTTCCTATACGTCAATAAGATATAAATGAGCCCAGAATCGATCAATTGAGCTTGGGCAGATGAAAAATTTATACGGCTCACTTCATGGACGTTCCGCCGGAACATTTTCGTCAGTTCTATTCGCAACAATTATTGTAGCCCTTTCCTCTTTAGCACATGCAGGTGAAGAAAAGGCCGAGCTGGTCATCGGCGGCACCGGAACCGCGCTTGGCGGCATGCAATTGCTGGCCAAGGCATTTTCTGAAGATCATCCCGACATCAAAACGGTCGTTCTACCGAGCCTCGGCTCGGGCGGCGGCATAAAGGCGCTCGACGCCGGAAAGGTCGCATTGGCCTTCAGCGCTCGACCGCTGAAGCAGGAAGAGCGCGCGAAAGGTCTTTCCGCCATCCCCTACGCCCGGACCCCCGTCGTCTTTGCGGTCCACAAGAAAACGACCTTTGACCGTCTCGAACTCGAAGACCTGCTGGCCATTTATTCAGGCGCCACGTCTTCATGGCCAGACGGCACGCCTTTACGCCTGATCCTCCGTCCCGAACATGACAGCGATACCAG
Organism: Roseibium sp.; assembly: GCF_048260565.1. Taxonomy (GTDB): domain Bacteria; phylum Pseudomonadota; class Alphaproteobacteria; order Rhizobiales; family Stappiaceae; genus Roseibium. Next base: position 52,916 of record NZ_JBLXGP010000018.1, on the reverse strand, counting down.
GCTCCTGCGCGGCCTCTCGCCGGAAATGGATGCGGCCGTCACGGAAGCCCACAGCAGAAAAGACCTGTTTATCGCCTTGAACGACCAGGACAACGCGGCCGTTTTGGAAACGGTACCCGGATCTTTTGGGATGACGACGCTGGCCCAGATCCTGAGCGAAAGCCGGAATCTCAAGCCGCTCATCTTCAACGGCCAGCTTCCCTCTCTGGAGGCCGTGCAAACCGGCAAGTATCCCCACTTCAAAAGCCTATACCTGGTGGTCGGGAACGCCCCGTCCGAACCGGCAGAAGCCTTTAGAGCCTTTATCTTCTCCACGACGGGCCGGAACATCCTTTCGGCAACCGGCCATATAGTCGCTGACCCGGATCGGTAATTTCGGATGGGAACCCACAGAATGACCCAGGGCGATGGCCCCTTCATCCGACTGATCCGATGGATCGCGATCTTCACGGCCGTAATGATCGCCGTAGGGCCGCCCGCGCTTTACCTGCATTTCGGTTATCTGAGAATATACGGCGAAATGACAGGCGAGGCCAAGTTCAAGGCCCGGCAGATCACCCGTCTGATCAACACCAATCCGGATTACTGGCAGTTTGAGTCGATCCGCATAGGAGTCATGATCGAAGATGGCGAAGACCATACGACCGACGACTTTCATCGCGTGGTTCTCAACGACGGTACGGTTGTCGTCCAGCACCCCGCGATCCAGCCCGAATACCTGTGGCCGAAGGTGCATGTCGAGCGGGAACTGACCGACTACGGCAACCCGGTCGGGAAACTGGAGATCGTTCACACACTCGAACCGCTGTACAAGCAGAGTGTGATCGTCGCAGCATTCTCGCTGTTCTCGAGCATTTTCGTCTACTGGGCCTTCCGCATGGTGCCGATGCGCATGCTCACCCGTGCCTGGGAACGCATCACCTATTTGGCGACCCACGATGCGCTGACGGACCTGCCGAACCGGACACTGTTCATCGACCGGCTCGGCAAAGTGCTTCAAAAGGGGCTCAGACCGTCAAACCCGGTGACCGTTTACGCGTTCGATCTGGATTTCTTCAAGGACATCAACGATACGCTGGGCCATGCAGCCGGCGACCGCCTTCTTCACCAGGCCGCGTGCCGGATGAAGGAGTGCCTGCGCGAGGGAGACGTGCTGGCCCGTCTGGGCGGTGACGAATTTGCCGCCTGCCAGATCGGCGTCGCCGATCCGCAACAGGCGGCGGCAACGGCCGAACGCTTGATAGCCGCCTTCAAGAAGCCTTTCGACCTGGCGGGAACCGAAGCTTTCGTCGGGGTCAGCATCGGCATCGCAGTCTGCACGAAAGACTGCCAGCTCCGCCCCTCGCTCCTGCTCAACAGCGCGGATCTTGCCCTGTACAAATCCAAACAGAACGGCAGGAACACCTATCATTTCTTCGAAGAGGAGATGAATACCGAATTGCGCCGCCGCAAGTCGCTGGAGGCAGGTCTGCGCAAGGCGCTGACCAACGAGGATTTGAGGCTGGAGTACCAGCCTCAGGTCGAACTCTCGACCCAGAAGATCACCGGCTTCGAGGCCCTGGCACGTTGGCGTCACCCGGATATGGGGGAAATTCCGCCGTTCCAGTTCATTCCGATCGCCGAATCCAGCGGCATGATGCGCCCTCTGACCGAATGGATCCTGCACAAGGCCTGCAATGATGCGGCCAATTGGGGCGATCTGAAAATCGCTGTCAATCTGGCTCCCAGCCTGTTCCAACAGACCGGTCTGACACGAATTGTATCGACTGCGCTGGAGGAATCGGGCCTCCCGCCTGAGCGCCTGGAACTGGAAATCACGGAAGACAATCTGATCGGAGACACCGAGCGGACGCTCACGATCCTGCGGGAACTCAAGGAGATGGGCGTCCAGATTGCCATGGACGATTTCGGGACCGGCTTTTCCAGCCTGGGCTATCTGCGCCAGTTTCCCTTCGACAAGATCAAGATCGACCGCTCGTTCATCAACGACATTGGCAATGAAGCGGATGCGGACGCCATCGTGCGCGCCATCATCAGCATGGGCCATGCCCTGAAGATGAACGTCATCGCCGAAGGCGTCGAGACGTTGGAACAGGCCAATATCCTGCTGGCCGAAGGCTGCGAGCAGGTCCAGGGCTTCCTCTACGGCCGCCCGATGCCGAAACGCGACATCGAAACCCTGCTCACCGCGCTTCATACCATCCGCAAGGAAGCGGACCAGCCGGCCGCAAACCGGCAGCCGGCATAGCCTCAAACGAACCTGCGCGGGCGCTTCGCGCCGCCTTCCGGCATACTCGGATGCCTATTTGAAGTATTTGCTCGGGGTAACCCCGAACGCATCCTTGAACGCCACAGTGAAATTACCCGGCGTGGAGTAGCCGAGCTGCCAGGCCACTGTGGATGCAGGCACACCGGCGGCAAGCATTTCGAGCGCCAGCCCCATCCTCAATTGCCGTCGCCAAAGGGCCGGCGACAAGGCCGTTTCCTCGACGAAAAGCCGCGACAACGTCCTCTTGCTGCACAGCCCGACCGCAGCCAGTTCATCGAGCGTGGCGTCGCTTTTCGGGTTTTCGCGCATGAAGCGCATAACCCGGCGCAAACGCGGATCCCGCCCACCGGGCAGGAATACCCCTGAATCCGACTGCACCTTCAATCGGGCGAAGAGAAGATCCAGGGTCATCTTCTCGATTTTTCCGGGCTCGGCGCCCCAGGTCATATCCGCCGCCTCTCGCAGAAGTGCCTGTGTCAGATCATCGAGTTGAAAGACCTGAACATCACCCAAGGCATCGGAGCCAAGACTGTCGCTGTCGAAAAACAGGCTTCGCATCTGGGCGGACCGGGGATAGCGCACCGCATGGTACATGCCCGGCGGGATCCATATGGCCCTGAGCGGCGGGAGCGTCCAGGAGGTTTCCCCGATAGTGAACACCCCGACGCCCCTGACCACATGGCTGAGCTGGGCTCGCTCGTGCATGTGCGGCGGAACCTCCTCGACCTCCATGGCTTCGTAGACAAGGCTCGAAACCGGTCCGCTGTCCAGATCCGGATCGTTCTTCAGCCACACATCCTGATGCAGAGCATTCGCCACAGGGATCAGTTCGGTCATGCCAGTTCCCTCGGAACGGGTTTGCGAGATCGGCCTGAAGTCCTTCTCACTTAGGCTCGGCGAGTGTAGCTCATCAAAAAAAATCCGCCAAATCGTAGAAAATTTATGATTCCTTGCCAAGCGTTGGTGCCCGGTTGCCAAAAGCCTCGCCCGGCATTGATCAGTCTCCATCAATTACTTCTACTTCGGTGCGGCAACCGAAAAGAGCTACGCCGGCAGTGTTCCGGCCGGCCGAAGAAGATGGAGAGAAATGAATGTCACAAGTCACCCGGGGCCCCGCATTCAGGTCGTCGCCGAGCAATCCGGACATCAAGGAAATCCAGACGATCCCCGAACGGCATCACGATATGCCGTATGCGCCGGCGATCCGTATCGAAAGCCCCGGAGACCTTCTTTTCATTTCAGGAGCGACCGCTTCCCCGCTCTATCATGCCCATCCGCACGAATGGCATGAACACAATCACGCCAACGACATCGAAACCCAGATCCACAACGCCATGGCCTCCATCAAGTCGATCCTCGACCACGAGGGGCTCTCATGGACCGATATCGTCAAGGTCACGAAGTACCTGACGGACATGCGGGACCAGGACGGGCTGAACGCCGTGCTGAACGGGTATTTCGGCGACTGGAAACCGGCCAGCACAATGATCTGCGTGAATTCTCTCTCCACACCGGGGGCGCGTGTGGAACTCGACATGATTGCAGTGTTCCCCAGGGCCTGAACGGCCAAACAAAACAAAAACAAAACATAAAACAAACCTTCCAAACAGAACAGCGAACAAGAGGACCAACAGTATGCAAAAGCTATTATATGCTCTGGCGACATGCGTTGCTTTCGGCTCCGCCTCGATGGCAGAAGCGGAAACCATCCGCATGACGGCCGCGTCCAGTCATCCCACCGCAGTCGCATGGGTGGGGCAGATGAAATCGGAAATCGTCGACAAGGTGAACGCCCGGCTGGAGGAAATCGGCAGCGACAGCCGGATCGAATGGACCGAAGCCTATGGCGGGGTCCTCTACGGTTTCAAGGACACCCTGGAGGCCGTGTCGGACGGCGTTGCCGACATGGGATGGGTAGGCGCCCTTTTCGAGCCGGCCAAAATGCCGCTTCAAAACGTTCCCTATGCGCTGCCGTTCTCGACGCCGGAGCCTTTGGTTGCCCTCGACATCATGGATGAGTTGAGCAGCCAGGACGGGATCTTCAAAAAGGAGTGGACCGACAACAATCTGGTTTATCTCGGCACAATGGCGACCGACGGCTACCAGATCTATTCGAAAACCCCCATACGGACACCTGCCGATCTCAAGGGGATGAAGGTCCTGTCGAGCGCCAGTGTCGGACCATGGGTCGAAGGCTACGGTGCAAGCTTCGTCAGCGCCGGCATTCCCGTCATGTACAACCAGCTGGAAACCGGCGTCGGCGATGCTGTCTTCCTGATCACCTCCGGCGCCGCTGCCATCAAGCTCCACGAAGTCGCCCCCTATGTCACGGTTCTGGACATGGGGCCCGCGCCCGGTGGCGGCCCTGCCATGAACAAGGACAAATGGGACAGCCTGCCGCAAGATGTGCAGAAGGTCTTCAAGGAACTCGGTCAGAACTATAACAAAGCTCTGGCCGCTGACGTCGCCGCCCGCCGCGAGAAAGCGCTCGCAGACATGGAAGCCGCCGGCGTGACCCTGATCTATCCGACAGAAGAAGAACGGGCCGAGTGGGTCGCGGCCCTGCCGGATATCGCCGGCACCTGGGCGAGCGCGCAGGAAGCCCGCGGAGTGCCCGCAAACGAGGCCATCACGGCTTTCATGACCAAACTGCACGAAAAGGGGATCACCCCCTTGCGTGACTGGACGGTCGATTGATCCGCCACCGCCACACCCGTCATCCATGGTGATGGGGTGGGGCTGACCGGCTGCCGGATGCGCCCACTCACGAGGTGCATCCGGCGGGATGGGAGACCTGCGCCTCCCAGAACGGAAAACCTGCGTCGCCATTCGCTTAACGGGCAATATGATCCGATGACCGGCTGAATTGTCGCAACCCAGGAAACTCACGAAAATGTCGACGCCAACAAAAAGCCCTGCCGGTTTTCTTGAAGCCGCACGCCTCTTTCGGGGGCTGGGGACTTTGACAGGCTTGATGGCTTCGGCGGGCACACTGCTCACCCTCGGCATCTCGTTGCTGATATGCGCCGAAATCCTGATGCGCGGCGTTTTCAACCAGCCGATCACCGGCATGACCGAATTCGTCAGCCTGTGCATCGTTCCGATCATGTTCCTGACCCTGCCCGCCGTGGTCTTCACCGGAAAGCTGTTTCGCGTCGAACTCTTCACTGGCCCCTGGAATTCCGAAAATCCGCGTCACGCCTTCTATGGCCTGTTTCATTCATTCGCGTTTCTGGCGATCGTGGCAATCGTTGGCCAGTGGGCCTACTCGGAGGCGGTCAAGGCCTGGGTGACGAATGACTATTCCGGTGTCGCCGGCGCATATGAAATCCCGACGTGGCCCTTCCGCTGGACCGTTGTCGCAGGCCTCTTCGCGGTCGCAATAACGTGTGTTGCGATGATCTTGCGCGATGGAAGGTTGCTGTGGGCGGGCCGCCGCGATCTTCACACGATCCTGCTCGCACCTCGCCCCCTCCTTTTCGTCGGCGGTCTTGCGCTGTTTGCCCTGACGGTGGCCCTGCTCCCCTACAATCCCCTGCTCATCGGCAGCGTCTTCATCGGCTGGCTGTTTGTCCTGCTGGCGCTCGGCTTCCCGATCGCGACCATTCTTCTCGGACTGTCCGCAATCGGGATTAACCTGATCCGGGAGAATTTCCGGATCACGGAAGTCACGATGGGCATCGCCATGACCAAGTCCATCGGGACCTTCGAATATGCGGTCATTCCGCTGTTCGTGACCATGGGCCTGGTCCTCGACAGATCGAAGCTCGGCGAAGACGCCTTCCATGTGGCGGCCCATTTCCTGCGCCGGGCGCGCGGAGGATTGGCCATTGCGACCGTCCTCGCCAATGCGGTCTTTGCCTCCGTCGTCGGCAGCTCCATCGCATCCGCGGCGGTGTTTTCCCGCGTGGCGGTCAACCCTATGATGGATCACGGCTTCTCGCTGCGCCGCGCGCTTGGCACAGTCGCAGGATCTTCGGTCCTGGGGATGCTCATCCCTCCTTCGCTGCTGCTCATCGTCTATGGACTGATTGCCGAACAAAGCATCGGCCAGCTTTTCGTTGCCGCAATCATCCCTGGCTTGATCCTGGCCGGTCTCTTTGCGGTTCTTGCCTACCTGCTTGCCCCGAAGCAGTCAGATCGGGAATACGCATCAACGTCTGACGAGGGTTACGCGACCCTGGGAACTTCAGAAATCCTGGCAAAAATCGGCCCCATAGCCCTTCTGGTGGCGACAATTCTGGGCGGGATCTACACAGGATGGTTCACGCCGACCGAAGCGGCCGGCGTCGGGCTCATCCTCTCCGTTGTCATTGCCTTTGCACGCGGCAGCATGGGGATAAAACTTTTTTTCCGGACCGCGTTCGAGGCCGGTCTGATTTCGGCTGCGATGTTGCTGCTGATGGCTGCTGCCGGGTCCTATACCCGTCTCGTAGCCTTTGCCCAGTTGCCGATGGCGCTCAACCAGTGGCTCGTCGCAACAAGCCCTGACTACTACACGCTGATGGCGATCTTCGTTCTGGTGGTTCTCGCCTTGGGTGCCGTCCTCGATTCCGTCTCGATCATCCTCGTGATGACGCCGATCATCCTGCCCATGGTCCGGCAGTTCGGAGCGGATCCGGTCTGGTTCGGCGTTTTGCTGGTGGTTTCGGTCGAAATCGGACTTCTCACGCCCCCCTTCGGCATGTCCGCCTACACGGTGAGAGAGGTCCTGTCTGATCTGGGCGTCAAACTGTCCGACATCTTTCTGGGCGCCTTCCCCTTCGTCCTCATGATGCTCCTGATGGTCGTGCTTCTCATCCTCCTCCCCTCCCTTGCGACCGTCCTCCTCTGAACCCTCCTGAAAGTACAAGTAATGGAATTTCTGACGATTTTCCTCGCCTATATCGTGGGCGGGGGCGCCGGTGGCGTGCTTCACGGAGCCACCCCCCGCCACCAGCATTCGCCAACGGCTGGTGGCCGGTACGATCGGCCTGTGCGGTAGTGTGATCGGAGCCGGGGGCGGTGTCTTTCTCGTTCCCTACCTGGCACGATCGGGCTTCCAGATGCGCCGCGCGGTCGCCACGTCCACGGCGGTCGGATTTCCGGTTACGGTCGTGGGAACGCTCTTCTACGCCTTCGTCTCCCCGCCGGCAGGCTTGCCGCACATGCTCGGAAAGATCTATTTCCCCGCGCTTCTGGGGCTCGGCCTGGGCAGCATGCTGGGCGCCCCTTTAGGTGCGAAGCTCGCCAGCGAAATCGACGGCGACAAGCTGAAAAGGGCCTTTGGCGTCCTTTTGATCATCCTGGCGGTCAATGTCGCCTTTTGACCGCCATTCCGCCGCGGACCTGTAACCCGGATCCGCGGTTCTTCCCATTTCCCGAAGGCTGCCTGTCCCCGGAACCGACCACCATCCGGAGAACCTGCCGTCAAAGCGGGATGTTGTCGTGCTTCTTCCAGGGGTTCTGCAGGTTCTTCGACCGCAGCAAGGCCAGCGCCCGCGCCACGCGACGGCGGGTGGAATGGGGCAGGATCACCTCGTCGATGTAACCGCGTTCTGCAGCCACGAACGGATTGGCGAAACGTTCCTCATAATCCTTTGTCCGCTTGGCGATCTTGTCCCGGTCGCCCAGTTCGGACCGGTACAGGATCTCGACCGCACCCTTGGCGCCCATGACCGCGATTTCCGCGGTCGGCCAGGCGTAGTTGACGTCGCCGCGGATGTGCTTGGAGCTCATCACATCATAGGCGCCGCCATAGGCCTTGCGGGTAATCACGGTCACCTTCGGCACCGTGGCTTCCGCATAGGCGAACAGCAACTTGGCGCCGTGCTTGATCAGCCCACCGTATTCCTGGGCCGTACCCGGCAGGAAGCCCGGCACGTCGACGAAGGTCACCAGCGGAATGTTGAAGCAGTCGCAGAAACGCACGAACCGAGCCGCCTTCCGGCTGGCGTCGGAATCGAGAACGCCGGCCAGCACCATCGGCTGGTTGGCGACGATACCGACGGTGCGACCTTCCATACGTCCGAAGCCGGTAATGATGTTGCGGGCGAACCTTTCCTGGATTTCGTAGAAATCGCCCTCGTCCACCGTCTTCAGAATAAGCTCCTTCATGTCGTAGGGCTTGTTCGGGTTGTTCGGGATCAGGGTATCCAGGCTGTCGTCGATCCGTTCCGGATCGTCATGGCAGGTCAGTTCCGGCAGCTCCGCCTGGTTGTTCATGGGCAGGAAATCGATCAACCGGCGCATTTCGGACAGCGCCTCGACATCGTTGTCGAAGGAACCGTCCGCGATGGAGGACTTCGTCGTGTGGATCGAAGCACCGCCCAGTTCTTCCGCTGTCACCGTCTCGTTGGTCACGGTCTTCACCACATCCGGTCCGGTGACGAACATGTAGGAGGTATCGCGCACCATGAAGATGAAATCCGTCATGGCCGGGGAATAGACGTCGCCGCCCGCACATGGCCCCATGATCAGCGAGATCTGCGGGATCACGCCTGAAGCCAGCACGTTGCGCTGGAACACCTCGCCATAGCCGCCAAGGGCCGCAACCCCTTCCTGGATACGCGCGCCGCCCGCGTCGAACAGGCCGATGATCGGAGCCCGGTTCTGCAGGGCCATGTCCTGGATCTTGATGATCTTTTGGGCATGGGTCTCAGACAGCGATCCGCCGAAGACGGTGAAGTCCTTGGAAAACACATAGACCGTGCGGCCGTTGACGGTGCCCCATCCGGTGACCACGCCGTCGCCCGGGATGTGTTGTTCATCCATGCCGAAATCGGTGCAGCGGTGGGTCTTGAACATATCGAATTCCTCGAAGGACCCTTCGTCCAGCAGGAGTTCGATGCGTTCCCGGGCGGTCAGCTTGCCCTTCTTGTGCTGGGCCTCGATCCGCCGTTCACCACCCCCAAGGCGCGCGGTACCGCGGCGCTCTTCCAGTTCGGCAAGGATTTCCTTCATGGCTGTCTCCGAAACACGTAAATTTATGTGGTCCTAGCATGTGCTCCGGCGCACGCATAGTCAGCACATGGGCGGAGTTGCCAGACCCGGTGAGACCGGCGATTATGACCCCGCTGCACAATCCGTAATCACAGACGCCTTAAGAATACACTTTGACACCGTGGCGTGATTTGACATGATTGCCTAACAACGCAGCAGCGATGAACGGGGAGGTAATGGCCGAAGAGCGTTCCTATTTTAACGAGATGCTGGACAGCGCGGGCAACCCGCGGGCCGCCTATGCAAGGCTGTCCGAATGGCTGGATGCCAAGCCACCCAACTATCTGTCGCGCAAGACCCGCGAAGCGGAAACGATCTTTCGCAGGCTCGGCATCACCTTTGCCGTCTACGGCGCCGACGAGGCCACGGAACGGCTGATCCCCTTCGACCCGATCCCCCGTATTATCTCGGCCGCCGAGTGGCGCAAACTGTCCGCCGGCATCGACCAGCGGGTCCGGGCCCTGAACGCCTTCCTCCACGACATCTATCACCGTCAGGAGATCCTTCGCGCCGGACGCATTCCGGAAAGCCTTATCCTCCAGAATGAAGCCTTTCTGCCGGAAATGGTCGGCTTCACGCCCGCACAAAAGGTCTACGCCCACATTATCGGCACGGACCTTGTGCGCGTTTCGGAGAACGAATTCTATGTGCTGGAGGACAACACCCGCACACCGTCGGGTGTCTCCTACATGATGGAAAACCGGGAAACCATGATGCGCATGTTCCCGGACCTGTTCGAGATGCATCACATCGCGCCGGTGGAACACTACCCGGAAAACCTGCGCCAGACGCTGGAAAGCGTCGCCCCGGACCTGTCGAAGTCGGAACAGACCGTCTGCGTGCTGACCCCCGGCATCTATAATTCCGCCTATTTCGAGCATGCCTTCCTGGCCGATTCCATGGGTGTGGAACTGGTCGAGGGTCGCGATCTTTTCGTGGACGAAGGCAAGGTGTTCATGCGCACCACCCGCGAACCGCAGCAGGTGGATGTGATCTACAGGCGGATCGACGACGCCTTCCTCGATCCCCTCACCTTCAATCCGGACAGCATGTTGGGTGTGCCGGGCCTGTTCGACGCCTACCGCGCCGGCAACGTCACCATCTGCAACGCACCGGGTACCGGCATTGCCGACGACAAGGCGATCTATGCCTATGTGCCCGACATCATCGAGTTCTATACCGGACAGAAGCCGATCCTGAACAACGTGCCAACCTGGAACTGTTCGCGCGAGGACGATCTGGCCTATGTTCTCGACCATCTGGAAGAGATCGTCGTCAAGGAAGTCCACGGGTCCGGCGGCTACGGCATGCTGATCGGTCCGACGGCCTCCAAGCGCCAGATCGCCGATTTCCGCAAGATCCTGATTTCCAACCCTTCCAACTATATCGCCCAGCCGACGCTGGCGCTGTCGGCCTGTCCGACCCATGTCGCTTCGGGCGTAGCCCCCCGCCACGTGGATCTGCGCCCCTTCGTTCTGATCGGCGACCAGGTGCGCATCACTCCCGGCGGGTTGACCCGCGTCGCCCTTAAAAAAGGCTCTCTTGTCGTCAACTCCAGCCAGGGCGGCGGAACAAAAGACACCTGGGTACTGGAGGACTAGTCTGAATGTTGGGACGTACCGCCTCCTCACTGTTCTGGATGTCGCGCTATCAGGAGCGCGCCCAGAACACTGCCAAGCTGCTGCAGGCCGCCTACCGCACGGCGATGGTGACCCATACCGGTCAGGCAAACGGCGAAAACTGGCGCTTTGCCCTCGCAAGTTCCGGCAGCGAATTCGGCTTTACGGAAAAGGTGGGAGAGCTGACCCCCAGGGGCGTCATCTCCTACATGGTCTTCGACAAGACCAATCCGTCCAGTGTCCGCGTCTGCCTGGAAACGGCACGCAACAATGCCCGCGCCGTCAGGACCGGCATCACCGCCGAACTCTGGGAAGCGATCAACACGACCTGGATCGAATTCGCCGACGTCAATCCCCAGTCGATCACCCAGGAAAGGCTGCCGGATTTCCTCGCCTGGATCAGCCAGCGGTCCCATCTGTTCCGCGGCGCGCTTCTGAACACGATCCTGCGCGACGACGGCTACTACTTCAGCCAGCTCGGCAATTTCGTGGAGCGGGCGGAAAATACGGCGCGCATTCTCGACACCCAGTACTGGGTACTCCTGCCGGACAATGACGTCGCCGGCGGCGCGTCGGGCGAGCGTTACCAGTGGATCCTGATCCTCAGGGCGCTTTCGGGTCTCCGGAGCTACCGGTTTGCCTATCAGGATGCAAAGCTGAAGGCGGGCAATATCGCAACCTTCCTGATCCTGAGGGAGGAAATGCCGCGTTCGCTCGCCCATTGTTACAACTGGATCGACGACACGGTTGAAGACCTCGGCGAGTTTTACGGCGCGAACCAGCCGAGCCTGGAAATGGGCTCCCGGATCTGGAAAGATCTGAAATCGACGGACATGGACGCGATCTACAACAACGGGCTGCACGAGTTCCTGACCGACTTCATCGGACGCAACAACGCCTTTGCCCACCAGTTGTCGATCGACTACAACTTCGCCTGAGGAAACGGGAGCCGATATTCGATATGCGACTGACCGTTCGGCACAAGACCCATTACCGGTACGACACCCCGCTTGCCAATGCGATGCAGCAAATCCGCCTGACGCCGAAGACCGGCCCGGGCCAGACTGTTGTCGACTGGAAAATCGAGGCACCCGGCATTGACCGGGCAACGTCCTACGAGGACGCCTTCGGCAATCTTGTGCATATGATCTCCGCCGATGGCATGTCGGAAGAGGTCGAAATCACTGCCTCCGGGACGGTTGACACCTTTGACGTCAACGGCGTGATCGGCCTCGAAAACGGCACCTCCGCGCCGGCCCGGATCTTCACACGGTTCACGCCGCAAACAAAAGCCAACCAGGCAATCCGCCGCCTTGCCGCCCACGCCGAAAAAGACGACCTGATCGCCGGTCTGCACGAACTGATGCATGCGATCCGCGACAAGGTCGACTACAAGGTCGGCGTCACCGAGACCCACGCAACCGCCGCCTCCGCGCTGGCGAACGGCGTCGGCGTGTGTCAGGACCATGCGCATCTCTTCATCGCCGCCTGCCGCTCGATCGAGGTGCCGGCGCGCTATGTGTCCGGCTATCTCCTCCTGGAGGACGAGCAGTCGTCGGAGGCCCATCATGCCTGGGCGGAAGCCTTCGTAGCCGATCTCGGCTGGGTCGGCTTCGACATATCCAATGGTATCTGCCCCACGGATCGCTATATTCGCTTGACCGTTGGCTTGGATTCGCGTTCCGCTGCTCCCATACGCGGCATCCGGTTTGGCGGCCAGGAAGAAAACATGGGTGTCGAAGTGGACGTGGAACAGGCCACGAGCCAGCAACAGCAATAGGGCAACCGGGGTTGCCCGCGGGCGGCCTGACAAGGTCTGTGAGAAACGAAGATGACCTATTGCGTTGGACTGAAACTCGACCGTGGCCTTGTGTTCGCCGCCGATACGCGCACCAATGCCGGCGTCGATAACGTTTCGACCTTCAAAAAGCTGCATGTCTGGGAAAAGCCGGGAGACCGGGTGATCACCCTGTTATCGGCCGGCAACCTCGCCGTGACCCAGGCGGTGGTGTCCATCCTGACCGAACATATCGCCGGCGGCCTCGACGGCAACCGCGCCACCCTGATGAACGTGGACACCATGTTCCAGGCCGCCCGGCTCGTCGGCAGCGCAGTGCGCGAGGTGCGCGCGATCGACGGAGAGGCTCTGGAGGCGAGCGCTGAAAACTTCTCCGTTACCTTCATCCTGGGCGGCCAGATCAAGGGCGAGGATCCACGCCTGTTCCAGGTCTATTCCGCCGGCAACTTCATCGAGGTGAGCGACGACACGCCCTACCTGCAGATCGGCGAGCACAAGTACGGCAAGCCGATCCTGGACCGGGTGACCTATGCCGACATGCGCCTGGGCGAAGGCGCGAAGATGATCCTGCTGTCCTTCGATTCCACCTTGCGCTCCAATCTTTCCGTCGGCCTGCCGATCGACCTGCTGCTCTACAACAAGGACAGCTTTTCCGCTGAGCGCCAGTTGCGGATCGAGAAGGACGATCCTTATTTCCGCAAGCTGTCAAAGGCCTGGTCCGACGCGCTCCGCGACGCCTTCACCGAAATCGAGGAGCTGGAAGTCTGATCTGGCGGAACGCCGTCAGGCATTCGGCATGGCCTTCAGCGATCTGTCATGACCAATCGATAAAAGCCGGCAAGAAACAGCCCTGGAGCGTGCGATGACGGTCACCGATGAGCTCGAATCCCTCGTCTGGCATCGCGAGCCGGCACAGGAGCCGCTCGAGGCCAATGACGAGACGCTGACCAGGATCCGGCAGATGATCAAGGCCGGCGAGCGTATCGCCCTCGTCGATCTGATGAAGCGCTGGGATCCGATCGACGTCATGCAGTTGCTGGTTCGCCTGCGGCTGAAGCAGGCGCGCAAGCTGTTCAGATGGCTGCCCTCCAATCCGTCCATCAAGGTGATTGCCGAACTGAGGCCGGAATTCCGCTCCATCCTGATGGAGGAATCCACCCTCGAGCAGTTCCGCGACATTCTCGCCGGCCTCGACCCGGACGACGCTGCGGAAATGCTCAACGACTTCCCGGACGAAGTCGCCGAGACGCTGGCAGAGCGCCTGCCCGATGTGGAAGCGGTCGCCGGCTTCGAATCCTACGCGGACGACAGCGCCGGCCGCATCATGGCCCGCAAGTTCGTCGCCCTGCCGGAAACCTGCACGGTGGAGGACGCCGCCGCGCTGATCCGGGCCGAAGCAGATCGAATTCGAAAGATTTACACTGTCTACGTGCTGAACGACGAAGGCGGTCTGACCGGCACCATCGCAGTCGGAAAGCTGCTCTTGTCGCCGCCGAAAGCGACCCTGGCGGAAATCATGAACCGCGACTTTCTGGCCGTCTCCGCCGAAACCGACCAGGAGGAAGTGCTCCGCCTGGCGCGCAAGCGGGACATGCACACCGTGCCCGTCCTCAATGCGGACGGCCAGCTGATCGGCCGGATCACGCCGAAGCAGATGGCCCGCATCGCCTCCGAAGAGGCCAACGAAGACATGCTTCTGATGAGCGGTGTGTCGTCGGAGGCCAAGGCCGACGACACGGTGTTGAAGATCATGCGCGGCCGCCTGCCCTGGCTGCTTGCCGGCCTGATCGGCTCGAGCATTGCCGCCAGTGTGGTCGGCTCCTTCGAGCACCAGCTTTCCACCGCCGCCATTCTCGCCGCCTTTATTCCGGTCACCATGTCCATGGCCGGCAACGCGGGGCTTCAGGCTTCCGCCGTCGCTGTCCAGGGGATTGCGACCGGCGCGCTGTGGTCCGGCGACATCGCCTTCCGGCTCTTAAAGGAATTGATCGCCGCGCTTGCAAACGGCGCCATCGCCGGCTGCATCCTCGCCATGCTGGTGCTGATCGCCTCGACGGTGATCCCCATCGCCGACCCGGTGCACCTGGCGCTTGCCACGTCGCTCTCCCTGCTCTGCGTCACCACACTCGCCGCCATGGTCGGCGCCACCATTCCCATCGTGCTCGACAAGTTCGGCATCGACCCGGCCATGGCCACCGGCGTCTTCATCACCTCTACCAACGACGTCCTCGGCGTTCTGGTGTTCTTCCTGATGGCAACGACGTTTTATCTGGGGTGAGGCGCGTCCGGCCCAGCCGGCAAAAAGCAAACGATTTTGCTTTTTGAGCGCCGAACGCCCTGAGCCCTAGCGAAGGGCCGGGCGGGCAGAAGTTTGTTCTTTTCACGTCATTCCGGACCGCGCACGCTGCAAGCGTGTCGCGAGATCCGCAATCCAGCTGACAGCGCGAGCGTCGGCGAGCACCGATTTCAATCAAGAATAGGACACACCTAAGCACAGTTCAAACACACAGGATTCCAGATCGGCACGCAGCTTCACTGCGTTTGTCTGGAATGACGGCGAACAAGTTTGGCAATCTCGCCCGCCTCCTCACCCCTTCAGGATCAGCACCGCCGCGTCGAACTCCCTGCGCTTGTAGGCGCGGATGGCGGCAGCTTCGGCGTCCTTGCCCCAGCGTTCGATGTTGAAGTCCTCTTCCACGTGGGCGGCCTGCCAGGCGTCATCGGCACTGAGCCATCCCTCGAAGACCGCGAGCGCAAGAACGGCAGAGCCGGAGAGCGTGGTCGCGGTGTGGAGGGCCGCAAGCTGTAGCGGGGAAAGATTGTCGAGCCGCGCACGGAAGGCTTTCAGAAGGTCTTCCGGCTGATCCTGATGAATGATGCCGCCGATCAGGACGAACCGGCTGCCGAGCACATCTTCCGCCCGGGCAAGCACCGGATCCCATAGCTCCATCTGGCGCTGGACGAGCGTTTCCGGATCGTCGGCGCGGTAGCAGAGCGCATCGGTGCCGCAGAACCGGGCAATCTCATCGGCGACTTCGCCAAATTTCACCGCGACCGCATCGATTGCGGAATTCGTAATCCGCGTCAGCGGCATGTTGGCCGGATTGATTTCCTTTTCCTGCGCCGCCCATTCCGCCGCCACCGCCCGCGCCAGCGCCTCGCTCGGCAGGACGAGCACAGCCTTGCCCGGCGTCTTTACCGGCCGGCCGTCCAGGTGAATTGCAAAACCGCCTTCGGTTTCAGCATGTTCCGCACGTTCGTAGAATCGTTTTGGCAACTGGGGCCGGGACAATTCCCGCGCCCGCTGTTCCGGATCCTTCGCTACATCATCCGCAAGTGTTTCACGCAAATCGCGCATCACGCCGTTTCCCTGTCAAAACCGAAAAGCTGTTCCAGTGCGCCATCGAGTTCGTCGAAATGATCGATCACACGGGCAGCCCCCGCCCCTTCCAGCCGCGGCCTGTCGTGATAGCCCCAGGTGACCCCGATGCCGCGCACGTTTGCGGCAACCGCCATTTCCATATCGAAGGATGTATCGCCGATCATGACCGTGTTGGCGGCCTCCGTCCCGGTTTCCGCAAGCGCCTGCAGGATCATATCCGGATGAGGCTTGGAGGGCGATGTATCCGCCGTCTGGATGGTAACGAACCGGTCGTGCAGCCCGTGTACCTCGACCATGTGGTCGACACCGCGCCGCGCCTTGCCGGTGGCGACGCCCAGCAGCACGTCATCGCGCGCCGCCAGCCGGTCGAGTACGTCCATGGTCCCGGGGTAAAGCGGATCGAGATCCAGCCCCTGCCCCCGCCGCTCCACCTTCGACGTCCGGTAGGCATCGGCCATCGTCGTCACGTGATGGCTGTTCTCCGGTCCCACCAGCGTCAGAAACGCCCGTTCCAGCGACAGGCCGACGATGGAAAGCGCCATGCGCCGTTCCGGCATCGGCAACCCGGCCGCAGCAAACCCGACCTCCAGCCCGTGCAGGATGGTCTCCTGGCTGTCCACCAGCGTGCCGTCGCAATCGAAGATGACGAGATACATGGAATTACAATGCTCTTAAGGGCTCGTGTCTCAAGCCCCGCATGTGGCGGGTTTTCAGAACCGGGTCAAGAGCCGAGGTCCGCTCCGCCGCGTTTTGTCAGTCCTGCGCCCCATCCTCGCGACAGCCGTCCGCGGATACGCTGCCGTCGCGCCCCTTCTTGCGAACATAAAGCTCCATGCGGTGATGGACGATCTCATAGCCCATTTCGGCGGCGATTTCGGCCTGAAGGCGTTCGATCCGGTCGGAGCAGAACTCAATGACCTTGCCCGTATCCACATCGATCATGTGGTCGTGGTGCTCCGTTTCCGCATGTTCGAACCGGGCCGCATCGCCTTCGAACTGATGGCGCTGGATCACCCCCTGATCTTCCAGAGCGCTGAGCGTGCGATAAACGGTCGAAAGGGAGATCCCCGGCACCTGTTCTTCGCTGCGCCGATGCAGTTCCACCGCATCCGGGTGGTCATCCGCTTCCGCCAGAACGTTCAAGAGCGCCGTCCGCTGGCGCGTGATCCGAACTCCTGCATCCCGAAGGGCCCGGGTCAGCCGTTCGGCTCTTTCCTGCGTTTTCGTCATGCGTTTTTTTTGCATAGCGGATCGGACCACGCAAGACTTTTTGCAAATCATTCGCAACTGGCATTGACAAATGCAAATCATTCCCAGATGCATATAGTGGACACTGCAGGAGAGGATGATGTTCGCCACACGCGCCCTGATAGGCTTCATGACCGTATTGTTTGTCCTTGGGGTTGCCCCTTCCCGGGCCGCGGACAAGCTCAAGGTGGTCACGACATTCACCGTCATTGCCGACATGGCGCAGAACGTTGCGGGCGACGCCGCCGACGTCGTCTCGATTACCAAGCCTGGAGCGGAGATCCACGGCTATCAGCCGACCCCGCGCGACCTGCTGCGTGCCCAGGGTGCCGATCTGATCCTGTGGAACGGGATGAACCTGGAGCGCTGGTTCGAGCAGTTCTTCTCCAACCTGAGCGACGTGCCGGACGCCGTGGTCTCCGACGGTGTCGAGCCGATGGCGATTTCAGGGGGCACCTACGAAGGCAAACCCAACCCCCATGCCTGGATGGCCCTCGATACCGCCCTTGTCTACGTGGATAACATCCGCAATGCGCTGGTGAGCGCCGATCCGGCCAATGCGGCCGTCTACCAGGCCAATGCGGAACGCTACAAGAAACAGATCGGTGACACCGTCGGCCCACTGCGGGAAGCGGCCCGGGCGCTGCCTGAGGACAAGCGCTGGCTGGTGACCTCCGAAGGAGCATTTTCCTACCTCGCCCGCGATTTCGGACTCAGGGAACTGTATCTTTGGCCGATCAATGCCGACGCTCAAGGCACCCCCCAACAGGTCCGCAAGGTCATTGACCAGGTGCGCGACCACGACATCGGCGTCGTCTTCTCCGAATCCACGGTGTCCGACAAACCCGCCAGGCAGATCGCCCGGGAAACCGGCGCCCGATACGGCGGCGTGCTTTATGTGGACAGCCTCAGCGAACCGGATGGGCCGGTCCCGACCTATCTGGATCTGCTGCGCGTCACTTCCGAGACCATCGTGAAAGGTCTGACCCATGAGTGATGGCATCCGGGCGGAAGGTCTGACCGTCACCTATCGCAACGGTCACACCGCCCTGACCGACGCCTCCTTTTCCATTCCCACCGGCACGATTACCGCACTGGTCGGGGTCAACGGCGCCGGCAAGTCGACCCTGTTCAAGGCGCTGATGAATTTCGTACCCGTCTCCAAAGGACAGGTCGAAATCCTTGGCCAGCCGGTCAGGCAAGCTCTGAAAGCCCAAACGATCGCCTATGTCCCCCAGGCCGAAGAGGTCGACTGGTCCTTTCCGGTTCTGGTCGAGGACGTGGTCATGATGGGCCGCTTTGGCCACATGGGCTTTTTGCGCCGCCCGCGCGCGGCAGATCATGAGGCGGTCAAAGCCGCTCTGGCACGGGTCAACATGACCGACTTCCGCCACCGCCAGATCGGCGAATTGTCGGGCGGACAGAAAAAGCGCGTGTTTCTGGCAAGAGCCCTGGCGCAGGATGCAAAGGTCATTCTTCTCGACGAACCGTTCACCGGCGTCGACGTCAAGACGGAGGAGCAGATCATCGCTCTGCTGCGAACGCTGCGCGCGGAAGGCCGGGTGATGCTGGTTGCGACCCACAACCTCGGCTCGGTTCCGGAATTCTGCGACCGGGTGGTTCTGGTCAAGGGGACAATCCTGGCCCATGGACCGACCGAAGAAATCTTCACCCCGGAAAACCTGCGCATAGCCTTCGGCGGCGTATTACGCCACTTCGTTCTCGGCGGCGAGACCCTGCATGAGGACGCGGACGCCCGCCGGGTCGAGGTCTTCACCGATGACGAGCGCGCCGCGGTTTTTTACGACGACCGGCATCAGACCACAGAGGAAAAGGTTCCGTGATCGACCTGTTGCTTGAGCCCTTTTCCTACGGCTACATGACCAATGCCATCTGGGTGTCGGCCCTGGTCGGCGCGGTCTGCGCCTTCCTGTCAGCCTATCTGATGCTCAAGGGCTGGTCGCTGATCGGCGATGCATTGTCCCATTCCATCGTACCCGGTGTCGCCGGCGCCTACATGCTCGGGCTGCCTTTTTCCATCGGCGCCTTCCTGTCCGGCGGGCTCGCGGCCCTGGCGATGCTGTTCCTGCGCTCCCGCTCCGGGCTCAAGGAGGATGCGGTGATCGGACTGATCTTCACCTCCTTTTTCGGACTTGGACTGTTCATGGTCTCGCTCAAGCCCATGGCCGTTTCGATCCAGACCATCACCATGGGCAACATCCTGGCCATCACCCCGTCCGATACGCTCCAACTGGTCCTGATCGGCGGCGTGTCGCTGGTGGTTCTTCTTGCCAAGTGGCGCGATCTGTTGGCCGTCTTTTTCGACGAAGGCCACGCCCGTTCGATCGGGCTGAATCCGGAAGCTCTCCGGATTGTCTTTTTCACCCTGCTCGCCGCCTCCACCGTTGCCGCAATGCAGACCGTCGGCGCCTTTCTCGTGATCGCCCTGGTGGTCACGCCCGGCGCCACGGCCTACCTGCTGACCGACCGGTTTCCCCGCCTGATCGCACTTTCCGTCGCCATCGGCGCCGTCACCTGCGCGGTCGGGGCCTATCTCAGCTACTTTCTCGACGGGGCCACAGGCGGCGTCATCGTCTGTCTGCAGACTTTGCTGTTTGTGCTCGCCTTCGTCTTCGCGCCCAAGCACGGCACCCTGGCCGCCCGCCGTCGCGTCCGCGCCGCCTTGAAGGAGACGGTCTGATGGGCGACGGCGTGATGGATCTGGCGCTGCTGCCGCTGCAATTCCCCTTCATGCAGAAGGCTTTTCTGATAACGGTGCTGATTGCTCCGGCAGCGGCGATGCTGTCGTGCTTTCTCGTCCTCAAGGGCTGGTCGCTCATGGGCGACGCGGTCAGTCACGCTGTCCTGCCGGGCGTGGTCCTGGCCTATATCGCCGGCGTGCCTCTAGTGTTCGGGGCCTTTCTCGCCGGGCTCTTTACGGCTATCGCCACCGGCTTCATCAAGGACCACTCGCGGGTCAAGCAGGACACGGTCATGGGCGTGGTCTTTTCCGGCATGTTCGGGCTCGGCATCGTGATCTACACCAGCATAGAAAGCGAAATACATCTCGACCACATCCTGTTCGGCAACATGCTGGGCGTTGGCGCCGGGGATCTGTGGACGGCCGGACTGATTGCTGTGCCGGTTGCCCTGATCCTCTGGGTGAAATGGCCCGATGTGCTGGCCCATGCCTTCGACCCGATACAGGCGCGCATGGTGGGGCTGCCCGCCAATGCCATTCACTACGGGCTTTTGATGATCCTGTCGGCAACCATCGTGGCCATGCTCTCCTCCGTGGGGATCATCCTGTCGGTCGCTTTCCTGATTGCTCCCGGCGCCATCGCCTTCCTGCTGACCCGCCGTTTCGCAGCGATGCTCCTGGCCGCAGTGGCCATGGCGCTATTTGCAGGGGTATCCGGCATTTATGTCAGTTTCTGGATCGACAGCGCGCCTGCCCCGACCATCGTCCTGATCCTGACGGCGCTCTTCATCGCCGCCCTGGCCTGGCGCACCCGCCTGACGGCCCGCAACACCACCCGGCCCGCAGCGGTTCCGGAAGACGCTGATGAACCGCAGGTCCGGATGCAAAAACAGCCATGATATGTTCCGGAGACGCCGTGTCTCAACCTGTCTTCGCGGTCGGAGCGGCACTCCGCCGGACTTCGCCAAGATCCGTTCGAAAGGCGATGGGTCGGAATTTCTGCAACAGGTCCTGGTCGATCTTGCTGCCCATCTCCAGAAGCGTCGCAAAAGCCAGGCGGGAACTGAATGCCTTCTTGTACGCCCGTTCTTCCGTCAGAGCCGAATAGATATCGCAAATGGTGAGCATACGGACCCGCCGGTCGATCTCGTTTGCGGACAAGCCGTCCGGATAGCCGCTCCCGTCCAGATATTCATGGTGGTGAACCGCAAGATCGAGAACATCGGGACAGATTTCAGGCCGGCCTTTCAAAATCATGCGGGAATAAACCGGGTGTTTTTTCACCTGGACGAACTCCTCACGCGTCAGTTTCCCCGGCTTGTCCAGAATAGAAAGCGGAATACGCACCTTGCCCACATCGTGAACGATGGCACCGACGCCAAGTAATGCGAGATCTTCAGCCGACGCACCGAGATGTTTGGCAAAGGCGATGGCATATCCGGTTACCATCATCGAATGGCGGAAGGTATGGCTGTGATGCCCCTGCACCGCAGACATCCATGCGCCAAGCCCGTCCGACTGCAGCGCGCTCAACGTCAGTTGAACCGTCTCGGCCATCCGGGTAACCGGCAGTTGAGTGTCCAACATGACCGACAGGGCGATCTGGTCCAGGGTCGCGCAAAGCCGTTCGACGGAGATACGGGTCGCCACCGGCGTATCTGCCGGAAGATCCGGCACGGAATAGTCTCCGATCTGCGACCGCATCTGCTCCAGCGCGTCCTGGAGGGAAATATCCTCATTCCAGAGCTCAGCGAAACCAAGTGCCTTGGCCTGAACCTGTTCCTGTCGCTTTTCCAAATTGATAAGCCCGATCCTCGGACTGTCGCCTGCCTTATCGAGTATGGCACGCAGGTTCGCGACCGCCACCGCGTTCGAGGTTCGGACATCCGCCAGGATAAAATCCACCGGTTTCGCCACAATCGGAGCTTCGCCTGCGTATCCGATAAGTACTGTATCGAAAAACTGGGCCAATTGACGAAAGAGAACCGGACAATTTCTGCTCTCAGGCACCAGAAGCAGTATTCTCATCTCCGAAAACTCCGCAAGATAATGTATTCATTAAAAGATTTAGAAACACGCGAACAAAACCACCCTGATTATTACGGGTTAAAATACGGTTTCTGCGCATATTTTATACGCAATTATCACAAGGCAGGAACTTTACCGGAGGAAACAAGAAGGTTTGTTTGAGCGGATCCGATCCTCAACCGAAGCGAGAAATGGCAAGCCATTCGCCGAAACGATGAAATACCCGCTCCGACAAAACCCATTGGGGCTTTCGTCCTTGTTCCACCGCCATTCGGAGCAATACCGGTCATTGGGTATATGGATTGGTATAGGATCACTCAGGAACCGGGCTGCCCCGTGGGCACCCGGACCGGAAGCGGAATTCAGTTAGAGAAACCAGAAACATGACCAAAAATCCTGTACCGCCGATCTGCAAACCTTCCCCCGCCCAGCCGAAGTGCCGCCAGACCGACCTGCCCTGGGAGTCCCCCAAGTCCAGCCACGAGGATCCGAGGGCTCCCGAGCTCATCGCCGCCATCCTGCGCAGCCCGAACTACCGGCAGGCCGATGAGGACGTCGACTTCCTGAACCGGGACGAGATCCGCGGTATCCGCCTGCAGCTCGACTACACCAAGGCCGAAACCCTTTTTCGGGAGCACGGCATCGCCCATTCCATCGTCGTTTTCGGCAGCACGCGCGTTCCCGAACCGGCGGTCGCGCGGGCCAGGGTCGCCGACCTGCAGACTGCATTGGAGCGGGATCCGGAAAATGCCGACCTTGCCCAGCGCCTCGCGATTGCCCGGCGGGTGCTCGACAAGAGCCGCTTCTATGACATTGCGCGCGAATTCGGCCGGCTCGTCGGAGAAGCCGAACACAAGGTCGGCGATCATCTGGCGGTCGTCACCGGCGGCGGTCCGGGCATGATGGAGGCGGCCAATCGCGGTGCGGCGGATGTGGGCGCACGCACGGTCGGGCTCAACATCACCCTGCCCCACGAACAATATCCCAACCCGTACGTCACACCGGACCTGTGCTACCGCTTCCACTACTTCGGCCTGCGCAAGCTCCACTTCGTCATGCGTGCCCGCGCCCTCGTGGTCTTCCCCGGCGGCTACGGCACACTCGACGAGCTGTTCGAGACCCTGACGCTGATCCAGACCCGCAAGATCGACCCTGTGCCCGTGATCCTCGTCGGCGAAGACTACTGGCGCAAAGTGTTCGATCCGGATTTCCTGGTGGACGAGGGCGTGATCGACCCGGAAGACCGGGACCTGTTCTGGTACGCAGAAACGGCCGAGGAAATCTGGGACGACATCCTGCGCTGGTATGAACTTGCCGGGAAGCCGCTCACGGAATAGCGTCTCAACACCCAAACAATCGACAAATCAGGGAGATGGCAGGCATGGAGATTTCGTTTCACGGAGCGGCGGAAGGGGTGACCGGCTCCTGTCACATGATCACCTGCGCCGGCAAGAAGATCCTGATCGATTGCGGCATGTTCCAGGGCGGCCATGAGCTGAACGAGGACAATGCCGAACCCTTCGGTTTCGACCCGCGCCAGATCGATGTCCTGCTCCTGACCCACGCCCACCTCGATCACTGCGGCCGTATTCCGCTGCTGGTGAAACAGGGGTTCCGCGGCGAAATCATCTGCACCGCCGCCACCCGCGACCTGGCGCGCCTGGTCATGCTCGATTCGGCTCACCTGCACGAGGAAGAGGCTAAACGGCGCCGGCGCCACGGCAAGGGCAGCGAACCGCTCTACGACACCATGGACGCCTTCGACGCCATGGACCGGTTCGGACGCAACGCCGATTACGACAAGCCGATCCACCTGGGCCGCCACATCTCCGCGACCTTCGTCGATGCCGGCCATATCCTCGGCTCGGCCAGCATCCTGCTGGAGCTCGAGGAAGAAGGCCACAAACGGCGCGTTCTCTTCTCCGGCGATCTCGGCCCGGACGAGAGACCTCTCCTCAGCGACAACCAGGCTCCGTCAGACATCGATATCGTGGTTATAGAGACCACCTATGGCGACCGCGACCACAGACCGCTTAATGCCTCCGTCGATGAATTTTACGATGCCATCCGCGATGCCCAGGAACGGGGCGGCAACATCATCATCCCGACCTTCGCCCTGGAACGCGCCCAGGAACTGCTGTTCTACCTGCGTGAGGGCATGGAACGGAAGGAAATCCCGGACACCCTGCACGTGTTCCTGGATTCGCCCATGGCGATTTCCGCAACCCAAATCTTCCGCCGCCATCCGGAAGCCATGCGCGCCGACGTCGAACGGATGCTGAACAGCGGCCAGGATCCGTTCCAGCTTCCCAACCTGCGCTTCACCCGCGAAAGCCATGAATCGATGGCGCTGAACCGGATCCGCTCCGGCGCGATCCTCATGGCCGGTTCCGGCATGTGCACCGGCGGCCGCGTCCGCCACCACCTGCGCCACAACCTCGCCCATTCCGACTGCAGCGTCATCTTCGTCGGCTTTGCCGCGAAAGGCACGCTGGCCCGCATCATCGTCGACGGCGCCCGCTCGGTCCGCCTGTGGGGCAAGGAGATCCCGGTCAAGGCCAGGATCCACACCATCAACGGCTTCTCCGCCCACGCCGGCCGCTCCGAACTGCTCGCCTGGCACCGCCAGGCCGGCAAGCCGGAAATCACCTTCCTCGTTCACGGCGAACAGGAGGAAAAGGAAAGCTTCGCCAAGGCCCTCAAACACACCCGCGTGGAAATGCCGAAGCTGCATCAGCGGTATGAGATATAGGGTGGCAGACGCGTTCGGGTTATCTCAGCTAATCAATCTATAGCTGCGCGAAACAAATATTAGTAAGCTTTCCTCAATTTCAGGTAGTGGAAGGCGTATTCGGCATGCGCGAACAACCACGAAATATGGGGGACAGATGGAAGCGCTGGGTTGCCGGCGTATTCATCGCGTTTGTCTCCATCGCAGGCACGGCCTTTTTCGAAGAAACGGGGAAACAGGCGCTTGTTTGGATCGGCGACCTCTGGAGCCGGTGGACCGGTAGCCGCAGTGTCCAGATTGTTGTCTTTGCTGATCCGGGGCATAGGCCGGTAAACGGTGCTATCGTGGAGATCATTCCACTTGAAGAACACACCGCCCCGGTCTCCAGGAATGCCGATGGCTTCGGCCGAGCTACTTTCAAGGAAATCTCCCACCGGGCTTTCTATGTCCAGGCAACCACCGTTGGACAAACAAACAAATTGGTCTGTACCAAACTTGTCATCGTCAAGGACTACCCCTATTCCGATGAAATCGTCATGAACGACGGCTGTTCGCGCTATCAGTTCCAAATAATGCCGCAAGTAAAAACGGCCAATGCAGGCGATTATCCTTGGCTTGCCATCGCAGAAGCCGAAATCGGAACAGCGGAATTTCTCGGCCTCGAATCGAACCCGCAGATCGACAAATATTTCGCGTCGACAGGCTTTTCAGAAAACCTGAAAAACGAAACCGTTCCGTGGGGATGCGTCTTCGTAGGCTGGGTGCTTACTCAGTCCAATATCGAGCCCCCCGCAAACTTTCCTTTGTGTTCAAGTTTTGACAATTTCGGCACTAGCTCGCCTGGGCCAGAGGTCGGCGCCCTTGGTTTACTTGACCGAAAAGGAATAGAGGAGGCACGGACGGGATTGGTCGGGTTCGTCTCAGCGTTCGACCAAAATGAAGTCACCATGATTGTCGGTAACGTCAACAACAGCGTAACCAAGGTGACTTACCCATTGAACCGGGTGAAGAAATTTATCTGGCCAACTAGGGAACACCTGCCACGGTCCTGACAGGTGCTTGGAGAGCAGTTATCCGGTTCTACGCATGCCGCCAAAGGCGGGAATAGCCTTCGAGCTTTCTACCCCCCTCGACACCCCCGCCTATCCCCTCTATTGATCCTCCCTAGACCAGCCGCCCCGTCCCGGAGCTTCCGTTGACCAAAATCATAGCCCTGTTCATGCTTGCCCTGGCCCTGGTCCAGATCATCAAGCCGCTCGGCTGGCCGGGGCTGAAGAAGCGGTCGGATGCGTGGAAGCTGGCGCTTGGCGGGTTGATGGTGATCGTGATCTCCATCGGTGTGATTGCGCTCTACCAATAAAGGCGGATGCGACTCACCGTCCTCGAAAAAGAGGTCGGCGCTTTCTTCGGCGTCATCCCGGGCGAACGCAGTGAGACCCGGGACCCACTCAATTCCAGAGCCGTAAATCTCTTGATCAAAGCTCCGGCACACGGCACGGCGAGTAGGCCCCGGATCAAGTCCGGGGTGACGGTTTGAGGGCGTGGCGCGTCACGTCTCTATACCTAAGATGACCGGCTGCGGGGAACGCGCATGCCCTCCGCCAGGGCCTCCGGGCGTTCGTCGTTCAAAAAGCAAAATCGTTTGCTTTTTGCCGGCTACGCCGACCTCTCCTCACTCATCCGGATCATTAACGTCCGGATCGTAGTCGGAGGCGTCGAAGCCGAGAAGGTTCCAGGTCTGCTGCATGTGGGGCGGCAGAGGGGCGGAGACGTCGATGACGCCGTGGCCCGAAGGATGGGGAATGACGATCCGGCGGGCAAGCAGGTGCAGCCGGTTCTGGATGCCGCCGGGCAGCTCCCAGTTCTCGATGTTGAAATACTTGTCGTCGCCGATGATCGGATGGCCAATATGGGCGGCATGGGCTCGGAGCTGGTGGGTCCGGCCGGTCACGGGGCGCATGGAGACCCAGGACAGCTTCTGCGCCGACTGCTCCACCACCGAATAAAGCGAGACCGCGTGCTGGGCGTCGTCCTCGCCCTGTCGCGCCACGCGCATGCGCTCCATCTCCTCAGACCGCGCGAGGAAAGTGGAGATACGTCCCTGCTTCGGCTTGGGCACGCCCGCCAGCATCGCCCAGTAGATCTTGCGGGTGTTGCGGTGGCGGAACGCCTTGGTAAGCTCCTGGGCCGCCTTGCGCGTCTTGGCGACCAGGATGATGCCCGAGGTTTCGCGGTCGAGCCGATGCACCAGCTTCGGTTTGTTGCCCTTGCGGTCGGTAAAGGCGTCCAGCATGCCGTCCAGATGGCGCTTCAGCCCGGACCCGCCCTGCACAGCAAGTCCCGCCGGCTTGTTGAGAACCATCACATGGTCGTCCTCGAACAGCATCATGTCCTCAACCGCATTGCGGTCGTCGGCAATCAGCTTGGTCGATTTGGGTCTTTTGTTCTTGGTGTCGTCCGCGGTCAGTTCCACGCCGAGCGGCGGAATACGCACGATCTGGCCCTTGGCGATCCGGGTCGAGCTTTCCACCCGCTTGCCGTCGACGCGCACCTGTCCGGTGCGCAGCAGCTTCTGCAGCCGGCCGAAGCCAAGTCCCGGATAATGCACCTTGAACCAGCGGTCGAGGCGCATGCCCGCTTCGTCTGCGGTCACAGTTTTCTGGTCGATAGCGGACATTTCGTTCTCTTTGCACGCGAGGCTGTTTAGGCCGGGCGCGGATAGGCCGGCCTCAGGCCGGCGTGTCGTTGGCCCTGCGTATAGGCGGTTTCAGGGAATTTTGAAAGCCCTGCCTCGGAACGAGCTTTGAAGACAGTCCTCTCAGGCGGCCAACTGGCGCATCACGAACAGGCCGGCGAAAACGGCGGCAATGGAAAGCGCCACGGACAGGAGCACATAGGCGACCGCCGCCTGGGTGGCGCCGCGCTCCCACATCAGCGCCACATCGAGCGAAAAGGCCGAAAAGGTCGTGAAACCGCCAAGCACGCCCGTTGCCACGAAATAGCGCAGCGATTGCGAGCCGCCGACACCGTGGCGAACCAGCCAGCCGATGAACAGCCCCATGATCAGCGAGCCGACGATATTGACCGTGATCGTGCCGTAAGGAAAGCCGGGACCGAAGGTTCTGATGGTCCACAGCCCGACAAGGTGGCGCAGGCCCGCGCCGATTCCGCCGCCCAGCGCGACAAGGAGGAAATGGTTCATGAGCCCCTCTTGCTCAGAGTGCGCCCGTCTGCCGCATTCGGATCAGCTTCAGGATAACAAGCACGATCGGCCATGTGTGCCAGAAAAGATCGAAGATATCGATGGGCTTTTTCAGTTGCCCCTGAGCCAGCATGCGCAGCTTTTCCACCAGATGCGGCTCGGGGAAGAAGGGGGCGAGGCCGAGCACGATCGCGAACAGCAGCAGTCCGGTCAAAGGGATCTTGTCGAGAAATTCAAGCATTGGCAGCAACGGGGTAAAGGTGAGGGATATGAGACATCGCGGCCGGCCTATTCGGCGGCGACCTGCTTTTCGCCGTCCTTGCCCATCGCCTCGAACTTCTTCACCTGCTCATCGTATTTCGGGTCGATGGTGCCGCACAGCCGGTCCCAGACAGAAAAGAAATTGGCGAAATTGTACTTGAAGCGCGAATGGTGCTGGTCGTGGAAGGTCACGCAGACCATGGGCGACGGCATGCGCGACATCGGCGAGGCATAGAACTCGAAACCCGAGTGACCGATGGTGCCGTTGAAATGATCCCACAGCCGGTGAGCAACGAGCACCGCGGCCGGGATTGGCAGGAACAGCACCGCCCAAAGATAATAGCTCTGCATGACGAAGGCATCGATCAGGTCGTCGGAATAGGTGCTCCAGACCGTCGGCGCTACAGAGCGGTGATGCTCGGCGTGGAAGCGGTAGAGCCACTTGGTGTGCATCAGCCGATGGCCCCAGTAGAACCAGGCGTCGAAAGCTATGACCGAGATGACGAACATCAGCGGCACGGACCACCAGGTCAGCGGCAGCGGATCCACGAACGTATAGCCGCGCACCGAAAGGAAGACCCCGCCCGCCAGGCAACCGGAGGTCGCCGTCAGCGACCAGACACTCTGGCGGATTTCCTTGCCTCTGCGCTTTTCGCCGCGCCTGTGGGCCTGGATGCGCCGTTCCGGATGCCGGTTCTGGATCTTGACCAGCACCCAGCCGGTGGCGAAATACAGGAACACGTTGACCCCGTAGGCCACCGCCCAGAAGGGCAGGAAATCCAGAAAGATGTCGAGGGCCTGTTTCAGCATGTTCCATTCCGCTTTGTGCCAACGTACCTCGAAAGGCCGTGGCAGGATCCGCGCAAATCAGCGCACCTTTTCAAGAGCCGTATCAGGGATCTCGCCTGTCGTCTCCATCTGCTTGACCATGGCGTCATAGCCAGGGTGAACCGTTCCCATCATCCGGTCCCAGATGGAGAAGAAGTTGCCATAGTTATAGTGGAACTGGGAATGATGCAGATCATGAAAGGTGGTGCAGATCATCGGCGACGGCCAGCGCGACGATTTCGAGGCGAAATATTCAAAGCCGGAGTGGCCGACCATACCCGTGATCTGGTCGAACAGACGCAGGGCGAACACCGATAGCGCCGGAACCGGCAGCACGAACCAGACCACCAGATAGAACCCGTGCTCGATCAGCGTGTCGACGATCGCCGAGCTGTCGTTGCTCCACACCGTGGGAGCGACCGAGCGGTGATGCGGCAGGTGCCACTTGTAAAGCGACGGCCAATGCAGGATCCGGTGCCCCCAGTAGAACCAGCCGTCGAACAGGACCATGCAGATGACGAACATCAGCGGGAACGACCACCAGGACAGCGGCAGCGGGGCGACCAGCGTCCAGCCCTGCGTCTGGGCAAAATAGCCCGCCGACAGGAGCACCGAGGAGGTAGCCAGCGCAGACAGGGACGCGCGGATCTCCTTCCTGACCCGCTTCATGCCGTCGCGGTGCTTCTGGATGCGCCTGTCCGGATGGCGCCTGTTGATCGCGGTCACGACCAGACCGGTCGCGAAATAGACCACCAGCATGGCCGCATAGATCGCGGCGAAGACTGTCAGATAGTCCAGCAATAACTGCATGTCGCGTCAGTCCCGCCGTCCTGCGTAGATCCCCTCGAACTCCGCAACCCGCTTGTCGTAGGTCGGATGGACCGTGCCGCACAGCCGGTCCCAGAAGGAGAAGTAATTGGCGTAATTGTAGACGAAATACTGGTGGTGCTGATCGTGATAGAGCGTACACAGCAACGGCCAGGGCCGGCGCGCGCTCGGGCTGGCGAAATGCTCAAAACCGCAATGACCGATGGCGGCCGAGACCTGGTCGAAGACCCGGTGAGCGAGAAAGACCGCCGCCGGCATGGGAACGACGAACAGCACCAGCGCGTAATAGGAATGGGCAAACAGCGTATCCACCGAAGAGCCGGCATCATTCGACCAGACCGTTGGCGTGATTGTCATGTGATGCGGCTTGTGAAACCGGTAGAACGCCTTGGTGTGCAGGATCCGGTGGCCCCAGTAGAACCAGGTGTCATGCAGGAACAGAGACAGCACGAAGAACAGCGGTGCCGACCACCACGTGAGCGGCACCGGCGCCACCAGGGTCCAGCCGTTGAACTGGGCGTAGAGCCCGATCGCCAGGCAGGTGCTGGTGATGGAAAGCTGCCTCGTGGAGGACTTGATATCCTGGAGCGCCGTGTGGGTCGGAGTGCGCTTCTGAATGCGCCGCTCCGGATGGCGGGCATTGAGCGCGGTCATGGTCAGGCCGACGGAAAACAGGATGACGAGGCTTGCCAGATAAAGCGCGGCAAAAAGCAGAAGGAATTCCAGAATGCCGTTCAGGAACGGATTTTCCACCAATGCCATAAACACGCCTCGCGTGGGAATGAAGAACGGCCGGACTGACCCGCACGGCCATCCGGCTTCGAGAAACTGAATGGTCTCTTTATAAAAACACCCGGCGTTGCAATGCAAACCGTGGTGAATGCTTAGATACAGAAATCGGCCGTTTCCCAGGCCAATGCGGCAATTTGCTTCCGGATCTGCGGAATAAGATCTGCATCGGCCCGCAACACC
This sequence comes from Roseibium sp., assembly GCF_048260565.1. Lineage (GTDB taxonomy): Bacteria > Pseudomonadota > Alphaproteobacteria > Rhizobiales > Stappiaceae > Roseibium. The sequence continues at coordinate 22,068 of NZ_JBLXGP010000018.1, read as the reverse complement.
GGTTCTTCCTCGTCCAGAATGGCGGTGAAGATCGCGTGGCGAAAGGCCTGCTCTTCCTCCGGCGAAAGAACCTGTGCTCCCGCGGCGGACAGCACGATGCTGATCAGCCGGTCCGCGGCGTTCAGGCGCCCCCACAGGTAATCATGCTCGCGCCAGCGCCGGTTGAAGAATGCGCCGAACGTATTGAGGTTTTCGCCCTTGAGCTCGAAACCGTCCGCGCCGAAACTGCCGGCATCGCGCGGACTGATCCGGTCGACCAGGATCTCGCTGACCTCGGAAAAGTCGTTGCTCTGCAGCAGCGGAAAGGTCACCAGGTCATAGAAGGCAAAGCCGACATAGCGCTCCGTCAGCTCACGACCGACGGTCTCCGCGAGCAGCGGGTCCTGGGTCAGTTCCGCAAACACCTCATCCTGCATCCGGTCGAGATCCTGCAATCCCATGAGCTGGGCGACATGCTCCAAAAGCGCCTTCAGGAGGACATCCCTGTTCGGAACCGCTTCAGCTGGTTGCGCCAGAGCCTGGCACAGGTCCTTGGCCAGTTGCCCGCTGTCCGCGCCGTAGAAGTCTTCGCGCCAGCGCCAGCGGAGATTGTCGATCTGCTGGTAGAGCCGGCTCTTGAGGTGGTCCAGACCGGCGATCGCCTCACCGCCGGCATCGGCTTCCCGGACACGTGGGTAAAGGCCGTTGAGCTTGCGGATGGCAAAGCGCAGACGCCGGACGCGATAATCCACATCGAGGCCGCGCAGAAGGGCAACGACCTCCGTGTCCGGTTCAGGCGGCCCCTCCCCGCTTTCCTTGGTAAGATTGGTAAAATGATCGCCGATCAACCAAAGCAACGCATCCTTTCGCTCTGCCCGACCTGTCGGCCCCGCCATGGCTGCGATCAGCTCCGAAAGCCGTTCGCAGACCGCATGCAGCTTGAGCGATTGATAGTTCAGGAAGGCATAGCCGGCCTGGGTATGAGCATCCGCATTGGCCAGCGCCCGGTATTTCGTCAGCGCCTCGGCCTTGATCCGGGTTCGTCCGCGCAGGATCTTGCGTACGGCCTTGTCCACCACCGGATCGGCCGCGGCAATCGTTTCCGCCAGCCAGCGGCCCCGGCGGTTGCGGGCTTCGATATCCCTCAGCTCGTCGCCGATGGGTTCGTTGCGCGGGATGTGAGCAAGTGAAGCCAGGATGGTCCGGAAGAAACTCGGCATTTGCTGCCCGTTGTCCTCGACCGCCTCGACACCGCCCGGCGACGGGTCCACATAAACCAGCCTTCGCGCCACCTCACGGGAGGCCGGACGCTGCTTGATGACGTCGATCACAGGTCCGAACGGCTTGTTCATGACCACGCTGCCGTCGACGAAACACCGATTGCCGGGCTGCTCGGGATCGATTTCCAGTCCCTTGGCCAGAAAGGCCGTCCGGTTCGGCCAGGGGAGACGGGCCTTCTTCAGGACGTGATCCATTTCCGAAACCGTCGCCGGGGCAAAGGCGCCCGGAAAGGAGGAGGTTGACCGGGCGGCGAACACCAGTTCGGGAATACAGTCCGAACCGAACTGGCTCTGCAGATCGCCCGGCATCCTGTGCATGGCATGGAAATTCAGGATGCGGCGATGATCCAGCTCCTCGATGAAATTGGGGTCGTCGATGCGGATGCGCCGGCGCTGGCCATAATAGTCCGTCAGGGTCACGAACAGGTCCAGCGTCTGGCCGCGCGGGATCAGGGTTTTTCCGTCTTCCATGTGGCTATCCATCCGCGCACAGGCATCCAGCATCCAGCCGATGTAGCGTGAGCCGGAAAACGGCGGCTTGAACCAGCGCGACAGCATGAAGGTGCGCAGCTTTTCCCGTGTCTCGGGATCCTTGATCCGGGCCTTCAACTGGCGCGAGATCAGCCGGTCGAGCACGGGGCTCACACCTGACTTGAGATAGCGGGAGAACCCGTTCTGGGGCCGTGCCAGTTCGGTCACGTCGGCATTCTTGAGCCAAAGATCCCGGTGGCTGTCGAGCGGGAGATCATGCGCCAGCGCGCGGGCAAGCATGATGCCGTTGACCCCGCCGGCAGACGCGCCCGCGATCGCATCGGCAACGACGCGGATATCGATCGTTCCCGCGATCCGGTCGAGAAGGTCCCGGTAGACCTTTTCACAGGGAGAGGCAGGCCTGTCCATCGACGGCGTCACGTAGATGCGTCCGTTACCGGCGGCCCGCGAAGCGGAGGCGCGGACCAGATTGAGCACCTCCCGGCTGACGCCATGCATGTAGATGGCGAGCGACACGCCGCCATAAAACACAAAAGCCAGCCGAAGCTCGAGTTCCTTCATCCCTTTAGCGCCTACACCCGCAGAGTATGTGGCAGTTTACACCAGGCCTCCTTAAGAGCGGCTTGACGTCAGAACCGGATGATGGGGTGCTTGGACATGAGCCGCAACGCGCCTGCGCATCACGATATGTTGCATACGAATGTTCCGGCGTGATTGTTCACGGGATCAGGACCCGCCACGCTCCCGGCGCAATTTGCTCCAGTATTCCAGCCGCTTGCGCAGCTCGCGCTCGAAACCGCGTTCCGGCGGGTCGTAATAGGTCTGACGCCCGAGATCCTCCGGAAAATAGTCCTGTCCCGAGAAGCCGTCCGGCGCATCGTGATCGTACTGATAGCCGGACCCGTAGCCTTCCTCTTTCATCAGCTTCGTCGGCGCATTGAGGATATGCTTGGGCGGCAGCAGGGAGCCGCTGGTCTTGGCGCTGCGGGTGGCCGCCTTGTAGGCCACATAGACGCCGTTGGATTTCGGTGCGGTCGCCAGATAGACCACCGTCTGGGCGAGCGCCAGCTCGCCTTCCGGCGAGCCCAGCATCTGGTAGGCATCGCGCGCCGCATTGGCCTGCACCAGCGCATGAGGGTCGGCAAGGCCGATATCCTCCACGGCCATGCGGATCAACCGGCGGGCCAGATAAAGCGGATCCTCGCCGCCGTCGAGCATGCGGCAGAACCAGTACAGGGCCGCATCCGGATCGGAGCCGCGCACGGACTTGTGGAGCGCGGAAATCAGATTGTAGTGGCCATCCGCGCTCTTGTCGTAGATCGGCGCCCGGCGCTGGACGATCTCCTGCAGCCGCTCCGCGTCGAACACCTCACCTTCATCCGCCGCCCGCCAGACGTCCTCCGCCAATGTCAGCGCCGACCGGCCGTCGCCGTCCGCCATGCGCACCAGCACCGCGCGGGCCTCCTGGTCGAGCGGCAGCGGCTTGCCTTCCACTTCCTCCGCGCGGTCCAGCAGCCGCCCAAGCGCCTCGATATTGAGGGAATGGAACGTCATCACGTGGGAGCGGGAAAGCAACGCGGCATTGAGTTCGAAGGACGGATTTTCCGTCGTGGCCCCCACCAGCGTGATCGTGCCGTCTTCCATCACGGGGAGGAAACTGTCCTGCTGGGCCCGGTTGAATCGATGGATCTCGTCCACGAAGAGCAGGGTCGACCGCCCGCCCATCCGGCGCGCCCGGGCGGCCTCGAAAACCTTCTTCAAATCGGCAACACCGGAGAAGATCGCCGAAATCTGTTCAAAGGCGAGATCGGTTTCCGCTGCCAGCAGCCTGGCAACGGTGGTCTTGCCCGTCCCCGGAGGCCCCCAGAAGATCAGCGACCCGAGCGTCCGGCTCTTGAGCATGCGCGACAGCGTGCCTTCGGGCCCGAGCAGATGATCCTGCCCCACCACATCGGCAAGCTTCTGCGGCCGCAGCCGGTCGGCCAGAGGCCGGGCCACGTCCGCACCAAGACCCGAAGCTTCGAAAAGATCGCTCACTGCCGCGCCATCCTATGCCCTATCCGCGCAAGACGATGCGATTGACCTTGCCGTTGCGCTCGATCGCCAGTTGCCACAGGCGTGGCGACGACCGGGTGATCGCTTCCAGCATCCGGGTGCTCTGCACTTCCTGCTCGTTGACCGCCCGCACGATATCGCCGACCCGCAGCCCGACGCGCGCCGCCGGGCTGTTCGGTGCCACCGCGGCAATAACCACCCCTTGCGGATCGCCGTCGAGACGCAGCTCATCGGCAACCGCCGGCGACAGGTTCATGACCGTCGCGCCTTCAAAGGGCGAATATTCCGTCAGATCACGCGTATCCCGCGGCACGGTTTCCGGAGCCGGTCTCAGCACGACATCCACATCCATCTGTTTCTGATCACGCTCGATGGTGAACGTCGCCGTCCCGCCCAGCGTCTTGGTGGCAAAGCGATAGCCGAAGGAATCCGGATCGGAGACTTCCTTGCCGTCGATAGCAAGGACCAGATCACCGACCTGCAAATGCGCCTCCTCCGCCGGAGATCCCTCATAGACATTGGTAACCAGGACACCACGCGGCCGGTCGAGCGCCATGGCATCCGCAATCTCCGCGTTCACCAGCTGCACCGTTGCCCCAAGCCAGGGCCGCTTGATCTTGTCGCCCTGCCCCGCCTGGGAGGCAACGAACTGAACCATATGGGCCGGAATGGCGAACCCGATACCGTTTGAACCGCCCGAGCGGGTGAAGATCGCCGAGTTGATGCCGACCAGCCTGCCGTGCATGTCCACCAGCGCGCCGCCGGAATTGCCCGGATTGATCGCTGCGTCCGTCTGAATGAAGAACTGATAGTCGGTGACGCCGACCTGGGTGCGCGCCAGCGCGGACACGATACCCTGGGTCACGGTCTGGCCGACGCCGAACGGGTTGCCGATGGCGAGTACGATATCCCCTACCTCGAGACTGTCGGAATCGGCAAAGGGAACGGAATCGAACGGACCGTCTCCCTTGATCTTCAACACGGCCAGATCGGTGCGTTCGTCCTTGAGGATGATATCCGCGTCGAACTCGCGGCGGTCGTTCAGGGCCACCCGGACCTCATCGGCATCCTTGATCACATGGTGGTTGGTTATGACGATTCCGTCGGACGAAATGATCACGCCCGACCCGAGGGCGCGCTGCACCCGTTCCTGGGGCTGACCGAAGCCGGAGCCGTTATCGCCGAAGAACCTGCGAAAAAAGGGATCGTTGAAAAACGGCGAAACCGAACGCCGCTCCACCACCTTCCGGGTGGCATAGACGTTCACGACGGCGGGTGCGACCTGCTTGACGATCGGCGCGAACGAGAGCTTGACCTCTGCTGCCGACGCCGGCACCTGCCGGTTGTCCTGCTGTGCCTGGGCGGCACCTGCAAAACCGAATATCAGCCCGAGCAAGACAACGATTGAAACACGATAGGCACCACTGAACATTGCCCTTGCCATGAAACTTTCTCCAAATATGAGCGAATCCGCACCGGTCGCTGGCCCTGATACATGCCAGATGGGGACAAAAAGAGGCAATGGCAAAGCGCAAAGAAAAACGGCCGCCGGAAGGACCGGCGGCCGTTTGCGTTGATTGATTCCGCGCTATGGATCAGGCGGAGCGGACCTGCGACAGGAACCCGCGGACTTCCTCGTCCAGATGGCTTGCCTGTTGGGAAAGTTCCGCAACCTTTTCGGTAAAGACATTGGCGGATTCATTGGTCTTCTGGGACATTTCACTGACATTGGAAATGTCTTCGGAGACCCGCGATGTGCCTTCGGCCGCCCGCTGGGTGTTTTCCGCAATGCCGCGGGTGGCGAAGCTCTGCTCCGTTACAGCGGCGGACACGTCGGTCACCGACTGGGTGATCTCGCCGATCGTCTCCTGGATATCGCCGATCGCGGACACCGCTTCGTCGGTCGCCTGACGGATCGCATCGATCTGCTGCTGGATCTCGCCGGTGGCCTTTCCGGTCTGGGAAGCGAGTTCCTTCACCTCGGAGGCAACGACTGCAAAGCCCTTGCCCGCCTCGCCGGCACGTGCCGCCTCGATCGTGGCGTTAAGCGCTAGCAGGTTGGTCTGGTCGGCGATGTCGCTGATCAGGGTCACCACCTCGCCGATGCGGTTTGCGGCTTCCGCCAGCGAGCGCACGGTGCTGTTGGTGGATTCCGCGCGCACCGTCGCCGTCTGGGCAACGGCCGAAGACCGTTCGATCAGCGACGAGATTTCCTGAATGGAGCTCGACAGCTGATCCGATGCGGTCGCGATCGACTGCACCTCGTTCATGGCGTCGGCGGAAATCTGGGCGGCCCGGGTCGAAGTGTCGCCGGATTCTTCGGTCATCTGGCGCATTTCGTCAGCGGCTTCGCGCAAGGTCATTGCAGAGTGGGTCACATGCTCGACCACCTTGCCGACGCTTGCCTCGAACTCGGCAGCAAGCCCCGACAGCATTTCCTTGCGCTGTTCGGCCTGGGTTCGCGCATTCTGGGCTTCCAGTTGCGCCCGCTGTTCCTGCTCTTCGGCCGCATTCTCGCGGATTTTGACGACCGCGCGCCCGATGTCGCCGATTTCATCGCCGCGGCGGGCGGCGGAGATATCGGCACTGTGATTGCCGCGCGCGATATCTTCCAGCGCGGTCACCAGCGTTCCAAGCGGATTGGTGATCGAGCGGGAGAAGAAAAGCGCAATGACCGCTGCGATGCCGACCGTGATCAGCGTCGACAGGATCATGGAATTGCGCATCTCATCGACGCTCGACATGGCCTCCGCAACGGAGCGTTCCGCAACCATTGCCCAGCTTTCGTCTCCGAAGGACACCGGCTCCGCGACCATCATACGGTCGACGCCGTCCTGGCCGGTCATCACGCCCTTGGTTTCAGCACCATTGGCCGCCTTGATGACCAGATCGGAACTCATGGTCTTGGTCAGCGCTGTCGGATCCGCCGACAGCGGCTGGTTGGTAATCAGGGTACCATCCTGATCGACCATATAGACCTGACCCGTTTCACCCAGGCCCTTGCGGTCGTTGGTCACGGCTTCGAGATATCCGGAGTTGATCCGGATAACCACAACACCGCCCAGCTCTTCGCCGGTGAAGGACGTCAGGAAGGCCGGCGAGCCGATGAACATGGAGGCTTCGCCGCCGGCAGGACCGTATTTCTCGAATTTGGAAAAGAACTGCTGCCCCTTTTCCCCGGCCATCGCCTGCTGATAGATCGACGCGAGCGCGGTATCCTTCAGCACATCGCCGTCGACCTTTTCCAGGAAATCTGCCGACTTGGTAACCGTGTAGATCACCCGGCCTTCCTTGTTGAGGACGTAGATATCTGCGTAGTTGCCGTTCTTCCATTCGGAATAGAAACTGCCGTGGACGTCCGTGTGACGCCAGGCATACATGGTCTTGTTGTCCTTGCCGGATTTCTCCGCCCGTTCCTCAGGCGTGGATCCTTCCGCCTGGAAATAATCCTGCAGCGATGCCCGGTCATTCTCCAGGTTCACCAGGGCGGAATTCATGTCATTGAGCGCCAACGACGCACCTGCTCCGGAAGAAACGTTCGACAGCGAACCCGCAAGCCCTTCCAGCCGCATCCCGACCAGGGCCTGTCGCGCCTTGGCGACCATGGTCAGTTCGCCCTGGGCCGCCTGTTGCAAGCCCGAACGCGCGTTCAGGTAGCCACCGATGCCGACCGCTACGCAAGAGGCGAAAGTGACACCCACCATAAGAACCGGCACGATAACCTTAAGCCTGAAAAACCGGTTCTTCTTGTAATTCTCAGCGGATGATTGCTGTTCCGCGTCCATTCCATCCTCCCACCAGCGATAATACTAGGATTGGTGCAGACTTTCGTCTAAGCCGGTTAAGATAAGGATAATTGGGAGAAATACAGAGTATCCAAAACTCAACTTATTGAAAACAAATGGGATATTCAAAAATCACAATTCAAGACAAAATAAAAGGCGGGTTAACACCCGCCTTTTACATTCTATTAACTTGAAGCTTTGTTTACGCAGCGGTTTCCGCCATTTCCACAGCTTCCGAGCGAGCCCGGTCTTCAGAACCGCGGGCTTCCAGGTCCCGATCGACCAGTTCGATCACGGCCATCGGCGCGCTGTCGCCATGGCGGAAGCCGGCCTTCAGAACCCGGCTGTAGCCACCCTGGCGATCCTTGTAGCGTTCGCCGAGGGTGTCGAACAGCTTACGCACCATGGCGACATCGCGGATCTGCGAAATCGCCTGACGGCGTGCATGCAGATCGCCGCGCTTGCCGAGCGTGATCAGCTTGTCGATGATCGGCTTCATTTCCTTGGCCTTCGGCAGGGTCGTGACGATCTGCTCGTGCTTGATCAGCGACGCCGCCATATTTGCGAACATAGCCTTGCGGTGGCTAGAGGTCCGATTGAGCTTGCGGCCGGTTTTACCGTGGCGCATGGCCCTCTCCTTTTTCTGTCGGGCGGCCCGTCTGATGCCCTACCCGGTTGATCCTTCAGGGACGCTTGCGTCCCTTAATACTGATGGTCTTCGTAACGCTTGGCGAGATCTTCGATGTTCTCAGGCGGCCAGTTGGCCACTTCCATGCCCAGATGCAGGCCCATCTGCGCGAGAACTTCCTTGATCTCGTTGAGCGACTTGCGGCCGAAGTTCGGCGTGCGCAGCATTTCCGCTTCGGTCTTCTGAATGAGATCGCCAATATACACGATATTGTCGTTCTTCAGACAGTTGGCCGAACGGACCGACAGTTCCAGCTCGTCGACCTTCTTCAGAAGCGCCGGGTTGAAGGCGAGCTCCGGAACGGATTCCTCGGCTGCTTCGCGCTTGGGCTCTTCGAAATTGACGAAGATGGACAGTTGGTCCTGGAGGATGCGCGCTGCGAATGCCACAGCGTCATCCGGCTTCACCGAACCATCGGTCTCGACGGTCAGGGTAAGCTTGTCATAGTCGAGAACCTGTCCCTCACGGGTGTTCTCGACCTTGTAGGAAACCTTCTTCACCGGGGAATAGAGGCTGTCGACCGGAATCAGACCGATCGGAGCGTCTTCCGGGCGGTTACGGTCGGAAGACACGTAGCCCTTGCCGGTGTTGACGGTGAATTCCATGCGGATTTCCGCACCTTCGTCCAGCGTGCACAGGACGAGGTCCGGGTTGAGCACTTCCACATCGCCGACAGTCTGGATATCACCGGCGGTCACGACACCCGGGCCCTGCTTGCGCACAACCATGCGCTTGGGACCTTCGCCTTCCATGCGGATGGCGATTTCCTTGATGTTGAGAACGATATCGGTGACGTCTTCGCGGACGCCGGGGATCGACGAGAACTCGTGCAGGACGCCATCGATTTGCACCGCGGTCACGGCTGCCCCCTGTAGCGAGGACAGAAGGATGCGGCGCAGGGCGTTGCCCAGCGTCAGGCCATATCCGCGCTCGAGCGGCTCGGCGACAACCGTCGCCAAAAACCGGGGGTCTTCACCCGGCTTGACTTCGAGCTTGGTCGGCTTGATCAGTTCTTGCCAGTTCTTTTGAATGGTCACGTTCTTGCCCCTTCGGCTATCCCGTCCGGCCTGTTTGCGGCCGGACTATTCTTTGCCATTGGAGAAACATTTACGTCAGGCGGTAAGGCCTTAGACGCGGCGACGCTTGCGCGGACGGCAGCCGTTGTGCGGAATCGGCGTCACGTCGCGAATGGACGTGATCAGGAATCCGGCAGCCTGGAGGGCGCGAAGAGCCGATTCACGGCCCGAGCCCGGACCACGAACTTCCACTTCCAGCGTACGCATGCCGTGTTCGGATGCCTTCTTGGCAGCGTCTTCAGCAGCAACCTGAGCAGCGTAAGGGGTAGACTTGCGCGACCCCTTGAAGCCGAGTGCACCGGCGGAAGACCAGGAAATGGTGTTGCCCTGGGCATCCGTGATCGTGATCATGGTATTGTTGAATGTGGAGTTCACATGCGCGACGCCGGACGAAATGTTCTTGCGTTCGCGGCGACGCACGCGTGTGGTGTCTTTAGCCATTCTTGTTCCTTACTTCGATCTCTACACTGCCGTAATCCCGGCAGCTCCACCGCCAATCGCTGGTGGTTTACTTCTTCTTGCCTGCGATCGGCTTAGCCGGACCCTTGCGGGTACGGGCGTTCGTATGCGTCCGCTGGCCGCGGACCGGAAGGCCGCGACGATGGCGCAGGCCGCGATAGCAGCCGAGGTCCATCAGACGCTTGATGTTCATTGCGGTATCACGGCGCAGATCGCCCTCGACCATGTAATCGCGGTCGATGGTTTCGCGGATCTGCAGAACCTCTGAGTCGGAAAGCTCATTCACGCGGCGTTCCGGAGCAATGCTCACCTTTTCGGTGATTTCCTGCGCCAGCTTCGGGCCAATGCCGTGAATGTACTGAAGCGCGATAACGACGCGCTTGTTCGTCGGGATGTTAACGCCAGCAATACGTGCCACGTTCGTCTCCATTTCTGGCAGCCACTAAAACGGCCGCGTCCACTATTATTCCCCGCGTCCGGTGGAGGCCGGCCCTTGCGGAGCGCTTGTTTTTGCAGGGTCTCCCGACGGAATCAGGTTCACCAAGCACAGAATGTGCCGGTCCCGCACAAGACGGGAGCGACACCACTCATTTCAGATTGAGCGCGTCCTTTAACGGCTCTAAACGTTTTCGTCAAGGCCGGACAGCACGGCTTCGATCGCCGCCGTCACCTCGTCGATCGACTGCATGCCGTCAACAACGGTCAATAGGCCGTTCTTGTCGTAAAAAGGCACGACCACCGCGGTGTCCCGGTTATAGGCTTCAAGCCTCTGCTTGAAGACTTCCGGATCGTCGTCCTTGCGGACCGCTTCGCCCCGCGCCTTGGCTTCCTCGGCACGGTTGATGATTCGTCCGACGAGTTTTTCCTGATCGACCCGCAGTTCCAGAACGCAGTCGAGCTTGATGCCCTTCTCGTTCAGCATCTCGTCCAGGGCTTCTGCCTGCGCGAGCGTGCGCGGAAAGCCGTCGAGGATGAACCCTTTTTGCGCATCCTCTTCGCCGATCCTGTCCCGGATGATTCCGACGACGATCTCGTCGGACACCAGGCCACCGGCATCCATGACTTCCTTGGCCTTCAGGCCGATCGGCGTCTTCGCGGCAACGGCTGCCCGAAGCATGTCGCCCGTCGAGAGTTGGGGAATGCCATATTTGGCGACCAGGCGCGCTGCCTGTGTTCCCTTCCCCGCCCCCGGCGGTCCGACCAGTATGAGCCTCATCGGCGTCTCCCCCTAAGTTTCGCTTTCTTTACAAGGCCCTCGTACTGATGAGCGAGCAGATGGCCCTGGATCTGGGATACAGTATCCATGGTCACGCTGACCACAATCAACAGCGAGGTTCCCCCGAAATAGAACGGAACGCCGGTCGCCGATATGAGGAATTCGGGTAATAGACAAACGAGGGTGATGTAGATTGCACCCACCACGGTGATACGAGTCAGCACGTAATCGATGTACTGCGCCGTCCGCTCGCCGGGACGAATGCCCGGAATGAAGCCCCCGTGCTTCTTCAGGTTATCGGCCGTATCGCTCGGATTGAACACGATCGCCGTGTAGAAGAAACAGAAGAATATGATCATGGTCGCATAGAAGACCATGTAGAGCGGCTGTCCGTGGCCCAGCAGAGCCGTGATGGTGGTCACCCATTCGTTCGTCCCGCCCTGGCCTGCGAACCCGGAGATGGTTGCCGGTACGAGCAGCAGCGAAGACGCGAAGATCGGCGGAATCACACCGGCGGTGTTTAGTTTCAACGGCAGGAACGACGTATTGCCCTCGAACATCCGGTTGCCCATCTGGCGCTTCGGATACTGGATCAGAAGGCGCCGCTGCGCCCGTTCCATGAAAACGATTACGCCGATCACCGCAATGGCCACCACAATCACCATCAGGATGATCCAGGTTGCCAGCGCGCCCTGTCGGCCGAGCTCCAGGGTCGAAACGACCGCAGACGGCAGACCGGCAACGATACCGGCGAAGATGATCAGCGAAATGCCGTTACCGATGCCGCGCGAGGTGATCTGCTCACCCAGCCACATCAGGAACATGGTGCCGCCGACGAGCGTAATCACCGTGGAAGCACGGAAGAACCAGCCGGGATCGGAAACAACATTGGCAGCACCCTCAAGCCCGACCGCGATGCCGTAGGCCTGGAATGCGGCCAGGATCACCGTGCCGTAGCGGGTATACTGGTTGATGACCTTACGTCCCTGCTCCCCTTCCTTCTTCATCTGCTCCAGCGACGGCACGACGGTCGTCATCAGCTGCATGATGATGGAGGCGGAGATATACGGCATGATGCCGAGCGCGAAGATCGCCATACGCTGCACGGCGCCACCGGAGAACATGTTGAACATGCCGATGATGCCGGACTGCGCCTGGTTGAAGGCGTTCGCGAAGGCTTCCGGATTGATACCCGGAAGCGGGATGTAAGTCCCCAGTCGATAAACCAAAAGCGCCCCCAGCGTGAACCAGATGCGCTTCTTGAGTTCTTCAGCCTTGGCGAAAGCTGAGAAATTGAGATTTGACGCCAGTTGTTCGGCGGCGGATGCCATGCCCTACTCCGGTCAGTTTTGTGCCGACAAACGGGAAAAGCCCAGGCCTGTTAGGCCTGAGCTCCCAAAACGACAACCTTGCCGCCAGCCTTTTCAACCGCTTCAGCGGCAGCCTTGGAGGCGCCGGCGATTTCAAAGGTGACAGCAGCCTTCAGTTCGCCATCGCTTACAAGACGGACACCGTCCTTGACGCGCTTGACGATACCGGCGGCCTTGAGTGCCTCGACCGTAACGGCCGCAGAAGCATCGAGCTTGCCGGCGTCGATCGCCTGCTGAACACGACCAAGGGAAACAACGTTGAATTCCTTGGCGAAAATGTTCGTAAAGCCGCGCTTCGGCAGACGGCGGTGAAGCGGCATCTGACCGCCTTCAAAGCCCTTGATCGCAACGCCCGAACGGGACTTCTGCCCCTTGACGCCGCGGCCACCGGTCTTGCCCTTGCCCGAACCGATACCGCGTCCGACGCGGGTGCGGCTCGAATTAGAACCGGGATTGTCCCTGAGTTCGTTGAGCTTCATCTTATTATCTCCCGATCCCGGTTACGCGTCTTCGACGACGCGAACGAGATGCTGGACCTTATTGATCATGCCGCGCACTTCCGGAGTGTCCTTCAGTGTGGAACGGCGGTGCATCTTGTTCAGGCCCAGACCGATGAGCGTCGCGCGCTGGTCCTTGGGACGGCGCAGCGGGCTGCCGATCTGTTCGACCGTGACAGTGTTTTCGGTGTTCGCCATGGAACTAACCCTTATTCAGCTGGGTACCGGAGCGGCCGAGGTCAAGCCTCGGCAGCTGCCGGAGCCGCATCATCTTTATCACGACGGCGCGATTGCAACACCGAGACCTTGAGGCCACGACGTGCCGCCACCGAACGCGGGCTGTCTTCCTTGGTCAGCGCTGCAAAGGTAGCGCGGACCATGTTGTAGGGGTTGGAGGTCCCCAGGGACTTCGCCACCACGTCCTGCACGCCGAGCGTTTCGAAAACCGCACGCATCGGACCACCGGCAATGATACCGGTACCGGCCGGAGCCGCACGCAGCAGAACCTTGCCGGCACCGTGACGGCCTTCCACATCGTGATGGAGGGTCCGGCCTTCCCGAAGGGGAACGCGGATCATGGTGCGCTTGGCAGCTTCCGTTGCCTTGCGGATGGCTTCCGGCACTTCACGTGCCTTGCCATGACCGAAGCCGACACGGCCCTTCTGATCGCCGACGACGACCAGCGCTGCGAAGCCGAAACGGCGGCCACCCTTGACCACCTTGGCGACGCGGTTGATGTGGACCAGCTTGTCGACGAATTCGCTGTCTCGCTCTTCGCGATCGCGATTATCCTGTCTCGCCATTTTTTACGTCTTCCGTTCTTAGGAGCGCCAACGGGCGCTGGTCAGAATTCCAGTCCGCCTTCGCGGGCTGCATCGGCAAGCGCCTTGATGCGCCCGTGATACATGTATCCGCCCCGGTCGAACACGACCTGCTTGACACCGGCAGCCAGAGCGCGCTCGGCGACAAGCTTGCCGACGGCTGCGGCAGCAGCGGTATCGGCGCCCGTCTTCAGGTTGCCCTTCAGATCCTTTTCGATCGTCGAGGCAGAGGCAATGGTCTGTCCCTTGCCGTCGTCGATGATCTGAGCGTAGATCTGCTTCGACGAGCGGAAGATAGAAAGCCGCGGACGTCCGTTCGCCACCTTCTTGATAGAACGGCGCACGCGATCGCGGCGGCGTTCGAAAGCAATTTTGCTGTTCGCCATGATCTGGGTCCGTTACTTCTTCTTGCCTTCTTTGCGGACGATGAACTCGCCAGCAAAGCGTACGCCCTTGCCCTTGTAGGGCTCCGGCGGGCGGAATTTGCGGATTTCGGCCGCAACCTGGCCTACTGTCTGCTTATCGATGCCGGAGATCACGATCTCCGTCGGCTTCGGGCACTTGATGTCGATCCCTTCCGGAATCGGATAGAGGACATCGTGCGAGAAACCCAACGCCAGCTGAAGGTTCGAACCCTGGACCTGTGCACGATAACCGACACCGGTGATTTCCAGCTTCCGCTCGAAGCCGTCGCTCACGCCCGTGACAATATTCTGCACCATGGTCCGGCTCATGCCCCACATGGAGCGAGCCGTCTTGGAGTTACCGCGCGGATCAACCTTGATCCCGCCGTCCGTCATTTCGGCCAGCACGTTGTCATTGAGCATGAAGGAGAGTTCCCCCTTCGGCCCTTTGACTGCAACCGTCTGGCCGTTGATCGTTGCCGTTACCCCGCTCGGCACGGGGACTGGCTTTTTGCCAATTCGAGACATCTGACCAACCTTGTCGTTTCAGTTAAGGCGAGTGCACCGCGTCAGAAGACGCGGCACAGAACCTCGCCGCCTACGTTTTCGTCCCGCGCCTGATGGTCGCTCATGACGCCGCGCGGAGTCGAAAGGATCGACACGCCCAGGCCATTGGAGACATGCGGGATGTTCTTTACCGAAGAATAAACCCGGCGGCCCGGCTTGGAGACCCGCTCAATCGTGCGGATGACCGGTTCGCCATCGAAATACTTCAGTTCGATTTCCAACTCGGACTTGCCGCCCTCGTATTCAACCGTCGTGTAGCCACGGATGTAGCCTTCCTTTGCGAGCACATCAAGCACATGTGCGCGCAATTTGGAACTTGGTGAGCTGACCTTGCCCTTGCGACGCATCTGCGCGTTGCGGATCCGGGTCAGCATATCCCCCAACGGATCGGAAATTGCCATCGGAGTTTCTCCTTACCAGCTGGACTTGACCAGGCCCGGGATCTTGCCCAGGGAACCCAGTTCACGAAGCGCGATACGCGACATCTTCAGCTTGCGATAGTAGCCGCGCGGCCGGCCCGAGACTTCGCAACGGTTGCGAACCCGGTTCGGCGCGGAATTCCGCGGCAGTTTCGCCAGCTTGAGACGTGCATTGAACCGCTCTTCAAGGGACAGGCTTTCATCCTTGGCCATCGCCTTGAGGGCAGCGCGCTTCTCAGCGTATTTCTCGACAAGCTTCTCGCGACGCTTGTTCTTTTCGACCGCGCTCTTCTTCGCCATCGTCGTTCCTCGTTCCTTTCCCGCGCCGCTTACTTGCTGAACGGGAAGTTGAACGCGCGCAGAAGCTCGCGCGCTTCGTCATCATTGGGAGCCGTGGTGCAGACAATCACGTCCATACCCCAGATCTGGTCGACCTTGTCGTACTCGATTTCCGGGAACACGATATGTTCCTTGATGCCCATGGCATAGTTGCCGCGGCCGTCGAAGGATTTCGGGTTCAAACCGCGGAAGTCACGAACGCGCGGCAGCGCGATGGTGATCAGGCGGTCCAGAAATTCGTACATCTGCTGGCGACGAAGGGTCACCTTCGCACCCAGCGGCATGTCTTCGCGGACCTTGAAGGTCGCGATCGACTTTTTCGCCTTGGTGATGACCGGCTTCTGACCTGCGATCAGGGCCAGATCCTCAGCAGCGATACGTGCTTTCTTGGAATCGGCAACGGCTTCGCCGACACCGATGTTCAAGACGATTTTTTCCAGAGCCGGCACCTGCATGGGGTTCTTGTAATTGAACTTTTCCTGCAGCTGCTGCCGGATGACGCTGTCATACTGCTGACGCAGACGCGGCATGGTGTTGGTCTCAGCCATCGATCAGATCTCCCGAACGCTTGGCCACACGGACCTTGGTGCCGTCTTCCTGCACCTTGAAACCGACCCGCGTTGCCTTGCCGTCCTTCGGATCGGCAATCGCGATGTTCGACAGGTGGATCGGCGCTTCCTTAGCGATGATCCCGCCTTCCTGCGTCTGGGTCTGGCGCTGGTGACGACGCACCATGTTTACGCCGCGAACCAGGGCCTTGTTGTCGTCCGGCATGATCTTGATGACTTCGCCGGTCTTGCCCTTGTCGCGACCCGTCAGCACGATTACCGTGTCGCCTGATTTAATTTTCGCAGCCATCAGAGCACCTCCGGCGCGAGCGAGATGATTTTCATATGGTTCTTTGCACGGAGCTCGCGCGGCACCGGACCGAAGATACGGGTGCCGACCGGTTCCTTGTTGTTGTTCACCAGGACGGCCGCATTGCGGTCGAACCGGATCACGCTGCCGTCGGGGCGGCGAATATCCTTCGCCGTGCGCACGACGACAGCCTTCATCACGTCGCCCTTCTTAACGCGGCCCCGCGGAATAGCCTCTTTGACGCTGACGACGATGATGTCGCCAACCTGGGCATATTTGCGCTTTGAGCCGCCGAGCACTTTGATGCACATGACACGACGGGCGCCGGAATTGTCGGCCACGTCGAGGTTTGTTTGCATCTGAATCATGACTGGCTGCCTTGTTCTCTGTCCGGCGCACCTGCCACGGGCGCCTGATGCTCAACCTTTAGAGCGTGGTCAGTTGACCACGGTCCAACGCTTGTTTTTGGAGATCGGCGCGCATTCTTCGATCTGAACAATGTCGCCAACCTGGTACTTGTTTGCTTCGTCATGCGCGCGGTATTTCTTGGACCGGCGCACGGTCTTCTTGAGCAGCGGGTGTGTGAAGCGACGCTCCACCTTCACCGTCACCGACTTGTCATTCGCGTTGCTGACAACGGTGCCCTGCAAAATGCGCTTCGGCATATCCGTCTCCTTACGCGCTTGCCGTCACGCGCTTTTCGCGCATGATCGTCTGAATCTGCGCGATCTGCCGGCGAACCTGCCGAACGCGCCCTGTGTTTTCGAGCTGACCGGTCGCCTTCTGGAAGCGCAGGTTGAACTGCTCTTTCTTCAGGCCTTCGAGTTCCGTGCGGAGCTCGTCCAGGGTCTTTGCCCTTACGTCTGTCGCCTTCATGGCACTAACTCCTCGACTGCCTTATTCGCCGATACGCTGAATGAACCGGCACTTGATCGGCAGCTTGGCAGCGGCAAGACGCATTGCTTCACGCGCAACATCTTCCGGCACACCATCGATCTCGAACATCACCCGGCCGGGCTTGACACGGCAGGCCCAGTAATCCGGAGACCCCTTACCCTTACCCATGCGGACTTCAGCCGGCTTGGTGGAGACCGGCACATCCGGGAAGATGCGGATCCAGACACGGCCCGCACGCTTCATGTGACGGGTCATGGCACGACGGGCTGCCTCGATCTGACGAGCGGTCACCCGCTCCGGCTCCAACGCCTTCAGACCGTAGTTGCCGAAGTTGAGGTCGGTGCCTCCCTTCGACAGACCATGGATGCGGCCCTTGTGCTGCTTGCGGAACTTCGTTCGCTTCGGTTGCAGCATCGTTCTTCTCTCGTTCCTAGTGTTTGACGAGCGTCGTGCAGCTCAAATTAAGCTGCGCGCTCGCGACCACGATCCCGGCGTCCGCCGCGATCACCCTGGTTTGAATCCGAGCCGGACGTCGCACGGCGTTCAGACGCCATCGGGTCGTGCTCGAGGATCTCACCCTTGAAGATCCACACCTTCACGCCGCAGACACCATAAGCAGTGTGAGCGGATGCGACACCGTAGTCGATGTCGGCGCGCAGGGTGTGCAGCGGCACGCGGCCTTCGCGGTACCATTCGATACGCGCGATTTCAGCGCCACCGAGACGGCCACCGCAGTTGATCCGGATGCCCTGAGCGCCCAGACGCATGGCCGACTGAACGGCCCGCTTCATGGCGCGGCGGAAGGCAACACGGCGTTCCAGCTGCTGTGCGATCGAAGCGGCGACCAGCGTCGCGTCGATTTCCGGCTTGCGCACTTCAACGATGTTGATGTGCACTTCCGAATTGGTGATCTCTGCGATCTTCTTGCGAAGACGCTCGATGTCCGCACCCTTCTTGCCGATGACCACACCCGGACGACCGGAGTGGATGGTAACGCGGCACTTGCGGTGCGGGCGCTCGATAACGACCTTGGAAACAGCTGCCTGCTTCAGTTCGTTGAGCAGAAACTCGCGGATGCGGAAATCTTCATGCAGAAGATCGCCGTATTCACCCTTGTTGGCGTACCAACGCGAATCCCAGGTGCGGTTGATCCCGAGGCGCATGCCGATCGGGTTGACTTTGTGTCCCATCAGGCACTCTCCTCGACTTCACGGACAACGATGGTCAGGTTCGAGAACGGCTTCTCGATCCGGCCAACACGACCGCGTGCACGGGGCTGGAAACGCTTGATGACAAAAGCCTTGCCAACATGAGCTTCGGCAACCACCAGGTTGTCGATATCCAGATCGTGGTTGTTTTCCGCATTCGCAATCGCGGACATCAGGGTCTTCTTGACGTCCTGTGCGATACGCTTGCGGGAGAACGTCAGGTCCGCGATTGCGGTTCCGACCTTCTTGCCGCGGATAGCAGCCGCAACGAGGTTCAGCTTGCGCGGAGAAATGCGCAGCATGCGGGTCATTGCCCGGGCCTCGTTGTCAGCGAGCGTCCGCTCACGCTTCGGCTTGCCCATCGTTACTTCCTCTTCGCCTTCTTGTCGGCGCCGTGTCCGTAGTAGGTCCGCGACGGCGAGAACTCGCCGAACTTGTGACCAATCATCTCTTCAGACACCAGCACCGGAACGTGCTTCTGACCGTTGTAGACACCGAAGGTGAGACCGACGAACTGCGGCAGGATCGTCGAGCGGCGGCTCCAGGTCTTGATGACCTCGTTGCGGCCGGATTCACGAACCTTGTCCGCTTTCTTCAGCAGATACCCGTCAACAAACGGACCTTTCCAGATCGAACGTGCCACGATCCTTGTCCTTTACTTCTTGCGCGCGTGACGGCTACGGACAATGTACTTGTCCGTCGACTTGTTACGCCGCGTGCGCTTACCTTTGGTCGGCTTACCCCAAGGGGTAACCGGATGACGGCCACCGGAAGTCCGGCCTTCACCACCGCCGTGCGGGTGGTCGACCGGGTTCATGACAACACCGCGGGTGTGCGGGCGGATGCCCAGCCAGCGGGAACGGCCGGCCTTGCCGTAATTGATGTTGCTGTGATCCGGGTTGGACACTGCGCCGATGGAAGCCATGCAGGTGCCGAGAACACGGCGCTGCTCGCCTGACATCAGACGCAGGGTGGTGTAACCCTGGTCACGGCCAACGACCTGAACGAAAGCACCGGCGGAGCGAGCGATCTGCGCACCCTTGCCCGGCTTCAATTCAATGTTGTGAACGATCGTGCCGACCGGAATGGAAGCCAGCGGCATTGCGTTACCCGGCTTCACGTCGACCGACTGACCGGAGACGACGGTGTCGCCAACTGCCAGACGCTGCGGCGCCAGGATGTAGCTCAGCTCACCGTCTTCATAGCGGATCAGCGCGATGAATGCGGTCCGGTTCGGATCGTATTCCAGGCGCTCGACCTTGGCCGGTACGTCGAACTTGCGACGCTTGAAGTCAACCAGGCGGTAGGAGCGCTTGTGACCGCCACCGACGTTGCGAGACGTCAGGCGACCCATGTTGTTGCGGCCACCGGTCTTGGACAGACCTTCGGTCAGAGTCTTGACCGGCTTGCCTTTCCACAGATCGGACCGATCAACCTGGACCAGCTGGCGGCGGCCCGGCGAGGTCGGATTGAATGTCTTAAGTGCCATTTTCTATCGTCCCCGCCTTAGAGCCCGGTGGTCACGTCGATGGCGTGACCTTCCTGAAGCGTTACGACGGCCTTCTTGAAGTCGGACTGACGGCCGATACGACCCTTGAACCGCTTCACCTTGCCCTTGCGGACGAGGGTGTTGACGGCTGCGACCTTGACGCCGAACAGTGCTTCCACCGCTGCCTTGATTTCCGGCTTCGTCGCGTCATTCGCGACCTTGAAGACAACCTTGTTCTCTTCGGAAGCCATGGTCGCCTTCTCGGTAATCACCGGGCCGACGATCTTGTCGTAGTGAGGAAGTTTGCTCATTTGAAGCGCTCCTCAAGTGCGGACACCGCAGCCTTCGTCAGCACCAGGGTGCCGGCGCGCATGATGTCGTAAACGTTGATGCCCTGAACCGGCAGCACATCCACATGCGGAATGTTGCGCGATGCGAGAGCAAAGTTCCGGTCGAGCTCGGCACCGTCCACGATCAGGGCGTTCGACAGACCCAGCTTGGAGAACTGGGCCTTGAGCGCCTTGGTCTTGGCTTCGGCTGCCTTTGCGTCTTCGACGACGATCAGGCTGTCGGCCTTTGCCTTGGCGGACAGAACGTGCTTCAGCCCGAGGGCGCGCACCTTCTTAGGCAGGTCATGGCCATGGTCGCGAACGACCGGGCCGAATGCCCTACCGCCGCCGCGGAACTGCGGGGCCTTCTTGTTGCCGTGACGGGCGCCGCCGGAGCCTTTCTGACGGACGAACTTCTTCGTCGTGCCGGAAACTTCCGAACGGCCCAGCGTCTTGTGGGTACCGGCCTGGCGCTTGGCAAGCTGCCAACGCACCACACGGTGGATCAGATCGGTGCGCGGCTCGAGACCGAAGATCTCGTCAGACACCGTGATCGAACCGGCCGCCCCGCCTTCGAGGGTCTTGACCTGGAGTTCCATCACTCACTCTCCTTCCCGGCGGCGACAGCAGCCTCGGGAGCCCGGAATGCACCCGGCATCGGAACCCCATCAGGCAGCGCCTTCTTGATCGCATCGCGAACCAGGATCCAGCCGCCCTTGGCGCCCGGAACAGAGCCCTCGACCATGATCAGGCCGCGTTCAACATCAGTACGCACAACCTTCAGGTTCTGCGTGGTCACACGAACATCGCCCATGTGACCGGCCATCTTCTTGCCCTTGAACACGCGACCCGGGTCCTGACACTGACCGGTCGAACCGTGGGAACGGTGCGAGATCGAGTTACCGTGGGATGCGCGTCCACCACCGAAGTTGTGGCGCTTCATCACACCGGCAAAACCCTTACCGATCGAGGTGCCGGTCACGTCGACGAACTGGCCTTCGACGTAATGGTCGGCGGTGATTTCCGCGCCAACGTCGATGAGGTTGTCAGACGACACCCGGAACTCGACGAGCGTGCGCTTCGGCTCGACCTTTGCAACCGCAAAGTGGCCACGCATCGCCTTCGGCGTGTTCTTTACCTTGGCGATACCTGCACCGACCTGCAGCGCGGTATAGCCGTTCTTTTCTTCAGTCCGGTGGGCAACCACCTGGCAGCCGTCCAGTTTAAGTACTGTCACCGGCACATGTTCTCCCGCATCGTTGTAGATACGGGTCATGCCCACTTTCTGAGCGATCACTCCAGAACGCATTGACGTGTCCCCTTCGATCCGCCTCAGAGCTTGATCTCGACGTCGACACCAGCGGCCAGATCGAGCTTCATAAGAGCGTCAACCGTCTGGGGCGTCGGATCAACGATGTCGAGCAGGCGCTTATGCGTGCGCATCTCGAACTGATCGCGGCTTTTCTTATCGATGTGCGGGCCGCGAAGCACTGTGTACTTCTCGATCCGCGTCGGCAGCGGCACGGGTCCCCGCACCTGCGCACCGGTCCGCTTTGCCGTATTGACGATCTCCTTGGTGGAGGCGTCGAGAATACGGTGGTCAAATGCCTTGAGGCGGATCCGGATATTCTGACCGTTCATTTTTGGTTTCCCGATAAGACAGGCGGGCCTGCCGGCGTTTCAAAAGAAGCGACAGGCCTTGCCGTCAATTACTCGATGATGGAAGCGACGACGCCTGCACCGACGGTGCGGCCACCTTCGCGGATAGCGAAGCGCAGGCCTTCTTCCATGGCGATCGGCACGATCAGCTCGACGTCAACCGACACGTTGTCGCCCGGCA
>NZ_JBLXGP010000017.1:0-134974 GCF_048260565.1 Roseibium sp. | reverse complement strand
CGGGCTTCTTCAACATCAAAACAGTGAATCAAAAACCCCCGGCTAACGCCAGGGGTTTGTCAGCAGTCTGAAGGGCGGCCCGCGGGGCCGCCCTTGATGTTTGTCGTGAAACGGACCGCTTACTTGTCGACGCCGCCCCAGATGGCTTCGGCGGTCTTGACCACCAGTTCCAGCTTGCGGCGCTGGTCGTCCATGGTGACCTTGTTGCCTTCTTCCGTGGAGGAGAAACCGCACTGCGGCGCGATGCCGAGCTGGTTGATGTCGCAGTACTTGGAGGCTTCCTCGAACTTCTTCTTCAGGTCGTCGAGGCTTTCCAGTTCCGGCGTCTTGGTGGTGATGAAGCCCGGCAGCACGCGCTTGTCGCCCTTCGGCAGCAGGCGCAGCGGCTCCAGCGAACCGGCACGGTCCGTGTCGTACTCCATGAAGTAGATGTCGATGCCGGTCTTGTTGAAGATCGCATCGGCGGCCAGGTCATAGGCGCCTTCGGCCGCGTGGGTGGAGACGAAGTTGCCACGGCAAAGGTGCATGCCGATCTTCATGTCCGCCGGGCGGTCCTTGATCGCCTCGTTCATGGTCCAGGCATACTTTTCGATCAGCATGTCCGGATCCTGGCCAAGTTCCTGCTTGGTCGCGCGATGCTTCGGGTCGCACAGGTAGGCGAAGAAGATGTCGTCCATCTGCAGGTAGCGGCAGCCGGCGGCGTAGAACGCCTTCACCGCCTTGGCATAGGTCTTGGCCAGATCGGCGAACAGGACGTCCAGGTCCTTGTACTCGGCCGGCGCGATGTCCTTCGGGTCGGTGCGGAAATGGCAGCAGGACGGGCCGGGAATGGAGATCTTGGGCTGGACCTTGGTGTTTTCCGCGACGAACTTGTAGTGCTCGATCATCGGGTGGTCGTCCGGGAAGTCGAGCTTGGAGGTGATCGTCGGGAAGATCGGGCGCAGCTTGACACCGGCGAACTGGACGCCCTCGTCGCGCTCTTCCAGATCGAGACCGGTCAGGCCGCCCATGAAGTCATAGTGCCAGAAGGAGCGGCGGATCTCGCCGTCGGTCACGGCCTTCAGACCGACCTCTTCCTGCATCTTGATGACATCGACGATGGCCGCGTCCTCGGCGGCCTTCAGTTCCTCGGCCGTCACGGTCTTGTCTTCGAAGTATCCCTTGCGGGCCGCCTTGACGGCGTCGGAGCGCAGCAGGCTGCCGACGTGATCTGCGCGATAAGGGGCTCCGGTGACAGGCTTGGTCATGTATTTCCTCCATTGCCGCGGCCGCCGGGTGCAGCCGCCATGTATACATCTCGGCGCCTTTCCTATCGCGGCAGAGCGGCGGCGTAAAGGGTGACCGCCCGCCGATGCGCCAAAATGCCGTGCCACTTGCAAACTTCGCCCCCAAAGGGGGCAGGGTGAGCATTAGCCATGCCGCTTGCGCCTCTCTCCCCCCTTGAGGGGGAGATGTCCGCGTCAGCGGACAGAGGGGGGTGTTGGGCTTCTCGGCAAAATAAAGCGCCCAAGTATTCCACTGCTGTCGTTACCCCCCTCTGTCACCATAGGTGACATCTCCCCCTCAAGGGGGGAGACGGGTGCAGGCGGTAGTGCCGAAGCCGGGTCAGACACTGGCGGAACGCAAAAAGCCCGGCGTTTCCGCCGGGCTTTTCGATGTCGTGTGTAAGATCGGCTGGGCCGGTCTTATTCGTCGTCGCCGGCCTTCTTGAGGGCGGCACCCAGGATGTCGCCGAGGGACGCGCCGCTATCGGAGGAGCCGTACTGAGCGACTGCTTCCTTCTCTTCTGCGATTTCCAGCGCCTTGATGGACGCGGACACGCGGCGGGTCTTCTTGTCGAACTGGGTGATGCGGGCGTCGAACTTGTCGCCGACGGCGAACCGTTCCGGACGCTGTTCGGCGCGGTCGCGGGACAGGTCTGCGCGGCGGATGAAGGCCGTCAGGTCGCTGTCTGCGATCTTCACTTCCAGACCGCCGTCCTTGATCTCGATGACTTCACAGGTGACGACGGCATTCTTGCGAATTTCGCCGGCAGCAGCGGAGTCCATCGGATCGCCGCCAACCTGCTTGATGCCGAGAGAGATACGCTCTTTCTCGACGTCCACATCAAGCACCACGGCCTTGACCATGTCGCCCTTCTTGTATTCCTCGATGACCTGCTCGCCCGGACGGTTCCAGTCCAGGTCGGACAGGTGCACCATGCCGTCGACATCGCCTTCGAGGCCGATGAACAGACCGAATTCGGTCTTGTTCTTGACTTCGCCTTCGACCTCGGTGTTGACCGGGAACTGTTCGGCGAAAGCTTCCCACGGATTCTGCAGGCACTGCTTGAGGCCGAGCGAGATCCGGCGCTTGACCGGGTCGACTTCCAGGATCATCACTTCCACTTCCTGAGAGGTGGAAACGATCTTGCCCGGATGGACGTTCTTCTTGGTCCAGGACATTTCCGACACGTGGATCAGGCCTTCGATGCCCGGTTCCAGTTCGACGAATGCGCCGTAGTCGGTGATGTTGGTCACGCGGCCGGTGAACTTGGCGCCGAGCGGGTACTTGGCTTCGATGCCGTCCCACGGATCGGTTTCAAGCTGCTTCATGCCAAGGCTGATGCGGTGCGTGTCCTGGTTGACACGGATGATCTGCACCTTGACGGTCTGGCCGATGGACAGAACTTCCGACGGATGGTTGATGCGGCGCCACGCGATATCGGTGACGTGCAGCAGGCCGTCGATGCCGCCGAGGTCCACGAACGCACCGTAATCGGTGATGTTCTTGACCACGCCTTCCACGGTCTGGCCTTCTTCCAGGCTCTGGACCAGTTCCGAACGCTGTTCGGCGCGGGTTTCTTCCAGAACGACACGGCGGGAGACCACGATGTTGCCGCGGCGCTTGTCCATCTTCAGGATCTGGAACGGCTGCGGGGTGTGCATCAGCGGTGTCACGTCGCGCACCGGACGGATATCGACCTGGGAACGCGGCAGGAACGCCACGGCGCCGTCGAGATCGACGGTGAAGCCGCCCTTGACCTGGTTGAAGATCTGGCCGGTAACCTTTTCGTTCGCTTCGAAGGCGACTTCCAGGCGAACCCAGCTTTCCTCGCGGCGCGCTTTTTCGCGCGACAGAACGGCTTCGCCGAGCGCATTTTCGACGCGCTCAAGATAAACTTCGACTTCGTCGCCGACTTTCATTTCGCCGTCGCGGCCCTTGGCGCCGAATTCCTTCAGCGGCACGCGGCCTTCGACCTTCAGGCCGACGTCGATGACGGCGAGGTCCTTTTCGATTGCGACAACGATGCCCTTGACGACCGCACCTTCGTACATGTCGTTATGGGTAAAGGACTCTTCGAGAAGAGCCGCAAAATCCTCGGTGGAGGGATTAAGATCAGACATTGAAACTCCTGATGCCATTCCTGGCAGCCGCCGGCGGGTTTGTGTTGCACTCCGGATCCTCAGACCCCCGGGATGCATGTCACGCATCCTGCCATCCCTTTAAGCGTGTTGCGCGGGATGGGCCGGCGGGGCGAGAGACGGAAGATCCGGTCTCGTCTCAAGGCATGTGTCATGCCTTGCCGAATGGTGTTCCCGGGATGGTGAAGACCGGGAAACCCGGCGATACCGACCGAACACGAAAGGGGGCGCACCTGACGGTGAACCCCGCGACACCCGTGAATATGATGGGCGCTTACGCGTTGCAGGCCTGCGTAACGATATCCACAGCCGCCTGGAACGCGGTCTCTATATCCATTTCTGTCGTATCAAGCAAGTGCGCATCGTCCGCCTGCTTCATCGGCGCCACCGTGCGCTGGCTGTCGCGTTCGTCGCGCCGCTTCAGATCCGCCAGGATGGATTTGTAGTCGGCCACCTCGCCCTTGGACAAAAGCTCGTCCGTCCGCCGCCGCGCGCGCGCTTCCGGCGAGGCGGTGACGAACATCTTCACCGTGGCATTCGGGCAGACCACCGTGCCGATGTCCCTGCCGTCCAGAACGGCGCCCGGAGGTGCCTCGGCGAAGCGCTGCTGCAGCTTCACCAGTTCCGTGCGAAGGGCGGAAAGGGTCGCCACGCGGGAGGCGGCCTCGCCGATCTCGTGGGCCGACAGCACGGACTTGTCCATGTTGGCCAGATCCAGATGGCGCGCCATCTCCACCGCGATCTTCTCGTCGCCGAGCGGCAAGCCCTTGGCAAGCAGGGCCGCGGCCACCGCCCGGTAGGTCAGGCCGGTGTCCAGATGGCGCAGGCCGAAGTGATCGGCCAGCCGGCGCGCCAGCGTGCCCTTGCCCGATGCGGCCGGTCCGTCGATGGCGATAATCATGCCGCCTCGCTTTCCGACCCGGAAATGGTCGCGCCGAGATCTGCAAACAGGCTCGTGAAGGTCGGGAAGCTGGTGGCGATCACTGCGCCGTCGTCCACGGTCACCGGCTTGGCGCTCGCAAGGCCGAGCACCAGGAACGACATGGCGATGCGGTGGTCGAGATGGGTGACGACCGTGCCGCCGCCGATCCCGCCATCGACCCCACTGGCCCCGCCCGTGACGGTCAGTGCGTCTTCGGCCTCGATGCAGGGAATGCCGTTTGCTTCCAGCCCGCGGGCCACGGCGGCCAGACGGTCGGATTCCTTCACGCGCAGTTCTTCGACGCCCGGCATATGGGTGTCGCCTTCGGCAAAGGCGGCGGCCACCGCCAGCACCGGATATTCGTCGATCATCGACGGCGCACGGTTCGGCGGAACGGTGACGCCCTTGAGCTTGGAGTGGCGCACATGGATGTCGCCGACCCGCTCGCCCCCGGAATTGCGCTCGTTGAGGATCTGAATATCCGCGCCCATTTCGATCAGTGTGGTGATCAGCCCGGTGCGGTGTTCGTTGAGCAGGATATTTTCGACCGTCACGTCGGAGCCCGGCACGATCAGGGCGGCCACGATCGGGAAGGCGGCGGACGACGGATCGCCCGGCACTTCCAGGTCCTGGGGCTTCAGCTCCGGCTGGCCCTTCAGCTTGATCACCCGCTCGCCTGCCTCGTTCAGGGTCACGGAAATCTCCGCACCGAAACCGGCCAGCATCTTTTCCGTGTGGTCGCGGGTCGCGATCGGCTCGATCACGGTGGTCTCGCCCGGCGCGTTGAGCCCGGCCAGCAGCACGGCGGATTTCACCTGGGCGGAAGGCACCGGCACCCGGTAGGTGATCGGCAGCGGCTGGCGTGCGCCCCGGATCGAGGCGGGCAGCCGGTCGCCGGTCCGCGCGATCACGTTGGTGCCCATGTCGCGCAGCGGATCGAGCACCCGGCCCATCGGCCGCTTGGACAGAGATGCATCGCCGACGAAGGTGGCGGCAATGTCGTGGGTGCCGAGGATGCCCATGGTCAGGCGCACGCCGGTACCCGCATTGCCGAAATCGATCACGCTTTCCGGTTCCAGCAGGCTGCCGAGGCCGATACCGTCGACCGTGTAGCTGCCGTCATCCTGCTTTTCGATGGTGGCGCCGACGGCGCGCATGGCGTTGGCGGTCGCCAGCACGTCTTCCGACTCAAGCAGGCCCGTTACCGTCGTGCGGCCCACGGCGAGCGCGCCGAACATCAGGGCGCGGTGGGAAATCGACTTGTCGCCGGGAACGCGGATCGTGCCGGCAAGAGGCCCGGCCTGGCCTGCGGTGAGGGGATGCGGTGTAGAACCGTGGGACATTGCGGGTTCCCGATTATGCACTGTTTTTAAGGGAGCATCTCCCTATCATGTGGATCGGCGTTCGTCATCCGCCTCACTCCTTGAAATTTGTCTCGTCTCGTGCAGAACAATGGGTGAGTCTGATGGACGGGCTGATTTGCCTTTGACACCGGGGCGCAACAGGGCTATGGGGCGCCACCAATTCAAGAAGACGAAGGGTTAGCACAGTGGCAAAACCTGAACTTGGCACAAAGCGGCTGTGCCCAAGCTGCGGCGCGAAATACTACGACCTGAACCGGGACCCGATCACCTGCCCGAAATGCGGTACGATTTTCGAAATCGTGATGGTCTCCCGCTCCGCCAAGGCGGCCAAGGCGGCGGAAGTCGTCGAGGAAGAAGATGAAGAGGACGACGACGCGCCGGAAATCGTGACCCTGGAAGAGGCGGATGCCGAAGCCGAGGGCGGCGATGACGACGTGCCGGATCTGGACGACGAAGAGGAAGTCGATCTGGGCGATGACGATACCGCGGACGACGACGTCTTCATCGAGGACGAGGATGAGGACGACGCCGCCGTTCCCGGCATCCGCGTCGAACGCGAGGACGACCGCGAAGCTTAAACGACGGATTTTCAAGGGATTTTTTCGCTCGCGGCCTTTTCCACAACGCGAATTTGAAATCCCTTGAAATTCTGCTTGATCAATGCGGACGGCACGACTATGTTCCGCCCGCATCGACGCCGGAAACCCAAGCCGGCTCATGGAGAAACGGGGCCATAGCTCAGTTGGGAGAGCGCTACAATGGCATTGTAGAGGTCAGGGGTTCGATTCCCCTTGGCTCCACCATCTCCTTCTCGTGAAGAGGAATTTCCTTAGAAATCGACCTCTGCGTCCGGCTTCGTTCGGGACCCTGCCATTCGAACAATATCTTCCGAAAGTTGAGATCGCAGGACCGAAAGACGGCTATCAGCCTGCGCGGTCGTCATCATGCCGGGCGGAAGCGTTTAATGACCGCGCCCCCTTCAGAAAAACATCTGCCCCAGGCGCTCGATTGTCCAGAAGGCGGCGAGGGTTCCGATCCCGTAGGCGGCACCGATCGGCGCGGCTTGCGGTAGGGCGACCAGCCGGCGAAGCATCGCCACCGCGGCCAGGATCGCCATGATGAAAGCGAGCTGCCCGAGTTCCACGCCGATATTGAAGAAAAGCAGCGCGAGGGGGATATCGCCGTGGGGCAGGCCGATCTCCTTCAGCGCACCGGCGAAACCGAACCCGTGCAACAGGCCGAAGGAGAAGGCGACGATCCACGGCCAGCGGACGGCAAGGCTGTAGCGGCCGCGCCGCAGGTGGACGGCCTCGACGGCCACCAGCAGAATGCTGAGCGCGATCAGGGTTTCGACCGGAGGCGGCGGCAGCGAGACATAGCCGAATGTCGCCAGCCCGAGAGTGATCGAATGGGCCACGGTAAACGCGGTGACCGTCTTCAGGAGCATGGGCCAGCCGCGCACGACCAGCATCAGTGCAGCAACGAAGGCCAGATGGTCCACGCCTTCTAGGATGTGTTCGACGCCGAGCCGCGTACAGGTCCGCACCACCCGCCATGCAGAGGGCGTCTCCGGGATCCGGACCGAACTGTCCTGAGGCCGCAACAGGAAGCTGTAACGGGTCCCGTCAAGCATCGAGACCTTGACCAGCGCGTCGATCGTTGTGCGTTCCAGATTGTTGATCCGGAGCGTGGCACCCGCCAGCGCGGTGTCGCCGGTCAGGCGATAGCGGAAGATGGCGAAGCCGTTCACGACGGTCTCGTCGGGTTGCCGGGTCAGCGTGAAGCCGGCGCCGAAATCAGGGCGGATATCCTGCAACATCCCGTTTCTGGTCGGCACCTTCCACATCAGTTCGTAGTGCTGAGGCGCCCGTTCGTCGATCTGCAGATAGGCGGGTCTTATCTCGTGCGCCTGCAGCGGCCGGGTCAATGCAGCAAGGCTCAGGAAGACAAGGGCGAGCAGGCGCGTGATCATGGCCGCACATAGTCTTTCATTACCGCCGCCGGGACGCCTTCGGCGCTGATGCGGACCTCGTATTTGTCGAGAAGCTCGTGGAACATCCGCTTCTGTGCGTCCAGCACGGAATAATACTCGTATTGCCGGGCGACGAAGTCGCGGATGTCCTCGAACGGAGCGAGCCGGGCGGACTGGTTCTCGCTTACCAGCACCAGATGCTGTCCGAGCCCGGAGCGCACAGGCCCCGACCAAGTGCCCACAGGCAGGTCCGACAGGGCCTTGGCAAAGCCCCCGCCAAAGGAATTTTCCACCGTCTGCGCCGGGGTCAGCGGCCAGTCGGAGGGCACCGAAAGCTTGCGCAGCCGGTCCGGCGGAACGTCGCCGCCCGAACGCAGCGCCGCAAGAGTAACGTCGAGATTGTCCTCCGCCGCCTCTGATGGCAGATAGAGCACCTGTCGGAAGGCGAAGGCCGGGGGCAGGGTGAAAAGGTCAGGATGCTCCTTGTGAAAGGCGCGGAGCTGCTCATCCGTCGGCGGCTGCATCAGCGTACTGAGATCGCTCGCCACCGCTTCCATCTTCTGCGACAGCCGGGTGCGGATGATCTCGTCGTTCTTGTCGAGGCCCATGTTCAGGGCCTCGCGATAGAACACCTCCTGGCGCAGGTAACGGTCAAGGATCGCCGCCACGTCCTGCGGCGCGGGGTCCCGTTTCCATTGCGCCTTCCAGAGCGTCTTGAGATGGTCCAGACGGGTCTGGTCGACGACAATCACATTGTCGTCGGGTTCGGTCGTTTCCTGCGGCCCGACCTGAGACCACGCGGCGAAGAGCAGCCCGCCCAAAACGATAAAATGGACGAGCGGCTCCCTTGCGATCTGTTTCAGCATCGAATGGCTCAGTCCACCTCGTGCCAGATCGGCGAGGCCCAGGCACGCTCGACGATCTGGCGCTTGACGTCGTCCGGATATTTGACGCCCGCGCGCAGCTCGTCATAGAGCGTCCACCGCGCGGTGGGCAGTTGCAGCACACGAACGTAGTAGAAGGCCTCCTGGTCGGGATTCCAGTCCGGATCGGTCCACACCGTCATTAGTTCCGGGTCGCCTTTCTCGGCGTTGAACGCACCCGTTTCCATGTTGATCGGCGCGTCGATCGGGGTGACGCTGCCGTCCGCCTGAAGCCGGTCGCCCGAGGCCGCAACGTTGTAGATCGTGTCCTTCATTTCCCCGTTCTCGTACCAGCCCTTGATGACCTGTATGCGGTCGAGGTTCGGTCCGATCGGGTCTTTCATCGCCCAGACCAGAAATTGCGGTGCGTCGGCCCCGGTGTAGGTGCCACCCATGGGGACGCCCTTCGCATAGCCGTCGGTGACCATCGCCTCGTAACTGTCGTAGCGGTCGGCAAAGCCCCGGCCGGCAAAGACGCGGACCTTCATGCGCGGGCCGCTGGTGGCGAAGGTTTCCTTGGCGAGCATGGAATCCCAGATCGCGCCGCGGGTATTGGATTCGGCCCAGACGGCGGTGAGGGCGCCGGGGCTCGCGTCGGCGATCCGCATTTCGCCTTCAAGCATGGCCGTCGCGCGAACCTCCGCTGTCTGGTCCGCATAACCATGGCTGCCAACCGTGTAGTTGTCCTCCTCCACGTTGCTGGGCGTCCCGTTGTGGCTGTCGGTGCCGCCCACGAAGCCGTATTTGAACGGGTTCACGCCGAACTGGGCATGGTACTTGATCCCGCGCCCCAGCCCGTAACGGACGAAATTCTCCTTCACGTATCCGCGGCCGCTGAATTTCTGCAGGCTGACAGCGTTCTCGAAGTCAGCGAATTCATCGTTGGGCCAGAAGTTCGGCACCACCTCGGAATTGCCCTTGACCTGCATCATTTCGATCAGCGGCTCCATGCTGGCGCGCCTCTCGGCGTAGTCCTTGCCGATCGGCACACCGGTCAGGCTCGCCTCGGCGAACAGAAGGCCCTTGGATTCATTTGAGTTATGCGGAATGGCGAAGACTTTTTTGCCCGCATCCCGCTGGGTCTGCATCCAGGCCCAGAGCATTTCCGGATCGGCACCCTCGTTCGACGAGAACGGTGCGTCCGGAATGTTGTTGTCGCGAAAGAAGACGTTGCGGTGCTGGTTTGAACCGCCGGGTGCCGAGGTCCATTCGTAAGCGTGGATCGTGGTGAAGACGCCCGGCTTATAGTGCTTTTCCGTTGCCTCGAAATTCTTCTGCCAGGTGGTCTTGATCGCCTCCTCGCCCTGGAAGAATGCGGGGTGGGGATTTCCGCCGCCGGCGAGCGGTGTCAGCACATACTGGTTGTAGAGGCCAAGCGCCGTTTTCAGGTCCGGCGCCTCGCGGAAGGCAACCGCAATCTCGTTATCATAGCCCGGAGCACCCTTGTTCATCAGGCTGTAGGCCTCGCCCATGAATTCCGAATGATCGGTCACCGCGACGAAATCGAGCGGACGCTTGATCCTGTGCAGGCTGCCGTTGACCATGATCTCCTCGCCTTGGGCGAAGCGGTAGGCGTCGTCGGGCGTCAGCCTGTTGCCGGCGATGAATGCGTCCATCGAGACGCCGGTATGGACATGCTGCTCACCGAAATAGGCTTCCTTGAGCGGGTTTTCCGGAACCTTCTCTTCCGCTGTCTGGGCCATGGCGGCAGGCGCGGCCAGAGCGGAAAGCAAGCCGATACCGAGAAGGCGCGAACAGGACACGGTTTTCATGGCGGAACATCCCTGCTTCGTGAGTGAACTGGCCCGCGAATATTGCGGGCGGCAATATTTGCAACGTCCGACGTTGTGAAATTTGAGCGCACAACCCCTGTTATGGAACGCTACTCACGTAAGGGAATCAAGGATAAAGCCGTTACCGTCCGACATTTGTGGACCGGGCTCGTAAACGTGCCTTCTGAACTATTAAGATTTTTGCCGGATGGGTGAAGACATGTGATACGTGCGGGATCAACGCATGCCAACGGCTTGCCGAATGTCTGAATTCAGGCCGGTGAACGCCATGTGCCGGCACACATGATCTCGACCCTTCGGGTCCCTTCCCAACACCCCTCAGCGCTGGTCGCTCGGCAGGTGGCCGAAGCGTTCCTTGTAGTAGTAGGAGAACCGGCTGAGGTGGGAGAAGCCGCAGGTATGGGCGGCCTCGCTGACGCTGGGCGGATTGCGCCGGGCGGAAAGCATGTAATGGGCGGTGTCCAGCCGCGCGTTGCGCAGGGCCTGCATCGGGCTTTGGCCGTAGATGCGCTGGAAGCCTTTCTGTAGCGTCCGCACGTTCATGCGCGCCGCGTGGGCGATGTCGGTCAGCGTGATCGGTTCGCCCAGGTTGGCGTGCATGTATTCCAGCGCGATCCGGATTTCCCGCGGATTGGCGCGCCGGTCCGAGCGCTCGATGATGTGCGAGATGTTGCTGGGCTGAAGGGTCAGCAGCGCATGGGCCAGGTCCTCTTCCGCCTTCAGGTCCTTTGCCGCCAGCGGACCGGCAAACAGGTCGCCGTTTTCGGTCGCCTGGGCGCAGGCCATGACGAGGCGTTTCAGCTGCCGTCCCGGCCCGTTGGTCAGATCGACCTGCATCTGGAACCGGATCGGACCGGGCAGGGGCGCGCCGGTGATCGACCGGGCCACCTCTTCCAGCTGGGTCTTGTCGACCTGGAGAAGCAGCTTGCTGCAGTCGCGCGCCCAGTGCAGCACCGCGCCCCGATCCGGGTTCAGGATGGCGCCCATTTCGGTGGTGGCGGTCATTTCCTCGCCACGGTGCCTGATATTTGCACAGCCTGAAAGCGGCACCTGAAACAGGTAGAACGAGCCGAGCTGTCCCGGGTCCACCGTCACGTCGGCGCCGTAGCGCAGGTAATTGACGGAAATGTTCTTGCCGGTCACCGCGTTGTGGCGGACGAAAAGCCCGGAGCGGCGGCCGTTGATCTCCAGCTTGTGGTCGCACAGCTTGCGGGCCACGATGTGCCGCGCTTCGTCCATGTCGCGCGTGCGCACCACCGGGTGCTGCGCGAAAAATTCCCTCGTCGCCAAAGCCTCTTGTGCGGCCATTCGTTCCCCAACGCTGCAAATACGGGTTTTCCCCGATCAATTTAGCGCACGAGTTCCGATGTGCTTCAAGGTTAAAATTTATGCCGGAACGAGGCGTTCGTTTTTTGGATAACGGCTTGCGGGAAAGCGTTGCAGTGTAGGAGGAGCTTGCAATGACAGGAGTCCGGACAATGGAAAAAGGCGTGTTGAAGGCCGCAG
This sequence comes from Roseibium sp., assembly GCF_048260565.1. Classification (GTDB taxonomy): domain Bacteria; phylum Pseudomonadota; class Alphaproteobacteria; order Rhizobiales; family Stappiaceae; genus Roseibium. Next base: position 123,090 of record NZ_JBLXGP010000017.1, on the reverse strand, counting down.
GCGGCATGAACGGCCTGGCCTGGAACGTGGTGGGACACACCTATGTGCCCAAGCTTTTGACGGAGGATGCCTTTGTCTGGCACGCCACCATTCCCGACGGCACCTTCGTTCCCCCGCACATCCACCCGACCCAGGACGAGTGGATCTACATGATCGACGGCGAGCTGGACGTGGAGTTCCCCGACGAGCATGCCAAGGCCGGTCCGGGCGACACGGTCAGGATGCCGCGCGGCATCGCCCACGGCATCTTCAACCGCTCCGGCAAGACGGCGACCTGCGTCTTCGGCGTGTCGCCGGCGCGCAAGCTCTACGAGCTGTTCACCGAGCTGGACGGGGTCACAGACCCGGCGGAACTGGTGCGCCTGTCGGCCTTGCGCGAAGTGAACTTCCTGCCTCCCCCCGATGCGACGTGAGCCGGAAAAGACCCTTTCGAACCCTGCGTAGAGCCTTCGGACGGCTCCTGCGCCCTTTAAAAGGTCACGTGACCGACAACAGCCTCCAACAGTACCGAGTATCCAACAGGACGGCCCACATGATACTGCCACCTTTGCGCGACTGGGACGACGCCTTCGCGAATATGAAACACGTCGAGAATTCCGCCGAGCTTCCCGGCTTCTGGGCCGAGCGCGCCGCCGCCTACAGGGCGAAGCTGCAGGCGGGTGGGCATCGCCTCGACCTGGACGTCTCCTACGGCAGCCACCCGCGGGAAAAATTCGACATCGTCTGGCCGGAAGACACGCCCAAGGGACTGGCCGTGTTCATCCATGGCGGCTTCTGGATGCGGCTGGAAAAGGGCCACTGGACGGATTTCGCCGAAGGCGCCCGGGCCGAAGGCTGGGCGGTCTGCCTGCCCAGCTACACCCTGACGCCGGAAGCGCGGATCCACGAGATCACCGCCCAGGTCGGCCGCGCCATTTCCACGGCCGCCAAGCTCATCGACGGCCCGATCCGCCTCAGCGGGCATTCCGCCGGCGGACATCTGGCGACCCGTATGCTCTGCACGGACAGCCCGCTGCCGGATGCCGTGCGCGAACGCATCGTCCATGTCCTGTCGATCAGCGGCCTGCATGACCTGCGCCCGCTGCTCAACACCGAGATGAACGAGACCCTCCACCTGGATCTCGACGAGGCCCGTGCCGAAAGCGCCGTTCTGGCGCAGCCGGCGGCCGCCACGCCGCTGACCTGCTGGGTGGGCGGGGGCGAACGGCCCGAGTTCATCCGCCAGACCCGTCTTCTGGCCGACATGTGGGCGGGACTGGACGTGCCGGTGCGCTGCGAGGTCGAAGGCGACCACAACCATTTCACCATCATCGAAGGCCTGAAGGATCCGGCATCGCCGATCACCGCCGCCTTTGTCGGCCCGTTCAAGGAAGAGGCAGGCACCGGCGCGCCGGTCCGGGCGCAGGCGGCTCAGGTGTCAAACAGTACAGTGAGTAAGGGGACAAAAATGACCACCATGGCTCCCGGGATCGTCAAGTCCCGCGAAGGTCTCGACGAAATCAGCTGGAACATTCTGGGCCAGACCTACGTGCCCAAGCAGATGACCGAGGAGTGCTTTTCCTGGCACGCCACCCTGCCGCCCGGAACCTTCGTGCCGCCGCATATTCACCCGGACCAGGACGAATTTCTCTATATCCTGGAAGGCCGCTTCGATTTCCTGCTCGACGGCAAGCCGGTCGTCGGCGAGCCGGGCGATCTGGTGAAGCTGCCGCGCGGCATTCCCCATGGCATCTTCAACAAGTCCGACAGCACCATCAAGACGCTGTTCTGGGTTACCCCGACCGCGCAGCTCTACGATCTGTTCTGGGCGCTTCACAATATGGGGCCGGACGCCGATCCGGCGGAGATCGTCGCCGTCTCCGCCGCCCATGCCATCGATTTCCTGCCGCCGGAAGAAGGCGCGGGCCAATGACGGTCCTGATCGCAGGCGCCGGGATCGGCGGTCTGACCGCTGCCCTGATGCTGCACAAGCGCGGTATCAAGGCGCAGGTCGTGGAACAGGCGTCGGAAGTACGCGAGGTCGGGGTCGGCATCAACACGCTGCCCCATTCCATCGCCGAACTGGCCGAACTGGGCCTTCTGCCCCGGCTGGACGAGGTCGGCTTGCGCACCCGCGAGCTGCGCTACCTGACCCGCATCGGCCAGGAAGTCTGGCGCGAGCCGCGCGGCATGCACGCCGGCCACGACCACCCGCAATTCTCCATCCACCGCGGCCGGCTGCAGAAGGTGCTCTACGATGCGGCCGTGGAACGCATGGGACCGGACGCCGTTCTGACCGGCCTGCGCCTGTCGGGCTTCGTCCAGGATGAGGCCGGGGTGACGGCCCATTTCACCGACACGGCCGACGGCCTCAGCTCGACGACCCTGCGGTCCGAGGTGCTGGTCTGCGCCGACGGCATCCACAGTGTCGGCCGGCGCCGGTTCTATCCGAACGAGGGCGGGCCGAGCTGGACCGGTGTCGTCATGTGGCGCGGTGCCGCCGAATGGCCGGTCTGGGAAGACGGCGAGACCATGGCCATCGCCGGCGGCCTGGGCGCGAAGCTGGTGCTTTACCCGATCGCGCCCGCCAAGGACGGCCGGCAGCTGATGAACTGGGTGGTGAACGTGCGCGTCGCCGATGCGTCGGTGTCGCCGCCGCCGCCGGAAAGTTGGTCGAAACAGGCGCCGCTCTCCAAGGTGCTGCCCTATGCGAAGCGCTTCCACGTGCCGGGCATCGATATCGAGGCGCTGGTGCGTTCCAGCAGCGCGATCTACGAATATCCGATGGCCGACCGGGATCCGCTGCCGCGCTGGACCCATGGCCGGGTTACGCTTTTGGGCGATGCGGCCCACCCGATGTATCCGGTCGGCTCCAACGGCGCCGCGCAGGCCATTCTGGATGCGCGCTGCCTTGCCGACGAAATGGCGGCGGCCGAACATCCGCGCGAAGCGCTCTACCGCTACGAGCAGGACCGGCTGCCCAAAACCGCCGAGGTCGTGCGCACCAACCGGATCGGCGGACCCGAGCGCGTGATCGACGAAGTCGAAAAGCGGAGCCCCCGCCGTTTCGAGAACGTCGACGATGTGCTTGGATACGAAGACCGCAAGGCGATCGTCAAAGGCTACGCAAAGATGGCCGGCTTCGCCACGAAGGAAGACGCCTGACCGTCAGGGACGGGCGTCGGCCCGGAACCGGGAAAAGACAAAAACTAAAAAACCGGTTCCGAACAAAGTTTGAGACTGAAATTAAACCAGCCCCGGAGGGGGGCATAAGAGGACGAATGATTATGAAAGCAACGACGAAAATCACATTTGCAAGCCTGGCAGCGGCGCTGGCAATGAACACCGCGCTGTCGTCGGCAGCACTCGCCGAGGACGTCAAGATCGGGATGGTCGTCACCCTGTCCGGCCCGCCGGCAGCCCTCGGCCAGCAGATCGTCGACGGTTTCAACCTCGCGCTGGAACAGAACGGCGGCAAGCTGGGCGGACAGGCCGTTTCCCTGATCGTGGAAGACGATGAACTCAAGCCCGACGTCGCCCTGCTCAAGGCGAAGTCGCTGGTCGAGCGTGACGAGGTCGATTTTGTGGTCGGCACCGTGTTCTCCAACATGCTGCAGGCGATCTTCAAGCCGGTGATCCAGTCGGAAACCTTCCTGATCAGCCCGAACGCGGGCCCGTCGACCTTCGCCGGCAAGAACTGCAATCCCTATTTCTTCGTCACCTCCTACCAGAACAACCAGAACGCCGAAGTCAGTGGCATGATCGCCAACGAGGAAGGCTTCGAGAAGGTCGTCGTGATGGTGCCGAACTATCAGGCAGGCCGCGACAACGTCGCCGGCTACAAGCAGACCTTCAAGGGCGAAGTGGTCGACGAGATCTATACGCCGCTCGGCCATCAGGACTTCTCGTCCGAGCTTGCCAAGATCTCCACGGAAGGCGCGGACGCGCTGTTCACCTTCATGCCCGGCGGCATGGGCGTGCGTCTCGTCAAGCAGTTCAAGGCGACAGGCCTCGGCGACAGCATGAAGTTCACCTCCGTCTTCACCACCGATGAAACCACCCTGCCGGGCCAGAAGGACGACGCTGTCGGCTTCCTGTCCGCCGGTAACTGGGCGCCGGACATGAAGAACGAAACCAACCAGGCCTTCGTCTCCGCCTTCGAGAAGAAATACGGCTATGTTCCGGGCGGCTACGCCGCCCAGTCCTACGACACGGCCATGCTGATCGCCAGCGCACTGGAAAAGACCGGTGGCGACGTCAGCGACAAGGATGCGATGCGCGCCGCACTCGAGGCAGCGGATTTCCCCTCCGTGCGCGGATCCTTCTCCTTCAGCAACAACCACTACCCCGTTCAGGACTTCCACCTGCTGGAAGTGGCCAAGCGGGAGGACGGCAAGTACTGGACGACCGCCAAGCGGACCATCGTCAAGGATTACGCCGACAGCTTCCACGGCGAGTGCAAGATGTAACAAGCGGATCGCGCCCGCCCCTTCGAGGGGCGGGCGCGTGAGGCTGATGACAAACCTTGATCTGGTCGTCCCGGACGAAGCGTCAGCGAAGATCCGGGACCGGCGAGCCGAGGCTCTAATCCCATTGAAATGGTGAAGCTTTTGCTTTCCAGGGCCCGGCGCTCAGTTCGCGCCTGGCCTGCGGAGAAGGGAGGGCTTTGTCGGCAGGTTCTCGCGCCTGTCCCCTTCGGGAGCGGGCGTTTCCCATCAACAAAAGGCAGTCGTGGTGTCTTTCACCCTCCTTCTGATTCAATGCCTGAACGGGCTCCAGTACGGCACGCTCCTGTTCCTGATCGCAGCCGGTCTCACGCTCGTTTTCGGTGTCATGGGGTTCATCAACCTGGCCCATGGCGTGCAGTACATGGTGGGGGCCTATCTGGTCTTTGCCTTTCACCAGCTGACGGGCAGCTTCGTCGTCGCCGTCGTCCTGTCGATGGCCGCAGCCCTTCTGCTCGGTCTGCTTTTGGAGCATTTCGTTTTCCGGCGTCTTTACGGCCGCGATCACCTGGCCCAGGTGCTGGCGACCTTCGGCATCATCATCTTTCTCAATGAATTGGCCAAGGTGATCTTCGGTCCCGCGACGCTGTCGATCCAGCCGCCGGAGTTCCTCGCCGGATCGATCCAGTTGACCGAACAGCTGCGCTATCCGGTGTATCGCTTCGCCACGATCCTGGCCGGGCTCATCGTGGCCGCCGCGCTCTACGTCACGGTGACGCGGACACGGGTGGGCATGCTGATCCGCGCCGGCGCGACAACGCCGGAGATGGTGTCCGCGCTCGGGGTCAACGTCCAGAAACTGTTCATGATCGTCTTCGGCGTCGGCGCCATGCTTGCCGGCTTTGCCGGCGTGATCGCCGCCCCTATCTTCGCCATCGAGCCGGGCATGGGCGACAACATCCTGATCATTGCCTTCGTGGTCATCATCATCGGCGGCATCGGCTCGATCCGTGGCGCCTTTCTGGCAGCCCTTCTGGTCGGCCTGTTCGACACGCTCGGCCGCACGCTCCTGACCGAGGGGCTGGAACTCGTCTTTCCGCCCTCCGTCTCCACCCAGGTGGGACCGGCGCTGGCATCGATGCTGATCTACATCCTGATGGCCGTCATCCTGGTGTTCCGCCCGCAGGGGCTGCTGCCGGCGAAGGGGGCCGCGTAATGCGCGTGGATCGCAGTTTCCTGGTCATGGGGCTCGTATTCGCGCTCCTGCTGGCCGCCCATTTCGTCTTGCCGCTGATCGGTCATTCCTATCTCCTCAATCTGTTGATCAAGGCGATGTTGCTCGCGATCGCGGCGATCTCGCTCGATCTTCTGGTCGGCCAGGGCGGCATGCTCAGCCTGGGCCACGCCGCCTTCGTCGCCATCGGCGCCTATGCGGCGGCCATCGGCCTTCAAAGCGGGATCGAGAATATCCTGGTTCTGCTGCTGATCGCGCTCGCCGTCTCCGGGCTGTTTGCCCTGGTCACCGGGGCGTTGGCGCTCAGGACCTCCGGGGTCTACTTCCTGATGATCACGCTCGCCTTCGGCCAGATGACCTATTTCACCCTGACCTCGCTGGCCCCCTATGGCGGCGACGACGGGCTGACGCTGTGGTCGTTGGCAACGTTCTTCGGCAGCGATGTGGTTCAGAGCGGCGGCCAGCTCTACCTGGTCGTCCTGGCAACGCTGGTTTTGACCTGGTGGGGCGTGAACCGCCTGAACGGGTCCCGCTTCGGCCGGGTGCTGCGGGCCGCGCGCGACAATTCCGAGCGCACCGAGATCATCGGCTTTTCGGTCTTCCGCTACCGGCTCACCGCCTATGTGATCGCCGGCATGATCGCCGCCGTCGCGGGCCTGCTGACCGTGCAACAGGCGGAATTCGTCAGCCCCGCGCTTGCCACCTGGCAGCGCTCCGGCGACCTGCTGGTGGTCGTGGTTCTGGGCGGCCTGGGGACGCGCAACGGCGCGCTGTTCGGCGCGTTCTTCCTGGTCATCGTCGAGGAGGTGCTCGGGTCCGTCCTGCACGAGTGGCGGCTTCTTTACGGCCCGCTGCTGGTGCTGATGGCGCTCTACGCCAAGGGAGGCCTGAGCGACCTGCTGTTTCCGGTAAAGGCCGGGGCCGGCCAGACGGGTGCGCCTGTCACAAGCGGGGAGGAGGCATCATGAGCGTGCTGGAGATCCGCGACCTGAACAAGCACTTCGGCGCCGTGCATGTCAGCCGCAACATCACGCTCACCGTTCCCGAAGGCCAATGCCATGCGCTCATCGGGCCGAACGGCGCGGGCAAGACGACGCTGATCCACCAGATCTCCGGGGTCCTCCGCCCGGACGCGGGCGAGATCGTCCTCGCCGGCCGCAACATCACCGCCAGCAGGCCATCGCAGCGGGCGCAGGCAGGTCTGGGGCGCACGTTCCAGCTAACCTCGATCCTGCCGTCCTTCTCGGTTCTGGAAAACGTGGCACTGGCGGCCCAGGCCAAATCCGGCTCGAGCTTCCGGTTCTTCCGCCCTGCGGCAAAAGAGAAGACCCTGAACGACATCGCCATGGCGACGCTGGAACGCCTCAACATGGGCGATCGGGCCCTGGTGCCCGCAGCCGACCTGTCCCACGGCGAACGCCGGCTCCTGGAACTGGCGATCGCTCTGGCCGGCGCGCCGAGGCTGCTGCTTCTGGATGAACCCATGGCTGGCCTTGGGCGTGTGGAGAGCGCCATGCTGATCGACATTCTGGCCGATCTGCGCCGCAGCATTCCGATGCTGCTGGTGGAACATGACATGGACGCGATCTTCCGTCTGGCGGACACGGTGTCCGTGCTGGTCAATGGAGAAGTCGTGGCTGAGGGCAGCCCGGATCACGTTCGAAACGACCCGGCGGCCCGGGCAGCCTATCTCGGAGACACCCACAAATGAGCGCTCTCCTGTCTGTAACCGGTCTGCATGCGGGCTACGGCAACGCCGAGGTCCTGTTCGGCATCGACCTCGACCTGCCCGAAGGCCAGGTGACCACGCTCATGGGCCGCAACGGCATGGGCAAGACGACCACGGTGCGCTGCCTGATGGGGCTCCTGAAGCCCACCGAAGGCAGGGTGCTGGTGAAGGGTGAGGACCTGACCGGCGAACCGCCCTACCGGATCGCCCAGGCGGGGCTGGGGCTGGTGCCGGAGGGGCGGCTGGTGTTCCCCTCGCTCACCGTCAGCGAAAACCTGCGCGCGACCGCGCGCGCCGTTCCGGACGGCTGGACGGAGGAAAAGATCTACGAGGCCTTCCCGCGCCTCGCGGAGCGCCGGCGCAACCTTGGTTTCCAGCTGTCGGGCGGCGAGCAGCAGATGCTGGCCATCGGCCGCGCCCTGATGACCAACCCGGACCTCCTGATCCTCGACGAGGCCACCGAAGGCCTCGCCCCGCTGATCCGCGAGGAAATCTGGTCCATGCTCGCCCAATTGAAGAAAAGCGGCCTGTCGATCCTTCTGATCGACAAGAACCTCGACGAGCTGTCCCGGATTTCGGACCGCTATTACGTGATCGAAAAGGGCGAGATCGTCTGGAACGGCGACGCGGAAGCCTTCAACGCCGACCGCGACCACGTGGAACAGTATCTGCATTTGTGAGGGGGTGAGCGGCGAGAGGGCTCGTCCCCAACCTGCCCTTGAGGATCTCTACGCGAATGGCCGCTTTACGCCCTCATTTCGGACGTTTGCCCGATTTCAGATCGCTCCTGAAAGCCGGCGTTCGTTGCGGTTCGAACAAATGTCTAAGAAGGGTGGGGAAGCGGACTTTTACTGCGGTTCAAATGAATGACCGAAAAGGGGCCGTAAAGAGACTGGCGGGTTACGTGCTCCGATCGTGCTCAGCTGACATTCATCGGCCGTGGATGTGATGGCAAATCCGGCCCTGAGCTGCCGTTCAACACCTGTTGGTTCAATGGCGGCTTCGCGCCCTCATTTCGGTCCTTTGCGGGTGCTCGGTCTGGTCCGTAAAGCCGCCGTTCGTTGCGGGTTGAGCAAAGGTCTATAGAGCGTCGGGAACCAGCCCCTCAAGAACGGAGTCTTCGAGTGCCTCTGCTATTGAGCCAAAGTTTGTAGTGCAACCACAGCTGCATCGAGCAAACCTAGAAGCTTTGCAGCAGTTCCGGCAGCGGCCAAAGCGCCGGCCGTCTTGCCAGCACTTTTAATGAACTCCGTCAGAAAGCTGCGTGTTTGCTGGAATACAAAACTGGGTTCCTTTGGAACGTCTAATTCCATCAAGGGGTCATCAAGCTGTTCGCGTATTTCTCCAATTTCAAAGTGCAGCGCATTCAACTGCTCGCCGTTGAGTGGCAGCGTCAGCTTATTATCATGTCGAGGGTCTACGTCGTCGTTCGCCTTGCAGCCCGCAAGAAAATCCTCCAAATCCATCAGAGCAGCTTTCGATTTGGCTGCAGCTGACGAGAGGACCTCGTGGTTTCGGTCCGCCACCGGTACTTCGTTTAGAAAATTCCTTAAAGCGTCCTGCAGAACACCCAGTTCCGGATCAGCGGCTTCGAGCAGTGCCTCAGCGGACACCTTCCGAATTGATAGAGCGCTCTTGTTGCTGAAGGAATTCTGAAGCTTCCGCCAGTCCACTCTTTTGGGAAGCTCGACATATCTATTCTCAAAGTCGGCAGTATATGTGACGACTTTTCGATTTAAAATGACTGGTGCATCAAACTGGTGCCCGTATTCACATTTCCAAGGAGGTATTATCTTTTCTCTTTTACGTATTCGCCTTGAGCCGCATACAGGACATTCTTGAAGTAGCTTGTTCCCCCTTTGCTGATGAATTCCATCTATTCTCGAAAGACCAGTTATCCAATCGCCTTCTCTCACCAAGACAACGTCGTCTATAGAAATAGCCTTGTGATTTTGTACGAAACTGTCATAGCTGTATGTTCGAGCAGGGTCGTTTCCATATTGTTTGTTACCCCAATATTTTTTACGACCTGTAATGGTTAGCATCCAAGTCTGCATTGCAGGCCTCTGCATTTGTCAACAACGAATATTTGGCGTTTGTTCAAGTAAAACTATTGATATTGCTTCTTGGCATCAATAAATTCACGATGGAATATTTTAGATTGCTCCAACAATTCTCGATATGTTTTTACAAAAACCTCGCCTGTACTCATATAAGTTTGCTCCTTGGACCTGAAAATGGTTTCAGACGACTTCTGTCCTCCGACCACATAGCAAACAACTTTTGAGAATCCTGACGCTGAAGCGAATTTATCTTTAAGAAATGCTCCGTAATCGTATGCTTGTTCGAGTGCTTTTTTGTCGACTACGTATTTGCTTCTCTTAATTTCGATAACATAAAGAATTCCTCCCAATGTATTGCTGCACAAGAAATCAATCCTTCTGTCGGACTCTTCAAGTTCTTCTTCAGGGTATGTTTCTTTGAGAAGCTTTGAATATGTTACCTCATCCTGAAACTCCAGAACTCTGGGATCAAGAAGCCAAGAAAATTGCTTTAGGAAATTGTGAAGCGTCGGGACTTCTTTCGTGTCGCTGCTCAACAATTGTTCAAACTTGGTTATCACCTCAACGCGGGCTGTTGCGAGAGCGCTTAGTTCCTTTGCTTCTGTGATTTTCCATTCTTCCATTAATTCGATTATTCGAGGAAGTTCAGTTGGAGCAACACGTTCAGCAAGGTCCGAGGCATAATCTTTGAATGATTTATTGTCGAATTTCTCAATGACGTTTCCGATAAGACGAGCAGATTTTTCGACGTCAATTAGCGGATCTTCCAAGACAGGATTTATAATTTTCTCGGCAAGTGTTCTTTCGTATGAAACAAGCCCTTTCTTCCATTCATTGACATCAATATTTCCCGATTTTGCGATTGACGCAGTTTTTTTGTCGCTTCTTTTCTTATTCCAGTCAGCGCCTAATTTACGAACCACGTGCTGTAGGTAGGTTCGTAGTTCTGACGCTCTGTCGTTCTCCCATATAAGAGAGTGGCGATCCGTGCTGATGATGTCTTCATCGAACTCGTCGATAAAGTCGACGCTCAAATAGCCAGTGATGTAAGTGTGCACAAGATCATTGTCTCGAGCTCCATAAAACTCTGGCTCATTGACGATTTTACCTCGTGAGACGAGGTAGATTCCCCTCATTGAGGTGTCTCTTACCGGCGTTTTAGGGGTTAGTATTTTGCCTTTGATCAGATTCCAATAGTCGTAGTTTTTGTCAAAAAAATCGCTCGGGAAATCCCACTGAAATTCAATATCCAGTTCAGAAAATTTCATTTCGTTTGTTAAAATTACTTCATCCGTTCCGTTGAGTGACATTTGCACTCTCATTTCGTCAAATATTATGAACCTCTTAGCTAGATTTTTGGCTAGTAAGTTTAGGTCAAAGGGGCTTTTACGCTTAATTTTTTTAAGCCAAATCTCTGTTCCGGATGCGTCAGTTGTATTTGTATTTTGCGAAATTATTTTGGGATGGTACTCGCCTTTAAGTCTTTCTATTTCTTTCAAATCCATAGAGAAGCTATTCTCAAGGCCATCACGCACTGTTCGAACCACGATTTCGGTACACACGCCGAAAACCGACAGCTTTCCCAGTCCCTTTTTACCAATTACGGGACGATTTTTTTTGGGTGAGATCGCTGTATCGCCCTGGTCTCGGCGGTTGCGGCCGACCATTAGATATTTCTCGTCAATTTCCTCCAGAGCCATCCCATGGCCGTCGTCAGAAATGTAAATTTCCTTACCTTGAGGCCCCTCGGTTAGTTCAATACGAACGTTGTCGGCGTCAGCATCGTAAGCATTAGAAACTAATTCTGAAAAAACGCTGGGTAACTGAGAGTAGAGAGAAACACCCAGATGTTTGATAGTTAAAGGGTCGTATTTTAGAGTGAGTTCTCTCATTTTTCACCAGATGTAATTTGAGTTCGTCTCTGTCGGAGATGCGCCACGGATCGAGTGTGCAACCGAAGGTGTATATGGTGAAGGCCTGTCCAGGCAACTTTTTTAGGACGCGGCCCCCCATAGGTTTAGACAAACAAGAGGCTGGTCAATGATTTTGGGCGATCAGTTGTTTTCGTACTCTATCGAGAACCCTGTCAGGAAATTGTCGAATCTCGCATTCCCAGACGATTAAAACCTGCCATCCAGTCAGTCGGAGTTCTCTCTGGTTCCTTAAATCTCTCGAGACGTTGTCTTGAAATTTTTTATTCCAGAACTCTGTTCTTGATTTCGGAGTGGTTGCAAATTTACAATTTTTGTGCCGGTGCCAAAAGCAACCATGAACAAAGATCACGGAATTATATTTTTTTAGAACAAGGTCAGGTTTGCCGGGTAAATTCGAGACGTTTAACCGGTATCGAAATCCAGCGGCATGAAGCAGACTGCGAAAGCGAATTTCTGGAGCAGTGTTCTTGCTCTTAATTCGAGACATGTTCCAGCTTCGGTGTTTTTTCGAAATCTTGTCAGCCAATTCTTTCTTTCAGATAGCCAAGAACCAGAAACGAGACGGAGGCTATTTCCTCGCTGCATTGAGACTTGTTCTCATAAACAAGTCTGCAACCACATCAGCTAATTGATAAGCTAAATATGGTGGAACAGCATTGCCAATCTGATGATATTGTTCTGTGCGATTTCCCTCGAAGAAATAGTTATCTGGAAAAGTCTGTAGCCTTGCAGCTTCCCTTCCTGTCAAACTTCGACATTGAGCGGGATCGTAGTGAATATAATAGTGTCCATCCTTCGAAATATGCGACGTAATCGTACTTGCCGGCTTGTCTGCCGTTTGTACCCGAAATCGATCTTCAAAAATCACACTGCGCTCTTTCCTTCCAGAACCTATTGCTAGATCTTTTGTATTTTTATGATTTGGTAATAAGACACTTGGGAACTCATACAGGGTGGGTGAAACCCCAGTATGTTGTGCGTATGAAGCAGCGAACATATACCGAATTAGGTCAGAAACCATGTGGCTGCGGGCTCGATGCTGCAAAATACCGCCTACTTTTTTATCAGCCAACCAGGAACCAAGTGCGCCAGTAAGAGAATAATCCCCTTCCAGATATTGACCTCCAACGCCACTATCGATGGCGAGGCTCTTTTGCGCGTGAGTTATGTTCGAGCGGACATACTCGTTCTCAACATGAGGGTGCAATACCTGTTCTATACCTGTCCGTATTGCATCTGCCCATTCAGAAGAATTGTCAGGTCGTCTTGAAATGTGGCTCCGTACCTTTGGTAGATTGCCGATTACCTCTTTAACCGAAACAAGCCTGTCTGCTCTCTTTAGGCTTCGAGGTTTAGCAGTAATATCATTTCTTATTCCAAGAAGAATTACTCTATGCCGTTTCTGAGGAATGCCAAAATCTTCAGAATTTATTACGAAATCTCTCCACGAGGGTTCAATTCCATCGACAGTTTCTACAACAAACGACTGGATTTTGTAGTCAAAAACCTTTTCGGGTTTCATAAGGCCGTCGCGACGATCAGCATCAAGGGCATGCCACGGGGATCTTAGGTCTCTTAGTATATTCTCCAATACGTTTTGGGTTTTTACTTTGCTTGACAGAATGCCTTTTACATTCTCCATGACGAATATGCTTGGCTGATGGACCGCAACAATCTCAAGATATTCTTTGTATAATTTGTGGCGATGGTCTTCGTAGAACTGGTCCCTTGCGCGGCTATTGGTGGCCTCGGTGGAAACCCGAGCCAATTCTTCGCTGTTCAGGTGGCCATTTTGTTCCTGGAATAGTGGCCCCAACTCCATCGAGAACTTTTCACGTAATTTTCCGAGAATACGGCTGCGGCCTACCATCGAATAGGCCTGGCAGGGTGGTCCACCAATCAACAACCAGTTTTCGGCACCGTTGAGTGCACCGGTAATTCTGCTGTGAACTTCTTCTCGCGGAGTTTTTCCTAACTCCGCGCACCATGCTTCCTCAGATGCCTCTTCGGCCTCCTTCGGATATCTGGCGAACAGATCATCTTTACTTATTTCACCCCTCACATACTGATAGTATTCGTCGGGGGGCGTTCTATCACTGAATTTTCGAAAAAAGGACCGAAGGAGCAGGGTTTTATGTGCGACAGGTTCTTTCTCGATTGAGAGCTTAATGTCGAACCCTGCACCCGCATGCTTATATCTGCTGAAGCCTTCCCCCAGTCCTCCCGGCCCTGCAAAAACGTCGATTACAGGGATGTGTGTCGGGGGCATTTTTAAAGTCCGCAATCTACTTCATAACCGATTGAAGGTCCGGCTCAGTGGGGTAAGCAGCTTTAGTTCGTTGTTTTTCTTTTCGCAAGCTCGGCCGGCCTTTTAGAAGCTTGCGGTGGAGAGAGTTCGGTGGTTTGTTGTGTCAACCGACTTCGCATATGCAATGCAACGAATGTCTGCTTCGACGGGCTGCATCGCAGCATCATATCGGCGAGTGAATGACCGCTCAGGGCCGAAAGCTGCATTGGGACAGCCATGCTCTAAGGTCCGATTTCCTGTTATCCGAATCCAATCTTGCCAGTCCCCTCCCGGCGCCATTTCAGCTATTCGTTCACTCTGCAACAAACGCCGCTTTCTGCCCAGACTGCTGAAAAAGTATGCCGGCGTAATTTGTCCGGTCATGGACTGAAATGAAATTACCCGCCTAAACCCGCCGGGAGCCTCCGCCGGGTAAAGGCAACGGCAGACCTGCTACGTCTTGTCGACCTTCCTCAGCGTCGCGCGGACTTCGGGAAGCAACATCTGCCTGCCAGGGCACGGAAAACACGGACGGTTTACGTCCGGTTTGCGATTTCTGCTTATAGTGCGGATCATGGCTGAAAACACGTTATCTTCCTGCGCAGGAACGGAAACACAGATGTCTATCGGCGTGTTTTCTCCGACCGAATACACGACCATGCTGCTTGGCTTTCTGCAAGAGAACGTCGATCGGGTGGCCGATCGCACAGTCTGCGAAATCGGCACCGGCAGCGGTGTTGTTGCGATGCAGGCCTCATTGCTCGGAGCACGTTCCGTAACCGTGAGTGACGTTGAACGGGACGCACTTGATGCCGTGTCCGCTTCCTTCTCCCGATTGCCGCAAGGATCGACCGACTTCAGCTGTCTCCTTGGCCCGCTCTGGCAGCCTTACGGTATAAGAAGCTTTGATCTGATCCTCGCCAACCTGCCTCATTTCCCCACCCCTTCTTTGACCTTGCCGGGGCGTCTGCCCACGTGGGCCATGGGTGGGGCCGATGGACGCAAATTGCTCGACCCGTTCCTGGAAGGCCTGTCGGAGCACCTCGCCCCGGGAGGTCTTGCGGTTTGCACCCACAATCGTTTTGTCGGAATTGAACAGACCCGCGCCTATCTGCGAGCGCGGGGACTGTCGCTGCAGACCTGCCGTGAGACGATTGTCCACCTTTCCCCGCTCAAAGTGTCCGCACTGACCCACGGCGCGAGCGGCTATGGCGAAGATGTCTTCACGTTGGGAGAACATGTTTTCGGCCGCGTCTGTCTGGCTGTCGCAAGTTGGGCATGAGATCGGGAAGCCGGATGCCAAGACCTCTCCTGTCCCTGCTGTTGCTCGCTCTGATGCTTCTGCCCTGGCCTTCAACGGCCACCGCCCAGTCTGTCTCCACGCTGGTCGAGCAGGCGAGGACCGAAGCGCTTCAACGGTGTAATTCCACTGAGCGGGGCGACCGCCTCTACGACATCCTCTGCAATGGCGTGATCCGCGTCGGCGTGCGAAGCGATTATTCCCGCTTTGCCACCGAGCGCCAGGGCGAACGCGAAGGCTTCGAGATCGACGTTGCGGAACAGATCGGAGCAATGCTGGGTGTCGACGTGGAGTTTGTCGACGTCACGCCGGTGACACGCATTTCCGCTCTGTCCGATGGCCAGATCGACCTGGTCATCGCCACCATGGGCCACAATTCGACCCGCGACGCCAACGCGCGTTTCATCCGGCCGCACTACTACTCGAGCCAGACGGTCATCATCGGGCCCCGGCGGCTGGAAATCGGCTCCTGGGACGCCATGTCGGACAAGACCGTCTGCACGACGGTCGGCAATTATGCGAACACGCTGCTTGTGCCGCGCGTGGCCCGGGTGATGCTGTTCGACACGCCGGCCCGGCTGGTCTCAAATCTGCGGTCGGGAACCTGCACCTTCATTGCACAGGATGACAGCGTCCTCGCCAACGCCATGGCCGATCCCGAGATGGCGGCGCAGTTCGAACGCAAGCTGGGGTTCGGCGAGATTCCGTGGGGCATGGCGGTCTCACCTCAGGGAAGCGACCAGCTGGCTGACCTGCTGGACCGGCTTTCGATCGACCTGCATGCGGAAGGCGTATTGCTGGATATTGCCCGGAAGCATTCGATAGAGACCGAATATCTCGAACGCATGCAAACGCTGTGGCAGCGTGACGACTGCCGACAGTCTCCGTCGAAATGCCTGGCTCCACCGCTTAAGGCCGAACTTACGCCAAGTCCGTTCAAGGCTTTCGTTGAATCGGCCTATGCCTGGGCACAAGAACACCTTGCCGTGTTTTACAGCGATGTTGCCTGGGACCTTTTTACCAATGGCATGCTGGTGTCATTGATCGCAGTGGCCGGTGCGCTGATCGCGACGCTGGCCATGAGCTTCATCCTCGCCGTTTGCCTGACCTCAGAAAGCAGATTGTTGAAATGGCCGCTGGCGGTGCTGCTGGCCGTCCTGCAAAGCAGCCCTCCCATCCTGATCCTGGTCTGCGTTGCGACGGCTGCAAACCAACTGTTCTCCTATTCGCAGGTTGTGGCGCTCCTGGTTGCCATCCTCTCCATCGCGCTCATGAACGGAGCCTTCGCGGGGCAGGCAATCGCCGATGCCTGGCGGTCTGTGGAGACGCCCAAGGGAAAAGGAGAGCGCTGGCGCCAAGCCGTAATCCGGTCGGCATCGCAGATCGAAGCCTTCCTCACCAATGCGACGCGCGGGATTTCGGCGGCCAGTTTCGTCGGCGTCGCCGACCTTACCAATGCGCTCAACGACATCACGTCCTTTTCCCGAAACCAGGCCATAACATATTGGATTCTCTTAATCTTCTATATTCTGGTCGTCATGGTCGTCGTCCGCCTGAGCCGCAGGCTTCGTGTGCGCATCGAACGACTGGAACCGAAAGGCTGACGCCATGATTGGACCTTTTTCGGAAGATCTGCCGCTGCGCATTGCCGAAGGTTTGCTGGTCAACTTCGAAATCGCAATCTCGGCCCTCGTTATCGGACTTGCAAGCGGCGGGCTTCTGGCGTTGCTGGGACGATTGCAAAACCCGGTGGTGAGCGGCGTCATCGGATCATCGATCTCGGTCCTGCGGGCAACACCGGTCTTCATTGCGATGTTTTTCCTGGCGGGGGTTCTGCGCAGTCATTATTCGGCCCTGGAAGCCTGGTTCGCCGATCCCAGGATCATGTTCGTAACCCTGGCATGTCTGCCTTACATTACCTCCTACGCCTATGATCAGGTCAGCGAAGCCCTGGTCCAGTGGCATCGAGGCGCACATCGCGCCGCCATGTTGCTGATCCCCAATATGGCCAGATCCTTTCAGATCCTTGTGTCCGCATCCTGCTTCGGAGCGGCAATCGGCGTGAACGAGGCCATGAGCGTGGTACTGTCGGAGGCAGAGCTGCTTGGCCAGTCGGTCTGGCGGTTTGTGTTATATGCGCTCACCGTGCTGCTGTTTTTCGGCCTGATGCAGACCGTCGTCGCCTCCTCCCGCCTGCTGCACCGGCTTGTAACAGCCCGCTTCTCGGACGCGCCTCGGGCCTATTAGGATCTAAGGACCAGGGTCAGCCGACGGCAGTTCCGGTTCGGTTGGCAGAGTTCATTTCCGCCAGCACCGTCCGCGCGACCGGATCGTCGGGATAGTCGATCAGGATTTTGCGATAGAGCGCGATCGCCCCGTCATCGTCGCCGGCCAGACGCAGCTCGAAAGCAGCACGGCTGATTTCCGCAAGCCGCAGGGTTTCCTCATCCGGCTCGTATTCCGCCCCCTGACCGTACGCACCCAGCAACTCGTAGACGGTGATGCTTGCGCGCCGTCCCTTGACCCGGACATCTCCGATGGGCCGGACACAGAGACTGTCACCGGCTTCCTTGTAAACGGAGTGACTGATGCAGATGTTGGTTCCGTAGGTCTTGTTCAGCGCCTCCAGCCGCGACGCTATGTTCACACCGTCGCCAAGCACCGTATAGCTCATCCGTTCGGGCGAGCCGATATTGCCGACAATCACCGCATCGCTATGGATCCCGATCCGCACATTGAGCGGGTTACCGCCGACTGCCAGGACTTCCGCGTTCAATTCGCCGACCGCACGCTGGATATGCAACGCGGCCAGGCAGGCCCGCCGTGCGTGGTCCTCCATGATCGCGGGCGCACCCCAGAATGCCATGACACCATCACCGATAAATTTATCGATCGTGCCCGCTTCGCGATTCACCGATTTTGTCGCGATGTTGAGATAGTCCGAAACCCTCTGGACTAGTTCCTTGGACGGGATTTTCTCGGAGAGGTCGGAAAAACCTTCCATGTCCGAGAAGAAAATCGTCAGGAAGCGGCTGCTGCCGCCAATTTCCAGTTTCTGCTCCGACTGAAGCAGGTCCCTCACCAGGCTGACCGGCACAAACGAAGCGAAGGAACGGATCGCGGTGTCCAACGTCTCAACCGCGCTGGACAGCATCTGTATCTCCCGCACGCGTGTTCTGGGAAGGTCGTTCACCGTCTCCTGCCGAAGGTCACGGATGTTTTCAACGCTGCTCGCCAATCGTTCCAGCGGCGTCGACAGTTTCTTGGCCAACAGCCAGATGATCAGGATCTGCAAGGCCGTCGCCCCAAGTCCGAGCAAAAGCATACGGCGGTTGTTAGATTTTATTTCAGCGTTGAAGTCATCCATCGGCGCGATGACAAAGATCTGCCAGTCCTTGTGAGCGACAGATTCAATCGGTTTCAGTGAGGCGACGAATTCCCTGCCGTTGTGCTGCACAAAATAGGATTGCGCACCACGGTCCTGAATCTCGCGCTGACTGTAAACGATACCGACCATCTGATCGGCCCACTCGCTGATGTGGGTCAGCCTCAGCCTGTCTCCGATCTTCTGGGAAACCGTGCGTTCTTGAGAGTTCGCAATGATATTGCCGTGGGCGTCGAGAATAAAGCTGACAGAATTGGGACTGACCTGGCGCTCCGCCAGATAACTTGAGAGCCCCTCCAGCGTCAGATCGATCGCAACGATGCCCGAAAACCGGTCGTGCCAATAGATCGGTGCGGCGATGGTGAAGCCGACCAATGACAAGGTCGCAAACAGATCCGGGTCCGAAATAGTAAGCCTGTCAGCGTCCTTGGTTACCTTGTACCAGAACCGTTTGCGTGGATCATAGGTGCTGGCCGCACGTGATCTCCCCGTGACCTGGTTGTCTGCGTTCATGAACTCGTAAGTTTCATCAAACGCGCCATCCCCATCGGGAATGATCCAGCGATGAGCGAACGTCGTGCCGCCGGGCAAGGGCGCGTCATGAACGTTCTGCCCGTCCAGCATCGCCCTCGCCTGCAGGAAAGTACCGTCGGTTTCAAGACCGACATAGGCGCTTAGAACGTCTGGTGTTCCACGCGCGACAGTCGCCAGAAAATCCAAAGCGCCAATGTTCTGGAAAAGGCCTGGCTGAACGCGCCCGGCGCTGGCCATGGTCTCAACACTGGCGGAAACCTCGCGGAAAAGGTTTTCGACACTGTCAGCGGCATTCGACTGATGTTGCTCGATCCTCTTGAGCGAGTCACTGCGCGCAATATCTTCGCTGGACAAGTAATTAAAAGTTATGACGCCAATGAAAACGGGAAGGGTCAGGATCAGAAATAAAGTCAGTATTACCGATTTCAGGCTTGGGTTTCGCATTTGTTATTGCCGCTTCCATCAATGACCAACCCAGAATGCCGATCCAAACCTTCATTCCCCAAGTGATCTGCCGTTTGACCGCAAGATCCCCTGATCACGCCATCGGATCAAGCCTTTTCCGCCCTGACAAAGGTGCCTCAAGTGAAAGCTGGCCGATATGCTTCCCTCACGTACGGAGGGGCTGATGTTGCAGGATTTTATGTTGAACAGATCTCTTCCTTGGCGACCGCGTGCCGATCTCAGACAATGTCACCGGCCTGAACGGGGAGTCAGCGCATCAGACGGAGACTTGTGCGTAGTGCAGCTCGGCAAGCACGTTCGCCGGAAACAGGAAGAACGTTTCATCCGAAAAAAATGCAACCAAATATTCATCGGCAGATTTTACACCATCTGGAATTGTCCCCCTCAGGAGACTGCGAGCGATCAGCCAAGATGGCCATTCCCAACATTATCCCGCAAGTCATCGTGTTGTTGTTTTACATTACCGCGGTCTTCTTCGACGCGCCGGTCCCGATGATCGTGGAAAACACCTTGTGTGCGGCCGCCGTGATGGTGGCCCTGTTCGGGGTCTTCGCGATGGGATATATAGGCGGCGGCGGTGCCAAGCTGATCGCCTCTCTGTCGATCTGGCTGGGCTTCACGAAGGCGCTGGGCCACTTTCTTGCGATAAATGCCGCTGTCCTGATCATGGCGGTGCCGGTGCTGATCATCGTGGGGGCCCTCCTCAAGAAAGACACGCCCACGGGCATCCCCATCCTGCCGATCGCACTTCTCGCCTTTCTGGCTGTTTTTCCCAATAGCGATCTCTTCAGGCACATCTCCCCACATTTCGAGATGATGATCGCCGGCTTTTTACCCCAGGACACGGCATCACAGCCGCCTTCGCCCGCGACGGGTGCTGCCCCCTTGCGGAGCACGATCGTGCCGGGCTTCGAAGACGTTGACGCTGGAAAGACACGCCAAACCGCCGGTCCGGCCAAATATGTTGTCCTGCTCGCTCTGATCGTGCTGCTGCTCAACCAGGTTGCCAGGTATTTTCTGCGCAAGGACAAGACGGCCCGCCGGGCGCCGGGAAGCGTCCGGACACGCATGCGCCGCAAGTCCCTGCCGAAGGACGGCCAGCCACTTATCGATCCAAAACGCCTCGAGGCGATCATGAACCGCCCCGCTCGTCCCATGGCTGTTGCTCCGGAACGCGATACCGGAACGGCTCCGTTCCCCCCGGCCACCCCTGTCCCCCCAGCCGCCCCTGTCTCCCCCACCAGCCCGCAGGCAAACGGCCGAACTGGCCCGCTTCGAAAAGACGCGGATCCGTTCAAGGCGGAGGTGCCACCGTGGGAACCGGATTTTTTTGCCGACTTTGTCGATGGAATGTCGCGTCCAGCCGTCATTGCCTATCGTCCCTATCCGCCTCCCGGGATACCGGTCGGGCGCAGCAAGGTCGGTGGGGATCCGGACCTTCCCGCGGGCCTGGAATGGCCGCGTACGGTCAGCGACGCACGGTATGTTAAGGCTGGCATGCCCCTGCACTTCATGGCTCAGATCGACCTGTCGGAACTCCCTTGGCGCCCGGAGGAATGCCCGGAGCGCGGCACGCTGCTGTTCTTTGCCCGGCTCGATGAGGATATGCTGTGGGGGGAAGACTTCAGCGGAGATCCGCGCAACGACACCAGGGTCGTCTATGATCCGCTGTCGAATGGCATCAGGACGCCGCCGCCGGAAGATCTTGGCGCGATCAACGGCTCCGAGAACCTCTTTGACGAAGATTTCTCCCCTCCGGACAAGCCCGTTATGCGCAGCTATCCGGAATGGCCGCTTGTCTTTTCCGGGTTTTCCACGATGCCCGCGCCATCTGACTTGTTGATGGTCAAGGCGCCCGACGGCTACAGGGAGGCGCGGGACCGCTATTACGTCAGGCAGTTGGACAGGATCTTTCCGAAAGTCTTCACGGGCCGGCCTCCATCCCGTTTCTTTCCCGTATTCAATATCAGCGCCTATGACAGCCCCCCGATCCTCGAGAAAATCAGGTCGTTGAAACCACACGACGAGACCGGCTTCCCATACAGCCCACTCTGCATCAGCCTGTTCTGCCGCTATATAGAAGGACGGCTGGCACGCTGGAGTGAGGTTCCCGACGACAGCGATCTTCGGGACTTCCTCTCCCGGTTGGGCAGATGGAAGGACTGGTGCGGCCGGCAGCATGGGCATGACCTCGACGCCGGGAACGCCCGAGACTTCATCGAATATCTGAACCGGTTCCTCACATCGGAGTTCAAGTACAAGAACCTGATCGTGGAGGCGGTCCAGCGAACGCTGAATGAGCTGATCAATCAAAGCGGCAGCGATACGGCTCTTGCCAGACGGCTCCCCGAAAGCATCTATCTGGCCGGGCAACATCAGCCGCTGATACGGCGTGAAAGCGAGGATGCGCCGCTGCCGGAGAAACCGGGCCGCAGCTTTGGCCAGCCCTTTCACCAGCTCTTCGGATATCTGTCTTCCGTGCAGTTCAATCTTCCCGTGAATGATCCGAACATGCTGCTGTTTCAGCTTTTCTCCGATTATGGCTCGAACATGATGCTCTGCGATGCGGGCGAAGCCGATTTCTTCATCAAGCCGGAAGACCTCAAGCAGGGGAACTGGGACAAGGTCGTCGGCCAGACCTGCGGCTGCTGACGGTCGTGAAGCACGGCGGTTTTTGGTGATCAAAGTGCAAGCGATATCCGAAGGGCGACTTCTGCTCGACTGAGGGCAGGGTGTCGGCTCTTGTCTCCCAAAAGCCACCGGTCCCCTTCCGCCCCTGTTCCGATCCTCCGTCCCCGCCACGATAACCCGCAGTCTCCGCCTTGCTCTCCTCCCTTGACCGGAGATGTCACGCCAGGCGTCGAAATCGGATCGGGGCGCTACGGGCTGCTACGCAAAAAAATGCCCCCGGAGCGCGATCTCGCTCCGGGGGCCGGACTTGAAGTAGCCCTTGAGAGGGCCGCCCTATTTGAAGTCGGACGAAATGTCCGTGAACGACTGCGACCACTGCTTGGAATCGATATGGACGACCTTGCCGCCTGCGGCGGCCAGGGCCGCCTTGACGTCGACCACGCGGAGGTCCTGCGCGTCATAGGTCTTCACGGTCCAGGTCACATTGGTCATGTCCGCAACGGCGGTCCACTGGGTGTAGTCGGGAGCGACCTTTCCGTTCTCCTCGCCGCGCACCGCGCCATAGGGGATGTCGAAGGTGTTGAGGATGTGGAAGGCCTGTTCCAGCACCTCGGCGCCGGTCTCGACCGGGATCGCCGACTGAGAGAACACGGCGGCGCGAATGAACCGCGACGGCGGCGTGAAATCGCCCGGCAGACCGTGCATGCCGGCGCCCTGTCCGGCCGCCTGCAGTTCGACGCCGTCCAGCTTGACCGGCGGAACGTTGAGGGGCGACAGGTTGACGAAATTGGAGAGGTTCGTCATGTGCCAGTCGTAGGTCGGCGAATTGGTGATGACGCCGAGCGGGGCGTCGAAGATCTTGAGGGTCTTGTCGGTCGGCTCGATGACGATGGCGGTGCCGGTCTTGTCGACAACGCGAATATGCATCGGGATGACCTGTCCCATCTGCTTGAACTCGGCGGCCACCAGCACGATGTCGTCGAAATGCGCCTTCACCTCCTCAACGGTGGCGAAGTTGCCGAGCAGCCAGGTTGCGTATTGCTGGGGCGCGAGCGCCTTGGCGCGGTTGTCGTCGCTAAGGTCGGGATAACTTGCATATCCGGGGAAATAGAACAGCCCGACGTAGAGGCCTTCCTCGTTGATCCCGTCCACGAAATCGGTCGTTTCATAGGCGGTCATTCCGGCGATGCCGTACCTGGTCTCGTAGGTGAGACCGCCCGATCCTTCCGGCAGCTCTGGCGTGACCCGCGTTCCGGCGGGCACGACGGCGACGTGCCAGTCGATCGGCATGCCGAACTCCATGGTCCGGCCGGCAACGCCCGTCCCGTCCTTCGCGGTCAGCGTGATGCCGGTGCATGCGTTGGCGACGGGGGCAAAGCCGAGCGAAGCTGCGAGAACGATGGCTGTTAGGGGGCGAAACATGACGTGCTCCTGTCTTGTGTCCGGACCGTTCAGGCGAGGCGACCGTAACGGGGCGTTACCGGTCCGAATGCGGCCCTATCCGTCGACCGCCACCTGTCTGTGAGGCAAAAAAGCTTTTACACACAGAACGTTAATGAAAAAACCACAAGTTGCGCGGCATTTGATTTGTCCGGAAAGAATGAACCGCCTGTGACGGAATTCGGGACGGCTGTCGAACCGGACCGGTCGATTGATGGTCCGCCGTTGCGTCGGGCGGATGATCCGCGGCCGGTCGCGGCCCCGGTTATATCTGCTCCAGGTCCGCCAGCAGTTTTACCAGCCAGTCCACGAACACCCGTACCTTGTTGCTGAGGTGCCGGTTGGGCGGGTAAACGATGTAGAGGGGGAAAGTGTCGGCGGTCCAGTCGGTCAGAACCGGCACCAGGTCGCCGCGGTCCAATTCCTCGGTGACCATGAACCGGGGCAGCTGGGCGACGCCATGGCCGGCGAGTGTGGCGGTCACGTAGCTGCGGCTGTCGTTGACGGAAAAGCGCGAGCGCCCGCTGACCTCCAGTTCCTCGCCGTCCCTGCTGAACGCGAAGGGATGGTTCCTGCCGGTTCGGGCTTCGAAATAATTGACGCAACAGTGACCGGTTTCCAGGTCGGAGGGATGGTCCGGCGTGCCGAAGCGCTCCAGATAGGCGGCTGCCGCGCAGGTGATGAGGTGGAGTTCGGAAACCCGGCGGGCGATCAGCGACGGGTCGCCGGGAGAACCGGCGCGCAAGGCGCAGTCCACATTCTCCACCAGGTAGTCGACGGTACGGTCGCCGATGCCGAGATCGATCTGGATGTCCGGATATTTCTCGTGGAAACCGCACAGGGACGGGATGACGATCCAGTCGGCGAAGGCGCCGGACATTTCCACGCGCAGCCGTCCGCTCGGATTGGCCTGGGAATGGGTCAGGCTGCCGTCCAGTTCGTCAAGCTCGGCGACGATTCGGGCGGCTCGTTCGTAGTAGAGTGCGCCGTCGGTGGTCACGATCACCCGCCGGGTCGTGCGGTTGAGCAGTTTTGTCTGCAGATGCGCCTCGAGGTTCTGGATGAGGTTGGTCACCGTTGCGCGCGGGATGCGCAAGGCCTCGGAAGCACGGGTGAAATTGCCCGTCTCCACGACCCGGAGAAAGGCGCGCATGGCTGAAAGCTGATCCATCCGGCAGTCTCCCGTTTCATTGCGGTGCGATATTATTCGAAATTTCGAATAGTGTAATCAGAAAATCGCCTCTTATTCCGAAAGGCGAACAACAATATCTTTTTGGCAGGTGAGGGAAGCCTTTGAGGCTGTCCCGTGTGAAATCAAACGAAGCGGACCGGAACGATGACGGTGCAGATCAAGGACATGACGCTCGACAAGGTGGCCATCGGCCCCGTGTCCGCGCGTGTCTATCAGGGCGCCGACTACGACACGTCGCCCCCGGTCCTGATCTATTTCCATTCCGGCGCCTTTCTGGAAGACGGCCGGAAGGACAGCGTGGTCGCGGAGACGCTTGCGCGGACCGGGGCCATCGTGGTCATGGCCGACTACAATGCGCCGCTCGGCGCCGTTTTCCCGAAGCCGCTGGAAACCGGCTTTTCCATTTTCAGCTTTCTGGCCAAGAAGCGTGCGGGGCTTGGAAATCGCAAGTCGCTGCTGCTGGTCGGCGGCACGGAGGCGGGTGGCAATCTCGCCGCGGCCGTGGCGCTGAAGGCGCGCGACCACTACGCGGACGAGCTTGACGGCCAGGTCCTGCTGTCGCCGCTGCTGGATCCCTACATGGGCTCGGCCTCCATTCGCCAGGCGGCCGCGATCGGAATGCGTGACCGATGGTCGGAAGGCTGGAGCCGGTATCTGAGCGGCGGTGTTTGCCATCCATACGCGGCGCCCTGCATGTGTTCGCGGCTATCGGGCGTGGCGCCCGCGCTGATTGTTTCAGCCGAGGACGATCCGCTTCTCGACGAGACACTCAGCTACGCGGACCGCCTCAAGGAGGCCGGCGTCAAGGTTCAACAGCACGTTCTTCCCGCCGGGACGGGCTGGCCATCGATTTACGGCGGGGCATGCGAGGAAACTTCAAGCTGGCAGGACAGCCTCAACGAAAGGTTCGAAGGGTTCGTCAAGTCAGTCGGCGTCCAGTGAATTTTTATTGAAGATCGAATGATCGGGCAGGCCTGTTGAAGGCATGACCCGGCAAGCCCCGAGAGGGCTTAAAGGAGCGACCAATGACATCGAGAAGCACACGCTGGGCCCTTGCGGGCGCCGGCCTGGGGATCGCTTTGTCCGTTTCGGCGGCGACCCTTTATCTGGAATTGCCGGTCTCAACCACCGCTATCGCCGCGGACACGCCTACGGCTCCGCCCGCCGTGCCGGTCACGGTGGCGCAAGTGGCCAGCCGTGACATCACGGTCTGGGACGCGTTTTCCGGCCGGCTGGAAGCCGTCGACCGGGTTCAGGTGCGCTCGCGCGTTGCCGGAGCCATCCAGTCGGTGGACTTCCGCGAGGGTGCGCTGGTGAAGGCGGGCGATCTGCTGTTCACCATCGACCCGGCCCCTTATGAGGCAGCGGTGGCCCAGCGGGAGGGGCAGGTGGCCCTGGCCGAAGCCCAGCTCAACCTGGCCCGGCTGGAACTGGATCGGGGCAACAAGCTGATCGAGAACCGGACCATCTCGCAAAGCGTTTTGGACCAGCGCCAGAATGCTTTCGTGGAAGCGCAGGCGAGCCTGCAAACGGCCAAGGCCGCGCTGCAGTCGGCAAGGCTGGAACTCGGCTATACCAAAGTTCGCGCACCGGTCGCGGGCAAGGTCGGCAGGATCGAGATTACCGCGGGCAACCTGGTGGCGGCGGGTTCCACGTCGCCGGCATTGACGACACTTGTCTCCGTCGATCCGATCTACGCGAGTTTCGACGTTCCCGAGGACATCGTCAGCCGGGCGTTGGCCGAGCTCCCGACCTCGACCGCGGCCTTGCCGCCCCTGGACCGGATTCCGGTGGAGATCGAAACACTGGGCGGAACCGCGCCGGTCCGGGGCAAGCTGCAACTCATCGACAACCAGGTCGATGCGGCAAGCGGCACCATTCCGGTCAGGGCCGTGTTCGACAATCCCGGCGGCCGGCTGATTCCGGGACAGTTCGTGCGCATCCGCATGGGCACGCCGAAGCCGGAGACCAAGATCCTGGTGAGCGAAAGGGCCGTCGGCACCGACCAGGACAAGAAGTTCGTCTTTGTCGTCGACGGTGACAACAAGATCGCCTACCGGCCGGTTGAACTGGGCCGGAGCACGGAAGGCGGGCGTATCGTGGAAAGCGGCCTGACATCCGGCGAGCGGATCGTGGTCAACGGACTGCAGCGCGTCCGTCCGGGAACGCTGGTCGACCCCCAGATGCAGAAGGACGTGGCAGCCGCGAAATAGCTGCCGAAACCTGATCCCGAACGGCAGGGCGCCCCGGCGCTCTGCCGGCACTTCAAGACTTGTCGAATTTGGCCGGCAGCAAGACGCGCGGCCGGAGCGGGGCGGTCTGTCCGCGGACGATGGCCCCGGAGTTACCCGAAGAGGGCGTTTGCCATGAATATTCCCAGATTTTTCGTCGACCGCCCGGTCTTCGCCGGGGTGCTGTCGGTTCTCATCCTGGTCGGGGGTCTGATTGGCCTCCGCTCCCTGCCGATTTCCGAATATCCGGAGGTGGTGCCGCCTTCGATCGTCGTGCGCGCCACCTATCCGGGCGCGAACCCGAAGGTGATCGCCCAGACCGTCGCCACGCCGCTGGAAGAACAGATCAACGGTGTGGAGGGCATGCTCTACATGTCCAGCCAGGCCACCTCCGATGGCGTTATGACGCTGACGGTGACCTTCAAGCTCGGCACCGACCCGGACCAGGCCCAGCAGCTGGTGCAGAACCGTGTGTCGCAGGCCGAACCCCGGCTTCCGTCAGAGGTCCGAAGTCTCGGCGTCACCACGGTGAAGAGTTCGCCCGATCTGATGATGGTGGTGAACCTGACGTCGCCGGACGATCGCTACGACATCACTTACCTGCGCAACTACGCGGTCCTGAACATCAAGGACCGGCTGGCACGCATCCAGGGTGTCGGCCAGGTGCAGGTGTTCGGTTCGGGCGACTATTCGATGCGTGTCTGGGTCGACCCGCAAAAGGCGGCCGAACATGATCTGGCCGCCAGCGACATCACCAATGCGATCCGCCAGCAGAACGTCCAGGCGGCGGCCGGCATCATCGGTGCCTCGCCGAGCGTGGACGGGGTCGATGTGCAGTTGAGCGTCAACGCGCAAGGGCGCCTGCAGACACCGGAAGAGTTCGGCAACATCATCGTGCGCACCGGCAAGAACGGTGAGGTGACGCGCCTGCGCGACGTTGCCCGCATTGAGCTGGGAGCGGCCGACTATTCCCTGCGGTCGCTGCTCGACGGCAAGCCGGCGGTCGCGATCCCCGTGTTTCAGGCGCCAGGCTCCAACGCCATCGCCATTTCCGATGCGGTGGTCGAAACCATGGATCAGCTGCAGCTGGCGATGCCGGAAGGGGTTCAGTACAAGATCGTCTACGACACCACAAAGTTCGTCCGCGCTTCCATCGAGAAGGTGGTCGACACGCTTCTGGAAGCGGTCGCGCTGGTGGTGATCGTCGTCATCCTGTTCCTGCAGACCTGGCGCGCCTCGATCATTCCGCTGATCGCGGTTCCCGTCTCCATCATCGGCACCTTCGGGGTGATGTATGTCTTCGGCTTTTCCATCAACGCGCTCAGCCTGTTCGGGCTGGTGCTGGCCATCGGCATCGTGGTCGATGACGCCATCGTCGTGGTGGAAAACGTGGAGCGGAACATCGAAAACGGCCTGAGCCCGCGCCATGCCACCTACCGGGCGATGAAGGAGGTCTCCGGGCCGATCATCGCCATCGCGCTGGTGCTGGTTGCCGTGTTCGTGCCGCTGGCCTTCATCTCCGGCCTGTCGGGTCAGTTTTACCGCCAGTTCGCCCTGACGATCGCGATCTCGACCGTGATATCGGCGGTCAACTCGCTGACCCTGTCGCCGGCGCTGGCGGCCCTGCTCCTGAAGGATCACCACGCGCCGAAGGACTGGCTGACGCGGGCGATGGATTTCGTCTTCGGCTGGTTCTTCCGCGGCTTCAACCGGGCCTTCGGCGCGGGCTCCAACGCCTATGGCCGCAGTGTCGGCGGGCTCCTGTCGCGCAAGAGCGTGGTCATGGTGATCTACCTGGCGCTGGCCGGGGCCACCTATGGCCTGTTCACTGCGGTGCCGGGCGGCTTCGTGCCCGCGCAGGACAAGCAGTACCTGATCGGCTTCGCCCAGCTTCCGGACGCGGCGACCCTTGACCGGACGGAGGACGTCATCAAACGCATGAGCGACATCGCCATGGCCCAGCCGGGCGTGGAGCACGCGATTGCCTTTCCGGGCCTGTCGATCAACGGCTTCACCAACTCCTCCAACGCCGGCATCGTCTTCGCGACGCTGACCGATTTCGAGGAGCGCAGGACGCCCGAGCTTTCCGGCAATGCCATTGCGATGCAGCTGAACCAGAAGTTCGGTGCGATTCAGGACGCTTTCATTGCCATGTTCTCGCCGCCGCCCGTCCAGGGTCTCGGCACGACCGGCGGCTTCAAGCTGCAGATCGAGGATCGGGCCGGGCTGGGCTACCAGGCGCTCGATGCGGCCAACAAGGCCTTCTTGGCCAAGGCCTATCAGACGCCGGAACTGGCCGGGCTGTTCTCCAGCTTCCAGATCAACGTGCCGCAGCTCTATGCGGATCTGGACCGCACCAAGGCCGAACAGCTCGGCGTGTCGGTGACGGAAGTGTTCGAGACGCTGCAGATCTATCTGGGCTCGCTCTATGTCAACGACTTCAACGCCTTCGGGCGGACCTACAGCGTGCGGGTGCAGGCGGATGCCAGGTTCCGGGCACGACCCGACGACATCGGCAAGCTGGAAGTGCGGTCTTCATCGGGCCGGATGATCCCGCTGTCGGCCCTGATGAAGGTCGAGGCCACGACCGGGCCGGAGCGGGCGACCCGTTACAACGGCTTCCTCGCCGCCGACATCAACGGCGGACCGGCGCCGGGCTATTCCTCCGGCCAGGCCCAGGCGGCGGTCGAAAGGATCGCTGCGGAAACCCTGCCCAAGGGGATCGGCTTCGAGTGGACCGACCTGACCTACCAGCAGATCCTGGCCGGCAGTTCGGGGGTGATCGTGTTCCCGCTGGCGCTGCTCCTGGTCTACCTGGTGCTCGCCGCCCAATATGAAAGCCTGGCGCTGCCGGTGGCGATCATCATGATCGTGCCCATGGGCGTTCTGGCGGCCCTGACGGGCGTCTGGCTGACGGCCGGCGACAACAACATCTTCACCCAGATCGGGCTGGTGGTGCTGGTGGGGCTATCGGCGAAGAACGCCATCCTGATCGTCGAATTCGCGCGCGAACTCGAGTTCGAGGGAAGGACACCGGTGGAGGCCGCGATCGAGGCCAGCCGCCTGCGTCTGCGCCCGATCCTGATGACCTCCATGGCCTTTATCATGGGTGTGGTGCCGCTGGTGCTGTCGACCGGGGCGGGGGCGGAGATGCGCGTCGCCATGGGCGTCGCGGTCTTCTCCGGCATGCTCGGCGTCACCTTCTTCGGCATCTTCATGACACCGGTCTTCTACGTGCTGATCCGCAGGCTGTCGGGCAACCGACCGCTGGTCCAGCACGGTGAGGCGGAAAAGGTGCTGCAGGAGGCGTAAGACGGCCGTAGAGGTGGAGTATCGGCCGTTTTGCGCGGCGCGGGGATTTGTTCCCGCGCCGCATCTGTTTTTATCGGAAATTTCAGGTGCGTCCGGCCTATTCGGCGCCGGTATGCGACATCATCTTCTCGACCATACCTGATGCCTTGGGCGAGAAGCTGGTCTGCCGCGGCGGATAGTCTTCAAATGACTGTACGAATTTCTGCACCACGGCCATGGCCGGCTGGATCGCCCAGGACCGGTTTTCCTGCCATTCGTCAAACCCGCGCGCCTCGTAGAAGCGCTCGAACGGATCGAGGTCTAGCCGTGTGATCAGCGGGGTGGTCAACTCCTCCTGGACGCCGTTGAACCACTTGTCCTGCTTTGTGAACAGGAACTTCCACTCGCCGTAGCGAACGCCGTGGAACGTGGTCTCGGTGAAGAAGAAGAATTCCTTCCGGTTGCTCGGTCCCGATTTGGTCAGGATCGGCGTCTGGTCATAACCGTCCAGATGCACCTTGTATTCGGTGCTGCCGATCTTGTAGCCGCCGAGCAGGTCGTCCTTGATATTCGGCTTGCCCAGCTGCGCCATGATGGTCGGGATCCAGTCTTCCATGGATATCAGTTCGCCGGTGGTCGTTCCCGCCGGAACCAGGCCGGGCCATTTCACCATCATCGGCACCTTGAAGCCACCTTCATAACCGCCGAGACCCTTCTCTCCGCGGAAGGGCTGATTGCCGCCGTCCGGCCAGGAGTTGGAGGCGGCGCCATTGTCGGTGGAGAACATCACCATGGTGCTGTCCGCAACCCCGAGTTCGTCGAGGAGCGACAGCAGTTCGCCGACGTCGTCGTCCAGTTCGACCATGCCGTCGGCATAGACGTTTCCGGTTCCGGTAATGCCGTCATAATGGTCGTCGAGATTGGTGCGGTAATGCATCCGCGTCGTGTTGTGCCAGACGAAGAACGGCTTGCCCGCGGCGACGGCATCGCGAATGAAACGCTTGCTCTCTACCAGGACTTCCTGGTCGAGGGTCTTCTGTCGCTCCCGGCCGAAGTTGCCGAGATCCTCGATCTTCTGTCCGCCATCCGGCAGGGCCCAGGAATGGGTGATCCCGCGCTGGGCGAGGCCGGCCTCTTCCACGACCTTCTTCGGATAGTCCACCTGTTCGACGTATTCTCCTGCATTCAGGTGATAGAGGATGCCGTAGAACTCATCGAAACCGTGTGCGGTCGGCAGATGCTCATCCCGGTCGCCGAGATGGTTCTTGCCGAACTGGCCTGTCGCGTAGCCTTCCGCCTTGAGCATTTCGGCCAGGGTCGGGTCTTCTTTCTGCAGGCCGAGCGGTGATCCGGGCAGACCGACCGTGCTCAGTCCGACGCGCAGCGGATATTGCCCGGTGATGAAAGCGGCTCGGCCTGCGGTGCAGGACGCCTGCGCATAGGCATCCATGAACAGCATGCCCTCGTTGGCGATCCGGTCGATGTTCGGCGTCTCGCAGCACATCATGCCCCGGTGATAGGCACTGATATTCCACATGCCCACATCATCGCCCCAGATGACGAGAATGTTGGGTTTAGCGGTTGCCGGCGCTTCCGCGGTTTGCGCCTGAACGCCTGAATGAAAGAGAACCGCCGCGAACAGGGCGATCGTGAAAAATACAATTCTGCGCATATTGGTCACCTCGATTCTGGAAATCGGGAAGAGCCGATGATGGAAAAAAACTCCTTTGGATCCTGCGGGGAGCCGGGATTGGTGAGACGCACCATGACGGAGGCGTCGTTGAAGGGAATTATAGGGCCCGTTCAAGGCATTGACAGAGAAAATTACCTAAGGGAAGTTTAGCATATTTTGGACATGCTTTCACGGAATATAACCGCTTAAGTTGAATTTGAATCGAAAGAGCAACCAATGACCGGCAGCGGGGAACTGTCTTTCCCTGCTGCCGGGTCGGGTTTACCGCCGCCGGCCCCCGCCGCGGTGACCGCCGCCACGGCCGCCACCGCCTCTGTGCTGCGGGCGGGCCTGCGGTCTTGAGCGCTGCACGTTGCGTTGCCGGTTGACCTGACGGTTGCCGACTTCCCTGCTGCGATAATCCCGGCTCAGATGCGCCGGGGCCTGGGGTCTTTGCGCCGGACGTGTGGCGGGCCGGGTCGCGGGGCGCTGGGCCGGCCGTGTGGCCGGACGGGTCGTCGGGCGATTGACGTTGGGTCTTTGCGCAGGCCGGTTTACGTTCGGCTTTTGCACCGGGCGATTGATATTCGGTTTTTGTGCCGGGCGCGTGACGTTCGGTTTCTGGACCGGCCGATTGATGTCCGGCCTTTGGGCTGGAAGGTTGATGTTTGGCCGGTCACCCTGCGGCCGGTTGATATTGGGTCGGTTGGCGAGAGCACCGCCGATCGCGGCGCCAGCCCCACCGGCCGCAATACCCGCACCGACATCGCCGAGCCGGTCGGATATCTGGTCGCGGGAGGGGGCTGCGACACCCGACCAGCGGCCGCCTTCGAACTTCTGCCAGGTGTTGCCGTCGCGCCGGTAGACGCCGCCGTCGCGGCCGGCAAAGACATTGCCGCGCCGGTCTGCCAGCTGGCCGGGGCCACCGCCGTCCTTCCAGCGATTGGCCGCGCCTGCCGCCACGTCCCGGGTGCGCGCCCATTCGCCGCCGCGAACCACGCCGCCGCCCTTCCAGTTGCCATAGATGCCACGGCCGCCGCCGATAATGACCCGGTTGCCGGTGCGCGGATTATAGGCCGAAATGAAGCCGGCGCTGCCGAGCGGTCCGCTGATCGCGGCCCCTCGGATATAACCACCCGTGCGCGGATTGTAGATGCCGCCGGCGGCAATCCCCCGGCGCGGGCCATAGGCGTAGCCGTAGCGGCCGAAGGTGCCGCGGACCGGATTGTAGAAGGCGCCGATGCCGTAGGTCACCGGCCGCGGGAAGAAGATCGGGACCGGACCCGGCCGGTACCAGGGCCGGTAATACCAGCCCGATCCGTAGACGAAGGTGCCCCAGGCAAGATAACCGGTGAGATAGCCCATCGTGTAGCCGTACCAGACCGCTCCGGGTTCCGTTTCGTAGATGCGCACATAGGTCGTGTTGTAGACCGGCGAACTCGGCGGGATCGTGTAGATCTCGTCCGGGACAGCGGTCGCCACCTGGAACGGCCCCTGAGGGCTGTCGCCCACGAACCAGACCCCGTCCTGGAGAACGTAGTATTTGGCGCCGACCTGGATCACCTGGTCATTGGTATTGACCGCATAGGACATCGACGTGCCCTCGATCTTCTCGAATTCCGGGTCGCCCGCATAGGAGACATCGGCGCTGACCGAGCCGACCTCGACCCGGGCCGTGCTTGGAATGCTGGCCTTAAGCCGTGCCTGCGCCGCCTCCGACGTGTTCGGCACGGAGGCGCGGACGGAATAGTAAGGCGCATCTTCGGGAATGTTCTGGAAGTCCGCCGGCAGGTCGGGCGTGGTGAAGGTCCAGGGGCCGTCAAGGGAGGCGGATTTGTACCACCGGCCCGAGACCAGAATGTACCAGGTCTTGGTCTCGTTAAGGAAGAAGACGTCGCTGTCCGTATTGGAGGCCCATTCCAGGCGGGTGCCCGGCACGGGCTCCAGTTTCGGCTCCCCGTCGAAGACGATCATTTCCGCCGGCTTGTCCGAATAGACCACCTTCGGCGCCTTGTCGTCCGGGAACGGCTGCGGCGGGATCGCCTCGCGCGTTTCCTTCCAGTTGTCGTCATCGGGCAGGGCCTTGATCGGATCGGGCAGATCCTGCACCGGGCTCCAGCCGCTTTTCAGGTCGGTGCTCGTCAGCCAGGATTTTTCATCGCGTAGGTAATAGGCGCCGCCGTCGGTCAGCTTCAGGAGATCCCAGTTGGTGTTGACCACGAACTGCAGACGCTGCACGCCCTTGACCGGGGCAAGCACCGGCTCGCCTTCGGTCTGCAGCAGGATCGAGGGCTCGTTGGCGATGAAGATCGGCGGGGCTTCCGAATTGAGGCCCTTGACGTTTTCCATGCGCTTGTATTCGGCAAGGCTCGCGGTGATCCGCTCCTCCTTCACCGTGATCGGACCGGTCGGCAGCAGCTTGCCGACCTGCAGGGTGAGGTCTGTGAGGGCCGCCCTGTCCAGGGCGGAAAAGTCGATCTCGGTCACCGCAATGTCGCTGATGATGGCATTGCCTTCCTCGCCATCAAACGCCGACTTGCCGCTGAGGCCGATCACGCCGAACACCGGCTTGGTCTTGGCGTCCTTGACGTATTCGGCGGCGACCAGTGCCTTGAGAGTGGTGAAATTATCCCAGTCGGTGAATTGGGGCTGGTAGAGAACGAGTGTCGCGCCGCCGTCGGTCTGGAAGCTGCGGGGCCAGCCGGTGGTCTGCTCCGGCTCAGACGGCGACAGGTAGCTGCCGGCGACAAAGCCGTTCTGGCCGTTGACCGAAATCGCACACCAGGCGCCGGTATCGTCACACTCCGACATCTCAACGGACGTGCCGCTGGGAAGCGTGCCGAGCGAGGCGAAGCCCGTCCCAGGCCCTTGGCGGAAATTGACGTTGGCCGTGGTGACGGCTGTCGCGGCGAGAACGGGCTGCATCACGAGGATCGCTGCCAGAAAGGTTGCGAGGAAGGCCTTCATGAATTCCTCCATTACTCGGACACTTGGTCTTCGATGTGGGCCCTTTTTACGGCCGGGCGCAGGTCTCTCGGCAGGCTCAATAGCGTTGAGGTGCGAGTTTCCTGCCAGAATAAGTTGTTATCATGCCATCACTATGACTCACCGGCAGGATGTGTAAAAGGAAAGATTTCGCAGTCGAATACAGGAGAAGGTCAGGCAAGGCGTTACCCCGCTGCTCGGCGGCACGCCTCGAAGGCGCCGGAAATCCGGTGCCCTGTAGCTGGACTACGAAGCCCTTTCACCGGATCATGTTATTTGTACCTCCGCGAATTCCAAACCGAATTTCTGCAGATATTTCCGTGGGGCCATACGGCAGCATCATGGCCGGCGACTGGCATTAGGACGCGCCGTGGCATCGCAAGAAAAAGCGGCGCCCGGCTTGAACGAACAGACCGGTGAACCTTCGCCAGAAGGCTCACCGGTCGCTCTCCATATACCTTGATCCGACCCCCCTATGGATCGAGCGGCATCCGAACCTGTTACAGGCTTACCCAGGCCGCGTTGCGGGCGGAGGAGCGCACGCAGGCGTCGATGAACCGCATCCCCTTCAGACCGTCCTCGATCCCGGGAACCAGAGTGTCGGCAGGCGTACCCGCCTGGTGCGCCCGGATGGCGTCCGCGGCCTCCCGGTAGAGATTGGCGAAGCCTTCCAGATAGCCTTCCGGATGGCCGGGCGGAATGCGGATCGCGGGTGCGACGCTCTCCGACATGCCCGCGCCGCCCCGCGTCAGGATCCGGGCCGGCGCACCGAAGGGCGTGAATTGCAGCAGGTTGGGATTTTCCTGGTGCCACTCCAGGCCGCCCTTGTCGCCGTAGACGCGGATCTTCAGGTTGTTCTCATTGCCGGGCGCGACCTGCGAACACCACAGCATGCCGCGCGCGCCGCCCTCGAAGCGCAGCATCACATGGGCATTGTCGTCGACCTGGCGTCCGGGAACGAAGGACTGCAGGTCCGCCGCCAGGCTTTCCGCGGTGAGGCCGGTCACGAAGCAGGCGAGGTTGAAGGCATGGGTGCCGATATCGCCGGTGGAGCCGCCCGCTCCCGAGCGGTTCGGGTCGGTGCGCCAGTCCGCCTGCTTGTTGTGCTGCTCCACCGTCAGCCAGTCCTGCGGATATTCCACCTGCACCACCCGCAGCGTGCCGAGTTCGCCGCTCTTAACCAGCTCCCGCGCCTGCCGAACCATGGGATAGCCGGTGTAGTTGTGGGTCAGGAAGAACAGGGCGCCGGAGGCCTCCGCCGCCTTCGCCAGCTTCTTCGCATCCGCCAAAGTCGAGGTCAGCGGCTTGTCGCAGATGACGTGAATGCCGCGCTTCAGGAACTCCCTCGCCGCCGGATAATGCATATGGTTCGGAGTGACGATCGCCACCGCCTCGATGCCGGATTTCAGCCGGGCCTCCCGCATGGCCATCTGGTCGAAGGACGGGTAGATCCGGCTTTCGTCCAGTCCGAGCGCGCGGCCCGATTCCAGAGCCTTTTCCGGTGTCGACGACAAGGCTCCCGCGACGAGCTCGTAACGGCCGTCCAGGCGGGCCGCGATCCGGTGGACCGCTCCGATGAAGGCGTCCTTGCCGCCGCCGACCATGCCGAGACGGATCGGGCGGGTGCTGTCGGCAGTACTTCCTTGAATGGTCATTGCCTTACTCCTGTCAGATACCCAGCATCTTCCGGTTGGCGGCCTCGTCGGTTTCGCCGCCGGCAAAGTCGTCGAAGGCCTTCTCCGTCACACGGATGATGTGGTCGCGCACGAAGGCGGCCCCTTCCCGGGCGCCGTCTTCGGGGTGCTTCAGGCAGCATTCCCATTCGACCACGGCCCAGCCGTCGAAATCATTGGCCGCCATCTTGGAAAAGATCGCGCCGAAGTCCACCTGGCCGTCGCCCAGGGAGCGGAACCGTCCGGCCCGGTCGACCCAGGGCTGATAACCGCCGTAGACGCCCTGACGGCCGGTCGGGTTGAACTCGGCGTCCTTGACGTGGAACATGCCGATCCGCTCCCGGTAGATGTCGATATTGTCCAGGTAATCCAGGCACTGCAGCACATAGTGGGACGGGTCGTAGAGCATCTTGCAGCGGCTGTGATTGGCGACCCGCTCCAGGAACATCTCGAAGGTGACCCCGTCATGCAGGTCTTCACCGGGGTGGATTTCATAGCAGACGTCGACGCCCATTTCCTCCGCATAGTCGAGGATCGGCCGCCAGCGCCGCGCCAGTTCGTCGAAGGCCGTCTCCACCAGTCCCGCCGGCCGTTGCGGCCAGGGATAGACGAAGGGCCAGGCAAGTGCGCCGGAAAAGGTCGCATGGGCCGAGAGCCCCAGGTTCCGGCTTGCGGTCAGCGCCAGCTTGAGCTGTTCGACGGCCCAGGTCTGGCGGGCGGCAGGATTGCCGCGCACCTCCGGTGCCGCGAAACCGTCGAAAGCCGTGTCGTAGGCCGGGTGAACGGCGACGAGCTGGCCCTGCAGATGGGTGGACAGCTCCGTGATCGTCACGCCGTTGTCGGCGGCAATGCCGGCGATCTCGTCGCAATAGGTCTTGGAACTTGCCGCCTTCGCCAGGTCGAACAGGCGTCCGTCCCAGCTTGGCACCTGAACGCCCTCGTAGCCGCAGTCCGCGGCCCATTTCGTGATGCCGGCCCAGGTGTCGAACGGCGCTTCGTCGCCGGCGAACTGGGCGAGAAACAGGCCCGGTCCCTTGATGGTTTTCATGGTTCCCTCCCAGGGTTGAGATCTAAAAAAAGGGCCGGAGGAACACCGCATCCTCCGGCCTGAAGGTGCGTTCTTCCTAGAACGGGGAGTCCGGGAAATAGTAGGACTCGGCATTGTCCTTCGTCACGAGCGTGGCGCCGAGAATGTAGCGGCCGGCGACCGGCCCGTTG
This sequence comes from Roseibium sp., assembly GCF_048260565.1. GTDB lineage: Bacteria > Pseudomonadota > Alphaproteobacteria > Rhizobiales > Stappiaceae > Roseibium. The sequence continues at coordinate 85,402 of NZ_JBLXGP010000017.1, read as the reverse complement.
GACTTGAAGTGGGAAACCGTCAGGTCCATGGCGGTCGCGATCATCGCCGGCGGATAAAGCACGTCGACCGGCATCAGTTCGTTGCCGTCCATGATGCCCTTGATGATTTCCTTCATGCCCGCGCCGCCGACGACGAACATGCCGTCGCCGTCGCGTCCGGCCTGCTTCAGGGCTGCGACCACGCCGATGGCGATATCGTCGTCCTGGGCCCAGACGGCGTCGATGTCAGGGAAGCGGGACAGGAAGTCCTGCATCACCTCGAAGCCGTCGTCCCGGTTCCAGTTGGCGTGCTTGTTGTCGAGCACGTTGATCCCGGACCCCTCGATTTCCTCCATGAAGGCGTCGAAGCGCTCGTTGTCGATCACGGTCGGAATGCCGCGCAGGATGACGATGTTGTCGCCGGATTTCAGCCGGGTCTTCATGTATTGCGCGGAAACGCGTCCCAGTTCCGGGTTGTTGCCCGCGACATAGAGATCCTCGATGCCCGGCTGGCTCAGGCCCCGGTCTACGACGGTGATCCAGGCCCCGGACTTTTTCACGTTCAGAACCGGATCGGTCAGCGGTTCGGATTCGAACGGCAGCACCACCAGCGCGTCCACATTGTGAACGGAGACCAGGTCCTCCAGGGCGCTCGCCTGGGCGCTGGAATCCTTCGAGTTGACCAGGATAAGGTCGACATCCGGATAAAGCGCCTCCAGACGCTTTTCGGCCTGTTCCGCATGCCAGTTCATGCCGGCCGCCCAGGCGTGGGTCGGGGTCGGATAGCTGACGCCGATCTTGATCTTGTCCTGCGCCGAGGCTGTCCCGGCAAGGGCCAGCGCGCCGGCGAAGACGGCGCATTTCATGACGTTACGCAAAAGCATTGTTTCCTCCTCCAATGCTGTCGATCGGGCGCACCTCTCCCGTCCGGTGCGAACCGGTTCTTGTGACAGGGGGGACGGGTCCCGAGCCGTGTGTAGCTTTGATCAGGCCTTGTCGCGCTTGGTGAGCTTCCAGTTTCCCCGCTGCAACAGAACCGCGACGATGATGATCAGGCCCTGCATGGTTCCGTTCAGATAGTTTGAAATCACGTCCGTGAAGTTCAGGATGTTGCCGATGGTCGTCAGGATCAGCGCGCCGAGAATGGTGCCGCCGATGCGCCCGTATCCGCCCTTCAGGACCGTGCCGCCGATGATCACGGCCGCGATCGCCTCAAGTTCCCACAGCACGCCGGTGGACGCCGACGCCGAACCGAGGCGGGGCACGTAGATGATCGTGGCGAAGGCGACGCACAGGCCCTGGATGACGTAGGTCGCGGTCTTGACCCGGTCCACCTTGATCGCCGAATAGCGTGCCACGGATTCATTGGAACCGATGGCGGTGCAGTAGCGGCCGAAGGCGGTTCTATTGAGCAGGAACCAGCCGCAGATCGCCACGCCGATGAACACCCAGACCGGGACCGGCAATCCGAGGAAGCTGTCGTAATAGACCGGACGATAGGTGCCGCGGATATCGAAATTGAGCGACAGGGTTCCGCCATCGGCGAAATAGGTGACCAGCGAGCGGTAGATGCCCATGGTCCCGAGCGTCACGATGAAGGCCTCGATCTTTCCCTTGGTGGTCAGCGCGCCGTTGATCCAGCCGGCACCGATACCGAGCACCAGGGCGAGGCCACAGCCGAACAGCACCGTGGGCACGCCCGTTCCCAGCGAGCCGGCGACGGAATTCATGACGATGATCATCACGCCAGCGATCGCCGCGGCCATGGATCCCACGGACAGGTCGATGCCGCCCGACGTGATCACGAATGTCGCGCCGATGGCGATGATGCCGATGAAGGCGGAGCGGGTCAGCAGGTTGGTGAGGTTGCCTTCGCTGATGAAGGCCGGGTTCAACAGGAAGCCGGTGATGCACAGCAAGAGGAGAGCGATCGCCGGACCCAGTGTCCTGACATCGAGGCCGGGCCATCTGGTGGCCTTGGTTCCTGCTTTTCCCGGGGCGCTCGTCATGGTCAATTCAGGTCCTCCCGTTTCAGCCCGGCGGCGTAGCGCATGATCTCGTTTTCATTGATGTGATCGCCGGTCAGAACGCCGGTAATCCGGCCTTCGCGCATGACGATCACCCGGTGGCTGATGCCGATGATCTCGGGCATTTCCGATGAAATCACGACAACGGAGAGGCCTTCTGCGGCAAGCGCCGCGATGAAATGATAGATCTGCTGCTTGGTGCCGACATCGATGCCGCGGGTCGGTTCGTCGATGACGACGACCTTCGGATCGGCCTCCATGATCTTGGCGAGCAGCAGCTTCTGCTGGTTTCCGCCCGACAGCTTCTTCACCGGCACGCTCGCGTCGCGGGCGCGCACGTCGAACCGGCGGACGGCGCGGGTGAGCGCTTCGTCTTCCGCGCCCTTGTCGAGCGTCAGGCCTTTGATGAATTTGGGCAGGGCAAACAGGGTCAGGTTCGGTCCCATCTGCTGTTCCAGAAGCAGGCCCTTGCCCTTGCGGTCCTTGGTCAGGTAGGCGAGCCCGGCGTCGCGCGCCCTGGAGACGTCCATACCGGTGATCGTCTCTCCGAACAGGCGGACTTCCCCGCTTTCGACCGGTGCCAGTCCGCAGACCGCTTCGAACACGGCTGTTCGTCCCGCGCCGATGAGGCCGGAAAAACCCAGGATTTCACCTTTTCGCAGGGAAAAGCTGACGCCGTTCACGCCCGGCGCCTGGAGGTCTCTGACCTCAAGGACCACCTCCGCGTCGACATCGGCCTCCAGCAAGGGCGGATAGAGATCGGACAATTCGCGTCCGACCATCATCTGCGCCATCAGGTCCGGGGTCAGGTCATCCGCGGCGCGGGTATCGATCCACTGGCCGTCGCGCAGGATGGTCACCCGGTCGGCGATGGCCTGCACCTCGTTCAGCTTGTGGGATACGAAGACGATGGCGACGCCGCCGGCTTTCAGTTTCTCCACCTGACGGAAGAAGACTGCCGTTTCCGCCTCGGTGAGGACGGCCGTCGGCTCGTCCATGATCAGGACCCGGGCGTTGCGGCTGACGGCCTTGATGATCTCCACCATCTGCTTTTGCGCGATGGTCAGGTCTGAAATCCGGTCCGAGGGCGAAATGTCCAGGCCGATCTCGTCCAGGTACCTCTGGACGGCTGCCCGCATCGTTTTGCGGTCGAGCATCCCGCGCGACGTGATTTCGCGTCCGAGGAAGATGTTTTCCTCAACGGTCATCTGTTCGGCGAGGTTCAGTTCCTGGTGGATCAGTACGATGCCGAGTTTTTCCGCCGCACCGTCCGGCGGCAGGTCGACCGTTTCTCCGTCCAGCCGGATCTGTCCGGACGACGGTTCGTGGAACCCGGACAGGATTTTCATCAGCGTCGACTTGCCGGCACCGTTTTCGCCGATCAGCGCATGCACCTCGCCGGGCCGGACGTCCATGCTGACGCTGAACAGGACCGGGACCGGACCGAAGGATTTGCTGATGCTGACAGCCTCGACAACGGCTGTCGAGGCAGGCGAAGCGGCCGGCATGCTGATTTTCCTCCCAAGCGCCTTTTCTGATGATTTTTTGGCGCCTTGCCCACTATGTAAACGTTTTCATTATTCGTGTAAACCTTTACATTTTGCAAGCGCGGGTTCTATAGAATGAGGACCTGATCCTGAATGGCATTGAAAACAATGCTCTTTCCGGACCCGCCCTTCCGCGCCCCGGAGGCATACTGAATGAGCGAACCGGGAGACCGGCCGGCCACAATCGAAGACGTTGCCAGGCTTGCCGGAGTGTCGATCGCTACGGTCAGCCGGGCGATGCGCTCGCCGGAAAAGGTCGCGGAAAGCACGCGCAAGAAGGTGACGGCCGCCATCGCGCGCACCGGCTACACCGCCAATGCGCTGGCGCAGAGCCTGCGCATGCAGCGCTCCAAGATGGTGCTCGTCCTGGCGTCATCGATCGCCGACCCGAATTTTTCCGGCATTCTGACCGGGCTGGAGAAGGTCGCCAATGACCGTGGCTACGGTGTGCTGATCGGCAACACCGAAGGTGCGATCGCGCTGGAGCAGAACTATCTGCGGTTCCTGTCGACGGGCATGGCGGACGGTTTGATCCTGCTGACCGGCCATATCCCGGTCGCCGGCGCGCCCGCCACCGGCGCTCTGCCTCCGATCGTCGCGACGGAGCGCCCGGTCAGCAACCCGGAAGTCAGCTATGTGGGCGTCGACGACGTGGCCGCCTCCAAGATTGCGACCGAATATCTGATCTCCCTCGGCCACCGGCGCATCACCTTCATCTCCGGCGGCATGACCGATATCCGCAGCGACCTGCGCCATTCCGGCTATCTCCAGGGCTTGAAGGAATCGCCTGAAACCCTGCGCGACTGGCGAATGGAAGGGGAAGGCACGAGCGAGAGCGGCCGCGCCGTGGTGGAGCGGCTGTTCATCAAGGACGATCTGCCCACCGCCTTCTTCTGCTTCAACGACAACACCGCGATCGGCGTCATTTCAGCCCTTCAACTGCGCGGCTACCGGGTGCCGGAGGATTTTTCCGTGCTCGGGTTCGATGACATTCCCTTTGCCAGCAACATCACCCCCGGCCTGACCACGATCCGCCAGCCGCGCCACCGGATCGGCGAACTCGCCATGGAGATCCTGCTCGCCAAGCTCGCCAATCGGGCGCTCCCGGCGCGCTCCCATGTCCTCCATGGCGATCTTGTCGTGCGCGAAAGCTGCGCCGCTATCGGCAAGCAGCGGCGGTAGCCCGGCATCGCTTTGAATTCTTGACAATTATACTCATGTATTTTACCGAAGCGTTGATGGAGCCTGAGGTTCGATCTCCAATCTTCGGTGCAAGCAAGCCGATTGCCAGCCAGCACTTCATCGCCCGTGTGTCGACTGCGCCGTCTCCCAATGCCGGAAAGCGTCGTCCGATTACCGCCGGCAGTCAGATGAAGGTTTGCCAGCAATGAGAACTTATTCGAAATTCGGCGTGGTGTTTACGCTGCTTTTTCTGGCGTTCGGCCGGACGGTCGAAGCCGAGGAAAGCGCGTCGTTGGGACGATTCGACCTTCAGCTGAACCGGTTGAGCCCTTCCGACAAGGGGTGCCTGATGACCTTCGTGGTCCACAACGGTTTACCCGGTCCCCTCGATAAATCTGCCTTCGAGATGGTGATTTTCAACGGCGAGGATCTGGTCGAACGCATGACCGTGTTCGACTTCGGTGCGCTCCCGCCGGGCAAGACGGTTGTCCGCCAATTCGAAATGCAGAACATGGCCTGCGACGGCATCGGCCGGATCCTTGTCAACGGCGCCAACGGGTGCACGGGCGAGGGGGTTGCGCCGGGTGCCTGCATCGGTGCGCTCAAGACGGACAGCAAGGCGGAAATTCCGTTCGGAAGCTGACACGGACCGGCAGTCCGGAAGCTGGCAAGTCTCTTTCGAAAAAGGTCTTTTCCCGCCTGAGACCTATCCCTTTTTAGACGGATCGCATTTAATGTTCCCTCGTGGCGAGGCGGACGGCTGACAAGGTCCGCGCTTTTGTCTTTCAGGGGATGGGACGTGACGAAACCGGTAACGAAGACGATCCAGGCTGCCGTCGTCCCGACGATGGCTGCGGTCGTGGCCGGTTATGTCATGGTGGGGGCCACCCTGGCGGGTTTCGCGCTGCCGCCGGTTCTCTGGGTTCCGATTTTCGCGGTCTTTTTCGCCGCCAGCTTTCGCTCCCTGAAGCGCGGCGGGCTGATCGTCATTGCCATCGCCATCGCCCTGTCCGGCCTGGCATGGGTCTATACGGGCGCAGTCAGCCCGCAGGGTCTGTCGAGCGCGGGCTTTCTGTTCGTCTTTCTGATGGTCATGCAGCATATGGCCGACCTTGCGGCCCGCTCGCCGAAGATCGCCGAGGCGGCCGAACTGATCGTTTCCCGCCCCCCCGGCCAGCGCTACCTGTTCGTGACCTTCGGCACGCACGTTTTCGCCCTGTTCCTGAACATCGGCGCGGTGATCCTGATCACGACCCTGTTGTCCTCCCGGCTGAAGGGCGCAAGCGAGGCAAGCCAGCGGTCCCTGGCGATCGCAAGCTCCCGCGGGTTTGCGTCCACGGCCCTGTGGTCGCCCGTTTCCTTATGTTCGCTGATCATCTTCACCCATGTCACCGGCGTGACCTATGCGCAGTTCGTGCCTTACGGCATCCTGGGCATGCTGTTTTTCCTGATGACCGGCTACTGGCTGGAAAGGGGACGCCGCTCCGCCGTTGTCAACACCGAGGGCCTGTCCCTTGACGACACGTTCAAGCTTCTCAGGGTCGTCGGGCTGGCCATGGTGCTGGTCGTCGGCGGTCTGTTGTGGGTGTCCGTGTTCGACGTCCGCCTGATCGAGGCCATGTTCAGCGTGGTCTTCATCCTCGGCGCGATCTGGACCGTGCTGTTCGTCCGTGCCGGCCATACCAATGTCCGGTCCCTGGTGAAGGACTACGCCCGGGCGACCTCGGGACTGGCAAACGAGACGGCGATCATTTCCGGCGCAACGGTGATCGGTGCCGCCGCATCGGCGCTGGTCGGTCAATGGGTCGGCTTCCAGGGCGAACTTTCGGCCGGTACCTCAACATGGGTTGCCGCCGTCATACCCGTGACCGTCTTCGCCGCCGGTCTTCTGGCGATCAATCCGGTGGTGACCGTGACGGTCCTCGCCAGCTCGCTCAATCCGGTCTGGCCGGATGCCGCCAAGTTGATCCTGGTGCTGGCCATGACCTGGGGCTGGTCCATTTCCGGCGGCGGCACGCCCTTCACCGCCAATGTGGCCATCGCCGCGCAGAAGTTCGGCCAGACCGGGTTCACGGTAGCCATGAAATGGAACGGGATGTTCCTGGCGCTCATGCTTGCCGTCGCCACGCTGGCTGCGGCGTCCGGCATGGTCTGGCTTGGCGGCTGATTGGTCACCACAGCCTAGTTCTTCAGGATTTCCCGGATTTCGTCGAGATGCAGAAGGCCGCTGCTTTGCGCGCGGATGGCGGTCAGGATTCGTTCCGCGGCGCCTGTCGGTTTTTCATCCGCCCGGTGCAGCACGAACCATTGCCGGACGATCGGAATGTTCTTTGCGTGGATCAGGGCGAGGCGGCCGGATTTCAGCTCTTCAGTGGCCGTGTGGATCGAGATCAGTGCAATGCCCAGACCCGCGATGGCCGCCTGCTTGATGGTCTCGTTGGAATCCATTTCCGTGTAGCTGAACGGCCGTCCCTCGCCGAACTGGTCGAGGAAGCGCATGGACAGGATCCGCGTGCCGGAGCCTTGCTCGCGCATCAAAAAATGCTCGCCAAGCACCTGATCCGCGCTCGCCTCGCGAACCTTCGTCAGCGGGTGGTCGGGACTGGCGATCAGCACGTGGGGGTGATCGCCGATGCTGTAGGCTTCGACGCCCGGCTGGCGCGGCGGGCGGCCCATGATGGCCAGGTCGATCTGCCCCGTATCCAGTGCCGAAATGATGGAATCCCGGTTGCCGATCTGCAGCACGACCTCGATATCGGGGAAGTCCTTCTTCAGGCTGGCGACGATCGACGGGGCGAAATACTTGCCCGTGCTGACCACCCCGAGAATGACCGTGCCGGCAAGACCCCGTCTCAGGCTGTCGATGGTCTGGACAGCCTTTCCGAGGGCTGCGGAAGCCTTCCGATAGGCTGCAAGCAGGACGGCGCCTTCCGCCGTGACTTCGAAGGTGCCGTGGCTGTTGCGGGTCAACATGGCGCAGCCGAACGTCTCGTCCAGCGCCTTGAGTTGGCTGTGCACGGCCGGCGGCGTCAGCGCAAGCGACTCCGCGGCACTACTTATCGACCCGTAAAAGGCGACGGCCTCAAGAGCCCGCAACTGTTTGAAGGTAAGGGCGTTTAGCGGTGTCATTCAGAAAAATTTAATCCGAGTTTCGAAAGTTTAAATTTTCCTAACAGTCGAAATCGGGAATATCAAGGCCAGTCACAAGAAAGGACGGGAGGCCTTGGCAATGACAATGACCGGCTACACGCCCCTGGAAGGCGTGCCGGAGCGGTTTCAGGCTCCGATGGATGCACTTTGCAAGGTCGCACGCGATCTCTCCAGAAAAATAGCGCTCGGCCCTTTGGCCGGCGAACTGGGTGCGGAGGTCGGCAGCAACCTCGGCGGCGATACCCAGAAGGCGCTCGACGTTCTCGCAGACGAAGCCTTTGTGGCCGCGCTGGCCGGGTCCGGCGTCCGCTGGTACGCCTCGGAAGAACGCGACGACGTTCTTCAAATCGATAACGACGGCGCATTGGCGCTGGCGATCGACCCGCTCGACGGCTCGTCCAACATCGACGTGAACGTCTCAATCGGAACGATCTTTTCCCTCTACGAGGCGAAGGGCGAGCCGGAAGCCTCCTTCCTGCGCCCGGCGACCGAACAGATCGCGGCAGGCTATTTCATTTACGGCCCGCAGACGGCGCTGATGGTCACATTCGGCGATGGCGTCCTGTACTATGTGCTCGACCCGGAAGACCGGGAGTTCAAGCTGGTCAATGCGGCTCTGACCATTCCCGCGAAGTCCACCGAATTCGCCATCAATGCGTCCAACTACCGGCACTGGTCCAAGCCGATCCGGGCCTATATCGACGACTGCCTGGCCGGCGATCAGGGGCCGAGGGCAAAGAACTTCAATATGCGCTGGGTCGCCTCCCTTGTAGCGGAGACCCATCGCATTCTGAGCCGGGGCGGGATCTTTCTCTATCCCGCTGATGCCCGTCCCGGCTATGAACACGGCCGCCTGCGCATGGTCTACGAATGCGCCCCGATCGCCATGCTGGTCGAACAGGCCGGCGGCAAGGCGACGACAGGCCCGGACCGGCTTCTGCCCCAGGCGGCGGAAACCCTGCACGGCCGCATCCCCCTGATCTTCGGGACGTCCGACAAGGTCGACCGCGTGGCGGCCTATTACGACCTGCCCGATCAGGAAGTGTCCGCCCTCTTCGGTTCCCGCGGTCTCTTTCGCGGCTAAGGAAATTTTCAATGTCCAAGAAACATCCGATCATTTCGGTCACGGGATCGTCCGGGGCCGGCACCACCACCGTCAAGACGACCTTCGACCAGATCTTCCGCCGCGAGGGCATCAATGCCGTGTCCATCGAGGGCGACGCCTTCCACCGCTATGACCGCATGGCGATGAAGGCCGAGCTGGACAAGCGCAAGGCAGCAGGCGAGGCGACCTTCAGCCACTTTTCCTATGACGCCAACGTGCTCGACAAGCTGGAGGAGGTGTTCCGCAGCTATTCGGAGACCGGCACCGGCGCGACCCGGCACTATGTCCACGACGAGGCCGAAGCGGAAAAATGGGGTGTCGCGCCGGGACACTTCACCGAGTGGGCGCCGTTCGAAGACGGTTCCGATCTTCTCTTTTATGAAGGGCTGCATGGCGCCGTCGTCAATGACGAGGTCAACCTGGCCGCCCTGGCGGACCTGAAGATCGGCGTTGTTCCGGTGATCAATCTGGAATGGATCCAGAAGATCCACCGGGACAAGGCGAGCCGAGGCTATACCACCGAGGCGGTCACGGACACGATCCTGCGCCGGATGCACGCCTATGTGCATTGCATCTGCCCGCAGTTCATCGAAACGGACGTCAACTTCCAGCGCGTGCCGGTGGTCGATACCTCCGATCCGTTCATTGCCCGCTGGATCCCGACAGCCGATGAAAGCCTGGTGGTGATCCGCTTCAAGAACCCGCGCGGCATCGACTTTCCCTATCTGACCTCGATGATCCACGACAGCTGGATGACGCGGGCAAATTCCATCGTCATTCCGGGCGGCAAGCTCGACCTGGCCATGCAGCTCATTTTCACGCCGATGGTCAATCGGCTAGTCCACGAATCCAAGCGTGCCTGAGGACATTCCGATGAACCAGCAAGCCAAGATCACCGCTTCCGAAGACCTGATGGCCAATGCCGTCCGTGCGCTCGCCATGGACGCGGTCCAGGCGGCCAACTCCGGCCATCCGGGCGCGCCCATGGGCCTTGCCGATGTCGCCACGGTCCTGTTCAGCCGCTTCATGACCGTCGATCCGTCGGATCACACCTGGCCTGACCGCGACCGTTTCGTGCTTTCCGCAGGCCATGGGTCGATGCTGATTTATGCGATCAACCACCTGCTCGGCTACGACGACATGGACATCGGGCAGGTCAGGAACTTCCGCCAGCTCGGATCGCGCACCGCCGGCCATCCGGAATACGGTCACGCCAAGGGCATCGAGACGACCACCGGTCCGCTCGGCCAGGGCATTTCCACCGCCGTCGGCATGGCGCTGGCGGAGCGCATGCACAACGCCCGCTTCGGCAACGGTCTCGTCGATCACTACACCTATGTGATCGCCGGCGACGGCTGCCTGATGGAAGGCATCAGCCACGAGGCCATAGACTTCGCAGGCCATCTCGGCCTGGGCCGGCTGATCCTCTTCTGGGACGACAACCGGATCACCATCGACGGCAAGACGGATCTGTCCACCTCCACCGACCAGAAGAAGCGGTTCGAAGCCGCCGGCTGGCATGTGCAATCCGTCGACGGTCATGACAAGGACGCCATCGCCAAGGCCATCGAAGCGGCCCGTGCGGATGAGCGGCCGTCCATGATCGCCTGCCGGACGGTGATCGGCTTCGGCGCGCCCAACAAGCAGGGCACATCGGCAACCCATGGGGCCCCTTTGGGCGCCGAGGAAATTGCCGCGGCCCGCGAAACCCTGCACTGGCCCCATCCTCCGTTCGAAATTCCGGACGAAGTCTACGCTGCATGGCGCAACATCGCCGAGCGCGGCGCGGCAAGGCGGGCGGAATGGACCGCACGCCTGGAAGCCTCTGCGCAGGCGAACGCATTCGAAGCGTCGCTCGACCTGCCGGACGGGAACGCTCTCGGTACGGCGATGACCGCCTACAAGGACAAACTGCTCGCTGACGCTCCGAAGGTCGCGACCCGCAAGGCCTCCGAAATGGCACTGGAGGTGATCAACGCGACCCTGCCGAACACCATCGGCGGCTCGGCCGATCTGACCGGCTCCAACAACACCCGCACCAAAGGCATGGTGCCGGTGAGCCGGGACAACTACGGCGGCGACTACATCCACTACGGCATTCGCGAGCACGGCATGGCCGCGGTGATGAACGGCATTTCGCTCCACGGTGGCTTCGTGCCCTATGGCGGCACCTTCCTGGTCTTTGCCGATTACTGCCGCCCGGCGATCCGCCTGTCGGCGCTGATGGAACAGCCGGTCACCTATGTCATGACCCATGATTCCATCGGTCTGGGCGAAGACGGGCCGACTCATCAGCCGGTCGAAACGCTGGCGGGTCTGCGTTCCATGCCGAACCTGAACGTCATCCGTCCGGCCGATGCGCTGGAGACGGCGGAAGCCTGGGAAATCGCCGTGGCTTCGCAAGCGACGCCGACCATGCTCTGCCTGTCGCGGCAGGGCCTGCCGATGGTGCGCAAGGAACGGTCGTCCGAAAACCTGACCGCCCGCGGCGCCTACCTCTTGCGCGATCCGGACCGGCGCGACGTCACCCTGATTGCCACCGGCTCGGAAGTCTCGCTGGCGCTGGACGCCGCCGACCTGCTTGCCGAAGACGGCATCCAGGCAGCGGTTGTCTCCGCTCCTTGCTTCGAACTCTTTGCGAAACAGCCGGCCGCCTACCGCGAAAAGGTGCTCGGCGCTGCGCCGCGGGTCGGCGTGGAAGCGGCTGTCGCCGACGGCTGGCACCGCTGGCTCGGCAGCTGGAGCGCCTTCGTCGGCATGGACGGCTTCGGCGCCTCCGCTCCGGCGGAGGACCTCTACGAACACTTCAACATCACTCCATCCGCGGTCGTGACGGCTGCGAAATCACTGCTATCCGCTTGATTTGACCTAACCTGACCGGGAGGACATGAAAATGGCGCTTATCACGCTTCGGCAATTGCTGGACCACGCCGCCGAGAACGACTACGGCGTTCCGGCCTTCAACATCAACAACATGGAACAGGGCCTCGCCATCCTGCGTGCGGCCAAGGCCTGCGACGCTCCGGTGATCCTGCAGGCGAGCCGCGGTGCGCGCTCCTACGCCGGCGACATCATGCTGCGCCATATGGTCGAGGCGCTCGCCGAGATGAACCCGGACATCCCGATCGTCATGCATCAGGATCACGGCAACAACGAAGCCACCTGCCTGTCGGCGATCCGCTACGGCTTTACCAGCGTGATGATGGACGGCTCGCTCGAGGAGGACATGAAGACGCCCGCCTCCTACGACTACAACGTCGCCATCACCAAACGCGTCACCCAGGCCGCCCATGCGGTCGGCGCCAGCGTCGAAGGCGAACTCGGTGTTCTGGGGTCGTTGGAAACCGGCGAGGCCGGCGAGGAAGACGGCTCCGGCGCGGTCGGCAAGCTCTCCCACGACCAGCTGCTCACCGACCCGGACCAGGCAGTCGACTTCGTGCTGGCAACCCGGTGCGATGCGCTGGCGATCGCCTGCGGCACCTCCCATGGCGCCTACAAGTTCTCCCGCAAGCCGGACGGCGAGATCCTGTCGATGAAGACCATCGAGGCGATCCATCAAAAACTACCTTCCACCCACCTGGTAATGCACGGCTCCTCGTCGGTGCCGCAGTACCTTCAGGACCTGATCAATTCCCACGGTGGCGACATGCCCCAGACCTACGGTGTGCCGGTTGAGGAGATCGAGCGCGGCATCAAGATCGGTGTGCGCAAGGTCAATATCGACACCGACTGCCGCATGGCCATGACCGGCCAGTTCCGCAAGGTGGCCGAGGAGAAAAAGGCAGAATTCGATCCGCGCAAGTTCCTCATCCCGGCGATGGATGAACTGGAAGCCCTGTGCGCCGATCGCTTCGAGCGCTTCGGCACCGCCGGCAACGCCTCAAAGATCAAGCCGCTTTCCCTGGACGAGATGGCCAAACGCTATGCCAGCGGCGCTCTCGATCCGCAGATCGCAACTTCCCGGGCCGCCTGACCGTCGCAGGAATACAGGCCTTTTCCAAAAGCACGAACAACCACGGGAATAGAACCATGAACGCTCATCAACCGTCCGGAAAATACTCTGCAGGCGTGAAGGAATATCGCGAGACCTATTGGGAGCCGAACTACACGCCCAAGGACAGCGACATCCTCGCCTGCTTCAAGATCACGCCGCAGGCCGGCGTGCCGCGCGAAGAAGCCGCGGCCGCTGTGGCCGCCGAATCTTCCACCGGCACCTGGACGACGGTCTGGACCGATCTCTTGACCGATCTGGAGTATTACAAGGGCCGCGCCTACGCCATCGAGGACGTGCCCGGCGACGACGAGAGCTACTACGCCTTCATCGCCTACCCGATGGGCCTGTTCGAGGAAGGCTCGGTCGTCAACGTCTTCACCTCGCTGGTCGGCAACGTGTTCGGCTTCAAGGCCGTCCGCGCCCTGCGCCTTGAGGATATCCGCTTCCCGCTTTGGTTCGTGGCGACCTGTGACGGCCCGCCCCACGGCATCCAGGTGGAACGCGACAAGCTCGACAAATACGGCCGTCCGTTCCTCGGCTGTACGATCAAGCCGAAGCTGGGTCTCTCGGCCAAGAACTACGGCCGTGCGGTGTACGAGGCGCTGCGTGGCGGCCTCGATTTCACCAAGGACGACGAGAACGTCAACTCGCAGCCCTTCATGCGCTGGCGCGACCGCTTCGAATTCTGCCAGGAAGCCATCGAAAAGGCCGAGGCCGAAACCGGTGAGCGCAAGGGCCACTACCTCAATGTCACCGCCCCCAACATCGAGGAGATGTACAAGCGCGCGGAATTCGCCAAGGAACTCGGCACGCCGATCATCATGTCGGATTACCTGACGCTGGGCTGGGCCGCGCAGGCGAGCCTGTCGCGCTGGTGCCGGGACAACGGCATGCTGCTTCACGTCCACCGCGCCATGCACGGCGTGATCGACCGCCATCCTAAGCACGGCATCAACTTCCGCGTCCTTGCAAAGATGCTCCGCCTGCTGGGCGGCGACCATCTGCACTCGGGCACGGTTGTCGGCAAGCTTGAGGGCGACCGCGCCGCAACGCTCGGCTGGATCGACCTGATGCGTGACAAGTTCGTCGCCGAAGACCGCTCCCGCGGCATCTTCTTCGACCAGGACTGGGGCCAGATGCCAGGCGTTCTGCCGGTGGCCTCCGGCGGCATCCACGTCTGGCACATGCCGGCATTGGTCGCAATTTTCGGCGACGACGCCTGCCTGCAGTTCGGCGGCGGCACCCTCGGTCACCCGTGGGGCAACGCAGCCGGCGCGGCGGCCAACCGCGTCGCGGTCGAGGCCTGCGTCAAGGCGCGCAACGAAGGCCGGGAGCTGGAAAAGGAAGGCAAGGACATCCTGACCGCCGCCGCCAAGCACAGCCCCGAACTGAAGATCGCCATGGAGACATGGAAAGAGATCAAGTTCGAGTTCGACACCGTCGACAAACTGGATGTCGCCCACCGCTGATCCGACAGCGAACACGATAACCAGGACCAATTTCGAGGAACCAAATCATGAGTGACGTACACGACTACAGCTCGAGACTGTCGGACCCCAACAGCCGCAAGATGGGGACCTTCTCCTACCTGCCTCCGCTGACGCCGGAAGAGCTGCGCAAGCAGGTGGAATACATCGTGGCCAAGGGCTGGAACCCGGCGATCGAACACACCGAGCCGGAAAACGCGTCTTCCAACTACTGGTACATGTGGAAGCTTCCCATGTTCGGCGAGACCGACGTCGACGCCATCTTCCAGGAAGTCGAGCTCTGCAAGACGGCCAACCCGGACAACCACGTCCGCCTGGTCGGCTACGACAACTTCAAGCAGACCCAGGGCACGTCCATGGTCGTGCACCGCGCCGAAATAAAGGCCTGATCCGGATAAGGGGCTGCGGTGTGCGCAGCCCCGTCCTCCCGACTTTCAAATCATTTGCTGACCGCCAGAGGGGTGTTGAACATGAGCGACATCGATCCCAAGCAGTTCCGTATCGAGACGGAACCCTATTACCGGCCGGTCGGAAACGAGATCGAACAGTTTTCCGCCGCCTATGACGTGCGCATGCCGGTTATGCTCAAGGGGCCGACCGGTTGCGGCAAGTCGCGCTTTGTCGAGTTCATGGCCTGGAAACTGAACAAGCCGCTGATCACGGTCGCCTGCAACGAGGACATGACCGCCTCCGACCTGATCGGCCGGTTCCTGCTCGATATCAACGGCACGAAATGGCAGGACGGCCCGCTCACCATCGCCGCCCGCATCGGCGCCATCTGCTATCTCGACGAGGTGGTCGAAGCCCGCCAGGACACCACGGTGGTGATCCACCCGCTGACCGACCACAGGCGTCAGTTGCCCTTGGAGAAAAAGGGCGAGGTGGTCAATGCCCATCCAGATTTCCAGGTGGTGATCTCCTATAACCCCGGCTACCAGTCGATGATGAAGGACCTGAAGCAGTCCACCAAGCAGCGCTTCGGCGCCATGTCGTTCGACTATCCCGCCAGCGCCGTGGAGGTCGAGATCGTCGCCCATGAAGCGGGTATCGACCGATCGGTCGCCGAACGGCTGGTCCAGGTGGCCGAGCGGTCGCGCAACCTGAAGGGCCACGGCCTGGACGAGGGCATGTCGACCCGCCTGCTGGTCTATGCCGGCCAGCTGATCGGGAAAGGGATCCCGGCCCAGGCGGCCTGCCAGATGGCGCTGGTCGAACCGCTCACCGACGATCTGGACATGCGCGATACCCTGCAGGCTGCGGTCAGCACCTTCTTTCCCAAACTTTCCAGCAGCGAAGATCAGGCGGCATGACGATCGATCTCGGCGACTATCGGGAAGAGCTGGTCAAGGCCGCTCCGGAACTCGAGGAGACCCTGGAAGGGCTCTTCCACGAGTCCGCTCGTCTCATGTCGCCGGCCGGTCTCAAGGACTATCTCGATGGCGCCCGGGCGCTGATTTCGCTGGGCAAGGGACCGAACCTGCTCGTCAGCTATCTCGATGAGATGCCCCAGGTGGTCAAGGAATGCGGCGAGGACGTCATTCGTGATGTCGTTGGCGCCACGCTGAAACTGTCCTCCATGGTGTCGGGCGAAATCCTGACGCTGATGATCTCGACCCTGCCCGGGGCTGCAAGGCGGTTCGGCGATGCCGATCTGCTGCGCGATTATCTGCAATTGCTGCACCGTCTGGCCGCCAGGGCACCGCGCGGCCTGCGGCCGATGTTCGGCGTCCTGGAGGAATTGCTGTCGAAGCTGACCTTGTCCGGCCTGCGCCGCTGGGTCGATTTCGGCGCCGAGGCCTACCGCCGCGATCTGCCCAAGCAAGCCGACTACTTCGGTCTGGTGAGCGAGGATTCCCGGGCCGTCTTGAAACAGGAGCGCCGGGGCACGCTCTTCATCGATTCCCAGCGCCGGCTGAATTTCTATCTGAGGGCGTTCTGGGCGCGCGATTTCTTTCTGCGCCCGAGTGCCGCCGACCATGCGGGGTTCCGCCCCTTCATCGAGGAAGGCGCCCTGCATCTGCCCGACGCGGTCGATCAACTGGGCGACGTCAGCGGCCTCGATCTCTACCGGGCCATGTGCGCCCACATGGCCGCGCATATCACCTCCTCCGACAAGGGATTGAGCCAGCAGGCGCTCAGCCCCGCCCAGATCTTCTTCGTCGGCATGCTGGAGGATGCCCGGGTCGAGCATTGCGCCATCAGGCAGTTCCCCGGTTTGCGCGATCTGTTTCGGTCCCTGATGCCGCAGTCGCCCAAAGGCCACTACGAACACGACACCATGTACCTCCTGGAGAAAACGGCGAAATCCCTGCTGCAGCCGGGGGTGAGGACCGGTGACCTGGCGATCGATTCGCTGGTCGAACAGTTTCACATCAACATTGGCGCCAACGAGCGCGAAACCATGTTCTCCTGGGGTCTGGGCGTCGAGCTTTACAATCTTCTGGCGGAGCGCCGCGCCGTTCCGAGCCTGCGCATCCTGGAAACGCTGAACATTCCCTATCGCGACGACAACCGCTTCGTCTGGACGATGGACGACTATGACTGGTCGGATAGCACGGCGTATCAGCCTGACCTTCAGCGGCAGGTTCGCCGCAATGTCGGGCTGATGGAATTCATCAACGAGGTGGATGTCGAAACCGCCGGGGACGACGCCCAGGAAGTCTGGGTACTGTCCTCCGAGCTCTTCCCTTATGAAGACGAAGGCGTTTCCTACAACGACATGGAAGGCAGGAAACCTGTCTCCGATCCGTTCCATTACGGGGAATGGGACTACAAGGTCCAATTGAACCGTCCGAGCTGGGCCACCGTCTACGAGCGCCGCCAGGGACGCGGCGACCCGGAGGCGATCGATGCCGTGTTGACCGCCCACAAGGGCATCAGCCACCGGATCAAACAGATCGTCGACCGGTTGCGGCCGCAGGGCATCACCCGGCAGCGGCGTCTGGAGGACGGCGACGAACTCGATATCAATGCCGCCGTGGATGCCATCGTCATGAGCCGGATCGGCATGCAGCCCGATCCGCGCATCACCATGCGCAATGTCATCAACCGGCGCGACCTGGCGGTGGTGATCCTGCTGGACTTGTCGGAATCCACCAATGAAACGGTGCGCGGCGCGGACAAGACGGTGCTGGAGCTGACTCGCGATGCCTCGGCTCTGCTGGCCAGTGCCATCAACGGCATCGGTGACCCCTTCGCCATCCACGGCTTTGCCTCCGACGGCCGCCACGATGTCCAGTACTACCGGTTCAAGGATTTCGACCAGCGCCTCGATGCGGACGTGAAAAGCCGGCTGGCGGGTATGAAGGGTGGTCTTTCCACCCGGATGGGTGCGGCCATGCGTCATGCCGCCCATCATCTCGCGCAACGCAGCGAACAGCACAAGCTGCTGCTGATCGTCACCGACGGCGAGCCTGCCGATATCGACGAACGCGATCCGCAGTATCTGAGAATGGATGCAAAAAAAGCCACGGCGGAGCTGCAGCGCATGGGGATTACCAGCTACTGCCTGACCCTGGATCCGGAAGCGGATCGCTATGTCTCGCGGATCTTCGGGTCCAACAACTACACGATCGTCGACCAGGTGGAGCGCCTGCCGGAAAAGCTGCCGAGCCTGTTCGCCAATCTCACGAAATAGACGGTTTCAATCGGGAGGGTCACACCCATGACATCCAACACCATTATCGCTCCGTCCGTGCTGTCGGCGGATTTCTCCAGGCTCGGGGACGAGATCGAGGCTGTCGTTCGCGCAGGCGCGGACTGGATCCATCTCGATGTCATGGACGGTCATTTCGTTCCGAACATCACCTTCGGACCCCAGATCATCAAGGCGGTGCGGGACCGGACGGACAAGGTGTTTGACTGCCACTTGATGATCGAGCCCTGCGACCCCTTTATCGAAGCCTTTGCCGATGCCGGCTGCGACATCATCACCGTGCATGCGGAGGCGACGACCCATCTCGACCGGTCGCTGCAGGCGATCCGCAATCTCGGCAAAAAGGCAGGCGTCTCCCTCAATCCGTCGACACCGGAGAACGTGATCGAATACGTTCTCGACCGGCTGGACCTGGTGCTGCTGATGACCGTCAACCCCGGCTTCGGCGGTCAGGCCTTCATTCCGTCGGTGGTGGAGAAGGTCCGGCGGATCAAGGAGATGATTGGCGACCGGCCGATCGACATCGAGATCGACGGCGGCGTGACGCCGGAAACCGCGCCTCTGGTCGCGGCCGCGGGCGCCAATGTCCTTGTTGCCGGATCGGCCGTGTTCAAGGGCGGTGAGGAGGCTGCCTACCGGTCCAACATCGCGGCGATCCGGACTGCGGCGGATGGCGCCCTCGAACAAGCGGCCTGAATGGACTAAACGGACGGGCATAAAAGGAGGAAAACCATGCTGATACCGACCCGACTGCTGATGGGGCCTGGCCCTTCGAATGTTTCTTCTGACGTCCTGTCCGCCCTCGCGCAGCCGACGATCGGTCATCTGGATCCGGTCTTCCAGACCATGATGGAAGAGGTGAAGGACCTGCTCCGTTATGCGTTCCGGACGAAGAACGCCATGACCTTCCCGGTCTCGGCACCCGCATCGCTTGCCATGGAAGCGGCTCTCGTCAATCTGCTGGAGCCGGGCGATATGGCGATCATCGCCCAGAACGGGGTCTTCGGCGGCCGCATGGCGGAAATCGCCGAGCGGGCCGGTGCCACCGTCATGCTGCTCTCGTTCGAATGGGGCAAGCCCATCTGCAATGAAACCGTGGCTCACGCGGTCAAGGCCAACCCGCACGCCAAGCTGCTCGCCTTCGTCCATGCCGAAACCTCCACCGGTGTCGAATCCGATGCAGCGGAGCTGTGCCGGATCGCCCGCGAGGCCGGCATGCTGAGCGTGGTCGATACGGTCACCGGCCTGGGCGGTATTCCCGTCGCCGTCGACGACTGGGGCGCCGACGTCGTTTATTCCGGCACCCAGAAGTGCCTCTCGGTTCCCCCCGGCCTGGCGCCGATCACCTTCTCCGACAAGGCGGTCGAAGTTATCAAGAACCGCAGGCGTAAGGTCCAGTCCTGGTTCTGCGACCTGAACCTGGTGCTCGGCTACTGGTCCGGCGAGGGCGGGCGTTCCTATCACCACACCGCGCCGGTCAATGCGATCTACGGCCTCCACCAGGGCCTTGCCGATCTCAAGGTGGAAGGGCTGGAGGCAAGCTGGGCCCGCCACCGCGCCATGCACGACCGGTTGGCGAAGGGCCTGGAAGACCTCGGTCTGGAGTTGCTGGTCGAAGTGCGGCACCGGCTGCCGCAGCTCAATCCGGTCATGGTGCCGGCCGATGTGGACGAAGCCTTCGTCCGCTCCCGCCTGCTCGCGGATCATGATATTGAGATCGGCGCCGGGCTCGGTTCGCTCGCCGGCAAGGTCTGGCGCATCGGCCTCATGGGGCAGACCGCGCAGGCGGAAAACGTCGACCGGCTGATTGCCGCCCTTGGCTCCGTTCTGGCGGAGGCTCGGCAGCGCGCGGTCGCTTGATGGATGAATGAGAGGGAGCTTGAACAATGGCAGCGATACCACCGGTCTGCGACTTCGGATGGAAAGCACCGGAGTTCAAACTCCCGGCGACCGACGGGCGGGTCCTGGGCCTGTCCGATATCAGGGGGGCGAAAGGCACCCTGATCATGTTCATCTGCAATCACTGTCCCTATGTGCTTGCCGTGCGCGACCGGATCATCCGGGATGCGCGCGACTTGACTGCCATGGGCGTCGGCGTTGTCGCAATCAGTTCAAACGATGCTGATACCTATCCGCGCGACAGCTTCGAGAATATGCGCAAGGTCGCCGAGGAAGAGAATTTTCCGTTTCCCTATCTCTATGACGAAGACCAGTCGGTGGCGCGCGCCTATGATGCGGTGTGTACGCCGGACTTCTTCGGCTTCAATGCGGATCTCGAACTGCAGTACCGGGGGCGGCTCGATGCCTCCCGCAAAGGGGCCGGCCCGGCCGATCTGCGCCGGGACCTTTTCGAGGCGATGAAACAGGTGGTAGAGACGGGAGAAGGCCCGCGGGAACAGATCCCCTCCATGGGCTGCTCCATCAAATGGAAGGAAACTGCGTGAATAAGGTTTTCGGAACCTCGGGAGATCGCTGCGGCTGGCCCCAGGCAATGCTGTTCGATCTGGATGGAACTCTGATCGATTCGGTTGCCGACATCGCCACATCGGTCAATATTTTGCTGGCTAAGGAAAGCCTTCCACCGCTCACGGTCGATGAGGTTCGAGCCATGATCGGCAACGGCATGGCGAAGCTCGTGGAACGGGCCTTCAAGGCGCGCGGGATCGATCTTGAAGGCGATAGACTGACTGATATGACCGCCCGCATGATGGACATCTACAAGGATCATCTGACCGAAGAGACGATCCTTCTGGATGGCGCCGAAGACATGCTGCGCGCCTATTCTGTTGCGGGCATCAGGATCGCCGTCGTCACCAACAAACCTGAAGCCTTTTCCCGGCGTATCCTGGACCATTTCGGCCTGGGCGCTATCGTCAATTGCGTGGTCGGCGGCGATACCGGACCTGCACGCAAGCCCGCGCCGGACATGCTGCTGCACGCGGTCGCGGAAATG
This sequence comes from Roseibium sp., assembly GCF_048260565.1. GTDB lineage: Bacteria > Pseudomonadota > Alphaproteobacteria > Rhizobiales > Stappiaceae > Roseibium. The sequence goes on along the minus strand of NZ_JBLXGP010000017.1, from coordinate 64,323 downwards.
GACCTGCATGCCTCGCGGGCGCTTATGGTCGGCGACAGTCCGGCGGATATCGGTGCAGCCGTTGCCGCCGGCATGGTCTCCGTTGCCGTTCGCGGCGGCTATACGACCGTTCCGGTCGAGGAACTGGGTGCCGACGTGGTCATCGACAGCCTGCGCCAGCTTCCCGCTGCCATCGAGAAGCTGAAAGAGCCAGCCTGACATGCCGGTGCAGGCGCTGATTTTCGATGTGGACGGCACCCTGGCGGAAACCGAAGAGCTGCACCGCTTCGCCTTCAACCGGGCTTTCGCGGATGCCGGAATTTCCTGGTTCTAGAGCCGGACGGTCTATGGCCGTCTGTTGAAGGTCACCGGCGGACGGGAACGGATTCTGGCTTATGCCGAGGAAACCGGAACGCCTGGAATCGACGCGGTCGCGCTCCACAAGGCGAAGACCGGTTTCTACAAGGACGCCATGACTGAGAGCGCGATTGCGCTACGCGACGGTGTCGAGCGTCTGATCGGGCGGGCGCTGAAACAGGGGTTGGCGCTGGGCATCGCGACGACCACCAGCCGGAGCAATGTCGACTGTCTTTTCCGCGCGACTTTGGGTGCGGACACGCTCAATCGTTTCCACTCCGTGCGCACAGGAGAGGACGTCAGCGTCAAGAAGCCGGACCCTGAGGTTTACCGGCTCGTCCTTGAAGACCTGGGTCTCAATGCGGCCGATGCAATCGCTTTCGAGGATTCGGCCAACGGCCTGAAGGCGGCAAAGGGACTTGGCATTCCAACCGTCATCACGCCGGGGATCTATACCGCAGAAGACGACTTTACGGCCGCGGACTGCGTTCTGGCCAGTCTCGATCACCTGTTCACGCCGCAGGCCAATTCGGCGCACTGCTGGACGGCCTTGTTTCCGTCCGGTTTCCAATAATCGTCGCCGTCCCTTTCCAGATCTTGTCTTCCTGCGCTATGCGTGAGGAACACGCGCGGGAGTTCATCGGTCATGCTGGAAGGTCTGGGGCTGCTCGGCCTGTTCCTGGTTTCCTTTCTGGCGGCGACGGTGTTTCCGGCGCAGTCGGAAGCGCTTCTCGGCGGCCTGTTGCTCGCCGGAACCTATTCGCCGGTGACGCTTGTGATCGTTGCCAGCGTCGGCAACACGCTCGGATCGGTGGTGAACTGGCTGCTCGGCCGGGCCGTTGAGAAATTCAGCGACCGGCGCTGGTTTCCGGTCAAACACCGACAGCTGGAACGCGCCTCGCGCTGGTATCACAAATACGGGCGCTGGAGCCTGTTGATGAGCTGGGCGCCCTTCGTCGGCGATCCGCTGACGGTTGCCGCAGGCGTGCTGCGCGAACCCTTCTGGAGCTTCTTTCTCCTCGTGGCGATCGCCAAGACCGGACGCTACATCCTTCTTGCGGCGGTCGTTCTCAATTTCATTTAGAGCATCGGGCGCTAAAGCCCGAACACCCACCGGCCGATGGTGGCGGCAATGACGAACACCACGGCGATGCTGACGATATCGAGCAGAGCGCCGGCGCGCAGCATCTGTTGCGAGGTCACAGCACCCGACCCATAGACGATCGCATTGGGCGGGGTGGCGACCGGCAGCATGAAGCCGAGCGAGGCGGCCAGCACCACCGGCAGGGCGAGCGTCAGCGGATCCGCACCCATGCCGACGGCGGCAGCGCCCGCGACCGGCAGGAAGACGGCGGCCATGGCCGTGTTGGACGCCAGTTCTCCCAGGTAGACGACCACCACCATGACCGCGAGGATCAGCACATTGGCGGGCAAGGATTGAAGCGCGCTCATCCCGGCGCCGATCCAGTCGGCCAGTCCGGTGCTGGCTATCGCGCCGGCCAGGGACAAGCCGCCGCCGAACAGGATCAGGACGTCCCAGCGCAAGCTCTTGATGTCGTTCCATTCCAGCAGGAAACGCCCTTCGGACCAGCGATCGGGAAGGACGAACAGGGCGAGCGCCCCGATCATGGCAATGCCCGCATCCGAAAGCGGCAGGCCGGGGATAAGGTCGGCAAGGAGCGGCCGCGTCAGCCACAACAGTGCGACGACGACCATGACACCGGCAACCGTGTATTCCTGCCGCGACATCGGCCCCAGCTCCTCGGTTTCGCCGGATCCCGATGTGAGAGCCGTCTCCGGGAAGAAGGAAGGAACCTTGAAGGTCACCTTCGTCAACAGAAGCCAGGTCAGGGGCAGGAGCACCAGCACAACCGGAATGCCCACCAGCATCCATTCGGCGAAGCCGATGCGGATGTCATAGGTCTCCAGCAGAAAGCCGGCAAGGAGCGCGTTCGGCGGGGTGCCGATCAGGGTGCCCATGCCGCCGATGGTCGCGCCATAGGCGATTGCGAGCATCAGCGCCGGGGCGAAGGTGTTCCGCGGGTCGTCGGGACGGCCGGAATTTTCGCTGCACAGGGTGGTCACGATCGACTGGGCGATCGGCAGCATGACCATGGAGGTCGCGGTGTTGCTCACCCACATGCTCAGGAAGGCCGTGATCCCCATCATGCCGGCGACGATCGCGGGCGGGCTCTCGCCGACCCGGCGCAGGACCGTCAGCGCAAGGCGTCGGTGAAGCTGCCAGCGTTCCAGTCCCCTGGCCAGAATAAAGCCGCCGAGAAACAGGAAGATCAGGGGATTGGCATAGGACTGTGCGGCGTCGTCGAAGGAACTGATCCCGAGCAGGGGAAACAGCACCAGCGGCACGAGCGCCGTCGCCGCCAGCGGCAGGGCCTCGCTCATCCACCAGATCGCCATCAGCAACCCGACACCCGCCACCGCCCAGCCCTCGGCCGTCAGGCCCTGCGGATGCGGCAGAATCAGCATCGCGCCGAGGGCGATCAGTCCGCCAAGCAGACCGGCCTTTTTCTCGGTCACGGCAAGAGAGGTCGGGGAAGAATCAGTAGGCATCGTCCTGGCCAGTTGGTTGCGGTCGGTCGTGTTGAGATCGACAACACGACAGCAACCTAAGAGGTGACGGACGCGGACGCCAGCACAGGTGCCGGGCTTTTTTCAAAAGGATGCAACAAAAAGCCCCGGCAGCCGAGCTGCCGGGGCCTGTCCTGTTCAACCGGTGCGGAGTTCAGGCCGCAGCGTTGAAAACGCGATTGGAAAAGACCGGAGATGCCTTCAGGCCCGAGAGGGTCTTGGCACCGGCCAGAACGCCGAGATCGGCGAGCGGTTCGATCAGGACGACCAGCATGTAAGCCGCACCGAAGGAGGTGACGGACGCGATGTTTCCCGCGCCGAAGCCCTGTCCGTAGAACGCCCAGAAGGCGACCCAGGCGACGATGCCGCCCTGATAGGCGGTCGAAAGCACCAGAGCCTGTTTGTATTCGATGTTCACGTAAGGCGTGTCGGCCGGGATGATGCGCTTGGCGATCTGGCTGATGGCGAACAGCGGCACCAGCAGCGTGGTGACGTTGATGCCGTATTGCGGCAGATCGAACGGCGCGAAGAACAGGCCCTGCAGGAGAAGACCCGCGGCCAGGCCGATCGCTGCCGGCCCGGCGCCGAACATCAGGTAAATGGTCGAGCCGAGAATCAGGTGCACTTCCGAGACGCCGACCGGGTAGTGCGGAAGGATCTGGAAGAAGCTGAAGACGAGGGCGGTTGCCAGAACGCCGCGGCTGACAAGGGCGGACACTCCGCCGTCGTTGCGCACCGTGTTGAAGGCGGATTTGGCTGCGAGGCCAAGCGAGGCCGCCGCCGTTGCGTAGCTCAGGACGATCTTGGCACCGTCGACGATGCCGGGTTCGATATGCATGTTTTTCTCCTTTCCACACCCGCCGTGTGGGAGGCTTTTCAAGAAGGCGCGGGCGCGCCGGTTCGCCGATGGCAGGTCTCCTGGCTTGCGGCTCATCACCTTGCCCGCCTTCCCGGTTATCGAAAACCAGTGGCCGTTGGGCTTGGCGAGCCGCTCACAGTTGCGGGGGCAGCCACGGTCTTGGTCCCTGCTGGGTACGCCGCACCGTGTTCCCTTTTCATCCGCCGCGTCTTTTGCTTGGCGGAACCATCGGCGCCAAAGGTGCTGGAAAGGGAGAACGCTTGCAAGCTTTTTTGCGTCGGTTCCGCCGGTCCGTAGCGGTAAGCACCTCGAAAAATGCCGAAAAATCAACGGTAGGCGAGTGTCGCCGAAGGTTCATATGAGCGACACACGGCATTCATATGAAAACCATACCAAGCACGGGCGGTATCGATCGCGCCGCCGGATAAAACGCCGGCCGACCGCGCATACATCTTGTGACCGGGGCCGTCGGCCCCATCGTTTGGGAGCATTTATTATGGCTTTTCGTAAGACCGTCGCCAGCGTTGTCGCTGCGGCCGCCCTGCTTGGCACGTCGACCGCTTCTTATGCCGCGACCGAAATTTCCTGGTGGCACGGCATGAGCGGCCGGAACGGCGAAGTCATCAACGAGATCTCTGAAAAATTCAACGCCAGCCAGGATGTCTGCCACCTGACGCCGGTGAGCAAGGGCACCTACGAGGAAGCCCTGAACGCAGGCATCGCCGGCTTCCGTGCCGGTGAGCAGCCGAACATCCTTCAGGTCTTCGACGCCGGTGCCGCCACGATCATCAACGCCAAGGGCGCCGTGATCCCGGCCGAGGACATGATCAAGGACGCCGGCCACGAGTTCAAGCGCGAGGCCTTCATCGATGGCGTGCGTTACTTCTACGCCGACAGCGACGGCAAGTTCATCGGCATGCCGTTCAACTCTTCCGCTCCGATCATGTACATCAACGACGAAGCCATCAAGAAGGCCGGCGTTGAAGCACCGACGACCTGGGAAGAATTCGAAGCCATCGCTCCGAAGCTGAAGGAAGCCGGCTACGTGCCGCTGGTTCAGTCGCAGCTGACCTGGGAATTCACCGAGAATTTCTTCTCCCGTCACAATCTTCAGTTCGCGACCAACAACAACGGTTACGACAGCGTCAAGGGCACCAAGATCCTGGTGAACTCCCCTGAGCAGAAGATGATGTATTCCAAGCTCAAGGACTGGTACGACAACGGCCTGTTCGGCTACTACGGCGCCGGCTGGAGCGACAACCAGAAGCCGTTCGAAGAAGGCAAGGTTGCTTTCTGGATCGGGTCTTCGGGTTCCTTCGGCGGTCTGCGCAAGACGGCTCAGATGCCCTTCTCCGCAACCTTCCTGCCTTACTGGAACTCCATCGAGGGTGCCGGCACCAACACCTTCATCGGTGGTGCCGCCCTGTTCGCCTTCTCCGGCAAGCCGAAGGCCGAAAACGACTGCACCGCGGCGTTCTTCGAATTCCTGACCTCTCCGGAAGTCCAGTTCTTCTGGCACAAGTCGACCGGCTACGTGCCGGTCACCAAGGCGGCCTACCAGCTCGCCCAGGAAAGCGGCTACTACAAGGAAGTTCCGCAGGCCGAAGTCGGCATCAAGCAGCTGATGCTTCCGGGCGGCGAGTGGTCCAAGGGCTACCGCATGGGCTTCTACCCGCAGATCCGCGAAGTCATGGAACGCGAATTCAACAAGATCTTCGCCAACGAGACCTCCGTGGACGACGCCTTCAAGACCATCGAGGAAGAAGGCAACAAGCTGCTGGAGCGCTTTGCCAAGACCGCAGGCTGATCCGACCGGTTTGAAAATCGCGGACCGGGAAGAAATCTCTTCCCGGTCCGTACGTCCTGAATTTCCGTCCGGAAATGTGAAAGCGTGCACATGAAACGCGTCCAGTTCTCCAGCGCTTCCCTGCCGTATCTCTTTCTGCTGCCGCAGGTCGCGGTCATCCTGATCTTTTTCTACTGGCCGTCGGTGCAGGCGATCCAGTCCTCCTTCTATCTGGAAGACCCGTTCGGTTTCAGCGCCACCTTCGTGGGGTTGGACAACTACAAGGACGTTCTTGAATCGAGCGAATACGTCCGCATCGGCAACTTCACCATCGTCTTCACGCTGCTCGTCACGTTCCTGTCCCTGTCGAGCGCACTGCTCCTGGCGGTCAAGGCGGACGCGGTGATCCGGGGGTCGTCGACCTACAAGACGCTGCTGATGTGGGTCTACGCTGTGGCGCCGCCGGTCGCCGGCCTCATGGGCGTGATGTTCTTCGACCAGCATATCGGCCCCTTCCTGAAGGTCGCCGCCTTCTTCGGCTGGGACTTCAAGCTGGGCTTGAATTATTTCGACACGGCCTTCGCCATGGTGACCATCGCCGTGTGGAAGCAGATCCCTTACAACTTCATCTTCTTCCTGTCCGGCCTGCAGGCCATTCCGAAATCCCTGCGCGAGGCCGGGGCCATCGATTGCCGCTCGGGCTTCCGCCGCTTCTGGACCATCATCCTTCCCCTACTGGCGCCGACGGCCTTCTTCCTGCTGATCATCAACATGACCTATTCGCTGTTCGACACCTTCGGCATCGTCGATGTGGTCGTGAAGGACAAGGCGGCGAACAACCCGATCACGCTGGTCTACAAGGTCTATATGGACGGTTTTCGCGGCGGCGACCTCGGCGGCTCCTCCGCCCAGTCGGTGATCCTGATGGTTATCGTGTTCGTGCTCACCATTTTCCAGTTCCGCTTCATCGAGCGGCGCGTGCACTACAATTGAGGGCGCGCCATGTTCCGTCTGAAATTTCTCGACCACCTCATCCTGATCGTCGGCTCGGTCCTGATGATCGGCCCCGTCGCGATCGCCTTCCTGACATCCACCCACGAAGCGGTCGAGATCCATCGCTTCGGGCTGATGGCGACCTGGGGCGATAACTTCACCGACACCTATTCCAAGGTCCTGTTCCACGAGGGCGGTTTCACCGGCCAGATCACCGGACTGCGCATGCTGTGGAACTCCATGCTGCTCGGGATCGGCTTCGCCGTCGGCAAGATCGTCCTGTCCATGCTTGCCGCCTATGCCATCGTCTATTTCCGCTTCAAGGCGGGCACGTTCTTCTTCTGGATGATCTTCACCACGCTGCTCCTGCCGCTGGAAGTGCGCATCGTGCCGTCCTACGAGGTGGTGCAGAAGATGGGCATGCTGAACAGCTTTTCCGGCATGATCGTGCCGCTGCTCGCCTCTGCGACGGGCACGTTCTATTTCCGTCAGTTCTTCAAGTCGGTTCCCGACGAACTTCTGGAAGCCGCACGCATCGACGGCGCCGGTCCGTTCAAGTTCTTCATCGACATCCTGGTGCCGACCTCCAAGACGATGATCGCCGCGATCTTCATCATCATGTTCGTCTACGGCTGGAACCAGTATCTCTGGCCGATGATCACCACCAACGACGAGGCGTATTTCACCCTCGTGCGCGGCATCAAGCAGATCCTTCTGGTTTGGATCGGCTCGCAGATCCCCGATTACAACGAAGCTTTCGCCCTTGCGATCCTGGCCATGCTGCCCCCGGTCCTGGTGGTCGTGGTGTTCCAGAGCTGGTTCGTCAAAGGCCTGACCGAAAGCGACAAGTGAGCGATATCCGATGGCAACGATTACTCTCGATACGGTCCGCAAGGTTTACGCAGGCGCGGTGGAAGCGGTCAAAGGCGTGTCCGTGGACATCGCCGACGGCGAATTCATCGTGCTCGTCGGCCCGTCCGGCTGCGGCAAGTCCACTCTCCTGCGCATGATCGCAGGGCTGGAAGACATCACCACGGGCAAGATCAGTATCGGCGACAAGATCGTCAACAAGGTCGATCCGGCGGACCGGGACATCGCCATGGTGTTCCAGAACTATGCGCTCTACCCGCATATGACGGTCTACAACAACCTGGCCTACGGGCTGCGCAACCGGAAGATCGCCAAGGACGAAATCGACCGCCGCGTGAAGGAAGCCGCCCGCATTCTGGAGATCGGCGACTATCTCGACCGCAAGCCGCGCATGCTGTCGGGCGGACAGCGCCAGCGTGTGGCCATGGGCCGCGCCATCGTCCGCGAACCCGCGGCCTTCCTGTTCGACGAGCCGCTGTCGAACCTGGATGCCAAGCTCCGGGTGCAGATGCGGGTGGAAATCAAGCGCCTGCAGAGGTCGCTCGGCACCACCAGCGTTTATGTCACCCACGATCAGCTGGAAGCCATGACGCTCGCCGACCGGCTGATCGTGCTGAACGGCGGCGCGATCGAGCAGATCGGCGCGCCGGTGGATGTCTACGACAAGCCGGCGTCCACCTTCGTGGCCAGTTTCATCGGCTCGCCCGCCATGAACCTGGTTCCGGTGCGTTCCGAAAACGGCCGTCTGCAGGCTGACAGCGGAGCCGGCCTCGATGGGCCGAACCTGCACGGAGCGGATCGTTATCTGCTCGGTGTCCGCCCCGAACATATGGAAATCGGCAGCGAGAAGACGGAAAGCCCGGATAAGCTCTCCATGGAGTTCACCGTCAATGTTCTGGAACCAGTCGGCGCGGAAAGCTACATCTACGGCCAGCTTGACGGCGCCGGCCCGGAACTCGTCGTGCGCGCGCCGAGCCATGCCCGCTACGATCCCGGCACGGTGCTCTATCTGAACGCTTCGGCGGACGATCTGCATTTCTTCAACGCGGACGACGGCCGGCGGATCGACGGCTGACATCGCAGCGTCGGCAGCAGGGGCGTTATTCCATCGCCCTGAGCCGGAGCATGGCGGCAATGCCGAAGGCCGGGCCGATGGCCATGATCACGAAGACGGCGGGCCAGCCGATCTCGGCCGCCAGTACGGGCGTCGCCTGCACCGTGAAGAAGGTCAGGGCGAAGCCGAGCGCAGTCTGAAACGTCATCAGGCTGCCGGTCATTTCCGGCGGCGAGTGGTCGGCCACCAGCGCCGAGAATTGTGCCGAATCCGGCAGGATCGCCGCCCCCCAGACAAGCACGCAGATCATCGTGATCCAGGGCGGCCCGCCGAAGGTGGCGGCGGTCGCCAGTGCGGCGCTGCCGCTGAAGATCAGGGCCCAAAGCGCAATGGTTTCCTTGCCGAGGCGGTCGGCGAAGACGCCTGCGACAATGCTGGTCGCGCCGCCTGCCGCGATGGCGCCGAAGGCAAGCAGCCGTCCGAAGACGAGCGCCTTGTCCTCCGCCATCGATGCGCTGAACGACAAGGTGGCGGCAAGGCCGATCCAGGCCCACATGGCGTAGAGTTCCCACATGTGGCAGAGATAGCCCGCATAGGCGAGCCGGACTTTCCGCCTGGTCCAGGCAAGGGCGATGGAGCGGAACCGGAATTCTCCCGCCGCCGCATGGAAGGGCCCGAGTTTCGTCGCCAGGCACAAGAGCCCGCCGATGGCGGCTGCCAGCGAGGCGACGCCGACGCTCCACCGCCAGTCGGCTCCCCCGGCAAGGGCCAGCAGATGGGGCGCTGCCGAGCCGAAGGTCAGCGCACCGACCAGGGCGCCGACGAGAAAACCCCGGTCCCGCTGCCCCCAGCCGACGACGATCTTCATGCCGACCGGATAGACGCCGGCCAGCATGGCGCCGGTGATGAACCGGGCAAGGATCGCGAGATCGCCTCCCGGCACGGTCACCAGCAGGCTGGCGTTCGCTGTCGCTGCGATCAGGGCAGAGGCCGCAAAGGCCCGTCGCGGATCGAACCGGTCGGGCAGGCCGAAGATGGCGGAGACCAGCGCACCCGCAACGAAACCGATCTGGACGGCGCTCGAAAGGGCGGCCTGCCGAAATTCCGAAACCGGAACTTCGGCCACCATGTCCGGCAGGATCGCCGCCGACATGAACCACAGGCTCATGCCGGCGATTTCGGCGAGCATCAGGAAGAACAGGGATCTGTATTTGCCCGGCGGGGAAGAGGTTGTACCGGGATCAGGCATCGATCCCCAGCTCCTGCCGCAGCTTTTTCGTCAGTTTCCCGGCGACAAGACCGTGGGCTGTCGAGATATAGGTTTTCAGGTCCTCGTCGGAAAGCGCCTTGTCCTTCGATACCTGCACCCATTTCGCCCGGGCCAGGTAAGGCGCCGGCACGATGCCGTCCTCTTCGGTGAGCATCATGTAGGACAGGTCCGAACACTTGAAGGCGATCCGCTGTTTGGAGCCTTCGCCCCAGCTGGAACAGACCGCAAAGATCTTGCCGCCGACTTTCCAGACCGAAGCGTTGCCCCACTGAACCACGTTGGTCGTGGCCGGCAGGCCGGCGCAATAGGCATCGAATTCGGTGCGGGTCATGGGGTTCTCTCCTAAAGATAGTCTTTGATTTTCCCGCAAGTGCCGATCATTCGATAGATAACCCGAGGGCCGGATTGTTCAAAAACGCCACCATTTTGACGCTTGCCGGTGTAACGAACTTGCACCAGATAATTTTCATCACCCCATATCCTCCCCCAGAACGTCGGATAGAAGTAACCCTCTGGGCTGTATGCTTCCCCCAGTTCGGCGTCAGCGGCTTTATATTCTTGGAAGTTACGGAGTATCTTGCAGCAATCTGGATTATTTTTAATATATTCTCGAATGTTTTTCATGTGTATTTCTTCGTCAACATTCAAACTGGAATACGGATATTCAAAAACAGAGCGATATGCGTCACGCAAAGTACTCTCGATTAATTCGTCTTTCGTGAGAAAGCGCTGCTCGGAAAGGCAATAGCCAGAATAATTCAAACTTAAAAAGGGTGCAGCGACGAAGATTGCAGCCAATAAAACTCCCAAGGCGATCTTCAATTGGTCATGCCCTTTTGTCTTTGCACCCGTCCGGAAAGTGCACGACGCAGCCCGGCATAGTCGCGATGCGTCATTTGTCCAATATGCCCATTCCGGCACTACCATGAAGTTCTGCCGCGCAGACTTTGCAGACAGTTCGCAGTGTCCGCAAGCCCGCGCGCCTGTAATGTCGCTGATGTGACGGGAACTTGAAGTCTTCGGCCCAAGTCGCCATATTTGTCTCAGACGAGGGGTGAGATCCACCCCGTCCGGATGCCTGGTTTAGGGTCCGGGTGCAAGGTCGCTTTAAAAGGACTTTGACGATGACACGCATGTCGGCGTTTTCCAGCCCGTTTCTGCTCGGGTTCGATGACATTGAACGGGTGCTCGACCGGGTTTCGAAAGCCGCCAATGACGGCTATCCGCCCTACAATATCGAGCGGTTGCCCAAAACCGAGGATCAGGGTGACGTCATCCGGATCACTCTGGCAGTGGCCGGGTTTACCCGGGATCAGCTCGACGTGTCGGTTGAGGAAAGCCAGCTGGTCATCCGCGGCCGCCAGGTCGACGACAAGTCGCGCCAGTATCTGCACCGCGGCATTGCCGCGCGCCAGTTCCAGCGTGCCTTTGTTCTGGCAGAAGGCATCGAAATCCTCGGAGCCGATCTGAAGGACGGTCTTTTGTCGATCGATCTTGCACGCCCGGAGCCGGAACGCGTTATCCGGAAAATCGAAATCTCCAACGGCGAATGACCCATCCGCCGGATAAGGAAAATGGAGAGTATCTGATGCACGACCCCAATACCCCCGATCGCGACGATACGACGTTCGACATCAGCAAGGATGCGCTGTCGGATCTCGGAAACGGAACCCTGGCCTACGTCCGCAAGATGCAGCCGGCCGAACTGGAAAGCCTGTTTCCGGGAATGCCGCCGCTTGAGGGCAATCCCAGCCTGTGGGCATTGCTGAACGCCGACGGCACCCCGATCCTGCTTGCCGACAACCGCGAAGCGGCAATCGCCAACGCCTTCGAGCAGGAACTGGAAATGGTGAGCCTGCACTGAATTCGCGGGCGGAAACCAACATCTCGATGAAAGATACCGGCCGCGAGGCCGGTGTTTTCGTTTGGAGCAAGTGCATCTCTTCATCGTCGCCCCGGATCACCGCTATCGCTTCGTCCGGGAAGTCATTGCGCCCCGCACCTACATGCTGTGACCCCGGGCGAACGCAGTGAGACCCGGGGCCTAATCATTTCCAGAGCCGTTGTTCCTATGATCCAAGCTGCGGCAAGTGGATCTGCGAGTAGGCACCGGATCAGGTCCGTGGTGACGGTTATGCGGGAAGCAGGGCCGTTCCCAACCCTGGTTGCCCTGCAGGGCAAGGAGGAAATCGCCCAAAAGCATTGATGATCAATCTGGGAATTCAGTCGAACTCAAACCGCTTCGGCCTGTCGCCTGGACGGCTCCTTGGCCGGTTCTCCGCCTTCGGGAGCGGTCATCTCCGGTCCTTCCGGCTTGTGCAGCTTTGCCGGCGGCTTGCGCCAGGGCTGGTTCTTGAACCACGACACCGTATAGGCGACGGCAATCAGGGCCGCGAAGCCCAGTAGGTTCGACAGGATCTGCGGGACCCACTGGTCCCGGCCCCAGACCATGTCGCGCAGGATACCGGCCGCCTGGGCGATCACCAGGCTCGCCATGAAGACAGCAAGCGATTGCTGGCCGACTTTCTGGACCACGCGCACGAAGGTACCCCATTTCCGCCCATGGCCGTAAAGGCGCCGTCCGTTTTCGCCGGCGGCCAGCCAGGCGAGATAGGCGAGTGCCAGGAAATGGATGTAGCGGAACAGTCCGAATTCCGTCTTCCTCCAGAAGGGCTCGATCGAATTGCGGATGTCGTCGACCCACGGCACGTTCAGATGAATGCGAAAGTAAGCGAACGGCAGGGTGACCAGCAGGATGACGATGGCGAGCGCCACCAGCCTGCGGTTTACCGGCGGCGCGGGAAGCCAGCCGCGCATGAAGGCGAAGCCGGTGAAGAAGACGAGTTGCCAGGCGAACGGATTGAAGAACCACGGCCGGTCCGACCAGGGTTCCGCCGGCAGGTTGAGAAAACCGAGGTTCGCCATCAGCCACAGGCCGATTGAAAAGGCAAAGGCGGCCGGCACCGAATAGCTGGCGATGAACATGATCACCGGTATCAGGCCCAGGATCACGATATACATCGGCAGGATGTCGAAATAGTTCGGCACCCAGGTCAGGCTGAAAATCCCCGGCAGCGTGACCTTCGAATTGTCGAAAAGGTGCCAGAGATTGAGCGAGGCCACGTAGTCCTCGGTCAGACCGCAGCAGGTTTCCAGATATCCACTTTCGTGCAGCGCGACCAGACTGACCGCGATCACGAAGAACTGGCCGATATGCGCCCAGTAGACCTGCCACATCCGATGCATGATCCGGGCAGCTCCGATGCCCCAGCCGTGGATCTCGAACACCTTCCCGAAGGCCAGCGCCGAGGCCATGCCGGAACAGAAGACGAAGATTTCCGTCGCATCGGAAAACCCGAACCGCGCCGGGATCCAGAGGGTCCACCAGTTCCAGGGGATGTGGGCGATGTAGATGATGAACATGCCGATCCCCCGGTAAAAATCCAGGCGGGGATCTCTCGGTTTCTTTGCAACGGTCGTCTGGGCGTTCACGATATCAGTATTCCTGGGTCCCTTTGGCAGCAGCCTTATGAAGCGGCTTTGTGTCCAAACCGGGATTGTCGTCAGGCCGGCGTCGCGCGCAAGCGCTCATTCTGCATGACAAGAGACGCGCGTTGCATCCGGTCGCAGACCTCCAGCCGCTGTTCGGCGAACCGATCGAGGCCGCCGCGCTTGCTGGTTCGGTCTTTCAATAGTTTTTCAGCGTCTTCCGCAAGGCCTGCGCGAATGGCCGCATCGATCGTCATCCGCTCAAACACATCGCGCTGGGCATGGGATCCGCCGATCGTCGGCATTGCCTCGCGGGCGGAGGACAGCATTGTGAAGGCGGAGGCGTAGTTGCCTTTCCGGTATTGTTCCAGCCCCATCGCTGCGGGAAGTCCGGCCTCGGCCGAAATCCGCTGCAGGTCGCCTTCCTCTTTCGTGCGCCGGCGCAGGTCGGTAATCAGGCGTTCGGTGCCCATGCGCCGTCCGCCGCTCAGAAGCGCCATCAGATAGTGCAGGTCGGCGAAGACATTGCAGCCGTCTTCCGCGCGCTTGTCGGAAAGGGCGGCCAGTTCTTCCCAACGCCCGCCCACATTGACACCTTCCATCTCAAGCCGCATCAGAAGGGACGTGCCGTTGGAAATGTCCCGGAAATCGTCGGTGTGGTCCTGCCGGATCTTGCGGTCGTACAGATCGAGAACCTTGCCGATTTCGCCCTGGTCCAGATACATCAGCGCCAGGTGCCACCAGACGTGATAGCCGAAATTGTTGCAGTGGGCCCAGCCGTCCGGCCGGCTCTCCAGCCAGCCGATGCCTTCTTCCGACCGGCCTGTCATGTCGTGTACATGGGCGACGGCGTGCAGACCCCAGGCGTCGTCGCTGCAGAACTCCAGGCCCCTGCGGCCGACGGCCTCGGCTTCCCGATAGGAGCCGGTTTCCTCCAGCGCGAAGGACCGGCAACCGAGAACGTAGCCGTAGCTGGGATGCTTCTCGTCGTACGCGGGCATGATCCGCTCGATCGAGGTCCTCAAGCTGGCTGAATCCCCCAGTATGAAGCGGATGGCGTGCGACAGCTTCAACAGCAGGGCATCGCGGGGCGCCTTGACCAGCGCCTCGTCCAGGAGATCGGCCGAATGGGACGGCCAGCCGTCGAGCCAGGCGCGAAGTGCCGCCGTAACGACGGCTTCGCGCGGCGTGACCGGCCGGGTCCTTGCGGCATGGGCAGCGGTTTTCCAGGCCTCTTCGGCCGTGTCGTAGAGTTCGCGCCGGGCAAGCAGCAGGCAGAACAGGCCGCGGGCGGCATGGCCAAGCGCGAATTCGGGATCCCGCTCAAGCGCATCCTGAAGATGGCCTGCCGTCGTCGCCCCGTGGGCAAGAAAGGCATTGACCGCGGAAGTCCAGGCGGCCAGGGCCTCTTTGTCTTCGAGGGTGATGTCGTATCCGAACTGGTCTGTCAGACGCATTGGCTGCCCTATGTTGCGATCGCTTGAGTTCAGTCGGCACAGGTGCCGGGACCTCAAGCTGTGGAGCCCGCGCCACGGCTTCGGCGGCGCTTCGAAAAATTGTGCACGACAAAAAGAACCGCAGTCGGGCGTTGAACTGCAACACACAAAAAGGTGTTGGCGACGTGTGCTCGGGAGACGTTATTCAGTCTTATTAGAAAATCATGCTGCGAATTCCTTCCGCGGAAGAATGGCATTTCTTGTCGCGCGAAACGGAAAAGCCTAGGTGGTCTGATATGCAGACTCTTTCCGTATCCACGTCCCAGAGGACGGTCCTGTTCGTTGCCCTGAGCGCCCTGGCCTTGGTCAGTTACGGTGCGTTTCTGGCTGCCGGACCCAAACATGCCATGGCGACCTTGATCGGCGGCCTGGCCGGGCTTGCGCTCTACCACGCCAGCTTCGGCTTCACCGCGGCCTGGCGCCATCTTGTGACCGAACGGCGTGGCACGGGACTTCGGGCGCAATTCGTGCTGATCCTGCTGGTGTCGGCGGTTTCCTTCCCCCTGATCGCCTGGGGCAAGGACTTCGGCCTGCCGACCGGAGGGTTCGTCTTTCCCTTCGGCATTGCGGCGGCGATCGGCGCCTTCATGTTCGGACTTGGAATGCAGATCGGTGGCGGTTGCGCCTCCGGAACGCTGTTTACGGCCGGCGGCGGCTCGACCCGGATGATGGTGACGCTCGCGACCTTTGTTCTGGGGTCTGTCCTGGCAACCGCCCATATGCATCTTTGGGGGAAGCTGCCGAAGCTGCCGTCCTATTCCCTGGTTCAGGACTTCGGTCCGCTCGGCGCTTTTGCGATCACGGCGCTGGTGCTTGGAGCGATCGCTTTGCTGACACTCCGGATCGAACGGAAGGCGCATGGCAAGGTCCTGCCGGCCCGCAAGACGGAATCCCTGTTGACCGGCCCCTGGTCTCCGATGGCAGGCGCGCTCCTGCTGGCGCTGGTCTGCATCCTGACATTTGTCGTGGTCGGCCGTCCCTGGGGGATCACCTCCGGCTTCGCCCTGTGGGGCGCGAAGGTCTTTCACGCCGTCGGCATTCCGGTGGAAACCTGGCCCTACTGGTCCTGGCAGAAGGATGCGCTGGAACGTTCCCTTCTGACCGACATGACGTCGGTGATGAATTTCGGCGTCATCCTGGGCGCCATGGCGGCCGCGGCCCTGGCCGGCAAATTCGCCCCCGTTCGGCAACTGTCGCAACGCGATCTGCTGACGGCCGTCGCCGGTGGCCTGCTCATGGGTTATGGCGCGCGTCTGGCCTACGGCTGCAACATCGGCGCCTATCTCGGCGGGCTGGTTTCCGGTTCTCTGCATGGCTGGCTGTGGCTGCTGTTCGGCTTCCTCGGCAGCCTCCTCGGCGTCCGCCTGCGGCTGAAGCTCGGAATGGGCTGAGAAAACACAGTCCTGTCTGGCCGTGATCGGATCATGGCCGCTTCGGCGATTGACCTTCAAAAACAGAACCTGCGCCTGATGGTCTTCGGTTTGCCGTGCAACCCCAAGGCCTTTCGCATGCGTATCCTCAGCTTCGCCGATGACAGTGAATGAGGGTGCAAAATGACGCGACAATGTCTTCAAATCTCATTATGTAGAATGAAGAGCCTATACGCGGGGACTGTCGATCTTCCCTCCTGGAAAGTCAGCAAGCGGTATGATCCATCTCCTGTTCAGGTCAGCTGTTTTTGGCCCGAACGGTTTGCCGAAACCGATTAAGACAGTAGAGAAATGAAGCAAGACACCAAGCTCAAAATCGGATGGTATTTAAAATCTACTGATATTCATTCCGCTTCGGCTCGATACCGATGCTTCTATATGGCTCAGGCCCTGGAAGACTTTTCTGTCGAGAACGCATTCTTTCTGGACGAAACCGAAGTTCTCAAGGAGCTCGACAGTCTTGACGCCCTGATCGTCGTCAAGAGGATCGATGTCTCGGTCGTCTACATGGTTTCGGAGTCCTTCCGCCGGCACAAGGCCGTCTATTTCGATGTGTGCGACGACTTTCTCGCACCCGGCTACAAGGCCCGGCCCGGCCCCTGGCAGCTTGCCCTGTTCGGTTCGATCGCTCCTTATCTGAGCGGCATCATCACCACGGGTCCGGCCATGGTCGAACGGATCCAGGAGTATCTCGACGGGTATTCGACGAAATCGGTTCCGATCCACATTCTCAAGGATATCGCGGAAACCCGGGAAACCGTGCGGTCGGTGACGGAGTATTTCCGCAATTCCAGTGCTGCGAAGGTCAAACAGGCGCCGCCAAAGCCGGGCAAGGCACCGCCGCGCCCGCTGCCGCCGGCGCCCGAAGAACAGTCTCAGCCGCCACAACCCGAAGCGCGAACCTCCGCTGCCGCGAAGCTGAAGTCGTTTTTCTTCCCCACCGGCAAACAAAAGGAAAAGCAGCCGTCAAAGCCTGCAGTGGCCGTGAAGGCCGCCCCTGCGGAAACGGTGGCCGCATCCGGTCCGGTGCGCAAGAAGGTCCTGTGGTTCGGGAACTACGGCTCGAACCACGGCACGTTCGGCATCGTCAGCCTGTTGAACGCGGTGCCTGCCCTGCGGGCCGTGCAGAAGGATGTTCCGCTGGAACTGGTGGTCGTCAGCAACAACCGCACGGTTTTCGATTCTGTCATCGGCCAGCTCGATGTTCCCTCGTCCTATCTCGAGTGGTCCGTGGAGGCCATGGCGGAAGCCATGGGACAGGCCGATGTCGCTCTGCTGACCAATGGCGATGACAGGTTCTCCATGGTCAAGTCGTCGAATCGCGCCCTGCAGGCCCTGGCCTCGGGAGTGCCGGTCGTTGCGACCTCCAACGGTGCCATGGCCGAACTGTCGGACTTTGTCGTTCTCGATGATTTCGAGGCCGGTCTGCGCAGGTACCTGGGTGATGCGGGAGCGGAAAACACCCGCCAGGACCTTCTCAAATACCAGGCGGTCGCAGCCGAATATTCCGCGCCGGTCGTTGCCGCGAAATGGCGCGACATCCTGGTTGCCGACGTTCGCGCCAAACGGGACCTGAAGCCGAAGTCCGGCGCGACGCTGTTCATCCTGAGAGAACAGTCCCTGGGCATATTGAGCCCCGAAGTTCTCGACAGGATTCTTGCCGCCGACGATACCGCGGAGTTTATCGTCGACAGCCAGGTTTTCCAGAAAGCGCCCGCCCTCCTGGAGTGTTTCATCCGGCACCGCATCATCCCGTCTGTCGTCGCGACCAGCGAAATGGACAAGGGCGTGGCCTCGCGCATGGCCAAGGTCAAACTGGTGGTCCTGCCGGAAGAGAAGTCCAAGCTCGTCAAGGACTTTACCAAGGAAGGCCGGCGGGAGGGCGTGGCCGTCACCACGTTGAAGGACTATTGCGCCGCACTGGGGCCGTTTCCCGAACGCCTGAACGAAACCGGCAAGACGAAATGGGTTTTCGTCACCCACCAGAATACCAAGGGCTGGATCCTCGATGCGATCTGCAGGGAGATCGGCTCCCGGCAGCCCGACAGCTGGCACGTCGCCTACAATCCGCCCAAGCTGCCCGATGCGGAAAACTACTTCTATTCGCATTATTCGCTCTACCTGAAACACACGCGAAAGAATGCCAAACAGATCGGCGGCGCCCGCAATTTCATCTGGTTCACGCACCCGAGAGAAGACAGCGCCGAGGAAATCGCGGAGCTTGTGGAGGCCTTCAACAAGGCGACCAAGGTGATCTTCGCCTGTTCCCAGCATCTCGATCTGTGGCTCGAACGGGGCCTCAAGCCGGAAAAGGGCTGCGTCGTGCTGGGCGGTGCGGATCCCGAGCTGTTCCGGCCGCACACGCGGTCTGGAAAGACCGTCGGTATTTCCTCGTCCTACTACGAACGCAAGAACCCCGACCTGCTGCTTGAACTGGTGAAGACGCAGGCGGACTGGAGGTTCATCCTGATCGGCCGGAACTGGGAGGAGTATTCCCGGTTCGAGGAGCTGAGCAATGCGCCGAATTTCCAGTATGTCGTGGCCGACTATTCCGAATACCCGTCCTGGTACGACAGGTTCGACGTGCTGTTGTCGGCATCGACCCTGGAGGGAGGGCCTATACCGCTTCTTGAGGCGATGATGGCCAATGTGGTACCGGTGGCGAGCCGGACCGGCTTTGCGCCCGATCTCATCCGCCACGGCGAGAACGGCTATCTGTTCGACATCGATGCCAAGGCATCGGACGTTGCCGGTCTGATCGAAGCGGCCTTCGGGCTGAAGACGGACGTTCGCGAAACGGTCATCGACTATTCCTGGGACAATTTCGCGACAAAAATTCTGGACCTGGCAGAGTGAATTCCAATCGCGACCTGATACGGGATATCAAGACGCGCCGCTTTCTGGCTGATCAACTCCCGGACCTTCTTGAGGCAAACCGGGATGCAATCGTTTCCTGGCTCTCGCAGACGGGAGCTGAGGGCGATCTTCAAGCGGTGCCGAAAGACCGGGTTTATCTGATCTGCCCGATCGTGGTGTTCGAGGATATTGCCGCCACACCTGCCCTGGGTCAGATCCTCCAACTGGCACTGCCGGAACTGACGGTGATCGTTGCACTACCGACAGAAGCCTCCCTGGAGTGTTTTCAGGCCAATGCGGAAAGACAAGACCTCCATCAGGTGGTGACGCCGGTTCTGGAAAAGGACCTGAAAGCGGCCGTGGACGGATTGGAAACGGAAGCGGTTTTGTGTCTGGTTCCGCGGCTTTCGGTTCTGGCACCGGGCTTCATTGCGGCCCTCAATGCGGTTCTCTCCGACGAGGGAGATGACCGTTTCGACGATGCGGGGGCCGGTGTCTGCCGCGCTAAGGCATGGATGGGGCTCTTGCCCCGTTCCCGAGCGGCTGTGGATGAAAGCAGGCTTGGGCGGGAAGGCGGCGAGGGCCTTCCGCCCACGGATCTTGGCAGAACACCCGTTCGCGCGTTGTTTGGCCGGTTGGCCCGCCTGTTCGGGGCGAAAACCCCGTCCTCCAATGACCTCGCGACGGAGCATGTCAGCCGGGTTCTCGACGATCCAGATGCGATGATCCTTCCCTTCGTCGGAAAAGCCTCTCTGTCTTCCGCCGACAAGGCGATTTACAGCAAGGCTTTGGAGGCATTCGAAGCGGGATCGGTCGAATGGGAAGGCGCCCGTGATGTACCGGTGGCGACGGAAGAGAACGAAACGTATTTCCGTGAGCTTGACGACAAGCTCCTGCCGCAGGGGATTGCAACGGACCAAGGAGTTCTCGATATCAGTACTGGCGACACCCGCCAGCCCGATGACCTGCAACTCTCTTACCGGCAGGATCTGGCAATAGCGGACCAGGCCGGCGGTTTAAGGATCGTCATGCCCCTGCGTGCGATCGGAACGGTAGGCGTCGCGGGTCAGGCCGTGTTGCGGACCGAACAGGAAGTCCGCGTTTCCCGCTTTCATCTCCACGTCCCGCCGCAGGATCTTCAGTCCCATATGGTGACCTGCTATCTCAACCGCGGTGGCGGTGGCAATGCGATGATCCGGAATTTCGCCAGAGGCATCGGCTGCGAGCTGCGTTATGCCGAGGACGAGACCGGATACCGGCCGGGTGTTCCCATCGTCTGGGGGGTCCTGCGCGGCAGCGACAAGGTCGTGCAATACGCCAAGGACAACAACCAGTATTTCTTTTACATCGACCATGCCTATTTCAGCCGCGGTCATGGCGTGAATTACCGCATCACCCGAAACGGTTACGAGGCGGGCAGGATCAGGGAATGCCCGCCCGACAGATTGTCGGTACTGAATATCGAGACCCAGCCCTGGAACCGGGACGGGTCCGTTATCCTGGTGTGCCCGCCGACCGACTATTTCATGAACGCCCATGGCTGCCATGACTGGCTGGAGACGACTCTGGCCACTCTGAAGAGCCATACGGACCGGGAGATCGTGGTCCGGGTCAAACCGCAGCCCGGCGAAACCGTCGAGCCGATCGAGGACGCATTCCGCCGGTCCTTTGCCCTGGTGACCCATTCTTCCAACATCGCGATCGAGGCCGCCATTGCCGGGGTTCCGGTTTTCGTTTCAGAGACAAGCGCGGCGGCACCCGTCGGCCAGACCGACTTCAGCCTGATCGAAAACCCGGTCTATCCGGAGCGGACGCCCTGGCTTCAGCACCTGGCCTACAATCAGTTTTCGATGGCGGAACTGGGCGACGGAACCGCATGGCGCATGTTGCGCGAATTCGAAACCCGCCCCTTTGTCTGACGGAAACCGGAGTGTCGCAGTGGCAAAGACTTCAGCGTTGATCATGAGCGGATTTTTCGAGGCGGAGGCGCAGATCGCATTCGACTATCTGAAAGACGTCAAGGCGCCGAAGGGGACGAAGAAATATCTCTACACCAACGGCAAATTCGACGGCCGCAAGATCGTCAAGCCGTTGAACACGGAAGGATCCTATCCCGCCGATCTCCTGCGGCTCTACAACAGCGCCCTTTCGGTTCGCTCGGAGGACGCCCGCAAGGTCTACATGCGCGACGGCTATGCGGTCTACGGCCTGCACAGATCCGCGTCGGAACAGAAATTCGAGGAAATTTTCTATCTCCATGCCGCCGGGCCGGAGGACGATATTCACCAGGCCCTGACCCGGGACTGGAAAGGCCAGCCGGTCGAAATGGCGCGCTCCCGAAGCGGCGGCTATGCCTTGCGGCTCGAGACCGCGGCGTCGGGCTGTCTGGATACGCTAGAAGGCGCACGCGAGCTTTACCTGTGCGGCGCGGCCCATGCCTTCGAGGCCGACGCCCTGACCCTGTGCCTGTCGCTCGAGCCAGAGCAAATTGCCCTTATCGACTAGGTTTCCGCGCGGCCCTGAGTTCCATCGTCTTCTCGAAGATCCGCAGCACCTGGTCCCGCAGGGCATCGGTCGAATATTTCTCCGTCAGCTTTTCCTGGGCGCGGGCGACCTGTTCGAAACGGCCCCCGGGATCGGCCGTCAGGGACTGCAGCGCGTTGAACCAGTCGTCCTCCGTCGCCGCCAGAATGCCGCAACCGTCGGAACAACAGTCGTCATAAACGGTTCCCCGGCTGGCAACCACCGCGGCGCCGACGGCGGTGTATTCCACCCACTTCGTATTGGCCTTCATCAGGTTGAACATGATCGGAGTGAGCGGACAGATCCCGATATCCCATTCGTACTTGGAGAACTCCTCCAGGAACTCGTTGTAGTTGGCGATCGGAGGCGCGCTGTTCACCCGCGACTTGAATTCCGCAAGTTCGGGCGGGATCGGGATCGAGCCGAAGAATTCGAACTGCACGTCCGGATTTGCGCGCAAGTAGCGGACAATCGCCGGGAGGACCGGAACGAGGTTGTGCGAATGGTCGGCGCTGGCCATGTAGCCGACCTTTCGCACAGGTCTTTCGGCGGCCGGCGACAACACCTTGGCCGAGCAATAGATCGCTCCGGCCTTGATCTGCGCCTTGGCGCCCTGGGAGGCGATCCGATCCTTCAGCCGGGTGTTGGATGCATAGATCAGGTCGGAGCGGTTCAAAAGCGCCTTGACCGTTGCAATCCGTTCCGGCGCGTTGTGGTAGCGGAACTTCTTCTGCCCAAGGTTCTCCGGCACGTTGAGCAGATCGTCATCGACCTGGTAGAGAACGGGAACTTGCTTCTCGTTGGCCCAGTCGAGGAACAGGTCCAGGTGCGGTCCGCTGTACCGGCAGAAAACGATGATCGTGGGATCGAAACTCTCCAGCTTCTCCTGGATATAGGGGCGGTTATCGTCGCTGCTGGCCGGCTTTGTCCCGTTGTCGGAGATCGACTTCTCCGTGAGGATCTCCATTTGGGTCCGGCCGCTCTCGATAATCGGCGCAAGCGGTTTGATAAAACTGAGCTGCAGGGTCGGAATGAAACCATTTGCGACATAAAGGATGCGCTGCCCGTCCAGGAGGGTTTCCAGTTTCCGTGCGCGGGTGGTCCGTGCCTGCTCCAGCATGTCGAAGATCTGGGCACGATGGGCCGCGGGCGCGTAGTCGCGTGAAAGCCGTTCCTGCGCTTTGCGTACGCAGTCGAAGCGTGTCTGCGGATCCGAGGCCAGCGTCTTGAGCGCCGCAGGCCATTCGTCCTGGGCGCCCACAAGAATGCCGCATCCGTCGGCACAGCACTGTTCATAAGCTGGATTCCGGGTTGCGATCACAGCGGCACCGCAGGCGGTCAGCTGGACCCAGAGATCATTCGATTTGCCGAAGCTGACGTCGGTTTCGGCGAGCGGACACAAACCGATGTCCCATCTCAGTCCCGCCAGGTCTTTTAGAAAATTCTTGTAGGAACAGGAGACGGGAACCGTTCGGACACGATCGCCGAACTGCATCAGCTGTTCGGGCAGGGGCAACTCGCCCATGTAGTCGAAGCCGACTCCAGGGTTTTCCTGCATCAGATGGCAGACAGCCGGAAGGATGACATCGAAATCGTATTGGTAGCCGCTGCAGATATAGCCGACCCTGGTGATCGGCCCCGGATCGGCTGGCACCAAAATCTCGCCCGAGCAGGTTATCGCGCCATGGCTCAATTGGGCGCTGCTGCCAAGCTGCGCGATGCGGTCATGCATCTGCGGTGTCGAGCAGTAGACGAGATCCGCATTGTCGAGTGCGAATTTCACGTTTGCCAGCCGCTTGGAGCGGCCGAGGTGCCGGTACTCGCGGTTCGGCGCCTTGGGAGGAACATTGAACAGCCGGTCGGTTGCGTACTGGACGACCGGGATTTTCCGGTCCCGTGCCCAATCCACGATGAAGTCGAGTTGCGGGCCGCGGTACTGACTGAGGACAATCGACGTCGGATCGAACCGGCTCATCCGCGTGTCGAGGTAATTTTGAACCGACGTTTCCGCCAGGTTTGCGATCATGTGTTGCTCATGAAGGACATCGATCTCGAACTCGGAAGGCGCCTCCAGCCTTTCCAGCGGATCGAGGAACGCGGACTGCAGATGCGAATCGAGGCTGTCTTCGACGAACAGGACCCGTTCCTTTGCCCGGACGCCGTTTTTCACGGGCGCAGCGATCTCAACGGATGGGTCGAACAGCTTGGCGAAGCGTTCATAGACGACCATCGGATCCGTCGGCATTCTCAGCTTTTCGAGAAATTTTTCCTGGGCACTGATGAAGCGCATCGGATGGGCGACCGCTTCCCGACTGAAATCCAACCAGTCCGACAGGGTCGATATGTGGGTCAGCCCTTCGTAGTTGTCCGCATCCATCACGCTGCCCGCGTCGCTCCACACGGCGGTCGGGATACCCGCCAGAACCATGTCGATGATGACCGAGGAAGGAGCGGAGATGCCGTAGGAGTAACGCGGCAGGTCGACCTTGTAGATCGGGTTGTTGTTGATCGTCACATTGCCGGGCAGCTCGACATTCTGCTTCAGCACATACTGACCGCCCGGGTGGGGTCTGAGCGTGACCTTGCGCCCGTCGGTTCCGAGGTGGCTGCAGAATTCGGAGAACACCGTCATGAAGTCGAGCTTGAAGTCACCGGAGACATTCAATCTGACGGAGTGCAGGTTTTCGCATACGATCCCGCGTTCGACGCGATCCGTCGCCAGATTGCGGGGAGGTGTCATCTGCAGAACGGTCGACGGCCCGGTGACATATATCTTCGACATTTGCGATGGCAGAAGAGACGTCAGGACCGAAGGCGGGCTCCAGGAACACACGATATCCGCGCCGAATGCGACCTTTTTTCCATGGGCACGGTCATGATCGCGGCTTTGCAGAAGTCCGACAGATTCATATCCGTGCTGCAAGTTGACCTTCAGGAACGAGGCCGGGGCATTCAGGAAAATGTCGTGGGTCGGTTTATGTGCCTTGAGGTTGGATTCGCTGGCGGCAATGAGAACGCCCGATTTGCCTTGAAGATGCGGGATTGCGCTTGCGGCATCGTCGATTTCGATTTTGACCGCGCCGGTCGCTTCGCAGATCTCTGAGAGTTCCTTGCCCCAGACGTCCGTCCTGTCGCGTGTATGGAAATTCTTTATGACCAGTATCAGGGTCTTTATTCCAAGATCGCGTCCGGTCATGAAGACAAGAGGACGGATGATATTCACGTCCTGAAGAAGATTGACCAGAAATACCGCATGGCGTTCGGACATTAAGCTGCTACTCCCGTGGACAGGCGGTCATCGAAATTATGGACAAGTGGTAGCCTGGATTTTTCTGAATAGACGCATGGCAGGCCGGGAAACAAGGCCTGAATGGCCTTTATGACAGTCCGGATGGTGGATGGCTGCGTTGTTAGGAGGGCAAGGGATGAATCCAGGTCGGGTTGCGCCCAGTTACGGGCGCTAAAATCAGGCAGAAGCTGCGCGAGGCTCAGACTGTACCGGGTCCCGAAAAACCCGCCTTTTACCGGAACGAAGTTTTTGGCCGCATCCGCGCCAAGCAGCTTCATGCATTGTCCCGACAGCAGAATTTCAGGACCTCTTTCTCCATTGCGATCGGCGAACGAAATGTCCCAGTCCAGCGGCAGGCCACAAAAGGGGCTTGCGACCGACAAGGCCGACAATTTTTTGGCCAGTCGATGAACCCGCCAGGAGGAAGCGCTGCCATGAATAACCGCTGCGAGCGGTCGCGTCATGGCGATGGTTTTCCCGTCTGGCTCACCGGGGTCGATCCGGTCCAGGAACGTAACGAGCTTTTCGGCTTCCCCGGCGGGCGAGGCGACGCCGGCCAGAAGGTGCGTAAACGCAGGTACGGTGGTTTCCCTGAGGGCCATGGAGCCGGACTTCGCATCGCGTAGAAAAGTCTGGGCATTGCGATAGACAAAAGGAGCGAGGCGGTCGTAGAGCGGATACCCGGCTGACAGAACCTGCGATCCAGCACATAGGGCCGTTACCGCCCTGTTGAGCGACTTCGTGATGCTGAAGGCCTGATAATTGACCGGCAGGAAACTGGCGGTGCTCGCATTTAGCATGTCCCGCTCGCGCTGCACGCTCCACGTCGACAGTTCATAAGGTACCGGGAGCCGTTTCAGCATTTCGAGACGTTCAGGTGTCATCGCCCTGCGGTTCGTCAGGATGTCGAGCCGGATCTCCAGACCACGTTCGCGCATTTCCGCCAGCATATCGCTGAATGCGACAAGATCCTGCAGGCCCACCGGAAAATGCGGGTTGTCGCCGATCCCGAACCAAAGGACCCGGATCCGGCCTGTCCGTACGACCTCATCCTGCTTTCGGTTCAAGGTCTCGATCAGTCTGGCCGGTGAGAAGTCAGGAGCGAAGGGATCGTTGATAACATGAAAGGGAAGTGTGCTCCCGAAGGCTTCCATCACCCCGCGGATCCGGCCCGAAGCGGCGAGGACGAAATTTGCCAGCTTCAGAAAATGGCCGAGCCAGGACCGGTATCTGGTAAACCGGCTGTCCGTGGCGTGCGAAAACCAGTCGTCGAAAAGATCGACGCCGATAGGGATGCCGGAGGCGCGCAAATGATGCGCAATCACGAGTGATCCGGCGTCGTAGCATTTGCTGAAGACGTAGATGTCATGCCGGAAGTGTTCAAGCCGCGAAAATTTGGAAATGGGCACGATGTCCAGGTGATGGCCTGCAGGCGCGAGGGCGGACTTCAGCCGTTCGTAGCGAATGCGAACGCCGGCGTTTTTCAGCTGTTCCGATGAGCCGACAAGGATGCAGACATTCATGCGTCCAGCATTCTTATGACGATATCATTCGGATGGAAGCGCGCGTTTTCGGACGGCTCCTGGCCGGGAAGAACCTCGAACGGTGTCCGGTCAGCCGGAGGCAGAATATCCTTTGTCACGCCCGCGCTGACGACGGACGTTCCGATCGACCGCAGGCCTTTTCCATAGGCAAGGCTGCCGATCATGAGAGCTACGTCAGAAAGGGTGTCCGAACCCGGAAGGGCACCTTTCAATTCGGCGAGCGTCGCCTTTTTGGTCAGGAACAGGTCGCCATGGTTCGCAAACACCGGATAGTTCTCCCGGAGGAAAAGGCCCTGGCATCCAGGCTCCCAGACCGTGAACGGTGCGGTCCGGTCCTTGGGTAGTTGGTTGAGAAAATATCCATAGGAGCGGATTTCCGGCCGTTCGACCTTCTTGTCGACCTTGACCTGCTCGATAAGCATGCAACTGGCCGAAGCCACATCCGGTTCGCTGATCATGCCACCCAGGAGGGACAGGGTCCGGGGATCATGGAGAACCACCGCGTCGCTCATGACCAGAACCTGGTCGCCGCTCATGTCGGCTGCAGCGGAGTTCAGTGCATTTCCTAAACTGCTCGTCTGAGGCCGGAGCAGTACCCGAAGGGGGCAAGGCGTTTCCATCTCGCTGACGGCTGCCGCAATCTGCCGGGCTTGCGTGTCTTCTTCAGGGATGGACAGGACAACATCGCAAATTTCGATTTCGTCCTGGAGAAAAAGAGCCTGCAAGGCTGTCTTGAGCGCGCTTTCCTGATCCGAACAGGAGATGAAAACCGACAAGCGTGGCCGGGTTTCGGAACGTGCGCCCGGCAGGCTTGTCTCCGGAGAAAAAGGCATCAGCAGCCGCGCTTCGTCCGGATGCGACAGGTTCGCGAACCGAACGGCCAGGCAAAGGGCGTCCTGTGCTTCCGAGGGAGCCGCGCCATCCGTCTTGGAAGCCTGGGCGTCAACCGCATCGAGGGACGGAAAATTGCCGGCGGAGCGCGCGTCGGATTTTAGGGACGGGTCGGCAGGACTGCGGGTCAAGGACCAGGCAGGAACGGCGGTCAGTGCGTTCGCCACTGCCAGGATCGCCGGCCGATTGGCCGGGCTTTCATGTCCGTCACCGGCGACCATGATCCCGATCGAGGGAATGCAGTCGGGAGCAAGGGTCAGGCCCCCGTCGGCACCTGATGATCCCTTGGCGCGGAAATCCGTCGAAAGGGGCGCGTAGGATTGCGGCCATTCCAGAAGCGACTTGACCAGTTCGGCCTCGCCGGCTCCCGCATCGCCTGCCGGATGTCCTTCCGGCACAATCGGAAGATTGAAGCAGACAGAAGCCCAAAGCCTGATGTCTGGCTGGAAAATCCTTTCGGAACCGAGCGCCTCTCCGGTTTGAACGCGGATCTGGTTGACGGCCCATTGCGGTGCCGGCCGATTAAGCCGGGCACCGAGATACCGGCAGGACAGGTCGGCGAGATTGTCCAGATCGGACCGGGCTTCGCATATGGCCAGAAGCTCACCATAATGGGCTCCGCCCCTGCAAAGGGACGGGAACGGCAGAAGCGATAAGGCCAGCAGCTCGCCGCTGGCCGAATTCACGCAGACGAGAACCGGGAAGAACGCATTCGCCAGCGGCACATCCAGCACGACCGGGCCGCTCTCCAGAATAGAGCACTCAGCCAGCAGGGACAGGCGTTCCAGCCTGAACGGATCGGCCTGAAAAAGGCGGATCACCGGCGCCGATGCGGGGTCGTTCGCGGGCGCTCCGTTTTCCAGGCGCATGCGCAGGGTCATGTCCGATGCATGCCACAGGTCCAGAACCGAAACGTCGGCCTTGCCGGCAAATGCGGGAAAGAGAAATGCATCGCAGTCATCGGTGAACGGACCCGTCAGGTTCCATGCTTCGGCATCTGCATTGTCTGCCGAAAACCGGAACGTAGACGTCACACCGGGACCCATCAATTCGCCGAATGCGGCAAGAGGGCCCTTGAGTTCGGACAGGCCTGCATCGGAAGCTTGGCCGATTGTTCCGAGGAATTCACCGCCAAGTTCGATCTGACCGGGTTTAGACGTCGCACTGAAGACCGATCGCCCTTCCCAGGGATTGGAGAGCGGGCGGACCAGGGGAAAGGAGACGGGGATGATCCCCCCGGTCGCCGGCTCTTTCCGCTTGTTCACCGCATGCTGTTTGGAAAAGCCCTTACTGAAGCGCTTGCCGCTTGCCAGCATATTCCGGCCGGATTCGGTGGAAAGGATCCTTGCCCCTTCCTCCGAACTGAAAATGAGACGTCCTTCATTGCGGCCGTGCTGCTCGTAATGCACCAAAGCAATCTGGCCTGCCTTTTTGACGTCTTCGTGCAGGAAATAATAGGCTTTCGTGCTGAAACTTGGCCCGGGATCCCGCCCTTCCAGATGGCCAAACTTCAGGTAATGGACGAGCGGGTCCATTTTGCTGCTGCGGACATCCGGATTCTTTTCCAGATACCAGTATTTGTCAAAGATATCGCCAGAATTGGCGATATTGTATTCTCTCTGCAATCTGCTGGAAAATCCAAAAAGTCCAGAGATTTGCTCGATGGCGCCACGGAGAGCTTTATTTATTTTCGATGGGCTTTTCATTCAAACGCTCGCGAGACTTCAAAATTCATTGCCAACTGTCTGATACAGAAGTGCATCGGAGTGGTCATGTGTTTCGAGCTTGTCGGGCACCTTCTTTGCACGAACGCACCGGGAAAAACACTATTTTTCTGCCCTATAAAAGGAACGAAACGGCCTTCCGCAGCCCGGCAATAGATTTTCCGCATTCTTGCGATGACAACTGCTATGCCCGAGTGCCTTCGCAGCGTTGGCGCGCGAGGCGAAGCGACTCCGGTGACACATGTTGCGGCGGCTGCCGAAATTCGGAAAAACCACCAGATATATTTGCTTGTCTGCGAGCGGTCATGCTGGTCCTTGTTAGCGAGACAGGATCGAATTCAGCAGGTTGCCAAGTACACCGCCAGATGATGCATCTTTCAGCTTCTTCGGCGGCTGCATGATGTAGTCCCAGCCGCGGTGGCAAGTCGCAACATGCTTGTAGCCAAGAGCCTCCAGCCACTTCTTGGCGGCAAAGGGCTCCTCGCCCGGCAGACAGACGTCATTCTGCTCGATGACAATCAGCGGTAGATTCTTTTTGATGGTTTCTACGCCGCCCAAGAGAACCTTTTGTTCGAAACCCTCCACATCGATCTTGATATAATCGACATTTTCGAAGCCGAAAGAATCGAGTGTGAATACCTTATAGTGAGCAGCTTTTCCTTCAATATATTTGTGCTGCCCTCCACTCATTAGTAGCTCTCCAGGCTCGTCGCCAAGCGCGCAGCAAAAATGTGTTGTTTTCTTGAGATCTACATTAAATGGAAAACTCTTACGCATCCGAGCATCAAACGCATATGTATGCTGGAAATAATGCTGTAGATACCTCGAAAATTCTCCGTCTCGGCAGCCGATATCCAATGCTACTCTAAATTCTTTGATGAATGGAAAGGATACTTCAAAAGTTTTTTTGCAGTGATGATTTGGATAAGTCTTGTTCCCGTCAGGAGAGTACAGGAAGTCCTGGTCAAACCATTCTTCCTTGTATGGGTTTTCCTTGAAAGTCGAAGGTTCGATCGGGAAGCTCATGTTAATTCTTTCGTGCTCTTTAGGGCAGAGTGTTGAGTTGGGTTATGGCTAGCAATAAAGTCATCGATACGGCAAATGTTTTCTTCTGTTCTCCTGGGGGCGATGCGCCGAGCCGCATAGCTTTTGGTCTTCCCCAAACCTGGTCGCAGGATAGCTTGGTGTCATGCGGATGAGGCAAGCCTTTTGACTCGAGTCTACCGATTTAGCTGCCGGAAAATGTCCGTGAGCCTTACGTATCCGGAAAATGCTGTCGTCGCCATTTGTGCATCGCAAAAAAACCGGAGCGGGAATACTTCTCAAATCAGAGCCGGTCAGCTAGAAAACGGTGATGTAGATCATCCTGCGTCAGCCCATTCCTTCGCCCGTTCGCACCTTTGAGCACTGTTAGACACCTATGGCCATTCAGAAATTGTTTCGACAACCCTTGAAGCACGTTGTGGTAACGACCTTCCATGAGGCGGGGTACCGGGAATACGGAAAGAAATGCCTGAATACCTTTTTGGAGAAGTGGCCCGAGGACGTTGAGCTTATTGTCTATGCCGAAGATGTCGACGTAGAGGAAACGGCGCCCAACCTGACCGTTCTCGATCATACGGCTGTATTGCCCAAGCTGATCGAGTTCCGCAATCGTTTCGGCAGTCATCCTTTCGCCAACGGGTTCAGTCCGCTCGGCGACGGAAAGTTTGACTTTCTCTGGGATGCGATTCGTTTCACCAACAAGGTTTTCGCCGTGACCGACGCTATCCGCCGCACCAAAGGCGTCGCCGATCAATTGATCTGGCTGGATGCGGACACGATTACCCATAGCCCGGTTCCCAGCAGCTTCCTGGACAAACTTGCCCCTAGGGAAACCCAGCTGGCGACGTATCTCAACCGGAAGAATTATCCGGAATGCGGTTGGGTCGGTTATAATTTGAACCATGAATTCATCGATGAGTTCGCCCGCCGGTTTGATGAAATCTATTTGTCCGGCGAATTTCTCGAAATTCAGGAAAGTCACGACAGCTATATTTTCTGGAAAATCGTACAGGACATGGAGCGGGAAGGACTGGCAACCTTCTATTTTATTGGCGACAGCACGACGGTCGGCCATGTCTTTATTAACAGTGAGCTTGGCGCCTATCTGGACCATTTGAAGGGCCCGCGAAAGGCGATGGGCCAGAGCCAGGCGAGGGACCTAAAGGTGAAACGTAAAGAGTCCTGGTGGAAAAACACTGGCAGCTAATAGCTGTTTTTCTCTTGGGAATTTTAAGATTCCTATTCAGATGAATAGAGAAACCTTCTTTTTTTGGTGTTGGCTCTTTCCAGGATCACGGCACGGTACCGGACCATCCATTGCAGTCGTTCGTTCGAAAGGGGTCAAGCCTCACGCAACGCTATCTGCATTTGTTGCGATAGCGGAAATCGGTTCTTCGGACGCGGTCGTGCCAAGCGCGATTTCCGAAAAGGCCTTCCGGGATTAGGGGGCTGACTCTAGGTAAAAGGAATAAAGGTAAGATGGCGTAACAGGGGTTCAAAATGACGAATGGACCTGGGTTCGCCTTCTTTTTTGAAGATTATTTCCTTTCCGGTCTCTGCGACTATTTTATAGCCGAGATTATATAGGTACTCGATTACTCGGCTGACATAAATATACTCCTCAGATGTTCTTCTTCCGCATTCTACGCAGAGCACCGGAGAATTTCGCTCCAGTGTTTTTCGCGCACCGCGCAGGACGTTCAGTTCATGAAACTGAACGTCAATCTTAATGAAATCGACATCCGTGAAATTGAAGCTGTCGAGCTTGGAAAGTTTCGTTTCTATTTTTTTTGTCGCAGTCACTTCGCTTTCAACGATGGAAGAATGCCCTATGCCTCTTTCATCGATCGAGAGAATGGCCGTTCCGGATTTGTCCGACAGGGCCACCTGATGCGGTGTGCAGTTGTCTTTCCCGGCAAGGTTTAGCCTGAGGCAATTCAACGGCTCGTCATATGGCTCAAAACACTCCACATGGGAAAATTGTTCACACAGGTCTCGTGACCAGAAACCTACGCAAGCCCCAATATCAATTGCCCGCCGAAAGGATTTTACGTGGCTGAGGGCGATGTCTCTCTGGATCTTCTGATACTGGCCTGTGGCAATAGCATCTTTGTTATGCAGCAGATAATCTTCAAAATGCTTTTCCGAGGACGGAAGATGCCAGCCTTTTATGATTTTAGTTTCAGCCAATCTAGGTTACTCCCGAACGAATCTGCAGCGAGAAAACGCACATTAAATGCAGCTCTGGAGCCTATCAAGGCTTTTTGAAAATAAAGTATAGGGTGGACTTCTTAAAGTATATTACGGAAAAATTGAGAATATTATGATGGTTTATTTATTTATCGATTAATCTTGTTGTGCATGTTTGCGGCATTAAATTTGAGTTCGAATGTAGGGTTAAGAACCAAGCGGATCGTTCAGGCAACTTTCCCATATTTCGGCCGTCATATGCCTGTCGCCGATCCTGAGGCTGTTTTCAATGCCGCCGAGAGCGATTTTCGCGGCTGTCGCCGGATCGCCGGCAAGCCTGGCGATCGCTTCTTCCCATCTATCCGCTGTGTGTTCCACCACCAGGCTGTCGGTGCCGTGATGCGCGTATTTCTTGAATACCGAGGTGGGTGAATAAACGCCGGCGGCGCCGACGAACGCATGTTGATGGAGCTTGAGGTTGGAGCGGGCGTCATTGACCGGGTTGGGCACATAAGGCGCAAGGGCGATGTGAAACCGCTGCTTCCTCAGCCAGACCTGGAAATTATCGAAGAACTTGTCGCCGAGATGGGTGACCTGGGGACCGGATGCGATCAGGTCCTCGCCGCGCTTTCCCATGAGCGTTGTGAGATGAAGCCGCGGGTTTTTGTCGAGCGCGGCTCGAATGCCCGGTGCGATGATCTGGAAGTCGTTGTGATGGGTGCTGGAACTCAGAAACGCCATCCGGATCCTGCCGCTATCGGAGAAGTGTCCGATGTCCGTCGACGGGTTCATATGCGCGGGCTGGATGTACTGGCCCGGGAATTCCGGACAACGGCCCAGGATCTTTCGGCTCGGGGCCAGAAAAACGTCGATATGGGGACGGATGGCATCGAACTGCTGGCTCAGAAAGCAGTTCAGACGGGCCTTGTAATCCGGGCGAAGGTCCTCGTCCTCCAGCATCGCCCAGATGTCGTCGTCCAGCAGATAGGCAATGCGCGCTTCTGGCTGCTGCCGCATCCGGGATATCAGGCGGATATCCTTCTCAGTCGCGTAGCGGACGATCACCAGAAGGCGCCGCCCGCTCTTCAGATCGGTCAGCAAAAGACAATGCTGGCCGGCTTCCCGCAGCTCGATGGATCTGTCAGCGAGTTCCTCGCGGACGATTTCCAGATAGTGATAGCGCGTCGGGAAGGCGGTCTTTGGCCGTCCCAGGGCATGGTCATAGGCATTCTTGAGATATCTGACGCTCAGCATTCGACTGCGGCCCGTTGCCTATTTTGCGCGTCCAAGAGTGCCTGGGGCACCTTGCTGACGAGTTGACCATCGCATGGAATGCAGGTAGGAGTGCCTTGTCGTCAAGGTTTGATACGGCACCACTTGCAAAGGTGGAAGATGGACCGGCTAGGTATCATATTCAGACAAACTTTGTCATCCGGCGTTTCGACAGATCCAGGCAGAAAAACATGCCGTCTTTAGGCGTCAGAGGTTTGACGATTCAATCCGTACTGAAACAGCAGCTGACGGTGGTGGCGGCGCTGGTCATCCGTGAAATGTGCACGCGGTACGGAACGAAGTTCGGCGGATATGCCTGGGCCATTATCGATCCGCTCGCATTTGTGGCACTGCTCTCCGTCATCTTTTCGGCCATCGCCAGAACGCCGGCGCTAGGGACCAATTTCCCCCTGTTTTTCGCGACCGGCTACATGGCCTTCTGGATCTACAGATCCATGGCGGACCAGGTCGCAGGCGCCGTGAAGTCCAACAGGAACCTGCTCAACTACCCGGTGGTCAATCCCTATGACACCGTCTATGCAAGGGTGATCCTGCAGATCCTGACCCAGTTTCTGGTTTGCATGATCATCTTCACAGGCATCGGTATTGTCATCGAACCCCTGCCGCGGCTCGATATGTATCCCATTCTAATTGCGACCGTTCTTGCAATCATGCTCGGTATGGGAGTGGGAATGGTGAACGTCGTGGCATTCCATATGAGCCCGACCTACCAGCAGATTTTCAATATCGTCAACCGGCCGCTTTATCTGCTGTCCGGAGTGTTCCTGATACCCGATCATGTGCCCGAACCCTATCGGACATATTTGTTCTATAACCCCTTGATTCATATCGTGGCAAAGTTCAGGCAGGGGTTTTACGGAACCTACCGCGCGCAGTTCATCGACATGCCTTATGTCGTTACTTTTGCATGCACCATGTTTTTGGCGGGTTTTTTAGCGATGAAGATCTTTGACTCTGCGATTCGGGAGCAACAATGATCCGCTTGGAACACGTTACCAAATTCTACAAGCACCGGGGACAGAAGCGGTATATCGCGAAAGATGTGTCCTTTACGGTGCCGCGTGGAAACAGTATCGGCCTGATCGGTCGAAACGGCGCCGGCAAGTCGACGCTGCTCAAGGTGATAGCCGGGACAATCCGGCCGAATTCCGGCCGTATCCTGCGGTATTCGCGGGTCTCGTTCCCGCTCGGATTTGCCGGCAGCTTCAACCCGGCCTTGACGGGTGAGCAGAATGTCCGTTTCGTTGCCCGTATTTATCAGCATGACACCAATCAGCTGATCGACTATGTCAGGGATTTCGCCGAACTCGGCAAGGCATTTTACATGCCGGTCAAAACCTATTCTTCCGGGATGAAGGCCCGTCTGGCGTTCGGCGTGAGTATGGGGATCGAGTTCGACTACTATCTTATCGACGAAGTCACGGCCGTCGGGGACAAGCGGTTCAGAGTGAAATGCCGTGAAGCGTTTGAAAAAAAGCTGGAACGCTCGGATATTATCATGGTGTCGCACTCCGTCGGCAGCTTGAAAGAGTACTGCACAACGGGAATTGTTTTGGAAGGCGGCGAATTGACGTATTATTCAAATATTGATGATGCAGTTGCAGTTCATAATGAAAACATGAAATTCGAGTATCGTCCGTAAAAGTCAAAAGGCTGCTGTTGAAATGTCCCAGGCTCTGAAAACAGCCCGCAAGGTTGAGACGTCTGCAGTTGATGGCTCGAAGCCGACGAAGCTCATCAATATTGCGAATGTGAAGCCCCCGGAGCCGAGTCACCGCGAAATTACGGCGCGCCTGAAAAGGTCGGGACTCGATCCGCGAAAGATGCTGGATTTCGCGAAGGGGCACAAGCGCTGGAGATATCCGCGGAATCTCAGATATTTCATGATGGTCGCGACGTTCATTCTGTTCGTTGCGGTGCCGTCAGCGGTTGTTTCCGTGTACATGATTTTCTTTGCCAGTGACCAGTATCAGAGTTCCGCCGCCTTCGCCGTCCGGAATTCAAGTTCCACCGGGGGCGCGACTGACCTGCTTGGTCTGGTGATGCAGAGTGGTGCCGACACCACAGTTTCGAACAGCTACATCCTGAACGATTACCTGCAGAGCCAACCGTTTCTCGAAGACGTCATGAACCACTTCGACCTAGATCGAATTTATGCGAGTAGCGACTGGGACTGGTGGTTTCGGATGGGTGCCGATCTGCCGGTGGAGGCAAAGCTCAAATACTGGAAGAGCAAGATCGAGACAAAATACGATCAGGCTTCGGGAATCATTGTTGTCGATCTTCTTGCTTTCACTCCGGAAGATGCCCGGAATATCTTGGCGTACATCGTTCAGAAGAGCGAGGACCTGATCAACAACCTGTCGGAATCCGCACGCCGCCAGTCACTCAAGTCCGCCCAGGAAAGTCTGGCCACGGCCGAAGTGCGCTTGAGGACGGTTCGCAGGCAGATGTTGAACTACCGGGAAACCGCGCAGGAAATATCCCCGGAAGACAATGCGAAGCTCGCATTTCAGATGATCGGCGAGCTGGAGTCGCAGATCACAACCAAGCAGACCACTTTGAAAACGCTTGACGGTTACCTGGACCCGAAGTCTCCCCGGATGGCCATGCTGAAGCAGGAAATCAAAGGCTTGAAGAGGCAGCTCGATACCGAACGCCTGCGTCTCGGGGGAGGGGCGAATGCGCCAGCGGCAACAGCCGTGGACGGCTCATCCGCCGACAATTCCATCCCCTACCGGATCGGGAGTTATTCGGACCTCGAGCTGGAGAAACAGTTCGCGGAAGAATACTACACAACCGCCCTGGCTGGTTTGGAGAAGGCGAAGGCGGAAGCGGCTGCGAAAGAGCTCTATCTGGC
This sequence comes from Roseibium sp., assembly GCF_048260565.1. Taxonomy (GTDB): domain Bacteria; phylum Pseudomonadota; class Alphaproteobacteria; order Rhizobiales; family Stappiaceae; genus Roseibium. The sequence goes on along the minus strand of NZ_JBLXGP010000017.1, from coordinate 27,937 downwards.
GACCTTCATTCCGCCGACGCTTCCGCAATATGCCCAGTATCCGAAACGTTTTATCTACATCATCTGCACGTTTCTGTTGCTGCTTGGTATCTGGACGTTCGGTGCGTTGACGTTCTACAATATCCGGGACCGGACCTGATCTTCCGACGGTCCCCTCAAGAAATCCCCGCCATGTGCGATCCGAAGCAAGGCTTCGTTTGACCGGAGTGTGGAAAGTCGTCGGTGGTTTCAATCGCGCCGTCGACTTTCCGCTGGTAAGAACCCATCGGGTTTCGGTAATAGGACACAATGACCAGAAGCAATTTCAGCACAATATCCGGCGAGGCCAAGGATCGCCCGGCGGGTCTTCAGCCCTTGTTGGAACGGGCGAACGGCAAGTCCGTACTTGATATCGGAACGTTCAACGGCTTGATCCCTTATGAGTTCGCAAAGAACGACCCCTGCGTCATTCACGGGATCGATTTCTACGAAGAGGGTATCCGTGCGGCGCGGACAGTATTTGAATCGTGCAATCTGGATTCCGGTTTCTTCGTTTATGATCTTTCCGTTGGCAGAGACCGGTTCAAGAGCGACTTCGAAGGAAAGCTTCTGAAAAGCTACGACATCGTTCTTCTTCTGGCGATCTATCATAAGCTGGTGCGGCAAATGTCCCAGAAGGATCTGCATGAGCTTATGGATTATTTCATCGGCTTGTCAGACCAATACATCGCGGCCAGAACGCCTGATATGGGGCCGCTGGACAAGCTGATCCGCCGGCAGGGCTTCGAACTTGTTTATTTTGACGGGTTCAACAAGATCATGGCTCCATTGCATATCTACGAGAAAGTTCGTAAGGAGCGGTGAACTGCGCAGGAATATGAAAACATGAGCATAACGAGACGCGTGATATGGCTCGTTTCTTATCCGAAGTCCGGGAACACCTGGTTCCGCTTTATTCTGTTCTACCTGAATCATGGCCGGCAGCCTGAGGATTCTGTCGAACTTGATCGCTTCATGAATTCGCGAATGCCTCCGCCGAAAGGGCATCCGCGGTACATGAAAAGCCATGCGACCCCGGAAAAGCTGCGCAGATATTTCAAGAAAAGCATCGGGGTCGTCTATATATATCGGCACCCGCTCGACGTACTGCAGTCGACCCTCAATTATGCGCTGCTGACAGGTGAAATTTCGCAGGCGGAAAAGGACGCCTGGGTCGACACTTATATCGAGACCGAAGGGCATCCGGTCTGGTTGCCTGACCCGCACAATGCGGGGACCTGGAATGAGAATGTCACGTCCTGGCTGGATGAGACGGACCTTCCGATCCACTATGTCAGCTATGAGGACACTCTCGCGAATCCCAGAAGGGCGATAGAGGATGTGGCCCGGTTTCTGGAGATCCCGGTAGATGAAAAGCTGCTCGACGAATGTGTCGAGGCAACGCGTTTTGAGGAATTGAAGGCTTTCGAAGGCCGGGAACTGGACGCTGCAAAAGAGGTCGGTAAGCCGCTGGGCCGCTTTTCTGCCGGTCGGCGTTTGGAAGCGCATACCAATCTTGGCGTCCGCTTTTTCAATAAGGGCACTGCCGGTTCCTGGCGGACCGCCATCTCCAAGGACGCGGCAGAGCGGGCCTGGGAGCGGTTCTCCGATGCCGCCACGCGGCTGGGGTACAAGTTCGACGAGTGAGCGATCGACGACGTCCCTGAGGCAAACAGCCGTCATTACTGGGCGTTACGACGATGAAAGTTTGCCGAGCGCGTCGAAGACCTCCGCGAGGCTTGTTTCCAGCTTCGGCGCAACAAGACCGAAATCCCGCACCAGCTTGCCGCAATCCAGCCTGGAATTTGCCGGTCTCACCGCCTTTGTCGGGTAGTCGGCGGTCGTGATCGCCGTCACATCCGCCGAAGGGCCGCCGCGTCTTGCGCTTTCGGCAAAAATGGCTCGGGCAAAGCCGCACCAACTGGTCTCATCCGATCCGGCCAGGTGATAAATCTGCCCCAACCCCGTCTTTCCGTCGCTGCGCCACCGGTCAGCGATGGTCAAAAGCCTGTTGGCGATATCAAGGGCGGAGGTGGGGTTGCCGAACTGGTCGTCGACGACCGTGATCTCGTTCCGTGTTTCTGCCAGCCGAAGCATGGTTTTCAGGAAGTTCCTGCCGTAGGGACTGTAGACCCAGGCCGTGCGGACGATGACATGATCGGCGCTGGCCGAACGGACCGCTTCTTCGCCGGCAAGTTTTGTCCGGCCATAAACTCCGATCGGATTGACCGCATCGTCCGGCTGGTAAGGACGGTCAAGCGTGCCGTCGAACACATAGTCCGTGGACACCTGAATGATCTTCGCGCCACAGCCGGCGGCTTCTTCGGCAAGGATGCCCGGCGCAATGCCGTTGATCTGCATTGCAAGCTCAGGTTCATCTTCCGCCTGGTCGACGTTGGTGTAGGCCGCCGCATTGATGATGACGTCAGGCCTGACGGTCCGGACCGCTTCTCGGACCGTTTCGAATTGAACGAGATCGAGCAGGATGTCGGTTCCCGCTCTGGCCGCGAACACGAGTTCCAGATCCGGATGGTTTGCGGCGCGATCCGCGAGGCATCGGGCGACCTGGCCGTCTTTTCCGGTGACCAGAATTCTCATTTCGCGGGTCCGGAGGCTTTCAGGGAACCCAGGCGTTCGTAGCCTTGCTCCTTGCGGATCGGGCCCCACCACCATTCATTGTTCAAATACCAGTCGATCGTCGCTTCAAGACCGGTCTCGAAGGTCTGGGACGGTGTCCAGCCGAGGTCCCGCCTGATCTTGCTGGCATCGATGGCATAGCGGCGGTCGTGACCTGGGCGATCCGTGACCATTCGGATCAGGTCCGCGTAGGACGCACCGTTTGCCCGCGGACGCTTTTTATCCAGAATCGCGCAGATGCCGCTGACGACGTCGATGTTCCGGCGCTCGGCGTTGCCGCCGATGTTGTAGCTTTCACCGGCAACACCCTTCGTTGCCACCAGTTGCAGGGCGGCTGCGTGGTCATCGACATAGAGCCAGTCGCGCACGTTCTCCCCCTTGCCGTAGACCGGTAGCTCGCGCTCATCCAGCGCGTTCAGGATCACCAGCGGGATCAGCTTTTCCGGAAAATGAAACGGACCGTAGTTGTTGGAGCAGTTCGACAGCACCACCGGCAGGCCATAAGTCTCGTGCCAGGCTCTGACGAGATGATCGGAGGAGGCCTTGGATGCGGAATAGGGCGAGGACGGCTGGTACGGCGTTTCCTCGGTGAAGATCCCGCTGTCGAAGGGCAGGTCACCGAAGACCTCGTCAGTTGAGATATGATGAAAGCGGAACCGGTCGCGCTTCTCGCCCGTGAGGCTTTCAAAATAGCCCCGGGCCGCGTTCAGCATCTGGAATGTGCCGACGATGTTGGTCTGAATGAAGGCGCCCGGCCCATCGATGGAACGGTCCACGTGGCTCTCGGCCGCAAGATGCATCACGATGTCGATGTCGTAATTGCGCATCGCTGCGGAGACAGTTTCCCCGTCGCAGATATCCGCCTGGACGAAGGCGTAATTCGGAAGATTGTCGACCGAACGCAGGGACGCCAGATTGCCGGCATAGGTCAGCTTGTCGAGATTGACGACAAAATTGGCCGGGTCGCCTGCAAGCCTTCGGCAGACCGCGGACCCGATAAAGCCGGCACCGCCTGTGATCAGAAAACGCATGAACTAGCCTTCGTAGATGAAACCCGTATCCACCTCGGAAAGGAGACCGGCCGCGCGGTCCTTGTCCGAGAGGACAACTTGCGACACATCGAAAGGCCAGTCGATGCCTATTTCAGGATCATCGAACCTTATGGAACGGTCGCATTCCCGGGAATAGAAATTCGTCACCTTATAAAGGAACTCCGTGTGCGGTTCGAGCGTGACGAACCCGTGCGCAAATCCCTTTGGCACCAGAAGCTGGTTCCACTTCTCGGCCGATAACTCGACACCTACCCATTGCGCATAGGTCGGCGATCCTTTGCGGATATCGACGGCCACGTCGAAGACAGACCCGCGGGTCACGCGCACGAGCTTGTCCTGCGCAAAGGGCGGCATCTGGAAATGCATGCCGCGCAGAACTCCCTTCTCGGCGGAATAGGAATGGTTGTCCTGGACGAAATCCAGATCGATGCCGGCATCGGCGAACGTCTTGGAATTGTAGGTTTCCGAAAAGAACCCACGGTCATCGCCGAACTTGTCGGGAACGATTTCGATGACACCTTCCAGGCCGAGGGGGCGGAACTCCGGCATCAGCGCTTCTCCTCGACACAGCGGCGCAGGTAGCGGCCATACTCGGTCTTGCCCAGTTCCGCCGCGCGGGCAAGAACTTCGTCCGGACCCAGCCAGCCGTTCTGAAAGCCGATCTCTTCGAGGCAGGCGATCTTGAAGCCCTGCCGGTGCTCGATCGTCCGTACGAAGGACGAGGCTTCATGCATGCTGTCGATCGTTCCCGTATCCAGCCAGGCATAGCCCCGACCGAGCAAGGAAACCTTCAGATCCTTGCGCTTCAGATAGGCCATGTTGACGTCGGTGATTTCCAGTTCTCCGCGCGCCGACGGTTTGACCGACGCGGCGATGTCGACAACGTCATTGTCGTAAAAATAGAGTCCGGTCACCGCCCAGTTTGATTTGGGCTGTTGCGGCTTTTCCTCTATGGACATCGCCTGCTTCGTTTCCGGATCGAAACTGACCACGCCGTAGCGTTCCGGATCGGCGACCTGATAGGCAAAAACGGTTGCACCGGCTGCTTGCGCCGTGGCCTGTCGGCACAGGGCGGAAATTCCCGCACCGTAGAAGATATTGTCGCCCAGGATGAGCGCGCAGGGATCGTTTCCGATGAAGTCGCGGCCGATGATGAAGGCTTCCGCCAGGCCATTGGGCGAGGGTTGTTCCGCATAGGAAAGATTGATCCCGAATTGCGATCCGTCCCCCAGAAGAGCCTGAAACATAGGCAGGTCGCGCGGGGTGGAAATGATCAGGATATCGGAAATGCCCCCCAGCATGAGCACGCTCAGGGGATAGTAGATCATGGGTTTATCGTAGACGGGCAGGATCTGTTTCGAAACCGCTATCGTCAACGGGTACAAACGCGTTCCGCTTCCGCCCGCCAGAATGATGCCCTTCAAGGAAATACTCCGAAGTTACTGCAACATGGTGATTTGAACCGTCCCTTGATGACCCTATCGCCGCGAACAATGCAAGCGCCAAGCTCACAATTTGCGGTCAAATCGGAAATATTTCGGCGCCAGATTGAATTTGATGGCGATAGGAAGAGGAAACTCACATGCTTTGAGTATCCGATGTCCCAGGCGATCGGCCTTGCTGGGGCGTATCGGTGGTGGATTTTGAGTAAAGTTCCGTGATAAATCGCATTCAAGAATAATAATTACGCATTAGAGACAGTAATAAATTGAGATTAAAAAATAAAAAGTTGATATCTTCTGGGTTTAGTTGATCTGGAATTTTTCAAATCTGCTGGCTGTCGTATTATTGAATAAATTTCCTGTTTGGATAACAATACCGCCCGCATCTTGTAGGGCAGGGTTTGCGGAATTGCGTTCTTAACGTATTTAAAAATATTCCGCCTATATGCAATAATAGAGCAGATATGAAAGACAGCCGGCTAGGCTATTCTGTCGATCTGAAGAAGAGAGTGTGAATTAAGTGTCAGATTTCGTCGATCAAGCCAAAGAAAGCATTTTAGGAGATTGGGAGAATTTCGACTCCATTATTCGAAAGGAACTTTTCAATAAGAGAAGTGCGGTTGATCAAGCAATATACAAAACCATCCGGACTATTCTAAGGCGCAAGATCAAAGGAGAGACGATTAATCACGCAAAATACAAGTCCATCCGGGCTGCTCTAAGGCGAAAGGTCGAAACAGAACCGGAAAAGGAGCATAATTTCCTAAAAAGCTTCATTGAAGAAGATTTCAAACTGAAAAATGTTAATCGTAATCTATACTTTGTTTTATTTGATTTTTATATTGAATCTTTGATGTTTATCAGAACGAGCAGAACGATAAGTAAATTTGGAGATATGATCCCTACTGAAAGTTTCCTCATGAGGATGAATGAAATTCTTCAGAGGGAAAAGACTGTTAGAGGCAAGCATGGGTCGTATGTTTACTGGTCAGCCGTCTTTCATTACCTCAATAATAATCATGCTGAATCTTTCAGATTATTTTGCCTGTCGGATAAGTTCAAGCCGAGCAAGTTCAAATTGGACCGTTACATGATGGGCGCGCGGACCGTAATTCCAAATATAAATGATGTCCTTAATACAAGTCCGCTTATTGAATTCAATAAGAAGTTGAATTTCGAGAAGCGCGAACCTCTTGGCTCGGAAGAGATGGTTATTTTGACGTGCGCGGATGAGATTTATTTCGAACGGCTTGGCGATATTTATCTTGAGAGCTTTTCGAACTTGACGAAAAACGTCCGACTTCATATCCACATCATGAGGAAAAGCGATAAGCCTCTGAACCTGGACAAACTGAAGAACTGGGAAGGCCTCAAAGTCGATGTGACGTCATCGGATGCGACGCCTTACCATGAAAAAAGCTGGTTTACCGTCGCAAGATGGCTGCTTCTTCCCGCATTGCTTAAGACATACCAAAAGCCTGTCCTTGTGACCGATTTCGATGTGTCTTTTGATCCGGAAGGTTTTTCCAATTATGTCGATATCGCCAAAGACTACGACATCGCGCTGAATATCAATAAATTTCCGTCAAATTACATGCCCTGGAACACGGTCAATGCCAATCAGGTCTTCGTAAACAATACGGAACTGGGCGCGCTGTTCAGCTCCGCGCTCAGGGATGTTTCCCTGCGCTGGTATGATGTGCGAAGGGGAGACCAGTGGTGGATCGATCAGAATATCCTGTATGCCTGCTATCGGGATCTGATGCGGTCCTGTCATTCAATGAAAGTGATGAATAACTTAAAATATCCGACAATCAAGAGAATTGTTAAGGAAAAGAAAGAGTATCTCGAAGCCGGCGTTACAGTTTAGAGTAAAGGCGTTACAGTTTAGAAAAAATCTGTCGGGTGGAATCGGCCGACAGGGGACAGGATTACCCCGCTCAGGAGTGGTTCGAGACCCGATGGCAACTCCGAAACCGACCGGCTACCGGTTTGCGGCCTTCTCCAGGTAAAGCTCATCGCATTCGACATCGACAATTGCCTCGGCTTCCGTCAGGAAGGTGTCGTCTGCCGATGCAGCGGTTTGCGCTAATTCCCGCTCCGGTTCTGCGGACGAAATGCCGGCCGCATGAGACAGAAAAACGCGCATGGCGTGTTCCACACCCGGTTCAGTCACATTCCTCAGGTCGTCACCGTAATAACGCCCCCGGTTGAAGGCGCCGGTGATGATCTCGAATGACGGAAAGTAATGAACGTGGTCGAAATTCTTCGTCAGCATTTCGGCGGCCACGCGCAGGACCGCCTTCGAATAGCACGTCGCCTGAAGGACATGGGCCCCCGGTTCCGCGGTCGCGATCAACGGAACCGGCGAAACCGTGAGGATCACCTTGGCATTGCGGTTCACTGACCTGAGCGCTTGGAAGAAGGCGGCCATGTCGGCGATTACTTCGTCCGAAGTCTGATTGTAGAATTCATGGAGTTTCGGATCGAAGTCTCCTCCTTCCACGCCCGGGCACAAGGGGAAGACCGCGCCGTCGGTCTTGTGACGCCAGCATTCGGTCAAGCCGAGGGTGAATACGAACACGTCCAGGGTTTCGAACATGTCCCGGACCGCTGCCAGGTGCTGTATCCGGTCCTTTTTCAATTCGGTTTCGGAGATGAATCCGCCCGGCTGGACGGTGGGCCTGAAAGGATCGCGATAAGATCCGTCCGGATGACGCCAGACCGTTTCGACTGGCTCGAACTGCCCATAGGCCCGCTGCATCAGCTGAATGAGCTGGCGCGCGGTATAGATGTTGCCATAGCGTGCGGAAAAGAGGCGGTAACCGTTTTTTTCGCGAACGTCCTCCGGCAGGATCGGGTGGCCTGTCTCGCTTACATAATAGTTCAGCCCGGTCTGCTGGAGCTTGCGGGCGATATGTTGCGCAAAGCAACTGCCGGCGGTTGCGACTCTGGTCTTCGCATCGATCCTGAGCCGAAATTCCCCGACCGGGTCGACGGTCGCAGGTGGAACGCCGGCAACCGACCGTCGCCAGAACGCCTTGTCAGGCAAGGATCTGTATGGATTTTCAGCCGACATCAGCGCACTCCTGGCTCATTGGCCTCTGCTCCACCAACTCCTGTCCCACCAGATTCTCCAGCTGCCGCAAGACCAGTTCGCCATAGAAGGCGTTAGCATGGGTAGCGTCAGGAGCATAGCACACAGGTTCGAGATATCCCTCTGCGTCGGTTGTCCAGGGCGGTGGCGGCAGCAGGGTGATGCCGAACTCCGCACAACTCTCGGAGAGAACTTCCATCTCCATCTGCCAAAGTTTCAACCGGAATTGGGACGGCGAGATGCCACTCTTGTGAGCCGATCTGCTTCGGTACGAGTTAACCCGGTTGAGGATGAAGTCCTCATCTTTTTTTGGGGGAGGCGTCGCGAGATGAAAGATCGGCGCAACCGTACTTTCCCGGATGCGTCGAAGCTTGGGTCCCGCGATCTGGCTTCTGAATATGTCCCTCATGACATGATGGGGGATCATAGTTTCCTGGATGTCTTTGGGCGACATCTTCTCATTTTCGGACAAGACGGTGAAAGGACTTTCGTGGTTCAGGAGTCCGACAGCATTGTGAAATGACCCCAGGATAGTCACGGCGAGCAAATCCGTTGGCCCTAATTCGCCCGCGCGTTCCAGAGAAGTCTGGAGGGGAACGTCGCCGATTTTAGTGCCGTTGGCCCTCTCCTTGAGCAACCAATGGATGGCAATATCGGTTTCTTCGGTTTCGCAGAAATTCAGCGATCGGATTTCGCTTGCCTCGCGCAATGCCTTGACATGACTTTGGCCGATAACCTGTATCCGACTGATATTCACAATATTTATCCGGAATGCTGCCTCATCATGTTGCGAACCCTGAGTTCCGCATTTGCCTATTCCAGCAGATTCTGCGGGAGCGGTTGTTCTTGCACTCAGTCTGCAATCCGGTCAAGTCCGGTTTGCAGACCAAACATCGGGTCGTAACCAAGATCGTCTGTCAAGGCCGAGATGTCAGTGCGGTTGTGGCGGATGTCGCCAATTCCATATCCCCCGGTCACGACAATATTGCCCGGGCCTTTAAGGCCGGAGTTCAGGATCTGCATGGATTTTAAACCGATATCAGCACACTCCCGGCCCCTGTCCAACCAGATTTTCCAGCTGCCGCAAGACCAGTTCGCCGTAGAGGGCGTTGGCATGGGTCGCGTCTGGAGCATAGCATAAAGACCGGAGATATCCCTTGCTGTCGGTTGCCTGGTCGGGTGGCGGCAGCAGGGTGATATCGAACTCTCTGCAAACCTCGGAGAGAACGTCCATCTCCATCTTCCAGAGTTTCAGTCGAAGCGGAGCCGGGGCAATCCCGCTCCTTCGGGCCGCTCTGTTCCGGCTCGATCTGATCCCGTCGAGGATGACGTCCGAATTCTTTTTGGGGGGAGGGGGTGCGAGATGATAGATCGGCGCAATCGTACTCTCCCGAATGTTTTTGAGCTTCTTTGCGATCATCCGGCTTTTGAATATGTCCCTCATGACACGATGGGGGATCAAGGTTTCCGGGATGTCTTCGGGCGCAGTCTTCTCATCTTCGGACAAGACGGTGAAAGGATGCTTGTGGTTCAGCAGACCGACCGCATTGTGAAACGTCCCCAGGATGGATACGGCGAGCAAATCCGTTGGCCCTAATTCCCCTGCGCGTTGCAACGAGATCTGGAGGGGAACGTCGCCGATTTGTATGCCGTTGGCCTTCTCCTTGAGCAGCCATTGGATGGTAATATCTGTTTCTTTGTTTTCGCCGGATTTGAGCGACCGGATCTGGCTTGCCTCGCGCAGCGCCTGGACGTGGCTTTGGCCAAAAACCTGTATCCGAGGGTTGTTCACGATACTTATCCGGAATTCTGCCCCATCAGGTTGCGTTCCCTGAGTTCCGCATTTGCCTTTTCCAGAAGGTCCTCGGGCAGCGGCTCTCCCAGCACCCAGTCCGCAAACCGGTTCAACCCGGTCTGCAGATCGACCGCCGGATTGTAACCGAGATCATCTGTCAGGGCCGTGATATCCGCGCTGTTATGGCGAATGTCGCCGATCCGGTACTCTCCGGTCACGACGATGTTGCTGGAGCCCTTGAAGGCGGAATTGAGCATGCGGGCGACATCGAGAACCGGCGTTGCAATTCCCGATCCCACATTGAACACGGAATGCCGCGTTGCCTGAGCGGACAGGGCGGCCACAAAGGCGTTCGCCACGTCTGTCACGTGGACGAAGTCCCGTGTTTCCAGGCCGTCCTCGAAGATCGGCAAGTCCAATCCACGGCGTATTCGGGTCGAAAAGATCGACAGGATCCCCGTATAGGGATTTTTCAGGGACTGGCCTTCGCCGTAGACGTTCTGCAGCCTCAGGATCGAATGTCGGATGCCGAGCGAGTTGCAGGCGATCCGCACCAGGTCTTCCTGGGCATATTTGGTCGCCGCATAAATCGATGCCGGATTGATCTTGTCGGTTTCAGACGTCGGTACCGCCTCAAGGTCCGCGCCGCAGGAGAGACAGCGGGGCTCCCAGCGGGCAGCGGCCAGGTCTTCCGCCTTGCGCGATTCCGGACAGACCCGATCCGTTTCCGAGCAGTGCGTGCACACGTAAGCGCCTTCGCCGTAGACGGACCGGCTGGAGGCGAGCGCGATATGCCGGACGGTTCTTTCCGGATCATTCGCGATATGATCGAGAAGCTTCGCCGTCCCCAGCGTGTTGACCTCGTTATACCGCGATATTTCATACATCGACTGGCCGGTGCCGGTCTCGGCCGCCAGGTGAACGATTGCGTCCACACCGGTGACTGACGTCTTCAGAGCGTTATCGTCAAGCACGGAACCTCGGAGGAATTCGACATCCTCTCCGGTCAGCCAGGGCAGGTCGCCCGGTAGGTCGCCGTGTATCTGGGGGCTGAGGGGGTCGAGGATGCGGACCTGGTGACCGGCTCTGATCAGAGCAGGAACCAAATGGGAGCCGATAAAACCGGCTCCGCCTGTCACGAGGACTTTCGACTTGGCCATTGTGGCGGTGTTAAGCCGTCTTTTCCGCGCGAATGGACTGTTCGTACATGTCGCGTTCGGCGGTCCAGAGATCGCCGTAGTCTACATTCTGCCAGTTGGAGAACCACGGGCCGCCATTCGTGTAGTGGATCGCGCTCGGTACTTCCGCTGGCTTTTCGTATTCGCCGACGAGGAAATTCCAGCTCCGCGGCAGTTCGCCGATCAGGTTGTCGTCGTCGATCCAGCTGAAGCGGTGCAGGTAAGCCGGAGACTGGGTGTTCACGACTTCCGGCGTCAGGGCCTTGACCTGCGGATGGGCGTTGTTGAACAGGATGAAGGAAGACCAGTTCTTGCGCGGATAGCTCGTCTGCGCCTGGGCATCCATCTTCACCGCATTTGCCGGTGTGTAGTCATGCTGGACCACGTAGACCGCCTTCTCCGGATCCACATTATCCAGCACTGTCATGACGTCGGTCGTGAACAGGAAATCGCAGTCGACGAAAATCGAATAGCCGTCATGTGCGCCGAGATAGGGTGTCAGGAAGCGGGTCAGGGAAAATTCGGTGGAAGCGGAGTCCGCGCCGCGAGTATAAAGACCGACTTCTCTTAAAGTCTTCTGTTTGAGCGGGTAAATCTCAATATCGGAGTTAGTATGTCTAAGTAAAGAATAGCGGCAAACCTGCCATGCTATATCTTCTCGGCTGTCATAACCGACAAATATCTTCAGTTTTTTAGTCATTTGGTCCTCATCGGAAATTTGTACCAAGATTGTTAGTTTATGACATGCACACTCAACAAATATATTCGACGCGTAAGACGCTGTACAGGCCTTTCAGGATAAGCTTCAGGATTTAAATCCGGTTTAACAGGGCAATCTCGGTAGAAACAACAGGTCTGATCGGCACGGCTTTGGCGGCACGTTGTAAACCACGTCGCGATGGGTCGAAAGCCCTGACGTGCGGCTCGCAACACAATGCTCATTTAGTGGGCTGGGCGCTGGCGGATGTCGTGGTTGCCGTCGCGGCGGAACACCGACTTGTGAGGTCGAAGTGACCTTGGTCGCGCCATTCGGTCCTATCCTGTCGAATGACAGGCTTCGGGCATTCTGGATGAAGGGGACAAGCGTCGTGTTTCGCGTGTTGGTTCGTGTTGCAATGATCTTTGTGGTTCTGGGAAGCGCGAGCCTTGCGGCTGCCTCCGGACTGGAAAGCCGTCCCGGCTGGCGGGTGATATCATCCGGATTCACCTTCGACGATCTGGTGGGACGGGTGAAAGACGCTGTCGGCGAGGAAAAGATGCTGCTGGTCACGCAGGCGAGCGCATCGGAGGGCGCAAAAGGTCAGGGAATTGCCATTCCGGGCAACCGGATCATGGGTGTTTATCGCAACGATTATGCCCGCCGTATGTTAAAGGCGTCTGTCGCTGCCGGTATCGAAGCGCCAATCCGGTTTTATGTGACGGAAAATCCGGACGGGACCGCAACTCTTTCCTGGAAGACGCCGAGCCACGTGTTCGCGCCGTATATGGAGGAAGGCGGCGCGGAGCTGAAGGCGCTCGCCACCGAACTGGACGCAGTGTTCGAAGCGATCGCGGCAAAGGCCGTTGGCAAGTAAGCGGTCAGCGTCCAGCGATTATCCGCGCAGCCGATTTCCTGTGCGGCCGACAGGTTTCCATCATCGTCTTTGACAGTGTCGGCTTTTCCAAGAGCGCCGGGTTTTGCACATATACTTTGCACCGCCGCTCACGAAATGTGCTTGTGCGAATCGTCATCATTCCCCACCTTGGAAGTGTCTTCAACTGCAAGAAAGGAGGTGCCCATGTCTAGTGAGTATCAGCAATTGGCCCGGGAGTTTGGGCGAAATGTTTTGGTGCTGGAGCAGCCTCTAGCAGTAAAAGGTTTCGCCGGGATCTGATCCGGACTTTCTGGTCAATTCGATCTCATGGGAGGGCCGCTATGCGGCCCTCTTTGCATTTGGGGGGCCGGTTGTTTCTGGCTGGAAGGGCTGGATTTTAGTTGCACGTGAAACTAAGCTGCTTGCCAAGAACGATCAGAGGCAAACAGATGACGTCCCCCATCCTTCACTCCTATTTCCGCAGTTCCACGTCCTACCGTTTGCGGATCGCGCTCAACCTGAAGGGCGTGGAGACCGACTACCGGGCGCATCATCTCAGGTTCGGCGAACAGCGGTCGGAGGCCTATCTGAAAATCAATCCGCAGGGCGTTGTGCCTTCGCTGGAACTGCCGGATGGCGAAGTCCTGACCCAGTCGCTGGCCATTATCGAATATCTCGACGAAACGGTCCCCGAGCCGCCGCTTCTGCCGAAAGATCCCCTGACCCGCGCCCGGGTTCGTGCGATGGCGCAGATGATCGCCTGCGACATCCACCCCATCAACAACCTGAAGGTCCTGAACGAACTCCGCTCCCGCTTTGGAGCCGACGATGCCGCCGTCGCCGGATGGTTCCGCCACTGGGTCGCCGAAACCTTCGGCCCCCTTGAGGCGATGCTCGCAACCCGTACCACACCCCGAGCCTATTGCGCCGGTGACATGCCGGGCCTGGCGGATATCTGCCTTGTCGCACAGGTGGCAAACGGCGCGCGCTTCGGGGTCGACATGGGCCCCTATCCGGTCATCCAGGGCATCTACGACGCCTGCATGGCCATTCCCGCGTTCGAGCGGGCCGCGCCGGCCAACCAGCCGGACGCGGAATAACCCTCTGCCGTCCGTACCCTAGATCAGGCCGACCGCTTTGCGCACGTTCTCATCCCGCAGCGAACAATCGGTGCCGCGATAGGCATCGCCCGCCTCCGTCGCCAGCCAGGAGATCGTTTCGCCGACCCATTCCGGCGGAATATGGACGGACGGGTCGAGCTGGCTCACCGGATTGATGCCCGACGCCTTGATCGCCACCTGCATATGGGTCGCGACCGTGCCGGGGCTGAGACCCATGACCCGGATGCCGCCGTCGGCAAGTTCGAGATCCGCGCATTTGGTCAGCGACAGCACGGCCGCTTTCGATGCGCAATAGTGGCTCCAACCCTCCAGAGCGCCGGTCGCTGCCCCCGAACTGATGTTGATGATCGTTCCCCCTCCGGCTTCGAGCATAATCGGCGCGGCAGCCCGAATGCCGTAATAGACGCCCTTGACATTCACATCGATGATCTTGCCCCATTCGTCCGGATCGGAGGTCTCGATGCGGCTGATCGGATCGATCAGGCCGGCATTGTTGACCAGAATGCCGACCGGGCCGAATTCATGGGCGGCAAAGGACACGGCCTTCTCCACATCCTTATAAGAGGCGACATCGCAGGGGCAGGCGAGTGCCCTGCCGCCGCCGGCGCGAATGTCCGCGGCGATTCGCTCGATGTCGTCGCTGCTGCGGGCGACGAGAACGACGGACGCTCCGTATTTCGCCAGGCTGCGGGCCGCAGCTTCCCCTATGCCCCGGCTTGCACCGGTCACCAGGGCGGTTTTTCCTGCATGATCGAACATGAAGTTTCCTTCTATTTAGGATCGGCGTTCAATAATTCGGTTGGACCGGAATTGAATATTGTGTGTAGGTCGCCTGATAAATAGGGTGAAATCAAAAAGTCTTGCAGGGGAAGTGAAGTGGGTTTTATGGCGGACAGACTGACATCCCTTCGTTCGCTCCTGCGTGAACTCTATTTCGGCTACTCGGGAAAAGCCCGAATCTGGCGTTATGCCCTGCTGGCATTCGATATCATCACGATCGGTTATTTCATCGTGTCGTCCGTGCTGGATCCGGACCGGGTCCATCACGAACTGGACTATGTGATCGCGGCAATCTTGCTGCTTGACTATGTGGGGCGGTTCCTGGCGGCGAATAAACCGGCCAAGTATGCCTCCAGCTTTACCTCGCTGGCCGATATCGTGGTTATGGTGTCCCTGATCGCCCCGGCGTTTTTCGAAAACTTCGCATTTTTGCGCGTCATTCGCATGTTGCGCCTGATGCGCTCCTACCATCTTCTGAGAGAGTTGCGGCAGGCATCCGCATGGTTCCGACAGAATGAGGAAATCATCCAGTCGGCAATCAATCTGATCGTCTTCGTTTTCGTTGTGACCGCGGTCGTCTATGTGGCGGAGCATGACCGCAACGACGCCATCAACAACTATCTCGATGCGCTCTATTTCACGGTCACTACACTGACGACGACCGGGTTCGGCGATATCACCATGACCGACAGCGGCGGACGGCTGCTGACCGTGCTGATCATGATCTTCGGCGTCGCGCTGTTCCTGCGCCTCGTCCAGACCATCTTCCGGCCTGCCAAGGTGCACTATCCCTGCCCGGACTGCGGCCTGTCCCGCCATGACCCGGACGCGGTCCACTGCAAACACTGCGGCAGGGTTCTGAACATTCCCACCGAAGGCGATTGGGGCTGAAGGCGGCTAGGGTTCTGCACCTAGCCGCGCAGGGTGAACTGCTGATTCATCTGGAAAAAGTCCATCAGCTCCGCGCTCGACATCGGCCGGGCAAGTGCGTAGCCCTGAAGGACATCGCAACCGAGCTGGCGCAGGATCTTGATGTGCTGGACCGTTTCGACACCTTCTGAAACCACCTCCAGATTGATGGCCCGGCCCATATCGATGACAGCCTGCAGCAGGCGGCGATGTTCGGTCGAGGAGGCGATCGGCAGAACCAGTTCCCGGGCGATTTTCAGGCGCTTCGGCGCTGCGGACCACATGCCGAGGAAGGATGACTGACCGGTGCCGAAATTGTCGATCTCGATGTCGATGCCGAGATCGGTGATTTCCTGGATCCGTTCCCGAAGGTCTGCATTGGTATGATCCAGCATCGTGGATTCATGCAGTTCGAAGGCAAGCTTTCCGGCCGGGATATCAAGCTTCTTCAACAGGTTGATCAGATATGGGTTCGCGATCCTCTGGGCGGAGACGTTGACGGCAAGGCGCGGAACGGGAGCGTTCTTCCGTTCCCATTCGCGCATGTCGGCAAGAGAGGCTTCCAGGATGGCCTGATCGATCCGGTCGGTGGCGCCCAGTTGTTTAGCGGCATCCAGAAAGGCCGGCGGCGCGAGGACGCCGAGCACCGGATGTTTCCAGCGCGCCAGAGCCTCCACCCCGATCAGCCGCAGGGTCTTGGCGTCGAACTGAGGCTGATAAACCGGGAAGAACTCGCCTTTTTCCAGTCCGTGGACAATATCGTCCGAGATCCGCTTGTTCCGTTCGATTTCCTGCTGCAGTTCCCTTGTAAAGAAGGTGTAGCGTCCGCGGCCTTCCTGTTTGGCCCGGTAGAGCGCGATGTCGGCGTTCATCATCAGACGTGACGGATCGGCATCGCAGTCGCGCATGCGGGCAATGCCGATGTCGATGCCGATGCTGGCCCCGAACCGACAGAGATCGTTTTCGTAGCGAACCGGCTTGTTGAGTTCCGTGATCAGCTGGTCGGCCAGGAACTCCAGTTCTTCCCGGGCGATGTTGGCCTTGCGCACGATAATGAACTCATCACCACCGATGCGGGCGATAAAATCGTCGTCCTGGCAGTTGTGCCGCAGCACCGCCGCGACATGTTGGAGGATGAAATCGCCGGCCGCATGGCCGAGCGTGTCGTTTATCTCCTTGAAACGGTCGAGATCGATCTGAAGCAGGGCGAGTTCCTTGTCGTGGGATCCCTTCTGCCACTGGCGCAGGTGCTGGTCCAGATTGCGACGATTGGCCAGGCCGGTCAGGTCATCGTGAAGGCTGTCGTATTCCGCCTGGAACTTGACTTCCATCAGGGCCTTGTACTGGTCCTCGGCCGCTTCGCGGGCGTCGCGAAGTTCAATCTCCCGCCGCTTCATGTCGGACACGTCGGTAATCACTTCGACGACGTAACGGTCGCCGGTTTCCGTCACGGCGATGCTTTTACTGCAAATCGAGGCGGAAGTGACGCCGTCCTCCGTCTCATCCGCGTATCGTTCGGAGTGAAGGGGCCGACCGGTTGCGAGGACCTCCCGGTCATCCCGGTCCATCGCGTCGGCAATCTCCGGCGGCAGGCATTGCCCGGCCGTAAGACCGATGACGTCGTCCTTGTTGAGGGAAAACAGGTCACTGAACGCCCTGTTGACGAGTGCATATCGCAGCGCGCCGTCCCGGGCCGCGACGGGTGTGGGGATTGCATCGAGAACGAGTTCGGAAAGCTGTCGTTCTCCAAGCACCTTCAGGAAACGGCGGTCCTGTTCCTTCTGATCATCGATCTTGTTGAGCACGGTCACGATATAGGACTCGCCGGCCTTCGTTTTCGCGAGCGACTTGCGGGTCAGCGACATCATCGATAGTCCGCCGGGCAGGGGAACCTCGTGTTCGATTTCCTGGATCCGGCCGGTGTCGAGAAGGGCGGCGTCATATTCCGACAGAACGTTCTTTTCCTCATCGGAGAACATGTCCGCCACGGTTTTGCCGATCAGCTGATCCCGGGACAGATTCCGCAAACGGCAGAACGCCTCATTGGCGAAAACGTACCTGAAACTCCGGTCCTTGACGATGATCGGATTGGGCAACTGGTCGAGGACGGCTTCGGCAAGTTCCGCCTTGCCCAGCACATCGATAATGCGGTCTTCCTGGCGTCTCAGCTTGGTCACGTCCGTCAAGTTGGTGACGATATAGTCTTCGCCATTACACTGCAGATAGCTGTCCCGGCTGATAATGTTGATCGACCTGCCGTCGGCGAGCCGAACGAGGTCTTCCTGCTCGCGCATTTCGCCGGTCTGAAGGACCCTCAGCACAGCTTCCCTGTTTTCTTCTGCGAAGCCGAAGGGCAAGACCTCCAGCATGGACTTTCCGATCAGATCCCTAGCCGCAACGTCGTGCAACCGGGCAAAGGCCTCGTTCGCCATCACAAAGTGGAGGTTCTCGTCCTTGACGACAACGGGATAGGGAAGCCGGTCCAGAACCTGTGCGGACAGGTCCGCCTTGCGCAGGGCCGTCCGCAACTGAAGCTCCTTCTCCTTCTGCCGGGAAATGTCGTGGAACGAGGTGACGAGATATTCCTGGTTCCGGTCGGTCCGGGCGAGGGTCTTCTTGACGATGACCGGGTAACTGTCTCCGCCCCGGATCGGCATGAAGTCCATCTCGTATTCCTGGTCAAGACCTGAGTTGAAGACGAACCGGTCGGACTGCTTGATGGTGGCGGCCCGGTCAGACGGGAAAAGCTCGTCGACGGTCTTGCCGATCACCTGCTCCTTGGCGACATCGAAACTTTCCGAGTAGGCGTTGTTGGCCATCACATAGCGGTGGTCGTGATCCTTGACCTGGACCGGAATGCCCAGCTGCTCCAGGATGAGTTCGGAGAGATACGTTTTTTCCAGCGCCTCCTGCAAACGGGCTTCCTGGCGTTTGAACCGGGTCACGTCGTTGAGGGTCGTGACCAGAAACTGCGCGTCACCCTGGACCCGGGCCAGACCCTTGTTGATCACAAGATTGGTGCTGGTGCCATCGGGACGCACAAAGGTTTCTTCGAATTCGCGCATCTTGCCGGTTTCTAGGACGTCCTTTTCGATTGCCCGGGATTTGTCCGCATGGCCGTCCGGGAGCAGGTCTTCCGAGGAGCCGCCGATGGCCCTGTCCCGGTCGATGCCGAAAAAATCTGCATAGGCATGGTTCATCATGACGACGACATGCCTGTCGTCGCGGACGATGACCGGCGTCTTGAGCTGTTCCAGTACCTGTTCTGAAAGTTCCGCTTTCTGAAGCGCCTTCGACAGCTGGTTTTCCCGCTGCTTTTCCGCCGTCACATCCTGCAGCAGAGTCAGAATGAGAGGTTCGCCCGCATGGACGTCGATGCACGTCTTGTACGCGCTGAAATATTTCGGCTTACCGCCTTTGGTGGCGGGGACCTCCAGGATTTCCTGAAGAAAACCCTTGTTCAGAACCTCGCCGTCGGACCGGATGATCCATTCAGCGTGATCTTTCCGGTAGAAATCAAAAGGCGTCCGTCCGCGAATGTCCTCCAGCGGCAGGCCGTGTATCCGGCAGTAGGCGTCATTGACATAGACATATTCGTGACGCGTGTTCTTGATACAAACGGCCTGCGACAACCGGTTGACCGCGGCCCGCACCAGCTCGGTTTCCCGAAGCGCTTCCTTCAAGCTGTCCGACTGTTTTTCCTGTTCGGTGACATCGAGAAAACTGAGCGAAAAAGTCCCTTCCGCCGAAACGGCTCCTTTGACCTCCAGTACCCGTGAGCCCGCCTTGACCTTTTGATTGAACGCCTCTCCCTTGCCCCGCAGGCGATGCACCAGCCGATCCAGGAGAGCGACGTCGGTTCCGGTCAGGGCGCCGGCTGCGGCCGACGCTTCCAATACGTCCTTAATCGAATAAGAACACCCGGGGGCAGGGGGCGCATCTTCCGGCAATCCCAGGAAGGTCGCGCACAAGGGACTGACAAGGCGCACGCGGTCGCCATCCGCCAACAGAACACCGATTCCACAGCTGCTTGCGAGCGACTTGATCAGGATATCTTCACCGGGGGCGAACTCTGAATTGTTTATTGTTTTTTTTGAGCCAGTGGCCATGTCATCTCGCTCTTGCGCAGAATTGGCTAAAATGATCGGCTCATAGTGTTAAAAATCCATTGGTTGTGATTTATGATTTATAAGAATAAATAAATATTATTAAGTAAAGAGATATTATTGACCTAAATATCAGTGTAAAAAATGTCAGTAAATTATAAATCAGGTGCCGCTCCCCTAACTGTGATCGAGACCGGTTTGGCGTCCCGCCGATCCGGTGCGAAGATGCCGCGGCCTGAGTGCCTCATGCAGGCATTCGCGAATGGACGGACTGCTCTGCAGTGACTGGAGGGAAACGTGAGGTTCTTGCTGTGGCTTGCCGGCGGGTTGTTGGCCGGCCTCTTGAGCGTGGCTGGCGCCTTCGGCCAGACGGCTCCCGATCTGATCGCCTTTGAACAGCCTGCCTGCGGCGGCGAAACCGCCTGCAAGGTGGACGGCGGTGACTATTACATTCACCTGCCTCCGGGCTCGAAAGCATCACAGCCCAAGGGGGCGATCTTCTTTCTGCACGGGCATCGCGGAAAGGCGATCAACGAGATCCGCAACAAGTCTTTTGTGAACATGGCCGATGGACTCGGCGTGGCTTTCATCACGATTCAGGGGCTTGAAGGCACCTGGTCGTTTCCGACAGCGCCGCGACACCTGCGCGACGAGTTTTCGTTTTTCGATCGTGTCCTCGCCGACGTGTCGAAGCGCTTCGGCGTCAGACGCGACAGAACTCTGCTTTCCGGGTTTTCCTCCGGCGCCTTCATGACCTGGTATCTGGCCTGCGACGACGCGGACCGGTTTTCCGGATATGCCCCGATCGCCGGTGCTTTCTGGCAGCCGCTTCCGGAAAGCTGCAAGACGAAGATGCCGTATCTCTTCCATGTGCACGGAACATCGGACAAGGTCGTTCCTCTCGCCGGCAGGGCGCTCGGGGGTGGCCGCTGGATCCAGGGCGACGTGTTCAAGAGTTTCGATATCTGGCTGCATCAGGCCAGCGTGTCGGAAGACAGCGCCCGCCATTACGTCTCCGGCAACCTGCGATGCGAGCGCTGGTCGCCGAACGGCGGTGTGCTGGAACTGTGCCTGCATGACGGAGGTCACAGCGTCCGGGCCGAATGGATCAAGCGGGCGTGGCTGGAACTGGCAAAAGCCAGGGGCTGGACGGAATATGCCGCCGATAGGGCAGTTGCCCATTGCAGGGAAACCAAGGGGCAGGAAGCCAAGGCGTCGTCGGACGTCTGCTGAACCATCTCAAACGCACCGGACGACGCAACATTGCTGCGTATTTGACGTTGCCCTTAATATAGGCGCGAGCGCCTGAAATATCGCCTTCAAACCGGGAAAAAACGGGAGCATAGTTTGTTCGTTTGCTAACGATTGGGGTGCAGCAGATGACCGATTTTCTTTCTTCTTTTTCGCGCCGGAATTTTCTCCAGCTGACAGCGGGCGCAGGCGTAGCCGCCATGTGCGGAACGGTGCCGCGCGCCTTCGCGGCCGACGCGATCACGCCGGGCCCGTCCTCGGTGCTTCTCGTCATCGATGTCCAGAATTGCTTCCTGCCCGGCGGCACCTTGCCCGTGGGCGAGGGCGACAAGATCGTGCCGATCATCAATGAACTCGGCAAGAAGTTCGAAAACGTGATCCTGACCCAGGACTGGCACACGCCGGGCCACACCTCCTTTGCCTCCAGCCATGAAGGTAAGAAGCCGTTCGAGACCATCGAACTGGACTACGGCACCCAGGTCCTGTGGCCGGATCACTGCGTGCAGGGAACGGACGACGCCGCACTCGCGCCCGGGCTTGATATTCCCCATGCGCAGCTGATCATCCGCAAGGGCTATCACAGCGAAGTCGACAGCTATTCGACCTTTATCGAGGCGGACAAGAAGACCGGAACCGGCCTGACCGGCTACATGGCGGAACGGGGACTGACCGACGTCTATGCCTGTGGCCTTGCGACCGACTTCTGCGTCAGCTGGTCGGCGCTCGACGCCAGGGCCGGTGGTTTGACCGTTTCCGTCGTCGAGGACGCCTGCCGCGCAATCGATCTCAACGGGTCGCTGGATGCCGCCTGGACCTCCATGGCCGATGCCGGGATCAAGCGGGTTCAGTCCTCCGATTTCGCCTGATCGCGTTCTCGGACAGGTTTGGTCCCATCCGGTAACGGGATCTGACGGAGACTTGACCGGACGGGACTGCTTGTGTCGATCATGACGGTTGACGGCAGCCGGTCCGATCGGTTCCTTTGACGCCGATTCCGGTTGTTTGCGAGTCTGCCTTGTCCGAACCGAATAATAAGACCGGCGCCCTGTCCGGCCTCGTCGTCCTCGACCTGTCCCGCATCCTCGCGGGCCCGACCTGTACCCAGATCCTGGGGGATCTCGGTGCCGAGGTCATCAAGATCGAGCGGCCCGGCCGCGGCGACGACACCCGCGGCTGGGGACCGCCTTTCCTGAAGGACGAGGCGGGCCGTGAGACCCATGAGAGCGCCTATTACCTCTCCTCCAACCGCAACAAGGCGTCCGTCGCCATCGACCTTGCCAGCGCCGAAGGGCAGAAGCTGATCGTCGAACTGGCGAAGAAGGCGGACATCCTGGTGGAGAATTTCAAGGTCGGCGACCTGAAGCGAAGGGGGCTTGATTACGACAGTCTCAAGGCCGCCAACCCGCGCCTGATCTATTGCTCCATCTCCGGCTTCGGCCAGACCGGGCCATATGCCCACCGCGCCGGTTACGATTTTCTGATCCAGGGCATGGGCGGGATCATGTCGCTCACCGGCTTTCCCGACGACGAAGGCGGCACGGAGACCAAGGCCGGTGTCGGCATCGCCGACGTGATGTGCGGCATGTATGCGACCGTCTCGATCCTGGCGGCCCTCAATCACCGCCACCAGACCGGCGAGGGCCAGTATATCGACATCTCCCTGCTCGATGCCCAGGTCTCCTGGCTGATCAACCAGGGTGTCGCCTATCTGGTGTCCGGCGAGGTGCCCGGCCGTCTCGGCAACGGCCATCCGACCATCGTGCCTTACGAAACCTTTCCCGCCAGCGACCGCTCCTTCATCCTTGCCGTCGGCAATGACAGCCAGTTCCGGAAATTCTGCACGGTCGCCGGCGCGTCGGAGCTTGCCGAGGATCCGCGGTTCGCGAAAAACGCCGACCGGGTGCGCAACCGCAAGGAGCTGGTGCCGATCATCCGCCGGCTGACCATCGAGAAATCCGCGGACGCGTGGATCGAATGTCTGGAACGCGAAGGCGTCCCCTGCGGCCCGGTCAACGATCTGGCGCAGGTCTTCGCCGATCCTCAGATCCTTGCCCGGCACATGAAGATCACCATGGACCATCCCCAAAGCGGGACGGTCGATCTGATCGGTTCGCCGATCAACCTTTCAAAGACACCGGTCGTCTACGCGAAGGCCCCGCCGATGCTCGGCGCCGACACGGAAACCGTGTTGTCCGGCCATCTGGGGCTGTCCCCTGCGGAGCTTAAAAAACTCGCCGAACAGGGTATCGTGCAGCTCGCGAGCGTAGAGGATGAGAAACAATGACGACCGGTGCCGATATCATTGCGGGCAAACTCCACGCGGCCGGCTGCCGCCACGCCTTCGGTATTCCCGGCGGCGAGGTGCTGGCGCTGATGGACAGTCTCGACCGGGCGGGCCTGCGCTTCGTCCTGGTGAAGCACGAAAACGCCGGCGGGTTCATGGCCGAAGGCGGCTGGCATGCGGACGGCGCCCCCGGCGTGCTGCTTGCGACCCTCGGGCCGGGAGCTGCCAATGCGGTCAATGTCGTTGCCAATGCCTGGCAGGACCGGGTGCCGCTGATCTTCCTGACCGGCTGCGTCGATACCGGGGAAGCGGAAAGCTACACCCACCAGGTCTTCGACCACCAGCAGCTCTTGAGGCCGATCGTCAAGGCGAGCTTCTCCGCCCGGCTCGGCGCGCTCGACGTGATGATGGAAAAGGCGATTGCCCTTGCCCTCGACGGCCAGCCCGGGCCGGTTCATATCGATGTGCCGATCAAGGTGGCCGAAGGCGAAACGGAAGAGGCCTGGCATAGCGCATTCCGCTCGCGCCCGGCCTCCGGTCTTGCCCCGGCGGGTGCGGATCTGGAAGGCGCCTGCGCGCTCTTTGCCAAGGCGGAACGCCCGATTGCCATTGCCGGCGTCGACGCGGTCAACGAAGGCGCGGAGGCTGAAATCGCCGCCTTCTGCAAGCGGTTCGGCGTGCCCTTGGTGACCAGCTACAAGGGCAAGGGGCTGCTGGATGAGCGCCACGACCTGGCGCTGGGCGGCGCCGGTCTTTCGCCCAAGGCCGACGGTCATCTGCTGCCGCTGATCAACCAGAGCGACTGTATTCTGCTTCTCGGCTACGACCCGATCGAGATGCGCATCAACTGGCGCAATCCCTGGGCCCCGGATGCGCCGGTCATCGAGATCGCACCGGTCCTGCGCACCCACGGCATGCATGCCGCCCGTTTCACGCTGCGAAGCCACGTGGCTTCGGCGCTGGAAAAACTATCTGAAGCCCGTCCGGCGGATGCAGCATCCTGGGCAAATGGCGAACCGGCCGCGACGAAACAGGCCCTGGCAAAAACCTTCGCCCCCGAGCCGGACGGCTGGGGACCGGCAGCGGCCTTTCATACCCTGCGTTCGGTCATGCCCGACAACACGGTCGCGACCGCCGACAGCGGCGCGCACCGCATTCTGGTCAGCCAGATCTGGCAGTGCCCGAGCCCGCGCGGCATGCTGCAGTCCTCGGCTTTGTGCACCATGGGCTGCGCCCTGCCGCTCGCCATGGGGCATAAAGTGGTGGACGGCAAGGCACCGGTCCTTGTCTTTGTCGGCGATGCCGGACTGGAAATGTGCCTCGGCGAACTCTCCACCCTGCGCGACCTGAAAATCCCGGTGATCGTCTGCGTGCTGGTCGACAGTTCGCTCTCCCTGATCGAACTGAAACAGCGCTCCAGCCAGCGGCCTAATGTCGGCGTCGATTTCGGCGAGACCGACTTTCCCGCCGTAGCCCGTGCCTATGGCGGGCACGGGGTTTGGATCGGGAACGCGGCCGATCTGGAACGGGAAGCGGCGGACGCCCTTCAGCGTGAGAGCTTCACCATTCTCGCCTGCCGGATTCCGGCCCGTGCCTACGACGGCAAGTTCTGAAATCTCTGAATCTGCTTAGCCGCTTTTGCATCTGGCGCTGGCGAATTTGATGTCATATGTTGCACCTGCGAAATAACACGGCGCAAAGCCGGACGGGTGCAAATGCCCGGTATCAGGGAGAGCCAGACGATGCTGACGTGTCCGACCAGGGACGCTGTTCGCGCAAGGGTAAGGGCGTTGAAACGGGAGGGCCTGCGCGTCGCGCTCGTGCCCACCATGGGATTTCTGCACGAAGGCCATCTGTCGCTGGTCCGCGCTGCGGCTGCTGCTGCGGACCGGGTGATCGTGTCCATCTTCGTCAACCCGACCCAGTTCGGTCCGAACGAGGACCTTGCCACCTATCCCCGCGATGAGGAACGGGATCTGGCGCTCCTGGAAAAGGAAGGCGTCGACGCGGTCTTCATGCCGAGCGTCGACGAAATGTACGGTGCCGGCGGCGACACCATCGTCGAGGTTCCGGGCCTGTCCGGCATCCTGCAGGGCGCACTCCGGCCCGGCCATTTCCGCGGTGTGGCCACCGTGGTCACCAAGCTGTTCAACATCGTCCAGCCCGATATCGCCGTCTTCGGCGAAAAGGACTACCAGCAGCTCGCGATCATCCGCCAGATGGTGCGCGATCTCGACATGCCGCTGGAGATCGTCGGCCATCCGACCGTGCGCGAAGAGGACGGGCTTGCCATGTCCTCGCGCAACGTGCGCCTGACGCCGGAACAGCGCCTGCAGGCGCCGGTCTTGAACAAGGCGCTCTGCGCGGCGGAAGACGCCGCTGCCACCGGAGCAGAGGTTTCGGACCTGCACAATCTGATCCGCAGCACCCTGGAAACGGCGTCGGAAGCGGAGATCAAGAGCATCGATATCCGCAACGCCGTCACCCTGGCGGAGCTCGAAGGTCCGTTGGAAAAACCGGCGGTCGTGCTTCTCGCGGTCCGCTTCGGCACCGTCCAGCTGATCGACCAGCGGGTGATTTCCCCTGACACCCAGAACGCCTGATTTTAGCGGTCATACGATCGCATCTGAAGAAAGGATGCCCAATGAGCACGCAAAAGCCCATTCGCCGGACCACCGCGCCGCAGATCACCCGCCGCAAGGGTGGCGAGCCGATCGTCTCGCTGACCTCCTATCACGCCCACACGGCGGCCATCGTCGACAAATACGCGGACTTCATTCTGGTGGGCGACAGCCTCGGCATGGTGATGCACGGCATGGAATCGACCGTCGGCGTGTCGCTCGAGCTGATGATCATGCACGGCAAGGCGGTTGTTCGCGGGACGCAGAAGGCATTGGTCGTCGTCGACATGCCTTTCGGTACCTATGAGGAAAGCCCATCGGTCGCCTTCCGCAATGCCGCGCGCATCATGAAGGAAACCCAGTGCGGTGCGGTCAAGCTCGAAGGCGGCCAGCGCATGGCCGAGACCGTCCGGTTTCTGAGCGAACGTGGTATCCCGGTGATGGCGCATACCGGCCTGACCCCGCAATCGACCAACGTCATGGGCGGCTTCAAGACGCAAGGCCGTGACGAGGATACCTGGCCGATGCATATTGAAGATGCCAAGGCTGTCGCCGAGGCCGGCGCCTTCGCGCTCGTTCTGGAGGGCATGGTCGAACCGCTTGCCGCCCAGATCACCAAAGAGGTTGCCATTCCGACCATCGGTATCGGCGCATCGGCTGAATGCGATGGCCAGATCCTGGTGCTGGAAGACATGCTTGGCTTGAACCCGACTCCGCCGAAATTCGTGAAGGTCTTCGGGAACCTGGGTGGTCAGATCGAGGCAGCGGTGAAAGCTTATGCCGACGAGGTCAAGGACCGGAGCTTCCCGACCGAGGCGCAGGTCTACCGGTAAGCCGGTGGGGCCGGCTCGAGGAGGCTCTTCATGACGGGTTCGACGTCGCGGCGGTCGATTGTCAAAGGACTGGCGGCAGGCGTTGTCCTGCTGCCCGCATTGATCGGGCTGCCGGCTTTCTCCCGCGCGGATGAGGGTGGCGACTGGCAAAGCTGGACCGCCGACGGCGCCGTGACGAACGGCGTCATCGGCCGCATCTGGTCCGTCGAAAGCGAGGCCTTCATCGAGCCGTCCGCGCTGGTCGACAGCCTGAACGATGCCCGGTTCGTCCTGATCGGCGAGACCCACGACAATCCCGCCCACCACCGGCTGCAGGCCTTTCTGACCGGTGCCGTTGCGCCGGACCGGCGTCCGAGTGTGGTGATGGAAATGCTAACCGAGGATCAGGCCCCTGCAATCGCTAAATTCATGACATCGCCCGACCGCTCGGCAGAGACTTTCGGCAAGGCGGTCTCATGGGAAAAGTCCGGCTGGCCGGATTATGCGATCTACCGGCCGATCATCGAAGCAGCGTTGAAGCGCAACGCCGACATCAAGGCCGGTCTGCCCGGAAAGCAGCAGACCCGCGCCATCGGCAAGGACGGCCTGTCTGCTTTAAGCGAAGACCAACAGAAGGACCTGCGTCTGTCAGCCGGTCTGCCGGAAGATCTGGCCGCGGATCTGAACAAGGAGATTATCGCCTCCCACTGCGATCTCCTGCCGGCGGGCATGATCCCGAACATGATGGCCGTCCAGCGTTACCGTGACGCCTATCTGGCGGACGCCCTCCGCAGGACTCCGGCCGATGGCCCGGCCATCCTGATCGCCGGCGACGGCCATGTGCGCAAGGACCGGGGCGTGCCGTTCTACCTGGAACCGTCGGACGGTGCCGCGGTCACGGTCAGTCTTGTGGAGATCGATCCGGAACGGACCGAAGCGGAGGTGCTCAGCGAGGCCCGCGAAGCCAAAACCGCCGACTACATCTGGTTCACGCCGAAGATCGACCGCGACGACCCCTGCGAAGCCCTGCGCAAGCGGTTTTCGGACAAGAAAAAAGACGGCTAGAACGCCGGAGCCCGACGACAAGACCTGCTTTTATCGTAGGAGTTGGCATTTGGGCGTCCAATAACAACGCATCGGAAGTGGCATGGCGTCACCTCATCCTCAGTTGTCGTCCCCGGCAAGCGAAGCGCGACCGGGATCCATATGTGGACGGCCCCGTGGTTGCAAGGTTGAAGTTCTCAGGTGTTCCGGATCGCT
>NZ_JBLXGP010000016.1:0-144760 GCF_048260565.1 Roseibium sp. | reverse complement strand
TGTAGTTGGAGAAGGTCGAGGTGCCCATGTAGTGCAGGATCGGATCGCCATCGAGCGTGGAGAAGCGCGACGAACCGTCGGGCATCAGGCCCTGGCCCTGGGTGACGCGGATCGACTGGCACAGGTTGGTCTTCGGGTTGAGGCAGTATTCGCAGGTCCGGCATTCGGGCGTGTAGAGCGGAATGACATGGTCGCCCGGCTTCAGCGTGGTCACGCCGGGTCCGACTTCCACGACGACGCCGGCGCCTTCATGGCCGAGGATCGCCGGGAACAGCCCTTCCGGGTCGGCACCCGAAAGCGTGAATTCATCGGTATGGCAGATACCTGTGGCCTTTATCTCGACCAGAACTTCAAAAGCCTTGGGGCCTTCCAGCCTGACTGTGGTGACCTCAAGCGGTTTGCCCGCTGCGACTGCGATGGCTGCGCGTGTTTCCATTACGACCTCCGGCAATATGACTAAATGAGTGAATCTCGGAATCGGTCCCTGTGATAGACCAGACGCCCAGCCGAGGAAAGTCGCCTTGCCGCAAATTCGCATGCCGTCGTAGCGGGAAAATCGGCGCCGGGAGCGACCGGCCGCCGCATGTCGCAAATAGGCTATCTTGCGACTGAAAACCGTCATGCGATACCGCCCCGCCTTGAAATGATACCGCCAACGGACAGCGGCGCGCACCTTGTTTTATGGATTCGACCGCTCTACCGCCGAATGGTTCGGATCGTCTGCCGGAAAAAGACCGGTCGCCGGTCCGTTTTCTCGATGCTCGGGGCGTTGCTGCATGGCGCGATATTCATTTCTGGAACTGGCGAAAAACGCGTTTTCCGCCCACAAGAACTGGGGCCGCCAATGGCGCGCGCCAGAGCCCAAGGCCGAATACGACATCGTCATCGTCGGTGCCGGGGGGCACGGTCTGGCCACGGCCTATTACCTGGCACGCGAACACGGCCTGAAGAACATCGCGGTTCTCGACAAGGGCTGGCTCGGTGGAGGCAACACGGGCCGCAACACCACCATCGTGCGCTCCAACTATCTCTGGGAAGAAAGTGCGGCGCTCTACCAGCACGCACTCGACCTTTGGGAAGGCCTGTCCCAGGAACTGAACTACAACGTCATGTACTCCCAGCGCGGCGTCATGATGCTGGCGCACACGGTTCACGACATTCAGGTGTTCAAACGCCACATCCACGCCAATCGCCTCGCCGGCGTCCAGAATGAATGGCTATCGCCTGAGGAAGCGCGGGATTATTGCCCGCCCCTCAACATTCAGAAGAACATCCGCTATCCCGTCATGGGCGCGGCCCTCCAGCGGGTCGGCGGCACGGCCCGCCATGACGCGGTCGCCTGGGGCTATGCCCGCGGCGCCGACAGCCTCGGGGTCGACATTATCCAGAATTGCGCGGTGACCGGCATTCGCCGGGGCGCGGATGGCGCGGTCGAAGGTGTCGAAACTGCCAAGGGCTTCATCAAAGCGAAGAAGGTCGGAGTCGTGGCGGCCGGCCACACCTCCGTGCTGATGGAAATGGCCGGTGTCCGGGTCCCCCTGGAATCGAACCCGCTTCAGGCGCTCGTCTCCGAGCCGGTCAAGCCCGCCTTCCCCTGCGTGGTCATGTCCAACACCATCCACGCCTATATCTCCCAGTCGGACAAGGGCGAACTGGTGATCGGCGCAGGCACGGACCAGTTCGTTTCCTACAGCCAGACCGGCGGCATCCACATCACCACCCACACCATCGACGCCATCTGCGAGCTGTTTCCCATGTTCCGGCGCATGCGCATGCTGCGCAACTGGGGCGGCATCGTCGATGTGACGCCGGACCGTTCGCCGATCATTGGCAAGACGCCGGTACCGGGGCTCTACGTCAATTGCGGCTGGGGCACGGGCGGCTTCAAGGCAACGCCCGGCTCGGGTCACGTCTTCGCACACACCATCGCGAAGGACGAACCACATCCGATCAATGCACCTTTCACCCTCGACCGGTTCCGCACCGGCCGGCTGATCGACGAGGCGGCAGCCGCCGCCGTGGCGCACTAGGAGAGATCATGGCACATGAAGCCGTAAACCTTGCGGATCGGCTCTCCACCTTTTCCGAGTTGTGGACGCCCAAGATCGTCAGCGCCTTCAACGGCCATGACGTGATGGTGGTCAAGGTGAACGGGGAGTTCGTCTGGCACTCCCACCCCGACACGGACGACCTGTTCTTCGTGCTCTCCGGCAGGCTCACCATCCAGATGCGCGACGGCGATGTCACCCTGGGCCCGGGCGAACTCTACGTGGTACCGAAAGGCGTCGAGCACTGCCCGAAGGCGGAAGAAGAAACCCATCTCATCATCATCGAACCGGCGGGCACCCCCAACACGGGTGATCCGGACACCGCCGCCGTGAAGACGACCATTTAAGGCCACCGCCATGCTGTTGATCCAATGCCCCTATTGCGGTGTCGAACGCCCGGAACTGGAATTCCACTGCGGCGGCGAGGCCCATATTGCCCGCCCGGAAGATCCGTCGACCCAGACCGACCAGCAGTGGGCAGAGTTCCTCTACATGCGCACCAACACCAAGGGGATCTACGCCGAACGCTGGCGCCATATTCATGGCTGCGGCCGGTTCTTCAACGCGGTCCGGGACACGGTCTCCGACAAGTTCCTGAAGATCTACAAGGCCGGAGAGCCGATGCCCGATCTGTCCTCCCTTGAGAAGGAGGCAGGTCAATGAACCAGCCTTTCCGCACCGAAAAAGGCGGACTGATCGACCGCGACCGAAAGATCTCCTTCACCTTCGACGGCGAACGTCTTGAAGGCTACGAAGGCGACACACTCGCCTCGGCCCTGCTTGCCAACGGCGTCCATCTGGTCGGCCGATCGTTCAAGTACCACCGCCCGCGCGGCATTCTGACGGCAGGATCGGAGGAACCGAACGCGCTGGTCGGCGTCTACCGCAAAGGCGACCAGACCCCGAACCTGCGCGCCACCCAGGTCGAGCTCTATGAGGGCCTCGAGGCCATCAGCCAGAACCGCTTCCCGTCACTCTCCTTCGACGTCGGCGCGGTCAACGACCTGCTGTCGCCGCTGTTTCCTTCCGGCTTTTACTACAAGACCTTCATGTGGCCGAAGGCCTTCTGGGACCGGGTCTATGAACCGGTGATCCGCGCGGCCGCAGGCCTCGGCAAACCGCCGAAGAACCCGGACCACGACCGCTACGCCAACCTCTATGCCCATTGCGACGTATTGGTAATCGGCGCGGGTCCCGCCGGTCTCGCCGCCGCCCTCGCCGCTTCTGAAACCGGCGCACGGGTGATCCTCTGCGACGAGCAGGCATGCCTCGGCGGATCGCTGCTGAGCGAAACCGCTGCCACCATCGACGGCAAGCAGCCGGCGGACTGGGCGGAAGATACGGTCACAGAACTGGCCGCAAGGGACAACGTCACCCTGCTGCCGCGCACCACCGCGTTCGGATATTACGCCCAGAATTTCGTGGCGCTGGCCGAGCGGGTCACCGATCACATCGCCGATCCCGACCCGGCCCTGCCGCGCGAACGCTTGTGGCAGGTGCGCGCGAAGGAGGTCGTGATCGCCGCCGGCAGCATCGAGCGGCCCATGGTGTTTCCCGAAAACGACCGGCCCGGCATCCTCATGGCCGGCGCGGCCCGCACCTACCTCAACCGCTACGGCGTCAAGGCCGGACAGAAGGTGCTGGTGACGACCGCCTGCGACACCGCCTGGCAGGCCGCCTTCGATCTCGCCGATAACGGCGTCGAAATCGCCGCCATCGCAGATACCCGCAAGATCGTTCCCGAAGCCCTGGTGACCATTGCCGAAGCGCGCAACATCAAGGTGCGCACAGGCTGCGTCGTCACCGGTACGAACGGCCGCAAGCGTGTCTCCGGCGCGCTGCTCGGCCACGTTTCCAGCACCGGAGCCGTCAGCTCCGCCGGTGACGTGACCTGCGACGCGCTCCTGATGTCCGGCGGCTGGACCCCGACCGTCAGCCTCTATTCCCAGTCCCGCGGCAAGGTCGTCTGGGACGAGGCGAACGGAAACTTCCTTCCCGGCGCCCATCCCCAGAACGAACGCTCCGCCGGCGCCTGCCGGGGGCTTTACGGTTTGAACGCGGTGCTTGGAGACGGGTATGCGGCCGGGGAAGACGCCGCGAAATCCGCAACAGGAAAAAGCGCGAAGCTCACCTATGCGGTCGCGACCGGGGCCCATGCCGGCGAAGGCGGCACCCTCGGAGACCTGCCGCACGATCGTGATGCCTCCCGCGTCAAGGCCTTCGTCGACTATCAGAACGACGTCACCGCCAAGGACGTGAAGCTGGCCGTGCGGGAAGGCATGCATTCCATCGAGCACATCAAGCGCTACACCACCACCGGCATGGCGACCGACCAGGGGCGCCTGTCGAACATGAACGCGTTGGCGATTGCCTCCAGCGCCCTGGACAAGCCCCTGCCGCAGGTGGGTCTGACCACCTTCCGCCAGCCGTTCACACCGACCACCTTCGGCACCTTCGCCACATCATCGCGCGGCGACTTCTTCGATCCCGTCCGCAAGACGCCGTCCCACCAGTGGGCGGTCGACAATGACGTCGTCTTCGAGGACGTCGGCCAGTGGAAACGGTCGCGCTATTTCCCCAAGGACGGCGAGGACATGCATGCGGCCATTGCCCGCGAATGTCAGGTCGTACGGGAAAAGGTCGGGCTCTTCGACGGCTCGACCCTGGGCAAGATCGAGGTCGTCGGCCCGGATGCGGCGGAATTCCTGGAGCGGATGTACACCAACCCGTGGAAGGGTCTGAAACCCGGCCGCTGCCGTTATGGCCTGATGCTCAACGATGCCGGCTTCATCATCGACGACGGCGTGATCGGCCGGATCGCCGAAGACCGGTTCCATGTGACGACGACGACCGGCGGCGCCGCCTACGTCTTCGCCACCATGGAAGACTATCTGCAGACCGAGTGGCCGGATCTCGACGTCTGGGTCACCTCGACCACCGAGCAATATGCGGTCATCGCCCTGCAGGGGCCGCTCGCCCGCGATGCCATCGCACCGTTCATCTCCGGAATAGACCTGTCGCCGGAGGCCTTCCCGCACATGAGCGTGGCGACCGGCACCTTCTCCGGCGTGCCCTGCCGCCTGTTCCGGATTTCCTTCACCGGTGAGATCGGCTTTGAAATCAACGTGCCGCGCCGCCACGGCACCATGGTCTGGGAGACCATGGCCGCGGAAATCGAAAAGCTCGGCGGGGTCGTCTACGGCACGGAAACCATGCACGTACTGCGCGCCGAAAAGGGCTACATCATCGTCGGGCAGGAAACCGACGGCACCGTCACCCCGGACGATGTCGGCATGAGCTGGGCAATCGGCAAGAAGAAGTTCGATTTCGTCGGCAAGCGCGGGCTCGCGCGGCCCGATCTCGTCGCCGAAGGCCGCAAGCAGCTTGTCGGCCTGCTCACCAAGGATCCGCGCGTCGTTCTGGAAGAAGGCGCCCAGGTCACCAAGGTGCCGGATCCGGCAAAGGGCACGTCCGCGGAAGGCCATGTGACCTCCGCCTATCACAGCCCGGCCGCCGGCCGTTCCATCGCGCTTGCCATGGTCAAGGACGGCCGCGCGCTTCATGGAAAAACACTTTACATTCCCATGCCCGGCGGCGCGATCGAGGTCGAAGTGACCGAACCCGTCTTTGTCGACAAGGAAGGAGGCCGCCTCAATGGCTAATCCCCTCTACCAGCCCGATGCAGCCGAAGAACCGGTTCTGGGCCTTGGATCCGTTTCGATCTTGCGAGCCGCTCCGCTCGGACGTCTCTCCTTCCGGGGACGCACGGCGGCGCAAGAGGTGGCCGGCAAAGCCCTCGGTTTCGACCTGCCGAAACAGCCGCTCACAGCAGCCACTGGCCCGGACCGCGCCGCACTCTGGCTCGGACCCGACGAGTGGCTGCTGCTGTCTTCAGAGGACGGCTTCGACGCGCTGCATACGGTCCTGACTGAGAAAATCGGCGACGAAGCGCATGCGCTCGTCGATATTTCCCACCGTCAGGACGCGGTAATCGTCACGGGCGAAAAGGCGGAATGGCTGTTGAATTCCGGTATTCCGATCGACCTGGCGACCGGCGCCTTTCCGGTCGGCATGGTGACACGCACCCTCTTCCACAAAGCACCCGTCATGCTCTGGCGCATTGGCCTTGACAGCTTCATCGTAGAGGCTTGGGGATCGTTCATGGACTATGTCTCAGGCCTGCTCAAGGAGGCCGCACGGGAGCTGTAAAGCTTTCAAAAGCTTGTCCACTCGGAGCGATCGTTTCGGGCACGCGTGGCCGCGATTCTGGAAATGCGTTCTGGTCTCCATAGGCAAATCAGAAATCGACGGAGATCATGTATCCCGCTCCGCGTCTTCGCGGATTGGCAGCTGTGGCACGATAGGCCAACGTACAAAAATTAGAGTTATAGCCAACCGGAAGCTCAACGCCCTGGCTTGCGATCAGTTGCACCTGCAAGACGGAGTTTGGCACGTAACTTTCCGAAAACGGCACATACCGCACAGACCAGACCGGTTCCATGAGAAAAGATGAGACTGGCGATGCAATCGCCTGCCAGCCGTTCTTTATGCCCCCCAAAGAAAAATGCTCAGGCATAACGTCGGCACTCCCGAAGTAAGGATCGGTTTATTTCATATACGCCTCGCCTTGATGCTTGATGTTTTCTTGCATGGGGTACGCACTCTCACAACCACAACAAAAAAATGCATACCCTAATGACATAAATCACAATACACTATATTTACACGATTAAAATACTTTTTTAAATCCAAGGTTGCATAATTCATATTTAATACTATTTTTACCGTACGTCGGAATTATATTGCTCTCCATTTATTCTGAAAAATATCGAATTTTAATCGAAATCCGTGCTGTATATTGGTTTTTTGTTATATTTATTGACGAATTATACGTATTGTTACTTATAAAAATCCAACATCCACGCCTAACACAACCGCTTCCGGAGCACCCCCACCTCAAGAAGGTTCGATACACCGAAATTTAAATTGAGAAAAATGAGACTCCATCGATATTGGATATAATATTTGGAAAATAATTTGACCTTCTGCAAACAAATCAAAATATACTTCTGAAGCTATATTAAATTAAAATAATATTAATATTAGTATATTTTCGCTATTCTATTTGTTTAATCGAGAAACAGTTGAAATATTTATTCATGCAGTCAGACCTGAGCGGGAAATGCTTGAAAAGCGTGTTCAGGAGCAAAGCTTGCTTCAATCGGCACACCTAAGGCCGCTCAAGCGGCCTGCAGCGCCTCATGTAAAGGCGCAGACAGAGATGTTCCGGAGAGCCATCGAGGACTTACATTCGGTTGCGGAATGCAAGTTGCAACCATCCGGCGGCTTCAATCATACAGACAACAGCCCGCCGAATTTGCTTCAGATTTCAGATCGGAAAATTCCGATTGTCACCGGACGTTAATTGCAAGCAGGTAGAGCTTGAAAACTCCTGTTCCTGCTTGTCAAATTCGGACCCTGTTGAAGATCGGTTCCTACAATATCCAGAAAAGTATCGGACTGGACGCGCGCAGGCGGCCTAGGCCTAGCCTCCTAGTTCCCGAGCGTGAAAGCGATCGACCTGGGAAGGGTCCGCCACCGGTACGTCTTCACCCAGACGTCGGTTGCCGCGTCATCGAACGAAAAGCCGGACCGGCTTCCCAGTGACTTGTCCGAAATGGCTTTCAGCGTCTCACCGAACAGCCCTTTGGTATCCGCCCCCCGGCTGCCCTCCTCCTCGCCAAAGCAATTTTCGATCTGCCCCTCCAGATTGAAGCTCTCCGTATTCCGGCGCACCTTGCTCGCAATGAAATAGACGCGGTCGTACCCGGCAGAATACTGGTTGTTCGGCGGACAATCGGAACAAACCACCGTTGGCGCGCCGACCGGCTGCTTCCGGTCGCTGCCATCGACCAGTTCGTACTTTGGATGAATGCAGTATTGCGCGTCGATATGGATCCGGTTGAGGTCCAGCGCGTCCTCGAACTTGCCTTGGGCCGTGAACTGAAGCATGTCGCACTGCTTGAGATCCTGCCCGCTTTGCAGGGGCACGGACTTGCTCGGGTCCATTTTCCGGTAAGCCGCCCGGCACTCCCGCTTTGCCGAGATCTTGCGCCCCGGCGGCGCCAGGACACGGATATCGCTGGAGGAGAGATTGGCTTCGATTTCAAGCGGCGCCTCGCTCAGAAGCGAAGGTTCGGTTTCCAGGGAATCCATCGCCTTGGCGAACAGTTCCGCTTTCAGGATACGAAGGAGCACGGCAGAAAGCTTTTGCCGGTTTTCCGGATAAGGCTCGACGAGCTCGAAAGACAAGCCCGCGGGCTCCCGCTCGATATGCGCCTGGGGACCGAACCACAGCGTCTTGCCGTCCAGAAGAACCTGCACGTCATAGGTCCCCTCCACCTGTTCACCCGCAATACCCGCGCGTTTCGCAACCTCCTGCAAGGTTGATTGGACCAGCGCCGCCACGGGGGTATCAGTTGCGACCGGCGCGCCGGTCCTGAAATCGAGAACCGGCGAAAAGCGGATGATCATATCCATTGGACGGGCAACGATTTCACCGAACCGTGCATTCTCCGGAAGATTGCCTTCTGCTTCGCAGAGTTCCTGTGACGTCGGCTGGCAACTTTCCGCGACAGGACGAAGGTAAGCGACCCGTGGCTCGGCCTCTTCGACCTGGGCAAACCCCAGGAAGGTCCGTTTCGTCAGATCGCCGTCCAAAAGGCCGATCAGGGTTCCCGGCCGGATGCCCTGGATCAGTCCGCCATCGATTTCATCGCCGTTGACCAGAAAGCGATGGACGCCTGCGCTCATCTCTCCGCCGAAGACAGCCCCATCAATCAGATTTCCCTCCCAGGACGGGGTCTGCATCCCCATCTGGCCCAGCTCGGGATCATTGTTGATGTCGCTGAGCATTGCCTGAAACAACTGGCGATAGGAAAGGTCCGGATTCTGTTCGAGGCGGCGCAGAAGCACGGAGGTGAACAGACCGTACCAGCCCTCGTCGCCTTTCGCGGTGCCCTTGCTGAAGTCGATCTCCCGGGCGACCTCCGTGGAGCGGGCCGCATAAAAGGCAAGATAGTTTCCCATCTCGCCCGACTGTGCGACCGGCGCATCGAACGGCTCCATGTCCCGTTTCCGGCTGCCCGAGCGAACCGAGGTATCAATGCCGAATACGTCCGGTGTCACATTCCGGCTGAGAGAATAGCTGGAGGCGTCGCGCATGCCGCTTCCCGAATGGCAGCTGTCGAGAACGAACCACACATCCGCCCCCTTGCGCCGCAACGCGGTAACAATCTCACCGATCTCATCGTCGACCAGGGCATTGGGGACCTGGTTGGCGCCCTGCTCGGGCTTCCCGATATCGGAGGGAAGGAAGATCTCGTCCAGGCCATCGCGTTCGTCGTTGTTCATATCCAACTGGCGCGACCCGTGCCCGCTCATGTGGATATAGATGAAGTCCCCTTTGCCTGCGTCTTCCGCAAGCTTCCTGAAGCCTTCCAGAATATTCTGCCGCGTGGCCTTGTGTTGATGGTCCAGGCTGTCCTGATAGATCCGAACATCCGTGACACCGCGTTTCTTCAAAAGCGCGGCTATCGCTTCGATGTCGTTCCTGGGGCCTTTGAGATCGGGAATGCCGAAACTGTTGTCGTAGTCGAAGGCCCCCACGAGCATCGCCCGCGTCTCTGCGCTGGCGCTCACCGTCAGCAGAAGCGAGATGAAGATACCGGCAATCACAGTCCAGCGCATATAGAGGTCCCCGTTGCATTGGTTTCAATCATGCGGCGAATGATCGAGCGAATGGCAAATTATCGTTGTTCAACAGAAACATGTAGAGTTGCCACCCTTGGAGTCTAACGTCTATTCTGCCGCTAGGTCAAAGTTTGATACGGGTTTGTTTCATGCATTTTCTTGTCTATCCGCTTTCCCTGTTGATGCTGATTGCGAGCCTGACCGTGTCTCTGGCGCAAGCGCCCGTGCCGGATACCGGAACCGGTGCTTTCAATCCCCTCGTATTCGGACTGCAGCTCGCTCAGGAACCGGATCCACAGCAACGGCTGCAGCTCATCGACGGCGCCCTGGACCGGCTGCAGGCGCAAACCGATCCGGATCCCAAGGTCGTCCTCGACCTGCTTCAGGAAAAAGTCGACCTGTTGCTGGAACTCGGCAAAACCGGGGAAGCCGCCGGGCTGCTGGCCGGCATGGCGTCCTTCGCCGACAAGAACCGGGACGCCCTGGATGTGAACATCGCCGCCTTGCTGCACAAGGCCGCGGAACTGAACGAGCAAAACGGCAACCTCCGCCAGGCTTCCAGGCTCCTGGAACAGGAACTGGAAGAACGCCGGTCGGGAATGCAGTTCGGCGAAACCGTTGCCCGCGTCATGAACGACCTCGCCCGCGTCGCTCAGAAACGCGGAAACACCAAGGCGTTCCAGCAGTACACGACGTCGGCGGAAACCGTTCTGACGATGGATGGGCCAGGCGCACCCGGCGGCACCAAGGCGGCCAACAATGAAGGCGGCTTCCGGGAAGTGGAGATCTATTACGCCACGGACCGGGCGCGTTCCGGGAGCAGCGATCCGGGCGAATACTACGGCTATGACCGTGGTCAGCTCGAATATGGCGTCGTCACCGTCTCCATCCCGGACATTCACGTGCCCGGAGCCATCGAGGCCCCCTCCATCTGGCGACTGGAATTCGGCCCGGACGCCAGCAAGCACGTGATGGTCCAGAGGGTCGAACCGAAGGACGTGTCCGCCTTTTACGCCAGGATGAACGAGGATCTGGAAAAGCATTCCAGCAAGGAAGCCTTTGTCTTCATCCACGGCTACAATGTCACCTTCGACGCCGCCGCCAAGCGAGCCGGCCAGCTTGCCTATGACATGAACTACGCCGGCCTGCCGATCCTCTATTCCTGGCCATCCGCCGGAAAGACCACCCGTTATATCGGGGATGAGGCGGTGGTCCGGCTCAGCGGCCGCCGCCTTGCCAGGTTCCTGGAGGAGCTCCGACAGAAATCCGGCGCCGAAACCATCCACATCGTCGCCCACTCCATGGGGAACCGGGCGCTGACGGACGCGCTTGAGATCCTGGCACTCAAGAACACCGGAACACCCGCCGAACTGCCGCTGTTCGGTCAGATCTTCTTTGCGGCCCCCGACGTGGACGCAGACCTGTTTGCGGAAATGGCAAAGACGTTCCATCCGGTCGCCCAACGCCTCACCCTTTACACGTCCGAAGAGGACTGGGCCTTGAAGACTTCGAAGGAACTGCACGGCAGCGCCACGCGCGCAGGCCTCGGCGGCGACAAGCAACTGGCCTCCAGCGACTTCGACACGATCGACATGACCGGGCTGGGAACAGACATGCTGTCCCATTCCTATTTTGCCGACGACAGTTCCGCGCTTGCCGACATGCTGGCCCTGCTGTGGCGCAATCCCGCCCCCGGCAAGCGGTGCGGTCTTGCGCCTCACAAGAGCGACGGCGACAAGCCGACGACCTGGCGCTACATGAAGGACGTCTGCCACGACCGCGATCTGCTGGCACTTCTGGCGCAGCTGAGAGGCTATCCTCATCCGGATCCGGCCACGATCCGGAAAGTCGTCGAAGCGAATGTTTCCGACAAGGACCAGATCAGCCAATGGGAGACCCTTTTGCTCGGCATGACCGGGCAATAGCGGTCGGATCCATTTTCCGAAAAACCAGGCTTCAGGGGACGTCAGCCAGTGCCTTCCGCCAAATTCGCATCGATGCTCGTGGTGAAAGCGCTGGTGGTTCTGGCCGCACTCCTGCCTGTATGCATATCGGCGGCCAGTACTCAGGAGGCCGCCGCCGACAAATTCGTCTATATCGGGTCGGTGCCCCACGAACACATGTCGGTAAGGGCGCTGGCCTTCGATCCGGACGATGCCTTTTTATGGGCGCAAACCGCCTACGGCCTGTCGGCGACGCGCGTTTCCAGGTTTTCGATCGCCTCCGGAACGGAGACGTTCAGCTTCGCGCTCGATGCCGAACTTGCCGGCCCGCCTGTCCTTTTCGACATGGACTCCGGATCTATCGTCCGCCGTGACACCAAAGGCTTTGAGCGGATAGCACTTGATACCGGAAAGAGATTGTGGCGCTACGATACGAAAGAGCCGTTTGACGGCTTCAGCACCCCCGTTTTGTCCTCAAACGGAAAACGGGCTCTCCATGTTCAATTGGCCGATGAATTTGCAACGCTGTTCGACCTGGAAAAGCAGGAACCGATCCGGGTTTACGACAGCCAGAAACTGCAGCCCGATCTGGCATCCTATCTGTCGGGTTTCCATGCGCCTGCCGTCAGCAGCGGCGACGGACGCCACACCCTTGCGACGTTTGACACCCTTTATCTTTTCTCCGTTGCCGGTGACGTCATCTGGAAGCACAAGGAAGACGAGATAGTAAGCTCTGCCCGC
Organism: Roseibium sp.; assembly: GCF_048260565.1. Classification (GTDB taxonomy): domain Bacteria; phylum Pseudomonadota; class Alphaproteobacteria; order Rhizobiales; family Stappiaceae; genus Roseibium. Next base: position 132,276 of record NZ_JBLXGP010000016.1, on the reverse strand, counting down.
CTCAGCCACGACGGGCTCCGGCTGGTCACCGGGCCGCATAAACGGGAAGACGGCTCCGAATATCTCGCCCTTCGCGAGATCGAAAACGGCAACATCTCCGAGCGCTTCTATGTCGCAGAGCTTGACGATTTTCTGTTGTCCCGCGACGGCCGGTTTCTTCTCGCCCTGGACCGGAAGAAGTCTCGGATACAGGTCTGGAACCTCGACGTCCCTTCGTCCGCCCTGACCTACGAGGGCGGCCGGAAGCGCATCGGGTCCGCAGCCTTTTCAGACGACGGTGAGCGGCTCGTGCTTGCCCTGGAACGCAGTGACGGCCGACAGGGCGAATTCGCCTTTTTCGAACTGGGCGGCACACCGCCGGATGCTCTGCCTGATGAAGAGGAAAGCCGGCGTCTGGTGACCAACACAGGGCATTCCGCCCTGGTCACCGCCAGCACGGTCTCTCCCGACGGCCTTCTGATGGCCTCCGGCGACAGCGAAGGATATCTGTGGCTGTGGCATGTTCCGACCCGCCGCGCCATTCGCGGGAACGCCCTGCCCGGCCAGTCGATCAGCGACCTCACCTTCCTGGACAGCAAAACCGCGCTGATCGCGGGCTCTCAAGGGATCTATCTCTGGGACGCCACCACGGGCAAATTATCGCCCTTCGACCCGGTGGAGTATAACCGGCTGCCGGTCGCGAAGTTTCAAAAGGCGGGCGATTTCATCTGGTTCTGGGACAATGCCGATATCGCGGTGCTCGACCGGAAAAACGAGCGGCTGCGTTTCGAGAGCATCGGGTTTCATAGCGATTACGGCAGTCTGATCGAAACGCTTCGCGTGAGCCCGGACGGCCGCGAATTCGCCGTTGCGGCCAGTAACGACGATGTTTACCGCTTCGATGCACAGACCGGCCAGTTCCTTGAGCGCCTTCAGGGCCAGACGGGCGAGATCTTCAAACTCGCCTATGGCGCGGACGGAAAGGAACTGTTCGCCGTCCTGTCAGAGGATGAGCCGGCCGGGGGCAAGAAACAGCACATCGTCGCCTGGCGGCTCTCCGGGCCAGACGCGGCAACCGGCAGCTCGAGCCTCCTTTACAAGACCGCCATCGGCGATGAATTTCTCTCCGACATCTGGCTCGCGACCGACGGACACCATCTGGTGGTCACAGGCGGCAACGAGAAATACTGGCTTGTCGATCCTCTGACCGGTGACATCGCGGCAGAGCGCCGCTGGTTTCCGGCGGAAGCCGGCCTGAAGGCGATATACGGCGTCAAAATCAAACCGGTTCCAGGCTCGTCCCGGGCGATTGTCCAGGCAGGTGCCCTGCCCTTTCAGCTCAGCGCCATCGACTTTGACAGGGGCGAATGGATCGGGGCTTTTCGTACCGAAGTCAGTCCATTCCAGGCGGTCCGGTTCTCGAAGGACGGCAAGAGCCTGATGTTCAATGCTCCGGGCTACGTCCACCTCTGGTCGCTGGAAGAAGGCAGGGAGGTCAAGCGTCTGACGAACCTCTCCCGCAATCCCGCCTTCGACAACCTCGCGCCGGACGAACGGGGACTTCTCACCCTCGACTATCAACAAGGCGCTTCAAACAACGCCCTTGCAACCGATATCAGGTTCTGGAATCCCCGTGTCGGGAACCGGACGGTCATGACGATCCCGACCACGGTCCAGGATCCGTCCAACGGCCGTTTCGCAATGAACGCACCCCAAAAGGTCCGCTTCTCCAACAGCGGCAATCACATATCGTTTCTGGGAAGCGGTTTTCTGGCGGTCTGGGATATCAAAAGCGGTGCGACGAGACTGACTGCTTACGATGCGTTTCCCGTGGCCGGTGACGGCATCCTGTTTTCTCCCGATGACCGTCTGGCGACCGCCCCGCTGGAAATGGCGGACGACGGGTTCGCGCGCCTGGCGACCTGGGATCTGGAAACCGGTCAGGAACTGTGGCGTACAAAGCTCCCGGTGAAGGTAACAGCGTCTGTCAGCTATATGTCGAATACGGATACGCTCCTGGTCGGCGATCAACTGGGCGGTGTCTTGTGGACCTACAACGCCCGCACCGGCGAACAGCTCGGAGAAATCGACCTGCGGCGGTACGGACAGCCCGTCCGCGTCGCAAATGCGGGCACAGGCAAGGCGGATCTCATCGCCTCAAGCTGGCTCGGCCACGCAGCTTTGGCCAGGTCTGACGATCCGGATCAGGTCATCGAGTTCGCCGGCCAGGCGCAGATTATCGCGGCGGCCTATTCCAACGACGAAACATGGCTTGCGACCGGCGACGACAGGAACCATGTGGTCCTTCGGGACGCTGAGACCGGAGAAGAGCTCGCCCGGTTTGCCGCCCAGGCCGCCCGGGGCAACACCATCAGCTTTTCCCCCGACGATTCCCTGCTTGCCGTGGTCGAGACCGACGGGTCGGCCACTTTGTGGAACACGCTCACGGGCGAAAAGCTCGTGAAGATGATGTCCCTGCAGGAGGACGGCGGATGGCTGACCGTAGCGCCGGACGGGCGCTATGATGCGAGCGATCCGGGCGATGTGGCTGCCCTTTCCTGGGTGCGCAAAAGCGACCCGCTGACGCCCTTGCCCGTCTCCGTGTTCTACCGGGACTACTACGAACCGCGCCTTCTGCCCCGCCTGCTCGCCCTCGACGATTTTCCGGAAATCAGGGACATTGCCGACATCAATATCCATGTTCCGGGAGTGACAATCGACAAAGTGGCCGAAACGGCGCGCGGTCTCCTCTCGGTCACGGTGTCGGTCGAAGAGACCATGCGAGACATCGCCGATGGCGGCTTCTCGCTGAAACTGTTCCGCGACCGCCAGCTTGTCGGCCAGTTCCCGGATCCTTTCGGCCAGGAACACGGGACAAGCGTTCAATCGGACAAAGCCGGAAAGTCCCTGATCACCTTTTCGGGAATCAAACTGCCGCTCTCCGATAAAGCCGATGATATCCGGACTTTTTCCGCCTACGCCTTCAATGCCGATGGTGTGAAGGGAGAACGGGTCTCGTTCAGCTATCGCTACAACGCGGAAACCGGCGTCCGGACGCCCAGAGCCTATGTGTTGACCATAGGCGTGAACGCCTATCAGAACCCGGCCTGGAACCTGCGCTATGCGGTCGCCGACGCGGATGCCTTGCGCTCGACATTGGCCTCAAAGCTCGGATCTGAAACGGCGCAGAGCTACAAGGACATCGTTCCGATCGCACTCGTTGCATCCGGAGACGACGGCCGGCCGGTGACGGCGACACGCAAGCACATCAAGGCCGTCATCGATGTTCTGGCCGGCCGCACCGCGGACCCGGACGTGCTGGCGGAGATCGACGGCGCGCAAGAGCTGCGTGCCGTGAACCCGGAGGATCTGGTGGTGCTGACCTTTTCCGGACACGGCTATGCCAATCCGGACGGCAATTTCCATCTCTTTCCCTGGGATATCGGCGCGGGCAACGATCGTTCGCTGACACCTGAGCTTCTGGACCGGACGATCACAAGTGCGACCCTTGCCGACTGGCTATACGCCATGGACGCAGGCCGCACGGTGATCATCATCGATGCCTGTAACTCAGCCGCCGTCGTTGAAGCCAACGGCTTCAAACCCGGTCCGATGAACAGCCGGAGCCTCGGACAGCTCGCCTATGACAAGGGAATGCAGATCATCACCGCGAGCCAGGCGGAAAACGTCGCGCTGGAAAGCGAGCTGGTGCAGCACGGCCTGCTCACCTACGCCCTGGTCTCCGAGGGGCTTGAGAACCTGGAAGCCGATTTCCAGCCCGCCGACGGGCAGATCACCCTTTCGGAGTGGCTGGAATATGGAACCGGGCGGGTGCCTGACCTCTACCGTCAGGTCCGCGAGGGGCAATTGGAACCCCTCACCAAAGGCGCCGTCGATCTGGGCACGATCATCCGCTACGACGACGAGGATGCCAACGTCCAGCGGCCGAGCCTGTTCGACTTCCTGCAACGGCGATCCGATATCGTCATCGAGACGAGTTCCAACGCACGCCCCTGACGCGACCGGGGCGGCGCCGAGACGTCAGGGCTGGGGAAACGCCGGCCCAATCATACGGGGATATACTTATTTAAGGACTGTGTGCTTGCCTTGGATTGAAGATCGAACCTTGGGAAGCCGATGTCCAACCCTGTTCCGGCGCACAAGATCAGGCTCTCCGAACTCCTCGGAGCCCTCAGTCATGCCCTGGATATCACCGAAGGCCAGCCGCGCGGGCATTGTGTCCGGTGCTGCTGGATCGGCTTTCACATCGGCAAGGCCTATGGCCTCGATGACGCGCAACTCGTCGATCTGTACTACACGATCCTGCTGAAAGACCTTGGCTGTTCAAGCAACGCAGCCCGGATCTGCCAGCTCTATCTGGCCGACGACATTTCCCTCAAACAGGACTTCAAGCTCATCAGCGGCAGCCTGTCGGAGGCCCTGCGGTTCGTTCTGTCCCATACAGGGCTTCAGTCCGGGCTTGCAGAACGGTTCCGCGCGATCATCAACATCCTTCAGAACGGAGGCGAGATCACTCGCGAGCTGATCGAGACCCGCTGTCACCGGGGCGCCGACATTGCCCGGCAGATGCATTTCTCTCAGGCTGTCTGCGACGGCATCTACCGCCTGGACGAACATTGGGACGGCAGCGGCAAGCCGGATGGAATTTCAGGAGATGACATCCCGGTCTTTTCCCGGATTGCCCTTCTGGCGCAGGTCATCGATGTCTTCCGGACCAACGCCGGCCCCGAGGCCGCCATCCGGGAAGCTCGTGCGCGCGCGAACACCTGGTTCGATCCCCGCTTGACGGATTGTTTCGAAAGAGCCGCGCGCGAGCCGGGCTTCTGGCAGGTCCTCCAAAGCGAGGACCTCGCCGCGCAGGTGTATGATCTGGAGCCGGCGCGGCTGGTTCGGACCGTGGACGAAGACCAGCTTGACGACATCGCCGCCGGCTTTGCCCAGGTCATTGATTCCAAAAGCCCCTATACGGCCGGTCACAGCGAGCGAGTCACCCTGTTCGCCGATCTGATCGCGGAACAGCTCGGCTACAGCGAGCCGGATCGCAGGAAGCTGAAACGCGCAGCCCTTCTTCACGATATCGGCAAGCTCGGCGTCAGCAACATGGTCCTCGACAAACCGGGAAAGCTGGACGATGACGAGTGGCGGGCCATTCGCCAGCATCCGGTCTTTTCCGACCAGATCCTGTCGCAGGTTTCGGCATTTGCGGATCTCAGTCCGATCGCACGCGGCCATCACGAACGGCTCGACGGCAAGGGCTACCCGGACGGGCTGTCGGGAAATGAAATTGGCATGGAAACCCGGATCGTCACCACGGCGGATATTTTCGATGCCTTGACCGCCGACCGTCCCTACCGGGCGGCCATGCCCATCGAGAAGGCTCTGAACATCATGAGTGGAGACCTCGGCACCGCGATCGACGAAACCTGCCTCGATGGACTGCGCGCGGCGCTTGAAAAACTGGGACGCATGCAGGCCGCATGACGCCCCGCCACACCTTCCCGTATCCGTTTCACGCATCTTCGTCTTGATCCCTTAACCTTTCGCGGGGCAAATTCGGAACATGCTGAAGATCGGTTCCTACAATATCCAGAAAAGTATCGGGCTGGACGCGCGCCGGCGGCCGGAGCGCACGCTCAGGGTCATTTCCGAAATGAATTGCGACGTGATCGCTCTGCAGGAGGTGGACAAGCGCTTCGGACCGCGCGAAGCCACCCTCCGACCAGAAATGATTGCGGAACTGACCGACTATAAGCCGGTCCCCCTGGCCATCCGCGAAGGCAGCATCGGCTGGCACGGCAACGCCATTCTGGTGCGCCGCTCCATCGGCATCATCGACTTCCGGCGGCTGGAGCTGCCGACACTGGAACCGCGTGGCGCGGTGATGGCGGATCTGAAGATCAACGGACAGCAGATCCGCGTGGCCGCCATGCATCTGAGCGTCGTTGCGACCTTCCGCAAGCGTCAGATTGCGTCGGTCATGGCCCAACTTCACTCCCGTCCCTACGACCTGCCCACGATTCTGGTCGGCGACCTCAACGAATGGTGGGATACGGCCAAGAGCCTGAAGATGTTCAACCCGCATTTTCAGGTTACGACACCGGGACGCAGCTTCCCCTCGCCCATGCCGGTCGCAAGCCTCGACAGGATTATCACCAGCCCGGAATTTGCCGTTCAGAACACCGGTGTGCACCGGTCCGATACCGCCAGAATCGCTTCCGATCACCTGCCTGTGTGGGCAAGCCTCCTGCTCGAGCACAAGGCGCGCCCGACCACATCCGCGGATGAAGCGACCACGGTCTGACTTTTCCGGCCGTTTACCTGTCCACACACACGCCCCATCGACCGTCGGGCGGACATGCGCGCTGCAAATTTCCGAAAGGCTGTTTTTCCGAGAAACGGGAACAGGCCTCTTTTGTCGTGCAGAATTATCAGTTACGCTACCATCGGGAGAATAATCGGGAATTAAAGACAGAGTATGCAGGATTTTGCGCACAGCTTCACCCTGGCCGGCGAGTTGATCGTCAGTGGCAACGAAGACTTGGCCGAAATTGTAACGCTGTCCCTGCGCGTGACTGCGACTGCGCTCGGCATTTCCGCGCTGATCGGACTGCCTTTTGGTGCAATCCTTGCTGTTTCCCGCTTTCCCGGACGCGGCGCGATTACCGTGCTTGCCAATGCACTCATGGGCCTGCCGCCAGTGGTGGTCGGCCTGATGGTCTACATGCTGCTGTCGAACGCGGGGCCGCTCGGCCCCCTGCAGCTGCTTTATACGCCGACGGCGATGATCATCGCACAGGCGGTCCTGATCACCCCGATCATCATCGCCCTGACCCGCCAGGTCATTGCCGATCTGAACGCGGAATATGCCGACACCTTCCACTCGCTCGTCGTCCCCTGGCACACGGCAGTCGGCGCGCTTTTATGGGATGCCCGCTTTTCCCTGATCACCGTGCTGCTTGCCGGGTTCGGCCGCGCGGTGGCGGAAGTCGGCGCGGTCATGATTGTCGGCGGCAACATCAACCACGTGACCCGGATGATGACCACGGCGATTGCGCTGGAAACATCGCGCGGCGACCTGGCACTGGCCCTCGCCCTCGGAATGATCCTGCTGCTGATCGCCCTGGCGGTGAACGGCGCCGTCGCGCTTCTGCGCGGGACGGAACGGAGTGCGGCCCATGCATGAAGTCGTCAGCATGACCGCCCATTCCGAATTCCGCTTGAAAGCCGCGCCCTCTCCAATGCCGCTGCAAGTTCGCAACCTGACCTTTGCCACGGACAAGACGGAAATACTCAAGGGCATTGACCTGGATCTCTCCACCGATCGCCTCACCGTCCTGATGGGTCCGAACGGCGCCGGCAAAAGCGTGCTTCTGCGCCTGCTGCACGGCCTGCTTCAACCGACCAACGGGGACGTCAGGTGGTCGGGTCAGCCGTTGACGAAGTCCATACGCAAGGACCAGGCGCTTGTATTCCAGAAACCGGTGCTGCTGCGCCGCTCGGTCAAAGCAAATCTGAATTTCGCCCTGGGACTGCGCAAAGTCCCGGACCGGACGGCCCGGCTGAAGGAAGCGCTCGCGGACCTTGGCCTTGATGCACTTGCCAAACGCCCGGCGCGGGTCCTGTCCGGTGGGGAACAGCAACGACTGGCCCTTGCCCGTGCGCTGATCCTGAAACCCAAGGTCCTGATGCTGGACGAACCGACGGCCAATCTCGACCCGGCCTCCACCTTGCTCATCGAACAGGCGATCTCCAAGGTCCGGAGAGCTGGCGTAAAGGTCATCATGATCACCCACGCGCCGCACCAGGCCCGCCGCCTCGCTGAAGAGATCGTCTTCCTCCATGCCGGACGGATCGCCGAGCATACGCCGGCGAAAGCCTTCTTCGACCGGCCGGAATCCGCTGCTGCCCGCGCCTATCTGGCCGGCGAGATCCTGATTTAACAATTCATAAGGGAGAGAACAGACATGAGCCTTTTCAAACGCCTGGCCGCCGGGGTTCTGGCCATAGGCCTGACCGCCGGAGCCAGTGTCGCCGCACTTGCCGCTGACACTTTCATCGTCGTCCAGTCGACCACCTCGACCCAGAACTCCGGCCTGCTCGACTACATTCTGCCAATGTTCAAGAACAAGTCCGGCATTGAGGTCCGCGTCGTGGCGGTCGGAACCGGCCAGGCGTTGAAGAATGCCGCAAACGGCGACGGTGACGTTCTGCTCGTCCACGCCAAACCGGCCGAGGAGAAATTCGTCGCCGACGGCTTGGGCGTGAAGCGCTTCGACGTCATGTACAACGACTTCGTCATCGTCGGACCGAAGAACGATCCGGCCGGCATCAAGGGCATGACCGATGCCACCGCAGCGCTGAAGAAGATCGCGGACAGCGAAGCCATCTTCGCGTCCCGCGGCGATGACAGCGGCACCCACAAGAAGGAACGCGCCCTTTGGAAGCAGGCCGATATCGACCCGACCGCTGCCTCCGGCGCCTGGTACCGGGAAACCGGCTCGGGCATGGGCGCCACGCTGAACGCTGCTGCCGGCATGGGCGCCTACACCATGTCGGACCGTGCGACCTGGCTTGCCTTCAAGAACAAGGATGCGCTTGAAATCCTGGCCCAGGGCGACGATCGCCTGTTCAACCAGTACGGCGTCATCCTGGTCAATCCGGAAAAGCATCCGAACGTGAAGGCCGAGGCCGGTCAGGAATTTATCGACTGGCTGATCGGAGCGGAAGGACAGAAGGCGATCGCTTCCTACAAGGTCGGCGGCGAACAGCTGTTCTTCCCGAACGCCAGCGGGTCCGCCTCCAACTGATCGGGCGCGGGTTGATCGCACCGCAGAAAACCGAAACGGGGGCACAAGCCCCCGTTCTTCATGTCTAAAACGATGGACGCAAGGATCAGCCCATCAGGGGCCGCAGGACGAAGAACAGCACGCTCGACAGGACCGCAGCGGCCGGCACCGTGACGACCCAGGCTGCAACGATCGTCATGAAATGAGCCCGGCGCACCAGCATGCGCCGGTTCTGCTCTTCCCGGTTCCGGACCGGACGCACCCTTTTTTCCTTGAGCTCGTTGTTCTTGTTCAAAAAATCCATCCGGCGTTTTGAACGCTCCGTGTACCATTCCCGGAAGAAGCCGACACCGAAGACCGCGCCGACGGCAATATGGGTGGAACTGACGGGCAGTCCGAGTCCGGAGGCAACGATCACGGTGATCGCCGCAGACAGGGCGACGCAATAGGCCCGCATCGGATTGAGCTTCGTAATCTGCTGGCCGACCATGTTGATCAACTTCGGTCCGAACAGCAGAAGCCCGAAAGAGATCCCGAGCGCGCCGACCGCCATCACCCACAAGGGAATGGCGACTTTCGAGACAACCTCGCCAAGCGCGGCCGTATGCACGACGGCAGCCAGCGGTCCGACCGCATTGGCGACATCGTTCGCGCCATGGGCGAAAGACAGAAGGGCTGCCGAACAGATCAGCGGTAGCGAGAACAACTTGCGCAGGGACTGGTTCCGGTTTTCAAGTCCCTCCGACTGCATGCGGATGAGCGGCCGGACCGCTGCCCAGGTAACAAGGCCGATGGCCAGGCCCCCGGCCAACGCCTGCGGCAAGCTGATCTTGACCAGATGCTTCAGCCCTTTCATCGCCAGATAGGCCGCAAAACAACCGGTCATGATCGCGATCAGAACCGGAACCCAGCGCCTTGCAGCCGCGATCTTGTCGTCCTGATAAATGATGAAGGTCTTGATGATGGCCAGAAAGAAGGCGGCGATCAAACCGCCCAGTAAGGGAGAGATGACCCAGCTCGCGACAATACCGCCCATTGTCGGCCAGTTGACCGAGGAAATCCCGGCAGCCGCGATCCCCGCTCCCATGACGCCGCCGACGATCGAGTGGGTCGTTGAGACCGGTGCGCCGAGCCAGGTCGCCAGATTGATCCACAGGGCCGAAGACACCAGAGCCGCCATCATTGCCGCCATGAAGACCGCAGGATCGTTGACCATTTCCGGGTTGATGATCCCTTTGGAAATCGTTCCGACCACATCGCCGCCAGCGATCAGCGCACCCGCGCTTTCAAACAACGCCGCGATAATGAGGGCCGTCACCATGGTCATGGCGCGGGACCCCACGGCGGGGCCGACGTTGTTCGCCACGTCGTTGGCGCCGATATTGAGCGCCATATAAGCGCCGATGGCTGCGGCAGCCATGATAACCGCCGCTCCATGGGTGCCGGTCATATAGATACCGGCTACGGCACCCGACAGAATAATAAAGAGAAAGGCAAATCCGGGAGCGGCGAGCCCGCGACCGACATTTGTGGTAGCCTCCTCGATATAGGTGAACTTATCGAGATCCTTGTCGAGGGTCGGCTTCTTGTAGCTCTTGTGAACGTCCATGCACCTCGTTCCCGGGCTTTGGGCCTCCGGGCCCAAGAGCCCGCTCGTTCGCAGGATGCAGGGATAAACAAATACTGCCAGAAATCAATTCCGTCGGCGCGCCGATCCATAGATTTCTTAGCCATCTAACAGAGAACGGGTCTGCCTATTGATAATTTGGACAAGTAGAACGCTCAACGACGTTTGAATTCTGCCTCAAGCCTTTTCAAAATCCGGTGCAATCCCGGCTCGTCGGTCATTTCAATCGCCTTTGAGACCGGCACCCAAGCGATATCCCTTTGACCGTTTTCCGGGAAGTCCGCGAGTTGTTCCTCGGCCTTGATCAGGTAAACATCGACGCGGGTCCGTAGATTCAATCCGCCGTCCATCCCCTTGTGGGACCGGAAATGGGCGAACGGTTTGTTTTCAGCCGACCCGACAACACCCGCCTCTTCATAGGCTTCCGTCGCTGCGGTCTCATGGCCGGCTTCCTTCAGCTCCGGCCAGCCCTTGGGCAGGATCCATCGTCCGGTTCCGCGGGACGTCACCAACAGAACTTCCAGTCCTTTCCGCGACTTCCGATAGCATAGGGCAGCGATCTGAAGTCGAGGCGGCCGCTTGAAAATGCCGACGAGGGTCTGCAGGAATATCGATACTGGGGGCGATGTAAGAGCTGTTGTCGTCATCCGGGTCTATATGGAATCAAGCTAAGGAATTTCACGTAGTGTGCATACGCCCTGTAGAGGAGCATGTCTAGAAATAAGTGCACAATGTGCGCATTTTGTGAAATCTTGCCAGATTTTTATGGGAATGATCATCGATGGGATCTTTAGCCGGCTGTCCCGATAATTGCGACGTGCCCCGCAGACCAGGACCCCGGCCAGACCTCCGCCGAACCGCCGCGAAGGTTTCGTAGTTTCTCTACCGGAACCCGTGCAAGCAGGAACGGCTCCTCGCCTTTCTCCCCTCCGGTCGGAGCGATTTCGCCGCCGATACCGGTGAAGCCCAACTCTTCCTCGCAGGGCAGAAACAGGGATGTGCCGGAAACGTTGGTCAGCATTTGAGTTGTGCCCTTGGCCGCACCGACAGTCCCGCAGACGGCGACAGCCGTCATCAGTTCCACCGCACGCGCCTTCGCGCAGCCGAAGACCCGGTGATAGCCGGAGAGCTTTTCCGTCATCGACGGCACCAGCAGCAGATCGAGCTTTTCCGGAGCCAGCAGGCTGGAGAGCGCAGGCATCTCCACGTCGAGGCAGATCAGGATCGCCATTTTCAGACCGTCGAGATCGAAAGTCTTCAGGGTTGTTCCGGGCGTCAGCTGCCAGCTCTCCTCGTCCTGCTCGCCGGGTGTCAGGGACAGTTTATCCTGCCGGATTTCCCGGCCGTCGACGGTCAGAAGAATGGCGGTGTTGGTATAACCGTCCGCACAGGCAACCGGCATGGAGCCGCAGAGGAGTGAAATACCGTGGCGCTCCGGCAAGGGCTTCAGCAACTCCAGCAGGTCCGACCCCGCCCTCGCGAGAAAGGCCATTTCCTCAGTTGCCGGTAAGCCTGCCGGTTTCCAGGCAAGCGCTGCCTCGATCGCGTATTCGGGAAACATGACGAGACGCGCGCCCTGACGGGCAGCTTCCACCATTTTGTCCTCGATATGCGCAGCGAAAGCCGCTGGCGACGCGGGCGCGAAGCCGAGATTGAGCGCACACAAGGCGATGGTGTAGTCCTGCATCGAACGAAGCTCCGGGTAAGGTGAAACGGGTTCCACCTCTGCCCGATATTTCAGGACACGTAAAGAGGATGCTCTAGGCTCCGCGGCTGAGCCAGAGCGCCATCAGCGAGGCCAGCGCGCCGAGAAAGGCCGCCTGCACTGCTGCCATCTGACGGTTGCCCGGCAAGGCCTCCAGCTTTGTGGTTGCCCTGACCTTCCGCAGACCGGCAAGCGCCCGGTCGCTGGATTGTTCGATTTCGATGAAAAGGTTCTTCAGCTCTTCCTGAGCGTGCATGTAAGCCCCCGGCGATTCCTTCTGCCTTCGAGAAGGCTAGGCCGGGGACGTTGCCAATTGGTTAACGGCGATTAAGCATAATTAACAAGGCGATCAGATCCGGACCTTTTGCGGGTCCGCGACGTCGAGGATGCGAAGCTGCACCTTCGGACTGCCCTGCCAGGTATCGATGGACAACGTTCCGGCCACATGCAGGTTCCGGCCCCGTCCCTCCAGCAGCACCTTGCCATGCGGCTTGTCATCCGCCTTGAAGGAGATCGCCTTGAGAGTTGTTCCGTCCGGCGCGGCAATGCTTGCACGCACATGCCCCTTGCCGACAACATCGGCAAAGGCGACGCGGTGGGCAGGAAAGGCGAACACCGGCTCCGGATGCCCGGCACCGAACGGTCCTGCTCGTTCCAGTTTTTCCATCAGGTCCAGCGTGGCTCCGGCCGCCGTCAGCGCGCCGTCAATCTTCAGATCGCGTTTCGACGCGGCATCTTCCACATCCTCAGCCAGCGTTTCGTTGAAATAAGCGGTCAGATCCTCGAGCTTGTCGCGCATGACCGTCAGGCCGGCCGCCATCGCATGGCCACCGCCCTTTTCCAGGAGCTTGAGGTCGACCGCCTGGCGCACGGCCTTGCCGAGGTCGACCCCCTGGATCGACCGACCGGAGCCGGTCCCCTTACCTGTTTCGTCGAAGGCGATGGCGAAAGCAGGCCGGCGGTGGGCCTCCTTCAAACGGGAAGCGATCAGTCCGACGATACCCGGATGCCAGTCCTCGGAGCCGGTGATCAGCACCGCCGGGTCGCTCCGATCGAGCGCGATAACGGCTTGGGCACCGGCCTGTTCCAGCATCACCGCTTCCATGGCCTGGCGTTCGGTATTGAGCTGATCGAGCCGCGCGGCAATCTCGCGGGCCTCGAATCCGTCCTCGCAGGTCAAAAGCCGCGCACCCAGCGCCGCGTCGCCGATCCGGCCGCCGGCGTTGATCCGGGGACCAATCAGAAAGCCCAGATGATACGGTGCAGGCTTTCCTGCCACCCGCGCCGCATCGGCGAGCGAAGCCAGTCCCGGATTGAGCCGCTTGTGCATGACCGCAAGGCCGCGGGTGACATAGGCGCGGTTGAGACCTTTCAGCGGCACCACATCGCACACGGTGCCGAGAGCGACCAGGTCCAGCAGCCCCATCAGGTCCGGTTCGCCCCGTCCCTGGAAGCCATGCCCCTGGAAAAAGCCCCGCCGTCGGAGTTCCCGGTTCAAGCCGACCAGGAACAGAAACGTGACGCCGACCGCAGCCAGATGCCCCTGCCCCGACAGATCGTCCTGCCGGTTCGGGTTTACCAGCGCCCGAACCTCGGGCAGTTCCTCGCCGACCTGGTGATGATCGATGACGACCACTTCAAGGCCCAGCTTTTTGGAGACCTCGAAGGCCTCGAAGGAGGTGCTGCCGCAATCGACCGTGACAAGCAGTCCCGCCCCGCCTTCCTTGAGTGCCTCGATGGCGGGACCATTGGGCCCGTAGCCCTCGATGATCCGGTCCGGAATATGGATGACCGGATCGAGCCCCAGCCAGCGCAGGTATTTGGCGAGGATGGCAGAAGACGTCGCCCCGTCCACGTCGTAGTCGCCGAAGATCGCGATCTTCGTGCCGCTTTGCACCGCATCGGCCAAACGGGCGACGGCAGCATCCATGTCGACCAGCAGGGATGGATCCGGCATCAGCAGCTTCAGCGAGGGAGCCAGGAAATCTTCCGCCCCTTCCGGCTCCACGCCGCGTGCCGCCATGACCCGCGCCAAAACGTCCGGCACGCCGAGCCGCTGGGCGATCGTCATGGCATTGAGCGCCTGCGCCTGGTCGAGCCGTTCGCGCCACGCGTTGTCGTTGGCCGAACGGGCAACACCCAGAACGAGACGGCCCGAACCGTCACTGCCGGTCGGGCCGTTCATGGGATCTTCTTTCCTGTCGGGAGCAATCCGCCCAACATCAATTGCCTGTCCTCAATCGAGGTGGAATTTTTCCAGCTGGTTGTGCTGCGCCTTCAGATAACGCACGGTGCCGGTAGAAGAGCGCATGACGACCGTATGGGTCGTGATGCAGTTCCGGCCGAAGCGCACGCCCTGCAGCATGTTGCCGTCGGTCACGCCGGTTGCGGCGAACAGCACGTCCGGGCCCGCCATTTCCTCAAGGGTGAACTTGCGGGAAATGTCGTCGATGCCCATGCGATGGGCGCGTTCCACCTGCTCGTCACGGGTGATGACGAGACGGGTCTGCATCTGGCCGCCGATGCAACGCAGCGCGGCCGCCGCAAGAACGCCTTCCGGCGCCCCGCCGATACCCGCATAGATGTCGATGCCGGTTTCATCCGGATCGGTGGTATGGATCACACCGGCCACGTCGCCGTCGCCGATCAGGCGGATGGCGGCACCGGTTGCGCGAATGTCCTCGATCAGGCGGGCATGACGCGGACGGTCGAGCACGCAGGCCGTGACCTCGTTGATCTTCACGCCCTTTTCCTTGGCCACCGCGGCCAGGTTTTCGGCGATCGGTGCGTCCAGATCGATCAGGCCGGCCGGATAGCCGGGTCCGATGGCGATCTTGTCCATGTAGCTGTCCGGCGCGTTCAGAAGATCACCGGCCGGCGCCATGGCGATCACGGCGAGCGAATTCGGCAGGTTCTTGGCGCAGATGGTGGTGCCTTCCAGCGGATCCAGCGCGATATCGACCTTCGGGCCCTTCTTTGTGCCAACGTTCTCGCCGATATAGAGCATCGGTGCTTCGTCGCGTTCGCCTTCGCCGATAACGACGGTGCCATCGATCGGCAGGCGGTTCAATTCGCGCCGCATGGCATCCACCGCAGCCTGATCGGCCGCCATCTCGTCACCGTGGCCGCGCAGGCGCGCAGCCGAAACCGCGGCACGTTCGGCAACGCGTGCCAGTTCAAGCGTCAGAATACGATCCAGCGCAGCGCTTCCGGCAGCATCAGTTTTCGACATCAAAATCTCCAGTCCCTCTGTCCCTAAGGGCGCGCTCGAAGCGCCAGCCCGCATAAAGCAATCGTTATTTCAGCTTTTCGATGCGGATCATCTGCGGCTTGTCGGCGACCACGCCCTTCGACATAATCACTTCAAGCGCCTCTTTAACCGCAACTTCGGTCGTTTCATAGGTAATAAGTATGACAGGCTGAGGTGCGACCTCCCCGGCAGTATGATCTTCATCGCCTGGCGCCGGATGGCGACGCTGAACGATCGACTCAAGCGAAATCCCCGCATCGGCCATGCAACGCGCGATTTCGGCAAAGGCTCCCGGCCGGTCGTAAACCGACAGGCGCATATAGTAACCGCCCTCATGCAGGCGCATGCGGGCGCGCTTGTATTCCTTCAGATCCTTCGCCGGCATCCCGAGAACCGGAGTTTCGTCGCCGCGGGCAATATCCGCGATATCGGCGACGACGGAGGATGCGGTCGCATCGCCGCCGGCGCCCGGGCCGACAAGAACGATTTCACCGACGAAGTCGCCGTCGATGGCCACCGCGTTCAAAACGCCGTCGATACGGGCGATGGCGGAGGATTTCGGCACCATCGTCGGATGTACCCGCTGCTCGATACCGGTATCTGTCCGCTGGGCCACGCCCAGCAGCTTGATCCGGTAACCGAGTTCGTCCGCGGCCTGGATATCGGCCGTGGTAATGGAAGTTATGCCTTCCATGTAGATATTGTCGTCGGCGATTTCCGTGCCGAAGGCCAGGCTGGTGAGGATGGCGAGCTTGTGCGCCGTATCATTGCCTTCAATGTCGAAGGTTGGGTCCGCCTCGGCGTACCCGAGCCGCTGAGCATCGGCGAGACATTTCTCGAAGCTGATGCCTTCGGCTTCCATCCGCGTCAGGATATAATTGCAGGTCCCGTTCAGGATGCCGTAGATGCGCGACACCTCGTTGCCGGACATGGATTCGCGGAGCGTCTTGACTATCGGAATACCCCCGGCCACCGCGGCCTCGTAATTCAGGCAGACGTCATGTTCCTCGGCAAGCTTCGCCAGGTCCACGCCGTGGCGGGCAAGCAACGCCTTGTTGGCCGTCACCACGTGCTTGCCATTGGCAAGGGCTGTGCGGACGCTGACTTCCGCCGGCCCGCTGTCGCCGCCGATCAGTTCGACGAAGACATCGATATCGGCCTTTTCCGCCATTTCCACTGCATCGGTAAACCAGTCGAGGTCGGAAACGTCGATCCCCCGGTCGCGGCTCTTGTCGCGCGCGCACACGGCGGTCACTTTCACCGCACGACCGCTCTTGCGGCCAATCATGTCCCCATGCTTGGCGAGCAGCCGGACCACGGAAGCTCCTACGGTTCCAAGGCCGGCGACCCCGACTTTCAAAGCATCTGCCATATTTTAGGAATTCCAGTTCGTATCAGAAATCAGCGGGAAGCCCCGAGCGGGACCACGTTTTGCAATGTTTCGTCCGCGGTTTCAAGGAACCGGCGAATATTCCGCGCAGCCTGACGCAGGCGCTGCTCATTCTCGACGAGACCGATGCGGACGAAATCGTCTCCGTATTCGCCGAACCCGATGCCCGGCGCAACGGCGACTTCCGCCTTTTCCAGAAGAAGCTTGGAAAACTCCAGACTGCCGAGGGAACGGAATTTTTCCGGGATCGGCGCCCAGATGAACATGCTGGCGTCCGGCGCCGGGATCTCCCAACCGGCGCGCGAGAAGGAATCGATCACCACGTCGCGACGCTTCTTGTAGATCGCCCGCGTTTCGACAATGCAATCGTCCGGCCCGTTGAGTGCCGCCGCCGCTGCGACTTGGATCGGCGTGAACGCGCCGTAGTCAAGATAGGACTTCACCCTGGCCAGGGCTGCGATCAGGCGCTCGTTGCCGACCGCAAAGCCCATGCGCCACCCCGGCATGGAGAAAGTCTTGGACAGCGAGGTGAATTCCGCGGTCACGTCCATGGCGCCCGGAACCTGGAGCACCGACGGCGGCGGCGTGTCGGTGAAATAGATCTCCGAATAAGCCAGATCCGACAGGATGAAGATCTCGTGCTTGCGCGCGAAAGCGACGATATCCCTATAGAAATCCAGATCCGCGCAATAGGCGGTCGGGTTCGCCGGATAACACAGGATGATCGCGATCGGCTTGGGCACCGAATGTATGACGGCGCGCTCCAGGGCGTGGAACACGTCGGGACCCGGCTCGGCCGGGATCGCCCGGATCGCGGCGCCGGCCATCAGGAAGCCGAAGGTGTGGATCGGGTAGCTGGGATTGGGGGCCAGCACCACGTCACCCGGCGCGGTGATCGCCTGGGCCATGTTGGCAAACCCTTCCTTGGAACCCAGCGTGGCGACCACTTGGCTGTCCGGATCGAGCTTCACGCCGAACCGTCGGCCGTAATAGGCCGCCTGCGCCTTGCGAAGACCGGGAATACCCTTGGAGGCGGAATAGCGATGGGTACGCGGGTTCTGAACGGTTTCCGTCAGTTTTTCGACGATGTGCTGCGGCGTCGGCAGGTCCGGATTGCCCATGCCGAGATCGATGATGTCCGCCCCCGCCGCGCGCGCCTTCGCCTTGAGCCGGTTGACCTGTTCAAACACATAAGGCGGAAGCCGCCGTGTCTTGTGAAATTCCTCCATGGCGCGGGTCCTCGTGGTCCTCAACTCTCATCGTTTCTGCCTGGCCGGCAAACGGACTGCCGTTCGGCTGCGCTCTTTTAGCAGCATGATTTCAGTTCCGCATCCGCCTAATAGCGGTAGCCGGCTAATTTTGCGCAGCATTTGCGCCGGAAATCTCCGATAGTGCGGTATTGCCGTGGGTCGCCTGAATCCGCTTCAGCTCGGCAACGGACGTCGAAAGCGAACGCCCCTGTCCATCCTGATTGGTAAGCGCAAGCGCCTTCAGATGTTCCATGGTCGCTGCCCGTTCTTCTTCTTCGCTCAAAGTCGAACCTCCGGCCTCCGCGGCTCTTGCCGCGGTCACTGACGTCGGCTGTGCCGGTCGATCCCGCTGAACGGAAGGCTCAGCCCACTCGGTTTCCGCATTCAGGGCACCGACAAGCGATGTTTCGTCGCTCATGGCGCACCCGGACACAAAGCCTCCCAGACAGAAGCAAAACACCACCGATTGCCAGGTCACCTGCAATTCCTATTCGACGTCACGGCACTATGTATGTCATAAATGACTGATAATGCCGGGGACCGGCGCAAGCAATCGTTCATTGCGCCAACAAAAAGATAAGTTCGGAGGATACGCGCGCAGATGGCCGACGACCGCCAGCATCCCATGCTGCAGTATATCATCAACAACCCCGAAGCCTTTGCCCAGAACCTCGCCAAGACGCTCGAAAATGCCGGAAAGGCACTGGCCGCCTACATCGAGCCGCGCGAGAAGGGCGAGATCAAGCACGACTCCACGGACGAGTTGACGGGCGTCATCAAGACGCTTGCCCAGGTGAGTGAATACTGGATCTCCGATCCGCAGCGCGCGGTTGAGGCCCAGTCGCGCCTTTGGTCCGGCTATATCGAGCTTTGGAATTCGTCGCTGAAGCGGATGATGGGCGAAACCGTGGCGCCCGCCGTCACCGCGCCGCCGCGCGACAAGCGCTTCGCCGATCCGGACTGGAACGAAAACCAGTTTTTCGACTTCATCAAGCAGCTCTACCTGATTACCAGCAAATGGGCCGAGGACATGGTGCTGGAGGCGGAGGAGCTCGATGAGCACACCCGCCACAAGGCCGAGTTCTACGTCAAGCAGATCTCCAACGCGATTTCGCCGTCGAACTTCGTCCTGACCAACCCGGAGCTCCTGCGCCTGACCCTGGAGAGCAATGGCGAGAACCTGGTCAAGGGCATGCAGCACCTGATGGAGGACATCAAGGCCGGCCGCGGCGACGTGAGGATCCGCCAGACAGACCCGACCAAGTTCGAGCTCGGCGTCAATATCGGCACCACCCCCGGCAAGGTGATCGCGGAAAACGACGTCTGCCAGGTGATCCAGTACTCACCGACGACGGACGAGGTCCTGAAGCGGCCGCTGATGATCGTGCCGCCCTGGATCAACAAGTTCTACATCCTCGACCTGACCCCGGAAAAATCCTTCATAAAATGGGCGGTCGACCAGGGTCACACGGTATTCGTGATTTCCTGGGTCAATCCGGATGAGCGCCAGGCGCAAAAGAGCTTCGAGCACTACATGAAGGAAGGCATCCTCAACACGCTCGATATCATCAAGCGCGCCACCCGGCAGGAGGAAGTCAACGCCATCGGCTATTGCGTCGGCGGTACGCTGCTCGCCGTCACCCTCGCCTACATGGCCGCCAAGGGCGACGAGCGGATCAAGACGGCGACCTTCTTCACCACCCAGGTCGATTTCACCCATGCCGGCGATCTGAAGGTCTTCGTCGACGAGGAGCAGATCCAGGTCCTGGAAAAGCGGATGGCCGAGCGCGGCTATCTGGACGGCAGCAAGATGGCCTCCGCCTTCAACATGCTACGGTCCAACGACCTGATCTGGTCCTATGTGGTCAACAACTATCTTAAGGGTCAGGACCCTTTCCCGTTCGACCTGCTCTACTGGAATTCCGACAGCACCCGCATGCCCGCGGCCAACCATTCGTTCTACCTGCGCAACTGCTACCTGGAAAACAAGCTGTCCAAGGGTGAAATGGTGATCGATAACCAGAAGCTCGATCTGAAGAAGGTCAAGATTCCGATCTACAATCTCGCCACCCGCGAGGACCATATCGCGCCGCCCAGGTCGGTTTTCGTCGGCTCGGGCTGCTTCGGCGGTCCGGTGGAATACGTTCTGTCCGGTTCCGGGCATATCGCAGGCGTCGTCAATCCGCCTGCCAAGGGCAAGTACCAGTACTGGACCAATGGAAAACCGCAAGGCTCGCTCGAGGACTGGCTCGCCAAGGCGAAAGAGACACCCGGCTCCTGGTGGCCCAATTGGGACGCCTGGATTCGCAAGCAGGACGACACCCTGGCCAAGGCCAGGAAGCCCGGTGCCTATCGCATGAAAATACTCGGTGATGCGCCGGGAAGTTACGTCGCAAGACGGGTCTGAGACCTTGTTCCGGCCTGCGCGGCCAGTTTGCTTTCCAGCTGTGCGGCGGAAACGGGACGCCCGAGATAGAAGCCCTGGACCTTGTTACAGCCGATGGATTTCAGAAAATCCAGTTGCTCGGCCGTTTCAACCCCCTCCGCCACCACATCGAGATCCAGGACCTGGCCGAGAGAGACGATCGTCCGGGCAATACCGCGCGATTTTTCGTCGAATGACGTCTTTTCGATAAACGCCCGGTCGATCTTGAGCCGGTTCAGCGGAAACTCGCTGAGGGCACTCAGACTCGAATAGCCGGTGCCGAAATCGTCGATGGCCAGCCCGACGCCAAGCGCTCGAAGCTGCTCCATGACCTGGACGGCGTAGAACTTGTCCTGGATCAGATGGCTTTCGGTTATCTCCAGTTCGAGGAACCGCGGCTGCAGGCCGCTGCTTTCCAGAGCCTTCAGCACATCGGCGGTCCAGCTCGCATCCCGGAACTGGCGCGCGGAAACATTGACCCCGACGGTCTCGATTTCATAACCGGCATCCAGCCAGGATTTGATCTGCCGGCAGGCTTCGTTCAGCACCCAACGCCCCAGCAGCTTGATACTGCCCGCATCCTCCGCAAGGGGAATGAACTGTCCGGGCATCATCCGGCCGAAATCGGGATGTTCCCACCTCACCAGCGCCTCGACACCACAGATCCGGCCGGAGGAAAGGTCCAGTTGGGGCTGGTATTCGAGCACGAACTCGTTGCGTTCGATACCGCAGCGCAGATCCTCCAGCAGGCGCATCCTGGACGGCCCGTCCGAGGACATGCTGTCCTCGTAATAGCAGAACGTGTCCCGGCCGGATTCCTTTGCCTGGTACATGGCATTGTCGGCCCAAACCAGCAAATCGTCGGATACGACACCGTCCTCGGGACACCGCGCAATTCCCATGCTGCAGGTGACATGAAACGCCTGTTCATCGCAATGGATGGGAAGCGCGACAAGCCGGCCGATCTCGCACAGCAGCGCGTCCAGCCCGCATTGTTCTGACCGCTCCCCCTGTATGACGATGACGAATTCGTCTCCGCCAAAGCGGATGACCTTGTCATCGGGAGCAAGACAGTCCCGGATCCGTTCGGAAACGGTTTTCAGCACCATGTCGCCGACCGCATGGCCGAAGCAGTCGTTGACGGTCTTGAACCGGTCGATATCGAGGAAAATCAGGGCGAACCGGTCCCCGTCGGACGAAATAAGCCGATCGAGCTGAAACGTGAAATCCCGACGGTTCGGCAGCCCCGTCAAACTGTCGTGATGGGCGATGTAGCGGATCTGCGCCTCACTCCGGTAGCGCTCGATCGCAATGGATGCAATTCGGGTCGTGTCCCGGATGAGACTGCGCTCACGATCGCCGGGCGCGGCGGCGCTCCCCGTATACATGGCGAAAGTGCCGAGCACCTTGCCATCGGGAGAGAAGATCGGCGTGGACCAGCAGGAGCGCAGACCGAACGGAAGCGCTACTTCCTTGTAATCCGCCCACAGGGGATCCGTTGCGATGTCTTCCACGATCACCGTCTTGCCGAAAAACGCCGCGGTGCCGCAGGAGCCGGCAACCGGACCGATCTCGGCGCCGTCGATCGCCTGCGTGTAGGCCATTGGCAGAGAGGGAGCAGCGCCATGGCGCAAATGAACGCCGTCTTCATCGAGCAGAAGGATGGAGCCCCAAACACCGAAAAGCTGGGATTCCATGAGGGTAACGAGATTTTCCAGGATTTCCGGCAGTGGGGCGCCGGCAGCGATCATTTCCAGAATCCGGCTGTGCCCCTTGACCAGATCCTCAGCCTGGCGCCGGACCGATACGTCCCTGCAGATCCCAAAAACTCCGACGATCTCGCCGGAAGCCGACCGCAAGGGAAATTTGGAGGACGCAAGCCACCGGCGACGGCCGTCCTTGAGAAAGACAAACTCCTCGTAGTCGACCTTCGGCTTGCCTGTGCGCATGATTTCCTGCTCGTCGGCATGGAATTTTTCGGCAAGCGCCTTCGGGTGCAGATCGAAATCCGACTTCCCCAGAAGATCCTCCGGAGACGCGACTCCCATGTCGGCGGCAACGGTCCTGTTCGCCATCACGAAACGGGACTGGCGATCCTTGATGAAAAGATAGTCTGAAACCTGGTCGAAGGTCCTTCGTAACCAGCCATCTTCCAGCATCATCCGGTCGAACGGAATTTCAGGTGCGGCAACTTGTCCGTCGGCCGGCTGGATCCGGGCGATAAAATCGCTGATGATCATATCGGCATGATCGTGCCTGCCGCGATCTGGGAAGGCTCTCCTCATGGGAATGAGGCCTCCTGGAAGTTGTCACATATGTTCGATTTCGCAGAAGTTTAGGTCTGCAAACATTTATATCAGGATAACATGGTAAGATTTATGGATCCGCACTTTGGCCGAGGCGTGATCCATGAAAGCCGATTATAACCTTGCGCATTACGGAGCGAAACATTTGGCGTTTCATCACAAGGATTCCCATGTCGGAAATTGCGATAAACAGACAGAAGCGTTAAGTTGAGCCTCCGGCACGACAACGGAGCGGATAATCCGAACCAACGCAATGAAGCAGGCGCAACAGATCCCCATGCCTCGCCCGAGGCAATATCAGACAATGCCTGCCGGACAGATCAGGGCGCTCGGCATGTCCCCGAAAGTCTGGAACCGCCACGCGTCTCCGCTCAGCGTCTACTCGCGTATGGCGACGCTTCCCCTGCTGCTTCTGGCAATCTGGAGCCACGTCTGGATCGGCGCCGGCCTTGCCGCACTTGCCACGGGCCTTGTGGTCATCTGGCTCTGGCTCAATCCGCGCCTGTTTTCTCCGCCCTCCTATCTGGGTTCCTGGGCCGCCAAGGCCACCCTTGGCGAACGCATCTGGCTCAACCGGATGCTGGTTCCGATCCCGCAGGAAGATGCCAACAAGGCTCTGCTGCTCTCCGTGGTTGCCGGCGTCGGTTTTATCGTCGCCGTTCTCGGCGCCGTGGAAACACACTTGTGGCTGACGCTCTCGGGAACGATCGTCACCTATGCCGGAAAGCTGGTGTTTCTGGACCGAATGGTGGCCCTCTACGAACGCATGCACGATGCACACCCGCTCTACCGGTTCTGGACGTCTGTTCCGGACAATGACAACAGGCAGCGGCGCAAGAACACGTGCGGCTTGCAGATGTAGTGCCTCGCAAGCGTCGCGACATCACGTCTCCTTTATCGCTCGCCCGGTCGGTGGCATGATAGGCGCATAAGATTGAGGCAGGCGGACCCTCTCCCATGGCAGGCGTGACGGCCCTTCTGAAAGCGATGTTTCAGAACCGGTTCCGCACCGGGCTTTTCCTGGTTCTCGGCACCCTTCTCATCTTTCTTCTAGCGCGCGGACCGCAGCAACAGGCCGCAGAAACCGTAGACCCGGCGAACCCCGGCGTCACCGTTCACGTCTTCTATGCGCCCGGATGCCCACACTGCCGCAAGGAACTGGCCTTCCTGGACAGGATCAAGCCCGACTATCCCGAACTCCACCTTGTCACGCATAACATCAATCTGGACGAGGAGCTGGACCTGATGGTCCGCTTCATGCGGGACCACGGCCTGCCGACCGATCGGATCGGCACACCGCTGCTGTTTATCGGCGACAAGCATCTGCTCGGCTTCCATGAGGCGGAAACGACCGGCGCCCTTATCGAGATGTGGATCCGGCAGGCCCTTTACGGAACGGAAAACTCCGAAGCCGTCGCCGGACCGCCCCCCGGCAAGGAAAAGCTGAATTTGCCGGTCATCGGCCAGATCGACCCGTTCAAACTGTCCCTGCCCGCCCTGGCCGTCGTGCTCGGCGTGATGGACGGCTTCAACCCTTGCGCCATGTGGGTGCTGGTCTATCTGATTTCGCTGATCATCGGGATAAAGGACCGGTCCCGGATCTACATCCTGATCGGTACCTTCCTGTTCGCCTCAGGCGTCCTTTATTTCCTGTTCATGACCGCCTGGCTGAACGTGTTTCTGCTCCTCGGCTATATCCATGCGCTGACGGTGCTCATCGGACTGGCGGCCATCTATTTCGGCGCCCTTAGTCTGGAGGAATTTGTCCGGAGCGGCGGCCAGCTGGTCTGCGCGGTCGGGGATCTCGACAGCCGTCAGAAGACACGGATGAAAATCCGCCATCTGGTTACCTCGCCATTGGGTCTTGCGAGTTTCGCCGGCATCGTCGGCCTGGCCTTTGCGGTGAACTCGATCGAGTTCATATGCTCCTCCGCCATGCCCGCCCTGTTCACCCATGTGCTGTCGGTCGCGGATCTTTCGGCTCTCTCCTACTATCTCTATATCCTGCTCTACGTACTGTCCTTCATGCTGGACGACCTGATCATCTTTCTCGCCGCCGCCTTTGCCGTCGACCGGTTCGCGGGCGAGAAATACGCCGGGTTCTGCAAGTTTGCCGGCGGTCTCCTGATGATCGGACTGGGCGGTCTTCTCGCGTTTTATCCGCAGTTGCTGCGCTAGGCCGTACCCCTTCCAAAATGCTGAATGCCTGCTGAACGGCCGGTTCAAGACCGGTTCAAGAGCCCCCGCCTATTGTTGCTCCCGTCAACACGACATTGATTTCAACAAACTGATTTGGAGTATTCAAAATGAAAAAGATTGCACTTGTCGCAGCCACAGCCCTGATCGGCGGCCTTGTCTCCCTCTCCGCACCGGCTCTGGCCAGCAGCAACGGCGGTGGATCGGAAGACGCCTGCGCGGGCCAGACCTGGCCGAACCTGTCCGACGACTGCATCAAGCAGATTGTCACCGATATCTGCAAGGCCGGCGGCGGCGGCGACACCTGCGACGAAAGCGCGTCTTCTTCCGCGCGGACGACCAAACTGGCGCCGCGCATCACGAAGCAGCAGTTCGAGCGCTACCAGCCGAAACGGGCCCGTTAAACGCCTGCCGCATTCCCCCTGGACGAAGGGCGAGGCCTCTACGGAGCCTCGCCTTTTGTCGTTAGTGCTCCTGCTTCGCGCGCCGCTCGGCCAGAAGGCCGATATAGGTGAGCGCCACGGACGCGCCGGCAATCGAGGTAATGTCCGCATGATCATAGGCAGGTGCCACCTCGACCACATCTCCACCGACGAAATCGATCCGGCCCAGCCCGCGCAGGATGGCCAGCGCCTCTCGCGACGACAGCCCGCCGGAGACCGGCGTGCCCGTGCCCGGCGCAAAGGCCGGGTCGAGGCAGTCGATGTCGAAGGTCATGTAGGCCGGCCCAACGCCGGTGCGGGCCTCGATCTTCTCGATCACCCCCTGGATACCGAGCGTGTCGATGTCGTAGCCATGGATGATCTCAATGCCGAACGTGTCGGGCGCATGGGTGCGGATGCCGATTTGAATGGACCGTTCCGGATCGATGATGCCGTCGCGAACCGCCCGGCCGACGAAACTGCCGTGGTCGATCCTCCCGCCGTCGTCGTCCCACGTGTCCTGATGGGCATCGAACTGGACGAGCGCCAGCGGGCCGAACTTCGCCGCATGCGCCTTGAGCAGCGGCCAGGTGACGAAGTGATCGCCGCCGATGGAAAAGAGATGGGTGTCCGCGTCGAGGATCTCGGTCGCCTGCCGCTCGATATGGCCGGGAATTTCCGCATGGAGGCCGTAATCGAAAACGCAGTCGCCGTAGTCGACGGCCGCAAGCGTCTCGAACGGATCGATATGGAACGGATATTGCGGATCGCCGCAGAAGATCGCCGATGCCCTACGCACCCCCTGCGGACCGAATCGCGCGCCCGGCCTATTGGAGACGGCCGCATCGAAGGGAATGCCCCAGACAGCCAGATCGACGCCGTTCAGATCGCGACTATACCGGCGGCGCATGAAACTCAGCGCGCCGGCAAATGTCGGCTCATGGGAGCCGCCTTTCAGCGATTTCCCCAGAAAGGCGTTGTCGATCGGAAGCGGGTATTTCGTATCCATCGATAGCTCCACAGGTCCGGATACTTCAGGTTCCCAAGCCGTAGCCCGTTTGCGAGATCCGGACAAGCCGTTAGACGGCTCGCCCGCGCCTACCCGCCAAAGATACCAGAAGGGCCGCCGCGGCCATGACGGCAAGGATCAGACAGGTGCCGGCAAAGGTCTCCCCGAACCCCACGCTTTGGGCAATCGGGGTGCTGACCAGGGGCGATATGAGCTGTCCTGAAAACATGCCCGTGGTGATGATGCCGGACACGAACCCTCGGCGCCAGGCAGGCGCCGCCCTGAGCGCCTGAATGATGAAATTCGGCATGACCAGCGCATAGCCGCCGCCGATCGAGGCGGTTGCCGGCACAAGCAACTGCGACGCCGTGCCCGCCGACAGCAGGCCGAAGCCCAGGGCCATCAACGCATATCCGAGTGCGTAGGTAAGGGCGAGCCCCAGCGTGGCAAGGATCCGGCTGTGCGCCAGCGCCACGAATCCTCCGGTCAGTGTCAGAGTTCCGAGTGCGGTCGCCGTCCAGGATGCGCTGTCCAGTCCCAGGGACTCCGTGAAGAACGGAAGCTGGGTCGGCATCATGAAAAACAGCATGACCGTTGCCAGCGTCAGCGCCGTCACGCCGGATATGCCAAGCCCCCACCTGTCACGACCTGCCTCCGGCCGGTCCTGCGGCCGGGACGCATGCGCCGCGCGTATCGGCTCCCGGGTCACGGCTATCCACGCAACGGGTAGGCACAGGGCGGCAAGACCGTAGACGGTAAACGGCAAGCGCGGCGACACACCTGCCAGCATGCCGGCAAGCACGATAAAGAAAAAGCCGCCGAAATTGGTCGCCGCCACCTGCCAGCTCAGGAACGTACTGCGCCGGTCTCCGTAAAAATAGTCGCCAATCAGGGCCGTCTGCGCGGTGGTCACGACCGCAACTGCGACGCCGAGAACGAGACGGCTCCCCAGGATCGACGGCAAGTCGGGAAGATAGAGCCCAGAGGTCCCGGCAAGGACAAACAGCACAATCCCGGAAAGAAGAAGAGGCCGGCGGCCGAAGCGGTCCGCCAGAAGCCCCGCCACCGGCGCGAGCAGGATCACCGACAGCGAAGGAGCCGGAACGAGCAGCCGGGTCAAAAGCCCCGCGTGGGCCGTCGCGGCGAAACTCGCCGCCAGCCCCGCAAGCGCGGGACTGATCGTGGCATTCGCCATGATCTTCAAGGTACCGACCATCAGCAGAGCCACGGCGCGCAAATCGCGCCAAAGGGGTATGGAAGCAGTTATTTCTGAACCGGACACGAGCGGTCTCTCCTCTTGTGAAAAACGCGAAGTTTGACTAGCCTACAAATTCAGGTCGACTTGAGGTCAAGAAATGAAATTGCTCGATATTTCCGAGGTTGCAGCGCTGAGCGGAACGAAGGCTTCGGCCTTGCGTTACTACGAGGAACAAGGCCTGATCGCCTCGGCGGGCAGGCGCGGATTGAAGCGTCTGTTCGAGCCGGAAGTTCTTCAGCAGCTCGCCTTCATCACGCTCGGAAAATCCGCCGGTTTCTCGCTGGAGGAAATCGCCGCCATGCTCGGCCCTGGAGGCACGCCGCGCGTTTCGCGGGAAAAGCTTCACGCCAGGGCCGACGAACTTGATCAGCAGATAAGGAGACTGACCCATCTCAGGGATGCCATCCGCCATGTCGCGGACTGCCCCCACCGCTCCCATATGGACTGTCCAAAATTCCGCCGTCTGCTCGACCTGGGGACCCGACGAAAGAAAATCCGTACGAAGACAGCTCCAAGAGCGCTTCAGGCATAAAAAAACCCGCTGGATCGCTCCGGCGGGTTTCTTGAACTTGGAACCAGTAAGTCCAGCGATTAACGCTTGGAGAACTGGAACGACCGACGAGCCTTGCGCTTACCGAACTTCTTACGTTCGACGACGCGGCTGTCGCGGGTCAGGAAGCCGTTCTTCTTCAGAACGCCACGCAGTTCCGGCTCGTAATAGGTCAGAGCCTTGGAAATGCCGTGACGCACCGCGCCGGCCTGGCCGGAGAGACCGCCGCCGGTCACGGTGGCGATGATGTCGTACTGGCCGTCGCGCTCGGTGAGCATGATCGGCTGACGCAGGACCATCTGCAGGACCGGACGAGCGAAATACTCGGTCATGTCCTTCTTGTTGACGATGATCTTGCCGGTGCCGGGCTTTACCCAGACGCGTGCGATGGCGTCCTTACGCTTGCCGGTGGCATAGGCGCGGCCAAGAGAGTCCAGTTTCTGGACATGGACCGGCGCTTCGGGGGCAGCGGTTTCGACAGCGCCACCCAGTTCTTCCAGGGATTGCAGCTCAGCCATATTCAAGCCCTCTTGCCGTCGTTCTTGTCGTTGAGGCTCTTGACGTCGACCAGGACCGGCGACTGAGCTTCATGCGGATGGTTCGGACCAGCGTAGACCTTGAGGTTCTTCAGCTGCTTGTTGGTCAGCGGACCGCCCGGCATCATGCGCTGCACGGCCTTTTCCAGGACGCGCTCCGGGAACTTGCCTTCGATGATGGCGCGCGCGGTGCGCTCCTTGATGCCGCCCGGATGGCCGGTGTGCCAGTAGTACTTCTTGTTGTCGTACTTGCGGCCGGTGAACACCACCTTGTCGGCGTTGACGACGACAATGTTGTCACCGCAATCGACATGCGGCGTGAAGGTCGGCAGATGCTTGCCGCGCAGATGGTAGGCGATGTAGGCAGCCAGACGGCCGACGACCATGCCTTCCGCGTCGATCAAGATCCACTTTTTCTCGACCTCAGCCGGCTTGGCAGAGAAGGTCTTCATGAGTTTGATCCGTTCTTGGTCTTGAAACAAAAAAGCCCGGCGCGCCTGTTTGAAGGCGACGGACGGACTTTCACATTCGTCGGCGCAGCTTATACGCCGGCACAAAAAGCCGGTCAAGCACGTTTATTCGGAAAATGACCGTATTTTTCGATTAAAAACAATGAGTTATAAAAAAGGTATTATATTACCTCATCTCAGCGCTTTAACCTCCGGCACAACGGCATTGTATGCTGACGTCGTCAGCGAAAAAAACCGGCGCCCATTTCCCCACACTCAGCAAAAGCCGTTACAGCCAGCTGCACTGTCTCGGAACGTTTCGTGATTTGGATCCACCGACACACCTTATCTTGCGGCCGCAGGAGTGCCGGCCCGTCTTTACTTGCCTATAGTCAATATTCTCGCTCGTCCAAATTGAGTAGCTCGCTTTGGTAGCACTGCTTGGGCATTGAGCGGCATCAACACTCGAAACACCAAAAACAATCACTGCAAATGATGCAACAATATAGCAGACAAATTTACGCATAAAGCACCCCATGATAAATTTTTAACCTCACTCTGACAAGATTATACAAAATAATATATCATATTCAATAAATAAATTTTCATAATATCGGTTCAATTATTTTATAATAAAAATAATCACAAAAGTAGAAATATTACATACTCTCACAGCAGCTGCAATGAATAAGCTACCGTTGCGTGGGTGACATAGTCCCCCTCCCCTCGTCGCCGGTCCCCTATCCGGTTACCAAAAACTGATTTCCGGACTTCAAAATCTTACCACCCAAAAAGTCGCCTTCTCAATGAAGATTCCGCTTGCCGGAATGCCACCGAGAGGAGGAGAATGTGCCTGCCGAACCGGATGAGCCGTGCGGCGGAATTCAGGTTCCCGACCCCTTGTGACGGAACCCACGCATCCGCCTGAAGGCCCCGGCCGGGAGCTTGGCGCGAAGGCATATCGCGTATCGGGCATTTGCCCTTTGTGGACCCTCAAAAAAATGGTTTCCGCTTCTCCCGTCCTGTCCCTCGTGGAGGCAGGCGCCGCCTTTGCGGCCGTTATTCTCCTGTATCTCATCCTCAGCGAAGTCTACCGGTCGACCCGTCTCCCGGCCTGGATGAACGGCGACGTGGTGCCCCAACTCCTCTGCGTCGTATTGACCGGCGCGGTAGTCGGCATCTTGATCGGTATCTTCACGGCCGCCATGGGACTGCCGTTCGGCACCATGAGCGACGCCGCCCTGGCAGCCGGCATTCTCGCCGGAGGTGCGGTCACGGCTTGTGTCCTGATGCGGGTGATCCGCAGCGCAATCCATCTGCGCCATCAGGCCTGACGCTTTGGGCTGATCCGGACTTAGCGCGGCGGCACCGAATAGGTTGCCGTCGCGTGGGCGACGTATTCCTCTTCGCCCTCCCCGCCGATGCCGCATTCGGTGACCGCCAGCCGCTTGCCGAGCTTCAGAAGCTTGCAGGTGGCGACGAGATCGCCCGGCTCCGGCTTGCGCAGGAAATTGATGTTGAGGTTGGTGGTGACCGCTAGCGCCACCGGGCCGATATGGGCCAGGATCACCACATAGGCGGCAAGATCGGCAAGCGCCATCATCGACGGACCGGATACCGTGCCGCCAGGGCGCAGGTGCATCTCGTTGGCCGACAGGCGGACGACCGCCTCGCCCGGAAAAATCGCGTCGATGGCATAGACCCGCCCGCCCGCATGGATCTGCGGGAATTCCCGGTCCAGAAATTCCGATATCTCCTCGACACTCATCACCGGCTGCATTCATCCCTCCCGCTCGGAACACGGTCCCGGTTCCGCTTTGCTTTTGCAATTTCCATTTACGTAAACGTCAACCACAGAGGAATGCAAGCGCGAACGTGGCTGGCCACGGATCGTGCTGCCCGGACCGGGGCGGAACCGAGCTTGTGCTCACCGGCCGTGACCGAGATCCGCCAGAAGTTTCTTCGCCCGTGCCTGTTCCCGCTCCACCGCGGCCTCGAACACCGGGCCGTAACCACGCATGTCGAGCGGGGTCTTGAGCAGGGCCGCGACGGACTCCCGGTTTTCATCACCCGTTTTGGCGATCGTCTCCAGCACCCCTTCGTACCAGGAGATCAGGCTGCGGTTCAGCCGCCGTTCGTTCGTGTGGCCAAAGGGATCGGCCCAGGTGCCGCGCAGTCCCTTCAGACCTGCAAGCACCTTGAACGCAGGCCGGATCCACGGACCGAAGGCGCGTTTGTTCGGCCGGCCACGGGCATCCTTGCCGAACGGCAGCAGCGGCGGGGCGAGGTGGTAGCGGACCTTGAAATCGCCGGAGAAGGTTTTCGCCAGTTCCTCGTCGAAGCCCATGGACGTGTGCAGCCGGGCGACTTCGTATTCGTCCTTGTAGGCCATCAGCTTGAACAGCGCCTTGGCGGCGATGGCCGTCAGGTCGTCGGGCATGGCTGCACGGAAGGCCTCGATGGTGTTCCGGTAGCGCTCCGCATAGGCCGCATTCTGATAGCCGGTGAGGAACGCCGCCCGCTCGGCGATCAGATCATCAAGACCGGGCTCTTCTTCTTCCGGCAGGTTCAAATAAGGCTGCAACGCTTCCGGGTCTGCCGCCAGCAGCCGGCCGATGGCGAGCGCGCGGCGGTTCTTTTCGATCTGGACCCCGTTGAGCTCCACGGCCCGGTCCAGTGCCTGCCAGCTCACCGGCACCAGCCCCTGCTGCCAGGCAAAGCCGAGCATGATGATATTGGCGAAAACCTGCTCGCCCAGCAGTTCCTCCGCGATCCGGTTGGCATCGATCGCCGCGACGTTGTCGCGACCGACCGAGGCGCGGATCGCCGCCTCGCGGGTGCCGACCTTGAGATCCGCGTCACGCCGCAGAACCAGGTCGCCGGTCGGCATTTCCGCCGTGTTGAGCGCGACCTTCGTTCCCTGCCGGTAAAGGGTCGATGCCTTGGGCGAGGAACTGACGACGATATCGCAGCCGATCACCGCATCCGCCGCGCCCTGCTCGATGCGGACCTGATGGATGTCCTCAGGCGCTGCCGCCAGTCGGACATAGCCGAGCACCGTACCGAATTTCTGCGCGAAGCCGGTGAAGTCGAGCACGCTGGACCCAAGCCCTTCCAGGTGGGCGGCCATGGTGACGAGCGCGCTGACGGTCACGATACCGGTTCCGCCGACGCCGGCCACCAGCAGGTCGAACGGCTCGTCGAGCACCGCCATCTCCGGTTCCGGCAGACCGGTGGCGAGCTTCAGCGGGTCCAGTCCGGGCGCCTCATGGACGGCGCGTTCGCCCCCTTCCACGGTGACGAAGCTCGGGCAGAAACCGTTGAGGCAGGAAAAGTCCTTGTTGCAGGTCGACAGATTGATCTTGCGCTTGCGCCCGAAGCGGGTTTCACGCGGCTCGACGCTGAGGCAGTTGCTTTCCAGCGAACAGTCGCCGCAGCCTTCGCACACCAGCGGATTGATATAGGCGAAGCGCTTCGGGTCTTCCATCTTGCCGCGCTTGCGCCGCCGGCGCTTTTCCGTGGCGCAGGTCTGCTCGTAGATCAGAACGCTGACGCCCTTCACCTCGCGCAGTTCCCGCTGCAGCGGGTCCAGATCGGCCCGGTCGTGGAAGGTGGTGCCGAAGGGGAAATCGGAGCCGTCGAATTTGGAAATGTCGTCGGAGGCGACCGCGATCCGCTCCACGCCTTCCGCCCGGCAAGCCTGGGCGATGCCCGCGACGCTGACGGGCCCATCCACCGGCTGGCCGCCGGTCATGGCGACCGCGTCATTGTAGAGGATCTTGTAGGTGATATTGGCGTTTGCCGCGACCGCCTGGCGGATGGCGAGCGAGCCGGAATGGTACCAGGTGCCCTCGCCCAGGTTCTGGAACATGTGCCGGCCGCCGTTATAGATCCCGCGCACGGCAATCGGCACGCCCTCGCCGCCCATCTGGGCATAGCCGTCGGTGCTGCGGTCCATCCAGCTGGCCATCACGTGACAGCCGATGCCCGACGCCGCCCGGCTGCCTTCCGGCAGCTTGGTGGAGGTGTTGTGCGGGCAGCCGGAGCAGAAATAGGGCGTGCGCGTCGCGCCTTCCGTGTTGAGAACGATCTTCTGCGGTGCCAGGAGTGCGCGCGCCTTGTCCGGCAGCGCCTCGCCGGGAAAGAACCGGTCCAGCCGTTCGGCAACGATGGGAACGAGCGTCAGCGGCTCCAGTTCGCCGGTCCAGGGCACAAGGTCGCGGGTCGCGGCCGCGTCGTGCTTGCCGACCATCTTCTCCGGTTTATCCCCCGGCCAGTCGTAGAAATATTCCTTGAACTGGCTTTCGATGATGCCGCGCTTTTCCTCAACGACGAGGACTTCCCTTTTGCCGCGCACGAAGTCGAGCGCATCGCGCCGCGCCAGCGGCCAGACCATGCCCACCTTGTAGATGTCGATGCCGAGTTCCCGGCATTTGGCCTCGTTCAGACCGAGCAGGCGCAGCGCCTCCATCAGGTCCAGATGCCCCTTGCCGGTGGTGACGATACCGAACTGCGCGTCCGGCACCTCGTAAATGTGCCGGTCGATCGGATTGGCCTCAACGAAAGCTTCCACCGCCCGTAATTTATGGCCGATACGGGTCTCGATCTCCACGCTAGGCAGATCCGCGCGGCGTACATGCAGTCCGCCTGGGGGAAAATCGAACTCCGGGATAACGAATTGCCTGTCGGGTTTCAGCTCCACCGAGCGGCCGGATTCCACCGTCTCCGAAATCGCCTTGAAGCCCACCCACGTGCCGGAAAAGCGCGACAGGGCAAGGCCGTATTCGCCGAATTCCAGATATTCCTCGACCGAAGCCGGGTTCAGCGTCGGCATGAACCAGGTCATAAAGGCCACGTCCGACTGATGCGGCATGGACGAGGACACGCAGCCGTGGTCGTCGCCGGCCACCACCAGGACGCCGCCTTTCGGCGCCGAGCCATAAGCATTGCCGTGGCGCAGCGCATCGCCGGAGCGGTCGACCCCCGGCCCCTTGCCGTACCACATGGAATAGACGCCCTCGACCTCGCAATCCGGGTCGAGCACCGCCTGCTGTGCACCGAGAACGGCGGTCGCCCCAAGGTCCTCGTTGACCGCGGGCATGAAGGTGATCCGGTCCTGTTTCAGCTTCGCCCGGTTGCGCCACAGTTCCAGGTCGAGCCCGCCGAGTGGCGATCCCCGGTAACCGGAAACGAACCCCGCGGTGTTCAGTCCCTGGTCCCGGTCGCGGCGCGCCTGATCGAACATGATACGCGCAAGCGCCTGGGTCCCTGTCAGGAACACCCGACCTTCGCTGCGCTCGAACCGATCGCTAAGCCGGTAATCGGCAATCTGGCTGTGACGCTGGAGCATGACGGCCCTCTCCTTTTCTCTCTCCGGTATATTTTGCCAGATGAAAAGCGGAAAAAGGTTCCAGAAAGGGCGAAGAACCGATAGGAGATGGACGAATTATCCGATTGATATCCCGAATACGGAAATATTGACCAAATGGATCTGGACGACCGCGACCGCCGCCTGCTGGCGCTCCTGCAGGAGGATTGCCGCATCCCCAACGCGGAGCTTGCCGAAAAAGTCGGCATGTCACCGTCGGCCTGCTGGCGTCGGGTGCGCGCGCTGGAACAGGCAGGCGTCATCGAACGCTACAGCGCCATCCTGCAGCCGAAACAGCTTGGGATGGGCTTCCACGCCATCGTTCACGTCCAGCTTGCCCGCCACGACCCGGACGCCATCGCCGCCTTCATCCGCGCCGTCGCCGGCCGCCGGGAGGTCCAGGACTGCCACGCGACAACGGGCCAGGCCGACTATCACCTGCGCGTGGTCTGCACTGACATCGACGCCTACAACCGCTTCCTCGACGATTTCCTGTTCCGCCTGCCGGCGGTGAGAGGCGCGCAAACCAACGTCGTCCTGAAAGAAATCAAACGGGCACCGTCGGTGGCGCTTTGACACAAGAGCAGGTCTGTTCCGGGTATCGCCGTCCTCCCCCAATCGGCTATAAGACCGGAAAGACAGAAACTTCAGGGAGCAAATCCATGTCCGACGCAGCAGCCGCTTCCAGCAGCCCGGCCGAAAGGCCGCTTCTCTCGACCCTGTTGCACGAGGGCGTCTACCGGATCGTGATGCAGCGTCCGGAGCGGATGAACGCGCTGTCCCGGGAAATGATGACCGCCTTGTCGGAAGAATTGGCCAGGGCTGAGGAAAACAAGGATGTCCGCGTGATCCTGCTCGGCGCCGAAGGCAAGGTTTTCTGCGCCGGCCACGACCTGAAGGAACTGACCGCCGCCCGCGCCGAGGCCGACCGCGGCCGCGGCACCTACGAAAAAATCATGCGCCAGTGCTCGGCCCTGATGCAGCAGATCGTGCGCCATCCCAAGCCGGTGATCGCCGTCGTCACCGGTGTCGCCACCGCCGCCGGCTGCCAGCTGGTCGCCTCCTGTGATCTGGCGATCGCCACCGACACGGCGACCTTCTGCACGCCGGGTGTCAACATCGGCCTGTTCTGCTCCACCCCCATGGTGGCCCTGTCGCGCAATGTCTCGCGCAAGCAGGCCATGGAGATGCTGCTCACCGGCGAGAGCATCGATGCGTCGACCGCCAAGGACTTTGGACTGATCAACCGCATCGTGCCGGCCGACTACCTGGAACAGGTGGTGCAGAAATACGCCGAAACCATTGCCTCGAAATCCGCCTATACGGTCAAGGTCGGCAAGGAAGCCTTCTACCGGCAGCTCGAAATGCCGCTGTCGGAAGCTTACGATCATGCCGCAAATGTCATGGTGGAAAACATGATGGCCCGCGACGCGGAAGAAGGCATCGGTGCCTTCCTGCAGAAGCGCAAGCCGGAATGGACCGACAGCTAGGACTGCGTACCCAATCCATGAACCACGATCAGTATTCCGACGCCTACATCAAGGGCATCCTCGATGAGGTGAAGACCGTCGCCATGGTCGGTGCCAGTGCCAACAACGTGCGGCCCTCCTATTTCGTCCTGAAATATCTGCTGGCGAAGGGTTATGACGTCTGGCCGATCAATCCCGGCATTGCCGGCAAGGAGATTCTGGGCCAGACCGTTTACGCCGCGCTTGACGATCTTTCAGAGATCCCGGACATGGTCGACATCTTCCGCAATTCAGACGCCGCCGGAGCGATCGTCGACGATATTCTCAAGTCAGGCCGCCTGCCGAAAGCGATCTGGATGCAGCTCACCGTCCGCAATGACGAAGCAGCCAAAAAGGCGGAGGATGCGGGCATCAAGGTGGTCATGGACCGCTGCCCGAAGATCGAATACGGCCGGCTTTCCGGGGAAATCGGTTGGGCCGGGGTGAACTCCCGGACCCTGTCGGCAAAACGCCCGACGCTGAAAAGCGGATTTCAGCACAGAGGGTTGAAACCCGGCGGCAAGTCATAAAGCCCGCAATGGCCGGGGGGATCTCCGGACCTGGAAACCCGGACCGGTTCGCGCACCTTTTGAAAAAAAGTGAGACACAACCAAAAAGTGGAGTTTCAACCTATAGGTTTCCTTTGACGCTAACGTGAGCTTCGGCCAGTATGCGCGCAAATCACAAGAGCGGAGGCTATCATGAGCGAAGGAATACCCGGATTTTCGACACTGGCGATCCATGCAGGCGCGCAGCCTGATCCGGCGACCGGTGCCCGCGCAACACCTATTTATCAGACGACGTCCTTTGTTTTCGACGATGTCGATCACGCTGCCTCGCTCTTCGGCCTGCAGGCCTTCGGCAACATCTACACCCGCATCACCAACCCGACGACGGCCGTACTTGAAGAACGGGTGGCGGCTCTCGAAGGCGGCACGGCCGCCCTTGCCACGGCCTCGGGCCATTCCGCCCAGCTTCTGTGCTTCCACTCCATGATGCAGCCGGGCGACAACATCGTTGCCGCGAACAAGCTCTACGGCGGCTCGATCAATCAGCTCAATCACTCCTTCAAGAGTTTCGGCTGGGAAGTCAAATGGGCCGACCCTGCCAACCTCTCCAGTTTCGAGGCGGCGGTTGACGCCAATACCAAGGCGATCTTCATCGAAAGCCTCGCCAACCCGGGCGGCATCATCGTCGATATCGAGGGTATCGCCCAGATCGCCAAGGCAAAGCGGATTCCGCTTGTGGTCGACAACACCATGGCGACGCCCTACCTCTGCCGGCCGATCGAACACGGCGCCGACATCGTGCTTCATTCGCTCACCAAGTTCATGGGCGGCCACGGCAACTCCATGGGCGGCATCATTGTCGACGGCGGCACCTTCGACTGGTCCGCGGACGACCGTTATCCGCTCCTGTCCACGCCGCGCCCGGAATATCAGGGCATCGTGCTGCACGAGACCTTCGGCAACTTCGCTTTTGCCATTGCCTGCCGGGTCCTCGGCCTGCGCGATCTCGGGCCGGCAATCTCGCCGTTCAATTCCTTCATGATCCTGACCGGCATCGAAACCCTGCCGCTCCGGATGCAGCGCCATTGCGACAACGCCAAGAAGGTCGCCTTGCACCTGGCGTCCCATCCGAAGGTCAGTTGGGTGTCCTACGCCGCCCTTCCGGACGACAAGCACCATGAGCTGCAGAAAAAATACATGCCCAAGGGCGCGGGCGCGGTCTTTACCTTCGGCGTGGAAGGCGGCTATGACACGGGCGTGAAGCTCGTCTCCAACGTGGAGCTGTTCTCGCACCTTGCCAACATCGGCGACACCCGCAGCCTGATCATCCACCCGGCTTCCACCACCCACCGCCAGCTCTCCGACGAGCAGAAGACGGCGGCAGGCGCCGGCCCGGACGTGGTCCGCATCTCCGTCGGACTGGAAGACGCGGAAGACATCATCGCCGATCTCGATCAGGCCCTGAATTCCTGATCGAAGCGCCCCTTGAAAAACGAAAAGCCCGCCGGTTTCGGCGGGCTTTTTTAATTGTCGGCTGAAAGCCTTCGATCACGCCTGCACCGGATAACTGCCCCTGAGCGAAGCCAGATAGTCGACGGCGCCTGCCAGCACGATGACCGCGAAGGCCTGATGGGTCAGCGCGATATCGAGCGGCACTTGGTAGAGCAACGTCAGGATGCCGAACACCACCTGAAGCAGGACAAATCCGGCCAGATGATACGCAGGACGCCGGACCCGGTTCGACGTGGAAACCCGACGCGTCTTTATGACGAGGTAGATGACCGCAGCGATCAGGACATAGGCCGTCATGCGGTGCTGGAACTGAACGGTCATCACGTTCTCGAAGAAGTTCAGCCAGGCCGGCGTCATGGCAAAGAGGCCGTGCGGAACGATCTGCCCGTCCATCAGCGGCCAGGTGTTGAACGTCAGCCCGGCATTCAGCCCGGCGACGAGACCTCCGAGGAAAATCTGCAGGAATACCAATGTCAGAACCGCACGGCCGGTCCCGGAAAGAGCGGCCTGTTCGTCAGCCGCGGCGCCCTCACGCGGCTTCAAGCGCCGCGCGATCATGAACAGATAGGCGAAGATGAAACAGGCAATCGTCAGATGGATGGCAAGCCGATACTGGCTCACATCGGTCCGGTCGACAAGGCCGGAAGCCACCATCCACCAGCCGATCGCCCCCTGCAGCCCTCCTAGAAACAGGCCGAATACCAATCTGGGTTTAAGCCAGGGTTCGATCTGGCCGCGTGCCCAGAAAACCACCATGGGCACGAAAAAGACAACGCCGATCAGGCGCCCGAGCAGCCGGTGCGACCATTCCCACCAGAAGATGAACTTGAACTCTTCCAGCGACATGCCCTTGTTGATGAGCTTGTATTCCGGAATCTGCTGGTACTTCTCGAACTCTTCCTGCCATTCCGCATGGTTGAGCGGCGGAATGACGCCGTGGATCGGCTTCCATTCTGTGATCGACAGGCCCGATTCCGTCAGCCGCGTCGCGCCGCCCACAACCACCATCGCCAGAACGAGAAGGCAGATCAGGTAGAGCCACCACCGGACCATCGCGCGATTGCGGCGGATTGCCATGTCATCTGCCGAAAAGCCGGCGAAGGAGGTAAGAGACGCAGTCATGAAAAATCCCGGATTTGACCTTTGACCGGTGGAGATATAGGTGCAGACGGGCTGCGGCAAGCCACCGCAGCGAATTGCGACACTCTAACGCTTCTGAAGCGGCATCCAAAAAGGTCAGCAGGAATGGTTCCCTCTTTCCGGAAATTCGTCGGCATGGTCGCCCTGGTGATCTTCGTGGTCGTCTATGCCCTGGTCGCCATGGTGATCGGCGACATGACCCTTCAGCAAGCATCGGTGCCGGTTAAGCTGGTCTATTTCGCGATTGCCGGGCTGATCTGGGTCATCCCCGCCGGAGCGATCATCTGGTGGATGCAGAAGCCCGACAGGGCGAAAGGCTGATATCTAGCGCAACCACTTCAGGGATTTGTAAAGCGCGAACGGCGCGCCGGTCAGATACTGGTCGATGACATAGCCGTCCTGGAAATGCCCGTTCAGGGACACGCGCGGCAACATCATCGGATCCCGGGCATTCACCGATTTCAGAACGCCGGGGAATGTGGTCACCGCTGAACTGAAACCGTAATCCCTCAGCAGCGCGGCATCGCGCGCGCTCGCCGCCCGGGCATTTCCGTATGGATAGGCAAAATGCTTGGGCCGTCGGCCGAGTTCCTGCTCCAGCCGGACAACACCCTTGTCGATGTCCTGGAGAGCCACGGTTTCGTCCAGCCGGGCGATTGCGAAATGATTATGGGTGTGGGCACCGATGGTCACCAGCGGATCGCTCGCCAGTTGCCGCACTTCGTCCCAGGTCATCATCAGGCTATCGGCAAGGCCGGCCAGGTCGAAATCGTATTTTTCCGCCAGTCGGCGGATAATCACCCTTTGCTCGGCCTCACTGACCTCCTGGGTCAGGAATGCGCACATCTTGTTGTAGCAAAGGTATTTTTCTTCTGCCGTCCGGCAGGAAATGCCCGCGCCACCGTCATCCCCGGTCAAGTGGATTTCGTCATTTCCGGCGATGATCCTCTCAAGCGCGGACCACCAGATTTCCGCGGTCCGGTCGATCAGCCCGCTGGCCACGTACACAATAAACGGCGCGTTCAGCTCCTTCAGCAGCGGATAGGCAACCTCAAGATTGTCCCGGTAGCCATCGTCGAAGGTCAGTACCGCATAGCGCTTGCGGCCGTAGCCCGACTTCAACAGGTCGACAGCCTCGTCGATCGAGATGATCTCATAGCCATTGCCGCGGATATGGGCGACGGCCTTGCGCAGGAAGTCCGGTTCGATTTCCAGGTGGCTGTTCGGCTGAAACGGATCG
Organism: Roseibium sp.; assembly: GCF_048260565.1. Taxonomy (GTDB): domain Bacteria; phylum Pseudomonadota; class Alphaproteobacteria; order Rhizobiales; family Stappiaceae; genus Roseibium. The sequence goes on along the minus strand of NZ_JBLXGP010000016.1, from coordinate 91,840 downwards.
AAGCTGGCCGGCTTGACCCGATGCAGCATGAAAATCGCGCCGCATCCCTGGGTTATGGGCGCCATCGCCTGTCCCAGGCCGCTCCGCTGCAGGACCTGAAACGCAGCCTTGAATAGCTTTTTGCGAACGCCCATTAAAAGTTCAAACTCCACTGCTGTCGGGCTCAGAAGCTAGCCACTTTTTCTTTATTATTTGTTGCTATTAGTGCGGATGAAGTCATTGCATCCGCTGGTATTCTCATGGCCGTACAGTCCGCATCCGATTATAAGTTCTCAAGCGCAGGCACGTTTAAAGCCATGGCGCCGGCTTCCGAAATGTCCCGCGCGGCCTTCACAACCGAAGGTTACGACGTCACGATCTACCGGGATATGGAAAAAGCCGCGCCCGCCTGGCTTGCGCTTGAAGAACGTGCGAACGGTCTGCCCTATCAGCGCTTTGGGTGGATCGAGGCCTGGCATGCAGCCGTAGGCAGAGACCGGCAGATCGAACCGGTTCTGGTCATCGCCCGGCTTTACAATGCCTTTGCCTTTGCCCTTCCCCTGGGCCTTGAACACAGACGCGGCTGCAAGGCGCTTACCTTTCTGGGACAGGAAAACACCAACCAGAACACCGGCCTGTGGAACCCGGACTGTTATGCTTCGATCCCGGTCGACACGATGACCGCCATCCTGGAGGAAGTCTGCCATCTCGCCGGCGCCGATCTGCTCCATCTGGCCAATATTCCGCAAACCTGGAACAACCGGCCCTCTCCGCTCCTGCTGAAAGAACGGACGGACAGTCCAAGTCCGTTCTTCGCTGGCAGACTCAACAATGATTTCGACGGTCTTTTCCGTTCCAATTTCAGCAACAAATCCGCCAAGAAGCTGATCCGCAAGCAGCGCCGGCTTGAGGCGGCGGGAAGCTTCCGCGTGTTCCGGGCAGAAACCGAGGAAGACATCCGGCGAGGCCTGGAAGCGTTTTTCGCGCAACGCGCCAAACGGGAAGCCGATGCCGGCATTCCGAGCGGGTTCACCACACCGAAAAAACGTCAGTTTCTGGAAAGACTGGCCGGGCTCCACCCGGACAAGGGTCCGCTGACCGCCGACACGCAGATCACCGTCTGGGCCCTGGAGGCCGGTGATGCCATCCGCGCAACCTATCTGACCCTTCACCAGGGCAGCCGCCTGATCTGTTACTCAACTTCGATTTCCCACGACGAACTGGTCAGCCAGAGCCCGGGGGTCGTGCTGTTGAAGAACATCATCGAGCACGCGTGTGCAGATCCGAAGATAGACATTCTGGATCTCGGGCTGGGCGACGAGACCTACAAGCACCCCTGGTCGGAACCGTTGCCGCTCAGTGACAGTTTCCTGGCCGTTACCGCCAGGGGATGGATGAGCCTGCAGGCTAGTAAGGCAAAACAGTTCGCCAAGGCCAAAATCCGCAATTCTGAAACGTTGTGGCAGCTCGTCCGCAAACTCCGGCAGTTTGTCAGCAAATTGGGCAGCTAAGCGCCACTCCGGTTATCAGGCCGCCCTGCCGGCACCTCTCCGGGACCTCTTCCGTGGGACCTTGCTGTCGGCAGGCGGTATGACCTCCACCGGCGCTCCGGTGTTGCGCGCCAGCAGGCTGGCCGCGCTGTCAAGCTCCCGTCCATAATCCCTTCCGGCCGACGTCACCAGTATCTTGTCGGCAAGGCCCAGCAGCCTCGCGCTGGCCAGCGAGCCATCGATGGTCCCAAGATTGACCACGACCGTGTCATAGGTCCGGAATACCGCCTCCAGCGCCTTGCCGAACCGCGCGCTTCTTGCCGAACGGTCATCGATCGGCAAACGGCCTGCCTCGATAATGTGAACCCCGGATTCCGGATCGCGGTAAATGACTTTCGAAAAGGCGCTGACACCGGCGACCAGATCGGAAAAGCCTGGAGCCGCACGCGGATCGTCCACTTCGGGAAACACTTCCAGGAACAGCACGGTATCACCGGCACCGGACGCCCTGCGCGCCAAATCCAGAGCAAGCGCCTGCGACGCTCCCGCGTCGTCGACACTCAGAACCACAGTCCGGCCGTCAGTCGGGTTCGCCGCATCCGGCATTCCGGCCGGCGTGGCATCCCATTCGTCGTCAGAATCCGTATCCGGCACCCAATCCGGAGCAATGTCCCGGTCATAGTCAGCGCGCTGACGGGCCCCTGTCGGGCCTGAATTACGGCTCACCCGGGACCGACGGCCAGCGGGCTTCTCTTCTTCTGCTTGCGACTCAGGCTCCACCTTTGCGGCCGGCGGCGCATCGAAACCCGAGAAACTGCCGGTCATGGAATAGGCAGACGGTCCGCCGGCTTCGTAGCGGCTGTTCCAGTTTGCGCCCGGCATTTGCACCTGCGTCGGCCGCATCGGAGCTCCCCCCTCCTCTGCGATCGGATAAAGGACATTTCCGGACAGGAACTCGCCCAGGATCACGTAGGCACAGCCGAGAACGAAGGTCACGAGAGCCGAGATAATTGTGATCGCCAACACTTTGGGCGCATAAGGTTCAACCGGAATGCTGGCGCGGGAGATGATGCGGGCGTCGGCGGGAAGCGCCTGAGCCCTGAGACGCATATCCGCTTCGCGGAAACTGGACACGAGCGTATCAAGCTGTGATGCCTTCGCATTGGCCTCACGCTCCAGTTCGCTGAGCTTGACCTGGTCGGCGTTGGAGCTGGCCGCCTCGGTTTTCAATTCGTTCAGCCGTTTTTCCAGGGCAGCCGCCTGTTGGCTTGACACCTTGGCATCGTTCTCCAGGCCCGCCAGAACCTTGCGCACTTCAGCGCGGATCTGCTTCTTGTAACCGGCAAGCTGCGAATTCAGCGCCTTCAGCTGCGGATGGTTCGGCAACAACGTTATGGAAAGTTCCGCGATCTTCGACTGAATGGCGACTTCCTGTTCCCGGAGCCGCTGGATCAGCAGGGAATTCAGGACATCACTGGCCGTATCGAGCGAACCGCCCGAGTTCAGCAGGCCGCGAAGCAGATCCGCCTTGGCCTGCGCTTCGGCTTTTTCGGCCTGAGCCGCGGAATACTTGCTGCTGATATCAGCCAGCTGCTGTTGGTTGAGTGTGAGATTGTCCTTGCCCACCAGAAGATCCGCGCGAGAACGATAGTCGGCCACCGCCTTGCGCGCTGCCTGCACTTCCCGCTGCAACTGCTGTATCTGCGGCTCCATGGCAGTTGCCGCGACTTCCGTGGTTTCCCGCTTCACGCTCGCCTGAAGGGTGATATATTCGTCCAGGATCGTGTTGGCCACAGCAGCTGCCAATTCCGGATCCTCCGCAGAATATTCAACCGCGATCACGCGCGACCCCTCGAGACGGTAGATCTCCAGGTTCTCATAATAATGTTTGAGAACTTTCTCCTCCACGGAAGACCGGGACGTATCGGAAGAAAGCCCGATCAGGGAGAAAATATCATCGAGAGAGGACCCGGTAATGGCCGCCTTGAACTCCGGCACCCCGGCCAGATCCAGGCGTTTGGCGACCCGCCGCGCCAGATCGGCCGACATCAGAAGCTGCACCTGACTGGAAATCCCTTCGGCATCGAGAAGCGCCCGCTCCTCCTCCACACCCCGTGTAGCCCCGGGAAATTTGCCGTCCGTGCTTTCAATAAGGACCTTCGCTTCGCCTTTATATTTTGACGGGACCATTTGAAGCGCCAGGAAAAAGACACCGCCCACGATCAGGACAAGAGGCAGCAGCCATCTGAGTGCCGCTCCGATTGCCTGCATCAGACGGCTCAGATCGAGGGCCATATCATCGGAAGAAACCGGCTGGCGGGTCGCATTCATTGTCAAAACTCCGAACTAATGATCGGATAATGACGAATCAGGGTAAGCGTTCGGTTAAAAGCCGCACCGATACGGCGAGTCAAACGTTAATTCCTTCCTCCGCTGTTTTTGCAATGCATATTAACGGTGTTTGCTCTCTTCACGCACCATTAACCATGACTTGGGATGTTGGGTAAGTGTGTTAGGAGATTCGTTGATGCTGATGAGAGCATTCCTGATTCTGGTGCTTTGTACAGGGCTCGCCGCCTGCAGCGGTTACAGGCGTCCGCCTTCGGCGTTTCATGAAACGCTCACAATGCCCTACCAACTCGATTCCAGCGACAGGCTGCGCATTATCGTTTTCGGGCAGACGGATCTTTCAAACACCTATACCGTTGATCAGGCAGGATATATTTCGTTCCCGCTGATCGGAAATGTTGCTGTGCGAGGCAAAACGCAGACGGAACTCGCCAACCTGATCGCGCAAAAACTCCGTCAGGGATATCTGCGTGATCCGGATGTTTCGGTTGAGGTCGACAGCTATCGGCCGATCTTCATCATGGGTGAAGTGCAAAACGCGGGCCAATATAACTTCGTCGCCGGCATGACCGTCCAGAATGCGATCGCCACAGCGGGCGGTTTCAGCAGCCGTGCCCGTCAACAGGACGTCGACATTACCCGTCAGGTTAACGGTGAAATTATAAACGGACGTGTTCCCATTTCGGACCCGATCCGTCCCGGAGACACGATTTACGTCCGCGAGCGCTACTTCTGACCCGACGGCGAATTAACCGCGGACTCATCTCCCTGTCGTAAGGTGCTGCTTATCGGCTTCACGGGCTCAAAGAGGCCCGGAGGCTCGAACAGGGAGCATGTACCATGACAACCGATCCGCTCCGGATCATTCACTGCGTGCGTTCGCCGATCGGCGGCATCTTTCGCCACATCATGGACCTGGCCACGACCCAGTCCGAAGCCGGTCATCAGGTCGGCGTGATTTGCGACAGCACCACGGGAAGTGATTTCGACAATGCCCTCGTGGAGGCGCTGCGGCCCAAACTCGCTTTGGGTGTCGCCCGGTTCCCCATGCAGCGCCAACTGACGTTCCAGGACATGGCAGCGACCTGGAACATCTACAAGTACATCCGGGACATGAAACCCGATGTCCTCCACGGCCACGGCGCCAAAGGCGGCGCCTATGCACGCATCATCGGGACCCTGCTCCGCCTGAAGGGGCAGAATGTCACCCGGATCTACTGTCCGCACGGCGGCAGCCTGCATTACGACCCCCACCGCCTGGAAGGCCGTGTCTACCACGGCATCGAAAATCTGCTGGCACGGTTTACCGACGGCCTCGTCTTCGTTTCCGACTACGAATATGCGGCATTCGAAACCAAGGTAGGTCACCCCAAAGCGCTGGCCCGCGTCGTCTATAATGGACTGCAGCCGGAGGAATTTACGCCGATTACGGAAAATCCGGACGCCTCCGACTTTCTCTATATCGGCATGCTGCGCGACCTGAAGGGTACGGACCTGTTCATCGAGGCCCTTTACAACATCCGCCTCAAGACCGGCACCGCACCCACGGCCGAAATCGTCGGCGAAGGACCGGACGAGGAGCGCTACCGGGCCATGGTCGAGCGTTTTGGGCTCAGCGACAAGGTGACCTTCCACGGCGCCCTGCCCGCCCGTGATGCCTTCAAGATGGCCAAATGCGTCGTCGTGCCTTCGCGCGCGGAAGCCATGCCCTACATCATTCTGGAAACGGTGGCCGCAAAACGTCCCCTGATCGCTACCCGTGTCGGCGGTATTCCGGAAATCTTCGGCCGCTTCGCCTCACGCCTGATCGAGCCAGGCCATATCGGCAAACTGACCATGGCGATGGAAAGCGCAATGGAATCTCCGGCCGAGCTCCAGATCGCTGCGGAAGGTTTGCGAACCTGCCTGGCGGAAACCTTTTCTGTTGAGTTGATGAGCGACCGGATCACCACTCTCTATCAGGAACTGCGCGGGGTCCTGCCGCCCGAAACCATTGCGGCCAAATCCTCTTCCCGTGCCGCTCCGATCACCGGCACACAATCCGTTCTTGCCAGATCGAGAAACCAGTAATGAGAATCGCGGCCATGAAAACAAGAGGCCGTAATCCGGCACACAAGAAGGCCTCCCAAACCCCGGACCTCCGTCAGAGGTTGACCGATGGCCTGCACCATCTGCAGGAAACCAGTGACGCCACATCCTTTGTTGAGGATGAACGTCAGGAGGGCGATACCGAGGGCTTGTCCCGGGAAGCGCTGGAGATCGCCGCCTCTCTGGACGACGACGGCATTTCGGTGCCCGTCCTCACCGGATCCGTGCGCGCGATCGACATGGGGCTCATTCTGCTGAGCGCCGTGGCCGCCTCCCACACCGTTGCCGGTGCGACCACCCTTGGTCTGGCGCATTTTATCGCAATGGGCATTTCGGTCGTCTTCGCCTTTGCCTTTTTCCAGGCATCCGACACCTATCAGGTTTCGGTCATGGGCCGCGGAATGTCACAGATCGGCCGTGTCGCGGCGAGCTGGACGATGGTGTTCGTCATGCTGGCCGTGATCCGATTCACCACCGGTTTCGGGGCAGATATCTCTCTGCAATGGGCCGGGGGCTGGTTCGTTTCCTCCCTCGCGGGCTTGATCTGTGTCCGTCTCGTCGTCTCCGCTCTGGTCCGCCGTTGGAGGACCAACGGACGGCTGGAACGGCGGGCCATCATCGTCGGTGGCGGAACTGCAGCGGCGGAACTGATCCACGATCTGGAAACCCAGGCCGACAGCGATATCCGCATTTGCGGTATTTTCGACGACCGGGCCAATGATCGCTCCCCGCCGGTCGTTGCCGGCTATCCCAAACTGGGCAACATCAACGCACTGGTCGAATTCGGCCGCCTGGCGCGGATCGACATGCTGATCGTCTGCATTCCGCTTCGCGCCGAAAAGCGCGTTCTGGAACTCCTGCGCAAACTGTGGATCCTGCCGGTCGATATCCGCCTGTCGGCACACACCGACAAGGTGCGCTTCCGCAATCGCGGCACATCCTTCATCGGCACCGTGCCGTTCGTCGACGTGATCGAGAAACCGATCACAGACTGGGACATGGTCGCAAAGCGGGTGTTCGACATTGTCTTTGCCAGCCTGGCATTTCTTGCCCTCTTCCCGGTGATGATCGCAACCGCCATCGCAATCAAGCTGGAGAGCAAGGGCCCGGTCCTGTTCCGGCAGAAGCGCTACGGTTTCAACAATGAAATCATCGAAGTGCTTAAGTTCCGGTCGATGTACCAGGAAATGGCCGACCCGGAGGCGAAAAAGGTCGTGACGAAGAACGATACCCGCGTAACCCGAGTCGGTCGTTTCATCCGCAAAACCTCGATCGACGAACTGCCGCAGCTCTTCAACGTCCTGGCCGGCAGTCTGTCCCTGGTCGGCCCGCGTCCGCACGCCGTCAACGCCCATACCGACAACAAGACCTGGGACGATGTGGTCGATGGCTACTTCGCCCGTCACAAGGTGAAACCCGGTGTCACCGGCTGGGCCCAGATCAACGGGTGGCGCGGCGAAGTCGACACGCCGGAGAAAATCCAGAAACGTGTCGACTGCGATGTCTACTACATCGAGAACTGGTCGATCCTGTTCGATCTCAAGATCCTGTTCCTGACGCCGTTCCGGCTTCTGAATTCGGAAAACGCATATTGAGCGCAGGGTCGGCCGCATTCGGGCAGACGGCCGCCCCTCATCCCCATTTCGCACTGAGCACGAAAAGCATCGGCAACGGCGCCTTGTGGCTTGCCGCCTTCCTGTCCGGCTTCGTGATCCGCGAACCGGCGCCTTACGAACTTTATATGGCCGGGCTGCTGGTCATCTGGCTTGCCTGCGGCTTGAAGCTGCGGCGGGAATTCGGACCACTGGTCATTTGCATGATGCTCTATTCCGCCGGCGGCATCGCATCCGTGCCGCTCGCCCGCGAATTCGATGTAGCCGTCATGTATATGGCGGTTTCAGTTTTCCTGGCGATCACGTCGATCTTCTACGCCGCAATCCTCGCAGACGATCCGCAGCGCTACAGGACGATAGAGAGCGGCTTGCTGGCGAGTTCGGTTTTCGTCGCCTTTATCGGGGTCGCAGGCTACTTCCACCTGTTTCCCGGTGCAGATTACTTCACACTCTACGATCGCGCCCGCGGCACCTTTCAGGACCCCAACGTGTTCGGCCCGTTCCTGGCCCTGCCATCCATGCTGCTCATCCAGCGGCTGTTTTTCGGCAGGCTGAAGGACAATATACTGACGCTTTTGATGCTGACCGTTCTGCTGCTCGGGGTCTTCCTCAGTTTTTCCCGTGGCGCATGGGGCGTTCTGGTCGCAGCCTCCCTCGTCGTCTATCTGCTGGCGCTGATCACGGAACGCGGACCGGTGAAGCGCTTGAGATTGCTGATCCTGGGTGCGCTCGGCGTTCTGGCCGTTCTGGCTCTGATCGCCGCCGTCCTGTCGATCGACAGCGTTGCCGACATGTTTCAGCAGCGCGCCAAGCTCGAACAGCCTTATGACGCCGCACGGCTCGGACGCTTCGCGCGATACTCGTTCGGCTTCCAGATGGTCATGGAACATCCCCTCGGGCTCGGCCCCCTGGAGTTCAACAAGTACTTTCCCGAGGATGAGCACAACGTCTATCTGAAAGGCTTCACCACCTATGGCTGGCTCGGCGGGACGGTCTATATCGTCTTGGTCTTCTGGACGCTGGCGTCCCTGTTTCCGCTGTTGTTCAAGCATCGTCCCTGGACGCCGTTCCTCCACTGCGTCTTCGCCGTGCTTTTTTCCCATGTGATCCTGAGCGCCATCATCGACACGGATCACTGGCGCCACGTCTATATGCTCTACGGCATTGCCTGGGGTTTGATTGCCGCCGACAAGCTGGAGCGAAAACGGATGGCAAAGACGAAACCGAAAGCGAATCCAAATACTCTGGGCACAATCTCCGCATGGTACCAAACAAGCGCCTTGCGCAGCTCTCCTGAAAGAGATAGGTAAGGCGCGTTCGGGCAGTAGCGCAGCCTGGTAGCGCACTTCACTGGGGGTGAAGGGGTCGTCGGTTCAAATCCGGCCTGCCCGACCAACAAATCAAGACATCGAAAATTCCAGGCAATAAATGGCGACCGACCCCGCCAGCCCCGCGGACCACCCGGATCCGGTTGGCACCGTTCACCGGCCTTCAGTCGTCGTCGGTGGACACATCCTCAAGATAGCCGATGGCTTCATCGATCTTGTCCTTGAGCGACAGGGACATCGGACCACCGACGCTTTTCAATGTGGTCAGCAGTTCCCTGGCCTTCCGCCGGTCTTCATTCGTTACGGGATTTTCCGGTGAGGTGTATTTCTCGACTTGCTCGAGTTTGTCCCTGCCATAAATCGCCAGGAACAATGCATATTCGGCTTCCTTGAAGGCGCCGTAGGCTTCGGTCCCAAGCATCCCGCCGATTGAGGAGACGAACCTTCCGTCGTTCCGGGGATAAATTCTCAAAGGGACGTAGCAGATCCAGCATTCTTCGCCTTCATCCCAACGCCAATTTTCTTGATTGCCCTTGAGTTCCTTTGGCATTGGCCTCCCCTCTTATAATTTCATATATCCTAAAATTTGGCCCCTTTCCGGTCAAATTAATTATCGGTTTTCCAAGATATCCTTCTGGAAATACTGGTAATTATTATTAATGCTTCTGCCTTCGCCCACGCCAAAGGAAAAGAATCGCAAATTACAAGCTTGCCCTGAGACACATCCAATTCGATAAATACCATTCTAGGGAAATTCCTGCAGAATAATACACAAAAAAAGCCCTCACCCGGGCCCTCTGCTTAGTACACGCTTAGAAAAGAAGATGTAACAACCATAAATCGAAACGATTCGCGGTAGAATCACCCGGATATGGCGACAAACCGGCGGATCGATCTCATCGCGAATACCGCGATACTGACTCCGACCAGTGTCACCGGCCAGAATGCAGAATAAACAGCAGCAAAGATGACCTTTGCCGCTCCACCTTTTCCGCTTTCGATCATTTCCGAAACGGAAAGAATGAAAAAAACCAGCCCCGCAGCCACGTAGATAATTATGGCTGCGATCAGAATGACAAGCATGCCCACCCACTCTGCCTCACACCATGACGGGAAAATCCTTCATGGTTAACGAAAGAGTAGCACGGCATCTCTTCCCCAACAAGGAAAGCGACCAAACCATCCAAAGCCTGGTAACGAGGCGACGGAAAGGTTGCCGCTTCAGATATCGCCCGATGCTCTACCTTTCCGGTTCTCGGGCTGAAGAGAAGAGAAACTCAGCGGGCCTGATCCAGAACGCGCTTGCATTCCAGAAGTTCAAACAGTGTCGCTTGAAGACGGCGGACGTCATCCTTGGACAAAGCCTTGGACGCGCCCGCCGCTCCTTCGCCCTCCTTTTCAGGACGAAACCGTTCCATGAAACGCAAACCACCGGACTTGGCCGGCTCCGCATTCCGGACATGTGTATCGGCGAGGACGTCTTTCGGCAGGGGGGCCTCGCCCTCCGTGGGCTCGATCGTTCCGACATCCGCCGGGATCAGTTTTTCCGGCGGCCCGGGCTGTTCCGCTTGCGCATTGACATTGGAACTGTCCTGGACTGCAGCCTGCTGCATCACCGGAACCGGGATCGCGTCCTCTTTCCAGATCTGCATCACGAAACGTGCGCCCTGTTCCTTCAGGATTCGCTGCACACCCTTGATCGTATAACCTTCGCCATAAAGCAGATGGCGGATACCGCGCAGGAGCTCGACATCATCGGGCCTGTAATACCGACGGCCGCCTCCGCGCTTCAGGGGCTTGATCTGGGAAAACCGGGTTTCCCAGAAACGAAGCACGTGCTGCGGCAGATCCAGATCATCCGCAACTTCGCTGATCGTTCGAAAAGCGTCGGGGCTTTTATCCTGAGAGCTCATGCCGCCTTATACATCAATCAGGAGGACGATGAGCCCGTCAATGCGTCGTTTATCCGCTGCTTCAACACGTTACTTGGCTTGAAAACCATGACGCGGCGCGGCGATATCGGCACTTCCTCTCCCGTCTTGGGGTTTCTGCCGATCCGTTCGCCTTTGGATCGGACCACGAAGGATCCGAAAGACGACAGCTTGACCGATTCTCCCTTCAACAGACATTCGGAGATTTCGGAGAGAACCCGCTCGACCAGTTCAGAAGATTCCGTTCGGGAAAGACCGACTTTCTGATAGACCGCCTCGCATAGGTCGGCGCGGGTGATAGTCCTGCTACCCATAACCCCTCCTCGAAACGCCAGTGATCTGGCTGATTTTGCAACGGAACTTGCTGTAAGGTCCTACGGTATTGCGTCCCAATGGAACGGTCAACACCAGTCTTTCGATCGGTGCAATTACCGATACTGGCTTGTCCGGGACTGGACTACCAGCGCAAAAGGACGGAACCCCAGGTAAATCCGCCGCCCATGGCCTCCAGAAGCACCAGATCCCCGCGCTTTACCCGCCCGTCCCGCACAGCCGTATCAAGAGCAAGCGGGATCGATGCGGCCGATGTATTGCCGTGCCTGTCGACGGTCGTCACGACCTTTTCCGGCGCAATACCGAGCTTCTTTGCGCTGGCATCGATGATCCGCTTGTTTGCCTGATGGGGTATAAACCAGGACAGGTCGTCCGCCGTCGTTCCGGTTTCGTTAAACGCGTCCTCGATCACATCGGTGATCATGCCGACCGCATGCTTGAAGACCTCGCGGCCCTCCATGCGCAGATGACCAGTGGTCTGCGTCGCGGACGGGCCGCCGTCCACATAAAGCTTGTCCTTATGGCGGCCGTCGGAACGAAGGTGTGAGGTCAGAACGCCCCGATCGGCGATATCTCCCGCCCCTTCCGTCGCTTCGACGACAACCGCCCCGGCGCCGTCGCCGAACAGTACACAGGTGGTCCGGTCGTTCCAGTCCAGGATCCGCGAGAATGTCTCCGCTCCGATGACGAGCACCCGCTTCGACATGCCGGAACGAATATAGGCATCCGCTGTTGTCAGCGCATAAACGAAGCCGGAGCACACCGCATGGACGTCGAATGCGGCTCCGTGATGGATGCCCAGGCCGGCCTGAACCGTTACCGCCGTTGCGGGAAACGTGTAATCGGGCGTTGCCGTTGCCAGAATGATGGTATCGATGTCCTGAGCATCCATACCCGCATTCTCAAGGGCTGCGCGCGCAGCATTAAGGGCAAGGTCGGAAGTCATCTCGCCTTCGGCTGCAATATGGCGCTGCCTGATTCCAGTCCTCTGAACGATCCAGTCGTCGGAGGTATCCACCATCCTGGAAAGTTCTGCATTGGTCAGGCATTTGGCCGGCAGATAGCTGCCGCAGCCGATTACGGTCGAACGGATTACGCTCACAAATCACCTTCCGAATTAGCCGCGGCGTCCGCAAACCGGCCGCGATGATAATGCACCAGATCCTGAGCGATCTTATGCAGCAGTTCGTTGCGCACCATGTCATAGGCAAGGTCGATGGCCGCCGCATAACCCTCGGCATCCGTGCCCCCATGGCTCTTGATAACGATGCCGTTCAGGCCAAGGAAGACCCCGCCGTTCACCTTGCGCGGATCCATCTTGTCCCGAAGCCGGTCAAACGCGCTCTTGGCGAACAGATAGCCGATCTTCGACATGAATGTTCTGTTCATGGCCGAACGCAGGTAGCCGGCGATCTGCTTCGCCGTGCCCTCCGCGGTCTTCAGCGCGATATTCCCTGCGAACCCTTCGGTCACGACGACATCGACGGTTCCCTTGCCGATATCGTCGCCCTCGACGAATCCCGCATATGTCAGCTTTCTGAGCTTGGTGTCCCGCAGAAGCCGCCCCGCGGTGCGCACCTCTTCCAGCCCCTTGACTTCCTCGACGCCGATATTCAGCAGTCCCACCGTCGGGCTTTCAAGGCCCTGCAGGGCCCGCGCCATGGCGCCCCCCAGAATCGCGAAGTCGATCAGTTGCTGCGCATCCGCCCCGATCGTCGCACCGACATCGAGGACAACGGACTCGCCGCGCGCCGTCGGCCAGATCGCCGCGATCGCAGGCCGCTCGATATTGGCCATCGTTCTCAGGCAGAACTTGGACATCGCCATCAGCGCGCCGGTGTTGCCGGCGGATACGGCCACGGCCGAGTCGCCGCTTTTGACCGCCTCTATCGCACGCCACATGCTGGAGCGCCACCGTCCCTGGCGCAGGGCCTGGCTCGGCTTGGCATCCATGGCGACCGATACGTCGCAGTGATGAAAGGTCGAAGCGTCCCGCACCCGCGGATACTTTTCCAGAAGCGGCAAGACCACATTCTCATTGCCATAGAGCAGAAAGCGAATGTCGGGATGGCGGACAAGCGCGATTTCCGCGCCGGGGATGACAACCTCCGCGCCGGAATCACCGCCCATAACATCGAGGGATATTGGAATGGTTTTCGCCATCGACCGGGTCTTTTGAAGCTCTCTCCAGGCAGGGCTTTGAGAAAGCCATCGCCCGTTTCTCCCTGCCGCAAGGTCGGCAGGGCAATCAAACGCACGCGAACATAACCGTTTCCAACCGCGTGACAACCGTTAATTTACGAGGACTGCTCCGGGTCCTGCTTGAGTTTTGCGAGCGCCGCGAACGGAGACGGCTTGTCTTCCAACTCGCTGCTGTCAGTTTCCTCATCCCGTTCGAACACGGCCCCCGGCTTGCGCGGAAACGGATCGATGCTCAACGCCAGTTGTTCGCAAACCAGCGCTCCCAGATCGATCACGCCATCCACCATCACATCCGGCGGATCGAGCGTTTCGAGCTCGATTTCGATCTCACCCTCCTCATTCAGATCGCGCGGGCGGCGCGGGCGGCTGGATACGGGCTCGAACGTCCGATCGATGTCTTCCGAAAGTTCCTGCTCGAACGGTTCCAATGTGACCACGCACTGTTGTGTAATGGATGCCTCGAGCTTGCCGACCACACGAACGCCCGCCTTGCGCCAGGGTTTCAGAGTCAGTTCCGCGCAAAGCCTGCCGATATCCACACAGCCGTTTGCCTCCGCAATCCGCTTCAGCGCCGCCGTGTCGGGCTCGATCACGACCGTCTCCTCCCGGTCGCCCAAACGCTCTGCATTCACCTTGTGGGAAAAAGGAAATTTATCGCCTGTCATCAATCTTGTCCGTCATTTCGGCCGGGCGCCAGTTCTTCGTCAGGCGCAAAGGCAGCCGGAACCGGCCAGTCCAGCTTGCCCGTCATCAGCTCGGCCGTGTCCTGGGCAGCGAGCGCCTTTGCGGCCGCCAACATATAATGCGCCAGCGCACGTTCCGCGACCGGATCCGGCGCATCGGTATAAATATTGCGGCTGAGCGCTTGGGAAAGGCCGTCGACATCATCATTCGACAGACAGGGCGCATAGGCATCCGCCCGGCCGTAGAACGCCTCCCCCATCGCCTTGACCTTCTTTGGAACCCGGGTATCGGTCACCCCCATCTCGCGCAGGCTCGCATCCATATCATGGAAGAACAGGTCGAATACGTTTTGCGAGAACTCGGAAACCGTCTTGTTTTCGCCCGCAAGTCTTTGAAACAATACAACTGCATGGGCAACTATCAGGTCAAACCGTCCATCCAGCGTATCGGGCACACGGTAATCGGTATAAAACACCGGCTGCCGCGCTTGAGCCACGATCTCGTCATAGGTCTTGTGCTCGCCTTCGCGCGGACGCCGGCGAAAAAGGCCGAAAATCATGGTGGTCTCCGGATCCCGTTCAAATCGATTGGACACAAACTTGTATTGCCATGTGCCCTATCCCACGATAGGGACTTTGCCAAGAAACGAAATTGAAGAAAGCACCGCAAGGCTTGCCGCGTCGGGAAAACGGACCGGCCTACAGGAAGACAAGAGACGAGTATGACGATAAAGGCCCATGCCCTGATTATTCCGCTTCTGATCAGCCTGCCGCTGGGCGGCTGTTTCACGACCTCCTATACCCACGGCCATGTCGTGAACTCCGACATGCTGAACCAGGTGCAGGTCGGATCCAGCAAGGAGCAGGTGGAACTGGTGCTGGGATCGCCCTCGACCACGTCCAGCCTGAACGGCGACGCCTATTACTATATCTCCCAGGTCACCGAAACCACGGCCTTCATGGCGCCTGACATCGTCGAACAGCGGGTCGTAGCCGTCTATTTCGACAAGGACGGCTATGTCCGGGATATCGCGAATTACGGCCTCCAGGACGGCAAGATCATCGACCTGATCACCCGCAAGACCCGCACCGGCGGCACGGATTACGGCTTCCTCAGCCAGATCCTGAAGGGCGCCACGAACCCGAGTCTCGGTCTCTAGGCCCTCTTCCATCCGGAACAAAAAAGCCCCGCCAACCGGCGGGGCTTTCTGTTTTGCCTTGGATGACCTGATCAGTGATGCGCCAGCACCGCGAGCAGCAGCAGCGCCACGATGTTGGTGATCTTGATCATCGGGTTGACCGCCGGACCGGCCGTATCCTTGTAAGGATCGCCGACAGTATCGCCGGTCACCGAAGCCTTGTGGGCCTCTGACCCCTTTTCGTGCTTGACGCCGTCCTTGTCGATGAAGCCGTCCTCGAAGGACTTCTTGGCATTATCCCAGGCCCCGCCACCGGCGGTCATGGAGATTGCCACGAACAGGCCGGTCACGATCACGCCGAGCAACATGGCGCCAACCGCCGCGAAGGCATCGGCCGGCGTCGCCACGGCGCGCACCACGAAGAACACGACGATCGGCGACAGAACCGGCAACAGGGACGGAATGATCATTTCCTTGATCGCCGCCCGTGTCAGCATGTCGACCGCCCGGCCGTAGTCAGGACGCTCCGTGCCCTGCATGATGCCCGGCTTTTCCTTGAACTGACGCCGAACCTCCTCGACCACGGATCCCGCCGCCCGGCCAACGGCCGTCATGGAAATACCGCCGAAGAGATAAGGCAGCAGGCCGCCGAAGAGCAGCCCCGCAACCACGTAAGGGTTGGAGAGGTTGAACAGCGTTTCAACGTTGATACCGTAGAAGACCGAACCTTCCCCTGCCGTAGACGAGAAGAACTTCAGGTCTTCCGTATAGGCAGCAAACAGCACCAGCGCACCGAGACCGGCGGAACCGATGGCATAGCCCTTGGTCACGGCCTTGGTGGTGTTGCCGACCGCATCAAGCGCATCCGTCGTGGACCGGACTTCTGCAGGAAGGTCCGCCATTTCGGCGATACCGCCGGCGTTGTCGGTCACCGGTCCGAAGGCATCGAGCGCGACGACCATGCCGGCCAGCGCCAGCATCGTGGACACGGCGATCGCAATGCCGAACAGACCTGCCAGCGCGTGCGCGACCAGAATACCGGCAATGATGATCAGTGCCGGAAGCGCCGTTGCCTCAAGCGAGATCGCCAGCCCCTGGATCACGTTGGTGCCGTGTCCGGTCACCGATGCCTGGGCGATGGACTTTACAGGGCGGAAATTGGTGCCCGTGTAATATTCCGTTACCCAGATGATCAGACCGGTCACGATCAGACCGACAAGACCGCAGTAGAACAGGTGCCGCGCGGTGAAGACCGTGCCGCCCGATGTCTCATAACTCGTGTCGAAGCCGAGCCAGAAGAAGGTGATAATAAACAGCGCGACCGCGGACAGGACTGCCGTCGCGATGAAACCCTTGTAAAGCGCCCCCATGATGGAGTTGTTCGAGCCGAGCTTCACGAAGAAGGTGCCGATGATGGATGTCACCACGCAACTCGCGCCGATCACCATCGGCAGCAGCATCAGATCGATAGCCGCACCACCGGTGAAGAAGATCGACGCCAGAACCATGGTGGCGACCACGGTCACCGCGTAGGTTTCGAACAGGTCGGCCGCCATGCCGGCGCAGTCCCCGACATTGTCGCCCACGTTATCGGCAATCGTCGCCGGATTGCGCGGATCGTCTTCGGGAATACCGGCTTCGACCTTGCCGACCAGATCACCGCCGACGTCCGCCCCCTTGGTGAAGATGCCGCCGCCGAGACGGGCGAAGATCGATATGAGCGAAGCCCCGAAGCCGAGGGCAACGAGGGCGTCGATCACCGCACGGTCCGTCGGCGCATGGCCCATCGGTCCTGTCAGGATCACGAAATAGACCGCGACACCGAGCAGTGCGAGGCCGGCGACGAGAAGACCGGTCACGGCGCCGGACTTGAACGCGATCTCAAGCCCCGCCCCCAGGCTCTGGCTTGCCGCCTGCGCGGTCCGCACATTGGCGCGCACGGATACCATCATGCCGATGAAACCCGCAGCCCCGGAGAGCACCGCGCCAATCAGGAAGCCAAAGGCCGCCGCTGCGGACAGCAACAGCCAGGCAATAACGAAGACCACGGCTCCCACGATGGCAATTGTTGTGTACTGGCGGGTGAGATAGGCCTGCGCCCCTTCCTGGATTGCCCCGGCAATCTCCCGCATGCGTTCCGTGCCGGCATCCGCTGCCATCACGGATTGGATCGCCCAGGCCCCGTATGCCAATGACAGCAGACCACAGACGATGATAACGATCATTATCTCGTTCATAATTCCTCCCAATTGTGCAGCAGGCCGTTTGTCTTTTTGTTTTTCGGCCAGCCCAAAACAGCGCCACATGGATGCGGCGCGTCAATGGTCCACACGATAGCAACAGATCGGCAACAGCCGTCAAGTTACTCTTAGGGATTACACACACTTGCCTTTAGGGCAGAATACGGTGCACTGCAGCAATTTCGTCGGAATTTATTTTGACTTTTCTGATCCGGTTGTCAGACCGCAACATGCTTCTTCTCGTGGAAGACCAGCCAGCCGAGGAGCACGGCACACAGGACGACGAAGGGGAAGACCAGCCAGTTCACGGTTGCCCAACCGAAATGGTTCAGCAGCGCACCGGAAGAAAAGGACGCAAAGGCCACACATCCGAAGACCAGAAAATCATTGGTCGCCTGCACCATGTTGCGTTCCTCGGAACGGTAAGTATCCGTCAGCATGGCGGTAGCGCCGATGAAACCGAAGTTCCAGCCGAGACCGAGCAGGATGAGCGCGCTCCAGAAATGAACAAGCTCCACGCCCATGAGCGCGATGATGGCACAGCCGCCCAGCAGGGCCAGACCGATGCTCACGATCCGTTCCTTGCCGAAACGGGCAATAAGGTTGCCGGTAAAGAAGCTCGGGCCGAACATGGCAAGCACGTGCCACTGAATGCCGAGCGCCGCGTCGGTTGACGACAGGCCGCAACCGATCATCGCAAGCGGCGTTGCCGTCATGACAAGGCTCATCAGGGCATAGGAGCAGATGCCGCATGCGGCGGCCACGATGAAGCGGGGCTGCGCCATGATCGTTCGGATCGGCCGCCCGCCGTGTGTCCCACCCGGCGCCCTCACCGGCGTCGGGATCTTGATAAAGGCGACCAAGACCAAGGCGACAAGGGAAAGCCCGGCCTGCGCCAGATAGGTGCCGGCAAAGAGGATCGGCGAGAACAGGTCCTTGGTGGCGATCACCGTCTGCGGACCGACGACGCCTGCAAGGACGCCCCCGGCCAGCACCCAGGAAATCGCCTTCGGCTTGAACGCGTCGCTGGCCGTATCGGCCGCGGCGAAGCGGAATTGCTGGACGAAGGCGCCGACAAACCCGCTGCCGCCACAGGCGACGATGAACAGCGGGAAATTGCCCCGGAATACCGCGAACGACGCAAGCAGGGCCGCGAAGATACCGAATGCAGAGGCCCCCATGAAGCCGGCCCGCCGCCCGAAGCGACGCATGATGGCCCCTGCGGGCAGGGTTCCGATGGCCGTTCCAAGAACGAAGGCGGAGACCGGCACGGTTGCCAGCGACTTGTCGCTGCCCAGAAGACTGCTGCCGATCAGCGACCCGGTGGCGATCACGATGGAGGCGGATGCGCCTCCCAGCGCCTGGGCGAAGGCGAGCAAGAGGGCATTGCGCTTGGCAAGCCGGTCATCGATGAAACCATGGGAAGCGGCGGCGGCAGTGGCAGACATGTCTGTTCCTGAGAGTACGAACGTCATTTTCAGAGAGCTGACATGCCTACACGAGCGCGCCCGGTTTGACAGCCCCTAATTTCAAGGCCCCGCAACTAGAAGCATTATTTGGCGAGCCGAAAACATCCCGGCCGCGACATCCAGACACCATGCGGCCGGGCGCAAACCTGCCTTTCCCTTCATGTGACAGGGACGAACAGCCCCCATCTCAGGTTCCGCCTCCGTGCCGTTGCGATGAGAACGACCGTCGTCAGCCCGAGAAGCAAGAGTTCGGCGACGGGCGTGGCGATCCAGATCCCCTGTTCGCCGAACGCAAGCGGAAGCAGAAAGATCATGGGTATGACGAAGGCATAGGGCTTGGCCAGCCCCAGCACCGCTGCCCGTCCCGCATCGCCGATGGACTGGAAATACATGGCGATCATGACCAACGGGCCCGAGATGAAATACATCGCCGTCATCACCGGCAGGATCCGCACCACTTCACTGACCACCTGCCGATCATCGACAAAGGCAAAGCCGATCGGTTCGGCAAAAAGGACGAGCGCGCATTCCGCTGCGATGCAGTATACAAACGCGATCATCAGCCCCAGGCGAAGACTGCTATTGGAGCGCGTCCAGGCCTCAGCGCCGTAATTGTTGCCCACGATCGCCTGCAATGCCTGGGAAAGTCCCAGAAGCGGCAGGAAGACGAAGGTCATGATCCGCGTGATGATGCCATAGGCCGACACCGTCGCCTGATAGCTGCCACCGCCGCTCAGCTGCAGCGCGGCGATGATCGAGGCGGAAACCAGGGCAATACCCATGAAATTCAGGCTTTGCGGTGCGCCAAGCGCCAGAATCCGCTGCCAGCCCATCAAAGGACTATGGTGCAGCAACGCGCCCGGCCTCAGCTGCGTCCGTCCCAATACGCGAAAGACGACAATGATCGACAGGGCCAGGGCCTGCGCCAGAGCCGTGCCGTAAGCAGAGCCTGCGACACCCATCTCCATGACAACGATCAGCACGTAGGTGAAGCCGATATTGGCCAGCGAGATGAGCAGACTCATGGCAGCCATGAAGCCGGTGCGTCCCTCAATACGCAGCGCATCGACATTGACCGCCATCACGAAGAAAACCGGTGACGACAGCACCAGGATCCGCAGATAGACATATCCAAGATGTTCCAGAACCGGCGACCCGTCGGCGGCAAGCCGCGTCACCGCCCCTCCGAAAACCAGGAACAGCACGATCAGGCAGCACGACACTGCGAGGGCGAGCCCATGGGCTCCTGCGAAAACCGACCTCGCCTCATCGAAATGGCCGGCCCCGAGCCTGCGGGAGAGAATGCTCGACATTCCGCTGCCGACGAGGGTTGCGAGCGCAATGATGATCATGAAGAAGGGAAACATCAGGGTCACCGCCCCGAGCGCCTCCGGCCCGACGAAAACGCCGAGAAAGACGGCGTCGATCACGGCCTGAAGGCCGTTCATGCTCATGACGAAGATGATGGGAAGGGCCGTCTTGGCGTAAATGGCGCCAAGCGGTCCATGGGTGAACGCGTTCCGGTTTGCGGCGTCGGACGACATGCCGAAATCCTCTGTCTCACATTCCTGGAGATCCAGGCATCGCCGGGATCTGAGGGTGCCCGCATTGCCCCGTAGGAACGAAAGGTTTCGGGGATGTCGTTCTGAAACAGGCTTTACCTCGGACTTGCGAGCGGCCGGTGCCTGTAACCACCGTTTTCGAATATCAGACGCGCGGTTTCATTGGCAAGCCGCTTGCCGCAATCAAACGCCATAACCTGCAAGCAGATGCTCAAAAATGCCGGAACCCGGCAGACGAGGATCGGACCGGCGAACCGCCGCTTTCCAGTTCGACTTTGCCGCCGCCGTTCCTGACTTCGCCGATCCGGGTCACAGGACAGTCGGCCGCCTTCGCGCCAACCTCGAAAGCGGCTGCCGAAACTTCTGGAACGCATGCCAGGATCTCGTAATCATCGCCGCCGCCGAGCAACCCGGTGAAATCCCCGGGGCTTACGTCCCGGATCTTTGCCAGCGCCGATGATACCGGCACGAGGTCGAGATCGATCCTCAGGTCGACCGCGGATGCGTCGGCAATGTGCTGCGCATCGGCGAAGAGTCCGTCGGAAACATCCATCGCTGCATGGGCATGGTCACTCAACGCGCCTGCCAGATCCACCCGCGGACGCGGCAGCAGATAGCGGTCGAGGATGTGCGCCAGGTCATAGTCGTTCAGGCCGTATCGGCCAGCAAATCCGCTGTCGAGACGCGCTTTCAGACCCGCCGCGCCGTCGCCGATGGTGCCGGACACATAAAGTATATCCCCTGCCCGCGCGCCATTGCGCCGAACCGCGCTTGCCTGCGGCACTTCGCCGATCGCCGTGACCGATATCTGCAGACCATCGCCTGACTTGATCGTGTCGCCGCCCCAAAGCACCAGGCCAAAGGCGGCTTGATCTGCCGCGAGACCTGCGCAGAACCGTTCCAGCCAGTCCGCGGTCCAGTCGACGGCAAGCCCGAGACCGAGCAGGTAACCTCTCGGTCGGGCACCCTTTGCAGCAAGATCGGAGAGATTGACCCGTAGCGCCTTCCGTGCGATCGCGTCCGGCGGATCGCTTGCGAAAAAATGCACGTCGGCAGCGAGCATGTCCTTCGTCAGAACCAGGTCATATCCCGGCCGGGGCGTGAAGACTGCGGCGTCATCGGCAAGACCGAGACTTCCGGAATCTGTGGCAAGCGGCGCGAAGAAGCGCTTGATCAGCTCGAATTCATGCGGCCGGTCACCGGCCATGCTCAGGCCTCGCTTTCGCCGGCCTTCGGCGCGTCGAATTCGGCCTTGCGAAGATCATGTGCCAGCCGGTCGAGAACACCATTCACCAGTCCGGGCTCGTCGTCCTCGAAGAAGGCCTTCGCCACATCGATATATTCGGAAATGATGACACGCGCAGGCACGTCCTTGCGCCGCAGCAGCTCGTAGGAACCACAGCGCAGGATCGCTCTGAGCAGGCTGTCGATCCGTTTCAGCGGCCAGTCTTCCACAAGTGCGGTATGAATGAACGGATCCAGGAATTTCTGGTCCTCGACCACACCCTTGACGATGTCCGTGAACCACTGTTCGTCCGCTTCACGGTACTGTTCGCCGTCAAGCTCCTTGCCCAGACGAAATGTCGTGAATTCGCTGATCACATCGGCCAGCGACACTTCGCCGACGTCCATCTGGTAGAGAGCCTGCACAGCACCCAGACGCGCCGCACCACGCTTGTTCGCGGGACGGCTCGTCTTGGCAGTCGATTGCGGCTTCGGTTGATCGACCTTGTCGGTCATCGGTTAAACTCCAAGCCTTTCGCGCAGGGCGATCATCGCAAGCGCAGCCTCCGCCGCCGTTCCGCCCTTGTTCTTCTGGTCCACCTTCGCCCGAGCCCAGGCCTGTTCGGCGTTTTCTACGGTCAGGATACCGTTACCGACGGCAAGGTCCGCATCGACAGTCAGGTCCATGATCACCCGCGCGGATTCGTTGGCGACAATGTCGTAATGGGAGGTCTCGCCGCGAATGACGCAGCCGAGGAGCACAAAGCCGTCATAAAGCGGTCCCTCGTTTTCCATTGCCGTCAGCACCATGGAAAGAGCTGCCGGAATTTCCAGAACGCCCGGTACGGAGATCCGCTCGTATTCGCCGCCGGCGGTCTCGATCGCCTTGATCGCACCTTCAACGAGTGCGTCCGCGATTTCCCCGTAGAAACGGGCTTCGATAATCAGCAGCTTAGGGTCTGAGCTCATGGATCCATTCTTCTTGTCTTGAGGGCCGCGACAGGAACCATGTCTGTCCCGATTTGTCTACCCCTGATATGCCGATGAAACACTGCATGGCCGGGACATATCGAAGATACCGTTACATAAGAATTTGCGGCGCTGTTATGACGGCCTGGCGTATTCCGCAAGACGCGCAGCATATCGCGCCATCATGTCGACTTCCAGATTGACGAAATCGCCCTCCTTCCGCTCGCTCCATGTGGTGACGGCGAGCGTGTGCGGAATCAGGAAAACCGAAAACAGGCGGCCCTCGACCTCGTTGACCGTAAGTGACGTGCCGTCCAGCGCGACGGAGCCTTTCCTGGCGATGAAGGGAGCGAATTCCTCCGGCGCCTCGAACTGGAAATAGACCGAGTCGTCATGATCTTCCCGCTTGACGATCCTTGCCCGCCCGTCGACGTGACCGAGGACAAGGTGGCCACCGAGTTCGTCTCCGATGGCAAGCGACCGCTCCAGATTGAGCATCATGCCTGCCGCCCAGTCCGATGCCGTGGTCAGCGCCAGTGTTTCGGACGCCGACTCCACCTCGAACCAGTTGCCTTGTCCATCCGTCCCCTTGGCCGTCACCGTATGGCAGGGCCCGCCGCAAGCGATGGAGGCGCCGATGTCGATGCCGTCGGGATCATAGGCCGTGCGAATCCGGGTCCGGATGCCGGCCGGGATCTTGGTGACGCTCAGGATCTCGCCGAGATCGGTAACGATTCCAGTAAACATGTCAGGCTTCCCGTCTTTCAGGCATCCCGCCTGCTCAGATAGATATATCGGTCGTCTTCCAGATAACCGGCACCGACCCGTGCGAACCTGGGATCTTTGAGGACCGTTTCAAGATCCCGGCCGGAGAGCGCTGGTATGCCGCCTTCGCCGACGTCCACCGCGCCGGTCACGACGCACAGGTCATCGACAAGATCCGCATCCAGGAACGCATTCGCGATCCGCGACCCGCCTTCCACCATCAGCCGGGTGACGCCGCGGGCACTCAAGGCACTGACAACAACCGACGGATGGATGCGGCCGTCATCGGTCGGAACACGGATCACCAGCACGCCGGCATCGGAAAGCTCTTTCAGGCGCTCCGGATCAGCGTCATTGCCGCAGACCAGCCAGACCGGCACATCGGCGGCGGTCCGGACCAGTTTCGACTTGAGCGGCAATTGGGCCCTGGCATCGACGATCACCCGGACCGGAGAGCGCTCTGCCATGCCCGGCAACCGGCAGGTCAGTTGCGGATCGTCGGCGAGTGCCGTGCCGATCCCCACCAGGATCGCATCATAGGTCGCCCGGTAACCGTGGACCATGCGCATGGACAGCGCGCCGGAAATACGGACCTGTCCCGCCCCTTCCCGGCCGATAAAGCCATCGCGCGATACGGCGAGTTTCAGGAACACATGCGGCCGGTGACTCGTAATGCGCAGGGTGAAGCCGTGATAAAGGCGCCGGCAGGCTTCCTCGTGGACCCCGACGACGACCTCTATACCCGCTTCCTGCAGCATCCGGACCCCACGTCCGGCCACACGCGGGTTCGGATCGAGCATGCCGATGACGACCCGTTTGATGCCGGCCTCGACAAGCGCCAGGGAACAAGGAGGAGTTCGGCCGTAATGCGAGCACGGCTCCAGTGTCACGTAACAGGTCGCTCCACGCGCCTTGTCGCCAGCGCTTCCGAGCGCGTTGACCTCCGCATGAGGCCCGCCCGGCTTCGAGGTCCGTCCCCGGCCGACGAGAACCGGCACGCCGTCCTCGTTTTCCGCAACGATCAGGGCCGCAACCGGTGGGTTAGGCCAGACCACACCCAATCCCCGGCGCGCATAACGCTGGGCGGCAGCCATGTATCTGAGGTCGAGGTCGGTGGCCGATGGCATGAAACGGACTGCTTTGCTTTCGTTGCCGCCGGAAATCAGCTCTCGTCGAGCATCTGCTGCTCCGGACCGCTCAATTCGTCCAGAAGCGCCTCGAAGTCCTTGGCCTCGCGGAAGTTCTTGTAGACGGAAGCGAAACGGACGTAGGCCACGTCATCGATGCCCTTGAGGCCTTCCATGACGTGATTTCCGATCGTTTCCGCGGTGATGTCGCTTTCCCCGGAGCTCTCCAGTTGCCGGACGATGCCGCTCACCATGCGCTCGATCCGCTCCGGCTCGACCGGACGCTTGCGCACCGCGATCTGCACCGAGCGCATCAGCTTTTCCCGGTCGAAGGGGACCCGCCGGCCGGACCGTTTCAGGACCATGAGTTCGCGCAGCTGCACCCGCTCGAACGTGGTAAAGCGGCCGGCGCAGGTGTTGCACACCCGGCGCCGGCGAATGGCCGTGTTGTCCTCGGTCGGGCGGGAATCCTTGACCTGGGTTTCGTCACCCCCGCAATAGGGACACCGCATCTTCGAAAGCTCCCTGCCGGTTCAACCGGCCCTCAAGATAGCCTCAGTAAATCGGGAACCGGGCCGTCAGAGCCTCGACTTTCGCCTTGACCGCCGCTTCCACCGCCGCGTTGCCCTCTTCACTGTTCGCCGCCTTCAGGCCGTCGAGCACTTCGGTGATCAGCATGCCGATCTCGCGGAACTCGGCAACGCCGAAACCGCGGGTGGTGCCGGCCGGCGTACCCAGACGGACACCGGAGGTCACGAAAGGCTTTTCCGGATCGAACGGAATACCGTTCTTGTTACAGGTGATGTTCGCCCGGCCGAGCGAGGCTTCCGCCTTCTTGCCGGTGGCGTTCTTCGGGCGCAAATCAACCAGCATCAGATGGTTGTCCGTTCCGCCGGAGACAATATCGAGGCCCTGCTCCTGCAGGGTCGCAGCCAGTGCCTTGGCGTTGTCGACTACGCTCTTCGCATAGGCCTTGAATTCCGGCTGCAGCGCTTCGCCGAAAGCCACCGCCTTCGCGGCGATCACATGCATCAGCGGTCCGCCCTGAAGACCGGGGAAAACCGCCGAATTGATCTTCTTGGCGATGTCCTCGTCATTGGACAGGATCATGCCGCCGCGTGGACCGCGCAGGGATTTGTGGGTCGTGGTGGTGACCACATGGGCATGCGGGATCGGCGACGGATGCACGCCACCGGCCACCAGACCCGCGATATGCGCCATGTCGACCATCAGGTAGGCGCCGATGGAATCGGCGATTTCCCGGAATCGCTTCCAGTCCCAGATCCGCGAATAGGCGGTTCCACCGGCCAGAATCAGCTTGGGTTTGTGCTCATGCGCACTCCGCTCGATTTCGTCCATGTCGAGCAGGTGATCTTCCTTACGCACGCCGTAGGAGACCACGTTGAACCACTTGCCGGACATGTTGACCGGAGAGCCGTGGGTCAGGTGCCCGCCGGAATTGAGGTCGAGACCCATGAAGGTGTCGCCCGGCTGCAGCAGCGCCAGGAACACCGCCTGGTTCATCTGGCTGCCGGAGTTCGGCTGGACGTTGGCGAAGTTGCAGTCGAACAGCTGCTTGGCGCGCTCGATGGCCAGCGTTTCGGCCACGTCCACGAACTGGCAGCCGCCGTAGTAGCGCTTGCCCGGATAGCCCTCGGCATACTTGTTGGTCATGATCGAGCCCTGGGCTTCCAGGACCGCACGGGAAACGATGTTCTCCGAAGCGATCAGCTCGATTTCGTGCCTCTGCCGTCCGAGCTCATTTTCGATGGCGCCGAAAATATCCGGGTCGGTCTCTGCAAGGCTGCGGGTAAAGAATGCCGAGTGGGAAGCTTGGCCGGCCGCGGAATCTGTCAAGGACATCGCACCATCCTTTTCTGGTAGAATTCTGATTGCCGGATCTCTCTCCGGCCCCGGTCCGTTCGTCCGCCCTGCGGCCGCACGTCCCGTGCAGGCGTGGACCTAGCATAGCGACAGGCGCGAACCAAGGGCTACAGCGACGCCAAATTTCACAAAACTGACACCGGGCCTGCCCAACAACAGAAATTTGCGCTCAGTCTGGTGTCATGCGCCGCTTTCCTGCTCCAGGCGCCTTTGCAGCTTGCGCACGGCCACACGCTTCAAATCTTCCTGAGAGACGGTAATCGGACCGAAAACCACGACCTCGACCCCTGTATCCGCATGAATGGCGGTCATCTTGACCTGCCGTCCTATCTGCTGGATTTCAAGATAGATCTCGCCGGAAGGCGGCGTACCGCGACTCATCTGCGTCTCTCCGCTGACAGTGTGACCTCAAAAGGCCACTGTCTGCCCAGCCAAGCAAGTGGAAATGAAGTGGCGGTTTATCAGAGGCGCGCCTGCGCATCGGTGCCGGCAGCCGTACCTGTCGTACCGTAGAGGTCGTCGCGATTGTAGATATCCTCGCGAAAATTCACCACACCTTGCGCGTTGGCCCAGGCCGTGATGTAGGTCAGGTAAAGCGGGATCTTACTCTTCAGCTTCACGTCTTCGCGTTCACCGACCCGGATGACCTGATCGACCTTGGACCGGTTCCAGTCCGGCGTGGTCGACTGCAACAGCCAGGTCACGAGTTCGCGCACGTTCTGAACGCGGACACAGCCGGAGGAATGGAAGCGGTAGTCAGAACCGAAAAGGGTCTTCGACGGCGTATCGTGAAGATAGACCTGATACTTGTTGTGGAAGTTGATCCGGACATGGCCAAGCGAGTTTTCCGCACCCGGTTCCTGACGGAACTGGTACTGGGTCGCTTCCTCCGTGTTCCAGTCGATCTGCTGCCAGGCCAGCTCATTGTCTTTCCAGTCGAAGATGCGGATCTTGTTCCGGGCCAGATATTCCGGGTCTTCCTTCATCTTCGGGATCAGGTCCTTGCGGATGATGGAAACCGGAACGGTCCAATACGGATTGAAGTTGAGCTCGTAGATTTCGCTGTTCAGGATCGGCGTCTGCCGGTCGATCTTGCCGACGACCGCGGTATGGCGCGAACGGACGCGACCGTTTTCCACCGCTTCGATTTCGGCAGCAGGAATGTTGACCATCACGTAGCGGTCGCCAAGAAAGCCCGACATGGAACGCAGACGCACCAGATTGGTTTCAAGCTGGCGCAGGCGCACATCCGCTGGAACATTGAGCGCGACGATGGTGGATTCACCCAGAACGCCGTCGGCCAACAGGCCATGACGCAGCTGGAACCGGCGCAAGGCGGCATCCACATAGGAATCGAAGGTGTCCGACATGCCGGCCTTCTGTTCCAGATCGTCAGAAGCGATCAGGCGGCGGCGAAGTTCAACGACCCGCGCATCCCGCGCACCGATCCGAAGGGCCTTGCCGCTGGACACGCGGCCCCACCCGCCCTGCTGGACGATGCGGGAATAACGATCGATCGCCATTGCGATATAGTCCGCCGTTTCCGGCGACAGGGTCGGCTCTGCGCTGTCCAGGGAATTGAGGCTTTCCATGGTGGCCTGGAACCGGTCCTGCCATTCCACGGGCTGGCTTTGATGACGAACGGCATCAAGCGGGCTTTGCGCCACGGCAGCCGTATTGAAGGCGGCGAACGACAAGGCAAGAAGCCCTATGGCTTGTACCGGCCGCTTTACCGCCTTTAACATGAAACCGTCGGCGTTCCCGAAGGATGCTGTCATTACCAACCCCATTGCGTCACTGTGATCTCAAATACGGTCTATCTTGTAGCCCTGACCGGATCCTGTAATTCCACACCTGAACCAGCGCCTTAGCCAAAACCCAAGGCCAATTTATGGCCGTTATGATTAACAAATTACAGGTTTTGGCCCAATCAAAGGCCTGCGCACTCCGGAATTCGCATTTCGAAGTCGAAAATATATCTGGCTATCGACTGAAAAAGGCAAATCCTGGCGCGATTTCCTTTTATCGCACATAGGCATCCCATTGTGTCCAGAACATGTCGACCGGCAAACCTGGCAGCGACATGAACATTTCGTGAGGTCGCTTGCGGCACAATTGCCTCTCAAAAACGAGAACGCCGCCCCGGCGAGCCGGAGCGGCGTTTAAAAGAGCAATTGGCGTTGGCGCCGCTCAGAGCCGATAGAGGATCTGGTCGGTCCAGAAACGCTCCAGCCGGCGCAGGGATTTGTTCAGGGTAACGAAATCCTCGGTACCGATTTCCCCGACCTGCTCGACGGAAAGAACGTGACGCTCGTAAAGATCATTCACGATGCGCGCGACTTCCTGTCCCTTTTCCGTCAGGCTGACACGCACCGAACGGCGGTCCATGCGGGAACGCTGATGGTGAATATAGCCGGTTTCAACCAGTTTTTTCAGGTTGTAGGACACGTTCGAGCCGAGATAGTAGCCGCGGGTCCGCAACTCGCCTGCGGTCAATTCGGCGTCGCCGATATTGAACAGAAGCAAAGCCTGCACACTGTTCACATCGGACCGGCCCATACGATCGAACTCGTCCTTGATGACATCAAGCAGTCGTCTGTGCAGTCGCTCAACAAGGGTCAGGGCCTCAAGATAAAGCGGTTTGATTTCCGCTTCCTCTTCCCCCTGAACCACTGCGTCGACTGCCCTTGTAGCCGTGATCATTTGTTTGCGCCTCTTTATTCATTACCTGTCGCGAGGTGGATATTTTTCCCACCTTGTAAACAAAGGTACAGCAGCGCTTCTAAAATCCGCTTAAGAGACACGCTGAATCATCCGTTAATTCTTTAAGGACGATTCTCAACACCTTGAAAGTTTTGATTAATCATGATCCCCGCAGATATTTGACGATAGCCGAGAAGTCCAGCGCCTCGCCACCTGAATTACAGAACATGGAATAGAGCGCCGAAGCTTCCGCGCCGAGCGGCGTGGACGCGCCGGATGTGCTGGCTGCCTCCTGTGCCAGCTTCAGGTCCTTCAGCATCATGGCTGCCGCGAAGCCCGGCTGATAATCCCGGTTCGCCGGCGAGCTCGGCAACGGACCCGGTACCGGACAATAGGACGTCAATGCCCAGCACTGGCCGGAGGCGGTGGAGGAAATGTCGAAGAGCTTCTGCGCATCGAGGCCGAGCCGTTCGGCAAGAACGAATGCCTCGCTGACCGCGATCATGGAAATGCCGAGCACCATGTTGTTGCAGATCTTGGCGGCCTGCCCGGTTCCGGAATCGCCGGCATGAACGATGGTCTTGCCCATGATGTCCAGATAGGGCTTGGCCTGTTCGTAGGCCGCGGCGGGCCCGCCGACCATGAAGGTCAGGGTTCCGGCCGTCGCACCGCCCACGCCGCCGGAGACCGGCGCGTCGACCATCAGCATGCCCCGCTCGGCAGCGGCCGCGGCGACAGCGCGAGCGCTTTCAACGTCGATGGTCGAGGAATCGATCATCAGCGTCCCCGGCTTCGCGTTATCGAAAATGCCGTCCGCGTCCATATAGACCTTGCGCACGTGGGCACCGGCCGGAAGCATGGTCACAATGACATCGCACGCCGCGGCGAGTTCCGGGACGCTTTTGACACAGGACCCGCCTGCATCCTCGAACGCCGCCAGCGCGCCTTCCGACAGATCGAAGCCCAGGACCTCATGTCCGGCCTTCATCAGGTTGACCGCCATCGGTCCGCCCATGTTGCCGAGGCCGATAAATCCGATCTTCTTTGTCATGACAACTCCTCCCGACTTGTCCAGTAGCCGGTCCGCCCATTGCGTCCGACATATCCATTGTCTTTAGAAACGATGTGATCCTGCGCCCCTGAAAGCCGGCCCCGGCCGCACCGGGACTAACGTGCGCGATTTTCCCGCTCCATCAGGTACGTGAGAAGCAGATATCCCGCGATCGTCAGAAGATAGAATGAAATCTCATAGGGCCGGCGGCCGTAGATATCGGAGAACAGGGTGTGCATGACGATCTGGCTGCCGGCGCGGAACAACCACATGACCGTGCCCCAGGACACCGCCAGCCAGAGCCCGATGGCCGCGACAAGGTCGAGCACACCGAAGAAGACGGTCGCCGACTGCCATGCCAGCGGCATGTCCCAGAACCAGACATCGCGCCAGGGCGTGATCCCGATGATCCGCGCCCAGTGGATCAGCCCGCCCCCAAGCAACAGGACCGCAATCGCGCGCAGATACCACACCAGAATGGTGCTCCACGGCGGTCTCGAACTCATGATGGCATGAAGGTTTGCGAGCATTTCGGTCCTGTTCAGTCCTGTTTATTCAAGAGGAAGATCCCCTGTGGCCGGTTCCTCGAAATAGGGTGCAAGAACGGTCTCGTCGATCCGGTCCAGCCGGTCCGGCTGCCATTTCGGCGCCTGATCCTTGTCGACCAGAAGCGCCCTCACCCCTTCGAAGAAATCATGTCCCTCAAGGATCTTTGTAACGATCCGGTATTCCAAGCGCATGCAGCCGCTAAAGTCCAGCCTTGCCCCTCGTCGCATCTGTTCAAAAGCCAGATGAACGCTGGTCGGTGACTTGGCGCGGATACCGGCCGCGACCTTCTGCCCCCAGGGATCCTCGCAAGCATCGAGCCGGTCCATCACCTCCACAACGCTCGCAGCGGAAAAGATGTTTTCGATCAGCTCCGCCCTCGCCATCAGCTCAGACGGCTCCGCGTCGACATGGAAGTCCCGAAGTGTCGCATCGATATCATCGGACGTCTCCAGCGCTTTCATCAGAACCAGAAGTTTCTGGCGGGAGGTCGTGTGGGTCAGGACACCCGTTTCCAGCGCGTCCCCCTGTTTCAGGCGTCCGGCACTCAGGGCACAATAGGTCCCGGTTTCCTTTGGCATGCGCGGCAGGAACCAGGTTCCGCCCACATCCGGAAAGAAGCCGATCCCCGTTTCCGGCATGGCGAACATGGTGTTTTCGGTGCCGACCCGGTGGCTGCCATGCACCGAGACGCCGACGCCGCCCCCCATGACGATGCCGTCGATCAGAGAGATATAGGGCTTGGGATAGGTCTTGATCTGCGCGTTGAGCAGGTATTCGTCGTGGAAAAAGTCCGCCAGGCCGGTTTCGCCCGCCATTTTCGCGTCATAGATGCTGCGGATGTCGCCGCCGGCGCAAAAGGCCTTCTCCCCTTCCCCACGGATGACCACGTGCCGGATGCGGTCGTCACCGGCCCAATCCGTCAGCTGACGGGCCATTTCCGTCACCATACCGTGGTTCAGGGCATTGAGGGCCTTCGGCCGGTTCAGCGTGATGAAGCCCGCCGCCCCGCGCTGTTCAAACAAGATATCGTCGGTCACGTCCGTCCCCGGTTTGAATGATCGGAAAGTGATTCTCGGTCCTTCAGAAGATCAGTCCTTCAGGAGATCTCTGGCGATAATCAGCCGCATGATCTCGTTGGTGCCTTCAAGGATCTGGTGCACACGCACGTCGCGCAGGTAACGCTCGATCGGATAGTCGCGCAGATACCCGTAGCCGCCATGAAGCTGCAGCGCCTCGTTGACCACCTTGAAACCGGTGTCGGTCGCAAGGCGTTTGGCCATGGCCGCGGTCGTCGTTGCGGTCGGGGCCTTGGCATCCACCAGCATGGCCGCCTTGTGCAGGAAGAGCCGGGCGGCCTCCAGTTCGGTCGCCATGTCGGCAAGGCGGAACTGCAGCGCCTGGAACTCGGCAATCGCGCGACCGAACTGCTTGCGGTCTTTCATGTAGGCGATGGTGCGCTCGAGGCAGGTCTGGGCGGCGCCGATAGAACAGGCACCGATATTCAGCCGGCCGCCGTCGAGACCGGCCATGGCGATCTTGAAGCCCTCGCCTTCCGCACCGACACGGTTGGTCTTCGGGATCCGGCAGTCCTGGAAATTCACCTGAGCGGTCGGCTGGCTCTTCCAGCCGAGCTTGACCTCCTGGGCGCCGAAACTCAGGCCCGGTGTATCCTTTTCCACCACGACGCAACTGATGCCTTTGGGGCCATCGCCGCCGGTGCGCACCATGACCACATAGACATCGCTGACACCGCCGCCGGAAATGAAGGCCTTGGAGCCGTTCAGGACATAATGGTCGCCGTCGTCCGTCGCTTTCGTACGCAGGGAAGCGGCATCGGACCCGGCCCCCGGCTCGGTCAGGCAATAGCTGGCGAACTTTGTCATGGTGCAGAGGTCGGGCAGATATGTCCGCCGCAATTCCTCGCTGCCATACGTGTCGATCATCCAGGCGGCCATGTTGTGGATTGAGATATAGGCCGCCGTCGACGTACAGCCCTTGGCGAGTTCCTCGAAGATGATCGCCGCATCCGTTCGCGACAGGCCCGAGCCGCCGACATCCTCGCGCACGTAGATTCCGCCGAAACCCAGTTCCGCCGCCTTGCGCAGGGTATCGACCGGGAAAAGACTGTTCTCGTCCCATTCGCGCGCATAAGGCTCCATTTCATCGCGGGCAAAGGCTGCCGCCATGTCCTGAAAGGCGCGTTGATCTTCAGTGAGGGAAAAATCCATGACCTGTCCTCCCGAGCCCTGCCATTGCAGGATAAAGTCTTGGCTTCCAATGCTGAACGGGACTTATCGAGTTTTGACGTAAACGTCAATAAAGCGCATTTTCATAAGCGTTTATCGTTATTTTACATCATGTTGGATCGCACCCGATCCCATGATAGGGTCTCGGGGAGTCAGGCAATGTATCATGCATGCTCCACCTGATTGCAGGCCCCCATCACAGGATTCCAGAAAGATGTCGTCTTCCACCCGCACCCCGTCCATCACCAGTTCCGACATGGATGAGATCCTCGGCGGCCGCCGCATGCGCCGCAACCGGCGCGCGGACTGGTCCAGGCGCCTGGTGCGGGAGACCGTGCTGACCACCAACGACCTGATCTGGCCGATCTTCGTCGTCGAAGGCGCCGGCATCCGCCAGCCCGTCCCCTCCATGCCCGGCGTGGAGCGGCTTTCCGTCGACGAGGCGGTGAAGGATGCGGTCAAGGCGGAAAGCCTCGGCATCCCGGCCATCGCCCTGTTCCCCTATACCGATCCGGCCCTGCGCGATCCGACGGGCTCCGAAGCGCTCAATCCGGACAATCTGGTGTGCCAGACCTGCCGCGCGATCAAGAAGGAAGGCCTCAATGTCGGCCTGATGACCGACGTGGCCCTTGATCCTTATACCAGCCACGGCCACGACGGCCTGATGGAGGGCGAGACGATCCTCAACGACGAGACGGTCGACCAGCTCTGCCGCCAGGCCCTCAACCAGGCGGAAGCCGGCGCCGACATCATCGGACCGTCCGACATGATGGACGGCCGCGTCGCCGCCATCCGCCAGGCCATGGACACCAACAATTTCCGCGATGTCCAGATCATGTCCTACGCGGCCAAATACGCCTCGGCTTT
Organism: Roseibium sp.; assembly: GCF_048260565.1. Taxonomy (GTDB): domain Bacteria; phylum Pseudomonadota; class Alphaproteobacteria; order Rhizobiales; family Stappiaceae; genus Roseibium. Next base: position 58,049 of record NZ_JBLXGP010000016.1, on the reverse strand, counting down.
CTACGGTCCGTTCCGCGACGCAGTCGGCACCAACGCCACCCTGATCGGCGACAAGCGCACCTACCAGATGGATGCAACCAATACGGACGAAGCCCTCCGCGAGGCGGAACAGGATATCGCCGAAGGCGCCGACATGATCATGGTCAAGCCCGGCATGCCCTATCTCGACATCCTGTGGCGGCTGAAGGACACGTTCCGCATGCCGACCTACGCTTATCAGGTCTCCGGCGAATTCGCGATGATCGAGGCGGCGGGCGCCAACGGCTGGATCGACCGTGACCGCGCCATGATCGAAAGCCTGTTGGCGTTCAAGCGCGCCGGCGCCGACGGTATCCTGACCTATTTCGCGCCTCAGGTAGCCTCTCTCCTGGCCCGGTCGTTATGAATGCCACGCGATCCGGAACAGGCCCAACGTCCGCTTCCGGCCCGGATCCTGAAGAAGTATCGTTCGCCGGCATTCAAAAGGCTGCCAAACTGATCCGGGGCGCAGTCCTGGAGACGCCTTGTCTGCCTGCCCCGGCACTGTCGGCGCTCACCGGCGCGGAGGTTTTCGTAAAATACGAAAACATGCAGGTGACCGGCGCCTTCAAGGAGCGCGGCGCCATCGTCAAGCTGGCAAGCCTGACCCCGGAAGAGCGCAGCCGCGGGGTGATCGCCATGTCGGCCGGCAACCATGCCCAAGGGGTCGCCTGCCATGCCCGGCGCCTCGGGATTCCAGCAACCATCATCATGCCGGAATCGACCCCTTTCGTGAAGATCGCTGCGACGAAAAGCTACGGCGCGGACGTGGTGCTCGCCGGAGAAACGGTCCATGAAGCCTCGGAAGAAGCCGACCGGATTGCATCGGAACGCGGCCTTGTCTGGGTGCACCCTTACGACGATCCCCGCGTTATCGAAGGTCAGGGCACGATCGCCCTGGAAATGCTGGAGACCTATCCGGACCTGGACACGCTGGTGATCCCGATCGGCGGCGGCGGGCTGATTGCGGGCAACGGCACGGCCGCCAAGGCGATCCGACCGGACATCGAGGTGATCGGCGTGGAGACCGTGCTTTATCCCGGCATGTGGGGCGACTTCTACGGCAAGGAGGTGCGCTGCGAAGGCGCGACCATCGCCGAAGGCATTGCCGTGCGCGATGTGGGCAAACTGACCCGACAGATCGTCAGGAAGGTCGTCGACGACATCATCCTGGCCAAGGAAAGCACCATCGAACGGGCGATCAACGCCTATCTGACCCGTCTGCGCACGATTGCAGAGGGCGCAGGCGCTGCGGGCCTTGCCGCGCTGATGAGCGAACCGGAGCGGTTTGCCGGCAAGAAGGTCGGCCTGATCCTGTGCGGCGGCAACATCGACCCCCGCCTCCTGTCGTCCATCGTGATCCGGGAACTGGCGCGGGACGGCCGCCTCGTCTCCATCCGCATCGACACGCCCGATCGCCCGGGCGTTCTGGGCGAAATCGCCACGGTCATCGGCAATTTGAAAGGCAATGTGGTCGATGTCGCCCATCACCACCTGTTCCTGAATGTCCCGGCCAAAGGCGCCACGCTTGACGTCACCTTCGAGGCCTTCGACGGCCAACACGGCGAGGAGATCGTCGCCGCCCTGCGCGAACGCGGCTACCTCGTCCGCCACATGGAAGTGGCGGAAACGTTTGAGTGAAATCCACCGGTTTCCGCCGCCGACAGTTTGCGAAACCGCATAATCGTCCCCACATCGGAGGGAGCGGATAAGGAGACCATTCCATGGCTGCAGACATTGAATCCACCGGTCCCCGGCAGGACGCCTACGACCCGGTTGCCATGCCGGACCTGTTCGAGGGCGTCAGGACGAAACGCATCTTCGCCTTTTGTATCGATGCCATCGCCGTTGCCATCCTCACCTGCGTGGCTGCGGTCCTTGTCTTCATCCTCGGGATCTTCACCCTTGGCCTGGCCTGGTTCTTCTACGCCTTCCTGGCACAGGGGGTTGCGATCCTTTACACCGCCTTCACCCTTGGCGGCCCGAATGCGGCCACGCCCGGCATGCGCGCCATGGGCCTGGAAATGCGCCTCTGGTACGGAGGCAGGCCCTATCCGCTGCTGGCGATCATGCACCTGCTCCTGTTCTGGTTCTCCGTCGCCCTGCTGACGCCGTTCGTGTTGCTTGTGTCGCTCTTCACCGACCGCAAGCGCCTGCTGCACGACCTGATCCTTGGAACCGTGGTTATGAATTCGGCCGCCCTGCAGGCACGCGATGGACTTTCGGCCTGACGGCAGAAATCTTTTTCCCTGAAACCGGTTTGCGACGCATGCCGCTTTTCCCTCGAGCTGCTCTTCCTGCAGTCGGGGGACTTCCTATTCCCCCTGCGCGTGTTCTAGACTGGTGACATTCGGCTTCGGCCAGGCGGCGGCAGGCAGGTGAATGGAATCAATTGACGTAGCCATGGCGCTGACCTTCGTGGTGATCGCGTCAACGGTGGTACTCTATGCTCTGGAGCGCTATTCCATCGAGATAATTGCGCTCGGGTCCGTCGTTTCTCTCGCAGCAATATTCACGCTCTTTCCGGTCACGACAGAGCGCGGTCCGGTCACCACCGCCGATTTCCTCGTGGGCTTTGCCAATCCCGCGCTGGTCACCATCATCTGCCTTCTGATTATCGGCCAGGGCCTGTTCCAGACCAATGCGCTGGAAGGTCCGGCCCAGGCCATCGTCCACTGGGTCCGTGGCCGATCCCATCTGGCGACCATTCCGGTTCTCGTCGCTGTCGCGGCCCTGAGTGCCTTTCTCAACAACACCCCCGTCGTGGTGATGTTCCTGCCGATCCTGACCGCGGTGGCGGCGACCATGGGCCAGTCTTCGTCACGGGTTCTGATGCCGCTGTCCTTCATGGCGATCCTCGGCGGCATGACCACGCTGATCGGCTCTTCGACGAACCTGCTGGTCGTCAACTACGCCGCACAGCATTCCGATCTGCGTCTGGGGTTCTTCAGCTTCACCCCCATCGGCCTCCTGCTGGCCGGTGCCGGGTCGATCTACGTGCTGTTTTTCATGCCGCGCCTCCTCAAGACGCGCAAAACCATGGCCGACGAACTCACCGGCGCCTCCGGCAAGCAGTTCATCGCCCAGATCGAAATCACCTACGGCCATCCGCTGGTGGACGTGACATCCGTCGCCGGTATGTTCCCCGCCCTGAAGGACATGACCGTCCGACTGGTGCAAAGAGGCGAACAGCCGATCCTGCCACCGTTCGAAAACGTCACCCTGTCGCCCGGAGATACGGTCATTGTCGCGGCAACCCGCACGGCGCTTGCCAACGCCCTGTCCCGCCGCCAGCCGCTGATGGATCCGGAAAACACCGGTCAGACCGCAGAGAACGGAGACCAGACGTCAACGGCACCGGGCTCCATGACCCTGGCCGAGGTCGTGGTGGCACCAGCCTCGCGGATGATGGGACGCACCCTGCTGCAATCGGGTTTTCACGCGGAAACCGGCTGCGTCGTCATGGGCATCCAGAGGCGCAGCCGCATGCCGCGCATGGCCATGAACAACATCCGCCTGGAGGCCGGCGACGTGCTGCTCGTCGGCGGCAGCGCGGAACAGATCGCGCGGTTGCGCGGCAGCCGCGACGTTCTCCTGCTCGACTGGTCGACGGCGGAAGTGCCGCGCCGGCGCTACGCGCCCCGCGCCCTTGCCATCTTCGCCATCGTCGTCGGCCTGTCCGCCAGCGGTCTGATCCCGATCGTGACCGCGGCGATCGCCGGCACCTTCGCCATGGTCGCTTCCGGATGCCTGAACGTGCGCCAGGCCATGCGCGCCATCGACAGCCGGATCTTCATGCTGGTCGGCGCATCCCTTGCCGGCGCCGTGGCGCTGGAATCATCAGGCGGCGCAACCGCGATTGCTTCCACACTCGTCACCCTGCTCAAAGGCCAGTCCCCGACGGTCATACTGTCGGCGCTCTATCTGATTGTCATGGTGTTGACCAATTTCCTGTCCAACAATGCCGCTGCGGTCCTGTTCACACCGATTGCGATCAACATGTCGGACCAGCTCGGGCAGTCTGCCGAAGCCTTCGTTGTCTGCCTGTTGCTGGCGGCCAACAGTTCCTTTGCGACACCGGTGGGGTACCAGACCAATCTGATTGTCATGGGACCGGGGCACTACAGATTTTCCGATTTCATACGTGCCGGAACGCCGCTATCGCTTATATTATGGGTGACTTTCTCGTTGGTCGCGCCATGGTATTATGGATTTTGACGGGTAAACAAGAACGCATGAAGTCCTACGGAACCGGAAAGTGACAAGGCATCCCACAGAACATCCGCAGTTCTATCTGACCGCGCCGGCGCCCTGCCCTTATCTTGAAGGCCGGCAGGAGCGGAAGGTGTTTACCCACCTGATCGGCCATCACGCGACAGCGCTGAATGACGTTCTGACACAGGGCGGCTTCCGGCGCAGCCAGAACATCGCCTATCGTCCCGCCTGCGAAAGCTGTCGCGCCTGTATCTCCGTACGGGTCAGGGTCGACGATTTTCAGTGGACGAGGTCTCTGAGACGCCAATGGAAGCAGGGCGCGGACATCATCGGCGCGCGCCTGCCTCCCAGCCCGTCAGCCGAGCAATACGATCTGTTCCAGGCCTATCTGCGTGCCCGTCATGAAAACGGCGGCATGACGGAAATGAGCGTGCTCGACTATGCCATGATGGTCGAGGACACCCATGTGGAAACCATGGTCATCGAGTACCGCCGGCGCGGCCCCGACAGCTTCATCACCGGCGCGGGCGAAGGTCCCCTGCTCGGCGTGGCGCTGACCGACCAACTCGCCGACGGCCTGTCCATGGTCTATTCGTTCTTCGACCCGGACGTCCAGGGCGTCGGGCTTGGAACCTACATGATTCTGGACCACATCGAGCGCGCCCGGCGGCTGCGGCTGCCTTACGTCTATCTGGGCTATTGGGTCGAAGGGTCGGAGAAAATGGCCTACAAGGCCCGTTTCAAGCCTCAGGAGCACCTGGGCCCGGAAGGCTGGACGGAGCCCGATCCCCTGCTTGGATGACAGTCCCCGAATTTACGCTGACGGCGTCTATGCGGCATCCAGGAAACGGCGGATATCGGTAAAGACCGAGCGGAACATATCCGTGGTCAACCGGCCGGTATTGGTGTTGTAGCGCGAGCAGTGATAGCTGTCGAACAGGACAAGCTGCCGCGTCCCCAGATCGTGGCGCGCACCGTGACCGAAGGTGAAATCGGCGCGACGCAGATCCAGGGCACTCAGGAAGGTTTCATGGGCGATCCGTCCGAGCGCCAGCACCGCTCTCAGGCCCGGATTAGCCTCGAGCGTTGCGATCAGGTATGGGCGGCAGGTCTTGATTTCCGGCCCTGTCGGCTTGTTCTGCGGCGGCAGACAGCGCACCGCATTGGTGATGATCGCATCGCGCAGTTCCAGTCCGTCATCGGGACGGGCTTCATAGGCTCCGACAGCAAAGCCGAAATCCAGCATGGTTTCGTAAAGAAGGTCACCGGCATAGTCACCGGTAAATGGCCGACCCGTCCTGTTCGCACCGCGCATGCCGGGAGCAAGACCGACGATCAGCAGCTTCGGATCCGGGGCCCCGAAGGAGGGAACCGGCGCGTTGAACCAGTCGGGAAATTGCTGCCGAAGCTCATGGCGCAGGCCGACGAGCCTCGGGCATGCCAGACAATCCAGCGGTGGATCGGCACTGACCATCGCAGTCGGGTTCCTCGTGTTCTTTACGGGTTCGCCGGCTTAGTAGTCGTCGTCTTCGTCGTCGTCGAAATCAGGCCCGGTCTGCGGGCGGGCGGGACGTTCGGACGGATCCCGGCCGATCTTGCTGGCAAGTGTCGCCAGGTCGATGAAGTGATCGGCCTGCCTGCGCAGATCATCGGCGATCATCGGTGGCTGTGTCTTCAGGGTCGACACGACGCTGACCTTCCGCCCCTTTCTCTGCAGGGCTTCCACCAGTGACCGGAAATCGCCGTCACCGGAGAAAAGAACGATATGGTCGACACAGTCGACGAGCCCCATCGCATCGACGGCAAGTTCGATATCCATATTGCCCTTCACCTTTCGTCTGCCGGACGAATCGACGAACTCTTTGACGGGCTTTGTGATGACTTTATAACCATTGTAATCCAGCCAATCGATCAGCGGCCGGATGGAAGAATATTCCTGGTCTTCAATGAGAGCGGTGTAATAGTAGGCGCGAAGCAGATAAGCTTGCCCCTGAAATTCTTTCAAGAGACGTTTGTAATCGATATCGAAGCCTATGGCCTTGGCAGTCGAGTAAAGATTTGCGCCATCAATAAATAAAGCAACTTTTTCTCTGGCATCAAACATTCGCGTGGGAACCTTTCTTATTGTTTCTACCGCTTCCGGGAGTTGCAACTCCGAAGCCGACGGAATCGAGCCGTCCAACCCACATCATGGTGCGTACTTCCATTGTCATTTCGTGCACATGATCGCTTTTACGATTCTTACTTCTGTCGGTTTTTACCATTTGGTTGGTATTTGTGTATTTTTACATAACCGATACCATTGCCCTACACCATAACTGTCGCCGGTCGCAATGACAAAGCGCGCCAACTTCCGCCCGGATGTTCATTTTCCAGCAAAATCGAATTGAGGCAAACAGGCCCGAAACGGGGTTGCTTTCCCTTAACGTGAATATTATACGCTGTCTTTTCAAGTTCCCTAACCCATGGAGACGTCGTATGGCGCGTGTGACCGTCGAGGACTGCATCGACAAGGTCGAAAATCGTTTTGAGCTGGTCCTGCTGGCCGCTCATCGCGCTCGCATGATCTCAAGCGGCTCACCGCTCACCGTAGAGCGCGATAACGACAAAAATCCGGTCGTGGCCCTGCGCGAGATTGCCGAGCAGACCGTAAGTCCCGAAGACATGAAGGAAGACCTTATCCACTCCCTGCAGAAATTTGTGGAAGTGGACGAGCCGGAAGCGGAAGCCGTGCCGATGGTTCCCTCGGGCCAGCAGCAGACGACCCAGGTCAACGCGGTTGACGATTCGGCCGTGGAATTCGACCGCATGTCGGAAGAGGATCTCCTGCGCGGCCTGGAAGGCCTGGTTCCGCCGGAGCGAAGCGACGACGTCTAGAAATTGTTTCAATGCAAGCCGGGCTGACGGGTTCAAAACGTCGCCAGCCCGGCCGGTTTTTCGACAACCTTCCGTTTCTTCCGGCTGTCATATGGGTCGGTTCCGGCCATGATGCGCCAATACGAGCTCGTTGAACGAGTAACCCGATATAATCCGGATGCGGATGAGGCCCTCCTCAACAAGGCCTATGTCTATGCCATGCAGAAGCATGGCCCCCAGACCCGCGCATCCGGCGATCCCTATTTCTCCCATCCGCTCGAAGTTGCCGCGATCCTGACCGACCTGCGTCTCGATGACGCAACCATCGCCGTCGCCCTGCTGCATGACACGATCGAGGATACGGATGCGACTCGCGCCGAAATCGACTCCATGTTCGGCGAGGAAATCGGCAAGCTGGTCGACGGCCTGACCAAGATCAAGCGTCTCGACCTTGTCTCGCAGAAAGCCAAGCAGGCGGAAAACTTCCGCAAGCTTCTGCTGGCGATCGCCGACGATGTCCGGGTTCTCCTCGTCAAGCTGGCAGACCGGCTCCACAACATGCGCACGCTCCACCACATGCCCGAGCACAAGCGCGGCCGGATCGCCGAAGAAACGATGGAGATCTACGCTCCGCTTGCCGGACGTATGGGCATGCAGGACATGCGCGAGGAATTGGAGGATCTTTCCTTCAGGACCCTCAACCCGGAAGCGCATGACACGATCAGCGAGCGCTTGACCGAACTGCGTGAGACCAACGCGGAACTGATTGCCGAAATCGAAAAGACCCTGACCGAACGCCTCGCCGAACGCGGCATGGCGGCAGAGGTCAAGGGCCGCGAGAAGCGCCCCTATTCGATCTTTCGCAAGATGCAGCAGAAATCGCTCGGCTTCGAACAGCTCTCCGACCTCTACGGCTTCCGGGTCACGGTGGGAACGGTGGAGGCCTGCTACCGGGTCCTGGGCGTCATCCACACGACCTGGCCGACGGTCCCTGGCCGGTTCAAGGATTACATCTCCACTCCGAAGCAGAACGACTACCGCTCGATCCATACCACGATCGTCGGCCCGTCCCGCCAGCGCGTGGAACTGCAGATCCGCACGGCGGCAATGGACCGCGTCGCGGAGTTCGGCATCGCGGCCCATGCCCTTTACAAGGACGGGGAGATGGGCGGCCTGAACATCGCCCGCCACACCGAAGATTGCCGCGCCTACGAGTGGCTGAGACGGACCATCGACCTTCTTTCCGAAGGCGACACCCCGGAAGAGTTCCTGGAAAACACCAAGCTGGAGCTTTTCCACGACCAGGTGTTCTGCTTCACGCCCAAGGGCCGGCTGATTGCCCTGCCCCGCGGCGCGACCCCGATCGACTTCGCCTATGCGGTTCATACCGGTATCGGCAACACCTGCGTCGGCTGCAAGATCAACGGCAAGATCATGCCCCTTGTCACCGAACTCAGAAACGGCGACGAGGTGGAAATCATCCGCTCCAAGGCGCAGACGCCGCCACCGGCCTGGGAATCGATTGCCGTGACCGGTAAGGCGCGGGCGGCGATCCGCCGGGCAACCCGCGAATCTGTCCGCAAACAATATGGCGCACTCGGCGAGCACATCCTCAAGCGCGCCTTTGCCCGGGCGGAAAAGATCTATTCCGAAGATCTGCTGCAGTCAGCTCTGACCGATCACAATCAGCCGAACGTCGCCGAACTCCTGGCCGCCGTCGGCCGCGGCGATGTCAGTGCCCAGTCGGTTCTGAAATCAGCCCATCCCGACTATCAGGACGAACGGGTCGTCCATATCCCGGCCACCTCCGAAGACGGCTGGTTCGACCTGGAAAAAGGCGCGGGATTGAAATTCCGTATTCCCGCCGGCGAATTCGATCCGGATTCCGGGGACGAGGCCCAAGACGGATCCGCATTGCCCATTCGCGGACTGTCCGGCGATATCCCGGTCAGCTTCGCCCCGGACGGCGGGGCCGTTCCCGGCGACCGGATCGTCGGTATACTGACCCCGACCGAAGGTCTGACGATCTATCCGATCCAGTCGCCGGCCCTGAAGGAATTCGACGACCAGAGCGAACGCTGGGTCGACGTGCGTTGGGATATCGATGTCGACAATCCCGAGCGGTTTCCCGCCAGGCTCGCCATCTCCGCGATCAACGAACCCGGTTCGCTGGCCACCATCGCCCAGGTGATCGGCGAAAACAGCGGTAATATCGATAATGTAAAAATGGTCCGCCAGGCGACCGACTTTCACAAGATGGTCATCGATCTGGAAGTCTGGGACCTGAAACACCTGAACCGGATCATCAATCAGTTGCGTTCAAAACCGAATGTCTCCAGTGTGACCCGAGTCAACGGCTGATGCCGGCAAACCGAGGAAAGGACAGTCATCCGCATGACCAGCCCCATGAGCCGTGAGGAAGTGCTTCAACAATTCCGCGACGCCGGCGCGATCCTTGAAGGCCATTTCATCCTGTCCTCGGGCCTGCGAAGCCCGGTGTTCATTCAGAAGGCCCGGGTCTTCATGTACCCGGAGCGGACGGAAGTCCTGTGCAAGGCGCTTGCGGAAAAGATTCGCGCCGCGGGCCTCGGTGACATCGACTACGTCGTCTCTCCGGCTCTGGGCGGCCTGATCCCCGGATATGAAACCGCCCGCCATCTGAAAGTGCCGGCCATGTGGGTGGAGCGCGAGGACGGGGAATTCCGTTTGCGCCGGTTCGAAATGTCTGAGGGCGCGCGCGTCGTGATCGTAGAGGACATCGTGACCACCGGCCTCTCCAGCCGAGAAACGGTGGACGCGTTGAAGTCGATCGGAGCCGACGTGCTGGCGGTCGCCTGCCTGATCGACCGTTCGGCCGGTACGGCCGATACGGGCGTACCGCTGATCGCCCTGGCGGACTACAAGGTCCCGGCCTATGAAGCGGACAAGCTTCCGCCGGAATTGGAAGCTATCCCTGCGGTCAAACCGGGAAGCCGGGGCCTCGCCTAAGGCACCGGAACCGAAACCGACAAAACCGTATGCTTTTCCGCCGCCGCACCAAACCCACGAATATCGAGCGCCTGCGCGTGGCCGTCTGGCCACGCCACAGCTGGTCGCGGTCGACCCGCTACTTCGGGAAACGCGTCCTTCGACTCACAGCGACGCCGCATGCGATCGCAATCGGATTTGCGGCCGGCGCGTTTGCGTCCTTCACGCCACTGGTGGGCTTCCACTTCATTCTCGCGTTTCTTATTGCCTACATCGTCCGCGGCAATCTGATCGCTTCCGCCCTTGGAACCTCCGTCGGCAATCCGCTGACGTTCCCGTTCATCTGGGCCTCCACCTTCAAGATCGGCCAGTGGATCCTGCGCAGCGACGCGGCCCCTGCCGCCCACAATATTCACAAGGAATTCGCAAAGCGGCTGCTGGACAGCTCTCTCGACGTCCTGCTGCCGATGTTCAAGCCGATGCTTGTCGGGGCCGTGCCCCTTGGACTGATCACCGGCGTTATCTGCTACGTACTCGTCTACAAGAGCGTCGAAGTCTACCAGACACGACGGAAGGCTTCGCTTGCCCGAAAACGCGCGCTGTTCCCGGCGCCTCATCCCGTGAGACTGGAAGAAATCGAGAAATAAGGCACTGCCTTTTTGCTGCCGGATTCATCCGTGAAAGACATCCGGCGGTCAGTCCCGTCCCCGCCCGTCTGTCATTGCCACGAAAGCCGCGAGCGGCTAAGAGTCGGCAGCAGATTCTGAACAGTCATTTCGCTCCTGGCGTTTCCGCCGGATCCATCAGCCCGGAATTCACATGTCAAAGGACAAGATGAGCGTGACAGAAGACAAGAAGGCCAAGGACGGCGGGCTCTACGAGACCGTGAAGATCATCGTGCAGGCGCTCCTTCTTGCCCTGATCGTGCGCACCTTTCTGTTCCAGCCTTTCAACATTCCGTCCGGATCGATGAAGGACACGCTGTTGATCGGCGATTACCTGTTCGTCTCCAAGTACAGCTACGGCTATTCCCGCTATTCCTTCCCCTTCGGCCTCGCCCCCTTCTCCGGACGAATCTGGGGCGCCGAGCCGAAACGCGGTGATATCGTCGTCTTCAAGCTGCCGAAGGACAATTCGACCGATTACATCAAACGCGTAGTCGGCCTTCCCGGCGACAGGATCCAGGTGAAGGATGGTGTCGTCTACCTCAACGACGAACCGGTCAAGCGGGAACGCATCGACGACTACATCGAGAACACCGGCTTCGGTATCAAGCGCGTTCCGCGCTACCGCGAAACCCTGCCGAACGGCGTCTCCTATGAAACCCTCGACCTGTCAGACCACGGCGCGTTGGACAACACACGCGTCTACGAAGTGCCCGAAGGGCATTATTTCATGATGGGTGACAACCGCGACAACTCCACAGACAGCCGTGTCCTATCGGCAGTGGGTTATGTTCCTTATGAGAACCTGGTCGGCCGCGCGGAAGTGCTGTTCTTCTCCATCAAAGACGGCACGCCGGCCTGGATGGTCTGGAAATGGCCCTGGGACGTGCGTTGGGACCGCCTGTTCAGGGATCTGCATCCCTGAGGCCGGCCCACCCCGAGCGGAAGCGGCGCAAGGAAACAATATGGCGGCAAGCACACAGGCCATGAACGAACTGGCCCGGCGTATTCAGCATGAGTTCAAGGATCCGGAACTGCTGAACGTGGCGCTGACCCATGCCAGCGCGCTCGCACCGACCGACAGCGTGACGAAGAGCTACCAACGCCTGGAATTCCTCGGCGACCGGGTGCTCGGCCTCGTCGTCGCCGGAATGCTGCACAATCATTTCCCGAATGCGGATGAGGGCGAGCTTGCCCGGCGCTTCAACCACATGGTCAAGCGGGAAACCTGCGCGGAAATTGCCAGCGAGCTGCACCTCGGCGATGCCATGCGCATCGGCCAGAGCGAGGCCCAGACCGGCGGACGCAAGAAGGCGGCTCTTCTGGCCGATATTTGCGAAGCGGTGATCGCGGCCATTTATCTGGATGGCGGATTTGAGGCCGCCGAAAATTTCGTCACGCGCCTTTGGGAGCCGCGTATGTTATCCTGGTCCGGACCCTTGCGGGATGCCAAGACCACCCTGCAGGAGTGGGCTCAGTCGCGCGGGCTGCCGACACCGAAATACGATGTGATCAGCCGCGAAGGCCCGGACCACGCCCCCAGTTTCGTGGTCGGCGTGAATGTGAAGGGGATTGCCACCGGCGAAGGCCAGGGCGGCTCGAAGCGCATCGCCGAACAGGCCGCGGCAGAAGCCGTACTCCGCCGTGAAGGCGTCTGGAAAGAACAGGACAGGACTTGAACTCCGACGACGACGACATGCCGCAGGCAAGCCCGCGGTTCGACATACCTCTTCCGGAAGCAACGGGCCCGATGCCCGAGGGCACGCGCGCGGGCTTCATTGCCCTGATCGGCGCGCCGAATGCCGGCAAGTCCACCCTCATCAACCAACTTGTCGGCACCAAGGTCTCCATCGTGACCCACAAGGTGCAGACGACGCGGGCGATCGTGCGCGGGATTGCCATGCACGACAAGGCCCAGCTCGTCTTCGTAGATACGCCCGGCATCTTCCAGCCCAAGCGACGTCTCGACCGCGCCATGGTCGACACCGCCTGGGGCGGCGCCCGGGACGCGGATGTGATCGCCCTCCTGATCGACGCCCGAAAAGGGGTCGACGAGGAAGCTGAAGCCATCATGGAGAGGCTTGCCAACATCAAGACGCCGAAGGTGCTGATCCTGAACAAGATCGACGTCACCAGGCGCGACAAGCTTCTGGAACTGGCAAAGGCCGCCAACGAGATCATGCCGTTCGACGAGACCTTCATGGTGTCCGCGCTGAACGGCGACGGCGTCGACACGATCCTGGATTATTTCGCATCCAAGGTTCCCGAAGGCCCATGGCTCTATCCCGAAGACCAGCCGTCCGATCTGCCTCTGCGCATCCTGGCTGCCGAAATCACCCGGGAGAAGCTGTTCGAGCGCCTGCACCAGGAGCTGCCTTACATTTCCACGGTGGAAACCGAGCAGTGGCAGGAACGCAAGGACGGCTCAGTCCGCATCGAACAGACCATCTACGTGGAGCGTGACAGCCAGAAGAGCATCGTGCTCGGCAAGAAGGGTCAGACCATCAAGGCCATCTCCAAGACCTCTCGCGAAGAACTCGCCGAGATCATCGACGCGCCCGTGCATCTGTTTTTGTTCGTAAAGGTCCGCGAGAACTGGGCCGACGATCCCGAACGCTACCGGGAAATGGGTCTGGAGTTCCCGAGGTAGGGGGCTTGCGAGAGGTGCGCCACCTCCCCTGCTCCGCTGTCACAAGAAGAAGAACTCCGCCCTTTTTCTTCCCCGGAATCGTATAGACTTCCCCCATGGAGTGGACCGGCGAAGCAATTATTCTGGGAACCCGCAAGCACGGTGAGACGGACATCATCCTTGAGGTGATGACGGCCGAGCGCGGCCGGCATCTGGGGCTGGTACGCGGCGGGCGCTCGCGCCGACGGCAACCGACGCTCCAACCAGGCAACGAGGTGCAGGTAACATGGCGGGCACGGTTGGCGGACCATCTGGGCGTGTTTGCCGTCGACCCGATCCGCTCGCGCGCCGCCGAACTGATGACCTCGTCTTTAGGCCTGCACGGCGTCCAGCATCTGGCCGGCCTCATTCGCCTGCTGCCGGAGCGCGATCCCCATGCAAGGCTCTACGAGGCCTTCAAGGTGGTACTCGATCACCTGGACCGGTTCGATGTCGCCGGCCCGCTGATCATCCGCTTCGAGCTGGAAATGTTGAACGAACTCGGCTTCGGTCTGGACCTGACCAGATGCGCGGCAACCGGAACCCGGGACGACCTGGCGTGGGTGTCGCCGAAGTCGGCCCGTGCCGTCAGCCGGGAGGCCGGAGAACCCTACCGCGACAAACTGCTTCCCCTGCCCCCGTTTCTCGTGGAAGGCCAGCGCCAGCCGGGCAGCGAAATCACTTATCAGGATCTGATTGAAGGGTTTCGGCTGACCGACTTTTTCCTTAACCGCAATGTCTACGAGCCCCGGGGTATCAAGACCGGAGACCTGCGACCAAGCCTGATTGCGGCCTTGGAGAAGAAATACCGGGCGGAATTTCCGTGGAATTTCAACCTGCCCCGATAGACCGGAGAAGGATCCGTACCTTGCCGGCATTCAGGCCCGGCTCAACACCGGTTCTTGCGAAATCCCGCCATCACTGCTTGCCAGATAATCAAGAACCGCATCGCCCGACATCGGTCTGGAATAATAGTAGCCCTGGACCATTTCGCCGCCGAGGCTGCGGATAATGGCCAGTTCCTCCTCGGTCTCCACACCTTCGATGATACAGCCGATATTCATGTCCCGGGACAGGTTGAGCAGCGATTTGACGATTCCGTAACCGGCGGAATTTTCGCCGATATTGGTCACGAACGATCGGTCGATCTTTATCTTGTCGAGTGGGAACCGGTGCAGGTGGCTGAGGCTCGAATATCCGGTTCCGAAGTCGTCCAGCGAAATCCGGACCCCGGTCCTCTTGAGTTCCGCAATCGCTTCCTGGGCCTGGAAGACATCGCGAATGATCGCGGTCTCCGTAATCTCGAAATCGATCCGTTCCGGCGCAATGCCGTAGGTGTGAATTTCGTCGACGAGACCGCGAACGTAGTCGGTCTTGGCAATATTCGCCGCCGACAGATTGAACGACAAGCGTATGTTGTCCGGCCAGGAAGCCGCGCAGGCGAGCGCTTGCCTGAACAGCATCAGCGTGAGCTGGTCGATCAAGCCGCTTCGCTCCGCAGCCGGAATGAAATGGCTCGGCGGCACTGCCCCCAGGGTCGGACTGGTCCAGCGCGCAAGCGCCTCGAATGCCACCACCGCACCGCTGCTCACATCCACGACCGGCTGGAAGGCGACTGCCATTTCGTCGGCGACCGAAACGCTTCGAAGAGCCTTTTCAAGCAGTTTGGTGCGCTGGACCCGGGCTTCATGAGCTTTGCCGAAAAGGACCACATGGGTACTGCCGGCGTCCCGGCTGCGTTTCGCCGAATATAGCGCAAAATCCGCATTCTCGTAGAGTTCGTCGCAGTCGACACCGTCCCGCCACCGGGCAAAGCCGACGCTGGCTGAAATCGAAAGGGTCGCTTCCGCCAGATTGAACGGCGCCTCCAGGACGGCGCACAAATTGTGCCCGATCTGCATCAGGTTCTCGTCAGAGAGTTCCAGGGTCATCAGGATGGCGAATTCATCGCCGCCGAGACGCGACAGGAGAAGATCGCCCTGACAGGCGAACTGCAGGCGCTCGGCCACGGAGACCAGCAGCTTGTCGCCAACCGCATGCCCATACATGTCATTGACCGCCTTGAAGCCGTCCAGGTCGATCAGACCGATAATGAGCGCAGCCTCTCCCGCCACTGCGGCCCCATGTTTTTCCTTGAATTCGGAAAAGAAACAACGCCGGTTGGGAAGATCGGTCAGGCTGTCGAGATTGGCGAGGCGATAGTTTTCGTTCGACAGTTCGAGCGTCTCTTTCTGCTTCTGCACCAGCTCATTCTGCTGCTGCATGAGCTGCCTGCGCGATGCGATCAGGGAAACAAACCTGTCATAGTTGATCGACACGATCACCAGCAGGGCAACTGACACAAAGATGAGATTGGCGGCATTTGCCATGAAGACCGGATTGCCGGACAACCCGAAGAAAACGATGAACGCGACATTGACGATCATCGTCACGTAGAATGCCGCCGACAGCATGTGCATGAGACTGAAAATGCAGCCGACGACCGTGATGCCCATAAAGAACGCGATATGCCCCTGCGCATAGGCATCGCCATGGGGGTAAAGCGCCAGCGACCAGGCGGAAAAGCCGATTGCAATGAGCGGAGCAAGCGTGTTGGTCCGCTTCAGGGATTTCAAGGCAGTCGCCGCATCCGGACCTTCCGAGATGGAGCGCCACCATCTCGCCAGCCGCACGACCGTGAGTACGGACAAGGCCACGGGGATATAAAGCGTGAGGCTGCGAGGCGCCAGATTCCAGAATGTCGCCACCAGCGCCCATGTATTGACCAGCAGCAGCGCATACATCATCGGAAGCTGTCTGGTATTGGCGTCGAATTGCGCCAGGGTGAGCTCGGCATCGTCGCTCGGAACCGCAAACAGGTTTTTCAGCTTTTCAAATTTCACCTGGCTGGCCTCAAATACAGTTCGCCGTTCAGCTCTAAATATTCCCCTGCAGCCGCAACTGTGCCTGCAATATCCTGATAAACTTACCGATAAATCTTAAAGAACCGGTTAGCCTCACGTTACGTCTGGACGATCGCTCTGAAAGGCTAAGCGACCAACCCGGCAAAGAATACGGTCCAGTATGACGGCGGAATGTTTCGCTACATGAACCGCCTTGCGGGCACCCCGCGAACGATCCTTGCGACGGGTGGTTCCGGATTTGCCCGCCCCTTGGCCCAAACCGGGGAAAACCAACGCAAAAACCGCAGAAACCTGCGCAAATCGGTTGCTTCGCCCAATCGATACAGCTACTCGTTTTGACATGGGAAACGAGTTGATTCCGCCGAGCGGACCAAGCGGCATTGAAGGCATCGAACTGCGCGCGGCGCTGGAAGAGCGCTACCTTGCCTATGCGTTGTCGACCATCATGCACCGCGCCCTGCCGGATGTGCGCGACGGGCTGAAGCCGGTGCACCGCCGACTGCTTTACGCCATGCGGCTTTTGAAACTCGATCCCGGCGCCGGCTTCAAGAAATGCGCCCGCGTCGTCGGCGATGTCATCGGTAAATACCACCCCCATGGCGACCAGGCCGTCTATGACGCCCTTGTGCGCCTTGCCCAGGATTTCGCGCAGCGCTACCCGCTGATCGACGGCCAGGGCAACTTCGGCAATGTGGACGGCGACAACGCCGCCGCCATGCGTTACACGGAAGCCCGCCTGACCGACACCGCCAAGCGCCTGCTCGACGGCCTTGACGAGGATGCCGTAGACTTCCGCGAAACTTATGACGGCGAGGACAGGGAACCGATCGTTCTACCGGGCGGCTTCCCGAACCTGCTCGGCAACGGCTCCTCGGGGATTGCCGTCGGCATGGCGACCTCGATCCCGCCGCATAATGCCTATGAGCTCTGCGAAGCCTCGCAGCATCTGATCAAGAACCCGAAGTGCGAGCCGGACGAACTGCTGCAGTTCATCAAGGGTCCGGATTTTCCGACCGGAGGCCTTCTCGTCTCCGACGAAACAGCGATCCGCGAAGCCTACACCACGGGACGAGGCAGCTTCAGGGTCCGCGCCAGATGGGAAGTGGAAGACCTCGGTAGAGGCCAGTGGAACGTGGTGGTCACGGAGATCCCCTACCAGGTGCCGAAGTCCCGGCTGATCGAGAAGATCGCCGAACTGCTGACCGCCCGCAAACTGCCGCTGCTGGAAGATATCCGCGATGAATCGGCGGAAGACATCCGCATCGTTCTGGTGCCGCGCTCGCGCAACGTCGACGCAACGCTCCTTATGGAATCCCTGTTCAAGCTGACGGACCTGGAAAACCGCTTTCCCTTGAACATGAACGTGCTTTCCCATGGCAAGGTGCCCATGGTGATGGGCCTGAAGCAGGTGCTGCGCGAATGGCTGGATCACCGCAAGGAAGTCCTTGTCCGCCGGTCCGAACACCGCCTCGCCCAGATCAATCACCGCCTGGAGGTCCTGGAAGGCTACCTGATCGCCTATCTGAACCTCGACGAGGTGATCCGCATCATCCGCGAGGAGGACGATGCCAAGGGCGAACTGATCCGGACATTCGAACTGACCGATGTCCAGGCCGAAGCCATCCTCAACATGCGCCTGCGGTCCTTGCGCAAGCTGGAAGAGCTGGAAATCCGCAAGGAGCACGAAAAGCTCTCCGAGGAAAAGGACGAACTGACCAAGCTGCTCGGCTCCGATCAACGCCAGTGGACCCGGATCAGCAAGGAAATCTCGGAAGTCTCCAAGGTCTACGGCCCGGAAACCGACATCGGCAAACGGCGCACCGGCCTGGCCGAAGCCCCGGATCACGACCTGGACGATATCCAGCAGGCCATGATCGAGAAGGAACCGATCACGGTCATCGTCTCCGAAAAGGGCTGGATCCGTGCGCTCAAGGGCCATCAGGCCGACCTCGGCAATCTCGCCTTCAAACAGGGCGACAAGCTGAAGCTGTCCTTCCATGCGGAAACGACCGACAAGATCCTGATCTTCTCCACCGGTGGCAAATTCTTCACGCTGGGTGCCGACAAGCTGCCGGGCGGACGCGGCCATGGCGAACCGATCCGTCTGATGGTGGAAATGGACGAGGCCCAGGACGTGATCAGTGCCTTTGTCCACAAACCGGGACGGATCCTGCTGATTTCCAACAACGAGGCCCGCGGCTTCCGCGTCCCGGAAGACGACGTCATCGCCAATACGCGCAAGGGCAAGCAGGTCCTGAACCTGGCGGCCCCGGCCGAAGCCTCGATCTGCGTTGCCGCTGCGGGCGACCATGTGGCCGTCATCGGCGAGAACCGGAAGCTTCTGGTCTTCCCGCTGGAGCAGATCCCGCAAATGGGCCGCGGCCGCGGCGTGCGCCTGCAGCGTTACCGCGACGGCCACATCGCCGACATCCGTGTCTTCAAGGGCGAAGACGGCCTGACCTGGACCGACAGTTCCGGCCGCAGCTTCACCCGCACGTTGGACGAATTGGCCGATTGGCGCGGCGAACGCGGACAGGCCGGACGCCTGCCGCCAACCGGCTTCCCGCGCTCCAACAAATTCGGCCCGCGCGAGCTGTAACCGTTCATTTTCGAAACGGCGTACCGTTTTCGTAAAAATCGATCTGGATGGATGCTCCCTGCCCTTGCATTCCAGCGCGAAAGCATGCCGTATCAGGCGGCAGAATATGCGGGAGGACAGGATGATCGGAGCGTTTACCTTCAACACCAGCCACAGGGTGGTCTTCGAGAACGGCTCAGCCGGAGCGCTTTCCCGTCATGCCGGAAATCTCCTGGGTGAGCGACCTTTCATTATCACCGACAAGGGGATCATCAACTGCGGGCTGATCGACGGCTGCCTGAAAGATCTGAAGGCGGCAGGTTGCCAGACGGCCCTTTATGAGGATGTACTGGCCGACCCGCCCCGCCGGCTGGTTGAAGACGCCACCCAAAAGGCAACGGACCATGGCGCGACCTGCATTATCGGTTTCGGCGGCGGCTCGTCCCTCGACATCGCCAAGCTGGTCGCCCTGCTCGCCTCAAGCGGCGAGGATCTGGACGATGCCTGGGGCATCGGCAATGCCAAGGGCCCTCGCCTGCCCCTGGTGCTGATCCCGACCACTGCCGGAACCGGGTCGGAAGTCACGCCGATCTCGATCATCACGCTGGAGGACGACGAAAAGCGCGGTGTCGTCTCACCGATCCTGCTTCCCGATCTCGCCGTTCTCGATCCATTGCTCACCCTCGGTCTGCCGGCCCACGTGACGGCCGCAACCGGTATCGATGCCATGGTTCATGCCATTGAAGGTTATGCCTCCAAGAGTGCGAACAACAACCCGGTCTCAAGGACACTGGCAGTCGAAGCCCTGAAGCTGCTGGGCACCAATATTGAGACCGCCGTCTTCGAACCCAAGAACGAGGACGCTCGCGGCGCCATGCTTCTCGGCTCCATGCTGGCCGGCATAGCCTTCGCCAACTCGCCGGTCGCCGCCGTGCACGCGCTCGCCTATCCGATCGGCGGCACCTTCCATGTACCTCACGGACTGTCGAATGCGCTCGTCCTGCCTCATGTCCTGCGCTTCAACGCCCCGGACGCTGCCGCCGACTATGCAACGCTCGCGCCTCACGTTTTCCCGGAACTGTCAGTCGTCGACGAGCCGGAAGCCCGCGCTCATGCCTTTGCCGACGAGCTTGGTCACCTTTCGAACCGGCTCGGGCTTCAGTCCACCTTGCGCGAAGTCGGCATCACCGCTGCCGACTTGCCCAAAATGGCCAGCGACGCCATGAAGCAGACCCGCCTTCTCGTCAACAACCCGCGCCCCGTCTCCGAGGCGGATGCACTTGCGATTTACGAGGCAGCCCTTTGAGCGAAGCTGACAAACCGGCCAAACCCGTCCCTCTTACCCGAGCCGGTTTCTCGGTTTTCCGGGATATTCCGACGAGGTGGATGGACGTGGACATCTATGGCCACGTGAACAACGTGCAGTATCTGAGCTTCTTCGATACGGCGGTAAATGGCTGGTATGTGGACGAGGGACTGCTCGAACCGGCCAGGTCGGAAGAGATCTTCCTCGTGGTGGAAACCGGCTGCCAGTATTTTGCCGAACTCGTCTTCCCGGAACGGGTGACCGCCGGCATCGGGATCGAAAGGATCGGTTCGTCTTCGGTGGTTTACACGATCGCGCTGTTCAAGGAAGGGCAGCAGAGCGCCGCCGCACAGGGCCGTTTCGTTCACGTCCTTGTCGACCGGGAAAACCGCCGGCCAACGCCGATCAGGGAGGAAATGCGTACCGCGCTGAGCCGGTTACTTATCCGATAACGGCTCCCTTCGGCAGCTTTCCCTCCGCGGTCAATGCTTTCCGGATTACTTCACGGTCGCTTCGACAACGAGTTCCGTACAGTTTTTTCCCTGGAGGTCTTTGCCGCAGATCCGGACCGAGTAGCTGTCCTTGCCCTTGTAGTTCTTGTGCGGCGTGTAGAGAAACTGGAACCTCGAGGTCTTTTTGAACACACCGTGTTTTGGCTTGCGGACAATAGAAGCGGATGTGAACGTCATGCGTCCGCCTGCGCGAAAATAATACTCGCAACCACTCGAAGACATCCAACTGTAGGCTTTCATCGGCTTCTTATGGTGAAGCATGAAACGCGAGCCTTGCGTCTGACAACCGGCCATCGCAGATGTCACCAGGAACTGACCCGAAATCAGGACCAGCACCGTCCAGAACAGTCGTCTGTTCATTTTCCCCCCAAAAACAACATCTTGAATTCTGTCACTGCAGAGGAGGACGATTCGACCTGAAAGTTCAAGTATCGTTCAATGAAATTGGAGATTGCAGGCCTTTGAAATCTCCGGATTGACCACATCATATCCACAACCTGCGCACAAGTTGTTCAAGGCTTATCCATGGGCCTTCAAAAGCCGTGACTTCTCGCGCTGCCAGTCGCGCTTCTTCTCCGTCTCGCGCTTGTCATGCAGCTTCTTGCCCTTCGCCAGGGCAATCTCCAGCTTCGCTCTGCCCTGCTCGTTGAAATAGAGCTTGAGCGGAACGATGGTCTTGCCTTCCTTCTGCACGGCGCCGGCAAGCTTGTGGATCTCGCGCTTGTGCATGAGCAGTTTGCGCGGCCGGCGCGGCTCGTGGTTGAAGCGGTTGCCTTGCGTATATTCGGGAATATAGACGTTGTAGATCCAGATTTCGCCCTTGTGTTCGGCAGCATAGGATTCGGCGATATTCGCCTTGCCGTTACGCAAGGCCTTCACTTCCGTACCCTTCAGCTCGATGCCGGCCTCGAAGGTTTCCTCGATCTCGAAATTGAAACGGGCCTTCCGGTTGTCGGAGATGATCGTCCGACCCGGAGGACCTCCGCGTTTAGGGGCCATTCTTCCTGTTACCTTTTGTGGACCAAAGCCGGCGCCGCCAGCCTTGGCCAAATCATTTCACCGATCAGTTGATCAGCCCCGCATGGGTCATTGCCTCGCGGATTTTCGTCTCCGTCTCCGGCGAAATCGACACCAACGGCAGGCGGACCTCATTGTCCATCCGACCGAGCAGCGACAGGGCGTATTTCGCTCCCGTCGGATTGGGCTCGATGAACAGGGCCTGATGCAGCGGCGCCAGCTTGTCCTGGATCGACAGGGCTTTTGCGTAGTCATTGGCAAGACATGCCGCCTGGAAATCCGCGCACATGCGAGGCGCTACATTGGCCGTGACCGAAATGCATCCCGAGCCACCGTGGGCGTTGAAGCCAAGTGCGGTGATGTCTTCCCCGGACAACTGGATGAAGTCCGGACCACACAGATGGCGTTGCTCGCTCGCTCTTGCAAGGTTCGCGGTGGCGTCCTTGACGCCCTTGATGTTCTTGCAGGTCTTGAACAACTCCGCCATCGTCGCCGAGGTCATGTCGATGACCGACCGGCCGGGGATGTTGTAGATGAAGATCGGAATCCCGACCACATTGTCGATCGCGCGGTAATGTGCCTTCAAACCCGCCTGGTTCGGCTTGTTGTAATACGGCGTCACAACGAGAAGACCGTCGGCTCCGGCCTTTTCGGCAAACTTCGCCAGATCGATCGCTTCTTCCGTGTTGTTGGAACCCGCACCGGCCATGACGGGCACACGCCCCGAGGCGACTTCCACACACAACTCGACAACCCGCTTGTGTTCGTCGTGAGAAAGCGTCGGGCTCTCACCCGTCGTGCCCACCGGCACCAGTCCGGTGCTTCCCTCTTTGATCTGCCAATCGACAAAATCCTGGAACCGTTTCTCGTCAAGCGCCCCGTCCTTGAACGGTGTCACGAGCGCTGGAATCGATCCTGTAAACATCTTCGGTTTCCTCATGGATTTTTCGTTGGAGATCGGGAAGCCCCGATCGGACCGGCACAATAATCGCCTCATCCCCTCGGGGCAATGGTCTTGAACGACAAGCAGCCTGTTCTTTTTGATTGGTCGCCGCCAGGTCTTGGAAGCCTCAATGGTGTCCCAGGACCTGGTTGATACACATCTGATCCGTCTTCTAAAGTTGAACCGCATCTGCCCGTACTTGGCAAACTCCGGCAAAGCCGTTTACCTTCGCAAAAGCAGAGGCCTGACGGCAGACGCGAGGAGCGCCGAACTTATGAAAAATCCCGGGAACGACAATTTCAAATCCTCCGCAAACACCGAAACGGCGCCTCGAACCTTTACCTGGACCAGCCGTGACGGATTGACCCTTTCGGGCCGTCAGTGGGGCGCTCAAGGAAGCGGGACAAGCCAACATCCAACCATTCTCTGCCTAACCGGACTTTCAAGAAATACTCGTGATTTCAGTGATATTGCCGCGTTTCTTCAGAAGAAGGGTTACCACGTTGTCGCGCTTGACTACCGCGGCCGGGGCGCAAGCGCATGGGATCCGGAATGGCATAATTACGCCCTCCCGGTCGAAGGTCATGACATCGACGACGCGATCGAACACCTCGGCCTGAACCGCTTTGCGATCCTCGGCACATCCCGTGGTGGATTGCATGCGATGGCCATGACACATCGATATGACGCCGATCGCATGGTCGGTGTCATTTTGAACGATGTCGGACCTCATCTGGAAATGAAAGCAATCCACCGGATTGCAGCCTCGATCGGCAAGAAGATGGACTATTCGAGCTTCGAAGCTGTCGCAGAGCATATGGAACACACGCTCGGCAACCAGTTTCCAGCCTTTTCCGGTCAGGACTGGCTGAAACTGAGCCGACAGCTTGCAAGTATCCGCGATGGTAAATGCGTAATCGACTATGATCCGGCTTTAGCCCACACGCTTGTCGGCTGGGACGACTCAAGCCCCACTCCCGATATATGGCCCTTGTTCGAAGGCCTCCGAAAAATCCCTCTCCTCATTATCCATGGAGAATTTTCGGATCTGTTAAGCCGTGCAACCTGCGAGAAGATGCTCGCTGCTCACCCCGATGCCAGATTGGTCACCGTCAGAGGCCAGGGTCATGCACCGGTCCTATGGGATCAGGAAACCCAACAGGAAATAGCCGGCTTTTTGGACCAGCTACCGGCCTAACCCCTTCTGATTTAATATAAATTAGACCGCCTTCCGGTCAATCTGGCTCATTTGACCGAGGCGGTTTTGCTTTCCGGAAAGGCGGTTTGCCCACCGTGGTGCCACTCATTTCAGTGGTGAACCAGCGAAGCCGCAGAGTGAGTGCGCCCGACCGATCCCCGTCTGGCTGCTCTCCACAAGGTCCAGCCTCTTTACTCGGCGAAAGCCGAAGAGCGGAGTTTGGCCTAACACGTCCGATCACTTTACCGCCCAGCCTGTATCCAGACAAAAAGAAAGCCCGGCATTTCTGCCGGGCTTTCCAGTCAATCCTAAGAAAGGAGAGACTTAGAACGTGCGCTGAACGCGGAAGGTAGCGGTCAGATCATCGTTGTCGTTGATGAGCGTACCGGAGTAGTCGCGGTTCAGGTATTCGACTTCAACACCGGTCACGAAACCGGAGATCGGAGCCCAAGCAACCTGACCATGTACGGACCAAGCGTCCATGTCGTAGTTGTTGCCGGTAGCGTCCTGGGAAGCGTAGGTACCCGTCAGAGACGTGGAAACCGTCGGCGTCCAGTTGTGCGTGATACCAGCAGCAACGCCCCAACCGGTAGCGGTGTTGACATTGTTCTGTGCGGTAGCAACGGCATCGACCGTCAGGTGCTCGTTGACGTAGCCCAGGGCACCGTCAGAGTAACCAGCCCGGATACCCAGGGTGTCACCAGCGCCGAGCATCGGCAGGTTCAGAGCGACGTCGGCGTTGATTGCCCAACCAAGCGGAGACTCGGTGAGAGCAACGCCACCGGTGGTGCCGGCCAGAACCTGGGTCAGAACACCAGACAGCTGTGCGGAACCCCAACCCTGGCTAACCAGCAGGTTAGCAACGAAGTTCGGTACGCGGTGACCGCCATAGACGTTGGTGGTCGTGTCAGCACCGAGCGAGTTGGCAAGGGTCAGACGACGGGTCAGACCATCTTCCAGAGCGATCGTTGCGGACAGGCCGTTGCCGAAAGCAGCGGTGTAAGCAAGAACGGTTGCGCGGTCATCAAGACCCTGGCCGATCTGCGAACCCCAGTTTTCACCGGTCCAGTGATCAGAGAAGGAACCGGTACGA
This sequence comes from Roseibium sp., assembly GCF_048260565.1. Classification (GTDB taxonomy): domain Bacteria; phylum Pseudomonadota; class Alphaproteobacteria; order Rhizobiales; family Stappiaceae; genus Roseibium. The sequence goes on along the minus strand of NZ_JBLXGP010000016.1, from coordinate 33,110 downwards.
CCGAAGGTGAAGCCACCGAGCTGGACGTATGCGTCCCAGATTTCAACACCAGTGTTGTTGAAGATCGTGGTGTCGGAGGTGAACCACAGGTCGAAGTAGGTCTTCAGGAGACCGTATTCAGTCTGGGTACGAGCGTCCATGCGGACATAAGCACGAGCACGGAAGTTGGTAGAAACGTCTTCGTTGCTGTCCCAGTTGTTACCACCGGTGGAACCGAAGTCGCGGATGCGGTAGTCGGCACGAACACGGCCGCCAACGCGCAGGCAGGTTTCGGTGCCCGGGATGTAGTAGAAACGTGCGCCGTAAGCGTCACAGATGCGGACGTAGTCAACCGGCTCCGGAGCAACCGGAAGATCGGCAGCCTGAACGCCGGTTGCAGATGCAACTGCAGCAGCGCCGAGCAGAAGGCTCTTAAAGTTCATATCTGACCTCCAATCAGTCATGTTAGCGATGACTTCACTTGGCCTTGGCCGTCGCTGTAAAGTCATTTTCCCCGCGAAAATCTCTGTCTTTGCCCCGACCGGAGGTTGGACTTCCGAAGTGAGCAAAACAGGGCGACCCGAAAGCCGCTCGCAGTTGTGACCATACGCATCCCGGTTTTTCGTTCAACACCGAATACCGGTCTGAAGCCGGTTCCGGGTTCCTTTCAAAACCCGTGTTGCTCGAATGTCACAAAATCCGGGTCAAAAGTAAGGATACGGTAAGAAATAGCACCAATTTCGGGGCCTTAGCACGTGTTTTACACACCGTGACTTTTGCTGAATCGGCCCACGATCTCCTCTTTCCGACTCTGGTTCAGTCCGGGATTCGACAATTGAAATGCGCCCGGCCACAGAGATTCGAGCGATTTCAAGAGCGATTCTCCAGTTTCAAACCTGTGTCAGGCTTGCGTCTTCAGAATCGCAACACGGCTTCTTTAAGACGTGCGTCATTTCAGGGTGAGGTCGACTCGGGCCACCTGTCCCTCGGAGTCGATGACCGCCACCTGGGCAAATCCTTCTTCCGTCGGCGTGAACACCAGTTGCCGCCGGTAGGAGGACACTTCCACCGGCTTGTCGTTCACAAGCCAGGTATAGGGCCGCTTGCCGCCTTCGAGCTTTACGACCAGCGGCTGGGCGCCTGTGCCGGTCTTCAGGCCAAGTTCAACGACCGCACCCTTGGGCGGATACGCGATCCGGAACGGCGTACCCTTTCGAGCGAGCGCATCCCGGCCTGCCACGCGGGCGCGCCGCAAAGCGACCGGCAGTTCGGCGGTTGGCCGGCTCAACACCCCGCCGGGTTCTGCCGGCAGCGGCACCCGATCCTTGCCCAGCCGCTGAAAAGCTTCAAACAGGATTGGAACAGCAGCTTTCGCGCCGGTCATTCCCGGAACCGGACTTGCATCCGCCCGCCCGACCCAAACGGCGACCACATACCGGCCGTCGAATCCCACAGCCCAGCTGTCCCGATAGCCGTAGGCGGTGCCGGTTTTATAGGCGACAAAGGACGTGCCTTTAGATTGGGGCTGCGGCAGTCCGGACAGGATATCGGCAACATGCCAAGCGGCAATCGGCTCCAGAACCCCGGCTGTCCCGGCCGGCTGGCGCGACAAATCCCGGTTCAGCACCAAAGAGGTGGGACGTCCCTGCCGGGCAAGGGCCGCATAAAGTCTGGTCAGGTCGGTCAGCGTCAGCCCCAATCCGCCGAGACCGATGGCCAGGCCCGGCGCCTTGTCGCCGGCAAGGACGGGCTCGGCGCCCGCCCGCTTGAGACGAGAGATCAGCCGGGCCGGGCCGACCGCTTCCAGCAATTGCACCGCCGGCGTGTTCAGGGAAAGCTGCAGCGCCTCGCGAACCGTCACCGTCCCCTGATAGGCCTGGTCGAAATTCGTCGGCCTGTAGCCGCCGATATCGATGGGCCGATCCTCGATGAAGCTTTCCGGATGCGCAACGCCTTCCTCAAAGGCCAATCCGTAGATCAGGGGCTTGAGCGTGGAGCCGGGCGAACGCACGGCCTTGGTCATATCTATGTGCCCTTGCCGGGCTTCCGACAGGAGATCGGGCGAGCCGACAGAGGCCAGGATCTCGCTGGTCTGGTGATCGGCGACGAGAACCGCGGACGAAATGTGCGTGCCCAGCGCCCGCACCCGGTCTCGAACCAGGCTTTCAAGGCTTTCCTGGAGGGGCGCGTCGATCGTCAACCGGTGAATCAGCCGGTCCGGATCTTCCAGAGTTGCATCACGGGCGGCGTGGGCCGCGAGAAACGGCATGGCGCGGCGGCGATCCGGGACCCGGTCCTGCCGCGCGGCCACGGCCTCATCCGTTGTAAGGACGCCCGCCTTGACCGCGCGCTCCAGAACCCGGTCTCGCGCGTCCGTCGCCCGTGCGGCGAACCGGTCCGGCCGGCGGGCTTCCGGCGATTGCGGCAGAGCAACCAGAAGCGCAGCCTCGGCCGGTGTCAGACGCGACGGTTCCTTGCCGAACCAGACCAGACTTGCCGCCCTCACCCCTTCAAGATTGCCGCCGAAAGGCGCGCGCAACATATAAAGAGACAGGATCTGATTCTTGCTCAAGCTGTTTTCGATCTGAACGGCGCGCAGGATCTGTTCGTATTTCGCACCGATCGTCCTGGTGGGATGTTCCTCCAGAAGGCGGGCCACCTGCATGGTCAGCGTCGACCCCCCGGAGACGATCCTGCCCGACATAAGCATCTGCCCGACCGCCCGGACCAGCGCACCGGCGTCCACGCCGTGGTGGTCGTAGAAGCGCTTGTCCTCGTAGGCGACCAGCATTTTCACGTAGAGCGGATCGATATCGGCAAGCGTGACGGGCAGCCGCCATTTCTGATCGTCGCTGGTAAAGGCGCGCAGCAAGCGGTCGTCCCGGTCCAGCACGACCGCGGACAATGGCAAGTCCGAGGTCTTCGGAATTTCGGGGAGGTCCCGGTAATCCACACCGACCTTGACGGCAGTCAGAAACACGACCGCGGCGCCGGCAAGACCCATGGCCTTGAGCCGGCGCCGCATGCGCGATTGTCCTTTTCTCCCGTCCTGCATGGCCATGACCTGTCCGTCCGCTAAAGGATCAGCGGGTCGGACCGAGCACGGTAAAGGTGGACGTGTCCGTGATCGCCCGGCGCGCCGGACGGTACATGTCCTCCACCGATGCAGGCGGATGAGCGTAGCTTCCGGGCGTCACCGCCCGGGCCAGATAGGCAAAGGTGAGTTCGTTACCGTCATGGCGTGTCTGGTCGACCGCGACCTCGAACCGGTCTTCATGGAAGGCCGCGTGCTCGGTCTCGTTGATGGTCGAGAGGAAGTCCAGCCCCCCCAGATCGCCGGAACGGACCAGCCTCGGATTGTCAATGGCAAGGCCCGCCGGGATCCGGTCGACGACCATCAACCGGCCGGGCACATCGCTGAGCGCCCGAACGGTCAGGACGACGGCAACCCTCGTATTCACCGGAACCGCGTTCGGATCGACCGGATTGCCGTCCAGATCGTAGATCTGCCGCTCGATCGCATAATCCTGCCCGCCCGCCGGCTCGGGAACCTGAGGCTGGCCGGTCACGGAAACGAGCAGATCCGTCGCATCGCTTCCCCGGTTTTCAAGCCGCACCGGCGTCTGTCCCACAGCCTCGCCGTCGAACGGCCAGACGAGACGGTTCGGCTCGACCACGCCATTCACGGCAATCTTGTCCGCCGATGCGGACTTGTTGAGTTCCCGTGCCGCCATCAGGAGCCATGCCATATCCTGGGTCGAATAGTGGCTGGTCTGATCCTGGTACCGGCGAAGCAGATCCGTGACCTGCGCCTGCTCTCCGGTATCAACGGCAGAAGCCACGATATAGGTCAGAACCCCTGCCCCGTCGCGCAACCGCGAGCCGTAGTCGGACCGGTAACCGGACAAGCCATCGCTTTGCAGCCCCGCGACTGCCGCCTTGAAACCGGTCGCAGCCCGTTCCTGCTCTCCGTAGAGGGCAAGGCTCGCCGCCACCTGAGCCTTGGCAAGCGGCGTGGTGAAGGAAGCAAGCTTTGCATCCAGGTAATACCGCAGGTCGCCCATGGAAGCGCGCCCGTTGCGCGCCAGAACATAAAGCGCATAGGCGATATCCATGCCGCCGTCGGTGACGTCGGAGGCATAGGCCAGCCGGTTTTCCAGATTGTCCAGTGCGTTATCGAAAGCGATTGCCGGCACCAGATAGCCCTGCTCGCGCGCCCTGGTCAGGAAATCGGTCACATAGGCATCGAGCCAGGTATCGCTGCTGCCGTAGCTGCTCCACAGGCCGAAAGACCCGCTCGAGGACTGGTTGGCCAGAACGCGCCTGATCGCACCGACGACGCGCTGCCGGATTTCGGCGCTCTCGCCGAGCCCCGCCGCATGGGCCACTTCATTCAGATAAAGAAGCGGCAGCGCGCGGCTGGTTGTCTGTTCGGTACAGCCGTAGGGATAACGGTCAAGCGCTTCCAGCAGGCCGGCAATATCGATCTGTGCCGCACCGCCGGAAGACACCTTGATCTTCACGGTTTCCGGTTTCAGCCCTTCGAGACTGTTGGCATCGAGCAGGAGGCTGCCGCCGCCGGACAGTGAGAAGACGGACCGGCGCACCACGTCCGGCTGGGTGTCCTTCACGTCGATGCCGACCCGTTTGATCGTCTCCGATCCGTCCGGCGCGGTCAGCGTGGCAAAGATCTGCGCCTTACCGGTACCGGACGCGGCCCGGATCGGCAGGATCACCTGGGCTTTCGCCTTCTCACCGAGGGACACCTGGCGAAGGGCCGCCTCGCCCGCTTCAAGCGCGAGAGGACCTTCGGCGGACACCAGCAAGTCGTAGTTTCCGGCTGCCCCTTCCACATTGTCGATATTCAAAAGCAGCCGCGAGCTGTCTCCGGGCGCAAGGAAGCCCGGCAGGCTTGCGGTCACGACCACAGGGGAGCGAACCGCAACATCCTGTTCGCCGTGGCCGACACCGTCCTGCGACCAGGCAACCGCCATCAGCCGCAAGGTGCCATTGAATTCCGGCACGTCGAAGGAAACGGTTGCCTCGCCGTTGGCATCCACCTTGACAAGCCCTGAGAAAAGCGCGACCGGCTCCTCGTCCGGCGGCGGGGCCTGCAGACGTGTTGCCATGGCATCGCCTCCGGAGCGCACCTTGCCGCGGGTTCCCGCCATGCGGTCGATCAGCTGCCCGTAAAGGTCGCGGATCTCGGTGCCGAGCTTGCGCTGGCCGAAATACCATGTCTCCGGTTCCGGCGTCTTGAATCCGGTCAGGTTGAGAATCCCCAGATCGACGGCGGCAACCGTCAGATAGGCTTCCGTTCCAGGCTTCAGGCTGGCGAGCTTCACCGGCACGTCCAGACGCGTGCCCGGCCGCATCGTGTCCGGCGCGGAAAGCGTCACGCCCAAGTTCCGGTCGCCCGGCTCCATTTGCAGCCAGCTCAAGCCGATCGCACGCGAGGGCATCCGCTTCTGCGCCACGTCCATGGGTCGGTAGAGGCTTGCCGTCACATAGGCGCCGGCACCCCACTCTTCCGTGACCGGAAGGCTGACTTCCGCCTCACCGGCGGTGACGTTTACCACCTGGCTGGAGAGCAGGCCTCCGGAAACCACATTCACCACCGCAAGACCGTCCGATTGCGGCTTCATGCGCAGGATCGCGGTTTCGCCGGGACGGTAGCTCTTCTTGTCGAGCCCCACGTCCAGATAATCCGGGGTTTCCGAGGTCGCATCGGCCGTATACCAGCCCGCGGAGAATTCCACGCTGGTGACCATTTCACCAGCCCCGACCGAAGCGACTTCCAGCCGGTACTGCCCCCACTTCACCGGAAGCGACAAGTTGGCGGGCCTATCCGTTGTAACATCCAGCTTGCCGTTCGCCACCCGTTCCGTCGTGGTGATCGGTTCATAGGACCAGCTTCCGTCCGAGCGATACCATTGATAACGGCGGTTGATCTTTGAGAGCGTCCAGACGAGCCCTTCGGCATTCTCCTGATTGCCGTCCCGATCGATGGCGATAACGGAGAAATCCGCCGGACCGCCTTCATCGACGCCGCCGTCGAACATCGGCTTGATGCCGATATGGCCACTCTCTGCCCGAACGGGCAGCTCCAGACGCCGTTCCACATAGCGCCCGCCGGCTTCCACCAGTCTGGCAACGAGCTGCCCCTTGTAGAGCGCCGTCGTTTCCGGCAAGGCTGGAAGCGAAACGTCAAAGGTCAGATTGCCGTCGATATCCGTCTTCTGGTCGCTCTTCAGATAATCGCGCTGCGGATAGGTTTCGCTATCGGCAAGGCCGAATTGATATCCGGGATACTTGTCCAGGCTGCGGGTCGGCGACACGATGATATCGCCTTCAAGTCCCTGGTCGCTTGCCGGCGAGCCGTAGAGATAGCGGGCGCTCAACTCGATTTCGGTCGGTTTGGCGGGATCGAAGGCTTCGGCCGTCGTCTTCAGTTCGAAATCCACACGCTCCGGCTGATAATCCTCGACGAGGAAGGTATTGGAGGCAAGCGGCGTTCCCTTCGGATCGACATAGATGCGCCACGACCACACGCCTTGCTGAGCGGTCTGGCTCAGATCGATGTCGAGCAGATGACCGCCGAGGCCACTGTCCTCGACCACATGACGGGACTGTTCCACGCCGTCGGGCCGTTCGATGACGAAGGTCAGCGGCAGGCCGTCCTGCGCCACAGCTTTCGCGGTCCGGATCATCGCCTGGGCGTGAACCGTCTCGCCCGCCTTGTAAATCCCGCGATCGGTCCAGGCGAACACGTCAAGCGGCCCCGGTGCCGGGCGTCCTTCCACACCGCGGTCGGACAGGTCGAAGGCGGGTTTCCTCAGATCCAGGAAGGAATAGTCGCCATCATCTGTTTGCGCGACCAGGAGCCCGGGCGCCTTGCCGCCGGCCCCTCGTGTCAGACCCGCCTCGAACCGGGCAAAGCCCTGGTCGTCGCTGACGGCTTCGCCGAGGATCTCGTTGTTCACGGCAAGAAGCTGCACCTTGATGCCCGAAAGCGCCTCGGCACTGGCCAGCGAGCGGATACTGGCGGTCACGCCGTCATCGCCGGAATAGGCCGTCAGCCCAAGGTCGGAGACGATGAACCATTGGGTCGCAAGATCCCCCCAACGGTTCTGATTGTCGAGCTTGGAGCGCGCCGTCATGACATAGACACCGGGCTTCATGTCCAGGCCGATATCATTGAGCGGAATGGCCGTGGTGATGTCTTCGTTAAGACGGTTTTCCGTCTCGACGATGCCCGACCAGACTGCCTCGCCCTGCTCTTCGGAAATCTGGTCGGTCCGATAGGAATTGAGCTGGCGCAGGAAGCGCTCGTCGCGGACGGCCGAGACAAGGCCCCGGTCACCGATGCGGTAGATTTTGGCTTCCACTTCGGACGTGTTGACCGAAACGATCGGAATGGTCGGGTCGCCGCCGGCGGGAAGCACATAGGCCCGGCCGAGGAAATGGACGGTTGGCGAGCGATCGCGCACGTAGACGGACAGGTTTGCCGGGCGCTCGAGCTTTTCGCCGTCGGCCGCCGGAAGTCCGGAGCGCAGGGTCACCGAGTACCGGCTGCCGTGCTGCACCCCGTCAACGCAGATCTGCGACTGTTCGGTTTCGACGGTTGTGGCGCCGTCACCGATCACCGACACATAAGGTGAGAGATCGGCGTCCTTCGGAAGCTTGTCGGACAGGATCACACAGATGCGCGGCGCGGCGCCATCGGCGTCGACCTGATGATCCACGATCCGGAAGCCGTGCTTTGCAACCATGTCGTCATAACGCCGCCGCAGGTTCGGGTTGTTGTCAAGCGCAAGTGCGGCGCGCAGGGACTTGATCGCCGGCTTCCACATATCCCGGCGGCCAAGGGACGTGCTGAGGAGATTGAGCGCCCATGCCCGTTCGTCCGGCGTCACCGCGCGCAAATAGGAATTGATCGCAGCAGAGGTCGCGTTCTCCTGCTTGGTCCGCCGTTCCTGCCAGTCCTTGGGATTCTGCATCAGGAGGGCAAAGGTAAGACGGCTCCAGGCGGAATAATCATCCGGCAGCAAAGCAATGACCCCGGAAAAATCCTGTTCCGCCTGCACACCGTTCTTGGCATTCAGCGCGGTCTGTCCTGCCTGGCGCAGGTTTTCAGCGGTCTGCCCGCGCGGCTTTGCATCCTGCTCGATGCGTTTGCTGTAGGTGGCCGCGCCCTCGATCAGATCCTTGTCGATGAAGGACAGCTCCGCCTTGCGATCGGCCTCGGCGGTCTGCCGCGGCTGGGCAACCTCGACCACGCGGCCGGCAATCGCGCCGCGGAAACTCTGCAGCTGTCCGAAATCGGACTTGAGGAAACACCAGCCGGCGGAGGTATTGAAGGTGAACGCCCGGCACTGGTTGTCCGCCAGGCAGACCGCCTTGCAGCCATCCAGATCGACATCCTTGACCGTGCGGTAATCCGAGCCGAAGAAATCCGCGTCCTCGATGGTCACGATCCGCCGGTCCTGCGAATATGCCGTGCCTGACAACGCCAGGCCGAGACCAACGACCGCCAGTCCGAAAAGGGATCCCCGCGCCCCTGAAATGCGTTTTGCTCCCCTCAAAAGGACATCAGACAACGCCATCTCCCACTCCTCCGGCTGACAAGCTCGTTTATCGCAATATGAGGCCCCGAAATCCGGCCCCGATAAATATCATTAAAATCACATACCCCAATCGGTTCGGGAACGCGGTTCAAGTTCGCAGGAAAGCCAACGGCTTTCAAGAACTTGTAGCGTGTCGCCCGGACACGTCACACTTGACCGGCGCAACGGACCTCACCAAACGGATCAGATAACCGATCACCAGATCATGTCCATGCCAAGGCGGGTGGGCAATTAATGAAAATACGGAGGGACCGAAAACCAGCCGGCATTCAGAACATCGGTCCTAAAGCCGCTTCAGGAGTTCCTTGATCAGGACGGCAACTTCCTCGGCCGCCGTGCTAGACGGGGTGGTTTCCATCACCGTGTATCCTTGGCCCATGGACGAAGCGTAGCCGGTCCGGTTGCCGAGGCGCGCATCGAGCGCCTGATAACCCGCCGAGGCGATGGCGTCGGTCATTTCCTTTGTCAGCGATGCGCGCGGCGGGACCCGGTTCAGAACAAGAAGTGCCGGTGTATCTTCCCGCGCCGCCATCTGGATTGTCTGAGCAGTCGCCCAGAGATCCATAGGGGTCGGCTGGATCGGAACGATCACATAGTCTGCCGCATCAATAGCGGGTTTGGCATCCACGTCCGTCTTGGGCGGCGTATCGATGATGACGTAATCATGAGAGCGGGCGAGCGAACGGGCCTCGCGCCGGGCGCCCCAGCCGGAGGCCGTACGGAACTCCAGCCCCGTCCCCTCCTCTCCAAGCGCATCTTCCCGGGCCTCGAACCAGGTACCGAGGGAGCCTTGCGGATCGACATCCAGAATGGCGACCCGCCCCTTGCTTCTTTGGGACAGCGCGACGGCCAGATGCGCAGCCAGGGTTGTCTTGCCTGAACCGCCTTTTTGCTGCGCCACCGTGAGAATACGTCCAGTCATAGCCCAACCTCGCCGAGACAACCGCCGCCCCATACTGCGCCGCAACAAAGAGATTGACAACCGCTGATTGGACGTCGACCGGCGGATATCGGCCGAAGAGATCCTCTCCAGGCCGAAGGTTTCTCCACTGCCAGGGAAACGGATTACTTGCCGCCCAGTGCCTGATAAATGTTCCAGGCCGGACGGCCGGTCACCGGCATGCCGTATTTGGCTTCCGCTTTCTTGATCCCTTCACGAGTGGCCGGACCGACCTTTCCATCTGCCTTGCCCACGTTAAAGCCGTTCTTGTTCAAGAGGTTCTGCAATTCCAGCCGCTGGGCCCGAGACAACCCCGGATTGTCCGTCGGCCACGGCGTCTTGATCGGCTCGCCGCCGGACAGGATGTCCGACAGGAGTGCGATCGCAAGACCATAGGAATCCGAGGCATTGTAGGATCGGAGCGCCTCGAAGTTACGCGTGACCAGAAACGCCGGCCCGTTGCGGCCGGCCGGAAGGATCAATCCGGCTTCGATCCCGCCCTTGAGAGGCCGGCCATCTATGCGGGTCAGGCCCCGGTTGCCCCAACTGGTCAGAGACGCCTTCTTCTTCCGCCCCACGTGACCGTTGTAGCCCGATGGCAGGCGAACCTCGTAGCCCCACGGGCGGGCGGGATTCCAACCGGCTTTCTTCAGGAAATTCGCGGTCGAAGCGAGCGCATCGGGAATGGATGTGACCAGATCCTTGCGGCCGTCGCCGTCGAAATCGACCGCCAGCCGTTCGTAGGTCGTCGGCATGAACTGGGTTTGTCCGAAGGCGCCTGCCCAGGAGCCCTCGAAATGCTTGGCCGGGACATCGCCTCTGGAGGCGATCTTCATGGTCGTGATCAGTTCGTTCCTGAAGTACTTCGCCCGCCGCCCGCCGGCACAGACCAGATTGGCAAGGGCGTGCGGGGTATAGAAGTCGCCCCGGAACTGGCCATAGTCGCTTTCGATACCCCAGACGGCAACCACCACATGCTTGTCGACCCCGTATCGTTTCTCGACCGCGGTCAGGGTCCGGGCATGTTTTTTCAGCCTGTCCTTGCCGTCGGAAATCCGCTGGGGATCGACCAGGAATGCCATATAGTCCCAGATCGGGGTTTCATATTCCGGCTGCGACGTGGAGAAACGGATGACCTTTTCGTCATACTTCGCGCCCGCCAGCATCCGTTCGGCAACCTGAGGGCTGACACCCGCCTTGACCGCCTGGTTTTTCAAGGTGGCGACACAGGAGCTGAAGGACGCCCCCTGGGCGGCAAGGCTGCCCGCGCCCAGGAACGCCAGGAAAAATGCTACCGGACCCCGAAACCTCTGCACACCGTCAAACCGCATCGCCTGCTCCGCATTTGCGCCTGAATCGGGTTCAGTGTGCCACGGGTCGGTGCCTGAAATGCGGCAAAAGAAAACGCCGCGGCACGAGTGCCGCAGCGTTCCACAGGTCTTTTCCGCTTGGGAGGAAGAGACGCTGTTAATCGGAGATTCTATTTGCCCTCGATCAGCTTCCGACGCAGCCAGCTCGACATCTGGTCCATAACGATGACCACAAGGATCGTCAGGATGATGATGTAGGAGGTGTTTTCCCAGTCGCGCGAGGTACGCATGGTTTCCACCAGCATCAGGCCGATACCGCCCGCCCCCAATGCGCCGATCACCGTCGCCGAACGGGTGTTGGATTCCAGGTAGTAAAGCACCTGGGAGACGAACACCGGCAGGATCTGCGGGATCACGCCGTACCGATACCGCTGGATCTGGCTGGCACCGGTCGCCCGGACGCCTTCCACCTGCTTGTTGTCGATGTTTTCCAGCGCCTCTGAGAAAAGCTTGCCGAGCGAGCCGGTATCGGTAAAGGCAATGGCGAGCGCTCCGGTCAGCGGCCCGAGACCGAAGGCCCGGATGAAAATCAGCGACCAGATCAGCATGTCGATACCGCGCAGGAAATCGAACAGCCGGCGCACTCCGAACCTCATGACGAAGGAAGGCGTGAAGTTCCGCGCCGCCAGGAAGGCCAACGGCAGACCGAATATGGCCGCGGTCAGCGTGCCGAGCACTGCCATCATGATGGTCTCGAACAAGGCAACGAAGACTTCGCCGTGTTGCCAATCCGAGTTGGACAGAAACTCATGGACGATGAACGACAGGTTCGACCGTTCCGGATCGATACGCTCATCGCTCCGCGCAAGGCTGACCAGTTCGCCGAAGGACTTGCCGTGAAGCGGCGAATTGAAGGTAAACCAGAAATTCTCCCAGCCGCCGAAATAGTTGTGAACCTCGATCTTGGTCTTTGTGACCTGGACCCTGCGATCCAGCGTCGGTCGGGCGTCGAATTTACGGGGATCATCCTTGATCCAGTCCGGAACATCTCCGGGCGGCAGTTCCGTCTCTACGCCTTTCCCGGTCGCCGTCGTCGTGATCACACCGTAACCGGGCACCGTGAAGCGCATGGTCTTGCCGGAGATATCGACGATGTAGCCCTCGCCCAGATCGATAACCGCATCGTCGCCATCGATCTTCACCCAGTCGGGCGCTTCGGCATTGTCATAGGTCGCGGTCCGCTCGCCCTCGATGGCAATTTCCAAGCCGCCGCGGCGGATATCCTTGGTGACATGGACCTTGTAGGCAACGGAATCGGTCGCCAGAATCGCGGCCCGTTCCGGCTGGGCACGCTCCAGGATGCCCGGCACATCAAAGGCAAACCAGGTGTAGGTCAGGTAGGCGAGGATCATCAGCGGAACGACGAGTGTATAGGCGGCGCGCCGGCGGATCTTGCGGAACACCTCCGCCGGATCGAAGCCGTGTTCAAGGGTATCGACTGCCATGAACGTGCTCCTCAATGCGCCCGGCCCGACCCGACAAGCTTCCCGCGGAGATAGGAAGACGTCTGGTCGATGATCATGATGGTCAAGAACAACAGCACGAAGATCGCGGCTGTCTCGTCGCCCGCACCCTGGCCCCAGCCGATGGTGCGGCGGAGTTCGGCGCCGATCCCCCCTGCCCCGACGAAACCGAGAATGGCGGAAGCGCGTACATTGATTTCGAAGCGCAGAAGGAAATAGCTCAGATAGTTCGGCGCCACCTGCGGCATGACGGCGAAGCGGATCCGCTGCAGCCAGCTTGCCCCGCAGGCCGCAAGCCCCTCGATCGCCTTGCGGTCGATGTTCTCGTTGACCTCGGAAAAGAGCTTGCCCAGCGCGCCTGCCGTATGGAACGCCACCGCGATCATGGCCGGCACGGGGCTGGAGCCCAGGACGAAGATCAGAAACAGGGCGATGATGAGTTCGGGAAAAGCCCGCATGATATCCATCATCCGTCGGATGACCGGAATAAGCGGTGCGTAGGAATCGACGTTGCGGGTGGAGGCCATGGCAAGCACCACGGCGAGCGCTCCGCCGATCAGCGTCGCAACCGCTGCGATATTCAGTGTCTCCAGCATAAAGGGCATGAAATGGACGATCAGACCGAAAAAGGCAGGCCCGGCGTCCCAGGCTTCCGTCACGATTTCGCTCGGATAGTCAAAGAACTTGGACAGCCCCTGAACGAAGCTTCCGGAGTTCATGGCATTGGACTTTGAATAGCCGGAGACAAGCACGGCGACGACCAGCAGAACCCCGATCAGGGAGTAAAGCTGGCGCCGTTTGCGCATCGACAGGATTTCCTGCTCAAGGGCGGCAACGGCCATTTCAAGGAGCCTTCAGATTGAGTTCTTTTAACAAGAAGAAGCGCGGACCGGGAGCCCCGGTCCGCGCCTGGAATTGAGCCGGCCGTTAGCCTTTGCTCTTGGCCTTGCGAGCGGCAACGATGCTTTCGTAAGCCTTGTGGGTGATCGGCATGAAACCCTTGGCTTCGCCGGACATCACGCCATAGGCGCATTCCGGATCCATGGACACCAGGCTGGCCATCAGGCCGGTCATCTTCAGCTTGACGTCTTCCGGCAACTTCTTGGACAACACGACCGGACCTTCCGGGATCACCGGCGAACGCCAGATTTCCTTGATCTCGGTCATGTCGACGAGGCCGGCATCGGTCGCCTTGCGCAGGGCGCCGGAGTTGAAGCCGTCTTCCCATTCGCCAAGGCCGTCGGCCCAGGTGACGCCGGCGTCGATGTCACCGTTGAACACGGCAACGATGGTCTGCTCGTGACCGCCGGTGAACTTGACGTCAGAGAAATATTCGCCCGGCTTCATGGAATAGCCGAGTTTCGGGATTTCGATGGACGGGATCAGGTAGCCGGACGTGGAGTTCGGATCGCCGAAGCCGAAAACCTTGCCCTTCATGTCGTCGAGCGAGTTGATTTCGCTGTCAACGCGGGCAAAGCCGATCGAGTAGTAGCCGTAGCCACCGTCGTTGTTGACCTTGACCAGAACCGGATCAACGGCTTCCGGGTCGGTCAGGTAGATCTTTGCGTAGCCGGAAGCACCCAGCCAGGCCATGTCGAGGTTGCCGCCGAGCAGGCCTTCGATCACGCCGTTGTAGTCGGCCGGAGCGAACAGCTTGACCGGAACGCCGAGGAGATCGGCGGCCTTTTCTTCAAGGCAGGTAAAGGCGCGCAGGCGGTCGGAAGCGTTTTCGCCGCCAAGGATGCCGATGCGGAATTCGGTGATGTTGTCGGCGGCATAAGCAGCGGTTGCGTTCAGGGCGATCATGCTGACTGCGGCAAGCGCAGCAACTTTGGAGATTACGTTCATGTGAGACACTCCACGAGCTTTCGAGATGTGATGACTTTGATTGTTTTTCCGGCCTCAACAGGCCGTTACAGCCGCCGGCGTCATCGCACCGGTGGGAACTTGTTCTTCCGGACGCACAGATCGGGCGCCCTCGATGGCAGTCGAGGTCGCTGCCTCGTTGAAGCTTTCGTCTGCGCCGTAGATTTCGCGCGCCACGTCGGTGGTAAGCTCTTCAGGCGAGCCGTCGAAAACCATCTTGCCGTCACGCATCCCGATCACCCGGTCGCAATAGGTCCGGGCCGTATCGAGCGTATGCAGATTGCAAAGCACGATCTTGTTGTCCCGTTCATGGATCTCGCGCAGCGCATCCATGACGATCTTGGCGTTCATCGGATCGAGCGAGGCAATCGGTTCGTCGGCCAGCACCATGTAGGGGTCCTGCATCAGCGCCCGGGCAATAGCGACGCGCTGCTGCTGACCGCCGGAAAGCTCCTCCGCGCGCTTTTGCGCTTCCTGAACGATGCCCAGACGATCGAGTGCGGCGAGTGCCGTGTTCACATCACTGGAGCTGAAGATGTTGAACAGGCTCTTGAACGTGCCGTGACCATTCAGACGACCCAGCATCACATTGGTCACCACGTCGAGCCGGGGAACGAGATTGAACTGCTGGAACACCATGGCGCAGTCGCGCTGCCAGCGGCGCATGGTGGCGCCTTTCAGGCAGAGGATGTCCTCGCCCCTGAAAAGGATCCGCCCCGAACTTGCCGGCGTCAGCCGGTTGATCATGCGCAGGAGGGTCGACTTGCCCGCCCCCGAGCGGCCGATCACGCCGATCATTTGCGGCTTGTCGATCGAGAAACTCACCTTGTCGACGGCGGTTCGCGTCCCGAAGGTCTTGGTCACGTGTTCGAATTGAATCACCCGGCAGCCCTGTCCGTGTTGTTTCGTATTTGAGGGACAAGAGCCACGAGAGTATTACAGACAAATGACAGTCATCACGCCATTGCCGGACAACTCAAACGCAATAATGATGAATTAGAAGGCACTCGGATTTCGGGAATGGGTAAAACTTTGACGGCTCGGCCGATTTTTCCTGCCCAGGCAAGGCACTAAGAAATTTAAACAGCCTCTTCTTCTTGATGAATTCTTGAAAAATTCATCAAACTGTCACCGAACTGTCGTAGTTCGGCGCGTCGAAAGTAAGTAAGGGAAGCCCTGAAATGCCGATCGCGGTCGGCATGCCCCCGCAACAGGAAGTCCCCGTCCATGAAATCGCCCACCGAAAAACCAGCTCTCTCCTCGGACCCGTCCATCCACGAACAGGCTGTCGTGATCGATTGCGAACTCGGCGTGTGGACGGAAGTCGGCGCCTACACGGAAATGCGCCAGAGCTCGATGGACGACTATTCCTATATCGTCCAGAACGGCGATGTGGTGTGGACCACCATCGGCAAGTTCTGCTCCATTGCCCGGAGCGTCCGGCTCAATCCGGGCAATCACCCGACCTGGCGCGCCTCGCAGCACCACTTCACCTACCGGGCAGCCGCCTATGATCTGGGCGAAAACGACGACGCGTTCTTCGAGTGGCGCAAGAAGGACTGGGTGACCATCGGCCATGATGTCTGGATCGGGCACGGGGTGACGGTCCTGGCCGGCGTGACCGTTGGAACCGGCGCGATCCTGGCGGCGGGCGCGGTGGTGTCAAAGGACGTGCCGCCCTACACCATCGTCGGCGGTGTCGCGGCAAAACCGATCAAGCGCCGCTTCACCGAACCCCAAGCCGACGCGCTCCAGGAAATCGCGTGGTGGGATTGGGACCACGCGACGCTGAAGGAGCGCCTTCCCGATTTCCGCACCCTTTCCATCGATGCGTTTATCGAGAAGTACCGTTAGGCCGGCTCCCGTTCTCACCCCCGTTGAACGGGTACCGGCTGAAGAGCGGCTTTCGCGATCATTTCCTCTTCCGGCACGATCTTTTCTTCAGGCGTCTTTTTCGGCTGAACTTCGATCAGCCGGTCGGTCACCACTGCCGAGAACCAGATGCACGTCAGCGTGACCCAGGCGGTCAGAGCGACGATCGAGGCCCCGGTCACGCCCGCACCGACGGCGCAGCCGCCGGCCAGCATGCCGCCGAAGCCCATCATGGCCGCTCCGGTCATGTAACGGGCCATGGATTTTCCGCCTTCGAACCCCTGCAGCGCGAGTTCACGGGTCAACAGAGCCGCCAGGAAAGAGCCGAGAAAAACGCCCGGCACCACCCCAACGTCGAAGTCGAGGGTCGATCCCGGCGGAGACAGGAACAGCATGAGCGTGTCGGCGGACGGGCCGGTAAACGTCACCGCTTCGATCTGCACCGGCTCGAAAGCCTGCGACGCCATCGACGATGTGAACCACCACGCGACCGGAATGGTCAGTCCTGTGCCCAGCCCCGCGATCATCTGCCAGAGCGGTGCCCGGCTTCTTACTGCAAAGAACACCCCCGCCGCCAGCCACATCAAGGACAGCAGAATCGTGACCGTGAAGGACATGGACAGGAATGCCATCAGGTCGTTGCCGCCGATATCGGCGGTCGTCCACCACCCGGCGACCCATTCGCGGGCAGGCATCAGAATGCCGCGCAGGCTGGCCTGCGCCATGACGGCAAACACCAGACCGGACAGTAGAGCACGCAGATTCCCCGTCGCCGACAGCACGAGAAGCCGGCTTGCGCAACCGCGGGCGAGGATCATGCCGGAGCCGAACAAAAGCCCGCCGATTGCGGCCCCGCTCAGGCTTTGCGGCGAAGCCAGCTGCCGTGCTTCGGTTGCATGCACCTCCCCAAGGGCGACCAGAACCTGGGTTCCAAGAACCGCGGCCGAGAAGGTCATCAGCCAGACCGAAAGCCGGACGCCGAAGATGCCATGCGCAAAATCGAGCGCGGCGGCCCGCAGACAGAATCGGCTCTGCTGGGCGAAAGCGCCGAAGAGTACTCCCACGGTCAATCCGCCGACCGTCAGGATCCAGGGTTCGGAAAACCGTTCCAGAAAGTAAGTCAAATTCATCGTTCTTCACTGCCCCTACCGGGCGCACTGCCCGTCTGAATGGAATAATCCTGAGTACAATTCGAACTGCCATGCATTGACGTTCCTCAAGGAAAGTCCGATAAATTCGAAAAAATGCATGTGTGGAGGATGAAATGCCCAAATTTCTCAATCCCGGGCTATCGCGCCGGGAAATTCTTGCCGGTGGAGCAGCTTTCCTCACGATGGCCGGCGCAGGCCTGAAGCCGTCCTTCGCGGCCGCCGGCCCGATCATGATCGGCGATATGGAAGTTCAGGTGTTCTCCGACGGACATCTGTCCCTGCCGATGAGCTTCGTCCTGCCGGAACAAACCAAGGAAGAAGTCGCGGACCTTTTGAAGCCGCATGGCATGGCCACCGACGCACTGACACCGGACTGCAATGTCACGATGCTGCGCACCGGTGACCGTCTGGCGCTGTTCGATGTCGGCTCCGGCGCCAATTTCCAGCCGACGGCAGGTGAACTGCTGTCCTCCCTGGAGGCGGCTGGGATCGGCCCGGCCGACGTGACCGACGTGATCTTCACCCACGGCCATCCCGATCATCTTTGGGGCGTCCTCGACGACTTCGACGAACCGCTGTTCTCCGAAGCCCAGTACTGGGTACCGCAGGCCGAATGGGATTACTGGCTCGCCGACGACACGCTCGCCAATACCCCTGAGGAGCGCAAGACCTTCGTTGTCGGCGCCCAGGCCCGGTTCGAAGCGATCGCCGACCAGGTGGCCATGATCACGCCCGGGATGGAAGTGCTGCCCGGCGTTGAGGCCATCGATACCTCCGGCCATACGCCCGGCCACACGTCCTATATGCTGCACGGCGGCGGCGACAGCCTGCTGGTCGTGGGCGACGCCATCTCCAATGCGGTCATTTCCTTCGAAAAGCCGACGTGGCAGTCGGGAACGGACCAGGACCCGGACAAGGGTGTGGTAACCCGCACGGCGCTGCTCGACCGCATTGCCACCGACAAAACGAAGATCATCGGCTATCACCTGCCCCACCCGGGCCAGGGCGTTGCCGAGCGCAACGGCACAGCCTACCGCTTCGTTGCGGCCGGTTGAGGCGGTTCGGTTTTAGAGATTATCTGACGCACGCATCCCCTTGCTTCCGCCGCCTCCCTTAACGGAAGTCGGAAGCAAGGAAGATGGCGTTTTATTCAGCGGCCTGGCGCGACCCGTCGTCGTGTCCGCTCTGATTGCGCTGGAAGGCCGCCAGGAACGAGCCTTCGAACAGCCAGGCCAGACCCAGCCGGGCACCGAAGGCAATTGACAGCAGCACGATCGGCGCCGACAGGGCCATCGTGGAAAAAGCCGAAATCCCCTGCCCCACCGTGCAGCCCATGGCGATGACGCCGCCGACGCCCATCAGAGCCGCCCCCAGAATATGCCGGCTGAGTTCGCGTGCGTCGTCGCAAGCCTCCCATCGGATATCACGCCGCCACAAGGCCGCGGCGATGGCTCCCACAAGGGTGCCGCAAATCAGGCCGACGCCGTAATCCGGAAGGGTATTCGTATAGGTGATGAACTGCATGATCGTGTCGCCGACCGGGACGACGAAAGACCCTGCCTCGACCTGAACCGGATGGAACGCGGATTTGGCGACATGGCTCGTCGCCCACCATCCGAAAGCGATCGCAAGACCGATCAGCAGGCCGGTCAGGACCTGCGCCCCCTGCCTGCGATAACTTTTGAGGGAAAAGACCCACAACAGGCCGATGAAGCCGACCAGAATGACGAACGGCCGGCTTACATCGAAGCCCAGCACATAGGACAGAAGGCTGCCGATCGACTGGTTTCCGGCGAAGCCCAGATCCACGGCAAGATTGTCGACCACGTGGATCCTTGCCTGTCCGAGCAGCCCGCGTTGGGTCGCAAGGGCGGTCAGGCCGATGACGATGAGCACGACAAACGCCCTCAGACT
Source organism: Roseibium sp. (assembly GCF_048260565.1). Taxonomy (GTDB): domain Bacteria; phylum Pseudomonadota; class Alphaproteobacteria; order Rhizobiales; family Stappiaceae; genus Roseibium. The sequence goes on along the minus strand of NZ_JBLXGP010000016.1, from coordinate 13,928 downwards.
TCCGCCGCCGAGCCTGACCACGGCACCGAAGCCGCACGTTCCGACAAGGGCCATGCCGATGCCGAACATGACGCCGCCGACAATCGCCCCGGTCCAGCCGAAGCGAGGATCAAGATAGAAGGAGTTCTCAAGCGAGGCGAGATCAGCCGCGACCAGCAGTTGCGTGGCGAGCAGCGCCGTCAGCGACGCCAGGGCCCAGGTCCGCACGCCACTGCTGTCGCCGGCGTACCAGAGCCGTTCGAGGGACGACAGCGTGCAGAAATGGTTCCAGCGCGCGACAAATCCGAGAACCACCCCGGCGCCAAGCCCCAATAGAGGAAGTAATACCAGCGGTTCGAATTCACTCATTGGATTGCCCGGCCTGCTGTAAGTGTTTTCCCGTTGCCTTTGCGGCAAATACGCGTCCAAATCCGCCGCCCGGCAAATATCCAGCGGTTAAAATTCTTTTATCAACCGGGAAGAGCCGCCGCAATCATTCGCCATGCTGCAGCGCAATGCGGGAATTCTTGGCAAGGCCGGGATTGGAGCATCGGGCGATAACTTTGAAGCATTTGACCGGCGCGCTTTTGTCTGCTGACAAGGCGGGTTGCGTGCCGTGGTGTTTCCCACCACAAACGCGAGCCCCACAAGCGCAAACGAAGGCGGTCAGCGGGCAAAAGAGCCCGGCCCTTCGGGTGTCAGGCGGGCGCACCTTCGGCTTTCGGGGGGCGTACATCCGTGCAGAAGAGGTCGTAGAGGGCGGAAATGATGCTGCTCACTTCATCGTCCCGGATGCTGTAAAAGATCAGCCGCCCATCGCGCCGGGACGTTACGAGCCCTTCCATCCTGAGCCGGGCCAGCTGCTGCGACACGGCCGCCTGGGGCATGGTCAGGATTTCTTCCAGTTCGGAAACCGACTTCTCCCCTTCCGAAAGCAGGCAAAGAATCAGAAGGCGCACTTCGTGGGACAGCGCCTTCAAAAGGTCGCTGGCTTTGCGCGCCTGCTCGAACAGCTCGTCGAACTCCGCCGGGTCTGCACCCTTTTTCAGGATCGGAAGGTTCATATCCGCTACCGTTTCGATGTTGCCTGCCGCACTCGGGAGCGTCCACTACTTTCATGAACGCTTGAGTACCTCAGAGGAATACAGCCCTTACACCACTTTGCCAACAAACAAAAGTGACGCACAGGGGATTTTCTTGACTAATTCTGCGCGGTATCCAGCTTTTCCAACATCTCATCCAAAAGCGGCCAGAAGAAGTTCTCGCCCGGATATCCACGCAAGCGTGCGACTTCCTTGCCGGCATCCACGAGAATGAAGGTCGGGGTGACCCGCTCCGGACGGATGTCCTTCAGATCCTCCGGCCAGGGCTCGGTCAGGTCCACGCGCCTGAGCGGCGCCCGCTTGCCCTCCTCGGTCTTCGGATAGGCGATGCCGATCTGTTCGTTCCATGCCCGGCACCATGGACACCCCGGCTCCTCGATCATGATCAGTTCCGCCGACCATGCACCGGCCTGCACGCCAACGCCCGCCAGGAGGGTCAAGGCTCCGATCAAAAAAGCTCGCACGTCGCCTCCTCGTGAGTTTCTGCGCATTATTTGAGATTCCCGATTGCTTTATATAGGAAGTTTTGAATACTTTGAAATCAAGGGACGGTGAACAGATAACGTCCGTTGGGAGGAATATAATGCTGGACATATCGGTTGGCGCGGCCTTTCTGGCCGGTCTGCTGTCTTTCGTTTCACCATGTGTTCTGCCGATTGTCCCGCCTTACCTGTGTTATCTCGCCGGCGTCAGCGTGGATGAGCTCAAGGGCGAAACCGCAACCGCGGCAACCAGCCGCAGGATCATTTTTTCTTCCATAGCCTTCGTTCTCGGATTTGCCACCGTCTTCGTGGCCCTTGGGGCAACAGCCAGCGTCATCGGCCAGACCATCGCCCAGTATTTCGACACCCTGGCGATCGTTGCCGGCGCCATCATCATCGTCATGGGCCTGCATTTCCTCGGTGTGTTCCGCATTGGCCTGCTCTTTCGCGAAGCCCGCGTCCAGGTGCAACGCAAACCAGCCGGCCTTGTGGGCGCCTATATCATCGGCCTTGCCTTCGCCTTCGGCTGGACACCTTGCGTCGGCCCGGTGCTGGCGGCAATCCTGTTCATGGCGGGAACGACGAACCCTGCACAGGGCAGCCTGCTTCTGCTCGTTTATGCACTCGGGATCGGTCTCCCGTTCATTCTGGCGGCCGCCTTCGCCAGCCGGTTTCTCGGCTGGGCGAGCCGCTTTCGCAAGCACATGGGAACCGTCGAAAAGATAATGGGCGGTTTTCTCGTCCTGACCGGCATTCTGTTCATCACCGGAAAGATGTCGGACATATCTTACTGGCTACTGGATACCTTTCCCGCCTTCCAGCAAGTGGGATAGCGGGTGCTCAGGTCCATACAAGGAGAGGACATCATGCCTGAATTCATAAGGAATGCCCTGTTCCGGTTTGCACTGCTTGCCCTTGCCTTGACCGGCCCGGCCGCCCTTGGGCCGGCAGGCGCTGTGACCATGGGCGAAGACGGACTGCACAAGGAACCCTGGTTCACCATCACGTTCCGTGACATCGCAGAAGACATACAGGCCGCCAATGCGGAGGGAAAACGTCTGGCGATCATTTTCGAGCAGCGTGGCTGCATCTACTGCAAGGCGATGCATGAAAAACTGCTCAGCGATCCGGAAGTCCGCGACTTCATCAAGGACCATTTCATGGTTGTCCAGTACAACATGTTCGGCGACGAGGAGGTCACCGACCTGGACGGAGACGTGCTGACCGAAAAGAGCGCCGCGCGCAAATGGGGTTATGTTTTCACCCCCACGATCGTGTTTCTGCCCGATTCCATTCCAGACGGAAAAACGGTCCCGGAGGCCGCCGTCGCGACCATGCCAGGGGCCTTCGGCAAGTGGACGTTCCTCAATATGTTCCGCTGGGTCAATGAAAAAGGCTACGAGGGGGACGAGCACTTTCAGAAGTATCATGCCCGTATAATCAATCAGTTACGAGAGGAGGGACGTCTCGGCGCGGAGTAACAACCGCGCGCGAATACCGCGGATATGGCAAATGCGTGAAATCGCCTATTGGCAACACATGCAAAAAATCATATCTTTTGTTGAATGAGGATCGCCGGGGATGTATGAAGCGTCCCGGGCGCACGTTCCGGACTAACCGGACTGCACTGAGGAGGAAAGCCGACTTATGACCAAGGGCTTCATTTATTCGATCGCCGTTGCATCGCTTGCATTGGCAGGAAGCGCAATCGCCGCGCCCGTGGCGCCGGATGACGTGAAATTCAACGACGACTTCGAGGTCAAGGCATCCCTGACGGGGCAAGCGGGCGACCCGGCGGCCGGACGCGCCGCATTTGCCGACCGCAAGAAAGGCAATTGCCTGGCTTGTCATGCGGCTACGGATCTCAAGGACCAGCTGTTCCACGGCGAGGTCGGACCGTCGCTCGACGGAGTTGCCGACCGCTATTCCGCGGATCAGCTGCGCGCCATCATCATCGACAGCAAGCAGGTCTTCGGCGAGCAGACCGTTATGCCTGGCTTCTACTCCATGCACGTCGGCATCAATGTCGACGAGAAATTCGCGGGCAAGACCATCCTGTCCGCCCAGGAAGTCGAAGATGTCGTCGCCTACCTGACGACGCTTAAAGAACAATAACCCAAATACCCAAGGAGAAAGGGATGACCCTAACCAGACGCGAGGCACTCGGCCTGACTGCAGGCGCAGCCGCCTTCCTGACCCTCGCCCCGCGGATCGCTTTTGCCGCGACCGAAGACACGGAAGCAGCGATCAAGGCATTCACCGGTGGCGCGATGCCGGAGAGCGGCAAAATCACGCTCGATACCCCGGAAATCGCAGAGAACGGCAACACCGTTCCCGTCGGCATTTCCGTCGAAAGCCCGATGACCGCAGACGACTATGTCGAATCGGTCCTCATCCTGGCTGACGGCAACCCGTCGCCGGCTGTTGCCACCTTCCACTTCACCGCGATGAGCGGTGCGGCTGATGCCAAGACCCGTATCCGTCTTGCCAAGACCCAGAACGTGATCGCAGTTGCCAAGATGAGCAACGGATCCACCTTCATGGACAAGAAGGAAGTCAAGGTCACCATCGGCGGCTGCGGCGGTTAATCCGGAACCAGCGGCTCTTCTAGAACAAATCGAATAAACAAGGAACGCATCATGGCAGCTCCGAAACCGCGCGTTAAGGTGCCTAAAAAGGCCTCCAAGGGCGAAGTGATCACCATCAAGACGCTGATCAGCCACCCGATGGAATCCGGTCAGCGCAAGGACAAGCAAGGCAACGTCATTCCGCGCCAGATCATCAACAAGTTCACCTGCGAATTTAACGGTCAGGTGGTCTTTTCCTGCGATCTGGAACCGGCCGTCTCGGCCAACCCGTACCTCGAGTTCAGCGCCAAAGTGGAAGACAGCGGCACGTTCAAGTTCAGCTGGCTGGACGACGACGGCAGCACCTATTCCACCGAGAACAAGATCACGGTCGAATAATAATGGCTGATGCGGGCTCCATTCCGATGGCACCGCCCGCATTTCACTCAAATCGGGAGGAGACGATTTGGCCAAGATAATGAAAATAAGCTTAGCTCTTGTAGCAATGCTTTCAGCCGGAACCTGCGGAAGCGCATTTGCCGGCGGTCCAGTCGATGAAAAACTGGTCATCGACGGCGAACTGGAAATGACAACCCGGGCCCCGGCCCCGGAAGGTCATCCTCTGGATGAGGTCATTTCCGGTTGGCATTTCCGGACCGACGAAACGCGCGAAATGGAAGCCGATTCCTTCCAGAACCCGGCCATGCTCTATGTGGAGCGGGGCGGCGAAATCTGGAACACGGTGGACGGTGCCGCAGGCAAATCCTGCGCCTCATGCCACGGGGACGCCGCGGAAAGCATGAAGGGCGTTGGCGCCCAGTATCCCAAGTGGAATGCCAAAGCCAACAAGCCCTTCAACCTGGAACTCCAGGTCAATGAATGCCGCACGGAGAACATGAAGGCCGAGCCCTACAAGTTCGACGCCGGCGATCAGAAGGCCCTGGTCACCTTCATCAAGCATCAATCTCTCGGCGAGCCGGTGAAGATTGACCTTGCCGAGGGCGACATGCAGAGCTGGTGGGACAAGGGCAAGGACGAGTACTACACCCGCACCGGCCAGTTGAACCTCTCCTGCGCAAGTTGCCACGAGGAGAATTGGGGCAACTACATTCGTGCGGACCACCTCAGCCAGGGGCAGGTCAACGGCTTCCCGACCTACCGCCTGAAACAGGCGAACATGGTTTCCCTGCACAATCGCTTCCGGGGCTGTATCCGCGACACGCGGGCAAGTTTCCCGAAGGCGTTTTCCGATGAGCTGATGGCTCTGGAAGTGTATGTGACCTGGCGCGGTACCGGCCTTTCGGTCGAAACCCCTGCGGTTCGCCAGTAATTCAGGAAGTACTCAGGACCCGATAGGTCCCACGGCTTTTCGATAGCCCTCGATGCGGCGGTACGCCGCCGCATCCAGCTCCGGAGAGATCTCCGGCAAAGAACCAACAACAATCGGCAACGGCTTATCCGGTGCACATGCTTTGTGTGCCAACGGGCGAGCCTTGTCCGGATAAACCGAAGGAAACGGCACCCGGGCAACCGGCAGCCAAGACCTGGAGACGTGAATGTTTTCAAGACGTGAGTTCCTAATGGCGGCAACCGCCACAAGCGCCCTTCTCGGCTCAGGCATGGCGGGCAGCTGGTCGAAGCTGATGGCCCAACAGGGTCTGACGGAGGACGCACTCCTGTCGATGGAACCGACCGGCAACGTGACGCTGGTCCACATCACCGACATTCACGCCCAGCTCAAGCCGCTCTATTTCCGCGAGCCGTCCATCAACCTCGGTATCGGCGACGTCCAGGGCAAACCGCCCCATGTGACCGGGGCCGACTTCCTGAAGCTCTACAACATCGATCCGGGCTCGCCGGACGCCTACGCCCTCACCTCCGAGGATTTCGTCTCCCTGGCGAAAACCTACGGCAAGATGGGCGGCATGGACCGGGTCGCGACCATCATCAAGCGGATCCGCTCCGAGCGCGGCGACAACATGCTGCTGCTCGACGGCGGCGACACCTGGCAGGGCAGCTACACCTCCAACAAGACCCTCGGCCAGGACATGATCACGGTCATGAATTCCCTTCAGCCGGACGCCATGACCGGCCACTGGGAATTCACCTACGGAACGGACCGGGTGAAGGAAGCGATCGAAGCCCTCCCCTTCGCGTTCCTCGGCTCCAACATTTACGACAACGAATGGGACGAGCCCGCGTTCGAGGCGTGGAAGATGTTCGAGCGCGGCGGCACGAAGATCGCGGTCATCGGTCAGGCGTTCCCCTACACCCCGATCGCCAACCCGCGGTGGATGATCCCGGGCTGGTCCTTCGGCATCCGTGAGGAAGACATTGCCAAGCACGTCGGCGAAGCGCGCGACGAAGGCGCCGAGCTCGTTGTTCTTCTCTCCCACAACGGCTTCGACGTGGACCGCAAGCTCGCCTCGCGGGTCGACGGCATTGATGTCATCCTCACGGGCCACACCCATGATGCCCTGCCCGAGCCGGTGATCGTCAACGACACCCTCGTGATCGCTTCCGGTTCCAACGGCAAGTTCGTGTCCCGCGTCGACCTGGATGTGAAGGACGGCAAGGTCGCCGGCTACAAGTACCGGCTGATCCCGGTCTTCTCCGACGTGATCACGCCGGACGCGGAAATGGCCGCCCTGATCGACGAGGTGCGCGCCCCCTTCGCCGACGAACTGGTCCGCAAGATCGGCACGACGGAAGACCTGCTCTACCGCCGCGGCAACTTCAACGGCACCTTCGACGACCTGATCTGTCAGGCGCTGCTGGAAGAACGCGACGCCCAGATCGCCCTGTCTCCCGGCTTCCGCTGGGGCACGAGCGTCCTTCCGGGCCAGGACATCACGGTGGAGGACCTCCATAACGCCTGTGCGATGACCTATCCGGCGGCTTACCGCTCCTCCATGAGCGGCCAGACCCTGAAGGACATCCTGGAAGACGTTGGCGACAACCTGTTCAACAAGGACCCCTACTACCAGCAGGGCGGCGACATGGTCCGCGTCGGCGGCATGGGCTACACGATCGACCCGAACAAGGAGATCGGCGAGCGTATCTCCGACATGACCCTGCTCGCGACTGGCGAAGCCATCGATCCGGCCAAGGACTACGTGGTCGCCGGCTGGGCTTCCGTCAACGAAGACACCGAAGGTCCAGCGATCTGGGATGTCGTCGAGAACCACCTTTCCAAGAACCCCGTAGTCAAGCTGCCGGACAACCAGTCCGTCAAGCTTGCCGGCTGAAAGGTGCGCTGTGTCTCTCCCCACAGCGCACCACCACCCCGCTCATTCCAATAACTGGAAACGCCCTTAACCCGAGGAAATAAGATGAGTGACACAAAGGTTACGGGACACCCCTTGCAAGATCCGACCGCGGATCGGGGGCCCGACATGAACCGTCGGTCGCTGCTGAAAGCAGGCCTGACAACCGGTGGCGCCGCCGTTGCGGCTGGCGCACTGACCGTTCCCGCCCAGGCCGCCGGCGATCCGCTGATCACCGAGATACAGGACTGGAACCGCTATCTTGGCGACGGCGTCGACTCGGCGCCCTACGGTTTGCCGTCCGAGTTCGAGGCGAATGTCGTTCGCCGCAACGTCGAGTGGTTGACCGCCGATCCGGTCTCCTCGATCAACTTCACGCCGCTCCATGAACTCGACGGCATCATCACGCCGAACGGGATCTGTTTCGAACGCCACCACGGCGGCACCGCGCAGATCAACCCGGCCGACCACCGGCTGATGATCAATGGTCTGGTGGACACACCGCTCGTCTTCACCATGGAAGACCTGAAGCGCTTCCCGCGCCAGAACCACGTCTACTTCCTGGAATGTGCCGCCAACTCCGGCATGGAATGGCGCGGCTCCCAGCTGAACGGCTGCCAGTACACCCATGGCATGATCCACAACGTCATGTACACCGGCATTCCGCTCAAGACCCTGCTCGAAGAAGCCGGCGTCAAGACCAACGGCAAGTGGGTCCTGCCCGAAGGGGCCGACGCCTCCGCGATGACCCGCTCGGTGCCGATCGAAAAGGCTATGGATGACTGCCTTGTCGCCTTCAAGATGAACGGCGAAGCACTGCGTCCGGAACAGGGTTATCCGCTTCGCCTTGTCGTCCCGGGCTGGGAAGGCAACATGTGGGTCAAGTGGCTCCGTCGCCTCGAAATCGGTGACGAACCCTGGCATCAGCGCGAGGAGACCTCGAAGTACACGGACCTTCTTGCCAACGGCAAGGCCCGCCGCTTCACCTGGGTCATGGACCCGAAATCGGTCATCACTTCGCCGAGCCCGCAGGCGCCGATCACCCACGGCAAGGGCCCGCTGGTGATCTCCGGCGTGGCCTGGTCCGGTAACGGCAGGATCACGCGTGTCGATGTCTCCATAGACGGCGGCCGCAACTGGACGACTGCCCGTATCGACGGTCCGAGCCTGTCCAAGTCGATGCACCGCTTCTATCTCGACATCAACTGGGACGGATCCCCGCTTCTGCTCCAGTCCCGCGCGATGGATGAGCATGGATACTACCAGCCGACCAAGAACGAGCTGCGTGCCGCACGCGGCGAGAACTCGATCTACCATAACAACGGCATCCAGACCTGGCATGTCAAAGCAGACGGGACGGTTGAAAATGTCGAAGTTGCTTAAAACCCTTGCCCTGACGGCGACCCTCCTGTCGCCCCTCGCGCTCACTTCCGCGCACGCGTCCGGTGATGCGGACAAGGGCGAGAAGGTCTTCAAGAAATGCGCCGCCTGCCATGCGGTCGGTGAAGGCGCGAAGCACAAGGTCGGTCCGGAACTGAACGACCTGTTTGGCCGGACCGCCGGCGCGTTGGAAGACTACAAGTATTCCAACGACATGAAGGACGCCGGTGCCGGCGGACTGGTCTGGAACGAGGAAACCCTCACGACCTACCTGACCAAGCCGAAGGACATGATCAAGGGCACCAAGATGGCCTTTGCCGGCCTGAAGAAGGAAAAGGACATCGAAAATGTCCTGGCCTATCTGGCGACCTTCTCGGCTGCCCCGGCCAAGGAATCCGCGGCTCCCGCAGAAGACAAAGGCACGGAAACGGCCGCCGCGGACGCAGCTTCCACGGAAGCGTCGGACGCCACCCCGACTGCCGGCACACACGAGGGCGGTGTCTACGGCATCGGCCGTGTCGCCCTTCCCGAAGAAATCGCAGCCTGGGACATTGACGTCCGTCCGGACGGCACCGGCCTGCCCAAAGGCTCCGGCACGGTTGCTGATGGCGAAGTCCTGTTTTCCGAACAGTGCGCCGTCTGCCACGGCGATTTCGGCGAAGGTGTCGGCCGCTGGCCGGTACTGGCCGGCGGTCAGGGTACTCTGACAGCGGAACGCCCGGTGAAGACCATCGGTTCCTACTGGCCGTACCTGTCGACCGTGTACGACTACGTCCGCCGCGCCATGCCGTTCGGCAACGCCCGTTCGCTGTCCGATGACGACGTCTACGCGATCACGGCCTACCTGCTCTATCTGAACGATATCGTCGACGACGAGGACTTCGAACTGTCGGACAAGAACTTCACCGACATTCACATGCCGAACGAAGAAAACTTCATCGCCGACGACCGCGATGAAGAACCGGTCTATGCCGAGAAGAAGGAACCGTGCATGAAGGATTGCACCGCCGATGCGGTATCGATCACCATGCGCGCCCGGATCCTCGACGTGACCCCGGGTTCGGGTGATGACGATGAAAACGCAGGTGCAGGCTCTGTCGACTGACAACCGAAACTTTCTGCTAGGGGCACGGGCGCAGAACATGCGCCCGTGCCTTTATCGATTCCGGCGTCTTTTTGCAGCCGCCCTTGCCGTTCTGATGTGGTCGTTCCAGCCGGCGGCTGCAGAAGACGGCGATCCCGTGCGGGGAGAAAAAGTCTTTTCCGCCTGCAAGTCCTGCCATCAGGTCGGCGCTGGCGCGCGCAACGGCATCGGGCCTCATCTGGACGGCCTGTTCGGACGCACCGCCGGCTCCGTGCCGGATTTCAAATATTCCAACGCGATGACCGCGAAGGGCCAGAGCGGTTTCGCCTGGAGTGCGCACGCGCTCGACATCTATCTTGAAAAGCCGAATGCCTTCGTTCCGGGAACGCGCATGTCCTTCCGGGGCATGAGAAATGTCAATGACCGCCGCGATGTGATTGCTTACCTGAAGAGTGTAACCGGCGCGGCGCCGGCGGAGGATCCGACGGCAGCTGCCCCCGTCGGAGCGGAAATCGGAGCCGCGGCCATGACCCTTGAAGGCGACATCGCCTATGGCGAATACCTGTCCACGGAATGCGTGACCTGCCATCAGATCTCAGGCCATGCGGACGGCATTCCCTCTATCATCGGCTGGCCGAAAAATGCCTTCATCCGGGCCCTGTTCGACTACAAGACGAACGTACGTACCCACCAGGTCATGCAGAACATGACCACCAATCTGGGCAATGAAGAGATCGCGGCGCTGGCGGCCTATTTCGGCTCCATCGAACCGCAGTAGAGACAGCAACGGGAGGAAGCATGATGACAAGATTGACCCGGCGTTCATTCGGACTTCTGGCCGGAGCGGGCGCAGCACATCTCGCCCTGCCCCATTATGCTCGTGCTGAAGGAAAACCCCGGGTGGTCGTCATCGGCGGCGGCCCCGGTGGAGCAACCGCCGCACGCTACATCGCCAAGGATGCCGGCGAAGATGTGGATGTCACCCTGATCGTCTCCGACCCGAGCTACATCACCTGCTTCTTCTCCAACCTCTATATGGGCGGCTTCCGCACGCTCGAGTCGATTACCCATAACTACGACACCCTGGCCGCCAATTACGGGATCACCATCGTCAACGGCTGGGCCGGGACAATCGACCGGGACGGCAAAACCGTGGTGATGGCCGACGGTTCGAAAGTCCCTTATGACCGGCTGATCGTCTCGCCGGGCATCGATTTCATCTGGGATTCTGTTCCCGGCTTCACAGAGGAAGCTTCCGAGATCATGCCCCATGCCTACAAGGGCGGCCCGCAGACGACGCTTCTGAAAGCGAAACTGGATGCGATCGAAAAGGGCCAGCAGATCGTCATCGTACCGCCGCCCAACCCGTATCGCTGCCCGCCCGCTCCTTACGAACGCGCCTCCATGTTCGCCCATCTCCTCAAGGCGAAGGGTTACACAGACAACAAGATCATCATCCTCGATCCGAAGCCCAAATACTCCAAGCAGGCGCTGTTTCAGGAAGGCTGGGAGAAATATTATCCGGGCATGGTCGAATGGTACGGACCGGACGTGCACGGCGGCATCAAAAGCGTCGATCCGGCAACCGGCGACATCGTGACGGACCTCGACACCTTTCACGGCGATCTGGTGAACCTGATACCGGCCCAGAAAGCCGGCATGATTGCCGCCAAAGCCGGTCTCACCGACGACAGCGGCTTCTGCCCGATAGATCCGGCGACCATGCGCTCTGTCATGGATGACGCCATCTACGTTCTCGGTGACGCCACCATCGCCGGCGACATGCCGAAATCGGCCTTTGCCGCCAACAGCCAGGCCAAGGTCGCGGCCATGACCATCCGGGGTGAACTGACCGGATCCCGGGTCTTCCCGGCGAAATACTCCAATTCCTGTTGGAGCCTGATTGAAACCAACGACGGCGTGAAGGTCGGCGCGCAATATGCGCCCACGGCGGAGAAGATCGCCTCGACCACCAGCTTCATCAGCCAGACCCACGAGGACCCCGCCGTCCGCCAGGCGACCTACGAGGAGTCGCTCGGCTGGTACAAGGGCATCACCACCGACATTTTCGGAAGCTGATGGGACGTGACAGAAAGGCGAAAGGCGGGGCGTCGGGTCGCATAAGACCGCCCCGCTTTTCTTTTGGCGCGCGCGTTCCCATCTAAGGAACAATCACTCCTGAACCAGAACGGACGGCGGAACCGGCTCCGCGTCGGGATTTCCCGGCGGCGGGGCTTTTCATCCCCACGTGAGTGTGAAATATACCGCGTAACCAGTCGTTTCGAACGCCTTGGACCGTTTCTGACGCCAGCCTCCGGGGCTGGCGGTTCCGGCCGCTCCAGAATGAAAGCAACCGATGAAAAGCTACATCACCACTCCGATCTATTACGTCAACGGGTCGCCCCATATCGGACATGCTTTCACCTCCGTGATGGCAGACATCCTGAAGCGCAACCGCCTGGCGATCGGCTACGAGCTTCTGCTTTCCACCGGCGTTGACGAGCATGGCCAGAAGAACCAGGAAGCTGCCGCCGATCTCGGCATGGAGATCAAGGATTATCTGGACATGCGCGGCAAGGAATTCCGCGCCGTGTTCGACAGGCTCGACGTCAGCTACGACTATTTCGTCCGCACCAGCCGCGAGGGCCACAAGACCGCCGTCGCCGGCATGGAACAGACGATTTTCGACAAGGACCTGATCGTCAAGAAGCAGTATACCGGCACCTACTGCAAGGGCTGCGAGGAGTTCAAGCGGGAGTCCGACCTCACCGAGGAAGGCCAGTGCCCGCTGCACCCGACCATGAAGGTAGAGCAGACGGACGAAACCAACTACTTCCTGAAGATGGAGCCGTTCCGCGAACGGCTGCTGCTGCATATTGCCGACAACCCGGACTTCGTTCAGCCGCAGGCGTTCCGCAACGAGTTGAAGCGGATGCTTTCCGAGCCGCTGGAGGATCTTTGCATCTCCCGGCCCAAGACCCGCGTAACTCTCGGCGTAGAGCTGCCGTTCGACCCGGATTTCGTCACCTACGTCTGGTTCGATGCGCTCGCCAACTACCTGACCAACGTCGGCTGGCCGGACGAAGGCTATGCGGACTGGTGGGCGACCTGCGAACACCTGATCGGCAAGGACATTCTGAAGCCCCACGGCGTCTATTGGCCGATCATGCTGATGGCGGCGGGCATTCCCCTGCCGAAGAAGCTGTCGGTGCACAGCCACTGGGTGGGCGCCGGCGGCGTCAAGATGTCGAAGTCGATCGGCAACGTGGTCGATCCGATCGAAATCGTCGATACGCTCGGCGCCGATGCGCTGCGCTGGTATCTCGCCCGCCATATGCGTTCGGACAGCGACAGCCAGATCTCGGTCGACTTCATCAAGCAGACCTACAACAGCGAGCTCGGCAACAAGATCGGCAACCTGTTGTCGCGCGCGGCAAAGTTCTCCAAGAGCCGCTTCGACGGCAAGGTGCCGGCCGCCGGTCCGCTGTCGGCGGAAGACGAGGCGATCCGCGCCGCCGTCGTGGAAGCGGTCAAAGGCTTCAGCACCTGGATCGACCTGCCCGACATTCCGCATAACCTGCAGAAGGTGATCACGGTCTGCGACGACATGAACACCTATTTCGCGGAACAGGCGCCATGGGAGCTGATCAAAAACCCGGAAACGGAAGAACGTTGCCGGACGGTGATCTATGTGACCCTCGACTGCCTCAGGCTGGTATTCGAGGCCCTGCGCCAGGTGATCCCCACCTCCGCAGACAAGGCGCTGGCCATGCTGAATGCACCGGTCAGCGACGGCGAGGTCTGGAAACCGGCCCTCGACGTCCTGGGCCAGGAAACGGACCTCGGCGAGATCGAGAACCTGTTCCCGCGGGCGCAGTGAGACCAAGCTTCAGGCAAAGCTTAGCCCACTCCCCGGTGTCATCCCCGACAAGCGAAGCGCGATCGGGGATCCATATGTGGACGGCCCCGTGGTTACAAGGTTGAAGTTCGCAGGTGTTCCGGATCGCTTGCGGTCATATGTACGGCCTGCTTTGCGGCCGTTTTGCCGCTGGCCAAGATGGGTTCCG
>NZ_JBLXGP010000015.1:0-171835 GCF_048260565.1 Roseibium sp. | reverse complement strand
CGGCTCCATCGTTTGAGATCGGTAACAACCTCATTCTGGCACATCGATGCCGTAGGGGCCGTCCACCCCAACAGTACCCCATGTCCTCCCGGCTCGAATAACCGGCCTCTCGGATTACTGGTTCCCGGCTCTCCGCTTCGCTGCAGCCGGGACGATAACCGAGGATGGGCACCGCCCTGCCTCTTTCCACCACCCAAGACTTAGGGCGCATGGATCAGGCGCCGGCTCAAGGCCGGGGTGGCGGTTTGTGTGAGGCGCAAAGCCTTGCCCTTACATGGCATTTGCGTTTGCCTCCGCTCCCTTCCCGAACCATACACTTTCAAACTTGAAATATGCGACCGAATGACCGTCAAAATTAATTGACCGGCCGGTCGGACTATGGGAAAGTAGGCCCAATAGGCTGGAGGCCTGCAGGGAGGAGACATATGAGCGATTCAACCGCTGTGACGGTTGTCGAGGACCAGCGTGTCCTGACACTGACGCTGAACCGTCCGGATAAACTGAATTCCTTCAACGAGGACATGCATTACGCACTGCGCGCCGGGTTCGAGCGCGCCCGTGACGATGCCAATATCGGCGCAGTTCTGCTGACCGGAGCCGGACGCGGCTTTTGCGCCGGTCAGGATCTCGGCAACCGCGATCCGCGCGCCGGCGGCCCTGCGCCCGATCTCGGCGTGACCCTCGACACGCTCTACAATCCGACCCTTCGGATCATGAAATCCATGGAAAAGCCGATCGTCTGCGCCGTCAACGGCGTGGCGGCAGGCGCCGGCGCCAATATCGCCCTTGCCTGCGATATCGTGCTGGCGGCCAAGTCGGCGAAATTCATACAGGCCTTCTCCAAGATCGGCCTGGTGCCCGATGCGGGTGGCAGCTGGTCGCTCACCCACCTGCTCGGCGAGGCCCGCGCCAAGGCGCTGGCGCTCACCGCCGAGCCGTTGCCTGCGGAAACCGCCGCCGACTGGGGAATGATCTGGAAGGCCCTCGACGACGACAAGCTGATGGACGAGGCCACGGCGCTGGCCCGCAAGCTCGCCAATGGCCCGACCCTCGGGCTCGGCCTCACCAAGCAGCTGATCCAGGCCGCCTCGACCAATTCCTTCGATGCCCAGATCGACCTGGAGCGCGACTTCCAGCGCCAGGCCGGCAAGAGCGCGGACTATGCGGAAGGCGTCACCGCCTTTCTGGAAAAGCGCGCACCGGAGTTTCGCGGCAAATGACCATGACCCCTCAGGAAATGGCCGACGCCTGCGCCAAGGCCATGTGGGCCAACGACCACGCCAGCCAGAAACTCGGCATGAAGCTGGAGCATATCGCCCCCGGTGAAGCGACCATGTCCATGACCATCACCGAGGCCATGTCGAACGGCCAGGGCAACTGTCACGGCGGCTATATCTTCACCCTGTGCGACAGCGCCTTTGCCTTTGCCTGCAACACCTACAACCAGTTGACGGTCGCTCAGCACTGCTCGGTCACTTTTCTGGCGCCCGGCCGCATCGGCGATCGGCTGACCGCGGAAGCCCGCGAAGTCTCGCGCAAGAAACGCACCGGGCTCTACGACATCACCATCACCAATCAGAACGGCGAAATGATTGCCCGGTTCACCGGCCACTCAGCCACCGTCAAAGGTACGCATCTACCGGAGTAAACGGCTCAAGACCGTCATTATCCGAAGCAGGAGGACCCCATGGAGGATCTGTCACCACGCCCCGGCGATCTGGAGCCGATCGAAACCGCCTCGCGCGACGAGATCTCGGCCCTGCAGCTTGAGCGCATGAAGTGGTCTCTGACCCACGCCTACAACAATTCGCCGTTCTACAAGCAGAAATTCGACGCCCACGGCGTCCATCCGGACGACCTGAAGACCTTGGGCGACCTCGCCAAGTTCCCCTTCACCGTCAAGACGGACCTGCGCGACAACTATCCTTTCGGTATGTTTGCCGTGCCGCAGTCGGATGTGGTCCGTATCCACGCCTCCTCCGGCACCACCGGCAAGCCGACCGTGGTCGGTTATACCGCAAAGGACATCGACACCTGGGCGTCCATGGTCGCCCGCTCCATCCGTGCCTCTGGCGGTCGTCCCGGCGACATTGTCCATGTCGCCTATGGTTACGGCCTGTTCACCGGTGGTCTTGGCGCCCATTACGGCGCCGAGAAGCTCGGCTGCACCGTGGTGCCCATGTCCGGCGGCATGACCGAACGCCAGGTGACCCTGATCGACGACTTCAAGCCACGTATCATCATGGTGACGCCGTCCTACATGCTGTCGGTCCTCGACGAGTTCCGCCGGCAGGGCCTCGACCCCCGCGAAAGCTCGCTCGCCGTCGGCATTTTCGGCGCCGAGCCCTGGACCAACGCCATGCGCCAGGAAATCGAGCAGGCCTTCGACATGCACGCAGTCGACATCTACGGCCTCTCCGAGGTCATGGGCCCGGGCGTTGCCAACGAGTGCGTGGAAACCAAGGACGGCCTGCACATCTGGGAAGACCACTTCTATCCGGAAGTGATCGATCCGGCGACCGGCGAAGTCCTGCCCGACGGCGAGGAAGGCGAACTGGTGTTCACCTCGCTTTCCAAGGAAGCCCTGCCGATCATCCGCTATCGCACCCGCGATCTGACCCGCCTGCTGCCGGGCACCGCCCGCTCCATGCGGCGGATGGAAAAGATCACCGGCCGGTCGGACGACATGATCATCCTGCGCGGCGTCAACGTCTTCCCGACCCAGATCGAGGAACAGATCCTGAAATGCGCCGGCCTTGCGCCCCATTTCCAGATCGAGCTCAACCGCGAGGGCCGCATGGACAACATGACCGTCCACGTGGAATCGACCGAGAGTGCCGCCAGCGCGGACGCCCGCGGCGCATCGGCGAAGGAACTCGCCCATCACATCAAGAGCGTGATCGGCGTTTCCACACGCATCGACGTGACCGAGCCGGGCGGCGTGGAACGCTCCCAGGGCAAGGCCAAGCGGGTCGTCGACAACCGGCCCAAGGAATAAGGAGGGGCCTCCCCCTCCTTCAAACCCGAGACGACAGGTGAACCAAAGGCATGGCCCGCACCCGCGCCAGCGATTTTGAAGACAAGCAGCGCAGCATTCTGGAGAGTGCGGCTGCCGTCTTTGCCGAACAGGGCATGGAGAAGGCCTCCATGTCCCTGGTCGCCAATTCCGCCGGCGTGTCCAAGTCCCTGCTCTATCACTACTACCCGGCCAAGGATGCGCTGATCTTCGCCATCATCCAGAGTCATCTGGAGGATCTGGACGCCGCGGTCGAGGCGGCCGACGATCCGAAGGCTTCGCCGGAAGACCGGCTGCATGCGCTGGTGCGGATCACGCTGGAGAACTACCGGGACGCGGACAACGAGCACAAGGTCCAGCTCAACGCCTCCGAGGCGCTCAACGACGACCAGCGCGACGCAATCCGCGCCATCGAACGGCGCATCGTCCGCCGCTTTTCCGCTATTCTGCGGGAGATCAATCCGTCCCTCGACAATGCGGAACGCCCGCTCCTGATGCCGGTCACCATGTCCCTCTTCGGCATGATGAACTGGGCCTACATGTGGTTCCGCGAAGGCGGCCCAATCACCCGCGACGACTACGCCGACATTGCCACAACGCTGGTGCTGGAAGGCATCAAGGCGGTCCGGTGACCGTCACTTGCTGATAATAACCATAAACTCCCACACGACCTCATGACCGGGCTCTGCCCGGTCATTTTTTTGTGGGGGCTCGTAGATGGGGAGAATGCGGACGCCGATATTTCTCTTCCCATTGGGTGCGGCATGGTACGGCGCCACTCCCCTAACCGCAGTCATCCCGGAAAAGCCGCAAGGCTTCGTCCGGGATGACTATCGTTAGTGTGGCAAGAGAGGATAGCCCCTCTGCCCTCGCCTCAACTCTCCACCAGCGGCCAGGTCTTGGCCACCATGGTGAGCACGTCGTAGAGGGCGACGGCGTCGCCGTTCTGGTTGGTCACCTGGCAGTCCCAGCGCACTTCGCCGTAGTCGGCGTTGACGCGCGGGTTGATCTCCTTGCACGTGAGCTGAACCTGGAAGGTGTCGCCCGGATTGACCGGGGTCAGGAAGCGCAGGTTGTCGACGCCGTAGTTGGCAAGCACAGGGCCCGGCGCCGGGTCGACGAAGAGACCTGCGGCGAAGGAGACGATCAGGTAGCCGTGGGCCACCCGGCCTTCGAAGAACGGGTTCGCCTTGGCCGCCGCCTCGTCCATATGGGCATAGAAGGTGTCGCCGGTGAACTCTGCGAAATGCTCGATGTCCTCCAGCGTGACCTCGCGGCTCGCGGTAACGAGCTGGTCGCCGATCCTGAGTTCCGCCAGAGACTTGCGGAACGGATGGACGCCGTCCTTGTTGACGTCGGCGCCATCCATCCAGCGGCCGGTGACCGCCGACAAGAGACGCGGCACACCCTGGACGGCGGTGCGCTGCATGTAGTGCTTGACGCCGCGCATGCCGCCGAGTTCCTCGCCGCCCCCTGCCCGGCCCGGTCCGCCATGAACCAGCATCGGCAGCGGCGAGCCGTGACCGGTGGAGCTTTTGGCGCTGGCGCGGTTGCCGATCATGACGCGGCCATGGAACGGCGCCATGCCGAGCACCACGTCTTCGGCGACCTTGGGGTCGTTGGTGAAGACGGAGGCGACCAGCGAGCCCTTGCCCTTGTGGGTGAGGTCTACGGCTTCCTCGATCGTGTCATAGGGCATGACGGTCGACACCGGGCCGAAGGCCTCCACATCGTGCACGGCCTTGGCCTCGAACGGCTTGGCACAGTAAAGCAGCACCGGATTGAGGAACGCCCCCTTGTCCGCATCGCCCGAGGCGACCTGGACGGCATCGGGAGCGCCAGCGACAATTTCCGCGTCCTGAGACAGGTCCTTGATCCGGTCGCGCACCTCGTCGCGCTGGTCGAGACTTGCAAGCGCGCCCATGCGGGTCGCCTCGTTGGCCGGATCGCCGACGACCGTCTTGCCGAGGCGTTCCGTCAGAGCGGCAACCAGCGCGTCCACATGGGCGCGCGGCGCGATCACCCGGCGGATGGCGGTGCATTTCTGCCCGGCCTTGACCGTCATTTCCCTGGCGACTTCCTTAACGAAGAGGTCGAACTCCTCCGTGCCGGGACCGGCATCGGTGCCCAGGATCGCCGCGTTCAGGCTGTCGGCCTCCATGGTGAAGCGGACCGAATTCTCGATGATCGCCGGCTGCGCCTTGAGCATGCGCCCGGTGGAGGCAGATCCGGTGAAGGTGACCACATCCTGACAGGTGACGTGATCGAGCAGATCGCCCGTCGAGCCGCAGATGAGCTGCAGCGCGCCTTCCGGCAGGATGCCGGTCTCCACGATCCGGCGGACCATCAGCTCGGTCAGATAGGCGGTCTGGCTGGCCGGCTTGACGATGGCCGGCATGCCGGCGAGCAGCGTCGGCGCGATCTTTTCCAGCATGCCCCAGCAGGGGAAGTTGAAGGCGTTGATGTGGACGGCGACGCCATGGAGCGGGGTCAGGATATGCTGGGCGGAAAAGCTGGAATCCTTCGACAGCGGTTCCACCGGCCCGTCGACCAGAACCTTGGTGTTCGGCAGTTCCCGGCGGCCCTTGGAGGCATAGTTCATCAGGGTGACGATGCCGCCCTCGATGTCGACCCAGCCGTCGGCACGGGTCGCACCGGTCGCAAGGCTTTCGGCGTAGAACTCTTCCTTCTTTTCCATCAACATCAGGCCGATGGCCTTCAGCATCAGCGCGCGCTCGTGGAACGACATGGCGCGCAGGCTCGCGCCCGCCTTCTCCCGGCCGAAGGCCAGCATCTCGGCGAAATCGATACCGCTTGAATCGATGAAGGCGACCGGTTCCCCGGTCGCCGCGTTCAACAGCGGTTTGCCCTCGCCGGCGCCCGGGGCCCACCCCCCGCAGACATAGCTCTCCAGGCGGCGCGGCGTTCCTGCATGTGCAGTCATGAAAGTCCCCTCGTTTGATTTCGCTCAGCCAAGACCCATGGCCGACAGCTTGCTGTCGACCTTGTCCGTCCACCTGGCGAGCAAGTCTTCATTCGTTGTGTGGCGGAGCCCGAAGCGCTTCAGCGTATCGAACCGGGTGGACCCGGCAACGCCGAAGGTAACCGCAACCCGCGGCCGCCAGTAGGCGATCGACGCCTTGGCCACTTCCTTCTCCGCCGGGTCGGCTGCGATCCGCTCCAGGCCTTCAAGACCCAATTCGGCATGACGGTTTTCCCGCGGCGCGATCTCGCGGAAGGCGGTGGCCAGTGGTCCGTAGGACACCTTGACGAGTTCTTCCAGCTGGACGCCGGTGGCAAGCCCCATCAGCACGTTCATCACCACCGCATCGGTCCAGCCCGTAAACGGATAATGGAATACCGACAGGCGCATGTCGCCGCCGTGGCGGGCAGCCCCCAGGTCCGCGTTCCGGTCAAGCCGTTCCGCCCAGGGCTGGTGGACCGCATAACGCCCCATGTCAGCGCCGAATTCGCCCATGATGTTCAGGACACGCTCGGCGTGATCGGCCTTTTCCAGCACGATCCGCGCGGCGGCAATGCGCTGCTTGATCCCGGGTGCGGTGTTGATCACATCGGCAAAGCCGGCGGAGCCGGCCAGTTCGCTGTCGACGAACGAGGCCATCAGGCGCATCAGTTCGCCGCGATATCGGGCCGGAGCGTTGGACGGGCTCGTCAGAACCCCGCCCTGTTCGAGATAGCTCTCGATGCTCATGTCTTCCATCGCCGTGTCCTCCCTTGGCCCCTGGCCTTTACTGATCGTAGTCGACGACGACCTTGTCCGTCACCGGGTAGGACTGGCAGGAAAGCACATAGCCCTTCTCCACCTCGTAGTCCTCAAGCGCATGGTTGGCGGTCATCTCCACCTCGCCCTCCAGCACCTTGCAGCGGCAGGTGGAGCAGACACCGGCCTTGCAGGCGTAGGGCGCATCCAGGTTGTTCTGCAGCGCCGCGTCCAGGATCGAGGTGTCCTTGGACATCCTGATCGTCTGGGTCGAGCCGTCCAGGGTGATCGCGGTTGTGGTCTCGTGGTCCGCGTTGGCGCCCTCTTTGGAAACAACCTTGCGCTTCGCCCGCCCGGGCTGGGCGGAGGCGAACAGTTCGAACTTGATCTGGCTGTCGTCGAGCCCTGCCTTGCGCAACGCCGAGGCGATGCCAAGCATCATCGGTTCCGGGCCACAGATGAAGGCCGTGTCGACGCTTTCGATATCGACCCAGCCGGTCTTGAACAGCTCGGCGCATTTTTCTTCCGTCACCAGTCCGGTGAAGAGGTCGATATCCTGCGCGTCCGCTTCCAGAACGTGGATGACGTTGAACCGGCCGAGATACATGTTCTTGAGGTCTTCCAATTCCTCGCGGAACATGATCGTGTTCACCGCCTTGTTGGCGTAAACCAGCGTGAAAACCGACTTCGGTTCGCGTGCCAGCGTGGTCTTCAGGATCGACAGCACCGGCGTGATGCCCGAGCCGCCGGCAAACCCGAGATAATGTTTTGCAGCGGAAGGTTCGATCTCGGTGTGGAACGCCCCCATGGGCGGCATCGCCTGGATCGTATCGCCGACCTTGAGATCCTCGTTGGCCCATGTGGAAAAGGCGCCGCCGTCCACCCGCTTGATGCCGACCTGGAGCACACCTTCATCCTTGCCCGAACAGATCGAGTAGGACCGGCGCAACTCCTCGCCGTCGAAATCCCGGCGGAAGGTCAGGTACTGGCCTTGCGTGAAGTCGAATTCCGCCGCCGCACCGTTGACCGGCTGCAGCGTGACGACCACCGCATCGCGGATGGTTTTGCGGACATCGACGACTTCAAGATCGTGAAAGCGCGCCATGGGTTCCTCCCTCAGATGCACTTGAAATATTCAAACGGTTCCAGGCAGTCCGTGCAGCGCCATTGCGCCTTGCACGGGGTGGAACCGAACTGGCTCAGTTTTTCCACGTTGGGACTGCCGCAGTGGGGGCAACGCTCGGGACCGCCCGCCGGCTGGGGCGGTGCAATCCCATATTTTTCAAGCTTTTCCCGCCCCTTTTCCGACATCCAGTCGGTGGTCCAGGCCGGATCGAGCTGATTGCGCAGCTCGATCTTCGTCAGCCCCTTGTCCCGCAGAGCGGTCTCAATATCGAGATTGATGATGCTGGTCGCCGGGCAGCCGGAATACGTCGGGGTCACGGTCACCACGCAGGTGTCGTCCTCCCAGTCCACGTTCCGGATGATGCCGAGATCCGCCAGCGTCAGGACAGGAATCTCGGGGTCGGGAACAGCCTCCAGCCATTCCCAGACCTGTTCGGTCGAAGGATGTGCCATCGTCTTGGCCTTTTCTGACCTTTCAGAAACTTACCACTCGCAGCCTGGATAGGCCCGCTGCAGCCACTGCATCTCGCACAGGATATGCCCCAGGTGCTCTGTGTGCATGTAACCGTTCCGGCCACCCTTGTGGGCAAATTTGCCCTCCGGAATGGTCAGCGTCGCATCGGCGAGCACCCGGCCCACCAGTGCGTCGAAATCGGCCCTCAGACCAGAAGGCTCAGGCGCGACACCAGCCGCGGCCATCGCCCGGTCGATGTCGTCGGTCTCGAACATCTCGCCCACATAGGGCCACAGATAGTCGAGCGCCGCCTGCATGCGCTTGTGGCTTTCCGGCGTGCCGTCGCCCAGACCCACCACCGTGTCGGCCGAGCGTTCCAGGTGATAGGCCACTTCCTTCGAAGCCTTCTGTGCGATCGCGCGGACTTCGTCATCGCTCGACTTCAGGAGATGGCCGAGGATGATCGAATGCCAGGCGTCGAACAGGAACTGGCGCATCAGCGTCTGGCCGAAATCGCCGTTCGGCAGTTCGACGAGCAGCACGTTGCGCAGGTCCCAGGCATCGCGCAGGAAGGCCAGGTCATCGGCCGACTTGCCCTCGCCCTGCACCTTGCCGGCGTAGTCCAGCCACATCTTGGTCTGGCCGAGCATGTCGAGCGCGGTGTTGGCGAGCGCGATGTCCTCTTCCAGGATCGGCGAATGACCGCACCATTCCGAAACCCGGTGCCCGAGGATCAGCGTGTTGTCGCCCATCCGCACCAGGAATTCGAAGAGAGCCTTGTTGTCGACGTCAGCCATTACATGTGCCCCACTTCATCGGGAATATCGAAGAAGGTCGGGTGACGGTAAACCTTGCTTTCCGACGGTTCGAAGAACGGACCCTTCTCGCCGGGAGCGGTGGCCGCGATGTGCTTGGCTTCCACCACCCAGATAGAGACGCCCTCATTGCGGCGCGTATAGACGTCACGGGCGTTCTTGATCGCCATCTCGGCGTCGGGAGCATGCAGGGAACCCACGTGACGGTGGCTCATGCCGTGCTGGCCGCGAATGAAGACTTCCCACAGGGGCCATTCGGAGCGGCTCTGTTTCGTTTCGTTGCTCATTGGTGCCTCCTCCTGACTTATTCTGCGGCGATCTTGGCCGCTTCCTTGCGGGCCTGTTTCTTGCGGGCATGGGCCATCAGGCCGTCGCGAACCCATTCGCCGTCTTCCCAGGCACCGACGCGGTCCTTCATTCGGTCCGTGTTGCACGGGCCGTTGCCTTTGAGAACGTTGAAGAACTCGCTCCAGTCCGGATCGCTGAAATCGTAGTGGCCGCGTTCCTCGTTCCACTTGATGTTCGGGTCCGGCAGCTCCAGGCCGAGATAGAGGATCTGCGGCACGGTCTGGTCCACGAACTGCTGGCGCAGCTCGTCGTTGGTCTTGATCTTGATCTTCCAGGCCATGGACTGTTCGGAATGGACGGAATCCTTGTCGGACGGGCCGAACATCATCAGTGCCGGGAACCACAGGCGATTGACCGCGTGCTGGGCCATGCGCTTTTGCTCCGGCGTCCCGAAGGCCATCTTCATGATCGCGCTGTAGCCCTGGCGGGCATGGAAGCTTTCTTCCTTGCAGATACGGATCATGGCGCGGCTGTAGGGCCCGTAGGACGTGCGCTGCAGGGCGACCTGGTTGATGATGGCAGCCCCGTCGACCAGCCAGCCGACCGCGCCGATATCGGCCCAGTTCAGCGTCGGATAGTTGAAGATGGAGGAATATTTCATCCTGCCCGCGTGGAGCATCTCGACCATCTCGTCGCGGCTCACGCCGAGCGTCTCGGCGGCGGAATAAAGATAGAGGCCATGGCCGGCTTCGTCCTGCACCTTGGCCAGCAGGATCATCTTGCGTTCAAGCGTCGGCGCGCGCGTGATCCAGTTGCCTTCCGGCAGCTGGCCGACAACTTCGGAATGGGCGTGCTGGCCGATCTGGCGGATCAGCGTGCGGCGGTAGTCCTCAGGCATCCAGTCCCGCGGCTCGATCTTGATGTCCGCGTCGATCTTTGCCTGAAAGGCGGCTTCTTCGGGGCTCATGTCCTCGCGGGATTTGATGCCGTCCGAAGCGGTCTTGACCATTTGCGCGTACATGCGCCCTCCTCCTCAATTCGCATCCGTGCGACCGGCCAGAGACGAGCTACTCAGCGGGCAAAAACCCATTCGTCGACCGATCGGTCATGAATATATAACGCACAAAGCATCACATAAAAAGTGATTTCTTTTCATTTCTGTGATGCTTCCAATCCGAACCGTCCGAAAGCGGCGGAAACCTCTTGAAAACAGGTCAGATCTCGATGGTATTTCCGGCGATCGTCCGCAACCGCTTGTCGGTCGCCTCGGTACTGGCGGGCAGTATACCGGAAACGCTTTGAAGATGCATGCCCGTATGCCGGTCCGTCTCCGGCGACAGCCGCCGATAGAGGTCGGCAAACAGGGACCGGGCCTCACGTCCCGGCCAGTCCTGAGGAAGAGCCCGAACCGGAAGACGCGGATCGCGCAGGAGCACCAGGCGGTAATCATGGACAAGTATCAGCCGGGCCGCCATTGCATCGGCTCCACGAAGCGGCTCACCGGTGGCCAGATAGTCCGATAGTCGCCGGTAACGATCCAGGAACGTGCCGTAAGCATCGGCCAGCGGGTCCAGCTCCCAGTATCTGGCGGCGAAGGCCGGAAGCTCTTCGTCCCCGGCAACGGTTTCCGCGCGGAACACCGGTCCCGGCAGCCCGCTCTGCGCGGGAACCGCTCTCGGGGACCGGTCCGGCCCGATCAGAAAGGCGCCGGCGACGGCAAAGCCCTGACGCAGGAAGCCGGATTCCTGTTCCGCCGGAGGACGCGGTGCAATGAGAAATCCCTCCGGAGCCGGGTCCGGATCGAACAGGATTCTCGCAGCCTGAAGGAACTCCACCCGCGCCCGGTCCGTCAGCCGATAGAAACTGCGCCGGCCGTCACGTTCGCCGGAAAGCTGGCCGGCCGAGACGAGACGGGATACCGCCGTCCGGACCAGGCTTTCGCTGATTCCGATCGTTCCGCAGACCTCGATCAGGTTGCCCATCCAAAGCACCCCGCCGCGCGGTTCGACGATGTCACCATAAATGGTGACGATGAAAGCGGCCGCCCGCGGCGGCTCGAACCAAAGCTGCTTCAGGACCGCCGGCACTGTCTCCGCGGCGGGCCGTTCCTTATTCCTCAATCGCTGCGTCTCCTGGAGCGGTGTGACGGAAAGGCCCCAAAAGACCCTTTTGCAACGCCGGTTGCAAGAGCAAGGAGCGGAACCGCCCCCACATTCGGTGTCATTACCCGGCGCAGTCCGGGTAATCTACTCATTTCCAGAGTGCTGAAATTCCGGCGCAATAGGAACTGCTTGCGCCAAGCCTTGCGTCTCGATCAGGAACCATCGGCGAAGTGGATTGGATCACCCGGGCTTCGCCGGGTGATGACACTCAACAAGCGGGAAGTCGTTCCCAAAACGCCTCAGACCGCCTCCGGCTGCTCCACCAGCGCACCGCGCCGGCCGATGACCTGGGCGGCAAGGCGGGCGCCGGCTGCGATCGATACCTCAAGGTCCGCACCCTGAAGGTGGCTGGCGAGGAAGGCCGCGTTGAAACTGTCACCGGCGGCCGTGGTGTCGACGACCTCGGGCACCGGCGGCACCTGGAAAGTCCAGGGCACTCCGTCGGCCTGCCACAGGACTTCGCCCGGCCCGTTCTTCACAATCACCAGCGGCACCCCGGCTTCCGAATAACGGTTTGCTGTATCGACCGGACCCACGTCGCCGAAAAACGTTGCCTCGTCCTCGAAAGACGGCAGGACGATATCGCTGACGGCAGCGGCCTCCATGACCGAAGCGCACATGGACTCGACGCTTTCCCACAGACGCAGGCGAAGGTTCGGATCGAAGGCGATTGTCGCTCCTCTCTTGCGGGCGGCTTTGACGGCTTCCAGGAAGCCGCCGCGATGCTCCGTCGGCAGAATGGCAAGCGTGATACCGGAAAAATAGATCACATCCGAAGCCGCCAGAGCCGCATCGAGCCTTGTCCGGTCGCGGGCAAGCTGCCGGGCGGCGGAGTCGGAACGCCAGTAGGAGAAGCTGCGCTCGCCGTCGTTAAGCTGAATAATGTAGAGACCGACGGTGCGATCATCGAAACGCTGGATCAGGTCCGTTCCGATACCGGCATCTTCGAAGAACGCCAGCATCTCTTCCGAAACGGAATCCCGTCCGACCCCGGTCAGGTAGGAGACATCCCAAGCCTCAGGCAGCATCCGGCGCGCGTACCAGGCCGTATTCAGGGTGTCGCCGGCAAAGCCCAGCCGGTAGGTTCCCTCGCCCGTTGGCGCCATTTCGACCATGCATTCGCCGATGGCGAGAAAATTACGCGTCAAGGTCCGGGTCTCCGGCGAAAAATTCGGAATGTTCGCTTCGGATCCTGGGGAGCTGCTCCAGGATCCGGGACAGATGCTTGCGCATCAGCGCGACGGCTTTCTGGATGTCACGACTGCGGATGGCCTCCATAACCTCCACATGATCGTCATACGCATGCTGCGAGCCGAAGGAGAGCGACAGGAACCGAACCCTGTCCATATGCGCCTTGTTCTCGCGGATGAGATCCCAGGCGAAACCGAGACCGGAACGCTCGCAGATTTCGCGGTGGAACTGGTCGTCCAGCTCGTGGAAGGCCTCCGCGTCCTTTGCCTCGATCGCCCGCCGCTGCCCGTCCAGGATAGCGTCGAGCGTCTTGATATCGTCGTCGGTCAGCCGCTCGCAGGCGGTCCGCACTGTTTCCGCCTCAATGGCGCTGCGGACGAAGCGTGCCTGAAATACGGCCTTCTCGGATATCTGCGACACGGTCGTCGCCCGCTGCGGCCGAATCGACAGAAAGCCGAGCTTGGAAAGGCGGTAGAAGGCGTCCCTCACCGGCTGCCGCGACACGCCCAGCGCCTTGGCGACTTCCACTTCCGACATCTTGGTTCCCGGCGGCAGTTCCAGAGAGAGGATCTGCCGGTGCAATTCGTCGAAAACGGTGTCGGCGACCGACGGTCGGTTCAGTGGTTCCAGGACCCGCAAAGGGCTCGTTCCGGTCATACGTTCGCTCCGTTGACTCTATTTGAATACTAGCATATTACTAAACTACGCCGATTGAAAGACCCTTGGGAAAATTGCTGAAAACCAGCAGCGGGTCACGGCGATTGGGAGGATTATCGTGGCATTGTTGCCTCCAGACAGGCTGTTTCCGGCAGATCCGCAGACCCGCGAGATCGCCCGCGCTCTTTACCAGTCGGTCGCGGACAAGCCGATTATCAGCCCGCACGGCCACACGGATCCGCGCTGGTTTGCGGAAAACAGGCCTTTTGCCGATCCCGCCCAATTGTTCATTACACCCGACCACTACGTCTTCCGCATGCTGTTTTCCCAGGGCATCAGCCTTGAAAGCCTCGGCGTCCCGCGTGCCGACGGCGGATGGACGGAGACCGACGGCCGCAAGATCTGGCGCATTTTCGCCGAGAATTATTACCTTTTCCGCGCCACCCCCTCGCGCATGTGGCTGGATCATGCCTTCCAGGAAGTGTTCGGAATGACCACCCCCGTTTCCGCGGCGACGGCGGACGAAACCTACGATCACCTTGCCGACTGCCTGACTCGACCAGAATTTACCCCTCGCGCATTATTCAATCGATTTAATATCGAGGCAATCGCGACCACGGAAAGCCCTCTCGATGATCTGCGATGGCACAGGTTGATCCGCGACAGCGGCTGGGACGGGCGGGTGATCACCGCCTACCGGCCTGATCCGGTCGTTGATCCGGAATTTGCCGGCTTTACCGAAAACGTCGAACAGCTCGGCGTCCTCACCGGCGAGAACACGATCACATGGACCGGCTACCTTCAGGCCCACCGCATCCGCCGCGCCTATTTCAAGGAATTCGGAGCGACCTCTTCCGACCATGGCCACGCCACCGCGCGCACCGAAAACCTGCCCCTGGCAGAAGCCGCTGCCCTGTTCGACAAGGCGCTCAAAGGCACCTGTACGCCGGATGAGGCCGACGCCTTCCGCGGCCAAATGCTCACTGAAATGGCCCGTATGAGCCTGGAGGACGGGCTTGTCCTGCAGATCCATCCGGGCAGCTACCGCAATCATTCCGGTCCGATGGCGGCCGCCTTCGGCCGCGACAAGGGCTTCGATATCCCAACCCGCACCGATTATGTCCGCGCGCTAAAGCCGCTCCTGGACGCGGTCGGGCTGGAACGGGACCTGACGATCATTCTCTTCACCCTGGACGAGACCAGCTACGCCCGTGAGCTGGCGCCGCTGGCCGGCGTCTATCCGGCCCTGAAGCTCGGTCCGGCGTGGTGGTTCTACGACAGCCCGGAAGGCATGCGCCGGTTCCGGGAAATGACGACCGAAACGGCCGGATTCTACAACACCGTCGGCTTCAACGACGACACCCGCGCCTTCTGCTCCATCCCTGCCCGCCACGATGTGGCTCGCCGGGTGGACAGCGCCTATCTCGCAACCCTGGTCGCCACGGGGCGACTTGCGGAAGACGAGGCATATGAGGTCGCAATTGACCTCGCTTACCGGCTTGCCAAGCAAGCCTACCGGCTCTGATGAGCCAATTTCATGGGAGGAAAGTCATGAAACCGGTAAAAACCCTGGCCGCAGCGCTCCTGGCGAGCGTGGCCTTTGCAACGACAGCGATGGCCTGCGAAGTCACCCTGAAGTCTTCGGATACCCATCCGGACGGTTATCCGACGGTCGAAGCCGTCAAGTACATGGGCAAGCTCGTGGAGGAGCGCACCGATGGACGCGTGTGCGTCGAGGTGTTCCATTCCGCACAGCTCGGCGAGGAAAAGGACACAATCGAACAGACCAAGTTCGGCGTCATCGACCTGAACCGCGTCTCCATGGGGCCGTTCAACAACCTGGTGGAGGAAACCAAGGTCGTCTCCCTGCCCTATATCTTCAAGTCGGTCGACCACATGCACAATGTGATGGACGGACCGATCGGCGACGACATCCTGGCGGCCTTCGAGCCGCACGGCTATGTGGGCCTTGCCTTCTATGACGGCGGATCGCGCAGCTTCTACAACAAGGTCAAGCCGATCAAGTCGATCGATGACCTGAAGGGCATGAAGGTCCGCGTCATGCAGTCCGACATTTTCGTCGACATGATGTCCGCACTCGGCGCCAACGCCACGCCGATGCCTTATGGCGAGGTCTACTCATCCATCCAGACCGGCGTCATCGACGGCGCGGAAAACAACTGGCCGTCGTTCGAGTCCTCCGGTCACTACGAAGTCGCGGGCTACTACACGCTCGACGAACACCTGATCGTTCCGGAAGTACTGGTCATGTCCAAGATCTCCTGGGACAAGCTCTCCCCGGAAGACCAGGCGATCGTCCGTCAGGCCGCAAGGGACTCCGTGCCGGAAATGCGCAAGATGTGGGTCGCCCGTGAGAAGGCCTCCGAGGAAAAGGTCCGCGCGGCCGGTGTCGAAATCGTCACAGAGATCGACAAGGAGCCGTTCATGGCAGCCATGGACACGGTCTACGAAAAGCACGTCACCTCCGACAAGCTGAAGGACCTGGTCGCCCGCATCCGCGCGACCGACTGACAGCCAGCTCTCCCTCCCATGGCGGCCTGTCCGCCATGGGATACCTTGGGGAGCTCACTTGCGGAGACTATCGTGCAGGACAGTATGAAATTCATAGCGCGGCTCACCGGCCGGATCGCGCGGCTCGCCTTGTGGCTGGCTGGAGCGGGCCTGATCCTGATGACCGCCTTCATCTCGGCCCAGGTCTTCTTCCGTTATGTTGTCAATGACTCTCTTGTCTGGAGCGAGCCGGCCGCCGTCATCCTGATGGGCTGGTTCATCTTTCTCGGTGCCGCCGTCGGCATCCGCGAAGGCTACCATCTCAGCTTCGATGTTCTGCTCTATTTCCTGCCCGAGAACGTGAAGCTCTGGCTCTACAGCATTTCCGACCTTGTGGTGGTCGCCTTCGGTGCCGGCATGGTCTGGTTCGGTTCGGAGCTCGCCTTGTCGGCATGGAACGTCAAGTTGCCTTCCTTAGGCGTTTCCGGCGCGATCGACTTCCTGCCCCTCGTGGGCGGCGGGGTTCTGGTCGTGCTGTTTTCCCTTGAACGCCTGGCCCGTCGTCTGGCCGGCCTGCCCACCGCCCGCTTCGGCGAAACCGATCTTGTCGAGGAGTGACAGGGATACCCATGGAAACCTTCGTCCTGTTCGGAACCTTCGTCTTCCTGCTCCTGATCGGTACGCCCGTCGCCTTCTGCCTGGGCGTCGCCTCCTTCGCCACGGTTCTCTACATTGGCCTGCCGCCTGTGGTCGTTTTCCAGCGCCTGAATTCCGGAGTCTCGGTCTTCGCGCTGATGGCAATTCCGTTCTTCATCTTCGCTGGAGAACTGATGGTGCGCGGTGACATTGCCCGCCGCCTCGTGGCGCTTGCCGGCGCCCTGGTCGGCAACATGCGCGGCGGCCTCGGTCAGGTGAATATCGCAGCTTCCCTGCTCTTCGGCGGCATTTCCGGCTCTGCCGCAGCGGATGCGACCGCCATTGGCGGGCTGATGATCCCGCAGATGGAAAAGAAGGGCTACAGCGTCGAATACGGCGTCAACATCACCGTGACTTCGGCGATCATCGCGCTGATGATCCCGCCGTCCCACAATATGATCATCTATTCGATCTCGGCCGGTGGCCGGCTCTCCATCGCCGACCTGTTCACCGCCGGCATTCTGCCCGGGTTCATTCTGGCGATTTCCCTGATGACGACCGCCTGGTTCGTTGCCAAAAGAGCGGGCTATCCGACCGAGACGTTTCCGGGGTGGGGCATGGTCGGCGCCATGTTCATCAACGCCATTCCCGGCATCCTTTTGATCGCGATCATCTTCGGTGGTGTCCGCTCGGGCGTCTTCACAGCGTCGGAAAGCTCCTGTATCGCTGCCGTCTACGCACTGGCCGTCACCGCCATCGCCTACCGCACCATGAACTGGCACGGCTTCGTGGAGGCGACCAAGGCGGCCGTCAGGACCACGGCCATGGTGCTGCTGGTGATCGGCTGCGCGGCCTCCTTCGGCTGGCTGCTGGCGTTCCTGCGCATCCCCGCCGAACTGGTCTCCTTCCTGAAGCAGGTGTCGGACAATCCCCTGGTCATCCTGTTCATGCTCAACGTGGTCCTTCTTTTGCTCGGCACATTCATGGACATGTCGCCGCTGATCGTAATCACCACGCCGATCTTCCTGCCCGTCGCCACCGCCTTCGGCGTCGATCCGATCCATTTCGGCGTAATCCTGGTGCTGAACCTCGGCATCGGCCTGTGCACGCCACCAGTCGGCACGGTTCTCTTCGTTGGCTGCGCGGTCGGCAGGATCTCCGTCTGGCAGGCGATCCGGACGATCTGGCCGTTCTACGGCGCGGCCGTCTTCACGCTGCTGCTGGTGACCTACGTGCCGTTCCTGTCCCTGTGGCTGCCGTCCCTGTTCCACTGAGGTTTTCCGATGAAGACAAATGCCAGCCGCCTGAAAACCTATCCGCAAGTCGCCGCCGATCCGGGCGTCCTCCGCCAGGTCCTGAGCGAAAGCCCGGAGCTGATGGTCGTTTCCTTCCGCTTCGAGGAAGGCGCCGAAGGCAAGCTGCACAACCACCCTCATGTGCAATCGACCTACGTGCAGTCGGGCCGCTTCGCCTTCACCGTCGCCGGCGAGGATATCGAGGTCGGCCCGGGTGACAGTTTCGTGATCCCGTCGAACGCGATGCATGGCTGCCGCTGCCTGGAACCGGGCACCCTGATCGATACGTTCACGCCCCGGCGGGACGATTTCCTGTAACCGAACTTGAAAAGAGGCTCGAACATGCTGACCGTCGAAACCCGTCACGCCATCGACCCGAACAGCGCGAAGGCGCTCGATACCGATGGATTACGCTCGCACTTCCTCGTCGACGGCATGTTCAAGTCCGGCGAAATCCGCCTGGCCTACACCCACTACGACCGCATGATCGTTGGCGCCGCCGTTCCGGATGGCTCGGACCTGGTCCTCGACGAGGTGAAGGAATGCGGCACGAAAACGATCCTCGACCGGCGCGAGATGGCCATCGTCAATATCGGAGAGGACGGCGCCGTCAGCGCGGGCGGCGAGACCTACAGCCTCGGCCACGGCGACGTGCTCTATCTGCCGATGGGCTCCGGCCCGGTCACCTTCTCCGGCAAGGGCCGCTACTACATTGCCTCGGCGCCGGCGCACCGGGCCTTTCCCGCCCGTCTTATCCGGCTGGAAGATGCCAAAAAGATGCGCCTCGGCGCGCCGGAAACGGCGAACGACCGCACCATCAACCAGTTCGTCCATCCGGAAGTCATGGAGTCCTGCCAACTCGTGCTCGGCTACACGCAGTTTCACGGCGGCTCGGTCTGGAACACCATGCCCGCCCATGTCCACGACCGGCGCATGGAAGCCTATTGCTATTTCGACATGGCGCCCGACACCCGGGTCTTCCACTTCATGGGCAAGCCGGATGAGACCCGCCACATCGTCATGAAAAACGAGGAAGCTGTGGTCTCCCCGCCATGGTCGATCCATTGCGGCGCGGGAACCGGCAGCTATACCTTCATCTGGGCCATGGCCGGCGACAATATCGACTACCGGGACATGGATATGGTTGCGATGGAGGATCTGCGTTGAACCCGTTTTCTTTGGAAGGCAAGACCGCGCTCGTCACGGGAGCGAATACCGGCATCGGTCAGGCGATCGCCGTGGCACTCGGACGGGCAGGAGCCGCGGTCATCTGTGCCGGGCGCCGGTCCTGCGCCGAAACCGTAAGCCAGATACCTACGGCGAAGGAACTCATCCTCGACCTGTCGGACCCGATGGCGGCGAAGGACGTCTTTTCCGCGGAACCGGTCGACATTCTGGTCAACAACGCCGGCATCATCCGCCGGGCGGATGCGGTTGACTTCACCGAAGCAGACTGGGACGCGGTCATGGACGTCAACCTGAAAGCGGCGTTCTTCAACTGCCAGGCCTTCGGCAAGGCCGTCCTGGACCGGAAGGCTACGGGCAAGATCGTCAACATCGCCTCGGTGCTGTCCTTCCAGGGCGGCATCCGCGTGCCCTCCTACACAGCCGCCAAGCACGGGCTTGCCGGCCTGACCAAGCTGCTCGCCAATGAATGGGCGGCAAAGGGCATCAACGTGAACGCCATCGCCCCCGGCTATATCGCCACCAACAACACCGAGGCCCTGCGCAACGATCCCGACCGCAACCAGGCGATCCTCGACCGGATTCCGGCGGGCCGCTGGGGCGAGCCGGACGATATCGGCGAAGCCGCCGTCTTCCTTGCATCCCCGGCCGCGAAATACATCCACGGCACCATTCTCAATGTGGACGGAGGCTGGCTTGCCCGCTGAACTGCAACAGGTCCTGCCCAGACTTCACCGCTCTTCCGCACCGAAGCCGGAGCCCGGCATCGTGCATCTGGGGCTCGGCGCCTTCTTCCGTGCCTTCGGCGCCATCTATATCGAGGACGCTGTGAACGCCTCCGGAGGCGACTGGGGCATTGTCGGCGTCAGCCTGCGAAGCCCGGACACCCGCGACCGGCTCGCGCCCCAGGACTGGGCCTACACCTCCGTCGAACTCGCACCGGACGGCGAAAAGCTGCGCCAGGTGGAAATCGTCCGTGAGGTTCTGGTTGCTCAGGAGGATCCGCAAGCGGTTCTTGACCGGATGGCCGACCCGGCGATCCGGATCGTCAGCCTCACCGTCACCGAAAAGGGCTATTGCCACGATCCGGCGACCGGCCGGCTTAATCCCAACCATCCCGACATCGTTCACGATCTGGAAAATCCCCTTCCTGTCTCCGCTCCCGGGTTTCTGGTCCGGGCTCTTCAGCGGCGGCGCGCCGCGGGCCAGTTCCCGTTTACGGTCCTGACATGCGACAACCTCCCTGGGAACGGCATGCTGGTCCGCGGCATCGTGCTCGACTTCGCCAGAAGGCTCGATCCGGCGCTCGCCGACTGGATCAAGGCGGAGGCACGGTTTCCTTCCACCATGGTCGACCGGATCACGCCCGCGACCAAGCCGGAGGATATCGACCGGTTGGCGGAGACGACCGGTGTCCTCGACGAGGCACCGGTCCTTCACGAACCCTTCCGCCAATGGGTCGTGGAAGACGACTTCGTGCGCGGCTACGGCAAAGACGCCCGTCCCGATCTGGCGTCATCCGGCGTGGAGATGGTCGAGGACGTCACGCCCTACGAGCACATGAAGCTCAGGATGCTGAACGGCACCCATTCCTCGCTTGCCTATCTGGGCTATATGGCCGGCCATGAGACCATCGCCGAGACGGTCGCCGATCCGGTCTTTGCCATCTTCGTCAACCGGCTGTGGCGCGAGGAAATCATACCATCCGTCGCCCCTCCGGCGGGCATCGATCTCGGCGACTACGCGAAAGCGCTGTTCGACCGCTACGCCAATCCGGCGATCCGCCACCGCACCTGGCAGATCGCCATGGACGGAAGCCAGAAGCTACCGCAACGCATCCTGGGAACCATTGCCGACGATCTAAGATCGGCACGTCCCTGCCCCGGCCTGATCCTCGCCGTTGCCGCCTGGATGCGCTATGTCGGCGGCGTCGACGAGAAGGGCCAGGCAATCGAAGTCCGGGATCCGCTGGCAGATCGGCTGCGCGCGCTGTCCGACGGCGGAGAGACGCCTGAAGCAAAGGTGGCGGCCCTGCTCTCGGTCCGCGAAATCTTTGACGCCGAACTGGCCGAACACCTTGTCGGCCCGTTGACCCGGGCGTATCGCGCCCTGCTGGCGCTTGGAACCCGCAAGGCGCTGGAGACACTGGCATGAAGGAAAGCTGGCGCTGGTACGGTCCCCTGGACAGGATTGACCTTAGCGAAATCGCCCAGACCGGAGCGGGCGGCATTGTCACCGCCCTGCATGAAATCCCCTATGGCGAGGTCTGGACACGGGAAGCGATCGCATCCCGCAAGGCGGCAG
Organism: Roseibium sp.; assembly: GCF_048260565.1. GTDB lineage: Bacteria > Pseudomonadota > Alphaproteobacteria > Rhizobiales > Stappiaceae > Roseibium. The sequence continues at coordinate 150,475 of NZ_JBLXGP010000015.1, read as the reverse complement.
TCACGCAGGCCGGGTTCGACTGGACCGTGGTGGAAAGCCTGCCGATCCACGAACGCATCAAGCGCAATGACGGTGACCTGTCGGGGTTATTCGCCAATTACCGCCAGTCGATGGCCAATCTGGCCGCCGAAGGCATCACCACCATCTGCTACAACTTCATGCCGCTGCTCGACTGGACCCGCACGGACCTTGCGGCCCCCCTTGCCCGAGGCGGCACCTGCCTGCGCTTTTCTGCACCGAAGATGGCAGCACTAGAGTTGTTCATGGTCGAGCGCGAAGAAGCGGCGAAAGACTATCCCGACTGCGTCCTCCACGAAGCGAAGCGCTGGTTCGACGCCTCCTCGGAAGCGGACCGGGCCAAGCTGATGCATGCGGTCATGTCGGGTCTTCCCGGCGCTTACGACCGCTACGATGTGCAAGGCCTGAAAACCGCTTTGAAACTCTATGACGGTGCCGACAGTGCGGTTCTGCGCAGCCATCTGAAGCGTTTCCTGGACGAGGTCATTCCCGCTGCGGAAGATCTCGGCATGCGGTTCTGCATTCACCCCGACGACCCGCCGCGCGACATTCTCGGCCTGCCGCGCATTGTCTCCGACGCCGACGACATCGGCTGGATCCTGGCGGCGCATGACAGCCCGGCGAACGGCCTGACGCTCTGCGCGGGATCGCTGGGCGCCAATCCGGCAAACGACGTTCCCGCCATCGCCCGCCGGTTCGCCGACCGCATCCATTTCGCGCACCTCCGAAATGTGAAGAAAGACGCGGACGGGTCGTTTGAAGAAGCCGCCCACCTTGCCGGCGATACGGATATGGTGGATCTTGTCGCAGCCCTTCTGGAGGAGGAAGGCCGCCGCCGAGAAGCGGGACGCCCCGACCGGGAAATCCCCTTCCGCCCGGACCACGGCCACGAACTTCTGGGAGATGACGAACGCGGAACCCATCCCGGTTACCCCCTGATCGGCCGCATGCGCGGACTGGCCGAACTGCGCGGCGTGATCGCGGGCCTGACCTACAAACGAGTTGCCTGATGAACGAAGCCCAGCCGATTACGCTTCACCCTTCCGATACCGTCGCCATCCTGCCGTCGAAGGTGGCGAAGGGCAGCGATCCGCTTGCCACCGGCAACCCGCTGCCCGTTGCCGTGGCCGGCGGCCACAAGATCGCCCGTGCGACCCATCAGGTCGGCGACAGCATCGTCAAATACGGCCAGATCATCGGCACGGCAACGCAGGCCATCGCGCCCGGCGATCATGTCCATACACACAACTGCGCGTTTTCCGCCCACGACCAGGATTATCAGATAGGCGTGGATCTGGACGCCGCCCGCGCCGCGATACCTCAAGCCGCGCCGCGAACCTTCATGGGCTACCGGCGGGACAACGGCCAGATCGGTACCCGCAACTACATCGCGCTCTGCGCCACGGTGAACTGCTCGGCGACCGTCATCCGCCGGGCCGCCTTCGAGCTGGAGAATTCCGGCGCGCTCGAGCCTTATGACAACGTCGATGGCGTCGTCGCCTTCGCCCATGGCACCGGCTGCGGCATGGCGGCAAGCGGCCGCGGTTTCGAGATGCTTCAGCGCGTGCTCTGGGGCCATGCCACCCATCCGAATGTGGGCGCTGCGGTCTTCGTCGGTCTCGGCTGCGAGACCATGCAGGTTGCCCGCATGAAGGCGGTTTATGGCGACGACCGGGCCGACCGCTTCCACGGTCTGACCATTCAGGACACCGGCGGCACCCGCGCCACCATCGAGGCGATCAAGGCCATGGTTCTGGAGTTGCTGCCCGAGGTGAACCGGATCACCCGCACCCCCTGCCCGGCCTCCGATCTCAAGGTCGCCCTGCAATGCGGCGGCTCGGACGGCTATTCCGGCATCACCGCCAATCCGGCGCTCGGCGCCGCTTCGGATTTGCTGGTCGCTCTTGGCGGCACGGCCATTCTCGCAGAAACGCCGGAGATCTACGGCGCGGAACAGCTGCTCCTGCGCCGGGCCGTCAACAACGACGTCGCGCAGAAGCTGATCGGCCAGATCCGCTGGTGGGAACGCTACACGGAAATGAACGACGGCAGCATGGACAACAACCCGAGCCCCGGCAACAAGGCCGGCGGGCTGACCACGATCCTGGAAAAATCGCTGGGGGCGGCTGCCAAGGGCGGCGCAACGCCGCTTGCCGCCGTCTACGACTATGCCGAACAGGTGAGTGCACCCGGTTTCGTCTTCATGGACACGCCGGGATACGACCCGGTCTCCGTCACCGGCCAGATCGCCGGCGGGGCGCAGGTCACGGTCTTCACCACCGGCCGCGGCTCCGCTTTCGGCTCAAAACCCGCCCCGACCCTCAAGCTCGCCACCAACGATGCCCTGTTCAACGCCATGCCCGACGATATGGACCTCAACTGTGGCGATGTCCTGAGCAAGGGCGTACCCGTTGCCGACAAGGGTGCCGAAATCCTCGACCGGCTCCTGGCGCTTGCCTCGGGCGAGAAGAGCAAGTCGGAACTGCTCGGCCTCGGCGACCACGAATTCGTCCCCTGGCAGGTCGGCGCTGTTATGTGATCTCAGGATCCTTGCCCTTCTCCGTCATGCCACGGCTCGACCCACTGATGTCCGGTTTAAGTTTGACTGAATATGGCAATCCGCTTGATCTGAGAGTTTGTTGTTATCCCAGCGAAGGCTGGGATCCAGTATTCTATTGAATCTGCTATCTTTTCCACTCGCAGACCACACTGAGTACCGGATCCCGGTCTTGCCGCTACCGCGCCAAACCGGGATGACAAATGGGGAGACCATCGCGTGTCTCTAAGCCGAACGATCTGAAATTCTTCAATCTTTCAAATAAGATATATGAGAAGTCCAATATTAAGCTGGACAGCAATGGGCTCGACCATGGCATCCATGCCGTTCCCTCACGATACGGACCCGCTTTGCCTTGGGACACGGCAACGGCATGGATCCTCGGGTCAAGTCCGAGGACGACGGGCTGAGGTTGGGCAAAGTGCGTCGAGACCTTTCAGCGCCAACCGTACCGTTTGGGACGTTCCTCGCCTGTACAAGCTTCCAGTTCCCCGATAAGGAGACGAAACGCCTCCCAGGCACCCCTTTTCCCGTCCCGCCCTCATTGCAGCAGCGGTAGACGGATATCCGGAGACAGAGACGGAATGAACGGCAAGACCTCCGCCGACTGGAAGCCCTATGTCGCCCTGCTTTTCATGCCGCTGTTCTTTACGTCCAACCTGATCTTCGGCCGGGCGGCGACCTCCGCAGTTGAGCCCTGGACACTGGCCTTCCTGCGCTGGACCTTCGCCTTCCTCCTGCTTCTGCCATTCACCGGCATGGACATCCTGCGCCATGCGAAGCTGCTCAAGGCGCAATGGAAGACCGTGACCCTTCTCGGGCTCCTCGGCATGTGGATCTGCGGCGCGCTGGTCTATTACGCCCTGCACTTCACCACGGCGACCAACGCGACGCTGATCTATACGTCGTCGCCGATCCTGATCCTGCTGATGGAATGGATCTTCCGCGGCCGGCGCATGGGACTCCGCGAAAGTATCGGGGTTTGTTTTGCAATGGCCGGCGTGGTGCTGATCATCGTTAAGGGCAGCCTCTCGGTTCTCCTAGGGCTTTCCTTCAACGTGGGCGACCTGATCATCGGCTTTTGCGCCCTGAGCTGGGCAGGCTACTCGGTGCTTCTAAAGCGCAGCGTCTTTGCGCAAGTGCCGACCCTTACCCTGTTTGCCGTCGTAGCAGGTGCCGGTGCCCTCACGCTGTTTCCCTTCATGGTCTGGGAAGTCAAAGCCCAAGAGACCTTTCCGACGAGCTTCGAGGCCTGGCGCTCGATCGCAGGCATCGTGATCTTCGCCTCACTGGCAGCCTTCTCCCTGTTCCAGTATGGCATCAAGACCGTCGGACCGTCGGTGACCGGCCTGTTCATGTACCTGCTGCCGCCCTACGGCGTGCTCATGGCCGTGGTCTTTCTGGGCGAAGACCTGCAGCCCTATCATTTCGCCGGCTTCGTGCTGGTCATGGGCGGCCTGATCCTGGCGACGGCGCCGGTCGATCTCCTGCGCCGTCTTAAGACCAGATTTGCGGGCTAGAGCATCGGGCACCTACTCCCATTCCATTTCGGTGAACACCTTCTGGGCGTTGCGCTTGGCGAGGGTGTCGAAATTCTCCAGGTGGGAAAAGGCCGACTGGTCGACATCGACCGAGCCGATGATGTCGCCGCCATCGTCGATGTGGGCACGGATCTTGTCACGCAGGTTGGCGAGATAGTCATAGGTGTCGGCTTTTGCCTTCGCGAGCGTCGTCGGGTCGCCGTGACCGGGTACCACATGCACCGGATCCAACGCCTCGATGGCTTCGAACGAGGCCATCCAGCCGGCCGAATTCGACACCTCCAGGACCCCAAGCAACCGTTCTGTGAAGACGACATCTCCGGCAAAGACGACCTTGTCGTCCGGCAGCCAGACGAAGCTGTCGCCCGGCGTATGCGCCGGACCGGCATGGACGATCCGGATCTCCCGTCCGCCGACGAAGAGGGTCAGGTCTTCAGCGAACGTCTCCTGAGCATAGACCGGCTCGGTTCCTTTGAGGCTGTCGCCGATCAGTTGCGACAGCATGGTCTGTTCCATGGAGGCGCGGGCCTTCTGGTCCTCAACAGCTGCTTCGGAGGCGATCAGCCGTGCGCCGCGGGCGGCCCAGTAGCTGTTTCCGAGCCAACGGTGATCCTGACCGCCGCTATCGATCACCACCTTGACCGGCTGATCGGTGATAGCTTTGATCGCCGCCTCAATTTCCTCCGCGCCCTTGTAGCTGCCGCCGGCATCCACGAGCACGACACCGTCCTCGGTCACGACCACGCCGAAGGTAGCATTGTTGGCGTAATTCTCTGGCGAGCGCTGGCCTTTGTCTCCGACCAGTGCATAGACCGTATCGGTCACCTTGACCGTCTTCAGCCCGGCCAGAGCCGGGCCTGAAACAACGAGAAACACCGCCCCGACAACGGCGCGAAACAACGGGGATACCTTCATTTGCGGACTTTCCTCCTCCCAACTTTCATGAACGTGAAAGTCGTCTCTGGAGGCCGCGCGGTCAATCGGGGCAGACAATCGGCCGCATAGGGGTAATCCCGGACCTCGCCCGACCCGCCCGTCAAGCGTCCTCTTTCTGCATTTCCAAAGCCTGTTGGCGCAGGGCGAATTTCTGTACCTTGCCGGTGGCCGTGCGCGGCAGTTCCCGGAAGATGATCCTGCGCGGCAGCTTGAAACCGGCCAGATGGTCCCGGCAGAAGGCGATGATGTCCTCCTCGGTGGGATCGTCGCCCTCCGCGTCGTTCAACTGGATGAAGGCCCAGGGAGTCTCGCCCCATTTGGGATGGGGAGCCGCAACGACGGCTGCAAGCAATACCCGCGGATGCCTGTGCAGGACGCTTTCCACCTCCAGGCTGGAGACGTTTTCGCCCCCGGTGATGATGATATCCTTGGCCCGGTCGCGGATCTCCATGGCCCCGTCCGGATGAACGACAGCCAGGTCGCCCGTGTGGAACATGCCGCCCTCGAAGGCGATCGAGGTCGCCACCGGATCGGCGTGATAGCCGCCCATGATCGACGGTCCGGACAGCATGATCTCGCCCATGTCGATCCCGTCCTGGGTCACCGGCGTGCCATCTGAGCGCCGGACCTCGACACGGATGCCTGACGGCAGACCGTGCCCCTGGCGCGCGGAAAAAGCCGCCCGGACGGCCGCCGATTCCTGTTCGATCACAGGATCGGGCAGCATGCCGGTCGCCGGACCATAGCTTTCCGTCAGGCCGTAAAGATGAACGAGGCTGAAGCCGAGCGCATCCATGCGTTCGATCAGCGCCGATGTCGGCGCCGCCCCGCCCGTGGCGACATGCACCGGGTGTTCCGGGCGGAAATCGCCCTGCTTCTCAAGCCGTTCCAGCATCATGTAAAGCACGACCGGGGCACAGGCCATGTTGGTCACGTTGAATTCCTTGAGGGCCGCCACGATCTCAGCCGGATCGACCCCTTCCAGGCAGACATGGGTGCCGCCCGCTGCCGTCACCGCCCAGGTGTGGGACCAGCCGTTGCAGTGAAACATCGGCAGGGTCCAGAGATAGGTCACCGAGCGATCGAACCCGAGCGCCAGGGTGTTGTTGAGCGCGTTGATGTAGGCGCCGCGGTGATGATAGATCACGCCCTTGGGCGAGCCGGTGGTGCCCGACGTGTAGTTGATGGCAATCGGCTGCCACTCGCTCTTCACCCGGTCCATGAACGGCCAGTCAGCGGTCGTCCCCTTCCCGTCCAGCAAATCGAGAGGCTCACCCGGCCCCTCCTCGTTTTCCGGACGCAGACAATAGAGCGGGACGTCGCCGCAGGCTTCTGCGACCTGCTCCACACAAGCCTTGTCGGCGATGACCGCCTGCGCGCTGCAATGGTCGAGAATGTAACGGATCGTCTCCACATCGAGGCGGGTGTTGATCGTGTTGAGCACCGCGCCCAGCATGGGCACGGCGAAATGGGCGGCAAGCATTTCCGGACGGTTTGCGGACACGATCGAGACCGTATCGCCCGGCCCGATACCGCGCTCGTCCAGGGCGCCCGCGATGCGCCGGACGAGATCGCCGAATTCCCGATAGGTCCAGCGACGCTCGCCATGGGCCACGGCGAGTTTGTCCGCATAGACAATGATCGACCGGTCCAGCAGTGACAGCGGCGACAGCGGCACGCCATTGGCCGCATTCGGCTCGACTGTGGACGGTAAACGCATGAGAAAACTCCTGTTTGGGACAAAAAACTGAACGAGCATATCGGCAAACGACCGGCCCGAAGGCCGGCCGAAGCACCTCTACAGGGTAGGAAGCCGAGCCGCTTCGATCAACCTGCCTCAGGCAATGAATGGTCGGCGTAGATCTGCCTGAGCGTCAGTTTCGAGACCTTGCCGGTTGCCGTCAGCGGCAGCGTGTCGACGAAGATCACGTCGTCGGGGACCTGCCATTTGGCGAGCCCCTTGGCCAGATGGGCCAGGATCTTTTCCTTGTCCGGAGTGGCCCCTTCGGCGGGAACGACGATCAGCAGCGGCCGCTCGTCCCATTTCGGATGGGGCACGGCGATCACCGCACAATTGGCCACATCCGGATGGGCGATCGCCATGTTTTCCAGATCGATGGAACTGATCCACTCCCCGCCCGACTTGATCAGGTCCTTGGCCCGGTCGGTGATGGTCAGGAACCCGTCCGGGCTGATGGATGCAACATCTCCGGTTCGGAACCAACCCTCCGCATCGAAGGCGGCCTCCGAGGCTTCCTGGTTGTTGAAATAGCCGGAGACGACCGTATTGCCGCGCACGAACAATTCGCCGGTCGCGACCCCGTCATGGGGCTGGCGCTCGCCGTTGGCATCCACGATCTTCAGGTCGACGCCGAAGGTGCGCCGCCCCTGCGTCGACTTCAGATCGATCTGCTTTTCCTTCGGCAGATCGGTCAGCGGCGGCGCCAGAGAGCCTTGCGTGCCGATCGGGCTCATCTCGGTCATACCCCAGGCATGGCAGACGGAAACGTTCAGGTCCTCGAATGCCTCGATCATGCTGCGCGGTGCCGCCGATCCGCCGATGATCACCTCACCGAAGCCTTCGGGAATACGGCCGTGCTTGCGGATCTCGCCGAGCAGGCCGAGCCACACCGTCGGCACGCCCCAGGCGGAAAACACCTTCTGCTCGTCCATCAGCTTATAGAGGCTGGCCCCGTCCAGACTGGGGCCGGGAAAAACGATCGACGCCCCGGTGAGCGGTGCCGAGTAAGGCAACCCCCAGGCATTGACATGGAACAGGGGCACGACAGGCAGGATCCGCCGGCCCGGGCGCAGGCAATCGAGGAACGACACGCCCGCCATCAGCGCATGCATCACCGTGGAGCGGTGGGTGTAAAGCGCGCCCTTGGGATGGCCCGTCGTGCCGGAGGTATAACATAGGCTCGACGCGGTCTCCTCGGAAAACTCCGGCCACTCGTAATCGCCGGTCTCCGGCTCTACCAGTTCCTCGTAGCAGAGTGCGCCGGGCAGTTTCGTCTCGGGCATATGCGCCCGGTCGGTCATGATGATGAAGCGCAGGTCCTTGGGCAGATGATCCAGGATCGCCTCGACCAGCGGTACGAAGGTCAGGTCCAGGCAGAGGATCCTGTCTTCCGCGTGGGAGACGATGTAGCTCATCTGCTCTACAGAAAGCCGCGGATTGATCGTGTGGCAGACCGCACCGATGCCGGAAATCGCATAGTAAAGCTCGAAATGGCGATAGCCGTTCCAGCCAAGTGTCGCAATGCGCTGTCCCGGCGTTACGCCGAGGCGCAACAGCGCCTGCGCCAGCTTGCGGGCGCGAAGGGCCGCATCCTTGTAGGTGTAGCGATGAATACCGCCTTCGACCGTGGCTGAAACGATTTCCGCGCTGCCGTGCACATCTTCCGCAAAAGTCAGGATATCGGCGATCCTGAGCGGACGGTTCATCATCATGCCATGCATGTTATGTCTCACTCCCTGCCGCCCGCACAGTTTGAGACACCTGAGCGTCCTCCGGCGGCTGTTCCTCCTCGTTCGTGCCGCCCTCAGCTCTCTTGGGAGCCTGTCTTTCCTCCAGGACGGCAATTGCATAGTGCCAACGCTTCGCACCTTCCTGCAAGCACTTGTCGCAGCTAAAGTTTCGATGGCGGGGGAGAAATTGGAAACAGCCAGGAATTAGCCCGTCAGGACGCGACCTTGCCACCCTGCAGCAGGGCCAGCATGCCCGACAGGATCTTCACCGGCGGCGGGGGGCAGCCAGGAACGTGCAGGTCGACCGGAATGACCTCGGAGACGCCACCGACCACGGCGTAGCTGCCGGCAAAGCAACCGCCATCAAGGGCGCAGTCGCCGACGGCAACGACCCATTTGGGCGCGGGCGTGGCGTCATAGGTCCGCTTCAGCGCCTCGCGCATGTTCTTTGTCACCGGCCCGGTCACCATCAGCACATCCGCGTGGCGCGGCGAGGCGACGAAGCGCAGACCGAAACGCTCGATGTCGTAAAAGGCGTTGTTGAGCGCATGGATTTCCAGCTCGCAGCCGTTGCAGGAGCCCGCATCGACCTCGCGGATCGACAGGCTGCGCCCGAGGCTCTGGCGCGCCTGTTTCCCGAGTGTCTCGGCCAGTTCGATCATCGCCGCCTCGTCCGCCGTCGGCGGCGCTTCGGTGAGGGTCGGCTTGATCAGGCTTTCGAGCAGGAGCTTGCGCATAACGGACCTACAGATCGTGACCGGAATAGGAGCAGTTGAACGATTTGTTGCACAGCGGGAAGTCGGCAATGATATTGCCCTCGATCACCGCTTCCAGCAGAGGCCACTGGAACCAGGACGGATCGCGCATATGGCAACGCTCGATCAGGCCGTTGCCGCCGATCCTGAGCCAGACCAGAATATCGCCCCGGAAGCCTTCCACGAGCGCAAGCCCTTCGTGGGGAACGGAAACCGCTACTGACTCTGCGAAAACAGACCCTTCCGGCATTTCTCTCAGAATCTGCTCAAGCAGCGACAGGCTCTGCTCCACCTCCCGGATGCGGATCCAGACACGGGCATCCACATCACCCGCATCCAGAACCGGAACTTCAAAGGAAAGCCGGTCATAGGGCGGATAGGTCAGCGCGCGCCTTGTATCGAAACGGCGGCTGGATGCTCGGCCGACGAAGCCGCCGGCGCCAAAGCGTTTGGCAAGAGCCGGATCCAGCCGCCCGGTGGAAACCGTCCGGTCCTGCAGGGAGGCCGTGTTGTCGTAGAGGTTGACCAGAGCCGGAAAACGCTGGCGGATTTCGGCAAGTGCCGCCCGGATCGCAGCGATCCCATCGTTATCCAGGTCGGCGATGACACCGCCCGGAACAATCAGGTCGCGCATCAGCCGGTGGCCGAAGGCGACATCGGATGCGCGCAGGACCCGTTCGCGGAGCACGCCGCAATGGGCGAGCATCAGCGCGAAGGCGGCGTCGTTGCAGATCGCACCAATATCGCCCAGATGATTGGCCAGCCGTTCCAGTTCCGCCATCAGCGCCCGCAGCCAGACCGCGCGCTCCGGCACATTCATATTCAGCGCGTCTTCGACAGCGCGCGCGAAGGCAAGCCCATAGGCGACCGTACTGTCGCCGGAGGTTCGTGCAGCGAGGCTGGCGGCCTCGGCAGGGCTCTTGCCGGCCATCAGCCCCTCGATCCCCTTGTGCACGTAGCCGAGCCGTTCCTCCAGGCGGACCACCGCCTCGCCGTTGCCGGTGAAGCGGAAATGGCCAGGCTCGATGATGCCGGCGTGGACCGGCCCAACCGGAACCTGATGCAGTCCCTCGCCTTCGACGGGAAGGAAACCGTAAACGTCGCCCTCGCCCGCGTCCGGCACCGCCTTTCCAAGCGGCTGACGCACACCCCAGCGGCCATGGTCGAGCCAGTGGCGTGCATCCGGGCAATCGCGCGGCACAAGGCCGAACAGGTCCCGTGCGGCCCGCTCCGGCCTTTGCGCGGCCGCGTGGTATTGGCCGACGGAAGGATAGCTGCCGTTCGGACAGGCAAGCGCGAGGACGGCGATCTCGCGCGTTGCCTCGTCGAGCACTGCCATGCGGATCTTGTCCATGTCGCCCCACAGGCCGAGCAGGACGGCCGTCTCACCGCCAAGTGCCTCGGCCACCTGCGTCCATTCGGCCTCGCTGGCCTTATGGCTCCGCCAGATATCACCGGCACCCGCTTCACCGGTTTTGAGGATCGAGGTCCAGAAGGCTGTCATGATCGGCTGTCCCCCTCCCTCACCCAAGTATGCCGGCAATGTGCTGGAACCAGCCCACCAGTGCCGGTGGCAGATAGAGGCCCGCGACCAGCACGAGCGCCAGATGGGCAAAGAGCGGCACGTAGGAGGCCTGGGCCGGTGCCGTGCTGCCCGTGGGTTCACCGAAGGCAATGCCGGTGATACGCAGAAGCAGCGCACCGAAGGCCACCAGCAGCCCGAAGACCAGCGGAATGGCCAGGAGCGGCTGGACCGCGAAGGTCGAGCTCACGATCAGGAATTCGCTCATGAAGATGCCCATCGGCGGCAGACCCGCGATGGCCACCACCCCGACCAGTAGGCCCCAGCCGAGCGCCGGATGGGTTTCGGTCAGGCCGCGAAGCTCGGAAATCCGCTGCGTGCCCTTGATCTGGGCCACATGGCCGACCGCATAGAAGATCGCCGACTTTGTCAGGCTGTGCATCACCATGTGCAGGAGCCCGGCGAAATTGGCGAGCGGCCCGCCGAGACCGAAGGCGAAGACGATGATGCCCATGTGTTCGATGGAGGAATAGGCGAACAGCCGTTTGATGTCCTGCCGCCGGTAGAGCATGAAGGCGGCAAAGATCAGTGACAGCAGTCCCATCGTCATCATCAGCGGACCGGGACTGATGGCGTCCGGATTGGCCGCCAGCAGGATCTTGAACCGAAGCACCGCATAGAGCGCCACGTTCAGGAGCAGGCCGGACAGCACCGCGGAGATCGGCGTCGGCCCTTCGGCGTGCGCGTCGGGCAACCAGGCATGGAGCGGCGCGAGGCCGACCTTGGTGCCGTAGCCCAGCATCAGGAAGATAAAGGCAAGATTGAGCAGGGCCGGATCGAAGACGGCGGCGTGTTCCACCAGCAGGGTCCAGATCATAGCGTCTTCGCCCTCGCCGATATGAGGGCGCGCGGCCAAATAGACGAGGATCGTGCCGAACAGGGCAAAGGCGATGCCGACGCTGCCGAGCAGGAAATATTTCCACGCTGCTTCCAGCGCCTCATGGGTGCGGTAGATGCCGACCATCATCACCGTGGTCAGCGTGGCCAGCTCCACCGCCACCCACATCAGGCCGATGTTGTTGGCCACGAATGCCAGGTTCATGCCGAACATCATGACTTGGTACATGGCGTGGTAGAAGCGCAGGTTGGCCGTCGTCAGCCGCCCGGTCTCCAGTTCGTGGGCGATATAGCTGGCGCTGAACAGGCTGGCGGTGAAGCCGACGAATGTGTTCAGCACGATGAAGACGATGTTGAGATCGTCGACGAACAGATAGGATCCGGTTTCCGGCCGCTTCGTGACGAACAGCGCCAGAGCCGCGAGCAGCGTCAGCAGGCTGGCAAGTACGTTGAGCCGCGCCGCGATCCGGTAGCCCGGCAGCGCGGCGAGGACCACAGCGGCGGCGACCGGAATGACGAGAACGGCAATCTCGGGCTGGAACGGAAGGGAGATCATCGGCGCTCTCCCCTGAAACTGTCCAGCGCGCCGACATCCACCGTGTCGAACCGCTCGCGGATGCGGAACAGGAAGATGCCAATGACGATGAAGGCGATGACGATGGAAAAGGCGACGCTGATCTCGACCACCAGCGGCATGCCGCGCGCACCGGTCGCCGCCAGGATCAGGCCGTTTTCAAGGGACATGAAACCGATCACCTGACTGACCGCATTGCGGCGCGTGACCATGACCAGCAGGCCGAGCAGCAGCACCGACAGGGCAAAGGCGAGATCCTCGCGCGCCAAAGGGTCGGCCTCCGGCGTGATGCGCAGGATCACCACCATGGACAGCGCCACCAGGCCCATGCCGGCCAGCATGGTCGGGCCGATGCCGACGACGGTCTCGATGTCGCGATGAATACCCAGCCGGCGCACGATCCGGTGCAGCACCAGCGGAATGACGATCGCCTTGAAGCCGAGCGCGATCGCGGCGGTGACATAGAGATGCGGCGCATGCTGGACCTGTGCCTGCCAGGCGACCGACAGTGTCAGGACCAGGGCGTGCAGCGCATAGACGTTGATCAGGGCGGAGAGCCGGTCCTGATAGAGCATCATGAAACTGACGAGAACCAGCCCGCCGGCCAGGAGATGCGCGATATCGAAACTTAAACTGGTCATCGCTAGAGGCTCCTCGAAACGAACAGCAGCAGCGTGCCCAGAAGGCCGAGCATGAGCGCAGCACCAAGGAAATCCGGCACGCGGAAGACGCGCATCTTCGCGATGCTGGTTTCGAACACGGCGAGCAGAACCGCGCCGATGCCGATTTTGGCGACATAGGCGACGGCGCCGATCAGATAGTCCGCAACGCCCGCGCCGGGCGCGGCAATGCCCAAGGGGATGAAAATGCAGCCGATCAGCGACAGGTAGAGCACCAGTTTCAGCGAGGACGCGAACTCAATCATCGCCAGATGACGCCCGGAATATTCCAGCACCATCGCTTCGTGCACCATGGTCAGTTCCAGGTGGGTCGCCGGGTTGTCGACCGGGATGCGGGCGTTTTCGGCAATCGCCACCATGATCAGCGCGACCAGGGCCATGCCGAGCGAAACGCGCAGGCCGACCTCCGGCGAACTCATCATCGCGGCAACGGTGGAAAGCTGGGTCGAACCGGCAACGAGCGCCAGGGAGAAGACCGTCAGCAGCATGGCCGGCTCGGCAAGCGAAGCAATCATCATCTCCCGGCTGGAACCGATGCCGCCGAAGCTGGTGCCGATATCCATGCCGGCAAGCGCGAGAAAGAACCGGCCGAAACCGAGCAGCGCGATGATGGCGATGAGATCGGCGGTCCAGCTGAACAGCAGACCGCCGCCGAAGGTCGGCACAAGCGCCGCCGCGACCCAGGTCGAGGCAAAGACCAGATAGGGCACGACGCGGAACAGCCACGAGGCGTTTTCCGCAAGCACGGCCTCCTTGCGCAATAGCCGGATCAGATCGCGGTAGGGCTGGATGACGGACGCACCCTGGCGACGGGTGAGCCGCGCCTTGATCTTGCGCACGAAGCCCGTCAGCAGCGGCGCCAGCAGCAGCACCACGGCCATCTGGAGACCCTGAATGAGGAGCGCGCGGATCAGGTCCATAGGGCAAGCACCAGAAGGAGGGAGACCAGGGCGAGGAAGACGAGGCTCAGGTATTGCCGGATGGTGAGGAACTGCAGACGGTTGAGCCGCACGGCAGCAAAGGCGATCCCGCCCGAAATTGGCGTGTAGATCCAGTCCCAGGCGAGATCGCGTACTTCCACGGTCAGCCGCGCGGCACGCAGATCGCCCGGCTGCGGCATGTCCACGGTTTCCCGCGCCCGGAACACCAGCGTGCCGAACACGCGGCGGACCGGCTGGGCGAAGCTGCTCGCCGAATACTGCGTCTGCGGCCGGGGATCGGGGAACCCGCAGTCCCATACGGCACTGCGCCGGATTCTGCGGGAAGCGAGATTATGGACAGTGAAGGCCGCGCCCCAGCCCGCGATGGCGATGAAGAGGAAGACTAGCAGGCCGTTATAGGAACTGCGAGCTTCCGCGATCGGTGCGATCGTCAGCCAGGGCAGATGCGCCTGCGAGGGAAGACTGCTGCCCACGAACGCTCGCGCGACCGGCGACAGCGCGTCGATGACGAAACCGGGCAGGACGCCGACGGCAAGGCACAGGGCCGCGAGCACGAACATCGCCGACAAGGAGAACCGGTCGACCTCATGGGCCCGGCCTGCGGCGTCGGAACGGGCCCGGCCCAGGAAGCTAATGCCGAAGGCCCGGACGAAACAGGCCGCTGCGAGCGCCGCCGACAGGGCGAGCAGTCCGCCGACGGCGGGCACAATGATCTTGAGCCCCCATTGGGGCAGTTCCGGGCTTTGCAGGATTGCCTGGAAGGTCAGCCATTCCGACACGAAGCCGTTCAAGGGCGGCAGGGCGGAAATCGCCACGCAGCCGACCAGGAAGGCGAAGCTCGTATAGGGCATGCGGTGGATCAGCCCGCCGAGCTTTTCCATGTCCCGCTCGCCGGTGGCGTTGATCACCGCCCCTGCCCCGAAGAACAGCAGGCTCTTGAAGATCGAATGGTTGAGGATGTGGAACAGGGCCGCGGTGAAGGCAAGTGCCGCCGCCAGGCCCATTCCGCCGGAGCGGAAGGCAAGCGCCAGCCCGAGGCTGACGAAGATCACGCCGATATTCTCGATGGTCGAACAGGCAAGCAGCCGCTTCAGGTCCGTTTCCATCAGCGCGTAGAGGATGCCGAGGGTCGCCGTGATCCCGCCGAGCATGATCAGCACCGCGCTCGACCACCAGGCGGGTTCACCCATAAGATCGAACACCACGCGGATAAAGCCGTAGATCGCCACCTTGGTCATAACGCCGCTCATCAGCGCCGAGACGTGGCTGGGTGCTGCCGGATGGGCGAGCGGCAGCCAGACATGCAGCGGCACCAGCCCCGCCTTGGACCCGGCGCCCAGCAGCATCAGGACGAAGACAATGGCGACCACCAGCGGTCCGTGCGGCATGGCGCGGATGGTGTCGAACCCGTAGCCGCCGGCAGGTCCCGCCAGCAGGCCGAAGGCAAGCAGCAGCGACAGGGTGCCGAAGCTTGCCATGACCAGATAGATGAAACCGGCGCGCAGGCTGGCTTCCGACCGGTGGTGCGACACGACCAGCGCCCAGGAGGCGAGCGACATGAACTCCCAGGAAAGCAGGAAGGCAAAGGCGTCATCGGCCAGGACGACCAGGTTCATGCCGGCGAGAAAGGCGGCGAAGAATGGCAGCACACGATGCGGAGCCTCTTCGTGGCGGCCATAACCAAGGGCGTAGAGGCTGGCCATGGCGCCACCGAAATTGACGACCAGGAGAAAAAGAGCCGACAGGGCGTCGAGCTTGAAACTGGCACCGATCCACGGAAGCCCGATCGGCAGGGTTGTTTTCAGGACGTTTCCTGGTGCCGAAATCAGATGAAGCGCCAGCATCACCAGCATGCCGGCAGAGACAATCAGCGTCGCCGTATAGACCAGATTGCTCGCGGCCGCCGAGCGGCCCAGCGCAACGGCTGCGACTGCCACGATCAGGAGGCCCGCAACGCCCCACAGAAAGAAGGAGACGTCAATCGTCGCCATGCCCTTCTCCCGAACCGTTCCCGGTCGCCGAAGCCGTCGCCGGATCGAAATCCGGCTTCAGACGGACGCCGCGACCGCCCTTGTCGCTGACAGTCCCCTCCCCGATCAGCTCGACACCGGCCTTTTCGAGACCCGCAATCAGCTTCATCAGCGAATCCACGTTGCCGCGAATGACAGATTCGCTTGCTTCCATGCGCTGAATGGTCGGCACCGACAGATTGGACAATTCAGCGAGCGTCCGCTGATCAATGCCGAGAAGCGCACGTGCGGCGCGCAATTGAGAAGCCGTGATCACTCGTATGCCTCTGATCGAGTATGAAACCTGACTATTAAGGCTATCAATATATCTTCAAAAGGATATTCGTCAATAAGTGATGTTTCAAACATCATTTTTAATGTTCAAGCTGACTTGGCAGAAGAATATGAAAACGCGGACGACCCCATTGGATCGTCCGCGCCTGTTTGAAATATGTGCCTGACGTAAGGAACCTCTCAAGACAGATAGACAATGCCTGTTCCAGAGGTTCAGTCGCTCGATCAGCTATGCGGCAAAGGTCTCTGTCGTGAAACCTGACGGCGTTTTTGCCAACCCGCTACATAGGTTTGAACAAACATGTAAAGTCCGGTCGCAAGCAGAGGTATGAGCGGAACAAGCGCCAGGAAACCGACCCAGTTCCCGACGGAAACCAGCCCTGACATGGCCGCAATGTTGAAAATCACCGCCACCGTAAAAGCAAGTGACAGCCACCGGTGAATTTGCCGAACCCGTGAATTCCAGTTCATTCGGTCCTCCTTTTGAAATGATACCGGCAGGTGTCAATCAATCCGTGACAAAACCTGCTCAAGCGCGTCAAGGAATCGCGGCCACCCGGCGTTGGCGCCGTGGAAGTAACGCGGCTGCAGATCCGGCTGGAAACCGACCTGTTCCATACGCAATAGGGTTCCGGAGGCCGTCGGTGTCAGGCTCCACGTGACGACACTCTTGAGGTCTCCGGCGTCCCAGGTGTAGGACAGCGTCCTGTTCGGCTCGACCGATCGCACTTCGCAGTCGATCGTTCCCCAGTCCGCACTCAGATCGAAACGATGCCCGACGACGGGTTTGAACCGGTTCTTCATGAGCCACTCCTCGATCAGGTGCGGTTGGGTCAGCGCCCGCCAGATCTTTTCCGGCGGATACGGCATTTCCCGTTCGACGACGACGGAACGGGCTTCGCTCGACACTTCGGTCATTGGTCCATCCTTTTGAGCAGATCTTCCAGATCGTCGAACCGGTTCTGCCAGAAGTCGGTCATCCGGCTGGTCCAGTCGATCAGAGGCGTCAGGGCGTCGGGACGTGCGGTGTAATGCGTTTGGCGCCCTTCGTGGCGGTCATGCACCAGTCCGGCCTGCTTGAGTACGCCGAGATGTTTCGAGACCGCCGGCTGCGAGACCCCAGCCCCGGCCGTCAGTGCCCCGACCGTCTGTTCACCGTCGCGGCACAAGCGTTCGAAAATCGCCCGCCGCGTGGGATCGGCAAGCGATCTGAAAAGAATATCGTGAGGCTGGGTTTGGGACTGGGACATGATTATTCATAACTCTCCGGCTATCAATCAAATTGATAACCATTGAGTTATGAATATGTCAAGCAGGAACCTAAAATTTCAATTCGGGCGCGTCAGCCTTGAACCCGGACCCGGTTGCGCAGCACGCCGATGCCCCCGACTTCCAGTTCGATCACGTCGCCGTCCTTCAGGAATTCGAACCGCTCCAGACCGCAGCCGTCGTTGACCGTGCCGGAACCGATGATTTCGCCCGGATGGAGAGTTTCGTCTTGGGAAATGAAGGCGATCATGTCGTCGAAGCCGTGGAGCATTGGCGCCATGGTGGTGTCGGTCACCACCCGGCCGTTGATCCGCGCCACGGTTTTCAGGCTCCTCGGATCGGGGATCTCGTCGCGGGTGACGATGACCGGGCCGAAGGCATTGCCCGCATCGAAGCTCTTGCCCTTGGCCGGGCCGAGCCAGCCGGCCATTTCCCGGATCTGCGCGTCCCGGGCAGAAAAGTCGTTGAAGATCGTGTAGCCGAAGACGTGGTCGAAAGCGTTTTCGCGCGCAATGTTCTTGCCACCCTTGCCGATGACGGCAGCGACTTCGAGCTCATAGTCCATGTAACGGGAATAGCGCGGCCACAGGACCTCGTCCTCCGGACCCGCAACCGAGAACCGGTTGGTGATGTAGAAGATCGGCTGTTTGCGGTAGATCTCCGCGACCTCCCCTTCCGCCTGCCCCGGATCGGGCTCACCCGCCAGTTCGGCCAAAAGGCGCTGCATACCGTTCGGAGCATTGGCGATATGGCGCGGAAAGGTCGAGGCGTCCCGGATCTGTGCCGGGCACGGCAGGGGTGCCAGCAGTCGCGCAGAATCCGGCGCCATCGCCGCCGCTGCCCGTTCCGCGGCGCGGGCCGCTTCGAGCCCCGCCTCCCCCGCCTCGATCAGCGCCTGCATGGAGGCCAGTCTCGGATCGCCGGTGGCGGCGAGATCGACCATGCAGCCAGGCGTCACCGCACCAAGACGCGGGCCGTTGCCGGCGTCGAATGTCGCAAGTTTCATCTCAATGTCCTCAATCGCGAATAAGCGCCACGGGGCGGCACCAGCCTGCGGACGCGGCCTTGATCTTCACCGGAAAGCACATGACCTCGAAGCCGGTTCCGGGAAGCTGCTCCAGGTTGGCGAGCTTCTCGATATGGCAGTAGCCGCGCACCATGCCCGCCCGGTGACCTTCCCAGATGAGGTCCGCATCGCCGGTCTCGGCGACCTTCTGGGCGGTGTAGACGAACGGCGCGTCCCAGCTCCAGGCATCGGTCCCGGTCACCCTCACGCCACGCTCGGTCAGATAAAGCGTCGCCTCCCGGCCCATGCCGCAGCCGCTCGGCACATACTCCGGCGTGCCGTAGACAGCAGACGCCGCCGTATTGACCAGGACGATATCTCCGGGCTTCAATTCGTGGCCGATCCGGTCGAGTTCGGTAGCCACTTCCTCGGCACTGACCACATGGCCGTCGGGCCGGTTCCGGAAATCGAGCTTCACCCCCGGTCCCATGCACCATTCCAGCGGCACCTCGTCGATGGTGATCGCCCGTTTTCCTCCGTCCATGGTGGAATGATAGTGATAAGGCGCGTCCAGGTGGGTGCCGTTGTGGGTGCTGATGGTGACCCGCTCCACGGCCCAGCCCTCGCCGCCCGGCAGCCGGTCCGGCGTCACGCCGGGAAAGAACTTCAGCATCTCCTCGGCCGTATCCTTGTGGCCGAAATATTCGATGCTCGGCGCCAGGCCCGGCGGGTCGGCGTAGGTGGTGTTTTCAAGCGGACGGGCGAGATCAATCAACCGCATTTTTTTAAACCTCTCAGATTAACGGCCAACAATGGCCAGCACGATTTCGGGAAACAGGATCACCAGGGTCAGGACCGTGGCCATGATGGCGGCGAAGGGGGCTGCCCCCTTGAAGACTTCGGCCAAGGTGACGCCGGTGTCCCTCAGGGTGGATTGCACGACGAAGACCGACAGGCCGAGCGGCGGGGTCAGGAGCCCGATCTCCACCGAGATCACGGTGACCAGACCGAAATGCACCGGGTCGATGCCGAGCTGCTGGGTGATCGGATAGGCGAGCGGCACGGTGATCAGCATGATCGACGAGCTGTCGAGCACCGTTCCCATGGCCGTCAGCAGCACGGCGAAGGCGAACAGGAAGCCGGTCGGGCCGACACCGGTGGAAACCGCCCAGTTGGTGATGGCCGCCGGCAGACCGGAAAAGCCGAGCATGCGCCCGTAGATCGAGGCGCCGATGATGAGGAAGCAGACGGCGGCCGTCACATGGCCCGTCTGCTGAGCAATCTTCCACCCGGACCTCACCCCGATCCGGCGCATGCCCATGCCGATGACGAGGGCTGCGGCAGCCCCGACAGCGCCAGCCTCGGTGGGCGTGAACACGCCCATGTAGATGCCGGCCAGAACGACGAAGGCGAGCGCTGCCACCGGAAGGATCAGCCAGGTGGGCGTGTGTTTCTCTTCCCGGTTCTCCTCCACCTGCTGCGAACCGAACAGATCCGGGCGAATCCAGCCGAGAACCGACAGATAGACGATATAGACAAGCGTCAGAAGCAGGCCCGGACCGATGCCACCGAGGAACAGATCGCCGACGGAACTGTCGGTCAGGATGGCGAACAGGATCAGAAGCAGCGATGGCGGGATCAGCATGCCGAGCACCGACGACCCGGCGACGACACCGACGGCCACGGACCGGTTGGTTCCGGCCCGCACCATTTCGGGCACCGCCACCCGGCTGAAGACGGCGGCCGATGCAATCGAAATCCCGGTGATCGCGGCAAAGATCGCGTTGGAGATCACCGTGGCGACACCCAGCCCGCCCCGCCAGCGGCGAAGCCCGCGCGCCACGATGGTGAACGTGTCCCGTCCAAGGCCTGCCTCGGCGACGGCCAGCCCCATCAGCACGAACAGCGGCACGACACCGAACGTGTAATCGGCGATGCTGTCGGTGGCGGCGAGCGCCACGAAATTGAAGGCGAGCACCAGCTTGCCGGTAATCGCCCAGACACCGAGCAGCGAAATCCCGGCAAGGGCGATGGCGACATGAACGCCGCTGTAGATGGTGACGGCAATCCCGACCAGAGACAAAAGCCCGACATAGATCGGATCCATCATTGCCCCCGCTGCATGCGTTTCG
Source organism: Roseibium sp. (assembly GCF_048260565.1). Classification (GTDB taxonomy): domain Bacteria; phylum Pseudomonadota; class Alphaproteobacteria; order Rhizobiales; family Stappiaceae; genus Roseibium. The sequence continues at coordinate 129,873 of NZ_JBLXGP010000015.1, read as the reverse complement.
CGGCTCTTGCCGCTTCCAGCGCGAAGGAAAGCGCCAGCAGCAGCGACCCGAAGGTGACAATCACCAGGAAGGGCCAGACCGGCATCTGGAAATGCCCGGCAATGCCTTCCATTTCATCGCGCCGGAATGCGCGGGTGGCCTTCGGCCAGACCGCCCAGGCCAGCGCCAGGCTCATGGCGACGCCGCACAGCTGGGCACCGAGGTCCATGGCCGCCCCGAGACGCGGGCGGCGTTCGGAGACCAGGCCGAGAATGCCGTCGGAACGGATCATCTCGCCGCGCCGATGGGTATGGGAAATCTGCAGAAAGACGATGCCGACGATGGAAAATTTCACCATCTCGGGCACACCGGCAATCGGGTGCAGGAACAGGTTACGGCCGAGCACATCGCCAAGGATCAGCACCATGATCACGAGGATCCAGGCGGTGGCGGTGACATTCGCCGCCGCCATCACCCCGTCCGCAAGCCGGGTCAGCCGGCCGGGCTTGTCCCGCCCGGCCGTATCTTCAATTGGGACCCTTCCGGCCATTACTCGGCGGCCCAGTCGCGCGGCAGCTTCACGCCGGCCTCATGCAGCCGGGTCATGTAGGTCTTGACCACCTCGGTGCCCGGAAGGCCTTTGGCGTCCAGATCCTTTGCCCAGTTTGCCGCGATCGGCGGCAGCGCCTTGGCCCAGGCATCCCGTTCGGCTTCCGGCAGTTCGGATATTTTCGCCCCGCCCTCTTCCATCTTCTTGAAGGCGCCCGCGACACGCTGTTCCAGACCGCTGCGATAGGCGGTGGCAAAAGCCTGCACGCCTGCCTTCAGCGCGTCCTGGACTTGCCTAGGCTGGTCTTCGAACCAGCTCTTCTTCGCCACCAGGCCTCCGGCATATTGCGCCCCGAAATGGGTGCGGGTGACATAGGGCGCCACTTCCTGCAGCTTGGCCGCAGCCGCAGCCGTCGGGAACACGATCACCCCTTCGGCAACGCCGGTCTGAATGTCGTTGTAATAAGTGGTCAGGTTACCGGCGACACCGACGGCACCGGTGTTTTCCAGCCAGTTCACGGCCGGTCCGGGTGCATTGATCTTGCGGCCCTTCAGATCGGCGAGGCTGTTGACCGGGAACGTGGTCATCAGCAGATAATCTTCCAGACCGAAGCCTCCGCCGAGATATTCAAGATCCAGATCCTCCCAGAGCTTGCGCATCGCCGGGATGTCCTCGTGCATCCGGTCGACCGTGGTGAGCACAAGATCCACATTGTCCGACCCGAAGGGCGTGACATAGGTGATGTTCTGCAGCGAAAGCAACGACGGCTCGAACAGGCTTGCCACGATGCCGATCTGGGCAAGGCCGTCCTCGAGGGCTTCCGCCTCTCCGCCCACCTTGGCGAGCGTGCCGCCATAGGCTTCCGTCCAGTCGATCTTGTAATCGGTGCCTTCCAGCGCCTTGTTGACCGCCGGAATATAGCTTTCCGACAGGGTCTTCACCCACAGGAATACCGGCGGGTGGCCGGCCACGGCAGTTACGTCGATGGTCTCGGCGCGTGCGCTGAGCGGCAATGCGGACAGGACCAGCGCGGCAAGACCGCCGCGCAGCATGGTTTTCAAATTCATTTTTAAACTCCTCCATTGCGCGGAAGGCAAACTTCCGGCAGGCTCCTCCAAGCCACAAGGAAACTATTTGGACGTTCGTATAAAATGTCAAGAGTGCCGCCTCCGTCAAATTCAGCGCCCCCCATCGAAAGCGATGGAACGGACCGCGCCGTCACGGACAAGCGCATCCTGCGCGGAGAGGCAACGCGCGACCGGGTGCTGGACGCCGCCGAGCGCTGTTTCGCCGCCGACGGTTTCGATGCGGTCTCCATCCGCCAGATTGCGGCCGAGGCGGAAGTGACCCTTGGCGTCGTCGGTTTCCACAGCAAATCGAAGCGGGAATTGTTCCGAACGGTGCTGGCACGCCGGGTGGAGCCATTGAACATCGCCCGGCGCGAACGGCTCGCCGCCCTGATGGCATCCAAAGAAGGCCTGACCGTCCATGGCCTGGTGGACGCCTACCTCACCCCCTACCTGGAATATGCCTCCGGCGGCGATCCGCAATGGCGCGCCTATGCGGCGCTGATTGCTCGCATTGTCTCCGACGACCGCTACTACCGGGAGGTGCGCGACCTCTACGATCCGGTCGCCCTGGAATACATGGAAGCCTTCGAAACGCTCTACCCGAACGCCGCAAAGAAAGACCTGGCGACACTCCTGACCCTGACCGTCTCCAGTCTGCTCTCCATCGTCGCCAGCCGCGAACGCATCAGCGGCCTCTCCCACGAAGCGATCCCGTCGACGCCGCTCGATTACCGTACCGTGCTGGTCGATTTCTGCGCCGGCGGGATCGAGCGGGCGTTGGCCGGCGGATAAACCGCTTCACCGAATAAATCGCTGTCCCCGGTCAGGCAAATTTCCGGCGTGCGGCGGCAATCGATGCGGGTTCCGCAGCGCTTTCCGGTGTGTAGGCGTCCTGGACGCCGGTACCGAGCGCCGTCGTGACCGGCACGACCCCGGCCCACAGGCCAAGCGCGTGGTCTTCTTCGTCATCCACCGGCGGGCCTGTACGCACCTTCGCACTGGCATGGTCGATATCGAGCGCCACGACCCCGGTCGCCTTGCGTTCCTGAGCGTTCATCGGGCGGATTTCGGCGGTACGGCCCGGCAGCAGGTGGTCGGTGATCGCCTCCAGTGCCGCATCGTATTCCTCCCCTTCCACATGACGCGCGGTGCCATGGACCACGGCGGAACGGTAGTTGACCGAATGATGCATCCCGGACCGCGCCGCGACAATGCCGGTCAGTTGCGTGACGGTCATACACATCGGCACCGCGTCGAGCCGCGCGACCCGGGTCTTGGATGCGCCGTGCAGGTAGAGCGTGCGGCCCACCCTTGCATAGGCCATCGGAATCACCATGGGACGGCCGTCGGCGACAAAACCCACATGGCCGACAAGCCCGGTATCGAGGATGCCGTGGATCGTCTCCTCATCGTAGCGGGCGCGTTTCGGCTGTCGGGCGCGGACGTAGGCGGGTAATGTCCTGGTCTCGGTTTCAGGCGGCACGGAGAACTCCATCGGGTTGACTTTCGCCCCTGATAACCGGCTTACTGGTCCGCTCCGATATCCAGTTTATCAAAAAATGACCAGACCAGTTACGCTCGCCGCCCTCACCTCTCCCGATCCGGCCAAGCCCGATCCCATGCCGGTGCAGATCCACCGCGACCTGCTCGCCGCGATCCGCGACGGGCGGCTGCCGGAGGGCGTGCGCCTGCCGTCGAGCCGGATTGCTGCGCAAGGCCTTGGAGTATCGCGCGCCACAGTGAACACGGCCTACGACCTGTTGCGATCCGAAGGCGTACTCACGATCCGACCGGGTGCCGCCCCGGAGGTGATCGCTCCGCAGGTGCTCAGCGCCCGTCCGAAACAGGCAGCTCCGCCGGCCCTGTCGGAACGCGGCCGGAACCTGTCCACCGACCCGCGTGCAGCGAGCTACATCGCCGAGCGTGGCGTGATGCATCCCGGAGCCCCGGCGGAAAGCCTGTTTCCTGCCGACGAATGGGCACAGGCCTTGCGCCGTGCCGCCCGGCAGCGCCATGGCGACCTTGCCAATTACAACGCCCCCTTCGGCCTGCCCGCTTTGCGGCAGGTTCTGGCCGAGCGGCTGGCAACCGACCGCGGGCTGTGGATCGATCCGGACCAGATCCTGATCACCACCGGCACGCAAGCATCGCTGGCGCTGGTCGCCCAGGTGATGACCGATCCGGGCGAGACGGTCGCCATGGAAGACCCCGGCTTCATGGGCGCGCGCGCCGCCTTCCTCGGCGCCGGACTTGAGATCGCCCCGGTTCCCTTGGACGAACACGGTCTCCAACCCGGACATGTGCCGACCGATGCGCGCCTGATCTACGTCACCCCGTCCAACCAGTATCCGCTCGGCTACCGTCTGTCCCTGCCCCGGCGGCTGGAGCTTCTGGAGCACGCGCAGGCACAGGATGCGCTGGTGATCGAGGATGACTATGACAGCGAGTTCCTGTGGCGCGGCCGGGAGATCGCGGCTCTTGCCGCCCACAGCGAGGGTGGCGGGGTCGTCTATCTGGGCACGGCGGCCAAGGTGCTGATGCCCGCCCTCAGAATCGGATGGATGGTGGTGCCGGAGGCCCTGATCGGGCCCATGCGCGCCGCTCAACGCAATCTCGGTCTGATGGCCAATCTCCATGCCCAGATCGCCCTTTCGGAGATGATGCGCTCCGGCCGTTACCGCGCCCATTTGCGCCGCATCGCTCGCGCCTACGAGGCTCGGGGCAACGCGCTTGCCGCCACGCTCGGTCCGATTGAAGGGATTGAGGTCCATCCGCCTGACGGCGGCGTGCAGCTGACGGTCCGGTTCCACGACGACCGTGACGAGGTCTTGGCCCTCACCGCGCTTGCCGAAGCCGGTTTCCGCCCGGCCCGCCTGTCCGCCTATTGCCTTGGCGAACCGCTCAATGGTCTGATTGTCGGCTTCGCGGATGCCACCCCGGACCGCATCGCCCGCTTCGCCGAGGTGCTTGACGAGGCGATGGGCTAACGTCCCCTCACCTGAAACGCCTGCCGGTATTGCCTCGGCGTCATGCCGGTGCGGCGTTTGAAGGCGCGCTCGAAGGCGGTCTGGTCGGAGTAGCTGAGCTCAAAAGCGATCTGGGCCAGCGGATGCGACGTGTCGGCGAGTGCGTGGCGCGCGACCCGAAAACGACAATCGTCCAGGAGGGCAGAGAAACGCACGCCTTCCTCGCTCAAATGCCGGTGCAGGCTGCGCCGGGACAGGCCGAGATCCCGGGCAATCGCTTCCTGATCGACGATGCCGGTTTCCAGTCCTGTGTAAATGGCGGTCCGGGTCCGGTCGACCAGGGAATTGGACCGATAGGCTTCCGCCAGCCACCGGGTCAGGGTATCCAGCGCCCGCCTGTGACGCGAGGCGTCGTCACGCGGCATCGGCAGGTTCAGGACGGCTTCCGGAAAACTCAGCGCATTGGTTTCGCAATCGAACTGGCAGGCACTCCCCGTCACCTCGCCCCAACTGGACAGGCTGCGCGCGGGCTCATGCTCGAAGCAGATCAGGTCCGGGCTCCAGTCCTCTCCCGCGCCCCTGCGGATAAGCTGGGTCAGCACCGACAGGGTGAATTCCGCGTCCTGGCGGCGCGGCCAGATATCAGGATTGAGGATGCGGTAGGTCAGCGTCACGACCCCGTCTTCAACCGTCAGACGCAAGTCGGTCTCGCTTTGGATCACCCTCAGGAACCGTTCGAAAGTACGCAGGGCGCTTCCGACCGTCGGCGCCGACAGGAGCGCATTGCCCAGTTCGCCCAGATCCGTCAGATCCAGAAGCGGCCCGGACTGCCAGCCGATGCCGGGCACGCCCAGCGCCGAAGCGCCCTGTTCATAAATCCGGACGAAGGCTGTGAGCGGAATTTCAACCTGGGGGCTCTTCCAGGCACCCGCCGGAACGCCGTACTGGTGGCCTAAAACGGCCGGTTCCAGCCCTTTTTCCACCAGCATGTTCTGAAGCCCACGGAGGGCTCCTGATATAATGGTCGCATCCGTAGACAAGGCTTTCGTCCACTCCGAAATCCCGACTTCTCCGGCCTGCCGAAGAAAAGTTCATGCCTAAAGATTAAGTAGATCAAATCTTCTTGATGCGCGCAATCGGCCAAGCCTTCATTTGGGGGTGACACTGAAATTTGGCCGAAATTGTCGAGAACGGTCCGAAACACCCCCTCTTAATGACAGGGCAGAGAGATCCGGGATGACACCGTGAAAACGCGGGCACCTGGACGAGGGGAAAAATTTGGCAGCCTGCTTCGATGTGGCAGTTGCCGGCGGAGGACCTGCCGGCGCGTTCGCAGCGCGTGAACTGGCGCGTGCCGGGATCAGGACCATCCTGATCGATCCGGCCACCACCCGTCCGCGCCTTGAGGGCCTGGGCGAACGGGTCGCCCATATCCTGAGACAAAAAGAACTTGAAGACGCCTTGCAGGCCGCGAGCGCGCCCATGCGCCGGTCTGTCCGATGGGCGGGGCTGAACGAAACGGCCAACGGCGAACGCCTGGTGCGCCGCCACGACTTCGACGCAGCCCTGCGCAAGGCGGCACTTGAAGCAGGCGTAGCAGTCCGCACGACGCGCCTGCGCCGGATTGAGCAAGCCGATCTTGAAACCGGCGTCGCCCTGAGCCTTGCCGACGGCGAGACGATCACCGCCCGGCTGTTGATCGATGCGCGCGGCCGGCAGGCTCCTTCGGCTAATCGTCAAAAAGGCCCGAAAACACTTGCCATCGCCGGTCGCCTGTCCGGACCCGTGCCGCATTCCGGAACCCATGTGGAAGCAACACCGCAAGGGTGGACCTGGTCTGCGGCTGAACCGGATTTCGGTCCCTGGCTGCAGATCTGCATCGACGCTGACGATCTGTCCGGCGCCGGTCAGGCCGCCCTTGCAGAACGCATGCGGGCTTTCCTTGCCCAAACGCAGTTCGACAACCGCTTTGACGCCTGTGGTTTCGAAGGGGACCTGCTCGCCCGTCCCGCCGGTCTTGTCCTGTCGGCGCCCGAACTGCCCCTGCCCGTCCTTCCCATCGGCGACGCCGCCGTTGCCATCGATCCGCTTTCCGGGCACGGCCTGTTCTGGGCGATCTCCTCCGCGCTTGCCGCCGTTCCCAGCGTAACGACGCTTCTCGAGGGTGGAGATCCGGATCTCGCCACCCGGTTCTACCGTCACCGGGTGGTCGGCACGTTCTGGCGTCAGGCGAGAATCGGCCGGGACTTCTACCGGCTGGAGACGGATCTCGCCGTCCATCCCTTCTGGGCCGCCCGCGCCGCATGGCCTGACAACGAACCCGCCCACGCAACAGCCGGCGACATACGCCTGGTGCAGCGCGTGATCGTGGACGGCAACCGTCTACGGGAACGCGAGGTGCTGATCACGCCGCAGGATCCGGAAGGCGTCGCCTTCGTCTGCGGCCTGCCCGTTTCCGACCTTCTCGACCTTTCGCGGACCGGGTCAGCCCCGGCCGAGGCCCTTCGCTGGCTTGAAAGCCGCGGTCTTCCGTCCGGCCTGCCGGACCAACCACAAAAAGCAACTGAAAACCAAACCAGAATGAGGGAAACAGCATGATGAAACGACTGCGAAAGGGGCATCTCGCCGGCCTGGCCGGGGTGCTGCTTCTGATGTCGGTCCCGGCACAGGCGCAGGACGGCGCCAAACTGCTGGAGGAAAATTGCAGCGGCTGCCACGCGGCCGACGACAGCGGGGCCCTGAGCCGCATCGACGGCCAGCGCAAGACGCCGGAAGGCTGGCTGATGACCATTGTGCGCATGCGGCTGTTCCATGGCATGGAAATCGATCCGCAAGTGCAGAGCGAGCTGGTCCATTATCTCGCCGACACCCAAGGCCTCGCTCCGTCCGAGGCAGAGGACTTCCGCTATATACTCGAGCGTCAGCCGAATGCTGTGGAAGTGACCGAAGCACCGCTCGCCGAAATGTGCGCCCGCTGCCATTCGGCCGCCCGCGTCGGCCTGCAGCGGCGCACGAAAGACGAATGGGACATGCACATCGACTTCCATGTCGGCCAGTGGCCGACACTGGAATACCAGGCGCTTGCCCGCGACCGCGAATGGCTGAAGATCGCCCGCGAGGAAGTCGTGCCCTTGCTGGCGGAAAAATATCCGTTTGAAACGGATGCCTGGACCGCCTGGGAAAAGGCGGACAAGCCGTCCGCGACCGGTTCCTGGGTTTTCACAACGCGCCTGCCCGCCAAGGGCGAGGCCTATGGCACGCTAGAGGTTTCCGGCGACGCCCAGCCCTATTCGGTCTCCGGCACACTGATGACCGCAAGCGGCGAGGAACTGTCCGTTTCCGGCAAGCTCAACGTCTATACCGGCTACGAATGGCGTGCCAATCTGACAATCGGCGACACCGCCTACCGTCAGGTACTCGCGATGTCCGAAGACGGTGCGAGCCTCTCCGGCCGCCAGTTCCTGCATGCTGAAGACAGCCTGGGCGGCACCTTCAAGGCGGTGAAGGCCGGCGGCAAACCGGCAATTGCCGGCGTGGTCCCCTCCACGCTTCCGGCAGGCGGTAGCGGTACGGTCCAGGTGGTCGGCACCGGGCTCGACGGCGTAGCCCTTTCCGGCGCGCTCGATGCCTCCGGCGGCACGACCAATGCCTATGGCGCCGCCATCGACGTAAGCCCGGCAGCGGGCACCGACGGCGCGGTGTCCGTTGCCTCCGGCGACGCCAAGGCGGACGATGCCCTTGCCGTCTACAGCCACATCGACAGCCTCAAGGTCGAACCGGCCTTCGCGCTTGCCCGTGTCGGCGGTGGCGGCGGCTCCGCCGGCAAGGTTCCGGCCCGTTTCGATGCCGTCGGCTACTGGAACGGTGCGGACGGCCAGCCGGGCACGGACGACGACGTGCGCATCGGCGTGGTTCCCGCCTCCTGGTCGGTCGCTCCTTTCAACGAGGAAGCCGAAACCCTGAAGGACGTGGAATTCGCGGGAGAGATGGACGAAAGCCTCGGCATCTTCATGCCGGCCGTCGCCGGTCCCAATCCGAAACGTCCCTTCTCCACCAACAACGCCGGCAATCTGAAGGTTCTGGCCAAGAGCGGTGAGGCGTCCGGCGAAGGACAGCTCATCGTCACGGTCCAGCGCTGGAACGATCCGCCGATCCGATAAGGGAGGGACTGCACCATGGGTTATCTTTTCTACCAGCCGCAGAACGCGCACCGTGTCGAGGTCGACGGACGGCACCTGCTGTTCCACATTCCGACCACCTCGCTGTTCGAGATCGACCGTCTCGACAATGATGTGATCGACCTCTTCGCCGACCGCACAAGGGTGAGCGAGGCGGATGTGCGCGAACGTTTCGAGGGCCGGGCCGATCCGGATCTCGTGACGGAGCGCATCCGTTCCCTGCTCGACCTCGACATCGTCACCGACGGCCGCCCGCCCCGGGCGGAACGGCCGCCGGTCCACATCGAAAACTTCCCGCTGACGACGATCGTTTTGAACGTCAACACGGGCTGCAACCTGTCCTGCACCTACTGCTACAAGGAGGATCTGGACACGCCGTCCAAGGGCCGGCGCATGGGGTTGGAGACGGCGAAACGCTCCATCGAGCTTCTGCTGACCGAAAGCCCCGACCGGGACAGCTACAACGTGGTGTTCTTCGGCGGCGAGCCGTTGAGCAATATCGCGCTGATCCGCGATGTGGTCGCCTATGCCGAGGAGCGTTTCGGCGCGCTTGGCAAGCGGGTCGACTTCACGCTGACCACCAACGCGACGCTGCTCACCGAGGAAATCGTCGACTGGCTGAACGCGCACCGTTTCGGCCTCACGGTCTCCATGGACGGCCCGAAGGCGTTGCACGATCTCAACCGCAAGACCGTCGGCGGCAAGGGCACCTATGAGGTGGTCGCTGCCAAGACAAGGATGCTTCTGGAACGCTACACCTCCCGCCCCGTGGGTGGACGGGTAACGCTGACCCGTGGCGTCACGCAGGTCTACGAGATCTGGGATCACCTGAAAAACGAGATCGGCTTCCATGAAGTCGGCTTCTCGCCGGTGACCTCGGGTCCGGTCGCGCCGTTCAACCTGACCGGCGACGAACTGGTGACCGTGTTCGACGAGATGAAACAACTCGGCCGGCATTACCGTGACGAAGCACTGAAGGGCCGCAACATCGGCTTTTCCAACATGCACCAGCTCATGACCGACCTTTACGAGGGCCGGTCGAAGGCCCTGCCCTGCGGGGCGGGAGTGGGCATGCTGGCCGTCGACCACGAAGGCAGCCTCAATCTCTGCCACCGTTTCACGGGCTCCGACATGGACACCTACGGCACCGTGGATGACGGCATCGAAAAGCAGAAGCTCGCTCGTTTCATCGAGGATCGGGCAGACCGCACCGACAAGGGCTGCTCCACCTGCCGCATCCGCAACATCTGCGCGGGCGGCTGCTACCACGAGAGCTACGCCCACTTTTCCGATCCGCTGAAACCGACCTACCACTACTGCGATTTGATGCGCGACTGGGTCGACTTCGGCATCGGCGTCTACGGCGACCTGATCGCCGGCGCGCCGGCCTATTTCACAGATCATATCATGCCGCGGAGGGCATACGGCAAATGAAGAACTTGAAGCCCCTGAACCAGAAAGCCGAACGCGTCGTCAAGGCGGCCGAAACCGACAACATGGACGAGGTCCGGGCGATGCAGACCATCGTTGCCGGTTGCGCCTCGACCCTCGATCCGGGCTGGGAGGTCGACCCGTTCGGCGGCGTCGCCGCCCTGTGCCAGCCGATGGAGGCCGATCTTTACGGCTGCTCCGACCCGTGCTGGTGGCCGGCCCAGGTGCCGGACACGATCAACTCCTACAAGGACTGGAACGCGGATGCCGACAACGCCGGCAAGGACTGGCGCAACCTCGGCACGGTCTTCCCGTCCGACAGCGAAACCTGATTGGCGCGAGCCTGAATTTTCGGAGAACTCTGATGCGAAACCTGATCGCAACCACGGCGGCGCTTTGCCTGGGCCTGACGGCCCTGCCCGCACTCGCCAAGGACCTCATCGTCACGGTCGCCAAGCCCGACCGGCTTTATGTCATCGACGCCAAGGCCCGGTCGATCCAGACCGACTGCAAGCTCGATTTCAACCTGATCCCCGGCGTCATCGTCATGTCGCCGGACAACACGATCGCTTATGTGCTCGCCGACCGTTGGGAAAACGTCTACGGCATCGAGCTTGCCAGCTGTAAGACGGTGTTCGCGGCCCATCAGTCCGAAGGCGACATCCGCCGCAAGACCGTTGCCTCGCTCGCCGTCTCAAAGGACGGCAAGGAACTTTACACAGTGCGTAACCCGGTGAAAATCCTCGCGGACCGCTACGAGATCATGGAGCCGGAACTGGCGGTCTATGACACCTCCGCCGGCATGGACGCCAAGCCGGCGCGCACCTTCCCGGTCCCGCGCCGGATGACGGTGATGGCGACCGACCGCAAAGGTACGCTCTATGCCGCCGGTCACGAGATTTACGCCATCGACCCGAAGACCGGCGAAACCACGGTCAAGATCCCCAATGCCTCGTGGGACCGCCCGACCTATTCTCCGCCGGACGTGCTCGCCTTCTGGCCGATCGGCTCCCAGGCCGACGAATTCCTGCTTCTCTATTCGGCGGCGAAATTCACCGACGAAACCCAGAACGAACTGGCCGATTTCGTCTGGGGCTACGAGACCGTCGACCTGACCACAGGCGAAAGCAAGATCGAGGACTTCGCCAGCTTCGAGGTGATCATGTTCTCCGCCGTTCGCGATCCCAACGACAAGAACAACCTCTACGGGGTCTACACCCAGCTTTCCAAGCATGACCTTGCCACCAAGGAACTGGTCAAGCGGGTCGACCTGCCGCACACCTACTACTGCATCAACATCTCGTCCGACGGGAAGGAGCTTTATGTGGGCGGCACCAACGACGACATCGGAGTCTACGATGCCGATACGCTGGAACGCATCGGCGAAATCCTCCTGCCGTCGGGCGGCGACATGGCCGCAGGCACGATGCACGTGATCAGCACGGGGAGTTGAAGCGTAACTGCCCCGCCTGCTGTTCCGGCCAACGCAAGTGAGGTCAGGGACAGCAGGCGGAGTTCGGGCACTGCCCAAGAGTTCCCTCTCCCATGGGGAGAGGGTTAGGGTGAGGTACGAACCGGTATGATTGGTAACAGTTCTATCCGGGAGGATGGGTAACAGGTCAGACTTATCCCGAACGAAGGAGGTTCGGATACGGAAAGTTTGCGCCCCCTCACCCGGAGCTTCGCTCCGACCTCTCCCCATGGGAGAGGTACTTGGAATTGTGCCGCAAGGTTCCGTTACCGTCTCAAAGAGAGAAGGTCGCTTAAGCAGCGGCATTCGCTAGCACACCTGCCGGAGACAAAAGGAGACTGAATGAGGCAAGCCGCGACAGCAGCTCCTGCGGAAACGAAAGCCAAAGCATCGCCCCCACATCCGCTTCTGCATGTCGTGCTGGAACGCCTGTTCGGCGTGCGCGAGGCTCTGTGGCTTGCGCCGCTTGTCCAGCCCTATCGCGGACCACTTGCAGCGCTCTTCGGCCTGTCCCTGGTTACCGCCGGAACTGCACTGATCCCGCCGTGGCTGACCAAACTCGTCATCGACCAGGGCCTGATGGCTCACGATAAACAGGCGCTGATCACCTTTGCCATTGCCCTGTTCGTGGTCGGGCTTGCGGCCCTGGCGCTCGGCGCCGTCAATTCCCTGCTTCACCTGCGCTTTTCCGCAAGGCTTCTGGCCGATCTGCGCCGGGCGGCTGTGGCCCGCATCCTGGCGCAATCGCCGCGCTGGCAGGCACGGCAGAAGATCGGCGAGCTTATGAGCCGGCTCGACGGCGATGCCGGCGAGGTGCAGCAATTCACCTTCGCCGCTCTGGTCAACGGCGGCGGCAGCCTGCTGAGGCTGATCGGGGGACTGGTGATGCTGTTCGTTCTGGCACCGAAGCTTGCCGTTCTGGCCCTGGTGCTGGCACCGGTGGAACTGATCTTCTTCGCCAAGGCCCGTCCGGTCACCCACGAAAAGGCCCGCGACGTGCGCAAGGCCCGCGGCGAACTTGCTTCAGGTCTGGCGGAGACCATCACCGGCCTGGGCGCGCTGCGGGCCCTCAACGCAACGCAGGTTGCTTCGGATAAGATCGAGCAGCGCCAACAGGGACTGATTGCGGCCCTCCTGTCGGCACAGGTGTGGAACGAGGTCACCCGCGCCGTTCCCATGGTCCTGACCGCGGTCCTGCGCGGCACGGTGTTTCTGGTCGGCGGCCTTGCGGTCATCGACGGCACCATGGAGCTCGGCTCGCTGATCGCCTTCACAGCCTATCTCGGCTTTCTTATCGGGCCGATGCAATCGCTGATCTCACTCTGGCACGGCCAGGCACGCATGAAGGCCGCCCTCGACCGGCTCGACGAGATCATGAGCGCCAATCCGGACGTCTGCGATCCGCCCTCGCCCCTGCCTCTGCCGGATGGTGGCGGAGAATTGGTATTGACCGGTGTCTCCTATGCGCCTGCCGGCAAGGAAACGCTTTTTGAGGACGTCAGCCTCACCATCCCCGCCGGCAGCAAGCTCCGCCTGTCCGGACCTTCCGGGATCGGCAAGTCGTCCCTCCTGAGCCTGCTGCAACGCCATGACGATCCGGGCGCCGGTGCAATCCTGCTCAACGGCATCGATCTGCGCCGTCTGAGCCTGAGCGATATCCGCACCGCCGTCGCTCTGGTCCCGCAGAAGGGCCATGTCTTTTCGGGCACTCTTTCCGACAACCTGCGCCTCGGGTCACCCGAAGCGAATGAAAAACAGATGCTGGACATCCTGCGCCTCGTCGAACTGGACGAGCGGCTCGGTATCCACACCGGATCGCCGATATATAACGTCGCAGCAGCTCCGCAAACACCCGTCTCCCCCCTTGAGGGGGAGATGTCACCAAAGGTGACAGAGGGGGGTGGGCCACACCCCCGGGCAGGCACCGCATCCCCCCCTCTGTCGGCTGCGCCGACATCTCCCCCTCAAGGGGGGAGACGGGAGCAAGCGGCACCGGTCCCGCATTCATACAGCCACGAGGAACCCGACTCCGGTCTCGATACCTGGCTGGGCGAAGGCGGCCTGAATCTCTCCGGCGGCGAGCGTCAGCGCCTGTGTCTGGCCCGCGCCCTGTTGCAGCCGTTCAGGGTGCTGATCCTCGACGAAAGCCTGTCAGAAATCGACGCCAACCGTATCAGCCGGATCATGAAAGCTATCGACACCCGCTTTGCCGACCGCACAAGGATCGTCGTTACGCATGGCGAAACCGAGCGCTACGGAGCCTTTGACGAAGAAATCGACCTTGCGACCTTTGGAGGACAGAAGTCTTGATCCGGATCGGCCTCATCGACGGCGCTCTGCCGGACGCACGCGCGGATCTGTTTGATCAAATACGGCTTTGCGAAGCCGACGGCTCCCCGGCCGCCGAAAACCACGCCGGAGCCATGGCTGATACGATCCGGGCGCAGGCCGGCGAGGTTCACTTCGTCAATGCGGTGGTGTTTCCGGGGCGTCTGGCGACCTCGGTTGCGACCGTTTGCGCCGCGCTCGACTGGCTTGTCGAAAATCCGCCGGAAATCGTGCTCTGCTCCTTCGGCATGGCTCTACCGTCTGTCGAACTCACCGCAAAGACGCATGCGCTCCTGCAGGCACGCAGCCTGATCGTCGCCTCCGCGCCGGCCCGCGGCGAGCCGGTCTATCCGGCCGCGATCGACGGGGTCGTCTCCGTCCAGGGCGACGCGCGTTGCCTGCCGGGAGAGCTGTCCCGCCTCGATCTGCCCCAGGCTACTTATGGCGCTTGTCCAGCCGCGACCTGTAATCCCGATATCCGCGGTGCCAGTGTCGCCGCCGCCCATATGGCGGGACTTTTGGCGAAGCACTGGCGGGGAACGGCGGACAACACGCTTGCCGCACTTGAGACTGCCATCCGTTACCATGGCCGCGAGCGACGGACAGGTTGAGGATACCGGCTCCTTAAAAGCACAAACAGCGGGCCCCAAACAGTCGATTTAGGGCCCGCCTGTCAGGATTGGCAAATCCGGCCGTTACAGGGTCACCACCTGCCCCCGGCCGGCCGCCGAAGCCCGCTGGTAGACGTGCTCGGCTGCCGCAAGGTCCTGGGCGGTGATGCCGAGGGAGCGGTAGGCGGTGATCTGGCCGGGAGTAGTGCGACCTTCCACCGAGCCTTCAAGAACGGCGCCGATTTCGCCTTTCAGCTTGTCTTCGCTGAACCGTCCGGCCTTGATCATGTCGACGATTTCGCCGGCCTGGGCCAGGGTCGAGGGCGTGTAGTCCACCCAGATGTCCGCCCGCTCTACCAGCCGGTCATCCACTTCGCGTTTCGATGGCACTGACGCGCCGACTATGTTCACATGTGCGCCTTCCGGCAGCCAGTCTCCCATCAGGACCGGCGTCGACGATGCTGTCACTGTGCAGATGATGTCCGCCGCCTCGACCGCAGCCCGAACATCCGTGCCATGAACGGCAGTCAGCTGCGGGTAGTGTTCCGCGGCTTGTTTCGCGAAGGCTTCGGCACGATCAGCAGAGCGTCCGACAACGTGAAGCCGGGTGATCTGGCGGACCGCCATCATGGCCTCCAGATGATGTTCGGCCTGCTCGCCGTAGCCGATCAGCGCCAGCGATCCCGCATCTTCCCGCGCCAGAGCCCGGGTCGCGACCGCGCTTGCGGCGGCGGTCCGGATCGCGGTCAGAAGACCCGCATCCATCATGGCAACCGCTCCACCCGTTTCCGCCTCGAACAGCACCACGGCGCCGCGATGCGACGACAGGCCCTTTTCCGGATTGCCCGGAAACAGGCTGACCAGCTTGACGCCATAGCAGTGCGGCGCCTCGAGGGCGCCGGACATGACGCCCATCATGTTGCCGCCACCGACCGGCACCACATGGCGCAGCGGCAATTCCGCCCCGCCCCGCGAAACGGTGAGCATCACCCGGTCGATCACTTCGACCGCTTCTGCCATGGGCAGGAGATCGGCCACGTCCTCATGTGTCAGAACGATCATCGGCTGCGCTCCGCTTCCTCACCCCAATCGGGGCCTGTCACTTCCAGGCCCATCACCTGTTCCAGAAGGGCCGTGTAATCCGACGGCCGCGCCACATAGGGGAAATGCCCGCCCGACAGAAAACGGTAAGCCACTGCCGGGTTTAACCTGTCCCGAACGGCACTCCGCATCTCCGGCGGAATCAGCGGATCGTCGTCGGCCTCGATGGTGACGATCCTGTCCGTAGACAGCTTCACAGGCGGCAGTTCCGGCGCCGTCTTCAGTGCCTTCAACCGCATCCGGAGTTCCGGTTCCGGAATACGCCCGTTGACCTCGCCCAGTAGCAGCTCGACCAGGTCAACCTGGTCGGGGTGCGTTTCGGCCCAGGCGCCCAGTCCCTTGGCAAACCCGGCCCTGAGATCCGCCACCGGCACGGTGTCGAGGTCAAGCGCGTAAGGCGGACGATCAGTAATGCCTGCAACCGAATGCAGCGTATTGGCCGCAATCAGGCGCGTGACCCGCTCCGGCGCCTCGGACGCAAGATACTGCACCAGATAGCCGCCGAGAGAGGAGCCGAGCACCGTCGCCTCGCCGATCTCCAGCCTGTCGAACAACGTCTGAAGGTCCGCGCTCCAGTCCGCAATGCTACCGGTCTCCGGATAGCTGACCGTGACGATCCGCAGCCGGTTCGAAAGGGCCTCGACTTGCTGCCAGAAAACGTCGCCGCGGCCGAGTGTTCCTGGTATGAGCAGCAAAACCGGGCCGTCAGAACCCGTAAACCGGACACCCCAGCTTCGGCCGTTCAGATCCATCCGCTCTTCGGGCAGGCGCGCGGCGAACGCATCTCGCGCGGTGATCAGGGAATTGCTCATGCGAACGGGTCCTCCACGGCGGGCCAATAATTCCGTTTCCGGTTGCGATAGGGAATATTGGCGTAGTCCGGCGTGATCGCGCCGGGCGTGGCGACGCCGATCACTCGCGCGGCAATCGGGTTGAACCCGGCCTGGTAATGGTTTGACGATTTCACGCAGACATAGCGGCGCTGCGACAGGTCGATCCCCAGTTTCTCGAAGGCATCCGGATGGAAGGTCTGGCAGCGGAGGTCGTTGAGCACGATGTCGATGCCGTCGCATTCCACCCAGACCGCCGTACCGATCGGGGCCGACAGCTTGCCGAAGCGCTGGCTCATTCCCGGAATGATCCGGCGTACCGTCACCTTGAGGTCGAGCGGATCGCCGGACATCGGCCCGCATTTGCCGCCCAGGCGCAGCTCGAAGCGCGCGCCCTCACCGGCTTCGGTACAGAAGCGTACCGCGACCGGGTCCCAGAACAGGCCCGTCGCAACGGAGGTCATCCCCCGCTCGATCATGGCGCGCAACAGGAAGGTCGCATCGGACGGCGCACCGCCTCCCGGATTGTCGGACATATCTGCCAGCACCACCGGTCCCTTTGGCTCCGCCGCCGCGATATCCAAAGCCTCGTCCATCGGCGGTATCCGGGTGTGAAGCTCTTCGCGCAGGGCATAGAGCGATTTCCCCAGCCGTTCCGCCTCGGTCGCCGCGGCGGCGGCGTCGCCGTCGCAGATCGCCAGCGCGCGCGTTCCCACACGGGGATGATCGCCCCAGGGGAAACCGTGGGCGATCGACAGGGACAGCACACCGTCCTGCCCCTCCCGTGCGCTCATGGCGTCTACGAACCCGCGCATGGGCGCCTTGGTGGTCGGCATGGCGATGATCATGCGGCAGTCGTAATCGCGCATCACCGGCGTAATCTCGCCGGCGACGGTGCGCACCGCGAGAGAAAACAGATCCTCCGCCCGTTCCGGCACGTCCACGTGAGGATATTCCTTGTAGGCCACCAGCAGGCTCGCGTTGTCCAGCATCAGCTCCGTCAGGTGGAAATGGGGATCGAGCAGCCCGCCGATCACAGCATTGGGCGCAATTGCCCTGCAGCCGGCAATCAGATCGCCTTCGCAATCGTCATAGCCGTCGGCAATCATCGCTCCATGCAGCGTCAGCAGGATCACGTCCGCACCGCCGGCCGCCTTCAGATCCGCCAGGATCTCGTCCCGGAAGCCTTCGTAGACCGGCTTCACGGTAAGCCCGGACGGCTGCGCGTGAGCCGACAGGGATTCCACCACCTCCCAGCCCAGCGCCTCGGCGCGCCTGCGCCAGATATGCAGCGGCGCGGTCCAGTATTGCTCGGTGTCCTGCGTCGCGTCTCCGTGGTGGATCGAGCCTTCCTCGAAACTCGTCATGCCGGTCGGCATGGGAGAAAAGGAATTGGTTTCGGTGCTCAGCCCGGCAATGAAAAGCCGTGTCATGTCGGTTCCCGGTTATGATTTCAAATCTGTTTCACCCGCGACCGGCTGGCCGGTCGCGCGCATAAGGAGCCCTGCCGTCAGATGAAGGACGATCAGGGTAAAGGCGAGAGGAACGGCAGACGTAAACCAGATCATGGACACGTCCAGCATGTCCGCCTGCCGGGCGAGGCTGCGGCCCAGAAAGCCGCGGGCCATGTCTCCCCGGCCGTTGAAGACGGAAAACCAGATCACCGGCCCGGCGAAGGCCAGAACGCCGCAGGCCCGAATGAGCGCCAGCCCCATGCCCCCCGCCCCGGTGACCTTGCGGGCCACGGGAAAGAGAACCGGGTCAGCGCCGGCCTTGAATGCACAAGAGGCTCCGAGCATTCCGGCCCAGACCATCGACCGGCGGGCCAGTTCCTCGGTCCAGATCGGCGGCGCATCTAGGACATAGCGGGCCAGCACCTGCCAGCCCGCGGCGGCCACCATGACCGCCACGGCCAGCACCGCCCCCCAGAGGGCGATGCTGTTGAGACCGGCAGAGAGCCTGTCCAGAGCTTTTGCCAGTGCGCGCAAGGCTCAGTTCCCCTTTGCCGCTTCCCATTCCGCGAGCTGTTCCGGCGTGAGCAGGTCGCTGTCATAGGCTGGCCCGGACGCCGCCCGGAATTCGTCGCGGGCCGCCTGGTCCAGGGTCACCACTTCGACGCCTGCCTCACGCAGCTTGTCGAGGATCGCGGTACGGCCTTCCAGCCATTCGCGGTTGGCTGCCGTCGCTGCAGCGATCGCCGCATCAACGGTGGCACGGTCCTCGTCGCTCAGTCCCTGGTACCAGTCCTCGGAAATGATGGTGATCCGCAGCGCCGGAGAGATGCGCGCATCGGTGAAATACTTGATGAAATCCGTGTGCCCGAACAGAAGCGGCACGAAGGGCGGGTTCAGATAACCGTCGGCAACCCCGGTCTGCAGCGCATTCGGCACCTCCGCCCAGCTCACGATCGTGCCGGTCGCACCCCAGGCCTTGTAGAGATCGATCTGGCTTTCATCCAGCGCGCGCATCCGCAGACCCGCCATGTCGGCAACCGACTTCACCGTCTTCTTGGTGTTGAAGATACCCGACGCCTGACCGACGGTGTTCACGGACACCACCCGCACGCCGTCCTTCGTGGTGGCCTCGTTGATCTTCGCCAGCATTCCGCCTTCGTTCAGGGCGCGGTCGACCTCGGCCATGTCCTTGAAGAAATACGGTAGGCGCATGCCATAGATCAGCTTGTCGATCGAACCGACGATGTTGAGCGGCGACAAGGACACTTCCAGCACGCCCTGGCTGACCTGGTCGAACAGTTCGTCATCGCCGCCCAGCGCACCGCGCTGAAACTCTTCGGCTTTCATGCCGTGACTGTTGAGATATTCAGAGAACGTATGCGCCCAGACATAGCTGCCGGAATTTTCCATATCCTGCGGACTGTCCAGTGCAATCTTGACCTGCGCCTGGGATGCACCTCCCACCAGAAGTGCTGCTGAAAAGACGGCAATGCCGATTTTCCGTATGTGTTTCATCTTACCTACTCCGTTTTATAGTTCACCCTCTTTGCAAAACAGTCGGCCCCGAGCGGACAGCTAATTCGCGCCCAGCCCGAAGGCGCGCGGCAGCATCAGACTGATGTCCGGCACCGCGATCAACAGCCCCAGCACGACAATTTCCACCAGCACGAACGGTATGATCGCCCGCGCCAATTTCCAGTAATTGATGCCGGTGACCGCCGAAATCACCAGAAGACAGCCGCCCATGGGCGGCGAGATCAGCCCGATACACAGGTTGAAGCAGATCACGATGCCCAGGTGGACGGGATCCGCTCCCTGCTGCAGCGCCACCGGGGCAAGCAACGGCACCAAAAGCGCGAGCGCCACGGGAATGTCGAGCACCATTCCGGCAGCGATAAAGATCAGGTTCATGACCAGCATGTAGCCGACCGGACCGAGACCGAGGTCGGTCACAGCTTCCAGGATCGCCTCGGGAATGCGCTCCAGCGCCCCGAGATAGCCGAGAGCGGAAACGGAGCAAATGATCAGGAAGATCGAACCGGACAGAAGAGCCGTGCGGCGAAGCGCTTCCAGAACGGTCTTGACAGTGATCCCCGCATAGAACCAGCCCGCACCCAACGCGACGACCACGGCGACCGCGGCCGCTTCGGTCGGGGTCATCCAGCCGAATACGATTCCGCCGAGGATGATTACCGGAAGCGAAAGCGCGGGAAGCGAATGGGCGATGGTGCGCAAGAAGGGCGGCATCTCCTCCTTTTCCAGACGGGGATGCCCCTGCCGCCAGGCAAAGACCGCGTTGACCGCGATAAGCACCGCTGCCAGCAACAATCCCGGCAGAATACCGGCCAGAAACAGGGCGGTGACCGACGTCCCCATGAGGGCGCCGTAGAAGATCAGGATGATAGAGGGCGGGACGATCGGCCCGATGATCGACGAAGCGGCAGTTACCGTGCTGGCATATGCCAGCGAGTAGCCGCGCCGGGTCATTTCCGGAACGAGCGTATTGGACAAGGCCGCCGCGTCGGCGACCGCAGACCCGCTGATGCCGGCGAAAAAGACCGAGGTCATGATGTTCACATGGCCAAGCCCGCCGCGTAGGCGCCCGACCAGTGCCATCGACAGGTTGATCAGCGCACCGGTCACCCCGCCCCGGTTCATGAGTTCGCCCGCCAGAATAAACAGCGGCATGGCCATGAGCGCGAACACGTCGATCCTGGAAAAAATCTGCTGCGGCAGGATCGCCAGGTAGCGGGCGTTGTCCGTAGCAAAGAAGGCCAGCACGGCGGCCCCGCCGATCACATACGCGATGGCCGCTCCGGAGACGAGCAACACCGCTGCGAACAGGAGGACCACGAAAATCATGCGGCCACCTTGCCGTGCCGGGGCGCCAGGATCGATGCCTCCACGCCCTCATCCACGATATCCGCAGGGATCGGATTTTCCAGAACGAGCGCAGCTGCGGAACGCGCCAGAGCAGGTGCCGACTGAATACCGTACCCTCCCTGCCCGGCCAGCCAGAAGAAACCGGAAGCGTGGGTGTCATAGCCGGCGGCCGGGCAACCGTCGGGAAGAAAACTTCTCAAGCCTGCCCATTTGTGCTCGATCCGTCGCACGGCGAGATCGAAGGCGGTCTCGATCCGATCGACACAGATTGCCACGTCCATTTCATCGGGCTGCGCGTCGCAGGGCGGCGACGGGGTGGCATCCGCGGGCGAGATCAGGAGCTTGCCGGCATCGGGCTTCAGGTAGAACTGCTCCTCCACATCCACGGTCATCGGCCACGGATCGGGTACGCTGTTTTCCGGCGGCGCGACCAGAAGCGCCGTGCGGCGTTTCGGGACGAGGCCCAACGGCCCGACGCCCGCAAGACCTGCGACTTCATCCGCCCAGGCGCCGGCCGCATTGATGACAACAGCTGCCCTGATAACTGCGGAGCGTGTTGCCACCTCCCAGCCGCCGCCGGTGGCGGTCAGGCCGAGAAGCTCGTCGCCCGTCTGCAATTCCCCGCCCAAAGCTTTGAATTTCTTTAGGTAATATTGGTGGACACCGTGAACCTCGATATCGGCAGCCGAAGCGTCATACAGCCCTGCAGCCGCATAGCCTTCCCGAAGGATCGGCATCATCTCCCGCACCTGACCGCCGCTGAGGGGCACAACGGTATCGCCGAGTTCCTCCGCCATACGGTCCAGCTTGTCCATCTGGTCGGACCGTGCGGGGAAGAGAACGCCGCGCGGGCGCAGCTGGCTTTCAGCCGGTCCCGCCGAACCGTCCTCCCCGCGCAGAAAGGCTTCCGACGCCCGGGTCAGCGCCCGGATCACTGGCGGGCCATAGGCGCGGGTGAACACGGCGGCGGAGCGGCCGGTGGTGTGATAGCCGGGATGCGTTTCGCGCTCCAGCAGGATGACTTTGCGGGACCCGGCCAGTTCTGCGGCGACGGACGCCCCGGCGATCCCCGCCCCGACAACGACCACATCGCACTGCTTCACATCTGCCGCCACAGCCATCCCCTCCATCCGAATTGAAAAACGCTAACATCGATTTTCCGATTGGAAAAGAAAAAATTTCCAATCGGAAAATCTTGGCAGAAAGAGAGCGTAGCCCTAGATTGCCGCCATGAAGATAGAATCCACGAATGAAGAATCGTCCCGGCAGGCCTTCGGCCGCCGGTTGCGCGATTTGAGGCAGGACAACGGCTGGACCCTGGCCCAGGTGGCAGAACGCTCCGGGCTTGCGATCTCGACGATTTCCAAGGCCGAACGGGGCCTCATCGCCCTCACCTACGACCGGCTGGAGCAGCTTGCCAGGGGCGTCGGCGTGGACATGGCCGCCTTCTTCAATGCGGAGGGCGAGGATTTCGAAACCGGCAGTTTCACCGTTGCCCGCAAAGGCGAGTTCGAGCGCCAGGACACGGAAAACTACGTCTACGAGATGCTGTTTCCGGAAATCTGGAACAAGGCCATGCAGCCGATGATGGGCTCGCTCAAGGCCCGGGAGTTCAAGGATTTCAAACAGTTCGTTCGCCATCCCGGCCAGGAGTTCCTGACCGTTCTGGAAGGCTCGATCACCGTTTTCCTGGAAGGGCGGGATGCCGTCCATCTGGAACAGGGAGACAGCATCTACTTCGACAGCTCGCTTGGCCACCTTTACGCTTCGGCCGGCGAAGAGGATGCGAGAATCCTGGTGGTCTGCGTGGCCACCTAGAGCATGTCGCGTTCATTCGCATTCACGTGACATGCTCTCGCTATTTGTTGACGCACGTCTCATCGCGAAAAACCGGTATCCACTTTTTCGCGACGTGCTTTAGGGTTCGGCTCCCAAGTCAAACGGAATTCGGAGCTTCCGTTCTCTCCCGAAGGGACGCGGAGAGTTTTATCGATTTTCCTGAGGAGCGCCTCAGGCCTGCGAGCTTTTACGCCCGCAGGCCTTGTCATTTACCCGCTACTGCACCCGAGGCACAATCAGCTGCAATTGGGGATTGATGACCTGCGGCTGCCTTTGCGGCTGTTGCACCTGCGGCTGTACCTGGGGCCGCAGCACCTGGGGCTGGAGGCAGCGGTTCCGTTTCGGATCCCAACGGGTGTTCCCTGGACAGACGCACGAATTTCGGCGCGCATCCCAGACCCGGCCGCCAGTACAGTTGGGCCTGGTCGGCTGGGTCGGCGTAACCTGCCTGCCCGGACGGGCGCACATCAGGCTGCCGACCTGCCGGATTTCCCAACCCTGCTGCACCAGCGCCTTGGCCCGCTGACGGTTGACCTGCCGGTAGCCGGACGGACAGGTCTCCGCCTGCGGCCGCGGCCGGGCACAATAGAGAACCTGGCCGTTGCCGCGAACGGTCTGCACTTCATAACCGCGCGGAATCCGGTTGCGGTTCGGATAGGGCTTGTAACCGCCCGGGCACTGCAGCGCGGGACGCTCGACCGGCCGGGCGCACATCAGGTTGCCAACCTGCCGGATATCCCAACCCTGCCGCACCAGATCCTTGGCCCGCTGACGGCTCACCTGACGGAAGCCCGGTGGGCACGTCTCTGCCCGCGGCAGGGGCCGGGCAC
Source organism: Roseibium sp. (assembly GCF_048260565.1). GTDB lineage: Bacteria > Pseudomonadota > Alphaproteobacteria > Rhizobiales > Stappiaceae > Roseibium. The sequence goes on along the minus strand of NZ_JBLXGP010000015.1, from coordinate 106,352 downwards.
AGTAAAGGACCTGATTGCCGCGGGTCCGACGGAGGACTTCCGAACTCCGCGGAACCTGGTTCCTGTTCCGATAGGCCGCATATCCCGGCGGACAGGCGAGCGGCGGTTCGGCGACCGGTGGCGGCTGTACCGGCTGATCCAGGCCGATCGTGACACAACTGTTATCGTTTGCGGCATTTCCGTCGCCATCGCCCCAAGAAGCAAACAGATGACGCAGCAATGCCTCATCGATCCGTCCGGTAGCCGGCAGACCTGCGCTCTCCTGGAATTGTCGCACGGCGCCTCGGGTATTGGGCCCGACACGACCGTCCGGCCGCCCAGCCGAGAAGCCGAGACGGTTCAGGGCAATCTGGACCGCCCGGACCTGGTCCGCAATGTTCCAGGCCAGGCTCGCGCAATTCCTGAGGCTGCGCGCTCGATTGCCGCGACCGGCGGCGATTGTCAGGGACAGGTCAACGGACTCGCCGGGCGCCAACGTCGTTGCCGGATGGGTACAATCATAGCCGCCGCCCCTTGCACCGCAACGCCAGGGTCTGGGTCCGGAGGACATCAGCCGTCCGGGAGGATCGGTCACATCGCTCACCCGCAGCGGCCCGACATAGCTGGCGGAACCGTTGTTGGTAATCGTCACCCGGAAGTCGCACGGTTGACCGGCATTACAACGGCCCTGCCCGGCGCTCTTCTCGACCGACAGATCCGGCACCTCTGCGGTCACGGCCGGCGGAGGCGTCGGCTCGACCGGCTGCGGCTGCTCTTCCTGCGGCTCTTCCGGTTGCTTGGCCTCTTCCTGAGGCTCTTCAGGCTGAATGATCATGATCGTGCTCGTGTGACGATCGTTTTCCGGCTTATCGTCCTTCACCTGCTGATCCGGCCAGATCATTTCCTTGCGGTGAATGATCCGCCGATGGGGGAAGTCAGCCGGGATTTCGAGCACCATGCGGATCTTGGCCGAAGCCCCCGGTTTCAGCATGAGGTTGGAGCCCTCACACTCGTACTGTCCGGTGCCGGTGACATTGCAAGCAAAACCGGGCGTCTGGCTCTCGATGCTGCTGATGGTCACGGCCGGATCGAGCATCCCGTGCAGGCCTGCGGCCCCCTGGAACTGCCGTCCGCCGCGGTTGTCCACCTGAACCTCGATCGGACAGGAAGACCCCAGTTGGCAGGTCGTCGCTCCCCAAGGTGCCAGATCGGCGGCCAACACGTGAACCGTTGCGCAGGCAGGTCCATCGTTGGCGGCGTTGTCATCGCTTGTGTAATGGGTACCGACAATCCAAGCAGGCGGCATTGTGCTCCAGTCTATCGACGCGCAATTCTCCACCGTATTACCCGCGACCGGATCCGGAAGACGCGTGTGAACCGTAATGTCATCTGTCGCCCCGGAAGCAATGGGTCCGGTCAAAAAGCAGGTGACTGTCCCCGGAGCCGCGCTGTTGCAGAAAAATGGCCCATCAACACCTTCCAGCGTTGCTCCCGCCGGCAAGGTATCGGTTATGGCCATGATGCCATCGATTGCGCCCGGCCCGTTGTTGGTTACGCTGACCGTGAAATCACAGGCCGCGCCTTCGTAACAGTCCGCCGGCCCAGTCTTTGTAACTTCCGCATCAAAACCGGTATCGACCAGCGTTACAGCACAATTCTGATCGCTGGCGTCTCCGGCGCCAGGCGCCGGATTGTCATCCATGGGCATCCCTGGCGCGCCCCAGCGGAATTCAACGCAGTTGAACACCGGATTGCTTGCGACCGGATTGGGGAAATGAAGCGTGATGTGCATGGTCCGGGTATCCCCGGGATGCAGGGTATGGGGTCCACCCGCCTGGTTACAGTTGACGGGAACGGCGGCACCGCACCCCCAGCCGGGCCCTGCAACACCTGTGTAGGTAAGACCTGGCGTCGGCGGATTGTCCTGAATATGCAGTTCGCCCGTGTAGTCGTCGGGCCCAAGATTGGCAATGGTGATCTCGTATTCGCAATCGCCGCCGGCATTGCAATGGGCCGGACCGCGTTTCGCGATCGACAGATCGAAGAACCCGGCTCCGCCGATCACATTGACCGTATGACAATCGGAGTCCGGATGGACGTCTGCGGCACCATCATTGGAGGTCATGGCCGCCCAATTGATTTCGGTACAGTTGGTAATCGTACCGCCCGCAATTCCGCCTGGAAGATGGATCCTGATAATCAGGCCGGTATTTGCACCTGATGGCAACGTGATATTTCCGGTCAGGCAGTTCACGTCCCCGCCGGACGGCGTGCAGGTTCCACCCGAACCCACAGCAGCCACGAATGTCGCACCCGCCGGCATGATATCGCGCAGAGCCAAAGGTCCGCTGAACTCTCCGGGCCCGAAATTCGTCACGGCGACATGGAACGTACAATCGGCATTTTCCGCGCACTGAACAGGTCCGATTTTCTCGATACCCAGATCAAACCCTTGCGTTACCGGTGTCGTGACACAGTCATCATCGTTGCCGTCGCCAGGGCCGTCGTCGGTCCCCATCTCGAACCAGTCAATGTTCGTGCAGTTCTGGACGCTCGGACCGGGAACATCGGCGGGCAGCAGAATGTTGACCTCGATCGCCGCGGTCGCACCCGGCACCAGAATTGCCGGGGCATTCGTGATGCAGCGGAAGGTCGCTCCGCCGGGCACGCAGTGCCAGCCGGGCGACGTCGAGGCAAGGGTTGCCCCGGCCGGCATGGTGTCTGAAATAGCCAGCGGGCCGGTATAGGCGACGGATCCCACATTCCGGATCCGGATCACATAGGTGCATTCCACGCCCTCCTGGCATTGCGCCGGGCCGGTCTTGCGGATCGCAAGGTCCGTATCGAGCGGGAACGGCGGCGGCAGGAACCAGCCATCATCAGGCGGAGGTGCAGGAATCCATCCTTCCTCGGGCAGACCATCAGGCCATTCGGCTACGACCGGCCCTTCGTCCACGGGCATCAGCTCCCCATCTGCAGGGAGCGGCTGGAACACGGCGACATCGCCCACACGTGTGGCGTCGTTCCGCGTCCGGCTTTCTTCAGAATAATCCCCGTTGGCATCCGTATTGACGTCCACATCGACCATGAATGCGCTGTCCGGGCCGGTTGAAGGGGTGACCGGCCCCGGAGCGGGATAGGGCCGGAACGCGGTGACTGGCTCGAACGCCTCATAGGGCCGTGCCGCCTGGCCTTGCAGACCGGAGACCTCGGAGCCGTCATCGTGCGTGTTGGCACTTGAATCGAAACATTGTCCCTGCGGAGAGCAGAGCCCGTCACCTGACATCCAGACGAAACTGTCCGGTTGGCCGGGATCGACGTCGCCGTTTTCCCGGTAGCCCATACCGAAGGAAACGCCACCGGCGGCACCGGCCCTGATATAGGGCGGACCGGATTCACCCCGATCATAGTAACCGACATCGTAGCGCCCTGCGCCCTGCCAGGCACCGGTTTCGCCCAGTTCGTAGCGCAGGACACGGGCTTCGTTCGGATAGGAAAAGGCGTTTTCCGCAGCCAGACCGAGATTACGCACCCCGCCGCGTTCGGCCACCAGCATTACGTTCTGTTCGCTCACGGTCGGAAACGCGATATCCGCGACCGGATGGCTGCGCCCGGCGCGCGCGATGGCTTCAGGCGAACGGAAGAAATCGGGCAGGAAGAACTCGCGGCGAACGGAGCCCGGATTGAAGTCTCCTTCCTGATCGATCCCCACCGACCAGACAGAATTCCGCTTCTCATCGTCACCGGCAGCCGCATAATCGGGATTTCCGAACCCCTGACTGCTCCAGACGGCATAGTAGAGACGCACCTCGCCCGTGGCCGCATCCTGGCGTACGCCGACGCCCCAGATACGCCTGCGGAAATCGGCGAAATTCCAGCACGAAGGCGTTCGGGAAAAATCGCCGCTCGGACAATCGTCGATCTGCGCTCTGCTGGCTGGATCGAACGCAACAGGTTCCAGCGAATGAAACTGTCCGTCGGACGCATCCTTAAAGGTTATCCGGCCGCCGGTTCCGTGGTCGAAGGTTCCCAGATCCGCGCCATCGGCGAGCGAAAGCCGGTGGATCAAGCCGGTTTCCAGATCCGAAACGTAAAGCTGCCTGTTCCAGCGATCGAAGGCGATGTTACCGAGTGCGGCGGCGCTGTTTGCGCGCCCATCCGTCGTGATGTCTGCAAAGATTTCCGGCCTATAGCCGTTGGCCGCATCGAGCTTCCAGACGGTGCCCGGACCGCCTCCCTCGCCCCACATGCCATCCATCCAGTCGGAATTGTCGGCATTGCGGTGCAGTCCGAAGGCCGCGGTCGCCGTGACATAGATATTCGGCGGCGTCGCATCGTCGAGAGCGACACCGAATACCTGACCGATTTCCGCAGCCGTCACCGCTCCGCTCTGAATTTCATCGAACCAGTGTTCGCCCCGCGGCGGCCCGCCCGCCTGACGCAGGTCAAGAATACTGGCAACGGCTCCGTCCGGATCGATAATCCGGCGCCCGTCCTGCTCGATCGTCCCGGAGAATCTCGTAACGACCGCATCCCCCGGCTGCATGTCCTGGGCTTTTGCCCGAGGTATCATCGACACGGATGCGCCGGCCAGAATACTGGAGACCAGCACCAGCACTTTCAATGCGAAATGCGGCCGGTGTGGTATTGATGTCGGCCCTGTCTGAAACCCCGCTCGAGCGGCGAGACCGCGAAAGAAGACAGAACAATTGTGAATATTTGCCGGAACGATCAGACTCGCAGTCATGGGCAGGTTCCCTCCCGTGTCGCGGAAACGAGGTTCCCGGTTTGCGGGAACATCCGGCTTCAGCACGGTCTCACTAGCACGCCGTTGTGACGTCGCATTAACGTTACGCTAGGGAATGGTACTCGAACAAGAGCTCTGTACCTTTGACAAGGGTCAAATACGGTTACGAAAGGCCGAAAGAAGACCTTCAAATTGTCTGTTCAGCTGCGCCGGAAGACATCAAAAGACGGTTCCTTATTTCCGGATTTCCATCTCCAGAACTGCCGAACTCAGGCATTTTCCATGCGCGTCAAGGGCGAGTGAGCGAGTGACACCTCCATTGAGCGCTCCATAGAGGACAAAATTCAGTGCGCCGAGCTGAGGCAGGATAAAACGCTCGACGTTGGCGATCTCCATCCAATCCAGATGTGAGCGCAGCCTCTCCGACGTCATTTCGGTTTCGAGCAGCGCCCAGTGAGACATGTCATAGGCGATGACCGAAATGTTGGAGATGTTACCCTTGTCGCCGGTCCGCGAATGGGCGATGTCGCGCAGCAGCATGGCTCAACTTTCCAGAAAATCGATGTGCGGAGACACAAGGTTCTCCGGAATCAGGGTGGAGACGATGGCGACGATCTCGCGCACGGACTTGGAGGCACCGCCCCCGGCGGCAGGGCCGTTAAGATAGAGGCTCTCAACCTCGTCACCGATTATGCGCGCGTCCGCAAGGCTGTCCGCACGCGCAGCGAAACGAAGCCGTACGTCCCGCACTGCATAGTCGCCGGGCGTTCCACCGCTCAGGATGGCGTCGATCCCGATGAGCTCGCCTCGGGTTTCGGAAAAACGATGGTGGGTCGCCACCAATCGCTTCTCAAGGATCTCGAGTGCCAGTCGGCCGCGCGCTTCAGCCCCCGGCCCCGCATAAGAAATCTGTCCCTCACCGACATAGGAATCCACATAGCCGAGCGACACCTTCAAGGTACCCGTTTTTGGATGCCCCGTCCCCCCCTCTATCCGGACCCGGTCCGACCCGGCCTGGTTTATACGAACCCCTGAGAAATCCGCGATCACGTCCGGCTGCAAATAGGCCGCCGGATCGTGGACTTCGTAAAGAAGCTGTTCCTTGCAGGTGGCCTCGGTAACCGCACCGCCGGTCCCGGCGAGTTTGGTGATGACAGCATTACCATCCTGCGCCACCTCAGCGATCGGAAAGCCGAGATTGGCGAGATCCGGCACGTCCTTGAAACCGGGATCTGCAAAATAGCCGCCGGTCACCTGCCCTCCGCATTCCATCAGATGGCCGACAAGCGTACCGCGGCCAAGACTTTGCCAATCGTCCATGCTCCAACCGAATTCATGGATTTGCGGAGCGAGGAACATGGCCGGGTCGGCGGCCCGACCCGTCAGGATCACATCCGCCCCGGCAGCAAGCGCGGACACAATGGGTCCAGCACCGGTATAGGCGTTGGCGGAGAGAAACGGTCGGCTAAACCCGCTGGCCGGCTGGCCCGTCTCCAGAATGGGAAAGTCGGACCCGGACACCGCTGCCAGCACATCGTCGCCGGTCACAGCGGCGATCTTCAGACCGCTGATCCCGAGTTCCCGGGCAATCTCAAGACATTTGCGGGCCGCGGCTGTCGGATTGGCCGCCCCCATGTTCGAAATGATCCTGAACCCGTTGCGCGCCTGAACCGGCAGGACCGCGCGCATGCGTCGTTCCAGCATGGGATCATACCCTCCCCCCGGATCGGCCCGGCGGGCCTGCTGGGCCAGAGCGATGGTCCGTTCGGCCAGGCATTCGAATACGAGATAATCGAGCGCACCGTTTTCGGCGAGATCGACCGCAGGTTCGATCCGGTCGCCCGAAAAGCCCGCCCCGGTGCCTATTCTGAGAAGATCCATCATGCAGTTTCCAGGGCTAGCCGGCGCGGCTTGCCGAAGTGCCAGGACAGCGCGAGCAGCAGCCCTGCGATGAGCGGTGCGACCGGCTGCGGCCAGACGGCAAGCGCGATACAGATGCCGAGCACGGCAAAATCCAGGCTGCGGATGGCAAACAGCCTCTGACCACTGAGGATAGCCGGAATGGCGATCACCAGAACCAGGCCGGAGAGTAACGCATCGCCCAGGTCCAGCAGTCCGCCCTGCGCCGTCATGCCCGGATAGAGCAGCAGCAGGAACGGCACCACATAGGTCACCGCCCCAAGGCGAACCGCCTCGAAGGCCGCCGGCAACCAGTTCGTCTGGGCGATCCCCGCACCGACAAAGACCGCGACACAGACAGGCGGCGTAATCACCGAAATCGTGGCGAAATAGAAAACGAAGAGATGAGCCGCAAGCGGATCGATGCCGACCGCGGTCATGGCCGGCGCCAGCACCGCGGCGACCAGCACATAGGCAGCAGTGGTAGGCAGACCCATCCCCATGATCAGACAGACCCCGCCGACGATCAGGGCGACCAGCGGGACGGAGTCCCCCGCCATTGATACGATCATGGAACTGAGCGTGACGCCGATGCCGGTCATGTTGATCATGGAAACGAGAATCTGCGCGCCCGCCAATAAAACGCCGATGATCACCATGCCTTTGCCTGCATCGGAAACCCCATTCAGGATCAGCTTGAGCATCTGCCTGACCGGCATCTTGCCGGCGGACGTGGCGGCAAAGGCAATCAGCAGACCGACGACGCCGTAGAAAGCCGCGGTGGCGACCGAGCGACCGAGAAACACACCTATACCGACCCCCCCGAGCGCGGCCAGGATCGGCAACACCCGCCGCGGGGCCAGGATCGCAGACCAGGCCGGCAGCTCATCCGTCGGCACGAGCTTCAGGTTCTTGCGCACCGAGACGATATGAACCGTGACAAACACCGAGAGATAGAACAACAGCGCCGGCACGACTGCCGCAGCGATAATCTTGAGGTAGGACACCCCGAGAATTTCGGCCATGACGAAGGCGGCCGCACCCATGATCGGCGGCGCGATCTGCCCGCCGCTGGAGGCAACGGCTTCCACCGCCGCCGCAAAAGCCGGCGGATAGCCGAGACGCTTCATCATCGGAATGGTGAAGTTCCCGGTGGTTGCCACATTGGCGACTGCCGAGCCGGAAATCATCCCGAACAAGCCGCTCGCAATGGTCGCTATCTTGGCTGCTCCGCCCGCCTGGCGTCCACCGATACGCATGGCGAGGTCCATGAAGCTCTGACCGCCGCCGGTATGCAGTAACAATGAGCCGAACAGGACGAAGGACGCGATGACGGTCGCCGCCACCCCCGTCAGCATGCCCCAGATACCAAGATCGCCGAGGAAAATCGTCTCGGTTACGAAAGCGCCGTCGAAGCCCCTGTGGGCGAGCGCGCCGGGAAGATGGTTGCCGAGGAGCGCATAGGTCAGGCCGATGACGACAAGAACGGGAAAGATAATCCCGACCGCCCGCCGGCTGACTTCCAGAACCGAAATGACCAGCCCCGCCGTCAGCACCATATCGAGGGATGTCGCCCAGGGCAGGTTGGTCATGATCTCATCGTAGTTTACGACAATGTAACCGCAGGCGACGAGCGAAATGCCGGCGGCGGCGAGATCGATTGCAAGGCCGAGCGGTCGCCACCGCCGGCCATGGCCGAGCGGATAGACCGCAAGGCCCAGGCAGACGACGAGCGCCAGGAAGATCGCCCGTTGGATCAGACTTTCGAACGGACCTGTCGCGGCGGTGTAGAAGACGAAGGCGCCTGTCAACAGGGCCAGTCCGTCACGAAAGCGGCTCAGCACGGCGATGCTCCTGGAACCAGCGGTTCAGTTGGCCGGCTGCAAGCGGGCGGGTATTTCAATGCCCTGCTCGCGATACCACCGGGCAGCTCCCGGGTGGAGCGGTATGGTGGCATATTGCAGTGTAAGCTTGGCCAGATCCGCGCCCTTGACCGAGGCCATGGCCGCGCCCTGGACGTCCTTGTCTTCCATGACCGCCTTGACAATCTTGTATGCGGCGTCCTCTGAAAGTTCCGGCCCCGCTGCCACGCCGACACCGAAGCTCCAGGTGGAATAGGCGGGAATGCCTTCCGCGGCTCCCGCGGGAACGTCGACCAGGGAGACATCAGGCATCTTTTCTGAAAGCGTTGCCTTCTGCGCATCCGACAGGCCGAGAACGCGGATCGGGGTAAAGGTGGCGATGTCGAGCGTCGAGCCGTCGAGCTTCAGCCCTGCCCCGGATTTCACATAGCCCGCAACCCTGTTGTCCTTGATCATGCCGACGATATCCGTCGTCGATCCACGCACATAGTCGGCCGACAGGCTGAGTGCCTTGAACACGGCTTCGGTGGTGGCTTCCGTTGCCGAACCCTTGATGCCCGGGTTGAAGCGGACACCCTTCAGGCCGTCGAGGCCGGTCACTTCGGAATCGGCTCGCACAATGACGTTCTGCGGTGCACCGGTATAGACCCACAGCAGGCCCAGCTTCATCGGCTTGCCTTCGAACTTGTTGGTACCTGCGACGGCATGTTGGGCGACGTTGGTGGTCACCAGACCGAGATCGATCTGGCCGCGCTGGATACGGCGAAGATTGTCGAGCGTGGCACCGGTTTCGACGACCGACGCTTCCAGACCGTCGGCCTTTTCGTTCACCAGTTTGGCGACGGCGACGAAATAGCCGTAATGGCTGGATGACGCCGAGGTGGAGCCGATGAGCAGCTTTTCCTGGGCTGCTGCCGGCAGGCCGAGGCCCAGCGCAAGGGCGCCCGCAAGCGCGAAATGTGAAAAACGCATGTAAGAATTCCTCCCAAGGGGCCCGCGATACGGGCAGTCAACTAAAGGCGCAAACAGCAAGGCTCGGGATCACTCCCTCCCCGGTCCTTCTTCAGTTCCCGATGGAACCTGCGCAACAGCCAGACTGTTACAAGTCTTTTGTTGCGTGAAGTGATTTATTGGAAATAATTGTTGCATGGAACGCAACAAATTCGATCTCGAGGAACTGCGGGTCTTTTGCGCGCTTGCCACAGGCGGCGGATTTCGGGCCGTGGCCGACGACATCGGCCTGTCCGCCTCCGCCCTGAGCCGGCAGATCGCCCGTCTGGAAGAGCGGCTTGGGACGCGGCTCTTCAACCGGGACACGCGCAATGTATCGCTGACGCCGCAAGGGGAAACCCTGCTGCGCCTCGCCGAGCGGGTCCTCAATACTGCCGCAAGCGTAAGCGTGGAATTCGACGCCTATCTCGCCGCCCGCCGGGGACGATTGACCATCGCAGGTCTTCCCTCCGTGACCGCCGGCCTCCTGCCTTCCATCGTCGCCCGCTTCCTGGCGGAACATCCCGATGTGGATGTCCAGATCAACGACGCCCTGTCAGACAGCGTCATTCGCAGCGTCGAACAGGGTGAGGCGGATCTGGGCTTTACCGCGGGTGCGGTGGAAACATCCGACCGGATTTCCTTCCGCAATCTCCTGTCGGACCGGTTCGTTGCCGTGGGCGCGGCCGGCGGTACGCTTTCTGAGCGGCGGAGCTACACATGGAGCGAACTGGTGGATCTGCCCTTCGTCGCCATGGCTCGCGGGACAAGTGTGCGCAATCTCACCGACGCCGCCTGCTCCCAACTCAATCTCCTGTTCCGTCCGCGGTTCGAAGTCGCCCACCTGGCGACTGCAGGCGCCTTCGTTGCGCAAGGGCTCGGCGTCACTGCCTTGCCTGTACTGACCCTGCCGGTATTGCGCTCCGAAAGACTCGTATACCGCCCCCTGACTGACCCGGAACTCGTCCGTCAGGTCGGCATCATCTGGCGTGCAGGCCACGTACTCTCTCCTGCCGCCACGGCCTTCCTGGATCTCGTCCGCGGCACGGATCTCTCCACGGAGGTTCAGGAACCCTTTATGCAGGAATACTGAAGAAAGAGGATTGCCGAACCCGGTAAAATCGCGGGTCATGTCATGGATGGACAGCGCCATGGACGCTTTCGATCATAACAGGATACGGCGTTTCTGCGATCGTTTCTGCGCCCGGCAGGACAGTCAGGGTTTTACGAAATCGCTGTCCAGGAAAAACTCATCCGATCAGTTTTTGCGTCCGTCTTTCGTCTTCTAACGTAGCACTAATCGACGGGTTCCACCTTCACGGCCGGCTTTTCAATTTCGGTTTTGACAGCATCACCGTCGGATGGTTTGACCGCTCCCGTCGACTTCCGGCTCCCGGCAGGCAGTTCCGCCTTCTTGTCCTTGGCCTTGGCCGCCTTTGCCGCTTTCTTGTCTTCTTTTTTCGTTTTCGGATCGGGTATCGAAACCCCTTCCCGCCTGAGATAATTCAGGAAATTTTCGGAGAACGTCGTTCGGTACCGCTCGGGCGGAACAGTCTCCAGGATCAATTGTACCCAATAGATCGTGAGACCCGCTATTTCGTCCCAGACCGTAACGTCATCGGTGACGCGGCAATGGGGCGTTACTTCCGCTATGACCGTCTGCGTGCCTCGCAGAAGTGCCCAGTTCGAAATCGAATATTGCCGGATGTTGGCCTGTTCCGCATCCGATCCGGAGACCGTCCGATCTGCTTCGCGCGGATCATTTCCAATATTGCAGACCATATGAGCCTTGGCAAAGGCCTGTCCGGGATCGTTCGGATCGTATTCGTCGTCCTTCTCCGCATTCGAGATGCGTCCCCGCGCCTCGATACGCAATGTGGCAATCAGAGCCACAGGGTCTGTGCCGCAGGCCGTGATGGGAAACGTCATCTTGACCGGCGTACCGGTGACGTTTTCATCCTCGATGATGGCTTCGAGCGTTGCAACGCCATCCTTGACCGCATTGATGATGACACCGGGTGCTGGCACCGTATTGCTGGACGCAAGCGAGATGATTTTCGAAAGGAATGCCAGCACGTCCTTGAGATCGGAGGTATCCGACGCGACGGTGGAATAGGTCGCATCCAGCTTGATCTCCGCCCGGGAGTAGCAATCCGTTGAAGTGCCTTCGGGTGTCAGGTGAACGGAAAGGTAGCGGCTCAGGTCCCCCCCGGTAATATTATAAAGGGGCAGAAGCAGGCTCAAATCGCTCCGCTTGAGTGAGTCTTCGATGTCGGACTTTTTGACTGTGAAACCCATTTCCTTTCCTCCCTGAAACGGCTTCATGCGCAAGGACGGATCTCAAATGGCTTTGCAGGAACCCGGTGAAAATTGCCGGCTTCGGCTCTGCCGCCGCATAGCGCTGGATTGATCGTAACACAATGCGCAACGAAAAGCTGCGGAAACGCTGGATTTCTGCCGAAAGCGAGAAATCGAGGTAACTCCACGCAGTCGGAAATGGCGGTTGTCGATCCTAAGTCCCGATCAGTCGGAAATCCGTTCCTGCCTGTCCGATTCCCCTTGTTAAGCCCGATGGGTACCAAGGAAATGGAACCGCGTATATTTCCAGTCTATGCTCCCGCCATGCGGCCCAAGTTTCATCCTTCGCTCGTCAATGACCGCTTCGGGGATCCGGCGCTCTTCATCGATTTCCTGCAGGAACGGCGGGCGATCTTGTTCGATCTGGGGGATATTCACACCCTCTCGCCCCGGCAGATCCTGCGCCTGAGCGACGTCTTCGTCTCCCATACCCACATCGACCATTTCATTGGCTTCGACCGTCTGCTGCGGGTGCTGGTCGGGCGCGACAGGGAGGTGCGGCTTTACGGTCCGACAGGCTTTATCGACCGGGTCGAGGCGAAGCTTGCCGCCTACACCTGGGACCTGGTCGAGCGTTTCAAGACGGAACTCGTCTTCACCGTCACCGAAGCCTGTGCCGGGCCGGAGACTCGTATGGCGCAGTTCCGCTTCTCGCGCCGCTTCGCCCGCGAGGATCTGGCGGTCGGACGGGTCGAAAACGGCGTTCTTCTCGCCGAACCGGCGCTTACCGTCACTTACGCGGAACTCGAACACCACTCGACCTGCCTCGGCTTCGCCCTGCAGGAAAGCACCCATGTCAATGTCTGGAAAAACAGGATTCAGGAACAAGGCCTTACGACCGGTCCCTGGCTTGCCACATTAAAGACCGCCATCCACGAAGGCCGGCCTGACGACACCCCGATCACCGTGGAACGGGACGAAGGGGCCCCGGACGACCTGCCGCTTGGTTTCCTGCGTGAGGAGATTGTCTCGATCGAGCCCGGCCAGAAGGTCGCTTACGTCACTGACGCGGTCTTCACGCCAGCCAACGAGACGGCCATCGTCGCGCTTGCCCGCGATGCGGATATCCTCTTCATCGACGCCGCCTTTGCCAAAGAAGATGTCGAGCTCGCCGCACATCACGGCCATCTGACCACAGCCCAGGCGGGCACCCTGGCGCGCCGTGCCGGGGCGGCGCGCGTGGAACCGTTTCATTTCTCGCCCCGCTACGAGGAGTGCGAAGCGAGGATGATCGATGAAGTTGACGAAGCTTTCGGCGGCGATTGAGCCGAACGGGCGGAAGTCATCGCCCTACTGTTTCGGCCCCCCGAGCGGAATGGTGACGGTCAGAAAGCCTGCGGTGCCTTCCAGGCGGTTTTCGACGGCAAACTCCCTGTAGACCTTGATCCGGGTCGAAACCGGCGTTGACCCGATCTGGAAATTATATCCCAGGGTGCCGCCGAGCGCGGCGACACGACCCTGGAAATCGCCCAGGTTCGCACCGGTCCCGCTGTCGCCGGTGACCTGCTGGTAAAAATACCCGACCAGCCCGGCATTGAGCTGCGGCGAAAAGGTCTTGGTCACAGAACCCTCGAAATGGAATTCCGTTCCTGTCGTATAGTTTGTCGCCGGATTTTCCCCGTTGAAGGTGAAGCCAGCGACCCCTGACACTTCCCATCCGGTCTGCGGATCGAAATAGGTAACGCCGCCATTGAGGTCCAGCCCCCAGCGATGGAAGGCAACGTTTGCGATCTCGCCCTCCTGGTAATCGCCGATTGGCACATTGACCAGAAAGCCGGTCACCGTGTGCCAGTTGCCATTGTGCCAGCCGAGAGATGCGCCCAGGACCGGGTCGCCGATCGTGAACACGGAATCGCTAACGCCCGCGCCGAGACCGCCGCCGGCAAGCGCGAGCGACGCGTCCACGTTCTGCCCGCCCCAGGGCAAAGTCGCCTGGAACGCCAGACTGCCGCCGAAGAAATCGCCGGGGATCACCCACAGCCCGGTCGCCAGATCGATATAGGCGGTCGCATCGATATTGGCGACGATCCTGCCGCCAATGGGCACGTCCCGGCTGGCGCCGGCCGATCCGGAATAGAAATAGGCATCATTCTGGAAGTAGACACCGGGACCCGGAAGAACCGCCGCAAAGGGCCCCTTGGACCCGAGCAGGTAAAACCCGACGCCGCTTTCAGCGGCAAGCGCGGACCCGGATCCGGCGATTGCGGAAAAACCGAAGGCAGCTAGTGCTGCCAGAGAGCCCCTCTTCATCCCCTGCCCTTATCCCCTCTCCAATGGCCGCACCCAATCACGAAAGTCAATTGTGCTGCCGGAATACGGCCGCACGGTTGACCCGTACGAACCAATGCAGGCAGATGCATCGAGGATGGACGCCAATGCGCCCGTCCCGTTTCACACATGATTTACGGCTGTCCCTTTTCCAGGAACTCCTTCACCACATTTGACATGTCGAAGCTGGCGCCACCCTGCACCGGCGGATAGTCGGCCAGTGTCTTCAGATGCGCCTGCATCAGCACGTTCATGGGCTGGAACAGCCAGGACACCTTCTGGGTCAGGTGGCCGTAGGCGTCCGTGCTGTCATAGCTCTCGAACGGATCCATCCGCAGATTGAATATCAGCGGCATCGTCCGCGGAACCACGTTGGCGTAATAATCTTCCTTGGTGGAGAAATGGAATTTCCACGGGCCCATGCGGACCGCCGTCAACTTGTCCTCGTAATAGTAGAAGATGCTGTTCCGGTTGGATTGATCCTGCTCGCCTTTCCAGTAAGGCAGGTTGTTCACGCCGTCGATATACTGCTGCTTGCTCTCCATGACATCGGCATTGACGTCCTCGATGCCGGCTGCTGCGGCGAGAGATGTGAACATGTCCTGGTGCGCCTGAATGCCGTTCAGGGTCTTGCCGGCTTCCAGCACGCCGGGCCAGCGCAGCATCGAAAGCACACGGACACCGCCTTCGTAGGTGGTCATTTTCTCGCCGCGGAAGGGCGTAGTGCCGCCGTGCGGCCAGGAGGAATGCTCCGGTCCGTTGTCGGTCGAGTACCAGACGATGGTGTTTTCAGCGAGCCCTTGTTCATCCAGCCAATCGAGGACGAGGCCGATATCGTGATCATGCTGCAGCATGCCCGAACCGTAATAGTCGGCCTCCGACGTATAGGTCTCGGCGGCATAGCGCCATTCATCATTGAGACGCGTGTAGAGATGCATGCGGCTGGTATTGAGCCAGACAAAGAACGGTTCCCCGGCTTCCTTGGCGTTGCGCATGAATTCCTCCGCAAGCGGAATAACCTCGGCGGCATCAAAATTCTTCATGCGTTCCTGGGTCAGCGGGCCGGTGTCCTCGATGGTCTGCTTGCCGACCCGGCCGAACCGCGGATCTTCGGTAGGATCATCGATTTCAGAGGCAAAACTGTGAATGACGCCGCGGGTTCCGAACCGGGCTTCATAGTCATCCAGATTGCCGGAGAAGGCCTTGCCGAAGCGCTGGTAATCCCGCTGTTCGGCCTCTTCCTGAGTGTTCAGGTGATAGAGATTGCCGAAGAATTCGTCGAACCCGTGAACCGTCGGCAGATGTTCGTTCCGGTCGCCCAGATGGTTCTTGCCGAAATGCCCGGTCCGGTAGCCGACCTTCTTCAACTCTTCGGCCAGGGTCGGCGAGGCCGCTTGCAATCCAAGGGTCGCTCCCGGCTGGCCGACCGTGGTCATGCCGGAACGGATCGGGTACTGGCCGGTGATGAAGGCCGCGCGGCCCGCCGTACAGCTCGGCTGGGCATAGTGATCGACAAACTTCAGCCCTTCATTGGCTATCCGGTCGATGTTGGGTGTCGTATAGCCCATGGTTCCCATCCCATAGGCGGAGACGTTCTGCCAACCGATGTCATCACCCCAGATAACAAGGATATTGGGTCGGACCTGGTCCTGTGCGGCGGCAGATCCGGACAACGCCAGAACCGTGCCGAAAATCGCGACAGCAGTCTTGAAACCATTTATGAGCATGAGCTTACTCTTAGCGTTGGAAAAAGTGAGAGCGGCCCACTCAGAGCTGTATCCCTCACGCCCCGCCCCCCGATCGAGCGGTCGGATCGCCACTGAAAGCGTTTCTTTCAATCCGGCAAAAATTACGTAGCGTTATATTACTCGCTACATAGTTGCAGTTTCAAGGCATATCGCGCAAAAAAACTTCATAATTCACGTAATTAAAACGGCGCTCTTTAATCAACTTGTCACAATAGCCGTGACCGAAGCGCTGGCGTCAGGAATACCGCAATCCCCGGCAAATAAACCAATAAGGATAAATGGTTCCGACCCGGCTCGTTTGCGAGGCCGGGCACCAAGGCTCCCGGATTTAACGACGTGAGTTCGCCTGCCGGACAACGCCGGCAGGCATTGCTTCATCAACATCGGAAAATGGAGACGAGACCGTCCCCCGCTCAACTTCCGTCGCTCTGCATGTCCAGGGCACGGCTCAGCGTCAGGGCGAGCAACGTGCAGATCGCTCCGGATATCAGATACCCGCCGATGAAGAAGATGCCGAACTCTGTGGCGAGGCCAAGGGCAACCAGCGGGGCGAAGCCGGCGCCCACCAGCCAGGCCAGGTCGGAGGTGAAGGCAGCACCCGTGTAACGATATTTTCTGGCAAACCGGAACGAGACCGAACCCGACGCCTGACCGAAGGACAGGCCGAGAATGCCGAAGCCGACGATGATATAGGCATCCTGCGCGCCCGCGCCCGCCTCCAACCAGAACGGCGTGGCGAAACTGAAGACCGCGATGGCAATGGCGCCTATCAGAAGCTGCCCCCGCCGGCCGATCCGGTCCGCCAGCAGCCCGGACAGAATGATGGTCACCGCACCAACCGCCGCGCCCGCGATCTGCACGAACAGGAAATCGCCCGCCGACTGGCCGTTGTTGAGATAGACCCAGCTCAGCGGGAAGATCGTCACCAGATGGAACATGGCGAAACTTGCCAGCGGGACGAAGGCGCCGAGCAGGACATCACGCCCATGCACACGAAGCGTTTCCAGCACAGGCGCGGCCTGCAGCTCGTCACGATCGAGCGCCGAGCCGAATTCCCCCGAAGCGACCAGACGCAGGCGGGCGAACAGCGCCACCACGTTGACCGCGAAGGCCACGAAGAACGGATAGCGCCAACCCCAGGAAAGGAAATCCGCGTCCGACAGGTTGACATAGAAGTAGCCAAACAAACCGCTGGCGAGCGCAAAGCCCAGCGGCGCGCCGAGCTGCGGGATCATGGCGTACCAGCCGCGACGGTTCGCCGGTGCGTTCAGCGCAAGAAGGGACGCAAGCCCGTCCCATACGCCGCCCAGCGCGAAGCCCTGCCCCAGCCGGAACAGCGCCAGCAACAGCACGGACCAGACCCCGACCGTGGCGTATCCTGGCAGGAATGCGATGGAAGCGGTCGACCCGCCCAGGAGAAACAGTGCAATCGTCAGTTTTGTACCGCGACCGTAGGAACGGTCGATCCACATGAAGACGACGGAGCCCACGGGTCGCGCCAGGAAAGCCAGCGCGAACACGGCAAAGGAATAGAAGGTCGCCGTCAGCGGATCGGCGGCGAAACCGAAGACAAGCCGTGGAAAAACGAGCACGGAGGCGATGCCATAGACGAAGAAGCCGAAGAATTCCGACGTTCTTCCGATGATCACACCCATTGCGATGTTGCCGGCCGAAACCTGCGCATCGTCATGCATCCGGCGCGCATCGCGCTCGAAATCCGCTGATGTTGGATATGCCGACATAGTCACGATTGGCCTCCTCCTTGCCGCTCGGTCCGTCACTCTCTTTGCCAATGTTTGGACGAAGCGGACGGCAACGCAAGCGCGTTTTGCCCAAGCCCCCGATTTTTCTTTGATCAAAATCAAGGCCATAACGCGACATCCGGTCGCGCCCCTCTGCATTATTGCGAATATCGGCACATCCGGCCAATTTCTGCCCTTTTGCCAGCTTAATCTCACCCAAGGTCAGGCATTCGCACCGCACCAATTTTGCTGCGCCGCGACAAAACACCCCATCGGCCTGGATCGAATCCTTCTTTAGTCGAATACGGGAACCTACCTACTTATCTGGACTTCACCATGCCAAGGCTGTTCAAGCTCCTGCGACTCCTCAGCGTGCTCGCAGTGCCCTTCGTTCTGTCGGGCTGCAATATGGTGGTCATGTCACCCTCCGGCGACATTGCCCTTCAGCAGCGCGACCTTATTCTCATTGCCACCGTCCTGATGCTGCTGATCATCATCCCGGTCATGGGCCTGACGATCTTCTTCGCCTGGCGATACCGCCACTCGAACAAGGCCGCCACCTACGACCCGGAGTGGCACCACTCCACCCGCCTGGAAGTCATCATCTGGTCGGCGCCGCTCGCGATCATCATCATCCTCGGCGCCGTAACCTGGATCAGCACCCACAAGCTCGACCCCTACCGGCCGCTCGATCGTATCGCGGCGGGCAAGCCTGTACCCGAAGACGTCAAGCCGCTGACCGTTGAGGTCGTGGCGCTGGACTGGAAATGGCTGTTCTTCTACCCGGAATACGGCATTGCCACAGTGAACGAGATGGCCGCCCCCGTGGATCGGCCGATCGAATTCAAGATCACCGCCTCGTCGGTCATGAATTCCTTCTACATACCGGCGCTCGCGGGCCAGATCTACGCCATGCCCGGCATGGAGACCAAGCTCCACGCCGTCATCAACGAGCCGGGCGACTTCGAAGGCATTTCGGCCAATTACAGCGGTGCCGGCTTCTCCCACATGCGGTTCCGCTTTCACGGGTACGACAATGCAGGCTTTGAAAGCTGGCTCGAGCGGGTGAAGCGAAACGGCACAGCGCTCAACCGCGACACCTATCTGAAGCTGGAAAAGCCGAGCGAGCGGGAACCTGTGCGCTATTACGCCTCGGTGGCCAACGGGCTCTACGAGTCCATCCTGAACATGTGCACCCGTGAAGGCACAATGTGCATGAACGAGATGATGCACATCGACCAGATGGGTGGCGGCGGTGTCGAGAGCGAGGAAAACCGCAAGCGGCTCGAATACGACAACCGTTTCGACGACAAGGCCAACAAGGAACTGGCGGAACTCGGCCCCTACACGCCCTGGAGCGGATTGAACCCGGACATCTTCGGCCGCTGTACCCTGCCGTCCAGGGACATTCCCCGCGCCGAGGCCCGAAACGAAACCGTTCCCACGGCGGCCGGACTTCTTTCAATCCGCCGCGACCGTATCTGACGACGGCCTAGGCCGTAGAACCTGGACAACGTCATGTTTTCAGACACAAGCCTGATGAAATTCATCTTCGGGAGGCTCTCGCTGGAGTCCATCCCCTATCACGAGCCGATCCTGGTGGTCACTTTCGCGGTCGTCGCAACCGGCGGACTGATCGTGCTCGGCCTCATCACCTACTTCCGCCTCTGGGGCTATCTCTGGAAGGAATGGTTCACCAGCGTCGACCACAAGAAGATCGGCATCATGTATGTGGTGCTGGCCCTGATCATGCTGCTGCGCGGTTTCGCCGACGCCATCATGATGCGCATCCAGCAGGCCTGGGCGTTCGGCGGCAGCGACGGCTACCTTCCCCCGCACCATTACGACCAGATTTTCACCGCCCACGGCGTCATCATGATCTTCTTCATGGCCATGCCCTTCGTGACCGGCCTGATGAACTACGTGGTGCCGCTGCAGATCGGCGCGCGCGACGTCTCCTTCCCGTTCCTGAACAACTTCTCGTTCTGGATGACGGTGGGCGGTGCTGTCATCGTCATGATGTCGCTGTTCGTCGGCGAGTTCGCCAAGACCGGATGGCTTGCCTATCCGCCGCTGTCGGGGATCGACTACAGTCCCGACGTCGGTGTCGACTATTACATATGGGGACTGCAGGTCGCCGGTATCGGCACGACCCTGTCGGGCATCAACCTGATCGCGACCATCGTCAAGATGCGCGCGCCGGGCATGTCTCTGATGAAAATGCCGGTCTTCACCTGGACCGCGCTGTGCACCAACGTGCTGATCGTTGCCACCTTCCCGATCCTGAGCGCGACGCTGGCGCTCCTGACGCTTGACCGTTACTTCGACATGAACTTCTTCACAAACGATCTCGGCGGCAACCCGATGATGTATGTGAACCTGATCTGGATCTGGGGTCATCCGGAGGTCTACATCCTCATCCTGCCCTGCTTCGGCATTTTCTCCGAAGTGGTCGCCACTTTCTGCGGCAAGCGCCTGTTCGGTTATACCTCGATGGTCTACGCCACAGTGGTGATCACGATCCTGTCCTACCTGGTGTGGCTGCACCACTTCTTCACCATGGGATCGGGGGCGAGCGTCAACGCCTTCTTCGGCATCACCACGATGATCATCTCGATCCCGACGGGCGCCAAGATGTTCAACTGGCTGTTCACCATGTACCGGGGCCGGATCCGCTACGAGCCGCCCATGCTGTGGACCATCGGCTTCATGGTCACTTTCGTGATCGGCGGCATGACGGGCGTCCTGCTCGCAGTCCCGCCGGCGGACTTCGTGCTGCACAACTCGCTGTTCCTGATCGCCCACTTCCATAACGTGATCATTGGCGGCGTTGTGTTCGGCGTGCTGGCCGGCGTCAGCTACTGGTTCCCCAAGGCCTTTGGCTACAAGCTCGATCCGTTCTGGGGCAAGATGAGCTTCTGGTTCTGGCAGATCGGCTTCTTCTTTGCCTTCATGCCGCTTTACGTTCTGGGCCTGATGGGCGTGACGCGCCGTGTCAGCCAGTTCGAGGATCCCTCTCTGCATATCTGGTTCATCATCGCCGCCTTCGGCGCCTTCCTGATCGCGCTCGGCATCGCCTCCTTCATCATCCAGCTGATCGTCAGCTTCCGGAAGCGGGACGAACTGCGCGACGAAACGGGCGATCCCTGGGACGCCCGGACCCTGGAATGGTCCACCTCTTCGCCTCCGCCGGACTACAACTTCGCCTTCACGCCGGTGGTGCACGACCACGACAGCTGGCATGACATGAAGGCCCGCGGCTACCGGCGTCCGCTGGAAGGCTTCATCCCGATCCACATGCCGAAGAACACCGGCACGGGCTTCATCCTCGGGATGATCAGCATCGCCTTCGCCATCGGCATGATCTGGTACATGTGGTGGCTCGTGGCCCTCTCGGCCGTCGCCCTCTTCGTGATCGCGATCGGCCACACCTTCAACTACAAGCGAGACTTCTACATCCCGGCCGAAGCGGTCCGGGAGACGGAAGACGCACGGACTTCCCTGCTTACAGCACAGGAAGCGACATCATGAGCAACGCAACACTCGACGAATATCCGGCAGACCAGTTCTACCTGACCGAAGAGCACCATCCCGAAGGCAGCACCATGCTGGGCTTCTGGATCTACCTGATGAGCGACTGTCTCATCTTCGCGGTGCTCTTCGCCACCTACGGCGTGCTCGGTCACAATTATGCGGCCGGACCCACCCCGGCAGATCTGTTCGATCTGCCGCTGGTAGCGGTCAACACGGCCATGCTGCTGTTCTCCTCCATCACCTATGGCTTCGCCATGCTGGAGATGGACCGCAACAGGAAGAACGCCATGCTCGCATGGCTGGTCATCACCGGCCTGTTCGGGCTCACCTTCCTGGGTCTGGAGCTCTACGAATTCCATCACCTGATCAACGAAGGCGCCGGACCGGACCGCAGCGCCTTCCTGTCGGCCTTTTTCACGCTGGTCGGCACTCACGGGCTGCACGTCACCTTCGGCATCATCTGGCTGGTGACCCTGATGGTCCAGGTGTCTGTCAAGGGACTGATCCCCGAGAACCGCCGCCGGCTTCTATGCCTGTCCATGTTCTGGCACTTCCTCGACGTCGTCTGGATCGGCGTCTTTTCCCTGGTTTACCTGTTGGGAGTCCTCGGATGACCTCGATTTCCTCCGCACAGCCCCACGACGACGCTCACGGACACGCGCATGGGGGACATCACGGCCATGACGACGACGGTGGCCACGGCACCTTCAAGGGCTACCTGACCGGCTTCATCCTGTCGGTTATCCTGACCGCCATCCCGTTCTGGCTGGTGATGGGCGACGTTCTGGACAGCAAGCTCTTCGCCGCCGTCCTGATCCTCCTTCTGGCAGCGGTACAGGTCGTGGTTCACATGATCTATTTCCTGCATATGAACACACGGGTCGAGGGCGGCTGGTCCATGACGGCGCTGATCTTCACCTTGATTCTGGTCGGGATCATGCTCTGCGGTTCGTTCTGGGTGATGTATCATCTCAACACGAACATGATGCCGCAGATGTCCCCGGAGATGATCAAGGCGCTGCCCTGACAAGGCTGACTCGAGGCTGGCAGGCCATGAGAAAGACTGTCCTGTGAACGCTCAAGGCACCCCCGACGAAAGGTCCGCCGGATTCCGGCGGGCCAAAATCCTGTTTTCTGCCGGCATGCTGATCCTGACAGCAGCCTTCACAGCGCTCGGCATCTGGCAGGTACAGCGGCTCTTCTGGAAACTGGACTTGATCGCCAGAGTCGAAAGCCGGGTCGACGCCGCCCCCGTCCGCGCTCCCACTCGAGCCGAGTGGCCAGCCGTCACCATGCAAGATGACGAATACCGCCATGTGACCGCGCGGGGCACGTATCTCGGCGACAAGGAAACGCTGGTCCAGGCGGTGACCGAATACGGCGCCGGCTTCTGGGTGCTGACGCCGCTCCGGCAGGACGACGGCACGATCATTCTCGTCAATCGCGGCTTCGTTCCAACCGACAAGAAGGCTCCCGAAAAACGCTCCCATCCGTCCGGCCCCGTCCAGGTCGCCGGGTTGCTGCGCATGAGCCAGCCTAGCGGCGCCTTCCTGCGCTCCAACGATCCGAAAGCGGGACGCTGGTATTCCCGCGATGTTGCCGCCATCGCCGAAACGGACGGCTTGACGCGGGTGGCCCCTTATTTCATCGACGCACAGGCTGGACCGTCAGACGACGCCCTGCCCATCGGCGGCCTCACCGTCATCAAGTTCCGCAACAGCCATCTCGCCTACGCCCTCACCTGGGGCGTGCTGGCACTGATGTCTCTGGCCGGGTTTGTTTATGGGTTGCGGGCCGGGAAGCGTTAGGTCGACCATTCGGGGCAACACGCAAGAATTCCGTCAGCCAGCAATTTTGAAATGCATTTTCCGGCATGACACAGGTTGAGTGTCGGAATAACTTGGCAATCATGAGTTCAGACGATTGGTCAGATACGGAAAACGACGCCGTTGTGGCGTCTTATTTTTCGATGCTCAATGATGAGCTCTCGGGGCGTTCCTACAACAAGGCTGCGCAGAACCGATTGGTCCAGCAACAGATCGGACGCAGCCGCGGCGCGATCGAATTTAAACACTGCAACGTTTCGGCAGCAGCCAAGGGTTTTGGACTGCCCATCGTCAAAGGCTACCAACCCCGTTTCAACTTTCAGATGGCTCTTGCGGAAGCAATCTCACGCTGGCTTGCGCAACATCCAGATTGGGAAACAGCTGTCTGTCGCCCCCATCAAAGCGGGATGGCGGAAACTTCGTCCTTGTTCGTCGGAGTCGCCCCAACACTACGGAACACGCCTCCTCCGGAGGAACTCGAAAAAATGCAGGCCGTCGCCCGACGCTTCGACGTTGCCGGTCGAGATGAACGCAACAGGGTACTGGACCGAGCTGGTGAGGCGCTTGTGTTTCACCATGAGCGTTCCCAGCTCCACCAACAAGGACGCGGCGATCTCGCAAAGCGTGTTCGCTGGGTTTCCCAAGAAGACGGCGATGGCGCAGGCTACGATATTTTCAGCTTCACGCCAGAGGGACGCGAGCGCCTGATCGAGGTGAAGACCACAAACGGCTGGGAACGCACCCCATTCCATATCTCGCGAAATGAACTGGAGGTCGCCGAGGCCCGGCGAGAGGACTGGTACCTCTTCCGTCTCTACGAATTTGCGCGATCTCCCAAAGCCTTCGAACTGCGTCCTCCACTTGACGCCCATGTAACACTGACCGCAACCAGCTTTCAGGCTAGCTTCCAATAAACAAGCACCAAAAAACTGCGAAACCCTGCGTTTCCACACCTCCAACTTGCTACTCGTGGACATCCCTCCCCCCCTCGCGTAGGCTCCCCTGACGGAAACGTGAGGATAGAGACGATGTTCGACACGATCATGGTTCCGGTGGATTTGCGTCACGCGCCCGCACTGGGCAAGGCGTTGACCATCGCGGCCGATATGGCAAAGGCTTATGGTGCGGAGGTGATCTATGTCGGGATCACCAGCCCCGAGCCAGGCGAATTGGGGCATAACCCAGCCGAATACGACCAGAAACTGCAAGCATTCGCGCAAGAGCAGGCAAAGGCCCGCAGCCATCAGGCGCGGGCGCATACGATCGTCGCCAACGATCCGGCCATCGATCTCGATCACAAGCTGAGCGAGGCGGCCGAGGAACTCGGTGCCGACCTGGTGGTGATGGCGACCCATGTGCCGAACCTGACCGACTACATCTGGGCCTCGCACGGCGGCCACCTGGCCAGCCACGCGAAGGCATCGGTCTTTTTGGTGCGCGGCTGAGCGCCGCCTGAAACGCACCACCCTACACGAATGACAGGAGCAGCACATGTCCGATGCTGAAGAGGTCGCAGGCATTCCCGTCCCGGAGGGACAGACGGAGCTGATCGACACCGATTACGAGATCGGGCAGGACAATATCGAGGGCCAGCTGGGGCCTTTCGGCTTCGACGTCCACAACCCCGTATTCATGGTCTCGGGGCTAACCATCATGGCCTTCGTCTTCTACGCCCTGGCGCTGCCTGAACAGGCAGGCGCGCTTTTCGGTTGGCTCAGGCCGTGGCTGACCTCCACCTTCGACTGGTTCTTCCTGGGCGCGGCAAATATCTTCGTGCTCTTTTGCCTGTTCCTGATCGTCAGCCCCTGGGGAAAGGTCCGCCTGGGCGGCAAGGACGCGACACCCGACTACACCTATACCGGCTGGTTCGCTATGCTGTTTGCCGCCGGAATGGGCATCGGCCTGATGTTCTTCGGCGTTCTGGAGCCCGTTTACCACATGGCAATCTCCAGCCCGCTCGGCACACCCTCCCCGTTCGACGCCGACGGCAACCTGATCGCCGAGAACGTGGAACGGGCAAAAGAGATGGGGCTTGCGGCGACGATCTATCACTGGGGTCTGCACCCTTGGGCGATCTACGCTGTTGTCGCCCTGGCGCTTGCGCTGTTTTCCTTCAACAAGGGCCTGCCCCTGACGATCCGCTCCGCCTTCTATCCAATCTTCGGCGAGCGCATCTGGGGTTGGACAGGCCATGTGATCGACATCCTGGCGGTGTTTGCCACGCTCTTCGGCCTGGCCACGTCGCTTGGCTTCGGTGCACAGCAGGCCAATGCGGGGCTGAATCACGTCTTCGGCGTGCCGATCAGCATCCCTGTTCAGGTCGCCCTCATCACGGTCATCACCGGCGTGGCCCTTTTCTCCGTGTTGCGCGGTCTCGACGGCGGCGTGAAGCTGCTTTCCGAAATCAACATGGGCATCGCCGCCCTGCTGCTGCTCTTCGTGCTGTTCGCCGGGCCGACGCTGTTGATCCTGACCGATTTCGGTCGGGGGCTCGTCGCGTACGCGCGCGAATTGCTGCCGCTCTCCAATCCGGTCGGCCGCACCGACGACGCCTACCGCGAGGGCTGGACCGCCTTCTATTGGGCCTGGTGGATCAGTTGGTCGCCCTTCGTCGGCATGTTCATCGCCCGGGTCTCGCGCGGGCGAACCGTTCGCGAATTCATCGTCTGCGTGCTCCTGATCCCGTCCCTCGTCTGTGTGCTGTGGATGGCCGTCTTCGGTGGCGTGGCGGTGGACCAGGTGATCTCCGACCCGGCGACCTCGGCGGTAAAGGCGCAAGTGATCGACAATTACAATCCGCCTCTGTCCCTGTTCGCCATGCTCGAAGGGCTGCCGCTCTCGTCGATCACCTCGGTGATTGCGATCGTGCTGGTGATCGTGTTCTTCGTCACCTCGTCGGACTCTGGCTCGCTGGTGATTGACACGATCACGGCAGGTGGCAAGGTCGATGCCCCGGTGCCCCAGAGGGTGTTCTGGGCAACGTTTGAGGGCGCGGTTGCCATCGTCCTCCTGATCGGAGGCGGCCTGAGCGCGTTGCAGGCCATGGTGATCTCCACTGGCCTGCCCTTCACGCTTGTACTGCTCCTGATGTGCTGGGCAATCGTCAAGGGGCTGCGCGCCGAACCGATCTGAAGCAAGTGTAGCAGAAATCAGACTCGGCATAATACGTCCCGTATATCTGCGGATGGCGCGGGTACCGACGTGACGAAATCCGATTGGCCGGCTTTCAAGCATCGCCTCTAATGCACCTGACGACATTCAGCCTTGAACAACCTTGATTATGGTCAAAGGAAAAGCGCATTCATTGCACTATCATTGTCTTAGGAATTGCAGCCTATTTTGCGGAGCCAACTATCGAATTGCGCCAGGAGTGTATGGATAGGCGCCTGTATTAAAGGAAACGTCAGATGGCCAAAAAAGCGGTAAAAGAAAAGAAGAAGTCGCCGGCAGCTAAAAAGGCGCCCCCGAAGAAAAAAAACTCTTTGAAAGCCCGGGATCTTGAAAAGGATACCATCAAGTTTCTGAAAACCATTGAGAAGAAGGAAACGCAGATCTCCGAGTCCGTCAGAACGGCGGTTGCGGACAAGATGCGCGCGGGCGGCGAGATCGCTGGCGATCTGCCGAAGAAGGTCCATGACATCGTCTCCGGCGTCCTCTCCGGTGGACCGAAGACCGGCAGCAGCGTTCTGATAGCCGCCAAGGCGGCGGCGAAAGGCGTTGTGCTCGGCGTGGCCGATGTCGGCGAGGACGTCTACAAGGCCGCTTCGGCAACCGTAACATCGATCGCCTCCAAGACGTCCGCGGCCGGAGGCGACACCGGATCGGCGGTTTGGCACGCCCTGACAGGCCTTGCCGAGGCAGGCAGCGAGATTGGCGCCAATGCCGGCAAGCTGATCGAAGCCGGCGCGTCCGGCGCCATGCATGCGGCAACCGGCTTTACCGCCTCCACGGCAAAGATGGTTGAAGAAGGCGCAGCTCGACTCTCCGAGGATATGAAAAAGGTCGTCGGCTCGCTTGTGGCCACTATGGAGCCGGAAAAAGCCGAGACGCCAGCAGCAGCCAAACCGGCAGCTACGCCGAAGGCGAAAGCCGCCTCGACGACCCGCCGCGCGCCGGCTACCCGCCGAACCGCGGCCGCAAGAAAAGCCGCCACAACGACAAGGAAGCCCGCCACGCCGAAGGCAGCCGCGGAACCGGCAACTGCCAAGCCTGCAACAGTGAAAGCGGCGACCAGGCCTGCGACAACCAAAACCGCCACGGCGAAGGCTCCCTCCAGAGCGGCAACAGCCAAGTCTGCCGCGACAAAGGCACCTGCGAAGACGGCGACGGCCAAGGCGGCTACAACAAAAGCCACAGCAAAGCCGGCAGCAACCAAGCCAACCGCAGCGAAAGCGCCTTCGAGGACCGAAAAGGCCAAGTCCGCTGCCGCAAAGACGGTCGCGAAGCCGGCAATTGCCAAACCCGCTGCGACAAAGGCGTCCGCCAAAACGGCGGCACCGAAAGCACCCGCGAGATCGGCACGGGCCAAGCCCGCAGCCGCAAAGGCGCCCGCGAAGACGCCGGCGGCAAAACCGGCAACAGCGAAAGCCCCCTCGAAAGCAGCAGCAACCAAGCCTGCCGCAACAAAGGCACGGCCCGCATCAAGCCGGACAAAGTCTGCAGCTGGCTCGACTTCGGCACAAAAGAATTAGAAGGGATATCGTTCCCCAGACCTGGCAAAAACACGGGTAAATGTAACAGGCAGTCTCGTCCCTCGGGCGAGGCTGCCTTTTTTTCCGACCTTTGGCTCCGTCAGCCGCGCATGGGTAGCTGCGCGGTCATGTCGAAGCCACCGACTTCGTAGCCTCGTTTGAAATCCTGAATGTGCCTGGCTGCCCAGCTTTCGCTTTCATCCGCGTTACCGTCGGCAATCGCACGGGCGATCGCCTCATGGGCCGTTAAAAGACGATGACGCGCCTGGGGAACCCTGGCGTAGAGATCGACGGTTGCGGAATAGAGAAGCTGTCCGATCGGCGCGGTGGCGAGCGACAGGACCGGGTTGCCTCCGGCTTCCGTGATCAGTGCATGAAATTCCACATCGGAACGGATGATGAAGGCGTCGTTGTCCAGATTGACCTTCAATTCCGCCACATTGGCCTGAAGGGCCTCTGCCTGTTCGGGCGTTCTGTGTTCGGCGGCGAGCCGTGCGGCGAACGGCTCCAGCTTCATCTGCACGTCCCACAGCTCAAGGAAGCTTACGCGCATCATCCGCATGGCGCGGGCGTTCACCTTGGTGATGACTTCTGGTTCCGGTGCTGAGATGACCAGTCGTTTGCCCTCGCCGCGGCGAACCAGTGCCGCATTCTCAAGGGCGCGAATGCCTTCACGGACGGTCGACCGGTTGACGCCAAGCATGCCTGAAAGTTCCGCCTCGGTCGGTAGCAATTCGCCAACCTTCAGCCGGCAGGCGACGATTTCCGCCTCGATGGCCTTTGCGACCCGGACATAGCCCGGATCCTTGTCGATCTGCCCGAGTATCGCTCGTCCCTTCTTTTCATCCTGCACCCGACAATCCTCCGGGAAAGTTTACGACTATGATCCTGCCCTGTTGGCCGTCAAGCAGCTGTGGGCTGCGTCTCGCCCAGCGCCTCCCAGGCGCGAACGGCAAACCGGTGGGCGAGCGGGCCGAAGCGCGCAGCCTCCGGGTCCGATGCGGTCCCCGCCGCCGCCCGGTCCGCAATGCCGACGAAGATCACCGCGAAACGGAAAAGCGCGAAGGCGACGTGGAACCGCTCCGGTGCGGGAACATTTGGCAGTACCTCGCTATAGCGAGCGACGAATTCCGCTTCCGTTGGAATCCCTTCGCTCTCGTCCCCCAGAATACCACCGTACTCGTCGGGTGCCGTATGCCACGGCATGCAGCAAAAGCCCACATCCGCGAGCGGATGGCCCAGGGTGGACAGTTCCCAGTCGAGAACAGAGATCACGCGCGGCTCGCTCGGATGTACCAGCATGTTGCCCAGCCGGAAGTCCCCATGGGCGATCGAAACGAGACCGTCGTCCTCTGGCATTGCCTCGGCAATGCGGGCGGCCAATTTGCTGAGCACCGGCTCTGGCTTGGAGGGCGAGCCCTCAAGCTGGGAGGTCCAGCGGTGGATCTGCCGGGCGAAATAATTGCCCGGCCGGCCATACTCGCCCAGACCGATATCACCGGGGACAAGCCGGTGCAGCTTTGCCAGCGTTTCCGCCATGGAAAGATACAGCGCGCGCCGTTCCTCCGGCGAAAACTCCGGCAGGCGGCAGTCGGAAAAAACCCGGCCCTCTACGAAGCTCATCAAATAGAACGGCGTCCCGAGGATCGATGCATCCTTCTCAAACAGCACCGGACCCGGAACGGGAACATCCGTCGGCTCCAACGCTTTCAGGACCCGGAACTCCCGGTCGATGGCGTGGGCGCCGCGCAGGATTTCGCCATTGGGTTGCTTGCGCAGCACCATTTTGCGCCCGCCGTATTCAACCACATAGGTCGGATTCGACTGACCTCCGCCGATGCGGGTCAGCGACAGGTCGCCCGCGCCGAAGCGGTGCCGCAGGTAGTCACGCAGCGCACAGGGATCGAAATCGGTATCGCCCACCCTATGCCTCCGCGACCGGCCACTGGAAGAACGCGCGTCCCTCGCTCGCCAGATAACGGTTGAGAACCATGCGATGCACCTCGTCGGCGCCGTCGACCAGGCGCGCCTGCCGGGCATAACGGTAGATCCATTCCAGGACGGTATCCTTGGAATAGCCGCGTGCGCCGTTGATCTGGATGGCGGCATCAGCTGCCCGGTGCAGCAGGTTGGCCACATGGACCTTGGCCATGGACACTTCTTTCTGGGCGTAGCTGCCCTGATCCAGTCCCCAGGCGGCCTTCATCACCAGCAGACGCCCGACCTCGATGTCGGCGCACAGGGTACCCAGCATGATCTGGACGCTTTCCCGGTCCGCCAGCCGGACCCCGAACCCTTCCCGGCGGGAGGCGTATTCCGTGGCGATCTCCACACAACGCCGGGCAAGGCCGAGCCAGCGCATGCAGTGGGTCAAACGCGCGACGCCAAGGCGGGTCTGCACGACCTTGAGTCCCCGGCCCTCCTCCAGAACCACGTTGTGGCCCGGGATCCGCAGCCCGTCGAAGATCATCTCGCAATGACCGCCATGTTCTTCCGGCCCCATGATCGGAATGCGCCGGGTGATCTCCCAGCCCGGATCGTCCTTGTGGAACAGGAAACAGGTGTGGCCCCGACGCGCATCGTCGGACGTGCGGGCAACCAGAATGAAATGCTCCGCCTCGTCGGCACCGGTGATGAACCACTTGTGGCCGTGCACCACGTAGTCGTCGCCGTCCTTCCGCGCCACGGTCTGCATCATGCCCGGATCGGAACCGGCGCCCGGATGAGGTTCTGTCATGGCGAAGGCGGAACGGACCTTGCCGTCCACGACGGGCTTCAGCCACCAGTCCTTCTGCCCGTCCGTGCCGAGCGCCTCGATGACCATCATGTTGCCGTCGTCGGGTGCTGCCGAATTGAAAGTCACCGGCCCGAAGATCGAGCGGTTCATTTCCTCGTAGCAGACGGCCATGCCGACACGGCCGACGCCTCGTCCGCCGGTCTCTGGGGCGAGCTGCAGGCACCAGAGCCCCTGCTCACGCGCCTTCGCCCGCTTGGCGGCGAGGACATCCAGACGGATATTCTCATGTGGATCGTAGTTGGTCCGATCGGCTTCGACCGGCAGCAATTCGGTTTCGACGAACCGGGCGATCTGTTCGCGCAAGTCTTCGATATGCGCAGGAATCGTGAAATCCATGGTGGTCCTCACAGGCTGGAGACAAGGCGGTAAGGATCCAGCGACATGCCTTCCGTGCGGCTGGACGCCCAGTTACCCGATGGGTGTCCAAGGACGCCAATCCGTTTTCACCTTCCCGCATCGGCGCGGCTCCTCAGCCGGAGCCTCCAAGTATCCGATTGTCGGACAATCCGACTTTCGAGAAAATGTGTCAAGCCATCCGCGGTGTCGTCGCGCCTTACGAAAAAGCCCAGGCTGCTGGCAAAGCCCTTTCTCCTCACCGTAACCACCCCGACCAAGCGACAGCGCAAGCCGGGGCGGCGCAGGCAAAAGCTTCACCATTTCAATGAGATTCAGATAACGAACACCTCGGCTCGCCGATCCCGGATCTCCGCTCGCGCTTCGTCCGGGAGGACTAAATCAGGGTTTGTGACTAACCTAAGTCGATATATGGCTTCATGGGCACGCGACACCACTTGCCTGAGGCTAACGGGCGCCGAAACATCGATAACCAGCAAAAGCCAGATAGCTCCTGCCGGATAGACCTGAGATAAAACCCCGCCGTCCTGGAACGGCCAAGGCCACGCGCGACCGCCGATCAGAGCCCCTGTTCACGCTCAACCTGACCTCGCACGAAGAGCGCCACCGCGTGAATCCGGTTTTTCGCATCCATACGCTGAACGGCCGCCCGTGTGTGGCATTTGACTGTGGCGGTGCTGATCCCCAGTTCATAGGCGATCTGCTTGTCGGTTAGCCCGGTCGACAGCATTTCCAGTACTTCTCTCTGGCGGGTCGTCAGCCCGGGAAACACCTCTGGCATGCTCACCCGGCGAAGCGGCACTGCCGCCCCTGTATAGGCGCTGAAATCGCCCACGATCAGATTGCCCTCGAACCGTCCCATTGCTCTCTCCCTTTGCTCTTTGCCGACACTTGGTGCGGGCTGTTTACAGCAAGATATCGGCGCGGATTTTTGACCTTTTCTTGCCGGAAGAAAAGTGTGAAAATGTTACACCTAATTTTGCAAATTCTTCGCAAACGAGCTTGAAAGTATGACCAAGAAACTGTTTGCCGGGCACATTCTTCGTAAAATTCGGGAAAACGCGGACCTGTCCCAGGTCGATTTCGCCCGTCGATTGAACCTCTCCCCCTCCTATGTCAACCAGCTTGAAAGCAACCTCCGGCCGATTTCCGCCAGCGTTCTGATCGCCGTCAGCCGCGAATTCGGCGCGGATCTCTCCAGTTTCGAGACGAATGATCTCGACCGCCTCGTCTCCGATCTTTCGGAAGCCTTTGCCGACACCCGGTTCCACTCCGGCTCGATCGGCCTGCAGGAACTGAAAAGCGTGGCCATTCATACGCCGGATTTCGCCCGTGCTGTTCTCGATCTTTATGGCGCCCTGCGCCACATGAGTGAGCAGCAGGCCTTCATCGACGACGCCATAGTCATGCACGGCCAGCAAACCGAACCCGCCAAACGCCTGACCTCGCCTTACGAAGAGGTTCGGGATTATTTCCACTATACCGACAATTATGTCGATGACCTGGACACTGCAGCCGAAAGCCTGGCGAATGAGCTGGGCCTTGCGTGGCACGCGGATCGGTTTTCCGTCCTGGCGAACTGGCTGACGGCGAAACACAATGTCATCGTCGAGGTGTCGGACGGTGCCCGGGCCGAGGAGGAAGCGATCATGAGCTTCGACCCGAAACGCCGGTTCGTCGTTCTCAACCGCGCAGTGCCCCGATCCTCACAGGCCTTTCTCCTGGGCAATGTGATCGCGGAGCTGACCGCGGAACCGTTGATCGCCGCACATCTGGACGCGGCGAGTTTCGCAACCGCCCCGGCGAGCGATATCTGCCGCCTGGCGCTGCGTAACTACTTCGCCGGCGCCCTGCTTCTGCCTTACCGCAAATTCGCAGCGCTCGCCCGGGACTACCGTCACGACCTGGACCGGCTCGCCACCACGAGCGGCGCCAGCCTGGAACAGATCTGCCATCGCCTCTCGACCCTGCAGCGTAGCGGGGAAAAGGGTGTACCCTTCTATTTCCTGAAAGTGGACCGCGCCGGCAACATCATCAAGCGCCACAGCGCGACCCGGTTCCAGTTCGCCCGTTACGGCGGTTCCTGCCCCTTGTGGAACGTGCACGAAGCCTTCGAAAAGCCCGAAGGCCGATTTTCCGTCCAGCTCGGCGAAATGCCCGACAACACGTCCTATGTCTGCCTTGCAACTTGTGTCACCAAGCAGGCCAGCTCCTACACCGGCCATCAACGGCGCTATGCCCTGGGCCTCGGCTGTGAAGCCAAATACGCCGACATGTTGGTCTACGCGGATCGCCTGATCCCAAGCGATAAGGCCAAGGCTTTTCCGGACAGGATCGGCATCAATTGCCGCATCTGTCCACGCAACAATTGCGCCGACCGGGCCTTTCCCGCCCTCGACAAGGAACTCCTTGTCGATCCGACGACCCGCCGGGTCGTTCCCTTCTCCATGCGCTGAAGACGCGACAGAGGCGCAATCCATGGGAACGTGGCTGTGAAACCGGAATTGCAGGTCGAGAGAAATTGAATCCTGTGCTTGCTTGCAGTTTTCAGGCAGTCCTTTAGCCTTGGGTCTTTCGAACGGATTTTCGAGGCCGTCATGTCGCAAAAACACCGGGACGAACTCAAAGCCCTGTTTCAGAAGCCCTGCATCAACGTGATCGGGTTTTACCAGTTACTGGAACATCCGGAGCCAGAGAAATTCGGTCCGGTCAAGCGGATGCAGCACCGCGCCTATATGGTCGGCAGCGGCCTGAAGGTGGCGGAGATGATCTTGCGTTATGACGACGTGTTCATCGAATTGTTCCCGCACAAGCGCGAGCAAATAGACAGCCTGAAACGACAGGCCGATGAAATCCAGCGTATGGCGGTCATGCTCGACGGGGACAGCACGGCGCGCTGGTGTAACAGGCTGTTCCGGTTTGCCAGCGATTGCATCGCGATATTCGACGGAGCGAAGAAAAAATGAACGACCGGCAGATGAAGCGGCTCATGGACATGATGCACTCCTCATCGGGAGCCATCATCAATGCCCACGCCATCCTCCACGATCCGGACAGTACCGACGATCCGGAACTGCGGGAAATGGCGCTGAAGCTGCATGAAGAAAGCGCGTTTCGGCTAGCTCTCATTGTGGACGCCTTCATTCAGGAAACAATCGACCGGCGACACAAGACGGGAAACTTCCAGTACCCATTCCCGCCCTTCGATGAATGGGGATCCACTTCGCCAAAGTAGGAGTCTTGGCGAACCACCAAGCCCTCACGAGACAACGATAGCTCCTTTATTTCAATGGCTTACAATAGGAAATTGAATCGGTTTCCACACTAGAACGCCCCTAAATAGCGGCGAGTGCCGATCGGCATTTTTCCAGACCGGCAGCCATGCTCGCATTATCCGGCGCCAGCGCATGCGCCTTTTCGTAGTAGGGCATCGCGTCACCAGGCCGTTTCAGCCGGATGAGCGTCTTGGCCAGAAGATAGTACACACCTGCCTGGTCGGGCAGGTCTTCCAATGCCATCTTCAGATACGTCTCGGCAGCCGCAATATCTCCGGTCCGGAAGGTAGTCCGCCCCAACAGGTAAGGCAGGTTGTAACTCCTGCCGCCGAGCCTCAACCCCACTTCCATCTGCTCTCTGGCCTGTTCGAACTTCTCCTGCCGAAACAGGGACTCCCCCCACCTGACCCGCGCCAGCATTTCGTCGGGGTCGATTTCGACGGCCTTCGAAAAAGCCGCATTACTGGCGTCGATGTCGCCTTTTTTTTCCAGGTCCATCGCGGAACTGACGAGCCGCAGGGCTTCGGCCCGCCGGTCTGCGGAACCGGACTCCGTCGCTTCGCCTTCCGAAGCTGTATAGGCCGACTGCATGCGCAATACGTTCAGTCTGACCGCGATGTCCGACACATGTGCCTGGTCCTCGCGCCACGCAAGCGACCGGTCCGACAGCGTGATGCTCTCGTAGGACGGTATGTAGTCGACCCGGGCATTCTCGCGGAAAATCGTCTCAACCGCCGCCCGCTGCACGGACTTGGAATAGCTGTTCGCCACCATGGCATCGCGCCCGGACATGGTTGTCGACAAGGCGACCGGAGACACGGTCAGGAGCATCCTGAAATCCGGGTGACCGTATTCCTCGAGAAGCGCCAGGATTTGCCGGAGACAATCTACAATCTCGTTATACTCGAGCACGTGAAGATCGAACCGGTCCGGTTCCCGGGCGACCGTCGGGCGCAGCGGCATGGAGTTGGTGTAAAGACCGTACTCCTTGTCGAACCAGGCTTCGGCCAGACCCAGCGTGACCACGATCACCTTCGATGTCCTGATCATCTTGATGTATTCGCTCACTGTGTTGCGAATACCCAGCATTGTGTCCCAGTCTGCCGGCAGAAGACCGGGTGCCAGCTGCAAATCGAGGAACTTGTTTTCCTTGACCTCGGTAATGGATTTTTCGGGAAACTCCTCGCCCGGCACCAGGGCCCATTTCAGCTCGTTGAGTATGGAAAAAACGCAGAACTTGTTCAGCGTAGACGGTCTGGTCTTGACCCCGTTTCGCGCGCACATCTGCTCGAATTCGGCAGCAGCGACATTGAACCCTTCCGCGATCAGGTGCTTTTCGATGTTGCGGGCGAAACAGGAACCGATCGTGAAAACCTGATCGTCCCGGGTAAAGGAGAAACTGGGCTCAAAACTCGGGCGGCACATCGGCAACAGCCGCTTTTCCTGGGATTCAGGATCCCTTGGCCAACGCGCATTGTCGCCTTTGCCGTTGGCGATTGCGTCCTGATAGGAAAATGAAACGAGGGGCATGAGCTCAGTATTCCGTAATTGCCGGATGGCTTGTGTTGGATGTCAGTGGACCTGGCTGAAGGAAACGTCGAAACGGCAAACCCGGATATTTCATCGCGCGGTTCCGCCGGTTCCCGGAGCTTGCGTCACATGCAAGAACTCGGGAACCGGCATAGGAGACAATCGCCGGGCATTCCGTTCTTGCCAACCGAAAACAACGGTTGGACCTGAAATCAGGCGGCATCCGATCGTTGGACGTATTCAAGCCCGCGCTTTTCGAGTTCTGTTTTACGGAAGTTCTCGAGCAGATTGAGATACTGCCGTTCCGGGTTATGCATTTTTTCTGTAGGCACGGAAAAGTCGATCGAGATCGCCCTGCGGCCGTAGAAAATCTGGTGGGCCACCTGACGGCTATCCACGATCCAGACATCGCCTGGTTCGAAATAGGCGACATGATGCGGATAGCTGTCCCACCACTGCTCTGTGCCTGCTCCGAAAGTGTGTGTCGCCAGTTCGATCCAGAGTTTTGCGGGGGTCATGTCCCGTAGTTGCGCATCGGTGAGTTCGGGTGCACGGATCCTGAAGATGTCGTCGATCGTCAGGCTCGTCTGCCAGATCCGCGGCTGCGTATCCAAGTTGATGAACATGCGGGCGAAGTGGTTAGGATTTTCCTGCTTGTACGCATCGATGTGCATATTCTCATTCAGCGTTTCCGTCAGCCGCCAGACGACCTTCCGCTTGCTGAATTCATAGCCACCGAATACGCCCTCATAGATCGGCATGATCGACTCATAGAACCGGCTCATATGCCGCTTCAGGTCTTCGGCGACACCTGTCGGCAGGTTCATGGCCGCGAAGCTCTCGTCCATTTTCCGGAACTCGGCGAAGTTCTTCGGGTTCACCGTGGCACCGAGCTTCTTCAGCGCGGGATACGTATCCGTCGGAACGGTATCCCAGAAATCAAAATCCAGATCAGCTTTCAGCTTCGGAAAGTGAATGACCTTTCCGTCTTCGTATTCCCTCGTGAAGCTTCGGGACGCGCCATTATTGTCGACTTCGTCCGACAGGAGGAAATAATCCTGCAGATTGGGATTCTTGAAAATAGTTGCCACGACTGCCTACCATCCACCATAGATTGACCAATCTGGAATATCCTTCGATACGAGCGCAGAAATCAAGCTCGGAAAAGCTATTATTTCCATAGATTTCTGAAGAAGAAAAACCGCCAGACTGATCAGGCTGCCTGACTGCCCGGACCCTTGGGTTCCGCCGGCAGGGACTGCGAACAGGACGGAGATGAAAAGCTTCGAAACCCAATGCCGGCCAATAGGTTCAAAAGTCAGGGGTTCGGCCGACAGTCATCGGGAAACCAACCTGCGGCCAGTACGGCAGAAAATGGCGGAGCTCCTAGGAGAAAATCCGAACCTTTTGGACGATCTTTTCAAAGAGCTTGAGGATTGGGAAGCGATTTTGAGCACGCTGCCCGATTTCAATGTGGATGATCTTCCAGGCGAGAACGATCCGCCCGACTTAAGCCCACGCTGAGCTTCACACTTATTCAAATTTAACTTCACCCGCCCTCGGACCGAGCGGCGGGTTTTCTTTTATGGAGACCTTGTAGCCGCCCATGTCCAAGACGACCGACCACCGCATCACGATCCGGCTCAAGCCGGACGAGTATGCGCTGTTGACGGTAAAGGCGGGCACGAAGCCAATAAGTACGTTCTTGCGTGATCTCGCATTAAAAGAGGCCGCAGAGCGAAGAAAGCCAAACACACCTGCACCATTGAAGGACAGAAAAGACCTGGCTCAGGCGCTCGCCTTGCTCGGAAAATCCGGCCTTTCCCAGAGCATGGCGGAACTGGCCCGTGGCGTCCGCCTCGGCACCTTGCCCATTTCCGAGGAAACCGAAGCCCAGATTGAGACAGGCTGTCGCGACATCGCCACTATGAAATCCGCCCTCATGTGCGCGCTCGGGATTCAGGAGCGCTAGGCCATGTTGTTTGTTGCCAGTGAACGCGGGAACGGCAAGCAGCTTGCCACCCATCTCCTGAATCAGATCGACAACGAGCATGTCACTGTTCATGAGGTGAAGGGCTTTGTCTCAGAGGATGTGACCGGAGCCTTCAAGGAGGCACAGGCCTGCGCCTCCGGCACCCGTTGCAAGAATTATCTCTTCTCCGTCTCCCTCAATCCGCCCGAAGACCGGGATGTGCCAATCTCCGTTTTTGAGGAAACCATCAACCGGATCGAGACAGATACGGGACTGAAGGACCAGCCGCGTGTGGTGGTTTTCCATGAGAAGAACGGCAGACGTCATGCACACTGCGTCTGGTCCCGGATCGATGCGGATACCATGACCGCAAAAAACCTCAGCCACTACAAATCGAAGCTGATGGGGATCAGCCGGGATATTCATCTGGAGCAGGATTGGAAGATGCCTGCGGGACTGGCCAAGGGCAGCGAGCGCGATCCGCGTAATTTCTCTCTGGCCGAATGGCAGCAATGCAAACGCATGGGCAAAGACGCCCGCGAGATTAAAACCGCCATTCAGGATGCCTGGGCGATCAGTGACAATGCCGCCACCTTCAACCATGCTCTGCGCGAGCGCGGCCTAACCCTTGCCAAGGGGGATCGGCGCGGCCATGTGGCTGTGACTCATGAAGGTGAAGTGCTGTCCATTGCCCGGTACACAGGCAAGAAGGCGAAAGAGGTCCGGGCTAAGCTTGGCGAGCCTGAAAACCTTCCGAGCGTCGAGGAAGCCAAGGTCCAAACCGCCAAAGACATGCGCGGCGCGTTTCAGCGCCATGCGCAGGAAGCCAAACGCCACAACGAAAAGGAAAAGCAGCGTCTGGACGAGCAGCGCTGTAAGATGGTTGCTCAGCACCGGGCGGAGCGGCAGCGCCTTGAGAAAGGCCAGAGGCTTCGTTTCGAGCAGGAAGCGCGGGAAAGATCGGCGCGGATCAATTCGGGCCTGAAAGGTCTATGGCAACGCGTGTCCGGGCAGCGTGCGAAAATCCAGCGGCAGAACGAAGCCGAGGCGTTGGAAGCCCTACGGCACGACCGAGAGCAGCAAGACGCCCTGATCTTCCAACAGATGCAGGACCGCAGAAAACTGCAAACTGAATTGAAGGCGCTTCGGGATCGGCACAAGAGCCAGCTTGCCGACATTCGCGACGACCAACGGCGTTATCGTGAGATGCAACGCACACCTTCGCAGGAATTGGCACCGCCCGCCCTAAAGGCAGAACCGCCGAAGCGGAACGAGACTCCAATCGAACGTCCTACGCTCAATACGCCAATGCACGACCGGACAGGCGAAGCGAATGCAGCTTTCCAGCGGGCGCAGCACCCGCCGAAACAGACAAAGCCGCCATCAATGGAAGATCGGCTGGAGCGTCTTCGTACCCGGTCAGGCAATACCCGGTCGCGGTCGGATAGAGGCCCCGATAGAGAGCGATAGCCGTCCAGAAAATCGCCTCCGGAACTTTTTCCGGGTTGCCTCCGAACCTACGCCCTGAGCCAAGAAGGCAATCCCATAAACCTAAGCTCAGGTTCAGGCACAAAACGAAATTTTTCAGGCCTGAAGCGCAACTGAAAGGAGCTTGGTCATGGCTAAGAAGAACGAGTACGAACGCGTCGGCGGCGGCAGCTACGGCATCTATCGCAAGAAGCCGAAGCCGCCGTTTGACTGGGGGGCACTGTTCGGGGGCATCGTGGTGATCTTCATCATTCTTGCCGTTCTGGGAAACCTCGCAGGCTAACATCGATACGTTTCAGTAAAGGGCGCTTTCGAGCGCCCTTTTTTGTTTCAGCTAAACAAGGAGGTTTACATGTCCCCCTTCAATGAAGAATTCCGGTTTGGTAGCGCTCATTGGGCAGAGCTGCATGAATTACGCAGAGCGGGGCTATTCCATCCAAAAGGACCGCAGATTGGATATTTCGGTGCCCGGTCCCTGTATCTCGACGGCGATGCGCCAATGATCACCATCGGCGGGGCTGGATCAGGGAAACTCCGGGATGATCTGGCCTATGCCGTTTGCAATTCACGTGGGCAGCGGATGGCGATCCTCGACCCGCGCGGGGAAATCTCCAGAATTTCCATGATCGCGCATACGGCCAACGGCGAGCATGCCTATAATTGGAATCCCATGGGCATCGCGGGATTGCCAGGTCAGAGCTGCAACCCGCTCGCTATTCTTGATATCCGGTCTCCGAACTTCCATGCGGACTGCCAGTTTATCGCGGAAAGCCTGATCCCGGCATCGCATTCCAGCAACGGGCGGTATTTCGAGCTGAGAGCGCAGGAATGGTTTGGCGGCATTCTCACGTATGAAGTCGAGCGCAACGGCAAAGTATCCCTGCCTGCCATGGTTCGGGTCATCAACAAGATTGAGGCCGACCCGCAAGCCTGGGCATCCTATATCGAAAGCATGCTTGCATCGCACTTTGCGCATGTTCGCCGGATTGCCGGAGAAATGCTGGTGAAGCAGCAGGACACCCCCAAGGAGTTCGGTTCCATCCTTGGAGAGATATATGCCAACACGGCCTTCCTCAATGACCCGGCACTCCTAGCGGCCTTGGAAGGAGATGGCTTCGACCTGTCCGTTCTGAGCGACCCCCGCCGGGTCGCGAAAATCTTCTTCAATGTTCCGGCGGAATATCTCTCGCTTTGGTCGCCCGTGTTGAGATTGTTTTTCACGGTGATCATGTTGCTCAAGTCCCGCGACCCCTCCGGCCCCCGCATTCTTCTCCTTGTCGACGAAGCAGGCCAGTTGGGGCACTTCGAAGCTCTCTTGCGTTCTTACACTTACGGTCGGGGTGCTGGCATTCGCACTTGGGCAATATTTCAAGACATCGGCCAGATACAGCGGAACTACGGCGCTCCGGCCTTGCAAGGCTTTCTGGGGTCGGCGCAGATGCGCCAGTTTTTCGGCGTGAGGGACTACGAAACCGCACGGCTGATTTCCTCCATGCTTGGCACGGAAACACTCAGCTATGACGACACGCTAAAACAAAGCGAAGCGCGTTTGCAAAGGCAGGAGGCGTTGACACAGGTTATCTTCGGTGCCGACCCGATGGAGGTCGCCCACAAAATCTCCCACTACAGCCATGCGTCGACAAGCCGGACCAAACAGCAACGCCCGTTGATGAGCGCGGACGAAATCATGGATATGCCGGAAGACGAGCAAATCATCTTCATCTCTGGCAAAGACCTGCCGCCGATCCGGGCGAACAAATATCCATATTTCACCCGAAAGGAA
Source organism: Roseibium sp. (assembly GCF_048260565.1). Taxonomy (GTDB): domain Bacteria; phylum Pseudomonadota; class Alphaproteobacteria; order Rhizobiales; family Stappiaceae; genus Roseibium. The sequence continues at coordinate 65,509 of NZ_JBLXGP010000015.1, read as the reverse complement.
ATGGCCGGAAAATACCTGCCCAATCCTTATCATCCGCCCACCGACCGCGTACGCATTGCCAAATGGTTCGGCATGGGTTGGGCAAAGGTGATCACCGAACCCGCCCCGTATTCTGTCCGAGATTTCCCCCAGTGCCGGAATGGCCTCTGGTCTTATGTCGAAGGCTTTAAGCCTCAAATCTGAACCGGAGACATTGACATGAGCGACGACCAAAACGGCAAATCTGCCGGACCGAGTCACATTGCCTATCAGGTGCGCGAGAAGGACGGTGGCAAATCCTACTTTAACCGGGTCGGGTCCGCTTTCCCTCACAAGGACGGTCAGGGCTTCAACCTGATCCTGGATTCCGTTCCCGTGGATGGAAAAGTGACCCTGCGAACCCCGCAGGAGCGCGTGAATGCTATGAAGCAAGGTGGCGGCAATTCCCAATCCCGCGATAGCAAGGAGCAGGAAAGATGACGGATACGACGAAGGGCAGCGCTCCGGCGCGGCCTGTCCGTCCCATCGCCACAAAGGGAGAGCGTGATGCACTGATCGCGGGCCGTCCGAAGCCCGTGGTGGAACATCACCTCACCCCCGGCGGCCAAACTGAAGTGACGGTCAAACAAAGGATCGAGGCGGCACGCGAAAGCAGAATAACGGAAATTCAAAATGCCTTTAGCAGCGCGCAGAAGAACCTTCGACAAGATCGGGCAAAGGCTATGGTGCGTGGCAGGGCAAAAGTCGATTTCGACCGCAGCCGATAGCTCCCGCTATTCATGACTTTTCAAAAGATAGGGGTCCGCCCCTATCTTTTTTGTTTGCGCTCATGGAAGCGTTCCATTTGCTGGCGGGCGACAGAGAGCTTGAGCGTATCGTCGGTAATGTCCATGCCCATTTCCTCGCTGGTCCGCACGAAGTAATCCAGCAGGTGCCCGAGGGCTTCCTCAACTGGAACAGACTTTTCATCGGCCCAGTTAAGCGTCATCTCCAATAGTTCATCCTCGTCCGGGGCCCAGGAGCAGGCAACGACACGGTCGAACCATGTCCACACCAACCGGAATGCTTCGATCTTCCGGCACTGTCCATCGGGGAAGGAAAGAGCACGGGAGCTGACCCGCAGCATTTCTTCTTTTTCACGTGCAATCAAATATTCAAACATTTGAAAACTATACGCCATTTCAAAAGCACGATGCAAAGAAAACAGCAAAAAGCCGGAAACGCACCAGCGCTCCCGGCTTTTCTATTCGACTGTTGGACGCCGTTATCCCGCCATGAAACGGGCGATGAAAGTGATAGCCCCCATGATGATTAGTGTGCCCGTGGTCATGCGCGATACGAAGAAGATGACCGCGACAAGCAGTACCCCCCAAAGGAAGTCGACAAGACCCACAAGGTCCGGGGCATAATGGGCGGCAGTGAACTGGCGAACCCAGACACCGGTCACGTCATAGGCGAGCGGCGTCAGAAAGAAGGTGACGATCACAGCCACCACGTTGGCTAGCCCGGTCGCCGAACTCATGATGATCGACTGGGCTGCTTGGTTCCTTTCGCCTTTGGTTTTTGATCCATTCCACATCAGATCACTCCTTTCCAAAAGGAGAAGCCCGAAGGCCGGGCTTCTGAAGTGAGAGTGCGGGTTTTAATTCGCTTCGCTGGGCAGGCTTATGGAAGAAGTTCCATTCGGTCGGCGATCTGGAATGTCAGATCAATCAACCGAAGCCTAGGGATCAGGTTCCTGTGCGGAATCTGCTTGAGAGGAATATGCGCCCGATTGCGAAACGACCTGATCCAGCGAAACGACCCGTCGTTGTTGAAGGCTTTGTCGATATCTTCGTCACCGACTTCGAACTCGCGGCCATTCGGCCACAGGATGTCATCGTTGAAATCGAAGATGACGCTTGCCATCCAGTTCGGAAACTCGCGGCTGCTGATCGGCACCGCAGCAGAGCGCTGAGCAAGACATTGGTAGCGGCTTCTCAGAAGTAGCTCCCTGTCCTTCAGGGCGATGATTGCTCCAAATTTGTTGGCGTCTAGTGCGGTGCCTTTGTTCTGATAAGGAAGGAATGTCATTTCCTTGCTTCTCCAAGTCTATGGAGAAACTGGCCAGCCCTCACGGGTTCAAATCACATCAACCCGGGGTGGAGCCGCGTTGACGGCTTCAATATCCCACCGCTGGAGGCCTTGATTCCGGAGTTAAAAGGCTATTTGCTCCGGACTCGGCAACCTTAGATTTCAAGAATGAGATTTTTAACTCAGGCCTAGTGGGGCACCTGTCACTCGACCACCTTGTGCTGCTCCCGTGACTTTGCTCACCGCTCTTCACACTCCGGTTCAGCTCGGGAGCCTTTCAAAATGCTTACGGACTTTTTGTCGAAGAAATTCAAACAGTGGTCGCCTGTATATTGGGCCCGTTTGCAACTGGTAAAAACCGCTGAGGAAATTCAGGCGGCACTCAACCACGACAATCCTGAAATTGTCGATTTTCTGCTCGAAAAATCGAACTATGTACAAGATTTAAGGGACCAGTTTTTCACTGACCCTGTAGAAAATGTAACGGACCTTGCGTGGTCCAGTTTTACGCAGAGTACAGCCCTTTTAGGAGCGTGTCCTCGGGTGCAGCCACGCACTCGAAAAGGGCTATGCGAGAAGGTGCAAAGTAATATCCGGAACGTACTGAAGCTAAAGCTTGCAGAAGATGAACAGTTGATTTTGAACTTATCCCTATGCGAGGCCAGCCTCCATGTGTTGGACTGGGAGTTAAACTCAGAAATATACAATAGGGGACAGGAGAAAAATTTAACGGACATAAAGAGAATAATTGAGAGAATAATTACCCATGTTGAAGGTAGAAAGAATAATATTAGCCAGATTCTCGAGAATGATTTCATCAAGTTTAGAGCATATTACCTAAATGCACAAACGTGCCGCCTGATTAATGGCTTGCCTTGGAATAGGGTCGATGTTTCTTACTCTCAAAGAGCTATAGAAAATCTTGAAGCTCTGTTGTTACTGTGGGCGCCACGGTTTTTCCGACTAGGGATTGATTCAAAAATCGAACTGGCACGCCTCAAAGCCCAAATCGGAGAGAAAACAGAAAACATATCTCTGACTAAAGATGCCTGTAGCATGCTTATCGCCACCGCGTCGCAAATAAAAGAAAATCAAGTAACTTTGAGGCAAACCTTATTGCAGTCCCTCGCCCAGGCAGCAGCTAGCGGCGTCATTATTGATCCCTCCGATGAGGATTTCTCCAAGATAGCTTTTTCAAGTGCATCTGCTTTGATGGATTTCCCGAACGCTCCGTTTGAGGCGCGGCTTTCAGTTGTCCGTGCTTCGATCCTCGCGAACATGGCGCGCAATAATTGGAAGGCTGCCACGGATTTATTTGAAAAGTTCGTAACGTTTCAGGCTACTTATCTGAGTACATGCAAAACTCAGGAGGACATACGGAATTATGCCAATCATGCTGAGCGCATAGGCGATCTGTCAGCGTATTGCTATTCCAAACTGGACGAGCCGCACAAAGCGGTATTGGCCGCAGAAAGCACTCGCTCACTGTTTTGGAAATATATTGCGACACAAAACTCCAGCGATAGCGATTTCGTCCAGAGATCATTGTCAGGTCAGCTGGCCTTAAACAGCGATACGTTGCAGCGGGTCAATATCAGTATTTCAATATGTGATTTTGGAGTTAGTTGGACAGTCCTTTGGCGAGAGGGTGATGAGAACCATATAAAGACCTACTCAACAGATAAATTTGATAGTAAATTTCTATTGAATAATATGTTTGGTGCAGAGAGTTATTTGAATGAATATTATCAATTTGCAACCAGCCTCAACACAGCAGTCGGAAACGAATTTGAAGCGGCTTTTCAAAATTGGAACGCAGTATTAGCTCAAACCCTTAATTGGCTTTGGGATGCTCTAATGGCAGAAATCCACCAGAGCCTGATTGAGTTGGGAATAGAACCAGATACACATGTCCACCTTTTACCGACAGGCTTGTTAGGACTTTTGCCTCTTCAGTCGGCAGGCTCCTATTCTGAGCGCGAGGGATGGAACTGTTTCTCAGATCACTGGACTGTCACCGTATCTGACACAATGGCCCACGAGAATTTCCGGCCAAAGCAGCAAACGCAGTATTCTTATCAATTTGGAGCGGCGCCAGATGATAGCCCCAAGCGCTTTGGAATAACCAATCCCACAGGCGATCTTGGAATTGAAACGAATCCAGCAAATAAGTTGCCAGGATTTGTCGACCTTTGCAGAGAAAACGCTTCCAAAAACGAAATTGTCAGATTTCTTCGGAAATGCTCGCTGGCATCGTTTTTCTGTCATGCCAGGTGCGAGCAAGCCGCGCCTGCCACGTCTTATTTTATCTTGTCTAATCAAGAGCGCCTGATGCTCGAAGAAATTTACAAGCTGGAGCTGGAAAACAATCCTACCGTTTTCCTGGGGTCGTGTGAGAGTGGCATATACGAAGTATTTCAGGAGAACGAAGCGTATGGGCTTGCTGCGGGTCTCCTTTGGGCTGGAGCAAAATCCGTAGCGGCAACCTATTGGCCTGTAACAGTGGGGACTGCGGCAAAAACCATAGAAAACTTGGCAGACCAATATTCCGAAAACCCTCAGCGTATTCCGACTGCATTGACCCTACTGCAAAGGAATATGAGGAGGGGAGCCGTTACCGCAGAGCCCAAGGCCAATATCCCGGAAAGCAACGTCCTCACACTGAGGCCTACCAAAAAAATGACATTGGAGGGCGATTTCAAAGGGGGAAGCTCAGTAGCTGATTTTTCTCAACCAGCGCACTGGGCGGTTTATGCGATTCATGCTCGTTAGGTTTGAAGTGATGGCCAGGGCATGTCGTTCCCTGACAAAGCAAAATCGAAATAGTCTACCCCGGCTTCATCGGCAACACGTGCCTCTATATTCATCACGCGTTTCGCAAAGTCATACCCTATTTGTCCGTCCGTCGAACCATCAAATGGACGAATAGACGGTACGTTTCCGGACGGCAAATATCCGTCTTTGTCCAAAACCAAGGGGTTTATCGAGGAAATAGCCTCCAACCACTTGTGCTCAACCTCTTCAAGGCTTCCAAACTCGGGAACAAACGACGACAAAATATTTTCTCGTACTGTCGATATGTCATCTTGCTCAGGCCGCAATAGCATCAATGAAACATATGAACGGTTAAGCGCGACCTTGTGAAACGCGGTCTTTCCATCTTCCTCTGAACGACAATTCGCATCTACTCCCGAGAGCAGGCATTTCACTAAACCGGGGACATCATCTTCAGATGCCGCTTTAAGAAAATCATTCTCAATACTCATAATAAAACCAATGTTAATATCAATTGAACTAGAAATATTATGAATATTATAGAAGGAATTATCAAATAAGAATTGATTTGCTTTAATTATCAAAGCTTTGATGCATTTTAAGTTTTCTCCTGATTGCGAGCTTAAGGGGAAAAATCGATAATTGCTGCCCCTTATGTAGGAAAGTTTTATTACTTCAGTTTCCAATTCTATGTTGACGGAGGCCATATCGAGCGTGAGGTCCGCATTGGATCGCTCGACCAGAGAGTATGTATTCTTTCCAGAAACAAACAGAATTCCTGAATACTTTTCTATTCTATCGCAACGTCCTTGGGACAACCTAATTTGAAAACTGCTCTCATCTTCATTGGTTCTTTGATCATATTCAGCTCGAATATGCCTTACTTTAAACTGATTGGAGCGCTTGGGACGAACGCAGACAAGCTCACTCAACTGTAAGGATACGTCATTCCGTTCAGAATGACAGAATTCACCCACCGGAAACGCTTCTAGCATCTCTCGCATCTCTGTCGGAGTGAGATTCGGAGGTTTCTTAGCAGTAAAAAACGGGTTATTCGGAAGTTTTTCTAGTTCCTTGGCGTGCAAAACATTTTTCTCGATAAGAAAATTTTTGATTTCTTGAATATTTTCCTCATCAATAAAGGTTGCTACTTTAAATAAGAATGATCTAAAAGCGTCATATTTCAGATCGTATAGATTATCGTATTGGTCCTTCTCAATTTCTTCAGGAATCTTACTCTCAATGATTTCATATGATGTCGACTGAGAATTGATGATCTCCCGTAAAATAGTTCGTATAGAGCCGCGATCATATTTGGTATTATAAAGATAAATAAGGCGCTCTTGTACTAGGGCAACGTTTATCGGTTCCATCAGGCTCCTCTTTGCCTTTTCCATTCTAGCATAGAATTTTCATGAGAAATCGTCATCTACCCATAAAGTTTGCAACCTTGAATTAAAAAATGGTATAATAACAAATATTTTAAGGCTATGAAATTTATAAAGAAATTTGTTGATGGTGGATTATTTGGGCGAGTTTAACGAGATCGTACAGGCGCAGAAAGATCGAGCGCGCCAGCAAGACATCGACGATCTCAATGCCGAACTCGGCGGCTACGACAATGGCCGAACAAAACGCTTCCTGAGCGCCGAAACACGCGATGCCATTCGCGGCGAAGGACGGAAGGGGAAAGGCCATCATCAGCTTTCGACGCTAGAAATGCTCCTGCTTAATCCCGAATATTCCCGGATTTATGTTGAAACACAAAATCGCTTGCAGGAGTTGGCGCAGGCGGCTGAAACCGCCCTGGAAAAGGCCGAGCAAGCCGCAGCACGCGACCGGGCCGCTTATGAGCACGGATTAGAGCGCGCCTATGTTCTGGATGATGGACGACATGTCTTCCGGGATGAACGCGGCATCGTCTGGGATGAGCATGATCACCGCATCAATGATGATGTGGCCGCGCAGATCGAGTGGAAGGGCCATGAACTAACCCGCGAGGAATTTCTGGAACTGCGTGACCCTATGCGGGCAAGCGATAAAACAGTTCTGGATATCCGCGAATATCAGACCGAAATCGGCGACATGCAGAACCAAATGAAAGACCCGGATTTCTCCGCCGATGATCTGATGAAAATTCAGGAAAAGTTAGCTGAGCCTATGCCGGAAGCCATTCAACATGAGCTGCCGCAAATTGCCGAGCAGCCCGGCAACACTATGGCCGTCGAGCTGCCAAAGTTCGACTAGTGAGATAGTGCATGGCTGTCATGGACGACCCATGACCGCTCTCTTTTCCATATCAGCGACTAGAATAAGTGAAAGAGCCGCACTGCTTTTGCAGGACCGCGATAATGACACCTCGAGGATGGAATTCGTCATACTTGCGCATGATCTCATAGAGCTCAGCTTCGCGCTCCTTCCGGTGTTTGAAATACCATTCGCCAATACATTTGGCCTGTATTTCATCATTGAAGGCAGATACGGCCCCTAATGTACCGATAGTCGTATTGATATAGGAGGCACGGCTACCTTCAGGCCATTTCAGAAATTCCGAGCTTTTGAAAATGTCTTCTGCGTAAGACAGGCTCGAATAACACAATGAATACAGAATTACCAAAGCAATAACAGCTCTCGATTTTGCATTTTTTTTGAATGAATTCAGAGAACAAAATAGATATTTTTGTTTTTCTCATTGAATTTACTTGATGATTGCTTACAATAAAGGCTGTTTAGTGGCATGGGTTAAGGCGTGAACATCCGCCAAGCCATTGAAACACAGAGAGGTATGGGACCTTGGAACAAAAATATCTAAACTGTTCCCCGCGCTGAGCTTTACTTTCCGGCGGGGTACGAGGAGTGAACCGCCATGACCGCCAGCGATGCCTTTTTCAAAGGAATGAGCCTCTACACAATCACGGGCGAACGGAAATATCTGACCCCCACAGAGCGCAAACGGTTCTATCCCGCTTTATCCGTTCTGGAACAGCCCGCCGAGCGCACTTTCGTTGAAATGATCTACTGGACGGGTTGCCGTCCCTGCGAAGCGCTGTCTATGGCCGCCTTGCAGGTTCAGCTTGAGGACGGTTTCATCGTAATCCGCAGCGCCAAGAAGCGCGGAAGGCTGAAAGGGAGGCACTTCCGTACTGTGCCTGTTCCCCGCAGCTTCATCGCTCGGCTGGACGAAGCGCACGGCCTGCGCACCTTACAAAACGCCGACGATCCCGAAACCACATTGCTCTGGCCGTTTGGGAGAACCAAGGGCTGGCGGCTGGTCCGCACTGTAATGGAAGAAGCCGGGATTTCCGGCGTTCAAGGTTGCGCCCGTGGCCTGCGCCACACGATGGGCGTTCACGCCATCATCACCGCCGTACCGGAAACCCGACTGCAATCCTGGCTCGGTCACGCCGATCTTTCCACCACCGCCATCTATGTCAACGCCATCGGCCCCGAAGACCGAGCCATCGCAAGGCGTATGTGGCAGTAGGTCTTCCCCATGAGGCGCCCGTCCGCCGCATCCCCAATCGGCAGAGCGGGTGTCTCGCCAGGGCCGAAAAACGCCGCGATGACATTACCGATATGCTCTGCGTCTTTCGCATGAAACTGGATCTAATCGACTTTATAACTCCCGCTTTCAATCGAATAAGAATTGTAAAAAATAGCAATATTCGACCAAAAATGTTCCAAAAGCCATTAGGTCAAATGCCTTCTTCTCTGAAGGATCTTAGTATGGAAGGTGATTTCTACGTTGAATCAACGCTAGAAATGACTGCCAAGCATATGCACACCATCCCAACACGCCCTGCCTAACGCAGATATGGCCGAGATTGCCGCGCAGTGGTTCAAAAAGTCGGCTATAAAAACGGCGCCTATTTGCGGGATCAGCGATCAGAATGGCAGGGTTAAATTTGTGCGATTGACGGGGTTCGACTAACTGACACCGGATGATATCCGTGCCAGCTAAAGTTGAAAATTCCTCAGACAACTTTGTTAGTTGCTTGGTGTCAAATCGAGAGTGTTGGAAGGCTCTAATTCATACGAAGCAGAGTCTACTTCCAATCCATAGGAGCGCAACATAAATTCATTTATCTCTTCGGTGGAAAAACCTCTGCGCTTTTGATCAAGCACAATTTGCTTTACATCGTTTTCGATGTCCAGCTCAACAACTGTTTCGGAAATCTGTTCCATCAATACATCATTAAATGATAACGGCATGTTGTCCTCATATTCAGCGAGCTTCATTCGAGCCCCAGAGGCATATAGGTGTGAAATTAGGCGAAATCCGCACTTTGACAAGTCACACGCAGAAGCCTCCGTATTGTGCATACGGCCCGCTAATTAAACGTAAATTGCACAACTAAAGTTCCAAACTTTATCTTAACGTTGGTGAAAAAAAATTCCAAATACTTTTTAATAAAAAAGAAAAATTAGAAAATTATTCCAATCCTATGCTCCTCTAGAGCTCTTTATTATCCTTGGATGGAAATTGCGGTCCAGTACCCAATCAACAACACTTTTTTCACGGCCATCGATAAGGAGCCTTGGTTTAGCATTCGTATCAGGCACAAGTCTCAGAAAGACAGCGGAGTTTGGATCGGGGCACTCAAATGGGAGCGAATTTTTCATATAAGGACTGCGAAAATACAACACCGAGAAGTTCTTATCTGTTTCCCGCTTTTCCTGACTTTTGGCGACCAATGCGCGTGAACTTATAGTCATTACAGCACAGCCATGGTCAGCAGCGAAGAGCGATGCATATTTCGCTCCCCAGCGCTGCTCAATTTGGGGGCCGTCCATAAGCAGTCCAAACAACAAATTAGGACCCACAGAACGGATAATCTCGTGGCAGGGCTCACTTCGGGCCAGGTCCTCACAGACTACGCCGCAAAAAGCCGAGTTTTGTCGAAATGCAAGAAAGTTGACTTCTCGAGCGCGTCCAGAAAAGTTCTCCCAATACGATTCCAATTCAGACAATCCGCCGTCGGCCCCATGCTCAAACGAGTAGTCTAGGATCTGCCCACCATCGAGCTTCCAACGATGGTGCTTCGATTGACTAATATCGAAAAATCCATCTTCCGTACTGTGTCTTCCTTCCTTTCTTGCCACATACTTCCTTATCCAGATGTAGTTCCCCTTCTTAGGCTGTGGTTCGCAGTTTTCACTTGACCCTGAAATAATAAATTCAAGGCTGGGAGCCATTTTCTTAGCCAATACGGAAAACTCTTCGAAGCTTTTTTGGTTGAGAGCCAACTCAGGCAATGCGATAGCATGAACAGATTTGCCATGCTCATCAATGCACTCCCGAATTAGTTCAGAGCAAACTGAAAGGAATTTTGAGAATTTTTCACGTTCGAGCCAGGATTGTTTGAGCCGAAATACATTTATGGATCTTTCAGTTGTTTCGTCGTTTAGCCGAAACAGATCGAACTCATTTTTTTCATAGTCATAGGGGAAGGGTATTACTAAGATATTCAAGCCCGGATCGGTTTCCACAGTGGCCACACTCGTTTGCACCGACCATTGAGTACGCACGAGACCGCGAGGTCTAAGCAATGCCAAGTTCCTAGAAAAAACTCTTGTACCCGCACCCAAGGTCGGGACAAGCGACTTGGGTTGGACGCACACAACGTCCGGATCCGCTCGGGGTGCTAAAGAGCTTTGCAGCTCAACATTTTTCGCAAAGCCATTTAACTTCTTGCGTTGATTGATTTCCTGTACACGCAAGCGCCAAAAATTACCCGCAAAAGTTTTTTCATTTAAGTCAAAAGGCGTAAATCCAATGCCATTACAAGCGGTATCCGAAATTACAAAAAGTTTATAAGCGACCAGCCACCAGTATTGGTCGTTTCTCTTTCTTTCTTTATTGAATTTATAGGCTCTATGGTTTAAGGGAAACTCCCAATAATTGAATAGATCTTCCCATAGAATGGAAATTTCATTTGGTATTTCTTCGACGAATTGTGACCATTTCTTGCCAATCTCCTGCATTTCCTTTGAGCTTTTGCTATCTAGAAAAAGCTTCGGATATTCTTTATGGGAGCGATTAAGTCCCGCGCCAAAAAACGCCAACGCACCCGAGTCTTCCAATAATAGCCCCGTTGCCGCAAAAATATCTTGCGGTGTCCCCGGTGGTAAGTGCCAACTCGGGTCAGATACCAAAGATTTTGCAGTTCCTTCAGGAAAAACTCTTCTGATCGAACTCCCGACAGTAGATTGGAATCTGCCTTTTTCCATGTTTTTTCGGACGTGAGCCGGAATTTTGTGTTTCACTAAATTGCTTCCCCCAAAGCACTCAAAATTAAACTCTTAATATGCACGCCTCGATTGCGCAACATAGCAGGCCATCTGACTTTCGCCTACTTTTTAGCGCCGAAGTGGACAGTTGTAGGCCTACTGCTGGGATTGGTTAATTGTGAGCGTCCGTCCGGAGCTGACCTGATTTCTTGCGCTATTCTCTGTTACGCTTCTCTGGCAGCGTAACACCATGGCATGAGGTCGTTAACGCGGTTGTGCCCTAAAGGGCGGTATGCGAGATGTGCGTTCTCCGGTGGTTCACACGGTATGCGAGATGTGCGTTCTCCGGTGGTTCACGCGGTATGCGAGATGTGCGTTCTCCGGTGGTTCACGCGGTATGCAAGATGTGTGGAGTCTGCCGTCTCCACATCTTGGCAAGGGAGGCCCGCTGCGCGCCTCCCGTTGCATCCCTCCCGGCTATTGACGCATTCCAGGCATCGAGCCTTTCAAGCGCCAGCAAAACGACCGGACGTTTCATCTCCGCCAGGGAGCCGTCGTGCTCCCACTGGACCCCATGACCAACCTTCCGCAGATTGGATGAGCGCCAGCGTATCGACGCTGAACCCGATCAAAGAGCTATCGCGCCCCTTGAAACTACTCGCAGGGCTTGGAAGTATGCCTCTCCACCGGTGCCAAATGCACAATCGCCAGGCTGGTTGAACGCCCTTCAAAAAACTTTTCGTAGATTACACGAGGCCCTAGTCATCAGATTATGCAGCCTGATTTTTAGCCCATTGCCGAGCCTGTTCTAGTCCAGCGATTATTTCAGGAACAGTCTCATCAACCATTTCATCAATAACCGCTAGCGCTTCATGTGATTTCATATATTCTGGGCGCAGTAGTTCCAGCCCCACATATCGCCATCGCGGGCTTTTGTTTTTCAATAATTTCGAAAGTTCCTTGACCTCATATTCATTGAATGGCGGGGTGCTTTTAAGAACAGTTCGAACCGTATCTTGTGAAAGCTTTTCGTTGATACACAATTCAACGAAAAGGCATCGTGCAGAATTTGTATTGCCGAGCTGTTTAATCATTATTTGAACAGAGAAATTTCTAACATCTGTTCTCGGGTCAGTAATTGCCTGAAAGATATCTTTGTCAGACCACGACTGGAGCTCAACAAGTTTTACTAAACTATCACGCGGGCTTGTCGGGACCGTTCCACCCTTCACAGGGTATGGCTCCTCATGCTCAAGCCAGTACTCATAGCCCTCACGTGAAAGTTCAATAACCGAAGGCTCTTGTGGCGCCGCTATCTCTAACATCAGGCTTGCGGCTGCTGCAGCATTTTCGACATCAGCACTAAGCAGATGAATGCGGCATACTTCGAGTAATGACTTATTCCATACGGTGACCTTTGAGAGAGCGTCAAGAACTGGGCCTACATGTTTTCGCTCGCCACCTGCAGCTTCCATCAAGACCACCAAAGATTTATCTTTCGGAAGAGATAAAGCGAGATGAGAAGCAAGTGCCACTGCATAATAGCCGTCTTCACTTAAAGCCCGCCGTGTTATTTCTTCTCGTTCGCTCTCAGTAGCTTGATCCTCAATAAGCGCAGTTGCTATTCGCGCCATCCAGTAAGAACTTTCGCGGACGCATTTTTCCAGCTTATTCAGATCAGCAGGTGGAGTGGCGATTGAGTGCCAATCGGGAAGGTCACAATCAACGCGAACGGTTCTCTCAAACAGACGCGCGGAAAGGTCGGCCTGTTGCTTAATTTGGTTTTCTAATGCTGCCACTTCTGAAACGAGGCTATCCAAGGGAATACCAGCAGCATGAACAAAACATCTCATTGTCTCCTGCTCGGCAGCCGCAAGTTCACCTGACCCTGCACCCGCGACCTCATGAAGTGTCATATTCCAGAAGCCTGTGATCTGCAAAATAGCACTCACATACAAAAAGTTTTCTTCTACTGAAGGAATAATTACCTTTCTTTGCCCTACTGTCAGAAGGCTAGTTATTGGGGAAAAAACCCCAAGCAAATTGTCCTTGAACCCTGTGCTGAAATTTTCGATCCAGTTCTTATCAAAGCCGGAGATCCCAAAATCAGCCTTTTTTACCTGCTCATGAATCTCATGTCTCTGAAAACATTTGCTGATAGCTTCATAAAATCCAAGGCTGTACTTGTCCCTCAGCTCAACAATTGGCGCAACTGCTTCGATGAGCTCAGGTTTCGGAAGGGTAAGAGCCAGTTGGTCGATAAGCCTAACTACAAAGGCTTCAATTAGTCCGACGGGAGATGGTTTATCTATCGCGATAAAACCCGTTGTTAATTCTGGCTTATCTTCCTCTATCGTGACTCGCAGTTGTAATAATTCATCTTGTGCATTGGCAACCTCCATTGGAGACGGGTCGTTAGCCAGCAAAAGACTGTGCCCCAGCAGTCGGCTCCAAATGAATTGCGAATTGGCAAGTGATTGGCCGATCGACCTCGTATAGTCTTGGTAACGGGCAGCGGCATCAATTAACGGTGTTGCAATAAGCGTTACTAGATCTCGCCGACCGGTCATACTGAGTTCAGATGAGTGTTGAAAAACTAGAGACAACACCTCGTTTGACAGGTTCTGATTTCCGAAGGCCGCTATACGAAGAGATTGCGCAACCTTTGGAGCGCAGACAGACGTAATTTCAAAATCGGCGAGTAGTCGAGAGACCACTGCATCTCCCCATCCGAGCATACTTACAAATTCAACAACCTCTTCCCATTTGCTATTAGCCATGCGCTCGCTAAGTAACTCGTCGCGCTTTTGGGAATCTTTAATGCTTTCGACGAGAAATCTCGCTGAGGAAAACTCTGCAAAGGTGCGATGAATGAAGGTCAGCAGTTCTTGATCTCCGTGACTGACCCTTTCCAATAAACCTACATCAGTCCAATACTCCACGGCCTTCTGAACAAAATCCTGAGCCTTCAACTCTGTTGTTCCCAATGCAACGCTCAGCTGGCCAGTCACGAACTCTGTGGTGCTTTTTGAATCACTCAACGGAAATGCAATCGAATGTTCGCCAATGAGATTGAGAACATAATTAAGTACAGATTCAGACATGCCGCCGTCATCAGCGCGCGGCGCGTTTGTCTTTTGAATACGCTCGATAATCGCACTGTACTGAGCGGCGCGGTTCTTCTGAAATGGCCGCCCATCTGCTAGTAACACCGCGCTCAAGACTAAGATCAGTGGAGTTCGCTTGATCGCGTTCGATAAATCCTTCGGCACGCCATCGAGCCTATGCAGACGTCCCGGAATAGTTACCGAACCGTTGCTGATTAATCCAACCAAGTCGCTGAGCGCTTGTCCCGCATTACTGTCGTCCTGGGCTAGCATTCGATAATGACGCCAAGCATGAAAGTGCGGAACATCATAACCTATGGGACGGGTAGTGACGATAATCTTGATGTGCGGGTGGCTATTTGAAAACTTCGTCAGTTCTGCAGCAATTTCAGCTTTTTGAAAGCCGCATTCATCCAATCCGTCCGCGATTATTACCCATGGAAAAGTCGGAGAAGCATCATTGCGGTTCACACCTGAGCCATCCAAACCTAAAGCGAGCATCGCTTCCCAGAGGCCATCTCCGCGCTGCAAACGTGTAGCTAGTCGGGGCAGGCGAAGGCTTAAAACGGGGAAGCCGTCGAGACCATATTTTCGTGCTATCACTTTGGCTGCAGTTGATTTCCCTGCGCCGGGCCCTCCGATCAATACAAGGTGCGGCACAAATCGCCCGAGCCATTCTATATCAAATGAGGAATCATTACGCGTAGCCTCTACCGAGCCGTGATAGCGCTCCAGTGCCTCCGCAAGGTCGGAAGTGGCTTGGCTAATTGGAGCTTCTTGTACTTTTACACTGGTCTTAATCCAAGCTTCTTCTAGAGCTAGCGGGCGGGTCATTCCTGGAATAATTAGATCAGAATTGTTAGTCACTATCCATTGAGCTACGGATGCGATAAATGAAACAGGTTGGGAGCTATCACGCCCGAGATCGATTGCATTTGTGCCCAATACGCGACCAATGGAAATAAGATCCCGTCGACCTTTGGTCTCGATGATCTTTCCGCTATCGATATATAAAGCGGACCAGGCACTTTCCGCACTTTTCTTATCCTTGCAAATATCCTCCAAGTCCCGAATAGCTGTTTGAACGCTTGGGGAAGTGAGTTCAGTGGCGTCTACAGTCACTACACGAAGCCGCGAACATACGTCTCTTACTTTCAATCCACTATTTTCAAGCTTTTGCTTGAACTCGAGTGAAATGCCTTTCAGGTTGTCAAATCGGCCGTCACCCATACGAATAATATCGCGAGACAACTCCTTTCTAATCGTCTGCGAAGAGCTGTCACAAACAATAAGAAGGCCAAATTCTAAAGGGTCTGATACAATGCTCTTAGCTAAGGCTTCTAGGGCCGACCAAAGCTTAGCGCCACGAGCAAGGCCCCGTTTCACCTGCACCTCCAGATGGGATTTGTCGGAAAGGTCAATTCGAAAATCATCCCCGCCGCCACTGGTCTCCGCGGACAACGCAAGCGGTAGTGCGGTGCTAAGATTGCCAAGCCAAGGCAGCCATCTTCCAGTTGCAATATGAGTTAACCCGAGAGCCGCGACTGCCGCCTGATAATTTATCCCACTGGCTGTGGCGGCTCCTCCGGCAATATTTTTTTTCATAGTTTTTTCTGCCCAAAGTAAAATAGTTAATCAGAAAGATACCTGTGCAGCACCGAAAATACTCCCGCCGTTTTCCAAAGGCTGCGATTGCCGATCACATACAGCGAAGCTTTTGCACGGGTAACCGCAACGTTGACGAGATTTGGCCTGCCGCCGGCCCAATTGCGAGCACCATTTTGTGAGGAAGCTTGTGCGCCAAGGACGAAGAAGACGATTCCGGCTTCACGCCCCTGAACGGTATGAACTGTTCCGACGTGTTCCCAAACCCAAGCATCAGGTCTGTCGACCCAACCGCTCAAAATACCGCTGCTAAGGAGTTCCTGGCGCAGATTATCCTGCACGATGACAAAAGGCGTCACAACATAGAGATCCGCTTCAGCTCCGCTCGCGCGAAGCCTTTGCAGCATGTCTATCAACACTGCTGCTTCATCAGCGCACCACTTGTCAGGACCGGGTTTGCCGACAACATCTACCCAGCACGAGTAGCCAAGGACCGGATTTGCGTTTGACGGTTTTTTAGCCTGCACCATCAGGTTTGAATAGGCAATCTCGTTCGAGATATCGAACATTGGACTGTCGCAGCGCCGATGTACAAGAAGCGGCGCGCCAACATCGCGGTGGCCGCTGCCGATCGGGAACTTGGCACAATACATACTGGCCGCATCCGCCACCGTCTGTATGGAAGCTTCAGGCGCATTGTATTTTAGCGGGTCAATGCCGAAGAAGGCGCATATCTCTTCCGTAAGGCTGTTCGGGAGCGTAACGACAGGTTCGATCTGAAGCGGGTCGCCAACTACAGCCGAACGCTTTGTCCTCATCATTGCGCCAACGGCGGCCTGCGGCACAGCTTGTCCTGCTTCATCTACCAGAAGCCATCCCAAGGCTTCCGTCGGCAGCCGTGAGAACATCCGGTTGACCGATGCAAATGTCGTCGAGACCACCGGCACGACCAGGAAGAAAGATGACCATAGGTCGGCGATCAGTGCATCTTTTTGCGGTGTGCCGAGTGAGCGTGTACCGAAAGTCTCGACAAAAACAGAGAGGTTTTGTCGCAACGGATCGGCTGCACTGTCAATGAAGGCGCGATGCAGTTGAATAGCAGCCTCAAATACATCATCGCGCTGCCGGCTCGCGGCCTTATCGAACCAGACGCTGGCCATTTGAATGTCTTCATGCGCTCCGGCAAAGAAGCCAGCATCAGGAATAGGTACATCGATCTCTGCGCGCGCCTGATTTAGGCTTGCCTCAAGATCGGATTTTTCAGCGCGCAGCGTGTTCAGAGATTTTTGTGTCTGTGCGATCAGTTCTTTTTTCGTAGCCAGCTCGGCGCCAAGATCATCGGAAATTTTTTTGCGGTTCTGAAATAGCTGCTGGTCGCCGTAGGCTTTCTTTGAAAGGCTTTGCTGTTCGCCGTGCCAAGCTCGGAAGCGAGCCGTTCTGAACAACCGCGCGAAAAAGCCAGGGCGTAATGCAAAATGTGAAGCCTGCGCTTGCCGGGAAACTCTGATCTGGATTTCAGCTTCCTGTTGCTCGTTTCGAGCAGTCGCGAAGTCGTTTTCTATGGTCCGCGTATCTACTTCAAGAGGAGGTAGCCTTGAAGCGAGATTATTGATTTCGGTTGCGACATGCGCCAGGCGGACGAGCTGCACATGAAGCTTTTGTAGGTTGCTTTGCGTTCGCTTGAAAGCATCAAATTTGGTCTTGAAGGTGGAGCGGGCTTTTTCCCACCGCGCCTGAGCTTCGCGGTTGTTCGATGGTGGATGTTCGCAGTCGATGATTTGACGGTTTCGCTTTAGCGGAGGACGGCCGCCACCTTGAGGCTCTGATACAATCTGCGGTACGCCGCTGGCATGATTGAGATAGGTGGATAGACCATTCTCTTCATCTCGCCAGAAACCTTGCGAGAACAGGTAGCGGTTTGATGAATTGCCTAGGACAGCGGCAATGATACCCCACGTTTCACGTTCAAGGACGTTGTCCGAAACGCTCTTGAAATATCGGAGTTCGGGCGCGTCCGCCGCGATTGCGTCCAGCGCGGGAAGTTCTGCGCTGACATTCTCGACGGCTTTGTTGTTCGATGAGGTGACAACCATCTCAAAACCTTTGAGACGCTCGTCCAGCTTATGAAGCGTGATCTTCGCTCCGCTGCGTTGAAGGCTTTGACTGGTTGGCGTGAACGCCTGTGATGGGCGATTGAATTCACTCATCACCACCGCGCGTTCGATGATCCGCGCTGCCACAACATCGCGAAGCAATGTTGTCTTACCAGTGCCAGGCGGACCATTGACGGCGAGGATACTGGTTTTAAGACGCGCGGCATTTGTAGCATTGACTGCCGCTTGCTGTAACAAAGCCAACGGAAAGCGGCCATTGCCCGGCCACTTGCCGGACGGCGTTAATGCGGGCTGCAACAAGTCCTGTAGACCCGCATCGTCTTCCAGCAAGTTGGTGCGATGCGATGGTTTCTTGATGCCAAGGTAATATTGAAGCGCTTCGGGCAAATTCCCCGTTTGTGCCAACACGCGGGCAGCTGCCAAATCCTCCAAGAAGAACGAATTCAGCAAACCCGGTTCGGGTGGCGTCTTGCTGGCAAAAAACTCATAGCGCCGCAACGCGAAATAAGGCGCTTTCACCGCATGACCACCAAGGTCCAATGCGCTGACGAGATGATCGAATAGTTTGGTAATGTGCTTCTTGGTGAGAGGTATCACGTCATTATTCCGATCATACTTGATCAGAATCTTCCGGAAGGCAGCCATCAGGAGTTTTTCCTGCGCTGGCCAGTCGGCAAGTTTTTTAAGATCACCCTGCAAGGCGATAGGCACGCCCCAGGCGAAGCTTGAAATCGCCGCACCGGTGTCCTCTTCAAGTGGCCTTCCGTCTTTGTCCAGCAAAATGCTGGCTACCGGACTATGCCCCCGCATGCTGGGTTTATCGGGACGCTTATCCGCATAGACTTTCAGGAGCGATTCAACAGCGGGAGCCAGCTCTATCGCCCCGAGGATCAGCTCGTAATAGAGCCGCTTTTTGGGGAGAGACTTTTCTCCCAGCTCCCATGGCAGAGGCGCTTCGTCGAAGCGGGCAATCTTTTTGCGATCACCGGCGACCAAGTCAGTTTCTCGTCTGTACCCCTGCGGTGACAACACCTCCAAAGCCGTCCACGCGCGCAGAATATCTTGCGCGTCATTTGTGATCGGTGGCTTGGCCACGGGTTTGATAACAGACTTGATTGGTTCAGGCGGTTTGAGGGTTTCGGAGGGCTTTGGAGGATCGTCGAATGGCAGCACAGGTTCGTGCTGTTTTGTTTTGTTTTCTTGCTTGGGAGTTGTCTTTTGAGTGGCAGGTTTGGAAAGTTGGCCAGTATTCGCAGCCTCGACTTTCATCTTGAGAGCAAGAGCTCTTTGCGTGCTGCGGAAACCAAGTTCGTGAACCAAGCGATTGAGCGTTTCTCGATCACTGCGGTTGTCCTTAAAAGCCTTTTCCAGCTCCATAATCGATTTGTTGAAATACGGTCTGTTCGTCATGCGATCTTGGTCCAGTTTGGCGCATGAAACCGCCATACCTTTTAGTTTATGTATTTGCTTTTTAATAACTATTTCGCAATCAGTGACTGATTGCAAGAAGTTCAGTAAAAACTTGTATTTTGAAGGATTTACAACACATGAGTGAAAGCTGAAGGACCTGGCAAGCTAACGAGGTTCCACCAACTGTGCTCAGAAAAATTAGGAAATACACCGCCTTACTCTAGCTGAGTCGAGTAAAATTGTTTTCTGTTAGAAGTTCTTAAAGATAATTTTTAAGCTGCAGAATTTTGTGACCGTCTTGGCGAAGAAAAGCATATAGAAAAGCAGGTTCTTGGATTTAAGCGGCAACCAGGTGAGCTCTCGTGAACCAAGTTCGTCTTTGCCGATCTTGGCCATTCGGCTTCGATCCCTGATGTTTTAAGAGGAATCGGGTCGAAGGGCTTTGCCCTTACCCCTCAATATGCAGCCTACTGGGACGGTCAGGGCCGCGTTTTCGCAGATCGGTACGATCCGCTCTCCCCGCAGCCCGGCCCGCCACGTCTGCACATCTCTCCCGTATCCCATCCTCGCCGGAAGCAGGGTTGCAAGCGCAACCCATTTCTTATTTTTGGAGGATGACATGACGACACTTTTTGCCCAGCCCTATGACATCTCAGCATCTGGCTTTTATTTCGAGACTTTTGAGGACTATCAGGACAAGGCAATCAAGGCGGTGAACCGCTATGGGGAACCCGTCGAGGAATTCGAAATCCAATTCATCGATGGCGAGGAAATCGACTCCGAACTGGCCAAGGCTTTCGGTGTCAATCAGGCCAATTTGGAAAGCTTCTTCGAAGCCATTGAGGATCTGGACAAGCAAGACAAGCAAAAGCTGATCATTGCCGTTGGTGACTGTGGCTATGACCTTGAAAGCGTTCTGAGCGATCCGGACGGCGCGGATGTAGATATTTTCTATGTTTCCAGCATGCGCGAATTGGCCGAGCAATTTGTCGAGGAAGGGATTTTCGGGCCGATACCGGAGCCTCTACAATTTTACATCGACTACGATGCGATTGCCCGCGATCTGGAGATGGATTTCTCTGAAATTGTGATTGCCGGGGAAACCTGCGTCTACCGCTGCCATTGAGGAGGAAGCGCGAACAGGAATAGCCGTAGTTATGTTAAGTTATTCATTTTTATTGACTATTTCAAATTTCCCTGCTAGAAATGAGACAGTATTCCTACAAGTGCATCCGGATTTTCGCCCGCCTTCGGCCTTTGATGAGCCCACGCGGGGGAGCGGACGCATTTTTTTATTCATTTCCACTCAACCGCATTACGTGCGGCCCGGCGGCAAGGCAGGGCCGCGCGGGAAAGGCTTTCTCATGACTTTTGACCTTGAGCGTTACCGCGCTCACATCGCCCCCTTGAACCTCCCCAGAGAACAAGAAGACGAAATGCTCCGCGATCTCTGGGCCATGACCGAGGCTCTGATCGATCTGACCATCGCCGCGCCAACTTACCCCCTGCAATTGGCCATCACGAAACAGGCATTTGATGCCATCGAGGAGGCGCTTGCCTTAGTATCGGAAGGAACAACAATAAAAGAGGAGGCCCTATGAGCATTGCCGTCATTTACACGCGCGTTTCCAGCAAATCCCAGATGAAGAAGGGCGACGGCCTGGCCTCCCAGGAGCGCCGCTGCCGCGACTTTGCGGCCTATAAGGATCATGAGGTTGCCGAAGTCTTCAAAGATGAAGGCGTATCCGGGGGCCTTGCGGATCGTCCGGGCCTTAAGGAGATGATGGTTTGGCTGCGCAAGCACCGTTCGGCGGAGCCTGTCGTCCTGATCGACGATGTCTCCCGGCTTGCCCGCGACACGGAAGTCCACCGCAAGCTGCGCAATGCCTTCGGGTCAGTCGGAGCACGGCTGGAAAGCCCCTCCATCGAGTTCGGCGAGGATGCCGATAGCGTTCTCTTCGAAAACATCGTCGCCAGCATGGCGCAGCACCACCGCCAGAAGAACGGCGAGCAGGTGCGCCACCGCATGAAGGCCCGCCTGATGAACGGCTATTTCGCGTTCTGGGCCCCGACAGGCTATCGCTACGCCCGCGTGAAGGGTCACAGCGGCAAGTTTCTTGTCCGGGACGAGCCCAATGCCAGCCTCATTCAGGAGGCTTTGGAAGGCTTCGCCACGGGACGTTTTCAGACCCAGGCGGAGGTAAAGCGCTTTTTAGAGCCGCACCCGATCTTCGCCCGCGACACCAACGGTGAAATCCACCCGCAGCGGATCAAGAACCTACTGACCAACAAAATCTACGCGGGCTATTACGAGTACAAGCCTTGGGATGTGCCGCTGATGAAGGGCAAGCATGAAGCCCTGATTTCATGGGAGGCGTTCCAGAGCATTCAGGCAAGGCTCAACGAAGGCAGTCACGCCCCGGCCCGTGCCGACGCCGCCGAAGAGTTTCCACTCCGGGGCTTTGTTACCTGCGATTGCTGCGGCCATCCCCTGACCGCCTATTGGGCCAAGGGCCGCAACAAGCGCTACGCGTACTATGAATGCTTCAACAAGGACTGTGACGAGCGCCGCAAGTCCATCCGCCGTGACGTTCTGGAAGGGGAGTTCGAAGCCCTGATCCAGCAGATGCAGCCTTCGCAAGAAGTCTTCACCATAGTTGGTTTCATGCTCCACGATCAGTGGAACAATCGCCTTCAGCGCTTCAAGGAAAAGTGGCAGGAGCAGAAGCGGGCGCTTGCGGCCATCGGCACGACAATCGGCAAACTGACGGATAGGCTGATCGAGACCACCAGCCCCTCCGCAATCAAGGCCTATGAAACCAAGCTGGAAAAGCTGGAAGCCGAAAAAGCGCTGATTGCCGAGAACCTGACGAAAAAGCCTGACATCGGACAGAACTTCGATGAAAAATTTCGAACCGCTCTGACGTTCCTTGCAAGCCCTTGGAATCTCTGGGTTTCACCACATCAGGCCCACCGTCAGACCCTCTTAAAACTGGTCTTCGCAGCCCCGTTGCCATATGCCCGGAATCAAGGTTTTCGAACCGCGAAAACCACCAGTCCGTTCAAGGTGTTAGCCGCCATGAATGACGATGAAAAGGAAATGGCGGAGAGGAAGGGATTCGAACCCTCGAGACGGTTGCCCGTCTACTCCCTTAGCAGGGGAGCGCCTTCGACCACTCGGCCACCTCTCCGGTAAGGTTCGTGTACGCGGCAAAGCCTCGCAGATCAAGGCGTATTTTTTAGTCAGCCGGCATTTTCCACCAAGCGGTTTCAGGCAATTTCACCTCCCGAAGAACGAAGATCGGAAGGGTGCGGAGTTCGAATTGCGCTCAAGGTCCGGGTATTCCAGTATACGAACCATTCCGTTCACGGTCCCCACCGGAAACCGTCGAAGATCTTGTACAAACCGGCCAGTGCCAACGCCCCGACGATCGTGTTGATGGCTTTACCCCTGATGCTTTTGGTGCCTTTGCGCAGATCCCGAAGGAAATGCATGTCCTTCTGAGCTTCCAGCGGATGGTCCGCATCGACACCCAGGGCGCGTAGGGTTTCCCTTGCCCCTTCCCTGCCCGCATTGCGGGCAATGTCATGTAGGTCTTCTTCGGTCATTTGGCCCCCTCATCAATTCCCGCGCCAACCTGATCATGCCAGTCGGCGCAGCGTTTCACGCGGGCGTTGGCCCGGCCGAGCGCCCGGTCGGTGCGGATCAGGGCCGTGTCCAGCGGTTCGCCCATACGTACGCCGGAGCGTTCCTGCTTACGGCAATCGTCCGGAAGGTTGGGCCTTACCTTCTGGGCTTCAAAGGTGCCCAGAGCGGCACCCGCACGCTCTGCACGCTCCTTATCGGTGGCGCAGGCGCCCAAGAAGAGCGCCATCAACAGCGCAATCGTCAGCGACGGTTGAAACATAATGCTCCAGCTCCTGGTAGGCGGCTTCCGCATCTGCGTTTGCTTGGGCGACTTGGTCGAGAAGGATTTTATTGGCGGATGCAAAAACGGCCGATCGCCGTTTCAGCTCGGCCAGTTCCGCGTTCTTGGCGGATAGCTCCACATCGGCCACATAATCGGCAACGGCACGGCGGACAGCGCTGGTCTTGTCGACTGTGTGCCAGGAGAACAGGGCTGTTGCGATGAGAACGACAACGCCGGCCCGGCTGCTGAGGAAGTGCCAAAGAATGCGCAGGATCACACCCGCCATCATTTCAGCCCCTCGATGCACAGATCGTGCTCTGCGGCCCGCCGGTTCACCAACCCCTTGATCCTGCGCCCACCGGCCTTGTTGAACCAGGTCGCGGCGTCGCAGGCGCCGCGCACATCCCCGGCATTCAGCCTTCGGGCCGCCGTCGATCGGCAAAAGGCCCCGACACCGATATTGTAGGCGAGCGACACGAACGCGATGTAGCTTTTCTCCGGGATGCGGTCCGGCGCCTTAAGACACCTGCGCATCCCCGCCTCGTGGCGTCTAAGGGAGGCAAGTAGCATTGCGTCGCAGTCCGCCTTGCTGTGCCGATCGCCCAGGCGCACACCGCGTGTCTCGCCGTAACACACCGTCGGCACCCCGACGATATCCCTGTAGGCCGTCATCCGGAGACCCTCCCAGGCCCCGACAAAGGCAATCGCACCGGCTGCCGCGGCACCGGCAAGACGCGTTCTAGTCCTCATCGCGGATATCCTTCTGTGCAAGCAGCCGGGCCACAAACGCCCCTCCGACCGTCAGGCCGGACAACGCGGCAAACAGGCCGGGCGGAATGAAAAAAAAGCCGCCCAGCAAAGGCAGGGCGGCCTCGACGCCGGACAAGAACCCGGCAAGCAGCATCAGGCGGATGCTCCAGGCACGCCGGAGCACCATCCGCCAATTAGGGATCAGCAAAGGAAGTTCCTTTTCGGAAAGGTTGCGGTAAGCATTGGTTGCAGGTAGCTTTCCGGCTACTTCAAATTCAGCATCCGGAGCCCAAAAGTTGATCCCTACGAAGACCGTAAAAGGCTGGGTTCTCCCTCAGAATGAGATTCACTTCGAAGAAGTCCTAACTACCGGCAAGGAAGCTTCGGCAAACGGCGAGTATCAGAAGGAACAGCGCGACCAGGCACTTTCTCAGGTGACCTCATTTCGCCGGGCTATCGATATGGGCGCATGTGTCGGCTTCTGGTCGCGGGACCTATGCAATCGATTTGCGCATGTTGATTGTTTCGAGATGTACGAAGACAACGCGGAGTGCTTGAAGTTAAATCTTGCAGACAAGAACAACTACACACTGCATCAGGTCGGCTTATCTGACAAAAGAGGCACGAACACCGTTTATGTAAATGAAGAAGCCATTGGAAGCGCTTCATTTTTCAGTAGTGGCGTGAAATACACAAAGACGACCACAGCGAAATTTACCAAGCTCGACGATTTCAATTTTGCTGACGTGGATTTCGTCAAGATTGACGTCCAATTCCACGAACTGCAGGCGCTCCGCGGCGCCCGCAAGACGCTTGAGCGTAACTCTCCTGTACTTTGCATTGAATGTTGCCGGCGCACATCTGACGAATACATCTACGTCGCGAGAATCATCGAGTATCTGCTTGATCTCGGATATGAGGTTAGTGGCGGGTTACGGAAAGAGCTCTTCTTCCGCAAAAGCGCTGATGCGAAATTTAGAAGGTTTTTCGAACCAGCCCTCAAGCGACTGAATTATACTCCATTCTCGTGAACAACAAGCCAATCGGCTAATCATCTGACGGGTTGGAAAAATTAGGCAATCACTTTGTTTGAACTAGAGATATCGGCCTGACCCCTGTGCGACTTTCTGAGTTTTTCGACACTGTTCATGCGTTTGAACCCTCGCCATTCCTAGACAAGACGCTGCGCAGGAATGTCATAAAGCACACCAATGTTACCCCACATCGGTGCGCTATCAACGGTCATCTGGGGCCGCTTCCGGACCCTGACAAAAGCAATTATTCCGGTCGCCGTAGCACTGGCAAGACACGTTCTAGTCCTCATCGCGGAAATCCTTCTGCGCAAGCAACCGGACCACAAACGCCCATCCGTCTGTTAGGCCGAACTGCGCGAAAAACAGGCCGGGCGGAATGAAAAAAGCCGCTTAGCAACGGCAGGAAGGCCTCGACACTGGACTGAAGCACGACAAGCAGCATCAAGCGGATGCTCCAGGAACGCCGGAGCATCATCCGGCAATTGGAGGTCAGCACAGTTTTGCCTTGGATTGTTTCCCGACGTTATTGTAAGTCGAGGTTACGGTTGGTTTTTATCCCAGCAGAGAAGTAGACTTGGAGTCCGAATTTTGAGCACTAAAAAGGTAGCTGTTTCAACAAGCACTTCTGTCCTTGGGGCAGTGATTGATCATCTATTTCGGCGTAAAAATCTCCGCCATATTTCCCTCATAGACGGATTCTGGGTACCGCTCACTGAGGCTCACAAATATGCAAAGCTAAATTTTATCGAAGGAGTGCCAGATCAAGATTCCACAAAGATTCGGCAGGTCATCGAATTACTTCCAAAACTCCGCTGTGCACTTGATGTCGGTGCAAATATCGGGACGACCGCAACTGTCCTCGCAAACCATTTCGAAACTGTGCAGGCGTTCGAACCCGCCCCGGATCTGTATGAGGCCTTAAAACGAAACCTGGTCGGATATCCGGATGCTCAGGCAAAACTGATGGTGGTCGGTGAAGAGATCGGAGAAACCTATCTCACCCTCTACACAAAATTTGGCCAACTCTCTCATGTCGAATCAGGACACCTCGCTACAAAGAAATATCGTAAAGTCGGTCCCATCAAGCAGATCACAATCGATAGCCTGAACCTGAATGATGTGGACTTCATCAAGATCGATGTTGAAGGCTTTGAGGGGCCAGTTGTGAGTGGCGCCAAGGAAACCCTACTCCGCTGTAGGCCTGCCGTTCTTGTCGAGCAGGCTGGGAACGAGGAGAAAAACTTCGGGCGTCCTGTCAACGAGGCTTCCGTTTTTCTAGAATCCCTTGGGATGATCCGTCACCCGAATTCACCCAGAAAGATGCATAAGGACCGACTCTACATCTTCCCGAATAAAAGCTAATGGGGGCTAGAATTTTACTCCAAAAAACCTCAGCGTCCTTTGCCATTTTTATCGAATAGATCACGATAGCTATAGCTCTGCCTTTACAACCCGGCCTCAGAGATCGAGCCGGACCCAGGGAACTTTAAATCCTTACCATGCCTATAGCTCCCCGTCTGCCGTCCAATGAACTAGTGAGTAGCCGTTCCCTCCGGCGAAACCGGAGTTATTTTCGAGGTTGAATCCGACCGCAGAGGCATAACTGAACCCATAAGTGATGTTCGTACTGTTCGCCGCGTCCCACCCAAACCCAGAGGCCCCATTCTGGGGAGAGTAAGCAATGAGCGTTGGCAGAGTACGCATAGCAACCGGGAAGCGTTGTACGAAACCAAACGTGCCCTGCACATTCGTCCCGGCTACGTTCCTTAGCATAAGGCTGGCGATACTCGTGAGCGTTCCCGGAGCCGTATCGATCTCATAGGATTTGCAGTAATACCGCTGGCACAAAGCAAGCTCCTGTTGCTTGTGCCTCGCTTCGAAAGGATCGTCTTCCGTGGTCGCATCGCCCTTGATGAGACACACATGGGTCATGCGCACCGTGAAAACCACGGTAGGGTCGAAATTGAACCGGAGCGCCACATAGTCATTGCCGTCCGAACCGAGCGTTTTTCCAGAAACAGAGGGAAGCGTGAACCGGACCTGGATCCGTGTCCAACTGCCTGATGGATATGATGCAGCGGGCAGGATCTCGGTATAAACCTGCCCGGATGGTGTTCCGCCGGTCCCGTAGAACTGAACCAGGCTAACGCCAATATCGGTCGCCGCATCGGGTTTCACATAGGCTGTAACGGTTGCTTCCTGTCCGGCAAGTGTCTCCACCCCTTCGATGCGTTGCTCGATATAGCAGGTCTCCGCTCCGGCAACCGTTTGGTTGATATAGGCATAGTGTCTCGGAGAGCCGGGTATTTCGGCGATGCCGCCGAGACTGACACCAGACTTGACAACCGTTCCGGTTCCTCCGGTCGACGGCCGCCAGTACCACCGGTCGGCGCAGTATCCAGTGGAAGCAAACCCGGTTTCCCCCCGCTGCCAGATCTCGAAGTCGCCATTGATGATCTTGTTCCTGAAGCCCCCCAGCTCCCCCGCGTCCCGTTTCATGACCACGGGATGTCCGCCGGCGGTGGTTCCGTCATGGAGGCGAAGGTTGTGGTTGGTGGTGTCCACCGTGATTTCGCGCGGAGCGCCGATGAAGCTCTCGTGTTCCGCCGCCGTACCGCCACGTCTTTGAATGCGCGTGCTCATGCCGTGATGTCTCCATAGTCAAGAATGTCGCCGGGGGTTTCCGCGATCGTCCCCCAGTCCGCCAGGTATCCGTAGGTCTGGAACGCGTCCCGATAGGCGTCCATGCCGGCCGCCAGGGTCGCGGCGCGGTCCGCTTCCGTCTTTGCCGCCGCCGCCTCGTCCGTTGCATCGGCCAGGGCGGTGTCCGCCAGCGCGGCATAGCTTGCTGCCTCCGAAGCGCTGGCGGCGGCACTCGCCGCAAGGCCATTGAGAACCGGCGTCACCGCATCAAGCGTCCGCTTGTTCACCGCGTCTTGAGGGTCCTGCGGATCCGGTAGCCCCGTCACGGGCGTGCCCGCAACGTCATAGACCCCGTTCGTTTCGAACAGCGCCCGGTTCGCCACCGACTGCATGTCGATCGCGCTGCGGTCCAGCGCCCTTTCGATCACCGCCGGATCGATCTCACCGCCGTCGAAGGCGTAAGGTTGGCTGTAGCTGCTGGTAAGCGAGACGATCAGCTGCTCCCCGCCCTGAAGATCCGTCGCGGTGAAATGCACGGTTCCGTTCGCAAAGTTGCCCCCGGTATAGGACCACGCCCCCGGCGACAGCCCGTAGATCCATTCGGTCCGCTTGCCGTTCCCGTCCACGTGGATGACTTCCAGGTTGTTCTGGTCGATGAACTGGAAATCCAGATCAATACGATCCGTCACGCCGTCGCCCGCGATCTGCGCGCGCCCGGCCGTCAAAACGCCAATTGTCATGAGGGTCCTGTCCAATAAGAAAACCCCGCCGCAGCGGGGTAAAAGGTGATTGCGGGCTGGCCGCAGTGGATGTGATCGCAAAGACGGCGACCTAAGCGGGACCGGTCTTAATGCCCAGCCGTCAGATCCCGCCTGGTTCGCAGGATGGGAATGTTCTTATCAGGCGGAATACCGTACAGGTCGGGTTTGGCAGTCGGTACGGGAATGCTCCGGTCGGGCAACATGCGGTTAGTTTCGGGTTTGACCCTAGGTTCGGGTATGGCTCTCTCGGTCACCTCATCGCGCGGGTTTGAACTGCCCCGCGGCACGAACCTGCCGCCACCATGCAGCGTAACATCATCGCCGGTCTGCGCCACGTCCAAGTCGGGCCGGTTCCCGGGCTCGAACCTGGAGGCAGCCTGCCCGGCCCCATCCGTCAGAACGCGATAAGCCTCACCGTCCGTCAGGTCATTGTAGGCTAGGCGGTTCTCCCGCTGCTCCCGCTCAAGTGCCGCGGTGGTCATCATCGTGAGATCGCTGAACAGATTGAACGTCGACCGGGGAATGACAATCGGTTTGCCTTGATCAAATGCTTCCGATGTGCCTGTCCGGGGTTTCGTCCCATTGGCATCTTCCGAACCATCCACCCCATCAGCAGGGACAATTTGCTCCACGTACGTTTGGCGCTCATTCACACGGTCTTTTCGCAAAGATACACGTTCGTTCTTCTGAAGCCCAAATGCCTCAAACTGTCCGGGATAAATAAATTGCTTATTGTGCGTGACGTCGAAGATTTTTGTTCGAATGTTGGCGGTAATGATCCCACGTTTTTCGCCGATCGGGGTCACCTTCTGCGTGACGGAATATTGGACACCGTCATAGTCGAAGTCCCAGCCGATTGTCGCAGGCTGCCCCGATTGCGCAACATAATCAAGCATCGCATTGTATTGAGAACTGTCGAAACTTTCATAGGGATGTGACCCTATAAACTTCGCGTGTAACTCTTCGCCAAGAAGAGTATAAGAGGCCTTCAGACTCACGCCGCCTTGCAAGCCTGAACTTATTTGTATTGAGCTTCCTTCCGGGTAATTTTTAAAAATATTGTAAAATGCATATAGATTACCACTATGCAATGCTGAATATAAGTTCAATGCATACGAAGCGCTCTCCCAAGAGATAGGAATTGTAGCGCCAATTCCAATTACTATCCCCCCTTCAAGAGTCAATGACAGCCCTTCTAGGGCCTTAACGCCCTTGTCTCCGACCCAGGCAATCCCAATCTCGGCGGAGGAGCTCACTGGCAAGCCGTCTATGCCGGCCGTCACGCTCCCAGTAGACAAATTTTCAATTGTGCCATCTGGAAAGTACGCACCGGTCCACGCGCCCTCAACGCCAATTGGTGCCACCTTCGCATCAAAGCCGATGGATTTCCCGTAGATTAAGGCGTAACCATCAGGTAATTGCCTTGCGAGATCCGACAGGACTTGTCTCGTGACCGGTCCATCCAGCTGATCAATGAGTGAAGATAAACTTGGAACCTTCCGCATCACGATCAGAATTCCCCACGATAGTAATTGACAATACCGCCAGCCAATACCGCAAAGGCCGTCCCCAATATCACATGCAGAATTCCAATAATTGCAAGTTTCTCATGAGCTTTTTTTAACTCGTCATCCTCTTCTCTGAAAAAGGCAAATAAAAGAACAGCTATATTTAACCTCAAGGATTGGCCGCTATCTCTGAGCTTTTTGAACTCTTCTCTCTTGGTAATCAGCTTGTAAGAAATCCCCGCCAGGATCATGACGAATGCAGCGACAAGGAACCCGGCAAATTCTTTGGGCATTATCTTGAACCTCTTTTCTGTTAATCATTATTGTCCGAGCAACACCGGCAAAACACCAACTCGACCAAGCCCATCCACAATCCAGTCCTCCGGCTGTTCTATCAACCGTTTCGCCCCCTCGAAGTCTCCTTCGGCGATGTGATCCAGATAGACGTTCAACATCCCCATCGAGGCTCCTGTCGTCAGAAACTCCGCCAGATGCTTCGGCCGCCCGGAGAGGCGGGAGAAGAGAACGCCCTGATGGGCGTCGAGCAGATGGGATTTGAACCGCATGACCAGTTGCCCCAGGTTCGACCGCGCCCACTGCGGCATGTCTGATCCGCCGTCCCTTGCAGGCACGCGGTCGACTTCTTCCGCGATGGCGTCAAGCATGACCCGGCGAGCTCCGGCATCGTCCCATTTCGCCAGGTTTAGGCCCCAGATGCCGTTTTCCCGTGCGCCGTGTTTGCGGGTCTGGTCCCCGATTTGAATGGCAATATTTTCGTCGATGCCGAGCCTGTCCATATACCCGCGCCGGCGCCTGGAAAGCGTGCCAAAGTCGGCGCGGGTCTCGTCCTCGCCGGCACGGCTGCCGGCGCCTTCGCTGGCGGCCCCCTCGCTGGCAGTTATGACGGTCTTTGCGATCCGGTTCATGGTGTAAACGGAAAGCGCATCCTTCATCGTGGCGTTCCACCAGTTGATCGCGCTTCCGCGCGAGAACCGGTCATCCAGGCTGTCGGCCAGGGTCTCCGCAGCGCTTTTCGTCGCGAACGGATTGGTGAGGCCGGTCAGGCTTGCCATGCGCGCCTTCGCGACCGTCTCCAGAATAGCCGAGAAGTCACGCGCATCCTGCCGGGTGATCCGGGCTGCCCTGGCGCCGGACACCAGGTCCGGCAGGGCATCTTTCATGAAGCCCGTCACGCCCCGCCCGGCGACCATATGCGCCACCTCGGCAAGAGGGCCGGACATCCCGTCACCGCTGGACCCGGCGTTGCTCCGCGCACGGGCCGCCCGCGTCGCACTGTTCCAGACCGAAGCCGTCTGCTCCACGCGGGTGTTGTCCCGCAATCCTTCCCTGAAATCGGCCAGCATTTTCGACACGCGCTCGTATTCGCCCTCAAGGCTCTGCCGCTCCTCGTCGGAACCGGCCTGCGCGATCCTGAGATCGTAATCGGCCTTGAGGTCGGCAAAGGCCGTCTCCATGCCGGCGCTGCCGAAGGCCCGCGTCAGCTCGATCTCCGGCGCGGTCTTGCGGGTGAACGTATCCGCGATCACTTCCACATCGTGTTCCAGAAAATCGTCGATCAGCGCATCGGGAATGTCGAACAGCCGTCCCTTCAGCGGACCATGCGTCACCGGCACCACCCAGTCCGGCCCCTCGAAAGGCGCCCGCCCCGTCACATTGCCGACGATGCCGTCGACGACTTCGTCGACATAGGCCGCCCTGTCCGCGGCGTTCAGAAAACCCGACTCCTCATCCCGGTTCCAGGAATGCGGGGGCGCAACTTCGTCTTCATCGGATCGAGGGTCGATGATGTTCTGGATCTGATTGCTGATCGCATTGCTGGCCCATTCGCTGACAATGTCCCGGAACACTTCCATTCCCGCGATCACCTTTGTCAGGTCTATGACACGGGATAAAAGGCCGGGGCTCGTATCCCTCGCAATCATTTCCAAGTCTTTCATCTGCCGGACAGCAGGTTCGACCACCATATCGTTCAGCGCCCTGGCCGCACGTGTTACAAACTCGTTGCCGGCCGATCCTGCACTACCGCCGCGGTACGCCTTGGTCACATCCGCCTTGAACCGGTCCCAGATAACGCTTTGGTCCTTCTGCGAAAGGTCCTCGTAAAGCTTCCACAAGCCCAGGGAAAAATCCGCTTGTCGAGCCTGATGTCGCTCCAGGGCAGTTGCTGCGGCCTGTCCCAGGGCACGTCCCTCGAGTTCCCCTTTCGCGGCCGCTTCGCTGCTGGTCAGTTGAAGTGAAATTTTCCTGGCCGCAGCCGATTGCGCCGGCACCACCGCTTCGCGGCGACCGTTCCGAAGGCCGGCTGCGGTCTTCTCCAGGGCGCGTTCCACACTCGGATCGCCGACACGCGCATATTCCGGTTTCACCGTTTCAGACGGAGCCCGTCCGCGTGACCGCCCTTTCGCCAGCGGGTCCAACGCCTCATCGAAGCGTTTCGCAACCCTGCTCAGGTCTTCAGGAGACAGCATATTTGCCTCCGCGCCCCCAAGCAGGAAACTGGCCAGAACCGACCCGTTAATGTTGGCTATGCGATCGCCCGGTTCGCGCAGTTTCCGGTTTGCGAGCAAAGTCTCCCCTGGCGCACCCGCGTCCAACCTGTTGCCGAAAGTTTTCGATTGGGCGTTCCCGAAGAAGCTATCGGGCTCCTCACCACTCTGAAAAAAGATCTCGGCAGGTGCTGAAGCTGTCCTATCCGCAATCCCTCCGATAACATCCGGGGCCGAGAACAAGCCGAATGCTGCCCTGACTTTGTCATCCAGCAATTCACGATCAATATCGGCCTTGGCGACATAAAGTCCCTCAAAGCTGCGGGCTTTCATGAGTCGCTTTCGGGCTTCGGGGTAGTCCTGGTAACTCTCAAGCAAAGACCGCTTCATCCGCTCAAACCCGGAATCCGCATGGTTGTCTTCATGACTGTCGAAATCCGGGGCTTCGGATGCGGGCCATGTGTCAGGAGCGCCTCCATGCAACAAACTTGCGTCAGGCGTTCTTCCAAAACCAGGTGCCTCTGCAAACCCGCCGACAGGCACGCTCATATCCCACAGCGCATGATCATTCTGACCGACCGAACCCGGGCCGTTCTCTTCCGGAGACATGATTGTTTCCCCTTTAGCTGCGGAGCAGCACCAATGCATCAATCTGCAATGCGAATTGCTGGATTTGCCGGCCAAGTACCCTCGCTGCATCGCCGGCAGACGTGTCCGCGTTTATCCGGCATCCACGGACCGCAGTCTGCTGGGCACGCTCAGTCAAATCGACCGCCGTCGCGGGCAGTTCCGC
This sequence comes from Roseibium sp., assembly GCF_048260565.1. Lineage (GTDB taxonomy): Bacteria > Pseudomonadota > Alphaproteobacteria > Rhizobiales > Stappiaceae > Roseibium. Next base: position 32,308 of record NZ_JBLXGP010000015.1, on the reverse strand, counting down.
CCGGCTTCAATGGCAAACGCAACCGATCTGCTTTTCGCGCCCTATCCGGCGACGGATGTGCCTTGCCATACTGAAGTCTGTAGGATTCGATAGCTTCAAGAAGGTTGCCGAGTTCATGGCCAGACGTACCTTTGATCGTTATCGTTTTACTGCCGGGCACATGAACACCCACCGCATGTATGGGAGCAGCCCGCCCCCACTTCTCCGAGTAAACGTAAGTTACATTTGAATTATATTTTGAATTCGGATTAGACGAACCGGGAGCACCAAATATGTCGCCCCATGCGCCCCCAATTCCGGGCGAGTTGAATACAACAGCCTTTGAATTGGGATAAGACTGGGCAAGCCACTGTGCCGAGACCCCGCCCAGCGAATGCCCGGTGAACACGACATTCGGACTATGGATGCCCCGTTCCTTCAAGGTATTGATGGACTTTTTTGTCAGTTCCAAAGCCGGAAAATATTGGCTGGTCGCGCCACCTGTAGCCACACCTAGTATATCTTGTCCCCCATCAACCGGATTCCATGGATTTGTACCTCCGATCGCAACAACAAGCGTATTATTTGACGGGTTATAGAAAGCTGCTCCGTTAAAACCATTCTTGCGCGATGTCGCTTGATCTAAAAGCGAATAGCCGGAAGGAGTTTGCTTGGAAGAATTTCCGCTTATATTCGGGCTGTTATAGGAAATCTGAGCCAATTTCCCGAAGTCGGAAAATTCCCCCAGACGGGCTTGATATTCCGAAGCGCTTTCCGTCCCGGCCCGCCCGGGAAAAGTCGGAGAGTATTTATCAATCGCATCTCGAATATTGACGCGAAAATCACCTGGCGCGACATGTATTCCAGATTTATCTTCGTACATCAGCGTCATGCGCGGCCCGAAACCATCCGCGTTTATTCGGCCCAGACGTACGTCTTCAAATGTGTGCCTGTTGCTGACGATGCCGTATCTCTTATATTCGACACCCATTTCGGCAAGCCTGCTTTCGGCAGCATCACTCAGATAGGCGTAGCTATCGCCGAAATCCGCATAGGCCCATTCGGCGGGGTATTTGAAACCGGTCCGGTCAAGGATAAATGCCTTGTCAACAGGCGGTGGAAACTTGGTTGGCCTCCAGACGGTTGAAAAACGGCTCATAGTCAGCATGTGAGCCTGCGGGATATCACCCTTGGTCTCAAGAATCGCCTGTAGAAACATTTTCCTGTAATCTTTGAGTGCTTCGAACGCACGCTCAGGAGTAATACCGAGCCTCACTTCGGCGGGAGTGCCCTTAACAGACAGAAGTTTATTATAAGATCCGAATAAAAGTTCGAGACGATCAAGAGTAAGACTATTGATTTCAGATTTAACAACTGAAGATTTCTGAAATGCTCTTAGCTTTGGTCCTGCCTCCGGATCACGGAGTTCGATCAGACGCTGCGCAGCCTCCTCAGCTGAAAGCCCCATTTCAGTGGTGTAAAAGCGCCAATTCCTGACCGCTTCAATCAGGACTTCTGCATCTGCATTGCCCTCCACCGCCAACCTGTCGAGATCGTAAAGTTCCGATGCCCGCCGATAGGCCCAGGCAACCTTTCTCCAGTCTTGGCTACTGAATCCGGCCTTGATATCGTTCACATACGATTGGGGGATGAGGCCTTTGTCGGTAACGATTGAGTTTGCGAGGGCATCCCGGTCTTCAGCATGCGAAGCTTCTGCCTTCCACCAGAAATCCGCCATTTCCCGTGCATCTTCATCTAAGGGGTTTGCCCTCCCTGCCAGTTGAAACCAGTGAGACGCTTCCGTCTTCTTGGCTTGCTCATCCATCTCCCGCTCATAGAGCCGGTTCAACACTCCTATTTGTCCTTCACTGAGATCCGGATCGTCGCGAAACTCGTCGGGATCGACGTCCAGCGGGCTCTCCAATATTCGCCGGCTGAAACTTTCCTGCTTGTCCGACGCGTTTTTCATTTGATCGCGCCGCCCCTGCTCACTGATTTCAGCCCTGTCTTTCGGGGTCAGTGCATCGGTGCGCTCCCGGATTTCCGGCGGCAGATCCTGATCGGGATGCCCACTGCGAACAAGATCGGCCTCCCGCTGCCGGCGATCCGCATTCTTTCCGCCGTTGTCGTTCTTCAGGCTCTCAATCGCCGCCGCGATCTTTTCGGGATCACGGGAGGGAACCGCCGCAAGAATGCCGCTCGGAATTTGACCTTCACTGTCGACAATGGATACGAGTGCCATCCGCACCGGCGGCGGCAAGGCAGCCCAAGTCTCCTCGCGAACGGCCGCGCTCGCAACAGCTTCAAGATTTTCCGAGTAACGCGTGTAAAACCGCTCACTGTCCTCATCGGGCGACCCATTCGAGACAGGATGATCACCGCGAACAAGATCGGCTTCCTGCTGCCTTCGGTCGCTATTCTTTCCACCATTCTCGCCTTTCAAGCCTTCTATCGCCGTGGCGATCTTTTCCGGTTCGAGAGACAAGGTTGCCGTAAGAACACTCTCCGGGATTACATTCTCACTACCCGTAATCGAAACAAGCGCTGCTTGCTCACCGGGAGACAAGGCGGCCCAGGCCTCCTCGCCGACCGCCGCCCTCGTCACAGCTTTGAGATTGTCCATGTAGCGTTCGTGGAAGCTACCGCCATCCTCCTTGACCTCACCGGAATACTTCGCCCTTTCCTTCGCCGGCTGGCTTTCCGCAAATTTCAGCTGCATTTCCCGCTGCACGGACCCAATCAGCATATCCTTTTCAGTCGGCGCCAGTCCGCTTTCGGAGATCGTCTGTACGCAAACATCGAGTGCAGCGTCATAACTCGCCGGATCGGCCGTAACAGACGCTTTGACAGTAGCTGTCACTTCGGCAACACCGTCCCGGTAATGCTGAACCCGCTGAACTCGTTCGGTCTTCTTGGCACGCGCAATCACTAGGGGGCGCTGTGCTTCCAGGTTTTGTTGAACTCTTGGCCTCGCCAATGGCGGCGTATTGGCGATAACCTGCTTCGCCCCGTTGTCGTAGGCCTCCACCACTCCGGCTGCCAAGCCTGCGCCACCAGGCTTCACGTTTTTCAAGGCTTTCGCCTCGATCTCGGGCAAGGACGATTTGAACGCGACCAACCGCTTGGTGCCTTCGAAATGATCGATCTGGTACTGGTGGGCCGCGCGGATTTCCGCCTCGCGGCGATCCTCCGCCTCGCTGCGAGCTTGCGCCAGTTCCCCGATCTGCGCAGCCGACTTCTGGATCTGTTGACCCAGCCCCGTCGTCGCTTCGCCGACGGCCGTGTCGGCGATCACCTGCGGCCGGCGCACGCCCGGCAGTTGCTGTGTCCCGCTAAATCGAGCAAGAGTTGCCATTGAAAACCTCGTTTCGGTGCCCGTCGGGGCATTTGGATAATGTTGGAATTCAGACAGCGGGTACGGCGCGCAGTCTTGCTCCGCGCGCAGTTGTCATTTCTTCGGCTTTTGCTATTTACCGGCAACACCGGCTACCGAATGTGGGGGACGCAGGCCTTCGCCCGCCAGAGGCTTCTAGTAATAAGCCTTCCCAAGCGTTGTCGCAGCACTGGTCACCCCGCCCAGAACAGCCCCGAAGGCGCCGAGGCGCCCGGCCCGCCGGGCCGAGTCCGCGCGTGCACGGGCAGACTGCATCTCATAGGTCAGATTGTCCCGCTCGCCTTCGGTCTTGAACCGGATCGCCTCCAGGTCCTGGGCCGCTTCAAGGATATTGTCGTCCGTCACGTCGACCAGCGAACCGGCCTGCGACAGTCCGCGCTCCGCGCCCGCCGCACGGTTGTTGCCGAGGATGCGCGCCAGTTGTTGCTGGGTACGTTTGCGGTCGAACGAGGCCTGGGTCTGGTTGACTTCCTTCTGCCTTTCGGCAAATTTCGCGCGGCGTTCCTCCGCGTCCGCCTGGGCATTCGCCTGTTGTTGCATTCCCGCCGCCTGGACGACGCCGCCCAGAAGCGCGCCCGCGACGGCTATTGCCGGTGTGCACATGGGTCATGGCTCCATTGAAAGATTGTAGTTCACCGCCAGAACGGTGCAGGGCTTGCCTCCGCTGGCCTCGAAGACCAGTTGGCCTCCATCTTCCCAGCGCAGATCCACATCCGCCTCCACGACGCCGGTGCGCAGCGACGCCGGCTCGCCATACGTGTCGCCGGCGCGGTAGAAGATCTGCGCATCCACATGGGTCGTTTCCGCCCCGACCCGCAGCACCCCGGTCTCGAAAACGGATATCTTTGCTTCGTCGACGGTCATCTTTCGGCCGACGGAAGCTCCGTCCTGGGCGTTGACCGGGGGCGGTAGCGTCTTCGCACGCGCCGTCACGTCCAGACCGATCAGGATCTTCGACGCGGTCCGCCCGTTCGGCAGGCTGACGGTACCGCCCGACACGGTTCCTTCGTAATCGGACCCATCCGCGTAGAGGATCACATCCATGCCCTCCAGATGGTCCAGGCCGGACACCGTGTTGACAGGCGTATGGTCATAACGCAACGCGCAATCCAGATGCCAGGCATCCTCGATCAGCCCGCCCACAAAGGGCTTCTGCATCACCTCGATGTAACGTTTGGTCTGACCGCCGATCACACGCCGGACGATCATCCAGACTTCGTCGAAACCGTCGCCCGGAATGACAGCCATGCACTCAACCACCCCGCCGAAACCGTGCCGGTGCATCCCGAAGACCTGCTGCTCGCGCTCATAGGTGAAACCGATGGCTTTACCTTGCCGATCCCAGGGCCAGATGATCGAATCCGGGTACTGCTGGTAACAAGCGCCCGTAATGCCTGTCCGGAACAGATGCGACTGGGTCTCGCTGACCGACTGTGACACCCGGCCGTCCGCCTGCAGGTCATAGGCAAGCTCGCGCATATCCGTGCCGTAGCGCCCGAAATAAAGCAGCACGGATCCGACCTTGATCGGCTGGATGCCGTTGGCGCCGAAATTGGTTTCCGGCTTCTGGTCCACGTTCTCGGGTCCGAAAGGATCCTGGGACGTGGCCCTGCCGATGGCGCGCACCGCCTTGGAGGTTCCGGCCAGCAGATCATCATCGTCGTTCAGCCAGTTGATGCGGTTGACCTGGCCGGACAGGATGCCGACCGAAACCGCGTTCGAGGCGACGAGCGGTTGGGAAACGGCAAAGTTGGTGAAATCGTCCGTCTGGCTTTCCCAGACGGTTTGCGGTTCCGTGGCGGTGCTGGCAAAGGCCAACCGGTTCTTGTGCCAGCCAACGGCCCCCGGCCAACCGGTTCGGTCCGACCACGACCCGAGCCGCCAAATGCCCATCGCAAAGGTATCGATCAAGGATTGTCCGTAAAGTCGCACCTTGACCACGGTCGACGAAGACACGCTGTCGATCTTCGCCCAGCGCCAGAAACCGTCACTGCCGCGCAGCCTGATATGCCGGCCCACGTCTGACGAGCCGAAACCATCGCCTCCATTGATGCCGCCCGTATTGGAGGCTGTCAGGTCGAACGGCGTCTGGTCGCTTGCCGCCTGGTGAAAAACGAGCTGCGCGATCGCCGCGTCGTCGGACGTCGATCCCCCACCCTTGTTGAATCGGAACCGATAGAAATTGTAAGCGGTTTTATTGGGGAACGAATAGGACCGCCACTCGGACGACGCCCAGTCCGCTTCCGCATCCTGGGTATCCAGCACCGACCAGGTGTTGCCGTCGCTTGACGCATCGATGGCCCACTGCGCCGGCATGTCGTCGTTCTTGCCGTTATCCGAAGGCGCTTGCAGCATGTATCCGTCGATCACGACATTGACCGGAAACTGGTAAGCGACCCAGCCGATCCCGCCGGTGGACAGGATGACCTTGTCCGGATCCCCGTTGAAGACCCTGTAGGCATCCGCGAGCGCCCCCGAACTTGTCACCACGCCGGACGGCGCCGTGTTGCTGGTCATGGTCGGCACCGGGTTGCCCTTGCCTGCCGGCGTCAGACTGGTGGAACTGATATTGACCTCGAGATAGGGACCATCGTGAAAATCCATCGGCTCGATTGCCCAGGACGTCTCGCCGTAGCGCTTGATCGCATGAGGCCGAATGCCACCGCCCGTGACGAACAGCGTGTCGGTCGACTGCACGAACTTCAGGTCCGGCAGCACCGACAGGCTGTACGGCGTCGAGACTTCCACCGAGACGACCCGGCCAACGCTGGTATAGACACGGAAATAGTGGTTTCCCGCCTCCAGCATATAGTTCTGTCCGCTGCCGAACTCGAACGGCATCAGCCAGGCACCTGCGCCGCTGTCTCGCACCTCGCCGACATACCGGGTGCCGCCGCGCCGGCGGAACCCGCCGCGTTTCAGGGTGATGAAGTTCTCGCATTCGGCAAGGGCTGCCCGGAACAGCTCCAGGTCCGGCCGGGTCACCAGTTCCGGGTCCAGCTCCCCCCGGCTGAAAGTCGCCTGAAGGTAATAGCTCATCGGATGGTCACAATCCCCGTCTCGGCCGCAGGCTGTACGCTGCTTTGCATCGCATCGCTCAGGCTCGCGTCATCCAGTGCCATCTCAGCCTGCCGCAGCAACGTCTGGGCGAAGCTGTTCTTGCCGGTGATCACATGGGCGAGGCTTCCCGCCAGGAAAAAGGCGAAGGCATCGACGAACAACGGCGAAAATTCCGCCTCGCTTTCCACCCGGCGCACGTAGCGCAGGTAGAACGGCGCCTGGACATCGCTCATCAGCTTCCGGCCGATCACCTCATAGTCCAGAAACCGGCCGTTGCGTCCGCCCTCTTCCGTCTGCTGCGGCACCCGCAAACAGTCCGCCGGCAGGGAATACTGATAGTCCCAGCGGAAAGGCGGGGCCTGCGTATCCGCTGCCAGGGCCGTCAGCTTCATGGCAAAGTCCCAATCGTGCTTTGCCAGGAACACGTCCCGCTTGGCCGTATAATTGGCGTTGAACCAGCGTCCCGCTTTGCTGGAGTAATCGAAGGCCTGAATGCCCGGCTCCTTCAGGTGCGCCAGGGCAAGGTTCGCCATATCGACATCGGTATTGACCGTGCCTGCCATTCTCTCTCACCTTTTCATGGAATTCGCGCCGCCGGGCTCAGCTTGCCTGACCGGCCTCGCAGGACTCGAGGATCGCGACCGCCTCGGCCTTGGTCTCCGCCTTCTGCCCGGTCAGGTCTTCCGCCAGCTTCTGCAACGTCTTCCAGTGCTCGTTGCGCCAGCCTTCCGGCAGGCTGCTTGCCGCAGCGGCTGCGCCCTGTCGCTTTTGCCGCCGGTTCCAGGCGGAAGACACGGCATCCCTCACCGCCTCCCGTTTCTTCTCCCGTGCGGTCTTCTCCGGCATCAGCGCGGCCAGATCCGCATGCACATTCTTCCGCAGCCGATCCATGTGCCGCTCATGCTGTGTCTTGATCATTGGTGTCTCCGTAAATCGAAAGGAAGGCTGGAGAGGCAGTTCCCGTCTAAAGAAATGATCTGGGGCGCTGCCTCTACCCACAGACCGTCATCCCGGACCCCGATCCGGGATCCATGCCGTTCCTGTGCCACACAGCAAAGCAGCCGCGTGGGTCACGGCAACGGCATGGATGCGATGATCAAGTCATGGCATGACGGACGGAGAAAATTGCGTCTCCTCCGCCCCAATTGTCATCCCGGCCGCAGCGAAGCGGAGAGCCGGGAGCCAGTACTCCGTGAGGCTGGTTGCTTGAACCGAAAGGGCACGGCGCACTGGGTCCTCGCTTTCGCGAGGATGACAACTGTGCGTGGGACAAGGCCGTGCTCTGTTATCCAATTGGCCTCAACCAAATGGAGAGGGGTATTTCGATCCCACCCCTCTGAGAACCTTAGACGTTCACTTCCAGCGCGGAGATCGGGATGTTCTTGCGCATGTATTTGCGGGTCCAGTTGGCCGCAGTCGCAAGCTCCGAGAAGGTCGCTCCGTTGGCATCCGCCATGGACGCCGAGGTCCACGACATCCCGGCCGGATGCAACAGCTCGTAGCGGCGGGTGATCAGCTGGTCCTCGCCGCCGCCATTTCCGGTATTCGGATCGCGGGTGATTTCCGTGCCCATATTGCCGTAGATGGTCGGCTCGCTCGGCACCTCGTCGATATGCTTGAAGGCCCCTGCGCCGTAGAGGAAGCAGGTGTACTTGTCCGAATTGGTTCCCGTGCTGACGGGAAAGAAGTCGGAGTAGAACACCGTCATCTCCATGTAGGTCGGGATCTGGAACGGCAGGTCGGAAGGCTGCACGAAGTCGATCTTCTCGTCGTCCAGCAGCGTGGCATAGACATGGGTGTGCATGCCGATGGCCCGCAGGTTCTCCATGGCGTCGCCCATGGTCAGCCGGGCACGGTTCACCGCCGCCGAGGAGATGCGGTTGGAGGCCGCCGGCGACGCTACGTCCTGATAGACGTCGAACACCATATCGCCGCTGTGGTTCGCCACGCTGTCGGCGATCACGCCCGTAGCGATGTTCATGATGTGCATTTCCTTGACCCAGGACCAGTAGGAATTGACCCTACTGGCGACCTGTTCCATCGGCGATCGGGCATCGCCGGTGGCGACCATGCCGGTGATGCTCTTGGACGCCCAGGCCTTGGCCATGCGGTGTTTGTAGGCGATCAGGTCGTCGGCGGTGATCTTTTCCGGCGTGATGGCCGTGTCGCCGTCATTGATGATCGACGGCTCGTTGCGGTCCAGGTCGTTCCAGTAGGGAACCTCGATCTTGCGGCCGCCGGACATGAAGCGCGAGGCAAGCGCCTCGTCGGGCGCCGACAGGATGCCGGACCGCTCCATCATGACCAGCTTTTCCGGCCGGTTTTCCTGCATATAGGGGGTAAAGACACGCGGCTCGATGATGTCCGCGATGGTAGACGATGCCATGGTTCAGGCCTCACAGATTGAATTTCTTGGGATCCCGGCCGGCAGCGATGATCAGCGCCTTGGCGCGTTCCGGTGTTGACCGGATGATCTCGGTCTGCCGGCCGATGTCGGTGGTCTTGAGATCGAACGGGTTGCCTCTGGCGTTGCCGCTGCCTTCCGTGGTCAGGCCGTCTTCCCTGAAGGCCTTGTCGTGGAGGAAGGCGAGCAGCAGGATCGCGACCGGGTCCGCCACCTGTTGAAGTCCGCGTTCATCCGCGTCCGACAGAATGCCTTTTTCAGCAAACCAGCCGGTCACGTCGATGCCCTCGGCCTTCAGCCCGTTCATGGCCCGGTCGGCTTTGGCCACAGCATTCCTGTAGCCGTCGCTGCCGGGGTCGCCGTACTCCCTCACAAGCGCCCGGTGGGCGTGTTCCACCGCTTCTGCCTGCTCTCGTGCACGTTCGCTTGCGGTCTGCACCTCGTGCTGGTGCAGTTCCGCCATCTTGCCGACCCACCTGTCGTGCAGCGCCTGCGCCGCACTCGGGTGAAGGCCGGCTTCCTTGAACCAGTCCCCCGCCTCGCGGGCGAAGTCCTGGTCATAGGGAAAACTCTCCGGAAGTCCGTCCGGTATGGCGAACCTGTAGCCGTCGGCCGGCGTCCAGGTGCCCGAAATCTCCTTGTAGAATTCGGCGCGTTCCTCCGCCGTCGCATCTTCGCCGGGTAAGGAAATCATCCCTTCCGCGCCGGTTTCCGTGGTCCGGTCATCGACACGATCGCCGCCCATCACGCCACCGGAAAACGACGCCTCTCCGCTCCCGCCCTGCGCGTCCCCGATCTCCGGTTCTCCGTCCGTGGTTCTGTCCATATCAATCGTCCTCGTTCAGTGGGAGGGTTTCCAGCCGCGCCGCTTCCTGCAGCGCGGCGTGTTCTTCCGATGGCAGGCGAATACAGGCGAGAATGCGGGCGAACAGCGCCTTGCGGCCGTCCATATAGGCCCGCTGTTCCGGCGTCACGTCGCCCGGCGGCGCCTGGTACATGCCGCAGTCCGCGGCGAGGTCTGCCAGCACCGTCTCACCGTCCGGGCATAAAAAAACGGCCCGATAGGACCGTTCCAGCTGTCGTGCCTGCGCCTGCCGCCCGCGCACACGCCGCTTGAGGCTATGCCACATTGCTGCCTCCCGGCCCGCCCGCCTGCGCGCCACCGCCCGCCGCCTGGGCGGCCGCGAGCGCCTCTTCCAGACCGGCCCCCGCACCGCCGCCCTGCTCCGCGAGCAGCTTGGCCATAGGCGCACCGTCCTTTGCCATACGGGCCAGGCTTTCGCCGGCGGCCAGTTGCTGTTGCTGCGCCTGCTGCTGGGCCCGCTGCGCCCGGATTTCCTCCACCTCTTCCGGCCGGCGCAGCAGTTTCTGCGGCAGGCCGAGCGAGCGTTGCGCCAGCTTGCGCTCCTCGTCCTCGTCCAGCCAGTCGGCCGCTTCCGGATTGGTGCTAAGCGCCCCGTTGAGATACTGGCGGAAACTCGCCAGCCCCTCGAAATGACCTGCCTCGCGCATCTGGTCGATGGGTGCGGTCGACCGCACCGAGATTTCCGTCTCCGCGACGCTTTCCGGTGGCGCCAGCGGCGAGCCCTGCTCGAAGGCTCCGCGCCGGCCGAGAATGCCGATCTCCCGGTCGAACAGCACGCCGTGACCGGCCTGGATGTTGGTCGTGAACGGACCGATCATGTCCGCCTTCTCCTGGGCCCGGATCGTCGCTTCCGTCGCCGTGCGGCCGTTGCCGTCCAGCAGCGTCTGCCACAGGTCGCCGTAAAGCCCGAGCCTGAGCGCTTCCCGGATGCGGTCGATCTCGCCGAAAGCCGCTCCCGGATTCACCGTGTCGATCATCGCCCCGTAGAGCCTGCGCCCCTGCTCGTCGATCAGCCCCGGATTGACCCGGCCCGGATTGAGATCCAGAGGCCGCTCGTTCTTGTGGGTCGCCAGCGGCGGCCGCACCGCCTGGGCGCTGGCGACCAGACTGTCCTTCACCAGGCTCTGCAGCGACTTGATATCGCCCATCATCTTCGCCTGCGGCGGCGACCCGTAGGGCGACAGGCTGTCCCGGTCCCAGCGGCGCACCACTAGCGGATATTCGAAGAACCCGCCCTGACGGCAAATATGACCGCTGTCCTGTTCGAAATGGATGCTTTCGTAGAGCGAGCGCCTGACGTCCGCCGCCCCCGGATAGCCACCTTCCCGCCGCACGCACGCATGAACGAACACATAATCGTTGTTCCGCCGGCTCGCATCCTCCGCGTCCGCCCTCACCTTCTCCGACAGCTGGCCGTCATATTCCTTCGCCGCCTGCCAGGCCTTCAACGAGCGCACACGGAAGAAACCGCAGTCATTACCCTGCGCGTCGACGATCAGATAAACCTCGTGCAGCGGCACGTAGCGGTAGAAGACCGGGGTGCGGATGCTGGCAAGCTGCGCTTCGTTTTCCGCCGGAAAAAGAACACCCGTTCCAAGTTTCACCGTCGATACCAGAGACGACCGGTTCGCCAGTGCGAAGCCGGACTTGTCCGAATAACGGATCCGGAACAGGTGATCCCGGAGCGTCTCGAAATATTCCTGCTCCTCCGGCGTCGGCTCGGCGGCGAACGGATCGTCGAAGCCGATGCCGTGCCAGTTGAAGCCCTTGGGCATGGTCAGGCTTTCGATGCCCGACACCAGCCGGTCCAAAAGCCAGACGGCGGTGCCGTCGTAAAGCCTGCGCGAGCGTTCCCGCGCCGCCGACCGCTTCCACGCCGCCATCCCCGACACCTGCACGCCGGAGACGCTGTTGAACGCCCGGTCCAGGTCCGGCGCGGTATAGTCCACATAGTCGCGCCAGTCGTTTTCGTAGCCTTGGCGCTCGCCGCGAGCGGCGGCAAGCTCTCGTTTCAGATCGTCGACGACACCCATCACGCGCCACCCAGAACGGTCACGCCGCGCGAATACTGGCCATAGTTGGACACGCCCAGCGGACTGGTCAGCGTCGTCTTGGTCCGATTATAGGCCGCCGCCCGCCGCCGGGCCTCGTTCTTCTGCAAATTCGCCGCCTGCCGCTCCGGATCCGGTTTCCTCGGCGGCGGCGTTTCCTCCACCGTAGACGACTTGCTGCCACCAAACAGGCACATGGTTCACCTCGCATATTGAAATGGTTGAGTGGGAAAGGGGGCCGGAAAGGGCACAGCCTTGCCCCGCCCCGGGTTGTCATCCCGGGCGAACGTCAGTGAGACCCGGGACCCAGTATTCCGTGAAGTCAGTTGTTGAAACCGAGAGGCTCCGGGTTACTGGATCACCGATCGCGCTTCGTTTACTGGGGATGACGACCGAGAGCGGACGGCCTTATGTATCAAGAGCACCAAGTTCGCCGGTTCTCTACAATGCTTCGTATGAAGCCTTCTGAAGCCAAATCCTACAGTCAGACCATTCGAGGCTAGTTATTTACGCGCGTTGAGTAATGCCACGAGGCTCGCGAACTGAGTAGCCAACTCGCTACCGCCGGTCATGACATCGCTGCAATTGACCGTTATCCCTTAGGCTTTTAGGATTCGAAGCTAACTACGATGCTCTCATGGAAGCGAGCGCAGGAAACCGGAAGTACCAGCGTGGAGAAATAGGCAAACTTGTATCGACCATACTCAGAACCGCTACAGAACCTGTAACAAGCCGCCGAATTGCGCTCAAAATTGCGGAAATGCGGGGAGAAAACCCGAACGACCATAAGCATATGGTCAGGCTTACAAACAACATCTCTCGTGTCCTAGGGAACGATCGTTCTCAAGGGCGCGCTTCTTCTGAGAAAAATGGAAAGAGGTTGCAGTTGTGGTATTGCGGTAGCCGTGTACCGGCTACGCGCTGACTTTTTTCTTTTCTAAAATTCGCGGGTGGACCTTATATCCACGTTCGCGTGTAGCATTTTTTACGACCTCTTGGGCCTCACGTCGCTTTTGTTTTATTAATCTCTTCTCGGAGTCGCTGAAGTAAGGTGTCCCCATCTGCGAGGTCGGGGAGTTTGCTCCCCCATTCGGAGAGAAAAGCGCCTTCAATTTCAGTAAGGCAAACTGTCTCATGTCCTATCTCCTCGCGCCAAAACTCATCGATATCGGCACTATAAAGTGATCTAAGCACGCCTAACGTGTTATCTTCAACTGGAAACGGCTTATGCGCTCCATCTTTTGTGGCTAGCGATGTAGCCGAAATCACTACTCCACCATTCTCTACGATGTAACTTCGTAGCATGGCCAGCGTTCCACCGAAATGGAACATATCGTCAGCCAGGATATAGGCGTGCTCTTCGCTAACGTCACCCTCAAACTTAGCTTGCCAGACGAATCTCTGAAGATTCGTTAATTTTTTCCGTCCAGGTCTCGCGATTTGACCGATTTCTAGGTCAACTTCACAGTCTAAGATTTCAGCCAAGACTTGAGCAAATGCAAACGGCAACGCATTAGTCGGACGAGAATTTGGATTAAATTCGCCTGTTCCTGCGTCCCATTCAGGATGAGGAAACGCGATCTTAGGTGGCTTTTGTGTTCTTTCTAAGTCATCAATAACGCGGTCTATTGCATCATCGCTAATGCACTCATCAATTATTTCCAAAGCTGCATCAACATCGAATTTAGTTTTCGCACGATCATACCGATCTCTTTTTACCTTTGCCTCTTTTTCGGCAGTTTTGTATTGACCTAGCAAATTTAGATAATTTGTGTGGCCAATCACGTTTTTGGGATCGATAGACCTCCATGGCACCCTATAATGCGGCCCACGCTTGGGTGGCACTTGCGGATTTTGTGAATGTGCCATGCGATTTTCTAAATGGAATCGATTTGAAGCGAAGTTGAGGACGCTATATACCAATGATTGTTACATTTACTCAACTACTCCGCTGCTAATACCCTTTCCATACACGATTGACCGCATGAGTCATTTCTAAGCCCAGCGTGCGTCCCGCAAGCGCAACGTTGCTATTGTGGTGATGCTCGTCAGCCATGCGGCTGGCCTGCATGCTATACGCCTAGGCTCTCCAGCCAGCGGTGTGAAGTGTCATACTCCGTATGGGTCAACACCTGCTGACAACGGCAATTATCACTGGTACGCATTTGACCAACACCCTTTATAAGGGTACTAGAATTGCGCTTCAATCGAGAGGAATTAACATGCGCAACGGACTTTATAGCGTACACTTTCAGACCCAAGCTGGAGTGGGAACTGGTGTTATTTACGCCCGAGACGGCAAGATTTGGGGCGGAGATGCCGGGCTGTACTACACCGGCACTTATGACGTCGATGGCGACAATATGACCGCTACTGTTGTGACAAATCGACATACGCAAATTGGAAACATCGTCTCAGTATTTGGCATTGATAAAGTCACAATCAATTTAGTTGGACAGTCAAACGGAGATTCTATCGCCTGCAAAGGAACTTCGCCGCAAGCTCCTGGAGTTAACTTCACTGCTAACCTGACCCGGTTAAGCGATTAGAATTTGCCAACTAAGTCTTGAAGAGTTTCAGCGGCAGTAGAACCGAAGTGCACTTTATCCTTCTGATTTTGATTTTCTCAGTTAAATCAAAGCTGCACAGCCATTTGAGACTCCATTTCCCTCTTTCAGGCGGAGAGGGAAATGGAAGATACCGCCTAAATACTCTCCTCGCCCCGCACCCACGCATAAACGACAAAATCCTCACCATTCCGCCCATACGCCCTGAGCACCCCTTCCCGCCGCGCGCCCAGGCTTTCGAGCCAGCGATGTGAGATGTCATGCTCCGTATGGGTGACGACCTGCATCCGCCGGCAGTCCTTGCGGACCCGGTCCCTGATGGAATTGACATGCCGGGTCATGACCGGCACGGCGCGCCGGAAGCGCTCGGTTCCGAACGCCCAGGCCTGCCAGTGGTCCGGGTCGAACGGCGAGACATAGCTGAAGCCGTAGGCCGCCACCGGCTGGCCTTTCAGCCATACCGACCAGGCCATGCCCGGCACCGAATGCTCCATGGCACAGATGGCAAGCGCCCGCGTGTCCCAGTGCTTCCACAGGCAGGAGATCTCGCGCAGGTCCGCGGCCCGCATATTGGCCGCGATATAAGACGCATCGCGCACGCACAAATCGCGGATCACCAGTCGGCCAGCGGGTCTTCCATCGGCGCGCTCCGGCTTTTCGCTTGCATCTTGACCGCCCGCTTCAGCATTGCCCTGTCCCGCCATCCCCATGCCATCACCATCGCGTCGGCCTCGTCAGGAGACGCGCCGGTCCGCTTTCTGATGTCCTCTTTGCTTTCGATCAGGATCTTGTTGCCGCGTGCCAGCCATCGCGACGCTGTCAACTGTGCCTTGACCACGCTCGACCGCCGGATCGCGATCCCCGCTCCGCTGGTCGGATGCAGTGCCTCGCGAAAACGCCAGTAAAGCTGGGCCCGAAGATTATAGAACGGCATCCGGCTGTCGGCCGCCGCTTCTCCCGAATGCTCCGAGAACACGCATTTTTCCACCGGCACACCGTTCTCGCGAGATAAAAACCCGACCGTATCGCCGCCCCAGCCGCCGGTGCAGTCGACCACGATCAGCGCCCCGTCGCGCCGTTCCCGGATCACCAGCGCACCGACTTCCGCCCCGTCGCGGGTGTCCGCGCCCCGGCGCACGATATTGGCCTCGAACCGCCGCCCGTGAAGCGGCGCCAGCACCGTCTTGTCCTTGCCACCCTGAGCGACATCGACACCGATCACGTCCATGGGCAGGCCCGCATCCACACCCTGGTCGTAGCGCTGGAAAGCAAGCTCCACCCATTCTGATGGGATCACCTGCCAGTCGTGATCCTGACGCGCGGCCACGAAATCGCCGGTCTTGAGCGCGGTGCGCATCGGTTCCGGCATCTGGTCGATCTGGGCCTCATAGTCCTTGCCCAGGTACTTGTTGTCGCCCATGCGTGCTGGAATGAAGGTCCGGCTCTTGGGTGTCCGGAACTCGCCCTCGATCTCCACCGGCTCCGGCCCGTCCACCCAGACCGTGCGGATCGCATCCCCGTCGTCGATAAAGACGGCCCACAGCAACTCGCCCGGCTGAGCCGCACCGTAAAGCGGATGCAACGGGTCCAGCCAGGGGCCGAACCACTCCAGCAGATAATCCCCTTCGCCACCAAGCGGCGGGTTGCTGGCAATCAGCCCCCGGCAGCGCTGACCGGGCCGTGTGCTCCGGTTCCAGCCGAGCACGAAGATGATCTTGCGCGGATCGAGTTGCGCGCCCTCATCGAAAGCCTTCAGGTCGTGGTCGACGCCCTGCCAGTCCTCTTCCGAGCCCGGCATGCCCAGATGACCGAATTCGATGATCCGGTCGTCAGGCCCGATCCAGCGCGGCGGCGCGCCGGTGATCCGGCCGAGCCCAGCTTCGCGCATGATCGCGTTCATGCGCAGGATTAGGCCTTTCAGCGAGGTCAGGTTACGCCGGAAGATCGCCGCCTTGTGGTGTGCGAACAGCGCCAGTCCCGCGATCAGGTCGGTCTTGCCGCCCCCCGCCGCCCCTCCGTAAAGCGTCAGGTCGGCGAGCGAGAAATACCCTTCCGTCTGCGGCCCTTCCTGCGGCTGCCAGTGGGCGAACTGGTCCAGCACGCCCGCTTCGTCCAGCCCCGTCTGCAGCGCCAGCCGGTCACCTGGAGCCATGGCGTCGATCTTCGCGATCAATGCCTCAAGCGTCGTCGCCATCCGTCCACCGTTCGTATTCGGCCTGCGCCATCAGCGCCATCATCGACAAGGCGATTTCTCCGGTCGGTCGTGGCTTCACCGTCTGTTTCGCCGGCGTCTGGTCGGCCGCCACCGTTTCGGAACGCGTCTCCTGCCGGTCCCGCCAGCCTGCCCGGTTCTTCATGTTGAACATCCAGGCGGTGGCGCTGAACTTCGCGATTTCGCCTTTCGCCCCCTGAAGTCCGAGCTGCTCCCACACCAGCAGTCCCTCGCGGGCTGCGGCCTCCAGCTTTTCCGCTTGAAAATCTTCCGGATAGGCCTTGGCGTAATGGCGGATCGTTCGGGCGCTCGCCTCCGGGAAACAGTCCATGGAAAACCCCTGACGGATATGGTCGCAGAACCGCGCGCAGGCCTCCTTGCGCGCCTTGGACGTCTTCCATTTGCCCGTATCGTCGTAGCCTTCAGGCTCTGACATCTCTTCACCCATTCAGGAATGTAACCCTCATGCCGCCGCCCGTTGCACCAAAGCAGCCAGTTCGTCATCGTCGATTGCAGAAGGAAGGCACAGGAACCGACCTGTTTCGCCGTTGAAGAGATCCGCGCCCGTCCTGCCGCAGCCGGCACTGAGCGTACTGATGACCGCCTCAAATGGCGTGACCGTTCGAGTCAATTGCAGCTGTCCGGCCTCGGCGATCGTCATGGATCCATCCGCTCGCCAGGTGACGCCAACGGTGGTTTCCTGGCCGAGCCCTGCTGCCAGACCTGCCGACCCGTAGACACCGCCAACGGCATAGAGAATGGTCAACTGATCGGAAGCGTTCTTTGCCAGGGCCAGCCGATTGTCGATGTCAGAGGCGACCTCGAAGGCCCGGGCGTAATCCGCTGCACTCGCCCGCAAGGTGCCGCGCCAGACCACAGTGAACCCGGTTACCGACGGATTGACCCCGAGACCTATGTCAGCCGCGTCGAAAATCATCCTGTCAGCCGCTGTCGTGCCGACACCCGGTGGCATCTGATAAGCCGTTTTCGTCAGTTGCGGCAGCGCATATTCGAAGACGCAGTTCCAGCTTTCCCCGACCTCGAGATTGACCCCCATCTGGAACTTCACCACAGCCGAGGTGCCGTCATTCTGCCCGGAGAGGAAAACCTTCTGCTCCCCGGGAGAAAGGTCGATCAGATCCAGGGTCCTGAAATCCGAAGATCCCTCAAGCTGCGCCTGAATCGCCCCTGCCGCGCCCGAATGGGAGATGAGGTTCAGCCGCACCTGGGCAGACCAGTCGTCCCCAGCCGAACTCGCGACATTGGCTACGAACCACAGGCGCGGATAGGTCACCGCTGCTACGGTGCCCTTGGTCAGGCTGACGGTGACCCAGGTCAGGCCGTCGGCTCTTGTTTCGACGGAAAGCACCTCGACTGTACTTATATTGCCGGTCCCGCTTCCGGTGGGCAGACTCCCGCCGGAACCGACCACGCCGACGGCCGCGCCGGCGGCCATCGGATCGACCACCTCGTTGGTCCAACCCTCATTGTGACAGTATCCGACGCCGGAGAGGATCGCTGGCTCTTCCGCCGCAAACGGCACCAGAGTTCCGAACGCATCCTCACCGTAGCGCGTGTTTGTACGGGTGAAGGCCGAAGCCACTGCATCCGGCGCGGGCACTTGCATGTAATTCACCCGTGCCAGAACATCGGTAAATCGGAAATCCGCCGGCGCGTCCGCCACATAACGGCTGCGCTTCGGTCCGAACCGCAGTCCCATGGCCGGTCCTGGCCGGCCGAAAACAAGACCGGTCATGGATCAGCTCCGCAGGACCACAACACGCGCCGGGCTGGTCGCAGCCCGCACATAGACCTTGTCGCTCGCGACCAGGCCGGTCAGCGAAACCGGCTCGCACGGCGCGCCTTCCAGAAACGGCGCCGTCAGCGCCGGTGCAGCACTCCCGACATGGACCGCAAACCGTTCCCGGCCGTTGGTGGCCACCGTCACGAATTCCGACCCGCTCGCCACCTCGGTCCAGCCGTCGCTGGTCACGCTGAAGTCAATCGTCTCGCTCATTGGATCTCCGCCTTTTCTTTCAGCCGGCAATAGGCCTCGAGCCCGTTGAGACGGCCACGCGCGTTCCTGCGGGCAATCTCCATGCCCCGCTCCAGATCGAACCCGTCCGGGTCGCCCGCGATGGAAAACCCGTGCGCCTGGTAGCCGAAGCCCGTCACCAGCACACAACCGACCACCGTCGATCCCGGATAATGATGAAAAATCTCCCGTTCGATCATCTGCTCGATCTCATTCTCATTGGCCCGCATGACCTGTTTCCCTTTTCCAATAAAAAAGGACCGCCGAAGCGATCCTTCAGATTGCTATTGCTGCTTCTCGCCCGAAGAGAAGAATACCGAAGCCTACGCCTCCCCCTCGGCCGTCTCCCCGGCCTCGAGCCGGGGCCACCTCATTTCCAGAGCGAAACGTGTGAGGCACTGCCCTGCCCGCCACTCAGATGTCGTCCCAGCGCAGGCTGGGACCCAGTATTCCATGAGCCTGGTTGTTTGAGCCGAAAGCTTGCAGCCTATCGAGCCCTGCCTCCAGATCGGCCTGTCGAGTGGCGCAGTTCTCCAGGATACCGTTTATGAGTGCGGTTCTGCCCCCTTTTGACGAAGGTGTCGAGGGGTTGCGGAATGCATGGAAATGCAATCTAGACAGAGCCTTGGCAAAAGCCGTTTCGGTTCAACGAAGTTGCGGCTGATCACCGTTGTGCGCTTCCGGTCGAAAATATTTCCAGCCTTGGAAAAGGTACCTATATGTCAATATAAAGCTGAGTTGATCCCTCGATCAGTCACCAATGCAGAGGCTATGATCAGATGAGAATGGGCGAGGCCTTCAAGATCGCGTTTCTTCCGCGCACGGGAACGGCGATCTATTTGGGGATTATCGCGACCATGTTTCTCACCGAATATTTGTTCATCGAGCCATTTGCGCCTTTGAACGTCTTCGCCCTCACGCTCGGGTTTATGACGGCAGCGCTCGGCTTGAAGCTCTTCGCCGGCGCGATGTTTGGCATTTTCGTTGGCTCCGCGGGCGATGATCTGCCGCGCGGATCAATGCTGCTCCTTGGAATGCTTTTCCAGGTTTGCGCGCTGTTTTTGATGGCACCAATGTTGATCGAAGCTGGCCGGATGTACGCCATTCCGTTTGAGTGAGATCGACCTCAGAATAAGAAGCATTCTCAATCAAACGGATGGTTTAAGGCGTCCGGGTCTCCTCACTCACCCTGTCCCCGATCCTTCCTCGATCTCCGCCCCGAGCAGCTTGCGCCGGCGCTTCTCCGCCTGCGCCTTCGCCCAGGCCGGATCGAAGTTTTTCGGATCGAATGGCCCCGGCTCGAAGTTGCGCCAGTGCGTGGCGCATTTCTCCAAGGTACCGTTGATAGGTGCGGGTTTTGCCCCCTTTTGACGAAGATGTCGAGGGTCCGGGGCCTGCACGGGAACGCGGTCTAGACGCAGCTTTTCCGAAAGCCGTTTCAGTTCAATCGAGTTGCGGCTGATCACCGTTGTGCGCTTCCAGCCGAAATTGTTGCACACCTTGGAGAAGCTGACGCCGGTCGCCGCACTCAGCACCTGGAATTGCAGCGCGCAGCGGCTCTCCTGATCCTCGATCAACTCATACCAGGTGATCGCTTCCTCCGCGCGCGCCACCTCCGCCGGGCTTGCCGTCCGCCGGGGTTTGCGCATCTTGCCCGCATAATCGCGCTGCCACTCCGGCCACAGTGTCCGCAGCCGCTTGTGCCCGTCGCGACGCGTGGTAATCGCGATCACCTCCGCCGCCTCGATCAGCCGGGCCAGCACGGTTTCCGGGGTCCATATGGTCAAATCGATCTCTCCATTGTCGTGTTTAATTAATACTGGCCGCGCGCATTCAGGCCGCCATCTCGCCTCCCGCCGCCAGCCGGTCCATCTCGTAGGAAAGCAGCACGGTCATCGCCTTGGTCGGCGCCTTCGGGTCGGTCTTCCGGGCGACCGCCTGCAAGGCGTCCAGGTCGATACGATCGAACAGAGCGACGAAATCGGCCCGATCCGCCAGGTCCGACCGGTTCAGCACCAGCCAGGAGACGGCGGTGAAGCAGCGGGCAGACCAGTTGCCCCGGTTTTTCCCCGCATTGATCAGACCGAACACCAGGCGCAGGTGGTCTTCGCCGTTCTTCTTCAAAAGCGTATGGCAGGTCCGGCGCGCCTTCGACTGGTGTGCCCCGGTGATCCGCCGCTCGAAGCTGATGAAATGGACGCCGAATTCCCCGGCAATCCGGTCCACATGTCCTCCTGAAGCCATCAGGCACCTCCTTTTTGAAGTTTCGCGAAGGCGGCTTCGGCCCGCTCCCGGGCGCTCATCCGCCTGTGTTTTTGAGGTTTTGCAGGTTCCGCCGCCACAAGTGGTCCGTCCGGCCCCCTGCAGAGTTTCCTTTGCGACGCCACCACCCGCTGAAGCACCCGCAGTTCCATCGTCAGCAAACGATTACGCGCGCTCTGCAGGGCAAGCTCGGCCTCTATCCCAGCCCCGGCTCGTTCGGCTCGGCGCCGGCAGATCTCCACCCGTCGCCGGGCTTCCTCGATCTGGTCCTGGATTTCCGTCATTCGCATCCCCACTTGTCCGAACCTTCGTTGCGGCTCCGGCGCGCAAGTCCCCAGGTGAAACAATAAACGGCGAGCACAAGGTCCACTCCTGTGGGCATGACGGCGAGCAACCTAAGCAAGTCCATTCAGGCCGCCTTCGAAAAGGACGAGCGCGTCCCATATTCGTCTTTTCGCCAGTCAGTCTTCCTTGCATGAAAATGCCCGATCCCGGTCGCATGCACGCAACCACGGCGGTATGATTGAGATCGAATCAACTTCGGAGTTTCCGAATGCGGAGTATTTTGGTGATCGCCGCGCTGGTCGCCTTGCTGTGGCCAGCAACCGTCTTCGCAGCCGGTTCGGAACGCTCCGATTGCGCCACGATCCAGGACAATGCCGCGCGCCTTGACTGCTACGACAGCCTTTCTGGCGCGCCCGGAAAGGCACTGCAGCCCCGCAACGGAAACTGGAATGTCACCCGGTCGCAAGATGGAAAATCCGTCCTTCTTTCCACCCGCGCCCTTGGGCCGAACGTCAAGGCTTTCGGCGGTGTTATTTCGGATCTCGACCTGTCTTGTACCGGCATGGAGACATTTGTCATGCTCCGTTATCCGCCCGAGGTTCCGGAGGATCGGATCGGAGAACAACTGTTCTTGGACTACGCGATCGATGACACAAGAACCGGCAGTTTTTTCGCTCAGTATGGACGCGGGAGTACGACCCTTAGTAGGGATGGCAGCGACGCCCAGAACTTCATCCTGCAGTTGGCGTATGGCAAACGCCTTGTGATCTGGCAGGGAGACAAAGCAGATCCGGTTTTCCTTGCCGAATACGCGATCGAGGAGCTTGCGGATGCTATCCCGCCGCTGATGAATGCCTGCAACTGGCCAGCATGGACGCGGGCCTCTCTGGGAACGGACTGGATAGGAGACGGCCAGGAAGGCTTTGCGTCGATCCCTGGCGTCTATTCCGCCTGGTCTCATAATGCCGCGGGCAACACCTTTGGATTTCAGTGCAGAGAAAACGAGTGGACGGTCGTCTTCGCCCCGTTTGACGATACGGTCCCGCAACAACCGCTCAAGGCCACTTTGTCCCTCGATGGAAGGAAAGTCGGCGCGCTGAACATCAGTCCGAATCCCGCCGACGGGATCTTTCTCGGCCCACCGGCAGACAGCGATACGCGCGAAATCGTCCGCGCGCTTCAGGGCGGCAAGGAAATCGAATTGAAAGTTCAACTGAAGAGACGCGAAACCCGAAGCTTCACGTTCCCGGCATTCGGACTGGAGACTGTCATCGCATCCTTCCAGGACCATTGCGCCTTGTGACGGCGACACCCTACCGACGACAGACTTTTCGGCCGTGCATGCCTCGTTCATTTTGCACTCCTTGTAAAAGCCAGTTGCAGCGAAAGCTTTCGAACAGCCCCACTGCTTGACCGCCGCAAAGAAATTACGCATATTCGTACGATCGGAACTGCAATTCGCCTATCTCATTGACGCAAACCCATCCATCTTTGGACGCAGACCTCCAACTCGCAATCTCTGCTAACTCCCGAGAAATTATTCAATACCCAGGCTATCCAGCATCAGATTTACCACCTGCCGATCAGATTGTACGTAATTTCGTACATTTACGCTTCTCCTATGTCAACGTAGACACCATACGTTTTTTCTGTTAATTACGTACATTGTTTGGAAAAAGGTGCACGCATGCCATGGACGCAGACACGGATATTCCGGCCCGTCTGACCGCCCTCAAGGATCAGAGCGGCCTCTCGCTACGGGAAATCGCGCGACGGATGGGCTATCGCAACGCCTCGTCCATCCAGCGCTATTTCAGCGCCGATTTCGTGAAGCCGTCCCTGCCGGCGGATTTCGTCGCCAAGCTGCTGCCCGTGCTGGAAGGCCAGGGCGATCCGCCGATCACCCGCGAGCAGATCCTGGACCTTGCCCCCACCCTCGTCACCGAATTCGATATAGCCCCCACCAGAACCAGTCCAAAAGCTCTTGAAATCAAGGGAGAAGTCGCAGCCGGGCTGTGGATGGAAGCAGGTCTGTTCGAGACCGAGCAATCGGAAGAGTCCACCCTTGCCGGTGGTGACTGTCGGTTTCCGCCCAACGCCCAGTATCTTCTGCGCATACGCGGCGAGAGCATGAACCGGATCGCCCGGGACGGCGACCTCATCCTCTGCCTCGACTTCATGCAGGCGGGCATTGAACTCAAGTCCGGCGACGTCGCTGTCGTCGAACGCTCAAGGGACGGCGGCCATACGATAGAGCGTACGGCCAAGCGTGTCGTCCGTCATAAGAACCGGATCGAGCTGAGGCCGGAATCCAATGATCCGCGCTTTCAGGATCCGATCATCTTCAACGACCACAGCGAGGAAGCCGCCGAAGTCCGCATCATCGCCAAGGTCCTGAGCGTCATACGTCCGGTCGAATAACAAGAACCCGAGGGGGAACCATTGTATTTTCTCGCATTTTCCGCCGCAAAGCTACTCGACCCGGTCGGGATGATCATCTGCCTTGTCTGCCTGTTTTCCACCCGGCTTGGCCCGGTCTATCTGCGCGCGATCATCGCGATCACCGTGTCTACGCTGATAACCGCCGCCATACTGGGCAACATTCACATCACCACGGGATTTACCGACGAACTCCCCCACAGTTTCGTCGGCGCCATTATCCAGACCGCCGCTTCCTGGTTGCTCTTCCTGCTTTATCGGAAATGGAAAAATGCGAAAAACAATCCGCTCGATAATACGAGCAACTAAGCTCTTTCTGGCAGTCGTGGCCTTCTCCACCCCCGCGCCGGCTGTCACCAACACTACGATCGAGGCAATCGCCACGCTCGAACCGGGCAACATCGATGCCTGCAGCGGGCCGTTCTATATCATTCAACGAAAGGCCGGAGAAACCGACACGGTCCTGAGGCCCCCCTTCCAAGATCTTTTCGACGCATTTCTGCTAATGGACAACACGGTTGCGGCCTATTTCAAGTCACGTCGTCTCACCCTCGACCGGACGGAATTCCATAGTGTCGATCCAGACTACAATCCGTTCAAGAACGGCGACCTTGTCGGCTACGAAGAGCTCGTGGATCTTTTCATGGACGCTCATAACGCCACGGCCTTCGCGGCCATCAAGGCCGATATCGACTGGGAAATGCTTTCGATCCAGGTGATGGATCTGGAGCAGAGCTGCTGGTTCTAGTTGCCAGGAGAGGGAAGCCAACAACATACCGGCGACCCGCCTCAGACTAAACCACCGGATTGAACCGGTAATGCCCGGAGATCTGAAACTCGAACAGCCGATCTTCGAGCCGCGTGCCGGCGCCGATATTGTGAACCAGCAACGGCCTTGCTCCGTCCTTCGACCTGCGATGGGTGACAATCGCGATATGAGGCAGATTGCCGGGCAGCATCTGTGAGACGACATCGCCCGGTTGATAGTCTTCCGGATTGCCGCTGACAGCCAGCGCCGCCCCGTGTCGTTTGAAGAAGGCCTGGAGGTTCGGCACCCGCCGGTGGTCGATGTTCCGGTCCGGGTCTTTGAGCCCCCAGATTGTCGGATAGGCAGCAAAATGGGCCTTCATGTCCCTGTTGACTTCCCTTTGAAGGTCAAAGCCGAAGGCATCGCGATAGGCGCGCACGACCACATCGGTACAAACGCCCCGCTCGCGCGGGATATCGCCATTCGGAAACGGCAGGGAAACATAGGAGGGATCATAGGTCACCGTCTCTCCGATCTGGCTTTCAGCCGCGGCAATCAGCTTTGCCGCCCAGGGCTCCGGTTGCTGCCAGCCGGTTTCAGCAGGTTCAGGTTCCGGAGGGGCAGAGGGTCCGGCGAACGTCGATTGCGCAACCTGAACCGCCGCCTGCATCCGGTAGGAAGGCACCGTAGCCGCTAGAAGGCCACCGCCAGCAAGGACACCGGATCCGATCAGAAATACCCGCCGCTTCATCCCGCTCCTCCTGAGAAGACGTACAGGATTAGAGACGGATTAGGACCTCATTGTGGTGGCAAGCGTCCCGCTCCCCGTAATCCGCAACAGGCGGACCGCTCGATACGATCGAGCACTCGAATGGGCTGCGAGAACGCGCCCATCGCACTAACTTACTTTTCAATACAGACGGTTAGCCGATAAATTTGAATCAGTTTCCAAGGAGGTCGCCACATCTGCACGCGACTTAAACTCGGCCGCCTGGCCTGTCGCGCCCCCACCGACCGACAGGCCGCGCAGAAATACGGCGATCGCATCGATATCCGCTGCCGTCAACACCCTCGGACGGTAGGGCGTGACCTTCCGGGTGGCCGGGTCCCAGGTGATTGGCGGCACCTCGCCCTTCGGCTTCGCCTCCGGCCTCCTGTTAAGCTGTGTCGCTGCCATCACACGGATCGCCTCTTCGAGGGGCGCAACCGAGCCGTTGTGAAAGTAAGGCGCGGTGTTGGCCACGTTGCGCAGAGACGGTACCCGCCACAGGGCCGGCCCGTCGTCGCCGTGCCGAGTTGAGGCCCCCGTCCGGCATCGGCGGCCTTCAGCGGCTCAAAGCCTGTGTCGCTTCCGCAGTTGTCAGCACGCCATTGGCGATCATGGAGAAATTGACCAGCGCGGCGTTATAGGCATCTTCTCCGGGTGCTGCGACCGCGTCCTTGACCACATAGACCTTGAAGCCGTTTTCCATCAGCGCGCGCATGTGGGAGTCCACGCACAGGTTGGCGACGAGACCGGCAAGAACCACGGTATCGATCCCCCGTGCCCTGAGCTGATAGATCAGATCGTTGCTTTCCGGTCCGTACATCTTGTGCGGCGCCACCACGATGGTTTCGCCGTCGTGGATATACGGCTTGTAGGGTGCATAGAAATCCGCCCCCGAACCTTCGAAGGCTTCGGCCGAAACCCGTTGCAACGCGCCCATGTCCAGGAGTTGGCGCTGCAGGGCGCCGGCACGGCTCCACGCCACATCGCCAGGAGTATAGACCAGCGGATCTACCGCCATTGTCATCTTCGCGGTCTTCGCCGCCTTCATCAGGGCCTCGATATTCGCGACCGTGTCCAGCTCTTTCATATTGTCGGCCAGCAGCCCGTAAAGCTTGCCGTCCTCGGCAAGAAAGTCGTTTTGCGGATCGGTGATCACCACCGCCGTGCGGGCCTTGTCGAAGCTCGGCAGGGTTTCCGCCGCGACCGCCGGTGCTGCGGCAGCGGCCAGGGCCAACGGAAGGCTCAGGGCGAGCGAGGCAAGAAGAGAATTCATGACAGTCAACCTTTCCGGTTCAGGTTCATCTTGGAACCGCCGACGGCAACTTGCATCCTGTCGGCGGCTTGTCCTGTCTAGGGGCCAGGATCCGCACACGATGCAGCAATTGCTCCACCCTTCAGAAACCCCGCCTGTTCGTCTTGGAGATTGTGTCGGATGGCGCCGATGCCGTTTTAAGACTTCGGAGAGATCGCCCTGCCAGAATAATTGTTCCCGAAACCATCGAAGGGGACGGTTATGGCGATTGACAGTCTCAATTTAGAGGACCTGCGCGCTGCAGCGGCGGAGATCGACCGATGCGCCTACAATCACGAGCAATGGTTCGACGCCTTGATCGGAACGCTCGTCTGCGGCCTGCCGCCGGACGGAGATGACCTGCGCGAAGACGCCCACCACCGATGTCGACTCGGCCAGTGGTACTTTTCCGGAAACGACGTCACGACCGCCCTTGCCAAACGGCCGGGTTTCCGCGAATTGGGTGCCGAGCACGAACGTATGCACACCCATGCCCGGAACATGCTACGCGCATTGGCTGCCCGGGAGGGAGTATCCCATAAGGAGTACCAGCATTTCGTCAGCGCCTTGAAGAATCTCCGTATGGAAATCGCCACGCTTCGCCAGGATATCGACGACACGCTCTATGCCATCGATCCTCTGACCGGCATACCCGGCCGCACTCATATGCTTTCCCAACTGCGCGAACACCAGGCGCTTGTTGAGCGGGGCGTCCAGGCCTGCTGTCTTGCCATGATGGACCTGGACAATTTCAAGATCGTCAACGACCGCTTCGGCCATCCTGCCGGAGACCGGGTTCTGATCTCTTTCGCCCGCCATATCGGACAGAACCTGCGGCCCTATGATGCCGTCTTCCGATATGGCGGCGAGGAATTTCTGATCGTCCTTCCCGACACGACCGATGTCGACGGACTGGCCGTCATCAAGCGACTTTGCAACACACTGGCGAAAGTGCCTCAGTTTGTGGGCGCCGATGATCCCATTTACGTCACCGCTTCCTTCGGCGTTGCCGGTCTCCAGCCGCGCGTCCCGGTGGAACGATCCATCGACCGCGCAGACAAGGCCCTTTATGCCGCCAAGACCGCGGGCAAAAACCGCTGCACCCTCTGGGAGGACGCCATGAATGCCGATACCTGACCGCCACCGGCGAGCGGTTACATCGTATCCAGTCGGTATTTCAGAAAGGTACTGCCGTCATAATCAACCTCTCCGACAAAGACGGCACCGAGCCTGTCCAGCCAGCGCCAGTGTTTTCTTGACGGCGGCAGAAGGAATGTGACGAAGGGTATGCGGTCGTCGCCGCGGGCAAAAGCGAGTGCCTTGGCTGCAATGCGCGCCCCGAATCCGAAACTTTCAGGCTTCAGAACCAGGCCGAAATCCCATTCGTCGCCTTCTCTTTGAAACCCGCCCCATCCCACATAGAAGCCGTGCCGAAGGATCGCCCAGTGACCAAGGCCATCCCGGTGCCAGCACGCCTCCTTGGCCGCAATGAAGGTATCGCAAGCCTG
Organism: Roseibium sp.; assembly: GCF_048260565.1. Classification (GTDB taxonomy): domain Bacteria; phylum Pseudomonadota; class Alphaproteobacteria; order Rhizobiales; family Stappiaceae; genus Roseibium. Next base: position 4,439 of record NZ_JBLXGP010000015.1, on the reverse strand, counting down.
CCGGTCCCACGCGCCTTTCAGAAGCGGCATGTGCTCGCCGACACGCGGGTCTGACATATGAGCGATAATCTCATCGGGCGACACCTCGGTCAGCCGGACAAAAGCGATTTCGGACATGGAACGGGACATCGGAGGAACCGGGAGGCCTGGGAAGATGGAAGTGCGGTAAAGTTCCGTTCATATGGGAGACGAACCGTCGAACGAAAGGCTTCGTCCGCATGGCGATCGTCACGATTGCGCGAGTTGCTCCCGCGAACTTGCCCCGACACGCTCCAGATCGTCGTCGATATGCAGCCATTTGAGGCGTTCCGCCGCGTGGGCGTGAAGCTCCGGCGCCAGGCCGTCTGCCTGATCGAGAATACCGAGAGAGACAAAGACCTGGCCCGGCAGGTAATCGTAGCGCCCAGTGATCGGAGACCCGCAGGACGGGCAGAATGTGCGTTCCACCCCGGGATTGACAGCCACCTTGCGCCCCTCGGTCGGGCTGAACGTCACCGCCCCCTCGTCAAAAGCCGCGAACGCGGCAACCGGCGCACCGGAAACGCGCCGACAATCCGCACAATGGCAATAGGCAACGGTCCGTGGCTTCCCCGGCGCCTTGATCGTCGTCGCGCCGCAATAGCAACGCCCGGTGATTCCGTGCGCGCCGTCGTCGTTCTGCTGTGTCATGGGCTTTGCAAGTGTCCCGTGAGGTCTGGTGCGTTCTCCGACCGCACATTAACAGCCGGGCACGAGAGCGTCGAGGAACCCTCCGATATGAGTGCCGCAGTCCGCCCCGAAGCCGGTCTTGCCAGAGGCGCGACTTGCAGGTTGTGCAGCTTGTCCGCCATAACCCACAACTTTGGCAACTCCGGTCTCCTCGCTCCGGCCCGAATGAACAACCTCCTGAGGACTCACATCTGGCCGATTGGAAATGCGACACTGATGATGTGTCGCTTGCTCATAGGGTCAGCCCCCTGACGGGCTGGCGAGTCAGGGTTGCAAAGCCTCGCAAGGGGCGGGTGCGAGCCTCCCCGTCGGCTTTTGCCTTGTCAGCCGGAAAGCGTTCAAAAGCGAGCTTTTCAAACGACAGCTTTGCGCCTTCGAAGCAGCCGTTCATTACGCCCTGGCAAACGGTGCGCAAGGCGCAGAACAGCGAGTTAGCAGGCTCAGGGTTTGCGAATTCGTGGAAGATGAGCCGAGTTCTGCCACAAACCAAATTTATTGGGCTGCATCGAACAATTTCAGACTTTCAAGCAAGCCAGTTTAGGGATGCAGATCTGCATGCGATCCAGAGTCATATCAGCCCTCTTTTTATCACTTCTCCTTCCCCCCAATGCCCATGCGGCCTGCATCACGGGGAATGGCTCCAACTTTCTTTTGCAGGGTGATGAGGCGACGAACCCGGAACATGGGTTGACCTGGAAAAGATGCGCGATCGGAATGCGATGGGACGCAGGAGCGAAGATTTGTACCGGAGAGGCGCGCGGCCTCGGGCTGAACGAGGCGCTTGATTATGCGAGGAAGGAAGGGGAAGGTTGGCGCGTCCCGACCGGAGAAGAATTGGAAACCCTCCTCGTCGAGACGTGCGAAGGTCCGAAGATTGACGCCGTTGCTTTTCCCAATATTGCCGATTCCGACTTCGGCGAAGGAGCGGCGTTCTGGACATCGACAGAAGCGATACCTGACATGTTCTATTTCTTCGACTTCACCAACGGCTTTGCCGACATGCACAGTCAAGGCTTCAGTTTGTCAGTATTGCTCGTGAAAGACAGTACACGTTAGGAGCTGAAAGCATTGCCAACGGAGGCTGACGCCTTATCGCAGCCAAAACCAGACAATCTCCTTTCAGTCCCCATGCGGAGGCCTTTTCACCCCGGCAACACGATCCGAAAACACGCCCCCTTCCCCCCCGAATCCAAATCAATCGTCCCGCCATGGGCCTTCAGGAGCGCGCGGACGATGCCCAGGCCCATGCCGGTACCGCCCTCCTCGCGCCTTGTGGTGAAGAACAAGTCGAAGATCTGGTCCCGATTGCCCTCCGATATGCCGGCACCGTCGTCGCGGACGAGAAGCGTTAGTCCTTCCTCCGTCCGAACCGCTTCGAACGAGACCCGCCTTGCCCCGTGACGGGCGGAGTTGTCGATCAGATTTTCAAGGACGATCCGTGCGTTTTCCTCCGAAAGCGGCAAAGTGCATTCCACCGGACACACAATCTCCACCCCCTCGAACCGTCCGCCGATACCCTCAAGAACCTGCGTCAGCCGGCAGCTGCCACCGATCTCCACGCTGTCGGCCCGCGCCAGCGCCCTGAGCCGGGTGAGCAGCAGCGAGGCGCGTTCCGTATCTTCCAGAATGTTTTTCAGAAACCGCGCCCGTTCGGCTTCCGAAAGCGTATCGCCACCGTCGAGCAGAAGTTCCGCCGCTCCCTGGATGGAAGTCAGCGGCGACTTCAGCTCGTGCGACACATGGGTGGCGAAGGTGTTGATGTAGTCGTTGCGCTCGAACAGCTTGCGCGACATGTCGAGCAGGCTGGTCGACAGCGCATGGATTTCCCGGTTGCCGTGGATGGCGAGCGGCCGGATCGCATCCCGGTCGCCGTTGCCGATCCTGAGCGAGCGGGCCGTCAGTGCCCGGATCGGCCCGGCAATTCCGCGCAGGAAGATGAAGCCGACCAGGAACGTGGAACCGAGCACGAAGGCCAGCACCCCGAGCACCGCTTCCCGTTTCAGGTACATCTCCCGGAAGATGTTGCTCGGCGTGCGCGAGGAGTAGACCACACCGGCAACCCGGCCGTCGATCTCGATCGGCAGGGCCGTGAACACCCGAACGGAACTGCCCCGGCTGATGGAATAGATCGGCTGCGGATTGTTGACGACGCGCTCGCGCAATGCACTGCCGTAGCGGCCGGAAAGCGCTGTTTTCACTTCCGGCACCTCGGCAAAGGAAAGCCCGATATCGCCGCGTCCGGCGATCACCGTGCCGTTGAAATCGAGCACCCGGAAACCGGCCAGCGTCCGTCTCTGGGTTTCCCTGAGGACCGGGTCGAGCCAACGGCCCACGGCCGCATAGGTCGGATCGGCTGCAGTATCGGCCGCCTGTGGCCCCGGTCGCTTCGGCAGAACCCTGGTCTTCGCCAGGTCCAGTTGCGGTCTTATGGCCGCCCAGGGGCTATCCGAATCCCCGTCCTCATAAGACCGCACCCTGTGAAGAGGCACAACGGCACCGGTCTTTAGCTCCGCCCCGCCCAATTCGGTGAGCCGCTCGGCGGTGACCGCCGCAATCGCGGCACTCTGGGAAATCAGCTCCGCTTCCGTCGCCTGAATCAGTTCCGTTTCGTAGACCCGGAAGAAAACGATGCCCGCCAGCGGCACCACCAGCATGATGCCGAGCACGGTGGCAACGATCATGCTCAGCGGCGGCCGCCACTTATCCCGGAAAGACTGGAACATCTAAACGCACGCCCCGAGGCGGAAACCGACCCCGTGGACCGTTTCGATCGCATCGTCACAACCGGCCGCACTCATCTTGCCGCGTATGTTGCGGATATGGCTGTCGATGGTCCGGTCGGACACGTGGATGTTGTCCTTGTAAGCCCCTTGCAGGATCTGCTCGCGGGTGAACACCAACTGCGGTCGGGCGAGCAGCATGGCCAGGATGTTGAACTCGATCGCCGTCAGGTTGACCTGCGCACCTGCAAAGACGGCCCGGTGTTGTTCCCGCTCCATCTCCAGCCTGCCCCGGCTCAGCACGTCCGGCACTGGCGTCCCGCCGCCGTTATTGTATCGTTTCAGGATTGCCCCGATGCGGGCGATCAGCTCCCGCGGACTGAACGGCTTGGTGACATAGTCATCCGCGCCGATCTCCAGCCCGACGATCCGGTCGACCTCTTCGTCACGCGCCGACAGGAACAGGATCGGCACCTCGGAACTCTTGCGTATGTTCCGGCACACCTCCAGCCCGTCCATCTCCGGCAGACCTATGTCGAGCACGATCAGCGCCGGATCGCACTCCGCCGCCTTGCGCACCGCCGCCTCACCGTCCGCCGCGACCTCGTAAAGGTAGGAGGCCTTTTCCAGCGCAAAGCAGATCACGTCACGAATATGCGGATCGTCATCGACAACAAGAATGGTTCTGGCCCGCATCTATGTCCCTCTTGAAAGAATCCGCCCGTGCGCGGAACTTATACCAGTCACCGGCGATTGCAGCGAGGTGATGGCGCTCCTGTTCCCGGTGGTCATGCCGAACTTAGGTAAAGCGACATTCGCTCCTCAGTCCCTGTTGTCCTCGCGGCTCTCATCCGAAAGGACGACGCGTGTAGAGGGCAAGGCTTCGCCTCGCCCTCTGTTGTCATCCCGGGCGAACGTCAGTGAGACCCGGGACCCATATGTGGACGGCCCCGTGGTTGCAAGGTTGAAGTTCTCAGGTGTTCCGGATCGCTTGCGGTCATATGTACGGCC
>NZ_JBLXGP010000014.1:0-179422 GCF_048260565.1 Roseibium sp. | reverse complement strand
GGGGCCGGGCTTCTTCAACATCAAAACAGTGAATCAAAAACCCCCGGCTAACGCCAGGGGTTTGTCAGCAGTCTGAAACCGCCGAAACCGGCGGGTCTTTTCATTGAAGCATAGGTCCGCTACGAGCGGGGAAGCTTACTTGATCTTGGCTTCCTTGAATTCCACGTGCTTCTTGGCAATCGGGTCGTACTTCTTCATGACCATCTTTTCGGTCATGGTACGGGAGTTCTTCTTCGTGACATAGAAGAAGCCGGTGTCAGCCGTGGAGAGGAGCTTGATCTTGATTGTGGTCGCCTTGGCCATGGCCTTGGATCCTGTTTTGTTGGGTCGGGCAAACGGTACTCGTGGCCAGAGCGTCTGGCGTGCATCCTGCCCCTGTGTCTGAAATCAGCGCGCAAAGTACTCAAGACGGCGGCAAAGTCAAGCTTTGGCGAGTGGTCTGGTGCGGAAATTCGGTGAAGAGGGGGCGGCGGAAACTTGAAACGGCAAAGGCCCTAGATCTCTTCCCGCCGGAAACCGCCGCCGCGGTAGAAGTAGAAGGGGACCGGGGTTTCGGGCGCGAGCTTCGGGTCGCCCACGAGGCGGTTTTCCAGATCGGCGAGGATCTGCTTGGTGATCGCGGGGATTTCCTTTTCCCGGGCCTCGTCCAGCGTCAGCCATTCCACGTCTTCCAGCTCGCCGGACGGACCCATGCCGTTTTCCATCTGGGCGGCGATGGCGTCGCCCCAGACGGCCAGGAAACGGGCGTCGAAGCGCCGGGGGCGCTGGGGCGGGGTGATGGCGCGGGCGACCATGCGGAAGGGGGTGAGATCGAGTTCGATGCCCCGTTCCTCGAAGGCCTCGAAGCCCTTGCCGATTCTGACCTTGGGTCCGTTTTCGGCGCCTTCCCGTTTCACGCCGATGAAAAGACCGGCTTCCTCGTAGGTCTCGCGGACGGCAGCCAGTGCCAGAGCGCGAACACGGGCCGGGCTCTTCGGGCCTTTCAGCTGAGCCGACAGTTTTTCCTCCACCGCCGGATCGTAAGGGGCTGCCACGTTCACGCGGGAATCGCCCGGGTCGAGCCGGCCGCCTGGAAAGACGAACTTGCCGGGCATGAAGGCGTGCCCCATGTGGCGCCGGCCCATCAGTACGCGGAAGGGACCGGCTGCGGTCTTGTCGAGAATCAGAAGCGTAGAGGCGTCGCGCGGGCGGATATAGGGAAATTTTCCGGGCTGTTCATCCTTGGACAGATTGATCTTGGGATTTGCGGTCATCGGATGCCTGCTGCTGGGTCTGGCTCCGGCAGGTCATCGCCTGCCTCGGGGTCGAACCCATGCATATAAAGGGCCCATTGAAGGCCGACAAGCGCCCCCTTGATCGGGCGCAGCATCCCGAGGGAGAGAATGAGCGTCAGCGGGATCCACAGCGACATATGGATCCAGACCTCCGGATGATAAAGCACTTCCACCGCCAGCATGGCCGGAATGATGATATGTCCGACAATGGTGATGGTGAAATAGGGCGGGGCGTCGTCGGCCCGGTGATGGTGGATTTCCTCACCACAGTTGTCGCAGTTATGGACCGTGGTCAGAAAGCCCTTGAACAGTTTGCCCCGGCCGCAGGAGGGGCAGGCGTTCATGAGGCCGCGGGTGATCGCCTGCAGCGGCTTTCTGGACGGCTTGGCCGGATTTCCGGTTTCGGGATGTGGCAGTTCGGTCCTGTACTGAACGTTCATCGTTTTTTCTTTCCGCTTGTGCGTCCGGCGGAAGCTTTCGAATTCCTCACTGCGGCGCGCTTGCGCGGGCTCCGGGGCGCCGTTCCGGGCTTCCGCCGGGATTTCTTCGCGGCGCGACCGCTACTGAGGATTTCGAAACGCAGGGCGCCTGCGAATGGCGCCGCTTCAGCCAGCCTGACTGTAACCTGGTCTCCAAGCTGATAGGTTTGTCCGGTCTTGTCACCGATCAAGGCGTGCGACCCTTCGTCATACCTGTAGTAGTCGAGGCCGATGGTGGAGGCGGGCACGAAACCGTCGGCGCCGCTGTCGGCCAGGCGAACGAACAGGCCGGACTTCACGACACCGGCGATACGGCCGGTGAATTCCGCCCCGATCTTGTCTGCCATCCACAGCGCGATCAGCCGGTCGATGGTGTCGCGCTCGGCCAGCATGGCGCGCCGTTCGGCGCCGGAGATTTCCCCGCCGATGGCCTCCAGTTTGGCCTCGATGCCCTCCGGCAGACCGTCATTGCCGAAGCCGAGCGCCCGGATCAGGCCGCGGTGGACGATCAGGTCCGCATAACGGCGGATCGGCGAGGTGAAATGGGCGTAACGGCGCAGATTCAGGCCGAAATGGCCGATGTTCTGCGGTGCGTATTCCGCCTGAGCCTGACTGCGCAGCACCACCTCGTTGACCAGATGCGCCTCGGGCGTGTCCTTCACCTTGGCCAGAATGCCGTTGAAGACGGACGGCCTGAGCCCGCCGCTGGACGGCAGCTTCATGTTGATGGTGGACAGGAACTCTTTCAGGTTTTCCAGCTTTTCCGGCGTCGACGCATCGTGGATGCGGTAGAGCAGGGGCGTCTTTTTCTTTTCCAGCGTCTCGGCGGCCGAAACGTTGGCGAGGATCATGAATTCCTCGATCAGCTTGTGCGCTTCGAGCCGCTCGGGCACGAAAACGTGATCGACGGTGCCGTCGTCCTTGAGCTTGATCTTGCGTTCCGGCAGGTCGAGTTCCAGCGGCTCGCGGGCGTCACGCGCCTTCTTCAGGGCACGGTAGCCCTCCCAGAGCGGCTTCAAAACCCCGTCGAGCAGGGTCTCGGTCTTGTCGTCCGTCACCCCGTCGATCGCCTTTTGCGCCTGGATATAGGACAGGCGGGCGGCGGAGCGCATCATCACCCGGTGGAAGGTATGGGCGATCTTGCGGCCGTTTTTATCGACAACCATGCGGACGGCCAGAGCCGGACGGTCTTCCTTCTCGCGCAAGGAGCAGAGCACGTTGGAAATGCGTTCCGGCAGCATCGGGATCACCCGGTCGGGGAAATAGACCGAATTGCCGCGCATGTGGGCTTCCCGATCCAGCGCGGAGCCCGGGCGGACGTAGTGGGCGACGTCGGCGATGGCCACGTAAAGCACATGGCCGCCGTCGTTCTCGCCGCTGTCGTCGGGTTCCGCGAAGACCGCATCGTCGTGGTCCTTGGCGTCCGGCGGGTCGATGGTGACGAGCGGGATCTGGCGCCAGTCCTCGCGCTTGCCCAGCGTCTCCACGGGCCTTGCTGCTTCCGCTTCCTGTTCCACCGCTGCCGGAAAGACATGGCGGATGCCGTGGCTGTGCAGGGCGATCTCGGAGACCGCCTTTTCCGATTTCATGGAGCCGAAGCGTTCCACGATGCTGGCGCGCGGCGCGCCGTAGCGTCCGGTGCGGGTGACCTGTACGCTCACCAGATCGCCGTCCTCGGCGCCCTTCAGGTCGGTGGGGTCGATGTCCAGTTCGCGCTGTTTGCGGTCCACCGGTTCCAGATAGGGCGGATGGGTGCCGGAGCGGGCGCGCATGATCCCGAGGATCGCGTCCTGGCGTTTTTCCAGGATCTTGATGACACGACCTGTGTAATCGGCCTCTCCTTCATCGGACTCCGTCAGGCGGATGAGAGCCCGATCGCCGATGCCGGGCTGCGGACCCTTGCCGCGCCCCGTGAGCACCAGAACTTTCGGTGCGGGACCGGTGTCGTCGTCCCAGTCGACGGGCTCGCCCAGCAGCTCGCCATCCCGGTCGCGGGCGACCAGGCCGACCACAAACACAGGGGGCAGGTCGCCGGGCCTGAGCAGGCGTTTCTGGCGTCTTTCCAGGAGGCCTTCATCGCCCAGCTCGCGCAGCATGCGCTTCAGCTCGATGCGGGCCGCGCCGATGATGCCGAAATGGCGCGCGATCTCGCGCTTGCCCGCCTTGCCGGGATTATCGGCGATGAAGGCGAGGATATCCTCGCGTGAAGGCATTTCCGCCGGTGCCTTGGCAGTCTTCCGGCGGCTGGGTTTGCGCGGTCCTATCCGCTTTGCACTCAAGATGCATCATCCCACGGCACCTCTTCGGAAGAGGTATCGACCTTGGCTTTCGCAGTGGTCTTTTTGGCCGTGGTTTTCTTCGCTGCTGTCTTTTTTGCGGCCGGTTTCTTCGCCGCCGCCTTTTTCGGGGCGGCCTTCTTCTTGGCCCCGCCCTTGCCGGCCTTGGCGGCGATCAGTTCCACAGCCTGCTCCATGGTCACCGTCATGGGATCGGTGCCCTTGGGAAGCGTGGCGTTGACCTTGCCGTGGTTCACGTATGGTCCGTAGCGGCCGTCGCGCACCGTGACCGGCCCGCTCTGTTCCGGATGCTCGCCGAGTTCCTTCAGTGCCGCCGGGGTGGCGCGTCCGCGTCCGCCCTTGGCGCGCTTTTCGGCCAGGGCATCGACGGCGCGGTTGATGCCGACGGAAAAGACCTCGTCCGGTGAGGACAAGTTGGCGTAAGTGCCTTCATGGAGCACGAACGGGCCGTAGCGGCCGATACCGGCGGAAATCATCTTGCCGTCTTCCGGGTGCGGTCCGACCTCGCGCGGCAGGGACAGAAGCTGCAGGGCCTTGTCCAGGTCCATGTCCGGGGCCGACCAGCCCTTGGGCAGGGAGGCCCGCTTCGGCTTGGCTTCCTCGCCGAGCTGGACATAAGGTCCGAAGCGGCCGTTGCGCAGCGACACGTCGAGGCCGGTTTCGGGATCCTGTCCGAGGATCTTCGGCCCTTCGGCAGCCTCTTCCTCGCCGTCGCCGGACTTGGCGAGCTGGCGCGTATAATTGCACTCCGGATAATTGGAACAGCCGATGAAGGCGCCGAAGCGGCTGACCTTCAGGGACAGCCGGCCGTCGGAACAGGACGGACAGGCGCGCGGATCGGTGCCGTCGCCCTTGTCCGGAAAAATATGCGGCGCCAGGAGGTCGTTAAGGGAATCGATGACCTGGGAGACCCGGAGATCCTTGATCTCGTCGACTGCGCCGGAAAAGTCCTTCCAGAAGGCACGCAGGACGTCCAGCCAGGACAGTTCGCCGGCGGAAATCTTGTCGAGCTGTTCTTCCAGGCTCGCGGTGAAATCGTATTCGATGTAGCGGTCGAAGAAGCTCTCCAGGAAGGCGGTAACGATCCGGCCCTTGTCCTGGGGAACGAGCTGCTTCTTCTCCAGCTCCACGTATTCGCGGTCGCGCAGGGTCTGCAGCGTGGAGGCGTAGGTGGAGGGACGGCCGATGCCGAGCTCTTCCATCTTCTTCACCAGGCTGGCTTCCGTGTAGCGAGGCGGCGGCGTGGTGAAGTGTTGGGCGGCCTCGATCGCCTCTGCCTTGCCGTCGACGGAGCCGAGCGTCAGCGATGCACCGTCGTCGACGGCGGGCAGGCGCTTTGAATCCTCGTCCTCGTCGTCGTCGCGGCCTTCCTGGTAAAGCGCGAAGAAGCCGTCGAAGCGGACGACGGAGCCGGTTGCGCGCAGGGCGGCCTTCTTGCCGGAACCGGAGGCCGTGATGTCGATGGTGGTGCGTTCCAGGACGGCGGATTCCATCTGGCTCGCCATGGTGCGCTTCCAGATCAGTTCGTAGAGCTTCGCCTGATCGGGATCGAGGAAACGAGCGACATCCTTCGGCCGGCGGAACAGGTCGGTCGGACGGATGGCTTCGTGGGCCTCCTGGGCGTTCTTGGCCTTGGAGGAATAGAAGCGCGGCTTTTCGGGCACGTAATTGTCGCCGAAATCCTTGCCGATCACCTTGCGGGCCGCGGAAATCGCCTCGCCGGCAATCTGCACACCGTCGGTACGCATGTAGGTGATGAGGCCTGAAGTTTCGCCGCCGATGGAGATCCCTTCATAGAGGCGCTGGGCCACCTGCATGGTGCGCGAGGCGGCAAAGCCGAGCTTGCGCGAGGCCTCCTGCTGCAGGGTGGAGGTGGTGAAGGGAGGCGCCGGATTGCGTTTGGTCGGTTTGGAGGCCACGCTGTCCACGGTGTAACTGGCGGACGTCAGCATGGTCTTGATGGTTGAGGCTTCTGCTTCCGAACCGATGTCGAGGCGGCCGATCTTCTTGCCGTCAAAGCCGGTGACGGATGCCTGGAACGGGTCGCCCTTGGGGGTCTTCAGGTTGGCGAGGATCGACCAGTATTCCTGGGGCTTGAAGACCTCGATTTCCATTTCCCGGTCGCAGATCAGGCGCAGGGCGACGGACTGCACGCGGCCGGCGGAGCGGGCGCCCGGAAGCTTGCGCCACAGGACCGGCGAAAGGGTAAAGCCCACCAGGTAGTCGAGCGCGCGGCGCGCCAGATAGGCATCGACCAGCGGCGTGTCGAGTTCGCGCGGATTGGCCATCGCCTCCAGGATCGCCGACTTGGTGATCGCATTGAAGACGACGCGCTGGACCTTCTTGTCCTTCAGAACGCGTTTCTTCTGCAGGACTTCCAGCACATGCCAGGAAATCGCCTCGCCCTCGCGGTCGGGGTCGGTTGCGAGAATCAGGCGGTCGGCGTCCTTGACTGCATTGGCGATTTCCGAAAGCCGCTTCTGGGATTTGGAATCCACCTGCCAGCTCATGGCGAAGTCTTCGTCCGGCTTGACCGATCCGTCCTTCGGGGGCAGATCGCGCACGTGGCCGTACGAGGCCAGCACATGGTAATCCGAGCCGAGATATTTATTGATCGTCTTGGCCTTGGCCGGCGATTCCACAATGACGATGTTCATCGTTTCCCAAATGCTGACTGACGGGAACGGATGCGGAGCCCCGAGCCGCGTCCCGAATAAATTCACTGTTTCAAGATGGCGACGATCACGGATCGCCGACCGCCTGTCAAATGGACCTTTGCGCGGGTGTGGTCAAGTGACCCTGCAAAAAGGCAAGTTATCCACCGGACCGCGAACCGGGGCCGACAGTTCCGGAAACGACCTTTGGCGTGTATCTGTCGAACCGGACAACCTGATGCATTATAACCGGGCCGAACACATTATCCATGACGTGGAATACGGATCATGCCGATGCCGAATGAGTACCAGCGCGCCGGAGAGATCTTCGACCGCTTTCTGGAAGATGCGCGCGTCGCGCTGGATCTGACCACGCGCAACCAGACCTATACGACCGTGCAGGGCGTGCTGTTTGCCTTCCGCCGCCGGCTAACCGTGCCGGAGGGTCTGCGTTTCGCCAACGAATTGCCTGTCGTCCTGCGGGCGTTGTTCGTCAAGGACTGGGACGTTGACGAGGTGCCGGTTGCCTTTTCCAGCCGTGAGGAAATGACGAAAGAGGTTCAGGCTCTGCGCCGGCATCACAACTTTTCGCCCGCAAACGCTATTGAAGGTGTCGCCCGAGCGTTGCGGGCTCAGGTGGATGGGAAGGCGTTCGATGCGATGCTCGAGACTTTTCCGGACGGGGCAAAGGCGTTCTGGGAGGGAGGGGAAGGGAGGCGGCTTATTCCCGGCAAACGTAAGCGCGACCGGGATTAACAATAGAGGACGCGGCGATGACCACTTCCGAATTGGGCAGAGGTCCGGGTGAGGGGCCCCAGCATCGGTCCATACTCTCTTGTATTCGGCGGCAACCGCCACAAGACTCCGATCCTGCCGTGAGCAGCGCATAAATTCCTCCCGCAGGGGAGAGTAGCGCTGTCTTTTGAATTTTCAGCGGCTGTTTCCCAACTGAATGCCAGCTGAACGGGCAGTTCAGGACGAGTTCAGTGCGAGATCTCCAGATTGTTCGTTGTGGGCTTCGAAAAATCGTATTGGATAATAAAAATGACTAAGAACAAAATTTTTAATATCGCCGCCGCCGGAACATTGATCCTCGCTCTGACTTCAAATGCCTTTGCCAAGGACTGGATCGAAAAGGTGAAACTTTCGCAGGGTATCGTCGATACGAAGCCCGTAGAAGTATCGGCGAACCTGAGCGGCTACACCGGTGTCAAAACGAAAAATCACATGTTCCTTTTCAACATGTATGCAAAGGCAACCAAAGGGGAGCGAATTGTCGCTCTGGCGCTTGGCGCATATGGGAATGTCAAGTACTTCGAACACCCGGGCAGTTTTTGGGACAAGACCTTCGAAGGGCGCGATGTGGGAAGCGGAACTAAACGCACAGTCAAGCTGTACAAGACCTTCAACGTCCCCGTCAGCAAGCTGGCTTGGATCAAGAAACCTGTCGATTTGTGCAACACCAACCTCGCCAATAAAACGAAGAAGGGTCTGTCAAAGACTCAAGTTCTATCCAAGGAATGGACTATCAAAGCTGCTGCATATTTTGAACTGGATGCGGTCGCCGCTCGGAAAGGCAAGGCGAAGAACGGCAAGTGGAACATTAGCAACACAACCAATCAACGCAGCGGCGCGCCGTTCACCGTTTACGTCAAATGCAATGCCGGCCTGAAAAAAGCACCGTAACGGGCCGGAAAGTGGGCTGAAGCCCATAATACAGTTGAATTTATGGAAAAGCTCACCTTTGTCATCAACCCTATTGAGCGGGTTGATGACCGAGGTGGGCTGGAAACGACGGTGCTTGCCACCTATTCGGCGGTTGTCCCTGACTTGATCGGGGCTGCAGCGGCCAATTGTCCCTGCCTCAATAAACCAACGACACCTTCTGTCCCCGGTGCCGCTCCAGGCGGCCGGCGAGTTCGAGTTCCAGGAGGATGACATGGACCGTGCGGGGCGGTTCGCCAAGATCGCGGATCAGGTCGTCGACCTCGACCGGCGTGGGGCCGAGAGCGGTGAGGATGCGCTGGCGGATCTTGTCAGATGGCTCCTCGGGCGCCGCGCCGCCTGGCTCCGAAAAGCCGGAGCCGAAGGGCAGCGTCGGTTCGCTTCGTCCGGAAAGGGCGTCGAGGATGTCCTGACTGCAAGTGATCAGGGCCGCGCCTTGCTGGATCAACCGGTTGGCGCCCTCGGACCGGGCGTCCAGCGGCGAACCGGGGACGGCGAAGATTTCCCGGTTCTGTTCCAGGGCGAAGCGGGCGGTGTGCAGGGAGCCGGAGGCCTTTGCGGCCTCGATCACCACCACGCCAAGCGACAGGCCGGAAATCAGCCGGTTGCGGCGGGGAAAGTCGCGGCCGCGCGGCTTCCAGCCGAAAGGCATTTCGCTGATTGCCGTACCGCCCGCATCCAGAATGGCTTTAAGCAACGGACCGTGTTCGGGCGGATAGAGATGATCGATGCCGCCGGCAAAGACGGCGACGGTGCCCCCGGCGAGCGCTGCCTCATGGGCGGCGGCGTCGATACCGCGGGCGAGCCCCGAGGCGATGACATAGCCGTTGCCGGACAGTTCTCTTGCGATGGTGGCCGCCAGCTTGCGCCCGGACAGGGAGGCATTACGGGCGCCGACGATCGCGAGTGTCTGCGGGTTGCTCAGGGTCTCGCCGCTGCCCCGGAGGGAGAGAAGCGGCGGCGGTCCGTCGATATGGCGCAGGTGCGGCGGATAGTCCGGATCATCCATGGCGATGACACGGGCACCGGCGCTCCGATGGGCGCTCAGTTCGTCCTCGGCTTCCCGTTCAGAGCAGATGCGCAGATTGCCCTTGCCGCCGCGCCGGGACAGGTCGGGCAGGCCCTCAAGCGCTGCCTGGGCGGTGCCGAAATGATTGATCAGGTCGCGGAAGGTGCTTGGGCCGATGTTTTCGGAGCGGATCAGCCGGAGCCATGCCAGTCGTTGCGCCTCGTCGAGGCGCGACGCTGTGTCGAGCCGGGGTTCGGCGGTCATGCGCCCGCGTCGCCGCCGGATTCGGCCTTGGATTTCGAACCGATCCTGGATTCCTCGCCCATCATCAGCCGGTGGATGTTTTCGTTGTGCTTCAGCCACAGGAGCAGCGTCATGGCCAGGAACATTTCCGCCATCTGGAACTGGCCGACACTGTAGAGCAGGAACGGGGTCGCCAGACTTGCCATCAGGGCGGAGAGCGAGGAATAGCGGAACAGGTAGGCCATGGCGAGCCAGATGCCGGCGAAGACGAAGAAGGCCGGCCAGTAGATACCGAGCAGGATGCCCAGATAGGTGGCCACACCCTTGCCGCCCTTGAACTTCAGCCAGATGGGAAACAGGTGGCCGAGGAAGGCGCCGAGACCCGCAATCAGTGCCATTTCCATACCGTAGAAATAGCGGGCGATCAGGACGGCGACCGTTCCCTTCAGCGCGTCGCCGAGCAGGGTGGCGGCGGCAAGCGACTTGCGCCCGGTTCTGAGCACATTGGTGGTGCCGATGTTGCCGGAGCCGATGTTGCGGATGTCTCCGAGACCGGCCATGCGCGTGATCACCAGTCCGAAGGGGATCGATCCGAGCAGGTAGCCGAAGGCGAGGGCGGCGAGGTAATAGGGCCAGGCTAGACCCCAACTGATCGGATCGGGCACGCGTTTCCTCCGCTTTGTCTGTGGCTTAGCGTCCTGAACCTAAGCGTAAGTGTAGACGGGCCGGCCTGCAACGATGGTATGCAGCACCCGGCCGGAAAAACGCGCGTCCTCGAAGGGCGAGTTTTTGGAGCGGGAGCGGATAGCGCTCTTTTCCAGCACCCAGGGACGGTCCGGATCGAACACGACCACATCCGCCGGTGCGCCCTGGCTCAGCCGGCCGGTCTCCAGGCCGAGCCGGTCGGCGGGGCGGCAGGTCATGCAGGCGAGCAGGGGAAGCAGCTCGATATCGCCGGAATGGTAGAGCCTGAGGGCCGCGGCGAGCAGGGTCTCCAGACCGATGGCGCCATCCTCGGCTTCCGCCCAGGGATGCCGCTTGGTTTCCACGTCCTGAGGATCGTGGTTGGAGACGAGGATGTCGATGGTGCCGTCGGCAAGGGCGGCGATCATCGCCCGGCGGTCGTCCTCGTCGCGCAGAGGCGGCGACATCTTGAAGAAGGTCCGGTAGGGGCCGATGTCGTTTTCGTTCTGGGTCAGGTGGTTGATCGAGACCCCGGCGGTGACGTTGAGCCCCCGATCCTTGCCGATGCGGATCGCTTCCGCACTGTCGGAGGTGGAAATCAGGTTGGCGTGGTATTTCCCCTTCGCCATGCCGACGAGCCTGAGATCGCGCTCGATCATGATCACCTCGGCCTCGCGCGGGATACCGGAAAGGCCCTTCCAGCTGGCGTTGAGGCCCGCGTTCATGACGCCGCCGGCCAGATCCGGGTCTTCGGTGTGGTGGACGACAAGCGCATCGAAGTCGCGGGCGTAGGTGAGAATCCGGCGCATGGTCTGGGCGTTGCGCACCGACTTGTGGCCGTTGGAAAAGGCAATTGCGCCTGCTTCCTGCAACAGACCGATCTCGGTCATATCCTGGCCTGCAAGGCCTTTGGTCAGGGCCGCCATCGGATGAACGTTGATGCTGGCGGTGTCGCGGGCGCGGCGCAGGATGAAATCGACCAGGGCCGGGTCGTCGATCACCGGATCGGTTTCCGGCATGGTGCAGATGGTGGTGACGCCGCCAGCGGCGGCCGCGTCGCTGGCGCTTGCCAGCGTCTCCCGGTGCTCGGCCCCCGGTTCGCCGACCGAGACACACATGTCGATCAGGCCCGGGGCGACGATGGCGCCTGCGCAGTCGATGATCTCAGCGCCGTAGGGCGCGCCCTGGTTGGCGGCTTCGGGTCCGGCCGCGAGAATGGTGCCGTCGGCGATGATCACCGAGCCCGGCGCGTCGAGATCCCTTGCCGGATCGATCACCCTGGCGTTGGAGAGAACCAGCGGTTTGGGGGTATCTGAGGCCACCTTAATACTCCTACTGGTTCGGCAGATGGGCGGCGAGGGCTTCGAGCACGGCCATGCGCACGGCGACCCCCATTTCCACCTGCTCGCGAATGAGGCTCTGCGGCCCGTCGGCTACGGCCGGATCGATTTCCACGCCCCGGTTCATCGGGCCGGGGTGCATCACCAGCGCATCATCGCGGGCGAAGCTCAGCTTTTCCATGTCCAGACCGTAGTAGCGGTAATATTCGCGCACCGACGGAACGAAGGCACCGCTCATGCGCTCGCGCTGCAGGCGCAGCATCATGACGATATCCACGCCCTTCAAGCCCTCGCGCATGTCGCGGAAGACCTCCACGCCCATCTTCTCGATGCCGCTCGGCAGCAGGGTGGACGGAGCGATCACGCGGACCCGCGCGCCCAGCGCGTTGAGCAGGATGATGTTGGAGCGGGCGACCCGGGAATGGACGATATCGCCGCAGATCGCAACCGTCAGCCGGGCGATCTTGCCCTTGTGCCGGCGGATGGTGAGCGCATCGAGCAGGGCCTGGGTCGGATGCTCGTGGGGGCCGTCGCCGGCATTGACCACCGAACAGTCGACCTTGCGCGCCAGCAGATGCACGGCGCCGGCCGCATGGTGACGGACCACCAGCAGGTCCGGATGCATGGCGTTGAGGGTGGCGGCCGTGTCGATCAGCGTCTCGCCCTTCTTCACCGAAGACGAGGAGACCGCCATGTTCATCACATCGGCGCCGAGCCGCTTGCCGGCGAGTTCGAAGGAGGCCTGGGTCCGGGTGGAGGCCTCGAAGAACAGGTTGATCTGGGTCCGGCCGCTCAGGACGGACTTTTTCTTTTCCACCTGGCGGTTGAGTTCGACGGCGGCTTCCGCCCGGTCCAGAAGGCCAAGGATATCCTGGGGCTGAAGCCCTTCGATCCCGAGCAGATGTCGGTGGGGGAAAAGGTCAGCCTGCATGTCTTCTGCATCCTGTTTCGGCGCGCGTTTCAGACCGCGGACACCACCGGGAGGCAAACCACGTCATGCGTGGGAATTTCAGGCTGGCTCGATGGGGATCTGGTGCGCTCATCGAGATCATGGCTATAGGCGGAATCGAATTCGCTTACAAGCATTCGCTTTCCTTCATGTTACCCTGTCCACACGTGTTCGCGAATCGCGGGGTGGGGGAGACGCTGATGGCCATCCAGGAACCGGGAAACCCGTCGGGAGAAAGGGGCGGCAGCCTGCCGGAATACGCCACCCATGACGTGTTCAATCAGGCGCCTGACTACGGCGGGTTCAATCTGGCGGCGACCGACCCGGTTTTGATCGCCGCCCAAGGCGAGGCTCTGGACGAAAACGCGAAAGGCGAATTCCTGACCCATGGCGCCATTTGCGGTACGCGGGAAATCCTCGATCTGGGCCGGCTCGCCAATGAACACAAGCCGGAACTGATCACCCACGACAAGCACGGCCGGCGCGCCGACCGGGTCGATTTCCATCCCGCCTATCACGCCTTGATGCGCCGCTCGGTGGAGGCAGGGCTGCATTGCGCGGTGCTGGAAGAGGAAAAGCCCTGGGCGCAGACGCTGAGGGCCGGAAAGTACTTCCTGACCTCCCAGGTGGAAACCGGCCATTGTTGCCCGATCACAATGACCAATGCGGCAGGTGCCGTTTTGAAGCGGCAGCCGGACCGGTTCGGCGACTGGCTTTCAAAGCTGAAGACGCGGGTCTACGACGCCCGCCTTTTGCCGCTGGAACAGAAACCGGGCGTGACCATCGGTATGGGCATGACCGAAAAGCAGGGCGGCACGGACCTGAGGGCAATCACCTCGTCGGCCGAAGCCGGCAACGACGGCACGCACCGGATTACCGGCCACAAGTGGTTCTTCTCCGCGCCCATGTGCGACGCCTTCCTGGTGCTGGCGAGGACATCCGCAGGGCCGTCCTGTTTCCTGGTGCCGCGGGTGCTTCCCGACGGGCGGCTCAACGGGCTGCACTTCCAGCGGCTGAAGACCAAGCTCGGCAATCACTCCAACGCCTCCTCGGAGGTGGAATTCCACCGCGCTACGGGCTTCATGATCGGCGATGAGGGACGGGGGATCGCCACGATCCTGGAGATGGTGGTGCCGACGCGCATCGACTGCGCGCTGGGCTCGGCGGCGCAGATGCGCGCGAGCCTGTCGCGTGCGGTTCATCATTGCCGCCACCGGGAGGTCTTCGGGGAAAAGCTGCTCGGCCAGCCGCTGATGACGCGGGTGCTGGCCGACATGGCGCTGGACGTGGCGGCGGCCACCGCACTGGCGTTTCGGCTGGTCAGGGCCGCCGACCGGATGGGGACGAGCGAGCGCGATGCGGCTTATGTGCGGATGATGACCCCGGCGATCAAATACTGGATCTGCAAGAGCACGCCGCCGCTCACCTACGAGGCGATGGAATGCCTGGGCGGCAATGGCTACGTGGAGGATTTCGACATGGCACGGATCTACCGCGACGCACCGGTCAATGCGATCTGGGAGGGCTCCGGCAACGTCATGGCGCTCGACGTGCTGCGCGCGCTGCAGAAGGCGCCGGAGGCGCTTGAGGCGGTGCTTGCCGAATTCACCGAGGCGCTGGGCAGCGGCGGCAAGTCTTCCTGCGACGTGATCGCAGCCGCCGCCAAAGCCGCCGTGGAGGACCCGGCCAACGGCCGTATTCTTATCGAACAGCTCGCCCTGACGGGGGCGGCTGCCGCGCTGAAGCAGATCGTGCCTCAGGGCATCTGCGATGCCTTTATCGAAAGCCGTCTCGCCGGCCAGTGGCGCGCCACCTACGGCATGCTCTCCCCGCGCCACAATGCGCGGGCGCTGGTGGACTGGCTTTATCCGGAGGAGTAGGGGCAGAGCCCCGGAAGCTTTTACGTCAGCAAATACAGCATCAGCGGGATGGTCACGATCGCCGCAACGGTCTGCAGGGTCAGGATTTCCGCCATCAGCTTGGCGTCGCCACCCATCTGTCTGGCAAGAACGTAGGCGCTGCCGGCGCAGGGAACGCTGGCGGCAATGACCGTGGCGGCGCGTGCCGGGCCGGTGACGCCGAAAACGAAGGCGAAGCCCGCGACCATCAGCGGCATGCCGATAAGCCGGATCAGGGTGCCCGAAGTCAGGGCCGGACCGGGACGGCGTAAGGCGGCAAGATCGAGCCCCGCGCCGACACAGATAATGGCGGTCGGCAGGGCTGCGCTGCCGAGGATCGTGAGCGTGGACTGGAAGATGGCCGGAATTGGCAGGCCGGAAAGGTTCATGGCAAGGCCGGCCAGGATGGAAACGATGAAAGGGTTTGTGTAGAGGTCGCGCAGGACCTTTGCCGTTGACGGCGCTTCGCCGCCGGCATAGCGCGACAGCACCAGCACGCACATCGCATTCAGGATCGGGATCATGACCACCATGGCGACGGCAATCAGTGCGACCCCGTTAGAGCCGATGACCTCGGCCGCGACCGCCAGCGCGATGAAGCCGTTCCAGCGCAGCGCCCCTTGAAAGATGGAGGTAAAGCGTGGGCCGGTGATGCCCCATACCCTCAGAAACACCGGTCGGAGCGCCAGCAAGAGGACGCCCATGGTGGCGACCGCCGAAAGCAGGGTCGCGCCCATGGACAAGGTCGGGAGCTTTGAAAAGTCCATCAGCACGATGGTCTTGAACAGGAACGCCGGGAACAGGACGAAATAGGTCAGCCGCTCGACGCCATGCCACTGGTCGCCGGTAATGAGGCCCGTGCGGGCGACCAGATAGCCGGCCGCGATTACCAGAATGACCGGTAGCAGGGCGTGGATCGTCATCACCATTCAGATCGATCCCATGTGCCCCAGGCGATCAAGAAATCCCTGCAGGATGTAGGCAGCGGCCATCTTGTCGACGACTTCCGCACGGCGCGCCCGGCTGGAATCGGCTTCGAGCAGGGTGCGGGTCACGGCGGCGGTCGACAGGCGTTCGTCCCACAGGGTCATGGGCAGGTCCGTCTTCTGCGCCAGGTTGCGGGCGAAGGCGCGGGTGGCCTGGGCGCGAGGCCCTTCGGTGCCGTCCATGTTCAGCGGCAGGCCGAGGACGATGCCGCCGATCTGTTGGTCGGTGCAGATCTGAAGCAGGCGTTCGGCGTCGAGGGTGAATTTCTTGCGCCGGATGGTTTCCATCGGGCTTGCGATGCCCCGGCCGAGATCGGAGAGGGCGAGGCCGATGGTCTTGGTGCCCAGATCGAGGCCGATCAGACGGCCGGAGGACGGCAGGGCTGCCAGGAAATCATCGAGGAGAAGGGTCGGATCGGATGCCATGGTCCGGCTTTATCAGCAGTCGCGGACCTGTGCCAGCCCGGAAAGCCTCAAACGGCCTCCTTCAGCCGTTCGTGATAGGCCTGCACGGCCCTGTCGGACTGGTGTTCCAGCCAGTCGACCAGCGTATCGATCGGCATGCTGGCGGCAAAATAGTAGCCCTGCAGGCAATTGGCGCCGATACGGGTGGCGAATTCCGCGTGCTGCAGTGTCTCCACGCCTTCGGCGACAGTCCTGCAGCCGAGGTCGCTGGCCATGGTCATGATGGCTTCCAGAATGGAACGGGTGCGGATGTCCTCGAAAGCACCGACGATGATGGAGCGGTCAATCTTGAGGAAGTCGACCGGCAACTGCGCCAGCCGGGCGATGTTGGAATAGCCCTTGCCGAAATCGTCGATGGAAACCGTATAGCCGCGCTCGTGCAGGTCACGGAAAGCCTTTACCGCTCGGTCTTCGGAAACGAAGAGAGCATCCTCGGTCACCTCGATCTCCAGGCGGGAGGGATCGAAATCCAGGCGCTCGCGGATGGCGTCGATGGAGGAGACGAAGTCGGGGGCGACAAAGTGCCTGGAGCCGATATTCACCGACATGAACAGGTCGCAGCCTGTGCCGGCCAGGCGTCTGTAATCCGTCATGGCGCGCTCCACGGCCCATTCGCCCAGACGGGACATGGCCGGGGAGTCGCTGACCGCGGGGATCCAGATGCCAGGCAGCAGGCGGCCGTGCTGGGGATGGTCCCAGCGCACCAGAGCCTCCACGCCGCAGACTTTCTGGCGGCGGGAACAGATCTTGGGCTGATATTCCAGCACCAGTTCGTCGTTTTCGATGGCGGCGATCAGGTTGCGGCGCAGTTCCGCGACCGACTGGGTGCCGATGCCGGTACTGTAGATCTCCGACTTGTTCTTGCCGCTGACCTTGGCGTGATACATGGCGATGTCGGCGCGCTTGATCAGTTCCTCGAGATCCGTTCCATGGCGGGGGAAGCGGGCGCAGCCGATGCTGGCGCTGGAATTGGAAATGAAGGGAAGCTCCGGCACGGGCGTCGTCAGTTCGGTCCGGAGGGCGTCGAGAAACGCCAGGATCGCATCTTCCTCGTGGAGACCCGGCACAATGACAATGAATTCATCGCCGCCGATACGCGCAAGGAGGGGATCACCGTCCTTGCCGGCGAGCGCCCGTTCCGCTCGCAGAACGTTGGTCACGACCGTGAGTTTCCGGGCGCAGGCTTTCAGGAAGACATCGCCGACGTCGCGGCCGTGGATGTCATTGATCTCCTTGAAGTTGTCGAGGTCAACCAGGATCAGGACACCGCCCTGCGCTGACTTGCCCATACCTTCCAGACCGGCATCTTCCAGGATCGGCGCGGCAAGCGCCTGCAGGCGCAGCCGGTTGGGCAGGCCGGTGACGGCGTCGGTATAGGCAAGGGTCTCGATCCGCTTGCCAGCCTTGGTGACCCGGCGGACCATGACGTTATAGCTGTTGCGGAAATCGATGATCTCGGTGAAGGGGACCACGCCGATGTCGGTACCGACGGTATTGAGCTGCCGACTGCGGGCGTTTTGCTTCATCTTCTCGACCAGCTTTTCAAGTGGTGTGGAAATGGAGCGGGCCAGCACGAAACCGAGCAGCAGGGTAATCCCGAGACCTGCCGCGATCGCCATAAAGACGGAGGCCAGGTTGGCGTAGACCTTGTCGTAGATTTCGGAGACCGGCTGCGGAACCATGACACCCCAGCCCGGACCATGCACCGAGGTCAGGCCGGCGATCATGTCGCCTTTCATGGCGGGGGAGTAGAACCGTTCGATGCCGGTATCGCCGTTCATCATCCGCTGGACCGCGGAGACCTTGGCGATGTTCTTGCGGTTGGCGACCCAGTCCGCCAGCGGGTGAGCGAGGACGTTGCCGGACTGGTCGACAATCGCGGCGTGTCCCTTGATGCCAAAGGCGATGCTTCGGCCGAGTGAAACGAAGTAACTGGTGCTGATCTGGCCGATGGACAGATAGGAACCATGGCCCCTGACCATGAAGATCACATTCCGGCCTTTTGCATCGGCGCGTACGCCGGTGAAGGTGGTTCGGCCGAGTACGGCGATCGACTTCAGGTCGGAAAAGAGATCGGCAGGCAGCCTCGACTGCTTGCCGCTGGGGTCGACTTCGAGTTTCTCCAGGATTTCCCCGTTTGTGCTGTCGACGTTCAGGACGCAGAGCATGTCGAGCCGTCGCAGCAGACGGGTCATGCCGGGCATTTCCGTTCCGGTCACCAGGGACGCGCTGACGGATTCGAACGCGGCGACCACATCCTGATGATAACGCTCCAGCGCGAAGCCGAGATTGCGCGCGATCAGAAGATGCCGGTCCTTGACCTCCGCGAATTCCCGGTTCACGCCATCGCGGTAGGACCACGCGCAGAAGATCAGCGACGGTACAAGCGTTGCAACAAGGAACGACAAAATCAGAAAACTTCTGATTTTCATCCAGAGGACCCCTCTTCCGTAACTTACGGATTGAAAAGCCATTATGCTGCGTGTGTCGCAGATTTTCCTTAACCCCTACGGGAAACTTCCATTGTGTTGAACAAAGGATAAATCCGGTCCGTGCAATTCGAACGATCCGGGCAGAGGGCGGTTGCGCCAGTCTTCCGCCATCCGGTACCCCGCCGGGGACTGTTGACGAATTTTCATTGGATTTTCCCGTCCCGGATCGGCCATGGTGCGCAAACGGACCAAACCAACGAGGAGGCACCCGGATATGAAACTAACCTGGTACGGTCATTCCGCGTTCAAGATGGACATTGCAGGCGCATCGATCCTGATCGATCCGTTCCTCACCGGAAATCCCAAGTTCCCTGAAAACCTCAGCGTCGACCAGGTGGCCGAAGGCGTGACCCATGTGCTTCTGACCCACGGGCACGACGACCACATCGGCGACAGCCTCGACATCTGCAAGAAGACCGGCGCCCAGCTGACCGCGAATTACGAGATCTGCATGTGGGCCAACGGCAAGGGTGTGGACAACATCAATCCGATGAATTCCGGAGGGTTCCTCGATGTGGGGCCATTCAAGGTCGGCCTGACCGTGGCACATCATTCGTCGGCTTCTGCCGCAGACGGCGACGGCTTCAAATACATGGGCAACCCGCACGGCCTGATCGTGGCCGCACCCGGCGAGCCGGTGCTCTATCACATGGGCGACACGGACATCTTTTCGGATATGGCCCTGGTCAACGAGATCTACGGGCCCAAGGTCGGGATCGTGCCGGTGGGTGACCGGTTCACCATGGGCGGCAAGAGTGCGGCGCTTGCCTGCAACCGTTTTTTCGATTTCGACACCATTATTCCGTGCCATTACGGCACCTTCCCGATCCTTGACCAGAATGCCGACACCTTTATCGGCGCTTTGGGGGCTGCCGCCTCGAAGGTGAAACTGCCGAAGCCGGGCGAGACGGTCGTGGCCTGAGGCGCTCCGCTAGCCCCATCATGACGGCTCGTCCCCCGGCTGAAGAGGTTCAGGCGGGACGAGCCGTTCTCTTCAGAAATCGAAGTCGTGGAAGCGTTTTGAACGTGGCGGAACGGTTGGCGGAAATTATCGGTCGAGTAAAAGCCACCATGGCGACAGGTCGTGTTTTGGCAGCCCATGACGCGGCGGTCTCGGGCCTCCAGCACTATCCGTCGGATCCGGAACTGAGCTACAACGCCGTTCTGGCTATCGCGCGGGCCGGCGCAACGGAGCGGGCGATGGAGCTTTATCGGGATCTCGATCTGCGGGGGCTTCCTGTCGACGATCCGCGGCTGAAAACCGACATCGGTGCGCTCTGGGCCCGCCTGCACAAGGATCTGGGCCTGCAGGCGCGAGGCGAAGAGGCGCGGGGCCATTTCCAGGCATCCGCCGATGCCTATCTGGAGGTGTTCCAACGGACCGGCGATGCGTATCCGGCCATCAACGCGGCAGCGCTTTATTGCTGGATCGGGGAGATGGAGAAGGCGGAGGATCTCGCCTCCCGATGCATCACCGCATGCGAAGGCAAGACCGACTACTATTCGCTCGCCACCCTGGCGGAGGCCTTTCTTATCCTGCGGCAAACGGCCCGGACGACGGCAACGCTCGTTCGGGCCGCGGACCTCGGAGCCGGGCGCGCCGAAATGGCGACTACGAGGCGGCAATTGAAGAAGACCTGTCAGGTCCTCGGTCTTGAAGACGACATTCTTGATCCGCTGAAGCGCGGTCCGATCGTCCGCTATCTCGGTCACATGCCCTGGCCGGGTCTCGACGGTGCGGCGGAGACCCTCATGAAGCGGCGGATCAGGGATTTCATAGCCGAAAAGCAGGTGGAGACGGCCTACGGCGCGCTTGCCGCCGGTGTCGATATTCTCGCGGCGGAAGCAATGCTTGCGGCCGGCGTCGAACTCCACGTCATTCTGCCGTTCGAAGTCGAGGACTTCCTGGCTGCTTCGGTGCTGCCGTTCGGCAGCACGTGGCGGGAGCGGTTCGATGTCTGCCTGGCAGCTGCGAAAAGCGTTTCGTTCGCCGCATCGGGCGGGCAGCCCGCTGACGGCGCCAGCTTCCGCTATTGCAGCGCCTATACCCGGGGCGTGGCGGCCCTGCAGGCGCAGGCCACCGACGCCGAACTGCATCAGCTAGCGGTCTGGAACGGGGCGCCGGTCAGAAAACCTGGCGGAACCCTGGATGATATTCTCATCTGGCACGGCCTGTCCCGGCCGCAGACGATCCTTACCACGGGCGGAGAATCCGTTCGGCCCGAGGCCTTGCCGGATGTGCCCCCTGTTGCCGACGATGCCGATCGCGAAATCCGGGCTGTTTTGTTCGCGGATTTCGCCGGCTTCAGCAAGCTCAAGGAAGCGGATATCGGGCCTTTCTTGTCTCATAGCCTGGCGGTCGTTGCCGATGTGGCGGCGCGGCACGAGGCAAACATTCTCTGCCGTAACACCTGGGGGGACGGTATCTTCCTCGTGATCGACACTGTGGAAGCGGCGGCACGGCTGCCCCGGGAGATCCTGGAGGCGCTGTCCGGCTCCGACAAGGCGGAAGCCGGCCGCCTGCCGATCCGGATCGGCCTTCACGTAGCCCCCATGTCGCGGATCGAGGATCCTCTGACGGGCAGAACCACCTATGTCGGTGCGGAAATCTCCAAGGCGTCCCGGATCGAGCCGATCGTGCCGGCAAACAGCATCTACGCAACGGAAGCCTGTGCCGGCGCACTTGCCCTTTCCGGCGATCCGTCGGTGCAGAGCGAATACATGGGCATGGTGGAACTCGCCAAGTCCGCGGGCATGATCCCGATCTTCCGACTGAAGTCGGTTACGGGCTGATCTTAGAGCATCGGGCGATGCTCTCATCCGGTTCGTCGTCGCGGCGGTCTGTCGCCGCTTGATCCGCCTTGCCCGGAAATCGATGCTCCGGTGGCGTCCTCAGGCGGTCGTCATATATGCGGTTGTGACCACCTGTCCGCCCAATCCCCGTTGCTGGGGATGGGGGCGGGTCTCGAGGGACTGAAGCAGCAGGCTTTCATCCTCTTCGTCCGCCAGCTCATGGCTCCAGACGCGAAAGTCGGTGAGTTCGTAGTTGCCGAAGGAGGTTACCATCGCGACGTCGGAGGCATCGTGGCCTCTGACCATCAGGATCCGGCCGATCCTGGGGACGTTGTAGCGGGCGTCGCACGTGTGCCATTCTCCCTCCATGAACACCTCGAACCAGGCGCAGAAGTCATCAAACCCGGCGTCGGGAACGCCGATGTCTCCCAGATAACCGCTGGCATAACGCGCGGGAATGTTCATGGCCCGGCACAGGCTGATCGACAGATGGGCGAAGTCACGGCAAACGCCCGTCTTTTCGGCAAGCACGTTTCCCGCAGTCTTGTCCGGACGGCCGAATTTGTAGTTGAAGGTGACGTGGGCGTGCACGAAATCGCAGATCGCCTGAACCCGTGGCCATCCCGCTTCGGTCCAGCCGAACTGTTTCCAGGCAAAATCTCCCAGGAGGTCGGAATCGCAATAGCGGCTGGCGACCAGATAGGTCAGCGTCTCGTTCGGCAGGTCCTGCAGCCGGGCTTGCCGCAGGGCCGGCTGGACCTTGTCCGGCAATCCGTCCACCTCAACGATCGAATCCGACCAGAAGACGGACACACCCGCAGGGGCCGTCGCGCGGGTCACGCGGTTGCCGAACAGGTCGGTATATTCCGACAGGTCGGTCACGCTGGAATTGCGGACATAATCCGACCCGATCATTCTTCCGGAAAACGTGCTGTGAACCGACAGGGCGAGCAGCATCGGGACCGGAACGGGGCACGTGACGGTGATTTCGAAGCCAATGCGTATGAGCAAGGCGATTGTCCTTGTGTGCGAGGGGATTAGCGTCCAAGCTGAAGAGCTTCCAAAGCCTCGGACAATCGGCGGCGACATGCGGCGGCGACAAAGGTTCAAATGACAAATGCCATTCGCGTCGTACACACTACACGATATCGCTACAGCAAGCCGGTAAAATTCGGACCTCACCGGCTTTTGCTTCGGCCCAGGGACGGACACGACCTTCGGCTTGTCTCGTCGGCGATTGCCATTTCGCCGGAAGCCCGCGTGCGCTGGCACTTCGATACGTTCGGCAACTCAGTCGCCACGGCGGAGTTTCCCGCGCCTGCCGACAGCCTGGAAATCAGAAGCGAGCTTCTGATCAGGCGGTTTTCGCATGAGGATTTCCTTGTTTCGCCCGACCGGCCCGGAAGCGCCTATCCGTTCGTCTACTCAAGCGAGGACCTGACCGATCTGGCACCGTTCATTGCGCTTGAAAATCCGCAGGAACGTTCAAAACTGGCCGCCTGGTTGGCGGAAGAGGCCGGTAAGGGGCCAGATGAGGTGTTCGCGTTTCTTAGAAACCTGTCCGATACCATCAACGACAGGCTGTCCTATATCCGCCGTGAAAGAACGGGCACGCAAAGCGCCGCCACGACCATTGACACCGGAACCGGCAGTTGCCGGGATTTCGCCTTCCTGTTCATGGAGGCCGCGCGGCATTTCGGGTTCGCCGCCAGATTCGTTACAGGTTACCTGAATATCGCGGCGGACAACGGTCATGAGCACACCGGAGGCGGATCGACCCACGCCTGGGCGGAAGTCTACCTGCCGGAGGAAGGCTGGGTAGAGTTCGATCCGACCAATCGAATCATAGGCAGCCCGGACCTGATCCGCATTGCGGTCACCCGGACGCCGTATCAGGCAATTCCGATCAGCGGCACCTATGACCAGCGGTTCGGTACGCTGTTTCACGGCATGGACGTTGATGTCCGCGTCGCGAGTGAACCCTACGACCCCTCCGGACCTCTTTAGGGCGTCTCCGTACCCTAGATACCGGCAGCACGCGCCTGACGGAAGGACACAAGCCGTCCGGCGTTTTCATCCCACAGGACGAGTTTCACGCATCTGAGGCTCTGCAAAAGGGTAACGCGGCCGACATTGCGCAGTTCGGGGTGATCCCGCAGGACTTCCGGCAAACGGTAGAACGGAATTTTCGCCGCCAGGTGATGAATGTGATGGATGCCGATGTTGCCGGTGATCCAGCGCAGCGGCAGAGGAAGATCGTAGTGCGAGCTGCCGTGCAATGCGGCGTGCTGGAAGTCCCAATCGCCGTCTTCGGACCAGTGGGTTTCCTCAAACTGGTGCTGGACGTAGAACAGCCAGACCCCGGCGCTGGCCGCCATCCATGTGATCGGAAGCTGGACAAGCAGAAACGGACCGATCCCGACGAGCCACATCATGATCAGGACCGGCAGGGCGATGCCCAGATTGGTGGTAAGGGTCGATATCCAGGGCTGAGGCCCGGAGCGCATCAGGCCGATCGGCAACCGATACTGGCAAACGAACAGCCACGCAGGCCCGAGACCGAACATGACCAGAGGATGGCGGTAAAGCCAGTAGCGTGCGCGACCCCACCAGGACAGACCCCGGTATTCGCGCACCGTCAACGTGTCGACATCGCCGACCCCGCGCCGGTCCAGATTGCCGGCCGACGCATGGTGAACCGCATGGGTGCGGCGCCAGTAGTCATAGGGGGTGAGCGTAAAGATGCCGATGATCCGGCCGATCCAGTTGTTGAGGCTGCGCCGTTCGAACAAGGTGCCGTGGCCGCAATCGTGCTGCACTATGAACAGGCGCACCAGAAAGCCGGCGGCAGGTATCGTAAACAGGAGACCCCACCAGTGATCGTGAACGATGGCGACGGCGGCAAGGGCCCACAAGGCTGTAAACGATACGACCGTCACGGCTATTTCGATCGTGCTTCTGAGCGCGCTCGGTTTCCGGTAGGGCGCAAGAACCTGTACCCAGGAGCGCTCGCGTCCTGTCGCATCGGTGTGTATGGCAGTCACTGTTGTCAAATGATTTCCAACTTGTGTATTCGCCTGACGGCCTTCACGGGCCTGACATCAATCCATGGAATCGGGCGTTCTTTTGCGTTTGGCTGTCCGGCTTCCGGCTGTTGATGCTCCAGCTTCCTGCGCGAGCATTTCCAGACGGGCGGCCTTGAGCTTTTCGGTCTTGGCGTTCCGGATATCGGCTTCGGTCTGCGCGATTTCCTTGGAAATGCGTATGGTGGTTTCGGCCTTTGTTTCTGCAGTCTGCCGCGTTGACTGGAAACGGATCCCTTTGGTGTCCGTAGTGGTCATGGCTTTCTGTCCTTCAAAACAGAGGAAAACAAAAAAGGCCGGGTTACAACCCGGCCTTTCTGTTCACCTTGGTGATCCGTGCCTGTGTATCCCGATTCAGGATCCAGGGCAGGCTTCAGACGATCTGCAGATTGTCCGCAGCCGACTTGCCCGAGCGGCTGTCCTTGACGACGTCGAAGCTCAGCTTCTGGCCTTCCGTGATCGTGGGAATGCCTGCGCGCTCGACTGCAGTGACATGGACAAATACGTCCGAGCCGCCGTCGTCCGGCTGAATGAAGCCGAAGCCTTTGGTGGAATTGAAGAACTTTACGGTGCCGATGGTCATAACGATTTCCTTACAATCGGTCATCAGAGAATACACACCACGCGTTTCGCGCCAGTATGCGGTTAGGTCGACGTTGATAGGGAAGATCGTTTCGGGCGGCGTGAGCCGCATTGTCACAAAGTTCGTCAAACAATATCGATGAGCGGTTACATAAGCCATGATGATGTTGAAAACAAGGCGGAACCGAACAAACCGGCTTTTCGATTAAAAATATTTGCGGGCGAGAAAAGGCGCGAGACCGGGTGGGGCGGTCCAGTTGCCGATCCGGTGGCCGGCATGGACACTTCGGCAGGATCGCGACCCGCCGCAGACAGAGGCGAGGTGTTGCGCGCCTTGTGGTTCCCGGACCTGTCTACTCAGCCCGCCTTCCGATCTCGTTCAGATCCTTATCGAATTCGATGTCGAATTGCTTGCCGCCCTTGCAGATGACGTCGTCGAGGTCATATCCGTCTTCAGTCGCCTCGATATCG
Organism: Roseibium sp.; assembly: GCF_048260565.1. Lineage (GTDB taxonomy): Bacteria > Pseudomonadota > Alphaproteobacteria > Rhizobiales > Stappiaceae > Roseibium. The sequence goes on along the minus strand of NZ_JBLXGP010000014.1, from coordinate 153,998 downwards.
TCGGGAGCCATCTGGCATTCCATGGCGGCGAGTTTCGCCATGATCGCGGCTTCCGTCTCCGCGTCTACCTTGCCTTCGGATTCTCCGGCGGCAAGCGCTCCGGTACAAAAGGCAAATACCGCGGCAAGGGAAATGATCTTTGCCTTCATCGAAGGGGTCCTCGTCATTGAATGTTTCCCGTCATTGAATGTTTCCCGTCATTGGATATTGCCCGTCACTGAATATTGCCCGTCACTGAATATTGAACGTAACTTTTTGAGCCTCGCCCGTGGAACCGGGGATATGCAGAACATGGCTTCCGGGCTTGATGGCGATGAAGGACAGTTCCGCCGTACCCGCGGCATCGAACTCGATGCTGTCGATGGCCATCGGCCGAACCTCGATCTTGTTGATGACGATCTCGTTCATCCAGATGGCGCGAAAGAAATCGGCACCCGAAACGGCAAGTTCAGCCGACCCGTCGGCGGTGATTTCGAGCTTGTAATAGGCACCCGACTGGAGGGTGTAGCTGGCTTCCCTGGAAAGCGGCTGACCGGAGGCCAGGGTCAGTTCGATCGGCTCTCCCCGGTTGCAGGCCGCCAGAAGGCCTGCGAAGCCGAGATTGTCGCAAAGCGGTGCGGCGGTGGCCGGGACTGCGAAGAGCGCCATGCCCAAGGCTGCGAATGTGCGTTTCATCGAAATTTCTTCCCCCCTTCGGTTTCCTCCATGGCGACGACGCCTCTCCGGTCCTCCCGCGAAAGGTCCAGACGGGAAAAAGGGGAAGGAGCGGGGACGGTATCGGCTCGAAGGACAGTGGCCCGACTATCTGATGCCCGGGCCGGGAGCATTGGCCCAAACATCAGGAGGTTGGATAGAACGTTCCGCTGTGCCGGGATTGAGAGCCCGAATTCCGGTGCGATCGGCTTCGAGGCGATCCGCCTGTTTCCCTGTTCCTTCCCATCTTTCGGTTCGAAACCTAGCACCGGTTCCCTACGCCGTGCTTCCCAAAAGATCTTGGGAACATTCGGCAAATCGGGTGCCAATTGTTCCCGAGGTCCGTTCTTTCGTCGACGGATCCCGATCCCGGCGCTACGATCCCTTGTCAGGATTGGGGAGGAAGTCGTGTTCGGACGGATGCATCTGCAGCACCAGGTCGTGCTCAGCATTTGCCTGGTTCACCTGATCGCGTTGACCCTGACGACGGCCATTCTGGTGATCAACGCGCGGGATGCGGTCAGGCTGGAGGTCAATTCGGGGGCTAAAAGCGCAAGGGCGCTCGTGCTCGCGACCCTCGGCTACACGCTTCAGGAAACGGCGCCGTCCGAAGTCCTGCCGAGGCTTGCGGAAACGCTGGTCGCGCCGCGGCACGTGCATATCGCCCTGGTCGACGCACGTCGCGGACTTCTGCCGCTGCGCGAAGTCGACGAAGCCGGACCCGCGAATGTGGTCCCGGACTGGTTCGTGCGGCTTGCGACACCGGAATTCAGGGAGATCCGGATACCGGTCGGGGCAAACGGCAACCGGTACGGTTATGTCTCGATTACCATGGCGCCCGGCAATGAGATCGCCGAGGTCTGGCACAATGTCGCCGGCATCTTCTGGATCGTCTTCGTCTCCGCGGTGGTGTCGGCATTGATCCTGTTCTGGCTGGTCAACCGGACGCTTCGGCCCCTTGATGCCTTGCGCGCGGCCCTCGCCAGGCTCCGGGACGGCAAGCATTCGGTCCGGCTCGGCCGAAGCTCCAGTGCCGACCTCGCTCCCATATTCCAGGGGTTTGACGACCTGTCCGACGCCCTTGAGGCCGCCGAGGCGGACCGGACACGGCTGAACCGCCGCATCGTGGAACTCGGCGACGCCGAGCGGCGCACCATTGCCATGGAATTGCATGACGAGTTCGGACCGTGCCTGTTCGGCCTGAAGGTCAAGGCGTCCGCGGTCGCGCGTGCCGCCGAACGGCTGGAAGATCAGGATCTCGCGCAGGATGCGGTCGCCATCCAGTCGATCGTCGCGCAGATCCAGGCTTCCAACAGCCGCCTGCTGACGACGCTCAGGCCGATGGCCATCGGACAGTTGCCGCTTGTCGATGCGTTGCTGGATCTGTTCCAGACGTTTCGAAAAAACCATCCGGATGTGGAGTGGCGTGTGGATCTTCCGCAAACCTTGCCCGACACGCCGGAGATCGTCGACCTCACGGTCTACCGGTTTTTCCAGGAAGGGGTGACGAACGCGCTTCGCCACGGTCGGCCCGGACGGATCACGGCCTCCCTGTTCCGGCAGCAGGATGCGGACGCCGGCCCGCTTCTGCGGCTCGTCGTGGAAGACAACGGTTTGGGCATGACCGGCGGCATGAGCGATGACACGACTGGCGGCCGCGGCCTGGCCGCCATGCGCGACCGGATCGACGCCGTCGGCGGTCAATTGAACATCGGTCCGGCAGAGGGCGGGGGCACACGGCTGGTGTCCGGCGTGCCGCTGCTGTCCGCGCCGGATAGCGCCTTGGAACTGCGGGCAGTCTCATGAAATCTGCACTCGTCATAGACGACCATCCGGTCACCCATCTGGGCTGCGGCCAGTTGCTGCGTGAGCTGGACTACGATCCGGTGCTGGAAGCGCTCACCGACCGGGACGCCCTGTCCCTCTGCGAGGTGTATCTTCCCGGCCTGATCGTCCTCGATCTCGGCATGCCCGGCGTCGGAGGCCTGAACCTCATCGAGCCGTTGCTGCGCAGGGCGCCAAAGACACGCATCCTGATCTTCTCGATGAACGAACAGGCAGCCTTCGTTTCCAAGGCGCTTGCCGCCGGGGCTTCCGGTTATCTGAGCAAGAATTCGGGGCCGGACGATTTTCTCGACGCGGTCCGGAGCCTGGAGGCGGGGAAGGCCTATCTGCCTCACGACATGGCCATGTCGCTGGCAACGGCGAAGATCGGCGGCCAGGCCGACCCCCTGTCCACGCTCACGGAACGCGAACACCAGGTCCTGCGCCTGCTCGGGGAGGGCCAGGATCTCCAGTCGATCGCGGATTCCCTCCGGGTCAGTTACAAGACGGCGGCCAACGCGTCTTCCGCGATCAAGAGAAAACTCGGCGCCAAGAGCACAACGGAACTGATCCGCTATGCCATATCCGCAGGCGTGGTCAGTTAACCGATCTGGATACGGCGGCCGTTATCCGCCGCGGGCGATGCGGTCGAGGAGTTCTGCAAGCAGGTGACGCTCGCCGTCGCTGAGTACTGTTGTGCGGTCCAATGAGGCCCGCAGCGCCGCCGCGGCTCCTTCCGGGCCCCGGGTGTCCCGGATGGCCGGCTCGCCGGTGATCGCGGCAATGACCGCCTCGCGGGCGGCTTTGGACAGGCCGGGGTCGCGGGCCTCTTCCGGCTGGGCGAGGAGGGTGAGCACCGTTCCTGTGCCCGCTGCTCTCAGGAGGTCGATGGCCCTTTCCTCGCTGGTCTTGAGCCTGCCCGCCAATGCGATGTTCCTGATCCGCTGGCGCAGCACTTCCTGTCCTGCAGCTACGGCAGGGGAGGCGGGGACTTCCCCGGGATCGCCGACGAGAATGGCGAACAGGCCCGGATTGGCGAGGCCGAAGGCCACATGCATGTCCCAGCCATCCCGCAGATCCTGCACCGGATCCGGATCCCGCCTACGTGTGGATTTTCCGGAGATGTAAGCGTTGAGACTGTGCTCGGCTACGGCGTCGAGCAGACCGTGCTTGTCGCCGAACAGGCGATAGAGAGTGGGTGCCTGCACGCCGGCAGCGGCGGCAACGGCACGGGTGGTCGCAGCCCCCTGGCCGCCGGCCTCGATCAATGCGGCGGCGGCTTCGACGATGCGCGTGCGCACATCGGTATCCCTGGCCGGTGCGCCTTTTGTCGTCTCTGCGTCGTTCATCAGACAGCCATAACCTGAATTTGTTTCCGTTGATAGTCCGTACTTGTTATCGATGATAATCAATGATATCGATTTTTTGTTATCGCTGATAATACGACTTTTCATTCTTTCAGGAGACTGTCCATGTTCATCGTCACCGGAGCCACCGGCCAACTCGGCCACGCCATCGTCAGAAAGCTAGTGGAACAGGTTCCCGCCGCTGAGGTGGGCGCGACCTGTCGGGAACCGGAAAAGGCGGCCGACCTGGCAGCGCTCGGCGTCCGGGTCCGGCCGGGTGACTTCGGCGACCCGGAAAGCCTTGCGCTGGCCTTCGAGGGTGCGCGTCAGGTGCTGATCGTATCGTCGAATGCCAGGGCCTATGGCGGTGATACCCTTACCCAGCACCGGAACGCGATCGATGCGGCGCGGGCCGCCGGCGCGGAGCGGATCGTCTACACCAGCCAGATGGCGGCGCGTGCCACATCCGCGTTTCCGCCCATGCACGACCATGCCGCGACCGAAGACATGCTGCGCGACTGCGGCCTGGCCTGGACCGCGCTGCGCCATGGATTTTACGCTTCGAGCGGGATCGCCATGCTGGGCGAGGCGCTCAAGACCGGTGTAATGGAAACGGCCCAGGACGGTCCGGTTGCCTGGACGGCCCATGCGGACCTGGCAGAGGCGGCTGCGATCATCCTCGCCCAGACCGCGCGCGAGAGCGGACCGACACCGCCGCTTACCGGACCGGAAGCGCTCGATTTTGGCGATCTTGCGGCGATTGCATCCGATCTGTCCGGCAAACCGATCAGCCGCAGGATCGTTGCCGATGACGCGTTACAGGCGAAGTTGGCGGAGCGGGGCACGCCGGGTCCTGTCGCAGCCATTGTGCTCGGACTTTATCGCGCGGCACGGGCCGGCGAATTCGCAAATGTCGACCCGACGCTTGAGCGTTTACTGGGCCGCAAGCCTATTTCCATGCGGGATGTGATGGCAGCGCATATCGCCGAAGACTAACGCCGCCAAGACAGCTATTTTTCCGCTCACACCCCCGCGCCGCTCAGGCCAATCAGGGCATGGAGCATCAGGTTGGCGCCTTTTTCGATGCCGGGCCAGGCGCTGAATTCGCCGGGGGCTTGGCTGATGCCGCCGCGGCTTGGAACGAAGATCAGGCCCGAGGGGCGCAACACCTGCATGGTCCGGGCAAGCGGCGCAACGCTGCCGATGGGCCGGATATCCTCACGCCGGAACCGACCGGACGATATCAAAAGAAGTCAGAAAGGGGCCGGGACCGTCACGACCGGGAGAGGGCCTGCCGTTTTCATTCCATGGGGCTTACCGGTAATCAACCTGATGTCGCGCGAACTCCTCAAGCAACGGGAGAAATTCCTCCGGCGGGGGGAAACCCTCATAGCTGTGTCGTGCCGGCGTTTCGACCCAGGAAAGCTTCTCGGAGGTCATGGTTTCCATGAAGGGTCTGGTCCACGCCGGATCGTCGAGCAGGGTGGGGCGCACATTTACCAGGCCTTCGAGAGCGGGTATCCGCGTGAACATCCACGTCTTGCAGCTTGGGCAGAAGAAATGGTCCAGATCCGGCCCTTGCAGTCCGCCCTTCACCGGTTCTCCCGCCGTGACCGTGAAGGCAGGGGCGGGAAAGATCGCGGTGAGGGAATAGGCGCTGGACGCCATACGCTGGCAGCCCCGGCAATGGCATGCCGAGGTGATGACTGGCGGGGCGGAAACCTCGAAACGAACCTGGCCGCACCGGCAGGTGCCTTCAAGACGGGACTGGGGGGTATTCACGGGACGCTCCTCATTTCGGATGCCGGGGGATGAGTCGAAAGCACGACGCCATCTGTCTGCATGCCTCGGCACCGGAGATCAAGGAGCGTCTTGCCGACCTCGTCCGCCCTTACCGGTCACATGCGCGCGCCGCTCAGGTCGATCAGGGCATGGAGCATGAGGTTAGCGCCTTTTTCGATATCGGGCCAGGCGCTGAATTCGCCGGGCGCGTGGCTGATGCCGCCGCGGCTCGGAACGAAGATCAGGCCCGCAGGACACAGCATCTGCATGGTCTGGGCATCGTGGCCGGCGCCGGATGGCATGCGGCAGGCAGGGAGACCGGCGTTTGCGGCGAGCGTCTCGAGCCGGTCGGCCAGAGCCGGGTCGAGCGGCACGGGCGGCAGCCAGCTTCGTTCGGCGGTCTGTAGGGCCAATCCGTGTTTTGCGGCAATCTCGTGGGCGTTTTCCTCGAGCCGCTTGCGCAGGGTGCGCATGACGGTTTCCGACGTGTCGCGCAGGATCACGGAGAACTGGGCGGTGCCCGGTATCGTGTGCGGCTGATTGGGCGACAGGGTGACGTGGCCGATGGTGATGCGGCTCTGATCGGTGCCGTCTTCCGCAATGAGGGCAGGGATCGTCTGTGCCAGTTCGCTCAGCCCGGCGAAGGCGTCGGCGCGCAGATGCATCGGCGTCGTTCCGGAATGATTGGCGACGCCCCTCATGGTCATTTCCAGATAGCAGACGCCGGAGACCCGGTCGGCGATCCCGATGGGAAGCCCTTCGTTTTCCAGGACGGGACCCTGCTCGATGTGCAGTTCGAGGAAGGCTTTGACACTGCCTTCCGGCCTTGCTGCGCCGAGGATCGCGTAAGGGTCGAGACCTTCGGCGGCCATGACCTCGGTGAGGCGGTGGCCAGAGGCATCGGCCGCAGAATCAATCCAGTTGGCGGTCAGAACGCCGGTGATCGCCTGGGAGCCGAGCATGCCGCCGAAGCGGCCTTCTTCTTCCGATGTCGCGGCGACTTCAATCGCTGTTGCCGGTTCCAGTCCGGCCTCTTTCATTGTCCGCACGCATTCCAGCGCCACGCAGGCGCCCAGCGACCCGTCGAAGGCGCCGCCGTCGGCGACGGTATCGAGATGGGAGCCGGCCATGATGCAGGGGGCGTCTTCAGGGCCGTAACGGCCGAAGACGTTGAGCGCGCCGTCGATCCATACGGTCAGGCCGTCTTCGCGCATCTGCCCGGCGAACCAGGAGCGGCAGTCGATGTCCGATTTGGAAAAGCCGAGCCGGTTGTAGCCGCCGGTTTTCGGGTCGAAGCCGAAGCGATTGACGCCGTCGAGGAGAGATTTGAGGCGATCGAGATTGATGCTGGCGTTGAGCCGCTGCATCCGGATTTCTCCCTGGTTTCAGCCATTAAGGCCTTGTTTGCCGTCGGAGTCGCAACCCCTTGGTGAAAATTAATATGAAATAATTATTGTGAAATGACAATTAATCATGATTAATATTCCCGGAGAAAACAACGAGGGGAATGGTCATGAAAAAGTTCCTAGCCGCGGCATTCGCCTCGGCCTTTATGGCGTTTTCGCCGACGGCGCAGGCGCAGACGCCGCCGAATGTGCTGGTGGTCGGCCAGATCGCCGAGCCCAAGTCGCTGGACCCGCAGGCGGTCACGGCGGTCAATGATTTTCGCATCCTGATGAACATTTATGACGGCCTTGTGCGCTACAAGGACGGCACGCTGGAAGTGGAGCCGGCCCTTGCCAAGAGCTGGACGATTTCCGACGACGGCAAGACCTATACGTTCAAGCTCAGGGAAGGGGTCGCCTTCCATGACGGCGCGCCGTTCAACGCGGAAGCGGTCAAATTCAATTTCGAGCGCATACTCGACGAGGAACATCCCTATCACGATACCGGACCGTTCCCGCTGGCCTTCTTCTTCTCTCAGGTGGAGACTGTTACGGCGGACGACGACACCACGGTCACCTTCCAGTTGAAGGCGCCCTATGCGCCGTTCCTGTCCAATCTCGCCTATCCGACCGGCCTGATCGTCTCGCCGGAAGCGGTCAAGACATACGGCAAGGACTTCGGCCGAAATCCCTCGGGAACCGGTGCCTACAAGTTCGGAGAATGGACGGCCAACGAAAAGGTGGTCGTGATCCGCAATGACGACTACTGGGACGGGGCGGCGGAGCTTGAGGCGGTGATCTTCCGTCCGATCACGGACGCCAACACCCGGATCGCCGAAATGCTCTCCGGCGGGCTCGACATCATGGTCGAGGTGCCGCCCGACAGCCTGCAGCAGTTCAAGTCCGATCCGATCTTCAATGTGCAGGAGCAGGCCGGACCTCATGTCTGGTTCCTGATCCTCAATGCCAAGGAAGCTCCTTTCGACAACAAGCTGGCGCGCCAGGCTGCGAACTACGCGATCCATAAGAAAGCGCTGGTCGAGAACGTGCTGCAGGGCACGGCCGATGTGGCCGCCGGCCCGACGCCGCCGGCCTTTGCCTGGGCTTATGACGAGAGCCTGGAGCCCTATCCGTACGACCCTGAAAAGGCCAAGGCGCTTTTGAAGGAAGCCGGCTACAACGGCGAGGAAGTCACCTTCTACGTGACCCAGGGCGGTTCCGGCATGCTCGATCCGGTCGCCATGGGCACCGCCATCCAGGCGGACCTGGAAGCCGTGGGCATGAAGGTCAAGATCGAGACTTACGAGTGGAACACGTTTCTGGGCAAGGTGAACCCGGGCCTGGAAGGCAAGGCCGCCATGGCCGAAATGGCCTGGATGACCAACGATCCGGATACCCTGCCGTTCCTCGCGCTGCGCACCGAGGCCTTCCCGGATAACGGCGGTTTCAACTCCGGTTACTACTCCAACCCCAAGGTGGACGAACTGCTGGAAAAGGCCCGACAGGTCACCGACCAGGGCGAGCGGGCAAAGCTCTACAAGCAGATGCAGCAGATCGTCCACGACGACGCACCCTGGGTGTTCGTCGCCAACTGGAAGCAGAACGCCGTCACCAAGGCGTCCGTGGAAGGTTTCAAGCTGCAACCGTCCTTCTTCCTGATGCTGCAGCATGTGAAAAAGCCCATGTAGTCTGAGGCTTCGACCCGGCGGGCTCAGGCCTGCCGGGTTGATTTCTATAAAGGGGCACGAGTTCTCAGGGCCAAATGCCTGAATATGCAGTAAGGCCGGGCGGCATACTCCCGTCTCCCCCCTTGAGGGGGAGAGGGGTGCAAGGGGCGAGGATTTCTGAATTTTCGGAGTGTCTCGCCGAATTCAACTGTCCTGCGCAAGTGAGGGGAGAGAGGTTTGGCTTTCTATATCGCCAGGAGGCTGTTGGCTGCGATACCGGTGTTGTTCGGGCTGACTGTGATCGTCTTCCTGATCATGGCAATGATCCCGGGAGATCCTGCGACCGCGATCCTGGGTTCCTACGCCACGCCGGAAAACGTCGCCAAGCTCAATCAGCAGCTCGGCCTCGACAAGAGCCTGTTCCAGCAATACCTCATCTGGATCGGCAATCTCTTTCACGGCGATCTCGGCCGCTCCTACACCCTGAACCGGCCGGTGCTGGACGAGGTGCTGGAACGGTTCTCCGCCACGCTGATCCTGGCAGGCACGTCGCTTGTGCTGTGCTCCATCTTCGGTCTGCTGGCGGGCATCGTCTCGGCCGTGCGCCAATACGGCTGGGCGGACAAGATCATCACCTTTCTCGTCCTGATCGGCATCTCGACCCCGTCGTTCTGGCTGGGCCTTCTGCTGATCCTGGCCTTTGCGGTCAAGCTGCGCCTGTTCCCGGCCTCGGGCATGTTCGCCATCTACGGCGGCGGGGACCTTCCCGATCTCCTGCGCCACCTGGCCTTGCCGGCGCTGACGCTTTCCGTGGTTGCCACCGGCGTGATCGCGCGCCTGACCCGTACAGCCATGCTGGAGGTGCTGCGCCAGGACTATATCCGCACCGCACGGGCCAAAGGCCTTTCGGAACGCAAGGTGATCTACAAGCACGCGTTCAAGGCAGCCCTTGTGAGCGTCGTGCCGGTGATCGGCATTCAGGCCGGTTTCGTCATCGGCGGGGCGGTCTATATCGAGACCGTGTTCCAGTGGCCGGGGATCGGCTCCATGCTGGTGACCGCCATTTCCACCCGCGACCTGTTGCTGGTGCAGGGCGGCGTCCTGGTGGTGGCCGCGGCTTACGTGCTGTTCAACCTGGTGGCCGACGTGGTCCAGACCATGCTCGATCCGAGGCTGCGCTGATGACCGACACGGCTGGAAACACGCAGGCCAAGCCGGCGCCGAAATCCGCCCGTCCGGGCACTGTGGCGCTGCTTTTGAACAACACGCTTGCGACCGGCGGGCTGATCGTGCTGGCGGTGATCTGTCTTATCGCGCTGGCAACACCGCTGCTGCCGCTTCCCGATCCGGATGCGACGGCACCCGCAAACCGGCTGCTGCCGGTCTTCAGCGCGGGCCATCTGCTCGGGACCGATCATCTCGGCCGGGATCTGCTCTCCCGGCTCCTGTGGGGCACGCGGGTGTCGCTGGCTGTCGGCGTGTCCGCGACGCTGATTGCGGCCTTCTTCGGCTCGCTGTTCGGGCTCGTCGCCGGCTATGCGGGCGGGCGGGCGGACACGGTCATCATGCGCGGCATCGACATGGTGATGGCCTTTCCCTACATCCTGCTGGCGCTCGCCATCGTCGCGGTGCTGGGGCCGGGGCTTTTGAACGCACTTTATGCCATCGCGCTGGTCAACATTCCCTTCTTTGCCCGCAACATCCGCGGCATCACCTCCGGTCTTGCGCGCCGCGAGTTCGTCGATGCGGCGCGGCTTTCCGGCAAGTCGCCGGTGCAGATCCTGTTCATCGAAATCCTGCCCAACGTGCTGCCGGTGATCGTGATCACCATGTCGACCACCGTCGGCTGGATGATCCTGGAAACGGCGGGCCTGTCGTTCCTGGGGCTGGGCGCGCAGCCGCCGCAGGCGGATCTGGGTTCCATGCTGGGCGAGGGGCGCAAGATCCTGTTCACCGCGCCGCATGTGTCGATCATTCCCGGGCTGATGATCTTCGCGCTGGTCATGAGCATCAATCTTTTCGGCGACGGGGTCCGCGACGTGCTCGATCCGCGTCTGCGGGCGGGATCGCTGAGCCGGCCGGTGGCGCGCACGGCAGTCGCGCGCGGCGGGTCCGATATTCCGCCGCCGTCCGAAGCGCCCGGTGTGCTGGACCTGAAGGGCCTGCGTACGGAGTTTCAGATCGGGGGTTCGGTCTACAAGGCGGTCGGCGGGGTCGATCTTCATGTCAGGCAAGGCGAGTGCCTGGGCGTTGTCGGCGAATCCGGCTCCGGCAAGTCGGTCACCGCCATGTCGGTCATGGGGCTGGTGCCGACACCGCCCGGCAAGATCGCGGGTGGCGCGGCCTATCTGGAGGGCGAGGATCTGTTCGCCGCCAGCGACGGGCGTATTCGCAACTTGCGCGGCGGGTCGGTGGCCTATGTGTTTCAGGATCCGCTCTCGACCCTGCATCCGCTCTTCACCGTCGGCGACCAGCTCAAGGAGGCGATCAAGGCGCACCAGCCGCTTTCCCATGCGCAACTGAAGGAAAAGGCGCTGGAGCTTCTCTCTCTGGTGCGTATTCCCAACCCCAGGGAGCGGCTGTCGGCCTATCCGCACGAACTCTCCGGCGGCATGCGCCAGCGGGTCTGCATCGCCATGGCGCTGGCGAATGACGCCAAGCTGCTGATTGCCGACGAGCCGACCACGGCGCTGGATGTGACCGTGCAGGCGCAGGTCCTGACCCTGATGAACGGCCTGCGCCGGGAGCGCAACGCGGCGATCCTGTTCATCACTCATGACTTCGGAGTCGTCTCGGCAATCTGCGACCGGGTGGCGGTGATGTATGCGGGGCGGATCGTGGAGACGGGTACCACGAAAGAGATCCTGGAAAGCCCGCAGCATCCCTATACGGCCAAGCTGATCGAATGCGTGCCGGTGCTGGGCGAACCGGAGCGGCGGCTCGATGCCATCGAGGGTCGCCCGCCAGTGGTCAACAACCTGCCCGACGGCTGCGCCTTCGCCGACCGCTGTCCCCGTGTCCGGGCCGATTGCCGGTCCGGCGAGCTGGATCTTGTCATGTCTTCGCCGGAGCGTGGCGTGCGTTGCCTCTATCCGTTGAACGAAGGAGGCGCGGCATGAATGAGGCAGTCAAAAGGAGTGGCGGTGAGACCCTGCTTGCGATCTCCGACGTGGAACGGATTTTCGGCGGCGCGCGCACCCTCTTCGGAGGCCGCACGCCGGCCGTTCACGCGGTGCAGGGGCTGAGCCTGGACGTGAGAAAGGGCGAAACACTGGGCATCGTCGGGGAATCCGGCTGCGGCAAGTCCACGCTCGCCCGGCTGGTGGTCGGCCTCGACCTGCCGACGTCCGGGTCCATTACCTTCGGCGGCGAGGATCTGACGGAGTTGGCCAGACGAGACCGGCGGGCGCTGGCGCGCAAGGTGCAATACGTGTTCCAGGACCCGGTCGCCTCGCTCAATCCGCGCAAGACCATTCGCACCATTCTGGAAGCCCCCCTGCGCCACCTGGCCAACCTGGACGCCAACGGCCGGGAACAGCGGCTGAATGAGCTGCTGGACGCGGTCAACCTGGCGCCGGAGTTCCTGGAGCGTTATCCGCACGAGTTTTCCGGCGGGCAGGCGCAGCGGATCGGTATCGCGCGGGCGTTGGCCGCCGGGCCTGAGCTGATCGTGCTGGACGAGCCGGTCTCGGCACTCGACGTTTCGGTGCAGGCTCAGGTTTTGAACCTGCTCGACGACCTGAAGGACCGGTTCGGCCTGACCTATATCTTCATCAGCCATGACCTGTCGGTGGTGGAAAGCGTCAGCGACCGGGTCGCGGTGATGTATTTCGGGCGCATGGCGGAGCTGGGCCCCGCGCGGCAGGTGTTCCGCGCACCGCTCCACCCCTATACGGAGCTTCTGATGCGCTCCGCGCCCGCGCCCGGCCGCCATGAGCTTCTGGCCGAGGGTGCCTCCGCCGAACTGCCCGACCCTTACAATCCGCCGCCCGGATGCGCCTTCGCCGCCCGTTGCGCCAATAAAACGGCGCTCTGCATTGAAGTTCATCCCGCTCCGGATGAGGCCAAAGGCGATGGAACCGGTCATATTGCGGCTTGCCATCATCCGCTGGCGCGGGCATAGGCGAATTACCGGATGGACCTGCGCATGAGTCGGCCAATGAAACTTCGAAAGGGCGATACGGACCCGAAGACGCCCCGGCGGCTGCGCCGCACCGACATGGTCGCCCAGCAGATCCGGGAACAGATCGTCCATGCGGGTTTAAGGCCGGGGGACAGGGTGCCCAACGACTGGCTGTCGCCCGAAACCGTGAAAGTGTCGCGCGGCACCCTGCGCGAGGCGCTGAAGGTGCTGGAATACCAGGGGCTGATTTCCACCAAGAGCGGGCCCGGCGGCGGCGTCTTCGTCGCCTCGGTGGAACCGGGGGAGGCGATCCGCCTGCTCGACAACCTGTTCCTGTTCGATCCGCCGTCGATTGCCGACATCTACACCCTGCGCAAGCAGCTGGAGCCGGAACTGGCGGCCTCCGTCGCCGGGCATCTGTCGGAGGCGTCCTTCAACGCGCTGCAGGGCTGCATCCGCCTTTACGAGGACGAGCCGAAGACGGCGGAAGAGGAATATGCCCAGCGGCTGGCGGAACTGGATTTCCATGAGGAACTGGCCCGCCAGTGCCCGAACCCGATCCTCGCCTTCACCTGTTCGTTCCTGCTCAGCCTTCTGCGCGACATGACCGTGTGCCGGCAGATCTACAAGGAGCCCAACCCGGCGCTGCGCGAGACCGGCCTGCATTATCAGGTGCGCCTGCTGCGGGCGATGAAGGCGGGCGATGCGGAGCTTTGCCGCATGATCATGCGCGGCCACATGATCGAGGCGGAAAAATACATGATGGAACGCGCCGCCATGCGCGCGCCCGGCGCCCCGCGTGCAGAGCCGACCGCAGGTGGCAAAGTATAATCCGATCGTACATCTATTGGTTTTGAGTGGGTGGCCCGCGGTCCACCGGCGTGAACGAGTCACTGTCTTTTTTTGGTGTCCGCCGGAACCTGCGCCGGAGGGCAAATTGGTTAGCCGGAGAAGGCTCTATACTTGCCATTGCAATGCCGTGGCTGGCGGCGCTGAATTCTAGTCTTGCGAGAAACTATGCAGGCTTTTCTCCGTATACGTGCTACAAGGGTTAACCGGCGCGCAATCTTGCCTGCCTGTTCCCAACACTGATTGGACATTATCATGCAAATTCCCGAATGGACGAAACCTGCGCTCGTGGGCGCGGGAGCGGGCGCTGTCGCCCTGGCGATAGTCGGATTCGGCTGGGGCGGATGGATGACCGGCAGTTCCGCGATGGAAATGTCGAAAAAGCAGTCCATGGCCGCCACGGTCACCGCGCTGACGCCTTATTGCGTCCGGAAATCGAAAGACGATCCGAATTCGGCCGATCTCATGGCGAAAATCGAGGAGGCCAGCAGCTACAAGCGGCGCAACATGGTCGAGGAAACCGGCTGGGCGACGCCGCTTGGCGCGGAAAAGCCCGATCGCGCGCTCGCGGAAGCCTGCCTTTCCGCGTTGACCGGAAACACCTGACCGACCGCCGGCGCGCCCGACGTCGCGCCGACCAGATAGTGAAGCCGCGGTCTCCGCGTCTTCATGGTTCCCCGCCTTCCCGGACCTCCGCCCTCGCGGGGCCGGTCAGTCCGGGGTCTGTCTGCTTCCCTGCCGTATCCTTCCCTCCGGGCCTTGCAGGGTTCCCGTTGCCGAAACCGGCCGGGGCAAGGAAACTCCCTTCGACACCGTAGCCGCTCTGAAAAACGGCACCCGGCCTGATCCGATGTCTCGGGAGACCTGTGTTCTGCGCGCGGGAAAGATCTCTCAACAAGGCAACTGCTGCTGACAGAAGGTTGTCAGGAAGGGTGTGGGATGTGTCCATCCAGGATCGCGTCTCCTGCGGTCCAGGTAAAAGGACAAGCCCCATGAAATTCGCTTCCACCCGCCTGATCGCCGGCGACATCAAGGCCGTTGTCGGCTTCTACGAGCTGGTGACCGGACTGGCGGCCGACTGGCTCGCGCCCCAATTCGCCGAAATCGTCACGCCCTCGGCGGCCCTTGCCGTGGGCAGCGCGGAGACCGTGGCCCTGTTCAAGGAAGGCAGCGCGGAACCGGCGGCCAACCGCAGCGCGATCCTGGAATTCATGGTGGACGACGTGGATGCCGCGTTCGAGCGGCTGAAGGACAGCGCCGAGGTGGTGCATGCGCCTAAAAACCTGCCCTGGGGCAACCGCTCCGCCCAGTTCCGCGACCCGGAGGGCACCATCGTGGCGCTTTACACGCCGGTCACCGAAGCGGCGAAGGCGCGGTTTGCGGGGCGGTGAGGGCGCGCGCGAAAGGCGTATTGACCTCAAGTTAAGGTGAGCTGCTATCAGCAGGCCGTCACCAACGGGGAGCGTACGGCATGCGGGTGTTCATACTGGGCGGAACGGGGTCGATCGGGACGGCGGTCACGGCGGAGCTGTGCCGGCGATCCCATGAGGTTACGGCGCTCAGCCGCTCCGGCGTGGCTGATGACAAGCTTCGCCGGCTTGGGGCCGATCCCAGCCGCGGTGACCTGCGCGCGCCGGCAGGCTGGGCGGCGGAGGCCGTCGGCCACGATGCCATCATTCATGCGGCGGCGACCTTTTCCGACGATATGGGGGGCGTCGATACGCAGGTTGTTTCGGCGCTTATCGGGGCCGCGAAGCAGACGCGGCACAAACCGCGCCTGATCTACACCGGCGGATGCTGGCTCTATGGCGAGACCGGCGATGCGGTCGCGACCGAGGACAGCCGTTTCAATCCCATCCCTGCATTTTCGTGGATGGTCGGCAATGCCGCGCGTTTTCTGGCAACACCGGAGTTCTCCGCCGCAATCCTCCATCCGGCGATGGTCTATCACGCAGACGGCGGCGTCTTCGATCGCTTCATCGAGCCCGCTCGGGAATGCCGGCCCATGGAGATCTGGGGTGACCGGCAAACCCGCTGGCCGCTCATCCATCGCTCCGACCTGGCGCGTGCCTATTGCGGCCTGCTCGAACGGCCCGATCTGGCCGGGCATTTCAACGTCGTATCGGAGGAAGGCGTGCGGGCGGGAGACATCATGGACGCCATCGCGCGGGCGTTTGACAACACGCTGACCCCGGTGACGCTGTCCGCAAATGACCTTGTTTCCCGCCACGGTGCCTGGGCCATCGGGCCGACACTGGATCAGCAGATGTCCGCTGCAAAACTTCGAAGCGAGACCGGATGGACGCCGGAAATCACCGATTACCGGAGGTCCGATCTGTTCGATGAGCTCAGACAGCGGCAGGTGTGACACAGCCGGCGAGAGCCGATCACGCGCGCGGCAACACCTTCTCCACCTTCGGCCGGTCTGACACGGTGATGGTGCTTTTTGAGGATATCGACGGCGACCGCATCACCATGAAGGGCGACGACGACAGCGGCTTCGACGGCAACGCCCGCTTGCCTGATCAAGGGCCGCAAATACAAGCTCCGCATCCGGCTTTATGACTGCTGGGTGGAAGGCGATACGGCGGTGCTGATGTGGTGAGGGGGCCTCGGTAGAGCTCCAATAACCTCTCCCATGGGGAGAGGTCGGGCCAACGGCCCGGGTGAGGGGGGCAAACTCCCCGTATCCCACAGAACCTGTAGCCCCTCACCCTAACCCTCTCCCAATGGGAGAGGGAACAAGCTCTGCCAGGTCGCACAGTGCGTGCGCTCAAATGATCGACAAGGTTCCCCAGAAGTCCTTGCGCGGGATGCAGGTATCCATCGGGCTGGCAATCATCCCTTCGGGGTTTTCAACGCGGTAGAAATGCATGTATCGGGGCGACCAGTAATAGACTTCACGCCCGCCGTCCGCCTCGACGATCAGCATACCATGAAAATCCCACTCGGACGTCGCCTTGGATCCCGACAGACTTGTGTAGAAAGAAAGCCCGCGCAATTCGGCGATGGACCTGATTGCCTGCCTCTGGCTGGTATGCTGTGCGAGACAAAATGGACGGTCTCCTGCGATCCGGTTCGCGCCGAGAATGACACTTCCCGCCGACACGAGAGACCAGAGGGCAACGACCAAGGGCAGCGTGAGGTTCCTCCAAGATTGTCTGTGGAATTCACTTGCCTCCCAACGCCACGTCGAGGCGAGCGTGATCGAGGCGCTGACAGCGATGGTCAGTGTGACGCCATGCAGCAGGACCATCTTGGCGCCTGCCCCTGAAATCATCGCGCCTCCCAAAGTGAAAATCAGCCCGCACCCTCCCGCCGGTATGGCCAGAAGCAATGCCAGGCCGCGTGGCAGACGAAACGCCGTCAGCCCGCGCAAGAGCGCCATGGCCAGGGGAATGAAGGGTGCGAAGGCAGTGGCGTAGAAAGCCAGATAGATCGTAAGTCCAAGTGCGGAGAAATCCTTGGGAATCAGCTCGACACCCTCTGGCAGGATCGGAAACTGTAGATATCCGGCGGCAATCAGCAGGGCGACGGCGATGAAGATGCGGGGGAAGATCATGGATGCTGAGGTGTTGTCGCCGATGGTTTAGAAGAGTGAGAAAATTGAAATGCAAGCTTTGCGAGTAAAGGGGGTGGGCAGATGAAATGCAACGCCGTCGACTTGCATCAGGACAACAGACCGGCTGTCAGGACGTATTGTCCACCCGCAATCGATGCAGCATCTGTCCGACCTCAAATCCCAGACCAAGCTGTTGACCTCAAGTTCAGGTGACTTGCAAGACCCGACCATTCGCGTGACGACACCTTTTCCACCTTCGGCCGGTCCGACACGGTGATGGTGCTGTTTGAGGATATCGACGGCGACAGCGTCTATGTGAAGGGCGACGACGACAGCGGCTTCGACCGCAACGCCCGCTTGCCTGATCAAGGGCCGCAAATACAAGCTCCGCATCCGGCTTTATGACTGCCGGGCGGAAGGCGATACGGTGGTGATGATGTGGTGACAGCTTCGAGCCCTTTGCTCTTGAATGGATATTGGCGGGAACGTAGCTCGCCAATAGTAGAGCGTCCCGCCAAAGCCATTGTGGCGGGAGGCAGAATTTAACACATCTTGAGATGAAGGCTGGACTAAATCTAAAATAGTAGTCAATATATAAAATACATCAAAAAATAGAAATTTCTGGTGGAGACATTATATGCGCCCCATCGTGAAGCATTCCATTTTAGCAGTTCAGCTGCCGCCGGCGATCTGGAAAGCAACGGCGACTCTTTTAAGAACCATGTGCTGGGATCGGTTGCGACGGCAATCAATGCAACATGTCGGATGATGATGCCGTCTCTCAACCGCGTTTAACGGCGGTGTTCGGTCCATCTCGTACCGCGCATACACGGTGGTCGGAAGGGCGTGCCACTTTTTATCGAAGAAGAGATTCAACGCTGTTGGCTCCGACATTCGTTGGATTCATCACAATGAGGCCGAAGTAACGGCTGTCCAAATCGTAATCGATACAAAAATGGTCGTGGGGCTCTTGTTCGCGGTGTAGTTGCATTTTCGATAAAATGCGTTTCTTGGGCCAGCGGCGAGAATTGCAAGTCAACCTTTTCGGAGAATTGATATGCTGGACGTAAAAGCACTTGATCAAATCGACCCGGGGACACGGCTCGTTGACCTGACAAAAACGAGATTGACCGCAGTACAGCGCGCTTTGGCTGTATGCGCATATCCGGTTGGATATGTCGATGGATCACATGGACCAAAAACACGCAATGCATTTGCGGAACTGGTGAACGACGAAGGCCTTGGTGACCCGGAACTCGTTTCGGAACAGGTTATCGATCACATGAAGTCCAAAGTTCAAAACATGCGGACACTGTTGGACAAACCCGCCGACAATTCGGAAGTTGTAAAAGAACGAATTGCAGAAGCCTTTCGATTGATAGGCTTACCTTATAAAGCGCACATTGCCTACGGACTGGCGACAACGCAGTGGGAGACCAACCACACGTTTAAGCCCGTCAAGGAGGCCTACTGGTTGTCCGAGAGCTGGCGAAAGAAAAATCTCCGTTACTATCCATATTACGGACGTGGATACGTTCAACTTACCTGGGACCGGAATTATGACCTTTACAGAGGTATTCTGGGATTAGACTTGGTTGACGACCCTGATTTTGCCTTGCGGCATGACGTTTCCCTTTTCGTTATCGCACACGGCATGAAAATGGGAGGTTTCACGGGTCGGAAACTGGAAGACTACATTACGCGAAACAAAACCGATTTCGTGAACGCACGCCGCGTCATCAACGGCACGAACAAGGCCCATGAGATTGCTGCCCTCGCAGAAGAATATATGGACAGCCTCTAAAGAAGTTCAGCTTTTCAGCGATTCTTTGATCCTACTCCAGTTTCAGTTCCAGCCTCGGAGCAGATACGATGAGCTTTCAATTCAACGACGACCTGATCCCGCTTAATCAAGGCCATGCTGTGGGTCCGGGATGGACATCCGCCACCGGTCATAAACCTCGCGGCGTCACCTGGCACTGGACGGCGCTGAGGTCTCTGAAGGATTGCAGAGGTATTTTAGGTGGCCTTGCCACAAAGGCCTCAAAAGTTTCATCGCACTATTGTGTGGGCCAGGCATTTACCGATGGCGTCGATCGGTACGTCACCCTTGAAAACCGCTCCTGGCACGCCGGAATAGGTCAGCAGATCAGATGGGACGGGAAAGCGTCCACCAATAACACAAAGGGTGCGAGGGCGTGCATCGGAGTAGAGACGTGCAATGTGGGTTATGAGCGACCCGGTCATCCTGCGGGACCCGATTGGATTGAGGCGGTCAATACCGACAGCAAGTGGATAATGAAGATCGAGCCCTGGCCGGACGAACAATTCAAGATGATGGTCGCTGTCGGGAAAGAGATTATTGATCGGTGGCCGCACATTGGCTGGCGTGATCATCACGGTCACCACGATATCTGCCCTGGATACAAGCAGGATGTCACGGGCTTTCCGTTCGCTCGATTACTTCGAGAAATTTATGATGATCCGAGTATCCCGGACATCTGGTCTCCTTTCTGGATGCCAAAGCCGCGCCAACGCGCACTTATTGCATTGGGGTATAATCTTGGTCCATCACAAGACGATGGAGACTTCGGAAACCTCAGCAGTCAGGCGCTTCTGAGTTTTCAGAAAGATACCGGCTCTTGCAGGATCCCGTATTGGACGACGTTTACCTGTGACAAAATCTTTCACGCGCTGACTGATAAGGGGCTCGATCCGGTCGAAGTTGCAGAGACCCCATTGAGCTGACGAAGCCCTAATTGGCTGCACGGCAACAGACGGCGCCACGCCGGCGGACCTCCGTGACCTCATTTCGCATGGGGTTCCAGGATCCGGTCTTTGTACCGGGACTTCCTTTGCCTGTGATCTGCCAACGGTCAGAAATGATCGCATTGCCGGCGCTTCTATCCGTCGATCAGCGTGTCGGAGGTGCTGCCGCAGCTCAAACCCTTCGAATCCGAACGGCTCGCACTACAGCCCGGCGAACAGAAGGATTTCGCGGTGATCCCCGACCACTCGCGCGACGACACATTCTCCCCTTTCCCACTTCTCGTGAGAGAGGAGGGCGGTCCTGAAATGTCACGAATGCCATGCGCTCAAATGATCGACAAGGTTCTCCAGAAATCCTGGCGCGGGCTGCAGGCTCCAACCGGACTGACAAACATCCGTGTCGGATGGGGGATGCGATCAAAGCGCATGCGGCGGGGAGACCAGTTGTAGAATACGCCTCCACTTTCTTGCGCGACGAACAACAGGCCGTGAAAGTACCACATGGACGTCACCTTGTATCCCGAGTCGGTCGTATAGAACGAAAGCCCCCTGAGCTGGGCGAAGGACCGGACTGGTTCCGTTTTCCCGGTGTGCGGGGCGAGGCAGAAGGGCCGGTCGCCCGCGATCCGGTTCGCGCTCAGCATAACGCCGCCGGCAGAGACGAGAGACCAGAGGGCGACAGCGGCGGGCAGCATCAGCAGCTTCCAGGAAAACCTGCGGAATTCGCTGACTTCCCCCTCCTTCCGGGAAGCGAGCAGCAAAGAGGCGCAGACCGCGATGGTCAGAGTAAAGCCCTGCAGCCAGACTATTGGAGCTCCTCCACCCGAGAACGCACCCCCAAACAGGGTGATCACAAATCCGAACAGGCCCGTCAGACCCGCCAGAACAAAGGCCAGTCCGCGATGCAGACGGAAGTGCGTCAGCCCGCGGATGAGTGCGAGCACCAGAGGCACGAGCGGGGCAAAGGCCACCGCGTACAGGGTCAGCAAGGCCGGCAAATCGGACAGCGAGAATTCATGTGAGCGGGTGAATAGGCTCTCCGGAACCGGAGGATCCTGCAGGTATCCGGCGGCAATCAGCAGGGCGACGGCGATGAAGAGGCGGGGGAAGGTCATGGATGCTGAGGTGCTGTCGTCGGTGGTAGGAGCACAAGTATTGCGAGTAAAGTGTTTGGGAGGAGGAAATGCAACGTTCGTCGACTTGCATCAGGACAACAGACCGGCTGTCAGGACGTATTGTCCACCCGCAATCGATGCAGCATCTGTCTAACCTCAAAACTGCGCCGGGCCTACTGACCTCAAGTTAGGCTGGCTTGCGAGACCCGACCACCTGCGTGACGGCACCGTCTTCCCCATTGGCTGGTCAGAAACGGTGATGGTGCTGTTTGAGGATATCGACGGCGACAGCGTCACCATGAAGGGCGACAGCGGCTCCGACCGCAACGCCCGCTTGCCTGATCAAGGGCCGCAAATACAAGCTCCGCATCCGGCTTTATGACTGCCGGGCGGAAGGCGATACGGTGGTGATGATGTGGTGAGGGGGGATGAAGACAGCTTTTCTCGTGTCTTATTCCGGATCCTGTAATCGCTCGATCCAAGGGTGATTTCCGAGTGACTTGCAGGAAAGATCGGTTCGCAGCAGGAATGAGTGGATTATATAGGGTAGCTACCGGCCCTAACCGGTCATTCACTCTCTGATACGCAGCTGTGGCGCAAACCGCCGAACCAGCCATTCGTTGCACCGTCGAAGACCATAGCTGCAAGATGGCGGCTGTGCGACAAAGCGGGCTTGCGCTGCATCTGCGCCAACGGCACTTTCCGAACATCTACCAATGTCGGAATGCGGTTGATGGAAAAAAAGGTTGAAGACTATGGTGAGAGAATACTCTCGCGATCCTTGATGACGAACGCTCCGCAATTTTATTAGAATCAAATCCTGACTGCTTGGGTGTCCAGTCGAAATGAAGGTCGGTTCAATACGCTTAAAATGAGTTATTGAAGAAAGAGGAAAAAATGGAGGGGACACGGCGAAAAGTGCGCCGAAAGCTTTGGAAGCCGAAGCTAAATGATTTGTGCCCTTGCGGATCAGGGCAAAAGTATAAGGATTGCTGTTGGAACCGGCTCCCCGGTTTCGACATTGGCAAAGCCTACACAGCAGCATGTAAAGAGAAAAATCTTGGACGAGCGCTTATCGCTGCGCGTGCCGATGTCACCCAGTACACGATTTGGCACAAGACAAATACAGCGCCCATGCTCCATATCGGTGAGCCGATAAAGCAACTTTTACAGATCGACGTTAATGCACTTGGGGAATATGTTGAAAGACTTTCATGGCTCTACTTCAACACTGGAAATTGGAAAAGCTGGCCAGCAACCCTTGAGCGTTTGAGCACAAACATCGGTCACGAACGGTGGCGGAAGAAGATAATGTACCAACGGGCCGTGCTGCATCTGGCTCCCGGAGGTAGTCGATCCAAGGCGCGCCAAGAACTGGCTAAACTAGGTCCAATCACGCCTGCCGAAGATGATATAGAGATTTTGCAAATCTTTATCGACCTTGAACTGCGAGATGCGTCGTTCTCGGAGCGCACAGCATTCTTTGATCGCATTCTTGATCTTGATAAGTCCGCAGAGAGCCAAATCCAATATCGCGGTGGTAAGGCTACTGACCTTCTACTGCATGGTGACCCTAAGGCAGCTAAGACGCAGCTAAGCGACTTAATTGATCAGTATCGAAGTAAAAAACAGCTATCGGCCTATGCGAGGCACAAGCTCTACGATGTTCAAGAGATGCTCGGCACCATCACTGATGATGATGCTTTGCTTCGCCAAACCGCTTCAGAGCTGTCGTCAGCGATGCAAGACGGCAGCTGGACCGATCATGGGCGTTCAAACCTTTATTCTCAGATGGGTGATTGTTACCGATACGCGCGCGAGTGGGAGCTGGCAATTAATGCCTATGAGGCGGCTATTGCTTTAGATGGCAGAATAATCTGCCGTGTTCATTTGGCAGAGTGCTTCTTGTATCAAAAGAAGATCGAGAAGGCGGTACGCCAAATTGAGTCCGTGCCTATCGAGGAACTAGATGAGCCGGGCAAAATGGACTTTATCTTCACGTATTCGGCAGTATCCATTTGGAGCGAAAGAATCGAAATGTTAGAAAAGGCAAAGGGCTGGCTCAGAGCGTTGAAAGCATCAGAGCCACTTTTTGACCAGCGGCGCTTGAACCTTCTGGTGCGGGTAACCGAGACCGCTGCAAAAGGGGCCGCAACTTTTGAAGCGAAAGAGGATAGTGCACCAGAAGGGGGGATTGCGGGTGCATCGCGCGCGCTTTTGCTTCAACCGAATTTCTTTGGCATTGGGATCAACTTCAACGAGCTCATTGAGCGATTTGCGCGGCGAAAGAAAGTGACGCAGCTTGCTATCGAGCAACACGATACAGCGGATCAAGAGGCCAGCGACACCAAAATATGATTCTCAAATTGAATAACCTGTGCCTTTTCTGATGTAACACGTGACGATCAACCTCCTGTGTGAACGGCATTTCAGTATCGAAGCGCAACTCGAAATCTACCATTAGAAAATCTTGCAGCATTGGTCAAAAACGGCTCGGAGCCGACCTTGGTGCTCAGCGCGGTAAAGGTCCGGATCGAGCCCAAGCCGGACTTTGAGCTGGGCAAGCTTTCAGCGCATGCAAAAACATTCGTTCGGAATGGACCGTTCAAATCACTCGTCAAAAATATTGCGACGAGAACTTGCGCTCAGCGTCGAGCAGATAGGTGAACGGCGAAGCTCGGCGCGCCTTGTTTCGAGCAAGATGCGTTTTCACAGATACATCTGTGATCGCGATTGCTGCTCCCGCTGCAAGGAGTGTTGTTCCGGTCAAGCCGGTGAAATATGCCAGAGCTCCACCAGCTGGGACTGAAACAGTTACAGCACGCTGGACGCCTTCCCAAACGGCCTGGATCGAGTTGTCATTTAACTCGCTTTTCAGTGCCTCTAATTTGGGGCGAATATGTGCTTTGTAGACTTGCTTTGCCTTTTCCTCAAGTTCTTTGCCATTTTCACAGGAGCCGATCTTTGAAGAAAGCATCTCGAAATGCCCAGTTAACTCAGCTAGTTGAACTTTGCGCGCACGTCGGAATGCTAGCAGCTTATCAACGCGTGTTTCTGGATCGACGCGAAGTGTTTCCATGACGAATGAGATAAGTGCCCCTTTTTTGTCTGAGTCCGAAGAAGGTTTCACTTCGTCCAGTAACGTGTGAAGGTTTACGCCCATAGCTGGTTCATTGTTTGTAAGTGCAGCCAGCTCCGTTTCTTTGGACAACAAGGCGGCTAAAGCCGCCATGTAGACTTCTGCAAACTGGCTATCGACAAGCAGCCATTCACCGTCGTTGTTAAAACGCCGATTGGAATGGCGCACGATGTCTTGCAAATGTTGGGACATCTTGCTGGGATGCATTGAGGCAAATTGCATGCGCTCAAGTAGATGGCGCAAATCTGGAGTAACCTTATCTGGATGCATATGCGCTAAACCAGCACGCATCGCTAGGCTCCTAAGCGTTGGCGAAAGTTTTTCGGGGTGAATATGAGCGTAATGAAATTGATCTTCGATGCTCATTCCAAATTTATCCGCATGCATCAGCGCGTAACGATTAGGGTCTCTTTTCATTCCGTCAGAGTCCAAATCTCTTCGGAAAAAGCCCCTGTCCATGAG
Organism: Roseibium sp.; assembly: GCF_048260565.1. Classification (GTDB taxonomy): domain Bacteria; phylum Pseudomonadota; class Alphaproteobacteria; order Rhizobiales; family Stappiaceae; genus Roseibium. Next base: position 129,282 of record NZ_JBLXGP010000014.1, on the reverse strand, counting down.
CCCTACAACCCGTTTGCCTAGAATATCGAGCAAATCGGGATGCAGGTCACATCTCAGTGGCTCAATGAATCCTTCTCTCGAAAGAATGCTTGTGTCAGAATTCTGATATGGCTGGTCAATCGCGCGCGGTGCTATTGTCCTAATTTCGTCCCAAAACAAAACTGCTGAGCGCAACCAATTGCCGTCATGAATGTCAATGTGAGGGTAATAAAGTGCTGAACCAAGCATGCCGGTTCCTTAAAGTTTATATGTGCATGCGAAAGTTGCGCTATGTAAGCATGCTAGGCAAGGGTTTATTCGATGCAAACCGTTTGGTTCAAGGGGGGTGCGCTGCAGCGAAAGACTGAAAGGTCCGCACTTCGGACATTCGTTTTGACCGCAGCGAATTCACACTTCCCGCCCAAACGATCCTCCGACCTCTAAGCGACAAACACCACTCACCCGTTCCCCCGCCTCAACCCATCCACCAGCACATCCACCAACCTTGCCACCGACGGCCGCCAGCCGGGGCGGTCGGGGGCGTGGCAGAGGCCGACGAGGGCGCGGAGCAGGTCTTCCGGGGTGATGTCGTCGCGGATCTCGTGCGCCTCGACCGCGCGGGAGAGCAGGGCGGTGGTGGCGGCGGTCAGGCGTTGGTGGGAATAAGCGAAGAGATCCTGCTTGCCGTCGGTGGCGAGCGCAAGCGTTGCCATCATGCCCTTTTTGGTGGCGACCACCTCGACGCCCTCGCGCAGCCACAGGCGCAGGGCCTCGACCGGGCCGGCCTCCTTTGACAACTGCTCCGCCAGGTCGGCGAGCCTGTCGATGTCGCTCCGGTAGACCGCCTCGAACAGGGCGTCGCGGGTGGGGAAATGGCGGTAGAGCGTGCCGATGCCGACGCCGGCCTTGCGGGCGACGCCTTCCAGGCTCGCGCCCGGGCCGCCGGCGCTGAACACCTCACGGGCGGCCTGCAGCAACAGCTCGCGGTTGCGCTTGGAATCCGCGCGGGGTTTGCGGGGTGCCTTTGCCGGTTTCTGCGCCATATTCCCTGATGTACTCCGTCATTCTCGCATGAATTTTCGTTCGGGTCTTGCAAAACGGAGGGTGCCTCCGTATAGTAACGCCGTACGCCGATGCTGTGTTACCCCAAAACCGCCTGACAACGGCCCCTTTTAAACGACATCCTCAAACCGTTTCTCCGACTGACCGCACAGCGTCACCGACGGCGTCGACTTTTGTCCAACATTCGAGCCACGCGGCTCATCAGCTCTTGTCTTTAGCTCTCGCCACGAACGGAGCCATCCATGACCTATACCATCCATCTGACCCTGAACGGAACGCCGCGCGAGATCGCGCTCGACGATCCCAGGGTCACCCTGCTCGATCTTTTGCGCGAACGCATCGGCCTGACCGGCGCCAAGAAGGGCTGCGACCGGGGCCAGTGCGGCGCCTGCACCGTGCTGGTCGACGGCCGGCGGATCAACTCCTGCCTGGCTCTGGCCGTCAGCCTCGACGGCGCTGACATCACCACCATTGAAGGACTGGCCGAGGGCGACAGCCTGCATCCGGTGCAGGAAGCTTTCATCGCCCATGACGGCCTGCAATGCGGCTTCTGCACGCCGGGCCAGATCATGAGCGCCGTCGGCCTGATTTCCGAAGGCCAGACGGACGGCGATCCGGAGCGGGTGCGCGAATGCATGAGCGGCAATCTGTGCCGCTGCGGCGCCTATGCGGGCATCACCGAGGCGGTGCTCGATGCCCAACAGCAGTTGTCCGAAACCCAACAGGGGAGGAAACGCGCATGAATTCCTTCGACTATATCCGCCCGGCCACCGTGGCCGAGGCCATTGCCGCTGCCGCCGAGCCGGGCTCTGCCTTCCTTGCCGCCGGCACCAATCTCATTGACATGATGAAGACCGGGGCCCTGCGTCCGGACCGTCTGGTGGACCTGACCCATCTTCCGGGCCTCTCCGACGTTGAGTGGCTCTCCGACGGCGGCGTGCGCATCGGTGCGCTGGTGCGCAATGCGGATCTTGCCCATGATCCCGAGTTCGCGTCCCGCTTTCCGGCGGTGGCCGAGGCGTTGCTGGCCGGGGCTTCCGCGCAGCTCAGAAACGCGGCGACCGTGGGCGGCAACCTGATGCAGCGCACCCGCTGCCGCCACTTCGCCGATCCGGCGAGCGCCTGCAACCGGCGGGTTCCGGGCTCCGGCTGCGATGCCATCGGCGGGGAGACGCGCGGCTGCGCCATCCTCGGCCATTCGGAGGCTTGCGTCGCCACCCATCCGTCCGACTTCTGCGTGCCGCTTGCCGCCCTCGATGCGGTGGTGGAAATCGCCGGAGCGACCGGAGCGCGGGAAGTGCCGCTGGAAGACTTCCACCTGCTGCCCGGTGACCGGCCGATGATGGAGACCATGCTGGAACCGGGCGACCTGATCACCGGTCTGCGCCTGGCCGGAGATGCGGTGCGTTTCAGCGCCCATTCCCGTTACCTGAAGCTGCGCGACCGCACGTCCTATGCCTTCGCACTGGTCTCCGCCGCTGCCTGCCTGACCATCGAGGCGGGGGAAATCACCGCCGCGCGGATCGCCCTCGGCGGGGTCGCGGCCAAGCCCTGGCGGGCGAAGGCGGCGGAACGGGTGCTCATCGGGGCGGCCCCCGGTCCGGAGCCCTTCTGGCGGGCGGCCGAAGCCGCGCTCGAAGACGCCCGGCCGGTAAGCGGGCCAGACGGAGGATCGGGCGGCGACAACGCCTTCAAGATCGCGCTTGCCGGGCGGATCTTCACCCGCGCCCTGAAAGCCGCCGCCGCCGGGACCCCGGCGCGCGTTCCGGCTCTGCCCGGTTCCGTCCATGTTGCCAATGGAGATCCTGCCCATGCCTGAGATCACACCGCTTCCGACCGCCATGCCGACGCGCATGGGCTCCAATTCCGGCCAGCCGGTGAACCGCCGCGACGGCATTTTGAAAGTCACCGGTCGCGCGCCTTATGCGGCAGATGCCCGGCCCGAGGGGCTGCTGCATGCGGTCTATGCCGCCGCGACTATCGGTCGGGGCCGGGTCGCCAGCCTCAACGTGGAGGCGGCAAAAGCCCATCCGGGCGTGGTGGAGGTGATCACCCCCGCCAACCGGCCGCCGCTTGCCCAGGATCCGGACGACAAGCCGGGCGCCTTCTCCTTCCGGGTCGAGGTGCTTCAGGACGATACCGTCCGCTATGCCGGCCAGCCGATCGCGCTGGTCGTCGCCGAAACGCTTGAGGCGGCAACCGAAGGGGCGGCGTTGCTGGCCCCGACCTACGAGGCGGAGCCGGTTCTGGCCGGGCTCGATCTTGAGCCGTATGTGCCGGAGAGTGTCGGCATCGGCATGCCTGCGAACGTCGCCAAGGGCGATGTGGAGGCCGGGCTTGCCTCCGCCGTCCAGCGGATCGAGGAAACCTACGAGACCCCGGCGCAGTATCACAACGCCATGGAGCCCCACGCCATCGTGGCCGAATGGGACGGCGACAGGCTGACCCTGGACATGCCCAACCAGGCGCCGGTGATGATGGCGGCGGGCTTTGCCGGCTGGTTCGATATCCCACCGGAAAACGTTTTGATCCGCACCCCCTTCGTCGGTGGCGGCTTCGGTTCCAAGGCGATCATGACCGGCCCGCAGATCCTGACCGTCCTGGCGGCGAAAATGCTGGACCGGCCGGTAAAGCTGGTCCACAGCCGCAAGCAGATGTTCGGCCCCGTAGGGCACCGGGGCGCGACCCGGCAGACGGTCCGGCTCGGCATGGACGGGCAGGGCAGGCTGACGGCGCTTGCCCATCATACGATTGCCGCGACCAGCAGCTTCGACGCGTTCATCGAGCCCGCAGCGGCAAGCTCCATGACGACCTATGCCAGCCCGGCGCTGTCGGCGACCCATGTGGCGGTACGCAACAACATCGGCACGCCGGGGCCTATGCGCGCACCGGGCAAGGCGTCGGGCACGGCCGCCCTTGAGGTCGCCATCGACGAGGCGGCGGAGGCCTGCGGCATGGATCCGCTGGACTTTCGTCTCGCCAACTACGCGGAGGCCGATCCGATGACCGGCAAGGCCTGGTCGTCGAAGGCGCTGCGCGAATGTTACGCGGAAGGGGCGAAGGCCTTCGGCTGGTCGACCCGTCCGCTGGCGCCGCGCCAGATGCGGGATACCGACGGCATGCTGGTCGGCTGGGGCATGGGCACGGCGGTGTTCCCCTGTCCGATGTTCGCGGCGGAAGCCCGCGCCACCCTGCGCGCCGATGGTACCGGTCTGGTGGAAACCAGCCTGATCGACATGGGTCAGGGCGCCTGGACCGCGCTTGCCCAGATCGCGGCTGACGCGCTCGGGATCGACATCGACAAGCTGGAACTGCGCGGCGGGGCCTCCGACCTGCCCGACGGCGGCATCGCCGGCGGCTCCGGCCACACGGCAACCGCCGGCATGGCGATCGAAGGGGCGGGCAGCGACGCGGTCGCAAAGCTTGCCGAAATCGCCACCGCCGATCCGGCCTCGCCGCTGTTCGGGGCCGGCAATGCCGGGGTTGTCGCCCGCAATGGACGGCTCCACCGGGCCGACGACGACAGCCGCAGCGAGGCCTATACGGAAATCCTCGCCCGCGCCGGACGGTCGGGCGTCGAGGGCAACGGCAAGGGCGCGCGCGATCCGTCGGTCGCCGAGGATTACGCGTTGCAGGCCCACGGGGCGGTCTTCGCGGAAGTGAAGGTGGACCCGGATCTCGGCCAGACACGGGTCAGCCGACTGGTCGGGGCATTCGCGGCAGGCCGCATCATCAACCCGCATCTGGCGCGCAGTCAGTATCTGGGCGGCATGATCTGGGGCCTGTCCTTCGCCCTTCACGAGGCGGCGGAGCTCGACCCGCGCACGGGCCGCATCGGCAACGCGGATCTCGGCGAATACCACGTGCCGGTCAATGCCGACGTGCCTTCCGTGGAGGCGCTGCTGATCCCGGAAGAGGACGCCCACATCAATCCGCTGGGCATCAAGGGCGTCGGCGAAATCGGCATCACCGGCACCGCCGGCGCCATCGCCAACGCCATCCACCACGCCACCGGCGTCCGGGTGCGCAAGTTCCCGGTCCGGCTGGAGGAGCTGGTGACGGTGATGTGAGGATAGACTTCCGGCGGCGCTTGTCAGCGGAGGCGTCGCCGATGGTTCAGCATAGGGACTTTCAGATCCCTGTTGGGATGTCCGGGCTTGTCGGGCTCAGCCGTTCGGCGATGGCGATCAGCCGCCTTTCCGACCGGTAGGGGCCGACGAGTTGGAAGCCGTAGGGCAGGCCCGCAGCGGAGACACCGGCGGGGATGCTGAGGCCGGGGAGGCCGAGGGCATTGGCGAAGGCGGTGAAGATGGCGTGGCCGCGCGGGCCGACGGGCTGGCCCGCAATCGTTTCCGGATGGCTTTTTGCCTTGGGCCAGGAGAGCGCCGCGATGGCGGGCGTCAGCAGGGCATCGAAGCCGTCGAGCTGGCCAAGGAACCGGTCCTTGATGGTCTCGATACCGGCGATCGCACCGGCATAGTCCGCCGCGGTGAAGCCTCGTCCGGTTGCCGCCATGGCCTGCAGGTCTTGCCCGGCCATTTCGGTCAGTGCCGGATACCGGTCGAAAAGCCATGCGACGCCGGAGGTGCTGACGACAGGCCAGACCGCATCCATGTCGCTCAGGATTTCGAGGCTGTCGACGGTCGTGACCTCGCACCCAGCCTCCGCGAAGCGTCGGGCGGTGTCGTCGATACCGGCGGAGATTTCCGGATCGACCGGCTGGCCGGCGAAGGTCCGGGCATGGAGGATGCGCGGGCTTGCGGTGAGGTCACCGCCGGGGAGTTCGTCTCCGGCGAGTACCTCCAGCATCAGCGCCACATCTTCCAGTGTCCGGGCGATCGGGCCGACCACTTCGAATTCGCCGAGGATTGCCGGAAAGCCCTTTCCGCGCCTCACGGTGCGGGCGGAGGGCTTCAGCCCGAGCAGACCGCCGTGGGCGGCGGGCCTGCGGATGGAGCCGCCGCCGTCGGTACACAGCGCCAGCGGGCCGATGCCGGAGCCGACCGCGGCAACCGCGCCGCCGCTGGAGCCGCCGGGGGTCAGGTCGGGCGCGTGCGGATTGCCGGTCGCGCCGAAAATGAGGTTGTCGGTATAGCCCTGAAGCGTCAGTTCCGGCACGTTGGTCTTGGCGAAGATGACCAGCCCCTGCGTCCGCAGGCGGGCCACCGGAACCTCGTCGTGATCGGGGACGAAGTCGGCGAAGGCCCGGCTGCCCCAGGTCGCGCGCATACCCTTGACGAGGAGATTGTCCTTGATGGAGACCGGTACGCCGTCGAGGGGCCCGAGCGGCGCTCCGGCGTGCCAGCGCCCGGCGGAAAGTTCCGCCGCTTCAAGGGCGGTTTCCGGTGCCAGGGTGATGACGGCATTGAGGGACGGGTTGACGGCGTCGCAGCGGTCCAGGACCGACTTGAGCGCGTCGACCGGGGTGAAGGCGCCGCCCCGGTAGCCTTCGACCAGTCGGGCCGCCGACAATTGCCAGAGCGGGGCCGTCATGCCTTGACGATCGCCGCGACCGGCGCCTCTCCGGGAGCGCACTGATGTTCCGTTCCGCCGGACAGGAAGATCGCCGGATCGCCGGTGACGGAGGCAATCACGGCGCCGGCGGCGGCGCGGGCGTGGCGTTCGAAATGAATATCGGCATCCGACATCATGGTGGTGCGGCGACCCCTGATCTTTGCGGCCGCCTCGCCCTTGGCGAAGACGGCCAGGATGGCATCGGGGCCATCCTCGTCCGTATAACCGGCATCGGCAAGGGCAGCCCGTGTTCCGCCCGCGTCGATGGCGTCTTTCAGGATCGCGTGGCCGATCCGGCAATTGCTCGAAGAGTTCGGTGCGTTACCGAACAGCAGGATCTCGCATTTGGTCAGTTCGCCGCCGGCGGAGGTAGACGCCACGCGGGAGAAGACCGACATGTCCTTCGCGATCGTGTCCGCGGTGACAGTCTCGCCTGAGATTTCACCAAGGCCGAGTCCGACGCCGAGCGCCATGGCGCCGCGGGCGTAGGGCTTCGATCCGTTCGGGTCGCGGGTGACGAGAGGCCGTCCGCGGCTGTCCGCATCGGCGATCTTTTCCGGAGAGAGCAGGGGGCCCTTGACCTGAACATAGTGCACATCCGCCCCGTCCGGGATGCCGGCATCCTGCTGTGCCCGGCGGACGGCGTCGGCGACTTCTTCAACGTGGGTCAGGGTGCCGATTTCTTCCGGGCGGATGTCCCGGGTCATGGCGATGCCGAGGGCGAGGCGTCCGTCCGGGTGGCTTGCCTCTGTCCCGGTTGTCGTTCGGGTAAAGACGGTCGCATGTGGCGACAGGACGCCTTCGGTGCCGCCGGACCAGACGAAGGCTATGTCGTCCATGACCTCGTCGGCGGACTGGCCCCGGTGAGGGGCAAGCGCCAGGGCGAAGGCCAGGGTGGCATAGCCGCGGGTGAAATCATTGGCGCCGCCGTTTCCTTCCGTCTTGCCGATCACGGCGACGACGGCCTTGGGATCGATCGTTCCGTCTTCAATCAGGGCCATGAGTTCGGAAACGTCGTTCGGGGACGCCATCGCGATCTTGTGTACGCCGACCTTCATCTGCGCCTCGGTCCTTTCGTAGGTGGGGATGCCGTTACTTTCCGCCCCAATGGACGAAGCGGCGTTCCAGGATGATGAAAAGCAGGTTGAGCCCGTAACCCAGGGCGCCCGAGGCGAAGATCGCCGCGTACATTTCCGGCATGTCGAAGATCATCTGGGCGTTGATGATGCGCTGTCCGAGCCCGTCGGTGGAGCCGATGAACATTTCCGCGACGATCACGATGACGAGCGCGATGGAAATGCCGGAGCGCATGCCGACGAAGGTCTGCGGCAGGGATTCCCAGATGGTGACGTCCGTCAGGATGCGGACCTTCGAGGCGCCCATGACACGGGCGGCGAGCTGGCGCTGCTTGCGGGCGTTCATCACCCCGTAGGCGGTGTTGAACAGGATGATCAGCGCCGCGCCGAAGGCGGCGACCGCGATCTTGGCTTCCTCGCCGACCCCGAACATCACCAGGAAGAGGGGGAACAGCGCGGAGGCGGGCGTGGAGCGGAAGAAATCGACGGAGAACTCCACCGAGCGGTAGACCGTTTCCGACGAGCCGAGGAATACGCCGATCGGCACCGCCACGATGATGGCGATGACGAAAGAGACGGTGGTGCGGACGATGGTCTGCGAAAAGTCGTGCCAGAGGGTGCCCTCGGTCAGGCCGTAAATGAAAGCGTGCCAGGATTCCGCCGGGGAGGGCAGCAGCACCGGATCGATCAGCCTGCCGGCACTTGCCAGCCACCACAGCAGCACGAGGAAGGCGGCGCCGATCAACGGCTGGATCTGGCGGATGAACCTGGCGAATTTCGTGTTCCGGCTCATTTGCGCACCTCGCGCTGGAAAATCTCCAGGCTGCGGGTCTTCACGTCGATGAACTCCGCGGTCAGGGTCGTCTCCGCGGTCCGGGGGCGGGGCGCATCGAACATCAGCCGGTCTGCGACCTGGGTCGGTTTCTTGGTCAGAAGCAGGATCTCGTCGGCCATGGCAACCGCCTCGTCCAGATCGTGGGAGACGAGCAGGGTCGTCACCTGAAGCTCGGTTAGGACCTTCTGCAGCTTGTCGCGCAGGAACAGGGTCATTTCATAGTCGAGGGCGGAGAAGGGTTCGTCGAGGAACAGCACCTCCGGATCAACGACCAGCGCCCGCATGATGGAGACGAGCTGCTGCTGGCCGCCGGAGAGCTCGTACGGATAGCGGTTCAGGTCGATCTTGACGTCGAAACTTTCCAGGAGGTGCTCCACCCGTGCGTCGCGTTCGGCTTTGGAGAGGTTCAGGAACTGCAGCGGATAGCGGATGTTGTCGATCGCCTTGAGCCAGGGGAAGACCGCTTCGCGGTAGTTCTGGAACACATAGCCGATACGGGTTTCGCGTGCGGTCTTGCCATCGAACAGGATCTGGCCGCTGTCAAAATCCATGATCCCGGAGATCATGTTGATCAGCGTGCTCTTGCCGCAGCCGTTGGGGCCGAAGACCGAGATGACCTTGGCCTTCGGGATGTCGAGGTCGAAGTCCTGGTAGAGAACGACATCGTCGAAAGTCTTGGTGAGGCCGCGGACCGTGATGTGGGTCCCCTTGGGAAACCAGCGCAAGCGATCCGGGTCGGCTGGCGGCGGTGCCGGATGCACCGCCGCTTCGCCTGTCATGCCTTGTTGTTCGATGGGCACTCTCATTCCTTTTCCAGAAGGTCCTCGGCCTTGACCGGTTTTGCAACAACGCCGAGGTCGACGCCGATCTGGATGAATTTCTGGAAGTCTTCGATCTGCTTTTCGCTCAGGTCCTTGGACATCACGAAATGAGCCAGCGGAACCGTGTCGACCAGCTTCGGGTTGACCCGCATGTCCTCAGCCATATAGGCGCGGGCGGTCGGGTCGCCGTTCGCATCCGCCGTCGCCTTTTCCCAGGCCTTGGCGAAGCGTGCGGTGACATCCGGGCGCTCGGCGAGCATCTTGCCGGAGACGGCGGCGCCGGCGGCATAGGCCTCGGCTTCTTCGTCCTCGAGCAGGTACTTGGAGATGACGCCGGCTTCCAGACGTTTCGCGATCCCCTGATCGATCATCGAGCTGGCCAGCGCTTCAAGAGTGTAACCGCCATCGAAGGTGCCGCCCTTCATGGCGCCCATGTGGTTGCCCATGCCCTGTTCCTGGATGGTGAAGTCCGTGCCTTCCTTCAGGCCGGCGGCTGCAAGAACCGCCTTGGCGGCGCCAAGGTTCGCCGGTCCGGGGGCGGAGAACAGTTTCGCGCCTTTCAGGTCCGCGACGGTTTTCGCGGTGCTGTCGGGTGCTACCACGAACTGCTCCATTATGTATTCGGCGTTCTGGCCGTTGAGCGCGATGAACTTGAGCGTGCCGGGGCGGCGGGCGACGATGTTGGCGCCTTCCAGGGTCACGACGTTGGAGGCGACGTCGATGTCGCCGGTCACCAGTGCCTGGACGATCAGCGGGTGGGTGCCGATGACGACGGTTTCCACCTCGATGTCGACTTCGTCGAAATAGCCCCGTTTCAGGCCGACGTAATAGGGCAGGGCGGAGCTGGCGCTGAAGACACCGACTTTGACCTTGTCGGCCGCGTGGGCGGTCACTGCGCCGCAGGCGGTTGCCGCCAGGATCAGACCGGCGGTCACCAGCCTTTTGAAGGAATTGGTCTTGTTCATGATGAAGTCCCTGTATCTGGAAGTTGTCTCTGTCCCCGGGCCTTCGGCCTGTCAGCCGGCGGCGCGTTCCTCCTCGGGATGAGCCGAGCCGATCGTTCCTATGTCGTTGTAAAGTCGCTTCAGTTTTTCCAGGAACGCCGGACTTCTTTTCTTCAGTGTCCCTTCAACCGGGTCCGAGCCGGCCAGAAGGGTGTCGCTCGCTTCAAGCGAGAAATCCATGACGAAGCGGATGCGGTCTTCGCGCGACGCCTCGATGCCGGTCAGCCAGTTGCGGACGTCGGTGTCGCCTGCGGCCATGCGGCTTTCGATGGCTGCCAGGGCCGCACAGGCACCTTCAATGGCTTGCGTCGCGCCCTGACCGAGCGTCGGCACCATGCCGTTGGAACTGTCGCCGAGATAAAGAACGTTGACGTCCGGCTCGCAGTGCCGGGCTTCCGATTCCTGGATCCGGGCCCAATGGAGCTCGCTGTCGGGCGAGCAGATCGTGTCGATCATCCACTTCGCCTGATCGCCGGGAGGGGCCGTACGCGGGGTGTAGGCCGCCCGCAGCGCTTCCGGCGTCTTCAACTCGTCCGGCGTTTCCCCTTCCTTGGCGATCGGGAAGGTGCCGGCGATGTAGATGTAACCCGGTGGCACCCGGTAGGCGAGCAGCCGGTTCGGTCCGTTGAACCACTGTTCGTAGTCGGTGATCAGGCCGTCGCTGGTGTCGGGAATGAGTGTGCGGAAGATCGCCACGCCGATCTGGCGGGAATTTACGCCGCCGGCAAAGATGTTGCGGGTCTGGGAAAACCGGCCGTCGACGGCGATCAGCAGATCGATGTCGGTCAGTTCGTGGGCGCCGTCCTTGTCGCTCCAGCGCACGAAGGTTTTGCCGGAGCCGTCGCTGGTCTTGCCCATTTCCTCAACCGTGCAGCCGTAGCGGATCAGGCCTTCGGCGGACTCCCGCAGCACCCGGTAGAGTTCCGACCAGCGCAGGCGCCAGCCGTTGCTGGGCGAGACCTCGTTCAGCGGCAGGTCGAACAGAATGGTGCCGTCGGTCAGCGAGACGCGCCAGTTCTTCCACTCCAGCGAGGCCTCGTCGATCAGGCCGGCCAGTTCCGGATCGGTGGCCCTCAGGGCCTGGACCGCATTCGGGCCGATATTCAGTCCGGTGCCGCTTTCGGCGTGGTCGCCGGGTTCGACCCGTTCCAGGCAGTGGATTTCCAGGCCGGGCATACGGTTCAGGCCGCGTGCGACCACGCATCCGGCAACCCCTGCTCCGATGATGACAACCCGCATTTTATACTCCTGTGTCCTGTGTCGGCGGCGTGTGCCCTGCCGTGTTTTCCGCGATCACGGCGATCAGTCCGCCGCCATCGGGTCCTTGATGCTCCGCGCCGCCGGAGACGAAAATTCGGGTGTCGCCGAGGACACTGGCGACCACCCCGCCGACCGCGCCGCGGATGTGGCGTTGGGGGTCGATGTCCGTGTCATTCAGCATGGTGTGGCGCTGGCCATGGATCCTGCCGCTGCGGTCCGGCTCCGCCTTGACCAGAACGCCCCGGATCCGGTCGCGCTCGGCAGCGCTGAGCTGTGACTTGGCTGACAGGCCGAGATCGGCGAGAACGGTCTGGACGGCGGCCAGGTCGATGGCATCGCCCATGGCCCGGTGGGAGATGCGCAGGTTGCCCGACCAGGTGTCGCTGTTGCCAAGCACGATGACCTCGTTGGCCTCGACCTCGACGCCGGATGAAACGCTGGCCCGGTCGCAAAATCGGCTGAAGTCCTCCAGGAACAGGGAGGCCGACAGAGCCTCTGACGTGATGTCGCCCAGCGCCAGGGCCACGCCGAAGGCGCCGGCGGCGCGTGCAAGGGCCATGGACTGGCCGGGGCTTGTTGCCGGCAGCGGCACGCCCTTTTCCCTGAGCCCGGCGATGCGCTCCGACGTCAGGCAGGGAGCCTTCACCTGAACGAAATGGACATCCTCAATGCTCTCGATCCCGGCATCGGCAATCGCCGCCTTGACGGCCTCGGCGACGCTGAGCGCATGGTCTCGTGTACCGACATGCTGGTGCTCCAGCACCGGGGAGAAGGCTTTGCCGATGGCGAGCGCACCGGTTCCGGGCGCATCCGTTTGCTTGCGGCAGAACACGAGGTAATGGGGCGAAAGGACGCCCTCGGTGCCGCCGGACAGGATGCAGGGCAGGCGCCGGGCCAGCGCATCGGCAGGCTCGTTCAGGTGCCGCGACAGCATGGTCATCAGCCGGTCGGTGAAGTAGCCGCGGGTGAAATCGTTCACGCCGCCATTGCCTTCGGTCTTTCCGATGAAGGCCACGATCTGGTCCGCGTGGATCTCGCCGCTGTCGATCAGCTTCGCCAGGGCCGAGACATCGCCTGGATGGTCCATGGAGAGTTTGAAAACGTCCGCCTGCAAGAAAAGCCGTCCCACTTGATGTGTTGTTTCGCCTCACAGGTTGGAGCGAAACCCCGGCCCGGCATAGGTCAAAAAAACACTCATAGTGAGAGCAAAATGTGTGCACTCGTGATCTAAAAGATCTCAGTCGAACTGGCGAAGAAGGTGGTGCTTATCTTCAGCGGCAACCCTCGATACGCATCCCCATGCCGAAACAAAGCCCAAGACAAGGGGGTCAAACGCGGGCCATGTACTGTTTCAGGGTTTCAGCGAAACTGATGGCGGGCAACGACAATTTCCGACCGGTCCGGTTCACCAGAACCAGGCGGCCGTTAGTCAGCTCAGGGTCGATAAGCGGAATCGCTACGAGCTCGCCTGTGGCCGTGTCTTCCAGCGTTCCGATCTGGAACTGGAAGCAGACCGCGCCCGTCTGCTTGGCGTAGACCATGAGCGAGCGGACCGTATTCGATTCCAGTGTGACGTTCAGGTTGAGATTGGTGCGTTTGAGGACGGGGTCGATCAGCTGGCGGCCACCGAAGGTACGGTTGCCGAGTGCGATCGGATAGGGCTGGCAGTCGGCAAGGCGCAGTTTGCTGCGACCGGCGAGCGGATGATCGTGGCGGACGATGGCGCACAGCGGCTGGCGGATCGAGGCGATCTCGTTGAGATCCGGCGTCGGCGCCGGGTCATGGACCAGGGCGAGGTCGGTTTCGTCTCGCAACAGGGCTGCCACGAGATCCACCGTTCCGCCGACCAATAGCTGAAAATTAACCCGGGGGTGATGGACCTGATAGCCGGCGATCGCGGAGGGGACGAGGCTGTTTGCCACCGAATGGGCAATCGCCAGGCTGACATTGCCGCGTACCAGACCGCGAAGCTGCTCGATCTGCGCATTGGCCGCATCGATATCGGAGAGATTTCGCCGGATCGCATCGATCAGGACCTCGCCGGCCGTCGTCAGCCGGACCCCTTTGGCCAGACGCTCGAACATCGGCATGCCGAGCTCTTCCTCGATTTCCAGGATCTTCCGGTTCAGGGCAGTGGAGGCAACGCCAAGCTTTGCGGCGGCCTTCCGGATCGACCCGGCCCGCGCGACGGCATCGAGATAAAGATAGTGGCGTGGAGGGCGGAACATGAAACGGGATCTGTCGATGCGGGGTCGGGCGCGGGAGAGGTCATCTTCTCAGGCGGCTCTGCCGACCACAAGTCCTAATCCCGCACGGGTGGCCCGGCGAAAGGGAGCGGGAGCCGACCTGAACGGGGCAGACGCAGACGCAAAAACGCCCCGGGATCAGCCGCGGGGCGTTTGGATGTCTCTCGCGGCAATCAGCCGATAGGCGGATGCCCCGGCGGTCAGGCGGTCTGGTCGTCCAGCTTGGCGTCCGGCGCGTTCTTCTTGACCGACTCGATGCCGTTGTCGCGGGCGGACGCGCTGGAATAGCTTTCACTGGTTCCGATCACCTGGCCGTTGGTGGCCTTGAGATTGAACATCGGCTTGCCCGACGAGGTGTCCTTGCGCTCATAGCGCTCATCCGTCGGCGCATTCTTGCGGACAGACTCGATCCCGTTTTCGGCGCTGGCCTTCTGCTTGTAGCCTTCGCTGACGAGGATGATTTCCCCATTGCCGGCCTTGAGCCGGAAGCGGTACTCGCCTGCCTTGTCCTGGTAGAGTTCAAACTTTCCGGCCATCGCAATTGTCCTTTTCAAGAAATTCGTTTCCAGAATCGATCTAAGGCGAAGAAGACCGGGCTGGCAAGATCGTCCGTCGCGGAAAGTTCCGTTCGAAGGCGTTCCGGACCGATCCGAAGCCGAACCGATCGACTTCTCGGGCGAATTGTGCGTTGCGAAGTTTCCCTTAGGTATTTGTTTCAATTTCCCCGTTATCGTCAATGTAGACCGAAGTCCGCTCTCCAAGCTCGGGGGAATTGGAGATTTATCGAGTTCACAGGATGCGATGCCAATAACTTTCTTTTCCCGGTTGAAAGCAGGTTATCTTTTGTCGAGACCCAGTGTCATCGCTGTCGGTATCGCGCTCGCCGTAACCGTCGTCACCGGTATTTTCGCTGAGGTCCAGAACCGGGCGGTTCACCGGCAGAGCGAGCGGGCAACTGTCAGCGAACAACTGGGCCTGGTTCGCGCCCGGCTCGAGGGCAATATAAACAGCAATCTTCAACTGATGCGCGGCCTCGTGGCCGTGATCTCCACCCATCCGGACATCGATCAGGAGCAGTTCGGCCGTATCGCCGGCAACCTCCTGGGCAATCAATCGCAGATTCGCAATGTGGCCGCGGCTCCGGGCCTCGTCGTCAGCCTGATGTATCCGATCGAAGGCAACGAGAAGGCCATCGGGCTCGACTACAAGAAGAACGAGCAACAGCGCGAGGCGGCGCTGAGGGCAGTGGAAACCGGGCAGATGGTGCTTGCCGGGCCGGTCAACCTGTTGCAGGGCGGCCAGGGGTTCATCGGGCGTTTTCCGGTCTTCGTCGCGAACCCGGACGGAACCGATCACCTGTGGGGGCTGGTTTCGGCGGTCGTCGATGTCGAGCGTCTCTACGCCGACAGCGGCCTTTACGATCCCGACCTGCCGATAGACATCGCCATTTCCGGTCGCGATGCTGCCGCGGCGGATAACACCGTTTTCTTCGGACAGCGGGAGGTTTTTGCCGACGGCCCGGTTATTTCCGAAGTGTCCCTGCCGACCGGCCGGTGGCGGATCGCCGCGATTCCGCGCGGCGGCTGGTCGGAGATGCCCGAAAACGTCTGGGTGGTGCGGCTGGTCATTCTGGCGGGGGGGCTTCTCGTCATCCTGCCGATCCTGATTGCCGGGCAGCTTTATGATCAACGCCGCGTCCACATCCAGGAAATGCAACAACGCCAGAACGAGATGGAGCGCCTGTCGCAGCGCCTCAAGCTTGCCCTCGACACGTCGAAGATCGGGATCTGGGAACTCAATCTCGATACGAACGTCCTGACCTGGGACAGCCGGATGCGGGAGCTGTACGATATTCCCGCCAGCAAAGACACGTCGCATTACAATATATGGTCCGAGCGCCTCCATCCCGACGATCTTGAGCGGGCGGAGCAGGAATACTGGCACGCGATCGAAACCGGCGACATGTACCATTCCGAGTTCCGGATCATTCTGTCCGACGGGTCGGTCCGGTGGATCCGGGCCATCGGCGCCGTGCACAACAAAATCCGCGGTCAGCGTTATATTGTCGGCGTCAATTGGGATGTGTCGTCCGACATCGAGCTGAAGACGCGTTTGCTAACCGCCAAACAGAATGCCGAGCTGAGGAACAGCGAGCTGGAGGATGCCCGCTCCCAGATGGAGCACAATTCGCTGCATGACAGCCTGACCGGCCTGCCGAACCGGCGTTTCGTCGACCAACAGTTGTTGGACGGCGGAGCCGGAAAGGCGCCCACGGCCCTTCTGCATATCGACCTCGACCGGTTCAAACATATCAACGATACGCTGGGCCATGCGGCGGGCGACGCCATGCTCGTTCATGCCGCGTCGGTTCTCAAGGCCAATACGGGCGCCAGTGATTTCGTCGCCCGCATCGGCGGCGACGAATTCGTCATCGCGGTGACGG
Source organism: Roseibium sp. (assembly GCF_048260565.1). GTDB lineage: Bacteria > Pseudomonadota > Alphaproteobacteria > Rhizobiales > Stappiaceae > Roseibium. Next base: position 113,042 of record NZ_JBLXGP010000014.1, on the reverse strand, counting down.
AGCAGATGAACGAATATCAATTGTCCGCCCTGGCCGGGCGTATCATCGAGGAGATGCGCCAGCCGGTTCCCTTCGAGAACCACGAATGCCGCTTCGGGGTGAGTATCGGTATCGCCATGGCCGACAGAAGTCTGGACGATTATGGCCAACGCATGCTCATCGATGCCGATATCGCGCTCTACCGGGCCAAGAGCAACGGCCGCAACCGTTTCGAGTTCTTCTCCGATACGCTGAAGGCGGAAATCGTCCGCAACAAGCAGGTCGCCGATAACATCCTGAGCGGGCTGGAGCGCCAGGAATTCCTGCCTTATTTCCAGCCCCAGTTCGATGCCCGCACACTTGAGATCGTCGGTGTCGAGGCCCTTGCCAGATGGGCGCATCCGGACAAAGGGATCCTGACGCCGGACGTCTTCCTCAAGATCGCAGATGAACTCAATGTGGTGCCGCTCATCGACCGGACGATCCTGGAGCAGGCTTTGTGGCAGAAGATGCGCTGGGATGCGGTCGGGATCTCGATTCCGCGTCTATCGGTCAACGTCTCGGCGGGCAGGTTGCACGACGCCGATCTGATGGGCAGCCTCGACGGCCTTTCCATCGAGCCGGGTACGGTATCGTTCGAATTGCTGGAGTCGATCTTCCTCGATGATGGCGATGAAATGATCATGACCAATTTCGAGCGGCTGAGGGACATGGGAATCGACATTGAAATAGACGATTTCGGAACAGGGTATGCCTCGATCGTCAGCCTTATCCATCTCCGGCCGTCCAGGCTGAAGATCGACCGCCAGCTGGTCACGCCCATTATCCACTCCGAAAGCCAACGCCGTCTGGTCGCTTCGATCATCGATATCGGCCAGTCGCTCGGCATCAAGGTGGTGGCGGAAGGGGTGGAGACCATGGAGCATGTCACGATCCTGCGCGACCTCGGCTGCGATACGCTGCAGGGCTATGCCTTCGCGGCGCCGATGCCTTCGGCCGACTTGATCGAATTCGTACGCGCGGAGCGCTGGCGCAAGGTGGCATAGTCACCCCGCGCGGATGTGGCCGTTACGAGGCAATCCGCGAAAAACTGGCTTTCGCCGTCATACGATTGTCCTTCGACAACCGGTTATTCGCCCCAGTCCGCGATGATCGCGTCCGCTTCAAACTCGACGAGCCATTCCGGGTTCACAAAGCGATCTATCGCCATGATCGTGTCTACCGGGCGAACGTCCTTGAAGTATTCCTTCCGGACATCAATGGCGGCTTTCCAATTGTCGATGTCGGTGAGGATCACGCGGGTTCGCACCACATCGTGAAGGCCCGAGCCGGCCTGCTCGAGAGCTGTTTTGATAATCTCGATGCATTGGCGGGTTTGGGAGGCAATATCGCCGACGCCCACGGTCTTGCCGTCCGGCCCGACTGGCGCGGTTCCGCCGATCGATATGAATGGACCAACCCTGACAGCGCGGCTGAAACCGACAACAGCCTCTATCGGGTTTCCATTCGAGATCAGTTCCCTGTCGAATTTCATGATCTGCCCTCACGCTGTTCTTCGTCCTCGAATACGCCCGGGCGATCATAAACTGTCCCGATCCGAACGCAGGAAAGCTTTTTCCGTTTCCGATCATGGGCTAGGCTTGCGCGCGGAATATACGGGGGACGGCGGCCGATGACCGACGATGGGGAATATTACGGAAGTCCTGAAAGCGTGGCGGCGATGAAGCGGAGTGCCGCGCTCTGGTCGCTGGTCCGCGACGATCCGCGTTTCGCCTTCTATGGACGACTGGTCGGGTTGAGCCAGCCGGTCGAGAATACGGCAGAGGTCATCGGTGCGCTCGCCCGTCTTCAGGGTGGCAGCCCGTGCTACTTCTTCCCGAAAAACGAGGTGCCGGCCCTGTTCGCAGAGCTTGACAGGAACGGCTTGTCGACCGACCGGCACGAGCATTTCTTCGGCGACGAAACGGCCTATACTGCCGCGAAGGGCGTCCTGTCGGATTACAGCCTGCCATCGGATCTCAGCGTACAGCGGTTGGATGATGCGACGCCTGGACGTTTCGTGGCAGATGCTGTCGCCCTGATGGAATCCTGCGGGGTGATGCCTGTTCCCGCGGCCTACCTCAGGGGGCGGCAGGGACGGGGGCTCTGCCTTGTGGCCACGGATGGGGACGACAAGCCGGTTGCCGTTGCCACGTCGATCTTCATGCACCCGGCCGGTGGTCCGCACGCCAAGACCGTTTTCTGGGGTATGCTCGCCACACGGCCGGACCGGCGCGGGCAGAAGATCGCACTCATCCTCGGGGCGCAGGCAATCGTCCACATGTGGGAGCAGGAAGGCGCGCGCGGCTTCATGACCGGCGTGCGCCAGGACAATGTCTCGTCGGCGGCCCTGTGCAACCGGCTCGGCGTCACCGATACCGAGTGGACCTACGCCGTCTGCGTCGATCCGCAGACGCTCGGCCGCAAGAGCGTGACCAAGTGATCGCCCGGTATTGGATGTCCAGAAGCGGCCGATAGAGCCCTTTCCAACTAATTTCGGCAGTTTCCGTGGGGATTCCGGGGAATCCGTCGGCTGTTCAGGCATGAATACGCTTGCCTTCGCATCTCGAAGCCTGTTCGTTAAACCAACGACACGCCAGCTGTTCCGGAGGGATATGGTCATTCCCGCAATGCCAAGCCGAGGGTCAGGCTGACTGTTGTGCTTGCATTTCGTTGACCCATTGACCTCATTCGATTGCTTCGTCCGGAATGCCTGCTTGTCCTGCTGGCCTCCTGCGGAAATCCCGGAGTGGCATCGTTTAACAGGGAAATCGCCCAGTGTTCCTCGAACGCGAAGCAATCCTCAAAAAACTCCATGAGCTGGACAGCTCTGTTTGCGGCTCAGGTGGAAAGATCGTTTTTATCAGCGGCGAAGCCGGAATCGGAAAAACGACGCTTATCGATCATTTTCTCTCCGGCCTCGAACCGGATCGCCGCAGGGCGGTCGGATTGTGCGATCCCCTGCATACGCCGCGACCGCTCGGTCCCGTGCAGGATCTGGCGTTTCAATTGTTCGATACCAACGAAGCCGCGGCTCGGGAAGACGCTTACTTCGACGGTTTTGCGCAGAAACTGGAAGCGTTTGGTACTCCGGCCGTGCTCGTAATGGAGGACCTTCACTGGGTTGACGACAGGACGCTTGACTGGCTGAAGTTCATCGGCCGGCGTCTCGCGGCTTTGCCGGTCCTCATGATTTGCAGTTATCGCGACGATGAAGTGGACGCCGGTCATTCCCTGCGGTCGGCAATGGGGCATATCCCCGCCGCGAGCAAGGTCCAGATCCCGCTTTCGCCGCTTTCCCTCGATGCGGTTCGCCAGTTCGGGGCCGATAACGGACTGGCAGCGGAAAAGATCCTCGAAATAACCGGCGGTAATCCGTTCTTCCTGACGGAAATTGCCGCCGAAACGCTTGATGCCGGACAAATTCCGAATTCGGTCGCCGATGCGTTGAATGCCCGTTTGAACCAGCTGACCGATCCGGCGGTCCACTTCATCGAAATCTTGTCCTGCTGGCCCGGCCTGATCCCGAGCCGATCTCTCCGGGTGCTGCCCGCAGATGTGGTGGAGGCCGGAATGGAGGCCGCGTTCCGGCGCCGGTTTCTGATCGAAGTGGAGGGTGGGTTCAAGTTCCGCCACGAACTGATGCGCCATGCGGCCTATGGGAGATTGCTGCCGCATCAGAAGTCTGAAGCACACGGGTTGTTTCTGAACTTCCTGCTGGAAGAGGGGGCTGAGCCGCCGCTGGATCTGGTGGTCTATCATGCGTATGGAGCGCAGAATGATGAAGTTCTGCTTCGCTATGCGCCATTGGCCGCCGAGAAAGCCGCGGAATACGGGGCGCATCGCGAAGCTGCGCTTTACCTGGGGTACGTAAAGCAGCTCATTCACAAGGCCCCTGACGAACAGGCTGCCGATATTCTCGAGCGCTGGGCCTATGAAGAGGGCCTGTCGCGGTCCATCGATGGCAATGTCATCGAAGCACAGGAAACCGCGTTGGCGATCTGGCGGAAGATCGGGCGACCGGACCGGGTGGGGGAGAACCTGAGATGGCTATCGCGCTTCACCTGGTATCTGGGGGAGGCGGAAAAGGCTCAAAACTATATTCAGCAGGCGATCGCCGTGCTGGAGAATGAGGCCCCGTCCTCGGAAACGGCCAAGGCCTATGCCTTGCGCGCCCAGTTTTTCATGCTTCAGGACAGTATGGCGGAGGCGGTCGAATGGGGCCTTAAAGCGCTTGAGGTGGAGCAGCGCTTCAGTGATCCGGAAACCCGCGCCCACGCCCTGAACAGCGTCGGGTCCGCAAAGCTTTTTCGGGGCGACCGTGAAGGCGAGACATACCTGCGTGAAAGCCTGAGGATCTCCCTTGAGGGGCGTTTCCATGAGCAAGCGGCCCGCGTTTACACCAATCTGTCGGAGTGCCTGATCGAACTCAGGGATCTGGACGGTGCCGAGCGGTTGCTGTTGGAAGGCATCGCCTTCGATACCGAACACGACCTGGATTCCTGGACCTATTACCTTATCGGCCGCAAGGCGCAGCTCCGCTTCGAGCAGGACCGTTATGACGAGGCCGTCGCCATTGCCCGGGATGTCCTGAGCCGGGAAAACCAGACGCTGCTGATGCAGATGCCGGCCATGCTGATCCTGGCCAGATCCCTGTTGCGCCTGGGGGACGGCGATGCACCGGAAGCCCTGGCGCGCGCCCGCGATGCTGCCGAAAAAATAGGGGAACCGCAGTATCTGGTGGCGGTCTGGATCGCGGAGCTGGAGCAGGCGGTGCTGAGCGCCAACAAGCAGGGCGCGGAAGCGGCGTTTGAAAGGCTAAGCGGCCTGGATCCGGATCTCTTGAGTCCGCGAAAATGCGGAGAGTTCCTGTTCTGGTGCGCCATGGCCGGGTTGCCCGTCGACCGGTGGCGCGACCGTTCGGTCCCGCCGGCATTTCGCCTGCTGCTGGACGGCGATATCAGGGGCGCGTGTGACGCATTCGAGGCAGAAGCATCCAGATACCTGGCCGCGTGGAGTCTTGTTTCCTCAAGGGACGGTTCGCTCCTTCAGGAGGCCGACGGCATCTTCCGCGATATCGGGGCGCAGTCCGCCCGCAAGAGCTTGCGGACCAGCGTGGGCGTGGTGTCCGGGAAAGATGAATTGCCGAAGCTTGAACGCGGACAGTACAGCGCGGCGAAGCAACATCCCTATGGATTGACCGCAAAGGAGCAGGCCGTGCTGCGCCTGCTTGTCGACGGCAAGAGCAATGCGGCGATTGCAGACGAACTCTCGCGATCGCGCCGGACTGTGGAAAACCACGTCGCAGCGATCCTGTCCAAGTTGCAGGCGAAGAGCCGGCTGGACGTGATCCTGAGGGCGCAGAACGAGCCGTCCATGTTGCCGTCCATGCCGCCGTCTGGGGCCTCTCCCGAAAATTAGGTATTGTCCCTGTAAAAAATGAGTATGGGCACTCATGCGCGGGATGCGTGTGATTGCTAGCATTTTCCCATGATCAGAGGGCGTCCCGATATTGACGGCAATTGCGCCGTGCACCGGGCCGCAGGAAATGAACTGGTCGGGAGAATGACAATTTATTTTTATGCGCAAACAGATCCTTATTCCGAGTTTTCAAATTTCGCACCCTATGGCGTGTCCTTCGATGACACGTGGTGGCCGACGGTCGAACATTATTTCCAGGCCCAGAAATTCGAAGACGAAGCCTATCGGGACCAAATTCGCCGGGCGCGGAAACCGAAAGATGCCAGCGCCCTTGGGAGAACCCGTGCGTTTCCGTTGAGAGCGGATTGGGAAGCGGTCAAGGACGAGGTCATGTACCGCGCCGTAAGCCGGAAATTCGAAACGCACCCGGAGCCTCGCAGGCTGCTTCTGTCGACGGGAACCGAAACGCTCGTCGAAAACGCCCCGATGGACGCCTATTGGGGCTGCGGTCCGGACGGCACCGGAAAGAACAGGCTCGGTCAAATTCTCATGCGCGTCAGACAGGAGCTTCGGGCTCAAGAGCCCGTTTGAAGCAGGGCGGACTTTTCCAGGCAGGGTTCAACGCAGGGCGCGGACGGAAGGGCAAAACGGGGCCTTCCGTTCGACGATTTTCACCAGCGGGGATTTTGAAAGGAATGGAATAATGCTGAAGTCTGGAATATTTCCGGAAAGCCCGGTTTCCCGCCGGTCCTTTTCCATTTTGGCTTTACTCGCCGCGCCTGCCGCGATTCTGATGCTTTGGTTTGCATCCCCTGCCGCAGCCGATGCCGGTAACCGCCTCAAGGAATTTTCCGTCGCCAAAACGACGTCGAGCGGTGTTGACGGCATACCTGAGATCCTGGTGGTCTCGAGCGATGGTACGCGATGGGACAGCATCAGGGCGGCAAGTCCCCTGGGGCAGCTGCTTTCCGTAAAATTCAAGATCGTAACGAAGAGCTGGGCCCGTATCACTTCTGCCCGGATCGTTATCGGAGATTGTTACAAGATCGAATGTTACTGGGAGATCCCGACCGCGAACGGCCCTACGACATCGACCATCGCAGGACCGAACCTCTTCTACAAAGATAATTATGTTGACAAGAGATCGATCAGCCGGACGATCGAGCAGAATTTCTTTCCGGCGAATTTGCCGATTTCGACGGATGAGGGGGTCGCGAGGTTTCCTGTTGCCGACGTATGGATCAATGCCTGCAACGCAGCGGCTCCAGCACCGAACGTAGACCGGTTTCTCGGTACCGATATGCCCATTACCCTAGCTGCGGGAACAGACGGCTACGAGCCGGGCTCTAACTTCGCAGCCGCGTACGGTGACGCGTTCCACTCGAAAACCATCAGATATCCGGTCCGGCTTCACTGCGTCCGATACCGGGAGTCCCTGGTGGGCGGGCAAGGCGAGCTGTCGCTGGATCCGGATCTCGGGAAGATCACCAAGCTCGACGTTTCGTTGAAGACCTTTCAGAACCAAACGCCGGAGAACACGACCTCGCCCAATCCGGGAACCGTCTGCAAGAAGGCCCTGATGACGGTTACCGCCGAAGCCAGCCTGGCGGGGACCTATCCGGTCAATCTGCTGCGGAAGGTCGGTCTCGACTACAGCTCGGACAGTCTGAACATGCAGACCCAGTTCATCGACGGAAAGAACGTTGCCTTCCACGAGGAATGGATCAGCGTCGACGACACGGCCAAAGTCGAGGCCTGGGTGAATTCGAGCGCGGATGCGGCCGAGCAAACGCCCGAGACCACCGATCATGCCGAACTGACCCTGCAATGCGAGGGATCGGGCGGAACCGGCGGCCTGCAGGGTGACCTTCTGCCATTCCAGGTTTCCGCGGATATGACGATCACCAGCGACCAGGACGGCCAGGCTTTCCCCGGATGCCCCCGTCCGCTGGATGTGCGGACAACGGTGCGGACCAATCGCCCCGGGCATTTCGTGTCCCGGCTCGTCTGTACGGGAGGTTTCGATCGCCTCGATGCGCATACTCCCCTCGTTGCAACCTCCGATGCCCAGGGGCATAAGACCTATACCACCTACATCAATGACACCGCGCAACTGACGGAAGAGGGAACCGTCACCTGCGCCATGACGGTCACGCACCAGAACGGTGAGCCGGAACAGCTGGTCGCGGTGGAGAGCTATGACGGGATCTGCGCAACCGTGCGTCCGGAGTTGCCGCCACCCGGCGATGCGGGCGGCGAGCTGACCGTCGACGATCCGGACTCGGGTCCGGGACCGAACACGCCGCAGTCGGTGTTCATCGGGAACTTCCAGTTCATCGACAACAGCGACGCCGCGGATCGGGACGCGTGTCCGCGCGAGGCGAAGGCGCTCGTGTGGTTCAAGAACAAAGTCGACAAGAACATTCACTTCTCGCTGGACTGCCAGCAGATGGGCAGTCACTCGGGCGTGGTCCAGCCGGAAAAGCAGGAGGACGGCTTCTACACCGCAGCGTCACTGGTGTCGCTGCCGATCACGCAAACCGTGTCGGACACCTGTATCCTGCGGACGGTCTCTCCGGGACCGCCGCGCGACCGCGCCACCGGCGAACACACATTCCAGTGTGTGAAGACGGCAGGCCACAGCAGTGATGCCGGCGGCCTGACATCTCCGGACACGGGCCCCAGTCCGGCGCCGTCAGGGCAGGGCGCATCCTCCGGCACGCCCGCGATCCTGCCGCAGGTCTGCAGAGGCGGCAAAATCCGCTACGGTGCCTGCCTCTGTCCCCAAGGGACAACGCTGAAGAAGATCAGCCGCTCCGAGTATGTTTGTCAGCGCGACCGGATCGTCGCGCCGGTCAAACCGGTCGATCCGGTACGTACGAACCCGACACCACCGGCACCACGTCTCGTCTGCAACGGCGGTCAGGTCTCCAAGGGCAAGTGCTATTGCGGGCGGAACAAGATCCGGCGGAAGATCGGTGCCGGGCAGTACCAGTGTATCGCCACGGCCAGGCCGCCGGAGACGAAAAAGCCGGTGCGGGTCAATCCCCAACTTAAGAAACCCCGGGTTGCCTGTTATGGCGGCAAGGTTTCCAGGGGAGAGTGCACCTGCGGCAGGAACAAGACCCGCAAAAAGATCGGGAACCGGAAATTCCAGTGCGTGGCCAGCGCGGGGCCGGCGAAAAGGACCAACCCGGTCCGGGTCAATTCCAAGCCGAAGAAGCAGAGCGTGATCTGCCGGGGCGGGGCTGTCAAAGGCGGCCGGTGCCGGTGCAGCGGTAACCAGGTCGCGAAGAAACTCGGCGCGCACAAGTTCGCGTGCGTCCCCCGGCGCGGCAACTGATCGAAGATAGACCGGGTCGCATTCGCGGCCCGGTTGTTCTGTGTGGTGGTATAAGTAATTTTGGTGTTTAAAATAAACAAAACCCTCTGTCTCTCTTATAAATTGAGGGCTCTCCGGAAATTTACATAGGATTTTTCCATTGCTAACCGGAAAAAACTATGCGGAAATTGCGATATGAAAGCGATTTCCGCATTTTTTTGCGTTCCGAATTGCTTGCTGCAGGTTGTTCCGGGCCTCGGCTCCAGGTTTTGAGGCGCCACAGGCTGCCTCGTTCATATTGGAAGAAAATTGAGGGAGGATTGCATGAGGTCGAAGTTTGTTCGGACCGCTCTGTCAGTCGCGTCCGTAGTGGCGCTTACGCTTACAGCCGCGATCGTGACCTCCGGCGTCGCCGGGGCGGATGAGATCATCGGCACGCCGGGCTCTCCCATGGCGAAAAGGGTGCTCGACGGCAAGCAGCTGCCGCCGCCCGACCAGTCCTTCGGCGGCGAGATCAAGATGGACGCGCTTCAGTCGAAAACCTGGTGGCCGGCGACCGTTGTCCCGCCCCAGCAGGCGCCCAACGTCCTGCTGATCATCACGGACGATGCCGGCTTCGCCGTGCCAAGCACGTTCGGCGGCGTCATTCCGACACCGGCGATGGACGAACTCGCGGCAGACGGATTGCGCTACACCAGGGTGTTCTCCACCGCGCTGTGTTCGCCGACGCGCGCGGCGCTGATCACGGGTCGCAATCATCATTCGGTCGGTTTCGGAGTGATTTCCGAGCAGTCCACCGGCTTTCCCGGTTACAACAGCATTATCCCCAGGGACAAGGCGACCATCGGCCGGATCCTGCTGGACAACGGCTACAACACGTCCTGGTTCGGCAAGGATCACAACACGCCCGCCTTCCAGGCCAGCCAGTCGGGCCCGTTCGACCAGTGGCCGACCGGCATGGGCTTTGAGTACTTCTACGGCTTCGTCGGTGGCGACGCCAACCAGTGGGAGCCCAACCTCTTCCGCAACACCACCCAGATCTATCCGTTCAAGGGCAAGCCGGCAGGGACGTGGAACCTGGTTACGGCCATGGCGGACGAGGCGATCGACTGGATGACGCGGATGCACCAGACCGATCCGAGCAAGCCGTTCTTCATCAAATACGCTCCAGGGGCCACGCATGCCCCGCACCATCCGACGAAGGAGTGGGTGGAGAAGATCCACAACATGCATCTGTTCGACGACGGCTGGAACAAGCTGCGCGAGACCATCCTGGAAAACCAGAAGCGTCTCGGCGTTGTACCGCAGGACGCGAAGCTGTCGGACTGGCCGAAGGAGGCCCTGAAGGAATGGGCCGATCTGAGCGATGAGGAGAAGAAACTGTTCCTGCGCCAGGTCGAGGTGTTCGCGGCCTATGCCGCCTACAACGACCACGAGATCGGCCGGGTCATCCAGGCGGTCGAGGATATCGGCGAACGGGACAATACGCTGATCATCTATATCAACGGTGATAATGGCACCAGCGCCGAAGGCGGGCCCCTGGGTACCCCCAATGAAGTCGCGTTCTTCAACGGCATCAACATGATGCCCGTGAAGGAACAGATGAAGTGGTACGATGTGTGGGGCACCGAACAGACCTACAACCACATGTCGGCCGGCTGGTCCTGGGCGTTTGATACCCCGTTCCCCTGGTTCAAGCAGAATGCGTCGCAGCTGGGCGGTATCAACCAGAACATGGTGGTGTCCTGGCCGGCGGGGATCAAGGACAAGGGCGGCCTGCGTGGCCAGTTCGTGCATATGATCGATGTCGTGCCGACCATCCTTGAAGTCGCAGGGATCAAGGCGCCCGAGACGGTCGACGGGATTCCGCAAAAGCCGATCGAGGGCACGAGTTTCGCCTATACGTTCGATACGAAGAATGCGAACGAGCCGTCCCGCCACAAGACCCAGTACTTCGAGATGATGGGGCAGTGGGCGCTTTATCACGACGGCTGGTTCCTTTCGACCAAGGTCAACCGCGCGCCGTGGGAGGCCTATGGCAAGGCCAATCCGGATCCGCTCAACAATCAGGTGCTGGAACTCTTCAACCTGAATTCCGATTTCAGCCAGACTGCGAATGTGGCGGAGGCACATCCCGAAAAGGTGGCAGAGCTGAAGAAGATGTTCATCGAGGAGGCGAAGAAATACCAGGTGTTCCCGATGGACGCGTCGGTGGCCGCCCGTATCATCGCCCCCAGGCCGAACATTACCGCCGGCCGCAAGGATTTCACCTATACGCGGCCGATGACAGGGCTGCCGCAAGGGGATTCGCCCTCGCTGCTCAACACCTCCTATACGATTACGGCCGACATCGACGTGCCCGAAGGCGGTGCGGAAGGCATGATCCTGACCTCCGGCGGCCGGTTCGGCGGCTACGGCTTCTACCTGGTGGAGGGCAAGCCGGTGTTCCTGTGGAACCTGATGGACCTGCAACGGATCAAGTGGGCCGGCGATGAGGCGTTATCCCCGGGCAAGCACACGGTGGCCTTCGACTTCAAATACGACGGACTGGGGATCGGCACGCTCGCCTACAACAGCTCGAGCGGGCTGGGACGGTCCGGCACGGGAACGCTGATGGTCGACGGCAAGGCGGTCCAGACGGCCAAGATGGAACACACCATGCCGTTCATCCTGCAGTGGGACGAATCCTTCGATGTCGGTTCGGACACGCTCACCGGTGTGAACGACGCCGATTACAAGCCGCCGTTCCCGCTGACCGCGAAGCTCGACAAGCTGACCATCACCGTGGACCGGCCGCAGCTGTCCGACGCCGACATCGCAAAGCTGCAAGCTGCCATGCGCAACAACAGCTCCAGCGAGTAGGCGCCGGAAGGCCGGGAAACAGGAGTTATTCCCGGTCTTCGCCCACATGCCTGTGCCCGACCGCGTCCGGATGGACATGGGGGTGGGTGTGGACATGGGCATGGCTGTGGATCTGCGCCGGGGCGAGGCTGCCGCTTTTCAGGATCATCGCCCGGGTCGCCAGTTCGGCGACGAAGGCGCTGTCATGAGAGACCAGGATCATCGCGCCGGCGAAACCGTTCAGCGCCGCGCGCAGGCGTCGGCCGTTTTCGTCGTCGACCCCGTTGGTGGGCTCGTCCAGAAGCAGCACGTCGGGCCCCATGGCGAACAGGCCGGCAAGGCACACCAGCCGTTTCTCTCCCCCTGACAGCTTGTGGCTGATCCGATCGGCCAGATGGCCGATGCCAAGGCCGTCCAGCACCTCCCGGGCGCGCGCGGTTGCTTCCGCCTCAGTACAGCCGATGTTGAGCGGGCCGAAGGCAACGTCCTCGATCACGGTCGGACAAAACAACTGATCGTCGCTGTCCTGGAACAGAAAGCCGATCTTCGGGCGCTGGGCGCGGAACTGCTTTTCGCTCGCGCAGTCGGCACCGAACAGGCGCACGGTGCCCTTATCGGCGCGTTCGAGCCCGACAATGGTCCGCAGGAGGGTCGTCTTGCCCGCGCCGTTCGGCCCGACGATGGCAAAGCGCTCGCCGGGGGACAGGTCGAGGGACAGCCCGCAGAGGACGGGTTGGCCATCGCGGCTCACGGTGACATCGGTCAGGCTCAGCAATGCGCTCATATCCGGTCGACTAGCAGAGTTGCCACGGCAAGGCCAGACAGCCCGGCAAAGGCAGCCCAGTCCCGTATGCCGGGGGCGGGAAGGGCGGCATGGGGAAAGCGTCCGCTGTAACCGCGGCAGAGCATGGCCTCCTCCACGCGTTGAGCCCGCTCCAGTGCGCGCACCAGCAACATGCCGATCAGGTAGCCGTAGCTGCGCCAGGTATGCCGGTTGGAGCCGGCCCTGAAGGCCCGGGCACGCATCGCCTCATGCAGCCGGCGCGCCTCGCCACGGATCAGCGACAGGTAGCGCACGGTCATGACGAACAGTTTCACGATCGTCTCCGGCACATGCAGGTCGTGCAAGGCCGCTCCAAGCCGGGTGGGCTCGACGCTGCCCAGAACGGTCATGAGCACCAGGACGGAGGTCGATACCTTGCAGGCGATCAAGGCCGCCCGCGCGACGCCTTCTCCGCTGGCGCTCAGCGGTCCCAAGGTGAGAACGGGATTGCCCGGCACCGTGAACGGCAGCGTGAGAAAGAGCAGCAGAACGAAACTCTCCACATGCAGCAGCCGTCGCCACAGGCTGCGCTCGACACCGGTGGCGAACGCGATCAGGCCGACGCCGGCCAGTGCGATGGCGGCGGTTGCAAGATCATGAAGCTGGGACAGGGCGGCGACGATGACAAAGGCAGCCACAAGGCGCAGACGCAGGTCCTGAGGCAGCAGCGGCCACCTCATTTCCGACCTCGAGCCCAAAGGCCGATCCCGGCGAGGCCGATAATCAGGAAGATGCCAGACATGATGTCGGTGAAGCGCAGGCGGTTGTCCATCTGCTCGATCCGTTCCAGCAGCGGTTCGACCTGACGCTGAACGGCGCTTTCGACCAGCGCGGCGACTTGTTCGTCCGAGATTTGTCGGTTGCTGTTCTGCGATGGGCTGACGGTCGGATCTGGGCCGGCCGCAACCGGGGCGGTCGCGGGGGCTGTGGCAACCGGGCTGGCCGCAACTAACCCGCCGAAGCGGGAAGGGGGAATGACGGCGAAGGCGATATGGCCTTCCCGGGTGTTGACGGTGATGGTGATGTCGGAAGTCACCGGCTGCGGCGGGGTGAAGCGGTAACGGCCCTCATCATCGGTCTTGCCTTCGGCGATGACGGTCCCCGCTGCATCCTTCGCGGTCCATGGCGTGCCCATGGCCCGGCCGCCGCCGATGAAGAAGGCATAGCCTGCAACGGCGTCGCCTTCGACGGCCGCGAACACCTTGAGCTTGTGCGCTTCGGCGGAGGCGGCGAGGGCGGGGAGCAGGAGGAGGGAAAGCAGAAGAAACCGGATCATGACAGGGCGGGGCTCAAGGCTTCCGGACGAACGCGAGCGAGAAAACCGACCACGGCGGCGGTCACGAAGGCTTCGCCGATGGCGAGCGGAAGGTAGGTGGCGAGCAGAACGCTTGCGACGGGGGTGTAGTCGCTGGAGGATAGGGCAAGGGAAACCGCCACAAGCCCGCCCGTGCCCAGAACCGCCAGGGCGCCGACCGAGGCGGCCATTGCCATGCGAGTTGCCGGAGAGCGGGCGGAGCGGATGGCGGGTCCGAATGCCAGAGCGAGCAGAACGCCGGGCAGGGCTATATTGAACGTGTTGACGCCAAGGGTTGTCAGGCCGCCGAAACCGAACAGCAGGGCCTGCAGCATCAGCGCCACGGCCACGGCGGGAAAGGCGCCGAAGCCGAGCATCAGTCCCATCAGGCCGGAGAGCAACAGATGCACGCTGGACGGGCCGACCGGGATCGCGATCAGCGAACCGGCGAAAAAGGCGGCGGAGAGGATCGCCGTCTTCGGGATCGCTTGGTCCGTAAGGCGGCGCAGCCCCAGGGCCACACCCCCAACTGCCAGAACCGCGCCGCCGATCAGGACCGGCGCGGACAGGATACCGTCGGGAATATGCGCCATGGGGGTCAGTTCCCGGCCATCGAGGTGGTTTTGACCCACATGAGGGCGCCGAGTTCCACCGGTACGTCCTTGCCGTCCGGAGAGGTCATGGTCTCGTCGCCTTCTAGCAAGGCTGCGAAGCCCCACCAGCCCGCGCGCGGCATGGCATAGGTGAAGGTGCCGTTTGCATCGGCCTTGATCACCTGGGTGATGAAGGCGTCGTTGGGGGCTTTCACCGAGCCGTCATTGACGAATTCCACTTCAATTTCGGCGAAGGGCGTGGGCTTGCCGTCCTTCAGCACGACGCCGGAAAAGACGTTGCCGGTCCAGATGCCGGTGGGCCGGGTCAGCGGCCGGATTTCCACCGGCAGCCCGACCAGCTCGTCCCAGCCTTCGCCCGAGGCGTAGCTGTCGACGACCACCTTGGAATAATGGACAATGTATTTGCCTTCCGCCGGCTCCCAATAGGGCTGCGGCTCGACGTAGAAGATTGCGGCGCCCGGTTCGGCGAGTTCGTAATCCACGGTCCAGGTGCTCTTGCCGTCAATCGGCTGTTCGGTGAGGGCCGGCAGCAGGTCGACCGTCTTGCCGCCGCTCAGGACGCCCATCTTCGCCGGTTTTTTCATCTCCATCACCGGGCCGCCTTCGAACGGATGGGTGAAAACGAAATCGAGCGTCACCTTGCCGCCTTCCGGCAGGACGTTCGCCGAGGGGATGATCTCCTGAAAGTGCGCCATAGCCGGAGCGGCGAGGGCGGTGAGAGATGCAATAACGGCTGCCGGCAGGCGGGCGGAACGCATGGATGACTCCTCATAGTATGAATTTCATTGTAAAAAATCATACTCAATGGTGCGGTGCAACCGGTATTTCGAATTCATTCCACTTTTCAATCGTGTACCCCGGCGTTACCCTGTTCGCAGGTCAGGAGGATGCATGCAACGGATCACGATCACGATCGACGACGAGCTTGCCGCCGAACTCGATGCCCACATGTCCGCCATCGGCGCATCGGGCCGGTCGGAGGCGATCCGCGACCTTGTGCGGCGTGGTTTGGCGACCATTCCGCAGGAAACGGAAGACGCCGGTTGTTTCGGTGTCATCAGCTGTGCCATCGACCAGTCGGTGCGCAACCTCGCCGCCCGAGTGCCGCAAAGCCGACTCGACCGGCACGACCAGACGGTCGCGGCCCTTTCCGTTCCGATCGATCATTCCACGTCCGTCGATGTGACGGTGATGCGCGGGCGGGTGTCCGATGTCACCTCCTTTGCGGAGGCGCTTTTTCTGGAACGCGGCGTGATGCACGGCTCTCTCGGCCTGATCCCCGTGGCCGAAGACAAGGTCACCCACGTCCACAACGAAGGGCCGCCCCACGAACACACCCACCTGAAGGTGCGCAGCAGCTTTTGAAATAAGCCGTCAGACGCACCGGCAACGATGGCCTCGACACGACGGGGGAGGTTGCTGGTGGCTGGAGCGATCGTTCGAGCGAACAGCGGCGAAGACCTGCCCGGAACCCGATTCAGACTTTGCCCGGTCCATCAATCCGGCGATGGTTGCCGTTGCTCCATGAGCTTCGCGGCAACGAGCGCCTTTGCCGCACGGCCGGCTTCTTCGGCGTAAGCCGGATCACGGTGAACGAGCATGGTCGAGAATGCGCCATCCATCAGCAATACCACCTGTCGGGCGAGACTTTCCGGATCCCCGATGTCCACTTGCGCGTATTGACCGGCAAGCCAGCTCTCGAACCGCTTCTTGTGATCCGCACCGATTTTCATGGCCGGGTGACCAGGCAAATTGGCGAGTTCCCCGGCCGTGCGCAGAAAACCGCAGCCTTTCCACTTGGGATGGCGGGCTGAATTGGCGACTTGCAGGAAAATCGATTCCGTCTTGTCTGCCACACTTCCAACCGCGGCCCCGAACCATTTTTCGTAGAGCTTCAGGTTCGGCTGATCCCGGGATGTCAGGTATTCGGCGACGAGGTCGTCCTTGCTCTTGAAATGATAATAGAGGGTGTTCTTGGTGACGCCCGCCTTTTCGGCAATCGCATCCACGCTGACAGCGCGAATTCCCTCGCCGTAGAACAGCCGGCTCGCGGCATCGACAATCTTCTCTCTGGCAGGCTTTTTGGCAACGGTCATGGTCCAGGCGTCCGTGTATGTATACTGACCAGTCAGTTTGGTTCGATCCTGTCTTCGGCTAGCGTTCCTGTCAACCAAACAGGAGACCTGAGATGAAAGACAATGTGTTGATCGAGCGGAACGAACGAATTGCGGTTCTGACGCTCAACCGGCCTCAGAAACTGAACGCCCTTGACTATGCAACGAACGACCGGTTGCTGGAGCTGCTGGACGAAATCGAGGCTGATGACGCGATCGGCGCCGTTGTTCTGACCGGCGCCGGGGACCGCGCCTTTTCGGCAGGCGGCGATATCCATGAATTCACGGAAAGCATAAAACGGGGAACGGAAGAGGCGGTGCGCGAGTTCTGCCGCCGCGGGCAGCGGATGACGGCGCGCATCGAAGCCTTCGGGAAACCGGTCATCGTGGCCGTCAACGGCATTGCCTTCGGAGGCGGGTGCGAGATCACCGAGGCGGCGCATCTGGCCGTGGCGTCCGAAAGCGCGATTTTTGCCAAACCTGAGATCAACATCGGAATTCCGCCAACTTTTGGCGGGACGCAGCGCCTTCCACGCCTTGCGGGCAGAAAACGCGCGCTGGAGCTCTTGTTGACGGGCGACACATTTGGTCCGGAGCGGGCCTATGAGCTGGGATTGGTGAACAAGGTCGTCCCGAGCGACCAGCTCATGCCTGCAGCGTTTGAGCTGGCGGACCGTATCCTTCGTCACTCGCCGCTGGCGGCGGCCCGTATCATCACGGCCGTTACACGCGGCATCAACACCACGATTGAAGAAGGGTTGCTCATCGAACGCGAACAGTTTGCCCGCATGTGTGCCACACAGGACGTGCGCGAAGGGCTTGATGCATGGATCGCCCGTCGCAAGCCTGTTTACGTGGGAGGCTAGGGGCAGATATCAGGAAAGAGATCTTGTCGGCGGCGTTGCTGCCGGCAGGATCGACCTTGATCGGAATGAGCATCGGGGCGGCCAGGAGGGTAAAAGTTTCCGCCTTAGCGGACGCCGAATGCGCCGCCTCTTCCCCTTCTGCGCGCCATTTCTGCGGCCTGATCCTCGGGCTTTATGCGCTCGTTCGGGGCTTTGGACTCAGGATTCTCGGAAAATGGCCAGTTCAGGCTGACACCGGCGAATTCACCTGAACGCCAGACGATGGTTCCGACAAGAGGCATGTCCAGTTTCGGAATCGAGATTTCGATTTCATCCGGCAGTTTATGGAGCTGGTCACTCTCAAGCCGGCAGCCGGACTTGCTGGCATCGACAATGTGGCAACGCAGGGTTTCCCGGCCGACACGGCTGCAGACCACGGCGGTGATCAGGACCCGGCGCCGGGGCTCCCTGCGTTTTTCGACCGGCTCACTCTTTTCGGAAGAAAACGATACCTGTGCCTCGTTTCCCGAATGCGAGACGATCTTTCCGCGCAGCATCGTCTTGACGTCATTCAGACGAAGGCCGATTTCATCCTTGAGCAGATGCACCTGTTCGCAAACGACCGTGCAGCCTTTTTCGGTCAGCCCGTAGACTTTCGCCTCGACGCAGGACAGCTTGTCCAGATCGACCACCAGCGCAGGTGCTGCGTCCGTCTGCGCTCCCGCAACCATCAGCTCTTGCAACGCCCTATCCTCCACGACATCCCTGTAAAATATTACAGGCACAACCATGAAATGCAGGTTAATGCTTGGTCGGTTGTGGCGGCTCTCTAAACGGCGCTGGGCGTGTCTTGCCGCTTTCCCGTGCGCTCCAGCCTGCCAATTCGCCGCTTCAGCTTCCGGATCAGGAAAATGTCGCGCAAAGCGGATGCAACCAAAGCGAGACCGGAGCTGAAAATGAGACAGAAGAGGATCAAACCAACGGGCAGGACCTGATCGTAGACCAGCGTGTCCACATGGCTGTCGATCCCTTCGTGGCCGACATAGAACCGGTTGCGGAAGATATCACTCAAGCTGCTGAGGTGCGTATCGCCGTATTTAAGGAAGCGGAAGACAATGAGCAGGGTGAAAATCACCCCAAAGGCCGCGAGCGTCACGCCGAAGGTGCGAACCGCAAATCGTATTGCGCTTCCGCCATACCTGCGCACCCGCCTCAGGATGCCTCTGCTTCGCGGGTTCAGCCCAAGGTACAGCACAAGGCGACAAGTCCAGAGCGGGACCGACAGGACGAGCAGCAAAACCCCAATGAATGAAAACGTCACGGCGACCTCATGGCGTTGTGGCGGGCCCGGTGCAGCCGCGCCGATCGGACAACTTTATAACTTGGCAGGACGGGAAAGAAAATTGCGGGTGCTCCAACGAGCCGGACGGGTTTCCGTTTCCTCGTGAAGTCGGATGAATGAAAGAAAATGTTTTGTTCGGAGATACTTCAGGTTTTGTCCGTTACCGCGCCGTCATACTCCGGGGACAGCCTGTCCTGGATCCGGACCGGGATGTGACGTCGATCCGGGTGTGTTTATTGGCTCGTCACAATTTCAGCTCTATCCCGTGACACCGGACCGGGTGTCTTGTCTCCAAATAAGAAAAGCAGAACGGATCTGAAAAATAATCAGATCCGTTATTTGTATTTATGCAATTAAAATTGGTGTATTTCCAGAAAATACAACTGTTATATTTATGAAATATTATATTTATGGAATTGTCATGCCTGTTACATCTGTTTGACAATTATCGTCCCTAGACAGTGCAGGTCTTTTACCTTGCAACAGGGGATTCCTCCCATGCGCATTTTTAAAAAGGCGCTTGCGGCCGCTGCCATTGCCCTCGGGCTTGCAGCGCCGGCATTCGCCGCAGATGACCGTCCCGACATCGTCGTGGCCGTGAATGGCCTTCCGGGCAGCCTGGAATCCATCGAAGAGATGGGCAACGTGGCTGTCCGCATCACTTATTCCATGTTCGATTCGCTGATCCGTCGCGACTTCCTCGCGAATGACGGCGGCTCCTCGTCCAAACTGGTGCCGAGCATCGCGGAGAGCTGGACCAAGATCGACGACCGCACCATGGAACTGAAGCTCCGCGAAGGCATCAAGTTCCACAACGGTGAGGAACTGACCTCCGACGACGTGGTTTTCTCGCTCAATCCCGGCCGCGGTCACGGTTACAACCCGCTGGTCGGCGCCGCCCGCCGGTTCATGCTGACCCTGTCCCATGTCGAGCCGATCGACAAATACACCGTGCGCATCGTCTCCAAGGAGCCGGACGTGCTGCTCGATCAGCGTCTCGCCGGCTATGCCATGTGGATCGTCAACGCCAAGGAATACATGCTCAAGGGCAAGGAGTATTTCGCGCGCCATCCGGTCGGCACGGGTCCCTACAAGATGGATGAATGGGTCGACGGCGAATATGTCCGCCTCGTCGCTCATGACGACTATTTCGGCGGCAAGCCGACGGCCAAGTCGATCACCTTCAAGGTGGTTCCGGAAGTCTCCGCCCGTATCGCCGGTCTCGTTTCGGGCGAATACGACATCATCGTCAACGTTCCGCCGGATCAGGTTCCGGTGCTGAAAGGCTACAAGGACGTGAAGGTGTCGTCGGTCGTTCTCGACAACACCCACATGCTGGTGTTCTTCAACAACGGTCCGCTCAAGGACAAGCGCGTCCGTCAGGCCCTGTCGCTCTCCATCGACCGCGCCCTGCTGCGCGAAGCCCTGTGGGAGAACAAGAACTTCACGCCGAACGGCCATCAGTTGCCGTCCTACGTGATGTACATCAAGGACTATCCGGAATTCGAATACAATCCGGACAAGGCCCGCGAACTCCTCAAGGAGGCCGGCTACAACGGCGAGGAGATCGTCTACAAGCTGCCGCTCAACTACTACCTGCTGTCGATGGAAGCCGCACAGGCCATGCAGCAGATGTGGAAGGACGTCGGACTGAACGTGAAGCTGGAGCCGGTGGAAAACTGGAGCCAGGTGACCGACAAGAACGGCACGGTGAACATCCGTCCGTGGTCCAACACACACCGCATGCCGGATCCGATCGGCTCCTTCGTGCCGCAGTGGGGCAAGGACTCCGAAGTCCAGAACAACAAGGACGTTGAAGCCCGCTCCTGGAAGGCGCCGGCCGAGTTCAACGAGCTGCAGGACACCATCGTGTCGGCCACCGACATGGAAGTCCGTCAGGATGCCTACCGCAAGGCACTGGACATCTGGATGGACGAGGCTCCGGGCACCATGCTGTACAACCCGCTGGAAACCTACGCCATGAAGGCGAGCGTCCACTGGCGGCCGGTGTCGCTCTACTACATGGACTTCCGTCCGTACAATCTGACGATCGACGGCAAGACCAACTGATCCGACGGGCCACGGCGGGGTTCTCCCCGCCGTGGCCCTTCTTTTTCATGCAAACGAAATATACCCCATGACCGCAGCGCATCCGACCGCCCCGCTTCTGAGTGTCGACAGCCTGGCCGTTTCCATCAAGACCCGTGAGGGCGGTACCGTGCTGCCTGTCCGTGAGGCGACGTTTTCCATCGCGCCGGGGGAGACGATGGCCCTGGTCGGCGAATCCGGCTGCGGCAAATCCATGACCTGCCTGGCAATCTCCGGCCTATTGCCGAAGCGCGGGCGGGTGTCCTCAGGCTCCGCCGTGCTCGACGGCACCGACCTTGCCGGCCTCGATCAGAAGGCCATGCGCGAGATGCGACGCAAGAAGATCGCGTTTGTCTTTCAGGACGCGACCAACGGGCTTAATCCGGTGAAGACCGTCGGCTGGCAGATCGCCGAGGCGGTGATGCTGCGCGAGGGCGCGTCGCGCAAGGCTGCGCGCGAGCGCACGCTCGACCTGCTGGCCCGGGTTGGCATGCCCGACCCCAGGGCACGGGCGAAAGAATTTCCCCATCAGCTTTCCGGCGGCATGAACCAGCGCGCGATGATCGCGCTGGCGGTTGCCGGTAGTCCGAGGCTGCTGATCGCCGACGAGGCGACCACGGCATTGGACGTGACCATCCAGGCGCAAATCCTGGCGCTGATCGACGACCTGCGCCGGGAGTTCGGCATGGCGGTGATCTTCGTTACCCACGATCTGGGGCTGGTCGCCGAAATGGCCGACAAGGTGGCGGTGATGTACGCGGGTAGGGTGGTGGAATCGGCCTCCGTCGCCGATCTCTTCGCCCGGCCGGATCATCCCTATACCGCCGGCCTGCTCGGCTCCCTGCCAAGGGTGGACGAGCGCCGCAGCGAACTGCAGGTGATCCCCGGCCAGGTGCCGCCGATCAACGCCATGCCGCAAGGGTGTTCCTTCGCCCCGCGCTGTCCGCGTGCCAGCGAAGTCTGCCGTAGCGAACGCCCGCTTCTGGAACCCCACCCGATCGAACCGTCGCAAGCCCGCGTGCTTGCCTGCCACAAACCTGTCGAAAGGGCGGTTGCATGACCCTGTCCGTTCTTGCCCAAACACCTTCGCGGGCACCTTCTCGGGCGCCTGAGCCCGAACCCGCGCATGAAGCCTTTTTGACGTTGGACAAGGTGGAACGTGCCTTCGTCTACCGTCGTGCGACGCTCACCAGACCGGCGAAGAGCTTCAATGCGGTCGACGGCGTGTCGTTGTCCCTGAAGAAAGGCGAGACGCTGGCCGTGGTCGGCGAATCCGGTTGCGGAAAATCGACCCTCGGCCGACTGGCCTCCGGTCTGATGCGACCGACCGGAGGCCGCGTCAATCTCGATGGCATCTCTTTCGGCGACCTCTCCGCCGACGGTTGGCGGGACAGCCGCACCCGGGTTCAGGTCATTTTCCAGGACGCGGCCGGTTCGCTCGATCCGCGCCTGCCTGTCGAGGTTCAGGTGCGCGAGCCGCTCGACTTGCACAATGTCGGCACCCGCGAGGAACGCCGTCGCAGGACGGAGGAGATGCTGAGAGCGGTCAAGCTCGGCCGGCATCTCTGGAAGGCGGTTCCGGGCGAATTGTCCGGCGGCCAGCAGCAGCGGGTCGTGATCGCCCGCGCCCTGATCCTGGAGCCGGGCCTTCTCATCTGCGACGAACCGGTGTCGGCTCTGGACGTGTCGATCCAGGCGCAGATCATATCCCTGCTCGCCGACATGCGCGCGCGGCTCGGCCTGACCATGATCTTCATCTCCCACGACCTTGCCGTGGTGCGCCAGATCGCCGATCGGGTGGCGGTGATGTATCTTGGTCAGATCGTGGAGGAGGGGCCGATCGAACGGCTGTTCTCCGCACCGATGCATCCCTACACCAGGGCGCTGCTTGCCGCCGTACCGGTCCCCGATCCGGCGGTGAAGCGGGCAAAACAGATTCTCATGGGTGATCCGCCGAGCCCGCATGCGCCGCCTTCCGGCTGTCGGTTCCATACCCGCTGCCCGATCGCTACCGAGCGCTGCGGGAAAGAAACGCCGGAGATGCGGATCTTCGGTCCGGTTCATGTCGCCTGTCACCACGCGGAGGATCGGTCATGACGTTCACCTATGCGCTGTGGAAGGTTCTGCGGGCCGTGCTGACCATGTGGCTGGTGGTGACCTTCGTCTTCTTCGTCCTGCGGCTGACCGGCGATCCGGTCGCCCAGCTTTTGCCGGACGACATCGACCAGAACACCATCGACTATTACCGCCGCCTGTGGGGCCTCGACCAGCCGATCCTGGTCCAGTACTGGCGCTATTTCGAGGCGTTGTTCCACGGTGACCTGGGCATTTCCTTTCGTGACAACCAGGATGCCCTGGGGCTGGTGCTCGACCGGTTGCCGAAGACCGCATTGCTCGGCTTTTCCGCGCTCGGTTTCGCAATTGCCTTCGGCCTTCCGCTCGGCATCATCGCGGCGCTGAAGAAGGACTCGCTGATCGACCGGGTCGTCATGAGCTTTGCCGTTTTCGGCTTTTCCATGCCGAATTTCTTCCTCGGTATTCTGCTGATCCTTGGGTTTTCGCTGTACCTGCGCGTACTGCCGTCTTCTGGCTCCGATACCTGGCTGCACCTGATCATGCCCGCTCTGACGCTGAGCAGCACCATGGGCGCGCAGATCGCCCGCTACACGCGTTCGGCCATGATCGACGTGATGAACAAGCCCTACATGCGTACGGCGGAATCCAAGGGGGCGGGCACCACCCGCCGGCTCTACCTGCACGCGCTGCCGAATGCGTCGATCCCGATCATCACAATCATCGGGTTGAAGATCGGCGAGCTGATCGGCTGGGCCGTGGTGGTGGAAAACGTCTTCGCCTGGCCAGGGATCGGCCGGCTTCTGACCCATGCGGTCGCCATGCGGGATCTCGCCGTCGTGCAATGCATCCTGATGATGATCGCAATCACCATGGTCACCGCCAACCTGACCGTCGACCTGATCTACGGCTGGCTCGATCCGCGGGTCCGGGTCGGAGCCGCGCGGGAGAGACTGCAATGACCCTCGCCACCACCGACGTCATTCGCCCGGAAGCGGGCTTCGCGGGGCGCTTCCTCTTGGGGTTCCGCAAGGTGCCAGGAAGTGTGATCGTGGCCATCACCGTGCTGGCGCTGGTCGCCATCGTAACCGTCTTCGCTCGCGGTCTCCTGCCTTACGACTTCGACCAGATGGACCTGCGTGCCCGGCTTGCCCCTCCTATGCCGCTTGAAGGGTCGACGCTCGCCCACCCGCTGGGCACGGACAAGCTCGGCCGCGACGTGCTCTCAAGGCTGCTGATCGCCACCCAGACCTCGATCCTGCTGTCGCTGCTCGGCACCATCATCGGCGCTGTCATCGGCACCTTCCTCGGCTTCGTAGCCGCGCATTTCGGCCGCTGGGTGGACGAGGGGATTTCGACCCTGGTCGATTTCCAGGCCGCCATGCCCTGGTTCATCATCGCGCTCGCCGTGCTCGCCTTCATGGGCAATTCCATGGTGGTGTTCCTGTTCCTGCTCGGGATGTACGGCTGGGAGCGCTATGCCCGCATCACCCGGGGACTGGTGCTTGCGGCCCGCGAGGAAGGCTATGCGCGCGCCGTTCACGCGCTCGGCGGCCGGTCCTGGACCATCTATCTGCGCCACGTCCTGCCCAATATCCTGTCGCCGCTGATCGTGCAGCTCACCATCAGCTTTCCCGAAACGATCCTGTTCGAGACCTCGCTGTCATTCCTCGGCCTGGGTATTCGCCCGCCGATGACCTCGCTCGGGCAGATGCTCGGCGACGGCCGGGACTACCTGGTCTCCGCCTGGTGGCTCGCGGTCATTCCCGGGATCATGATCTTCCTCACCACCCTGTCCATGTCGATCTTCGGCGACTGGCTGCGGACCCGCTTCGACCCCTCCCTTCAGGACTAAC
The DNA here is from genome assembly GCF_048260565.1 of Roseibium sp. Lineage (GTDB taxonomy): Bacteria > Pseudomonadota > Alphaproteobacteria > Rhizobiales > Stappiaceae > Roseibium. The sequence goes on along the minus strand of NZ_JBLXGP010000014.1, from coordinate 88,391 downwards.
TTCTTCACCAGAGGAAAAACAAAATGACGACGAAAACCTGTATCGCCTCCGGCCTCAACACAAGCTTTCTGCCGGGCAGCGACATGACGGCGCTCGCCCAGGTGCTGGACACTTACGAGACCTATGACATGAGCCATGTGGAGATCACCTCCCGCCGGCTGGACGTGATCATGGGCGGCCGGATCATCGAGGAGCGGGCCAAGGCGGCAGAAGACGTGCTGGCCGGGCGCAAGATCAACTACGTGCTCCACGCGGACCACGCGATCAATCTCATGAACCTGCCCGACCTGGAAATGCACCGCGCGACCGCCGCTGCTTCCGTGGAACTTTGCCGCCGTTACGGCATGACCTCCATGGTGATGCATTCCGGCAATGCGCCGAAGGATGTGTGGGCCGAGTCCCGCGACAAGCTGCTCGAAATCGAGCGCGAGGAACTGAAGCGCCTGGGCGACCTTGCCGCCGGGGCCGGCGTGCAGATTGCCGTTGAGAACCTGATCGCCGATCCGAGCGGCAACCGGGTCGAATCCGGTGCCGATCCGCGTCCGCTCGCCGAGCAGATCGCCGCCGTCAACCATCCGGCCATTGGCGGCTGTCTCGACTTCGGTCACGCCTTCCTTTCGGCGCCGGTGCTCGGCTTCGATTTCGTCGAGGCCATTGCCGAGTTCTCCGGCCAGGTCTGGCACCTGCACCTGCACGACAATTTCGGCATTCCGGACCGCAAGACCAACGGTGACGAGGGCTCGCGCATTTCGCTGGGCATCGGCGATCTGCACCTGCCCATGGGCTGGGGCACGATCCCGTGGCGCGAGCTGCTGCCGAAGATGGATTTCCGGAAAGGCACCTACGCGATGATCGAATTGCGCGGCCGCTACCGGGAAGTGGAAGACAAGGTCGCCGCCACCGCAAAGATCTTCGCCGACTATTGGAACGGCGACGTTTCCCTCGACGATGCGCTTGCGGCCGCCCAGTCACCGGAGAAGATGTGATGCTGTCGCGGGTCACCCATACCGGTTTCAACGCCGCTCATTTCGGTATGCATGGCGATCTTGCTGCACTCGACCGGCGCCTATCGGAGCAGGTCGAGCTCGGTGCGGAGGTGTGTGAGTTGAACGCGGTGCGGCTCGATGGGGTTTCCGGCTGCCGGCTGATGCCGCAGCGGATTTCGGAGCTGAAGACCGTACTCGCGCGCCATGTCCTCCGTTACACGCTGCACGGGCCGATCGCGGTCAACCTGATGGACGAACCTCATCTCGACCTGCAGGTCCGCGCGGCCGAGGCCACCCTGGAGCTGGCCTCGGAATGCCAGGCGAACATCGTCGTCTTTCATCCGGGCCGGGTACACCCGGCGCTCTGGGTGGACCAGTCACGCGGACTGCTGGCGCGGGAGCGGGAGACGCTTGTCAAACTCGCCGACCGGGCCCAGGCGCTGGGCGTGAAGATCGCCTATGAAAACATGAGCCCGAACCGGCGGATCATTGCGGGCACGGAAACCTCCTACGCGCTCGATCTGGTGGCCCTGGCCGACCAGGTCGCGGCCATAGGGCATCCGGCGTTGGTCGCCTGTCTCGACGTCAGCCATGCCCAGCAGGGCGCGGGGCTCCAGGGGTTCGACATGTACGAACAGGCGGAACAACTAGCGCCGCACGTCGGCCATATCCACTTCTCCGATTCCACCGGCGTGCCTTCCACGATCCTTTGGGAGGATGAAGGCGAACGGCTGTTCTTCGGCATCGGCGACATGCACGCCCCTCCCAGCTTCGGCGCCATCGACTTCGACCGGCTGGCGAAGCTCCTGCGCATCCAGGAGAACACGGCCATCGTGATCGAGCTACGGGCGAACCACTACGGCCACAGCCGGGAACAGACGCTGGCAGCGGCCAAGGCGTTTGCGGAGACGGTGAATGCGCTGAATTGAGGCTGCTCCGGGGGCGATGTGCAGGCCGTTCAAGCCGGCGCCCTCCCTCGATTTTCATCCCGGACGAACGTCGGTGAGACCCGGGAACCGGTATTCGGAAAGGCTGGTCGTTTGAGCGGAGGGGGCACGGCGTACTGGCCCCCCCTCCGCTTGCGCTCCGACCGGGATGACAGCCACGGGTGAGGCTACACTGTGCGTTCGCCTTCAGTCGCCCTCCCGAAGCATGATCGAGCCAATCAACCCGTCAAGCCGCCCCGTTTGCCATTCCGGAAAATTGTCCGGAGATATCCGGGACCCGTCTTTCAGGAAGTAGAAACACACCGTGACGCGATCCTGATCGCCGAAATCCTCTTTGTATCTGGGGCGCATCGCGACGGAGTTTATTGTTTCAGTACCCGACAGAAACTCGCTGCATTTCGCGAAGAGGGTCGGGCGTCCATCAACGTCGCCGGCGCCCGTGATGATTCCGGTCAGAACATTCTGGCCGGCCTCGGCTTCAAAGTCCCAAGGCTCGCTGATCAACGCTTCGAACCTTTTTCCGACTTCCTGAAATGTCTTTTCCATCTATCAACCAACTACTGCAGCCAATGCGGCTCCAGGATCAGGATCTGCAGGTTGCGCTCAGGCCAGAAGTCGGTCTTTTCCACCCGGAACTGTGTCGGTGCGATCTTTTTCACACCGTCCATGCAGAAACTGGTCAGGTTTTCCGGCGCGCCCTTGTCGACGGTGAGGGTGAAATGGCGGATGAAGCCGGACCAGTTGGCGCCGGTCGTCAGCACATATTCCAGGCGGGCTTCAGAGAAAATGAAATTGTCCGATCCCGCGCGGGCACGAGCCTTTTGCACAGCCCGAACGAAACCGTCGTCCACGCAGAAACGTTCGGCATAGCGGCGCTGTTCTTCAGTGCTTTCGAAGGACTCGCCAATGGAGGTCTGGGCCGAGCCTCCGACCGATGGCTGGTAGCGATGTTCGATGACGATCTCGCGACCAGCCGGGAAGGTCTGCTTCCAGTAATAGGTGGTGCGGGCCGTCCAGCGTGGCTGGATTCCTGAACTATAGGGCCGGGCGGGGCCGATGTTCGGATCGTCGATCATGCCGTTTTCGTAAAGCTCGCGCCGGGTCTCCTCCGGCAGATTTGCCAGAAGCTCCGGCAGGGCCGGGTCATGCGGGGCGAGCGGCAGGCCGAGGCTTTCGAGCAGGGCCGTGCGGTCGACGCCCAGCGTCTCTGCCCGCTGTTCCACCTGCATGGCGACGGGCCGACCGTCCACCTTCGTCTCAAAAGCCAGAAAGTTTCGATCTGCGCCAGGTACGGGAATAACGAAATTATCCTCGTCCGACGGTGCGCGAATGTCAGGCAACGGGAAGGCCACCAGCGTGGTGACGTCTTCCTTGGAGCGGTTCAGAAAATGATAGGTGACGCGGATTTCCGCAGTCGAAACATACAAGTCCTCGGAGCGCATTTCGATGGCGTCGTTGCGTGCCAGCACAAGCCCGCCGGCCGCAAGATATGCAGACGAATCATTGGCGGCGGCGGGCGGAGCGGCCCAAAGGCAGGTGAACAGGACGCCTGCTACGGCGAGGGAGGGGTACCGGTGTGCGCGTCCCGTCCGGGAGGAGCTGCCTTTCATGGGGGTCTCCAGCTTGTGCTGTCAGGTTCAAAGTAGCTGCTTGTGGGCAGGTGGCCTTGACATACCGCAAAGCAGTTCGCCCAATCGCAGCTTACCGGTAAATTGTTTGCAGGTGTATGCCGGAGTGGGCTCGGTGGCGATGGGGAAGACACTTGTCACACTGGTTTTGGCGGTCGTCGCCGTGATCTTCGGTCTGGCCGCCTGTGATCGCATTTGGCCGGAGGCAGCCCTGAAGGCGGGCGCACGGGCGGACAGGATCGTGGTTTACAAGAATGAACGGGTATTGGAGCTGATGGCCGGCGATGTCACGCTCAAGCGTTACACGATCTCGCTCGGCCGGGAGCCGGTCGGGGCGAAGCAGCGGGAGGGCGACGGGCGGACCCCGGAAGGCCGATACCGGATCGACTACCGCAATCCGGCCAGCGGCTATCATCTGGCGCTGCATATTTCCTATCCGGATGCGAAGGACCGTGCCCGTGCCCGCAATGCCGGCGTATCGCCGGGCGGCGACATCATGATCCACGGCATGCGCAACGGTTATAGCTGGATCGGTCCGCTGCACCGTCTGGTCGACTGGACCAACGGCTGTATCGCGGTAACCGATACGGAAATGGACGAAATCTGGCGGGCAGTCGCCAACGGGACAGAGATCGAGATACGGCCATGATCCAGGAGGCTTCGTCATGAACACCGCCACTGCCAAAGGGCCTTCGGGCAATGGTCGACGGTCGGTCCTGGAGGTCCTGGGCATCTGGCTGGCCGGCTGGCTTGGGGGAGGCTTGGCCGGAAGCCTCCTGTTTGCCGAAATCCTTCATCGTGGAGCCCTGATGCGCGGGGTGCATCTGCCGGGGATCGCCTTCAGCCCGTCCGCGGGATCTGTGTCCGACGCCTTCATCACCGGCATCGACCCGTCAGGCGTGTTGTTCTGGGGCGAATGCGGGTTGGCTGGCGGTTTGCTCTTGGCGCTGGTGCACCTGGTCCTGCTGCAGAGAAGGCCGGTTGCCGGATGGGTGGGCAGCACTCTTGCGGCTCTGGTCTTGGGCTTCGGCATTGCCCTGGTGATCAATCTGGGTGGGGTGGGCCTGCTGCCGCTTTTCGGCGGGCTCAGCGGCGCCCTGTACGGTGTGTTTGCCGGCGGAGCCTCGGGCAGACGGCTGCGGGCCATGGGTGTGAGCGCGCTGCTGTGGTTTGCTGTTGCCCTGACGTCCCTGTTGCCGCTCTGGCTCTATATTTCCGCTTGAGCGGGATCTTTCGCTCGTCGTGCCCCTGTCTCGGTTGCTGATGGTGCGGTACGAGGCAGGGGCAGATCGCGTTAGGCCGTCGTCCTAGCGGACGATCGGTTCCTTCAGGTCTTCCGGCTTCTTGTCCTTGATGATTTCCCAGTTGAGGGTGGCATCGTGGATGATTTCTTCCGTTTCTGCTTCGAAGCGTTTCTGCACGGCCTTGCTGTTGTTCAGATAAAGCTTGCCGTCGACGATCTTCCAGGCCTCGGGTACGACCGGCACCTTGAAGCCCTTGCTGGCGCCGAAGGCGCAGAAACCGCCGTACTGGGGGGCGTATTTCGCAGGATCTGCAGCGAAGAGATCCCGGTTGTGGGCAGAGGCGAATTTCCAGGTGACGCCGTCATAGGTGGTGGTGAATTCGTCGGACCCCTTGACCGGCTTTCCTTCGGTGAAATAGGCGACCGGGTCGGTGCCGCCGATGGCCGCACCATGATCGACGTAAGTGGTGATCTCGTCGGCGGTGGCCGCGGTCGCAAGCACCGTGATCGACAGGGCCAAGGCGCCCAGGCTTGCCTTCAATGAATGGAACATGTTGCTGTCTCTCCCTGAACTGCCGACGGAAACGGTGCCGCCTTCGGTTGCGCTCATCGTGGTTGATTTGGACCTGTCTGGCAAAGCCAGGCCACATCCTCCGGCGTCATCCCGGGCGAACGTCAGTGAGACGCGGGATCCAGTATTCCGAGAGGCCGGTTGCTTGAGCCGGGAGGACGCAGATTACTGGATCCCTGCCTTCGCAGGGATGACAACGGAGGGTGGGGCTGGCTTTGTCCTTCCCTCGTCATCACTTCCCGGTCAAACGGCCTGCAATCAACCGCGATTGCTTGTCCACAGATGCAATCCATGGAGGCAAATTGCCAATCAAGAGTGTTCACGGAACCGGCACAGGCGCGCGAGGCGGGGTGAGGCCGAGGACGAGCTGGATGGCGGTTTCGATGTCGGCGTCCGTCACCCTTTGCCCACGGATGTGGAGCTTGAAGTAGATCAGCCCGAGCAGGAGATCGATCCGGGTTTCCATATGGGCTTCGAAGGGCGTGGCAATGAAGATCTGGCGCAGGATCAGCCGTCTTGCGTCTTCCGCTTCGGTTAAAACAGCGTCCAGTTCCGGATGCTTGCGTAAAGGCACCAGCGCGCGGATGGCATCGCCGAGCGGCGTGTCCTGCAGGGCGGAGACGGTGTTGCCAAGGCAGATGCGTAAATCCTGGGCGACGCTGCCGCGCTGGGGCGGGGCGGGATTGGCCTCGGCAAGCGCGTGCCGGATGGCGTCTGCGATCAGCGCCGGCTTATCGGCCCAGCGCCGGTAGACCGCCTGCTTGCTGGTCTTCGCCCGGGCCGCCAGACGGGCAATCGTCGTGGCCTCGTAACCGTTTAGCGAAAGTTCCTGCAAGGCTGATTCAAGCAGGGCGCGGGTAACCCGCGCCTCCTGTGGCCGGCCCGCTTCGGATGGAGTTCCAGGCGCGTTTTCAGGCAATGGCTTCTTCATAATCGACGAAGCCGTTTTCGATGCCAAGCGACACGTCCGTGATCCGGGCGAAGGGTTTGCTGAAGACCGCCGTGTCCCTCAGTTCCTCCCACAGGTGGTGATAGGCGCGCATGTCGGTGAAGCGGCAGACGGTAAAATCGGTGTGCTTGCCGGACAAGGCATCGGCGTCGAACCACTCGAAGGAGACATTCTCGTGCCTGTCGACAATGGCGCCGATTTCCGCGGCGTATTCGCGCCGTTCCGGACGGGTGAGGGCGAGCCAGGCTGGCTCGATGGCGAGATAGACAATGGCCATCATGGGAAGCGGGTTTGACATGGGATTCTCAATTACGGTTACTATTGGTACCGGAATATCGGATTTTTTATGTCGAAAGCAAGTCCGGCTCTTGCCGTCAGCAGATTTTTTGCCGAAAGACATAGCCAACACCGGCCTTTTGGCCGGGCTCGACTTCAAAACAATCCAACAGGAACGGAGACGACATGTCCGTCGATACCCAAACGGTGAAAAAGGTCGCGCGGCTGGCGCGGATCAAGGTGAGCGACGCGGACGCGGAGCGCATGACCGGTGAACTGAACGCCATTCTGGGCTTCGTGGAGCAGCTCGACGAGGTGAATATCGACGGCGTGGAGCCGCTGACCTCCGTGGTCGAGCAGACCATGAAGAAGCGTCAGGACGGGGTCACCGACGGCGGCTACGCCAATGACATCATCGCCAACGCGCCGGCCTCGGAAGACAATTTCTTCATGGTGCCGAAAGTCGTCGAGTAAGGACGAACGTCCGCCTGCTTCCGTTTTCCGTTCAAGGCCGTATCAGGCCCAATCAAAGATATTTGCATGACCGACCTGACCAGACTGACCATTGCCGAGGCCCGGGAAGGGCTGAAGAACAAGGATTACACCTCGAGCGAGCTGACCGAGGCGTTCCTGACGAACATCGAAGCGGCGAACCCGTCGCTCAACGCCTATGTGGCGGTCACCGCCGACAAGGCGCGCGAGATGGCGAAAGCGTCCGACGAGAAGCTCGCCAAGGGCGAGGGCGGGGCGCTGGAAGGCATTCCGCTCGGCATCAAGGACTTGTTCGCCACCAAGGGCGTGCATACCCAGGCCTGCAGCCACATTCTCGACGGTTTCAAGCCGGTCTATGAATCCACCGTCACCTCGAACCTGTGGGCCGACGGCGCGGTGATGCTGGGCAAGCTCAACATGGACGAGTTCGCCATGGGTTCGTCCAACGAGACCTCCTATTACGGTAATGTGGTCAACCCCTGGCGCAAGGAAGGGTCCAACGCGGCCCTGGTGCCGGGCGGCTCGTCCGGCGGCTCGGCTGCGGCCGTCGCCGCGCGCCTGTGCATGGGGGCGACCGCCACCGACACCGGCGGCTCGATCCGCCAGCCGGCCGCACTGACCGGTACCGTCGGCATCAAGCCGACCTACGGCCGCTGTTCGCGCTGGGGCATTGTCGCCTTCGCCTCGTCCCTCGACCAGGCCGGCCCGATCGCCCACACCGTGCGCGACAGCGCCATCCTCCTGAAATCCATGGCCTCCGTGGACGCCAAGGACACCACGTCGGTGGAAATCGACGTGCCGGACTATGAAGCCGCCATCGGCAAGTCGGTGAAGGGCCTGAAGATCGGCATTCCGAAGGAATACCGGGTCGACGGCATGCCGGCGGAGATCGAGGAGCTGTGGCAGAAGGGCATCCAGTGGCTGAAGGATGCGGGCGCGGAGATCGTCGACATTTCCCTGCCGCATACCAAATACGCCCTGCCGGCCTATTACATCGTCGCACCCGCGGAAGCCTCGTCCAACCTCGCCCGCTACGACGGCGTGCGCTACGGCCTGCGCGTGCCGGGCAAGGACATCGTGGAGATGTATGAGAACACCCGTGCGGAAGGCTTCGGCGCGGAGGTGCAGCGACGCATCCTGATCGGCACCTATGTGCTGTCGGCCGGCTATTACGATGCCTATTACCTGAAGGCGCAGAAGGTGCGCACCCTGATCAAGCGCGACTTCGATCTGGCCTGGGAAAACGGCGTCGACGCCATTCTGACCCCGACCACGCCGGACGCCGCCTTCGCGCCGGGCGAGATCACCGATCCGGTGACCATGTACCTGAACGACATCTTCACCGTGACCGTGAACATGGCCGGCCTGCCGGGCATCTCCGTCCCCGCCGGCCTCAACAAGTCCGGCCTGCCGCTCGGCCTCCAGCTCATCGGCAAGCCGTTCGACGAGGCGACCCTGTTCCAGGTGGGCTCGGTGATCGAAGAGGCTGCCGGATCGTTCGAGGCGGAGACCTGGTGGAAGTAAGGGCTTTTCCCGGACGGTATTGTCACCGGGTGCCGCCCGGTTGATGCAATTCACCTCATTGTGGATCCGGGATTGCGGAAGAGGGCAGGGCTTCAACTTACCTCTCCCATTGGGAGAGGTCGGACCGCAGGTCCGGGTGAGGGGTTTCGAACTGTCCGTATCCCACAGGCGTTGTAACCCCTCACCCTAGCCCTCTCCCAACGGGAGAGGGAACCTTGGGGCTGGGATCATGTGCCAGAGGCCCGAAGAGGGAGATGAGCGCACCGACTGTCAGAAAGGCAAGGGAATGACCGACGTTGAAACCATCGTCATCGGAGCAGGTGCCGTCGGGCTGGCGATTGCGCGGGCGTTGGCGGTTTCGGGCCGGGAGGTCATGGTGCTGGAGCGGCATGGGCTGATCGGGTCGGAGACGAGCTCGCGCAATTCGGAGGTCATCCACGCCGGGATTTATTACCCGAAAGACAGCCTGAAGGCGCGTTGCTGCGTGGACGGCAAGCACCTGCTCTATGCGTTTTGCTCAAGCCACGGCGTGGCTCACAAGCGCACCGGCAAGCTGATCGTCGCCGCGGATACGGAACAGGCGGACAAGCTGGAAGACATCCGCCAGCGGGCGGCGGCGAACGGGGTCGATGATCTGATCCGGCTGACGGCGAACGAGGCGCGGGAGATGGAGCCGGAACTCGCCTGCGAAGGCGCGCTGCTTTCACCTTCGACCGGCATCATCGACAGCCACGGCTATATGCTTGCGCTGCAGGGCGAGCTGGAAGCCCATGGCGGGCAGGTGGTGCTGAATACGGCCGTGGGATCCATCGGCCGGACGGCAGACGGGTTTTTTTCAGTCACCATCGACGGCGAGGACGGTTACACCATCACCGCGAAGGAATTGATCGTCTCAGCGGGTCGCTGTGCGCCCGAATTGATGACCGCCTTTCCGCAAGCCAATCCTCCGAAGGGCTATCTGGCAAAGGGCAGCTATTTCAAGCTCAACGGCAAGGCGCCGTTCTCCCGGCTGATCTATCCGGTTCCGATGACGAAGACCGGCGCGCTCGGGGTGCATGTGACCATCGACCTGCAGGGCCGGGTGCGCTTCGGTCCGGATATGGAATGGGTCGAGGAGATCGATTACCGGGTCGATCCGGCCCGCGCCGAGGTCTTCTACGACGCCATCCGCCAGTATTGGCCGACGCTTCCGGACGGCGCCCTGGAGGCCGACTATTCCGGCATCCGTCCGAAGATCCACGCGCCCGGCGAACCGGCTCCCGATTTCCGTATCGACGGGCCGGAGGCCCATGCCATCTCCGGCCTGGTGGCGCTTTATGGCATAGAGTCCCCGGGGCTCACCTCGTCGCTTGCTATCGGAGAGCTCGTGGCGGAGCGGTTGGTTTGAAGGGCGCAAGCGACCTCTCGTTGCTTCTCCCCGTCATTCCAGATCAGCGTTCGGCTGCGCCTCACTTGTCTGGAATGACGGATGGGAGCTTTCTATTGCTCTCCATCCGCCACAATTCCGCCGCGATGAGCGAGGCTTTCTGACGCGCTGCACAATGAAACCGGGCGGATTCCGTGCCTTTCGCCGCCACGGGATTGGCCCGGTGTTTTCTTATTGTTGCCGCATAGCTTGCTTTTTATTGCGGAAGTAGTATTGCACTGCACCGTCTCTGCAAGCGTGGGGTCTCTAAGTGATTGATCGACGGACGTTTCTTCTCAATGCGTCTCTTGGATTGGGTTGTGCCTGCGGCCTGCCTGTTGCTCTTGTTTCCGGCGCGCATGCGGCCGGGGAGGCAGAGGATTTTTCCTTCGATAGCCTGAAGGCGAAGATGCGGGAGAAGGCGAAGACGCCTTACGTGGAACCCGCAGGCGATCTGCCGGAAAAACTCGCTAATCTGACCTATGACCAGCACCGGGCGATCCGCTTCCGGCCCGATCACGCGCTGTGGAAGGACGGCGGGTCGAATTTCGAGCTGCAGGCGTTTCATCCCGGCTGGCTGTTCAAGCATCCGGTGGATCTGCACGAGGTGATCGGCGACCGGTCCTGGCAACTGCATTTCACCGGTGCCGATTTCGAATACCGGGAGCCTCTCAAGGCAGAGGAATTCACCGGAATGGAACTGCCCGGCATTGCCGGGTTCCGTCTGCATTATCCGCTGAACCGGCCCGACTACCGCGACGAGCTGATCACCTTCCTGGGCGCCAGCTATTTCCGAGCATTGGGCAAGGACAATCTCTATGGCCTGTCCGCCAGGGGGCTTGCGGTGGATACCGCGGCCGGGCGGGACGAGGAGTTTCCGAACTTCACCCGGTTCTATTTGGAGCGGCCGGTGCCGGGGCAGAACCGGATGCGCATCTGGGCGGAACTGGAAAGCCCGCGGGTGACCGGGGCCTATGCCTTCACCATCACGCCCGGCATCAACACGGAAGTGGATGTGGATGCCAACATCTATCTGCGCGGCGACGTGGAACGCCTTGGTGTCGCGCCGCTGACCTCCATGTATCTTTACGGAGAGAACGACCGTACCGGCTTCGACGATTACCGGCCGGAGGTGCATGACAGCGACGGGCTGCTGACCCTGCGCAAGGACGGTGAGCTCCTGTGGCGGCCGTTGCGCAACCCGAACCAACTGGCGCTGTCCTTCTTCGGCGAGGACAGCCCGAAAGGCTTCGGCCTGATCCAGCGGGACAGGCATTTCGATAGCTACCAGGATACGGAAGCCCATTACGAGAAGCGGCCGTCCCTGTGGATCGAACCGATCGGAGAATGGGGCAAGGGCCAGATCATGCTGGCGGAGATCCCGTCCGACAAGGAGATCCACGACAACATCGTCGCCTTCTGGGTTCCGGAGAAAAAGGCGGAAGCCGGGTCCGAACACCGGTTCCGCTACCGGATGCACTGGGGCGGCCAGCCGGAGCCGGGCACCGGGCTCGCCCAGGTGCGCACCACGCGCACCGGCCAGGGCGGCACCGCGGCGTCCGAACCCGATCCGCGCAAGCGCAAGTTCGCCGTGGAGTTCGCCGGCGGGCCGCTCGCCAAGCTGGGCAGCGAGGCGAAACTGGAAGCCGACCTGAAGGTGAACAATGCCACATTGATGGCGCATCAGCTTGCAACGCTGGAGAACGGCGTCTGGCGGCAGATCTTCGACGTCAAGCAGGATGACAGCGGCAATCCGGTGGAACTGGCGCTGACATTGAAACACGACGGAAAGACCGTAACGGAAACCTGGCTGTACCAGTGGGCCCGGACGGTCTGAATCCGAAGGGAATGTAAGTCAAAATGGAACTTTCGTATCCGGTATGCGTTCAAAACGGGGAGCGATGGATATGACCGATACCGAACAAAAACTCGATGACATCCGCAACCGGCTGGACCGGCCGGACCTGAGCGACGCGGAACTGGTTGCTTGCCTCGACGAGTCGGTGGAACGGCTCGGCCTGACCGCCAGCGCGGAGGACCTGTTGGCAAGACCGGCGGAAGATGCGGACTTGCGTCTTGCCGTTGCCTGCCTGGCGCTGCCCCAGCCGCGCCATCCGATGGCCATGCCCGAACACGATCTCGTTCCGGAAAAATCCGGCCGGACCGCAGTCGCCTTTTGGAAGAAGCGTCCGGCCTTGCTGCCGCTGCTCTTGAGAAAACGCTAAGATGTCCGGATCGCCGGCCCTGAACTCGGTTCTGAAAGGCGCATTGGTCAGGTTGGACCGTCAGGCGGTTCCTGTCCGGAGGGTCGGGGCGTTCCTGCTGGCGGCCGCGTTGACCCTGGGCGCGGCCTCCATGTTCGGCACCGTCGCCCAGGCGGACGGGTTCGACTGGGTCGACGTGATCCGGATCCTGCTGATCGCCGTTTCCGGCTTCTGGCTCGCCTGGGGCGCCTGCACGGCGCTCCTCGGGGTTCTGTTCGATCAGCCGGCGGTTCCTCGAAACGCGGAAGGCCCGTGGTCGAAAACGGCGGTGCTGATCCCGGTTTACAATGAAAACACCGCGGCCGTATTTGCCCGTATCGAGGCAATGTACCGCTCGCTGGAACGCACCGGCTACCTGGCCCTGTTCGATTTCCATGTGCTGTCGGATACGACCAACGCGGCAATTGCCGAGGCCGAAGGCGGCGCCTGGCGTCAGAGCCTTGTCCGGCTGCAGGCCGGCGGGCGGCTTTACTATCGCCACCGGGAGAAGAACACCGGCCGCAAGGCGGGCAATATCGCCGATTTCATCCGCAGTTCCGGCGGGTCTTATGACTTCATGCTGGTGCTTGACGCCGACAGCCTGATGGACGGCGAAACGATCGTGGAAATGGTGCGCCGGATGGAAGCGGCTCCCACGCTGGGTCTGCTGCAGACCCTGCCGCAGATGATCGGCCTCACCAGCCTGTTCGGCCGCATGCTGCAGTTTTCCGCCGGCTTTTTCTCGCCCGTCTTCACCAGGGGCGTGGCCGCGCTCCAGGGGGCGGAAGGCCCGTTCTGGGGCCACAACGCGCTGATCCGCGTGCGCGCCTTTGCCCAGTCCTGCGGCATGGCGGCGCTGGAGGGCAAGCCGCCCTTCGGCGGGCATATCCTCAGCCACGACACCATCGAAGCGGCGCTCCTTGCCCGCGACGGCTGGCAGGTGCGCGTCGATCCGGACCTGCAGGGCTCGTTCGAGGAGGGGCCGGCGAACCTGATCGACTATGCCAAGCGCGACCGGCGCTGGTGCCAGGGCAACCTGCAGCACACGCGCGTGCTCGGCGCGCCGCGGCTCAAGGCCTGGAGCCGGATCGCCATCGTTCAGGGGCTGTTCGCCTATCTGTCCTCGCCGGTGTGGCTCCTGTTCCTGATCGCCAGTCTTGCCGCGCCCCTGTTTGCGCCCGAACCGGTCTATTTCGACGGGCGGTCGCTCTTTCCCGTCTTTCCCCATCCGGAGACGACGGTGGCGCTGGCGCTTCTCTTCGGCGTCGGCGCCCTCCTGATCCTGCCCAAGGCGATGCTGCTTGTTCGCGCGCTTCTCAACGGCGACGCCCGCCGTTACGGCGGCAGATCTCGCCTCGTTGCGAGCGTCGTTCTGGAACTTCTGATGACCTCGGTTCTGGCGCCGGTGCACATGATGTTCCAGAGCCGGTCCGTGTTCCAGGTGCTGACCGGCGGCGATTCCGGCTGGCCCGCCGCCGACCGCGACGACGGTTCGCTCCCCTTCATCGCCTGCCTCAAGGCCACGTGGTGGATGGCCCTCGCAGGCGCTGCCGCGCTGGTTTTTGCGTGGGAAATGACCCCGGACCTGTTCTGGTGGCTCGTCCCGGTCTCGGTGCCGCTGGTACTGGCGCCGGGCCTGCTCTACGTCACGGCACTGCCGGAAATCGGCCGGCTCAGCCGCCAGGCCGGACTGCTGCTGACGCCTTACGAGGTGGAGCGGGTGCGGCTGATTAGGGACATGCGGGTGGCGTTGAGCGAGCGCTGACAAGAAGTGCCACGGGCGCGATCCGGGGCGGTGGCCTGAATTAAATTCGGCCGTGCGGTTTTTTGTGCGTATTGTCAGGGAAGCGGCATCGTCCAGGAATGACCGTTCAGGATCGCTGCTCTCCAGCGTGCGGCCCGTTGGAAACGCAGCAAGTGCTCCGAGCGCACTGATTGCCCAGCTAAACCGATTACAGGTGAAGGACCACCCACGCCATGCTGATCAGATACGGTTACGAAATCACGCTTGCATGTACCCAGCCCACCGCCATGGTGAGCCTGCTGGAGGTGCATGAAGACCGCAAGGCGGATCTCCGCGCACCTGAAAACCTTCATTTCATGCCGGACATCCCGAGCACCACCTACCACGATATCTACGGAAACCGCTGCCGGCGCTTTGTGGCTCCGGCCGGTGAGTTGAAGCTTTGGGGCGATGCGACGATCGAGGAAAGCGAAGCCCCGGACCCGGTGGTCCCCGATGCGGCGGAAGTGCCCGTTCAGGATCTGCCGGACGACTGTCTCGTCTATCTCCTGGGCAGCCGCTACTGCGAAACCGACCGGTTAAGCCAGTTCGCGTGGGACAAGTTCGGCAATCTGGCGCCGGGCTGGAACCGGGTCCAGGCGATTTGCGACTTTGTGCATGATCACATCCGGTTCGATTACATGCAGGCGCGGGCGACGCGCAGTGCTTTCGAAGCCTTGAACGAACAGGTCGGCGTCTGCCGCGATTATGCCCATCTGGCGGTGGCGCTGTGCCGCTGTCTCAATATTCCCGCCCGCTACGTCAACGGTCATCTCGGCGATATCGGCGTGCCCGTTGTCGATCCGATGGACTTCTCCGCATGGATGGAGGTCTATCTCGGCGGCAGGTGGTACACGTTCGACCCGCGCAACAACATGCCGCGCATCGGCCGGATCGTCATCGCCCGCGGCCGCGACGCCGCCGACATCCCGCTCATCAACTCCTTCGGTCCGCATATCCTGAACGCGTTCCGGGTGTGGACCTATGAGGTTTCCGAGGTTTGATGTCCTGGTCACTGACCACCGGTGAGAAAGACAAGAATGGACCCGAACACGAAGAGGGCCGTCCATAGGACGCCAAGAGTGGTTCGGGACGGTTTGCCGATATTGTTCGGACCGATCACCAGGAACGTAAAGACGCCCGCCGCGAGCTGGAGCGGGAAGACCGACACGTAAAACGACATGCCGATGACAAGCTTTAAGACATCCGCTGGGGTGGAGTAGGAAATTGAGGGGCTGGCCAAGGGAGCCATTGCGAGAAAGGCGAAGCCGGCAAGGGGAAGAATGAAATAGAGCGCGTAGAAAAGCCTTCGTCGGGCTTTCATGAACACGCAGGCGGATATGCCGGCGACAAGGTAGACGATCAGAATTATCTGGTACAAACCGGCTGGTCCTGCTTGCGAATTTCGACATGCAGCGACAGTAACCGATCCGTCGAATATCGCTTCAATCAATTGCCGAAAATTTACTTTCCATTCTGACAAGACATGTCCCAAATGACGGGCTCTTTCGGCCAGTTTCCGTTGACGTCTGTCATGGATTTTCAGACGGATTTGCCGCAGCGTCTGTAAATGTCATTGTCAGTCATTGAAATGATGCAGATTTTTGTGCCTAATTTTTTCAGGAATCATTTCAACGACCGGTGGCAATTGATTTCCAACGCTTATAACTTTTGATCCAAGTTTCCAATTCGAACGTCCAAAGAGAAAATGAACACTCCCGAATATTCAAGAAGACTGGCGGCTGTTCTTGTGGCAGATGTGGTCGGTTACAGCCGGATGATGCGGGAAAACGAACAGGAAACGATGGACCTCATGCGCTCGATGTGGGCGGATGTGTTCGACCCGGCAGTGAAATTTCATTCCGGAGATATCGCGAAACGGCTGGGGGACGGTGCCTTGGTCGTGTTTCCCAGCGCGGTCGAAGCCGTCAAATGTGCGCTGGCTGTGCAGCTCGGAATGATCGCACGGTATCCGGCTTCTGATTTTCGCCTTCGCATTGGTATCAATATCGGGGACATCATTGTCGAAGATGGCGACATTTTCGGGGACGGTGTCAATGTAGCTGCGCGGCTTGAAGGACTATCGCCAAAAGGTGGGCTGGCAGTGTCCCAAATCGTCCATGGCCAGGTTCAGGGTAAAATTCCTTCCACATTCGAATGCGTTGGGCTTCGAGAACTGAAAAACATAGAGGAACCGGTCGAAATTTGGGCTTGGTCTCCGAAAGGTGAAACGACCGCGCTGAGCACGAAGTCCTTTCATCTGGACTCAGAAATTTTCCTGCGCGAGGTCGCGGCGACGAAATCAGAGCGGATCCCGAAAAAAGAGGGTATTCTCGAGAGAATATCTCCATATGTGTTTGCCGTGTTTCTGGTCGGACTGGCCTCCGCACTTCTCTTCTCTGTTCTGTTTTTCGATATTCAACGAATTTTTCTGGCGGGCACCAGCATCGGGATCCCCAATCACAGCGTTCTCGGGGAGTTCAGGGACTGTGATGACTGCCCTGAAATGGTTGAGATCGAAGGTCCGAAGTATCAGCTGCTGGTTGGCAACAGGGCGACGAACGTATCGCGGGAAGTGTTCAGCTTTTCCATGGGGAAGTATGAAATAAAGAACGCTGAGTTTGTTTTCTTTTTGAACAATTCAGGGCTTGCGAAAAAGGGCAAGGACAACTGGTTCGATAAGCAGAGCAAAGACAACGAAAGCAAGATTATCTTTAAGGACGGGGCCTACAGGGTGGTTTCCGGTTTCGAAGACTTTCCGGTGACGTATGTGTCGTGGATAGGCGCGGACGCTTACACATCCTGGTTGTCCGAATTTACCGGACGTACCTATCGTCTGCCGTCGAAAAAGGAATGGAATTTCGCCCATATGGCTGGTTCTCCGGACGAATATTTCTATGGTGACGGGATACTGGGTTCATGTGACTACGGGAACGTTCCTGACCGTGCGATGGGCGAACAGCTGACCGATCGCGGTTATCTCAAATGCCGAGACGGGTTAGCCGGACTTGCCAAGGTGGGACAATTCGATCCCAATCGCTTCAATCTCCATGATACGATCGGGAATGTCAGCGAATGGACCACCGATTGTTCCAGCGGGAAGAATCTCAACTGTGACGGCCGGATCCTCATCGGGGGGTCTTTCAAAGAAATTAGTTGGGATAACAAGGGACTAACTGGCCTTAGTTCTGTGACTACCGGCAAATACGATGATGTCGGTTTCCGTGTATTGGCCGAAAACTGAATTCCGGCAATCTGCTGATCAGAACCGGTTTCTTCGCGGGCTCGCCTTTTATATTACCGCCGCCGGGTTTCCGGCGGCGGTCGTTTTCCAATCACCTGTTGTCGGGCTGCGCGCGGACGCGCAGGAGGCCCAGGCGGGTGATCAGGTAGGGGCCTCCGGACTTGGAGGCGATGTAGCGGCGGCGTTTGAGTTTTTTAAACAGCGCCAGCGGGCAGCCGGACCAGGCCCAGCCGTCGCGGGTGATGGTCCGGGTGTCGGTGATGCGGCCATGGTCGTCCTTTTCCACGACAATGCGGCCGCCTTGAGCGAGCAGGTGCAGGACCCGTTGCTCAGGTTTTGAAATATCCATTGATTTTCAAGTCTTCATGTCATGCGCGGTTAGGCGCAAATCAGCGATCACGCGCCGCAGCCTGTCGCTTGCAGCGGTGTTACTCACTGATGCCCGGTCGGGGAGACCGGGCCTTAACGGGCCTCTCGGCGTCCGTACATGAAGTCTCCATCAAAATGTTCGGTGCTGATTTAGGAGGTGGGTGGGGGGAGTGCAAGGGGTGTTCGCGACGCACTTCCCGGACAGATTGCCACTGGCTTCGTGTATGCCAGGGCGATTGCCAGAACTCCGGATTGTCATCCCCGACAAGCGAAGCGCGATCGGGAACCCAGTACCCCGTGTCCTTTCGGCTCAACCAACAATCCTCGCGGAATACTGGGTCCCCGCTTTCGCGGGGATGACAACAGGAGCGCGGGGAGATTGCCCGAAATGGCATCAATACTATGCAACGGGATGCAAGGTCAGACGTTTTCACCCCCTGCGGCACTGCGGCGCCGGTCTTAATCTGGTTTTAGGACGTGTCGTTCTTTATACAATTCAAGCGGATGACGATTTGGATGATGCAACCGATTCCCGGAGGCTGGCATGGCGGATGCGGCGAAGCGGAATGGAAATGGGGGCCCAGTGGGCTCCGATCTCGAAACACTCCCGGTTGAAGAGGTTCTCTCCAGCCTGAAGACGGACCCGGACAAGGGGCTATCCGACGATGAGGCGAGGGCACGGCTTGCCACCTATGGTCCGAATGCCCTGCCGGAAAAGCACGAGTCCTTCGCCCGCAAGGTTCTGAATTATTTCATCGGCCCGATCGCCTTCATGATCGAGGCGGCGGCCCTCGTCTCCGCCTTTCTCGGCCGCTGGGACGATTTCGCCATTATCTTCGGGCTACTGATCTTCAATGCCGCGCTGGAGCTGTGGCAGGACCGCAAGGCGTCGAGCGCGCTGGCGGCCCTGAAGCAAAGCCTGGCTCCCCAGGCGACCGTGCTCAGGGGCGGGGCGTTCCGGACCGTGGATGCGGCGGAGCTCGTGCCCGGCGACATGGTGCAGATCCGTCTCGGGGCCATCGTGCCGGCGGACTTGAGGCTGGTCTCGGGCGATTTCGCTTCCATCGATCAGGCGGCCTTGACCGGCGAATCCCTGCCGGCCACCAAGAAGGCCGGCGACGAGGCCTATTCCGGCAGTGTGGTGAAACAGGGCGAGATGACTGGGGTCGTCATCGCCACCGGGTCCAACACCTTCTTCGGCCGCACGGCCAAGCTGGTGGCCGGGGCCGGCTCGGTCGGCCATGCCCAGCGCGCCATGTTCCAGATCGGCAACTTCCTGATCGCCGTCGCCGTGGTGCTGGCGCTGATCATGGTGGCGGTGCAGGTCTACCGCGACATCGTGTTGTCCGACACCTGGGGCGTGGCGGATGCGCTCGACATCCTGCAATTCGTGCTGATCCTGCTGGTCGCCTCGATCCCCGTCGCTATGCCGGCGGTGTTTTCCATCACCATGGCGCTCGGCGCGCTGGCGCTGTCGAAGGAAAAGGCGATCGTTTCACGGCTGGCGGCGATCGAGGAGATGGCGGGCGTCGATATCCTGTGTTCCGACAAGACCGGTACGCTGACCAA
This sequence comes from Roseibium sp., assembly GCF_048260565.1. Classification (GTDB taxonomy): domain Bacteria; phylum Pseudomonadota; class Alphaproteobacteria; order Rhizobiales; family Stappiaceae; genus Roseibium. The sequence continues at coordinate 69,162 of NZ_JBLXGP010000014.1, read as the reverse complement.
GAACCAGTTGACCATCGGCGATTCGATCCTGCTGGCGGCGACGGACGGCCAAGAGGTGGTGCTGGCTGCGGTCCTTGCCTCCAAGGAGGAGGACCACGACGTCATCGACAGTGCGGTCATTGCTGCCCTGAAAGACCGCGATGCGCCGAAAGCCTACAGGTTGAAGAAATTCGTGCCGTTCGACCCGGTGTCGAAGCGTACGCAGGCAACACTCGTGGACGGCTCTGAGAAGGAGATCACCGTCGCCAAGGGTGCGCCCCAGGCGATTGTCGATCTGGCGCAGCCGCCTGCGGAGATTGCCGAGAAGGTCACGCAGACGGTCGCCGATCTCGGCGCCAAGGGCTACCGGGCGCTCGGGGTGGCGCGTTCCGAGGACGGCGGCAAGAGCTGGAGCCTGCTCGGCATCCTGCCCATGTTCGATCCGCCACGGGACGATTCCAAGGCGACCATCGACCTGGCGCAGGCCAAGGGCGTTTCGGTGAAGATGATCACCGGCGACGACACGGCGATTGCCCGCGAAACCGCGCGCCAGCTCGGCCTAGGCACCAACATCGTTGCCGCCGCCGATGCGTTTCCCAAGGACATGGATCCGGACAACGTGCCGGACCACATCGCCGACGCCATCGAGCGGGCCGACGGGTTCGCCCGGGTGTTTCCGGAGCATAAATACGCCATCGTCAAGGCGCTGCAGGAGCGCGGGCATCTGGTGGCGATGACCGGCGACGGGGTCAACGATGCCCCGGCGCTGAAGCAGGCCGATTGCGGTACAGCGGTTTCGGGTGCGACGGATGCGGCGCGCGGAGCGGCCGACCTGATCCTGACCGCGCCCGGCCTGTCGGTGATCAATGCCGCCATCGACGAGGCGCGGCGCATCTTCGGGCGGATCACCTCCTACACGGTCTACCGGATCGCGCTGACCATGGACATCATGTTCCTGGTGGTGCTGTCGACCGTGTTCCTGGAGTTCCAGCCGCTTACCGCCGTGATGATCGTGATCATGTCGCTGCTTGACGACCTGCCGATCATGACGATTGCCTATGACAACACGGCGGTGGCGGAAAAGCCGATCCGCTGGCAGATGCCGAGGCTTCTCGGTGTGTCCGCCGTGCTGGGGCTTGCCTCTGTGGTGCAGTCCTTCGGGCTGTTGCTGATCGGTATGGAAGTCTTGAGCGACCCGGCCGAGGCTGCGTACTTCCAGTTGACCGACAAGTCCCATCTGCAGACGGTGATGTTCCTGCAGCTCGTGGCCGGCGGTCACCTGCTTCTGCTGGTCACCCGCACCCGGGACTGGTTCTTCAAGCCGCCGTACCCGGCCACGCCGTTGTTTGTCGCCATCGTGGCGACCCAGCTGCTTGCCGTGCTCATGTGCGGCTTCGGCTGGATCGTGCCGGCGATTTCCTGGACGCTGATTGCATGGGTCTGGGTCTATCTTCTCGCCTGGCTCGTGGTGCTCGGCGTCGTCCGCGTTCTGACGGAACGGTTCCTGGATCACCGCACGGGCAAATGGGCGCGCGCGCTGCGGCTCGTCAACGCCGGCCTGCAATCCCGCTAACCCGTGCAGGCGAACTACATATTTTAAGAGATGAAACGCCTGATCATGATGCGGCTATGTCGAACCCAAATTTCAAGCAGTTGAACTATGGCTGGAATGCCGACCCGAATGTTCCCGAACCGGAAGTGGTGGTCAACGGCGCTGAGGTTAGATTGACTTTTTATCTCAATCATTGGGCCTATGAGGCGCGCGAGAACGAGAAAGGGACGCTCGCTTTTCGGGACTGCTCGTTATGGCGCCTTGGTCCAACCAATGACGAAGGGTGGTATGCTGGGCAGTGCCGATACAGCATTTCCGCTCCTGCGTGGGGTGAGTTTTACGAGTTGCTGGGCGAAGATGACCGGAGGCTCGTGCCTGCCGATTGGCATAAGCTGGGGCCATTGACATCAGGGCTGCGGCATTTCCTCTTCTATCTTCGTGATGAAACCTTCGAGTGTTTCGGTGCAGATTGGAAGTTCGAGCGCAGCGGGGCATCTATATGACGCCGCCGCTGGTCACCTGTTTATGAGTTCACGACCTGGGGAGAGAAATTCTATGTCCTATCGCGACCAATTGCTCATCAAGCCGGGAAGCAAGGTGAAGCTCGCCGATATCGATCCGGACTATCATGACAAGGACCTGAACAAGGCGCGATCCAAGCCGGAGCTGCAGCTGATCCTCGACGATATTTCGCGGATGCAGGAGGAGCTTTATGCGGAAAAGAAGCACGGGCTGCTGATCGTGCTGCAGGGGATCGATTCCGCGGGCAAGGACGGCATCTGCTGGCACGTGATCACGGGCATGAACCCGCAAGGTTGCACGGTTTCCAGCTTCAAGCAGCCCTCGACGGAGGAGCTTGCCCACGATTTCCTGTGGCGGGTGCACGCCAAAACGCCGGGCAGGGGCCACGTGGCCGTCTTCAACCGGTCCCACTATGAGGACGTGCTGGTGGTTCGGGTCCACGACCTGGTGCCGAAGAAGGTCTGGTTCCGCCGCTACGAGGCGATCAACATGTTCGAGGAACTGCTGGCCAACAACGGCGTCCATATCATCAAGTTCTTCCTCTACATCTCCAAGGAGGAACAGCTGGAACGCTTCGCCAAGCGGCTGGAGGACAAGGACCGGCAGTGGAAGATCAGCATGTCGGACTATGCGGAGCGCGAGCACTGGGACGCTTATACGGAGGCTTATGAAGACATGCTTTCCAAGTGTTCCACCAAGCATGCGCCCTGGTACGTGATCCCGTCCAACCGCAAATGGTTCCGAAACCTGGCCGCCGCCTCCATCATCCGCGATACCTTAAGCGACATGCACATCAAGGCTCCGCCGCCCACCGTCGACATCGACACGATCCGCCAGCGTTACCACGCAGCGGTGGCGGAGCAGAAGGGGTAGGGGGCGAGCGTCAGAGTGATACGGAGCGTTTGCAACCCCTCACCCGGGCCGTTGGCCCGACCTCTCCCAATGGGAGAGGTTATTTGGGGGCAACTCCTGGGGGCGAAGATGAAACGGCGGATTGCGTTAGCCCGGAAGCTGCGCCGCTCATCAACGGATGCGGAACTTCGCCTCTGGCATAGGCTGCGCAATCGGCAGCTCAACGGCTGGAAGTTTCGCAGGCAGGTGCCGGTTGACCGCTTCATTGCGGATTTCGTCTGTGAGGACGCGCGACTTATTGTCGAACTGGACGGTAGTCAGCATATGCAACACAGCGAAGACGACGAGCACAGAACTCTTTTACTGGAAACTTGTGGCTACCGGGTTGTTCGCTACTGGAATTCTGATGTGCTTCTGAACACGGAATCGGTTCTTGAGGATATTCTGGCGGTGTTGGAGAAGAGGTAGCAGGGTACTCCCCGGCACTGCCAAATTCCCTCTCCCATGGGGAGAGGGGTAGGGTGAGGGGATACAGCGCCAGCCGGATAGTGGGTGTTGCCTGATACTGTGCGAGGAACAAGTTCTTGGGTAGGCTAAAGCGAAATCTTAAATCCGGGAAAACAGACATGGCCCCGCTGACGCCGCCGCTCAGGATCAAGTTGTCGAGATTGCGCGATATCGGCTGGTCGCTGTGGGATCCGATCGGCCTGCTCGGGCCGGACCAGCGCTGGGACGACGAAGACTGTCGGTCCTTTGCCGATGAATACGACCGCTATCTGATCGGCGCGGCCAGCCAGTTGCGCCGGGATGCGTCGGATGCCGATGTTGTGGCCGAACTCGTCCGGGTCGAAACGGTTCATATGGCGTTGAGGGATAGTGACGACGCCCGCGAACGGGCGCAAGCCGTCGTCGATGCCATTCGTGCCGACGATCAGTTGTGGACCGAGCCTGACGAACAGGGCCGGTTTCCGTCGTGAACGCAAAAGTGCGAAACTATGCCCGCTCTCACCGCGCTCTGTCGTCTATCAGCCGGTCAAAGGCCTGAAGCGCCTTCCGGCAGCGGGCGTTGATATCCTCCCGCGAAGGTGCCGGGCAGTCGTGGATGATCCGCCTGACCTGAAGGTCGCCCACGAGGAGGCCGAGGAACCAGCCGGTGGCTTCACTGGGCGGGATGTCTGAACCGGCGCAGATGTGTTGCATGAGCCGGTCCAGCAGAGGCATCACCTGCCCGCGTCCGCCGGCCGATATGGCGGCACCCAGTTTTCCGGTCGGGTCGGCCGCAGCCGCCCGGTTGAGCAGGACCGCCTTGTCCCCGAGCAACATGGCGAGAAAGACGGGCGCGATCCTTTCCAGCGTGGTGCGCGGATCGTCCTGCCCTTCGAGCGCTTCTTCGAGCAGGCGCCGGGTTTCGGCGGCATTGTCTTCCACCATTGCGCGGAACAGGCCGTCCTTGTTGCCGTACCAGCGGTAAAGCGTTTCGTTCGAGGCCTTTGCCGCGCGGGCGATGCGCAGCATCGAGGCGCCGACATAGCCATGTTCGGCGAGCAGCGCATAGGCCGCCCGGGAGATCGCGCTGTGGCGTTCCTGTCTTTCGTCTTCGTTCATTCAGCCCTCTGAAATCGCTTTACTTGATCCGTACAGATTGATACGCCTATGTAAAGGCGTAAAGATGTGTACGGTTTATTGGAGGCGAGAATGAGATATCCTACGAAGGCCATGATCCTTGTTTCATTGACGCTGAGCGCGGCGATTTTCGGCTTTTTCTACGCCTGGGTCTGTTCGACCATGTGGGGGCTGGATGCGGCCGATCCGCGGGTCGCGATCCAGGCCATGCAGGCGATGAACGCCTCTGTCCGGAACTTCGTCTTCGCGCCGGCCTTTTTCGGTACGCCGGTCGCACTGGCGCTGACGGCATTTCTGCTCATGAGAGAGGGCAATGGGCGCAGCGCCGCGGCCTTCGCCCTTGCCGCGGGCGTCTATTTCGCCCTCGGGCTGCTGCTGACGATGCGGATCAACGTACCGATGAACGAAGCGCTGGCGCTGATCACCGTGCCCGATGACGTGGAAAGCGCCCGCGCGATCTGGCAGGACTACTCGGACCCCTGGCAGTTCTGGAACCAGATACGGACGATCACATCCGGTGTCGCGTTTCTGCTGGCGGTTTCCGGCGTGATGCTGCTGGAGCGGAAACGGGCCTGAGATGTGGCTAGGGGCGGGTTGGTTACTTTCAGTACCAATGCGCGCGCGATGAGCGGGTTTAATGGGGAGTTAGTGGTTGTCTACTAGACACTCTGTAGGATGGAGGATGTGCAATGCGAGCGAAAACAATTGCGATATTCGGCATATCCTACGCCGTTATATTAGGCGCTGGCGTTGTGACGTTCATTATTGCGATACGCTTGGCCGGTTGGGATGCGTCATTTCAGAAAATCGTGAAGCAAACGGGCTTTGCATTGAACATGATAGCTTTTGCTCTTGCGATTGGCGTTGCCCTTTCGCGGCGCGTTCACGACCGTCTGGGTGGTGCACCTGGGCCAATCACCTTCCGGTTGTTATTAGCGGAGAGCCGGCCGGTTATCACCGTCGGCTTCGCTTTTCTTGCCATGTTGATCGATGTTTGCGCTTTGAAGCTCGCATCCTGGTATTTCGCAGGTGAAATGGCGGCCCCGTCACTGCTTCGCCTTGTGGTTCTGGTCGGAGCCTATTGCGTGATTGCGTGGATACTGATGTCGGACTTCAAGACGAAGACGAAGACGAATGGGGCGCGTTTTGAACGACGTTGAGTTCCCGCGCCGGCAAGCCGAAGCCATCCTGAAAAAAACGATGAGAGAGGTTGGCTACCGCAGAACGTATACCGAGATCGGCCTTTGGTCCGCGTTCTGGCTGGAAGAACGATTCCAGCGCGGAGTGATGAAACTGGTCGTCTATCTCGCTCTCGTGAATGGCCGCAGTATTGCCGAGTTGTGTCCTCGCAAACACCCGGAATTCGGTATTGCTGGCGTATGTCCTTTCATGATGGCCGAAGCCGTGATCCACTTGTCGGATAAATGGGGGCCCCGTGGTGGTGTGACCTTCGGCGCTCCCGCCGAACCGTTTCTCATGATGGCCTCTGTTGCGGACTGGGCATCGGCAAAGGGGCAGTCCGTACGGTTCCACCACCGAAACTATTCATGCCTTATGTCAAATGAAGGCGTCGATATCGAAACGGATGGCTTGTCCGCGGTCGGTTGGATCGATCCCGACAATGAAAGCCCGATGACGATTGAACTCACCGATGACCGACCTTCGCCGGGGGCTCGCCGGATTGATACGATAAGGTTGCCAAAGGCCCGATTACGGGGAAGGAATGCGCTGTTTCTGGGTTAATCTTGAGGGGCATCAGCAGCGTGTTTTCGGGAAGGCCGGTCAGGTGCCTTAACTGCGTTCCGCCGGCCAGTAGCCGTTCTTGGGGTCTCTCGAGACAGCGACGGCCTCGACATCGGTGGAACGGCAGCGGTTGCAGGTGAGTTTTTTGGCGATATCGCCGAGGGTATCGGTATCCGCAAAGCGGTTTTCGTTCAGATAGCGGAAGCGGTGGCAGTGGCCGCAGACGACGCCGAGGCGCATGCCTTTGGTTCGTAAGTTTTCGATGGTCAGCGTGTCGTCGTTACTGGAAAAGGTCACCTGCGCGGTCGCTTCTCTCAAATTGATAAAAAATCAGGCAGATGCATCCTAGGGGGAATTCAGCCGGGGAGAAAGCAGGCTTGGGTTGCATGCCGGGTGCGGCATTTTTCAAACGGGGCTCGCATTTCCCGTCGCTTGCCGCTAAAGACGAAGCCATGTTGACGCTTTCCGACACATGGATGGATCTGTTCGGGCTTTCCGGGCTCCTCAATCCGACCGCCCTGATCATCGGCGGCGCGCTGGGCTGGTATGCAGACCGGGCGAAGAAACTCTGGATCGCCGCCTTTGCGGCCGCGGCCCTGTCGCTCATGGTCGAGACCGCACTCAGCTTTACCGGCATGCCGGTCTGGTCCCAGCACAATGCCGGCCCGCTCGCCATGTTCCCCTTCCGCTTTGCGGGTGGGCTGGTGGCGTCGGCGATTGTTTTCATGATCGCAAAGCGGATGAAGAAGGCCTGAGGGAAGACTTTCCCGTCATTCCGGACAAGCGCAGTGAAGCTGCGTGCTGATCCGGAATCCAGACTTCACCCGCGCGGAGCGCGTCTAACTTCCTTCTCGAGAAGAACTTGCTGGCGCTCGTGCTGATATCTGGTTTCCAGATCGGCGTTCGGCTTCGCCTCACTTGTCTGGAATGGCATCAGGGAACGAGAAGTGAGCGCATAGAGGATGGGCAGCCCGATTTCCAAAGTCGTTTCCAGTAACAAGAAAGGCCCCGCACGGATGCGAGGCCTTTCGGCTGTTTGCGCCTCTTTTGATCATTGCCTCAGGCGTCTGCGTCCTGTGGTGCGTTGTCCAGCCATTTGTTGAACAATCCCGCATTCGGGCACATGTCCGGCGGACGAACGATGCCCTTGCCTGATTGGTCCTGAAGCCACTGTTGGCAGCTTTCCGCCTTTTCGCAGCAGATACAGCGGTCGACGGCCTGCCGAATATCCTGGCCGACACATGTGCCCTCCGGGATCTGGTCCATGGCTCCGATTGTTTCCAGCATGCGGCGCATCAGGCCCGCACGCCCGTTCATTTCTTCCACCCAACGCATTCAGTCTCTCCTTGCACGTAACCGTGCCCCTCTGAAAACGACTCTAGGCAAGACACGAAGTTTTCACCTTGATCAGAGTCAATAGAGGGGAAAGGTCACTTCCGATGCTTTTCTGCTAAGCTTTTGGAAACAGACTCACGCCCCAAGCGGAGACGTTTTGAATGGTGAGTGCGATCGCGGCGCTGCAGGCGTCGCTATCCTCCGGGACTTCGTCCAACCAGGTTCGCCTCGAACCGGGAACGGAGACGCGTGCGCGCGTGGAAGCGAGCCTGCCCGGGAATGTGCTGCGGCTTTCCGTGGGCAAATCCACCATTGAGGTGCGCGCAAACGCAGCGCTGCCCGCGGGTACGGAACTGACGCTCAAGGTCAGCGGCGATCCGGGCAAACCTCAGATCCAGCTTGTTCCCGACGGGAAAGGGGGTACGCAGGCATCTGCCGGGCAAGGGCCTTCCACCGACGCTGCGACGGCGCAGAAGCTGGTGCATGTGGCGGCCAAGCCGGCCTTGCCGGCTGCTCCCGCCACGTCATCCTCATCGTCCGCCACATCCGCCCTGGCCGATGCGGTGACTGCCGCGGCGACGGGCAAGGCCCAGGCGGTGCAGGCCCAGACAACGCAAGCCCAAACGACGCAAGTGCAGACCGGGCAGACGCAGGCCTCGCAAGGTTCCGCCCAATCGACCGGGTCCCAACCGACCGGGTCCCAGGCGAATACAGGTCAGGCGAACACGGGCCAGACTGGTCCGGGACAAACTGGTGCGGGACAGACTGGTGCAGGACAGGCCAGCGGTACGCCCGCGACCTCTGCCACCTCGTCGCAGGCGGCAAGCGATGCGGCCGCGCAGGCGGTGAGACAAACCGTAAGCCAGACGGTGACCCAGACCGTCCCTCAGACGGCCCAGACAGGGACTCAGACACTGACCTCGGCGCCAACGACGGGTGGCGGCCCGGCCGCGACCCAGACGACGGGTGCTCCTGCGGGGCAGGCGGTAAATGCAGCGCCGCCGCTATCGGTGGGTGCCAGCGGGCAAGCCGCGGTTCAGGCCTCGGTGTCGGTAGGCAATCCGCCGGGTTCTCCGCTCAGTGCGCAGGCGCCCACGCTTCCGGGGAACCTGCAGCTTCAGATCGTTTCCAATCCACAAGCGCCCACGACGACACAGGTGCAGCCTCAAGCCCCGGTCCCCGGGTCGGGACAGGCGCCGGTTGCTCCAGCCGTCGTGTCTCCTGCGGGGCAACCTGCCACACAGACCGTTCAGCAACCGGTCAATCCGTCGGCTCAGGGCCCGGCAACGGTGCCTGCCGGCGGGCAAGGCGCGGCCGCCTCCGCGTCGTCCGGCGCCGGGCAGGCCGTTTTGCCGCCAGCCCCGGCAGGTGGACAGCCGGCGCTGGCGCAAGGTGCTCAGGCGACGCTCCCTCAAACGGGTCCCGCAAGTCCTCAGCCCGCCGCTGCGACGCAGGCAACTCCAACGCCTGTGAACCCGGCAGCGACCGCGCAGGCGGCAACACCGCCGGGTTCGACGCCGCGCCCCGGTGCTCCGGCGTCTGCTACTTCTCAGGCGTCCTTCACGCCGGTGTCCACGTCCGGTGCGACCGCCCATTTCGTGAATACCCTTCCCGAAGGTTCGGGAAGCGCCCATGCGACACTGCCGGGCAATGCCTATGCCGGATCCGGACGTTCGCCTGCGGGACAGGCGCAGGTGTCACCGCAGAACCGGCCGGTAACGCCCGAACTGAAGCAGGCATCCGAGACCGTTCTGCCGAAGCTCGCAGAGCAGCAGGCGAGCCTGTCGGGGCTTTACGCCCAGCTGAGTGCGGTGGCGGGCGGAAAGACGGCGGCGAACGTACCCCAGTCGGTCAAACAGGTGATGGAACAGATCCTCGGGCTTCGTCTGCAGCCGGAGGCGGCGGGCTTTTCCGGCAAAACGGTCGAGGCGGCGGTCAAGAATTCCGGCCTGTTCCGTGAAGCGGCGCTTGGCGGAGGGCAAACGGGTCAGGCCGGGGCACAGGGCATATTACAAGGCGCGAGCCAGGGGGCTTTGGGCGGCGACCTGAAATCGCTATTGGTCAACCTGCGCTCGCTGCTTCAGGGGCTCGGTGCGCAGGCCGCACCCGGCCGGCCCTTCACTCAGCCTGCCGCGCCATCGCTGCGCCGTTCGCCCCAGGGCGACAGGCCTTCAAGCATATCCTCCGCGGTTTCCGACGGTGACGAGAAGTCCTTACTCAACCGGCTGATGCGGGATACCGATGCGGCCCTGGCGCGGATCCGAATGTCGCAGATGGTGAGCCGCGGGCTCGGAGGCGATGAACATGTTCACCATGGCCGGGCCATGGACATGACCATGGATCTGCCGATTGCCGTCAACGGTCAGACGGCGATCGTGCAGATGCAGGTGGGTCGGGATCCGGAAGGAACGCAAGGCGATGAAGAAGACGGACCGGGCTGGCGGCTGCGTTTCGCGCTCGACCTGACCGAAACAGGCCCCATGGAAGCGGCCGTCAGTCTGCGCGGCGGTGGCACTTATGTGAGCCTGTGGGTCGATCGGGGCGAGACGCTGGAAAGGCTGAAAGCCGACAAGGACACGCTGGAGGCAAGCTTCGCCCATGCGGGGATCGACCTGAAGGAACTGCGATTCCTGCGCGGCTTGCCGCAAAGGACCGAAGCGCGGTTCGGAGCCGTGGTGGATCGCCAGTCTTGAGGACGGGGCGGGCATGAGAAGACGGATATGAAGAAATCCAAACCGCAAAGGCCGGTCCGTCCGGGAGAAAAGGTCGCTGTCGCGCTCACCTACGAGGACGGCTCCGCGCCCGTCGTTGCCGCCAAGGGAACCGGCAATGTCGCCGAACGCATCGAGGAGATCGCGCGGGAAAGCGGCGTGCCCATCGAGCATAATCCGATGATGGCCGAAGCCCTGTCGCAGATCGAACTCGACCAGGAAATCCCCACCGAACTCTATCAGGCCGTCGCCGTCCTCATCGGCTACATAATCCGCAACGGCAAGGCCCAGAATCCGCCGGAGTAGGGGGAGCGGTATTTGCGGTTGTCGTCCTGCGTTTGGCTGGGCTTCGAACGGCTTGGCGGCGGCGCGGACCCGGTGTATGGCGAATGAGCCTTTACGGCGTATTTCTCTCCTGCCGGCGGAAGGCTCTACCGTATCCGCCTTTTCCATCCCGGAGAATTCCATGCCGACGACGATAAGCTTTGTCCTGCCGCCCCTGATGCTGGTCGCCTCCAACATTTTCATGACTTTCGCCTGGTATGGGCATCTCAAGCACAAGGGGACGGCCATTGCCCTGGCTGTTACGCTGAGCTGGGGTATCGCCTTCTTCGAATATTGTCTTGCGGTGCCCGCCAACCGGCTGGGCAGCGCGGTCTACTCCACCGCGCAGTTGAAGACCATCCAAGAGGTGATCACGCTCCTGGTGTTTGCCGGCTTTTCAGTCTTCTGGCTGAAGGAAAGCCTCACGTGGAACCATGCCATCGGATTTTCGCTGATCGCGCTCGGTGCGGCTTTCGTATTCCGCGGGTAGGCACTGTATTGCCGTCTCCGTTTTCGAACATTTCTGGCTCATTTTCATGCCGGGAATTGCCGCATGTGGGCAGGAAGGCCTTGCGGGCAGGGCAATTCGCGATTAGGCATCGGTTCCGACGATTGCAGCGCGACCGCCGGTATTTCTCCCGGCCGTGTTCCGCGCAGGATAAACACAGGATTTGACACGCAATGACGATTGTCGAGGCACGCACACCCGATCCCAAGAAATTCCTCAAGGGCGCCACCGGCGACTGGGAGATCGTGATCGGCATGGAAGTCCATGCCCAGGTGACCTCCGAGGCCAAGCTGTTTTCCGGCGCTTCCACCGAATTCGGCAAGGATCCGAACGACAATGTGAGCCTCGTGGACGCGGCCATGCCGGGCATGCTGCCGGTGATCAACGAGGAATGCGTGCGCCAGGCGATACGTACCGGCGTTGGTCTCAAGGCTGTGATCAACCTGAAATCCGTGTTCGACCGCAAAAACTATTTCTATCCGGACCTGCCGCAGGGCTACCAGATTTCCCAGTTCAAGCAGCCGATCGTCGGCGAGGGCAGGATCCTGCTCGACATGCCGGACGAGCAGGTGGAAATCGGCGTGGAGCGCCTGCACCTGGAACAGGACGCGGGCAAGTCACTGCACGACCAGCACCCGACCATGTCCTTCGTCGACCTGAACCGCTCCGGCGTCGCGCTGATGGAGATCGTCTCCAAGCCGGACCTGCGGTCGTCGGACGAGGCCAAGGCCTATCTGACCAAGCTGCGCACCATCCTGCGCTATCTGGGCACCTGCGACGGCAACATGGACCAGGGCTCCATGCGCGCAGACGTCAACGTCTCCGTGCGCCGTCCGGGCGAGGGCTTCGGCACGCGCTGCGAAATCAAGAACGTCAACTCCATCCGCTTCGTTGGCCAGGCCATCGAATATGAGGCCCGCCGACAGATGGCGATCCTGGAGGACGGCGGTTCGATAGATCAGGAAACCCGCCTGTTCGACGCTGTGAAGGGCGAGACCCGTTCCATGCGCTCCAAGGAAGAAGCGCATGACTACCGCTATTTCCCGGACCCGGACCTGCTGCCGCTGGAATTCACGCAAGCCTATGTGGACGACCTCGCCAAGGATCTTCCGGAACTTCCCGATGAGAAGAAGGACCGGTTCGTCAACGATTACGGTCTGTCCGCCTATGACGCCGACATTCTCGTGGTCGAAAAGGCCTCCGCCGACTTCTTCGAGGAAGTCGCCAAGGGGCGTGATGCCAAGCTTGCCGCCAACTGGGTGATCAACGAGCTGTTCGGCCGCTTGAACAAGGAAGGCCACGACCTTGATGACAGCCCGGTTTCTGCCGCCCAGCTCGGCGCGATCATCGATCTGATCAAGGCCGGCACCATCTCGGGCAAGATCGCCAAGGATCTGTTCGAGATCGTCTGGAGCGAGGGCGGCGACCCGGCGGAAATCGTCGAGACCCGCGGAATGAAGCAGGTCACGGATCTCGGCGCCATTGAGGCGATCGTCGACGAAATCATCGCCGCCAACCCGGAGAAGGTGGAACAGGCCAAGGAAAAGCCGGGCCTGCTCGGCTGGTTCGTCGGCCAGGTCATGAAAGCCTCCAAGGGCAAGGCCAATCCGCAGGCGGTCAACGACCTGCTGAAGTCGAAGATCGGGCTGGAATAGGGCGCTTCGGCCCGCCGTCATCTTTTTTGAGATTTCGCCGGACGGCGCATAAGCGCCAGTCCGGGGCTCGCCCGGCTGTGCCTGCGGGGCCCCTTGCACTGATGATGTGGATTCGTCTTACGGGTCTTCATAAAAGCGCGAAGCGGTAATTATTACGATTATAATTCTTTCTGATTATAGGTTAATTAAGTTCAAATTTTGAATTCTGAATGATTTTTTCGTATTTATGTATGTATTGCGCCCATAGTTTCTGTTTTTATAAATCTAAATTTTGAATATCCTCCTTCATTATTTTCAGTTTGAGGGTTTTTGTCTTTCCGATTTGTGCTGTCAGGAAAAATTCAAGAAAAATAATTTTCCATTTATTTCAAGGCCTTATCGTAATTTCTGCGGATGGTATCACCCTCTGCAGGTCTCCAGCTGTTGAAATCGGAGCGCAGGCTGATACCCTCCGGCCGTTCCTGGCTAGAGGGCGCATCAGACATGCCTGTCTCTCCGGGGCTTCCAACAACGGTGTTCGGCACATGTTCCGGGCCGTGAAGTCCTTCGGATTGCGCCCGTCGCCACAAGGTTCAGCAGTTCAGGCCGGCTATCCGCCGGTCCGGCCGTAACCCTGCAGCGCATCGCGCGATTCCTGCTGGACCGACGAAATGAAGACAAATCCCTTCCGGCTGCCAGGTCCGCCCGGCAGTGCGAAGGTGCGCGCCCGCCGTCGGTCCGCGCGACGGCGTTGTAAATCTAGAGGAGACCAGATCATGCGTGCAGTCCGTGTACCGCAGAATGCAGAGTTCGAACTCGACGAACAGGCCTACGGCCAGGACCCCACGGCGAATCGGGAAACCGATCTCTACCGGGGCGAGTACATCATGTCCTTCGTCGAGAAATGGGACGAACTGATTGACTGGGACGCCCGGGCGAACAGTGAGGGACAGTTCTTCATCGACATCCTGCGGGCGCGCGGCAAGGAGACCGTGCTCGATGTGGCGACCGGCACCGGCTTCCATTCGGTGCGTCTGACCCAATCCGGTTTCAACGTGACCTCTGCGGACGGGTCGGCGTCCATGCTCGCCAAGGCGTTCGAGAATGGGCAGAAGCGGGGCATGATCCTCAAGACCGTCCAGGCCGACTGGCGCTGGCTCAACCGGGACATCCAGGGCAAGTACGACGCGATCATCTGCCTCGGCAACTCCTTTACGCACCTGCACGAGGAAAAGGACCGCCGCCGGGCGCTCGCCGAATTCTATGCCGCGCTCAAACATGACGGCATCCTGATTATCGACCAGCGCAATTACGACGCCATGCTCGACCATGGTTTCAGCTCCAAGCACAAGTACTACTATGCCGGCGACAAGGTGAAGGCGGAGCCGGAACATATCGACGAGGGATTGGCGCGGTTCAAATACAGCTTTCCCGACGGCGCTGAATACACGCTGAACATGTTTCCGATCCGCAAGAACTACATGCGCCGGCTTCTGTCGGAAGCCGGGTTCGAGCGCGTGCGGACCTACGGCGATTTCCAGGAAACCTATGCGGAGGAAGATCCGGACTTCTTTATCCATATCGCCGAGAAATCCAGCCTGCACCTGGTGCGCTGGGGCGGCGCGACTCTTGAGGAGGGGCAGACGGATATCCGCGAGGTTGCCGAAAGCTATTACGACAGCGACGATGCGGACACGTTCTACAGCACCGTCTGGGGCGGTCAGGATCTGCACATCGGCCTCTACGACACGACGAAGGACATTCGGACCGCGTCGGATCTCACCATCGAGGAGATGCTGAAGATGCTGCCGAGACTGGAGGATGGGGCGGCCTTCCTGGATATCGGCTCCGGCTACGGTGGCGCCATGCGCAAGGTCTTGAGCCGACGGGGCGACCGTGAAGACGATACGGCTGTCTGCCTGAACATCTCCGAGGTGCAGAACGACACCAACCGGCACCGCAATCGCCAGAAGGGCTACGCCGACCGGATCCGGGTCGTGCATGGGGCGTTCGAGGACATCCCGGAAAAGCCGGCCAGCTTCGACGTCGTCTGGAGCCAGGACGCGATCCTGCACTCCGACCAGCGCCAACAGGTGCTGTCCGAAGTGTTCCGGGTGCTGAAGCCCGGCGGCTATTTCATCTTCACCGACCCGATGCAGGCCGACGATGCGGACCCGTCCGCGCTGCAGCGGGTTTACGACCGTATTCAGCTCAACAGCCTTGGGTCCATGCGTTTCTATCGGGAAGCGGCGGAAGCGCTCGGCTTCGAGGTGGTCGAACAGCGCGACATGACCAACCAGCTGCGGACTCACTATTTCCGCGTCCGCGAGGAACTGATCGCCAATTACAAGCGTCTGCGCGACGACGGCGCATCCGCGGAATATTTGGACAAGATGGCTGAAGGGCTACAGAACTGGGTGGATGCTGCCGATGCGGGTCAGCTTTCCTGGGGCATCCAGCTGTTCCGCAAACCCGCCTGATCGGGACCAACCGATTCCGATTATTCCGACCAATCGAGAGGACGGCAGCATATGTCTGCCGTCCGCCTGCCAATCAACAAACCACGGGAGAACGCTTAATGGCGCAGAAGTCCTGGCTCTTTACCAGTGAATCCGTTTCCGAAGGTCACCCCGACAAGGTGTGCGACCGCATTTCCGATACCATCCTCGACGCCTTTCTGGCGCAGGACCCGGAGGCGCGGGTCGCCTGCGAGACCCTGACCACCACCAACCATGTTTCCATCGCCGGCGAGGTGCGCGGGCCCGACAGTGTCCTCAAGGACGTGGAGGGACTCGTGCGCGATGCAGTGCGCGACATCGGCTACGAACAGGACGGCTTCCACTGGAAGACGCTGGAAGTGATCAATCGGCTCCACAAGCAGTCTTCCGACATCGCCATGGGCGTGGATGAAGGCGACAAGGGCGAGGAAGGCGCCGGCGACCAGGGCATCATGTTCGGTTACGCCTGCGATGAAACCGAGGAACTGATGCCTGCGCCGATCCAGATCTCGCACAAGATCCTGCGGCTGATGGCCGAGGCCAGGAAATCCGGTGCCGAACCGCGCCTGGGGCCGGATTCGAAAAGCCAGGTGACCCTGAAATACGAGAACGGCCGTCCGGTCGGCGTCGACGCGGTGGTGGTCTCCACCCAGCACGGAGAGGACGTGGACCAGGAGACGGTGCGCGAGATCGTGCTGCCCTATGTCCAGAAGGCGTTTCCGGAAGGTTGGCGCGCGCCGCAGGACCGTCTTTACATCAATCCGACCGGCCGGTTCGTGATCGGCGGTCCGGACGGGGACGCCGGCCTCACCGGCCGCAAGATCATCGTGGATACCTATGGCGGGGCCGCGCCGCACGGCGGCGGGGCGTTTTCGGGCAAGGATCCCACGAAGGTGGATCGGTCCGCGGCCTATGCTTCCCGATATCTTGCCAAGAACGTGGTCGCATCCGGTCTGGCAAATCGCTGCCTGATCCAGCTCGCCTATGCGATCGGTATGCCCGAGCCGGTTGCCGTCTATGTGGACACGCAAGGGACGGGCAAGGTGGACGAGGCCGAGCTTGCCCGGGTGTTGCGCGAAATGGTGCGGCTGACCCCGCGCGGTATCCGCGAGCAGCTCGGCCTGCTGAAGCCGATCTACGCCCGCACCGCCGCCTATGGCCATTTCGGACGGGCCCCGGACGCCGACGGCGGCTTCGGCTGGGAACGCACCGACCTTGCCGATGATCTCGCCCGCCACTTCGGCGCTTCGCGGGACGCGGCCGAATAAGGACAGGCGTCCGCACCGTGCGCGCGCCTTGGGGAGGGAACGGCGCGCATGGTCCTGCCTCCAGTTTCCGTTTCCGATGAGGAAATGGAAACCGGAGGCGCGGACGTCTCCCACGACCCAATCCAGCTTGTTTTCCCTCCTGTGCCTGTGCTCTATGGGCTTCCCGCCAAATGAGTATTCAGGACTTTCCATGACTGCCGACATCCGCATTGAAAAAGCCCGGCCGGAGCATCTGGCCGATATCCTGGCGCTTCTGATCGCCGGCGCTGCAGGCGCGCGGGTGGGGCAGGAGACGGGGAAGGCCGAGGACTACAGGGACGCGTTTGACGCCATGCTGGCGGCGCCTGAGATGGATGTCTATGTAGCGCTCGACGGGGACGAGGTGGTCGGCACCTACCAGATCCATTTCATGAAAGGGCTGACCTTCCAGGGGCGCCCGCGGGTTGAGCTTGAAAGTGTGCACACCCGCGAAGACCGGCGCGGGCAGGGGATCGGGGCGATGATGATGGCCCATGCGGAGGAACTCGCCCGGGCAGCAAACGCGGGGCTGATGCAGCTCACATCCAACCGGGTGCGCACCGATGCCCATCGGTTCTATGTGCGGCTTGGCTTCGACCAGAGCCACCTTGGTTTCAAGAAGATGTTATGAGCGATCCGGAATTTTACGGAAGTTTTTTCGCTTCACCGCTTGTGCTGTCCGCCGCAGCGTCCTAAATCCATCGTTATTCTACGATCAATCGCGGCCCGACTGGCCGGCGAAGACAAGGGGACGACCATGGCAACGACGCAGACGAAGCCGATTGAACTCTATTACTGGCCGACACCGAACGGCTGGAAGATCTCCATCATGCTGGAGGAGCTGGGTGTCCCTTATGATCTTAAGCTGATCAACATCGGCAAGGGCGACCAGTTCGAACCCGATTTCCTGAAGATCGCCCCGAACAACCGCATGCCGGCGATCATCGATCCGGAAGGTCCGGGCGGCGAGCCGATCTCGGTGTTTGAATCCGGCGCGATCCTGCAGTATCTCGGCCGCAAGTTCGGCAAGTTCTATCCCGCCGACGAGCGCAAGCGGGTGGAAACGGAAGAATGGCTGATGTGGCAGATGGGCGGTTTCGGCCCGATGCTCGGCCAGAACCACCATTTCCGCGTCTACGCGCCGGAAAAGCTGCCCTATGCCATGGACCGGTACCTGAACGAAACCCACCGGCTCTACCGGGTGCTGAACACCCGTCTCGAAGGACAAGACTATGTGGCAGCCGGGGAATACACCATCGCCGACATGGCCATCATCGGCTGGGCGCAGGGTTGGGAACGGCAAGGGATGGACCTTGAGGAATTCCCCAACGTGAAAGCCTGGAAGGCGCTGCTGGAAGCCCGTCCGGCGGTTCAGGCCGGCCTTGCCGTGGGCAAGGAAGAGCGTGAAAAGCTGCAGCTCGCCGACGACAAGCAAGCGCAAAGCGTTCTGTTCGGGCAGCGGTAGGGCGCGCCCAAACACCTCTCGATCGTCTTCCCGGGCAAACGCAAGTAAGACCCGGGACCGGCGAGCCCCGGCTTCCAGCAGGCGCTTCTGGCAAGCCCGGTAACAATCGAGCTCGCCGGTCCCGGATATTGGCTGCAGGTTTTTCCGGGATGACTTTGGAGGATCGAAGCAATCGACAAGAGGTCTTCTGATCTCTCACCGTGCTCGGCGCCAGGTTTCCTTTTCGCACATTTTGAATATGACCCGGACGCAGCCCTTGATGGTCAGGCGGTCGCTTGAGGACCGCGTGACGGTGGCATCGGCGCTGAAGCCGCGGCGGGGATCGTAGACGCGGCCCTGCAAATTGCGGCCGGCTTCCCGCAGCTCGTAGAGAACGGCAAGGCCAAGCACCTTGCGATTGCGCTTGGAAGTGTCCTGGTTGTTGAGGTCTGGGGTGTTCTCCACGGAGTAGCCGGGTGGGGGAACAAAATTGACGATCCGGCCGCAGGGGCTTTCACCGCAGGGGCCGATGCGCACGGTTGCGCCTGCGGGTGTGAGCCAGTCGCCGGCGAAGGCGTCGAGATCCGCTCTGGCCGGAGCGGCACCCATAAATATTGACATAATAATCGCCGTCACTGGCAGATACGTTGCCCATTCGGGTTTGAAGCAGGCCTTCATGCCGCATCTCCTGTCAGAACGCATTTCCGAGCGGACTATAGCGGAAGACCCGGCGACCATGAAATCCGTTCCGGGTCGGATCGGCTTTCGTCCATCCGGCCGCAACGGAAACCTGCAAACATGATCTATGGTAATCAGAGTCTTTCCAGCAACTTACGGCTTTTAGATAAAGGCGATTGAAAAGACGAAGCTTTTTGCCCTGACAGCCTTACCGGGAAGTAAACTTCAGGAACTCTTAAGTCTTTGTTCGCATTGCATTAATTTAAAATTTTAACGGCGCCTTCAACGGCTTTTCCCAAGATAAGCCCATGAAACGCGGGACTTTACCGCTCGCAGTTTCAGGGATGCCTTCGGGGGAAGGCGGTCTTTAACAAGGGGAGAGCGTAATGGCTCGTTTTGAAGTGTACTCCGCCGATATGGCGATCATGGGCGAACAGCCCGCATCGGCAGATATCCTGTTCCAGATGGGTCTGGACAGCGCCTGCGGCCGTCATCACGGCGTCGCCGATCTGGTCAGCGCCCACAAGTGGTTCAACATTGCGGCCCTGAAGGGCAGCATGGAAGCAGCCCGCTACCGCAAGGAAATTTCCTTTGAAATGACCCGCGATGAAATCGCGGAAGCCCAGCGCTCGGCGCGCGAATGGCTGGCGATGCATTGAGGGGGGCCAGCCGGACACCCGGCTCCTCCGGATAAGGCGACGGCGCTCCTCCTCCCGCGCCGTTGCCTATTTTCTTTTTGGCGTTTGATTTTGAAATTTACCGCACTTCCCGCATGATTATTTCCGGGAGGTGGCTGTCCTGGAAGACGTCTGGTTTTCTTCAGGAGAGCAAAAAAGACCGCCCAATTCCTTGAGCGGCCTTTCACCATTTTCGTGTGGCGGAAAGCTTCCTACCGGTAAGGGCTGCGGCAATAGTGGTAATAGCCGTCGTAGCCCAGATACTGGTCGGTTCTGGGATTGTAGGACCGGTACCGGTTCAGACACCAGCGCACATGGGCATGCGAGCGGCGGTAACGCGGCGGCGGCGGCGCATAGCGCGGACCGTAATAGCGCCGGTCATAGTAGCGAGGAGGGTATCTGCGATTGTTCGGCGGGTATTCCCATCCGCGAGGCGGCGGAGGACCCCACTGGGCGAGTTGGATCGTATTTTCGGCGCCAGCCTGAGGCGCAGGAGCCGCAGCAGACGATCCGGATACCGGAGCCGTTTCCGCATTGGCCTGCGGTGCCAGAGCAAGGACGGACAGTCCCAAAAGCGCGGAACCCGCAAACTTGAATAACCTGGATTTCCATATCGTTTTGATCATCGGGACCTCCAAACTCCGCCCGGTCCGTTTCCGGCCGGAAATGAATGGGCATATTCTGAAAAGAAACGCGCTTCCCGATCTTGATACGGATCAAATATGTCAAAAAATATAGGTGACGTCGGACAATTCAGGTCAGTTGCAGATCCTGGAAGGTGGCGCGGGAAGCCGCGCCACCGGTCTCGCCGTTATTCGGCGATCTTGAACACTCTCCGGGCGTTGTCCTCGTAGAACTGTTTTTTTCCCGCATCGTCCAGGGGCAGGTCATCCATCCAGGCGACTTCTTCGGGTACGAACTGCCAGGGGTAGTCCATGGCATACATCATCCGGTCCGGGCCGATAACGTCGCGGACGAACATGACCGGTGGAGCCCAGCCGACGCCGCTGTTGGTGTAGATGAAGTTCTCGCGCAGGTACTCTTCGGCCTTGCGCTTCAGCGGGCCGACATTCGGATAGCGGCCGGTGACCGAGATGTGGCTGTGCATGTAGTTGATGCGGTAGAGCCAGAAGGGCAGGGCCTCGCCGCAGTGGCCGAGGATGATCTGCAGCTTGGGGAAGCGGTCGAACAGGCCGGCGACCATCAGGCGCAGGGCGTGGAGGCCGGTCTCGCAGGCAAAGCCGTAGACGGCCGCATCGAGACCGCGTTTCAGGAACGGCTCGATCATCTGGGCCGGCGGGGTGTTCGGGTGCAGGTAGATCGGCACGTCCAGGGCTTCGGCGGCCTCGAAGACCTCCCAGTATTTCTCGTCGTCCATATAGGTGCCGAGCGTGTGGGAATTGAGGATACCGCCGCGCATGTCGAGCTTCTTGACGCCGCGCTCAAGCTCCTTGGCCGCATTGGCCGGGTCGAGCGGGCTGAAGGCGGCGAGGCCGACGAAACGGTCCGGATGGCGTGCGATGCCTTCGGCGAGCTCGTCATTGAACCGGGTGGCGAGCGAAGTGGCGGTCGCGGGATCGAAAATCTGTACGCCCGGCGAGGTCAGCGACAGAACCTGGATGTCGATCCCGCTGTCGTCCATATCCTTCAGGCGGATTTCGCCCAGGTCCTGGATGCGCGCGTGATGGGCTTTCGCCTTGGGACTGTCGCCGGAAAAGAAACCCCAGAGCGACTGGAAGCCGGGATCGTTGATCGCCTTTTCCTCAATCTCCTTGCGGTAGAGTTCGATCATCTCGGCAGGTGCCCAGGCCTCCTCGGTGGCGATGCGCTTGTAGGGCGGATTGGGATTTCTCTCGGTCATTGTCGCTCCGTTCGATGAGTCCGGTCAGGTGGTTAGGCCGGTTTGGTCAGACTTGGGATGAGGGCTGGGGGCGTGCCGTTGCCGGCGTTGTCCTCACGTGGCCGGCAGAAAAGCGGCGCAGGATCCAGATCAGGGGCAGGGCTGCCAGCGCGACGGCGAGTGTCGCTATTGCGGCGGCGCCGAAGAGGGCGCTGCTGCCGCCGATGAAGAGCGCCACGACCGCCATGGCAAGCCGTCTCCAGCCACCACCATAAGCGCCTTTCCATGCGAGCACCTCGGCGAGGATGATGCCGCCGGCACCCACGCTCAGGCAGGAGACCGCGATCTCCTCCCAGGTGCCGTCGAAGAGAAGCGCCGGGTTGAAGGCGAAGACGAAGGGGATGAGATAGGCGACGATGGCAAGCTGCACCCCGGTGACGCCGGTGCGCCACATGTCGCTCTGGGCCAGGGACGCGGCTGCGTAGGACGCGATGGCGACCGGCGGGGTCAGCATGGACAGCAGGCCGAAGTAGAAGATGAACAGGTGGGCGGACATGAGACCGATGCCGGCCTTGACCAGTGCAGGCGCCAGCAGCACGGAGACCACCACATAGACGCCGGTGGTCGGCATGCCGACGCCGAGGATGACGGCGATCAGGGCCGTGACCGCGAGCAGCGGCAGGACGCCGCCGACCTGGGCGATCTTGCCCAGCGCCAGGGTCAGGGCGAAGCCGAGGCCGGTGACATTGATGGTGCCGATGATGATGCCGGCAACGGCGCAGACCAGCAGCACGGGCACCATGGTCTTGCCGGCTGTGCGGGCAATCTCGAACAGGAGAGAAAAGCGCGGGGCGCCGCGCGGGGCCATGACGAGGTGGAAGCCGTAGGCGACGAAGGCGGCGTAGAGGGCGGCCTTGCCCGGCGCGTAGCCGAGGCCGAACAGGAAATACATCAGCACGCCGAGGGGCAGGAGCAGCGGCCACGAGCGGATCAGGCTCTTGCCGAGCGGCGGCAGTTCGGATCGGGGCGCGCCTTCCAGACCGTGGACGGCAGCGTAGCGGTCGACCTGCAGATAGAGCATGACGTAATAGGCGACGGCCGGCAGCAGAGCGGCGAGCACCACGTCCGCATAGGAGACCTGCAGGAATTCGGCAATGACGAAGGCGGTGGCGCCCATGACCGGCGGGGCGATCTGGCCGCCGTTGGAGGCGACGGCCTCGATGGCCGCCGCATAGCGGGCGGGAAAGCCGGAGCGCTTCATCATCGGAATGGTGACGATGCCGGTGCTCATGACATTGGCGACGGTGGAGCCCGACAGAGTGCCGAACAGACTGGAAGCCAGGATCGCCACCTTGGCCGGGCCGCCGCGCCGGTGGCCCATGGAAGCCATGGCGAGGTCGGTCAGGAGCTGGCTGCCGCCGACGGCGTTCAGGACTGCACCGAAGACGATGAAGCCGAGAATCTGGGTGGCGCCGACCCGCAGCACCAGACCGAGGACGCCGTTGGTGTCGTTGTAAAGATAAAGGGTGAAGCGGGCCGGCGCCATTTCGGCGGCTGAAAAGATGCCCGGCGCCAGATGACCGAACAGGCCATAGGCGATGAAGGCGACGCCCAAAAGCGCCAGCACCGCTCCACAGTGCCGCCGTGTTGCCTCCAGAATGCCAAGGAGGGCAATGACGGCGGGGATCCATTTTTCCGGACCGCGGTTGACCGGGTCGAGCAGCCAGGCCTCGTAGTTCCAGGCAAGCCACAGCCAGGAGGCGAGGCAGGCGAGGCCGAAGAGCCAGTCGAGAGACCGCAGCAGGGCGTTGTCCTTGAGCGGGACCGTCACCAGCCCGGCGAGCGTCGCCAGGCCGATCATCAGCGCCAGATATTGCTCGGTCAGAACGACGAACCCCAAGTGCCGGGGCACGTCGAGCAGCCACAGGATGCCAAGGGCGGTCAGAGCGGCCACGAGGGTGGCCACCGCCGGAAAACGCACGGTCATGATCTTGGTCCGGGTGTTCGGATCAGTTCTTGTTCAGCGCCGCATCGCGGGCCGTGTTTTCGTCGCTCCACAGGCCTTTCGACTTGTAGAAGGCGACCGCGGCCGGGTGATAGGGCACGGTGTTGGACGGTGCCGACAGCTTTTCCTGGGACGCAGCGCCGAGCGGCGGATAGTCCTTCTTGAGCTGAGGCAGGGAGTCGTAGAACGCTTCGGCGATGGCCGCGGCATCCGCATCCGGCATGTCGGCGCTGACCGTCAGAAACACGTCAAATCCGCCGACGGTGACCGGTTCGGTCACTTCCGGAAGGCGCTTGGACGGCTTCACTTCCACCAGATACATGCCCGGATAGAGTTCGTCCGCCTTCGCGCTCGTTGCGTCAGCACCTTCGATCGAAAGGTATCGAATGCCGCCGGGAATGGAGGCCTGTGCCTGCTGGGTCAGCGGAATGCCGACGGCGACCGACGTTGCGTCGAGGCTGTTCTCGGTGAGCTGGGCCATGCCCGGCCCAAGGCCGGCGGTGGTAACCGCGGTGACGTCATCTGTCTTCAGGCCGCTCAGCTCCAGCATCATCTTGTTGAACTTGCTCATGGCGGCGAGCGCGCTGAAGTCGGTGACGACCCGTTTGCCTTTCAGGTCCGACACCTTGGCGAGACCTTCGTTCGCGCGGGTGACGAAAGCCACTTTCAGCGGCCATATGCGGGCGAGGACGCGCAGGTTTTCAAGCGGCTTGCCGTTTTCGCCCCGGCGCGCGCCGCCGAGGTCGAGGCTGGAATTGAGCCCCATGTTGACTTCGCCCGCGCTGATCAGCGGCAGGTAGACGGATGAGCCCGTGAAGGGCTGAACGGTGACCTGACGGCTGAGCTTGTCCTGCAGGGCGGCGGCGATGCCGCCACCGATGGTGTAATAGATCGAACCTTGCGGGTTGGTTCCAAGGGTCAGCCGGCCTGCGGCGGACGCGGTCATGGCCGAGGCCGTATAAAAACTTAATGCGCCGGCAAGAGCCAGCGCAGCGGTGCGGCGCAAGTTCATTGTTCTTCCTCCCAATGCGAGCGCCTGTGCGGGGCCGGGTTCCCTCCCGGTATCCGTTTCCGAATAGCTTCCCTTTGGCGCTGTCACGAGAATGATTGAACGCCAGAATTATTCTCAATAAAATCGAAAAATTCAGAACGATTATGAAGATAACATGCAATGAATATTGAGACCCGTCTCACTCTTAAACAGCTCCGGGCGTTTGTCGCGGTCTACCGGCTCGGCAAGCTCGCCGGCGCGGCGGACGAACTGGGCGTATCGCTGTCGGCCGTCAGCGCCCTGATCCGCCAGATCGAGGAGACGCTGAACACGCGCCTGTTCGACCGCAGCACCCGTACCCTTGCGCCGACGCGCGCCGCCGACGAGGCCTTCGGGATCGCGGAACGGATCCTGCAGGACGTGGTGACGCTCGGCAGCAATTTCCGCGACCTGTCGGAGGGCAGCCGCGGCCGTGTGCATCTGGCCGCTACGCCGGCGACTGCCGCGACCCTGTTGCCGGGGACCGCCCGTCGCTTTTCCCAGCAGTACGGCAATATCGAACTGGTGCTGGACGACTGCGCGCCGAGCCAGTTCCTGCCCCATATCGTCTCCGAGCGGGTGGAAATGGGCATCGGCACACCGGCTCCAGCGGGCGCTGGCTGCGACAACCGTCTGATCCTGTCGGATGCGCTGCAGGTGGTTTGCGCGGAAGACCATCCGATTGCAGCACGGGCAGAGGTGCGTTGGCGGGATCTTGCGGATGTTCAGCTCATCACCTTTCGCGGCGGCCCTTATGGCGTGCGCGACCTTGTCGACCGCACGCTGATGCAGGTTGGCGCCAAGCCGGAGGTCTCCCATGAGGTCGGCTTCCTGGAAACCGCCGCTTGGATGGCGGCCAGCGGCCTCGGTGTCGCGATCCTGCCGGCAGCGCTTGCGGCCATGCACCGCCACCAGGGCCTCGCCACCCGTCCTCTCGTCGCCCCCGAAGTCAGCCGCAGCATTGCTCTGGTGACCAAGAAGGGAAGGTCGCTGTCGCCGTCCTGCAAACTGTTCGTCGATATGGTGGTGGAGGATATCGGGAATGTGGGGTGAGGAGCGCGGTAGGGGGGGCTCTCCTGCGTCCAGGGTGCTTGCTGTTTCCCTCGGTTGTCATCCCGGTCTTATCGCGTCCCTCCAAACCGGGATGACAGCCTGAGGGTGGGATGGGGTGCCTTCCCTTCGCTTACTTGCAGCCGTCCCTTGCCCAGATGGCGAGGGCCTGTTTGAAGGTGCCGCCGAGGGGGTGTTTTTTCGCCAGGGCGGCTTTGCCGCCGGCGAGGTAGGTCTTGGCCTGGGTGCACAGGTTTTCCTGGTTCCAGTGATGGCAGTTGGCGCAGGCCTTGTCCTTCCAGGCGATGTCAGGGAGGCCGTCGATGGGCGGAAACAGCGGTGAGCCGGTGATGATCTCTGCAATGCTCCGGGTCGCAATCTCCGGATCGCCGATGCCGAGCGGCGTATTGAAGGCCACGGTGTCGGGCATGCCGGTCGCGGCAACGTCGGGGGTCTGTTTCTCCGGTGCGACCGGCTCGGGCGGCCTGGAGATCGGATCTGTTCGGGGCGCGTTGTTCTCGATCGTTCTGAGTTCGAGACGCGCTAGTTCGGCAAAGGCGCCCTCCGGATAGGCGTCGAGATAGGCCTGATAGGCGTCTGCCGTGCCGGCCTGACGGGCCTGTTCGATCAGGTCGCGCTCCGACTGCACCGGATCGACCGGTTCGGGCTTCTCCGCTGTTGTTTCGGATGGAGCTTCTGCCGGCTTTGCTGCTTCCGCGACGCTCTCACCCGGTTTCAGGGTCTTGGCCATCAGGTCGCGCAACAGGGCGCGGGCGTCATCGGCATAGATGTTGTCGGGGTTGGCGCGCAAGAACAGGAGGACCTGAACCGGGTCGTAGCTCATCTGCACCGATTCCCAGAGCTGGCGCATCTGGATTTCTTCCGGTGTCGGCGCCTTGGCCGGCACGAACTGGAAGTCGACGGTGAGCGAGGACGTGTCCCACGGGGTCTGTCTGCCGCCGGTCGTTTCGACGACCTCGACGCGCACATCCTTGAACAGCGCCTCGATCGGTACGCCGGGCGCCGACAGATGGGTCGCGAGCGCTTCCGTGAACGGGCTGTTTGCGCCAGTGCCGTCGACGGCGATATCGCCCGGTGCAGTCGAATAGGCCAGGAACGTGCCCCGCGGCGCCTTGATTTCGGCAAGCCCGTTGTCGCTCAGATCCGGGATCGTCACGAAGGGATTGTTCCGGCAGGCGTCGAGGATGACGATATTCGTCCGGTTGCGCGCGGAAAACATCTGCCTCAGTACGGCCTGGGCCGGAACGCCGACGAGGCTCAGGTCGGCCGCGTCCTGTAGCGCGATGTCGACCGGCAGCAGGAAGTTGGTCCCGAAGGACTGGACGCCGTGGCCGGCGTAGTAGAACAGACCGGTAGCATCGTCGCCGGCGCCGCGCAGCTTGCGGCCGAATTCGGAAATGGCCCGGATCAGCTCATCCTGCTTGGCCTCGGTGATGAGCGTGACTTCGAACCCCACCTTGCGCAAGGAGTCCGCCATCAGGATGGCGTCGTTGACCGGATTGCGCAGGGCGGTGACGTTGACATAGGCGCCGTTGCCGACGACCAGGGCCAGGCGCGCCTCGGCCATCGCCCTGACCGGCAGGAGAGCCGATAGCAGCACCAGGGCGGCAAAGAGGATCTGCGCGTGGCGGCGAGGGCGGGTTCTATTCGACAACGACAAACTCGATACGACGGTTGCGGCGTTTGCCGTCAGCGGTGTCGTTCGGAGCGACAGGGTCTGCTTCTCCGTATCCGACGCTGACGATCCGGTCTTCCGGTATTCCATTGGAAATCAGATATTTGGTTACGGCCGACGCGCGTTGCTCCGACAGGCGCTTATTCGCCGTCGCACTGCCGTCGCTATCGGTATGGCCGCCGACCTCGATGACGAGGCCCGGACAGCGCGAGATAATGTCGGTCAGGCTGTTCAGCAGCGGGCTGCTGCGCGCATCCAATTTCGCGCTGCCGCTTGGGAAATAGATGTTTCCCGTCCGTGACAGGATTTCGAACCGGCCCTTGCAGGCCTTGGGGTCGAAATTGCCTTCAGGCTCGAGAGCCTTCGAAGCAGGGGGCTTTGCTGCGGTCGACTGCGCTGCTGCAGGGGCTGCCGCCACGGTCGTGTCTGCGGCAGCATTGCGGGCAAAGACGAAGTCGAAGGACACGGTCGCCGAAGGCACGATCACCACATTGGCGGCTTCCTCCAGCTTCTTGATGCCTTCCTCCAGGCTGAAATCGGCAGCCGCCACAGAGATCGGCGCGGTCGTGGAGACGGCGACGAGGTCGTCGCTCAGGTAGGTGACCGCGACCTCGGTGTCGAAGCTCTTTTTTACCCCGTGAAGCTCGAGGTCGTAGTCGAGCGGAAGGATCTTGCGTTTGAGGGTCGGTAGATCGCTCAGCGCTACCGGATCGATCCTGGCGGTAATCACGGCTTCGGGAAACTGGAAGGTCTCGAAGAACAGGAAGCGCATGCGGACATTGCGCAGATCGACATTGGTGTCGACGGAATCGAGGAAGACATGGATGGCAGCTTCGCCCGCCTCATTGATCGAGCCTTCGATCCCGGCGAAGCGGCTGGACTCCACCTTGGTGAGGTTCTTGACCGACTGGAACCGAAGCGAGGAGCCTTCCGGCTGCAGCGTCCAGCCGCCTTTGAAGGGGGTGTCCTGAGCGTAAGCCGAGACCGGGAGCAGCGTCAGAACAGCGAGCATCAACGCAGCAAAAACAGCGCGCGCTTCCGCAAGGTTCCTGGCATTCCTCTGCGGTTCGAACATGCTCAAATTCCCCCAATTCCAGCACCTGCTCCAAATGTCGCAAAGTTAGGTTCGCATTGCAACTTTCCTTGTGGCCGCAAAAGGTTGAGAGAGGAAAGCCGACATTGCCCGGCAGAGGTTGCCTGTCTGGGCGGCGGGGGATCAGCTTCATTGAGATGGTTTCTTCAAGGCGTCGACGCGGGGCAGGGTGATCATGACCTTTTCGGGCTCTTCGGTCGGGCGGCCGCGGACGGTGCCCTTCTGGCGCAGGTAATGGTGGTTTGTCTGCTCGACGACCTCCGTGCGGATGACGATCGGCTTCAGATGCGGGCCGCCGGGGCACAGGACGATCTCGTTCCCGCAGACGTCGCTGTTGACCGGCGGCACGATTTCCATTCTTTTGTTCATGATTTGTTCCATTAATTCTGGAATTCGGAAAAAGGACGGATAGGGCGGCCGGGGGATGCACCCCGCCCGCATGAATACCCACAGGGCAGGGGGCGGACGGCGCACCCCCTTGAGCAGCTTTTCAGTGTTTTATATGCAAAGTGCGTATATTTCAGCCACTCATGCCGCCCAGCGGCCGCAACCGGCCTCAAAGGCGCCGAGGCGTTCGCGGGTGTAGGCGCAGGGATCTCCTCCGCCCTCGGAACCATCGGAACCCGTGTCGTCCTCCTCCGGGAAGGCGGCGGCCAGCACGTCCTCGGTCACGTCATTTGCCCAGCCTTCTGCCGGGTTGAATGCGAAAACAGCGAGAATTTCCTCAATCTGTCCATC
Organism: Roseibium sp.; assembly: GCF_048260565.1. Taxonomy (GTDB): domain Bacteria; phylum Pseudomonadota; class Alphaproteobacteria; order Rhizobiales; family Stappiaceae; genus Roseibium. The sequence goes on along the minus strand of NZ_JBLXGP010000014.1, from coordinate 40,344 downwards.
GACTATATCTTTGACGATCTGATCGAAATCCATGTCCACCAGGTCTGTTTCGCGAGCGTAGGCCTCTCCCGTCAGGTGGCAGATCACGCTATAAAACGTACGGTCCGGATTTAGCTGGAACGCCCGCCGCCCGGTGGTTCCGCCGGTGGTTCGTCCGGTTCTTTGAAGGAAATGGCTGAAGTTGCGCGACATAGGGGCGATCCTCCGTAGGTTGATCGTCACCATAATACGCAAAATGCGTACAGTCAAGAAAAATACGCGATATGCGTATAATTGAAGTGCCCGGCCGGGAAGCTTAGGGCCGAGGCTCGAAGGGGAGGCGGGATCGTCGCGTCAACTCCAGGTGAGGCTGGTGTTTGCGGCTCCGCCTTTCACGTGGGGCTCTTGTTGCGGTTCTCCTTCCCGCCTTCTTTCGACAGCGATGCGATCGCCTTGACCAGATCCTCCGCATCGCGCAGGTGCAGATCCCGTTGCGGGAAGGGAATTTCGATGTCCGCTTCGTTCAAAGCCTTGTAGATGGAGAACAGCAGGTCGGAGCGGGCGGTGAGGATGTTGCTGACGTCGTAGAGATAGCCGCGCAGTTCGAAGTCGAGCGAGCTGTCGCCGAGCCCCATGAACAGCACGAAGGGCGCCGGGTAGGCCATGATCATCGGGTTGTCTTCCGCCGCCTTCAACAGGACCTGGCGGGTCTTTTCCAGGTCGCTGCCGTAGGCGACACCGACGGGCACGATCACCCGGCCGGTCTTGGAACTCAGCGTCATGTTGGTGACGGCGCCGGCGACGATGTCGGAATTGGGCACGATCACCTCGTGCCGGTCGAAGGTTTCCACCCGCGTGGCGCGCACGGCGATCTTGCGCACGATGCCCGAATGGCCGCCGACCTCGATCCAGTCGCCCACCTTGATCGGCCGCTCCACCAGCAGGATGATACCGGAGACAAAATTGGACACGACCGCCTGCAAGCCGAAGCCGATGCCGACCGAAAGGGCACCCGCCACGAAGGCGAGCGAGGACAGATCAAGCCCTGCTGCGGAAAAGGCGATCAGCGCCGACAGCACGACGCCGATATAGCCTGTCCCGGTGACGATTGCATTCTTGCCTCCGGTGTCCAGCCGGGTCTTGGGCAGGACGGAGCTTCTGATCACCCGCTGCAGCCACTGGGTAATAAGCAGACCAGCGGCGAAGATGATGAGCAGCACCAGGATCACGCCGACAGATATCCGCGTATTGCCGATTTCCACCCCTTGGGAAAGCAGCGTCCAGACTTCGGAAATATCGGAGGGTCTGGCACCCCAGGTGAGTGCCAGCAGTGGCGTGATGGCCAGTGCCAGCACCACGCCGGATGCGAGCGGCAGGAAGGACTGCAGCACGGCGCCCAACTGGGGGCTGCGGCCGAGCACGGGGCCGAACACGATCAGGATCAGCCGATGGGCGGTTATCGCAAAACCGAACAGGCCGAGGGTCAGGATGGAGGGCACCAGCGCCTGGCGGGCGAATTCCACATAACCGACGGCAACGGCCAGGACGGCGGCAACCGCGGCAACCTCGATGAAACGGCCGATATAGAGCGGGAAGTTGAGCCCTGTGTCTTCCTGTTCTTCCGCGGCTTCGCCATCCTCGCCGACGCCGCCGTTTTGGCCGGAGCCGATCAGGATTGTCGCCAGCCGCCAGAGACAGATACTGCCGGCCAAAACGACAACGCCTGTTACGACCGACTGGGTTTCCGGCGAGAAGACATAGCCCTTGCCGGCGGCTTCGATGAAGCCTTCTGCCACAAGGACAAATCCGAGGCCGACGCACAGCTGCACGGCGCGCGCGGCCTTCCTGTCATCGATCTCCAGCACGCGCCGGCCGGGCGCTGTCGGGGCAAAGATCACATGGCCGAGCCAATAGAAGGTGACGATCAGGATGGGCCAGAGGACAGTGATCGCAATGATAAAGCGGGCGGAAAAAGACGTGGGCTGAAGGGTGCGGAACGCAAAGACGATGAGAAACGCTGCGACCGCCGGTACGAAGAAACGCAGGGTCACCGCCAGCGCGCCATAGGCCCGGGCGTGCAGTGTCAGGCCGTGTTCACGCGACAGGGTCTCGAACCGGCGGAAAATCCGCTTTTGAAACGCAAGTATGACAAGACCGGCGAGCGTCAGGGCCGCTGCGAGCCCGAGGGCGAAGGGGGAGGTGTCGACCTTCAATTCCTCGCGGACCTTTTCGGCAAAGGCACCGAGTTCCGAGGCCGCCTTGGGCCAGTGAGCAGGGTTGAGCGGCGAGGGGTCGCGCTGGAACAACCGGTCGGCGAAGCGCTGACGGATCAGCCGGTCGATCGCGGCGATCAGCACGTCGGCCCTGGAATAGGCCTGCCGCGCAGCGACCACCGGCTCGCGTGCCGCAGCCAGGGCCAGATCAAGTGCCGCGCGTTTTTCGGCAATAAAGGCCGGCTCCGTCTCGCCTTCCTTCGGGACCGGCCCCAGCGCATCGAGTTGCGCCTTGAGCGACTGGGCGGAAATGCTGCCGGCCTCGGCGATGGCGAAGGCCCGGGTCCGCTGGTCTGCGAGTTCCGCGCGCAGCTGCTCCAGGATGCCGTTCGAGGCGACCGCCTTGGCGAGGATCTGCTCCGCCCGGTCTGCCGTCCGGTTCCAGGCGACCACCGGGCTTTCGTCGCCGGCCGGGGGAACCATGTCGGAGGCAGAGGCGGCTGTTTCCGGCGTTGCGGTTGTTGGGGGGGCGGATTCCGGAGCGACGGTTTCGGAGGTGGCAGTCTGGGGGGCGCCCGCCTCCTGTGTGGCGGGTTCCTGCACAACGGCACTCTGTGCGACTGCCTGGCCGGCCGGCGCAATCGCGAGCCCTATGAAAAGACTGACCAGGAGGAAACCCGTCCTCTGCCGACTCATGATGTTTGTCCTTCGACTTTTCCCGCCCGTGCATGATCTTGCCTGTCCGCAGCCGGGTCAGGCAAGGCGGGGAGGGGGGAAATGTGGGGAGCAGGGAGAAGAGGAGGCGTCCGGCCGCTATCGCATGACCTTGCCTCATCCCCCCAGGGGGGATATATATTCAGCATGACGGACAGCCATCGGCACGAAACACACTCGAACCTAGTCAAGCGCCTCAAGCGCGCCGACGGTCACCTGCGCCATGTCATCGAGATGATCGAAGACGCCAGGCCCTGTGCCGATATCGCCATTCAGCTCCAGGCGGTCGAGCGGGCAATCACGGCGGCGAAGCGGACGCTGATCCATGACCATATCGACCATTGCCTCGGCCATGGCGGTGAGCAGGATCTCACCGAGATGCGGGCAATCGCCAAGTTGCTCTGAGAGGCCTTTCATGCTGGGCATTCTCGCCAACCGGACCTACAGGCACCTGTTCGCGGCCCAGGTGATCGCATTGACCGGCACCGGTCTTGCCACCGTCGCGCTCGGCCTGCTGGCATGGCGGATCGCCGGAGACAACGCGGGGCTGGTGCTCGGCACGGCACTGGCGATCAAGATGATCGCCTATGTCGCGCTGGCGCCGATTGCATCCGCCTTTGCCGACCGGGTGCCCCGCCGGGCGATGCTGGTTGCTCTCGACCTGATCCGGGCGACCATCGCAGTCGGGCTGCCTTTCGTCACGGAGGTCTGGCAGGTTTATCTGCTGATCTTCCTGCTGCAGGCGGCCTCGGCCGGGTTTACGCCGACGTTTCAAGCAACCATTCCGGATGTGCTTCCCGACGAGGCGGACTACACCCGCGCCTTGTCGCTTTCCCGGCTGGCCTACGACCTTGAAAGCCTGCTCTCGCCCATGCTCGCCGCAGCTCTGCTGACCGTCGTCAGTTTTCCGGTGCTCTTCGGCGGTACGGTGATCGGGTTCCTGGCCTCGGCAATGCTGGTGGTTTCCGTCACTTTACCGTCACCCAGACCGTCCGTTCGCCGGGGCATCTGGGACCGAACCACACGCGGTATCCGGATTTACCTCGCCACGCCGCGCCTGCGCGGGTTGCTGTCCCTGAACCTTGCTGTCGCCGCTGCCGGGGCCATGGTGATCGTCAACACCGTCGTCATCGTCCAGGCGCGGCTCGAACTCGGTGAGACGCAGGTGGCGCTGGCCCTCGCGGCGTTTGGCGGCGGCTCCATGGCGGCCGCACTGCTTCTGCCGCGGATCCTCGACCATAGTCCCGACCGTCCGCCGATGCTGGCAGGCGCCGCAGTGCTTGCCGCCGGGACGTTTGCCGGACCATTCGTGACCTCGCTCGAGGCGCTGATGGCGTTGTGGCTGGTCATCGGTTTCGGTTACAGCCTGATCCAGACGCCGACGGGACGCCTGCTGCGGCGTTCGGCCCACGCGGAAGACCGTCCGGCGCTGTTCGCAGCCCAGTTTGCGCTGAGCCATGCCTGCTGGCTGGTCGCCTATCCCATGGCGGGCCGTTTCGGGGCGGCATTCGGGCTCGATACCACGTTTGTCGTCATGGGAGGGTTGGCCACACTCGGCGTCATCGGGGCATTCCGGCTCTGGCCGGCAAAGGAGGCCGATGTCCTGCCGCACCGCCATCCGGACCTTCCGCCGGACCACCCGCATCTGAAAGAGCATGGCACGGGAGACCACCGGCATCCCGTGGTGATCGACGACCTGCACTGGCACTGGCCCGAGGCAAGGTCGCCGGTGCGCTGACGGCGAAATTCGGACCGATCCGGCAAAGGGGGCAGCCGGTGAATGGTGGTTCTACTCGTCGTGCCCGGCCTTGCGCAGGCCCTGCATGAGGTGCTCGAAATCGGCGTCCGGAATATTCCATTTCCGGATTTCGCTCGCAGCCGAAATGCCGGCTTTTACCGACTTCATCTGGTCCAGCGAAGCAGCAGCTTCCTTGCGCCCCAGTTGCCCGAGGGCGGCGGCATTCAGAAGATGGGTCCAGTAGAAGCTCGGCATGCTGATGCGCTCAACATCGGCCAGCACGTCCTCGAACCGGCCCTGCCGATAATGCAGAAGCGCGAAGCTGAAATGATACCAGCCGGGGTGCAGCGGGTTGAGCTGGCGGGCGCGGTTGGACAGTTCGGTTCCCTGGTCGAAATTTCCCAGGAAGGACAGGTAGTGGCCGGCTTCGGCAAGGATTTCGGGATCGTTCGGGTTCAGGTCGAGCGCGCGCTGCATTTCCGCCTCGAACTGCGCGCTGTCCTTGCTGAAGAAATGCACGATGGCCAGCCAGCAGTGGGCATAGGCGCTTTGCGGATCGAGCTGAACCGCCTTGAGCGCCATGGCGAGAGCCCGGCCGATCGGATCGGGGCGCGGGTTCGCATTGAAACGGTGCTCGGCCAGATAGACATTGGCCAGAAGGGCGAAGGCTTCCGCATAGTTCGGGTCGAGTGCGATCGCCTTTTCCAGCAGGTCGCGCGCCTCCGCGTGCATGTCTTCGTTCAGCGTTACGGTGTAGCGCCGCGCCTTCAAAAGGCAGTCGTAGGCGTCCAGTTCGGACGGGCTCTTGCGCATTGCGCGCGAGAGGGCCGTCGTCTGCATCCTGACCCCGAGGGAGGCCGCGATCATGTGGGTCATGGCGTCCTGGAGCACGAAAATATCCTCAAGTTCCCGGTCGTAGCGGTCCGCCCAAAGTGTCAGGCCTGTCGCAGTCTCCACCAGATGAACGGCCACGCGCAGCCGGTCGCCTTCGCGACGCACGCTGCCGTCGACGACGTAGTCTGCGCCCAGTGACTTCGCGATCTCCGGCAGCGGCAGGTCGCGCTCCCTGAAGTGAAAGGACGAACCGCTGGCGATCACCCGCAACTCGCGGAACTGGGTGAGGTTGGAAATGACGTCCTCGGTCAGGCCGTCGCAGAAATACCTGTCCAGGCCTTCGCTGGCGATCTTGAACGGCAGCACGGCGAGGATGGGCATGGCGGTCGCCAGATGGGTCTCGGGCGGCGCTGCGGGAACCGCAGGCGTATGAAGGTTCGCGCCTTCACCGTTGATTCCGTTTCCGCCGTCCGGTGCCGGACCGGCAGGACCGGGGTCGAGATCGGCCACAAACCGGAAGCCGCGCCGGGGTACGGTGCGAATGACGTCCTGCGCCTCGCCGGTGTCCCCGACGGCGCGGCGCAATGCGAATATCCGGCTGCTGAGAGTGGTGTCGGAAACCGCCCGGCCGCCCCAGACGGCAGCGATGAGGTCGTCGCGCGATACGATCCGGTCGCGGTGCTCCACCAGATGCGTCAGCACATTGAATACCTGGGGCTCGATGGCGACGGGCGCGCCGCCGCATCGCAGTTCGAACATCGCGGTATCAAGCTCATAAGCGCCGAACCGGTAGATCATTCAGCGCAATCCTCCCTTGACCGAAAAACGATGGAATCTCAGCGTAATCTCAATGGCAGCTTCAAGCAACGATACCGGAAGTTGCGTAGCGTCAGGTCAGCCAACGATCCAAATGAGGAGATGCAAGATGACCTGGACGCTCAAGGGAACCTATTTCGAAAGCTGTAATTGCGAGGTGGCCTGCCCCTGCCTGTTTCTCAGCCCGCCAACCGAGGGGGAATGCACTGCCCTGGTCGGCTGGCATATCGAGGAGGGCGACGACGACGGCGTGTCGCTGTCGGGATTGAATATCGCACTGGCGGTCCATTCGCCGGGGCACATGGCCACGACCCAATGGACGGTGGCAGTTTATGTCGACAGCCGGGCGGACGCGGACCAGAATGCCAGCCTGATGAAGATTTTCGGCGGTCAGGGCGGGGGCCATCCGGCACGGCTTGCCACCCATATCGGCGCCATCGCCGGCGTGCGTTCCGTCCCGATCGAGTTCACCGTGACGGCGGGAAAACATGCGCTGAAAATCCCGGAAATCGCCGATGTCGAAATCGAGACCATGACGGGGCAGGGGGACGGTCCGATCACGATTTCCGGCCATCCGCTCTGCATCGCGCCGGGCTTTCCCGCCACCGCGGCGAAATCGACCAAGATGGTGTTCAACGATCACGGCATGGCGTGGAACCTGTCGGAAAAGACTGGCGTATTCTCTCCCTTCGCCTACCAGAGCGACCAATGATGCCGGGCGATGTACTGACAGGCGGCGCGCGGCAGAAGTCCGACCCGGCACGTCTCGCGCTGCTGCTGGCCGGACCGGCCGCGGTGGCGCTGGCGTCCTGGGCCTATCTCGCGCTCATGATCGGCGACATGTCAGCGATCCCGGGCATGAAGGCAATGATGATGTCGCCGCAGATGTTCAGCCCGGTTCAGTTTACCGGCCTGTTCGCGATGTGGGCGATCATGATGGCGGCGATGATGCTGCCGACGGCGGTGCCGATGATCCTCGCCTATGCGCGGATGCAGGCGGCCGATCGCGCCCGGGATGAAGGCTGGCTGCCGGTCGCGGCGTTTTCCGGCGGCTACGTCCTGGCCTGGACCGGGTTCAGCTTGGCTGCCACCGTGCTGCAGGCGGGTTTCACGACGCTTGCCTTGATGTCGCCAATGATGATGAAAGTGACGGCGCCGCTGGGCGGCGGCATTCTCGTGGCGGCCGGGCTCTACCAGTTCAGTTCGCTGAAACAGGCCTGCCTGAACCAGTGCCGCACGCCGCTCAGCTTTCTGATGACCCGGTGGCGAGATGGTGCCTGGGGCTGCCTGCGGATGGGGGCGGAGCACGGTCTCCTGTGTATCGGCTGCTGCTGGGCGCTCATGGGTCTGCTGTTCGTCGGCGGTGTGATGAACGCGGCCTGGATCGTGGCCATCACCGTCTATGTCCTGATCGAGAAAATCCTGCCGAAAAGCGAGGTGCTCTCGAAAGTGAGCGGCGCGGCGATGATTGGCTTCGGGCTCTGGATCTGGATCTGACTTGGATGAAGTCCGGCAAGTCCGTTTGCCGGACTTCATCACCCCAGGCGATTGCATTCCCGGTCCTATTCCCTGTTAACATGCCGCCGGTTTGAATTTGCAGGGAGACGCAGAATGGACCGGTTCACGGGCGGGTGCCTGTGCGGCAATGTGCGGTTCGTGGCGACCGGCCGGCCCTACAGGGTCGGCCTGTGTCACTGTCTCGATTGCCGCAAGCATCACGGCGCACTTTTTCACGCCTCGGCAATCTTCCCCGAAGAGGCCGTGACGATTGAGGGCGAAACGAACTGTTACGCCGGGCGTAGCTTTTGTCCCCGATGCGGTTCGACGGTTTTCGATCGGACCGAGGACGAGATCGAGGTGAACCTGGGCTCGCTCGATGCCCCGGATCAACTGACACCGACCTATGAAAGCTGGATCATCCGCCGGGAATCCTGGCTGCCGACCTTCCCGATTTCGAGGCGATACGACCGTGATCGCGACCCGACGACCCGGTTCGAGGATTGATCCTTCTCTTCACCGGTTGATCGTGAAGTCCGGTCACGGGTAACCTCTTCCGCGAAAACGGGAATCGGCGCGGGTAGGCCGCAACGGCTATCAGACACGGGACGGACGGGTGAGCGACAGGTCCATAGACATACGCGAGGCGGTGACGGGCGATGCGAAGGCGCTGGCCGATTATGCCGGGGCGCTGTTTGCAGAGCGGCTAACGACGATGTTCCTGCATGACAACCCGCCCACGGAAGAGGACCAGCTTCGCTTTATCGAAGGCTTCGAGGCTGAAAACGCCAAGCTGCTTGTCGCCGCCAGAGGCGATGAGATTGTCGGTATGGTCGGGTTCAAGGGACACGGCCGGCCGCAACTTCGCCATGCCGGTATCATCGGCTTCGGCGTGGCGCAGCCCTGGCGCGGTCAGGGCGTCGGTCTTCGTCTCCTAAACGGGCTGATTGCCTGGGCGGAAGCAGATCCGCTGTTGTCGCGCATCGAATGCGATGTCTTCGCCACCAATAAGGCCGCGCTTTCGCTCCTGGAAAAGACCGGATTTGAGCGGGAAGGCACCATGCGTCGTGCTATCGAAGTGGGCGGCGAGAAGATCGACAATTACCTGTTGGCGCGGATCTGGTAGCTGCCGCTCCCTAACTTTCTTCCTTTAAAATCGGATTTTCGAGATGTCGAACACCGCCCCCGACCCCGAGACGCAGCTTGCCATGATCGGCGAAATCTCGACCGCCTTCAGCAACGAGGGGATCGAGCACTGGCTGTTTGGCGGCTGGGGGCTGGATTTCCTGGCCGGAAAGGTCACGCGGCCTCATGACGACATCGATTTCTTCATCTGGGATGGAGACTTCGACAAGGCGCTGACAGTGCTGGCGCCACTGGGCTATGAATTTCGTCCTGAGGCCTCCGGGGACTTCGTCAACGAGTCCGGCTTCGTCCGCAAGGACGGCTACTACGTTGAACTGGCCCGTCTGGTCCGAAAGGCCGATGGCAGCATCGCGACGCCGGGGCGTTATCTGGACTGGCCCTGGCCGGCACGCTCGTTCGAAGGGCCGCTGCTCAGCTTCCGTGGCATCACTGTCCCTGGCTGGGACGCCTATGGCCACTGGCACATCAAGATGGGCTTTTCACGGCACGGCTCCAAGGACCCGCTCAGGGAGCAGGACATCACCGATATCGAGATCCTGAAAAGCCTGACCGGCGATCTCTCGGACCTGCCGGAATTCAGGCTGGATACCTAAACAGGCACGACCGCGTGCCAGGCCCAGAGCTGGGCCGCTATATACTCCGCCGCGTCTTCGGAGAAATCCGCAGTCAGAAGCGCGGCCATTTCGGCCAGGGTCAATTCCTCGTCTGCATTGAGGCGGTCGGCAAGGCCGGCCAGGGACCTGGCCGGCGGTAGTTCGAGGGAGTGGCCGCGCCCGGCAAGGACTGCCTCGTCTTCGCGTTCCCGGTAGACGACCGGAAAGCGGCCGAGACGGGCAAGCTTCGAGTTTTCTGGCGGCAATGCCTCGCGCGGGGGCGGGGGCGGCACCAGCGACAGGTTGGAGGCCGCGCGCGCGGCCTCGATCCAAAGGGCACGGGAAATGTCGACCGTCACCTGAAGGCCGTTGCCGCTCTGACCGGCCGCTTTCGGTTCCGAACCTGTTTCCATGTCCTCGAGGGTGTGGGCGAGGGCCTGGTCTGCGGCCCGGCGCAGGGTGTCGCCGTCGTCGGCATCCATCAGGCACAGGGCGAAGCCGATGGAAAAGTCGGGCGTGTAGCCGACGTGAAAGCCTTCCGTCGGCAGCACCATGATGTCGCCGGGGCCGATGTCGTAGCGCGTCGCCCTGTCCAGGATCGGGCCCGGATCGAAACAGGCCATGGTGCCGCCGGTGGCGGCGACGTAGTCCTCTTCGTCCCAGATGTACATCTGCTTGACGCCAGGGCCTAAGTGGAAGTGCAGGATGCGGCCGACCTCCTGGTCGTGGTGGGCGCCGAAGGGGCTGTAGCCGTAGTCGCCGATGAAAATATGGGGTTCGGCGGCACCGAAGGCGTTGCCCGCCGTGTCGTAGATCCCGGTCAGGACCTCGCTCAGACGCGCCTCGAAGGCGTCGTTTTCAAGGGGCGGGCGGTCGAGCACGATGCCGAAGCGAGCGCCGCCGAAGCGGCTGCGGCCCCAGGTCTCCAGATCCTCCGTTTCCGGCGGCTCGCGGAACAGCTTTTGCTGCAGGTCCGGGCGCTGGGCGGTTTCGGTATAGGCGCGCAGGCAGCTCAGCCGGCCTTCGTCAGCGGAGACGGCCCGGAAGATTTTCGTGATGTCCCCGGCACTCAGGAATTGGTCTGAAAAGGCGCCCTTCAGCACGCAGGCCTTGCGGAAGTTGTCGCTCAATGCAGCCAGTTCTCGGATGCGTTCCGGATCAATCATCGGGGCGGTCCCCCCTGTCGGTTTCCTCGATCGCGCGGGTGTCGAGCAAAAAGCGGCAGACGAAGGCCGCGGCATCGGGCTCGAATTCGGTTTCCAGCCGCGCGATCATGTCGCCCCAAGTGATGGTTTGAAGGGTGTTGAGGTCATCGGCCAAGTCCATCAACGACTGGCTTTCGGGCAAGGTGAGACGGTTCCCGCGCGCATAGAGAGAGAGTTCGCCACTGCTGCCGGAGATTGCATCGTCCTGTGCTACGAGCGGGAAAGCCGTCCGCCGCCGGAAGCGCATGTTTTCGGCCGGTTCGGGCACCTCGGAAATCCCAAGGGGGGGAGGAGTGAAGCCGGCATTGCTGACGCGCTCCGCCTCGCGGATGCGCCGGCCGGTTCCGATCATCTCGCCCAGTGTGCAGGAGAGAGTATCATCATCAAACGTGTCGTCGTTCTCGTCCAACCCCATGCAGTCTAGAAATCTGGAAACCGCCATGTCCCGCAGGCGTCTTTCGGGAAGGAGCACATTGGTCACCACGATGCCGGCGGAATAGTCTTCCGTCTCGCCGATGTGGAAATAGCCTGCAGGCAGGACGAAGGCGGAACCGGCGGGGATCTCATAGATCTCCGCTGTATGGGCGATCGCCGCCAGATCATAGAATGTGGAAGTGCCTCCGGTGGCAGCTTCGAACGCCTCCCGCGTCCACATGTACATGCGCTTCAGTCCCGGCCCCAGGTGGAAATGAACCGCGGCGCCCTGTTCCCTGTCCTCATGGACGCCGAAGGGTGTCTTGCCGTAGTTTCCGGCGAAGACGAAAATTTCCTGGCCGCAGTTTTCTTCTGCCGTCCCGGCCTTAAGGGTCTTCCAGGGGCTTGCAATCCGTTCGGCGAGCAGGGGATTGAGCTGCTCCGCCCGGTAGATGGTGCAGCCCCAGCGCTCGGGGCCGAACATTTCCGTGCCCCAGGCCTCAAGCCCGCTGTCCTCTTCAGGCGGGGTATCGAAGACCCGCCGCTCGGACTGGAAACACTGACGTGCGCCGATGAAGACCCTGAGCAACAGTTCCCGTTGCGGATGCCGGCCAAGGGCGCGCAGCATTTGGCAGATGTCGTTTTCGCCCAGTAGTCCGGCAAAGGGAAAGGATTTGAGTACGAAAGGCCGGGTCAGACCAGCCGAGCCCTCGCGCAAATGCAAGATGGCCGATCCTAAAGGATCCACGTGTTCGTTCATTAAAACAGTCCCGCGCGATGAGTGGCCGCGCGCCCTGAACGCGGTTCCTTATACGAAAACGTCCCGACGGGCGGACCCGTCGAGACGCAAATTTACGAAGCCGGTCCATTAGAGGTCCGGACCCGACACGCTCCGTTAAAACGGGGCCGGGTCATCTCATCCAATCAGCCGCGCACGCCGCCGAGCAGGTTGAGGGCCTTGGTCGCCTTCTTGGAAGAAGCTGCGGTGGTCTTGATGGACTTCAGTTCAATCTTCTTGCTCATTTGAATTCCTCAAAAATTGATGTCAGTTTGCGATGAGCCACGACACGTCAGCCCGTAAGGGCTATTTGAGAAGATTACCTCGCGGCAACGGGATTTCAAGACCCGAAAACATATTTATTTCAGTGCGATGCAAAAAATTCAGGGTTTCCGCGATCTCGGATTTGAGGTGCGTCGACACGTATAACAACCGGTGGGTGGCGGAACATTCGCTCCATGTCCGGGCATGCCGATGATGTGTGCGGAGTGGGCAGGGCCATGACCCAAGGGTCCTTCTCCCCCCTTGAAGGGGAGATATCCGGAGTAGGGGAAAAAGGGAGTTGTTGGGCCTCTGCGCCTGTCACGGCGCCTGAATGGAATGCCATCGTCGAACACCCCTTTGTCACCTAAGGTGACATCTTTACCTCAAAGGGGGAGAAGGGTGCGAATGGATAGCGGATGGCGCCATAGGTCGGGCCGAATCGTCTTTCGCATCAATCGCCTTCCAGAACCGATATTCCGATGTCAGTCAGCGCCAGCGTTTCCCAGGCGTTGACCGTTTCCGGGTCGTTCGCCCGCTCCCGGGCCATGGCGAGCACCTCGCGTTTCCAGCTCCGGTTGGGGAAGACGGCAAGCGCGTTGGAGAGGTCGAGCGTCAGGGTGTCGGCCTTCACGCGCCATTCGCGGATCCAGGAGAAGTCGTATTCCGCGTGCGGATCGTAGAGCATGTGCAGGTGCTTCATTTCGTCGTGCAGCAGGTCGAATTCGTTTTCCGGCTGATAGATCACCGGCCGCCCGCCCTGGGTGAAGAACCAGTGCTTGTCGAAGATGACGCCGATCGCACGGTATTCCTGATCGAGTGCGTTCGGATCGGCGAGATACTGGGAGATCTGGGACATCGGCAGTTCTCCGGCGCAGACGCAGGAATAGCCGCCGCGGATGAAGCCGTTGCCGCCGCGCAAGGTGTGGGAGACGAGGATGTCGGCCATGATCGACTTGGCCTCGTGCTCGGTTCCTTTAAGCAAGTGAAACAGCTTGTTGTCGCGGTGGATCGAATGGAGGAGGTCATGCACGTGATGGTATTCGAATTCCCAGCTCATCCGGTCATCCCAGGCAAAAAATGTTTTCGGCAGCCATATAGACCGTAACGTACTTGCCGAGGCAACTGCCGTTCGGCAAAGATTGACGGGTGCCTGAGATTGTGCGGCAATCCGGCACCAATAAGCTGTCACCCCAGCGACATCGATTCGAAATTTGCAGATGCTGACCGACGCCCAGACCCGTTTCCTGAAAATCTCCTATATCGGCTATGTGGCTGCCCACCGGGCGGCCTTCGACCGGGGTGTGCTGGCGATCTTCCTGGTGGCGCAGGGGCTGACCAGCGGCCAGGTGGGCATGTTGCAGACGATCATGTTTCTGACCGCCATGGCGACCGAATTCCCGACGGGCCTGATCGGTGACCACTTCGGCCGACGGGTCTCGGTCGCCCTTGGGCTTGTCTGCCGGGCGATCTATTGCGCGGGCATGACGGTCGCCAGCTCCTTCGGTCATTTCGTGGCCCTGTTCGTGGTGGTCGGTATCGGCCGCAGCTTCGTTTCCGGCTCCGATCATGCACTGCTCTACGACGCGTTGAAGGCGGGCAAGGAGAATGCCGATTTCCTGAAGGTGGAGGCGCGGGCGCGCTCGGTCGGCGGCATCTCGCTGAGCCTCGCCATGGCGGGGGGCGGTATCCTGGCGGATCTCAGCTGGAACATGCTGTTCCTGGTCTATCTGGCGACAACTTTCGTCAGCATGGCGATCTGGGCGGCGGTCTCGCTATCAGCTGCGGGCAAGGCCGGGGAGGACCTGGTTCGCGACGACAAGAAGGATGCGCCCAAGCCGACGAAGCAGCTTCTCGATTTCGCGCTTCGCACGCGCAAGGGACGTGCGTTCTCGCTGGCGGTGCTGGGCATGGCCCTGATGGGTGCGATCGTGGCGCCGTTCTATTTCTTCGCCCAGGCGGCGATGGCCGATTACGGCCTCGACTTCAAGATCATCGGTGTCCTCTACGGCGGCATCGAGTTCATCGCCAGCCTCGCTGTGCTGGCTTCGGCGCCGATCGAGCGGCGCTACACCTTTCCCACCATCGGCGCGGTCTTCTGTGCGGTGATTGCCGTTGCTTTCTTCGCGGCGTCCTTCGGCACGCTGCCGTGGTTGCTGGTCGGCTTCTTCCTGGTGGTGTTCACGTCACCGGTGTTCGACATCGTCGCGCTGCATTACCTGCACCGCAAGCTGCCGTCGTCGATCCGGGCCTCGGCCCTGTCGGCGGGGTCTTTGGTGCTGACGCTGATGATCGCTGCCGGCTACTGGGGTTACGGTATCTCCGTCGACCTCCTGGGCAACGCCGGCACCTTCGCCGCCGCGGGCGCGGTGTCGCTGCTGGTGGTCGTCATCATCGCCAGCCTGAGCAAGGGCGGGGCCACGCTGCGCCCTTATATCCGAGGAGCTCTGGACAAAACATGACGGATCTCGATGCTCATTTCGAAGACGGCCTGTTCGACTGCCCCAACTGCGGCGAGGCGCAGGGCTTTCAGCTCATTTCCCACGGCGGCAGCCAGCGCACCATCTTCGTGCGCCGGTTCTTCGGAGCCAAGGGCGAGCCCGCGTTCGAATGCGAGGGCTGTCAGGGAGTGACGCCGGTGGCCGCGGCCTTAAGCAACGGTACCCCGATCGCCGCGGCGGCGCTCAGGCATTCGGTGACCGATCTTCTGGCCGGTATGGTGATTAGCGACGGCGAGGTGCTGGACGCGGAACTGGACCTGATCTTCCGCATCCTCGATGCCCTGCATATCCCTCACGGGCCCTTGCTGAAGCGCATGGAGGACTGGCAGCAGAATCCGCCTGAGGAAGACGGGATCCTCGCAAATCTCGACCGCTATCTGCCTTACCTGGACCGCAAGGCGCGGGCCATCCTGCTGGAGGCCTCCTATCACATGGCGGTGGTCGACCGGTTTTTCCACGAAAACGAGCTGCAGTTTCTAAAGAAGATCGCCGCGAAGCTCGACATTCTGCCCGGGGAATTCGAGATCATCATCGACCTCGCCCAGGAGGAAGAGGTCTTCTTTACCAGCCTCCTGGACCACTTCGACGCCATCGAGAAGCAGAGCCGCGAACACGCGGCCCGGGCGTTCTTTCCGGAGCCGACCTGAGAGAGAAGGGCGCCGGGATGTCAGTTGCGGCTCAGGCCACCGCCTTTTGAGGCGCGGTGCCTTCCAGAAGGGTCGCAAGGGTATCGTTGCCGACGATGAAATCCTCCAGGGTGAGGCCGTCGAGCGCGCCGTAAAAGGCGCCGAGGGCGACCACCAGCGCGGACTTCAGCCGGCACGCCGGGGTCAGCGGACAGGTGTTGCCTTCCTTCTTGAAACACTCCGCGAACTCGGCAGAGGGTTCGAAGGTGCGGATCACCTCGCCGACATTTATGTCGACAGGCTGTTGGGCCAGCTTGATGCCGCCGCCGCGCCCGCGCGTCGTCGCCAGATAGCCCTTTTGGGCCAGGACGTTGACCACCTGAGCGATGTGGGTTTCGCGCGCATGACAGACGCGCGCGATTTCGCCCTTGGTCGCGACCTTGTCCTGGTTGACGCCGCAAAACATCAGGATTCGCATGGCGAGATTTGTTCGTGTGGTCAGGCGCATGGCTGAAACCTTAGACGGGTGAATATGTAGCCAAGATATACCTTATAACCCCTCATTGCAACGTTGACGGGTTTAGGTGGTGGATACCTGCCGAATGTCAAAGAGAGGGGAGTGGCGCATATTTCGGTCGGATTTGCGGGTGCAATTAACTCATAAAGATGTATAAAAACAAAACATTAAGGCAAGGTGCGACACTCTGCGCAGCTAATTTCGAAAGTGTGAATGTTTTTACGTATGGCATTCGTCCGGCAGGGATGCTAGCTCTGATTTAAGGTGTATTTCAAATACACATTTAAACGGAGCCAAGTCATGGAACTCGATGTCGTCGAGCTGTCGCGCCTGCAATTCGCGATGACAGCCATGTATCACTTCCTGTTTGTGCCCCTCACGCTGGGGCTATCCATTCTCGTCGCCATCATGGAAACGGTCTACGTCATGACCGACCGCCTGATCTGGCGGCAGATGACCAAATTCTGGGGCACCCTGTTCGGGATCAATTTTGTTCTCGGTGTCGCGACAGGGATCACAATGGAATTCCAGTTCGGCATGAACTGGAGCTATTACAGCCATTATGTCGGTGACATTTTCGGTGCGCCGCTGGCCATCGAAGGCCTGATGGCCTTCTTCCTGGAAGCGACGTTCGTCGGGCTGTTCTTCTTCGGCTGGGAACGGCTGTCGAAGGTCAAGCACCTGATGGTCACCTGGCTGGTCGCCATCGGCTCCAATTTCTCCGCGCTGTGGATCCTGATCGCCAACGGCTGGATGCAGAACCCGGTCGGTGCCGAACTGAACCCGTTCAGCATGCGCATGGAGATGACAAGTTTCTTCGATGTCGTCTTCAACGAGGTGGCGCAGGCCAAGTTCGTCCACACCGTTTCGGCGGGCTACGTCACGGCGGCCATGTTCGTGCTCGGCGTTTCTGCCTGGTACATGCTGAAGGGCCGGCACACGGAACTGGCCCGGCGCTCGATCACGGTTGCCGCCAGCTTCGGCCTGGCCTCGGCGCTCTCCGTCGTCGTGCTTGGCGATGAAAGCGGCTATTCGGTCACCCATTCCCAGAAGATGAAACTGGCGGCCATCGAGGCCATGTGGGACACGGAGCCGGCACCTGCGCCCTTCACCCTGTTCGGCTTCCCGAACCAGGAGACGCGGGAGACCCATTTCGCCCTGCATGTGCCTTATGCCATGGGCCTGATCGGCACCCGGTCGATGACCAGGGAAATCCCCGGCATCAACGAGCTGGAACAGGACGCGGAGCGGCGGATCCGGTCCGGCCTCATCGCCTATGACGCCCTGACGGAGATCCGCAAGGACCCGGCGGCGGCCTCGGCAGAGGCCAAGGCCCGGTTCGAGGAGCACAGCGCCGATCTCGGGTTCGCCCTGCTTCTGAAGCGCTACATCGACGATCCGCGCCAGGCGAGCGATGCGCAGATCACCATGGCCGCGGAAGATACCATTCCCACCGTCTGGCCCCTGTTCTGGGCGTTCCGGATCATGGTGGCGCTGGGCTTCGGCTTCATCGGGGTGATGGTCTACTTCTTCTATGTCGCCAGCTTCAAGGCGATGACCTTCCCGAAACCGGCGCTGATGCTGGCGGTTCTCCTGACGCCTGCGCCGTGGCTTGCCGCAGAGCTCGGCTGGTTCGTCGCCGAATTCGGCCGGCAGCCGTGGACCGTGGACGGCGTCCTGCCGACGGTCCTGTCGGTCTCCCATCTCAGCATCACCCAGGTCGCGCTGACGCTTGCCGGTTTCGTCGCCCTCTACAGCGTCCTGTTCCTGATCGAGATGGGCCTCATGATCAAATACATCCGGAAGGGCCCCTACATGGACGTTTCCGACACCGATGACTGGTCCGGCGTTTCGACGCCGCACGCCCCGAACGCGCCGGTCTCCGGCCTCACGCCTGCGGAGTAAACCCCATGATCCTGCATCAACTCATCGACTTCGACGTCCTGCGCGTCATCTGGTGGCTGCTGCTCGGCGTCCTGCTGATCGGCTTCGCCCTGACCGACGGTTTCGACATGGGCGTCGGCGCGCTCTTACCCTTCGTCGCCAGGACCGACCTGGAACGACGGGTCGCCATCAACACGGTCGGCCCGGTCTGGGAAGGCAACCAGGTCTGGTTCATCCTTGGCGGCGGCGCCATCTTCGCCGCCTGGCCGCCGCTCTACGCGGTCAGCTTTTCCGGCTTCTACATGGCCATGTTCCTGATCCTGGCAGCGCTCATCCTGCGTCCGGTCGGGTTCAAGTACCGCTCGAAGCGCGACGATGCCCGCTGGCGTCAGGGCTGGGACTGGGCGCTGTTCGTCGGCGGTGCCGTGCCGGGGCTGGTCTTCGGGGTCGCGGTCGGCAACGTGCTTCAGGGCGTGCCCTTCCGGCTGACGGAAAACCTGATGCCGCTTTACGAAGGCTCGTTCTTCGGACTGCTCAATCCCTTCGCCCTGCTGACCGGGCTGACCTCGCTCGCCATGCTGATCATGCACGGGGGTGCCTGGCTGTCGCTGAAGGCCGACGGCGCCGTCGCCCGCCGGGCGCGGATCTATGGCAGCTACGGCGCGATTGGAGCATTCCTCGGATTTATGGTTGCCGGCCTTTGGCTGGCGATCGGGTTGGACGGCTATACGCTCATGGGCCCCAACGTGACGGATGGCCCGTCCAACCCGCTCTATTCGGACGTCGCGCGCGGCGGTTCCTGGCTCGTCGCCTATGCGCAACGCCCCTGGATCGCGATCGCGCCGCTTCTGGGTCTCGTCGGAACCGTGCTTGCCTATTTCGGGCTGCGGTCCGGCCGCGAGGTCAGCACGCTGCTGGCGTCCAAGCTCGCCATCTTCGGCATGATCTCCACAGTGGGACTGACCATGTTCCCGTTCATCCTGCCGTCGACCATCGACCCGCGGTCCTCGCTCACGGTCTGGGACAGCTCGTCGTCCCACCTGACCCTGTTCGTCATGCTGGTCGTGACGGTGATCTTCATGCCGATCATCCTCGCCTACACCGCCTGGGTCTACAAGGTGCTGTGGGGCAAGGTGACCGAGGACGAGATCCGCAACAACGAAGAAAACGTCTACTGAAAAGGAGGAAAGACGATGTGGTATTTCACCTGGATCCTCGGCCTGTTCGCCGCCGCCATCTTCGCGGTCGTGAACGCCATGTGGCTGGAACTGCAGCAGGACAACCGGCTGTTCGCACGGCGCCGCGCGCCCGCCGACAATCATCGAGCGGGAGGGCGAGCGGATGGATAAGGCTTTTCTGGATCGCCGCCGGTTCCTGAAGCTGGCAGCCCTCGGTGCGGGGGCGACGGGTCTCGGAGCAACCGTGGCCGGGCAATCGCAGGCCGCACCCGTCAAGACCCATGCCCGCATCCTGATACTCGGCGCGGGCGCTGCCGGAACGGCCCTTGCCAACCGGCTGTCGGAACGGCTGGAAGGCGCGCGGATCACCATGCTCGATCCGCGTCCCGACCATCATTACCAGCCCGGCTTCACCCTGATCGCCGCCGGCCTCAAGCCGTCCGGCTATTCCGTGAGCAGGACGTCCGACTGGCTGCCCCGGTCGGTGGAGTGGGTGGCCGAGGGGGCCGCGGAGATCGACCCGGAGGCAAAAGCGGTCACCACCACGTCGGGGAAGACGCTGTCTTATGATTATCTGGTCGTGGCGATCGGCCTGAAGCTCGACTACGTGGCCATCGAGGGCATGTCGCTCGATCTGATCGGCACCAACGGCATCGGCTCCGTCTATGCCGGGCCGGAGTATGCGGCCAAGACCTGGGCGGCGATGGAGACGTTTACCGATACCGGCGGTGTCGGCCTGTTCACCCGGCCGGCCACGGAAATGAAATGCGCCGGCGCGCCGCTCAAATACACCTTCCTGACCGACGATCACGCCCGGCGGAAGGGCGCGCGCGGTAAGGTGGAAATCCTTTACGCCGCCCATAACGATGCCTTCTTTTCCGTTCCGATCGTGAACGAGAAGGTCCGCATGCTCTACGAGGAGCGCGGTTTCAAGACGGCCTACAACCACGTCATGACCGCCATCGATCCGGGCCGGAAGGTCGCCACCTTCGCCACGCCGGACGGACCGCAGGAAATCGGCTTCGATTTCACCAACGTCATTCCGCCCATGCGGGCCCATGACGTGGTCAAGGACAGTCCGCTGTCTTGGAAGACCGGCAAATGGGTGGACCAGGGCTGGGTCGAGGTCGACAAGCATACCCTGCGCCACACACGGTTCGACAATGTGTTCGCCGTCGGTGATGTCGCCGGGGTGCCGAAAGGCAAGACGGCGGCCAGCGTGAAATGGCAGGTGCCGGTGGTCGAGGATCAGCTGGTTGCGGCCATCGAGGGCAGGGAAGGGACCAGGACCTACAACGGTTACACCTCCTGTCCGCTGATCACCCGGGTCGGCCGGGCGATGCTGGTGGAGTTCGACTACAACAACAATCTGACCCCGTCCTTCCCCGGCATTATCGCGCCGCTGGAAGAGTTGTGGGTGTCGTGGCTGATGAAGGAAGTCGCCCTGAAGGCGACCTATAACGCCATGCTGCGCGGCCGCGCCTGAACTGGGAGAAACGTCCATGCAAGAACTCACACCTGGCATGCTGATTGCCGTTTTCGAGGAGATGTTCGGCCCGGTCCTGTTCTGGGCCATGGTGGCCGCGGCCGGCGCAATCACGCTCGCCTATTTCTATGTGCTGATCCGCGACCGGTCGCTCTCCATGCGCAAGTTTTTCCTGGCGCAGCTGTCCATGCCCGTCGGGGCGGTGGCGGCGATCCTCTTCGTTCAGGAAGTCACCCACTCCAGCCACAAGGACCTGGGCGGCCCCATCGATCTGATCGCCTATCTCGGCATCGGCGCGCTCGGCGCCGTCGGCATGGCGGTCCTGGTCTACACGCTCCAGTCCCTGGTGCGCCGGGGACCGGCCTTCAACGAGGAAAGTAGACATGACCATCGCTCATGACACGGCGCCGGCGGACGGGGCCGTGAGCCGGCTGGACCATTATCCTGTAACCTTCTTTGCCATCGTCATGGGCCTGATGGGGCTGACGCTGGCGCTGCGCGCGGCGGAAAAGGCCTGGTCGCTGCCGGCGATGCTGTCGACCTGGTCGCTCGTCCTGTCCTGCGGCGTGCTCGTCCTGGTGACCATCGGCTATGCGGCCAAGGCGATCAAGGCGCCCGGCGCGGTCGCCAAGGAATGGCATCATCCGGTCAAGGTCGCGTTCTTTCCGACGATCTCGATTTCGACGATCCTGCTGTCGATGGTGCTGTTGCCGATCGCTCCGGCGGCCGCCCATGTGTTCTGGCTGATCGGCACGATCGCTCAGGGCGTGCTCGCGCTTGCCGTCATCGGGGTGTGGATCGGCCACCGGCCGTTCCAGACGCCGCATCTGTCGCCGGCCTGGTTCATCCCGGCCGTCGGCAATGTGCTGGTGCCCATCGCAGGCATGCAGCTCGGCTACACGGACCTCAGCTGGCTGTTCTTTTCGGCAGGGTTGCTGTTCTGGATCGTGCTTCTGACGCTGGTCTTCAACCGGCTGGTGTTCCACGATCCGCTGCCCGGAAAACTGATGCCGACCCTGACCATCCTGATTGCGCCGCCGGCGGTCGCCTATGTGTCCTGGAGCCATATGGTCGGAGATCCGGGGCCGTTCGGTCAGATCCTGTTGAACCTCGCTTACGTGTTCTTTCTGATCGTGCTGACCCAGGCCGGCCGCATCCGGACGCTCCCGTTTGCGCTGTCCTGGTGGGCGTTGTCGTTTCCGGTGGCGGCGCTGGCGATCAGCAGTTTCCTGCACGCCCATCATACGGGCTCGGACGCCTACCGGATCATCGGCACGCTGGCGCTGGCGCTGCTTGCCGCGATCATCGTCTTCCTGCTTGCCCGAACCGGACTGGCGATCAGCCGCCGGGAAATCTGCCTGCCTGAATAATCTCAAATAGGAGATCGGACCATGAAACGGAAACTCTTTACCGCGGCCCTGATGACGGGCGTCCTGATGTCGGGCGTTGTGATGTCCCTGGCGCCGGTCAAGGCGGAGGGGCCCGACAAGCTGGTCACCATCGTGACCGCACCGGAGCCGCAGACCCAGCTGATGGCCATGGTGCTGACCATGCAGTCCGTCCAGCAGAAGGCCTCCGCCCGGATCCTGCTGTGCGGTCCGGCCGGCGATCTCGCCCTGAAGGACGCACCGGAAAGCGCCACCGCGCCCCAGGCGCCGAAGGGCATGAGCCCGCAAGGGCTGATGAAGAAGATCATGGAAGCGGGCGCCAGGGTGGAGGTCTGCGCGATCTATCTGCCGAACAAGGGCGCTGCCGCGGACGCGCTTCTCGACGGCATCGGTGTCGCCAAGCCGCCGGAAATCGCCGGCGCCATCATGGCGGACGATACCCGCGTGATGTCGTTCTGAGGGATTGGAAACAGTCGGTTCCCGGAAAGGTCCGGGGACCGGCAGGCTAACCTCGATTAATCTTCAAGCAGCACTTTCCAGTTCTGCTGTCCGCCAAGTACGCGGATTATGGCGATGCGATCGGCTTCAATCCGGTAGATGATCGCATGTTGCGCGCTGGGGTGAATGCGGACGGGTGGGGTAAATTCCAGCCGCTCCCGTGCGATTTCCGACATGGACAAGATGGTCGCGAAGGCATCTTCCAGCGCGTCCGTGTAGCGGTCTGCCTGCTCCATCGACCAGTTTTGAGCGGTGTAAAGCCAGATATCTTCCAGATCGCGTTCTGCTGCCGGGGTCAGGCGGTAATGCGAGAGCCTACCGCTTGCCATGCTGCTCCCGCATGCGCGCCTTGAACTCGCGGAAATCGAACGGGCGAGGCTCGCCGCTTTCCAGACCTTCGTCGATCGCCTGCTGGACATCGGCAATGGCTTCGACGCGCTCCTGATCGCAACGGATCAGGTGGCGCACGTAGTCGCTGGTGTTGGCGAACTTCCCGTCTTTCAACCGGGCTTCCACCCAGTCCTTCATCGGATCGGGAAGAGACACATTCATCGTTGCCATCGTGCTTTGCTCCTTCTCTGTTCAGGTTACGAGAGAATGGCAAAGATTGTCAAAGTTGATGGCAGGGTTTGTCATCGAGTGAGGTTGTTTTAGCGGGCTTCAGGCCCCGAAGGGCAGAAATGACAACGGTTTTACGCACAAAGCGGGTTTCTAAGTCACCGGCAGCGAATGCCGCGACCGGCCAATCTGGAATGGGAACCGGTTGCTGACCGGTGGCTTACAGGCGAGCAATCTGCCAAAGCGGACAGCGGAGAAGATCGAAAAGCAGTATTGCAATGCGGTTCTCGACCGGAACCGATACCGAGTTCGCTTTCGTTTTCAATATGACGGGCGGGAAATGTGGGCCTAGTTGTTCAAGCTCTTACGAGATTGATGCTTTACGCCTAGCATAACCAGTAGGGTAAAAACGACAATCACAAGCGGCCAGACAAGCGACAGTGATAACCCGAGGACGCGGTATAGGCTCCAGCCATTACCCCTGCCTTCCGCATAAGTCATAGTGGCCATAAAGGATGCTATGAGAGCGTATAACGTCAAGAGTTCAGGTCTAAAGATTTCCAGCATTGATAAAGAAAACTCATTATTTACTATTAAAGGATTGGATGGAGCTCTAAAATCCTTGTCTTTAGATCGATTTTGGCAACCCTTGTTGCCTATTGAAAGTGCGGTAACCCCTAATTGCTCTTAGGGTGCATTTAGCAGCTCCACGCCGGACGCAAAACCTAGCAACGTTATTAGGAGGGCCGATGAGCAAGCTGCAATCCGCGATCGAAGCCATTCAAAATGCACAGTCGCAGGCAGAGGCTTTTGGTAGATTTTGTGATTTCATCAGAGAATACGGCTACGACAGAGCAGCCTTCTCTTTGATCTCAGATCACCCTTCTATCGGTGAAAAAGCATTTCACGGAGTATCGACGAGCTATCCTGATGACTGGATGGCACACTACCGGGAACAAGACTTTCACACCATCGACCCGGTCTTTCAGCTTATCCTCAACAAACCAGGCGGGTTTTTCTGGTCGCAGGCGATCGCTTCATTACGCGATCATCAGGTATTTGATGAATCAGTACTCGAAAAATCTCAGAAAATGATGCGGGAAGCCGGGGATGCGGGTATGGCTGACGGTATTGGCGTTTCAATTATTAATGCTTGGGGGGAGGTTGCCGGAATTGGCGTTTCCCGCCCGCATTGTGAAAGCGATCAGGACGTCAGGAGCTTGGCGGACATCTATTTTCTGGCCGCAGTTCTTCACGAAAAATATATGAGCTATTACGAAACAGAATGCCTGCCCCGTCTGACGCAACGCGAGAAGGATGTGCTTTGCTGGTCCGCATCAGGAAAGACCGACTGGGAGATTGCCAAAATAACCGGAATTTCGACAGCAACTGTACGATTTCACTGGAATAACATCTTCAGCAAGATGGGGGTAAACAGCAAAATCTCTGCCACTATTAATGCGGTCAGGCGGAAGCTCATCATGCCGGAGTCGCTACAGCCAATAAGGAAAGATGATCAATCCACACAGCCATGATCATGTTGCCCACTGGGCTGTAAGTACCATCGTCCCAAGCGTTATTCGGGTCTCTCTGATTTTGTTCGCGTTGTTTCGTACCCTTACCAAATGTAACGGACGAGTCTCTTTGCTTGGTCGGCATCTTCCCGCCCATGGAGGACAGGCGAAGGCGAGGCATTGCCGTTGTACGAGAGTCTGGGGTTTGAGCGGTATGTCGATCCGAATGTGTTTGGCGCCGGCGATGAGCGTGTGATCAACATGAAACTGCGGCTCCAGCGAGGACAGCTCCAGGCTTGAAAACCGGTCGTTCCTCAGGGCAAATCGGTTTGATCCCTCTTCGCCCATAAAGGACGTTCGAAGACGTCGCCGTCTACAGCCCTTTCCCCCTCGTATCGGCCCGCGGCCAACCGTTCATCGCCGGTTCATCTAGGGCTTATTTGAAGTTCGCCGTGCTTCGATACAGTGCTTTTCACGCCAAACTTTCCTGAAACAGAAGGCATGACATATGCTTTTGAAAGGGTCCGACCACGTAGTTTCGTTCAACTTCCGGCCGTGGCTGCCCTTGCTTTGGTCGCAGGGTTTTCGGGCCTTCTGTCCAGCCCCGCACAGGCGCAGCAGATTATCCTCAGATGTACGCGGCCGCTGGTCGCCAACAGCGACGGGACGGATTGCGTGCGGCCGGCCGCGCAACAAAAGAAGCCGGGCGGTCTGACGGCTTTTGCCATTCGAAAGCCGGTCGGGCAGCAAGTGGGGCTCTTCAGAAAAAACGGCAACAACGCCTGGGTCGGGTGAATTCCGATTGGCGAGGCCGTCGTCCAGTGGTCCGCACGGGTCGGATTCGCGTAGCCTGCTTGTTTACAGGGAGCTCCAGACGAAAATCACGATCGGCGTTTATGCTGACGGTAGCGTCTTTTCTTCCTATTTGCCGGTCGGCTCGGTCCTGGGCGACCGGGCTTACTGACCCCGGGGTCCTGTCCTCAAAAGGCCTCCGGATACACAGGCCCGCGTCCGATGCCGATCTGGACATCGGGCCGGGGCCGTGTCACATCTCCCGCTTATGAAACCCTTTGTTCGGATCCTTTTTGGCGACCGTCCCGGTCGAATTATTCTCCCGGCCTGATCAGCCGGGCCGGGCCGACTGTTTCCGAAATTGCATTGGTGCGCCACGCGCCGGACAGGGGTTTTCATGACACAAGCTCTTCCAACACTTCACCTCGTTTGCGGCAAGGCCGCCTCGGGCAAATCGACCCTGACCGCCAGCCTCGGTCAGGCCGCGGGAACGGTCGTCATTGCCGAAGATGACTGGCTGGCCGCGCTCTATGGCGATGAGATGGTGTCGATTTCCGACTACGTGCGCTGTTCCGCCAAATTGCGCGCTATCATGGGGCCGCATGTGGTCTCCCTGCTCAGGGCCGGCCTGTCGGTCGTGCTGGATTTTCCGGCTAACACGGTCGCGACCCGGGCCTGGATGCTGAGCCTTGCCGAAGGTGCGCAGGCGGCGCATCGGCTGCATTTCCTGGATGTCCCGGACGACATCTGCAAGGCACGGCTGCGGGCGCGGAACGCCAGCGGCGCGCATCCGTTTTCCGTGACGGACGAGCAGTTCGACCAACTCACCAGGCACTTTGTCGTCCCGTCCGAGTCCGAAGGTTTCGTGATCGTTCGCCATTGCCCGGGCGAGGGGTGATATCGGTCTCGGCATAGATCCGGGCTCGCCGGTCCCGGGTCTCACTTACGTTCGCCCGGGATGACTGCCCGAGGGGGAGGAGGGCGTTTCCTCCAGGTGTCATCACCCGGCGAAGTCCGGGTGATCCACTCGTTTCCAGAGCGGCGCGGCTCTATTGCTGGAGGGGGTTGCTTGCGCTCAGGTCCTTTTCCTCTATCTCCCGTATGGCAAGGTGGATTGGATCACCCGGACTTCGCCGTGTGATGACGGCCTGCGGGGAGGGGAGGTCGTGCCTTTTGCGCACGCGAGAGACTTAATGACTGTCTCTCCGTAGCTAACCGGCCATCACCCGATCGCCCGGGTTCCTCCGGACACGCGCACGGGCGCGCCTTTGGTGTCGTCCATGGTCACCCGGATCAGGGAGGGGGTGCCCATGTCTTCGCCCTGGCGGATGGTGAAGGCGCCGCCGTGGGGCCAGCCGCTGTCGTGAAGGTCGATTTGCGCGCGCTCGGCTACACGATCCAGGCGCTGGTGCGGATCAAGCCCCGCAGCGGTCCGCTTCACGTGGTCGAAAAGATGATCGAGGAACAGCCCCGGTTCCTATCCTGCGACCGTGTGACCGGAGACGACTGTTACGTCACGCGCCTTGCTTTGGCGGATGTGGCGGAACTGGACGCCATCCTGCTCCCGTTCCACGAGCGCGCCGAAACACATACGTCGATCGTGAAGTCTTCGATCTTCGAAAGCCGCCTGCCGCCTCTGCGTCCGGTCAAGTGAGGGCGTGGGTTTGAGGCATACGCTGCCAGAGGAGCCTGCCAATGATGGGGGCGGTTTTAGGGGGAGTCTTGTTGAACGAACCAGCGCCTTTCGACTGGTGCTAATTGGAAGCAGCTACCTTTGCGCTGCCGATTACCTCCGTGGCCAATTCTCCGCATTCATCCGCAAACTTTTCAAAGTTCCTGCTATGCACGTACTGTTTTGAGCTTTCAGGTGCAAGCGCAGCACTTAGGAGCTTTTGGCTGTCCTTGGATATCGTCCGATAATTGTCAAATTCTATCTCGCCGCGAATGAGTTTTGAAACGTTCTCCGCTTCCAGCTCATAGTAGCTCGCCATTACCGTCCAATTCGCAGCTTTTGCCAATCTCGACATCTGAGCATTCTCGATGCCGTATATCTTAAGTGCCCATAACGCGTCGCTTCCTCCGAGTTGGAGGTTGTGGGCGACTGTATCCCGATAGTTAAGATTGACCCTTCCTCGAACACACAAAATGACCGATTTCTGCTCGACTGAAGCTAGTTTTGAGAATAATTCGGCAGCTTTTTCACTCAGACTTACAACGGGCTTGGGCGCTTCAGGTTCAATGTTTTGCCCAGCGGTCATCTTGCTCGCAAGTCGCTCCCAGCATTCAATCAGGTCCCTATAATCGTGGGCAGGATCGTAGCAGGCGGCGCTGGCTTTGCTCACCTCGAATTCATCATAATGGCCGGAGTTGATCATGATGCTGTTAAGCGCCGCTTTTTCGCGCGGATGTAAGGCAGATATCTCAGCGCGGCATTCCACATCAGAGCGCCCGCGATCGATACATTTTTCAAGGTAGCGAATAACGTGGGCCCGCTTTAAGCGGATAGCCGCGTCTTCTGCCTCAGACTGAGCAGATGCAATTGATGAAATAAGTGAGAGGCAGAAGCCAATAACAATAGTTGAGATTTGTCGATCGGGTCGCATTTATTGCGTTCTCTGAAGCAGCCTAACGTTGAGAGACATCTGCCTCAGGTTGGCATATTGCCAGACTAATAGCACTAGCAAGATTTCTTTTCCTTGCCTGAATGCGTTTTAGTATCTTTTCCAGCGTATTGCCGAAAATGCCACCCGAATTGAATAGCTTCGAAATCTCAAGATGCTATCGGTATTCATTTTTCACCCACGAAGGACATTCGAAAAGCGGCCATTTTCTAGCCGTTCCCACACCAATCCTATCCCCCAACCCTTCCGCACTCAACGCCAGAGCCGACTGGTTGGAAGAGTGGGCCGACGCCACGTCCGGTCTTTGATCTGGAGGAGCGTCATGAATGTCAGGTAATTGATTGAGGCTTTTTTTGATTTCTAACCATGTTCGTCAGAAATCGAACCGAAAAGTTAGAAGGCAAGCCGACTAATGTCCGAACTGGCAGATCGAGCATAGCCCGCAGATTACTTCATTAATCCAATTAATGGAAACGACAAGCATCAATCCTGCGAACCCTATTATTACAGGAATTGCAAATAGAGATCGATGCAAACGACTCTCGACTTTAAAATTACTTTTTTTGAGGGTCTTACGCACCGCGCAATCTAATTGATGCTCAAATTCTTCATCATCCAACCGTAATCCACGATTACTGCGAACCACCTCTCCAATTAGGTTGGGGTCATTCTGAGCTAAACTAGAGCCGCCCGATAAGATTTTGGTGATTTGTTTTCTAGAGTGGCGTGCTATCTCAACATGGTAGCGATTGGTGCGATGAAAAACCAAGTTTTGATACAAGCAAAGCGCAGCCAATAAGATTAAAACGCCCCCTATTGTATAAACGGCAAAATCGTTTCTGAAATTCAAAATAGCCTGAACGAAAAGAATGGATGATGCAGATACATAAAGCGCCATTCCTTGCATGCGCAACATTTGCTGATTTCGTGCTGCGGCATAGTGTTCATTCATATAGTCGCGAAGCAATTCCATCTCACTTCCCTCGTAAAATAAATAAATGATGCAATTAAAATATATTAACAACCTATAATTGATTTTGTCTATACTGACACGAAATAAAACAATTCCGTACTCTCTTGGGTTCCTGAATGCCGGTAGTAGCATGGCTTGGCAGATAAGGAGTTCTTGGTGATCCGGTCTAGAACGGGCACCAATCCTAACCCACCCCCAACCCCTCCTCACTCAACGCCAGCGCCAGCTGGTTGGCAAAGCGTGCCGAGGCCACCGACAGTGTCCGGCCCTTGGCCTGTAACAGCGCCAGGTGGCCGAAGTCGATGTCGCGGCGGGGCAGGGGGCGGAAGGCGAGGCGGGTGTCGTTGGCGATGTCGAGGCCGATGGGGAACTGGAAGCCGACCGCCTTTTCGTTCTGGACGTAGTGGCGCATGAATTCGAAGGAATCCGCCTCGATGGTGTGGGCGAGCTTCTTGGTCATGCGCCCGGTGGCGAGGTCGAGCAGGTAGCGGATGCCGATGTGGCGCGACGGGACCACGTGGGGGAATTCCAGGCAGTCGCGCAGGCGCAACGTTTCCTTGCTTGCCAGCGGGTGGTCCACCGCCATGACCGCATAGACCGGCTGTTCCACCGACACGATCACGTCGAATTCTTCCAGGTGCTGCGGCTCGAACACCAGGGCGAGATCGCTTTGAAAGCTGCGCAGGTCCTCCTCGGCGCTGTCGCGGTCGCGCACGTGGACGGAAAAGGTCACGCCCGGATGCTCGGTGCGGTAGGCGGCGATGTGACGGGGCATGAAATAGGGCTGGATCGCCTGGGAACAGGCGATGGAGACATGGCCGCGGCGGAGGCCGGAGAGATCCGCCACCTGGCTGCGCACCCGTTCCAGATCCGCCATCTGGGCGCGGATATGCTGGATCAGAAGCTCGCCGGCCGGGTTGAGGCGCACGCCACGGGGCAGGCGCTCGAAGATCGGCGCGCCGAATTCCTCCTCGAACCTCTGGATCCGCCGGTTCAGCGCCGACGAGGTGATGTTCATGTCTTCCGCCGCCTTGCGGATCGAACCGGCTTTCGCCACGGCCTCGATCAGGGACAGGGTCGTCAAGTGCTTCATATCGCGCGCCAATTTGTCGAGTGCTGCATTTTCGGAAGCAGGTTACTGCAAAAATAGCATTAGAAAGAAGCGCTTTTTCCAATCAAGCTTTCCCCCAAGGGCGCGGCCATCGCCTTCCAGGTGGCTTCGTTCAGCCAAGAGGGGACCAGAAATGACACTTGAAACTTCCCGGAGATCCTTCCTGAAAGCGGGCGGCGCCACGGTGCTCAGCGCAACCATGCTGCCTTTCCTGAAAAGCCTGCCGGCCGCTGCCGCCGGCAATGACGTGATCGTCGCCGTGACCGGCCAGACCATCAACAGTCTCGACCTGCACCGCACCGGCACCAACCGCGCCAGCTACCAGGTCGCGGTCAATGCCTATGACCGGCTGGTCAGCTTCGGCACCAAGACGTTGCCGGACGGCAGCCTGTCCTACGACTATTCCGTGATCGAGCCGGAAGCCGCCGAAAGCTGGGAAATCTCCGAGGACGGCACGAAGATCACCTTCAAGATGCGCCCCGACGGCAAGTTCCAGGACGGCTCGCCGATCACCGCCCATGACGTGAAATGGTCCTTCGACCGGGCCGTCTCCGTCGGCGGCTTCCCGACCGTGCAGATGAAGGCCGGCTCCCTGGAAAAGCCGGAGCAGTTCGAGGCGGTCGACGACATGACCTTCGTGGTCACGCTGCCCCATGCCTCCAAGCTCAGCCTGCCGGATCTCGCCGTGCCGGTGCCGATGATCATCAACTCCAAGGTCGCCAAGGAACACGCCACCGCCGACGATCCCTGGGCGATGGAATACCTACACAAGAACCCGGCCGGGTCCGGCGCGTTCAAGGTCGCGGCCTGGAAGCCGGGCGAGCAGCTCGTCTACGAGCGCAACGACAACTACACCTCCGGTCCGGTGCCGGCGGTGAAGCGGGTGGTTATCCGCGAGGTTCCGAGCCCGGCGACCCGCCGCGCGCTTCTGGAACGCGGTGACATCCAGATCTCCTTCGACATGCCCAACAAGGACGCCAAGGAACTGGCCGGCACCGACGGCCTGACCGTGAACACCACGCCGGTCGAAAACGCCATCTACTGCCTGTGCCCGAACCTGATTTTTGAGCCGTTCAAGGACAAGCGCGTCCGTCAGGCCATCGCCTGGTCGGTGCCTTACGAGGAAGTGTTCCAGACGGCAGCTTATGGCCGGGGCAACCCCATGTGGGGCGGGGAGAGCACGAGCCCGGCCGATATCGCCTGGCCGCAGAAATTTCCCTATTCGACCGATCTCGACAAGGCGAAGGCCCTGCTTGAGGAAGCCGGCTACAAGGACGGCTTCGAGGTGCCGCTTTCCATCGCCCTGGACCAGTCCGACTGGATGGAACCGGCAGCGCTGCTGATCCAGGAGAACCTCGCCAAGATCGGCATCAAGGCCCCGATCGACAAGATCCCCGGCGCCAACTGGCGCACGGCCTCGCTGGTCGAAAAGCGCCTGGCCCTGCCGCTGGAAACCTTCGGTGGCTGGCTGAACTATCCCTGCTACTACTTCTTCTGGGCCTATCTCGACGGCCATCTCTTCAACGCCTCCAACTACCGCAACGAGGAGATCGAGAAGCTGACGGGCGAGACGCTGTATCTCTCCGTCGACGATCCGGACTACGCGCCGAAGATCAAGCGCATGATCGAGATCGCCTGGGACGAGGTTCCGCGCATCGCCCTGTGGCAGCCCGCGGTCAACGTCGGCATGCGGAATGTCGAAGGCTACGAGTACTGGTTCCACCGCCAGCTCGACGGCCGCAGCCTGAAGAAGGTCTGACGGCCATGCCGGGCCGCCTGAAAACAGTGCTGACCCGAATTGCGCAGGCGATCCCTGTCGTGATCGGTGTCGTGATCATCAGCTTCGTGCTGACGCGGGCATTACCGGGCGACCCGGCCGTCTATTTCGCCGGCATGACCGCCGACGAAGCCTCCATCGCGCAGGTGCGCGAAAAGCTCGGGCTGGACAAAAGCCTGCCCGAGCAGTTCCTGGTCTATGTGAGCGATCTTGCCGCCGGCGACATGGGCACATCGCTTTCCACCGGACAACCGGTGGCCCAGGACCTGGCGAGCCGCCTGCCGGCCTCGCTCGAACTGACGCTGACCGCGCTTATCCTCTCCTGCGCGATCGCGATCCCCCTCGGCGTACTCGCGGCCACCCATCCCGGCTCCATGATCGACCATGTCTGCCGGGTGCTGGTGACCGCGGGTGTCTCGCTGCCGACCTTCTTTACCGGCATCGTGCTGATCTACGTGTTCTACTACCTGCTCGGCATCGCGCCGTCGCCGCTCGGCCGGCTCGATTTCATCTACATCGAGCCGGACCACGTCACCGGCTTCTACCTGATCGACGCGGCCCTTGCCGGCGACTGGGAAACCTGGCTGGGCGCGCTGAAGCAGCTCGCCCTGCCGGCGATCACGCTGGCCCTGTTCACGCTGGCGCCGCTTGCCCGCATGACCCGCGCGGCCATGCTGAGCACGCTTTCCTCCGACTTCATCCGCACAGCGCGGGCGGCCGGGCTCACCGATGAGACGGTGCTTTTCACATATGCGTTTCGGAACGCGCTGCTTCCGGTGATCACCACCCTCGGCATGGTGTTTTCCTTCACGCTGGGCGCCAATGTGCTGGTGGAGAAGGTCTATGCCTGGCCAGGTATTGGCTCCTACGCGGTGGAGGCGCTGGTCGTCTCCGACTATGCGGCGGTGCAGGGCTTCGTGCTCGCTATGGCGCTGCTCTTCGTCGTTCTCAATCTCCTGATCGACCTTGCCTATACGGCGATCGATCCCCGCATAGGGTTCAGCAGCCAATGAGCGACCTTGCCACATCCTCAGGCGTCGAGAAGTCGAACGGCGCGCTGGATCATCTCGTCTACGTGCTGAAGGACAACCCGGTCACGCTGATCGCCTTCGCCATGTTCGGCGTTCTGATCTTCGTCGCCGTCTTCGGCCCGGTGATCGCGCCCTACGATCCGATGCAGTCGGACGCGGCTTCCGCCCTGCAGCCGCCGTCGCTCGCCCACTGGTTCGGCACGGACAACCTGGGCAGGGACGTGTTCAGCCGGACGCTGGTCGCAGCCCGCCTCGACCTGATGATCTCGGTGGCCGCCGTGGCGCTCTCCTTCGTCTTCGGCTCGTTCCTGGGCGCTGTTGCCGGTTACTGGGGCGGTCTCATCGACGGCGTCCTGAACCGGGTCTTCGACACGATCATGGCCTTCCCGTTGTTCGTTCTGGCCATGGGCATTGTCGCGGCGCTCGGCAACACGGTGGAAAACATCGTCTACGCAACGGCGGTCATCAACATTCCGTTCTATGCGCGGCTGGTACGGGCGGAGGTCAATATCCGCCGGACATCCGGGTTCGCCCAGGCCGCGAAGCTTGCCGGCAATTCGGATCTCCGGGTGCTCGCGTTTCACATCTACCCCAACGCCCTGCCACCGATGATGGTGCAGGTGTCGCTGAACCTCGGCTGGGCGATCCTGAATGCGGCGGGCCTGAGCTTCATCGGCCTCGGCGTGCGCCCGCCCACGGCCGAATGGGGCATCATGGTCGCGGAAGGGGCGAATTTCATCGTCTCCGGCGAATGGTGGCTGGCGCTCTTTCCGGGCGCAATGCTGATGTTCGCGGTGTTCACATTCAACCTGTTGGGCGACGGCCTGCGCGATATCGTCGACCCGCGGCAAAGGACCTGAGGATGCTGAACGTCAAGGATCTCAAGGTTTCCTTCCAGACCCGCCGGGGGCAGGTCGATGCGGTGCGCGGTGTCTCCTTCGAGCTGGAGAAGGGCGAAACCCTCGGCATCGTTGGGGAATCCGGCTCCGGCAAGTCGGTCACCTCCTATGCGTTGATGCGCATCCTGGACAAGGGCGGGACGATCACCGGCGGCGCACTGAACTACGAGGGCGTCGACCTGAAGGCGGCAACCGAGGCCGCCATGCGCGACATTCGCGGCCGGGAGATTTCCATGATCTTCCAGAACCCGCGCGCGGCGCTCAACCCGATCCGCAAGGTCGGCCATCAGCTGGAGGATGTTCTGCGCCGCCACGCCAGGGCGACCCGCTCCACCGCCAAGGCGGAAGCGATCCGGGCGCTGGAGGCGGTCAAGATCCGCAATCCGGAAGAGCGCTACCACGCCTATCCGTTCGAACTCTCCGGCGGCATGTGCCAGCGTATCGTGATTGCCATCGCGCTCGCCTGCGATCCCCATATCCTGATTTCCGACGAGCCGACCACCGGTCTCGACATCACCACCCAGAAGGCGGTGATGGATCTGGTCAGCGACCTCATCCGGGAGCGCGGCATGAGCTCGATCCTGATCACCCACGATCTCGGCATGGCGGCGCAATATTGCGACCGCATCGTCGTCATGAAGGACGGCGCGATCGTGGAGACCGGGAAGCCCGAAGCGCTGTTCTTTTCGCCGCAGCATGCCTATACCCGCAAGCTCGTCGATGCGACGCCGCGGGCAGGCGCCTCGGTGCGCGAGTTGCTTCCGCAAGAAATGCGCACGCCGCTGGCGCCGCCGAAGCGCTCCGACAAAGTGCTTCTGGAGGTGCGTGACCTCAAGAAAACCTACCAGGGCAAGTCCGGCCCGGTGCATGCAGTCAAGGGGATTTCCTTCCGGATCAGGGAAGGGGAATGCGTCGGGCTTGTCGGCGAGAGCGGCTGCGGCAAGTCGACCACGTCCTCCATGCTGGTGCGTCTCGATGATCCGACCAGCGGCGAAATCCTGTTCGACGGCGAGGATCTGGCGAAGACGCCGGCGCGCGCCTTTGCCAGGGATCCGCGCCGCTCCAGCATCCAGATGGTGTTTCAGGACGCGACCGACAGTTTCAATCCGCGCCATGCCGCGCAGCAACTGATCCAGGAACCGCTGGACCGGCTGTCGGATCTCGGCAAGGCGGAAAAGAAGGCGCGGGTGGAGGAGCTGGCCGATCTGGTCGGTCTGCCCCGGCCGCTCCTGACCCGGTTCCCGCATCAGCTTTCCGGCGGTCAGAAGGCCCGTGTCGGCATCGCGCGCGCCATCGCGCTCAACCCGAAATTCCTCATTCTCGACGAGCCGACGGCGGCGCTTGACGTCTCCATTCAGGCGGTTGTGCTCAATCTTCTGGTGGATCTGAGGGCCAAACTCGGTATCAGTTATCTGTTCGTCAGCCATGACCTCCACGTGGTTCGCCTGTTATGCGACCATGTGATCGTCATGAAGGACGGGGAGATCGTCGAGGAGGGATCGTCGGAACAGGTGATGCAGAACCCGTCGTCGGACTACACGCGCGAGCTGCTTTCAGCCGCCCCCCATCCGCCCGCAGCGGCCGGCCTGGCCGCGCCTGAATTCAAAGAAAACATTGCATAAACTCAGGTACGAAGACCCCATGAACGACCTTCCATTCACCCTTTCCGCCCTCAAAGCCGCCTATGCCTCGGGAACCAGCCCCGAAGCGGTGATCGAGGAAGTCTACCGGCGCATTGCCGAGGTCGACGATCCGGGGATCTTCATTCTTCTCTACGACAAGGCCGAGGTGCTGAAAGCCGCGAAGGCTCTTGGTCCTTACGATCCGGACAAGCCGCTCTGGGGCATTCCCTTCGCCATCAAGGACAACATCGACGATGGCGGCAAGCCGACGACCGCCGCCTGTCCGGTATTCGAATATACGGCAGAAGCGGACGCCTTCGCCGTCGCCCGGCTGAAGGCGGCGGGTGCGCTGCTTGTCGGCAAGACCAATCTCGACCAGTTCGCGACCGGCCTCGTCGGCGTCCGCTCGCCCTATCAGTCGCCGCTGAACGCGGTCGATCCCAAGATCGTTCCGGGCGGATCGTCCTCCGGCTCCGCGGTCGTGGTCGGTCACGGCATCGTCAGTTTCTCGCTCGGAACGGATACGGCGGGTTCGGGCCGGGTTCCGGGGATGATGAACAACATCGCGGGGCTCAAACCCACTCTTGGCGCGCTGTCTGCCAGCGGCGTGGTTCCGGCCTGCCGGACGCTGGACACGATTTCGATCTTTGCCCTGACTGTCGCCGATGCCTATGAGGCCTTCGCCGCCGCTGCCGGCTACGACCCGGAAGATGCCTATTCGCGGGACATCCGCGTCGCGCCCCTGGGCGACATGCCGCCCGCCTTGCGCGTCGGCATTCCGGATGACGCCAGCATCGAGTTTTTTGGCGATACCGTGCAGGAAGCTTCGTTCTACGAAACGATAGAGACCCTGAAGGCGCTGGGCGCCACGGTGGAAAAGATCGACTTCACCCCGTTCTATGACGTGGCCAAGATGCTTTATGAGGGCGCCTGGGTCGCCGAGCGTCACACCGTTCTGCAGGAGCTGATGGAAACCCAGCCGGAAGCCGTGCATCCGGTGACGCGCGAAGTCGTCGGCAAGGCGATCGGCCTGACGGCGACGGATGCCTTCCGCGGCATCTACCGGCTGAAGGAACTGGGACGGAAGACGGAGTCCGTGCTGGCCGGTCTCGATCTGCTGTGCGTGCCGACGGCGCCGACCTTCTATTCCGTTCAGGATCTGATCGACGATCCGATCGGCCCGAATTCGCGCTACGGCACCTACACCAATTTCGTCAACCTGCTCGACATGTGCGGGCTCGCCGTGCCGGTGTCGCCGCGCTCCGACGGGCGGCCTGGCAGTGTCACCCTGCTGGCGGCCGCCGGCGAGGACGGATTGCTCGCCTCCATCGGCATCCAGCTGGAGCAGGCCTGTCCCCATGAACTGGGCGCCACCGGATGGGAACTGCCCGACGCGCCGGAAACGGCCCCGGTCGCGCAGCCGGACGAACTGGCACTCGCCGTCTGCGGTGCGCATATGTCCGGCATGTCCCTGAACCACGAACTGACCTCGCGCGGCGCCCGCTTCCTGGAAGCGGCAAAGACCAGCGACGCTTATCGGCTCTACGCCCTTGCCGGCGGCCCGCCGAGCCGTCCGGGTCTGGTCCGCGCCGAACCCGGTTCGGGCAGCGAGATCGAGGTGGAAATCTGGGCGGTCCCGCTGAAAGAGGTCGGCTCCTTCCTGGCCACCATTCCGGCCCCGCTGGGCCTTGGAACCCTCGCCCTGTCCGACGGCCGTAAGGTTCAGGGGTTCGTGTGCGAAGCTGCCGGCGTCGCCGGGGCGGAAGACATCACCGGCCTGAAGGGCTGGCGCGCCTATATCGACGGCACCGGCAGTAACTTGGCCGCGACGGCCTGAGGCTCAGGTCCTGCCTGACCCCGGCCCCGACCGTCTGAAGGCGGTACGGGGCGGGGCGGTTGGCGTTTCGGCGCCCGCACCACCTCGTTCTTTTGCATCACCTATGCACCTCCTGAGCCTTGCAGTCGCGCGGGACTGCATTCGCATGGCCTGAGCTGACACAGGGGTTTGGACGGGGCGTCGGGTTTCGCAGTCGTCCATTCGAATTTCGCTATACGTATTATTACGAAATGCAAATTGCCCGCCTCCCGTCGGGCCCATAACAATTGGTGAAAATAAAGCGGTCAAGATCGGCGTTTCGCGGCGCCGGACGCATCGAAAACAACAAGGGAGAGAGGCGGGAACCACCGGTTTTACGACCGGTTGAGCGAGAGTTGTTTTATGAAGCCCATGGACGCGCACCTTCCATCGCCATCCGCCCGGACCGGTTCGTCACGCCCATTCATCACCTTAAGCGGAATTTCCAAGACCTTTCCCCATAGTAGCAAAGGCAATGACGGCGCCGTCGAAGCGCTGAGGTCGATCTCGTTTTCCTTTCCGCGCAACAGCTTCATCTCCATCGTCGGACACAGCGGCTGCGGGAAGTCGACGCTTCTACGGATCGTGAGTGGCCTGGAAACGGCGTCGTCCGGCCTGATCGAGATCGACGGCATGAGCCCTGCCGAATTCAGCAAGGACCGGCCGTTCGGTTTCGTGTTTCAGGATGCGGGCCTGCTGCCCTGGAAGACGACGCTTGAGAACGTTCGCCTGCCGCTCGATATCCTCAATATCGAGACGCCGGCGATCCGTGACCGTCGCGCACGCGAAATGCTGGACCTTGTGCATCTGAACGGATTCGAGGACCGGTATCCGGCGCATCTGTCCGGCGGCATGCGCCAGCGCGCCTCCATCGCCCGGTCGCTCTGCTACCGGCCGGACGTCCTTCTGATGGACGAACCGTTCGGCGCACTGGACGACTTCACCCGCCGGGAAATGGGCGATGAGCTCTTGCGCATCTACGCCCAGCGCCAGGCAACGGTGCTGTTCGTCACCCATTCGCTGAGCGAGGCGGTGCTCCTGTCCGATTTTGTCGTGGTGCTGCTGCCACGCCCGGGCCGCGTGGAAAAGATCATTCCGATCGAGCTGGAGCGGCCCCGGGGCAGCGCGGTGCGCTCCAGTGCGCAATTCGCAGCCTATGTGGCCGAACTCGAGGCCCTGATATTCGGAGAAGGGTCATGAGCTGCAAGGATAGCAAACTCGGGGATGTCTTCCGGGCGCAGCTCAAGAGCAAGGGGCCGCCGCTGCTGCTGTTCCTGGCCCTCGGGATCGCCTGGGAGGCGATGGTGGTCTTCCGGGATATTCCTAAGTTCCTGCTGCCGGCACCGTCGGTCATCATCGCGCGCATGATTACGGACTGGCATAGCCTCGCGGTCAATGCCGGGATCACGTTGCTTGCTGCTTCGCTGGGCTTCGTGATCGGAACGACGGTTGCGATCCTGCTGTCGATCAGCTTCCTCTACTCGCGCAGTTTCGAACGCGCGGTCTTCCCCTGGGCGATCGTGTTGAAGACCATTCCGATTCTGGCGATCGCGCCGCTTCTGACCATCTGGCTCGGCTTCGGGATCGCCCCGAAAATCGCCATCGCCGCAATCGCCTGCGTCTTTCCCACGCTCGTCAACATGACACGCGGGTTGCGCAGTCTCGACAAGTCGGTGCTCGACTTCATGGCCATCATTCACGCCGAACCGGCGGACCTGCTGCGCCACGCCCGCCTGTTCGCTGCGCTCCCTTATCTGTTCTCGGCGATGAAGATCACCGTGGGCATGTCGGTCATCGGCGCGATCGTCGCCGAGTTCACCGGCGCCAACCAGGGCATCGGCACCATCATTGTCAATGCCGGCTACCGGCAGGACGCGGTCATGCTGTTTTCCGCGATCTTCGTCACGTCTGCCGCTACCGTCATCTTTTTCTACGCCGTCGTCCTGCTGGAAAAGCTCGCGCTGTTCTGGCCGGGGGCCGACATCGAAAACTGAAAAATCAAAAAACCGAAACCGCATCCCAGAGGAGAACCATCCCATGCAGTCAGTCACCAGCTTTTGCCGCCATGCCGCCGTCGTTTCGGCCCTTTCCCTGTCCGCCGTCCTGCCGGCCCATGCCGCAGAAGACGTCAGCTTGCGCATTTCCTGGCTGATGAATGTGCAGAATGCCGGCTATGTGATGGCCTTGGAAAAGGGCTTCTACGAAGATGCCGGGATCAACCTGGAGATTTTCCCCGGCGGCCCCAACATCAACTCGACCGCCATGGTCGCCTCCGGCCAGAACACCTTTGGCACCAACGACGTCAGCTCGATCCTGTTCGGCAATGCGCAAGGGATGGACCTGGTGATCGTCGGCGCCTGCTTTCAGAAGAATCCGGCCGGCGTTCTCTCGCTCGCCAAGACGGGGATCAAGGAGCCCAAGGATCTGGAGGGCAAGACGCTTGCCTATACCGAAGGCGGGCCATGGACCTACACCCAGGCCATGCTGAATGCCGCCGGTGTGGACATGGACAAGGTCAACAAGGTGGTCATGGCCGGCAACGAGGTGCTGATGACCGGTCAGGTCGATGCGAAGACCTCCTTCGTCGTCAACGAGCCGGTTGCCCTTCAGGTCCAGGGCTACGAGACGGCGACACTGGTTCCGGCCGATTACGGTGTCAACGCCTATGCGGAGACGATTTTCACCACGGCCGACTTCGCAGCCGCCAATGCGGATCTGATCAAGGGCTTTATAGCCGCCACGGCCAAAGGCTGGGACTATGCGTTCAGCCATCAGGAAGAAGCCGTGGCCGCGGTTCTGGCGCGCAATCCGGAACTCAACCCGGAACAGCAGAAACGCCAGTTGGCGCTCGAAGAGAATTTTGTCAAGTCGGCGGACACGGCCAAGAACGGCCTGTGCAGCGTGGAGACCGCGAAAGTGGCCGAGTCCTATGAGATCCTCAAGACCTATGGCGGGTTGGAGGGGGACCTCGATATCCCCGCGATGGTCAAGACGGAATTCAACGTCGGTCAGTAGGGGAAAAGGCTTTCCCTTGCGCTTTCGGGACGCGCGGCGAGGTGAATTGGATCACCCGAGCCTTGCCGTGCGATGGTGATATGAGGGAGGCACGGACGTGCCATACCTTCTGTTGTCATTCCCGCGAAAGCGGGAACCCAGTACTCCGTGAGGGCTGTTGTTTGAACGGAGAGATCCGTGTGCGATCCGAAAGGGCACGGAGTACTGGGTCACGGCTCTCCGCTTCGCTGCGGCCGGGATTGTTTGTTTTGAGCGATGTTATGATGGGATTGGTCTCCCGGAGCGGAATTCCGGGAGACCAGTGACAGGC
>NZ_JBLXGP010000013.1:0-180346 GCF_048260565.1 Roseibium sp. | reverse complement strand
TCGGGGCCGGGCTTCTTCAACATCAAAACAGTGAATCAAAAACCCCCGGCTAACGCCAGGGGTTTGTCAGCAGTCTGCGGCCGCCCCATGGGGCGGCCGCTTTTTTTGGTTGGTTGCTGTCCCGCGTCAGGCAAAGCCGAAAAGACGCGGGAAGTACATCGTAATGAAAGGCACGTAGGTGATCAGCATCAGAACCAGGATTTCGGCTGCAAGAAAGGGCATGATCGCCATACTGAGGCGCGACAATTTCACATTCGAGACCCCGCAAGCTGCAAACAGCACCAGTCCGAAGGGCGGTGTCGCCAGACCGATTGTCAAGTTGACACAAGTGATCAGGCCAAAGTGGATCGGATCCACACCATACTGATAGGCGATCGGCGCGATCAGCGGCCCCAGCACGATGATGGCAAACCCCATGTCGAGGAACATGCCGAGCACCAGGAACAGGACGTTGACCAGAAGCAGAAAGACATACTTGTTCTCTGTCAGATGCAGGAAAACCAGCGTCACGTGTTCGACCAGATTGTAATAACTCACCAGCCAGCTGAAGCACTTGGCGCAGGCAAGCAGGAACATGATCATGGCGGTCGCCGTGACCGTGTGCTTCAGGATATGAACGATATCGTCCCAACCGAGCGACCGGTAGAAGACCACCCCCATCAGCAATCCGTACATGACGGCGACTGCGGAAGCCTGGGTCGGACTGAAGAACCCACCCAGAATACCGCCCATGATGATCGCCGGCAGGAGCAGGGCCGGAATGCTGCGCAGAAGGATGACGAAGAGATTGATAATGCCCACGAACGGCTTGCGTTCGCCGATCCCCTTCCTGACGGCCACCAGATAGGCGGTTCCCATCAGGAAGAGCGCCACAAGGATCCCGGGGATCAGACCGCCCAGAAACAGGCCCGCGATCGAAACATGCATCACCGACGCGTAGAGCAGCATCGGAATTGAGGGGGGAATGATCGGGCCGATCACTGAGCTCGATGCGGTAACGGCGGCGCTGTACTCCTCATCGTAGCCGTTTTCCTTCATCGCCGGGATCATGATCCCGCCGACCGCCACCGTGTCCGAGACCGCTGAACCGGTAATGCCCGCGAAGAACATGCTTGCAATAATATTGGTATGGGCAAGGCCGCCGCGAATCCAGCCGACCAGCGCCCCGGAAAGATTCATGAGCCGGTCGGTAATCTTGGCCCGGTTCATGATTTCGCCGGCCATGATGAAGAAGGGAATCGCCAGAAGCAGAAGGTTCTCCGTGCTGGTGAACATGCGCTGCGGGATCTGCAGGAAGAGCAGTGGATTTCCCATGTCGATGAAGACGAAAATCGTCATCAGCACGAGGCAAAGTGCGATCGGCACCCCGATCAGGAGCATCGGGATGAAACTGCCAACAACGATGCCAATCATAGCTCCGCCTCCTCAATCTTCAGTTTTTCCTGGTCTGGGGCATCCGGCAGAGCCGCACCGATGGCGTTCAGTCCGAGAATGAGGCCACCTGCGGGAACCGAGAGGTAAAAGTAGTAAAGGCTGATATCGAGATAGAGCGAGGTCTGAGAGCGTCCGACGAAGACCGCCATCTTGTAACCGTAGTAGACCATCACCCAGACGACGATCAGCGTGAGCGCCGCAAACAAGACCCGCAAGGCGATCATCAGTTTCGGCCCGAAGAATTCGTGAAAAATGTCCACCCCTATGTGACCGCCGCGACGGGCGATCGCTCCGGCCCCCAGAAACACCACCCAGGCGAACAGGAGATTGCTGACTTCTTCCACCCAGACAAGGGAACTTCCCGTGGCCTGTTCGGTTAGGATCCCCGCAGCGTTGATCAAGAACAACGCGGCGACCAGGATCATCGCAACGAGGAGTGTGCCCCGTTCGAGGTAATCGAGAAAGAGCTGGTAGAGCTCCGCGACCCGTTTCATGTAATGCGATCCAAGTAATCCTGTGACGTTGCAGGCATGAAGCCTCCCCATGGCAGTTTATAACCGGCATGGAGCCGACAAGGGCCCTTATTCGCCAACCTGACAGAAAACAAAAAAGGGCGGCCATGGTCTGACCGCCCAAGTAATCGACTTAAATCACGAGCCTTCACGGGCAGCTTCGGCAGCTGCACGGATCTTGTCGACCCAGGCCTGACCGTTTTCGCCTATCTTGCGAACGATGGTGTCGATATACGGCTGTTGCCCCAGAGCGCGGAACTGCTCGATTTCTTCCGCTGTCGGATAGTAGAATTCAGCGCCTTCCTTCTCCATGGCCTCCTTAACGACGAGGGAGCTGAGATAGGAGTGAGCATTGCCGACGCGGGTGTACAGATCCGCAGCCTGAAGAACGATATTCTGATGCTCCAGTGACAGCGACTGGAAGAACTTCTCGTTGATCATAAGCGGATGAAGGTTATAGCTGTGACGCGTGACCGTCACATACGGGTTCACCTCATAGAGCTTTTTCGAGTACATCGAATATAGCTCGGTGTCGTGACCTTCGGCCATGCCCGACTGCAGCGCGGTGTAGAGTTCGCTCCAGGTGATCGTGACCGTCTTGCTGCCCCATGCGCGGAACATTGCCAACAAGCCCGGGTTTTCCGGCACACGCATCGTCATGCCTTCCAGGTCTTTCGGGCTGTGCACCGGCTTTTCGGAGTAGATGTTACGGAAGCCTGCGCCATCGGCCCAGCCGAGCACACGCAGGCCGGTGTTCTTCAGGAACACATCGGCCAATTCCTGACCGACCGGTCCTTCCATCACTTTCCAGGCAGTCAGGTTGCTGTCGAAGACATAAGGGATCTGGGTGATCGCGATCTCAGGTGCGAATGGCACCATGATCGACGTGTAGGCACCGGCTACCTGAATAACGCCAAGCTGTGCCTGTTCGACAATGGCGCGGCCATTGCCGAGTTCGCCATTGGGATAGACCTCGACCACCATTTCGCCATGAGACTGGCTTTCAATGTAATGTTTGAATGCGTTGACACCGGCGGTACGGCCGGCGCCCGGCAATGCTGTCTCGGCCTCCGAGGAATGGCCGACCTTGATGACGATCGGTTCCGCTGTCGCGGCACCCGCCATTGTCATCGCGGCTAAAGCCAAGCCCAGAATTCCAACTTTCAGTTTCTGCATTTGATGAAACCTCCCTTTCCATCATTATGAACACAGGATTACGACGCGTTGCGCCGCCTCCGCTTTTATTATTTTTGAAAATCTATTTCAAAAATATTTGCGTGTCGATAAATTTCTCGATCAAGCGTTCGTTTTGCGCTCCAGAACGCGAAAATCGAAACCCGTTTTGCTGACGCCATCTGCGGTTTGATTAAATTTCTCCTTTTGTTTCAATAAGATGTTTAGCGCCATGGATTTCATCCCCCTCCCCAGCAACTTTGTCGACTTAATGAAGGATCGTCTGTCAGGCTGAGTCGCGAGTATCACAAACATGGCTGGCGAAACGATTTCGTCCATTGCCGAACCGATGATCGCAAGGTGTTCTGAGAGCCGGATATCCTGAAAGAATACACTCGGGAACGCCTGACGAGCCGGGTCAACGGAAAGCTGAACTCGACCGGCGTCATCAATCCTCGCCGTTGTGTTCGTTCTGCGCGGCCCGGCTGCCTATATCAGGTCGGATTACGACCTGGAGCGCGTGCCTTTGATTGTCGAGAAGCGATGCGAACGGGACGGTTCGCATTCCCGAGCTGACTTGTCACCGCAGGCGCAGCTGACAGGGAGTTGCAGGTCCGTTTGCTGTTCACGCGTTACAACCGGCATATCAAACTTCTCAAAATTCACGGCCCGAAGCTGGTCTTTCCCATCCGCCAGTTCATCGAAGGGAGCGTTCAATTTCTCTCCAACGGCACCATTTTCCGATAAACGCGCAATCCCTTTTTCCGCCCGGCAGTCCCGTGTGCAAGGATTCCTGCACTTGATTCGGACTTCGGGTAGACGGCAGGCAGGTGGCCTGCCCTATCGTTGACAAGTGCGACAATTGGAATTCCCAACAGGGTGGGATCTGCCTTATGAGTTGGGGCGACGGCGTACTGAAGGACGGAAGGCGGCATGGCGATCGGATTGACCGGCAATGACCTGGAATTGATCAGCAAGACCGCGATCCTGGGTGGGGTGGGCGATCAACCGCTGACGGAGCTGTTATCGGATGCCGTGATCAAGACGCCGGAGCGCGGCGAGGTCCTGTTCGTTCAGGGGGATCCGGCGAGCGCATTTTACGTTGTGCTCGACGGCTGGATCAAGCTCTACCGAATGACCGTTGCCGGTGAGGAAGCGGTGGTCGGTATCTTCACCAAAGGCCAGAGCTTCGCCGAGGCGGCCGCCTTTACCGCGGGCATGTTTCCGGTCAGCGCGGAATGCGTGACCGACGCCCGGTTGCTGATGTTCCCGTCAAACCGTCTGTTCGACCGCATCCGCCAGAACCCTGAACTGGGCCTGTCGATGCTTGCCTCCACCTCGCAGCATCTGCACGGACTGGTGCATCAGATCCAGCAGTTGAAGGCCCATACGGGCGCCCAGCGCCTGGCTGAATTCATGCTGGCCCTGGCGCCGGTCGAGGCAGGGGCCTGCACGATCGCCCTGCCCTATGACAAGGCCCTGATCGCCGGCCATCTCGGCATGAAGCCGGAG
Source organism: Roseibium sp. (assembly GCF_048260565.1). Classification (GTDB taxonomy): domain Bacteria; phylum Pseudomonadota; class Alphaproteobacteria; order Rhizobiales; family Stappiaceae; genus Roseibium. The sequence goes on along the minus strand of NZ_JBLXGP010000013.1, from coordinate 175,715 downwards.
AGCCTGTCGCGGGCCATCGCACGCCTGAAGGAGGTCGGCGTCACGGTGAAACGCAACATGGCCACCATTCACGACGTCGACCGCCTCCGGAATTTCTTCGAACAGGAGCGCGCCGAGGTCTTGCGATCGCGCAGTTGAGGCTTGCGCGCCCCGCGCGCCAGCACTAATCGCCGGCGCTGTTTCGGAACGCCAGGATCGGCAGATAGATCCAGACATACAGACCGAAGCCCAGGAGCCAAAGGGCGCCAGACAGGTACATCGTCTGAAAATAATCCAGGAAGTCCGTCCCGAAGGCCCGCACGAGAGCTGCCGCGAAAACACAGAGATAAGCGACCGCGATCGGCTTTGCGACAATAAGCGGACGTCCGGCGTGTCCGAGGGAAGCCCGGGTCATCATGGCAAGCGTCATGCCGCCGACCGCGCCGATCGCCAGCAGATGCAGGGCGGCGGTGTCATCGAGGAACGGGGTAAGATGCGCCGCCGCCAGGGCCAGATAGGCAATCGCCAGAAAGGCGAAGGCAAGATGAAGCACCCATAGGATGGGCTCGCGCCATGTCAGCAGGCTGCGCCATCCGGCAACCCGCATCCCGTTCGCAATGCCTGCCACGAGACACAGGCTGCCCAAGACAACATTGGGCACGGGCAAGGCACTTGCGACAGCGGCAAGAACGGACGCAAGGATTGCGATCTTGTCCAGCGCCGGACGGACCTGCGGCATTCGCCCGCAATAGCCCTGCCGGTTGAGCGCGTTGCGGGTAAAGCCCGGTACGACGCGCCCGCCGATGATGACGATCATGGCCGCGCTGGTGTAAAGGCCGAGCCGGGTCCCGGCGATGGCCGTGTCATCGGTCAAGCCGAGCCACTCCAGGTGCATCAGAAGATTGCCGGTGAACATGGCCGTGAGCAATCCGAGAAAGATGACGTTGCGAAGCTGGGTTTTCTTCAGGAGATTGCTGCCGATCTTGAGGCCGAGCAGCGGAATAAAGGCCAGATCGATGACGGCGACTGCCCAAGGGTCGAAATAGCCGGAAAACCAGATCGCCAGCCGCCCGGCCAGCCAGACCAGTCCGGTCGTCGCCACGAAGGCGGACCGGGCAGACGGCGACCCTGTCCAGTTGGGAACGGCCGTCAGGAAGAAGCCGGCCATCACCGCAACCGTGTAGCCGAAAATCATCTCGTGGGCGTGCCATAGATGGGGAGCCATGGCCATGGGCGGTTCTGCAAAGGTGCCACCGGCGGCGTGAAGCCCCAACCAGCCAAGCCATGCGGCAATCGACAGGACGGCGAAACATCCCGCCGCCAGAAAATAGAGGCGGAACCCTGCGGTCAGGAAGACCGGAAGTCCTGTGCCGGTGCCTTTGAGCGCTGCTGTCCGTGCCATGGTTTTATCCTCAGGTTGAGACGCGAAGCACAGCTTCGCTGCCATCCGTTCTCAGGAGAAAGGCCTGCGCTCCGGCAAAGCCGTCGAGAGCTTCGGCCAGTACCTGTTCGCCGCAGACCAGTGCCGCGGTCGACAGGCCGTCGGCGATGGTTGCCGAGGACGCGACGACACTTGCCCCCGCCAGGCCCGAGCGAGCCGGCCGGCCCGTTCGCGGGTCCAGGATGTGCGACACCCGGGCCTCCCGGTCGAAGGTCGTTCCGGAAAGGGCCGAGGTGGCAACGGCGCGATCCTTGAGCACGATCCGACTCCCCTGCTCCACCTCTCCCGGCGCAAGCAGCACCTCCCAGCCGTCGGGCCCCGCGGGATCACTTCCCGAAGCTGCGATCTCGCCGATATTGACCAGGATGTCCGTGAAACCTTCGTTCTTCAGCAGCGCGGACACCCGGTCGGTCATGTAGCCCTGGGCAATGCCGTTGAGTGTCAGCGCCATGCCGGGCCGGTCATAAGCCACCCGTTCGGGGTCTATCCGCACCTTGTCGAAGCCGGTCAGTTCAAGAATCCGGTCAATGTCTTCAGGCGCAGGTCGCGCCTCCGCTTCGCGGCTCTCTCCGGCATAGGTGCGGGCATAGAGATCCCAGAGCGGCTGGATCGACGGGTCGAAAGCCCCGGCCGTCGTCTTGTGAATGCTCCGGACGGTCGCAAGAAGGTCGACGAGCTCTGGCGGCGGCGCCATTATCCGGCCTTCCCGGTTCAATCGTGTCAGCGCGCTGTCGGTCCGATAGAGGCTGAACACCCGCTCCAGACGCAGGATCTCCGTCTCCATTGCGGCAAAGACCTTCCGCGCGTGGTCCCGGTCGGGGTCAACGAGCCTGACTTCCGCTCCTGCGCCAAGCGCGACGCCGTGCCAGCGTTGTATTGCAGAGGCTCCGATCGCCAATCCAGGGGTGATTGCCATCCCGGCCGCGGCGGCCGAGATGGACAGGAAGCGACGCCGGGACAGCGGTTTGGCATGGGTAAGCGTGGTCATTGGCTTGCCTCCACCATGGTCATGGCCTCGCTCCCGGACTGGTCCTTCGACACGACGGAGCCCAGAACATAGGCCTCCGGTATTTCGGACAGGCGCACGATGTTGCCGCCCTGTTCGGCGACAAAACCCTCAGCACCGTTCTCGCTGCCGAACGGTATGACCTCCGGCGCGCCCATGCCGCCGGTCTTGCGGCTGCCGATCACAAACCAGGCCGTTTCCGCGTCGATCCAGTTGGCTTCTCCCGGATTTTCCCAGCTCTCGGCCTTGCCCATGTCGCTGACATAGACGGCGACATAATCCTTGGGCTCTTCCGGCGACAGGGTAAAGGCAACCGCATCGCGGACCTGCGTGAACCAGAGCGGATGAGGGTTGCCCTTCAGATGGATCTGCGCCTTGGGACCATCGTGATCAAGCGCGGTCATCTGGCAGTAATAGCCGGTTGCAGCCAGCGTCATGGCCACCGGAGCCGGCTTGGCGGCCGTGGTTTCTTCCTGACAGGCGGACAGACCCAGACCGAGCAACAGGGCGAGGCCGAGGGCAAGAGCGGGGCGTTTCATGGTGTGATCCTCCGGATCCGGGCGAGGGCAAGGCCAAGGGCGAACAGGGTTACGCCTGCGATCGATGCGAGTGCCGCCACGGGCGGGAACGGCAGGCTTTCGGCAACGCCGGCCATGCCGCCAACGAGGCTGCTTGCCCCGAGCGAGGCCAGATTGAACAGGCGGAAGGCGTCGGCGGGATTGAGCACCATGGCGTAAGGAAACACATGGGCCGAGAAAGTACCGCCGGTGTCGGTCACCAGCAGACCGAGCAGGGCAAGGTCATAAAGCACCACAAGAACCAGCCAGGCGCCGATCGCAAGCGCCGCAGAGGTCGAACTCTGCCGCGTCAGCGCGCTGAGGACGTAGCCGACTGCCAGGAAGGCAAGACCAAGGGCGGCGGATGTCAGGATCAGCCGGACGAAATCGACCAGTCCTGCCGGCGAGCCCGCATCGACGGCATAAAGCAGCAGACCCGTGGAGCCGTAGCCGACCACAAGGGCGACGGTCAGCACCATCAAATGGCCCAGCGCCTTGCCGAGCAGAAATTCCGTGCGCGAGATCGGGCAGGAAAAGATCAGCAGCAGCGTGCCCCGGTCGATCTCACCGGAAATCGTGTCGAAGGCCAGAAGCAGCGCGATCAGCGGCACCAGATAGACGGACAGGCTGGCCAGCGAGGCGACGGTGATCGTCATCCGGTCCACGCCGAGCGTGCCGGCCGGGGTCGAGCCGAGAAGAGCGAGCGCCAGGGAAAAGGCGGCCAGGATCAGCGTGGCCAGCATGATCCAGCGGTTGCGCAGTCCAAGGCGCAGTTCCTGACCGGCCACTGTGAGTATGCGGGTGAACATGAGATCAAACCTCCGCGGCCGTGATGCCGGAAAAATGGCGGTAGACATCGTCGAGAGACGGCAGGTGCATGTCGACATCGTCGACGAGGCCGCCGAGTTCGCCGATGGAGGCAAGGCAGGCGACCTTGCCTTCCGGTTCGCAGAAAAGTTCCACGGAACAACCGTTCACGCGGGTACCTCCGAGCCGGTTCGCGATCCGGTCGGCTGCGCCTTCCGAACCGCGGACCCGGATACGGATCGGCAGGCGTGCCCGTGCGCGGAGCGCCGAAAGCGTGTCATCGGCAACGAGCTGCCCCTTCGACAGGATCAGGATGCGGTCGGTCTTCGCTTCGACTTCCGTCAGTGCATGGGAGGAAAGCAGCACGGTCGCGCCTTCGGCAGCGACTTCCTCGATCAACTCGTAGAAATTCTGCCGGGACACCGGATCGAGACCGCTGGTCGGCTCGTCGAGCAGCACCAGCTGCGGGTGGCCGATGAGCGCCTGGGCGAGGCCGAGGCGCTGGCGCATGCCCTTGGAATAGGCACCGACCTTCCGGTTGGCAGCATCGCTCAGGCCGACCCGGTCCAGCAGGTCCAGCGATCTGTTTCTGTTCGCGCCCTTCAGCCGGGCATAGAAGGTCATCACCTCCCTGCCCGTCAGCGCCTTCTGGAAGGCGACCGCTTCCGGCAGGTAGGCGGTGCCGGCGCGGGAAGCCCCGCTGCCCGGCGCATTCCCCAGGACGGCGATATCGCCGCGGTCGGGCTGCAGGAAGCCGAGCGCCATCTTGAACAGGGTGGTCTTGCCGGCGCCATTGTGGCCGAGGAGCGCAATGCGTTCTCCGGCGCGCAACTTGAAAGACACGTCCCGGACCACCGCATTGCGGTCGAAAGACTTGCTGACGTTTTCAAGCGTCAATGTGTCTGCTGGGGTCATCCTTGAACTCCCGCATGAGGCGTTTTGAAGTCCGGCGCATGCATCAGCGGAGCGCTGTCGACAATGCCGCCGGGAAGAAGCGATGGAAACTGGGATTGGGTCCATTGCAGAAGCTGGACTGCGGGACTTCCGGTCAGGAGCTTTGCCGCCGGTTGGGTCCACAGGAGCTGGTCGACCATATCGTTCGGTCGGTAGGTGCTGTCGGCAATGCCGTCGCCATTGAGATCGAAGGCGGCCAGGTCCGACCAGAAATTCCCGCGGCCGTTCTCACTCCAGTCCAGATTGCGGCTGCCGACATATTTCACCTGGGTCTGGTTGCCGATGAAGGCATTGCCGGCGAAATGATTGTCAGCCGATCCGGCGGTGAAGTGTATGCCGATCGGGCATCCCTCGAAGCGGTTGCCTTCGACCGTGTTCTTGTTGGCGTTGTACATGAACAGGCATTTCTCGCCGCCGTTTTCCACGCGGTTACCGACGATGCGCGCATGGTTGGCGTAGTTCAGCATCAGGCCGTGATTACGATCGCGGACGGAGAGATTGTTTTCGATGGTCAGGCCGTTGGAGAACATCAGGGCGAAGCCGATGTCGTTGCCGACGGAGACATTGCCGGAGATCTCGCCGTTGTTGCCGTACATGTAATGAATGGCGAAGCGCAGGTCCTCGAAGCGGTTGTTGAGAAACCGGTCCTTATGGCTGGTATTGACGAAAATACCGTCGCGGCCATGACGGATGGTGTTGAATTCGGCGGTCAGGCCCGGCGCGTTCCAGACATAAATCCCGTTGCCGCGCTCGTTCATGCGCAGATCCTGCCTGCCCTCGATCAGGTTGCGGGCTATCCGCACTTCCTTTGCGCCGTGAACGTCAATGCCGGTCAGGTTGTTCAGCAGCCGGTTATGATCGATATCGGCGCCGCGGGCTTTTTTCGTCAGCTTGATCCCGGCATCGAGGGTTTCCTGGGAGAGGCCCGAGCCGGTCACGGTCAAACCAGTTATCGTCACCGCCGGTGCCTCGACGGTGACGACACTGCCTGTCCCGGTACCCACAACCCGGGCAGCCAACGCACCGCGGAGCGTGACGCTCTTCTTGATGACGACGGGGCCATGGTGCGTTCCGGGCGCAAGCCGGAGAACATCTCCGGCCTGCGCGTTTTCAAGAGCGTCCTGAAGATTGCGCCCTCCCGCTGTCACCTGCCACTCCTTCGCCCCGGCCGGAGCGAATGCCGCGGCGAGAATGCAGCAGGCTGCGAGAAACGATCTCGTCGACAGAAGCGGGACGACGCGTCTCATGATCAGGCTCCGCGCGGCTCGACGAACATACGACCGCGCATTTCCATGTGCAGGGCATGGCAGAACCACTGGCAGTAGAACCAGTGCACGCCGGGCCGGTCGGCCGTGAAGGTGACCGAGGCTGTCGCCTGGGGTGCCACTTCCATGGCGACGCCGTAGTTGGAGATGGTGAAGCCGTGGGTCAGGTCGTCGATATCATCGATATTGGTGACATAGACGGTGACCTCGTCCCCCTGCTTGACCGTGAATTTCTCCAGGCTGAAGACCGGCGCGACGGAGTGCATGTAGACACGCACCTTGTTGCCGTCCCGGATGACGTCGGCAGCATCTTCCAGATCGATGCCGTCCGCCTTGGCCTGCTCGACCGCATCGGCAAACATCGGGTCGTTGCGGTCCCAGACCGTGACCGGGTTCACCTTGGAACGATGGACGATGATGCTGTCATGCGGCTCGGCGAAGGTCGGGCTGTCATGCACCACGGTCATGCCGTCGTCGGAGATGTCGATGAGTTGCTCGTTCTCCGGCTTCAGCGGACCGACGTTCAGGAACCGGTCCTTGGAGAACTTGTTCATCGAAATCAGCCATTTGCCGTCGGCCTCCGCTGTCTCTCCCATGGAGGTCGAGTTGTGGCCGGGCTGGTAGTGAACATCCACCTTGGAGATGATCGGATCGACGTCTTCGCCCGCATAGGCGCGGATGGCCTTGTCGATGTTCCACTTCACCACCTGGCTGTCCAGGAACAGCGTCGTGAAGGCATTGCCCTTGCCGTCATAGGCGGTATGGAGCGGGCCCAGGCCGAGCTGCGGTTCGGCAACGACGGCGGAGCGGGGATCCACATCGGTTTCGAACAGGGCATCCAGCTTGTTTACGTCGATGACCGTGCAGGTCGGCGACAGCTTGCCGTTGATGACCACATGTTTCCTGTCCGGGGCGGTATTGACGCCGTGCGGGCTGTTCGGGATCGGGATGTAGCGGGTGTATTTCTTGTTGGAGCCCTTGCGTCCGTCCACGACCTTGACGCCGTTCAGTTCCTGGTAGTCGCCCGCGGCGATGCCCTTTTCGATCTCCTTCAGGTTGAACACGACCACATGATCCAGCTCGTTGGCGGTCATCTCGGCCAGGTTCATACCCATTTCGGAGTTGTAGCTGGTGGAGAAGGCGTATTTGCCCTGGTAGTCGCAGTCGGTGTTGTCCAGGTTGCCGGACACCATCACCTGCCACGCCACTTCCATGGTGTCGCCGTCGATGGCGGTGAAGATATTCACGTACTGGGCAGGGTCGTCCAGGATCTTGCCGTCGTTGACCAGCGGCGCTTCATGCTCGCTGTTGGCGAAGACATACCCCGTGCGCGGATACTTCTGCGGACGCATGCCGTGGATGTCGTGCGCATTGGGGATCTCGAGGATCTTGTCGCATTTCATCACGTCGCAGCGGACGCGGGCCACGCGGGTGTTGGCCTTGTCGTTCATGAACAGGTAGCGCCCGTCATAGGTGCCGTCCGTGAACGACATATGCGGGTGGTGCAGGTCGCCGTTGTCGTAGGTGACCTTGCCCTGTGCGGCCAGAAATTCCTTGGTTTCCGGTGTCAGACCCTCGGTCAGGATCTTCAGGGATTCATTGGTCTGGCCCCAGCCGGTGGCGGAGCAGCGGTTGAACACCGGCACCCGCATGAATTCGCGCATGGACGGAACGCCCAGAATGCGCAGTTCGCCGGTCTGGCCGGAGGACCAGAAGCCGTAGTATTCGTCGAGTTCGCCCGGCGACATTTCGAACTTCTGGCCGCCTTCGGCCGCATAGGCGGGGTTCGCACCACCCAGGGCGACGGCCCCCATGCCGGCGACCACGGCCGTCTTGGCCGTACCACCCAGCAGATCGCGGCGCGATACGCCCGATTTCGTAACTTTCTCCGTCATGACATTCTCCTTGCTCTCGTCGTCGGAGTTCATTCGGCCGGCGCCGGGACGGGTTTTTCCGCCTTGGCATCCGGTTTTGCGATGCCGGTCTGGACCTCGAAGCGTTTGCGCTTGGCGAGCTTCTTGATGCAGACGGGGCATTTCTGGTCGTGCTGATACAAAACCTGGCAATGCAGGCAGTTCAGGCACTCGTTGGGATTGATGTTTCCTTCCGGATGAATGGCCTGGACCATGCATTCCTTCGCGCAGCGCTGGCAGGGGTTGCCGCATTCGCGGTAGCGCTTCAGCCAGTCGAACATTCTCAGCCGCGCCGGGATCGCGAGTGCCGCGCCCAGCGGGCACAGGTAGCGGCAGTAGAACCGCTCCACGAACAGCCCGGCGAGCAGCAGCGCGACGGCGAAGGCGACGAAGGGCCAGGCGCGCTGGAACTTCAGAATAATCGCCGTCTTGAAGGGTTCGACCTCGGCGTAATGCTCGGCGAGATCGAGCGAGTAGAGCGACACCCCGAACAGGGCGAGAAAGATCATGTACTTGACCGGCCACAGGCGCTCATGCAGGCCCCAGGGCACCTCGAACTGGGGAATGCGGCACAGCTTGGCGATCCGGTTCGTCAGCTCCTGCAGGGCGCCGAAGGGACACAGCCAGCCGCAATAGGCCCCCCTGCCCCAGAAGATCAGCGCGGCGGCGACGGAGAACCACAGCAGGAACACCAGAGGGTCCATCAGGAACGCATCCCAGCTGAAATCCGTCGTCAGCGCCGAAAAGAAAGCAAGCACATTGACGACGGAGAGCTGCGCGTTCTGGATCCAGCCCAGCCAGATCAAAGTGAAAGCCAGAAAGCCAATGCGGAACCAGAAAGTGAAGCGCTCGTTGCGGGTCACCTGCATCTGGAAGAAGAAGACCAGCGTCAGGACACCGATGGCGCCGGCAAGGACAAGCACGTCGGCCTTGCGCGTCTTCCAGATCCGCATCCAGAGTTTCTGGGCGGCAGCCTGGTTATCGCTTACCTGCGGGGTGCCGGCTGCTGCCGCAGCGGCTGCCTGCCGGCTCGAAGGATCGAGCATCAGATAGGACTTCGGCAGCCGGTAGCCCAGGTCGAAGGTCAGGAACACCTTGTCGATGGCGCCGACGGGCCGCTGGACGAGCAGTTGCAGGCGGAAATCTTCTGCCGGATCGAAGCCGCTGTCGGCCGGAATGATGAAGAGATCCATCTCCTTGAATGCGGGCGCACCTTCGGCGGCGATTTCCCCCAGCTTGTGGTGCTGGCGATCGTGAAAACGAACGGAGACATCCTTCTGGACGAGCTGGATGCGGTCGAAGATGCCGCCGCGCACATAGCCCGACCCCTTGAAGGAATAGCGGCCGCGCCCCATCACCAGCAGCGCATGTTCGCCCTCCTTCAGCCGGGCCTTGAGGTTGTCATATTCCGCATCGCCCAGCAGAGACCGGCCGATGGACGGCACGTCGGCGAGCGTCAGGTACATGTCGATATAGGTATCGGTTTCCGGCCCTTTTTCGGGGCGCGCGATCGCCCGGGGATCGCCCTCGCGGACGAAGGCCTCGTTGAGCTGGGCCACGTCGAGCGACAGCCGCCGAACCGACCCGTCCCCGGTCAGGGTCTGCCAGTCCGCCGTTTCGTCAATGGTGGGATCGATCACCATCTTCGGACCGCTGGTACCGGTATCTTCCTTCAGACCGCCGAGGCCGAGGCTCCTTGCGACCTTGAGACCGGCGCGAATGATGGAATCGTCGATCACCATGATGGTCACGGTGGCGCCGGAGATGATGTCCAGATCATGCGCGGACCCGGACGCGGCCGCCTCCGCCTTCAGGTCGAGGCCGGCGTATTTCTTCGTCACCGCCTTGATCTTGCTGTCCGGAATCCCGACCAGGACGATGGGCTCGGAATGCTTGACCAGCTTTACTCCGGTGAGCACGGCATCCTTGTCGATGCCGACAAGCGTGTGGATCGGCTTTCCGGAATATCCGGTGGTGGAAACGAAATCCGATGTCAGAAACACCCAGCCGACCGTATCCCCGCCCTTGAGCGCCGGGACGACCGGAACGTCCTTTTCCGGTTCGCCGTAGCTCTCGGCGCCGGGTACAAGTTCAGATACCGGCGTATCGGGAAGGAACCTGGACAGTTCGGCCGCGGAAACACCAGCAGTCGACAACGCGACGGCCATAAAGACGAGCGCCAGACAGAGAAGTCGAAACCGGTTCTGATTCTGTGATGGGAAGATTGGCAAGTTGTCTGCTCCGAAGTCCGGATCGGTCTGAATTTCGGAGCATTCATTTCATAGATGGGCGATATCTGAATTGACGAAGATCAAGATTTGAGAAGTTATAATAATTCAATAATCTTCGAATGTTAGAATTATATTCTCCTGACGCGCATCACTCCCCGCCTTTCTGCAAAAGCCGGACTGCCTGACTGAGTGCCTTAGCGTTTTGTTACGTTCTCGCCACCTTTGGCGAAATATTCCCCTCCAAGAGGGGTCAGAACCGCTGACCGGCAATGAAATGCGATGCCAGCAAACTAAAACCCATGATTAATTGATTATTGTCAATTACGCGGGTGAAAGTTTCCGTTACGTCCAAAAACCAACAAGAGATGCATCCATTTCCCAGCCCAAAAGAGTGAACGGCCATGCCAGATACACGCCATTCAGATTGCTGCTCCGCTGCAGCCGATACGAAAAAGCCGCTTGCGACGATCGAGCAGACGATCGAACGCGCGATCGGATTATGCGGCACCATCGAGGGCACGGAGGTGGTTCCCGTCACCCAGGCGATCGGTCGGACGGCCGCCTTTGATGTCATCTCCTATCTGGAACTGCCCCTTCGCGACCATTCCGCCGTCGACGGCTACGCCCTCGGTGGAACCGGCACCGGGCCTTTCCGGGTCGTCGGCAGGACGACCGCGGGCGAGACTGCGGCCAGGCGGCTGTCGTCGGGACAGGCGCTGAGGATCATGACCGGGGCGCCGGTCCCGCCGGGCACCGAAGCGGTCGTGATGCAGGAACATGTGACGGTCTCCGGCGATCAGGTGACCGCCGGCTTCGCCGTCCCGGCCGGCGACAACATCCGCTGCCGGGGCGAAGACGTCTCCTCCATGGACACGCTCGTGAAGGCCGGTGCGCGGATCGATCCGCGGCATGTGGCGATCCTGGCAGCCAGCGGTTACCAGGGGCTGGAGGTGCGCCGGAAACTGCGCGTCGCGCTGCTGTCGACCGGCAACGAATTGCGCGATCCCGGCGTCGGCATGGGACCGGGCAGCATCTTCGACACCAACCGTCCGATGCTGCAGGCGCTCCTTGCCGAAGAGCGGATCGACATCACCGATCTGGGTATCAAACCGGACAAGCGGGACGTCATTTCCGCCTGCCTGGCAGAGGCTGCGATGCATCACGACCTGATCATCACGTCGGGCGGGGTATCCGTCGGAGAAGAGGATCATATCAAGCCGGCCATCCTCGATGCCGGCGGGCAGATCGAGAGCTGGTGCATGGCGATCAAGCCGGGCAAGCCGATTACCCTCGGCCGGTTGGATAAGGCCGTGTTCCTGGGGCTTCCGGGAAATCCGCTTGCCTGTTTCGTCGACTTCCTGCTGGTCGGCAGACCGCTTCTGGATAGCCTGGAAGGGCGGCCGACCGCGTTCCCGTCCGTCCGCAACGCCCGGGCCGGTTTCTCGTGGGAAAGGCGCCCCGGCAGGCGGGAGTTCTTTCCCGCAACGGTCGTGGGCGTTTCCGACGAAGGCCTGCCGGTGATTGAAAAAATCGGCAGGGCCGGTTCTGCCCGGTTGATGCCGCTGATCGAGGCCGATGGGCTTGGCGCGGTCGACAGCACCTGCAGCTCGGTCGAGCCGGGCTCCGGGCTGCAATTCTTCCCGTTCAAAAGCCAGATGATGCTGTAATTTTCGAGACGACCGGCCGATGCTCCCGAACAGCTGGCAGGACAATCGCATAGGGCAAGATCCAGCTCCCTCTCCCATTGGGAGAGGGTGGGGGTGAGGGGCTCAAAAGTTGGAGAATTATGGAAAAGTCTGCTCCCTCACCCGGAGCTTCGCTCCGACCTCTCCCAATGGGAGAGGTAACTTGGAGCCTGCCGCTGACGCTTTCGATCAAATACGATTGCCCCGCCAAGTAGCGGAACGCCGGTCAGGCGGACCGGTCGTCTTCGTCGCGGCGGCGGGATTGTTCGCAATCCTCCGGCCCTTCGCCTTGATGGGAGCAGCCGCAATCGGCTCGTCCGCATTCCAGATCCCGGATCAGCCCGTCGTTCAGGCCATAGACCCAGCCGTGGATTGAAAGCTTCTTGCCGCGCTTCCAGGCGGACTGGATGATCGGCGTTCGTGACAGGCTGGCGACCTGAGCCTCGATGTTCAGTTCGCACAGGCGGTTGAGCCGGATGTCGGGATCGGTAATGCCTTCGAGTTCGCCGCTCCGGTCATCGGCCACGTCGCGGATCGGCTGCAGCCAGTGATCGATGATCCCGTGGCGGTGACCGTCGGTCGCCGCCCTGACGCCGCCGCAACCATAGTGGCCGCAGACAATGATGTGGCTCACACCGAGCGTTTCCACGGCGAATTCCAGCACCGACAGGAGATTGAGATCCGCGCGATGGACGAGATTGGCGACATTGCGGTGGACGAAGACCTCGCCCGGTTCCAGCCCGGTGATGACATTGGCCGGAACCCGGCTGTCGGAACAGCCGATCCAGAGGTATTCCGGTCGCTGCAAGGCCGACAGGCGCTTGAAATAGTCCGGATCCTCAAGGCGTTTACCGGTTGCCCAACGGCGATTGTGTTTAAGAAGATCGGTCAGCATTTTCCGGTTCCGGATAGGGTTCGCCGTGACGGGCCGCCATGCGGCGTCCGAGATTGATGAGATCCTCGGGCAACAACCGTGCCCGTGCCAGCGGCAGTATGATGGCGTTTTCGCAAGTCAGATGCCGCCGCTCGTTTTTCGAAAATCGCAGCAGGAGATTGCGGGTTTCCACGTCGCAGACCGGGAACGGTTCGTGTCCCCTGAAGGCTTCCAGAATGGATTCGGCGTCGAAGGCGTCCAGCGCATGGTCGTGACTTAGGTCGCCCAGAACGTCGCCGATGCGGTCTTCCGGTCTGGCCCGCCGTCGCAGGAGCGGAAACAGGTCCTCTTCCTCGTCACGGACGTGCAATCCGAAATCGCCACGCAGGAAGGCCGTGATCGCCGATACGATATCGGGATCGGGCGGAGCGTGTTCGGCCAGGTCATCGAGCAGGCTGCACAGGGTCCGCTGGCGGAAATGCTCCGCGAAGAAATAGTTGAGAGGCTCGGCAAACAGAGCCGGTGGTGGAGGATGGTTCAGAGCCTCCAGCGCCAGCCGTCTTTCTTCCTTCGACCGCTCCATCTCCTCCCCTCCCCTCCTATTGCACCAGGGGACCTTCCGTCTGTTCGAACGACACACCGGAAATCTTCGCGTTCGAAGCGAGGATGCCGATGTACTGGGACACGGCTCTGGACCAGCTTGCGGCTTCCAGCCAGGCCGCGATGCGCTCATGAACATGATCGAACGGCAGGTCCTTGCCGGGGATAGCCCGATCGAGCGCGATGACGTGAAATCCGAAACGGGTGGCAACCGGCGCTTTGGAGATTTCACCTTCCGCCAACTCCTCAAGTGCTGCTTCGAATTCCGCAACGGTTTCGCCGCGGCTCACCTGACCGAGACGCCCGCCTTCCCCGCTCGACATGCAGGCGGAATACTCCGCAGCCGCATTGGCAAAGCCGGACGGATCCGCGTTCAAGGCTTCGCACAGTTCCTGTGCGGTCCTTCGCGCCGCTTCCCGGGCGCTGCCATCGTCCTCATGGGCGGCCAGCAGAATGTGCCGGACTTCATAAAGCGGGGCGCTTCGGAACCTCTCGCGATTGTGCTCGTAGAAGCGCCGGCATTCTTCTTCGGACGCGGACGGCGCCTGGACTTCGCGTTCCATCAGCACGCGGATACGGGCGTCATCCTGAGTTTCCGCGCGGCCGTCTTCCTCCTCCAGGTCGACGTCGTCAATTCCCTGGCGCCGCGCCTCCTGAAGCAGAAGCTCGCGGATGGCCAGGGCGCGGGCGGCGGCTCGAACCGCCTCGCCGGGATTTTCGGCAGGATGGTTCTGCGCTTCTGCAAGAATATCCGCCTCCGGAATAACGACGCCGTTGACACTGACGTCCTCGAAAACCGGCCGGGCCTTCGGCGGGATCCGTGTATCCGGCTCGACGTAGCCGTCATAGCTTCTCTGCTGCCCACCCGATGTCTCCGGGTGGGGTTTCAGCGTCGGGTTCTGATAGATTGTTGCCATGATCCTACTCCGCAGGCATACGCACGGTGGACGGACGCGGTTCGCGGGCGCGGACCACCTGGTAACCCGGACGCCACAGATAGCGGACCGGCGCACTCAGCATGTGCACCAGTCGGGTGAAGGGGAACAGGAGCAGTATCGTCAGCCCCAGCACCAGATGCAGCTTGAAGATGATCGAGGCATCGGCAACGAAGGCGGACGCATTCGCCTTGAAGGTGAAGATTCCCTGGGCCCAGCTCATGAACTTCACCATCTCGTGGCCGTCCAGATGCTGCAACGACACCGGGATCGTCAGCAGGCCGAGCGCGAGCTGGATCCACAACAGGATGATGATCAGCGTGTCGGACGTGCTCGACGCCGCGCGCACACGCGGATCGTAGAGCCTGCGGTGGACCAGAAGCGTGGCGCCGACGATCGCCATGATGCCCGCGATGCCGCCGGCGACGATGGCGAGTATCTGTTTCGCCTCGTGGCTGATGCCGAGCGCGTCGAAGACGGCGATCGGCGTCAGCAGACCGACCAGATGACCGAAGAAGATCACCAGCACGCCCACGTGGAACAAAACCGAGCCCCAGACAAGCTGCTTGCGTCGAAGCAACTGGCTCGAGCCCGACCGCCAGGTGTAGGGCTCGCGGTCATAGCGGATGATCGTGCCCAGCGCGAGAACCACCAGCGCGATATAGGGATAGATCCCGAACAGGAATGTGTTGAGGTAAACGGACATGGTGTTTCCTCCTAAAGGGATGTCTGGACCGGGGGATCGGACGGTTTGCGGGCGGCCGCGCGGATTTGCCGTTGCAGACGGTCGGGTCCGCAGGCGTTTTCTCCGGCATTGCCGCCGAAGGTGACCGCCTCTTCTTCCCAGATCTCGTCGAGCGCTTTCAGATCATTGGGATCGTCCTCGCCAAGGCCGAGCAGGTCCCTGACCAGCGACCGGTCAGGCTTCCCCTCCGCCAGGGCCTCCAGAACGGTGAAGGCATTGCGGTAGATCGAAGCGCGCTTCTTCAGGCGGGTCTTCAGGACCGACAGGATGTGGGACGTCTGACCGAGAAACTCCCGCGCCTCGGCCTCGGGCCGCCGCGAGAGATATTCCAGGAACAGCGGCAGGTAGTCCGGCAGTTCCCGGGCATCGATCGCAAAGCCGTTTGCCTCGTAGGTCGCCATCAGGTCGACCATCGCCTGCCCCCGATCCCGGCTTTCGCCGTGCACATGCTCAAACAGATGCAGGGACAGGGAGCGGGTCCGGTCGAACAGGAACACGTAGCGCTCCTGGGCGTCATAGAGATCGAGGCCCGCGATGTCCTCGATCAGCGACCGCAGCAACCGCTCCTGGCGCTCGCTCAGGCAGGCTTCGTCGTGCAGGACCTGGGACAGGTCCTGCGCTGCGTCCTGAAGCTCCCGGGTCGGATAGCTCAGGAGCAGGGAGAGGATTTTCAGCGTCTTTTGCATCACACACGCTCCTTGAAGATATCCGTCGGGGTATGGACGGTCTTGGTCCGTTTGGCGCCGAACAGGTTCTGGTCCGACGAGCCGCTGGAACAGCCGTTGCCGAAGGAGAAGCCGCAGGAGCCGCGCACGTCGTAGGCATCCTCGCTGACTTCCCGGTGGGACGTCGGGATGACGAAACGGTCCTCGTAATTGGCGATCGCCATCACGTGGTACATGTCCTCGATCATCTGCCCGGTCATGCCGACCTTCTCGGCGACCGCCTCGTCGATGACGCCGTCCACGGTCTTGGCCCGCATGTAGCTCCGCATGGCGAGCATGCGTTCCAGGGCGTGGACGACCGGCTGTTCGTTGCCGGCCGTCAGCAGGTTGGCGAGGTAGCGAACCGGGATGCGCAGGGAGCGGACGTCGGGCATTCCGCCCTCCATGCCGATCTTTCCGGCTTCGGCTGCCGACTGGAGCGGCGAAAGCGGCGGGATGTACCAGACCATCGGCAGCGTCCGGTATTCCGGATGCAGCGGAAAGGCGACCTTCCACTCCATGGCCATCTTGTAGACCGGCGACGACTTCGCCGCTTCCAGCCAGGCTTCGGGAACGCCGTCCTTGCGCGCCTGCTCGATCACCTTCGGATCGTTCGGATCCAGGAAGATCTTGAGCTGCTCCTCATAGAGATCCTTCTCGTCATAGGCCGATGCAGCTTCCTCGATCCGGTCGGCGTCATAGAGAACGACGCCGAGATAGCGGATGCGGCCCACGCAGGTTTCCGAACATACGGTCGGCTGGCCGGCCTCGATGCGCGGATAGCAGAAGACGCATTTCTCCGACTTTCCGCTAGACCAGTTGTAATAGATCTTCTTGTACGGACAGCCGGAGACGCACATGCGCCAGCCGCGGCATTTTTCCTGGTCGATCAGGACAATGCCGTCGTCCTCGCGCTTGTAGATGGCCCCTGACGGACAGGAGGCGACACAGGTCGGGTTGAGGCAGTGCTCGCACAGCCTGGGCAGGTACATCATGAAGGTGTTTTCGAACTGGCCGTAGATTTCCTTCTCGACCCCTTCGAAGTTGACGTCCTTCGACCGCTTGGAGAATTCGCCGCCCAGGATTTCCTCCCAGTTCGGCCCCCATTCGATCTTTTCCATCCGTTCGCCGGAGATCACCGACCGCGGACGGGCGGTCGGCATGGTCTGGCTTTCCTTGGCCGTCTGCAGGTGGCCGTAGTCGAAATCGAACGGCTCGTAATAGTCGTCGATTTCCGGCAGGTCCGGGTTGGCGAAGATATTGGCCAGGATCCGCCACTTGGCGCCGGCCTTGGGCTGGATCTTGCCGTTCTTCTTGCGCACCCAGCCGCCGTTCCACTTCTTCTGGTTTTCCCATTCCTTGGGATAACCGATGCCGGGCTTGGTCTCGACGTTGTTGAACCAGGCGTATTCGACGCCCTCGCGGTTCGTCCAGACGTTCTTGCAGGTTACGGAGCAGGTGTGGCACCCGATGCATTTATCGAGGTTCAGCACCATGCCGATTTGCGCGCGGATCTTCATTCTGCCGCCTCCTTGGTCTGAGCGACCGGTTCCTGATACGGGCCTTCCATCCAGTCGACCTTTTCCAGCTTGCGCACGACCACGAATTCATCGCGGTTCGAGCCGACCGTGCCGTAATAGTTGAAGCCGTAGGACTGCTGGGCGTAGCCGCCGATCATGTGGGTCGGCTTGGTAATCGCCCGGGTCACGGAGTTATGAATGCCGCCGCGCTGGCCGGTGATCTGCGATCCCGGCGTGTTCACGATCTTCTCCTGCGCGTGATACATGAAGATCGTGCCTTCCTTCATGCGCTGGGAAACGACCGCCCGTGCGGTCAGGGCACCGTTGACGTTGTAGACTTCGACCCAGTCGTTATCGACCAGACCGGCGCGCGCAGCGTCGACCTCGGAGATCCAGACCACCGGGCCGCCCCTGTTCAGCGTCAGCATCAGCAGGTTGTCGGTGTAGGTGGAGTGGATGCCCCATTTCTGGTGCGGCGTGATGAAGTTCAGTATCACGTGCTTCTGGCCGTCGGATCTGGCCTCGATCGCCGGATTGACCGACTTGGTGTCGATCGGCGGCCGATAGACGCAGAAGGCCTCGCCGAACGCCCGCATCCAAAGGTGATCCTGATAGAGCTGCTGACGGCCGGTCAGCGTGCGCCACGGGATCAGTTCGTGGACGTTGGTGTAACAGGCATTGTAGCAGACCTTCTCCGATTCCAGTCCCGACCAGGTCGGCGAGGAGATGATCTTGCGCGGCTGGGAGACAATGTCGCGGAAGCGGATCTTCTCGTCTTCTTTGGGTATCGCGAGATGGGTGTGATCGCGCCCCGTGACATTGGACAAGGCCTGCCAGGCCTTGACCGCGACTTCGCCATTGGTCTCAGGGGCCAGGGACAGGATGACTTCCGTCGCGTCTATGTCGCTGTCGATCTTCGGACGGCCCTTGGTCGGGCCTTCCTCGGTGACGACACCGTTGAGCTTGCCGAGCAGCTCAACCTCGTGCTCGGTGTTCCACGAAATCCCCTTGCCGCCGTTGCCGAGCTTCTCGAGCAAGGGCCCAAGCGACGTGAACCGCTTGTAGAGGTTCGGGTAGTCGCGTTCCACGACCGCGACCGTCGGCATGGTCTTGCCGGGAAGCGGATCGGTCTCGCCCTTGTTCCATTCCTTCACGTCGAAAGGCTGGGCCAGTTCGCCGGCCGTGTCGTGAAGGATCGGCACCATGACCACATCCTTTTCCACGCCGAGAATTTCCGGGGCGACTTCGGAGAACTTCCGGGCGATGCCCTTGAAGATGTCCCAGTCGCTGCGGGCTTCCCAGGCCGGATCCGCCGCACTCGTCAGCGGATGGATGAAGGGATGCATGTCGGAGGTGTTGAGGTCGTTCTTCTCGTACCAGGTGGCCGTCGGCAGAACGATGTCGGAATAGACGCAGGTGGTCGACATGCGGAAGTCGAGCGTGACCAGCAGGTCCAGCTTTCCTTCCGGCGCCTTGTCGTGCCACTTCACTTCCTTCGACCGTTCGACGCCTTCCGCGCCGAGGTCCTTGCCGAGCACCCCGTGGGACGTGCCGAGCAGGTGCTTGAGGAAATACTCGTGCCCCTTGCCCGAGGACCCCAGAAGGTTGGAGCGCCAGACGAACATGTTGCGCGGCCAGTTGTGCTCGTCGTCCGGATCCTCACAGGACATCTGCAGGGTGCCGGCCTTGAGCGCATCGGCAACATAGTCCTTTGCGTCCACGCCTGCCTTTTCCGCGGCTTTTGCGACCTCCAGCGGATTGGTCTTGAGCTGGGGCGCCGAAGGCAGCCAGCCCATCCGTTCGGCGCGGATATTGTAGTCGATCAGCGCGCCGTCCCAGGAGCCTTCCGGAGCGGTCGGAGACAGGATCTCGTCCACCTTCAGGGTCTCGTAGCGCCACTGGTCGGTGTGGGCGTAGAAGAAGGAGGTGGAGTTCATGTGCCGCGGCGGACGGCCCCAGTCGAGGCTGAAGGCAAGCGGTAGCCAGCCGGTCTGCGGACGCAGCTTTTCCTGGCCCACATAGTGGCTCCAGCCACCGCCGGACTGGCCGATACAGCCGCACATGATCAGGAGATTCATGATCCCCCGGTAGTTCATGTCCATGTGGTACCAGTGGTTCAGGCCGGCACCGAGGATGACCATGGAACGGCCGTTGGTCTTTTCCGCATTGGAGGCGAACTCACGGGCGACCGTGATGATGTGGTCGCGTGGCACGCCGGTTATCTTTTCCGCCCACGCCGGGGTGTAGGGCAGATTGTCATCAAAGGAATCCGCCGCATTCGGGTCCTTGAACCCGCGTTCCAGACCATAGTTGGCGACGAACAGGTCGAAGACAGTGGCCACAAAGGCCTCGCCGTCCTTCATCTTGACCTTTTTCGCCGGAACGGAGCGGACGATCACGCTGTCATGATCCGTGCCTTCGAAGTAGTCGTGCTCGCGATTGCCGAAATAGGGGAAGGCGACGGGAACGACCTCGTCGTGATCCTCGTCGAGGACAAGGCTCATCTTCAGATCGACGTCCTTGCCCTTGCCGTCCTTGGCTTCCAGGTTCCACTTGCCCTGTTCGCCCCAGCGGAACCCGATCGAGCCTGCGGGTGCGACCACATCGCCGGTGGCGGAATCGACGGCGACCGTCTTCCAGTCCGGATTGTTCTTTTCACCCAGGGAACGGGCGAATTCCGACGCCCTGACCAGACGCTCGGGGACCAGATGACCGTCCTTGGCGACCAGCCGGACCAGCATGGGCATATCGGTGTAGCGCTTGCAGTAGTCCTCGAAATAATCCGCCTGGCGGTCGAGGTGGAACTCGCGCAGGATCACGTGGCCCAAGGCCATGGCGAGGGCCGCGTCGGTGCCTTGCTTCGGGTGCAGCCAGAGATCGGAGAACTTGGCGGCCTCCGAATAGTCCGGCGATACGACCACGGACTTCGTGCCCTTGTAGCGGACTTCCGTATAGAAATGCGCGTCGGGCGTGCGGGTCTGCGGCACGTTGGAGCCCCAGAGCATGAGGAAGCCGGAGTTGTACCAGTCGGCGGATTCCGGAACGTCGGTCTGTTCGCCCCAGGTCATGGGCGAGGCCGGCGGCAGATCGCAGTACCAGTCGTAGAACGACATGCTGGTGCCGCCGAGCAGCGACAGGTAACGGGAGCCGGCCGCATAGGAGACCATGGACATGGCCGGGATCGGCGAGAAGCCGATCACCCGGTCCGGGCCCCATTTCTTCGCCGTATAGGCGTTGGCGGCGGCGATGATCTCGTTGACCTCGTCCCAGGTCGCCCGGACGAAACCGCCGTGACCGCGTACCTTGATGTAGTCGGACCGCTTGGCCGGGTCCTCCTGGATCGCCGTCCAGGCGCCGATCGGCGTTTTCACCGCCCGCTCCTTGCGCCACAGCTTCAGGAGGCGGGAACGGATCAGCGGATATTTCACCCGGTTGGCCGAGTACATGTACCAAGAGTAGCTGGCACCGCGCGAACAGCCGCGCGGCTCATGGTTGGGCAGGTCCGGCCGCGTGCGCGGATAGTCGGTCTGCTGGGTTTCCCAGGTGACGATCCCACCCTTGACGTAGATCTTCCAGGAGCACGAGCCCGTGCAGTTCGCGCCGTGGGTGGAACGCACGATCTTGTCGTGCTGCCAGCGCTTGCGGTAGGCATCTTCCCAGGTTCTGCTCTCGTTGGTGGTGATGCCGTGCCCGCCGGAGAAGGTTTCCTTCTTCTCCGACAGGAAGTTCAGGCGATCGAGCAAATGTGACATGATGAGATTCTCCTCTCCTTTCCACACGCCGGTTCAGCAGGGAACAGGCGCGTTCTTTCGGGAGTAAAAGGCCCAGGTGATCACCACACAGAGCGCGTAAAACACGCCGAAGGTCCACAGGGCGGCTTCGGGACCACCGGTCATGGCGATCGAGGTGCCGTAGGATTTCGGGATAAAGAACGCGCCGTAGGCGGCGATCGCAGAGGTGAAGGCGATAATGGCCGCGCTCTCGCGTTCCGATTGCTTCAGCAGGCTTTCGCCTTCAAGCTGAGGCATCAGCCGCGGCACTTCCTGGCGCATGATCGAGGGGATCATCTGGAAGGTGGAGGCATTACCGACACCGGTCAGGAAGAACAGGGCCATGAAGCAGGAGAAGAAGCCCCAGAACGCGCCCGGCTGTTCCTTGATGCCGAGGAAGAAGAGCACGCCGCCGACGGCGATGATCATCCCCAGGAAGGTCCAGAAGGTCACCCGGCCGCCGCCGAACTTGTCGGAGATCCAGCCTGTCGCCGCCCGGCTCAGCGCGCCGACCAGGGGCCCAAGGAAAGCGTATTGCAGCACGTCCACATCCGGGAACTGGGTCTTCATCAGGAGCGGGAAGCCCGCGGAATAACCAATGAACGACCCGAAGGTGCCGGTGTAGAGGATGCACATGATCCAGTTGTGCTTGCGGGAAAAGATGATCGACTGTTCCTTGAAGCTCGCACGGGCATCGGCGATGTCATTCATGCCGAACCAGGCGGCAATCGTCGACAGCACGATAAACGGCACCCAGATGAAGCCGGCATTCTGCAGCCACAGCTGGCCGCCGTCGCTCAGGGTCTGGGGTTCGCCGCCAAAGGATCCGAAGACACCGGCGGTGATCACCAGCGGAACCACGAACTGCATGACCGACACGCCCGCATTGCCGAGGCCGGCGTTGAGAGCGAGCGCATTGCCCTTGGTCTTCTTCGGGTAGAAGTAGGCGATGTTCGCCATGGAGGAGGCGAAGTTACCGCCGCCGAAGCCGCACAGAAGCGCGAGGATCAGGAAGGTCATGTAGGAGGTGTTCGGATCCTGAACCGCAAAGCCGATGCCGATGGCCGGCAGGAGCAGCGATGCGGTGGAAATGGCGGTCCATTTCCGGCCGCCGAAGATCGGGATCATGAAGCTGTAGAAGATGCGCAAGGTGGCGCCGGACAGGCCGGGCAGCGCGGCCAGCCAGAATCGCTCGCCGACGGTGAAGTTGAAGCCGATGGCCGGCATCTTTGCCACCACGACCGACCACACCATCCAGACCGAGAAGGCCAGCAGGAGGCAGGGGATGGAAATCCAGAGGTTGCGGCTTGCGATTGCCCTGCCCCGGCTTTCCCAGAATTTTGGGTCTTCCGGGTGCCAGTCTATCAATACATGCCCTTTCTGGCCGGGCTGTGCTGTTGCGATTGCCATTGTTTTTTCCTTGAGTTGGAAACTTGGGCGGCAGGCCGCCCAAGGCGGCCTGCCGGGTCAGGTCATTGGGCTAAACTGGGGCGCTCGGCCGTGTTGACCTGACCAACAGTCTTTTGCGATTTGCCAATCGGCTGCTCGGGCACGTCGGAGAGGTATTTTTCCTCTGCCAGAGCGGGATGGCGCTGGCGTTCCATCCGGCGGATGGCGACATGCATCCAGATGGTCGAAATGGCGACCAGCACGAACATCAGCATGTAGGGAGCGGTCCAGACACCGGTGGCATCCAGCAGGATGCCGAAGGCGATCGGCAGGAAGAAACCGCCCAGGCCACCGATCATGCCCACGAGACCGCCGACAGCGCCGACGTGATGCGGATAGTAGACCGGGATGTGCTTGTAGACGGCGGCCTTGCCGAGGCTCATGACAAAGCCGAGCACCACCGTCAGGGCCACGAACAGGGTCACGCTGACGCCGAAGTCGAAGTTGATCGTGTCGGAAATGCCCTTAACCGTGTAGTGGGTCTGCGGATAACTCATGATGAACAGGCAGACGAGCGACACGATGAACGTCAGGTACATGACGAAGCGGGCTCCCCACTTGTCCGACATCCAGCCGCCCAGCGCGCGGAACACGGATCCCGGCAGGGAATAGAGCCCGGCGAAGACGCCGGCCGTCGTCAGTTCCAACCCGTAGGCGCCGACGTAGTAACGCGGCAGGAAGGAAGCCAACGCGACGAAAGCGCCAAAGACGAAAAAGTAGTAGGTGGCAAAGCGCCAGACCTGGATGTTTTTCAGCGGGGCAAGCTGTTCGGCTGCCGAAACGGCCCGGGCACCGGTCCTCTTGCGCGCGGCCTGAGCCGGATCGTCCTTGCTCAGCAGGTAGAACAGAACGGCGGTTGCCGCCAGGACGACGGCATAGACGCGGGCCGTGCCCTCCCAGCCGAGCGCAACCACCAGGAAAGGGGCGGCAAAGTTCGTGACGGCTGCGCCGACGTTACCGGCGCCGAAAATTCCAAGCGCAGTCCCTTGCCGTTCCTTTTCAAACCACTGGGACACATAAGCGACGCCGATGATGAAGGATCCGCCGGCAAGGCCGAGACCCAAAGCCGCCACCAGGAAGACTTCATAGGTGCGGACCGACGTCAGCAACCAGACGCACACGGCCGTTACAAGCATCTGCAGCGGGAACATGAGCCGGCCGCCGAACTGTTCGGTCCACACGCCGAGGAAGATACGGCTGACCGATCCGGTCAGGACAGGTGTGGCGACAAGCAGGCCGAACTGGGTATCGCTCAGGCCGAGCTCGCCTTTGATTTTCACACCGATGATGGAAAAGATCGTCCAAACTGCGAAGCACACCGTGAAGGCGAAGGTGCTCAGTCCGAGCGCCCTATATTGGTCCGGGCGCGTGACTCCTTCCAGCGAATGCATTTTTCTACCCCTTCGATTAGGCGGCAACCCCGTGCCGAACCTGTTTCAGGTGAGGAGAGAATGCGCTCACGGCCGCGGACATGATTGACTTCGATCAAAAGGAAAGGCGGTCCGGATACAAACAAGTGTTGCTCCATGTGCCATCAAGATGCGAGAAACGTTAGGTCAAAAGGCCGTTTGCGAAACCGAAACCGGATTGCTAAAACCGGCAAACGCAATCTTGATATTTATCAAGCCCTGGAGGGGAGGGAAAAGCGGATGCGACCCAGTGATTTGCCGGAGGTCAGGGACCTTCGACTGTTCAGCACGATGTCCGACGCCAATTTCGCCTCCATGATGCAGGCTGCCTACCTCCAGACCTTTCCGAACCAGCTCGACCTGATCACCGAGGGCGATCCGGCAGATTTTCTTTATGTGGTGATCGAAGGCTGTGTCGAGCTATATGCGAACTCCAACGGCCGCTCGGCCACGATGGGCATGGTCCGTCCTGTCGGTACCTTCATCCTGGCAGCGGTGCTGAAGGACGCGGTCTACCTCATGTCGGCACGCACGTGCGACAAGTCCAAGATCCTGCTTATTCCAGCGGAAAACGTCAGGACAGCGTTCGAAAACGACGCCGCTTTCGCCCGCGCCATCATCGTGGAACTCGCCAGTTGCTATCGCGGCGTCGTCAAGGAACACAAGAGCCTGAAACTCAGATCCGCCGTGGAGCGGCTCGCCAACCGGCTTTTGAGATACCACGAAGACCAGGGGGCGACGGGAAGTCTCGAGCTGCCCCATGACAAGCGCCGGCTTGCGTCCATGCTGGCGATGACCCCGGAGAATCTGTCGCGCGCCTTCAACACCCTGAAACCCTATGGCGTCGAAGTCGACGGCGGCACCATTCACCTTAAGGATGTGCCGTCGCTGACGAATCTGGCGAAACCGAATCCGCTGATCGACGACCGAGCCACCTGACAGGGCTATTATAGTCGAGCATGGCGCTCAATCCCTAAGCCGGCCTTCATCCGCAGGTGCATGTTTTATCGGGTGAAGCGTCGCGATTCCCGCCAGGCTCGAGGGGGCCCCTCCATTCAGCAGCGCGCAGGTTTATCGGCTGACGCGAATGGGGCTGTCCATGACGGGAGCGGATGTTTCTTCGACAATTGCCGCTAAACTTGAATGGAATACGCTTCCTGCACCGATCAGCACCGGTTCACCGGTATCCAGTGTCGACACGCCCGCCGCAAGATCTTCAAGCCGCCCCGCCCAGCGCCGTTCACTCTGACGGGAGATTCCCGAAACAGCCACAACGGGCAAGTCGGCTGAGGCGCCCTCCCTCATCAGCCGCGCACTGATCCGTCCAGCCATACGCGCGCCCATGTAAAAGATTGTCGTCGTTGCCGGATCGGTCAGGCCCGACCAGTTCACTGTCTGCGGCAAGTCTCCCTTGCGCGAATGTCCGGTGACGAACCGCACGGACTGGGCGTGATCGCGATGTGTCAGCGAAATGCCGAGTTCGGCTGCCATGGCCGAGGCGGCGGTGATGCCCGGCACCACGGACACCGGAATGCCTTCTGTCTTCAGCCGTTCGATTTCCTCGCCCGCCCGACCGAAGATCATCGGATCTCCGGATTTCAGACGAACGACATTCTTTCCCTGTTTGGCAAGCGACACCATCATGTCGTTGATGTCTTCCTGGCGACAGCTTTCGCGGCCGCCACGCTTGCCGACCAGCATGCGCCTGGCCTCACGGCGGGCAAGTTCCAGGACCTCGTCGGCAACAAGGTCGTCGAACAGGATGACATCCGCGCCCTGTAATGCCCGCACGGCCTTCAATGTCAGGAACTCCGCACATCCCGGTCCCGCGCCGACAAGGGTCACCCGGCCCTGATTTACCGGCTGGGCAAGACCTGTCTCGCCGATCAGGTCGGCCATCCCGCCGTCGGCTTCCGGAGCTGCCTTTTCGGAAAAAGCCAACTCCGTGAAGGCTTCCCAAAACCGCCGACGCTGCGGCCCGGGAGACAGGCGTTCCATGACACCGGCCCGAACCCGGCCCGCCAGTTTCGCCCAGCCGGCGAGACCGGAAGGCAGAAGCGTCTCGATGCGGCGGCGGATCGCCTGGCCCAGGATGGGCGCAACGCCGTTGGTCGAAATGCCGATCACAACGGGCGAACGGTTGACGATGGAGCCGAACTGGAAGTCGCAATAAGGCGGGTTATCGATGACATTGACCGGAACACCGGTCGCCCTACCGGCATCGTAAAAGGCCCTGGCCTCTTCTTCCGTTTCCGCATCGGCGATGGCTAGAGTCATTTCGACGAAACTGATCGCGTTCCACTTTTCGGCATGGTGAACGAAGGAACCACTGACGCTTCCCGCGAGCAGTAGCTTTTCCATCGCCGGGTCCAAAGTATCGGCGTAGACATGCACTTCCGCGCCTGCCGCGCCCAAGAGTTCCGCCTTCCAGGCTGCCGCTTCGGTACCGCCGGCGACAAGCGCCTTTCGCGCCTGGAGCTGAAAGAAGACCGGCAGGCAGGCGAGTTCACCCATTCGGGCCGGCTGGCGGGAGGGTTTTACCTCAACCGGCTTTCGCGATGTCGTCATCGTGCGCTCCTTTCGCGGCAAGGTCATTCAGGAGAGAATTGATTTCCGAGCGGCAGGAGCCGCAGTTGGTCCCGGCCTGCAGGGTTTCGCCGATCGCGGCAACTCCGGTTGCGCCGTTTTTCGCGGCTTCGATGATCTGGTTGACCCCGACCTGGAAACAGGAGCAGACGATGGCCCCGCAGTCGGGCCGGTCCGCGGATGGCCGTCCCGCCAGGATGCGATACCGGTCGGCGGCGTTGGCCGGCTTGCTGCCCAGATGGTTACAGGCCCATTGGCGGGAAACTTCGACCGGGGATAACGCGAAGAAGAAGGCCGCGATCAGTTGATCGTTTTGCCAGATGGCATAACGGGCGGACCCACCACGCTCGTCGACGTAACTCAAAAGGTCTGTTTCGTTATCCCTCGCGCCCGGACAAAGCGAGCGACACAGGTCTTCGAAATCACCGCGCTGAAGGCCCGCCAGCTCCAGCCGCCAACCACCGTCAGCCTGTGCGAGCGCCCAATAATCCGTGCCGATAGTACCCGGCTTGTCCTTGAAAATGGCAAAGCCATACCAGGCACACTCGACCTTGCTGACTGCGGCCGGGGTGAACTTCGATCCCGGCTGCCCGGAGAACCGGTCGGTTTCCGGCGCCACGACCGCATCCACCCGCGCATTGGAAGCGAATTGATCGGTCCAGTGCATGGGTACGAAGACCGAGCCCATGTTCGCCTTTTCGCTGATCAGGGCCCGTACCACGATCTTGCCGTGCGGACTTGCGACTTCAACCAGTTCCGCATCCCGAACACCGATCGCCTGAGCGTCTTCCGGATGCAGTTCGGCATAGGGTTCCGCGATATGGGCGAACAGGCGCGGCGTTTTGCCGGTTCGGGTCATTGTGTGCCACTGGTCCCGGATCCGCCCGGTGTTCAGCACGAAGGGAAACTTGCGCGCCAGCTTGCGCGGTTCGGTGAACTCGACCGCGACGAAATTCGCCTTGCGGTCTTCGGTGTAGAACCCGCCACCGGCGAAGAAGCGTTTGTCACGGGCGGTTTCGCCGGCTGGACGCGGCCATTGAACCGGCTCAAGCCTGTCATAGGCTTCCGCGTCGATCCCTGCGAAAGCGCCGATGTCGAAATCGCGCGAGCCATAGTTTTCATAGGCCGACAAGGCTGCATATTCGGAAAAGATCCCGTGCGGGCCCGAATAGTCGAAGGCCTCCGCAAAGCCCATGCGCCTGGCGACCTCGGCGATAATCCACCAGTCCGGTTTTGCCGCTGCGGGATGCGGCAGGAAACCCGTTTGCCGGGAGATGCGGCGTTCGGAATTGGTGACCGTGCCGTCCTTCTCACCCCAGGCGGCGGCCGGCAAAAGCACATCGGCATAGGCTGCCGTATCGGTTTCTTTCGTAACGTCCGAGACAACCACAAAGGGGCAGGACTTCAAGGCCAGAGCCACTTCATCCGCATCGGGAAGGCTGTCGACCGGATTGGTGGCCATGATCCAGATCGCCTTGATCCGTCCATCGCGCACGGCCTTGAACATGTCGACGGCTTTCAGCCCGGCGCGCTCGGCCATGGCCGGGCTGTTCCA
Source organism: Roseibium sp. (assembly GCF_048260565.1). Lineage (GTDB taxonomy): Bacteria > Pseudomonadota > Alphaproteobacteria > Rhizobiales > Stappiaceae > Roseibium. The sequence continues at coordinate 147,730 of NZ_JBLXGP010000013.1, read as the reverse complement.
GAACCTCTGCACCAGATTTCGATGATCCGGATTTTCGATATTCATGTGGCAGGCCAGCATGTTGGCAAGGCCGCCGACCTCGCGGCCTCCCATGGCGTTTGGCTGACCGGTCACGGAAAACGGCCCCATTCCCGGTCGCCCGATGCGCCCGGTCACCAGATGGGTGTTAATGATCGCATTGACCTTGTCCGTACCGGACACCGACTGGTTGACGCCCTGGCTGTAGACGGTGACCGTCTTTTCCGTCCGCGCCACCATTGCAAAGAAGGTTGCGATGTCCTGACGGGACAGGCCCGTGATCCGGGCAATCTTCGAAATGTCGCAGGGCCCGGCGCTTTTCAGGGCATCTTGATACCCCTTGGTGTGACGCTCGATGTAGGTGCTGTCGATGGCATTGGTTTCCCGCAAGAAGGCGAGCAGGCCATTGAAAAGTGCGACATCCGTATCCGGCGCCAAGGCCAGATGGAGATCTGCCAGTTCGCAGGTGGCGGTACGGCGCGGATCGATCGCGACGATCCGCATGGCCGGATTCCGAGCCTTGGCTGCCTCGATACGCTGAAACAACACCGGATGGCACCAGGAGAGGTTGGACCCGACCAGAACGACCAGATCAGCCTGGTCCAGATCCTCGTAGGTGCCCGGAACCGTGTCGGAACCGAAGGCGCGCCGATGCCCCGCGACGGAAGAGGCCATGCAGAGACGCGAATTGGTGTCGATGTTGGCCGAGCCGATGTAGCCTTTCATCAGCTTGTTGGCGACGTAATAATCTTCCGTCAGGATCTGGCCGGAAACGTAGAAGGCGACACTGTCCGGACCGTGTTCGGCAATCGTGGCGGAGAAGGTTTCCGCCACCAGATCAAGCGCTTCATTCCAGGCGGCCCGCTCGCCATCGATTTCGGGATATAGAAGACGGTCATCAAGCGACAGGGTTTCGTGAAGTGCAGAGCCCTTGGAGCACAGCCGGCCGTAATTTGCCGGGTGATTTCGATCACCCTTGATCGTCACCGTGCCATCGGCCTTTTTCGTCGCAATGACACCGCAGCCAACGCCGCAATAGGGGCATGTCGTTTTGATCTGGTTTTCAGACTTGGTCATCCGATTGCCTCATGACTTGCCCAGAAGTTGAAAAAGGAGCGCGATGCACAGGATCGCCATGACCCCGGAGATGATTTGCCAGAAGCGCACCGGGTCCCTTTCTGCAAAGGGAACCATTCTGTCCGGACGGAGACCTGCGTTCGGCCGGCGAATGTCCTCAAGAAATGCGCTCAACGCCTCGTAGCGTTTGCCGGGATCGACGTGCACGGCGCGCGCCAGTGCACCATCCACCCAATCCGGCACCCTCGCCGTCTGGGAGGCCGCGGACCGGTAGACCAGAGCATTCTGCGCCTTCTGGCTGGTGGCCCTGGAGACCTTGTCTCCGTAGGGAAGTCTGCCGGTCAGCATTTCATAGGCGACGACGCCGAGCGCGAACTGGTCGGACCGTTCCGTGCCCCGATACCCGAGGAAATACTCCGGGGCGCTGTATTGATGGGTTCCAAGAATTTCCCTGTCGTCCAGACCGGGCGCAGCTTCCAGAACGCCTGCAATCAGAACGGACCCGAAGTCGATGATCTTCACCACTCCGTCCGAACTGATCATGATGTTTTCCGGTCGCAGGTCCTGATGCAACATGCCCTGGCGGTGAAAGGCACGCAGGCCCGCCGCGATCTGTTCGATGATGCCGCGAACGGTTTCCAGGTCCGGTTGAGGATTGTCCGTCATCCACTGGCGCAGGGTCAGGCCCTCGACATACTCCGTGACGACAAACAGATGTTCCCGGTCACGGGTAACGGGCACAGCCTTCAGCACATGCGGCGAATTCAGGCGCCGCGCGACCCATTCCTCCATGGCGAAGCGACGCAGGTACCCGGCATCGCCACGCAGGTCTATGGACGGCACCTTGAGGGCGACGTTGACGCCTGTCTCTTCGTCGGCAGCGAGATAAATATGGCTGCGGCTGCTGGCATGCAGCTCGCGGAGAATGCGATAGCCTTCGAAGTCCGAAGATGCCTGCAACAGAGGCGCCGGCGGACGGGTGTCTTCCCCTTCCAGAATGTTGGTTGCATCGACGTCAGGTAATCGGTCGATCCGGGCGATCTGAATGGTCAGATTGTCATCGCTGCCGGCGTCCAATGCAGTTTGGACAACTGCTTTCGCCGCGTCATCCAGATCGTCATTTGCCGCGATCAGGGACGCGATGGTTTTCGGCGCCACAAAGTCATGCACGCCATCGGTGGTGAGAACAAAAGTATCGCCGGTCGACAGGTTCAGGTCCTGGTAGTCGATATCGAGCATACCGCCGAGCCCGATGGCGCGCGCCAGATAGCTTGTCCCTTCAGAGACCTGAATCCGGTGATCCGTGGTCAGCTGTTCCAGCGTGTCGCCGGAAATGCGCCAAATACGTGCGTCGCCCACATGAAAGAGATGAGCCCGGCGGCCTTTGAACACGATGGCGTCAAAGGTGCACACATGGCCCCGGTCCTGCGGCAGATCCGGATCGTTCTGCGCATGAAGCCAGGAATTGGCGGCGGATATGACGCGCGTAGCCGCCGTCCTGACCGACCATGCATCCGAGGTGCAATAATAATCGTCCAGGAAGGATTTGACCGCCGTTTCCGCGGCCAACCGGCTGACGTCACTCGTTGATATTCCATCCGCCAGCGCGAGAGCCGCTCCCTTGAGAACAAGCGGCTGCCCGACCGGAACCATTGCTCCACAGAAGTCCTGGTTCGATGCCTTCCGTCCGGGCGACGAATGTTGGCCGATCGAAACAGACAGTCTTGGACTTAGGACTTGCATCAGCACGGAAGTCATCCCTTTGGGGCCGGTCCCGCCTGTATGGCGGAACCGACTTGATCGAAGGCTTATTCAGCCGGCGCGGATACCTTGGCGGTTTCGTAGCCGACGTTGCGCTTGGGGGAGGTCTTGTAATGGGTTGCGTAGATCATGCCGCCTACGAAGGTCAGACCGCCGACAAGGTTGCCGACCACAACGGGAATTTCATTGTATGCGAAGTAATCGAACCAGGTGAAGTTGCCGCCGAGCATGATCCCGGAGGGGAACAGGAACATGTTCACGATCGAGTGCTCGAAACCAAGGTAGAAGAACACCAGGATCGGCATCCACATGGCCATGATCTTGCCGGAGACGGAGTTGGACATCATCGCGGCCACCACACCGGTGGAGACCATCCAGTTGCACATCACGGCGCGGATAAAGACGGTCAGCAGACCCGCCCAGCCGGCCGCGGCATAACCGAGGGTCCGTGCTTCACCGATCTTGCCGATCTTCTGGCCAATGGCATTCGGCTCCTGACTGAAGCCCATGGTGAAGATGATCGCCATGAAGACGGCCGTGGTCAGGGCCCCGGCGAAGTTGCCGCAGAACACCAGGCCCCAGTTACGGAGCACACCGCCCCAGGTGCAGCCGGGACGCTTGGCGATCACGGCCAGCGGCGCCAGGGTGAAAACCCCGGTCAAAAGGTCGAAACCAAGCAGGTAAAGCATGCAGAAGCCGACCGGAAAGAGGATCGACGCCACGAGAAAGTCGCTGGTATTCACGGCAATCGTGACCGCAAAGGCGGCTGCAAGGGCCAGGATGGCGCCGGCCATGTAGGCACGGATCAGCGTATCCTTCGTGGACATGAAAATCTTCGACTCGCCGGCGTCGATCATCTTTGTGGCGAATTCTTGTGGCGTTACATATGACATCTGTTAGCCCCTTGACTGAATGGTGATGGCCGTTATCGGCTTATGCTGCCCCCTCGGGCGTTTCCTCCTGAACTCGGCCCGGGATCAGGCCCCGAGAGCGAGAAAAACCGTCTCGCCTTCCAGCTTCACCGGGAATGCCCGTGTTTCGCCTTCGTCCGCCCCCTGGGCTGCGCCCGTTTCCAGGTTGATGACCCAGTTGTGCAGCGGACAGGTGACGCAACCGTCGTGGACGATCCCTTGCGACAGCGGTCCGTTCCTGTGCGGACACTTGTCTTCAAGTGCGAAGACCCGATCGTCCGCGGTGCGAAATATCGCGATGGTCATGTCGCCGTTCTTCACACACCGCGCGCCCTGGCGCGGAACGTCTTCGATCGAGCCGATGGCGACCCAGCTTCCTGTCATCGCGTTCATTCTGCAGCCTCCGGAAGAAGCGTCGCCATGGGCTTGAACTCGTGCTTGTCCTTGCCGGACACGCGTTCCGACCACGGGTCGACCTGAGCGAATTTCTGGGAGAAGACGAAACGGTCGTAGTAGGCCTTGCGCCTGTCCGGATCATCCATGATCTGGCGGCGGACCTCGTCGTAACCGATCCTCTTGGCCCACTTGTAGATCCGCTCCAGGTAATGGCCCTGTTCGCGGTACATCTGGATCAAAGCGGTGATGTATTCGACGGCCTCGTCCTCGGTCTTCACCTGGCCAAGCACTTCCGTGCCCTTGATATCGAGGCCGGCGGCTCCGGCGAAATGGATCTCGAAACCGCTGTCGACGCAGATGACGCCAACATCCTTGCAGGTGGCTTCCGCGCAGTTGCGCGGACAGCCGGAGACGGCGAGCTTGACCTTGGCCGGCGTCCAGGATCCCCAGAGGAACTTCTCCAGCCGGACACCAAGACCAGTGGAATCCTGAGTTCCGAACCGGCACCAGTCGGATCCCACACAGGTTTTCACCGTGCGCAGCCCCTTGGCATAGGCATGACCCGACACGAAACCGGCCTTGCCGAGATCGGCCCAGACTGCGGGCAGATCTTCTTTCTTGATGCCCAACATGTCGATGCGCTGGCCGCCGGTGCACTTCACCGCCGGGATGTTGTACTTGTCGACCACGTCGGCGATGGCGCGCAGTTCCGTGGACGAGGTCATGCCGCCCCACATGCGCGGAACGACCGAATAGGTGCCGTCTTTCTGGATGTTCGCGTGGACGCGTTCGTTGATGAACCGGGACTGGTAGTCGTCGGCATATTCATCCGGCCAGTCGCTGACGAGATAGTAGTTCAACGCCGGCCGGCACTTGGCGCAACCGCCGGAGGATTTCCATTCGAGCGCCTGCATGACATCCGGAATGGTCTTCAGTTCCTTGGCCTTGATCAGCCGGCGAACCTCGTTGTGCCCGAGGGGCGTACAGCCGCACATGGGGCTGACCGCGGCCGGATTATAGGAATCGCCAAGCGTTGCCAGCATCAGGTTCTCGACAAGCCCGGTACAGGTGCCGCAGGAAGCGGATGCCTTTGTATGTGCACGCACGTCGTCGAGCGTTGTCAGGCCCTTTTCCCTGATCGCGCCGACGATCTTGCCCTTGCATACGCCGTTGCAGCCGCAGATTTCCGCATCATCCGGCAAGGCTGCAACGGCCGCCGTAGGGTCCAGGGGTTCGCCCCCCTGATATGCCTGGCCGAAGATGAGGGTATCGCGCATGTCGGAGACGTCCGTCTCCTTCTTCTTCAGATCGTTGAACCACGCACCGTCGGCGGTTTCTCCGTAGAGCACCGTGCCGATGATCTTGTTATCCTGCAGAACCAGGCGCTTGTAGACGCCGGCGGCCGCATCGCGGAGCACGATTTCTTCCCGGTCCTCGCCTTCGGCGAAATCTCCTAGAGAGAACAGGTCGATACCCGTGACCTTGAGTTTGGTCGGCGTGTCGGCGTGGACAAAAGAGGCCGTCCCCTCGCCGGCCAGATGGTTCGCGGCAACCCGCGCCATCTCATAAAGGGGTGCGACCAGGCCGTAGACCTGACCGCCAACCTCGGCGCATTCGCCAAGCGCATAGATATCGGGATCGCTGGTCTGCATGCCGTCCCCGACGACAATCCCCCGGTTGACCTCCAGACCGGCTTCCGTGGCAAGCCAGGCATTCGGGCGGATCCCGGCCGCCATCACCACAAGCGTGGCCGGAATGACCGTGCCGTCCTCAAGCTCAACGCCCTCGACTTTCGTATCACCGAGGATCGCTTTGGTATTGGCCTTGGTGATCACCTTGATGCCGCGGGCTTCCAGCGCCTTCTCCAGCAGGTGCCCCGCGGACGGATCAAGCTGCCGTTCCATCAGGGTCGGCATCAGATGCAGAACGGTAACCTCCATCCCGCGGGCCTGCAGGCCGGCTGCGGCTTCAAGCCCGAGCAGTCCACCGCCGATGACCACCGCCCTTTCCCGGCTCTGGGCGGCCAGCAGCATGGCGTTGACGTCGTCCAGGTCGCGATAACTCAGGACGCCCTGCAGGTCCTTGCCCGGCACCGGAATGATGAACGGTACGGACCCGGTCGCAATCACCAGCTTGTCGTAGGAGGCGACTTCGCCATGATCGGAGGTGACGGTCTTGGCTTCCCGGTCGATCCCGACGATCTTGTGCCCCTTGTAGAGCATGATGCCGTGCTCGATGTACCAGCCATCGCCGTGAATGACGATTTCCTCGTAGGATTTCTCACCGGACAGCACCGGCGACAGCATGATCCGGTCGTAATTGACCCGCGGTTCGGCATTGAAAATGGTGATGTCGTAGGCGTCGGGTGCGGCTTCCAGCAGATGTTCGAGCATCCGCCCGGGAGCCATTCCGTTGCCGATGATGACCAGCTTTTGTTTTGTCATTTCGTTCTCCCTGAGAGGGTGTCGCTTTCAGGCGGCGGCAGAGCCGGCCTTCTGGCGGGCCAGCCGCGTGGCGCGCTTTTCCTGAATGGACTTGAGTTGTGTTTCGCTCGGGTTTGCCCCGCCCTCATAAGCTTCGAGGAAGTCGAGCAGTTCCTCGCGATAAGCGTAGTAGTCGGCGTGGGCGAGCAGCGCCTTGCGCGAGCGCGGACGCGGCAGGTCCACGTCCATGATGTTGCCGATCTTCGCGTTCGGACCGTTGGACATCATGACCACCCGGTCGGCGAGCAGGATCGCCTCGTCCACGTCGTGGGTGACGCAGACGGCCGTCACCTGGGTGCGGGTCCAGACGTCCATCAGCACGTCCTGCAGTTCCCAGCGGGTCAGGCTGTCGAGCATGCCGAAGGGCTCGTCGAGCAGGAGCAGTTTCGGCGACAGGGCAAAGGCGCGGGCAATGCCGACACGTTGCTTCATGCCGTTGGACATGTCCGCCGCCGGCTTGTGCAAGGAATCCCCGAGGCCGACCTTCGACAGGTAATACTCGATGACATCGTTCTTTTCGGACTTCGACGCATCCGGATAGACCTTGTCGACACCAAGCTCGACATTCTCGTAAGCCGTCAGCCAGGGCATCAGGGACGGCGCCTGGAAGACCACCGCGCGGTCCGGACCGGCCTGGGTGACATGCGTGCCATCCAGCACGATCGCGCCTTCCGTGATCGGATTGAGCCCGGCCACCATGGAAAGAACCGTCGACTTGCCGCAGCCGGAATGGCCGATCAGGGTGACGAACTCGCCCTTCTTCATTTTCAGATCGAAACCGTCGACGACCGTGAGCGGCCCCTTCGGTGTCGGATAGACCTTCTTCAACTGGCTGAAATCCAGATAACGGTCCTCGATCGGCGACTGGGCGACACGCTCGTAGGCTTCAGGAAGTCTGTCATCCTTTTTCGAAGGTTTTTGCGTGATCGGCACGATGTTCGGCAGCACGATATCCCGTTCGAGATCCGCACCGCGCTCGGCACCGACTTCCATCAGATACTCGGTCACTTCGGCCCGCAGCCTGATGAAATCGTCGTCGTGATTAAGCTCGGACCGATCGCGCGGCCGGGCAAACGGCACCTTGAATTCCGGACCCAGGGTCGCCTTGGTGCCCGGCTTCAACGGGATGATCCGGTCGGCGAGCAGGATCGCTTCGTCCACGTCATTGGTGATCAGGAAAATGGTTTTCTTTTCCTGCTCGCAAATGGCGGCGAACTCATCCTGCAGCTTGGCCCGCGTCAGCGCGTCCAGCGCCGACAGCGGCTCGTCGAGCAGGAGAAGGTCCGGTTGCATGGCCAGTGCCCGGGCCACCGCAACCCGCTGGCGCATGCCGCCTGAGAGTTCCGCCGGCTTGCGGTCCCGTGCATGGGCCAGACCGACCATCTCGATATACCTGTCGGCGATGGCCTTGCGCTCGGACGCCGGCTTCTTCTTGAAAACCGCATCGACGGCGAGACCGACGTTGCCGGCAACCGTCAGCCACGGCATCAGCGAATAGGACTGGAATACGACGCCGCGCTCAGGGCTCGGGCCGTCGATTTCCTTTCCCTTGAAGACGATACCGCCCGTATCCGGTTCGATCAGGCCGGCCAGCAGGGAAATCAACGTCGTTTTACCGGTGCCGGAAAAGCCGACGATGGCGATGAATTCGCCGTCTTCCACTTTCAGGTTGATATCGTCCAGGACGTCGGTGCGGCTCGCACCTTCACCGTAAGATTTGGAGATATTGGAGATTTCGAGATACGCCATCTGCCTCTCCCTACCGGTTTGCCGAGAAAGTGAAGGCGCGCTGCAGGGCATACATCAGCCTGTCGAGCGCAAAGCCGATGATGCCGATGGTGAAGACGGCGACCATGATCTTGGCGAGCGACTGGGAGGACCCGTTCTGGAATTCATCCCAGACGAATTTTCCAAGGCCCGGATTCTGGGCGAGCATCTCGGCGGCGATCAGCACCATCCAGCCCACACCGAGCGACAGACGCAGGCCGGTGAAGATCAGCGGCAACGACGACGGCAGCACCAGTTTGGTGACGGTCTTCATTGTCGGCAGTTGCAGCACCCGGCCGACATTCATCAGGTCCTTGTCGACAGAGGCCACACCGAGCGCGGTATTGATCAGGGTCGGCCACATGGAACACAGCGTCACCGTGACGGCTGAGATCAGCAGGGACTTGGACAGCCAATCAACCGGATCGACATAGAGCGCGGATACGATCATGGTCACGATCGGCAACCAGGCGAGCGGCGAAACCGGTTTGAATATCTGGATCAGCGGATTGATCGCGCCGTTGAAGCTGCGCGACAGGCCGGAGGCGATCCCGAGCGGAACCGCGATGATGGTCGCGATCAGGAAACCGAGGCCGACGGTTTTCAGCGAGGTGCCGATCTGATCGATATAAGTCGGCTTGCCGGTATAGCTGCGCCACTTGACCCGATCGGTCTTGCCCGCCGCTTCCAGCTTGGCGTTGCGATCTTCCTGGCGCTCGTAGAAAGCGGCGGCTTTCTCGCGCTCACGGACGTGGTCCTTCCACAGATTGACCGTTTGCGTCCAGACCTGCGCAGGCCCCGGAACGGCGCCGAGAGAGGTCTGGATCTGCGGAGCCAGGACGCCCCAGAGAACCAGGAAGGCGGCGATGCCGATCAGCGGGATCAGCAGCACGCGCTTCAACTCATGCATCTGTTCGCGGACGCTGTCGCCGGCGGCTATTTTCAGGAGCGGGACAAGCCAGGAAAACCCGAGTGCGTCCAGCCAGCCCGAAGCCTTGTTGATCCGCGTGAATAGCCGTTCGCGGCGCTCGGCGCGGGTAATCTCCTGCGTGGCGGCTGTATCGGCATTGGCCATGGAGATGGTCCTTTGTCTTGAAACCAAAAGTCGGATCGGGGGGGCGGCAGACTGTGAGGATTGCCCGCCGCCCCTGCTGCCGGCGGCCTTAGCCGCCGACCACCTGGTTGCCGTCGACCATCTGGTTGCCTTTCAGGCCGATCGGCAGGCTGTCGATGTAGGCGTTGGGTGTGCGACCGTCGTAGGGAATGCCGTCAATGATGTCGGACGCCGGTGTCGGATCGCGGTAACCGTCGGTTTCCCAGGGAAAGTCCGCCTCGTCCACGAGGCCTTCCTCGACCAGCATCTTCGCGGCCTGCAGGTAGATCTCCGGGCGATAGACGGACCTGGCGACTTCGTCGTACCAGCTGTCCGGCTTGTACTCGCCGATCTGGCCCCAACGGCGCATCTGGGTCAGATACCAGACGGCATCCGAGTAGTAGGGGTAGGTCGCGAAGTAGCGATAGAAGACGTTGAAGTCGGGAACGTCACGCTTGTCGCCCTTCTCGTATTCGAAGGTCCCGGTCATGGAGTTGGCAATGACTTCCTTGTCCGCGCCGACATATTGGGAGCGCGACAGGATCTCGACCGCTTCCATACGGTTGGCGTTGTCGTTCTCATCCAGCCATTTGGCCGCCCGGATCAGCGCCTTGGTGATCGCCAGCGTGGTGTTCGGATATTCCTCGGTGAACTCCTTGGTGAGACCGAAGACCTTTTCCGGGTTGTTCTTCCAGATCTCGTAGTCGGTAATCACCGGGACGCCGATCCCCTTGAACACGGCCTGCTGGTTCCACGGCTCGCCAACGCAGTAGCCGTAGATCGTGCCGGCCTCGAGCGTTGCCGGCATCTGCGGCGGCGGCGTGACGGACAGCAGTGCATCCGCCTTGATCTGCCCGGAAATGTCGGTCTTGGAATAGAAGCCGGGATTGATATCGCCGGATGCCAGCCAGTAGCGCAGCTCATAGTTATGGGTGGAGACCGGGAACACCATGCCCATGTTGAAGGACTTGCCTTCGGACTTGAACTTGTCGACCACGGGCTTCAGGGCGGTTGCCTTGATCGGATGGACCGGCTTGCCGTCCGCGCCCATTTCCAGGTGCGGCTTCATCATCTCGAAAACCTCGTTGGAAACGGTGATGCCGTTGCCGTTGAGGTCCATGGAGAACGGGGTGACGATATGCGCCTTTGTGCCGAAACCGATGGTGGCCGCCAGCGGTTGCCCGGCCAGCATATGCGCACCGTCGAGCTCGCCGGTGATCACCCGGTCGAGCAGGACTTTCCAGTTCGCCTGCGGTTCCAGGGTCACATAAAGACCCTCGTCCTCGAAGTAGCCCTTCTCATAGGCAATGGCGAGCGGGGCCATATCGGTCAACTTGATGAAGCCGAATTTCAGTTCGTCCTTTTCCACGTCGAGCATGTCGGCTTGAGCCGCACCCGACACCCCGGTCAGGCCTGCTGCGACCAGCACACCCAGTGCGGCGCGTCGGGTCATCGTCAATGTCTGCTGTTTCCTGGTCACTTGCTGATCCCTCTATCTGGCAAGCACCCTTCTCAGGGCCATGTCGAAAAACAAAAAAAGCCGCCGACGGACCTACATGCGGGAGGTGCATGTTTCGGTCGCATCGGCGGCTTTGCCTGAACGTCCTGCGTCGGACGTAACTCTCTGGAAGGCCATCTTTGGCTCGCTACCAACCCTGCAGGGAGCGTGCCAGTTTCGTTGTTTCGCTTTTTATTATTTTATTTCAGCATCTTATCAAAATTCTGAATCTTCATCGTTTCCGGACGCTGCTCTAATTTTCAGCGCAGCATGCAATCAATCTGATGAAAAATTGCGCAATGCACAATAAACCTAGACTTCGGTTCGGCGTGAATGGGTCGGGAAGGATTCGATATATCTACCGAGATCGACGGGATTGAATTCGACCCCGTCAAAAAACTGTTTTGGCGCCTGTGACGCACGAGAGCCGAAACCTTCGCCCCCCAGCGCCTTTCTGTAGAGCCCGTCATCGAATGTGCCGACAACCTTCTCAGCGTCCCGTTTCGAATAGACAGCCTGTCCCCACCGAACCATCTGGGAATAGAACCACAGGCCATCGGCACTTACCGGACACAAAGCATCCGGGGCGGCGAAAGACATGAACCGCGGCACATCCAGCGAGACGTCCGCCTCCAACTGCAGCTTGCCCGTCAAAGCGGGAATACAGGTTTCGGGAGAGCAATCCAGATACTCCGGATCGGCCAGCAGACGTGCCAACTCCTCCGCGTTATCCCAATTCGCGCACCAGCCGGCAGCCTTCACCAGGGCGCGGATCAATGCCTGCAGCGTCTCCCCATTGCTATCCGCCCAGCTTTGGCTCGTGCCGAGGACCTTTTCGGGACTGGACGGCCAGATCGCATCCTTGAAGGTGACGATGCGTCCTTGACCTTTTTGAACCGAAATCGTGTTCCAGGGCTCGCCGACGCAATATCCGTCTATCCGCCCGGCCGCCAATGCGTCCGGCATCAAGGGCGGCGGCAAGACGGTGATTTCCACATCCTGATCGGGATCGATCCCGGCGGCGGCGAGCCAATAGCGCAATTCATAGGCATGACCGGAAAAGGGGTGCACCACGGCGAACCGGAGCGGTTCTTTTCCCCTGGACCGACGGATGGAAATGACCTTTGCCAGCGCCTTACCGGTGGACGCGGGATCTCCCGCGCCATCCGAACCTTCCCCCTTCATCTCGACCCATAGCGACAGGGAAACCGTAATGGCATTGCCGCCGAGTCCAAGGGTCATCGGCGCCAGCATCGGAACCGCCAGGGAAGTCAGATTGAGCGTTGCCGCGATCGGCATGGGCGCCAGCATGTGAGCAACATCGAAGTGACCGATGGAGATCCGGTCCCTGATGTTTGCCCAGGAGGTTTCCCGTACCAGCTTGAGCTCAATGCCCTCCTCTTCGGCAAACCCGAACCGGGCGGCGGCCACCAGCAAGGCGCTGTCCAGCAGGGGAATGAAGCCGGCAATCACTGTTTTTGCGGATGTAGAGGTCATTTGCCCCTATCCCGTCTCGCCTGGCGCAACCAACCCATCTTTTTTCTTTCGGTCACAACGGCCTACCCTTCGAGCAATCCGCTCGCGATTATCAGACTTTGGGCCACATCGATGATCTTGCGGCTCTGGTTCATGGCGGTCCGGCGCAGGAGGTCATAGGCCTCCGGTTCCGATATGCCTCTGGATTTCATGAGAATGCCCTTCGCCCGGTCGATCGTCTTGCGGTCGGCCAATTCGTTTTTGGCTTCCTCCAGTTCATCCGTCAGCCGGGAAAAGGCGCGAAAACGACTGATCGCCATATCGAGAATGGGTTTCACGCGCTCTTTCTTCAGACCGTCGACCACATAGGCCGACACACCCGCGTCGACCGCTGCCTCGATGGAGCCGCTCTCGGATTTGTCGACGAACATGGCAATGGGCCGCCGAACGGCGCGGGAAATCTGGAAAATATGCTCAAGCTGATCCCGGTTCGGATTTTCCAGGTCGATAACGATCACATCCGGATCGATATCGGTGATCTGGCGCACCAGGCCATCCATCTGATCGATCAGAATGACCTTATCGTGCCCGGCATCGCGCAACCCCTGCTCGATGATAGAGGCACGGATCCTGTTGTCGTCGATCACGAGAATGGAAAGCGAAGGGCTCATGGCGTAATTATGCGCATGTTCATATTTTGTGCAAATCAATATTGCACTGCGGTAACCTCTCTACCGGCAAAAAACAACAAACGATTAGCATCCCTTTCGAATCCGGCCGTGAACCGCTTCGATCCGCATGGGTAATCCGCCACTGCGGCACGTACGGATTGCAGGTACAAAACACCTCCGCGATGGAGCGCTCGTTTCGCGCCGGTCGGATCAATCGCCGTGCTCGACCCCGAACGACAACAGGAAACGGTCCACAGCTCTCGATATGGCCTCGGACGGGTCGTCCGGGCACGGCATGCGGTAGATGTGCTGGCGGATGCCGATATAGACGATGCCGCCGTGCAGGTTCCAGATGTCTTCCATCACCGGAACTTCGTCCGACTGCGCCGCGAACTCGATTTCGCCAAGCAACGGCCGCAGGATCACGTCGCCCAGATGCTTGAGATAGCGGCGGTTGAGCTGCGCGCCGTAGAGACCGGAAAACATGAAGATCCGCATCCACTCATACTGGAAGATGAGCGTGCTGTACTCGGTATAGAAGTCGAGCAGCCGCTGCCTGAGCGAGACCGAGCGGTCGGTCAGGCGAGCGGGCCAGTCGGGCGACAGGCGGTTGAGATAGACCTGCTCGTAAACCGCCTCGATCAGGTCGTCCTTGGTCGCAAAATAGTTGAACAGAAGCGACTGTGTCACCCCGAGCCGCTTGGCGAGGTCGCGCGTATTCCCCTCAAGTCCGACCTCCGCGAAGAAGGCGACGGCACCGTCGACGATCTGCTGGCGGCGCTCGCCGGGAGGCAACCTCCGGCGGCTCGACCGCTCGTCACATTCATCGACTTTTGCCATTCCGTTCGCATCCCTCTTTCGGCGCCCCGTCATACGTCACGCAATATTCTACTTGCAATCTCTCGCTTTTTATAGATCATTTGCTCAATAATAGTGAGCATCTGCTCAATAAGCGACGCGAGGAGGCGTCGCAACAAGGGAGGGAGACGCCATGAAGGCATCGGCGGGCGGCTATGCTCGTGCATCCGACGTGCGGCAGGCCTTGGAAATGCTTGCCGCCAGCGATGGTAGCGGTCGCGTTCTTGCGGGCGGCCAGAGCCTGATCGCCGCCATGAACATGCGGCTTTCCACAGGCGACATCCTGATCGATATCTCGCGGATCGGAGAACTGGCCGGTGTCCGGGAAACGTCCGACAGCCTTTGGATCGGGGCGCTGACGCCCCATGCGGAGATCGGGCGCAACGCCCTGATCCGGGATCACGCCCCTCTCCTTTCCCAGGCCGTTGCGTTTATCGCCCATGCCGCGATCCGCAACCGCGGCACGATCGGAGGGGCGCTCGCCCATGCGGATCCGGCCGCGGAGTTTCCGGCTTGCGTGCTTGCGCTCGGCGCGACCCTTCATGTGGAAGGATTGAATGGACGCCGCGACATCCCGGCTGAAGATTTCTTCCATGACCTCTTCGAAACGGCCATCCAGGACGGTGAAATCCTGACGGGCCTCTCGATCCCGAAGGCCGGGCCGGACGAGCGGCAGACGATCACCGAAGTCGCCCGCCGGTCCGGCGATTACGCGCTTGCCGGCGTCTGCCTGGTACAGCGCTCGGGCAAACACAGGCTTTCGCTGTTTTCCGTTGCTCCCAAACCGGTTCTGGCCGTGCAGGCGATGGCGGAACTCGACCGGGGCGACATCGAAGGCGCTGTCCGCGCGCTGCAGGCAGACATCGATCCGTCGTCCGACACACAGGCAACCGCCACCTATCGCCGTCATCTTGCCGGCATCCTGCTGCGCCGCGCCGCGGCATCGATCCGGGGAGAAAGTGAATGACGGACATGTTTCGGGACAAGGTCGATATCGGCCTCACGGTGAACGGCGAACCGGTCGAGGCACGCGTCCCGGCCGGCCAGCATCTCGTGGACTTCCTGCGCACGTCACTCGGCCTGACCGGGGCCCATGCCAGTTGCGAACACGGTGTTTGCGGCGCCTGCACCGTGCAGGTCGACGGCAAGGCGGTGCGCGGCTGCCTGATGCTTGCCGCGCAAGCCGACGGCTCCGAGGTATGGACCGTGGAAGGCCTGTCCGACACGGCCGAAATCAACGATCTGCAAGAGGCGTTCGTGGAACGCAATGCGCTCCAGTGCGGGTTCTGTACCCCTGGAATGCTTGTCGCGGCGAAAGAATTGCTCGCAGGCGGAGGCGTCCCCTCCCGCGCCGACATCCGGGAACACCTGTCCGGGAACTACTGCCGCTGCACGGGATATGAAGCGATCGTGGATGCGGTCGAGACCGTGGCGCGCGCGCGCGCCGAAAGGGGGGCGGCATGACCATTCAATTCGGAAATCCGGACCGGCCCAATTCCTACATCGGCAAGACGGTTCCCCGTCCGAACGCCAAGCGGCTCGTGCAGGGACGCGGCATATATGTGGACGACATCGTGCTGCCCCGTCTGGTCCACGTCGCCTTCGTCCGCTCCCCGTTTGCGCATGCCAAGATCAACGGCATAGATGCCGCCGAGGCCCTGAACGTGAAGGGCGTTCTGCGGGTCTTCACCGGGGAGGACATTGCAAAGGTGTGCACGCCCTGGGTGGCGGTTCTCGCGCACCTGAAAGGCCTCAAGTCCCCGCCCGAATATCCGATCGCTCTCGACCGGGCCTGCTGGGTGGGCGAGCCCGTGGCGGCCGTGGTCGCGACCTCGCGCGCCGCCGCCGAAGACGGCGCCGCCCTGATCGACGTGGACTATGAACCGCTTCCGGTCGTGACCGACATGATGAGCGCGCTCGATGCCGATACCCCCGTGCTGCACGCGGACATGGGCGACAACCTCGCCTTCCAGC
This sequence comes from Roseibium sp., assembly GCF_048260565.1. Classification (GTDB taxonomy): domain Bacteria; phylum Pseudomonadota; class Alphaproteobacteria; order Rhizobiales; family Stappiaceae; genus Roseibium. The sequence goes on along the minus strand of NZ_JBLXGP010000013.1, from coordinate 131,747 downwards.
GCCTGCACGAGCAAGGCGATGTCGATGCGGCCATGCAGTCCGCCCACAAGGTGATATCGGCACGGTTCGTCACCGGCCGGCACACGGGCGTGACCCTGGAACCGCGCTCCATCCTTGTCGACTGGAACCCGGCCGAAGAACAGATGACCGCCTATCATGCGACCCAGGCACCGCACATGATCCAGACGGTTCTGGCGGAACATCTCGGCCTGCCGGAAGGCCGTGTCCGGGTCATCTGCGAGGATGTTGGCGGATCCTACGGCATCAAGGTCCATGTCTATCCGGACGAAGTGGCAACCGCTGCCATTGCAAAGATCATGGGCCGACCGGTCAAGTTCGTGGCCGACCGGCTGGAGAGCTTTACCAGCGACATCCACGCCCGCGATCACGAAATCGAGGCGAAGATCGCGGTCCAGGAAGACGGCACGATCGTCGCCATGGACGTGGACGACTGGACGGCGATCGGCGCCTATTCGGTCTATCCGCGCACCTCCGCCATCGAGGGCAACCAGGTGGTGAACCTCTGCGGCGGCCCATACGATTTCAAGCACTACCGCGCGAAGACGACGGTCGTCTTCCAGAACAAGACACCCACCTGCCAGTACCGTGCGGTGGGACATCCGATCGCGGTTGCGATCACGGAAGGGCTTGTCGACATGGCCGCTGCGGAGATCGGGATGGACCCGGTCGAAATCCGCCGGCGCAACTTGTTCCGGGACGACGCCTATCCGGCGACCTCGCCCGCCAACATGCGGTTCGAGGGCCTGTCGCACCACGCCTCGCTGAACAAGCTCCTGGAGCTGATGGATTACGACGGTCTTAGGGCCGAGCAGGCGGAGCTGCGCAAGCAGGGCATCCATCGCGGGATCGGCATTGCCAGCTTTATCGAGCTGACCAACCCCTCCCCGTTCATGTACGGCATCGGCGGCGCGCGGATCTCCGCACAGGACGGATGCACGGTGCGGATGGATCCCGACGGTTCAATCGTGGCCCTGTCCGGCGTGACCGAACAGGGACAGGGAACCGAGGCGATGCTGAGCCAGGTCGTGGCCGAGGGAGTTGGTGTATCGCCCTCCAGGGTCCGCGTGATCACCGGCGATACCCAGGTCACGCCCTACGGCGGCGGAACATGGGCCTCGCGCGGGGCTGGCATCGGCGGCGAGGCCGCCCTGCAGGCGGCCCGAGCGCTTCGCGACTCGATCCTCGAAGTGGCGGCGGCTATGCTCCAGGCGGAACAATCGAAGCTCGATATCCGGGATGGCGCCGTGGTCGACAGTGCGACGGGCGAGGCACGGATGCCGCTGGAGGAACTGGGCCGGATCGTCTATTTCCGCGGCGATACGCTGCCGAAGGGACTGCCGCGCGAGCTGGTCCAGACCCGGCACTACATCACCTCCGACTATCCGTTTGCCTTCACCAACGGTATTCAGGCCTCCTATCTGGAGGTCGATACCGACACCGGGATCGTGAAGCTTCTCAAGCATTGGTGCGTCGAGGATTGCGGGCGGGTGATCAACCCGCAGCTCGTCGACGAACAGATCCGCGGCGGGATCGTCCAGGGGCTGGGCGGCGCGCTGTTTGAGGAAATCCACTATGACGCCGACGGCCAGCTCCTGAACGGATCCATGGCGGATTATCTGGTCCCCATGGCGGCCGAGATGCCCGACATGGTCATCGGTCACGTGGAGACCCCGACGCAGGAAAGCCTGCTCGGCGCCAAGGGCGCCGGGGAAGCCGGAACGGCCGGGTCTCCGGCTGCCGTCATGAATGCAATCAACGATGCCTTGCGGCCCATGGGCGCGCAGGTCACCGAGATGCCGTTCACGCCTGAACGGATCCTTCGGGCACTTGGGGCCCTGGAGGACTGAACCGAATGGGGCTTTGGAGGAAGAGCCCCGTAACCTGGGAGGAAATCATGAAGTTCATTACCTTGGCGACCGCGACGGCCATCGTCGCCTGTTCCGCCGGCTTCGCCGCCGCGCAACAGACCATCACGGTCAATATCGGCTCATCGCACCCGGAACAGAACATTTGGGTCTATGCGATGAAGAACACCTTCGAACCGGAAGTGAACCGCATCCTGGAGGCCGCGGGCGAGTACAAGATCAACTGGGTCGAATCCTACGGCGGCACGCTCTACAAGTTCACCGATACCCGTGAAGCCGTCATGGACGGCATCGTCGACGTCGGCATGGTCGGCACAGTCTGGGAAGGCGCCAACATGCCGCTCCAGAACGTGACCTATTTCACGCCCTTCGCCACCGAAGACCACAAGATGATCATCGAGATTTTCGATGATCTTTCCGAAAACCTGCCCGAGCTTCGCGACAGCTGGGCCGAAAACGGCATGGTTCACCTTTCGTCGCTGATCACCGACAGCTACGACATCTACGCGACCTTCCCTGTCAATTCGATGGGTGACCTCGCTAACCGGAAGCTGAACGCACCCGGAACGTCGGCGAACTGGCTGCGCGGCACGGGTGCCACGCCGGTCGATGGCGCGCTCACCACCTACTACACGAACATCCAGACGGGCGTGACCGAAGGCACACTGTCGTTTGCGTCCGGCATTCTGCCGACGCGTGTCTACGAAGTCGCGCCGGAACTCACCCGCGTGGGCATCGGCTCGATGTATTTCGGCGGCATCGCGGCCAACAAGGATTTCTTCGAGGGCCTGCCGGAGCCGGTCCAAAAAGCCTTCCGTGAAGCGGCCAAGGCAACCTCCCAGGCCCATGGCCAGTATGTGGAGGATCTTGCCAAGCGCGCGCTGACCGAAATGCAGGCTGCGGGCCTGACGATCCACGAATTGCCGGAAGCGGAAAAGGCTGCCTGGGTCAACGGCCTGCCCAATATCGTGGAGCCGTGGCTGGAACAGACCGGCGATGCCGGGCGCGTGGTCCTGAAGGCCTATTTCGATGCGCTGCGCGCTCGCGGAGCCGAGCCGTTGAGGGCATGGGACGAAGGCCTCTAGGATCGACCTTGCGCCTTAGGCGATAACAGCACTCTCCACCCGCCCGGGGTCCGTCCGGGCGGGTGTTTGCAGATCGAAGTGGATGCGAAGATGACCGATGACACCAATGCCGAAAGCGATGACGCATACGTCCCGGCTTTCTCGGAAGCGCCCTTCGGCGCGGCCCTCGGCAGTCTAGCCGCGATCATGTCATCGATCGGCACGCTCGCGATCGGAGCGCTCATGGTGCTCATCGTGGCCGATGTTCTGGGACGCAACTTCTTCAACGCACCGATTACCGGTGTGGCGGAAATCGCGGGACGTGCCGTCGTCGCCATCGTCTTCCTGCAGGTAGCCGCCGCGATCTTGCAGAAACGGCTGACCCGCGCCGATTTTCTGATCCGTCGTCTTCAGGGCGTTTCGCCAAAGGGCGTTTGCCTGGTCGAAGCGCTGTTTTGCATTGCCGGGATGATCGTATTCGCCCTGATCGTCTGGGCGTCCTGGCCGAAGCTTGCGAGCGCCTGGGCGACATCGGAATTCTTCGGCGTCCAGGGCGTTTTCACCATACCGACATGGCCCTTCAGGGGCATCACTGTCCTGGGGTCCGCGGCAGCGGTCCTCGCAGCGCTCTACCGCGCGCAAGATGAAATCCGCAAGTTCCGGAGCCTTCCATGACGACCCTCACCATCGGGCTCCTGCTAGTCGGTGCGCTGATCCTTCTTGTCCTGCTCGGGATGCAGATCGCCTATGCGCTGTTCCTGGTGGCCTTCGCCGGCATCTGGATCATCCGCCACAATCTCGATCTCGCCTTTCGCATGCTGGAACTGACCGCCTACAGCGGGATTGCGGACTATCTTTTCGCGACCATCCCGCTGTTCGTGCTGATGGGGCTTCTGGTCAGCGTCTCGAACGTCGGGCGCGACACGTTCGAAGTCGCCGAGGAACTGCTTCGCCGCGTCGTCTGCGGACTTGGTGTCGCGACCGTCGCCGCCAACACGATCTTTGCCGCCGTGACCGGTGTCTCCATTGCGTCGGCCGCGGTCTTTACCCGTGTCGCCGTTCCGGAAATGAAACGCCACGGCTATCGCTCCGCGTTTTCAGCCGGGACAGTCGCCGGCTCCTCGGTGCTTGGCATGCTGATCCCGCCAAGCCTCCTGCTCATCATCTACGGTGTGCTTGCGGAAGTCTCCATCGGCGGCATGTTCATCGCCGGCATCGTGCCCGGCCTGCTGCTCGCGGGCGGGTTCGTGGCGATGCTGATCTCCGTGACGTTGCTCTTTCCCGGTTTCGTGATGACCGATCCGGAAGCCGCGAAAATGCGCCGGCTGGACCGCGACTTCGAAACCATGCCGGTCGGGCGGATGATCGCCAAGCTGGTGCCGATCATCTTGCTCGTCATCCTGGTTCTCGGCGGCCTTTACTCGGGCTTCTTCACTCCGACCGAGGCCGGTGGCGTGGGCGCCTTCGGCGCGCTGCTTGTCGCCCTGTCGCGGCGCTCCCTCGACCGTCACAATCTCTGGCAGGTGATGAAGCAGACGGGCGTGATCTCGGTTTCGATCCTGCTCCTGCTGATCGCGGCGAGCTATTATTCGCGCATGCTTTCGATTGCAGGGCTGCCCAACGCGATTGCCGGCCTGGTCAACCAGAGCGGTCTCGGTCCGATGGGCTTCATGGTGCTCTGTGCCGGCCTCATCCTCCTCATGGGCATGATCCTGGACAGCACGTCGATCCTTCTGATCATGGTTCCCATCGCAGCCCCGATCGCGCAAAGCATGGGGATCGACCTCAGTCAGTTCGGCATCGCGATCGTGATCGCGGTGGAAATCGGCCTGCTGACGCCGCCCTTCGGGATCTCGGTCTTTACGGTGCACAACACGCTCAACGATCCGGCCGTGTCGGTCGAGCAGATCTTTGCCGGCACGCTGCCGTTTATCGGGGTGATGCTGTGTGTCCTGCTGCTCGTCATTCTGATCCCGGGGATCGCAACCGTCTTCCTGTGATCGCGGGACCGAAATCCGGACCGATGGCCGGTTCGATAAGGAAGACCGGACAGCGGTTTCCACGATCAGCACTTCAGGACTGCAACATCTGGCCGATGCTTCGGTAGAGCATGTAGCTGGCGACCACGAAAATCAGGCCGGCAAACAGGGTGTTCAACGTGCCTTTTCGTGTCGACAGGCGCTTGGCGAGCATTCCGCCGATGAGACCGCCGAACACACCGCCGCCGATGAAGACCGCCGCAAGCACCCAGTCCACATAGCCGGAAAAGGCGTAATTCAAGGCCGTCGTCAGCCCGAATGCGGTGACGGCGACAAGCGATGAACCGATCGCGAAAAGGATCGGCATGCCGGTCGACGCAAGCAGGCCCGGCACGATCAGGAAGCCCCCGCCAATTCCGAAAAAGCCGGAGAAAATGCCTGTCAGGCCGCCGAAGCCCAGAACCTTGTGCACGTTCTCGCGGGAGCATTGCGCCCCCGGATTTCCCTCCGCCCCGCGCTTGCGGAACATGAGGCCGCCGACCACGAACATGAGCAGGGCAAACAGCAGGAGGAGTTTCTGTCCGTCGACGATCTTGCCGACACTGGAGCCTATGAAGGCGCCGACAATACCGGCGACGCTGTAAACGGCCGCGCACCGCCATTTGACGTTGCCGAGCCGGGCATGGCTCAGGAGATTGGCAAAGGCGTTGGCCGCGACGGCGAAGGCACTTGTTCCGATGGCGAGATGGGCGCTGGGAACGCCGACGAGATACACCATCAAGGGCACGGCCAGAACCGACCCGCCGCCGCCGAACATGCCGAGCGTGAAACCCACAAGTCCGCCCGAGAGAACCCCGAGACCGTATTGTACCGGATCAAGATACATCATCTGTTCGCCGACCGTTTTTCGGCCGGTCCACCTGTTCTGTTCGACACCAGTCGCCTAAGGCGCTCTTCGGCGGCCCCGCAACGCGGTCGTCGCTTTCCGGCCGGACCATAGTCGGCAGACTACATTCATACAATATGAAATATGAATATGATCATTTTCGGGCCGTGCCGGCCGTCCGGCACACCGCGTTTCCGGGAATTCAGCGCTCGTTCGTACCGCCGCCCTCAGGCACCTGCCAGCCGAGCAGTCTGGAGATCCTGCTCGCGGTCTCGATCAGTTTCGCCCGTACCGGGCCGTTCAACTCGTCGAGCCGATGTTCGGAAATCGGCGCCGTGACGTTAATCCCGGCGACGACATGACCGGTCATGTCGCGGACCGGGGCAGCGACCGACGCGATGCCGGCCTCGAAATGACCGGCGTGGACGATTGCCTCCGCCCCACGATCCGCCCTCGCCTGCGCAAGAACCTCCGCAGGATTGGCCGCCGTCTGGCCAACGCCGGCATTGTCGCTGCGAAACAGGCTCAGCAGGCTGTCTTCTCCAAGGTCGGCGAGCATCACCCGGCCGATTGCGGTGTTGCGCGCCGGCAGGCGACTGCCGACGTGAACGATGGAGGCATCGGCATAATGCGCAGGCACCCGCAGGACATAGAGAACGGAAGTGCCGTCCAGCACGCCCATATGGGCGGACCAGTTCAGTTCGTCGCGCAGGCGTTCCAGTTCCGGCTGGGCGATCTCGACGATCTCGCGCGTGGCCAGATAACCGTAGCTGAGCCGCAGGATACCGGGACCGACGGAGTAGGTGTTGGTACGCTGGTCGTGGATCAGGCATCCCATCTCAGCTAGTGTGTAGACCGTACGAAACGCTGCGGAGCGCGTGATCCCCAGACGTTCCGATATGTCTTTCAGGGAAAGGTTCGGCGTTTCCGGGGTAAAACACTGCAACGCCTTCAATCCGCGCACGAGGCCCGGGACCAGGTATCGATCCTCGTCAGCCGCCATGTTCTCTCATCTTCCTGTTCCCCGGAGTAAAATCGGTTTGCGTTTCACCAGTAAAACGCAGCCTCACCCGTAAAACAAGATGGGTCTAGGATCGGCTCACTTCAATCGCGTATGAGGACGGAGACGCCGACATGAACATCGAGAACCAGGAATTCAAAACCCTCAAGGAAGCTCTGAAGGCCAATACCGGCCGCTTTGTCGACAAGCGCTTCGACTGGGAAGCCTTCCCGTCGAACATCGGCTTTCCCGACCTCTCCCGCGCCCAGATGCGCTATATCGGCGCCGGCGGTTCGCCGAAGGTCGGCGACACCTCGACCCTGAAGCCGGATCACTTCACCTTGTCGCTGATCTACAAAGAGCCGGGCAAATACGCCGCCTGCCACAGCCATGAGATCGAGGAAAGCTTCCTGATCATCGACGGCAGCCTGATCGTCGGCTGGGAAAAGGACGGCGAAGTGGTTGAAGTCAACCTCGGCCCGAAGGACATGATCCTGAACGCCCGCGAGATCGGCCATGGTTTCCGCGTCGACGGCGTCGAGCCGGTCCTGATGTCGATTTCCGTTGACGTCGGCAAGCCGCTGCCACCGGTCTACCACTACCACCCGAAGGAACATGCGCCGGAACTGGCCCGCAGCTTCGGCGCCCAGCCGGGCAAGACCATGCCGTTCGACCCGAACGGCTCCCATCCTCTGCAAAAGCTGATGGCGAAATACGTCGCGCGCCACAACGAGCTGGAAACGACCTGGGACGATGCCGGCTTCACCCGCAAGGTCTACTGCGGCCCGGGCGGCGTGGAGACCGACACCTGCCGCAAGGAAATGCTCGGCATTCCGTCGCAGGTCGGCGTCAAACCGTTCACGCGGGACGTGGAAGACGCCTTCTTCGTGCTTGAGGGCTCCCTGACTGTCGGATGGGAAGAAAACGGTGAAACCACCGAAGTCGAACTCGGACCGCGCGACCTGATCAAGACCCCGGCCGGCCGCAAGCACTGGTTCCGCAACAACAGCGCCGCGCCTGCAACCGTCTGGTATGTGGTGGGTTCCGCCGAGCCGGAAACGGTCAAGTTCGAAAAGGCCTGATGCCGCAAAGCACATGAAGGGGGCGGCCTTCGCCTCCTTCATCTCCATAGAGCCCGAAACGCCCCCGATTACGTAGTTATCCGGTTGACGGGCAATCCATAAACGACAACAATTGAACGAATAGTTCAAATATGATCTTTCCGAGGGACTGAAATGGCCGTTTTGAAGGTAGGGATCTGCGGTGGCGGTGTTGGTGGTCTGTGCGCGGCAATCGCGCTGACCGACATGGGCCACGACGTGACGATTTATGAACAGGCTTCCGAGTTCGGCCGCGTCGGCGCCGATATCAACCTGACCCCGAACGCCGTCCATGCCCTCGACCGGCTCGGTGTCGGCGAGCGGCTGCGCGAAACCGCGGCACGGCCCACGCACCGGATCAGCCGCCAGTGGGACAGTGGCGAAGAAACCTCCCGCCTGCCGATGAGCACGGCCGCCGAGGAACGCTACGGCTCGCCCCAGCTGACCATCCACCGGGCCGACCTTCTCAACGCCCTGACCGATCGCCTTCCGGCCAACAGGATTCTCTTCGGCTGCAAAGTCACCGGTGTCGAACAGGACGGCACCAAGGCGACCATCCGCTTCGCGGACGGCAGTCATGCCGACTTCGACGTTGTCGTCGGCGCCGATGGCATCCATTCCGTCGTCCGTACCGCGCTGTTCGGCAAGGACGACCCGAAGTTCACCGGGCTGGTGTCCTACCGCGCGGTCTTCCCGCGCTCCAAGGGCGCCGGCATTCCGGATCTCGACGCCTTCACCAAATGGTGGGGCCCGAGCAGCGACTACCAGATCGTCACCTTCCCGCTGACCCGCGGCGAAGAGATCTTCGTCTTCGCGACCACGCCGCAGAACGACTGGGCCGAGGAAGGCTGGACCCTGCCCGGCGACATCGAAGAGCTGCGCGCGGTCTACAAGGATTTCCATCCGCAGGCCCGTGCCCTGCTCGAGGCCTGCGAGACCGTGACCCGTTCGGCCCTGCATGTGCGCACGCCGATGGAACACTGGTCGAAGGGCCGGATCACCATTCTCGGCGATGCCGCCCACCCGATGGTGCCGTTCATGGCCCAGGGCGCGTGCATGGCGATCGAAGACGCCGTCGTTCTGGCGCGTTCTCTGGACGGCAAGACACCCGCAGAGGTGCCGGCCGCACTCGAAACCTACGAGACCGCACGAAAGCCCCGCACCGCCCACGTCCAGGAAAGTTCCCTTGCCAATGAATGGCTGAAAGACCGCGGCAATGCCGACTGGGTCTATGGCTATCATGCCTGGGAAGTGGGTCTGGACGACCTGGCTGCGTGACGAAACGACGATTGAGAAAATGATCAATATGTGACATATCGTTCACATTAGATCAGCTTTTTGAAATCATCCCGATTTCGTTTGAAAGTATGAGACCTGGATCAGGGGGCAGCATGACGTTGGCATCCGACAAGGACGCGGAACAGACGGGCTATTCGGTTCCGCCGGTTCTGCGGGCGATCGCGCTCCTGCGCTATATCGGAGCCGGCAACCGCTGCCGCAACATCTCTTCGGCCTCCAAGGAACTGGGCATCAACCGCACCACCCTGATCCGCCTCATTCATACGCTGGAAGACGAGCGCATGATCGAGGAGATCGACGAAGGCGCCGGCTACCGGCTCGGAACCGGGCTGATCGCACTCGCCTCCGAAGCCATCGCCGACCGGGATGTGGTCCAGATCGCCCGGCCGATCCTTGCCGACCTGGCAGCCGAACTCAACCTGTCGGCGCACCTTGGCATTCTCGACGGCCTCGAGATCGTCTACCTGGCCCGGGAAACGCCGAACTCCTATCTGGTCAGCAACGTGCGCGTCGGCACCAGGCTGCCGGCGCATGCGACCACCATCGGGCGTATTCTGCTGTCCGAACTCGCTCCCGAGGCGCTGCACAAGCTTTACGACCACGTGAAACTCGATGCCTATACGGACAAGACCAGAACCTCCCTGGAGGAACTGGAAGCCCAGCTTGCCGAAGACCGCAAGGGCCGGATTGCCTGGAGCGTCGCCAACTTCGAGCCGGGGATCGGCTCCTGCGCAGTCGCCGTTTACGACGACCGAGGCCGCGCTGTCGGCGGCATCAACGTGACCGGGCAGGACAGCGTGTTCACGCCGGGCACGGACGAGGCCGGCGTGATCGAACGCGCGATCAAGACCGCCGCGAACCGGATTTCCGAAGCGCTCGGTCACACGTCGCGCACCGCCCGCAGGGCCTAAATTTCGAAAAAATCAGTCGTAGGTATAACCGAAAGACAGGCCGAACCGGTCCGCGGTCAGCGGTCTGTTGCCGGTCAGGGCCCGGCGCAGCCACAGGCGGCCGTGGATCTGGGTGTCGGTGAAATCGGCGTTTTCCGGAAGCCGGACACCATCGCACCAGAGCCCGCCCAGCCACTCGGCACCGGAGAAATCCGCCTGCTGGCGCAGGCTCGCGCCTTCCAGCGAAAAGTTGCCATAGGCGACAACGCCCGCGAACTCCGCATCGCCTTCGAAAACGGCGCCGTTGAAATTGCCGATGCCGCGGAATTCGCAACCGGCAAAGGACACCTTGCGGGAGAAGGTTACCTGCTCGAACCGTGCATCGTTGCGGAACGAGGTGCCTGAGAAGGAGACCTCCCCGCCGAAGATCGCTCCGCCGAACCAGGACAGGCCCTGGAACACCGCGTCGTGGGCATCGATGCCGTCGGGAAACCGCGCGTTCCGGAAGTCGACGCCAGCAAGTTCAAGGCCGGACAGATCGAGCCGGCCTTCGCATTCGATCCCGGTGAGATCGATGCGTTCGCCGTGATGCCACGGCGTCGACAGACGGTCGCGGATTTCCCGGGCGAGCATCAGGCTGCCTCTGAAGCCTGTTTTACGGCGAGAGCAACCATTTCCTCTGCCCAAGGCAGAGCCAGATCGTCGGCCATGTCACTGCCGGACGCATCATGGGTCAGCCGATCGCCGAGCTGGGTCGCGCCGTGTTTGGCGAGCAGGTCGGCAATGCGCTTGCTGCCGTGATTGAAGGTCTCATCATATTCGGAATCGCCGAGGCCGAAGACGGAGAAACTAACACCGGAAAGATCGGCATCGGACTGAGCCATGGCTTCCGCGAAAGGCTTCGCCGAGGCCGGCAGTTCGCCGTCGCCATAGGTGGAGCAGACAACGAGATAGAACCCGCCCGCCTCGAAGTCGTCCGGCGCGAAATCGGACAGGTTGACGGCTTCGGCCTCGTGGTTGCTTTCCAGGCTGGAGACGATGTCCTCCGCCAGCATCTCGGCGTTCCCGGTTTCGGTACCGTAGAGAACAGTGATCTTCATCCGTTGATCTCCTCAGATTTTTGCAGGGCCAGAGCCAGCATGTCCTGCCGGCAGGCGATCTTGCGGCGGGTCCTGTCCGCCGGCAGGTCGGCCGTTTCGGCTTCGTCGATCCGCTTCCAGCCGGCGTAGTCGACCAGATCGGCGCGTCCGGCTGTCAGTCCGTCTCGCTCGCCTTTTCCGGCATCCGCGCCGGCCGCGTCAAGATCCGCCAATATACGGGTGGCAAGCGCCTGCGCGTCCGCACGGTTTTCCGGAATGGTGCCGCGCGGGCCGCGCCGGAACCAGCCGGTCGCATAGAGACCCGGCGCCAGGGCGCCTGCCTCCACGTCTTCGGCCGAGGCAACCAGATCGTCCCGGCCCAAATGGCCGGCCGCGGCAAACCCGACGGCCGTGATGAAGCTATCGCAGGCGAGTTCGACCGCTTCGCCACTTGCATTCCGGAAGCGGACACCGGTCACGTTGCCGCCCTCGCCCGTGATCTCCTCAGGCGTCAGGCCGAAGCGGAACGTCAGTTGGCGCGGACCAGTGCCGTGACCGTCAACCGTCGCCAACGCGTCCAGCTTCTTCTGACCGTTGTCGCTCTCGGCAGATCCCATTTCTTCGACGCGAATGGTTACGCCGGAGAGCTTGGAGAGCTCCTTGATCATCACCGGATCGAACTTGGCGGCTTCGGCCGCAGAACGACCGACGATATCGATGGTCTCGATGTCGTTGGCCGCAAGCCATTCACTCGGCCCGGCACCGAAATCAGATCCGGCCAATTCGTCGGGCGTCTTTCCGAGGATGCGAAGCAGGTCGATGGCGACATTGCCGTTGCCCATGATGACGACTCTTTTGCCAAGCTTCGGCAAGGGGTGGGCATCGGGATGTTCGTATAGCGCACGGGTCAGATCGCCGGCGCGGATCACGCCGTCCAGATCCTCGCCCGGAATACCGAGCGACCGGTCTCCCGGCAGGCCGGCCGCCAGAACGACGACATCGTAACAGGCACGCAAGTCGTCCAGGGACACATCTTCGCCGATGGCCAGGTTGCCGATGAAAGTCGCGCCCATGCGTTCGAAGACCCGCTCGAACTGGCGTGTAATGCCCTTGGTGCCCTGATGATCGGCGGCAACGCCGTAACGCACCAGACCATAAGGCACCGGCAGGCGGTCGATCAGGTCGACCTTGAGTTCCGGATCGGCCTTGAGCAGGGCCTGTGCCAGGAAACATCCGGACGGTCCGGCCCCGATAATGGCAACGGATGCGCTCATGCGGCTCCCTCCATGGCCGGCAGGGCCCAGGGATGCGGCTTGCCGGAGAGGTCGTGGTAGATCGATTTCTGCGCCATATAGGCGCGCATGCCTTCCCTGCCCTTTTCGCGGCCGATGCCGCTGTCCTTCTCGCCGCCGAACGGGGTAGAGATAGAGAATTGCTTGTAGGTGTTGACCCAGACCGTGCCGGTGCTGATGGCCCGGCCGACACGCCAGGCCTTCGGGAAGTCCCGGGTCCACAGACCCAGGGCAAGGCCGTAGCTGTTGTCGTTGGACTGGGCGATCACGTCCTCTTCGCTGTCGAAGGGAAGCACGGCCAGAACCGGCCCGAACACTTCCTCGCGGCACAGGCGTGCGGTGTTGGGCAGGCCGGCAATGATCGTCGGCAGGTAATAGGCGCCCTTGGCGTAGTCCGCGCCTTCCGGGGCCCTGCCGCCGCACAGGATCTCGCCGCCGTCGGCGCGGGCGGCCTCCACGTGTTCGGCCACGCTCTCGCGGTGATCGAAGTGGATCAGCGGCGCTACCTGGGTGTCCGCCTCGAACGGATTACCGACCTTGAGACGCTTGGTGACGTCCACCAGACGGGACACGAACCGGTCGTAGATCGGGCGCTCGACGAACAGGCGCGCGCCGGCGATGCAGCTCTGACCGGTGGAGGAGAAGATGCCGAACAGGACACCGGCAATCGCCTGGTCGATATCGGCATCGGCAAAGACGATGGTCGGCGACTTGCCGCCCAGTTCCAGCGACACCGGCATCAGTTTTTCCGCCGCCTGACGGGCAAGCTGGCGGCCGGTGGTGGTACCGCCGGTGAAGCTGACCCTTGCGATGTCCGGGTGATCGACCAGCAGGTTGCCGATCTCTCGGCCGGCACCCGGCAGCACTGAGAACAATCCCTTCGGCAGACCGGCCGCTTCCACGATACGCGCCAGTTCCAGGCTGACGAGCGGCGACCACGACGCGGGCTTGAGCAGAACCGCGTTTCCGGCGGCAAGGGCGGGCGCCACCTTCTGCGCGTCCGATGCAATCGGCGAATTCCATGGCGTGATCGCACCGACGAGGCCGAGCGGCTCGTAGACCGACAGGGTCAGGGCGTCGCCGCGCTGAACGGTCAGCGCCTCGTCGGAGGTTTCCAGAACCGCGCCGAAGTAGCGGAAGGTTCCGGCCGCCGACATCGCCAGCGCCTTGGTTTCCCTCAGGGTCTTGCCGGTGTCGCGGGTCTGGATAAAGGAAATCCGATCTGCATTCGCTTCAATGCCGTCTGCGATGGCATAGAGGTACTTCGCCCGATCATGGGCTTTCAGATTGCGCCAGGCCGGATCGGCCTGTGCTGCGCGGGCGCGCTCAATGGCGCGCAGACCGTCGGCCTGCGACGCGCCGCGCAACACGCGGTTGACCGTGCCGTCCGCTGGAAAGATCGAGGTGATTTCCGGGCCCGTGCCCTCTTCCCACACGCCGCCGACGAAAAGTTTGCCTTCAGGAAGGTCGATCATCCGGGTCTCCTCAAATCGCGACTGGAGCGACGCGGTTCCGCAGCTCGCGCAGAACGCTGTACACCGTGGTCACGGACGTCTTGATGTTGCCGGGCGACGGCAGGTTCTCGATGCGGATCGACGTGCGTGCGACGCCGGAAACCGCGGTGAATTCGTGGGTATTGCCGGACGCGGCCGGGTCGGCGATCAGCTCGACCTTGGTGTCGTCGAAGCCGAGTCCGGCAAGCGCGATGGTCGCCGCCACATTTGCATTCTTCGGATATTGCGCGGCCGCATCGCGGGCCGAGCCGGAGAAGAACACCGTGGCTTCCGTGAGCCCATCGAGATCGACCGCGGCTTCCGCGGGCGTTCCGGCCCAGGCCGCAGGCGGCTTGCAGCCCTGGTAGATGACCGATGTCAGTCCGGCCGGGCGCAGGGCGGCCAGCAGATCGATCCCGCCGACCGCACCGGCCGGCAGCACGATCCGCGCTCCACCGTCCTCGGCTGCTGCACGAAGCTCGGCTTCCAGCTCCCGGTGCGCAAAGGCACCGATCGACACGAGCACCACATCGACACCGGCCCTCAGGATCGTCGGCACATGGCTGACGACGGCCTGATGGCCGGCACATTCGATAACCAGATCGGGCTTGGCCGCAAGCAGACCTTCGGCGCTGGAGACAGCCGCAAAGCTGCAGCCCAGACCGCCATGAGTGGCTTCAAGGTCCTGGACCAATGCGTCCGTTTTCTCCGGCAGTCCGAGCACCGTGAGCGCTTCCAGCCTGATTTCCGGGGTTTCCGCAATCAGCCGCAGCAGCGTCCCGGCGATATTGCCGTATCCGATCAGTCCCAGGCGCATGGATCAGGTCCTGTTTCCTGCGGCTCCCGCGGGCGGACCGGAAAAGGCCTGGGCGAAGGGACCGATGGCGCACATGTCGACCTCGATCACCTTGGGCCCTTCGACGGAAACGGCTTCCTCGAAGGCGTCCGCGAACTCGTCCACCGAGCCGACGACCCGGTGCGGCATACCGATGGAAGCGCAGAAGGTGGCGAAATCCGGCGTCGCCAGAGCGGAATAGTGTCGGCGGGAGTCATACTGCGCATCCTGGATGTTCTGGATGACGCCATAGGCCTTGTCGTTCATCAGAACGTAGACCAGGCCGGCCTTTTCTTCGACTGCCGTGATCATCTCGGCGATGCCGAGCATGGTGCCGCCGTCGCCAAGCAGGGTCACAGCCTTGGCCTCGGGCGAAGCCAGGGCGGCGCCGATGCCCATGGCCACGCCCTGACCGATGCCGCCGCCGAGGGCGTGAACACCGTGCCGGGGCTCTGCGATCCGGACATATCGATTGCCGAAGGTGGAATTGGAAATGGTGACATCACGCACCCAGGGATGTTTACCATCGGACACCCGAACTGCCAGTTCGTCGGCGATGACCCGATAGGGGCCGAGAACGTCGCGCATGCGCCCTTCGGCGGTCGCGCGCGCCGTGGCAATATCGAAGGCCTGGTTCGGATCGACATCGAGTTTTTCCGGCAGCAGCTGGAGGATCCGGCCGAGCGTGTCGGCGGCATCACCGTGGGCGAAGATCTCGACCGGGTAGTTGCGGCCGCCCTGGGTGGCGTCCGCGTCGATCTGGACCAGCGGCGACGGCAGGACCATCGCGTTGTTATGGGTCTCGTTGCCGCGAAGACGCGAGCCGACGACGATCATCAGGTCGGATTTACGGTAAAGCTCCTGGGCCTCCGGCGTCATGTTGAAGGCGCCGAGATTGCCCGGCTGTTCTTCGGAGACGATGGCGCGACCGTTGGTGCTGGTGACGATGCCGAGGCCGCGACGATGCAGTTCACTTGCTTCCTTGGAAGCCCCACGGGCACCGCCCCCGAGCCACAGCAGCGGACGCTTTGCCGACTTGATCCGCTCGGCGATTTCCTCGACGACCGCATCGGGCGCACGCGGCGTCATCGGCACCGGTGCGTGGATCGCTCCGGTCTCGCAGGCCTGGGTGCGCTGGACATCGACCGGGATTTCCAGGCTGACCGGACCCGTCGGCGCGCTCAACGCAGAGGAAACGGCCGCCGTCAGGGTACCGACCGCATTGCGCGCGTCCCACATGCGGAAATAGGCCTTGGAGACGCCTTTGAGCATATCCGGCTGGCGCGGCACGTCGTGAATGGCGGCGCGGTCCCGGTCTGCGAATTCGATATCGACCTGGGTGGTGATGTGCAGGACCCGCGACCCGGCGGTCAGCGCTTCCGCCTGTGCGCCGGCTGCATTGCCGGCGGCCGTGCCTGTTGAGGTGATGACCACGCCAAGGCTTTGCGACACGCGGGCATAGGCATCGGCCATGTTCATGGCGCCGGCCTCGCCACGCGCCGGCACGAAGCGGATGCGCTCCTGGCGGGCGATCGCGTCGAGGATCGGCATATTGTGGATCGAGATGACCCCGAACACGGTGGTGACGCCGATTTCGGCGAGGTAGCGGGCGATGAAGTCACCGACCGTTTCAGTGATCGTGATCTTTTCCATTTTCATTTTTGTTCCCTCAGATATGCCGGGAGACGCCGCCCGAGACCTCGATCTGTGCGCCGGTGATGTAGCTGGCGGCGGGCGAGCCCAGGAAGCAGATCGCCGCGGCGGCCTCCTCCGGCTGCCCCAGCCGTCCCAGCGGGATACGTTTTTTAGAAGCGAGATCGGCGTACCAGTCTTCGCGGCTCTGGCTCTTGTCCTCGCGGGCTTCGAACCGGCGCTGCCACTGGCCGGAATCGACCAGGCCGAGCAGGATGGAATTGACCCGAACCTTCGGCGCGAGTTCCACGCTCAAAGATTTCGCCAGATTCTGAACGCCGGCCCGCGCGGAAGACGTGCACACCATGTGCGCCTCCGGCTGATAGGCGAGCAGCGAGTTGACCACGACGATGGAGCCGTTCGCTTCCGTGAGCATCGCCTTGAAGGCGCGCACCGGGCGGACCTGGCTGAACACCTTCAACTCGTATTCGGCGCGCCAGTCCTCATCGGACGTTTCGGCGAAGGTCGACACCCGGCCCTGTCCGGCGTTGTTGACCAGCAGATCGCACCGGCCGAACCGGTCCTGAACGTCGACCGCGAAGGCCTGGACATCGGCCTCGTCGAGCACGTTCAGCGCCTTGGCGAGCACCCGGCCCTCACCGAATTCGGCGGTCAGTTCCGAAGCGACCTTCTGTAACCGCTCTTCATTGCGGGCACAGATCGCCACGTTCGCACCGCTTGCCAGAAGCAGGCGCGTCGTCGCCAACCCGATGCCTGAAGATCCGCCGGTCACCACCGCGACCCGGCCGTCGTAGCCGTAATGCATCAGTTCTTCCTCAGTTCCGGAAAGCCCGGATCGGGACGGCCCTGCATGACCGCGCGCTGCGCCGGGGTTGGCGGGCCGGCCGTCATCCAGCGGTCCATCGCTTCGGGATCGGTGCGCGGCCAGACCTTGGCTTCATGGGTCGCCTCGTCGATCTGCTGCAGCTCGGAGGTGAACTCGATCACGAAACCGGACGGAGAAACGAAATAGGCGAAAGGATTGTTGCCCGGTCCGTGCCGGCCCGGTCCCCAGGTCGGGACATGACCCTTCTGCTTCATCCGGCCGATGCCGCGCATGAACTCGTCCAGCGTCGGCATCTCGAAGGCGACATGATTGACGCTCGGATAGTGGGCGCGCACCAGGGCGATCGAATGGTGGTCCGTGTTGCAGCGAAGGAAGACCATCTGGTCGGCGGAATAGTCGGACACCCGGAAGCCGAGCACCTTGCAGTACCAGTCCTGAACGCCTTCCATGTCCGGCGTGTTGAGCACCACGTGGCTCACCTTGCGCGGACGCGCCCAGTCATTCTTCGGCTCCAGTTCCTTGGCCTCGGTGCGGAAGCGCAGGCGGCGGTTGTCCGGATCGAGCACCTCAAAGCCATAACCGCCGCAGAAATCCGGGAAAGGCGCCGGATCGCCGACAACGGAAGCACCCGCTGCCGTGACCTGGGCATGGAGGGCGTCCATCGAGGCCCGGTCGGGCATGGAAAAGTGGACATATTCGATGCCGTAGACCGGGGCATCCTTGAGGCCGTAGAGGAAAGGCTCGGTGCCGGTACCCCGCAGGAGAACCTCGTCATTGCCCTTGTGCGACAGGTCGAGACCCCACATGTCTTCGTAGAACGGCAGCGTCTCGGTTATACCGGGTCCGCGCATCATGATGCCGCGCAGAGCGCCGACGCGTATCGGATCAGACATTTTCCAGTCTCCTGTTCCGGCCCGTCACGATACGGGCGAAGTCATTGAAGCCAGCGCCAAGGCGAAAGCCTCAGGCGCCTGCTGATAAAGGGCGTGTCCCGCCGACGGCACTTCCGTAAACGTGCCGCGTACGGCTTCCGGAATGGCGGCATAGGTCTTGCGGGCGGCTTCCGGCGGCGTCACCACGTCTTCCGACCCGACAATCACATCGGTCGGTACGGCCAGCCGGGAGGCATCGTCGAGCAGACGGCCGGATGCCAGCATGCGCACCGCCATGTCGTAGCCGGGGCTGGAGACCCGGGACATGGCATCGCGGACACGGGCGACCAGATCCGGATTGGCATCCGGTTCGAACACCAGCCGGGCAGCGCGCGCTTCGGCGAATTTCTCGGCCCCAAGTGCGGCAAGATCATCCAGCCGCTTCTGGGCCGCCGCGCTTAAAGGGCTCCCCGGCGTTACGCCGTGACCGAGAGCGGGCGATGCCAGCAGCAGATGCGCCACGCGGTCCGGATGAGCGGTTGCAAAGGTCGCAGCGATCAGGGTTCCGAGCGAATGGCCGACGAGCAGCACCCGGTCCAGTCCGAGACGGTCCAGAAGGCTCTTCAGAGCCTCGGCATAATCGGCGGCCTGAGGCCAGTCCTTTGCCAGAGGCTCCGATCCGCCATAGCCCGGCGCATTCCAGACGATCACCCGGAAGTCCGGGGCGATGTGATCGAGAAAGGGTTCGTACGACGTCGCATTGCTGCCGATGCCGTGGAGCAGCACCAGAACCGGGTCGTCGCTCTGCCCCGGCCGATCCAGGTATTCAATGCCGCCGGAAATGTGGGTCTGGACAGTCATGGGCGGCTCACTTGAATACGAAACCGTTGTTGACCGGCAGCACCTGGCCGGTCAGCGTCAGGGCACCCTCGCTGACGAGGAAGGCGATCACGTCGGTGATCTCCGAGGCTGCCTGCGGACCGGGAACCGCCCTGCCCTCGGAGTAGAGCCGATGGCGGGCTTCCGGTACGTAGTCGGTGGATTCCGTGGTCAGGATGCCCGGCGCGACCGCCGTCACCCCGATCCGTTCCGGCCCGAGTTCACGGGCGAGCGAACGGGTCATGGACATGACCGCGCCCTTGCTCGCCACATAGGACATCAGCCGGGGCGCACCCCAGAGTGCGGTATCGGAGGCCACATTGACGATCCGGCCGGAGCCGGAGGCCGCCAGCATCGGCCGGCAGGCGCGGGTCATCAGCCAGGTGCCGCGGACGTTGACGCGCATGACCCGGTCCCAACTGTCGATCTCGATCTCGTCGAAGGGAATGCCGCCGATGCCCGTCGCGATCGCGCCGTTGTTGACGAGACCATGAAGCTTGCCCCCGGTCTCGGAAGCAACGGCCTCGCCAAGCGCCTGAATGGATGCCGGTTCGCCGAGATCGACGGGAAGGAAGCGGACCGCGTCACCAAGCTCCTGCGCCACGGCACGGCCTTCCTCCTCGGCGATATCCGCCAGAATCAGCCGGGCGCCATGGCCGGCAAGACACCGTGCGATTTCACGCCCGAGGCCGCGCGCAGCACCAGTGACGAGTATGGTCCGCCCTTTAAGCATTACTCGGCTGCCTCCTGCGCGCTCAGTTCAGCCTCGATCTGGCTCTTGGCCGCGCGGGTCAGCATCTGGCGAATACGGGAAACACCAAGGTCGTGCTGGTACAGCATTTCGCGCTTGCGGGCGTCGTCCGGCATGCCTTCCAGCATGACCCGGTCCTGCTCCAGCACGTGCCAGTGACGCTCTTCGAGCATGGCGCGATAGAGGAAGCGCCAGCTTTCGCGGGCCAGTCCGCTGACCTTGCGCAGGCGCCAGAAGAACACCTTGCAGGTGGTCTCGTCGATCGGGGACACGAAGCCGACGATACGCATGTTGCCACCGGGGCCTGCCGCCGGCGGATAGGGAATATCGAGGAAGCAGAACATGGTGCCAGGATGGATCTCGAACTCCGTCCAGTCGAAGTTGTCGCCGGCCTGCTCGACCCGGCTGACGCGGAAGCCGTCATCGGTCTTGTCCAGCTTCATCAGGTCCTGCTTGGCGCCATAGGCGAGCGTGAAGCTCTCCGCATGCAGGTAGCAGCCATGCATCGGGTCTGCGAGATTGTCGATAGCGTAGCGGTAGTTGGTGCCCCAGACGGAGGTACACAGGAAGCCGGTCCACTCGTCGCTGGTGAACTCCTGCGGCAGGGCCAGTTCCGGCGGTTCCGGGTGCTCGACGCTCGGCATGTAGACGAAGACCGCGTCGTGGGTTTCGGTGGTGTGGAAGGATTTCAGCGCCTTGCGGCCCTCAAGGGCACATTCCGGCATGGCCGGCACCCGCTTGACGACGCCTTCGCCGTCAACGATGACGCCGTGGTAGCGGCAGCCGATATTGCCGTCATGGATTTCGCCATAAGACAGCGGCGCACCGCGGTGCGGGCAGAAATCCTCGATGCACTGGATCTTGCCGTCCTTGTCGCGCCACAAGACCAGCTTCTGGCCGAGCAGGCGCGCACCGTAAGGCCGGGAATCCTTGATTTCGACGGATTTGGCGACCGGGTACCATTGCCCCAGGAGCCCCTGGTTGACGCGTTCCTCGATCAGCGCCTTCTTGTCGATATCGGCCATCTCTCTCCACTCCTTGTCCAAGGCCGGCGGTCTCATGTCCCGCCCCGGCTCTCACCTATGCTCTGGTGTCTTTTTCTCGCGGTTTTCCTTTCCCGGCCGATTTCGCCGGGGTGAACCGCACCGCATTTCCCTCAGGTCGGACGGCCCGCGCCGATCCGTTCAGCTCTGCGCTTTCGGCAGGTAATGGAGCACGCGCTCCTCGACCCGCGCGATCGCGGTATAAAGAACGATTCCGATGACCGTGAGCAGCACGATGGCGTTGAACACCATGGCCGCATTCGCTTGGCCGCCGCCGTAGGAGATCAGGAAGCCGAGCCCGACGTTGCCGCCGACCAGTTCGCCGACGGTCACGCCGATCACGGCAAGCGTCGACGCGATACGAAGGCCCGCCAGCAGGTTCGGCATGGTGGACGGCATCTCGACCTTGAAGAAAACGCCCAGGCGGGACAGGTTGTAGGCGCGCGCCAGGTTGACCAGGTCCCGGTCCACCGTCTTCATCGCCTGCAGCACATTGACCAGCACCGGAAAGAACACGATCAGGACGGTCACCAGCAGCTTGGGCATGGCGTTATAGCCGAACCACATGATGAACAGCGGCGCGAAGGCTACCTTCGGCGCGATCTGCAGCGCCAGAATATAGGGCGACAGCACCTTTTCCCAGAAGCTCGACATGCCCAGGACATAGCCGATAACGGCGCCGAGCAGACTGCCGAGAGCGAACCCCAGGACGGTGTAGACCGCGGTGGAGATCGTGTTGCCGAGCAGGTTTTCCTGCTGCCACATGCGGACCATTTCCACCGCGCAGTCGGACACGGTCGGAATGATATACTTCGGCACGCCGAGCGCGGGCGGCAGAAACTCCCAGCACAGGAGCAACACGGCCAGGACCGCAAGGCTCATGAACAGGGTGCTTTTCGACGAAGTCATCGGCTTCTTCCGTCTCTTGTGATCTCCACGGGCCGCGGCGGCAGGCGCCGCGACCCCGATTGAAGAACTGGCATCCGTCATTGCGGGACGAACTCGTTGGTATAGAGATCTTCCACCGGAACGGCCGTCTTGACGATACCGTTGTCGATATAGAACTTCTGCACCTTGGCCATACGCGCCGGATCGAAGGCACCGAGCGGCTGACCTTCAGCGGCCGGATAGACCTTCTCCACATAGGCGCGCATGATGGCCTCGATCGCCTTTTCCTTGCCGGTGTGCTGCGGCACGAAGGAGACGTATTCCTGTGCAGCCTTGGCCGGATCGGCCTGGATGTCCTTGAGGGCACGGATCACGCCGGCAACGATGCCCTTCACGACTTCCGGACGCTCGGCAATGGTCTTGTCGGAGGCCAGGATCGCCTGGGCCATGGCCGGGAACATGGTGTCGACGGAAACCTGGTCCATCGGAACGCCGGCAGCCTCGATAGCCGCGATCCACTCCGGCACACCGGACATGCCCTGCAGGGTGCCGGCAATGGTCAGCTGAATGATGCCGCCAGGGCCGACGCCCTGGATGTTGACGTCATCCTTGCTAAGGCCGACGGACGCCATGGCGCCAAGCAGGTTGTAGTAGGTCGTGTCCTGGAAGCCGAGCACGCCGATCGCCTTGCCCTTGAAGTCGGCCGGACCGGTGATGCCGGAATCCTTGCGCCAGGCAAGCTGGGTCAGACCGCGGCCGCCCAGGAGGGCAACACCGCGGATGTTCAGGCCATTGGCGCGCACGATGATCGGCGTGTCGCCGATGCCGCCGCCGATGTCTGCGTTGCCGACGGCAACCTGGGTGGCTACATCCGCGCCGCCCTTGCCGACCATGAAGGTGACATCCAGGCCCTCATCGGCGAAATAACCCTTGTTCTTTGCAAGCTGGAACGGGGCGAAGGCAGGCAGGAAGTCCGGTGCCGGGAAAAGGTAGGTCACCTTTTCGGCAGCCTGGGCCGCACCTGCGGAAACCGCCATCACGGCGGCCATCATGCTAATTGCGAAACGCTTCATTACAGAGATCCCCTGCTGGATTTCAAAACGATCTAGATGGTCTTTTCTTCTAGTTTGAGCAGCTCGAAGAGCTGCGCGGCGTAGTTATTGACTTCCGGCAACTTGCGCCGCTGCAGTGGCCGTTCACGGTGTGGCAGATCGACCTTGATGTCCGCGATCACGCGTCCCGGACGCTCCGACAGGACCAGGATCCGGTCGGACATCAGGACGGCCTCGGCAAGGTCGTGGGTGATCAGAAGGGTGGTCTTCCGGCTTTCCGAAATCGTTTCCGCGAAGCTGTTCTGCAGCAGCATCTTGGTCTGCGCATCGAGCGCGGAAAACGGTTCGTCGAGCAGAATGATCTCGGGATCGATGGCAAGGGTGCGGGCCAGGGCCGCACGCTGCCGCATCCCGCCGGACAACTGGTAGGGATAGTGCCCCTCGAAGCCGTCCAGATGGCAGTGCTTGAGTTCCTTCATGGCGATGGCACGACGCTCCTCGCGCGCCACCCCACGGGACTCCAGACCGAACTCGATGTTGTGCACAATGCTGCGCCAGGGCAGCAGCAGATCCTTCTGCAGCATGAAGCCGACATGCTGGTTCGGACCGGTCACCTTCTCGCCACTGACCAGGACCTCGCCGACGGTCGGCTGATACAATCCGGCGGTCATGCTCAAGATGGTGCTCTTGCCGCAACCGGACGGACCGACGACAGAAACGAATTCCCCCTCATCGACGCGGAAGCTGACGCTGTCGACAGCCGTCATCATACCGCCGGTGCGGGACTCGAATTCCTTGCTGACGCCGCGAAATTCAAGCGCCATAGCCGTTTTCCAGGTAAGCGCTGTCGAAGTCCGCGTTGATGGCCGTGAGCTCTTCCGCCAGAAGCGCCTCGGTCCAGTCGGTCTTGCCCGAGATCGGCGCGACGACCTTGCGGTCCGTCAGGGCAGCGGCAACAGCGGCATAATCGCTTGCGCCAGCGCCATAGATTTCCATCAGCGCTTCGGCGAGTTTTTGCTCGACCTCGGTCAGGTCCCGACCCCGGGACTGATGGGCAAGCGCCGGACGGCTGGTGTCGAACGCTTTTTGCGACAGGCGGTCTTTAAACAGATCCATGTGACCCTCTGATTTTGTTCAATTTTGAACACATTGATCAATTATGATGATTGCGCGGATAAAGGGGTCGAGTCAATGAAAAATTCAAAAAAGCCCCCGGAAACGCTTTTCGAACAAGGGAACGCGCCACTCCGACAAAGAAGTTCGGCGCTCACATGAGCGCCGCAGGGCGGATCTCCCTGTCCTTCCAATCCGCCCGCCGTTCTTCGCACTAAAGCATTGCTTGGGGTCAGGCGGATCGGCAATGGCTCAAGGCTTCTGTTTCATCCGCTCACGGTACAGATCCATCCCTGATCCGATTTGCACATCAGATGAGCAAAACACATCCGTTCGAAGTCCAGGCAATGGGCAATTTGCTCATAATGACTCCAATCCAACTTTATTCCTATATAGGACTTGTGGCCTATTTATTGAATCTGTAGCGTAATAAGCATCAGTCCTTTATAGGACTTTATCCAGCGCGACAGGTGCAGACCGTGAAAGTTTCGAAACTTGGTTCGGCAAAAGCGAAACACCGGCAGATCTCCGAAGAGATCCTGAGCGCCATTGAAGACGGGCGTTGGCTTCCGGGGGACCGCCTGCCGGCCGAAGACCAGCTCGCTGCTGAAATGGATGCCAGCCTCGGAACCGTGCAGCGGGCCCTGCGCAGCCTGGTGCAGATGGGCGTGGTGGAACGCCATCACGGGCGCGGCACCTTCGTCACCGGCGCCCAGGCCCAGGAAGGCCAGTTGCGGCACTTCCGTTTCATGGCGGAAGGCGGCAAGCGGTTGCTACCCGTCTACTTCAAGATCATCGACGTCGAGCTGACCAGCGAGAGCGGACCCTGGAGCAATTTCTTCGGGACACCGGAAGAGAACTATGTCCACATCCATCGCCTCGTGAACGTCAACGACGAATTCGACGTCTTCAGCGAGATCTACCTGCCCGCGAGCCGGTTTGCCGAGATCGCCGATATGAGCGAAGCGACCCTCAACGGCGTTTCCTTCCGCGACTTCCTGGCCGAACGCTTCAACGCACCGACGATCAACACGCATCAGACGATGGTGTGTCAGCCGCTGCCGCCACGGATCACGCGCGTCCTGAACGTGCCCCATGGCCAATACGGCATCGTCTGGACCATCGGCGGCCTCAGCTACCGGGACGCGCCGATCACCTGGCAAAGGATCTTCGTACCGCCGAGCGACCGGGTCATCGAAATCGTTCCCATCTCCTCGCCGGAACAGACCAACCTGCGCGAGATGTTTTGACATGCCGGTGAATCCCGCATCGCCGGTGAAAACCAGAATGGGCGCCAAGCCCATCGTGACCAGTCCGCTTTTGGGGAGCGGATCAAACCACAGCAGACAGGAGCACCTTCCATGAACCTGACCTTATCCAATCGCCCCGGCCTGACCAGCAGGCTGTTCCGGACCGCACGCACCGCCGTTGCGGCCCTTTCCGTGAGCCTCGTCGTGCTCGGTGGCGCCAGCGCCGAAGACTATCCGGAAATGACCCTGAAATTCGGCCATCCCTACAACGAGACCCATCCGCTCGCCAAAGGCGCGCAGATGTTTGCCGACAAGGTCAAGGAAAAGAGCGGCGGTAAGATCACGATCCAGGTGTTCCCGAACAGCACCATCGGGTCCTCGCGCGAGTTGGTCGAATCCGCCCAGATCGGCGTTGTCGATTTCGCCCTCGTGCCGACCACCAACGTGGCGAGCTTCTATCCTCCGCTCGACATCTTCTACCTGCCGTTCCTGTTCCGCGACAGCGAGCATGCCTATGCGGTTTCCGACGGCCCGGTCGGCCAGGCGCTTTATGACGGCCTGCAGAAGCAGACCGGCATCCATACGCTTGCCATGTATGAAAGCGGCTTCCGGACCATCACGACCCGCGACAAGAAGATCGAGATGCCGGACGACATGAAGGGCGTGAAATTCCGGGTCGTGAACAACCCGCTCAATGTCGCCACCTTCAAGGCGCTCGGCGCCAACCCGACGCCGATGGCGCTGTCCGAGGTCTTCACCGGCCTGCAGCAGGGCACTGTCGACGGCCAGGACAACCCGGTCGGCAACGTCAAGGCCTTCGGCTTCGACAAGGTTCAGGGCAACATCACCCTGTCCCGCCATCAATGGGCCGGCATCATGTTCCTGGCAAGCGACAGCCTCTGGCAGAAGTCTCCGGACAACGTGAAAGAGCTGTTCAAGGAAACCGCCATCGAGACCCAGGACTGGGAGCGCAAGGAACTGAACGCGGTCGAGGCGACCTATCTCGACGAGATGGCGAAGGGCGGCATGGTCGTCACCCGCCTGACCCCGGAACAGGCTGCCGCCTTCCAGAAGGCCATGGAACCGGTCTGGGCCGAATACAAGGACAAGATCGGCGCCGAACTGATCCAGTCCGCGGTCGAAGCCAAGTAAGCACCCGCACCACCGGCAGGGAACCCAGATCATGCAGGTCATCAAGAAATTCCTCGACCTAACCGAGCTTGCACTGTCGGTGGTGTGCGTCCTCAGCTTCGTCGCGATGTTCGTTCTCGGCATCGCGACGGTGGTCTTCCGCTTCATCATCGAAAGCTCCCTCGCCTTTCCCGACGAGCTCATCCGCTATCTCTTCATCTGGATGATCAGCCTGGGCTCGGCCGTGGCTCTGAGACGAAACGTTCACGCGGCGATCGGCGTGGTGGTGTCTCACCTGCCCACGGTCCCGCGCCGTGCCGCGCTGGTCGGCTCGTCGTTGCTCGGCATCGTTTTCTTCGCCCTGATCCTGGTCGCCGGCATCAAGCTGACGATGCGGGTCCAGTCGCAGATCTCTCCGGCCCTGGAAATCTCCATGGCATGGGTCTACGGCGCCGTCCCCGTCGGCATGGCTTTCCTCATTCTGTTTTCGCTGGAACTGGTCGTCAGGCAGATCAAGGCGCCCGACGCCGAGCTTCTCGCAGATGGCCAATAACCTTCACCTTCCTGAAATCGGTACACTTCCATGGTAACGGCAGCGATTTTCGGATCTCTCATCCTGCTCATGCTCATCCGCACGCCGATCGCGGTGGCGCTGGGCCTGTCGAGCGTCCTGGGACTGATCATCAGCGGCATCGATCTCCAGATCGCCGCACAGCGCCTGCTGTCGACGAACAATTCCTTCCCGCTGCTCGCCATTCCCTTCTTCATTCTTGCCGGGGAAATCATGTCGACCGGCGGCATGTCTCGCCGTCTGGTCAATTTCGCAGGTTCCCTGGTCGGGCATCTGACCGGCGGACTGGGAGCCGTCGCCATTCTCGGCTCCAGTTTCTTCGCAGCCCTGTCAGGCTCCAATGCGGCGACGGTGGCCGCCATCGGCGGGGTCATGAATGCGCCGATGGAGGAAAAGGGCTACCGTCCGCAATATACCGCCGCCGCTATCGCGGCCGCCGGCGTCACCGGCATGATCATTCCGCCGAGCATCCTGCTTATCCTGTATGGAGTTGTCACCGGCGTATCGATCGCCGATCTCTTCCTCGCAGGCCTGGCGCCCGGGATCGTCATCTGTCTTTCCATGCTGGTGCTCAACTGGTTCATGACCCGTCGCGAGGGCATCGAGAAGACCGAGTTTCAGGGTCTGACCGGGATCTGGGACAGCTTCCGTGCCGCCTTTTTGCCGCTGCTCATGCCGGTCATTATCCTGTCGGGCATCTATGGCGGTGTGTTCACCCCGACGGAAGCCGCCATCGTTGCCGTGCTCTATGGCCTGATCGTCGGCTTCATCTACCGGGAATTGACGCTGAAGGATCTCTACAAGGCGTTCCAGAAGGCGGTTCTGTCGTCAGCTGTGGTGATGTTCATTATGAATTCCGCCGGTGTCTTTGCCTGGCTGATCACCATCAACCAGATCCCCCAGAGCATCTCCGCCTATCTGGCCGACGTCGCAGGCGGCCCGATCCTCTACCTGCTCCTGGTGAACATCTTCCTGCTGTTCGTCGGCTGCATCATGAACGCGGCCGCGGCCGTCGTCATCTTCACCTCGATCCTCTATCCCGCCGCCATGAGCTTCGGCATCGACCCGATCCTGTTCGGCATCATTGTTTCGGTGAACCTGAGCATCGGCACCGTCACGCCGCCGCTCGGCGTCGACCTGTTCATCGCATCCGCAATCACCAAGGTACCGATCGAAAAGATCGTGACCACCATCTGGCCCTATATCGGCGTGCTTCTGATCGATCTTCTGATCATCACCTACTTCCCGTCCGTTTCCCTGTTCCTCGTGCATCTGTTCGGCTGAGGCCCTCCAACCTGCCGCCTTTCCGAGCATCAAGAATAAAAGAAGGTTTCAAATGTCCGCCAGCGTACCCGTCACCGATCGTCAAGACCGCCCCTGGGAAGCGATGAACAGCGGCGTGATCCGCGACCCCATCGACCAGTCCCTGCTGGGCCATGCAGAGATCACGCCGGCGGGCGCGTTCGAGGCGGGCTCCTACGCATCGTTTACCCTGGTCTATACGGCAGGCACCTTCGGCATCGACGATTCCGGCAGCCTCCGGGTCTGCTTCCGGTTTGCATCCGACCAGGGCAATCCGCAGTTCGACGACCCGGCGGGCGCCAACTATTGCACCGT
Organism: Roseibium sp.; assembly: GCF_048260565.1. Lineage (GTDB taxonomy): Bacteria > Pseudomonadota > Alphaproteobacteria > Rhizobiales > Stappiaceae > Roseibium. Next base: position 103,298 of record NZ_JBLXGP010000013.1, on the reverse strand, counting down.
GGAAACCTCCAACGGGGCGGTGCTGCAGGTCCGCTGGGATCCGAAGGGAAACGTGCGTCCCTGGGACCGCACGCTCTGGATCAAGGTGGTCAAGGGCTTCCTGCAGGTGGGCGACACGATCACCATCCGCTTCGGTGTCACCGATCACGGCGGACCGGGCATGCGGCTGCAGACCTTCTGCGAGGACACGTTCGAGTTCCGGGTTCTGGTCGATCCGATTGCCACCTTCAATTTCCAGACCCTGCCGGTCCAGCCGATGATCTCGATCGTACCGGGGCCGGCGGCCAAATATGCGGCCGTGATGCCGACGCTGCGCCGGCCGGGCGAGACCTTCGCGCTCAAGATCAAGGGCGAGGACAAATGGGGCAATCCCACCGACCGTTGTTCGGGAAAACTGTTCCTGATGGCGGAAGGCAGTATCGACGGTCTGCCGGAAAGCGTTGAGATGACCGAAGGCGTCTTCGGCGTCACCGTTCCGGGGCTTTCGGTAAGCGCGCCGGGCAAAGCGGCCGTGGTCGTGACGGACGAAGTGGGCATGATCGTCGCCCGCACCAATCCGCTCCTCATTGAAGACAGAGAACTGGTGCATTTCTGGGGCGACATGCACGGCCAGTCGGAAGAGACCATCGGCACCAACAGCGCTTTCGGTTATTTCGCCTTTGCCCGCGACAAGGCCTGGGTCGATGCCTGCGGCCATCAGGGCAATGACTTCCAGATCACCGACGCATTCTGGGCCGAACTCAACCGCATCACGGGGGAGTTCGACAAGCCGGGCGAATTCGTGGCCATGCCCGGCTACGAGTGGTCCGGCAACACCGCACTCGGCGGAGACCGCAACATCTTCTACCCGACCGACGACCGTACGATCCGTCGGTCCTCACATGCGCTGATCGAGGACCAGACGACGGCGGAGACCGACTGTTTCACCGCCCGGGAGCTGTTCCAGGCCTTCGCGGACAACAACGAGACCGACGTGGTCTGTTATGCCCACTGCGGCGGCCGCTATGCGGATATCGGCTACGCCCATGACGGCCGCTTCGAGAAATCGGTCGAGGTTCACTCCTCCTGGGGCACCTTCGAGTGGCTGCTGCACGATGCCATCAAGTTCGGCTACCGGGTCGGCGTGGTATGCAATTCAGATGGCCACAAGGGACGTCCGGGGTCAAGCTATCCGGGGGCGGGCAAGTTCGGCGCGATCGGCGGGCTGACCTGTTTCAACGTGCCGGAACTCAGCCGAGAAACCTTGCTCGACTGCATGCGCAAGCGCCGCCACTACGGCACCACCGGTGGGGACGGCGGGCGCATGGCGATCACCGTCGAAACGCGTTTCACCCAGGACGCGAGCCTCTATCATGACGACCCGAAGCTGTTTGCCGACAGCACGCCGGTCACGACGCGCTCTGCCATGATGGGCGATATCGTTCATCTGCCGGAAGGCGAAATCGAGCTGGTTGTCTCCGTCGACAGCAATTCGCCGATCCTGAAGGTGGATATCTTCAACGGCCTCGACCTGGTGGAGACCATCCGCCCCTATGGCGAAGACGACCTCGGCGCGCGCCTGCGGCTGCACTGGGAAGGCGCGGAATACCGCGGCCGTTTCCGGGAAGTCATCTGGGACGGCTCAGCCATGGTTTCCGACAACAGCGTCACGGCGGCCACGCCGGTCAACTTCTTCAATCCGGACAAGACACTCGATCATACCGGCCCGACGGAAGTTTCCTGGAAGGCTTTGACCACCGGGAATTTCGGCGGTGCGGATGTTTATCTGGAAGACGCCGAAGCCGGAACGCTTTCGGTGAAGACACCGCTGGTCAGCTTCGAGGTTCCGATTTCAAAGATCGGTCTGGACGAACAGGTCTTCGACGCCTCCGGAGACCTGCCGCGCTTCTTCAAGGTGAGCCGGCTGCCGGCGGTCAATCCGCACCGGTCGCTGCGGTTTACCAGATCCGTTGTCCTGACGTCCGACGGCGACAATCCGGTCTACATTCGCGTCGAACTGGAGGACGGCACCCGGGCCTGGACGAGCCCGATCTATCTCTACCGCTGATCCGGGAGTGAACCGCAGACCGAGCCCGCGTATCTAAATCCCTCCACCCGCACTGAACCGCCCTGCCGCCTCTCCTGTCGCAAACGCCGTACCCATGACGCGAATGGAGGCGTAGGCGGCGCTGTCGGCGCCGACGACGCGGCCGGCGTAGCACAGGTTATCGACGCCCTTGGCACGCAGGCAGTCGAGCGGGATGTCGGCAAAGCCGTCGCCGCCGATGGAACGGTAGACCGGTTTTCCGGGGACCGAATGATCCTCGATCGGCCAGGCCGCGCGGGCAACGCCGTCCGGGCGGCGGCGGCCGATCAGAAGATCCTCGGCCGTCAGTTCGTAGCGCGCCGGCGGATGGCGGCTTTCGCGCACGCCGATCTGGGGGCCGGTCTGGGCGAGGTAGGCGTTCTCGAAGCCGGGCACATGCTTGCGCAGCACGTTGACATAATCATGGGCGGCAGCGCGGGAGGCCTGTTCGGCGCGGGTGAAGCTCTTGGAACTGAGATCTTCCAGCGGGTGATCGAAGATCATCCACCACATCTCGCCGGTTTGCGGCACTTCCGTGTAGATGCCGCCGTCGGTGCGGGCGACCGGCCAGTCGCCGGTCTTGTTGTAATCCTCAAGCGCGGCAATGATCGCCTTGCGGTCGATGGGCACGGACGGATTGCGCCCGCCCACGCGGATCGGTCCGGAAACCGCCTGTAATTGCCCCTGCTCATTGCCCGTTCGGCAGGCAAGGCCGGTCAGGAGCGCCAGATTGGCGTCTCCCGTGGCATCGACGAAGGCTTCCCCGACCACCCGTCTGCGGCCGTCCATGCCGGCAAGGGTCACCGATTCCAGCCGGTCGGCGGTGCGGGTGACGGCAGCGACGCGCGTGTGCAGGAGAACGTCGACGCCGTGGCTTTGCAGCACCCGGTCGAGCGCCAGCTTCACCGCTTCCGGTTCGAGCAGGATGATCCAGTTGGACGTGGTCGGCGAACGGAACGGATCGCAGGGCAGGCCGAGTGCGCGCAATTCGTCGAGCACCAGGTCGGCGACACCGCCCACGGCTTTCACCGGTTGCGGTCCCTGCTGGAAGAAGCCGCAATAGGCGAGCACGTTGGAGGTGGTCGCAGCCCCGCCGAGGAAGCCGTATTTTTCCACCAGCAGCACCTTGGCGCCTTCCTGCGCCGCGCCGAGAGCGGCACCGACGCCGCCGGCACCGCCGCCGGCGACGATCACGTCATAGTCGGCCTCCGGCTTGCGGCTCATGACCGCCAGTCCAGTAGCCGACGCTCGATCAGGCCGATGACCGCGGAAACAATGACGCCGAGCAGCGACAGGATCACCACGCCTGCAAACAGCCGTTCCAAGTCGTAAAGGGAGCCCGCTTCCAGGATATAGGCGCCGATTCCGTATTGCGCGCCGAGCATTTCGGCTGCGACCAGCAGGATGATGGCGATCGCCAGGCTGATGCGCAGGCCCGACAGGATCCCCGGCATGGCGCCGGGAAGGACGATCTTGCGCACGATGGAAAACCACGACAGGCCGAAGCTCTGGCCCATGCGGATCAGCGACCGGTCGACGTTATCGACCGCCCCATAGGTGGCAACGACGGTGGGCGTGAAGGTGCCGAAGGCGATCAGGGCGTATTTGGAGCCTTCGTCGATGCCGAACCAGATCACGAAAAGCGGCAGCAGCGCGATCTTCGGGATCGGGAAGATCGCGGCGATCAGCGGCACCAGACCGGCGCGGATATAGGAAAACAGGCCGATAACGACACCGACGGAGACGCCGACGCTGGCCCCGATGGCGGCACCGATCACGAGGCGGGAAAGCGACAGCGAGAGATGCTTGTAAAGCAGGCCGGACGAATAGAGGTCGCCTAAGGTCTTCAGGACATCGGACGGCCTGGGCAGAGTCAGGCTGGTAATCCAGCCCGAGCGCGTGCCCCATTCGACCACCCCGATCAGCACGGCAAAAACGGCAAGGCCGACCCAGCGTCGGCTTTTCGGCGCGAAGCCGCCGCCACGGAAACGGACTTCAATCTGGCGGTCGTCGGCCTGGGCCGGCGCGGAATTCAACGAGAGATCAGACATCGATCAGCTCCTCATCCGCCGCCCGCGCCTCTTCGCGCATCAGACCCCACAGGTGCTTCTGGATGTTCTCCAGTTCCGGGTCGGCGTAACCGCGTTCGGACAGGGGCTTGTCGATGGTGACGATCTCGCGGATCCGTCCCGGCCGACGCGACAGCACGACAACCGAATGGCCGAGGCGAACGGCCTCGGCGAGGTTGTGGGTGACATAGACGGCGGTAAACGGTGTGCGCGTCCAAAGGGCGATCAGATCGTCCATCAGGAGTTCGCGGGTCTGGCTGTCGAGGGCAGACAGGGGTTCATCCATCAGCATCACCGCCGGGTTGACCGCAAGCGCCCGGGCAATGGCGACCCGCTGCTTCATACCGCCGGAGAGCTGCTTGGGCAGGGCCTTGGCGAAATCGGTCAGCTTGGTGCGGGCAAGGACGTCGGTGATGATCGCATCCGCCTTGGCGCCGCGGATACCGTGATCCTCCAGCACCAGCGAGATGTTGCCGCGCACGGTGCGCCAGGGCAGCAGGGCGAAATCCTGGAAGATATAGGTCAGTGGGTTGAGGCAGTTTTCCGGCGGGGTGCCGAGCTGCAGGACCCGGCCCGATGCCGGCCGTTCCAGCCCGCCGGCAAAGCGCAGGAGCGTGGACTTGCCGCAACCGGACGGACCGACCAGGCAGACGATCCTCCCGGAAGGAATGTCGAGGGTGATGTCCCGCAGCACTTCCATATCGCCATAGGAATGGCTGATGGCATCCAGTCTGATGTCCATTTCGGCTCTCGGTTTGCAAAATAAAAAACCGGCGACGACCCATGGTGGGTAAACAGTCAGGCCGCCGCCGGGAGGGAGTTGCCCTCTTAGGAGTCGATCGTCTCGACGTAGCTGGTGTCCAGAAGCGTATCGAGGGTGATCGCCTTGTCGACCAGGCCTTCCGACTGGAACCAGTTGAGCTGGTCGCGCACGGAGGCCACGTTCAGGGCCGCGCCGCGGTTGAGCAGCATGGAACCGTTGATGATCGACGGAGCGGCCTTTTCCAGCGGCCGGTCGGTGTAGACGTATTTGTGGATCAGCTCGACCATCTCGTTGATGGCAGCCTCGCCGTTCTTCTTGTCCACCATTGTGTCGTCATAGTCGGCAACGCCTGCGGAATAGCCCTTGAGGAAGGCTTCGGTCAGAGCGCGGTCGTCGGCGGCGTTCTTGGCGGAGGTGAAGACGGTCGTCACCTGATAGTTCGGAATGTAGTCGGCAACGTTGCCGATGATATGGGCCGCACCGGAACCGGCCAGCGGCTTTGCGATGTGCGGGACGATGGACCAGGCATCGATCTGGTTCGACTTCAGCGCACCGATGATGGCACCGACCTTCTGCAGCGGTACGAACTGCGGCGTCACACCTTCCGCAGCCGCGATCTTGGAGCCCATGTAGTGGAACGAGGACCCGGCCGTCGTCATGCCGAAGCGCTTGCCGTCCAGCCCCTTGGGCGAAGTCAGGCCGGCCTTGAAGGCCTCGTCGGAGGCCAGGATCTTCTGGCCGTCGATGCCCGGCGCTTCGGAAAGCGCGCCGCCGATCACCTTGACCGCACCCTTCTGGGCGAGAGACACAAGACCGCCGGAAATCGCGGTGACGCCGAAGTCCACGTCGCCGCTGGCGATCGCCACTGCCATCGGCTGGGCCGCCTGGAAGAACTTGAGTTCCACATCGAGGCCGGCATCGGCGAAGTAGCCGCGTTCCACCGCGATGTAGCTGCCGGAATGGCTGGTCAGGCTGAGCGCACCGACCACGGTCTTGCGGTTCTGTGCGATGGCCGGACGGGCAAGGCCCGCCACGGCGGCGGCGCCCATCAGACCCAGTGTTTCACGTCTGTTCAGTTTCACCATGATTTCCTCCCTGAGTGTCTATGGCGTTGGTTTTTATGTGTTATCTGCCGCTTGTACTGTGCGGCACGTTATCAGCGGTTTCGGCCGAGATCGGCCGCGATCTCCTCTTCAAGACAGGCAAGTGCCTTCTCGGTGTCCTTGCCGAGGATCGCGTCGCGCAGGTCATCGTGACGGGCCTTGCGCGCAGCGAAGTCGATTTGGCCTTCCCGCAACAGCGCCAGCCGGAAGCGGCGCGACTGGTTGAAGAATTTCTCCGCCAGGTCGATCAGGCGCGGCGAGCCGCAGGCTTCCATCAGAACGGCGGACAGCGCCCGGCAGGCCTCGTCCCACTCCAGCGCGGTCAGGTCGTCAGGATGGTCCTGAACATGGGCGTCCGCATGGCGCAGGGTGTGGAATGCCGCAATGACCCGGCCTTCCCAAGCGACGTTGCTGCGCTCCATGGACCGAGCTAAACCGAGCTTCTCGATCTCCAGCCGCATCAGCAGGATGTCGCGCAGGTCTTCTTCCGTTGCCGACGTAACGCGGAAGCCGCGTTGGCTGGTGGCTTCCACCAGACCTTCTGCGGAGAGCATCCGCAGGGTCTCGCGCATGGAGTGGTTCGACCCGCCGTAGCGCTGGCGCAGGGCTTCGATCTTGAGCTTCTGGTCGGGCCGCAGAACGCCGAAGGAGATGTCCCGGCGGAGCGCCGACGCCAGCATGGCGACGACCGTGTCGTCCTCGTCCTGCCGTTTGCCAAAGAGCATTTTATGTCCCATTCCCAAAAATGTTGGATATTTTTTGAATCCTTTTATAAACGAGTCAAGATTGAAAATTCGGGAGGGATTTCATGCCGGTCACAGGCGCCACACGGCTGTTTCCGATCATCGGTCATCCGGTGTCGGGTGTGTTCTCTCCACCCGCCTTCAACGCCTTGTTCCAAAAGAAGAATATCGATGTGGTGATGGTTGGTCTGGACCTGGAGCCGGCAGCCCTTGGCGGCTTCTGGCTGGTCCTGCGCGGCAGTTCCAACATGCTCGGTTGTTCGATCACCTATCCGCACAAGCAGGCCGCCTTTGACGCCGTGGACGACATGACCGACCGGGCCGCGCGGCTCGGCGCACTCAACACCATCCGCCGGGAACCGAATGGCCGCCTGACCGGAGACGCAACCGACGGCCTCGCCATGTGCAGTGCCATTGCCGGCAGTGCGATAGACCTCAAAGGCAAGACCGCCTGGATCAAGGGTGCGGGCGGTGGAGCCGGCATGGCGATCATCGATGCGTTTTGCGAACAGGGCATTGGCTGCCTGATCCTTGAGGAGATCGACCCGGCCCGGCGTGAGGCAGCCCTGCGGCTGGTACGCGATCACTGGCCGACGGTAACGGTTTCAGAAGCGCCCGAAGAGGTACAGGTTCTCGTCAACGCCACCACGCTGGGCAAATCCGCTCAGGATCCCCTGCCTTTCCCCGAGGCTGCCATCGCCAAGGCTGAACTCTTCTGCGACGCAGTCACCGTCTCGGGCGATACGGCCTTCGTTCAGACTGCAAAACGTGCGGGCAAAGCCGTCGTCGACGGCAGCGGCATGGGTGCCGGACAACTGGACGTTCAACTGGGCTTTCTCGGACTGGATGTCGGGGCGGATTAACCCTTCAGCACCGCCTCAACCGCCTTGGCGGCGGAAAGAAGGATCTTGTCCTTATCATTGGCACCGACCAGCATCGCGCTTAAGGTCTTGTCCTGATGCTCATAGGGCAGCGCGATGGCGCAACCGTCGGCGACATTGGCGAGCGACGGATTTCGGAGCGCCAGAAGGTTCAGGCGATTGAACGCCTCGCCGTCTGCGATCAGTTCTTCCCGTGAAGGAGGCAGGATCGGCGTCGTGGGCATAAGGAGGAGATCCTCGCCGAGCTCTTCCGCGAAGGCTTCCACAAAAGCCGCGCGGCGGTTCAGGGTCTGGCGGTATTCGACCGCGGTGATTTCGCCAGCCCGGGTCATGCGGGCATGAACGCGCGGATCGAATTTTTCCGGCTCACCCTGGAAGTGATCCTCGTAATGGGCGCGCGATTCCACCGAGGTCATGTGCCAGGGCGGTACCTGCGTGTAGAGATCGACCGCACCGAGATCCCGCTCAATAATCTCGAACCCGGTAGCGCGCAAGCTATCCAGAACCGTTTCGAAACCGGCGGCAATTGCAGGGTCCATGTCGTCGAAGCCGAAGTTGCGCGCCACAATCAGGCGCCGTTTTTCCGCGGCGACCGGGATCGCCGGAAGCCCCGCCATCACCTGCCAGGCGAGTTCGCAGGCAGCGACCGTCTTCGCCATCGGCCCGAAGCTGTCGAGCGTGTCGGAGAGCGGCTTGCCGCCGGCAAGCGAGACCGAGCCTTGCGTCGGCTTGAAGCCGGTGATGCCGGTGAAGGCCGCCGGAATGCGCAAGGACCCGCCGGTGTCGCTGCCGATGGCGATATCGCACAGGCCCAGCGCCACGGACACCGCGCCGCCGCTGGTCGAACCGCCCGGCACGCCGCCGGGATAGGCGGGATTGTCGGGCGTGCCGTAATGGGGATTGATGCCGATGCCGGAATAGGCGAATTCCGACATGTTGGTCAGGCCGACGAAGACGGCTCCGGCATCGCTGAGGGCAGCAATGCACGGCGCATCGGCGACCGCCGGAGGATCGTTGCGCAGCACCTGCGTCGCCGCGGTCGTGACCTCGCCCGCCACATCGAACAGGGCCTTGACGCTGACGAGCGCGCCGGCAAGCGGCGATGTCTTTCCCGAAGCGGCTTTCGCCTGGGCACGGGCCCGTTCGACGAGGGGTTTGGTAAAGACGGCCTCGACGGCCTTGTCCTCTGCAATCCGGCTCAGGGCGGCCTCGACACGGGCGGGCGCCGTCCCGGCACTCCAGGGGAATTGCAGGTCTTTACTCATGGATGTCCTCGTCAGGTGAAAGATTGGCGGCAGGTTCTCAGGAGATAACCGAAAGCGCGCGCGAACTGTAGCCCCATTCGATCGACTTGCCCCTTACAGGATCTGTCAGGGACATTTTGAACTCGGCTGCCGGGCGAACCCCGCCGATGGCCGGCAGCGTACCGCACAGCATGGCGGTGCCTTCTTCCAAAGTGATCCCGGCCATCAGTTCGGTCAGCGGCAGGATCGAGGCGAGCGTGCCGTCCTGATAGGCGACCCAGTCTCCGCCCTCGCGGATCCAGGACTTCAGTTCCAACCTGTCGATATGATCGAGCACATCGTCCAGCAGCCACAGGTCTTCGGCGACAGGCTTGGCACAGATCTGCTTGGAATGGGCGACGGAATAGGTTTCCAGCGCCCGGTCGGTATGGTCCGACGCCAGGCCGAGCCAGATCTTGCCGTCCGCCTTCAGGAGAAACGGTTCCGCCTCGCCGGAACTCTCCCCGCCCAGAACCTCGATCCGGTCATCCCGGGTGAGGAGAGATGCGGAACACTGGTAATAGAGCGGGACGGTGGAGGGAGCGGGCACGCCGATGGCCGCCAGTTCCTCGATGTGATGGTCCACGGCGGCCCGGTCCCGGCCCGTCCATCCGGCAACAATCAGGGTATCCGGGGTGCATTCCAGCACCCCCGTCGGTGTTTTGAACTGCATGGAAAGCCTCTTACAAGGTGGATGGCAGGTAGAGTGCGATCTGCGGGGCGAGGATCAGGAGCCCCACCATGACAAGCATCGCGATGACAAAGGGAATGCAGCCGAGCATGACGTCGCTGAAGGGTCTGCCGCCCCGCGCGGCCTGCACCACGTAGAGGTTCAGTCCGACCGGCGGCGTGATCAGCGCCATTTCGACCAGGATGATCATCAGGATGCCGAACCAGATCTTGTCGTAGCCGAGATGCACGATGATCGGCACCACGATCGGGATCGTCGCCACCATTAGCGACAGGGTTTCGATGAAGAACCCGAGGATGATGTACATCAGCACGATGACCAGCAGGGTCGCCAGCGGTCCAAGCCCGAGATTGTTCAATACGTCCTGGAGGGCGCGGCTGACGCCGGCGGCGGTGAGAACGAAGTTCAGCACATAGGCACCGATCACCACGAGCATGATCATGGAGGATGTCTTGACCGAACCGCGCAGCGCATCGGCGATCATGGCCCGGCTCAGCGCCTTCTGGTGGGCCGCGATCACAAGGGCAATGGCCACGCCGACCGTGGCGGCCTCCGTCGGCGTTGCCCAGCCCGCATAGATCGAACCGACGATCGCAGCGAACAGGCCGAAGATCGGAAGAAGATCGGCAAGGCTGGCGAACCGCTCTCCCCACGAACTGGACCGGCGCGGCCCGCCGAGTTCCGGCTTTACAATGCACAGGATCGCGGTGACGGCCATGAACAGCCCGGCCAGAAACAGCCCCGGCACAAGCCCCGCCAGGAACAGCTGCGGGATCGAGCTTTCCGTCAGGAAGCCGTAGACGATCAGGTTGATCGACGGCGGGATCATGATGCCCAGGGTGCCGCCGGCGGCGATCGCCCCGGAAAAGAGCTTCTCGTTGTAGCCGAGCGCCCGCGCCTGGGGCATGGCCACCGTCGCCACTGTCGCGGCAGTCGCGACCGACGACCCGGAGGTGGCGGAAAACATGGTCGAGGTGGCGATGTTGGCGTGGACCAGTCCGCCCGGCAGCCACGACACCCATTTGTCCAGCGCCGCATAGGTCCGGTTCGCTACGCCGCTGCGCACCAGGATTTCGCCCAGCAGCACGAACATCGGGATCGCGATCAGGGTGGCACTGTTCGACGACGACCAGACGACCTGGCCGAGACCGCGCATCAACGGAAAGGGACTGAAGAAGAAGTCTATGCCGAAGGCCAGCAGGAACAGGACCACGCCGACCGGAATGGAGAGGGCGAGAAGCCCGAGAAGGCCGAAAGCGGTAAACTGGATCATGCCTCGCCCCTCGCCCCGGCAGCGGCATCGACCGCGTCGAAGTCCGCCTGCACAAGCTTTATGAGAACGAAGGCCATCAGCAGGCACGCCGTCACGGCGAACCAGAGCCAGCCTGCCCACCACAAAACCTGAGGAATCCACAAGGGCGTTTCCAGCGGCGTGTTCGCCCTCGCCCCGGTGGACAGCGTCTTGGCGACGACACTCCAGCCGCGCCAGGCGACGACCACGGCGGTTGCTGCCAGACAGAGCATGGCAATCGCATCGAGCAGAGCCCGCCCGACGGGAACAAAGCGCTGGCGGAGCAGGTCGATGCGCACATGCGCCCGCTCCGTCAGGGCGTAGCTGACACCCCAGCTGGTGGAGACAGCCATAACATAGCCGGAAATCTCATCGACTCCGCCCAATGACGCTCCCAACCGGCGGGAAACGATTTCAACGAGCGTGAAGACGACGCAGGCAAGCAGGGCAAGCCCAACGCCGATCGCCACGCGGTCATTGGTTTTCCTTAAAAAGGCAATGAGCGGAGTCATGAGTGTGCGGCCTTAGTTCACGTCAAGTTCGACGCCGGTGACCTTGCCGACGCTGTCCGACCAGCGCTTGGCCCAGTCCGAGCCGGCACGTTCGGCCCAGTCCGGAAGCACCTGGGTGATGAGCACGTCCTTCGCCTTGGCCTCATCGGCCGCGCTCGGGGTCACCAGCACCATACCGCGAGCCTCACCATAAGGACATTCGCCCTTTCCGGTCAGGCAGGCAATGTCGTTTTCAAGGGCGCCTTGCGCGTCGTCCCAGGCCGGAGCCTCGAACTTTTCCTTGATCGCGGTTTGCAGAACGTTCTTCTGCTCATCGGACAGGGAGTTCCACTTGTCCATGTTGATGGCGGTGACCACCGGATCCCAGCCGCCGAGCGGCAGGGTCATCAGATGGGTGGAGACTTCCCACCAGCCGGCGTTGTAGCCCGAGCCAGCGCCGGTGACCGCACAATCGACCACGCCGCGCTGCAGGGCGCCCGGAACCTCGCCGAAGCTGACGTTGACGCCTTCCGCGCCCAGCGCTTCCAGGAACTTGGCGGTCATGCGGCCGGAGGCACGGACCTTCTTGCCCTTGAGATCGTCCAGCGACTTGATGTCGGCGTTGCAGAAGACGACCTGCGGCGGATAAGGCGCGATCGCCAGAACCTTGGAATTGAAGACATCCTTGTAAATGTCGTCGACCATCGGCCGGGCGGCATCGACGGCCTTCTTCGCGGTTGCGGCATCGGTCGCTATCAGCGGAACGTCGAGACCTTCCAGGGGCGCGCTGTCGGCCACAGCGTAATCGGCCACGGTCATGCCGACATCGAAGACGCCCTGGGAAAGCATGCGGAAGACGTCACCGCCGGAAATGCCCATCTGGTCATGGGTGGTCAGCGTCGCGGTCAGGTCGCCGCCGGAGACTTCCGGCAGGGTCTTGGTCCAGAACGGCACTTCGTACTGCTTGTGCAGCGGCAAGCTGCTCCAGCTGCCGACGACGGACAGCTCTTCCGCGCTGACCGCGGAGCCGGCGCAAAGCGCCGCCAGCGAAATAGTGGTAAGGGCGAAACGTTTCATCATATCATTCTCCATCCTCTGAGGGTTAGAAACTCGGTTTGTTATTGTCGTTATAAGGGTAGATCGGCGGCGTCAGTTCATTCACGTCGGTGATCAGCATGGCGCCTGGTGCATGGGCAATGGAAAGTTCCGGTTTGGCCCGCATGATGGCGACCTGTGGCGTCACCCCGCAGGCCCAGAAGACCGGCACTTCCCCTTGCCCAACGTCAACGGGTGTTCCCCAGTCGGGCTTGTCGATGTTTTCAATCCCGATTTTCTCCGGCGCCCCGACATGGATGGGGCTGCCGTGCGCAAGCGGATAGCGCGCGCAAATCGAATAAACCTCTTCGATCCTATCTTTCGAAATCGGACGCATGGAGACGACCATGCCGCCGCCGAAGGCTCCGCAGGGCTCCGTCTCGATCGTCGTGCGGAACATAGGCACCGTCACGTTGCGCTCGATATGGCGCATCGGGATGCCCGCCTTTACCAGGGCGTTTTCGAAGGTGAAGGAACAGCCGATGGCAAAGGCGACGAGATCGTCGCGCCAGACGTCGTTCAGATCGCGCACCTGATCGGTGAGAACGCCGTTACGGTAGATGTTGTAAAGCGCCGCGTCGGTGCGGATATCGACCGCCGCGCCCAGACGATGGATGTGCGGATTGCCGGCTTCCGATACACCGGCGAGCGGACACGGCTTCGGGTTTTTCCGGCAGTATTCGTGGAAGTCGCCTGCAAGCTCGCCGGGCAGGATCGCCAGGTTGCATTGCAGCTGGCCGCCGGCAAGGCCGGCCGTATGTCCGGCGTAACGCCCGTGCCGGATCGCATCGCGAACCGTTGCCACATCCTGTCCGACCAAATCGGTAAATTCGACAAGTGCCGTCATGCCCACCTCAATTCCTTGTGGAAAATGCTGAGGTTGCGGGAGTATAAAGTCAAATCGCAATTTTCTGTCCAAAGTGATAGAAATTCCTGATCACCTAACAGGGTCGAACCGCCATGACGCTGGAGCAATTGAGAACGTTTTTGTGGGTGGCGCGCCTCGGCGGCGTGCGCAAGGCCGCAGAGCAGATGAACATCTCGCAGCCCGCCGTATCGGCGCGCATCACCAGTCTGGAAAGTGACCTCGGCACGGCCCTTTTCAGCCGCGGCCCGACCGGGGTTACACTGACCAAGCAGGGCGTTCTTTTGCGCAATCATGCGGAGCAGATCGCAGCCCTTGTCGAACGCATCAAGGCCGATGTCATGCCTGCCGACAGCGTCAGCAGCCTGCTCCGTCTGGGTGTGGCGGAAACCGTCGCGCAGACGTGGCTGCCCGACTTTATCGCCCGGCTTCACCAGACCTACCCGAAACTGAAGATCGAGGTGTCGGTCGACATCTCCTTCAATCTCCGGGACATGCTGCTCGATCGCTCGCTGGATCTCACGATCCTGATGGGGCCGGTGTCCGACTTCAGCGTCGACAACCTGGACCTGCCGCCCTTCGAGCTGAGCTGGTACCGCCCGCTCGACCTGGCAGACCCCGACCTGAGCGTCACCCCGGTGATCACCTATAACCGGAACTCGCGCCCCCACCGAGAACTGACAAGGGAACTCCAGGAACGCTATGGCAGTACGGCGCAGATCTTCCCGACCAACTCCCTGTCCACCGGCTTTGAAATGGTGGCGTCGGGCATCGGCGTCGGCATTCTGCCCACCGTGCTCGGACGGCGGCTGGTCGCGGAGAGGCGGATCGCCACCTTCGACCCGGGCTGGCTGCCGACGCCGCTCCGCTTCACCGCCACCTTCATCGGCGAACCGAGGGACGAGCTGATCGCGCAGGCGGCAAAGATCGCGCAGCAGGTCGCCATCGAGCACGACAGAGGCTTGCAGACCACCGCTCAGGTACCTGTCTGAGATCTCCGTCGGATCACAAGTATCTCTCCGCAATCCTGGCGGTGGAGCGCTTGCCCAGATCGCCTGAGCAGGTTTCCATCCAGACATCCGCCGCGTGGCGGCCAGTCTCGTGGAGGTGTTTCAGCAGATGCCAGACGGGTGTCATCTTCGAACGCGGATCCACCTTGGACATGGCTTCCTCGTCGTGGATTTCGTGAAGGCGTAGATCGCGAATGGCTCGAATGAGGCCGGTACCCAGGAATTGCCAGGCGCCCATGTCCTCTTTCATCATCGACAGGCCGCGCAGTTCCTTCACCAGGCTCAGGTTGAACATCATCTCGCTGATTCGGCCCGGGATTTCGTTCATGGCTCGCGCGGTTTCCTTGCGGGTGATCGGATTGACCGTCACCAGCAACAGATCGCTGCAGTCGCTTTCCTGAACGATCGGCAGAATGGGCGGATTGGCGCTGTAGCCACCGTCCCAATAGTCCTCGCCGTCTATGGTGACAGGCGGAAAATTCATCGGCAGGCAGGCCGAGGCCAGCAGGGCATCGACGCTCAGATCCGCATTGCGGAAAATGCGCGACGCTCCGGACCTAGCATTGGTGGCCGAGACGAAGATTTTCGATGCTGCCGGCGACCGGATTGCGTCGAAATCGACATGTTCCTCGAGGATATCGCGAAGAATCCCTTGGGCCATGCGGCCCAGGCGCGGTGACGGGGCCACGGAAATGCCGCCGGCGCTGACCATCGACCACAACATGTCCGCCGTTTGAAAGGCCGCAGGAAAGGCTTCCAGGAACGGCAGGATTGTCGTCTGCCGGGCGGAGCGGTTGACCGCTTTCCAGAACGCGCGAAGCCTCACAGCGGCTTCTTCCGGCCCACCGCTGACAAGGCCGGATACCAGGACCGCCGCATTCAGCGCACCGGCGCTGGCACCGCTGACCGCCCCTACGGAAATTTCCGGCGCTTCGAGGAGCCTGTCCAGCACACCCCAGGTGAATGCGCCGTGCGTCCCCCCTCCCTGAAGGGCCAGGTCAAGCGTGCGGGGTTTCGAGGCCTTCTTGGACATTTCGTCTGAATCCTGAAATGGAGCACATGGGTGTTTCGGGCTGCGCGGCTATATTGCAGTGCAGCATATCATGCTTTCAGGTGGGGCCGGTATCGTCATTTGGCAATAGCAATAGGCACCGCACCCTCGTTGACGACAGGCCGCACCATGCCGGTTTCATCTTCAGGCGCGGCCGACCTCACTTACCTGAAGAAGCAAAAAGTCCGGACTTCAACCAGGGAATACCTCGGCCACCGGTCAATTTTGTCCAAAAGTTCAAAAAATTAGCCGGCACAGCGCCTGCATATATTGTGAGCGTGCAAAACATATGATCAACTCTGAGCGCCAAAAACAGTTTCCAGGGGTTCCAAATGGCATATTCAAAACTTTTCAACTGGTCCCGGCGGGCGTTCCTGTCGGCGACTTTCGCTGCCGCAGCGGTCGCAGCGCTTCCCTTTCAGCCGGCATCGGCCAAGGACAAGCCGCTCAAGGTTGCCGCGATCTACACCGTTCCGGTGGAACAGCAGTGGGTGAGCCGCATTCACAAGGCCCTGACCGCCGCCCAGGACCGCGGCGACGTCACCTATGTCTTTTCCGAAAACACCGCCAACACCGACTATGAGCGCGTCATGCGCGAATATGCCGAACAGGGCATGGACCTGATCGTCGGCGAGGCCTTCGCCGTGGAACGCGCGGCGCGCAAGGTCGCCGCCGAATATCCGGACACGGCCTTCCTCATGGGCTCCTCCTTCGGTCCGGCCAAGCCGAATTTTTCCGTGTTCGACAACTGGATCCATGAGCCGTCCTACCTCACCGGCATGATTGCGGGCGCGACCACCAAGTCGAACGTCATCGGCATGGTCGGCGGCTACGCCATTCCCGAAGTCAACCGGCTGATGAATGCCTTCATGGAAGGCGCCCTGTCCACCAATCCGGACGTGAAGTTCCTCGTGACCTTCATCAACTCCTGGTACGATCCGCCCAAGGCCAAGGAAGCCGCCTTCGCCATGATCGACAAGGGTGCCGACATCCTCTACGCGGAACGCTTCGGCGTTTCCGACGCGGCCAAGGAAAAGGGCATTCTGGCCATCGGCAACGTGATCGATACGGCCGGCGACTATCCGGACACGATCCTCGCCTCGGCCCTGTGGCACATGGAGCCGACCATCGACAAGGCCATTGAAGCCGTTGCCACCGACAGCTTCGAGCCGTCCGACTACGGCCCCTACAGCTTCATGTCCTATGGCGGCGGCAGCTTCGTCGCGGACGAAAAGCTCGCTCCGGCGGACGCTTTAAAGGCCGCCAAGGAGAAGGAACAGGAAATCCTCGACGGCCTGTTCCGAGTCAACGTCAACGACAGCGAACCGAAGTCGACCATGTAAGATCGTCGTCCGGCTGCGGAATCGCCCCAGGATCTGACCTCGGGCGACATCCGCAGCCTGAGGCATCCGTTTATCGTCATACCTTCCGGCGTGAAGGGGTGGCGCATTCATGCGCGCTTCGGGGAGAAAAATTCATGACCAGCACGATGGACGGGGCACCCGTCGTTCTGAGCCTTACGCGGATCACCAAACGCTTCGGCGCGCTGACCGCCAATGACGACGTCTCCCTGGATCTGCACCGCGGCGAGATCCTGGCCCTTCTCGGCGAGAACGGCGCCGGCAAGACCACCCTGATGAACATCCTGTTCGGCCATTATGTCGCCGATGAAGGAACTGTCGAAGTGGCGGGTCCGGATGGCACGCTGCGGGAGCTTGAGCCCGGCTCGCCCCATGCGGCGCTGAATGCGGGGATCGGCATGGTCCACCAGCATTTCACTCTCGCGGAAAACCTCTCCGCGCTTGAAAATATCCTGCTCGGCACCGAGCCGCTTTCCAGTTTCAGCTCCGCCCGCGGCAAGGCCCGCAAGCATTTGGGCGACCTGATGCAGCGCTCCGGCCTGACCGTCGATCTCAACGCCCGTATTTCCGCCCTCTCCGTCGGCGAGAAGCAGCGGGTAGAAATCCTGAAAGCGCTTTACCGGGATGCGCGGGTGCTGGTGCTCGACGAACCGACCGCCGTGCTCACGCCGCAGCAATCCGACACGCTGTTTTCCACCTTAAAGAAACTCGCCGCCGACGGTCTCGGCATCATCTTCATTTCCCACAAGCTGGACGAGGTGCTGGCAGCGTCCGACCGGATCGGCGTCCTGCGCGGCGGCCGCAAGGTGGCGGACCAGCCGACCGCCGGCTGCGACAAGCGCCAGCTCGCCGAACTGATGGTCGGCAAGAGCGTGCCGGAAAGCACTCGCACGCCGCAGCAACCGGGCGCGGCCCTTCTCGTTCTGTCCCAGGTTTCCACGGGCACCGGCCGCGACGCGTTGCATGCGGTCGAGCTGGAGCTTCTTTCCGGAGAAATTCTCGGCATTGCCGGCGTTTCGGGCAATGGCCAGGGCACGCTCGCCAAGGTCATTTCCGGTCTGGAATCGCCTATTTCGGGAACCGTCAGCCTCAACGGCAAGCCGCTGACGCGGGCGTCGGCACGAGGCATGATCGATGCCGGCATCGCCCGCATACCGGAAGACCGGCACCGGGACGGCATTGTCGGCCCCATGTCGGTCGCCGAAAACCTTGCCATCGAGACAATCCGCAAGCCGGAAAACCAGCGCTTCGGCTTCCTGCGTTTCGATGCCATCGCCGCCCGCGCCAAGGAGGCGATTGCCGCCTATGACATCCGCTGCCAGGGCGGCAACGCACCGGCACGGTTGCTCTCCGGTGGCAACATCCAGAAGATCGTCCTTGCCCGGACGCTCGATTCCGATCCCATCGTCGTGCTCGCCGCCCAACCCTCGCGCGGGCTTGATGTAGGCGCCACCGCTGATGTCCACCGCCGCCTCCTCGAGGCCCGGGCCCGTGGTGCCGGTGTCATCCTGATTTCCGAGGACCTGGACGAACTCATGCGCCTGTCGGACCGGATTGCCGTCATCCATCGCGGACATCTCTCTTCCGCCGAAAAAACCGAAAACCTCGACCGGGGGACACTCGGCCTGCGCATGGCCGGACACAGCGAGGAGCAGGCCGCATGATCCGTTTCGAACCGCGCGAGCCGGCCTCCCTCTCCCGCCTGGTCCTCGTTCCCGTGGCGGCCGCGCTTGTCGCGCTGGCGTTGGCCGCGATCCCGATGGCTTTTGCCGGCCTCAACATCTTCAAGGCCTACGGGCTGATGGCGACCGGCGCCTTCGGCTCCCTGTTCGCCTTTACCGAGATGCTCACTCGGGCAACACCGCTGATCCTGACCGGCCTTGCCGCCGCACTCGCCTTCCGGGCGAAGCTCTGGAACATCGGTGCGGAGGGCCAGCTTTATGCCGGCGCCCTTGCCGCCGTTGCCGTGGGCACCGGAGTGATCGATGCGCCGTCCTTCGTGCTGATCCCGCTGGTGGTCTTCTGCGGCGCCCTTGCCGGCGGGCTGGTCATGCTCGGACCGACCTTGCTCAAGACCCGGCTCGGCGTCGACGAAGTGGTCACCACCCTGCTGCTCAACTTCGTCATCCTGCTTTTCGTGCAGATGATGCTCGAGGGGCCGATGAAGGATCCGATGGGCATGGGCTGGCCCCAGTCCGAACCGATGCTGGACGCCGCCGCCCTGCCGAAGCTGATGGCGCGCATGCGCATCCATGGCGGCCTGATCATCGCGCTGGTCGCGGCGCTTGGCGTCTATCTTCTTCTCAAACGCACCGTCTGGGGCTTTGAAATCCGCGCCGTCGGCGAAAACGCCAATGCCGCCCGACATGCCGGCATTCCGGTGACGGCGACCTTCATCCGGGTCGGTCTGATTTCCGGCGCGCTCGCCGGGCTTGCCGGTGTCGGCGAGGTCGCGGGCCTGAAAGGCTATCTCACCGCCGACCTGTCACCCGGCTTCGGTTATTCCGGGATCGTGGTCGCCATGCTGGCCGGGCTCAACCCGATCGGCGTGGTTGTCGCGGCGCTCTTCATCGCCAGCATTTTCGTTGGAGCCGATTCCATGTCGCGCGCCACCGGCGTCTCCAACTACCTGGCGGACCTGATCGTCGCCATGTCGCTGATTTCGGTGCTGGTCTCAGGTCTTTTCCTCCGGTTCCGGATCCGCTTCGTCGGTCAACGGCACGCGGAAGGAGCGGCGAAATGAGCGATATTCTCGACATTCTCCTTGCCGCCAATTTCTGGGCCGCAGCCCTGCGGATCGCCACGCCGCTGATCTTCGGCGTGATCGGCGCCCTCGTCTGCGAGCGCGCCGGTGTGCTGAACCTCGGCATCGAGGGTATCTTCACCGCCGGGGCCATGGCCGGCTGGCTGGCGGTCTGGTTGGGCGCCGGGCTTTGGGGCGGCGTGCTGGTCGCAGCGCTCGCCGGTGGCTTCTTCGGCCTGATCCACGCGATCCTGACCGTGCCGCTCGGCCTGTCCCAGCATGTGTCGGGTATCGGCGTCACGCTGTTCGCGACCTCGCTCAGCTATTTCATCTACCGCACGGCGCTGCCGGACGTGTCCTCGCCGCCGCGCATCGAGGCGTTCAAGCCGCTCGATATTCCGGTCCTCTCCGACCTGCCCTTCATCGGCCCGGCCCTGTTCCAGCAGACGGCGCTGACCTTCCTGGCGCTTGCGGTGGTCGCGGTCACCGCCTTCGTGCTCTACCGCACGCCGCTCGGGCTTGCGATCCGGGCGGTCGGCGACAATCCGTCGGCGGTGGAGTCCCAGGGGCTTTCCGTCTACGGCCTCAGGATCGGCGCGGTCGTCGCCGGGTCCGCGATGATGGCGCTCGGCGGCGCCTTCCTGACCATGTCGGCCTTCGACGCCTTCTTCTTCGGCATGGTCAACGGCCGCGGCTGGATCTGCATCGCGCTAACCGTCTTCGCCTCCTGGCGTCCGGGCAAGGCGCTGCTCGGCGCGCTTCTCTTCGGCGCCTTCGACGCCTTCCAGGTGCGGCTGCAGACGGAAGTCGGCAGCTTCATTCCCGGGCAGGTGTTCCTGATGATGCCCTATCTCCTGTCGATCGCCGCCCTTGTGCTGGTGGCCCGCAAGGCGGATTATCCGCGCGCACTTCTCGTGCCCTATTTCCGCGGCCAGCGATAAGAGGAAAGACATTGCCATGAGCCTCGATCTGCTGATCAAGAACGCCAATCTTCCCGATGGCCGCACCGGCGTCGACATTGCTTGCGAAGCCGGCCGGATCACCGCCGTCGAGCCGGGCATCACGGCGGAAGCGGCGCGCACCATAGATGCGAATGGCCAGCTGGTGTCGCCGCCCTTCATCGACTGCCATTTCCATATGGACGCGACGCTCTCCCTCGGCCTGCCGCGCATGAACGAGAGCGGCACGCTTCTGGAAGGCATTGCGCTCTGGGGTGAGCTTAAGGAAATCCTGACCGTCGATGCGGTGGTCGAGCGGGCGTTGCGCTACTGCGACCTTGCCGTCAGCCAGGGCCTTCTCGCGATCCGCAGCCACGTGGACGTCTGCGACGACAGGCTGACCGGCGTCGAGGGGCTGCTGGAGGTCCGGGAGAAAGTCGCGCCCTACATCGACCTGCAACTGGTCGCCTTCCCGCAGGACGGGCTGTTCCGTTCGCCGAATGCGGAGAAGAACCTTTTGAGGGCGCTGGACATGGGCGTCGACATCGTCGGCGGCATTCCTCATTTCGAGCGCACCATGGAAGACGGCGCCCGTTCGGTGAGATGGCTGTGCGAGATCGCGGCCGACCGCGGGCTGATGGTCGATCTCCACTGCGACGAGACCGACGATCCGATGTCGCGCCACATCGAGACGCTCGCCTTTGAAACCCAGCGGCTGGGGCTGCAGGGCCGCACCGCCGGCTCCCACCTCACCTCCATGCATTCCATGGACAATTACTATGTCTCGAAGCTGTTGCCGCTGATGGCCGAAGCGGAAGTGCATGCGATCGCCAATCCGCTGATCAACATCACCCTGCAGGGCCGCCACGACACCTATCCGAAGCGGCGCGGCCAGACCCGGGTGCCGGAAATGCGCGGCTACGGCATCAACGTCGCTTTCGGCCACGACTGCGTGATGGACCCCTGGTATTCCATGGGCTCGGGCGACATGCTGGAAGTGGCCAGCATGGGTCTGCATGTGGGCCAGATGACCAGCCGCGAGGCGATGCGCTACGCCTTCGACTGCGTCACCACCCACCCGGCGAAGATCATGGGGCTGGAAGGCTATGGCGTCGACAAGGGCTGCAAGGCCGACTTCGTTCTGCTGCAGGCCCGCGACACCATCGAGGCCATCCGGCTGAAGGCGACCCGCCTTGCCGTCGTCAGGGCCGGCAAGGTGATTTCGGAGACGCCGCCGAGGGTTGCCGCACTCTCTCTGCCCGGCCGGCCGGATACGGTCGATCCGGCGGATTATGCACCGGGTGGGAACTGAATCTCCTACAGAACCGGCCGAATTGGTTCCGGCCGGCTGTCAGGTCGTTCAGTTGCCGGACCTGAGGCGCGCGAGGATTTCCTCGGCGATGTCCTGACGGACCTTGCCGAGGGATTTCAGTTCGCTGGCGACCTTGTCGACTTCCTCGCCCACGGCGCCGACCATCAGGGCCACGTTCTGGGCATGCAGCGCCATGTGGCCCTTCTGAATGCCGGTCGTTGCCAGGGCGCGCATGGCGCCGAAGTTCTGGGCGAGGCCGACCGCGACGATGATGCGCGCCAACTCGTCTGCAGTCTTCACGCCAAGGATCTTCAGGTTGGCCTGGGCCGTCGGGTGGATCCTGGTGGCGCCGCCGATCAGGCCCACGGCCATCGGCATTTCCAGAATGCCGACGAGGTTGCCGTCGCCGTCCTTTTCCCAGCGGGTCATGGAACGGTAGCGGCCATCCTTGGCCGCATAGGCATGGGCGCCGGCCTCGATGGCGCGGGTGTCGTTGCCGGTGGCAAGAACCACGGCGCTGATGCCGTTCATGATGCCCTTGTTGTGGGTCGCGGCCCGGTAAGGATCGGCATCGGCGAAGTAATAGGCCGACAGCATGTCGTCACGCACCTGTTCACCGCCGATTTCGGCCAGCGGCCAGACCGCGCGCACGCGGGCGACCCGCCGGTCGGCCAGGTTCGTCAGGATGCGCAGCAGGCTGCGGGCACCGGTCCATTCCTCGAGCTTCGGCGCCAGGGCCTCGGCCATGCTGTTGACCGCATTGGCGCCCATGGCGTCGCGGGTGTCGACGATGATATGGACCACCGTCATCGGGCCTTCGGCGCTGTCGACCACGCGGATATCCAGATCGCGGAAACCGCCGCCGAATTTCAGGAGCAGCGGATCAGTCGCGTCGCAGATCTCCTTGATCTCGTCGAAACGCTCCAACACCTTCAGGCGCACGTTTTCCGGATCACTTGCCCCCAGCAGCTGGATCTGTGCGGCCATGATCGGCCCGCTGGTCGACGTCTTGAAGCCGCCGGTCGGGCGGCAGCGCTTTGCCGAATTGCAGACGGCCGCAATGACGGAGGATTCCTCGGTCGCCATCGGAACCAGCACATCCCGTCCGTCCACGGTCATGTTGGTGGCGACGCCGACCGGAATGGCCATGCTGGAAATAGCGTTTTCAACCAGCCGGTCGGCCAGTTCGATCTGGCCGGAGGCCGCATCGGCGAGGCTCGCCACGGCTTCGTTGTCGAGGCCTGCCTGACGTGCCACGGCCTGAAGCCGGGCGTCCGGGGTCATCTTGTGAAGGCCTTCAATACGGGACGATTTGACGTCGCTCATCGGATGTCCTGTCGTTTGAACGTTAGTTGATCATGGATTTGGGCAGCCAGAGCACGAGCTCCGGGAAAAGCGCACAGATCAGAATGCCGAGCGCCTGGAGAAGGATGAACGGAACGATGGCACGGTAGACCGTTCCCATGCCGATCCCGGCCGGCAGAACGCCTTTCATGTAGAAGAGCGTGTAGCCGAAGGGCGGGGAGATGTAGGCCATCTGCGCCGAGACCAGGAACAGGATGCCGAACCAGAGCCGGTCGAACTGCAGGAAATCGATCACCGGCAGGAAGACGGGTACGCACAGGAGAATGATGCCCATCTCATCCAGGAACATGCCCAGGAAGAACAGGATCGCCAGCATGACCGCCAGGACCACCCAGGGGCTGGCGTCGAGGTTCTGGATGAAGGACAGCAGGAAATCCGCGCCGCCGGTTCCGGTGAAGATGGCCACGAAGGCACGCGCGCCGATGGTGATCCAAAGGATCATGGTGGTCACCTTGACCACATCCATCGCGACGCCGGAGACAAGCTCCCAGCCGAGACGCCGCTCGACCGCTGCCGAGATAAAGGCCAGGACAACGCCCACGGCGGCGGCTTCGGTCGGGGTGGCAACCCCCATGTAGATCGTGCCGAGCACACCGACGATGATGAAGAGCGGCAAGATCAGCGACTTCAGCGAGGCGATCCGCTCGGGCCAGCTCACAGCCCCCTCGTCGTCCGCGGGACGCGGGGCGACCGAAGGGTCGAGTGCGGAACGCAACACGATATAGCCGATATAGAGCGAGGCGAGCAGCAGGCCCGGCACGACGCCGGCAATGAACATCTGCCCGATGGAGGCCTGCGCCGTTACCGCATAGACGATGGTGATGACCGACGGCGGAATCAGAATCCCGAGCGTGCCGCCGGCGCAGATCGTGCCGATCGCCAGTTCCGGGCTGTATTTGCGCTTCAGCATGGACGGCAGGGCCAGCATGCCCATGGCCGCCACGGCGGCGCCGACGATGCCGGTCATGGCCGCGATGATGGTGCAGATGGCGATGGTTCCGACGGCCAGACCACCCGGAAGCCTGCGGGACCAGAGTTCCATCGCCTTGTAGAGGCTTTCGATGACGCCTGAGCGTTGCAGGACGCTGGCCATCATGACATAGAGCGGGATCGCCAGAAGCGCTTCCGAGGTCATGGTGGCATAGAGATTGAGCACCGTGACGGTCAGCGCCGCCGGTCCCCACAGGGCAAGGGTGAACACCAGCGCCAGAGCACCGAGGGTGAACGCCAGGGGCACGCCGGTCAGAAGCAGCCCGACGAGGCTGGCGAACATGACGGCAAGAACGAGTTCGGAACTCATGCGTCGGCTCCAATCTCATTGGTGTCCTTGCCGCGCGCGGCCTGAACGATTTCAACCAGCGCCTGGGCAAACAGCATGGCGAAGGCCAGCGGCACGATGAATTTCAACCACCAGATCGGCGGGTTCCAGGCGGAGAAGCTGGTTTCACCCATGCCGTAGGCATTCATCGCAAGTGGCCAGCTGACCACCGCGAAGACACCGGCGAAGACGGCAACGACGAGATGGGTGAAGATCCCGGCGAGCACATGGGGGACGCCGCTCAGTTTCGCGCTGAAGATGTCGACCGCCACATGTCCCTTGAGATGCAGCAGATAGGGTCCGGCGAGCATGAAATGCGGGCCGAACACCAGGGTGCTGGCCTCCATCGCCCACACGGTCGGCGCATCGAAGGCATAACGCGCGACGACTTCGTAGAGAAGCATCGGCACCACGGCGAAGATCGCCGCGGCGGCGATCACGAACAGGATCCGGTTCACACCGGTGATAAAGACGCAGACTGCGTTCATGAGGGTCGCGACCAGCGCATTTCGGATGTCAGATAAAAGAGGCAGGCAGTGCAGTCTGCACCGCCTGCCCAGGGGGAGGAAGCGGGGTCAGATGAGGCCCAGGGAGGTCATGAAGTCGATCTGTCCTGCGACCACGCGGTTCGCCAGATCGTCACCCTTGGTGGCCTTCTTCCAGGAGTCGACCGCCTTGACGCGCGTCGTGGCGACGTCGCTGTCGTCCAGGCGGATGATTTCGACTTCCTGTTCCTTGTATTTCTTCAGCACTTCGGTGTTCTGGACGATGATGTGCTGGCGCAGGGAACCGGAGATCTCTCGGGCGGCGACCGCAAGGGCTGCCTTGTAGGCATCCGGCAGGCCCTGGTAGGCGGCCTGGTTGGCGACATAGCTGGTCGCCGTCGTCGGCTGATGGACGCCCGGAAGGATGATGTATTTGGCAACCTCGCCGAGACCGGCTTCGTAGTTCGCTGTCAGGTCGCCGCGGTCGGCAAAGTCGATCAGGCCCTTTTCAAGGGCGGTATAGACTTCGGCGGTCGCCATCGGCGTCACGGCGACGCCCAGATCGCCCATCACGGCAGCGGCCAGACCAACGAAACGGCCCTTCTTGCCGGCCATGTCGGCGATGCTTTCCATCTTGATCTTCGAATGGATCGGCTCTTCGCCGTAGACGGTCGGTGCGATATAGAACAGACCTGCCTTCGCATAGGCTTCGCGTGCCAGATCGAGGCCGCCGAGCTCATAGAACCAGGCTTCGTACTGGTCCGGATCCGGGAAGCCGAAGGGGATGGTGGAGGTGAAGGCGAAGGCCGGGATCTTGCCGGCTTCATAGCCGTCGAAGGTCTTCATCATCTCGAAGGCGCCGGCGCGAACCGCATCGAAGGCCTGGTTTGCCGGAACGAGCTGCCCGGCGGAAAACAGGTTGATCTTGAAATTGCCGTCTGTCAGCTCGGCGACCCGCGCGACGAATTTCTTTTCGAATTCATAAGGCGTGGTGCCTGCGTCCCAGAGCGCCTGCATGCGCCATTCGACGGTTTCCTGAGCCTGCGCGACGCTCGGTGCCGCCAGAGCAGCTCCACCGAATGCGGTACCAACCAGCAGGCGACGCCTATTCACTTCCGTCATGTTGTCCTCCCAAGGAACAGTGGTGTTATTTGTCCATTGGTCTAATCTGTCCTAAAATTAACTGGGACAATCAAGGGACAGTTGGGACTGATTCTTCAGACACTGTACCAGAAGTTTTGGAGGGACAATTTCAATGAGCGACAGTTTGAGCGAAGGGCCGAAACGCACATCGCGCGTCGACCGCATCGTTGAGAAAGTCGCGCTGATGCTGGAAGCCGGTGCATACAAGACCTTCGAGCGCCTGCCGTCGATCCGGCAGGCCGCGCGTGAGCACGGCGTCTCGAAAAACACCATGGCCGAGGCCTATGACCGGCTCGTGGCCAGGGGCCTGCTCGAGGCGCGGGCGGGGTCCGGCTATTACATTGCCCAATTCAAGGCGCCCAACCCCGCCCCGCCCGCACCGCATGTCACGGCAGCCGTGGACGCGGTCTCGCTCCTGCGCGAACAGCTCGATCAGCATTACGAGGTCCGGCCCGGCGACGGGCGCCCACCCGCCTTCTGGATGGAAGGATCGGAATTGCGGCGGCATTTCGCCAATGCCAAGGCCCCCTATCCTGACGCGATCAACTTCGGCTACGGCAGCCCCTGGGGGTATGCGTCCTTGCGGGAGCGGTTGCGGGTCCTACTGCTGGAACGGTCGATTTCCGTCCAGCCCGAGGGGCTGCTTCTGACCCACGGCGTCAATCACGGGCTCGACCTCATCATCCGGCACCTGATCGAACCGGGCGATACGGTCTTTGTCGACGACCCGGGCTATTATCCGCTGTTCGCCAAGCTGACCTTCGCCAAGGCGGAAATCGTCGGCATCAAGCGAAACCACGACGGACCGGACCTGGAGGACCTGACCGCAAAGCTCGCCCTCCACCGGCCGAAAATGTTCGTCACCCAGTCCCATGCGCATAATCCGACGGGAAGTTCGCTATCACCGGCCTGCGCCTTCGGGCTGATGCAGCTTGCCGAACGCTGGGGATTCCTGCTGGTCGAGAACGATGCG
Source organism: Roseibium sp. (assembly GCF_048260565.1). Lineage (GTDB taxonomy): Bacteria > Pseudomonadota > Alphaproteobacteria > Rhizobiales > Stappiaceae > Roseibium. The sequence goes on along the minus strand of NZ_JBLXGP010000013.1, from coordinate 76,259 downwards.
CTTGCCGACATCGTGCCCGCCGCCCTGCCCCGGCTCGCTGCGCTCGACCAGCTCAACCGGGTCCTTTACGTCGGCACGTTTTCAAAGACATTGTCCGCCGGGCTGCGCTGCGGCTACGTCGCGGGAAATCCCTCCATCGTCCGCCGCTTGAACGACATCAAGATGATCACGTCCGTCGCCTCGTCCGACCATGTGGAACGCTTCGTGTTCAACCTGATCCAGGCCGGCCACTATCTGCGTCACCTGCGCCGGCTCAAGACCCGCGTGGAAGAGGCCCACAAGGCCGCCCATGCCCAAATGGAAGCGCTCGGCCTGTCGGTCCGGGAAAGCGCGACATCGGGCTTTTATCTCTGGACCGAGTTCCCCGAGACGATCGACGAGCTCGAGCTGTGCCGGAAGGCCGCGGAGCAAAGCATCTTTATTGCGCCCGGCTCCGTCTTCCGGCCGAACCGGAAGGAGCGGCAACGCGCGGCCATGCGGGTCAATGTCGCCTATGGAACCGATCCGAAATTCGTCTCGTTTCTCGAAAATTTCCTGGGGCAAAGATGAATCGGCTCTTTCAAACGCCGAAGCGCACCTGAAAGAGCCGGTTACTTCATCAAAACGCGCGCCGCCGCGTTGCGGGCGTGATCGGCCACGCTCGGGTCGCGGGTGATCAGGGCGGCGACGATGGCGCCGTCGATCAGAAGCCCCAATTCGTGAGTAAGGCCTTCCGGATCGGACGGCCGGGCGTCCTTCGCCAGGTCCCGGATCTTGTCCAGCACCACAGTCTTGTGGCGGATTGCGATGTCGCGCAGACGATCATCGTCCTTGTCGTGCTCGCCGACCGCGTTGATGAAGGGACAGCCGTGGAAGTTCTCTTCGCAGAACCAGCGCTTCAGCACGTCGAACAGGTTGACCAGCTTGTTGGTGGCATCGCCCGGAATGGCGTCCACTTCGGCGACGAACCACTTGCGCCACTGCTCGCCTTCCCGCTCGAGAACGGCTTCCACCAAACCTTCCTTGGACCCGAACGCTTTATACAGGGTGGTTTTGGCGGTGCCGGCAGCCGCGACCACCGCGTCGACACCGGTCGCATTGATGCCGTGCCGGCAAAACAGGTCGGAGGCGGCCAGCAGCAGCCGCTCTTTCGCGCCGCCGCCACGTCCTTCCGCGCCTTTTTCCAATTCAAAAACCGTCGCCAAAATTGCCCCCAGAAGAATACAGATCTGTATCCTACTCGTAACGCAACGGGAGACCGATTGCAATATTATGAAGCCGGTCCGTGAGGCTGTTAAAAAAGTGAACCCGAGGTACACTCGCTCAGAAAATAGGCTGTTTTTCAGGCAATCGCGCGCATTATGTGCAGTGCAGCAAGCTCAAAAAACTGACCCGATCTGAATTTCCGTTTAAGATTCAAGGCAACCGGAGCCTTTCCCCCAGTTGGCACGCTACGTGCAAATCCATCGAAAAGAAAACAGAACGGTTTGTTTCCTTTTCGAGGAGCTTGATGGTGAAGGGTGCACATATAAAGGCAACGGGGATCTCCCACACATACCGGCGCGGGGCCACCAAGGCCCTGGACGGTATCGACCTGGAGATCCAGCCCGGCGAGGCGATTGCCCTGATCGGGCGCTCCGGTTGCGGCAAGTCCACCCTGCTGCACATTCTCTCCGGCCTGTCCCAGGCGAGCGAAGGCACGGTCCATGTGGACGGCGCGCTCGTCACCGGTCCATCGCCCAGCCGGGTGATGATGTTCCAGGCGCCGAGCCTCTATCCCTGGATGACAGTGGAACAGAACGTCGCCATCGGCCTCAAGTTCAACGGACGGATGCGCGAGGCAAGGACCCGGGTGCCGGAAATGCTCGAGCTCGTAGAGCTCGGCTCCTATGCCAAGCGTAATGTCCAGGACCTGTCCGGCGGCCAGCAGCAGCGCGTGGCGCTGGCCCGTTCCCTGGTCCTCAACCCGCAGATCCTGTTTCTCGACGAACCGCTGTCGGCCCTCGATGCCTTTACCCGCCATGCCCTGCAGCGCGACATCCGCCGCATCGCCGCGGAAATGGGCATCACCCTGGTGCTGGTCACCCACGACATCAACGAAGCCGTGATGATGGCCGACCGGGCGCTGGTGATGAAGGCCAACCCGGGACGGTTTTCGGCGGAAGTCGCCATTCCGATCGATGGCGACCGGGCTCCGTCAAGCCACGAATTCGGGGCCGCCAAGGTCGCCCTGGTCGAAGCCTACGAAGGTGCGGCCGGCCTCACCATGGCCGAAACCGCGGCACCGGACCGGCTTCCTGCCGCAACTGAACCCGCTCCGGCGCGGGTGCGGGCCATCAAGTGAATGAACCCACCTTCCAGAAACAAGGGGAATGAAATGGTCGACAAGAAGCACGGACAGACAGACGGCAACAACACCGGCAACCTGGATTGGGATGACGAATACGTCCCCAGCGATTTCACCCGGCGCCAGACGCTGGACATGTTTGCAGCCGGCGGTCTGATGGCAGCCCTTGGCCCGCTGATCGGCGCCATGAACTCTCCGGCCTTCGCTGCCGCTGACGACGAGATCGTGCGCATCGGCTACCTGCCGATCACCGACGCGACCGCGCTCCTGGTCGCCCATGGCATGGGCTACTTCGCGGACGAAGGCCTGACCGCCGAGCGTCCGACCCTGATCCGTGGCTGGTCGCCGCTGGTGGAAGGCTTTGTTTCCGGCAAGTTCAACCTGGTGCACTTCCTGAAGCCGATCCCGGTCTGGATGCGCTACAACAACAACATCCCGGTCAAGCTGATGGCCTGGGCCCACACCAACGGCTCCGGCCTGGTCGTCGGCGGCCATACCGACATCACCGACTTCTCGCAACTCGGCGGCAAGCAGGTTGCCGTTCCCTTCTGGTACTCCATGCACAACATCGTGCTGCAGTACGCCCTGCGCCAATCGGGCGTGAAGGCCGTGATCAAGGGCGAAGGCGAGCCGCTCGCCGCCGACGAATGCAACCTGCAGATCCTGCCACCGCCGGAAATGCCGGCAGCGCTGGCCAGCCGCAAGATCGACGCCTACATCGTCGCCGAACCGTTCAACGCGCTCGGCGAAATCAAGGCCGGCGCGCGCATGCTGCGCTTCACCGGCGACGTCTGGAAGAACCATCCCTGCTGCGTGATCTGCATGCATGAGCAGGCCACGACCGAAAAGCAGGAATGGACCCAGAAGGTCATGAATGCCGTGGTCCGCGCCCAGATCTATTCCTCCCAGAACAAGGCCGAGGTTGCACGCCTGATGTCGAAGGACGGCGAAGGCTACCTGCCGATGCCGGCCAAGGTCGTCGAACGGGCCATGACGCTCTATTCCGACGATGAAGCCTACATCGAAAGCGGCGCGATCAAGCATGCCGAAAGCTGGGGCAATGGCCGGATCGATTTCCAGCCCTGGCCCTATCCCTCCGCGACCAAGCTGATCGTCGAGCAGATGAACAACACGGTTGTCGGCGGCGACACGACCTTCCTCGACAAGCTGGATCCGCAATTCGTGGCCGATGATCTCGTCAACTACGACTACGTCAAGGCGGCTCTGGAGAAGTATCCGGAGTGGAAGAACGATCCGTCGGTCAATCCGGGCGATCCCTTCAACCGTGAAGAGGTCCTGGAACTTTGACCCGGTCATCGCAACTCGCCATGGAACCGCCGGCGCCGCCGGCGGAGACCCCGGAGGAAGAAGGCGTGCAGGCCGCGCCTTCCGTCTCCGGGCGGAACAGGCATCTGGCCGGCATGGCGGAAAGCTTCCTTTATGCCCTCGCAGGCATGGCATTGTTGCTCGGTTTGTGGTGGCTCGGCGGCCGGATGGTGGAATCCAACCCGCGGCTGTTCGCCTTCGCGGACTTCGCGCCGGGACCGACTTTCGCCCGCCTGTTCGAAATGCTCGTCAGCGGTGAAGCGGCGGAAATGACCGGCCCCAGCCTCTACCGGGTCGGCTTCGGCCTGGGCTGGGCCGTTGCGATCGGCGTGCCGATGGGGATCCTGATCGGCTGGTTCGGCAAGGTCGGCAAACTGACCAACATTCCGTTCCAGTTCCTGCGCATGATCTCGCCGCTGTCCTGGATGCCGATCGCCGTGATGGCGTTCACGACCTGGGACAGTGCCATTGTTTTCCTGATCGGCATTGCCGCGGTCTGGCCAGTGCTGTTTTCCACCGCGGCCGGTCTGAAGCGGGTCGATCCGTCCTGGTTCAAGGTCGCCCGAAACCTGGGCGCCCGGCCCTGGCACATGCTGTTCACGATCATCCTGCCCGCGATCTCGCAGGACATCCTGACCGGCGTCCGCCTGGCGCTCGGCGTCGCCTGGATCGTGCTGGTCCCGGCGGAATACCTCGGCGTCACCTCGGGCCTCGGCTACTCGATCAACGATGCCCGCGACACCCTCGAATACGACCGACTGGCGGCCACCGTCGTCATCATCGGCATCATCGGCTTCGGCCTCGACTTCCTCTGCCAGCGTGCCATCGCACGGCTCAGCTGGCACCGCGAGGATTAACCCCGAAGGACCTGCCCCCGCAGGTCTCAACAAAGGAGAGAGAAATGTCCAGTCAACCCGCAACCGCCCTCACCGGGTGTCTTGCCCCCATCGACAAAGGCGGTCTTGAAGACCTGATCGAAAAAGGCAAGGCCGATCCGAAAGCGGTCAAGACGCTCAAGTGCAAGACCGTGGCCGAAGGCCGTTTCCGGCACGCCAACTACATCCGCGACCTGCAGCCCTACATCGTCGACGAACCCCCGGGACTGCTCGGCGACGACACCGCTCCGAACCCCTCGGAAGCCTCACTGGCAGCACTCGGCTCCTGCATCGCGGTCGGCCTGCACGCCAATGCCGTTCACCGCGGCATCACCATCAACTCGCTCGAAGTCGAGCTGGAAGGCGACCTGAACATCACCGCCGTCTGGGGCACCGGCGACGTCAGCGAAAAGCCGGTCGGTTTCACCGACGTGCGCATCATCGTCCACATGGACGCCGACGCACCGCAGGAAACCATCGACGAGCTGATCGCCCACGTTTGCCAGTGGTCGCCGGTGTTCAACACCTTCTCGCGTCCGGTGAACATGGTCGCAGAGTCGGCCTGACACGTCTGTCCGCCCCGTTCGCGGGGCGGACGTCCTTCAGGAGGGGCAAACCGCTTAGGAGCTGAAAAATGAACGTACAGGTACAGCCGAAAGAGCAGGCTTTCGAAGAGCCGGCAAGCATGATCGAACAGGTGGCACAGCTGGCTCAAAAGGACCTCGCCCCCCTGGTCCACGACATCGACCTCAAGGGTCACTACCCGGAAGACTTCATGCGCGCCCTCGGGACGCTTGGAGCCTATTCCGCCCACGCGCCGATGAACGGCAGCGGCAATTTCGACATCGAAAGCTCCGTGCGCGCCATGTCCGCGGTCAGCGAGCATTGCCTGTCGACCGGCTTCTGCGTCTGGTGCCAGGATGCGCTCGGCTGGTACATCGCCAACAGCGAGAACGACACGCTCAAGAGCACCATCGGAGCGAAGCTCCTGACCGGTGAAGCCCTTGGCGGCACCGGCCTCTCCAATCCGATGAAGACCCTGTTCGGTATCGAAAAGCTGAAGCTCAAGGCAGAGCGGGTTCCGGGCGGCTTTTCCGTGACCGGCATGCTGCCCTGGGTGTCCAATCTCGGCGACGACCACTATTTCGGCATCGTCTTTTCCCTGCCCGGCGAGAACGACCGGATGGTCATGGCCGTGGCCGACTGTTCGGCCGAAGGCGTCAAGATCGTCGCCAACGATGAATTCGTGGCGCTGGACGGCACGCGCACTTTCGCGATCCAGTTCCGACAGGCCTTCATCCCGGAAGAGCATGTGCTCGCCGACCCGATCGACAGCTATATTCCGAAGATCCGCGCGGGCTTCATCCTGCTGCAGGCGGGCATGGCCTTTGGCCTGATCAAGAACTGCATCGACCTGATGGAACAGGCCGGCAATTCGCTCAGCCACGTCAACTGCTTCCTGCCGGATCAGCCCGCCGATTTCCGCGCGCAGCTGGCTGCGATGGAAGAGGAAGTCTACGACCTCTGCAAGACGCCGTTCGATCCGTCGAAAGAATATTTCGTGCGCGTGATCAAGGCCCGCCTGGCCGCCGGTGACGCTTCCGTCGCCGCTGCCCACAACGCCATGCTCCACTGCGGAGCACGCGGCTACGTCAAGCGCGGTGCCGCGCAGCGTCGCCTCCGCGAAGCCTATTTCGTCGCCATCGTGACGCCTGCCACCAAGCAGCTGCGCAAGATGCTGGCGGATCTCGGCGAGGCCTGAAAAGCCGCGCCGCAAAAAAGAGCGAAAAGCCAATTGCTCAAACAGAGGGGACCGGCCCTTCCCCGGTCGTCGGAGTGGAAAGGACAACAGACATGACGGACAAAAGCCTGATTTCACCAGCTGAACTGGAAAGCCTGGCTAAATCGGAACCTTGCGTGATCATCGACACGCGGGCGCCGGACGCCTTCGCCGCCGGGCACGTACCCGGTGCGGTCAATCTGCATGACATCTTCACCTATCTGGCGACCTCCTCGCCGGAAGGCATCGTCGAACTCAGGGACAAGTTCGCCGAGGAATTCGGCTCGGTCGGCCTGTCCGGGGCGGAAACCGCTGTCATCTACGAACAGTCGATGAACACCGGTTTCGGCCAGTCCTGCCGCGGCTACTTCCTGCTGCAATATCTCGGCTATCCGAAGATCAAGGTCCTGCACGGCGGGTTTGCTGCATGGACCGAGGCAGGCCTGCCGGTTTCCACGGAAGCCGCGGCACCTGAGCCGAAGACCTTCCCGATGACCGACGCCGGCAAGGACCTGATGATGGACGCGGCGGCAATGCTCGACGCGGTCAAGGACGCCGCCGTGGTCAAGCTCGACGTCCGCGACATCGACGAGTGGATCGCGGAAAGCTCTTCTCCCTATGGCAAGGACTTCTGCCCGCGCAAGGGACGGATACCGGGCGCCAAGTGGCTGGAGTGGTATCGGATGATGAAGCCGACCCCGGCCGGTCCGATGCTCAAGAGCAAGGAAGAAGTGCTCGCGGAATGCGCGACCGTGGGCATCACGCCGGACACGCCGGTTGCCCTCTACTGCTTCAAGGGCGCGCGCGCCTCGAACACCTACCTGGCGCTCAAGGAAGCCGGCGTGAAGGACGTGAAGATCTACTTCGGGTCCTGGAACGAGTGGTCCCGCGACCCGTCGCTGCCGATCGAGGAAGGCCTGCCCTATTAAGGCCTGACGTCAAAATCGCATGGGACGCACATGCAGCCGCGCCCCATGCGGTTCTTCCGAAATAACAAGCAATCGAAACAGACACGACCCATGACGGACCCTATCCTCATCGTCGGCGCCGGCCAGGCCGGCATCAAGGCGGCGGAAACCCTGCGCCAGAAAGGCTATGACGGCGATCTCGTCCTGTTCGGCGACGAGGCCTTCCTGCCCTACCAGCGGCCGCCGCTGTCGAAAGCCTATCTGAAAGGCGAAATGGACGAGGAGCGTCTGTTCCTGCGGCCGGAAGCCTATTTCGAAACGGCCTCGGTCGAACTGCGCACCAGGACCTCGGTCGCGTCCATCGATCCGGCGGCCAGAAGCATCGCCCTCTCAAACGGCACCCGAATGCCCTATTCGTCCCTGCTGCTTGCAACCGGTACAAGGGCACGGCAGATCCCGCTGGAGGGTGCCACCCTGGACGGCGTGTTTTCGCTCCGGACAATGGCCGATGTCGCCGCCATCCGGGAAACGCTCGCAGGGGCTGAAAACGTGGTCATTCTGGGCGGCGGTTATATCGGCATGGAATTCGCGGCCGTCGCCGCCGGGCTTGGCAAGACTGTCACGGTCATCGAGGCCTGCCATCGGGTTATGGAACGCTCCGTCGCGCCGGAAATCTCGACCTATTTCCAGAAGCTGCACAGGGCTCACGGCGTCACCCTGCGCTTGGAGCAGAAAGTCGAACGCCTGACCGGTGACACCACTGTCACCGGCGTTGCGCTCGGCGACGGCTCGCAAATCCCGGCAGATCTGGTGCTTCTGGCCGTCGGCGCCGTTCCGGTCACCGGGCTTGCCGAGAACGCCGGTCTTGCCGTCGGCAACGGCATCGCCGTCGACGCCTATGCCCGCACATCGGCACCCGGCATCTATGCCGCAGGCGACTGCACCGAATTCCCTTCAGCGCGCTACGGCCGGACCATCCGGCTGGAAAGCGTTCAAAACGCAATCGACCAGGCCAGGATCGTCGCAGGCAGCATGCTCGGCGAAACCACCGCCTACGATCCGGTTCCCTGGTTCTGGTCCGACCAGTACGACGCCAAGCTGCAGATCGCCGGCCTGTCTTCCGGCTACGACCGGACCGAACTGGAAGGCGATTACGATGAGGGCCGTTTTGCCCTGAAATATTTCCTCGGCGACCGCCTGCTTGCCGTGGATACGGTCAACGCACCACGCGAGCACATGATGGCCCGCAAGACGCTCGCCCAGACAGGACCGGACAGCAACGGAACCCGCGAGGCTGCCGCCTGATCCGGGCCGGAAATACGCCCCACCCAACAACAGACACACGAACTTCAAAAGGAGCAAAGAAATGAGCGCTACCGAAACTGCACCTGCCCCGCTGTTGAGCAAACTGGAAATGACCGAGCTGATTATGGCGGCGAAGTTCGCCAAGCAGACAAGCTGGGCAGAGATCTCCAAGGCGGCTGGCATGTCCGACGTCTTCGTGGTTTCCGCCTGCCTCGGCCAGAACACCCTGCCGGCGGAAGCCGCCGCCAAGGTGGCCGCCTTCCTTGGTCTCGGCAACCGCACCAAGGACGTGGAAATCGCACTCCAGTTGCCGCCGAAGAAGGGCCAGGAAGCCGAGACCGTTTCCAAGGACCCGCTGATCTACCGTTTCTTCGAAATCACCTATGTCTACGGCGACACCATCAAGGAACTGATCCACGAGGAATTCGGCGACGGCATCATGAGCGCCATCGACTTCGACCTGAAGATCGACCGCATCCCGAATCCGAAGGGCGACCGCGTCCAGGTCACCATGACCGGCAAGTTCCTGCCCTATAACCAGTGGTAAGCAGTAAGCTTCCAAGATGAAAGAAGGGCCGGTGAGATCGATCTCACCGGCCTTTCATTTCTCTTATTTCCAATAGCAGACCGAGCGCTTAATCGTCTCAAAGCGTCTCTACATTCTTGCGCATGATGCGCATCACGCGCAGGAACGCTTCCAGGTCGTCCGGATCGGCTCCCTCGATCAGCTTCTCTTCGCGCTTGAGCGCAACGGCCAGGATCTCGTCGTGCAAGGCGTATCCGGCATCGTTCAGCCACCAGATCTTCCGGCGCGGATCCTGCTCCTGGGCCTGAAAGTCCAGGAACCCCCGTTCATGGAGACGGGTCAGCGCCCGGCTGGTCGCGGCCTTGTCGAGCGACACGACCTCACAGATCCTGGAGGCCGATATACGCGGCTCGATTGCCAGCATCGACACCACGCGCCATTCGACAATGCCGATGTCGAATTTTTCCAGGTAAAGCAGGGACGCCCCTCGGGACAGGGCATTGTTCACCGAGGACAGGAAGTAGGGGATATAGGTCGTGACATCGACGACCGCCCGTCCGTCCCGCGGTTTGGTCGGGCTCGAAACACGTCCTTCCGGACAGGTCTTCTTCCGGCTTTTGGGAGTGGTCCGCTCGGGCGTGTGCTTGTTCATGGGCGAAGGGGCTCTTCCGTCAGCGTGAAACCGGCATGCTCAGATCATCACCTGCCGGTGCATCCGCTATTCAAGCCCGACATATCCCCCATTTTCGCGGGAAAGTACACCGAGGCGTTGGTTCTTCCGAAGAATGACAGGCGATATCGGCCAGTGCCGGACAATGCCCCGATCATTGCTGACTGTCGGGAACATACACCGTCAGGCCGTCCATGCCGCCATCGACCGTAATCTGGCAGCCGAGGCGACTTCCCGCCTTCAGGTCCGCTGTCGCACATTCCAACATCTCGGTTTCTCCTTCCGACTTTTCCGGCAAACCGGCAAGCCAAGGTTCATCTACATAGACATGGCAAGTGGCGCACATCATCGATCCGCCGCATTCCCCGACGATGCCGTCGACGTTGTTGGCGACGGCCGCCTGCATGAGATTGTCTCCTTCGGGAACATCCACTTCGGTCTTTTGACCGGAGACCGAAACATAAGTGATCTTCACCAAGGCACTCTCCCTTTTTAAGCTTCTTATTTCGGATGAAACCGGAGCGGCATGCGGTCCAGGGCATGGATCGCATTGTTCGGCCGCCATACCGCCTCACCGGTCAGGTCGATCGCACCGACTTTCTCTGCGATTGCCGACAGCACCGCTTCCACTTCAGCCCGAGCGACATTCTGGCCGACGCAGCCGTGAATTCCGGTTCCGAACGCCAGGTGTCCCGTCGGACGGCGGGTGATGTCGAACCGCTCCGCTTCGGGCCAGTATTCGCCGTCGAGATTGGCGGCACCCAGAACGCACAGGATCTTCGTATCCCTGGCGATCGCCACGCCCGAAACTTCCGCGTCCACGTCCGCTGTCCGGCAGAAGGTGTGCACCGGCGAGGTGTAGCGCAGGGCTTCCTCGAACGCCGGACGGGCCAGTTTCGGATCCGCCTTCAGCCGTTCGAACTGGTCGGGGAAACTTGCCAGACACCACAGCGCGCTGCCGATGCCGGTCACGGTCGTATCCACGCCGGCCGACAAAAGCGAGCGGACGAGCATGCCCGCTTCCTCTTCGGTCAGTTCGCCGGCATCGGCCGCCGCGTAGATCGTTGCGCCAAAGCCCTCGGTTTCAAGGTTTTCCCGGGCGCATTGCTCCATGATCCAGGGCACGATATCCGGCGCCTTCGCCAAGGCGGTGCGGCGTATCGCATTGTCGGGACCAAGCGCGTTGAAGACCATCGCGCCATAGTCGACCAATGCGCGGCGGTTGACCTGCTTCAGCCCGACCGCTTTCGGAAAGACCCGCACGGGGAAGACTTCCGCCATGTCCTCGACCGCTTCGAATGTTCCCTTTTCCAGAAGTTCGTCGACGAGCTTGCCTGCCGCGTCCCGGAAATCCTCTTTCAGCTGTGCAACCGCCTTCGGAGACAGCGCCCGGGCCAGCACGGTCCGTGTTTTCGCGTGATAGGGCGGATCGACCTCAAGCACGATCGATGGCGGCCGCCAGGGCTTTTCCAGCTTGAAATCCAGGAGCCCGACGCCGCGCGAGGAGACGAAACGGGTATGGTCGCCGAAGACCTCCTTGGTCTCCGCGTAACGCCCGCAGGCAAGGACCCCGTAGCGCGGGATATAGGCGAACGGCCCCTTTGCGCGCAGATCCGCGTAATAGGCTTGAGGATCCGACAGTATCGTCGGATCGTAAGGATCGACATCCCAGACCGGAACGCCGTCCGGCACCTTGGGCACAATGTGTCCTTCGATCATGGTCATGATCCATCTCCCTTCGAATATTTGTCAGCCGGCCTGCAGGCCGACGTGCCGTTCCAGTATTTCCGGCGAGCGGCGCAGCTCCGCGCTCGCCGCCTCATGAACGATTTCGCCGCCGTCGATGATGAGCGCGCGGGAAGCGAATTCGAGCGCCAGGTCCACTTGCTGTTCGACCAGGACGACGGTCAGGCCCTCTTCCCCCGCGAGGCGCTCGAAAACGCCCATCAGCATGTCGCAGATCACCGGCGCCAGGCCTTCCAGCGGCTCGTCCAGCATGAGAACCTTCGGTGCGCCTAAAAGCGCCCGGGCGATGGAAAGCATCTGCTGTTCGCCACCCGACAGCTGGGTTCCGCCGTTCCTGCGCCGCTCCTTCAATCGGGGAAACAGGTCATAGGCCTTCTCCAGATCCGTGGAACGACCGGCTCCTGCGAGCAGATTTTCCTCCACCGTCAGAGACGGGAAAATATCCCGCGTCTGGGGCACAAGGCCGAGACCGAGACGGGACCGGCTGTGCGTGTCGAGCCGGGTAATCGGTCGGCCGCCGTAGGCGATCTCCCCGCTGTGGACCCGGGTCAGTCCCATGATCGTGGCAAGGGTGGTCGTCTTGCCGACGCCATTGCGTCCGATGACCGCAAGGCGTTCGCCCCTGGCGACGTCGAAGCTGACGTCGTTGAGCACATGGGTCGCGCCATAGCCCGCGGAGACGCCCTTGAGCGAGAGGATCGGATCAGTCATGGCGCGCTCCGAGATAAAGGTCCCTGACCTGCGGATCTTTGGCGATCTCCGCGGGCGCCCCTTCCGTCAGCACGGTTCCGTTCACCAGCACGACGATGGAGCGGGCCACCTGAAACACCAGCTTCATGTCGTGTTCGATGATGAGGACGGCGAGGTCGTCCGGCAGGGCCGCGATGGCATCGGTGATGAGATGTGTGTCGCTGGCCGGAACGCCGGCTGCCGGTTCGTCGAGAATGAGGATCCGCGGTTTCAGGGCAAGTGTCAGCGCCATTTCGACCAGCCGCTGCTGGCCGTAAGCAAGCTGTTCGACGGGACGATCCGCATGGCGGGAGAGATTAAAACTGTCCAGGAGCGTTTCCACATCCGCATCGATGTCGGCCATCGACGCGGCAGGCCTGAGGAAGCCCCAGGAGCGGCCTGCCCGTTCGAGCACGGGTAGGCGCAGGTTTTCGCGCACCGTCAGGGTGCTGAACAGGGTCGTGATCTGGAATGTCTTCGCGATTCCCGCCCTGACCCGTTTAGCCTCGGATAGGTGCCGGATGTCCCGTCCGTCCAGAAAGATCTCGCCCGACGACGGCGGCGTTATACCGGTGATCAGATTGGCAAAGGTGGTCTTTCCGGCACCATTCGGCCCGATCAGAGCCTTCCGGTCTCCCGGTTTCAGATCGAGGTTGATATCGTTTGCTACCGTCAGGCCGCCGAACCGCTTGTTCAGGTGACGTATCTCCAGTCCGTTGGTCATGACGCCCTCCGCATGAGAGAGCGGACAACGTCCTTCAGTCCCAACAGGCCCGATGGCACGAAGAAGACGACCGCCAGGACCATCGCCCCGATGACGAAGAGCCAGTTGAACGGGTCCACGGAGGCTGCGGTATGGTGCACCACCATGAAGATCGCAGCTCCCAGGATCGCGCCGTAGAGACGACCCGTCCCGCCGAGGATCAGCATGATCAGCGCCTCTGCGGACAGCGAGAACGAATAGGCTTCCAGACTGACCAGAGACGTGATCTGGGCGGCGAGCGCGCCTGCGATGCCGGCAATGGCCCCGCCGATTGTATAAAGCACCACCAGCCGCCAATAGACGGAGGTACCGATCGCCGTCATGCGCGCGGGACTGGCCTTGATGCCGCGCACGGACAGTCCGAACGGAGACGCGGTGATCACTTTCAGGGCGGCAAAGACCGCGCACAGAACGCCCAGCGCGTACCAGTAGCCGGTCTGGCCGATGAAATCGAACTTCAGGCTGCCGAACAGGGGCTCCATGCGGATGCCGCGCAGGCCGTCGGCCCCGCCGGTGACCGGCCGCGCCTTGTTGGCGACTTCCTGGAGGATCTGGGCTGCGGCGATGGTCAACATCAGCAGGGTCAGGCCGTGGGCCCGCATGACGACCAGGGCAGACAGGAAGGCGATTGCCGCACCGGCCATGGCGCCGACCAACAGCCCGGCGACCGGATCCGCCCAGACATGGATCGCAAACAGCCCGGCGGCATAGGCGCCGGTTCCGTACATGGCCGCTTGGCCCAGCGTGGCGATGCCGCCGTAACCCAGGACCAGATCCAGCGAGAGCACCAGGATCATCATGATCAGGATTCGGGTCAGAAAGGCCAGATCGTAGGGAAACAGGAAGAAGGCACCGACGGCCACGGCCAGGAGTGCGGCATCGGCCAAAAGCCTTTGCGAGAATATCCCGCGCCTGCCGTTTTGCACCTGCGCTGTCTCGATGAGGCTCATGTCATGCCCTCCCCAGGAGGCCGTTGGGGCGCACGGCAAGAAGCGCCATGACACAGACGAAGAAGAAGATCGTTCCGAAATCGGGGACGAGATATCGGGATGCGGTTTCCAGGAGGCCGAGCCCGATTGCCGCAAAAAAGGAGCCGGTGATCGAGCCCATGCCGCCGACGGCGACGACGATCAGGAACAGCACCATGTAGCGCAGCGGGTAATAGGCATCGATCGGCAGCAATTCGGCGCCGAGAATGCCGCCGAGAGCCGCCAATCCGGCGCCAAGGCAGAAGGTGATCGCATAGACATGGCCGGTGTTGATGCCGAGCGTGGCGGCGGCATTGCGGTTGTCCACCGAAGCGCGCAGCCTGACGCCGAAGCGGGTGCGCTCCAGCAGACCGTAAAGCCCGAGGATCACCAGCACGCCAACGCCGATCACCAGCAGGCGATGGAGCGGCAGGGTCCGGAAGCCGAGATCGACCGACACAGACAGGGATTTCGGAAGCGGGATCGCGAGCAATGAGGAACCGAACAGGACGTTCACCGATGCGATGATCAGGAACGTGATGCCGATGGTCGCCAGAACCTGCTGCAATTCGCCGAAACGGTAGATGCGACGGTAGAGCAGCCGCTCAAGCGGCAGGGCAAGGACCATGGTAAAAGCGACCGAAAGCACGACGGCGATGCCGTAAGGCATGCCGGCGGACGCCAGCAGCCAGTGCATGGTCGTGCCGCCGATCAGGGCGAAGCCACCATGGGCGAGATTGATGACGCGCATCAGCCCCATGGTGACGGACAGGCCGACAGCGATCATGAACAGGATCATGCCGTAAGCGACCCCGTCCACTGCGATGTTCAAAAGCAGTGACATCCGCGTTTGTTCCAATGAATTTCAAGGCTTTCGCGGGCGGCCCGGGCCGCCCGCAGGCTGTGGCTTACTGGTCCCAGCCGAGATCACCGACGGTTGCGATGACCCCTTTTTCACGATTGACCAGAAGGCCGGAGGCCGGGTCGCGTTCGACCTCGCGGATATAGACGTTCTGAATGACCGTCCGGGTTTCCGGATCCATCTTCAGCGGTCCGCGCGGGCTCTCCCACTCCAGTCCCTTTGCCACTTCGATCGCGGCCGGGCCGTCGCTGCCGGCGGCGGCCACCATCTCATAGATCAGATGTGTGCCGTCATAGGCGCCGACCGATGCCCAGTTGGCGATGGCGTCGGGGAACATTTCCGACAGACGCGAGGTGAAGGCCGCGTTCAGCTCGGAGTCGTGCGCACCGGAATAATGATAGGCGGTCGTCAGGCCGATGGCCGCATCGCCGAGCGCCTGGAGGTTGACCTCTTCGGTTTCCGCCGTGCCCAGGAACTTGATCCCCGCCTCGGCGAGACCGTTTTCGTTATAGGTCTTGGTGAAGCCGAAGGTCGGCGGACCGCCGGGCAGGAAAGCGAACAGGGCATCGGGGGCCTCGTCGCGGATACGCTGGATGAACGGCGTGAAATCGGTCGTCGCCAGCGGCATGCGGATCGCATCGACCACTTTGCCGCCCTTGGCCTCAAACGCGGCGGCGAATGCCTTTTCCGCGTCGATGCCCGGGCCGTAATCGGCCACTGTTGTCGCAACCGTGCGGATACCCTGGTCATAAGCCCATTCGGCCATGGGCGCGGAGACCTGCCACAGGGTGTAGCTGGTGCGGACGTAGAAGTCCGACTGCTTGTTGATCGCCGAGGTCGCGGCGTTGAAAATCACCGTCGGCGTTTCCGACTGGTCGATCAGAGGCGCAACGGCGAGCGCGTTGGGCGTGAAGGTGAAGCCAGCGAGATAGTCGACCTGCTCCCGGATCAGCAGTTCCTGTGCAAGCGAGCGTGAATTGTCCGGGTTCGGACCGCCAACATCCTTGTAGATGAACTCGATGTCGTGATCGCCGGACTTGGTGCCGTGCTGATCGACATAGACCGCGATCGCTTCCTTGTACTGCTTTCCGTAGATGGCAAACGGACCGGAGAACGGCGCGATGACACCGACCTTGATCGTGTCGGCGAAAGACAAACCGGTCCCGATGACCGAAAGCGCAAGAGCTGCGCCCGCGGCCTTCAAAAGGCTGTTCATGGATTTTCCCTCCCTCTCGTGCGGGCTCCTCTTCCCGACGAGTTGTGATGTCAACACACAAGAGCTAGCCATGAACGAGTTGTGTTGTCAACTGCTTAAATTTTAGCCGGACTTCACCGGACATCTGCGACCGGGCATAAGATCAAAATATCTTTTTGAGACAAATATTTAGATGGAAAAGCAGCGGCGGCCAACGGCCGCCGCCGGTAATCGAATTCAGCCGTGTGCAATCATGACATGGCGGACGGCGGTGTAGTCCTCGAGCGCGTAATGGGACATGTCCTTGCCGTAGCCGGACTGCTTCAGGCCGCCGTGCGGCATCTCGTTGACCAGCATGAAATGGGTGTTCACCCAGGTGCAGCCGTAGCGCAGGCGGGCGGAGGTGGCCATGGCGCGGGAAACGTCCTTCGTCCAGACCGACGACGCCAGGCCGTAGTCGCTGTCGTTCGCCCAGTTGACCGCCTCGTCGACATCGGAGAAGCGGGTCACGGAGACGACCGGGCCGAACACTTCACGGCGCACGATCTCGTCGGACTGGAGCGCGCCGGCTATCACGGTCGGCTGGTAGAAGAAGCCGTTGCCTTCATGCGCCTTGCCGCCGGCAACAGCTTCCATGTGCGGCTGTTCCAGGGCGCGCTCGACGAAGCTTGCCACCCGGTCGCGCTGGCGCATGGAAATCAGCGGGCCGATCTCGTTCAGCGTGTCGTCTTCCTGTGCATAGGCGATCTGGGACACCTCTGCCGACAGATCCGCGACCAGCTTGTCGTAGATCTTCGAACCGGCATAGATCCGGCAGGCGGCGGTGCAATCCTGGCCGGCGTTGTAATAACCGAAGGCCCGGAGGCCGGAGACCACGGCATCGACATCCGCATCGTCGAACACGATCACCGGCGCCTTGCCGCCCAGTTCCAGATGGGTCCGCTTGACCGTCTTGGACGCCGCCTGAAGGATTTTCTTGCCCGTCGCCACGTCGCCGGTGATCGAGATCATGTTGACCTTCGGGTGGTTGATCAGGGCGTTGCCGACGCTTTCGCCGCGGCCGAGGACGACGTTGACCACGCCTTCGGGAAGGACATCCGCCAGGATCTTCGCCAGTTTCAGGGCGGTCAAAGGCGTCTGCTCGGACGGCTTGAAGATCACCGTGTTGCCGCCGCCGATGGCCGGCGCCAGCTTCCAGGCCATCATCATCAGCGGATAGTTCCAGGGCGCGATCGAGGCGACGATGCCGATCGGATCGCGGCGGATCATGGAAGTGTGGCCTGCCATGTATTCGCCCGCCGCGCTTGCGGGAACGCAGCGGACCGCGCCGGCAAAGAAGCGGTAGCAATCGACGATCGCCGGGATCTCGTCATTGCGGACCGCGTTGATCGGCTTGCCGCAGTTGAGCGCTTCAAGTGCCGCGAAGCCGTCGGCTTCCGCCTCGATCCGCTCGGCGATCTTCAGAAGATAGCCGGAGCGTTCCGCCGGTGTGGTCCGCGACCAGGTCTCGAACGCCTTGTCGGCGGCCGCGACCGCGCGCTCCACCTGATCGATGGAGGCTTCGGCCAAGTTCAGCACCGTTTCGCCGGTCCTGGGGTTGAAGATGGCTTCTTCGTGTTCCGTGCCGGCCTCGAAGTCGGCCCCGATCAGCATTTGAGTGTCCATAGTCGACCTCCGTTTGTTGGTTATTTGCCGTGGCCGGCGATCCGGTCGCCGTCGCGGGTGAGATAGTAGGCGCCGAGGATCGGCAGGAATGTCACCAGCACCACCACCATGGCGACCACATTGGTCACGGGCCGCTGGCGGGGACGCACCAGTTCCTCCAGCATCCAGATCGGCAGGGTCGACTGCTGACCGGCGGTGAAAGTGGTGACGATGACTTCATCGAAGGACAGGGCGAAGGCGAGCATGCCGCCGGCCAGCAGCGCCGTCCCGATATTGGGCAGGATGACGTGGCGCAGGGTCTGGAACCCGTTGGCGCCGAGATCCATGGAGGCTTCGATCAGCGACCCGGAGGTGCGCCGGAAGCGCGCCACCGCGTTGTTGTAGACGACCACGACGCAGAAGGTGGCGTGGCCGAGAACGATGGTCCAGATCGAATAGGGAATGTCGGCGATATTGAAGGCCGACCGCAGCGCGATCCCGGTGATGATGCCCGGCAGGGCAATCGGCAGGATGACGAGCAGCGATATGGTTTCCCGGCCGAAGAACCGGGTCCGCGCCACCGCCGCCGCACAGAAGGAGCCGAGCACGACGGCAATGACTGTCGAGACCGCGGCGACCCTGACGGACAGGGACAACGCCTCCCAGACATCGGGCCGGTTCCAGGTCACGCCAAGCCACTTCAGCGTGAAGCCGGGAGGTGGCCATTGATAGCTCTTGTCTTCCGTCGTGAAGGCATAGACGAAGATCAGCAGGATCGGCAGGTGCAGGAACAGCAGTCCGCCGGCGGCTGCGATCTTCAGGCCGATGGGGGCTTTTGTGTTTCTGTCAGAGGGCATCGAAGGCCCCCATGCGTTTCGCGCCCCACAGGTAGAATCCCATGATCACGATGGGCACGACGGTGAAGGCGGCGGCAAGCGGGATGTTGCCGGCCGTGCCCTGGTGGGCGTAGACGGCCTGGCCGATGAAGAGCCGCGATGATCCGACGATCTGGGGAATGATGTAGTCGCCGAGCGTCAGCGAAAAGGTGAAGATCGATCCGGCGACGACGCCGGGCAGCGCCAGCGGCAGCAGGACATGGCGGAACGTCTGGCGCGGTTCCGCTCCCTGGTCGGCGGAGGCTTCCAGAAGGCTCACCGGGACCCGTTCCAGGGCGGCCTGCACCGGCAGGATCATGAAGGGCAGCCAGACATAGAGGAAGACCAGGAACGTCCCGGTGTAGCTGACGGAGAGCGAATTGCCGCCGATCAGCGGGATCGCCAGGAAGGCATCGAGCGCCCAGGTCAGGTGCAGCTTGGCGAAGATCCAGTTGAGGATGCCCTCCTTGGCCAGGATCAGTTTCCATGCATAGACCTTGACCAGATAGCTGGACCACAGCGGGAGCATGATGCCCAGATAAAACAGCGCCTTCCAACGCCCCCGGGCGTAGCGGGCGGCATAATAGGCAATCGGGAACGCCACAATAGCGGCAGCGATCGTTACCGAAACCGCCATCAGCACGGTGCGCAGGATGATGTCGAGGTTCGACGGGCGCAGCAGTTCGCCATAGGTCTTCAGGGTCCATTCATACTGAATGAGACCGGAGAACTCGTCGATGGAAAAGAAGCTCTGGGCGAGAAGGGCGACCAGCGAGCCGAGATAGATCACGCCCAGCCAAAGCAGAGGCGGCCCGAGCAGAACGGCAAGCAGCACAGACGGCCTGCGCCAGAAGAGATCGGAGAGCCTGGCAAAGACCCCGGCGCCGGGCGGCAGGATGGCGGACGCCATGGCGGTCATCCCTCGCCCTCCATGAAATGGGGCGCGTCCGGGTTCCAGGCAGCCGTCGTGGTGGCGCCAGCCGACGGCACGCTCACATGGGCCGGGACATTTGCGGTCAGCCGGGTTCCCTCGACATCGAGCACGACCCGGTTCATGGCTCCGGTATAGCTGTGCGAAACGACCGTTGCCGTCTTTCCGGCGGTTTCGCCGATCCGGATCGCTTCCGGCCTGAGGCTGGCCCAGCGCTTTTGACCGGTCAGCTTCTCGGCGACAGCCGGTTCCAGGATATTGGACGAGCCGACGAAATCGGCGACGAAGCGGCTTTGCGGACGCTGGTAGATTTCTTCCGGCGCGCCGATCTGCTGGATCCGGCCGTGATTGAAGACGGCAATCCGGTCCGCCATGGACAGGGCCTCGCCCTGGTCGTGGGTGACGAAGATGAAGGTGATGCCAAGGGTCTGCTGCAGCGATTTCAGCTCGTCCTGCATCTGTTCGCGCAGCTTCAGGTCGAGTGCGCCGAGCGGCTCGTCGAGCAGCAGGACCTTCGGCTTGTTGACGATGGCGCGGGCAAGGGCCACACGCTGGCGCTGCCCGCCGGAGAGCGCGCTCGGCGGCCGGTCGCCGTAGCCCGGCAGACGGACAAGCTCCAGCGCGTCTTCGGCTGCCTTATGGCGTTCCGCCTTGCCCATGCCCTTGATCATCAGCCCATAGGCGACGTTGTCCCGCACGCTCATATGCGGGAACAGGGCGTAGTCCTGGAAGACCGTATTCACATTGCGCCGGTAGGGCGGCACGCCCTCAGCGGTCTCGCCGAAGATCTCGATATGGCCGGAGGTCGGCTGCTCGAAGCCGGCGATCAGCCGGAGGCTGGTCGTCTTGCCGGAGCCGGACGGCCCGAGCATGGCGAAGAATTCGCCTTCCCGGACCTCCAGATCGACGCCGTCGACCGCCCGCACGTCGCCATAATGCCGAGAGACCTTTGAAAACAATACCGCTGTCTGCATTTCGCATTTGTCCTGACACCTGCCGGAAACCCGGCAGGCGATTATTCGTTTCTGATGAAGTTGAGGCTCAGCGCCCGCCGATCACAGCGATATAGTCGGAGACCCAGCGGTAATAGGGCACGCACTGATCCTGGCTGGCGCATTTGGAAACCGGCGTGGTCCAGAACTTGATCTTCTCGAAGTCCTCCAAGCCGTTCGCGGCACAGCCTTCCGCGGTCTGCAGGCCGCTGCCGTCGGTGCACGCGGCCGGTACCGAGGGAACGGCCCCGAACCAGACCGATAGGTCGCTCTGCAGATTGGACGACAGCGTGTGCTCCATCCACAGATAGGCGCAGGTCGGGTTCTCCGCATCCGCGTGCATCATCGTCGTATCCGCCCAGCCGGTGGCACCCTCTTCGGGAATGGTGGAGCCGATCGGCTGTTTTTCGCTCTGGAGCAGACCGACCTGGAACGGCCAGGAGCCCGATGCGACCACACCCTCATTCTTGAAGTCGTCGATCTGCATGAAGGCATCGTGCCAGTAGCGGGAGACCAGCTTGCGCTGTTCGCGCAGCAGGTCGAGCGCCGCCTTGTACTGGTCCTCGTTCAGCTCATACGGGCTCTTGATGCCGAGTTCCGGCTTGTGCGTCATCAGGTAGTTGGCGGCATCGGCAATGTGGATCGGGCCGTCATAGGCCTGCACCCGTCCCTGGTTGGACTTGCCGTCCGGCAGGGTCATTTCCTCGAAGACGACGTTCCAGCTTTTCGGCGCACCCTTGAAGACGTCGGTGTTGTACATGAGGACGTTCGGGCCCCACATGTAGGGAACGCCGTAATGGACGCCGTTCACCGTGTGCCAGGGGGCGTCCTTGAGCCGGTCATCCACCTTGGACCAGCTCGGGATCAGGCTGATATTGACCGGCTGGACGCGCTTGCCTGCGATCAGGCGCAGGGACGCATCGCCGGAGGCTGTGACCAGATCGAAGCCGCCTTCGTTCATCAGGGCGACCATCTCGTCGGAGGTGTTTGCGGTCTTGACCTGGACCTTGCAGCCGGTCTTTTCCTCGAATTTCGTGACCCAGTCATAGGCCTTGTCGGTTTCGCCGCGCTCGATGTAACCCGGCCAGGCGACGATATTCACCTGTCCTTCCGGTTTGCCCAGTTCGGTGATCATGTCCGCGGCCTGCACGCTCGCGCCTTGCGCGATGACGAGTGACAGGACGGAACAGCAAGTAAGCAGTTTTTTCATTTGCAAGCCTTCCCCTCAGAATGGATTGCCCAAGCACTTCCGTTCGGAAATCCGGAAGACAGCTTGCGCGCCGGAGGGAGCCTTCGCAATTTCATAAAACAGAAAGGTTCTATCGGAAATTCCGATAGCTCACCGATTCCGCAACATTCTCTGCGCCTTGGCGACATTGATGAAATTGACGGTGGTCTGCTTTGGGGCCGAACCCTTGCGCCAGACGATGCCGACCTGCACCACGGGCAAGGCGCCCGAGACGTCCCGCGATTCAATGCGGTCGCCTTCCAGCGACCACGGCCGGTAGACGAGATCGGGAAGAATGGCGATGCCCGCGCCTGTTGCCACCAGGCTGCGCACGGCTTCGACCGAGCGGGTGCGGAAGGCAACCGGCGGCCGCGACCCGAGTGCGCCCAGGAGCTTGCCGGTGGCTTCCTCGATCTCGTCCAGCATCAGCATGATCAGCGGCTCACCGGCCAGTTCGGACAGGGAAATGCTGTCGGGGGTCTCCAGCCGGTGGCCAAGCGGCAGCCACAGCCGGTAGGGTGACACTTCCAGGATTTCCGACTGCAGCGCCATCCGGTCGCGCAGGTTCGAGACGACCATAACCGCCACATCCAGCTCGCCGCCGATGAGAAGGTGCTCCAGATACTCGCCGCTGTCCTCGGTCGCGGTGATATCCACGCCCGGATAGGCCCTGCGGAAGCGCGCCAGGATATCGGACAGCACATAGCCGGCAACGAGCGACGTCACGCCGAGATTGAGCGTTCCCCTGATCTCGCTCGGCTGGTCGGCAAAGGCCCGGCGGGCATCGGAAACATTGGCCAGGATATCGGTCGCATGACGCAGGAACTGGTGTCCCTTGTGGGTAATGGTCAGGCCGCGCGAATGGCGTTCGAAAAGGGTTACACCGAGATCGCTTTCCAGCTCCTTGATCGCCTCGGTCACGGACGACTGGGAAATCGAGAATGACTGGGCCGCCCCGGATATGGAGCCTTTCTCGGCGGCGGCGACGAAATACTGAAGTTGTCTGATCGTGAAGGACACTGGGTCACGGTCTCATTAAACGGGCGGAACTGTTGCGCTGACGGCAGCTTAGCAGGCCCGCTCGGGAGCGGCTATAACGAGCCGGCCTGGATGTCCTAGCCAGCCTTTTTCCCGGATATCACCGCATCGCCGATGAGTTCGCCGATCTCCGCCTCACCAAGGCCGAGCAGCCGCGACAGCACTTCGGGCGTCTGTTCGCCGAGCAGCGGCGGCGGGCTGGCGCCGTCGAGCGGTTTTCCGGAAAACCGGATCGGCGTACGCAGGAATTCCATGTCTCCGACGGAGGCATGATGGGCCTTGCCGACGAGATCGCGGGCCCGCGTATGGGCCTGCTCCAGAGCCTGGCCGACATCCAGGATCGGCGCGCTCGGCACGTCATAGTCTGTCAGCCGGGCGAGCCAATAGGCGTTGTCGTCGCGGCGCATCCGCTCCCCGATGATGTCTTCCAGCACCTGCCGGTTTTCCAGCCGGGCGGAATATTCCGCAAAGCGCGGATCGGACGTGAGCTCGGGCATATCCAGGGCTTCGGCAAAATTCCGCCAGAAGATTTCCGTCAGGCAGGCGACGATCACATGGCCGTCCTTCGTGGGATAGGCGCCATAGGGAACGATATTCGGATGCTTGGTGCCAACCGGTTCCGGCGCCTTGCCGGTGACGAAATAGATCTGCGCCAGATAACCGAGCATGCCCATGAGCCCGTCGAGCATGGCGACATCGATCCGCTGGCCCTTGCCGGTCCGCTGGCGTTCCACCAGGGCCGCAAGGACCCCGAACAGGGCGTAGATGCCGCCGGCCATATCGCCGAGGGGAAGGCCGAGCCGGTTGGGCGTGGCACCCGCCTCGCGATTGATGCTCATGACGCCGGACAGAGCCTGGGCGACGACGTCGAAGGCCGGCTTTTCGCTCAACGGGCTGTCGTCGCCGAAGCCGCTGATGGAGCAGTAAAGCAGCCCGGGATTGTCCTGGGACAGGACCTCATAGCCGAGGCCGAGCTTGTCCATGACGCCGGGGCGGAAATTCTCCACCACAATGTCGACTTCGCCCGCCAGACGGCGGGCCAGGTCGGCGCCTCGCTCCGACTTCAGATCGAGAGCGATGCTCTGCTTGCCACGATTGAGCGCGATGAAATAGTGGCTGAACGGGCCCTTGAACGGCGGGAAGTGCCGGGTCTCGTCGCCCTTGTCGATGGTTTCGATCTTGATCACTTCCGCGCCGAGATCAGCCAGGATCTGCGTGGCATAGGGGCCGGACAGGATGCGTGAGAAATCCAGCACCCGGATGCCGGCAAGCGGACCGGACTTTGTCGTTTCAGCCTGAGTGTCCATTGTCCCGCTCCTCCCCAGGGCGTGGTTTGACGCGTTTCATGACGCAGGATGCTTTCAGTATGAGGGCGTCATCCGACATGACCTCGGCGTCGAGAAAAACCATCGATCCTTTTCGTTCCACCAGACGTGCTTCCACCTCCAGGAAGTCGCCCGGCTTTGCGGAACTCAGGAACGTCGTATCCATGTGAACCGTGACCACCGGCTGTCGCTCCACCGCTTCCCAGGCAATGAGCGACATGACCTGATCCACCAGGGCGGACAGCGTGCCGCCATGGATCACGCCGATGGCATTGGCATGCTGCGGCCCGGTCTGCAGACCGTAGCGCCAGGTTTCCTCGGACCGCTTTGCCAACAGCGGGCCGATGGCCGCCATCAGCCCCACCGACTTGAGTGGCCGCCAGTCGGTCTGTGCCGCGCCGCTCATTTGGAAGACCTCGACGCCCGGCCCGCTTTTTCCTGACCTTCGCTGCCCTGCGGACCGAAAAGGAGCGAAGCGACCTCGTCACGAATGTTCAGCATGTCCTGAGCGATGGCATCGACACCGATCGCGTCGACCTTCTCGGAAATTCCGATGGCAACCAGACTGTGGGTCATGTGACCGGCATGATTAAAAAACGGCACGGCAAGAATGGTGACGCCGCCGATATAGGTGCCGGTATCGACCGCATAGCCTTTTTCGCGCGCTTCATCGCACTCCGCTTTCCAAGCCTCATAGGTCGGCGGATGCTCCCAGTTCAGCCGGGCGAACCCTTTCTTCAGGCTCGCCTCGGATAAGGCATTGAACGCCGCAAAGCAGCGGCCGGTGGCGCTGATGAGGGCCGGGAAGCGGCTGCCGAGATCGACCTGCAGGCGGAACGGCAGCGGCGCCTGAGACAGGGCGACCACCACCATGTGTTCGGGATCGCTCAACTGGGTCGCAACACCGGTCACGCCGAAACGAAGGGAAAGCTCCGTCAGCCTGCGTTCCACCAGGTTGGCGAAGGTGTTCTTCTGGATCGCGCTGCGGGCAATCGGCAGAATGCCGACATCGATCGAGTAGCGTTTCGAGACGGGATCGAAAGCCACCAGCCCCTCGTCCACCAGGACGCGCAGGATATGCAGGCACGTGCTCGGGATCAGTTCCAGTTCGCGGGCGATCTGGTTGACGCCGATAGGCTCATTGGCCTTGCCGAGCTGCCTCAGGATCCCGATCGCACGGGTGACCGCCGGGACCTGGCGCTTGCGCATGTCCTTGTCTGACGAGGCTTCCATTCACTCCTCCCATTTATTGTCTATACGCAATTAGAAATACGTACTGACAACAATTTATGTCGGTTTATCGTTTTTGCATTCGGATTGCAACGGCCAATGAATACCGCACTCTTTCAAATCCGACAATGAGGACAGCACCGCCTCATCCCTATATCCCCTTCACACCATATTTCGATATTACCTTATATTTTTCAGTATCTTGATTAGATTTCACAGCCACCTTCATGAGGAATTTTTCTTTACGCCAATCCTTTATTTTGTTGTCTATATACAATAAGAAAACATATTGACAATAAATTTTGATGGCGCCTATGCTCAGTTCCAATGGCGATGACAGCCAATGGAACCGGGAGGAGTTAGGCGTGGTGAAGCTGACCGACTACACGTCGTATTCGGATGCGCAGAAGCATTACTCGAAGCAGGCGCTTTGGGAGCTGTTCGATGGAACGCGCGAACGGTTCAACATCACGCACGAGTGCATTGACCGGCATGTGAACGGTGACAATGTCGCTCTGCGCATTGCCCACGCCGACGGCCGGGACGAGATCATCACATTCGCCGATCTCAGCCGCCACGCGTCACAGTTCGCCCATTACCTGAAGAACCGGGGCATCGGCAAAGACGACCGCGTTGCGGTCATGCTCGAACCCTCGCTCGGCTATTACAGCGCCCTGTTCGGAGCCATCAAGGCGGGCGCCGTGGCCGTGCCCATGTTCACGCTTTTCGGACCGGAAGGCATCCGCCTGCGCGCCGACGACTGCAAGCCGAAGCTGATGTTCACCAACCCGCACAAGGCCGGCGACGCAGAGGCTGCCGGCAATCTGGATGTGGTCGTGGTCGACGAGGCCTTTCTGGCTTCGATCGCCGATCTGCCGGCAACCTTCGACTGGGACACAGCCGGCAACGACCTTGCAGTCCTGCAATACACCTCCGGCACGACGCGGCTGCTGCCGGCCGCCGTCCGGCACACCCACCGCTCGATCGTGACGCTGATGGTGGCAGCCCTTTACGCGACCGGCATCCGTCCGGGCGACAGGTTCTACTGCCCGTCATCGCCGGCCTGGGGCCATGGCCTCTGGCACGGCACCATGGCGCCGCTCGCGCTCGGGGTCTCCACCGGGACCTACTCCGGCAAGTTCGATCCGGTCCGCCTGCTGAAGGCCCTGCAGGATTTCAAGATCACCAATCTGACGGCCGCGGCGACCCATTACCGGATGATGCGCAATTCCGGCGAGGCGGAAAATTTCACTTATGCCTTCGAAAAACTCACCTTCACCGGAGAGCCGATCGACAGCGAGACCGCAGCCTTCTGTGAGCGCGTCTTCGGCACAAAGGTACGCTCCATGTACGGCACCACCGAGATCGGGGTGATCATCTCCAACTATCCCGGGGCCGACGACCTGGAAGTGCGCGACGGCGCCATGGGCAAGGCCGTGCCGGGGGTCGAGGTCGAGGTCCAGGATGCGGACGGCAACCCGGCAAAGCCCGGCGAGACCGGCGAGTTGATGGTCAAGAAGAGTGGCGAATGGTTCCCGACCAAGGATCTCGGCCGGGTCGACGAGGACGGCTACTTCTACCACGGCGGCCGGGCCGACGACGTGATCATCTCCGCCGGCTGGACCATCGGCGCGGTGGAGATCGAAGACGCGATCCTGAAGCATCCGATGGTGGCGGAAGCTGCCGCCATCGGCGTACCCGACGAGGTCCGCGGCCAGGTCGTGAAGGCCTATGTCATCCTGAAGGGTGAGAAGACCGAAGGCCTGACCGAGGAAATCCAGGATCTGGTCCGCCAGAACCTCAGCCGCCACGAATATCCGCGGCAGGTCGAATTCGTCGACGCTTTACCCAAGACACCCGCCGGAAAGGTCAACCGCAAGGTCCTTCGCGATGCCATCGCGAAGAGCTCCGCGGATGCAGCCTGACGGCACAGATCACAACGCCATTTATTGGGAGGTTTGAAATGAACGAAATTGCACACAAGCAGTTTCCGAAGATTACGGAAGAAGGCCTGCTCGAGCTTCAGGCGCGTATCGGCGTCAAGATCGAGAACACGGTCGAACCCTGGTGCTATGAAGCAACCCGCGACAACATCCGCCACTATGCCCACGGTATCGGCGACGACAATCCGCTGTGGTGCGATCCGGAGTATGCGAAGGGCACCAAATACGGTGACGTGGTCGCCCTGCCGAGCTTCCTGTTCGCCACCAGCCGCATCATCTCCGGCTATGTCGGCGGCCTGCCGGGGGTGCACGCCATGTGGTCCGGTGCCGACTGGACCTGGCACAAGCCGATCCTGCGCAACACCGAAATCCGCACCGAGGCCTGGTTGAAGGACCTGATCCCGCACGAGACCCGCTTTGCCGGCCGCGCGATCCAGCAGATCTATCACGTCAAGTTCTACGACGCGAAGACCGGGGACCTGCTTTCGGAAGCCGACAGCTGGTGTTTCCGCACCGACCGCGACGCCGCCCGGGAAAACGGCACCAAATACACCGATGTCCGCAACCGGAAACCGCGCGTCTATACCCAGGAAGAGCTGGACAGCTACACCAAGTATTACGAGCAGGAGAAGATCCGCGGTGCGGAGACCCGCTACTGGGACGACGTCGTCGAGGGCGAGGACCTGCCGACCATGGTCAAGGGGCCGATGACGGTCACCGGCTTCATCGCCTACGCCCAGGGCTGGGGCGGTCTTTATATCCGCGCCAACAAACTTGCCTGGCAGCTGCAGCAGAAGCATCCGGGTGCCGGTATCAAGAACCGCTTCGGCATTCCGGATTGCCCGGAACGTGTCCACTGGGAAGAAGAATTCGCCTTGATGGTCGGTGCACCGGGCGCTTATGACTACGGCCCGGAACGCACCTCCTGGCTGACCCACCAGGTCACCAACTGGATGGGCGACGACGGCTTCCTTGCCAAGGCGAAGTGCCAGGTCCGCCGTCATAACCCGGAAGGCGACATCATCCTGATCAACGGTCATGTTAGCCGCAAGTTCGTCGAGGACGGCAAGCATTTCGTCGAAATCTCGCAACGCGCCGAACAACAGGACGGGGAATTGTCCGCTGTCGGAAGTGCCATCGTGGAGCTGCCAACCCGCTGACCGCGATGTGCGGGCGGCGGGGTCGCCGGAGACTCCGCCGCCACCCTTTCACCAATGGAACGTTACTGGGAGGAGCGGTCCATGGAACGGTTCGAAACCATTTTGAAACGCGTCGAGGATGTCTTGCATGTTCTCGGCTGTGTCGCGCTCGTCCTGATCGCGGTGCTCATCAACGCCGATATTCTCGGCCGGCTGTTTTTCCGCACCCCGCTGCAATTCCAGTTCGAAATGGTGGAGTTCTATCTCATGCCGGCGGTCGCAACCCTGTCCCTGTCGCGGGTCTTCCGGGAAAACGGTCATCTGTGCCTGGAGTTCATCCCCCCGCAGACCTTCGGACCGTTCTGGCCCTATGTCCGCATCTTCATGCTGCTGTGCTCGGCCGCCTTCTTCGGCGCCGTGAGCTACATGTCCGGCCGGTTCACGCTCCAGACCTTTCAGCGCGACGAAGTCTATTTCGGCATCATCGACTGGCCACTCGGCTGGGCCTACCTGTCCGTTCCCCTTGCCTGCTCCGTTCTGACGGTGCGGCTCCTTTTCGAAATCACAAGAAAAAGAAGCGCAAACAGCGCTCCGGCACTCTGACCCCTTGGAGGAGGAAACATGAAACGACTCGTTACAGGCCTCATGGCCGCAATCGCCGGCACCGCAATCGCCGGGCTTGGTGTCCTGTCGGCCCAGGCGGAAGAACTCCGGCTGGGCGACTTCCAATCGACCACGCATATCGTGTCCATGGAAGGTACGCAGAAGTGGATGAAGCAGGTCGAGGAAATGACCGGCGGAAAGATCACTTTCTCCCATTTCCCGGCGCAGCAGGCGGCGAAGTCCAAGGAACTGCTCAGCGCGACCACGAACGGCATCGTGGATGCCGCCCTGATCGGTCCGATCTACAACGCGGAAGTTCTTCCGCTCAATTCGGTGGTGGGCCTGCCCGGCTTCTACACGACCGCCCAGCAAGGTACTGCCGCCCTCCAGAAGATGATGCAGGAAGGCCCGTTGCGGGATGAGATGCTTGATGCCGGCGTCGTCCCGATCTTCGCCTTCGTCCTGCCGCCGTACCAGATCCTGTCAAAAGACAAGCATCTCGGCGGACCGGACGACTGGAAGGGTCTGAACATCCGCACCAGCGGCGCCACCCAGGCCATGGTTGCCCGCGATCTGGGCGCAGCCGGCGTCAGCATCGCCGGCCCGGAAGTCTACACGGCTGTGGAACGCGGCCGCCTCGACGGCGTTCTGTTCCCGCTCGCTTCGGTTCCCGGCTACAATCTTCAGGAAGTGGTCAAACACATTTCCACGAACGGCGCGTTCGGCGGCTACAGCTTCATCCTCGTGGTCCGGCGCAACCTCTTCGAAGGCCTGCCCCAGGAGACACAGGATGCCATGCTGAAGGCCGGCGCGGAGGTCGCCATGCATGTGGCCAAGGCCCAGGACGATTCCGTTGCGGTCCTGACCCAGAAATGGGCCGAAGACGGCATCGATGTCTACCAGTTCACCGATGAGGAACACGCCGCCATCAATAAGGCGATCTCGACGGTGCGCGAGGAATGGCTCGATCGGATCGGCGCGCGCAACCCGAAAGCCGCCGACGTAGTCGCCCAATACAGCGAGCTGACAAAAGAATAACGAAAACAGGACCAAAAGGCGCCGCGGCATTCCCTTGGAAATCGTCGCGACGCCATTTGCGTCCCCGGGAGTATTGCAATGCTGTCGTTCTTCGTGGTCGTGGCTCTCATGGCCGCCTTGATGATGATCCGCATGCCGATTGCCTTCGCGGTCGGCTTTTCAGGAACGGTCGGACTGGCCCTTCAACTGGGACTTCATCCCGCGCTCGCGGTTCTGGAGCGCAGCTACTACCACTCGGCGTCGGGGTTCATCCTCGTCGCCATTCCGCTGTTCATTCTCATGGCCCACCTGCTGACCGCGGGGGATGTGACACGGCGGGCCTTCATCGCCTGCCAGGCCTGGATCGGACATGCCCGGGGCGGCCTCGCCATGGCGGCCGTCGGTGCCTCGGTCCTGCTCGCGGCCCTAATCGGCAGCAGCACTGCTTCGGCGGCAGCCATGGGAACGGCGGCGTTTCCGGAAATGCGCCGCTACGGCTACAGCGACAGACTTGCCTCCGCCGTCATCAGCGTCGGCGGCACCCTTGCCGTCGTGGTCCCGCCCAGCATCGTGCTTGTCGTCTACGGCGTCCTGACGGAAACCTCCATCGGCGCCCTGTTCATTGCCGGCATCGTTCCAGGGCTTCTGACCGCTCTCGGACTGATCGCGGTGGTCCGGTTTACGGCTGTGACCACCGACGAGGCGCCAAAGGGACCTCCGTTTCAATTCCGTCGCGCCATAAGTGAATCCAGCCATATCTGGCCGATCTCGCTTCTGATCCTTCTGGTGATCGGTGCCATCTACGGCGGGCTCGCCTCCCCCTCGGAAGCCGCGGCTTTCGGCGTTCTGGGCGCCCTCGTTCTCGGTGTCCTGCAACGGACGATCAATGCGAAAGGGTTCTCGAACGCTGTGAGTTCGGCGATCAAGTCGACAGTGATGATCATCGCGATCATCGCCTGTTCGGCGATTTTCGCGAATTACCTCGCCTTCACACGGGTCACGCACACAATCCTCGACGTCGTCAACGACTCCGGCCTGCCGCGTTACATCATATTGATGCTTGTCGTCCTCGTGCTTCTCCTGATGGGCATGCTCATGGACCAGCTCGCGATCCTGTCCCTGACCATGCCGCTCGCCTTTCCCGCGATCATGGCAATGGACTTCGATCCGGTCTGGTTCGGCATCATCGTGACCAAGACGGTGGAGATCGGTCTTCTCACGCCGCCCCTCGGCTTGAACGCCTATGTGGCTGCCGGCCAGACGAAAGTGCCCCTGGGAACCGTGTTCAGGGGACTGGTGCCGTTCATCATCATCGATGTGGTCATCTTAGGTATCCTGATCGCCTTTCCCGAGATCACTTTGTTTCTGCCGAACATGATGAACTGAACCGGCTTCCCTCTTCCCGCCCTTGACGACCCCGGTCCTTTATGCGGAAGGTCCATCCGTCCAATGGCACCTGGGAGGGAGCCCCTGAAAGTGGCGCCGGAGGACGCGAAGGACATTTGCCGGAGGCTATCTTCGGCGATCGGTCGCAAATCGGGAGGAGTTCGGAGCATGTCCTTTTCGGAGGAACTGGTGGATCGTCTGGCCATTCGGGATCTGGTGGAAAACTGGGCCGTCTGGCGCGACGCCTGCGACTGGAAGCGGTTCCGGACCGTGTGGCACGACGACGGCGTCATGCAGGCCACATGGTTCCAGGGAACGGCGGATGAATTCATTGCCGTCAGCGAGGCCGGCTTCCAGAAGGGCGTGCGTATCCTTCACTTTCTTGGAGGAACGTCCATCGAGCTCAGCGGCAACCGGGCCATCGCCCAGACCAAGATGACCATCAGCCAGCGGGCGGAAGTGGAAGGCGTGCTGTGCGACGTCGTCTGCACCGGGCGTTTCTACGATTTCATCGAAAAGCGCGACGGCAAATGGGGCCTGGTGCTGCGCCAGCCGATCTATGAGAAAGACCGGCTCGACCCGATCGACCCGACCAAGGCGCCGAAGCTGGACCGCCAAGTCCTTGCCTCCTTTCCGGAAGGATACCGGCATCTTGCCTATCTGCAGGCGGGCATCGGCTACAAGGTGAAACCGGACATGCCGGGCCTCTACGGCCCTGAAGTCGAGGCGCTTTACGCCCGCGGCGACACTTGGCTTGCCGGCGGTCCGGCCGTTTAACCGGCGAGTTCCTACAGCTCGTACAGCACCTGGGCGGCGCGCACCGCCGCCGAGGCGCGGTTCTCGACGCCGAGCTTCTGGTAGATCTGCTCCAGATGCTTGTTTACCGTGCGCGGGGACAGGCCGAGGATCTCACCGATATCCCGGTTCGCCTTGCCCTTGGCGATCCACAGAAGGACATCCGCCTCGCGGGCGGTCAGGCCGAAATGTTCCTGCAGCACGTCGGTCTGGTTCGGATGATCGCTGGTCGTCATCCGGAACAGGTATTCGTCCGGTCCTACGGAACCGAGATACTGCATTTGCAGGTTCAGTTCGCCGCCCGGATTGAGTGAAAACGGATCGAGACGGGCCGACGAGGCGCTTTCCTCCCGACCGAGCCACGCACCCAGCGCGCCGGCAATCTCCTTCAATAAAGCGTCACCGCTCGGCGTGGTGCCGATGAGCTGATGCGTTTGCGGCGTCGACCAGTGCAGGTCGCCCGCGCGGGACACCGCGAGCAGGTGCCGGCCGGCCGCATCGAGGGCAATCCTTGCGCTTTGCACCGAGCGGGAATTGGCCAGATGAACCCGGATGCGCGCCTGCAGCTCGTCGATGTTGATCGGCTTGGTCAGAAAATCGACCCCACCGGATTCCAGCGCATGGACGATATGTTCGGTCTCGCTCAGGCCGGTCATGAAAATCACCGGCACATGCTGAAGATGGGCCTTGGCCTTGATCTGTTCGCAGGTCTCAAACCCGGAGAGACCGGGCATGATGGCATCCATCAGAATCATGTCCGGCGTCACCCGGTCGGCAACGGACAAGGCCGCGGCCCCGCTGGTGGCGACCAGAACGGTCACGCCGGCATTTTCCAGGGCTTGGGTCAGAAAGCCCAGGGTTTCAGGAGAATCGTCAACGACCAGGACAATGTCGCGCTGCTTTTCAGTCATCGGCGGCAAGTCCTTCCAGGACTTTGGTGTAGCTGTCGAAATCGAACTGTTTCAGGTGTCCGCGCAGGGCGGTGACCAGCGGGCCGTTTTCCGGATTATCGGATAGCGCGGCAAGCTTGGCCTCGATTCCATGGATATAGCCGATTTCGCCCAGACTGATCAGTTCGCGGACATGAATATTTCCGGGATTTATGACCGGGTCGCCGGCAGCATGGCCGTCGGCGTCGGATTTGTCCTTCGCTTCCTCGCCGGTCCAGGTCAGGTCCAGGTGTTTCTGGATCTTGTCCAGAAGCTGGCGCAGGTCGAATGGCTTGGCCAACGTGTCATCATGCCGGCTCGGTCCGTCCGGACGCAGGGACTGATCGCCGATGTTGGCCGACAGCATGATCACCGGCTGGTCCAGGCCGTCTTCGCGCAGGCGTTTGACCAGTTCCCAGCCGTTCATTCCCGGCATCAGGATATCGACCAGGAACAGATCGACCTCTGCTTCACCGACCGCTTCCAGGCACGCCGGCCCGCTTTCCGCTTCCAGAAGCCCGAAACCGAGCGGTTTAAGGATTTCACGGATCAGCGCCCGGTGGTCCGGATTGTCGTCAACAACGGCAATCGTGCGTCGGTCGCCCGCATAGCCCCGGATCCGCTGTTCCGGCGGCCGGACCTTCATCGGCCTCGCCACCTCCGCAAGCATCAACCGGACTTCGAAGTTACTTCCCCTTCCGGGCTCGCTGGATAGTGCAATCGCGCCGCCAAGGGTTTCGGCAAGGAGCTTGGTGATCGTGAGCCCCAGCCCCAGCCCCGGCGTCCGCTTGATTTTCTCGTCCTCGCTGCGGCCGAAGGGCTCGAAGATCTTGGTCTGCTCGGAAAGCGGTATGCCCGGACCGGTGTCGGTGACGGTAAAAGTCGCGACCTGGGACCGGTAACCGACGTCGAAGCGGACCTTGCCCGTATCGGTGAACTTGATCGCATTGGACAGGAGGTTCACCAGGATCTGGCGCAGGCGTTTTTCATCGGTACGCACATAGACCGGAAGGTTCTTCGCCCTGGTAAACTCGAAGCCGAGCCCCTTTGCCACCGCCTGCATCTTGAACATGTCCACGATCTGATCGAGAAACTCGTGGATATTGACCTCGTTGGAATAGACCTGCAGGCGCCCGGCCTCGATCCGGGAAATGTCGAGCAGTCCGTCGATCAGGCCGGAGAGATGTTCCGCGCTCCGGCGGATGGTGCTGACATTGGCCTTGCGGCTTTCCGGCAAGGCGTCGTCGCGTTCCAGCACCTGGGCATAGCCCAGCACCGCGTTGAGCGGCGTGCGCAATTCGTGGGACAGGCCGACCACGTAGCGGCTCTTGGCAAGGTTCGCGGCTTCCGCGTCTTCCTTCGCCTTCTGAAGGGCCGCGTCGGTGACCCGGTGGGCGTCGATTTCCTTCTGCAGGAGCGCGTTCTGGCGTGCCGACTCCTCTTCCGCGACACGCCTTGTGTCATGCGCGAGCACCAGGAACCAGGTGGAGATCCCGGCCGCCACGGCAAACACGAAAAAGATCAGCGCCACGGTCTGGCCGATGATTCCGGCCGACTCCGGAAACCGCTCCGCGGCCTGATTGTAGATGACCCAGAGCACGAAACCGATGGCCGTAATCGAGGGCACCACGGTCAGGGCATAACGGCCAAGGCGGGTGTTCAGATGGGCGATCGCCCGCTCGGACAGAAACTTCGAGGCAACGACGCCGACCTGGTGATTGATCCGTGCCTTCGGTTTGCACAGGTCATGGCAGCGGGCATCGAGCGAACAGCACAGCGAGCAGATCGGCGCCTGGTAGGCCGGGCAATAGGCCATGTCTTCCGGCTCGAACGGGTTTTCGCAGATCGAACAGGCGATCGTATCGGCATTCTGCCAGCTCTTGCGGGGCTTGCGCGCAAGATAGAAGCGTCCCTTTGTCAGGGCCGCGATTGCCGGCACCGCAACGAAGGCTACGCCCATGGCAATGAACGTGGAAAGAGCCGCTGCTTCCTTGCCGAAATAGCCGTAATAGGCGACCAGGGACAGGACGGCGGCAAGCACCATCCCGCCGGTACCTACCGGATTGATGTCAAACAGATGCGCGCGTTTGAACTCGATGCCGGGCGGCGACAGGCCGAGCGGCTTGTTGATAAAAAGGTCGGCGGAAATGGCGCTGAGCCAGGCCATCGCGATGATGGAAAAGACCCCCAGCGTTTCTTCCAGGAGCTTGTAGATACCGAGCTCCATCAGAAGCAGGGCAATACCGACATTGAACACCAGCCAGACCACCCGCCCCGGATGGCTGTGGGTCAAACGGGAAAAGAAATTCGACCAGGCGAGCGACCCGGCGTAGGCATTCATGACGTTGATCTTGAGCTGGGAGACGACCACGAAGGCGACCATCAGCAGCATCGCCAGTTGGTCGGACGGGATCATGTAGCCGAAGGCGACCGCATACATGCGCGCAGGTTCGTCCGCGTGCTCCACCGGTACCCCCGCCGAGAGCACGAGAACGGCAAGGAAGGAACCGGCCAGCATTTTCGGCGCGCCGAGCACGACCCAACCGGGCCCGGCAAGAAACAGGGCCAACTTGTGCCGCTTGCGGGCAAAATCCTGCGCCGGCAGGAAACGCAGAAAATCGACCTGCTCCCCGATCTGCGCCATCAGCGCCAGAATGACCGCTGTCGCCGCGCCGAAGCTGATCAAGTTGAGGTCGGAAAATCCGGGTCCGGCCGCCTTGGTTACCCCGGTCGCATGATCGACCCCGCCGAAGCCGAACCACGCACCCACCGCCTGCCAGTCAGAGAAGGCGATGACGATGAACGGCAGGATATTGAGCACGATCCAGAAGGGCTGGGTGATCAACTGGAACCGACTGATCAGGGTGATGCCGTGGGTGACGAGCGGGATCACCGCCACCGCCGAAATGATGTAGCCGATCCATAGCGGCACCCCGAACGCGTAGTCCAAAGCACCGGACATGATCGAGGCTTCTATGGCGAACAGGATGAAGGTGAAGCTGGCGTAGATCAGCGACGTGATCGTCGAACCGATATAGCCGAAACCGGCTCCGCGGGTGAGCAGGTCGATATCGACCCCGTAGCGCATGGCATAACGGCTGATCGGTATTCCGATGAACAGAAGGACGATGCTACCGACCAGGATCGCGACGAAGGCATTTACCGTTCCATAGGACAGCGTGATCGCACCGCCAATCGCCTCGAGCGCCAGAAAGGATATCGCCCCGATCGCCGTTTGCGAAATCCGGCGCGAGGAGAACCGGCGCGCGCTTTTGGCCGTGAAGCGCAGCGCATAGTCCTCCAGGGTCTGATTGTTGACCCACTGATTGTACTGACGCCGGACAGGGATGATGCGTTGGCGTGCGGCCATGTGGGACTTTCGGCACCTTTGAAACGGTTTTGATCGACGACACGAGGTCTGCGGAACCGCCTGTTCAATGCAAGAAAAGGGCCATGGACAACCGCTAAAGGATTGGGAAACCGATCCCGATAAGCTTCAGGAAAGTTGAATATTAGATGATATCGCCTGTCAGCCGGCTATCAGGACCCCTTTGCTAGTTTCCCTGTCAGCGCCGGGGGACGGAGGCGCAACACAGAAAATGATCAGCGAAAGGGATCGGAAAATGAAAAAGACACTGACAGCACTCGCAACGATTTTTGTTCTCAGCCATGCATCTGCTGCAATGGCCTGGAGCCTCAGCGATGCGATCAAAGGAGACTTCTCCGGAGCCAGCACAAACTCCGCCCGGGATGATAACGACAATTCGGTCAGCGGCACCCACGACAACGATGAGCGCGCGGGCCATGACGCAAACGACGACAATGGCGCCAGCAGTCACGACGGCAACGGGCACGACAGCGGCGAGCACGACAGCTCCGACGGTGGAGACTCAGACAGCGGCAGTGATGACGGCGGCAACGGCGGTAGTGATCACGACGGCGGTAGCGACCACGATGGCGGCGGCGATAGCGACGGTGGCGATAGCGACGGTGGCGACAGCG
The DNA here is from genome assembly GCF_048260565.1 of Roseibium sp. GTDB lineage: Bacteria > Pseudomonadota > Alphaproteobacteria > Rhizobiales > Stappiaceae > Roseibium. The sequence goes on along the minus strand of NZ_JBLXGP010000013.1, from coordinate 39,203 downwards.
ATGGTGGCGACAGCGATGGTGGTGACGGCGATGGTGGTGACGGCGATGGTGGTGACGGCGGCGATCACGATTGACCGGAAAGCCCTGAGACTTTGACGCCATCCTTGAAGCAGCCGGTCTCCGAAAAGACCGGCTGCCGATTCCGCAATCGGCCGGAGTACCGAACTTGCGTTTCGGCCCCCCCCCCGACCAGAACACCCCTCTCATGAAATAAAGAATGCAGTTCGCGCGCCAGCAGGAAATATCTGCCTAATTATTATTCAATTGCCTAATTTGAAATCAAAAACAGTGCGGATGCGTCTGATTGGCGTATCCTCTATGGCCTCCGCGTCCAGTCGGATGCCGTTTTTCTATACATTGTAAAATCTCGGGAGGCCGGACGCTTGCGCATTTTGCGCAAAAGGCGCAGCCGGCTACGTCATTCGACGTATGTTGCGCTGCGGCAACTCCCCCCACGATCCATCTCCGACGGCGGCTAGTCGGCCTGCCGCAGTGCTTCCACAGGGATCACACAGAGGGGAACATCATGAAAACCAAATTGACAGGCCTGGCGCTCGCCGGGTTGATGGCGTCCACCATGTTCAGCGGCGCTTATGCGGCAGACGACACGATCAAGGTCGGCATCCTGCATTCGCTTTCCGGCACCATGGCCATTTCCGAGACCACGCTGAAAGACGCCATGCTGATGCTCATCGACGAGCAGAACAAGAAGGGCGGCCTGCTCGGCAAGCAACTCGAAGCCGTCGTCGTCGATCCGGCTTCCGACTGGCCGCTGTTCGCCGAAAAGGCGCGCGAGCTGGTCGAAGTCAACAAGGTTTCCGCCGTGTTCGGCTGCTGGACCTCCGTGTCGCGCAAGTCCGTCCTGCCGGTGTTCGAAGAACTGAACTCGCTGCTGTTCTACCCGGTCCAGTACGAAGGCGAAGAATCCCAGCGCAACGTGTTCTACACGGGTGCTGCTCCGAACCAGCAGGCCATTCCGGCCGTTGATTACCTGATGGAAAACGAAGGCGTCGAGCGCTGGGTTCTGGCCGGTACCGACTACGTCTATCCGCGCACGACCAACAAGATCCTCGAAGCCTATCTGAAGGCCAAGGGAGTCGCTGAAGAAGACATCATGATCAACTACACGCCGTTCGGTCATTCCGACTGGCAGACGATCGTGTCCGACATCAAGACCTTCGGCTCCGCAGGCAAGAAGACCGCAGTGGTCTCCACCATCAACGGCGACGCCAACGTCCCGTTCTACAAGGAACTCGGCAACCAGGGCATCAAGGCCGAAGACATCCCGGTCGTCGCCTTCTCCGTGGGTGAAGAAGAACTCGCCGGTCTCGACACCGGTCCGCTCGTCGGCCACTTGGCAGCCTGGAACTACTTCCAGTCCGCCGACACCGACGCCAACGCCCAGTTCATCGATACCTGGCACGCGTTCATCAAGGACGACAAGCGCGTCACCAACGACCCGATGGAAGCCCACTACATCGGCTTCAACATGTGGGTGAAGGCCGTTGAGAAGGCCGGCTCCACCGATCCGGACGCGGTCATCGACGCCATCGTCGGCGTATCCGTGCCGAACCTGACCGGCGGCTACTCGGCCATGATGCCGAACCACCACATCACCAAGCCGGTTCTGATCGGCGAGATCCAGGACGACGGCCAGTTCGAAACCGTGTGGGAAACCTCCGGCCTGGTCGCCGGCGATGCATGGTCCGATTACCTTGAAGGTTCCAAGGACCTGATCGCCGATTGGCGCGCCCCGCTGTCGTGCGGCAACTTCAACACCGCCACCGGCAAGTGCGGCGGTTCCGGCTCCTAATTCCCGGCAAACGAATGGAGGCGGGCCGGTCTGGCCCGCCTCCTGCTTCTCTTCCCGACAGCCTATCGGGGAAAACAGACAGACAAACGCGGTGGACCATGTCCTTTTTCAGATCGTTTGCCCAGCTCAGATCGCTTGCCCTTGTCGTCGGACTGCTCCTTCTCTCGCTTAACACCGGATCCAATCCGGCATCGGCGCAGGACGATACCGAAAGCCTGCGGCCGCTCATCAATGCGCTCGCGGACGGCAAATACAAGGAAACCGAGAAGCAGATCAGTGATCTGGCCGCGACGGGGAACCCGGTGGTTGCCCCGGCTCTGGAAGCTCTCTCAGATGGCGATCTCTATTTCAGGAAATCCGACAAACAGGTTTTCATCACCAAAAAGTCCGGCAAGGGCTACGCGCTGACCGACCCGCTCACACTTGAAAGCGCGGGCGAAGCGGGCAAACGCGAAGTCAGCAAGATCAAGGTCAACAACAGTCTGCGCCGGGTCATCCGGTCGGCGCTCGGATCCCTGACGCTGATGGCTGCGGACCCCAACGTCCGCAAGGCGGCGGCGGAAGCTGTGTTCAAGGCGAAGGATCCCGACGCCATCGAAAGTCTCGATATCGCTATTGAAAAGGAGACGAATGATGAAGTCCGTATGGTCATGGAACAGGCCCGGGCCGCGGCCGTTCTTAATTCCGACCGCAGTGACGGTGAAAAACTCGAAGCCGTCCAAGTCCTGAGCGACATGGGCAACAGGGATGCCCTGTCCCTGTTGATCGGTATTCGCGACAGCTCAAAGGGAGAGCTGCAGACAGCGGCTGCAACCGCCGTCAAACGGATCGAGAAATCACTGGCGCTCTGGGACAATGCCCAGAACATCTGGTACGGCCTGTCGCTCGGCTCCGTGCTGCTCTTGGCCGCCATCGGCCTGGCCATCACCTTCGGCGTCATGGGCGTCATCAACATGGCCCATGGCGAAATGGTCATGATCGGCGCCTATGTCACCTTCGTGGTGCAGGAGATGATCCGCACCTCCGCGCCCGGCCTGTTCGACTACTCGCTTCTGATCGCGCTTCCCCTCGCCTTCCTCGTTTCCGGAGCCATCGGCGTCGGTATCGAGCGGGGCATCATCCGCTGGCTCTACGGCCGCCCGCTGGAAACGCTGCTGGCCACCTGGGGCCTTTCGCTGATCCTGCAGCAGGCGGTGCGTTCCCTGTTCGGCCCGACCAACCGGGAGGTCGGCAACCCGGACTGGATGTCCGGCGCCTTCGAAGTCGGCCAGATGACGATCACCTATAACCGCATGTGGATCATCGTATTCGCGCTCGCCGTATTCGTCGGCCTGATGCTGGTCCTCAAGAAAACGCCCTTCGGCCTCTATACGCGCGCCGTCACCCAGAACCGGCGCATGGCCGCCTCCATGGGCATCCGCACGCCCTGGATCGACGCGCTGACCTTCGGCCTCGGCTCGGGCATTGCCGGGATCGCCGGCGTGGCCCTGTCCCAGATCGACAACGTGTCGCCGAACCTCGGACAGGGCTACATCATCGACAGTTTCATGGTCGTGGTCTTCGGCGGGGTCGGAAATCTCTGGGGCACTCTGGTCGGCGCCATGACGCTCGGGGTCGTCAACAAGTTCCTTGAGCCTTATGCCGGGGCCGTTCTCGGCAAGATCTTCGTGCTCGTCTTCATCATCCTCTTTATCCAGAAACGTCCAAGGGGCCTGTTCGCCCTCAAGGGCCGGGCAGTCGAAGCATGATGACATCGTTTCTCTTCAGGGCCCTGGACGCCAGGGCCGGTCTGTTCCTGATCATCCTTCTGGTACTGACCGTCGCGATCCCGGCATCGAACCTTCTGCTGCCGGAAACCAGCCCGCTGCATGTTCCGACCTACGCGGTCACGCTCATGGGCAAGTACCTGACCTACGCGCTGCTCGCCCTGTCGGTCGATCTGGTCTGGGGCTACTGCGGCATTCTCTCGCTCGGCCACGGCGCCTTCTTCGCCCTCGGCGGCTATGCCATGGGCATGTACCTGATGCGCCAGATCGGCACCCGCGGCGTCTACGGCGACCCGATCCTGCCGGACTTCATGGTGTTCCTGAACTGGAAGGAACTGCCCTGGTACTGGTACGGCTTCGACATGTTCCCCGTCGCGGCGATCATGGTGCTCATCGTGCCGGGCCTGCTCGCCTTCGTCTTCGGCTGGTTCGCCTTCCGCTCACGGGTGACCGGGGTGTATCTGTCGATCATCACCCAGGCGCTGACCTATGCGCTGCTGCTCGCCTTCTTCCGCAACGACATGGGCTTCGGGGGCAACAACGGCCTGACCGACTTCAAGGACATTCTCGGGTTCGACGTTCAGGCGGACAGCACCCGGGCAGGCCTGTTCATCGCGTCGGGACTTGCGCTTGCCCTGTGTTTCCTGCTGTGCCGCGCCCTGACCCGGTCCAAGCTCGGCAAGGTGCTGGTCGCGGTGCGCGACGCGGAAAGCCGTACGCGTTTCCTCGGCTACCGGGTGGAACACTACAAGCTGTTTGTCTGGACCATTTCGGCCATGATGGCCGGCATCGCCGGTGCGCTCTACGTGCCCCAGGTCGGGATCATCAATCCGGGCGAATTCTCGCCGGCCAACTCCATCGAAGTGGTGATCTGGGTCGCCGTCGGCGGACGCGGGACCCTGATCGGCCCGATCATCGGCGCTATCCTGGTCAATTTCGCCAAGACATGGTTCACCGGCGCCCTTCCGGATATCTGGCTGTTCGCCCTGGGCGGACTGTTCCTCGGCGTGACCCTGTTCCTGCCCAAAGGCATCGTCGGCACCGTCTCGCAGGGCTGGAGCGCGATCCGTCAGCGGACTGCGTCGGCTGCCTATGAGGCCGGGTCGGACGAACCGCCGAACCTGCCGCCCAACAGCCCCGCGGCGGCTTCCAACGTCTCCCACCGCAAGGCGCCCACGGACGCCTCGCCCCAACCTGCGGAGTGACACCATGAGCCGCCAGACCAGCCTGCTTTATCTCGATGGCGTGTCGGTGTCCTTCGACGGCTTCAAGGCACTGAACGAATTGTCCCTGGTCATTGCTCCGGGGGAAATGCGCGCCATCATTGGCCCGAACGGTGCCGGCAAGACCACGATGATGGACGTCATCACCGGCAAGACCCGCCCCGATAGCGGCGACATCTTTTTCAACGGCGTGGTCGACCTGACCGGCGAGGACGAAGCGGCCATCGCGGAACTTGGCATCGGCCGGAAGTTCCAGAAGCCGACCGTCTTCGAAAGCCACACGGTCTGGGACAATCTGGAACTGGCCCTGAAGGCCCCGCGCGGACCGTTCGCCACCCTGTTTCACGTCATCACCGGCGGCGAGAAGAAGCGCATTGAGGACCTGCTGGAACTGATCCGGCTCGGCGACAAGCGGAGCGAACTGGCGGCCAATCTCTCCCACGGCCAGAAGCAATGGCTGGAGATCGGCATGCTGCTCGCCCAGGATCCGAAACTCCTGCTCGTGGACGAGCCGGCGGCCGGCATGACCGATGCCGAAACGGCGGAAACCGCCGAACTTCTGAAAGACATTGCCCGGACCCACTCCGTCGTCGTCGTGGAACATGACATGACCTTCGTGCGCTCCCTCGGGGTCAAGGTCACCGTGCTCCACGAAGGCTCGGTTCTGGCCGAGGGGTCGCTCGATCATGTCTCCGCCGACGAGCGGGTCGTGGAAGTCTATCTGGGCCGGTGAGGAAAACCCATGCTGAGCGTTGAAAACATCGATCTCCACTATGGCGCGGCGCAGGCCCTGAAAGGCGTCTCGCTCAAGGCCGAGGTCGGCAAGGTCACCTGCCTCATGGGCCGAAACGGCGTCGGCAAGACCTCGACCCTGCGCGCGGTCGTCGGCCAGCACCCGGTCAGCTCCGGCAAGATCCTGTGGAACGGCGAAGACGTGTCGCGGCTCGCGCCCCACGCCCGGGCCAAGCGCGGTATCGCCATCGTGCCGCAGGGCCGCGAAATCTTTCCGTTGCTCTCGGTGAAGGAAAACCTGGAAACCGGCTATGCCTGCGTGCCCCGCAAGGACCGCAGGATCCCGGAGACCATCTTCGAACTGTTTCCGGTTCTCAAATCCATGCTTTCGCGCCGGGGCGGCGACCTTTCCGGCGGCCAGCAGCAGCAATTGGCCATTGCCCGGGCGCTGATCACCCGGCCGAAGCTCCTGGTGCTCGACGAACCGACCGAAGGCATTCAGCCCTCGATCATCAAGGACATCGGCCGGGCCATCGAATGGCTCCGCGAACAGGGCGAAATGGCCATCGTCCTCGTGGAGCAGTATTTCGAATTCGCCCGCGACCTTGCGGATGATTTCGCCGTCATGGATCGGGGCGAAATCGTCATGGCCGGCGCACGTGCCGATCTCGACGAGACGCAGGTGCGCCAGCATCTGACGGTCTGAATCCCATACGCCTGCGGCCAAAAGGACGCAGGGCTTTCGGCAGCGGGATTCAGTTGATAGGGTCCGGGGCATCGCCCTCCCCTATCCGCTCGAGACGCTCCATGACCGAACCGCTTTCCCCTTCCGAAATCGACCGCATCAAACAGGCCGTCGAGGCCAATTTCGAGACGCAGGTTTCCTTTCTCCAGGATCTCGTTCGGACCGCCTCGCTCAGGGGCGAGGAAGCCGAAGTCCAGACGATGGTCGCCAGGGCACTCGTCGACCGGCGCTACGATGTCGAACGCTTCGGCGTCGACCCGCAGGCGGTAGACGAACATCCGGCCTATTCCCCGGCAACCATCGATTACGCGGATACATTCAACGTGTCGGGCATGAAGATGCCGAAGGCGCAAAAGGGCAAGTCCTTGATCCTGAACGCCCACACGGATGTGGTGCCGACCGCCGACCCGTCCGCCTGGACCTATCCGCCGTTTTCCGCCACCCGCGACGGTGACTGGCTCTACGGCCGCGGCGCCGGCGACATGAAAGCCGGTCTGGTCGCCAATATCTTTGCCGTCGATGCGATCGAAGCGGCCGGCTTCCGGCTGACCGCTCCGCTGCAGATCCAGTCTGTGGTGGATGAAGAAACCACCGGCAACGGGGCTGCTGCCGCCATTCATCGCGGCTACACGGCCGATGCCGTGCTCATCCCCGAACCCACGGACGAGCAGCTCGTCTTCGCCAATTCTGGCGTGATCAAGTTCAAGATCACCACCCGGGGCGTGCCCGCCCATCCGCGCGATCCGGACTCCGGCCTCAGCGCCATAGACGCCGCCATTCAACTCATCGCTCATCTGAAAGGCCTGGAGAAGAAATGGAACGAGGAACGGCATAAACATCCCGGCTTTGAAAAGCTGAGGAACCCGGCAAGCCTGAACGTCGGCACCATTTCCGGTGGCGAATGGCCGTCTTCGGTTCCCTTCGCCTGCGTCTTTGAAGGCCGTATCGGCTTCTTTCCCGGCGAGGATCCGTGGGAACGGGCCAAGGAAGTCGAAGACAGCATTGGTGCCCTCCTGGCCGAAGACGCCCGTCTTGCCCGCTCTGCACCTGTGGTGGAATGGGTCGGCACGATGCAGGCAGGTTATCGCCTGGCCGACACCTCGCCGGCGGAAGAAGCCCTCCGGACGGCCCACGGCCTGGTGCACAACGATGCCCTTGGCCGATACATCATGGCCTGCTATCTGGACGCCACACTGTTTGCCAATCACGCAGGCATACCGGCCCTGACCTACGGCCCCATCGCGGAAAACATTCATGGCATCGATGAGCGGGTGAACCTGTCGTCCCTCAAGCGGGTCACGGAAACCATCGCGCTGTTTACGGCCGGCTGGTGCGGCATAGAGCCCGCGTGACCCTTTGCGCCGTCGCATCGCCGTTGGCGAATTGGGATTGAAGCGGACGGGTGTTATGGAAACGAAAGTTTTTCATGCTACTGCAATCGAAAGCTGCTCGCTGAGCCGCCTTACTAAAATCTGGACCATCCGGCGAGTGATCGCTGTTTCTACTGAAGACTGGAATACAAAATGCGCGTTGCAATGATCGGAACCGGCTATGTCGGCCTCGTATCCGGCGCCTGCTTTGCCGATTTCGGCCATGTGGTCACCTGCATCGACAAGGATGCGAGAAAGATCGACGCCCTGAACAACGGTGAGATCCCGATCTACGAACCGGGCCTGAAGGATCTGGTGGCCAAGAACGAAAAAGAGGAGCGGCTCTTTTTCACCACAGACGCCAAGGAGGCCGTGCGCACGGCGGATGCGGTCTTCATTGCCGTGGGCACGCCCGCACGGCGCGGCGACGGCTATGCCGACCTGACCTATGTCTACGAGGCGGCCCGGGAAATCGCCGGTCTGATCGAAGGCTTCACGGTGATCGTCACCAAGTCGACCGTACCGGTCGGCACCGGAGACGAAGTGGAGGCGATTATCCGGGAAACCAACCCGAATGCGAAGTTCGCGGTCGTCTCCAATCCGGAATTTCTGCGCGAAGGCGCGGCCATCAGCGACTTCAAGCGACCGGACCGGGTCGTTGTCGGCACCGACAGCGAGGAAGCCGCCAAGGTCATGCACGAGCTGTACCGGCCTCTCTACCTCAACGAGACGCCGATCGTGGTGACCCAACGCCGGACGTCGGAACTGATCAAATACGCCGCGAACGCCTTTCTGGCGGTCAAGATCACGTTCATCAACGAGATTGCCGACCTTTGCGAAAACGTCGGCGCCAATGTCCAGGAGGTCTCCCGCGCGATCGGTCTCGACAACCGGATCGGCGGCAAGTTCCTGCACGCCGGCCCCGGCTACGGCGGCTCCTGCTTTCCCAAGGATACCCTGGCCCTGTCCAGAACCGGTCAGGACGCGGGAGCGGCGCTGAAAATCGTCAATGCGGTCATCGAGGTAAACGATGCGCGCAAGAAGAAGATGGCCGACAAGGTCATCGACTTCCTGGGCGGCGACGTGGCCGGCAAATCCATCGCGCTCCTGGGCCTCGCTTTCAAGCCCAACACCGACGACATGCGCGACGCGCCGTCGATCGACATCGTCGCCAAACTGCGGCAGGCCGGTGCGACCGTCCGGGCCTACGACCCGGCCAGCATGAAGGAAGCCGCCCACGTGATGCAGGACGTTGTTTTCTGCGATGGTCCGTACCACGCCATCGAAAATGCCGACGCGCTGGTGATCGTCACGGAATGGGATCAGTTCCGCGCGCTTGATCTGGACCGGATCAAGACGACGATGAAATCGCCGAACATCATCGATCTGCGCAATATCTATGAAACCGATGACATGCGCGAACGCGGATTCAACTACACAAGCGTGGGCCGCGCTTATTAGAATGAGGTTGTATACTGACGACATCAACTCAACTTATAGATGCGCCACGATTTAACCTTTCCGAAAATTCATGTTCCGGACGCCTCCCCGCCACAAGGCGGGGAGGCGTAATTATTTGAATTATTTAGGTTATTAAAATCCTCAGACCGTTAACCCTTTGTAAACCTTTAACTGGCGGCCGGCTGTACGGGACCCTAATTTGAGAAACAGACAACTATTTCTTTTCACATGTATTCATGAGTGTCTGCTGTGTCCCAGGAAGCTGCCCCTTACGAGGTTGAGCCCAAGACGATCAATGCGGAGCCGGACGCCAAGAAACCCGACGTACCGGTAGACCCCGCAACCAGCCTTTCCCCAAAAGCCTTGTCCCGCGGCCGCAGGATCCGCCGTACTCTGGCCGGCCTGTCGCCCGAACCTTCGACGGTCCGCTGGGTCGCCACCGCCTCACAACAGGCTCAGATTTCAGAACCGGATGGCCAATCGGCGAGGACCGTTCAAGGCAGGCCGTCAAAGGCAGGTCATGTCCTCAAACGCTCGGTCGACATCATCGGCGCATCCGCAGGCCTTGTGCTGCTGGCGCCGCTTCTGGCGGCAGCGGCAGTGGCGATCAAGGCAAACAGCCAGGGTCCTGTGGTTTTTCGCCAGAAGCGCCACGGCGCCGACGGAACCACTTTCGAGATCTACAAGTTTCGCACCATGTACATGGAGCATTGCGATTATTCCGGCATCAGGCAAACGGTCGAAGACGATCCGCGCGTCACTCCGGTCGGCCGTTTTCTCCGGCAGAGCAATTTCGACGAACTGCCGCAGCTGATCAACATCCTGCGCGGGGAGATGTCGCTTGTCGGACCGCGGCCGCATGTTCCTGGAATGCTGGCCGCCGGGGTTCCCTACGAAGAACTGGACCCGCGCTACATGCACAGGCACAAGGTCAAACCGGGTCTGACCGGTCTTGCCCAGGTCAACGGCTACCGGGGTGAAACCACCACCCGGCATGCTGCCCTGATGCGGCTCGAATTCGATCTGGCCTATCTGGAGCGGCGGTCCTTCCTGCTGGACATGAAGATCATTTTCAGGACCGCCGTGCAGGAATTCTTCAAGGGAAGCGGCTACTGATCCTGGCCGACCAGCCTCATCAGCCGCATGAAGGCGAGTTCATAGCCTTGAACACCGCATCCCGCGATGACGCCATCGGCACGCAGGGACACATAAGACTTGTGGCGGAAAGGCTCGCGCTTGTGGACATTCGTAATGTGGATTTCGAACACCGGAAAATCGCAGGCGTTCAGGGCATCGAGGATAGCAACGGACGTATGGGTGAACGCCGCCGGATTGATGATCAGTCCGCAGGCGCATTCGCGTGCTTCATGAATCCAGTTGATGAGCTCGTATTCGGCGTTGCTTTGGTGAAACCGCAGTTCGGCGCCGTGTTCGTCCGCAAGGACACGGCAATTTGCCTCCACATCGGCCAGGGTTTCATGGCCGTAGATCGCGGGTTCCCGCTTGCCCAGCAGGTTCAGATTGGGGCCGTTCAGAACATAAACGATTTTCGACACAACAAACCTCCTCCGAAAGAACGGCCGGATGAACGGTGCGCGGCTGGAGACCGATGACCGGACGCGGTGTCCTTTAGACATGAATCGCCCGTTGTTTTCCAGACACAATACTAAGGACGGAACAGGAAAGGACCTTTCGCCTAACCGATGCTGGCGTTCTGGTCAGCCTCCGAACCGCCCGGTTGCTGCCCGCCCTGCCAGATCTTCTGGCGGTTGCGGATCTCACGCGGTGCCGGGCCGAAATAGGTGGAGGTCTTGATGAAATCGCGCGGATGCAGGATCACGCTCGACACCCGCTGATACAGCGCCTTGGCGGAGATCGGCTTGGACAGCAGTTCGTGCACGCCCAGACGGCGCGCTTCGACGATCCGGCTGCGCTCGGTATGGGCGGTCACCATGATGATGGGAATATAGGCGAACGGATTATTGGGGCTGCGGATCATGCGCACCATGTCCGCCCCGTCCAGGATCGGCATGACCCAGTCAAGGATCAGGATATCCGGATTGGCACGGTCCATCGCTTCCAGGCCCGATGCGCCATCTTCAGCTTCGACAATGCGCCGGGCGCCGAAGCCCTGCAACATGGTCCGCAAGATGGTGCGCATATAGGCACTGTCTTCAACCAGCAAAAATGTCAGCGAGGCAAGGTCGAGGCTCACCTTTTTTCTCCAGTTTCTACCGGCAAGCTGACACAAAAGTCTGAAAAGAGGGTTAGTGAACCGAATTCGCGGAAAAAAGGCCCATCTGCTCCATAGACTACCTTCGCGGCTGATATTCAATCCTCCGGCATGGCGGTGAGAATAGCGCCCACGCCCCAACCAGCGCAGTAATTGGTAAACGCGCCTGATCGACAATGTTAATGGAAACTTACTTTACCTTGCGGTAACATTGACAATAATTCATATTGCGCTGCCACCGCTCTTAACCCGCTTTTTATAGGTGCGGTGTAATTTTTGACACGCTGGGGTGTAAGTTCAACCTCTCATTTGTCGGCAGGTGTATAGATGTCAAGCAGACAAATTCCGAAAGGTCCGGATAAGCCGCTACCCTTCGTACAGCCCCCTCGTACGGTCGGCGCCTATATGCCGCTGAGGGCAAACTTCCTTTTGCTGTCAGGCATCGCGCTGGTGCTGATAGCGGCCTCGATGATTATCGGAACCGTGTTCGGCTGAGAAAACGGGCCGCTACGCCCGCCGGTTCCGTCTACAAACCGTTTCGGTTTTCCGAGTGCGGACGCTCTTCTTCGGGCAGGTCGCCATCATCGAGAATGCGCCACTTCGCCCCTTCCAGATCGTCATATTGACCGGTCTTCAGGCTCCACAAAAATGCGCCTAATCCGAGGAGACCAAGGAAAAGCGCGATCGGAATCAGATAGATCAGAACGTCCATTCGATTTTCCCTGTTATTCCGCCCTATTGTCCGGAAGCTTTTCGCCCCAGCGAAGTCTGAGCGCATTTGCCGTCACGGCGATGGAGGAAGCCGACATGGCGACGGCTGCCATTAGCGGCGTGACGAAGCCGGCGACGGCCACAGGCACAGCAATGACATTGTAGAGAGCTGAAATCCAGAGGTTCTGCTCGATCGCCCGACGCGCCTTTTTCGAAATCCGAAGGGTATTTGCGACCGGGGCCAGGCGATCTCCCAGAAAGACGGCATCCGCGGCCGTCTGGCTCAGATGAACGGCCGATACGGGCGACAGGGACACATAGGCGCCGGCGAGCGCCGGAGCATCGTTGAGACCGTCTCCCACCATCAGCACCGTGCGCCCGGCGGCTTTCAATTCTTCCAAACGGGCAATCTTGTCGCCAGGGCGCACTTCCGCCTGCCAGTGTTCGATACCGAGCTCTTCCGCGGCCGCCCTCACCGCGTCCTGACGGTCACCGGAAAGGATCTCCAGCAGATAGCCCTGTGCCTTCAGGGCGGCGACGGTTTCGACAGCATCCGGTCGCAGTTTCTGACTGATCGGCAACAGCCTGGGCGGCTGGCTTCCCCAGCGGACAGCCAGCAGCGAGACACCCGGATGCTGCGTCAGCACCTTGCGCACCTCGTCATCCCCAACACCGCAAAACGCCGGACTGCCCAGGCGCAGCGCCTCGCCGTCCACCTCCGTTTCAACGCCGGCCCCGGCCGTCTCCGTCACATGATCGAAAGGCACCAGTGCTCCGCTCGCCTGCACCAGCGCCATGGAGAGCGGATGACGACTCGACAGCGCCAGGCGCCCGGCCAGATGCAGCAGGTCGTCCTGCGCAGATCCGATATCCAGAAGCCGGGGTTCGGCGGAAGTAAGCGTACCGGTTTTGTCGAAGACGATCGTGTCCGCATCCGCCAGCCGTTCGATCGCATCGCCGGCATTCAGCAACACACCGGAACGGAACAATTGTCCGGAAGCCACCACCTGAACAGCGGGAACGGCCAGCCCGAGCGCGCACGGGCAGGTAATGATGAGCACGGAGATGGCGATCACCAGGGACGGCTGCCAGCCGAAACCCGCCAGCCACCAGCCGAGGAAGGTCAGCGCCGCGGCTCCATGCACCAGGGGCGCGTAAAGCCGGGCCGCCCTGTCGGCAATACGGACATAGGTCGATTTGGCCTGCGCCGCCGCCTCCAGAAGACGATTGACTTCGTCAAGCAACGTGGCGCCGGAGGCCGCCCTCACGCGAACCTTCAGCGTCCCCTCACCGTTCAGGGTCCCGGCATAGACGTCGGCCCCTTTTCGGACGGGCATCAGAATGCTTTCGCCGGTCACCAGGCTCTGGTCGATTTCCGACACGCCTTCTTCGACAACGCCGTCGACCGGGACCCGTTCACCGGCCGTTACCAGGACGAGATCGTCAGGCTGCACCTTGGACAGGGGAATTTCGCGAACGCTCCCGTCCGCGCCGATCCGGGCTGCGACTTCCGCCTTGAGGGCGGCAATGTTTTCGGCAAAGGAGCGGGTCTTGCCGCGCATGTTGTGGTCGAGGTAGCGGCCGACCAGCAGAAAGAACAGGAGCATCACGGCCGACTCGAAATAGACCTCGTGCTGATGCTGCATGGTCTGGACGACGGACAGGATGACGGCCAGAAGCACCCCGATCACGATAGGCACGTCCATGTTCATCCGCCCCGCCTTGAGCGCGGCGATCGCGCTCCTGAAAAACGGCCTGCCCGAATAGGCAATCGTCGGCAGGGCGATCAGGGCCGAGATCCAGTGAAAGAAGTCCCGTGTTTCCGGGGTGATATCCGTCACGTTTCCCGCCCAGACGGAAACGGACAGGAGCATGATGTTCATGCCCGCGAAACCGGCGACCGCAAGCGCGCGCAGCAATTCCTTGCCATGCCGGTCCAACCGTTCCCGCTGACTTGCCGGGTCGAACGGATGTGCCTTGTAGCCGAGCCGGGACAGGGCCGCGACAATATCGTCGGCGCCGGTTTCCTCGCGGACCCAGTCGACGGCAAGTCTCTGATTGGTCAGGTTGACCCGGGCTTTCCGGATGCCCGGCAAGCGGGAAAGCCCGCGTTCGATTTCGCCCATGCAGGCGGCACAGGTGATGCCCTCAACGGCGAGGTCCATGTGGACCGCGCCGTCCTCCGCCGGTGTTACAAAGGCATCCCAATCGCGCATATGGATACTCACCAGCGCCTCGCCGCGATCTTGATGTCAGTCCTTGAGGAACAGGCGGTTTTCGGAACGGAACACCTGCTCTTCACCGCTTCTGGCCTCAAGAACCAGATACCAGCTGCCGGCCGGCACCTCCGAAAGATCGGCACTGTATCGGCCGGCCCCCTGATCCTCCAGCATGACGGAAATTCTGCCGTCATGCGTCGGGTGCTGCAGGGTTGCGGAAAAGGCGAGACCGGTGAGCGGAGTCTTCGCCCGGTCAAGGGCAGTGACCTCCAGATGAGCTCCGGCTTCCGATGTCCTGGACAAGCCGGCATCGACCTCCCAGCCTCGTGCGGCCTGCTCCCTGGCAGTCGCTATTGACTGGTTGTAGGCCTGGCTCGCCGTGTAGGCGCTGTCCACCGTAACGCCAGGGAAGGAGGATTCGGCAAGCCAGACGAGGACGCCGTTGGCGGCGAAGATAACGCCGAAAAAGCCGAACAGCCAAAAGAGCATCGTCTTCCCGGTAAACGTCTTCGGCTGTTGCATGCCGGATCCTGTCGTCATTTCACTCTCCTGAAATGCGCTTCCTAAGGCGCCTTGAAGTAGTCTTGCGCGGTCACGACCTCACCCATAACCGATTCCGTCAGACGGAACGTCACGGGCGTGCTCGCAGGCATCTTAACACCTGGGGGCGACGTGACCAGAATACGCACTTCTCGCGTGGTGTCCGGATCGACCTCGATGATCGGACGGTCCGCGAAGACCGCTTCGATACCGACGGCTTCCACCTTCGTGCCTGCGGGCATGCCTTCGACATGCAGCATGAAATGGCGCGCGTGGGAGCGTTTGTTCAGCAGGCGCACGGTATATCCGTTGCGCACCGATCCGTCCGACTGAGTGACATAGATCGGGTTGCGGTCGTGCAGGACATTGATGCCGGCAAAATCGCGGGTCAGCAGCGCGAACAGCATGATCGCGCTGACGAGGGCGATAATGGCCGCGTAGACCACCGTCCGCACGCGGACGATTTCGTAGACCGAATCCTTGCCATCGATCCGGCGCTGAATGTTCTCGTCCGTGTCGTAGGCGATCAGGCCGGTCGGCTTGCCGATCTTGGTCATGACGTTGTCGCAGGCATCGATACACAGGCCGCACTGGATACAGTCGAGCTGCAAACCCTTGCGGATGTCCACGCCCGTCGGACAGACGTATTCGCACTGGTGGCAATCGATACAATCGCCGGCGGGAAGCCCCTTTAGGGCCAGTGCGTTGTTCTGCTTGAGAGACCCGCGCGGCTCGCCCCTGTCCCACCGATAGGTGACATTCAGGGCCTTTTCATCCGTCAGTGCAGCCTGAATCCGCGGCCAGGGACACATGTAGATGCAGACCTGTTCGCGCATATAGCCGGCAAGCAGATAGGTCGTGGCCGTCAGGATGCCGATCCACAGATAGGCGCTCCAGGGCGCCTGGAACGTCGCCAGATCGTAGACGAGGGTCGGTGCGTCGGCGAAATAAAGCACCCAGGCACCACCGGTCCACCAGGCAATCATCAGCCAGAAGAAGTGCTTGACGACCCGGCGGACGACCTTGTTGACCGACCAGGGCGCATTATCAAGCGCAATCCGCTCGCGCCGGTCGCCTTCCACCTTGCGCTCAACCCAGAGAAACAGATCCGTCCAGACGGTCTGCGGGCACAGATAGCCGCACCACACGCGTCCGGCGACCGCGTTCATCAAAAACAGGCCCAACGCGGCAAGAATGAGGAGGCCAGTGAGGTAGTAAACCTCCTGCGGCCAGATCTCGATAAAGAAGAAGTACGCGCGACGCGCTTCCAGATCGATCAGAAGCGCCTGTCCCGGCGCATCCGGTCCGCGGTCATAGCGGACGAAGGGGAGGAAATAGTACAACCCAAGGGTAATGAAGAGGATCACCCACTTGATCGTGCGGAACTTGCCGTGCACGGCCATGGGGAAGATTTTTTTCGCTGAGGCGAACCATTCGTCCGGCTGCTCAGCATTGGCAGCTTCGGTCTCGGCAGTCATGCCGTCCGTCCTTCTTGTTCCGGACCCCGCCCCAAAGGGATCCTCGCATCCTCCGGGCCGGTTTACCGCCGGCCCGGCTCTCTCATTTGATTTGAGTATAATCCGGCGCGGGACAGTGTCCTTTGCGCCGGATCAAAATCGGCTCCAAAAGCCGTCGTCTTACTGGCCGCCCCCGAAGGAGTGGACGTAGACTGCGAGCGACTTGATCGTCGCCGGGCTCAGGCGGTCCACCCAGGCCGGCATGACGCCGTGACGGGGTGCATTGACCTGTGCCTTGATGTCATCGAGCGACTTGCCATAGAGGTAGTTCGCAGACATCAGGCTCGGTGCCCCGGTTTCCTGGATACCTTTCAGGTCCTCACCGTGGCAGGCCGCGCAATTGTCCATGAAGACGGTTTCGCCAGCGGCCAGATCAACCCCTGCTTCCGGCTCGAGACCAACCTTGGAGGCGACGAAGTTCGCCACCTGATCGATCTCTTCCTTCGTCAGCAGTTCATCCCTGCCATAGGCGGGCATTTCCGCGAAACGAGCCTCATCGTGGCCGGAACGGATACCGTAGAGCAGCGTGGTCTGGATGTCGTCCAGCGTTCCGCCCCAGATCCAGGAGTCGTCCTGCAGGTTCGGATACCCGGCCGCCCCCGTGCCGCCGGAACCGTGACACGGCGCGCAGTTGTCGCCGAAGGCCGCCTGACCGTTTGCCGAGGCGAACTCCAGCAGAGCCGGTGTGCTCAGGATCTCGTCGAATGACGCGTTCACGAGCTGATCGCCAAGGTGAGATCGGTCGGCGATCGCCTTGTCATAGCTGGCAATCGCATCGGCCCGCTGGCTGTCGCCTAACACGCCCTGGGTATAGCCGGAAATGAGCGGCCAGGACGGGTACACCACCCAGTAGCCGATCGCCCACACGATACACGCGTAGAAGACATACAGCCACCATTTCGGCAGTGGGTTGTTGAGTTCCTTCAGGCCGTCCCACTCGTGACCGGTGGTTTCGACGCCTGAGATTTCATCGATTTCCTTTTGATGGATATCGGCCATGGATCAGTCCTCCCGAAACGGGATCTGGGCGGCATCGTCGAAGGTCTTGCGATTCTTCGGCCAGAGTGCATAGGCGAGCACGATACCAAACAGGATCATGAAGTAGATAAGGCCCCACGTTTGTGCAAAGGCCGCGACTGCGGTGTATGTCTCGTCCATTGCCTTACCTCAGGTTTGCCTTGTCGTCGTAGATCGAGAAGTCGACCAGAGTGCCGAGCATCTGGAGATAGGCGACAATCGCGTCCATCTCAGTGACTTCGTCCGGATTGCCGTCGAAGTCGCGCACAATGGCCGTCGGATAGCGTTCCAGGAATGCATCAGACGCGTCCGTATCCGGAGTTGCCTGGGCAAGAATATCCTGGCCAGCCGCACCGATCTGATCTTCGGTGTAGGGAACGCCGATGATCTTGTTGGTCTTCAGGTGCCCCTCGATGTCGCGCGTGTTCAGCTTGGTTTCCTTCAGGAAGGGATAACCGGGCATGATCGACGCGGGAACGACCGAGCGGGGATCGATCAGGTGACCGACGTGCCAGTCATCGGAGTACTTGCCGCCGACGCGGGCGAGATCCGGCCCGGTCCGCTTGGATCCCCACTGGAACGGATGGTCGTACATCGACTCCGCTGCAAGGGAGAAATGGCCGTAACGCTCCAGTTCGTCACGCATCGGACGCACCATCTGCGAGTGGCAGAGATAGCACCCTTCGCGGATGTAGATGTTACGACCGGCCAGTTCAAGCGGCGTATAAGGCCGCATCCCTTCGGTCTTTTCGATCGTGCTCTTCAGGTAGAAGAGCGGTGCGATCTCGACCAGGCCACCGATGGCAACCATCAGAAGAATGCCGAGAAGGAGGATGATCGAGTTCTTTTCAAGGATTTGGTGTTTAGCCCATACAGACATTTCGTGTCCTCCCCCTTATTCGGCCGCAGCCAGGGAGCCCGCAGCGGCGGCTTCGGCTTCTTCAGCCTCGCCGTGGCGCACGGTCATCCAGAGATTGTAGGCCATGATCAGGGCGCCGACCACGAACAGGGCACCGCCGAGAGCACGGATGATGTAGAAGGGGTGCATCGCCTCAACGGTTTCGATGAAGGAATACTCCAGGAAACCGAGCTTGTCGTACGCACGCCACATCAGGCCCTGCATGATCCCGGACACCCACATGGAGCAGATGTAGAGAACGATGCCGATCGTCGAGAGCCAGAAGTGCCAGTCCACCAGCTTCAGCGAGTAGAGGCCCCGCTTGTTCCACAGCCACGGGACGAGGCAGTAGAGCGCGCCGAAGGAGATGTATCCCACCCAGCCGAGCGCACCGGAATGAACGTGACCGATGGTCCAGTCCGTGTAGTGCGACAGGGAGTTGACCGAGCGGAGCGACATCAGCGGACCTTCGAAGGTGGACATGCCGTAGAAAGCGACGGACACCACCATCATGCGCAGGACCGGGTCCGTGCGGAGCTTGTCCCAGGCGCCCGAAAGCGTCATCAGGCCGTTGATCATACCGCCCCAGGAAGGCATCCACAGGATGATGGAGAAGGTCGCACCCAGGGTCGACGCCCACTGCGGCAGAGCCGTGTAATGCAGGTGGTGAGGACCGGCCCAGATGTAGATGAAGATCAGAGCCCAGAAGTGCACGATCGACAGCCGGTACGAATAGACCGGTCGGTCAGCGCGCTTGGGAACGAAGTAGTACATGATCGCCAGGAAGCCCGCGGTCAGGAAGAAGCCCACCGCGTTGTGGCCGTACCACCACTGCACCATGGCATCCTGCACACCGGACCAGACGATGTACGACTTGGTGCCGAACACCGAGACCGGAACGGTCGCGTTGTTGACGAGATGCAGCATCGCGATGGTGACGATGAAGGCGAGATAGAACCAGTTCGCCACATAAATGTGGGGTTCCTTGCGCTTCCATAGCGTGCCGAGGAACAGGAACAGGTAAGCGACCCAGACGATGGTCAGCCAAAGGTCGGCATACCATTCCGGTTCCGCGTATTCCTTGGATTCCGTCACACCCAGCAGATAGCCGGTTCCGGCGATCACGATGAAAACGTTGTAGCCGATCATAACGAACCACGGCAGGATCTTGCCCGGCATGCGCGCCCGGCTGGTCCGCTGAACCACATACATGGAGGTGGCCAGCAGCACGTTACCGCCGAAGGCGAAGATCACCGCTGACGTGTGCAGGGGCCGCATGCGACCGAAATTCGTCCAGGGAAGGTCGAAATTCAGGACCGGAAAGGCCAATTGCGACGCGATGATGAGACCGACCAGGAACCCGGCGATGCCCCAGAACATGGCAGCCACGGCGCCGAATTTGACCGGCCCCATGTTGTAGTTCGGTTTACCGTCGATTTCCTGCGGGATCGGCATCCCATCGTTATCGAAGTAACTTTTGAAGATGACGAACACGCTGACCGCGGCAACCAGTGCCCCCAGTCCGGTGTGAAACGCCATCACTTGATCGTATGTCTTGCCTGCTATGATCAGGCAAGCGAATGCCAACGCTACGAGGAAGGCCGCAAAGAAGCCTTCTTCCAGCGAAATGAATCTGGCCTTTGTCTGTGCCATATTTCGCGCCCCAGTCTTTAAAATCGTTACAGAGTGCCAACGATGGCCCGACCATGCGCACGGCGGGTCCATTCTGACGTTGATTCAAATCAAGAATGATTGAAACCCGCCAAGAAAGATCGCCGACATGATGCCGCTGGGTCAATTGGACCCTGCGACAATAAGACTGGATAAGTCGGCCAGGGGCTTTCGAAAATCTCAGTTTTGCCCGCTTTTGGACTCATTTGAGATCCGGCCGAGCAGAAGGCCTGTGATAAAAGGTAGCAGCAAAACCATCGAGATATACCGCGCGAGCTGATGCGCCGCGACGAACGCCGGATCGAGGTTGAGCATGAAGGACAGCAGGGTCATCACCTCCAGTCCGCCGGGCGCGTAAGCCAGCAACAACTGGCCGAAGGGCAACCCTACAAGAACGGAAGCGAACCAGGCCATCGCGAGGGAAACAAAAAGCCCGACGACGATTGCTCCCAAAGACGCCTTGAGCATGCCCAAGAACATGCCGAATGTCGTCGATGTGAACCGGCTGCCGATGAAGCATCCCAACCCGATATAGCAGGGCACCAGGATCCATTGGGGCAGCGCGACCGGCATGACCCCGGTCACATTGATTGCCGAACTCATGAAAAAGGCGCCGGTCAGCCACCCCCCGGGCACACGCAGGCGCACGGCCAGGAAGCTCGCGGCCACACAGGCAATGAGAAGAATGCCGCCCTCTACCCACCCCGGGAACACCGCCGGAACTGCCGATTGCGACCCGTGAGACGCCGTGGACGTAATGACCAGCGGCAGAACCGCAACGAGAATCACCAGACGCACCGTTTGCGAGGCAGCAATACGCGCCTGATCCGCCCTGCGTTCGGCGGCAATCGCCATGACGAAGGAAAGAGCGCCGGGGATGGCGCCCAGAAAGGCCGATTCGCGATCCCAATGGGCGAATCGATACAAAAAGACGTAAGTCGCACCGGTGACCAGTACGAGCGTCACCGCCAGCAGCGCCATCGTTACGGGCCACTGGGCGATGCGGTCGACCACGTCCGGCCCGACGCCTCCTCCCATGGAGAGCCCGAGGATGACAAAGAAACCGTCTCGCATCCGGTTCGGCAGTTCCACAGGCACCCGTGCCAGCGCGGCGGCGGCAACGAAAATCATCGCACCGGCCAGCCAGGAGGCCGGCAGCCCGGCCGCATGGAACAGCGTTCCGCCGAGAGCCCCGATCGCAAATGTCAGCCCGGTCTGGCGCAGTGCCGGGGCCACCGGCATTTTCTCACTCAACGAAGGATCCCTTTCCGGACGAAAAACGGTAACAGGCTGTTTTCAATAAACGGTCCAGTTTCAATAAACGGTCCAGATCGCTTTTCTATATTCCGGTCAACGCCGCCGGATCGATGGCAGGCCGTTGCGGATCGAGGAAGGCTGGACCGGGTATCTGTTCCATCTCCGTAGAGCGAACAACGGCCGGGCGGATCTGCAGGTCGGCGAGCATCGCCGTAAGCCGTGGCCAGGCATTGCGATTGAACGGCTTTGGCTCCGGATAAAGCTGATACCACCTCGTGCACGTCGCTGCATAGAAATCCACGATCGAGGGCTGCGCGCCCAAAACATAAGGTCCGCCCGACCGTTCGAATGCGCTTTCAAGGTGATCGAAGCCCTGCCGGAGCCGGTCGCCAAGCCCGGCAATCAAAAGCGGGCGGGCGACCGTATCGGCCACGTAGCGTTCCGGACGGAACGAGATACGCAAATCGGCATGAAGCGTGTTGGACAGGAAAAACAGCCACGTCAGAAGACGGCCACGCTCCGGAGAGGACGGGGACGGCGCGAGCCGTTGCGCTTTGTCTGCGAGATGAAGGATGATGGCAGCGGTTTCGAAGACCGGTTCGCTCAGGTCCGGATCGGCAAGAACCGGCATAAGGCCCTGCGGGTTCAGCTTCAGATATTCCGGTGTCCGGTTAGCACGGACTGCCCGGTCCACTTCGATGAAGCGATAGTCGAGCCCTATTTCCTCCAGAACGAAACGAACCACAAGGTTGGCGCTGTCGAATGAACCGTAGAGGCAAAGCCGGTTCTGGTCCGGCTTTAACGGGTCCGGTGTGAACGGATCTGGCATTTCCACTCCGACTGCGGTTTCCTGACGGGCTGACTTTTCAGCTGCAATTTCCGGCCTCCTTGAGCAATATCAAGGACACACATGGGTGCCGTCACCAATATGACGTCATGACCGACACTGCTCTTACCTACGCCATGCGGACCGTTCCGCGCTACACGAGTTATCCGACCGCGCCGCATTTTCACAGCGGTATAACCGACGAGGTCTATGCGGGGTGGCTGGAAAAGCTCGGGCCGACGGATACGCTGTCTCTTTATCTCCACGTGCCCTATTGCCGGGAGATCTGTCACTATTGCGGCTGCCACACGAAGGCCACCCGTCAGGAGGCTCCACTGGCCGCCTATGCGCAGACCCTCGGCCAGGAACTGGAATTGATTGCCGGGCACCTGAATTCTCCGGGTCCGGTCAAGCACATCCATTGGGGCGGCGGCACGCCGAGCCTGCTTCCGGAAGACAGCCTTCGCGATCTTTCCGGGCTGATGCGGGTTCTGTTCGATTTCGCTCCGGACATGGAACATGCCATCGAGCTTGATCCGCGGGTCGTCGGCGCTTCGCTTGCCCATACGCTGGTGGAAATCGGCGTCAATCGTGCAAGCCTCGGCGTTCAGGATTTCGACCCGGAGGTTCAAAAGGCGATCGGCCGGATACAACCTTACAAGATTGTCGAACAGGCGACCGGCTATCTGCGTGCGGCAGGATTGGAGAACCTGAATTTCGACCTGATGTACGGACTGCCTGCTCAGACGACGGACACCATTCGGGATACGGTCGCCCGAACAGTCGATCTCAAACCCGGGCGCGTCGCGCTTTTCGGCTATGCGCATGTTCCCTGGATGAAGAAACATCAGAAGCTGATCGATGAAACCATCCTGCCGAGCCCGGCCGAACGCCTGGAACTGGCCGAAGTCGCACGGCGCGATCTCATCGACGCCGGATACGTTGCGATCGGTCTCGACCATTTCGCCCGTGAGGACGATTCCATGGCTATCGCGGTCCGAAACGGCGACCTGCGGCGCAACTTCCAGGGATACACGACGGATCAGGGTGAGCAGCTCATCGGAGCCGGAGTCTCGTCCATCGGCCGCCTGACTCAGGGCTATGTCCAGAACATTCCCGATGTCGGCAACTGGCGCCGTTCGATTCTCGCCGGCAAACTGCCGGTCGCTCGCGGACTGGCGCTTTCAAAGGACGACCTGCTCAGAGGCCGGATCATAGAGCAGTTGATGACCGACTATCGCTGCGACCTTCAGGCGGTGTGCCGGAGTTATGGCGTCAGTGTCGCAACCCTGAAGGACTCCATCGCTGCTCTCGACGAACTTGTCAGCGACGGCCTGGTCAGTCTGGAAGATGACAACGTTGTTCGGATCACTCACGCAGGACAACCCTACGTCCGGCTGGCGGCTGCGGCCTTTGACGCCTATCTCGCCGACAGCCACGAAAAAACCGGCGCTCGGCACTCAATGGCTGTTTGAGCCGCCTGATGGGCTTGCGCAAAAAGAAGGCCGGTGAACCGGCCTTCTTCGGGATCGATGGGGCTATAGTGCTTGTTATTTGATCCCGAGATCAGTGAATTCCCGTCATCTGACAGAGGCTGCAGACCTTGTTCAGGTGGATCTTGTCCGCCCTGTCGATACGGATGACACCCCGGCGCTTGAGTTCGGAAACGACACGGCTGACGGTTTCGATGGTCAGACCCAGGTAATCGGCGATTTCCTGTCGGGTCATGTGAAGATGGATATCGCAGCCGTCGTTTTCTTCGTCAGCGGGGCCGATGCAGCCGACACCACCGCGGTTCGGCACGAGATACATCAGGAAACTTGCGACCCGCTCGATGGCCGACTTGCGCCCAAGAAGCACGGCATGCTCATGCAGAAGATGCATCTGATGGGTCAGGCATCTGGTGAGCTTGCGCTGCAGGTCGACCGATGCCTCGACCAGCTTCAGATCGATTTCGTGAACTTCGGAAGACGTCAGGGTTTCTGCCGTACAATCGTATTCGTCCGCGTTCGACAATCCGAAGATGTCGCCCGGGCGCAGGACTTCGACCACCTGGCGGCGCCCGTCCGGGAGCAGCTTGAACAGCATCACCGTGCCGGAAGCCAGTTCATAGATCCGCTTTGCGGAATCGCCTTCGTAGTAGATGACATCGTGAGCTTCCAAGCTCGCGCGCCTCGCCCCGAAGGATGCAAAAGAAGCGCCCGAAGTATCCGGCACCCTGTTGAAAGCGTTGTGCTGGACAGCAGCCTGCCCCGTGGATTCATGCTGAAGATATGCCATATTCCCCTCCTTTTAGAGGCAAGGCTCTGTCGAAAAGACAGATCGTTCCGACAAGAATAGCCGTTAGTGACCCTTGCCGCGCTGAGGCACAACGTCCCGTCCGACGATTGCGCCCTCCTTGCATCAATTAGGTTAGACAAGTCGTATGACGAGGGTAATTCGGTCGACTGCGTAGGGTTAACTACATAGCCTGAAACACATTTCTGCCGGTCAGGACGTGAGCAGGTGTTCTGTCAGAGCAGTCAGCGACAAAGGTTTGCGTAGAAGTACGTGGGCGGGCAAGCCGGAGAGACGGCGCTCGAGCGCATTCTTCGGCTTTCCGGAAATCGCAATAATCCGGGGAACATCCTGCATGGCATTGAGGCGCCGGATCACATCGTCCCCACCGATGCCGGGCAGACCGACATCGACGATAACGACATCTTCGGACGCCGGAGATGCGGTTGCCAGGAATGTTTCACCGTCCGGATAACACTCGACGGAGTGCCCGAAATCGCTCAAAACAATCAAAAGCGCATCCGCAACGGCCGTATCATCTTCAACTATATGAACACGCAAGACGATTCTTTCAGCTTGGAACAACTGTCAGTTTTGAACAGCAGCAAGTGCCCATCGAAAATACATCAGTCCGGGTGCGAACGATGTACGCAGTAACACTGCAACTAGATGTTAACTGACAATGTGGTGGGAAAAACTCCGAAGCAACAGTCCGGAATTTCCCTTATATCCCATGGGCATTAGCCTGATGGTCAGGCACGTCCAAGCACGATACGGACCAGATCCGCAGCATTGCGGGCGCCGAGCTTTTCCATGATCCGCGCCCTGTGAACTTCCACCGTTCTCGGGCTGATGCCCAGCTTGCGGCCGACTTCCTTGTTCGAAGAGCCGTCGGTGATCTCCTTCAGGACTTCGCTTTCCCGGCGGGTCAACAAATCCGCACCGGAGAAATTCATCGGCATCCCGTCGGAACCCGCCCGTTTGACGGCTTCGATGCCCTGATTGATGCGATCGACCACCTTGTCCGCGGTAAACGGCTTTTCGATGAAATCGAATGCCCCGTTGCGAATGGCTTCGACCGCCATCGGAATATCGCCTTGCCCGGAAATGATGAAGATCGGAGCAGGATAGTTTTCCGCATTCAGCGATTTCAGAATATCTATGCCCGACCGGCCCGGCATATGGACGTCCAGAATTACGCATGCGGGATGGGTTTTGCTCGCCGACTGCACAAATGTGTCGCCATCGGAAAACGTTTCCACGACGAAGCCTTCGAGATTGAATACGACCGATAATGCATCCCGGACTGCCGGATCGTCATCGACAATGTAAATGGCTTTCGCTTCGCTCGTCATAAAGTCCGGCCCCTATTCAGTTCTTCTAATTTCAATCGCAGGAACAATGCGCGAATTCTAGTTTTCCGTATCGGAATACACCGGTTTTCCGGTTGGAAGTTTCAGGACAAAAGTTGCTCCCGGCTTAATGGCATTTGTATCGAGGAACAAATCACCGCCGTGATTTTGCGCAATCGATCGGGAAATCGCGAGTCCGAGCCCCAGGCCTTTCTGTTTCTTGCCCGAGAAAGCCCGGAACAGTTCCGGCACCATTTCCGCCGGCACGCCCGGTCCGGTATCGCGCACCCGGAACTCGATAAAACCCTCCGTACCGACGACGGACAGATGGACTTCCTGGATCTCGCTGTCGCAGACGGCTTCACGCGCATTGCGCAGAAGATTGACTAGAACCTGGCGGATTTGGACCGGGTCTGCCGGTAAAAACGGAAGCGCCGGCTCGACCTCATAGCTTATGATCGAGCGCTTGCCGCCCTGCCCCATCTCCACAAGGTCGATGCAGGCCCGGGTGAACTCCTCCACGTCGATATTCGTCCGTTCCGGCTCTTTTCTTTCGACCAGTTCACGCATGCGCTGAATGATTTCGCCGGCCCGTTCGGCTTCAGCCACCGCCTTTTCGATCACCGAAAGCAATTGCGCATCGAGCGCATCGTCGGCTCTCGCCTTGCGCGACACGGCCTGGAGGTAAAGAAGGATGGCGGTCAAAGGCTGGTTCAGCTCATGGGCGATCGCGGCCCCCATCTCGTCCATCGCGCTGATCCGCGTCATATGCACCAGTTGCGCCTGCGCCTGCGCCAGCCGTTGTTCGACGGAGTGGCGAGGCCGCAAGTCGCGCAGGATGCCGATGAACTGCCTGCCATCCGGGGTCGGCGCCTCACCGACCGACAGCTCCACCGGAAATTCCGTGCCGTCCTTGTGACGGCCGCTGACTTCCCGGCCGATACCGATGATGCGTTTCTGGCCGGTGTCGAGATACCGCTGAACGTAACCGTCGTGGGCGGTCGCATAGTCCATCGGCATGATCTTGTTGACGTTGTCGCCGAGCAGTTCGCTGGCCTTGTAGCCGAACAGTTTTTCGCATGCCTTGTTGAAGGCGAGCACCTGGCAGCGTTCATTGATCACGACAATACCGTCGACCGCCGTATCGAAAACGCTGGCCAACCGGGCCTCGGACGTCGAGAACGTCGCCCCCAAATGAGGCCTCACGGTATCATCCATTGCCGATTTCCCGGATTCAAAGCTACATTTCACATGTCTGATTAAGGGTATTTACTTAACGCCGTCAAGAAAACCCCTCAATGCAATTCCCCTGCCGCTGAAGCAATGCGCTCCACAGCAACCTTCAACTGGTCCGGGTTACGTGCAAAGCACAGCCTTAAAAAGCCCTCTCCGCCCGATCCGAATGCCGAACCGGGAGCAAGGCCGACACCGGTTCTCGCCACCAGATCAAGCGCCAGTTTTCGACAGTCGTCGACGCCATCGATGCCGAAAAACAGGTAAAATGCACCATCGGGAGCCGACAGTCTGACCCGGTTGGATTCCGACAGGCCGTCGACGACAATCCTGCGTCCGTTCTCCGCCCGCTCGATCTGCTGGCGCAGGAAATCGCCCCCTTCGGTGAGGGCCGCAATCGCCGCACGCTGGCTGAAAACCGGCACGCCTGAGGTCGAGTACTGGATCAGATTCTCAATCACCTGCCCCATTTCGGGTGGCGCCGACAACCAGCCTATCCGCCAACCGGTCATCGCCCAGTTCTTTGAAAACGTATTGATGAACAGGATCCTGTCGTCCGGCTCGGCAATCTCGTTGAAGGAGGGGGCCGGCCCGGCGCCCTGATAGGAAAATCGTCCATAGACCTCATCGGCCAGGATCCAAAGCCCCCGGTCTCGCGCTTCGTCCAGAATTGTTGTCAGAAGTTGCCTGTCCGCGACCCAGCCGGTCGGATTGCTCGGCGAATTAAGATAAATCGCCCGCGTTTGCGGTGTGACGGCGTCAAAAAGCCTCTGCGGATCGAGCGACCAGCCGGCGTCACCGTGATCCATTGCGACCGGCACGGCCCGCCCACCCATGATGCCGACACTGGCGGCAAGGTTCGGCCAGGCAGGGCTTGGAAAAACCACCTCTTCGCCTGCACCCACAACGCATTGGACGGCGATCTGCATCGCCTGCATCCCCGATCCCGTCACGAAAAACTGTTCCGGAGAGAATGGTTTGCGGTAGAGGTCACGGTGGTAGCCGGCCAGCGCCTCCCTCAACTCGGGAATGCCTCTTTGGTGGGTATAGAACGTCTCTCCCGCATCCATCGACGCCTTGGCGGCGTTACAGATGAACTCCGGTGTCGGCAGGTCGCCCTCTCCGACCCAGAGCGGGATGAGGCCTTCCCGGTCCCGCGCCGCGTTCACGACTTCCACGATGCCGCTTTCAGGCGCAAGCCTCGCCTCGGCCCTCAGGCCGCCAATCACATCACGCGCCACGTATGTTGCCTTTCCAAAAATCATGGGGGTTCCGAGAGGGGCGGACGCATTCTTAACGGGTGGGAAGCCGGTTTGAAAAGCCGACCTTCGGCCGCAGGCCTCGGCGACAGGACGGTAACGGGAAATGTCGACGGCGGAGCGGCTCAAACCCGTTGGCCGGTCGCGCGCATTTTCTACTTTTTCAACAGGTCCCGAATTTCCTGCAGCAGCACGATGTCCTGCGGGGGCGCAGCCGGTGCCTTGGGCGCTTCTTCTTCCTTGCGGCGGAGGTTGTTGACGCCCTTCACAAGCGCGAAGAGGGCGAAGGCCACGATGATGAACTTGATCAGAGCGTTGATGAAAAGACCGACATTCCAGGTGACCGCGCCGGCTTCCTTGGCCGCGGCCACGGTCGCATAAGGCCCCTCCGGCGTTCCCTGCTTCAGAATGATAAAGATTTCGGAGAAATCGATGTTGCCCAGGATCAGGCCGATCGGAGGCATGATGATGTCATCCACCATCGAGGAAACAATCGCGGTAAAGGCCGCGCCGATCACGATACCGACCGCCATGTCGAGCATATTGCCCTTCATCGCGAATTCCTTGAATTCCTTGAACATCCGGTCATCCTCACAGCAAAAGGGCCAGCGTCAAAGCGACGACTCAGCAACCTTCATGCAGTTTATCGCCGGAAATAACCCTGCGTTAAGAAAAAACGCTTCGCGTGCCCGCGAGACCTTCTGAAACGTCTTCGCCCCAAGACGAATGGACAGTCTGCCGCAGTTGTGATCCGATCTCAGGCGCGGCGGACAAAAATGCAGGAACAGGCTGACAGTCCTGCCGCGGCCGGGAGGAAGGCACAGAATTCGAATGATCAATGAAGGTTGGGTCGTGATACTGGTTGCAGTGGGATATATTCTCCTGCTGTTTGCCATTGCCAGTTACGGGGACCGGATGCCACGCCGCGTCTTTCCCGGACGCGGACGGCCGTTGATCTATGCGCTTTCGCTGTCGGTCTACTGCACGTCCTGGACCTTCTACGGCTCTGTCGGCGGCGCGAGCCGAAACGGGATCGAGTTCCTGACGATCTATATCGGACCGTTGCTTGTTTTCGGCCTCGGCTACGCGCTCCTGCGCCGGATCATCCGCATCGCCAAGGCCGAAAGCATCACATCGATCGCCGATTTCATCGGCGCGCGCTACGGCAAAAGCCAGTCGGTGGCCGCGGTCGCAACCATCATCGCCGTCATCGGGATCATTCCCTACATCGCGTTGCAGCTGAAAGCCGTGTCGCTTTCCATTACCACCATGGTCGGCCCGCTCATTACACCGGCCGAAAGCTACTTCCCCGTTTTCGATGACATCACCTTGCTGATCGCCATCGGAATGGCCGTGTTCACATGGCTGTTCGGCACCCGCCATATCGATGCGACCGAGCACCAGGAAGGGCTGATGCTGGCGATCGCTTCGGAAGCGATCGTCAAGCTGGTCGCATTCCTGGCTCTCGGCATCTGGGTGACCTTCACCCTCTATGACGGTCCGATCGACCTCGTACGCGCGATTTCCGGGGCGCCTGAAGTGGCCGCCGTCTTCGAGCAGCCTCTCAATCACGAGAACTGGCTGGTGATGACGGTCCTGTCGTCTTTCGCCGTTGTCATGCTGCCGCGACAGTTCCACGTGATGGTGACGGAAAACAATTCGGAAGGCGAATTGCGCAGAGCGGTCTGGCTGTTTCCGCTCTATCTGATCCTGATCAACCTGTTCGTGGTCCCGATTGCGGCCGCCGGCCTGCTGCGCTTCGGACAGGACATCAATCCGGACACCTTCGTCCTGGCGCTCCCCCTCGATGCCGGAGAACACTGGCTGGCGATGTTCGCATTCATCGGCGGACTTTCAGCGGCAACGGCGATGGTGATCGTGGCAACGGTCGCGCTTGCGATCATGATCTGTAACGACATCGTCGTTCCGCTTATCCTGCGCCGGCGCAGCGAAGAAGAACTGCTTGCCGGCGGCAGCGACATGAGCCGCCACCTGCTCAGCATCCGGCGCATGGCAATCTTCGGCATTCTGCTGCTAGCCTATGCCTATTACCGTGCAGCAGGAGATACCGCGGCGCTGGTTTCCATCGGCCTCCTGTCGTTTGCCGCGATTGCCCAGTTCGCGCCCGCCTTCATCGGCGCCCTGGTCTGGCGCAGGGCAACGGCGCGCGGCGCGATCGCCGGAATGATCGGCGGGTTCGCCTTCTGGTTCTACACGCTGCTTCTGCCCACATTCGCGCAATCGGGCATCGTCTCCTCGACCATTCTGGACACCGGTCCGCTGGGTCTGGCCTTCCTGAAGCCGCAGTCGCTTCTGGGGCTGCAGATGGATCCCTTCATTCACGGAACCATGTGGAGCCTTCTGGTCAATCTCCTGTTTTTCGTGGCCGGCTCCCTGAGCCGCGCACCGGAACCGGCGGAAAAGCTGCAGGCCAATATCTTCGTGCCCGACGAGATCGCCCCGGCTCCAAGCCTCAGGCTCTGGCGAACGTCGGTGACGGCCGGCGACCTGAAGGCGACCCTTGCGCGTTATCTCGGCGAGGAACGGACTGACCGCTCGTTCAACCGCTACGCACAGGAGCGCGGCAGCGTTCTGGACCCGAATGCTCCGGCGGACGCCAGCCTGCTCAGGTTTTCAGAACAGCTTCTGGCCAGCGCCATCGGCGCGGCGTCCTCCCGCCTTGTTCTGTCCCTGATGCTCAAGCGCCACGATCCGTCGACGAAGGGCGCGGTCAAGCTGCTCGACGACGCCTCGGCCGCGATCCAGTACAACCGCGATCTTCTGCAGACCGCGCTGGACCAGGTTCGCCAGGGCATCGGCGTGTTCGACCGGGATCTGCGCCTGATCTGCTGGAACCGGCAGTTCCGCGATCTTCTCGAGCTGCCGACCGAATACGGTCAGGTCGGAACCACACTCGACGCCATCGTCCGCTACAATGCCAAGCGCGGCGAAATCGGCGACGGCCCGGTCGAGGCCGTCGTGTCGGAACGTCTGGAAAAACTGGTCGTCGCCCAGGAAACCCATCAGGAACGCCTCGCCTCCTCAGGCACGGTTCTCGAGGTTCGGATCAGTCCGATGCCCGACGGCGGCATCGTGACCACCTATACCGACATTACCGAGCGCGTGCTCGCGGAAGATGCGCTCGCCCGCGCCAACGAAACCCTGGAACGACGGGTCCGCGAACGCACTGAGGAACTGACCCATGTGAACGACCGTCTGCGGGAGGCGACCCATGCCGCGGAAGAGGCGAACATCGGCAAGACACGCTTTCTCGCGGCCGCAGGTCACGACATTCTGCAGCCGCTGAATGCGGCCCGGCTCTATTCATCCGTGCTCGTGGAAAAGCTGAAGGATGGCGAAACGGGCACCCTGGTGCGCAACGTGGAAGGCGCCCTGGAATCGGTCGAAGACATCATCGGCGCTGTGCTGGATATTTCCCGCCTCGATACCGGTGCCCTGAAACCGGAACTGACGGTTTTCCGACTCGACGTCCTTTTCCGCGCTCTGGAAACCGAGTTCGAACCGGTGGCACGGGAAAGAAACCTGGAACTCACGTTCGTACCGACCTCCGTTTCGG
The DNA here is from genome assembly GCF_048260565.1 of Roseibium sp. Classification (GTDB taxonomy): domain Bacteria; phylum Pseudomonadota; class Alphaproteobacteria; order Rhizobiales; family Stappiaceae; genus Roseibium. Next base: position 7,506 of record NZ_JBLXGP010000013.1, on the reverse strand, counting down.
TGCGCTCGGATCGCAGACTGCTGCGCCGCCTGCTCCAGAACCTCGTGTCCAACGCGCTCAAATACACCGCGAAGGGCCGTGTCCTTGTGGGCTGCAGGCGCAGAAACGGCAAGGTTGTCGTTGAAGTTCACGACACGGGCATGGGAGTGCCGGGAACGAAGCAGAAGGTGATTTTTCAGGAATTCCACCGGCTGGACGACGGCATGCGGGTCGCCAAAGGCCTTGGTCTGGGCCTGTCCATCGTCGAGCGCATCGCCCATGTCCTGGAGCACCCGGTCGGTCTGCGGTCTTCGGTCGGCAAGGGATCCTGCTTCGCCGTTACACTGCCCACCGCCGCCGCCGTTCCGATCGAAACGCCGCTGCAAAGTACCCTCCCAGTGAAAGGGCAACTCGACGGGTTGAGGGTCCTTGCGATCGACAACGAGCCGGACATTCTGAGCGGCATGCGTCATCTGCTGGAAAACTGGAACTGCAAGGTGATCACCGCGCGCGACGACGCGGAGGCAATCGAGAGACTGGTGGAAGCGGGCGAAACGCCCGATATCATCGTGATCGATTATCATCTGGACGACGGCAACGGCATCGATGCGGTCGTCCGCCTGAGGTGGAAGTTCGGCGCGGGCATTCCGGCCCTCCTGGTGACAGCCGACCGGAGCCGGACAGTCCGGGCCGCAGCAGCCTCGAAGAACATCGAGATGTTCAACAAGCCGATCAAACCCGCGGCTCTGCGCGCCCACCTGGCCCGCTGCCGTGCGGAGCATGTTGCGGCCGAATAACCGCCGTTGTGCTTAAGATCTATTACCCGTCAGGCGGACGAGGCTGCGGAATCGTCCGCTTCCTGCCCCATCTGCCACTGACCCGCCTCGATCTTGGAAGCCGCGATCACCGCCTGTGTGCGGCTTTCGACACCAAGCTTTTGCAGAATTGCGGAGACATGGGCTTTTACCGTCGCCTCGGAGACCGAAAGTTCATAGGCGATCTGCTTGTTGAGCAGCCCTTCCGACAGCATCATCAGTACCCGGACCTGCTGTGGCGTCAGCGTTGCCAGACGCTGGACCAGGTCGCCCGCCCCGTCGTCCGCCCCGAGATCCACATCCGGCGGGGTCCACATGTTCCCGGCCATGACGGAGGAAATCGCCTCACGGATCACCTCGATGCCGTGGGACTTGGGGATAAAACCGGAAGCACCGAACTCGACGCACCGCCGGATCGCCTGCGCTTCCTCGTTGGCGGAGACGATCACCACCGGCACGCCGGCATACTGAGCCCTGAGATACATCAGGCCGGAAAAACCCCGCATCCCCGGCATGGTCAGGTCCAGCAGGATCAGGTCGACGTCGCCATCATCCTCAAGGCGCGCCGTCACATCTTCCAGGGTGCCGGCTTCATCGATGCGCGCATCCGGATATTGTGTTTCAAGCGTCTGCCTCAATGCCCCGCGAAACAGCGGATGGTCGTCAGCGATTATGAATCGATATGCTGTATCCGGCACGCTTGGTTTCCTCCCTCGCTCATGCGACTCCCCGACAAGACGTCGCGGGGACCGTTTACCCTGTCCCCATCCCATACTTTATCCCGGCGGACACCGGTATGATCTGGTTCAGGTCGCCCCGATGCCTGTGCTTATTATCCTAGTTATCTCTAACAAGTCTCCGAGATTTTGTCCCTAAACATGTATCTTTTGCAGGCAGACCATGTTTGCACTGCAATGTTTCTGAAAGTCAAACCCATAGTCGCTTGGGTACGGCGCATTTTATTCAAGCAAATACCCAAAGTTTCAAGATCGCATAGCAGACAAGAGTGCCCACCCCCGGTCTCTTACCTTTCGACCCCAGGCGATTTCCTGACTGCCATTATTCGGCAACGCACAAACGTTTTCTACGTCACACCATTGCGAATTCTTATCCAAAAGTCTAATATAGACTAAAGTCTAAAATCGAGTTGTTTTCGCGGATTTACACCAACTTCAAGGAGTGATCAGATGAACGCATGGAGTCTGACCCTGGCCGTCATGATCGTCGTCGCCGCGGTTGCCGGCAAAGTCGTCAATCCGGGCTTTGCGCTTGATGGACCCACGACTTTGTCGGGAACTCCGGTCACGACGTTGCATACGCCCGCGACACCCTGACCGGCTCAGGACGCCCGACGCTACGATCCCCCTGGGGGCATTCAACAGCATGCGCCTGGCTGAACGGGAGACCTGCGCCACGCGGAGGTCTCGTCATGCTTGCGAAAGTATCATCAATGCGTCATGTGCCGCTTAAGAAAGAGCATCCCCGCAACCGCGATTCCTGCCGCCAATAGAATTGCGGACACTTATTTATTCACGTCAAAACCCATGTGTGCCCTTCCTTCAGAAGTCACCCAACGATAGAAATAAAACACACAAAGTGACGTAAACTCCCCTCCCCTTGATCCTTATGAGCCGACACACCTTTTCGCTTCAAGAATTAGGCGCCGAAACCACCATAAAATGCAATATTATATAAATACAACCGATAGATCTTAATTGATTAATGATACACTAACAGTCAAAATTTCTATTCATATGAAATATTTTGTTTGAAAATTGCCGCAAAGAAAGTATCCCTTCCTAGAATAATGGGCGGTGGTGAGTCGCCGGTCAATAATCCCGCATTGTGCAAGAAAAGATTTGTAATGAGCACCGAAGAGACACTGTTTTCGTTTGTGAACCGATGGGAGTGCGACGAAAACGACCATCTGAATGTCCAGTTCTATTTCAGCCGGTTCGAGGAAGCCGACAGGCAGTTTCAGCTCATCTCCGGTCTGAGCGAAGCGCTTGTCGGCGCACGCCGCGTTCGGCACGTCCGATACCATAAGGAACTGCGAACCGGCGATCTCGTCACGGTCCGCTCAGCTATAGCCTTCGACGGTCCTCATATGCTGACGGTCGTCCACGAGATGCAAAACGCGACAACCGGCGCGCTCGCTGCAACCGCGATCGACGGCTATGAGCCCAGCGCAGGCTCCGTCAAGACGCTCCGCAGCCGGTTCAAGAATCACCAGTGCCCGATGATCGACGAAGCTGCGCCCCGGGGCATTTCCGCAACCCCCGTCGGCACGCGCTTCACCTTGGACAATGTTCTCGCGTCGGGGGCAAAAATCTGCTTCCGGGGAACCGTGCTGCCGCGCCATCTCGGGATCGACGGCCGGGCAGATGACGGCTTTGCCCTGTCCTGTTTCACCGATGGCGTCGCCCATGTCTGGGAACGGACACCGATGACCCAGGCCTTCATGAGCGAGAACACGTTCGGCCGGGTCGCTGTCGAAATGAAGCTGACCTGGGCCAGCCCTCTCAAGGCCGGCGACACCGTGGTCGTGGCGAGCGGGCTGACGGGCAGCAGCGGCAACAAGACCTTCTCAATGCGCCACCATCTGTTTGAGTCGCGCACCAAACGTCTGGCCGCAATCTGCGACGTCGTCGCGCTGGTCATGGATCTCAATGCCAGGAAGGCGGTGGATCTGCCCGAAACGGCCAAGAAAGACATCTCGCGCATCTCGATGCAGTAGAAAAGGCGCGTTTCACGTCCCTCAATTGTCCGGTTCGTCTCAGGACGTTGCGGGACGGTGAAAAGTGGACGCTTTCAGTTGCTGCCGAATTCGGTTTGCAGGTCCTTCATCAGGCCGAAGAACCGGCGCATCGCCTTTTCGGAAAACTGCATCATGCGTTCCAGTTGCTGCTCGTCTTCGTCCGAGAGGCGGGATGCCGACTTGTCCTTGTCGGCCGCTGGTGCATTTTCCTCCGCCGTTTGTCCGTCCGCCGGCTTGTCTTCAGCGGTTTGAGGCGGTTCGCCATTTTCGGTCCCGGCTTGTGGTGCAGGTCCTTCCTGCTGTACCGATGCCGCAGCCTCGAGATCGCGAATGCGGGCGTTCAACCGGTCGATCTCCTTCGACAGGTCGGCGATTTCCTCCTGATAGGCCTCTTCGGCAAGAGGGGCCGGCATACAGCGCCAGGCTTCGTTGATCTTGCGGCAGAAGCTCACCGAGCCCGCCTGCCGATCGATCCTGAGAATATCGCCATTCGCTTCCACAAGGCCGTAGCGCTGGTCGGCAGGCAATTGGTCCTCCGCAGCCGGCGCGTTCTCGGCAGGGGCGTCTTCCGGCGCAACGGCCTGGGCGTATCCCGCCGCGGGTACTGTTGCAAAGATTGCGGACAAAACCAGACAGGTGGCTGTCTTGCGCATGAATTTCGGCAGGCTTGCCATCGACGGGCCTTCTGTTCGGGTCAACTGCAATACTCCGGGTTTATAGCGGGTCAGGTTTCGAATGGAAGCACCCGGTCGAGCCAGTCATGCCACAAGGACATGGCCAAAGCACGGCGGTCCGCCCAATCCGGGTGCAGGCGCATACCGAGCGTTTCCCCGCCAAGGGCAAGGGCTTGTCGGACCGGCATCGCTCACACGGGTTTGTAGGGCCCTCTCCCGCTCGTCAGCGCGTCATCCAGGAGATCCAGCCGATCCTGCCCCCAAAATGGTTCGCCGTTCAATACGTAACACGGCGACCCTATCACCCCCAGCTCAATCGCGTCCGACTGGTTCTGCTTGTAGATTGCGGTGATATCCTGCGAACGGGCAGCTTCCAGGACAGCCTCCGCCTCTTGCCCCAGACCTGCGAGCAGTTCGCTCAGAACCGCGGCCTCGGCGATGTTCCGATCGTCCACCCAGACCGCCTTGAACGCCATTGCCGCGAAGTCCAGTGCCGGACCGCCCTGCTCCGCCAGAGCGATCGCACAGCAGTCACAAAGCCCCGGAGGCGCTGGAAAGAACGCCGGCTTGAGCGTCAGGGGCAGGCCCCGCTTATCGCGCCAGCGCTGCATCTCGATATATCGGTAGGACTGGCGAACGGGGTGCCGCTTTCCAAGCGGCATGCCTCCAGATGCGTCGAAGACGCCGGACAGATCGACCGGCCGGAGCCGGATCTTTGCCCCGTGCCTGGCCGCGATTTCGCGGAAAGCCTGATGGCCGAGATAGGCCCAGGGCGAGATGTGCGTATAGAAATAATCGATGACCGCCGGCATGGCTTGAACCCCTCCGCATCTCCGGTTTGCGCCTGAGCCTGCGCCGAGATGCTCGTCAAATCAACGGCGGCGGTGTTCAAAAGAGAGTTAATTCTCTCAGGGTGAACAGCTTTCGGGGAAATGAAATAAATCCCGCCGAATTGACCCTTTTGTGGGTTTCTGTGGACCTCGGACACATTCCTCTCTATACAGTCCGCAAAGTTTGCGCGTTTAACCGGCAGTTCTCGCATTCGATGAGATTGTGGACGGCGCTGTTTCCACTGAAAGAAATGTATGACTGACATGACTTCCGTCGCACCGGCACTGGCTGCCGCGTTGGCGAAAAAGGGCTATGATACCCTTACCTCCGTACAGGAGAGCATCCTCAACGAGGCGCCCGCAGAGGCCGATCTCCTCGTGTCCGCCCAGACCGGCTCCGGCAAGACCGTTGCCTTCGGCCTGGCGTTGGCCCCGACCCTGCTCGGCGACCAGGACAGGCTCGGCCATGCAGGCGCCCCCATCGCACTTGCCATTGCCCCGACCCGCGAACTGGCGCTGCAGGTGAAGGAGGAGCTCGCCTGGCTTTATGCCGAGACAGGGGCGCAGACCGCTTCCTGTGTCGGCGGCATGGACCCCAGAACCGAACGCCGCACCCTGGAGCGCGGCACGCACATCGTCGTCGGAACGCCGGGCCGCCTGCGCGACCACATCGAACGCGGCGCGCTGGACCTGTCGTCGATCCGCGCCGTCGTGCTCGACGAGGCCGACGAGATGCTCGACATGGGCTTCCGCGAGGACCTGGAATTCATCCTGGACGCAGCCCCGGAAGAGCGTCGGACGCTGCTGTTCTCGGCAACCATGCCGAAGCCGATCGTGGAACTTGCCCGCCGCTTTCAAAAGGACGCTGTGCGCCTGTCGACGGTCAACGCCCGCGAACAGCACGGCGACATCGATTACATCGCCCATCCGGTCGCGCCCAATGAGCGGGAAAACGCCATCATCAACGTGCTGCGCCTGCACGAGGCGGAAAAGGCGATCCTGTTCTGCGCCACCCGCGAGGCGGTCAAGCGCCTGACCAGCCGGCTGGCGAACCGGGGTTTTTCCATCGTGTCGCTCTCTGGCGAACTCAGCCAGGAGCAGCGATCCGCAGCCCTGACGGCGATGAAGAACGGCTCGGCCCGTGTCTGCGTGGCGACCGATGTGGCGGCTCGCGGTATCGACCTGCCCAACCTCGATCTGGTCATCCACGCGGACCTGCCCACCGGCAAGGCCGCGCTTCTGCACCGCTCGGGCCGGACAGGGCGTGCGGGTCGCAAGGGAACCTGTGTCCTGATGGTGCCCTATCCGCGCCGGCGCGCGGCGGAACGCACGCTGCAGTTCGCGGGCGTGAAGGTCACCTGGAAACCCGCCCCGACAGCGGACGACATCCGCGCGAAGGACAAGGAACGGCTGATGACCGACCCGGTCTTTTCCGCCGAGCTGGAACCGGAAGAGCTGGCAATCGCCCGCGAGCTTCTGGAGCAGCAGGGTCCGGACAAGGTGGCCGCCGCATTCGTCAAGCTCTACCAGTCACGTCTGCCGGCGCCTGAAGACGTCTCGGAAGCGACCGAAGACAGCCTCAAGGGCCGCGGTCCCGGCGAACGGGGCGGACGTGTCGCGGAAATCCGCGGCAAGTTCGACAACGGCGTCTGGTTCCGCCTGTCGCTCGGGCACAAGCACCGCGCCGATCCGCGCTGGCTGCTGCCGATGATCTGCCGCGCCGGCCACGTGACCAAAAAGGAAGTGGGCGCGATCAAGATCTTCCAGACCGAAACCCGGTTCGAGATCGACGGCGCCCATGCCGAACGCTATGCGGCGACCATCAAGAAGGACGGAACCGGCGAAGATAACGTCACCATCTCGCTGCTCGACGCGCGCGGCGGCAAGACCCCGCCGCCGCCGTCCGATGACCGCTCCGGACGTGGTCCGCAGCGCGACCGCAAGCCGCAAGGCCGCAGGCGCGAGGCGCCCGATTACGAAACCATGGGCCGCGAGGACCGGATCGAGAGCGAAGGCAGGGGCGAAGCCCGAGGCAAACGGCCCGCCCGCGACTTTGCCCCCAAGGCCAAAAAACGCCGCCGGGCCGATGATGGCGAAGAAGCCCCGTTCCATCCGGCCTATGAACCTTTGGACATGAAGGCACTCGGCGGTGGAGCCGGCGGCGGCGAAGCGCCAAGCCGCGAGCGCGACGACCGCCCGCCCAGGAAGCCGGGCAAGGCCAGGAAGCCGATCGACAAGAAAAAGCCGAAGAAAAACAAGCCGTCACGAGCTGCCCGCAAGGAAGCGCGGACAAAGCAGGGGTGATGAGTTAGGGCGGCGGGGCGGTTTCCATTACGCCGCACCCTCTCACTTCAAACAACCAGCCTCTCGGATTACTGTTGGGGTGGACGGCCCCTACGGCATCGATGTGCCAGAATGAGGTTGTTACCGATCTCAAACGATGGAGCCGT
>NZ_JBLXGP010000012.1:0-183466 GCF_048260565.1 Roseibium sp. | reverse complement strand
CTGTCACTGGTCTCCCGGAATTCCGCTCCGGGAGACCAATCCCATCATAACATCGCTCAAAACAAACAATCCCGGACCTGATCCGGGACCTACTCGCAGAGCCGCTTGCCGCAGTTTTGATCAGGACAGCAACGGCTCTGCAAACGAGTAGGCCCCGGGTCTCACTGCGTTCGCCCGGGGTGACAATCCGGGGTGTGGCACCGCAACGCCTTCCCGGAAACTGTCACCCCGAACCGATCAGCTCTCCACGAATTTCTCCCCCTTGAAGCAGAGCACCGCGTTGCCGCGTTCCAGGCGCTTGTGCAGGATGTTTTCCGATGCCTTTGAGCGGGCATCGGCGATCTCCCTTTGCAGGTAGAGCCGGTCGGCGAGGCGTCGCAGGGCCGCCTGCTTGTTGCGGTGCTGGGAGCGCTCATCCCGCGAGATCACGGCAATTCCGCTCGGCAGGTGGGTGAGGCGCACGGCGCTGTCCGTGGTGTTCTGGTGCTGGCCGCCCGGTCCGCCGGCGCGGAAGGTTTCGAACTTCAACTCCTTCGGATCGAGATCGGTCGAAACCGCATCTTCCGCCGACACCTGGAAGATACCGACGAACCAGTTGCGCCGCTTGTGATGGGGCCGGAACGGGCTTTGGGCAATCCATTGCACCGTTCCGACCCACCGTTTTGCGACGGCCTCGGCGGCCTCGCCCGACAGGCGGACGATGGCCGACGGCGGATCCTGGGTGTCCGGGTCGGATAGGGTCTCGTCAAAGGTCAGCTTCTGCCGGGCGGCCTCCTTTCGCATCTGGGTAAGGATCAGGGCGACAGCCCGCCGGCATTCGCGCGGACCGTCGCCGCTGGTCACCAGAAGACGCAGGTCTTTTGAGGAGGTCATGATCTCTGCCTCCTTTTGCGAGCGCGTTTCCAGGTTTCCCTATCGCCGGTGTCCCGCTCCGCCTTTGCTTTCTTGAAGGTCAGCAAGGGCTTGAGGGCTGCGACCGCCGTTGCGAGGCCGGTGGCTTCCAGATCCGCCAGCACCTGGCCGGAGGACTTGTAGGCGACCGGGGCCTCCTCGATCAGAAGCTGGCGGTCTTCGCAGACCACATAGCCGCCGAAGGAGGTGCGTTCCAGTTGCTGCCGGTCCGACTTCGTTGCGCCGGCCCGGCCCGCCATGGAGGCACGGTCGTACTTACGGCCGGATCCGTGGGCGAGCGAAAACAAGGCTTCCCGCACGGTGCCGGTCGGCTGGACCAGATAGCTCAGCGCATCGCGGGAACCGGCCAGCGGCACCAGCCCGCCATCCGCCTTTGCCGCGCCCTTGCGGTGGAGATAAAGGCCATCGAAGACCTCGATCAGGTTGTGCGGTGCATCGGCAATGAGCGTCAGGTCCGCCCGCAGGGCAATTGCGGCCCGCTCGGCGATGATCTGCCGATTGAGCCGGGCCCAGGTGACTGCGTCGTGGTGGCGGTCAAGGTAGCTTTCCGCTTCCCTGGAGCCTGCCGCCAGACCCTGGTGTGCCTGATCGACATCGCTGAAGACGGCCATGCCGAGCGAACGGGAGCCGGAATGCACCAGCATCACGAGCTGTCCTTCGGCAAGGCCTGCGTCCGCCAGCGCATGGCCGTCGGAAACCCGATCGACGATTTGCAGCTCGCAGAAGTGGTTGCCGCCGCCGATGGTGCCGAGCGCCTGAGGATGCAGGTCGGGCGCAAGGCCGGCCTTAATGAGGCGTCCGGCCGTATCGCCGTCCCACAGACCTTCCAGCGCGCGCAATTTGACCGCGGCCTTGTCGAGCCGCAGCTTGCGGGCGGGAAGATCCAGAGCGAACAGCGACATGCCGCAGCCGATGTCGTTGCCGATCAGCGGCGGGTAGATGCGTTCCGACAGGATGGCGCTGCCGACCGGGCCGTATTTGCCCGGATGCAGATCCGGAAAGGCGGCAACGGCCCTGACGCCGTCAAGCCCGGCGACGTGATGAAGTTGATCGACCGCCGCGCCCTCGATCCAGGAAGCTTCGGAATAAAACGTATGAACGGACGCAGGCACGGCGTCGGCCGGCCCGGCATCCGGGATGGAATTGCCCATGGGAGATTTCCATTTTGAAAGCAGGGATTACAGGCACAAGGAGACCCTTGTCCTGTTCACACCGGCTGTCCCGTCGTCGCGGGTTAGCGCGGGTTTGCTGCCCCTTTGGGCGAGCGGTTCATGATCGGCATGTCCGTTACCCCGTTTCAAAATGGATCAAAAAGGAAGCCGTCCTTTACACCCGGCTCCGGTCAGCCTCAACAGCCTCTGCGACCGTTTCGGGAGGTTCGGAGCCGGTTGTTGTTTTCCGGCAACTGTGAAGGGTGCGCCGGACGGGCCATTCCGGCCCTTCGCTATGGCTACGGGCGTTCTGCCCTCACCCACGTCCCCGGTAAGGCGGGACGCCCTGTTCGGGGATCCACACGCCGTCCGGAACCGGGCCGGTCTGGTAGAAGACGTCGATCGGGATGCCGCCACGCGGATACCAGTAGCCGCCGATCCGTAGCCACTTCGGGTCAAGCAGGTCGACCAGCCGTTTGGCAATCGAGACCGTGCAATCCTCGTGGAAGGCGCCATGGTTGCGGAACGAGACCAGGAACAGCTTCAGCGACTTGCTCTCCACCAGCCATTTGTCCGGTACATAGTCGATCATCAGATGAGCGAAGTCCGGCTGGCCGGTGATCGGACAGAGCGAGGTGAATTCGGGCGCTGTAAAGCGGACCATGTAGTCCGTGCCTTCCTGCGGATTGGGCACTTTTTCCAGAACCGCCTCTTCCGGCGACTGGGGCTGCTCGGTCTGTCCGCCGAGCTGGGTCAGGTTTTCGTAGATGCTTTTGTCAGTCATGGATGAACCCTTGTTTTCGCTGGAACCGGGTAGGCTGCGACCGGTTTCCGCCAAGCGGCGGATGGCTGGCTTTTAGATCAACCTGCGTTCCTGTGCGAGCACAGGAACGCAGAAAAGTTGATCGATCTTACAAAGCTGGAGCTTCCTGCGTTCGAGTGAACGCAGGAAGCTCGGGCAAGTTCATTTGAAATGGAAAGGGAAAATCGCGGAAACGCGAAGGTTTACCTTCTGGCGCGACCTCTATTGCACTGCAGCACGGGCAGGAGTAGGCTCCGATGCACAATAAATCAGCAACGGACTACGGAATGTTCAAGCAGGCCGGAGACTATCGCTCTCTCCTTGCCAATTTCCGCTGGCAGATACCCGAGACCTACAATATCGCGACGAGCGTCTGCGACCGCTGGGCCGCGGAAGATCCGGACCGCCTCGCCATCCGGCATCTCCATGAAGACGGTCCTGCGGAAAACTGGAGCTATCAGGAGCTTGCGCGCGCGGCCAACCGTTTCGCCAACGCCCTCAAGGCAAAGGGGATTACCCGTGGCGACCGGGTCGCGCTTCTGCTGCCGCAGGCGCCGCAGACGGCGATTGCCCATCTGGCGATCTACAAGATCGGCGCTATTGCGGTGCCGCTGGCGGCGCTGTTCGGCCTGGAGGCGCTGAAATACCGGCTGAACGATTCCGGCGCGAGCGCCCTGGTGACCGACACGGCGGGCCTGGAAAAACTGGCGGAGATCCGCGACGACGTTCCCGGTCTGGGTCTGGTGGTTTCCATCGAAGGGCCGGAAAGCGGGGTTGAGAGCTTTGACGCGCTGTCCGAGGCCGCGTCCGACCGGTTCGATACGCTGCAAACCACGCCGGACGATCCGGCGATGATGATCTACACCTCCGGCACCACCGGTCAGCCGAAGGGGGTGCTGCATGGCCACCGGGTGTTGCCGGGCCATCTGCCGGGCATCCAGATGTCGCAGGATTTCATGCCCCAGGCGGGCGATCTGTTCTGGACGCCTGCGGACTGGGCCTGGGCCGGAGGGTTGCTGAACGCCCTGTTTCCGGCGCTGCATTTCGGTGTGCCGGTCGTGTCCTACGCTTTCCGCAAGTTCGACCCGGAACGGGCCTTCCGGCTGATGGCGGACGAAGGGGTTCGCAATGCCTTTATCCCGCCCACGGCGCTGAAAATGCTCAGGGCGGTCGAGCGGCCCGCAAGCCGCTTCGACCTGAAACTGCGCAGCGTCGGTTCGGCCGGCGAAGCCCTGGGCCGGGAGACCTACGACTGGTTCGCTGACGAGTTCGGGTTCCAGGTCAACGAGTTCTACGGCCAGACGGAATGCAACGCGGTGCTCGGCTCCTGTGCTGCGTGTGGGGTGTCCCGGTCCGGTGCGATCGGCAAGGCGATCCCGGGCCACGAGGTGGCAATCATCGATGACGACGGCAACGTCCTGCCGCCGGAAACGCTCGGCCAGATCGCGGTGCGGCGGCCCGATCCGGTGATGTTCCTGGAATACTGGAACAAGCCTGAGGCAACGAAAGAAAAATTCATCGGCGACTGGATGATCACCGGCGACCAGGGCCTGCAGGACGAGGACGGCTATGTCCATTTCGTCGGCCGCGACGACGACGTGATCACATCAGCCAGCTACCGGATCGGTCCGGGGGAAATCGAGGACTGCCTGCTGATGCATCCGGCGGTCAAGCTGTCGGCCGCCATCGGCAAGCCGGATCCGTTGCGGACCGAAATCGTCAAGGCCTATGTGGTGCTCAAGGACGGAGTGACGGCCGGAAAGGCGCTGGAAGACGAGATCCGGGGCTTCGTGAGACAGCGCCTGTCCGCCCACGAATATCCCCGCGAAATCGAATTCGTGTCCGATCTGCCCATGACGACCACGGGCAAGGTGATCCGCCGGATCCTCCGGGAAAAGGCGCGCGCCGAAGGCTGAGGCGCTCTAGTGTCTCAGAAGCCTGCGGGCGAGGCGGCGCAGGTCGCGTTCCAGGGACAGATCGAAATGTCCGGCCATTTGCAGGAGGCGTCCGGCGCGCGACGCTGCGCACAGCAGGGTGGCGTAGCGGATCCGGCCGCGCCACAGCGGCTCGATCATCCGGTGTCCCGGAACGGCAAGCGAATCGGCACCCTTCAGATGCTTATCCTGCAGGTTCTTCTCCAGCGCATAAAGCGCGATCTGGCTGCCGGGGGAGAAATGCGCATAGTCCTCGTCGAAGGCGATCTTCCAGGAAAAGGCGCGATCGCCCTCAAGCAGGATGACCAGCATGGCGATCGCCTTGCCGGAAACGGAAAAGACGTCGATCCGAAGCCCGTCCGATTTGGCGCGCGCGGCAATCATCCTGCGGGCGAATTGCGTGGAGGCCGGGTGGTTCAGGAGAGCCGTGCCCTTCTTTCCCTTCCAGCCGGAGGCTTCCAGCTCCAGGAAGGTCTCAAACATGCGGACGGCGTCTTCCCCGCGGATGCTTTCCAGGCGGACCTCACCCTGTTCGGACAGGCGGCGCACCAGGCGGGGCAGTTCCTTGCGCCTCTTGCCGCTGAAGGCCTTCGAGAATTGCTTTTCGCCTTCCACTCCGCCGTCGTGGCCGGCCCGCACTTCCGGATGGGCGTCCCGGGGATGCCAGGAGGCAGCCTTCAGGAGTGGAGCGGCGGCGCAATCGAACGGCAGGTAGGGAAAGGCCACAAGGGGAAGTCCGACCGTCTGTGTCGCCAGTTCCAGAAATCGCTCGCCGGTTCCCGTAGGGGCATTGCCGTCCAGAAGGGGCGTGCCCAGGGGCCCGTATTCCGTGGCCCAGGCCGTCGCCGCGGGAATGCCGAGACCGAGGCGCCTGCGGCCGAAGGGAGCCGCCATCATCCAACGGCCGGTCCGCTTGTCCCTGACGGCGCAGAGACGGACATGTTCCGGTCCCATGTCTTCCAGGAAGGGCATGAGAAAATCGGGACCGAAGAACGGATTGGGGTCGGCAGCCGTTTCGGCCAGTGCCCGCCAGGCACTGAGCTGATCATCCGGGCGCACCGGATCGATGACAATCGGTTCCAGATCACCAATTGCCGGAAGGTCGGATTCCGTCAAGCCGCCGTCCTCTTCCGGTTCAGGAGAAGCGGCAGGATGAAGGTCTGGACACCCAGGGTCCTGCGGGCGGAGATGGTCAGGCAGGTGGCCTCGAACATGATCGCGAGACTGGTGCCGAGAGCCGCGCCCATAAGGCCGAGATGGGGAATGAGGACGACGTTCAGGCCCACGTTGACGGCAAAGGTGGCCGCATAGATGACAGCACAGCTCTTCTGGTTGCCGCTCATGTTGAGCAGGGCGTCGACAGGCCCGACGGAGGCGCGGGCCAGTATGCCCACCAGCAGAACCGCGATCAGGGGGAGCCCTGCGGTAAAGTCCTTGCCGAACAGGCTGAGCAGCACGGGGGCGGCGATCAGTACGGCGAGGCCGGTGGCGAGCGACGGCCAGAAGGTCCAGGTGGTCGCCTTGTGCACATAGGCGGCGAGGCCCTCTTTGTCGTTCGTGGTGACGAAGCGGGAGAACCGGTGCGCGGAGGCGGCGCGGACGGCGAAGTAGACGAAATGCACCAGCGCCAGCGTCTTGGAGGCGGCGAAATAGACGGCGACTTCGTCCGGATCGCGCCAGAAGCTGACCATGATCACGTCCGCGCTGGTGATCAGCTGGAAGAACCCCTCCACCATGAGCATGGGCATTGAGATGGCGAACCAGGTGCGGAGTTCGAGGCGGCGGGGACCTTTCGGGACCCTGGAGGCAAGACGCCCGTTCAGCCTGATCTGCTGATAGATCGCAATGACCCATGTGGCGGCGAGGGCGGCAAAGGCCGCGGTCAGGGCGGTGGCGGGCTGGCCGATCAGGATGAAGAGAAGCAGGAAGGCCAGGATCGCGCCGGGCCGCCAGATATAGGTCGGCAGCATGGCAAGCGACGGCCAGTCGTGGGAGCGGGCGATGCCGTCCAGAACGCCGCCGAAGGCGAACATGGGCAGGGCCAGCAAAACGACGACCATCGGCAGCGTGTACTGGGAATCGATCACCGAATGGAGCAGGAAGACCACCGCAATCGCGGCACCCGTGACGAGGGCGGCGCCGAGGAACGCGATGGTGCGGCTGGCGAGCAGAAAGCCGCGCAGGCGGTCGAGGTCTCCGGTTTCGCTGTATTCGGGGACGAAACGGGTGGCGGAGGAGGAAAACCCGCAGCAGGCCATGACGCCGAGAACCACGATCCATGTCCAGGCCACGGAAAAGATGCCGTAGTCATGGGCGCCCATCAGGCGGGCCAGGATGATCTGGGAGACATAGGCAAGTGCTGCGCCGCCGACACGGATCGCGAAGGTGGACAGGGCCATGCGGCTTGCGCCGCCGCTGCCGTCTGCCGGATCGCGGAGGGCTCCAAGGATCTGGTTCAGCACGTCCGCCACCGGCCGCAAGGCCGGCATATGCTGCAGTCGTTGTGTCCAGGTCGTTGCAAATAGGCGCAAAGAGGGGTCCCCGATCCGTTATCCGGCGCTGTTATGACACGAGGGACTTAAGATTCCGTGGCTTTGAAACGCTGTTCGCACGATCAAACCTCTGTGAAATGTTTCCAGATGTTTCCCTTACGGTATTTCACATTGCTTCGGTCCGGTTCGCAAAGGCTCTTGACTCCGCGTCCGGGATTCGGAATCTATAAGAACAAAGAGAGAACAAAATCCAAGATGATTGGATAGACTGTGCCCAGACCGCCAGAAAGCCCGCCAGCAATCCGGCCGGAAAGCCGGACAGATCTTGCCGAGCTGCGCCGCCGCATCGCGGCCCTTGAGGGAGGCCTCCCCTTCAATGGGCAGCTTGGTCCGGCCCCTGCTTTTTCCGCCGGAAAGCAGGGGCCGGGACCGATCCGGTTGTCCTTCGGTCTTGAGGCGCTGGATGGCTTGTTTGCCGCGGGCGGACTTGCCTGCGGCAGCCTGCATGATGTGGTGAGTGGCGAAAGCCGGGATGCGGGTGCCCTGTCGGGGTTTGCCCTCGCACTGCTTGCCAGGGTGATGTCGGCGCGCTCCGGAGCCGTGCTCTGGGTTCAGGATCCGCTTGCCGGTCGGGAGGCCGGGCTATTGCACGGGCCGGGCCTGCTGCGTTTCGGCGTCGATCCGGCCCGCCTGATCGCCGTCCGGCCGCGCCGGACCGAGGAATTGTTATGGGCCATGGAGGAAGGCACGCGCTCGTCCGTCCTGGCGGCTGTCGTCGGCGAGGTGCAGGGCGCGCAGAAGGCGCTCGACCTGACGGCGACCCGTCGGCTTCTGCTGCGGGCTCAGGCCAGCGGCGTGCCGGTGTTTCTGGTGCGCCACGGGGCCGCGTTCGAGCCGACGGCGGCCCTGACCCGGTGGTGCGTCTCGCCCGAACGCTCGCGGGCACCGGCGCTGCTGCGCTCCGGGCCGCATGAGGCGGTCGGTGAGGCTGTCTGGAACGTGGAACTGACCCGAAACCGTGACGGCCGGTCCGGCCGTCTTGATCTGGAGTGGAGACATGCTGAAAGGCGTTTTGCCGCGCCAGCGCGTTCTGTCGCTCTGGTTTCCGGAGCTGGCCTGCGACCGGATTCTGCGCCGGACGATGGGACCGTCCTGGCGGGTGCGGAACCGACCGGGCAGCGGGTCGAATTCCCCGTCGCCGGCTGAGGCCGCGCCGCCGCTGGCGGTGGTCGCGAAAATCCGCAATGCGCAGCGGATCACCTGTCTGACGGCCACGGCACGCGCTCTGGGCTTGCGCTCCGGCGAGGCTCTGGCCGATGCCCGGGCGCGGGTGCCGTCGCTGCTGGCGGAAGAAGCCGCGCCGCGAGAGGATGCCCTCCTGCTTGGTTTCGTGGCCGACTGGTGCGACCGTTACACGCCGCTGGTGGCGATTGACGGGGGCGACGGGCTGTTCCTCGATATCACCGGCTGCGCCCATCTTTTCGGCGGCGAAGAGGCGCTGCTGGCCGATGCGCTTGATCGGCTGGAGCGGCAGGGCTTTGCCGTGCGCGGGGCCATCGCCGATACGCCCGGAGCCGCCTGGGCGGTCGCCCGTTATGGCGACGGCGGATCGATTGCCTCCGGACGGCAGGAAGAGGTGCTGGCGTCCCTGCCGCTTGCCGCCCTGCGGCTCGATCCGGAAATCATCGAAGGGCTGGAGCGGGTCGGGCTGAGCCGCATCGGCGATATCGCGACGCGGCCGCGTGCCCCGCTGGCCAACCGTTTCGGGCTGGCACCGGTGCGGCGTCTGGACCAGGCGTTCGGCCGGGAGGGCGAGCCGATCTCGCCCCGGTTCCCAGCCCCCTTGATCATGGCCGAACGGCGGTTTTTCGAACCGATCGGGCGTCTGGAAGATGTCAGCGCGGTGGCCCTGTCGCTGGCCGGCCAGCTTTCCGACGCGCTGGAGCGGCGCTGTCAGGGCGGCCGGGCTTTCGAGCTGGCGCTGTTTCGGGTCGATGGTGCGGTTCAGAAGCTGACTGTGGGCACCAGCCGGCCGTTGCGGGTGCCGAAACGGATCCTGGCGCTCTTTGCCGAAAAATTGAAAGTGGACGAAAGCGTGCTCGATGCCGGCTATGGCTACGATCTCGTGCGTCTTTCGGTACTGGAAGCGCAGGACGAGGACCCCGCCCAGCTCGATCTTGGCGGGCGGGGTGTGGCAGAGGCCGAAGCCGATCTGGCGGGGTTGATCGACCGGCTCGGCGCGCGGCTCGGGCTCGATCGGGTCACCCGGCTTCTGCCTGTGGAGCGGCATCTGCCGGAATCCCAGACGGCCCTGGTGCCGGCTGCCGTCGTGCGCGAGGACGCGCTTGCCTGGACCGGTTTTTCCTCGGTGGTTCTGGGCTGCGACGATCTTGGGCTCGGGACTTTGGACGAGGCTGGGCTGCTGCAGGCCCGGCAGAGTTCCGAAATGCCTCTTGAACGCCCCTTGCGGCTGCTCGATCCGGCGGAGCCGGTGGAGGCAGTTGCCATGGTGCCGGAAGGCCCGCCGCTCCGGTTCCGCTGGCGGCGCACGCTTTACCGGGTGGTCCGCTCGGAAGGGCCGGAGCGGATCGCTCCGCCCTGGTGGGTGGGGGCACCGGATGCGCCGTCATCGAACCGCGAGGGCGTGACCCGGGATTATTTCCGGATCGAGGACGACGCCGGCCGGCGGTTCTGGCTTTACCGGGAAGGGCTTTACGCCCGCGAAACGTCGACCCCGCGCTGGTATCTGCAAGGGGTGTTCGCATGATCGGAGATCCTGCTCCCGCCTTCGCCGAATTATGCGCCGCGAGCAATTTTTCCTTCCTGCGCGGCGCGTCCCATCCGGAAGAACTCGCCATGACCGCGGGGGCGCTCGGTCTGTCCGGGCTGGCCGTCTGCGATCGCAACTCCATGGCCGGCGTGGTCCGGGCGCATATGGCGGCCAAGGAGGTGGGCCTGCGCTTCGTCCCGGGCTGCCGGCTCGCCTTCCTGGATGGGACGCCGGACCTGATTGTCTGGCCGCAGGATCGTTCTGCTTACGGCCGCCTGACCCGTCTGCTCACCACCGGCAACCGGCGTGCGCCCAAGGGCGAATGCCATCTGGTGGCGGACGACCTGGCAATTCTGGAAGAGGGTTTCCCGATGGCGCTGGTCCTGCCCGCCGGCCTGCCGGAGGCAGAGGGCATTGCCCGTATCCTCACGCAGCTCAAAGATGAATTCGGGAAATCCGTCCGGCTGGCCTGTGCCCTGCCGCGCGGGCCCTCCGACCGGCGGCGGCTGCAGCTTGCCACCGACCTTGCCGATGGGTGCGGAGTGCCGCTCCTGGCGACCAACGACGCGCTCTATCATGCGCCCGGGCGGCGTCCCTTGCAGGATGTGGTCACCTGCATCCGCCTGCACGAGCGGCTGGAGACGGCGGGGCGGAAGTTGCAGGTCAATGCGGAACGGCATCTGAAGGATGCGGAGGAAATGGCGCGCCTGTTCGACGCCGTCCCCGGCGCCTTGCGCGAAAGCCTGAAGATCCTGGACGAGGTGTCCTTCTCTCTCGACGACCTTGCCTATGAGTACCCGGAAGAGCCTGCGGGCGAGAGCGCCACGCCCCAGGCGGAGCTGCAGCGGCTGGCGGAGGAGGGCATGCGCCGGCGCTATCCCGCCGGGGCGCCGGAGAAGGTCAAAAAGGCCGTCGCCCATGAACTGGCCCTGGTCGAGCAGCTGCAATACGCGCCTTACTTCCTGACCGTTTACGACATCGTCCGCTTTGCCCGCTCGCAAGGCATCCTCTGCCAGGGCCGCGGCTCGGCGGCAAATTCCGCGGTCTGTTTCTGCATCGGCATCACGGAAGTGGATCCGGAACGGGCCGATCTGCTGTTCGAGCGGTTCATCTCTCCGGAACGGCGCGAGCCGCCTGATATCGATGTCGATTTCGAGCATGAGCGGCGGGAGGAGGTGATCCAGTACATCTACCAAAAATACGGCCGCGAACGGGCCGGACTGGCAGCCACCGTGATCACCTACCGCTCCCGCTCGGCCTTAAGGGAGGTCGGCAAGGTCTTCGGCCTGTCGGAGGATGCCATCGGCGCGCTGTCCGGCACCGTCTGGGGCCGCTCGTCCGCGGGCACTGAAGACACCCAGGTGCGCGAGGCCGGCATGGATCCGGCCGATCCGCTGCTGACGCAGATGCTTGCCTGCGCCAAGATCCTGATCGGCTTCCCGCGGCACCTGTCCCAGCATGTGGGCGGGTTCGTTATCACCCGGGGGCGGCTCGACGAGGTGGTGCCGATCCAGAATGCGGCCATGGAAGACCGCACGGTGATCGAGTGGGACAAGGACGATCTCGATTCTCTCGGGATCCTGAAGATCGACGTCCTGGCGCTCGGCATGCTGTCGGCGATCCGCAAGGCGCTGGAAATGCTGCGAACGGAGTATGACGTCGATTACGCCATCTCCAGTATTCCGGCGGAGGAGCCGGAGGTCTACGACATGCTGTGCCGGGCCGATTCCGTCGGTGTCTTCCAGGTGGAAAGCCGGGCGCAGATGACCATGCTGCCCCGGCTTCGCCCGAAATCCTTCTACGACCTCGTCATCGAGGTGGCGATCGTGCGCCCCGGGCCGATCCAGGGCGACATGGTGCATCCCTACCTGCGCCGGCGGCAGGGACTGGAGCAGGTCAGCTATCCGTCGAAGGCATTGGAGGAAGTGCTCGGCAAGACCATGGGCGTGCCGCTCTTCCAGGAACAGGCGATGAAGATCGCCATCGTCGCAGCGGGGTTCACCCCCGGCGAGGCGGACAAGTTGCGCCGGGCGATGGCGACCTTCCGCCGGGTCGGTACCATCGGCACCTTCCAGACCAAGATGATCGAGGGCATGGTGCAGAACGGTTACGAGCGGGAGTTCGCCGAGCGCTGTTTCCGCCAGATCGAGGGGTTCGGCGAATACGGCTTTCCCGAAAGCCATGCGGCCAGTTTCGCCCTGCTGGTCTATGCGTCGGCCTGGATCAAGGCCCATTATCCGGATGTGTTCTGCGCGGCTCTCCTGAACTCCCAGCCCATGGGCTTCTATGCTCCGGCCCAGCTGGTGCGCGACGCCCGCGAGCACGGGGTGGAGGTGCGCGAGACGGACGTCAACCTGTCCGGCTGGGATGCGATGCTGGAGCCGGGCATGGAGGCGGCCCGTCATCTCCACCGGCGGCATGGGGAGATGAGAGATGTGGTGCGGTCGACCAGGGCCGTGCGCCTCGGCCTGCGCATGGTGAAGGGCCTGAGGGAAGAGGATGTCGGCACGATCATCGCGCTACGCGGGCAGGGCTACGATTCGGTGCGCGATCTCTGGCTGAGGACCGGGCTTGGCCGGCAGGTCATCATGCGCCTGGCGGAGGCGGACGCGTTCCGCTCGCTCGGGCTCGACCGGCGTACGGCGCTATGGGCGGCGCAGGGGCTGGAAAAGGGAGCCTTGCGCGACCGCCTGCCGCTGTTCGACACGGCCCGCCTTGCCGATCTGAGGCGGGAACCGGATGCGGACCTGCCGCCGATGCTGCCCGGCGCCCATGTGATGGCCGATTACCGCAGCCTGAGTCTTTCACTGAAAGCGCACCCGGTTTCCTTCGTGCGCGGTGCGCTGTCGGAGATGCGGGTGCTGCCCTGCAAGGATCTGGATCGGGTCCGCTCGGGCCGGGTGGTGACGGTGGCCGGTCTCGTTCTGGTGCGCCAGCGTCCGGGTTCGGCCAAGGGCGTCATCTTCCTGACGCTGGAGGACGAGGGCGGTGTCGCCAATATCATCATCTGGCCCAAGGCCTTCGAGAAATACCGGCCGCTGATCATGGGCGCGCGGTTCTTGAAGGTGACCGGCCGGCTGCAGTCGGAATCCGGCGTCATCCATGTGGTGGCGGATCACGTGGAGGACGCCACGCCGCTCCTTGCCCGCCTGTCGGACATGAGCCTGGAAAACGCCGGCCTTGCCCGCGCCGACGAGGTCAAGCGCCCGGTGATCGAACTGTCGGAAAAGATCAAACCGGCGAGCCGCCTGGCCCAGCTTGTCCGGGACGTACCGGAACTCCGGCAGGACCTGGAGCCTCAGGTGCCGCGACAGACCCTGAAGGCCCTGCCCGGTGGGCGCAATTTTCATTGATCGACTGTATGGCTATGCGCCGCGCCGGTGCTGTCGCAAACGTTGAAACACATCCTGCAAACCGGCGTGTTTTTCCAGGCAAGTTCATCATGATCCGCTTTTCGGATCAGCTTGCGACAGTACCGCTTTAGTCCGCCTTCTCAGGCAAGGACATGCCAAAAATCCAGGTCGACACTGTCCGGGTCGAACAGGCCGAGGAGTGGCATGCAGGCGTTGCTCGAGACATACCCGCTGCAAATCTCCCGAGCGGCCCCGACGGTTTCGACAAAACAGATTTCCGAATACGTATCCTCCCCGGCCCGTGCCATCAGGTGGGCCTGGCTTTCCGGGTGTGCGGAAAGATATTCCCGTTCGACCCGTCCTGAGGCTGCCATCAGCGCTTCTTCGGAGAAGTCGACGTCTTTCCTGGGACGGAATGTGCCAAACTCGATCGCAGCAAAGCGGTCGGGCAAAGCGTTCAGGTCTTCCATCAGACGGTTGAGGCAAAGGCGAATGCTGCCGGGGTCCAGCATCTCCATGAACGCCCTTGAACTCGGCGCCTGCATATGGGCCTCCGACATGGCCGCAAAACTGGCCTCGTCCCTTGCAAGAATGGCGTCGGCATATCCGCCTGCCGCATTTCCCAGGAAGCAATGCATGGCGATGCCCGGCTGGCGGCTCAAAAACTCCTTCTGCCAAAGGCGCGCGGCGGCAATCAGGTCCGGCGCTTGAACGTCGTCTTTCGCATTGTAGCGGGCGAATCCCATCACCTTCATCGGGCCCAGATCTTTTCGTAGCATGAGATGTCCTTTCGTGTTTCTGCTGCCCGTTCTATAGAGCCCGTCAAAGACAGTTTCTGTCAGGGGGGTGCGCCTATGATCGTCGGGCAGCACTCTGCGGAACGCAGCCGGAGGCCGACACGCCATGCGAACGATCAGATTGTTTTCGATCCTGGACATCCTGCGCAGCCGGAGAGGCGCGGTTCCGGCCGCCATGCTGGCCGAGCTGATGGATGTTACGGAGCGGACCATCTATCGCGACATGGCCACCTTGAAGGCAATGGGGGCTCCCATTCGAGGAGAAGGCGGGGTCGGTTACGTTCTCGAACGCGGCTATTTCCTGCCGCCGATGCAGTTCGATCCGGACGAGCTGGATGTCATTCTGCTCGGCATCCGTATGGTGAAGGCGCGCGGCGATGCTGCTATGCGCGAGATTGCGGAACGGGTGCTCGGCAAGCTCGGTGCCGTCCTGTCCGAAGGCGATCAATCCTTGAATCGCCCGCTGCTCGCGGTCACGAAGGCTTCCTCCGCACTCGGTTCGGAGGCCCTGACGCCGCTCAGGGATGCGATTCGAAAACGGTTCAAGGTGCAGCTCGGCTACTGCGATACTCAGGAGCGCGTTAGCGGTCGCCTCATCCGCCCTCTCGGGCTTACCGCTTTCGAAAGCGTCTGGGTGCTGACCGCCTGGTGTGAAATGCGTTCCGATTTCCGCAACTTCCGCCTCGACCGCATCAGGGCCTACGAAGTCACCGCAACCCGCTTTCCGAAGGAGCCGGGCAAGGAGTTTCAGGATTATCTGAAGACGCTTTGAAAGGAAGCCTCCGCCTCTTGTTCGGCGACCCTCGTTGGTCTGCAGCCGGAACGCCGACATCCGGCCTTTGCGGCGTCAACGATCCGATCGGGGGCATTCGGCCCTCCGGACCCAACTCTCCAAAACTGCCTTGCGTCCGGTCAACGGGATCGTTTTCCGGCTGTCCGGCCTTGTCTTGACGGAAAAGAGCGGACGCCTCAGATCGACCCGGCTTCGACCATGTAGTTATTGGCCGTGCACATGGCGGCGTCGTCGGAGGCGAGGAACAGGACCATGCGGGCCAGGTAAACCGGTTCGATCAGGTCCGGCAGGCACTGGCTTTCGCGTTGCTGGTCCAGCTTCTCCGGCGTGGTCCAGAGTTCCTTCTGGCGTTCGGTCATGACCCAGCCCGGCACCACCGTGTTCACACGGATGCGATGCCGGCCGAGGTCGCGGGCAAAGGAACGGGTCATGCCGTGCACGGCGGCCTTGGCGGTGGTGTAGACGGGCATGCCGCCGACCGCCTCGAACCAGGAATTGGAGCCGAAGTTGATGATCGAGCCCTTGCCGGCGGCGATCATGCCCGGCGCGACAGCCTGGATGGCAAAGAACATGTGGCGCAGGTTGGTGGCGATCCGTTCGTCGTAATAGTCGGGCGTCACGTCCTGCCAGCCGTGGCGGTCGTCGCGGGCGGCGTTGTTGACCAGCACCTCCGCCGGCCCGATCGCTGCTTCAAGCCCGGCAAAGGCAGCTTTCAGCGCTTCGATGTCGCGCAGGTCGCAGGCGACGAAATGAACGTTGCCGCCAAGTTCGGCAGCGAGGGCCGCGCCGTTTTTCTCATCCAGATCTACGAAGCCAACCTTCGAGCCCTGGTCGGCGAAGGCCCGGACGACTTCCGCGCCGATGCCGGACGCGCCGCCGGTCACGAAGACGGCACGGTTTTCCAGGCTGGGATATCGGGCGAATTGCATGGGTTTCCTCCGTCTGTGTCAGAGCCGACTTCCGGCGATTCATGTTTCCGGCAAGGCCTCAACGTAATACCAGCGCCCGGCCTTCTTGCGAAAGCGACTGAGTTCGCGGTGGGTGTTAAGCTTGCCGCCGGCCAGGAATTTGGCTTCGAACAATACCGTGCCGTTCCGGTCTTCCGCCGTGCCTTTGTCCGTCTTCAGGACTGTCAGGCCGGTCCAGTGGTTTTCCGCCGCCCATCTCGCCGTGCCGGCAAAATCGAATCGCGCTTGCTCCTTCGGCCAGAGCGTGTCCTTCAGATATTCGATCTGCTGACGCACATAGGCGGAATAACGCGAGCGCATCAGGGCTTCTGCCGTTTCAGGAACGCGCTCCCCGGAGAGATAGGGGCCGCAGCAGTCGGACAGGCCCCGTCCGGAGCCGCAGGGACAGCTTGTTTCACTCATCGGGGCTCTGTTTCCTAAAGCAATGCCTTGTCCTATCACCGCCTGTCGGGCAAGGCTATGGTCGGGGACAGTGACCCGAAAACCGAAACCCATTGCCTTGTGGAAGAAACCCTTGATCCGGCTGGCCACGTTCAACATCGAATCCTTCGGCGACGACAAGTTCAGACCGGAGCGGCTGGAACAGAGGATTGCGGCATTGCGCCCGAAGCTTCTGGAACTGGAGGCCGATATCCTCTGCCTGCAGGAGGTCAATGCGCAGAGGCTTGCGGGGACAAGCGAGCGGGCCTTCCTGGCCCTCGACGCCCTCCTTGCCGGGACGCCTTACGAGACGTTTCACGCGATCGCCACGACGCGGCCCGACGTGCCGTCTCCGGGCGACCGGCACAATCTGGTGGTTGTGAGCCGGTTTCCTGTCATCGACAGCAAGATCCATCACGAGGCGGCCATGCATGTGCCGCTGTGGCAGCCGGATCATGCCAGCCCGGCGGTAGAGGGGCCGGTGCCGTTGGGCTTCGACCGTCCGGTGTTGGAGCTGCAGCTCGATATCGGCTGGGAGCAACCGCTTCATTTGTTCGTGGTCCACCTGCGGGCACCCATCGCGGCCCCCATTCCGGGCGGCAAGACCGCGCCCAAGGTCTGGAAGAACGTTCCCGTATGGGCGGAAGGCTATTTTCTGGCGTCCATGAAGCGGGTGGTGCAGGCGCTCGATCTGCGGGTGAAAATAGACGCTTTTTTCGACGGCCACCCCGAGCCGCTGATCGCGGTCGCTGGGGATTTCAACGCCACGGAGGATTCCACCGCATTGCGCTTGCTGCTGGCCGATCCGGACGACACCGGCAACCCGGATCTGGCGAACCGCCAATTGCATCAGATTGATGCGGCCCTGCCGCCGGAGCTGCGCCGGACGGTCATTCACAAGGGCCGGGGGCAGGCGCTGGATCATATCCTGGCAAGCCCGGCGCTCTTCAGCCGGGTGCGGGATATCGAGGTCTTCAACGACGACCTTGCCGACGAGGTCCTGGACGAGGGAACGTCCGCGGAGGACGGCTCGTTTCATGCCGCCGTCAGGGCGTGTTTCGATTTCTGAAACCGCTAAGCGCGAAAGCGAGCCTATTCGGACAGCGAGCTGATGTAACGCGCGATATCCGCGATCTCACCGTTGGAAAGGGTCATGTTCGGCATCTGGGGATGGGGATCGGCGAGGAAGGTCTTCAGCGCATCCTCGTTGAAGCCCGGACGCCTGGCGATGTCGAAAAAGCTCGGCACGGACGCGACGCTGACCTTGTTCTGGTCATTGGAGACAAGGTGGCAGGCCGAACACCACTGAAGGGCGAGTTCCTCGCCGTGGCCTGCATTGGCCGCAAGGCCCGGGCTGACGGCCGCGGCGGTGAAGAGGGCTGCAAATCCGGTACGTTTGAGCGTGTTCCAGCCTGTCAAAGCAAACTCTCCCTCGTTGCTGTTCGAACGGCGTCCTGCGTATGGGCACTGGCAGACTATGCCATTCGCACCTGATCAGCCACCTTGTCTCAGGTCAAGGTCCCATGAAGTGAATGTGTAAAACGGGATCTGCGCGCCGACACAGATCTCGCGCATTGCACAGCCGCCTGACATCCGTTTCATTTGGTGAGAGCGTTGCACAGGGTCTCAGCGACATAGTCCACCTGAACGTCGTCCAACGCCGGATGAATGGGCAGGCACAGCACCTTCTCCGCCATTTCCGATGCTTTTTCGAGCGGTCCTGAACAACGGCAATCCTGCAGGACCGGCTGCCGATGAAGCGCCTGCGGATAATGGATCGCCGTTTGAATGCCGGCGGCTTCCAGCGTTTTCACCACTTTTGCGCGATCCTTGACTACGACCGCATATTGAGACCGTGCGCTGTGCTCGATTCCCTCGTCCGCCACGAGATCCAGGAGGCCGGACCTGCGGGCATCGCCGAGCAGCCTGTCATAGGTCCGACCGATGTGCCGGCGTCTTTCCAGCAGCGGTGCGAACACGTCCAGACGGGCCAGAAGCGCTGCGGCGGCCATGGAGCCGAGCCGGCCGTTCAGGCCGGGCCGGACATGATGGTATTTGCCGGATTGCCCGTGGTCGCGAATTTCCGCCAATCGGACCGCCGTTTCCGCATCATCGGTAAAAAGCGCGCCGCCGTCCCCTGCGCCGCCAAGCGCCTTGGTGGGAAAGAAGCTGGTGCAGCCGATCCCGGCCAGTGTTCCGCTGGCTTTGCCGCCCCGGGTTGCTCCCAGGCTCTGGGCGGCATCCTCGATCACCGGAATGCCGTGGTTTGCCGCAATCTCGTTGATCCTGTCGAACTCGGCGGGCAGTCCGAAAAGCGAAACGGCGACGATGGCCCTGGTCCGGGGCGTCATTGCGGCTTCGAGCGCATCAGGGTCGATCAGTCCGGACGGCATCTGCACATCCACAAGGACGGGCGAGGCGCCCAGGATCAGGGCGCATTCCGCAGGCGCGATGAAGGTGAAGGCGGGAACAATGACCTCGTCGCCGGGCCCGATGCCGAGCGCCATCATCGCCATGAGGAGAGCGGTCGTTCCGGAGGCGCAGGAAAGGCCGTGTTTCGCGCCGACCGTCGCCGCAAGCTTCTGTTCCAGCTCGGCAACCTCCGGACCGGCGACAAACCGGCCGTGATCGAAGACCCCGGCGATGCGCCTGAGGGCCTCGGCGCGGACGGGCTCCCACTCGGCGGAAAGGTCGACGAAAGGGACTTTCGGCGTCACGCAAATCTCTCGGCAGGTTCGAAAAGGGGATTGCCAAGCGTGCGGATGCGCTCGATCAGACGATAGACGGCCAGAGCGTCGGATGCGGTCGCCAGTTCGGTCTCTCCGCCATGGCAGGCGTCGACAAAGGCCTGGGCCTGACGGGTCAGCGGGTCGAGGCCTTTTCCGCACATGAAGTCCAGAAGATCATAATCCTCGGTTGCGCCGTCCGCCGCCGAAATCCGGACCGTTCTTTTCCGGCAATCCTCTCCGTGACCGGCCCTCAGATCGTATCTGCGCGGTCCGAAATCCAGACGGCATCGGACGTATTCAAGACGGTCAATGGGTCCGCGGGTCTCAAGCAGATCGATCGTGCAATCCGTGGAGCCTTCGCACCTGACGATCCAGTCCAGGTCATGGATCATCAGGTCGGAAATCACATCCGCTTCACCGGGCGCGCCGGACCCCTGAGACAGGCGTTCGACGCGAATATCGCCCGCTTGCCGGTCAATCCGGGCGGCGCAGTTTTCAATTTGCGGGTTGAAACGTTCCACCTGTCCGACGGCAAGAACCGCGCCGCCCGCGCGCGCGGCGGCGATCATCTTCCCGATCTCGCCGGAACAGAGCGCCAGGGGTTTTTCGACCAGGCAATTCACCCCTTCGGCAAGAAGAGGCAGGGCAACCCGGGCATGACTTTCGGCCGGTACGGCAATGACCGCGGCGTCGAATTCGCCGGCGAAATCGGCCGGGTCGGCGGAAAAGCGGAGGCCATCCGCCACGTCGGCCCTGGTCGCGTCGGTATCGACCACGCCGACCAATTCGACCGACGACAGTCCGGACAGGCACTTCAGATGCAGTTGCCCCATCCGACCGAGGCCAATCAGCAGGACCCGGACCGGAAGCCGGGGGTTGGGAAAGGGAACAATCGTATTCAATTCATAAACTTTCGAAACAACGGCCATAATCTGCTTGATTTGATGTCGCGTAATTCCTGTCGTGCCGATTTCAGTTTGGCTTTGGTCTTCAGACGTTCGTCGGTGTCTGTTTTGCGCTCGGCCCGTTCATTCCGGAGTTTCTTTTCAAGGTCGGGCACCTTCTTCGCTTCTTTGGATACACGGACCAATTCCGCGCGCTGCGATTTCAACTCCGCCTCGGCGTTTTTCCGGTCGCGGATATTCTGGTCGGCTGCCTTGATGCGTGGGGACAACGCCCCCACGAGATACCGCGATAGTGCGGCAAACCGCTCTTCGTCCGCAATGGCCGGGCCTACCTCCTGCCAGCGGTCGACGGCGTCACGGTACAAGTCGATCCAGGCATCGGCAATCACCTCCATGTCGGCGTTCGAGCGGATCCATTGTGTAACCTTGCCGGCCTCGGCCGCATTGTAGAGCCTCAGTTCGCGTTCGACGTTGTCGCTGGTAAACGCCTGCTGCTGCAGGGTACGAATGCCGAAATTCAACCCTCGGAAGGCTGCAAGGTTTTCAGGCGTGACCATGCCGGCGAGGCGCTCCTTGTCGGCGACGACGACAGCGCATCCGGACGCCATCGCCTCGATCGCGGACCGTGCCTTGGCGAAGACGATGTCATAATCGGCAAGGATGGTTTCCGGGTTCGCCACCGCATTACCGGAGGCCTTGCCGACGATATCGAGTTTTTCGATCCCGAGCCGGTCGCAGGCCTCCCGGATGGCTTGCGGTACCTCGGGACGGGTATTGCTGAAGACCAGCGCCGAACCCGGCTTTTCGGGCAGCGCGCGCACCCGGTGAAACCGCTTGAGGTCGACGAAATTGTAAAGCGTGGTGATCTGTCCCGGTTCGATGCCGTGGGTCGTCAGCAGGCGTTCCCGGCACAGGTCGTCGACGGCGACGTATCTCATGATGTTGGGAAAGGCCGGCGGCATTTCCGGCCAGGGAACCCAGCCGTGACAGGTGTAGACGACCGGCACGTGCGGAAAATGCGTCGCGGCGGTCATGGTTTCAAGATGATGCTGGCCGTGGATGATGTCCGGGGCAATGGACATCTCGTTCAGATCGTCGATCACCGGGATCGTGGCGGCACGAAGGTCGTTTGCGACCGCACCGAGCGTCCGGCTGTAGGCGACCGGAAAATGGCCACGCTTCATGAAGGAGATCGCGAGATCCCTCAGATAAAGCTCCGACCCGGCCCGCAGGCTCAGCGTGTTGTTGGTCATCAGGATGCGCAGCGGGCGGGTCTCAGGCGTCATGGCGGCCGATCCCGAGCGCTTTGCGCACCTCAACGGCGCTGGCGAACGACTTGCCGAAGGTAACCCCGAGCTGCCGGATCCTCTCGACCATTTGGGCGTTCGTCGCCGGTTGCTTTCGGTCGGCATCCAGCCAGAGGAAGTCCTCCAGTCCGACCCGCACGCCGTTTCCGAACAGCAGTCCCAGGGCGTTGGCCGGGAGCTGTGCCGCACCGATGCCGCCGGCGCACCAGAAGGCGTTTTCAGGCAGACCTTGGGTGATGGCGGCCAGATGAAGCGGTGTTGCCTGCGCGGTGGCGAGATTGCCGAGCAGGATGTTGAAATAGTGAGGTCCGGTCAGGATACCCCGGTCGGTCAGGTAATGGGCGTAGTTGACCATCCCGGCATCGAACACTTCGAGCTCGGGACGTATCCCGCGCTCGGTCATGGTTTCGGCAAGCCGTGTCACCATGTCCGGGGCGTTCACGCTTTCTGTCCGAGCGAAATTCATCGAGGACAGGGTCAGGCTCGCCATGTCCGGCATGAGGTCACCGTCCAGAAACAGCGGATCGCTGCGATGTTCGAATTCCGGAAAATTGCGGCCGCTGAGCGACACGCAGATGATCACATCCGGATGGGTCTCCCGGATGCCGCCGATGATCCGAGCGTAAACCTCCTTTCGCCAGGTCGGTTTTCCGCTCTCGTCGCGGGCGTGGACATGCAGGATCGTCGCGCCGAGATCGGCACATTTTCGGCAGTCGGCAACGATCTCTTGCGGCGAAATGGGAACATGGGGCGACATGTCCCTGGTCGGGACCATTCCGGTCGGCGCAAGATTGAGGATGAGGTCCTTCATGGCGAACGTTATGCCGGGGAGTCGGGAGCAGGCTGCCTGATCCGGGCCGGATTGCCGACGACCAGCGCGCCGGGCGGAACGTCCTTCGTCACCACGCTGCCGGCGCCAACAACCGCATTGGCCCCGATCCGGACCCCGGGCAGGATCGTGCTGCCGCCACCGATTTTGGCACCCTTTTCTATGTAGGGGTAAATCATCGGGTCGCCCTTCAGCTTGTCGTTCAGGGTGACGACATGGGGCCCGATGAACACGTCGTCCTCGACCGTGACACCGCGGGTGATATGGCAGGCGGTCTGGATCGAGACGTTGTTGCCGATGGTGCAGGCGCAGATGTTGCAATGGGATCCGATGGTCGTTCCCGTGCCCACCCGGGCATCCCGATGAACGACCGTCATCGACCCGACGCGCGACCCGGCCCCGATGACGACATTGTCCTGAACCTCGGTCAGGGCAGGATTGTAAAACAGAACGTCCGGAAACCGCTCTTCCAGGCTTTGTTGCATCTTTTCACCAAATAAACTTTACGCAAACTAGGGTCAGGACCCATTCATTTTACACATTCTGCGGGAGTGGCTTTGTCTGCTGACAAGGCAGAGAGCCGCAGGAAACCATTCGGTTTTCAAGGATCTCTAACGCCGTCAGGAGGCAAAGACGCCCCGCCCTTCGGGTTTACCAGGGAAGGCCGGCCTGACCGCAAAATCGAGCTTGGATAGGAACAACCTGTCCTGCGCTCGCTCTTACGCTCATTCCAACCTTCCCTGACAAACAGAATGAGCAAAATGAATGAGTTCTGACCCTAGCGTCTTTTTACTGAAATTTGACAATGACATATCATCGCCGTCCGGCAAACTCATCAGAAAATTCCGGCAGTCCCGGGCACGCCGTCGAGGGCAGGAAAGCCGGCTGGTCAAGAACGGTCGAATCCCTTTTAATCCCATCCATATACGCATTCCGGCCGTGACCGGCTTCCCCTGCGGCTCTATCTGAAACTGGATTTCCCCCTATGTCTGACGTGCAGCGCCTCGGCGAGAAAATGGCTCAAGCCCACGGCTTTCTTGGTGTCCCGACCCATCGGTTCGATGAAGGCGGTCGTCGGCAGTTTATCGCTCTTCTCCGGGAAGGCCTGGCGCCGGAGACAAGGCTTTGCGAGATCGGCTGCGGCTGTCTCCGGACCGCCTACTGGCTGATCCGGTTTCTCGATAGCGGCACCTATTGCGGCATCGAACCTCATCGCGACCGGGTGAAATGGGGGCTGGAAACCCTGTTCGATCAGGCAATGCTCGAAGCCAAGACGCCGCGCTTCGACTACAATGCGGATTTCGACCTGTCGGTCTTCGACCGAAGATTCGACATGTTCCTTGCCGGCTCCATCTGGACCCATTGCGCCAAGCGGCACATCGAAACCATGCTGGACGGCTTTATCGACAATTCGCAAGACCACGCCATCTTCCTTGCATCCTATCTTGCCCCGACCGACGAGGAGCCGGACTACGAAGGCGACGTCTGGGTCGGAACCAGCCATGAGTCCACGGAAGCCGGCATCGTCCGCCACAGCCCCGCCTGGATAGAAGCCCAATGCGTCCGGCGCGGCCTCAGAGTGGACTTCCTGCCCGGTAAGGCCTTCGACGGCCAGACCTGGCTGCGCGTCCAGCGAAAGACGGTGAAAAGATTTCCAAACGGGTTGGCGGATTGAACGGTAATGCGGAAAAGATCTTCGGAATTTTGATCAGCCCCACCTGTGAGGCCCGGATTTACTGTCAGTGCATGACCGGTCTGTGCGGAAAGGAAGCGTGAGCGTGTTTTCCGCCATCAACAGGCCGATCAGGGCCGCGATCTTCAACAAGCAAGGCAAGGCGGCATAGGTCAGGCTGAGAACCCAGTCGAGCCGCGGCGTCATTTCGCTCCCCGGTGCGTATCCGAGAAGACCCAGGATGGGCAGGGCCAGGCCCGTGGCCGCGGCCAGAGACGCCTTCGACAAAAGCGCCATGAGCGAAAACAGGCGCGAGGCTTCGGCCTGTCGCTTGTCCGCATCGATATGATCGGCGAGCAGTGCCGGCGGAAGCGCCAGATCCGCGCCGAGCGCCAGTCCGGACAGGCCGCAAACGACGGCATAGGCTGCCAGGTCGCCGCGCCCCAGCAAGGCCGCCCAGATGAACGTGACCACGGCAAGGCCGAGCGACAGTTGCCAGGCCCGGACTTTTCCAAAGCGGGCCGCAAGGCGGATCCACAGCGGCATGGAGACCGTGCCGGCCAGGAAATAGATCAGAAGGAACAGTCCCGTAAAGGCTTCGGCCCCCAGTCTGTCGCGGACGAAAAACAGCACCAGAACGGCCGGACTGGCGCTGGCGAAGGTGCTCAGCAGCACCAGGGAGAAAAAGGTTGTTCGCCAACGGTTTTTGAGCAATGTGCGCCAGCTTTCCGGTGCGGAGGTTGCCGACGGCAGAGACAGTTTTGCCGACTTCAACCACACCATCAAAAGAAAGAAGGCGCCGGCGAGCAGCGGCAGATAGGCAAGGGTGAGATAATGAAAGGCAAGCGTTTGTCCGGTCCACTGCGTCAGCAAGGTCGGCATGATCGCGGCGGCCAGCAGGCCCAGGAGCCCGAGCGCCTCGCGGCCGCCGGTGACCCGCGTCCGCTCGACCGGAGACGTCTTCCACAAGCCGCCAAGGGTCTGAAGATTGATGGTTACGACGGAAAAGCCCGTGGTGCATATCAGGACCGAAACGGCAAACCAGGTGAGGGGAGCTGACGCGACCGGATGAAAAAGCATCCAGAACCCGCCGCCCAGCATCACTGTCCCGGCCAGCAAAACAGCCGGTCTGTGGGTATGGAACCGGTCACTGAGACTTCCGATGAGCGGATCCTGGAAGGCGTCGATCATGCGCAGGGCGAGCAGGACCAGTCCCAGGCTTGCCAACGGCTGGGCCAGCGTGACCGCATAAAAGTCGGGCGCATGGAGATAGATCGGCAGTCCCGCGAAGGACAGGGGAAAGGCAAGGGCGCCATATGTCAGCAGCGCCTTTGCCGGGATCCGTGTCGGACCCGCCGGCTCCTCACAAGACGACCGGTCCGCCGTTGCGGATTGGTGTATTGGCGCTTTTGCGTCGTTCACGAGTCCGCGCCGACCAGTTTGTCGCGCAGTTCAGGGTTTCCCGTGCGGTTTCCGAGCCAGATGGAAAAGAAACGCCTGGTGAAGGCCGCGTCGGAAATCGTGCCTATTCTCCGGTTGCCGAGATAAAAGGTCGCCTTGTCGGATGACGTCCTGACGCCTGTGATCGACTGACCC
Source organism: Roseibium sp. (assembly GCF_048260565.1). Taxonomy (GTDB): domain Bacteria; phylum Pseudomonadota; class Alphaproteobacteria; order Rhizobiales; family Stappiaceae; genus Roseibium. The sequence continues at coordinate 158,036 of NZ_JBLXGP010000012.1, read as the reverse complement.
GCGGAAACGTTCGGAAAGATCGCTTCCATCTGCCGGGTCCATTTTGCCAGTTGTCCCTCCGACGCACCGAGCTTGCGCATCTCGTCGGCAGACCTCCTGGCAATGGCACTGCCTTTGAAGTTTCGCAGATAGGTCAGCTTCAAGGCGAACGGCTTTGAAGGCGAATAGGTTCCTCCCGGCGCATAAAGCTCGGCGTCAAAGATCTTGAATCCCAGGAAGGTGAGGCGTCCCTTGCCAACCAGGCTCGCCGAGGGGACAGAACCTGCTGCCGCGCCAAGATCCGCCCGTGCCGGCACCAGGCTCGGCGGCGACATCAAGGCGATGGAGACAATGGCGGCGATGAGCAGAAATCGGACATTCCAGTTGCCTGAGTAACGTTTTTGCATCGAACCCTCCTGTGAACCTATGAAAGATACGCAGGAACACTCAGGTTGGATTGCCGGGCGTTTGGTTATTGGCGGAGGCGAAAGCGGCCGTCCTACAGACAAAAACAGTCATCCGGAGCAATGTGCATACCGACCGGCAGCCGGTTTTTCGCAATGGAACGTGCGTCAAAATTCGATGGGGCAAGTTGGTGAATTAACAGGAACGCGACATGCCCTGGAAACTGTGTAACCGCATGGTAACCACGGCGCTTATGGACGCCTGCGCTGGCTAACCTTCAATAGCCCAAAAACAACAAAAGCCGCGGAGATCCGCAGCTTTTGTCGTTTCAGAATTTGGAGCGGGCGAAGGGATTCGAACCCTCGACCCCAACCTTGGCAAGGTTGTGCTCTACCCCTGAGCTACACCCGCATTTTGTCCGACCGCGTCGCTTCATCAGCGCCGTCCGTCGGCGAGGTGCGCAGTATATGGACCAAGCCGGGACGGATTGCAACAGGCAATTTCTGCAAAATTTTTTGCAGGCCCAGCTGTGGATCTTTTGTGGATGCGCTGGCGCAGGATCGGGGGAAGATCAAGGGAAATCGGGCCCAGATGCCGCAACGACGTTCTTGAGACGGCGGGCGGATCGGGTTAGACAGCGCAGGAGATGACCAGATTTTTAGGGGACCTTGATGCCTGCCAGCCGCGACGACCTGATGGAATTTTTCGACAGCCTCGGGATCAAGGTCACCACCGTGGACCATGAGCCGGTCTTTACCGTGGCCGAATCCGGCGACCTGCATGACCGGATCGCCGGCGGGCACACCAAGAACCTGTTTCTGAAAGACAAGAAGGGACGGCTGTTTCTGGTGGTCGCGCTGCATGACGCCACGATCGACCTGAAGAAGATCCATCATCTGATCGGCGCGCAGGGGCGGGTGTCCTTCGGCAATGCGGATCTGCTGATGGAGGTGCTGGGTGTCACACCGGGGTCGGTGACGCCCTTTACCCTGATCAACGACCGGGAGGGGCAGCGGGTCACGCCGGTATTCGACGCGGCGATGATACAACACGACATCCTGAATTTTCATCCCCTGTCCAATGACGCGACCACGACGATCTCCCGCGACGATCTGCTGGTTTTCGCAAAGGGTTGCGGCCACGAACCGCAGGTGCTGGCGGTCAGCGAGGAAGCGCAATCGGCGGGTTTGTAATTCCGGCCTGACAGGGCCATGTTAGGAACAACTTGCGGGGCTTGGGGACGGTGTGTCCGCATGTCGCGCATCGGCGGACAAAAGCCCGAAAACCGGGGCGCCTGAAAAATTGAGGCATAGACGATGAACACTGACAATTATTCCGTGGGCGGCCAATTCGGCGGCAGTTTCGGCGGGGGCATGAGCGGCGGCTTCGGCGGCGGAAACGACGGTGGTGGTCATGGCGGTGGCGCTGGAGATGCCGGCGGCGACCTCATCAAGGAAGTTACCACACAGAGCTTCATGCAGGACGTGATCGAGGCCTCCAAGACCCAGCCCGTGCTGGTCGACTTCTGGGCGCCGTGGTGCGGTCCGTGCCGTCAGCTGACGCCGGTGATCGAAGCGGCGGTGACGGCGGCTAAAGGCGCTGTCAAGCTTGCCAAGATGAACATCGACGAACATCCGGAAGTGGCTGGCCAGATGGGCATTCAGTCGATCCCGGCCGTGATCGCCTTCAAGGACGGACAGCCGGTCGACGGTTTCATGGGCGCCCAGTCGGAAAGCCAGGTGAAGGCGTTCATCGAGAAGCTCGGCGGCGCTGCCCCGGTCAGCCAGGCGGACCAGTTCCTGGAGCAGGCCGAGGCGCTGCTGGAAGCCAAGGACTTCGGACAGGCGGCCCAGCTCTTCGGCGCAGCCATGCAGGCGGAGCCGGACAATGTGCGTGCCATATCCGGCCTGGCGCAATGCTATCTGAGTGTGAACGAGGTCGAGCGCGCCAAACAGGCGCTTGAGATGGTGCCGGCCGAAAAGCAGAGCGATGCCGCCTATGTGGCGGCCAAGGCTGCCCTGGACCTTGCCGAGCAGGCGGAAGCGCTCGGCGATCTTTCGGAGTTCGAGGAACGTATCGCCAAGGACCCCCTCGATCACCAGGCCCGTTTCGACCTGGCGCTCGGTCTGAACGGCAACGGCGACCGGACAGGCGCCGTCGATCAGCTGATCGAGATCGTCCGCCGCGACCGCGAGTGGAACGAGGACGGGGCACGCTTGCAGCTGCTGCAGTTTTTCGAAGCCTGGGGCCCCAAGGAGCCGGCAACCAATTACGGACGGCGGAAACTGTCGGCGGTCCTGTTTTCTTGACGTCACGCCGGACAGCAACAGATATCCATGAAGGGCAGGCAAGTTATTGCTGCGTCGGACACGATGATCTGGAAGGCTTGAAGTGATGCAGGCGGGAAATGCGATCTATGAAACCATTGCGGACTTGCCGCCGGTTCTGCCTGTCTTTCCGTTGTCCGGTGCCCTGCTGCTGCCCAGGACCCAGTTGCCGCTGAATATTTTCGAGCCGCGCTACATCGATATGGTCGACGCGGCTCTAGCGGGAAACCGGCTGATCGGCATGGTCCAGCCCTCGCCGGACATGATCCAGATGGATCCGGATCATCCGGTACTCGCGCCGGTCGGGTGCGTTGGCCGTCTGACCAGCTTTCAGGAATCCGGCGACGGGCGCTATCTCATCACCCTGCAGGGGGTGACCCGGTTCGCCGTCGGCCGGGAGCTCGACACGATCACGGCTTTCCGGCAGGTGGAATGCGACTTTGCCGCCTTTTCCCATGATCTGACCACCGGTGTCGGCGAGGAGGATGTGGACCGTCACGGCCTGCTGAAGGTGTTGCGCGACTATCTGGATGCGAACAATCTGGAAGCCGACTGGCAGAGCGTTTCAGAGGCGGAAACGGAAGTTCTGGTCAACGCGCTTTGTATGATGTGCCCTTACGGCGCGCAGGAAAAGCAGGCGCTTCTGGAGGCCAGGGACCTCAGGACGCGGGCGGAAACCCTGATTGCCATCACCGAGATGGATCTCGCCAAGACGAATAACGGCGGCGATGGCGGCACGACCCTGCAGTAAGGGCGGGGCTTCGGGAGTGGAACATGAACGAACAGACAAAACGCAAGGTCGATCGCAAGCTCCTGGAACTGCTGGTCTGCCCGGTCACGAAAACCACGCTGGAATATGACGAGGCAAACCAGGAACTGATTTCCCGGGCCGCGAAGCTCGCCTATCCGATCCGCAACGGCATCCCGATCATGCTGGCGGAGGAAGCCCGTCCCCTGGAGGCCTGAGATCCCTGGAGGCCTGAGATTCGTGGAGGACTGACCGGCGGCAGTCCGTGCACGGCTTAGTCAGAGCAAATCGACGCAAGTACGCCGCCGATCAGCTCCGCATCACCGGTTAACCGCAGGGTCTTGATCCGTGAGGTCGTGCCGCTTTCCAGGTCGACGGCCGATTTCGGCAGTCCGACGGCCTTGGCAACCAGCTTGATCAGCGCTTTATTCGCTGCGCCCTTCTCGGGAACGGCCCTGACACGGGCTTTCAGCACACAGCGGCCATCGGCGAGGCAATCGATCCCGTCGATCCCGTCCTTCGACGATTTCGGCGTCAGGCGGACATCCACCAGAACATCATCGCCGGACGACCGCCAGGGATGGTCGGCGGACACCGATCAGGCTCCGGTCTTAATAGACGTTCGGAGCGATATAGAGAACGATGACGTTCTGGATGAGGAAGATGCCGAGCAGTAGAATGATCGGCGATATGTCGACGCCGCCGAGATTCGGCATGAAGCGGCGGATGGGCCGAAGCACCGGCTCGGTCAGGTTGTAAAGCACCTGCCCGATCATTGCGACCACCTGATTGCTGGAATTGATGATGTTGAACGCGTAGAGCCAGGAAAAGATCGCGCTGGCGATGACCACGTAGACGTAGAGGTTCAGCGCCATCATAACCACGTTGAGAATTGCCAGCATCAGTTTTCGTCCATCACCAATTTGGGGCCAATTTGGGTTCGTCCTGGTGCTTCATGTAGCTTTCTCGCAGCCGTCCTGCAAGACGCAGCATGTCCCGGACGGTGATACGGTAAATGCTCAAGCCGCTTTCGCGCCATTAACCGGTGCGTAAATGCAACAGATCAAGACAATCGATTCACTCCTATACCGCCGGTAATCTTTTTCTGTGCTAATGTCCCGGAAAGTTCGAACAATGTCCTCGGGATTCCAGATGACCACTCATTTCGCACGCTGCCTTTTGGGCGCGACCGCCCTTGCAGCACTCATTGTTCCGGCCCAGGCGCAGGATGCTTATCCGGCCGCGGAGAAGCCGGTGCGTCAATACGTCATGGACCTCGGTATCGGCGGCATGGTGCAGCCCCGTTATGAAGGTGCGGATTCCTATCTGATCTATCCGTTCCCGATCATTTCCGTATCGAATTTCTACTTCCCGGGCCTCGGGCAGATTGCTGACGGAAAGAAAAGGAGCGGTTTCTTCGTCTATCCGTCGTTCAACTTTATCGGCGAACGCAGTGCCAGCGACAGTGCGGACCTGACCGGGACCAAAACCGTCAACTGGGCGCTTGAGCTTGGGCTGGGTGGCGGCTTCCGGACCGATCATTTCCGGGCCTTTGCCGAGTTGCGCCAGGGCATCAATGGCCATCACGGCCAGGTGGGTCAGCTTGGCGCCGATGCGATCTTCTTTCCCATGGACAAGGTTGAATGGAGCATCGGTCCGCGCACCAGTTTCGCTACCGGCGATTACATGGATACCTATTTCGGCGTGACCGCGGCTGAAGCGGCTGCAAGCGGCGGGCGCCTGACCGCCTATGATCCCGACGCCGGGTTCAAGTCCGTCGGGCTTGCCACCCGCATCAGCTACAACGTCACCGACGATGTCCGGCTGCATCTGCAGGGCGGTTACGATCGTCTGGTCGGGGATGCGGCAGACAGCCCGATCACCAAGGCGGGCGACAAGAACCAGTTCAGTATCGGCCTGGGCGCGACCTACAGGTTCTCGTTCGACCTGTTCAATTAAGGTCTGAACGTTTCAGCCTGAAAAAAATGCGCGGCGTTTGCCGCGCTTTTTGTTTGAGCAGTCCCGGGCCTCAGGAGCAGGGCTCCAGGGTAATGCCTTTGGGCAGCTTCGTGTTTGCATCGCCGCAGGCACCGATGATGCGTGCCGGGTCGAGACCCTCGACGCCGGTCAGGTCGGCGCCGGGAAGGCGCGTGTGGCGCAAGAGAGCATCGGACAAATCCGCATCCCTCAGGTTTGCGCCTGTCAGGTCCGCACTGGAAAGGCGAACGCCGGTCAGGTCGGCACCTTCGAAGGAAGCGCCGACGCCCTTTATCCGGTCCAGATCGGAATGTTTCAGGCGGGCGCCGGAGAAGTCCGCGCCGGACAGGTTGCTGCGCTCAAGGTCGACGACATCCATTTTCGCGCCCTTGAAGCTCGCGTTCGCGGCATTGACCCGGATCAGGGTGCTGTCGCGCAAGTCCGTATTGGTGAGATCTGCGCCTTCCAGGTTCGTCTCGTTGAAGTCGGTGTTTCTGAGATCCGCACCCTTGAAGTTGGCGCGGGGAAGATTTGCCTTCTCCAGGTCGGCACCGCGCATGGAGGCGCCGGTAAAGTCGGCGGACGACATATCCGCGCGTTCCGCTTCCGTCCGGCGCAGGTCCGCCTCGCGGAAGGAGCTGTTCGGCAGGACGGCTCCCTTCATGTCGGCTTCCCGCAAAATGGCGCCATCGAAATTCCCGCCATCGATATTCAATTGCCGGAGTTCGCCGAGCCGGAGATCGCATTTCCTGCAGCCCTTGTCGGCATTGATCTTGTCGATGTCCTGTGCGGATGCGGGCGCAGCCGCCACGGCCATGACGCCGATTATGGCGGCGGAAAGAAATCCGGAGATATGCCTTAACGAATGTGTGGATCGCATGTCGGTTCCCTGATCCTGCTTTACCTCAATCACATAGGTCGTCCCTGTGGCACCTTAAAGGCATGCCGGCCGAGAATGCCAGACTAATCCCGACCGCGGAGGATTATCGCCCGATGCTCTAAATCGAGGTATCCGGAGGAGGAGCGCCAAGCTGTTGATAGAAAAGAAAGGCTATTCGTGTTATCTGTTCCCCGTTCTCATGATGGGGGTAAGTAATGCGTTTTTTCAAAGCCCTTTTGGTGTCTTGTTTTGTTTTTACGATGTGGTGCGCCGGTTCCGGAGCGAATGCGGCGACCATTGTCGCCAAAGTCGACTTGTCGGATCAGAAAATGCGGGTCTACATCAACGGTATTCCGCGGCACTCCTGGCCGGTTTCAACCGCCCGGCGCGGGTACCGCACGCCGGTCGGAACGTTTCGCCCGGGCCGTATGCATGTGCGGTATTTTTCCAAGAAGTACCATAACTCGCCGATGCCCTATTCCGTCTTCTTTCTTGGCGGCTACGCAATCCACGGCACCACGGCCATCAAGAACTTGGGCCGGCCGGCCTCGCATGGCTGTATCCGGCTGCATCCCGACAATGCTGCGCGCCTGTTCTCGCTGATTACTGAAAACGGCAAGCAGAATACAAAGATCATCGTGACCCGGTAGGCCGAAGCCGACGGGAAACCTGTTCGGGCGATTTTCCTGAAAGGGACGGAGGGAAGAAGCAGGCGGGGTCGCAGTTGCCTGCCTCTTCCATCCATTGTCGCTGACGACGCACAACCTGACAATCAGCGTGCCATAGCTATCGCAAATGCCTTGCCAATTGGTTTCCGCACCGCCGGTCACAAGCCCTAGGCTCCCGCCGATCCCCCATCCCAAGATATTGATTGCTTTAAGAAACAGGTAACGATGCCTGCGTTGCGAAATGCAAGGCAGGATGCGACCAGACCGTTAATGCCGCTTAACTTGCGCCGGCAGGCCGGTGTTTGACCTGAAAGCAGAATTTTATGGGTCCGTCCCTAAGTGCCTGGGAAACGGTGGCCGGTCTTATTGGAACGGATTGTCGCTGCCACCACTGCCGTTACTGCTGCCGAACGGGTTGTCCGTGGGTTTGGAATAGCGCTCGCGCCAGTGTCGCGCGCAGTTGAAGAGCGACGAAAGCATCCTGCTCGTCTGTTTGAGACTGAAGCGCATGGTCTGGTTTGCCGCAACGACCGTCAGCATGTTGCCTCGGCGAAACCGGTTGAACAGGTTGTCGTCGCCGGGAAGCAGGACTTTCACTTGGTTTGGGGCGATCGCGGTTGCCGTGCCCTCGTAGGCTTTGCTGCGGTCGACCCGGTATTCCACCGGGTACGTGTCGCCTTCGGTGAGTTTCCAGTTGTCGTTGGCCAGTCCGAGTGCCCATGTCATGTCGCGGTTTATGGAAAAAACCAGCGTGATCCCGCTCTTGTAACTCGCCGATGCGGCGCAGTGGCTGAATTCACCTGTCTGCGTGTGGGTATAGGCGCCGCCGTTCCAATTCCCGATTGTTATCTCTGAGATTTGTTCGGCTGAGGCCGGCAGAGCAAAAATCAGACTTCCCATGCACGCGGCAGCAATCGATCTGTACCACATTGCCGGCTCCTCCTTCCGTCGCGGTATCCCATGATGTGCCAGGAATGCGGTTCTGGCAATTTGGGGTAACACGCATAGGTAAGAGGATCGGTTGCAGGCCTGAAGCCGGACGGGACAGCCCGCCCGGCCCAAAAAAAGCGCCGGATCGCCGTTACTGAGCCGTCCAGCCACCATCCATCGACAGGATGCTGCCGGTGATGGCGGAAGCGGTCGGAGAGCACAGGAACACGGCAAAGCCCGCAACCTGATCCACGGTGATGAACTGCTTGGTCGGCTGTGCCTTCAGCAGGACATCGCGCTTGACCTCGTCTTCCGTCATGTTCCGCGCCTTCATCGTGTCCGGGATCTGGGCTTCCACCAGGGGGGTCCAGACATAGCCCGGGCAGATCGCATTGACGGTGACGCCCTGCTCGGCGACCTCGAGCGCGACGGTCTTGGTCAGGCCGGCAATGCCGTGCTTGGCGGCCACATAGGCGGCCTTGTAGGGCGAGGCGACCAGCGCGTGGGCGGAGGCTGTGTTGATGATCCGGCCCCAGCCGCGCTTCTTCATGCCCGGCACGGCCGCCCGGATGGCGTGGAACGCAGACGACAGGTTGATGGCGATGATGGCGTTCCACTTGTCGATCGGGAATTCGTCGACGGGGGCCACGTGCTGGATGCCGGCGTTGTTCATCAGGACGTCGACGGATCCGAGCTCGTTCTCGGCATTCGAAATCATGTTCGCGATTTCGTCCGGCTTGGTCATGTCGGCCGCCGAATAGATACAGCGAACACCGAAGTCCTTCTCGATACCGGCACGCTCGGCTTCGATGGCGTCCGCATCGCCGAAACCGTTGATCACCACATTCGCACCCTGTTCGGCAAATCCGCGGGCGCAGGCAAGGCCGATCCCCGAGGTGGATCCGGTGACGACAGCGGTTTTCTTATCGAGCATTTCTACATCTCCTCATCAATGAAGCGGAAGTTTGTCCGGTTTTCTTCAAACGGGTGGAAAGGGTTACTGGTCTTGACGGGGGCCGCACATCGGAGCCCGGATCGTCGACACCGTGTTTCGGCAATTTGTTGAGTGGCGCATTGAGGCGGCTGCATCCTGAATTCCGCGACACTAACACAGACTGATTGCAGTGCAGCATCATGATTTTGTAATGGCGCCTGCTGGCCATCCGGTTTCAGGATTTCCGAAGGCGCCGGACCCGCTCCAACGCCTTTTTCGCTTTTTCTCGGGCGTGCAGTCGGCGTGCGTCAGCGTTCTCATAATCCGTTTGCGTCAATCCCAGCCGGGCCGCGAAGCGTTCGCGGATCAGGCCGTAGAAGGTGGCGTGGAGGCTTGCGAAAATCCAGACGCCGAGCAGCGTCAGCCCCGTCGGAAACAGGGCCGAACGGATCTGGAGCATGATCGGATCCGCGGGAAGAACGGCATTGAACGCCTGCAGTACGAGCATCCACAGCCCGATCAGGCACCCTGCCAGCAGGCTCATGACCAACGCAGAAAAAGCCATTGCCCAGCCGAGACCGGATGTCGCCCGCCAGGAGTCCTTCAAGGTAAGGGGATCGTCGACGGCGGCGGCCGGCAGGATGACGGAAAATTTTTGCACCACCATGAGCGCCACAAACGGGGCGGCGAACAGGAGAAACAGCCCGATCCCGCCCGTGACCGCAGCCAGAAGCAGCGCGACAATGATGAGCGGGATCAGGGCGGCCATGCCGATCAGGCTCAGGAGGATCTGGTTCAGGATCACGTTGACGGTCCGCTTGCCGAGGCTGAGCGGAAAATCACGGGCGTCGATCAGGATCCGGCGGACATAGGCGATGGCAATGGAAAAGCCGAGCAGGGCGTTTGCGAGCACCGCCAGAAGGCGAAGTCCGCCCTCGTCGGCGGCGGCGACCGGCTCGGTCATGTAGGAGACGGTCGAGAAACCCGCCGTTGGCGAAAGCGTTGCGCCGATCGCGAAATTCACCGCTAGCAGCACCAGGATATAGGCCCAGCCGGTTCTGGCCAACGTGCCGATGTTGTGCTGGGCAAGCGACCATGACCGTTCGAGCAGAGTGAGGAACACGGGCGGAAGTCTCCTATCGCAATCCGGGCCAGAGTCTCGGCCTGATATAGCGATTTCAGTCCGGGTTTGAAGGCGGTGTCTGGATGTAAGCGTGCTGTCTCTCGATGGCGATCCGATAAGCGGCGGTGATCACGGAGATGCCGAGTACGGTCAGGATGATCTGCAGGAGCACGTTCAACAGGGCCAGCTTGATCATGATCAGAAGTGCCAGCAGGCCGCCGCTGCCGGCCAGGACCGACAGATACTGAAGAAGGACGGCGACCAGAATGAAGGGGAAGAAAAGCACGATACCCGCCCCGATCATCGGCCAACCGAGACCCTGCCCGAGCCGGTAAGCCTCCTTCAGACCGATCGGACGTTCGACGGATACCGCCGGTAATACGAGATAGAGCCGCAGCATGTGCGGGGTAACGAAAACGGCGGCAATCAGCACCAGGATGACGATCAAGACGGGCGACTGGGTCGCGGCGGAAAGCAGGGCCGCCACGATGCTGATCGGCAGGAAGACGAGAAAGGCGACAAGGGCGATCAGCAGCGTCTTCACGATGAACCGGCCCTCGATTGCTCCGAGCTGCAAATGAATGAAACCCGGCCGTTCTCCAAGCAGCCCGAACCGATGCCACGCGACGGAGATCGACGCTGCGGCGACAATGCCGACGGCCATCATCAGGAGGCTCGCCAGCATCCGGGCCGGCGACACCTGCATGGGATCTCCCGTTGCCGTCGCGGTTTCCCCCGGCATGCCGCCAACCATCGCCTGCACCAGAAGCAGCAGGACGAATTGCAGGACAAACCAGGCGCCGCAGACCTTGAAGACCGTTTCCAGGTTGCCGAAAACGAGGGAGAAGGAGTCATTGAGAATGCGTCTGAACACGTCAGCTCCTATATGCGATCCGGTATATCGGTTGTTTTTATTGACAGTTTTGCCAGTTTAGCGGGAAGGGGCGATTTGTCATCAGGCTTTGATATACTCAGCCCATTGCCCTTTTGTCTGAGGAACACTAATCAATCGGTATGACTGCCCTGTCACGAAAAAAGACGGCAAATTGAATTGGCTGATCCCATGATCGACGATTTCGCAAAACCCCTGCCACGACGGGTGTCGGTGCCTGTTCGGGTCGGCAATGTCACGGTCGGCGGCGATGCGCCCATCGTGGTGCAGTCCATGACCAATACGGATACGGCGGACGCGGATGCCACGGTCGCCCAGGTCGCGGCCCTTGCGCGCGCCGGGTCGGAACTCGTCCGCATTACCGTCGACCGGCCGGAAGCCGCGGCCCAGGTGGCCCGGATCAAGGAGCGTCTGGATCGGATCGGGATCGATGTGCCGCTGGTTGGCGACTTTCATTACATCGGCCACAAGCTGCTTGCCGATTATCCGGATTGCGCGGCCGCGCTCGACAAGTACCGGATCAATCCGGGCAATGTGGGCTTCAAGGCCAAGCGGGATACCCAGTTCTCGCAGATCATCGATCTGGCGTTGAAATACGACAAGGCGGTGCGCATCGGCGTCAATTGGGGCTCGCTCGACCAGGAACTCCTGACCCGGCTGATGGATGAGAACGCGAAAAGCGATACCCCGGTCTCGGCCGCGGCGGTTATGCGCGAGGCGATCATCCAATCCGGTCTTCTGTCCGCCGAACGGGCCGAGGCGCTGGGCATGGGTCGGGATAAAATCATTCTGTCGGCCAAGGTCAGCCAGGTGCAGGACCTGATCGCCGTCTACGCCGATCTGGGCCGCCGCTGCGACTACGCGCTGCATCTGGGGCTCACCGAAGCCGGCATGGGAACCAAGGGGATCGTGTCTTCCGCGGCCTCCATGGGGATCCTGCTGCAGCAGGGCATCGGCGACACGATCCGTGTCTCATTGACGCCGGAACCGGGCGGCGACCGGACCCGGGAGGTTCAGGTGGCCCAGGAGCTTCTCCAGGTCATGGGCTTCCGTGCCTTCGTGCCCGTGGTGGCGGCCTGTCCGGGCTGCGGGCGGACCACGTCGACCGTGTTCCAGGAGCTTGCCAGCGACATTCAGGACCATATCCGCGTGTCGATGCCGGTCTGGCGGGAACAGTATCCCGGTGTGGAAAGCCTCAATGTGGCGGTGATGGGCTGTATCGTGAACGGGCCGGGGGAATCCAAGCATGCCGACATCGGCATTTCGCTTCCCGGAACCGGCGAAACGCCGTCCGCTCCGGTCTTCATCGACGGCGAGAAGGTCGCGACCCTGCGCGGGGAAGGCATTGCCGACGAGTTCAAGCAGATGGTTCTCGATTACATCGAAAACCGCTATGGTCGTGGCGCCTCCCAAGTGCCTTCCGAGCAAGCATTTTCAGGCAAGAGCGTCTGACGAAAGAACCGGACATGAACATACCTCAAGGCCAGCCGGCGGCGGTCAAAAAGCCCCTGCTGGTCATTACCTCTCAGGTCGTGCGCGGCGGGATCAGCGGCCGCGGACTGGTTTTTTCCCTGGAGCGGCTCGGCCATTCCGTCTGGTTCCTGCCGACGATCCTGTTGCCTTGGCATCCAGGGCAGGGCAAAGGCACGCGGATCACGCCAAATCCGGCCGATTTTTCCGCGATCGTCGCCGATCTTGTGGCCTCGCCCAAGCTTGCCGAGATCGGAGGGGTCCTGACCGGCTATCTCGGCCATCCGGACCAGGCAGCACCGATCGCGGAGCTGGTGAAGGCAGTCAAGCGCCACACGCCGGACGCGCCTTACGTCTGCGACCCGGTCATGGGAGACCGGACCGACGAGACGGACGGAAGTCTCTACGTGCCGCAGGCGACCGCTTCGGCCATACGCGACACGCTGGTGCCGCTCGCAGATATCGTTACGCCGAACTGTTTCGAACTGTCCTGGCTGACGGGCCGCAAGGTGACGAGTGAGTTGCAGGCCCTGTCCGCGGCGCGGACATTGGGCGCGGAGCGGGTGCTGGTGACCTCCGCGCCGGCGTTGCGGCGCAATGCGATCGCGAATCTTCTGGCCGGACCGCGCGGCGCCGTGGTTGCCGAGCATGCCATGGTACCTGACGCGCCTCACGGCACCGGCGACCTGATCGCCGGGCTGTTCCTCTCGCGCCACCTGGATGGTCTGTCCGACGAAGATGCGCTGGTGCGTGCCGCCGGTTCCGCCTTCGAACTGGTCGCACGCAGCGTGAAGAAGGGCGCGGACGAGCTGCTTTTCGCCGAAGAGCAGCAATCGCTCGGGCGGCCGATGGCCCTCGTCTCGAGCCGCCGCGTCCTGGAAACCGCCAGCCGTGCCTGAACAGGGCAACGTCCGGGTTGCTGGTGTCGATGGCTGCAAGGCCGGCTGGATCGCGGTCATTCGCGAGCTCGAAGACGCCGCAGAAACCCGTCTGGCCGTCTTTTCCTCTTTCGAGGAGGTCCTGGACTATTCGCCGGCCATTTCGGTGGTCGCCGTCGACATGCCGATCGGCCTTCCCGAGCGGATCGGACCCGGCGGACGCGGGCCGGAAAAGGCGGCCCGCCGGCATCTGGGCGAGCGGCAGTCCTCGGTCTTCGCGGTTCCGTCACGCGCGGCGGTCTATGCCGAGGATTACGCTCAGGCCTGCGAGGTCGCGCAGACGACGTCCGAACCGCCGAAGAAGGTTTCCAAGCAGGCCTTTTATCTGTTTCCGAAAATCCGCGAGATCGACGGGCTGATGACGCCGGAGCTGGAGGCGCGGGTCTACGAGGTCCATCCCGAACTCGCCTTCTGGCGACTGAATGGGGGTAAGGCGATGAGCCTGCCGAAAAAGGTCAAGAGCCGCGCCAACGGACCCGGCCTCGACCAGCGTCGGGACTTGCTTGTCTCATGCGGCTTTAAGCGGGATTTCCTCGACCAGCCGCCGCCGCGAGGCTGCGGACGGGACGATCTGCTGGATGCGGCGGCGAATTGCCTGATTGCGGAACGGATCTCCAATGGACGTGCAGAGCCGTTTCCGACGGATTACACGCGCGACGGCAAGGGCCTCAGGATGGCGATCTGGGCTTAAAAAGTTCCGATGGCCCAATCAGGGCTTCGGCTCGGGGGTCGCGGTCGTATCGATCGGTCCGACGGTGCCTTCGGTGTCTTCGGATTTCGGACCGAAGGGCAGCCAGCGCTTGAAGAAACCGGCTGTCGGGCTTTCCTTCTTTTCCGACTGCAAGGCAACGGCCTGGGTTTCGACCGCGGCTCCCGGCCGGGTCTGCTGGGGCGCTGCTGCAACGGAAGCGGTTGCCTCAGCCGCAGCGGCTTCCGTATTCTCAGACGTTTCGTCCGTGCTTGCTTCGGTAGCATCGCCTGGAGCTTTGGCGAATTTGGTCTGCCGTTCTTCCCACCGCTTCTGACGTTCGGCGCGGGCCTCGTATCTTGCCGCCAACTGCTGGTATTTCTCGTCGTCCTTGCGCTGCTTCTCCTGAACCAGCTGCTGCAGCCGGGGCGCTACCTCGTAGGCCGGGCATTTCGCGGCTGCCTTGAAGGGAACGCCTTCGACCAGCGTCGTGGCGTCGAAAACATATTTCTTCTCGCAGACCGAGACTTTCGGCGGCACCTTGGTCAGCTCGAAGTGATCGTAGCCGACCTTCAGCATGCGCCAGAAATCCATGTGCTCGCTGTCATAGTGCTTGGCCATGTTTTCCGGGGTCATGCGGAACGGGAACGCCTGCACCTGGAAAGAGCGCTGGCCGCCCTTGAAGCTGTCGCGGGCAAGCGCGTAGATGTCCTGAACCTGGGCATCGGTCATGGCGTAGCAGCCGCGCGACGAACAGGCGCCATGGACCATCAGGTTGGAGCCGGTCCGGCCATAGGAGCGGTCATACTGGTTCGGGTAACCGAGGTTGAAGGCCAGATGGTAACTGGAATTCGGGTTCATCAGGCCCGGAGTGATCTCGTAAAACCCTTCCGGCGCCTGACGGTCGCCCTCCTTGAATTTCGGGCCGAGCTTGCCGGACCACTTGCAGATCTCGAACGAGTCCAGAAGCGCAAAGCGGCCGTTGCGCTTTTCCTTCCAGACCTCCAGGGTGGATTCCTCCTTGAAGATCCGGATCATGATCGGCGATGTCGACGGCATGTCGAGATCTGTCATCTTGCGCTTGACGGGCGCGCTGACGGGGCGCTGGGCCTTCGGACCGTAGCCGAGCTCATCCGGCTGGCAGGCGGCGAGACCCCCGGCTACAAGAACCATGCCCGCAAGCCGGCCGGCGATCCGGCCCATGACCCGGGCACGGCTGGCGACGCGCGGAAAACGCATTGTTGGAAATTGTCCTGTCGGAAGGCGCCATGCCGCCATGTGATCGTCCCAAATACGCTTCATACCAGTGGTGCTTGCGGCCGGAGCGGTGTTATCCTCCGCGACGGAGTTTCGTCGTCCCGACCGGCCTCTCATCCCGAAAATCTATGAGATTATGGTTGCCAGCAGGTTACTCAAAACCGTCCCTTCAGTGAAAGACTAAGGTTCAGCACATTTTCGTCAACGCCTGACTGCCTCTACGTTATGCTTGAAGATCAGGCACGTCGTTCAATGCCTTGAAATTCTGGCTAAACAACGGCAGCGCCGCGCCCTTTCAGAAGGCGCGGAGAAAATCCTGTGGCGGACGCGAAAATGCTGGATGTCAGGACAGGGTGCGTCCGATCGCGAGAAATTTCTCGCGGCGGTGCTTGCGGATCTCGTCGGCGCTCTTGCCGGCAAGGTCGGCTAGGGCAGCCTCGATCGCCGATCCGGTCCGGTCGATCACGGTTTCCCGCGCCCGGTGCGCGCCACCGACCGGTTCCTCGACGATGCCGTCGATCACGCCGAGCTGCAGCAGGTCCTGAGCCGTGATCTTCATGTTGGTCGCCGCATCCTGCGCGCGCGCGCTGTCGCGCCAGAGGATCGATGCGGCGCCTTCCGGAGAAATCACCGAGTAGATCGCGTGTTCGAGCATCAGAACCTTGTTGGAGGTAGCGATGGCAATCGCTCCGCCCGACCCGCCTTCGCCGATCACGACCGACACGGTCGGTGAGCCGAGACCCAGACCCTTGTCGGTCGAGCGGGCAATCGCCTCTGCCTGGCCGCGTTCTTCCGCGCCGATCCCCGGATAGGCGCCGGCGGTGTCGACAAGAGAAATCACCGGCAGGCCGAAACGTTCCGCCATGTCCATGATCCGCACGGCCTTGCGGTAGCCTTCCGGACGGGCCATGCCGAAATTGTGTTTCAGGCGGGACTGGGTATCGGAGCCTTTTTCCTGGGCAAGGATGGCGACCGACTGTCCGCGAAACCGGCCGAGACCGGCGATGATCGCATGATCTTCGGCAAAATTGCGGTCGCCGGCCAACGGGGTGAAATCCTCGATCAGCCCGGCGACGTAATCCGCGGCATGGGGCCGGTCGGGATGGCGGGCGACCAGCGTTTTCTGCCAGGGGGTCAGTTTGGAATAGAGATCCTGCAGGGTTTGCGAGGACTTGCCCTTCAGGCGATTGATCTCGTCTTCCACATTGACGGCTTCTCCACCTGCGGCCAGTGCCCGCAATTCCTGGATCTTGCCTTCAATGTCGGCGACGGGTTTTTCGAATTCCAGATAGCTGTGCATCTACTCTCACACCTGAAACGCGCCACTGCCTGATCAATGAGGAGGGGCGTCTGTCCCGAATTTCCGGGAGGGTTGTTTGCGTAACGCTTGCCATGGGCTCTATCAAGAGACGGAACCGGGCGCAAGAGCGGCGTGGTCCGATGGCGACAAGGAGAGCCTCCGGACACGGGACCATTCGAAGTGGGAATGGGAGCCTATCTGGCGGCCTGGTCTCCGGCGCCGGATTTGATGTTGAGCTGGGACGCCTGCACCACAAGCCGGCCGGTTTTGGTGTCGATGGAGATCCGGTATGGGATCAGGACATTGCCGCCAAGGGGTGCCAGCCAGGCTTCCATTCCCGCCTGGGCCATGTATTTCACCGATTCCTTGGACGGGCGATGGCCTGCCACCGGAATCCATTTCGCCGTGCAGACGACGACCGGGCCGTCGTAGCCGTGTCCGGACACGTTTTTCGTGCCCTTGTAGCTCATCTTGATGTCGAAGCGGGTCCAGCCGTCGAAAATCGGCAGTTTGCGCTTGCAGGCTTCCGGGCCGATCAGGTCGTCCCGGGCCGGGACCGGCATCAGGGCCGCGCTCAAGGGATCCATCGCGTTGTTGCGATGCTTGGCCGTTACCTTGATCCGTTCCTTGTTCGGCTTGAACTGGGGCATCACTTCCATGGAGCGGATGTGTCCGGAGCCCTGGGCGAGGGCGACGTAGAAATCCCGGTTCGCCGCGTGCGACGCCATCTCGTATTTTGACGGAACGACCTTGTTTCCCAGAAGCCAGCCGGAGGCCTGCGCGCCACCCTTGCCAGTGCTAAACAAGGTGCCGACACCGGCCGGTTCCACGCCGACCTTGGCCGAATAGGCGTTGCCCTGCAGGACAAGAGCAAGACTGCCCCGCCCGATCGTCAGGCCGGCAATGGTGATGTTGTACAGGCCGCCGACACTGCTTTTCTGCGCTGCCGCCGGGGCCGTCCAAAGAGCGGTGGCCAGAACTGGCACAGCCAGAAACCGTCCGAATGACTTAAGACCTGACACTTCAAACCTCCACACTGCCCGTCCTCGGGCAGAGTTGCTGCGCCCCCGCGCGATTCCCATTGCGTATGGCCCACTGCGTTTGGGAAGATTGTCGGACCCTCTTCCGCAATCCTGAATACCAATGGCGCAATTGTTCGTTGTCATGGTAACTC
Organism: Roseibium sp.; assembly: GCF_048260565.1. Taxonomy (GTDB): domain Bacteria; phylum Pseudomonadota; class Alphaproteobacteria; order Rhizobiales; family Stappiaceae; genus Roseibium. The sequence continues at coordinate 140,346 of NZ_JBLXGP010000012.1, read as the reverse complement.
TATGGTTAACATAACACAGAAGAGCCACCGAAAAATGCAGAAAGGATGACGGCACGGCAGCCGGCGCCCGGACGCGGCCACGAGATCACCTGAAACAGGCCGATTGCGCGAGAAATTCAGCCTGAACGCGCAGATGTCTTGACGATGGCGCGCGCGCCCTTTATAGCGGGGCAACTTTTTCCGAAAAATGCCGGAAATGCCGCAGCCGGGCCGGTGGCCCGCTCCTTTCCGGTCGTAACTGCCAGGCCATTCAAATCCGGCCAGAAGACAAAAGGTGATATCATGGCACGCCGCTGCGAACTCTCCGGCAAAGACGTGATGACGGGCAACAACGTCTCGCACGCCAACAACAGGAGCCGTCGCCGGTTCCTGCCGAACCTGTGCAACGTCTCCCTGCTGAGCGATACGCTCGGCGAGACCTTCAAGCTGCGCATCAGCGCGCATGCTCTGCGTTCGGTTGAACATCAGGGCGGTCTCGACGCTTACCTGCTGAAGGCTTCCGACGACAGCCTGTCGGACAAGGCGCGTCAGATCAAGGTCAGCATCAAGCGCCAGCAGGCGGAAGCTGCTGCCGCCTGAACCCTTTCGGGGATCTGAAATGACTGTTACCCGGAGATTCTCCGTGGGCCAATTCGCCATCGCGGTCGCCGCGATGGCTGTGGTCGTTGTTGCGTCCAATTACCTGGTCCAGTTTCCGGTCCAGGGCCATCTCGGTGCGCTCAACCTGGCCGATCTGCTCACTTGGGGCGCATTCACCTATCCTGCCGCATTTCTGGTCACGGACCTGACCAACCGCAAATTCGGACCGAATCCGGCCCGTCTTGTGGTGGCGGTCGGTTTTGTACTGGCTGTTGCGCTGTCGATACTGCTGTCGACGCCGCGCATCGCGGCCGCATCCGGTACGGCCTTTCTTGTCGCGCAGCTGCTCGATGTGACCGTTTTCAACCGCCTGCGCCGGTTGAGCTGGTGGAAGGCACCGTTCGCCTCCTCCCTGATTGGATCGGTGATCGATACGATCCTGTTCTTCTCCATCGCGTTCTCGGGCGCCTTCGCCGTTCTGCTCGGCTATTACGACGCGTTCGCAGTCGAGACGGCGCCGCTGCTGGGTGTATTCGCTGCGGAAGTGCCGCGCTGGATTTCCTGGGCGGTGGGCGATTTCAGCGTGAAGATCCTGGTCGCTGTCTTCCTGCTTGCGCCCTATCGCATTCTGCTCGGCCTGCTGGTCCCGATGCCGAAGGGTGCGGCTGCCTGATTTCTTTCTCACGTCATTCCAGACAAGAGCAGCAAAGCTGCGCGCTGATCTGGAATCCAGGCATCAGTCGCGCATAAGCGCGTCCTGTTTTTTATTGAATTTTGTCGTCGCTACGTTTGGGCTGACATCTGGATTTCCAGATCTGCGTTCGGCTGCGCCTCACTTGTCTGGAATGACGGCGTGAGGAGGAGGCAATTCTTGTACGGGCTATGCCTGTGCCGAACGCTCTAAACGATCCGGGTTGTCAGCAATTTGAAGCCGATCGCTCCGAATGCGATGGCGAACAGGCCGCTGAACCAGCGGTGAAGCCGCAAATACGCCAGCCGGACCGGGGTAATTGAAAACAGCCAGCCGTAGCCGATGAAAATGAGCGCGCTGAGCGAACCGACCGCAGCAATGATGGAGATGAGGTCCCCGGCCGTTGCGCCCGAGGGAACGCCAAGCGAGTAGAGCGATCCGAAAAACAGGATCGCCTTGGGGTTGGTCAGGTGGATGGCCAGGCCCTTGCGGAACGCCGCGCCCATGGAACCGATTTCCACGGGGCTGGCTTTCCTGCCCTGGCCGAAACAGGCCGACCGTGCCGAAACGATCGAAAGATAGATGAGATAGGCCGCGCCGGCGTAGCGCACGGCTTCGAACATCCAGGCATGGGTGAGCATGATCGCGCTCAGGCCGAAGGCGGCGGAGACCGACCAGGTCAGCGATCCGCACAGGACCCCGGAGCCGAGCGCCATGCCGATCCGGCGGCCGGAGGCCATGGAGGCGCCGGCGATCGCGAGGGTGGCCGGGCCGGGGCTCGGGATGGCGACAAGCGCGGCCCCGAGGATAAGCGGATAATTTACTGCGTCCATAATCACCCCCGGGACATTTCGGTCCTGTTATCCGTCGCCAAGTACGAACCTGAGCAAAAGCGTCCGCTGCAGGATAGACCGGTTGTTGTCCGAAATCAGCGTGAGGATGGTGCGGCCACGGGCATCCCGGTGGATGCCGAGGCCTTCCATGTTGTCGATCTGGTTGCCGTAATCGGCTTCCATGAGGACATCGCCCTTGAGGGTCGCACCGGGACGGATGCTGTCGGCGGCAAATCGCCGGAGGCGCATGCCGACCAGGTCCCGGAGATTGAACCGGCGCTCCAGCAGGAGCAGGGTTCCGTCAGGCAGAAAGGCGGCGTCGGTCGCGTCATACCGGTCGGAACGCATCACGGTGAAGTGCTCCACCTTGTTGCCGGTAATCAGAAATCCGGGCAGGTCGTCGTCGCCGGTCTTTCCCCGCTCCGCAATAGCGATCAGCGTTCCGGCAATCGGCGAGCCGGATGGAGCCAGTGCAAGGGCTTCCATCCCCTTGGTTCCCCTCAGGTTGCGAACCTCGGACGGGAGCGCAAGTTCGCCGATCAGGTGCTCTTTGCCGGTTTTCAGGGGCCAGGGAAAACGGTAGATGGTGTTGATCCGCTCCGCGGAGACCAGAACGGTGTCGCCGTCGATGGTCAATGCCTCGGTATCGCTGCCGCGTCCGTTCCGCAGGGCACGGCCGCTCTTGTCGAGCATCTCGGCATAACGGGCATTCGAAATGCCGACCGGCTTTCCGTCCGGGGTCTGGTCAACGGTTGCGGAAAACCAGATACCATTATCGGTGACCGCCAGGATCTGCCGGCCGTCATCCAGGCTGAGCAGGCCCGACAGCCCGCCGACATTCCGGTCCGGAGAAATGAGTTCCAGCCCTCCCAGATAGGTCAGGGCACCGAATTTCGTATCCGAGCGGCCGATCTTGAACTGGTCTATCTGCCGGACGGTTACCTTTGCCGGGGTGCCTTCGCTGAGCAGATCGAGGGCATGGGCCGGGCCTGAGAAGGCGAATGGGAGCGCAAAGAGGAGAGCCGCGGCAAGCAGACTGCCGTATCCGCCGCGGCGCTTCATTATCGGCGATTTCCCGCCTGCTTCCGCCGGCCGCGGACAGGTGCCGCCATCTGCACCTCGTCGTCGAAGAGATCGGCGAGCTGGTCGGTCATGGCGCCGGCCAGTTCTTCCGCGTCGACGATGGTGACCGCCCGGCGATAGTAGCGGGTGACGTCGTGGCCGATGCCGATGGCGATCAGCTCCACCGGCGACCTGGTTTCGATTTCCTCGATGACATAGCGCAGGTGCCGCTCCAGATAGTTGCCCGGGTTGACCGACAGGGTGCAGTCGTCCACCGGTGCGCCGTCGGAGATCATCATCAGGATGCGCCGCTGTTCCGGCCGGGCCATCAGCCGTTCGTGGGCCCATGTCAGGGCCTCGCCGTCGATGTTTTCCTTCAGGAGGCCTTCGCGCATCATCAGTCCGAGGTTTCGGCGTGCGCGGCGCCAGGGGGCGTCGGCGGACTTGTAAATGATGTGGCGCAGGTCGTTCAGCCGGCCGGGGGTGGCCGGCTTGCCGGCGCCGATCCAGGCCTCGCGTGACTGGCCGCCCTTCCAGGCCTTGGTGGTGAACCCGAGGATTTCCACCTTCACGCCGCAGCGCTCCAGCGTGCGCGCGAGAATATCGGCGCAGGTCGCGGCGACCGTGATCGGTCGGCCACGCATGGAGCCGGAATTGTCCAGTAGCAGGGTGACGACCGTATCGCGGAAATTGGTATCCCGTTCCTGCTTGAAGGCAAGCGGGGCCATGGGGTCGGTCACCGCGCGGGTCAGGCGGGCGGTGTCGAGCAGGCCTTCTTCCAGGTCGAAATCCCAGGACCGGTTCTGCTGCGCCATCAATTTTCTTTGCAGCCGGTTCGCCAGTCGTGCGACCGCGCCCTGAAGATGGGTCAGCTGCTTGTCGAGAAAGCCGCGCAGGCGGTCCAGTTCGGCAATGTCGCAGAGATCTTCCGCGGTGACCGTCTCGTCGAACTGGGTGGTGAAGACCTTGTAGTCGGACACCGGAGGCCGGTTGGAGAAGGGCAGGTCGCGGCGCTCGCTTTCGCCGGCTTCCTCGGCGTCTTCCGCCATGTCGTCTTCGGCGAAGTCTTCGAACTCGGCATCGGCGGCCTCGGTTTCGCCGGCGTCCTGTTCCTCGCCGGACATCTCCATTTCCTGGGGAGAGGCTTCCTGCTCGCCGGTGTCCTGTTCGGTGTCGCCACCGGTTTCGGCTTCGTCGTTGTTGCCGTTGTCCTCGTTTTCGTCCTGGTTTTCGCTGTCGTCGTGCTCGCCGATCTCGTCGCCCATGTCGAGGGCTTTCAGAACGTCACGGAAATGGCTGGCAAAGCCGGCCTGGTCCTCGAGCTGCGGGACCAGCCGGTCCAGATCGTGACCGGCCTTGTCCTCGATCCATTCCCGCCACATGTCGACCAGCTTGGCCGCACTCGCCGGCGGCGGCGTGCCGGTCAGGCGTTCGCGCACCATCATGGCAAGCGCGTCCTGCAGCGGGGCATCTTCCCGGCTCGTGACTTCCGGGGCATTGGCCTTGCGGAAGCGGTCGTCGAGCATTGCGGAGATGTTGCCGGCAACGCCTTGCATGCGCATGGAGCCGACCGCGTCGCAGCGGGCCTGTTCGACAGCCTCGAACAGGGCACGTGCCTCCGGCCCGCTGGGCGCGTTTTTGGAATGAACGGCGGGGTCGTGGCAGGCGAGCTTGAGGGCCATGGAATCGCTCATGCCCCGGGTGATCGCGACTTCCTCTCTGGAGAGCTTGCGCGAGGGCTCCGGCAGGCGGGCGCCAGCGGACGACACACCCGGACGGTCGCCGGAAAACACCACTTCCAGCTCGGGTTCGCCGGCGATCGCCCGCATGGTCCCGGTTACGGCCCGCTTGAACGGTTCCGTATCGACCGGTTTGCCCTTGCCGGGGCGGCTGTTGTCTCCAGGGCCTGCCATCGATCCTAGCTCATCACGACGTTGACGGCGGATTCCGGCAGTTCCTCGCCGAAGCAGCGCTGATAGAACTCGGCCACCAGGGTCTGTTCCATGTCGTCGCACTTGTTCAGGAAGGTCAGGCGGAAGGCAAAACCGACGTCGCCGAAGATATTCGCGTTTTCCGCCCAGGTGATGACGGTCCGCGGGCTCATGACCGTCGACAGGTCGCCGTTGATGAAGGCGTTCCGGGTCATGTCGGCCAGGCGAACCATCTTGGACACGATCTCGCGACCTTCCGGATTCTGGTAGTGCTTGGCCTTGGACAGGACGATATCGACTTCGTTGTCGTGGGGCAGATAATTCAGCGTGGTGACGATCGACCAGCGGTCCATCTGGGCCTGGTTGATCTGCTGGGTGCCGTGGTAGAGGCCGGAGGTGTCGCCGAGGCCGACGGTGTTGGCGGTGGCGAACAGGCGGAAGGCCGGGTGAGGCCGGATCACGCGGCTCTGGTCGAGCAGCGTCAGGCGGCCGGAGGATTCCAGGATACGCTGGATCACGAACATCACGTCCGGGCGGCCGGCGTCGTATTCGTCGAAGACGAGGGCGACGTTGTGCTGGTAGGCCCAGGGCAGGATGCCGTCCCTGAATTCGGTGATCTGCAGACCGTCCTTGATGACGATGGCGTCCTTGCCGACAAGGTCGATACGCGAAATGTGGCTGTCCAGGTTGACGCGTATACAGGGCCAGTTCAGGCGCGAGGCGACCTGCTCGATGTGGGTCGACTTTCCGGTGCCGTGGTAGCCGGTCACCATGACGCGGCGGTTGTGCGCGAAACCTGCCAGGATGGCGAGCGTGGTCGCGCGGTCGAACAGATAGTCTTCGTCCCGGTCCGGAACGTGTTCGGTCGCGGTCGAAAAGGCCGGTACTCTCAGGTCGGTCTTGAAGCCAAAGACCTCTTCCACGGAAATTTCGGTATCCGGCATGCTTGCAGCCGCGTTCGTCGTCTCAGTCATCGGTCCTCCGCTGCCCCGGCACACGGCCGGGCGGCGTTCTTGTTGGAAAAAGCCTGCAGAAAATGCAGACTAACAGAAACCGGCTTTCTTCAGGACGTTATAGGCCTGAATGATTTCCCGCAGGCGGTCCTCGGAGGAACGATCACCGCCATTGGCATCCGGATGGTTTAATTTCACAAGTTCCTTATAGCGCGCCTTGATCTCATCGCCACGTGCTGTTTGAGGGAGATTCAGCACATCCAGGGAGCGTTTTTCAAGCGCCAGAAGCTTTCTTTGCCGCGGACGCCGGGCATCGGCGGACCTGCGGTTGGCGTGCGCACGCATATTGGCGCGCGGATCATAGCCGTCCGGGCCGTCGGCCGCCTGGCGGTTGACGCCCATTTTCCATGTGGGCCGGTGGCCGGTCATGGAATCCTTCTGATAGTTGCGGACATCGTCGTCCTGCATGCCGGAAAAATAATTGTAGGACTTGTTGTACTCCCGGACGTGGTCCACGCAGAACCGGTAATACTGGCCCTCCATGTCCCGGCCTTTGGGCGCGCGATGGATGCCCGGCCGCTTGCAGCCCGGATGTTCGCACACCGGGTGGCGATCTTCCTCCAGACGTTCCTTGTCAGGCTTGACCCGGATGCTGTCGAATATCTTTGAGTCCAGTTTCATGAGCGTCAATATCGTCCGCAGGGCGCTTCGGGACAAGTCGGTTTGGGCGGCTGTCCCGACAGTTTTCATATTCAGGTTTGGAATGGCAGGGCGTGGCAGCCGGAGACATTAGCATGAATGTCAGCTTCGGCGAAATACGCTGTAGCTGAAATGCTGGATGCGTCCCGCTGGCGTTACATGGTCATGGGCAAGGGTTTCGACAAGTTCGTAGCCGTTGCCCAACACGCGCGAGATCGTCGCACTGTCGTGCCGGCAGACGGGCAGTCCGGAGCATTTTTCCGGTCCGTCCGGGGCGAAGGTGCCGAGGATGAGGATCCCGCCGGGCTTCAGCGCGCGGTCCAGAAGATCCCTGTAACGTTCCTGATCGCCGGGAGCGGTCAGAAAGTGAAAGGCCGCCCGGTCGTGCCAGACGCCGAACCGGCGGTCCGGTTTCCAGTCCAGAACGTCGCTTTCGATCCAGGTGACGCCGCTCGCCCGTTCGCCGAGGCGCTGCCGGGCAATCTCCAGGGAAGATCCGGAAAGATCGAGGACGGTAAGGTCGCAATACCCATGGTCGAGAAGGGAATCGACCAGACGGGAGGCGCCGCCGCCGATATCGACGAAGGCGGACGTCCGGTCGGGTGCGTGGCGTTCGACAAGCGACAGCGACGGTTCCGGTGTTTCCTGAAACCAGCTGACCGCGGTGTCGTCCTGTTTTTCCCAGGCGTGGTTCCAATGATCCTTGAGACTGGTGTCGTTCATGTACATCTACATTCTTGCTGATATTTCGAACCCGGAAATCGCTGACGATTCGGAGCCTGACTGTTAACTTGAGCGCGAGAGAAGGAAAAAGATAGCATGAGCACCAGGGACAGTATCATTGCCAAACTGACACAGGCGCTGGCTCCGCAGACACTGGACGTCATCGACGAATCGGACAAGCACGCCGGCCACGGCGGCTGGCGCGAGGGCGGCGAAACCCATTTCCGGGTGCGGATCGTCTCGCCCGCCTTTTCCGGCATGAGCCGGGTCAACCGTCACCGCAAGATCAACGAATTGCTGGCCGAAGACCTCGCCACCGGTGTCCACGCGCTCGCCATCGAGGCGCGCGCGCCTGAAGAAGCCGATCCACGCGCGGCACGGGCAACGGCGTCCTAGACGGTCAGAGCGTCTTGCCTTTCGAGGACACCCCTCACCCGGAGTTTCGCTCCGACCTCTCCCCATGGGAGAGGTTAACTGGTGCAAGCGACAGGCTGCCCTAAACCTTGCTCGCCGGGACGGTCGGCGGGGGCGGGGTCTGGGCGGCTCCGGCCGCCAGCAGGTTGGGTTTCTGGCCGAGCGGCATGATCCTGAGACGGGTGATCCGGTTCTTCTCCCGGCGCAGCACCGTGATGCGGAAGCCGTGGAAGGTGAAGATCTGGCGTTCTTCCGGGATCATCCGCGCCTCGTGAATGACGAGGCCGGCGATGGTGGTGGCCTCGTCGTCCGGCAGGCGCCAGTCGGTCGCCCGGTTGAGGTCGCGGATCGGGACGGAGCCGTCGACGATGACCGAACCGTCGGCCTGGGGCCGCACGCCTTCCAGTTCCACGTCGTGTTCGTCTGCGATCTCGCCGACGATTTCCTCCAGAATGTCTTCCAGGGTCACCAGCCCCATCACCTCGCCGTATTCGTCGACGACGAGGGCGAAATGGGCCTTGTGGCGCAGGAAGGCGTTGAGCTGGTCCTGCAGGCTCGTGGTGTCGGGCACGAACCACGGTGGGGTCGCGATCTGGAGCAGATCGATCTTTGAAAAATCGCCGCCGGCGGCATGGAGGGCGCGCAGCAGGTCCTTGGCGTGCAGCACGCCGACGAAATTATCGCTTTCGCCGCGCCACAACGGCAGGCGCGTGTAGGGGGACGACAGCGCCTGGTCGATCAGTTTCGGCAGCTCTTCTTCCGTGTTCAGGGCGACCATGTTGGTCCGGTGCACCATGACGTCGGAGACTTCCAGTTCGGCAAGATCGAGAACGCCGCCGAGACGGTCGCGCTCCGCCTTGACCAGCCCGCCTTCCTTGTGCTGCAGGTCGACCGCGCCGCGCAGTTCCTCATGGGCGGACAGGATCGAGGTGTCCTCGCCCACATTGACGCCGACGACGCGCAGCATGATCCGCACGATCGCCTCCACGCCGATGACGACAGGTCCGAAAACGGCAACGATGACGTTGACCACGGGTGCGACCGCTAGGGCAAAGCGCTCCGGATTGGAAATCGCCCAGGTTTTCGGCAGGACTTCGGCGAAGACCACGACCAGCGCGGTCATGATCAGGGTGGCAAACGCAACGCCTGCGTGACCGAACAGCGTCAGGAACACGCTGGTGGCCAGGGCGGAAGCGAGAATGTTGACCAGGTTGTTGCCGAGCAGAAGCGCGCCGATCAGCCGCTCGCGGGAGGCGATCAGGCGGCTGACGGTTTTCGCCTTGCCGTCGCCGCTCTTTTCCATCTGGTGGATACGGGCGCGCGAGGCTGCGGTCAGCGCCGTTTCCGAGCCGGAGAAAAAGCCCGACAGGAACAGCAGGATGAAGACGGCGGCAATGGCCAGCCAGAGTGTGAGTTCCATCATTGCTTCAGCTTTTCTTCCAGAAAGGTCCGTACGGTTTCCGGTTCCACGCCCTTTTCGACGAAGCTCTCGCCGACGCCGCGGCTGAGGATGAAGGTCAGCTGGCCTCGGCTGACCTTCTTGTCCTGGGCGATGATGTCCATCAGCGTTTCGGCGGGCGGGAGCTGGCCGGGAATGTCCGACATGCGGATCGGCAGCCCGACATCGGTCAGGTGCTTTTCTACCCTCGCGACGACGTCCTCGTCGATCAGGCCGAGGCGCTGCGAAAACTCATGGGCGAGCATCATGCCGATGGCGACGCCTTCGCCATGGACGAGCCGCACGGTTTCGTAAGCCACCGCCGATTCCAGCGCATGGCCGAAGGTGTGGCCGAGGTTGAGGAGCGCCCGGCGTCCGGCCTCCAGCTCGTCGGCCGCGACCACGTCCGCCTTGGCCTGGCACGAGCGGGCGACCGCCTCGTCCCGTTCCGGACCGCCGGCAAAGACCGCCTGCCAGTTGTCCTCCAGCCACGCGAAGAACGGCTCGTCGCCGAGCAGGCCGTATTTGGCGACTTCCGCATAGCCGGCGCGGAAGTCGCGCAGAGGCAGGGTGTCGAGGATTGCCGTATCGGCAAGGACCAGGGACGGCTGGTAGAAGGCGCCGATCAGGTTCTTGCCGTGGCGGGAATTGATCCCGGTCTTGCCGCCGACGGAGCTGTCCACCTGGGCGAGCAGGGTCGTCGGGATCTGGATGAATTTCATGCCGCGGCGGACGGAAGCCGCGACGAAACCGGCAAGGTCGCCGACCACGCCGCCGCCAAGCGCGACAACCGCGTCGCTGCGTTCCAGCCGGGCTGCCAGGACCTCGTCGCACAGGCGTTCGTACATGGCAAAGCACTTGGTGGCTTCGCCCGCCGGAACGGTCAGGACCACATGATCCAGCCCGGCGGCGCTGAGGCTCTTTTTGAGCGTGTCCAGATGCAGGCCCGCCACGGTTTCATCGGTGACGATCGCCAGCCGGCTTCCGGGCAGGAGCTCCGCGATTTTCTCGCCGGCCTGTTCGATCAGGCCGCGGCCGATTTCGATTCCGTACGAGCGCTCGCCCAGATCCACGTTGACGGTTCTCAGCTCCGCTTCCCTTTCCGGGGCGATGTCCAGTGTTTCGCTCATTGTGCGCCTGTTGCGGTTTCTTGGGCAGAAGTGGTCAGATCTTCCGCCAGCAGTCTGGATTTAAGGGCTGCGACGATATCTTCAACTACGTGGTCATGGGGTACGTCGCGGGAACTGACGGTCAGCTCGGCCAGGCCGTAGACCGGATAGCGCTTTGCCATCAGGTCGCGCATGGTGCCTTCCGGGTCCGGGGTCTGCAAAAGCGGACGGTTGGACCGCTTGCGCACCCGCTCCATGACCGTGTCCAGATCCGCCTTCAACCAGATGGAAATGCCGTTTTCGGCGATCTCCTGCCGGGTCGCCTCGCTCATGTAGGCGCCGCCGCCGGTTGCCAGAACCTGGGGGCCTTCCCGCAAAAGCCGGGCGATCACCCGTTCCTCGCCCTTGCGGAAATAGGGCTCGCCGTGGGCGGCGAAAATCTCCGGCACGGTCATGTTGGCGGCCTGTTCGATTTCCGTATCCGCGTCCACGAAGGGGATGTCGAGGCGGTTCGCCAGGCGGCGGCCGACGGTGGATTTGCCGCAGCCCATGATGCCGACGAGTACGATGGAGCGCTTGCCCAGGGCCGCCACGAGGCGGGCATCGTCGGCGCGCGCATTTGCGCCGCGATGGGCCGGTGCGTTTTCCGCTTTCTGGTCGCTTCGGTGTGCCATGGCGGCTTTGTAGCACATTCGCCGAAAAAGAAAGGCCCTTTGCAATCCGGCCGATATGCGAATTTTTCTGCCCGGCACGGCGCGGCTTGCGCGCGCGCGCGCGAGGGGAAACACTATGCCAAAGTGATTCGACGGAGCCTTCGGTGTGCCGACCCTCACACGACTTCTGATAGTTCTGGTTCTTCTCGGTGCGGCCGGCTACGGGATCGTCTATTCGCTGGCCAATTTCGTGCACCCGCGGGACCGCGAAATCGAGGTCAGGGTCAAGAAGGACGGCTTCGGGCGCTGAACCGGCGCTGCATGCCGGCGCAGAAATCCTCAATGAGGACAGGTGATCGTGGCGATTGACTACACGTGCGAGAGCTTCCTGGAAATGCTCGCCGCCGAGCGCGGCGCGGCGGAAAACACCCTGGCCGGCTACCGCCGCGATCTGGAGGATTTCGGCGAATTCCTGTCTGGCAAGAAGCCGGTCAAGGCGACTGCCGCCGATCTTGCTGCCTACCTCGGCGATCTGAACGACCGGGGTTTTGCCGCGACCTCCCAGGCGCGCCGCCTGTCCGCGTTGAAGCAGTATTTCAAGTTCCTCTATGCGGAAGGCCTGCGCGAGGACGATCCGACCCGGACCCTGTCGGCGCCGAAGAAACGCCAATCCTTGCCGAAGGTGCTGTCGGTGGAAGAGGTCGACCGGCTGATCGGGGCCGCCCAGGAAGCCACGCGGAAGTCGCACAAGAGTGCCGCCGAACGGCTGCGCTGCCACCGGCTCTACACCCTGCTGGAGGTGCTTTACGCCACCGGGCTTCGTGTTTCGGAGCTGGTGGCGCTGCCGGTCACGGCGGCCAAGCGCGATGCGCGGCTGATCGAGATCCGGGGCAAGGGCGGCAAGGAGCGGCTGGTGCCGCTTTCAAAGGCAGCGCAGGCAGCCATGCGCGATTACGTCGGCCTGCGTGCCGCCGAAGGGGCTTATGAAAAAAGCCCGTGGCTGTTTCCCTCCCACGGGGAAAGCGGCCATTTCACCCGGCAGGCCTTCGCCCGGGATCTGAAGGACCTGGCGGTTGCGACCGGCCTGCCGGCTGCCAAGGTGTCGCCGCACGTGCTGCGCCATGCCTTCGCCTCGCACCTGTTGCAGAACGGGGCCGATCTCCGCGTGGTCCAGCAGCTTCTGGGGCATGCGGATATTTCCACCACGCAGATCTACACGCATGTCCTGGATGAACGCCTGCGCGAACTGGTCGAAAGCGCCCATCCGCTGGCGAAACGGTAAGCTCCCCCGCGTGTGCCGCGAGGGAGCGGTTTCCGCGTTACGGTGCGGGCATGGTCGGTAGCAGGCCTTCCAGTGTCAGGCCGATGGCGAGCAGGTGCCGGTCGGAAAAGGCCGGACCGTCCAGTTCCAGTCCCACGGGCAGGCCGTCCCTGGTCAGGCCGACCGGCAGGGTCAGGCCCGGAATGCCGGCATTCGAGCCCGGATCGGTGTTGCGGATGAAGGTCTGGAACGTCGGTACATCCTGGCCGTTCAGCTTGACCGTCTCGTCGGACCCGGCGATGGGCTGGGCCGGCAGCGGCGTCGTCGGGAAGGCGATGGCGTCGAGATCGTTGACGACGAAGGTCTCCGCGTAAAGCGCCTGCAGCTTCGGCCTGAAATCGTTGATGGCGGCCAGATAGACCTCCTCCGGAATGCTCTTGTCGCCGAGGATCAGCTCATCGAAGACGAATTTCACGTCCGGACTGGCGACCTTGGCGGCCATATCCTCGATGGTGATGCCGGTGCCGGCGTGCTTCAAGAACGCCGAGATATCGCCTTTGGCCTCCCATAGCGCGACCGGGAAGCCGATCTTGTCGTTGAGGCTGATGACCTCGCTCATGTCGAGCGGCACCAGGGTGGCGCCGGCGTCTTCAAGGGCCTTCAGCGCGGCTTTCATCAGCCGGCCGGTTTCCGGATCGACATTGTCGTTGAAGGCGGAGGGAACGCCGATGCGCAGCGACTTCGGATCCGCAGGCTCAAGCGTCATCGCATCGCCGGTGATCACGCCGTCGAAGAGGACGAGGTCGGAGATCGAGCGGGCAATCGGGCCGGCGGTGTCGCGGGTGTGGGAGATCGGCACGATCCCGGCTTGCGGATAGCGGCCGACGCTGGGGCGCAGGCCGGCAACGCCGTTGAGGGCGGCGGGAATGCGCACCGAGCCGCCGGTGTCGGTGCCAAGCCCTGCCGGGGCCATCCGCCCGCCGACCGCGGCCCCGGTGCCGCCGCTGGAGCCGCCGGCAAAGCGGGACGGGTCATGGGCATTGGCGACCGCGCCGAAGGCGGCGTTGTTGGAGGTGATACCGAAGGCAAGCTCGTGCATGTTGGTCTTGCCGAGCAGGATCGCCCCGGCCGCTTTCAGTTTCGCCAGAACCGGCGCGTCGGTTGTCGGCACCCAGTCCTTCAGCGCGGGCGTTCCGGCGGTCGTCGGCAGGCCGGCGGATGAGATGTTGTCCTTGACGACGATGGGCACGCCGGCGAGCGGGCCCGCGGCCTCGCCCTTGGCTATCGTTGCATCCGCCGCCCTGGCCGCTGCCAGTGCGCCGTCGCCGTCCAGCGTGATGAAGGCATGGCCGGCTTCGTTCGCCTTTGCCCTGGCGAGCAAGGCCTCGACGAGGCTTTCCGACGTGATCTTCCCGTCCGCGATGGCCTTGGCGGCCTCGCCGGCGGTGAGGCTGGTCAGATCGTCCGCCGCAAAGGCGGGCGTGGCGGCAAGCGCCAGGGCCAGGACGGCCGTTTGGAGTCTGGTTTTCATGGTTTTCCCCTCTTGTCCGGTTTTCCGGAACGCTCATGAAAGGGGAGAGCCAGGCAACGCACATCCTCACAAATGAGGAGGGATGGGTATTTTTTAAAAAATTTCAGTTCGGGCGCAGGCCGTTGATATGGGCAAGCAAGGCCGCGCGGCTGTCGAGCCCCGACTTCTGGAACACGTTGCGCAGGTGGGTGCGCACGGTGGTGACCGAGATGCCGAGCGCCTCGGCTATATCCGCATCGCGCCTGCCGGCCATGGCCAGCTTGACCACGTCCGTTTCCCGTGCCGTCAGTTGGACCTCACCGGCCCAGTCGCGGATCCGGGTGACCGGGTCGGCGGCATTGAGGCGGATCTCGAAGGCACGCAGCGAGGAGAGCGCGTTGGAAAACGCTGTGCCGATGGCTTCGAGGATCTCCACGTCCCGCTGGTCGAAGGTGTCCCGGTTCCGTCCGCGCCAGATCCGGATATCGCCCACATGGGTCCGGCCGTCATAGGCGTGGAAATTCATGCCGTGATGCAAGCCGTCGCGCGCCAGGAAATCGTTGAAGAACTCGGTCTTCGCCAGATCGTCCTGGGCCATGATCTCGTTGACATGGGTCGCGCGCCGCCGGTAGCGCAGGGGCTGCGTGATCGGGTCGCGATACTGGTAATAGGTTTCGTAGGCCGCAAGGTTCGCCGGGTTCATGTTGATCGACACCCGGTCCGTGTCGCCGTCCTTGTCCGACTTCCACACATAGGAGGCGAAGTAATCGGCCTTCAAAAGATCAAGCAGCCGCTCGCCGACACGCTCGCGCAGGCGGGTGCCGTCGCCGATGCGCGTCAGGTCCTGCATGATCCCGAGCAGCAGGGACGTTTCGCGGGACGAAAGTGTCGTCAGCATGCGATCCTCCAACGGGGAGGATGATAGCGCTGTGGCAGGGTGAGGGCTATCCCGAATGTGGGGAGCATTCAGTAGAGGATAATCGCCTTTGAAATCTTCAGCAGCGGGAAACGACCATGTTCGAAAAGGATTCGAGGATTCCCTCAATCATCGCCACAAGCTTTTCAAGAGTTGGGATGACCTTTTCGTTGGCGAAAGGCCTGTCATTCGGAAAGACGTAGTGGAAATTTTGGATATCAAGCCGGACGCCTCCAGCGCCAACATTGTTAATATTGTAGGATGCATTAACTGCAATCTCTAATTGGCTTGTCGTAAGAATGAGAACGGTATGTTTGTCTTCGATATCAAGATCGTGGATTGCTCTAAGATCAGTATTGCCGCCCCGGTAGGGCGCAAACTGTTTGATTAAATCGACTGCGTCCTCGCCAGCTTTATTGAAGCTTCTGCTTTTGATGGCGTCGTCTAGTTCTCCTGCAGAGTTTGCGAAGGGGAAATAGACATTTTTGTCAGATTTGCCATTCATGCGGGCTAATTCTGAGGCCATCAAGTCGAGAGCGGATCTCATCTTATGGACAGCGTCTCCCACTATCGCTCCAGGCCAGTCGGTAATTGCGGCAAGGTTGACGACTATTTCGTTTGATCCTGGATCCAAGTATCCCGTGGCTGGCTCGCTGGAGACGTATTCTTCTGCAGCGGAGTGAAGTTCTTGTATGAACTGCCGTGCGCGCTTCAACTTTGTGCGAGATGCGGAAAAAAGTGGAGGCAGTGCGTCCGTCATGGCGGAAACTCCCAAAGACAAAACTCAGGAAAAGCGCGACAAGATCCTAAGGCGGGTGCTCAATACGCCGCCTGATCCGAAGGGTAAGCCGAAAAATAGCCAAAGCGAGAATAAGAAAGACAAGCTCAGACAGTTAACGAGACTGCTTATAGGGTGATCCGCAATTGAAAAACTGCGCACGCTGGCTTAAGGGCTATTTCGGCTATTTATCTTTGAGGTTTACGCTCAAGAGATTCAAGGATCTGAATTCGGTCGGTTATTAGCCTTCGCAGAAGCGTGAGGGCATCTCTTTCCACTTCAGCAAGAACACGTCCATAAGCAGCTGGTGCTTTCAATTGGACCTGTAGCCATTCTGATGCCTCGTCCAAATTTTCTTTATCTGCATAGGTCAGAAGGACCGGAAGTTCGATCATTTCGTCTTTTTCCGGATTTCCTATGATTTTGATTTCACGAAGTTCGAAAGCCATATCATCCTCCCGATTGTTCCGGGAGTATCACACACTTTTAAAGCGTAGAGAGTCAATTTACCCCCTATGCTTCCTGCGTATTTGAAGCTTCTTCATTCTATCAGCGTGCTTGCCGACATGATGGTCAGTACCGTTCAATATGGACATGACGACAGCCGCCGCGGAGATACAACCACCGCACCCTACTTCGGCATCAGAGCCCAATAATCAAAATCGAGGATGACGCCGTCTTCGTATTTGCCGTCTTCCGTTTTCAGCGGGAAGTCGGCGCAGGGGCGGTTCTTGGTGGCGACCAGCCGCAGGCGCAGGGCGCCGACGTCGGTTCGGCCTTCCAGCTCCGACTTATAGAGCACTTCCGACCAGGCATAGACCGTGTCGCCTGCAAAGAGCGGGGCCACGTGGCGGCCGCCGTTGATGCCTGCAATATGGAAGGCGTTGCCGAGGCCGTTGAAGGAGAGGGCCCGGGCGAGCGAGATGACGTGACCGCCATAGATCAGCCGGCGGCCGAAGCGGCCCTGGCCTTCCGTGTGCTGGTTGAAATGCACCTTAGCGGTGTTCTGGAACAGCCGGGTGGCGAGCTGGTGTTCGGATTCCTCCACGGTCATGCCGTCGACATGGTCGATCTTCTCGCCGACCTCATAGTCGCCGAAGCGGAATTTGGAGCCGGCGAGATCGTTGTCCCAATAGGCGGTGTCGAGCAGGGGCACGGCATTGCCGAGGGCTTTGGCATCGATGGCGGCGGGCAGGTCCGGCACAACCGGGTCCGGCGCCGGGCTTTCCGGGTCGCGCTTGTTGACCATCACCCAGCGGACATAATCCAGCACCTCGGTGCCGTCGGCAGTGTAGCCGGTGGAGCGCACATAGACGACGCCGGTCTTGCCGTTGGAATTCTCCTTCTTGCCGATCACTTCCGAGACCGACGAAAGGGTATCGCCCGGATAGACCGGGGCAAGGAAACGCCCGCCCGCGTAGCCGAGATTGGCGACGGCGTTCAGTGATATGTCCGGCACGGTCTTGCCGAAGACCACGTGGAAGGTCAGCAGGTCGTCGACCGGCGCATGGGCGTAGCCGAGGTCCTTGGCGAAGGCATCGGAGGACTGGACGGCGAAGCGGGAGCCGTAGAGCGCGGTATAAAGCGCCACATCGCCGCTCGTGACCGTGCGCGGGGTCGCGTGCCGGATCACCTGGCCGACATAAAAATCCTCAAAGAAATTGCCCGCATTCGTCTTGGTCACCGGCTCACTCCCGCCTTCTGGTTTTCGTTGTGCCGATTAAGCCGTTTGCACCGCACAAGTGCAAGTCCGCCGTTTGGGGGAGGGGAAACGCATTTGAGCGAAGTCTTCGACTACGGACTCCGGTTTACCTCTCCCATGGGGAGAGGTCGGGCCAATGGCCCGGGTGAGGGGATGTAGCCTATCCGTGTCCTTGAGAGCTTTGCGCCCCGAACCCCAACCCTCTCCCCCAGAATAGCGAAAATGGGGAGAGGGAGCTGGACTTTGCCCTATGCGTTTGCCCTGCCCACGGGGGAAGAGATTGGAACCGGACTACCCGTTGACGTAATGCACCTTGTTGAAGGTCTTGCGGAGGGCGGCGACGTTCGGGGCGAGGGCTTCCGGGGTGTCGCTGGTCAGGGCTTTGGCGAGAAGGCCGGCGATTTCGGGGATGTCGTTGACCGTCACGCCCCAGCGGACCAGTTCCGGCGTGCCGATGCGCAGGCCGTTGAGGTCGCCGTCGACCGGAGCTATCGGCAGGCCGATGCCGCAGGCAAGGAAGCCCGCCTTCGCGATTTTCTTCGCCGCTGTCTGGCCGCCGCCGAAGGAAGCGGCTTCCACCGCGAACTGGTGCGAGGTGGTGAAGCCGCGCGCCCTGGCGAAAACCGGAATGCCCCGCGAATCGAGTTCCGCGGCGAAGGCTTTTGCCGTGTCCTGCATCGCCTGGGCGTAGGCTTTGCCGTGGTCGCGCCAGTCGAGCATGGTGAGCGCCAGGGCAGCGGTCTTGCCGGCATCGAAATTGGCGGTCATGCCGGGAAAGGCGATGGCGTCGAGCCTTCTGGCGAGGTCGGCGTCGTTGGTGACGATCAGGCCGCCGGCCGGGCCGCCGAGGCTCTTGTAGGTGCTCATTGTCATCAGATCGGCGCCATGGTCGAGCGGGTTGACCCACGCGCCGCCGGCGATGATCCCGCACTGGTGGGCGGCGTCGAACAGGACGCGGGCGCCGACTTCGTCGGCAATGGCGCGGATTTCTGTCACCGGATGCTCGAACAGGTTCAGGCTGCCGCCGATGGTGATCAGCTTCGGACGTTCCTTTTTCGCCAGCTCGCGCAACCCGTCGAGATCGACCGTGTAACCGTCCGCGTTGACCGGGGCGTTGTGGATTGTCAAACCGTAGAGACCGGCACAGCCCGCCTCGTGATGGGTGACGTGGCCGCCGATGGACGCGGGCGGGGCGATGATCGTGTCGCCGGGCTTACAGATCGCCATGAAGGCATAAAGGTTGGCGATGGCGCCGGAGGGAACGCGGAATTCGGCGTATTTCGCCCTAAAAATCTCCGCCGAGAGCTCGGCGGCCATCACCTCGATTTCCTCGATCGCCTCCAGGCCGGTCTCGTATTTGTCGCCCGGATAGCCGAGGGACGCGCGTGACCCGAGCCCGGCGGACAGGGCCGCTTCCGCCCTGGGGTTCATCACGTTGGAGGCCGGGTTCAGGTTGAAACAGGCCTGTTCGTGAATGCGCCGGTTTTCCGCAATCAGCGCATCGATGCGCCCGGCCACAGCGGCCGATGGTTGTTCGGCCTGTTTGGCAAGGGCCTGGACGTGGGTCTCACAGGCGGCGGGAACCCAGGGGCGGGGGCTGAGCGCGGTCATTCGGGCAACTCCGGTTTAAATGTTGGAGACAGGAAAGCAGCGTTTGCCGGTTGCCGCAAACCAGTTTTTCTGAATACTAGGCCTAGGAAAACTAGGGCTAAGAAAATGCCGGTTGCGCCACCCCGTCCCAAGGGGCCGCCGCTCAATGCGCTGCGCGCGTTCGAGGCCGCGGCCCGGCTCGGCAGTTTTGCCGCTGCGGCCGAAGAGCTGTGCGTCACCGCAGGCGCGATCGCCCAGCACATCAAGGCGTTGGAGGATTGGGCCGGTGCGCAGCTGTTCGAGCGCCGGTCGCAAGGGGTTCGGCTGACGGCGGCCGGTGCCAGCGTCCTGCCCGATTTCACCGATGCCTTCGACCGGCTCGGCGAGGCGACCCGGAAACTGAAATCGAAGGCTTCGCCCCACCGCCTCAGTATCGCGGCGCTTCCGAGCATCGCCCAGCTCTGGCTGTCGCCGCGCCTGCCGGCCATCCGCCAGGCCCTGCCGGATGTCTCGATTTCCGTGACCGCCATGGAGCAGCCGCCCAATCCGAAGCGGGAGCTGTTCGACTTCAGCCTGTTTTATCTTGAGGACGGCGCGTGCGGCGACGGGATCGTGCTGGCAAGGGACGTGATCTTTCCCGTGGCGTCGCCGGAGCTGGCCGCACAGATCAGGGCGCCTGAGGACCTTGCCGGGTTCGCCTGCCTGGAAGACGTCACGTGGAGCGGCGACTGGCCGGCGTGGCTGGAAGCCGCCGGTGCGCAAGAGGTCGGAATTTCGCGCGGCCCGGCCTTCTCCCTTTATGCGCTGGCGATCGAGGAAGCGCGCAACGGCGCCGGGATCGCCATCGGGCACGAAGCCCTGATCCGTGCCGATCTGGAAGCGGGTCGGCTGATGGCGCCGTTTACGACTCGCGTCGAGACCGGCCGCAACCTGGTGCTCACGGTCTCCTCGCGCCAGACCGGAAACGCTTATCCGGACAAGGTGGCAGCACTCCTGATCGGCAGCGCGCACCGGTAGCCGAGAAGCGCGCTGTCGTCAGATGTCAACTTGCAGGCGTCTCTCTCCGGGAGCCCGACTTGATCGTTTGAAACAGCTCGTTTTTGATGCGCTTCAAGGTCCTCAGCGCCATATAGGATCGCCCCTTCGCGGTGACTGGAACCAAAATGCGGCCCAGCGAATAGGTTTGCGCACCGAAGTGTTTCTTGTAGCCGTGTGAGCCGGGTCCAAAGTCAAACTGACGAATGCCTCTTTCCAGAGCCCATTCGATTATCCTGCAGATTAACACTGAACCCGGCGAGTACTTATACCAATGCTCTTCACCCATCGATATCAGCGAGCCGTGAAATTCTCTATCTGACACGAAGGCGAGGGCGACCGCGACTATTTCGTCATTTCTTCGCAAGGCCAGAAGTGTTGTCTGCGCATAGTCATCGGAATAGCTGTTCAGCGCATTCTTGAAAAACCGCTCTTGCTTTTCGCTCCAGGGATCGCGAGTTATCCCGGTCTCCTGCAATCGGCGTCTCTTGTATTCCATCAGAGACAACAGGGCTTTTTCGCGTTCGGCCTCAGTCCTGATTTCGGAGAATTCGACACCCTGCTCCGTCAATTTCCGGCCTTTTCGTCTGGCCTCCTTAAACACGGACTTGGATTTCAGCTGGGCTATATTCTGCTCCCCATCCAGGGAGAGCGCCAGGACATCCGTCTGTTTTTCCATTCGGGACGAACGGAAAAACGGATTGTCCAGACCGCCTATCTTTTCCGGGAGATTGAAGGCGTCGAAGAGGTCGACATCGGTCAAGTTTTCCAAAATCGCATCAACGATACCGTCGTATTCGCCTGGATGAATGGGCCGATCCCCTGCAAGAACGGGCGCATTGACATCCACCACGTCCAGATCCGCCATCGTGGCGACTTTAAAAAAGCCTCTTTCGATCATCATCAGCGGCACCAACATAAGCGGACGCGTATCATCCTGCCGGCGGACGCTGAAAACGGAGAAGGCCGGTTCGGGAAAACCGGCTCTTGTCGTTTGAATGGCATGAAGCACATGAGGCGACTGAAAGGGGGTCGAGACCGGACCGCCGGGCATTGAGGACCACAGATCCTTCAAAACGGCCAGCGTTGGCTGGTCATATCTCGTTACGGCGAAACTCCCTCCGAGATCAGGATCCGAGGGTTTTTTTGGTTCGACCTGTATCAATGGGAGAAAACCTACAGAGTTAAGAACTAGACGGGCAAATGGTACCTTCGGTGTATTACCAAAGGGTGAAAACCTATAAGGGTGCTTTTGAAAATAGATATTTTATATCAATCATTTGAGGGCAAAAATTTTTTTCGCGAAACTGGAGGAGGGGTTGCTCCGGATGCGTATCAGTCGGTATCGGCATCATCGGGGCGATCTCCGTGATCCAACCGATTTGAGCGACCGGGAGCGTAGGGTAACAGAAGCGGTATGGTTCCCTGGTTGAAACGATTTCAAGCCATTCGGAAGCCGATACTTCAGGCCGCCTTTTCGGCCCCTGCCGCGACGATGTTGACCACGTCGGCCATGATGTCGGTGAGCTGGAAGTCCTTCGGCGTATAGACGGCGGCAACGCCCATGGCCTTCAGGCTGGCGGCGTCCTCGTCGGGAATGATGCCGCCGACGACGACCGGAATGTCGTCGACGCCCGCCGCGCGCAGCCGGTCCATGACATCGCGCACCAGGGCCAGATGGGAGCCCGACAGGATGGAAAGGCCGATGACGTGCACGTCCTCTTCAATCGCGGCGTTGACGATCTGGGCCGGGGTCAGGCGGATGCCTTCGTAGACCACTTCCATGCCGCAGTCGCGGGCGCGCACGGCGATCTGTTCGGCGCCGTTGGAATGGCCGTCGAGGCCGGGCTTGCCGACCAGGAATTTCAGCCGGCGGCCGAGTTTGGCCGAGAGCGCATCGACGCCTTCGCGTACGGACGCCAGATCGCCGGCATCGTCGCGGGCCGACTGGCCGACGCCGGTGGGCGCGCGGTATTCGCCGAAGACCTCACGCAAGGTCCGTCCCCACTCGCCGGTGGTGACACCGGCCTTGGCGGCGGCAATCGACGGCTCCATGATGTTGCGGCCTTCGCTGGCAGCCGATTTCAGCTCGGCGAGCGCCGCGTCGACCGCGGACTGGTCGCGTGCCTCGCGCCAGGCCCTGATCTTGTCGATGGCCTCGTCCTCGACATGTTCCGGCACGGTCAGGATGGAGCCGCCTTCTGTGCCTGCCAGCGGCGAGGGCTCGGTCTCGGTCCACTTGTTGACGCCGACGACGATCTGCTCGCCGGCCTCGATCGCCGCCAGACGCGCGGAATTGGATTCCACCAGCTTGCGCTTCATGTAGCTCGATTCCACGGCGGCGATGGCCCCGCCCATGTCGTCGATCCGGGCCAGTTCGGCGCGGGCCTCTTCCTTCAGCGCCTCGACCTTTCTGGTGATCTCGGTCGAGCCGTCGAAGATGTCGGCGTATTCCAGAAGATCGGTCTCATAGGCGACGATCTGCTGCATGCGGAGCGACCACTGCTGGTCGAAGGGCCGCGGCAGGCCAAGGGCCTCGTTCCAGGCCGGAAGCTGCACCGCGCGGGCGCGGGCGTTCTTCGACAACACCACGGCGAGCATTTCCAGAAGGATGCGGTAGACGTTGTTTTCCGGCTGCTGTTCGGTAAGCCCCAGAGAGTTCACCTGAACGCCATAGCGGAAGCGGCGGTATTTCTCGTCCTCGACGCCGTAGCGCTCGCGGCAGATCTCGTCCCACAGTTCGGTGAAGGCGCGCATCTTGCACATTTCGGTGACGAAGCGCATGCCCGCATTGACGAAGAAGGAAATCCGGCCGACGGCCTGTGGGAATTCCGCGTCCGGAATGGCGCCGGAGGCCTTCATGCTGTCGAGGATGGCGACCGCCGTTGCCAGTGCGAAGGAAAGTTCCTGAACCGGCGTCGCGCCTGCTTCCTGCAGATGGTAGGAGCAGACGTTCATCGGGTTCCACTTGGGCATGTTGGAATAGGTCCAGGCGATCACGTCCGTGGTCAGCTTCAGGGACGGCGCCGGCGGGAACACATAGGTGCCGCGGGAGAGATATTCCTTGATGATGTCGTTCTGGGTCGTGCCGGAAAGGAGCTTGCGGTCCGCGCCCTGCTCGTCGGCGGCTGCGGCATAAAGCGCCAGCAGCCAGGGAGCGGTCGCGTTGATCGTCATGGAGGTGTTCATGCGTTCCAGCGGGATCTCGTGGAACAGCGCGCGCATGTCGCCGAGATTGGCGATCGGCACGCCGACCTTGCCGACCTCGCCCTTCGCCAGCAGGTCGTCCGGATCGTAGCCTGTCTGGGTGGGCAGGTCGAAGGCGACGGAAAGCCCGGTCTGGCCCTTGGCCAGATTGTTCCTGTAGAGCTTGTTGGATTCCGAGGCCGTGGAGTGGCCTGCATAGGTGCGGAAAATCCACGGACGGTCGCGGCCTTGATCGGGCGTGCTCATCTTTTTTCTCCCAAGGGGGCTCCGAATGCGGCCTGTTTCCGCTGTTTGATGCCCCGTCATAGCTCTGGTTTTCTTTTTAGGCCGTAAATTCACAAATGAGACTGAAATGGTATGAGCGGATTTGATCGGATACGAGGCGCAAGCTTGCAGGAAACCGTCCGGTTTTCAAAAGCTTGCAACGACGTTGCCGGACAAATCCGCCATATCCCGAAGGGACGCTAAAACGGCTTTGATCTGCAGCGTCGAACCGCTCAACCGGGCAGGAAGCCCGCTTTTCACGCTTCTCCTTGCAGTTCTTTGCCGTTTGCAGCGCCATTCCAGCCTCATTTGTGAATTTACGGCCTAAAACCATGCCGTTTTCTGCGTGGGCTGAAAAGCCCTTTTATATGCAATGCAAAAAGCAGCTTGGATTGAAAGGCAAGTTAAGCAATAGTCGTATAGAAATCGGCTGTTTTAAGCAGGATAGTTGCGCAAACAGGGGCTTCGGGCCCTGAAAGCCTATTGCGTTGCGATAGTTTGAGCCAGAATTCGCAAGCAGGGACGGAACCGGAGGAGACAAGAATGACGTCAACGGCACAAGCCAATGACAACCAGACATCAGAGGCTGAACTTGTGACGGCACCTGTGAAAGATCTGTACGAATTGGGTGAAATCCCGCCGCTCGGCCATGTGCCGAAGCAGATGTATGCCTGGGCGATCCGGCGCGAGCGCCATGGGCCGCCCGAAGAGGCCATGCAGCTCGAAGTGCTGCCGACCTGGGAGATCGGCGACGACGAGGTGCTGGTTCTCGTGATGGCCGCCGGGGTCAACTACAACGGCATCTGGGCCGGTCTGGGCGAGCCGATCTCCGTTTTCGACGTGCACAAGGTGCCGTATCACATCGCCGGATCCGATGCGTCGGGCATCGTCTGGCAGGTCGGGTCGAAGGTCCGGCGCTGGAAGGTGGGCGACGAGGTCGTCATTCACTGTAACCAGGACGACGGCGACGACGAGGAATGCAACGGCGGCGATCCGATGTTCTCGCCCTCCCAGCGGATCTGGGGCTACGAGACTCCGGACGGATCCTTTGCCCAGTATGCCCGTGTGCAGGCGCGCCAGCTGATGCCGCGGCCGCAGCACCTGACCTGGGAAGAATCCGCCTGCTACACCCTGACGCTGGCAACCGCCTACCGCATGTTGTTCGGCCACCGGCCGCACATCCTGCGTCCGGGCGACAACGTCCTGGTCTGGGGCGCATCGGGCGGGCTCGGCGTGTTCGCCACCCAGCTGTGCGCAGCCGCCGGCGCCAATGCCATCGGGGTGATTTCGGAAGAAGACAAGCGCGATTTCGTCATGAGCCTCGGCGCCAAGGGCGTGATCAACCGCAAGGACTTCAAGTGCTGGGGCCAGCTGCCGAAGGTCAATTCGGAAGAATACAAGGCCTGGTTCAACGAGGTGCGCAAATTCGGCAAGGCGATCTGGGACATCACCGGCAAGGGCGTCAACGTCGACATGGTGTTCGAGCATCCGGGCGAGGCGACGTTCCCGGTGTCCACCTTCGTGGTCAAGCGCGGCGGCATGGTGGCGTTCTGCGCCGGCACGACCGGCTTCAACATCACCTTCGATGCCCGTTATGTCTGGATGCACCAGAAGCGTATCCAGGGATCGCACTTCGCCCATCTGAAGCAGGCATCGGCCGCCAACAAGCTGATGATCGAGCGGCGGATCGACCCGTGCATGAGCGAGGTCTTCCCCTGGTCGCAGATCCCGAAGGCGCACACCAAGATGTGGAAGAACGAGCATGCGCCGGGCAACATGGCCGTGCTGGTGAACGCGCCGACCACGGGCCTGCGCACCTTCGAGGACGTGCTCGACGCCGGCAAAAGCTGAGTTTCAAAGTGCGTCTTAAAGCTCCCAGGGGCTCAAGCCCGGCTTGAGCCGCCCGGGCCTGTCTCTCGCGGCAGGCCACACCGACCAGCCCGCTTCGGCGGGCTGGTTTCGTTTTGGGGTGTTGGCAGTCGGTTTTGGAGGGCTGGTTACGTTTTGGGGTGACGGCTGCGGAGGAGGCACGGCCTCACCTCACCCACATATGGATCCCAGCCTGCGCTGGGATGACAACAGTGGGGTTCGCAGCGCTCCGGCCTGCACACCGCTCTCAACTGCGCCGCTTGTTCCCGCATATCCCGCGCCTTGCCACAAATAAGCTTTGTTCGGCGGCAATTGCTGGTTCAGGATTGGCCGATCTCCTCGGGGAACACTTTCAGGCAGAGCGAAGTTCATGATTGCATTCAAGATGTTGGCGGGATCGGTAAAGCGAATCGGCCTGGCCGGTGTGGCCGCCCTTCTCCTGTCTGCCTGCGTTTCGGAGACGGAGACGCCTGCCTTCTACAAGAGCATGGCGCGCGTGGATGCATCTGTCGATCAGCAGACCGCGGCGCAGATGATTTCCCAGTACCGGTCCAACAACGGCCTGGGGCCGGTCACGGTCGATCCGGCATTGACGGCCATCGCCCTGTCCCAGGCCCAGGCCATGGCCAAGGCCGGCGACGTCCGGGCGTCGCTGCCGAAGAAACAGCAGCTTGGCACCCGCATGGCCTCAATCGGCGAGCCGGAGACTTACGCGGTCGAAAACGTCAGCGGCGGCTACCGCACGCTGGCCGAAGCCTTTTCCGGCTGGCGGGAGTCGCCCAAGCACAACAAGGTCATGCTGGACGACAAGGCGACAAGGCTCGGGATCGCGACGGCTTACGCGCCGAACGCCAAGCACAAGGTTTTCTGGTCCCTGGTGATGGCCGGGCCGAAACCCTAGGATCCAGACCCCCAGGCTTATTTCCGTTTGTATAATCGCAGCCCGAGACGCTAACGTTCCTTCAGGAGCAGGGGGAAATCATGCGTCAGTTGTTCAGATTGCCGGTTGTGTCCGGTTCATTGGTGTTCGCGGTTTTGCTGTCGGTTCTGTCCGTGCAGGCACAGGATTTCGATTCCCATGCCGGCTATTACTATCCGTCACCGCAAACACGCGAAACCTACGTCTCCGATACCACGCCGGACGCGGAAGCGACGGAAAGTTCGCGGGCGGCCTTCGTCGTCGGTCTGGCGGCGCAACAGTTTCAGCAGAACCATGTGCCGGGCTATCACCTGTTCGCCAAGGGCGATCACCTGGAAAAGCTGATCATCGTTGCCACCGGCGACGGGCAGTACGATACGCTCTTTCGCCTCAGGGCGCTGCTGGCGTCGCTTACCTCCATGGCACGGGGAACGCCGCTTTTTTCCCAGACCGCGGAGCCCTACAGGTACAATTTCCTGGATTTCTGCAAGCTGATGGGCTTCTCCCAGGTCACGGTGAGCAACGGCAAGGACATGGCCCACCAGATCTTCATCCGCTAGGGCGGTCCTGTCCGGTCAGCGTTTCAGCTTGCCGTTCAGCCAGTCCCTGAACTGGGACTTGGCGCCGAAGAAGACGTTGCGGTCGACTTCGCCCTGGATGCCGTCGACCTTGCCCTCAGCCGTGTACTGCCAGAAGTACCAGTCTTCCCGCTTCGTGTAGACCCGGTTCGGATGGGCGGCGACCGAGCGCAGCCAGAATTGCTCTTCGTGCAAGGCGTCGACGAGGCGGTCGCGGTGGAAGTCGACCGAGGAATAGATCACCGGCCGTTTGCCGTAGTGATTTTCCATGGCATCCAGAAAGGCGTTCATGTCGCGCAGGATCTTTTCGCGCTCGGGCCGCTCGCGACAGGTCTTGGAATGGGCGTTCCACTCCATGTCGAGCACGAGCGGCAGCGCGGTCGGATCGACGGGGACGGTTTCCTGCACCCAGGCAATCTGTTCTTCCACCGGCCGGCAGAAGTAATAAAAATGATAGGCGCCGCGGGGCAGGCCGGCGGCCTTCGCTCCATACCAGTTGTCCAGGAAGCGCGGATCGGAGTGGTCGCCGCCTTCGGTTGCCTTGATCCAGGCGAAGGAAATACCGTCCTTGCGGACCGCGTTCCAGTCAATGTCGCCCTGCCAGCGGGAGATGTCGATGCCATGCACGGCATAGTCTTCCGGGGTCGGGTCCGGAAACTCGTAAGCCGAGCAGGATCCGAGGAAAATCAGGGCGATAACGGGTAGAAGGCGTCTGAAACAGAAACTCACGGCGCGCTCGTTTGATTAAGGAAATGCTAAAACTCGCCCCTAAAATGACCGAGTTTTCCTAACGGAATATGGAGAACGCGCGATTGTGAACAAGTCCGTGCTCAAAGGATGGACTTTAAATGAGGGCCGGGACGGACTGGCTGAAGAGGTCAGGTGCTGTCGCGACAGGGTGAATTTGGCCTAGGCGCGCGGCATTCGAATCCTTATGACTAGATCAACAGACCTCCAATCGGAATCGATTGGAGGTCTGTTGATCGCCTTCGAAGTATTAGACATCCTGCCTTCAATTGAACGCAGGATGCTCTAGGAAAGTTGCCCGATTTGCCTTTCGAACAGGATTCCCATGCCCAAGCGCCTGACCATCGTGACCTGGAACATCAACTCCGTCCGGCTCCGGATGCCGATCGTGGAGAAGCTCTTGGATGAAGTGCAGCCGGACGTGCTGTGCCTGCAGGAAACGAAATGCCCGGACGCGAATTTTCCCGAAGGCGCCTTCCGCAAGGCCGGTTACGAGCATATCGCGATCAACGGTCAGAAGGGCTACCACGGAGTGGCGACCGTCTCGCGACTGCCGATTGACAACATCGAGCGCCGCGAATTCTGCGCCATGGGCGACAGTCGCCACATTGCCGTCGACGTGCCGTTCAACGGCTCGAAACTGCGGCTGCATAATTTCTACGTTCCGGCCGGTGGCGACGAACCGAACCGCGAGATCAACCCGAAATTCGGCCACAAGCTCGACTTCTTCGCCGAGATGAAAGACTGGCTGAAGGGCGAGGAGACCGCGCGGCCTGCCGTTCTGGTCGGCGACCTCAACGTGGCGCCCTACGAGGAGGACGTGTGGTCGCACAAGAAATTGCTGAAGGTGGTCAGCCACACGCCGGTCGAGACAGAACTGTTCGAAAACGTCCGGCAATCCGGCGGCTGGATCGACGCCATGCGGCGGTTTACGCCCATGGAGGAAAAGCTCTACACGTGGTGGAGCTACCGGGCGAAGGACTGGTCGGCCGCCGACAAGGGCCGCCGTCTCGACCACGTCTGGGTGTCGCCGCCGCTGTCGGATGCCGTCAAGGGCACGCAGGTCCTGCGCGACGCGCGCGGCTGGGACAAGCCGTCGGACCATGCCCCGGTGATCGCGGAGTTTTCCGCCTGAGACATGCCCGTTACGGCGTGACGATCACCTTGCCGAGCACCTTGCGGGCGGCGATTTCCTCCAGGGCGGTGGAGATATCTTCCAGCGGGTAGATCGCATGCACATGCGGGTTGAGCCGTCCCTGGCCGACCCACTCCAGAAGCTGGCGCATATTGTCCTGATGGCCTTCGGGATCGCGCACGACGGCCTCGCCCCAGAAAACGCCGCGAATGTCGCAGCCCTTGAGAAGCGGGAGATTCAGCGGGATCTTCGGGATTTCACCGGCAGCAAAGCCGATCACCAGAAAGCGGCCTTCCCAGGCGGTCGCGCGCAGGGCCTGTTCGGCCAGTTCGCCGCCGACCGGATCGTAGACCACGTTCACCCCTTCGCCGTTGGTCAGGCCTTTCAGCGTTTCCTTCAGCGGTTGCGTGGAGTAGTTGACGGTCTCCGCTGCGCCGAGGCTACGGGCAAAGGCGAGCTTTTCGTCTGACGAGGCGCAGGCGATGACCCGGCAGCCCATGATCGTGGCGATTTCCACCGCCGCCTGGCCGACGCCGCCCGACGCCCCCAGCACCGCGACGGTTTCGCCTTCCCGCAGTTTTGCGCGATCGCGAAAGGCATGAAGCGTGGTACCGTAGGTGACCGTCAGTCCGGCGGCCGCCTCGAAGGAGACCTCGTCAGGCAGCTTGACCAGCCGGTCCTCGCAGGTGATCACCAGCTCGCGCGCCGCGCCGTAGCCGAGATAGCCCATGACCCGGTCGCCCGGCGCCACGTCTTCCACACCTTCGCCGACCGCCTCGACCACCCCGGCAAATTCGGCAGACGGTGAGAACGGCAGGGCCGGTTTGGTCTGGTACTTGTTCTGAATGATCAGCGTGTCGAAGAAGTTCAGCGCACAGGCCTTGACCCGTACCAGAACGTCGCCGGGTTCCGGAACCGGGTTTGCTATTTCTTCGATGACGAGGGAGGACGGTGGCCCGAAGGCTTTGCAAAGGCAGGCTTTCACGGGTGGAAATCTCTCAAGAAATTCAAAACAATGTATTTGTTGTTAGCATGCTCCCGCCGGGGCTTAAAGGCTTCATTAACCGTGTTCGGCCTTGCAAAGGTTGAATTTTCCCGGGTGGCCGGTATTTAGAGCGCACTTCAGAAGAGATGGAAACGGGAATGCGCGGATATTTTGCAGTCGGGGCGGAAGGTTTGTCGAAACGGATGAACCTCGGCACGCTCATGCGCTCCGCGCATGCGTTCGGGGCAAGTTTCTTCTTTACCGTCGATGCGGACAAGGCGATCCGCAAGGCGCCGCCGTCGGATACGTCCAAGAGCCCGGGGCATTTGCCCTATTTCGCCTGGGACAGCGTCGACACCATGGATCTGCCGCGCGGTTGCCAGCTGGTCGGGGTCGAGCTGACCGACGAGGCCATCGACCTGCCGAGCTTCGGACACCCGTTGCAGGCGGCCTATGTGCTCGGCCCGGAACGGGGTTCGCTGTCGCCGGAGATGCTGGCGCGCTGCGATCACGTGGTGAAGATACCGACCAAATTCTGCATCAACGTGGCAATGGCGGGCGCCATCGTCATGTATGACCGCCACCGGGCGCTGGGCCGTTACCGGGACCGGTCGATCACGGCGGGTGCGCCGGCAGGTGATGCGCCGAAACATGTCCAGGGCGGGCCGGTGATGCGGACAGGCCGGAAAGTGCCGGGAAACTGAGGTTTCGGGCCGGGCCAGGGCTATTCGCACGCCCCTGCCACACTGCTGCCCGATTTATCCAAACAGCCTGTGCCCGGTCCTGACGGTGCGGGGTCAGACCTTGAAAGCACGTTATTTTGGGCTCTCAACCCTTTCGTAACCGGCTTTAAGTTATCATTAAAACAAGGTTTATATGCCGAATGGCATTTGAATAAAATGCAAACCAACTGTCACGAGCCAAACGGTGTGGAGATGATGCAAGCAAAAACGCTGATCTTGGCCCTCGCGGGTCTAATTTTTTCGAGTGCAGCGGCTTTCGCACAGACCCCGACATTGCTGCAACAGCATAAGGACTGGGCAGCCTATGTCATGGCAAGCGGCAGCGGAAAAGTCTGCTATGCGCTGACGAAGCCGACGCAGATGCTGCCGGGCGACCGGAACCATGGAGACGTCTTTTTCTTCATCACCAGCCGCCCAGCGGAAGGTGTTTCGGAGGAACCGAGCCTGCTGGTCGGTTACCCCATGAAGGAAAAGTCGACGGTAACCGTTGACGTGGACGGCAAGACCTTCTCGATGTTCACGAACAACGACGGGGCCTGGGTCGACAACGCGGCGACCGAAACGCAGCTGGTCGGCGCCATGAAGGCCGGTCGTGAAATGACGGTTCACGGCGAATCCAGCCGTGGAACCAAGACCACCTACAAGTTCTCGCTGTCCGGTGTGACGGCGGCGATCAAGAGCGCTACCGACGCCTGCCGCTGAGGCGGCAGACGGATCGATTGACAGATGGGGCCGGCACGCCGGCCCTTTTTGTTTTGGGCTTTTTTGTTTTTCCCATTTCGGTTTTGCAGCTCGAAACGCCCGGCACGCTTGATTTTTTGCCGCTAATATGGTTTTGACCGCATCCGGAGTTCCGGACCGGAAGGACCGGACGTGCCAGGCGGAAAGATCGGGCGGGTGGCTGAAATCGGGCCGAAAAACCCTATATCCCGGTTCGACCGGCATCGGAATGCCCGGTATTGGGATAAGTGTCCGCCCGCATGCGGACGAAAAACGGATCAGCACATGGCGATAACGCTCGACATCGCGCGGGACAACCCGAACGCGCCGACGGTTTCCGGTATTGCGGCCTCTGCCTCACCCGAGGACGAGAAGCCGACCCTGATCGGCCTGACCCGCGAAGAGCTGGCCGAGGCGATGGCCGAGATCGGCGTGCCGGAAAAGCAGCGGCGCATGCGCGCCTCCCAGCTCTGGCACTGGCTCTATGTGCGCGGCGTTTCCGATTTCGCGCTGATGACCAATATCGCCAAGGACCTGAGGGCAAAGCTCGCCGAGGCCTTCACGATCGCGCGTCCGGAAATCGTCTCCGAACAGATATCCGTCGACGGCACGCGCAAATGGCTGTTCCGGTTTCCCGCACGTGGCGCCGGCCGTCCGGTCGAGGTCGAAACCGTCTATATTCCTGAAGAGGGCAGGGGGACGCTCTGCATTTCCTCCCAGGTCGGCTGCACGCTGACCTGCACCTTCTGTCACACCGGCACCCAGACGCTGGTCCGCAATCTGACGGCGGAAGAAATCCTGTCCCAGATCCTGATCGCCCGCGACCGGCTGGGCGACTTTCCGGAGGCATCAACGCCCCAGGGCGCGATCGTGCCGTCCGAAGGCCGGCTGGTGTCCAACATCGTGATGATGGGCATGGGCGAGCCGCTTTACAATTTCGACAACGTGAAGAAGGCGCTGCTGATCGCCTCCGATGGCGACGGGCTGTCCCTGTCCAAGCGCCGGATCACCCTGTCGACCTCTGGCGTGGTGCCGGAAATCGCCCGTGCCGGCGCGGAGATCGGCTGCATGCTGGCCATATCGCTGCACGCGGTGCGCGACGACCTGCGCGACGTACTGGTGCCGATCAACAAGAAGTGGCCGATAAAGGACCTGCTCGATGCCTGCCGGGCCTATCCGGGCCTGTCCAATGCCAAGCGGATTACCTTCGAATATGTGATGCTGAAGGGCGTCAACGACAGCAACCAGGATGCGCTCGATCTGGTGCGGCTCCTGAAGGGCATTCCGGCCAAGATCAACCTGATCCCGTTCAATCCGTGGCCGGGGTCCGAGTATGAATGCTCCGACTGGGAACGGATCGAGGAATTCGCCGACATCGTCAACCGGGCCGGCTATGCCTCGCCGATCCGCACACCGCGCGGCCGCGATATCTTCGCCGCCTGCGGCCAGCTCAAGTCGGCCTCTGAACGCATGCGCAAGAAGGACCGCGAGGCGGCGGCTGTCGGTACCGGAGCCTGATCCGGTGCAGCGGCGCCTGTATCAGGAGCTGTTGTGGGTCCTGCTCGGCTATGTCATCGCGGTTCTCATTGCTGCGGCGGTTGCTGTTGTGCCGATTGCCCTGAAAGAAGCGCTCTCTTCCCCCGGTATGGCGGCCGAACAGGGTGGATTTCTTCCATATTTTTTTAGCCTTTATTTTTTAGGTACAATTATTGCTGCCATGCTTATGGCCATCAGCGCTTGGCCGGGATTTGTCATCGCTTTGATCGTGGGAGTGCGGCGTGGGTACCGGAGCCCCAAATATTTCTCGGGCTGCGGGTTGGCGGCGGCCTTTCTCGGAGCACTTGTTTTTCGGGGTGTACCGCCAGATGCGTGGGGACCCGGTTCTGCATGGTTTGGAACGTCCTATCTGATCGATATTCTCGGAGCCTGTCTCGGAGGCGCAGCCGGTGGCTTTGCTTACGGCCTATTCGCGCGGCGATACCAGGTTTTCCTAAGGCCGCTCGTTAAGGCCGAGGTTTTCGATTGAGTTTGTTGATCGGTCTTCGCTGGAGCGTGGACGGCAATCTGACCGCAGAATGCGTTCGGGTGGCTGGCCAATCACGAAAACCCTTCCTTTTCGTGATCTGAAGCCACGATCTCCTGAACAAGGCTTGATTTGATTGCGACCGGATTCCGGACCATTTGCATGGGTGCCGGAGACTGCCGGATCGACGCAATTCATGCTTTGGGGGATTTCCAATGAACAGTTCAAACACCATGCGGGCCGATGGCTCGTCTTCGCTATTTCCGCCGTTGACCATGGCTACACTGGTCACGGCCATCTTCGCCGGGGTTGCCGCCGATCTGACCTGGGAAATCTGGGCGCGCGGGATCACGCCCTTCTGGGTCGGTGGGCCGTTGGAGCCGGCGGCGCTCGTGCAGTCGGTGTTCGGGTTCCGGAGCCTGCTTCTCGCCGAACTGATCCACGGCGTTGTCGGCGTCGTGTTCTATCCGCTCGGCTATCTGTTCATTGCCCGGCCGATCGCGCGGGTCGTGACGCCGTTCCTGCCATGGTGGATCGTCGGTCTCGGCTTCGGCGTCGGCTTGTGGATCTTCGCGCTCTACATCATGGCGCATATTTTCGCCGGCCTGCCGCCCTTCCTGGGCTTCATCACCCTGACCTGGGCGTCGCTCGTCGGCCACCTGCTGTTTGGTCTGGTCACTGCCGCGGTGGTGCACTGGCGGGAAAGCTGAGTATTCCGGGAATTGGCACAGTCTCACCCCACCCTCTGCTGTCATCCCCGCAAAAGCGGGGACCCAGTATCCCGTGAGGCCGGTTGTTTGAGCGGAGAGGAAACGGGTTACTGGGTCCCCGGTCGCGCTTCGCTTGCCGGGGATGGCAACTGAGTATGGCGTGGAGCTTTGCCAAAAATCAGGGCCGCCCGATGGGCGGCCCCCTTGTTTTGCTTTCCGGTGAGGCTTTTTACGCCAGGCCGTGTTTCGACAGCGGCAGCTCGGTGATCCACTCGCCCTTGGCGGCGGCAATCGCATTGGCGACGGCCGGGCCGATCGGCGGGGTGCCGGGTTCGCCGACGCCTGTCGGTGCTTCCGTCGAGGGGACGATGTGAACCTCGATGTCCGGCATGTCCGTCATGCGGATCGGCAGGTAGGTGTCGAAGTTCTCCTGGTCGACCACGCCGTCGGTCATGGTGATCTCATTGCGCAGGATGGCGCCGAGGCCGTAGCCGATGCCGCCCTCCATCTGGGCAATGATGTTCTTCGGATTGACCGGAATGCCGCAGTCGACGGCGCAGACCACCTTCTCCACCTTCACGGTGCCGTCGTCGCGGAAGGAGATCTCCGCAACCTCGGCCACATAGGAGTTGAAGGATTTCACCACGGCAATGCCGCGGTAGCGGCCATCGGGCAGCGGGTCCTTCCATCCGGCCTTTTCCGCGGCCAGTTTCAGGACGCCAGCATAGCGTTGATCCGCCTTGATCCGCTTCAGGCGGTAGTCGAGGGGATCCTCGCCGGCTTCCTTGGCCAGACGGTCGATCATGGTCTCGGCCACATAACCCGTGTGGGTGTGCCCGACCGAGCGCCACCACAGCACCGGGACCGGCGTTTCCGCGTTATGGACCTCGGCCTGGAACGCCGGCAATTCATAGGGCAGTTCGTCCACCCCTTCGACCGTTGTGGCATCGACGCCGTTCTTGATCGTAAACGGTTCGAAGGAAGTGCCCTTCATGATCGATTTCGAGGCGACCCGGTGATGCCAGCCGACCACATTGCCGTTTGCGTCGAGACCGACGCGGGCCTTGTGGGCGACCATGGGCCGGTAGTAGCCGCCCCT
The DNA here is from genome assembly GCF_048260565.1 of Roseibium sp. GTDB lineage: Bacteria > Pseudomonadota > Alphaproteobacteria > Rhizobiales > Stappiaceae > Roseibium. The sequence goes on along the minus strand of NZ_JBLXGP010000012.1, from coordinate 105,470 downwards.
GATGTCGTCTTCGCGGGTCCAGACGATCTTGATCGGCTGAGCCGCGTGACCGGCATCGAGCCGGGCCTTGGCGATCAGCGCCGCTTCGGCGAAATAATGGCTGTCCGGCTGGGCGCGCCGGCCGAAGGAACCGCCGGCCCAGGTGGTGTTGATGGCGACCTTGTCCGGGGTCAGGCCGAGCATGGCGCCGGCAACCATCTGGTCCACCGTCTGGAACTGGGACCCGGTCCAGAACGTGGCGGTCTTGCCGTCGAAGAGAACCGTGATGTCGAGCGGCTCCATCGGCGCGTGGGCCAGGAAGGGAAAGCTGTAGTCCACCTCGATGACCCTGGCGGCACTTGCGAGCGCGGCTTCCGGATCTCCATGGCCCTTTTCAACGGGCAGACCTTTTTTACCGGTCATGGCCGCAAGCTCCTCGGCCATCTCGGCCGTGCCGCGTGTTTCGGCCTTGGCATCGTCCCAGGTGACGTCCAGAAGGCTGCGCGCCTTGATGGCCGGCCAGGTGGAGGTTGCCAGAACGGCCACGCCGCTGGGTACGGAAATGACGTCGACCACGCCTTTCACCTTGCGGGCTTCGGTATCGTCGAAACCGGTCGCGACCGCGCCGAATTTCGGCGGGCGGGCCAGAACGGCGACGAGCATGTTCTCTGCCTGATGGTCCATGCCGAAGAAACCCACGGAGCCATGCGACTTGCCGGCGGCATCCACGCGCGGAAAGTCCTTGCCGATATAGACCCAGTCTTCCGGTTGTTTCAGGACCGGCTCGGCGGGAACCTCCTGTTTGGCGGCAAGACCTGCCAGATCGCCGAATGTGGCGGACTTACCGCTCGGGTGAGACAGGACGCCCTTGTCGACCTTGATTTCCGTGGCCTTCACGCCCCAGTCTTCGGCTGCCGCGGCGACGAGCATCGCCTTTGCGGCCGCACCGGCCTGTCGGTATTGCATGAAGGAATTGGCCATCGCGGTGGATCCGCCGGTTCCCTGTATGCCGAAGGCGAGGTTCTTGTAGACGGCGGCGTTCGCCGGGGCGAATTCGGCCGTGACCTGTGCGATATCCGCATCCAGTTCGTCGGCGACGAGGGTCGCCAGTCCGGTGGCGTTGCCCTGGCCCATGTCCTGGTGCTTGTTCAGGACGACGACGGTGTTGTCGGGTCGGATATGAAGGAATGGCTGGACAAAGGGCGCGTCATCGCCGGCCGCCCGGGCGGATCCCGGCATGCGCAGCGCCAGCATCAGGCCGCCGGCGGCACCGGCGGACAGTTTCAGGAAGGTGCGGCGGCTGGGAGCTGCGGACTCAAGGGGTTTTTCAAGCAGATGCAACATGGATCAGGCCTCCATCTTGTCGGCGGCGAGGTGGATCGCCTGGCGGATCCGGGCATAGGTGGCGCAGCGGCAGACATTGCCGTCCATGGCCGTATCGATGTCCTCGTCGCTCGGTTTGGGCGTCTCGACGAGAAGGGCCGTGGCCGCCATGACCTGGCCGGACTGGCAGTAGCCGCATTGCGGCACTTCGAGTTCCTTCCAGGCGGCCTGAACGGCCTTGGCGGCCTTGCCGTCAATGCCTTCGATGGTGGTGATGGAGGCATCACCGACATCCTCGAGCATGGTCTGGCAGGAGCGGATCGGCATGCCGTCGAGATGAACCGTGCAGGCGCCGCACTGGGCGATGCCGCAACCGAATTTTGTTCCGGTCATACCGAGTTCGTCGCGAATCGCCCACAAAAGCGGTGTTTCGGGGTCCGCGTCGATCGTGCGCGGCTCTCCATTGATGGTGAGGGTAATGGACATCGGGAAAAGCCTCCCCTGGCTTGTCACTTGGCTAAAGGAAGTAAACTACACTGTGTAGTGTATTATTGAAATGGCATACGTGTAAACCGCTAAGTTTACATAGGGCTCGTTTTTTGGGATGAAAGGGGGTCATGTCGATTGAAAACAAAATGTCCGTCACCGAACGAAAGAAGAAACAGATCCTGGAGGCGGCGATTGCCGAATTCCAGGAGCGCGGCTTTGCCGGAGCCAGCATGGACCGGATTTCGGAGCGGGCGCAGGTCTCGAAGCGGACGGTCTACAATCATTTCGAAAGCAAGGAAGAGCTGTTCAAGGCGATCAACCAGTGCCTTGCAGACCAGTTCAACGCGGCCATGGAGGTTCCCTACGATCCGGACCTGCCGATTCGCGATGCCCTTCTGCGCCTCGGCTGGGCGGAGGGGGACCTTCTGACCAGCCCCTGCTTCATGAACATGGCGCGCATGGTCATGAGCGAAACGATCCGCGACCCGAAACTGGCCGAGGACATGGATGCCCGCATGACGAAGCTCAGTGTGGTGGAGGACTTCATGGCCCGGGCGACGCAGGAAGGCAAACTCGACGTTGCCGATCCCAAGCTTGCCGCCACCCAGTTCATGGGGCTGATCAAATCGCGCGGCTTCTTTCCCAATATCTACGCAAACCGCCTGCCCACGAGACCTGAAATGGCTGCGGTCATCGAAGACAGCGTCGACATGATCCTTGCCCGCTATGCGCCTGCGAAAAAAGCCGAGGATCTACAAGGAGCAATGCCCGGCTAGGTCTGCTTGAGTCCGAGGTCCGGTATACCTGTGACCACTTGGCATAACAGCGCGACCGGAAAGACGCCAGGAAGCCCTTGCGCTCGGCTATTTACCAGCTAAATTGCCCGCCAAATCCAGCGGCCCGGAAACGGCCGTATCCAAGATCTCAAACGGACTTTTCACACATGGCGCATGGTGACATCAAAAAAGTCGTGCTGGCCTATTCCGGCGGGCTGGACACTTCCATCATCCTGAAATGGCTGCAGACCGAATACGGCTGCGAGGTGGTGACCTTCACCGCCGATCTCGGCCAGGGCGAGGAACTGGAACCGGCGCGGAAAAAGGCCGAGATGCTCGGCATCAAGGAAATCTATATCGACGACCTGCGCGAGGAATTCATCCGCGATTTCGTCTTCCCGATGTTCCGCGCCAATGCGGTCTATGAAGGCGTCTATCTGCTCGGAACATCGATTGCCCGGCCGCTGATTTCCAAGCGCCTGATCGAGATCGCCGAGGAAACCGGCGCGGATGCGATCGCCCACGGCGCTACGGGGAAGGGCAACGACCAGGTTCGCTTCGAACTGTCGGCCTATGCGCTCAACCCGGATATCAAGGTGATCGCCCCCTGGCGCGACTGGACCTTCAAGTCGCGGACCGATCTGATCGACTTTGCCGAAAAATACCAGATCCCGGTGCCGAAGGATAAGCGCGGCGAGGCACCGTTCTCCGTCGACGCCAACATGCTGCATTCCTCATCGGAAGGTAAGGTGCTGGAAGATCCGGCCGAGGAACCGCCGGCATATGTCTATCAGCGCACGGTCGATCCGACCGAAGCGCCTGATGTGGTTACCGAAATCGAGATCGGTTTCGAAAAGGGCGACGCTGTTTCCCTGAACGGCGAAAAGATGTCGCCGGCGACCCTGTTTGCCAAACTCAACGACTATGGCCGCGACAACGGCATCGGCCGTCTCGATCTGGTGGAGAACCGCTTCGTCGGCATGAAGAGCCGCGGCGTTTACGAAACGCCGGGTGGCACCATTCTGCTGTCGGCCCACCGGGCCATGGAATCGATCACGCTCGATCGTGGCGCCGGTCACCTGAAGGACGAGCTGATGCCGCGCTATGCGGAGCTGATCTATAACGGCTTCTGGTTCTCGCCGGAACGCGAGATGCTGCAGGCGCTGATCGACAAGAGCCAGGAGCATGTCACCGGCACCGTGAAGCTGAAGCTCTACAAGGGCAACGTGATTGTCGTCGGCCGGGCCTCGCCCTATTCGCTCTACTCGGAAGAGCTGGTCACCTTCGAGGACGACCAGGGCGCGTACGACCAGAAGGATGCGGCCGGCTTCATCAAGCTGAACGCCCTGCGCCTGCGGACGCTGGCAAAGCGCAATCGCCTCGGCTGAGGCCGGCGCGGTCAATCATACAAAAGGCCCGGCGAGACATCCTCGCCGGGCCTTTTTTGAATTTCTTTTTGATCCCCGATCTGGTCATTCCGGACGAAGCGTAAGCAAAGATCCGGGAGGGACCGGAGGGCCGAGGTCTTTGTTAGAATCACTTTGCTGAATTCGTCGGAAACGGGGCTCCCCGGTCCCGGATAAAGCCTGACAGCTTTTCCGGGATGACTAAAGAGAGTCTGTTTTTTGCTGATCTGCCTTAAAAGCCTAGAACGCGTAGCCGAGACGGACGCCGGCGTTGGTCAGGCCGTTGTTGGACGAGCAGTAGCCGTTGTTCGAGGAGTGCTCGATCATCGCGGAGACGTTGACCCGTTCATTGATTCGGAAACCGAGAGAAGCGGATTCGCGGAACATGACGTTGCAGCCGAGAGCCAGTGAGTTCGACGTGGTCTTGCTGGTGTCGCCGTTGTGGGCCATGCCGCCGAAGCTGCCTTCGATGAACATCCAGTCGGTCAGATCCAGGGTCAGCGAATAGCCCGCATAGACCATGCTGGTGTCGCCGGACAGGTTCAGGTTGCCGCCGAAATGCGGGCGCAGCATGCCTTTGGTGCCCAGTCCGGGAATGGTGAAGTCGACGGCGACCCACCGAAGCAGGATTTCGGCATTGATATCGACGCCGCTCTCGCGATGCATCAAGTCGTGATAGAGAACGCCGCCCCGGACTTCATTCGTCAGGCCGGAGGTTTTTCCACCCAAGTCCGCCGCGGACGCCACCGAGCTCGCACCGGTGAGGATCAATGCTCCGAAGAGCATGCCGCGTATATGATTTTTCATGACGACCCTAGCCCAGATGGTCTTTTCAGATTTTGTTAAGTTACTCAACACAGGTGATGGTTCGGAAGCAATAGACAGGTTTCTGAATTGCTGGGTTTTTTTTCTCTCAATGTTTCTTGGATGAGCATCGTGGTAATTAGGACACAAATTGTCCAAGGTCGAAATGGAAGGTTTCAACCCGGAGATGACTTGGAAGGCCCCCGTCCGGGGCGAAGCGGAATTACCTGAAGGGCAGGGTTTTGGCCGAAAATGAGCAGTCAAAACATGGATCTTACCCGGTTGAATGACATCGTCGCTCGATGCCGCCGGGAGGGTTTCCTGGTGCTCGGCGGGTTTTCGCCGGGGCCGAACGACAACGTCCCCGATGTTGCTCCGGGAATTCCCGTGCAAACGTTATTGCTTGTCGGCAGCACCGGATCCGGGATCTGGCCTGCATTTACCGAATCACCCGAGTTTGCAGACGGTGCACCGGATCCGCTCGACCGTTTCACCGGGCGTGTCCTGTCCGAGGTTGCCCGGGACAGCGGGTTGGCCGTTGTTTTCCCCTTCGATGGCCCGCCGTACCATCCGTTTCAAAGGTGGGCGACGAAGACAGGTGGCTTCTCTTCAAGTCCGCTCGGCGTTCTGGTGCATGACATTTATGGACCCTGGAGCGGATTCCGAGCCGCCTTCTTGTCGGCGGCAGATCCGGGCCCGGCAGTTGAAAACCATTCCACGGGACCCTGCCCCGACTGTGCCGACAGGCCATGTCTGTCGGCATGTCCGGTTAATGCGATATCAGGGACGGAAGGCTACGATGTCCCGAGATGCCGGGATCATCTGGCGAGCGGCCAGGGCGAGCCGTGCTTTTCAGGGTGCCTCGCCCGGCATGCCTGTCCGATTGGCTCCGACTTCCGCCAAACGCCGGAACAGGCCCGCTTTCACATGGACAGTTTTATGGGATTGTCGAAGGCCTAGGCCATTGCGCCATTTAGTTGTCCAGCTTGACCACGCCGTCCTTATCCGGACAGGTCTCCAGTGCCTGGACAACGGTGCGGCCGTCGCCGAGCGGTGCGTCCGGCCAGATTTCCGCAAGCGGGATCAGGACGAAGGCGCGCTCGCTCATGCGCGGATGAGGGATGATCAGTCCGTCCCGGTCGATTTTTTCATCGCCGAAGAGCAGGATGTCGATATCGATCAGGCGCGGACCCCAGCGTTGATCGCGGACACGGCCCATCCTCGCCTCGATCGCAAGGCCGCGTTCCAGAAGCGCGCGCGGCTTCAGAACGGTGTCTACGGTGATGCACATGTTGCTGTAGTCGTCCTGGGGAATCGGCCCCCAGGGCGGCGTCCGGTAGACGGACGAACGGGCAACAACGGTAACGCCCGGCGTCGCATCCAGATATCTCACCGCCATGTCGATGTTGTCGCGGGAGTTTCCCATGTTGGAGCCGAGCCCGAGGGCAACGCGGGTCGGTGTGTGGGTCGTCATGTTCTGTCTATTTCCCGTTGGCCGATTCGCTCAGCGTTGCCTGGAGAATCCGCACCGCATCCGCATGGGGTCGGACGTCGTGGGCGCGGACGATCGATGCGCCTTTTTGCACGGCGATCAGGTGAACGGCAAGGGACCCGTAAAGGCGGTCTTCGGTCGGCACGTCCAGAACGGCTCCAATCATGCGTTTGCGGGACGCGCCGGCAAGAATCGGCAGGCCGTGCTTCTTCAACCGGTCCAGCCGGTTCAGGACCACGTAGTTCTGCTCCATGGTCTTTCCGAAGCCGAAACCGGGATCGAGGATCTGCTTGTGTTTCGGAATCCCCGCCCTGTCGGCAAGCGCCATGGAGCGTTCGAACCAGCGGTCGATGTCGGCCATGATGTCGATGGATGCGTCCGCTTCCGGGCGGTTATGCATCATGATCACATGGGCGCCGGTTTCCGCTGCGGCGTCCGGCATGGCCGGATCCTTCTGAAGACCCCATACGTCGTTGACGATCAGGGCGCCGGCCGTACAGGCGCGTCGGGCAATCTCCGCCTTGTAGGTGTCGATGGAGACCGGCAGATCAAGCTCCACGATTTGTTCCAGGATCGGCGCGATGCGGGACCATTCGTCTTCCAGGGAAACAGGCTCGGAGCCCGGACGGGTGCTTTCACCGCCGATATCCAGAATGTCGGCGCCTTCCGCCTTCATGACCCGGGCATGGGCAAGGGCACGTTCTGCGGCAAAATGCCGGCCGCCGTCGGAAAAGGAATCCGGCGTCACATTCAGGATACCCATCACCTGGGCGCGTTCGCTCGCGGTCGGCGGTTGGTAGCCGGGACATTTGGGCATTTAAGATAGGATCCTGTTTGTCTTTAGGCGTGTGTGCCGCTTTGGGCGCCGGGGGTCAAGTGTCGGAAGACAAGGCGAACTGGTTTCACGCATCCGGCAAGGCGTCCATTCCGATGGCGCCCAACGGGTCTGGCATGGAAGGACGGCCTGACCGCATGTCGATGAGCTCCGACCCTGGGGCCGTAGTGTCCCGAAAATTCGGGCGTATCGTGAGAAGACGGATCGGCGAAGATTGCCGATCCGCTCGCCGGCTATTCGGCCGCGGCGCGAACGTCTTTGGTCTTCAGCCGAAGCAGGAAATAAAGGATCACGCCCAGAAGCGGCATGGCCGGAATGATCGTCGACATTCCGAAGAGCGGATTGCCCAGGGAGGCGATCAGCAGGCTGCCCAGGATGCCGCCCCCGAATTGCATGAAGCCCATCATGGACGAGGAGGCGCCTGCAATATGGGGGAAGTCGCGCATGGCGGAGGTGAAGGTCGCCGGCAGAATGAAGGCGACCGAAAAGGCGAAGACACCGACCGGCCCCATGACGATCAGGTAAGTCGGCTCATAAAGGCGCAGCAGGATCGCAAACAGCGCCGCGCCAACGAGCATCCCGACCATGCCGATCGGAACCAGTTTTTCGGCGTCGAAATACTTGAGAAGACGGCCGGTAACCAAGGTTCCGGCGATAAAGGACAAAGACTGCAGCATCATTCCGACGCCGAACTGCGCCGGCGTCAGGCCGACGTCGTGGATCATGACGAAGGGCAGGACCGTCGCCATGGCGTAGATGTTGCCGAGGCACATGCCGAGCAGAACGCTCGGCGCCATGAATTTCCGGTCGCTCAGCAGCGTCATGTAGTTTATCGCCAGCCGTTCGGGATGAATGTTGTTCACGTTCCGATAGGCGTTTGTTTCCGGCTGAAAGACGATAACAGCGGCCATCAGCGCAGCGCCGTAAAGGAGCATGCAGATGAAAATCTCCCGCCAGCCGAAGACCTCCAGGATAATGCCGCCGATGGTCGGCGAAATCGCCGGGCCGAGCGCGAGCATGGTGCCGATGGTGTTCATGATCCGCGCAGAATGCTGCCCGGTGTATTGATCGCGGACGATAGCCCGGGACACGGCCACACCGACGGCAGCGCCGACGCCCTGCAGGGCACGGGCGATCAGCATCCAGGTGATATCGGGGGCCAGGGTGGCCAGAACCGTGGAGGCGAGATACAGCACAAGGAAGCCAATGGCGACAGGCTTGCGGCCGAAGGCGTCGGACAGCGGTCCGCAGATCAGCTGTGTCAGTGCGAAGCCGGCGAAATAAGTGGTCAGGGTCAGCTTGATCAGGGCGTCCGATGTACCGAAGTCGACGGCCAATTCCGGCATGGCCGGCGTGTAGAGGGACATGGTGATCGGGCCGATCGCTACGAGAGCCGCTCCGAGGATCGTCGTCCGGCGCGTTGTCATCGCCGGTTCTGCAGCGGCCGTCATTCAGCTACCCGTTTCGGAATTCAGGAGGTTCACCCTCATCGTTTCAAGCAGGGACTCCAGTTCGTCCCGGCGGCTCTGCGGAACGCCGCCCAAGGCATCGTCATGGACCTGATCGATCGCCTTTTCGATCTTGGTCAGGATCGGGTCCGCCTCGTCGGTAAGGGTGATCAGCTTGGCGCGCCGGTCCGTCGGGTCGACGGTACGAACGACCAGACCGGCCTTTTCCAGCGAGTCCAGATAGCCGACCAGGGTCATGGGTTCGACGAACATGCGCTCCGCCAAGGACGCCTGGCGCTGGCCCGGATTGCGCCAGATGAAGGCAAGCGTACGCGCCTCGGCAACGGTCAGACCCGTGTCTATTTTCGTCAGCGCAGCCTCGAAGCGGCGGCGAAGAAGCCGGGCGATATCGACGATCATCAAACTGGCGCCGCCGTCGGGGGCGGTGAGGTTCATGGTAACACCTTAATAAGGAAGCCTTATGGATATGAGCCCTGGGTCCGGGCTTGTCAAGCGAACCGCGGCGTTACTGCATTGCACAACCCGTCGGTTCGCACTATATAGAGCGCAAATTTCAGCCACCCGGGCCAAACAGCGAAAACTGAATAGCCAAGACATGACATGCGGGTCCATCGGGGCCCGCTATGTCTTTTGGAGCCTTAAATGAACTTGCGCAACATCGCCATCATCGCACACGTCGACCATGGCAAGACCACCCTGATCGACGTGCTGTTGAAGCAGTCCGGCGCTTTCCGCGACAACCAGCGGACCGAAGAACGCATGATGGACTCCAACGACATCGAGCGTGAACGCGGCATCACCATCCTGGCCAAGGTCACCTCCCTGGTCTGGAAAGACACCCGCATCAACATCGTGGACACCCCGGGGCACGCCGATTTCGGCGGTGAGGTGGAGCGTATCCTGCACATGGTCGACGGTGTCATTCTTCTGGTCGACGCGGCCGAAGGCCCGATGCCGCAGACGAAATTCGTGCTCGGCAAGGCGCTGAAGCTCGGCCTGAAGCCGATTGTCGCCATCAACAAGATCGACAAGCCGGAACAGCGCGCCGACGAAGTTCTCGACGAGGTGTTCGACCTGTTCGCGGCCCTGGATGCGAACGAGGACCAGCTCGATTTCCCGGTTCTCTACGGTTCCGCCAAGCAGGAATGGATGGCGACCGATCCGGAAGGTCCGAAGGACAACATGGATCCGCTGTTCGACATGGTTCTCGACCAGGTTGCACCGCCCGCCTCCGAGCCGGGCGCGTTCCGCATGCTGGCGACCACGATCGAAGCCGATCCGTTCCTGGGCCGGATCCTGACCGGACGGATCGTGTCGGGTACCGCCATTCCGAACATGCCGCTGAAGGCGTTGTCCCGCGACGGCAAGGTGCTTGAAACCGGCCGTGTCTCCAAGATCCTGGCGTTTCGCGGTCTCGAGCGCCAGGCGATCGAAAAGGGCGAGGCAGGAGACATCGTTGCAATCGCCGGCATGACCAAGGCCACCGTTGCCGACACCCTGTGTGCACCGGAAGTGACCGAGCCGCTGCAGGCGCAGCCGATCGATCCGCCCACGCTCTCCATGACCTTCCGCGTGAACGACAGCCCGCTGGCCGGCACCGAAGGAACCAAGGTGCAGTCGCGCGTGATCCGCGAGCGCCTGATGAAGGAAGCCGAAGGCAACGTGGCGCTCAAGGTGGAAGACACCGACGAGCCGGATGCCTTCGTCGTTTCCGGCCGCGGCGAACTGCTCTTGGCGATCCTGATCGAAAACATGCGCCGTGAAGGCTTCGAACTCGGCGTCGGCCGTCCGCGCGTTGTCTACCAGTTCGACGATGCCGGTAACCGGCTGGAGCCGATCGAGGAAGTCATCATCGACGTCGATGAGGAATATTCCGGGGCGGTCGTCCAGAAGCTGCAGGAACGCAAGGCCGACCTTCTGGAAATGAAGCCGTCCGGCGGCGGACGCACGCGGCTCGTCTTCAATGCGCCGACCCGTGGCCTGATCGGCTACCAGTCCGAACTCATGTCGGACACGCGCGGCTCTGCGATCTTCAACCGTCTGTTCTACGGCTACGAGCCCTACAAGGGACCGATCCAGGGTCGGCATACCGGCGTGCTCCTGTCCAACGGAACCGGCGAGGCCGTGGCCTATGCGCTCTTCAACCTGGAAGACCGCGGCCCGATGATGATCGATCCGGGCACCAAGGTTTATCCGGGCATGATCATCGGCGAACACACCCGCGGCAACGATCTTGAGGTCAATGTCCTCAAGGGCAAGCAGCTCACGAACATTCGCTCTGCCGGCAAGGACGATGCGGTCAAGCTGACGACGCCGATCCGTCTGACGCTGGAAGCCGCGCTGTCCTACATCGCCGATGATGAACTGGTCGAAGTCACGCCGGCGTCGATCCGTCTGCGCAAGGCGATGCTCGACCCGCACGAGCGCAAGCGCGCGGAACGTGCGGCCAACAAGGCAAGCGCCTGATCTGCTGACTGTTTCGGCCTGAAGCCGGAATGAAAAATAAAGCCCGTCGCCATTTGGCTGCGGGCTTTTTTCATTGCAGCCAAAAATCCAACCGCTCCATCGTCACCCCGGCCAAGCGAAAGCGCGAGCCGGGGCCGGGGAGGCAGAGGCCTATCGATTTCTATTGGTTTGCTCTGACAAAGACCGTGGCTCTCCGTTCCCGGATGACCTTGTCGGGGATGGTTGGACAATGCCCCTTTCTCCAGTCTCCCCCCTTGAGGGGGAGATGTCACCAGAGGTGACAGAGGGGGGTGACGACGTGAGTGTCATACTCCGGCGCTGCGATATATCTTGAGGCCCAGCACCCCCCTCTGTCCGCAAACGCGGACATCTCCCCCTCAAGGGGGGAGACGGGCGCAAGGGGCAACTCTGAATCAACTCACAACCAGAATTGATGATGAAAACGGGCTGGTGTTTTGGCGGCTGTCACCGTGACGGCGCGCGGCTAATTCCGAAGTCTGATAAGATACGCTTCGACATTGTATCCCATCTTCTGCACGTCCACGGCATCCTCGTGGCCCAAATCCGCTGTCCGGTTGATCCATCGCCTTACGTCAAACGGGTTTCCCCGTTCATGCGCAACCATTGCAAGATTCCATACAGCGATTACGCTGTCGAACTCATTGGCGCGCAACAGCCATTGGACAGCTTCGTCGGTGGTCGGCGTTTCCCACGCAAGGTTACAAGCATAGGCTTCGATCGCCGATTGATCACCGGATTCGGCCAGCACGGATAATTCCCTCATCCCTGCCTCCCGATCCCTCTCGCGATCACTTTCGACCAATTTCATTATTCGATCGAGACGGTCATTATCATTTGCAACAAAGGACATATCTGCACCGAATTCACAGGGATTCATGCGTGAAAGCAAATACTTGACAGGAGCAACGTTATCCGCCGTATCCGCAGCATGGCAACCATAAATCCGATATCCGCTTCGATACCCTTAACCAAGATGTCCTTGAAACAGTGAGGGTCGGGTCGACCAGATTTTCAGAAGATTGTTCTTGTCTACGGGCAAATACATTTGTGCCGGTCTGGTATCGGCTCTTAACCTGTCGTAAAGGTTTGTTAACTCTTTCTTGCCAAGCTTTTCCTCATAACTGCCAGAAGGCGGTATTCTTGAGGAAAAGGCCAGGAGGCCGATATGCCATCGACAGTTGAAAGGCCGCCAGCGGTCAATGTCGTGGCGCATGCGACGGAATACGCTCCGGACCGGGACTCGAAAGGTCAGGGCGACAACCGTGGAAACAGTAGCGAGTCCGACGCACAGCGCCATGAAGACGAGACCGGATCTCCCGCGGAGACGCCGGCAGTTCTGGTCGACGCCCACCACCACGAAGATCATTTGCTCGACGGGGTTGCCGCCTACAGGGCGGCGGCGCAGCATGTGCTCGACCCGAAAGCGAAGCCGCTTGCATCGACGTCGATCACCGGCATTTATGACGGATGCGCCGCGGAAACCGTCCGGCATGCCTATGAGGATCATGGCGGCGAGATCGAGCAGCATTCGGTGAATGTCGCCACCTGAAGGCCTGAAGTCCCCGTTTTTCGATTTCGCGGAAAGGGAAGCCCCTCGTCCGATTACGGGGCTGCGCTTCTTCGTCCGATTCCCTATAAAGATCCGTCAATACGAGTCTGTATGCGAGGAACCATGACTGCTGCGTTTCCGGTCGAGTTGATCGAAGGCTACGGCCAGTATCTGCAGAAGGGGTTTACCCATCACAAGGAAACCCGGGAGCATCTGGCAGTTTACGGCCAGCAACCGCAAGTGATGGTGATTTCCTGCTGCGACAGCCGGGTGACGCCGGAGGGGATTTTTTCTGCGGGGCCCGGCGAACTCTTTGTTTTGAGAAACGTCGCCAATCTGGTGCCGCCCTATGAGGCGACCGACGGCCAGCACGGAACCAGTGCCGCGATCGAATATGCGGTGCGCGCGCTGAAGGTGAAGCATATCGTGGTGATGGGGCACGCCAAATGCGGCGGGGTCCAGGCGTTCAGGGAAAATGCCAACGTGCCGTCTCTTCGCGGCGATTTCATCGGCCGCTGGATCAAGCTTCTGGAGCCGGCGGCCATCGCCATGGCCTGCATGCCGGTCGACAAGATGGACGATCCGCAGCTTGCGATGGAATTTGCCGGCGTGCGCCAGTCCCTGAAGAACCTGCGGACGTTTCCCTTCGTGGAAGAGGCGCTGCACAACAACGTGCTTCAGGTCCACGGCGCATGGTTCGATATCGGCTCCGCCGAACTTCGGGTGATGAATCCGGAAACGGAGAAATTCGAAGCTGCCGCCCCTGCCGAAGCTGACGGGTAGTCAGCCTCCGTTCGAGGCGCGGTCCCGGCCTATGCGTCGATCTTTTCGCGGCCGATCACCCTTTTTCGGATCGGCTGTTCCGGCGGCAGCCGGCGCAGGTCGCCGTGAAAGGGCGACTTGATGCAGGTCGGGTCGGTTGCGGCGGCATCGCCCGTCAGAGCGAGTGCCTGGCACCGGCAGCCGCCGAAATCGATGTCCCGTCGCTCGCATGACCGGCAGGGCTCGGGCATCCAGTCGAAACCGCGATACCGGTTGAAGGCCTCCGATTTTTCCCAGATGTCCTTCAGCGGTTTTTCGGTGACGCTGTCGAAGGTCAGCGAGGGGATCGACTGGGCCGCGTGACACGGCAGAACCTTGCCGTCGGGCGTGACCACGAAGGCATCGGCCCCCCAGCCGCCCATGCAGGGTTTGGGGTAATCCGCGTAATAATCCGGCGTGACGAAGTCGATGTTGAGGATGCCGGTAAGATCCTCCCTGGTCTTTTCGACAAACTCGATCTGGCGCATGACGGCGTCGTAGCCGGGCATGAGCGCGGACCGGTTGAGATAGGCCCAGCCGTAATATTGCACATTGGCGATCTCCAGCCGCTGTGCGCCGAGTTCCAGCGCGAGATCGACGAATTCGGGAACCTCGTTAATGTTCAGTTTGTGGATCGGCGCGTTGACCGTGAGCGGCAGGCCCAGGTCTCGGACCCACTCAGCCGCCTGGCGTTTCTTTTCATGGGCATTCCTGTAATAGCCGATGCGTTCGGTCGTCTCCGGCCGGGCGCCCTGGAAGCTGATCTGGACATGGTCGAGGCCGGCCTCCGCCAGGCGGGCGACTCGCTCCCGGCTCAAGGTCACGGCGGCGGTGATCAGATTGGTGTAGACGCCGTGCGCGGCCAGGCCGGCGACGAGGTCTTCCAGATCCCGGCGAAGGGTCGGTTCGCCTCCGGACAGATGCATCTGGAGAATGCCGAGATCGGCGGCCTGTTCGAAGGTGTCGAGCCAGATCTCCGTTGCCAGCTCCTTATCGGCTTTCAGGAGTTCGACCGGGTTGGAACAATATCCGCATTGCAGCGGGCATCGGTGGGTCAGTTCGGCCAGCATCCCGAGTGCCGGCCCCACGGTTTGCGTCATGCCTGCCTCCCGCCGCATCGGATGACCAGTCGGTCGGACCATTCCTGCAGGAAATCCAGAACGTCCGGGCCAATCTCTTCGACCGGCGCCTGATATTCCTCCGCCAGGTCCACAATGATTTCCGACACGGTTGTCGTGCCGGTGCAGCGGCTCAGGATCGCGACGCTGACGTCATCCGGCCAATAGACCTTTTCCGGCGCGAGCAGGGCCCAGCGGTCCCGCAGTTCGTCGAATTGCAGCCGCACATAAGCGGGAAACCCCGGCTGGCTGATATTGGTCACGATATGGCGGGTACGGGCCGGCATTTCAGTCGACCAGAGCAGGCGGGTGGAAGGCGCCCGGCGGGATGTTGCCAGGTGTCACATAGGCATGATGCAGCGCGTCGAGCATGGCCCAGAGAATATCGCATTTGGCGAAGAGGGCGTCGATCGCGTCGGCCTGCTTGTCCGGTGTGTCCGCCCATTCGAAGACCAGCGACAGGGCATGTTCCGCATCGCGCGGCGCCTGGTGCAGCCGCGGCTTGAAATAAGCCAGCGTGTCTTCGGTGATGTAGTCGTAACGCGCCAGCATGGCCGGAACGCGCTCACCGATGGCAACTGGCGAAAAGAGCTCGGTCAGCGACGAGGCGACGGCGACCAGAAGGGAGGAGGACGACACCAGATCGAGATAGGCTCCGACCGCATACCGGGTTGCCGGCAATGCGTAGCGGCGCTCCTGGACCATGTCGACGTCAAGGTCGAGATCGTCGGCGAGTTTCAGCCAGCGCTTGATGCCACCGTCGAGTTCGCCGCCGTCTTCGCCGTCATGGTCGACAATGCGCTTGCGCCATTCCCTGCGGAACGCCGGGTCTTCGGAGCGGGACAGGATGATCGCATCCTTCTTCGGGATCGCCGCCTGATAGCAGTAACGGTTCAGCGCCCAGGCCTGCAGCTGCGCCCTCGTCAGTTCGCCCGCGTTCATCAGCTTATGAAAGGGATGATGGATGTGATAGCGCGCGAAGCCGGCCGTTCGCAGGGCCTCCTCGAATTCGGGGCGCGGAAGAAGCCGACCGGCTTGGCGGACCCTGTCGGCTGCGGTCGGCTCGACGCCGCTTTGAACGATGTGGTGAGGGGGCCGAAGGGCCGCGCTTGTTGCTGCTGTCGGGTTCACAGGCTGACCTCCATGCCGTCATAGCCGACTTCCCAACCGGCGGCCCGCACGGCCTTTGCCGCCTCGGAGTCCGGATCGAGGATCGGGTTCGTATTGTTGATGTGAACGAAGATCCGCCGGCCCAGATCCAGGCCTTTCAGGGCCTCGATCGACCCGGCCGGTCCGCCGATCTCCAGATGTCCCATCCGCGCGCCGGTTTTGGTGCCGACGCCGGTGTCCGCCATTTCCGTGTCGTGGAAGACGGTTCCGTCGAACATCAGGCAATCGCCGCCGTCGATCCGCTGGCGCAGGGCATCGTCCACCGCCGCGCAGCCCGGGATGTAGAAAAGCTGGCCCGAGGCTCCGTTCTTCGCGGTTTCCCGCAGCATGATGCCGATGGTGTCTCCCGGCGCCGTGCCGAAATTCGCTTCCGTATCCTGTTCCAGAAACAGGGCAACCTTGCCAGAGACGGGGAACGTTTCCACCGTCAGCCCGAGGGGGCCGTCGCGCCCTTCCAGTTCGGTCGTTCCGGACAGGGGC
Source organism: Roseibium sp. (assembly GCF_048260565.1). Classification (GTDB taxonomy): domain Bacteria; phylum Pseudomonadota; class Alphaproteobacteria; order Rhizobiales; family Stappiaceae; genus Roseibium. Next base: position 89,292 of record NZ_JBLXGP010000012.1, on the reverse strand, counting down.
AGTTCCCGCCGCTCGACGACGTCCGGATTGAGCACCTGAAAAATGCTGTTTTCGGCAAGAGTCTTCAAAACGCGCCGGGTCGCATAGAGCGTAAATCCCTCTCGTTCGCGCAGCGACAGCAGGCCCGCGATATGATCCACATCCGCGTTGGTGAGCACGACCGCCTTGATCGGGGTGTGGCGCAAGGGCCCGTCCGCACGCGGCTGCAGATCGGGGGCTGCCGCGATCTGCTCCCGGATATCCGGCGAGGCGTTGAAGACGACCCATCCGGCACCGTCCGCACTGGCGGCGATGCTGGATTGCGTCCGCGCGAGAAAGCCCGGCTTTCCCGCGCGCACGGCACGGCTGAGCGGCGCGTTGCAATTCCATTGCGGAAACCCGCCGCCCGCCGCGGATCCGAGGATCCTGATCTTCATCGGATGCTTTTCCGACTGTGTGATCGTTGGTTACTTCTTGCGGCCGCAAGATCCGATTTCAGCCGGTACGTAGCGAGATACCTCAAAGCCGGCTTCAACGGATTCCATGGCTGGCTTGGTCCAGGTTTTCATGATGCTTCCTCCTCAGGTTGTAAGGACTGAAAGCCTACCATTCGCTGCAATCACGAACAGGAGCCACCTTGGTCGGTGTATTGCCGAATCTTCCCAAATAGCCTGATGCGGCATAAAAAAGCCCGGCGCGAGGGCCGGGCTCTCTATCGATCGTGCAGCGCCTTGACTCGGACAGCGCCTTGTCTCAGGCGGCGGCCTTCTTCGGTTGGATCAGGCCGCGGTTCACCAGAACCTCGGCGATCTGCACCGTGTTGAGGGCAGCGCCCTTTCGCAGGTTGTCCGAAACCACCCAGATGTTCAGGCCGTTTTCGACCGTCGCGTCCTCGCGGATGCGGGAGATGTAGGTGGCGTCTTCACCGGCGCATTCGTAAGGCGTGATGTAGCCGCCGTCTTCCTGCTTGTCGATCACGAGGCAGCCCGGCGCCTCGCGCAGGATGTTGCGGGCTTCCTCGGCGGTGATCTCGTTTTCGAACTCGATGTTGACCGATTCCGAATGGCCGATGAAGACCGGCACGCGGACGGCGGTGCAGGTGACCTTGATCGCCGGGTCGAGCATCTTTTTGGTTTCGGCCAGCACCTTCCATTCTTCCTTGGTGTAACCGTCTTCCATGAAGACATCGATGTGCGGAATCACGTTGAAGGCGATCCGCTTGGTGAATTTTTCCGGCTCGATCGGGTCGTTCACGAAGACGGCGCGGGTCTGGTTGAACAGCTCTTCCATGGCGTCTTTGCCGCCACCGGAGACCGACTGGTAGGTGGAGACGACGACGCGCTTGATCTTCGCCGCGTCATGGAGCGGCTTCAGCGCGACGACGAGCTGGGCGGTCGAGCAGTTCGGATTGGCAATAATGTTCTTCTTGGAAAAGCCAACGATCGCATCGGCGTTCACTTCCGGAACGATCAGCGGCACGTCCGAGTCGTAGCGCCATGCGGAGGAGTTGTCGATCACGACACAGCCCTTGGCGGCGATCTTCGGAGCCCATTCCTTGGCGACGGATCCGCCGGCGGACATGAGGCAGATATCGGTGTCGGAGAAATCGTAATTCTCCATCGCCTGAACCTTCAGCGTCCGGTCGCCGAAGGAGACCTCGGTACCCTGGGAGCGGCGGGACGCCAGAGCGACGACCTCATCGGCCGGAAAGCCGCGTTCGGCCAGAATGTCGAGCATTTCCCGGCCGACATTGCCCGTGGCACCCGCGATTGCAATCTTGTAACCCATGTTGAATTTCCTCATCCGTCTCCCCGCTTTCGCCGGTCCGCCGATCTTCCGGCCAGCCGGCTTTTCAGCGCCCCCCATCCCCGGGGAGCGCGGGACGAGCGGCACCGTTAAGCGGTGGTTTTCGTAGTCGGTTTGACGGTGGTTGTCGGAGCAACGGTCGCGCAGGCGAAAGCGGCGCCGGTCGAAACCGTCGTCAGCTTTTTCGCGATGTCGGCGAAGTGCCGGACCATGCCATTGCTCCAGTAAGTACGAAACGAGCCGGTTTTTGCCCGGAACCGGAAAATTGTCAACCGGAGAAAAGCCGGACGGCTGTTTCGTCACGGGCAGGAAGCCGTGACGGGTCGTTTTCGATATGGTCCAGACGGCATTGCCAATCGCGGCAGATTCGGACAGCCGGTCATCAAAACGTCACAATATATCAATAAATCATGATATATGGATACAAACAACGCCCTGAATGCCTTTTCCGCCCTGAGCCAGCAGACCCGGCTCGATGTCTTCCGGCTTCTGATCAAGTGCGGAGCCGAGGGCATGGGTGCGGGGGAAATCGGTGAAATCCTCGGTGTCCGACAGAACACCATGTCGGCCAATCTGGCCGTGCTCCTGAATGCCGGGCTGATCCGCAACGAACGCGAGGGACGGGCCATTCGTTATTACGCGGATTTCGACGGCATCCGGGCGCTGCTCGGATTTCTCATGGCCGATTGCTGCGGCGGCCAGCCGGACCTGTGCCGGCAGGTCATTAGGGAAGTTTCCTGCGCCCTCTAAGGGAGAGGGGCTCTCGAAGGACAAATCAAATGACTGAACCCACCTACAATGTCCTGTTTCTGTGCACGGGCAACTCGGCCCGTTCGATCATGGCGGAAGCGATCCTGAACCGTGTCGGCCAAGGCCGGTTCAAGGCCTACTCGGCAGGGTCCCATCCCTCCGGCGAAGTCCACCCGCGGGCGCTGCAACTTTTGCAGAAGCTGAACTACAAGACCGATGACATGCGCTCCAAGAGCTGGGACGAGTTTGCCGAGGCCGGCCAGCCTGCCATGGATTTCGTCTTCACCGTCTGCGATCAGGCGGCCGCCGAAAGCTGCCCGGTCTGGCCCGGCCAGCCGATGACGGCTCACTGGGGCGTGCCCGATCCGGTCAAGGTGGAAGGGAGCGAGACGGAAAAGAGCCTCGCCTTTACGGAGGCCTACCGGATGCTGAACAACCGGCTTTCCATCTTCGTCAACCTGCCGATCACGTCGCTGGACAAGCTGGCTCTACAGAAAAAGCTGGATGACATCGGCAAGTCGGCCTGACCTGCCGCAGGAATACTAGAGGATCGGCAATTCGGGCGGTGCCCTGCGTGTCAGAAGCGTTGGCGGTCCGTCCCGGATCACGATGTTTTCCTCGTGCACCATGATCTTGCCGTCCGTGACTTCCATGCTCGGTTCCAGGGTAATCACCATGCCTTCGGTCAGGACCGTTTCATCGAAGTCAATCAGGGACGGGGCTTCGGTCAGTTGCATGCCGAGCCCGTGGCCGAAGCGGCCGACGTCGCTGCCGGTGGTGCCGATGACATCCGCCATGGCGTGGAACAGATCGGCGCAGGTGACCCCGGGCCGGGCCGTGGCGATGGCGACGTCGGTCGCAACGTACAGGGTCGAATAGGCCGTTTTGGCCGCCTCGCTTGCATGCCCGGTCGCGAAATTCCGGTCGAAGTCGCAGAAATAGCCGTTCAGGGTGGCGCCTGTGTCGAGCATCAGCACATCGCCCGCGGCGAGTTGCCTGTCGTCCGGCGGTGAAATGACATCGCCGTATCCATCCTGACCGGCGCCGCCGACCAGATAAGGCACGTCATCGGCGCCTTGGCTGAGCAGTTCGATCCGGAAGGCGCGGAAGGCCTCCTTCAGGGTTTGCCCTTCGTGAAACAGGTCGGCCGCATTGCCGAACCCGTCCGACGCGATCCGGCAGATTTCGGAAATGGTTTCGATCTCCAGCTCGGACTTCACCATTCGCAGTGCCTGCACCAGTGGCGTGGCATCGATCCATTCGCTCAGGTGCAATGCGCTTCTCAGGCGCTTGAAATCGTTGAGCGGCATGCGCAGGGCGCTCTCGCGGCCCATGGGCAGGCCGATCCGGTCCGTCTTCTTCAGCAATGCGGTCAGAAGGGTGATGCCGTCATCTGTCTTATGGGGCGAGGAAAAGGTTCGGATGTCGTCCAGCCATGTGGAGGCCATCAGGTTTGCGCCGATCTCCGGAATGACGGCCACTGGCTTGCCGTTCTTCGGCACGACCAGGAACCACGGCCGTGTCGGGCTTTGCCAGAAAAGGGTGCGGAAGCCGGAGAAGTAGCGGACGTCCGCCTCGCTGGTCAGGAGCAGGGCGTCCAGATCCTGATCCTGCATGGCTTGCTGCGCACGTTCGAGGCGTCGCTCGTATTCGGAGGTCGGGAAATCTGGACCTGTCAACGATGCATCCCTCCGGGTCTATCGGCAATGGCGGCATTGGGACAGCCGGCACGAAGCCTGCTTCCGTCGAGGGAAATGAAAATACCAAATTGCAATATCCGCACCCCAGATGCTTCGGTCTTCCCATTCCGAAAGCAGCTTGGCGGTTCTGTCAATGATGGCCTTGATGTTCAGACATCGGCGCGGAGCCCGAAAGCGCCCGGAAGCTTGTCGCTTCCGGGCGTCAGGGATCAGGCGAAGGGTGCTTCGCCGCGGCCGAAGGACCAGTTTTCCCGCTGGTTTTCGACGAGGTTGATGATCACGTCTTCCGGCCTCACACCGGTTTCCCTGGCGAGACCCGAGCTGATTTCCTGAAACAGGGCGATTTTCTGCTCTTTCGTGCGTCCGGCCGCGCAGGTGATCTGGACGTACACCAGGTCCTGCGTGTGTTCTATCTCGAGAAAGCGCTGCGGACCGAACAGCCCGCCGCCGAACTCATGAGCGGTCACGACCTGGAAGAAATCGTCCCTCGGGACGGCGAAGGCCGTCTCAAGTGCCGAACGAACCGTTCCGGCGGCCTTGACCGCGAAGTCCGGATCATCTCTTCGGGTGTGATCGATACGTACCATGGGCATGCTGTGTTCCTTCCATAGGTCAGGCGGCTGCCGCGTTTTGAATGGCTTCGCCGAGATCCGCATTGGAATAGGCCTTGCCGGCGATGCCCCAGCCGCCGTCGACCGCATAGGAGACGTTGGCGAAGATGCGGCTTCTGGGGAGCTTGCCCTCCGCGGCCTTTTCGATGATGTCCGTCCCCTGTTCGATCCAGGCTGCCTTGAGCTGCGGTGTTGCAAGGACGAAGGAGGGCACGGTCAGTTCCAGGACCGCGATCGGTTCGGGTTCTCCGGCGACGAAGGTCTTTCCGGCGGGAGTGACTGCAACTTCGCCGATGACGGCCGGGGTCATGAATTCGTTTCCGGTCAGCCCGTGCAGGGAAAGAAGGAGCCCGGTGAGCTGGCTGAAGGCGGACTGTTGCCGGTCCGGGTTGATCAGTCCGTCGGTGACGATGAGCTGGATTGGCATTTTCGGTTTCTCCGTTGTGCGTGGAACGGCCGTTTCCACAAAAATAACGATCGTTATTATTATTTACATAACGGTCGCTATATTTTCAAGAAAAATGTATTGATCGTTATATTTTGGAATTGGAGAGCCGGATGATGTCCAAGAGAGAAGAGACAAGAAAGCGCATGGTGGATGCCGCCGGGCGGGGCTTCCGGGCGCATGGCTATGCAGGCGTGGGCGTGGATTCGCTGGCAAAAGGCGCGGGTGTCACCTCGGGTGCGTTTTACGCGCATTTCGGCTCAAAGGATGCGGCGTTCGAAGCTGCGCTCGCCAAGGGACTGGATGAAGTCCTGGAGGGCGTCACCCGCTTCCAGGCGGAAAACGGGGCGGACTGGCTCACGGCATTTGCGGATTATTACCTGAGCCCCGAACATCGCTCGGATCTGGCCTGCGGCTGCGCCATGGCGACCCTGACGCCCGATGTTGTGCGCGCCGGGGCGCCGCTCAACGCCCTGTTCGAAGGCCGCATGAAACAGATCGTCTCCCTGATCGCCAACGGGCTGAGGGACGGAGAGGCGAAGGATCGCGAAGGCCGCGCCTGGGCCGTTATCACCGGATTGGTCGGCGGGTTGACATTTGCCCGCGCCGTCTCAGATCGGGAAACATCGGACGCGATTGCGGAAAGCGCCCGATCGGCCGCGCTCGCCATTGCCGGCGCAACGAAAGACCCTTCAGCGTGAATAAGGCTACTGCGCCTTACGATAAACCGAGACGTTGGTGAAGCTGGCGACATCGACCAGGTGAACCGTCTGGGTGACGGTCAGCGTCCGGCCGTCCTCCGACAGTTCCCGTTCCGCCTTCATCAGGGTCAGTCCGCCGCGGCGGGCCTCGGAGACCAGGCTGCGGTCGCCGTTGAAGACCAGGCGCATGGCATCGACCAGTCCGCTCTTGCCGAGCTTGGTTTCCGGACCGTCGGGCATGCCGGAGAATTCGTCGTCGACCGTTTCGCCTTCCGCCGTCACCTGGCTCATGGCGAACCGGACCATGCCGAACTCGTCCTCGATTTTCATCGTGGCGCTCTTCGGCGGCTCGCCCTGTTCGTAATCGCTGGCCTCGACATCCAGGATCCAGGTGCCGAGGAAAGGGGTGATCTTGTCGGTCATCGGATTGGCCTTTCGGGTTCCCGCCAGTCAGTAAAAGAAAAGGCTGCCGACGGGCAACCCGCCAACAGCCGATTTTTCTTCTTCGTTGCCGAAATCAGGCGCTGAGCGCGTCCAGTTCGGCGATGATGGCATCGCCCATTTCGACCGTACTGACCACCTTGTCGCCTTCCGAGGCGATGTCCCTGGTGCGCAGGCCCTTGTCGAGGGTGTTCGCGATTGCCTTGTCGAGCATGTCGGCTTCCGCGATCTTTTCGAAGGAATAGCGAAGGGCCATGCCGAAGGAGGCGATCATGGCGATCGGGTTGGCCGCGCCTGTGCCGGCAATGTCCGGAGCCGAGCCGTGGACCGGCTCATACAGCGCCTTGCGCTTGCCGGTCTTCGCGTCCGGCGCGCCGAGGGAGGCGGACGGCAGCATGCCGAGGGAACCGGTCAGCATGGCGGCCACGTCGGACAGCATGTCGCCGAACAGGTTGTCGGTGACGATCACGTCGAACTGCTTCGGCCAGCGGACGAGCTGCATGCCGCCGGCGTCTGCCAGCATGTGCTCCAGCTCCACATCCTGGTAGCCGTTCTTGTGGGTCTCGGTGACGACCTCGTTCCAAAGCACGCCGGACTTCATCACGTTGCGCTTTTCCATCGAGGTGACCTTGTTGTTGCGCGTGCGCGCAAGCTCGAAGGCGGCCTTGGCGATGCGCTCGATCTCGTAGGTGTCGTAGACCTGGGTGTCGATGGCGCGCTTCTGGCCGTTGCCGAGATCGGTGATCGTCTTCGGCTCGCCGAAATAGACGCCGCCGGTCAGCTCACGCAGGATCAGGATGTCGAGCCCTTCGATGACGTCCTTCTTCAGCGAGGACGCATCGGCAAGCGCCGGGTAGCAGATCGCCGGACGCAGGTTGGCGAACAGCTCCATGTCCTTGCGCAGGCGCAGGAGACCGGCTTCCGGGCGGACCTCATAGGGAACGCCGTCCCACTTCGGACCGCCGACCGCGCCGAAAATCACCGCGTCGGAGGCCATGGCCTTGGCCATGTCTTCTTCGGAAATCGACTGGCCGTGCGCATCGTAGGCGCAGCCGCCGACAAGACCTTCGTCGGTTTCGAACGTGTCGCCGCCGCGCGCGTTGAACCAGGAGATGACCTTCTTCACCTCGGTCATGATTTCCGGACCGATGCCGTCGCCCGGCAGAAGGAGGAGTTTATTCGTTGCCATGGGTTTCCGCCCCGTCTGTTCTCGTGAGAATTCGATGCGCTTGGGTTAGCGGGTTGCCCGGTCTCTGGCAAGGCTGAAGCGGTTGTGAAGAGTTCAATCTAGCGCGTCGAAAAGGTCAATCGAGCGTTTGGAAAGGACGGGTGCATTTTCAGGACCCGCCGACTAACCGAAGAACAGGCCCTCGCCGGCCTGCCGGAGCAGGTTGAGGGCGAGCAGGGTCATGATCACCTTGAAACCCTTCCTGAAGGTGGCTTCCTGCATGCGCCCGAGCAGCCGGCTGCCGAAAAGGGTGCCGAAGAAACCGCTGATGATCATGAGAACGATCAGGCCCAGCCAGGGGGCGAAGGCGAAACCGAGCAGGCCGAAGGCAATGATCTTCATCAGGTGCATGAGGAGGGCGGTCGCCCCCTGATTGGCGACGAACTGATGCCGGGTAAGGCCCAGGGTCGACAGCACACTGGCGCCGATCGGCCCGGCTGCCCCGAAAAACATCGAAAACAGCGTTGCGACAAAGCCGGCTGCCGCCATGGCCGGTTTCTTTGCCTGTTCCAGCCTTGGCGGTTTGCCCCAGACAGTCCACAGGACGAAACAGGCGATGCCGAGGCGGAGATAGGGGGCGGGCAGGGTGACCGCGACCGAGCCGCCAAGGGCCGCGCCGCAGACTGCTCCGGCCGCGAACCATCCAAGGATCGACCAGTCGATGTAGCGGAACAGGACAAGGGCGCGGCTGACATTCGAGCCGAACTGGATGACGCCGTGGACCGGCACAAGGGCGGCGACGGGCATGACGTTCGCCATGACCGCGATCAGCGCAATGCCTCCGCCCAGGCCGATCGCCGCGGTCAGCGCGGATGTCACGAAACTGATCCCGATCAGCAGAAACGAGATGGCCGGAGACAGTTGATGCGGGAGCAGGGTGTCGAAGAGCGTCGCCATTGGGATCGGGAATTACGGGGGGCCGGTGATTAAAGGAGCAATGGAAAGCTTATCCGCCATTATCGAGGCAAATGCAAGAATTGGACACAAGCGTATACAATTCATAGGTAGAAGCAAAGCGCTGATCGTTGGAATGGCGCCGGCTTTTCCTTCTGGTGTCGCCACCCGGCTAAGTCCGGGCGATCCACGCGTCTCCAGAGCGGCGCGTCTCCAGCGCAGGGGATTTTATTTAACCCAAGCCTCATTTCGACAGCCCGAAGTGGGACAAGGTGGATTGGATCGCCCGGACTTCGCCGGGCGATGACAGTCTGTGGGTGAGGTGACCTCGTGCTGTTTACCGGTCCCAACAGAAAGACTGACAGCCTGCAGTGGCTCGATCGGTCAATGCGAAACGGCGATTTTATCCGGCGTTGAGGCCCCGTTCATCGCAAGCAGTGAGGCCTTTGATTTCTGATCCGGCTTGTGCCCGAAGGTCGCGGTGACAATGCCGTGTTCGTCGGCCTTGGCGTCATATTTCAGCGTCGCGATCTGGCGTAGCAGAAGATCCTGATTGTCGACCGCAAGACCCGCCGGCAGGTGCAGGATGGAGATGGAACAGGTCAGAAGCGGGAAACGCCGTTCCACGCCCGTGCGGTCCCTCGCGCAGATGAACCCGGCCTCGCGGTGCTGCGGATCGTAAAAGCTCTCAGCCTGGTGCCGGAACTCCGCCTGCAGCGCGGACATGAGGCTTTCCACCTCGTCGATGTCGCGGTCCTTGAGGCCGATGAAGAAATCGTCTCCGCCGATGTGTCCGGCGAAATCGCGAGTGGAACTGGCCAATCGTTTGATCAGTTCGGAGAAGAGCAATAGTGCCCGGTCCCCGGTGCGGAAGCCATAGGTGTCGTTGAAGGGCTTGAAGTGGTCGAAGTCGATATAGCAGAAGCTGCGATCGGCTTCGGAATTGGCGGCCTCGTCGATCACGAAGGAAGTGACGGATCCGTTGCCGGGCAGTTTCGTCAGGGGATTCTGGTCTTCAGCCTCCCGCATCCGGATTTCATTGGCGATCTTCAACAGCGAGCTGGTGGTCAGGAAGCCGTAGTACTTGCCTTTCAGCGTGATGATCACGCCGCCGCCAGTGTCGTCGTCGTGGGCGATCATTCCGATCAGCTGATCCAGCCTGGAGTTCAGGTCGGCCACCGGGCAGCGGTGGGCATATTTGCGTAACTGGTTGTTGACCGCCTTGTTGCGCAAAAGGTCCTGACCGAAGGGCATGTAGATCAGGTCCTTGATATCGCTTTCCTGGATCAGGCCGCGGGGCTCGTCCGCGGCGTTGACGACCGGAATCAAGGGATAGGCCCGTCCGGCGCGCAGGAGCGCCAGGACGTCATCCATCGAAGCGTCGTCGCGCAGGGCGACGAGCGGACGGATCTCGCGGCGGAGCAGATCGGAATCCGATTGTCCGCTTTGCTTCTGGGCTTCCGCGACCGATGCGATGCGATCGTAGCGGGGCAGGGCATCGGCGATCCGTGTGGAGGGGTGAGCCACAAGGTAGCCCTGGATCAGGTCGCAGCCCACCTGCCGGCAGACCTTGAGTTCCGCTTCCGTTTCCACGCCTTCCGCGACCACGCGCATGCCAAGCACGTGAGCCAGATCCACCATCGAGGCGACGAGCAGGCGCTTGCGGGCGTCGGACTGGATCGACTGGATGAAGAACCGGTCGATCTTGAGAATGTCCGGTTCGAAGTCGTAAAGGTTCTGAAGCTGTGAATAGCCCTTGCCGAAATCGTCGATGGCAAAGGAGAAGTCCAGCGACCGTCCCCTTTTGACGAATTCCTTCACCTTGTCCATCTGGGACGTGTCGCCCGCCTCGGACACCTCGAGGCAGATGCTCGCCGTCTTGAGATCGTGCTGGGTCAGGATCGCGACCGTTTCCTGCATAAGAAAATCGCTTGTCTCGAGCAGCCGGACATCCACGTTCAGGAACAGCTTTTCGGCATTCTTGTGCGGAATACTCGCGAATTTTCCGATCGCCTTGCGCCGGAGCAGGAGTTCCAGGCGCGGCAGGCAGTCTATGGAATGGGCGAGATCGAAGAGATCTCCGGGGGTCGCACAGCCAAGCTGGTCGACGTTGCGGACCAGGGCTTCGAACCCGTAGACGTCGCCGCTGTGGGCATCGACGATCGGTTGAAGTGCGTAGTCAAGGACCTTGTCGGCGTTGGTCAGAAAGACCTGAGGAATCATATCGAACCGCAAGGACGCAGCCCATTCGTGTTTTGCGATCGTCACTTTCTGCCCACCTGTGAATATTGCCGATGTCCCGGAGGGAAAATTAGCTTAAGCGAGGCTGGAAAGTATGAAGCTGCGCTGCCTAACCATTTATCTTGGTTATTGAATTCCTTACGAAATTTTCCTGACGTAGGGAAAGGTTCTGCGCAGGTCATGAAAAAGGGCCGGCGAAATGCCGACCCTGATTCCGTCTTGACGCCAGGTTGGAATCCTTCAGCGCTGATTAGCGCGCGGGCATCGCCGTTTCGACCAGCTTGACCCAGTAGGAACAGCCGACCGGGATCAGGTCGTCGTTGAAGTCATAGGCCGGATGGTGCAGGCCGGCGCTGTCGCCGTTGCCCGCAAAGATGAAGGCACCCGGGCGCTCCAGCAGCATGTAGGAGAAATCCTCGCCGCCCATCATCGGGGCGATGTCGGGGTCGACCTTGCCCTTGCCGGCAATGCCTTCGGCGACCTCGATCGCGAATTCCGTCTGTGCGTCGTGGTTCGCCGTGACCGGATAGCCGAGAATGTAGTCGATCTCCGCCGTCGCGCCGAAGCCTTCGGCGATGGAGCTCACCAGAGCCTTCATGCGTTTTTCGGCAAGCTCGCGGACACCTGCGTCCAGTGTGCGCACCGTGCCGCGCAAGGTGGCCTCCTGCGGGATGACGTTGAAGGCGTTACCGGCCTCGAACACGGTGACCGAAACGACAACGGATTTCAGCGGATCGGCATTGCGGCTGGCGATCGACTGAAGTGCTGTGACGACATGAGAGCCGACGACGATCGGGTCGATGGTCTGGTGCGGCTTGGCCGCATGGCCTCCCTTGCCGGTGATGGTGATGCGGAATTCGTCGGTCGCCGCCATGAGCGGGCCCTTGCGGATGCCGAATTCGCCGACCGGGATGCCCGGAAAATTGTGCATGCCGTAGACTTCCTCGATCGGCCAGCGGGTCATCAGACCGTCGTCGATCATGGCTTTCGCGCCGGCGCCGCCTTCTTCGGCCGGCTGGAAGATGACAACCACCGTGCCGTCGAAATTGCGGGTTTCGGAGAGATATTTCGCAGCGCCCAGCAGCATGGCGGTGTGACCGTCATGGCCGCAGGCGTGCATCTTGCCCGGGGTCTTGGAGGCATAAGGCTTGCCGGTGATTTCCTCGATCGGCAGGGCATCCATGTCGGCGCGCAGGGCAATCGTCTTTCCTGTGCCGCCGTTGCGACCCTTGATCACGCCGACGACACCGGTCTTGCCGATGCCGGTGACGACGTCGTCAAGTCCGAAGCTTTGCAGCAATTCGGCAACCTTTTCGCTGGTGCGGAAGGTGTCATAGAGGATTTCCGGATTTTCATGGAAATCGCGGCGCCAGGCGGTGATTTCGTCGGCGAGATCGGCCAGGCGGTTAACAATAGGCATCGAATACTCCTCGAAAACGGGAACTCTTGAACGAGTGGGCGGTCAGTTCTTAAGTGATTTTCCTGATCGCGATTGGCCTTAACCTACTCCAAGCCGGGAAAAGGAAAAGTGGGTCCCTGCTGTTTTTTTGCGCGGGCCTTGCTGCAATCGTCGTCATGCACCGGTTTTGGGCAAGAGACGGTAGACGCTGGTCTTCTTGATCTCGTTGTCTTCCAGGGCGCCGACGACCGGAACATGATAGGTGGCAAGAAGCTCCAGCCGATTTTTCGGAAGGTAGGAGCGGCCCGGATCGCCGACCAGCACCGGCGTGCCTCTTTCCATGGTCCGGTCCAGGAAGGCCAGCACCTTGTCGGCCATGTTCTTGTCGTAGAAGACGTCGCCGCAGAAAAGCAGGTCCGTTTCGAGCGGATCGCCTCCGGTGATGTCCGCCTGTTCGGCGGAAAGCGTGACGCCGTTCAGCGCGGCGTTCAAAAGTGTTGCTTCGATCGCGAAGCTGTCGATGTCGACCGCGTGGCAGGACTGCGCGCCGGCAAGGAGCGCGGCAATGCCCACAAGGCCGGAGCCGCAGGCAAAGTCGGAGACGGATTTACCCGCCACCAGGTCGGGCGTGTCGAGAACGTAACGGGCAAGGGCCTGTCCGCCGGCCCAGGCGAAGGCCCAGAAGGGAGGAGGAAGGCCCATCTCGCCCAGCTCGTCCTCCGTCTTCTGCCAGAGGTCCATGGCCTCGTCTGCCAGATAAAGCCGGACTTCCTCCGCATGGGGAACCGGCTTCGCCCTGGTCTCGGCCTCGATGAATGCGCGCGGATCGGTGATGCGCTTCACGGGGTCAACTGTCCAGGCCGCCCATCTCGCAGACGACCTTCCATTCTTCCTCCGTCACCGGTTGTACCGACAGGCGCATGGAGGTGACCAGCGACATCTTTTCCAGGCGCGGCTCCGCCTTGACGTCGGCCAGCGTGACCGGTTTCGGCATGTCGCACACCGCCTTGAAGTCGACGCATTCCCAGCGCGGATCGTCGGTCGTCGAATCGGGGTGAATTTCCTTGCAGACTTCCGCGATGCCGACGATTTCCTTGCCGATATTGGAATGGTAGAAAAACGCCCGGTCGCCCAGCTTCATCTCGCGCATGTTGTTGCGCGCCAGATAGTTGCGGATGCCGTCCCATTCCTCGCCTTCGTCCCCCTTGGCCTTCTGCTGTTCCCAGGACCATTTGTTGGGTTCGGATTTGATCAGCCAGTAGCGCACGTGTTCAGGCCTCCGGGTTCTTGACGGCCCAGTTCCACGGGCGGATTTCGACGCTTTCGAACAGGCCGGCCTTGGCGTAGGGGTCCTCCTGGGAAACGGCCAGCGCCTCGTCCCGGTTGGCGGCTTCGATGATGACCAGGGATCCGGTCATGTTGCCGTCGTCGTCGAGGAACGGGCCGGCGGCTTTCAGCCCGTCGCCCATGTCCTTCAGAAACTCGATGTGAGCCGGACGGTTGTCGAGCCGCACCTGAAGCGAATGCGGTTTGTCGGTGCAGATCAGTGCGTACAGCATGAAACCCCCTTGGCTGGCGGTCCTGGTCGTTGACCCGGGACCGTATCTGTCTTCTTGTCCGCCAACCTAGGTTGGCAGGGTTTTGAACTCAACGATAAAACAAGGCTGAGAAACACGTCTCGCCGCCCGGATCTTCAATCTGTTCCCGCCTCGTGTTTCAGCGGCCGGGACATCAGGATGGTCAGGGCGTCGTCGACGGAAAGGCCCTCGTCGATCATGCGGGCGACGGTGGCGCAGATCGGCAGTTCGATATTCAGCCTTTTGGCGAGTTCGACCGCAATGCGGGCCGAGTAGGCGCCTTCGGCCAGCTTGCCGCCGGCGGCGATCAGGTCCGCCGCCTTCTGTCCTTCGCCGAGCTTGATCCCGAAGCTGAAATTGCGCGACTGGCGCGACGAGCAGGTGAGCACCAGGTCTCCCAATCCGGAAAGACCGGTCAGAGTTTCGCTTCTGGCCCCCATTGCCGCCCCAAGGCGCGAAAGCTCGGCAAAGCCTCTCGCCGTCAGGGCCGCCTGAGCGCTGGCGCCGAGCTTGCGGCCGACGACGGCGCCGCAGGCAATCGCCAGGACGTTTTTCAGCGCACCGCCGATCAGCGTGCCGGTAACATCGGTGCTGGCGTAGGGCCGGAAGGCAGGAGAGGCCATGGCCTCACAGAGCCGGTTGGCGGTCTCCATCGTCTCGGCCGCGATCGTGACCGCGGTCGGCAGGCCCCGGGCGACATCATCGGCAAAGCTCGGGCCTGACAGGGCCGCGGCCTCTGCCTGAGGCAGCTCGTCTTTGAGAACCTGTGACAGCAGCTCACCGGTCGACTGCTCGATGCCCTTGGCGCAAAGCACCAGGGGCCCGTCAAAGCCGCCTGCCGAAGCGATTTCCCGCAGCGTCGCCCGTGTGGTCTGCGCCGGCGTGACCAGCAGGACCGCTTCCGTCTTGAGAGCTTCGCGCAGATCCGCTGTCGCGTGGATGTCCTCGTCGAAGGTGATGCCGGGCAGATATTTCGCGTTCTGCCGCCGAAGCTGGATTTCACGAACCGTATCGGGATCCCGTGCCCACAGGGTAGCCGTCGCCCCGGCGCGGGCCGCGGTGAGAGCCAGGGCGGTGCCCCAGGCGCCGCCGCCGATCACGGAAATCCGGTTGATCTGCTTCATGGGCGTGTTCCTTCGACCCGGGCTCTTAATTCGTCAAGCGGTGCGGCGAACTCCGCAAAGAAATTTTCCGGGTTCCGGGCTCGTTCCGAATCGAGGTCGAGCCAGAAAAGCCGGAACCGGATCGGCGGGCCACCGAAACTTGGCATCATTTCATAATGCTCCCATTCCTCCGCCGGCACGGAGTGGATGGCGGCATGGTAATGCCGGCGTCTGTGGAGACCGTGAAGCTCGCCGGTCGCCATGCGATAGACAAGATCCTGATCGGCGAGGTGATGGAAGGCAATATCGAGATCAAGGCCGGTTTCTTCGAAGAACTCGCGTTTCGCGCCGATCAGATGACTTTCGCCGGGATCGAGCGTGCCGCCGGGGACCTGCAGGCCGACATCCGGCTGGTCGGGCTGGCTGAACACCAGGAGCCGCGATCCGCAGGTCAGATAGACATAGGCCTTGTGATAGGTGCGCATGAAACGTCCGTTCGGAGGGCGGGATGGCTCTTCCTAGCAAGTTCGCCGATCTCAGGAAACAGACAATCAGACCTTCGCGCCCTTCTTGCCCGATCCGAGAACACCGCTGTTCCTGGCATCGAGCGGCCAACGCGGCCGGGGCGAGATATCCATGTCATCGACCGGGCCGAGGCGCATGTGTTCGATCCCGGCCCAGGCGATCATGGCGGCATTGTCGGTGCACAGCTTCATCGGCGGCGCGACAAAGCGGGCGCCGGCCTCGTCGGCTGCTTGCGTCAGCGCTGCCCGGATTTCCTGATTGGCCGCAACGCCGCCGGCGACGACGATGGTGGGCGGCACATCGGGATAGCGTTCCCGAAAGAGGTCGAGCGCGGTCTTGGTCCTGGCCGAAAGCACGTCGGAGACCGCGCGCTGGAAGGCTGCGCACAGGTCGGCGACCGTCTGCTCGTCGACGGGCTCGAGTTTCTTGGCCTGCGTCCTGAGCGCGGTTTTCAAACCGGCAAAGGACATGTCCAGACCGGGACGGTCCAGGAGCGGGCGCGGCAGCCTGAACCGGGTCACATCGCCTTGCCTGGCCTGTTTTTCCACGGCGGGTCCGCCGGGATAGGGGAGCCCCAGAAGCTTGGCGGTCTTGTCGAAGGCCTCGCCTATGGCATCGTCGATGGTGGTGCCGAGGCGCTCGTAGTCGCCGACGCCGCGCACCAGCAGGAACTGGCTGTGACCGCCGGAGACCAGAAGCAGCAGAAACGGAAAGGCAAGATCGTCGGTGAGCCGGGCCGTCAGTGCGTGGCCCTCCAGATGATTGACCGCGATCAGCGGCTTGCCGGCGGCCATGGCGATCGCCTTGGCGGTCATCAGGCCGACGATGACACCGCCGATCAGCCCCGGCCCGGCGGTTGCCGCGACCGCGTCGATATCGTCCCATGTGCAGCCGGCCTCGTGCATGGCTTCACCGACGATCCGGTCGAGCACCTCGATATGGGCGCGAGCGGCGATTTCCGGAACGACGCCGCCGAACTCGGTGTGTTCGTCGATCTGGGAGCGGATGACGTTCGACAGGACGGCGGCATTCTTCGGACCGCGCACGACCGCGGCGGCGGTTTCGTCGCAGCTCGTCTCGATTCCCAGGATGGTAAGATCACGCATGTTGCAATCGGGATCGACAGAGGTCATTGATCATGCCGCATTGGCCGACGGGTTCGGGTTACGTATCATCGGCCGAAACGGAAGTCGTTGGATGCCGCCGGTTTATTACCTTTAAAGAGGCCTCTAGCATCAGGACAGTCGTCCTTGCAATTTTATTTCAAACGCCGGAACGCGATGCGGGCGACAGGGAGAGTGAGACGTGGGGACTGAAACTTTGCGAATCGGAACGCGCGGCAGCGCCTTGGCCCTTGCCCAGGCCTATGAAACCCGCGCCCGGCTGATGCAAGCCCATGGTCTTCCCGAAGACGCGTTCGAGATCGTCGTCATCAAGACCTCGGGCGACCAGATCCAGGACCGGCCGTTGTCGGAAGTCGGCGGCAAGGGGCTGTTCACCAAGGAAATCGAGGAAGCGATGCTGGACGGGCGGATCGACCTTGCGGTGCATTCGTCCAAGGACATGCCGACGGTGCTGCCGGACGGACTGATCCTGAGCGCGTTTCTGCCGCGCGAGGATGTGCGCGACGCCTTCATCTCGCCCAAGGCCGAACGGCTTCAGGACTTGCCGCAAGGCGCGGTCGTCGGGTCCAGTTCCCTGCGCCGGCAGGCGATGATCAAGCGGCTTCGCCCGGATATCGACGTCGTCATGTATCGAGGCAACGTCCAGACCCGGCTGCGCAAGCTGGAAGAGGGTGTCGTGGACGCCACCCTGCTTGCCTATGCGGGGCTGAAACGCCTGGGCCTTTCCGAGGTCGTTACCAGTCTTCTGGAGCCGGAGGAGTTCCTGCCGGCGGTTGGCCAGGGGGCGATCTGCATCGAAAGCCGGGAGAACGACGACGCAACCCTCAGGCTGCTTGCCGCGATCCACGATCCGGAGACGCAGGTCCGGCTCGATGCGGAACGGGCGTTCCTGGCCGTCCTCGACGGCTCCTGTCGGACGCCGATCGGCGGTCTGGCGCTCGTGGACGGCGAGAAAATTTTATTCAGGGGAACCGTCCTGAAGCCGGACGGGTCGGAAGTACACAGCGTTGAACGGCAAGGATCCGTTTCCGATGCCGCGATGATCGGGCGTGAAGCCGGCGAGGCCCTGAAGGCCATGGCCGGTCCCGGTTTCCTGGCGGATTGAGGATCGGTCTTGCGGCTCCTGGTCACACGCCCGCAACCGGAATGCCGCAAGACGGCGGACCGCATCCGCGCCCTGGGGGCTGAAGCCTTTGAAGCGCCAATGCTGGAGACCATGACGACCGCGCCTGCAAGATTCGATCTCACCGGTGTGACGGGACTTGCGGTCACAAGCAGCCGGGTGGCCGGGATCCTGAAAGAGCACCGGCAAATTTCGGACCTTCAAGCTCTGCCGGTGTTCGCGGTGGGGGAGCGTACGGCAGCGGCGATGGCAGCCGCCGGTTTTGGGAACGTTGCTTCGGCCGATGGCGATGTGCTTGCGCTGGCCGGCCTGATTGCCGACCGTCAGCCGGAAGGCCATCTGCTTTATCCGTGCGCCAAAGACCGGGCAGGAGATCTGGAGGGGAACCTGGCCGCGCGTGGCCTGCGCTGCGATCCCGTCATCGTCTATGAGACCAACCCGGTGGACCAAATGCCGGCGGCCGTCCTGGATCGCCTGCGGGAGGGCGATATCGACGGAGTGCTGATATATTCGCGGCGGAGCGGGGAGGCATTCCTGAGTGTGCTGGAAACCGTGGATTCGGCCGGGCTGCTCAAAAAAATAAGGATCTTCGCAATTTCGCCGCAGGCCGGCGAACCCTTGGCGGTCTATACTCGTGTCGAAACCGCGGCGCACCCAAGTGAGGATGCATTACTGACGCTTGCCTTAAACAGCTGTTAACCCAATCCGGGAGAGTCCTGATTGCCGCACTGCGGAAATGCGTCTCTCGCAACGGTATTTTCTGGCGGGCAGGTGTGTATAGTGGAATGAGATACCCCTGAAACGGGGAAGGAGGAGTTGAAATGGCATCTGACAAAGACCCGGCCAACGGCAAATCTTCCTCTTCCGGCACAGCCGGTTCGGGCGAGGCGCCGAAGTCGGGAACGACCGGTTCCACATCGCAGTCCGCCTCGGGCGGCTCTGGCTCCAAGCGCCCGGTCACGATCGACCTGAAGCCGGAAAAAGTCGCTGCCAAGTCTGCCGACAAGCCGGCGGCACCCGCATCTTCATCTACATCATCGTCCACCAAGTCTTCAGCGACCTCGACGACGTCGTCAAAGCCGTCCTCTTCAACCACTGCCGATACGACCGGAAAGCCCTCCGGCACCGCATCGTCCGCAAGTGCGACCAAGCCGGCAGCCGGTTCCTCCGGGTCATCTGCCGGTGCCGGCCAGACAACTTCCACGACGGCCTCCACGTCCGCGTCGGCCTCAAAACCGTCGGAAGCGTCGAAGACCACCGCCAGCGGGTCTTCCTTCGACAAGGCCACGGACAGTGCGCCGAAGGCATCGTCCACTGGGTCCGCTTCGTCTTCGTCGGAGGGAAGCGGAACGCGCTCCACCGCCCAGCCGCCGCGTGCCCCGGAAGGCGGCGGCGTCGGCGTGTTCGGCGTTCTGGTCGCAGCCATCTGTGGCGGGATTGTGGTGCTTTCGGGAGCTTATGGACTGCATGTGGCCGGTGTCTTGAACATTCAGGGCAAGATCGACCCGGCAACCGACCGGATGCTCCAACAGGCCGAACGCAAGATCGGAGATCTGGAAAGCCAGATCGCGGATCTTTCCAAGGCGGCCGGGAACAACGATGCTCGCGGCCTGGTGACCGGTCTTTCCGACCGCATGACAGCGCTGGAAAAATCGGTCGGCGAAATGGCCGATGGCGCCGGCACCGATCTTGCGCCTGAACTTTCGCAACTGAAATCCGAGCTTGCTTCGCTTCGCGAGAGGGTCGCGAACCTGCCGGCGTCCACGGCCAACGGCGGGGAAGCCTCGGGAACGGCCGAAGCGGTCAAAGGAATCGATGACCGGCTTGCGGCGCTGGAGAAAAGCGTTAGCGCCTCAAATCAGCTTTCCGGCACGGTTTCCGGCGTGGAAACCAGTGTTGGCGATCTGAAGACGTCGCTTTCGGAAATCGAGACGCGGCTCAAGAACGTCGAAGCGACGGCCAAGGCCGCCCAGACGGCGGTGACGACCTCGGACGTGTCGCTGAAAACCCTCGCCGACAGTCAGGCGCGGGCCTCCGAAACGCTGGCGACGCTCTCCTCCGACATCGAAACGGTTTCGAAGGCAGGCAAGGCAGGCCTTGAAGACGTGCGCAGCGAACTGGACGCGCTGTCCAAACGCCTCGCCGCGGTCGAAGCGACCATGGGAGATGCGACGGCGCGCGAGGTTGCAGCCAGGGCCCTGTCGGTGTCCGCCCTGAAATCGGCCGTCGATTCCGGCCGGCCGTTCACCACCGAACTCGCGGCGGTCAAGGCGGGCCTGCCCAAGGATACGGATCTTGCGGTGCTTGAGGCCCACGCCCAGACCGGTGTGGCGCCGGCCTCCGTCCTGATCGCGGAATTCCCAGGGGTTGCGCGGAACATGTATGCCGCGTTTTCCGCTCCCGACCGGTCGGGCGATCTTCTGGACAACTTCCTGGCCAGTGCAAAATCGATCGTCGCGGTGCGTGGCCCGGGAGATGAAAACGGAAGCGGGCCCGAGGCGGTTCTGCGCCGGATGGAAAACGCCGTGAAGCGCGGCGACCTTGCCGCAGGTCTGGAGGCCTACAAGGCGCTTCCCGAGGTGGCGCAGAAGGCCGGTGCCGATTGGGCTGCGCGCGCGGAAGCGCGGGTGACCGTCGACCGCATGACCGAAGCGGCCTCCAAGGAAGTCCTGTCCATGCTTGGTGGCAAGGACAGCTAACGTTTTTCAAGCGCGGGGAGATCGGCTTCCCGCGTATGGTATCGATGACCGGCCGGCAGAACGCCGGTTTGATCTTGAAGGAGCGAACGCAATGATCCGCGTCCTCATCTTTTTTGCCCTGCTGTTTGCCGTTGCGCTGGGCTTCGCCTGGATGGCGGATCTGCCCGGCGTGATATCGATCAGCTGGGACGGCTATGTCTGGGAACAGCCGCCCGTCGTGGTGGCGCTTGTGGTCGGCATCGCCCTGGCCCTGTTCCTTGCGGCCGTCTGGCTGGTGCTGGTCATTCTGAGGTCGCCGAAGATCGCGTCGCGGTTCTTCACCCGCCGGCGCAAGGACAAGGGCTACCAGGCCCTGTCGCGCGGTCTGATCGCGCTGGGCACCGGCAATGCCAAACTGGCCCGTAAACACGGGCTCGATGCGGACAAGCTTCTGAAAGAGGAACCGGCCACGAAACTGCTTCTGGCCCAGACCGCGCAGCTTGCCGGCAAGGACGAGGAGGCCCGTGGGCGGTTCGAGGCGATGCTCGACGATCCGGAGACCCGCGCACTCGGTCTCCATGGTCTGTTCATCGAGGCCGAACGGCACAACGAACCGGTCGCCGCCCGACATTATGCCGAGGAAGCCAACAAGGCTGTGCCCGGTCTGGAATGGGCCGGCAAGGCCGTGCTCGGCTACCAGGCGGTTGCCAGCCACTGGGAACAGGCGCTGGCGACGCTGGAGCGCAATTACACCTCCAAACTGATCGACAAGAAGACCTACCGCCGTCACCGGGCCGTCATTCTGACCGCCCTGGCACAGAAGCTGGAGGAAGGCGAGCCGGAACGGGCCTACACCATGGCCAAGGAGGCACATGGCCTGGCCCTCGATCTGGTGCCCGCCGCCGTCATCGCTTCGCGCCTTGCGACACGGCGCGGCGATATCCGCAAGGCCTCGAAAATCATCGAGGCGACCTGGCGTTTGTCGCCCCATCCGGACCTGGCCGAGGCTTACTCTCATGTGCGCACCGGCGATTCGGCCGTCGACCGGTTGAAACGGGTGAAATCGCTGGCGGCGCTGCGCGCCAACACCAGCGTCGGCGCCCTTGCGGTGGCGCGGGCGGCCATGGATGCACGCGAATTCGACGAGGCGCGCGAACAGCTCAAGAATGTCTTGCGGTCGGAACCGATGCGGGCTGCCTTCCTGATGATGGCGGAACTGGAAGAAGCCGAACACGGCGACAAGGGCCGGATGCGCGACTGGCTGTCGCGCGCGGTTCGCGCGCCGCAGGACAAGGCGTGGGTCGCCGACGGCGTGGTGTCGGCCGAATGGCAGCCGGTGTCGCCGGTTACGGGTCGTCTCGATGCGTTCGAGTGGAAAACGCCGAGCGGTCTGCCGGATCCGTCCGCGGGCGAAACCATCGAGGATGCGCTTTTCGAAGCCCCTGTCCTTCAGCCCACGCGCGCGGCGGTCGAGCCTCCGATTGCCCCCGAACAGGCGGAGATGGCCGGGTCTACGGAAACTGCCAACCCGGAGAGAATCGCGGATCTCGAACTTCAGGCCGAACCGGCGAAGCCTGCCGCAAAGAATGACGCTAAGGAGACCGAGGCCGTCAAGACTGAGCCGGACCCCAAAACACCCGACACGCCCGTCCAGGCGGTCAAGGAAGGCTATGAAGGCACGACCGACGATGTCGGCCATGTGAAGCCGGTCCAGGACCTGCCGGAAACCCCAACCGATGCTGCACCTGAGGCGGTCGACGAGCCGTCTTCGCAGCAAAAGACGTCCGAAACGGAGGTCGTGGAAAAGAAACCCGAAGAAGCCGCTGAAAAGAAGGCCGAAGCCGAGGTGGACAACGCCAAAGCAAACCCGGAAAAGTCCAAGGGGTCGGAGGCAAGAACCCTGGAAACGGCCGAGGAACTCGACAAGCCGATCGCCTTTCCGTTTTCGCGCATGCCGGACGATCCGGGAACGGACGACGAGGAAGAAGAGCCCAAGGAGCCGCGGCCCCGGTTTTTCAACTGAATCCGGCCTTTTGGCGGGATTGTGCAGAGGTTATGCCGGAGGCCGGGGACGTCGCCGGTCGATCGGACGGTTGATCTCTTGCGGACGGGGGCGAAAGTCTCTTGCATCTTTGCAAGCGCTCCGGTATCAAGCGGCCCATTCCAAGGGTGATGCCCTTGGGCTTTCCGCGATTGCCGGTTATCCGCATCGCGCCGCCCGGCGAAAAATCCGCCGGTCCGGTCAGCCGCTGTAGCTCAGTTGGTAGAGCACGTCATTCGTAATGATGGGGTCGTAGGTTCGAGTCCTATCAGCGGCACCACTTTTTTCTGGCGCTATCGGCCTTCGGCCTACTTGAGCGCGCTTTTGACCTGTTCGAAGGTTCTCTCGCGAGGCGGACCGCTTTTCATAGTGTCCGACCCGGAGACATAGGTAACAGTTTGTACCGGAGACATGGGTTACACCCTCGTGCCGAACGGGTTGTCGATTGTCTGTAGTGTTCTCTGCTCCAGGTCGATGTATCCCAGATCTTAGCTCATGAAGCTGATCAGCCAAATTCCCTCGTCGACCTCCTTGATACCGAGCTTTTGACCGGCGAGCACGGTGGAGACATTGATCTTCTTTCGATACATGCAGATCCGCCCGCAGGCAGTCACCTGCACGCCCGCTGCTGATCGAACTAAGGCTCGAGCCCAACGTCGTGCCGCGGATGTGCATCTGAAACGGTTCGAACGAAATTCAGGATTCGATAAGCCGCGCGCCGTCCCAAAGGTTTTCGCGAACCGCATCGCGCACCAGATCGACGACGAGCGAAGTGATCCTTTCACGAAGGAAAGTCGGCTTTGCATCCAGCGCCGTGACAAGGTAGAGCGTGCGGACAAGCCTCGGGTCGGTCACGACACGGGCGACGAGCTTGCCGCTTTTCAGGTCATCGCTGACCAGAACCTTGGGGGCCAACGTACACGCCAGTCCTTCCTTCAGGGCGCTGAGCGTACCCGCGATCGAGGCCAGTTGAATGCGGGCCTGCGAGTCCAGCTTTACCAATTCAGCCGGACGGTCGACCAAGGCACGTGACAAAGACCCGCTTTGCAGGAGCGCGACGGGCAGTTCCGCCATATCTTCAAGCCTGATCGGATCGTCGGAGCTCCCGACGATATCCTTGTGGCCGATGCAGAAGAGCTCTTCTTCGAGCAACGGGGTTCTCAGCGTCTGAGAATCCGGCGGCGGATTGAAGATCAGTGCGGCCTCGACCTCCCCGGTCAGAAGCGAGTTGTAGGTCAGCGCTGACAACCCCTCCCTGATCAGCAATCTGACCCGGGGAAGATCCTCGATGACCTTCCGCATAAGCCCTCCTCCAATGACATTGATCACCGAGAACGGCATGCCGATCGAGATGTTGCCGGAGACTTCCGCCAGGCCATGCTTGATGTCCGACGCAGCCGTCTCGAAAGCCGAGAGTATGAATTGCGCGTGCGCAAGCAGTTTCAAGCCGGCAGCCGTGGGTTCCATTCCCCTGGGCTTGCGGGTGAACAGCTTCGTTTCGAGTTCGGCTTCGAGACTTGCTATGTGATGGCTAAGCGCCGATGCGGCCGTGTTGCAGTGATCGGCGGCATGCGAAAGGTTCCGGAATTCGCAGACGGCCACGAAATATCTGAGTTGTCTGGTGTCCATTCAAGCATTCTATATTCGAGAACGAATCCTTCTAAAGGATATTATTTTCCGACCGCTTCCTTTTCTTCATATTCCTGCATCAAGAAATCTGAGGAGGAAGAGATGGCATCCGGACGTCCCCTGGAAGGCCTTCGCGTGGTCGAAATGAGCCATATGGTCATGGGGCCGTCGGCAGGCATGTTCCTTGCGTTTCTCGGTGCCGAAGTGATCAAGATCGAACCGCCGGACGGTGACAAGACCAGGAACCTGACCGGCATGGGGGCCGGGTTCTTTCCGACCTTCAACCGCGGCAAGAAATCCGTCACCCTCGACATCAAGGACGAGAACGATCTCGCCAGGCTGCACGCTCTGCTGAAGACTGCCGACGTTTTCGTCGAGAATTTCCGCGACGAGACGTTGGCGAAGATGGGTCTGGCGCCGGAGCAGTTACGCCAGAAAAACCCCAGGCTCATCGTTGCGTCCTGCAAGGGCTTCCTCAAAGGCCCCTATGAACATCGCGCAGCGATGGACGAAGTGGTGCAGATGATGACCGGCATGGCCTACATGACCGGGCCTCTCGGTCGGCCGCTCCGCATTGGCTCCTCGGCGAATGACATCATGGGCGGTCTCTTTGCCGCATTCGGTGTTCTGGCCGCCTTGATCGCGAGGGACAAAACGGGCGACGGCGCGTCGATCCGCTCCGGCCTTTTCGAAAACTGCCTGCTGCTCGTCGCCCAGCACATGGTTCAGTATGACATCGAGGAGACGGAATCTCCGCCCATGCCGGAACGCGTGTTTTCGTGGCCTGTCTACGACCTTTTCCCGACGCGTGACGGCCGGCAGATATTCGTCGGAGCCGCGACGGACGGCCAGTGGGAGAAGCTCTGCAAGGGCCTCGGACTTGAGCACCTGCTCGACGATCCGCGCCTGCAATCAAGGCCCGACCAGATCGCGGCCCGGGACTGGACCCTGCCACAGATCGCAGAAAAGGTTGCCGCCCATCCGTTCGCCGAGATGGTGCGGATCATGGAAGAGAACGACCTCCTGTTTGCGCCCGTCGCACGCCCTGCGGAAATGTATGACGACCCGCACGTCAACCGTCCTGGAGGTCTCTTCACCTCGCATTACGCCGATAAGAAGGACTTCCGTGCGCCTGCTCTCCCCGTTGAAATGAACGGCCGCCCGATTGTGTCGGAGAGCGTGGATATTCCTTCGATTGGCGAGAACAATGCCGAGATACTTGGCGCGCTCAAGGTGGAGGCGGCGGAATAGCCATGCCGAATCTCCAGCATACCTATCCAACAAACCGTATCGCCATACGGGAAGTCGGATTGCGCGACGGCCTGCAACTCACAAAACACTGGCCGACAACGGCTCAGAAGATCGAATGGATCGATCAGGAATATGCGGCCGGTCTCCGTTACTTCGAGGTCGGTTCGTTCCTGCCGGCTGACAAGGTGCCGCGCTTTGCCGATGTCCGGGACGTCAATGCCGCCGTCGACAGGCACGGCGATGCCCATGGCATTGCTTTGGCCCTGAACCAGCGCGGCGCCACCGATGCACTGGCAACGCCGGTCGGAGAAATAACCGTTGTGGTGTCCGCAAGCCAGGCCCACAACGAGGCCAATGTACGCCGCACCCAGGAGCAGAGCCTGGCTGAGATTGCCAACGTGGTGAAACTCCGCGACGCATCGGGCAAGGACACGATCATAAACGTCGGCATTGCCATGGCGTTCGGCTGCTCCCTTTCCGGAAAGATCCCCGAGGACGATGTGATGCGGATGGTCGACCGGTGTTTCGAAGCCGGTGCCGACATGGTCGGTCTTGCCGATACGGTCGGCTTCGCCGGTCCGCGCCAGGTCGCTTCGATGTGCCGGCGGATGGAAAAACGGTTCGGTGACCTGCCTTACGTCATACACCTTCACGATACGCGCGGTATGGGCATCGCGAATGCCGCCGCTGCGATCGATGCCGGCTGCCGGGTGATCGACGCTTCACTTGCAGGTCTCGGCGGCTGCCCCTTTGCTCCGGGCGCAACGGGTAACGTGGTGCTGGAGGACCTGATCTATCTGGTTGAAACCATGGGCTTCGACACAGGTATCGATCTGGAAAAAATCATCGAAATGCGCGCAATTCCGGTGATGGCAATGCCGGAGGAACCGCTTTATGGCGCGCTTGCGAAAGCAGGACCGCCGAAATCGCTGGACTGGCGTGCAAGCGCTGCCTGACAGCCCATGGCTGCGAGGAGGCAGCCGACTGGTGGCATGAGCCGCTCATTCATATAAGACCTGATAGGGAGGAACCCGAAATGAAATCCTTGCTCGTATCGACCGCTCTTGCAGCAGTCATGGCCATTGGTGGAACGGCCGCCGCATCGGCTGAAACCGTAATGCGCTGCAGCCACCAGCTGCCGCCGGCCCATAGTGTGGCGAAAGTGATCGACCGCTGGGCGGCCGAAGTCGAAAAGCTGTCGAACGGAGAAATCGACGTGCAGATCTTCGGCGCCGACAGCCTTGTCGGCGCGAAGGAAAACATCGTCGCGACCGCGAAAGGCAACATCGAATGCGCATTTTCCGTCCAGTTCCAGTGGGGCAAGACCCTGCCGATCATGACGGTGACCACGGCGCCCTATGCCTTCTCGGATCTTAAAATCTGGAAGAACTGGGACGGTTCGGACGCGGCCAATTTCCTGGAAGAGAAGCTGCGCTCGAAAGGGGTGGAGAATGTCGTCTGGCTGTTCCAGACGAACAGTTCGGTCTTTACTTCCAAAGGAAAGTTCCTTTCGAAGCCGTCTGATTTCGAGGGCATGAAAATTCGCGGCCTGACGCCGGCCTTCGATGCGGGCCTTGCGGCTCTCGGCGCTTCGCCGACAGCGCTGCCGGGATCAGAGGTCTATCAGGCTCTTGCAACCGGTGTTCTCGATGGCGCCATCACCGGCACCGACGCCGCCGTCTCGCGCAAATACTATGAGGTCCAGGATCATTTCGTGGTCTCCCCGGTCATCTCCGTGTTCCTCCACGGATATCTGAACCCGCAATTTTATGCGGGCCTGTCCGATACGGCCAAGAAGGCTCTGGACGAAGCAGGACACGAAGCCGCGGGCTGGGCGGTCGAAGCCGCCCAGAGTGCGCTTGCCGCGGCACCTGGCGAACTGGAAGCCAAGGGCGCCAGCGTTCACATTGCATCCGATGAAGAAAACGCGGCCATGGAAGCCGTCATGCGCCCTGCGTTCGATGCGGCCTTCAAGGCAGATGACCCGGACAGCCAGAAGCTGCTTGAGTTGATCGACAAACTTCGTTCAGGCTCGTGAGGCCATGTCACCGAGAACTGATGCACACGGGGCGGCCAAGGCCGCCCCGCTTCCGGAACGCATAGCCGCGCCGATCGTCTGGCTCGGCGGCGCCATCAGCGCGATTCTCATCCTCGTGGTTTTGTGCCTGACGACCTATTCCGTCTTCATGCGATATGTCCTGAACCGGCCGCCGGTATGGATCGATGACCTGACTGGTTATGTCCTTGTCGCTCTCGTCATGTTCGGCGTGACGGAAGCCTACAGAGGTGGAAACCATATTTCGATCGATCTTCTGACCGGACGGTTGCCGCGATCCTTGCGCAAGGTGCAAGCAATCTGGAGTGACGTCTGCGTGATCGCTTTCGCCGCTGTCCTCATGGTCAGCACCTGGCACGCGATTGATTTCGCGATCAGCTTCGAATCCTACACCTCCGGGTCGATCGAGATCGCATCGTGGATTCCGCAGGTGCCCTTGCTCGTCGGTGGAGTGCTTCTGGCGCTGTTCGCTGTCGCGCGGCTTCTTGGACGCATGTTCCGGGGAACGCAGGAATGACGGCGCTGCTCATCTTCGCCGGCCTGATCCTGCTTCTTCTGACGGGCATTCCGATCTTTGCGGCGCTCGGTCTCACGGCAACTGCGATCCTGCTTATTTTCGAAGGCAACATCGGTTCGGTCGCAGACACGGTTTACGCGCATCTGGACAAACCGATCCTGACGACCATCCCGCTGTTTGTCTTCATGGCGAACGTGATGATACGCGCCAAGGTAATCGACGACCTTTACGACATGGCCCACACCCTGATCGGTCATGTGCGCGGAGGTCTCGGCGTCGCGACCGTCATGGCATGTACGATATTCGCGGCCATTTCAGGATCTTCCGTCGCAACGGCGCTTTCGGTCGGATCGAGCGCGATCCCGCAGATGCGACGCTTCGGATATCCGAAAAGGGAAGCGCTAGGCGTCGTTGCAGCCGGAGGCACCCTGGGCATTCTGATCCCGCCGTCAGGCCCGATGATCCTCTATGCGATTGTATCGGAGGCCTCGATCGGGGCGCTGTTTCTGGCCGGGATCATACCGGGGGTTCTCCTGGCGCTTATCTTTGCGGCCTACTCGGTCATCAGCGCGACGCTGCGCGGCGGCGAGCGGCCTCCCTTTGCCGGGGGCGATAAAATAATTACGGCCATCCGGAAGTCGATCTGGGCGGTTCTGGCGCCGCCGGTGGTCATGGGCGGCATCTACTTCGGCATCTTCACGGCTGCCGAGGCCGCCGCGGCCGGATCGGTCTATGCGCTGCTTGTCGCCGTGCTTGTCTATCGGAATTTCGGCTTCCACGATCTCTGGCATTGCGCCTATGAATCCATGAAGACCTCGATGATGGTGTTCATGATCATCGCAGGCGCCGCGATGTTCGGGCATGCCATCACGATCATCCGGCTTCCGGTCGGCGTGACCGAGATGGTCTCTCATATGGGCCTCGGACCGTTCGGCTTCATGCTGGCCGTCATGGTCATGATCTTCATCATGGGCATGTTCTTCGAATCCGTCGCAATCATCCTGATCACCACGCCGATCCTGCTGCCAACCATGCACGCGCTGGATATCGATCTCGTCTGGTATGGCGTTCTGCTGATGATCAATCTGGAGCTGGCAATGATCACCCCGCCAGTCGGAATGAACCTGTTCGTCATCAAGGGCATCACCGATGCGCCCTTGTCCGATGTGGTACGTGGCGCGTTTCCCTACGTGCTGCTGATGATCGTCGGGCTGCTCATTCTGGTTCTCTTCCCCCAGCTTGCGACCTGGCTGCCCTACTCGGCTGGGTTCGGACGCTAAATCCAGGAGCCTGAACAAAAGACTGTTTAGGACCTTCGTCGTTTTATCCAAGCGGCTTTCGCTATCCAGAAAAACCGGCAGCGATCCGGGCCACCAGTTTGTAACGGAGCTACATCCTTACGCTGAAGGGTGTCGATTGCTTGCCATGTTATCCAATTCAGGTCGAAGTACCCTGAGCCATGGTTTGGGAAGCTGATCAGCTGAGCTTCTGACCGGCCAGTGTGATGAACTGCCTTGATATTTCCGGTCCCGGTTTACCAATTGAAAAGCATGGCTCCGGATAGGGGTTGCCGCAGTGCACTGCAACCTTTAGATGTCGCCTCGCTCGGAACTTTTTACGAGTGCGTGCAGATAATGCTGCCGATACTTGAAGCGTGTCGATCACGTGAATTTCACGCGGGTCGGTCACAGCCTGCATTTGGGCATTTGAACCAGGGCTGCCGGAACAAGCGCATTTCGCTTGGGACACCTGGAGAAATTGTCCCTTGGATTACAGACCGGTAAAGGTTTCTTTCCATTTGCGCCGTATGATGGAAAGGAAGACCGGGGTGTAAAGAAATCTAGATTAGCATGGTGTTAGATGGATTATTCTCCCGAAAAAACATATGAACAGGCAGGCAGCAATGTTGACGAAGCATTCGATTGTTTCGTGAAGGAGGTGGATAGTCTCGGTATCTTCTATTCTGTGCTGTCACATGTCGTTAACATCACAGGATTGCCGAGCCTGGACAACCTGACGCGAGACGATAAGGCGTTGATCTTGTCCGAGTGCCGGAAAGACCTGATGCTCGCGCGTAGCCAGTTGAACTCCACGAATGACACAGAGATTCATTGAGTTCCTGAACCCCAGCTACATCCCCCACGGCGCAGGTGGAGAACGGGCACGGGATCTTTTCAGGCACTGGTCCAGAACCAAGGGTACCCCGGACGCGGAACTGATCAAGTTCGCGAGGGATGTCGTCTGGTTCGACGGTGCCGATCACGGCAGCATCACGCCTCCCATCCTGAGCTGTGGCGTCAATACGCTGACCGCATCGGTGACCGGGAAGGATGCCGAAGATCTCGTCGCGATCGACGAGTGTATCGGCGAAGATTACCGGCGCTTCGCCCATCTGGCCTACCGCGATGCCGCGGTGAACCGGATCCCGAACTATTCCATTGTCGCGTCGAACTATACGAACGAGCAGGGCGATACCTTCGATCTGCTGTATGAGCGGCTGATCCTGCCCTACCGCAACCCGAAGGGCGTGCGCCACCTGTTGCTGACTACCAACCTCGTTGAATCTCGTCTGACAGGTCGTAAACAAGATCGGAAAGCGCCGCGGCAGAATTTCCTGCCAGCCATAGTTCACTCACGGAAACATTTTTATCCCGCGCCGCAGGCGGCCTGGACCATTTGATGGCGTCCGGCACGATTGTCTGGAAGCCGCAGGCCTGGGCAAAACCGGACGACGCATGCTGGGGCCGCATCCAGACGTAGAGGCCCGTTACCGGTGAAAAGCGCTGGAACGCCTTGATCTGGATGAGCTTGGCAAGCGTGGCGGCGACCCCGCGATGGCGATACCGTTCCGCCACCCACATTTCCCCCAGATAGATGATCCGTCCCCGGGTTTCCTGACAGAAAGACGGTTGCCGCTCCTTCAGTTCGACCGGTTTTCCATCTTCGGCCGTGTAGGTTCTCGGCAGGTAGATTTTCCAGAAATCGGCCAGGGACGTGGGGCCGAGATCGTCCAGGCGGGCCGCCACCGTGCCCACCGGTATCCCCCATTCGTCGGTCAGCATGATCCAGAACCCCTGCGGCGGCATGATGGTCTGATACTGAACCGAAAAATGCTCGGTCAAACTTCTGTCAATGCCTCGCAGAGATCCGGAAAATTCGGAAAAATCGTCGCCTGATCTTAGAAACAAACCCTGCGACCGAAGTTCTTCCTGCAAAAACGACACCGCGTTCGAGGCCATAAAGTCTAATACTATAGGTAGCATGAAAATCTCTACACAGCGCGAACTGGAAGGCAGACATACCGCAAATTCCTTTCAACTAAGCTTATGAAATTTGTTCGATTTCACTGAACCGACCCGTTCCACAATTATTTTGAATTGCGAATTCCGGTTAATTATCAAGTATCTGAATGTTCAGACGTATTGCCGTTATCCGAGTTTTCGGGCTTCCCGGCCGATCCTGACTCCGCTGATTGACAACGGAGAGTTTGGTTGCAAGAAGAACAAAGAAAGAACAACCTGGGGGTGCATGAACATGGTGTCAACGTTTGTCAGGAGCCTTCTTCTCCCGCTCGTCATGGGGCTGCTCCTTTGCATCCCTGCGCGTGCGGAAGCGGAATTATCTGCCCGGCAATGGGAGATCTGGGAAGCTGCCTTGAAGATCGGCGGCTAGCTCTCGAAGGAAATGCACACGGAATTCTGGGCGGAGATGCCGGGGGCGAACTTCAAGAACGATGAGGATCGCGCCGCCCATTTAAGGCGTTTGGAAAGGGCGACGCTTGGTTACCTCACGTTCGAACAGGAAGTCTGGAACAGCAGAAAAGCCTCTCAGGAGGCTGGAAAGGTTGTGCAATCACCGGGGTATGAAGCGGCAAAGGCGGAAGCGCTTGCGGCGCTCGACGGGGTGCGAACGCAAAAAGCCTGGGAGGCCGATATCAAGAGCGAGGATCCGACCTGGACCCTGAACCTGTCCATGGAAGGCTATGGAATCGCGTTGCCGACTTATCAGGTGGTGGAGTCCGAATGGAGGGGGCGGATGACGGCGAGCGGCCAGGGAGAGACCAAGGCCACGTCCATGGCCACGGGTGAGGAAACGGGTGAAGTGTTGACGGTTTCTACCAGGACGGTGGTGCTCGAAGAGCAAAACGCCATCCTTCTCATCTCTGTGGCAACGCAGGGAACTGCAGATCCCGGGGCGGGACAGATCCGCGAACGCCTTGAGGAAAAATTGCAGATCCTGCAATAGACAAAAAACCCGGCGGCACATGTCACAGGCCGCCGGGTCGGATTTTGTCAGGCATTGTCTTACCAGCCGAACTGGAAGGTGGCGCCGGTCTGGCCGTTGCCGTTCTGGGCAATATGGGCGTCGGTGCCCTGGCCGAACTGGAACAGGCCGTAGGAATTGTTGTTGCCGTTCTGCTGGATGGTGCCGTTATGGCCATTGCCTTCCTGATGCACGATGGCGTTGTTGCCGAGGCCGTTCTGCAGCACACCGGCCATGTTACCGAAGCCGTTCTGCCTGATGCCGCCGCCCTGCTTGATGCCGTTGAAGACGGAATACATGGCCAGGCCGGCGCGCACGGCAGTGGCCTGATCGGCGTCGGTCGGGGCGACGTTGAAGGAAATCGAGCCGCCGGCAAAGGCCGAGCCGATGGAAACGAAGGTGGCAATGGTGGCTGCCGTGAGGGTTTTTGCGATTGCGGTTTTCATGGGTCTTCTCTCTTCAGGGTCTGAAATGGGTCGAATACTGGACAGGGTTGATCAGATGCGGCCGCCGAAGGTTTCCGAGCAGCTGCGGGTTTCGCTGCCGATGGCGATCTTGAGGTCCGCTTCATAGACGGCACCGGAGTTGCCGAGCATCACCTTGCCAAGCGTGGCGGAGCCATCGGCTGAGGTGGTGAACCGGCCGCCCTGGCTGATGCTGGTGTTGCCGCTGCCGCCGGAGCCCTGAACGGTGAGCCGGTAGGTGCCGGACACTTCGGGGCCGGCGTCCACATGGCCGGCAAGGGCGATCATGCCGCCGTTGACGGTTCCGGTGATGTCGCAGCGGGCGGTTTCGCTGCCTGCCTGGCTGTCGCCGGCCGTCCACAGGGTTACGCCTGCAAGGGCGACGAGGATGCCGGCGAGGGCGGGTCTGGAATATTTCAACATGGCGCTTTCCTTTCCGGCGACGGCCGGGACCGGGCCCGGTCCGTCGAGGGTATCGTTGGGAGATATGCCGGACCGGGGTTACGGGCAGGTCTGGACAAAGGCCGCGACATTGCCGCCGCCGGACTGGGAGACATTGGCGTTGCAGCCGTTGCCGACCTGAACGCCGGCGGCCACGTTGCCGTTGCCGTCCTGGGTCAGGACCGCGGTGTGGTTCGCGCCGAACTGGCCGACGCCGCCGGAATTGCCATGGCCGTTCTGCCAGATGTCTGCGTCGTTGTTGATGCCGTCCTGGCCGATGGCGGCTGTGTTGTGGTTGCCGAACTGGTGGGTGACCGAATTGTTGTGCAGGCCGTTCTGGAAGATGCCGATGATGTTGTTGAAGCCGACCTGTTCGCCGCCGGCGGAATTGCCGAAGCCGAACTGGTCGATGGTGATGCCGCCGGCCATGGCGGGGGCTGCGAAAACGCTCAGGGCAATGGCGGTTGCGGTCGAGATGATGAATTTCCGGGTCATTGTGTTACTTCCTCTGCTCTGGTGTGCTGCGGCAGCGCCGCTTGCTGATGACAGGAACAGGATTAGCAACCGCATCCGGAACCCGGACTGAACCGGCCGTTCAGATTGCGTTCATGACCGGAGACGGTTTTCAGGCTTGCCTTGCGCAAAAGGGAATCCCCAGAGGAAGGCCGGAGATTTCTTGACCTGCGGGTAAAGCGGATTCACTTTTGTTGCCGTCAATTCAGAGGACCGAATCAGGGTGCGCATCACGATCCGGGTCCTCAAGCCCGGTCAACCGGAGGCCATTTTGGGCAGGACAGCGAAACTCGAGCTTCTAAGACGCCTGCTGCCGCTTTTTCTCGGCGTGCTCGGCATTGTCGGCGCGCTCAGTTTCCTGAGCCCGCTGAGCGGCCTGCTTTGCCTGATCGCCGGGATCGGTATCTATACCGCCATGCCACGGCCGAAGGTGCCGAAGGGGGCGGTGAAGCCGGTGCCGAGACCGCCGGTCTGGGTCACGGACGGAATCGGATTTTTTGTCGGGATTTCGCTGTTTTCCCTGTCATTCCTCGGCGCGATCTATGGGGCAGGCGCAGGTCTGGTGCTGTTCGCGGTCCTGCTCGTGCCGGCCAGCCTGTCGTTCCCGATCTTCATGATCGCGGTGCGCCAGGAAACGTCGTGGATGCGCTTTTTCGGCAATGGCTTCGAATTCGCCCAGCTCGGCCTTCGGGCGCGGGTGCCTTACGTGGACCTGAAAGGGGTTCGCGTGCGGGTCTGGAGCGCGCGGGGCGGCATCGGCTGGCTGCTTTCGGCCGTCGGCTCCGCGAGCCGCGGGAAGGTGGCGCTGTTGTCGGGTGCGAAACAGACCAAGACCCTGGTCTTCACCCGCAAGGACGGGTCGCAATTCGCGGTGTCCTCGGAAGTGATCCCCGATCTGCAACGGATTCTGATCGGCATGGACCGCGCCGGGGTGGATCTGCCGGAAGGCCTGAGCGACCGCGAGCGCAAGAAAATCCGCAAGACCCGCGAAAAGCTTTACGGCCGGACGCCAGAGCCGGAGACCGAACAGCTCGATGTCGCCCGCATCGCGGCCACGGTCCGCAAATACCGGCTGAACAAGAGCTGATCGGGTTCAAAGCCTCTATCGGTCGTCATCCCGGAAAAGCCGTCAGGCTTTGTCCGGGACCGGGGAGCCCCTTCATCGCGGGCTTGATTCGAAATTCCCCCGTTACGGCTCGGCTCGCCGGTCCCGGCTCTGCGCTGGCGCTCCGGCCGGGATGACAATGAGAGGGAAACGGGTTTTTTGAGTCTCACGTGCCGGGAAGGCGCGCAACTCGCTCTAGGCGACCCAGTTCGGCTTGCGCTTGTCGAAAAAGGCGGAGATGCCTTCCCGGGCTTCCGGAGTTTCCCAGGTGTCCGCGAGGCGGCGGATGGTGTCGTCGATGACCGCGTCGGACATGTCCGGTCCCAGAGACCGCGCCAGCGCCTTGCTGGCGGCAACGGCTGCGGGTGCCGCGGCAAGATAGGGTTTGATTTCCGCTTCTATCGCTGCGTCCAGCTGGTCCGCCGGAACCACCTTTGCCAGGAGATCGAGATCCCGTGCCTCCTGTGCGCCGAAGATCCGCGCTGACATGAACACGCGGCGCGCCTTGCCCTCGCCCATGCGGGCCAGAACATAGGGGCTGATCGTCGCCGGGATCAGGCCGAGACGGACTTCGGTCAGGCCGAATTTGGCGTCCTCGACGGCGACCGCCGTGTCGCAGACACTCATCATGCCGATGCCGCCGCCGAAGGCCTGGCCCTGCACCCGGCCGATCAGCGGCTTGGGCAGTTCGTTGAGCGCTTTCAGCATCAATGCGAGTTTGCGCGCCTCGGCCATGCGGGTTTCGCGGGTGGCGGCGAACTGCTCGCGCATCCAACCGAGATCGCCGCCCGCGCAAAAGCTTGCTCCGGCGCCGGTGAGGACGACCACGCGCACCTTCGGATCGGCGGCAAGCAGCCGGGCGGCTTCCGCCAGTTCGTCGATCATTTTGGCGGACAGGGAATTGTGCTTGTCGGCACGATTCAGGAGAAGGGTCGCGACACCGCGTTCGTCGGTCGTGATCGCAATGGTTTCAAAAGTCATTCGCTGTCGCTCCTCAGGCTTCGGGCGAAGGCCGCTGCCTCTGCCAGTTTTTCCCTGTCGAGGCCGGTCTCGTAGCCTTTCCGGACCATCAGGTCCGCGACTGCCTCGGTCGCGACATTGCCTTTGGCGCCCGGCGCATAGGGACAGCCGCCAAGACCGCCGATGGCGGAATCGAAGGTGCGCAGGCCCTTGTCGAGACTGACCTCGATGTTTTCCAGCGCCCGGCCCTTGGTGTCGTGGTAATGGCCGGCAAGGCGGTCGGCCGGCACCTCGGCCAGAACCGCGTCGAGCATGCGCGCGATCGTCTCAGGCGTGCCGGCGCCGATGGTGTCGCCGAGGGAGATTTCATAGCAATCGAGTTCGTAAAGCAGCTTGGCGACCCGGGCGACCGCTTCCGGTGGGGTCGGTCCGTCATAGGGGCAGTCGGTAACGCAGGAGATGTAGCCGCGGACCGGCAGGCCATCCTCATGGGCTTTTTCAATCAGCGGCGTGAAGCGCTCGATGCTTTCGGCTACGGAGCAGTTGATGTTCTTCTTGGAAAAGCCTTCCGAGGCCGCGCCGAAAATGGCGACCTCGTCGACGGATGCGTTGCGGGCCGCCGTATAGCCTTTCACGTTCGGGGTCAGCGCCGTGTAGAAGACGCCCGGATGGCGGTGGATGCCTTCCATGACCTCGGCTGCATCGGCCATCTGCGGCACCCATTTGGGG
Organism: Roseibium sp.; assembly: GCF_048260565.1. Lineage (GTDB taxonomy): Bacteria > Pseudomonadota > Alphaproteobacteria > Rhizobiales > Stappiaceae > Roseibium. The sequence goes on along the minus strand of NZ_JBLXGP010000012.1, from coordinate 52,998 downwards.
CTGACGAAGCTGGTGACCTCGATCTTGCGGAAACCGCAATCCGACAGCATGTCGACCAGCCGGATCTTGTCTTCGGTCGGAACGAAGGTCTTTTCGTTCTGCAACCCGTCACGCGGGCCCATTTCGAAGATGGTGACGAAGTCGGACATGTCTCAGGCTTTCGTTTCTTGTGTGGCGCGGTCGCGCAATTCGCGGCGGATCACCTTGCCGGTGGTGGTCATCGGCAAAGCGTCGACGAAGCTGATTTCGCGCGGATATTCGTGCGCCGCAAGGCGGGTTTTGACGAAATCGGCAATTTCCTTCGCCAATTCGTCGCTGCCGGTCACGCCGTCCTTCAGCACGATGAAGGCCTTGACGATCTCTGTCCGCTGCGGATCCGGCTTGCCGACGACGCCGGCAAGGGCGACGACGGGGTGTTTCAACAGGCAGTCCTCGATTTCTCCCGGTCCGATGCGGTAGCCGGACGAGGTGATGACATCGTCGTCGCGGCCGACGAAGCGGATCCAGCCCTTGTCGTCACGCATGCCGGTGTCGCCGGTCAGCAGCCAGTCGCCGGCGAATTTCTTCTGCGTCGCGTCCGGGTTGTTCCAGTAGCCGAGGAACATCACCGGATCGGGGCGCCGCACGGCGATATTGCCGAGTTCGTCGTCACCAAGCACGTTGCCCTTGTCATCGACCACGTTGACGTCGTGGCCGGGCACGGCACGGCCCATGATGCCGGGGCGGGCTTCCATAATCGCCGAAGAACTGGAGACGATCATGTTGCATTCGGTCTGGCCGTAGAACTCGTTGATGGTCAGGCCGAAGGTCTTGCGGCCCCAGCCGATCAGTTCCGCGCCCAGGGTTTCGCCCCCGGAGGCAACCGAGCGCAGGTCCAGCTTCCAGCGTGTCTCCGGATTTTCCACCTGGCGCATCATCTTGAGCGCGGTGGGCGGCAGGAAGGTGTTGCGGATCTTCTGCCGTTCCAGCAGATCGAAGGCGGCCTCTGGCGTGAATTTCCTGAACCGGCAGGCAACGACAGGAACGCCGAGATAAAGCGCCGGCATGAGCACGTCGAGCAACCCGCCGATCCAGGCCCAGTCGGCCGGGGTCCAGATGCGGTCGCCGGGCCGGCCCAGGAAATCGTGGCTCATCTCCACGCCCGGCAGGTGGCCGAGCAACACGCGGTGACCGTGCAGGGCGCCCTTGGGCTGGCCGGTGGTGCCGGAGGTGTAGATGATGATCGCCGGGTCGTCGGCTTTGGTCTGCTTTGGTTTAAAGGTTTCGGCCTGGTCCGCCATGGCGGGGGCCAGATGCTCGGCACCATGCAGGGCGCCGTCGATGCTGAAGACCGTCTGCAGCTCGGGCAACTCGTGCCGGGTCTTTTCCAGCTTCGCCGCGCCGCCGGTATCGGTCACCACCAGTTTCGCGCCGGAATTGCCCAGGCGATAGGACAGGGCCTCGTCGCCGAAGAGGGTGAACAGCGGAATCGTTATCGCGCCGAGCTTGAGCGCCGCGATATGGGCGAAGGCGGTTTCCGGGGTCTGCGGCAGCAGCACGCCTACCCGGTCGCCCGGCTGGATGCCCCGTGACGCGAACAGATTGGCGAGTTGGTTGGAAAGCCGTTTCAGGTCGGCGTAGCTGTAACTTGTGGCTTCGCCGCCTTCTTCGGCAAAGACAAGCGCTTCGCGATCCGGTTCCCTGTCTGCCCAGGCGTCGCAAACCGCCGTGCCGATATTGAAGGCGTCCGGAATGTCCCAGGAGAAGCGGCTGGCGAGCTCCTCGTAGGTCGAGGCCTCAGGCAGCATCACTTTCCTCCTCCTGAAGCATCAGGAGCACGGTGCCGTCCTGAACCTGCTCGCCTGCAGCGACCAGCACCTCGCCGATCACCCCGTCGCGCGGGGCCTTAAGCGTGTGCTCCATCTTCATGGCTTCCAGGACAATAAGCGGCTGGTCCCGGGTGACCGTGTCGCCGGGCTTGCCCTGCAGCAGCTTCACAAGGCCCGGCATCGGCGCAATGACCTGATCGCCTGCACCGGCGGCCTCGTCCTCGCCCGCAAGACGATCCGGCAGGCCGAAGCTGCGGGCAATGCCGCCGAAGAACACGGTGACATCGTCGTGTCCCATGGCAATCGACGCCGACCGCCGGGCGCCGTTGCAGTTGAAGACGATGGTGCCGCCGCTGATTTCGCGCAGGTCGTATATCTGCGGTTCGCCACCCAGATGAACGGCAAAACGCCGGGCTCCGAGCGCGTGCACCTCGACATCGCGGCGCTCGCCGTCGATTTCCAGAAGCGCATATTGGCGCGACGCGCTCCACATGCGCCAGCCCGCAAGGCTGTCCCAGGGATCGGTGCCTTTGCGCGGTTCGGTCAGGCCAAGGGCCGCAAGCGCGGCAAGCGCAATGGCCTCGTCGGACGGTTCCGGTTCCGCGATCAGGCTTTGCAGGTCACGGTCGATCAGGCCGGTATCGACGTCGCCTTTGGAAAAGCCCTGGTGACGGCACAGGCTTGCCAGGAAGGCCGCGTTGGTCACGCAGCCGGCGACCTCCGTTTCCTCCAATGCGGCAAGCAGCTTGGCGAGAGCCGCATCGCGGGTTGCGCCATGGACGATCACCTTGGCGATCATCGGATCGTAGAAGGGCGTGATCTCGTCGCCGGGACGCACGCCGCTGTCGATCCGCGCGGTTTCTTCCGGGAAGCGCAGATGGGAGAGCGTGCCGATCGCGGGCAGGAAGCCCTTGGGCGCGTCTTCCGCGTAGAGGCGGGCTTCAAAAGCCCAGCCGGAGAAGGTGATCTCCTCCTGGGTCTTGGGCAGGGGATTGCCGGCAGCGACCTGAAGCTGCCACTCAACCAGATCCTCGCCGGTGATCATTTCGGTCACCGGGTGTTCCACCTGAAGCCGGGTGTTCATTTCCATGAAATAGAACCGGTCGGCGCTCAGTCCCTCGGAGACATCGGCAATGAACTCGATGGTTCCCGCGCCGGAATAGTTGATCGCCCTGGCGGCAGTGACGGCGGCCTCGCCCATGGCCTTGCGCATGTCTTCCGGCATGTCCGGGGCCGGGGCTTCCTCGATCACCTTCTGATGGCGGCGCTGCAGCGAGCAGTCGCGCTCGAACAGGTGGACGGCATTGCCGTGGCTGTCGCCGAAGACCTGGATCTCGATGTGCCGCGGCTTGGTGAGGTATTTCTCGATCAGCACCCGGCCGTCGCCGAAGCTGGCCTCGCCCTCGCGCTGGGCCCCTTCCAAAGCGCTCAGGAAGTCCTTCGGATTGTCGACCCGGCGCATGCCCTTGCCGCCGCCGCCCGCGCGGGCCTTGATCAGCACCGGATAGCCGATCTGATCGGCCTGGTCCTTCAGGAACGCCGGATCCTGGTTGTCGCCGTGATAGCCGGGCACGACCGGCACGCCGGCTTCGACCATCAGCGCCTTGGCGGCGTCTTTCAGGCCCATGGCGCGGATTGCGTCGGCGCTCGGGCCGATGAAGGCAATGCCGGCCTTTGTGAGTTCGTCGACGAAGACCGGGTTCTCCGACAGGAAGCCGTAGCCCGGATGCACCGCCTCCGCGCCGCTCCGGCGGCAGGCGTCGATGATCGCATCGATCTTGAGATAGCTTTCGCCAACGGGCGCAGGGCCGAGCCGGTAGGCCTCGTCGGCCATGGCGACGTGTTTCGCATTGGCGTCCGCATCGGAATAGACGGCGACGGTGCGAATGCCGAGCCTTTTGGCGGTCTGCATCACCCGGCAGGCGATCTCGCCTCGGTTGGCAATGAGGATTTTCCTGAACATCACGATTGAGCTCTCCTCAAAGCGGTTTCGAGGTGGGTTTTGCTGGAAGCGTCGAAGGCGACGAGGATCACTTTTTTGACCTGGGGCAGGTCGGTCAGTGTCTCGCGGATTGTGCTGACGGCGATGTCCGCCGCCTGGTCGGCAGGATAGCCGTAGACGCCGGTCGAAATCGCCGGGAAGGCAAAGGTCCTGCAGCCCTTTTCGGCGCCGCGCCTGAGCGATGTGGCATAGCAGGAGGCAAGCAGGTCCGGCTCGCCATCGTTGCCGCCGTGCCAGATCGGACCGACCGTGTGGATGACGTATTGGGCGGGCAGGTTATAGCCGCCCGTGATCTTCGCATCTCCGGTCTCGCAGCCGCCGAGAGTCCGGCATTCGGCCAGAAGCTCCGGACCGGCGGCGCGGTGGATCGCGCCGTCGACCCCGCCGCCGCCGAGCAGCGACGAGTTGGCGGCATTGACGATGGCGTCGACTTCCATTCTGGTGATGTCTCCGACGAGGATCTGAATTGGTGCCATGCCGCTAACCTCCCTTCGGGCCGGGATGAAGGTCTTCGACGACCCTGAACCGCTCGCAGACCAGGTCCATTTCGGGATCGAAACCGCCGTTTCTTTCGAAATACGTTTGGTGGTCCCGTTGCCAGCCGGCAAGGTCATCGTTTTCCCCCTCGGCGAGGGCGAAGTCTTCGCCGACGTCGCAAAATTTACGGGTCGTGACATCCGTGGTTTCGATGACGAGAGCAGGCGAGCCATCCCAGTTCAGGGCGATGTCCCGGCGTCCGGTCACCGGCATGGCCTCGCCGCCGGTTTCGAAGCTGCGGAGTGCGTCGCATGTGGCCGTCTTCCTGCCTTCGCGGACGAGGGCGGTCAACCGGTCGCATAGGTCCGGTCCGTCCCCGAACCTGAAGGTTTGGGCGCCCGGATACTTCTGCTTCAACCGCTCGAGAGACATGACATCACATCCTGAACAGACCGAAGCGCGTGTCTTCGATCGGGGCGTTGAGGGCGGCCGACAGGGACAGGCCGAGAATGTCGCGGGTCTTGCGCGGATCGACGATGCCGTCGTCCCAGAGGCGGGCGGAGGCATAGAGCGGATGACCCTGTTCCTCGAACTGGTCGATGATCGGCTGCTTGAAGGCCGCCTCGTCTTCCGCTGACCAGGAGCCGCCCTTGCGCTCGATGCCGTCGCGGCGGACGGTGGCGAGCACGCCGGCGGCCTGTTCGCCGCCCATCACCGAAATGCGCGAGTTCGGCCAGGTCCACAGGAAGCGCGGGCTGTAGGCGCGGCCGCACATGCCGTAATTGCCCGCACCGAAGGAGCCGCCGACCAGCATGGTGATCTTCGGCACCTTGGTGGTGGCCACCGCCGTCACCAGCTTGGCGCCGTCCTTGGCGATGCCGCCGGCCTCGTATTTGCGGCCGACCATGAAGCCGGTAATGTTCTGCAGGAAGACGAGCGGCACCTTGCGCTGGGAACACAGCTCGACGAAATGGGCGCCCTTGACGGCACTCTCGGAGAAGAGCACGCCGTTGTTGGCGATGATGCCGACCGGCAGTCCGTGAATATGGGCGAAGCCGCAGACGAGTGTGGTGCCGTAGCGCGCCTTGAATTCGTCGAAGCGGGAGCCGTCGACGACGCGGGCAATCACCTCGCGGATGTCATAGGGCGTCTTCAGGTCGCCGGGCACGACGCCGAGAATTTCCTCCGGATCGTAGAGCGGGTCTTCCGGCGTCTGCCGTTCCACGCTTGTCGGCTTGATCCGGTTGAGGCTGGCGATCGCGCGACGGGCGAGGGCCAGCGCATGGGCGTCGTCGCGGGCGAGGTGATCGGCCACGCCGGACAGGCGCGTGTGGACGTCGCCGCCGCCGAGATCCTCCGCTGTGACTTCCTCGCCGGTTGCCGCCTTCACCAGCGGCGGGCCGGCCAGGAAGATCGTGCCCTGGTTCTTGACGATAATGGTTTCGTCCGACATGGCCGGCACATAGGCGCCGCCGGCGGTGCACGACCCCATGACGACGGCGATCTGGGCAATGCCTTTCGCCGACATATTGGCCTGATTGTAGAAGATCCGGCCGAAGTGATCCCGGTCGGGGAAGACCTCGTCCTGCTGGGGAAGGTTGGCGCCGCCCGAATCCACCAGATAAACGCAAGGCAGGTTGTTCTGCTCGGCGATTTCCTGGGCGCGCAGGTGCTTCTTCACCGACATGGGATAATAGGTGCCGCCCTTCACCGTGGCATCGTTGGCAAGGATCATGACCTCGCGGCCTTCCACCCGGCCGATGCCGGCGATCATGCTGGCCGAAGGTGCCGCACCGTCATACATGTCGTGGGCGGCGAGCATGCCGACTTCCAGAAACGGCGAACCCGGATCGAGCAGGCGGGAGACCCGTTCGCGCGGCAGGATCTTGCCGCGGGAGACATGGCGCTGGCGGGCGGTTTCGCCGCCGCCGTCGAGCGCGACCTGTGCGGCGGTGCGCACCAGCTCCAGGGCGTCCTCATGGGCCTTGCGGTTGGCCGCGAATTCGGCGCTGCGCGGGGATAGACTTGATTTAAGGATGCTCATGTCATCCGGCTCCCATGGGTTTCGATGGTGTATCGGGTGCCATGCACTTTCGCACCATCGTCAGATAAAGGGTTTCGATGTCTTGTCGGGAAAGGCCGCGGCCGGGCCGGTACCAGGTCGGTATGCCGGTCAGCATGGCGATGATGGCACGGGTGGCGACCTTCGGGTCGGCGACGGCATAGCGCCCGACCCTGACGCCGTCTTCCAGAATGTCGGAGAGGATCTTTTCGTATTTCTGCCTGGCGGCCTCGACCTCGGCGAAATTCTCCGGCTCCAGGTTGCGCAGCTCCATATAGGCGACGAACACTTCGTCGGCGCGCTCAAGGTGATAGCGGATATGGAAGCGCACGAAGGCGTCGAGCGGATCCTCGTCCGGAGACCGATCGGCGACGTCCCGCTCCCATGCCGCCAGCAGGTCGGCCATATGGGTCAGCATGAGATCCTTCAGGATGTCCTGCTTGGTCGGGAAATGATTGTAGAGGGCGCCCGGCTGGACGCCCACATCAGTCGCGATCTGGCGGATGGAGACGGCCGCATAGCCATGGCGTGCGAACAGCTTAAGCGCCGCCTCGCGCACGCGGCGCGCGGTCTGATCGCCCTTTCTGCGGGCCGGCTGTTCCGCCGCGACTTGCATGTCTTTTATGTCCTCCCGATTTCAAAAATAAATGAACGATCATTCATTTTCAACTGAAATCTGGTGAAGCAGGGGTGCAGCGCTCTAGCCGGAAGGGAAACTGTCAAAAAAGCTACACACAGACCCTGTTCACAGTACGATTGAGATCAAGCCAATCAGGATCGAAGGGAAGTGCGATGAGCGACGACAGTGCCAGGAGCTGGGTCGAGGCGGAATGGCAAGACAGCCTGGACGAAGAGCTGGAGATGGAGATCGACGACCTGCTGATCGCCAAGGATCTCGCCTTTATTTCCGAGTTGAAGCACAAGTCCTCGATCGACCGGAATACCTACTTTCACGAGCTGCTGCGGCTACAGGCCGAACTGGTGAAGATGCAGGACTGGGTCCAGCACAGCGGCGAAAAGCTGGTGGTCATCTTCGAAGGCCGCGATGCCGCCGGCAAGGGCGGAGTGATCAAGCGGATTTCTCAGCGGCTCAATCCCCGCGTCTGCCGCGTGGTGGCGCTGCCCGCGCCCACGGAACGGGAAAAGACCCAGTGGTATTTCCAGCGTTATGTTCCGCATCTGCCGGCCGCCGGCGAAATGGTCCTGTTCGACCGGTCCTGGTACAACCGCTCCGGCGTCGAACGGGTCATGGGCTTTGCGGACGAGCCCCAGGTCGAGCAATTCTTCAATGACGTCTCGGAGTTCGAGCGCATGCTGGTGCGGTCCGGCATCCGGCTGGTCAAATACTGGTTCTCGATCACCGACCAGGAGCAGCAGCTTCGCTTCCTGGTACGCATCCACGATCCGCTGAAACAGTGGAAGCTGAGCCCGATGGACCTGGAATCCCGCGTGCGCTGGGAGGACTACACCAAGGCGAAGGAAGAAACCTTCGAGCGGACCAACATCCCGGAAGCGCCCTGGTTCATCGTGGAAGGCAACGACAAGAAGCAGGCCCGGCTGAACTGCATCAGCCACCTCCTGTCGATGGTGCCTTACGAAGAAGTTCCCCATGATCCGATCACGCTTCCCGACCGGGTGTTCAACCCGGACTACGAGCGCAAGGTCCTGCCCGAGCATCTCTACGTGCCCAAGAAGTACTGATTTTTCTTCCCGGGCCTTGTCTGTCCGGTCGGGGCTTGCCATGACTGTTGTCCCAATCTGAGGGGCGTTCCTCAAAACAGTTTCATGGAGGCGGACAATGACGGGGCAGGCAAAATCCATTCGGTGGGGAATTCTGTCGACGGCGAAGATCGGATTGGAGAAATTCATTCCGGCCATCGGGCGTTCGCAAACCGGAACCACCCTCGCGATCGCGTCGCGGGACATGGCCCGCGCGAAAGCCGCCGCCACGGAGCTGGATATTCCGAAGGCTTACGGGAGCTACGAGGATCTGCTCGCCGATCCGGATATCGACGCGATCTACAATCCCCTGCCGAACCACATGCATGTGCCGCTGACGATCCAGGCGGTCGAAGCCGGCAAGCATGTCCTTTGCGAGAAGCCGGTTGCATTGAATGCGGAAGAGGCGCGCCAGCTCCTGGCTCTGCCGAAGGACCGGCTGGTCGCCGAAGGCTTCATGGTGCGCGCCCATCCGCAGTGGATCCGGGCGCGGGAGATCGTCCGGTCCGGCGAACTGGGCGAGCTTCGCGCGATCCAGTCGTTTTTCAGCTACTACAACGCCGATCCCGGCAACATCCGCAACATGGCCGACATCGGCGGCGGCGCGCTTCTGGATATCGGCTGCTATCCGATGGTGGCGGCACGCTATTTCTTCGAGGCGGAGCCGAGGCGGGCAATCTCTCTGATCGACCGGGATCCGGTCATGAAGACCGACCGTCTGTCCAGCGGGATCCTGGATTTCGGCGAGGGGCGCCGGCTCGATTTCACCGTGTCGACCCAGATGGTTCCCTATCAGCGGATCAATCTGTGCGGCACGAAAAAGCGCCTGGAGATCGTGATCCCCTATAACGCTCCTCAGCAGCAGGAGGTGGTCATCCGTCTCGACGACGGTTCTATCCTAGGCGATGGGGCGGCGACTTCCGAGACGATCCCGGCGAGCGATCAATATGCCGAACTCGTCGATACGTTCGGCCGCTCGATCCTGGGAGACATCAAGCTCCCCTACGGACCCGAAGACGCCGTCCAGAACATGGCCATCCTCGATGCCCTGTTCGCCTCGGAAAAAACCGATGGCTGGGTGATGATCGGATAACCGATACCGGACAAACGAAAACCCCGCCGATTGGCGGGGTTTGCATTTCAAACGGACACTCATCCGCAGCGGTTGATCCGCTTATTTGATCGGTGCGAGGATCATCACCATCTGTCGGCCTTCAAGCCTGGGATGGGCTTCGACCTTGGCGATTTCCGCCGTTTCCTCGCGCACCTTGTTCAGGAGCTTCATGCCCAGGTCCTGGTGGGCCATTTCGCGGCCACGGAACCGGAGCGTCACCTTAACCTTGTCGCCGTCGTTGAAGAACCGCAGCATGTTTTTCATCTTCACCTCGTAGTCGTGGGTGTCGATGTTCGGACGCATCTTGATCTCCTTGATCTCGACGGTCTTCTGCTTCTTGCGGGTTTCGGCAGCTTTTTTCTGCGCCTGGTATTTGTAGCGGCCATAGTCCAGGATCTTGCAGACTGGCGGCTGCGCGTTCGGCTGGATCTCTACCAGGTCGAGACCTGCTTCCATGGCGATATCCATGGCCTCTTCGGTCGGAATAATGCCCCTGTTGGAGCCTTCATGATCGATCAGCTGGACTTCGCGAACGCGAATTTCTTGGTTGGTGCGCGGGCCTTCCTTGGTCGGGGGCGGGGCGCGGAACGGACGGCGAATGGTCGCTAACTCCTCTAACGTTGCTGTTACGTGCTCGAATATAATACCTGCCGGGACGATACACCAACAACCCCGCACGCGAGCGCCGAGGTTGACAGGTCATCGGATGCCGGACAAGGCAGTCCTAGAAAATCCGGCGAAACGGGCGAAATGTCAACCGGATTCGGCGATTCGGCGTCGTTCGGGGTCAATTGTTTTCGTCTTCGACTACACTTCATGAGCGTTGTGGCGGCGCAACGCATAGTACCGGGTTTTTGTCGGTCAGGCATTTGAATTTCATAATCTTGCTCTTTAGATGTGGCATCCGAAAGGTCGCTGCTTCGGCGCACCGGATAAAAGGAAACCAATCATGGTTCACGGCGGCAAACTGGTCTGGCAGATCCTTCGGATCGTTTGCGGCTTCATAGCGGGTGTCCTGGCGGCCGGCGTCTTCCTTTCCTGGGGCCTGTTCCAGACCGGCGGACCGGATCAGGATCCGATTGCCTTTGCGGCGATGCTCGGCACCGGGCTCGTGACGGCAAGCGTGTTGGGCAGCCTTGCGTTCGTTCCCGCAGCCGTGGCCATCGTCCTGGCCGAGGCACTCGCCTGGCGGGGGATTATCTATCACCTGGCGGCGGCCGGCCTGATCGCACTTGGACTGTGGACACTCGGCAACGAGACGATGGCATCCGGACCGCGGCCCGGTACGGCGGTGGCCCTCGCCGCAGGGTTTTTCGGCGGTTTGGTCTATTGGATCATTGCCGGGCGAAGCTCCGGCCAGTGGCGTTCGAAAAAGCCGGAAAGCCCGAATCCGCTCTAAATCTCGTCGTCTTCAAGGGCCTTGCGGGCCGCTTCATAGTGCTCGTCACGGATGTGGCTCCGGATCAGGGCGATCGAGGCCAGGAGGACGGCCGCGTCGTCGCCGAAACCGATGCCGAGCAGAATGTCGGGAATGCCGTCCAGCGGCAGCACGAAATAGGCAAGCGCGGCAATGGCCGTGGTCCGCACCTTGCGGGGTGTGGCGGGATCGAATGCGCAATAATAGGTGGCAAGGACGTCGTCCATGAAGGGGATCTGCCTTGCGGCCTTGCGCACGGTTCTTGCCAGCCTGTCGCGGACGGTCCGGCGCTGCTCTTCTTCCGGCCCGAGGATTTCGGGATCGAAGTTGAGATCGTCAAACGGCGACGTCATGATGCTGTCCAATCCTTGGGGTCATGCTCACAAGATAGGAGCGGCAAGGGGTGCCTTCAAGCGTTTCCTCCTTTTGGCAATCATGCGAGGATGCCGGCTCCCGCAAGGGAACATGCCGTGGGTCAGGAGTTGTCTTTTGTAGAAGTGCCTCAGGAGGGGACTATGTTTGAAGTCAGGAATTTATTTGCGATCGCCGCGCTTGCGGCATTTCTGGCGCCGGTTTCGGTTCAGGCCGGCGAAACGCCGGCACCCGAAGGCGCCAAGGTCTATTTTATCAATCTGAAGGACGGCGACACGGTCGCCAATCCGGTCAAGATCCAGTTCGGCCTGTCCGGCATGGGCGTCGCTCCGGCTGGGGTCGAGGACAAGAAGAACACCGGCCATCACCATCTGCTGATCGATACCACTCTGGAGGGCGAAGCGCTTAACGAGCCGATCCCGTCCGACGACCAGCATCGCCATTTCGGCGGCGGCCAGACGGAAACGAGTGTCGAATTGCCGGCCGGCCCCCACACCCTGCAACTCGTGCTGGGCGACTGGAGCCACATTCCCCACAACCCGCCGGTGATGTCGGAACGGATCACGATTACCGTGAAATAGCGGTTAGGGACCATTGGACGAATAAAAACGGTCCGGTGTAGGAACGTTTCGCAAAGAAATTGATGACGCCCCTGCCACATACTCCCGTCTCCCCCTCAAGGGGGGAGACAGGAGCAAGGGGCACGATCATTTGTCGTTCAGCTTCGCTGTGGCACACGCTTTCGCTTCGTCATGCTCAGTTCACCGCGCGGGTGTCGAGGATGCGCCGGGCGATGACCTGGGCCTGGATTTCGGCGGCGCCCTCGAAGATGTTGAGAATGCGGGCATCGCACAGCACGCGGGAGATGGCATATTCCAGTGCAAAGCCGTTGCCGCCGTGGATCTGCAGGGCGTTGTCGGCCGCCGCCCAGGCCACACGGGCGCCGAGGAGCTTGGCCATGCCGGCCTCCAGATCGCAGCGGCGCCCGGAATCCTTCTCCCAGGCGGAGAAATAGGTGAGCTGGCGGGCGATCATCAGTTCTACCGTCATCAGGGCCAGCTTGTCGGAGACGCGCGGGAAGTCGATCAGCGGCTTGCCGAACTGGATGCGTTCCTCCGCGTAGCGCAGGCCCAGATCGAGCGCGCATTGGGCCACGCCGAGCGCGCGGGCGGCCGTCTGGATGCGGGCGCCTTCGAAGGTCTGCATCAGCTGCTTGAAGCCCTGGCCTTCCTCGCCGCCGAGCAGGTTTTCCGCCTTCACCTCGAAACCGTCGAAGGCGATCTCGTATTCCTTCATTCCACGGTAACCCAGCACCTCGATCTCGCCGCCGCTCATGCCCTCGGCCGGGAACGGGTTCTCGTCCGTTCCGCGCGGCTTTTCGGCCAGGAACATGGACAGGCCCTTGTAGCCGGGCTCGTCCGGATTGGTGCGCGCCAGAAGGGTCATGACATCGGCGCGGACCGGGTGGGTGATCCAGGTCTTGTTGCCGGAGACCTTCCAGACGTCGCCGTCCTTCACGGCGCGGGTCTTCAGGGAGGCCAGGTCGGAGCCGGTGTTCGGTTCGGTGAAGACGGCGGTGGGCAGGATCTCGCCCGACGCGATCTTCGGCAGCCACTTCTGTTTCTGCTCTTCCGTGCCGCCGCACAGGATCAGTTCGGCGGCAATTTCGGAGCGGGTGCCGAGCGAGCCGACGCCGATATAGGCGCGCGACAGTTCCTCGGAGACGACGCACATGGATTCCTTGCCGAGGCCGAGCCCGCCGTATTCCTCCGGAATGGTCAGGCCGAACACGCCGAGTTCCGACATCTGCTCGATCACCTCCAGCGGGATGTAATCGTTCTTCAGATGCCATTCGTGGGCGTGAGGGGTAACGTTGTCCTCGGCAAACCGGCGCATTTCGTTGCGGATCTGCTCGTAGGTCTCGTCGAGCCCGGTCTCGCCGAAGGTCGACTTGCCGGCCTGGTGGCGGATCAGTTCCGCGATCCGGTGACGGATTTCCGGCGTGCTGCCGGCCGCGATCAGCTGGTCGATCTCGGCCGTACGGACGTCCGCTATGTCATCCATCGTCAGTCCGAGGTCCGTCAGACGGACGATCTCGCCCTGGTTCATCGGAATGCCGCCGAAGATCTGCGCCAGATATTCGGCAAAGCCGAGGCGGACGATCAGGTTTTCCAACTCGCCGTATCGCGACTGTTCGGAAAGGCGGCTTGCATAGGCGTCGAGCTGGCGCAGGGACTCCACATAGGTCGCTAGCCAGGCAAGCCCGTGGGTCGCGCGCTGTTCGCGTTCCATGGCCGCCGACGAGATCCGGCCGTCATCCAGAACCTTTGCCCGGACCTGGCGCGCCGCCATGTCGAGCAGCCGGTCGAGGCTGGAGACGGCGCTCGCCGTCATTTCGGAAAAATTGGTTCCCGGCTCTTGGATCGGCACGGTTGCAGTCGACATTTACGCCACTCCGTTTTCATTCGTTGCTTATTATATCCCGAATTCGCAGCTATGTTGCGTTGCAGCAGGTCATTTGTCGAGCCGATATTTCTTCGCCTTTCGGTGCATAGGCTTTTGGTGACCAGGGTCCTTTTGTTGACCTTTGCCTCCGGTACGGGCACATCAGATTCATGAACTGGAAAAACTGGGCTAAGGCGACGTATCAGGTCCTCAAGGACGTCATTGGGCATTTCAATCGCGACGACGGGTTCGCCATGGCAAGCCATGTGGCCCTGTCGGCGCTGCTGGCGGTGTTTCCACTTCTGATCTTCATCGCGGCCCTTGCCGGTTTCTTCGGATTCGGGGACGCGGCGACACGGGCCTCCGATCTGGTCTTCGAAGCCTGGCCACAACGGGCGGCCGAACCGATCGTGCGCGAGATCCACCGTGTCCTGACCGTGCCGCGCGGCGACCTTCTGACCTTCGGTGCCATCGCCGCGCTCTGGTTTGCCTCAAACGGCATCGAGGCCATGCGGGCCGCGCTCAACAGGGCCTATCGCCAGCGGGAGACGCGGAATTTCATTCTCCTGCGGCTTCAGGCGCTGGTGCTCGTTGTCCTCGGGGCCATCGTCCTGATCGTCTACACGTTTCTGGTGGTGCTGGCGCCGTTGGTGCTGTCAGGTGTGGAGGCCTGGGTGCCGGCGGTGAAGCCGTTCATCGTGTCGATCGATATCGCCCGCTATGCAGTTGCGGGCTCCCTGCTGATCATTGGCCTGATTTGCATTCACTGGCTCCTGCCGGTCGGTAAACGAAGGTTCGTCGACCTCCTGCCGGGGATCTTTGCCACGCTGGTGATGTGGATGGTATCGGGGGCCGCCTTCGGTGCCTATCTGGCGACTTTCGCGAATTATGTGTCCACCTACGGCGGCCTGGCCGGGATCATGACCGCCCTGGTGTTTCTCTACATCTGTTCCATGATGTTCATTCTGGGCGGAGAACTCAATGCCGCGATCATCCGCCAGAGAACCATCATGCGGGAGCGGGCGTCAAAAAGCTTCTGATCCTCAGGCGGGTTTCACGCCCGCCGGCTTGCGGCGGATCACCAGCACGGCCAGGACGATCAGGGCCATGCCTGCGATCTGAACAAGCGTCAGCGTTTCGCCGAACAGGAAATAGCCTTCGATCGTGGTTGCCACCGGCACCAGGTAAAACAGGGATGCGACCTCCGAGACGGCACCCTGCCGGATCAGGAACATCAGCAGCAGGATGGCGCCGATCGACAGCACTAGGGTGAGCCAACCGAGCGCGAACAGGAATTCGCCCGACCAGATGACGGTCCAGCTTTCGGTAAAGGCCACCGGAACGGTGACGAGGAGAGCCCCGATATATTGCCAGAAGGTGGCCGCCATCAGATCCGTGGTCGGCACGAAGCGCTTCTGATAGATCGTGCCGAGGCTGATCGCCACGACGGCGGCAAAGGCAGCTGTTATGGTTTCGGCGTCGATGCCCGATCCCGCCTCGCCCAGTTTCGGTCCGAGCACCAGGAGAAGACCCAGGCCCCCCATGACGATTCCGCCCCAGTGTTTGGGCAGGATCCTTTCGTGGAGCAGGGGGGCAGCGGCCAGAACGGTCAGCACCGGCTGAAGCCCGACGACGATCGCGCTCGCGCCGGCCGGCATGCCCTTGTGGACCGCCCAGAAGACCCCGCCGAGATAAATCCCGTGCACGAGCATGCCTGTGACGATGCAATGAACGATCGCCCGGACACAGGTCGGCCAGCGCGCGCCCATAATGACTGCAATGCCCGCGATCAGAGGTAACACGGCCGCGAAACGGATGCTGAGAAACACCATCGGATCTGCGTAAGGCGAGCCCAATTTGGAGCCGATGAAGCCGGTCGACCACAAGAGCACGAAGACGCCGGGAGCGACGAGGATGAGGATCCGTTTCAAGAGAAGTCCGGTCGATTGGAGACGTTAAGCGGGAGAAACTTGATAGACCGCGCAGCCATGAAGTGCAATCGATTGCTCATCGCTGCCATTGGCGGTGATATGCAGGGTCCGGTGAATTCCGGAGTTTCAAATGATGCGTTTTCTGCAATTGTGACGCGGCGTTGTGTCTGTCTGGCGAAGGCGGGAAAGCCGTGCTAGGTGATGAGCAAACAAGATCAAACAAGAGGCGGAGCGGGATGCAGGAAACGATCGTCATAGTAGGAGCAGGACAGGCCGGGGCACAGGTGGCGCAGTCGTTGCGCCAGGGCGGCTATGAAGGGCCGATCCGACTGATCGGTGATGAACCTTACGCCCCCTACCAGCGTCCCCCGCTGTCAAAGAAGTTCCTGCTGGGCGAGATCGGCCCGGAAGGCCTGTGGCTGCGCCCGCCCGCGTTCTACACGACGCAGAAAATCGACCTGATCCCGGATACGACGGTGGTGTCGATCGACCGCGCCTCGAAGCGGATCGCATTCGGAAATGGTGATACGCTCGGCTACGACAAGCTGATCCTGACCACGGGGACCAAGGCCCGGTCCATTCCGCTCGAAGGCGCCGATCTGGACGGGGTGATGACCCTGCGCACCATCACGGATGTGGATGCGATCCGCGCCAAGCTGGAGGGCAAAAGCAATCTGGTGATCGTCGGTGCCGGCTATATCGGCCTGGAGGTCGCAGCGGTTGCCAAGTCTCTCGGCAAATCCGTAACCGTGGTGGAGGCGCTGGACCGGCCGATGAAGCGTGTGGTTTCGCCGGTGGTTTCCGATTACTTCACGAAACTGCATCGGGCAAAGGGTGTCGATCTGCGCCTGAATACGGGTGTGGAAGGCTTTGTCGGCGAGGGAACCGTTTCCGGCGTGCGGATTGCGGGCGGAGATGTCCTGCCGGCCGATCTGGTTCTGGTTGCCGTCGGCGCGGAACCGAACGACGGTCTGGCGGCCGCTGCCGGCCTTGATGTGGACAACGGGATCATCGTCGACGGCTGCGGCCAGACCACTGACGAGGCGATCTACGCCGCCGGCGATTGCACCCGGTTCTTTTCAAACCGCTATGGCCGGTCGGTGCGCATGGAAAGCGTGCAGAATGCCATCGATCAGGCGAAGGCGGTAGCGCAGGCCCTTCTGGGCGAAGAGGACGTCGATTACGATCCGCTGCCCTGGTTCTGGTCGGACCAGTACGACATCAAGCTGCAGATCGCGGGTCTGTCGGATGGCTATGACGACACGAAGGTTGTCGGTTCTCAGGACGCCAACAAATTCTACGTGGCTTATCTGAAGGACGAACAGCTGATTGCCGTGGACAGCATCAATTCGCCGCGGTCGCATATGATGGCCCGCCGGACGATCGGCGAAATGTGGCGTGATGATTTGCTGCCTGAAGCCTGACGTCGGGACGCCTTAAAAGTGATAAAAAACGCCCGCGCAATGCGCGGGCGTTTGCTTTTTATGGCCCTCAATCCTTTGTCGAATGTCCGGCAAGGCCACCGGAGATTTCTTCCGTCTGTTCTTCGGTGACGTCTTCCGGCAGAACGAGATTGAGAATGATCGCCAGGAAAGCGGACGGAAGCAGGCCGGACGACAGCAGCACCTTGGCGGTTCCCGGCAGATGCTGCAGGGCGCCGGGCTCGAGCTGCAGGCCGAGGCCGATGGACAGCGATACGGCGAAGATCACCATGTTGCGCCGGGTCCAGTTGACGTCGGACAGCATGGAGACGCCGGCAGCGACCACCATCCCGAACATGACGATCACACCGCCGCCGAGAACCTGGATCGGCACGGTGGAAATTGCGGCGCCGACCTTGGGAATGAAACCGGCAAGGATCAGGAACAAGGCGCCGATGGTCACCACGTGGCGGCTCATGACGCCGGTGATGGCGATCAGGCCGACGTTCTGGCTGAAGGACGTGTTGGGCAGTGCTCCGAAAACACCGGCAATCGCCGAACCGAAACCGTCCGCGTAAGTGGCACCGGTGATTTCCTTGTCGGTCGCCTCGCGTCCCGCTCCACCCTTTGTGATGCCGGAGACGTCGCCGACCGTTTCAATGGCGGAAATGATCGCCATCAGACAGAAACCGATCACCGCGGCCAGGGAGAATTCGAAGCCGAAGTGGAACGGATCGGGGAGGGCAAAAGGTGCCGCGCGTTCCACATTGCCGAAATTCACCATTCCCATAGCGAAGGCGACGACATAGCCGACGATCAGGCCGATCAGGATCGCCGAGACGGACAGCATGCCCTTGGCGAAAAACTTGAAGCCGAGGGTGACGACGATCACCACCAGGGCCACGGACCAGCTCTGCAGGTTACCGTATTCCGGCTTGCCGATGGCGGGAACACCGCCGGCGGCATACTGGATGCCGACCTTGACCAGCGCCAGTCCGATCATCGTGACGACAAGACCGGTGACCAGCGGCGGCAGGGCAAAGCGGATCTTGCCGATAAAAGGCGCCAGGCAGGCATGGAACAGGCCGCCGATCATGACGCCGCCCATCAGCACCGCCATGGCGTCGATGCCCTTGCCGGCAACCAGCGGAATCATGATCGGAATGAAGGCGAAGCTGGTTCCCTGGACAATGGGCAGGCGGGCGCCGACGGGGCCGAAGCCGATCGTCTGGAACAGGGTCGCCACCCCGGCAAACAGCATGGACATCTGGATCATGTAGATCATGTCCGGGAAGTTGGGCGAGTTCGACCCGAACCCGAAACCGGCCGCACCGGCCACGATGATGGCCGGCGTCACGTTGCTGACGAACATGGCAAGCACATGCTGGATCCCGAGCGGAACCGCCTTTGCCAAAGGCGGCGTGTAATTGGGATCCTTGAGTTGGGCTGCTGTTCCCAAAGAACTGGATGTCATTAATGCTCCTTCGTCCGGGCCGCACGAAGTACCCCCTTCAGCCTTTCGGCCTGCCCCCGGAACTTTACCGTTTATTAACCGGCTTATTAGGGCCGTTTTTTTAGGCAAGAACAATCTTGAGGCGGTGGTCGGAGGGAGGTTTTTGTCGGGCGGTCGGGAAAACCGGCCTTTTTCCGCAGGAAAGTTCGCCGCGAAATCGCTTTCGGATTTCCTGCCGCCCGCCTTTTATCGTTCGCGAATCAGACGCAAGCCGTGTTCTGGAGTATCAGCCGGGTGACTTCCTGCGGAATTTCCAGATGGGGCATATGGCCGACCCGTTCGAAGATGTGGGTGGCAACGGTGCCCGGCAGCTTGTGGGCCTGCCGGGTCGGCAGCACCCGGTCCTGCGTTCCCCAGACGACCTTGATCGGCATGGGCAGGGCGGCAAGTTCTGTCCGCGGCAGGGTCTTCTGGGTGGTGCCGTCGATGATCTCGTCGGCTATGGCTGCAAGTGTTGCCGCCGCTCCGGGCCGGGCGCGGGATTCAGCCGCGGTTCGCGCGAGAAGGCGGGGCAGCTTGAATTCCCAGCCGAAGAACTGCTCCATCAGCATTTCCATCTCGTCCGGGCTGGTCGCAGCCGCGTAACGGCGCAGGAGCTTGTGATTGATTTCCGGGCCGAAGCCGCCGGGGGCGAGCAAGGTCAGGCTGGCGATCCGCTCCGGTGCGCGCAATGCAATCAGGGCCGCGATGGCCCCGCCCATGGAATGGCCGACCAGATGGACCTTTTCCAGCTCAAGCGCGTCCAGCGACTGGCTGACCGCCTTGGCGGCGATGCCGGCGTTGCCGATCCGCGGCCAGTCCAGCGCGTCGCCATGACCGGGCAGGTCGAAAGCGATCGAGCGGCGGGCCGGGGCAAGGGCTGTCTGGAGGTTCAGCCAGGTCGCCTTGTCGCCGCCGAAACCGTGCAGGAGAACGACCGGTGTGTTCTCCGCAGCTTCAGGCCCTTTCTGGTCGTGATAGGGCAAGTGGGCCGGTGCGGTCGGGCGAAGGTCGGTCATGACAGGTCCTGGAGCGTGATTTCGAGTGGTGCGGGCAGGCGCTGCCAAGGCAGACGCACGGCCCGGAGGATCAGTTGTTTAGCGGACGGGGTTCAGGGAAAACAAGGGGCGTTTGGAGGCAAAGCCGGTCAATTCGAAAGACCCGACAGGGTCCTGCCTGTCCGGCACGAGGTCGGCGATGTCCCGGGTCATCAACGTCTCTACTCCGACGGCCTTGGTCAGGGCCTCGATCCGGGCGGCGGCGTGGACGGTCTGACCGATGACGGAGAAGGTCAGCCGGGTGGACACGCCGATGTTGCCGAACATCACGTCGCCGACGGAAAGGGCCATGCCCACTTTCAGCGGATGCTTTTCTTCACCGGTCCGGTTGAGGGCTTCCAGCCGATGCCGGACCTCGTCGGTGGCCGCAATCGCCCGGCGGCCGGCTTCCTCCAGGCCCAGGTTGCTGATCGGAAAGATGCCCAGGACCGCGTCGCCGATGAAATCGAGGACCTCACCGCCTTCCTTGAGGACCGCGCCGGCAGTGGCTTCGAAGTATGTGTTGAGAAACTTCAGATACCCGTCCGGCCCGAGATCCTCCGCGATCGAGGTCGAATTGCGCATGTCGCAATAGAAGATCACGGCCTTGATGGTTTCGCCGTCGCCGTGGCGGATCTGGCCGCTGAGAACCTTGGAGCCGGCCCAGGTGCCGAGATAGGTCTCGGCGATCGTTTTGGTGATCTGGGCTTCCAGATTGGCTCGGGCTGCCAGCGCCAGACGCTTCTGGATATAGTGGATAGCGTGCAGGGCATCGTCCGGAAAGCCGCCCGGTTTCCGTGTGGCCCAGCTGACGATGATGCCGGTTTTGCCCTCCATGTCCGCAATGGCAGGCATGTCGAAATGAACCTTGATGGCCAGGTAATCCGTGTAGCCCGCCTCGGCCAGATCCCGGCAGACCGGGTAGTCGTGCTCCGCATTTGCCTGCTCCAGGCGTCGCCTGAGCGTCGGTTCGTCACTGTCCAGAAGGGCCCGCATCGGGCTTGTCATCCAGGCTTCGTTGCCTGATTCGGCATGCTCGATCCGTTCGTGGCGGACCGCTTCGCCGGCCTGCCAGAACGCGATCTCCGAGCGGATCAGCGGGTGAAGGGTCGCCCAGGCAAGCATGGCCCGGTCCACCGGCACGCGGCAGTCACGCAGGCGCTGGCACATTTCGCCGAACATGTCGGGAACCAGGGCGGACCCGAGCGCCTGCTCGATCAGCCAGTCCTCCACCGCGTCGATATCTTGCATGTTCACCATGGGCGCCACGTTAAATTGGTTTTTTATCGTTCGCTACGGCGAGTTGAAGGGACGTTGAATTTAATCAGGCCCGATGTCCGCGACCTTGCCCGGCGGCACGATGACCCAGTTCAGGGTGACCGGGCGCATGGTGTTGGAAGCGGCGGTGTGAAAGCTCCTGGAGCCTTGTCGGGTCGTCGTCGGGTAGAGGCGATGGAACATGGGCGGCACCTCCGGCCCATCTCCTGTCCAGACCAGCAGCACGCCTTTTTCCTGCACGTCTTCCATGTCGATCCACGGACTTAAGGCCGGATCGTGATCGAGGAACATGGAGGGGCGGCTCGGGGCGAACAGGGTCAGGTGGGCGGCCGGCCACATCTCTCCGGCAACATAGGCGAGCGGCGTGCCTGTTTCCTTCCGCCATTCGTCGGAGAGGAAAAGGGCGGTCTCGCGGCCCGGATAGTGGATCCGGGAAAGCTTTTTCTTCCAAAGGGGTTCAAGCAGCGCCTGACCGGTGATGACGCCGAGAAATATCGCCTGGATGAGCGTTGCCGTGACGAAGGCCCGTTTCGGGGAACTCCAGTCCACAGGCACCCGGAATGCGGTGACGGCGAGGATGCCCGACAGCACGAACATGGGCGTTCCCCACATCTGCTTGAACTCGCTGCCGGTCACGGCGGATGCCAGCAGCACGACGCCGAGCGGCAGGAAGGCGAACCAGAGCAGGAAGAGAGTGTCGGAGCGGTTTTCCAGTTTTGGGGCCGGGAGCTTCAGCCGGAGTTTTTTCAAGGTCGCAAGGCTGAAGCCGGCGAGAGCGACCAGGAACAGGCCCGCGTGATTGGCGATCTGGGCGCCGAGGAAGTTGACCGGGTTATAGAGGTGATCGGTCCAACCCGATGCCTCATGGCTGCGGCTTGCGGCGTATTTGAAGGTGATGAAATCGGTCTTGACCAGCCAGGCCAGATGCGGCGCGAAGGCCAGCAGGCAGACGAGGGCTGCGAGCCAGGGACCGGGCGTCATCACGTGGCGGCGGGCGGAGGGAAACACCAGCGCATAAAGGCCGATAGCGCCAATCAACAGTGCGACAAAATATTTGGTGTAAAGGCCGAAGGCGGCCAGCAGCCCCAGGATCGCCCAGTCGATGAGCCGGCCTTTTTCCAGCGCCCGGTGAAAGAACAGGATCATGCCCGCCCAGACCGGGATCTGCAGGATGTTCGGATTGAATTCCGGTGCGGGCAGGGTGAAGTAGAAGGTGACACTGGTCAGGACAATCGCCCAGAACGCCTGCTGTGCGGTCAGGCCAAAGCGGCGTGCCAGATGCCAGATCGCAAGATAGCCGAGGCCGATGGAGATCTGGCTGAGCCAATAGGCCCCGTAGGCCTTGCCGCCGGTCAGATGAAAGCTCAGTTCCAGGAGCCACGCCTGCATCGGAGGATGCTTGGTGTAGCCGAGCGCCATCTCCCGTCCCCAGGCAAATCCCTCCACCACGTCGAGCGGCGGATTGGGGAAGAACAGGGAGGGGATCAGCACCCAGAGCAGGCAGAGCGTCAGGCCATACACAAAGGCGGAGCGTTCGGCGGACATCAAGACAGACTCACAAGCTGCGCTGGGGTGCGGAGAAGGCCCAGAAACGCGCGCCCAGGAACGTGAGCGCGGGGACCACGGCAATTGCGAACAGGATCCCGAGCGTGTCCGGCCAGGGGGTGAAGGCAAGCCAGCTGGCGAGCACGCCGGAGTTCAGCGCGAAACCGCTGATCGCCAGCAGAAAGAACCGGCGCATGCGCCGGACTGTCTGCCCGGGCGTATGGGTTGCCGCGAAGCTCCAGAAATGATGGCCGCTGAAGGAAACGGCGAAGGCGACCAGGAAGCCGACGATGTTGGCGGGAAAGGCGGCCAGGAGGTTCGTGTTCAGGAGTGTCACGGCAACGCCGGCATGGGTCGCCGTGGCGATAGCGCCGACCACGGCGAACCGGCCCGCCATGCCGGCCTCGGCGACGACCTTGCTCTTCGCGGTTCGGGTCACTTCGCCGATGCCTTCTTCTTTTCAGGGTCTTTGCCTTCGATCACGTCCTGGACCAGATAGACGGGGCGCTGTTTGGCTTCGTTGAACAGCCGGGCGACATATTCGCCGATCATGCCGATGGACAGAAGCTGGATGCCGGAGAAGAACAACAGGCCGACCATGAGCGAGGCATAGCCAGGAACATCGATGCCATAAACCAGCACACGGATGATCAGATAGAGCGCATAGGCAAAGGAAAGGGCTGCCACCAGCGCGCCGCCATAAAGCCAGATGCGCAGCGGCATGGTGGTGAAGCCGGTCAGGCCGTCGATGGCGAAGTTCCAGAGTTTCCAGTAATTCCACTTGCCCTCGCCGGCGCGCCGCGGCGGGCGTTCGTAAGGCAGGGCCATTGCCGGGAAACCGACCCATGCGAACAGCCCCTTCATGAAGCGGTTGCGTTCGGGAAGCTTCAGTAGCGCGTCGACGACGACCCGGTCGATGAGGCGGAAATCCCCGGCATTGGCGGGCATGTCGATATTGGCGAGGCGGTTGAACAGCCGGTAGAACAGATCCGCCGAGCCGCGCTTCATCAGCGTGTCGGAGGAGCGGTCGACCCGGAGCCCGTAGACGACGTCATAGCCGGCGCGCCAGCCGTCGAGCATACGCGGAATGAGATCGGGAGGATCCTGCAGGTCGACGTCGATGATGACGACGACATCACCTTTGGCATGCTCCAGCCCGGCGGACAGAGCCGCCTCCTTGCCGAAATTGCGCGACAGGCCGATGAGCCGGCCCGGCAGGCTGCCGTCCAGATGTCCGGAGATCAGATTGGCCGTGTTGTCCCAACTGCCATCGTCGATAAAGACATATTCGTAGGGCAGGTCCAGCGGATCGAGCACCGCTCTTGTGTCGTTCAGGAAGTGATCGATCACGTCTTCTTCGTTGAAGACCGGTACGACGATGCTGATGAGGGGGGCTTCCGGGCGGGTTTCAACGCGCCGCCGCAGATAGGGGGTGCTGTCTTTTTCAATCATCTCGCTCATGCATCAAACCGGTCGTCGCCCGTCAGTCAGGATTTGGGCTGGCTGCGCCTGCGCCTTGCCTACTCCGGTTTTAGGCAAATGTCACACGGGAACACCGGACACCGTTAAACGGCACCGGCTTCATTGCGGATGGGGACTGCTCCCGGTGGGCGCGAATTCCCTTGGGCAGGCCTATTGCGCGGCGTCCAGCGGCGCTGCGTCTTTCGAGCGCGAGTCGCTGAGGATTTCCTTCTGCCGTTTGGCCTTGGCGACCGCGGCACGGGAAGAGTCGTTCAGGTCGAACATTTCCAGGCTTTCCTCCTCGCCCTCGACGACGGGCCTGATGGCGAGGTCGGTGTAATTCCGGTTGCTCTTGTCCTTCTGGATCCGCATGCGCATGCGGTTCAGCTTCCAGGCATAGGCGCCGAATTTCACATACTTGATCAGGCTTTCGACGGCGAAGGCCGGATAGAACAGGAACGACGGGGTCCGCTTGAAGCCCGGACGGCGCTCCTGCGGATCCTTCAGTCGCAGATAGCCGCATTGCTGCGGATGGACGCCCTCGAAATGCATGGCCCCGTAGATCTGCAGGCACATGCGCCAGACGCGGACCGGCTTGATGCCATAGGCCATGTTCCGGCGCATCAGGGTCTCGATATGCTCGTCCGTGTAATACCAGTCCCAGATATCCTCGTAGGTCTGCTGCCAGAGCTCCTTGCTCATCTTCGGGTGCTCGATGGTGGCGTGTTCGAGGTCATAGCGGTTGAGATCGGGATCGAGCCAGGTGCCCTTTTCGTAGAGCACCTTGTGATCTTCGGAGCCGGGCAGGGGCGTGAGCATAGTGAACTCGAGAACGTCGACCGGCAGCTCCCGTTTTACCAGTTCGATGTCGCGCCGGATGCTTTCCGGCGTGTCGCTCGGCAGGCCCATGATGAAGCCGGCATAGGTCATGATGCCGTGCTCCTTCCACATCTGGAACATTCTGCGGTATTCCGTGATCCGGTTCTGGCCCTTCTTCATGTGGGCCAGGTTCTCCGGGTTGATGCTCTCCAGGCCGATAAAGACATTGGTGCATCCGGCCCTTGCCGCCTTTTCGATGAAATTCGGCAGCCGGTGGGCGAGCGTGTCGACCTGGATCAGGAAGCGGATGCTGATGCCCTCGTTTTCGCGCAGCTCGATGATCCGGTCGAAGATCGGCTCCCAGTTCTTGTTGCGGGCGAAATTATCGTCGGTGATGAAGAACGAGTGGATGCCCTGGGCATGGTTGGCACGGATCAGGGTTTCGATGTCGTCCGCGTCGCGCCAGCGCGATTTCCGGCCCTGCACGTTGATGATGGTGCAGAAGGAACACTGGAACGGGCAGCCGCGTCCGGCATCGAAGGAAGACGTCTTGCCGTCGTATTTCCTGACAATGCTCTCCGGCAGGATCGGCGCCACCTGATGCTGCAGGCCCGGCAGGTCATTCATCTTGTTGTAGACCGGCTGCAGCTTGCCCTCGTAGGCCTCCTTGAGGAAGTCGTCGAAACACTCCTCAACCTCACCGGCAAAGAGCGTCACGCCCAGATCGAGGGCGTCCTGAAGATCCTGCGGAAGGTCTTTCAGCATGGAAATGCAGCCGGACACATGGAAGCCGCCGATGGCGACGGTTATGCCTTGGGCGCGCAGTTTCTTCGCGATGTCCATGGCGCGGGGGTACTGGTTCGACTGAACGCCGACGAGGCAGACGATCCCCTTGTTGTCATTGGACTTGATCGTGCGGGCAATCCGGTCGAGCGGAAGGCGCATGGTCATTTCGTCATAGGCGTTGACGACAACGTCGACATCCTCGCCCAGCACCTTGCGGTTGGCGCTGTCCTGCGCGATCGCGTAGAGGCAGGCCATCGAGTTCGAAGGAATCCACGCCTTCCACCACTGAAGAACATAGCCGTCATTGTCATAATGAGACGGCTTGATGATCTCTATATGGAAATTCCCCATGTCCGATTGCCCTTTGTTTGCAGCACCGGATCGTCAGTTCATCTCATCAACGGCTTTGTCTCGCCGACTTCCTGCCGTCTTGAGCTTGCCTGTCCAGCTAAAGATTTCCCTGACTTAGCGTAATGGGGGGTGGTATTTGCATCAAGCGGCAAATGTTCAGACGGGAGGCCGAATGCCGTTAAACGTCTTTGTTGTGATGTTGAAAATGCGCAATCACAGGCGGCCGGGTGCGTTTAGCCCAATTTTTTGATGAAAAAGAGCCACGCATCCATTTGGACATTGGACTTGTAGGTCTTTACGACTTTGATCGAAATGCTGAATCCGAACCAATCGCAGAGCACATAGGGCATGACAGTTGGTCTGACACCGAACGGATCCATACCGGAGGCGCCTTTGGGACCATGCGCTTCCGTATGCTCGAGAACGACATAGCCGCCTGTGTGAACCTGCCCCAACCAGGACGTCAGTGCTTTCCTGGGATTCCAGCCCTGGTCAAGCGAGTTGGAGTACACAAAATCAAACTGACCGAGCCAATCGGGATTTTCATCATGGAAATCCCATTGGACACTGTTTTCGAACTGGGTCGCGGTGTCCGAAATATCGGTGCCGATGCAATCAAATGAGTAAGTGTCGCGGAAAAAGGCCTGTTCGAAACCGTTGCGGGAGCCATGGCAGAGCCCCTTCAAATCGGATCTTCCGTACAGCTTCTTCAATTCCTCGGCGATGACGCCCAAAGTCTCTTCGTCTGCCCAGACGTTCGAAAGTTTTTGCTTGTTATAGTAAGTTTGTATGTCTCGATATTGTTCGTAGCTTTCGTATTCGTGCAGGTAGAAATCGACAAGTTCATCCTTGTCGACGATTTTCTTGTCGAATCGATCGAGTAATTTGTTCGCTCTCTTTATGATCGACTTTGCTAAGTGCATTTTTCCCCGCTCAGGCCCGCGTAGGCTTCTTGTTATAACTTTATAAATCGCCGATCGAATTTCGCTTTTGGAAGCGAGCCTGATAACTTAGGGTAAGTTATCAGGCTTTGAATTCAGTCAGGTCGACCCGCATCCGACATGGTGCACGCAGCAAGAGAGATCAGTTCAACGCCCCGTGGCAATGCTTGTACTTTTTGCCGGAGCCACACGGACAGGCCTCGTTGCGGCCGACCTTGCCCCAGGTGGACGGGTCCTCGGGGTTGCGCGCTCCGCTAGGCGCCGGCGCCGCCAGCTGGGCATCGGCCAGTGCCAGTTCGTCCAAACCGGTCGTCGCGTCGACATGGTGGGCGTGCATTTCCGGCAGGTCTTCTTCCGCGAAGGCGGGCGCCTGTTCCTGAACCATTTCGACCCGCATCAACTGCGCGGTCGTCATCTGGCGGAGCTGGGACAGCATGGCCTCAAACAGGGTAAAGGCTTCGGTCTTGTATTCCTGCAGCGGGTCGCGCTGGGCGTATCCGCGGAAACCGATGACCGAGCGCAGGTGATCGAGGTTCGACAGGTGATCGCGCCACAGGTGATCGAAGGTCTGTAGCAGGATCGCCTTTTCCACATAGCGCATCATGGCGGGGCTATATCTGGCGACTTTCTGCGCCATGGCCTCGTCCGCGGCGCGGCGGAGACGATCCTTGACCTCTTCCTCCGCAATGCCTTCCTCCGCGGCCCAGTCCTTGATCGGCAGGTCCATGTTGAGGATATTCCGGACCTCTTCCTGCAGGCCTTCGGTATCCCATTGCTCAGGATAGGCGCGTTCGGGGATGTGGCGGGCGACGAGGTCCTCGATCACGTCGTGACGCATGTCGGCCACGGCTTCCTGGATGGCCTCTCCGTCCATGAGTTCGACGCGCTGCTCGAAGACCACCTTGCGCTGGTCGTTCATCACGTCGTCGTACTTGAGCACGTTCTTGCGCATGTCGAAGTTGCGGGCCTCGACCTTCTGCTGCGCTTTTTCCAGGGCCTTGTTGATCCAGGGGTGGATGATGGCCTCGCCTTCTTCAAGCCCGAGCTTCTGCAGCATGGAATCCATGCGTTCGGAGCCGAAGATGCGCATCAGGTCGTCCTGCAGCGACAGGAAGAACTTGGAGTGACCGGGATCGCCCTGACGGCCGGAACGGCCGCGCAGCTGGTTGTCGATCCGGCGGCTTTCGTGCCGCTCGGTGCCGATCACGTAAAGGCCGCCGGCGGCGAGCGCTCTTTGTTTGAGTGCTTCGACGTCCGCACGGATGGCGGCGATCCTGGCATCGCGCTCTTCGCCTTCCGGAACGTCGGCGAGTTCGCGCTCGATGCGCAAGTCGGAATTGCCGCCGAGCTGGATATCGGTGCCGCGGCCGGCCATGTTGGTGGCGATGGTCACAGCACCCGGCAGGCCTGCCTGGGCAATGATGAAGGCTTCCTGCTCGTGATAGCGGGCGTTCAGGACCGCGAAGATCTTTTCCTGCGAGCTGCCCTGGTCGCCGTTATAGAGCGGAGCAAAGGCGTCGGGATCGGTCACGTCGATCTGCCTGTAGCCGTGCTTCTTGAGAAGCTCCGCCAGATATTCCGATTTCTCGATCGAGGTGGTGCCGACCAGGATCGGCTGACCCCGTTCCTTGCAATCGTCGATCAGCTTGACGATCGCGTGGAATTTTTCCTCAGCCGAGCGGTAGACCTCATCGTCGTCGTCGATACGGGAAACCGGCATGTTGGTCGGGATCTCGATCACGTCGAGGCCGTAGATATCCATGAATTCATCCGCTTCGGTCGAGGCCGTACCGGTCATGCCGGCCAGCTTGTCGTACATGCGGAAGTAGTTCTGGAAGGTGATGGACGCGAGCGTCTGGTTTTCCGGCTGGATGCGGACCTTTTCGCGTGCTTCGAGCGCCTGGTGCAGGCCTTCGGAGAACCGGCGGCCCGGCATCATGCGGCCGGTGAATTCGTCGATGATGACCACTTCACCGTTGCGGACGATATAGTCCTTGTCGCGCTGGAACAGCTTGTGCGCCTTCAGCGCCTGCTGCAGGTGGTGCACGACGGAGACGTTTTCGACATCGTAGAGCGACTCGCCTTTCAAGAGGCCGGCTTCGCCGAGAAGCTTTTCCAGCTTTTCGTTGCCGGCTTCGGTGAAGTGGGTCGAACGCTGCTTTTCGTCGAGCTCGAAGTCTTCGTCCGTCAGATGCGGAATGAAGGCGTCGACGGTGTTGTAGAAGTCCGAACGGTCCTCGAGCGGGCCGGAAATGATCAGCGGGGTACGGGCCTCGTCGATCAGGATGGAATCGACTTCGTCGACGATCGCATAGGCATGGTCGCGCTGAACCATGGACTCGCGTTCGTGCTTCATGTTGTCGCGCAGATAGTCGAAGCCGAATTCGTTGTTGGTGCCGTAGGTCACGTCAGCGGCGTAGGCATCGCGGCGCTCTTCATCGGACAGGCCATG
The DNA here is from genome assembly GCF_048260565.1 of Roseibium sp. Classification (GTDB taxonomy): domain Bacteria; phylum Pseudomonadota; class Alphaproteobacteria; order Rhizobiales; family Stappiaceae; genus Roseibium. The sequence continues at coordinate 24,068 of NZ_JBLXGP010000012.1, read as the reverse complement.
GGTGATGCAGCCGACGGACAGGCCGAGGAAGCGGTAGACCTGTCCCATCCAGTCGCTGTCGCGCTGGGCGAGATAGTCGTTGACGGTGACCACGTGGACGCCGCGTCCGGTCAGTGCGTTCAGATAGACCGGCGCGGTGGCGACAAGGGTCTTGCCTTCACCGGTACGCATTTCGGCGATCCGCCCGGAATTCAGGACCATGCCGCCGATCAGCTGGACATCGTAGTGGCGTTGCCCGAGTGCCCGTTTCGCGGCTTCGCGAACGGTTGCGAAAGCGGGAACCAGGAGATCGTCCAGAGAAGTTCCGTTCTTGTACTGCTCGCGAAACTGGTCGGTTCGGGCGCGCAATTCGTCGTCCGATAGTACCTCTATTTCCGGTTCGAGCGCGTTGATCTGTTCGACCGTTGCCCGGAATGATTTTACCTTGCGGTCATTGGCGGAACCGAAAATCTTACGTGCTAAAGCGCCAAGGCCAGCCATGTGGCGGTCCTTCCCCTGTTGGGCGGCGACCAATAGACAGTGTCAGGCGCCAGCCCATGAAATCGTCTCAATTGCTGTCCACTTTCTCCTGATTGTGCCAGTGCACAAGCAGAAAACTCGCGGCGAAGGTCATGCCCGAACCCGAAAGCCGGGACGCTCGACAGATAAGAGGGGGCCAGATGCTTGTCAACGCCGCTGGTTTCGGCAAAGTTGCATCGCCCTGCCGGGTAGGGCGTTTATAAAAACAGTTCCGAATTGCAAAGGACACCAAATGTTCCATTTTTCCATGCGCCGGTCTGCACGGTTGCTTCTCGTACCTGCGCTCGCACTGACGCTGGGTAGTACGGCAATTCATGCGGCAGAACCGGGCGATGTCGTCGCAAAGGTCGGCGACGCGGAGATCACAGAGGCCGATCTCGCCTATGCGGCTCAGGATATCGGCGCCGACCTTCAGAAATTTCCGCCGACGCAGTGGCGTTCCATTCTGCTCGATGTCGTCGTCGACATGGAACTCTTCGCCCAGGCGGCCAAAAAAGACGGTCTCGACGAGAGCGACGACGTCAAGCGCCAGTTGAATTTCCTGACGCTGAAGGTGCTGCGCAACGCCTATCTGAAAGACAAGATCGACGCCTCGATCTCCCCCGATGATCTGAAGGCGGCCTATGAAAAGGAATACGCCGACTTCAGCGGCGAGGAAATCAGCGCGCGCCATATCCTCGTCAAGGACAAGGCGGAAGCCGAAGAGATCATCAAACAGCTGGAAGACGGAGCCGATTTCGCCGAACTGGCCAAGGAAAAGTCGACCGGGCCGTCCGGACCCAAAGGCGGGGAACTCGGATATTTCTCAAAGGGCCAGATGGTGCCGGAATTCGAAACGGCCGCTTTCGCTCTGGACAAGGGCAGCTTCACAAAGGAACCGGTTCAAACCCAGTTCGGCTGGCACGTCATCAAGGTCGAGGACAAACGGCCTCAGGAGAAGCCGAAATTCGAAGATGTCGCGGCACAACTGCGCCAGCAGCTCATTCGCGAACGCTATGAGACGGTGATGGCGGAGCTGAAGGCCGACACGCCGGTCGAGATCCTGGATCCGACCCTCGAGGAGCAGCCGGAAGCGAAATAAGCGCATTTGCGTTTAAACACACTGGACGGGACCGCTTCGGCGCAGGCATAAGAGCCTGAACCGGAGCGGTTTTCTTTTTCTTGATCCCACGTGCTGCAGGAGTTTGGCCTATGGCCGCGTCAGCGTCAGTTTCTCCCCTTGCCCCCAAATCCTATCCGGACATGCCGGAAATCGATGGGGTTCGTTTTGCAACGGCCGAAGCAGGCATCAAGTACAAGGGCCGGACAGACGTCCTTCTGGCGCGGATCGACGCGGGAACCACCGTTGCCGGCGTCTTCACCAAGTCGCGTTGCTCGTCGGCACCGGTCGACTGGTGCAAGTCCATCCTGAAAACGGGAAGCGCCCGCGGTTTGATGGTCAACTCCGGAAATGCCAATGCCTTCACCGGCAAGAAAGGCAAGGCGGCCGTCGAGCTGTCTGCGCGCATTGCCGCCAGGGCGCTGGACTGCAAGCCCGAAGAAATCTTCCTTGCGTCCACGGGTGTGATCGGCGAGCCGCTGGCTGCGGAGAAGTTCGAGACGGTGATCGACGGTCTTGCGGCGATGGAAAAGCCGGCCGCGTGGATCGACGCCGCCAGGGCGATCATGACCACCGATACCTATCCCAAGGTGGCCACCGCCTCGGTCGATCTCGACGGGGAAACCGTCACCATCAACGGCATGGCCAAGGGCGCAGGGATGATCGCCCCGGACATGGCAACCATGCTGTCGTTCATCTTCACCGACGCGGCGATTTCCGCCGACGTCTTGCAGGCGATGCTTTCCGGGGAAGTCGACGGTAGTTTCAATTCGTTGACGGTCGACAGCGATACCTCGACCTCCGATACGGTGCTGCTGTTTGCAACCGGCACGGCGGCGAAACGGGGCGTGGAGCCGATTGCATCCCTGGACGATCCGCGTGTGGCCACGGTGCAAGCTGCGCTTGCCGACGTGATGGTGAACCTGTCCCAGCAGATCGTGCGGGACGGCGAAGGCGCGCGGAAGTTCGTGGAAATCCAGGTCGAAGGCGCGGAGAGCGACGCATCGGCCAAGGTCATTGCCATGTCGATCGCCAATTCGCCGCTGGTGAAGACGGCGATCGCCGGTGAGGACGCGAACTGGGGCCGTGTGGTCATGGCGGTCGGAAAGGCCGGCGAACCCGCGGACCGGGACCGGCTGGCCATCTGGTTCGGCGACGTTCGTGTCGCCGTGGAAGGCGAACGCGATCCGGATTACTCCGAACAGGCCGCAAGCGCGGTCATGAAGGAAGAAGAGATCGTCATTCGCGTCGATCTCGGTTTCGGCGCCGGCTGCGCCCGGGTCTGGACCTGCGATCTCACCAAGGAATATGTCGCCATCAACGGCGATTACCGAAGCTGACGGTCGACGGACGGCGCACATCGCACGCCACTAAGAAGTGTTGCGTAACAGGGTAAACCGTCCGTAAGCCATCTGTCAGACAGTGGAACAGTCTATTCATGAGCCGTATTGTCCTGGTCGCCGCCTGTGCCCTTGTCGATATTGACGGGCGTATCCTGCTTGCCCAAAGGCCGGAAGGAAAATCAATGGCCGGATTGTGGGAATTCCCGGGCGGCAAGGTCGAGGCGGGCGAGCGGCCGGAAGAGACACTTATCCGAGAACTTGACGAAGAACTCGGCATAAGCGTTAACGAAGCGTGCCTCGCGCCCCTGACCTTTGCGAGCCACGCTTATGAAGATTTTCATTTGTTGATGCCACTTTACGTCTGCCGTCGATGGGACGGAACGCCGAGCGCGATGGAAGGTCAGGCCCTCAAATGGGTCCGCCCCGTCCGGCTTCGCGATTACCCCATGCCTCCCGCCGACGAACCGCTGATACCGCATCTGATGGATCTGGTGTCGACGTAAGGGGCATGTTGCCCCGATCCGTTTGGTGAAAGGGCACTGTGATGACGCATGTTGGAAAGGCAGCCGGCTTCTTCGAAACTGGACTTGCAGCCTCCGTGCAGCGTTTCTCCGGAGAAGAGACAGGTGCCACCACCGTCGAATACGGCATGATCGTCGGAATGATCAGCGTCGCCATCATAGCGACCCTGACGTCGATCGGCTTGACGATCCGGGACGATATCTTCGGCGTAATCTCCACCGCGATGAGCGGCGGCGAGGCGAACTAGTGTGGTGGATTTGAAATACGCCTCTTTTCCGCAACCAATGCCGGAGCGTATTTCAAATCCCAAAACCACACTAGAAACATATATTTGCTCGTCACCCCTTTGAATCTGAAGTTCGTTCAGAACACGCTGAGAAAAGAGACGAACTTCAGATCCGAGTGACTGGCCCTTCCTTCCGACTATTTCTTCAGATCGCCTTTCTGTGCATTCAGGGCATCAGCAAGGCTTGTTTTCGCTGAGCCCGGCTTCAAGGGTTTCTGCTGGCTCTCGTGCGGGGCCCAGCCGGAGAGTGACACGAGGGCAAAGGTTGCCCGGATCCGTCCATCCGCATCCGCGTGATCGCGGGCGTAAAGCTCCGCCGCCCTGAAGAAAACCTGTTTCGACAGGGGGGTTCGGCTGCGTTCCCGCAAGACAGATGCCGCACCCATCGCCCTCAGATCGTTCATCAGGTCGAACAGCGAATTGTAGCGGACGGTGATCCGGTCGAGGTCGGTGACCGGCAGGGCGAAGCCGGCTCGCTGGAGCAGGCTGCCCAGTTCGCGGACATCGGTAAACGGGCCGACCCGCGGGGCCGCGCCGCCGCTCAGTTCCAGTTCCGCGCGCATCAGCACATCGCGCAATTCGAAAAGCGTCTCGGCGCCCGGCAGCGTGGCCAGGAACAGGCCATCGGGCTCAAGCGCCCGGCGGATCTGGATCAGGGTCCCGGGAAGGTCGTTGACGAATTGCAGGGAAAGCGCGGATACGATCAGGCCGACCGAGGCATCCCTCAGCGGCGGCAGAGCATCGTCAAAGACGAAATCGGGCGGATCGAGCGCAGGGTCGGGATCGAACAGATCCCCCCGGTAGACGGTTTCGACCTTGCCGCTTTGTTTGAGCATGGCGGCGATATGCCCGGTATGGCCGCCCAGATCGATCCCCGTTTTGAAATTGCGGCTGATCATCGACAGCCGGTCGGCAAGGTCGTCGCTGACGGTCTTCAGCAGGAAATCCGCGCCGTTTATTTTTTTCCGGAGCGCGTTGAGACGGCGTTGCCTGAAAAGCCGGCGGTCGAAGATGTCGGGAGCGGTCATCGGATTTCACGGTTCCTGCTGGCAGCCAATTCCGGCTGCGATCTTTCGTTGACATAGGCAATGCAACCGTCCGCGTCAAAAACGTGATAGCCTGAGCGGTGTTTTTCCGAAGGTGGGCCGTGGTACACGCGAGTTTGGCGGGAAAGAGGGTGTTCGGAATTGCCGGGCGGTGGAGCCGCCGGGCCGCCGGCGGCGTGCTCGATCTGTTGTTGCCGCCGCGATGTCTTGCCTGCTCAGCCGTGACCGATCAGCCCGACGGACTGTGTGCCGATTGCTGGCGCGACATGCCGTTTCTGGAACAGCCCTGGTGCGCGCGTTACGGAACGCCGTTTTCGCATGATATCGGCAAGGACGGCCTGTCTCCGCGCGCCATAGCCGAGCCGCCGGTGTTCGACAGGGCGCGGGCGGCCACTCATTATTCCGGTACGGCTCGGGATCTTGTCCTGGCTCTGAAGTTTTCCCGGAGGCGGGAACTGGCCGGGCCCATGGGAAGCTGGATGGTTCGTGCGGGCCGGGAGTTCCTGGACGAAAACAGCGTGATCGTGCCCGTGCCGCTGCACCGGTTCCGTCTGTGGCAGCGCCATTTCAATCAGGCCGCGGATCTTGCGCGCGCTGTCGCCGAAATGTCCGGCGGCACCTATGTACCGGAATTGCTGCATCGCAACCGAAGGACACGCCAACAGGTCGGGCTCGATGCCGTCGCCAGGCAGAGGAATGTGCGCGGGGCTTTCGGCATCCGTAAGGATCTGGAGGAGATTGTTTACGGAAAACAAGCGGTTCTCGTTGATGATGTGCTGACGACCGGTGCAACGGTTACCGCTTGCACCAGGATCCTCAAGTCGGCGGGCGCTGCGGGTGTCGACGTGCTGACGTTTGCAAATGCGGATCCGGCAAGTGCTCTCGCATGAGTGAGAGATGCTGCAATTGCACTCAGCTTGAAAATAGCCATATAACGGGGCAGCTTTACAGGCGGAAAGCCTGAAAACCCAAGGAAACACAATGGCTGAAGTCGTCATCTATACACGCCAGCTTTGCGGATTTTGTACGGCGGCAAAACGTTTGCTGGAAAAGAAAGGCGTCGCCTTTCAGGAATTCGACGCGACCTTCGATCCCGCGCTCCGGCAGGAAATGGTGCAGCGCGCAAACGGTCGCGCGACATTCCCGCAGATCTTCATCGGTTCGACCCATGTGGGCGGCTGCGACGAGTTGCACGATCTGGAACGAGCGGGCAAGCTGGATCCGCTTCTGGCCGCCTGAAGACGGGATGACCGGATAAAAATGACAGGTGGGAACCGGCAATGAGCGACTTCACCGCAGCATGCGTGCAATTGCGCAGCGGCAAAAACATCGCCGACAACATTGAGCTTTGCTCGGACCTGATCCGGCAGGCGGCCGATGCCGGCGCCCGGTTCATCCAGACACCGGAGATGACCAACGTCCTGGTGCGCAGCCGGGATGAGTTGATGGAGCGTATTGCCGGCGAAGACGAAGACATGACCGTCGCGCGGCTCCGCAAGCTGGCGGAGGAACTCGGCGTCTGGATCCACATCGGTTCCATTGCGGTCCGTTTCGGCGACAAGGTCGCCAACCGGGGATTTCTCCTGTCGCCGGAAGGACGCATTGCCGCACGATACAGCAAGATCCATATGTTCGACGTCGATCTGCCCAACGGCGAAAGCTGGCGCGAATCCGCAACCTATGAGCCGGGCACCAAAACGGTCATTGCGGAGTTGCCCTGGGCGCGTCTGGGGATGGCGATCTGTTATGACGTGCGGTTCCCCGCGATCTTCCGCGAGCAGGCTCGCCAGGGTGCGGAGATTCTCTCGGCGCCGGCCGCCTTTACCCGCCAGACCGGTGAAGCCCATTGGCATGTGTTGCAGCGCGCCCGCGCCATCGAGAACGGGGCCTACATGATTTCGGCGGCCCAGGGCGGGCGCCATGAAGACGGACGGGAGACCTACGGGCACAGCGTGATCGTCGATCCCTGGGGTGTCGTGATCGGCGAACTCGATCATGATGAACCCGGTTTCCTGACGGCCGTCATCAAGCCGGAGGAAACCGGCAAGGCGCGCCAGCGTATCCCTGCGATCGCCAATGAACGTGACTTCTCGGTCGAAATCGTTCGTCGGGTTCAGGAGACGATGAATTGATCCGCTACGCGCTGACCTGCGATTTTACGCATGAATTCGAAGGATGGTTCCGCAATTCGGATGATTTTTCGACCCAGAACGACAGGAAGCTCATTTCCTGCCCGGTCTGCGGGTCGACCGATATCCGGAAAAAGCTGATGGCGCCGGCGGTTTCCACATCACGGGCGAAACGAAGGTCGATCGAGAACGATCCGGCCGCTCAGATGCCGGCCGTTCCGGACGCGCAGGTCAGTGTCCCGGCACCGGTTGCTGCAGGCGCCGACGCGCAGGTCGTTCAGCAGGCGGCGCTCATGCCCCAGGACGTGCGCCAGAAAGAAGTCATCGAGGCGCTCAAGACCCTGCGCAAGCGCATGGTCGAGGCATCCGACTATGTCGGCAAGGACTTTCCCGAAGAAGCCCGCCGGATGCATTACGGCGAAACGGAAGAGCGCAACATCTACGGGGAATCGAGCCTCGAAGACGCCAAGGCGCTGCTGGATGAAGGGATAGACATCCTGCCGCTTCCCGTTCTTCCGGACGAGAAGAACTAGGCCAAAAGAACCAGGCCAAGGCCATCCTTGCGGGAAAGGCTTCTATCGAAGCCTTTCCCTGATTCATGATCTGATGATGTGCGAGGCGGTAGAACCGCCGGTTTCAGCTCTTGCTGGCCGGAGCCTTTTTCCGGGAAACCGGCTTGGTGGCTTCTTCCATGCTTTCTTCCGCGGCATGGGCCAGTTCGGATGCGGCTTCAACAGCGGTCTCGCCGAGTTCCTCTACGGTCGCCATGCCCTTGTTCAGGCCGCTTTGAAACAGCTCGATCTGCTTGGTGAAATGGCTCTGATATTCGTCGGCCATTTTCGTGTAGAAGGTCTGCAGGGTGGCAAAGGCCTGGTCGGGCATCGTGCACTCGCCCAAGGCCTTGGCGCATTCGAAATCCTCATGCAGCCGATGGCTGACGAAATTCATGTGATCGTCCAGCGCCTTTTCGGCCTGCTCCCAGACCGCGCGCTGGGCATGCTGGATCCCTTCGAAAGTCTTTTCCTCGAGCCTGTCTTCCCGCTCGGCGAAGGCCCAGTTGGAAAACGCGGGCATCATCATCTTGGTGAGATCGAACGGTGCTGGTGTGGTCTTTCCCGACATGACGTTCCCCTTTGCTGTTGAAGAGAGTTGGAGCAAGGATGCCTGCGGCCCGGTACAGCCTGATCGTTAGCCGGCTCTTCACCTTGCCTAGCTATTAACATTATTGCAATGCACCCTAATTGATCTACGTCATAGAGTTGTGACGATTTTAAGGGAACTTTCGCGCTTGCGATGACAAAGTTTCCCGGATCTAAACCCAAGGTACGGAGGGCGCGATGCCCGTAAAGCCTGACAAGCCGAAACCTGTGTCCCGAAAGCGGGACGGCAACAAATCCGCGATCGAGCATTCTCCGATGGACTTCGAACAGGACCTCGAGGCCGTCGAGGACAGCTATTCGGTGACCGCATTCGCGGAACTGATGGATCGGGCGACACGGGCAACGATCGCCCGCGGCACCATGGGCATATCTCCGGCCGCTTTATGGAGCGCCTATATGGACTGGGCGCTGCATCTGGCCATGTCGCCCGGCAAGCAGGGGCGGCTTGTCGAAAAGGCCTGGACCAAGTGGCAGCGGCTGCTGCGCTTCTCGGCCGGGGTCTGCGCGACCCATGGCGATGGCGAGCGCTGTATCGAGCCCCTGCCGCAGGACCACCGGTTCGATCATCCGGGATGGGAGAAGTTTCCCTTCAACATCTATTCCCAAAGCTTCCTGCTCGGTCAGCAGTGGTGGTACAACGCCATGACCGACGTACGGGGCGTGACCGCTCATCACGAGAAGGTGGTTGATTTCACGACCCGCCAGATCCTGGACTTTTTCTCGCCGTCCAATTTCTTCTGGACCAATCCGGAAGTGATCGAGCGGACCGTTCAGGAAGCGGGGATGAACATTGTCCGGGGCGCGCAGTATTTCACCGAGGATCTGGACCGCCAGAGCCGGCATCTCCCGCCGGCAGGCCTGGAGAATTTCGAGGTCGGCGGCAATCTGGCGAATACGCCCGGCAAGATCGTCTACCGGAACCGGCTGATCGAGCTGATCCAGTACACGCCGACGACGGACAAAGTCCGGCCGGAGCCTGTCGTGATCGTGCCGGCCTGGATCATGAAATATTACATCCTCGACCTGTCGGAACAGAACTCGCTGGTGCGCTATCTCCTGAGCGAAGGCTATACCGTCTTCATGATTTCCTGGAAAAATCCGGGAAAGGAAGACCGGGATCTGGGCATGGAGGATTACCGCAGGCTCGGGGTTCAGGCGGCGCTGGATGCGGCGCTGGCGATCACCGGTGCGGACAAGGCCCATATGGCGGGTTACTGCCTGGGAGGGACCCTGCTGTCCATCGCGGTAGCGGGCATGATGCACAACGGCGGCCATCATGTGGCCAGCCTGTCCCTGTTTGCGGCCCAGACCGATTTCACCGAGGCCGGGGAATTGACCCTGTTCATCGACGAGAGCGAGGTCTCGTTCCTTGAAGACATGATGTGGGAACAGGGTTTCCTGGATACCAACCAGATGTCGGGCGCTTTCCAGCTGCTCAGGTCCAACGACATGATCTGGTCGAAAGGGGTGCGCGAATATCTTCTGGGCGAACGGGCGCCCATGTTCGATCTGATGGCATGGAACGCGGACGGAACGCGCATGCCCTACAAGATGCATTCGCAGTATCTGACCGAGCTTTTCCTGCACAATGATTTTGCCGAAGGGCGATACGAGGTCGATGGTCAGCCGGTTTCGGTCGAGGACATCCAGGTGCCGATCTTCGCGGTCGGGACCGAACACGATCACGTGGCGCCCTGGCGTTCGGTCTACAAGATCGTGCATCTGGCGGATTCGGAAGTGACCTTCGTGCTGACTGCCGGCGGGCACAATGCGGGCATTGTCAGTGAGCCGGGGCACAAGAACCGACATTACCGGATCATGACCACGCTCGAGCATGACGGATACATCGATGCCGGAACCTGGAAGGAACGCGCCGACATGTGCGAAGGCTCCTGGTGGGAAGCCTGGTCCGACTGGCTTAACCACCGATCCGGCAAACCGGGCGATCTGCCGCCCGTGGGGAACGAGGAAAAAGGCTATCCTGTCCTCGGCGACGCGCCGGGAACCTATGTTCGCGTGAGCTGATAACCGGAGGTCATTCCGACAGCCACCGGGTCAGTTGCGCGGTGACGGCCTCGGGCTTTTCCAGGGTCGACAGATGGCCCGATCCCTCGATGACCGCCAGCCGGCTGTCCGGGATCAGGCCCTGGATTTCCCGTGCGAGGTCGGGCGGCGTCAGGCGGTCGCCATCGCCGACCAATACCAGCGTCGGGCATTTGATTTCGTGAAGCGTGGGGCGGGAGTCATCGCGCCGGATCAGGGCCGTCTGTTGTCGGATAAAGGCGTCCGGGCCGGTGTCCATGGCCATTTCGACCACGATGGCTTTCAGCTCCTCATCGTCTTCCCTGCTCTCATGGACGAACCCCGGGTAGAGCAGGTGCGGAACCTTCTTGAAATCCTTTTTCCGGGTCAGGTCGATCAGAAACTCGCGCCGCTCGGTCTGTTCCGGCGTATCCGCGCGGGCGTTGGTATCGAGCAGTGCCAGTCGGCTCACCCGTTCGGGCGCGATCCGCATGATTTCCATGGCAATGTAGCCGCCCATGGAGAGCCCTGCGAGGGAGAATTTCTCGGGCGCCTTTTCCAGAATGCTTGCCGCGATTGCGGGGATGGTGTCGTGCCGGCGGTGGTCGGCGATCATGAGCGGCCGGTCCGCAAAGGCGACGATCTGCTGCGTGTAGAGAAGTTCGGTGCACAGGAGGCCGGGCACAAAAACGATCGGTTCCATGGGATCTTTGCCTTTTGGATGAAAGAGCCGGATCAGGCGTCTGGCCGTTCTGCCAGGAGCATGTAGTTCACGTCCATGTCCCGTGACCGTTTCCAGGTGTCCGTCATCGGGTTATAGCTGACGCCGCAGCGATCTATGATCCGCATGCCTGCTTCGTTGAGGGGCGCTTCGATTTCCGCCGGCCGCATCAGCTTGTCGAAGGTGTGGGTTCCCTTGGGCAGCCAGCGCAGGACATATTCGGCACCGACGATCGCCAATGCGTAGGCCTTCAGCGTGCGATTGATGGTCGCAACGAACATCAGGCCGCCGGGGCGGACCATTTTCGCCGTCTCGCTCAGGAACAGGGACGCATCGGCGACATGTTCGACGACTTCCATGTTCAGGACAACATCGAAGGTCTCGCCGGCCGCCGCGAGTTCCTCCGCGGTCTGCGCCCGGTAATCGATGTCGAGGCCGGAACTCTGCATATGCAGTTTCGCGACCTCGATGTTCGTGGTTGAGGGATCGGCGCCAATGACTTCGGCGCCGAGGCGGGCCATGGGTTCGCACAGGAGCCCGCCGCCGCAACCGATGTCGAGGAAGCGCAAACCCTTGAAGGCCGCAGGCGATTTCGGATCCCGGCCGAATTTCTCGCAGACCATCTCCTTGATGTAGGCGAGGCGGACCGGACTGAACTTGTGCAGGGGGCGGAACTTGCCGGTCGGGTCCCACCACTCGGCCGCCATAGCGGAAAAGCGGGCGACTTCCGCCTCATCGACGGTGCTTGCGTTCCGGGTGGTCGCGTCACTCATGTCGGTTCCTTTCCTCAGGGCACTGCCTGACTGTCATAATATCCGGGCGAGAACTTGAAGCTCGGACAGGTTTTGTCAAGACGCCCTGTTGCGGCGAAAGACCTCTGCCTGTATGGATGGCGCCCGATCCGCCGGGCGCGGTCAGCGCTCTCGTTCCTTTCATGAAAAGACTACGACCACAATGGCGCGACTGGTAATGAAATTTGGCGGCACCTCGGTTGCCGACCTGGACCGCATTCGAAATGTGGCCCGACATGTGAAACGGGAAGTCGATGCCGGGCACGAGGTGGCGGTGGTCGTCTCCGCCATGGCCGGCCAGACAAACAAGCTGGTGGACTTCTGCCGGGAAGCATCCCCCCTTCACGACGCCCGGGAGTATGACGCCGTCGTCGCTTCCGGCGAACAGGTGACCTCGGGCCTCCTGGCAATCGTGCTACAGGACATGGGCGTCAATGCCCGGTCCTGGCAGGGCTGGCAGGTGCCGATCAAGACCGACACGAGTCATGGGGCGGCCCGGATCACCGATATCGACGGCAGCCTGCTGATCGAGCGGATTTCCCAGGGCCAGGTGGCTGTTTGCGCCGGTTTCCAGGGGATATCCCCGGACAACCGGATCTCGACGCTGGGCCGCGGCGGGTCCGATACCAGCGCGGTGGCGATTGCGGCCTCGATCAAGGCCGACCGCTGCGATATCTACACCGATGTGGATGGGGTCTATACGACCGATCCACGCATCGTGCCCAAGGCGAAGCGGCTCGACCGGATCTCGTTCGAGGAGATGCTGGAAATGGCTTCGCTCGGCGCAAAGGTGCTGCAGGTTCGCTCGGTCGAAATGGCCATGGTCTATGGCGTGCGGACCTTCGTGCGCTCCAGCTTCGACGACCCGGATGCGCCGCAGATCGGCATCGGCAACCTTCCCCCTGGAACCCTTATTTGCGACGAGGACGAACTCGTGGAACAGCAAGTTGTGACCGGCATCGCTTTTGCCAAAGACGAAGCCCAGATTTCGATTCGCGACGTGGCCGACAAACCGGGCGTTGCCCATTCGGTCTTCGGTCCGCTGGCCGATGCGCACATCAACGTCGACATGATCGTGCAGAACATCTCGCCGGACGGAAAGACGACGGACATCACCTTCACCGTGCCTGAAACGGACTACCAGCGGGCGATCAAGGTTCTGGAAGAGAACCGGGATGCCATCGGTTTCCAGAATCTGGAAGGCGCCACGGATGTGGTCAAAGTGTCCGTGATCGGCATTGGTATGCGCTCTCATGCGGGTATCGCCGCCCAGTGTTTCCGTGCGCTGGCGGAAAAAGGCATCAACATCCGCGCCATCACGACATCGGAAATCAAGATTTCCGTGCTGATCGATTCTGCCTATACGGAACTTGCAGTCAGGACTCTCCATTCGCTATACGGATTGGACGGATAGAACGGTCCGATTCAGGCAGAGGGGCCGAAGAGGTCTTCCATTTGCCGACAATGCGAACCTGACGGGGTAGGCGATGCGCAGCAACCTGGCCGGTCCGCGCCTGTTGCTCCGCAGGCTCCGCGAAGTCATGGCGGAGCCGATCACGGCGCAGGAGCGGCTCGACAAGATTGTGGTCCTGATCGCGGCGAATGTGGTCGCCGAGGTGTGCTCCGTCTATATCCTTCGGGCCGACGGCGTTCTGGAACTCTATGCCACGGAAGGTCTGAAGGCCGAAGCCGTTCACCAGGCGTCGCTCCGGGTCGGCCAGGGCCTTGTCGGTCTGATCGCGGCCGAAGCCCGACCGCTCAATCTTCCCAACGCCCGCGCCCATCCGGGCTTTGCCTATCTCCCGGAAACGGGTGAAGAGGAATACAATTCCTTCCTCGGCGTGCCGATCCTGCGTGCGGGCCGGACGCTCGGCGTCCTGGTCGTTCAGAACAAATCGCACCGGACCTACCTCGAGGATGAAGTCGAGGCGATGCAGACCACGGCAATGGTCATTGCCGAAATGGTGGCTGCCGGCGAACTCGAAGCGATCGCCCAGAAGGGCACCGGTCTCGACCTCTCCCGACCGATTCATGCGATCGGTGTCCCGCTTTCCGAAGGTGTCGGCCTCGGCCATGTGGTGCTGCACGAGCCGCGAGTCGTGGTCACCAACCTGATCGCCGAGGACACGGACAAGGAAAGCCACCGGCTCGAGGCGGCCATCAACCGGCTGCGCCTGTCCATCGACGATCTTTTGTCCAGCGGCGACATGGCGGCCATTGGCGAGCACCGGGATGTGCTCGAAGCCTATCGGATGTTTGCCAACGACCGGGGCTGGATCCGCAAGATCGAAGAGGCGATCCGCAACGGCCTGACGGCCGAAGCCGCCGTCGAAAAGGTTCAAAGCGACATGCGTGCGCGCATGCTGCGCCAGACCGATCCTTATCTGCGCGAGCGGCTGCATGACCTCGACGATCTTGCTCATCGCCTGATCCGGGAGCTGATGGGGCGCCAGCACGGTCCGCTCGCCTCGGAACTGCCGCAGGATGCGATCATCGTGGCCCGCAACATGGGGGCGGCCGAACTGCTCGATTACGGACGCGACCGGATTCGCGGTCTGGTTCTGGAGGAGGGCGGCCCGACCAGCCATGTGACCATCGTTGCACGGGCACTGGGGATTCCGACCGTCGGCCAGGTGGAGGATATCGTCAGCCTGGCAGATGCGGGTGACGCCATCATCGTCGACGGCGAGGCCGGCGAGGTCTATCTGCGCCCGGCGACCGATGTCGAGAACGCCTATGCCGAAAAGGTCCGGTTCCGGGCACGGCGCCAGGCACAGTACCGGCGCCTGCGCAACAAGCCCTCCGTCACCAAGGACGGTGTCGAGATCTCCCTGCAGATGAATGCCGGGCTGCTGGTCGACCTGCCGCATCTGGCGGAGGCTGGAGCGGTCGGCGTCGGCCTGTTCCGCACCGAGCTGCAGTTCATGGTCGCTTCGTCGTTCCCGCGCATGCGCGAGCAGCAGGCGCAATACGAACAGGTGCTGGATGCCGCGGACGGGAAACCGATCACCTTCCGCTCGCTCGATATCGGCGGCGACAAGGTGCTGCCCTATCTGCGCTCCATTCAGGAAGAGAACCCGGCGATGGGCTGGCGCGCCCTGCGCCTCGGCCTCGACCGGCCGGGGTTGCTGCGGACGCAGATGCGGGCGCTGCTCAAGGCGGCCGCTGGCCGCGAACTGAAACTGATGTTTCCCATGGTCGCCGAGGTGGACGAGTTCCTGAAGGCGAAGAGCCTGGTGGAACGTGAGATCAAGCACCTGCGGCGCCATGATCACGGCATTCCGGACAACATCCGGCTCGGGGTGATGATCGAGGTCCCCTCGCTCCTGTTCCAACTGGACGAACTTCTGCATCATGTCGATTTCGTCTCGGTCGGCTCCAACGACCTGTTCCAGTTTTTCTGTGCCGTCGACCGGGGCAACACACGGGTGTCCGACCGCTTCGATCCGATCAACTTCGCTTTCCTGAGGGCGCTCAAGACCATTGTGGATGCGGCAAACAGGGCCCATGTTCCGGTGACCCTGTGCGGCGAACTCGCCGGACGTCCGCTGGAGGCCATGGCGCTCATCGGTCTGGGGTACCGGGATCTCTCCATGTCGCC
The DNA here is from genome assembly GCF_048260565.1 of Roseibium sp. GTDB lineage: Bacteria > Pseudomonadota > Alphaproteobacteria > Rhizobiales > Stappiaceae > Roseibium. The sequence continues at coordinate 8,829 of NZ_JBLXGP010000012.1, read as the reverse complement.
GGCTTCTCTGGGACCGGTGAAGGCGATGCTTCGTTCGCTCGATGCCGGGCGGTTGTCGGCCCGGCTTCTGCCGCGCCTGGAGCCAGGCCATCCGGAAACGAATATCCGCGAATTCCTGTTGCGCTTTGCGTCCGATATGGACGTGGCGCTTTAGCTAAGATCATTTCACGACCACCCGGGCTCTCTTGCCGAGAGGCCTTGAAGGAGACAGGCGCTCATGCTGGCGCGTAACAAGCTCGATACTTTGTTGGACCGGTTCGCCGAGATCGAGCATCAGATGTCCGCCAACCCGGACCCGCAGACCTATGTGAAACTGTCCCGGGAATATGCCGGGCTGGAACCGCTGATTTTCAAGATCCGCACCTATCTGAAGGCGCAGGACGATCTGGCCGATGCGGAAGCGATGCTGGCGGATCCGGACACGGATCCGGAGATGCGCGAACTTGCCGAGGCCGAGCGGGACGAACTTGAGGAAAATCTCGAGACCCTGACCCAGGATGTCCGGATCGGGCTGTTGCCGAAGGATGCCGCGGATTCCAACGATGCCATCCTGGAAGTCCGGGCCGGGACCGGCGGAGACGAGGCAGCGCTTTTTGCCGGCGACCTTTTCCGCATGTACCAGCGTTATGCGGAATTGCACGGCTGGAAGGTGGAGGTCCTGTCGGCCAGCGAAGGCGAGGTCGGCGGCTACAAGGAAATCATCGCGGCTGTGTCGGGAGAAAACGTCTTCGCGCGTTTGAAGTTCGAATCCGGCGTCCATCGGGTGCAGCGGGTACCGGCCACCGAATCGGGCGGACGGATCCATACGTCGGCGGCGACGGTTGCCGTGCTGCCCCAGGCGGAGGACGTGGATGTCGATATTCAGGACAGCGATCTGCGCATCGACACTTTCCGCGCCTCGGGTGCCGGCGGACAGCATGTGAACACGACGGATTCGGCGGTTCGCATCACCCATATGCCGACCGGCATCGTCGTCGCGGTTCAGGACGAGCGGTCGCAGCACAAGAACAAGGCCCGGGCCATGCAGCTTTTGAGGGCGCGCATCTATGACGAGGAGCGTGAACGCGCGGCCAGCGAACGCACGGAGGCCCGCAGGCTTCAGGTGGGGTCGGGCGACCGTTCAGAGCGGATCAGAACCTATAATTTTCCGCAAGGCCGCGTGACCGACCACCGGATCGGTCTGACGCTCTACAAGCTGGACCAGATCATTTCCGGCGAGGCGCTGGACGAGGTGATCGACGCCCTGATCATGGACCACCAGGCCTCGCTGCTCGCCGCAGAAGAAGTCTGACGATGAAGATCGGCGCCCTCGTTCGCGAAATCAGAGGCCGATTTCGCGATAAAGGCCTTGAAACCGCCGATCTCGATGCGCGGCTCCTGGTTGCCGCTGCCCTGGATCTGGACGTGTCAACGGTCATACTCGGTGCCGACGACGAGGCGTCCGAAGGCGCATGCGGCAAGGCAAGGGCGTTGTGCGAAAAGCGCCTGTCGGGCATGCCGGTCGGGCGTATTCTTGGGCATCGGGAATTCTGGGGCCTCGATTTCAGGCTCAATTCCGAGACGTTGGAACCGCGGCCGGACACGGAGACGCTGGTCGAGGCGGTTCTTGAACGGACACCGGTGGAAACCCGGTTCCGATTTGCCGATATCGGCACCGGCACCGGAGCGATCGCGGTCGCGCTTTTAGCCGAACGCACAAACGGCCTGGGCGTGGCTGTCGATATTTCCGAGGTGGCCCTGCAGTGCGCAGCGGGGAACGCCGCAAGGGCGGGTGTTGCGGGCCGCTTGCTCTGCGTTCGCGGGGACTATTGCGCAGCACTCGGTCGGGGGTTCGACTGGATCATCAGCAATCCGCCTTACATCGCATCCGCTGTCGTCGAGGGGCTTGGCGCGGAGGTGCGGGACCATGATCCCCGACGGGCGCTCGACGGTGGAATCGATGGTCTGGATGCCTATCGTTCTATCATCGCGCAAGCCCGAAGCTGCCTTAACGTCAACGGGCGAATCGCCCTTGAAATCGGCTTTGACCAGGCGGACGCCGTTGCGGCGCTTCTCGGCGACTACGGGTTTTTTGCTATTGAAATCATTCAGGATCTTGGCGGAAACGACCGGGTTCTTGTTGCAAGGCGATATAAAAAGCAGGCGTTTTAAGCCTATGGAGAAAAACCGCTTGGAAATCCGGACGGAAACGGTTAGGTTCACCTCGCCGAGACCGGAATAAGTGATCAGCAAATTGCGGAGCACGCCCATCCGGCAACGTGGGGACAGACGCTTTTGCGTTATGGAATTCGTTGCACAAGGGATGACCCGGACTTTCGGACTGTCGCAGAAACCAGCGAGTGCATCGGTTGCTGACCGGTAGGACAGAACTTGTGCGGTCGTTTCAAATGACAGGCGCTGACCCTCACGGTTGGTTTCGGCATTTATTTCGTATCGGTATTATAGAATTCCGATGATGGGCCGGCGATAAGCAGGCCGCCGTTCTTTAAGAGAAAACGGCAGGATGAGACCAGGAAATCAAAACAACAAGCGCATGCGTGGGCGTGGCCGCAAAGGGCCGAATCCGTTAAGCCGGAGCTATGAATCGAATGGCCCGGACGTAAAGATCCGCGGAACTGCACTGCATATCGCAGAAAAGTACCAGCAGCTCGCCCGGGATGCACAGGCTTCCGGCGACCGGATCATGTCTGAAAACTATTTCCAGCATGCGGAGCACTATCTGCGGATCGTTGCTGCGGCCCAGGCGCATCTGCAGCCTGCCGCACAGAGCAACCGTTCGGACGGAGATGATGCGGGCCAGGAAGCTGCCGCGTCGGGATCCGGCACGACCGGTTCCTCCGATCGCCGCGATCAGGTCCAGGCGTCCGCCGGTGGCGACATGGTCGGCGAAGACAGCCCGCAGCCCTACATCGAGGATATGCCGCTGATCGATGCATCCGGTCAGGTCAACGGTCATGCACCCGAAGCCGGTTCGGAAAATGGCGAGGACGCCAAACCCCGTCGGCGCACACGCGGCACGCGTGGACGCGGAGCCAAGTCCGAGACGGCTGAAACGACTGCCGAAGCCAATGCGGCTTCGGAAGAAGCGGCCGGTTCGAGCGATGATGATGAGGCGCCCAAGCCGAGAGCCCGTCGGGCTCCGCGGCCGCGCAAGGCCAAGCCGGCGGAAGAAAGCTCCGATGCAGAGGTCGTTGCGGCCGGCGAATAAGGTCAGCCCCGATCAAGCTGAAAGATATAAACGGCGTCCTTGAGGGCGCCGTTTTCTTTTGTCCTGTCCTGATGCAAAATTTCGGCGGCCCCCTCTTTTGTTGTCATTTTGCAACACTATATCGGAGGAGCGGGGCTCAACGAGACCGCGCAGATGCCTGACGGCAGGATCTGCATTCCGAAATCATCGGCCATGCTTCGGGTGGTTCCGATGGCAAGGAGGGAAAGTATGAATTTCGAAAAATACACTGAGCGGGCGCGGGGTTTCGTACAGTCGGCTCAGACCTATGCTCTTGGCCAGGGCCATCAGCAATTCACCCCGGAACATGTTCTCAAGGTTCTGCTGGACGACCCGGAAGGGATGGCCAGCGGCCTGATCGAACGTGCCGGCGGCCAGGCGAAGCTTGCCCAGGCCGAGGTCGAGCGTCTTCTTGAGAAAATGCCGAAGGTGTCCGGCGGCAGCGGTCAGCTCTATCTGGCGCCCGCCACGGCCCGTATCTTCGACCAGGCTGAAAAAATCGCGGAAAAGGCCGGTGACAGCTTCGTGACCGTCGAGCGTCTGTTGCTGGCGTTGGCCATGGATGCGGACAGCGAGGCCGGCAAGCTTCTGAAAAACGCCGGTGTGACGCCCAACAGCCTGAACGAGGCGATCAACACGCTTCGTCAGGGGCGGACCGCGGACAGCGCGACGGCCGAAAACCAGTACGACGCCCTGAAGAAATATGCCCGGGACCTGACCCAGGTGGCGCGCGACGGCAAACTCGATCCGGTCATCGGTCGGGACGAGGAAATCCGCCGGACCATCCAGGTTCTGTCGCGACGCACCAAGAACAACCCTGTGCTGATCGGCGAGCCCGGCGTGGGCAAGACCGCCATCGCGGAAGGCCTGGCGTTGCGGATCGTCAATGGCGACGTGCCCGAATCCCTGAAGGAAAAGCGATTGCTGGCCCTGGACATGGGTGCGCTTATTGCGGGCGCGAAGTATCGCGGTGAATTCGAAGAACGTCTGAAGGCGATCCTCTCGGAAGTCGAGTCGGCTGCCGGCGGTATCATCCTGTTCATCGACGAGATGCATACGCTGGTGGGTGCCGGCAAGGCGGACGGTGCGATGGACGCTTCCAACCTGCTGAAGCCGGCCCTTGCGCGCGGCGAGCTCCACTGCGTGGGCGCGACCACGCTCGACGAATTCCGCAAGCACGTGGAAAAGGATGCGGCCCTAGCCCGCCGGTTCCAGCCGGTTTTCGTCAGCGAACCGACGGTGGAGGACACGATCTCCATCCTGCGCGGTATCAAGGAAAAATACGAGCTGCATCACGGCGTCCGGATCACCGATTCGGCGATCGTCGCGGCCGCGACCATGTCGAACCGGTACATCACGGACCGGTTCCTGCCGGACAAGGCCATCGACCTTGTGGACGAGGCCGCAAGCCGGCTGCGCATGCAGGTCGATTCCAAGCCGGAAGAACTGGACGAGCTCGATCGCCGGATCATCCAGCTCAAGATCGAACGCGAGGCGCTGAAGAAGGAAGACGACAAGGCGGCCAAGGACAGGCTGGAAAAGCTCGAAAAGGAGCTGTCCAACCTGGAAGAGGAATCCGACGCCATGACCCGCCGCTGGCAGGGGGAAAAGGAAAAGCTGAATCTTGAGCAGAAGATCAAGGAACAGCTCGACCAGGCACGGATCGATCTGGAAATCGCGCAGCGGCGCGGCGATCTGGCGAAGGCCGGCGAGCTTGCCTACGGCGTGATCCCGGACCTGGAGCGCAAGCTGACGGAAGCCGAGGCGGCCGATGACAGCGACGCCATGGTCGATGAGGCGGTCGCACCGACCCACATCGCCCAGGTCGTCTCCAAGTGGACCGGCATTCCGGTCGACAAGATGCTGGAAGGCGAGCGGGAAAAGCTGCTCCGGATGGAGGATGTTCTGGCCAACCGCGTGGTCGGCCAGGCCGAGGCCATCCATGCGGTGTCGACCGCGGTCCGCAGGGCCCGGGCCGGGCTGCAGGATCCCAACCGGCCGATCGGGTCGTTCATGTTCCTCGGCCCGACCGGGGTCGGCAAGACCGAACTGACGAAGGCGCTGGCAAGCTTCCTGTTCGACGATGACAGCGCGATGGTGCGTATCGACATGTCGGAGTTCATGGAAAAGCATTCCGTGGCCCGGCTGATCGGGGCTCCTCCCGGTTATGTCGGTTATGAGGAAGGCGGCGTTTTGACGGAAGCCGTCCGCCGCAGGCCGTATCAGGTGGTCCTCTTCGACGAGGTCGAAAAGGCTCATGGCGACGTTTTCAACGTGCTGCTGCAGGTGCTTGACGATGGCCGTCTGACCGATGGTCAGGGCCGGACCGTGGACTTCCGCAACACGCTGATCATCATGACGTCGAACCTGGGTGCGGAATTCCTGGTCAGTCAGCCGGAAGGCGAGGACTCCGATGCGGTCCGGGATCAGGTGATGGGCGCGGTGCGGGCGCATTTCCGCCCCGAGTTCCTGAACCGTCTTGACGAGATCGTTCTGTTCCATCGCCTGCAGCGCTCGCAGATGGCAGACATCGTCGCAATCCAGCTGGAGCGGCTGCGCGGCCTTCTGGCCGATCGCAAGATCACCCTGGAACTGGACGACGGCGCGCTCGCCTGGCTTGCCCAGAAAGGCTACGATCCGGCTTATGGTGCCCGGCCGCTGAAGCGGGTGATCCAGAAGGAAGTACAGGATCCGCTGGCGGAAAAACTGCTGGCCGGCGAGATCGTCGACGGGCAGACGGTCGAAGCGACGGGCGGGGGAGACCGGCTGGTCTTTTCCACCCGGGACAGTTCCGCTGCCGCGGCCTGATCACTTCGCTAAAAACGAAAAAAGCCGGCCATGTTTGCCGGCTTTTTTTATATCCAAAGCGTATTCTTTCGGCGGCGTGGAGTTTTCAAACCTTATTGAACCGCGGAGGCGACCCTGGAGGGGCGCCTTGCCTGATCCAGCAACGCATCGATGCGCAGGCGCTCGGTTTCGAATTGCGCCAGCATCTCGCCTTCGAGCACGCGGCCACGCGGCAGGCGGATCCGCATCGGATCCACGTAGCGCTCGTTGACCTTGACCTCATAGTGCAGGTGCGGACCGGTCGACAGGCCGGTGGACCCCACATAGCCGATGATCTGGCCCTGGCGCACCTGGACGCCTTCGTGAATGCCCTTGGCGAAACCGGACTGGTGATTGTAGGTCGTGATATAACCGTTGGCATGGCGGATCTCGGTCCGGCGGCCGTAGCCCGAACTCCAGCCGGCCTTGATCACCGTGCCGTTGCCGGCCGCCATGATCGGCGTGCCGCGCTGGGCGGCCCAGTCCACGCCGGTATGCATCTTGGAATAACCGTGGATCGGGTGTTTGCGCATGCCGAAGCCGGACCGGAACCGGCCTTCCGGTACGGGTTTGCGCATCAGGAATTTCTGAGCGCTCTGACCGTTGGAATCATAATAATCTATCATGCCGTCATCCGGGGTGCGGAACCGGTAAAAGCGCCGCTTCGTGGAGCCCGTGTCGAGTGAGGCATAGAGGACTTCAGGCGGGTTGTCGGTGTCCTTGTCCGTGTCGGCGTAGAAGACTTCGATGGAGTCTCCGGGCTGGACTCTGGAATTGAAATCGACGTCGAAGGAGAAGACCCGGATCAGTTCCTCAATCAGCGGCTCGGGCATATCCTGCTCCAGCGCTGTCTGGTAGATGCTGTCATAGATCGCAGGCGTCGGTCCGCCATAAGAAATGCGATCGGCCTCTGCGAAGGCGTCTGCCAGGAAGGTCGTCGGCGCCTTTGCCTTGACGTAGGCACCCGTATCGGAACGGGCGACGGTCGCCTTGTGAACCGTATCGGAATAGAGGCTGATGCGCTCCGGGCGCATGCGGCCGGTCTTCGGGCTCGGCGCATAGGCAATGCGAAGCCGTTGGCCGGCGACCAGTTCGTCAATGCTGTAGGTGTTGACGAAGGCGTTCTGGATCAACTCCGCCTCTTCCGGGGTCGCATCATTATCCGACAGGACATCCGCGATCGCGCTGTCTTCGGAGATGGGAACGATCTTCTCGTCCATTCCGGCATACCGGGTTTCGTCGTCGCGTTTGGAAATGAAGGAGACGTTTTCCGGCGTGATCCGCACCGCCAGTCGGGCGTATTCGGGCTGGCGGGCCAGATTGAAATCGAAACGGCCCGGATCGACGATCGACTTTGCCGCCGTTTCCACCGTACTGTCCGCGAGGAACCGGGCTGTCTGGCGGACGCTTTTTTCGACTTCGGATTCGTCCGGTGTCTCGTCCAGGTCGATCGACGAACTGTCCTCGGGGAATGATCTCAGGCTGATGCTGACTTCGCCTTCGACCTTCGCGCCGTAGTCGGCATTGGAAAATATCGATTCCGTTGCCAGTCTTTTCGGTTCCACCTGGACATCGGAAAACATGTCGAGCGGGTTGAAGGGGGGGATCGCGTCCGTGAGTTCGGAATTCTTCCGGGTCGCCAGGCTGGAGCTGATCAACACATAGGGCCGAACCCGAATGTGCTCCCGTTCTCCGTCGCGCGTAACCACATTGACGGGGATGACCTGCCGGTTGGCGTATTCCTCTGCGGTGCGTATCACCCTGTCGCCCTTGGCGCCCGGTCCATCCGATGGCGGCGAGAACTGGGCATTGCCTGCATACTGGTCCGGGTTGGGAGCGGCGGTGACGCTGTATTGTCCGTCGAGGGCGGCAAACAGGGCACCTCCCATCAGCACGAGGGACGTAATACCCGTCAGCACCGATCCGGTCAGCCAGCGGAGTGAGACGTTTTTTCGGTCCGGCAGGATCTGCCGTTCGTCATAGACGACGAGGGGCGGGATATCACCGAGATCGACCGTCGAATGGTGGTGCGTATGAAAAGGGCCAAAATGCATTTCGCGGCTCAGGTTCCTCGCAGTCGCATGAAGACATGTCGAACGATCGTCATGCGCATCCAAACGGGTTTTACAGGTGCAGGCGAAAAATGCCGATTTGTTGGCTATCCGTCAATCTGCAGCACGGGTAAAGATGTCTTTGTTGTCAGCTTCATATGCCTGAGGGTCTTATTTTCGAACAATCAGGCCAATCTGGGGCGGAGGCGTCAAAGAAGGCCTCTTTATATAAAAGGGGCCTTTTGCTGCCCGTTCCTGGTCGCTGTGAACAACGGTCCGCGCATGCCCCAAATCCGGTTTCGGTCCGACGGACAGGGGTAAACCGACATCATTGCCTGGAATACGCAAAAAAACTTCCGGGATTTTACCGTTGAGCAGACGGAAGCCGCGTCGTGCATCGTTATTAGGTCCCGGAAATCCGCCGTTTTTTTGCGGCTCCTGCCTGTGTGAATCTTTTTTGACAAAGGTTGTTGACTCGGAATGGGCCCCTGCGTATAACCCCCTCCATCGACGGCGGCGCTGCGGACAACGCGGTGCCAGCGCCAGTCGGTTCTACCAGACAACTGGACGTGACCAAGCTCTTCGGGGCAAACACTAAAGTCGTCGCTAGTCCTTGGAAACAGGGGCGAAATTCGCCAAATAGCGAATTGTTCTTTGACAATATGATATATTGAAGGAAGGGAAGCGTGGACGGCGTTGTTCTTGCGGAGCTGGGGCTTTATTGTC
>NZ_JBLXGP010000011.1:0-187864 GCF_048260565.1 Roseibium sp. | reverse complement strand
GGACCTTCCGTTCCGGACACTCCGATCAGCACCCATGATGGAGCGGGTGAAGGGAATCGAACCCTCGTCATCAGCTTGGAAGGCTGCTGCTCTACCATTGAGCTACACCCGCGCACCGGAGGTCTGCCGGACGATGGTGGAGGAGGTTGGATTCGAACCAACGTAGGCATAGCCAACGGATTTACAGTCCGTCCCCTTTAGCCACTCGGGCACTCCTCCATCTCGTCCTGCTTCGCGCCGAAGCGGTCAGGATGGCTTCACGAAGAGCCCGCCCGGAGGGGCGAGCAATCCCGTGGCGCGTGTTATGCAGATGACGGGTAGTGGTGTCAACGCCGATTTGCAGATCATTTGGAAAATTTCCCAACTTTGCCCTACTCTGTCCTCCCGCGGCGGCACAAAAGCATTTCCGGTTCCGGATTTATCTTTGTTTGCAGTCGATTGCGGCACGCTGACTCATGGTGAAATTCGGCCGTTCTCCGCAGATAACGTCAGGTTCAGTCGTCCACCGCCGCAATTTATTTGTTGTAGCTACAACTATAATTGTTGTACATGCAACACAACGAACAACCGAAGAACCGAACCCGATGGATATCGAATGGATGGGCCGCGTTTGTCTGGCCCACGCCGCCAGGAGAACGGCCAATCTGGTGACCCGCCACTACAATGGCTATCTGGCGCCGCTCGGCCTGGAGGTTACTCAGGCCGTCCTGCTCGGGGTGATCGGCTCCGGCCGGGCGAACTCCTTGAGCGCGCTTGCCCGCCAGATGGGCATCGAACGGTCCACGCTTCAACGCAATCTGCAACCGCTGGAGCAGGCGGGTCTTGTCCGCAGATATAAAAAGGGGCCCAAGCAGGTGGTTCCGGAACTGACCGCGCAAGGCGAAGAACGGCTGGCGGAGGCTTATGAAGCCTGGCAGCGGGCCCAGAACAGCCTGACCGACACACTTGACGATCCGGATGCCGATGCAATCCGGGCGCATCTGTCGGCCCTGCGCAAGGCGGTTCATCGCGCCGAAGCGGTCACAACCGGCGTTTAAATCCAGTCACAAGAAAAATAGGGACACATCAGTCATGAGCGAAACACAGGCGGTCGACAGTTCCCCAAACCCCGGCGCCCTTCCCCGCGACATCATCGCCCGAATGACCGGCGTGGAAATCTTCGAGGCAATGATCGCCGGCCAACTGCCTGCGCCGCCGATCATGGTCACGATGGAGATGAAGCTTAGGGAAGCCGAACGCGGGCGCGTCGTCTTTACCGGGACGCCATCTGTCGCGCACATGAATCCGCAAGGCACCGTTCACGGCGGCTGGATCTCGACGATCCTGGATTCCGCCCTGACGTGCGCTGTCCATACCGACCTTGACGCCGGCGAACTGTGCACCACCACGTCGCTTACGGTGAACATGGTGCGCCCGTTGTTGCCCGACGCCGGAGAGGTCCGTTGCGAGGGCCGCCTTGTTCATCGGGGCCGGAGACTGGCGACGGCGGAAGGCAGCCTGTTCGATGTCACCGGCAAGCTGATCGCGCACGCGACGGTCAATTGCATGGTCTTCGGGATCGGCCAGTAGACCGGCCGATCCTCTCTGAACACCCAGCCAGAGGACTTACTGGCAGAAGCGCTTCTGACCGCCATAGGTCGTGTAATAGCCCGTATTCGGGTTGAAAGACCGGTATTTCCGACCGCAGTAGTCATACCATTGCGGCGTCCAGGGCTCCAGGCCACCTCCCCGCGGCGCGGACCGCGCGTTTTGTCGGGCAACGCAATCGTTGTAGGCCCGTTTATAGGCCCGGTCCCATTCGATCGAAGACTTGCCCGCGCCGGCCGCGGCGCCGACACCGCCGCCGATTGCGGCGCCCCGCCCCCAACTGCCGGTGACGGATCCGATCACACCGCCGACGACGGCACCGCCGACGGCGCCGCCAACCACATTGTTCCCGGTCCGGGTTGCCCGGTTGGCGTAATCGCGGGCGTAGCTGTCGCAGGATTGTGCGGAAGCCTGCGCAGCCATCATGGCCGATCCACTCAGCCCGAGAACGATCGCCAGCGCCGCATTCCGAATAAATCTGGTCATGATTTCACCTCGCTTAAGGGTTCCTGATATTAACGAATGTCTATCGCCAATGGTTCCATCTGCCCTTGATATCGCGCAAATGCGACGAAATCCCGCCGATGCGGCACAGGGCGGTTCGGTTGGTATCCGGCCGGATCTCTCGTATATATAAGACTATCTGAATTTAGGCCGGCAGCCCGCCGGAGCGCGGAGACGGTCCAGAGCAAATGACAGACATCCTGCTCGCAAACGAGCCCCTGATTCGCATTGCCTTCTTCCTCGGCGTTCTTTTCGTCATGGCGATCTGGGAGGCGGCCTCTCCCCGCCGCCGGCGGGAGATCCCCCGCGTGATTCGCTGGACCAACAACATCGGCGTGGTGTTCCTCGACAGTCTTCTTGTCCGGCTGACCTTTCCGATCGTGGCGGTGGGACTGGCGCTTCTGGCCGAGGAGCGCGGCTGGGGCCTGTTTAATGTCTTCGACGTCCCGGCCTGGTTGGCCATTCTCGTTTCGGTCGTCGCCCTCGATCTGGCAATCTACCTGCAGCACGTCATGTTCCATGCCGTGCCCGCCCTGTGGCGGCTGCACCGGATGCATCACGCGGATCTTGAAATCGACGTGACCACCGGCCTGCGCTTCCACCCGGTGGAAATCCTCCTGTCCATGGGGATCAAACTGGCCGTCGTCGCCGTGCTCGGCCCGCCCGCTGTCGCGGTGCTGATCTTCGAAGTGCTTCTGAACGCGACCGCCATGTTCAACCATTCCAACGTGAAGCTTCCCGGCGGCCTCGACCGGATCCTGCGCCTCTTCGTCGTGACGCCGGACATGCACCGGGTCCATCACTCCATCCACCCGGCGGAAACCAACAGCAACTTCGGCTTTAATCTGCCCTGGTGGGACCGGCTGCTCGGCACTTATACCGCCCAGCCCCGCGACGGCCATGAGGGCATGACCATCGGCATCGAACAGTTTCGTGACCTGCGCGAGCTGTGGCTCGACCGGATGCTGATCCAGCCCCTGCGCGGACCCGCCAGCGGCTACGCGATCAACCGGGAGCAGACCTACAAGAAAGAAGAACAGGAATGACCGGCCCAGGCTTCACCCGTACGCGCAAGCCCTTCTCCAGAATCGCCCTGACCGGGTTTCTTTTCGCTCTCATCGGCATGGGCCTGTTTGCCGCTGCCGTGATCGGCTATCGGAGCGGCACCTGGTTCGTGGCCGAGGTCATGAACCTCGCGGAGTGGGCCGTCTATGCAGCCGGCCTCGGCTGCCTGTTGTCCCTTGCCGGCCTTGTGATCTGTCGCCCCGGAGGCGGCCGGCGCGGCCTGATCGTCAGCCTCCTGGGGCTTGTCCTCAGCGCCCCGCTGCTCGGGATGACCGCCCGCTTCGATTACGCGGCACAGGCCTATCCGCCGATCAACGACATCACCACCGACCGGGAAGATCCGCCGGTCTTCTGGGATATGCCCAACCCGATCGACTATCCGGGAGGTGCGACAGCCGAGTTGCAGCGGGCGGCCTATCCGGATCTGGCGCCGCTGACCCTGGCGACGTCACCTGAGAAGACCCATGTACGCGCCCTCGATATCGTGAAAGGCCGGGGCTGGGAGATTGTCGCCGACGTGCCCGACGAGGGGCGGATCGAGGCGGTTGCCAGCTCGCTGATCTTCGGGTTCAAGGACGAAATCGTCATCCGCATTCAGGAGGACGGCGACGGCTCTCTCGTCGACATCCGCTCCCGTTCCCGGGTCGGCCAGATCGACCGCGGCGTCAACGCAAAACGCATCCGCGCGCTTCTGAAGGACCTGAAACAGGACGCGGAAGGATAGAACATCTTCCCCGCCACCCTTTTTAGCTCTAAGAGTGCGCCATGACCGACGACACTCCCAACCGGCGCTCCAAACGCCCTCCGACCAAGGGCGGCCGCATCCCGTTTGCCAAGAAGAAGCCCGCACCGCGCCGGCCCGGCCTGCCGCCGGAAGGCCCGATCCTGCTTTACGGCCTTCATACGGTGGAAGCTGCCTTCGCCAATCCGGACCGCAAGCGGCGCAAACTCTTTGCCACCGAGAACGCCCTGCGCCGGCTGGCCGAACGCGACATCAGGATCGATGTTCCGATCGAGACGCTGCAGCCGCGCCAGCTCGACCACATGGTCACCCGGGACGCCGTCCATCAGGGGCTGATCCTGGAAGCCGATCCCCTGCCCGCCTATGGGGTGAAGGAATTGAAGGGGGCCCGGCTGGTGCTGGCCCTCGACCAGGTCACCGACCCGCATAACGTCGGCGCGATCCTGCGCTCAGCCGTCGCGCTCGATGCCGATGCGGTGGTCACCACCGAGCGCCATGCGCCCGAGGAAGGCCCGGTTCTTGCCAAATCCGCCAGCGGCGCGCTCGACATGATCAAGCATGTGCGGGTCAAGAACATGGCTCGCTTCATCACCGAAATGGGCGAACAGGGCTTTTTCAGCGTCGCCCTCGACAGCGACGGCGAGGCCACGCTGGAAGAAACGGCGTTCGGTCCGAAGACCGTGCTGGTGCTCGGCTCGGAGGGAAAAGGCGTGCGCCAGGGCGTGCGCGAGGCCTGCGACAAGCTTGCCCGCGTCGACATGCCGGGCAAGATCCGCTCCCTCAACGTCTCCAACGCCGCCGTGCTCGCCCTTTATGTGGCGCGAGCGAAAATGGGACTGTAAGGGCGCCGAGATCCGAATTTTTCGGTCATTCCAGAAAAGTGAGGCGGAGCCGAACGATGATCTGGAATGACGGGATTTGTAGGGTATTGCCTACTTTCAGACCGTCATCCCGACCGAAGCGCAGCGGAGAGCCGGGACCTACTCGCAGTGCCGCCTGCCGCAGCCTTGATCGTGGGCGAAACGGCTCTGGAAACGAGTAGGCCCCGGGTCTCACTGCGTTCGCCCGGGGTGACGGCTTTTTGGGGGTGGGCCGCCGGAAAGAATGCCCTCACCGGAACACCATCCGCTTCGACGGGCCTGCCCTTGTAAACAGCAGCCCCGCCAACCGCTCCGTCTCCAGAAGCAACGGCTGCGGATCGGAACCCTCGCACAGGATCAACGCTTCCGCCTGGGCTCCTTGGGACCGGCCTTGTTTCGCCAGGCCGAGAAGCTGCACGACCCGCCGCTCGTCCGTTGTCAGGTTGTTGCGGCAGCACCGGCAGAAAGGGCTCATGAAGTCGATGGGCGTCGTCCGCGACAGGCGCAGCACCGTCAACACGCGCAAGACGCACCGCGCGACCGCCCAGCCCTGCAGCGGACCGAACCGCCGCTCCGCCGTCTCCATCGCCAGCTCCCAGGTCTGATTTTCGGGCCTGGCGTAGCTGAAGCAGAACAGCCTCAGGATTTCCAGAGCGGCCGCGGTCTCGTCCGGAAGACGCGGCACGTCGGGGCCGGCCGCCTCAGTGCTCATGCGCTCCCTCCTCATCCTCCGGAGGAATGCGGCCGAAGCTCAACAGGTTGCCATGCGGATCCAGAAGATGAAATTCCTTCATCTTCCAGGGCCGGACCTCATAGGCGCTGAGCCCCGGAACGCCCTTGCCGCGGAATTCCTCGTAGAGGGCATCAATCCCGCCCCCGCGAATATAGCAGCTGCTGTTTTCACAGAATTCCGGGCGGTCGGTCAGCCAGAAATGAAGCTCGAGCGGCCCGCGCCGCAGGATAACCCGTCCGTCCGCTTCGTAAATCGTCGAAAACCCGAGCAGACCTTCGTAAAAGCGCTTCGTCTCGGCGAAATCGAGCGACGGAAGCACCGGGATCGCTTCGACCTCGGCCACGGCGCTCACGCGCCCTCGACGGCCTCGAAGCCCTCGAACTGGGGCGGACCGGCATAAAGATGCTTGTTGCTGCCCGCGTTCTTGTGGGCATTGCGGAAATGCTCCGACCTGGTCCAGGCGATGAAATCGTCCTTGCTGGCCCAGATCGTGTGCGAGGCATAAAGCACAGTCGAGCCGTCTTCGGCTTCCGGCCCCTTCATCAGGTGAAAGCTCTTGAAGCCCGGCAGCTTGTCCAGCTCGGAATCCCGGTTCTTCCAGACCTCCTCAAACGCGCTTTCCTGGCCCTTGTTCACCCGGAACCTGTTCATAGCAAGAAACATTCCGCACTCCCCTTTATCGCTGATTTCGAATCGACCGTCGCCGGAACACCCGTCCCACCGGTTCGATTGCGGCACATCATAATAACATGACTATTATGTTCAAGTTTATTTCAAAAGAAAAAGAAGACGGATCGGCGCACGGCATCCTGCCCCGCCAGAAGCAGGCCGGATACCACGAGAAAGAACGGTTTGCGGCAAAGCCATGCCTCCCGAATATCCACAATCCGCATGGCCGAGGCGTTCGGGTTTCCGCCGTTCTTCCGTCCATGGAACGGTTTTCCCGTCCCCTCACGCGAAAAGCATGCACAAGCCGAAATTTTCTGCTAGAAGGCGGCTCACAGGCCGGTATAGCTCAGCTGGTAGAGCATCTGATTTGTAATCAGGGGGTCGCGGGTTCGAATCCTGCTGCCGGCACCAAATTTTCCCGACAAAATTTAGACTTATCTGCCTTGTGACCGGCTGCGCACCGATCATGGAAGACTATTTTCATTTGGCAGTCTCGTGTCCGACGCAATGGCAACCAAAGCCAGTGAACATTTCCCACCTACGGTTCACAACTCTACTAATTCTACAAAAAACCCAAAAACAATCTTTAGTAGCATTTTGAATAAATTTTAGTATAGTTAACTCGCTTATCGAATATGAAAAACGTATTCAATTATCATTTCTCAATGAAGTTCCAAATTTCTTCTGGAGCAATCAAAATGTCAAACGAGAACAAACACGGTCTTAAGCGGAATATACCTGAAGATATAAAGAAGGAAGTTAGGAACCGTAGCGGTTTTGGCTGCGTGTGCTGCGGATCAATTCCCTACACCTACCACCATAACCGAATACCCTTTTCTGAAGCTAAACAACACGATCCTGGTGATATCGTATTACTTTGCGATCACCATCATCGAATGTTTCACAGTGGCACCCTTGATGCGGATGATATCGAATTGGCTGTGAGCACAAAAAGGGGCGTAAACGTGCCCACCCGATATACACAACCAATAATCAAACCCGATTTTTATGTGAGATGGTCTGGCGTTCATGTTCAAGCCACCCAGCAACACGTAGTGGTGGACTACGAGCCTGTTTTATCCTTTACATTCTCTGACAACCCACTTGAGCCAATACAACTTTCGGGAACTTTTCGTGCATTGGACGGAACAGTACTTTGCCAAGTCACGAGAAATGAATTCGTTGTTGACGCACCTGTCAATGGGGATTTCTTACATAAAGGCAATCGGTTTGTTTTTAAACGAAACGACAACCAGCTCGCACTTTCTTTTACTCTCGGCTCTAGCTGCATGGAAATTGATTACATACTGCACACCTACAAAGACGCATTCGTCTACGGTTGCGATGGCTTATTGCGGGTTGGAAACTCAAAGCATGTGCTAGGAGTTCGCGGCGGTAAGTGCACCGAATGTGACGAAGCAATTCGGGTACAATCGACAATGCCAAGCCATATTTTCAATATGAATGAATTAAAAAATGTTCCATACAATGAAATCAGTGGGATGAATATTAGCCAGTGTGGTGGGGCTGTACTCGTCAGAGCATAATATTCGAAAAGCTCAAACTTAGTTTAGCCCCCTCGCCTGCACAGCTTTCAAACTGCTCCTATGTCCTAATCACGCAGCGGTACCGCGCGCCATCCCTGCCTACCGCGTCATCGCCGCCTGGCGGGCCTTTTCCTTGTCGGCGAGCTTTTTCTTGATCTCCGACAGATCGCCGCGCGGGGTGGACGGGTTGCCCGGGTTGACCGGGACCATCTCGATCAAAACCGGATTGGGATAATGATTGAGCGTTGCACCCGAAGCCAGGTCCACGCCTGCCCCGATCACGCCGCCGATGAGCACGTTGCCGGCAAGCCCCGCCGCGCCGCCCGGCGCCGTCTTGCTCTTGACCTCAACCGTTTGCGGCTTGTAGCCGGCCAGTTCCGCCTTGACGGTGAATTCCTTTTTCCGGGACACCTTGAGGCTGCACGGGCTGATATCGCAGGTATAGCCGATGTCGGTCGTGACCTTGGTCTTCGGCGGATCGTAATAAACTTCGACGTTTTCCGATGTGCCGCGTGTAACCGTTCCGCACCCGGCAAGAACCAGCCCGCTCAGCGCGAGCGTCATAAACTTATGCATGTCGTCTCCCAGCCCTTAACAACCGCAACTTGTTCCATCCGGAGCCACACGTCAAGGCGCAGAGACGCCTATGTCGCAAGATGATCGGACAGGTCCCATAAAGCCCCATAAGCCAGTGGTTTCAGAGACATGGGAGAGTTGCCGTTCGGATGGAAAGCGAACGACAAGGCACTTCACGTGCCGCCCTACCCTCGACCGACCTCCGCCAGATCGTTCCAGACCATCTGCCGGGCGATCAGGTCTCCGGCGAATTCGAAGCGATCGATGAAGCGGATGCCGGAAAAGGCTTCCCCGTCGGGCCACTCCCCTGAAAGCGTGCCGTAGCAGTAGACGATGCCGCCATCCGCGCCCGCGCAGGTGTCGAAACGCTCATAGGTCTTGGTCACGAAGCGGTAGCGCGGTTTCGCCCAGGCGATCAGGTCCTCCAGCGTGGTGAATTCGGCGGCACCTGGAAAGGTCATCTTGAAGTCCGGCGCGAGAAAGCCCTTCGCCTTCTCCAGATCGCGCGCCTCCATGGTTTCCAGGAATTCCCGAATGCGTGTGGCCGGATCGGGCGCAGCCTTGCCCGGCACCCGCGACTGGCCGCCGCGCATGTAGTTCGAAGGCTTCAGTTCCTCGATTGCGACCGTGATGCCGTCGAGCGGCGCGGCCATGGTGGTCCGCACCGCGTCGGTCAGCGCCTTGCCGAGCCGCTGGCGGGTTTCGTCGGAATAGCCCTCGATCAGGGTGACACGAATGACCGGCATGACCAGTTTCTCCCATGAATTGTTTCAGCCCAAACGAACCGGGTTGACATAATGATATAATGACATACCATTTAACAAATTCAATCGGCCGGAGGACAGGCGGTGAGCGCGAAAGCGGAGCAGATGGACAAGGCGCAGGAGCCCGAACGCCGCTCCATGGGGCGTCTCAATCCGTCCGGCCACGTCCCGCTCTATCACCAGATCTTCCTGATTCTTCGGAACCGCATATACGGCGGCGACCTGTCGGAGGGCGACCTCGTCCCCGGCGAACAGGACCTGACCACCGAATTCGGCGTTTCCCGCATCACCGCCAAGCGCGCGCTCAACGAGCTGGCCGATGCCGGTCTCGTGGTGCGCGAGCGCGGTCGCGGCACCCGTGTGGTCAAGCGCCCCCCAGCCCCGGCGGTGACCTCTTCCATCGACGGCTGGCTGGAAAACATCTCCCTGATGGGCCTGGCGACCAAGGCCCAGGTGCTCGACTTCGAATATGTGCCGGCCAGCGACGACATCGCCCAGGCGCTGGAGCTCGAGCCCGGCACGGAAGTCCAGCGTGCCGTCCGCGTCCGCTGGCTCGACCAGCAGCCCATGTCCTACCTCGTCACCTACGTGCCTGCGGAAATCGGCCGCCAGTTCGAACGCTCAGACCTCGACGTGAAGCCGCTGCTCAATCTGCTGGAGCGCGCCGGCGTCGATGTCAGTTCCGCCCGGCAGACGATTTCGGCGACCCTTGCGGATTCCGAAGTCGCAGGCGCCCTGTCGATCCACGCAGGCGCGCCCCTGATCGAGGTCCGCCGCGTGGTCTGCGACAGCCGGGAACGGCCGGTGGAATACATCCGGGTGCTTTACCGCCCCGATCTCTATCACTTCGAAATGTCCATGCGACGGGTCCGCGAGGAAAGCGGCCCGCGCTGGACGGCGACAACGACGCCATCGGTCCCGGCCGACGGCGGATAACAACGATCCAGACGGGAAACCGGGAAACCACGACCTGATGAGGTCCAAAAGGGGAGGTCTTCATGACCGATGACAAGAAGTCGGCTGGCATTGTCCGCCGCGATTTTCTCAAAACGACCGGTGCTGCGGCGCTCGGACTTGGTGTAACCGGATTTCCGGCGGTGCTGCGCGCCCAGCCGGCCCCCGTCAAGGTCGGCCTGATCCATCCGGTCTCCGGCTTCATCGCCTTTTCCGGCACCCAGTGCCGCGAAGGCGCGCTGATGGCGATTGCCGACATCAATGCGGCCGGCGGCATCAAGTCGATGGGTGGCGCAAAGCTTGAAGCCGTCCTCGCCGACAGCCAGGGCAAGCCCGACATCGGCGCAGCCGAAGTGGCCAAGATGGCCGAAGCCGGCGTCAACGGCATCGTTGCCGGTTACGCCTCGTCGATTTCGCTTGCCACCTCACAGGAAGCGGCCAAGACCAACACGCCGCATGTGGTCGACGTCGGCGTGTCCGACAAGATCGTCACCCGCGGTCTGCCCAACACGTTCCGCTTCGGCCCGGGCTACGGCAAGATCGCCGAATTCGCCGTCGACAACCTGGACACGATCAACAAGGCCGCCGGCTCTCCGGCAAAGACGGCCATGATCATCCACGAGGAGTCGCTCTTCGGCACCGGCACCGCCAACCTCCTGTCGACAAAGCTGCCCGAGAAGGGCATCGAGGTCGTCGAGGTGATCAAGCATGCCAACCCGACCCGTGACTTCACCAACATCGTGCTGCAGATCAAGGCGAAGAAGCCCGACCTGATCATTCCGGCCAACTACTACAACGAATACGTCCTGCTCGCCCGCACCATGCGCCAGCAGCGTATCGAGGCCAAGGGCATCTATTCGGTGCTCGGCGGGGCCGCGTCGAACTACAAGTTCGTCAAGGAATTCCCGGAAGCGGCCGAATACATCATGGACTGTAACCACTGGTTCAATCCGAAGTCGGACGTGGCGCTGCAGCGCAAGGCGGCCGCCGAAGCCAAGGGCCTCATCTACACCTACGAGGTGTTCCTGACCTACAACGCCGTGCTTGCCCTGGCCGATGCCTTCGAACGGGCAGGCTCGACCGACAAGGACGCGGTCAACAACGCCCTGTCGATCTCGACCATGGACATGTCCTACATGCCCTACGGCCCGACCAAGATGGAAGGCGGCCAGAACCAGGGCGCCCAGCCGGTGAACACCCAGGTGCTCAACGGCGACATCGAGGTGATCTTCCCGAAGGAATTCGCGTCCGCCGACGCGGTGTTCCCGATGAAATAAGAAGCATAAAACCTTCGACCTGGCGCCGGGCTCCCACCGCCCGGCGCATTTTCTCATAAGTTTCGAGCGGTCTTATGCCTGACCTCGCCATTCTCATCCCGTCGGTGCTGAACGGACTGACCACGGGAGCGCTTTACGCCCTGGTCGCCCTCGGCCTGACCCTGATCTACGGTGTCCTGCACATCATCAACTTCGCCCATGGCGCGCTTCTGATGATCGGGCTCTATGCGGTCTATTTCCTCAACGTCCAGTTCGGCATCGACCCTTACGTCTCCCTGCTGATCGTGCCCCCGCTGATGTTCGCGCTCGGCTATGCCTTGCAGCGCGGTATCATCACCCGGGCCAGCCACGGCCGCGATGAAAACATCCTGCTCGTCACCCTCGGTCTTTCCATCGTGATCGAGAACCTGTCCCTGTTCGTCTTCAAGTCCGACACGCGGGTGATCGACACGCCTTATTCCTTCGAGGTGGTCGAGTTCCTCGGCGCCTTCCTGCCCCTGCCCAAGGTGATCGCCTTCGTCGGCGCCTTCGTCACCGCCGGCATCCTCTGGGTCCTGATGTCGAAGACCGATCTCGGCAAGGCGATCCGCGCGCTTGCCAAGGAACGCAAGGGGGCCAAGCTGGTCGGCATCAACACCGAACATGTCTACGCCATGAGCTTCGGCCTCGGTATCGCCTGCCTCGGCGTTGCCGCCTGCCTGCTGCTGCCCAGCTATTACGTCAGCCCCCAGGTCGGCCACGGCTTCGTGCTGATCGCCTTCACCATTGTCGTCCTCGGCGGCATGGGCTCCTTCGTCGGCGCCCTGATCGGCGGGCTGATCATCGGCGTCGTGGAAGCCCTTGGAGGTCTGTTCCTGGGCGAAAGCCTCGGCCAGATCGGCATCTTCGCGATCTTCATCCTCGTATTGATCTTCCGGCCCACGGGCCTGCTCGGACACAAGGTGTAAGATCATGCGTCAGCTCGCTATTCTCGGCCTTGTCTTCGCCTTCATCGGCCTCGCCCCCTTCGTGATCGCTTCGGAGTTCTGGCTGAACCTGGTGATCATGACGCTCTATGCGGCCCTGCTCGGCCAGGCCTGGAACATTCTGGGCGGTTACGGCGGCCAGTTCTCCTTCGGCCACGCCGCCTATTTCGGCACCGGCGCCTATACGGTTGCCGTGCTCCAGGTGCAGCTTGGGGTCAACCCGTGGCTCGGCCTGGTCGCCGGCGGACTGATGGCCATGGTCGTGGCCGCCATCATCGGCTTCTCCACCTTCCGCTACGGGTTGCGCGGCTCCTATTTCGCGCTGGTGACGCTGGCCTTTGCCGAAGTGCTGCGTATCCTGTCCAACTCGGTGGACTTCACCGGTGCCGGCGTCGGCATCCTGATTCCCCTCGACCAGGGCGCGGCCAATTTCCAGTTCGCCTCCAAACAGGGCTTCTTCTGGATCATCTGGCTGATGGCCCTTGCCGCCTTCGTCGTGGTCTGGTGGATCGGAAATTCCCGTTTCGGAGCCCAGCTCATGGCCGTGCGCGACAACGAGGATGCCGCCCGCGCGCTTGGCGTCAGCGCCTTCCGGGTCAAGATGGGCGCGATCATGCTTTCCGGACTGTTCTCCGGCCTCGGCGGCGTCTTCTACGCCCAGTATTTCCTCTATCTCGACCCTTACATCGCCTACGGACCGGCCATCTCGATCGAAAGCCTGCTGGTGCCGATTATCGGCGGCATGGGCACCCTGTTCGGCCCGCTGCTCGGCGCCGTCGGCCTGCACCTGATTTCCGAGCTGACCCGCGAACTGATCGGCGACCTGCCGGGCATCAGCCTGGTTCTCTACGGCATCGTTCTGGTCGTCATGGTGCTGTTCATGCCGCGCGGCCTTGCCGGGCTCGTCAAGCGCCTGAGCTCGAACTCGACCGCGACGGGGGCCCGCCATGTCTGAGGTTGCAATGCTTGAGATCCGCGGTCTCGTCAAATCCTTCGGCGGCGTGACGGCGTCCAACAACGTCAGCCTGACCGTGCCGGAAGGAAAGATCACCTCGCTGATCGGTCCGAACGGCGCCGGCAAGACCACCCTGTTCGCCCTGATCACCGGATTTCACAAGCCGGATGCGGGCACGGTTCGCTTCCTCGGCGAGGACATCACCGGCCATGCTCCGGAGGACATCGCCCGGCGCGGCATGGTGCGCACGTTCCAGATCGTCCAGCCCTTTGCCGGCCAGACGGTCCGCGAGAACATCGCCGTCGGCGCCCATCTGCGCATCCGCGCCCGCGCCGAAGCGCTTGAAAAGGCGGAGGCCGTGGCAAAACAGGTCGGCCTCGGCGACCGGCTCGACCAGGATGCCGCGTCGCTCACGGTTGCTGGCCGCAAGCGGCTGGAAGTGGCCCGTGCGCTTGCCACCGATCCGAAGCTGATCCTGTTCGACGAGGTGCTCGCCGGTCTCAACCCGTCCGAAATCCGCGACGTCATTCCGGTGATCTGCGCCGTGCGCGAGGCCGGTGTGACCATTCTCCTGATCGAACACGTGATGCAGGCCGTGATGAGCCTTTCCGAATACACCTGGGTGTTGAACCAGGGCGAGTTGATCGCCGAGGGCGTGCCTGCCGACGTGGTCAGCGATCCCCTGGTGGTCGAAGCCTATCTCGGCAAGGGCATGGCCGAGCGCATGGCCAAGCGGGAGGCAAGCCATGCTTGAGGTCAAGGCGCTCAAAAGCGGTTACGGCGCGGTCGAGGTCCTGCGCGGCATCGACCTCGATATCACGGAGGGCGAGATCGTCGCCCTGCTCGGCTCCAACGGCGTCGGTAAAACGACCTTTTCCTCGGTGCTCTCCGGCCTGATCAAACCCTGGAGTGGCACCATCCGCTTCAAGGGCGAAGAAATCCAGGGGCTTTCCGAACAGGCAATCGTCGACCGAGGCCTGATCCATGTGCCGGAAGGCCGGCACGTATTTCCGAACCTGAGCGTGCGCGAGAACCTTGAGCTCGGTTCCTACCGGCGCGGCCGGGCCAACCGGGCGCGCAATCTCGATCACGTGGTCGACATCTTCCCGCGGCTGAAGGAACGTTTCGCCCAGAAGGCGGGCACCCTGTCCGGCGGCGAGCAGCAGATGCTGGCCATCGGCCGCGGCATGATGGCAGAACCGGAACTCCTGATTCTCGACGAACCCTCGATCGGCCTGTCTCCGCTGCTTGTGGAGGAGATGTTCGACCTGATCCGGAAGCTTAACAGCGACGGGCTGACGATCCTGCTGGTGGAGCAGAACGTGCTCCAGTCCATGGAAATCGCCGCCCGCGCCTTCGTCATGGAAAACGGCGAAATCCGCCTCTCCGGCGTCGCCTCGGTGCTGATGGACGATCCCGAGCTGCAGCGCTCCTATCTGGGGCTGGCGTGATGGCAACCACACTCGCTCAGAAAATCATCGCACGGGCGGCGGGCCGGGACACGGTGACACCGGGCGACATCGTTACGGCACAAGTGGATCTTGCCATGATCCACGATTCCGGCGGCCCCCGTCGGGTCGAGCCGATCCTGAAAGATCTCGGCGTCGGCCTGTGGGACAGGGACAAGGTGGTGCTGATTTCCGACCACTTCGTCCCCGGCGACACGGACGAAGGCGCACGCATTCTGGAACTTACCCGCCAGTGGGCGAAGGAGCGCAAGGTCGCCTTCCATGACGGCGAAGGCATCTGCCACGTGGTGCTGCCCGAGCGCGGCCACCTGAAGCCCGGCATGTTCGTCGTTGGCGGCGACAGCCATTCGCCGACCGGCGGCGCCTTCGGGACCTATATGTTCGGCGTCGGCGCCACCGAAATGGCCGGTGTCCTCGCCACCGGCGAAATCTGGATCAAGGTGCCCGGCACCATCCTGATCGAGTGGCGGAACCGGCTGTCGGACGCCGTCACCGCCAAGGACATCATGCTGGCGCTTTGCGGCCGGCTCGGCATGGACGGCGGACAGTATCAAGCGGTGGAATATACCGGCGAGGCGATTGCAGCGCTTTCCATGCAGGAACGCATGACGCTCTCCAACATGGCCGCCGAACTCGGCGCCCAGGCCGGACTGATCGCACCGGACGAAACCACTGCCGGCTATCTCTCGAGTGTCGGCGGCGATGCGGGCGACTGGCAGGGACTGCGCACCGATGCGAATGCCGACCTGCTCGCCCGTCACGTCTTCGACGCGGCGACACTGGAGCCTCAGGTGGCAGCGCCCCATTCCCCGGCCAATTCGGCCCCCGTGACCGAGGTGCCGGACACGAAAGTCGACGTCGCTTATATCGGCGCCTGCACAGGGGCAAAGTATGAGGACCTGAAGCGGGCGGCGCGCATCCTCAAAGGCCGCAAGCTCGCCACGGAGCTGATGGTCGCCCCGGCTTCCAAACGCGATCAGGACCGGGCCGAGGCAGACGGCATCATGAAAGTGTTCGAGGACGCGGGCGCCGAGATCCTGGCCAATGCCTGCGGCATCTGCGCCGGCTACGGTTCCAACCGCCTCGGCGAGAACGTGACCTGCATTTCCTCCACCGCGCGCAATTTCAAGGGCCGCATGGGGGCAGCGTCTTCCAAGGTCTGGCTCGGCTCGCCCCTGACCGTGGCGGCTTCCGCGATCACCGGCCGGATCACCGATCCGCGCGAGTTCCTGACCAGCGGGGAGAACGAGGCATGAGCGGCCGCGTCTTTCTCTTCGGCGACGACATCGACACCGATCAGCTCGCGCCCGGCGAATACATGAAGGGCGGCATCGACATGCTCGCCGCCCATTGCCTGGAAGCCGCCCGGCCGGAGTTCGCAGGGTCCATTCGTCCCGGCGACGTAGTGGTGGCAGGCAAAAACTTCGGCATGGGCTCGTCGCGCGAACAGGCCGCCGAGGCGCTGAAGCATCTGGGCGTCGCCGCCGTGATCGCGCGCTCCTTCGCCGGCATCTTTTATCGGAACGCCATCAACCTCGGCCTGCCGGTCCTGATTTCGGACGATCTCGACGCCATTGCCGACGGCGATGCTGCCGACCTCGATCTTGACGCAGGCGAACTGCGCCTGACGGCGAAAGACAAAACTGTGCAGCTGGAACCGCTGCCCGACAACCTCAAGCGGATGCTCGCCGACGGCGGGCTGGTGCCGCATCTGAAAAAACGCTTCGCAGCAGAGCGGAAAAGGGAGACAGGCTTATGAGCCTGAAACAAAGACTGGGCGAGCAGCGCATCCTGCTCGCGCCGGGTGTCTACGATGCGCTGACCGGCCTGGTTGCCGAACAATCGGGGGCGGAAGCCGTCTATCTGTCCGGGGCCTCCATCGCCTATACCCGCTTCGGCAGTCCCGACATCGGGCTCGTCTCCATGAGCGAGGTCGCCGAAACGATTGCGAGCGTGCGCGACCGGATCAGCCTGCCGATCGTGGTCGACGCCGACAACGGCTTCGGCAACGCGCTCAACGTCCAGCGCACGGTCCGGACCTTCGAGCGCATGGGCGCCAGCGCCCTGCAGCTGGAAGACCAGACCCTGCCCAAGCGCTGTGGCCATCTCGATGGCAAGTCGCTGGTTTCCAAGTCCGAGATGGCCGGCAAGATCCGCGCCGCCTGCGACGCCCGCGCCTGCGAGGACACCCTGATCATCGGCCGCACCGACGCCATTGCCGTCGAAGGCTTCGAGGCAGCGCTTGATCGCGCCGAAGCCTATGTGGAGGCCGGCGCCGACATGCTGTTCATCGAGGCACCGCAGTCGCTGAAGCAGATGCAGGAGATCGTCTCCCGCTTCGCCGGCCGCGTACCGCTGATGGCGAACATGGTCGAAGGCGGCAAGACGCCGATCGTCAATGCCGCGGGGCTGGAGGATCTCGGCTTCAGCTTCGTGATCTTCCCTGGCGGGATCGTGCGCGCCATCGCCGCCACCGCCCGCGACTATTACGCAAATCTCATCGCCAGCGGCTCGAACGAGGCATTCCGAAACCGCATGTTCGACTTTGCCGGGCTGAACGGCCTCATCGGCACGCCCGGCATTCTGGCCGAAGCAAAAAAATACGACGAGGACGCCGACTGATGGCAATAGATCCGGTCACGCTCGCAATCCTGAAAGGCCGTCTGGAGCAGATCGCCGACGAAATGGACGCGACCCTGTTCCGCTCCGCCTTCAACCCGATCATCGCCGAGGCCCATGACGCCTCCCATGGCATCTACGATGCGGTCACCGGCGAGACCCTGGTGCAGGGCAAGTCCGGCCTGCCGATCTTTGTCGGCGTCATGGCCTTTGCCGTGAAGGCCGTGATCGACAAGGCGGCGAAACAGGGCGGCATCAACGAGGGTGACGTCTGGATCTTCAATGATCCTTATGACGGCGGCACCCACCTGTCGGACTTCCGGCTGGTGAAGCCGGTGTTCCGGGATGGCAAGGTGTTCTGTTTCCTCGCCTCCGTCGGTCACTGGCACGATGTCGGCGGCAATGTGCCGGGCAACTACAACCCGGCCGCGACCGAATGCTTCCAGGAAGGCATGCTGATCCCGCCGGTCAAGCTCTACGACAAGGGCGAATTCCGTCAGGACGTGGTCGATATCCTGTCGGCCAATTCCCGCCTGCCGCTGTCGCTCTACGGCGATCTCAACGGCCAGATCAACGCGCTGGAACTGGGCGAGCGGCGCATGAACGCGCTGCTCGACGAATATACCGACGCGACCGTCGCCGATTGCCTGGTCGAGCTGAAGGCCCGCGCGGCCCAGATGATGCGCGCGCAGATTTCGGAATTGCCGTCCGGTACCGTTTCGGCCGAGGACTTCCTCGATAATGACGGCATCAACGACGAGCCGCTGAAGATCGCCCTCGATCTCACCATCGAGGGCGACCGCATGGTGCTCGACTTCACCCGCTCGTCGCCGGCCTGCGCCGGTCCGGTCAACATCTCCCGCTCGACTACCGTTGCCGCCTGCTATGTCGCCCTGAAGCATATCTTCGGCGATGTACCGGCCAATGCCGGCGTGCTGGAGCCGGTCGAGTTCCGGATCGACGAAGACTCGCTCCTGTCGGTGAAAGCGCCGAAACCGGTTGGCGGCTACACCGAAACCATCCTGCGCCTGATCGACGTGGTGTTCGAGGCCATTGCCCAGATCGCGCCGAAGGAGGCCATGGCTTGCGCCTACGGCACCATCAACGCCCTGTCGCTCGCCGGCCACCGCGCCAACGGCCAGCGCTGGGTGATGTTCTCCTTCTTCGGCGGCGGCCATGGCGCCCATGCGGGCGGCGACGGCCTCAACCACGGCAACGCGCCGATTTCGACCGCGACCATTCCGCCGCTGGAAATCCTGGAAGCCGCCTATCCGGTCCGCTTCACCCAATGGGCGCTGCGGCCCGATTCCGGCGGTGCCGGCGAATACCGAGGCGGCCTCGGGGCGATCTACGAGATCGAGCTCCTGGAAAAACAGGCCGATGTCTTCCTGTTCGGCGAGCGCGGCAAGTTTGCGCCGGCCGGTGTCGTCGGCGGCCATCAGGCGGCGACCAACCGGTTCCAGTTCGAACAGGCCGGCGGCTTCAGAGAGCCGCCCATGGTCTCCAAGATCGTCGGCGTCAGCATCGTGCGCGGTCAGAAGCTCAGGCTCGAGACGCCCGGTGGCGGCGGCTACGGCAACCCCCGCAACCGGGACCCGGAAAGCGTCGCTCGCGACGTGCGCCTGGGTTTCGTCAGCCCGGATTGTGCCAGGAACGAGTACGGCGTCGTGCTCAGTGAAACAGGCGACGCCGATGCGTCCGCCACCCAGGATTTGCGCGCCAAGGAGGCTGCGGAATGATTAAACCGGCTTACGTCATCGGCGTCGATGTCGGCGGAACCTTCACCGACGTGTTCATCCTGGACGAGGCGAACGGCACGGTGACCACCACCAAGGTGCCGTCCACGCGCGGCGACCAGTCCAAGGGCTTTGTGGAAGGCATCGGCCAGAAGGTTGCCGACTTCGGCCTGATCTCCACCGTGGTCCACGGCACGACCGTCGGCACCAACGCGCTTCTGGAGCGCAAAGGCGCCCGCACCGGTATCATCACCACGGAAGGCTTCCGCGACGTCCTGGAAATGCGCCGCCGCGACCGGCCGACCACCTGGGGCCTGAAGGGTAGCTTCACCCCCGTGGTCGAACGTCCCGACCGGGTCGAGGTCGGAGAGCGGGTGCTTGCCGACGGCTCCGTGGCACAAGTGGTGGACGAGGCACAGGTCAAGGAACAGGCAAAGGCGCTGGCCAATGCGGGCTGCGAGGCGGTCTGCGTCTTCTTCATCAACGGCTATGCCAACAACGACAACGAGCGCATCGCCGTCGAGGCGGTCCGGTCCGTCTGGCCGAACGCCTATGTCACCGCGGCTACCGAAATCCTGCCGGAGATCCGCGAATTCGAGCGACTATCCACGGCAACGCTCAACGCCTATCTGCAGCCGGTCGTCTCCTCCTATCTGGACCGGCTGGAAAAGGGCCTCGCCGAGAAGGGTTTTGACGGCGACATCCTGATCGTTCAGTCCAACGGCGGCGTCATGTCCATCGATACGGCCAAACGCTATCCGGTGCGCACCGCGCTCTCCGGCCCGGCGGCCGGCGTGATCGCGGCAACGGAAATCGCCAAGGCGGCGGGCTTTGAGAACATCATCACCTGCGACATGGGCGGCACCTCCTTCGACGTGTCGCTGGTGGCGGAAAGCGAAGCGGCACTGGCCGCGCAAACCGCGATCGACTTCGGCATGGTCGTGCGCACGCCGATGATCGAGATCACCACCATCGGCGCCGGCGGCGGCTCCATCGCTTCCGTCGACAAGTCCGGCCTGCTGCAGGTCGGCCCTGAATCCGCCGGGTCCGATCCGGGCCCGGTCTGCTACGGCCTCGGCAACGACCGGCCGACCGTAACCGACGCCAACGTCGTTCTCGGCCGCATCAACCCGGACCGGCCCATCGGCGGCAAGCTGTCCCGTCTCGACATCGACGCCTCGCGCCAGGCGATCAAATCCCATATCGCCGATCCGCTCGGGCTCGGCATCGAGGAAGCGGCCGAAGCGATCCTGAAGCTCGCCAACGCCAAAATGGCCGGCGCTATCCGCCTGGTCTCCATCGAAAAGGGCCACGATCCGGCGAAATTCGCCGCCATGCCCTTCGGCGGCGGCGGATCGCTGCATACCGGCGCCCTGATCAAGGACGTCGGCCTCGGCTCCGCACTGGTGCCGCGCTATCCGGGTGTCACGTCGGCACTCGGCTGCGTCGTCGCCGACATGCGCCACGACCGGGTGCAGACGGTCAACCGCCTGCTCGACCAGATCGATGCCGGCGACCTCGGCCTCGAAATGGAAAGTGTTGCCGACGAGACCGAGAAGCTGCTCGCAGGCGCTGGCGTCGCCTTTGCCGCCGTCGACCGGGTCTACGAGTTCGACATGCTCTACCTGGGCCAGACCCACACGGTCAGCGTGCCGGTGACCATTCCGGCATCGGGCCTGACCGGAGACGCGATCCGGGAGGCCTTCGAGGCTGCCTACAAGGACGCCTACGGCCGCCTGCTGGAAGGCATCCCCATGCGGGTGATGAACTACCGCATCGCCGTCATCGGCCGCAGGCCGCAACTCGACATGGCCGTGTTCGCGCCGACCTCCGGCAAGCCGGAGCAGGACTGCCGCATCGGCAAACGCTCGGTCTTCTGCGACGGCGCATGGCACGAGGCCATCGTCTACGAACGGCTCGACCTGGAAGTCGGCGCGGAGATTACCGGCCCCGCCCTCCTGGAACAGTCGGACACGACCATCTTCGTCGATCCGGGCCTGCGCGGCCGCGTCGACGCCTATGGCAACCTGGTGATCGACCGCAGGGACGGCGCCGATGTCTGATCTGGTTATCGATCCCGCCCGCACCGGGCTCGTCATCGTCGACCTGCAGAACGATTTCCTGCATCCGGACGGCGCCTATGCCCGCGGCGGCCAGAAGAACGCCGATATCGCGGCCCTTCCCGCACGTGTCCTGCCTTTGGCCGAGGCCTTGCGGGCAAAGGGCGGCTGGATCGTCTCGACCCATTTCACCCTGGTGCCCGGCAAGGACCGCGAGCCCTTCATCTCGCCGCACCTGAAGGAGTTGCGCCCGTTTCTGGCCAAGGGCGATTTCGCGCCAGGAAGCTGGGGCCATTCACTGGTCGACGAATTGCAGCCGGCGGACCTGACGGTCGAAAAGGTCGCCTATTCCGCCTTCTACATGACCCGGCTGGAATGGGTGCTGCGAAAGGCCGGCATCGACACGCTGATCTTCTCCGGCATCGTCACCAACGGCGGTGTCGCTTCCACCGTGCGCGACGCCCATGTGCGCGACTTCAAGACCATGGTGCTCTCCGACGGCTGTGCCGCCTTCTCGCGTGAAACCCACGAGCGGTCCATCGGCGATCTCGGCACCGTCTCCAAGGTGATGACCTGCGCCGAGGCCCAGACCCTGATTTCCGGGCTCTGACATGACTTTGGGCGGAATCTCAAGGGACACCCCGCCGCGCATCGACGCGGAAGCCGATGTTGTGATCATCGGCGCCGGCGCCTGCGGTCTGGTCGCAGCCCTTCGGGCGAAAGCCGCCGGGGCTGATGTGCTTGTCCTCGAACGCGACGCCTCGCCATCCGGCTCGACCTCCATGTCCTCCGGCTTCGTTCCGGCCCCGGCCACACGATTCCAGCGCGCTATCGGCGTCGAAGACGACACACCGGAGCTTTTCGAAGCCGATCTTCTCGCCAAGTCCAAAGGCAAATCCGACAAGCGCCTTGCCCGGCTCGCCAGCCGCACCATCGGCCCGGCCCTGGAATGGCTTGCCGACGCACATGGCCTCGACTGGATCGTGCTCGACGATTTCCTTTATCCCGGCCATTCGCGCCATCGCATGCACGCGGTGCCGGAAAAGACCGGCGCCGCCTTGCTCGCCCGCCTGCTGACCGCCGTGGAACAGGCGGACATCCCGGTCGTCACCGACGCACCGGTGACCAAGCTCTTTGCGGATACAGACAACCGCATCACCGCGGTCGAAATCTCCCGCCCGGACGGGCATACCGAGACCCTGGGCTGCAAGGCCCTGATCCTTGCCTGCAACGGCTATGGCGGCAACCGGGAGCTGGTCGCCCGGCACATCCCGGAAATCGCCGAGGGCATGTACTACGGCCACGAGGGAAACAAGGGCGATGCTATCCTGTGGGGCGAAGCGCTTGGTGCGGAGCTGAAGCACCTTTCCGGCTATCAGGGGCACGGTTCGCTTGCCCATCCCCACGGCATTCTGATCTCCTGGGCGCTGATGATGGAAGGCGGCATCCAGGTAAATCTGGAAGGCCGCCGCTTTTCCAACGAGCACGGCGGCTATTCCGAACAGGCCGTCCATGTGCTCGGCCAGCCGGACGGCGTTGCCTGGGATATCTACGATGCCCGTATCCACGCTTTCGCCCTGGGCTTTCCGGATTACGCGGAAGCGGTCAAGGCGGGCGCGATCCGCGAGGCTTCGGATGTCTCCGGCCTGGCAAAGGTGACCGGACTTCCGGAAGCCGCCCTCGCTGAAACGCTGGGCGATATTGCCCGCTATCAGTCAGGCGAAGCTGACGATCCCTTCAGCCGCGATTTTACCGGCAAGCCGGGCCTCGCCCCGCCCTATTACGCGGTCAAGGTGACCGGCGCCCTGTTTCACACCCAGGGCGGTCTGATGATCGACGATGAGGCCCGCGTCCTCGACCGCGCCGGCAAACCGTTTCCGAACCTCTTTGCCGGTGGCGGGGCTGCCTGTGGCGTCTCCGGGCCGGAGGTCTCCGGCTATCTCTCCGGCAACGGCCTGCTCACCGCGATCGCCTTCGGCTATCTCGCCGGCAGCTTCTGCCAGGTCTGAACAGCTTTCAGATAAGAAAAGGGCGAAGCCGTTTTCCGGCTTCGCCCTTGTGTCGTTTATGCTCGCTGAGCCTCGCTAACGCCCCATCAGGGATGGCAGCAGGAAGGTAATCGAGGGCACCAGGATCAGCAGGGTCAGCCGGAGGATGTCGGCGATCCAGAACGGTCCCACACCCCTGAAGATCGTGCCCGTCTTGACGTCCGGAAGCACGCCGCGCAGCACGAAGACGTTGAGGCCGACCGGAGGCGTGATCAGACTGATCTCCGTGACCACCACCACGACGATCCCGAACCAGATCAGGATCATTTCCGGCGGTACGCCGGGGAAGGTCAGTTCCGAGATCAGTGGGTAGAAGACCGGCACGGTCAAGAGGATCATGGACAGGCTTTCCAGGATACAGCCCAGCACCAGATAGACCGCCATGATCAGCAGCATTACGCCGATGGGCTGCAGGCCGGAATTGGCCACCCATTCGGTCAGGATGGTCGGCAGATCAGCATAGTTGATGAAGTTTGAGAAGATCAGGGCGCCGATCAGCACGCTGAAAATCATTGCCGTGGAGCGGACGCTCTGCAGCAGAACGTCGAACAGGACGGGCCAGGTCAGCTTGCGCCGCGCCAGGGCGAACAGGAATGCGCCGGAAGCGCCGATGCCGGCTGCTTCGGTCGGCGTGAAGATGCCGCCGTAGATCCCGCCCATGACCAGAAGGAACAGCAGCATCACGCCCCAGACGCCGCGCAATGCCCTGAAGCGTTCGTTCCAGGGCAGACGCTCCCCCGGAGGTCCGGATTTCGGATTGAGCCAGATGGTGGCCCGCACAGCACCCAGATAGAACAGGATACCGAGCATGCCTGGCAGAATGCCCGCCATGAACAGCTGGCCGATATCCTGTTCGGTCATGATACCGTAGAGAACGAGAATGACGCTCGGCGGGATCAGAATGCCGAGGGTCCCGCCCGCGGCAATGGAACCGGCCGCAAGGCTGTCGGAATAACCGTACTTGCGCATGGACGGCATGGAGACCTTCGCCATGGTCGCGGCCGTGGCAAGGCTCGAGCCGCAGACCGCGCTGAAGCCGCCGCAGGCAACCACGGTCGCCATCGCCAGTCCGCCCTTGCGATGGCCGAGAAACGCGTTGGCGGCCATGTAGAGTTCATCTGAAAGCCCGGCCCGGGTGACGAAGTTGCCCATCAGAATGAACAGCGGCACCACGGACAGGTCATAGGCGAGGCCGGTCTCGTAGGTGACCGACGAGATCATGGCCAGGGCGGCATTCCAGTTGACCAGATAGGCAAAACCGACCGTCCCCACCAGGCCCATGGCGAAGGCGATGGGCAGGCGTAAGAGGATCAGGACAAGGAGGATGGCAAAGCCGACGAGCGATTCCTGCACGGGGATACCTTGTTCGTTGAAGTGTTTGTTTCAAACCGCGTCGGCCATCGGCGGCCGTCTGCCGTTAGTGCGCCACCGAAGCCGGAGCGTTCCGCGATCCGAAGACCTGCTGAAATGCGAGAACCACGAGCACCAGACAGGTAAGAGCTGCGGTTAAGCACATGAAGAAAGTCACCGGATAGACCGGAATTTGGAGAACAGCGGTTTCATCGCCGTAGTCCAGTTGCTCCAGAGCCTTGAGCCACATCTGGTAGCTGAGGACGCCGGTCATGAACGCACAGACGAGACTGACCACGCCTTCGCGAACGCGCTCCAGCGTCGGGGACACGCTGAATTCGATGAGGTCGACAGTGATATGCTCGCCGCCGATTGTGACCAACGGCAGGCCGGCGAAGATCAGCGTCGCCAACATGAGCTCGGTCAACTCAAAGCCACCGGGAACCGGTGAATTGAAGATGTAGCGCCCCCAGACGTCGACGAAGGTGAGAACCATCATCGAAATCAGAAGCAATGCGGCCAGGACACTCAGTGCCCGGGTCGTCCAGAGGACGACCCGGTCGCTTACCTTGCCACTATTGGCGGAAGCGGTTGTCACTGTTCGGCGTCCACCTTCGCGATTTCAGCCCGCAGGTCAGCCATGACCTGCGCACCGTCGAGGCCCTTTTCCTTGACCTCGGCGATCCAGGCTTCCTCGATCGGAGACGTCTTGTCCTTGATCGCGGAGACAAGATCGTCGGAAGCGGTGATGATCTGCACACCGTCGGCTTCCATCGTGGCTACACCGGCCTTGTCGGCATCATCCCAGCCCTTGCCGGCGATGCGGGCGAAGTTCTCGCCGGACACCGACATGATGGCATCCTGGTCTTCCTTGGACAGCTTGTTGAAGGAAGCCGGGTTCATCACCAGGAAGAAGCTGGTGTTGTACAGGCCGCCCGGAACGAACGTGGCATAGCGAACAAGCTTGCTCAGCTTGAACGAAGCGATCGATTCCTTCGGGAAGAAGACACCGTCGGCAACACCGTTGGACATCAGTTCGTAGGAACTCGAGGCCGGCTTCAGCAGGCTGGTCACGCCGAGCGCCTGGGTGACCTCGTTGACGACACCGCCACCGACGCGGATCTTCAGGCCATCGAGATCGGCGAGCTTTTCGACCGGACGAACGGCATTGAACATTTCGCCCGGGCCGTGGGTGAACACGCCCAGAACAACCGTGCCCTTATGCTCGTCGAACTGTTCCAGGTACTTCTTGTAAATACGCCAGTAGGCGACCGAAGACGCGGTTGCGCTATCGCCCAGGAACGGCATTTCCACGGCCTTGGTCATCAGGAAGCGGCCCGGCTGGTAGCCGTGCACGCCATAGCTGATATCGGCCAGGCCATCCTTGGCGATGTCGAAGTGTGCCGGGGGCTTGCCCATGGCTTTCGGAAGGATCTTGACCGTCACATTGCCGTTGGTGGCTTTTTCCACTTCAGCCGCCCACGGCACGATCATGTTTTCGACGATCGGATGCTTCGGCGGCAGCCAGGACGATAGCGTCAGGGTCGTTTCGGCACTCGCGGCACCGGAAAGGCCCATCGCTCCGAGAGCAACTGCGCCCAGTGCCAGATATTTCAACTTTGCAAACATTCAACCTCCTCCTGCCGTTTGTTCGGCATCGTTGGGATTTAAAACCCGATTATTGTCGGACGACCGGATCCAAGCCCCGCAAGCTTAAGTCCTGTCAGACAAACCTCCTCGTTCAGGGCTAAACTAAGTGCCTTTTGGTTTCATTTGCAACCTTTTTCGCTGTTTCCTTAGCCTATTTAACAAGGTGAATTTCATTCACGTGCGTGCGCAGGGTGAATTTCTGGATCTTGCCCATGACATTTGTCGGCATGGCATCCATGAAGACGACATCCTTAGGATGTTTGAACCGTGCCAGCACACCATTGAAGCGATCAAGAATGGTCTGTTTGTCTATGCTTGCGCCCTCGACACGCACCACGACGGCGACCGGGACCTGCCCCCATTTCTCGTCATCGCGGCCGACGACGGCCGCCTGCTTGATCTCCGCCATGCCGTTCAGGACCACTTCCAGCTCGGCCGGATAAATGTTCTCGCCCCCGGAGATCACCACATCCTTCTTTCGATCGTTGATGAAGTAATAGCCGTTTTCACCACGGTAGCCGATGTCACCGGTGAAAAACCAGCCGTCGCGCAGGGATTGCTCCGTCGCCGCTTCGTTGCCCCAGTATTCGTACATGACGCTCGGGCCACGAACGAGGATCTCTCCGGACACTCCGTCCGGTACATCCACCCCCGCCTCGTCGACGACACGGACCTCGCAATGAAGCGCCGGTTTGCCGGTCGAGCCGACATTATCGAACGCGTCCTCCGCCCTTTGATAGATCGCGATCGGGCAGGTTTCCGTGGAGCCGTAGACCTGCAGGACCGGAATGCCTCGCGCATGGATCGCCTCGATCAGCGGTACGGGCACGTAGGAAGAACCGGTGCTCACGGATCGCAGGCTTGAGATATCCGCCTCCGGCCATTCGGGAAGGGAAAGGACCGCATCGAGGGTGGCCGGAACCAGGACGGTCAGGCTCGGCCGCCCGGAGACGATGTCGGACAGAACCGCGCGCGGATCGAATTTCCGGTGCAGCGTCACCGTGGCGCCGGCATAAAGCGCCGGCGTGGTCTGAATGTTCAGCCCGCCCACGTGAAACATCGGCAGGGCCGTCAGGACGTGGTCGGCAGCGGTCATGCCATGCATGTGCAGGCTGTTAAGCGCATTCCACTGCACGGCTTCCTGGGTCAGCACCGCGCCCTTTGGATGGCCGGTAGTGCCGGAGGTATAGACGAGCAACAGCGGCGTCTTCAGATCCACATGGGGGTTGCGGTCATCGCCTTCTGCCGAAGCCAGAGCCTCCGCCATCGGCTGCCAGCCCTCGCCTTCGAAACCGCAGGAAACGAAGTCGCAATCGGGCAACGCGCTGCGCATGCTGTCCGCATGCTCCCGGAATTCCGCTTCACAGAACAGAGCCTTGGCATGGGCATCCTTCAGGATGAACACATGCTCGGGCGCCACCAGACGCCAGTTGAGCGGAATGAACAGCGCGCCGAGCCGGGCACAGGCAAACATCAGCGCCAGGAATTCCGGACTGTTGAGCCCCAGATAGGCCACCCGGTCGCCGCGCCCGATGCCGTAGACGCCCTTGAGCGCCCGGGCATGGGCATGGATCATTGCGGCAAAGTCGCCATAGCTGATGGCCCGGCCTTCATAGTTGAGGGCCGTCTTGTCCGGCGTGAAGTCGGCGTGCCGGTCAATCCAGGCGGAAAGCTCCATCAGTCGTCGCTCTCACCCTTTTCGTAAAGCGCTTCGCGGCCGATGCGGTCGACGCACAGTTCCGCCGTCCAGGGCAGCATCAGCGAGCCGCAACGGCTGTCGCGGTATAGGCGCTCCAGCGGCAGGCTCTTCAGCATGGACTGGCCGCCGCAGGTGCGGATGGCAAGCTGGCACAGCTCGTTGGCGTTTTCCATCACCGTGTGTTGCGCGGCATAGGCTCGAAGCACCTGCTCCTTGGTCGGATTGGGGCGGGCTTCGCTGATCACCTGGAACCACAGCGCCTTGGTCATTTCCAGCATGATGCGCATGTCGGCGACCGCGTGCTGCTTGGTCGGGTACATGCGCCGCTTGACCGGCGGCATGCCGGGAATCTCGCCGCGCAGATACTGCACGGTGAAATCGTAAGCCGCCTGGGCGATGCCCATATAGGTCGGCGTCAGGGTCATGAACATGTGCGGCCAGGACGTCGCCGCCTCGAAATAGACGCCCTTGGGCATCAGCGAGGCATCGTCCGGCACGAACACGTCCTTGAATTGCAAGTTACGGGAGACCGTGCCGCGCATGCCGAGCGGATCCCAGTCGCCGTAGACCTCGACGCCCTCCGCGTCCGCCGGCACGGCCACATACATGGTGTCCTTGCGGCTCAGCTTTTCCTTCTTCTCCGTGCACAGCACGCCGTAGTAGTCGGCAGAGCCGGAGAGCGAGGCGAAGATCTTCTTGCCGTTGATCAGCCAGCCGCCATCGACGCGGGTGGCCGTGGTGCCGAACGGCTGGAAGCCGGCAGCGGCAGCCCCGCCCTCGGAGAAGGGCTGCGCATAGATCTTGCCTTCCTTGACGATGCGCTCGTAATGCACCGCCCGGTTCTTTTCATGATCGGCACGCTGCTCGTCGGTCATGGTCAGGTCGTCGGCCAGCGGCCCGGTCCACAGGCACGAACACACATGCATGTTCCAGGTCAGCGACGTGGTTCCGCAGAACCGGCCGATTTCGGCAGCCGTCATCATGTAGGTCTTGTAGTCGGCGCCGAAGCCGCCGTGTTCTTCCGGCACGCAGATGCCGAGCAAGCCGACCTCGTGCATGTCCTTGTAGTTTTCCATCGGGAAGATGGCTTCCCGGTCCCACTTGTCGGCCCGCGGCGCGAATTTCTCCTCGCCGATCTTGCGGGCAAGGGCGGTCAGCTTCTTCTGCTTTTCGGTCAGCCGGAAGGCCTCGGGGTCGAAAATCGGAGCGTAGCGCTCGTTATCGGATACGGACATATCCAGCTCTCCTCAGACTAGATCTAAAAACTCTTCGACGGCGGCGTCGAAACGCGCCGGACACTCCATGTTGGCCAGATGCCCCGCCCCCTCCAGGCAGACGTAGCGGGCGCCGGGAACGCGGGCGGCCATACGCTCCATCATCGGCGCCGGCGCGTTGGTGTCCTTCTCGCCGGCCAGCATCAGGGTCGGTACGGCGATCTGCTTGAGCGTATCGCGCCGGTCGAAGGTCACCAGGCACTGCATGGTCGCGCGGTAGGTCTCGTTCGGCACCCGCGACATGCACTGGCGGGCAAGCGCCACCCCATCCGGATCGGCATCGTCGCCGATCAGTTCGGGCACCACCTCTTCGGCCACGTCGGCCATGGTCTTGCCCGCATCGAGCGGACCAAGACGGGCGGCGACGAACTTTTTCTGAAAATCCCCGTCCGGGCTACCGAAGGCGGGGCTGGTCGCGGAAAGCACGAGTTTACGCACGCGCTCGGGATGAGCTGCGATGAATTCCTGCGCCACCATGCCGCCGATGGAATGACCGACGATATCCGCCTTTTCCAGACCGAGATGGTCCATCAGGCGTAACAAAGCATCTGCGAGACCTGAAAAGGTCGTGGTATCAAGCAGTTTCGAACCGCCGTAGCCGGGCATATCCCAGGCAATGGCGCGCCGGGTCCGACCGAAATGATCCAGCTGGAACTTCCAGCTTGCCGCCCCACCGCCGACGCCATGCAGAAAGATCACCGGATCGCCGCTTCCCGCTTCTTCCCAGGCGATGGGAAAGGAGACCGCGCTCACGCCAGCTCTCCAAGCAGCTTGCCGTCTTCGATCACCAGCTTGCCGTCGAGGGCAATGTCGCAGTGACCGACCGGAAGATCGAAATGGCCGAGCGTGTAGCGCTTGGCGAATTCGTTGGCGCCGGTGGAATAGAGGAAATTGCCCGCATAGGCACGCACTTCCGTGCCATTGGTCTCGCGCTGGTCGTACATTGTCAGCGCCTCGTAGCGGGCGCCCGGGTTCATGCCCCAGCCGACATGGGAGGTGGCATAGGCGTTCTTGTCGTTCCAGGCGGCAAAGTAGCGGCGCAGCAGCTCCGCATCGGTGCCCCGGCCCTCGATATCGACCACGAAATCGTTTTCAAGGGTGAGCTTGACCGGATCCTGCAGGTAGCGCTTGAAGGTGAGGTTGATGTCGCCGGCATCCAGCACCAGCGTGCCGTTGACCGTGCCCGCTCCGGGGAAGCTGACCACCACGCCGCCCGGCCAGTGGGCGACGGTGCCCGGCCGGTCGCAATAGCCCCAGACACCGGCGGTCGGCGCATCGCGCAGATCGACCTTGAGGTCGGTACCGGCCTTGGAAAGGACGGTCATGTTTTCCGCCGCGCGCAGCATCTTGACCGCGGCCTTGACCTTGGGCGTCAGCGCCGGATCGGGCAGCAGGCGTTCCAGCGCGTCCGGATGTTCGTTGCTGATCATGAACAGACGCGCGCCGTCGGAGATGATCTCCGGCAGTTCCGGCGCATGCAGCATGCCTTCCACGGTCAGGTCGACGACCATGGAGCTCGACTTGAGCGCCTTGATCACGGGACCGAGGCCGCGCACGCTGTCGCTGGCGCCGGTGGAGCGGACCGGAACCGGGCTGCGCTGCGGCGGGGTCGGCAGAACCACATGGAAAGGCCGCGCGCCAAGGCGCAACAGCGCCAGTTCGGTCAGATGAACGTTGAGATCGCGGGACTGGGTTTCCGACAGGATCGCCACCTCCTCGCCTTCGGCCACCTTGCAGAATTCAAGCGCCTTGGTGAAAGTGTCGATCCACTTGCCTTCAATACGATCCGAAAGCATCGTTCCTCCCTGCCGTCGCCCATCGCACAATGGGCGTCACGGTTTCCCTGTTGCCCCTGGAGGAAGCGGAGCCATGGCGGCATATTCCTGTCTCCTCCACATTCACTGTGTAGCAAGCATTTGAAATTATATCAATTGGAATATATTTATGCTTAAACTAATTCCGAGCCCGGCCGGTGGAAACGGCCGTTAGCGGATCGGGGGCCAGCAAAACGGGAGACGCCTCATGACGGTCATGATCGACGAGAAAAAATTCCGCCAGGCCCTTGGCCGCTTCACGACCGGCATCGCCATCGCAACCACCTGCAAGGAGGACGGTTCGCCCGTTGGGCTGACGATCAATTCCTTCAATTCGGTCTCGTTGGATCCTCCCATGGTGCTGTGGTCCATTGGAAGGAATTCCCCCAGCCGGGCGGATTTCGAGGAAGCCGGCCATTTCACCATCAATGTGCTCGGCTCACACCAGATCACGCTGTCCAACAACTTCGCCCGTCCCGGCGACAAGTTTTCCGATGTCACCTGGGAAAGCGGCAGGACCGGTGCGCCGGTCATCCCCGGCTGCATTGCCACGTTCCACTGCAAGACAGCATTCTGCTACGAGGGCGGCGACCACATCATTTTCGTCGGCGAGGTGGAAAATTTCGACCTGAACGAAGGCGAGCCCCTGCTTTATCTGGACGGACGTTACGGCGTTGCCCGTCCCCATCCGGACTCGGCCTGAGCCATGCCGAAGACCGCTTCGAAATCGATTGAGAACGGCGCCTCGGCAAGCGACGCCTCGTTCATTGCCGACTATCTGCCTTATCTGCTGGCCCACGCCAGCCATCTGATCAGCGGCCAGTTCCACGATCATCTGCGCGCGCGCGGTATCAGCGTGTCCATCTGGCGCCTGCTCGCAACGCTGTCGGGCGGCGACGGCATGACCGTGGGCGCCCTCGCCCGCATCGGCCTCTACAATCAGCCAACCACCACCAAGATCATCGACCGTCTGGAGGAAAGCGGACTGGTCGAGCGCCGCCAGGACGAGAAGGACCGCCGCAAGGCCCTTGTCTTCATCACCTCAGAAGGCCGCTCCGTGGTCGACGATCTGCTTGGCGCGGCCAAGGCCCATGAAGCCAGGGTCACCGCT
This sequence comes from Roseibium sp., assembly GCF_048260565.1. Lineage (GTDB taxonomy): Bacteria > Pseudomonadota > Alphaproteobacteria > Rhizobiales > Stappiaceae > Roseibium. The sequence continues at coordinate 155,836 of NZ_JBLXGP010000011.1, read as the reverse complement.
TCCTACACGCCTGAGGAAATGGCAACGCTGAAGCGCGTCCTACGCACCCTGATCTCCCGCCTGGAAGATGACGCCTGACGCTGGCGGCAGACAATATCTCGTGCGGCGTGGCCACAAACCCTGTTCTTCCAACACTCCGAGAGCTATGAATTCCCAACACCGGAGAACGGAACCGGCGTTGGGCATGGCCAGGGAAGCATGGCGAAAAAACCGATCAGCAAGCTGAGTCTGAGCCAGTTGCGGGCGCTGGAAGCCGTAGCCCGAACGGGAAGTTTTTCGGCCGCGGCCAAGGAACTGGGCGTCTCCCAACCGTCGATTTCCAACCACGTTCAGGCGCTTGAGAGCCGGTTCAAGACCAGGCTGATCGCCAAGGCCGGCTATACGACCGGCCCGACCCCGGCGCTTGCCGCCCTCCTGCCCCGCATCCGGGCGATCCTGGCCCTTTGCACCGACCTTGAAGCCGATCTGGACGAACAGAAGAACCTGGCGGCCGGCGAGCTGCGTATCGGCTATTCGACCTTCCAGCTGGCAATTCCTCTGATTTCCGATTTCATGACGAAATATCCGGATATCTCCATCGAGGCGCGGGCCCTTGCCACCCAGGACCTTCTGCGCCTGCTTGACGACGGCAAGGTCGATGTCTGCTTCATAACGGGCAAGGAAATTCCAGCCCATCTGGAGGGTTTCCGCCTCGTGACGACCCGGGTCGTGCTCGCCGTTCCGCCGGGCCATCCGCTGATCGACAAGGGCACGGTTTCCTGGTCGGAAATCAAGGGCCTGCCGCTGATCCAGCGCGAAGGCTCATCGGGCACCCGCAAGATCTTCGAGGCCGCTGCAACCCTTGCCGGCATCAAGCCGAAGACGCTGCTGGCGCTCGGCTCATGGGGTTCGATCGCCAGCCTGATTCATGCCGGCGTCGGCATCGGCGTGTGCATGGAAGCCGAAGTCACCGAACAGGACGGCTTCGTGCCGGTCCAGATCGACGACCCGTCCCTGGTCGCGCCCCATTTCGTGGTCTGGCACAAGGACATGGCCAAGGTGGCCGTCATCCAGGCCTTCCTCGACACGGTGCGATCGCAGATTTGACGGTTCTGTGACGTTTGTTAATTTATAATGAAAAGCTATAGTTTTCTAAATTTCATAAAACTGTAATCGGAAATACTTCTATAGGCGGCGCTTTCATTCCATTCTTGGAGCTCCGTCATGAAGTTCAAATCCATTCTCCTGTCCGGTGCAGCGCTGGCTGTCCTCGGCGCACCTGCCTTCGCCGCCTGTCCGGCCGTCACCGTCGCCGACATGAAGGGCCTGACCTCCGCCTATCCGGAACAGTTCGAGCTGGCCGAATTCGAGGAAAAGGGCACCTGTAAGCTCGCATTCGCCGAAAATCCCTCCATCGCCGATCTGAACAAGAAGATCCTCGGCAACAAGGATCTGCCGGCGCTGGCCGAACGCCTTCCGTCCGAGCCGCTGGTCGTCGCCCCTTATGACAAGATCGGCCACTACGGCGGCGTCATCACCGGCATCTCCAAGGGCACCGAGTCGGGCACCTCCGACTTGCTCTCCGTCCGCCACGTCAACTTCGTGCGCTATGCCGACGATCTCCAGACCGTCGTTCCGAACATTGCCAAGGGCTGGTCCTGGAACGACGACTTCACGGTCCTGACCATCAACCTGCGCGAAGGTCACAAGTGGTCCGACGGCGAACCGTTCACCGCCGACGATGTCGTCTTCTGGTACAATGACCTGATCATGAACCCGGACGTCTACGAAAAGACCCCGGGCCGCTGGCTGTTCGCCGGCAAGCCGGTCAAGGTCGAAGCGGTCGACCCGACCACCGTCACCTTCACCTTCCCGGTTCCGACCCCGGGCATTCTGAACCGCTTCGCCGTGGACTACGGCCAGCCGTTCCAGCCGAAGCATTTCCTGTCGCAGTTCATGCCGAAATACAATCCGAAGGCAGAGGACGTGGCCAAGGAATACGGCTTTGAAAGCGCCAAGGCCGCGGTCGACTTCTACTACGGCGGATCCGACTGGAAGGACGTTCCCTCCCCGCTTCTCAAGGATGGCGACAAGGCAGCCAGGATCGGCCGCGCCGTCGTGCCGACGCTGGAAAGCCACATCGTGGTCGAGGAAAACTCCGAAGGCCGCAAGCTGGTCGCAAACCCGTACTTCCACATGGTCGACACGGCCGGCAACCAGCTTCCCTACATTCCGGAAATCTCCGAGACCTACATCGGCGACAAGGAAGTCCAGAACCTGAAGATCATGAACGGCGACGTCGTCTGGAAGCAGCAGGCGCTCTTCCTGGAAGACTTCCCGCTGCTGAAAGAAAACGAAGCCAAGGGCAACTACACCGTCAGCTTCGCCCCGACCTTCGGCGAGAACGTGTTCTTCTCCTTCAACCGGACCCACAAGGACCCGGTCCTGGCCGACATCTTCAACGACATCCGTTTCGAAAAGGCCATGTCGATCGCACTGAACCGCGACGAGATCAACGAGATCGTCTACCTCGGCCAGGGCAAGCCGATGCAGGGTGTTCCGGCGGAACCGAAGACCGTGTCCTTCGTCTCCGACGAGATTCTGAATACCGACATCGCCCATGACGTCGAAGGCGCCAAGGCCCTGCTCGCCGAAATGGGCCTGAAGGACAGCGACGGCGACGGCACCCTGGAACGTCCGGACGGAAAGCCGCTGGTCATCCGCATGATCTATTCCACCCAGGGCGTTCCGGTGAAGATCATGGAACTGGTGCGCGACTACTGGTCCGCCGTCGGTGTCCGCGTCGACCTGAAGGAAGTGACCTCCGACGAATACCGGTCGGCCGGCAACAACAACGACCTCGACATCACCACCTGGAAATACGACGGCACCTCCGGGCCGGCCATTTCCCAGGACGTGACCGCCTTCATCCCGCCGTTCGGCGACTACTTCAATCCGGGCACCGGCTTCGGCTGGGCCGCCTGGAAGGAATCGGGCGGCAAGGAAGGCACCGAGCCGCCGGCGGACATCAAGCAGCTGTGGGATCTCTCGGAGAAGTTCCTTCAGGTGCAGATGGGCTCCGATGAAAGCAACAGGCTGGGTGCCGAGATCGTCAAGATCCATGTCGACAACCTGCTGAAGATCGGCACGGTCGGCGACATCGTTGCCCCCTTCATGTACCGCAACGACCTGAAAAACGTGAAGCCGATCAAGGCCAAGAGCTACGACTTCTACTGGACCTATCCTTACCGCCCGCAGCAGTGGTTCCTGGACCAGTAAGTCCTGCCTGAGCAAGCCGGCTGGGGCGGACCGATCCGCCCCAGCCATTTTGAAGGAGAGGTCAAGATGCTTCGGTTCACCCTGGAACGGCTGGTGGGCATGATCGTCACCATGGCGCTGGTGTCGGTCATGGTGTTCGTCATCATGGAAATTCCGCCCGGCGACTATGCGGACCGCTATGCCTTCCGGAAATTCTCCGGCACCGGTATCAGCGTGACCGATGCGGACGTTCAGGCGATCCGCCACGATCTCGGCCTCGATAAGCCGATGGTCCTGCGCTATTTCGACTGGATCGGCGGCATCGTGCTCCACGGCGACTTCGGCCAGGCCTTCGCCTTCGAGACCTCCGTGACCAAGGTGATCGGCGACAAGGCGTGGCTGACCCTCGGCATCCTGTTCGCAACCCTGATCCTGACCTACGTGGTCTCCATCCCGATCGGCATCTACGCTGCCATCCGGCGCGGCTCCGCCGTCGACTACAGCCTGACGATCTTTTCCTATCTCGGCCTGGCGCTACCGAACTTTCTGCTTGCGCTGATCATGCTCTATTTCGCCAACAGCTGGTTCGGCGCCGATATCGGCGGCCTGTTCTCCTCGAGCTATGCCGATGCCCCCTGGTCGCTGGCCAAGTTCTGGGACCTGATCAAGCACCTGTGGCTGCCGGCAGTTGTGCTCGCCTGGTCGGCGGTCGCCTATCAGATCCAGACCATGCGCGCGACCATGTCCGACGAGCTGAACCGGCTGTCGGTCACCGCGGCACGCGCCCGCGGCGTGCCGGAGACCAAGCTGCTTCTGAAATATCCGGCCCGGCTCGCGATCAACCCGATCGTCTCCACCATCGGTTTCGACGTGAACCGGATCTTTTCCGAACTGCCGATCGTGGCCGCTGTGCTCGGCCTCACCGAACTCGGCGAACTGCTGCTCAAGGCCTATCTCGATCTCGACATGTATGTGGCCGGAGCGATCCTGCTGCTGCTCACCTTCATCATCGTGTTCATGAACTTCGTGTCCGACATTCTGCTCGCGTGGCTCGACCCGCGCATCAAGCTGGGAGCCTGAGCCATGGTCGACGCAACCCCCGACATTCTCAGCGCCGCCGAGGAAAAAGAACGCCAAAAGCGGTTGAAATATTATTCGGCCTCCCAATGGACGCTGATCTGGTGGCGGTTCCGACGGCACAAGGCGGCAATCGTCGCGGGCGTCTTCCTCGCCCTGATGGCCGTGCTCGGCCTGTTCGCCGAATTCGTCGCCCCTTACGGCCAAACCACCCGCGATACCAGCTATATCGACGGCGCACCGCAGATGCCCATGTTCTGCGACCGGAACGGCTGTTCGTTTCAGCCCTTCATCCACGGCGTCTCGACCAAGCGCGATCCGATCACGCTCAGGGCAATTTCGGTGCCCGACCCCGACAAGCGGGTCTATGTGCGCTTCTTCGCCAAAGGCGAGGCGACCGACCTGCTCGGGTTCATTCCCATCGACCGGCACCTGTTCGGCCTGGACGATGAAAAGGCGAAACTGCACCTGTGGGGCACCGACGATCTCGGCCGCGACGTGTTCTCCCGCACCATGTACGCGACCCGGACGTCGCTCTCCATCGGCGTTTTGGGCGTGCTGATCTCCTTCGTCCTGGCGCTCCTGATCGGCGGCATCGCCGGCTATGCCGGCGGCATGACCGACAATGTGATCCAGCGCGTCACCGAAGTCGTGCGCGTCGTGCCGATCATCCCGCTCTACATGGGGCTGGCGGCCGCCATGCCGAAGGAATGGTCCACGACCCAGGTCTATTTCGCCATGACGCTGATCCTGGGCCTGTTCGGCTGGCCGACATTGGCGCGGCGCATCCGCTCCCAGTTGCTGTCCATCCGAAATGAGGACTTTGTGGTTGCCGCCCGGCTAGCCGGCGCCCGGCCGGGCCGGATCATCGGCCAGCACATGCTGCCGAGCTTCACCAGCTTCATCATCGTCGATCTGGTGATCTCCTTCCCCTACATGATCCTGTCGGAAACGGCATTGAGCTTCGTCGGCCTCGGCCTGCGCCCGCCCACCGTCTCCTGGGGCGTGCTGTTGCAGCAGGCCCAGTCGGTCCGGGTGATCGAACAGACGCCCTGGCTGTTCATTCCCGCCATTTTCGTGGTCGGCGCCGTGCTTGCCTTCACCGTGATCGGCGACGGCCTGCGCGATGCGGCCGACCCCTACAGCGAAGCGAGTTAGGAAACGGTCATGCTCACAGTCGAAAACCTGTCGATTTCCTTCCGCACCGACGAAGGCCTGATCACGCCGGTGCAGGAGGTCAGCTTCTCGGTGGAGAAAGGCAAGACACTCGGCCTCGTCGGCGAAAGCGGCTCCGGTAAGTCGATCTCCACCAAGGCCCTGATGCGCCTGCTGCCGGGCAACTCGGCACTCTCTCCGGAAACCCGTATCCGCTACACCGCCAAGGACGGCCGCGAGATCAGGATCGACGAGATCAAGCCGGGCGCCCGCGCCCTGCGCAAGCTGCGCGGCGGCGAAATCGGCATGATCTTCCAGGAGCCGATGGCAAGCTTCAGTCCGGTCTATACCGTCGGCAACCAGATGATCGAGACCATCCGCCTGCACCGGGGCGTCGGCAAGCGGGAAGCCCGCGACCAGGCCATCGAGATGCTCGACAAGGTCGGTATCTCCAATGCTCCGGAGCGGATCGATCAGTATCCCCACGAACTGTCCGGCGGCATGCGCCAGCGCGCCATGATCGCGCTCGCCCTGTCAGCGGGCCCCGCGCTTCTGATCGCCGACGAGCCGACCACCGCGCTCGACGTCACCATCCAGGCCCAGGTCCTGGAACTGATGCGGGACCTGCAGCGCGATCTTGGCATGGCGATGATCTTCATCACCCACGACCTCGGCGTCATTGCCCAGATCGCCGACGAAGTGGCGGTGATGTATCTCGGCACCATCGTCGAGCGTGGCCCCACCCGCGACGTGATCCGCTCGCCGCGCCACCCCTATACGCAAGGACTGCTCAAGGCGATCCCGAGCGTCGACAAGCTGCACGACCGGCTGAGCCCGGTGCCGGGCGATATCCCGAGTCCGACGGAACGCCCGTCCGGCTGCCCGTTCCACACCCGCTGCAGCGAAGCCGTCACCGGCCTGTGCGACCGGACCGTTCCGGACGAAATATCGCCCGCTCCTGCCCGCGGCGTGCGCTGCTGGCTGCATACCGAAGAAGGGAGGTCGGCCGCATGAAACAGGATGTCCTGATCGAGGTGAAGAACCTCGAGGTGCGCTTCCCCATCCGCAAGAAGAAACTGTTCAGTTCCGAAGTCCGCCAGCTTCGGGCGGTCGACGATGTTTCTTTCGACATCAAACGCGGCGAGACCGTTGGCCTCGTCGGTGAGAGCGGTTCCGGCAAGACCACCGTCGGCCGGGCGATCCTGCGGGCGATCGATCCGACCGGCGGCGAAGTCATCTTCCACACCAACGGCCACAACACGGATATCGCCCACGCCGAGGGCGAGGAGCTGCGCAAGTTCCGCCAGCACATGAACATGGTGTTTTCCGAAGGCTCGGTGAAACTGTCCACCATGACCGCGGACCGGCTGCGCCTGTTCCGTTCGAAGATGAGCCTGGTGTTCCAGGATCCTTATTCCTCGCTCAACCCGCGCATGACCGTGCGCGACATCATCGCCGAGCCGCTGATCGCCTCCGGCATGATGAAGGATCGGGACGCCATCGACGCCCGTGTGCGCGACATCGCCGGGCGCTGCAAGCTGAACCTGGAACATCTGCGTCGTTTCCCGCACGCCTTTTCCGGCGGCCAGCGCCAGCGCATCTGCATTGCCCGCGCCCTGGTGTCCCGCCCGGATTTCGTCGTCTGCGACGAGAGCGTTTCGGCGCTGGACGTTTCCATCCAGGCGGAGATCGTCAATCTCCTGAAAGATCTGCAGGAGGAAATGGGCGTCGCCTTCCTGTTCATCGCCCATGACCTGTCCGTGGTCGCCCAGATGAGCCACCGGGTCGCGGTGATGTATGTGGGCAAGTTCGTGGAATACGCGCCGACGGAACGCTTGTTCTTCCATCCGCGCCACCCCTATACCCACGCCCTGCTGTCCGCGATCCCGCAAGCCGATCCGGACGTGGAGTTCGATCCGATCAGGCTCGACGGCGAGATCCCCAATCCGCTGAATGCCCCCTCCGGATGCCGGTTCCACAGCCGTTGCCCGTTTGCCCGGGAACGATGTTCGGAAGACGCTCCCGAATGGCGGGAGATCGCACCCGATCATCACGTCGCCTGCCATTTCGCCGAAGAATTCGATTTTTCACGTCCGCACGCGTAATGCCTCTCTCAAGACCTGTCCTGGAACTACAATGACAACAGAAATACCGGCACTGCCCCGCCCCAAACTCGGTGAACCCTATCTCCTGACCCCCGGTCCTCTGACCACGTCGATCGAAACCAAGGAGGCCATGCTGCGCGACTGGGGCAGCTGGGACGGCGACTTCCGCGCCATGACCGCCGAAATGCGGTCCGGTCTGGTCGAGCTGCTAGGCGACGGCAAAGAGGCCTATGACTGCGTCCCCATGCAGGGCAGCGGAACCTTTGCCGTGGAAGCCATGCTGGCAAGCTTTGCGCCTAAGGACAAAAAGACCCTGATCCTGAGCAACGGCGCCTATGGCAAGCGGGCCGTGGAGACCATGAAGTATCTCGGCCGTCCCGTGGCCGTTCTGGACAAGGGCGACTACCTGCCGCCGCGTGGCGACGAGGTGGCCAGGCTTCTGGCCGAAGACCCGGAGATTTCCCACGTGGTGGTGGTCCATTGCGAGACCAGCTCGGGCATTCTCAATCCGGTCGAGGAAATCTCCGATGCCGCCGCCGCCGCCGGTCGCACGCTTTTGATCGATTCCATGTCCGCCTTCGGCGCCGTACCGCTGGAGCCGGCCAGGCTGCGGTTCGACGCCATGGTGTCGTCGGCCAACAAGTGCATCGAGGGTGTACCCGGCTTCGGCTTCATTCTGGCGAAAAAATCCGCGCTGGAAGCGGCCAAGGGCAACAGCCATTCCCTGAGCCTCGACGTCCACGCCCAGTGGTCACATATGGAAAAGACCGGCCAATGGCGCTTCACCCCGCCGACCCACGTGGTCGCGGCCTTCCTGGAGGCGCTCAGAGCCCACAAGGCGGAAGGCGGCGTCACCGGTCGCGGCGCGCGCTATGCCGACAACCGGGATGTCATGGTCGCCGGCATGCGCGAGCTCGGCTTCGAGACCCTGCTCGACGCGCAGTGGCTGTCGCCGATCATCGTCACCTTCTTCTGCCCGGCCGATCCGGCTTTCTGCTTCTCCCGCTTCTACGACCTGATGAAGGCCCGCGGCTTTATTCTCTATCCGGGTAAGCTCACCGTCGTGGAAAGTTTCCGCGTCGGCTGCATCGGCCAGATGGACGAGTACGTCATGCGTGAGGTGGTCGCCGCCGCCCGCGACGTTCTGGCGGAAATGGGCGTGGAAAGCGCCGCCCCGCCGGCCGAAGCCCTGATCGAACGCGCGCGCCTCGCCGCCTAACAAAGGATTCTTATTATGACCAAGTTCAAGGCCGTCGTGTTCGACTGGGCCGGTACCATGATCGACTTCGGCTCCTTCGCGCCCATGGGCGTCTTCGTGAAGGCGTTCGAGAAATTCGGCATCACCGCCAGCATCGAACAGGCACGCGCGCCGATGGGGGCGCCGAAGTGGAACCACATCCGCGCCATGATGGACGATCCGGATATCGCGGCCCAGTGGCAGGCCAAATACGGCCACGCGCCGACCGACGCGGATGTAAACAAGGTCTACGAGGTCTTCGTTCCCATGAACGAGGAGGTCGTCGCCGACTATGCGGATCTGGTGCCGGGCGCGATCGACGTCGTCAAATATTTGCGCGGCAAGGGCATCAGGATCGGCTCCACCACCGGCTACACCCGTTCCATCATGGAGCGTGTCCTGCCGGTTGCCGCCGAACAAGGCTATGCGCCGGACAACCTGATCTGCGCCGACGATCTTCCCGAAGGCCGCCCCGGACCGCTCGGCATGTATCAGTGCTTCGTCGATCTGGTCGCCTATCCGCCCGCTGCCGTCATCAAGGTCGACGACACCGAGCCCGGCATCGCCGAGGGCGTTGCCGCCGGTTGTCTCACCGTCGGCCTGGCGTTGTCGGGCAATTTCGCCGGCCGCACGCCGGAGGAACTGGCAGCCCTGTCGCCAGAGGAAGTGGACGCCTTGCGCAAATATGCGACGGAACAGCTCAAGGCAGCGGGTGCCGACCATGTCATCGACACGGTTGCCGATCTTCCGGCCCTGATGGAAAAACTGGAAACGGAATGAACTCCCGGCCGAACATCCTCCTGATCACCGCGGACCAGTGGCGCGGCGATTGCCTCGGCACCGTCGGACACCCGGTGGTGAAGACGCCGAACCTCGACGCCTTCGCCGAGCAGGCAACCGTGTTCGAACGCCACTATGCCACCTGCGCGCCGTGTTCGCCTGCCCGGGCCTCGCTCTATACCGGGCTCTACCAGATGAACCACCGGGTCGTCTGGAACGGAGCGCCGCTGGACAACCGCTTCGACAACATCGCCCGTGCCGCGCGCCGGGCCGGCTACGTCCCGACCCTGTTCGGCTATACGGACACTTCGCCCGATCCTCGCGTCCACGATCCGAACGATCCCGCACTTTCGACCTACGAAGGCGTGCTGCCCGGCTTTGCCGTGCGCCAGATGCTGCCGGAGGACGACAAGCCCTGGCTCTCCTGGCTCGCCGCCAGGGGCCACGATCCGGCAACGTTCCCGACGATTCACCATGTGGCATCGGAGGAAGGCGAGCGGATTTCCCGAAACGCGCCCGCCTACAGCGCGGAAGAGACCCAGACCGCGTTCCTGACCGACGCCTTCCTGTCCTGGCTCGGCGAACAGGAAGCGGAGCGGCCGTGGTTTGCCCATATCTCCTACCTGCGTCCGCATCCGCCGATCACGGTTCCGGAACCCTATAACCGGATGTACGGTCCCGAAGACGGTCCGGATTTTCTCGGCGCCGCCAGCCCTGACGAGGAGGCTAACCTCCATCCGTTGGTCGCGACGGCCCTCGCCACTCAGAAAGTCTCCAGCCACATCCCCGGCGCGGATGGCCTGGTGAAAGACCTGACCCGCGACGACTTCCGCCGCATCCGTGCGCTTTACTACGGCATGATTTCGGAAGTGGACGCCCAGATCGGACGGCTGCTGTCCGGCCTGAGCGCCGCCGATGCGGAAAAGGACACGCTGGTGATCTTCACCTCCGACCACGCGGAGATGATGGGCGACCACTGGATGCTCGGAAAAGGCGGCTTCTTCGAACAGAGCTACCATATTCCGCTGATGATCCGCGCGCCTGGCAGGGCAAAGGCCAACCGGGTGACCGCCTTTACTTCGGCCGCCGATATCTTCCCGACCCTCATAGACCTGATCGGCGTGGAACCGGCACACGCTCCCGACGGTGCCTCGCTTCGCCCCTTCCTCAATGCCCAGACCCCGGTCCGCTGGCGCAAGGGCGCGATCTTCGAATTCGACTACCGCAATATTTCGGCGACCGAAGCGATCCTGCCCGAGCACGTGGACGGACGGGACCGCACGCTCCTCGCCATGCGCGGGCCGGACTGGCAATACGTCCACTTCCCCGAACTGCCGCCTCTGCTCTTCAAGCCTGCAGGACCCGGAGGGGCGATAAAAGACCTTTCGAACGATCCTGAGATGCTGCCGGTCCTGCGGGATTGTCTGTCCGACCTCCTGTCCCTGCGCATGCGCCACAATGACGATACGCTGGCCCGGAAACCGGTCTGGGACTATTATTCCTGAAAAATCAACGCGCATGGCTCGAGGCAAAAACCAGCGCCTTCGGCCTGAATCGGCCTTGGCGGCCGGTCACTTCCTGCTATTAAGGAGAAGTGAGGAGCCTTATGCCCGGACGGGGCCGGGCCAATCGGCAAACGCCTGCGAGTTCACGATGACCATTGCGACGCCTTCGGACAAGGCCTCCGGCAACACGCCTGAAAAGGTCGAAAAGCTTTATTTCGTCGCCAGCGACACGCCGGAAGCGCTGGAGGCTCGGGGGCTTCTGGCGGCCCGCTACGGCGAAGTCAGCGCCGAAGACGCCGATGTGATCGTCGCGCTCGGCGGCGACGGCCTGATGCTGCAGACGCTCCACAGGTTCATGGGCTCGGGCAAGCCGATCTACGGCATGAACCGCGGCTCGGTCGGATTTCTCATGAACGAATACCGGGAGGACGACCTGCTCCAAAGGGTCGCCGAGGCCGACGCCAACCCGATCCATCCGCTGTCGATGGAAGTGGTCGACCAGTCGGGAAAGATCTCCACGGCCCAGGCGATCAACGAGGTCTCGCTGCTCCGCGAAACGTCCCAGGCCGCCCGCCTGCGCATTTCGATCGACGGTCGTGTGCGCCTGGAAGAGCTGATCTGCGACGGCATCATCATCTCCACCCCGGCCGGCAGCACCGCCTATAATCTGTCTGCCCACGGACCAATCCTGCCGATTTCCTCGCCGCTTCTGGCGCTGACCCCGATCAGCGCCTTTCGGCCGAGGCGCTGGCGCGGCGCCCTTCTGCCCAATCACGCCCGCGTGGACATAGATATTCTCGAGCCGAAAAAGCGCCCGGTCAGCGCATCGGCCGATCACAGGGAAATCAGGGATGTGGCCAAGGTGTCCGTTCACGAGGACGGCAGCGTAGAGGGCCTGATCATGTTCGACAGGGAACACGGCTGGGACGAGCGCATCCTGACGGAAATGTTCCGCTACTGACGGCCCCCGTCAGCAAATGCGACTAACAGACTGTTAAGCAGAACTCCGCATACTGAAACTCGAATTTAAACCCCTGGTACGTTGGACAAGGGGACAATCCCGGCCGTTGCGGATAAAACCTGCGAACATCGGGAAGGCAAAGGTATCACCATGGCTGAAGCCCCCCTTGAGGAAGAAGAGCGGGAGATCCTCTCGCCGCCGGCGGATCTCCGGAAGAAGGTACGTGTCTTGAGCAAGCGCGAGGCGAAGAACTTCGATCCTGTGAAGGCTGCCGAACAGGCCCTTGAACGGCTTTCGGGAAAATTCGACGGCTGGATGAGCAATGAGGCAAACGAGCTGACGGACGCCTACGACACGATCCGCGCCGAGGGGCTCAACAAGGCGAACCTGGAAACGCTGTATCAGGCGGTTCACAACATGAAGGGTCAGGCGCTCACGCTGGGCTACCCGCTTGTCGGCTCCGTTGCCTCCAGCTTCTGCCGCCTGCTGGAACATGTTCCCGGCCCGGAAAAATTGCCGCTTTCCCTGGTAGAGCAATATGTCGAGGCGATCCGGGCGATGGTCGCCGAAGGCGCCCGCGACACGGACAACCCGACCGGTGCGGCGCTTGCCGACAGGCTTTCGGAAGTGACCGAAGACTATCTTGCCCAGTTTCCATCGAAAGCGGAAGACGAAGAGCTGATGATCGGCTGAGCCGCCTCGGAGGTCATCGCCTCCCGGCTTGTTTCCTCAGGCGGCCTTCAGGGCTTTCTGCATCCGGCCTTTCACGAAGGCCCTCGCCTCCAGCCGCGCCACGTCGACCGCGAACCGGCGCAGGAACGCGGCAATATCCTCGTCCGCTCCGAGTGCTCCGTCCTGGATTTCCGACAACAGGGCTTCGGTCAGCGTGCGGGCCTGCTCCAGGCTCATGTCCCGGGTAAAATCCGCCTCGGCGCTGCGGGCGATCTCGATGGCCAGCAGAAACGCCTGATGGGACCTGAGCGGCAGCCCCGACTTGCGCAGGACCGCCTTCAGCGCCGGCAGGCGGACCGACATCAGGAGATGTCTCAAGCGGTCCGGCGGCACGTTGCCGAGAAGGGAGAGCGCGGCTGCAAACAGCCGCAACCGGCCGCAGCACACGGCGCGCAACAGGAATTTCGTCGTCAGCAGGGCCTCGGCACGCAGGTGCTCGACGAAGTCCGGCATCTCGGCATCGGAGGCTTCCAGGGCGAGATGCAGGGTCACCTTGTCGGCCGCGTCCGCCAGGAACTCCTCCTTCAGATGATCGGGAACCTTTTCGGCAAACATGGGATGGCTCTCCAGCCGCTCCGCGAACCGGCTCAACAACTTGTGGCGCAAGGTCAGGGAAAGACCGGGCCGGTTCAGGAGCGCCTCGCTCACCGGCAGGACCGCTTCGTGGCGCTCTGCAATGCGAACCAGGCTGGACCTGAGGATTTCGGCCGACCGGTTTTCCAGCATCACCTGGCACGCCCGGGCACAGCCGACCTCGGCAAGGGCCGCGGCTACGACCGGCTGAAGCCCCTTCCGTCCGGCGATGGCGCACTGGATCCTGTCCGATCCTTGAGCCAGGGCATCGACGAGTTCGACCTCGGTAAAGACCGGTGAGGACTTGAGGACGATCTCGGCAATTGTCTCGACGTCCTCTGAAAGACTGAGAATGACGTGCCGCGGGGCCTGGCTGTGTTCCGCCAGGCTTCGCGCCAGAGCCTCCCTCACCTCAGGACAGGGATCGTCCAGAAGGAAGGTCAGCGCAGCGGCGGCGCCCCTGCGATCTTCTTCGCTCAAGTCGGAATAAAGCCAGGCACGGGCAAGTGCGCCGGCGGCATCCGCGCGCGGCGCGTCCGGAGCACTTTCAACCCAATTCAGAAACTCTCGTATGATCATGGTGACGCACAACTGGTCTTCGGTTCAGGTTCAAGCCTGACATCAAAGACTTAACGATCGGTTCACCATAATTATGACAAGCCGCATCCGTGGGCCGGATCCGTGAGCCGGCGCATGGATCCACTCACGCCGGCGGCAGCAGATCCTTCTGATCGTCATCGTCCTTGAAGCGCAGGAAACGCGTCAGATCCAACGGGCGATGCCGTTCTGTTGCCGCCAGTTCCTGGGCGGCAACCTGCGACGATGCACTGCTGGTATAGCGGCTGTCGGAAACGGCCGTGAAAGCCGTTGTATAGGCGGTGTTGACACCGGTCGACGCCGAAGCGGCGTCATTTCGGAAGAAGGCCTCAAACGGGTTCTGCGTTTCCGCGGCTCGGAAAGCGTTCAAGACCCGTTGCGTCGCCTCGTCCAGGTTCTCCGGCAGGCTCTCCGGCATGCCCCTATCGGCCACCGGCTGCGCACTGGCGACCGGCGTCCCGGTCCCCGGCTTGGCACTCGGGACAGCCGCGGAACCGGAAAGGCTTGCGATCATAGTGACGGCATCGTGTTTGGAAACGATGGCGTCATAGACTTCCGATGCCGAACGGGGCGAGCCGTTCTGATCATAGAAGATCGACCGATTGGCCCGCGCCTGGGTCGGGAACAGCTTGTCGGCGCGCATATCCGCATTGTCCTGGGTCGCGCTGATCAGCCGGTTTGCGCCCGACGCCCCCAGGAAATGCGCCATATACAATTCGCCGTCGGTCGGATTGCGTCCGAGTTTCTTGCTCAGTTGAGTGGCGTTTTTCTGGGTAAGTTCCCCGGCCAGGACGGATGCGATCTCCGGATCCTTGCGCAGGTCGAGAATCTCCTGGCGCATCTCCGGGTCCTTCACCCGGTACTTACCGCTTCTGGTTTGCTCGATCTGGTCCGCATACTTGGCCAGCCCGTGTTCCGGCCCGGCCTGTTTCATGGTTTCAAGCCAGGTGGACTCGATGAACTGGAAAAGCCCGGTCGCGCTCGATGTGCTGGCCTTGGCCTGAGGATTGAACGACGATTCCCGCGCCGCCGTCTTTACCAGGTACTCGAAGGAAGTACCGGTCGATGTACTTGCGGACTGGAATGCCTGCTCGATCCGAGACGCGATCGAGGCGGAGTCAGCTACTCGCATGATCCCTTCTCCCCGATGAAACCGTTACTAGTTTGTTAACTTCGCGCCCGAATGGTTAACAAAATCTTAACAGCCATCATTCAGGAAGATATTCGGAAGGGAAGTCACCCCTTTCACACGAATGACCTGTCAGATTTACCAAGATGAAGGGCATGGCGCTGTGAACAAGCCCCAAAACAACGGCCGGGAACATCCTGAAGATGATCCCGGCCGACTCGACGAATTGGCGGCGGTTTTCGCATTTTGCGAAAATCAGCCCTGCGGGCGGGTCATCTCGAAGACTTCGTCGGTGACCGCGTAATCCTTGTATCCGAGACGGGTCAGCGGCCGGACACGGGTGATGTCCAGTCGGCCATCGACAATAACGCTGTCGTCGATATGAACGGCAACCACCTGGCCGAGCACCATCCAGTTATCGGCGTCCTTGCCGTCGACGTCCTGCAGGCGAATGGTTCTCAGGTGCTTGCACTCCAATGCCGTGTAGGCCTTGGCGACCCGCGGAGCCTTGACCAGCCGTGACGGGGCCATTTCGAGGCCAGCGTGATCGAATTCCGACTCGCCATGCGGCAATGGCGCCGACGACGCGTTCATGGCGTCCTTCAGGTGGTAACTCGCCATATTGCAGACGAAGTCCCCGGTCTCGTCGATGTTGGCAACACTGTCCTTGTAGCCATTCGACGAGAACATCACGATCGGCGGGGTATCCGCGACCGCATTGAAGAAGCTGTAGGGCGCCAGATTCGGCCGGCCTTCCTTGTCGAGGGAGGAGATCCAGCCGATCGGCCGGGGGGCGACGATGGCCTTGAAAGGATTGAACGGCAATCCGTGATCGTTCTTGGACGTTTCGTAAAACATGGGCTTCAGCTCTCTGACCAGTCGGTGCAAATCTGCGTCAGTTCCGGACGCGGGCGTTCAAACGGTGCCTGGGTCGGCGTACCGATGTGGATGAAGCCGGCGAAGCGCTCGCCCGCCTTCGCTCCGAGGAATTGGCTTGCCTCGTCGTCAAAGGCATACCATTCGGAAATCCACTGGGCGGCATAGCCCGATGCGGTGGCAGCGCTCACCAGGTTCATACACACCGCACCTGCGGATAGCTCCTGTTCCCAGACCGGGATCTTCGGATGGACCTTGGCACAGCTGAGGACACCGACGACGAGCGGTCCCCGGGTAAAACGTGTCAGTTCCTGCTGCCGGCGCGCTTCATCCAGCGGCGCCCCTTCCTTCGCTTCGGCGATTTCCAGCAGCTTCGCTCCAATCCGCTCGCCCTGTTCCGCCCGATAGATGACGAAGCGCCAGGGGGCAAGCTTGCCATGGTCCGGCACACGGGCGGCAACGGTCAGAATATCCGTCAGCTCCGCTTCAGAAGGCCCCGGAGCCGCCAGGGTGACGGAGGGATGCGAGCGGCGCCTGAGAAGGAAATCGAGAGCCTCCTGGCAACGGGGCGCAAAATTCGACATGTCGGGGATCGCCTGTCTTTGGGGGGTGAGTTGTGGAAGTATCTGCCGCATTGAGGTAATTCATCGAACGCGGTTGTCAACTTTTAACGAATAGGTCTTGAATTTGCCCGATTTTTCGGCACACAAGACAAGGGCACAAAATAGCGTATGCATGACATGGCAGTCATGAAAAGAAACCGCCGTAGGGTATCGGGGTAAGAATGGGCAAGTTCGGAATCGTGAAGCGATCTTGCAAAGCGGCAGCAATCGGCCTGGCAGTCATTGCAGGTCTCGTATTTGCGCCTTCAGCCGGAAGTCTCCCCGGTTTCACGGACGCAGCGTATGCCCAGACCGCGCCGATGCCGCCACGAGCAAAACCCGATCCCAATGCACCGGCCGCCGCATCGGCAAATCCGATCGAAAACCTGCTCGACCGTGATCCGGAACCTTTGTTCAGCGACGCTCTGGTTCCCTACGCGCCGACCCAGTTGCCCGGCGACGCGTTCCCTGCCGGGACCAAGCAGGGCGCGCTCTATCTGATGGCGAAACTGACCCGCGACAGCAAGGCGCTCGAAAGCGGTCTGGTCTGGCGCATCTACAGCGAGACCACAAACGAGGACGGCCGACTGGAACTGGTTGCCACCTCCCGCGGCGGCGATGCCGAGTTCCGTCTCGATCCCGGCGCCTATCTGATCCACACCGCCTATGGCCACGCGACGGCCACCAACCGGATCGTTATCGGCCGGGACGTCATGTCCAAGATGGTGATCCTGAACGCGGGCGGCGTAAAACTCGACGCCATGCTGACCCAGGACCAGCCGATCAAGAACGGCTCGGTCGAGTTCGACATCTACGGCACGGAGTTCAACGAACGCGGCGAGCGCAATCTCGTGGCCCAGGACATCAAGCCGGGCACGATCGTGCGGCTGAATTCCGATACCTACCATGTGGTCAGCCGTTACGGCGGCGCCAATGCGGTCGTCCGCGCCGATATCCAGGTGCTTCCCGGCAAACTGACCGAAGCGACCATGTATCACCAGGCCGCAGATATCACGCTGAAGCTCGTCAACGATCCGGGTGGCGAGGCCATCGCGAACACCTCCTGGTCCGTGCTCAGCCCGGGCGGCGACGTGGTCGTGGAGGCAAACGGCGCGTTTCCGGCCTTCGTCCTGTCGGCCGGCGAATATGAGGTGGTCGCGCGGAACAACGGCAGGCTGTTCCAGCGCAAGTTCAAGGTCGCATCGGGCGATGACAAGGAAGTGGAAGTCCTGGCGAACGCGAGCGACGCGGCTCCCGCCAGCATGACCCAGTAGAACCGTCGAAGATATCCGGTCCGGCAATCACTTTCAGTCTAAAGACGTACCCGGCAGCACGGGGAATTCACGCTCGATGTGAGCGCAAATTCCCCTTGGAATGCCTGAAGCCTTACTTGAGATCCGGCGCGACCGCTTCGTCGGCGAAGGCCGCGATGGCCTCGTCCAGACCCATGGAGGTCTGGTCCTTGGACCCAAGGCGGCGGACGTTGACGGTCCGCTCTTCCGCTTCCCGCTTGCCGCAGACGACAATCGCCGGGATCTTGGCCAGCGAGTGTTCGCGGACCTTGTAGTTGATCTTCTCGTTGCGGAAATCGGTTTCCACCTTGAGACCGGCTGCCCGGAGTTTTTCGGCGACTTCCTGGCCGTAGTCGTCGGCGTCCGAGGTGATCGTCGCGACAACCACCTGCAGCGGCGCCAGCCACAGCGGGAAATGCCCGGCGTAGTTCTCGATCAGGATGCCGAGGAACCGTTCCATGGAGCCGCAGATGGCCCGGTGGATCATGACCGGGGTCTTCTTCTCCCCGTCCCGATCCACATAGAAGGCGCCGAACCGTTCGGGCAGGTTGAAGTCCACCTGGGTGGTGCCGCACTGCCATTCCCGGCCGATGGCGTCCCGAAGCGTATATTCGAACTTCGGCCCGTAGAAGGCGCCCTCGCCCGGAAGGATGTCGGTCTTGATGCGGCCGCCGGACTGGTCGGCGATCTGCTTCAGCACCTTTTCCATCACCGCTTCGGCGTGATCCCACAGCTCGTCGGAACCGACGCGCTTTTCCGGCCGGGTCGACAGCTTGACCACGATCTCGTCGAAGCCGAAATCCTTGTAGACCGACAGGATCAAGTCGTTGATCTTCAGGCACTCCGCCGCCATCTGCTCTTCGGTACAGAAGATATGCGCATCGTCCTGGGTGAAGCCGCGCACGCGCATCAGCCCGTGCATGGCGCCTGACGGCTCGTAGCGGTGCACCGCGCCGAACTCGGCCAGTCGCAGCGGCAGGTCGCGGTAGGACTTCAGTCCGTGCTTGAAGATCTGAACGTGCCCGGGGCAGTTCATCGGCTTCAGAGCGAACACCCGGTCGTCCTCGGCTTCCGTGTCGGCGCACTGCACGGAGAACATGTTCTCCTTGTACCAGCCCCAGTGACCGGAGGTTTCCCACAGCGAGGTGTGCAGCACCTGCGGCGCATTGACCTCGTCATAGTCGGCGTCCAGCCGGCGGCGCATATAGGCCACCAGCTTCTGGAACAGGCTCCAGCCCTTGGCGTGCCAGAAGACGACGCCCGGTCCCTCTTCCTGGAAATGGTACAGGTCCATTTCCCGGCCGAGCTTGCGGTGATCGCGCTTTTCGGCTTCCTCCAGCATGTGGAGGTAGTTCTTCAGGTCGCTGTCGCTCGCCCAGGCGGTGCCGTAGATGCGGGTCAGCATCGGCTTGTTGGAATCCCCGCGCCAGTAAGCGCCGGCAACCGTCATCAGCTTGAAGGCATTGCCGATCTTGCCGGTGGAATCCATATGCGGACCGCGGCACAGGTCGAACCACTTGCCCTGGCGATAGATCTTGAGATCCTGATCTTCCGGGATCGCGTCGACCAGTTCCACCTTGTAGGCCTCGCCCATATCGGCGAACACGTCCCTGGCCTTCTCCCGGCTCCAGACTTCCTTGGTGAACGGCTCGTTGCGGGCGATGATCTCGCGCATCTTCTTTTCGATGACGGTCAGGTCGTCCGGCGTGAACGGCCAGTCCTCGCGGGTGTCCGGATGAACGCGCTTGAAGTCGTAGTAGAAACCGTTCTCGATCACCGGACCGATGGTCACCTGGGTGCCCGGCCACAGCTCCTGCACGGCCTCGGCCATGACATGGGCCGCATCGTGCCGGATCAGTTCCAGCGCGCGCGGTTCGTCACGGGTGACGATCTCGATGCTGGCGTTTTCGGTGATCGGATCTGAGAGATCCCTCAGCTCGCCGTCGATGGAGACGGCCACGGCCTTTTTCCGCAAGGATTTGGAAATGCCTTCGGCGATCTCGGCACCGCTGATACCGGGTTCGAATTCGCGCACGGAATTGTCGGGGAAAGTCAGGCTGATCATATCTTTTCTCCAGCTCACTCCTGCAGACAAGGCAGGTAAGCGTTTCTCGTTTGATTGACGGGCTTTCACATAAGCGATTTGGACGGGAGGGGCAACCTTTGGAGGTTCACTTCAGTCTATGATCCGTCATCAACTCTGTTTTGCGAGTCCGTCTCTGAGTTTTGCATTTAGGATGACGATGATCTTTCGCATGACGAAACGCCGTGCCCCTCACCTGTTCTCCAGCCGCTTCAGGTACCAGCGGATCAGTTGGTCCCAGACGATGTCCTTTTCCGCTGAATCCTCGCAGCCGTGATCCAGGTTGGGATTGTCGTTGACCTCGATGACCACGACCCGGTCGCCGATCTGTTTCAGGTCGACGCCGTAAAGCCCGTCGCCGATCAGACGCGCGGCGCGGATGGCGGTTTCCACCACCGCGGGCGGGGCCTCGGCGAGCGAGGTGGAACGGAAGCTGCCCTCGACCGACTTCTTGCCGTCCTCGTGGCGCACGATCTGCCAGTGCTTCTTCGCCATCAGGTACTGGACCGCAAACAGCGGCTCGCCGTCGAGCACGCCGATGCGCCAGTCGAACTCGGTCGGGCAGTATTCCTGGGCCAGGATGATATCGCTGTCCTCGAACAGCTCCTTCAGCTTGTCCCGGATCGCCTCCTCGCCCGTCACCTTGAACACGCCCCGGCTGAAGGATCCGTCCGGGATCTTCAAGACCACGGGAGACCCGAGCCGGTCTTCCAGCTGGTCTGCCTCCTTCAGCGACGACAGGATCACGGTCTTCGGCGTCGGCACCCCGTGCGCCTCCAGAAGCTCCGCCAGGTAGACCTTGTTGGTGCAGCGGATCATGGAGACCGGATCGTCGATGACCGGCATGCGCTCCTGCACCGCGCGGCGCGCAAAACGATAGGTGTGATTGTCGATATTGGTGGTCTCGCGGATGAACAGGGCGTCGTACTGGGCCAGCCGGTCGAGATCCCCCTTACCGATCGGCACCAGCTCCACCCCGTGGCGCGCGGCAACCTTCGCCATGTATTTCAGCGACGAAAGGCTTGACGGCGGCAACTCCTCCTTCGGATCGGAAAGCACGGCAAGCGCATATTTCATCACCGCGCGCTGCTTCGGCGCGCGCCAGGGGCGGTGCGTGTAGCGCTCCAGCGCCTCGATCAGGAAGGTGCGGCGGGGCGCGTCCAGCTCGGTGATCGCCAGCGGCCGGATCCTGCGGATCGCCCGCCATTCGCCCGGCTCGACCGTAACCTCCAGGATGGGGGTCCGGTACCAGTCGAACAACAGCCGCGCGAAGGGTTCCAGCTGGTCGTTGCCGGTCTGCCCGAGACAGACGGTGATCCTGGAAATTTCCGCCGCCGCCTCGCCGATCTTGCGGAAGCACTGGTTCAGGCTGTTTTCCAGTTCCGGCAAGGCATGGTTATAGAGCTGCTTGCGCGACAGCTCGATCATGGTCTCCACGCTCGGCAGCACCCGGTGCTGGCGCGCTTCTGCCAACAGCGAGGCATAGTAGCCGGCGCCCTGGTAGGCATAGGAGCGGGAGAAGTTCAGGATATTCGGATTGATGCCGGTAAACAGCTTCGGCCGCATCAGGTAGTCCCTGACGGTCATGACCTTGTGCGCCGTATCCGCGTTGGAGATGTCTTTCAGATTGTCGACGAGAATGACCCAGGTCGGCATCGCCAGTTATACCTTCTTGAGAAGAATTTGAGCCCGGACCGCCGTCCGGCCCCATCGCGCCATGCGCTCGAATTCCGCATCCGGGATCGGCAGGTTGGCCGCATCCGCCGGACTTTCGTGCCGCTCGTGTTCCAGCCACGGATCGTGAACGATCAGATGGCGCTCGTCCTGATCGTGCACAAGGATCCAGTGCGGGACTTTCTGGCCGAACATGCGGTAGCCGGAGATCAGCACGATCGCCACCGCCCCTTTGGCGACCTCCGCAGCCAGATCCCGGGCGCCCAGCGGCTGATCGGACGCGGTAACGCCCAGCGCCTGCGCGTCCCGCCGATAGCCCTCCTGCACCAGCCGCATCACCTCCCGCTTTTCCGGATCGCGCACGGAGGACAGGAACAGCGGCTCGTCCGGCGACAGCCGCACCTCCGCCGTCAGCCCCTTCCGCGCTGCCGCCGTTGCCAGTCCGAAAGGCCCGCAACCGCCGTGCCCTGAGGCAAGATAGATCGTGGTCGCCTCACGCCAGAGCGAGAGTTCGGTCAATGTATCGGTCGGAAAGGTGCTGTCGAACTGCTTCGCCGCCATGATCAGGCAGGCCGGGCCGCAGGTGAATTCGGTGGTCTGCGCGTAATAGGGCGCACGTCCGCGCCCAAGGCCCGGTTCATGACCTGGTCCGTGCAGCAGCTTTTCCATCCGAAGCGCCGTGCAGCCGTCCTCGTAATACTCGGGTACCCGCCCGCAAGAGCGGTACCCGGAGGCGCGGTAAAGGCCGATCGCAGCCTCATTGTCCTCACGCACCTCCAGGCGAAGCACGATCCTCTCTTCCTCGAAGGCCGCGCGCTCGCTGGCCGCAAGCAGGCGTCGGGCAAGCCCGGAACCTCTGCTGTCCGGATCGACCGCAAGCGAATAGAGCCGGGCCAGCGCGGTGCCGCTGCGCAGCAGGATCAGCGCGTAGCCGGCGATCCTGCCGGCGATCTCGGCAACTAGAAGCCGCGCGGTCGAACGCTCCAGAAACCGCCTGAAACTGCGCCGCGACACGCGGTCTGTTTCGAAGCAGCGGTTTTCCAGTGCAACCAGACCGTCCAGATCGGTCGGATCGGCTTCCCGGATTATGATTGGATCAGCAACATCGTCGGGCAATCATTCGGCCCCGAAAGCCCGGCGTCCAGGCGCCGGTAAATTGAACCTTCGATCCGGCGGTTAAGCGGCCGGAAAAAGACTCGACCGCTGCCGCCGCAGCGACAGCCTCAATACTCCTATCGCGCGGCTCTGTCTTGCAAAAAACGCAAGGTCCGCAACGTCACGGATCAATTCGGAACCTCAGCCGACGACCTTCGCGCGGTCCTTGCCCGTCTGGCGCAATTCGGCGTCGCGCTTCGCCTTGGCAACGGCTTCCTGACCGCCGCGGGTCTCCGTCATCATCGACAGGTCGTTCTGATTGTCCTGATCGACCGGCGTCAGCGCCAGATCCGTATAAGTCTTGCGATCCGATGCCCGCTTGATCGCCTTGTAGCGCCAGTAGAACTTGGCGACGTTGCTGACGATCGCCCAGTGCTTGGAAACGATCTCGGTCAGGTAACGGGGATAGAAGACCAGCGGGTTTTCGATCGGCATGCCGGACCGGCGGTCGGTGCGCACCTTGATCCGGAAATAGCCGCCTTCAAGCGGATGGACGCCTTCGTAGCGGACCATCAGCCAGAACCACATCATCAGGAACAGCTTGTTGCCCGGACGCCCCCTCGGGTGGGCCGCGGCCCGGCGCAGAACCGTCGTCACGTGATCCATGCTGTAATAGCTGTCCCAGGCCGCACGGTAGGCGTCCTCCCACTCTTCGTCCGACATGGTCGGATGATGGCTGACCCGGTGGTTAAGGTCGTATTTGTTGAGGTCCGGATCCATCCAGATGCCCTTTTCCAGAAGCACCTTGTGGTCCTCCGATCCGGGCAGCGGCGTCAGGAAGAAGAACTCCAACAGGTCGAGCGGCAGTTCCTTCTTGATGATCTCGATGTCCCGCAGGACGGATTCCTTGGTGTCGTTCGGGAACCCGATGATGTAGCCGGCATAGGTGGTCGCGCCATGGTCGCGCCATGCCAGAAGCATCTCGCGGTATTCGGTGATCTTGTTCTGCCGCTTCTTGGCGGCCAGCAGGTTGTCCGGGTTGATGTTCTCAAGCCCGATGAACACCCGGTTGACCCCGGCGCGCGTCGCCTTCTCGATGAAATTCTTGATCCGGTGACACAGCGTATCGACCTGGATGATGAACTTGATGTCGAAGCCTTCTTCCTCGCGCAGGTAGATCAGCCGGTCGAACAGTTCTTCCCAGTGCCGGTTACGGGCGAAATTGTCGTCGGTGATGAAGAAGCGGTTGATCTTCTGGGCGTAGTTGTCGCGGATGATCCGCTCCAGGTCGTCGGCGGACCGGAAACGGCTCTTTCGACCCTGCACGTTGATGATGGTACAGAAAGAACACTGGAACGGGCAGCCGCGTCCCAGATCGAAACTGGAATGGGAACCGGCGGTGAACTGGATGTGCTTCGACGGCAGGATCGGCGTCGGCTCGCCGTCGAGCGACGGCAGGTCCGACATGAAATTGTAGACCGGCTTCAGCTCGCCCGCATAGGCATGACGGAAGACGTCGTCCAGACGCAAATCCTCAGCCTCGCCTGCGAAGAAGGAAATCCCCAATTTCTGGGCGTCGACCATCTCCTGCGGCATTTCCTTGAGCATGGACATGCAGCCCGAAACATGGAAGCCGCCGATGGCGACCGGCAGGTCCGCCTTCAGGAACTTCTGAGCCAGGTCGACCGCACGCGGGAACTGGTTGGACTGCACCCCGACCAGCCCGATCAGGGCCTTCCCGCCGGACTGCCGGATCATGCGGATGATCTTTGCCGGTTTTACCCGCGTGTTGGTCTCGTCAAAGGTGTGCAGGTGGATGCGCACATCGGGCCCCAGCGCCTTCCGCTCGATCGCGGCCTCTGCAAGGCCGTTCAGGCAGGCGAGCGTGTTGGAAGGGATTGCGGAACGCAGCCATTGGATCGGATAGCCGTCGTCGTCGTAATGCGTCGGCTTGATCATGACGAAATGGAAGTCTTCCACGTGCAATTCTCCACCCTTGCGGGGTTGTTGGATTTTACCCGGGCGACCCTCGCATTCGACTGCCGCAGGGTCAATGGATAAAACGGATTTCTCCAGTCGGATCGGCCGTATCCGGCCATGTCTAATCCAGGCGCTGCCCCTGCTCGATATGCCCGCCCGTCCAACGGCCGTACCGCCACGGCCGGAACCAGTTTCTCCCCTTCGGAAGATGGTCGGGGATGGGATCGTAACCCGACGCCCCCCACGGGTTGCACCTCAGGATCCGGGCAAGCCCGATCCAGCCACCGGCCCACATGCCGTAGGTGCGGATCGCCTCTTCGGTATATTCCGAACAGGTCGGCGCGTAGCGGCATCCACGCCCCATGAAGGACGACAGCGTATACCGGTACAGTCGGATCAGCCCGATCCCGACGAATTTCGGCAGGTCTTTGAGAATGGTCATCGCCGGGATCTTATAACAATCAACAGTCTGCCGCCCTGCAACCGATTGATGGTTTTCTTTACAAGCTTTCGTGATCACGCAACAGTTTTCGCACCGGACCCGGCATGCTCCGCCTCGATCTGGTCCAGCGCATCGGCGATGGCGTCGAAGACCAGCATGGTGGAGGCATGGCGCGCTTTATATTCGCGCACCGGCTCCAGGAACTTCAGGTCCTCGAAGCGGCCCGTGGGCGGCTCGCCGCCTTCCTTCAGCATGGCGCGCATTGTCTTGCGAACTTCGCGCAACTCTTCCGGCGTGGCCCCGATGACATGCCGGGCAACGACCGACGAGGACGCCTGGCCCAGCGCGCAGGCTTTTACGTCATGGGCATAGTCCGACACGACGCCGTCTTCCAGGCAAAGGTCCACGATCACAGTGGAACCGCACAACTTGGAATGCGCCTTTGCCGTCGCCTGAGGATGCTCCAGACGCCCGATCCGCGGAATGTTTCCCGCGAATTCCAGGATCCTGGCATTGTAGATATCGTCAAGCATACTCGCCTCTTCGTGAAACCGGGTGATGACCGTCTGCATTGCAGCCCACACGTCTTTCCCTATATAGATCAGGCGTTGTCGGTTTTCTGCAAGAGCATGAATTAATCGCCCTGTAAGCCAGATAGGCGTATCATCCGCTTCAGAGCACCGCGGCACAAGCCGGCTGAGATCAAATCCTCCGTGGATTCGCCCTGGGCGTTTTTCACGGCCGGACAACCGGAAAAGAAAAGATACGGCGGAGTGATCTGCTTTGCCGGGAAAAGCGTATGACGGGTAACCAGGGCAAATTAGCGGGGATCGAAATGGACGCAGTCCTCAAGCAAGTCGGCAAGAAATTCGAGCGCAAGGCTCCCGATCAGCTCAAGCGCCCGAGCCGCGAGGAAGCGGAAGCCGCTGTGCGCACACTGATCGCATGGACCGGCGACGATCCGGAGCGCGAGGGCCTTCAGGACACGCCGAGGCGCGTCGTCAAGGCATTCGAACAGCTTTATTCCGGCTATTTCGAAGACCCGTTCTCCCATCTGGAACGGGTTTTCGAGGATGTCGGTGGCTACCACGATATCGTCATGGTGCGCGGTATCCCCTTTAACTCCTTCTGCGAACACCACATGCTGCCGTTCATCGGTCAGGCGCATATCGCCTATTATCCGGCGGATGGCGTCGTCGGCCTGTCCAAGCTGGCGCGCGTGGTCGACATCTTCGCCAAGCGGCTGCAGACCCAGGAACACTTGACCTCGCAAATCGCTTCCGCCATTGACGACACGCTCGCGCCGCGCGGGATTGCCGTCATGCTCGAGGCCGAGCATCAGTGCATGACCATGCGCGGGGTGCAGAAACAGGGTGTGTCCACCATCACCACCCAGTTCACCGGAATTTTCCAGGACGAGCCGGCCGAGCAGGCCAAGTTCATGAGCCTGGTCCGCGGCGGGAGCCGGTAAAGCCCCGCCTTCTTTGAAAGGCCAAGGGGTTTACCAGTGACGACCTCCATCTTCGCAGAGCGCGGCGACAAGACCGCAATCGAAACCGGCGCGGTTCTCCAGCCGAAATTCGACGGCGACGGCCTGATTGCCGCCGTCGTGACCGATCATGCCACAGGCGACGTCCTCATGGTCGGTTACATGAACGCCGAAGCCCTGCGCCGGACCATCGAAACGGGCGAAGCCTGGTACTGGAGCCGCTCCCGCCAAGCCTACTGGAAAAAGGGCGAAACCTCCGGCCAGGTCCAGCATGTGAAGGAAATCCGCACCGACTGCGACCAGGATGCCATCTGGCTCAAGGTCGAAGTCGCCGGCAACGGCGCCACCTGTCACACCGGCTTCAATTCCTGCTTCTTCCGCAAGATCGTCCAGGACGCCGATGGCGGTTTTCGTCTGGAACGCGTGGAAAAGGACCGCGTCTACGACCCGAAGGACGTCTACGGCGCGTAAGTCGCAGACCCATAAAAAAAACACGGCCGTAACGACGGCCGTGCTGTCTGGCGCAGCATGACGTTTTCCGAATTCGCCCTGGCGTGGCCGGTTACGTCATCGTGATGTAGGTTCGCATCTGTTCGGCTTCCATCTCCACCTGAGCGATCCTGTATTTGACCGCGTCCCCGATGGAGATCAGACCCACGACCTTGCCGTCCCGGAGGACGGGGACATGGCGGAACCGGCCCGAGGTCATTTTGGACATGACATCCATGATCGCATCGTCTTCCCCGCAGGTAACGACAGCGGTGGTCATGACATTCGATGCCGGCAGATTGAGGGCCTCCGGCCCCTTGGCTGCCAGCGTCTTGACGATATCGCGTTCGGAAATAATGCCTTCGATGTGATCGGCCGCATCCGTCACAAGGATGGCACCGATTCCCTTTTCCGCCAGGGTGGAGCAAATATCGCGCAGCGGTGTCGTCCCGCGCGCCGTAATCACGTCGCTTCCTTTGCCTTGCAAGATAATACCAACGGTCATTTGCCAACTCCTCCCGTTTTGTCGAGGGAACACCGACGCACGGCGTCCGGTCCGGTATCATGGCAAATTAATCGAACGAGGCAAAGTGTCGCATGAGGTGATTGTTAGAGCACCAGGCGAAAACTTTGCAGCATTTGATGACAGAAAGCAGTTCATTCGGTCAGGAGCGCCGTAAAGCGCGATGCGGTACATCGTGCAAGCGGCGTAACGCAACCGATGGGCCGTTTTCTGACACCCGAAGGGCCGGGCTCTTTCGCCCGCTGACCGCCGCCGTTTGCGCTTGTGGAGCTCGCGTTTGTGGCGGGAAACACCACGGCACGCGACCCGCCTTGTCAGCAGGCAAAAGCGCGCCGGTCAAATGCCGCAAAGTTTTCGCCCGATGCTCTAATATCGCCGCCGCGGCACGGGATCGATGAGGGGAAACAGAAGGAGTCCGGCCAGGAAACCGCCGATGTGCGCCTCCCAGGCAATCGAGCCCGCGCCACCGGCCATGGGCATATTGATCTGGCCGAACACAAAGTTCATTCCGAACCAGACGCCCAGGAAGGCCACCACGGACCTGTTGGAGAAGGATTGCAGCAACGGGGCCGCAGGCACCCGGAAGGCCGCATCGTCCGTTCGCCGGATCACGCCCACGGGGCCGCCCAGCTCGAACACAAAACGCGCGGCTGCCGCCATGTGGCCGGAAATCGCGGCCGAAGCACCGATCATCGGCGCCTGTCCGTCGAAATGGGTGGCCAGATGCATTGCTGCGCCGCCCGCGGCGCAAAGCGCAGAGAAAATCAGAAACCGAAAGGTCCCGAACCGGCGCGCGACCGCACTTCCGAAAACGATCATCCACAGCATGTTGAAGGCTATATGGGCGACGCCGCCGTGCAGAAACGCATAGGTGACGAAAGTCCAGATATCTGCAGCAAGCCCACCGGGAGCGAGCCCGGTTGCAAACACATCCGGTTGGTAGCGCACGGGCCAGAAAGCGAAATAGATGATGATGTCATTGTTCAACGCCGTGGAAAACACATAGGCCTGCAGCACGAATACGACGATCATGATCCCTGCAAGCCAAACCACCACCTTGGGCAGGTTGAAGACCGGTTCCGGCCCCTTCTCTTCAGGCTCGCCCTGTCCGGGCTCGAAAACGTGATGGTTCATCTGAATCCTTCTCGGTATCGCGACAAACATGTACGGCAAATGAAGGCGCTGGCAAGGCATGCGGGCACGGACAGTGCGGCGGGACAGCCCGAGTCCCAAAAGAAAACGCCTGCCACCGGGTCCGGTGACAGGCGTTTGTGCCAACATGACGATGGCTGGTCGCGTCCCCACGCTCCCCCGGAGCAACCTTTATGGAAACTCCACCGGTCAGGCCTTCGAAGGGGCCAGCCCCCGACGGCCCCGATTGCCTAACGCAACATTAAGGTGCCGCAGCCCCGCCTCCCTGGCAACGATAAGCAATCGTTAACCTTAATTAAGCGTAGCGCCTGCCCGTCGTTCCGGATTTCCGCCATTTGGCACGCCCTCTGCTTAACAGGACCCAAACACGGAGATAGAAGCGAAGGTGTCCCGATTTTGGACAAGCGGCCATAACCCGCCCGATTTCGGCACCGCTCTTTAGGACAGGGGCATAATCAGATGAAGAACGGCGTATCCAAAACACTCTACAAGTACTGGAATGATCTGCGCGAAGCGCGTCCTGCCCCCAACCGCAGCGAAATCGATCCCGGCCGGATTCGCTCGCTCCTGGGAGATACCTTCATCCTGGAAGTGAATTCTCCGCATGACGTGCGCTACCGGCTCGCCGGAACCCGCCTCTGCTCGGCCCACTGCCGGGAACTGAAAGGCCGGAATTTCCTGCGCGGCTGGAACGAGAAGGACCGTGAGGCGCTCGCCAGCCTGATCGCCGCCATCACCGAGGATGCGGCCGCGGCCGTCATTGGCGTGGCCGGCCACACAGAACGCGAACAACAGCTGAACATGGAAATGCTGCTTCTGCCGCTGAATGTCCCCGGAGAGGGCCGCATTCGGATCCTGGGCTCCTCCACCCCGATGGAACGCCCCTACTGGCTCGGCCTGCATCCCATTTTGAGCCAGTCGATCACCAGCCTGCGTCTTGTCTGGCCTGACGAGCGCCCGTATTTCCTTAAGCCCGGCGAAGGCGTCAATCCGATCCTGCCGCGCTTTACCGCGGAAGGCATGAGCCTGCCGCCTTCCGGCCTTCCGCAAGGCGCAGAACGGCAGGTCGGGCACCTGACGGTTTATTCGGGTGGAAAATCGTAGGTCGAAGTGTCGGCGCCTTACATATCGTTAACCCCACGTCCGTAAACTGCGAGTCCTTGGGACGTGTGCTACGAGGCCCGTTCCCGGAATACGTGTCAGACGTAGGGGCAAACGGGTATTAGACGCATGGGCGCCGGATTGGCTACAGCAACCGATGGAAGCAAAACGCTTCATGCGACGGACCGGCGTCGGCATCAGCGCGTATCCGTAAATATTCTCGGCCGCTTCATGCTGGAAGACCGGCGCGAATATCCTTGCCAGGTCATCGACATGTCGCCGGGCGGCATGGCCATGATCACACCCGTTTCCGGCCGTGTCGGCGAACGGGTCGTTGCCTATCTCGATCACCTGAGCCGCGTGGAAGGCCGGATCGCCCGCCTGTTCGACGGTGGCTTCGCCGTCGAACTGCGCAACACGCCGCGCAAGCGCGACAAGATCGCCAACGTCCTGACCTGGCTTGCCAACCGCGACGAACTCAATCTGCCCGAAGACCGGCGGCACGATCGCTTCGTCCCGAAAAATCCGATCACCAAGATCGTCCTTCCGGACGGTTCGGAACATATGTGCCGGATCATCGACGTGTCCCTGTCCGGTGCCGCCCTTGCCACCGACGTACAGCCGGAACCCGGCGACAGCATCGCGCTCGGCAAGATGCGCGCCCGTGTCGTTCGTCGCATCGAAGGTGGCATCGCCGTGGAATTCGCGGCCATCCAGAACCGGGAACTGCTGGAACATCATATTTCCAGCGACGACTGACCGGGTCGGCTTCACTTTTACTCGTATCATGAGCGGCTCAGCGGCCGAACGTTACGTAGAAGCGCTTCGGCTTCCTGCGTTTCCGCACGCGCAAATCTGCCTTAAGGGAAACCGGAAAGGCGTTTCCTTCGGAATTTGATAACCCTGCGCACGCCTGGCAGCTAATTTTCTCTCCCAAAAACCATCGGAAAAAGTGCCCCGTATCGTCGGGACGGAACGGTCGAATACCGACGCCCGCGACATCCTTTGATGTTCCGACGCAAGGCCCCGTCCCCGTCATTTCTGGAAACTCTGGCTATTTTTCATAGACTTGCAGACGATACAGACAATTTTATTCAACTTAGATGCAAATTTATTTAAAAGTTGAATACAGATTTATTCAAGTAATGATCAAATCTATCTCAAGATTTATTCTTGATTGATATTTTAAATTTTCAAGAAATAAAATCGATCATGTCATTGTTTCGCCAGCCTTGGGGAGGGCGTTACGATGAAACTACATCAGAAATACACTTACTTACCTGCAATACTTCTTATAGGGGCAGTCGGGTCCTGGTCGGCAGAAGCTTCGCCGAGCCGTTTCATGGCCATGGACACCATCGTCAAGGCGCCGATCGGGCATGTGCAGTTCTGTAGGGAGAACCGCAGGGAATGCCAGGGCGGCACCAACGCGCCGGTGGTTGTCAAGCTGACGGAAGAAAGGTGGAACGAGCTGATCGCGCTGAATCACAAGGTCAACAGCCAGATAAGGCCGGTCACCGACGAAGAAAATTTCGGGAAGCCGGAATACTGGACCTATCCGGTGAACGGTTCGGGCGATTGTGAGGAATATGTCCTCGAAAAGCAGCGCGAACTCATCGCCGCGGGCTGGCCGAGAAGCGCTCTTTTGATCACGGTCGCCAAGGACGTGAAGAATGCCGGCCATGCGGTCCTGACCGTGCGCACCGATCAGGGGGACATGATCCTCGACAATCAGATCGAAGCGGTCCTGCCCTGGTACTCGACGCCGTACAGATACATCAAGCGCCAGTCCACACGCGCTCCGGCGAAATGGACAGGTATCGCGGACACGCGGGTCACGGCAGTGAGCAGCGTGAACGATTAGCCCTGGCGCTTCGGTCCGACGGGCCGACCCGACGTCAGGCAACAGAAATTGGAGGATTGCCCTTCGGGGCAACGGGAAGATCCGGTCGCGTCCCCACCCTCCCCATCCCTACCACGACCGGATCCAGGGAGTCGGCTAGCCCCCGCAAGCCGGCTCCCGTCCTTTTTTCGGTCGCGTCAGAGCGAAATTCCAGGGTTCAGCCGATCAGACCGGCGAAAGCCCCGCCTTGAAGCGCTGCCAGTTGCGCACATAGCCTTCGGCGGACCTGGTGTTCCCTTTGGCCGCCGCCGCATCCAGCTGGCGCATCACCTTCCCCGGCATGCCGACGACCAGGGAATTATCCGGAATAACCTTGCCTTCGGCGATCAGCGCATTCGCACCGATTATGCAATTCTCGCCGATCACCGCCCCGTTCAGGATCGTGGCGCCCATGCCCACCAGGGTGTTCCGTTTGATGGTGCAGCCGTGCAGGATTGCCTTGTGGCCGATTGTGCAATCAGGTCCGATGGTCAGCGGATACCCCATGTCGGTATGAAACACGCTGCCGTCCTGCACATTCGAACGTTCCCCGATATGGATCAGTTCATTGTCGCCGCGCAACACCGCACCGAACCAGACGCTTGCGTCCCGATCGAGCCGGACACGGCCGATCACGTCGGCATCCGGGGCGACCCAGTAGCGGCCGTCCTCGGGAAATTCCGGCTGAACGCCGTCGAGGCTGTAAATTGGCATGCGCCTCTCTCCCCTCCTACATCGTCTTGATTACAGCTTCCCGGCAATACTCAACGCGCACTGCATGACCAGAAGGCCGGAACAGATGCTCCACATGCCCGCAATCGTCGACGAGGCAACCAGCCATCCGATCGGCCTGCCTTCGATTCGGCGGCCCCGAATGGCATTGCGCATGATGATGAAGGGACCTGCGAGCACACACACACCAACGGAAGCGATCGTGCCGATCACGCTATCCACGGCAAAATTGAAACGCGGCGGCTGATCGGTGACCAACTGGTAAAAGCTGCCAATTACGCCTGCTGCGACAAACCCCGCACAACCGATGTACAGCGCGACGATAAGCTGGAACAACACAACATTAACCCTTTGTTAACTTTTACAAGCTGAAGCTGCTTTAGAATTTGTTAAGGGTCAAGTGCAAGCGCCGTGCCGTTTTGAGTCCCGGCCAGCCCGCCTGCGAATCCGGACAGAAATCCTGGCCCATGCTAAAAATGATGAGCGATATCCCATCCCGTTTCGGGACAAACGTCTCCCATCGAGACGGATCAGGCACGTTGTCCGGCCAATATGGAACGCCGGGAGCCGGTCGTTGACCGTGCTTGTGCTCCCCGCTTCGAGCGGTGTCAGCCCGAGGTTTTTCACCTATTTGACCGCCGCCATGGCGGCGCTGGCCATGGTCTACGTGTCGTATCTGGCCGCCCGCTGGACGGGATACTGGAACGGGGACATGGAATGGGCCGACGAGCCGGGAAGCCGGACCGTTTTCGTCGGCGACCAGGCGTTCGAAGTCCCCGTGAACATGATCAGGGCCCCGGCCCAGAGGCTCGGCCTGAGACAGACGGGAGATCACCTGTCGACCCTGCATCTGGGCGTCATGTGGCCCTCCATGTCCGGCTTTGACAAGAACAAGGCGGACCAGTTCGCGGCCTTCGGCGAAGGTTCCAACGTGGTGCTTCTGGATATCAGCAGGAACGCCCGCGGCGAAACCATGCGCGACCGGCTCGATCCGGTCTACCGGCGCCTGGCCAGGGGAAAAGAGGGGGCCGGGCCGGCCGGCCTCAGGGTCCTGACGCTTTCAAGCCCGATCGGCGCCCGCGATCAGATTGTCTATGAACCGGGCAGCGAGACAGGGTTCATCGCCCGTTGCCGCCAGTCGCTCAGCGATACGATCGCCGTCTGCACAGCCCAGCGGGTGCTGTCCGGAGAGCTGTTGCTGACCTACCGCTTCGAAGAGGCGCATCTGGCCAATTGGGGAAGGCTTGAGCGGCGGGCCATTGAGCTGGTCCACGCGCTCGAAATCAGGAAAAAGTA
Organism: Roseibium sp.; assembly: GCF_048260565.1. Classification (GTDB taxonomy): domain Bacteria; phylum Pseudomonadota; class Alphaproteobacteria; order Rhizobiales; family Stappiaceae; genus Roseibium. Next base: position 122,040 of record NZ_JBLXGP010000011.1, on the reverse strand, counting down.
AGGTTCCGGACCGGAAAGTCCTCAGACCTCGTCCAGATCGATCTCCAGGATCGCCATCTGGAAATTCCAGCTCAGGTCCTCATCCTCGTCATCACGGAAGATAACGCCGACGAATTCGTCCCCGATGTAGACTTCCGCGGAGTCGTCCTTGCGCGGCCGGGCTTTGACCTGAATGCGATCCAGCTCGAATTTCTGTTTCAGATAGGCTTCGAGCTTTCGGATTTCATCGGGTTTCACGTCGCATCTCCTGCGCAATCAATGGGTGGGTTCCGACGCGGACCCTACAGAAGTTTTGCCTCAAGCCAACCGTCTTCGTCAGCTTTCCCCGTCTTCCTTGACGGCAGGCTTGCCTGCGTTCTCTTCCTGGATGAGCTGGTCCATCGAACGCGAGGGCTCCGCACAGCCGGCCTTGCCGACGATCCTTGCCGGTACGCCTGCGACCGTCGTGTTGGGCGGAACCGGGCTCAGCACCACGGATCCGGCGGCGATGCGCGAGCAATGGCCGATCTCCAGGTTGCCGAGAACCTTGGCCCCGGCCCCGATCAGGACGCCGTTGCGGATCTTCGGATGACGGTCACCGCCCTCCTTGCCCGTCCCGCCGAGGGTAACGCCCTGCAGGATCGAGACATCGTCGCCGATGGAGGCCGTCCCGCCGACGACAACGCCGGTGCCGTGGTCGATGAAGATGCCGCGGCCGACGGGAACCGCCGGGTGGATATCCACCTGGAAGACTTCGGAAGACCGGCTTTGCAGGTAGAGCGCGAAATCCTCACGGCCCTGCCGCCACAGCCAGTTGGCCAGCCGGTGGGTCTGGAGCGCATGAAAGCCCTTGAAATAAAGCACCGGCTCCAGCAGCCGGTGGCAGGCAGGATCGCGGTCGTAGACGGAGACGATGTCGACCCGGAAGATTTCCGCAAGCTCCGGCTCAGAGGCCAGCGCTTCCAGATAGGTCTGCCGGATCAGGGACGCGGACACGATATCGCGCCCAAGACGGTCACCGAGGCGGTGGACGACCGCTTCCTCCAGCGTTTCGTGGTTCAGGACGGTCTCATACACGAATGAAGACAAGGCCGGCTCGCTGACGACCATGGCCTGAGCTTCTTCCCGCAGTTGCCGCCAGACGGGATCGTGAAGCGCCAGATTGGCCGCATTCTGCCGAGGGGACGGGTTCGACATGGCTTGTCTCCTTTTCAAGCCGTGATACGTGGTTGCCCTAAAATAGGGTCATTGCGGCTAATTCCAAAGTCAAACTTGCCGGAGCACCTTCAGACTGGTTTCTTTGATCCTGATACCGCCCTTTCGTGAAAGTTCCCCAAATGACCATGCCGACCGCTGAAACCGCCCCGAAATCCTCCGGGTCCCTAAGGACCGAAGTGACCGGATCGACGGGCTGGCTCGTCATCGACAACGCGCCGAGACGCAACGCCATGAGCCTTGCCATGTGGCAGGACATGCCGGCTGCGATCGATGACCTCGTCCGGAATGACCAGGTCCGCGTGATCGTAGTACGCGGTGCCGGCGACACCAGCTTCTGTGCCGGCGCGGACATATCCGAATTCGCACAAACCCGATCTGACGGGACAAAGGCACGAGCTTACGACGCCATCAACGTCGCCGCCTTCAAGGCACTCAAGCACGCGGACAAACCCGTCGTGGCGATGATCCGGGGGCATTGCCTGGGCGGCGGCCTCGGGATCGCCCTTGCGTGCGATCTGCGCATCGCGGCGGAAGGCGCCCTGTTCGCCATTCCCGCCGCCCGCCTCGGCATCGCCTATCCGCTGGAGGCCATCGCCGACGTTCTCGAACCTATCGGTCCATCGGCGGCGAAGCGGCTGCTCTTCACCGCGGAGCGGATCGACACCACAACGGCTTTCCGCATAGGCCTGGTCGATGAGGCCGTTGCCGAAGAGACGCTGCAGGCCCGCATCGAACACCTCGCCCGAACCCTTGCCGACAATGCGCCGCTAACGATCCGCGCCGCCAAACGCGCCATCAACGCCTTCGCCGCCGGACGCGACAGCGACGCTCTCGCCCGGTCCGAAGCAGCCGCCCTGGACTGTTTCGAGAGCGCAGACATGGTTGAGGGCCGCGACGCCTTCCTGGAAAAACGGGTGCCGCGGTTTTCGGGACAGTAGACCCGTTTTCAGATCGCTCTTGAATCACCGTTTGAAACAGGGGATTCAACGCCTCAAAGTCTTCACTTTAGGCGTTGAAAAGACTCTGCTTTCCCGAACCACGACCCCAGACGCGGCCGCACCCAGGACTTGAAGCAAAATCTGAAGACACCGTCGAAAATACGGATATCGACAAGCGCATGAAAACCCGACGTCCTATCGGCCAGCCATATCCGGAAATCGGAATCCCGATTTCAAAAACAGGACTTAAGGCGTTGAAACCGGAAGGTTTCAGGACGCAGCGGCATTCCTGAAAAGCTTGTCCAGGAACGACTGCACCGCTTCCGCGAAAATATCGTTCCGGTCGCCCGCAACCATATGTCCCGCATTCTTGATATCGGTGAAATGCGCATGAGGAACCAGCTCGATGAATTCCTGAACATGTTCTTGCGAGACAAGCTCTGAATTCTGTCCGCGCACCAGAAGGACCGGCAGTTTCAGGTTGGCCGCCGCCTTCAACATGATCTGCTGGGTTTCGATTGCGTGCCCGTTGTCATTGCCATGCTTTGAAGCAATGAACTTCGGATCCCAGTGCCAGCGATAGCGGCCGTCGTCGTGCAGACGCAGGTTCTTCTGCAGGCCCGAGAGGTCCTTCGGCCGCTTGCGGTTGGGCAGATAAAGCTCGATGGCATCGGCGGCTTCCTCCACCGTCGCAAAGCCTTCCTCGACCCGCTCGGCCATGAAGCCCAGGATCCGGCTGACCCCGCCCAGATCCATGCGCGGGGTGACGTCCACCAGGACAAGTGCCGCCAAAGCGCCGGGCTGGCGTTCGCCCTCCGCCATCATTCCGGCCAGTCCGCCAAGAGAGGCTCCAACAAGGACCGGCCGCGCACCGTGGAGCGCCGCCACCCGATCCGCCGCAGCAATCAGATCCATGGCGTAATCGTGGAACTCGTAGTTCCCGGACGGCACCCAGTCGCTTTCACCGTGGCCGCGCTGGTCAAGGCAGTAAACCACGTGGCCCTGGCGGGCGATGCTTTCAGCTGCCGCATCCCAGGAATGCCGGGTCTGACCGCCGCCATGAAGCAGGATGACCGGCTGGCCTCTCTGTCCATACCGGTCCGCCACCAGCCTGTTGTCTTCATTTCCGATGAATTCAACGCGCTCGCCCGTCATGCCTCACTCCCGTCCAGAAAATCCAGAACGCCCTGCTTGTAGACCTTGTCACCGACCGCAACCATGTGATCCCGGTTCGGAATTTCGAGGATCCGCGCATCCTGCATCAGGTCTGCCAGCCGTTTTGGCGAACCGGCAATATCGTCCTTGGTTCCGACCGCGATCAAGGCAGGCCTCTTGATACCCGCAACATCCGCCTCGGAAATTTTCTGCCGCGAGGAGCGAATGCAGGCGGCCAGTGCCAGCCGGTCGGACCCGGTCTGGTCGGCGAAGGCGCGAAACGCGCGGCCCGTGCGGTCGGTCACGTCCTGCAGCCGTTCCGCCTCCAGGGCCGTCGCAATCGGTTCCGGATCGCCGACGCCGGATATCATGCCATAGCCGAGGCCGCCGAAAATCACCCGGTTGACCCGGTCCGGATGGTTGAGCGTCAGGAAAGCGGAAATGCGCGCACCCATGGAATAGCCCATGACGTCCGTACGCTCGATGCCGAGATAATCGAGCAGCTTGCGGGCATCCTCCGCCATGATCGGCGCCCCGTAGGCGGCCGGATCGTAGAATTTGCTGCTTTCGCCATGACCACGGTTGTCGACGGCGATCACACGCCGGCCCGATTTCGCCAGAAGATCGACCCACCCCGGATAGACCCAGTTGATCGTCTTGTTGGAAGCGAACCCGTGAATGAGCAGGATCGGATCGCCGGCGCCTTCGTCCAGATAGGCGATATCGAGTCCGTCCAGGTGAAAGTGCGGCATCGTCTGAATTTACTCTTACGTAAAGGGAACCTTGTTGCCTGTTAGCTTATGACCAATGGGGCGGTCCGGTAAAGCCTTCTTCACATCTCCCCTTCTCGAAGGCCGTTTCGACGCGCCCCAATCCGAAGACAGGACAACCGATTTTTCCCCTCGCAGCCCCCTACCCTTTTGCCGAACAAACCAGTATGGTCCGCAGCGAATTGCCACTCACGAACGGAATGGATTGCCCCCATGGCGGATCATGTCGTCCCGCACTTCCAGAACACCAGCGGTCACGATTCGATTGCGATCGGCGCACATGAGTTCATGTGCATCGGTGCAAATCCCCCTTTCGACCATCCGCATGTCTTCCTCGACATGGGTGACAGCGATGAAGTCGTCTGCCCGTATTGCTCCACGCTCTACAAGTACGACGCGACACTGAAACCAACCGAATCCTCACCGAACGACTGCATCTGGACCCCGGAAGCAGCCTGACCGGAAACCTCCGGTACCCTTCCCCGGGAACGAGCATGGACCTTCCAGTCGTCATCGCCGGTGCCGGAATCGGCGGATTAAGTGCCGCCCTGGCGCTCAGCGCCAGTGGACACGATGTGCTCGTCGTCGAAAGAGCGGACGAGCTTGCCGAGGTCGGGGCCGGATTGCAGCTTTCGCCCAATGCGTGCCGCGTCCTGGACGATCTGGACGTCCTGGACCGTCTGATGCCCCTTGCGGTCGCACCCCGCACCGTCCGCATCGGTTCCGGCCGCACGGGCCGGGAAATCGCCAGTATCGAACTCGGCGATCGGGTCGCGGAACGTCATGGCGCTCCCTACCTCGTTGTCCATCGTGCGGATCTGCAAAAGACCCTGTTCGACCACGCCATGGAGCAAGGCAGGATCAACGTTCGGCTGGGAAGCGAGATCATCGAGGTCGGCGACACCCCCGACGGCATCGTGCAATGCCACGTCCAGACGGGCGACATCCTCAGCCAGATCCCTGCCAAGGCCCTGATCGGCGCCGATGGCGTCTGGTCGAGAGTCCGCGGACGGGTTCCCGGCCACAAGCAGGCGAAATATACCGGCCTGACGGCTTATCGGGCGGCCTTGCCCGCCGAACAGGTCGATGACGACCTGCTCACCCGCACCGGTCTCTGGCTCGGCCCGAACGCGCATCTCGTTCACTATCCGATCCGCGCCGGCCGGGAATTCAACCTGGTGGCTCTTGTGCCCGAAAAATGGACCGAGGAAGGCTGGTCGGCAACAGCGGACCGCGCCGCCCTGCTCGGTCACTTCGCCAATTGGGCCCTCGGCGTCCTATCCTTGCTGGAGAAACCGGATACCTGGCTCAAATGGGCGCTGTGCGGCGTCGATGCGAACGGCCCCTGGAGCGATGGCAAGATCGCCCTCCTGGGGGATGCCGCCCACGCCATGCTTCCCTTTGCCGCCCAGGGTGCGGCGATGGCGATCGAGGATGCGGCCGTCCTCGCCCATCTCTTCACGCCGTCCGCCACCGATGTCCCGGCCGTTTTGAAGGCTTACGAGACGGCGCGCAGGAAGCGGGTGAAAAAAGTACAGGAGACGGCCGCCGAGAACGGTCGCATCTATCACTTGAGCGGCCCGCTGGCGATCGGCCGCGATATGGTGATGAAACTCATGCCCCCTGACCGGCTGTCCGCCCGCCTGGACTGGATCTACGGCTGGACACCGCCCCGCTGACACGGCGGAACGAGGATTAGCCTACCGAAACCTTGAGCCGGACCTCAGTCTGGGCTAAAGGCTTCCCCCAACAAATTTCCGGCCAACACATTCCGGCCAACAATCTCCGGGAGGTCTGCCATGGCGGCGGATAAGGCAGAGGACGAAGTCACAGCCGGGTTTCTCGTCATCGGCGACGAAATATTATCCGGTCGGACCAAGGACAAGAACATCGGTTTTCTGGCCGATTACCTGACCGCGATCGGCATCGACCTGTGCGAGGTCCGGATCGTGCCCGACGTGACGGCCCGGATCGTCGAGGCCGTCAACGCGTTGCGCAGCCAATACACCTACGTCTTTACCTCCGGCGGCATCGGCCCGACCCACGACGACATCACCGCCGACAGCATCGCCGAAGCCTTCGGCGTCGGCATCGACGTCGACCCGAGGGCGAAAGAGATCCTCGAAGCGCATTTTCCCCCGGGCCAACTCACCCCGGCTCGGTTGCGCATGGCGCGGATCCCCGACGGCGCGGACCTGATTCACAATTCGGTCTCCAAGGCGCCCGGTTTCCGGATCGGAAACGTCCACGTGATGGCCGGCGTTCCCTCCATCATGCAGGCGATGCTCGATGCGATCGCGCCGACCCTGAAGACCGGCCGGAAGATGCTGTCGCGCACGGTCGATGCGGACCTGCCCGAAAGCCGGATCGCCGAACGCCTGCGCGACATCCAGAACGAGTTTCCCGAAACGCTGATCGGTTCTTATCCGCGCACGACCGACGGCCGTTTCACCACCCAGATCGTCGTCCGCTCGCGGGACGAAGCCGTTATGAACCGGGCAGCCGATGCCGTGGCGGACGCGGTCCGCGAGGCTGCCGGACAATAATTGAAGGAAAACCCATGGAATCCAACCAACAGAACAAAGCCTTCCCGGTCTCCTGGGACATGTTCCACCGGGACGCCCGGGCTCTGGCCTGGCGCTTGTCCGGCCAGGGCGAATGGAAAGCCATTGTCTGCATCACCCGCGGCGGCCTGGTGCCGGCGGCCATTGTCGCCCGCGAACTCGGCATCCGCACCATCGAGACCGTGTGCATCGCCTCTTACCACGACTACGAAAACCAGGGTGAACTCGAGGTGATCAAACCGGTCGATCCGAAGGTGGTCGATCTGGAGGAAGGCCAGGGCAGCGGCGTTCTGGTGATCGACGATCTGGTCGACACCGGCAAGACGGCCAAGGTCGTGCGCGAGATGCTGCCCAAGGCCCATTTCGCCACCGTCTACGCCAAGCCGATCGGCTGCCCGATGGTCGATACCTTCGTCACCGAAGTGTCCCAGGACACCTGGATCTATTTCCCGTGGGACATGGGCTGGCAGTTCCAGCCGCCGCTGGCGAAAGATTCCGCCGGCTGACCATCACGCGGATGTGATCGGGGCCGATACACAGACTGGCCACAATTTGAGGTCATGCAGACAGCATGCATCGGTCAGGATTTTTCAGTATGGGCAGAATGATAGCGCGGGCACTCACGCTGGCCGCGCTCATTGTCATGGCCTGCGGTCCTTCCCTGGCCGGCACGCGGTCGCTTGAAAGCGCCGGAACTGCTGCGCTCGTCCAGAACACGCAGTCCTCAGACGCGTTTCATCAAGCCCTGGCCGGCCCCCTGCAAAAACACCCCGACAAGTCCGCCTCAAGCCGGTGCAAGGGACGAATCTGCCTCCAGCCGGCCCTTCATCTTGCATTCTTGCCGGATACGAAACGTCCGACAGCACAAGCCCCGGCGCGAGAACGCAACGGCAAAGCCGTCAGCGGTGTGACCGTTCGCGTCGCCTCACCGCCTCCAAAGAATGCCGTCTCCTGAACCAGATCGCGCTTCATGCGTTGAATCTTTCAGCAAAGCTACGGGAAAGTTTCAGAAGCGAAACTTCCACAGCGCCCCCCTGACGTGTTTGGAAACAGGCTAGACTATGCAATTTACCCGACGTTCGTTCCTGATCGGAGCCGGAAGCTCCATCCTCGCCGGCTGCTCCACTGGCAACCGGGAACGCATTCCCTATCCGACACCCGAGCAAATGGCCCGGTATCCGTCCGAGTACGGCACCTACCCGGCACAAGGGGCCTACCCCGCGAACCCGCGGACCGCGCCCGGCACCGTCCGGCGGTATCCACCCGATGTCCTGCGCATGTACCGCGCCATGCCGGAGGAGCGGTTTCCGATACCCGCCGTCGATCTCAGCAAGATCAACCCGCGCTATTATCGGCAGATCGTGAACTATTCGAGCCCGGAAACCATCGGCACGATCATCGTCGATACGCCGAACCGCTTTCTCTACCTGACAATGGAAAACGGCAAGGCGATGCGCTACGGCGTCGGTATCGGGCGCGACGGCTTCAGCTGGGGCGGAAAGGCGCGAATCGCGCGCAAGAAGGAATGGCCGACCTGGACGCCGCCTTCGGAAATGATCGCCCGCGAGCCGGATCTGGAGAAGTACCGCAATGGCATGCCGCCGGGCCTCGACAACCCGCTCGGCGCCCGCGCGCTCTATATCTTCGAAGGCAATCGAGACACGCTTTACCGGGTCCACGGGACGGCGGAGGCATGGTCCATCGGCAATGCGGTGTCTTCGGGCTGTGTCCGCCTGCTCAACCAGGACATCATCGATCTCTACAGCCGCGTTCCCGTCGGCACCAGGATCGTCGTCCTCCAAAGCTGATCTGAGCGGGCGTCCTCTGTCAGGCAGCCCGTCCGTATTCAATCCAGGATGCGAACGGGCTTGTCGACGTCGATACCCTCGACTGTCACCGAACAGCCGACCGCATAGGCCTCCACACCGGCCTTGCGGGCGGCATCGAAGGCCTTGCCATAATTCGGATCGATATCGCGGGCCAGCGCCATGCGCTCGCAGTCCGGCCGTTGCACCAGGAACACCATCGCCGCCCGGTGACCTTCCGCCACCATGTCGGACATCTCGGCCAGATGCTTGGCGCCGCGTGCCGTGACCGAATCGGGGAATTCCGCAAGGCCCGGTTCCCGCATCAGGTGGACGTTCTTGACCTCCACATAGGTGAGGCCACCGTCCGTGCCCTCCAGCAGGATGTCGATTCGCGAGTTCTTGCCGTATTTCACTTCCCGGCGCAGGCTGGCAAAGCCGTTGAGTTCCGGAACCATGCCGGCCTTCAGCGCGTCCTCAACCAGACCGTTGGGATGGGCGGTGTTGATCCCGACCAGCGCCCCGTCCGCCTCGATCACTTCCCAGGAATACTTGAGCTTGCGGTTGGGATTGTCCGACAGCGACAGCCACACGCGCGATCCGGGCTCCTTCAGGCCGAGCATCGACCCGGGATTGGCGCAATGAGCGGTGATTTCCGTGCCGTCCTCATCGAGGACAACATCGGCCAGGAAGCGCTTGTATCGTTTGACCAGACGGCCGCTGACAAGGGGTGTTGAAAATTTCATGGCACCTGAATAGCGCGAGAACAAAAGGTAAACAAGCCTGATTTGCAGAGCCGGAACGAAAATCTGCCGGCGCCATTTCAGAGATGCCCTTACCGCGACCAGAAATCCGGATCGAACAGGACGAGCACGGTGAACAGTTCCAACCGCCCGAAAAGCATGGCCGCGCACAACAGCCATTTCGCATTATCCGGCAACGGCGCGAAATTGCCGGACGGGCCGATGACGGGACCGAGCCCCGGTCCGACGTTGCCGACCGACGTGGCCGCCGCCGACAGGGCCGTTGTCAGGTCGAGCCCGAAGATGGACAGGCCGAGGGTGACGGCGCCGACCGCCCCCATGTAGACGACCAGGAAGGCCAGAACGGAAAAGGACAGCTCCGATGTCAGCCGCGTCCGGCCGTATTCCTCCGACATCACCCGGTTCGGCCGGACCATGCGACGGAAATGGGCCCTGACCGTCCCGAAGAAGACCAGGAAGCGGAACATCTTGATGCCTCCGGTGGTGGACCCGGTACAACCGCCGACGAAACTGAGCAGGAGCACGATACCGACCACCGGCCCGCCCCATTCGGTATAGTCGCCAAGCGCATAGCCGGTCCCGGTCACGATCGAAACCACATTGAAGGTCGCCCTGAGCAACGCCTCGCCGAACGAAAACTGCATGGTGGCGCCGAGGTAGACCGTCATCATCAGGGAGACGACCGCCAGAAAGCCCACAAGGGCACGCACCTGGGGATCGCGCCACAGCAACAGCGGCTGGCCGCGCAAGGCCTGAACGATCAGCACGAACGGCAATGCGCCCACCACCATGAAAAAGATGGCGACCCAGCCCGAGACCGGGTTGGTGTAGTAGCCGAAGGACATGTCGTGAGTGGAAAAGCCGCCGGTCGAGATCGTCGTCAGCGCATGATTGAAGGCGTCGAAAAGCTCAAACCCGGTCGCCAGATAGGCGATGATACAAAGGGCGGTCAAAAGCACATAGGCCAGCCCGAGCAGCCGGATCAGTTCGATGGAGCGGCTGACGACCTTTTCCGAGCGGTCGGAGGCTTCGGTCTGGAACAGCTGCATGCCGCCGATCCTGAGGAACGGCAGGAGTACGATCGCCATGACGATGATGCCGATGCCGCCGATCCATTGCAGCAGCGAACGCCAGACGAGAAGCCCCGGCGGCAGCCCGTCCAGACCTGAAAGCACCGTGGAGCCGGTCGTCGTCACCCCGGACACGGCCTCGAACACCGCATCCGCATAGCCGATCCCCAGCCACATGAAGGGCAACGCGCCGAGAGCAGGCAGCGTCGCCCAGGCAAGGGTCGTCAGCAGGAAGGTCTGGCGGATATTGAGCCCCTCTTTCAGGGATCCGCCGACCGCGATCGACAGGAGCATGCCCACAAGGCCGGTAAAGAGAGCTGAAAACACGAACGCCCGCCAGTCGGCGTTCCTGGACGCCACATCGACGATGGCAGGCACCAGCATGGCGGTCGCCAGACCGACATAAAGGAACCCGAGCACATTGAGGACTGGGCGCAGCGAGATCAAGAAACGTTCCTACCTGTCCTGCGCACGACCTGAGATAACGGCCGCCAATGCGCATTCCGATTCCTGAAACTTCCTAGACTGTTTCCGAGGCAATGCCAATGGTGGCGGTCGCATACCGAGGAGAGCCAAACGGACCCTGCTACGGTCGTGTCCCTCGGTTGTTTTCTGTACATTGATGCATAATTGGTGCATAATCACACCAACTAAATATTCCACCGAACGGGATTCGGATAATGCCGAGACAGAGTATTTCCCTGACCCGCCCGAACGACGAGTGGCTCAAGGCACAGGTTGAAAGTGAAGAATATTCGAGCAAGAGCGAAGTGGTGAACGACCTCATCCGCAAGGCGCGGGAGATGGAAGAAATCCGCAAGAAACTGATCGCGGCGGAAGAAAGCGGTTTTTCCGACCGTACGCCGGAACAGATCCGCGCCGACGCCAAGGCAAAGCTCAAGAATGCCGCGGGCGTATAAACTCAAGATCAGCGCATCGGCCGACCGTGATTTGGCAATCCTTTATGAATTCGGATTTGCTCAGTGGGGAGAGGAACGGGCCGACCTCTATTACGATGCGCTGATCGATCATTTTCGGAAGCTGTGTGCCAACCCGTTCTTGTATCCCACCGTCGATGATATTCGCCCAGGCTACCATCGCAGCTTATGCGGCGTTCACAGCGTCAACTACAAAGTGACGGACACAGCCGTTGAGGTTATGGCCGTGATCGGACGGCAGAATTTCTAGGAAACATCACGCTCAAGTAGCCCGAAGGGCGATAGCGCGGGATATCCCGCGCTCAAGTAGGCCGAAGGCCGGTAGCGCCAGGCGACCAGAGCTCAAGTAGCCCGAAGGGCGATAGCTCAAACAGAAATGGTGCGGGCGACGGGACTCGAACCCGTACAGCCTAGGGCCGAGGGATTTTAAGTCCCTTGTGTCTACCAATTCCACCACGCCCGCGTGTTTTCAAATGCCTATCCGCTGGCGAAAAGCTGCGCAAGCCGATTTCGGGCACATATTAAGCAGTTTTACCGCGGGTCTGGAAAAAATCGGCCGACAAGGGTATGTGAGGCGCAAGACAAGACACAAAAGCCGCGCTAACCTGCGCGCCGGAACATAATCTCAAGAGTGCAAGCACCGCCCATGGTCACCTATATCGATGCCGCAGACGCCCCTTTGAAGAACACCGGACAGGTCCGCCTTTACGGCCCGGAGGATTTCGAAGGCATGCGCAAGGCCGGACAGCTGACCGCCCGGTGCCTGGACGAACTGGCCGCCCTGGTCAAGCCGGGCGTAACCACCCAGGAAATCGACGATTTCGTCTTCGAGTTCGGCGAAGCCAATGGTGCGTTGCCGGCCACGCTCAATTATCGCGGCTACACCAAGTCCACCTGCACATCCGTCAATCATGTGGTCTGCCACGGCATCCCGAACGACAAGCCTCTGCGCGACGGCGACATCGTCAACATCGACGTCACCTACATCCTGGACGGCTGGCACGGCGATTCCAGCCGCATGTATCCGGTCGGCAAGATCAAGCGCGCCGCCGAACGGCTGATCGAGGTGACCTATGAATCCCTCCTCCTCGGCATTGCCGCGGCCAAACCCGGCAACACCACCGGCGATATCGGCCACGCGATCCAGACGTATGTGGAAGGCGAGCGCTGCTCGGTGGTGCGCGATTTCTGCGGCCACGGCGTCGGCCGGCTGTTCCACGACACGCCGAACATCCTGCACTACGGCCGTCCGGGCGAAGGCATCGAACTGAAACCCGGCATGATCTTCACCATCGAGCCGATGGTGAATTTGGGACGCCCCCATGTGAAGGTGCTCAGCGACGGCTGGACGGCGGTGACCCGGGACCGGTCGCTTTCCGCCCAGTTCGAGCATGCCATCGGCATCACCCCGGAAGGCTGCGAAATCTTCACCACCTCGCCGGGCGGGCTGGACAAGCCCGGCATGACGCCGGCCTGACGACCGGACCATGGCAGGCGGCGGGAAAGACCCTGAGGACAAGGCGACGCCCTCGGACCATTCCGGTCACCGGGACCGTCTGCGGAACCGCTTCCGCAAGACCGGGGAAGCCGGTTTTGAGGATTATGAGCTCCTTGAACTCCTGCTGTTTGCCGCCGTACCGCGCCAGGATACCAAACCGATCGCAAAGGCCCTGCTCCGCCGTTTCGGCTCCTTTGCCGGTGTCCTTGCAGCCCCGCCCAAGCTCCTGACGGAAATCCCCGGCGTTGGAGAGCGGGTCGCCGAGCATCTGAAAGTCGTCCTGGCAAGTGCCGTCCGCTACACCAAGGGCCAGGTCAATGAACGGGCCGTGCTGTCGTCCTGGTCGCAGGTCGTCGCCTATGTGAAGTCGGCCATGGCGCATTCGGAAGTCGAAGAGTTCCGGATCCTGTTTCTCGACCGGAAAAACGGGTTGATCGCCGACGAGGTGCAGCAGCGGGGCACCGTCGACCACACCCCGGTCTACCCGCGAGAGGTGATCCGGCGGGCGCTCGAGCTATCCGCAACCGCGCTCGTGCTCGTGCACAACCACCCTTCGGGCGACCCCACGCCGTCCCGCGCCGACATTCAAATGACGAAGCAGATCATCGACATAGCCAAACCGCTGGGTGTCGAGATCCACGACCACATCATCGTCGGCAGATTCGGTGAAACGAGTTTCAGAGGATTGCAACTCATATAAGACAGTTCGAGTATTACCTTGTCATTTCAACGTATAAATTAATTGAAACTTGAAGATAGTTCTGACCCTCGGAAAACGTTCAATACAGTCCGGACAAGTATTTTATTAACTAACTTCATTCTGCATTCATTAGCAGCTTTCAGAGATATTATTACGGATGTATCCTAGAGCTCCGATGACTGCTTCGAAAGAAAGGCATGGCAGCCGGATTGCGAATGCAATCATCATTCCGATGTTCGCGGTCGTGCTGATTGCCGTGGCGATCACCTTCGGACTTCTCATCTGGTCTGCCCATATTTCCGACCAGGCAGCGGAAAAGAGCCAGCGTCAGCTCCTCAACGGCACCCTGCAGCTGACCCGGGACCAGTTTGCCAGACAACAGGCGAGCGTCCTGGTCAAGGATCCGATCTATTACATTACCACCGGCCCCATCTACGACACGGCCTGGCTCTACCACAACGTCGCCCTCTGGCTCAAACAGCGCTACGGTTTCTCCAGGACGATCCTGCTCGATCAGGATCGCAAGGCCCGCTTCGTCGACGGCCCGAACGTCTATGAGAAATGGGTCACGCGGGATCTGCTCGACCGCCTGGACCCTGCGGTCGAAACGGTTCAGAAGCGTTATCTAGCATCCCTCAAGGCGCTGCCGAGCGGGCTTTACTACTTCGATCCCGACTACCGGATCAACGAACATAACCTGTCCGAAACCGGCCTTGTTTCCATCAAGGGCAACATCTACCTGTTTTCCGCGACGGCCATCACGCCGGAACTCGTCAAGTTGGTTTCCCAGCGTGAACCACCGGCCATGCTGATCAGCTTCAAACAGCTCAACGGCGAATTGCTTGCTGAAATCGGAAGGATCTCCGCGCTGGAAGGGCTGGTACTGGATTCATATCCCGCGCCGGAGACCAGCGGACCATTGATCGACCTGGAAGCGCCGGACGGCCATAGCATCGGCCGTATCCATTGGCAGGCCGAACAGCCGGGCCAGGAAATGCAGACGAGGATCGCGCCGGTCCTGACCGTTCTCGCCCTGGCTCTGGTCGGTCTTTCCATCGTCGTCATGACGTTCATCCGGCAATCGACCCGGCACCTGGCCTCCAGCCGTGCGGATGCGGTTCGCGCATCGCTGCACGATCCGCTGTCGGGCCTCCCGAACCGGAGACAATTCAAGCAATTGCTCGACCGGACAATGAACGATACCCAAATCGCAGACAAAGGCGCGGCGGTTCTCTATTTCGACCTGGACCGCTTCAAGGACATCAACGACACGCTCGGGCACGCAGCCGGAGACCATGTGATCTGCGCCATTGCCGAACGCCTGCAGAGGATTCTTCCCGAAAACGCTATTGTGGCACGCATCAGCGGCGACGAATTCGCCCTCCTGCTGCCCGATTGCCCGAACGAGACCCAAGCGGAACGGTTCATGCGCCGGTTGCAGGACATGATGGTTCAGCCAGTCTCCTTCGGTCCCGACGAAATCCATGTGACCGTTTCCATGGGCGCAGCACTTGCCCCCCGCGACGGGCTGGCGGCCGAGGACCTTCTGCGCAAGGCGGATATCGCCCTTTATGACGCCAAGTCGAATGGCCGGAACCGCTGGTCCTTCTTCGAGCCGTCCATGCAGGAACACGTGCGAACCAAGGACGAGATTGCGCGCGAATTGCGCAAGGCCATCGACGAGGATCTTCTGGACGTCGCCTATCAGCCGCAGTGCGACAGCCGGTCCGGCAGAATTGTGGCGATTGAGGCGCTTGCCCGCTGGAACCGGCGGAACACCGGGCCTGTTCCGCCTTCGAGTTTCATACCCGTGGCCGAGGAAACCGGCCTGATCAACGATCTGGGTCTGTGGATTCTGCGCAGGGCCTGCCAGGATGCGCAATGCTGGCCGGACCTCGTCGTTTCAGTGAACGTCTCGCCCACCCAGTTCAAGCATCCCGGCTTCGTAGAGAAGGTCAGCGCCACCCTGGAGGAATTCGCTTTCGATCCGGGTCGCCTGGAAATCGAAGTCACGGAAACCGTTTTTGCCGGACGGGACAAGAAGGCCCTGCAATCCCTGAGACGCCTGAAAGACCTCGGCATCAAGGTCGCTCTGGATGACTTCGGCTCCGGTTATTCGAGCCTCAGCTATCTGCGCCATTTCCCCTTCGACACCCTGAAGATCGATCGGGATTTCATCTCGGCGATGACCGACAGTCCGGAAGCCCGTGCCATCGTGCGCACGATCATCCGGCTGGGTCAGGCCCTCGGCATGACCATCGTAGCCGAGGGCATCGAGGAAAAGCAGCAGGCAGAATACCTTGCCGCTAACGGCTGCCACAGGCTGCAGGGCTATTTCCTGTCCCATCCGCTTCCCGCGAAGGATCTGGATGAATTCCTGGCCGATCATGAAATCCAGATGGAAATGAAGCACCAGAGCCTGGAAGTCGAGCGGCTCAGAAGCGCTGAATATTAGAGGCCATACCTAGGCGTCGGACAGACCAAGCCGTTCCGACAACCCGTCCGAAACCGCGCGGAAGGCCGAAAACGGGGTTACAGACGGATCCGCCTCTCCCCGCAGCCCAACTGCCGCTTCAAGGCCGGCCGTACCGAACCGGGTCCGGATCATGTCCTCATACCACTGCCGGTGCTGGACGGCGCGCTTTGTCTCCAGCCTGCCGGTTACCGCCAGGTACTCCCGGTGCGCGGCGACACCGTCGATCAGCTCAGCAATGCCGTTTCCGGACCGTGCGGAGACTTCGAATACAGGTACCTTCCAGCCGTCCTTGTCCGGCCGTGTCAGCGACAGGGCGCCGGTGACGTCGGAGGCCGCCCGGCGCGCGGCCGGTCCCATGTCCGCCTTGGTCACGGCGACCAGGTCCGGCAGCTCCATCACACCCGCCTTCATGAACTGAAGGCTGTCGCCGGATCCCGGCTGGATGCACAGCACCATTGTGTCGGCAGCCTGCACCAGGTCGCTTTCCGACTGGCCGATACCGACCGATTCCACGATGACCCGGTCGCTGACCGCCCGCAACAGGGCAATGGCGGCAATGGCATGGTCCGAGAGGCCGCCGAGCCTGTCCCGTGCCGCCATGGAACGAACGAAGACGCGGGTGTCTTCCGGGTCTGTATGCAGCCGCGTCCGATCGCCGAGAAGCGCGCCGCCGGTAAAACGGGAGGAGGGATCGATCGCCAGAACGGAGACGCTCTCCCCTTGCGCCCGGAAAGCCTTGATCAGGGCGTCGGTCAGCGTCGACTTGCCGACGCCGGGCGGGCCGGTCAGTCCGAGAACATGGCCGCCGTGAATCTGACTGGCCTTATCGAGAAAACGGGCGGTTTCCACCGACCCGGCCTCGGTTTCGAGCCGGGTGAGCATGCGCGCCAGGGCAAGCTTGCCGCCCTGGCGAAGTGCGTCGAGGTCCGGAAAGGGCCGGCTCACCGCCCCCTCCCTCAGGTCCTTGCCTTGAGGGCTGCCTGGGCAGCCGCCAGACGCGCGATCGGCACGCGGAACGGCGAACAGGAGACATAGTCGAGACCGACGGTTTCGCAGAACCCGATCGATGCCGGATCGCCGCCGTGTTCGCCGCAGATACCGAGCTTCATGTCGGGCCGGGTCGAGCGGCCGCGTTCGGCACCGATCTTCACCAGTTCGCCGACGCCGGTCTGGTCGAGGGACACGAACGGATCCTGTTCCAGCAAACCCTTGGCCTGATAGGTGCCGAGGAAGGAGGCCGCATCGTCACGGGAGATCCCGAAAGTGGTCTGTGTCAGGTCGTTGGTCCCGAAGGAGAAGAACTCCGCCGACTTGGCGATCTCGCCCGCCTGCAGGGCGGCACGCGGCAGTTCCACCATGGTACCGACCTGGTAGGTAAGGCTTTCTCCCGTTTCTTTCTGCACCGCTTCGGCCATGGCCTCGATGCTGGCGCGCACCATATCGAGTTCGCCCTTCAGGCCGACCAGCGGCACCATGATTTCCGGGACCACCGGTGATCCGGTCGCCTTGCCCGCCTGGATCGCGGCCTCGAAGATCGCCCGCGCCTGCATTTCCGCGATTTCCGGATAGGAGACCAGCAGACGGCAGCCGCGATGGCCGAGCATCGGGTTGAATTCCTCAAGCGTATGCGCCCGTTCGCGCAGCTTGTCGGCCGAAACGCCCATGGCGGCGGCAACTTCAGCGACTTCCTCATCCGATTTCGGCAGGAACTCGTGCAGCGGCGGGTCGAGCAGGCGGATGGTGACCGGAAGCCCCTTCATGATCTCGAAGATCTCGGCGAAATCCTGGCGCTGCATCGGCAGCAGCTTTGCCAGCGCCGCCCGGCGGCCGTCCTCGGTTTCCGACAGAATCATCTCGCGCACCGCAATGATGCGCTCGCCATCGAAGAACATGTGCTCGGTTCGGCACAAACCAATGCCCTCGGCGCCGAAGTCGCGCGCCACCTTGGCGTCGGCCGGCGTTTCCGCATTGGTACGCACCTTCATGCGGCGCACGCCGTCCGCCCAGCTCATGAGCGTTCCGAAATCGCCGGAAAGCGCCGGCTGCAACATGTCGACCTCGCCGACCAGGATCTGGCCGGAGGCGCCGTCGATGGTGATCACGTCGCCCTTGTTGAGCGTCCGTCCGTTGGCACTGATCGTGCCGGCGCGGTAGTCGATCCGGACCATGCCGGCCCCGGCCACGCAGGGCTTGCCCATGCCGCGGGCAACCACGGCCGCGTGGCTGGTCATGCCGCCGCGGCTCGTCAGAATGCCTTCCGAGGCATGCATGCCGTGAATGTCTTCCGGGCTGGTTTCAACACGAACGAGAATCACCTTGCGCCCGGCCGCCTTCGCCTCTTCCGCCTCGTCGGAGGTGAAGACGATTTCACCGGAAGCAGCCCCCGGCGACGCCGGCAGACCGCTGGCGATGATGTCCCGCTCCGCCTTCGGATCGATGGTCGGGTGCAGAAGCTGGTCGAGCGCACCCGGCTCGACGCGGGTCACCGCTTCTTCCTCGGTCAAAAGGCCTTCGGCCGCCATGTCGACCGCGATCTTCAGCGCCGCCTTGGCGGTCCTTTTGCCCGAGCGGGTCTGGAGCATCCAGAGCTTGCCCTTTTCGATGGTGAACTCCAGGTCCTGCATGTCCCGGTAGTGGGCTTCGAGCCGGTCGCAGATCGACTGGAACTCGGCAAAGGCCTCGGGCATCAGGTTTTCCAGGGACGGCCGGGTCGAGCCGGCCTCGATGCGTGCCTTTTCGGTGATGTCCTGCGGGGTCCGGATACCGGCGACCACGTCCTCGCCCTGGGCATTGACCAGGAACTCGCCGTAGAGCGCCTTTTCGCCGGTCGACGGATTACGCGTAAAGGCAACGCCGGTGGCCGACGTTTCGCCCATGTTGCCGAATACCATGGCCTGAACGTTGACGGCCGTTCCCCAACTGCCCGGAATGTCGTGCAGGCGACGGTAGGTTTGCGCCCGGTGGGTCATCCACGAGCCGAACACCGCCCCGATCGCGCCCCACAGCTGTTCGTACGGATCCTGCGGGAACGGCTTGCCGAGATCGTTTTCGACCAGTCCCTTGAACTTGTCGATGATGCCGACCCAGTCTTCGGCCGTGATTTCCGTATCCAGGCTGAGATCGTTCCGGGACTTGTGCTCTTCCAGGATTTCTTCGAACTCGTGGTGGTCGACGCCCAGCACAACGTCGGAATACATCTGGATGAACCGGCGATAGCTGTCATAGGCAAAGCGCATGTCGCCGGCGTCCTCGCCGATCGCCTTCACCGTTTCGTCGTTCAGCCCCAGGTTCAGAACGGTGTCCATCATGCCGGGCATCGAAACGCGGGCGCCGGAGCGGACGGAGACCAGAAGCGGGTTGTCCGGATCGCCGAACTTGCGTGCCGTTGCCGCGCCGACCTTCGTCAGGGCTTCTTCGACCTGGGCCTTCAAATCGTCCGGATAGGACTGATCGTGATCGTAATACCAGGTGCAGACTTCCGTGGTGATCGTGAAGCCTGGCGGTACCGGCAAGCCCAGATTGCTCATCTCGGCGAGGTTGGCCCCCTTGCCGCCAAGCAGATTTCTCATATCTGCGGCGCCGTCTGCCGTTCCATTGCCGAAATTGTAGACCCATCTGGTCATAAGTCGTTCTCCGTCTCGAGTCGTGCCTCGGAGGCTTGTGCACCGGGCTTTTTGCGCCGCACATTCCTGCTATGGCGCGGTTGCTGACTCAAGTTTTTTTTTAAATAAGACGGCAAACATCCAAAGACTGCGGCAACTAGACCCAATCCGAATAGCCTCTTTTAAGCAATGCTGCAGACTTTCCGGGGACTTTCCGGCCTATCCCTTGCCCGGGGGCCTTAAAGGGGCCATTGTCGGGCCTATACTATGTGCGGAAGTGACCACAGCTCCGCGAGCATGCGAGGTTCCATGACTGAAATCACCGGCGCGAAACTGACAATTCGGAAAGAGCCGTTCCGCATTCTTTTCCTTGCGCTGATGGGTACTGCCGCTTTGGGCGCCTTGACACCCGTGACCCACGCCGAAACCGGCGGGGAACCTCAGATTGAATATGGAACGCCCCAGGACTTGCCGGTCACCCTGTCCGGCAGCTATCTCGCGGGCCGCCTCGCCGGTGTCGAAAAGGACTTTTCCCAGGCCGCCGCGTTTTACGAAGAAGCCCTTGAAGCCGATCCCGCGAACCCGGTCCTGCTTGAGCGCACCTTCCTCCTGAAACTCGCAAACGGGGATATCGAGGACGCCGCACGGTATGCCGGAAATCTGGAAAAGATCGGCTCGCGGAATTTCCTCGGACAACTCACGCTTGCCGCCGAGGCCATGCGGAATGGCTCCTATGACGACGCGGTGGCGCTTCTGGACTCCAACGCGGGCGGACCGCTCGCCGATCTCTCGATCGGCATCGCGAAAGGCTGGGCCCAGTACGGTGCCGGTAATGTGGACCAGGCGCTGGCGACCATTGCGGAGCTGAAGGGCCCGGACTGGTTCGAGGTCTTCAAGGCCGATCACAGCGCCCTGATCCTGTTTGCCGCCGGCCGGAAGGACGAAGCGCTCGAACAGATCGAAATTGCCTACAAGGCCGACCAGGGTGCCATCCGCGTGGTGGATGCCTATGCGCGGTTACTGGCGGCCAACGGCCAGAAGGATGAAGCGCTGAAGGCGCTGCAAGACTACGACCGGCTGCTCAAGGGACATCCCCTCCTGACACAGACGCGCGACCTGATTGAATCCGGAATGCCGATCCAGCCGATCGTGTCCAACCCTGCCGAAGGCATGTCGGAAATTCTCTACGGGCTCGGAGCCGCCATCGGTCGCGACAGCGCAGAGGAACTTGCAACCGCCTTGCTGCAACTGTCCCTCTATCTCGATCCAAACGCCCAGTTCGCAGCCGTAAGCCTGGGCGGACTCATGGAACGCATGGGGCAGCCGGAACGGGCCATTGAGGTGCTGAAAATGGTTCCGGAAGGGGCCGCTCTCAAGCGCGATGCGGAAATCCAGATTGGCCTGAACTACAATTCGATGGATCGCCTGGACGAAGCCCGCAAGCATTTGTCCGCGCTGATCGAACAGGACCCGACCGAACTGGAAGCGATTGTTTCCCTCGGCAACGTCCTGCGCGGTAGCAAGAACTTCGACGAGGCCGAAGCGGTCTACACGAAGGGGATCGATTCCCTCGACGGTGATCTGCAAAAGGAACACTGGCTGCTGCTTTATTTCCGAGGCATCTGCCGCGAACGCCAGGACAAGTGGGATCTGGCCGAAGCCGACTTCCGAAAGGCACTCGAACTCTTCGAGGACCAGCCGCTGGTTCTGAACTACCTCGGCTATTCCCTGGTCGATCAGGGGCTGAAGCTGGACGAGGCTCTTGGCATGATCAAGAAGGCGGTCGAGCTACGTCCGACCGACGGCTATATCGTCGACAGCCTCGGCTGGGTCTACTACCGGCTCGGCCACTACGAAGACGCGGTCAAGGAACTGGAACGCGCAATCGAATTGCGCCCCTCCGACCCGGTCATCAACGATCACCTGGGCGACGCCTACTGGAAAGTCGGTCGGAAGACCGAAGCCCGGTTCCAGTGGAACCATGCGCGCGACCTGGGGCCGGAACCCGAAGAACTGCCGAAAATCCTGAATAAGATCGCAAACGGTCTCGATGACACACAGGCCGACGAAGCCAAGGCCGACGGCAGCAAGAACGGCGGCTGACCGGCTTCATGGGGCCCGGCTTCATGGGGCATGACGATACCGGCGGTGCACTTGTCGAAACCGCCCGGGCAAAGATCAATCTTGCGCTTCACGTGACCGGCCGGCGCGAAGACGGTTACCACCTGCTCGATTCGCTGGTGGTCTTTCCCGACATTGCCGACCGACTGACGCTTGAGCCGGCGAATGGGCTGGAGTTGCGGCTGGAAGGCCCCTTCGGCTCCGAACTGGAAGGTCCGGCAGAAGACAACCTGGTCCTGAAAGCGGTCCGCCGGTTCGCCGAATTGTCCGGTTCGGCACCCCGCATCCGCCTGACGCTTAAAAAAAACCTGCCGGTCGCTTCGGGCATCGGCGGCGGATCCGCCGACGCCGCCGCCGCAATCCGTCTTCTGGAACGCTTCACCGGAATTGCATTGCCCACTGAGCAGCGCCTTGAACTCGCCCTTTCGCTCGGAGCCGACGTCCCCGTGTGCCTGGGCCGGAGACCGGCGCGCATGAGCGGCATCGGAGAGCGGCTGGCGCCGGCGCCGGCCATGCCGCCGGCCGGGATCGTTCTGGTCAACCCGCTGAAAGGTGTCTCCACGCCTGCCGTATTCAAAGCGATGATGAAGCGGGACAATCCGCTCCTGCCGGACTTGCCGGAGCAGTTCGCGGATCTGGCTGCCCTTTGCGCCTACTTGAGGGACACCCGCAACGACATGCAGGCCGCGGCCGAGGCCCTGTGCCCCGCAATCACCACCGTGATCGACGCCCTTGCCGGCCTTACCGACGTCGCGTTCGCCCGCATGTCCGGGTCAGGAGCCACCTGTTTTGCCCTTTGCGCCCCGGGCAGGGAAACCCGGATAGCCGATGCCGTCGCTTCGAGACACCCGGGCTGGTGGATTGCGTCCGGAAGGCTATAAAGGGTGTCCACCCGATAGCGGATCATTCGATCGCTGACAGAAATCACAAAGAGGGAAAGGAGACCCGCCGATGGAGACGATCCTGCTGACGGGGTTTGAAGCCTATGGCAACACGGCGGTCAATCCGGCGGAACATGTGGCCCGGCTGCTTGACGGCGAGACAATCGGCAATGCGTCCATCATCTCCCGGATCATTCCCAACACGTTTTTCGTCTGTATCGACACGGTACGCGACGCCATCGCCGAAACCGGAGCGTCTACGGTTGTGATGATGGGGGAATTCGGCGGCCGTGCAATGGTTACCGTGGAACGAATTGCCCAGAACCTGAATGACTCCAGCCGCTATGGCCTGAAGGACAATGCCGGCGTGACCCTGCAGGATGCCCCGACCGCGCCCGACGGGCCGGTCGCCTACCATAGCAATCTGCCGATCCGGGCCATGGTCCATGCCATGCGTGAAGGGGGAATTCCGGCTGATATCTCCGATGCGCCCGGCACGTTCTGCTGCAATCACCTCTTCTACGGCATCATGCATCACATCGCCTCGGCCGGACTTCCGGTGCGCGCCGGCTGGATTCACCTGCCACACCTGCCCCAGATTGCCGCCCTGCCTGAAAATCTCGGCGCGCCAAGCATGTCCGCGGAAACCGCTGCCCAGGGCGTCCGTCTGGCGCTTGAGGCAATCGTCACCAACCCGCAGGACATCGACATCCCGCTGGCCTCGCGGCTACAGGTTTAGGGTCAGACGCGGCAGGAACCGTGCAAGCGGCTTAACTTACCCGCGAAATGCAGAAGGCGACGGCTTCGGCCAGGGCGGTCTGGTGAGCGCCTGCGGGTAGACGGTCCAGTGCCTTCAAGGCGCTGTCGCCGTAGCTGCGTGCGCGTTCGACCGTATCGGCGATGGCGTCGTACCGGGTCATCAGCTCGATGGCGTGTTCCAGATCGCCGTCCTCGATGCCGTCGGTTTCCAGGCACCGCTTCCAGAACGCCGTGTCCTCGTCGCTGCCACGCTGAATGGCAAAAACGACGGGCAAGGTGATCTTGCCTTCGCGGAAGTCGTCGCCGATATCCTTGCCCAGGTCCGCGCTGGAGCCGCCGTAGTCGAGGGCATCGTCGACCAGCTGAAAGGCCAGTCCCAGTTCCATGCCATAGCTTCGGGCCGCCTGTTTCATCTCGGCGCTTTCGCCGGCCACCACCGGACCGACTTCGGCGGCGGCCGCAAACAGGGCCGCCGTCTTGGCTTCGATCACCTTCAGGTACTGGGCTTCGGTCGTGCCGATGTCCTTGGCCGCGCCAAGCTGCATCACCTCGCCTTCCGCGATGATCGCGGAGGCTTCTGACAGGATGCGCAGGGCTTCGAGCGAGCCCACGTCGACCATCATCTTGAAGGCCTGGCCGAGCAGGTAATCGCCCACCAGCACGCTTGCCTGATTGCCCCACAACTTGCGTGCTGCCAGCTTGCCGCGGCGCATGTCGCTTTCGTCGACCACATCATCGTGAAGCAGCGTCGCGGTGTGCATGAACTCCACGCTGGCCGCGAGCGTCACGTGGCCGTCGCCCTGATAGCCGAACATGTCGGCGCAGGCGAGCGTCAGCATGGGGCGCAGCCGCTTTCCGCCGGAAGAAATCAGGTGCTTGGCGATCTCCGGGATCAGCTCCACATTGGACCCGGCCTTCGACAGGATGATCTGATTTACCTGGTCCATGCCCCCCGAAACCAGGTCGACGAGCGACTGAATTCCGGGCTGAACGGATTTAGGGTCGGTCATAGATGCGACAACGGCCACCAAAGGGACTCCTGTTTTCTTGTTGTGCGGACAATATGGCGGCGATAAGCCTTGGGCAAGGGAGCAATCGGTCGCCGGGGCTTGAAAAGCGGCTGCCAGCGGGTTTTGCTGGCTTTTAACAGCGTTACTACGGCCTGCGGCAAATTCACAAACTGACAAGGTCTGCATGGAAGAACTGTTGCGAACCAACGATCCTGTGCTCATTTCCTTTCTGGAATCGCTGCTCGGCGAGGCCGGCATCCGGTATTTCGTTGCCGACGACAACATGAGCATTCTGGAAGGGTCGATCAGCATGATCCCGCGCCGGCTGCTGGTGGATGGCACCCAGATCGCGCAGGCCCGCCGCCTCGTCACCGATGCGGGGCTCGCCCATGAACTCGGGCCGGAAAGCCCATCCTCGTTCTGATGTCAGATAATCCCGACGATACCGATACAATCGGCACCGCGCAGGAAACCACCCGCGACGCCTTCCTCGGCGGCCTCGTTCACGTGCATCAGCCGAAAAAGGGGCGGCACCGGGCCGGGCTGGATGCCGTCTATCTGGCCGCAGCCCTGCCGGACGGCACCAAAGGCCATGTCGTGGACCTGGGCGCGGGTGTGGGCACAGCAGGCCTCTGTGCCGCTGCCCGGCTGGCCGAAATCAATGTGACCCTGGTCGAAATCGATCCGCTGGTGCTCAACCTGGCCAATGAGGCCCTGGCCGATCCGGCCAATTCCGTCTTTGCCGGCCGGGTGAAGGTGCTGGAGGCGGACATCACCGCCAAGGGCAGCGAACGCCATGCGGCCGGTCTGACCCCGGGCTTGGCCAACCATGTCATCATGAACCCGCCCTATTATCCGCCGGGCTCCTTCCGGGCCTCTCCAGCCATCGCCAGGGCCAGCGCCCATATGCTGGACGACCGCGGCCTGGAACCCTGGGCTAAGACGGCGACGGACATCCTGCGCGAAGGCGGCAGCCTGACGGTGATCTTCCGAGCAGACGGCCTGCGGGAACTGCTCGACGTCCTCACCGGCCGGTTCGGCGCCATCGACGTGATTCCGTTGCGCCCGCGTCCCGACGCCCCGGCCACCCGCATCCTGATCCGCGCCATCCGCGCCAGCAAGGCACCGCTGCAGCTTCAGCCCGGGTTTGTCCTGCACAAGGGCGACGGCTCGGATTTCACCGACCAGTCCCGCGCCATCATGCGCGACGGGCAAGGTCTTGGTCTCACCGATCGCAGCTAGTGAACCATGATTTCCCCGTTGGCGTAGCGGTAGTCGACCGGTTCGAGCAGATCCTGATGCGCGATTCGTACCGAATGGATCCGACCCTCGATTTCCTTCTCCCAGAAGCCCAGAAACTTCTTCAACTCGGGGAAATGGGGGGCAAGGTCCTCCGTTTGCCAGAGGAAGCTTTGCAGAAACTTCGGATGATCGGGGATCCGATATAGGATCTCGGCCGTGAGCAGTCCGTAGCCGAGGATACGCTTTTGAAAATCCGAACCAACCTTCATGATTGCCTCACTTTCATTCACGATGAAAAAGTGTCCACGCAATCAGGTTAACGCGTTCTTAATCCGTGTCAATTTGGTGAATTATATCATAAGCTTAGCAGCATAAACCAGAGAGTGCTGCCAGACCGCTATTTGGTCTGAATCGATGTCAGATAGCCCAGAAATGCGTCGATATCCTCGGAACTGAAGGAAAATTCGGGCATGCCTTCGTGGCCGGTGACGATGCCTTCGGCGAGACTCTCTTCCAGATCCCCCAGTGGATAACGTTTCGACAGGTCCCGGAACGCCGGCGCGCCCTTGATCTTGCTTTCGTCATCCTTTTCGACGGCATGGCAGGCCGCACAATAAATTTCCGCCAGTTCCAGGCCCGTTGCGACCGAGACCGGATCGGTCGGATAGGTCTCCGCCGATGCTGTCTGTGTCGCCAGAAACATCGTTACGCCGGTGGCTGCGGTCAAAAGCCTGCGCTGCATGGTTCCCTCCCCGGATCGCATCGGAGTCCTTTATAGAAAGAGAGGTATAACAGAACCATAAGGGCGATTGCGAGGCCTCCGGTCACCCGGTGATCGAGCCAGGTTCCTTACCCGTTGCAAAGGGCAGCCCTTCGTCCTCCCAGCCGGTCAGGCCGCCGATCATGAGTTTCACCGGCCGACCGAGCTCGGCAAGCTTCAGCGCGGCCTTGTCGGCACCGTTGCAGTGGGGACCGGCACAATAGACGACGAACAGCGTATCTTCCGGCCACGAAGCCATCCGCTCCTTGCCGATCTCCTTATGGGGCAGATGCAGCGCACCTGGAAGGTGACGCCTCTCATAGGCTTCCGGAGACCCGACCACATGAAGGAGCACGAAGTCCTGCTCGCCCGCCTTCATTGCCGACGCCACGTCGTCGCAGTCGGTTTCGACGGAAAGCCGCCGGCTGAAATGATCGATGGCTTGTTGCGGTTCTGCGGCCGCTATGCTGCTGACGACACTCATGAAACGTCTCCCTGAAACAGATGGCGCGATGGCTGTCGTCAGTCCTATCCGATGAGCCGGCCATTGACCGCTGGCAAGAATGCCATCTATCGTAAAATTCATGCCAAACACAAAGAGCCCCGCTCCACCTTCCAATCCGCTCGTCGTCGCCCTCGCCTACGATGGCCTGTGCCTGTTTGAATTCGGCGTGGCCTATGAGGTCTTCGGCCTGCCCCGGCCCGAAATGGGCGACGGCTGGTACGACTACGCGGTCGCATCCGCAGATGCAGATGATATCCGCGCGCCCGGGGGCCTTCGGATCGCTGTCGACGGCGGTCTTGAGGTGCTCCAACAAGCCGGCACCATCATTGTGCCCGGCTGGCGCTCATCGGATGCGCCCGTGCCGAAAGACCTTGTCGAGGCCCTGAAATCCGCCCATGCGAACGGCGCCCGTCTGCTGTCGATCTGCTCCGGAGTCTTCGTGCTCGCCGCCACCGGCCTGCTGCATGGGAGACGGGTCACGACCCATTGGCGCTACACCGAGGCCCTGCGGGAGAGCCATCCGGAACTGGAGGTGGTGCCCGACGTGCTTTATGTCGACGAAGGCCAGATCCTGACCTCCGCCGGCAGTGCCGCCGGCATCGACCTCTGCCTGCATCTGGTGCGCCGCGATCATGGCACGGCGGCCGCCAATTCCGTTGCCCGGCGCCTCGTCGTGCCGCCTCACCGCGACGGCGGGCAGGCGCAATATTCCGAATTGAGCGTCCCTCAGCCCCACGAAGGATCGCGCCTCAGCCCGCTTTTCGATGAACTGCGGGCGAACCTTCAGCTGTCCTGGACCATTTTCGACCTCTCCCGCCGCGCTGGCATGAGCGAACGCACCTTTCTGCGCCGGTTTCAGGCGGCAACCGGCACCACACCCGCCCGCTGGCTGCTGGCCGAAAGGCTCCGCCGTGCCCGCCAGCTTCTGGAGGAGACGACAGAGACCGTCGACCGCATCGCCGACCGATGCGGTTTCGGCAGCGCCACCAACCTGCGCCATCATTTCGGACGGGAACTCGGCATCACGCCGACCAGCTACCGAAAGCAGTTCCGCGGTCTGGCGCACGCCTGAGACAGATCGGCCACCGCAAAGATGGCGTCTTGCCTTTCGGGCCTGCCGCAGAACGTGTACATAGCCTATTCAGAAAAGAATCCGGAAAGCCAGACGAGCGATACCCGATGACCCAACATCCCCTGCCCGCTTCCATCGACGAAACCCTGACGCTTCTGGAAAGTGCCGGCTATGTGGCCGACCGGTCGCTGGCAACCGTGCTGCACCTGTCCCTGCGCATGAAGCGCCCGCTGTTCCTGGAAGGCGAGGCCGGTGTCGGCAAGACGGAAATCGCCAAGGTCCTGTCCGAGACCCTGGGTCGCGACCTGATCCGGCTGCAATGTTACGAGGGTCTCGATGTGGCCTCCGCCGTCTACGAGTGGAACTATCCGGCCCAGATGGTGGAAATCCGCGTCTCTGAGGCCTCCGGCGACACCGACCACACGGAACTGTCCAAGTCGATCTTCGACGAACGCTTCCTGATCAAGCGCCCCGTGCTGCAGGCCCTTGAACCCCATATCAATGGCGCGCCGGTGTTCCTGATCGACGAACTCGACCGGGCGGACGAGGCTTTCGAGGCCTTTCTGCTGGAAGTGCTGGCCGACAACCAGGTGACCATTCCCGAGCTCGGCACCATCAAGGCCGCCGAACCGCCGATCGTCATCATCACCACCAACCGGACCCGCGAGATCCACGACGCCCTCAAGCGCCGCTGCCTCTACCACTGGGTCGACTATCCGGATGCGGAACGCGAGCTGGAGATCGTCCGCCGCAAGGTTCCCGGTGCTGCCGACCGCCTCAGCCAGGAAGTGGTCGCCTTCGTCCAGAAGCTGCGCGCCGACGAGGACCTGTTCAAGCAGCCGGGTGTTGCCGAAACCCTCGACTGGGCCACGGCGCTGAGCGAACTCGACGCCATGGCACTCGATCCGGATGTCGCCTCCGACACCCTCGGCGTTCTGCTGAAATACCAGGACGACATCGAACGCGTGCGCGGCTCCAAGACCCGCCAGATGATCGAGGCCATCCGCAAGGAAGAGCCGAAATCCCCGGCCATGCCGGCGGTCTGAGCGAGCATGGCAATGGACGGACGATCAAACCACTTGCCCCCCTCTCCCCCCTTGAGGGCCGATGAATTGCGGCTGACAAAACCCAGCTCCCTCTCCCATAGGGAGAGGGTTGGGGTGAGGGGAACATACCTCTCAAGGATACGGACAGACTCAATCCCCTCACCCGGAGCTTCGCTCCGACCTCTCCCCATGGGAGAGGTAACTTGGAACATGTGGCCAACACTTTCAGTCAAAGACGTTTCCCCTGCCCTTGAAGGGGAGACGGGTGCGAAGGGCAAGGCTTTGCCCCAATCTCAGGTCATCTTTGCGGATGGGACGCTTCCATGACCACCCTGCCCCAAGGCGCGGACGGCCGCATCGTCGACAATATCGTCCATTTCGCCCGCACGCTCCGCAAGGCCGGCATGCCGGCGGGGCCGGCAACCGTGGTCGATGCGGTGCGCGCCGTCGAGATCGCAGGCATTTCCAGCCGCGAGGACCTCTACTGGACGCTGCATGCGGTGTTCGTGCGCAAGCGCGAGCACCGGGTGCTGTTCGACGAGGCCTTCCGTATCTACTGGCAGAGCCGCGGGCTTATCGAAAAGATGCTGGCGATCCTGTCTCCCGTCGCCCCGCCGCGCGGCGCGCCGGAAAAGCCCAAGGCCGGCCAGACCCGCGTCTCCCAGGCTTTCCAGGCGGCCCAGGATCGCATGAAAGAGGAAACCCGGCCTCAGGTGGAGGTCGATGCCAAGTTCACCGTCTCCGGTAAGGAACTGCTGCAGACCAAGGACTTCGCCCAGATGACGGCGGACGAGATCGCGGACGCCAAGCAGGCGCTGCGCGACCTCGCGATCCCGCTGGACAAGATCCGCCAGCGGCGGCTCAAGCCGGCACCGCGCGGGCGGATCGATCCGCGCCGGACGCTGCGCGCCTCCATGCGCGCCGGCGGCGACATCATCGACCTGAAGTTTCGCCGCGCTCACGAAAAGCGCCCGCCGCTGGTCGCGCTCTGCGACATATCCGGCTCCATGAGCCAGTACACCCGCCTGCTCCTGCATTTCCTGCACGCGATGACCGAGGAACGGCGCGACGTGCACACGTTCCTGTTCGGCACGCGGCTGACAAACGTCACCCGCCAGTTGCGCATGAAAGACCCGGACGAGGCGCTGGAAGCCTGCAGCGAGGGCGTCGACGACTGGTCCGGCGGCACGCGCATCGCCACCGCGCTTCGCGAGTTCAACCGGGTCTGGTCGCGACGTGTGCTTTCCGGCAGCCCGACCGTGCTGTTGATCACCGACGGGCTGGAACGGGACACGGACGAGGATCTGGAGCGCGAAATGGACCGGCTGCACCGCTCCTGCCGCCGTCTGATCTGGCTTAACCCCCTGCTCCGTTTCGACGGCTTCCAGGCGAAGGCCAAAGGCATCCGCGCCATGCTGCCCCATGTGGACGAGTTCCGCGCCGCCCATTCGCTCGACGCCGTCGCGGATCTGGTCAAGGCGCTCAGCGGCGATGGCAACGCGTCCTTCCGGACCGATCCGCGCCGCTGGCTGAAGGCCGGTTAGAACAGCCAGTTCCACAACAGCGGCAGCAGGATCGCGGTCGCCAGAGCATTCAGGCCCATGGCAAGGCCGGAAAAGGCGCCGGCCACCTCGCTGACCTGCAGCGCCCGCGCGGTGCCGATGCCATGAGAGGCCGTGCCGATCGCAAGACCGCGGGCGGCCATGTCTTTTACCTTCAGAAGATTGAGCAGCAGCGGCCCGAGCGCCGCGCCCAGAATACCTGTCAGAATCACCAGAACGGCGGTGAGCGACGGCAGGCCGCCGAGTTGTTCGCTGATGCCCATGGCGACCGGAGCCGTCACCGATTTCGGCGCCAGCGACACCAGGATTTCATCGCTCGCGCCGAAGGCCCAGGCAATGCCAACCGCACTGATAATGGCCGTGAGCGAGCCGGCAAGCAGGCTGACCGTGATTGCCAGCGCCGATTTCCGCACCCGCTCGATCTGCCGATAGAGCGGCAGGGCCAGCGCCACGGTTGCCGGGCCGAGCAGGAAATGGACGAATTGCGCGCCCTCGAAATAGGTCGCATAGGACGTGTCCGTTACCGTCAGGATCGCGACCAGGACGATGACGGCAATCAGCACCGGATTGAGCAGCGGGTTGAGCCGGCCCTTCCGGTAGATCCAGAAGCCCATCTGATAGGCCGCCAGCGTCAGCGTCAGTGCCAGCAGCGGGCTGGCGGCGAGATAGACCCAGATATCGCGCAGGCCTTCACCCATCGGTCTTCTCCGCGTTTTCCTGACGACCCCTCCCGAAAATACTCATGACAAGGGCGGTCACCGCGATGGTCGCCAGCGTGCTGCCGACCAGGGCAAGCGTGATCGCGAGCGCCTGTTCGCCGATCAGGGCGATATGCAGCATGACGCCGACACCGGCGGGCACGAACAGCAGCGAGAGATTGCCAAGGAAGGCATCGCCGACCTTTGCCAGCCCGTCCGGTATCCCGCCCTTGATCACAAGTCCCACGAACAGGATCACCATGCCGATAACCGGCCCCGGCACCGGCAGCTCCAGTGCTGCCTTCAGGAGTTCACCCGCAAGCTGGCAGGCAAAGATCAGGGTGAGATAGAAAACCATGGCCGCTCCCCGGGAATCCGTTTTCACGAAGAGTGTAGCGGCCTGCGGCCCAAGGCAAGCGCGGGAATACGCTCGGCCTGAAAAGACGAAAGCCCGCCCTCGCCGAGCTTGGGGGCACCCGGCAAAAGCGGACCTTCCAGACCGGGCGGAACCCGGCTGTCCTTCTTGGTTTGTCGGTCACCGGTCCCAAAGGGCGCAGCGAACCAACTCGACCACCGCATTCAAGATAGAGAAAGAAGGATTCGGAACAACACACCGCACCCGCGTCAAATTGTTCCGTCTGCGGGAAAAACAGCGGGAAACTGACTTACCTCGCAATATCTTGAAGACGAGTAGAATGCCCGGACTTCGCCGGGCAATGACACCGGGGGGAAGCGGCAGGAACTAGCCACACATACAGTGTCATCACACGGCGAAGTCCGGGTGATCCAATCCACCTCACCGCTAGGTATTCAACGTGTCGTAAAGGTCTTCCCAGTCCGGGTTCATCGTTTCGATCATCCGGATCTTCATGGCCCTGGACCACTTCTTGATCCGCTTTTCCCGATGGATAGCCGCCGAGACGTCTTCATGGGTTTCGTAATAGACGAGCCGGGAAACGCCATACCGACTTGTGAAGCCGCTATTGTGTTTCTCCCGATGTTCCCAGGCCCGGCGTGCCCGATCGTTGGTCACCCCTGTATATTGGGTTCCATGCTGACGGTTCGCGAGAATGTAGACGAAATAAGCCATTGGTGAAGGCTGCATCCCGTAGCAGCCTCAAGGCACCGCGATCACCGGCGTTCTGATGCCGACGCGCTGGAACAGATCGGTGATGTCGGAGTTGGCCATGCGGATGCAGCCGTAGGAGACGGCGCGGCCGATGGAGCCGGGCCGGTTGGTGCCGTGGATGGCATATTTGCCGCCGTTAAGCGTCAGGGCCGCCACTCCCATCGGGTTATTCGGCGCACCGCCCGCGATCACGTCCGGCAGGTTCGGATGATCGCGGTGCACTTCCGCCGAGGGCGACCAGGCCGGTTTCACATATTTGCCGTCGATAAAGGTCTGGCCGGTCCAGACCTTGCCCCGCTTGCCGACCGCAACCTTGTAGCGGATTGCGCGGCCGCCGCCGAGAACGAGGTAAAGCCGCTTTTCGGAATTCTTGATCACGATGGTACCGGGCCGGACGCTGCGATTGTGAAAACCGACCAGTTCGGCGGCGTCTGAAACAGTCGGAACAAGGCTGACGAGCAGCGCCAGAACGGCGGAAAACACCAGAGCAATACGCATGACAAATCCATCCCCGGAGCAATGGGGACAATGCTATTGCGCGCGGCAGGAAAGAAAAGAGCCCTTCCAAAAATTCTTTCCGAAAGGTTAAGACCGCAGCTCCTGGCGGATGAGGCCGACTGCTTGCCGCTCAACGCCTGAGGAAACGACTACTTGTAATCGTATTTGCCGTTCTTCCACTCGTACCAGACATAGCCCGGCAGAGAGGAGTCGCCGTTGGCGTCGAAGGAGACCGGACCGAGGATCGTGGAAAAGTCGCCGTCATCAATCACACGGACCAGCGACTTGAAGTCGGTGGACCCGGCGGCCTCCGCCGCGCGGGCGAAGATCTGGATCGCGGCATAGGTGAGGAGTGCGTAGCGCTCCGACGGCTGTCCCGCTTTCTCCAGTTCCGCAATGACCGGACCGGCCGCCTCGATCTTGCGCGGATCGGGGTAATAGGTCACCAGCGTGCCCTCGCCCGCCGGCCCCGCTATCGCCCAGTATTCATCGGAAAGCAGCGCCTCGCCGGAGACCAGCACCGTTTTCATGCCGCGTTCCACCATCTGGCGCTTGATCAGACCGGCTTCCGCCGGAAAGCCACCGATGAACAGCGCATCGACCGCCTCACCCTTCAGCTTGGATACCAGCTGGGAATAGTCCTTTTCGCCGGGCGTATAGGCTTCATAGAGTGTTTCGAACACGCCCGCATCGTTCATGACCGCCTTGGCCGCATCCGCCAGCCCTTTGCCGTAGACCGAACTGTCATGCAGGATGGCGATGTTCCTGCCCTTGTAATTTTCGGCAAGAAAAGCCCCCACCGTTTTGCCCTGCTGATCCTCCCGGGCGCCCAGCCGGTAAATGCCGGGACCGGGGCGCTCGTCGGTGTATTTCGGATTACCCGCTCCGGGCGACATCTCGACGATGCCTTCCCTGGCATAGACGGCGCTGGCCGCGATTGAGGGTTCCGAGCAGAAATGCCCCGCCATGAAGACCGCTCCCTTCCCGACCATCTGGTTGGCGATGGCGACGGCCTTTTCCGCGTCGCACTCGTCATCGGCAATTTCCAGCACTAGCTTCTCGCCGTTGACGCCACCTGCCTTGTTGATGTCGGCAACCGCCTGTTCAGCCCCGGCCTTCATCAGCTCTCCGAAAAGGGCGTACTGGCCGGACATAGGACCTGCGGTCGCGATCACGATATCGGCGCGGGCCGCTCCGGTGAGAGCCAGGCCGGCTACTGCGGCCGCACCTGCCAAAATCCATGTCTTCATCATCTGGCGCTTCAGCTTTCCCTGTCAGTCCCGACCAATTGGTACACGATGCAAACGGCGGTTTGGATATATTTTCTGTCATCTTCCGGATTAGAGCGCCTTCGCCAGACCTGAACCATCCCCGGCTGATACCTTCGAAGGCACGCTCCCTGCCGTAATCCGAATATTTTGCCTCCGCAAAAACGTGTCCTTCACCAATTCCCACCTATATTCTTGGAAAAGGTTCCTTCACGCGACACCGGACGTCAGGGAGCCAGCAGAAAGGAACGTTCTTTTTGGCCTTGAAGACTGCCGCCACGACCAAAGCCGCCGGCACCGGAAACGCTCCCCAGAAGCCGGGCGCTCCGGGGGACAGCTATGCGACGCTCGATAGCGCTCATTTCCGCGAGGCCATGAGCCGGATCGTCACCGCGGTTCATATCCTGACGACCGATGGCGCAGCCGGACGGCTCGGTGCAACGGTTTCCGCGGTCTGCTCGGTCTCCGACGATCCATGCAGCATTCTGGTCTGCGTCAACCGGTCGAGCCGGGTGCACGCTGCGGTCCTGAAGAACCGGGTCTTTTGCGTCAACACGTTGCAGCCGAACCACCAGCCCCTTTCCGACGCCTTCGCCGGACGCGGTAATCTCGACATGGACGCCCGGTTCGCCATGGCCGAATGGACCTCGCTTGCCACTGGATGTCCCGGCCTGAAGGATGCAAGCCTCAGCATCGATTGCGAGGTCTTCAGCGTCACCGAGATGGGCACCCATTCGGTCATCATCGGCACCGTCGCCGACGTCCGCATGAGCGATGAGGACCACTCGCTGGTCTATATCCGCCGCGGCTATCACAGCGTCTCGAAATAAATCCCAACATTCGCCGCTGACTGGTCTAGACTGGTTCCCCAACAACCAGTTTCGAAAAGAAACCCGCCATGCCCGGCCCCCGAAACCTGATCACCGACGTCCCTGGCCTGAAGGTCGGCAATGCCGAAGACCCGGCGCTGAAATCGGGCGCGACAGTGCTGTTGCCGGACGAGTCGGCCGTCGTTTCCGTCGCCATTCATGGCGGCGCGCCCGGCACGCGGGAAATCGCCTTGCTGGAGCCGGAACAGACCGTCGACAAGGTCGATGCCATCGTCCTTGCCGGAGGCTCCGCCTTCGGCCTCGATGCCGGAGCCGGCGTCCAGGGCCGGCTGGCCGAACTCGGACGCGGTTTCGCCGTAGGCCCGGTGCGCGTGCCCATCGTTCCGACCGCCATCCTGTTCGACCTGCTCAACGGCGGCGACAAGGGCTGGGGCGAGGCCGCGCCCTACCGGGATCTCGGCCGCGCCGCCCTCGACAATGTCGGCGAAGACTTCGCCCTAGGTTCCGTCGGCGCCGGGGCCGGCGCCACAACGGCCAACCTGAAGGGCGGGCTCGGTTCGGCCTCCAAGGTTCTCGAAAACGGCGTCACGGTCGGAGCGCTCGTCGCCGTCAACGCACTCGGCCGGGCCACCGTGGGCGACACGGCCCATTTCTGGGCGTCTCCCTTCGAGATCGGCGACGAATTCGGCGGCCTCGGCCTGCCGTACCCGCTGCCGCCCGAAGCCGTTTCCGTCCGGACCAAGCTCGACGGGCTGAAGGCAGGCGCCAATACCACCATCGCGGCGGTGGCGACCGACGCGGTGCTGACCAAATCCGAGGCTAAGCGGTTGGCCGTCATGGCCCATGACGGGCTGGCCCGCGCGCTGTGGCCCGCACATACCCCGCTCGACGGGGACCTCGTCTTTGCCATGTCGACCGGCCAGAGGAAACTGGAACGCGGCCTGGAGGACATGGTTCAGATCGGCGCAGCGGCGGCTTCCTGTCTCGCCCGCGCCATTGCCCGCGGCATCTATCATGCGCAGGCCGCTTCGGACGATCCGGTCCCGACCTGGCAATCGCGGTTCAGAAAGTAGCCGGCAACCTTTCGGGACAAAACCCTAACCACTTCGTCATTCCAGATCTGCACGCAGCTTCGCTGCATTTGTCTGGAATGACGAGCCGAAGAGATCAATCAACAGCGTTGATGACAAACGGCTCGCCTGGGACCCTTACTCGGCGGCTTCCAGATAGTCCTTGGACGCGCTGTCGCCGTCATTGCCGCCACCGGAGCCGCGCTCGAGCCGATCAAGCAGAGCCGACCGCTTTTCGGCAGCCTTGGCCATATTGGCGTCCTTGACCGGGCCGAAACCCCGGATCATGTCCGGTACGCGGGCAAGTTCGACCAGAAGGCCGTAGTTTGCCGTTTCCAGCCGGTTCGCGATCGTGGCCAGATCCTCGGTATACTGCCGCACGAGCTGACGCTCGGCCTTGCGCTCCGCGGTCCGACCGAAGGGATCGAACCACTTGCCGCGAATGCCCTTGAACGCGGACATCAGCTTGAAGGCGGTAAAGATCCACGGCCCGAAGGCGATCTTTTCCGGCCGCCCGGTGCGTGCGTCCTTGTGGTGGGCGATCAGTGGCGGCGCCAGATGGATCTTGAGCTTGCGCGGATTCTCGAACCGCTCCGCGATTTTCCGCTTGAAGGCCGGATCTGAGTAGAGCCGCGCGACCTCGTATTCGTCCTTGTAGGCCATCACCTTGTAGAGCATATCGGCGGCCGTTGCCGTCAGCCGCAACGTGCCCGGACCCTTGGCCTCGTCGGCTTCCCGGACCTTCGAGATCGTGGTTTTGAAACGCTGTGCGTAACCGGCGTCCTGATAGGCGGTCAGCTCGCGCACATAGGCCTCGATCTGTTCGTCGAGGCTCAGCTTCGGTGCCTCCACGTCCCTCGGCAAGTGGTCGAGAATGAGCTCCGGTTGAGCGGCCAGGATACGTCCCGCCCGGAAGGCCTGGATATTGGAGTCCACGGCGGCCTTGTTCAGGCGCAGCGCACCCTCGATGGCCTGAGCCGAAATCGGCAGCGCGCCGGACTGGTAGGCCATACCGACCAGGATCATGTTGGCATAGATGGCATCGCCCAGGAGCTTTTCGGCAATCCCGGCCGCATCCATTCCGAGATAGGCTTTCGAGGCCTCCTTCAGCGCCTTGTCCATGCGAATCTCGTCGAAGGAGAGCGTCTGGCGCATGACGAATTCCGCCGTCGGCGCAATCCGCGTGTTGGCAAAGGCCCTGGTCGCCTCGCGGTTGGCCATACCCAGCTGTTCCGCGTTTGTCGCCACGACCATGTCGCTTGCCAGCAGCACATCGAGGCTGGCCGTCGGCACCCGCGGTCCCTCGATGGTCTTGTCACCGGCCGCAAACCGGACGTGGGAGGTCACGGGGCCGCCCTTCTGCGCCAGGCCGGTCATGTCCAGCGTGGAGGCATGTTTGCCGTCCAGATGGGCCGCCATGGCGAGAATGGCGCTGACCGTGGTTACGCCCATGCCGCCGATACCGGCGACCAGCAGGTTGACGGTGCGTTCCAGGCCGGCCAGTTCCGGCTCCGGCAACGTTTCCAGGATCCTGTCGATATCGACATCGGCCTTTTCCGCCTTGCGCAGGGCCGCGCCCTCGATCTCGACGAAGGACGGGCAGAAGCCCTTCACGCAGGAAAAGTCCTTGTTGCAGCTCGACTGGTTGATCTGGCGCTTTTCGCCGTAAGGCGTCGCCAGCGGTTCCACCGACAGGCAGTTCGACTGAACGGAACAATCGCCACAGCCTTCGCAGACCCGGTCGTTGATGAACAGCCGCTTGTCCGGATCTTCCATCAGGCCGCGCTTGCGCCGACGGCGTTTTTCCGCGGCACAGGTCTGGTCGTAGATGATGACGGACACGCCCGGATAGGTCTGCAGGTCCTTCTGGATTTCCATCAGGTGATCGCGGTGATGCACGCTGGCGCCCGGAGCCAGGTCGCTCCACGAGCCGTAACGGTCCGGGTCTTCGCTGAGCACCTCAATGCGCTGAACCCCTTCCGCGGCCATCTGCTGCGTGATCTGCGGCACGGTCAGCTGTCCGTCCACCGCCTGTCCGCCGGTCATCGCCACGGCGTCGTTGAACAGGATCTTGTAGGTGATCGGCGCCTTGGCGGCGACCGCCTGGCGGATCGCCATTATACCGGAATGGAAATAGGTGCCGTCGCCCATATTGGCAAAGACGTGCTTGTCGTCGGAGAAATCCTTCTGTCCGATCCAGAGAATGCCTTCGGCCCCCATGGCGATCTGGCCTTCCAAAGTCCGGCCGGCGATTTCCACCATGGCGTGACAGCCGATCCCGGGCATGACGCGGGCGCCTTCCGGTGCAACGGTGGAGGTCGAATGCGGGCAGCCGGAACAGAAATAGGGCGAACGGACCGCCCGTTCGGCATGGCCCTGCGCCCACATGACCTGCTTGTTCATGCGCTCGGCCACCTGGTGCATCTCATCCGTAACCACGTCTTTCGGCAGCCAGGAAATCAGCGCCTGGATGATCTCGGCAATGGAGAGTTCCAGCACATCGGAGAGGAAGGGCGCGCCGTTCGGGCGGCGTTTGCCCCAGATCTCGGGACGCTCGGACGCCGGCCAATGATAGAGTGCTTCCTTGATCTGGGGCTCCAGGAAGGCCCGCTTGTGTTCCACGACCAGCAGGTGTTCCGCACCGCGTGCGAATTCGCCCAGCCCCTCCGGTTCCAGCGGCCAGGGCATGGCGACCTTGTAGACGGCAAGACCGATCTCCCGCGCCTTCGCTTCGCTCACGCCCAGCAGGTCCAGTGCCTGGCGCAGGTCCCTGTAGGCCTTGCCGGTGGCGACCAGACCGAGCCGAACGCGGGAGGTCGCGCCGAAGGTTGCCCGGTCGAGTCGGTTGGCGCGCACATAGGCCTGTGCGGCAGGGAGGCGCAATTCGCGCTGCAGGCGCTCGGTTTCCAGACGGTTGGCCAGCAGAAGATCGCGGTTCTGATGATAATCCTTGCGCGGATCGCTCTCTTGCGGGAACACGAAGCTCAGCCGGTCGTCGGAAACGTTGATCGTCGCCGAAGCGTCCATCGTATCGGCGACACAGATCAGGGCGGACCACAGTGCGGAGAACCGCGACATTGCCAGGCCGTGGAGACCGAAGTCGAGAACGTCCTGAAGGTCGGACGGATTGAGCACAGGCATTTCCATGTGCTCGAACATGAATTCGCTCTGCCCCGGAAGAACGGAGGATTTGGCGAGATGGTCGTCGCCGGCCAGCGCCAGGACCCCGCCGTGGCGATGGGTGCCGGCGGCATTGGCCTGCTTCAGCGCATCGCCCGCGCGGTCGACGCCGGGCGCCTTGCCGTACCAGATCCCGAAAACGCCGTCATAGCCGGAATGCCGGCCCGGCCCGTGGAGCTTCTGGCTGCCGAACACGGCCGTCGCGCCGAGTTCCTCGTTCACGCCGGGCTGAAAGACGATGTGATAGGGATCCAGAAAACGTTTGGCGCGAACCAGTTCGGTGTCATAGCCGCCGAGCGGTGACCCGCGATAACCGGAGATAAAGCCGCCGGTTTTCAACCCCGCCATTTTGTCGAACCGCGCCTGATCCATGGGGAGACGGACCAGTGCTTGTATGCCTGTCAGATAAACCTGGCCACTCGTGGCGACGTATTTGTCGTCCAGCGTGACAGTCGGCACATAAACATTCATCCGTTTCCCTCCTAACCGGTAACCGCGTCCGTGGCCTGTCCGGGCCTCGTCTTCGCTGAGGATAATATCATCCTTTTCGATGACAATTTCTGTGCTATCGTGACCTTCAATCCACGAAGAAACGCGTAATTATTCCCCAAAGCGCCGATGCCCGAACATTATCTTCTCGATCCATCAGATATCAGGGTTCTCAAGGCCCTTCAACGCGACGCCTCTCTGTCTATCGCCGAGATCGCGAAGGAAGCGGGCATGAGTCAGACACCATGCTGGCGTCGAATCAAGAAGTTAAAGGAACAAGGCATCATTCGGCAAATCACGGCAATCATCGACCGGGAATCGGTCGGTTTGGGATTTGTCGCCTATTCCTTCGTGAAACTGGCGGTCCCCAGCCGGGAGAACATGGAGACCTTTGACCGCCTGGTTCACAACTGGCCGGAAGTGGTCACCTGCGAACGCATCACGGGTGCCGTTGACTATCTTATCAAGGTCATTACCGACGATATCAAGACCTACGACAATTTCCTGCGCCTCAAGCTGCTCGACAACACGCTCGTCTCCGACGTCCAGTCGAGGATCGTGGTCAGCACCGTCAAGGAAACCGTCGCCCTGCCCCTGCGCGAGAGCTGAGCGCACGATAAAACCTCACCGGACAAAACCAAGGGCCGCGATCCTCCGGACGCTTCACAGCAAGAAGGCAAGCGTGAACACGGACGCCACCGTCGACAACAGGATGGCCTTCATGATCACCGTCGGATCGATGCCATAGCGCAATGCGAGGACGAAGGGCATGGCGCCGCAGGGACCGGCGGCGACCAGAAGCACGGAGTGCTGCCAGACCGGATCGCTTCCGCCGGCAAGACCCACAAGCGCGAAATAGACAAGCGGATGAACCAGGACCTTCATGAGGGCGGCCATTGCCACGGCGCCTTCGATCCGTTTCAGCGGGACCGCGGACAACATCACGCCCAGCGCGAACAGGGCTGACGGGGCCGTGGCGGCTCCGACGAAATCGACGTACCGGATCAGTCCCGCATGGAGCTCCAATCCGGAGAAATTCACGAGGACGCCGGCGGCCAGGGAAAGAATCAGTGGATTGCTGCCGATCTGTTTCGCGATCCTGACCAGAGACCCGCTGCCGGCACTGACCACATCCAGAAGCAGGATCGTCGTCCCGTAAAGCACGACGGCATCGACGGCCATGACCGCGGCAACGGGCAGAGCCGCTTCCGGACCGATGGCTTCCTGGGCAATGGGAAAGACGAAGAAGACGTGGTTGGCGAAGCAGCACGCCATACCGATCAGCAGAGCTTCCAGAACGGGACGTTTGAAGTAACGCCAGGCGACAGCAAAGCCGAGGCCGTACATCAGGACTTCACTCAGGAGATAGATCAGGACGATCTTGAGATCGAATTCGGCGAGCGGCGCCCGGGCCACCAGACCGAACAGAAGAGCCGGAAGCGCGGCCAGAATGACGAACTTGTTGATCGAGGTGGCGTCGGCCCGGGTGAGAACGCCGCGCCAGCCAAGTCCCAGTCCGAGCGCAAGTGCCGCAAAGACCGGCAGGATCGCGGTCTGCAGCGCAGCCAGAATGAGGCTCATGCAATGAACCTCAAAGGTGAAACTGGGCTTGCGTTCGCGCAAGGCTTCTCGCCGGTCATCAGTTCCGCCAGCATCCGCGCCGTCACCGGCCCCAGGGTGAACCCTTCATGCCCGTGACCGAAATTGTACCAAAGCCCCGGATTTTCCGGCGAGGCGCCGACAACGGGCAGCGAATCCGGCAGGCAAAGCCGGCTGCCGAGCCAGGGTTCGTTGTCGATCTGGCGGCCAAGAGGAAAAATTTCCTCCGCCCGCTTTCGCGCCATCTTGATCAGCCCCTGCGACGGCGGTGCATCGCGGTCGGCGAACTCGACCCCCGTCGTCAGCCGGATGCCCCGTTCCATCGGGGTCAGGACGAAGCCGTGCTCCACATCGACGACCGGCCGGGACAGGGACGCGCCGGAGGCCGGACGGAAATGGGAGTGATAGCCGCGCTTGACCGCAAGCGGATAGCTTTCGCCCATTTTCTTCAGGAAATCGCCGGACCAGGGCCCCAGGGCGACAACCACCTGCGCCGCCCTGATATCGCTGCGTTCCGCCCGCAGGTACCAGCCGTTCCGCTTGCGCTCCAGTCCGAGGGCGTTTCCGGTGAAGAACCGCCCGCCGTCCTGAATGAAGCTGCGCCAGATGGCGTCGGTTACCGCCGCCGGGTTGGATACCGATTCGCTTTCCGGCCAATAGACCCCGAACAGCCCGTCGCTGATCAGACCCGGCTCCACGGAGTTGATGTCGCCGCCGCTGAACTCCCGGTACTCCACGCCGTAGATCCGGGCGAAATGGCGCTCCACCTCGCCGGCCGCAGCGCCTTTTTGCGATCGGTAGACGTGCAGCCAGCCGCTCTTGCGGTAGAAGCGTTCCGCATTCGCCCATTTTGCCAGAGCCTTGTGCTCGTCCAGGGCCAGCGCCTTGAGCGGCGCCATGGCCTTTGCGTATTCCTGCACGGCCTGGGCCGTATTGGAAAACCGGCGATAGCGAAAGAGCCAGGGAACCAGACGGATAAGCGTCGCGAAATCATACGTAACAGTCGTGGACTGTTTCAGCGCGATGTCGAACAGAACCGCCGGATCGGTCGGGAAGGGAAACGGGCAGAACCCGCTGCGCTGGATAATGCCGGCATTGCCGAAAGACGTTTCCTCACCCGGATGCCGCCGGTCTATCAGGGCCACATCAAGGCCGCGCTGGCGCAGGTGAGCCGCGCTGGACACACCCGCGATCCCGGCACCGAGCACAATGACATCGACCTGATGCAAAACCGCCTCTTGGATTTTCCTTCCTTTCCGCTCATACCTTAAAAACAAGAAAATCCATATACTTTGAGTACGGGGACCGAGAATTGCGATCCGGTCCCGCAAAGGACGGACCCTTAATGCTGAACCTGCCTCTGGCCGCCCTCGGATGGCTTGGACGACGCGGAACCGTGGCGGTCGCGGCCAGCCTGTTCGTCGGGATGGCGCTGCCGTCCTGGTCCGCCTATGCTAGGCCCTGGCTCTCCCACACCGTCTTCGTGCTGCTGGTGCTTGCCTTCCTGCGCGTCGCCCCGGAGGCCGTCCGCAGCCGGCTGAAACGTCCCGTCCTTCTCGTCGGCGCCGGCGCCTGGATGATGCTCGGGCTGCCCGCGATCGCCGTCCTGCTTCTGCACGTCTTCGGGCTGACCGGCATCGGCCCGGAATTCACGCTTGCCATCTTCATCGTAACCGCCGCGCCCTCGGTTATGTCCGCGCCCGCCTTCATCTACCTGATGGGGCTCGACGGCGCCCTCAGCCTCACGGTGCTGATCGCGTGCGTCCTGCTGACACCGGTCTCCGCCCCCCTGATGGGCGGTCTGATCCTGAACGGTGTGCTGCCGATCAGCGCGCCGGATCTTGCTCTGCGGCTGTTCCTCCTGCTCGGCGGAGCGTTCCTGGTTGCCTCACTCATCCGCCTCGTCATCGGCAGGGCGCGGATCGTCGGCTACAAGTCCCAGATCGACGGTCTGAACGTCCTGCTCCTGTTCTTTTTCGCGGTCGCAGCCATGGACAATGTGGCAGCCACCTTCGCGGACCGGCCCCTCTTCACCGTCGCGATCGCGGGCCTCACCTTCGTCGTTGCCTTTGCGCAGATCGGCTTGACCCTGCTGGTGTTCCGGCCCGCCTCGCGTGCGGATGCCTTCGTGATCGCCCATTCCGCCGGCAACCGGAACCTGGGACTGATGGTTGCGGCCCTGGGCGGCACGGTTCCCGAGTTCACCTGGCTCTGGTTCGCGCTCGGCCAATTGCCGATCTACATGCTCCCCCTGATGCTCAAACCCTTCGGGCAATGGTATTCATTGACCGAAGCCCAAAAAGCCACCTGACATTCGCCGAAATAATGCGTAACGTGCGCCCGTCCTGGGCACACAGGAGTTTGATTTATGGGAATTTTCAGTCGAGCCTGCGCCGCCGTTTTCGGCACCTTGCTGGCCACCACCATTGTATCTACGGTTCATGCCGGCGATTTCGC
The DNA here is from genome assembly GCF_048260565.1 of Roseibium sp. GTDB lineage: Bacteria > Pseudomonadota > Alphaproteobacteria > Rhizobiales > Stappiaceae > Roseibium. Next base: position 78,387 of record NZ_JBLXGP010000011.1, on the reverse strand, counting down.
CGATATCGACATTATCGGCTTTTCCAAGGACGGACGACGTTTCGCATTCGAACAATACGGCATTCAGGACGGATCCGGTTTTCCCTATTCGGAAGTCTTCGTGATCGACGTCCAGAAAGACAGTTGGGTGAAGCCCTCCCCTTTCAAGTTCGTCGAACAGAATGTGCCGGACGGTATCGATCAGGACACGATCCTGGGGGACACGAGACACGTGGCGATCCAGGCCGCACACGATTCCGGCCTGCTGGACGGCATTGACTATCCCGGGCAAACGGTCGGTGCCAATCCGGTGACCGAAGTGAGTGCGGATCCGCATCTCATGGTCGTCAATCCGCGTATTGCTGTCCCCGCGTTTGACGATCCGATGGAGTTTTCCATCGAGGAGTACCCGCTGGAAGCCGGCAAATGCGCCAGCTACGGCGCGCAGACCAGGGGTTTCCGGTTGACCATGCTCTACCAGGGAATGGCCAGGGTTCTAAACGAGGACAAGGACCTTCCCGAAAGCCGGGGCTGTCCGCTGTCCTACCGGATCGAACGGGTGATCACCCGTTACCCGGATGCGGGACCGCCGGTCTTTGCGGCCCTGATTCTCATGCAGACCCATGGTTTCGAAGGTCCTGACGGCCGTTATCTGGCGATAACCGGCCGGTTTTGACCGGTTCTCCGGCGTCAGGCCGCGTCAGCGACTTGCCCCTGCCCGAATAGCGTGATAGCGCCCGCGGGAACATGAATTGCTGTCGGCACCCGAGCGGTGCCGGCCTTTTTCCGGAGCCTGCCATGTCCCGCGACATCATCATTGCCCCCTCGATCCTCGCTTCCGACTTTTCCAAGCTCGGACAGGAGGTCCGCGACGTCGTGGAGGCGGGCGCGGACTGGATCCATCTTGATGTGATGGACGGCCATTTCGTTCCCAACATCACCTTCGGTCCGGACGTGATCAAGGCGCTGCGCCCGCACACGGACAAGGTGTTCGATACCCATCTGATGATCGAGCCGTGCGACCCCTATCTGGAAGCTTTCGCCAAGGCCGGGTCCGACATCATCACCGTCCATGCGGAAGCAAGCACCCATCTGGACCGTTCGTTGCAGGCCATCCGTGCACTCGGAAAAAAGGCCGGCGTGTCGCTCAACCCGGCAACGCCTGAAAATGTCCTGGAATATGTGCTCGACCGGCTCGATCTGATCCTGATCATGACCGTCAACCCGGGTTTCGGCGGTCAGAAGTTCATTCAGGCCATGGTGGAAAAGACGGCCCGGATCAAGGCAATGATCGGCGACCGGCCGATCGACATCGAGATCGACGGCGGCATCACGCCGGAAACCGCGCCGCTGGTCTCCGCTGCCGGTGCCAATGTGCTCGTCGCAGGTTCCGCCGTGTTCAAAGGCGGCTCGGTGGACAGCTACGCCGCCAACATTTCCGCCATCCGCAAGGCCGCTGAAGAGGCCTGAGCGCGACCGCCTGTGCGAGCCATGCGCCTCATGCGCGGGCAGTTCCCGGCATGAGGCGAGAGGTGCGTCTCACGGCAGATAGGTCAGGCTTTCCAGATAAGGCTGGCCTTCGAGAAACATGAATTTCGCAATGACGCTCTTGTCGTAGAGCTCTTCGCCTTCTTCCCAGTCGGGATCGAACTGGCAGGCCGCAAACAGGTGATCGGTGTTCTCCCGGTCGAGCGCCTCGTCATAGGCATAGCCCCAGGACAGCGGCGTGTCGCATTTACCCAGCCCGGCGACGGCCGCAGCAACGCCCGAGGCGCCCGCCGGGGTCGCCAGAAAACGGGCGAAGTCGACATCGGCTGCCTGCGCCTGCCCTGCAAGCATGGTCAAGAACAGGCTTCCGGCCGCGGCGGTCATTTTGAACGTCATAAAGTCGATATCCTTTTGAAGATCGGAGGACCTGAGCGGTGGAAGTGCACAGGCCTCAGAAAACGGGTTTGCCCCTCCTTCAAGCACGGCGGACCCGAACATCCCGTAAACAGGCTCGAAGAAATCTTGCGTTACGTAACGCCAAGGCTTTCTCAATCTTTTGCTGGCACGGTCCCCAGTCACACATCAGGAGATAGCAGGACCGTGGTCAGTTCGACCTCACTGAAAATCGGCAATCGGATCCGAGCGGGGAACCAGTGGCTCCCTATCAGGGCCTTCGGTTTTTCTCTGATCTGGTCGCTGCTGATCACCGGTCTCGTCACGATCCAGCTTGCCTTGTCCTATCAGGGCGTGACCAGCCGAACGATCGACGTCGTCTTCCTGTTCGCCCTCGGGTCTTTCGCCGGCGCCCTGTTCGCCCGGGCCCTGGCCGCCTTTGCCGGTCGATTCCGGCCCCAGCCGAGCGCGCGCTTCGCCGCCATGTTTCTCGGTCTGATTACCGGCACTGTCGGCATGGCAGCCCTGTTCCACTTCCTGCAGTTCCGCACATATTATGCGGCATCGCACGGCGATATCCTGGCGATCCACGGAGTCGTCGAGATGCTGATGACCGGCGCGGGCTCCGCCTACATTTTCATGGTCGAAAGCGCGATGCTTCTGCTCCCCTGGGGCCTGCCGCTCGCACTGGCCGCCGCCTGGGACTACGCGACGGCACCGATCGAGCGCAAAAGGCAATAATTCGCGGCTCTCCATTGAGGGATCACGAGGCGTCTGGTAAACGGCAGCCAGATTTTCTCAAAACGAGGACGCTCGATGATCCCGCGCTACTCGCGGCCGGACATGGTCGCTATCTGGTCGCCTGAATCCAAATTCCGCATCTGGTTCGAAATCGAGGCCCATGCCTGCGACGCACTTGCCGAACTGGGCGTGATCCCGAAAGAGGCCGCCAAGACCATCTGGGACAAGGGCGGCCCGGCCACCTTCGACATCGACCGGATCGACGAGATCGAGCGCGAAACCAAGCACGACGTCATCGCCTTCCTGACCCATCTGGCGGAAATCGTCGGCCCGGACGCCCGCTTCGTCCACCAGGGCATGACCTCCTCCGACGTGCTCGACACCTGTTTCAATGTCCAGCTCGTGAGGGCAACGGACATTCTGCTGGCCGACATGGACGCTCTGCTTGCCGCCATCAAGCGCCGGGCCTTCGAGCACAAGGATACGGTCACCATCGGCCGCTCCCACGGCATTCACGCCGAGCCGGTCACCTTCGGCCTGAAGATGGCGGAAGCCTATGCCGAATTCGACCGCTGCCGCACCCGCCTGCGGAATGCCCGCGAAGAAATCGCCACCTGCGCCATTTCCGGCGCCGTCGGCACCTTCGCCAACATCGATCCGCGTGTGGAAGAACATGTCGCCAAGGCGATGGGCCTGACGGCGGAACCGGTCTCCACCCAGGTCATTCCGCGTGACCGCCACGCCATGTATTTCGCGACCCTTGGCGTGATCGCTTCGTCGATCGAGCGCGTCGCAGTCGAAATCCGCCATCTGCAGCGCACCGAGGTCCTGGAAGCCGAAGAGTACTTCTCTCCCGGCCAGAAAGGCTCGTCTGCGATGCCGCACAAGCGCAACCCGGTCCTGACCGAAAACCTGACCGGCCTGTCCCGTCTGGTGCGCATGGCGGTGACCCCGGCGATGGAAAACGTGGCGCTGTGGCACGAGCGCGATATCTCGCACTCCTCCGTGGAACGCATGATCGGCCCGGACACGACCGTCACCCTCGACTTCGCGCTCGCCCGCCTCACCGGCGTCATCGACAAGCTGCTGGTCTATCCGGAACGCATGATCGGCAACATGGACCGTCTCGGAGGCCTCGTGCATTCCCAGCGCATCCTGCTTGCGCTGACCCAGGCCGGCTGCTCGCGCGAGGACGCCTACCGGCTCGTCCAGCGCAACGCCATGAAGGTCTGGGAAAGCTACCAGGTGTCCGGATCCTCCGACGTCGATTTCCAGAGCGAACTGCTCAACGATGCCGACGTGCGCAAGTACCTGTCGGAAGACGACATCCGCGACCGTTTTGACCTCGGCTACCACACCAAGAACGTCGACGTGATCTTCAAGCGGGTCTTCGGCGAAAGCTGAGCGCATGAAGATCGCCGTGATCGCCGACATTCACGGGAATGCCCTCGCGCTTGAGGCGGTTCTTGCCGATCTCAGGCACGAGGCGCCCGACGTTGTCGTGAACCTCGGCGATTGCGTCTCCGGCCCCCTGTGGCCGGAAGAAACGGCGGCAATCCTGCGCGAAACGGGCTGGATGACGGTGCGCGGCAACCACGACCGGGTGGTGGCGGCGGGAAATATCCCGCCGGAAAACCGCACGGACAGTTTCACCTACGACCATCTGTCGCCGGAAAGCCTGACATGGCTCGAAGGTCTGTCCCCCGTCATCCGTCTCACCGACGAAATCCTGCTTTGCCACGGCACGCCGGAGGACGATAACACCTACCTGACCGAGCGGATCGACGGCGACCGCATCCGCATGGCCGACGAAGATGACATTGCCGGGCGCCTCTGCGGTGAAGCGGCTCCCGTCATCTGTTGCGGCCACACCCATATTCCGCGGCTCATCCATCTTGCCGGAAGCGGCCAGACTATTCTCAACCCGGGCAGCGTCGGCCTTCCGGGCTATTTCGACGATGCTCCGGCGCCGCACAAATCCGAGGCCGGCAGCCCCCACGCCCGCTACGCCACCATGACGAAAACAGCAGCCGGCTGGCTATTTGAAGCGAAGATCCTTCCCTATGACTGGGGGAAGGCCGCCCTTGAGGCGGAGCGGAACGGACGACCCGACTGGGCCCGCCCTCTGCGCACCGGTTTCTACGGTCCGCTGTCCTGATCGGAGCTTTTGTTCCAGGTCAATGACAGACCCGCCTCATTTCCCGCAACAATGTCCTCTAAACGTTCGGTCTGTGGGGCCTATGACGGAGGACAGTTATGTTACTTAAGATCCTGAAAGCCGGTTTTGCCGGTTATCTCGCCGCCGCGACCGGTTTCGCCGGCCCGGCGCAGGCCCTGCCGTTCCTGCAAGCGAAACCCAATATTGCCAGTGCCGCCGGTGGAAACGTAACGACAGTTCAGTACCTTGGAAACCGCCGGACCGAAGGGCCGCAAGTCTACGGAAACCGTCCGTCCCAAAGGCAGTTTTCCGAACAATACCGTCCCCCGAGGACGAACCGCGACCAAAGGGTTGACCGTTCCCAACGGCATTACCGCTCGAACAAGGGTTTTTACAGGCACAACGGCAATACCTACTACAACGGCCATCGCGGCTACCGCCATCCAAGGCGCGGTTATCGCCAGTATAACGGCTGGTGGTTTCCGCTTGGCGCCTTCACGTTCGGTACGATCATCGGCCCGGGTTACAATTACCCTTCATACCCCAATTACCGGCCCCGCGGCCTGAGCCAGGCACATTACAACTGGTGCCATCGCAAGTACCGGTCCTATCGGGCTTACGACAACACGTTCCAGCCCTATCACGGCCCACGCAAGGCCTGCCGGTCGCCGTACTGGCCGTAAGCGTCAACGCTGCGGCTCCTTCCGGCCGGCTGCGTCCGTAAAGTCGCGCCCCGGCTCCGTCTCGAAGGATGACGAACGTCCCGACCGCCCTGCGTTGGCGCATCGGGCGATGGCACCGCTTCACGGGCGGTATGTCTACAGGGCTGCCCGACCGGCGAGCCGCAACCGCCGATACCAGGTTTCATATCCGGTGGCGCACCGTTCGACACGGCACCCTCTCGGTCTCCGAGGGGGACCGCCTGAGCAGAACGCGATCGCGAAATGCCTGCGTGCAAACGCAGCGCCTGGGCCGCGACAACAACGAATTCATCAACGAGTCCGGAATTTAACAAGACTACATTTTGGCATCGCAACATCACCCCGAGTTGCAACACGATGCAATACTTAGGTCTCTATTCCAAAATTCTGAAAATTTGAAAAATTAAAAGAACTCTTCCGGAGTTCGAATAATATGAGGCAAGCATATACTTATCATCCGTCACGAACATGTGTGCCGGAATCTGGGACGATTTCACATCCGTTGAAACGTCGACTTCCATGATTATGAGAGTATCATCTTTATTTTTCAACAAGATACGTCGTTTTCGCCATGAGGTAGCCGCCGTCCCCTCCGCGACACGCAGACGATTGTTCGTCCGCTCGAACGCGGTATCGCCGGAGACGTATTTTCTGAAATCCATGCGGATGCTTTAGACATGATCAAACACCTGAATGCCCATGCTCGAACAGAAGAGCCGCGCGCCTTGGATGCGATATTCGATCTGCTGGATCAGATCGGCCGGATAAGTTCCGAAACCGACGATTTCAAAACGTGGCTGATGGGCTTCATGAAAGCCATATGCGACTATGGCGACTGGAAAATCGGCCACGCCTGGGCCCCTTGCCCGGACAATCCCCAGGAGTTGGAATCGCTGAAGATCTGGCATCTCCAGCCTGGCGCCAATGCGGATGCTTTCAAAGCCAAGACCGAGACCTTACGCTTCAAGACCGGCATCGGCCTGCCCGGCCGTGTCCATCAGAAAAAGAAGTTTGACTGGATTCCGGACGTCATCAAGGACGACAATTATCCGCGCAAGCCATTTGCGGAAGAGGCCGGCCTCATTGGCGGCTACGGCTGCCCGGTCATGGTCCGGGGCAATGTCGAAGCGGTGATTGAATTTTACGACAGCCGTCCCGCAAATCCGTCCCCCCACCTGGTGCGGATGCTGGAATACCTCGGTGCGCAGGTTGCCCCGGTTCTGGAAAGGTCAAGGCAAGCGCAAAAGCGGATAGCCATGGCAACCGAACTGGAGTCCAAGGTCGCGGGATCCGTTGAGGAGATTTCAACAGCCGCTCAACGCATGAGGCAGGCAGCCGCAAGTGCCAGCCAGCTTTCCGGCACGGCCAGGGAGCGGTCCCAAACCAGCGCCGTCGCCTCGACCCGATCCACCGACCAGGTCAAAATGGTCTCCGAAGCGACTGCCGAGTTGCTCACATCCATCCGCAATATCGAAAGCGAACTGGCGGGCACGCGCAATACCGTGACGACCGCGGCGGAGCGCGTCACTGCGGCCAACAGCACTTTTGAAAGCCTGAGCGCCGGCGCACAGGAGATCGAGGAAATTATCAGCATCATCAACAAGATCGCCGATAAGACCAAGCTTCTCTCCCTCAACGCCACAATCGAAGCTTCAAGGGCAGGAGAACTGGGCGCCGGGTTTGCCGTCGTTGCCTCGGAAGTGAAGGAACTGGCAGCTCAGACGGAACAATCAACCAACCACATCGCGCAGCGTGTCCAGGAAATCCAGGGCTTTACCGCTGAGGCCATCGACGAGTTCAAGACAATTTCGGACACGATTGCCCGGATCGGTGAGCTGACCAACATGGTCACATCGTCTATGGAACAACAGCAGCAGACCGGTGTGGCAATCTCGGAAAACTCCAACGCCGCGGCAGACCAGTCCCAATCCGCTTGCCTCGCCGTGCAGGATGTGGCGGAGCAACTGACCACGATCGATGACAGCGCCCGCTTTGTTTTGGAAACCGCCAGTCATTTCGTTGAACGCCTGCAGGATTTGCAGGTCGAAATCGGCAGCTTCGTCAACGAAATTCGCCAGAACTGACCCTAAACAGGGACGCAACCCGTCGCTTCGCGGTTGACACGGCTTTTCCGCCTGGGCCAAGACTGCCCTGAATGCAAACGGAGCGGCCCGTCCCTTGAAAATATCCGACACCGATATCCTGCTCGTTCCAGGCTATGGCGACACGCCGTCCGGGCACTGGATGATGCGCTGGCAGGCCAAGATGGCCAATGCCTGGGTCGTGGAACAGAAGAACTGGTTCCAGCCGGTCCGCAAGGCCTGGCAGGACGCGCTGGAAAAGCGCCTTGAGAAGACCACGCGGCCCGTCGTCCTGGTGGGCCACTCCCTAGGCTGCATCCTGATCGCCCACGCGGCCCACACCCTGCCGAAGGACAAGGTCCGCGGCGCCTTTCTGGTCGCGCCGACCGATCTGGAACGGGAGGCCCCGAAACCGGCCTTCGATACAGGCAACTTTGTGCCCCTGCCGCTCGCCCCGCTGCCGTTTTCCGCCCATGTGGTCGCAAGCCGCACCGACCCGCACTGCGCTTATGATCGGGCGGAAAGCTTCGCGAAGTCATGGGGCGCCACCTTCCAGGACGCGGGCGAAGCCGGCCACATCAACCTGGAAAGCGGCCGCGGCCCCTGGCCGGAGGGCATGATGTCCTTCGCCTATTTCATGAAGCGGCTGGGGTGATCGGCAAACAACGGCTGAAGTCGGGCGATATGAAACCCGACCTAAATTAAAACGGACGCTTCGCCTTATCGCCGGACGGACAAAGTACCGGCATTGCACAATGCGATATACCGACTACCATGCTGGCTGAAGATGTACTTCGAGAAAGCACTGTCTCGCTCCGGTCCCTCGGCAATGAGTGAAAGTCCGCCGGACCAGCGCCCCATCATTGTCAGCCTGAACACGATGGCCTCTTTGTCGGGATCGGACGGGTAGACGAAAAACGCTTTGAGTATCCCGCCATCATCAGCCATCCAGATTTTCTTCAATACGAACCCTTGATCATTGTGAGGTCCGTCAGCCCAGCATTTGAAGGCTTTCTTGTAAGCCTCATAAATTTCCGGCTCCTTGTCGTAAGGAATGGTGGCGTTATAGGGCAGCATGAATGAGCGCCTGCCGGTCATATCCGACATCTGGTCCGACACCTTGGATTGGCATCCGGCAAGTAGGGCCGCGACCATTGCGGCCAGAAAAATAGAAGATTTCATGAAAAGCCTGAATTTTGCGACGATCGAAGTGACTGAATAGATTAATTATTTCAAGGCCCCTCCACAATCAATGGGAGTGGGATTTTTTTCACGCAATTCATTGGAGCAGAGACACCCTTCTATCTTGTCGAGTGATAGCAGCTTGTTCCAGGCGTAAAGACCGGTAGCGGATTGTGCGGTTATCGGGCGTTTTCTCCACTTCGGCTTCGCCTCTTCTAAGCCGAGAACGAGCGGTCTCACGCGTTACTCATGAAAAGGGCATGAGAGACACATTAACAACCAAAGCAGACAGCCTCGCTAAAACGAATGAAACTATTTAAAGAAATATCAGTCTGGCGACGTATCAACGATAAGACGGCGATCCGCTACAGATGCCTCCAAGATCTGAAAAGCGGCAAATACGCTGTGAGCAATGCCGACGGTTTTCGGGTCGGAGACGGCGAAAAGCACCGTACCTATCTCGAAAACCTCTTTGTGGAATTGTTGACCGAGACCTCCCCTTCGGAACGATGCGACTGGTTCGAAGTACTTTGCGATGCCATCGCAAGTCACGATCGGGAGTTCGATGTATTTAGTCTGGCTTTGCCACCCGAATAATACGAAGTGCTTCGGACTTTCCGCCGAACAACGGCAAGGCGGCTTCCCCTCCAGATTGCGCCTCAAGGGCTAACTGGATCGGGAGACCGCATATCTGCACGCGAAGATAAGCGAACGGCCGCAAGGGTTCTCACCCCGCGCGGCCGTCGTTCGCATTTTAACGCCGGAACACCGTCTCAGGCGGTCACGCCGCCCTTTGATGACATCAGGTCATTGATCTTCTTTCCGAGGAACAGGCTGACGGGAATGGCGATCAGCGCGCCGACGATCGCGGCTCCGGCCAGAAACATCGGGTTGATTTGATTCACGCCATTCATTGCCAGAGGGATCAGAGCCCCGATGCCGGCGAGCGTCGGCCCGACGATGATGAAAAGGATAATACCAAGTTTCCACATGAAGCCGTCTCCATTTCCTTCTCGAATGGAAATCAGCGGCTCCGCAACCCGCCCAGGCGCCCCAGCCCGTTCATTGCCGCAATACCGGCAGATACTTTCAAATAACGCAGCGTCCTGCTTTGACTGAAATCAACGGCAGGCATCGATTGCCGCAGTCGCCGCCCCCATGAACAGGGAAACGTCGAAACCGTATGCCATCAGCCGGTAGCCCTGCTTGCGCGATTCGTGCACCCGCTCCGGGCTCATGCAGAAGACGCCGGCGATCTTGCCCTTGGCGCGCGTGCGTTCGGCCAGTTCCGCGCAGACCTCGATGGTCTTTTCCCCGTTCGGATCCAGCTTGGCGCCGTTCGACAGGGTCAGGGACATGTCGCTCGGCCCCACGAAGATGCCGTCGATACCCGGCACGTCCAGGATATCGTCGAGGGCCGCGATCGCCTCCGGGGTCTCGATCATCGCAAGCGCGACCGTCTCGTCATTAGCGGTCGCAAGGTAATCGGGCAGGCTCTGGCCTTTCAGCATGGCCGCGCGATGCGGCCCCCAGCTGCGCTTGCCGACCGGCGGATATTTCATCGCCTCGGCAAAGGCCTGCGCATCCTCAACACTGTTGATCATCGGCGCGATCACGCATTCCGCCCCGATATCCAGAGCCCGGCTTGCGGTCGCCATTTCGCCGACAGGGATGCGGACGATCTTGTGGGCATCGGTCAGGGAGAGGAAAGACATCCCTTCGCGGACCTCGCCAAAATCCTGCTGGCCATGCTGCATGTCGAAGGTCACGGCCGGAAAGCCGCTACGGCCGAGCAACTCACCCAGGATCGGCGCGGCGAGCGACGCCCAGGCGGTCACGATGCTCTCATCGGCGCGAAGTTTGGCGGCAAGGCTCTTGGGAGAGGTCATAGGACGATCCTTTTGCGTTCTGAAATCCGGCCACATGAAATCCCCGGTCCCGCTTCCGCGCAAGACCGGATTTCGGGAAAACCGTCGCCTCCCGGACCGAAAATGCCGAATGCCGACATATCAGAAAAGAAAACCCCCGCCGAAACGGCGGGGGTTCTCTAAAAACCGTTGATAAGGACGAAATCAGCCTTCGGTTCTGATCTGCTCGACAGCCTTGTGCATCAGTTCGTCCATGGTGCGGCGAATCTGATGGTCGGACTGATCGACGTTGGCCGCATCGAAATCCGCACGGATCTTGCGGAACACATCCTCGTCTCCCGGCTCCTCGAAGTCGGCCCGGACCACTTCCTTGGCGTATTCCTGCGCCTTGTCGCCTTCCAAACCGAGGGCTTCGGCAGCCCAAAGGCCAAGCAGCTTGTTGCGCCGGGCGCTGGCCTTGAACCTCAGCTCCTCGTCATGCGCGAACTTGCTTTCAAAACCTTCTTCGCGCTTGTCGAATGTGCTCATCCTGGTGTCTCCTGAACTGCGGATCGCCTCTACGACCTGAATATAGGATCGAACTGGCCCTTTCCATATCCTCGCAAGCGACCCAAATCAACGCAAGATCCACCCTCTGCCCCAAATGGATGAGCGAACACTCGAAAAGCTTCGCTGTCTTCGATTGTACTTTCGGCTCCGTTCGGTTAAGTTCCGCGCCGCTAATGCGGGGCTAAGGACGCTTCCTCTCGACATCGATCAACCGCTGAGGCTCGGGAGGAACAATACAAACATGAGTAACACCCCGTTCAATGGATTTTCGAAACACACGGTACCTGCCAATGAACCGCCGCCGCCGAATCTATGAAGGCAAGGCCAAGATCCTGTACGAAGGCCCCGAGCCCGGAACGCTGATCCAGCATTTCAAGGACGACGCCACCGCCTTCAACGCCAAGAAGCACGAAATTGTCGATGGCAAGGGCGTGTTGAACAACCGGATTTCCGAGTTCATCTTCAACAACCTGAACGCAATCGGCATTCCGACGCACTTCATCCGCCGCCTCAACATGCGCGAGCAGCTTATCCGCGAAGTGGAAATCATTCCGCTGGAAGTCGTGGTGCGCAATGTTGCCGCAGGCTCCATCTCCAAGCGCCTCGGCCTTGAGGAAGGAACCCAGCTGCCCCGGTCGATCATCGAGTTCTATTACAAGAACGACGAGCTCGACGATCCGATGGTGTCTGAAGAACACATCACGGCCTTCGGTTGGGCCACCCCGCAGGAACTCGACGACATCATGGCGCTCGCCATCCGCGTCAACGACTTCCTCTGCGGCCTTTTCCTGGGTGTCGGCATCCGTCTGGTCGACTTCAAGATCGAGTGCGGCCGCCTGTTCGAGGGCGACATGATGCGCATCGTCGTCGCCGACGAAATCTCGCCCGACAGCTGCCGGCTGTGGGACTCTGCGACCAACGACAAGATGGACAAGGACCGGTTCCGCCGCGACATGGGCGGTATGCTGGAAGCCTACCAGGAAGTCGCCAAGCGCCTCGGCATCCTCAATGGAAACGAGGAACGCCCTGCCCCTTCCGGCCCGACGCTGGTGAAGTAATCCTATGCCTCCGGCGCGAAAAGCGCCGGAGCAATCCCCTCCTGCCGCTGCCGGCCCTTTCCTGCCGGTCGGAGCTGGTGTATTGAGCGGCCGGAACGAACTACGGGGTCAGACCCCGGCTTGCGCAAGAGAGTAGACCCAGATGAAAGCACGCGTGACCGTCACCTTGAAGAACGGCGTTCTCGATCCTCAGGGAAAAGCCATTGAAGGCGCCCTCGGCGGCCTCGGCTTCGGCGGCATCGGCTCGGTGCGCCAGGGCAAGGTGTTCGATATCGAACTGACCGGCTCCGACAAGAACGCCGCACGGGACGATCTTGCGCAGATGTGCGAGAAGCTGCTCGCCAACACGGTCATCGAAAACTACGCGATCGAGATCCTCGAATGACCGTAAGGCAGCGCCCCGCGAACGATGACACGGTCAGGATCGTGCGCTTCGTCGCCATCAAGGCGGGTATCTTCATCGTTCTGCCGATGGCGCTGTCCGCACTTGCCGTCTATCTGATGCTCTGAAACCCAGCCGGGACTGAAAGCCTGATGAAAACCGCCGTTATCGTCTTTCCTGGATCCAACCGCGACCGCGACATGTTCCATGCCCTGGAACTGATCACCGGGACCCGGCCCCAGTCCGTCTGGCATACGGAAACGACCCTTCCCGATGCCGACCTCGTCATCGTTCCGGGCGGATTTTCCTACGGCGATTACCTGCGTTCCGGCGCGATTGCCGCCCGCTCGCCAATCCTCAAGGACATGGTCGCCAGGGCCAACGCCGGTGTCTCTATCCTGGGTGTCTGCAACGGGTTCCAGATCCTGACGGAAGCCGGGCTGCTGCCGGGCGCGCTGATGCGCAATGCCGGTCTTAATTTCGTCTGCAAGGAAGTCCTGCTGGAGACGGTCAACAACACGACCCGCTTCTCCAATGCCTTCGACAAAGGTCAGGTATGGCGTTGCCCGGTCGCTCATCACGACGGCAACTACTTCGCCGATGCCGATACGCTGAAAGCGATCGAGGACAACGGCCGGGTCGTTTTCCGCTACGCCAACGGCACCAATCCGAACGGCTCCATCAACGACATTGCCGGCATCGTCAATGATAAGGGCAATGTGCTCGGCATGATGCCGCACCCGGAAAATCTGGTCGAACCGCTTCAGGGCGGGACCGACGGACGCGCGCTGTTCGAAAGTCTGATTTCGGCGCTCGAGACCGCGTAAGCCGGTACGATGATCGGCGTTCTCGCCATCGCTGTTACCCTGATCACCGCCGCCGTTCTGCTTCACCCGCGCCTGGTCGGCTCCCCGCACTGGCGCGCCATATCGACACCGCTCGCATCGATCATCGGCAGCGGCTTTCTCGTATCCGTTCCGATCCTGCGCGACCTGTCCGGCTCCTGGGCCACCGCCCTGATGGCCGGGCTTCTCCTGATGGCCTATTTCGTCGGCGCCGCGGTCCGGCACAACATCCTTCATGTGGAGCCCCTTCTCAATGACGGCCATGCCGGAAGGCCGATCCTGTCGCTTGAGCGGATGTCCCATGCAGCCCTTGCCTTCGCTTACTTCGTTTCCGTTGCCTACTATCTGGTTCTGTTTTCGACCTTCCTTTTGAAACCGCTCGGCATCGCCAACGGAACCGACATCAAACTGATCGTCTCCGTCTGCCTGGCACTGATCGCCATTGTCGGTCTGTTGCGCGGCTTCGGCGCGGAGGAAAAGCTGGAAATCTATGCCGTGTCGGTGAAGCTTGCGGTCATCGGAGGCCTGCTGGCCGCGCTGGTGGTCTATGCCCTCTACCATGTTTTCAACGGCGGGGTTTCGACCGTTCCCGGTCATTTCGAGGCGAAAAATCTGCCCGTTCTCCTCGGCCTGCTGATCGTGGTCCAGGGATTCGAGACCTCCCGCTTTCTCGGCGACGCCTATCCGGCGGAGCTTCGGGTCAGGACCATGAAGCAGGCGCAGCTTCTTTCCGCGGCCATCTACCTGGCCTTCTTTCTGGCCATGACGCCCCTGTTCGCAATCGATACCAGCCTCGACGGCGTGGCGGCCATCGTCGACATGCTGGCGCCGGTTGCCGCCGTCTTGCCGATCATGATCATCGTCGGCGCGCTCGCCAGCCAATCGAGTGCGGCCATCGCCGACACGCTCGGTGCCGGCGGCCTCGTGCGGGACGTGAGCGCCAAGCGGATCGATATCCGCCATGCCTATGTTCTGACGGCTGTCATCGCAGCACTGGTGACATGGGAAACCGACATCTACGCCCTGATCACCCTCGCCTCCCGCTGCTTTGCCTTCTACTATGCCCTCCAGTGCCTCGTTGCCGCGATCAGTGCCTACCAGCTGAAACGGACGAAGCAGGCCGCCGGTTTTCTTCTGCTTTCGGCAGTCTGCGCGATAGTCGTCGTGTTCGGCGCCCCTGTGGAAGGCGAGTAGGCGCGCTCCTTCGCTCCCTCACCTGATAAACCGAAATCCGGAGTACCCATGTCCGACATCAAACTGTCCAAGGAAGATCATGCCTGGCTCGCAGAGCGTATCCAGAGCTATTTCAACTCGGAACTGGATCAGGACATCGGCAACATGGACGCCGGCTTTCTGATCGACTTTTTCGCCGAAACGGCCGGTCCCGTCTTTTACAACCAGGGCCTTCGCGATGCCCAGGTCCTGTTGAGCCGCAAGCTGGAAGACGTCACCGACGAACTGTCGGCCATGGAAAAGCTATTGCCGTCAAAACGTTAGACGTCCGCTCGACGCGATCAGATTCGCCCTGCCTGGGGCAGAAAGTTCGGGATCAACAATTTCCGCACCGCAACAGGCGGCATATGTACATCTACTACATAATTTTCGAATTATCGAAATAATAAAACGAAATTCAGCACTTACAGGAAAACAACCTCCTATTAAATGTATGTTCAGCATTGTGAAAAATACTTGAAAACAATAGATTTTTATTCTTGAGCGCCGGAGACGTCAGCGGATGCTTGCCTTGAATCTTTTTGACCGTTTCACCCTTCGCAAAAGGGTAACGGCACTCGCGGCCTGCGCGATATTCGGCTTTGTCACAATCGGTGTCGTCCAGTTCTGGTCCGATCGGAAAATCGAAAAGACATCCTCCGACTATGCGGCCACCGATGCGGCCTATGAGAAGCTTAACCAGCTGGAGCGGCTCATTCTCACGCTCAGGGTTGCAGAGCAGAACCTGCGCGCCGAGCGATATGCGGAAGCCCTTCCGGCGGTTGCCGCCGCCAAGGAGAACGTGAACCGGCAGATCATTGAAGTTCAGGACGACCCGACCTTAAGCGCCGTCGAACCGGAACTCGCATCGAGCCTGAAGACCTATCTCGATGCCCTTGAACACTACTCCGGCATCCTGGCGCAGCTCGGCTACCGCGACCGGCAAAGCGTGCAGGTCACGGAAGAGGGACAAGCCGGTATCGACAGCCCGACCGGCTTTTCAGTCGATCTCAGCAACGCGGTGGCCAAACTCGCCACCCGCATTGCCGAAGAGCTGGAATTCGACGACCAGGCCGCAGTCTTTCATGTCAACGCGGCCTTTGATGGCATCCGCCGCGATATCCTGATGCTCGTCAATCAGGCGGAAAGTTCCTATGTCACCTTGATCGAACAGAAGTTCGCCGACATGCGGGACATGCTCAAGAATGAGGATCTCGATCCCGATTTCGCCGAGACCTCCAACAGCCTGATCGACGACCTTCAAACCCGCCTCGACAATCTGGGCCAGGCAGAACTCGCACTTGCAGAGGCAGGTGACACGATCAACGCCAGCTACGACCGGCTCAACCAGGGTCTGTCGGAAGTGCTGGCCGGGACCAGCGAACAGGCGAACCGCATCCGTACTGCCATGAACGGCGAACGCGCCTTTCTGTCCGGCCTGATCTTCGCCGTCGTCATCCTGACTCTTGTGGCCGTGATCGCCGCAAGCGTGCTGATCGTCCGCAGCGTCAGCCGGAACCTCTCCGATATCACCGGTGCGACCGCCGAATTGGCGGACGGCAACGTCGACTGCGCCATTCCCTATACCAAGCACGCGACCGAAATCGGTGCGCTGGCCAGGGCATTGACCGTGTTCCAGGAAAACGCACGGCAACGGTTGCGCCTGGAAAGCGAAGCGGAAGCGGAAGACACCGCGAAAGCCGCCCGCCAACAGGAAATCGAGACATCGATCGCGGACTTCAAGAGCGACATCCTGCAGCTTCTGTCCACCGCGAGCGAAACCGTCTCCGGCGCGCGCCATACGGCGAACGATCTCCTGGAAGCCAACGATCGCAACGACGCGCAAGCAGGCGCCGCCAACGAAGCCTCCCAGCAGGCCTCGACCAATGTGGAAACCGTGGCCTCCGCGAGCCAGCAGCTGACCTCGTCCATCCAGGAAATCTCCGCCCAGATCGCTGCTACTTCCGCCCAGGTGGAAAAGGTCAGCGCGAGCGCTCAGGACACGAACCGCGATGTCGATGAACTGGCCCGGGCGGCGACCAAGATCGACGAAATCATCCTGCTTATCCAGGCGATTGCGGAACAGACCAATCTTCTCGCCCTCAACGCGACGATCGAAGCCGCCCGGGCGGGCGAACACGGCAAGGGCTTTTCCATCGTGGCCAGCGAGGTGAAGTCGCTTGCCAACCAGACCGCCAGCGCAACTGAGGAAATTTCCAACCAGATCAAGGCGATCCAGCAGTCGAGCCGCTCCACCGTCTCGGCCATGACGGACATTGCCGGCATTATCGGCGAAGTTCAGAACAACACCGTCGCCATCGCCGGTGCGATCGAGGAACAGACGACGGCAACCAGCGAGATCAGCCGGAACGTCCGCGAAGCGGCGGTACGCACCCGTCTGGTGGTGGAGGCCATGTCCACCCTGCAGGCAACTGCCTCGGTAGCCAAGGCATCCGCGGGCCAGATCCGCGTCGCCTCGGAAGGCATCGACGACATCAACGGCCAGGTAAGGTCCCGCATCGACGCCTTCCTGCGCAAAGTCGCCGCAGCCTGATTTTTTTGACGGAGGCTACGAGCCTGCTGCCAGCGCAGTTCACGATTTTTCGGAGATTTAGCCCGGCGCCCTCCCCCGCCAGTCACCTCTCCTAAGGGGCGAGGGAGCAATCCATCCAAGAGTAGGAGCTTTACGCCACCTTGCGGCGTTCCAGTTTGGGCGCATGGCCGAAACGGCGCGAAAAGGCCCTGGAAAAGGCCGCCGCGCTTGAAAAGCCGCACATACGGGCGACGATCTTGACCGGGCTGCCGGCCTCCAGCTCCGCCCTGGCGATTTCCAGACGCCAGTTGGACAGATAGACCCCGGGCGTCGTTCCCACCACCTCCTTGAATGTCAACGCGAACTGCGTCCGTGACATCCCTCCGATCTCCGCCATTTTCTCCAGGGTCCATTGTCCGTCCGGTTCCTCGTGAAGAGCGACCAGAACGGACGCCAGGCGGGGGTGGGCAAGCCCTGCCAGGAGCCCCACATTGGCGGCCCCGGATTCAAGAGCGTGGCGCAACAGGCGGATCACCACCACCTCGCACAGGCGGTGAAACACCGCCTGCCCGCCGCAACGCGGATCGGTGACTTCCTCGACAAGCGGTATGACCACCGCTTCCAGATAGGGGGCGTCCGCAAGCGGAACGGAAATACAATCCGGCAGCGCCTCGACCAGATGATCGCCCGCTCCGCTGATCCCGATGTAGGCGGACACATCCGCCACTTCGCCCTCGCCACGCATTTCCGCACGACAGCAGGGATCGGTTGCGCTGCGCTTCGGGACAAAGACCAGGCGCCGTGTCTCGGCGCCATTCCGGAACACGAAAAAATTCGCAGTCGGGACTTGGGAGATGCCGCCGGGCGCAATGACCGCTGTCACGCGAAACCGTTCAATCAAAGACGACAACCGATCGAGGCCACCGTCAAATCGCGCACGTGCAACGCTTCCCATTCCGTACTCCAAATCACAAAATACGAACAAACGAACTCCGTCCGTTCAGTATTCTTTCTCGAACTCATTGAAGCTTATTTTGACCGATTGGTCCACAACAGGAGTTGAGACATGCTCATTCCCCGTCAAACTGTCCCTGAACTGGTTGTTGAAACCGTTGCCGGCGGCACGTTCGATCTGGCCACAGACAGCCCGGAATTCGCCACGCTCGTCGTCTTCTACCGCGGTCTTCACTGCCCGATCTGCGCCACCTACCTGAAGGAACTGGAGCGCCTGACACCTGAATTCGAACAACGCGGCGTAAAGACCGTCGCCATATCCTCCGACACCGAAGACAGGGCCCGACAGATGGCCGACAAGGTCGGCGCCAGGACCTTGCGCTTCGGCTACGGCCTGTCGCTCTCCAAGGCGAAGGACTGGGGGCTTTTTATCTCCACAAGCCGGGGCGCCACATCCATCGGCATCGATGAACCGATGCTCTTTTCCGAGCCCGGCATCTTCCTCGTCCGCGCGGACAACACGCTCTATTTCTCGGCAATCCAGACCATGCCGTTCAGCCGGCCGCATTTTCAGGAGATGGTGGGCGCGCTGGATTTCGTTCAGAAGAACGACTACCCGGCCCGGGGCGAATACACCGGCGCCGTGTGATTGTCGGGTTAATCCCGTCCCGCCATCCGCGTTTCGGTCACAGGATCGCGGATGGCACCGCATCCACTGTGCCGCTCCGGCTGCCGGAAGATAACAAACAAGCCCGGCAAGCCCGCCGAAATTCTACTGCACCCCCGCCACGCAGGCATCGGCCGCTGCCGCATTTGAAATGGCGATCATTTCAGGGCGGTACTCGAAATGCATGGTGTCGTAATGATACCAGCGCCCGCCCCAGATAAAGCCATGGCGCTCGAAGATCTCGACGATCTCCAGAGGCATCCGGTTTTTGTACACCGGAACCTTACCGGGCTTGCCGCCCGCCCAGCGCCAGTAGTCCGCATAGGACGTATCCAGATCGATGGCCGCGCCAAAACTGTGAACCGACAAGCGGTCCGTTCCGGCGATGTTGCGCCAGTTGAAGGTGCCCGCGCTTTTCAGCGCCGGGCGGCGCAGGCTTTCGGGCAAGGCCTTCAACTCGTCCCGAACCGCGATCAGAGCCTTGTCCACGCCAAAGGCCGTCGTGACCTGCAGTCGGTTACCGAACCAGTCGATCGTCGTCAGCCGGTCCGCCACCTGCCGGCGGGTGCCGCCGTACAGCCGCATCATCAGGTCCTGCGAGCGCACGCGTCCAGGATCGAAATCGACGGCGGGGCGAGTCTCGCACGGCCCGTGCGGATAGGTTTGGCGAAGCATGTCTTCCACATCCGCATCAACCAAAGCGTCCGCATGGCTCTTGATCCGACCGTCGTCGATCACGATCGCAGCGCCGCCGTCCTTCAGGATGAGCCGGTTGCCGTCTACACGCGACACCACATCCGGATAGCTGGCGATCAGCATATCCAGCCGCTCGCTCAAGCCGATCTCCGCAGCCCAAACAGGGCCGGTCCAGAAGGTGATCTGCCCGAGCGCCAGCAGCAACATCAAAAAAGAGCGGATCAATTGACCGTCACATTCACGGAATTCTCATAGACCTCGACCCGGATCCACACATTGTCATTGACGATGCGCCAAGCGGCATTCGGATCGATGTAGCCGTTGAGAATCATCCGTTCCATGCGCCCGCGGTTGGCGATCGAGGAAAAGAACCGGTCGCTTTCGTCGCCCCGGTCCCGAATTCCGAACTTGTGAAAGTTGGCCCGGTCCTGCCGGATGACCTGCCACGGCTCGCTCAGACGTGCGCCGCGGGAATTGTAGTGATCGGCCGGACCGAGGAAGGCGACATAGGTTTCAAGAAGCGGCCCCTGGGCCAGCGCGCCCGACAGGGATGCCCCGGCCAGCCCTGCAGCTACAACCGCGGCCGCCCCCAGATGTCTCAATAAACGTTTCATGGATCGGTCCCTTTCAGAAAACTCTGAAATCAAAGCTACACCACAGTGTGCGATGCCCCGTTGATCCGGATCAACGGGCTTGCCCGGTGTGCCGGAATTTCGAACCGCAATCAGCC
This sequence comes from Roseibium sp., assembly GCF_048260565.1. Lineage (GTDB taxonomy): Bacteria > Pseudomonadota > Alphaproteobacteria > Rhizobiales > Stappiaceae > Roseibium. The sequence continues at coordinate 58,170 of NZ_JBLXGP010000011.1, read as the reverse complement.
GATCAGCGCCTCGACAGGATCAGCGGCCGAACAATAGGCGCCCGCAAACCGTTCGAGGTCCGCATGAGCGGGTTGAACACTCAGTTTTCTGCGAAACATGTGATCTCCACGGCAGGACCCGGAGGCACACCAGGAAGCGCATGGCAAACCAATATCCAAGCAGAAAAACGATTGTTCGATTTTACGAGTTAAAGACTGCAATTCCTGGGGGAGAGAACAACCACAGAGAAAATAATCTATTCAAATTATACAGTTATCGGGTTCTGGAAAATAGAATCGAACCTCAAACGGGCACCGGTCCGTTCATGTGAACACAGGGCCGGTGCCTGAGGTAGGCATTCTTGAAAACCGAGACCAGCGGGACCGGTCGAGGTCATGAACCACGCTCCGTGTCATACCGGTCAACGGACATGTTTCCACGGCATGGTCCGGCTGTCCCAGAACGGCCGTTCCGCTTCCCGCAAAGCCATGTCGCGGGTCAACCCGATATCGGCCAGCGCGTTATCCGGCAGTTCGGCAAGCTGCTTCCGGGTCCGCGCCGCATGACGCCACATGATCACTTTCCGGAAGGCATATGTGGCAAGAGCGGTCAGAACCGCGTGTCTGGAGGAATTGCTCCTCCAAATGATATCAACCGAACTCATATTGCACCTATTTATGTTACAATTTCTAAGATTGAGCTTATTGTCTCGGTTCAATCGTATGAATTGACTCTGAAATTGATGCAAGATAGAAAATTGTCACCATGACAACTTGGATTCCAGATATCCCCGCCGGCAAAGGGCCTATGTATGCCCGCCTGGCCAACCGAATCGCCGACGATATCGTCTCGGGCACTCTGCCGGTCGGGGCAAAATTGCCGCCCCAGCGTGACCTTGCCTATGATCTCGGAATTACGGTCGGCACGGTCGGGCGCGCCTATGCTTTGGTGCGCGAACAGGGGCTCGTCAGCGGCGAAGTCGGCAGGGGCACCTATGTTCTCGGCAGCGCCCCGGACACCGGTCTTGTCGAGGATCCGAAGCCGGACCTCAAATCGGCACCAAACGCGGCTCCGGCCGCCGCGGCGGCCTCCGGCAATGTCGCCTGGACCCGGATGGCGACATCCGTCACCGACCCCGGGTTTGCCGGGACCCGAATCCCCGTGCCAGCGATTGGCGCGATTCGCCTGGATTCCACCTCCGCGCCTGAAATCGGCCAGGCCGACATTATTCGGGAGCTGACGCTCCGGATCACCGCGGATTCGCCCTATGAAATCGCAAGTTACACCCGCGACGTGCCGGACAGCTGGCGTCAGGCCGGTCAGCAATGGCTGACGCGCGCCGGATGGCAGCCGCCGGAGGCGACCATCGTGCCGACCACCGGCGCCCAGGCCGCCATCATGGCGATTATCGCCGCCACCACCAATCCGGGCGACCGGGTCGTCTTCGAGGAACTGACCTACAGTTCCATCGCCCGCGGCGCGGCGCTGTCCGGCCGCCAGGTCGTCCAGGTTCCCCGCGACGACGAGGGGCCGTTGCCCGACGAGCTCGACAAGGTCTGCGCCCAGAAGCATCCGAAAATCCTGTTCGTGATGCCGACCATGCACAATCCAACGCTTGGGACCATGTCCGATGAGAGACGCAAGGCGATTGTCGCCGTGGCGCGGCAGCACAATCTGTGGCTCATCGAGGACGAGGTCTACGGCTCCTTGCGGGAGACCGCACTCACGCCTTTGGCCGCTCTTGCGCCGGAACGCACATTCCACGTCGGCTCGCTCTCCAAATCGGTGACCGCCGGCGTTCGCGGCGGATGGGTGTCGAGCCCTCTGTCCCACGCCCAGCGCGTCTACACAGCCCACAAGATGCTGACCGGCGGCATTTCCTTCCTGCTGGCGGAACTCTCTACCCGACTGGTGCTCTCCGGGGCCGCCTCCGACTTCCGGCAAAAGGTTCTGGCGGAGATCGCGGCCAGGCATGACCTGGTTCGGGCCTGTCTGTCCGGCTACGACATGAATTCCGCCCCTGACGCTCCGTTTTTCTGGCTGAAGCTGCCTGCGCCCTGGCTTGCCGGCAATTTCAAGACTGCCGCAGCTGCGGCACATGTCCTCATCGACGACGAGGACGAATTCAAGCCCGGCCGGACCGGGAATGTCTATCACCGGGTCCGTATCGGCTTCAGCAACCCTCGCACCCGCGAGGAAACCGCCCGGGCGCTGGAAATCATTCGTCAGCTTCTGGAGGATTCCGGCGCCTGCTATGACAGCTTCGAGTAACGAGGCGCGCAAGCCGCCGTCCCCGGCGTTCTGACGGTGAAAAAGCGGCCAATTGTCCGCGTATTGGCCTGATTTGCCTCTCCCCTTCCCCGGCTTGATCTGCTAAACCCTCGGCAAAACCGCCCCCCGGCGCACGCGCCGCAGAGATCCGGACCGACATGATCCCCAACGACATCAAGATCACGCCCGAACTCGTCGCCTCCCATGGCCTGAAGCCCGATGAATACGAGCGCATCCTTCAACTGATCGGACGCGAGCCGACCTTCACCGAGCTCGGTATCTTTTCCGCCATGTGGAACGAGCACTGTTCCTACAAGTCCTCCAAGAAATGGCTGAAGACCCTGCCGACCACCGGTCCGCGCGTGCTCGTCGGCCCCGGTGAAAACGCCGGCGTGGTGGATATCGGCGACGGCCAGGCGGTGGTCTTCAAGATGGAGAGCCACAACCACCCGTCCTACATCGAGCCCTATCAGGGCGCGGCAACCGGCGTCGGCGGCATCCTGCGCGACGTCTTCACCATGGGCGCGCGGCCCGTGGCGGCCATGAACGCCCTGCGTTTCGGCGCACCCGACCATCCGCGCACCCGCCATCTGGTGTCCGGCGTCGTTTCCGGCGTCGGCGGTTATGGTAATTCCTTCGGCGTGCCGACCGTCGGCGGTGAAGTGGAGTTCCACGCCCGCTACAACGGCAACTGCCTGGTCAACGCCTTTGCCGCCGGTCTTGCCAAATCCGACGCGATTTTCCTGGCCAAGGCGGAAGGCGTCGGCCTGCCGGTCGTCTACCTCGGCGCCAAGACCGGCCGTGACGGCGTCGGCGGCGCCACGATGGCTTCAGCTGAATTCGACGACACCATCGAGGAAAAACGCCCCACCGTACAGGTCGGCGATCCCTTCACCGAAAAATGCCTTCTGGAAGCCTGCCTGGAGCTGATGGGCACCGGTGCGGTCATCGCCATCCAGGACATGGGCGCGGCCGGCCTGACCTGTTCGGCGGTCGAAATGGGCGCCAGCGGCGACCTCGGCATCGAACTGGACCTGGACAAGGTACCGGTGCGCGAGGAACAGATGTCCCCTTACGAAATGATGCTGTCGGAAAGCCAGGAGCGTATGCTCATGGTACTGCGCCCTGAAAAGGAGCAGGAAGCCGAAGCCATTTTCAGGAAATGGGGCCTCGACTTCGCCATCGTGGGCCAGACCACCGACACCCTGCGCTTCATCGTCAAGCACCAGGGCGACGTGGTTGCCGACCTGCCGATCAAGGAACTCGGCGACGAGGCGCCCGAATACGACCGCCCCTGGGTGGAATGGCAGAAGCGTCCGGTTCTGGCCGCAAATGACATTCCGGAACCGGAGAGCTACGAAGACGCCCTTTTGAAGCTGGTCGGCGGTGCAAACGGCGCCTCGCGCCGCTGGGTCTATGAGCAGTATGACACGCTGATCCAGGGCAACAGCATGGCGACACCGGGCGGTGACGCCGGCGTCATCCGTGTGGACGGCACACGCAAGGGCCTGGCCTTCTCCGTCGACGTCACCCCGCGCTACTGCGAAGCCGATCCGTTCGAGGGCGGCAAGCAGGCGGTCGCCGAAGTCTGGCGCAACCTGACCGCGGTCGGTTCCGAGCCTCTGGCTGCGACCGACAACCTGAACTTCGGCAATCCGGAAAAGCCGGAGATCATGGGCCAGTTCGTCGGCTGCATCAAAGGCATCGGCGAGGCCTGCCGGGAACTCAACTTCCCGATCGTCTCCGGCAACGTGTCGCTCTACAACGAAACCCATGGCGAAGCGATCCTGCCTACGCCCGCCATCGGCGGTGTTGGCCTTTTACCCGACGTTTCGGTGCGCGCGGGCGCTTCCTTCGCGAACGAGGGCGATGCCATCGTCGTCATCGGCGGCAAGGGAACCCACCTCGGCGCATCCCAGTATCTGGCCGATGTTCTGAGCCGCGAAGACGGCGCCCCGCCCCCGGTCGACCTGGCAGCTGAAAAGCGCAACGGCGACCTGGTCCGCCAGCTGATCGGCGGCGCCCGTGTCACCGGCGTGCACGACATCTCGTCGGGTGGTCTCGGCGTCGCTCTGGCCGAAATGGCCATGACCGGCGGTATCGGCGCAACCGTCAAGCTGGAAGGCCCGGCTCACGCTGCACTCTTCGGCGAGGACCAGGGGCGCTATGTCGTCACCGTTGCGGCCGACAAGCTGGATGCCCTGCTCAAGGATGCCGCCGAACAGGGGATCCCGGCGGATCCCATCGGCGCGACCGGCGGTAAGGATTTGACTGTTGAGGGTACCCTCACCATATCCATTGCAAAGCTGAAGGAAGCGCACGAGAATTGGTTCCCGAATTACATGGCCGCTTCGTAACGGCCGTGTGGGGAAAGAGAGTGCGGGAAGGACAATAAAAAATGCCCATGGATGCGAATGAGATCAAAGCCCTGATTCAGGAGGCTTTGCCCGACGCAAAGATCGAGATCCGCGATCTGGCCGGCGACGGAGACCACTATGCGGCCAATGTCGTCTCTGAAACTTTCCGGGGCATCAGCCGGGTGCAGCAGCACCAGCTTGTCTACAAGGCCCTGAAGGGCAACATGGGCGGCGAGCTTCACGCGCTTGCCCTGCAGACATCGGCGCCGGACTAAGCCCGGCGTAACGTTTGTTCAGCATCAGCTACGAACGGCAGCAGAATTAAAAAAGGACGGAACATCATGAGCATCCAGGACTGGATCAAGAACGAAGTCGAAACCAACGATGTCGTGCTCTTCATGAAGGGCACTCCGAATTTCCCGCAGTGCGGGTTCTCCGGACAGGTCGTACAGATCCTCGACTACGTCGGCGTGCCTTATAAGGGTATCAACGTTCTCGAAGACGACGATCTGCGCCAGGGCATCAAGGAATTCGCCAGCTGGCCGACCATCCCGCAGCTCTATATCAAGGGCGAATTCGTCGGCGGCTGCGACATCATCCGCGAAATGTTCCAGAACAAGGAGCTCCAGGCAGCCTTCACCGAAAAAGGCATCGAAGTTCAGCAGAGCGCCTGAGGAAACGGGGCACCAAAATTCGTTCAGTACAAAGGGCGGATACCTTGTCCGCCCTTTTGTTTTTCGGTCCGTCCACATTTCTCCACACGCGGAACGAATGTCAAAACCAGGCAATTTTTGCCGATTTACTCGAATCGTCTATGATGAACCCTAGGTGAATGCCGGATTCAGGGTCAGTTCAGTCGTGTACCGCCATTCTCCGTTCATGACGCAGAGGTCGATTGCCGGGTTAGAGGCAGATCGCCAACGACAGGGGAACGGGGACTATGAGGATTGTCACAGTTGCAGTTGCGGCAGCAGCACTGGCCGGAGTGGTCTACGGCTCGGCCTCAGGCCAGCAGAATGACACCGATCTGAGACGCATCGACTGTTCGCGAATGACGGTGTTCGCTCCTCAGGGCGGAACATCCCCCGATGACGTTTGCCGCAGTTACGGCGGTGTGGCGAAGATCGGTGCGACACCGTCCGAGACCGGACTGGTCATCCTCGTCCGCAACCAGCCCATGGGCGGCTTTGACGGCCAGACCACGGTGCGATAACAGAGCGTACGGCGGGCGACCCGCACGCCAAACGCCGCACACCCCGTTTATTCCGCTGCGAACAGCTTTGCCGTCATCGCAAGGCTCGCACCGCAAGGCTCTTCCGCCTCGCCGGTTCCATCCTCAACCGAACCGCCTCCCGGACGCAGATTGATAAAATCAAAGAGCGAGCGGTCCAGCAGATGGGACGGCCGTGTGTGGGCAAGCGCACGCGCCATGACCCCGAGACGGCCCGGTGACTGCTTTTCCCAGCCCTGCAGCATCTGCTTGATTTCTTCGCGCTGCAGCCCGTCCTGCGAGCCGCACAGATTGCAGGGGATGATCGGAAACGCCATACCCCTGGCGAATCTCTCGATATCGCTTTCCGCCGAATAGGCCAATGGGCGCAGGACCAGCAAGTCGCCTTCGTCATTCACCAGTTTCGGCGGCATGGAGGCAAGCCGCCCGCCGTGGAACAGGTTCATGAAGAAGGTTTCCAGGATGTCCTCCCGGTGATGGCCGAGCACGATGGCCTCGCAGCCCTGTTCGCGGGCAATCCGGTAAAGAATGCCGCGCCGGAGCCTGGAGCACAGCGAGCAATAGGTGCGGTGCGCCGGGATCTTGTCGGTGACGATCGAATAGGTATCCTCGCGCACGATGATGTGCTCGATGCCGTTGTCCTTAAAGAACTGCGGCAGCACATGGGCCGGAAAGCCGGGCTGCGCCTGGTCCAGATTGCAGGCGATCAGTTCGACCGGCAGGAGCCCCCGCCATTTCAGCTCCATCAGCACCGCCAGCAGCGTGTAGCTGTCCTTACCGCCTGACAGGCAGACCAGCCATTTGGCAGGTTTTTCTCCTGTTTCCTTCGGAAGCATGGCGAAATCGTCGATCGCCTGGCGCGCCTGACGCAACAGCCGTTTGCGCAGTTTCTTGAACTCGACACCCGTCGGCGCATTGCGGAACAGGGCCGGAACGTCTGCATCCGCAGCAGCTTGCTCCGCGCGCGGACTGTCGTCGATCTCGGCTTCGGGCAAGGACGTCTGCTTTTCCATATCTCGTCTCGGGCGTCGGAATCCGTCTTTGCCGCTCAATATCGGAATGGCGGAACCGGAGCAAATTTTCTTTTGCTTTAATGGGTGGGGGCGCTTGGGTTCCAGGAGCGGCAGCGGTGGCTCCCGCAGACTATCCCTCGTCCGTCTTGCCATGGCTCGACCATGGCATCCATGCCGTTTCCTCACGATACGGCCTTGAAGTACCTTGAGACAAGGCTACGGCATGGATCCTCGGGTCAAGCCCACTGATGTCCGGTTTAACGCCGAATGTGTTGGAACCCTGGCTTTTCCGCTTGTATTCCTCTCCCCCCTTGAGGGGGAGATGTCTCCGTCAGGAGACAGAGGGGGGTATAAGTCTCTCGGAAAATTCGGCTTTTTCGAAAATGCGGCACCGTTTCACCCCCCTCTGTCGGCTCACGCCGACATCTCCCCCTCAAGCGGGGAGACGGGAGTGAGCCGGACTGTTTTTCCTGTCCACTTTGTCCCGGATGCGGAATTCCAGTGATATGTCAAATGCTTGAAGAAAGACATCATAGCTAAACCCGACAGGAGTGGGTCAAAGCCCGAGGATGACGGTTAGAGTGTGGGGCCGCTTCCTGATGTCTATTTCAGCGTCTCGTCGAAGACCTCCAGCATCGCCGCCCAGGACCGTTTGTCCGCGGTCTCGTTGTACTGGAGATTGTCCATGCCGTAGTCGCCCGCATTCGGATTGGTGAAGCCGTGGCGTGCCCCGGAAAAGATCATCATTTCCCAGTCGGCGCCCGCCCGGTCGAGCCCTTTCTGGAACGCATCGATGCGGTCTGCGGGAATGAAGGCATCGTCCCGCCCGTGGGCGACCAGAACCTGCGGCTTGATCTCCGTCACCGTTTCGGGCGCCGGCGGCAGCGATCCGTGAAAGCTGACCACCGCCTTCACATCCGCCCCCGCATAGGCCATCTGCATGACGGTCGCCCCGCCAAAGCAATAGCCGATCGCGGCCACCTTGGCGCCGTCCACGTTGTCCTGAGCCTTCAGTACATCGAGACCGCGCTGTGCGCGGGCCTGCCAGGCGTCGATGTTGGAGGTGATCTGCTTCATCCATTCGCCGGCTTCCTTGCCGTGCTCGGTGACCTTGTCGTCGCCATACATATCGAGGGCGAAAGCCACATAACCTTCCTTCGCCAGCGCCTCCGCGCGCGACTTGGCATAGTCGTTCAATCCCCACCATTCATGCACGACCAGCACACCCGGCTGCTTGCCGGACATCGCATCGTCCCAGGCAAGCACGCCTTTCAGCACCGTATCGCCGTCCTGGTATTCGATGGTCTTCGTCTGCACTTCGGCCTGTGCGCCAAAGGCGGAAAGCCCTGCACCGCCCGCGAGAACCAAAGCCACGGCAAACCGGAAAATCTTCTGCATCTGTCGTCCCTCCATTTTTGGATGTACCCGACCCTTGCGGTCACGCGGCACCGTCAAACAGAAAAAACATAGGCTTGGCACCGGCGGTCATAAAGTGCCTATGCCCCCGATGGCAGTCACGGTTCCGTTACGGCAAGACCCAGACAAACAAAAACCCCGCCGGAGATCGGCGGGGTTTTCGATTCGATAAAGGCTTTTTCGAAACGGTGGCCCGTTTCCGCTGCCCGATCAGCGCGAGTAGAACTCGACCACCAGGTTCGGTTCCATCTGCACCGGATACGGCACGTCGGAAAAAGCCGGAACGCGGGTGTAGGTCGCGGTCATCTTGTTATGATCGACATCGATGTAATCCGGCACGTCACGCTCCGCGGACTGCACGGCTTCCAGAACCAGAGCCATCTGCTTGGACCGATCGCGGACTTCGATCACGTCACCCGGACGGACGCGGTAAGACGGGATGTTGACCCGCTTGCCGTTCACCTTCACGTGGCCGTGGTTGACGAACTGGCGCGATGCAAACACGGTCGGCACGAACTTGGCGCGGTAGATGATGGCATCCAGACGGCGCTCCAGGAGGCCGATCAGGTTTTCCGACGTATCGCCGCGCATACGGGACGCCTCGTCATAAACCTTGCGGAACTGCTTTTCGGAGATGTTTCCGTAATAGCCCTTCAGCTTCTGCTTGGCGCGGAGCTGAACACCGAAGTCGGACAGCTTGCCCTTGCGGCGCTGACCGTGCTGGCCGGGACCGTATTCACGCTTGTTGGCCGGGCTCTTCGGACGACCCCAGATGTTTTCACCCATCCGGCGGTCGATTTTGTACTTTACGCTATGGCGCTTCGACATCGCGGTTTCCTTTGATTTCGCGTTGTTCTTACAAGGAAACGCGCCCTCCTTTGTCTCTCTTCCGGACGTATCCTGAAAAGGAGAGACCGACAGGGACCTGGCTAGACTGCGCCGGCCGGATACCCACGGGTGCGTGTTGTCCGCGAGCATGACGCTCACGGATCGCGGCGTGTTACCCAAAGCAGGCCTGAATGTCAATCTTTGTCGACGCTTCACTCGGGACTTCAACCGACTCACAACCGAGGATACGCGCACTCAGTACACGTTTTGCATCGCAATATGGAGTTAAAGTGCAGAAATCTGCGGTCCGGCGTTTCAGAAATCAACTACCAGCGGTAGAATTAATGCATTCATTTAGAAATTTTTAAGTGCATATCCGCAGTATCGCCACAATTATCACACTGTCAAAATTCGGGAGGTCGACGGTCACATAGTTTGTGACCGAATTCTTCGCGGATTTCGTCCGGAGGCACCACATTGAGCCCCGCCGTACAACATACGCTGAATAACTTCGAGCAACTGCGCGAGATAGCTGCCCGTGGCCTGGCGGTAAATCATATTGTCGATAACGTAAAATACGCGTTCCAGCCCATCGTCGATCTGGGCAGCGGCGTTGTCTATGCCTATGAAGCCCTTGTCCGCAATCTCGACGAACTCGGTCTCAGGTATCCGGAACAGCTGTTCGATTTCGCGTTTAACGCCGGTGTTCTCGCAGAACTGGAATACCGCCTGTTTGAAAAGGCACTGACCGGTTTCTGCCATCTGCCAATGGCCCGCGGCACCAAGCTCTTCTTCAACATCGATGGGCGGGGCCTGGGTCACGGCGACGACCTCCGAATGAAGCTCGATGACGCCCTTCCCCCGTTCGGCCTGTCTCCCAGCCAGATCTGTCTGGAACTTTCCGAACGCCACAAGGATGCCTATTGCGACATTACCGATCATGCCCTGAGCAACCTGCGCCAGAGAGGATTTCTCCTCGCCCTTGACGATTTCGGCCGCGGCTTTTCCGACCTGCGCCTCCTGCACGATATTTCACCCGACCACGTCAAGATCGACCGTTTTTTTCTGAGCAGCATCGATGCCGATCCCCGGCGCAAGATGTTCGTCACCACCGTCGCCAACCTGGCCCATGTGCTCGGCGCCCGCGTGGTCGCGGAAGGTGTGGAAACCGAAAGGGAATACAAGGCGTGCCGGGACGCCGGCTGCGACATGATCCAGGGCTATTATGTCGCCCGGCCCTTTATCGAAAAATCCCAAGCCAAGCTGTTTTACGATCATATCCGCGGCCCGGTCTTCGGCGGCAAACGCCAGGAGGAGGAAACCCGGATCCGGAACGAGCTTCTGGAACTTCCGACCGTTCCCTTCGACGCCTCCATGCGCGACCTGCTGGATCTTTTCGTCAGCGATCAGGACATCAGCGTCATTCCGGTCGTCGATTCCAGCAACGAACCGCGCGGCCTGATCCATGAACGCGACCTCAAGGCCTATCTTTATGCCGGCGGCTCGGACGAGGACGACTATGACGCCGCTCTGGACCTGCCGCTCCGGAGCTTCGTGCGCTCCTGCCCGATCGCCGACATCGATTCCAATGCGGACATGCTGCTGGTCACCTTCGCCTCGTCGCTGAATTCAGACGGCATCCTGATTACCCAGAACTTTCGCTATGTCGGCTTTCTCTCCGCCACGTCGCTTCTGAAGATCATCCACGAAAAGCGTCTGGAGGAAGCCCAGGATCAGAATCCGCTGACACGGCTTCCCGGCAACGGCGCTGTCGACCGTTTCATCATCGATGCCGCCCGGCCGCGCAGCACCATGCGCCACCTGTGCTATTTCGACTTCGACAACTTCAAACCCTTTAACGACACCTACGGCTACCGCCAGGGCGACCGGGCCATCATCCTGTTCGGCGAGTTGCTGCAGCGCTTCGTGACCGGATCGGGCACCTTCCGCGGCCATATCGGCGGCGACGATTTCTTTGCCGGATTCCTGTCCGGCGACCAGACGGAAATCGCAGCCAAAATGCTGTCGTTGAAGCGCGCCTTCAAATCGGATGTGGAAAGCTTTTACGAACCCGAACACCGCGAACAGGGATATATCGAGGCCGTGGACCGGTTCGGCTCGAATCGCCTGTTCTCGCTACTCGATTGTTCGATCTCGATCCTCTCCCTGCCGGCGAACACGACAATGCATCCCGATCAGCTCAACGAAGCCATGGCATCGCTGAAACGGGAGGCCAAGCGCTCCGACGACGGCCTCGCGGTTCGCACGCTTGACGCCTACGAGACCGTCGACGTTTCAAAGGGATAATCCGAATCCTGCGAGAAAGCGGCTGAGTTCGGGCGCGTTCGTCCCGGACGTGAAGATGGCGACGTCCGGCTTGGCGGACGGCGCGCCGTTCATGTCGCCGTCCAGCACCCGGTAGACCTGACGGGCGATCGCCTCCGCCGGGTCGAGCCAGTCGACCGGCCAGGGCGCAATCCGCCGAAACCGGTTGGCGAGAAACGGATAATGGGTACAGGCAAGCACGACGATATCGGTCCGTCGGCCTTCCTGCTCCAGAAAACAGTCTCCGATTTCAGCCAGCAGGTCTTCATCATCGACCGCCTGACGGCGCACATGCCGTTCCGCCAGTTCCGCCAGCCGGTCGGAGCCGACCAGGCGGACATGGCACTGGCTGGCGAAGGTGTCGATCAGCGAACGCGTATAGGCCCGTTTGACGGTGCCGGGCGTCGCCAGCACGGAAATGAGACCCGAGCGGGTCTGCTCCGCCGCAGGCTTGATCGCCGGTACCGTACCAACGAAGCGGGTTTCCGGGTAGGCCGCCCGAAGGGCAGCCCCGGCGAGCGTGAACGCGGTGTTGCAGGCAATGACGATGGCTTTCGGATCGTGTTCGCCAATCAGGCCCCCGAACAGCTCCAAAAGCCGCGCCTTCAGCGGCTCCTCGTCCCAGGCGCCATAGGGAAACCCCCCGTCGTCAGCGACATAAAGTAGCCGTTCATAGGGCAGTGCCAGGCGAACTTCCCGCAAAACGGTCAGACCTCCGATCCCTGAATCGAAAACGAGAACTGGCCGGTCTGCCTGGGTCATTTGGTCAATTTTCCTGTTCGTCGTCCGTTTCCTCGGGTCGCGGGCGCGTCCTGCGTTTTTCAAGAGCGGCCACGACCCCGCGCAAGGCGCGGACTTCCTGATCGGAAAGCTGCGCCTTCTGGAAGATATTGCGCAAGGTTCTGACCATATGAGGGCGTCTTTCGGGCGGTCTGAAGAAAGTCACGCCATCAAGCGCGCCTTCCAGGTGATCGAAGAAACGGAAGAGATCATCCTTGGAAACCGGCGGGTTTTCCTCTTCACTCAGGCGGAAGGGCAGCGCCCCCGCGGTCGCCGTCTTGCGCCATTCATAGGCGCAGACCAGAACCGCCTGGGCGATGTTGAGGGAGGCGAACTCCGGATCGACCGGCAGGGTCACGATCTCGTCGGCAAGTGCGACCTCGTCGTTGTTGAGCCCCCAGCGTTCGCGACCGAAGAGATAGCCGGTCGCCAAACCGTCGGCGCCGAGCCCGACCACCTTTGCCGCCGCCTCGTCCGGCCCGCGCACGGGCTTTGCCACCTCGCGCGAGCGGGCGGTCGTCGCATAGACGAAGCTCAGGTCGGCTATGGCGGCCTCGACGCTGTCGAACACCTGCACATGATCGATCACATGGTCCGCCCGGCTGGCGGCCGCCCGCGCCTTTTCGCTCGGCCAGCCGTCGCGCGGATTGACGATCCGAAGATCGGTCAGACCGAAATTCGCCATGGCGCGCGCAGCCGTGCCGATGTTCTCGCCAAGCTGCGGCTCGCACAGGATGACCGCCGGCGGCTTCACCGCCACCTGCCGCGCCTCGTCCCGGATATTTGCGTTTCTGCTCATGGGAGGGGCATGTAGCCGAAGCCCGGTGGAATGGGAAGAGGGCACGACAATTGCCAGCCCCGTCCATCCTCCGGCTCAAGACCCAAGCTGCTTGTAAAACACCGTCGTCGCGTCCAGCCCACCCCTGGCGGCATGGGCATAACCGGGGATGACCCCGACCCGGCTGTAGCCGGCTTTCGGATAGACACCTTCCGCCGTATCGCCGGTCACCGTATCCAGAACCAGAAGGGTGCGCCCCAGTGACAGGGCCAGGCCTTCCACCGCGGCCAGCAGCTTTCGGGAAAGGCCCTGACGTCTTGCCTGCGGGTGCACCATCAGCTTGGCGACCTCCGCCCGGTGGCGGCCGTTGTCCTGTGGCGCCAGTTCCAGCATCACCGTCCCGACGATCCTGCCGTCGATGCGGGCGACCAGAAGGTGTCTCTCTCCGGCACGAAGGCCGGCCAGACGGCTGCGCCAGAAGGCCTCTGCCGCCTGTTTTTCAAACGGCAGCACGAAACCGATCCCGGCACCTCCCTGGACACAGGCCCATAGCACCTCGCCCAGCGCGGCAAGTTCCGCTTCCGCCCGATCCGCGGTCAGGTATTCAATTGGAGGCAGAATTGTGAAGGCAGGCTTGGTCATGGTGTAATCACACAAAGGAGATAATGCGCGTCCTCCGGACCGGGGGCGCGGTAGCTGTTGCCGCTTGTCAGCTTGAACCGCAGACAGTCTCCCGCCTCCAGCGCATGGGAGGCCTCGCCGAGTACCACTTCAAGGCGCCCGGAACGAAGCAGGAGATGATGTTCAAGGCCCGGTATCGGCGTGTCGGAATAAGTCACCTCACGACCCGCCGGCAGCGTGCCCTCGATGACCGACCCCTTGTAGCCGGTCCTGGCCGGAGAGACGTTCCGCCGGCGAAAACCGGTTTGAGGATCGGCCCATTCCTGTTGAACGGCGTGGGAAACAAGATCCTCGCCCGGGTCCTCCAGCCCTGAAAACAGGGCCGCCATCGGCATCTGATAGGCAGCTGCAAGCTGTCCGAGCACATGGGCGGTCGGACTGGTTTGGCCGCGCTCGATGCGCGACAGGCTCGCCCGACTTATGCCGCTCTGTTCGGCAAGCTCTTCCAGAGACCAGCTCCGCGCCTGCCGCAGACGGGTCAGCCGTGCTGCCAGCGCGGCATCGGGGGGAAGCGGTTTGCCATCCTCATTTCTCATATTCGGGAATTAATCCCGAATATGAGAATATTGCAAGCCTGATTATGTGGCTGTTTGACCTGCGTCAGACGCGGGAGAACACCGCGCTGGCGTTCACCCCGCCGAAGCCGAAGCCATTGGTGAGGATATGGTCCACCTTGCGCGTAATTGCCTTTCCCGGGATCAGCTCGAACCGGGAGAGCGCCTCGTCCGGCGTCTCCAGATTGCGCGACGGCGGCAACAATCCGGAGGTTAGCGCCTTGACGCAGGCGATCGCCTCGACGCCGCCGGCCGCACCGAGCAGATGACCGAACATGGATTTGCTGGAGGAAACGGCCAGATCCTTGGCCCGTCCGGCAAACAGGGTGGTCAGAGCGGCAATCTCCGCCGCATCGCCCACGGGCGTCGAGGTGGAATGGGCGTTGACGTAGCCGATGTCCTTAGGCTCAAGCCGTGCCATCTGGAGCGCCTTGCGCATGGCCCGCAGCCCACCTTCCCCGTCCGGCGGCGACGCCGTCACGTGATAGGCGTCCGCCGACGTGCCGTAACCGGTGACCTCGGCCAGCGGTTCAGCGCCCCGTGCCCGCGCATGCTCCTCGCTCTCCAGCACCAGGATGCCGGCCCCCTCGCCCATGATGAAGCCGTCCCGGTCCTGATCGAAGGGACGCGAAGCGTGGGACGGATCGTCGTTGCGTTTGGTGGACATCGCCTTGGCCGCGGAAAAGCCGGCCATGGACACCGGATCAAGGCAGGCCTCGGTACCGCCGGCCACCATCACTTCGGCCTCGCCGCTGCGGATCATGCGCACCGCATCGCCGATGGCCTGGAGACTTGCGGCACAGGCCGTGACCGGCGCGCCGAGAGGCCCTTTCAGGCCGTGACGGATGGACACCTGGCCGCTCGCCAGATTGGCGAGAAACGACGGCACCAGGAAGGGAGAGACCCGACGCGGCCCGCGGTCTGCCACCAGCCGGGCCGCGGCCGTCATCGCCGGAAAGCCGCCGACGCCGGTGGCGATGATCGTTCCCGTCGCTTCCTGGTCCTCGGCCTTTTTCGGAAACCAGCCTGCCTGGGCCAGGGCCTCGTCGGCAGCGGCGATGGCATAGTGGAT
This sequence comes from Roseibium sp., assembly GCF_048260565.1. Classification (GTDB taxonomy): domain Bacteria; phylum Pseudomonadota; class Alphaproteobacteria; order Rhizobiales; family Stappiaceae; genus Roseibium. Next base: position 42,884 of record NZ_JBLXGP010000011.1, on the reverse strand, counting down.
GAACCGGTCCATGCGCTTCTGTTCGCGCGGCTCCAGGAACTTGTCGACATCGAAACCGTCCGGGTCTTCCGCTGCAGTCGGCACTTCACCGGCGATCTTGCAGGCGAACTCCGCCGCATCGAAGCGGGTGATCTGCCGGATCCCGTTGGCCCCGTCGCAGACACGCCGCCAGAAGGCTTCAAGCCCCACGCCGAGCGGCGAAACCACCCCCATACCCGTCACAACGATCTTTCTCATAAGTCCTCCAGACTGTGTAGATACACATTTCAAATAGGCGTTTATCCGCCTGCGACAACGTCCAACGTGTTGAGGTGTCTAAACCTTCGACAGAATTTTCAATGATTTGATGGTGTCGCGGAATGCCTCGGCACCCATTTCTTCCGCGAGATCTGCCTGCGCCTTGCGCCAGAACGGCAGGGCCTCCTTGACGAGCGTTTCACCTTTGTCGGTAAGTTCATAGACCTTGCCGTTGCCCCGGTCCGCCTCCAGGACACGGACCAGTCCCTTCTTCTGCAAGAGCGCGATGTTGCGCACCAGCGTGGTCCGGTCCATCGATCCGAGTTCGGCCAATTCCCCGGTCGTCCTGCCTTTGCCTTCCCGGATATGTGTCAGGGCGGAAAACTGAGCCGCCGTCATCCCCAGCTTACGGGCCTCCCTGTCATAACGCCGGCTGACCGCCCGGGCCGCGCGGCGGACATTGGCCAGCATGCACAGAGAAAAATCGTCCTTGATCATGACCCTCTTTATCTGTGCATATACACAGTTCGGTCAAGAGCCTGTCTGCCGGCATTCGAAATCCACCGGTGGAGGAACCTGAACAAACGTGTAATTCCCCCGCCTGTCCGCTATAGTGGCACCTGCATGGCAGTTTTCACAATCTGCCCTTGCCCAACATGACCGCGGAGGCCTCCATGACCGAAATGTCCCAGGACGTTCAGAACCTGAAGCAGAAAATCGAACACAATTGGGGCTGGATCCTCGCCCTCGGGATTCTTCTGGTTCTCGGCGGCGTCATTCTCATCGCCGCACCTCTCGCCTCCTCGATCGCGGTGACCCTGCTGATCGCCGCGGTTCTCGTGGTCGGCGGTGTGTTCCAGATCATTCAAGCCTTCCGGACCCAGAATTGGTCCGGCTTTCTCTGGAGCATGATCGTCGGCGTCATCGCGGTCATCGGCGGCATCGTGATCTATACCAACCCTCTGGCCGGGACATTCGCACTGACCCTCGTGATTGCGGCGGTCTTCATCGCCCAGGGCGTCAGCCAGTTGCTGCTGGCCTTCAAGATCAAACCCCATTCCGGCTGGGGATGGGTCGCCTTCGCCGGCGTGATCGCCATTCTGGCCGGCTTCATGATCTGGTGGGAACTCCCCTCCTCTGCCGCCTGGGCATTGGGACTGATCGCCGGCATTTCGGTCATGCTCAACGGCTGGAGCTACATCGCGATCGCTCTTGCCGCCAAGGCCATGAAATCGTCCTGACGGGAAGGCCGGACAAGCCCGGCAATGGATTGAATCGGAACCGGCAGGTGTGTGGTTTCCACGCACCTGCCCGAACTGCCGATTGCGAACACGACAGGCTTTGTTAGCCTTTGTACAAATCCTCCCCTGCGTGGGGGTGGTATTTGATTGCGTACATCGGTATACAAACGCCGAAGCGTGTCTCCCAAGGCCCGATTTCTCCTATCCCGAAGCACGAGGTCTCAGCAAACCATGGCGAAGATCAAGGTAGACAACCCGGTCGTCGAACTCGACGGCGACGAGATGACCCGGATCATGTGGCAGTTCATCAAGGACAAGCTGATCCATCCCTATCTCGACATCGATCTGAAGTACTACGACCTCTCCATCCAGGAGCGCGACCGCACCGACGACCGGATCACCGTCGAAGCCGCCAATGCCATCAAGGAACACGGCGTCGGCGTGAAATGCGCGACCATCACGCCGGACGAGGCCCGGGTCGAGGAATTCGGCCTGAAGCGCATGTACCGCTCGCCCAATGGGACGATCCGCAACATTCTCGGCGGCGTCATCTTCCGCGAGCCGATCATCATGCGCAACGTGCCGCGCCTCGTGCCCGGCTGGACCCAGCCGATCATCGTCGGCCGCCATGCCTTCGGCGACCAGTACAAGGCCACCGACTTCCATTTCCCGGGCAAGGGCAAGCTGACTATCAAGTTCGTCGGCGACGACGGCACCGAGATCGAGCACGACGTGTTCGACGCCCCGTCTGCCGGTGTTGCCATGGCAATGTACAATCTGGACGAGTCCATCCGCGATTTCGCCCACGCATCGTTCAACTACGCGCTCCAGCGCAAGGTGCCCTGCTACCTCTCGACCAAGAACACCATCCTGAAAACCTATGACGGCCGCTTCAAGGACCTGTTCCAGGAAATCTACGACGCGGAGTTCAAGGCCAAGTTCGCCGAGGCCGGGATCTGGTACGAACATCGCCTGATCGACGATATGGTGGCCTCCTCGCTCAAATGGTCCGGCGGCTATGTGTGGGCCTGCAAGAACTATGACGGCGACGTCCAGTCCGATACCGTGGCTCAGGGCTTTGGCTCCCTCGGCCTGATGACCTCGGTTCTGATGAGCCCGGACGGCAAGACGGTCGAAGCGGAGGCCGCCCACGGCACTGTGACCCGGCACTACCGTATGCACCAGAAGGGCGAGCAGACCTCGACCAACCCGATCGCCTCGATCTTCGCCTGGACCCGCGCCCTGGCGCACCGGGCCAAGCTCGACGGCAACGACAAGCTTGCCCGATTTGCCAAAACCCTGGAAACGGTCTGCATCGATACGGTCGAAAGCGGCTACATGACCAAGGATCTGGCGCTTCTGGTCGGCCCTGACCAGGGCTGGCTGACCACCAACGGCTTCCTCGACAAGATCGACGAGAACCTGCAGAAGGTGATGGCGGCGTCGTAGCTCGCCTTTTTTGGCACCCTTCTGCGGATTGCATCAACGGGCGGAGATCCTGTCTCCGCCCGTCGAACCGGCCGGTTCCTCGCCATTGGAACTCTCGCGATTGCGACATCTTGTCCAATCATCCAGACGCGCCTTGAACGCCTGCGAAAACTTGCCTTTAATCCTCAAGTTAAATTCGACGGCCTTCGGCCCGGAACGTTACCGCTCTGCGCTGAAGCCGTTTTAAACTCGCAAGAGAGGGCTTCCGAAAATGAGCCGGACACGTTCCAGGACAGGCGCGATTGGCGCCGCCGTCGCCGCATTGGCATTTTCCCTTCCGGCATATGCGATCGAATATCCGATCGGGGTTCCCCAGGAAGCCGGCGGACTTGAAGTTGCCGCCGTCTATCTCCAGGCGGTCACGATGGAACCGGAAGGCATGATGCGCCCCGCGGATCAGACCGACATCCATCTGGAGGCGGATATCCACGCCCTGGCGAACAACAAGAACGGTTTCGCCGAAGGCGAATGGGTGCCTTACCTCAACATCAAATACACGCTGACCAAGGAAAACGACGGAGAGACGCAATCCGGAATGCTGATGGCGATGGTTGCCAGCGACGGCCCGCATTACGGCGACAACGTCAAGCTGATGGGCGTCGGCAAGTACAAGCTGACCTTCGACGTTGCCCCTCCGGGCTCCGGGTTCGGCCGCCACGTGGACAAGGAAACCGGCGTCGCTCCATGGTTCGAGCCCTTCACCACGACCTATGAATTCGTCTATTCCGGCGTCGGCAAGAAAGGCGCCTACTAACCTCGACAGGATGATCCGGCCCGGCGCTCCCAAGGCTCCGGGCCTCACTTCGGCAGACACCTCATGTCCACCCAACGCTTTTTCCCGACCGCCTTCCTCCTCGCCGCCGCCCTGACCCTTTCCATGTCCGCTGGCCCTGCTTTCGCGGAGGAGTTGAAAACCTACGACCTGGAACTGAAGGACGGCGTCGTCACGCCGAACCGGCTCGAAGTCGAAGCCGGCACGACCTTCAAGATCGTCATCCGTAACGCCGGCACCAAACCTGCCGAATTCGAAAGCCTGCGCCTGCGCAAGGAAAAGGTGCTCGGACCCGGTGTCACGTCCTTCGTCGTCATTCGCCGGCTCTCTCCGGGAACCTATGAATTCTATGACGAATTCAGCATCGACAAGGACACCGCCCACGGCGTGATCGTCGCCCAATAGGCATCGCGCAAAAGGCCGGGAACGACCCAATGACCACACAAATCATCTTCATCGTCTGGCGGGAAAGCGTCGAAGCGCTTCTTGTGATCGGCATCCTGAACGCATGGATCGGTCACGACGCCGCTTATGCGCGCGGTCGCCGATATCTGTGGGGCGGTGTCCTTGCGGGCCTTGCCGCCGCCGTCGCTCTCGGGTTCGGTCTGCTGGAAGCCTCTGCCGTTCTCTCCGGACCGGGGCTTGAGTATTTTCAGACCGGCCTGGTCTTTCTCGCCGGTCTCCTGATCGTCCAGATGGTTTTCTGGATGCGCCGGCACGGACGCACCTTGAAACGCAACCTGGAACAAGGGCTCGGCGATGCCGCCCGGGACGGGCGCTGGTGGACGATTTCCCTTCTGGCCCTGATCGCCGTTGCGCGTGAGGGCAGCGAAACCGTCGTCTTCCTCTATGGCATGTTCGCGGCCGGTCCTGCCGTGGGCACCTGGTCCGTCCTCGGCGGCCTGGCGGTCGGCATTGCACTGGCGGCCCTGACCTATGGCATCCTGCAACTCGGCGGCCGGGTCTTGTCCTGGCGCCTGTTCTTCAGGGTCACCGAGGTTCTTCTTCTGCTGCTGGCCTGCGGCCTGTTTACCACAGGTGTCGGCACCCTCGTCTCCCTCGGCCTCATCCCCTACATGGATCCGCTGTGGGATACGACCTGGCTGCTCGACGATGCGAGCCGTCTGGGCGGTGTCGTCGCCTCGCTGACCGGTTATCGCGCCTTTCCCGATCCGGCGACCCTGGGCACGTGGATCGTCTACTGGGGTCTGATCGCGATGGTCTTTCGCCGGCAGACGCGCAGGTCCAACGCAATGGCGGCCGTGTCGGCATCATGACCTTCATACCCTCCGCCCGTGCCTATGCCCTGGCAAAGCCGCCGCGACACAGGCGGGTTCTCGCCACCGTCGGCGATTGGATGCGCCGACATCAACGGCTGATCAGGGGAGTGCAATGGGGCGTGGTGGCCGTTTACGCGGTGCTGCTGATCGTCCCGAACCTGTTGCCCCTACCGGATCGGACCGCCCATGTCTGGAACAACATCACCGTCTTCGCCCAGTTCGTCTTCTGGGGCGTCTGGTGGCCGGGCGTGCTTCTGTCGATGCTGATCTTCGGCAGGCTGTGGTGCGGCGTTCTGTGCCCGGAAGGATCGCTGTCGGAATTCGCCAGCCGGCACGGCCGCCAGCGGGCGATCCCCCGCTGGGTCCGATGGCCCGGCTGGCCGTTCGCCGCTTTCCTGCTGACCACGGTTTACGGGCAGCTGGTCAGCGTCTACCAGTATCCCGCACCGGCCCTGCTGATCCTCGGCGGCTCGACCGTTGCGGCGATCGGCGTCGGTTTCCTCTATGGCCGTGAAAAGCGCGTGTGGTGCCGTTACCTGTGCCCGGTCAACGGCGTCTTCGGGCTGCTGTCGAAGCTCGCGCCGATGCACTATGCGGTCGACCGCCAGGCCTGGGAGGACTGCCCGCCGGAAAGTGCCGCGCGTGAAGCCTTCAACTGTGCCCCGCTCGTCCCCGTGCGCACCATGGAAAGCTGCTCTGCCTGCCACATGTGCGGACGCTGCAGCGGCTTCCGCTCCGCCGTTCATCTGGAAGCCCGCGCGCCCAACAGCGAAATCGTCGACGTTTCCGGCAGAACCGCGACCATCTGGGACAGCGCACTCATCATCGTCGGCCTGCTTGGCACGGCGACCGCGGCTTTCCAGTGGTCCTCAAGCCCCTGGTTCGTCACCCTCAAGCAGTTTTTCGCCCGCTGGCTGATCGAGCACGATGTCATCTGGCCGCTGGAAACCTCCGCGCCCTGGTGGCTGCTGACGAATTATGCCGGGCACAATGACGTGATGACCGTCCTCGATGGCGCGGTCTGCCTGTTCTATATCGGCCTGATGACCACCGCGATTACCGTGGCCGTCGCTCTGCCGCTCGCCCTGTCGGTCCGGCTTGCCGGTCCCTGGCGCCCGAAAGATTTCCATCACCTGAGCCACGCGCTGATCCCGCTCGCCGCCTGCGGCATCATCCTCGGACTGTCGGCGACCACCGTCACCCTGCTGAGGGCGGACGGGTTCGATCTGACCTGGCTGCCTCAGGTCCGTTTTGCCGCCATTGCAGGCGCGCTGGCGTGGTCGCTCTGGCTCGCAGGCCACATCGCTTACCGGCAAAGCGCCTCCTGGACGCGCACAGCGTTGGCGACCACGGCCTTCGCCCTTGCCACGCTTGCCCCGGTCACAGCCTGGGTACTGATGTTCTGGATCTGGTGACGGGCGGCACACAACTGGCCCGCCGGCTCAGGGGCTGAATACGGATTTTCCGCCGCACGGCCTAATCAGTCCCGATCCTTTTGATCTTCTCCGGACTTTTTCTCCTCCTGGAACAGTTCCGGCTCGCTGGCGGCTTCCTCCTGGTCGGTCGGATAGACATCCGCCATTTCCAGTTCTTCCTCTGCAAGATCTCCCAGGACACGTCGGCCTTCTTCTACCCGTCGTTCCGCTTCCGCAAGGATCTTGGCGGCGAGCGATGGATGCCGGTCCATCAGTTGCTGCAAGGCAAAGGCTTCGAGAACTAGCAAGTCGCAGTCGTGATAGGCGGTGACCGTCGATTGTCTCTGCCGCTGATGGATCAGGGCGAGTTCACCAAAGAACTCACCTTCCCCGAGATAGACCGTTTTCGTTTCCAGCTGGATTTCCACGTCACCGTCGGAGATGAAGTACATCTTGTCGGCGACATCCCCCCTTTGGGCAATGACCGTGCCGGCACGGACTTTCTGGGCCTTCAGAAGCTTTGCCACCTCCGCGATCTGCGTCGCCTTCAGATCCTCAAACAAAGGAACGCGCGCCACCATCGACCACGTGACGACAAAATCCCGGCTATGGATTTCGCGTGCAAATGCGGAAGCTATGATACCGACCGGCAAGGCGATCAGGCCGTAGCCCATGAGCATGACGACGCCGCCGATAACCTTGCCGAGATCCGTAACCGGTACGACATCGCCGTAGCCGACGGTCGTCACCGTCGCCAATGCCCACCACATTGCCTCGGGGATGCTTGAGAGCTTTTCAGGCTGAACGTTATGTTCGACCAGATAAATCATGGTGGCGGCAAGCAGCACCACACCGAAGATAATCACCGTCGAGCCCATGAGCGCCTGTCGCTCGGACGCCACCGCGGAAAGCAGGGACCGGAGCGCGGGCGAGTAGCGCGCCAGCTTCAGGAACCGGAGAAGACGAAGAACAACCAGGGTGGTGACGGCCGAATTCGATTCAAACACAACCATCAGCAACGGCAGAACCGCAATCAGGTCGATGAGAGCGTCGAGATGGACGGCATAACGAAGCCGGGCGAGGACCGGCCCGTAGCGGCGTAGCGGGGGGTGGAGATCGGCAACATAGAGCCGGAGCACATATTCGATCAGGAATATCACACCCGAGACAAGCTGCAGAGCCCTCAAGGGCCGGCCGAAGGAATCCTGAATGTCGGGAACGGTCTCGATCACCGACAGGGCCACATTCATCACTATGAGAAACACCAGGAATTGGCGAACCGCACGCGCCGCCGCCCGCTCCTTTCCCGTATCCTCAAAGATATTGTAAAGCGTTTGCTTGAATTCTGCTCTTCTCACGCTTTTCGATCTTTCCCGGCCTAATCATTATTGCGGAATTACAAGTCTCTGCCCGCCGCAAAACAAATCTTGGCCCAAGAATACCCTGAGGTTTGCAAAATGACTCTTAATCAAACCGAAAAGGCGGACCGCAAGGCCCGCCTTTTCTGTCATGACTGCCCATTTTCAGGACCCAGGCGTTTCAGAGCCCGGCGAGATAGGCCTCGATCGCGGATACGGCGGCTTCCGCCTTGGCGCCTTCCGGTCCACCGGCCTGGGCCATGTCCGGACGTCCGCCTCCGCCCCGCCCGCCTAGCGCTTCCGAACCCAGCTTCACAAGATCGACTGCGCTGACCTTGTCCGTCAGGTCCTTGGTGACCCCGGTTACAATCGCAGCCTTGCCGTCGTCCGCAACGTTGATCAGAACCACGACACCCGAGCCGAGTTGCGCCTTGGCATCGTCGGCCAGACCCTTCAGGTCCTTCGGGTTGATGCCTTCCACGACCCGCGCCATCAGCTTGAAGGCGCCGGCCTGCTTGACCGCGGCCCCCGCATCGCCCGATCCGCCGCCCCCCATGGCGAGTTTCTTCTTGGCGTCCGCCAGTTCCTTCTCCAGCCGCCGGCGATCTTCCACCAGTTGGGCGACGCGCGCCGTCACATCGCCGGCACCGACCTTCAAGAGGGCAGCCAGTTCGCGGACCCGCTTGTCCTGCTCGTCCAGATAAGCCCGGGCCTCGGCACCGGTCAGTGCCTCGATCCGGCGCACGCCGGCGGCAACCGCGCTTTCCGACACGAGCGTCACCAGGCCGATATCACCGGTGCGGCCGACATGGGTCCCGCCGCAAAGCTCGACCGAATAGGCCTTGCCGGCCTTGTCACCGTGAAGGGCGGTTCCCATGGTGACCACGCGAACCTCTTCGCCGTATTTCTCGCCAAACAGCGCCATGGCGCCGCTTTCGATCGCGTCGTCAACTGCCATCAGGCGGGTTTCAACCGCCGCGTTCTGCAGCACGATCTCGTTGGCATAGCCTTCGACGACCGCCAGTTCCTCATCCGACATGGGCTTGGGATGGGAGAAGTCAAACCGAAGACGCTCCGGAGAAACGAGCGATCCCTTCTGCGCAACGTGGGTGCCGAGCACCTCGCGCAGGGCTTCGTGAACCAGGTGGGTCGCCGAGTGGTTGGACCTGATCGCGCTGCGGCGCGAATGGTCGACGGCAAGTTCAAGGGCAAGACCGATCGTCAGCTTGCCTTCTTCCACCGTCACCGCATGCACGAACAGCCCGTCAGCCTTCTTCTGGACATCGGTTACCCGGACCTTGACCCCGGAGGCCGTCATCAGGCCGGCATCGCCGACCTGACCGCCGGATTCACCGTAGAACGGGGTCTGGTTCAGGATCACGAATCCGGATTGGCCGGCGGCAATCTCCTGCGTCTCGGCACCGTCGGCAACAAGGCCGGTGACGACGCCTTCCGCCTTTTCGGTTTCGTAGCCCAGGAATTCCGTGGCGCCCAGCTTGTCCTTCAGCGCGAACCAGACGGTTTCCTCCGCCGTTCCGCCTGAACCGGACCAGGCCGCACGGGCTTCCGCCTTCTGCCGCTCCATCGCCGCATCGAAGGCTTTTGTGTCGACGGAAATACCGCGGGCGCGCAGGGCATCCTGGGTCAGATCGAGCGGAAAGCCGTAGGTGTCGTAGAGCTTGAACGCCGTCTCGCCGTCCAGCTCGCCGCCCTCGCCGAGATCGGCCGTCGCGCTGTCCAGCAGGCCGAGGCCGCGTTCCAGCGTCTTGCGGAACCGGCTTTCTTCCAGGCGCAGGGTTTCGGTGATCAAAGCTTCGGCGCGCCCCAGTTCGGGATAGGCCCGGCCCATTTCGCGGATCAGCGCCGGCACCAGTTTCCACATCAGCGGCTCGCGCGCGCCGAGCAAATGGGCGTGGCGCATGCCCCGGCGCATGATCCGACGCAGAACGTAGCCGCGGCCTTCGTTCGAAGGCAGCACGCCGTCGGCGATCAGGAAGCTGGTGGAGCGCAGATGATCGGCAATGACCCGGTGGCTGTTCGCCGCCGTTCCTTCCGCGTCGACGCCGGTGGCGTTCACCGACGCGCCGATCAGCGCCCGGAACAGGTCGATATCGTAATTGTCGTGCACACCCTGCAGCACGGCGGCGATGCGCTCGATACCCATGCCGGTATCGATCGACGGCCGCGGCAGGTCATGACGCCCGTCCCCGGTCTGCTCGTACTGCATGAAGACGAGGTTCCATATCTCGATGAACCGGTCGCCGTCTTCTTCCGGCGATCCCGGAGGGCCGCCCCAGATATGCTCGCCGTGATCGTAGAAGATTTCCGAACAGGGACCGCAGGGACCGGTATCCCCCATCGTCCAGAAATTGTCGGAGGTCGGGATCTTGATGATCTTGTCTTCCGAAAGGCCGGCGATCTTCTTCCACAGGTCGAAGGCCTGCTGGTCTTCCGAATAGACGGTGACCAGAAGCTTGTCCTTCGGCAGGCCGAATTCCTTCGTGATCAGGTTCCAGGCGAGTTCGATCGCCCGGTCTTTGAAGTAATCGCCGAAGGAGAAGTTCCCCAGCATTTCGAAGAAGGTGTGGTGGCGCGCGGTGTAGCCGACGTTGTCCAGGTCGTTATGCTTGCCGCCGGCGCGAACCACCTTCTGGGCGGTCGCTGCGCGCTGATAGTCGCGCTTTTCCAGGCCGGTGAAGACGTTCTTGAACTGGTTCATGCCGGCATTGGCGAACATCAGCGTCGGGTCGTTGCGCGGCACCAGCGGACCGGACTCGACAATCGTGTGATCGTTCTTCTCGAAATAGTCCAAAAATGCTGATCTGATTTCGTTTACGCCGGTCATTCGGTGTCTTGCCTCGATCGTAGCTCGGTTCTGGCGGAGCGGTCCCGCAGATATTCTTTTTCCCGGCAGGATCGGAGATCCCCGGGTCGAAGCAGCCTTTTAGCTTTCGGCTCTTCACCTGTCCAGAAAAGCCAGAGGGTGAAAGGCCGATCGGACCGAAATTCTCATGACAAAAAGAAAAACCTCCGGAGTGGGTCTCCGGAGGTTTGCAACTTCGTTGAGCAAAGAGCCGATCAGGGACCGGCGCTTATTCCTGATCCGGAACGACGCCGTCGTCGTCCTCGCCGCCGCTCGGATCGATGATCGCTTCGGCGATCAGTCCCGCGTTCTGACGGATGGCCAGTTCGATTTCCGCTGCCAGTTCCGGGTTTTCACGCAGGAACTGCTTGGAGTTCTCACGGCCCTGCCCGAGACGCTGGCTGTTGTAGGAGAACCAGGCGCCGGATTTCTCGACAATGCCGCCCTTGACGCCGAGGTCGATCAGTTCGCCCATCTTGGACACGCCTTCGCCGTAGATGATGTCGAATTCCACCTGCCGGAACGGCGGCGCCAGCTTGTTCTTGACCACCTTCACGCGGGTTTGGTTGCCGACAACCTCGTCGCGATCCTTGATGGAGCCGATCCGACGAATATCAAGGCGAACCGAAGCATAGAATTTCAGGGCGTTACCGCCCGTGGTGGTTTCAGGAGAGCCGAACATCACCCCGATCTTCATGCGGATCTGGTTGATGAAGATCACCATGCACTTCGACTTGGAAATCGACGCGGTCAGTTTGCGCAGCGCCTGGCTCATCAGCCGGGCCTGCATGCCCGGCAGACTGTCGCCCATCTCGCCCTCAAGTTCCGCCTTCGGCGTCAGGGCGGCAACGGAGTCGACCACAAGGACATCGATGGCACCGGATCGGACCAGCGTATCGGCGATTTCAAGCGCCTGTTCGCCTGCGTCCGGCTGGGAAATCAGGAGGTCGTCGATACTGACGCCGAGCTTGCGGGCATAGATCGGATCGAGTGCGTGTTCCGCATCGATGAAGGCGCAGATGCCGCCTTCTTTCTGCGCTTCGGCCACCGTATGCAGCGCCAGAGTGGTCTTGCCCGACGATTCCGGTCCGTAAATTTCCACGACCCGACCGCGCGGGAGGCCGCCGATGCCAAGGGCGATATCAAGCCCGAGCGATCCGGTTGAAATGGACTGGACCTCCACGACCTGGCCCTGGCCCAACCGCATGATGGACCCCTTGCCGAAGGCCCGTTCGATTTGCGATAGCGCCGCATCGAGCGCTTTGGTCTTATCCATCTGGTTGCTTTCTACGAGACGAAGTGAACTTTGTGACATGGCTCCAGCTCCTTATTCCACGATGGACCCGCCGTTTCAAACTTTGCCTTTGTACCAGTTTTGTTCTTTTTTTGCAAGCCGGCGCAAATATTTGAAAATAATAATGAAAATTCAGTATGTTCGCCAGATGTTCCGCTTTCACACAATAATATATAACGTTACGTCATTTTTGAATCAATTTCCGTTATATAGAGAATCGCTCACATTGCATCCGGCACCCTTCGCAGCCTGGTCAGGCGACGACGGTGTACCCGCTTGCAACCATCCTCACAGACTCCGGAGATGAAATGCCAATTCCCCCTCCCGGTCCCGTCAGCCCGGTCCTGAGTATCGGCGCGGTTCACTGGGACAGTCTGGCCCGGGCCCGACGTCCGATCACGCCGGACACGTCCACCCCCTCCGATATCATACAGGCCCCCGGCGGCGTCGCGACGAATGTTGCTCGGGCCCTCGTCCGCCTCGGCGTCCCGACGACCCTGTGCGGTGTCGTTGGCGACGATATGCCCGGCCGGTCCGTGGGCGAACAATTGGGTCGGGAAGGTCTTTCCCTTCGCCTGTTGGAACGAAAGGGAAAGGTCACGGGCCAGTACCTTGCGCTCCATGACCCGGACGGCGCCCTGGTCGCGGCCTGTGTCGACGATTCCATCCTCGGGGAAGCGTCTCCGGAGATCTTCCGCGCCACACTGGCTTTGCTGGCAACCGAAATGCCGGCTTCTGCCCTCTGGTTCGCCGATGCCAATCTGCCGCCTGACATTTTGAATGCGGTCGCCGACGAGGGGCCGCAAGGCCGCCTCGCCGCCGACGCGGTTTCCGTCGCAAAGGCGGGCCGGCTCGACGGGATTATGAATAGGCTCCGGCTCCTGTTTGCAAACCGGGCGGAGGCCGCAGCCCTGGCAGACCGCACCGTAACTTCTCCTTTGAAGGAGATCGCAGCCCGCCTGCACGACCGGGGCGTGGCTGAGGTCGTCCTCACGGACGGAACCGGTCCGGTTCTGGCTTCCGATCGCGCCGCGGTCAGGGAATATGTCCCGCAACCGGCGGCCGTACGCGACGTCACCGGAGCCGGCGATGCCCTGATTGCCGGAACTCTGGCCGCCCTGGCCCGGGGATACGGCCTATTCGACGCTGTTCCCGTTGGGCTTGCGGCCGCGCGCCTGACCATCCAATCGGCGGGAGCCGTTGCGCCTGATTTGTCTTGGCAGCGCCTTTCACACAAACCTGATCCCGATCGCACTTGATTATGATCGTCCTGATGGACGATACCCCGTCAGCCGCCCATCCGGATAACAAGAGGTCTCCCCGTGAACCGTTTCGAGATGATCACCCTTGCCGAGGAGGTCCAGACGGCCCTTGCCGAGGGCAAGCCCGTCGTGGCCCTGGAATCCACCATCATCACCCATGGCATGCCCTACCCGGCGAATATCGAAACGGCCCGGCAGGTGGAAGACGATGTCCGCGGGGCCGGCGCGACCCCGGCGACAATCGCCGTCTTGGATGGCAGCATCCGGATCGGACTGAGCGATGGAGATCTCGACCGCCTGGCCAATGCCGAAGACGTCATGAAATGCTCGCGCGCGGACCTGGCCATCGCCATGTCGCAGGGCCGGGTGGGTTCCACCACCGTGGCGGCAACCATGATGGCCGCCCATGCGGAAGGAATTCGGGTCTTTGCCACCGGCGGGATCGGCGGCGTTCACAAGGGCGCGGAGGAAAGCTTCGATATTTCGGCCGACCTCGACGAACTGAACCGCACGCCGGTCTGCGTCGTCGCCGCCGGCGCCAAGGCCCTGCTCGACCTGCCCAAGACCCTGGAAGTGCTGGAGACCCGGGGTGTCCCGGTGATCGGCTACCAGACCGACGAATTGCCCGCCTTCTGGTCGCGGGAGAGCGGTCTCGCCGCCCCCTACCGGATGGATACGCCCGAGGAGATCGCCGATCTGTTGAACACACGGCAGATCTTCGGCAACCACGGCGGGGTCCTGATCGCAAATCCGGTGCCTGCCGAGTATGAAATCCCGCGCGCGGAAATGGCAAACTACATAGATGCGGCTATTGCCCGGGCATCCGCGGATAACATCCGAGGCAAGGCGGTGACGCCTTATGTTCTGTCAGCGATCCTGGAACTCACCGGCGGCCGCAGCCTCCAGACCAATATCGGGCTTGTCCGCAATAATGCCCAGCTTGCCGCACAAATTGCCGCCGCGCTGTAGCCGCTATCGCCGTGCGACTGTCGCAAGCGGGTAACAGCCCCGCGCGGAAGGACGCGTTCGGCCGGTTAAGTCGTTGACACTCCCCACCAAGCCTGCCCTATTTGACGCGCTGCGGCATGGTATCGCTTTCATCGATGCGGGTTTATGGACCATGGCCTGCAGCCAGCGAAGGAGGCTTGCAAATGGCTGACACGCCGACGACGGACTCAAGCACCACAATGGAAACGACCTCGGGGGCCATCACCCCGCTCCAGTATCTGGACCGGGCACTGGCATCCCTGCGTGACCTCGGGATCAAGCCGGAAACGGAAACCGACGCGCCGATCAACGCGCTTCTGGAACAGATCTCGGACCTGTCCCCCGACAAGATCCTGATCATCACGCGCACCCTCGGCCAGGCCTCCCACTTCAACGAAGTGGTCCGCACCCAGGTCCAGCAGATGGACATCGGCGAGCGCTACGAGGAAATCACGGAAGCCTTCAATTCCATCCGCGATGACGCCAAGGCCCTGGTCGACCAGCTGGCCGATGGCAGGATTTCCTTTACTGAAAATCTCGCCAACAGATGGCGCGACATGCGCCGCGGCACGATTTCCGACCGCTTCGACGACATCCGCGGCACCTACAAGGAGGTCGCCCGCGCCACCAAGGACCAGATCGAGCGCGAACAGACGATCCTGGATGCCTACCTGGATTTCCGCGGCGCCCTGAAACAGGCCGAGGTCTACGCACTGGAAGTTCTGAAGGTCGCCACGGAAAAGCTGGAGACCGCGAAAGCCACCCTGGAAGCCGCGTCCAACGCGGTCGCCGCCTTCACCGGCGACGATGCCGCGGCCAAGGCGAAGCTGGAACTCGCCCGGGACGAGAAGCTGCGCGAGATGCAGGATGAGGAGAAGCGCTATCAGGTCGCCAAGGATCTTTCCGACAACCTGACCATCGGCTACAACACATCCGAAATCATCATGGCGCGTTTGATGCAGACGACCAACGCCAAGGAACGGGTCTATGCCCAGTCGGTCAGCTTCTTCTCCACCAATGAATCGGTTCTGACCGCGCTGAACGCCTCCTTCACCGGCCTCAAGGGCCTGCATGAATCCACCGAAACCCTGAACGCCATGAAGGAAGGGGTCAACAAGAGCCTGGAAACACTTGCCGAGATCGGCGATACGGTTCAAAAGGAAGCCCTGAAAGCGGGTTACGGCCCGACGGTACAGGCGGCATCGGTGAAGAAACTCGTTGATTCCGTTGTCAATTTCCAGGTTCAGTCACGCGAGATCATCAACGAAATGCGGGACATGTCGACGAAGAATTCGGAAGAGATCCGGACCGCCGTCGAGGATGGAAAGCGCCGGCTTGCGAAGCTTGCGGCTGAAGGAAACGCCCTGAAGCACTGATTGAACGGCTCGCCGGAGCGATTGTGTTCCGGCAACCGCCCAACGGAGAAAATGGCTGAATGGCGGATAAGCCCGACGCACCGCTTGACGATCTGATGATGGCGATGGATGTCGTGGATACCCTGCGCCACGATGAGCAGCTCGTTGCCAAGGAGCTGGGTGCGGACAACCGGGATGAGCGGATGATTGCGCGCCTGCGCGAGATCTATGTGTCCCAGGGTATAGAGGTTCCCGACCATATCCTGCAGGCCGGCGTGGAAGGGCTGAAGGAAGACCGCTTCGTCTATGCGCCGCCATCCGCCGGCGCCATGCGCCTGCTCGCCCATATCTATGTCGCCCGCATGACCTGGTCCAAATGGTTGGGCGGCCTGGTTCTGGCCTGCGTCATTCTGGTGGCGGGATGGCAACTCCTCGTCGTCGCCCCCCGGGAGCGAGCGGCCGCGGCCCTCCAGGTTGAACTGACCCGGGAAATTCCCGAAACCCTGACTACGCTTTCTCAGCGGATTGCCGGCCTGAACCCGGAAAAATCCGCTCTGGACGAAGCCCAAAGGTTGATCGACATCGGACAGACGGCGGCGAAAGACCGGAAGATCGAGGCCGCGCGCAAGGCAGTTGCCGATCTGCGCACCCTCGCAAGCGAACTTGCCGCCGTCTATGACGTGCGCATTGTCTCCCGCCCGGGAACGCCCACCGGCGTGACCCGGATACCGGACGCCAATCCCAACGCGAATAACTATTATCTCGTCGTGGAGGCTATCGGACCGGACGGAAAGGTCGTGGAACGCACCGTCAAGTCGGAAGAAGACGGCGAAGAAAAGAAGGTCACCATCTGGGCCCAGCGTGTTCCTGAATCGACCTTCGAAAGAGTGCGCAAGGACAAGGAAAAGGACGGCATCGTCCAGGACAATCTGCTTGGCACGAAGGTCCGCGGCAAGCTCGGGATCGATTGGAAGGACGCGGTTGAAACGGGAGCTATCACGACATGGTAGGGTCTTTCCGCGCTGATATCACGAGGAGCTTCGCGACATGCCGTTGACCGGACGCCAGGCTCTCGGGTCGATCGAGCAGGCCCTCGCCGATCTGAGGCGCGAGGAGGCCGAACTGGTCAGCCGCATCGACCGGGCGACCCGTTCCCTGACCGACCTGCAGACCCGGCAGGGAGACGCCTACCGGGAACTCGCACGCTTTCGCCTGGACAATCAGGCGGCTGACACGCTTGACAGCCGGCTGGACAAGGCCGCCCGCGAGGCGAAACGCCTCCTGGAAAAACGGGCTGCGGACCACAAGGCCCTGTCCGATCAGTTGCGCGAAAAGGAGACAGCGCGCTCCGAAAAGCAGAAAGCCCGTGAAGCTCTGGCACAGGAACGCGAAGAAGCGGCCTCGCGCATGGACGAGCTGATGGAAACCGTCGACACCCGGCTGGAGACCGACGCACAGTTCCTGAAACAGAAACAGATTGCCGAACAGGCCGCGCGCACGGCGGAGGCCGCCGCTTCCAAGGCGAAAACCTCCGAGCAGGACCGTCTGGAAAAGAGCAAGGCCTACGAGGACGATACCCTGTTCATGTATCTGTGGAACCGCGGATACGGCACCCCGGACTATGACCGGCGCGGGATCATCCGATCGCTTGACCGTTGGGTCGCCGGCCTGATCCGCTTCCATGACGCCAGGGCCAATTACGCCATGCTGACCGGCATACCGGAGCGGATGGCAAAACATGCAGAGCGTTGCGCCGAGGCGGCCAGGCTGGAAGAGGACAAGCTCGCCTTGCTCAGCCGGAAAGCCATGTCGGACGAAGCCGGCGAGGATCTGGCCGGCAGGATCGATCAACTGTCCGACAGGATCGCCGTCCTCGACAAGGACCTGCAGGCGGCGGACCTGTCCATCGATACCCTGTCCAGGGCCCTTCAGGAATATGCCGAAGGTGAGGACGACAATTACAGGAAGGCTGCGGACGAGCTTTCGACATCCCTGAAGACGGATGAACTGGAGGACCTGTGGCGACACGCGCTCGACACCCCCTCCCCGGAAGACGAAAAAATCGTGCGCCGGATCCAAGACCTGCTAGAACGAATGGAACAGGTCTCCCGTGAGATGCGCCAGGACCGTGAGTTGCAGCGCGACATTTCCCGGCGGCGGGCACAGATGATAGAGGTCACCCAGAAATTTCGTCGCAGCGGCTATGACGACTGGGATTCGACCTTCTCCGACAATTCCCTGACCACGGTACTGTTGGGCGAACTCGTCAAGGGAGCGATCAGTGGCGCCGATTACTGGGCCAGGGCGAAGAAAAGCCACAAGCGCCGCAAACCGCGCGGCGGCCGGATCGGTTTCCGCCACGGTACGGGCCTGCCACGGTCCATGGGAGGCGGCTTTTCCGGACGGGGCCTGGACGGTTCGGACACGGGCTCCGGCAGCGGTCCGGGTGACTTCGGCGGTGGCGGCTTCAGTTCAGGCGGCCGCTTTGGCGGCGGCGGCTTCAAAACGGGTGATACGTTTTAAAACCAATGATAGATCCAGCGCTCTACCGGGCCTTCGCGGCCTATAACTCCGCAATGACGGCACGGCTTTACGACACCTGCGCGCAGATGTCCGATGATGAGCGAAAAGCCGATCGGGGAGCCTTCTTCAAGTCGGTCCACTCGACCTTGAACCACCTGCTGTTCGCCGACCGCGTATGGATGAGCCGCTTTACCGGCAAGGCCTACGAATTCGGTGGCATGGGCGTCGATATCTACGACGGGTTTTCCGATTTGAGACATGCGCATCGGGATATGGCCGCTGACATCGAAGCCTGGACGCAGACCCTGACGCCGGAGTGGCTGTCCGGCACCCTGCGCTGGACCAACATCGCCGGAACTGTGACGAATGAGCAACCGAAATGGCTGCTGGTTTCCCATCTCTTCAATCACCAGACCCATCATCGCGGTCAGATCACGACACTGCTCGCCCAGACCGGGCTGGATATCGGCGTGACCGACCTGCCCTTCTTGCCCGAGTACCAGTCCTGAACGGCAGCCAACACAACTACTGGTGTAACAAAATTTCAACCATGTTTGTGGCTAAGCTAGGCTCCGCCGCTTCATAGGGAAACGAAGGACCGCGTCATGCGTAAGCTGCTCATCCCCGCCATTCTGATGGCTCTTTCGGCCTGTCAGTCGTCGACACAGGGCCCGTCTCAGCCCCAGCCGACGCTCGACGTTCCGGACGGCGCACAGAGTGTGACGATCGCCGCCGATCCGACTGCCGTCCATGCCGCCCTGGTGTCGAGTGCTGCGGAAAAGGGAACGCCCGTCGTCCAGGACCAGCCGAACATGGTGGTCATGGAACGTCAGATGACCGGCGAGAACCCGGCCCTTGACGCCGAATTCGGTCCCTCCGATAACGGACAGCGCGTCGTACGGATCCGGGTGCGCTTCACCGGTGGCGCCTGCAAGACGATCGCGGTCCAGGACCTGGCGGTGATCAACAACACGCACACGGCCCTGGAGCAGAGTTTCGTGCTGCCCGGCAATCCGAATACGATGGAAAGCCTGCAGGGCCTGAAGACCCGCGCCGAACAGAACAGCCCCTGTCCGCCCATCAATTAACCCGCTGGGCCGGGATCCCCGGCCCGCAGCCGACCGTTTTCTCGAATCGTCCCGCTTCTTTTCGGGGCGGAATATCCGGTCCGCCGGCAGCGACACGCCTTGCCGGGTGAACCGGATATCACATCATCAAGTGACCCAAATCGGTCGCCACGGCCTAGCTCGACAGAACTTCCTTCACCGTGGTCGCAAGCTGTTTCAGCGTGAACGGTTTCGGCAGGAAGAAGAATTTCTCGTTCTCCGGCAGGTTCTCCTCAAAGGCGTCTTCCGCATAGCCGGAAACGAAGATGATCTTCAGGTCGGGCCGGGTCTTGCGCAATTCCACCAGCAGCGTCGGCCCGTCCATTTCCGGCATGACCACGTCAGAGACCACCAGGTCGATCTCGCCGTCCGTCTCTTCCATCACTTCAAGCGCTTCCGTGCCTGAACTGGCTTCGTGGACGGTATAACCGCGCGAGGCCAGCGCCCGGGCGGCAAAGGCGCGAACCGCCTCCTCGTCCTCCACCAGCAGGATCGAAGCCGAGCCGGTGAGATCGGCCACCTTTTCCGGCTCCATTTGCGGTTCCGGCTTGGTTTCTTCCTCGATCGAGGGAATGTACCGCGGGAGAAACAGGCGGAAGGTCGTGCCCGAACCGACTTCACTGGTGCAGAAGATGAAGCCGCCGGTCTGTTTGACGATGCCGTAGACCGTGGAAAGACCGAGCCCGGTGCCCTTGCCCACCTCCTTGGTGGAGAAGAACGGATCGAAAATCTTCTCCATGACTTCCGGCGGCATCCCGGTGCCGGTGTCCTCCACCTCGACCAGCGTATATTCGCCCGGCGGCATGCCGCGCGTGTTGTCGAACTGGGTGGATTCGGCTTCCGAGACGTTCTTGGTGCTGATGGTCAGGCGCCCGCCGTCCGGCATGGCGTCGCCCGCATTGACCGCCAGGTTGACGATCACCTGTTCCAGCTGGTTGAGATCGGCCATGACCGGCCACAGGTCCCGCCCGTGAATGACCTTCAGTTCCACCTTCTCGCCCAGAAGCCGGTCGAGCAGGATCGAAAGGTCGGCCAGTACATCGTTGAGCTCCAGCCTTTGCGGCCGCAGCGTCTGGCGCCGCGAGAACGCCAGCAACTGGCGCACCAGGCCTGCAGCCCGGTTCGCATTCTGCTTGATGTTCATGATGTCCTGGAAAGACGGATCCGTCGGCCGGTGACTTGCCAGCAGCAGGTCGGAGAAGCCGATGATGGCGGTCAGGACGTTGTTGAAGTCATGGGCCACACCGCCTGCAAGTTGCCCGATCGCCTGCATTTTCTGGCTCTGGGCGAACTGCGCTTCCAGCGCGCGTTGCTGCGTGGTTTCCAGTGCATAGACGATGGCCGCCTCGCCGTCGCCTTCGCCTTCCTGAACCGCCGAGACGTAAAAGGTCGCCGACCTGGGATCGTTTCCGGCCGACAACGGAATGTCGATCGGCGAGATCTCGCCAATGCCGTTCGCCGCCGCCTTGAGCGCCTTGGACAGCTCCTCCCGGCCGCTTTCAGCCACATAGGCTTCGAGCTTCGGCGATTCCTCGTTGAGATCGATGGCGCCGAACAGGCGCAGGAACGGCGCGTTGGTGCGCAACACCCGGCCTTCCTTGTCGAGTGAGGCAATGGCGATCGGCGTGTTGTTGAAGAAACGCGCGAAACGGACCTCCGCCGCCCGGAGCGCCTCCGAGGCTTCCTCGCCGCGCGATCGGTTGAGGACCAGCGTCCGGCTGTCGCCCGGCTGGCCGTTCTCCCCGAAAGGCATGCGGTGCAGTAGGCGAACCGGCAACCCTCGCCCCTGCCGGGTCATGAAATCGAGATCGAAGGTCTCGCTCTTGACCTCGCCGGCCTGCCCCTTGATGGACCGGATCAACTCCGCCCCGTCGCCGCTGACGATGGCATCGAGATCCAGTTCGCCGACTTCGAACTGCGCCAGGTCGTAGCCGAGCCAGTCGGCCAGCGTCGCATTGAGATACACGATCCGGCCCCGGCCGTCGCAGGAAAAGAAACCCGCCGGCGCATGGTCCAGAAAATTGATGACCCGCTGAAGTTCCTGGAAGGAATTTTCCTGTTCGGCGCGATCCCGGGTAATGTCCGCCAGTTGCCAGACGGTCAGCCGCCGGCCGCTTCCGCCCTCTTTCGGGCTGACGGACAGGGGCCGGATGGTCACCCGATACCAGCGCGCGCCGCCTTCGCCCCGACCGAGCGGAAACGGCATGCGGATTTCTTCCTGTGCCCGCCGTCCGTCGCGCATGGCCTGGGACAGCCGGAATATCGCGTCGGCCGCATCGGGATCACTGGAAAAGACCCTCTCCATCGCCCGTACGTCCGCAGCGGCTTCGGCGCCGGTCAAATCGGCATAGGCCTGATTGGCATAAATCAGACGGCCTTCGGTGTCGGTAATCAGCGCACCGTCACCGAGCGTGTTGAGAAAGGCAGACGCGATCGGACTGCCGCTC
The DNA here is from genome assembly GCF_048260565.1 of Roseibium sp. Classification (GTDB taxonomy): domain Bacteria; phylum Pseudomonadota; class Alphaproteobacteria; order Rhizobiales; family Stappiaceae; genus Roseibium. Next base: position 21,256 of record NZ_JBLXGP010000011.1, on the reverse strand, counting down.
TGCCGGGAAGACAGTTTCAGAAAGCCGATCGCGCCGGCAAACAGGCAGAAGACGCCGACCACGGCCAGAATGCCGAGCAGACCGAGGACAAACGGCTGTGCCTGCGCCTTGTCCATGACGGCAAAGCCAGCCGCGGCACCGACCAGCACAAGCGCCAGCACGATCAGCAGCCAAATGTTGCCGGAACGTTCCGGCCTGTCGATCATCGGCTCGCGCGGCGTGCCGTCCACGTCATTCATTCTGTTACTCCCCGGCCCGAATCGTCCTGACGGGCCCAGTTCAGCATTCTGCGCATTTCAGCCAATTTCAACCGCTCTCGGCCCCCGGACCCGAGCCAAAGCCCATCAATCCCCTGTCCGCGGGTGTTTACCACCTCTATTTCGCCCGCCAGCTGGCCTTTTTGCGCATCCGGTACACGAAGCCGATGACCTCCGCCACGGCCTTGTAATGGTCTTCCGGAACCAACTGGTCGATGTCGACGGTGGCATAAAGGGCGCGCGCGAGAGGCGGATTCTCGACAATCGGGATATCGTTTTCCTTGGCGACTTCCCGAATCTTAAGGGCGACCGCATCCGTTCCCTTGGCAAGGCACTGGGGTGCCCCCATGCCGTCCTCGTATTTCAGGGCGACGGCATAGTGCGTCGGGTTGGTCACCACGACCGTGGCCTGGGGCACGGCCGCCATCATGCGCTTGCGGCTGCGTTCCATGCGCAACTGCCGGATCTTGCCCTTGATCTGCGGGTCGCCTTCCGTCTGCTTGTATTCTTCCTTCACTTCGCGCAACGACATACGCTGCTTCTTGAACCACTTGTTGCGCTGATAAAGAAAATCCGCGCCTGCCACCACGGTCATCACCGCCAGAACGGCGGCCAACAACTGCAGAACCAGTATCCGCGCTTCTTCCAGCATCACCGTGGGGTCGGAAAAGATCATGACCTCGGCTTCTTCCTTGTGAGGCCACAGGACCGCCCCCATCAGCGCACCGACGATCGAAATTTTCGCCATGCCCTTGGCGAAGTTGACCAGACTGTCCGCCGAGAACAGCCTTTTGAAGCCGGAAAGCGGCGAGATCTTCGAAAGCTTCGGCTTGATCGTCTCCGCCGTGAACACCAGTTGATGCTGAACCAGGTTTCCGGCAACCGCCATCAGCACCAGGGCCAGCAGGGGCAAGCCGATAATCAGTGCGACCGACTGGCCCGTGTCCCGCCAAAGCGATTTCAGGGCGAGGCCGTCGACCGGGATCTGGTAGGCGTGCTCCAGGTAGCCTTTCATCAGGTTCCCCAGGGAAGACACGATGTCCGGCGAAAAAATACCGATCATCATCGTGGTTCCGGCAAGGGCGAACCAGGTGCTGACTTCCTGCGATTTGGGAACGTCCCCCTTGTCATGCGCTTCCTTCAAGCGCTTTTGCGTGGGGTCCTCGGTTTTCTCCGAATCGTCGGAATTGTCGGCCATAACGTACCCTTACCCTGCCGTGAACATGCCGAGCGCCGACTGGAAATGATCCATGTAGAAGGTCATCAACGCGCCCAGCAGAACCAGTAGAAGGGCCAGCCCGACAGCGATGTTCACGGGCATGGCGATAAAGAAGATCTGCATCTGCGGCATCAGCTTGTTGAGCAAGCCGAGGCCGAAATAAAACACGATGCCGACCACGATGAACGGTGCGGACATGCGCACCGCGACGGAAAACACATCGGCGACCGTCTGGGTCGCCATCGCGGCGAAATCCCCCAGCGGCAGCCAATGCCCCGGCGGGAACATCGCAAAACTGTCATGCAGCGCCGAAATCACCAGGTAGTGGCTGTTGGTGACGAAGACCAGGGTCACACCGAGAATGGACAGGTAGTTTCCGAACAGGGCGCCCTGCTGTCCGGCGTTGCTGATATCCGTGCCGAGCGCAAAGGCCATCCCGGACTGGCTGGCGATGATGACACCTGCCGTCTGCAGGGTAAAGGTCACCAGTTTCGCACAAAGGCCGACCGCGAAGCCGACGGCCAGCTCGCCGCCGAACAGGATCAGCAACTGCAACAGGTCGCCGGTCAGATTGCCCGGATAGGTCGGAGCCCCTGTCGGATAAAGGACGAGGGTCAGTGCCAGCGCGATACTGAGCCGGATCCGTGAGGGAATGGAGGACTCGCCCAGCGCCGGCATGATCATGATCATGGTGCCGAGACGGGCGAACATGAGCATGAAGACCGCTGCGATTTCCGGCAGAAAGGACAGCTGCAGCGTCATGCAACTCGCTCTAGGACGTTGTCAGGATCAGCTCGCCGATCCGCGCCATGAACGCGGCGAGTATCTGACCCATGAACGGCAAGGTGACCAGGAGAGTGACGAAAATCGCGAGAATTTTCGGAACGAAAACCAGCGTCATTTCCTGGATCTGCGTAAGCGCCTGAAACAGGGCAATGATCACACCCACAACAAGACCGACGATCATCACCGGGCCGGCTACCAGAATCATGGTCCAGACGCCTTCGCGGGCGATATCGAGCACCTCACCGCCGGTCATGTGGCCGTCCCCCTTCGTAAAGGTCTAATGGGCCTGTCAGATCGGCATCCGCATGATTTCTTCGTAAGCCGAAATCACCCGGTCCCGGACCGTTACCATCGTTTCAAGAGCTACTTCGGTTTCCGAGATTGCCGTGACCACGTCAACAACGTCTGTCCTGCCTTCCACAAGTCCGATGGATTTCTGGTCTGCCTCCCTGCCCTTGTCGACGACGGTTTCCACTGCGTTTTGAACCATTTGCCCGAAATTCGGGCTGTCGCGGTTCGGATTGAGGTCTTCCGTTCCCGCCGTGGCCTGTGCCAGCCGCGCTGCCATCTGATAGGCATTACTTGCAATGGTCGGTGTGGACATTGCGTTTCAATCCTTATGTTGAGTCGCTGATGGCTAGGGGTCGTCGACCCGGCTCATGCGCGCAGAATATCGATCGTCCTCTGCACCATCCGGCGGGTCGCCTGAATGACGTTGAGGTTCGCTTCGTAGGACCGTTGCGCCTGTCGCATGTCCACCGTCTCCACGAGCGTACTCACGTTCGGCCGGCGCACAAAACCCTGCTCATTGGCCGCCGGATGGCCCGGTTCGTAACGCTCGACGAAATCCGACTGGTCCTCGGCGATCCGGCCCATTTCGACCATCTCGGCGCCGATCTCCTTGTCGAAGTGACTCTTGAAGGTCGGAATCTTGCGCCGATAAGGGTCCTCGTCGGGCGTCCGACCGGTCGAATCGGCGTTAGCGATGTTTTCGGCGATGACCTGCATCCGGTTGTTCTGCGCCTTGAGGCCCGATGCCGAAATGAACAGTGATTTAATCAGATCCATTTGGGTTCTCCTGTTCGTTCATTCGGGTCATCCATTCTTGGAAAGCGCGGTGCGGATCAGCCCGAGGCTGCGGGAATAAATGGCGGAGGCCGCCTGAAAATCCATCTGGTTTTCCGCAACCTTCATCATCTGCTCTTCGAGGACGACGTTGTTACCGCTGGGCGTCACCTCGAACATGTCCTTCTCCTCGACCTTGCCGGAAGCGGGAGGACTCATGGCGCCGGTCAGATGCCCGGTTTCGGTCCGGACGGTTTGCAGTCCGAAATTCTCCCGACCAAGATGATCGGCGAAATCGTAATCCTTCAGTTCCTTGGCCTTGTACTCGGGCGTGTCCGCGTTCGCGACATTCTCTGCCAGCACCGACTGTCGGACCTGGTGCCATTGCATTTTCGATTTCAAAGCCTGAAACAGGGGCAGATCGGTTATGGCCATGCGAGTCACCATTTGTTAACGGATTAGGCAAACATTGCCGGTCAGAAGGTTAACGAAAGGTTAACGCAACACCCGCAACCCGCACCCGAAACAGCAGAAAACCGTGGAAGATCAGCGCCAGCCTTTGCAATTTGCAAGATTTAAGCCCCTCATAACGGGCAGAATTTGCCCACTTCTGTTAACTTTAAAAGAGTGAGGGATTCGATTGTGCGCGCTGCCGCGGAGGGCGAAAACGCGGTGGATCAATGCGACGGTCGGCAACAACAAGACTGCATGAGGAAGTGCGGCCGGTAGCAAAGGCCCGCTTGCGAGCCTTAATTCGAGGGAAGTATGTATACTTGGATTGAAAATACCTTTGGCTTCAGCGACGGGTTGGCGCGTGGTCTGGTCTTCGCAATGGCACTCGCGGTCGTCCTGGCCCTGTTTGCCCTGTTTGTCTTCATCATCAAGTGGTTGGCCGGAGCACGCAATCCGTCGGTTAGAAGCAGGCAGCCCCGGCTGGCCATCATGGACAGCGCCAGTGTCGACACCAGGCGCCGTCTCGTCCTGGTCCGACGCGATAACATCGAGCATCTGATCCTGATCGGCGGACCGAGCGACGTGGTCGTGGAACAGGGGATTGTCCGCGGCACGCCCCTTGCGGCCGGGCATGTTCGCCAGCAGCCGCATCTGACGAACGGAAATGCCCAGATGCCGAATATGGACGGCATGGCGGCATCCGTTTCCGCCCCCGTCGCAGCACCGGCCGGCGCTCCTTATCCGGAACCGGCAGCCCCCGTTCCTTCGCCAGCTGTCGCGACCGGTCCGGTCGAAGTTCCCCAGCGCAGTGCCCCCACCCCCAGCGCTCCGGCGACCAGTGCGCCTGTCCCTGCGTCCCCTCAGCCCACACCTTCGCAGGCTCCGGTTTCACCGGCACCCGCTTCCCCGGCTGCCGAAGCTGCCCCCCAGGCACCGGCTGCGAGAGCGGCAGCAAGCAGTGGCAGCGCCACCGTTTCCTCCTTACGCTCAAGGCTTGGCGACCTGACCAGGTCGACAGATTCGTCAGCCGCAAAACCCCAGACGCCGTCCTCCAGGGAACAGACTTCGCGGACTGGCGCCGCGGCCTCCGCATTCTCCAGGACCCTTTCCGCCATCAAACCGCAGGAAACCGGAAAGAAGGAAGAGGCGCGCGCGCCCGGACAACCGGAACGCCGGGAACCGCAGCCCCCTCAGGCCGCTGCGACGACAGCACCCGCAGCTCCCGCCCCTCAACCGCCCCGCGCCGCGGACCGGCCGGCAGCACCGGCCTCATCGGGTGAAACCCCGGCGACCGGCTTTGCCCGCACATTGGCCAAGCCATTGCAGAATCGTCCGACAGCACCAAGACCCGTCGGGTTGACAAGAGCGGTTACGCCCCCCTCCTCCGGTCCCGCTGCCAAGGCCCTGACCGCCTTTCCGAAAGGACCTCTGGAGGAACGCAAGGAACCGGTGATGGACGCCGAACCGGCACCGGCCGCGGAAAACACGCCTGAGGCCAGGGTTTCGCCGCCCCAACAGGGTTCGGAAACGAAGCCAGCCGACCCGCCCGTCAAGACGGAAGCGCCTGCGGTCGAAACACCGGCCGCTCCGGCTCAACCGGCAGAGGTGAAATCCGAACCGGCGTCATCTCCAACACCCTCCGACGAAGTATCTCCGGAAGCGCCTGCATTGGAACAGCCGGCCGCTCCGGAGGAAGTGGACAAGCCCGACCCCACGCGGGAGGCCAACAAGTCGGTAGACGCAGCAACGGAGACAGCCGCAACCGAGAAGGCTAAGACCAACGCGCCGGCAGCCGCAGAAGACGCCTCCTCCGTACAAAGCTCTGCTGCGGAAGAAACCGTGTCAGCGGAAGCCAGACCGGAAGCGGAAACGGGCGGAGAGCCTACCCCGAGCGCCGGCACGGCCGCAGACGACGGCAAGACGCCGGAGAGCGGCGTCCAGAAAACGCCGGCAGAGCTCCAGACTGCGGAGGCCCAAACGGCGGAAGCCGAGACAAAGGCCGCTGATCAGGACACCAAAGCGGAAGACAAGACACCGGAAAATGGACAACCGTCTCCGGACGCCGGGGCCAATCCCATCGAGGATGAAATGGCTAAGCTTCTGGATGAAATCCACGGAAACCAAAAAGCATGATCCCCCGTTTCGGCCGTCCGTCCCGGCGGCTGACGCTTTTATTGCTCCTTTTGGGCTTACCGGTACTCGCCTTGTTCGCCGGACCGGCCATCGCGCAGGACATTACGGTCGGGTTCGGAGCCGATTCCAGCCTGACGGAGCGGGCCGTCCAGCTGATCGCCCTGCTGACCGTCCTTTCGCTCGCGCCGTCGATCCTCGTCATGGTGACGAGTTTTACCCGGATCGTCGTCGTCCTCTCGCTGCTGCGCTCTGCGATCGGCCTGCAGACGGCACCGCCAAACATGGTGATGGTCAGCCTGGCACTGTTCCTCAGCGCCTTCATCATGGCCCCGACCCTGCAGACGGCCTATAACGAAGGCGTTGAACCGCTCGTCAACGGCGATATCGAATTCAACCAGGCGTTCGAACGCGGCTCGGCGCCCTTCCGGACCTTCATGCTTACCCAGGTGCGCGAACAGGACCTGAGCCTGTTCCAGGAGCTCTCGGGCCAACCCGCGCCGCAGACGCCTGACGATCTGGCCATGAGCACGCTCATACCGGCCTTCATGATCAGTGAATTGCGCCGGGCTTTCGAAATCGGATTCCTGCTCTATCTGCCGTTTCTGATCATCGATCTGGTGATCGCGTCGGTGCTCATGTCGATGGGCATGATGATGCTGCCGCCTGTGGTGATCTCACTGCCGTTCAAGCTGATCTTCTTCGTGCTGGTGGACGGCTGGAACCTGGTGGCCGGATCACTGGTCAAGAGTTTCGGTGCGGGATAGACGAAGACCCCGGGCTTTCTTGCCCTGACGGCCTAACCGGTGGGGGCTGTCGCTGCGACCTGATCGCCGTTGTTTTTCTGCGGCGTCATGTACTGGCGCCGGTATTCGTCCAGGAAGGTTTCAAGCGTATCGGTATCGGCCAGCTTGTTGGCGACCTCAAGGAATTCCACGCCCTGCGCATCGATCGGTCGCGTGACCACTTCGAAGGCCGAGGCCTCGGGGCTGTCGGCCATTTTGGCAATATATTTGGTCTGCAGACGGTTGAGGCTGAGCTGGTCGCTGGCCAGCGAATAGGCAATGCCGGCCCGCAGGATATCCCGCCGCTCGGTCTGGTCGAGCGGAATCGTGTCGGACCAGCGCGATCCGTGCATGGCTTCCAGCTGTTCGCCGGCTTCACGCCAGCTTTGCGCCGCCCAGAAAGTGTCGGCGCGCAGACGGTCGACGTCGCTGCCGCGCATGTTGCGCACCAGTTCCAGAGCCAGGTCCGGGCGTCCGCTGGCCGTGAGCGCCCGCGCCTCGACGATGTTCCGCTGACGCTCCAGCGTGGAGGGAAGGCTCGCCTGCCGGGTCAGGTTGAGAACCCGCAACGCTTCCTCCGGCTTGCGATCCGCCAGGTAAAGGGCCGAAAGGTCCGCTGCGATCTGCGCGCGGGCCGCCCCTTTCAGGCGATTGTCCACCTGATGGCGCAGAAGGCCGATGGCCTGATCCAGAAGATCGACCTCCACCAGCCGTTTTGCCAGCAGACGGACCATTTCGTCGCCCTGGCGGCCGATGGGGGTCATTTCGCGGAAGTCGTAATACAGCGCGAGCGCCTTTACCGAATCCATTTCGTCCGCCTTGCCGTCCAGGAAAAGCGATGCGAACAACCCGTTCATCTCCTCCTGCAGCAGCCGGGTCGTATCGGAATCCGGATTTGCCTGTACCGCGGACTTCATGGCCTCGAAGGCCTCCCGGTAGTTTCCTTTTTCCGCATAAAGCTGCGACAGGAACCGAAGGGTCTTGAGTTCGATTTCATCTCCGCGCCAGGACGTGGCGAGCCCGGCGAGCTGATCGATCGCCTGGTCGATATCGATATCCCCGTCCCGGTACCGGATCCGCAGGGCCCGGTACTCGGCTTCCGCTCCACGCGGCCGGTCTTCGGACTTCGCGACGAAATCGAAGGCCGAGAGCGCTTCCTGGGACCGGCCCGAGGCATCCGCAACGCGGCCACGCAGAATATCGTAACGCGCAGCCTGCGAACTGGTCACATCGCTGGGCTCGATTTCCGCCAGAACCGAGTTCGCGACACCGAAGTCATTCGCCTCGACCATGGCCTGCGCCGCCGCAAGATTGAACTCCGCCTGAATGGTCTTTGGATAGTTGCCGACAACAGCCCTCCCGCGGGGCACGGCGATCCGCGCTTCGGTCCACTCGTTCAGTGCGACCGCGACAATGGTTTGCCACACGGCGGCGTCCGGACTGTTTTTCAAGTCCGGCCGGTTCAGATGTTCGTAGGCATCCTTGAAGTGATGCGCCATGGTTTGTGCCGCACCCATCATGAGGTTATAGGAGCTGTCCTGGGCCAGCGCCGGATCCTCTTCGATGGCAAGGCGCATGAGGCCGAGCGCCTCCTGGGCGAACTGGTGCGCCAGATAAAACCGGGCGAGGTCCATCAGCGCCTTCCGCCGCTGCCCTTTCGGCGTCTTGCTCAAATTGTCCTGAAGGGTGCGCAAACGCTCGGCGTAAGTCGCCGGACCTTCCGTCGTCAGCGACACAAATTCCACATATCCCGGCTCGTTCGGATCGACGATGGAATTGAATGCCCCCGTGCCCCCGCGCAGATGACGGTTGGACAGGGAAAGACCGCCCGGCTTCTCGATAATCACATCATCGCCGAGCAGCTTCATGCTGACACCGTCGGAACGCGACACGAGAGCAACGCCCTGCGCCGAACTTAAAACTTCGAGGTCGACGAATTTCTGCGGCTTGAGCAGTCCCCGCGGCGGCCCGAAGCCGGTTACGATGGAGATCTTGTCGCCCACGAACGGATCGTCGATCTCACGGATGTTCTGCGGGTCCTTGTAGAGAACCCGGAGGACGGACCCGCCGTCGCCGCGGACGTTACGCTCCATCTTCAGCGGGATGGACGGCTCCAGGATCATGTCTCCGATGACAAGGCTCCAGGCATTGCCATCCAGCCCGACCGTCGCCAGCACGGGATCGTTCATGTCCATGCGCAGGATCTGATAGCCGTCGCGCTGTTCCACTTCGATGTTGGAGGCCGTATCGGCCAAGGCCGAAACCATACCCCTTATGTCGATGGTCGCATCCGTATCGAAAACCATCCAGATACTGTTGTTGCGCCGGAAAACGGCACTGGAAACCGGCTCCACGAAGGGAAACACGACCCGGACCGTCTTGCCGATACGCCGCGCTTCTGCGGCAACGAAATTGCGCACTTCTTCAGCGAAATCATCGGGCGGCGTTTCCGGGGAATTGGGGATCTCCTCACCGCCCTTCGCTCGCCAGACACTCCCGCTGCCCGGCCTGTCGTTGAGCACAACCGCGGGGGGAACGGTCCCATCATTGTTTGCATTCGGCCCCGCGGGAACGACCTCAACCGGTTGCGGCGCCGCCATTTCCAGTTGGTCAGCCCCCTCCGGCCGGCCCGCCGCTTCTGGGTCGGCAGCGGGCTGGGATACGGCTGCCGGTTCGGCTTCCTCTGGCTGGGCCGGGCTTGCATCCGCAACAGCCGGTGCCGGCTCCGACGCTCCCTCCGGTGCGTCGGCAGGCGCATTTTCAACCGGCTGCGAAGCCGGCATGTCTCCGGTCTGCGGAGCAGGCGGTTCCGGTGCCGAAGCGCCGTCCGCCGCCTGTGAGGCGGTATCGGCCATCGCCGTATCCGTCGCCTTGGCAGGCTTCGGCTTCGGCGTTACCGGGACCGGTTCCGCCGAGGCTTCAGAGGCAGGTTTTGCCGCGGCATCGTCGGTTCCCGAACTGGCCGCATCCTGCGTTTCCTGAACCGGAACTGGGGCTGCCGGATCGTTGCTGGTGGTTTCGTTGTTCGGAGGAACTGGCGTTGAAGGCACCGTCTCCGCCGGCGGAGACGGTGCGGATGGCTCGTTTGCGGTCTCTCCCGGCACCGCATTGAAAGGGACCATCGCCAGCGCGGTTTCATCCTGAACCGGCCCGGTCGGTGCGTCTGCAGGCACCATCACTTCCGCGGATGTTTCCGGCCCGGAGGCCGCTTCCGTGTTGCGGACGCCGGGCGCAGTAATCATTTGCTGGCCCGTGCCGCCGGTACCGGCATTCAGTTCCGCATTGATCTGCTCATTGGCCGGATCCCGCGGCACCATCCGTTCCGGCGTCACGTCGATGACATAGGTCTGGTCTTCCCGAAAGGCGCGGATATCAACCGACGGATCGACCCGCATCAGGAACTTCAGCTTGCCCTTGTCCAGGAAAGACGTGGCATCCACGACCCCTTGAGGCAAATGCGCGCGCAGGTCGGACACGTCGAGCTGGGCGGGATGGTTGAACGTAACCTTGACGATATCGTCCTCGCGTACGAAGGCGGTATCGAAGCGCACCGTCCAGTCGAACACCAGCCGGGTAAACGTCGGATGCTCGCCGATGTGCAGGGTGACCTGAGGCCCCTCCTTCACTTTCAGCCGGGCCTGCTCCAGTGCGCGGACCTTGCGCATGGCCTCTTCCGCGCGCTTGGCAAGCTCGCGCACGACGTCATCCGGGAGTCCCGGCGGAAGGCCCTGCCAGTTGGCCGGCAGAATGTCGACGAACAGCTTTTCCCCCGCCTCCAGCGTGTTGATCTGGAACTGACCTTTCAGGGCAAAACGGATCGCGCTGCCGTCCGGGTCTCGGCGGGCAATGGTGATGTAATCGCTGAGATCGAGCGGCACATCGTCGACGTTGATATCGATCGGGTCTTCGAAGGAAATCCGCAACACGCCGCCGGTGATGACCGCATCGTAAACCGGCAGAAGGGTCCGGTCCTTGAAGGTCAGGACCATGCGGCCATACCCTTCCTTCGGCTGAACCTGCAGATCCACCGGCTCCAGGGACTGCGCCCGGGCGGCCGGGGAAACGATGAGCTGAACCGGCATCGCAAATGCACACAGGAACGCAGACATCAGGCAGATTGCCAGACGTCTAGAGCGCTGAGGTTTCCCTCGCGTCTTACCGCGTTTCCATATGTGCTTCAGCACGGGGTTTTTCCTTCGGATGCCACCTGTTTTTACGTTATTTTGGCCGTATTAACGCGGCCTTACGCTGACTGCCGAAAAGCGCCGATTCGACTAGTTTGAGCGGATTTTCGGCAATTCGGCCTGCATCTGCTTCGTTTCCGAGACCGGTTCATCCGTACTAGTCGCGATGGCGACGGTCAGGCGCTCCGCCGCTTCCGCGGACATTTTGCCGAGAATATCCGCCATTTTGCGCGGTTTCATCTGACGCACGACTTTCAGCAATACCGGCATGCTCAGACGGTCAAAAATGCGCGCAGCATCCTTTGGCTTCATGCTCTCATACATGGTCACGAGGCCCGCGATCTCGCTTTCATCCTGCTTGCGCTTTTCCTCAACCGCCCCCTCGATTCGCTTCTCAAGCTTCTTAAGCTCTTCAACGCGCTTTTGGATGCGTTCCTCCGTCGCCTGCAGGAGTTTTTCCCTGAGATCGAGCTGTCCTTGCTGGTTCTCGAGATCCTGCCGGCGTTTTCCGAGGCTTTCCAGGACGGCGCGCTCCGCCGCCGATCCGCCGATTTCCAGCGATTCAGGCAACACCGGCACGTCCCCGGGTGACGCATTTCCGTCCGGCGGCGCTTCGCCGGCGTTGCCACCTGCACCGTCGGCCGGGGCGGAGGCCGGCATGGAGACCGTCGCTTCACCGCCGGGCGGCGTCCCTTGCGGCGTTTCCGGCGCCGGCTGCTGGCCGGGCGTCGCTTCCTGAGCGACGGCCCCCTCGATCGGAACCACATTGGCTGCCGGGCCGATCACCAGGCCAAGCAGCTTCAGCGCCAAGAGGGCGCTGGCGGAGATTCCAACCAAAGGGAGCAGGCGGATGTTCATGCAGCAGAGCCCCCGGACCGCCTGCGGAACTGCTCCAGCCGGGCCGTCGCCTCCGCTGCGGCGCTGCGGATATCGTCCGCTCGCGGTGCGCGGCCCCGCGGAGCCGGCTCATGCATGGTCGGAGCGGCCATTTGCGGCATATGCGCAGGCATCGGACCCGGCTGCGGCGCAGGCGCATAGGCCTCCCGCTGCACGGAAGACCTGCTGGCCGCCTCGGCGATCTGACTGATGCGGGTAAAGACTTCCTCACCCTTCACGACCTGGGCCGCAAGTGCGTTTGACATTTTCTCAGCCTGGCTCAAACGGTTTCCCAGGGACTTGTCGGCTTCGCTCGCCGTCGCCTTCAGTCCGAGGATGGCACGCTCGGCAATTTCAGTTGCCGTCATCAACTCGGAGATTGTCGCCCTCAGGGTTTCTTCATCGGCACGTAATCTCTGCAGCCGCGAGTTCAAGATCCAGCAATACGCAATGGTTACCAAAAGCAGAATCGCAACCAGGCCTTCTATGATCATTCCGACTGGCGGGGTGCTCATGGTACCTCCATCTCGTTTTGCATGGCGCGCTCGAAAGCGGCCAGGGTCATTTTGGGTTTGCGAAGGTTCTTGGCGACTCGAATCGCAATCGAATCATCGACTTTTCCAAGCGTTCCTTCGGTCAGCGGAACATTGCCGCATTTTATCGTGACCGGGTCCGCCGGGTCGACGTCGAAAACCAATGTTTGCCCAACATCCAGACTGAGAACACGCCCGAGCGGCAGATATGTCTCGTAAAGCACCGCGTCCACTTCGACTTCCGCAGAGTGAATTTCCGTTGCGAGGTGTCCTTCCCAGATCGGATCGCGGCCGAACTTCTCCCCCATGAACATCTGGAGCAGCAGATCGCGAATCGGCTCCAGCGTCGCATAGGGCATCATGATCTCGACGGTGCCGCCGCGATCTTCCATGTCGATCCGCAGTTCGACCAGGATGGCGGCGTTCGCCGGACGCGAAATCGCCGCGAACCTCGGATTGGTTTCAAGCCGTTCGAGGTTGAAATGAACCGGCGACAACGGCGCGAAGGCCTGCTCCGCATCCTGCAGGATCAGCGCCACCATCTGTTGCACGAGGTTGGTTTCGATGGTGGTGTAGGGCCGTCCTTCAACGCGCACGGCACTCGTTCCGCGGCCACCACCCAGAAGCACGTCGATGATCGAGTAGATCAGGCTCGATTCCACCGTGACCATCCCGAAGCCGTCCCATTCCTCGGCTTTGAAGACGCCGAGAATGGCCGGCAGCGGAATGGAATTCAGGTAATCGCCGAACCGTACCGAGCTGATGGAATCGAGCGACACTTCAACGTTGTCAGACGTGAAGTTTCTCAACGAAGTGGTCGTCAGGCGAACGAGCCTGTCGAACACGATTTCGAGCATCGGCAGGCGTTCGTAGGACACCATCGCCGAGTTGATCAGGGCGCGAATACCGCTCTGATCGCCGGCAATCGTATCCTCGATGTTGAAGCCGAGGAGGTTATCGATTTCTTCCTGGTTGAGGACACGGTCGGCGCCGCGGGTCGCATTTTCCAGGTCAGGCTCGCTGTCGTCGATCATGGCCGCCCATTGCGCAGCCATGTCGTCGGAGCTACCCGCTCCCTGTTCCTCGAGCGCGGCCCCCCAGGCGGCGGCTAGGTCGTCATCGTCACTGCCGCCTGCGCCCTGTTCGGCAAGTGCCGCCCCCCAGGCATCAGCCATGTCCTCTTCGGACAGATCGTCGTCTTCATCAGCCATTTCGCACCATCACTGGACGAGGATCTCCTTGAACAGGACCCCGTCGACATGAGCCGGATATACGGACAGATTGATGCGCCTGAGCAATTCTTCCTTCAGACGGAACAAACCGGCGGATCCTTCTAGATCCGCGGGACGGAGCTCTCGCAGATAAATCTGGAAAGCATCGAGAATTCGGGGCAGATACGGCTGGATCTGATCGATCATCGCCCGGTTTTCGACCTCCAGGGCAATACGTACCTTCAGATACGTGGTCCGCCCCTCGGTCGCCAGGTTCACGGTCATCTCCGGCAGATCGTAAAACACCACCGGCTTCTGGGCTTCCTGCTCCGCCTGCGGCAGGCCGGAGGCCGCTTGCCTGGGCACACTATCTCCCGACATGAAGAAGAAGTACCCGCCCGCACCTGCGGCCAAAAGCACGACGACACCGATACCACCGAACAGGATCAGCTTTTTCTTGCCGCCACCGGATGCCGCTTCGGCGCCCTCTTCGTCGTCGGCCTGGGCATTTTCGTCGGCCATACAGCTCCCCGAGTCCTCAACACGCTCACGCGCGTTATAAGTTTCTAAAGAGTTAATGGTTAACGAGTGGTTACCAAAAGGTTAACGGCCGCAACCCGGCAAAAATTGCCAATTGGTTAATTTCTGCCGGAAACCTTTACCGGGTAAGCCGGGCACATTTATATTTTTTCTATATTTTTCAATAACTTGTATTTTGGCACACTCCCTGCAGTTAGGTAAACGGACCGACGTTCTGGGGAGTTCGAAGGTCCACCGGGGAGCAAAGGGAACTGTTAATATGGAGAATGCGCAGCTTATTGCCCTGTCGCGCCAGTCCGCTTTGCGGAATCAGCTCGACGTGGTCGCCAACAACATGGCGAACATCAACACGACAGGGTTCAAGTCGCAGAGAATGCTGTTCGAGGAGTTCATTATGCCCGTCGCCGAGGCGACGGAGCTTCAACACCCGGACCGCGATCTTTCTTACGTTCACGACTATGGCACGCTGACCAACTTCGAAGCCGGCAGCATCAAGATGACCGGTAACGACCTTGACATTGCCGTCAAGGGAGACGGCTTTTTCGTTGTCCAGTTGGCCGACGGCACCGAAGCCTACACACGCAACGGAGCCTTCCATCTGGACAACACCGGACGCCTCGTCACGTCCGAAGGCCGCCCGGTTCTGACCGAAGGCGGCCCCGTCTCCTTCACGCAGCAGGACGGCAAGATCGAAATTGCCGCGGACGGAACGATTTCGACCGAACAGGGAAACAGGGGCGCGATCCGGCTGGTCAATTTCGAAAACCCGCAGGAACTCGTCCAGGTCGGAGATTCGCTGTTCACGGGCGAAGCGCCCCTGCAGATGACCAACGGAAAAGTCATCCAGGGCGCCATTGAGCAATCGAACGTACAGGGTGTTGAGGAGATCAGCCGGGTAATCGAGATCACCCGTGCCTATGAAACCATCAGCAAGCTGATGAAAGACACGGACGACCTGCGCCAGAACGCAATCTCCACCCTTGGCCGACTTGAAGCCTGATAACGCCGGAGGACTATCCAAATGAAGGCACTGCATATCGCGGCCACCGGCATGAAGGCTCAGGAGCTGAATGTCGAGGTCATATCGAACAACGTGGCCAACATGCGCACGACCGGCTACAAGCGCCAGCGTGCGGATTTCCAGGATCTGCTTTACCAGAACCTGCGCCGCATGGGCGCGGAAACCTCGGACGCAGGCACGATCGTCCCGACCGGCGTTCAGGTCGGATCCGGCGTGAAGACCGCGGCAACCGCCCGCATCATGTCGCAAGGCTCCCTGGAAGAGACCAACAAGGAACTGGACGTCGCGATCCGCGGCGAAGGATTTTTCCAGATCCAGCTGCCGGACGGAACGACGGCTTACACCCGCGACGGCTCGTTTGAACGCGACGCGGACGGTACGCTGGTGACCGTAGACGGCTACAGCGTCCTGCCGGAGATCACCATCCCCGACGATTCCCGTGACATCACCATTTCCGCAGACGGCAATGTCCAGGTGATCGACGGCGCCGGTGCCACCGTGAATCTGGGCCAGATCGAACTTGCCCGCTTCGTGAACAAGTCGGGGCTTGAAGCCATCGGCGACAACCTGTTTCTGGAAACCGAAGCCAGCGGACAGCCTCAGACCGACACCCCCGGAAACGACGGGTTCGGCGATCTGCAGCAGAACTTCCTGGAAATGGCGAATGTGGACGCGGTGACCGAAATCGCCGATCTGATCGCCGCTCAGCGCGCCTACGAAATGAACTCGCGCATTATCCAGGCGGCCGATGAAATGTACTCCACCACCTCCAACCTCCGGTAGGGAGTAACGACAATGATCCGCGCTTTCGCCCTCGCCGGGCTCGCCATCGGAACCCTGCTCTGGTCCTTGCCGACCTCTGCGGCCGAGGCTCCGGTCCTGCAGCCGGAGGTCCATACGCTTTCGGATATCGTCACGATCGGCGATTTCTACCGCAACGCCGGAGACTACGCCGGTATTCCGCTGTTCCGCTCGCCGGATATGGGTACGTCGGGCGATGTGCCGGCAGAGCAAGTGGCCAAACGGGCCAAGGCCGCCGGCCTCATCGCCGCCGGCACCAACGGACTGACCAAGGTCGTCGTTTACCGCCGGGCGGAAACCATCGGCCAGAGGGAACTGAAAACCATCGTGGCCAAGGCACTTACCGAACGGGACGCCTCCTTGTCCGAGGGAGATCTCGACATCACCCTGTTTCAGGCGCCCTCGGCCGTCCATGCCGACCCCAGTGCCGAAAACCCCTTCAGTGTGGATCAGGTTCTGTGGTCCCGGACCGACGGGCATTTCACCATACGGCTGAACGTCTCGGGTCTTGGCGGCGTCCATCCGCTAAGCCTGACCGGCGTGGCCCGCGAAATGGTGGAAGTCTCGGCCCTGATCCAGCCGCTCAGCCGCGGCGCAATCGTCAGGCCGGAAGATCTGACGACCGTCCGGCTGGCCCGCGGCAGCGTTCCGGCACGGGCACTCACCGACACGGATGAGATCCTGGGTTTGGCCGCCCGCTCGAACCTGCGTGCCAATTCCCCGCTGACGCGGAACGATTTCGAACGTCCGACGGTCATTCCCCGCGGCGAAAAGGTGACCATCATCTACCAGCTCCCGGGCATGAAACTCACAACCCGCGGACAGGCTCTGGAAGATGGCGCCGCCGGCGATGTGATCGACATCATGAACCTTCAATCCCGGCGGAAAATCTCCGCCACGGTCATCTCCGGCGGGCAGGTCAGGGTCGAACCGTCCGTGCCCGTCGCCAGCCTCAATGAAAGGGCGCAGCAATGATTTCGAAATCGAGATTCGCGCTTCTCGCCAGCTGCGCGCTCGCGGCTGCGGCAGGTGGCTGCGGCGCAGCGGACAGGCTGTCCCAGATCGGCCAGCCGCCGGCACTGAATGCCATCCAGGACCCGACGACAACGGCAGGCTATCGCCCGGTGCAGATGCCGATGCCGGAGCCCCAGCAGGCTCACTACAATCCGAATTCGCTCTGGCGGTCGGGCAACCGGGCCTTCTTCGAGGATCAGCGCGCGAAACAGGTCGGAGACATTCTGACCGTCGTCGTGACGATCAAGGACAAGGCCCAGTTCGACAACACCACCGAGCGCTCTCGCGAGGATTCCAGTTCCACCGGGGCCGGCGGCGCACTCGGCAACGCGATCGATACGATCTTCTTGCCCGCAGGCGACAACGCGTCCGATCTGGCAAGCGTGGACAGCTCCTCCGACTTCACCGGGAAAGGCAAGGTCGACCGCGAGGAAACGCTGGAAACAGCCGTTGCCGCCGTGGTTCTCCAGGTGCTGCCCAACGGCAATCTCGTGATCGAGGGACGCCAGGAGGTCCGTGTGAATTTCGAGGTTCGCGAACTCGTCGTGGCCGGTATCGTACGCCCGGAGGATATCTCTTCGGAAAACACGATCGTCAGCGAGAAAATCGCCGAGGCACGGATCGGATATGGAGGCCGCGGCCAGATCACCGATGTCCAGCAGCCCCGTTACGGCAGCCAGGTCATGGATGTGCTGCTGCCGTTCTGATCACTCCGGACAATCTCCATCGAATATGGAAACAAGCTCCCCCGGCGGTCGGGACAGGTGTTCTAGAAGCCTGATCTGACCGCTGACAACGGGCACGGTGCGTCGCTCCCCGAGCACCGTGCCCGTTTTCTTTTCAGCCGCCGGCCGAATCCCGATACCGCCGAAACAAAAAAGCTCCCCCGAACCGGAGGAGCCTTTGTCAGTTTCGAATGGAGGAAACGACTGGTTTCCGGAATGGTTCAGTCGTCCCGGTAAACCTTCTCGCGCCGCTCATGGGCTTCCTGCGCTTCAATCGACAGGGTCGCGATCGGCCGGGCCTCCAGCCGCCGCAAACTGATCGGCTCTCCGGTTTCTTCGCAATAGCCGTAGCTCCCGTCCGAAATCCGCTCCAACGCCGCGTCGATTTTCGAGATCAGCTTGCGCTGGCGATCCCTGGCGCGCAGCTCAATCGAGCGATCGGTCTCCGAAGAGGCCCGGTCGGCGAAATCGGGATGGTTCTGGCTTTCCTCCTGAAGGTTGGTGAGCGTTTCCTTGCTCTCCTTCAGGATGTCGTCTTTCCACGCAAGCAGCTTGTTCTTGAAATATTCCCGCTGCCTGTCATTCATGAACGGCTCGTTTTCCGATGGTCGATATTCAGACTCAAGTTCAACCGTCATCGATAGCTCCGGATTACCGTTAGGTCGCGGGCAATATATCCTCGACCTTGTAAACCGACAACGGTGCATTTTTTAAAAATAACAACGTAAAAAACATTGTTTGGTCAATTGTTTAGGAAAATTGAGGCTTTTAACAGGCTAACCTAGCGTCAATGCCGCCCGCACTCAGTCGGGGAATCGGCCGAGCTTCGCAAGCTCCACCTTGACCCTGAGTTCAATCTCGTCGAGGACCGAATCGATGTCCGGATCGCCGCTTGTTTCCCGCTCCGAAACCTCTTTCGCAAGCCCTTCCAGGCGCTCCTCGGAAACATGCCCGGCAAGCAGATCGGTCCGTATCAACTCAAGCCCGTCCAGAAGTGCGTGCCCGCGCCGGGCCGCCCTGGATTTCCGGTCAGGTTTCTCGCCCACTTCCTGCAACGCCAGGAGGGCATCCATCCCCTGGATCGTGGAGCCGCCCGAAAGCGCGCTTGTCTGAGGAGCCTCGTCACCGAGTTCAGGCGTAAAGGCACCGCTGTTCGACGACGTGCCCTTCTTGGCGCCGCGCCCCTGCACCCCGGATAATGGCTTGTTTCCTGTAATGCGCATCTTTCCAACTCAGCTTTCAGCCGACCGCGTCACCCCGTTACCGATAGGGCCCGTGGGAATTTGCCGACACAGGGTAATTGAGTCCGGGCGCACTCGGCAATATTTGCCCGCAACTTCACACCGTTCATTTTAGCACAAATACAATTCGCCCGCTGTCCACCTCCAAAACTTAAGGAAATCCGCCCACTCTGGCCACTGAACAGATCGACTTCGCCTGCTTTTGAAAACTGGCACGACATTCGCAACAACAGTTTCGAAACCGGCCAGGCGACCTACGGAACATTCTGCGGGACAGCCAGCGGGCCAGACGGACCGAAGAAAAAGACGCCGTTCAAGTCATGCGGTGAGAATGAGCGAACGAAAAACGATGAAACTGTTCACGAGACTCTGTTTTCTGCTCTTTGGCCTTGCAGTCTTTTCCGCTCAGGCGTCAGCGGCTTCGCGTATCAAGGATATCGCCGATTTCGAAGGCATCCGCGAGAACCAGCTGATCGGCTACGGTCTCGTTGTCGGTCTCAACGGCACCGGCGACACGCTGCGCAATGCACCGTTCACCCGGCAAAGTCTGCAGGCGATGCTGGAACGCCTCGGCGTCAATACCCGTGATGTCGACCTGAATACCAATACGGTTGCCGCGGTCATGGTCACGGCAAACCTGCCGCCCTTCGCGACACAGGGTACCCGCATCGACGTGAGCGTAAGTGCGCTGGGCAACTCAGAGTCCCTGCAGGGCGGAACCCTTCTGGTAACGCCGCTGGTCGGTGCGGACGGCGAAGTTTATGCGATCGCGCAAGGGTCGGTCGCGATCGGCGGTTTCTCTGCGCAGGGCGATGCAGCATCCGTTGTGCGCGGCGTCCCGACGTCAGGACGGATCGCCAACGGCGGTCTTGTTGAGCGCGAGCTTGAGTTCAAACTGGCCTCCCTGACCACCCTGAGGCTTGCGCTGCGCAATCCGGACCTCACCACGGCCCGGCGCGTGGCTCTCTCCATCAACGAACTGATCGGCCTGCCGACGGCAGAGCCTCTCGACCCGGGTACGGTCCGCGTCGACCTGCCCAGGGATTACGACGGCAATATCGTCGACCTTCTGACCGATATCGAGCAGTTGCTCGTCGAGCCGGACCTCGCCGCCCGCGTCGTGATCGATGAAAACTCCGGCATCATCGTCATGGGTCAGGACGTCAAGGTCTCGACCGTTGCCGTGGCCCAGGGCAATCTGACGGTCACGATTTCCGAAACGCCGCAGGTATCGCAACCCCAGCCCTTCTCCGACGGCGCGACCGTGGTGGTGCCGCGCTCCCAGGTCGAGGTCAACACCGACGCCGACGCCAAGCTTGCGATCGTGTCCGAGACGGTCACTCTCAAGCAGCTGGTCGACGGACTGAACGCCCTGGGCATCGGTCCGCGGGACATGATCTCCATCCTTCAGGCGATCAAGGCCGCCGGCGCACTCCAGGCAGAAATCGAGGTGCTGTGATGATGTTTGATCCGGCAAAGACCATGACCACACCCGTCAATCCGCTTTCGGTTCTGGCGGGAGCGGACACCTCGGACAAGTCCAGGATCCGCGACACCGCGGAAGGCTTCGAGGCGACGTTTCTCAACAACATGCTCCAGTCCATGTTCACCGGCCTGGAAGAAGGCGGCACCTGGGGCAGTGGCGATGGCGCCGAAGCCTGGCGCGGCATGCTGATCAACGAATACGCGCAGTCGATTTCCAAAAGCGGCGGCATCGGAATTGCCGACGCCGTGGAACGCGAACTTTTGGCACTTCAGGAGGCCAGCCAATGAATGCCCAGACTGAACCGGCAAAATTGCCCTTTTCGGTAGAACGTCCCACCAGCCCGGTCGAGGCGGAGCAGTTCTGCAATGCCCTCACCCGGACAATGGACGAACTCCTGAGCCTGATCGAAACCGAGACGGAGCTGGTAAGAGGCGGCAAACTGAGGGACGCAAGCACCCTCCAGCCGGAAAAGGCGCGTCTTATCCACGAATACACCCGCGGAATGATGTCGGCCAAGGATCACGCGGTTGCCCTCGGCAACATGGCCCCGGCGGCCACCCAGACCCTGCGCCGCAAGCATGCCGAGTTCCAGCCGGTGTTGCGCATCAACCTGGCCGTCCTGTCCACGGCGCGCGAAGTGGCAAGCGATATCGTTTCGACGGTTGCAAAGGCCGTCGGTGCCCAGCAACCGAACAGGACCACCACATACGGTCCGACCGGCGGATCTCCGACCGGTCCGCAATCGGCCCATGGCATCGCGATCAACCGCTCGCTTTGACCGCGGCTCGAAGCCGGTAGCGCCAGGCCAGTAACAGTCTTCTGTAACCAGTGAAAAGAAAAGGCGCCGAGGCGCCTCAGACTGCTGACAAACCCCTGGCGTTAGCCGGGGGTTTTTGATTCACTGTTTTGATGTTGAAGAAGCCCGGCCC
>NZ_JBLXGP010000010.1:0-192006 GCF_048260565.1 Roseibium sp. | reverse complement strand
CGGGGCCGGGCTTCTTCAACATCAAAACAGTGAATCAAAAACCCCCGGCTAACGCCAGGGGTTTGTCAGCAGTCTGAGGGCCGGATATTTCATCCGGCCCTTTCCTTTTGCCCTGCGGCACGACACCAATCCGGCGCGCGCGCAGACCCAAGGCATTCGACATCCAGAAGACCGACCCGCTTCGCGCCCACCCGGCACACGCTTTATTCTCTGGAAGGCGGGAAATGGCGGAAAGCTGTCACTGATCCTGTCGAGCCCGCTCGAACTGAACGACACCGACGGGATCCAGGTCTCCCTGGATCGGCTGAAGGACCGGTGATCCCAAGCTGGTCTAAGCGATCCTCCTTTTCAGGGCAATTTCCGTTTCCGCCCTCCCGGAGAAGGACAGCGCCCGGTTGTCCTCCACGATCGTATAGGGCTCCTGGCCGCTCACATGGCCGACCAGTTTGCCGTCCTTGTAGACCGGTGCCTGATAGAGAAACAGCGCCCCTTCCAGCGAGCCCCCCTCGATCCGTTCCCGGGCGATGTCCACGGACAGAACCCTACCCTGATCATCGATATGCACCTGTTCGCCATCCGACGGCACGAGCAACACCGAGCGGTCGAGGCGGAGCATCCGGTCGCAGCGGTCCGGCGCTTCGTAAGTGTCCAGGGCGACGCCCGCCACCAGTTCGGCAATCCCCCGCACCGGAAATATGGAATTGTGGGTGACGGCGCCTTTGAAGCACCCGTCTTCGCTGGAAAAGGACAGGCTGCCGCGATCCTTTCGCCTGCAAACGAAGTCGGTATCGCCCAGGGCGATTTCGCCTTTGCGGGTCAAGGCGATCAGCCCGGCATCTGCCTGACGATTGGCCGCAAGCGCCTGGGAGACGGCGACACGGACGGGATCGCCACGCTTCAGGGCATCCAGCACCATGATGTTCGGCGGTGGATTTCCGCATATGGCGACATTCGGCAGCCGGTGCCCGGTAACGAGGCCGATGTCGGCGCCACCAGGCGTGAATTGCGACAGCGGTTCCGGCCTGTTGGGTCCGCTCGACATCAGCACCGCCAGGGGGGCCTGTCCATAGTCGGCCGGGGGCTCCTCGCCACCGAACAGGGTGCTCGTCCCGCCGTCCTGCGTCTGCGCCCGCAGCAATTGCCCGTCGTCGGTTATCACGGCGAAGCTGACGAATCCGCCGATGGAGCCGCGGCTGATCTTTTCGACCGCCGCGAGCGCCTTGAAAAGGCCGAGGCCCGCATTCGGCCCGGAAAGTGCAATTCCGATAGTCATGACGCCGCCAGATGATACTCGGAGACAGGTTCTAGCGGTCCCCTGGAAAAGGATGAGCGGTCGCTGACTTCCAACTTGCCGCGCGTGCGCACCGGATCCGGGATCGGAATGGCGTTCAGAAGTTCCCTTGTATAGGCGTGGGCCGGTGTCTTCAGAACCGCGTCCCGCGGCCCGACCTCCACGATCCGGCCATGCAGCATGACCGCGATCGAATGGCTCACCTGTTCGACCACCGCCAGATCGTGGCTGATGAACAGGTAGGAGAGCCCGAGGCGCTGCTGCAGGTCAAGCATCAGCTCGATCACCTGGGCCTGGATCGAAACATCGAGCGCGGACGTCGGCTCGTCCGCCACGATCAGCTTCGGCTCCACGCCCAGCGCCCGAGCGATGCACAGCCGCTGGCGCTGCCCGCCGGAAAACTCGTGCGGGTATCGACGCATCTGGTCCGCCGTCAGGCCGACCTGAAGGAACAGGGCTTCCGTCCTGTCCTGAAGTTCCCTGCCCTTGGCGATCTTGTGGATGCGCATGGGTTCGGCCACCAGCCGGTCGACCCGCATGCGCGGATCGAGCGCGCCGTAGGGGTCCTGGAAAATCATCTGCATGTGCTTTCGCGCCTTGCGCAACAGCTGCGCGCGATATTCGCGGATATCGCCGCCATCCATCAGCACTTCGCCCGAATCCACCTCTAGGAGCCGCAGGATTGCGCGCGCCGCTGTCGACTTGCCGGACCCGGATTCTCCGACCAGCGCGAGCGTCTCGCCGGGCGGAATGGCGAAGCTCACATCGTCGAGCGCCTTCACCTCGTGACCGCTGCTGTGAAAGGTCTTGCTCAGTTTGCGCGCTTCCACCACCGGAGCGGCATGGACGACATTCGGAACCTTACCTTTCGGCGGCACGTCGGAAGACCCGATCTTCGGGACGGCGGCTAGAAGCTTGCGCGTATAGGGATGTTCGGGCGAGGCGAACAGTGGCCCCACGTCCCGCTCCTCCACCTTCTCGCCCTGCTTCATCACGATCACCCGGTCGGCGGTTTCCGCCACGACGCCCATGTCGTGGGTGATCAGCAGCATGCTGGTGCCGAACTGGTCCTTGAGTTCCCGCATCAGTTCCAGGATCTGCGCCTGGACGGTCACGTCGAGCGCCGTCGTCGGTTCGTCCGCGATCAGGATCTCCGGCCGGTTGATCAGCGCCATGGCGATCATGACCCGCTGGCGCTGCCCGCCGGAAAGCTGGTGCGGATAGCGCCTCATCATGCCCGATGGGTCCGGAAGACCGACCCGGTCGAGCATGTTGACCGCGCTCTTGTCCACGCCCTGGAATTTCGGGTCATGGGCCAGAACCACTTCCGTCATCTGCCGGCCGATGGTCAGAACCGGATTGAGCGACGTCATTGGCTCCTGGAAGATCATCGAGATGCGCTTGCCGCGGATCTCCCGCTGGTCTTCTTCATCCAATTCCAGCAGGTTGCGGCCGTCGAACATCGCCGTCCCGCTCAGGATCCGGCTCGTGCCCTTCGGCAGCAGGCCGAGCAGCGACATGCTGGAGACGCTCTTGCCGGAGCCGGATTCCCCGACGATCGCCAGGGTCTCGTTGGCTTTCAGAAAATAGGACAGGCCTTTGACCGCCGGAGACTGCTCCGCGCTCCGGCCGAAGCCGATGGTCAGATTGTCGACGGTGAGGATCGCATCGCTCATGGATCAGCGCCTCGTCGTCTGGCGGGGATCGAGGATCTCACGGATCCCGTCCCCCAGAAGATTGAAGCCCAGCACCGTGATCGCGATCGCAACACCGGGCACGATCATCATCCACGGCGCGCGGGTGAAATAATCCCGCCCCGCCGACAACATCCAGCCCCATTCGGGCGACGGCGGCTGCGCCCCCAGTCCCAGGAAGCTCAGCCCGGCCGCGGCCAGGATCGCGGTGGACACACCGAGTGTCGCCACCACCACCATGGTCGGCAGGATATTGGGCAGGAGATGCAGGAACAGGATGCGGGCATGGCCGGCGCCGGCGGCAACCGTCGCCTCGAAATAGGGCTTGTTCTTCTCCACGATCACGGTGGAGTAGCAGATGCGGGCATAGAACGGCATGGTCGCAATCCCGACCGCGATCATCGCGTTCTTCAGCGACGGACCCAGGACCGCGACCGCGGCCAGGGCGATCAGGGTCTCAGTGAAGGAGAAGACCACGTCCACCAGCCGCATCACCACCCGTTCGGTCCAACCGCCGGCATAGCCGCCGACCAGTCCGATCGTCAGGCCGATGGCGAGCGCGATGCCGACCGCAATGCCGGCGATCATCAGCGTGAGCCGTGACCCGTAGACCACCCGGGAGAACAGATCCCTGCCGAATTCGTCGGTGCCGAAGGGGTGGCCGAACGACGGCGGCTGCAGCCGCCGTCCGGCCCCCATCATCTGGGGATCGAAGGGCGCGATCAGCGGTGCGAAAATTGCGACGAAGACTAGCACCAGAACGATCACCAGACCGATGACGGCACCCTTGTTCCGGAAGAACTGGCCCAGTTTCAGAGCCGCCTCGGAAGGTGCACCGCCGGCGTCCGGCATGGATTGCATGGCCATCAGCTCAGCCTCACTCTGGGATCAAGAACGGCGTAAAGGATGTCCATCACCAGTGAGACGGTGACCACGAGACACGCGAAGATCAGAATGAACCCCTGGATGAGCGGGTAGTCGCGCTGGAAGATCGCCTGGATCGCCAGCCGGCCGATACCGTTCCAGGCGAACACGTTCTCCACCACGATCGCCCCGCCCAGCATGTAGGTGAACTGGAGACCGAGCATGGTGACGACAGGAATGAGACCCGCCAGCAGCACGTGGCGATAGAGGATCGTCCCCTTGTGCAGCCCCTTGGCCCGCGCGGTGCGGACGAAGTCCTGATTGAGGATATCGATCATGGAGGACCGGGTCAGACGGGCAATGATGCCCGCATTGGCGACCCCCAGCGTGACCGCCGGCAGCACGAGGGAGCGCCAGTCCTCACCTGCGACCGGCAGCCAGGCGAGATTGACCGCGAACACGAACAGCAGGATCAGGCCCAGCCAGAAATGCGGCATCGACACGCCAATCAGCGAGCTGATCATGAGCCCGGTATCGATGGCGGTGCCGCGTTTATAGGCCGCGAAGAAACCGAAGATGATGCCGACGAAGGCCGCGATGACCAGGCTGACGCTCGCAAGCAGGAGCGTGTTCGGCAATCGCCCCATGAGCAGATCCAGCACCGGCTGCTTGCCGCGGATCGTCTGGCCGAAGTCGCCCTGAAGGATCCGCCCCATGAACATGCCGTACTGGACCCAGACCGGCTCGTTCAACCCAAGCCGCGTGCGGATTTCCTCCAGTTGTTCCGGAGTCGTGCCCTGGGACTGGGCATACATGATCTGCACCGGATCCCCCGGCACGATATGGATCAGCATCGCGACCGCCACGGTGGTGATCCAGACCGTGAACAGCGCGGTGGCAATCCTGTGCGTCAGATAATGAAGCATGAAGCGGGCCGATGGGGTTCGTACCGTAGGAAGTCGGAGGAAGGCGGCGCCCCGGGAACCTGGGACACCGCCTCGCCGGGAAAGATCACTCGGTGATCTTCACATCCATCAGCAGCGGCTGATCGAAGGCGCCGATCTTGAAGCCCTCGACCTTCTTGGAGGTCACGTAGAGCCACATCCAGCCGGGCGTGTAGAGCGGAACGTGGACCGCCTTTTCCAGGAGATAGGCGTTGACCTTCTTCACGACCTCAAGCCGGGCTTCGGTATCCACCGTGGTGCGCATCTCTTCCAGCATCGCGTCCAGCTCCGGCGTGTTGTAGCCGGAATAGGCGCCCGGCGAATGCCACAGCTGGTAAAGGATATCCGGGTCGTACCAGGACCAGCCCATCATGTCGAAGGTGGACTTGCCCTCGGTCTTCTCGTTTTCCTGCTTCACCCGGGCATTGAGGGTACCGATATCCATGATCTCGATATTGGTCTTGATGCCGACCTGGGCGAGCTGGTTCTGGAAGATCTGCAGGATCCGCTCACGGCCGCCGCCGGTCCAGGTCATCATGGTGACGTCGATCGGATTGTCCGGACCGAAACCGGCTTCCTTAAGCAGGGCCTTGGCCTTTTCCGGGTCATACTCCGGCAGGTATTTCGCGCAGAAGTCCTGGTCGTTGCCGAAGACGCCGGCCGCGATCGGACACTTCTCGCGCTGCACGAGGCCCTGGAAGCCGATGTCGAGCGCCATGTCCACGTCGACCGCATGGGCCACCGCCTGACGGACCCGCTCGTCATTGAACGGCGGCCGGGAGATCGTGAACTCGAAGAAGACGTCCTGGCCGGTCGCCTCGGCGATATGCAGCGTCATGGACGGATCGTCCTTGATGCTGGGCACGTCTTCCAGCGGCGGTTCGATGATATCCAGCTCACCGGTTTTCAGGCCCGCAAGCCGCGTCTGGGCTTCCGGCACGGTCCGGATGATCAGCCGGTCCGCATAGGGCTTGCCCTTGTTTTCGATCGGATGGCCGAAATTCTTGTAGGTCTCGTTGGCGGACAGAACGATCCGGTCGCCCTTGGTCCACTCTTCCAGCTTCCACGGGCCGGTGCCGATCGCCGCCTTGGAGCCGAAGTCCGCGCCCAGCGCTTCATTGCTGTCGCAGATCATCGAGGAGAACGGATCGGCCATGAACGGCACGAAGGCGCCGAAGGGCTGGTCGAACTTGACTACAATGGTCGACGCGTCCGGCGCTTCGACCGAAGAGATCGGACCCCAGGCGGATTTGGTCAGGCTCGGATGGTCATCCGACAGGGCCCGGTCGAAGGTGTATTTCACATCCGCGGAATCGAACGGCGATCCGTCGTGACACATTATGCCGTCGTTCAGCTTGAAGGTCACCATCAGGCCGTCGTCGCTCACCTCGATGCTCTTGGCCATGTTCGGCTGCGGCATGCCACCCTCGTCGAACGCCATCAGCGTGTCGTAGATCTGCCGCCAGGACTGCATGGACAGCGTGGTTGTGCTGGCATGAGGATCGAGCGTGTCGCTGTCCCCGTACCGGGCCCAGACAATGTCGGCGGCCGAAGCCGGTGCGCTCAGGCCGATAAAAGCAACTCCGCACAGGAGTGCCATAAGCTTTCGCGATTTCATTTTACGCATGTTCAGATCCCCGTCTTGAAGGCGGCGAGGATTTGTGTTGCCCCCGCCTGGGGCGCACCGCGTTTTGCTCGGCACGCCCAACACCCGGGAATGCTTTCTTCAATTCCGAATGGCGTCAACAAAATTTCGAAAATGAAACAGTTTATTTCATATATGATTGTTTTTTGATGTTTTAGGTGAAATTTGTTCGCAACTTTGTCTTCGATTCAGATGTGATCGGACAGCAGATCGTCCCATTCGGCATGAATCTCGTCGATCATGTTCAACCGCTCCATGGCACTTTCGCCGATGTAGATCGCCAATGCAGAGCAGAGATAGTTGATCAGGCTGAGCGCCGGAACCACCGTATCGAACAGTCCTGTGCTGCGGGTCCGGCAGCGCAGGGTGACGGTCGCAATATCCTCCGCGGTACGGGACATCTGGTCGGTGACATAGACCACTTTCGACCCTGCCCCAATCGCCGACCGCAGTACGTTCCGGAACTGGGGGATGCGCTTCAGGACCCCGAACGCGAGGAACGCATCGGAGGCCGAAATCGACGCAAATTCCTCCGCCACGGAGAAGCTTCCAAGCGGGATCAGGCGGATATCCGGCCGCACCCGGATGAGTTGGGCACGGGCGAAATGGGCGAGCGGATAGTTGTCCGCAAAACCCACAACCCAAAGCTTTTCGCCACGCGCGAGGATCTGGACCGCCTGATCGAGATGGTCGGACCGCTGCTGCTCCAGGGTCCGCACCATGTTCTGGACCTCGCTCTGCAGGTGAATGCTGAGATCCGGCTTATGGCTCTTGAAGGTCTGCATACGCGAGCCGTATTGGGACTTCCCGGAGCTGATCCCCTCCACGCGCGCCTGCGCCTGGGCCGCCTTGTAACTCGGGTAACCGAGCAGACGGAAAAAGCGCGCGGTCGTCGCCTTGGACACCCCGGCGCGCTCGGACAACTGGGTGGCGGTCTGGTCCAGAATCGCGAGTGGATTCTCTAAAAGCACGTCCGCCAGATAGCGCTCGCCACGGGACATTTCGTTGTAGGCATCCAGGATCCGCTGGGAAAAGAGTCGGTCTTGATCGAAAGTCGGCACGACGGCGCTCCAAAAGTTTCATTTATGAAAAAATGAAGCCACAAGCATAGTCAAGTCAAGCAACAACATGGATAACCTGTCTGATTGCCCAAAACCGGGAACCGGGGACCCATCCCATGAATATCGACAGAATTGACCTTTTCCATGTGGCCATGCCGCTTCGCGAACCCTGGCGCACCGCCGCAAGCGACGAGACGGCAATCGAGTCCGTGCTGGTTCGCATCATGTCCGGCGATCTGGTCGGCTGGGGCGAAACCGCCCCGCATAGTGGACCGAACTACTGCGATGAATGGGCGGCCGGCGCCTTTCTGGTTCTTGAAAGGAAGCTCGCGCCGATGATCGTGGGCCAGGACATTTCCACCGGAAAAGACCTGCAAAGGCTCCTGAAACCGGTGAAGGGCAACGGCTTCGCCAAGGCCGGCCTGGATCTCGCCTTTTACGATCTGCGGGCCCGCTCAACCGGCACGCCGCTGTGGCAGATGCTCGGCGGCAGGAACCCGGATGTCCTGGTCGGCGGCGACATTTCGGTGGAATCGACCCTTGAAGGGCTGATCGAAAAGATCGGCGCCGCAGTCGACAGCGGGCTTGCTCGGGTCAAGCTCAAGTTCCGGCCGGGCTGGGATGTGGACATGGTCGCCGCCGTCCGCTCCACCTTCCCCGACCTTGTGATGCATATCGATTGCAACAGCGCCTTCGCGCTCGATGATGTGGACATGTTCCGTAGCCTCGACCGGTTTCACCTGGCCATGATCGAACAGCCGCTCGGCCACGACGATATTCTCGATCATGCGGTGCTGCGCAGGAAGATCGGCACCCCGATCTGCCTGGACGAAACCATCGTCTCCGTCGACCGCGTCCGCCATGCCATCAAGCAGGAAGCCTGCGACATCATCAATCTCAAGCTTGGACGCCTCGGCGGCATCACGCCGACCCTTGAAGTGCGGCAGATGTGCGAGGACGCAGGCATCGGCAACTGGATGGGAAGCATGCTGGAATCGGCAATTGCCCAGAACGCGACCCTCGCCTTCGCGACCTTGCCGAACATGACCTATCCCGCCGACATCTTTCCGACGGACCGCTTCTATGACGAGGACCTGGGCGACCGCGATGTGGCCTTTTCCGCCACATCGAAAATGCAGGCGTCGGACCTTCCCGGCATCGGCGTTGAGCCGCGACAGGACATGCTTGACGCTTTCACCGTACAAAAAGCTACCATCTATCCCCGCGAAACCTGATGATGGGGCCTTTCCGCCCGATGACATCAGCCGCTTTGTCCGTCAGGCGTGAGCACGAAATCGAACGGAGAACGCCAGACGGTCCGGCCGTCGTTGACGTGCTCAAACGGCGCGACCAGGGTCTGCTTGACGCCGAACACCGTGTCGGAGGTGATGTAGGGATCGTCGCCGACGAAGGTATGCGTGACCAGCTTCTGGAAGCCCGGTGCCGTGACCAGAAAATGCATGTGCGCCGGGCGATAGGGATGGCGGCCGAGAGCGGCCAGCATCTTGCCGACGGGGCCGTCGTCCGGGATCGGATAGGACACCGGCTTGATACCGATGAAGCTATATGCGCCGTCCCTGCCCGTGGTGAAGATGCCGCGGTTGTTCCACTTCGGCTGGATGCCCGGCTGCTGCACGTCGTAATAACCGTCCGCGTTGTCGCACCAGACATCGATCGTTGCGCCTTCGATCGGCTCGCCGTGGAGATCGATGACCCGGCCCTCGAACAGGCAGCTTTCGCCCTTGCCGTCGAGCGAGATCCCCTCGCCCATTTGGCGTTCCGGTGCGCCCGCCACGTGAAAGGGACCGAAGACCGTGTTCTCCGTGGCCCCGACAGGACGGCGGTTGTTGATGGCATCCACAAGCATGGAAAAACCGAGCACATCAGACAGCAGGATGAATTCCTGACGCTCTTCCGAACAAAGCTGCCCGGTGCGGGTCAGGAAGTCGATGCCGAAGTCCCATTCCTCCTGGGTCAGGTCGATCTCCCTGGCAAAGGCATGAAGATGCTTCACCAGGCAGGCCATCACCGCTCTCAAGCGCGGGTCGACGCTGTCGCCCATACGGGCATTGACGGTTTCGGCCGATCCTTCTTCGGTGAAAAACTGCGTCATCCGGTTCTTCCTCCCCATTCCGTCTTTTTGTCCGCTCCGGACCGTTTCCTGACCGCAACTCCGGTAAGGGGCAATGAGATCCGCTCAGGCGGTATTCTTCTTGAAGCCGGCAACGTTGCGATAATTGGCGGCCACCTGTTCCAGCTCTTCCTTCGTGATCAGGTCCTCGATCCGGTCGTCCGGTCCCTTCACGCGGGCATCGGCAATATCCAGCACCTGCTCCGGGCCGCCCTTGCGATTGGTCAGAACCACATTGGTCGTGAACGGACGCCGGATCTCTTCATAGGCCTTGAGGCCTTCCGGACCGGGGCTCTTCGCCAGTTCATCCGCGAGTACCCGCGCATCTAGGATCGCCTGGCTCGCGCCGTTTGCGCCCATCGGATACATGGGATGCGCAGCGTCGCCCAGGAGGGTAACACGGCCCTCAGACCAGAACGGCAGCGGATCGCGATCCACCATCGGAAATTCGGTGACGTTCTTCGTGGACCTCAGGATCTCGACGACATTCATGTCGGCCATCTGGAAGTCTTCGAACTCCTTGATGAAGTCGATGGTGGCGCCCCGGGACCAGTCGGCGTCCTGGATATGCCGCGGCGTATCATGGCGCACCTCCGCCACCCAGTTGGTCAGCGCCCGACCCTTTTTGCGCAACCTCTCGCTGATCGGATAGGTGACGAATTTGACGTCGTGATTGCCGGCGATCACCATGGTCCTGCCGTCGCCGATCACATCCGTTTCGACCGCGCCGCGGAACATCATGGTACCCTCGTAGCAGAGCGGCCCCTCGCCCGGATGCAGTTGCTGCCGCACTCTGGACCGCAGGCCTTCCGCGCCGATGAGCAGGTCGCAGTCATGGGTGGTACCGTCTGCGAAATCGACCGTAACCTTGTCATCGGTTTGCCAGAAGCCTTCAACCGCCTTGTTGGCCTGAACCGCCTCCCGCCCCAGACGCTCCCATACCGC
Source organism: Roseibium sp. (assembly GCF_048260565.1). GTDB lineage: Bacteria > Pseudomonadota > Alphaproteobacteria > Rhizobiales > Stappiaceae > Roseibium. The sequence goes on along the minus strand of NZ_JBLXGP010000010.1, from coordinate 181,431 downwards.
TTCCAGCAGCAGGAACTGCAACTCGCCCCGGTGAACCGAATACTGAGGGGCGGAAAACCCGGCTTCGACATTGCGCGGGTCCGACTGGATCAGATGACCGTATCTGGTCCGATACTCGATGCACCGGGTTCGAATGGCAATTTCGTCCAGACCGTCGCGCAGCCCGAGATCATGCAGGACCTTTGAAGAATGCGGCATCAGATTGATACCCACACCCAGCGGTTTCAACTCCGGAACAGCCTCGAAAACCCGGACATTGAACCCTTTTTCCGCCAGGCAAAGTGCTGCCGTCAGGCCGCCGATACCCGCCCCGGCAATGACGATCTCGGTCATATTTTCCTCCCGCAGATTTTCATTTTCCGGCATCCTCCGAACGCGAGGTCCGATATCGCGAAACTCCCGTAACCTTGAAATTCGGCATTTCCGTATGGGAAGACAATGCACACGCGTGATAAAGAATGTCACTTTTTCAACATCGGAGCATCGCATCGTGGCACTGACCAGACTGGACCGGGACCGCTATGTGCTCGGCGACGCGTCCGCCCATGTCGGCTTCCTCAATTGCGAACGGATTTCCGAGCGAAGCCATATCCACGACTGGACCGTGGAGCCCCATTATCACGAGGGCCTGGCGCAGCTTTTCGTCTTCGACACCGGCACCGTCGACGGCATGATCGATACCAGACGGCAGAGGCTCAACGGTCCTGCCCTGGTCTGGCTGCCGGCGCTATGCACCCATGCTTTCAATTATCCGAAAGACATGCAGGGCTGGGTGCTGACAGTGCCGACCTCGGACATCGCCCGCCTGGCGGAGCGAGCCGCCTGGATAGCGCCCTGGATCGAGACCCCTCAAATCTTGCAGGGCGATCCCCATCAGGGCGTGCTCTCCGAAGCCCTGAACCTCGCCAAAAGCATCGAAACGGAACACGAAAAGCACGATGAAATCCGCAACTCCGTCCTGGAGGCCCGGTTCCTGCTGCTTCTGGGGAATCTGCATCGCGGGCTGATACAACAGGCCGGAAGCCGCGAACCCGTCGGAGACCGGCAGACCGCTCTCGTCAGACAGCTTCAGACCTGTCTCGACCGGCATATGCCCGAAACCCGCTCGGTGACCGACTATGCGAAAATGCTGTCCGTGACACCGACCCATCTGTCGCGGGTGACAAAAGCCGTGACCGGAAAAACCGTGGCTGAGATCATTCAGGACCGGGTCCTGCTTGAAGCGAAACGCAAACTGGCCTTCACCGACCTGCCGGTTTCCGAGATCGCCTATGCGCTCAGTTTCTCCTCACCGTCCTATTTCACACGCTTTTTCGCCGCCCGCATGGCTGAAACCCCAAAAGCCTTCCGCCAGCGGTCGCGCGCGGCATCGGTTTAGGCCATATCCTGTGTTCGGAACGCCGGAATAATCGGCCGGACTTGGCGATAACCCAAAAAGACATGGTGCGTCGCGGGATTTTGTGGAACGCTCTCAAGACGGAGGAGCACCAAACCGGACGGACCATGTCGATACGCGCAAGCATCTATCATCTGACCCATTACAGATACGACCGCCCGGTCACGCTCGGGCCCCAGATCATCCGTCTGCGGCCGGCGCCGCACAGCCGGACGCGGGTCCTGTCCCATTCGCTGAAAGTCAGCCCCGGCGGTCATTTCGTCAATCACCAGCAGGATCCTTACGGCAATTGGCTCGCCCGGTTCGTGTTCCCGGAGCCGGTGCGCGAATTCAAGATCGAGGTCGATCTGGTCGCCGATATGTCGATCTACAATCCGTTCGACTTCTTCGTCGAGGAAGAGGCGGAACACTGGCCCTTCGACTATCCGCCTGAGCTGCGCGACGATCTCGAGATCTACAAAAAGACCGAACCGGTCGGTCCCATGCTCCAGGCCTTCCTTGATGCCACGCCGAAGGACCGGACGCGAACGGTCGATTTCATCGTCGGCCTCAACGCCCGCGTCGCCAACGAAGTGGGGTACGTCATCCGCATGGAGCCCGGCGTCCAGACGCCGGAGGAAACCCTTGAACACGCAAAAGGGTCGTGCCGGGATTCCAGTTGGATGCTGGTACAGGTCCTGCGCAATCTCGGTTTCGCCGCCCGCTTCGTCTCCGGCTACCTGATCCAGCTGAAACCGGATCTGCAAGCCCTGGACGGACCTTCGGGCACGGATCACGACTTCACCGATCTTCACGCCTGGGTGGAGGTTTACCTGCCCGGCGCAGGCTGGATCGGACTGGACCCGACCTCCGGACTTCTTGCCGGCGAAAGCCATATTCCGTTGGCCGGCACGCCGCATTACCGCAACGCGGCCCCCATCTCCGGCATGGCGAGTGCGGCGGAAGTGGACTTTACCTTCGACATGAAGGTCGCCCGTGTCGCCGAGCATCCGCGCATCACCATGCCCTTTTCCGACGATGCCTGGGACGCCCTCAACGATCTGGGTGAGAAGGTCGACCGGGTTCTGGAATTCGAAGACATCCGCCTTACCATGGGTGGCGAGCCGACCTTTGTGTCCATCGACGATTTCGAAGCCGAAGAATGGAACACGGGCGCGGTCGGCCCGACCAAACGCGCACTGGCGGACAAGCTGATCCGGCGGCTGCGCCAGAGGTTCGCGCCCGGCGGCTTTCTGCATTACGGCCAAGGCAAATGGTACCCGGGCGAAACCCTGCCGCGCTGGACGTTTTCCCTTTACTGGCGCCGCGACGGTAAACCGATCTGGCAGAACCCGGACCTGATCGCCGACGAGGGCGACAAGACCGGTGCATCGGAAAAGGAAGCCGAAGCCCTGCTCAAGAGCATTGCCGAAGAGCTCGACGTGCAGCCGGACTATGTGGTTCCGGCCTATGAAGACCCGGCGGAATGGCTCGTCAAGGAATCCAATCTGCCGGTCAACGTGACCCCCGAGAACTCGAAGCTGGAGGATGCCGAAGCCCGCCACCGGATCGCGCGGGTGTTCGACCGCGGCCTGACCCATCCGAGTGGCTACGTCCTGCCGATCCAGCGTTGGCAGGCAAAGTCCGCGGGAGCGGGCTGGCGTTCGGAACGCTGGAAACTGCGCCGCGACGCGTTGTTCCTGGTACCGGGCGACAGTCCGGTCGGATACCGGCTTCCGCTGGAAGCCCTGCCGCATGTACCGCCCGCCCGCTATCCCTACATCAACACCGCCGATCCGACGGAACCGCGCAATCCCCTGCCCGATTTTCCGGCTGGGCCGCGACCGGAAAGGGAACAGGCGGTCGCGCAATTCACGGCCGCCGAGGCGGTCCAGAACAGAACCGAGCAGTCGATTTCCGAAGACGCCGACAAGGATGCGGTCCGCACAGCCATGAGCGTCGAGCCGCGCGACGGGCGGCTGTGCGTGTTCATGCCCCCGGTCGAGCGGATCGAGGACTATCTGGAACTTGTGTCGGCCGCGGAAGCGTCCGCCGCCAAACTCGGGCTGAAGGTTCATATCGAAGGCTATGCGCCGCCGACCGATCCGCGCATGAACGTCATCCGAGTCGCGCCCGACCCCGGCGTGATCGAGGTCAACATCCATCCGGCCTCAACCTGGAAGGAATGCGTGGCGACCACCGAGACGATCTATGAAGAGGCCCGGCAGACCCGGCTCGGTGCGGAAAAATTCATGATTGACGGCAAGCATACCGGCACCGGCGGCGGCAACCATGTGGTGGTGGGCGGCGCGACGCCGCTCGACAGCCCGTTCCTGCGCCGGCCGGATCTGTTGCGCAGCCTGATCCTGCACTGGCAGCGCCATCCGAGCTTGTCCTACCTGTTTTCCGGCCTGTTCATCGGCCCGACCAGCCAGGCGCCAAGGGTGGACGAAGCCCGCCATGACGGGCTCTACGAACTGGAAATCGCGCTGTCCCAGATCAAGGCACCCGAAGAGGGCCAGGCCCCCTTCCCCTGGCTGGTGGACCGTCTGCTGCGAAATCTCCTCGTGGACGTGACCGGCAATACCCACCGCGCCGAAATCTGTATCGACAAGATGTATTCGCCGGACGGCCCGACCGGACGTCTCGGCCTGATCGAGTTCCGCGGCTTCGAAATGCCGCCGGACCCGCGCATGAATCTTGCCCAGCAGCTCCTGATCCGCGCCCTGATCGCAAGGCTTTGGCAGCAGCCGCTCGGCGGACAACTGACCCGTTGGGGCACGGCGCTTCACGACCGGTTCATGCTGCCCCATTTCATCTGGAACGACTTTCTGGAAGTGCTGCGCGATCTGGAGCAGCATGGCTTCCCGATGCGGCCGGAATGGTTCATCGCCCAGTCGGAGTTCCGCTTCCCGTTCTACGGCGAAATCGAGGTCGAAGGCGTGCAGCTCGAACTCCGTCAGGCACTCGAGCCCTGGCATGTGCTGGGTGAGACCGGCGCCATCGGCGGCACGGTCCGTTACACCGACAGTTCCACGGAACGCCTGCAGGTGAAGCTGACGACCACCGACCCGGCCCGCTACATCGTGACCTGCAATGGCCGCCGCGTTCCCTTGCAGAAAACCGAGACGAACGGGGTCGCTGTGGCCGGCGTGCGCTACAAGGCCTGGCAGCCCGCGATGGCGCTCCATCCGGTCCATCCGGTCGATGCGCCGCTCACCTTCGACATCTACGACCGGTGGAGCAAACGGGCGATCGGCGGTTGCATCTATCACGTTGCCCACCCCGGAGGGCGCAATTACGAGACATTTCCTGTGAATGGCAACGAAGCCCAGGCCCGGCGGCTTGCCCGTTTCGAACCGCACGGTCACACTCCCGGTCCTTATCAACCGGCGGAAGAATATCCGCATCCGGAGTTCCCTCTCACGCTGGACCTGAGACGACCGGCAGGAATCTGACGACATGACGATGGACCAGGCATCGGAAAAGACGGATGGCGTGCTCGGCCTGCTGCGCACGTACCGCCCGCCTGCGGGCGTCGCCGATGAACTGCTGGATCCCAACGGCGCGGTCCGCCCGGTGTGGCGGTCCTTCCTGACCCACCTGTCGAAACTGTCGGCCAATGACATTTCCCAGAGATTTGCCCGGGGCGATCAATATCTCAGGGACGCCGGTGTTTTCTTCCGGCAATACGGCGAGCAGGAAGCAATCGAGCGCGAATGGCCGTTGAGCCATGTGCCCGTGCTGATCGATGCCGATGAGTGGCAGGCGATTTCGGACGGCCTCATCCAGCGGGCCGAACTTCTGGAAGACGTGGTCGCCGATCTTTACGGCCCCAACCGGCTGGTCGCGGAAGGCTTCCTGCCGGCCTGCATGGTCGGCCGCAGCCCGGAATGGCTGCGCCCGCTCGTCGGGGTCACGCCCCGGTCGGGCAAGTTCCTCCATTTCCTGGCCTTCGAGATCGGCCGAGGGCCCGACGGGCGGTGGTGGGTGCTGGGCGACAGGACGCAGGCGCCCTCCGGCGCGGGCTTTGCCCTGGAAAACCGGGTCGCCACCGGACGGGTCTTCAACGATTTCTATGCCCGGGCGAATGTGCAGCGTCTGGCCGGTTTCTTCCGCAGGTTCCGCGATCAGCTTCAGGCGCTCCGGGGGGAAACGGACAGCCGCGTGGCGATCCTGACGCCCGGCCTCATGAACGACACCTATTTCGAACATGCCTATATCGCCCGCTACCTCGGCTTCATGCTGCTGGAGGGCGAGGACCTCACGGTCGAAAACGGCAATCTCATGGTTCGGACAGTTGCCGGCCTGCGGCCGGTCAACGTGCTCTGGCGCCGCCTGGATGCGGCCTGGAGCGACCCGCTCGAACTGGACGAGCGGTCCCAGATCGGAACGCCCGGTCTGGCGGAGGCCGTTCGAAGCGGCAGCGTCACGATGATCAATGCCCTGGGCGCGGGCATCCTGGAGACACGCGCGCTGCTCGCCTTCCTGCCACGGATCTGCGAGGCCTGGAAAGGTGAGGCGCTGAAGCTTCCCAACATCGCAACGTGGTGGTGCGGCGACGAAAGCGCCCGTGCCTATGTCACGCAAAACGCCGGGCAGATGATGATCAGCCGGGCCCTGTCCACAGGCCTGCCGTTCGAGACGTCACCGGACAACGTCATCGGCGGCCGGTTTGCGAGCAGCGGCGGACAGTCCCTCGCCGACTGGATCGCGGCACAGGGCAACAAGCTGGTCGGCCAGGAAGCGGTGACCCTGTCGACCACACCGGCCTTTATCGACGGCTCGCTCGTGCCGCGGCCGATGAGCCTGCGGGTCTTTCTGGCCAGAACCGCAAGCGGCTGGGAAGTCATGTCGGGCGGGTTCGCCCGGATTGGCAACTCGGACGATGCCAGCGCCATCGCCATGCAGGCCGGCGGTTCCGCGGCCGATGTCTGGGTCGTCGGCGGCCAGTCGACCCGGTCCGACACCTTGCTCCAGCAGCCTGGCACCCCCTATCTGCGCAGCCAGCCCGGCGTCCTGCCGTCGCGCGCGGCCGACAACCTGTTCTGGCTCGGCCGTTACGTGGAACGCGCGGAAGGAACGATCCGGCTTCTGCGGGCCTATCATGCCCGCCTGGCGGAAACCGACGATCCGACCTCGCCGCTCGTCAGTGCGGCCGGCGCTTTCCTGGAGGGAAAAGGTGTCGATCCGTCGGAACCGGTTCCCGAAAGCCTCCATGCCATGCTGACGTCGGCGGTTTTCAGCGCCAGCAAGGTGCGCGACCGCTTCTCCGTGGACGGCTGGCTGGCTTTGAACGATCTCGCCGAAACGACTGCAAAAATGCGCTCGACCGTCGTGGCCGGCGACGACGCGGCCCGCGCCCTGGGTATCCTGCTGCGCAAGATCACCGGTTTTTCGGGCCTGGTGCACGAAAACATGTACCGGTTCACCGGCTGGCGTTTTCTCGGGATCGGCCGCTCGCTGGAACGGGCCATGTCCATGGCGAACCTGCTGGCCGTCTTCACCGCGGAAGACGCCCCGGAAGGCGCTCTGGAGCTCACACTCGAGGTTGGCGACAGCTCCATGTCCATGAACCGCCGTTATACCGTGTCGGTCAGCAGCGCCCCGGTCCTCGACCTGCTGGCGCTGGATACGAAGAACCCGCGTTCGATCCTCTATCAGCTGAACGAAATGAAAGACCATCTGTCGGTGCTGCCGGGCGCCGACAGGTACGGTCAATTGTCCGAGCTGTCCCGGTCGATGCTGGAAGTCCACACCAGCCTGTCCGTCTCGACACCGGAAGCGCTCACGCCGGAGGCGTTGAATTCCCTGAGTGCGCGCATCGCTTCGCTGTCCATCGGCCTGTCCACGGCCTATATTCGCTGAGAGGCTGACGTGCTCTACGATATTTCCCTCTCGATCACCTATGAATACGCGAGCGAGGCAAACGGCGGCCGGCACGCGCTGCGCCTGTTGCCCGCCGACATACAGGGTGAACAGCGGCTGGTTGCCGGCAGACTGGATGCGGATCCGCGACCGGATGAGCGAACCGACCGTATCGACTTTTTCGGAAACAACGTATCCGATATTGTCTACCGCGCTTCACATTCCGACATTGCCTTCAGCATTCACGCGCGCGTCGACCGCACGGCGGCGCCGGTCGGGTTCGACATTTCGCCTCCGCTCTCCATGTTGCCACAGGAGCTTGACAGCATACGGTCGATGGACGCCCGACAACCGGTCCATTTCCTGGACCGCTCGCCCCGCATCACGCTGGATCCCGAGTTCACCGGCTATGCCCGCAGCGTCACCGATCCTGGAATGAGCCTTCTCGCGGCCGTGGAAACGATCGGCGAAACGCTTCACCGCGACATGACCTTCGACGCCACCGCAACGACAGTGCAGACGACGGCTATGGAAGCCTTTCAGAACCGGCATGGCGTCTGCCAGGACTTCACCCACATCATGATTTCCTGCCTCAGGGGCATCGGCATTCCGGCCGGTTACGTCAGCGGCTTCCTGCGCACCATCCCGCCGGAAGGCTCGGAACGCCTGGAGGGTGCCGACGCCATGCATGCCTGGGTCCGGGCGTGGTGCGGTATTGAAATCGGCTGGGTCGAATACGACCCGACCAACGCGCTGCGCGTCGGCCAGGATCATATCGTCATCGCCCGCGGCCGCGACTATTCCGACATCTCCCCGGTCAAGGGCGTTATGCGCACGTCCGGCGGACAGACGACCGAGCAAAAGGTCGACGTGGTGCCGCTTTAAAATGTCTACTCGGGCCGCCGCGCGACGAGATCGATCTCGATCAGCGCGTCATAGGCAAGGCCGGTAACGCCGACGCAGGTGCGTGCCGGAAGACGATCGGCCGGAAAGAAGCTTCTGTAAGTCTCGTTCATCGCGTCATAGTCTTCCTGGAACCGGGTCAGATAGACCCGCGCCATGACCACATGTTCCAGACCCAGGTCGAGACCGGCGAGAACCGTGCGCAGGTTCTCCATGACGTTGCGCGTCTGCGCTTCGATCCCTTCCGGCAGCACACCGGGCGCATCCGGCGTATCCGGCATCTGGCCGGTAACGAAGACGAAGCCGTCGGTTTCGACCGCATGGCTGAAAGGCGCGACCGGCTTCGGACCGTTCGCAATCATGTGAAACTGCATGGGTGCTCCAAGATTATTCAGATGTTCGGATTGCGTTCCCTGAACAGGGATTTCTTGATGATCGCGCAAACGCCCCGGTTGCTGTCGACGACCTGATTCACGCCGGAATCGACCGCCGCCGACATGTCCACTATTGCGCCCTCCTGGCTGAAACCCTGGGTCGTCGTGAGAAAGCGGCGTCCGTTGCGGAAGGCATCCTTCATGACCAGGTCGAGCGAGAATATGGCATAGAGCTGACTCTGACCTGTCGCGCCGATTTCGGCAAGGGAAATGGGATGACTGAACCCGGCCAGCACCCATTCGTCGAGCGTTTCGATCAGCAGATAGATGAGATCCGCATAGACCGACCCGATACACTCACGAAGGATCGACACGGCGCAGGAGACGTTCGGCGGCCCGCAGGTGCGGCCGGTCGAGCATCTGCCCGTCCAGACTGGCGACGCCGGAGCCCGCGGCCTCCAGGGTTGCGATCACCTTGCGCGCCCAGGCGATCTCTTCCGCATCCGGTGTGAACTGTGTGTGGATCTCCGCGATCTGATCGGGATGGATCGCCATCTTGCCTTCGAAACCGACGGCGGCTGCCTGCCCGGCTTCCACGGCCAGCCCCTCCCCGTCCCTGAAATTCGTATAGACGGAGTCGATCGCCAGAACCCCGGACGCCTTTGCGGCAAAGAGCGTGAGATCGCGGGCAAGCGCGAACGGAGACAAATACGCGCCGTCCTGCGACCGGTTGCGCGACGCCCCCAGCTCCGCCTTCAGGTCTTCCCCGCCCCAGGTCAGCCCCACGAGTTGCGGATGCGACCAGTCCAGCCGCATCAGATTGCACACGCCCCGGACCGTTTCCGTTGCAATCGCCAGGATGCCGGGTTGCCGGTCCGCGGCATGCGATCTGATCATTGCCGCAAGGCGCTCGATATCGTCCGGCCCTTCGCATTTGGGCAGGACATAACCGTCCGGGCGCACTCCACACGTGCTTTCCACGTCCTGCCCGGTCAGCCCCGTCGTCAGATCGTTGACCCGGATATAGACCGCCGGTTCCCGAAGGCCCGACAAGCTTTCCGCAACAAGTGCGCGGGCCGTTTCCTTCCGGTCCGCGGCAACCGAGTCCTCCAGATCCAGAATGACCACATCGGCACCCGATTTGGACGCCTTGGCAATTTTTCTTGGATCGTCGGCCGGCACGAACAGCCACGAGCGGCAGGGATGAGCAGGCAACGGCATCAGGACGGCTCGATGTCGGGAAGCAGGCGGGCGACGGAAACGATGTAGTCCGAAACGCTGTCGCGCTTCGGGTCGAACCACTCAAGCGACCAGTTCAGCGCGCCGACCAGCGCATAGCGCAGATACCGCACCTGCCGGTCATCCGCGTCCTCGCCCAGATAGGCGCGAATGATGCCGTTCCAGACCCTGTCGTAGTCCCGGCGAACGCCTTTCAGTTCCGCTTGAACCGTATCGGGCACGAAGGGATAACAGCGGATATGGGCGGAGGAGAAGTCGCTTGCAGACAGCAGGGTTTCCAGATGGATCTGCAGTGCCTTGACCAGTTGCTCCTTCGGCGACAGGCCGCCCGCCCGTTTCAGGCCGTCGGTGACCGCATCCGACACGATCTCGACCCCGAGCCGCATTACTTCGGTTGCCAGAACCTCCTTCGAGGCGAAGTGGTAGTAAAGGCTTCCGGCCTTCATACCCACTTCCGCCGCCAGATCCCTAAGGGACGTTTCCGCATAGCCCCGCTCGCGCATCATCCGCGCGGCGACCATGAGGATCTCCTGACGGGAAACCGCAGCTTTGGGCTTTTGCTCGGCTTTCGGAGAGGAAACGGTCTTGCTCAACGGCCGGCCTCCTGCGCACAGGAAATGCAGGCATTGCCGAAACCGCCGCCCCTTTCGAGCACGCGGAAGGCGTCCGGCGCCTGATCGAAGGGGAAAACGGTATCCACGACTGGCCTGATCCGATGATGATCCAAGGCTCGATTAAGCGCCACGAAGGCCTGGCGAGAGCCGACCGAAACCGAATGCAGGGTCAGCCGGCGGGTCAGCAGCAAGGGCAGAAACACCTCCGCCGTGTTACCGGTCACGTTGCCGACCACAATGATCGTCCCGCCGGTTTTCGCCGCCTTGACCGACTCCATGAGGGTCGCCGCCCCGCCGAGTTCCACAACACGGTCGCACCCTGCGCCACCGGTAACCTCCCGAACCATTTTCGACCAATTGGGAACCTCGTTCCGATCGATCGCCAGATCCGCGCCAAGCTTTCGGACCTGCGCGGCCCTTTCCGCCGAAGAGGTGGTCACGATCACCCGCGCGCCGGCTGCCTTGGCAAGTGAGATTGCCAATAGCGCAACGCCACCGGTCCCGAGGATCAGTACGGTCTCTCCGGGACGTACAGGCGCGGGCTCGCTGAGAGCGCTCCAGGCGGTAACGCCGGCACACGGCAAGGTCGCCGCTTCCGCGTCCGTCAGGTATTCGGGTACGCGCACGAGCGCCCTCGCAGGAAAAACCCCGTGCGAGGTGAGCACGCCGTCCAGCGGACCACCGAGACGTCCGCTTTCCAGGCTCTGAGGCGGCGCGCCGCCCTCCCAGTGCTGGAAGAACGCAGGCGAGACGCGATCACCAACGGAGAAATCCCGGACCGCAGAGCCGGTTTCGATGATCTTGCCGACGCCGTCCGACAGCGGAATGAGCGGCGTTGTCACGGCCTTGCCGTGTTGCCCGCGCATGACCACGAGATCGCGGTAATTCAGGGAGGCCATGCTTAGTTCCAGCAAAACCTCATCCGGCCCCGGCTGGGACGCCTCGCCCTCGCAAGCCACCAGATTTTCCAGACCGAACCCGTCCCTGAACGACCAGTACCGCATGTCCCTCACATCCGCTTGGCGACTTCTTCCAGCATGACTTCCGTCGCACCGCCGCCGATCGCCTGCACCCGCGCGTCGCGCGACATGCGTTCGATCGTGCTCTCACTCATGAAGCCCATCCCGCCATGGAACTGGACACAGGCGTACATCACCTCGTTCACCAGTTCGCCGCAGTAGGCCTTGATCATCGATACCTCACGCACGAGCTGTTCGCCAGCCGCCGACCGCGCTGCGGTCGCATAGATCATCTGCCGGCCCATCTCCACCTTCGTCGTCAGCTCCGCAAGCCGCTGCCGGATCACCTGCTTGTCCCAGAGCGGCGCGCCGAATGCCTTGCGGTCCTTGACGTAATCGACCGTCAGTTCGAGGGCGGCCTGGGCCTCGCCCATGGACATGGCGCCCAGGACCAGCCGTTCGTTCTGGAAATTCTTCATGATTTCGTAGAAGCCGCGTCCTTCCTGCCCCAGAACCGCGTCCGCCGGCAGGCGCACGTCGACAAAGGACAGTTCCGCCGTATCCGAACTGCGCCAGCCATGCTTGTCCAGCGACCGCGACACGGAAAACCCGGGCGTTCCCTTTTCCACGATGAACATGGTCACAGACTGGCTCGCGGGACCGGAGGTATCCGTCTTGGCCGCCACGCAATAAACATCGCCCAGCACGCCATTGGTGATGAACATCTTGGAGCCGTTCAGCACGTAGTGACTGCCATCCCATCGTGCTGTGGTGCGGATGCCTTTCACATCAGACCCGGCATCCGGCTCGGTGACGCCGACCGCCGTGACGATCTCGCCGGAAATCACCTTGGGCAGATATTTCGCCTTCTGGGCGTCGTTGCCGGCATTGAAGATATGGACCGAGGCCATGTCGGTATGCACCAGCACGGTGATCGCGACCCCGGCATAGGTGGACCGACCCAGTTCCTCCGCCAGAACCACGGTCGCCAGTTCGTCCATGGCCGAACCGCCATATTCCTCCGGATAGCGAATGCCGAAGAAGCCGAGTTCCCCCATCTTGCGCAGGACATCGCGCGGGGTTGAGCCTTCTTTTTCCCATGCATCGGCGTAAGGCTTGATCTCCTCTTCGACGAACCGGCGGACCTGGTCCCGCAGCAAATGATGCTCTTCGCTGAAAAAGAAGTTGCTCGACGTGGTCGCGTCAAATCCCGAGCTTGCCATATTCCCTCCCACTGCTTTCTGCCTGCTACGGCTTATGGCCTGTAAACTTCGGACTGCGTTTTTCAACGAAGGCGGACGTGCCTTCGGTAAAATCCGCCCCGGCGCACAGGCGGCCGTTCGTATCCCGCTCATAGTCCAGCTGGCCTCCGAGATCCGAGACCAGGCTTCGGTCAACGGCGGCGCGAATTTCCGCGAAGGCTGCGACCGGACCGTCGGCCAGTTGGCGCGCCAATGCCATGGTTTCTTCGATCAGGGCATCGTCATCGACGCAGTGCGCGATCAGTCCCCAGGCCTCCGCGGTTTCCGCATCGAGGGGCTTTCCGGTCAGCATCAGCGACATGGCCCGCGCCCGGCCGATGGCCCGGGGCACGAACCATGTGCTGCCCACATCCGGCACCACGCCGAGCTTCGGACCGAATACCTGGATGAATTGCGCCGAGCGCGCCGCGAGTACGACATCCGCGGCCAGGGCCAGTCCGACGCCGCCGCCGGCGGCAATCCCCTGAACCGCAGCAATCACCGGCTTGGGCATGTCGCGGATCAGCCGCACCACCCGGTTCCAACCCTGGTCGAGCAACAGGGCAATCTCGCGCCCCTTGTCTTCAAAGCCGGCCATCTCACCGACATGGGCGCCCGTGCAAAAGGCCCGCCCGTTCGCGGCGATCACCAGGGCGCGGCAGGAGGAATCCGCCTGAACATCTTCAAGCACGCCGATCAGCTCGGTCATCATCTCGGCATGGATTGAATTGAGCTGCTTCGGCGCATTCAGCGTCACGACACAAACGGACCCTGAGCGTTCGAGGCAGATCCACGTCTCGCTGTCGCCCTGACTTCGCATGTTCCGGTCCGCATCGTTTTTGTTGACATATTTTCTAACGGTCGTTAGTCAGAATGTCAAACCGGATTTCCGACGAAGGAAACGCCATGACAGACATTGACGCATTGGTTTCAACGCTGCGCGAAACGCTGAGGGACGCATCTCAAGGCGGCGGCGAGAAGTTCCGCACCCGCCATACCGAACGTGGCAAGCTGTTCGTGCGGGACCGGATCGACCTCATCCTCGATGCGGAAACCGCCTTTCTGGAACTGTCCCCGCTCGCGGCCCATGATCTCTACGGTGGCGAAGTACCCGGCGCCGGCATCGTCACCGGCATCGGCATGATCCACGGCCACCCCTGCATGATCATCGCCAATGACGCGACGGTCAAAGGCGGCTCGTTCTTCGCCGAAACGGTGCGCAAGCATTCCCGCGCCCAGGAAATCGCCCAGGAACACCGCCTGCCCTGCATCTATCTCGTCGACTGCGGCGGAGCATTCCTCCCCGAGCAGGACCGGGTCTTTCCCGACAAGGACCACTTCGGCGGCGCCTTCTGGCGCCAGTGCCAGATGTCCGCCGAAGGCATTCCGCAGTTATCCGTCGTCTTCGGCGGCTGCACGGCCGGCGGGGCCTATATTCCCGCCCTCAGCGACCAGGTGATCATGGTGCGCGGCACGGGCCGCATCCATCTCGGCGGTCCGCCTATCGTCAAGGCCGCCATCAATGAAGTCGTCGACGGCGAGACCCTCGGCGGTGCCGACATGCAGACGACCGTTTCCGGCGTCAGCGACCATGCCGCACCGGACGAGATCACGGCACTTCAGAAGCTGCGAGAGATCGTCGCCAATCTGGGAGACGGCCGCCGGATCACCCCGCCGTTGAATGAACCTGTCCCGCCCAAGGCCGATCACGGCACGCCCCAGGATCACGCCCCCGTTGATCTCAAGCGGCCTACCAACATGCGCGCCCTGATCCGTTCCATGGTCGACGGCTCGGAGCTTTCGGAGTTCAAGCCCGACTACGGCTCCACGCTGATCACCGGGTTTGCCCGCATTCACGGCTACCCGGTCGGGATCCTCGCCAATGACGGCGCGCTGTTTTCCGAAAGCTCGGTCAAGGGCGCCCATTTCATTGAACTCTGTGACCAGCGCCAGATCCCGCTGATCTTCCTGCAGAACATTACCGGCTTCATGGTCGGCACCGAGGCGGAGCGCGGCGGCATCGCCAAACATTCCGCCAAGCTCGTCTATGCGGTCGCCAATGCCCGTGTGCCGAAATACACCGTCATCGTCGGCGGCTCTTACGGCGCCGGTAACTACGGCATGTGCGGCCGGGGCTTCCGCCCCCGTTTCCTGTTCTCCTGGCCCAACGCCCGAATTGCCACCATGAGCCCGGACGTCGCCTCGACGGTCGTAACCGAATTGCGCCGCGCCAGCCTCAAGGGCTCCGCCTCGGAACAGGACATCGCCGATCTCGACGCGAAAACCCGCGCGCAGTTCGAGGAGCAGTCCGACCCCTATTACGCAACCGCCCGGCTGTGGGACGACGGCATCATCGAGCCGAACCAGACCCGCGACGTGCTCGGCCTCTGCATCTCGCTCGGCGCGGGCCTGCAACAGGACAACGGCCCGCGCCCGGTCTACAGGATGTGAGATATGGCCATGTTCGACAGCGTTCTCATTGCAAACCGGGGCGAAATCGCCTGCCGCATCATCCGGACCGCGCGCCGCATGGGCCTGCGGACGATTGCCGTCTATTCGGATGCCGACCGTGACGCCCTTCACGTGCAAATGGCGGATCAGGCCGTTCCTATCGGCCCCGCCCCGGCAACGGAGAGCTACCTGCGTCCGGACCGGATCCTGGAAGCGGCAAAAGCGACGGGTGCCGCCGCCATCCATCCGGGCTACGGCTTTTTGTCCGAACAGCCCGATCTCGTCAACGGCTGCACGAAAAACGGCATCGTCTGGATCGGCCCGCACCTGGACGCGATCCTTTCCATGGGATCGAAGATCGAGGCCAAGGCAATTGCCGAGCGAAACGGCGTTCCCTGCATCCCGGGCTATTCCGGAGCGGACCAGTCCGATGAGGCTCTTATCGCCGCAGCCAGGGAGATCGGCTTCCCGGTCATGGTCAAGGCCAGCGCCGGCGGCGGCGGCAAGGGCATGCGCGCCGTCTTCGATCCGATCGACCTTGCCGGTGCGATTACCTCCGCCCGCACCGAGGCCGAAAGGTCTTTCGGCGACGGCCGCCTGCTGATCGAAAAACTGATCCTCAATCCGCGTCACATCGAGCTCCAGTTGCTGGGCGATAAACACGGCAACCTGATCCACCTGTTCGAGCGCGACTGTTCGGTTCAGCGCAATCATCAGAAGCTTCTGGAAGAGGCGCCAGCCCCCAATCTCGATGACGAGACCCGAACGCGCCTGTTCCGCTCGGCCATCAGTCTCGGCAAGGCGATCGGCTACGACAGTGCCGGCACGGTCGAATTCGTCATGAACGCCGAAACCGGGGACTTCTATTTCCTGGAAATGAACACCCGCCTCCAGGTGGAACACACGGTGACGGAGGAGATCACCGGCATCGACCTGGTGGAGATGCAGTTACGTATGGCGGCGGGCGAGACACTTCCTTTTTCGCAGGATGAGATCGCCTGCACCGGCCATGCCATCGAGGCGCGCCTGACGGCGGAAGACGCTGCCGACGGCTTCAGGCCGGAAACCGGCGAGGTCCTGCATTGGCGCATCGATCCCGGCTTAAGGTGCGATACCGGCATTCAGGCCGGCTCGACCATCGGCGCTTCCTATGATTCCATGATCGCCAAGCTGATCGCCCATGGGCCGGACCGTGAGGCCGCCTGCCGGAAACTGGTGTCCGGCCTCAACGGGCTCGAGATCGCCGGCCTGACCACGAACCGCCTGTTCCTGCGCGATGCGATCCGGAGTGAGCGGTTTGCATCCGGACGCGCCACCACGAATTTCCTCGTGCAGGAATGGCCGAACGGCTGGTCCCCGGAAACGACCGTGGACAGCCTCCCCTATGCGGCCCTTGCCTGCCATCTGCGTGACCGGCCGGCCGCATCTCCCTGGCAGAGCCTTGCCGGATTCCGCCTGCTGTCGCAGGCAGGCCATCCGGCAAGAACGACCTATGTCGATGCCGAAGCCCCCGAGCACCGCGTCGAAATCACTGGGCAATCCGGCGCGTACACTGTCACCTGCAACGGCACGACCGAAACCGTCTCGGCCGCTTGGCAGGACCCGGTCACCCTTCGCCTGACCCGCAACGGCGTCAGCGAAACGGTCGGCGCGATCCACCGTGACGGTGCGACATATGTCTGGGGCCCTGGTTTCGATGCCAAACATCGCATCGTTCCCGCCGGCGACTTCAACCCTGCCCATCACAACGGCACCGCGGCCGCGCCGGACCGCATCACCGCGCCGATCCCGGGACTGCTGGTCAACGTCAACGTCCGGCCGGGTGACACGGTTGCCGAAGGCGACACGCTTGTCGTGATGGAATCCATGAAACTGCTGATGGATCTCAAGGCCGCCGCCACAGGCACCGTCGCCACCGTCGGAGCGGTCCCGGGCACCACGGTCGAGGCCGGCGCCCTGCTCGTTCAACTCGATCTCACCGAGAGCTGAAAGGAGCCGACCCATGGCAGGTCTCTGGTTCGAAGAGTTCACCAAGGGCATGGTCATCGATCACGCCATCACCCGTACGATCACCGAAGCGGACAACACCTTCTTCTGCGCCCTGACGTTCAATTCCCAGCCGCTGCATATCGATCATCATTTCGCGGCGAAGACCGAATTCGGCCGGCCGCTGGTGAATTCGCTGTTCACACTGGGAGCGATGATCGGCATGAGTGTCAACGAGACGACGCTCGGCACCACCATCGCCAATCTCGGCATGTCCGAAGTCAATTTTCCCGCACCTGTCTTTCACGGAGATACCTTGCGTATCAGGACCACGGTCAAGGAGTGCCGCGAAAGCCGGTCGCGACCCGATGCCGGGATCGTCCATTTCCTGCACGAGGCGTTCAATCAGGACGGCACCCTCGTCGCCACGTGCAAACGCGCAGCGTTCATGCACAAGCGACCGGAGGAAGAGCGAACCCGATAATCTACGGCCCTGGAAACGCTCCGCGCCAGAGGCGGATGAACTGATCCCGTTTCTGCCGGTCCAGAGCAACGAGGAGAGAAGGCGACAGGCCGATAGGCCGCAGCGCCGTTTCGCTGATCCCTTCCCCGGCGTCCCCTGAGTCGTCGTCGAGACCCGGCGCGATCAGCAGCGCCTGACGCAGTTCCGTCCGGCCCTGCTGGGACAGGAGGAAGTCCAGGAACGCGCGCGCATCCGCGCTATTATGGGCCTGTTTCGGGATCATGAGTGCCCTTGAGAGGACAAGCGTATAATCCTGCGGCAGGACAATGCCGATCCGGTCGTCCTCGCGGGCGAAGCCCTCCGCGTAGGATCCGAGCACATTGTAGGCGAGCAGGTATTTCCCCGTCGCCACGCCCTCGATGATCTCCGCCGAACAGCAGGTCGCATCCGCACCGGTTCGGCCGAGGGATTCCAGCAGGGCGCCGAAGGTGGACGCTTCCTGGGAATCCATGAAAGCGAATAGAAACCCAAGACCGGAGGCTTCGATGTCGTAGGTCGCGACCTTCCCCGCGTAGGGCGTGTCTGCGGGACGCAGCAGATCGAGAAGATCGAAACGCGTCCTCGGCACGTCCGCCGGCGGCACGCTGGCCCGATTATAGACGATCACCGCCGGTTCCCGCGTGATCCCCCACACCTCATCGCGCCAGCGCAAGGCCTGCGGCAAAGCCCGGGTCAGGGTCGATTCGTATTTCGCCGCGCACGCGTCGTTGACGAGCTTGACCATCTGATGAACGCCGGAGCTGATCACCGCATCCGCCCCGACCTGTCCCGAGCGGCAATCCTGCAACGTGAGTGCGTAAAGGTCGTTCGATCCCCATTGCTCATAAAGGACCGAAACGCCCGCCCGCTCCGCCAGGAAAGCCTCCACCACGCCGGCGAAGACATCCGTGTCGGTGGTCGAGCGAATGACCAGACGCCGCGGCGCGTCTTCCGGCCCGAACAGATGGGTCATTTCCTGGGCGCTGACGGGGCTCATCTGCCAGAAGACCGAAACAAACAGCGCGCAAAACCTGACCATCGTCATGACACGCCCTCGACCAACGGAAACACAAGCGCGACCCGGAACCCCGACGGTTGGCCCTTTTGGAACGCGAGACGGCCGTTGAAGGCTTCGGCGACCGACTTGGCGATCGACAATCCAAGGCCGGCGCTTTTCCCATCCGAAGCAGCCGAGCGGACGAAGCGTTCGCCAAGAGAATTACGCACGGCCGCCGGCGGCCCCTCTCCCTGATCCTCAACCCAGAGCAATGCCGTTTCCCCGTCGCGGGACGCCCCGAGACGCACCGGGCCCCGGCCATGGCGAACCGCGTTGGTAAGAAGGTTCTTCGCTGCTTCGCAAAGGGAAGGGCTGTCGGCCAGAACCGGAACCGGCACGTCGCCGATCTCAAGCTGGATATCCGTTTCTGGCGCCAGCAGTTGCAGGTCGCCACTATCGAGCACTTCCAGCGCGACATCCCTCAGGTCGACCACCTCGCGCCGGGCGCTGTCGGTCCGGTGCAGCACAAGCGCGCGGCTGAGCATCTGGTCCAGCAGCTCTCCGAGACTGACGGAGCGGCGGTGGATCCGTTCCACGATGGCCCGCCGGCGCTCTTCGTCGGTTTCCTCCGCCGCGAGGTCCGCCTGCGCCCGAAGGGCCGCCACGGGCGTGCGCAACTGATGGGCCGTATCGGAGATCAGGTTCTGCATGGAGGAAAACTGCCGTTCCAGCCGCGCCATGAACCCATTCAGGGCCTGGATCATGACCGCGGCCTCCCGCGGCACCTGTGTGTCCATCGGCGTCAGGTCGTGCGGATCCCGCCTCGCGAACGCCTCGCCGATACGCCCCAGCGGCTTCAGGGCCGACCGGACAACGAGAACGGCGAGCAGCAGAAGCAGGGTTCCGGAAATGATCAGTCCGAACAGGACATTCCGCGTGATGTCCAGCGCCAGCGCGTTACGGGCGAGCAGCGTCTGGCCGACGATCACATGCACCGTGCCGTTCAGGCTGCGTTCGGCGAACCGGCGCGTGACGACCGCATAGCGGGCCGGCTCATCGAAAAACGCCGCGTTGAAGAAGGACGTATCGCCCCGGCCGCGCTTGTCCGGCAAGGCCAGATCGTCATATCCGGTCAGCGTCTCGCCGTTCACGCCGACGACCCGGTAGGCAATGCGGTCGTCGGGGGCAAGGGCAAGGAGCTGGAACGCGGACATGGGCAGATCGACCACCGGCGCACCGTCGACAATCGTGATCGATGCGGCGATGGCGTTTGCCGCGCCGACCAGCAGGCGATCGTAAGTCTCCCGCGCCGCCTCCCGGCCATAGGCAAAGGCGGCAAGCGACACCACAACGCCACCGATCAGAAGCAGGGACCCGACCGCGAGCGCGACACGCGCGGTCAAGGACAGGGCCGCCGTCGCTTCCCTTATTTTACGCATCGACGTCAAGCTTGTACCCCAGGCCTCTGAGCGTCTCGATATGCACCTTTGAACCGGCGAGCTTCTTGCGCAACCTGCCGATATAGAGCTCGATGGCATTGAGGCCGACCTCGGCATCGTTGAAGGAAAACAGCCCCTCGTAGAGCCGGTCCTTGCTCATCACGGACCCCCGGTTGCGGATCAGGAGTTCCAGCAGAGAAAATTCCCGCCGGGTCAATGTGACTGGCACGCCGTCCTTGCGCAGCACCTTGGCGGTCGGGTTGAATGTAAGCGTACCGAGCGTGATCTCGTTGCCCTTGTCGCCCTGCTCACGCCGGTAGAGTGCGCGCACCCGCGCTTCCAGCTCGCGCTGGTCGAAAGGTTTGACCAGGTAATCGTCGGCGCCGAGATTGAGCGTCGAGACCCGGTCGTCCACGGAAAACTGCGCCGTCAGCATCATGACCGGGGTGCGGTCGCCTTTGGCGCGCATGTCCCGCAGCAGATCAGTGCCGAGTCCGTCCGGCAGGTTGATATCGAGGACAATGACGTCATAGGGCTGCGCATCCAGAAAGCCCCTCGCCTCCTCGACGGTCCGGGCCAGATCGCAGGCGATCCCGGACCGTTCCAGCCGGATGATGACGGCCTCGGCCACATCGAGCGTGTCTTCCACCAGCAAGAGCCGCAAGTGCGCTTCCTCCAGGATTTTTTTGTCTTGTTGCCGTCCTCGATCGGACGGACCGCCACCGTGTGACAGGTCAGTGACAGATTCAAGGGCTAAGACTGCCGGGAGCCGCTCGGAGGACCTTGGGGGAGCCCGAAATTCCGGGAGAGCGGACGAACAAACCGGCGCAAATCCGAACCCGGTTTCATATTGGAGGAGATAAACTCATGGCGTTCAAAGCGACACGTCTTGCCCTTGCTGCCGCCTTCCTGGGCCTTTCGGCCCTCGGTGCGCAGGCACAGGGCTTCACCCCTGAAAATCCCGAATGCATCGCTCCGGCCAACCCCGGCGGCGGCTGGGATTTCACCTGCCGTCAGGTCGGTAAATCGCTTCAGGATCTTGGCCTTCTGAACAAGACCGTGCAGGTCGTCAATCTGGCCGGCGGCGGCGGAGGGGTCGCCTTTGCCGAAGTGGTCAACAAGCGCAATGACGACAACGATCTCATTGTTGCGGCCTCGTCGGCCACTGCAACCCGCCTCGCGCAGGGCGCCTATCCCGGCAACACCATGGATCAGGTCCGCTGGGTCGCCTCCGTAGGCGCCGACTACGGCGTGATCGCGGTGGCTGCCGACAGCCCGATCAAGACGCTTCCCGAACTGCTCGACAAGATCAAGAATGACCCGACGACGGTCTCCGTCGCAGGCGGGTCCGCGGTCGGCGGCTGGGACCACCTGAAGGTTCTGATTGCCGCAAATGCCTACGGCATCACGGATGTCCGCTCGGTGAAATACATCGCCTTCAACGGCGGCGGCGAGGCGGTCACCCAGCTTCTAGCCGGTTCGGTCCAGGCCTTCACCGGCGACATTTCCGAAGCCAAGGGATTTGTCGATAGCGGCGATATCCGGGTACTCGCGGTGCTGGCTCCCGAACGGCTGCCCGGCGAATTCTCCAAGTTCCCGACCGCCAAGGAACAGGGCGTCGATGCCATCGGCGCGAACTGGCGCGGCTTCTACGCACCGGGCGGCATGTCCGATGAGGCCTACAACACCTGGGTATCGAAGATCTCCGATCTCTACGCCTCCGACGAATGGAAGCAGGTGATGGCCAACAACGGCCTCGCACCGCTCGCCCTTCAGGGTGAGGACTTCCAGGCCTTCGTCGCAAAGTCGGTCGCCCAGATCCAGCAGATCTCCCGCGACATCGGCATCATCAAGTAAGCCCGACCGGATCGGCAACAGGCCGGAACGCATTTCACCTGCGTTCCGGCCTGCTCCGTTCCAGAACAATAAAGGCAGGCGCAAGCCTGTATCCGGGGAGGAATTAACGTCATGAGCGACCGTATTTTCGGGGTCGTCGGCCTGTTGCTGTCCATCGGCTACGCCTGGTCCGCCCTGATCATCCAGGAAAGCTTCTTGTCCGACGCGGTCGGGCCGAAGGCCTTTCCATTGATCATTGCCGGCGTCCTCGCGCTGGCCTCCATCGCCATCTTCCTGAAGCCCGATGCGGAACCGCACTGGCCGCCGCTCGGCCGGTTTCTGGAAATCGCCGCAGCCATTGGCGTCATGGTCGTCTACGCACTGGCCTTGCCCGAGATCGGCTTCGTGATCGCGACCGCCGTTGCCGCAAGCTACCTCACCTGGCGCCTGGGCACGTCACCGCTCGGATCGCTGGTGACAGGCACCCTGACCTCGCTCGGGATCTATGCCGTCTTCCATCTGGCCCTCGGCCTGTCCCTCGCCCGCGGACCGCTCGGGTTTTAACGGAGCACCGTCATGGATACCCTTTCTTCTCTCGCAGACGGTTTCGCGATTGCCCTGACGTGGCAGAACCTGCTGCTCGCCCTGCTCGGCTGCTTTCTCGGCACCATCATGGGCGCCCTCCCCGGCCTCGGGCCCTCCAACGGGGTCGCAATCCTGATCCCGCTCGCCTTCACGCTCGGGCTCGGCGCAACCCCGTCCCTGATCCTGCTGACGTCCGTCTATTACGGCGCCATGTACGGCGGCCGGATTTCCTCGATCCTCCTGAACATTCCCGGCGACGAACCCGCCATGATGACCTGTCTCGACGGCTATCCCATGGCCCAGAAGGGGCGCGCCGGCGAAGCTCTGTCGCTATCGGGTATCGCCTCCTTCGTCGGTGCGTTTCTGGCGACCTGGGGCCTGATCCTGCTGGCGCCGCAGCTCGTGAAGATCGCTCTGCTGTTCGGACCGGCGGAATATTTCGCCCTGTTCACGCTGGCCTTTGCGACACTCGGCGGCGTCGCCTCGACCAACCAGGCCAAGACCGCCTTCGCCGCCGCTCTCGGCCTCGGGCTCGCCATGGTCGGTGTCGACACCCAGACCGGCGTGCCGCGCTTCACATACGGCGAAGTCCATCTTTATGACGGCATCGACTTCCTGGTCGCCATCGTCGGCCTGTTCGCCCTGTCGGAAGTCTTCATCTTCCTGGAACACCGGCACGGCTCGGCGGATGCGGAAGGCAAGAAAATCGTGATCGGCCGGCTGGTCCCGTCGTTCGCGCTTTTGAAGCAATGCACGCCGACGATGCTGCGCAGCAGCGCGCTCGGCTTTCTTGCGGGCGTCCTGCCTGGTGCCGGCGCGTCGCTCGGATCGTTCATTTCCTATTCCATGGAAAAGAGGCTGGTCGACAAGGAAGGCACCTTCGGCACCGGTGATCCCCGCGGCGTCGCGGCTCCGGAAGCCGGCAACAATGCAGCGGCCGGCGGCGCGCTGGTGCCCATGCTTGCGCTCGGTGTGCCCGGCTCCGGCACCACCGCCGTTTTGCTCGCCGTCCTCCTGTCGCTGAACATCACACCCGGCCCGCTGCTCTTTGCCCAGCAGCCGGATGTGGTCTGGGGCCTCATCGCGGCGCTCTTCATCGCGAACTTCATGCTGCTCGCCATGAACATTCCGATGATCGGCCTGTTCACCCGCGTCCTGATGGTGCCGCCGCGCATCCTCATGCCGATTGTCGCCATGGTCAGCTTCGTCGGCATCTACGGCATCTCCGGCTCGTCCTTCGACCTGCTGGTGATGGTCGGCTTCGGCGTGATGGGCTGGGTGCTGCGC
Source organism: Roseibium sp. (assembly GCF_048260565.1). Classification (GTDB taxonomy): domain Bacteria; phylum Pseudomonadota; class Alphaproteobacteria; order Rhizobiales; family Stappiaceae; genus Roseibium. Next base: position 157,775 of record NZ_JBLXGP010000010.1, on the reverse strand, counting down.
AAGCTGGACGTGCCGCTTGTCCCGGTGATCCTCGGAACGCTGCTCGGCAACGCCATGGAAAGCAACATGCGCCGGGCAATCACCATCGACAACGGCAACTGGCTGACCCTGATCGACAGTCCGCTATCGATCGCGCTGTGGAGCCTCGCCGTCATCGGCTTCGTGCTGCCCATGGTCTTGGGCAAGGTCCTCAAGGGCCGCATGAAAATGGCCAAGGAAGAAGAAGGCGCGGTCATAGACTGACGCCCGCAAGATGAGGGGCTTGAGGGACCACATCCCTCAGACCCTTTCTCAATTTTTTACCTGGACAGGCCTCAGCTGTGCGGCGCCGGATGCAGGAACGGCCAGGGCGACGTTTCCGAGCCGCGCTGAACGGGAACCTCGATCAGCGCCGGGCCACCCGAGGCAAGCGCCCTGGCAACAGCCGTCTCCAGCGCCTCCGGCGTTTCGGCCTTTTCCGCCGCCATGCCGAAGCTGCGCGCCAGCGCGACGAAATCCGGGTTGGTCAGGTCCGCACCCAGAAGCCTTCCATCGAAGACATTCATCTGGTCGCGGCGCACATTGCCGTAGGCGCTGTTGTTGAAGACGACCGCGACCACGCCGATGCCGTGATGCATCGCCGTCGCCAGCTCCTGGACGCCGAACATGAAACCACCGTCGCCGGAGACCGAAACCACCGGCTTGTCCGGATTGGCGATCTTGACGCCGAGCGCGGTGTTGTAGCCAAAGCCGAGATTGTCCTGGTAACCACAGGTCACATACTGGCGCGGCGCGTAGACCGGAAAGCCGAAGCGGGCGGTGAAACCCATCTGGCTGACTTCCTCGACGAAAAAGCCGTCGCGCGGCAGGGCGCGGCGGATTGCATCGAGATAGTCCATCTGTGGTTGGATCGCCTCCGAAGCTTCCCGGGCACGCTTGCTGATCGCCTGAAATTTCGCCGTCCGGTTCTCTGCTTTGTGCCCGGTCAGCGCCGCGGTCAGCGCTGCAGCCCCCTCGGCGGCATCCGCCACGATGCCGAGATCCGGCTTCAGGCGCACCATTTCGGTCGGGTCGATATCCAGCCGGATCACCTTCAGCCCCTGCGGCCGCCATTGCCAGCGCATGTACTGCAGCTCCAGGCGGCTACCGATCCCGATCAGCAGGTCGCATTCCCTGAAATAGTCATAAGCTGCAATCAGGTTGATCGCGTGGGGATTGTCGTCGGAGACAATGCCGCGGCCGCTGCGGTGGGAGGCGACCGGCGCCTGGATCTTTTCCGCAAGCGCAAGCACCTCGGCTGCGGCCTCAAGTGCGCCGCCGCCGACCATGATCATCGGGTTCTTTGCCGTCGCGATCATTTCCGCCGCAGCCTCGATGCTGTCCGGATCGACCGGCGGGCGGTGCGGCTCGGCCGGTTCGATTTCCGATGCCGGTCCCTTTTGGCCAAAGACATCCCAGGGCACTTCGACTGCGACCGGGCGCTGCCGGTCGGAGAGCATCTCCCGGAAGGCCCGGGTCATGATATCTCCAGCGCCGGACGGATGGTCGATCCGCTCCGTCCATTTCGTCAGCCCGCGCAGCGTCGCCAGCTGATCGGGAAGCTCGTGAAGCTGCCCGCGCCCCTGGCCGATCAGGTGGGACATGATATTGCCGGTGAGACACATCACCGGCGCATTGCCGCCATAGGCGGTGCACAGGGCCGCCCCGGCATTGAGAACCCCCGGCCCCGGCACGACGGAGAACACCCCCGGCTTGCCCGTCGACTTGGCGTAACCGTAGGCCATGTAGCCCGAGCCCTGCTCGTGGCGGGAATGGACAAAGCGGATATCGTTCGAGCGCCGTGCCAGCGCATCCGAAAGCTCGTAGCAATGGGCGCCGGGAATTCCGAACATGGTGTCGACACCATGGGCGACGAGTGCGTCCACCATGATGTCAGCGGTCGTCTTTCTCACGTCTATGTCCTCCGGGCTCGCCGCTCTCGGCGGAGTGGCTGCAGATGCATTTCAATTCGGATTACCGGCGGGCGGTCCGGCGCGGCGGCTCCGCCTCCTGATCGGCAAGTGCCGCGCGAAAGGCGTCGACCAGATGGCTCACATGCTCTTCGAGCAGCCGCACGGCCTCATCCGCATCGCCGGATCGGCAGGCATCCACGAGGCCCGCATGTTCCTCCATCGACCTGCCGAGCGTGGCATCCATGATCGTGAACAGATGGGTGCGCAAAGCCATCACCGGGCTGATGGTGCGTTCATAGGCCTGAGCGATAGACCGGTTTCCGCATGTCTCGATGATCGCCTTGTGAAACTGCAGGTCGCCGCGGGTGTAGCGGCGCACATCCTGCTTCTCCAGGGCCGCCCGCATCTCCGCGACACTCTTTGACATGCCCGAAACCAGCGCTTCCGGGTTGCGGGCAAGCGCCATGCGCAGGGCGGCCGCTTCCAGAACGGCGCGATATTCGCACAGATCGTCCACGTCCTTCAGGTCGGGCGTGAACACGAAAGACCCGCGCTTGGCGGAAATATTCACCAGCCCCTCGGTCTGAAGGGAGGCGAGCGCGTCCCTCACCGGTGACCGGCTGACGCCCAGGATATCGGCAAGGCGCTGCTCGGACAGCTTGGATCCGAGCGGCAATTCACCGGACACGATCGCTTCGCGGATCTGGTCGGCGGTGGCTTCCATCAGGGATTTCGGCTGCTCGATCGGTTTCAAGGTTCAGACACCTCTTTCTTCACTCGCCATCAAAACTAGTATGTTACATGGTTCTTGACAAGGCAATCTGACATGTTGAATGTTAGTTTTGATTTTCGAACGGCTCCGTCCGTACCCCCTTTCACCCCGGACAATGCATGGAGTGCGTTCCGACCATGTCGAACCCAACGGATTCAGCCACCTCGGACCTCCTGATTTTCCGGCTCCGGGATATCGTCGGAGCAGAAAATGTCCTGACGCAAGCGTCGGACACCGCCACCTACACCACGGATTGGACGCAGCAGCACACAGGTGACACCATCGCCGTTGTGCGTCCCGCAAGCACGAATGACGTTTCCGCCATCGTCAAACTGTGTGCGGCGGCGGGCGTCGCTGTCGTGCCGCAAGGCGGCCGGACGGGTCTGTGTGGCGGCGGCGTGCCGATTGCCGGTCAGCCTTCGGTTATCCTGTCTCTCACCCGCATGAACGCCATCCGCTCGCTCGACCCGGAAGGCCGCACTGTCGTAGCGGAAGCCGGCGTCGTCCTGGAAACCCTGCACGAACGCGCGCTGGAGCACGGCCTGATCTTCCCGCTCATGTTCGGCGCCAAGGGCAGCTGCACCATCGGCGGCAATCTTTCCACCAACGCGGGCGGCTCCAACGTCGTGCGCTACGGCAATACGCGCGAACTGTGTCTCGGCATCGAAGCCGTCCTGCCGGACGGGTCGGTCATCAACGCTCTGACGGGCCTGCGCAAGGACAACACCGGTTACGATCTCAAGGACCTGCTGATCGGCGCGGAAGGAACCCTCGGCATCATAACGGCGGCGGTGTTCAAACTGTTTCCCGAACCCGGCGCCCGCGCCACCGCCTTCCTGTCGGTCGCCTCGATGGAAGCCGCGATCAGGATCCTGAACACCATCCAGGACCGGACCGGCAGCGCGGTCGAAGCCTTCGAATACATGCCCAAGCAAACGGTCGACGCGATCCTGGCGGCCTTTCCCGACATGCGTCCGCCGCTTCAGGAGCCTGCGGAAACCGGAATTCTGCTGGAAGTGGCCTCCAGCCGGCCGGCCGATGCACAGGTCATGGAAGACGGCTCGATCCGCTTTCAGAACGACCTGATGGACATCCTTGCAGACCTGATCGAGGAAGGTCATGTCCTCGACGCCATGCTTGCGCGCTCAGAACAGCAGCGCCGGGACCTGTGGCGCATGCGCGAATCGACCCTTGAGGCGATTACCAGGTTCGGTCCGTCCTACCATCTCGACATTTCCCTGCCGCTGGCCAAGATCGCGGCCTTCGTCGAGGAGATCGACACGGCGACCCGGGAGATGGGCTTTCTGCCGCTGACCGTCGGCCATCTGGGCGACGGCAACCTGCACTACGCGCTGGCGGCGGCCGAAGGCTCCGTCTGGGAAGAGCTCCCGCTGGAAAAAGCCAGTACCATTGCCTACGCCGCCCTGAGCCGTCTGAACGGGTCCTTCAGCGCCGAACATGGAATCGGCCAGAGCAAGCTGAAAGTGATGAAAAAGCTCAAGGAACCCGCCCAGGTTTCCGTCATGCATGCGATAAAAAAGGCGCTAGATCCGCAAAATATTATGAATCCGGGAAAACTTCTTCCTCCGGAGATCTGACAATATTGCGCCGCAATACCGCAGAACTCCGCCATTGAACGCCGAAACGAAAATTTTCCGGCCGGGACCGCCACTGGCATGGCGGTTATTACTTCAGTATAGATTTCTTGTTTAAAATTGCGTTGGGATGGTTATCACGCCGGTAGGAAGCCGATTATCGGGCTTTGGCGAGATCAACGCATGTGTTTGGAGTTGCGTGTTCGACGGCATGAAACGTCTGCAGAGGCGTGCGCGTAAAAGCCGCGCCGACAAAACCTCTTCGGCGATTTTGGCCATCGCAGTGATTTTCTGCGGCGGATGGATAAGTGCGCCCTCCGCCCAGGCCTTCGAACTCTTCGGTTTCCGCTTCTTTGAGGGCGACAAGCCAGAAGTGGTCAACGAGGTTCCAGATCCGCTGCCCTATGCGGCCACGCTGACGGTTTCCGGCGGCGACAAGGACCTGGAAAAGGCCCTCATGGAAACCTCCCAGCTGATCCAGCAGCAGGACACGCCTCCATCGGGCTCGCCGGGCCTCATTTCCAGGGCTTTGGGCGACCAGCAACAGCTGATCGCGCTGCTTTACGTGAAGGGCCTCTACGGCGGCACTGTGAATATCGACATCGCCGGCAAGCCGCTTCAGGCGGCGGTCGAAGCGGGAGAGGTCAACCGGCGCGCGGGCACCCCGGTTCCGGTCGTCATCCATGTCATGACCGGACCGCAGTTCCATTTCGGCACCGTCTCCATCCGCCAGTTGGCCTCCGATGGCACCCCGGCGGCAACGCTCGATCCGACCAACTATGGTCTTGTGCCCGGCGCACCCGCCCTGTCGGACAAGATTCTTCAGGCCGAAAGCAGGATCGTTGCCGACCTGAAGGATCAGGGCTATCCGCTGGCGAAAATCGCCGACCGCTCCGTGATCGCCGACCACGCCAGCAACCGGCTCGACGTGACGATTTCGGCCAACCCCGGTTCGGCCGCGACCTTTGGCCATATCACGGTCCAGGGACAGAAAAAAACCAAGACGGATTTCATCATTCGCCAGGCGGAAATCGAACCGGGAAGCCGCTACGACCCGGCGATCCTGCGCCGGGCCGCCAAGCGCCTGCGCGATCTCGGCATCTTTGCCAGCGTCCGGGTGATCGAGGCGGACCGTCTCGACAGTGCCGGCAACCTGCCGATCACGATCGAGGTCGCCGAACGCAAACGCCACGTCATCGGCGGTGGCGGCACCATCTCGAGCGTTGACGGGATCGGCCTTGAAGCCTACTGGCGGCACAGAAACCTGTTCGGCGCCGGAGAAACGCTCAGCCTCGAGGGCTCCGTCGGGCGTATCGTCAACGGCGACTACGGCGACATGGAATATTCCACGCAGGTCGTCTTCACCAAGCCCGGCGTCTTTGGTCCGACCACCAGCTTCAGCGCAACCGTCGGCGCCAAGCGGGAAAATCCCGAGGCGTATGAAAGCCGCGCCGTCTTCGGCAGTATGAAACTGACGAACAGGCCGACCGACAAACTGACCTACGCTGTCGGAACGGAGTTCGAATACAGCCGGGAAACCGATGTGCTCGGGCCGAACCATTACGCCCTGTTCGGAGTTTTCGGAGACATTGCCTACGACAGCCGCGACAACATCCTGAACCCTACACGCGGCCTTCGCGCCACTTTCCATGCCGAACCTGCTTATGATGCGGAAACCGGCGGTTTCATGGCCTTCACCAAGGCGAGCCTGTCGACCTACTGGTCGTTCAACGGATCCGACCGCTTCGTCCTCGCCAACCGTATCGCCGGCGGCAGCATCCTGACGCCGAGCCTTTCCGATGTTGCACCGTCACGCCGCTACTATGTCGGTGGCGGCGGTTCCGTTCGCGGCTACGCCTATCGCAACGTCGGTCCGCGCGTTTCCGGCGAGGTCATCGGCGGACGCAGTTTCTTCGAAACATCCACCGAGATCAGAACCCGGATCACGGAAAGCTTCGGCGCCGTCGGTTTCGTTGATGCCGGGGCTGCCTACAGCAGCCAGTTCCCGGACTTTTCCGAAGAACTCAAGGTCGGAGTCGGCGTCGGCCTCCGGTACTTCTCGCCGATCGGGCCGTTGCGTCTCGACGTCGCCGTGCCGCTTGCGCCGGACAAGGACGATCCGGATTTCGCGATCTACGTGGGCCTGAGCCAGGCGTTTTGAACGGAATCCTTCAAGTACACGCTTTTTAACCGCAATTCTGGTTCAAACTTCAGGTCATGCGCCGATTCTTGAAAATCCTTGTCTGGAGCGTTGCCGGCATTGTCGTGTTGGCCATGGCAGCCGTTGCGTTTCTGCACACAGCCCCCGGCGGCCGTCTGATCGCCTCTGTAGCGAACAGCGCGCTCTCCGGTCCCGATATGACCGTCGAGCTCAGCCCGCCCAAGCTCGGCTGGGGCGGAGACCTGCGCCTGGACAGCGTCCGCGTCTCCGATAGCGAAGGTCCGTGGCTTCAGGTGACCGGCATCGATGCCAAGTGGCATCCGCTGGCGCTGCTGGGCGGGCGCCTCTCCATCGACAGCATCGGCATCGCCGGCGTGGCGGTCGACCGCAAACCCCGGCCTGCAACCTCTGAAACGGAGAAGGAGACATCCTCGGCCTCCGTGCCGGCCCTTCCCATCGACATCACACTGGGCAAGCTGCAGGTCCGGGAAATCAGCCTTGGTTCGGATATCGCCGGAACGCCGGTGCGCCTGACCGCCGACGGGTCCTTCGCGTTCGATGCCGCGACCATGAGCCTTGCAGCAAACGCGAACATCCGGCGAGACGACGATAAGGCAGGAAATCTGACGGCCACAGTCGGGTACCTGCCCGAAACGCAAAGCTTCAAACTGGACTTTTCCGCAAGCGAACCACGCGGCGGCCTGCTCGCGCGATTGCTAGACGTCAGCGAACTGCCGGCCCTTGACGTCTCCCTGAAAGGAGACGGTCCGCTTCAGAACTGGGCGGCGGATCTCGCCATTGCCCTGGATGGCGTTCAGACCGTAACCGGCAAGGCCGGGCTCACGGAAACCACAACCAACGGCGCCGTCACCCGCCACCTGGACTTCGACCTGAGCGGTCAACTGGAACCTTTGACGCCCGAAGCTGTCCGGCCGCTTTTTGCCGGCGCCGCGCAGGCGAAGGGAACCGTGGCCTTCGACCGGGATTTCAAGCCGCTGAACCTGCGTGTGAATGCCGAGACCGCGGCCTTCGCCCTGTCGGCGGATGGTTGGGAAACACCGGAAACCCTGTCCGCCAATGTCTCGGCCCGGTTGAAAACACCGGTGTCTCTGACGTTCGACGGCGATACGCTCTCCGCATCCGAACTGACCCTGACGGCCAAGGCGAGCGGCAAGCCGGAGAACGCCGACTGGAGCGCGGAGATCGACGGACGGAACCTCGCCAGCCGGCACGGCACCATGGCATCGCTAAGCCTCGACGCCAGAGGCCAGGAAGCCAACCTGGTCATGGAGACGCTGAAGGTTCCCGCCACCCTCGATCTTGTCGCCGACATCAGCTCCGTGAGCGATCCCCGCTTCGAGGCGTTCACCGGCTCGACCCGGGCAACGGCGGAACTCATAGCCGGGGCAGGCAACTGGGTCGACGTCCGCGCTCTCGCCATAAACAACCCGGCGCTGCAGGCCTCCCTGACCGGCCTCTTCGCACCCGAGGAAGCCAATGCGGACGCCAAGTTGATGCTCGGTGATATCGCCGCTTTGTCCGCGCTCGCTGGCCGGGATCTGTCAGGCTCCTTGTCGGCAGGTTTCAAGGTCCAGGCCGTACCGGAAGACGGATCCGCGACCGTGAAGATCGACGGCACCGGAATGGATCTCGCCCTTGGCGATCCCCGCGCAGACAAACTCCTGCAGGGACGCTCGTCCCTGACCGGCAGCCTCTCCAGGGACAAGGACGGCACGCTGTCCGCCGACGACCTGCATCTTGTTGCGACCGGGCTGGACCTAACCATCACCGGCACGTCCGATCTCAAGGACATCGAAGCGACGACCACCGCCGCCCTGGCAGACCTTGCCCTGATCGACCCCGCGCTGACCGGCAGCGCAAATCTCGAGGCTTCCGCCAACGGACCGATCGAGGCGCCGAAGGTGACCGCGCACCTGACAGCCAGGCAGCTCACCATGCAGGGCGAGCCTGTGAAGGAGCTGACAGTCTCCGCCGACCTGACCGCGTCGCTCACCAAACCGGCCGGCACCATCGACATCGGCGCGACCTTCCGGGATCAGCCGCTGACCGGCCATGCCGGATTTTCCTCCGATGAAACCGGCACCCGCCGCATCGAAGACATCCAACTCACGACCGGTCAGAGCCGGATTACCGGCGCGCTTGCCCTTGACGGCGATGGAAAGCCATCCGGATCGCTCGCGATCACCTTGCCGGATCTTGCCGAAATCGCGCCCCTGCTCCTGCAGAAGCTCGCAGGTGCGCTTGACGCGACCATCGATTTTTCCAGCGAAAGCGGTGTGCCGGTTGCCCGTGTGAGCGCCACCGGCAGGAAGATCGTCAGCGATGCCGCAACCCTCGGACAAGCGGATCTCAAGGCAACGATCGCCGACTTCCTGAACACACCGCATATCGGCGGCACGCTGACCGCCTCCAATATCGTTGCCGGCGGAACCACGGTGGAACAGCTCACCGCCAAGGCCTCCGGCACGGCCGACGGCACCGACTTCGAGACCGACGCCCTGCTGGACGGCGGCAAGCTGTCGCTCGCAGGACAGGTCGCCCAGATGCCGGATGGCATCGCCGTGACCCTGAACAAGGCCAAGGGCGTCTACCAGGGCCAGGAAACAAGCCTGGCATCGCCCGCGCGCGTGGTCCTGCCGAACGACGGTCCGATCACCCTGGACAAGGTGACGCTGCTGCTCGGCTCCGGCAAGGCGACCGTCGCCGGAACCGTCGGCGACAAGCTGGATATCAAGGTCGGCCTTGAGAAGGTCCCCGCCGAACTTGTGGACCTGGCGGCACCCGGCATGCGCTTTGGCGGCACGATCACCGGCAAGGTGGATGTCTCCGGCACGACCGCCGCCCCCGTCGCCGCGTGGTCGATGGCCTGGAACGGCCTCGAAACCTCCGCCCTCTCCGGCTTTGGCCTGCCGAATGCCGATCTCAAGAGCGACGGCCGATTTGCCAATTCGGCCGTGACCCATAAAAGTATCCTGAGCGTCGGTGCCGACGGCCGGCTGACCGCGGAAGGATCGGTTCAGATCGCCGGCTCAAAGGCCATGAATATGAGCGTGACCGGCAACCTGCCTTTCGCGCTTGCCCAGCGCGCCCTCACCCAATCGGGATTGCGCCTCGACGGCGCAGCAGCCGTCGACCTGAAGATCGGCGGCACGACCGCCAAGCCCGCGTTCAGCGGCCAGGTCACCACCCGCGACGCCACCGCGGTGAGCCTGAACACAGGCCTGGTGGTCAAGTCGATCGAGACCACGGCAAAGATCGACACGACCCGGATCGAGATCACCAGCCTCACCGGCACCATCGGCGCGGGCGGCACTCTGTCCGCCTCCGGCAGCATCGGGCTGGGAGGATCACTTCCGGCAAACCTCAACCTGAAAATCAACGACGGCACCTACACCGACGGCCGGATTGTCACCGCCAAACTGACCGCCGACCTGACCCTGAGCGGCGACCTCGCGGTCATGCCGAAAATCGGCGGCAGCATCCTCATCCAAAGGGCCGACGTCACCATCCCCAGTTCGCTCGCAACCACACTTGCCCCGGTCGACGTCAAGCATATCAACGCACCTCGGGACGTCGCCCGGCAGACGGCAAGCCTGACGGCCGACAACGGTAGCAAGTCTTCAGGCGGCGGCGTTGCGCTCGACCTCGACGTCAATGCACCGGGGCAGATCTTCGTACGCGGCCGCGGTCTTCAGGTGGAACTTGGTGGTCGCATCCGGATTTCGGGCACGTCCGCCAATCCGGTCACGACCGGTGCCTTCACGCTGAAGAACGGCACGCTTTCCATCCTGTCCCGCCTGCTGACGCTGACCAAAGGCCGGATCACCTTCCTCGGTAGCTTCGATCCGTTGCTCGATTTCGCCGCCACGACGACGGCAAGCAGTACGACGATCACGGTCGGCATCGAGGGGAACGCCTCCAATCCTGACGTCTCGTTCACATCCTCACCCGCCTATCCGCAGGAGGAGGTCCTGGCCCTGCTCCTCTTCGGCCAGAACCTCTCAAGCCTGTCGGCGGCGCAGGTGGCCCAGCTTGCAGGCGCGGTGGCGACCCTGGGAGGCGCGAGCCCGCTGGAAAACCTGCGCAAGAGCCTCGGGGTCGACAGCATCAACATCACCACCGATGAAGACAACAACACCACCGCTGAAGTGAGCAAGCGGCTTGGCGAGAAGGTCTCCGTCGGCGTCCAGCAGGGCACCCAGGAAGGGTCCAGCAGGGTGACCATCGACATCGACGTCACCAAGCATCTCCGCGCCCGCGGCGAGGCAGGCGCCGACGGCTCGTCCAAGGCCGGCATTTTCTTCGAAAAGGAATACTGACGGGTCGGACAGGCCGGACCGGTCGGACCTGTTACAGAAGCTTCCGGGTGGCGAGATTGCGCATCAGCGCCCGCGCACCGAAAGTCCATTCCGGACACTCCGTCGACAGCCGCACGGTGTTTTCCAGACAGCCGAGGCCCCGCGATGAAATCCGGACCACGTCGCCGAGCTTGTGGGTGAAGCCGCCACCCGGCTCGTTCCGGTCCTTGGTCGGCGCGAACAGGGTCCCGAGGAACAGCACCAGCCCGTCCGGATACTGGTGATGGCGGCCGATCGCCTGCGCCACCAGCTCCTCCGGATCCCGGCTGATTTCCTTCATCGACGAATAGCCATCCAGCACGAAACCGTCCTCACCGGTCACCGTCAGCTCCAGTTCCGCGGCGCGAACGTCGTCGAGGCTGAAACCCTGGTCGAACAGGCGGATCATCGGCCCGATGGCACAGCTCGCATTGTTGTCCTTGGCCTTGGACAGGAGCAGCGCGGAACGCCCCTCCACATCGCGCAGGTTGACGTCATTGCCAAGGGTCGCGCCTACGATCCGGCCGCGCGAGGAGACCGCCAGCACGATTTCCGGTTCCGGGTTGTTCCAGCGTGAGATCGGGTGCAGGCCGACATCGGCGCCTGGCCCCATGGACGACAGGGCCTGCGCCTTGGAGAACACCTCTGCATCCGGCCCGATGCCGACCTCCAGATACTGGCTCCACAGGCCCTCGGCGATCAGTGCCTCCTTGACCTTCGCCGCTTCTTCGGAGCCCGCCCTGACATCACGGAGGGAAACGCCGATCGCATTGCCGACGCGGTTGCGGATGTTGAGCGCCTTCGCCGGATCCCCGGCGGCCTTTTCCTCGATCACCCGTTCCACCATGGAGGAGGCAAAGGTCACGCCGCAGGCCTTGACCGCCTGCAGGTCGCACGGGGCGAGGAAATGCGGGCTCGACAGATCGCCCGGCCTGTTCGCCGCGATCTCGTCCAGTGCCCCAACGGCGGCACCTTTCGCCTGCCTAACATAAGTTGCCGGGTCCGCCATATCGCAGATATCGGAAACGAGCGGCGCCGCTTTCGACGTGATGTCCAGCACCATGCCGTCCCGGCTCGTCACGACGGAAGGCCCTTGGGCGTCCGGCGACCAGATACGCCCGACAAAGGTCCCGCCCTTGTCCTGCTCATGCGGAAAGAAAGTCATTCAGTTCTCCATAACACGCAGCCGGCCGGCTGCCGTAACCCGCATGATGGCTGCAGGCTGTACGGATCGGCGATGGCCTTGCTTCATTTGGTCGGACAAATAAGCGCAATTCAAAGTACCGGTCAACCGGTTCAACTTTAACAGGAATCCCCTCCTTCAGACATTTAAATGGATTTATATGTCTGAATTTCGAGATTTTGCACCGCATCAGAACTGTAATGTTCCAGAGTGTTGACAGGCTTGGGAAGCAGTCTTACGAATCTTGGTCCAACAAATAGGCTGAACTGGCCCAACAAGGGCAGCAAGGTATCGGGATGGCACTGAATACGGACGAGAGCATCGTGTCGCTGGGAACGACCCCGGAAAACGGGTCTGCCGTCGATGCCGTGGTCCGGCAAATACGCGGACTCATCGCGGAGGCCGGGCTGAAGGTTGGCGACAACCTGCCGACGGAGCGCGAACTCTGTGCGCAGTTCAACGCCAGCCGAAACACGGTGCGCGAGGCCATGCGCATCCTGAAGGCCTACGGCCTTGTGGACGTGCGTCCGAAAATCGGCGCGACCATCACCGACAACCGGATGTCGCGGGCTTTTGAGCTGTTTTCCTTCAACACCATGGAAGTGTCCCGCAAGACCTTCCGGGACGTCCAGGCGTTTCGCGATCTGCTGGAAGTCGGATCCGCGGAACAGATCTTCGACCGGCTGACAGATCTCGATCTCGAAGACCTGCACCGGATCAACGGGCAACTCGCCGAAAATCACGATCTGCAGGAAGCGTCCGAGATCGATTTCGCTTTTCATGTGCGGCTCGTTTCGATCCTCGACAATACCGCGATCCTGGATGTCTACACGGTCATGAAACCGGTCATTTTGAGGATCATGCAGAAGGGCAAGACCCGGCGGACGTTCAAGACCGAAACCTTTGCCGAACATGAGGGTGTTCTGGAGGCTCTGAGCACCCGGGACCGCCTGGCGTTCCAGTACCGGCTGCGGGGCCACCTCATGACCGGCTTCAGGAATTTCAACGACGAGATGGAGGCAACCGCCTGACGGTCGCGGAAGGCGGCCGAACTCACAACAGACTTGCAAACGCGGAAGCGGGTGGCGCCGGCCCCGCTGGAGGAAACCGCGAAACGGCGCGACACGTGGGAGGAATAGCGATGAAAGCACTACTGAAACTGTCCACGGCAGTGGCTGTGTTTGCCCTGTCTGCACATATGGCGTTTGCCGGTCCGAAGTCCGTCTCCGGCCCGGGCGCCGATCCGCAATGCTTCAAGCCCTGGTCCAGCGAGACGAAATTCTTTCAGTGGGATGCCAAGCCCGGTCCCTACCGTATCGCCGTGGTCAACGGCTTCGTCGGCAACACCTGGCGCATCCAGATGATCAAGACCGCGAAGGCTTTCGCGGAAGACCCCTCGATCAAGGACAAGATCAAGGAATTCAAGGTCGTCTCCACCGGCACCGATGCCCCGGCACAGCTCGGCGCCATCGAGGATTTCATCAACCAGGGCTACGACGCCATCGTCACCATCGCCGTCTCGCCTGACGGTTTCGACCGCGTCATCCGTCTGGCCGACAAGAACAACGTGGTCATCGTGCCCTTCGACAACGTGCTCGACACGGACAAGGTCATGCAGGTGAACGAGGACCAGCTGGCCATGGGTCACACCTGGGCGGAATTCGTGCTGAAGGAACTGAAGGCGGAAGGCAAGACTTCCGGCAAGATCCTGGAAGTCCGCGGCCTGCCGGGCAACTCGGTCGACCGGGACCGGTCGATCGGTATCCATGAAGCCCTCGATGCGTCCGGCGGCGACTGGGAAGTGATCCAGGTGGTCGGCAACTGGGACGACGGCACCGCGCAGAAAGTCAGCGCCGACGCCATTGCCGTCCATGGCAAGTTCGACGCGGTGATCGCCCAGGGCGGCACGACCGGCGTGGTCCAGGCGATGCTCGATGCGGAACATCCGATGGTGCCGATTGCCGGGGAATCTGAAAACGGCTACCGCAAGCTGGTCGCCAAATACGCCGACAAGGGCCTGAAGGGCATCTCCATCGGGCAGTCCCCGGGACTGGTGGCGATCTCCATGAAGGCGGCCATCTCCGCGCTGGAAGGCAACGTCATGCCGCAGCTCATCTCCGTGCCCCTGCCCGTTGCCGATTACACGGAACTCAAGGACGGCGTGAACTACTGGACCGACCTGCCGGACAACTTCTTCACCGTCAACGAATTCCCGCCCTGCGGCGTGAACATCTCCGGACCGGCGATCATGTCCCAGTCCGAAGCGGACGTGAAGTAAGCGGCGTTCCAGCCCAACCCGGCCCCGGAGTCATTCCCGGGGCCGTTTCTTCTCAAAGATCGGGAACCGGATCTGATCCGGTGAGAACGCACGCATGAGCGACGCCATTGTCGAATACCGCGGCATTTCGAAATTCTTCGCCGGAATCCGGGCGCTGGAGAATGTCGATTTCGCCTGCGCGCCCGGATCCATCCACGCCATCCTCGGCGAGAACGGAGCCGGAAAATCCACCCTCATCAAGATCATGTCGGGTGTGCTCCAGCCCGATGCGGGCGAGATCCGGCTGGACGGAAAGCCTGTCACCTTTCCAACGCCCGATACCGCAAACCGCGCCGGCATCGTCTGCATGTTTCAGGAACTGTCTTTGATCCCCGACCTGTCGGTGGCCGACAACATCTCCATTTCCGATCCTCCGCGCCGGTTCGGGCTGATCGACGGCCGCGCCCAGATCGCCCGCGCTGAGGAGCTGCTCGCCCGGGTTCGCTGCGAGGATGTCGATCCGCGTTCCCTCGTGCGCGAACTGTCCCTGTCGCGGCGCCAGATGGTGGAGATCGCCAAGGCGCTCGGGCGCAAGCCGAAGGTCCTGATCCTGGACGAGGCCACGTCGGCCCTTACCTCCCGCGACGTCCAGACCGTTTACGACCTGCTGGCGCAGCTCAGGGAAGAAGGCGTGGCGAGCCTGTTCATCTCCCACCGGATGCATGAGGTGGATGCGCTGTGCGACACCCTGTCCGTGTTCCGAAACGGACAGCACATCGAAACTTTCGCCAAGGGCGAAAAGACCGAACGCGAGATCGTCCACCTGATGATCGGCCGCGACGTCGAAGCCCAGTTCCCGCCCAAACCGCCGCTCAAGCCGGCGCAAGAGCGCGGCATCCCCCTGTTGAAGGTGCAAGGCCTCAAGTGGGAGAACAAGCTGAACGGCGTCGACCTCTCTGTCTGCAGGGGCGAGATCGTCGGCCTGGGCGGCCTCGACGGCCAGGGCCAGAAGGAACTGCTGCTCGCGCTCTTCGGCGCGCTCCGGGATGTGGACGGCGAGGTTACCATCGGCGATCGCAAGGGAATTCCCTCCTCTCCGGCCGGCGCCAAATCCGCGGCGACGCGCATGGCGCTCGTGCCCGAGGACCGCAAGACGGAGGGCCTGATGCTCGGCATGCCGATCTCGGACAATCTCCTTGCCGCGTCTTACGGGAAAATCTCGCGCGGACCGTTCATCGATCCCGCCCTTGCCCGCCACGCTGTCGAGGACGGTCTCAAGAAACTCCAGATCAAGATCGGATCCGCAGATGATCCGGTGATGACGCTGTCCGGCGGCAACCAGCAGAAAGTCGTCATCGCCAAGTGGCTGATGATCGATCCGGACATCATCCTGCTCAACGATCCGACCCGGGGCATCGATGTCGGCACCAAACAGGAGATCTACCGGCTGATGCGTGAGCTTGCGAATGAAGGCAAGGCGATCCTGTTCTACTCGTCCGACTACGCGGAACTGATCGGCTGCTGCGACCGGGTCTCCGTCCTCTACGGCGGGCGCGTCGTCAGCGAACAGGAAGGCGACAACATCACCGAGGAAAGCCTGGTCGCCGCCTCCCTCAACATCGACGTCGAGGCCGCATGATGGGCGTTGCGAACTGGAAAAGATGGCTGCTGCAGAATGTCGGTTTCGCCAGCGCATTGCTGCTGCTTGCCGTTCTGTTCATCAGCTACAACATGATGCACCCGCGGGGATTTTCCTCCGCCGTCGCGGTACAGAATGCCAACGAGACGGCGGCCATTGCCTTCGTCGCCATGGCGCAGACCCTGCCCGTGCTTCTGGGCGGGCTGGATCTTTCCGTCGGCGCGGTCATGACGCTGACGAGTTGCATTGCCTCGCATCTGGTTAGCGGCTCGCCGGCCGAAATCCTGTTCGGCATGATCGTGACGCTGCTGTCGGGAACCGCCTTCGGCCTGATGAACGGCCTGATCGTCGTCTACGGCCGCATTCAGCCGATCATCGCGACCCTTGCGACCGGCGCGATTGCCATCGGCCTCGCGCTTCTGGTGCGACCTAAACCGGGCGGCGACGTGGACGGCGATCTCAACTGGGCGCTGACCAACTCGGTCTTCGATTTTGCCGAAACCTATGGCCTTGCTGATGGCGGCAATGCGTGGTGGCTGCGCCCCATCGCGAATATCCCCGTGCCCGTCATCCTGGTGGCGCTGATCGCGATCCTGGTCTGGGTGCCGTTCCGCCGCTCCGTGACCGGGCGGACGGTCTATGCCATCGGTTCGGCGGAGGGCCCCGCCTTCATGTCCGGCCTCCCCATCCACCGCGCCAAGATCGCGGCCTTCACCATGGGCGGGTTCTTCGCCGCCTGCGGCGGTCTTTATCTCGCGATCCAGACGTCATCGGGCAATGCCGATATCCAGCAGGCCGGCGCCTATACGTTGAACTCGATCGCCGCTGTCGTGCTCGGAGGCACGTCCCTGCTCGGCGGTGTCGGCAGCGCCATCGGCAGCATCGTCGGCGCGATGATCCTGCGTATCATCTCGTTCTATTTCCGCATCCTCGACATCGATCCGCTGCTGCAGCCGCTGATCGAGGGGGTTGTCCTGCTTGTCGCCGTCTCCTTCGGTGCGTTCCGCACGCTGAGGGTGAAGAACAAGCTCGATCTGTTCAGGTAGGCTCGTCATGCGCATCTCCATCTCGGCCGAAAACCGCCCCATCGTGATCGCGTCGTTGTTCATCGGCGTCATCCTGCTGGCGGGCACCGCCTATACCCTGTCGACGACCGGCACCGCGCCACTGTTGTCGCCGAGATATCTGCTGCAGCTGCTGCAGACCGGATCCTTCCTCGGCATCTGCGCGGCGGGAATGATGATGGTCATTCTGCTCGGCCATATCGACCTGTCGATCCCCTGGACCCTGACGGCGGCCGCCATGACGGCCACCGCGGTCGGCGGCGACATGGCCCTGCCCACGGCCCTTGCCGTCGGGCTTGCCGTCGGCCTGCTGAATGGCTTCGGTGTCGCCTATCTGCGCATTCCCTCGATGATCTTCACCCTCGGCGTCGATACGGTGCTGCGCGGGCTGATGGTGGCGCAGACCGGTGGCTTCGCGCCGCAGGATTCAGCCACGCCCCTGATGCTGTTTCTGGCCAAGGAGCGGCTACTCGGCATTCCGGTGGCAATCTTTGTCTGGGCGGCTGTCTCCATCGCCATCGCGCTCATCCTGACCAGAACCGGTTTCGGCCGGTCGATCTACGCCACCGGCTCGCGGGAGGGAGCAGCCTTTCTATCGGGCATCCGCACAAGGTTCGTGATTGTCGGCGCCTTCGTCATGTCCAGCCTGTGCGCGTCGCTCGCCGGCGTTCTCCTGACCGGCTATTCCGCCAAGGCCTATCAGGGCATGGGCAATGCCTTCCTGTTGCCGGCGATTGCCGCCGTCGTGCTCGGCGGAACCCATATTCTCGGCGGGCGCGGGCGCTATGCGGGCACGCTGATCGGCGTGATCCTGATCGTCCTGCTCAACTCGGTCCTGTCGATCATGCAGATGCCGGAAGCCGGCCGACAGATCATCTACGGTGCCGTCATCATCGGCATGCTGCTGGTCTATGGCCGCAACCAGCGCGTCACGTCGTAAGGGAGGAAACGATGTCCGGAGAACTCTACGACATCCGCGACGACCGCTTCGCCAAGCTGATCCATCGCAACGCCAGGATGGACACGCTCTGGACCGGGGGCCGCTGGACCGAGGGTCCGGCCTATTTCGCAGCCGGTCGCTATCTGATCTGGTCCGACATTCCCAACGACAGGATCCTGCGCTGGGACGAAATGAACGGCGAGGTCTCCACCTTCGAACAGCCCTGCCGCAACCACAACGGCCACACGGTCGACCATGCGGGCCGATTGATTGCCTGCGAGCATCGCGGGCGCTGCGTCAGCCGATACGAGATCGACGGCACGAAGACGATCCTGGCGGACAGCTATGACGGCAAGCCTCTCAATTCCCCCAACGACGTTGTGGTGAAATCGGACGGGTCGATCTGGTTTACCGATCCCTCCTACGGCATCGACAGCGACTACGAGGGTGACGCCGCTCCGATGGAACAGGACGGCCGCCATGTCTACCGGATCGCGCCGGACAGCGGCATCACCCGCGTCATCGACGACATGAAACAGCCGAACGGCCTGGCCTTTTCCGCCGATGAAACCACGCTTTACGTGGCCGACACGGGCAAGACCCATTATCCCGATTGCAAGCCGAAAATCCGAAAGTACCCGGTGTCTGCGGACGGGAAGTCGGTCGGTTCGGGCGCTGATTTCATTTTCTGCGACACCGGCCTTTTTGACGGCTTCCGCCTGGACACCAATGGCAACATCTGGTCGTCGGCCGGCGACGGCGTCCACTGCTTTGCCGCCGACGGCACCCTCATCGGCAAGATCCGGATCGACGAGGTCGTCTCCAACCTCTGCTTCGGCGGCCCCAAACGCAACCGCCTGTTTATCTGCGCCACGACCTCGTTGCGATCCATCTACGTGAACGCGCGGGGACTCTAGAGGCTTCTAGTTTCGCACTTAGGGTATTGCAGTTTTGGGAGAAGCAGCCGTTTTCGCTCCCTCTCCCATGGGGAGAGGGACGGGGTGAGGGGAACCAAATTCTCGAGGATACGGATAGCCTGTAACCCCTCACCCGGGCCATTCGGCCCGACCTCTCCCCATGGGAGAGGTAACTTATGGCCAATGCTTTCGCACCGACCAAAGCCTTATTAACTCTTCGTGATCTTCGCCGTGGCCTCGATTTCCACCAGGGCTTCATCCTCGATGAGATCGGCGACGACGAGCATGGACATGGCCGGGAAGTGTTTGCCGAAGACGCGGCGGTAGGCTTCGCCGACCTCACGCTGGTGCGCCATATATTCCTTCTTGTCCTTCACGAACCAGGTCAGGCGGACCACGTCGGAAGCGGTACCGCCTGCCGCCTCGACGATGTCGAGAATGTTGCGCAGCACCTGCTCCATCTGACCGATGAAATCCTTGGCGACGAAAACCTGATCCTTGTTCCAGCCGATCTGGCCGCCGGTATAAAGCGTTCCGTCCTCGGTCAGGACCCCGTTGGCATAGCCTTTGGCTTGCACCCAGCCGTCCGGTTGAATGATCTGATGGGTCATGTCTGGCCTTTCTTGAATTCTTCTTATGTCGTGCGGGCCCCCTGCCGGGCCGTGTTAATCCGCCTTCAGCTTGAACCGCTGGATCTTGCCCGTTTCCGTCTTCGGCAAGGCATCGGTGAAGATGATCGACCGCGGATATTTGTAGGGAGCGATCTTCGCCTTCACATGGGCTTGCAGCTCTTCCGTGGTCTTGTCGTCCGCCTCGAAGCCTTCGGCCAGCACCACATGGGCCTGGACGATATGCCCACGGGCTTCGTCCGGCGCGCCGATGACCGCACATTCGGCAACGGCCGGATGGGCAAGCAAGGCCGCCTCGACCTCCGGTCCGGCGATGTTGTAGCCGGCGGAAATGATCATGTCGTCGTTGCGCGCGGCGAAGTGAAAATAGCCGTTATCGTCTTCGGAGAAGCTGTCGCCGGTGACGTTCCAGCCGTCCATGACGTAGTTCTTCTGCCGGTCGTCGTTGAGATAGCGGCAGCCGGTCGGACCGCGCACCGCCAGCCGGCCGACCGTGCCCTTCGGCACTTCGTTGCCGTCCTCGCCGATCACCTTGGCTTCGTAGCCGGTCACCGGCTTGCCGGTACAGGCCGGCCGGTGATCGGTGAAGCGATTGGAGATGAAGATATGCAGCATCTCGGTCGCGCCGATACCATCGAGCATCGGCTTGCCGGTCTTCTTCTGCCAGGCGTCATAGACCGGTGCCGGTAGCGTCTCGCCGGCCGAAACGGCGGCGCGCAGGCTGGAGAGATCCGCCCCGTCCTCCATCGCCTGCAGCATCACCCGATAGGCGGTGGGCGCGGTGAAGCATACGGTCGCCCGGTATTTCTCGATGATCTCGATCATGTTCTGCGGCGTGGCGCTTTCCAGAAGCGTCGCTGCGGCGCCGAAGCGTAGCGGGAAGATCGCAAGCCCGCCGAGCCCGAAGGTGAAGGCAAGCGGCGGCGAACCGATGAAGATATCCTCCGGCGTCACGCCCAGGACTTCCTTGGCATAACCGTCGGCGATAATCAGCAGGTCCCGGTGGAAATGCATCGTCGCCTTCGGCGTGCCGGTCGAACCTGATGTGAAACCGAGCAGTGCCACGTCGTCCCGGCCGGTCGGCACCGCCTCGAACTGCACGGTCTTTTCCAGCGCCAGCCGGTCGAGCTCGGCGTCGTGGTTGGAGGTGCCGTCAAAGCCGACGACCCGTTTCAGGAACGGGCTGTCCTTGGCGCAGAGTTCCATTTCCTCCATCAGCCGCGTGTCGCACAGGGCGAACTGGATCTCGGCCTTCTCGACGTATTTCGCCAGTTCGCCGGCGCGCAGCATCGGCATGGTATTGACGACCACGGCACCCGCCTTGGTCGCGGCCAGCCAGCAGGCGACCATCGCCGGGTTGTTGGCGGAGCGGATCAGGACCCGGTTGCCCGGCTTTACGCCCAGATCGTCGACCAGCACGTTTGCCAGCCGGTTGGTCCAGTCCGCCAGTTCCTTGTAGGTGCGCCGCCGTCCGTTGCCGATCAGCGCCGTATGATCGCCGAAGCCCTTGGCCACCATGCCGTCAGTCAGTTCGACACCGGCATTCAGCCGCTCCGGATACTCGAACCCGTCGAGCAGGAAATCCGGCCACTGGCTTTCCGGCGGGAGATTATCCCGGGAAAACGTATCAGTATGTGCGGAAGGGCTGAGCATCACGAACCTCCTTGGAATTCGGCAAGAGCCTGCCGTGCGATGACGACGCGCTGAACATCGGAAGCGCCTTCGTAAATGCGAAGGGCTCGGATTTCGCGGTAAAGCTTTTCGACGGTTTCACCCGACCTCACCCCGTCCCCGCCATGCAGCTGCACCGCCTTGTCGATCACGGCCTGGGCCTGGTCGGTGGCGAAGAGCTTGGCCATGGCGGCCTCGCGGGTGACACGGGGCGCGCCGCTGTCCTTGGTCCAGGCGGCGCGGTAGACGAGCAGCGCGCTGGCATCCACGTCCAGCGCCATGTCGGCGATATGTCCCTGCACCATCTGCAGGTCGAAGAGCGGCGCACCCTGGACCTTGCGCGAGGTGACCCGGGCAAGCGCCTCGTCGAGCGCGCGGCGGGCGAAGCCGAGTGCGGCCGCAGCGACCGAAGCGCGGAAAACGTCGAGCACGGACATGGCGATCTTGAAGCCCTGTCCCGGATCGCCGAGCATCGCGGAAGCCGGAAGGCGGCAATCGGTAAAGCGCAGTGTGGCGAGCGGATGCGGCGCGATCGTTTCCAGACGTTCGACCACCTCGAAACCCGGCAGTCCCGCCGGAAGGATGAAGGCCGACAGGCCCCTTGCCCCCGGCGCCTCGCCGGTTCGGGCGAACAGGGTGTAAACGTCGGCGATGCCGCCGTTGGAAATCCAGGTCTTCTCGCCGTTCAGAACATAGCTGTCGCCGTCGCGCGTGGCGGTCATGGTCGAGTTGGCGACATCGGAGCCCGATTGCGGTTCGGTCAGGGCGAAGGCGGAGATGGCCTGACCGGATCGGGTCAACGGCAACCACTCGGCCTTCTGTTCGGGCGTGCCGAAGAGCGAAATCGCACCGGTACCCAGCCCCTGCATGGCGAAAGCGAAATCCGCAAGGCCATCATGACGCGCAAGGGTTTCGCGCATCAGGCAGAGCGTGCGCACGTCGAGCCGTCCGTCTTCGGCGCCCGTGTGCTGCAGGTAACCGGCCTCGCCCATTGCCGCGACCAGCGCCCGGCAGGCGGCATCCGTATCGGAATGATCGATCGCCGCAAGCTTGACTTCGGCCCAGGCATCGGCCTGCTCCGCCAGCAAGCGGTGCCGCGCCTCGAAGAACGGCCAGTTCAGGAAGCTGCGGTCAGCCATCTCAATCTCCTTCGAACACCGGCTTCTGTTTGGCGACGAACGCCTCGTAGGCGCGGCGGAAGTCGTTGCCCTGCATGCAGATCGCCTGGGCCTGCGCCTCGGCCTCAATCGCCTGCTCCAGCGTCATCGACCATTCCTGCGCCAGCATGGTCTTGGTCATGGAATTGGCGAAGGTCGGCCCGGAAACGATCCGGCTTGCGAAGTCCATTGCGGTTTCTTCCAAAGCTGCCGCATCGACGACCCGGTTGAAGAAGCCCCAGTTCAGGCCTTCATCGGCGCTCATGGAGCGGCCCAGATAGAGAAGTTCCGACGCGCGGCCCTGACCGATGATCCGGGGCAGGATCGCGCAAGCGCCCATATCGCAGCCGGCAAGGCCGACCCGGTTGAACAGGAAGGCGACCTTTGCCTCCGGGGTCGCGACACGCAGATCCGATGCCATGGCCAGGATTGCGCCCGCACCGGCGCAGATACCGTCAACGGCAGACACGATCGGCTTGCCGCAATTGATCATCGCCTTGACCAGATCCCCGGTCATGCGGGTGAAGGCAAGCAGCTCCTTCATGTTCATCCGTGTCAGCGGGCCGATGATGTCGTGCACGTCGCCGCCGGAACTGAAATTGCCGCCGTTCGGCAGGATCACCACTGCGTGGACATCGTCCGCATAATGCAGGTCGCGGAACCAGTCGCGCATCTCCGCATAGCTGTCGAAGGTCAGCGGGTTCTTCCGCTCCGGACGGTCGAGCGAAATCCGGGCGATACCGCCTTCGATCTCGCATTTGAAATGGTTCACATCACTCCGCATTGGCTGCGCTCCCGGATTTTTCGTTTTTTTCGGCAGGGTGAAGTACCGCCTCCAGCAGATCGCTCAGGGTCTCGATCTGCTCGGGGCCGAACTCTCCCAGCATTTCGTTGATCCAGCCTTCGTGCTCGGCGGCCAGATCGGCAAAGGCCTTCGATCCGGCCGCCGTCAGCTTGACCCGGTTGGCCCGCCGGTCGCCGGGAACGGCCAGGCGCAGGGCGTGACCGTCTTCGACGAGGCGCTCGACAATGCCGGTGACATTGCCGTTCGAGACCTTCAGCAGGCTGGATATCTCGCTCATCTTCAGTCCCTCGGGCGTGCGTGCCAGCGCCGACATGACGTCGAAACGCGGCAGGGTCGAGCCGAACTGATCCCTGAGCCGGCGGCGCAGTTCCGCCTCGATGGACGACGAGGTCTTGAGCAGTTTCAGCCAGAGCCTCAACCGGTCCTTGGACAGGGAAGACGGGGGCGTCTCTTTCGTCATATCTCTCCTCCGGTCAGGCTGAGCGCGTGGCCGTTGACCGACCGGGCGGCATCCGAACACAGCCAGAGTGCGCTTCCGGCGACTTCGTCCGGCTGGATGAAACGGTCCTGCGGATTGCCGGCGCGCAACTGGGCGGCCGCCTCTTCGGCACTCATGCCGGTCTTGGCGATGATATTGTCGATAGACCGCTGCAGCATCGGCGTTTCGATATAGCCGGGACAGATCGCGTTGACGGTGATGCCGGTGCGCGCCAGTTCCTGGGCGAGCGACCGGGTCAGGCCGATCACGCCATGCTTGGCGGCGCAATAGGCGCTGACATAGGCAAAGCCCTTCAGCCCGGCGGTCGAGGCAACGGCAATCATCCGGCCCCAGCCTTCGGCCTTCATGTCGGCGAGTGCCGCCTGCCAGCAATTGACCACGCCGCCCAGATTGACCGCCAGCATGGAATTGAACATGTCCGGCGTCATTTTCGCGAAGGGAACGCTTTCCGCCGCCCCGGCATTGGCGACCACGACAGTGACCGGTCCGCGGGCAGAACGCGCCGCTTCGAACGCGGCAAAGACCGCATCCCGGTCGGTCACGTCGCAGGTCTCATACGGCAGTCCTTGCGCGGCAAGGGGCGCTTCGGAGCGCCCCATGATCGTGACCGTGGCGCCGGCGGACGCAAAGGCCTGCGCCGTCGCCGCCCCGACGCCGGTGCCGCCTCCGGTTACGACGATATGCTTGCCGGCGAGTGACGTCATACCTTGTCCACCGTTTCCGCTTCCCGGTCGGCCAGCCGCCAGAGCTGGTCCCGTCCGGCGAGATAAGGCAGGGGCCAGTCGGGTGCGTTCCGGTCGCCGATCTTTGCCGCCTCATGCAGCGTCCAGTAGGGATCCGACAGATGCGGACGGCCGACGGCCACCAGATCCGCGCGGCCCGCGAGCAGGATCGAGTTGGCGTGGTCAGCCTCGTAGATGTTGCCGACCGCCATGGTGCGGATGCCCGCATCGTTGCGGATCCGGTCGGAGAAAGGCGTCTGGAACATGCGGCCATAGACCGGTTTCGCGTCGATCGAGGTCTGCCCGGCGGACACGTCGATCAGGTCGGCACCAGCCTCCCAGAACAGGCGTGCGATCTCGACCGCTTCTTCCGGGGTGACGCCGTCGTCGCCGACCCAGTCGTTCGCGGAAATACGCACCGACATCGGCTTGTTCGCGGGCCAGACGGCACGCATGGCGGCAAACACCTCCAGCGGATAGCGCATCCGGTTTTCCAGGCTGCCGCCGTAGTCGTCGGTGCGCTGGTTCGACGTCGGCGAAATGAACGAGGAGATCAGATAGCCGTGGGCGGCATGCAGCTCGATCATGTCGAAGCCCGCACGTTCCGCCATTTCCGCGGATGCGACGAACTCGGCCTTCACCTGATCCATCTCGGCGCGCGTGATCTCGCGCGGCGTGTCGTTTTGTTCCGACCACGGAATGGCCGAAGCCGAAACCAGTTCCCAGTTGCCGTGGGCCAGAGGCTTGTCCATCCCCTCCCAGCCGATGTTGGTCGAGCCTTTGCGGCCGGAATGGCCGATCTGGCAACAGATCCGGGCATCGGTCTCGCCATGGACGAAATCGGTCAGCCGCTTCCAGGCCGCCTCGTGTTCCGGCGCATAGAGCCCCGGACAGCCCGGCGTGATCCGGCCCTCGGCGCTGACACAGGTCATTTCGGTATAGACCAGACCCGCGCCGCCCTTGGCCCGCTCGCCGTAATGGATGAAATGCCAGTCTGTCGGACAGCCATCGACGGCTTTATACTGGGCCATCGGCGAGACGACAGTGCGGTTCTTCAGCTCCATGTCGCGCAGCTTGAACGGCGCGAACATGGGCGCGCGCGTCGGCGCGGCTGCCAGCGCGCCGGCCTGATCCATGAACCAGCGCTCGGCGGAAGCCAGCCACTTCGCGTCGCGCAGGCGCAGGTTCTCATGGCTGATGCGCTGGGAGCGGGTGAGCAGGGAATAGTTGAACTGGACCGGATCCAGATCGAGATAGCGCTCGACCTCCTCGAACCACTCCAGCGAGTTGCGGGCGGCCGACTGCAGCCGCAGCACTTCCAGACGCCGCTCTTCCTGGTAGCGGCTGAAGGCGGCCTGCATGTCCGGCTCGGATTGGAGGTAATCGGCCAGCGCGATCGCGCTGTCGAATGCGAGACGCGAACCGGAGCCGATGGAAAAATGCGCCGTTGCCGAGGCATCGCCCAGCAGCACGACATTGTCGTGATACCAGCGCTCGCACAGCACCCGCGGGAAATTCATCCAGACGGCAGAACCGCGCAGATGGGCGGCATTCGACATGAGCTCGTGACCGCCCAGGTGATCGGCGAAGACCTTTTCGCAGGTCTCGATGATCTCTTCCTTGGACATACCCTCGAAACCGAAGTTGTTCCAGGTGTCCTCGGAGCACTCCACGATGAACGTCGCGGTATCGGCATCGAACTGGTAGACATGCGCCCAGATCCAGCCGTGCTCCGTCTTCTCGAAGATGAAGGTGAAGGCGTCGTTGAATTTCTGATGCGTGCCGAGCCAGATGAACTTGCACTTGCGGATGTCGATCTGCGGCTTGAAATAGTCTTCGTACTGGCTACGGACCCGGGAGTTGATGCCGTCGCAGGCGACCACGAGGTCGTAGTTCTTGCGGTATTCCTCTACATCGTCGAATTCGGTCTCAAAACGCAGATCCACGCCGAGTTCGCGTGCCCGCTCCTGCAGCAGGACGAGCATCTTCTTGCGGCCGATACCGGCGAAGCCATGACCGCCGGAAACGGTGCGCACGCCCTTGTGGACGACGGCGATGTCGTCCCAGTAGGCGAAGTTGCCGCGGATCGCCTCGGCGCTTTTCGGATCGTTCTTCTGGAGGTTTTCCAGAGCATCGTCGGAGAGCACCACACCCCAGCCGAACGTGTCGTTCGCTCGGTTGCGCTCGATCACGACGATCTCATGCGACGGATCCCGAAGTTTCATCGAGATCGCGAAATAGAGCCCTGCCGGCCCGCCTCCCAGACACGCAATCCGCACGGCGACAATCTCCTCTTGGTTTGTTGCAAAGATGGTCGCGCGTTCCGCAAACTATTTCAAGCTTAAAATTTCAGGCTTAAAGTTTTTTTCAGTCGGACTTCAGGCCATTGAGAATTTGCGACGGGCCTTTGCGCCTGTGCCCGCTCCATGATCTAGTGCGCTGCAACGCGTCGTCACGTCTTTCGGAAGGTCTTCATGCGGATTTGTATTTTCGGCGCCGGTGCCATCGGCAGTCATTTTGCCGTCAAGCTGGCCGGAGCCGGGCACGATGTCTCTGTAATCGCCCGCGGCCCGCAGCTTGAGGCGATTCGCACAAGAGGACTGACCCTCAAGGTCGGTGACCAGTCCTGGAGCGTCGACCTGCCGGCCCATTCGGATGCGGCCGAACCGGGACCGCAGGACCTCGTCATCGTCACCGCAAAAGCAACCGGACTGGCGGCCATCGTGGACCCGCTAAAGCCGCTGATCGGACCGGAAACCGGCGTCGTCTTCCCGCAAAACGGCATGCCCTGGTGGTATCCGCTCGGGCTGACCGACAAGCCGGAACCGCCGGTATTGCCGTTCTTCCGGTTGGCCGACAGGTTCCTGTCCTATCTGGCGCCGGAACAGATCATCGGCGGCAGCGTCTATTCCGCCAACGCCATCCTTGAGCCTGGCGTCGTGCAGAACAATTCGCCCAACCGAAACCAGATGTCCATCGACGGCGTCACGCCGGATTGCCGGTTCGATGTCACCGGTTTACGCGCCCTGCTGGAGGAAGCCGGAATCTCCTCCCCGACACCGGAAGGCGGCATTCGTTCCGTCATGTGGTCGAAGCTCCTGCTCAATATGAGCATCTCCGGCCTTGCGCTCGTGACCCGGAACGAAGCGTCGATTTCGCGGGTGGATCCGGATCTCAAGGTGGTTCTGCGCCGCATTCTGGCAGAAGGCCTGTCGATATCCAAAGCCCACGGCTACCCGCTCGACGACAAGATCGACCCGGAGGCCACCATTGCCCAGATCCCGGATCACAAGCCGTCCATCCTGCAGGACTACGAACTGGGCCGGCCTATGGAAATCGACGAGATCATCCGCGCACCCCAGGCGTTCGCCCGCGCCGCCGGAGTGGACACCCCCTCCCTCGACGTGCTCGGCGCCATCGCCACGCGTCAGGCACGGGACCGGGGGCTTTATACCGGTTAAGCACGCCGGTGCAGCGCGATCGGCGCGACTAAGTAGTTCGGCTATGTTGTCGCAGAACCTTGATCCTTTAGGGTTATGGGTGTGAACTGTGCATTGCACCAAAACGATCTTCCAATGTCTTAGCGGGATAGCCGGACATGACAGCACGTACTGGAGGCAGCTTCGTTCTCGATGATCCGGCACCGATCGTCGACGCGCTGCGCGCGGACGGCTGGCGCGTGATCGGCCCACGCCTGGGCGACGGCGCAATCGTCTATGACGAGATCGAGACGGCGGACGATCTGCCGCGCGGGGTCGTCGACGAACAGGACGGCGGTCACTACCGGCTGCGGGAAAGCGGAAACGACCGCTGGTTCGACTATGTGGTCGGGCCGCAGAACTGGAAGAAATGGCTGTTCCCGGCCCGGCAGAAACTCTGGTCCGCATCCCGGACCGAGGACGGCTTTGCCATCGAACCGCATCGGGTCGATTTCCCGAAAACGGCGATCTTCGGTGCGCGCGCCTGCGAGATCGCCGCCATCGAAATTCAGGACCGCGTCTTCGACAACGGCGACTTCGCCGACGCCGGTTACAGGCACCGGCGGGACAACACGCTCATCGTCGCCGTCCAATGCGCCCGATCGGCACCGACCTGCTTCTGTTCGTCCATGAACACGGGACCGCGCGCCGAGGCAGGTTTCGACATCGCTCTGACCGAACTTGAAGACGGCGGATTTCTTGTCGAATGCGGCAGCGACCGAGGGGCTGAAATTCTGGAGCGGATCGATGCGCCAGCAGCCGGTACGGCGGCCGTTGCAGCGGCCAAAGAGGCGGCCCGGGCGGTCACCGAACAAGCCGCCCGGATGCAGATGCGGTCGATGCCGGAGAACATTGCCGGCCTGTTGAAGGACAATCTCGAACACCCCCGCTGGGCGGAGGTCGCGGACCGGTGCCTCTCCTGCGCCAATTGCACGCTCGCCTGCCCGACCTGCTTCTGTTCCGACGTAGAAGACGTCAACGATCTGTCCGGCGACCACACCGAGCGCTGGCGTGTCTGGGACAGCTGTTTCAGCCTCGACTTCAGCTACATTCACGGCGGGGCGGTGCGCCGCTCCACCCTGTCGCGCTACCGCCAGTGGATGACCCACAAGCTGTCAAGCTGGCACGACCAGTTCGACACATCCGGCTGCGTCGGCTGCGGCCGCTGCATCACCTGGTGCCCGGTCGGCATCGATATCACCGAAGAAGCCGCCGCCTTCGCGGCGGAACCCGCTGACGCAGGAGGGGTGGAAACATGAAAATTCATGGCTTTGAGGAAATCCTGGCTCAGCACCCGGTCTTCAAGGATTGCGGCCAGGACACGGTCGATCTGCTGTCCGGCTGCGCGCGCAACGAGCATTTCCGCGCCGGCGAAACGATCTTCTCCGAAGGAGACGATGCGGAAAAGGTCTTCCTCCTCCGCGAGGGCGATGTCGCCATCGAGATCTCCGCACCGCAGCACGAGCCGCTGATCGTCGAGACCCTGCATGCCGGCGATGTGCTCGGCTGGTCCTGGCTGATGCCGCCGTTCAAACACATGTCGGATGCCCGCGCCCTGAACAGCGTGCGCGCCGTCAGTCTCGACGCCAACTGCCTGCGCACCAAATGCGGACAGAACCCCGAACTCGGCTATCAGATGTACCAGCATTTCGTGCCGCACCTGGCCGCGCGCTTCCGCGCGCTCCGGATGCAGCTGCTCGATGTCTACGGAACGCGGAAGGGCTGACCGGTGGAGGCTCTGCTCGCCCAGGACCCGATGCTGCCGCGCCGCTACCGCGTCAAACGCGTGTGGAAGGAGCTTGGCGACGTCGCCACGATGGAACTGGAACCCCTCGATGGCTACCCGGTGCCGTTTCAGCCCGGCCAGTTCAACATGCTCTACGTCTTCGGCATCGGCGAGGTGGCGATCTCCATTTCCGGCGATCCGGCCGACGGCACGAACCTGGTGCACACCATCCGTAATGTCGGAGCCGTGTCGAAAGCTTTGACGAGCGTTTCCGAAGGCGATGTCATCGGCGTGCGCGGCCCGTTCGGCACCGCCTGGCCGGTGGCGCAGGAAACCGGCCGCAACATCGTCTTCGTCGCTGGCGGCCTCGGCCTAGCGCCGCTACGTCCGGCGATCTATCACGTGCTGGAAAACCGCGCAGATTATTCCGGCATGACGCTGATCTATGGCGCACGCTCGCCCGAGGATCTGCTCTTTGCAGACGAAATCAAGTCCTGGAAATCGCGATTCGACACGGAAGTCGAAGTCACCGTCGACCATGCCGCTCCCGGCTGGACCGGTCAGGTCGGCGTGGTCACCATCGGTCTCGACCGGGCGCTGGCCGGGATCGACAAGGCGGATGTCTCCGCCTTCCTGTGCGGACCGGAAATCATGATGCGGTTTTCGGTGATGAGCCTGA
This sequence comes from Roseibium sp., assembly GCF_048260565.1. GTDB lineage: Bacteria > Pseudomonadota > Alphaproteobacteria > Rhizobiales > Stappiaceae > Roseibium. Next base: position 127,591 of record NZ_JBLXGP010000010.1, on the reverse strand, counting down.
CCGCCGCCGGTGTTCCGGAAGAGCGCATCTGGATCTCCATGGAGCGCAACATGAAATGCGCCGTCGGCTTTTGCGGCCATTGCCAGTTCGGGCCCGATTTCATCTGCCGCAACGGCCCGGTGTTCCGCCACGACCAGGTCTCGCGGCTGATTTCCAAGAAGGAGGTGTGACGATGGCCAAGCCGAAACTCGCCGTCTGGAAATTCGCCTCCTGCGACGGCTGCCAGCTCACCCTGCTCGATTGCGAGGACGAGCTTCTGGAAATCGCCGGCGCGCTGGAAATCGCCCAGTTCCTGGAAGCGACCAGCGCCATCGACGACGGGCCTTACGACATCTCGCTGGTGGAAGGCTCGATCACCACCGCCCATGATGCCGAGCGTATCCGCGCGATCCGCGAGAAATCGGATGTGCTGATCACCATCGGCGCCTGCGCGACGGCGGGCGGCATCCAATCCTTACGCAACTTCGCCGACGTGGAAGCCTTCACCAGCGCGGTTTATGCCCATCCGGAATTCATCTCCACGCTGGAAACCTCGACGGCGATCTCCGATCATGTCACGGTCGACTTCGAACTGCGCGGCTGCCCGGTCTCCAAGCACCAGCTTCTGGAACTGATCACGGCGACACTCGCCGGACGCGTGCCCCGGGTGCCGAAGGTTTCCCAATGCACCGAATGCAAGCTCAATGGCACGGTCTGCGTCATGGTCGCCAAGGGCACGCCCTGCCTCGGCCCGGTGACCCAGGCAGGCTGCGGCAACCTGTGTCCGTCCCATGGGCGCGGTTGCTACGGCTGTTTCGGACCGAAGGAAAATCCGAACCCGCAAGCGCTTTCCGCGCAGCTTGCCGATCTCGGCATGGAGCCACGCGAATTGCGCGACATCTACCGCACCTTCAACGCCGGCGCGCCGGCCTTTGCCGAGGAGAGCAAGTCGCATGAGTGAGCGCATTCTCCAGGTCGACGCACTGGCTCGCGTGGAAGGCGAAGGCGCGCTATACGTGCGTCTCAAGGGCGATGAGATCGAGAAGGTCGAGTTCCGCATCTTCGAACCGCCCCGTTTTTTCGAGGCCTTCCTGCAAGGCCGCGACGCCCACGAAACGCCCGACATCACCTCACGCATCTGCGGCATCTGCCCGATCGCCTACATCATGAGCGCAAGCCAGGCGGTGGAACAGGCGGCCGGCGTTTCGGTAACGCCCGAAATCCATGAGCTGCGCCGGCTGATCTATTGCGGAGAATGGATCCAGAGCCATGTGCTCCACGCCGCCATGCTGCACGCGCCGGACTTTCTCGGCCTGCACGACGCGATCAAGATCGCCGAAGTCAATCCGGACCTGGTCAAGACCGCGCTCCGGCTGAAGAAGATCGGCAACAGCCTGATGGAGGTGGTCGGCGGACGTTCGGTCCATCCGGTCAATACCCGTGTCGGCGGCTTCTATTCCGCACCGGACAAAGCCAAGATCAAGGCGCTGCTGCCCGAGCTGGAATGGGGCATTGCCGCCGCCCGCGAGGTCGCCGTCGCGTTCTCGAAATTCGATTTCCCCGACGACGAATACGACTACCACTTCGTCTCGCTGAAGGATCCCGACACCTACGCCATCTGCGAAGGCCGGCTTGCTTCCAACCGCGGGCTCGATATCGCCGTGTCGGAGTTCAACGACCACTTCTTCGAAGAGCACGTGGCCCGGTCCAATGCCCTGCACGGGCGCATGCGCGATGGCTCAGCCTATCTGGTCGGGCCCCTGGCCCGTTATGCCAACAACTACGCGCAACTGACCGACGGCGCCAAGGAAACGGCGGCCCTTAGCGGCCTCGGCGAAGTGGTGCGCAATCCGTTCAAGTCGATCCTGGTGCGCATGGTCGAGACCCAATACGCCCTCGAGGAAGCCGCCCGGATCGTGCGCGGCTACGACGAACCGCGTCCCGCCTTCGTGCCCGTCCCGCCGAAAGCCGGCGAAGGCCACGGCTGCACGGAAGCGCCACGCGGCATCTGCTATCACACCTACAAGGTGGACGACGATGGCCGCATCACCCATGCCCAGATCGTGCCGCCGACCTCGCAGAACCAGCCGCAGATCGAGGAAGACCTGACCCGCGTCGTCGCCGCGAACATGGGCATGACCGACGCGGACCTGAAATGGCGCTGCGAACAGACCATCCGCAACTACGACCCCTGCATCTCCTGCGCGACCCACTTCCTCAAACTGACGGTGGAACGTGTCTGACGTGGGATTTTCCTATGGCAATGCCCGGCCCCCTCTTCCATGGGGAGAGGGAACCTTGAGCCTATCTGAGGCTCTTTTTCATCCGACGGTCTGCCCCATGCTCCCGTCTCCCCGACTGAAACGCAGCAAGAGACCGGGATCCAGGCCCCCCGGTATCGATTTAAACCGCAGAGGCATGTGTCAACCATGTCTCCGAACACCTGTCAGCTATGTCCCCGGTCTGTGTACTGGCAGGGATGACACAGAGGGACTGGCAAGGCCTTCCCCATACACGCCGGGAACGTAACAAGTGCCCGGCACCTCTCAGCCGCTGATCGTCGGCGTCGGAAATGACTTGCGCGGGGACGACGGTGTCGGACCGTTCGTCGCCGAGGCACTCGCCGCAGAAGGTCTTGCCGCACACGTCCATGCCGGTGACGGCACGGGGATAATGGATCTGTTCGAGGCCCATGACGCGATTATCCTGATCGATGCGACGCGGAGCGGTTCCGCCCCCGGAACGCTGATCGTCCTCGATGCGATCGCGGACAGGTTACCGGCCGACCTGTTTCACTATTCCACCCACCGTTTCGGACTGGCGGAAGCGGTCGAGACGGCCCGCGCCCTCAGCACCCTGCCGAAGAGCCTCCAAGTCTACGGCATCGAAGGTGCGGATTTCAGCGCCGGCGACCGCCTGTCTCCGGCCGTGCGGGAAACGGCGGAAAAGCTCATCGCCCGGATCGCCGAAACGCTTCCGAAAAACTGCTGAGATCCCGTTCCAGCCTGGAAGCACGCTTTCCAGTTCGGCTGGAAAGCTGCCAGCCGGCTTCCGCCCGCCATCGGCCCGCATCAGTCTAAAAACCTCATAACCCACTGAAATATCACAAATCAAACCGTCTGGCACAGCGGTTGCTTTGTTCCTTCCGGACGCGTGCGAGCTCATCGCACATTTTTGGGGCCAAAAGAGGCGAGCGCCCGAAAGGCCAGTGCCGGAAGAGGCAAGTGGAGGAGATGCCCGAATGACAGAAACCTTTTACGACGTGATGCGTCGGCAGGGGATTACCCGCCGAAGTTTCCTGAAATTCTGTTCGCTGACGGCGGCAGCACTCGGGCTGGGCCCGAGCTTCGCGCCAAAGATCGCCGAGGCGATGGAAACCAAGCCGCGCATTCCGGTGCTGTGGCTGCACGGGCTGGAATGCACCTGCTGCTCGGAGAGCTTCATCCGCTCCGCCCATCCGCTGGCCAAGGACGTCATCCTGTCGATGATCTCGCTCGACTATGACGACACGATCATGGCGGCCGCCGGTCATCAGGCGGAAGCGATCATCGACGAAACAATCGAGAAATACAACGGCAACTACATTCTCGCCTGCGAGGGCAACCCGCCGCTCAACCAGGACGGCATGAGCTGCATCATCGCCGGCAAGCCTTATCTGGAACAGCTGAAGAAGGCCGCCGACCACTGCAAGGCGATCATCTCCTGGGGTTCCTGCGCCTCCTGGGGCTGCGTCCAGGCGGCCCGGCCGAACCCGACCCAGGCGACCCCGATCCACAAGGTGCCGGGACTGGCGCCGAAGCCGATCATCAAGGTGCCCGGCTGCCCGCCGATCGCCGAGGTGATGACCGCGGTGATCACCTACATCCTGACCTTCGAACGGTTCCCGGAACTCGACCGGCAGGGCCGGCCGAAAATGTTCTATTCCCAGCGTATCCACGACAAGTGCTACCGCCGGCCCCATTTCGACGCCGGCCAGTTCGTGGAAGCCTTCGACGACGAAGGCGCACGCAAGGGCTACTGCCTCTACAAGGTCGGCTGCAAGGGACCGACCACCTACAACGCCTGCTCCACCGTGCGCTGGAACGGCGGCCTGTCCTTCCCGATCCAGTCCGGCCATCCCTGCTTCGGCTGTTCGGAAGACGGCTTCTGGGACAAGGGCTCCTTCTATGACCGCCTGACCGATATCCACGGCTTCGGCATCGAGGCCAACGCCGACAAGATCGGCGGCACCGCCGCTGTTGTCGTCGGTGCGGCCGCAGCCGCTCATGCCGGGATCAGCGCCATCAAGCGCGCGCGTCACAAGGGGGGAGACGAATAATGACGACCATGCAGACACCCAACGGGTTCAATCTCGACACCTCCGGACAGCGCGTCGTCGTCGATCCGGTAACCCGCATCGAAGGTCACATGCGGTGCGAGGTGAACATCGACGAGGAAAACATCATCCGCAACGCGGTCTCGACCGGCACCATGTGGCGCGGTCTGGAAGTGATCCTGAAGGGCCGCGACCCGCGTGATGCCTGGGCCTTCACCCAGCGCATCTGCGGCGTGTGCACCGGCACCCACGCGCTCACCTCGGTGCGCGCCGTGGAGGATGCGCTCAAGATCGACATCCCGGAAAACGCCAACTCGATCCGCAACATCATGCAGCTGTCGCTGCAAGTGCACGATCACCTGGTCCACTTCTATCACCTGCACGCGCTCGACTGGGTCAACCCGGTCAACGCGCTCAAGGCCGATCCGAAGGCAACCTCGCAGCTGCAGCAGACGATTTCGCCGCATCATCCCAAGTCGTCGCCGGGCTATTTCCGCGACGTCCAGAACCGGCTGAAGAAATTCGTCGAATCCGGCCAGCTCGGTCCGTTCAAGAACGGCTACTGGACCAATCCGGCCTATCTCTTACCGCCGGAAGCCGACCTGATGGCCGTGACCCATTACCTGGAAGCCCTCGACTTCCAGAAGGAGATCATGACCACGCGCACGATCTTCGGCGGCAAGGACACCCATCCGAACTGGCTCGTCGGCGGCGTGCCCTGCGCCATCAACATGGACGGCGACATGGCCGCCGGAGCGCCGATCAATATGGACCGGCTGAACTATGTCTCCGGGGTCATCGACCGCACCCTGGACTTCGTGAAGAACGTCTACCTCCCCGACCTGTTCGCCATCGCCCAGTTCTATAAGGGCTGGCTCTACGGCGGCGGCCTGTCGGGCCAGAGCGTGCTCGCCTATGGCGACATCCCGGACAAGGCCAACGACTATTCGGCCGGCAACCTGATGATGCCGCAAGGCGCGATCATCGACGGCAACCTCAAGGAAGTGCACGAGATCGATCTCCGCGATCCGGACCAGATCCAGGAATTCGTGCCCCACTCCTGGTACGCCTATCCGGACGAAAAGAAGGGTCTGCACCCCTGGGACGGTATCACCGAGCCGAACTACGCGCTCGGGCCCAACCTGATCGGCACGAAGACCAATATCGTCAACATCGACGAGAGCGCGAAATATTCCTGGATCAAGGCGCCGCGCTGGCGCGGTCACGCGATGGAAGTCGGGCCGCTCGCCCGGTACGTCGTCGGCTACGCCCAGGGCCACGAATATTTCACCGATCAGATCAACCGGACGCTGAAGACGCTCGACGTGCCGGTCACCGCCCTGTTCTCCACCCTCGGCCGCACCGCGGCCCGGGCGCTGGAATGCGAGTGGGCTGCGGAAATGCAACGCTACTTCATGGACAAGCTGATCGCCAACATCAAGGCCGGCGACTCCGCCACCGCCAACGTGGAGAAGTTCGATCCCGCAACCTGGCCGACAGAGGTCAAGGGCGTCGGCTTCACCGAAGCGCCGCGCGGCGCCCTGGCGCACTGGATCAAGATCAAGGACACCAAGATCGACAATTACCAGTGCGTCGTGCCGACCACGTGGAACGGCAGCCCGCGCGACAACGACGGCAACATCGGCGCCTTCGAGGCCTCGCTCATGAACACCAAGGTGGAGCGGCCGGAAGAACCCGTCGAAATCCTGCGCACGTTGCATTCCTTCGACCCGTGCCTTGCCTGCTCAACCCATGTCATGGGTCCGGACGGCGAGGAACTGGCCGAGGTCAAGGTCCGTTGAGGGAGGAAAATCCATGTCGAACACAATGAAAACAGCACTCGCCTCCCTCGGGATCGCCGCGGCCGCCGTTTCGCCGGCGCTGGCGCATACCGGAGGTGTCGTCACGGGCTTCGGGGCCGGGGTGTCTCACCCCGTCCTCGGCGCCGATCACCTGCTGGCCATGGTCGCCGTCGGGCTCTGGTCGGCGGCACAGCCAAGGGAAAAGGCCTGGCAGGCTCCGGTCCTGTTCATGCTCCTGCTCGCCGCCGGTGCGGGCCTCGGCCTTGCCGCCATACCGCTCCCGTTTGTCGAGCCGGGTATCCTCGTCTCGATCTTCGGGCTCTCGGTCCTGCTCATAGCCGGCCGCAGGATTCCGTCGGCACTCGCGCTGACAGTCATCGGCATCTTCGCGCTGCTTCACGGCCATGCCCATGGCTCTGAAGCGGCCGGTGCGATCGGCGCCTATATGTCCGGTTTCCTGGTCGCAAGCGCCACCCTGCACCTGACCGGCTATGGCATCGGGCGCATCGTCTCCACCACACGGCACGGCCTCGCCGCATCGGGCCTGGCGGTTCTCACCGCCGGCCTCGTGCTCGCCGGCGGATAGGAGGGCGCGATGACCGTTGAGACCACCGCCCACAAGGAAGAGGCCGTCTATGTCTATGAGGCCCCGGTGCGCATCTGGCACTGGGTCAATGCCCTGGCGATCCTCGTCCTCGGCGTCACCGGCTATCTGATCGGATCGCCGCTGCCGTCGATCCATGGCGAACCCTCGTTTCACTACCTGTTCGGCTGGATCCGGTTCCTTCATTTTGCGGCCGGCTACATCCTGGCCGTCGGCATTCTGCTCCGGATCTACTGGGCCTTCGTCGGCAACAAACATGCCCGCCAGATCTTCCTGCCGCCGGTCTGGCGTAGGAGCTTCTGGAAGGAACTCGTCCACGAGGTCAAGTGGTACGCCATGATCACCCGAGCGCCGATGAAATACGCCGGCCACAACCCGCTCGCGACCATCGTCATGCACGTCATGTTCGTCTGGACGATCGTCTTCATGATCGTCACCGGCTTCGCGCTTTATGGCGAAGGCACAGGCATGGGATCCTGGCAGTACACGATGTTTTCAAGCTGGGTCATTCCCCTGTTCGGCCAGAGCCAGGACGTCCATACCTGGCATCACCTGGGCCTGTGGGTGATCGTGAGCTTCGTGATCGTTCATATCTATGCCGCGGTCCGCGAGGACATCATGTCCCGGCAGTCGATTATCTCGTCTATGTTCTCCGGCTGGCGGACCTTCCGGGACGACAAACCGGCAGACGATCGACACTAGTTTCATCAGACTGTGCACATCACAGTTCACCTCGGCGGGACCTGACCGGTTCCGCCTTTTTTATTCCGAATTGGCTTCTCCGCTTCCAGTCGGAACCCTCGAGCCGGCTCCGCACCTTTGACCGGAAATAAGGAATGGAAACTTACTTTCCATTTTTTATCCATTTCGGATGTTATATGATCATATAAGTACTGCCACTTAATAAAAGACCTCGTAAAAACAAGAACATACGCGCTTCAGAAATCTGGCACGGCTCTTGCGAAACCAATTCCAACCCGCACACCGACAAAGCGCTCGGACCACGCGGCGGGACTGAGAATTGCATCGCTCCTTGGAGGGACGCGACTGCAAGAGGGAGGAATGCATTGTGACGTCTGACGCTCCGGCCGTGCTCGTGCTCGGCATTGGCAACCTGTTGTGGGCCGACGAAGGTTTCGGCGTACGCGCGGTCGAGGAATTCCATCGCCGCTACGAAGCTTCCGAAAATGTCCGCGTCATGGACGGCGGCACGCAAGGGGTCTATCTCGTCCAGCACATCCGCGACGCCGACATCCTGATCGTCTTCGACGCGGTTGACTACGGCTTAGCCCCTGGAACCCTGAAGCGGGTGGAAGGCTCGGAAGTTCCGAAATTCCTCGGCGCGAAGAAGATCTCCCTGCACCAGACCGGTTTCCAGGAAGTGCTCGCCATGGCGGAGATGCTGGGCGACTACCCCGACCATCTGCTGCTCATCGGCGTCCAGCCGGTGGAGCTGGAGGATTACGGCGGCAGTCTCAGGCCCGCGGTTAAGGCGCAGATCGATCCTGCCATCGATCTTGCCCTTTCCTTCCTCAAGGAACACGGCGTTTCCGTTTCCCCGCGCAGCCGCCCGCTTGACGAAGACGACACCATCGCCTCCCTTGAAATGACCCTTGGCCGCTACGAGACCGGGCGCCCGGACGAAACCCTGGCCGTCCGTCATGGAGACAGCCGCGTGCTCGCCGATGACCGCTGGCGCGGACCGGAGGATTTCGAGGCGGAAATGGAACGGCTCGTCAACACCACGGCGGGATCGAACGGATGTGCATAGGCGTCCCCATGCAGGTGCTTTCCGTGTCCGGGCTGACCGCCCGGTGCCGGAGCCGGACGGCGGAACAGGTGATCGACCTCAGCCTCGTCGGTGAAGTTGCGCCCGGCACGTGGCTGATGGTGTTTCTGGGCGCCGCCCGCGAGATTCTCACCGAGGAAGCGGCCCGGCAGTCTGCCGACGCACTGGAAGCACTGGAAATGGCCATGCGCGGAGAAACGGATTTCGACCATCTCTTCGCCGACCTGATCGACCGGGAACCGACCCTGCCCGACTTCCTTCAGCCTGCCGGCGCAAAACCCTCCAACCCTTGAGGCAAACCCCATGTTTTCACCGCTTTTGCAATCGATCATCGACCGGGAAGGCTATGAGGTCGTCACCCATGACACCCTGGACGAAGTGGCCCGGGCCCGTGACTTCGTCATGCTGTTCTTCGCCGGCGATGCGGCGCGTCTTGCTGAAAGCAACGATGTCGCCGTCGTCCTGCCGGAACTCGACAAGGCGCTCGGCGGGAATGTCACACCCCTGATCGTCTCCCGCGACAGCGAGCGGGAACTGCAGCGCCGTTACCTGTTCAACGCCTTTCCGGCGATCGTGTTCCTGCGCCGCGGCGACTATCTCGGCGTCCTGCAAGGCATTCTCGACTGGGCGGACTACCAGATCCAGATCCCGGAAATCCTCGCGCGCGAGCCGAGCGACCCGCCGCCGTTCAAATTCCCCGACGGCTGCGGCGCGGCGCCCGAGGGCCTGACCCACTGATCTGTAGGCGCACAATTTTATTTTGAGGGAGAGGACGGAAAATGAGCAATCCAATCGGATCGATGGTCGGACCGGGCAGCCAGCCGGCGGATGAGGACGGCGGCGTTCTGGATTACATGTCCATGCCGTCCGGCATGATGATTTTCGCGGCGCCCGACCTGCCGGAGCCGGAAGACACGGAAGATCTCGCCGCGAGCAAGGCCGCTTTGGAGGACTTGCTGCAACGGCTCGAAGGCTATGACCCGTCCGCCGCGGCCGGCCGTGCGGACTTCAGCAAGCTCGATGCCGCCAATCTCGAACTGGTCAACCAGGTGCTTGGCGAAGGCGAGGTGTCGGTGATCGACGGCGCGGCCCTGCAGGCGCAGGAAGCCGTTCTCGCAGGCGTCTGGCGGGTCCGCGAAGCCGATGCGGACGGACGACTCGTCGCTGATTACGCGGAAGTCTCGCCCTTCCCCGAAGCCGTTCTGAAAAGAGCCTTCGACGGCGCGCAGGCGCAGATCGCAATGCCCGACCGCTTCGGCCCCAACATCTTCAATGCCCCGCCGCTGCTGCCGGAAATCAACGACTATGTCGCCCGCTCCGACGAGGCGACCCTGCCGCACGTCATCAACCTGTCGCTGCTGCCCCATACGGAAGAGGATCTCGGTCTTCTCAACGACCTTCTCGGCCGGGGTGAAATCACCATCCTGTCGCGCGGCTACGGCAACTGCCGGATCACGGCGACAGCCACGAAGAACGCATGGTGGGTCCAGTTCTACAATTCGCAGGACACGCTGATCCTGAACACGATCGAGATCTGCCGCATTCCGGAAGTGGCCTGCGCCGCGCCGGAGGACATCGCCGACTCAGCAGACCGCCTGAACGAGATTCTCGAGGTCTACCGATGACAGCCGGCTTTTTCGCAGGCTCCTACGGGGGCGATGCCAGCAAGATCGGGCCGAAGACGAAGCTCGAATGCAAGATCTGCTGGCACGTCTACGATCCGGTCGAAGGCGACGACTACTGGCAGATCCCGGCTGGTACGCCCTTCGCCGCCCTTCCGGATCACTGGACCTGCCCGGAATGCGATGCCGGCAAGGACGGCTTCATGGTGATCGGGGAAAGCTGACATGGGTGATGCCGCAGCCATTTCTGAGCATCTGGAAGCCTGCTTCCGGCTGGTGCACACCGAGCGCATGGACGGGGTCCCGATCCTGAACGATGCGCTGGAAGTGCGCGCCGTCGGGACGCATGCCTGGAACGGCTTCTGGCTGAGCATCCTGATCACGCCCTGGTTCATCAACGTGGTGCTGTTGCCGCAGGAACCGGACGGCGAGGCGATCCGCACCGGTGAAAAGCGGATGTTCGGCTTTCCCGCCGGTTCCTTCGAATTCATCCGCGGTCATGAGCACAATCTCGGCCCCTTCTGGATGTGCTCGCTGTTCTCGCCGGTGTTCGAGTTCGTTGACATGGAAACGGCGGAAGCCGCCGCCCACGCCGCCCTGACGGAATTGTTCGAAGCCGAGGAAGAAAACACCGAAGCCGACCGGGATATGCAGACAATCTGGCGCGGCGAATGGCCGGATGCCGAAACCGATGTCCAGGAGGAGATCGATGCGGACGCCGAACCTGTGGCGGCCTTGGAAGATGAAGACGAAGCCGCCGCGCCATCCGCCTTCAGCCGGCGCGGCCTTTTGACCGGAAAACTCCGGGAGACGAACTTGTGAGCGCCGAAGGGAAAGTCCTGATCGAGCTTCCGGCCAGGCCCGGCACACCGGTTGGCGTGACTTTCCGCCCTCCCGCCGATGTCACACGTCTCTTTATCGGCAAGACGCCGGAAGAGGTGCTGACGCTGGTGCCCGCGCTTCACGGCGTTTGCGCGACCGCCCAGACTCATGCCGCGGTTCTGGCCCTGGAAGGCGCGCTCGATATAACGGTGACTGACGAGACGGCCCGTGCACGGCAGGCGTTGACGATGATGGAGTGTCTGCGGGAACATGGGCTTCGGGCAATCATGGACTGGCCAAGGCTCATGGGAGAGACGGCGGACAATCTGGCGGCACGGCAGGCAATGACCTTCCTGCCAGGGTTTCAAGCCGCACTGTCGGGAGCATCGGCCCCGTTTTCAGTAGGGGCGAAGGTCTCCATGCCCATGGAGCCGCTGGTCCGGATCATTGCGGAAACCGCGGAGTTCCTGAAGACGACGGTCTTCGGCGAGCCGCTCGAGTGCTGGCTGTCACGCCGTGGCGCGGACGCGCTCCGCGACTGGGCGGAAAACGCGAAAACCGCGGCCGGTCGGTTCATCTCGTGGCTGTTTGCGACCGACCGCTTCGCCGTCGCCGCCTTCCCGCCGGTCCGCCTTCCGGAGTTCGACCCCGGCACACTGCCGGCCTGGCTTTCAAGCGAGAGCCAAAACGGACTGGCGGAAGCGACATCCTACATCCGCCGCGCCGGCGATCCGCTTCTGACCGGTCTCGGCACGCCGGGTCTAGGTGTCCGCTTTGCCGCCCGCCTGGTCGAACTGGCGCGGCTTCCGGGCGAAATGCTCGCCGTCCTGACCGGCGAAACCCGGCCGCCGTCGGCAATCCGGGACGAAACCGGCACGGGATACGGAACAGTGCAGGCCGCGCGCGGCGCGCTGATCCATACCGCAAAGGTCGAGCAGGATCGTGTCTCGGCCTATCGGATGCTGCCGCCAACGGAGCGGAATTTCGCGAGCCGCGGCATCGCCGCCCGGTGCCTGGATGACCTTCATACCGCGAACGAAGCCGAACGGCGCCTGCGCGCCAACCTGGTCGTCAACGCCATCGACCCCTGCGTCGCCTGTGAAGTGAGGGCAGGCTGATGCATGAGATGTCCATATGTGAGAGTATCCTCGGGCTTCTTAGGGACCAGGCGCAGGCTCAGAGCTTTTCAAAGGTGAAGCGCGTTTGCCTCGAGATCGGGCCCCTGTCCGGCGTGGAAATCGAGGCTCTGAAATTCGGCTTCGACGTGGTGATGCGCGACACGCTTGCCGACGGTGCCCGACTGGAAATTATCGAAACACCCGGCACGGCCTGGTGCATGCCTTGCGGACAGAGCGTTACAATCGAGCAGCGTTTCGATGCCTGCCCCCTATGCGGTTCGCACCAGTTGCAGGTGACGGGCGGTGAGGAACTTCGGATCAAGGAACTGGAGGTCAACTGATGTGTACGGTTTGCGGTTGCGGCGACGGCGAGGTTCGCATCGAAGGCAAGGATGACGGCCACCGGCATGGTCACGGTCACGGGCACGGGCACGATCACGGGCACACCCATGACCATCATCATGCGCACGACGGCCATCACCACCATCATCATGACCATTCCCATGATCATGGCGCGCATCATTACGGCGAAGGCCCGGCCGGCACCTCCGTGCCCGGCATGAGCCAGACCCGACTGATCCAGCTGGAACAGGACATCCTGTCCAAGAATAATGGTTACGCTGCGGAAAACCGCCGGCTGTTTGCCGACCGCGGCATTCTCGCGCTCAACCTTGTTTCCAGCCCCGGCTCGGGCAAGACGACATTGCTGGTCAAGACCATCGAAATGCTGGCTGGACGCCTGAAACCTTACGTCATCGAGGGCGACCAGCAGACCTCGGCCGATGCGGACCGTATTCGCGCCACCGGCGCCCCGGCAATCCAGGTCAACACCGGCAAGGGCTGCCATCTCGACGGCCACATGGTCGGCCACGCCCTGGAACATCTTGCACCGGCGGACGGCAGCGTTGTCTTTATCGAGAATGTCGGCAACCTGGTCTGCCCGGCCGCTTTCGATCTCGGCGAGGCGCACAAGGTGGCGATCCTGTCGGTGACCGAAGGCGAGGACAAGCCGTTGAAATACCCGGACATGTTCGCCGCCAGTGACCTGGTGCTTCTGAACAAGACCGACCTGCTGCCTCATCTCGATTTCGATGTGGAAGCAGCGATCGCCAATGCGCGCAAGGTCAATCCGGCCATCAAGGTGCTGCAGGTTTCCGCCCGTACGGGCGAAGGCATGTCCGGCTGGTGCGCCTGGGTCGAGGCGGCGCGGTCCATGCAGCTGGCCGGCCATCCGGCTGGCGCGGCGGCTGAGTAGAGGAGAGCGACATGTGCCTGGCAATCCCGGCAAGGGTGGTTGAACTGGAAGACGGCGACATTGCCGTCGTCGCACTCGAAGGGGTGAAGAAGCGGATTTCCGTCGCCCTCGTGGAGGACATTGCGATCGGCGACTATGTCCTCATCCACGTCGGCTACGCGCTGCACAAGGTCAGCCCGGAGGAGGCTGCCCGAACGCTGGAACTGATGGCCGAGGCGGGCATTCTTTCGGAAGAACTGGCCGAAATCGGGGAGAGCGCGGCATGAAATACGTCGACGAATTCAGGGACCGCAAACTCGCTGAAAAGCTTGCCGGTGCAATTGTCGCTGAGGCGGATCCCGCGCGGCACTATTACCTGATGGAATTCTGCGGCGGTCACACCCATGCGATCTTCCGCTATGGCGTCCAGGACCTGATGCCGGACAACGTCACCTTCGTTCACGGCCCTGGCTGCCCGGTCTGCGTCCTGCCGGTGCGCCGACTGGACGATGCGGTGGAACTGGCGGAACGTCACGGCGTCATCCTGTGCACCTATGGCGACATGATGCGCGTTCCCGGCACCAAGCAACGCTCCCTGATCCGCGCCAAGGCGGACGGCGCCGACATCCGCATGGTCTATTCGACCACCGACGCCCTGAAGATCGCCCGCGACAATCCGGACCGCCAGGTCGTCTTCTTCGCCATCGGTTTTGAGACCACCACCCCGCCGACCGCCGTGGCCCTGCGTCAGGCGGAAACGGAAGGACTCGCCAACTTTTCCGTCTTCTGCAACCACGTGCTGACCCCGGCGGCGATCGGCCATATCCTGCAGTCGCCGGAAGTGCGCGAACTCGGCACCGTCCGGATCGACGGTTTCCTGGGGCCGTCCCATGTCAGCTCGGTGATCGGTGCCGAACCGTACGAATTCTTCGCCGAGGAATTCGGCAAGCCCGTCGTCATCGCCGGCTTCGAACCGCTCGACGTCATGCAGTCCGTGCTGATGCTGATCCGTCAGGTCAACGAGGGCCGGCACGAGGTGGAAAACCAGTACACCCGCGTCGTCACCCGCCAGGGCAACGAAAAGGCCCAGGCGTTGGTTCAGGACGTGTTCGAGCTTCGCCGGGATTTCGAATGGCGCGGTCTCGGCACCGTACCCTACAGCGCCCTGAAGATCCGCGACCGCTACGCTGGCTTCGATGCGGAAAAACGCTTTGCCGTCAGCGAAAAAGCCTCGCGCGAGGTCAAGTCCTGCGAATGTCCCGCGATCCTGCGCGGCGCGAAGAAGCCGACCGACTGCAAGCTGTTCGGCACGGTCTGCACACCGGACACGCCGATGGGCTCCTGCATGGTGTCTTCGGAGGGCGCTTGCGCGGCCTACTGGAGCTACGGACGCTTCCGCGAACCGGCAAAGAAAAAGGAGGCCGTCGCATGAACAAGATCGACGATCGTCTCTCGTTCCGCACCGGCTCGGTCGACATGACCCACGGCGGCGGCGGCCGGGCCATGGCGGATCTGATCCGCGACCTGTTTCACCGTCATCTCGCCAATCCGATCCTGGATCAGGGCCATGACGCCGCCCGCTTCCGCGTGCCCGCCGGCCGGCTGGCGATGTCCACCGACGGCCACGTGATCTCGCCGCTGTTCTTTCCCGGCGGCGACATAGGTTCCCTCGCCGTCCACGGGACCCTGAACGATGTCGCCATGGCCGGCGCCAGACCTCTGTACATGACTGCCGGTTTCATTCTCGAAGAGGGCTTCCCCCTCGCCGATCTGGAGCGGATCGTCCTGTCCATGGCCCAAGCGGCGCGCGAGGCCAATGTGCCGATCGTAACCGGCGACACCAAGGTGGTGGAAAAGGGCAAGGGCGACGGCGTCTTCATCACCACGACCGGCCTCGGCGTCGTGCCCGACGATGTCTATATCGCCGTCGGCAACGCCCGGCCCGGCCAGGCAATCCTAGTCTCGGGATCCCTTGGCGACCACGGCGTCGCAATCCTGTCCAAACGGGAAAACCTGGAGTTCGAAACCGAGATCCGCTCCGACAGCGCCGCACTTCACACGCTGGTCGCAGCCATGGTCACCGAAGTGCCCGGTATCGCCGTTCTGCGCGATCCGACGCGCGGCGGCCTTGCCGCCACCTTGAACGAGATCGCCCGGTCAGCACGCGTCGGCATGGTGCTCGACGAGGCCGCAATACCGGTGAAACCCGACGTCTCGGCGGCCTGCGAGTTGCTCGGCCTCGATCCGCTCTATGTCGCCAACGAGGGCAAGCTGATCTGCCTGTGCGAAGGGGAAGACGCCGAACGTCTGCTGGCGGTGATGCGACGCCACCCGCTCGGGGAACAGGCTGCACTCATCGGAGAGGTGGTCGAGGATGAGAACGGCCTCGTGCGCATGACGACCGGCTTCGGCGGTCAGCGTGTCGTCGACTGGTTAGCCGGCGAACAACTCCCCCGGATCTGCTAGGCATCGAGATCATGCGCATCCTGCTTCTCTGCCACAGCTTCAATTCCCTGACCCAGCGGCTCCATGTGGAGCCCGGACGGCTGGGTCATGAGCTGTCGGTGGAGCTCGATATCAACGATGCGACGGCAATCGAGGCCGTAGAGCTGTTCCAGCCGGACCTTGTCCTGGCACCGTTTCTGAAACGGGCGATCCCGGACCGGATCTGGCGCAATCACCTGTGCCTCGTGGTTCATCCCGGCCCGCCCGGCGACCGGGGCCCCTCCGCCCTCGACTGGGCGATCCTTAAAAACGTCGAGGCGTGGGGTGTCACCGTGCTGCAGGCCGACGCGGACATGGACGCCGGTCCGGTCTGGGCCTGGCGCAAATTTCCGATGCGGACCGCCACGAAATCGAGCCTCTATCGTCATGAGGTGACAGGAGCCGCGGTCGAAGCGGTTCTTGAGGCTCTGGAAAAAATCTCCTCCGGCCGGTTCGTCCCGCTGCAATCCGAAACACTGGCCGCTCCCTGCTGGCAACCGGCAATGCGCCAGAACGACCGCGCCATCGACTGGCAGCAGGACGATACCGCGACGGTCCTTCGGAAGATCGCGGCAAGCGACGGCAGTCCCGGCGTCAGGGACAGCCTGTTCGACACGCCCGTTTATCTGTTCAACGCCCGCCGTGCGGAAGGCCTGCCGGAAGCGAAGCCCGGCACGCCGGTCGCCCGCTCCGGTCCGGCCATCGGCCTTGCCACGCGCGATGGCGCCGTCTGGATCTCCCATGTGCGCCGGGCGGAAAGCCAGGCAATCAAACTCCCGGCGACAGCGGTCTTTGCAGCAGAGGCCGAAAGCCTGCCCGACTATCCGGACGGTGACGATATCCGCTACGAGGAAATCGGACCCGCAGGCTTCCTCTATTTTCCCTTTTATAACGGAGCCATGGGAACCGCTGCCTGCAAACGTTTCCTGGAGGCTTACACCGAGGCCTTGGCAAGGCCGACAAGGGTGCTCGTCCTGATGGGCGGGCCCGACCACTGGTCGAACGGTCTCGATCTAAACCGCATCGAGGCGGCCCCGAGTGCGGCAGATGAATCCTGGACGAACATCAACGCGATGGACGATCTCGCCGAGGCCATCATCCGAACCCGTGACAAGCTGACGGTTTCCGCCGTCGGCGGCAATGCCGGCGCTGGCGGCGTCTTCCTCGCCCGTGCCGCGGATCTGGTCTGGATCCGCGCCGGAGCGGTGCTCAATCCCCATTACAAGGACATGGGCAATCTCTACGGTTCCGAGTTCTGGACCTATCTGCTGCCGAAGGCCTGCGGGCAGGAAAATGCCGAACGCATCGCCGCCGCACGCCTGCCCATGGGCGCGGACGAGGCCCTGGACCTCGGCCTTGCCGACCGGATTCTCACCGGAGACACCGAAGCCTTCGAGGCACAGGTGAAGGCCGACGCCGTCGATCTCGCGGAAAGCCCCGACTTCGCCGCAAGCCTCGAGCAAAAGATAGCTGCCCGCGACCTCGACGAGGCGGAAAAGCCGCTCGAAGCCTATCGGGCGGAGGAGCTGGAGCGCATGCGCAAGAATTTCTACGGCTTCGATCCGAGCTATCACGTCGCCCGCTACAACTTCGTCCACAAGGTGCCGAAATCGCGCACGCCGCTTACCCTTGCCCGCCACCGGGCATCGCCGCCGGCGCTGCAAGCCCCAAGGAGGGCCGCCTCATGACCGACCTGCCCACGATCCTGCTGATCGACGACGAGATCCGCTCGCTGGAATCCCTGGAACGGATCCTGTGCGACGATTTCGAGGTCAGGACCGCGGCGACCATCGAGGACGCCAACGCCGTTCTGGAGCAGGACTGGATCCAGGTAATCCTGTGCGACCAGCGCATGCCCCAGCAGTCCGGCGTGGAGTTCCTGAAATCCGTACGCCAGCGCTGGCCGGATATCATCCGCATGATTGTCTCCGGCTATACGGACGCCCATGACATCATCGACGGCATCAACGAGGCCGGGATATTCCAGTACATCACCAAGCCGTGGCATCCGGAAAACCTGATCCTGACCCTGCAGAACGCCTGCCGCCTCTACGCGCTTCAGCGCGAGAACGAACTGCTGGCGATCGAACTGAAGATGTCGCCCTCCGGTGCGCGAAAGGTGGTTGCCGACCGTCGCGAGACCCTGCGCAAGGAATACGATTTCGACGACGGCATCATTCGCGGCAAGGGCAGCCCGATGAACGACGTCTGCGCCACCCTGCGTCAGGTCGCGCCTTATGACGTGCCGGTACTGCTGTGCGGCTCCTCCGGCACGGGCAAGGAACTGGCGGCCCGCGCCTTGCATTACGGCTCGTTGCGCTGGAACAAGCCCTTCGTGGTGGAAAACTGCGGCGCGCTCCCAGACCAATTGCTGGAAAGCGAACTCTTCGGCCACAAGCGCGGCGCCTTTACCGGCGCGGTCGAGGATCACGTCGGCCTGTTCGAGCGGGCAAACGGCGGCAGCGTCTTTCTCGACGAGATCGGCGAGGTGTCGCCCGCCTTCCAGGTCAAGCTGCTGCGCGTGCTCCAGGAAGGCGAGATCAGGCCCGTCGGCAGCGCCAAGACCCGCAAGGTCGATATCCGCGTGATTGCCGCCACCAACAAGGACCTGGAAGACGAGGTCAAGGCCGGCCGGTTCCGCGCCGATCTCTATTACCGCCTCGCCGGTATGGTCATCCGCATGCCTGACCTGAAGGACCGGCGCGGCGACATTCCCGTCCTCGCCAGGGCCCTTCTGTCGCGCGCCATGGATCATCTCGGCAAGCGGGTGGAAGGCTTCTCCGAAGAAGCGCTCGAATGCATGCAGGCCTATCGCTGGCCCGGAAACGTGCGCGAACTGCAGAACGAAATCCAGCAGATGCTGGTCATGGGCAAGGAAGACAGCCTGCTCGGCGCCGATCTCCTGTCCCGGCATATCCTGCGCGCCGACCGCAGCCAGGAGCAGGACGAGACCGACATGCTCGACGATCTGGAAGGCACGCTCAAGGACCGGGTGGCCCAGGTGGAAAGCCGCATCATCCGCGAGACGCTGATCCGCAATCGCTGGAACAAATCCCAGGCCGCGCGCGAACTGGGCTTGTCACGGGTCGGGCTTCGCAGCAAGCTGGAACGCTACGAGCTGGAAAAGATCAAGCCGCTACCGTCCGCACGCAGGGCAACCGGCTAACCGGGATATGTCATGATAACGCGTCTGCCAGGAAATCATGCCGCTCTCGATCTCGTGGTGCCGAAACTGAGCGGCACGATCGATGGAACCGGAGACAACGTCTGGATCGAGGTGATCCAGAAGATGGACGAGGTCTATACGGATCTCGTCGATTCCCAGACGGCGCTGGAAGAACAGAACGCCCGCCTGGAGGAAGCCCAGGATTTCATCGGCTCCGTGCTCGGCGCCATGACCGACGTGCTGGTCGCCTGCGATACGGAAGGCCGGATCCAGCAGGTCAACCCGGCTCTGGAAGCCATCGTCGGCAAGAAGGAACGGGCGCTGATCGGCCGGCCGATTGCCGAATTGTTTCAGGAAAAATCCCAAGACGCGGTCACCGGCTTCCTGCAGGCCCTGCGCATCGGCGGAAAGGTGTCCCAGCGCGACATCTCGCTGGCGGCGACCGACAGCCAGAACGCCCTGATCTCGACGATCTGCACCGCTCGGAAGGACCATCGCGGCCGCCTTGTGGGAATGGTGCTGGTCGGCCGGCCCGTAGGCGAATTGAAACGGGCCTATCGCGATCTCGACGCCGCCCAGGAAAAGCTCACCCGCACCCAGCAGCAGCTGTTCGTGTCGGAAAAGATGGCCGCCCTCGGCCGGCTCGTCGCCGGCGTCGCCCACGAACTCAACAACCCGATCAGTTTTGTCTTCGGCAACATGTATGCGCTGAAGCGCTACGGCGCGGCGATCACCCGCTATCTGAAGGCCTGCGACGAGGAAAAGACCCGGGACGAAATGAAGGCCCTGCGCAAGGACCTGAAGATCGACCAGGTCCTGCGCGACATCGGCCCGCTGGTCGACGGCACCCTGGAAGGCGCGGAACGGGTGCGCGACATCGTCCAAGAACTGCGCCGGTTCTCCTCCAACCAGCAGGAGCAGCCTGAAGAATTCAACGTGGTCCGGCTGATCCGCACCGCGGCCGACTGGGTGATCAAGGCGCAGCGGGTGAAGCCGGAGCTGCGGCTGGAGCTGCCGGACCGTCTCGACATGACCGGGCGCAAGGGCCAGATGCACCAGATCGTCGTCAATCTGGTCCAGAACGCCGCCGATGTGCTCGACGGCCGACCGGACGGGGAAATCGTCATCTCCGGCGAACGTCAGGGCGATGACATCGTCATCCGGGTCGCCGACAACGGCACCGGCATTGCCGATACCCACCGGGACAAGATCTTCGAACCGTTCTTCACCACCAAGCCGATCGGTTCCGGCACCGGCCTCGGGCTTTACGTCAGCTACAACATGGCGGCCAAACAGGGCGGCCACCTCTCCTTCGAGAACCGGCCGGAAGGCGGCGCCGAGTTCATCCTGAGGGTCCCCGTGGATGTTCGCAATGAAGGCTGAAACACCAGTCCGCCTGTTCTGGCTCCAGTCCGGCGGCTGCGGCGGCTGTTCCCTTTCCCTGCTCGGCGCAGAAGCGCCCGATCTGGTGACGGTGCTGGAGGCCGCCAATATCGAGGTGCTGTGGCATCCCTCGCTCAGCGTCTCCAGCGGTGCGCAGGTCATTGACCTGATGGAACGGATCTCCGACGGCTCGGAGCCGCTCGACATCCTGTGCCTGGAAGGATCCGTCATGCGTGGTCCGAACGGCACCGGCCGGTTCCACATCATGGCGGGAACCGACCGCCCGGTGATGGACTGGGTCGAAGCCCTGGCGAAGAAGGCCCGCTATGTGATCGCCGTCGGCAGTTGCGCCGCCTTTGGCGGTATCACCGCGGCAGGGTCCAACGAGGTCGACGCCTGCGGCCTTTCCTATGACGGCCGCAAGCCGGGCGGGCTTCTCGGAGCCGACTTCCGTTCCGCCGCCGGTTTGCCGGTGATCAATGTCGCCGGCTGCCCGATCCATCCCGGCTGGCTGACGGAAACCCTGCACCAGATCGCGGCCGGCCGCTTTACCACCCGCGACATCGACGAGTGGGAACGCCCGCTGTCCTACACCATGCATCTGGTCCATCACGGCTGCGCCCGCAATGAGTTCTACGAGTTCAAGGCCAGCGCGGAACGCCTGTGCGATCTGGGCTGCATGATGGAAAACCTCGGCTGCAAGGGCACCCAGGCCCGCGCCGACTGCAACATGCGCGCCTGGAACGGGGCCGGGTCGTGTCTCGACGGCAATTACCCCTGCATCAACTGCACCGCTCCCGGCTTCGAGGAACCGGGCCACGGCTTCACCGAGACGCCGAAGATCTCCGGCATTCCCGTCGGCCTGCCGACGGACATGCCCAAGGCCTGGTTCGTGGCGCTCGCCTCTCTTTCCAAGGCAGCCACCCCGAAACGGCTGAAGGAAAACGCCGTGGCCGACCACTTCCGCCAGCCTCCCGTCGACAAACAGAAGAAAAGGTAGCGACCTTGGGAAGTAGGTGTTCATGACCCGCCTGATTGTTGGACCGTTCAACCGCGTGGAAGGCGACCTGGAAGTCAAGCTCGACATCCAGGACGGGGCGGTCCATGAGGTGCAGGTGGTCTCGCCGCTGTACCGGGGCTTTGAACGGATTCTGGCGGGCAAAGCCCCGTTCGACGCCCTGGTCTATGCGCCGCGCATCTGCGGCATCTGTTCCGTGTCACAATCCGTCGCAGCCGCAAAGGCGCTGTCGGCGGCCATGGGGCTCGGCATGCCGGCGAATGGTGAGCGCGCGGTCAACCTGATCCACGCGACGGAAAACGTCGCCGACCACCTGACCCATTTTTACCTGTTCTTCATGCCGGACTTCGCCCGCGCGGTGTACCAGTCCGAAGGCTGGTACGAAGACGCCCGCGACCGGTTTACCGCCATCAAGGGCACGGCGGCGCAGGACGTGCTTCCCGCCCGCGCCCAGTTCATGCATGTTCTCGGCCTGCTCGCCGGCAAGTGGCCGCACACGCTCACCGTTCAGCCCGGCGGATCGACCCGCTCGGTTGCAGCGGGAGAAGTCGCCCGCCTTGCCGCCATCCTCGCCGCCTTCCGGCGATTCCTGGAACGCCATCTCTATGGTGACAGGCTGGAACGGATCGCCGGACTGACATCCCCCGACGACCTTGCCGCCTGGGCGAGCGAGAAACCCGCCACCAGCAGCGACTTCCGCCGCTTCCTGCAATATGCGCAAGCGCTGGATCTGGCCGCCCTCGGCCCCTCCACCGGCCGCTACATGAGCTTCGGTGCCTATGGAACGGAAAGCGCGCCCCTGTTCGATCGGGGGCTTTTCGTCAATGGGACTCCGGGCAAGCTCGACCCGCAGCAGATCACCGAAGACCTGAGCCACGCCTGGTATGCCGCCTCGAACGGCCCGCAGGCGCCGTTCGAAGGCGCAACCCAGCCCGATGCGGAGAGAAGCGAGGCCTATAGCTGGTGCAAGGCCCCCCGGCTTGGCGGCGACGTGGTCGAAGTCGGCGCGCTGGCGCGCCAACTGGTCCATGGTCATCCGCTGATCCGCGATCTGGTCGCGGCCTCTGGCGGCAACGTCTATACCCGCGTCGTGGCCCGTGTACTGGAAATCGCCCTGGTCGTGATCGCCATGGAACAATGGGCCAATGAGCTGGTGCCGGAACAACCCTTCATCGAACACGGACAGCTGCCTGACACCGGCGAGGGCATCGGCCTGACGGAGGCGGCACGGGGATCGCTCGGCCACTGGCTCCGGATCGAGAAGGGCCGGATCGCCAATTACCAGATCATCGCCCCGACCACCTGGAATTTTTCGCCCCGCGATGAAAATGGCGTCCCCGGCGCACTGGAACAGGCGCTTGCCGGCGCACCGGTGCGTCCCGGCGAAACCGAGCCGGTCTCCGTCCAGCATATCGTCCGCTCCTTCGACCCCTGCCTCGTCTGCACGGTGCATTGAGGCCGTCATGGCAACGGAGACCGCAGATCGGACCGGCCGGCGCATCAGAGTGAAGGGGCTGGTGCAGGGCGTCGGCTTCCGACCCCATGTCTGGCGCCTTGCCAAGGACCACGGCATTGCCGGCTCCGTCCGCAACGACGGCGAAGGGGTCGAGATCGACGCCTGGGCGGAAGCGGACCGGCTCGACCGGTTTCTCGCCGCCATCCGTTCCGAAGCGCCACCGCTTGCCCGCATCGACAGCGTCTCCTTTACCGACCTCTCCGAGCCGCCTCCCGGCACGACCTTCGAGATCGTCAAGAGCGTCGGCGGAACCGTCTCAACCGGCATCGTTCCCGATGCGGCCACCTGTCCGGCCTGCCTTGCCGATATCCGCGACCCCGACAATCGGCGCTTCGGCTACGCCTTCACCAACTGCACCCATTGCGGACCGCGGCTTTCAATCGTGCGCGCCATTCCCTATGACCGGGCCAGCACGTCCATGGACGTGTTTCCCATGTGCGATGCCTGCCGGTCGGAATACGAGGACCCCGCCGACCGGCGCTTCCACGCCCAGCCGAACGCCTGTCCGGCGTGCGGTCCAAAGCTGTGGCTGGAGGACAAGGCCGGCTCCGTCGATTGCACCGATCCCCTTTTGGAAGCAGCCCGTCGCATCGGTCAGGGACAGATCGCGGCGATCAAGGGCATCGGCGGCTTTCATCTGGCCTGCGACGCGCTTGATGAAGTTGCCGTTGCCGAGCTGCGCCGGCGCAAGCGGCGCCCGGTCAAACCGCTCGCGTTGATGGCAGCGGACCTGCCGGAAATCCGGAAGTATTGCCGGGTGACAGAAGCCGAAGAAGCGCAGCTCACAAGCACTGCCGCACCAATCGTTCTATTGGAGGTTCATGGGAAACCGCTTGCCCCATCCCTTGCTCCGGGTCAGGACCGAATCGGCTTCATGCTGCCCTACACACCGTTGCACCACAGCTTGCTTGCCGCCGCCGGCGGACCGCTGGTGTTCACATCGGGCAATCTTTCCGACGAGCCCCAGGCAATCGGCAATGACGACGCCCGGACCCGGCTTTCGGAGATTGCCGATCTCTGGCTAATGCATGACCGGGAGATTGTGAACCGGCTGGACGATTCCGTCGTGCGGATCGATGCGCCGGGTCCCCAGATCCTGCGCCGCGCGCGCGGCTTTGCGCCGGCGCCGCTGATGCTCCCCGACGACTTCCGGGATTGCCCGCCGGTACTCGCCATGGGCGGCGAGCTGAAATCCACCTTCTGCCTGTTGAAGGACGGTCAGGCGATCCTGTCCCAGCACCTCGGCGATCTGGAAGAAGCCGCCACCCACGCGGAATATCGCCGGACGCTCGCGCTCTACCGGCAGATTTTCCGGCACGACCCGAAGGTCATCGCCGTCGATAACCACCCGGATTACCTGTCGACCCAGTGGGGCGAGGCCCTGGCCCGCGAAACCGGCGCCCGTGTTGTTGGCGTCCAGCACCATCATGCCCATCTGGCCGCCTGCCTCGCCGACAACGGCATCCCGCCGGGCGAAGACCTGTCCCTCGGCCTCATTCTGGACGGTCTCGGCCTTGGCAGCGACGGCACCATCTGGGGCGGGGAAATCCTGCTCGGCGGCTATCGGGGGTTTGAGCGCAAGGGCTACTTCCTGCCGGTGGCCCTGCCAGGCGGCACCAAAGCCATCAAGGAACCGTGGCGAAACCTGGTCGCCCATCTCACCGCCGCCTTCGGGCCGGATTATCTGGCGTCCGTTCCCGGCGACCACCTGAAAGATGCGTTGCGCGCAAAACAACTGCCGGTCCTCGACAAGATGATCGCCTCCGGCCTCAACGCGCCACAGTCCTCCTCCGCCGGCCGCCTGTTCGACGCCGTCGCCGCGGCCCTCGGCGTCTGCTTCGACGGCCAAGATTTCGAAGGGCACGCCGGCACGGTCCTGGAATGCCTCGCCCGGCCGCACCTCAGCAATGAAACGCCCTATCCCGTCGCGATCGAGCCGGGAGAGCAGATGTCGATATCTTGGGAACCCCTGTGGCGCACCCTCCTTGCCGATCTCGCGTCAGGCACAGACACCGGCCGCATTGCCGCCCGGTTTCATCTCGCCCTGATCCATGGACTTGCGGAGGCCCTGGCGACAATCAGCGCCTCCAGCAACGTCCGGCGCGTCGTCCTCTCCGGCGGCGTGCTGCAGAACCGGATCCTGCACGAGGGACTAACGGACCAACTCAAGCGCAGAGGCCTCAATGTCCTGTCCCACCGCCAGGTGCCCGCAAATGATGGCGGCCTGGCTCTGGGTCAGGCCGTCATTGCAGCATTGCGCGAGGGGTGAGACTAGGACCGGCTACGCACTCAGGTTGTCATCAACTCTGTTTTGCGCCGTCTTCCTCCCGTCATTCCAGATCTGCACGCAGCTTCGCTGCATTTGTCTGGAATGACGAAGTGTGGGTACCGCGTTGCCCTCACCCACAGGCTGTCATCCCGGACGCAGCGAAGCGGAGATCCGGGACCTACTCGCAGAGCCACATGCCGCAGCTTTGATCGGCGCACAAAGGCTCTGGAAACGAGTGGGCCCCGGATCTCACTGCGTTCGCCCGGGGTGACGCTCCTTGGACTCAATTCCTCGGCAGCAGAAACCCGTCGAACAGGGCGGCGAGATCCTGATAGGCATTGAGCGGCAGCACATGGGAGATATACTGGTCCGGACGGACGACGACGATGCAGCCCTTGTCCCGGTCGATGCCGCGCATGTCGAAAATGTCGTTGCCGCTCTTCACGTCGGCGCAGAACATCTTCTCCCGGTCGGTCAGCCGGTACTTGCCCTTCTTCGGCAGGAGCATCGACGGCATGGCTTCCAGTTCCAGATCGCGGAAGTACTGCTGGAACACGGCGCGGACATCGATCGCGCTGTCGAGGTCGGCATCCTTGGCGGTGTATTTGACCACCGGCGACTCCGGCGACTGTTCCAGGAAGTCGCACAGGGCGCGGATCTTCGAGGAAGCCCCCGTCGGATCTTCCCGGTTGCCGAAGGCAAAGATGCGCCAGCGGCCGTCGGCCTCCACCGTATGGCCCAGATGCATCGGCTTGGCATCGCCGAGCCGGATGACCGGCGCGGAATGGAAACGCGAGCCGATCGTGAAGCCTTTCGCCAGATCCTGGTGCGTGGACTCGCCGGTCAGCACAGACGGTGTGTAGACGGTCGCGACACCCGCCGTATAGCGGCCGATCTGCTGGAAATGCTTCCGGACATCCTCCGGCTCGATCCCGTCCGGGTTTTCCGCAGACTTGATCGGCGTGCTCAGCACCCTGGCCCAGGCGCTGTCGAAGTCGATCAGGTCCTGTGCAATCGCCTTACGCTCGGCGGAATAAGTGTGCAGCAGTTCGGGGCCGGAGCGGCCCTGGAGCACATAGGCGAGTTTCCATCCGAGATTGAACGTATCCTGCATGGAGACGTTCATGCCCTGGCCCATCTTCGGGCTGTGGGTGTGGCAGGCATCGCCGGCGATGAACACGTGCGGCAGGCGGGTGGCTACCTCTTCGGCCGGCACGTCGTCGAACTTGTCGCAGATGCGGTGACCGATTTCATAAACCGACCACCAGGCGGCCTCTTTCACGTCGAGAGTGTAAGGGCTCATGATCCGGTTGGCGGCGTCGATGAGGTAATCGAGGGTAATGTTCTTGTTGGAGACACGTTCGTCTTCGGCGAGCTTGTCGAGCTCCACATAGACGCGGAACAGGTAGCCGCCCTCGCGCGGAATGATCAGGAGGCTGCCTTCTTCGGCCGACTGGATCACCGACTTCATGCGAATGTCCGGATAATCGGTCTCGGCGAGAATATCCATCACGCCCCAGGCCTGGTGCGCGGCTTCCCCCTTGAGCGAACGGCCCATCGCGGTCCGCACGGCGCTGCGCGCGCCGTCGCAGCCGACCACGTATTTGGCCTTTACCGTTTCGATCTCGCCCTTGTGGGCGTCATCTACCCGCTCCAGGGTCACGGTGACCGGATAGGCGTCGTTGGAGCCGCCGTTGACGACCTTCACGTCCGTCACTTTGCGTGAATAATTCGGCACCAGGCGGTTCGGCGAATTCAGCATCACGTCCAAGTAATTGTCATGGACGCGCGCCTGGTTCAGCACCACATGCGGAAACTCCGACAGGCCGTCCTCGACATCCTGAATGCGATCCCCGCGGGTGATCTTCGTGCGGTCGGCCTCATCCGGCTTCCAGAAGGTGACTTCGGAAATCCAGCAGGCTTCCTTGGCGATCTTTTCGGCGAAATTGAACGCCTGGAACATTTCCATCGTCCGGCACGCGATCCCGTCCGCCTGGCCGTGGGTCAGCGGCCCCTCCTTCGGCTCCACGATCCGGGTCTTGATGTCCGGGAATTTGGAGAGCTGGGCGGCAAGCGCGAGACCTGCCGGGCCGCAGCCGGCGATCAGCACATCGACTTCTTCGGGAAGGGTGTCCGTATTCGCCAGATAGGCAGCATCTTCGGTCTGCTTCAGGACTTCCGGATCGCCGGTGGTGAAACCGTTCAAATGAAATTGCATGTGCGTTTCCTCCAAATTTTCTGGCGCTGCAGCTTCCGTCCGGCGCCGGGCTTGACTTTGTTCCGGCCTTGCTCAAACAAAACCTTTCCTGCGGATCATATAGTCCGTATACTGATGATCAGTATGCTAACTATTTGTGGCTTGTCAATTCGTCAAGCCGATTTTTGGAGACGGCCGTGCAACAAATCGAGGAAATGCCGGGGCACCTGATCCGCCGGTTGCAGCAGATCTCAGTCGCGATCTTTCATGCGGAAGTCAGCGCGGCCGGCTTCGATCTGACATCCGTGCAGTATGCGGCCCTGTCCAAGGTCAACACTCATCCCGGCATCGACCAGGCGACGCTCGCCGGCCTGATCGCCTATGACCGCACCACCATCACCGGCGTGGTCGACCGTCTGGTGCAGAAGGGCTTCCTGTCCCGCGAGGTCAGCGAGACGGATCGCCGCGCCCGTGTTCTGGAAATCACAAGGGAAGGGCGCGCCGCGCTTGAAAAGATCCAGCCGGCCGTCCTGGAAACCCAGAAGATCATGATGAGCGGTTTGAGCGAAACCGAACGGGACGAGTTCATGCGTCTCCTTGAGAAGGCAACCTCCGCCCTCAACGATCTCAGCCGGGCGCCCCTGAAGGCGGCGAAACCCGACCAGGACAAATAAGATACGGCCTCAAAATTCGGACGGACCCGCCCACGGCCGCACATGTCCTATATCGGCGCCTGAGCTTCCCCGAAAAGCATTCCGGATCACGGTCGATTGCCCCGAAGTCCCGAAGATCACCGGCGGCGCGGTCTCGGCCGCCACCAGCAGAGCCAGGCGGGGCCTGGAAAAAGTTTGAGAGCAAACTAATTAGGTGACTGTGTGCAATTCCTGTGCGATATAGTTTGAATTCAAACCATAACAGACCAAACCTCGGGCAAATGGGTTTTCCGTCACATGATTGGATCGCGACCGCTGGCAATTTCGTCTGAGACGTCCCCGGAAAAGGCCCGGACAAGGAAATCGGACGGGACGGCACCGAATTCCTCAACTGGATCGTTCCGCCCGACCGCCATGGCAACCCGGATGAAATCCCGGACCCATCCTCTATCTTGCTTCTGGCCGGGGCGGCTTACGACCGGCGCCATGCCAATCGCCGATGGAGGAATGAGCGTATGAGCGAGACGAACGAACCGACCGACGCAGCACCGTCGGAACGTGACGGAAAAATCCGCCTGGGCCCGTTGGAAAACTTCATCGGTTTCAATCTGCGCCTGGCTCAGGACGCCTCGTTCCAGACCTATGCCCAGCGCGTCGGCAAGCCGCATCTGGGGCCAGGCCGTTTCGCCGCCATGATGCTGATTCATGAAAATCCCGGCATCACCCAGATGGAATTGAGCCGGGCGATCGCGCGCGACAAGTCGTCAGTGACACCCCTGGTCCAGACCCTGCTGCGCGAAGGCCTGATCACCCGGACGCCATCGGAGACCGACCGGCGCCGGGCACACCTGCGGCTCACGCCAGCGGGCGAAGAGGTGCTCGCGTCCCTCCTGGCCCACGCAGAGGAACATGATCGGAAGCTCGATGACATCGTCGGCGACCGCAAGGCCGAGCTTCTCGATCTGCTCAAGAAAATCGTCAAAAACCTGACCTGAGGCGTGCTCCGAACGCGCCACCAGGCAACAACAAAACCACCAAGGAGGTTTCCATGAAAATCGACATGCTCATCAACGGAGAGCCGGTTGGCGCAACCGGCGGAGCGACCTTCACCCGGAACGATCCGGTGACCGGTGCCCCCGCCACCACCGCACCGGCGGCGACCGTCGCAGACGCCGTTGCGGCCGTCGACGCCGCCGCGGCCGCCTTCCCGGCCTGGTCCAGGATCGGCCCGAACGAGCGCCGCACCCTGCTCCTGAAGGCCTCCGAAACGCTGGCGGCGAAAAAGGACGAGTTTATGCGGCTCGTCGTGGAGGAAACCGGTTCGACCGCGATCTGGGGCGGCTTCAACGTCATGCTCGCCAGCCAGATGCTGCGCGAGGCCGCATCCATGACCACCCAGGTCGGCGGGGAAGTGATCCCGTCCGACAAGCCGGGCTCGTTGGCCATGGGCATCCGCCAGCCGGCCGGCGTCGTTCTCGGCATGGCGCCGTGGAACGCCCCCGTCATCCTCGGCACCCGGGCGATCGCCATGCCGCTTGCCTGCGGCAACACCGTCGTTCTGAAGGCCTCCGAACTCTGCCCCGGCATCCACCGCCTGATCGGCGCGTGCATGAATGAGGCCGGCCTGCCCAAGGGCGTGGTCAATGTCGTCACCAACGCTCCGGAAGACGCGCCGCAGATCGTGGAAGCGCTGATTGCCCACCCGGCGGTCAAGCGCGTCAACTTCACCGGCTCCACCCGCGTCGGCAGGATCATCGGCGAACTCGCCGGCCGCCACCTGAAACCCGCGCTTCTGGAACTGGGCGGCAAGAACCCGATGCTGGTTCTCGACGATGCCGACATCGATGCCGCGGTCAATGCGGCTGCCTTCGGCTGCTACATGAACCAGGGCCAGATCTGCATGTCCACCGAGCGGATCATCGTCGATGAAAAGGTCGCCGACGAATTCGTCGCAAAGCTCGCCGCCAAGGCCTCCGGCCTGCCGGCCGGCAATCCGCGCGAACATGTGGTGCTGGGCTCCCTGATCGACCTGGCGCCGGCCGAACGCATGGACGCGTTCCTGGAAGACGCCAAGGCCAAGGGCGCCAAGGTCCTCGCAGGCGGCGGCCGTGACGGCACCATCGTCCAGGCGACCGTCGTCGACAATGTCTCCAGCGACATGCGCATCTACAACGAAGAATCCTTCGGTCCGGTCAAACCGATCATCCGCGTGAAGTCCACCGAGGAAGCCATCGCCGTTGCCAACGACACCGAATACGGCCTGTCGGCCGCCGTCTTCGGCAAGGACATCATGCGTGCGATGGACGTCGCCAAGCAGATCCATTCCGGCATCTGCCACATCAACGGCCCGACGGTTGCCGACGAGGCGCAGATGCCGTTCGGCGGCGTGGGCGCATCCGGCTACGGCCGGTTCGGCGGCAAGGCGGCCATCGACCAGTTCACCGACCTGCGCTGGATCACCATCGAGGATCCGCATCAGCACTACCCGTTCTGATCGGGGCCAAAAAAATGAGCGGCGGGCCGGAGCCTTACCGGGCACCGGCCCGCTTCTTTTTGACAATCGCCCGATTTCACACCCGCCCGGATTGACCGGGCGATCCATTCGGGTTGATCTTGCGGCATGAAAATGCCCAACCGAGTCCGTCTGCGTCACATCCGCTGCTTCCTGAGCGTGGCCGAACACGGCTCGGTGACCAAGGCCGCCGCCTCGCTCAACACGGTACAGCCGGCGCTGTCGCGCACCTTGCGCGAGCTTGAGGCCGAGCTGGGCCAGCCCCTGTTCGAGCGCACCGCCAAGGGTCTTGTCCCGACCCAGGCCGGAGAAACGCTCCGCCGTCACGCGCTCACCGGCATGTCCCAGATCGAACGGGGCATTCAGCTGGCAGGCGGATACGAGCAACAGCACACGGTTTCCGTCGGGATGCTGCCGAACGTCGCTCGAACCCTCGTCCCCAAGGCCGTTTCCAGGTTCAAGGAGGTCGCGCCGGATATCGATGTCAGGCTCTACTGGGCCAATGTCGCGGAGATCGCCGACCGGCTGCGCCAGGGCGACATCGACTGCATGGTGGGTCGCCTGCCGTCGCTGGAGCATATGGCCGGCGTCAGTTTCGAGCATCTTTACTCCGAAGCGCTGGTCTTCGTTGCCCGCAAGGGTCATCCGCTTGCCGACGTTCCCAATCTCACCCTGGACGACATCGACCGGGAACTGGTCGTCGTCCCTCAGCCGAACACGATCATCCGGCGGGAACTCAGCAAGTTCACAATCGGCAGGGGCATGGCCGAATTCTCCAACAAGATCGAGACGGTTTCGTTCGAATTCACCAGGGCTTTTCTTGCCGCCCAGGATGCGGTGGCCTGCATGCCGCTGGGGGCGGTCCGCCAGGAACTTGCCAATGGCCAGTTCGTCGTCCTCGACATTCACGGCGAGGAACTGATCGGGTCGGTCGGCCTGTCCTTCATGACCGGACGCGACCTCTCTCCCGCCGCCGCTCAACTGGTGAACATCCTGCGCGAGGAAGCCCGCGCATATGCCTGAGCGTGGAAATTTCTCATAACAGATTTGTTATATTGCGGACGATATCTCTATTATCGTGCGTGGGCATCAGAGGTTAGGTTGATCTGAAAGGCTCACAGAAGCCCGCGGGAGGACAAGCGGTATTACAGCTCCATCCGGCACTTGTGTGCTCGGATGGTTTTGTTCCGGCTGGCTTTCTTCCCTTTTCAGATTGCGGCATGACCGTCGGTGCATGCCATGAGACCAGGAGGGGTCATGCGGAAGACCAGGAACATTTTGTTCATCATGTTCGACCAGCTGCGCTGGGATTATCTGAGTTGTTATGGTCATCCGCATCTGAAGACACCGAATATCGACCGGCTGGCGCAACGGGGCGTTCGGTTCGACCGTGCCTATATCCAGTCGCCGCTGTGCGGCCCGTCGCGCATGTCCACCTACACCGGCCGCTACGTGCACAGCCATGGCGCGTCCTGGAACATGGTGCCGCTGAAAGTCGGCGAGCGGACCATGGGCGACTATCTGCGTGACAACGGCATGGGTTGCTGGCTGGTCGGCAAGACCCACATGGCCGCGGATGCGGAAGGCATGCGCCGCCTCGGCCTGGAACCCGACAGCGCCATCGGCGCCCGCGTCGCCGAATGCGGCTTCGACATCTACGAGCGCGACGACGGCATGCGTCCGGAAGGTCCGGAAGGTCTCTACGATCCGGGCGGTGCGCTCAAGTACAACGAATATCTCCGCGGCAAAGGCTATGACAGCGACAATCCCTGGCACGACTATGCCAATTCCGGGATCGACGACGACGGCAATGTTCTGTCCGGATGGTTCCTGAAGAACTCGGACGAACCGGCCAACATCGCCGAACAGGACAGCGAAACGCCCTACCTGACCCGGCGCGCAATGGAATTCATCGAAGAAAAAAGCGATCAGCCCTGGTGCTGCCACCTGTCCTATATCAAGCCGCATTGGCCCTATATCGTGCCGGCGCCTTATCACGACATGTACGGGCCGGACGACTTCCTTCCCGCAGTCCGGAGCCAGGAGGAATTCGACAACGCTCACCCCGTCTTCAAGGGTTTCATGATGGCACCGGTCGGCCGGGCGTTCTCGCGCGATGACATCCGCGAAAAGGTGCTGAAAGCCTACATGGGCCTGATCAAGCAGTGCGACGATCAGATGGGCGTACTGTTCGACTGGCTGGAAAAGACCGGGCGGATGGACGACACGATGATCGTGGTGACCTCCGATCATGGCGATTTCCTCGGCGATCACTGGCTCGGCGAAAAAACCTTCTTCCAGGACGCCTCCACGAAGGTGCCGCTGATCATCTATGATCCGTCCGCAGAGGCCGATGCCACCCGCGGCACGGTCTGCGATGAGCTGGTCGAATGCATCGACCTGCTGCCGACCTTTCTGCAGGCCGCAGGCGGCGATGTCGCCGCCGTCGACCACATCCTGGAAGGTGAGTCGCTGATGCCGATCCTGCACGGCACCCAGGAAGGCCCGCTCCGCGACCATGTCATCTGCGAATACGACTATTCCGCAAGCCCGCTCGCCGGAAAGCTCGGCCTCGACCCGGCGGAGGCGCGCATGTTCATGGTGGCCAACAAGAACTGGAAGCTGATCCACTTCGACGGCGGTTTCCGGCCGATGCTGTTCGACCTGAAGAACGACCCCGGCGAACTGGTCGACCTCGGAGAAAGCGAACAGCTGCAGCCGGTGATCGACGAGCTTTATGACAAGCTGTTTACCTGGGCGCGACGGCCTTCACAACGGACCACCATGTCCAGAAGCCAGTTCATCGACAGCCGGACCAAGGGCTCCGCGAAGGGTGTCCTGATCGGCATCGTCGATGAAGGTGACGTTCCTCCGCCGATATCCGCCAAATACGTGGGACGGAAGGCGGAAGACCGCAGGGAGCCATATAAAGAAGCCGGCGAATAAACGCGGGCAAAACGAAGAAAACGACGACAATTCATCATTGGGAGGAAAACATGATGACACTGACCAGACGGGCGTTCGGCGCATTTTCCTGCGCCGCCATGATTGCCCTCGGAACCGGCGCAGCCTTTGCCCAGGCCAACCTGACCGCCGAAACCTCGAGCCCGGGGAATTCGCCGCATTTGTCGATTCTGCATCTGGCCGACGTTCTCGGCCGCGACGGCATCGCCAGCCTGCAGGTGCAGGAAGGTCAGACGCTTACCAACTCGATCCAGAACGTGGCCGAGGGCAAGACCGACATCGCCGCCATGCCGATCGTGCTGCATTTCCTCCTGGAGAAAGGCCGCGGGCCTTACTCCAAGCAGGGTGACAACGGTGCCAAGCTCGCCGCGAACCTTCGGGCGCTCTATCCCTATAACGCCGGGGCCTACGGTCTGATTGCCCATACCAGTTCGAATATCGAGAAATGGACCGACCTGAAGAACAAGACCGTGTTCAACGGACCGCCCCGCGGCGCGGCACTCGTTAACGCCCGCCAGGCGATCCAGATGGCCGCCGGTTACAAGGACGGCGAGGACTACAAGGGAATGCAGGCCAACTGGGGGCAGCTTGCAAACATCCTTGTCGACGGATCCGCGGATGCCTTCGTGGTACCGCTGACCTTCCCGTCGGAACGCGTTACCGTGGCCCTGTCCGCCGGCAATGTGAACATCGTGTCCACGCCGAAAGAGATCTTTGAAGGCGAAGCGTTTCAGAGACTGCTCAAGGCGCCCGGAAACGTGCCGATCGTTGTGAAGTGGGAAGATATGGGTTACGGCAACGACCAGGGTGTGACCCTGATCTCCGAAGACGAGACCTTCCGCGGCATGGGAACCGCGTTTGCCGACGTCGTCAACAAGGATATGAGCAACGAAACCGCCAAGGCGATCACCGCCTCTTACATCAAGTCGATGGACGAGCTCAAGGCCAAGGCGCCTTATGCGAAGAACATCAATGTCGGTGTTCTGGATGCAAGCAACTCCGGTTTCTGCGGAGCCCTGTCGCTGAAATACCATCCCGGAGCCGTCGAGGCCTGGGAAGAGGCCGGATACACGATCCCGGATTGCGCCAAATAATGGCAACCGGCGGCGGGGAGCGATAATCCCCGCCTCTTTTCTCAGTTGATTTTACGGGCGGCGGTAACCGGAAAACCGGCATCCCCGCCCGGCACATATCGCGTCATCACGCCAGAGCGAACGGCGACAGGGCCCGGACATGAACGCTGAAACGGAACAATCGCAACCCTTGTTTGGCAAGCCGGACCGGCTTGCGGCCGCACTCGGCCTGGTGCTGGTCGCCATCGGCCTGATGAACACGATCCCGTCCATTCCCGGACTGGATGCGTTCTTCCAGAACCTGACGGACAATCCGAATTTCGCGATCCGCAAGTACCCTTACGAGTACCTCTATCCGCTCGCCTTCGTCATCATGATGACGGTGGTCGCGCTGAAGCATTCCTTCTATCGCAGCGCCATCAACCGCAGCCCGCTTTACAAGACCCTTTCTCTGGCGATGGACATCGCCCTGGTGGCCACCGCCATCATTATCGCCCTGTCCTATCTGATCGAAATCGATTCCGTTTGCCTGGTCGACCAGTTCACCGGCGAACGCGCCCGGCTGATCGCCAAAGCATTGCAGGAAGAAAAGGAATTCGCCAAACTCTACGGCTTGCCCGTCCCGACCAGCGTCGACGATCCGGCCTGCATCAACAATCTCGGCATCTGGATCTTTGCGGTCGTCGGCGGCGCGATCACGGTGTTCCTTGCCTATAACGTGAGGGTCTGGGGCTTCCCGCTGGTCGCCGTCGCAATCGCCATTGCCGCCTACACAATGATCACGGTCCTGATCTGGTACGTCTTCGGCGCAGACGACATGAACAAGTACCTGATCACCAAGCTGGGCGGCGAACCCAGGCTGCTGATGGACGGGCGGCCCAATGTCGAGGACATTCTGGTCAACAACGCGCAAGGGCTGCTCGGCCGGTTCATGGGCATCCTGCTGAACACCGTCTTCCCCTATATCGTGCTCGGCTCCCTGTTCGGCATTTCCGCCGGCGGCCAGTCGCTGATCAAGATCGCCTTCCTGTGCACACGGCGGCTGCGCGGCGGGCCGGCCCATGCGGCCATCGTATCGTCTGCCATGTTCGGCACCATCTCCGGCGGACCGGTCGTCAACGTGCTGTCCACAGGCGTCCTGACTATTCCGATGATGCTGAAGCGCGGATTCTCCAAGGTGTTTGCCGGAGGCGTCGAGGCGGCTGCCTCCAGCGGCGGGCAGATCATGCCGCCGGTGATGGGGGTTGCCGCCTTCGTGCTCTCGGCGATGACGGTCGTCCCCTACCGGGAAGTGATCATCGCCGCCGTCATCCCCGCGCTCGCCTATTTCGGCTGCCTGTTCCTCTCCGTCGTCTTCCAGGCCCGCAAGCAGGGCATTCAGGCGGTCGGCGAACTGACCGCCGACATGAAGCTGACCCGCGACGACTGGATCCACCTGATCATGATCGTGGCGCCGATCCTCCTGATCCTGTTCCTGCTGATCACGCCCAAGGAAGCGATCGGTTGCGGCCCCATCGCCTCTCTGATCGGCATCGAGACCATCGTGCAGAACGGCACCTGCCGGGCGGAACACCTCCCCTGGCTGTTCCTGCTCATCCAGAACTCCGCCGGCGATGCGGGCTCCGCGGGCTGGTGGGCGACCGCGCTGCTGGCCGTCCTGTTCTTCCTCGACAAGGACATCCGCAAACAGCCGTCCAAGCTGCTCAAGGCCTTTTCCGACGCCGGCATTCTCATCAGCACCCTCTACCTGATGTTCCTGGCGGTCTCGGTGATCGACTTCTGCCTCAACTTCACCGGGCTTTCCGGTTTCATCGCCCGCGACATGCTGAACGTCCTGCGCAGCTTCGGAGCCGAACTCCAGTCCGGCGGCGTGTTCCTGTTCCTGGCGCTGGTCGTGACCATGCTGCTTGCGATCCTGCTCGGCATGGGTATGCCGACGGTGCCGGCCTATATCAACGTGGCTCTGCTGATGGGACCGATGATCATCGGTCTGGGAATCGCCACCTTCACCGCACACATGTTCATTTTCTTCTTCGCGGTGGCGTCGGCGATTACACCACCGGTGGCGGTGGCCGCCTTTGCCGCCGCCTCGATTACGCGAGCCGATCCTATGACGACCGGCTTTTCGGCGGTGCGCTCCGGCATCGTGATGTTCGTGCTGCCGTTCGTCTTTGCCTTTTATCCGGAGCTGCTGCTCATCGATGCCGCCAAGCTCGATCCGGGCGCAACCGCCGGCAGCGCGGAGTTCATAACCGGCTACACGTCCGGGATCGATTGGGCCGGTCTGATTTTCGTCCTCGCCCGGTTGGCGGTGGCGCTTTATTTCCTCTCAAGCGCCCTGGCCCGCTTCGATGCCAGAAGGATGGGGGGCGCCGAAGTTATCCTGCGGTTGGGATTGGCCGTGCTCGTCCTGATGCGCGATCCCATGATTGCACTGCCGGCTTTGGCCGTCGCGGCCCTTTATCTCGGCTGGCACTGGATTTCGGCGCGGTCGCACCAGAAGCTGGCGCTGACCGATCAGGCGTAGGTTTTCCGGTAAAGCTTCAGCTCACTTGCTGCCGACCCCGTGCGAATTGTCGGCAGCCCGCATCTCGTGGGGCGTGGCAACACCGTCCCGGTTGGTATCCGCGATGGAAAAGGCGTAGCCGTAGGCGCGCAGGAAACGGATCTTCTTCGCCGTTTTCGAACCGGAACTGGCCATGGCCTGAATGAACGTCCGGAATTCCTGTGGCGTCAGGACCCGGTCCTTGTTCGTGTCAGCCTTGAGAAAGGCGTTGATTTCGGTCTGGGTCGGGTTCAATTCCAAAGCTGCCGCGGAAAGAGGCAGAAAGCCGCCGACAAGAAAGAAGGGTGCCAAACTGAAGAGTGCCCGAGCCCGCATATATCCAAAGCCTTATTACGCCGGTTAACCGGATTTCGTGTTGAGAACGCGCGTAAAATACAGACTGTTGTGGCGAATTTCGGGCGCAATTTCAGCTTTTTCACTGCCGGGGAAACCTGAATGGCCGGCCGCTCAAAAAGGCCGGCCAACCCTTTTATGCGATGCGGGCGGCGATGCTCTTGGTCTTGCAATAGGACTTGATGCCCTCGATCCCCTTTTCCCTGCCGAAACCGGATTTCTTGTTGCCGCCGAAGGGCACTTCGATGCCGCCGGCAAAATACTCGTTGATGAAGATCTGACCCGCGTCGATCCTGCGGGCGAGCTGGTGCGCTTTGGCGAAATCGCTTGTGTAGATGCCCGCGACAAGTCCGTACTGACTATCGTTGGCAAGTGTCAGCGCATGATCGGCATCATCGGCCACCTGCACGGTCAGAACCGGCCCGAAGATTTCCTCCCGGACCACCTCGTCGATTTGCGCGGCCCTGTCGATGATGGTCGGCTCATAGAACCAGCCCTTGCCCGTTTCAGGATCCGCGGCCACGGCGCCGCCGACGGCAATATCGGAACCGTTGGCGCGGGCCCGATCGACGAAGCCGGCGATCTTCTCCAGGTGTGCGGCCGAATTCACCGGCCCCATATCCGGATTGCGCAGGCCATGCCCCAGTTTCAGCGTCTTGGTCCGCCTGACCAGTTCCTCCACGAACTGGTCATGAATACCCCGTTCGATGACGAGCCGGGAGCCGGCGGAACAGATCTGACCGGCATTCTCGAAGATCGCGCCCATCACCCCGTCCAGCGCCTGGTCCCGGTTGCAATCATCCAGAATGACCACGGGCGATTTTCCGCCCAATTCCAGAACGACGCGCGTGACCTCGCGCGCTGCGGCGGTCATCACCGCCTGACCGGTCGTAACGGACCCGGTGAAGGTGATGTGGTCGACATCCGGATGGCTCGTCAGCGGCGCACCGACGTCCGCGCCCGTTCCCGTCACCACATTGCACACCCCGTCCGGAAGACCGGCCTGAACCAGGATCTCCGCCAGCAGCAGGGCGGTAAACGGCGTCTGTTCCGCTGGCTTCGCCACCACCGTACAGCCGGCGGCGAGGGCCGGCGCGAGGCCGCGCGCCGTCGTCGAGATCGGATAGTTCCACGGAATGATATGCGCGGTCACGCCGACCGGCTCATGGATCGAATAGCCCAGATAATCGGGAGCCAGCGGAAAGCTGTCGCCCTGAAGCTTGTCGCAGGCACCGGCGTAATACTCGAAACACCGCGCCGCCCCGCGCACATCGCCCAGCGCCTCGTTGAGCGGTTTGCCACTGTCGAGGCTCTCGGCGACGGCGAGCCGGTCGATGTTTTCCAGAATCAACCCGGATGCCCGCTGCAGAATGCGGGCGCGTTCCACCGGCGCCGTGTCCCGCCACACGTTCTCAAAGGCCCGGCGCGCGCTTTCCACCGCCTGATCCACATTCGCCCTGGTTCCGGCGGCAAAGGTCGCAAAGGCTTCACCTCTTCCGGGGTCGAAACTTTCCATGCTCTGGTTATGGGACGGGCGGGTAAATTCGCCGTCGATGAAGTGGCCGTCGGGAAGCCCGGCAAGCGTACCGGTCTTGAGAACTTCGGCGGCGAGCGTTTCTGCTGTCGACATGATCACGCTTCGACCTCGCTGATCTGATAGGTGGATTTCGCAAGCCACTCCGGATGGATCTCCACGCCCCAGCCCGGCGCATCTGTAACGGTCACATGGCCGTCGGTGACCTCATAGGGATCGGATGCGAACAGGCCGTATTGCCAGGGATAGTAGTCCCCTTCCTCGATGGAGAATTCCAGATACTTGCCCGGGTTCGGTATGGCGCGCAGCAGGTGCATGGTGAACAGCGTCACCAGCGACAGGTTGGCCGAATGCGGCGTGCAGGGAATGCCGGCCTCATGGGCCATCTGCGCCACTTTCATCGTGCGCAGCATGCCGCCGAGATAACACACGTCCGGCTGGATGATATCGACCACGTGGCCATCGATCATCCGTTTCCAGTCGACCAGGGAACAGTCCTGTTCGCCGCCGGTTACGTCGATGTCGAGGGCATCGGTCACCTGCTTGGTCTGGTCGTAATGCCAATAGGGGCACGGCTCCTCGTAATGGGAAATGCCGTTGTCTTCCAGGAACCGTCCGACCTCGATCGCCTTGGCCGGCGAATAGCAGGAGTTGGCATCGACCATGAGCTGGGTCTCGTCTGAAAACGCCTTGCGCATGCCCGGAACGATGGCTTCGGTCCGGCCCGGCCACTCGTCCTGATCGTGGCCGCATTCGGCACCGATTCGGAACTTGAAGGCCGTGAAACCGAATTGATCCTGCTGCCTTTTCAGCCGGCTAACCTCGTCTTCCGGCGTGATGTCCCGCTTCATGGACGATCCATAGGCCCGCACCCTGCCCGGCGTACCGCCGAGCAGTTCGCACACCGGCTTGCCTTCCAGCTTGCCGCGCAGGTCATAGAGCGCGGTATCCAGCCCGCCCATGGCCCGGCGCAGATAGGATCCGGGGAACTTGTGTTCCTTCTCCGGAATGCTTTCCATCAGGGAGGCGATGTCGAAGGCGTCCTGTCCGAGCGCATAGGGCGCGACCTGCCGATGGATCACCTGCGCCGTGATATCGGCGTAGTAAGGCGCTACCTGTCCCCACCCTTGAGCGCCCGTGTCCGAGGTCACGCGGACGAAGCAGACGAACGGGTCGGTGAAGGTTTCTATCGAACGAATTTTCATGGTCGGTCCACGTTTCTGGCACGCAAATTCCAGCGGCTCGGCAACTCGGGCTTGCAAAGCTAGCCAGAATTGGCCCTGTTAGTAGATCCGTTTTGGGGAAACTGTCATACCAATTTGCGAGCCTGCCATGAAACGACATGCCGGTGCCGTTCTCTCGTCGATCCGGATCGACGACGCCTCCGACCGGCGGAAATCGGTCCAGCTCTATATGGGGCTCAGGGAACTCCTGCTGTCCGGCGGCCTCAGCCCCGGCGACCGAATGCCTGCCACACGGACTCTGGCGCAGGAACTCGGCGTGTCGCGAACGACAGTGATCGACGCCATCGACCGTCTCGTCTCCGAGGGCCTTCTGGAGCCCCGCGTCGGTGCGGGCACCTATGTCAGCCCGGCCCTGGCGGCCCAGCAGAAACTGGCCGCAGCCCCGAGCGGTTCGAAGGGACAGATTGCCGAACCGCGCCTCTCCCACGCGGCGATCCACGCGGTGCCGGAGTTTTCCCCGCGCAGCCGCCTGCCGCACAAGTCTGCGCCCTTCATCACCGCGCTGCCGGCGCTCGACGCCTTTCCCATGGCCCAGTGGGCCAAGCTGTCCGCCCGCCATTGGCGCAAGGACCGGGACCATGTCACAGGCTACGGCGAAGCCTTCGGCTACGGCCGTTTGCGAACAGCCATCGCCCAGCAGCTCAATGCATCGCGCGGCATCAAGTGCGCCCCGGACCAGATCTTCATCGTTAACGGCGCCCAGCATGCCTTCTCGCTGATCAGTTCCATGCTGGTAAACCCGGGCGAAGCGGTCTGGTTCGAAAATCCCGGCGCGATCGGTGCCCGCAACGCCTTTATCGCCGCCGGCGCCAAGCTTGTCCCGGTTCCCGTCGACGAGCAGGGGATCTGCGTTCATGACGGCCTGGAAAAGGCCCCCTATTTCCGCCTGGCCTTCGTCACCCCCTCGCATCAGCAGCCGCTCGGTCATGTGATGAGCCTGAGCCGCCGGCTGGCACTGCTGCAGGCGGCCAAGGACGCGGAAGCCATGATCGTCGAGGACGATTATGACGGCGAATTCTATTACGGCGACCAGCCGCCGCCGACATTGAAGAGCATCGACACCCAGGAACGCGTCATCTATGTCGGCACGTTTTCCAAATCGCTGTTCCCGTCCCTGCGGCTCGGCTTCATCCTGTCTCCGGCCGGTCTGGTCGACAGCTTCAAGCGTGTCTACAGCGCCTGGCAGAGCGGTGTTCCGACGGCGACCCAGGCGATCGTCGCCGACTTCATGGATGAAGGCATGTTCGCCACCCACATCCGGACCATGCGCCAGATCTACAAGGAGCGCCACGACACCCTGCTCGACGCCGCCCGCCAACTGGAAGGCCGGATCGATGTGCAGCCGACCCGCAGCGGTTTTCATGCGGTCGGCTTTCTGAAGAACGGCCTGTCGGAGCGAGACGTGGTGCGCAAATCCGGCGAGGCCGGGGTCGTCACCGCCAGCCTCGGCCGCTACGCCATGACGCCGATCGCGCAAAAGGGGGTTGTCCTCGGCTTCGGCAGCACGCCGCCCGACGACATCCGCAAGGGGATCGAAACCCTTCGCAGGGTCCTCTCCTGATCGTGAACAGCCGGCCCCGGAATTGGTCTGAAAAAATATCTGCAATGGATATATTTCACAGTCCAATTGCCACCTAAGCTTTTCTCATTGCCGTAAATATTGATGAGATGAAATTATCGGTGTCGATTGCATTGGAGGGAGAAAGCAATGTCGATCAAGACGACCGTAGCCGGGCTTCTGGCTGCAACCATACTGGCGGGAGCAGGTTCCGCACACGCTGAAACCCTGCGGCTTCTGACCTGGGGGTCATATGCGCCGGAAGAACTGATCCAGAAATTCGAAGCCGAGTATCCGGATATCGATGTCGAGGTGACCTTTTC
The DNA here is from genome assembly GCF_048260565.1 of Roseibium sp. Taxonomy (GTDB): domain Bacteria; phylum Pseudomonadota; class Alphaproteobacteria; order Rhizobiales; family Stappiaceae; genus Roseibium. The sequence continues at coordinate 85,513 of NZ_JBLXGP010000010.1, read as the reverse complement.
CAACAACGAGGAAATGATCGCCAAGCTTCGGGCCACCGGCGGTGCCGGCTTCGACCTTGCCCAGCCGAGCCACGACCGCATCTACGCGGCCCAGCTGGAATACGACATCTACAAGCCGCTCGATCTGTCCAAGATCGACACCAGTGTCATGCAGCCCAAGCTGCTTGAAGGCGTGAAAGCCAACACGACGATCGACGGCGAAGTCTACGCCGTGCCGCACCAGTGGGGCACGTCCGGCCTGATGGCCGACAAGTCCGCGGCCCCCGATGTCAAGGGCTGGGGCGACCTGTGCGATCCGAAGTACAAGGGCAAGACCTCGATGCGCCTGAAGCGCACGATCCTGCTCGGCACGGCATTCGCCATGGGCGACGACCCGTTCGCGGCCTATGCGGATCTCGACAAGTATCAGACCATCCTCGACAAGGTCGCGGACAAGCTGATCGCCTGCAAGGACAACATCAAGGCCTATTGGAACAGCGGCGACGACCTGTCCGCCATGATGTTGTCGGGGGAAATCGTGGCTTCTGAGACCTGGGACTCCACCGCCTACAAGCTCTATGCCCAGAACAGCAACATCGTCTTCGTTCCGCCGGCAACCGGCGCGCTTGCCTGGATCGATACCTTCGCTCTTCCCCGCAAGGGCAAGGCCGATGACGCCGCCTACAAGTGGATCAACTTCGTGCTGCGTCCGGAAAACGTGAAGATCATGTCCGCCAGCACCGGCTCGATGGCCTCCGTCAAGGGCGCCAAGGATCTGCTGCCTGACGACAAGAAGGCTGCCGTGAACGCCGCCTTCACCGATGCGGATATCGACAACCTGAAATTCTTCGCCAACATTCCTCCCGGTGTGGAGGACATGGAAGGCCGTACCCTTGAGAAGATCAAGGCGGCGACCGGCGGATAAGACCGGGGTCCGGTAACGATCCGGATGACCTCCAAAAATGGGGGATGCCGCCCGCAGGTGGCATCCCCCGGTCCGCCTAAAGGGTACGGACTTCTAAAATTCTGATTTCAGGCCAGCGAGACCCCATGACGAATACCCCGACGTACGATCTTGAGTGCATTGATATCACCAAATCCTTCGGGCCCATTCGCGCCGTCAAAGGCGTCTCCTTCAATATTCCAAGCGGTTCCTTTTTTTCCATTCTCGGCCCGTCCGGCTGCGGCAAGACCACGTTGATGCGCATGATCGCGGGCTTCGAGGAGCCGGGAAGCGGTGACATCCGGATCAAGGGCCGATCGGTGCTCGGCACCCCGCCCAACAAGCGCAACGTCAAGATGGTGTTCCAGCACCTCGCGCTGTTTCCGATGATGAACGTCTTTGAGAACATCGCCTACGGATTGCGCTGCAACGGCGTGAAGAACGCCGAGATCAAGGCCAAGGTGCAGGACGTCCTGGAACGGATCGCCCTGCCCGATGTGGGGGAGCGCGAAATCCATCAGCTTTCCGGCGGCCAGAAGCAGCGCATCGCCATCGCGCGCTGCATGGTGCTCGATCCGGACGTGCTCCTGCTCGACGAACCGCTCGGCGCGCTTGACCTGAAATTGCGCGAAGCCATGAAGATCGAGCTCAAGCAGCTTCAGCACCAGTTCAACACGACCTTCATCTACATCACCCACGATCAGTCGGAAGCCCTCGTCATGTCCGACCATGTGGCGATCATGAACCAGGGCCGTTTCGAGCAGATCGGCACACCCCAGGAACTTTACCATCACCCCGAGACCGCCTTCGTCGCCGGCTTCGTCGGCGACAGCAACCGCTGGTCCGGCAAGGTCAAGGCAAGCGACGGCAGCGGCGGAACGGTCGAGACCGATCAGGGTCTCCAGATGACCTTCACCGCCGCAGGTGGCAAGAAAATTCCAGAAGGCACAGCCGTCAACGTCTTCATTCGCCCGGAATTCATCCATACCGTCCGCCGGTCCGCGGCCGACAGCGTTCCCGGTGACGCCGACAACCGCATGGACGGCACCGTCGACAGTCTGCTGTTCAACGGCGCCAACAGCCGGGTTCTCGTCCGCAGTTCCAGGGGCGAACTGATCGAGGCCGATGTCACCCTGACCGGCCACGACGATCTGAAACCGGGCGAAGAGGTCTGCCTGTTCTGGTCGTCCCGGCAGGCCATGTGCTTTGCAGCCGAAGGATCGGCCTGATGCAGCAGAAAGATTTCAGGCGTCTTGCGCTGATCCTGCTGTTCGCCCCGTTCGCGCTCTGGATCATTCTGCTGATCGTCCTGCCCCATATCGGAATCATCGCGCTGTCCCTTCGCGAGAAGGTCGCGCCCAGGGTCTATGAATTCGGCTTCGGCAACTACATGGACTTTCTGAACGAGCCGATCTACTGGAACACCCTGCTGCGCACCGGTTCCATGTCGCTGCTGGTGACCGCACTGGCGCTGCTGATCGGCTTTCCGATCGCCTATTACATCGCCAAGCTCGCCGGCAACCGCACCCGCGGCGCCCTGTTCCTGCTCTGCCTGATCCCGCTTTGGGTGAGCGACCTGATCCGCGCCTACGGCTGGATCCTGCTCTTGCGGGAAACCGGCGTCATCTCGTCGTTTCTTCAATGGGCCGGCCTCGTCGATCAGCCGATCGAGTTCCTCTACAACGATGTCACCGTCATCATCGGCCTTGTTTACACGGTCATCCTGTTCATGATCGTGCCGCTGGTCTCCACCCTCGACGGCATGGACAATTCCATGATCGAGGCCGGCTACAATCTCGGCGGCAACGGCTTTACAGTCCTGCGCCGGATCATCATTCCCTATGCCATGCCCGGCATCGTCTCCGGCTGCATCGTGGTCTTCATGCTGACCGCCGGTTCCTACCTCACGCCCATCCTGCTCGGCGGCAAGAATTCCAGCTGGTTCACCGAACAGATCTACAACCAGTTCATCACCCGCTTCAACTGGGAGGCAGGCGCGGCCTTCGGCATGCTGCTGCTTCTGTTCACGTCGGTCGTCATCTGGCTCGGTCTGAAGCTGAGCGGCCAGACGCTCGCCAACACCGTTGCGAAGAGCTGAGGAGGACGGCTGATGCTTGCACAGAACAAGGCCACACCGTTCCTCTGGGGATACCGGCTTTATATCGCGGCGTTTTTCGTCTTCCTCGCCGCCCCGCTCGTCGCGGCCAGCGTGTTTGCCTTCAACGACAGCCTGTTCCCCGCCCTCCCCTGGCAGGGCTTCACCCTGGACTGGTTCTTCAACGACAGCGAACCGAAGCTCGGTATGTTCCATGACCGGCGGCTCTTGCGCGGGATCTATTATTCCTTCGTGATCGCCGCCCTGGTCGCCACGCTCGCCGTGACGGTCGGAACGACAAATGCCTTCCTGTTCGTGCGCGGACAGTTCCCCGCCAAGAACTTCTTCTACATCGTGATGATCGTGCCGCTCGTGATCCCGGGCGTCATTCTGGGTATTTCGATCCTGGTGCTGGCCAGCAACACGGCCAACTTCATGGAAAACCGTTATGACATGGAGTTGGAGCTGCTACGGCCCGGCATCTTCCTGGTGGTCATGGGGCAGTTTTCCTTCATCACCACGATTACCTCGCTGGTCATCACCGCACGCCTGAAGAAATTCGATGAAAGCATGGAGGAGGCCGCCCTCAACCTCGGCGCCTCCCGCGCCCGGGTGCTCTGGACCATCACCTTGCCGTATCTGCGGCCTGCGATGATCGCGGCCGGCATCGTCGCCTTTCTCGTCTCGTTTGAGAACTTCAACACCACCCTGTTCCTGGTGGGATCGGAATCGCCGCTGACGATCACCATGTACGACCGCGTCGCCAAGGTCGGCTCCACCCCCGTCCTGAACGCGGTGTCCTTCGTCCTGATCATCGGCTCGGGACTGCTGGCCCTCGTTTCCATTCTCGTTCAGCGCGACAAGACTGTCCGGTAGGCACCAAATGCGTGAGTTCGATTTCGTCGTTGTCGGTGCCGGCTCGGCCGGCTCGGTTCTGGCCGATCGCCTGTCGCAAAGCGGCAAATTCAGCGTCTGCCTGCTGGAGGCGGGCGGGACGGACAAGAACCTGTGGATCTGGATGCCGATCGGCTACGGCAAGGCCTTCTACAATCCTAAGATCAACTGGATGTACCGCACCGAACCGGATCCGGAACTGAACGGGCGGGAAGGCTACTGGCCGAGAGGCAAGGTGCTGGGCGGATCGAGCTCGATCAACGCCATGGTCTTTATCCGCGGCCAGCACGACGACTTCAACGACTGGGAGGCGCTTGGAAATCCCGGCTGGGGCTGGAACGACGTCCTGCCCGTCTTCAAGCGTTTGGAGACCAACGAGGCCGGCGCCGACGACTATCGCGGCGATAGCGGCCCGGTTTACGTCTCTCGCCAGCGCCGCGACGTGCATCCGCTCTGCGACGCCTTCATCGAGGCAAGCGAACAGGCCGGCTTCCGGCGCAATGCCGACTTCAACGGCGCGGATCAGGAAGGCGTCGGCCTCTACCAGATCACCGCGAAGGACGGCTTCCGGATGTCGACGGCCCGCGCCTATCTGTCGAAGGCGAAACGGCGCGCCAACGTCACCATCATCACCCACGCCCATGCGACCCGGGTTCTGCTGGAGGGAACCCGCGCGACCGGCGTCGCCTATCGCCGGGGCGGACGGGAAGAGACGGTCACCGCGCGGCGCGAGGTCATCCTGAGCGCCGGTGCGGTCACCTCGCCCCGGCTTCTGATGCTCTCAGGGATCGGACGGCCGGAAAATCTCAAGGCGAAGGGTATCGATGTCGCCGTTGCCCGCAACGGCGTCGGCTGGAACCTGCAGGATCATCTCGGCCTAGACTATCTCTACCGGTCCAGGGTGCCGACCCTGAACAACCTGCTTTACCCCTGGTGGGGCAAGCTTCTTCAGGGCATGCGCTATGTGCTCACCCGGCGCGGTCCCCTGTCGCTCAGCGTCAATCAGGCCGGTGGCTTCGTGAAGTCCAACCCGGACTGCAAGCGGCCGAACATGCAGCTTTATTTCTCGCCCGTGAGCTACACCAAGGCGCCGAAAGGCAAGCGGCCGCTGATGAACCCGGATCCCTTCGCGGGTTTCCTGCTCGGTTTCCAGCCGACGAGGCCATCCAGCCGCGGGCGCATCACGCTCCGCTCCGCCGACCCGATGGATCTGCCGGAAATCCATCCGAACTCGCTGAGCACGGAACAGGACGTCACCGAAATGGTGGAAGGCTGCAAGCTGATGCGCAGGATCGCAGCCGCGCCCGCCATGCAGTCCGTCGTCGAAAGCGAAATCGCACCCGGCCTGCAGGTTCAAACCGACGAGGATATGGTGGCGGATATCCGCGAGCGCTGTTCCACCGTCTTCCATCCGGTTAGCACCTGCCGGATGGGTCCGGACCCGGAGGTCGACGTCGTCGATGCCCGGCTGCGGGTCTACGGGGTGGACAATCTCCGGGTGGTTGATGCCTCCATCTTTCCAACGGTAACGTCCGGCAACACCAACGCCCCGACGATCATGGTCGGCGAAAAGGGTGCCGATCTCATCCTGGAAGATCACCAGGTTTCTTAGGAACAAAGCCGATGCAGGCCGCAGACCTTTTCTCGCAAGATTTCAAGGCCGAACCCTATTGGTGGCAGACCGGCCGCGCGACGGACTTCCGATCGGCCGACCTTCCGGCCGAGGCGGATGTCGTCGTCATTGGCGCGGGATACACCGGCCTCAACGCAGCCCTGCAGACCGCCCGCGAAGGCCTGTCGACCCTGATCCTCGACGCCGAAGAAGCCGGATGGGGCTGCAGCACCCGCAACGGCGGCCAGGTTTCTACCAGCATCAAGCCGGGCTACGCCACCCTCGAGCGCCGCTATGGAGCCGAGATCGCCGTCGGGATCCTGGAAGAAGGCCAGGCCTCGCTGGATTATATGCACCGGCTTGTGCGCGACGAGGCGCTCGACTGCGACTTCCGTCCTGTCGGACGCTTTCACGGCGCCCACAAACCACACCTTTACGACAAGCTCGTCAGGGAATGCGCGGCCGGTCACAAGGTCTGGAAGAACGACGCCTTCATGGTCCCCAGGTCGGAGATGTCGAGCGAACTCGGCACCGAGGCCTATCACGGCGGCATGGTCTTTCCCCATCACTGCAGCATCGATGTCGGCAAGTACCACCCGGCCCTGCTCACCCGTGTCCTGGAGGCCGGAGCGAAGGTGAAAAGCCATTGCCCGGTGATCTCCCTGGAACGGCAAGGCAGCGGATTCTCGGTCAGCACGGCCGCAGGCAAAGTGAAAGCCGGCAAGGTCATCCTCGCCACCAACGGCTATACCGGCCCTGTTTCGCCCCATCATCAGCGTCGGATCATTCCGATCGGGTCCTATGTGATCGCCACGGAGGAAATTCCCCAGGACCTTGTCGACCGGCTTTTCCCGACCGACCGAATGCTCTCCGACACGCGCAAGCTGGTCTACTACTACCGCCTGTCGCCGGACCGGAAGCGGGTGCTCTTCGGCGGCCGCGTTTCGCTAAGCGAGACCGATCCAAGGAAGAGCGCCGTCAAACTGCACAGCGACATGGTCGCCCTGTTTCCGGAGCTGCGCGACATCCAGATCAGCCACTCCTGGATGGGCTTCGTCGGCTACACCTTCGACACGCTTGCCCATTGCGGCGAGGACAAGGGCCTCTATCACGCCATGGGCTATTGCGGCTCGGGAGTCGGCATGGCGAGTTACCTGGGCATGCGCATGGGGGCTAAGGCCGCAGGAACGGAAACCGCGCCGTCGGCACTGGAGCGCATCTCCTTCCCGACCCGGCCGCTTTATTCCGGCAATCCCTGGTTCCTCGCCCCTTCGGTCCTGGTCTATCGCTTCCGCGACCGCTTCGGCATTTGATCCTGGGCCGGACCGGTCTGCGTCGCTTGAGGGCAGACCCGGTCAGTCAGCGATATGAACGTCGACGCCCCACTCCCGGCACCGGGCTTCGAGACGGCTTGGCAACGGCTGGTCGGTGAAGAACGCATCCACGTCGGCCAGCGAAGCAATCCGCGCCGGCGCACTGCGCTTCAGTTTGGAATGGTCGGCGACGAGAAAGGTCTTGCGCGAGCGGGCGATGATGGTCTGGCTGACGCCCACTTCCTGAATGTCGAAATCGAGAAGATCGCCATCCTCATCCAGCGCCGAGCAACCGATCACAGCCAGGTCGAACTTGAACTGCTCGATCGTGCTGATGGTCAGGTTGCCGATCAGGCCGCCGTCGAACCGGCGTAGCACGCCGCCCGCCACGATGATCTCGCAATCCTTGTTCGCGACCAGAATGTTCGCAATGTTCATGTTGTTGGTGATGACCATCAGGCTGCGGTGGCGCAGCAGTTCGCGGGCGACCGCCTCCGTCGAGGTACCGATATTGAGAAACACCGAAGCGCCTTCGGGAATTTCGCGAGCGCAGGCCCGGGCGATGGCCGCCTTGCCCGCATCGTTCAGGTTCCGTCGTTCCTCGTAGCCGATATTGGAAACGCTCGACGGCAACACGGCCCCGCCATGGACCCGTTCCAACCGGCCGGTATCCGCCAGTTCGGAAAGGTCCCTGCGGATCGTCTGCACCGTAACGCCCAGGCGGTCCGCCAGTCCCTCGACCGTCACCTTTCCTTCGGCACGCGCGATTTCGAGTATTTCTGGCAGCCTGAACGCCTGAGACATGCGATGTTCCCTTTTTCGCGAAGACTATGCGAATTTTTTCCATTCAAGGCAAGAATTGATCTTTTCCGAGTGATTTTCGGCAAACCGAACCCGACAATCGCGTCGAGAGCAGCCATTGGCATCAAACCAAACCGCTCAGAACCCGGCACAACCGCAGAAATTCTCTTTTTTCGAATTGACGCAACAAGAACCGCGCGTTTTTCACCCATAAAGAAAGAAAACGAAAAATATCGAATAAATTCGATTGACTCCACGCAACCCCCTGTGGTTCGATCCACCCGTTAACTTTCGGGTGGGAGGCCCATGTGGCGCAGTCAAAAGGCAAAAGCCAGACCTGCGATCTGTTCATTATCGGCGGCGGTATCAACGGGTGCGGAATCGCCCGCGATGCGGCCGGACGGGGACTGTCCGTCGTTCTGGCGGAAATGAACGACCTCGCCTCCGCCACGTCTTCCGCTTCGACCAAGCTCTTTCACGGTGGCCTGCGCTATCTCGAATATTTCGAAATCCGCCTGGTGCGCGAAGCGCTGATCGAGCGGGAAACCCTGCTCCGCGCCATGCCGCATATCAGCTGGCCCATGCGCTTCGTCCTTCCGATTTACAAGGACATGCGTTTCGAAGGCTCAACGCCGACCTCGCGCATCCTCAACATCGTCATGCCCTGGATGAAGGGTCGACGCCCGGCCTGGCTGATCCGCCTCGGATTGTTCCTCTATGACAATCTCGGCGGCCGGAAGCTCCTTCCCGGTACGACCTCGCTCAGCCTGAAAGGCACCACGGAGGGCGCGCCGCTTCAGGACCGTTTCGAGCGCGCCTACGAATACTCCGACTGCTGGATCGAAGATTCCCGGCTCGTCGTCCTCAATGCCCGCGACGCGGTTGCCCGCGGCGCGAAGGTTCTGGTCCGGACCAAGGTTCTCAAGGCACAGCGCGTCGAAGGCGGCTGGGAGATCGAACTCGAGGATACCGAGACAGGCAAGCGCAGCCAGATGCACGCGAAGATGCTGGTGAATGCCGGCGGGCCGTGGGTCGGTGACATCATCCACGACACCATTCATGTCGACAGCCGCGAAGGCGTTCGCCTGGTCCGCGGCTCGCACATCGTCACCCGGCGTCTCTACGACCATGACAAGTGCTACTTCTTCCAGGGCACAGACGGGCGGATCATTTTCGCCATTCCCTACGAAACCGACTTCACCCTGATCGGGACGACCGATTCCGAACACCCCGATCCATCGGTCAAACCGGTGTGCACGCCCGAGGAACGGCAGTATCTGGTCGACTTCGCCAACCAGTACTTCAAACGCAACATCTCCGTCGACGACATCGTCTGGACCTATTCCGGTGTCCGGCCGCTTTACGACGACGGCGCCTCGTCCGCCACGGCCGCGACCCGCGACTACACGCTGAAGATCGACGATGCCGGCGGCGCGCCGCTCCTGAACGTCTTCGGCGGCAAGATCACCACCTACCGCCGGCTGGCGGAAAGCGCCCTTGAGAAAATCCTGCGCTACTTCCCCGACCGGAAGGGCGCCTGGACGGCAGGCGTGCCCCTGCCCGGCGGCGATTTCCCAGTCGGCGATGTCGGCGCGCTGATCGCCCGCCTCAAGACCGACTATCCGTTCCTGAACGACTTCTGGTCGCGGCGTCTGGTCAAGGCCTACGGCACCGAGACCTGGCAGGTGCTCGGGCCGGCGAAGACGAAAGCGGACATGGGACAGGACTTCGGCGCGACGCTGTCGGCGCGCGAAGTCGAATGGCTGATGGATAAGGAATTCGCTCGCACGGCGGAGGATGTTGTGTGGAGACGCAGCAAACTCGGTTTGCGCATGTCCGAAAACGAGATCGCCACGCTGGAAGCGTGGATGAAGAACGAGACCGCGCAGCGGAGCAGAGCGGCGGCGGAATAGTCTGGGAGGACGACAATGACTTTGAGACTGGAGGGGGTGTCGAAGGTGGTGGGTCGCCAGACCCACATCCACCCCACCGACCTCGAATTGAAAAACGGCACGATGAACGTCCTGCTCGGCCCGACGCTTTCGGGAAAGACGACGCTCATGCGCCTCATGGCCGGTCTCGACGTGCCGCATACCGGACGCGTCTTCTGGAACGATGAAGACGTCACCGGCGTCCGCGTCCAGAAGCGCAATGTCGCCATGGTCTATCAGCAATTCATCAATTACCCATCGATCACGGTCTACGAGAACATCGCCAGCCCTCTCCGTCTCGCGGGAAAATCGAAAGCGGACATAGACGCCGCGGTCCGCAAGACGGCCGACCTGATGAAGCTGACGCCGATGCTGGAGCGCAAGCCGCTGGAACTGTCCGGCGGCCAGCAGCAGCGCTGCGCCCTTGCCCGCGCGCTGGTCAAGAACGCGGGCCTTGTTCTCCTGGACGAACCGCTTGCCAACCTGGACTACAAGCTGCGCGAAGAGCTGCGCGTCGAGATCCCGAAGATCTTCGAGGAAGCCGGTTCGATCTTCGTCTATGCCACGACCGAACCGGAAGAGGCCCTGCTGCTCGGCGGCCATACGGCCACACTCTGGGAAGGCCGGATCACCCAGTTCGGCCCGACGCCGGACGTCTACCGCCGTCCCGTCGATGCCACCACGGCGCGGGTCTTTTCCGACCCGCCGATGAACTTCCTGCAGATCTCCAAGACCGGCCGCAAACTGATGTTCGGCGACGGTCAGTCTGCGCCTGCCACAGGCAAGCTCGCAGAGTTGGCCGACGGCCGCTACACCGCCGGCTTCCGTCCGAATCATCTGGAGATTTTCCAGCACACGCCGGACGCCATGGAGTTCACGACCCGTCTTGCGGTGACCGAATTGACCGGATCGGAAACCTTCGTCCATCTGGACCATCACGGCGAACGCTGGGTGGGCCTCCTGCTGGGCGTCCACGACCTGCCCCTGGGCGAACCGCTCAAGGTCTGGCTGAACCCGGCCCATGTCTACATTTTCGGCGAAGACGGCCATCTGGTCGCGCCCGCAGCTTACGCCCTGGCGGCCTGAGGAGAACCGGACCATGGCAAAGATCACCCTCGAAAATCTGGCGCATTCCTATCTGCCCCATCCCACAGGCGAGGACGACTACGCCCTGAAGGAAATGAACCACGTCTGGGGCGATGGCGAGGCCTATGCCCTGCTCGGCTCCTCCGGCTGCGGCAAGACCACCCTGCTCAACATCATTTCCGGGCTGCTGAAACCGAGCCAGGGCCGCATCCTGTTCAACGACACGGACGTGACCGCTGCGCCGACGGTGGCGCGCAACATCGCCCAGGTGTTCCAGTTCCCGGTCGTCTACGACACCATGACCGTGCGCCAGAACCTGGCTTTCCCGCTGAAGAACCGAGGCGCGGATGCTGCCTATGTCGCCAGCCGGGTGCAGCAGATCGCTGAGATGATCGGCATGGAGGCCGAACTCGACCACAAGGCCCGCGGCCTGACCGCCGACGCCAAGCAGAAAATCAGCCTCGGCCGCGGCATGGTCCGCGAAGACGTCAACGCGCTCCTGTTCGACGAGCCGCTGACGGTGATCGACCCGCACATGAAATGGGAGCTGCGCACCCAGCTGAAATCGCTCCACCGCGAATTCGGCCACACCATGATCTACGTGACCCACGACCAGACCGAGGCCCTGACCTTCGCCGACAAGGTGGTGGTCATGTACGACGGCCGTGTGGTTCAGATCGGAACGCCCGAAGAGCTGTTTATGACGCCGGAGCACACGTTCGTGGGCTATTTCATCGGCTCGCCCGGCATGAACGTCATACCCGCGCAGATCGAAGGCGACCGGGCCTATCTCAACGGCTCCTGGCTGCCGCTCGGCAAGGGATACGGCAAGCTCGAAGGCAAGGTCGAGATCGGCGTGCGTCCGGAATTCGCGCGCCTCTCCCAGAGCGAGGGCCTGCCGGTGAAGATCCGCCGGGTGGAGGACGTCGGCCGCCACAAGATCGTCCGGGCGGAGTTCTTCGGCAACGACATCAACATCATCGCTGAGGAAGACGAACACATCAGCGCGGACATGAACCGCATCAGCTTCGTGCCCGAACGGGTGAACGTCTATGCCGACGGCTGGCGTGTCGAAGGGGAGGCCGCGTGATGGAAAAGACCGTCAACCAGCGCGCCTGGTTCCTCGTCCTGCCGGTTCTGGCGCTCGTCGCCTTTTCCGCGGTGGTCCCGCTTATGACCGTGGTGAACTATTCCGTCCAGGACACGTTCGGCAACAACCAGTTCTTCTGGGCCGGACTCGAATGGTTCCGGGAACTGCTCGCAAGCGACCGCATGTGGGATGCGCTCGGGCGTCAGGCGGCCTTCTCGGCGATCATCCTGGCGATCGAGGTGCCGCTCGGCATTCTCGTGGCGCTGAACATGCCCAAGCGCGGCTTCTGGGCCTCGTTCTGCCTCGTCGTCATGTCGCTGCCGTTGCTCATTCCGTGGAACGTGGTCGGCACCATCTGGCAGATCTTCGGCCGCGTCGACATCGGCCTTCTGGGCTACACGCTGGAAGTGCTCGGCATTCCCTATAACTACACGCAAGACTTCTTTGCCGCCTGGGCGACCGTTGTGATCATGGATGTCTGGCACTGGACCTCGCTGATCGCGCTGCTCGCCTATGCCGGCCTGCAGTCCATTCCGGATGCCTATTACCAGGCCGCCAAGATCGACCAGGCGAGCCGCTGGAAAATCTTCCGGTACATCGAACTGCCGAAGATGCGCGGCGTTCTGATGATTGCCATCCTGCTGCGCTTCATGGACAGCTTCATGATCTACACCGAACCCTTCGTCGTCACCGGCGGCGGTCCCGGCAACTCGACGACCTTCCTGTCGATCGACCTCGTCAAGATGGCCCTTGGCCAGTTCGATCTCGGTCCGGCCGCTGCCTTCTCGATCATGTACTTCCTGGTGATCCTGCTGATTTCCTGGGTGTTCTACACCGTGATGACCAATCTCGACAAAGCGGAGCGCGTCTAATGACCGACGTTGCCGTCAGCCCCGCCGCCCCGCGCGGCCTCGCCCTGCCCGGGATAAACAGCAAGGCCGTCGTGATGACGCTTTACCTGCTGTTCCTGATGCTGCCGATCTACTGGCTTTTGAACATGAGCCTGAAGACCAATTCGGAGATCCTGTCGACCTTCTCGCTCTGGCCGCAGAACCTGACCTTCGCCAACTACGTGACGATCCTGACCGATCCGAGCTGGTACATGGGCTATGTCAATTCGCTGATCTACGTGGTCATGAACATGGTGATATCCGTGACTGTGGCCTTGCCGGCGGCCTACGCGTTCTCGCGCTATCATTTCATGGGCGACAAGCACCTGTTCTTCTGGCTCCTGACCAACCGCATGGCTCCGCCCGCGGTGTTCGCCCTGCCTTTCTTCCAGCTCTACAGCTCCATCGACCTGTTCGACACCCATATCGCCGTGGCGCTGGCCCACTGCCTGTTCAACGTGCCGCTGGCGGTGTGGATCCTGGAAGGTTTCATGCGCGGCGTGCCGAAGGAGATCGACGAGACCGCCTATATCGACGGCTACAGCTTCGGCCGCTTCTTCGTGAAGATCTTCATGCCGCTGATCGCTTCCGGCATCGGTGTCGCCGCCTTCTTCTGCTTCATGTTCAGCTGGGTGGAACTGCTGTTGAGCCGAACGCTGACCAGCGTCAACGCCAAGCCGATCGCCGCCACCATGACCCGCACCGTTTCCGCCTCCGGCCTCGATTGGGGCGTGCTGGCGGCTGCCGGCGTGCTCACCATCGTGCCCGGCGCGCTCGTCATCTATTTCGTCCGCAACTACATCGCCAAGGGCTTTGCCCTGGGGCGCGTGTAGCCGGACCCGGGAGGAGACAGACCCATGGAATGGATGGCCTGGACATATCCGACCGCGATTTTCTTCGCAGTCATCGCATTGCTGCTCGTCACCTTCACGGTGCTGGCGATCCGGTTTCCGGAAACGCCGCGGGTCGGCGTGCTCCGCATAGAGACGACCCGGGGGGACCGTCTCTTCATCACCTTGCTCGGCTCGGCCTTCATCAACCTGGCCTGGCTCGCACTTGTCGGCGTATCGCAACCCTATGCGCTGATCGTTTGCCTGATCTATGCCGCAGCGGTTTTCCGCTGGGTGTAGTTGAGGGGAAAAACCGGCGGTCCGGGGAAGACAACCCCTTGGCCCCGCATCAAAACCACAGTTTACACGTGGGAGGAAACTATGAACTTGCTACTGAAATCGACAACGGCGCTCGCGTTGAACCTCGGGGTACTCACCGGACCGGCCTTCGCCGGAATGGACGAGGCCAAACAGTTCCTGGACACGGAGATCGGCGATCTGTCGACGCTGTCGCGCGCCGACCAGGAAAAGGAAATGCAGTGGTTCGTGGATGCCGCCAAGCCGTTCGCCGGCATGGAAATCAAGGTGGTGTCGGAAACCATCACCACACATGAATACGAATCCAAGGTGCTGGCACCGGCCTTTACGGCCATCACCGGCATCAAGATCACCCACGACCTGATCGGCGAAGGCGACGTGGTCGAAAAACTGCAAACCCAGATGCAGTCGGGCGAAAACATCTACGACGCCTATATCAACGACAGCGACCTGATCGGCACCCACTGGCGCTACCAGCAGGCCCGCAACCTGACCGACTGGATGGCCGGCGAAGGCAAGGACGTGACCAACCCTGGGCTGGACGTGGCCGACTTCATCGGCACCAGCTTCACCACCGGTCCCGACGGCAAGCTCTACCAGCTGCCCGACCAGCAGTTCGCCAACCTCTACTGGTTTCGCTACGACTGGTTCACCGACCCGAAGATCAAAGCCGAGTTCAAGGACAAATACGGCTACGAACTGGGTGTTCCGGTGAACTGGTCGGCCTATGAGGACATCGCCGAGTTCTTCACCGGCAAGACCATCGACGGCCAGACCGTCTACGGCAACATGGACTACGGCAAGAAGGATCCGTCGCTCGGCTGGCGCTTCACCGATGCCTGGATGTCCATGGCCGGCATGGGTGACAAGGGCGAGCCGAACGGCCTGCCGGTCGACGAATGGGGTATCCGCGTCAACGACAAGTCCCAGCCGACCGGTTCCTGCGTGGCCCGCGGCGGCGCGACCAACTCTCCGGCAGCCGTCTATGCCATCGAGAAATACACCCAGTGGCTGGACAAGTACTCGCCACCGGCAGCAGCCGGCATGACCTTCTCCGAAGCCGGACCGATCCCCTCGCAGGGTGCGGTCGCCCAGCAGATGTTCTGGTACACCGCCTTTACCGCCGACATGGTGGGGGATGGCGCCAAGGCCGTTCTCAACGACGACGGCACGCCGAAGTGGCGCATGGCTCCGAGCCCGCACGGCGCCTACTGGGAAGAAGGCATGAAGGTCGGCTACCAGGACGCTGGTTCCTGGACGCTGATGGAATCGACCCCGGTCGACCGGGCCAAGGCCGCCTGGCTCTACGCCCAGTTCGTCGTCTCCAAGACGGTGGACGTGAAGAAGTCCCACGTGGGCCTCACCTTCATCCGCGAGAGCACCATCCAGGACAAGAGCTTCACCGAACGCGCACCGAAGCTCGGCGGTCTGGTCGAGTTCTACCGCTCGCCGGCCCGCGTCCGCTGGTCGCCGACCGGCACCAACGTTCCGGATTATCCGAAGCTCGCACAGCTGTGGTGGCAGAACATCGGCGATGCGTCGTCCGGTGCGAAGTCCGCCCAGGAAGCGCTCGACAGCCTGTGCCAGCAGCAGGAACGCGTCCTGCAGCGTCTGGAACGCGCCGGCGTCCAGGGTGACCTCGGTCCGAAGCTGAACGAGGAACAGGATCCGGAAGTCTGGCTCAGCCAGCCCGGCGCTCCGAAGCCGAAGCTGGCCAACGAAAAGCCGCAGCCGGTCACGGTCGACTACGACACGCTGATCGCCAGCTGGCAGAAGTAACCTCCCAGGCCGGGGCCTACGGGCCTCGGCCGCCCCGCTACGCCGGATCTTAAAACGAATTTAGATGACCCACATACTCGCGATCGACCAGGGCACGACCTCCAGCCGGGCCATCCTCTTCAATCAGGACATGAGGCCGGTCGCGTCGGCGCAGGAAGAATTCGCACAGCACTTTCCCTCCTCCGGCTGGGTCGAGCACGATCCCGCCGATCTCTGGAAAACCACAATCATCACCTGCAGCGATGCGCTTCAAATCGCAGGCGTCGCCCCTTCGGCCATCGCTGCCATCGGCATCACCAACCAGCGCGAAACCACCGTGGTCTGGGACAAGGCCTCAGGCCGTCCCGTCTATAACGCCATCGTCTGGCAGGATCGCCGCACCGCCGATTTCTGCCGCTCCCTGAAGGACGACGGCCACGAAGCAACCATCACCGCCAAAACGGGACTGCTGGCGGACCCCTATTTTTCCGGCACCAAGCTGAAATGGATCCTCGACACCGTTGACGGCGCCCGCGAGAAGGCCGCCCGCGGCGAGCTCCTGTTCGGCACCGTGGACAGCTGGCTGATCTGGCAGCTCACCGGCGGCAAGATGCATGCGACCGACGCCACCAATGCCGCCCGCACCATGCTCTATGACATTCACAAGGGCCGCTGGAGCGAGACGATCTGCGGCCTTTTCGACATCCCGATGGCCATGCTGCCGGAGGTGAAGGATTGCGGTGCCGACTATGGCATGACCGAGCCCGGCCTCTTCGGCCGTCCGATCCCGATCATGGGTGTCGCCGGCGACCAGCAGGCGGCCACCGTCGGCCAGGCCTGTTTCAAACCGGGCATGCTCAAATCGACCTATGGCACCGGGTGCTTTGCCCTGCTCAACACCGGCGACACGGCGGTCTCCTCGCAGAACCGGCTCTTGACCACCATCGCCTATCAGCTCGACGGCAAGCCGACCTACGCGCTTGAAGGCTCGATCTTCGTGGCCGGTGCGGTCGTGCAATGGCTGCGCGACGGATTGAAGATCATCCAGAACGCCGCCGACACCCACAGCCTTGCCGATGCCGCCGACCCGAGCCAGAACGTGATCCTCGTTCCCGCCTTCGTCGGTCTCGGCGCGCCTTACTGGAACCCGACCTGCCGCGGCGCCATGTTCGGCCTGACACGCAACACCGGGCCTGCCGAGTTCGCCCGCGCCGCCCTGCAAAGCGTCGGCTTCCAGACCCGCGATCTTCTCGAGGCGATGAGCGCCGACTGGGACAGTTCATCGGACGTTGAACAGACACTGCGCGTCGACGGCGGCATGACCGGATCGGACTGGGCCATGCAGTTCCTGGCCGATATCCTCGGTGTTCCGGTGGACCGGCCGGTCATCACCGAAACGACGGCGCTCGGGGCCGCCTGGCTGGCGGGTCAGCAGGCGGGCGTCTATCCGGGACAGGACGACTTTGCCCGCAATTGGCAACTGGAACGGACCTTTGAACCCGAAATGGAAGCGAAAGACCGCGAACGCGCCTATGCCGCCTGGAAACGTGCGGTCGAGGCGACCTTGAGCGTATAATACGCATCTTCAAAGATAGGTGCGTTCCTCAATCGGCCTCTGCTTGATCTGCTCCAGAAGCAGGTCGAGCATGGCCGTTTCGGCACGGTTCATCTTGGCCTTCGGGTTCCACACCACGTGAACGTCGATCTCCGGCAGGTTTTCGTAGGGCGGCAGTTGCCACAGCATGCCGTCCTCCACATCCCGCCGAACCACATGCACCGGCAGCGGACCGATGCCAAGGCCGGCCAGAATCATCCGCCGCACTTCCTCCAGATTGGCGGAAGTGCCCACCACCCGGTCATCCAGGTCCGCTTCCGCGCGCATCAGGGTCACCGGCCTCAGCGCATCCTCCAGCCGGTCGGTGACGAAACTGACCGAAGACTGGCCGGCAAGGTCGGCCTTGGTCAGATCGGAGCGGCCGAACAAAGGATGGGACGGACCGCAGAACAGGCCGAAGAACTCGCGGAACAGGCGCGTATATTCCAGCTTCGGGTTCCGGGTCCGAACGAGGCAGACGGCAAGCGAGGCCCGCCGCCCCATGACCGCTTCCAGCGCATCCTTGCTCGCGGACACGTTGATGGAAATGGTCGCCGCCGGATGCATCTGGTGGAATTGCCGGAGCGTTTCGTCGAACAACGGACTGACCACGTGGCTGGCCATGGCAATATCGACGTGGCCACGAACCTCGTCGGACACATCCCGCATCAGCGTGCCGAGCCGCAGGATCGCACCCTGGATGTCGACGGCCTCCTTGTGGAGCAGCCGGCCGGCTTCCGTCAGTTCGAAATGACCCGGGGAGCGGTTGATCAGCCGCTTGCCGATCCGTTCCTCGAGACGCTTGAGGGCGCTGGAAACAGTTGGCTGCTTGAGCCGGAGCCGGTCGGCGGCCTCCGTCACGCTGCTGGACCGCGCCAGAACGATGAAGGTTCTCAAGAGGTTCCAGTCCAGGTCCCGGGCAAGCCGTTCCGGATGGAGAGGTTTTGGGAGTGAGGCCAT
Source organism: Roseibium sp. (assembly GCF_048260565.1). Taxonomy (GTDB): domain Bacteria; phylum Pseudomonadota; class Alphaproteobacteria; order Rhizobiales; family Stappiaceae; genus Roseibium. The sequence continues at coordinate 67,419 of NZ_JBLXGP010000010.1, read as the reverse complement.
AGATCAGATCTATAGTTACAATTTCAATTATCTATTTGTTCTATGAAGCGTCTCTTGTCACGGTCCCGTCAAGGTAATTTTGACGAGGGAGGCGGCGATGGGTATCGAGGCGCGCGAAAGACGCCAGCCATGGATCCTGCTGGCGCCTGCGCTGACATCGGTCACACTGCTCCTGTTCGTGCCCCTCGCCTTCATCGTGGTCTATTCGTTCTGGCTCAGAACGGCGACCGGAGCCGATCAGGTCGGCTTCTATCTTGACAACTGGCAGGAAGCGCTCGGCGACCCGTTCTACCGGGACATCCTGTTCAGCACGCTCCGGATCGCCGCGATCACTACGATCGTCTGCGCGCTCATGGGTTATCCGGCCGCCTATTTCATCGCACGCTCAAGGGGCAACAAGGCCATCCTGCTCTTGATGCTCATGCTGCCGTTCTGGATCAGCTACATCATCCGCACCATGTCCTGGATCAACATCCTGGGCGTCTCCGGCGCCCTGAACTGGCTGCTGCAGACGCTCGGCATCATCGGCGAACCGATCCAGATGCTCTACAACGAGACCACCGTCATCCTGGGGCTGGTGCATTTCCTGCTGCCCTTCATGATCCTCAACGTCTATGTGGCGCTGGAGGGGATCGACATCTCCCTGGAAGACGCGGCCTGTTCGCTCGGCTCCACCCGCTGGCAAAGCTTTCTGGAAGTAACTCTGCCGCTGTCGTTACCCGGCCTCGCGGCGGGCGGCTTGCTCTGTTTCGTCCTGAGTGCGGGCACCTACATCACGCCGCTGGTGCTCGGCGGGCCGCGTAACGCCATGTTCGCCAATCTGGTGTTCGAGGCTGTGATCACCCAGCTCAACTGGCCGCTCGGCTCCGCGCTCTCGCTCATGTTGCTCGCGATCCTGGGCGGGCTGGTCCTGATCTACAACCACTTCCTTGGAATGGCGCAACTGATGAAGGGGCTCGGCTGATGGGTTGGTTTCTGATCCGCGGATGGGCGCTGCTCGTCTATATCTTCATGTTCCTGCCCGTGGCGGTCGTGGTGCTGTTAAGCTTCAACGCCAGCCAGTTCGGCAGCTTTCCGATGACCGGGTTTTCCTTCCACTGGTTCGTCGAGCTCGCCAACAACGACGCGATCCTGAGAGCCTTCGAAACCTCCCTCATCCTGGGCGCACTCACCGCGCTGGTTTCGACGACCCTCGGCGTGCTCGCCAGCCTCGCCCTCATCCGCTACCGGGTTCCTGGATCCAACCTGATCTCCACCATTCTGATCGCACCGATCCTGGTGCCGGAAGTGGTGCTGGCTGTCGCCCTGCTTCTGTTTCTCAACGCCCTGTCGCTCAACAAGAGCTTCCTTCTGCTCCTCATGGGACATGTGATCTTCACCATGCCCTTCGTGATCCTGGTCGTTCAGGCCCGTCTCGTCGGCATCCGCCGGGACTACGAGGAAGCGGCGATCAGCCTGGGCGCGCCTCCGGTCCAGGCCTTCTTCCGGATCACGCTGCCGCTGCTGGCGCCGGCCGTCTTCGCCGGCATGCTCTTCGCCTTCACCATCAGCTTCGACGACATCACCGGCACCCTGTTCTGGAAGCCCGGCGGCGTCGAAACCGTACCGACCCAGATCTTCGCCATGCTGCGCAATTCCATCTCGCCCGAAATCAACGCGCTCGGGTCAGTGATGATTTTCCTGACCGTCGGCCTGCCGCTTCTCGGCATGGCGGTCGCCCGGCGCATGGCCCTTCAGCGCGGCAGCTAGAACCGCGCGCAACGCACACAACGAAACTCCAGAAAACCAACCGGAATTGGGGACTAAAATGGACAACACGAAACGTTACGAACGCCTTCGGGAACGCTATCTGAACGGCGACCTGGACCGCCGCAAGTTCTTGGGATTGATCGGCGCCGCCGGCCTCGCCTATGGCGTACACACGCCCTTCGCCCGCCAGGCGCTGGCGGCAACCGAACAGGTCCGTTTCGACGGCTGGGGCGGCGTCGTCTCCGAAGCCTTCCGTAAATACGCCTTCGATCCCTACACCAAGAAGACCGGTATCAACGTCGTCGACGGCACCTTCGGCGGTGGCGACGAATATCTCTCCCGCGTCAAGGCAAGCCAGCCGGGCGAATACAACATCGCCCACCTCTCCGGCGTCTTCGACTATGCGCGCTATCACAATCTCGGCCTGTCTTCGAAACTCAACGAAGACAACATCCCGAACCTGAAATTCGTCATTCCGAAACTGGTCGAGGTGTTCCGCGAAGTAACAGATGGGTCTCTCTCCTGCGTACCCTACGACTACGGCACCACGGGTCTTGCCTATAACCGCAAGTACATCTCCGACGACGAAATGAAGGAGAAAGGCGCCAAGATCCTGCTCGACGAAAAGTACAAGGGCAAGATCGCCGGCTGGAGCGACTGGCGCACCCGCATCTGGTACGCCTCCCTGCAGACCGGCCAGGATCCCAACGGCGCGACCGACATGGACGCGATCTGGGATGCCATCCGCACCCACCGGGATCTCTCCCTGAAATACTGGACCTCCGGCGCGGAACTGATGAGCCTTCTTGCCGAAGAGGAAATCTATGTCACCGAAGGCTGGTCCGGCCGCATCTACGCGCTGCAGGAACAGGGCCACGATATCGGCTACATGGATCCGCCCAACGGCTTCGGCTGGCAGGAGTGCCTGTTCGTCATCAAGGGCTCCCCGATGGAAGCCTGCGAGGAACTTCTGAACTTCATGCTGGCGCCGGAAACCTCCATCGCCGTGGCCGAAGGCCAGAACTATCCGCCCGCGCTCGACCCGACCAAGGTCGATCTCGGCAAGAAGATCCCGACCCTGCCGGCCTTCGATCCGAAAGGCACCCTGGACGGGCTCACCTTCGCCAAGCCGGATTACTGGAACGGACATGAGCAGGAATGGTCGAAGATGTTCGGCCGTATCCAGAAGGGCTACTAAGGTCCCGACTATTTGCCTGAAAACTTGGCCTCCCGTTTACCCGCCAGAAGCGGGAGGCCATTTTCCCCACAATGCGGAGAACGCTTGTGAGTGCTGTATCCCTGACCAATATCGTGAAACGCTTCGGCAAGGTGACCGCGGTTCACCGGATGTCCATGGACATTTCCGACGGCAGTTTCGTCACCCTGCTCGGCCCCTCCGGCTGCGGCAAGACCACCACCTTGCGCATGATCGCCGGCCTGCTCGATCCGACCGAGGGTGACATCACCATCAAGGGCAAGCGGATCAACGACGTTCCGATCCACAAGCGCAATCTCGGGCTGGTGTTCCAGAACTACGCCCTGTTTCCGCACAAGACCGTGGCAGAGAACGTCGCCTTCGGCCTGAAATACCGTTCAGTCTCAAAGGCCGACGCGCAGAAGAAGGTGCGCGACGCGCTGGACCTGGTGCAGCTGCCCCATGTGGGCGACCGCTATCCGAAGGAACTCTCCGGCGGCCAGCAGCAACGCATCGCCCTGGCCCGGGCGATCGTGATCGAGCCGGACGTGCTCCTCCTCGACGAGCCGCTGTCGGCGCTCGATGCCAATCTGCGCGAGGACATGCGCGTGGAACTGAAGCGCATCCAGCACCAGATCGGCGTTACCACAGTCTTCGTCACCCACGACCAGTCCGAGGCGCTTGCCATGTCCGACAAGCTCGTCGTTATGTCGAACGGCGTCGTCGAACAGGTCGGCGCGCCGGAAGAGGTCTACAACACGCCCGCGAGTGAATTCGTCGCGAAGTTTCTTGGCACGTCCAACATCCTCGACGGACGCTGCACCGGCCTCGACGCTTCCACCGTTGCGCTCGATGTCAACGGCATCGGAGCGATCCAGGTGCCGCGGGACCGCGCACCGCATCTTTCCGCCGAAGGCTCCGCAAAACTGGTGCTCAGGGCCGAAAAACTGATCGTGGCCTCTTCCAATGCGCCCAAAGATGATCGAATAGATCTCTCCGGCACCGTTGAAGCCGTCGATTATCAGGGACAGGCGGCGCGCTATTTCCTGCGGATCGGCGACCACCGGCTCCAGGCCATCAACATGATCGACGAGCACCCCTTTTCCGAAGGGGAAACCGTCAGCCTTCGCTTCAGGCCACGCGACTGCGCGGCGCTTCCGGAAACCACCCAATGAGCAAAACCGGCAAATCCCATCTCTTCTACCAGAGCCGCCTGCGGCGCCCCACGCTGGACCAGGCCCGCGGCGTCTACATGTGGGACGTGGACGGCAAGCGTTATCTGGACGGCTCGTCCGGCGCGATGGTGTGCAACATCGGCCATTCCAATCCGAACGTTCTGGAAGCCATGCGCCGCCAGATGGAAAAGTCGACCTTCGGCTACCGGCTGCATTTCGAGACCGAACCGGCGGAAAGGCTCGCGGAGAAGACCGCCTCGCTGGCGCCGGAAGGCATGGAGAAGGTGTTCTTCGTCTCCGGCGGCTCGGAAGCGGTGGAGAGCGCGATCAAGCTCGCCCGGCAGAACGCGATCGCGACCGGCGAAAGCCAGCGCTACAAGGTCATCTCCCGCTATCCCAGCTATCACGGCTGCACCCTGGGCGCGCTCGCGCTCACCGGTTATGCGCCGCTCGCCGCGCCTTTCGATCCGATGATGCAGCCGATGCCGAAGATCCCCGCACCCCGCGCCTATCTCGATCGGCTGGACCCGGAAGACGAGGCGACCGGCCGTCATTATGCCGACATGCTGGAGGAGCGCATCCTGGCCGAAGGTCCGGAAACGGTGCTCGCCTTTATCGTCGAGCCGGTCGGCGGCGCCTCGACCGGCGCGCTGGTGCCGCCGGCCGGCTACATGAAACGCATCCGCGAGATCTGCACCCGGTACGGCGTGCTGCTCATCCATGACGAAGTCATGTCCGGCGGTGGCCGGACGGGCAAGTTCTTCGCCGCCGAACATTGGGACGTGGCGCCGGATATTCTGGTGATCTCGAAAGGCTTTGCCGCCGGCTACGCCCCGCTCGGCGCCATGGTGGCAAGCGACCGGATCGTGGAGAACGTGCTCAACGACGGCGGCTTCCTGCATGGCTTCACCTATGCCGGCAATCCGCTTGCCTGCGCGGCTGGCATGGCCGTTCTGGAGGAAATCGAGCGCGAGGGCATGGTGGAAAATGCGGCCCGTGCGGGAGACGAACTCAAGGCCGGCCTTGAAAGCCTGATGGCGAAATATCCCGTCATCGGCGACGTCCGCGGCAAGGGCCTGCTGCTTGCCTTCGAACTGGTCAGCGATCCGGAAACCCTGAAACCCCTGCCGCGCGAGTTGAACGCCTATAACACCCTGGTCGACATTGCCTACGACAAGGGGCTGATCATCTATTCGCGCCGGACCCGCGGCGGCTACGAGGGCGACCACTTCCTGGTCTGCCCGCCCATGATCGCCACCAGCGCCCATGTGGGCGAAATCATCGAAACCCTCGACGCGTCGCTTGCCGAGTTCCTGGAAACGGTTGTCGACCGCCGGCTGCAGGCCGGCTGACCGGAATAAGATAAATGACAAACAAGATCATCATCACCTGTGCCATCACGGGCTCCATCCACACGCCCACAATGTCACCCTACCTTCCGGTGACCGGACCGGAGATCGCCGGCCAGGCAATGGGGGCGGCGGAAGCGGGGGCGGCGATCCTGCATCTGCATGCCCGCGATCCGGAGACCGGTCGGCCATCGGCAAAGACCGAACATTTCATGGCCTTTCTGCCGGTGATCAAGCAGGGCTCCGACGCCGTGCTTAACATCAGCACCGGTGGCAGCGCGGTCATGACGCTCGACGAACGCCTCGCCGCCCCCACGAAGGCCGAACCGGAAATGTGTTCCCTGAACATGGGCTCGATGAACTTCGCGCTCTATCCCATGGCGGCCCGCTACGACGACTGGAAGTACGACTGGGAAAAGCCGTTTCTGGAAGGTTCTGACGATCTGGTCTTCAAGAACACGCCGCGCGATATCGCGACGATCCTGGGCAGGCTCGGCCAGGAACGCGGCGCGCGGTTCGAGTTCGAATGCTATGACGTCAGCCATCTCTACATGCTGCGCCATTTCGCCGACCGGGGCCTGGTCAAGGCGCCGTTCTTCATCCAGTTCGTCTTCGGCGTGCTCGGCGGTATCGGCGCGGATCCGGAGAACCTGCAGCACATGAAACGGATCGCCGACAAGCTGTTCGGCGACGATTACATGTTCTCCGTGCTGGCCGCCGGCCGGCAGCAGATCCCCTTCGCGACCATGGCCGCCGCCATGGGCGGTCACGTCCGCGTCGGTCTGGAAGACAGCGTCTTTATCGGCAAGGGCGAGCTGGCCCGGTCCAATGCGGAACAGGTGACCAAGATACGGGAAATCGTGGAACGGCTCGGTCGCGAGGTCGCGACGCCGGGTGACGCGCGCGATCTGCTCGGTCTGAAAGGCGCCGACAGGACGGCTTTTTAAGTGAGCGACGCATTTTCAATCCGGCGCGCCGAAAAGGCGGACGCGGAAAAGCTGAACGCGGCCCTGATGCGCCTGTCGGAAGACATCGGCGATGATCACGGCGCCTCGACGGAGGACCTGATCCGGCACGGCTTCGGCCCGTCGTCCGCGTTCCATGCGCTGCTCGCGGAAAACGCAGACGGGACGGTCGTCGGCGTCATCGTCTATTCGCCGGTCTTCTCCACGGTCCGGGCGTCCGCCGGCCTTTATGTCTCCGATCTCTGGGTTTCCGGAGAAACGCGCGGCAGTGGCCTGGGCAAACGGCTGCTTTCGGCTGCGCTTCAAGCCGCCCCGAAGGACTGGACCGTCGGCTTTCTCAAGCTCGCCGTTTATAACGACAACCCGTCTGCGCGCGCCTTTTACGACCGGCTCGGCTTCTCCCACGATCCGAACGAGACCTATCTGTCGCTGGCCGGTTCCGCACTGGAAGAACTGAAGGGAACACCATGAAAGCCATTTTCGACGAGCGGCAATGGGTCCACGATCCCAAGCATTTCATGGCCAACGGCACGCTTTATCCGAACCCGGAACAGCCGCGCCGTATCGAGGTCCTGCAGGACGGTGCGGGGAAGGCCGGCTGTTCCTTCCAGGCGCCGGACGATCATGGCCTCGGCCCGATCGCCGCCCTTCACTCCGCCGAATACCTCGTCTTCCTGGAGACGATCCACACCCGCTGGAGCCGGATCGACGGCGCATCCGACGAAGTCATCCCCAATGTCCATCCCGACCGGCGAACGGCAAGCTACCCCCGCTCCGCCGTCGGACAGGCCGGCTTTCACCAGGCCGATACCTCCTGCCCGATCGCGGCCGGCACCTGGCAGGCCGCCTACTGGTCGGCGCAAAGCGCCCTCTCTGGCGCGGATCTCGTCCATGGCGGCGAACAGGCGGTCTATGTGCTGAGCCGCCCGCCCGGCCATCATGCTTTCGGCGATCTGGCCGGCGGCTTCTGTTTCCTGAACAACTCCGGCATCGCAGCCGAACACCTGCGCAAGCTCGGGCACCGGCCCGCGATCCTCGACGTGGACGTTCACCACGGCAACGGCACGCAAGGCATCTTCTACGAACGCGACGACGTTCTGACCGTCTCGATCCACGCCGATCCGATCCGCTTCTATCCCTTTTACTGGGGCCATGCCCATGAGCGCGGCGAGGGCGCCGGCCGCGGCTACAATCTCAACCTGCCGCTGCCACGCGGCACCGGCGACGACGCCTATCTGAAAACCCTAGACACGGCCTTCTCCCACATCCGCGCCTTTGGCGCCGACGCGGTCGTCGTTGCCCTCGGTCTCGATGCTTATGAGAACGATCCGTTGAAGGGCCTGGGTATCACCACCCCCGGCTTTGCCCGGATCGGGGCCGCCATTGCAAAACTCGGTCTGCCGGTTCTCTTCGTCCAGGAAGGCGGGTATCTGTCGGACGAACTCGGGCACAATCTCACAAGCGTTCTGAACGGTTATAAAAGCGCATGAGCGAGAAGGCGGATTTCATCGTTATCGGCGGCGGCATTGCCGGAATGGGCGCGGCCGCCCGGCTTGCTCCTTCTGCCAAAGTGATCCTTTTGGAAATGGAGGACGCACCGGGCCGTCATTCCACCGGCCGCTCGGCGGCAATCTTCATCCGCAACTACGGCAACCGGACGCTGCGTGCCCTGAACGCCGCCTCCGAACCGGTGTTGAAGGAACCGGAAGGCATATCCGACGAAAGCCTGCTGACTCCGCGCGGGGAACTCCTGATCGCCACGGAGGACGAACTCGCAAGTTTCGACAGCTACCTGGATGGCGCGGAAGGCATGGAGCGCATTTCCGCGCAGGACGCCGTAGACCTCTTCCCCCTGCTGCGCCCCGAACCAATCGCGGCTGCCGCCATCGAACGGGCCGCGCAGGACATCGATGTCGACCGGCTGCTGCAGGGCTTCGCCCGCATCGCCCGGCACAACGGCGCGAAGATCGTCACCGACGCACCGGTCTCCGCCCTCACCCGGTCCGGAACCACCTGGACGGCCGAAACGCCGGCGGGCACTTTTGAAGCCCCGGTCGTCATCAACGCCGCCGGCGCCTGGGCCGACGTGATCGCCGGCCTCGCCGGCGTCGACAAGGTCGGTCTTGTGCCCATGCGCCGCTCCGCCGCGATCCTGCCCGTGCCGGCTGGCGTGGACGTCACCCGCTGGCCGCTGGTCGCAAGCGCATCGGAAAACTGGTACGCGAAACCGGATGCCGGAAAGCTGATGGTTTCGCCCGCCGACGAGGATCCGGTCGAGCCGCACGACGCCTGGCCGGACGACATGGTGCTGGCGGAAGGCCTCTACCGTTTCGAGCAGGCGGTTACCATGCCGGTCACCCGGGTGGAACGAAGCTGGGCAGGCCTGCGCAGTTTCGTGGCCGACCGGACGCCGGTTGTGGGCTTTGCACAAAAGACTTCCGGCTTCTTCTGGCTGGCCGGACAGGGCGGCTACGGCGTTCAGACCGCACCGGCACTTTCTCAATTGACCGCGGACCTGTGCCTGGGCCGCTCCTCGCCTCTTGAAGAAGACGTCATCAAGGCCCTTGATCCGAGCCGCTTTGCCTGATCCTCTCCCCGCATTGAATCACTACAAGGAACACATCATGTCCGACATCACCCGCCTCGACTCCGGCCCGCGCATGAGCCAGGCCGTCGTTCACGGCAATACCGTCTACCTCGCCGGCCAGGTCGGCGCGCCGGGGGAAAGCGTGACCGCGCAGACCCAGGCCATCCTGAAGAACATCGAGGACCTTCTCGCCCGTTGCGGAACCGACAAGTCCAGGATCCTGCAGACGACCATCTGGCTCGATTCCATGGCCGACTTCGCCGAAATGAACGCGGTCTGGGACGCCTGGGTCGACCCGGCCAACCCGCCGACCCGCGCCTGTGGCGAATCCAAACTGGCAACGCCGGACTACAAGGTCGAGATCATCATCGTCGCCGCAAAGTAAGCCGCGACGGAAAGGGTTTTATGCAAGACCGGGTGGCTTTCGGGTCACCCGGTCTTGTTTTGTTGACAGACACCACAAACCTCAATCCGATCGGACCCGGCATTTTTCCGCCTGCCCACCGGCCTGCTGTTTAGTCCACGTCCAGCCTAACCGCAGCACGAATTTCCCGCCTGAATCGGTGGACATGGTACCGTTCCATACGAGCAAAAGACGCAGCAATCGCTCGGCCTGGGTTTGAGAACTGCGCCACAGGACCTGCATTCATAAAACCATTGGCATGCATCTGTGGGCATCGTTTCGATGGCAACGTGCCCGCATTCGGGGCAGGTAATCGTACTTTCAAGCTTTGATTTCAGATCAGCCATTTTTCACATCAGCGTAATTGGAAAATCATTGATACGGGCTTCGTTGAAAACGATAACCCGCGCGCACGCCGTCAGAATGGAACGGACTATCCAATGCTGACAGCTCTTATGGTGCACCAGTCTTAGTTTCCAATTGCGGCAATGGTCGGCACGGGGTCACGGACTTGGCCGAACCATGATTTTTTCCGCTTGCGCGCCGGCCTGCGCTTTGCTCCAATAGACCTGTTTTATCGGTACGCTTTTTCGAGCAGGGGTTGCTCTGCAAATTTTAACATTTTCAGATAGCTGGCCTTTTTCGCCGTCTAATGGTCCACTCTGATTAAAATCCTCCGCAAGTCATCGGGATCTGGCGGGTGAGCGGTTTTGTACCCAATGGGTTTTCGTCAGAACGGACAGGCAGAAGAAAGAACTGACCGTGTTGATCAAAGCAGTCTTTGCCGCAAGCGCATTGTTTTATCTCAGCCTCTCCGCCGAGGCGCTTGAAATCTACCGTAACAGTCAACGCTACGACATTTCAGCGAGCCTTCCCTCCGGTGCGTCTTTCAGGGAAGAGGGCGTCGACCGGAAGTTCGAGATCGGCGGCGTCAGCGGCAATCTCCGGCTGATCCAGGACAGCTATAACGACTGCACCGCCCTCATCGACGAGAGGCAGCGGAACTGGGTCAAATACGGCTTCAGCGAAGCCACCGACCGGCATGCGAGTTCCAACGAATGCGCGATCACGATCCACAATCCGGCAAGCGGCGAGACAGTCAGTTCCTTCTACATCCGCATCGATGCCTGTGATTGTTACTCGGCACTGCATTTCCGCTTCCAGGAAAAGGACCGGCCGGATTTCGTCGACGCCGCACCGTCGATTGTCGCGAGCGTCCGCCGGAACAACAGCGGGCCCGCCGGCCCGGCTGTCGCCGCGACCGCGAGCGCCTCAAGCTCCGGTGGCTTGGCGCCCAAACCTGTCGCGCAGGTAAACGGCCCCCGGGCTTCGGCACGGGACGTTATCGGCAGAATCACCTCGGCGCTGACCTCTCTCTCCTGCCTGCCCGTTGCCGAGGACACGAACGAAGAGGCCTCCCGCGCCTTGCTGACACTGTCTGCATGGACGGGAAGAAAAATCGACGACCTGGCTCGCGATGCCGGCGTCTCGCAATTGGGTTCGCGTATCAATTATGATTTTCCGTCCGGCGACCCCGGAAATCTCGATCTGGTCGAAGCCGTACTCTCGGCCAATGACAGGGCCGTCACCAGGCTGGAAAGCGACATCGAGACCCATGGCGCAAGCCTGTGCGGTGTCCTGTCCTTCGCGCTCGCAGACCGGATCGATACGCTCTACGATCAGCAGAAATCCTTCAACTCCGTCTACCACGGTTATCTGAAGGCGGCGCAAAAACTGGTCGTCATGAACCAGTGTGCGAGCGGCGAACCGGATGGCGCCTTCGGCCCGTCCAGCAGAAAAAGCTGGAACAAATTGCTTGCTGCCCTCGGTAGACCGCCAATGAGCGGGGCCTTCACCCCGACCATCAGCGACCTGATCGAGGTCGCAGCCGTTCCGGTAGCGGATGCGGCCTGCGGTTCCGGCACCGCAGGGTCACCGGGTAGCCGAGTTGCCGTTCTGCCGTTCCTCTTCAGTGACGGTTTCGATTTCGGCGGCTGGCTCGCAAAACGCACACCGGCACTCGAAGCGGCAATGGACCAAATGGCGGCCGCCGGCCAGTGGACCTCCTTCCAGCAGCAGCTTGCACGGGAGGTAATAGGCAGGAGTTACGGACAAAGCGACGGCGATGTTGCGGAGAAGCTGGCGCGGCTCTTTGCGCAAGGGATCGGCGTTGCCGCGAACAAGCAGGCCGCCGAATTCTGGCAGGCAAAGGCAGCTCGCGATCCCTCCCCATACCAGCGCTACGTCACGGCGATCGAAACCGGCGACGGCATCGAACAACTGACCAAGGAGCTGATCCGGGCCTATGCATCGACGGAAACCTATCAGTCGAAAACGGTCTCCGGCCCGATGCTCGTCGACAGCACGCTTGCCCTGACCCTGGACCGCAGGACCGGCCTGGCCCGATTTGCGCATCTGGTGATGAAATACCCCGAAGCGCTGCGGATCGTGGCCGAAACCGCCCCGGCTGAAGTTCAATACATGCTTGCGGAGCGCCTGCTCGATGGCGCGAGCATTCTGGGAAAGGGAACCGGCGAGGCCCAGGTCCTGCTTGAAGCAGCAGCTCCGACGCTGCCCTATGCCGCCGCGCATCTGGCTTTCATGCTGAGCTACGGCAACGGCGGGACCGCCGATCCGTCCCATATCCGGGACCTTCTCCGCTCCGCCGCCGACAGAAGCGATCCTTTCGCGCTCTACCAACTGGCCCGGCAGGCGGAACAGGACCGGCCCGAAGCGCCCGATGAGGCCTTGAAATGGTACGAACGCCTCTTTGCCCAGGACACAGGTGAATATTCGCCCTTCGCAGGATCCGATCTGGTCGCCAACAGGATCATGGCCGGCAGCCTTGCGCTCGCGAGCCCCAAGGGCAAAAAGCTGATCGAGGGTCTGGCAAAACGGAAGGAAGACTTCGCCGGACTGCTGGCAAGCCTCTACCTCTGCGCCGATTGCGGTGGCGCCATCGACTACGCCGAGGCGGCCAAGTGGCTGCGCATCATGCGCGACGCCAAGGTGAAGCAGTCGAGTGTCGTTCTTTACCGCCTGCTTCAGAAATTCCCCGAACTGGCGGAAAGCAAAAATGAAGCAATCGCCGGCCTTGTCCGCGCCAATACCGACGAGAACGGCAAGATCGCCCTTGGATGGGATGCGGATGTCGCCGCCTATCTTGCATTGGGTCTGGAGACCGGCAAGGCCAAGCTCAAGGCGGAGCAACTGCCCGCGTTCATGGAAAGCGTGCTCGACCGCCTGTGCCAGCCGCGGGAAAACGGTCCCACATACTGCGAAGAAGCGGCCCAGTTTTTGGCATCAGGCGCCTTCGGCACCAACCTGGTCGCGCTCGGCCTGAGGCGTCTGGAGGAAATGGACTCCGTTGCGCTCACCGACGCGCTGGCCGCTTACGGCGATTTCAAAGGCGCGCTGGAACGCGGCCTGCGGGCGGAGAAGAACCTGCGGCTGCAGACCTCCACCGTGATTTCCCGCGCCTCGTCCGGACAGGACGGCTTGCGCCTCAACCCGGACGATCTGCGCGCTCCGACCCTGCGCCGCCTTATCGCCCGACGCGATCCGTCCGACATGTCCACCCTGCCGAAAGGCTTCACCGAATACCTCGGCATGCTGGCGCGAAACGGCGACACCCAGGCGCGCGATTATCTGCGCCTGATTGCAACGCCACCCGTCGCACCGGTTGCCGTTGAACCTGACATTGCCGCCACGAAGGCAACCTTCGAAACCGTGAAGGCACGCGGCGGCCTCAGCATGTCGCTGGTCAACGCGGCCCGGGTTTACTCCTCCGCTCTGCAGGCGTCCGGCGACACGGATCAATCCCTCGAGCTGGAACTGACCGCCCTGGCGGCCGAACGGCAGCTCGACCAGGTCGTCGGCCTTGGGGCCGGGCCGCTTCAGGGCAAGCTGACCACCGTGTGCCATCTGTCCAGGGCCAGCGAACGCGCCTTCGGCCTCGGCAGCGACGGCATCGCCCTAGTTCTGGCAAAGGATGCGATCAACGAACTTCAGGAAATCCGCAGGAACCTTTCGGCGATCCCGGAACGCCTGCAGGGCTGCTTCCGTGATCTCGTCGCCGACAACTACCGCTGGCTCGCCGATCTTCTGGTGCGCCAGAACCGGCTGAGCGAGGCTGAGCTCGTGCTGTCGCTGCTGAAGGATTTCGAAGCCTTCCAGTTTGCCGGCCGTGACACCGACTTCACCGGAGATTCGTTCCGCCAGTTGCCCTATTCGGCCGCCGAGCAGGAGCTGAAGAACGCCCTCGATGCCCTGCAACTGCCGACCGTGACGGATGTCCGTCAAAGGGAGGAACTGCTTGCCAAGGAGCAGCTTCAGGGCCTCACCCAGGCCGAAGCCGCCCGGCTTGCCGATATCCAGGCCCGCCTTCAGGCGGCCGAAGGCGCATATCAAAGCGGCCTGAAACGGATCATCAAGGCGGCCGCAAACCTGAAAGGCAACGCCGATCCGGTGGCGGAACTCGCCGAAACGGAATCGATCCAGAAAACCCTTCTGGGCAAGCTGAAGGAAAAGGCCGTCGCGATCCATTACCTGGTCATGCCGGATCGCCTCAACATCATCCTGACCACGGCCACCGATCGCAAGAGCGTCACGGTCAGGACCTGGAACGGCGCTCCGTTCACCGAAGCCGCGCTGAACGAAAAGCTGGAGGAATACCATGCTGTTGTGAGCGACCCCGGATACGATCCGAAGAAGCGGAGCCGGCAGCTCTATGACCTGCTTGTCGCACCGCTGGAAAAGGACCTGAAGGCAGCCGGCCCGGACATGCTGCTCGTCTCGCTGGACAAGCGCCTCAGGTACCTGCCCTACCAGAGCCTTTATGACGGCGATGAATACCTGATCGAGCGCTACTCGGTTTCCCTTCTGACCAGCAGCGAAAGCGAGATCTCGGGCAAGAAGACCGTAGACGTCCCCTTCGCCGGCCTCGGCATGACCCAGGAGACGGAAAACTTCCTTGCCCTGCCGGGCGTAGCGGTCGAGTTGGACGGGATCGTCAAGGGCGACAACAATTTCGGCCTGTTCGACGGTGAGGTCTACATGGACAAGGCGTTCGACAAGCCGGCGCTGGTCCAGTCGCTCCGGATCGGCGAAAAGGCCCGCTCCGGACTGGGCGTCGTCCATATTTCATCGCACTTCAGCCTCGGCGACAGCGACAAGGAGTCTTTTCTGCTGCTTGGAACCGGCGAGCATCTGAGCCTCGCCGACATCAAGAACGATCCGAAGGATTTCAGTTTCGACCATGTTGAATTGCTGACACTGTCCGCCTGTGAAACCGGACGGGCAAACCCGGACAGGGACGGGCGGGAAATCGAGAGCCTTGCCAAGATCACCGGAGACCGGGGCGCAAAGTCGACGATCGCCAGCCTCTGGCCCGTGGCCGACAGCTCGACGGCGATCCTGATGCAACGCTTCTATGAGCTGCGCGAGCTCGGCGACATGTCGAAGGCGCAGGCCCTTGCCATGGTGCAGCGGGAGTTCATCCATGGTGAGGTTGGCAGCCAGGCGAACCTCACTAGGCGGAGCGTGGTCTACGAGACCGCGCAACGGTTCAATGAAAATTTCCGGGAAACACCCGACGGCCTGGATCCCGGCTTCTCCCACCCCGCCTACTGGGCACCCTTCGTATTGACCGGAAACTGGCGATGACCCGAATTTCAATGATGAAATCCGCTCTGATTCCCCTTGCCACGGCGGTCATGACGGGCAGTCTCTTCTGTTCCGGAACGGCCCTTGCCGGCGACGCGCCCGGCATCATGGCCAAGACCGGCCAATGCTACGGGGCGTCCTATTCCCGCAAGGACGGGCCTGTGAAGGACTTGCGCATTTCCTTTCGACGGTCAGTCTCAGACGAAAACGGCACGAACACTTTCGTCGACTTCCAGCTCAGCCAATGGGATGTCCCGAACGACGTTTACGGCTTCACCGCCAATTGCACCGCCGACGGCGGCGAGATCGTCTGCGGCATCGAATGCGACGGCGGCCGCCTCCGGCTTCAGATGGCGAAAGACGGCCGTCTTTTCGCCGAAGCCGTCGGTCTGCGCTATGATCTGACCCGGGGACCGGACACATTGCTGCCCCCGGTCATGGATGCGGATGGCCTCACGCTGAGCAGCATTTACGCGCTGACGCCCATCGGCAAGCCGGGAGAGGCGTGCGAAGTGTCCCCGCAACAGACCTTCGTGGCACTTCAGGCGGGCGACCTGTCGCCGCGGGTGAAGATCCTCGAAACCAAGCTCAACAGCCTCGGCCACTTTCTTCAGTTTCCAAACATGGTCTTCGACAAAACCACCACGAAGGCAGTCGAGTCCTTCCAGGGCCAGTACAACATTCCGGTGACCGGTGTGGTGGACCGCCGCACCGCCGAGACCATCGAAAGCGCGGCCCTGATCAGCGCGGGTGGTTGCTGACGGATCGGTCGGCTATCTTTTTAAGGAAGACACCAGACCCTGCTGGCCGGCCAGAATAACGGCGTGCATGGCCGACTGGGCCTCTTCGGCGGAGCCGGCGGCGATCGCGCGAACGATCGCCCGGTGGTTCTGCACGAATTCGGCCGCCTCGTCCGGATTGCGCTCCCGGATATCCGACTTGAACAACGAGAAAAGGGCTGCCTGCACCAGATCTCCGAGCGATTGCAGAAACCGGTTGCCGGAGAGTTTCAGCACGGCCTTGTGGAATTCCAGGTCCGCGACGGCAATGGCCGCCCGGTCATTGCCCGTCTCCATGTCATCGACCAGCTTGAACAGGCGGGTGCAGTCCTCCTCCGTGGCCCGCTCCGCAGCGCGTCCCGCAGCCGCCGGTTCGAAAATCAGGCGGATCTCGAAAAGCTCGTCCAGGAACGGCCCGGCGTTTTTCAGCGCCGCGTGCCAGCGCAGCACGTCCGGATCGAACATGTTCCACTGTTCGGCGGGCCGCACATGGGTGCCGACCTTGGCCTTGGACTGGATCAGCCCCTTGGCGATCAGGGTCTTCTTCGCCTCGCGAACCACCGTCCGGGAGACGTCGAACATTTCCGAAATGTCCGGATCGAGCGGGATCATGGTCTCGGGCGGGTACTCGCCTGCCACGATGGCCCGACCCAGCTGTTCCACGACATGAGCTGTGTGATTGCCGATCCGGCTGCCAAGCCCACCCGAGGCGACGAAGGTCATGATTGCGCGGCGAAATCGATCGCTGGTTTTCTGCGCACTGTCGTTGCCCAAGTCAGTCCCTTCTGCAGCAGGATAAATGCGAACAGCAGACCTCCGATCACGATCTTGGTCCACCAGCTCGACAATGTCCCGTCAAACACGATGTAGGTTTGTATCAACCCCATTATCAAAATGCCAAAGAAAGTGCCTGCGACGAAACCGGTTCCCCCGGTCAAGAGCGTACCGCCGATCACCACCGCCGCGATGGCGTCCAGTTCGACGCCGACAGTCGCCAGCGAATAGCCGGCCGATGTGTAGAGCGAGAACACGATCCCTGCGAGACCCGCCAGCCCGCCGGAAATGGCATAGATGCTGACGGTGGTCCGCGCCAGCGGTACCCCCATCAGCCGCGCCGTCGCCGGGCCGCCGCCCATGGCATAGATGTTCTGGCCGAGCCTGGTCCGGTGGGCAACGATGGCGCCGACCACGAATGTCAGGATCATGATTCCGCCGATCAGGCGAAACCGTCCGCCGCCCGGCGCCTTCCAGTAGAGCGACTGGAGCGTGTCATAGAATTCGTGGGTGATCGGTACGCTGTCCGTCGACAGCACATAGGCCGCCCCGCGGGCCAGGAACATGCCCGCCAGCGTGACGATGAAGGGTGGCATCTCCAGGTAATGGATGATCGCCCCCATCCCCGCACCGAAGGACACGGTGATCACCAGTACCAGGGCAAAGGCGACGATCGGATGGATCGACGTGTCCCGGAGGATGACCGCCAGGAACACGCCGGTAAACGCGATGACCGACCCGACCGACAGGTCAATGCCGCCGGACAGGATGACGAAGGTCATGCCCACCGCCGTGATCCCGAGAAAGGCGTTGTCGGTCAGAAGATTGGACACCACCCGCGTGGACAGCATGGCAGGAAACTGCCAGGCACACAGGGTGTAGGCGAGAAGAAACGTGGCGACTGTCACCGCGAGCGGAAGATGGGTCGTACGGATCATTGCGTGCTTTCTTTCAGCTCTTTCGGTGTCTCGGGCGGCACGATGGGCTGGGCTGAGGCGCGGATGATGTAGAGCGCGTGTTTCACTGTCGGCGACTGGATGACCAGGATCGCGATGATGATCAGCGCCTTGATCACCAGGTTGAATTCCGGCCGCATTCCCGAAAGCAGAATGACGGAATTCACCGACTGGATGATCAGTGCACCCAGCAGCGAGGCGATGATGGAGAACCGTCCCCCCAGCAGGGAATTGCCACCGATAACGACGGCGAGGATGGCGTCGAGTTCCAGCCACAACCCCGCGTTGTTGGCGTCCGCCCCCTTGATGTCGGCCGCCACGATCACGCCCGCGAGCGCCGCGCAGAAGCCGGAAATCAGGTAGACGCAGACGAGCAACACGCGGCTGTTGATGCCCGCCAGGCGCGACGAGCCTTCGTTGATGCCGATGGCCTCGATCAGCATGCCAAGCGCCGTGCGCCTGACAATGGCCGTAACGGCAAGACCAAGGCCGAGCCAGATCAGGATCGGTGTCGGAATGCCCGCAACAGTCCCGGCGCCGAGCTGGATCAGGCCCGGATTGACGAAGGTCAGGATTGTGCCCTCGGTAATGAGCTGCGCGATCCCCCGACCGGCGACCATGAGCACCAGGGTCGCGACGATCGGCTGGATACGAAGCACCGCAACCAGTACCCCGTTCCACAGGCCGCACAGGCAACCGACGGCCAGCGCCCCGATGAGCGCCGTGCCCCAGCCGTGCCCGTCGACGACGAGCGAGGCGGCAACGGCTCCGGCAATCGCCATCACCGCGCCGACGGAAAGGTCGATCCCCCGTGTGGCGATGACGAGGGTCATGCCGATGCACAGCAGCGCCGTCGGCGCGCCCCGGTTCAGGACGTCGATCAGATTGCCGAACAGCCGGCCGTGCTGGAACTTGATGCTGAAGAAGTCCGGGAACACCAGGAAATTGAGCAGGAGCACCACTGCCAGAATGAGAAGCTGCGGTGTCGTTCGCTTGAGAGTGGAACGCAGGATCTGAGGCATCAGGCGGGCTCCCCAACCGTTTCGTCGGCGATCGCCCGCACGATATTCGCTGTCGTGATCTCCTTGCCCCGAAGCTCCCGCACGTGGCGGCGGTCGCGCAACACGATCACCCGCGTGGAATAGGCGACCAGTTCCTCCAGCTCCGACGAAGCGACCAGAAGCGCCATGCCGTTTTCGCGCAGTTTCTCGATCAGGGCGATGATTTCCGCATGGGCGCCGACATCGATGCCGCGGGTCGGTTCGTCCAGGATCAGGAAGTCCGGGTTGGTCGCCAGCCAGCGCGCCAGAAGCGCCTTTTGCTGATTACCGCCCGACAGCAGCCGGATCGGCATATCGGGGCTTGCCAGCCGGATGTCGAGCGCCTTGATATAGGCCTCGACCAGCTCATTCACCTTGGCCCGCTGCAGCGGACGGAACCAGCCCTGGCGCGCCTGCAGGGCCAGGATGATATTCTCGCGCACCGACAGGTCGCCGACGATCCCGTCCGTCTTCCGGTCTTCCGGGCACAGCCCGAAGCGATGCCCGATCGCAGCCCGCGGATTGCCGAGGCCGATCTTCTTGTCTCGCAGCAAGACCGATCCCTGATCCGCCTGGACGGCGCCGAAAATCAGGTTCGCGGTTTCCGTCCGCCCGGATCCCAGAAGACCGGCAAGACCCACGACCTCGCCTTCGCGGATTTCCAGATCGAAGGGGTCGATCATGCCGCGGCGGCCGAAGTCGCGCAGTTGCAGAAGGGTCTTGCCGGCTTCGGCGGGAGCCCGGTCACGGATCCGGCTTTCCAACTGCCGGCCCAGCATCATGGTCACGATGTCCGTCTGGGACGCCTCCGCAAGCATGCGCGTACCGACCACCCGTCCGTTGCGCAAGACGGTAGCCCGGTCGGAAATCGCGAACACCTGATCCAGGAAATGGGTGATGAAGACGATCGCAAGCCCCCGTTCCCTGAGTTTCCGGATGACCGAGAACAGAAGGTCCACCTCGTCGTGATCGAGGCTCGCCGTCGGCTCGTCGAGGATCAGGACCTTGCCCGACAGGGCAACGGCGCGCGCGATCGCGACCACCTGCTGGACGGCGACGGAATAGGACGAAAGCGGTTCGTCCGGATTGATCGACAGGCCGAATTCCGCAAGCGTCTCGCGCGCCATGTCGCGCATCCGGCGTGGCGAAATGAAGCCGCGCCGCGTCGGCTGGCGGCCGAGAAACAGATTTTCGGCAACAGTCAGGTTGGGGAGCAGATTGACTTCCTGATAGACGGTGCCGATGCCCAGTTCCTGGCTGGCCTTGGTGCTTTGCGGAGCGATCTCCTCGCCGTCCAGCCGGATTGTTCCGCCGTCGCGTCGGTACGCCCCGGTCAGGCATTTGATCAACGTCGACTTGCCCGCCCCGTTTTCGCCCAGAAGCGCATGAACTTCGCCGGGATAAAGTTCCAGTTCCACCTCATCCAGTGCGATGGCGCCGGGAAAGAATTTCGAAATGCCCGTGCAGTGAAGCACCGGGCGCATGTCCTCAGCCATATATCGGGCTCCCCCCGAGGGCTTGCTCACCCCCAATTGTCGGTGCCGGGCGGTCTCCCGCCGCCCGGCACGTCCGCTGGATCAGTATCCCAGGTTCTTTTTATTCTCGTAGATGGCCTTATTATCATCTTCGGCCGTGTAGAGCCTGGATTCGGTCTGAATCCACTTGGGAGGAACGGTACCGTCCTTGAGATAGGCCTCGAGCACGTCGAAGGCCGGTCCCGCCATGTTCGGTGTCAGCTCGATTGTGGCATTGGCTTCGCCGTTGGCAATCGCCAGGTGCATGTCCGGCACGGCATCGATCGCGACGATTTTGATATCCTCGCCCGGCTTCAGGCCGGCTTCCTTGATCGCCTGAATGGCGCCGACGGCCATGTCGTCGTTATGGGCGTAGAGTGCACAGATGTTCTTGCCGCCGTCCTCTGCCTTGAGGAAGCTTTCCATCACGACCTTGCCCTGACTGCGGGTGAAATCGCCGGTCTGGCTGCGGATGATCTTCAGATTGTCATGTCCCGCGATGGCGTCGCCAAAGCCCTTCTTGCGGTCGATTGCCGGAGACGACCCGGTCGTGCCCTGCAGTTCGACGATGTTGCACTGTTTGCCGTTCATGGTATCGACGAGCCACTGACCGGCGACGTTGCCTTCGTGAACCAGATCGGACGTCACGGCGGTCATGTAGAGATCCTTCGGCGCATCGACCGTCCGGTCGAGAAGCAGCACCGGAATTTCGGCATCCTTGGCTTCCTCCAGAACCTCGTCCCAGCCGGTTGCAACCACCGGCGCCAGCAGGATGGCGTCGACACCCTGGGCGATGAACGACCGGATCGCCTTGATCTGGTTTTCCTGTTTCTGCTGGGCGTCCGCGAATTTCAGATTGATACCGCGCTTTTCGGCTTCCTGCTTGGTCACCGTCGTTTCGGCGGCGCGCCAACCGGATTCCGATCCGATCTGCGAAAAGCCGACCGTCATGTCCGCCGCCATCGAAGCGGCCGGGGCAAGCGCCATCACGCTCGCTATGAGCAATGCCTTGAGTTTCATCGTTTTCCTCCACGAGAGATTATAATTCTCACAATCGTTATTAAGTAATACTTTATGACTTTTGTAAAGGGGAGGCGAAGTCAAAATCGCCTTTAATTGCAAGGAGTTTTGCGGTTTTTGAGCCATGATTCGACCAGCCGAAAAAACGGGAATGCCGGCCGCAAGCCGCGCTCGGCTGCACCGGTCTTCCCGTGTCTTCTTTTCCGGTCCGAAGAACCGGCGGACACACTTCAAAGTCTTCCCTGCGGGCGGCTGATACCGCCCGGCCTATCCCAGATCCGCCGGCAGCAACGCGTCCGGCATGTTCTGATAACAGACGGGGCGCAGGAAACGTCGGATGGCGAGTGTGCCGACCGACGTTGCGCCGAAATTGGTCGAGGCCGGATAGGGTCCGCCATGCACCATGGCATCGCAGACTTCCACGCCGGTCGGGAACCCGTTCGTCAGGATGCGGCCCGCCTTGCGCTCCAGCACCGGCATCAGCGCCTTCGCTTCGTCCATGTCCGCATCGTCCATATGAATCGTAGAGGTCAGCTGCCCCTGCAGAGAACGGGCGATCGCCTGCATCTGGATGAAACCGGACACGGTGACGATGATGCCGAGCGGGCCGAAGACCTCTTCACCGAGCACATGGTTGTCGAGCCAGTCCTCTCCGGATACGCGATAAAGATAGGGCGTCGCGTTGCGCAGGTCGCAGGTGGACGTCATGAGTTCCCGGACCCCGGCTGTCTTCGCCACCTGATCGCGGCCCTTGCGATAGGCATCGGCAATGCCGTCGGTCAGCATGGTCTGAGCATTGACGGCTGCAAGCGCCGCGGTGGCTTGAGTGGAAAACACCTCCGCATCGTCTCCATCGATCGCCACGACAATCCCCGGATTGGTGCAGAACTGGCCTGCGCCCATGGTCAGCGACCCGGCCCAGCCCTTGGCGATCTCCGCCCCGCGGCTCTTCAGGGCATGGGGCATCAGGAACATCGGGTTGACAGACCCGAGCTCGCCGAAAAACGGGATC
Organism: Roseibium sp.; assembly: GCF_048260565.1. GTDB lineage: Bacteria > Pseudomonadota > Alphaproteobacteria > Rhizobiales > Stappiaceae > Roseibium. The sequence continues at coordinate 45,237 of NZ_JBLXGP010000010.1, read as the reverse complement.
GGCGTCGGGCGTGCGGCACACAGATCGAACAGCGCGCGTCCGGCCCGCAGGGAACCGGTAAAGCCGACGGCCTGGATGAGAGGATGTTTCACCAGCGCTTCACCGACCTCGATGCCGTTGGACTGGATCAGCGAAAACACGCCGGGATGAACGCCGCATGTCTTGATGGCCGCATCGATCGCCTGGGCGACGATTTCCGCCGTGCCCGGATGGGCGGGATGCCCCTTGACCACCACCGGACAACCGGCCGCAAGGGCAGACGCCGTATCGCCGCCGGCGGTCGAAAACGCCAGCGGGAAATTGGAGGCGCCGAAGACAGCGACCGGACCGACCGGTCGCTGGACCATTTTGAGGTCCGGGCGCGGCAGCGGCTGGCGGTCCGGCAGGGCCTCGTCATGGCGCTTGTCGAGATAGTCGCCTTTGAGGATATGGGACGCAAACAGACGCAACTGACCGGTCGTCCGGCCGCGCTCGCCATTCAGGCGTGCCTCCGGCAAGCCGGTCTCCTGGGTGCCGATCTCGGTAATGGCGTCGCCACGGGCCTCGATCTCGTCGGCAATCGCATTGAGGAAGGCCGCTCGGCTTTCCCGCGACGAATAGCCGAAGGACCAGAACGCCTCTTCCGCGCCGGTCACCGCCGCATCCACATCGGCCGCCGTTCCGACCGAAAAGGCGCGGGCCGTCCCATGCGCAGGCTGCGAGGTGAAGGTTTCATCGCTTCCGGTCCAGTTGCCGGCAATGAGATGTTTTCCTGTCAGCATGTGATGCCTTTCATTCCGAGTGTTGGATTTCGTGGCGAAGTTGAAACGCCGCATCCGGGCGCCCCTTGAAATCGCCGTCGATGACGAAGGTATATCCGGCGCCGGGATCGGCCGCGCGCGAGGCGCCCGAATATCCCTGCCAGGCGGACGTGACGAGCATACGGTCAAGATCCGGCCCCATGAAACAGGGACAGCTGGTTTGGGCCGCCGGCACCTCGAAGGTTTGCACGAGTGACCCGTCCGGCGCAAAGCCGGAAACCGACCCTCCGCCCCAGGCCGCGTTCCACAAGACCCCGTCCGCATCGATGACCGATCCGTCGAAACTTCCGCCCAGGGGCAGATCCTTTTCGCTCAGGTGAAGCTCCGGTTCACCGGTCGGCAAACCGGTCACCGGATCGAGGGCCACGCGCCAGACCGTGTTGAGCGCGGTATCGGCAAAATACCCGGTCCGGCCGTCGGGGGAAAAACAGATCGAGTTCGGGATCGAAATGTCGCTAAAGAGCCGGCGCAGCTCCCTGCCGTCGAACCAGTAGATGCTGCCGGCCTGGTGTTCGGCGCGCTTGCCCATGGTGCCGATCCAAAGCCGGCCGGAGGGGTGAACCCGGCCGTCATTGGACCGGGTGATGGCGTTGTCCGCTTCCATTGCCGCGAGCAGGTCCAGCCGTCCGCTTGCCATGGTCCTGAGATAGAGCCCGTCTTCCATGGCCAGCAGTTGGCGTGTCCCGTCGACGGGCGCAATCACGCTGCCCATGCGCGGCAGGTCGTGAACCCGCGACCGATTTTCGGCGAAATGGTATTCGACCAGTTTCCGGCCGACGATATCGAACCACCAGGCCGTGTCGGTTGCCCGATCGTAATACGGCCCCTCGCCGAGCTCGCAGCACTCGGCGGTCAGTTTCTGCGTTATCGCTCGGGCCATGGTCATCACGGTCGTCAACTTCCCTTTTGCGCGTCTACTTGCCCCAGGACAGCGCCATAACATCCAGATCGCGGGCGAGCTGGAGGAGACGGGTTCTGGTGCGGTCGGACATGGGCTTCAGCGGGTGGCGCACGGCATCGCTGCCGATCACGCCGCCCTCCTTGAAGATCACCTTGGCGGCCCGAAGACCGCACTGGCGGTTCTCGTGGTTGATCAGCGGCAGGCAGGTCTGCCACTGCGCGAGGGCCGCATCGAGATTGCCGGCCCGGTGCGCGATCACGATCGGGCGGATCTTTTCCGGGAACATCGCCGACGTCATGGTGCCGGTTGCGCCCGCGTCGAGATCGGCCAGCAGCGTGACCGCTTCCTCTCCGTCGAAAGGCCCCTTGATATGATCACCGGCCACATCGATCAGGGCCGCCAGCTTGTCGGCGGCAAACGGGCATTCGATCTTGAAATAGGACACCTGCTCCAGCTCCCGCGCCAGACGGGCCAGCAGATCCACCGACAGGTTGACGCCGGATAGCGGCGCGTCCTGCACCATGATCGGAATCGACACGGCGTTGTTGACCGCTTCGAAATGTTCGAAAATCCCCTGCGGCGCCGGAAACAGTCCCGAGCCGTGATAGGGCGGCATCATCATCAGCATGGCCGCACCCATGGCCTGCGCATCCCGTGCCCGGCGCACGACGATGTCGGTACAGAAGTGGCTGATGGTCACGATCACCGGCACCCGTCCGGCCGCATGTTCCAGGCTGAGACGCATCAGCAGCGCGCGTTCCTCGTCGGAAAGCAGGAACTGCTCCGAGTAATTCGCAAGGATGCAGATGGCGTCGACGCCCTGGTCGATCATGCAGTCGATCACCCGGCGCATGCCGTCTTCATCGACACGGCCATCGTCGTGAAACGGAGTTGGCGCAACCGGCAGGATCCCGGCAAGAACATCGCTCATGTCATTCAATCTCCAGAAAACTTCAAAATAGCCGCGTCATAGGCGGCCACGATCTCACGCGCCTTTGCTGCAACCGCGTCCGGCATATCGCCGGGCTTGTAAAGGGCGGTGCCGATGCCGAAACCGGCGGCACCTGCCTCCAGCCATTCGGAAAAATTCGAGGCCGACGCCCCGCCGACCGCATAGACATCGATGGCTTGAGGCAACACTGCCTTCAGGGCCTTCAAACCATCCGGACCGGCAAGGGATGCCGGAAACAGCTTGACTGCCTTCGCCCCTGCGCCAATGGCCGCAAAACACTCGGTGGGGGTGAACACGCCCGGCATGGACGCCATGGACAGCGCCACCGTCCGAGCGATCACGTCCCGGTCGCAATTGGGGGAGACGACGAGCTTTCCGCCCGCGTCCAGCACCCGGTCGACATCCACCGGAGCGATCACCGTCCCCGCCCCGATCAGGGCATCATTGCCATAGGTCTTTGCAAGCCGGGCGATACTTTCGAATGGGTCAGGCGAATTGAGCGGCACCTCGATCATCGTGATGCCGGCCTCCAGCAGGACGGCCCCGATATCCAGAGCCTCATCGGGCGTAATCCCGCGCAGGATGGCGACAAGCTTCCGGGTCATGACTGGATCTCCAGCATTGCCGCACGGGCCTGTTTCAGACCGGCCAGCGTCAGGGCTTCCGCATCTTGCCGTACCGGGCGCGCACCCGCCGTCTTAAGAGCCGTGGCATAGGCATCAATCAAGGAACCGCTGCCGACGATATGAACGGGTTTCGCGTCCCACTGCGGCCGCGTTGCCGCCAGTTCCGCGCCGATCAGCAAACCGGACAGGCGGGAGCGTGCCGCGGCACCGTCCGACCGTCCAACAAGACCGGAAGCCCGGATTGCAAACAATGCGCCGGTCAGTCCCGCTGGATCGGCCAGCATGTCCTCGACAGCCTTTGCGAAGGCCGCCGCGTTTTCGCCCTCCGGGGCAATCGAATGGCGCAGGATCGAATGGCCGGCGATCACGGAAAACAGCTCGCCCGTCATGAAGGTCCGGAAACCGGCAATCCGCCCGCCTTCGAGACGAACCCACTTGCTGTGCGTCCCCGGCAGGCAGACGGTCGCGTCCAGCGGACCAAGGTTTGCGGCCAGCCCTGCAAGCTGGGTCTCCTCGCCGCGCATGACATCCGCCGGGTCCAACTGGCATACGCCGGGAAGGATGTGGACAGACAGCCTCGCGTCCCTCGTCGGAACGCGGATCATCTCGCCCTCAGGAACAGCGGCACAGGGTGCCACCCGGTAGGCGGCTTCCTTCCAGCCCTGCTTCGCCCCGGCCATGCCGCAGACGATCACCGGCACGGAGCGGACCGCCGTCTCCGGCAGCCAGGTCCGGATGTGGGCCATCAGAACCGGCTCATAGTCGGCAGGTGCAAGACCGCCCATTCCCTCCTGGGACACGGCCTTCGCAAGCACGTCTCCGTCGCGTCCGAGCGCCCAGACACGTAGGGAACTGGTGCCCCAATCGACCGCGATCCAGTCCGTTCCGGTTATGGAGGAGCTACCGGCCATGGTCTCACTCGATGAAGGGTTCGACGGTGACGCGCCGGCCAAGCAGGAAGGCATCCGCCACATGCATCAACGGAGAGAGATCCATATCGATCTCGCCGGTGCGCACCAGTTCCGCCATGCGGGCATAGAGGCGCGGGTATTCGCCGGCCAGTGGATTGCCCTCTTCATGGACTTCCGCCTGAACAATGTCGTCGATGGCAAGTTTAGCGCCGCCATCCGCCAGAACGAGGCAGCCGTCGTCCGTCTCGATCGAAATCGTCCAGATCTGTTCGCCCTCCTGCCGGAAATCGAACACCGCCGTGACCTCGGCACCGTCCGGATGGGCAAAGGTCAGGTCCGCCGCAATCGGGGTTTCGCAGTTTTCGGGAAAGAACAGCTCGGCTGCGGAGAGATGCACCGGCACGGGCAGGATTTCCGTCACGATGGAAAGTGCGTTGATGCCCGGATCGAACACGCCAAGGCCGCCCGCCTTCCAGATCCAGAGCTGGCCCGGATGCCAGCGGCGGACATCCTCCTTCCAGGTCACGGTCAGGCTGCGCAGGCGCCGGGTCGAAAGCCAGGCCTTGGCGGCCGCCACCTGGGCGGCCTCGCGCGAATGCCAGGTCGCGTAGATCGAAACGCCCGCGTCCCGTGCCATCGCCTCCAGCGTCCGGCATTCCGACAGGGTTGCGCCCGGCGGCTTTTCCAGCATCACATGACGCCCGGCCCGGAGCGCTTCGGCCGCAAAGTCGAAGCGGGGGACCGGCGGCAGGCACAGGGAGACGACCTCGATGTCGGGACGCTCTCTCAGCAGCGCGGAAAAATCCCTGTAGCTTTCCACGCCTTCGACGGTCCCTTCACGAGAGCAGGTCGCAGCCAGATCCCACTCCGCAGACGCATTGATCGTCGGAACGTGCTGATCGAGGGCGATCTTTCCAATCCCGACAAGGGCAATTTTATTGGCCATCAGTGGGAATCCTTTCCAACCGGTGCGCCGCGGCAACCATTGAGGAAATCGAGGTCCGCGCCCGTGTCAGCGCCCTGCACATGGGCCTGATGCAGCCAGGCATAACCGGACGGCGCCTGATCCGCCGGCGGCACCCATGCCGCCAGCCGTTCGACCAGTTCCTCATCCGAGATGTCGACATGAAGCCGGCGCGCTTCAACGTCGAGTTCGATCATGTCGCCGTCGCGGATCACCGCGAGCGGACCGCCCGCGGCAGCTTCAGGCGAGGTATGCAGGACGACGGTGCCATAGGCTGTTCCGGACATCCGCGCATCGGAAATGCGCACCATGTCGGTGATGCCTTTTTTCAGAACCTTCGGCGGCAGGCCCATGTTGCCGACCTCCGCCATGCCCGGATAGCCCTTCGGCCCGCAGTTCTTCAACACCATGACGCAGGTCTCGTCGATATCGAGCGCGTCGTCGTTGATCCGCGCCTTGTAGTCGTCGATGTCCTCGAACACCACGGCCCGGCCCCGATGCTTCATCAGATGCGGCGACGACGCCGACGGCTTGATCACCGCCCCCTTCGGCGCGAGGTTGCCCTTCAGCACCGCGATCCCGCCATGCTGCGTCAGCGCCTTTTCCAGCGGCAGGATGACATCCTCGTTGTGATTGACCGCGTTCTTCACCTCGTCCCAGATCGCCCCGCCGGAAACGGTCAGCGCATCCTTGTGCAGCATGCCGGCATCTCCAAGCCGCTTGAGGACGACCGGCAGGCCGCCGGCATAGAAGAATTCCTCCATCAGGTATTCGCCCGACGGCATCAGGTTGACGATGGTCGCCACGTCGCGGCCGAGGCGGTCCCAATCGTCCAGCGTCAGATCGATGCCGACACGGCCGGCGATCGCCAGCAGATGGATGACCGCATTGGTGGAGCCGCCGATCGCGCCATTGGTGCGGATGGCATTCTCGAACGCCTGCCGGGTCATGACGTCGGACGGTTTCAGGTCGTCCTTGACCATCTGCACAATCCGCCGGCCCGACATCTGCGCCATCACCCGGCGGCGGCTGTCGACAGCCGGGATCGCCGCATTCCCGGAAAGCGCCATGCCCAGCGCCTCCGCCATGGACGCCATGGTGCTGGCCGTGCCCATGGTGTTGCAGGTGCCCGACGACCGCGACATGGACGCCTCGGCTTCCAGGAAGTCATCCTGCGTCATTTCCCCGGCCTTCACCGCTTCGGAGAACTTCCAGAGATGGGTACCGGAACCGACGCGCTCGCCGCGAAAATAGCCGTTGAGCATCGGTCCGCCCGTGACGACGATCGACGGCAGGTCGGTGGAGGCCGCGGCCATCAGCAGGGACGGTGTGGTCTTGTCGCAGCCGACCAGCAGCACGGCGCCGTCGATCGGCTGGCCGCGCATGGCCTCTTCCACCGCCATGGCTGCCAGATTACGGAACATCATCGCCGTCGGCCGGTAGGTGTTTTCCGACGCGGAGAACGCGGGCACCTCGACCGGAAACCCGCCGGCCTCCCAGACGCCAGCCTTCACCTTTTCGGCAAGTTCGCGCAGGTGGCCGTTGCAGGGCGTCAGGTCCGACCAGGTGTTGAGGATGCCGATCACCGGACGTCCGTCGAACAGGTCGTGCGGATAGCCCTGGTTCTTCATCCAGCCGCGATGGTAGATGACGTCGCGCGAGGTCCCGCCATACCATTCCTGCGAGCGCAGCTTGCGCGGCCATTGTGCCGGCTTGAAACTCATGTGATCACCCTTGAGGGTCTGCGGCAGCGGCGTCGCCCGAGCATCGGGCGACGGTCACCGTCAGCCCTGTTTCTGTTTGTTGTAGACGTCGAAGAAAACGGCGGCGAGCAGCACCAGCCCCTTGATGACCTGCTGGTAGTCGATGCCGATCCCCATGATGGACATGCCGTTGTTCATCACGCCCATGATGAAGGCGCCGACCACCGCGCCGACGATCTTGCCGACCCCGCCGGACATGGAGGCCCCGCCGATGAAGACGGCGGCGATCACGTCCAGCTCGACCGCGAACCCGGCCTTGGGCGTTGCCGTGTTCAGGCGCGCCGCGAAGATCAGGCCGGCAAGGGCTGCGAGCATGCCCATGTTGACGAAGGCCAGAAAGGTCAGCCGTTCCGTCTTGATGCCCGAGAGCTTGGCCGCCTTTTCGTTTCCGCCGAGCGCATAGATCCTTCGGCCGAGCGTCGTGTTCTCCGTGACGAAGGCATAGATCACCGTGAGCAGGACCATGGAGATCAGCACGTTCGGCAGCCCGCGGAAGGTCGACAGCTTGTAGGCGATGAACAGCAGCGCACCGGCGACGATGACATTGCGGACGAAGAAGAACGCCGGTGGCTCCAGCTCCATGCCGTAGCGCCGGTTATGAGCCCGGTCGCGCACGCCCAGCCAGAGGATCAGGGCAACGGCAACGAGACCCGCGGCAAGCGCGGTGCCGTTAGGACGCCCGATGCCGAAAATGTCCGGAATGAACCCGGTGGACAGCAGCTGGAAGTTTTTCGGGAACGGACCGACCGACTGGCCCTCAAGCAGCCACAGCGACAGGCCGCGGAAGACCAGCATGCCAGCCAGTGTCACGATGAAAGAGGGAATTTTCCAGTAGGCGACGAAATAGCCCTGCGCCGCGCCGATGGCCATCCCCACGATCAGGCAGGCCGGAATGGCCATGTAGACCGGCAAGTGCATTTCCACGATCATCACCGCGGCGAGCGCACCGATGAAGCCCATCACCGAGCCGACCGACAGGTCGATGTTGCCCGACACGATGACAACCAGCATGCCCAGCGCCATGATGATGATGTAGCTGTTCTGCAGGAACAGGTTGGTGATGTTGACCGGGCGCAGAAGCGTCCCGTCGGTGACGATCTGGAAGAACGCCATGATGGCGATCAGCGCGAACAGCAGTCCGTATTCGCGCAGATGCTTCGCCAGATAAGCACCAATCCCGTTTCCCGTCCCGGTATGGCCCTCGGCGGCCTGTGCCGTTTCCATCCGTTTCCTCCCCTATACCCTGACTATGAGCGACATGATGCGCTCCTGGGTGGCCTCTTCCGCCGGCAGTTCACCGACGAGGGCGCCCTCGTTCATGACGTAGATGCGGTCGCACATTCCGAGCATTTCCGGCATCTCGGACGAGATCATGATGACCCCTTTGCCCTCTGCGGAAAGCTCGTTGATGAGGTTGTAGATCTCGAACTTCGCCCCGACATCGATGCCCCGCGTCGGCTCGTCGAGGATCAGCACGTCCGGTCCGGCGAAGAGCCATTTCGACAGGACGACCTTCTGCTGGTTGCCGCCCGACAGGTTGCCTACCTTCTGGAACACGGACGGCGTGCGGATATTCATCGCCTCGCGGTATTTCTCCGCGACCTGGGTCTCGCGTGCTTCGCTGATGACACCGCGGCCCGATACGGCGGGCAGGTTGGCCAGCGTGATGTTGCGCTCGATGGTCTCGTCCAGAATGAGGCCGAGGGTCTTCCGGTCTTCCGTCACATAGGCAAGTCCGGCCTTGATGGCCCTGTCGACGCTGGAGACATCGATAGGCTTGCCGCGCATCAGGACCTCGCCTGAAATGTTGCGGCCGTAGCTGCGGCCGAAAATGCTCATGGCGAGTTCCGTCCGCCCGGAGCCCATCAGTCCGGCGATCCCGACCACCTCGCCGGCGCGCACGGTCAGGTTCGCGTTGCGGATGACCTGGCGGTCGGAATGTTCCGGATGCCAGACGTTCCAGTCGCGCACGTCCATCAGCGGCTCGCCGGCCCGCCGTTGCCGTGCGGGATAGCGGTGGGCCATGTCACGCCCGACCATGTCGCGCACGATCCGGTCCTCGGTAATGTCCTCGGTGCGCGCATCCATGGTGGAAATTGTCGCCCCGTCGCGGATCACTGTGACCCGGTCGGCGATACGGCGGACTTCGTTCAGCTTGTGGCTGATGATGATCGAGGTGACGCCATGCTCTTTAAGTTCCAGAAGCAAGTCGAGCAGCGTCTGGCTGTCGCTTTCCGATAGCGCCGCGGTCGGCTCGTCCAGGATCAACAGGCGCACGTCCTTCGACAGGGCCTTGGCGATCTCGACCAGCTGCTGCTTGCCGACGCCGAGGCTGTCCACCAGCGTGGAGGGGGCTTCCGCCAGCCCGACCTTCCTCAACAGGCCCTCGGTCCGCTGGAAAGTCTCGCGCCAGTCGACGACGCCGTGGCGCGCGCACTCGTTGCCCAGGAACAGGTTCTCGGCAATCGACAGCAGCGGCACGAGCGCCAGTTCCTGGTGAATGATGATGATACCGACGGCTTCGCTGTCCTTGATCCCGCCAAAGGCGGCCACATGGCCGTCATAATGAATTTCGCCGTCGTAGCTGCCGGCCGGATAGACGCCGGAGAGAACCTTCATCAGCGTGGACTTGCCCGCGCCGTTCTCGCCGACCAGCGCATGGATCTCGCCCTCGGCGACGGACAGGTTCACCGCATCGAGCGCCTTGACGCCCGGAAAGGTCTTGGTGATGGAGCGCATCTCCAGCAGGGGTGTCATCGCCTACCCTCAATATGCCTTGATAGCTCTGAATGTGCAGTCGGGATCATCCGCCCGCGTGAGACCACGCGGGCGGGAGTCTCGTGAAGCCGGAGGCTTACTTGATCTGATCCATCGTGTAGTAGCCGGAGCCGATCAGCACCTTTTCCCAATTCGATGCGTCGACCGAAACCGGTTCCAGCAGGTAGGAGGGAACGACCTTGACGCCGTTGTCATAGGTCTCGGTGTCGTTGATTTCCGGCTCGCCGCCCTGCAGGAGCGCATCGACCATGCCGACGGTGACGCGGGCCAGTTCGCGCGTATCCTTGAACACGGTGGAATACTGCTCGCCCGCGAGGATCGACTTGACCGAAGGAACTTCCGCATCCTGGCCGGTCACGATCGGCATCTTCAGGTCGCCCGACCCGTAGCCCACGCCCTTGAGGGAAGACAGGATACCGATGGACAGGCCGTCATAGGGCGACAGCACGCCATGGACCTGCTTGTCGGTGTAGTAGGCGGACAGAAGATTATCCATGCGCGACTGCGCGACCGCGCCGTCCCAGCGAAGGGTGCCGACCGTATCCATGCCCATCTGACCGGACACGATGTTGACCTTGCCGGCATCGATCAGCGGCTGCAGCACCGACATGGCGCCGTTGTAGAAGAAATAGGCGTTGTTGTCGTCCGGAGACCCGCCGAACAGTTCGACGTTATAGGGGCCGTCGCCGAAGCGTTCCTTCAGTCCGTTGACCAGCGAGGTCGCCTGCTGCACGCCCACCTTGAAGTTGTCGAAGGTGGCATAGTAGTCGACGTTGCCGCTGTCTCGGATCAGGCGATCATAGGCAATCACCTTGATGCCGGAGGCGGCCGCGTTTTCAAGCGCGTTCGAAAGCGTCGTCCCGTCGATGGCCGCGATCACAAGGACGTTGACGCCCTTGGTGATCATGTTTTCGATCTGCGCCAGCTGGTTCGGAATATCGTCTTCTGCATATTGCAGGTCGGTTTCATAACCGGCCTTGGTGAACTGCTCCACCATGGAATTGCCGTCGGAAATCCAGCGGGCCGACGATTTGGTCGGCATCGCGATACCGACAGTGCCCTTGTCCTGGGCGAAGGCCGGAGCGGCCAGCAGCCCGGCGCCAACCGCGGCCGAAGCCAGCAGCGAAATCAGCTTTCTCATGAAGTCCTCCCGAATTTTTTGACGCGCGCAACCTGTATATGTCTCTCCCGACAGGCAGCGCTTGCGCCGGATCTCGTTGATCCTGCGCCGACTTAAAGGCCTCGCCTCATGCATTGCAAATGCCTAGATTGACAATCTGCATACCAAAACTGATAACTGAAACATGCTAGCCTGCATTTCTCACGCTCCCTTTGCCCTGCGCCGGTTCAAACTTTCGACAGGGCAGGAGGATGGCGCAGGTCGATGTGGGTCATCGGGCAAGCCATTGGACGCACACTGTCGAAAGTTTCAACCGGCCCGAAGGGTCGCGTTTTGGCGGCCGCCTGCAGGCGAAAGTCGCTTGAGCATAGCGCCAGCTATGCACTGCGCACCTTTCACCCGCATTCGGCAAGCCAAAATGCGACGCAGGGCATAGGGAGTGTGAGAAATGCTGGCTAATCTAGCCAACAGGTTGCAAATCAAGGATCTCCGGTTGATTCAGGCGATCCACGAGACCGGCCAGCTCGCCCTGGCCGCGGAACGGCTGTCCATGACCCAGCCGGCCGCCTCGCGCATGCTGGCAAGCATCGAGCGCCTGATCGACGCCCGGATTTTCGTACGGCATCCGAAAGGCATGACACCGACGCCCGTCGGGGAGACCCTGGCGCGCAATGCCATGGGCCTCATCAACGGACTGGATCAGACATTGCTGGAAGCCCATGCGGTGGGATTGGGGCGTGCGGGCACGGCCCGTGTCGGATCGGTCACCGGGGGCGCCGTGGCCTTCGTCGTCCCCGCTGTCCAGGAGCTGAAGAAGACCGCCTCCGGCGCGGACATTCACGTGGACGTGGCGCCGAGCGATGTCCTGATCGACGGCCTGCTAAAAGGCGAATACGACTTCGTGCTTTCGCGGATACCGGCAGGCACGGACGCAAGGCAGTTCGCGATCCGCCGCGGCCGGGTCGAAGTGATCCGGTTCCTCGTCCGCAAGGACCATCCGCTGGCAAGCCGACGTCAGGTCGGTCTGCGCGAGATGACTGGCTACGAGTGGGTCATCCAGGCCCCCCACACGCCCATGCGGCGCGCGGTCGAGGAGGCCTTCCTCGCCGACGACATTCCCCTGCCGGACGAAATCGTCAATACGACGTCGCTGCTGGTCATGATCGCGTACCTCGCCTCATCCGATGCGATCGCCCCGATTTCGCGCGAAGTGGCGGACCTGCTCGATACCGGCGCCGCAGCCGGAAATCTGACCGCGATCGATGTGTGCGAGCCGATCATCATCAATCCGTACTATCTGATCACGCGCAAGAACCAGATCATCAATCCGCTGGCGGCGCGCCTGCACGATCTCGTTCTCGACGCGCTGCAGGTCGACAAGGACACCGACCTGAATTAGAGCCTCGGAGGCGGCGTTCGGGGCAATCGACCATGCCAATCCCGCTGGCCCGTCCCGAAAGTGCCCGCCGTCAACGGTTTCGGGTCAGACTATTGCGATCAAGACCAAAGGCCTCTCAGGACGGCGCTTCGAATGTCTTCTTGAAAGCCGCGGTAAAACCCTTGAGCGACACCGGAACCCCATGGGCTGCACCGGCCCGGGTCTTGAAGACGATGGTCATCGCCTCGGCCTTCTTGAACATCTGCACCGCATCGTCGCTAAAGGAAGCACCTGCAAGGCAGAAATCGGGATAGCAGGTTTCGTATGTCGCACTGACGGCCACCTTGTCGCCAACCCGCAGTTCGACCGGACTGCTCAGGTTCACGGCCAACGGCAGCTGCACGACCACGCGCATCGCCTCCTTGCCCGGAAGCCGGCCAACGGCGATCTTCGCCAGAAGGCCGTTGTTCTCCTTCGCCTGGATGGCCTGCAGCATCTCGCAGAGCTTTGTCGACTTGTCGTCGAGAAGACGGCATTGAACCGTCCAGTCACCGAAGGTCGCAGTGGTCTGCGAGGGCGTATCCACGTCTTCCGCCGCGAACGGCTGGGCAAGGGACAAAAACAAAAAGCAAACCGCCGCCGCGGTTGCCGAAAACACCTTGGAAAGAGAATGAAACATCTGTTGCCTCCTGATCGGCTCACAGGCACTGGAAAATATCGATCGGCCTCCCCCTGGCACCGGAGCTTTCCGCGCAAGGTCGCAATACGAGCGCCAAACCGCAAATGAAAGACTAATTTAACCTTAATCTTCCGGACCGAGAGCGGCGCCTGCCTGAAGCGTTCCGCCCCGCTCTGCGCAGAGCCCTAGTTTACCGCCGCGACGGCAAACGGCAGGGCGCTCATGTACATGTGCGGATAGGTTCCGTCGATGAAGGACGCACAGGCATAGGTCCGGATGTGACCGGCATTGTCCAGCACCGGCCGGCAGCCGCCCAGCCGGTAAGTCCGGTCGACAGGATTGCCGTAGGGACGGATCCACGGGAACGGCGGGCGCAGGATCCAGTCACCCGGTGCCTGGATATTCGTGGTCTCGATATCGCCGATGCTGAAGCCGAAGAACGCGTTGAGCCGCTGCCCGACGTCCATCACGTCGGCCGGGGTCAGCGGCACGAAGAAGATCTGGCCCAGCGTATTGTCGTCGTCGAAGTCGATGATCCGGTCCTCGATCGACTGGATCAGCGCAGGCAGTGACTTGGCCGGAACGGGAACCCCGTCGAAGATCGCGCTGTTGCCGTCGATGATGGTCGGCCGCCCCGGCTCGAACAGCCCGCCATTGGCGAGGACGATGAAGTTGCCTCGGCCCGGAGCGTTGAACGCGGTGTCACCAAGCGTGTCGCCGACAAGCGCCAGGCGCGGGCCGGACAGATACATGGACGGCTGGCCTGTGAAGGTGTTGCCGCCGGTCGAGGCAATGTCGATGTCCAGTGCGGGTGCTGAATTGCCGTTGATCACGGAGAGCCCGGTCCCGGTCGTTCCGGTGAAGGCAGAGTTGGCGAAGGACAGCGTGTTGGCGGATCCGCCCTGACCGTTATTGGTCAGCAGGAAGCCGTTGGTTCCGCCGTTTCCATTGGTGTCGCTTACCGCAATCGTCGAGCCGGATAGGCTGTTGAAGAACACCGCGTTCTGGCTGCCGCTCACCTGGTCATTCTGGCCGATGGTCACATTGGTATCGACCAGACCGCCGGAAAAGTCGATGCCGTTGCCGTTCATGCCGTTGATCAGGGTGTTGCCGCTGATGTCGACGGTGGACGGATCGATCAGGTCGGCAAAGGTAACGCCATGGCCGTCCTGACCGGTGATTGCGCCATTGCCGGCGACCGTCACCGTACTGTCGGTGACCGGGCTGAGGAAAAGCACGCCGTCGCCGGTCTCGCCGAGGATCGTCGTGTTGCCGGTCACCGAGATCGTGCTGTCCGTCACGGCGCCGTCGATGGTAATGCCCTTGCCCGGGTCGGCGAAGAGGCCGTGACCGATGATGCTGCCATTGTCGGCGATGGTCAGCGTGGATCCGCCCTCGATATCGTCATTGGCATCGATGCCGTCGTCATCGCCTTCGATCCTCGTGTTGCCGGCGACGGTGACGTTGGAGTCGAGGATATACATGAACTCGATCGCATCGTCCCCGCCCCGGATCGTGCCGTTGCCGCCGAAGCTCGTGGCGGTTCCGTCGATGGCGACCGTTGCCGGGCCGATGTTCACGGTCGAATGGCGGATGCCGTAGTCGAAGTAGATCGCCTCGTAAGTGTCTCCGCGGATCTCGTCGTTGCCGGCGATGTTCACGGTCGAGTTGGTGACCGGCGCCCAGAAGGCGATGCCGCCGTCTCCGCCATTGATCGACGTGTTGCCGACGATGTTGACGGTCGAGCCGACACGAACCGGGGCATCGAAATCGAAACCGGACGAGCCGCCGGTGATCTCGGTGTTGTTGCCAACGGTGAAATCGGTGTTGTTCAGGATCCAGGTCTCGATGCCGGTCGTGCCGCCCGAGATGGTGCCGTTGCCGCCATAGGTCGTGGCGGTGCCGCCAACGTCGACGGTTGCCGGACCGATGTTCACCGCGGAATCCCGGACGGTGCGATAGAACCAGATACCGTCATCGATAGTTCCCTCGATCGAGGTGTTGCCTGCCACGTTGACGGTACTGTCGAGCACCACGCCGAGGAAATCGAGACCGGTCTCGCCACCGGTGATCGCGTCATTTCCGGCCACACTGAATTCGGAGCCGCCGGTCACCCGGGACGCCACCTGGACACCGTCCACGAGCGTACCTTCGATACCGGTGTTGTCGGCGATTGTGATAACGGAATTGTCGATATCGCCGATACCCTCGGGCGGTCCGAACAGGATGCCGTTGTAGCCTCCGGAGATGGTCTGGTTGCCGCTGACCAGAACACCGCTGTCGGAAATATCGCCGGCGAACTCGATCCCGTTGACGAAGCCGCCGATGGCGGGCAGAGGCGAAACGCCCGCATTGGTGTTGCCCGTAACGTTGAACTGCGTGCCGTTGACGAGCGCCGCATCCACATAAATACCGGAATACCCCTGACCGGAGATCCCCGTATTGCCCGCAATCGAAACCGTGGAGTTGTCGATGATCGCCGCACCGTCATAGGTGAACTCGATCCCCGAACTTGCGCCGGTGATGGACGCGTTCCCGGAAATCCCGACCATCCCGTCGGTAATGTTGTTGGAGAACTTGATGCCGTCTCCGATCGCGCCGGAAATGCCGGTGTTGTTCAGGATCGAAACCGTTCCGCCATCGAGTTCGCCGATCTGGATACCGTCATTCAGACCCAGGATGCGGTTTGCTTCCGCGGACGTTGCGCCGCCCACCGTGAAAGCACTGCCGCCGACGATATCCCCGCGAACGGCAATGCCGTCCTGGTTGCCGATGATGTCGGTGTTGCCGGCTATGGTCACCATCGAGGCGCCGCTGATGCCTTGCTCGAAGACGATGCCGTTCTGGAATTGGCCATCGATCAGCGTGTTATCGGTGACATTGACCTGTGCCCCGCCGGAAATCGGCTGTTCGAACTCGATGCCGTCGCCGTCCGCACCCAGGATCTGGCTGTTGTTGGCAATCGTGAACGTCCCGCCGGAGATGGCGTCGATATCCAAACCGTCCTGAGCGCCGGTGATGCTGTTGCCGTCGGCGGCACTGGCGCCGCCGATGAGAACGGTCGCATTGGTCAACGCGCCATTGAAAAGAATGCCGTCGAGATCAAGGGATTCAATCGTGTTGGCACGAACCGTAACCGATGCATCCGTTACGGTGCCCTCGAACGAGATACCCCGATCCGCACCGCTGATGTCTGCATTGTCCGCAATCAGGATTTGCGTGGAGGCTCCGGAGATGGACTGCGCGAAGCTGATCCCGTCGTCATCGATGCCACCGGTGTCGACCAGCGCGGCAATCTGGCTGTTGCCCTGAATGGTGACCCGGGTCCCGTTCGATATGGCGCCGTTGAAGAGAACAGCCGTCCTGTCGCTGGAAGCAACGCTGTTCAAGATCTGGATATCGGCTCCGTTCAGCGCATTGTTGAACCGGATCCCGCTTCCGGTGACGCCGCTCATCGTTACATTGTCGATGGTGAGATCGAGACCGGCCGTGACGGTATTGTCGACCAGAATGCCGGCTCCGCCCGCTGCCGTTCCGGTAATGGTACCGTTCTCGATGGTCACATTGTCCGCCGCACCCGTCAGCAGCACTGCAGGATCACCGCCGGTACCGGAATAGGAAAAACCGTTCAGGGTCACGCCGTCGGCGCTGATGGTGAAACCCGGGCTCGCGGGCACGACAACGGCATCATTGACGATGTTGATCGGGTTGCTGACGTCGTCAACGTTTTGCATCGTCAGACCATCGACGTCGAGGATCACGCCGCCAACCGTGTTGTAGGTTCCGCCCAGCACATTGACGGTCGCACCCGTTGCGGCAACATCCACCGCGTCGTTCAATTCCGCCCCGCCGGTCGAACCGAGCACGTTGACGGTCGTGGCAGTACCGGTAATGCCGCTCGGCGCCGTCAGATTGCCGTCGAGATTGACGATCGGCGCATCGATCAAGATCGAGCCGGTTGCGGTGACGCTGGCGCTGTTGGCGACATTGAATGTGGAGGCGCCGATTGCCATCGAACCGACATTGCTGGTGCCGGTTGCGGTCACAGAACCCGTGTTGGTGATGTCCACATCGCCGCTTGTGGAGTTGGTAAAGGTCACCGACGTCGCATCGACATTGAGATGGTCGGCGGCACCGATACCGGTCGCGCTCAGGATGGTCAGGTCGCCGACGGTGATGTCGGGATCGGCCGCGTTGGCGTCGATAATGCTGCCACCCGTCCGCAGTTCAAGCGCTCCGACCTTTGACGGGTCGAGCGTGATTGCGTCGGTGATGGTGATATCGCCCGAGCCGGAGTGGCCGATCTGCAGCACGCCCGGCGTCGTCACGGTGTCGAGTTCGGTGTCGGTCAGGCCCAGCGTATTGACCCCATCCGCCCCGCCGAGATCGATGGCGACGGTCGCGGTCGAAGACGGGTCGTCTTCGAGGATGACGCGGTTCACCGCCGAGATGGTGCTGCCCTGGCTGAGCACAATGTTGTTGCCGCGGATATCGATCTGGCCGTTATTCGCGTTGCTGCCGGAATCCGCGTCGATGATGTTGGCGTTGTTGGTGAATGTGCTGTCGCCGGCCCCGCCGTTGCTCTGCTGCGCGACCAGGAACATGTTGCGGCGCGAGGTATAGATGTCGTTGTTGACGGTGAGATCGCCGTTCGTCGTTTCCAGCTGAATCGCCAATAACGGGCTGAACCCGGTGGAAGCCGTGTTTCGCAGGCCGACGACGCCATCGACGGTACCAATAATCAGATCGCCGCCGTTAGAGGTCTCCAGGATCGCAATACCGCCGCCGGTCGTGTTGCGCGCAGCAACCGTATCGACTTCGGTTTCGAGAAGTTCATTGTTGGCGATCCCGTTGACCGACTGGATTGCAAGGTTGGAAACCTGGACATCGACGCCGGAATTGGTGTCGAGAATCTCGTCGCCGGTGATCAGCGACAGCGTGCTCGTGTTGGCCGGACTGATCGTACCGTTGAAGGTAATGCTGCCCGCATCGCTGCTGCCTATGCGCAGGATCCCCGCGGTGATCAGGTCGATTTCCGCATCGGTCAGGCTGAGACTGCCAACGACCTCGGTGCCGAGGCTGATGGTCCTGCCCACCGTACCCGGCGCAAGGGTGACGATGCCGGTACCCGCATTGACGGCGCCTGCAATGCTCATGCTGTCAGCCGACAGATCGATCGCGCCGTTGTCGGTGGCAATACCGCTTCCCGCGGCAATGGTCACGGCATCAGCGTTCGCAGCGAAGGACGTCAGCGCCGTCGTGCCTCCAATCAAACCGCCGACGGTGAGCGTGCCACCCGAATTCACCGTCAGGTCGTAAGCTCCGTCGACGGTGTTGTTGAAGGTCACGTCGCCGGCATCGGTGATCGTGGTATCGACGCCCAGCGTCACCGCATCGTTGAAGGTCAGCGTGTTGCCCGAAAGCGTGAACGCACCGCCTTCAAGAAGAGATGTCCCTGCTGCATCCGTGGTCACGCTGGTGAGCGCGGTTGTCCCGCCGACCACACCGCGGAAATTGGTCACGCCAGGCGCGTTGATGGTCAGATCGTAGGCCCCATCGAGCGCGTTGTGGAACCGGACATAGTCGTTCGAAGTCAGTGTCGTGTCCGCACCGAGAACGACATTGTTGAAATAGCCTTGCCCGAATTCCGTCGTGGTCACCGAGCCGCCGTTGAGGTTGGTCTGCCCACCGCTGGTGACCTGAAGGCCCTTGAACGACACCGCGTCATTGAAAGTGATCGGATTGAAAGCCCTGAGGATAATGTCGACGTCGCCGATCAGTGTCCCGTCGAAGGTGGTATTGCCGCGGAGCGCCCAGATCTGTCCGCCCCCGGAGACGGTGACGTCGTCGCCGAAATGCGCATCGCCCTGGATGTCGACCCCACTGGTGACGCCGGTGTTGAACGCGGTCGTGCCGCCGGCATCCGTGGTCAGGCCGCCGAGCCGGGTCGAAAGACCGATCGTGCCGTTGAAAGCCGTTGTCCCCAGAGTGTTGACGGTCAGAACCGACGAGCCGTCCAGCGTCGAATTGAAAGTGATATTGCCGCCGCCGGAACTCGCCAGAAGCGTGTCGGAGAAAAGCAGGGCCGGCCCGTTGAAAGTCTGTGTGCCGGTGCTGTTGTAGGCGCCCCCGAGAGCTGTGTTCCCAGTCACGGACAGGTCCCTGAAGGAATAGATCCCTCCGTCGTCCATATAGATAGTGCCGACGGACGAGTCGAGGCTCACCCCGGCGCCGGACTGGTTGCCGCTGCCGAACGTGATGTCGTCATATGCGGAGATATTCATCGTAAAGGCGGCGAGGTTCGCGGTCGGGTCCAGAGTCAGTCCGCCATCAAAATCCGTGTCGGCGGAACCGGCGCTCAGGGTTAGGGCACTGTTCGCACTAACTGTGGCGCCGCTCCCGACGATAACGTCGTCGCCTGCCAACAGGCTGAGGTTGCCGCCGGTCGACTGCACCGTTACGCCCGCATTTACCGTGATGTTTTCGGTATCGACGACCCCGGATTCCAATGCTGCCGCGGTCAGGCTGCCACCGTTGGCAACATTCGCCGCGAACGTTATCGGACCGCCCGCGGTAAGTAGCGTCGTGCCGGCATTGGAAGAGCTGGAAAGTCCGTCGACCGATGCAATGGTCAGCGCGCCGGTGTTGCCGAAGTCGACATCGCCGCTGGTGTTGGAGAACGCCAGATAGGACACCGCTGTATCAAGACTGATGCCGCTCCCGGCCCGCACAGCCAGGCTGTCGACGGTGACATCCGTCCCCGATGCATTGCCATCCACAACAGCACCGCCGGTCGTCAGCGACAGTGTGTTCACCTGGGCGGGTGCGATCGAACTCGCGATTGTGATGGACCCGGCGGAGCTGTCTCCAATGCTCAGGGTGTCGGCCTCAATACGATCAAGAACATCGTTGTTGATACTGAGGCTGCTGCCGCTGTTTCCGCCAAGTACTATTTTCCTGCCTGCGGTTTTGGACTTGATCGAAACCGTACCCGTGCCGGCGTTGATCAACGGATCGAACGTGGCGCTGCCGTTGACCTGAAGGGTGTCCGCCTGGATGCTGATCGCTCCGCCGGAGGAATCGATGTAGGCATCACTGGTCCGAAAGATGACCTTCGAGCCACGCGCGATCAGGCTCACATCGCCGCCGCTGGTGGTCAGCGGATCGCCGATGGACACGTCATTGGCGGCATCGAAGATCACGTGCCCGCCGCCGGTGTTGAACACCTGGCCGAAGTGAATGATGTCCGCGGAGGAAACCGGGCTCGCCGTCGCCGAGCTTCCCGCATACCACTCGTAATTCGTGCCCGTCGTTCCATTCGTCAGGAATCCGACCTGCACAGTATCGATGGTGTCGGCGGCATGGATGATGAAGGTCCCCATGGTTCCGGTATTGTTGTTGATGGTGACGTTTCCGCCGCCGCCGAATTCGACCTTTCCGGTGCCGGACGTTCCGTAGGTATCCGTATTGAGCTCGAAGGTGCCGCCGACGTTCAGAACCCCTTCGATGATGGCATCGTCGAGGTCGAACGCACCGGATGTACAGCCGGATGTGCTGGCGGTGGACACACAGACGTCGCCCGGATCGACCAGCATGTACCCTGTCCGGACGGTCCCGCCGATCACGCCCGTCCCTTTGGTCGACATTTCGACGAAGCCGTCGTCGCCGCCCCCAATATTGCCGCCGATGGTGTCGACCAGGCCGTGGAAATTGAGCGCGTCGTTGCCCCAGGCAATGACCGTGCCGCCATTGCCGCCCGTTGACGAGGCATCGATCGTGGCACCCGCCTCGATCAGCAGGCTATCAGCCGTCGGCATGAAACCGTTGCCTGCGGCCCCGGCCTTGTCACCGACCAGGACCGAATGGGAGCCACCGCCGTTATCCAGGTAGCCGATTGTGCTGTCATCGGCGAGCGAACCACCATGTTTAGCCCCGCCGATCAGGGCGGTCCCGCCGCCGTTGGTGCCCGAAACATCGATCTCAGCGCCCGATGCGATCTCCACGTCTTCGCCGGTGATATGAACCGTGCCACCGCGCGACGGCGGCAGGGGAATGTCCTCTCCCGTCTTGGGAAGATCCACCCGGGCCAGTACCTTGCCGGAAACCCGGACCTTGCCCACGCGCCCGCCGCCGAGCACGATCCTGCCGTTGCGCACGCCGACCGAATTGGCCTGGGCGATACCCGACATGTTGATCGACTGGTCGAGCACGCGCGACGCCTGGCTCGCGGTCATGACGATGGAGCCGCCGTCGGCGACGATCTCGCCCTTGTTGGAGACGAGCGCATCCGCGTCGGAGCCATCTTCCTTTTTCGGCGTCGCCCTGGTCGGGCTGGTCAGAGTGAAATTGATCAGACCGTCGCCGCGAAAATCGATCGAGTGGGTTTCCCCCGCGCCCAGGATGACCGTACCGAGATTTGCCTGAATGTAGCCGGAGTTTTCCACGCCCGGAGCGACCAGGGCGGCCAGCCCGGTATCGCGAACGGAGATCCGTCCGGCGTTGGTGACCATCGCATCCGGCACGCCGGGCTTGTCGAAGTCGAACCGCCCGTTCATGAAATTGTCGTTGGAGATATCGGCGCTGGAGGCGATCAGCCCACCCACGTCCAGAACCGAATTCGGGCCGAAATGAATACCATGACGGTTGACGATGGCCACGTTGCCGTTGGCAAACAGCGAACCGTCGAATTTCGTCGCCGAATTCGACAGCACCCGGTTCAGGGCCCAGGCCGAGGACCCCGGTTGATTGAAGCGCACGGTTTCAGAAGCGTTGGTGTCGAAGCTGTCCCATTCGATGACCAGCCGGTTGGAGGACTGGTCGATCGTGGTGGTGGTGCCGGATTGGGTGATGCTGCTCGACCCGGCGGTAACGCGGCCGCCGGCCGGACCGGCAAGAAGCGGCTGGATGCTTGTTATAAACGTGAAGCCAAAACAAAAGGCTCCGCGGAAGAGCCGGTTCACCGTTAAGCCACGCATTACTCAAACGCCTACTCGCGGGGCCAGACCGGCCACCAGGTTAATATATCGTTAACACTTCGTATCAGAATAGGAACGTTTTCGCTCGAAACTCAATGCCGGCAGTAACGTTTCGGTAACTAATTGGGCGCGTGGTTAATCTCCCCAGAAATCCCGGTTTTCCTTTTTCCCCGATTGTTCCAGAGGCCTTTCCAGCCTGGCGGCACCGTGTCCCGTGTCTGACGACCGAGCTTTCAACAGCGTTCCCGCGGCCCATTAAAGACGAAGAAATTCAAGTACTTAAGAAAAAATTAACCATGACACATTTATGGTTAACGCAATAATTACAGGGATCGAATGTTCGGAAATTCACCATAAGTGTGAAGGACTTAGGTCATCCAAAGTAATGCGAAAATAGTTTCAAGTTTTCGCATCATTCGTCCCGGCAAGGGTTGCAACGGCGTCGCTTGTTTCCTCGTGGCGCCCAGGGACGGAGTTCCTTTACGTGAAGAGCCTCAAGGGAAAGACTTTGAAGCCTTTGGCTGCGTTTGTGCTGGCGGCAGCCGCCGTTATGGCTCCCCTGTTCCTGTCAGACCATGCCCTCGCACAGGTCACCATTCCCGGACCGGCCCAGCCGGGGCGCGCCGAAGAATGGCTGCGCAATCTGCCGATCTCGCCCTATCGGATATCTCCTGGACCCATCGTCCGCGAAGGCGAAGGCGCGGGCCTGCCGGACGTCGATCTGAGCCTCACCATCAAAAAGGTGGTCATCGAGGGGTCGACGGTTTTCGATCAGGGTGATTTTCAGCCGATCTTTTCCAAATACACAGGCCGCGAGGTTCCGGTCGCCGTTATCTTCCAGATGGCAGCGGAAGCAACCGCCTTCTACCGCGGCAAGGGCTATATCCTGTCCCAGGTGATCGTTCCGCCGCAGGAGGTCGACGGCGGTGTCGTCCGGCTGCAGGTAGTCGAGGGCTATGTCGACAACGTCGTCGTCGAAGGCGAGGACGGCAGCCGGCGCGATCTCGTCCTGGCGATGACGTCGAAGATCACCCGGTCCCGCCCGCTGCATTCCGACGATCTGGAACGCTACCTGCTTCTGGCCGGCGATCTCGCGGGGCTCCAGGTACAAGGCTTTCTGTCTCCGTCTTCGTCGGCACCGGGGGCCGCGACCCTGACGGTCAAAACCACCTACGACCGCTTCGAAGCGGCCTTCCAGGTCGCCAACTACGGATCCGAGTACGTCGGCCCCTGGACAGGTTCCTTCGGCATTACCGAGAATTCTCTGCTCGGCCTGCATGAACGCATCGGCGTGCGATTCCAGACTGCCCCTTCCGTTGACGAACTGCTGTTCGGCGAGATCGTCGGCTCGGTTCCGATCGGGACGGAAGGCACGACCGTCTACGGCCGACTGTCCAACAGCGCCTCCGATCCCGGCAACGGCCTGCAGCAGTTCGGGGTCACCAACGACAGCCTATATGTGACCGTCGGCGCCCGCCATCCGCTGATCCGGTCGCGCCGTCAGAACCTGTTTATCGACGGCCGGTTCGACTGGGTCGACCTGATTTCCGATTCCACCACCTTCGGCGACATTTCCGACGACAAGCTGCGCGTCCTTCGCCTTACCGCGGATTACGATTTCGTGGATTCCTGGTTCGGCGCGCTGATGCCGGCGGTCACGACCATCTCCGGTCGCATCAGCATCGGGCTCGATGCCTTCGGCGCGACCAAGTCCGGCGATCCGCTTGCTTCGCGAACCGGCGCCGACGGCACCTTCACCACCCTCTGGGCCGATTTCCAGCGCCAGCAGCGGTTGCCGATGCGGGGCGTCAACCTGCTAGTCGCCGCGCGTGGCCAATATGCCTTCGAGGAACTGCTTTCCAGCGAGGAAGTCGGTTTCGGCGGGATGGACTTCCTGCGCGGCTACGACCCGAGCACGATCCTCGGTGACCGCGGCATCGCCGGCAAGGCGGAGCTGCAGTACACCCGTCCCGTGGACTTCGGCCAGTATCTTCAGAGCTATCAGCTCTACGCCTTCCTGGATGCCGGGGTGATCGAAAACATCAACTTCGACGGCCTCGGCAACAACAAGACCAACGCGCTTTATTCCACCGGTGGCGGTATCCGCCTTGCCTCTGCTAACAGCCTGGAATTCGACCTCGGGCTGGCCGCGCTCCTCAACGACAACCGGAATAACGTGAAGAACCTCGGTACGGACAATCTGCGCCTCCTGTTCAAGGTGACCGGCCGGTTCTGATCAGTTTCCTTTGCAATCCCGGCAAAAGAAAACCGGCGGCTTCCATGGAAGCCGCCGGTCGTGTTTCACGTCATTGAAAAGCGTAAAGCTTACTTCATTTCGGTGATGGTCTCAAAACCGTCGCCTGCGACCTTGAACAGGGCGTAGGTGCCCGAAACGTCGCCGTTATCGTCGAAGTTTTCGTCGCCTGCGGCACCCTTGTAGTCGATGGCCGTACCGGCCGCGATCAGCTCCTTGGCCTTCTTCCACTCGCCCGGCATGATCGGCTCGCCTTCGCCGTTGGAGATTTCGCGAAGAGCCGCCGAAACGCCGGCCTTGTCGCCACCAGCCTTTTCCACGGCCAGGGCCAGAAGGAAGGCCGCGTCGTAGGACGTGGTCACGAAGATGGCGCTCGGATCACCGCCGGAGGCCTTGAAGGCGTCGTTGAACATGTCGAGAGACTTGGACTTCTCGCCCACCGGCGCAGACGCCATGAACGTGGACAGGTTTTCCGCACCCAGTTCCTTGATCGGAGCATCCGACTTCATGCCGTCACCGCCGACGAACTTCTCGAAGAAGCCGTTTTCGAGCGCCTGGCGCAGGATGGTCAGGCCGGTGCCGTCACCGTAGTCGAAGATGACCAGCGTATCCGCGCCGCCCTTGGCCAGTTCGGCCAGGTCGGACCGGTAGGATGCCTTGCCGTCTTCATGGGCTGCATAGCCGGCGATCTCGCCACCTTCAGCCTCGAACACGGCCTTGAACGCATTGGCAAGACCGGTGCCGTAGTCGTTGTTGATGTAGGAAACGGCAACCTTGTTGTAGCCCATGCTCTTCAGGGTACGCGCCAGCGCGCGGCCCTGGTCGTCATCGGACGGCACGGTGCGGAAAACGGTGTCGTTGTCCTTCAGGCCGGTGATTTCCGGAGACGTGCCGGACGGCGTGATAATGGTGATGCCGGCGGGAATAGTGACCGAACCGGCGACTGCCATAACTGCGCCGGAGCAATGCGGACCGACGATGGCGACGACGCCTTCGATGTTTACGGCCTTGGTGGCCGCATCTGTACCGCCTTGCGGGTTACAGGCACTGTCGCCGACGACGCCGACGATTTTGTCGCCACTCAGGATGCCGCCCTGCTCGTTGACCTGCTGGAACGCGAGCTGGGCTGCGTCGATCATGGCCGGGGCCATGGCTGCAATCGGGCCGGAAACGCCGCCGATGACGCCGATCTTGACGTCGGCTGCCTTGGCCGGTGCGCTGGCCAGGGCGGTGGCTGCGAGCAGACCGCCGGCAATTGCGAGAACTTTGGACTTCATGGGTACTACCTCCACTTGTTTTCGGGCTGATGCCCGCGTGAACCCTGTTTGTCGCTTAAGTCGTAAACTCATACCATGTCGGCTTCATTTACGATTTCAAGACTTAGACGAATCGTCATCCGACCGCAGGTCGCCACGAAGCGGCTCCGGCAGCAGTCCCTCGGGCCGGAAGCGCAGCACAAGCTGCAACATCAGGCCGATCAGGAACAGACGGATGTATTTCGCCTTGACCGCATATTCCTGCGGAAGTTGATCAGTTGCAATCTCGGAAACTGACCAAATGGTCCAAACCACCGCCGCACCAAGGATCGCACCCCGGTTGTTGCCCGATCCTCCGAGGATCAGCATGATCCAGACGAGGAAGGTCGCAACCATCGGATCGATGGCCTCCGGCGTGATCGAACGGTTGAAATGAGCAAACAGCGCGCCGCCCAAGCCCATCAGGGCCGAGCCGAAGATAAAGGCTTCCAGGCGCCGGTACTCCACATTCTTGCCCATGGCGCGCGCCGCCAGTTCGTTGTCGCGGATCGCCCGCATCATCCGCCCCCAGGGCGCATTGAACTGTCGTTCCACCATCAGGTAGGCGACCAACAGGACAAGGACAACAATCGCCAGATAGGCCATCTGCGACTCGACATAGGGAAGGTCGCCGTAGGGACGCGGAATGTTGGAAATTCCACGAGCACTGTTGGTCAGCTCCGCTTCCGACTTGATCACCAGACGGATGATTTCCGCAACGCCGATGGAAGCGATTGCCAGATAATCGGAGCGGAAGCGCAGGCAGATCTTCCCGATCGGCCAGGCGATCAGCGCGGCCGCAATCATTGCGCCGATCCAGCCCACATAGAACGGCAGTTCGAACCCGCCGAGCCGCCCGTCCGCGTGAGGACTGGTCAGGATCGCCGAGGTATAGGCGCCGACGGCGAAGAAGCCGGCGATACCTGCATTGAAGAGACCGGCAAAGCCCCATTGGATGTTCAGGCCCAGCGCCAGGAGCGCATAGATGCCGATGAAGATGCCCATGAAGAGGGCGTAATTGGCGAGACCGATAAGTTCCATGATCCTGCGCCTCCCTCTAGAGAACCTTGCCGCGCAGCAGCCCGGTCGGGCGCACCAGCAACATGAACAGGAGAATGGCGAACGCCATGGCCGCCTTGTACTCGCTCGGCAGAACGAGAACGGACAGTTCCTCCGCAATCCCGACGATCAGCCCGCCGATGACGGCCCCTTCCACACGCCCGACCCCACCGAGAATGGCGCCTGCGAACATCGGCAGCAGCATGTGCCAGCCCATCATGGACTTGAGTTCGGTATTGATCCCCAAGAACACGCCCGACGCGGCGCACAACCCGCCGGCAATCACCCAGGTCAGAATGACCACCTTCTTGTTGTCGATCCCCGACAGGAGCGCCAGGTTGGGATTGTCCGACATGGCCCGCATGGCCTTGCCCCATTTGGAGCGAGACAGGAACAGCTGCAGGCCACCGACAAGGACCAGCATGATCACCACCGTGTAGATCTCGCGGTCCTTGATCCGGAGACCGAAATAGGTTTCCGGCCGAACGATGCCGCGAACGTAGCTCTCCGCATCGACGCCCCAGACCACCTGCACCACGGATCGCACCATCAGCGCGATGCCGAGCGAAGCCATCACGGTAACGATCTTCGGCCGCTCGCGCAGATGTTCGTAAAACATCTTGTCGATGCCGACGGCGACACCGGCCGTCAGGATCATGGCAAGCGGCAGCGCCGCCAGAGGCGTCAGGCCGAAACCGGTCACGATGGCAAGGGCCAGAAAGGCGCCGAGCGTCGCCAGGTCGCCATGGGCCAGATGGGCATAACGCAGGATCGCGAAGATCAGCGTGATGCCGACAGCACCGAGCGCATAGATCGACCCGAGAACGAGGCCCGGGATGAAATAGAAGTTCAGAAAATCCAGAAGGCTCATATCGTTTCCTCACCCGCCGAGGAACATTTCGGCGACCTCACGGTCGGCGAGGAGATGGGCACCCGTGCCTTCGTGCCGGTTCTGCCCGGCGGCAAGCACATAGCCGCGATCGGCGAAGGCCAGCGCCTGTTTGGCATGCTGCTCCACCAGGAGAATGGCAACGCCGGTCTCACGCACGTCCCGGCAGATCTGGAAGATCTGCTCCATGTAACGCGGCGACAGGCCGGCGGTCGGCTCGTCGAGAAGCAGCAGCTTGGGATCGAGCATCAGCGCCCGGCCCATGGCGACCATCTGGCGTTGGCCGCCAGACAGGCTGCCCGCAAGCGTCTTGCGCCGCTCCTTGAGATCCGGAAACAGCTCGTAGACCCGGTCATAAGCCGCCGACAGGTCGCCCTTCTTCAGGAAGGCACCCATTTCAAGGTTTTCGTGGATCGTCATTTCGCGGAAGATATTGTCCACCTGCGGCACGTAGCAGATGCCGCGCTGGACGATCCGGTTCGGTGCCCAGCCGGTGATATGGTCGTCATCGAAGACGATCGAACCGCCACGGACCTTCAAGAGGCCGAAGACCGCTTTCATGGCCGTGGACTTGCCGGCGCCGTTCGGGCCGACGATGACCACGATTTCCTTTTCGTCCACCTGGATCGAGACGTCCTGGAGAATATCCGCGTCCCCATAGCCGCCGGTGACACCGTTCATCGAAAGAAGAATTTTCACGCGGCATCCCCCACCGTCTCGCCGAGATAGGCCTCGAGCACGCGGGCATCGGAGCGCACGGTCTGGAAATCGCCCTGGATCAGCACCGTTCCCTCAGCCATGCAGATGACCGGATCGCAGAGCTTCTCGATCATCTCCATGTCGTGCTCGATCAGGATGAAGGTGTAGCCGCGCTCCTTGTTGAGGATCTGGATCTTTTCCTCCAGCTTCCTCAGAAGCGTCCGGTTGACGCCGGCCGCCGGCTCGTCGAGCAGAACCAGCTTGGCGTCGGTCATCATGGTGCGGCCGAGTTCCAGCAGCTTCTTCTGTCCGCCGGACAGATTGCCCGCACGCTGATGGGCGACATGGGTCAGCTCAAGAAATTCGAGGGTCTCGTAGGCCTTCGTCTCGACCTCCTCCTCGTTCTTCCTCACCTGCCCCCATCTGAACCAGTTGGCGAACAGTCCCTCGCCGACCTGATGCGGCGGCACCATCATCAGGTTTTCCAGGGTGGTCAGATGATGAAATTCGTGCGGAATCTGAAAGGTTCGCACCAGACCTTTATGAAAAAGCGCGTCGCTCGAAAGTCCCGTCACGTCCTCTTTCAGGAACTTGATGGTTCCGCTGGTCGGTTCAAGCGCTCCCGCGATCATGTTGAAGAGGGTCGTCTTGCCCGCTCCATTCGGTCCGATCAATCCGGTGATGCTTCCTTCCTCGACGTGGAAAGAACATCCGTTGACGGCCCGAAAACCGCTGAAGTTCATGACAAGCTGGTTGAGTTCCAGCATATAGGCTCCTCGCCGCCAATCTTGTGGCGATCTTTTGTTTTACCCCGTCTGCGTGCCGGGCAGCCTACGTTTTCCGCAGGACAGCCCGTATTGGCGCTGCATCGAGCCCTTCTAGCTTCATTGGCAGCGCAATCAATTCATAATCCCCCGGTTCCGCACAATAAAGCGCCAGATTCTCAAGAATCCGCATGTCGTGGCGCCGTGCAACCATATGGGACGGTAAATCCTTGGAGGTTTCCGGGTCCACCGACGGCACGTCCACACCAATAAGTTTTACCCCGGTTTCGGCCAGAAGCGTCATCGTTTCCGGCGCCAGGGTGCGAAATCCCGTCGGCCAGACCATCGGATCGATGCGTTCCGCGAGCCGGAGCAGGATGCGCGGCGGCGCGTTTTCCAGTTGCCCGGCAATATCCTCCGGACGGCACAATGGTTTCGTTCCGCGTGCATCGATCAGCCGGGCGGGACCCAGAAAGTCGGAAAGATCCAGTTGATCGATGGACTTGCCGTCGGCATCGTAGTGCAGCGGCGCATCCGCATGGGCACCACAATGAGTGGACATGGAAATTTCGGTGACATTGACCGGGCACCCCGGCCCGATGGCGAAGGTCTGTGCCGTCCGGCACGGCGCATCTCCCGGAAAAACGCCCATTCCCGCCCGAACCGGTGGCGTTATATCGATCAGCCTCGTCACAGATCCGCTCTCAGGGCCCAGAGTTCGGGAAAGAGAACCACATCCAGCATGCGGCGCAAATAGGTGACCCCGCTGGTGCCTCCGGTTCCGCGTTTGAAACCGATCACACGTTCGACCGTGGTGACGTGGTTGAAGCGCCAGCGCCGGAAATAATCCTCGAAATCGACCAGTTTTTCCGCAAGCTCGTAGAGCGGCCAGTGCTTTGCCGGTTCCCTGTAAACGGCGATCCAAGCCTCGCGGACGCTGTCATTCGCCTGATAGGGATCTGCATGATTGCGCGCCAGATGCTCGGCATCGATCCGGAAACCGGAGCGGGCCAGCAAGGCAATTGCCTCGTCGTAGAGGCTGGTCTCATGCTGCAGCCGGGTCAGCCAGCCATGGACCTCCGGCACATGGGCATGGGGGCGGAGCATGGCGGCATTCTTGTTGCCCGCCAGAAACTCGATGGCCCGGTACTGGAAAGATTGAAAGCCGGAGGATTGTCCGAGCGCCTCGCGAAACGTGGTGTATTCGCTCGGCGTCATGGTGCGCAGCACGTCCCAGCTCGAATTGAGCTGGTCGAAGATGCGCGCGGTCCGGGTCAGCATCTTGAAGGCCGGCGGCAGATTGCCCGACGCGACCGCCGCCTTTGCCGCCGTCATTTCGTGCAAGGCCAGCTTCATCCAGAGTTCGGACGTCTGGTGCTGAATGATGAACAGCATCTCGTCATGGGCCGACGACAGCGGCGACTGAGCGGTCAGCACCTTGTCGAGGGCGAGATAATCGCCGTAGGACATGCGCCCGTCAAAGGCCATCTGCGCCCCGTCGGCGGCCGGATCGTAAGGCGTATGCGGCTCGCTCATTGTCAGGTCACCTTTTGCTTCTTCTTGAATTCATCCCGGTCCCACAAGCGCTCTGCCAGGATCTTCTCCAGAATATCCACGGCGCGCATCACGTCGGCATGGGACAGGTAAAGCGGCGTGAAACCGAAACGCACCGTATCCGGCGCGCGGAAGTCGCCGATGACGCCATGGGCGATCAGCGCCTGCATCAATGCGTATCCATTGTCGAAACGGAACGAGATCTGGCTGCCGCGGCCTTCCGGATCGCGCGGGCTGGCGAGCACCAGATCCGGACAGCGCACCTCTACTTCCGACAGGAAGAGTTCGCACAAGGACACCGACTTCGCGCGCAGCTCGTTCATGTCCACATCATCGAAGACGTCGAGCGCCGCATCGAGGGCAGAGAGTGACAGAACCGGCGGGGTTCCGACCCGCATGCGGCCGATGCCGCTCTCCGGGCGATAGTCGAGATCGAAGGCGAAGGGTGCCTCGTGCCCCATCCAGCCGGTCAGCGGCGGCCGGACATGATCCTGGTGCTCCGGCGCGACATAAAGAAAGGCCGGGGCGCCGGGGCCGCCGTTCAGATACTTGTAACCGCAACCGACGGCGAAGTCGGCCCCGGCACCTGCAAGGTCCACCGGCAGGGCGCCGGCGGAATGGGCCAGGTCCCAGATCGCCAGAGCCCCGGCCGCATGGGCCTTTGCCGTCAGCGCCTTCATGTCGTGCTTGCGGCCGGTCTTGTAGTCCACTTCCGTCAGCATCAGGACGGCGAGATCGTCGCCGATGGCGGCCTCGACCTCTTCCGGTGCGACGATCCGCAGTTCGTGCCCCCGGTCGAGCAGATCCTTCAAGCCGCTCGCCACATAGAGATCGGTCGGGAAGTTGCCGTTGTCGGACAGGATCACTTTACGTTCCGGACGCAGCGCAAGCGCGGCCGAGAGCACCTTGAAAACGTTGATGGACGTGCTGTCAGCGGCAACCACCGTGCCGGGAGCCGCACCGATCAGCCTTGCGATGCGGTCGCCGACCCTTTGCGGCAAGTCGATCCAGTCATGGTCGTTCCAGCCGCGAATGAGGCTCTCGCCCCATTCGTTCATGATCACCTTTTGCATGCGGTCCGGCACATGGGCAGGCAGAACGCCAAGCGAGTTACCGTCCAGATAGATCACCCCCTCCGGCAGCGAAAAGGCCGCCTTTTTAACCGCCAGCGGATCGTTTTCATCGAGGGGATGGGTGACAGGCATTCTTGTTTGCTTTCCGACGCATAAGGGCAGCCATCGGTGGCCGCATGGATAATTCTTTGGAGGCGGACGGTAACAAGACAGATGACGAAGCTCAAGTGATTATATATAATCTGATTGATTTGATATTTTCTTCGCAGCCTCCGGATTAGATGTCTCAAACCAATTCCGCCTATGAAACCCTGCGCCGCGCGCTCCTGGACTGCGATATCGCGCCGGGTGCGCCGCTGGCGATTTCCAGCCTGAAGGCCCGGTTCGGCTTCGGCTGGACGCCGCTACGGGAAGCGCTGTCGCGGCTGGAAGCGGAAAGCCTGGTGACCTTCGAAAAGAACAAGGGCTATCGGGTTGCTCCCGTCTCTGTCGCGGGACTGAAGGATCTTCAACTTGCCCGGACCGCCGTCGAGACCACGCTCTTTACCCGCTCCATTGCCCGCGGCGGCGACAAGTGGGAAGCCGATCTCGTTGCGGCTCATTATCTGCTGGCCCAGGCCTCTCCCCCCACCCCAGGGGCCGTAACGGCCGAAGGCTTTCTCTGGGAAGAGCGGCACGACGCCTTTCACGCCGCCCTCTTGTCGGCGGCCGACGCCCCCTGGCTGGCGCACCTGGCTCGCCAGACAAGCGACCAACTCCACCGGCATCACCGTTTCATCCTGAACGGGGCCGATGTGGCGGAACAGCTCGGAGGCAAACAGGGCCAACGGATCCGGGACGTTTTCGCCAGGACGCTCGGCATCGCCCATCACACACGGCTCATGGATGCGGCCCTTGCCCGTGATCCGGTGGCCGCCACCCGTCTGCTGGAAAAGCACATCGGCTTCACCCTTGCCGTCTATGAGGTGCTCTGGCCGGAGAACGGCGAATAGGCCGATGCAGAACAATCCGGGCGATCAAAGCCGCCTTGCTTCATTGTGCCGTTTGCCTTTTTGACTGGCTTTGCTAGAACTTTCGCGGACTCCAGTCGCCTGCTCCTTTTGAAGAGCTGGCATTTGATTGCGTACAATCGTATACGCATCGGACAATCCATCTACGAAGGTTCATTTCAAGCCTTCACCGACCGCATCTTGAACACTGGGAAATGTAAAAGTCATGGCCGACATCATCTACACCAAGGTCGACGAAGCACCGGAACTGGCAAGCGCCTCGCTGCTGCCGATCATCCGGGCCTTCACCAAAGAGGCAGGCATCACCGTCGGCACCAAGGACATTTCGCTGGCCGGCCGTATCCTGGCGAATTTCCCGCAATATCTGACCGACGCCCAGAAGCAGTCGGACGATCTGGCCGAGCTCGGCAAGCTGGTGACCCAGCCGGACGCCAACGTGATCAAGCTGCCGAACATCTCCGCCTCCCAGCCGCAGCTCAACGCCGCGATCAAGGAGTTGCAGGCCCAGGGCTATGCGATCCCGTCCTATCCGGACAGTCCGTCGACCGACGAGGAAAAGGCGGTCAAGGCGACCTATGACGCGATCAAGGGCTCAGCCGTGAATCCGGTGCTGCGCGAAGGCAACTCCGACCGCCGCGCGCCCAAGGCCGTCAAGGAATACGCCAAGAAGAACCCGCACTCCATGGGCACCTGGCTGCCGACCTCCCGAACCCATGTTTCGACCATGGGCCACGACGACTTCGCCAGCAACGAAAAGTCCGTCACGGTCGCTGCAGCCTCCGCCGGCACGGCGAAAATCGAATTCGTCGGCACAGACGGCGCCGTCACCGTCCTGAAGGACAACCTGAAGCTCACCGAAGGCGACGTCCTCGACGGCACCTTCATGAGCGCCAAGGCCCTGCGCACGTTCCTGGAAAAGGAAATCGAAGACGCCAAGGCAAAGGGCGTGCTCTTCTCCGTCCACCTGAAGGCCACCATGATGAAGGTCTCCGACCCGATCATCTTCGGTCACGTGGTCAGCGTCTTCCTGAAGGACGTCTTCGCCAAGCACGCCGACACCCTGGCGGCCGCCGGCGTCAACCCGGATCTCGGCATCGCCGATCTGGAAGCCAAGGTCGCTGCCCTGCCCGCCGACAAGGCCGCCGAAATCCAGGCCGACATCAAGGCCGCGCTCGACAACGGTCCGGCTATGTACATGGTGAACTCCGACAAGGGCATCACCAACCTGCATGTCTCTTCCGACGTCATCATCGACGCCTCCATGCCGGCCCTGATCCGCGCCGGCGGTAAGGGCTGGGGTCCGGACGGCAAGGAAGCCGACGCCAAATGCGTGATCCCGGACTCCTCTTATGCCGGCGTCTATGATGCGGTCATCGAGTTCTGCAAGAAGAACGGCGCGCTCGATCCGTCGAAGATGGGCACCGTGCCGAACGTCGGCCTTATGGCCCAGAAGGCCGAGGAATACGGCTCCCATCCGCAGACCTTCAAGGCTCCGGCCGACGGCACCATCCGCATCGTCGATGCGGCCGGCACCACGCTGATCGAGCACAAGGTGGAAGACGGCGACATCTGGCGCGCCTGCCTGACCAAGGACGCGCCGATCCGCGACTGGGTCAAGCTCGGCGTCACCCGCGCCCGGCTCTCCGGCATGCCGGGCATCTTCTGGCTCGACAAGAACCGCGCCCATGACGCGGAGCTGATCAAGAAGGTCGAGGCCTACCTGCCCGAGCACGACACCTCCGGCCTCGACCTGCAGATCATGGCACCGTCCGATGCCGCCCGTTACACGACCGAGCGCATCGCCCGCGGCGAAGACACGATCTCCATCACCGGCAACGTGCTGCGCGACTACCTGACCGATCTCTATCCGATCCTCGAAGTGGGCACCTCGGCCAAGATGCTGTCCATCGTGCCGCTCATGGCCGGCGGCGGCCTGTTCGAAACCGGCGCCGGCGGCTCGGCACCCAAGCACGTGCAGCAGCTGATGGAAGAAAACTACCTGCGCTGGGATTCGCTCGGCGAATTCTGCGCGCTTGGCGCGTCGCTTGAACATCTCGCCAACGTCAAGAGCAATGCCAAGGCCCAGGTCCTGGCCGACGCCCTCGACACGGCGGTCGAGAAGCTGCTCGACAACGGCAAGTCCCCGAGCCGCCGCGTCGGCGGCCTCGACAACCGCGGCAGCCACTTCTACATCGCCCTCTACTGGGCCCAGGCCCTGGCAGCCCAGGACAAGGACGCCGAGCTCAAGGCGCATTTCACGCCGATCGCGGAAGCTCTGACCGCCAACGAGGACAAGATCGTCGCGGAACTCAACGGCGTCCAGGGCAAGCCGGTCGATACCGGTGGCTACTACCATGCCCCGGCCGACAAGGTCGCCGCCGCCATGCGCCCGAGCGAGACCCTGAACGGCATCATCGGCTGATCGGCCGATACATTCGGAAATCGGAAAGGGCGGCCGCGTGCCGCCCTTTTCTTTTTTCAGGCAAGAGACATCCTCACAGCGCCTTTTCGAAGAAGAAGTCCGGATAGGGATCGTCGTTGAAGCGGTCGATTTCTCTCCAGCCGGCGGTCTGGTAGAAGCGGACCGCTTCCGGCAAGGCGCTGTTGGTGTCCAGGCGCAGGAGATCGATCTCCAGTTCCCGCGCGATCTCTTCCACCTCCGCCATCAGCCGCCGGGCAAGGCCCATGCCCCGGGCCGCCGGCGATACCCAGAGGCGCTTGATCTCGGCATAGCCCTTGTCGGTACCCTTCAGACCGACGCAGCCAAGCGGCAGGCCATCGGACATGGCAACCAGAAAACATCCGCGCGGACGGATCATGTCGGTCGCATCCGGATCGCAGGACAGCGACACATCGAAACCGCCGTCGAAGCGGCGGTTCAATTCCCCGTAATATTCTTCCAGACAGTAGCGGGCAGCCGGATCCCTCGGATCGCATTCCTCAAGCGTCCATTTTTCCCGGCCCAGCGCGGAGGCCACCAGATCCATGGCCTCCAGCAGCGCTTCCGGATGCGGATATTTCGCAAGCAGATCCTGCGCCCGCCCGTCCGACAGATGTTCATAAGCCCGGAACTCTTCCTGTCCCTTGGAGGTCAAGGTCGCTCTGCGCTTGCGGGCATCGTCCGGATCGGACGTCACCTCGATCAGTTTTTCGTCTTCAAGGCCGCGCAGGAGCCGGCTCATCAGACCGGAATCGAGACCGAGATAGGCACGAACGGCCGCCACATCGGTCCGGCCATGACCAATGGCATTGAGAACACGCGCGGCGCCCAAAGGGCGGCCACGCCCGAGAAACGACGTATCGAGTGCGCCGACCTCTGACGTGACGGAGCGGCTGAATCGGCGGAAGCGGGAAATATCGTCCAACATAATTACCTGACTTAAGTCAGATATATTTTCCTGTCAATCGAAACAGCGCTCCCCCCCCCCGGCAATACCGGTCTCCGTCATGGCGAAAGCAAAGGGCACGCACGGCGGTCGCGTCCTCAATGCGGATGACGCATCTCAGCCGTCCTCGTTTCCCGGGTTATTGCCCCGCGCCTGCGCGGCCAGAAAATCGCGCAACTGATCCCTGACAGCATCGGCCGATTCCGGCGTCCATTTGCGGAAGCCTTCGCCGGACTTCATGCCCAGTTTGCCCGCCTCGCAGCATTCGACCAGATAGGGATGCGGCCCGGCGGTGTTATCGAGATCGGGCATGATCGTCTCGTGGATTGCCCGGGTCAGGTCGAGCCCGACAAGATCCGACTGTTCCATCGGCCCGAGCACCGCCATGCGCCGGCCGAAACCGTATTTGACCACGTCGTCGATGGTCTCCGCGTCGCAGACGCCGTTCGCCACCATGGCGATCGCCTCCCGCTTCAGCGCATGCTGTAGCCGGTTGCCGATGAAACCCGGCACGTCCTTCCTGGCATGCACCGGCTTGCGCCCGGCATCAGCCAGGATCTGAATCGTCTTTTCGACCGCCGGCAGGTTTTCCTCCGCCATCTGGACGACCTCGACCAACGGCACCAGATGCGGCGGATTCCAGAAGTGGGTTCCGACCACACGATGCTTGGTCTTCACCTTTGCCGCGATGATCCGGGTCGGGATCGAGGATGTGTTGGAGGCGAGAATGCACTCCGGCGAGACAAGGCCTTCCAGCTCCTCGAAGATCGACTGTTTCAGGGGAACGTTCTCGATCACCGCCTCGACCACAAAGGACGCGCCCCTGACGGCTTCGGCAACAGAGCCCACGCCCTGCACACGGGCACGCACATCCGGCCCCGCGCCGAACATCGCCTCGATCCCGGCGAGCCGGGACTGTAGGCTGTCGAGCGCCTCCTGAGAACTGTCATAAACCTTGACCTCATGGCCTGCTTCGGCGAGGAGCCAGGCAATGCCGTGCCCCATGAGGCCGGCACCGATGACCGCTGTCTTCAATTGTTCCGTCATTGCTTTTCCTGCTGTGTAACCACATCCACATACATAACCTGTCCGGTTCAGAAATCGGATGCATGTATCAGCAGATAAAGCGCCATCCCCATGAGATACTCCGCTTCGCCATACCGGCCTGGCGGAATGCAGGACAAGGAGTGCTTGGCGGATCAGCTCTGCGCTTCGGGCAGTTCCACGACAACACCGTCCAGGGCCGGGCTCATCTTGATCTGGCAGGAAAGGCGGGAATTCGGCCGCCGTTCGGAGACCACGCATTCCAGCATCTCGTCCTCGATCTCGCCCATCGGCGGCAGCAGGCCGAGCTTGTCTTCTTCCACGTAGCAATGGCAGGTGGCGCAGGAGCAGGACCCGCCGCATTCGCCCTCGATGCCCTCGATCCCGTTCATGGTCGCGCCCTGCATCAGGGTCCAGCCGTCCTGGAGATCGATTTCGGTCGCCGTACCGTCATGTTCGACGTAGGTCACTTTGGACATGGATGTTTCCTCCTGAATTTGATGGGGCCGCATGTCTTTTTCTGAGTATGCCGGCGGCAGAGGGAAATGCCGCCGGCGAGCTTCCCTACGTCAACCGACCCTGAGGTCGAGCCGCGTCGGGCTGCGGAAGGTGGTCGACGGCATCCACGGAAGTTGCTCCTGCACCCGGGAATACTCCGGCACACGCTTCAGGAATTCCTCGAAGATGATCTTCGTGGCGAGCCGCGCTATCGCTGTGCCGAGACAGGCATGCACACCGCCGCCGAACCCGAGATGCCCGCGCGGTTTGCGGGTGATGTCGTAGGTGTCCGGATCCTCGAAGCGGCGCTCGTCCCGGTTGCCGGCACCGTAGGCAAGGCAGACGAAATCGCCTGCTTTCAGAGTCTCACCGTGCAACTCGACGTCCTTTTTCAGGCAGCGCCTGAATCTCTGCGCCGACGTGTTGAAGCGCAGGCTTTCCTCCATCGCGTCCGGGATCAGCTCCGGATTGGCAACGAGCTGGCGCCGGGCTTCCTGATGGTCCGCCAGATTGAGTGCGAACATGGTCAGGAAGCCGGACAGGGATTCGATACCGGCCATGATCAGCGTCGTCACCGTCATCTGCACTTCCCGGTCGTCCAGCTTCTCGCCGTCGATTTCCGCGGTGATGAACTGGCTCATCAGATCCTCGCCCGGGGCCTTCTTGCGCTCGGCGATCAGGTTGGCGGCATACTCCGTCATCCACTTGTAGGCGGCCATGTGCTCCGGCCCCTTGCTGCGGGTCGTCGGATCCGACTGCACCATGAGCACCGCCTTGTCGCGCATGACGTCCTGTCCCTCCTTCGGCAGGTTGAACAGGTAGACCATCAGATCAACGGTGATCTTCGACGACACGTCGGTGACGAAGTCGAACGTCCCCTCACCCTCGATGGCATCCAGATGCGCATTGGTGACAGCCCGCGTCGGCTCGACGATATGGTCGAGCGCCCGCTTGGTCACAGCTTTCTGGATCAGGGCGCGCAGTCGGTCGTGGCGGGGCGGATCGGTGGTCCCAAGCGTCGCCCCGGCGCGGCCCGGAAACTCGTCCATCAGATTGCCGCTCGCCGAGGAATAGGTCTCCCAGTCGTTGAGCGCGGTCATGATATCCGCGTGGCGCGACAGGACCCACATGTTGGCCTCTGTGCTCCAGAAGGCCGGATAGTCGTCGCGAAGGCGCTTGTAGAACGGAAACGGATCCGCATCGACCGCCGGCGAATAGGGATTGAATTGAAACATTGTCTTTCTATCCTCCAAAGGCTCTCCTCAAGCCTTGGACAGGACAATAGGTCCGATAGTTACGCAAAATAATGGAGTTTTCGCACCAATTCTGGTACTTTTGGTCCAAACTTTGCGAGCCCGTATGAAGAAACCCGTAAGTCAGATCGGCGTCACCCGCTACGCGCTCTTCGGCGAAGAGCTTGCCGGAGAGGACCCCGAATTCATCCACATCGAGGACATCCGGACAAGATCGCGCCTCTACGAATGGCGGATCACGCCCCACGTCCACCAGCGCATGCTGCAGATCGTTTTCGTCGCGGAAGGCTCGGTGCAGGTGCACCTGGAAGACCGGACGCAATCTCTGGACGGTCCGTGCGCGATCACCATCCCCGGCGGCGCGGTGCACAGCTTCACCTTTTCAGAGGGCACCGTCGGCTATGTGGTCACCGCCGCCGATACGGTTGCCATGGACGCCCGCTTCCGCCGAGCGCG
This sequence comes from Roseibium sp., assembly GCF_048260565.1. Taxonomy (GTDB): domain Bacteria; phylum Pseudomonadota; class Alphaproteobacteria; order Rhizobiales; family Stappiaceae; genus Roseibium. Next base: position 6,156 of record NZ_JBLXGP010000010.1, on the reverse strand, counting down.
GAAGTTCTTCGAAGCCCTGATGAAGGAACCGCACATCCTGGACTTTGCCAATGCCCCGGACGATGCGGATTTCATTCACACCTCGCTGATGCAGATGGCCCGGGAGTTCAGCCAGACCCAGCCGGGCCGCAGCTCCATGCTGGACTGGCTGTTGCGGGTGGTGATGATGGCGGTCGCCCGCCGGGCGGAAACGGTGGCCGTCGCGACAGGCGCGCGCGGTTATGCCCACGAGACCTTCGCCCGCTTCACCGGCCTGGTGGAGGATCACTACCGCGACCACTGGTCGATCGGGGACTATGCCAGGGCCCTGGCCATGAGCCCGGCCCGGCTCAACCGCCTGTGCCAGAGCTTCGCGGGAAAACCGACCCAGGACATCATCCACGCTCGCGTCGCACTGGAGGCCAAAAGGCTCCTGACCTACACCAACGCCACCTCGGCCATGGTCGCCTACGAACTGGGCTTCCAGGACCCGGCCTACTTCACCCGCTTCTTCCGCAAGCGCACCGGCAAGACCCCGAGCCAGTTCCGCTCGGAGCCGATCGCGGAGGCTTAAGCCTCCTGCGGGAACTGTTCCGTGTCGATGTCCGGCTGCTGGGCCGTGCTGTAGCGGGGACCGACAACCGTCTGCTGGTTGATGATCGCATCGAGGCGGTCGACGACCGACTGGTCGATTTCCACGTCCGCGCCGCGGGCGTTTTCCGCCAGATGATCGAGACTGGTCGTGCCCGGAATGGCATGAATGTGGTCACCCTTGGCGAGCACCCAGGCAAGCGCCAGTTCCGCCATCGAACAGCCCACCTCGTCGGCAACCAGTTTGTAATCGTCGAGAAGCTTCAGGTTGCGCGCGTAGTTTTCCGGCGAAAAGCGCGGCATGTTGCGCCTGAGGTCGCCGGGGTTCGGATTGAGCACATTGTCCATGCCGAACTTGCCGGTCAGGAAGGCACGGGCAAGCGGGCTGAAGGCCACAAAGGAAATGCCCAGTTCCTTGCAGGTGTCGAGCACCGCGATTTCGGCATTCCGGGTCCACAGCGAATATTCGGTCTGAACGGCCGTGACCGGGTGTACCTTATGGGCGCGCCGGATCGTTTCGGCTGACATTTCCGAAAGCCCGTAGGTCTTGATCTTGCCTTCCTGGACCAGTTCGGCAAAGGCGCCGGCGCTGTCCTCGATCGGAATGTTGCGGTCGAAGCGGTGCAGGTAATAAAGATCGATCACGTCGGTCTTCAGGCGGCGGAGACTGTCCTCGCAGGCCTGCTTGATCCGCTTCGGATCGCCGTCGATATCGCGCGGCTTGTCGCCCTTGCCCGGATAGAGCCCGCATTTGCTGGCGAGGAAATACTCGTCCCGGCGGCCGCCGATCGTCTCGCCGATGATTTCCTCGCTCTTGCCGGCGCCGTACATGGTCGCGGTATCGAAGTGGGTGTAGCCCAGGTCGAGCGCCTTCAGAAGAAGGGTCGCGCTGTCTTCCCGGCTGAGGGCATTGCCGTAGCCATGCGCGAAATTCATGCAGCCGAGACCGACTGCCGAAACCGTGAAGGGACCAAGCTTGCGTTGCTTCATGAGACTGCTTTCGTGAAATCTGACTGTGCGGGCGGGACGAAATCTGACGATTGGAGATTACAAAAAAAAGACGCCCGGGCGCAATTGCCCGGGCATCATAACTCGCAGCGTGGCGCTTATCGGAACGAACGCTCGATCGTGTCGAGGGTCTCCATGGCCGGAAGGACCTGGGCGACGCTCGCATTCGGCTCGCGGCCTTCCTTGATCGCGGAGAAGAACTCGCGGTCGATCAGCTCGATGCCATTGTTGGAAACGGCAACGCCCGACAGGTCGATCGGCTTGTCGTAACCGTCGAACAGATCGTCGTAGCGGGCAAGGTAGGTGCCGTTGTCGCAGATGTAACGGAAGAAGGTGCCGAAGGGACCTTCGTTGTTGAACGACAGCGACAGGGTGCAGATCGCCCCGTTCGGGGTCTTCATGCCGATGGCCATGTCCATGGCGATGTCGAGGTCCGGATGCATCGGGCCCTGAAGGCCGAAGCTTTCGGACACCGTTTCGCCGGTCTGATACTGGAACAGGTCGACCGTGTGGCAGGCGTGGTGCCACAGAAGGTGATCGGTCCAGCTGCGCGGCTCGCCCTTGGCATTGGTGTTGGAGCGGCGGAAGAAATAGGTCTGGACATCCATCTGCTGGATCTTCAGCTCACCGGCCTTGATCTTGTTGTGGATCCACTGGTGGCTCGGGTTGAAGCGGCGGACCTGTCCGGCCATGGCCACCAGACCCGTTTCCTTCTGCTTGGCAACGACGCGCTGGCTGTCGGCGAGGCTGTCGGCCATCGGGATCTCGACCAGCACATGCTTGCCGGCTTCCATGCAGGCAACCGCCTGATCGGCGTGCATCTGGGTCGGGGTCGCCAGGATCACCGCGTCGACGTCGTCGCGTTCAAGGCATTCTTCAAGCGTCGCACCGGCATGGCCGATCCCGCGTTCTGCCGCGAACGCTTCGATCTTCTCCTTGGTCGGCCCCATCACCGAGGTGACCTGAACGTCTTCGATGTTTGCAATGGCATCAAGGTGCTTGATACCGAAAGCGCCGTAGGCGCCGGCGACACAAACTCTCATGTGACAATTCCTCTCAGTTCTAGATGACATGCCCCCGGGACGGGTCCGGAACGGATCCTGAAACCGGTCCCGGGGGCATTCGCTTTAGGCAGCTTTGTTTTCCAGAATGATGTGGCCGACCGCCGTGTTGGAAGCCGGAACATGATAGTGGCGATGCACCTCGATGACCTCGTCGTCGAGCGCGCCGCGCATGACATGCCACATCACCATTTCCACACCTTCGGAGCCGGCTTCACGCAGGTATTCCACGTGGGGGATCTTGCTGGCATAGACCGGATCTTCCGTCAGCAGATCGAGGAAGCGCTTGTCCCATTCGGCGTTGATCAGGCCGGCCCGCTTGTACTGCAGCTGGTGGCTCATGCCACCGGTGCCGAAGATGACCACGTTGAGGTCTTCCTCGAAGGACTCCACGGCGCGGCGGATCGCCTTGCCCAGGTTGTAGCAGCGGTTGCCGGTGGGTGCGGGATACTGCACCACGTTGACGGCAAGCGGAATGACCAGCGCCGGCCACTCGTCGTCCGGCCCCATGTCGCCGTACATGACCGAAAGCGGCACGGTCAGGCCGTGGTCGACTTCCATCTCGTTCATGATGGTGATGTCGAACTCGTCCAGGACCAGCGACTGGGCGATATGGCTTGCCAGCTTCTGGTGGTTCTTGACCACCGGTACCGGACGCGGTCCCCAGCCTTCATCGGCCGGTTTGAACTCGGCGGCAGCACCGAGCGCGAAGGTCGGGATACAAGACGCATCGAAGGCCGTGCAATGGTCGTTGTAGACGAGGAAGATGACGTCCGGGTTCTTTTCCTTCATCCACTCGCGCGACTTTTCGAAGCCCTTGAAAACGGGCTGCCAGTAGGGCTGGTCGGTGATCTTGGTGTCCATGGCCACGCCGATGGCGGGCACGTGGGAACAACCGACGCCTGCGGTGATACGGGCCATTAATCTTCACTCCATTCCGATTTGTAGCGATTGCCTTCGATGGACCGGCCGCCATGCAGCATCATGTCCCGGTAGGCTTCCACGCCCATGCCGGTCATCAGCCCGGCGAGATTCTGGAAATTGATGCCGTCGTTGGCGGCAAGCTTCGAGGTGTAATAGATGTTGCCGCCCAGCTCGAGCAGCCCGTTCCAGTCCCGTTTCAGCACCGCTTCACGCTGTTCGGGCTTCATCGGAAATTTGTCCAGATAAGCCTCTTCATTGGCGTTGAATTCATCGCGGTTCTTCTGCAGTCTCAGCGAGATGCAGAACTGGTTCAAATGGTAACCTTCACGCGACCGATCGGCATCGAACACGAAGGTTCCAGGAATATCTTCATATTCCTTTTCCATGGCCAAGTTTCTCCTGTGAATCCGTTTTCTGCCCGGTTCCCGCGGCCGCTCGGGGCCAAACCGGGAAACCGGAATCCTCCAATTGCGACATCGCCCGCATGGCGCCGCCAAGGTCTGTCCTTATGCGGCTGTTCAGGCGCGGCGCGCGTGCGTTACGGCATTGAAACCGGCGCTTCGATAGTCGATGCTGGTCTGCGCATTCCGGCGGCCCGTCCAATGCCCCGTCCAATGCCATGCGTCATGGTTCATCTTATCATAAAATCGGCTTCGCCCCTCCGGACGAAACAGGCCTTTTTCAGGCGCCCGGTTTCGGGCTTCCCGGCCGGCCGGCGAAGCTTTCCCCTCCTCACGTTTCGCTTCCACAGCATGTATACATGACCGATACAGCCTGTCTCCCTATCATTCAAGAACGCCGAAAGGGTATTCAATCGAAGAGGCTGCTATTCATTTTTTCAATAGAAGCGCTTCTTTGGCCGCTCCTGAGAGATCCGAAACGCTGATTTCGCGCAGGTAAGTGAGGAACTGTTTCTGCGTCTCCGTCGGCCTCCAGTCTGCACGGTAGGTCAAGCCGATGGGCCTGGTATTGTTGGTGAGGTCTATCGGCAGCGGTTTCAGAAGATCGCGCTCCAGTTCGCTGCGGATCTGGCTTTGCGAGATAATCGTGATGTAATCCCCCATCATCAGCAGGCCACGCACCAGAATGAGCGAACTGGAGACCGCCCGGACCGGCGTCTCGGGCAATTCATCGATCCGCAAGGTATCGAACAGATAACCGCCGGCCGGCGTCGTCTTGGGCGGAGCCACCCACGGATAGGCGAGCGTATCTTCAAGCGTTACGTTCGCCTTCTGCAACAGGGGATGATTGGCGCCGACCACGATGGCCAAAGGGTCGTCGAACAGGACCTCTTGTACCACATCGTCGACCGGGAGCGTCTTGCGCAGGGCGCCGACGAGAAAATCGATGTCCCCCTGGCGAACGCCCTGCAGGAGTTCCGCATAGACCCCGTCGAGAACACGTATCTGCACCTTGTCCCGAACCCGGACCATACGGTCGATCGCCATCGGTAGAAGATAGGTCCGCGCCAGCGGCAGCGATCCGACGATAATCTGGCTGGAATCCCGACCCAGAAAATCGTCAACCTCGTCGAAACCCTGCTGCAGTTCGGCCAGCGCAAGCTTTGTTCGCTGCGCCAGAACCTGGGCGGCCGGCGTCAACGAGATACCCTCCTGCGCCGGATTGAAAAGCTTGATACCCGACAACCGTTCCAGATTGCGCGCCGCGCGATGGATCGACGGTTGGGAAATGCCGATATTCCGGGCGGCAATACTGAAATTATGCGCCTCCGACATGGCGATCAGGGCCCGAAGCTGGGCGGCCGTCACCAGGCGGTCGAAATGGGAAAAGCCGCGTTCCTTCTGTTTTGCCCCGACCCTGGACGCTTCCCTTGCGCCGACCTGCAGATGGTCCAGCGCACGCTCGACACGCTCCAGCAGGCGGCCGCCGACCTCCGTTGCGAACATGCCGTCCGCGCGCCGCTCGAACAGCTGGACATCGAGTTCGTCTTCCAGTTTTGAGATCGCCTGGGTCACGGCGGGTTGGGACAAATGCTCCTTTTCCGCGGCCGCACTGACGCTGTGGCACTGCGCGACGCGCCTGAACACCCTCAGATGCCGGATGTTGGGAACCTTCAATCTCATTCAGTGACCGCTTCCTGTTTGGAATTCGTTATAGCAAAATTTTATAACAAGCGTTCCCTTTTGAAATGGGATTCTTGCAGCTTCTGGAGCATCGTGCGCACGAAACCTCGTCGCTCGAGGGGCAAAACGAGATATTCAGGGCGGAAAATTCAATATGACTTCAAAGAAAACGGCATTGGTTATCAGTGCGCATTCGGCGGATTTTGTGTGGCGTTGCGGTGGCGCGATCGCGCTGCACGAGGAGCGCGGCTACGACGTGACGGTGGTATGCCTGTCCTACGGCGAACGCGGCGAGAGCGCGAAGCTGTGGAAGCAGGAAGGCATGACCCTGGAGAAGGTCAAGACCGAACGGCGCAAGGAAGCCGAGAATGCGGCCGCCGCGCTCGGTGCTTCCGACATCCGCTTCTTCGACCTCGGCGACTATCCGCTCACCCTGGACCGGGACGCCAAGGACCGCATGGTCGACGTGATCCGCGAAGTCCAGCCGTCCTTCATGCTGAGCCACTCCA
>NZ_JBLXGP010000009.1:0-218288 GCF_048260565.1 Roseibium sp. | reverse complement strand
TCGGGGCCGGGCTTCTTCAACATCAAAACAGTGAATCAAAAACCCCCGGCTAACGCCAGGGGTTTGTCAGCAGTCTGGACAGCCATTAGAGAGGCTGCCCTTTGTTTTTCTGCTTCCGGGAGGTGTCAGCCGGCCTTTTCGACCGGATCGAATTTGTGCCCGTAGTCGACGGCGACTTCGTAGTCCGGGTCTTCCAGGATCGAGACCTCGACCAGGCTGCCGGCCTTTTCGAGAAGCTTCTGGCAGTCCGGCGACAGGTGGCGCAGGTGCAGGCGTTTGCCCGCAGCCTCGTATTTGGAGGCGAGCGCGTCGATCACTTCCAGGCCGGAGTGGTCAACCACCCGGCTGTCGATGAAGTCGATGACGACATCGTCCGGATCGTTGTTGATGTCGAAGATATCCTGAAAGCCGGTGGTGGAGCCGAAGAACAGCGGTCCGGAGAGGCGATAGACCTTCCAGCCTTCCTTGCTGACGCCGATGCGGGCACTGATCCGGCTGGCGGCATTCCAGGCATAGGCGAGGGCAGAGACGATCACCCCGACCACGACAGCCATGGCAAGGTCGGTCAGAACCGTGACGACCGTGACCAGAACGATCACCAGGGCATCGATCATCGGGATCCGGTGCATGATCTTCAGACTTGTCCACGCGAAGGTGCCGATGACGACCATGAACATGACGCCGACCAGGGAGGCGACCGGGATCTGCTCGATCAGCCGCGAGGCGAACAGGATGAAGGACAGCAGGAACAGTGCTGCCGCGATGCCGGCGATGCGCGTGCGCGCGCCGGATTTCACGTTGATCATCGACTGGCCGATCATGGCGCAGCCGCCCATGCCGCCGAAGAAGCCGGTGACGATGTTGGCCGCGCCCTGGGCCAGGCATTCCCTGGAGGCGCCGCCCTTGGTGTTGGTCAGGTCGGCCACCAGGTTCAGTGTCAGAAGGGATTCGATCAGGCCGACGGCAGCCATGACCACCGCATAGGGCAGGATGATCATGAAGGTGTCCCAGTTGAGCGGCACCATCGGGATGTGGAAATCCGGCAATCCGCCGGCGATGGAGGCGAGATCGCCGACTGAGCGGGTGTCGAGGTCGAGGCCGATCACGAGTGCCGAAACGGCGAGAATGCCGGCAAGCGGAGCCGGGAAGGCCCGCGTGACCTTCGGCAGCAGCCAGATCACCACCATTGTCAGCGCCACCAGTCCGAGCATCAGGTAAAGGTCGGTCCCGCCCATCCAGGTGAAGCCACCGGAGCCGTCCGGCACCTTGAACTGGCCGAGCTGGGCCAGGAAAATGACGATGGCGAGCCCGTTGACGAAGCCGAGCATCACCGGGTGGGGCACCATGCGCATGAACTTGCCCCATCTCAGAAGCCCGACGACGATCTGGATGATCCCCATCAGCACCACGGTGGCGAACAGATATTCCACGCCGTGTTGGGCGACGAGAGAGACCATGACCACGGCAAGCGCGCCGGTTGCGCCTGAAATCATGCCCGGCCGGCCGCCGGCAACGCTGGTGATCAGGCCAACCAGGAAAGCGGCGTAAAGACCGACCAGAGGATTGACCCCGGCGACAAAGGCAAAGGCGACCGCTTCCGGCACCAGCGCAAGGGCCACGGTCAGGCCGGCCAGCAGCTCGGTCTTGATGCGGTTCGGCGTCAGGTTGGTTGAAACAGGCGCGATGGCCTCGGCACGTGCGGTCAAGGGGCACTCCAGCTCGTTGTCGTTTTTCGATCACGCGCCGGGTGTCTTGGGAGAAAGGCGCCTCGGATCAGATGGATTCTTGCGTGTTACTACAGATTTTATTGCGCTGCAGCAAGGGCGCCGGACGCGAAGCGGCCATGTGCCGCGCGCATGGTAGCGGCAGGTGAGCTGCAAAGTGTCGATCAATCTGGCCGATCACGCGCGCCGGCCACGTCCTAAGGACAGTCGCTATCCCGCACATAGCGGGCCTTGACCCATCCATGGGATACCCGGTCGCCGTTGTAGTGAGTGACCGGGCACCAGCGGCTCGGCCACGGTCTTGACGGCGGTTGGCAAGGCGCGTCGAGGTGAATGATCCCGTGGTGGCCTGGTACAAGGACATCGACAATGCGCGATGACGCCGATGCGCGCGAGCGCATGTTGAGTGCGTCATTTGCCGCGACATTGACCACGACCAGACAACCCGGGCCGCTTGTGGCTGCGGCGGGACGAGGCAGGAAAACGAGTGTTGCGAGCGCGCTTGTGGCGATTGCCGCTGACAGGAAACCGTTCTTTCGCATGTCATCCCCCTCCTTCCGGCCCCTTTTGCCGTCGATGGGGAACCGGGTAGCAGAACGTGTCGGGAGATCAGTCTACTTCGAGCGAAGCGGCTTGCAAACTGCGCTTGACGCTGGGTGAAGAGGCAGAGGATCACCGGCCGGTCGCGGTGTGCGCGAAACCGGCCGGGGAAGATGTTTTACGCCTTTGTTGCTTCGTGCCCTGGAGCCGGGGAGGTGAAACGCAGCAGCAGGTAACCCAGAACCGCGCTGGCGATCGAACCGGCCAGCACGCCGAGCCGCAGCTGGGCCATAAGGTCCCTGTTGTCGAACGCGAGCGAGCCGATGAACAGGCTCATGGTGAAGCCGATGCCGCACAAGAGGGCCACGCCATAAATCTGCATCCAGTTCGAGTCGCGGGGCATGGGTGCCAGACGTAATTGGACGGTGAGCCAGATCATGGCGAAGATCCCGATCTGCTTACCCGCGAAAAGGCCAAGTGTAATGCCGAGACTGACCGGTTCCGTAAAGCTGTCGAAGCCCATGCCGGCGAATGAAACGCCTGCGTTGGCAAAGGCAAACAGGGGCAGGATGCCGAACGCGACCCAGCGGTGCAGGCCGTGCTCCAACTCCTCAAGGAGGGTGTGATGAGCCCCTTCCGCTTTGGCAAGCGGGATAGCGAAGGCCGTGATCACGCCGGCAAGCGTGGCGTGCACCCCAGACTTGAGCACGATTGTCCACAATACGACGCCGAGTACGACATAAGGTGCGGTTTTCGTCACCCCCATACGGTTGAGGATGAAGAGAAGGACGATCGGGATGATCGCCAGCGCAAGCACCGTGAGCGACAGCTTGCTGGTGTAGAAGAAGGCGATGATGAGAATGGCGCCAAGATCGTCGAAGATGGCGATCGCCAAAAGCAGGATCTTGAGGCTGCCGGGAATCCGGTTTCCCAGCAGCGACAGCACCGCCAGCGCAAAGGCAATGTCGGTTGCCGCCGGGATCGCCCAGCCGCTCATGCTTTCCGGAGAGTCGAGATTGATCAGGGCGTAAATTCCGGACGGGACCAGGACACCGCCGATTGCGGCGATACCGGGAAGCGCCACTTGCGCAGGCGAGGCCAGTTCGCCGATGCGGAATTCCCGTTTGATTTCCAGCCCTACGAGGAAAAAGAAAATGGCCATAAGGCCATCGTTGATCCACAGCAGGAACGGTTTCGCGATTTCAAGCTCACCGAACTTGACGGCAACCGGTATCTCGAGAAACGCGGTATAGGTACCGACCAATCCGGAATTGGCGAGTACCATGGCAAGGACCGTAGCGGCAACCAGCATCAGCCCGCCTGTCGCTTCCATCTTGAGGAAGTCATTGATTGCTTCGGTCAATTGCCGGCGTTTTTGCCGGATCGCCTGGATCATGTGCCTGTTTCCAAATCCTGTCTGTTTTAAGTCAGACTGAAAGTATGGCAGCAATTCCGAAATTCAAACGTTGAAATGCACTCTTTCGTCGAAAGATGACAGCCTCGGAAGAGGCAGCTGCAAAAACCGCCTTGAGCACGGGCCCCACCGGGAGAAGCCGCAGCATCATCCCAATGGCCGCGATCAGCGGTTGCCGGTCCAGTTTGCGGCGAAGCGCACGCGGCAGCGCGGCATTGCGAAGGATGAACAGGGAAGGCGAGAACCAGCTTCGGGGCGTTGGAACGAAACGGGCGTTCGCGCCTCCGGTTCGCTTTCCCGAACCCGCCGGCGCGAACTGCGTCCGCGAAACCGGCCGGGGGAGCTGTCGGGGCGTTACGCCCCGGCTGCCTGTCGGGATGTGTATCTCAGCAGGAGGTAGCCCAAAGTGGCACTTAAGATCGAGCCGGTCAGGACGCCAAGGCGCAACTGGGCGACATATTCCTGTGTTTCGAAGGCGAGCGTCCCGATGAACAGGCTCATGGTGAAGCCGATACCGCACAAGAGGGCCACGCCGTAAACCTGCCCCCAGTTCGCCCCGCGGGGCATTGGGGCGAGACCGATGGTGATTGTAATCCACAACGTCAGGAAAATACCGATCTGCTTGCCTGCAAATAGGCCGAGGGAAATACCGAGCGCGACCGGTTCCGAAAAACTTTCAAGCCCGATCCCGGCAAAGGAAACGCCGGCATTCGCGAAGGCGAACAGGGGCAGGATACCAAAGGCGACCCAGCGGTGCAGGCCGTGTTCCAGTTCCTCAAGCACCGTATGGTGTGCGCCTTCGGCCTTCGTCAGCGGGATCGCGAAGGCCGTCACCACGCCGGCAATGGTCGCATGAACGCCCGATTTCAGATCGATCACCCAGAGGATGAGGCCGAGAACCACATAGGGAGCGGTTTTTTTGACGCCCGCCCGATTGAGCAGGAAAAGGCCGATGATCGGAAAGATGGAAAGCGCCAGGATCTTGACGGAGAGACCACTGGTATAGAAAACCGCGATGATGACGATTGCGCCGAGGTCGTCGAAGATCGCGATTGCCAGCAGCAGGACCTTGAGGCTGGTGGGAACCCGGGGACCCAGCAGCGAAATCACGGCAACCGCAAACGCAATGTCGGTGGCCGCCGGAATTGCCCAGCCGTTCAGGCCGCCCGGATTGGACAGGTTGAACAGAACATAAATCAGAGCAGGTGCCATCATGCCGCCGATGGCGGCGATGCCGGGAAGCGCGACCTGGGCCGGCGAGGCCAATTCGCCGATGCGGAATTCCCGTTTGATTTCCAGACCCACAAGGAAGAAGAAGATGGCCATCAGGCCGTCATTGATCCATAGAAGGAGCGGCTTTGCGATCTTCAGCTCGCCGAACTGGATGGCGACCGGAATGTCCAGGAACGCCTTGTATGCATCCTGATAGGATGTATTCGCCATCACCATCGCAAGAATAGTTGCCACCACCAGAAACAGGCCGCCTGTGGCTTCCATCTTGAGAAAGTCACCGATCGTTTCGGACAGTTGGCGCCGCTTTTCGCGGATAACTTGGATCATGTGCATGTTTCCAAATCGTGGCTGTTTGTCTTGGATCCGTCGTAGATATGGTAGATCTTCGGAGGATTTACATGGGACAGCGACATCTTTGTTGGAGCGTTGATAACGTTGGTAACCCACGGCGGTAAATAAGTCGTTGCGAGAACGCTCCGGCTGGCCGTATTCCTGCCGCCGGTCTTCCAGATCCTATCCATCCGGCTCAGTTCGATAGCGGTATTCCCCTGTCGGCCGATCGTCCGGTACTCAGGCAAGTGTCTGCAGATCCGCATCGATGCTGATCGCCTGACCTGAGATCGTCCTGCCCCGCTTTGACGCCAGGAACAGCATCATGTCGGCGAGCTGGCCGGGATCGATCATCTCCTTGATCGAGGCATGAGCGAGAAAGTCCGTTTCCGCTTGGCTGTAGGTCTTGCCGAGCGCATCCGCCTTGGCGGCGATCACCCGCGTCAGGCGATCACCTTCCACCAGCCCGGGCAGGATGGTGTTGCAGCGGATGCCGAAGGGGCCGAGTTCGCGCGCGATCGTCTTGGTGAAACCGACGATGCCCCATTTCGCGGCCGAATAGGCGCTTCGAAACTGGAAGCCGAATTTTCCCGCTGCCGACGACAGGTTGATGATCGAAGGATTGTCGGACGCTTTCAAAGGCTCGACGGCAAGCCGCGTGCAGTTGAACTGGCTGGTCAGGGTAACGGCGATGCACCGGTCCCAGTCCGCCGGATCCATTTTTTCCACCGGCGCGGTCGCGCCCGAAATGCCCGCATTGTTGATCAGGCAGTCGAGACCGTCGAAGGTTTCCAGCACCGTGTCGAACAGCGCCTGCACCTGCGCCCGGTCGGCGACGTCGCACAGGCTGGCGCCGATATCCGGATTGTCCGTCCTAAATGCGGACAGCGCCGCTTCGTCGATGTCGCAGATATGCACCCGCGCGCCTTCGGTGGCAAAAGCCCGCGCCGTATGCAGGCCGATCCCCGACGCTCCCGCGGTGACGAGCACCCGCAATCCTTCAAGTCCAAGATCCATTCCCGTTCCTCCCGGTGCAACCTGAATTGTCTTATTTGCTCAAGTCCTAACCGGAGTCGCTCAGCCGGTCGAGCCTCAGCCGGTGGCGGGGATCGGTCAGGCGCCAGGCGCTGGCGAGCACGGCGATCAGGACGCCCATGCCGGTCGCGCCGCCAATCAGGAACATGATCAGAAGCTGGTACTTTACCGCTTCCTGCGGGTCGGCGCCGGACAGGATCTGTCCGGTCATCATACCGGGCAGGGAAACCACGCCGATGGCCGCCATCGCGTTGATGATCGGCGTGAACCCGCTGCGCAAGGCGCGACGGAGCGGCGGCAGGAGCGCGGTCAGGCTGGTCTCGCCGAGGAGAAGCTGGGCCTCGATGGCGCGGCGTTCCCGGTCGACCAGCGAATGCAGGGAATCGAGGCCGAGGCTGACGCCGGTCATGGTGTTGCCGAGGATCATCCCGAACAGGGGAAGCGCGTATTGCGGCGACCACCAGGGCGCGGGCTGGATCTGGGTTGTGAGCGCGAATACGGTGACGAGGGTCCCTGAGAAGGTCATGGCCGCCGCGCCCAGACCGTAACCCCAGAACCCCGTGTGATGGCGTTCCTGCCGGGCGCGGATTTCACGGCCTGCAAACCCGATCATGAAGGTGGCAACAAGGGCCGTCAGCCAGGGGGAGGCCGCCGCGAACACCACCTTGAGAACGAGGCCCACCAGGAGCAACTGCAGGATCATCCGCACGGCGGCGATCAGCAGTTGCCGTTCCAGACCCAGACGAAGCGCCAAAGAAAGCCCTGCGTTGACGAGGATGAACACGGAAGCCAGGACCAGATCCCAGGGCGACAGAACGATGTAGCCCGTCATGCCGCAGCCTCCGGAACTTCCGACAATCGTCCGTCTTCCATCAGGAAATGCCGCCCGCCCAGACGCCGGGCCTGTGCCTGGTCATGGGTGACGAGCAGGATTGTGACCCCCTGGTCCTGCTGCCGGCGCACGATGTCTTCCACCCGTTCGGTGGCCCGGTCGTCGAGCGCGGATGTCGGCTCGTCGAGCAGAAGCACCTGCGGCTTGTTATGAAGCGCCCTTGCCAGGGCGAGACGCTGCTTTTCGCCGGTGGACAGCCGGTTGACCTTCCAGTCGAGCGACTCCGGCAATCCGACAGCATCAAGAAGCGCGGCCGTCTCGGCGCCGAGTTTGAAGTGATCGGACACGTTGTCGGTCCACCATCCGCTTTCCGCAGGGATCATTGCGACGAGGCGGCGCCACTGAGGGGCGGGCATCCCGTTCCGCGACTGCCGATCCAGCCGGACGTCACCCTCGTTCGGGTCGAGATCGGCGATGGCCCGCAAAAGCAGCGACTTTCCGGCACCCGAAGCGCCGCGCAGGGAAACGCATTCGCCGGACGCAATCGAAAGAGAGACCGGCCCCACGAAGGGCGTCTTGAGATCGGCGATTTCAAACATGGCGGCGGCTGGTGTTTGAGACTGACGATCCTACGCTATCGGGTTTGTCCGGAAAGTACACCGTCCAGAATGCCAAAAAGGCCGGCCGCAGGCTGCGCCGGCCTTTTCGGTCATTTGGCATCCAGTCGGATCCGGAGAGGTGTTACTGCCCGGCGGGTTTCGACTGCTGACCGGTGTTCTGGCCACCGATACTTGCGCCGAGAAGGGCAGCCGCGCCGGCTAGCCCGGCACCGTCGCCACCGACGATGGTATTCGGCACCAGCTTGCCGACCAGTCCGACGAGCTCGGGCTTGCGTTCCAGCGAGGCAAGCAGCTTTTCAAGCGCCTGAAGCAGGGCGACCCGGTCCTGGCCGAGCACGTCGACCTGGGCGCGCTGGCCGCGGGCGAGCTCCTCCAGGTACTGGCGTTCGGCGCGGCCGAGGGCGGCGCGTTCCTGTTCGCGCTGGTTGGCGACCTGCACCGCGATCTGGGCTTCCACCAGACGCGGCTGTTCATCGGCGGTGGAGCGGGCCTGCTCGGTCTCGATGCGTTTTTGCTGGGCGTCCGTCTCCCGCTCATAGGCGATCGACAGCTGGTCGGCGAGCTGGACGCGCAGGCGCGACACCAGGAGTTCCGGCGGGATCGCCGGTTCGCCCAGTCGGATCTCGCGGATGTCGACGCCGGCCTTGTTGCCTTCCACCTTGATCTGCGCCTCGATGGTCTGCTCCAGCGCGTCCCGGTTTTCAATCAGGTCCAGCACCCGGGTCGGGCGGACGGTGTAGGTGGCCGGCGAGGCCACAGCGCCGTTGGCATCCTTGTCCTGCACCCGGATCGAGGCGCCGGCCACGTTGCGTACGATGGACCGGATCGCGGGCGTCAGGATGCGGTTCTCGATCTCTTCCAGTCCGCCGACCGAGCCGACCACGACCGGGGCATTGGTCGGATCGACCTGGACCAGGGCACGCAACTCCAGCGGGATGTCCCAGCCTTCGACCTTGACGAACACCGCCTTGTCGGCGGCATCGTTCGGGACCGGTTCGTTCACGGAGCGTTCGGTCTGCTTGATATCGCCTTCCTGGTCGACCGAGAGGTCGATGATCCGCTTGGTATAGCCGCCCTTGTATTCCCAGGTCTGGACGCGGGTGTCGACAAGGGTGACCTCATAGGCCTGGCGGTTCAGATAATAGGCGCCGGGAAAGAGCGGGTCCTTCCAGATCCCGACGCAGCCGCGCGGAACCAGCGGCACGGACAGCGCTTCGCGGGAGACTTGCGAGGCGGAGACTTCCTCCTCCACGCAGTTGATGCCCGGCTGGCTGACGTTGGACTTGACCACGCCCACATGACCGGCCGGAATGACCGTGGCATTGGTGTTTTCGTCGAGCCGGACATCGAACAGATAGCGGTTCAGGCGATACTGTCCCGGCTTCAGCACCGTTTCCTGCGGGCCGCGCAGCCCGCCTTTGGTCAAAAAGACGTCGGCTTTCAGCATGTCGCCCATGTCCTCGTCCGGGATGGCGGGTGCCATGAACATGCCCGACGGCATGGCCTGGCCGTCCAGTGTGGTCAGCTGGCCGTAGTAGCCCTCGGGAATCGTGACCACGTCGAATTCCTCGAAATCGTAGAGGACGCGCACCAGCGGGATGAAATGAAAACCGGGGCCGAGGATTTCCGCCTGCGGACCCTTTTCGCCGTTGAGCGCGATGATCCGTCCCGGGGGCAACTCCTTGAAGGCGTAGATCCGCTTCAGATGGCCGACCTGGTTGGCATCCACGAAGATGAAGGAGGTCGAGGCCAGCATGAACAGGCCGATGCCCAGGGCGATGATCCCGCCGAGCGGACCGTAAAGGAGCCGGCCCATCCTGGACGTCGGCGTCGAAGGGCCCGGGCGGCGGACAATCATGATGATGCCTGCGACGACGGCAATTATGCCAATCAGGACTTCGAGCATGGGGGTTCTCCGAATCGTCTGTCTGAGGCCAGTTGGAGTTTACGCAACGAAAGCAGCCTTCCAAAACAGAATTGTGTCTGAGGCAAAAGGAATGGGGAGGAACACGTGCAAAGACCTCCGGACGGTCCGGAGGTCTTTTGCAGTCAGGAGATCAGGTCTCGACCGGATCAGTAACGGCAGACTTTGCGGTAGCCGACGACAACGTAATGACCGTAGTAAGGATCCCAGCGGCGCACGGCCTTGTTGAAGCAGCGATACGGACGCGGGGCCGGCCGATATCCATAGCCGTAAGCGGGGCCATATCCGGAGTTGTACTGCGATCCGATGATGGCGCCGGTTGCCAGGCCGATGACAGCGCCGGCGGCGAAGGCGCCCTTGCGGCCGTTCTTTGCATCTGCGGTCTGGGTCGTGACGGTCATTGCGGATGTGGCGATGACGGCGACGGCCATGGTGGTCACTGCGATTTTCTTGAACATTGTCTTTCCCTCTGCTTTCCGGCGGGACAGATCATTCCGCCGCCGATGAGGAAAAGCTACACGCAATTGCCCTTGCGTAATGTGATGGCGGTCACGCTTGGAGCTTTTGAGGAATATTGCGCGCCGGAGGGCTTTTCAGACGCGCAAACAGGCTTTTTGTGGAGTCAGGCAGCAAGACGTGCGGCGTCTTCAAGACCGGCGATATCGATCTTCTTCATGGTCATGAGCGCATCGAAGACCCGTTGTGCGGTCTGTGGCCCGCTTGAGCGGATGAGCCTTGGCAGGGCCTTGGGAACGATCTGCCAGTGAACGCCGAACCTGTCCTTTAACCAGCCACACTGACCTTCCTCGCCGCCGTCTGCGATCAGCGCGTGCCAGAGCCGGTCGGTCTCTTCCTGAGTGTCCGTCAGGACCGAGATCGAGGCGAGATGGGAGGAGACCGGGTTCGGGTTGCCGTTCATGGTCATGTAGGCTGTGCCCGCCAGGGAGAACTCGACCACCAGCGCAGGGCCGTTCGGATCCGGCCGGACGATCGAGTCGATCCTGCTGTCGGGCAGGAGAGACACATAGAAGCGGGCGGCTTCTTCGGCCTGTTCGGGCAGGAAAAAGCAGGGTCTGGTCTTTGCGGAGAAATCCGGTTTGCCGGTGCCCGGAGCGTTATCCGCAGCTACCGTGCGCGCCAGTTCGTCCAACTGCGCCGAGGCGGCGGTCCAGCCGGGCTCGAACCCCATTTCCAGATGCTTCTTCTTGTCGTCCTCGGTCTTGTGTCTTGCGCCCCAGATCATCCGGGTATGGCCGTCTTCCGTTTCCGAAAGGATGACATAGCCGGTCATGAAGGGGTTCGGCGCTGGGACAAATCCTTCCCGATAGGCGTCGGTGAACGCGAGCCGTTCGTCGGGCACGATTTCCAGCCAGATCCCCGGCATATCGACCCGCTCGCCTTCGGGACCTTGCATGACGACATTCATGCGCCCCCCCGGTTTCAGGTCGAAATCGGCTTCGGCAACTTTCCAAGGCTTCGGACAGAACCACTGCTTAAGCAGGTCCGGTTCGCTCCAGCAGCGCCAGACCGCGCTGCGCGGCGCCTCGATGATGCGTTCGATTTCCAGGTTCAGGTCGGTATTCCGGAACTGTACTTTTTTATCCATGGTTCTTCCTCCCTTTCGACAAGTGACTAGGCGGACAGATTGAAGAGAAGCCGGACGTACCGGATCAGGTGGTCGATGCTGTCGATGGCCTGTTGCGGTTCGTTGCGCGCTTTTGCGACGATGAAGCCGCCCTGGATGACGGCCTGGGTATGCAGCGCCAGGCTTTCCGAGCTGCAGGGCAGGGTGATCCCGTGACGCTCCGCCGCCTCGGCAATATCGGCGACCAGCGTATCCGCATGTCCGCAGATGCTGTCGGCACAGGCGTCCCGGATCGTCGGGCTGGTGTCGTAGACTTCCTGTGTCATGGTGCCGACAAGGCAGGTGAACTCGGGAACGGCGCCGGCGATCAGCGCCTTGCGGAAGTCCAGATAGCCGAGAAACCGGTCGAGCGGGTCTTCATGGTCGTGATAGGGGGCGCCTTTAAAAAGGGCGCCGGTGGTCTCGGACCAGTAGTCGGCGGCCGTGACGGCCAGATCGTCCTTGGTCTTGAAATGATGAAAGAAGGCGCCCTTGGTCACGCCGGCGGCGCGGCACAGGTCGTCGACACTGGTCGCCGAGTACCCTTTGGCTCGGATGACGCTGAGCGCGGCTTCCAGGAGTTTGGTTCGGGCGTCGGCTTTTCTCTTGTTTTTGGGTTCGTGGGAACTTGTCATATTTAAACATACCAACCGGTTGGTATGTGAGTCAAGTAGCTGCCTTTGCAGCCGGTATCTGAGATTATCTGACCTCACGGAAGACCTGCAGCATCCGGCCGCCATTTCCCTGCGCCAGCCTTGAAAAAGAAAGCCCGTGCAAACACTTCTCGACGCGCCTGGAAGCTGGCGCTAAAAGCCGATAAGCAAAAAAGATTTCGGGTGGTCCAGGGAGGGCCCTCATGAAAGCGACGAATCCCGTTTTTACCGGTCTGGAAACGACCATCTTCGAAACCATGTCGCGGCTCGCCATGACGCATAAGGCGGTCAACCTGGGCCAGGGCTTTCCGGACCTGGACGGTCCGCTCGATATCCGCCAGGCCGCGGCCGATGCGTTGATCTCCGGCCCGAACCAGTATCCGCCGATGCTGGGCCTGCCCGAATTGCGCCAGGCGGTGGCCGCTGCCAACAAGCGCTTTTACGGTCTCGATATCGACTGGCAGAGCCAGGTGATCGTCACCTCCGGCGCCACGGAAGCGCTCGCCGACTGTCTGGTGGCGCTGATCGAGCCCGGCGACGAGGTGATCCTGATCGAGCCGCTTTATGACTGCTATCTGCCTTTGGTGAAGCGGGCCGGCGGCATTCCGGTGCGCTTGCGTGTTACCCCGCCTGAGTGGGCGCTCGATCTGGATGCGCTGGAGCGTGCCTTTAGCGATCAGACCAAGGCGGTCCTGATCAACAACCCGATGAACCCGACCGCCAAGGTCTTTTCCGATGCCGAGCTGCAGGCGATCGCCGACCTGTGCGTCCGCCACGACGTTTTTGCCATTTGCGACGAGGTCTATGAGCATCTGCTGTTCGACGGCATCACCCATCGGCCGCTGATGACCTTCGACGGCATGGCGGACCGGTGCGTGCGCATCGGCTCTGCAGGCAAGACCTTCTCGCTCACCGGCTGGAAGGTCGGTTACATCACCGGCGCGCAGGCGCTGATCGACCCGATCGCCAAGGCGCATCAGTATGTGACCTTCACCACCCCGCCGAACCTGCAGAAGGCGGTCGCCTACGGTCTGGCCAAGGACGAGAGCTACTATGACGGCCTGTCGGCCGAGCTTCAGGCCAAACGCGATCTCATGGCGGCAGGCCTGAAAAGGCTCGGTTTCGGCGTGCTGCCCTGTGCGGCCACTTATTTCCTGACCTGCGACATTTCCGGTCTTGGTCTCGGTGACAACGACATCGAGGTCTGCCAGAAGATGGTGGAGGAGGCCGGGGTTGCCGTTGTGCCGGTTTCCGCCTTCTATGGCGACGAAGCGCCGGGCAATTTCATCCGCTTCTGCTTCTGCAAGCAGGACAGTGTGATCAACGAGGCAATTGAGCGCCTGTCCGCCTGGATGGCGCCCGCGGCGGCCGGCGCGGTTGGCAACTAGGAGTTCTTGAATGACCAATCCCGTCACCGTCGAAGTCACGCGCGGATCGCTGGTCGAAAGCTTTCATCGGGGTGCCGTCGCGGTGGCTGACACAACGGGACGGATCGTCTGTGCCGTCGGCGACACGCGTGAGCGGGTGTTTCCGCGCTCCGCCATCAAGGCGTTTCAGGCCTTGCCGCTGGTGGAATCGGGTGCTGCCGACGCGCTCGACTTCGACGATGCGGAGCTGGCCCTTGCCTGCGCCTCCCATTCCGGCGAGGCGGTGCATGTCAATGCCGCGCGGGTGATGCTGATCAAGGCGGGGCTTTCGGAAGACGACCTGGAATGCGGCTCCCACTGGCCCCGGCGCATGGAGGATATCGCCGAGCTGATCCGCGCCGACGAAACCCCGTGCCCCTTACACAACAACTGTTCGGGAAAACATGCCGGCTTTCTGGGACTGGCAAAGGTCATGGGTGTGCCGACGCGGGGCTATGTGCTGCCCGATCATCCGGTGCAGCAGGAAATCAAGGCGGTGCTGGAACAGCTGACCGGCGACACGCTGACCCCGGATATCTGCGGCACCGACGGCTGTTCGATCCCGACCTATGCCACGCCGCTGGAGAGCTTTGCCCGCGCCTTTGCCTGTTTCGGCACCGGCGAGGGACTGGACACGAACCGCGCGAAGGCGGCGGAACGGATCTACGAGGCCTGTGTCAACGAGCCGTTCATGGTGGCCGGAACCGACCGGTTTTGCACCGACGTGATGGCCGCCTTCAACGGCCGGGTCTTCGTCAAGACCGGGGCGGAAGGCGTGTTCTGCGGCGCCGTCCCCGAGCTGGGTTTTGGCATCGCCCTCAAATGCGACGACGGCGCCACGCGTGCCTCGGAAGTCATGATGGCGGCCGTTCTCGAAGCCATGCTCGAGATGAACGAGGACGAAGTCAAAACACTCGACCGGCTGGTCAATCCGCCGGTCCTGACCCGCCGCGAGGTTCAGGCCGGAGAAATCCGCCCGGCCAAGGATTTCCTGGCAAGTCTGAAATCCGCGCTGTCCTGAGTTCCCTTTCCTGCACACACAAAGGTTTCGAGATGTCCTGCCGCGAAGGCCTGTCCTGGCGTTTCACCCATGCCATCACCCGCACACCCGCCGACAGCGTGGCGAAGGGGTTGCGTGCGGTCGATACGGGAGATCCGAGCGGCGCGGCGTTTCGGGCCGAACATGCGGCCTATGTCCAGGCGCTTGAAACGGCCGGCCTGAGCGTGGATGTCCTGCCGCCGCTTGAGGCCTATCCGGACAGTTGTTTCGTCGAGGATCCCGCCTTCTGCCTGCCCGACGGCGCGATCCTGCTCCGGCCAGGCGCAGAAAGCCGGAAAGGGGAGCCGGGGGAAATCCGCGCAGCACTCGAAAGCCGCTTCGACCGGGTTGTCGAGATCCCCGGCAACGGTCACGTGGATGGCGGCGATGTGCTGATGCTCGACGACGAGATCCTCATCGGCCTGTCCGCCCGGACCGACCGGGAGGGCGCCGACGCCTTTGCCGGTTTGCTCGGGGCCTGGGGCTACACCGCCCGTGTTGCCGAAACGCCCGAGGGCGTTCTTCATTTCAAGACGGCCTGTTCCACTCTTGGGGAAGGCGTGATCCTGGCGACGAAGGTGATGATCGACAGTGGTTTTTTCGGCGGTCGCAAAACGATTGCCGTACCTGATGGCGAAGACTATGCGGCCAATGTCATCCGCGTGAACGACGTGGTTCTCGTCCCCGAAGGCTACCCGAAAACGCTGGCCGCTATCGAAGCTGGCGGCTTCAGGACGGTGATCGTGCCGACCCACGAGGCGCGCAAGGTCGATGGCGGCCTGTCCTGTCTGTCGCTGCGGTTCTCAAAGAGCTAGGCCGTTTCACCTGGCAACCGGCCGGTCAGTGATTGGCGCTCTTTTCGACCACGACCTCGACCGGCAGCTTGCCGGCGCTGCCGAAATCGAGAACGACCTCGAACTGGTCGCCTTCCTTGACGGTCTTCTTCAGACCGGACAGCCAGATGTGCTCGCGCCAGGCGGCCAGTCCGAACGGTTTGTTCGGACGCAGCTCGATGCTGGCCGGCCAGCTCTCCACTCCGTCCTTGGAAATCCGGAACCGGGTCTGGTCCGCGATCGGGCTCGATGCGCCCACGAGTTGGAGGGCTTCGGCTCCGGTGTTGAGGATCGGGCCATAGACCGCAACCCCGTCCTCGCCGTCGGCGGGCGGCGGCGCCCAGGCATGGCCGACCATGATGCCGTGCAGGTTATAGCTGTGCGCCCTGGCGCCGTCGGGCAAATGCCCGATCGCAAAGGTCAGGATGGCGGCAGCCAACAGGAGCGGAGCACGAGACAGGGAAAGATAGCGCATCGTTAAAAGCCGTTTCATTGTCTGGGGGCGTCGTTTTCGAATTGGGCGGAAGCCGAGTTCTTCAGCTTCGCATCCTTTTCTTCCGAACCGGCCTTCAGATCGCGGGCCGCCGCGACGTCTTCCGGCGACAGGTCCTTCTGGCGGAAGAACGTGTAGGACAGGGTGATGTCATGGGCGCCCTTGGCGTCGCTGTCCTTCAGCATTTCCTCGTCGACATAGAAGACGAGGGGCATGCGGGCGCTCTCGCCGGGGCCGAGTTTTTCCTGGGTGAAGCAGAAACACTCGATCTTGAAGAAATAGGGTGCGGCCTGATAGGGCGTGACGTTGTAGGTCGCCTGAGCGATCAGGGTCTCGTCGCTGTTGTTCTTCGCGTAATAGTAGACCTTGGTCGGCTCGCCGATCCGGGCCTCGACCTTGTGCCGTTCCGGTCGGAATTCCCACGGCAGGCCCGGGGCCACGTTGGCGTCGAAGGAGACGGTGACCTTTTCATTGGAGATCGGGGTATCCAGCTGTTTTGCGACCGCGCGCTGCACGGTTCCGCCGTATCCGGTCAGGTTGCAGAACATCCGGTAAAGGGTCGGCGAATAGCTCACCAGCGCGGTCGGGATCGCCAGCAAGATCCCGCTGACCGCGAGAATCTTTGCATGTCTGAAGCGTTTTTCGCTCATTCCACCCGTCCCGATGCCAATCCCGGTTGGTATGGCTCCCCAGCCTTGGGATTTCTAACATCGGTTGAGATACGTACAACGTGACAACACCGCGCACGCAGGCCCGGTATCCGTCGTGCATGCCATCCATGCCGCCGCTTACGCTTCCGGTTACGCCGCGACCTGATTGCCGCTGATGGTCAGGTTGGGCCAGTCGGTCGAGCCGTTCAGCTCGCCGGTTGCCTTGTCGAGCCAGCGATAGCCGTTGATCGCCCCGGTTCGGCTGCCCTGGACGATGTTGTTGCTGATAACCGCCGATCCCGCGCCTTCCACGACCGTGACTGCAATACCCTGGCCGCAATCGCGGAGCATGTTCTGGGACGCAATCAGGTTGCGCATATAGGGCCCCCAGCCGAGAAGCATGCCGAAACGCGGCGCACCCTCGATCACGTTGCCGGTGATCGTCGTGTCCGCCTCGGCGGCGATGCCGATGCCGAAGCCTGCGACCTCGGGCGGGTAGGGACCGACCTCGGTCAGGTTGCGAATGAGATTGCCAGAACACACGGCAAGCCGTCCGCCCTGCATGAAATTCGCGATGGACACCCCGGTCGTCGCACCGTCGATCAGGTTGTCGGAGATGACCGCGCCCTGGAAGGCGAATTCGGAATAGATCGCGACTTCGCCGGAGCGCAGGCAGGAGTTGCCGGTGATCTGCACATTGGACCCGGTGTTGGACCGGATCGCGGAAAAGGCGCAATCGGCGATGCGGTTGCCGGAAATCACCACGCCATGGGCGCGGAACACGTTGATGCCGTTGCCCCACTGGCCAGTGCCGCCGTGTTTGGCGCCGATGCGTTCCACCCGGTTGCCGGAAATCAGCGTGCCGTCTTCGCCCTCGCTCCACCGGTGCACCCAGATGCCGCCGTTGGCGCAATCGGTGACCACATTGCCGGTGAGGGCCAGACCGTCGGCTTCATTGGAAATGATACCGGCTTCAGCGGCACCGGAGACGTGACAGTCGGTCACCCGGCCCGAACAGCGGTCCATCAGCAGGCCGGTCCTGCTGGAACCGGTGACTTCGCAATTCTGCAACGTCAGCTGACGCACGCCGATGAAATGCAGCAACCCGTCGGTCTGGTCGCCGATCGACCGGTTGGCCCCGTCGAAGGTGATGCCGTTGAGCCCGACATTGTTGACGCCCTTGGCCGTGGCGAGCAATCCGCCGCCGCCCTGATAGATCAGCCGGGTGCGTCCGGGAATGCCGACGATGAGCGTGCCGGAGGGAAAATTCAGGTCGGAAACCGGATAGGTGCCGGCCGGCAGGAACAGCGCGCGGCCCTTTTCCGCGGCCCGGTTGACCGCATCCTGGAACAGGGCGCTCTGGTCGCTGGAGGCGTTCGGATAAAGGCCCAGATCGGTCGCGTCGATCGAGCCGCGCAGTTCGGCGACCTGAACAAGGGCCGTTGCAGCCGTGCCGGAAAGGCACAGCGCCGTACCGCCCATTGTCCCACCAAGGAACGCCCTGCGGGTCATTCCCGCACCGAACAGGCGGGAAACCGCTGTATTCCGGACGCAATCTGTCCCGGATTTGGAAATACGTTTGCTCATACGACGACTTGAGCAAACGCCGTGCCGATTGACGAGACCGCCCTTGACGCGGGTCAATGTTTCTCCTGACAGGCCAGGTATCCTGGCCATTGGAGGAAGGGAGGCGGAAGATGATTACGATAGAGGATTGCATCGGTCTGAGCGATCTCAGGGAAGACGAAATCCTGGCCCTTGCCGAGCACGAACATATCCCAGAAATCGCGGCGGCGGCGATGGGCGCCTATCTGCTGCACCAAGAACATGGTCCCGAACGGATCAGGGCCATGATCGAGGATGACATCCGCGCGGCCAATGCCCGAGGCGACCGGATACATGCGTCTGAACTTTTCATGGCCCTTCGCCATTTTCTGTATGACCACCGGGACGCGCTTAATGCGGAGCAGTGAGGATCAGATGCGGCGCCGGATTTCCTCAAGGATCAGGATTGCCGCCTTTTCCATCTGCTGCAACGACAGCCGCGTGTCGAAACGCCCGCGCGGCAGAGGCGGGACATGAACGAAGACGGACGGGATGCCGCTGCCGATGCTGTCCCACAAGGTCGCGTTGCACAGGTAGGTTCCAGCGTCACGGGAAAGAGCGACCGGAAGGCCTGAACGTACGGCGGCCTGATGCAGGGCGCGGACGGGCAGGGTGGACGCTCTCGCCCTCTCCGCGCCGGGCTCCAGCAAGGCTGTTTCGGCATGGGCGCCGGAAGCATCCGGTTTCACCCGTGTCGCCCGGTTGACCGCCCGGGTTTCGATATTGATCGTCCGGCGGCTGCCGTCGACGCCGAAATGGACGATGGCGTCCGGCGAGAGGCCCTGCCGCAACCTGTCGGTAACATCGAGCCGCCCGGCCCAGGTCGTCGGCAGGATTTCGAACCGGAACCGGATCCCGCGAACCTCGGGGATCAGCCGGCGTGGCAACCGCCTCATCAGCAGCGCTGTCGGATTCACCGGCATTTCCGGGGAAAGGCTCGAAGCCTGTGACAAGAACGGTTTTCAAGGTCGGTTCCCCGGAAGCGGCAAAAGGGTGCGAGCGGCAATCATTCCGCCGCAGGATCGCTCCGATTCGGATTTCGGACAACAGTCATTCGAAAACGGATTGCGGACGGAGCGGTGGCGCGCCCCGTCCGCAGCGAGCAGATGCAGCAGCTTGGTTCAGGAGGCTTCTTACTGCAGGTCGCTCGGAGCCTTGTCGGCGATGGTCTGCCACTTTTCATTGGCGGTCTTGATGTAGCCCGGAACATCTTCGTTCCAGCGCTTGGACACGGCCTTGGACAGGTTCAGGTAAAGCTTGTCTTCGACGATCTTCCACACGTGCGGGTCGCCGTCAAACTTGTAGCCCATGGCAGTGCCGAAGGCGCAGAAGCCGCCGTACTGGGGGGCGTATTTGGCCGGATTTGCCTGAAAGGCTTCCTGGTTTTCCTTGGTCGCGAAGCGATAGGTCGCACCCTTGTAGTCGGCGGTCAGGTTGATGTCCCCTGCCTGGGGGTCTCCGGCCTTGAAATAGGACACCGGGTCATAGCCGCGCAGGGCAAGGCCAGTGGTCGTGGCATTGACATCGACGCCGGCGGCCAGCGCATTTGCGGCAAATGCGACGAGGAGGAAAGCCGCGGCAAAGCCGCTACGGATAAAGGACGTCATGGAATGTATCTCCCTATCGGAATATCGATCAGACGACTCGGAGCCGATCGGGACGGTAACCTGAATTATGTACCGGTTGGTTCCCAATTGGCCGAACAGTTCCTTGCGTCGTCGGCTCAGGAAACATATGATTAGGAACCGTTCGGTACAAAACACATTGAGGTGATTGCCGGGTGATCAGGGAAAGACGGTTCGGGAAGACCCCTTCGGGGGTAAGGGAGCTCGCAAAAAATGGCGCGACCGCGTGAATTCGATCCGGAAACGGCCTTAACGGCTGCCATGCACCTGTTCTGGGATCATGGTTACGAGGATGCCTCTCTGGCCGGTCTGCTGGACGTCATGAAGATCACCAAGGGGTCGTTCTACAAGGCCTTTGCGGACAAGAAATCCATCTATCTCAAGACCCTCGACTATTACGACGACAAGGTGGTTGGCCGGACGGTCCGAAACCTGATGGATACGGACCAGGGAAACGGAGCCGATCGCATCCTCGCCCTGTTCGAAGCCGTTGCAACGTCCGCCAGGACTGATGGCGATCGATCCGGATGCTTCCTGTGCAATGCCCTGATAGATCGCGCCGCACATGATGCGGAAATCGAGGAAAGGCTGCAGGCAATGGTATTCCGTCTTGAAAACGGGTTCCGGGCCGCGCTGGAAGACTTGCCGCACCGGCCGGACGCCGAATGGGTCCGGGCGACCGCACGCGGGGTGCTTTCAAGCTATTTCGGATTGCGTGTGCTTGGAAAGGCCGGACTGTCGAAGACAATGGCCGACGATTGTGTCGCCCAGGTCTGGCGCCTGCTTGATCCGGCCGCCTAGGGTACAGATCAAATTCCGATCAACCCGGCGATCTCCTCTACCGCGATCGACACGGATGTTTCACCCTCGCGTACGGACGCTTCGAGGCTCTTCAGCCGGTCCGCGGTCCGTTTGTCGTTTTTCAGTGCCTCCATCATGCGCTGCTGCAGGAGATCCCACATCCAGGAAACCTGCTGGTCCGCGCGGCGGGATTGCCATTCTCCGCTGGCGGTCATTCTGGTCCGGTGCAGTTCGACCTGCTCCCAGAGCGCGTCGAGGCCTTCGTTGGCGAGGCCGGAAATGGTAATCACAGGCGGGGTCCAGGTCGGCGATTTCGGCGCCAGGATATGCAGGGCTGCGCGATAGTCCGAAGCCGCCGAACGGGCCCGCGTGGCGCCGTCTCCGTCCGCCTTGTTGACGGCGATCATGTCGGCGATTTCCAGGACGCCTTTCTTGATCCCCTGCAACTCGTCGCCGGCGCCCGGTAGCATCAGCACGAGAAAGAAGTCGACCATGTCGGCAACGGTGGTCTCCGACTGGCCGATGCCGACCGTTTCCACAAGAATGATGTCGAAGCCTGCCGCCTCGCACAAGAGCATGGTTTCCCGGGTCTTGGCCGCGACCCCGCCGAGCGTGCCGGCCGACGGGGAGGGGCGGATGAAGGCATCCTTGTCGACGGCAAGCTGCGCCATCCGTGTCTTGTCGCCGAGGATCGAGCCGCCGGTGCGCGTCGAGGACGGGTCGACGGCAAGCACGGCGACTTTGTGGCCGGCGGCCGTCAGGTTCGAGCCGAGCGTATCGATCGTCGTCGACTTGCCGACGCCCGGAACGCCGGTAATCCCGACCCGAAGGGCCTTGCCGGTCCGGGGTAGCAGTTCCTGGATCAGTTCCCGGGCAATCCTGCGGTGCTCCGCCTTGCGTGATTCCACGAGGGTAATGGCGCGGGCTAGGGTTGCCCGGTTGCCGGACCGGATGCCTTCGGCAAGGGTTGAAACATCGAGAGCCGGGCGGTTTGCTGGTTTCGTCATGCCCAACGCTTAGCCGAGGAATCGCTGGCCGTCACGGTCGATCTTGGTAGAAGGCGGCAGGTAGGGTAATGATATTCGGAAGACCTGAGTTTCAAGCCTGACGTCGCGAGCTTTATCGATGAATGCCCTGTCTTATCTGAATGCGCCGATCTGGCTCCTGGGTGTTTTCGGGTCGGAAAAATCCTATCGGAAGAACCCGATCATCGGCAGCCCGAAGCTGAACCGCTGGGGCCTGCACCGGAAACGGGTACAGGTGGCAGCCGCCCTTGCCGCTTCGAGGCGCCGGCGTCTGGCATCGGCTGTACCCGAGGAGGAGCGGCGATTTTTCGATGAAAACGGCTATTTCCTCGTCCGTAATTTCCTGCCCGACGATGTTTACAAGACGCTGACGGAAGAAGTCACAAGCGGACCGTTCGAAGCGCGGGAGATGCGCCAGGGCCAGGCCGTGACGCGCATGACGCCTTTGCCTCCGAACGTTCTTGCGGCCAATCCGGCGCTGGCAAGGACCGTCCGCGACCCGCGCGCCCGGGCGATGATCCATTACGCGGCCTCCCAGGGCGGCCAGCCGCAGATGTTTCTGCAGACGGTGATCGCCGAACCGCAGCGCGGCAAGAAGGACCCGCAGACGGATGTCCATGCCGACACCTTCCACGCCACTTCCAAGGCCTGGCTGTTCCTGCAGGATGTCGGCGAGGAGGACGGGCCGTTCTGCTTCGTGCCCGGATCGCACAAGGTCACGCCGGAGCGCCTGGAATGGGAATATCAGTGCTCGCTGACGGCCAGCACCGACGGGCGCAACCACCATGCCAGCGGCTCGTTCCGTATCAGCCCTGAGGAACTGGACGCGCTCGGCCTGCCGCAACCAATCAGGATGGCGGTGCCCGCCAACACGCTCATCGTCGCCGATACCTTCGCCTTCCACGGGCGAACCCCGTCGGACCGGCCGACCACCCGGGCGGAAGTTCACTGGCACATGCGGCGCAACCCTTTCCTGCCCTGGACCGGTCTCGATCCCTTGAACCTGCCCGGCATCCGTGAGCGCGAACTCGGGCTTCACCTGGCCTATTCCGACCTGCGCGAGAAGTATCTCAAGAAACGCAACGTCTGGCGGCCGGTCGGATCTGTGGAACTCCGTTCAGGGCCGCATATCTAGGGTCAGGACCCTGGGTTTTGGAAGGACTGCATTCGGGGAATTTTAGCTCTTCGGCGGGAACCACAGGATCCGCTGGAGGCTCGCCTTGCGCAGCTCGTCTTGCGGTGCAAGTCGGTCGAACGGACCCGGATATTCGGGAATGGCGAAGACCAGTTCCACGTTCGGCGTTCCCCTGGCCTTGCAGATCGCCATCCCGCGCCACAGGTTCTTGCCCACCCGGCAATCGCTGCGCGAGGTGCCGACCTGGGCGAAGGTCATGCCGATCCGCTCTCCGTTCGGGCCCTGCAGATGGTGGGTCACGCCATGTACTGCGCGCACCTTGCCGTCCTTGCCCTTGAAAATCTGAAGCACCTGGAACCCGTCTGAGTTGAAGGCGCCGATCGCCCATTCCGTGGTGTTCTCTTCCGCCGTCTGGATGCCTTCGGCGGAAAATCCGGGCAGGGCGGCTTCGATCGCCTTCTCGCCGTAGCGGGTGTCCGCAGTGATACCGCCGACGCTGTCCCGCGAAATCTCGACCAATGTCACATCGGACGTTTGCGCGACCAGGATGGGTCCTGAATCGTCGATCGTCGGCGAACAGGCGGTAACGAGATAACCGAGAAGACAGGCGGTCAGGAGACGCGACGGGCGCATGGAATAAGATGACTCCGGCAAGGCTTTGTCCGTATTGGCAAAATGGACAGTCCGGCGGACATAGCACCGGGCGCATCCGGATGCAAAGCATCGCAGGTTGTTTGACCCAAGGCTCTTGTGCACAAGAGCGCCGCTACAGGGCGTGACCTTAAATGAACCATGGCAGTCATCCTGATCCGATTTGGGAGGACTGATCGGAAATTGGGGTGTCCTTAACCACGAAATAGACGCGAATTTGCCGGGGTCATTACCTATGGTAATTAGTAATAAGATATATAAAACAATAAGTTGGTTGAAGGTTGAAAAAATTTTGACCGAGTGGAAAATTTTTCCTTGATTTAATTCACCATCTGAATTAATAAATGCGCAGTTTCGTGAGGCATGGACCTCCGTATGGCTTCAGCGTGGAAGCCCAACAGTTCGTTTCAAACATCGAAATCGGATTTCGGCGCCTTGTCGTTAGGGGCCGGACAGGAGTTGCGCGTGGTCAGTCAATTCAAGCCACGGCCGCTACTGCGGTCAGGGACCTATACAATTTCGGATCTGGTTGAGCGGTACGATACCTCGCTCAGGACGCTCCGTTTCTATGAACAGCATGGTCTGGTGCGCCCCGCGCGGCCAAGGCCGAATACGCGGGTCTATACGAGGACCGATGTCGAACGGCTCGACTTCGTGTTCGATTGCCGGTTGACGGGCATGTCGGTGCGCAACATCGCGACGCTTCTCGACCTCCGCGACTCCCTCCCGGAAAAGGAATTCGGCAAGGTGCACGCCGGCGAATTGCGCAAACGGCTGGCCGAACTCCTGGCAGAACTTGAGCAGCTTGGAGCGCAGAAAGAGGCGCTGGAGCGCGGTCTCGGCCGGCTCGAGGAAAAGCTGGCGGGCTGAAAATTTCCCGGCGCTTTCATCTCCGAAAACGCCGGTCACAAAATGCCTTGTGGATGTGGCTCCATATGTCGAAGGGAAAACAACAAGACCCCGGACGCGCGCCGCATATGACCCGGAAATATAACAACAAGTCCGGGTTGCCTCCATCGACCCAAGGCAGGGCACCGCGAACCTGGTTCGCGGTGCTTTTCTTATCGCCCGATGCTCTAGGCGCCCGGCCTCAGGTCTCGTCCTTCTTGATCCACTTCGGCGTCGAGGGCGGCTGGTAGCTGCGAAACAGGTCCAGCAGGTCTTCGGGAGAACCGGCGACCTTCACCATGTCGCGCATGACCGGTTTCATAAAACCTTCGACCGTCTGGTGGTCAAAGAAGCCGATCAACTGATCATAGTACCCGTCCACGTTCAGAAATCCGCACGGCTTGCGGTGCATGCCGAGTTGGCCCCAGGTCCAGACTTCGAAGATTTCCTCCATGGTGCCGGCACCGCCGGGAAGGGCGATAAAGCCGTCCGAGAGCTCGGCCATCTTGGCCTTGCGTTCGTGCATGGAGGAAACGATATGCAGCTCGCTCAGCTTCTCGTGCGCCAGCTCCTTTTCCTGCAGGGCGGTCGGC
This sequence comes from Roseibium sp., assembly GCF_048260565.1. Lineage (GTDB taxonomy): Bacteria > Pseudomonadota > Alphaproteobacteria > Rhizobiales > Stappiaceae > Roseibium. The sequence continues at coordinate 193,615 of NZ_JBLXGP010000009.1, read as the reverse complement.
AGCACGCCGATCACCTTTCCGCCGGCGGCAAGGGCCGCATCCGCGACCGTTCCCATCAGGCCGACCTTGGCGCCGCCATAGACCAGCGTCAGGCCCTGCTCGGCAATGATCCGGCCGGTTTCGGTTGCAACGTCGCCATAGACCTGGCGCGCTCCGAAACTCGACCCGCAAAAAATGCAAACCGCTTTCATTGATCCTGTCCCGCAATGGAGGGTGGGGCAGGGGCCGGAAACCGGTCCCCGCCAGACGTATCAATCTCTTGAGAGGGCATCCAGCACCCGGGCCCAGGAACGGATACCCTTGTGGAAGCTCTTCAGGTTGTATTTTTCATTGGGCGAATGGATCTGATCGTCGTCGAGGCCGAAGCCGATCAGCATGGAATCCATGCCGAGCATGCGCTTGAAATCGCCGACGATCGGGATCGAACCGCCCATGCCGATGAGTGCGGCGGGCTTGCCCCATTCGTCGGAAAGTGCCTTCCGGCCTTTTTCCAGGGCCGGCATGTTGAAGTCGAGCCGCAGCGCGCGGCTGCCTTCCTTGCCCAGGAACTCGACGGAGCAATCGGCCGGAACCTTTGAGCGGACATAGGCGCGGAAGGCGTCTCGGATCTTGTCCGGGTCCTGGTCGCCAACGAGGCGGAAGGTGAACTTGGCGTGGGCTTCCGCTGGAATGACCGTCTTGGAGCCGGGCCCCTGGTAGCCGCCCCACATGCCGTTTACTTCCGCGGTCGGGCGGGTCCAGATGTGCTCCAGCGGCTGGCGGTCCTTTTCGCCGCGCGGATATTTCAGGCCGATTTCGCCCAGGAACGCCTCTGAGGAAAATCCGAGCTCATCCCACATCCTGGTGACCTCTTCCGGCATTTCGACGACACCGTCGTAAAAGCCGGGCAGGGTGATGCGGCCGTTTTCGTCATGCAGGCCGGCGATGATGCTGGCTACGATATGGTTCGGGTTCTGCGCCGCCCCGCCGTAGCTGCCGGAGTGAAGATCCCGGCTGGCGGCTTTGACGATGATTTCGTCGCCGAGCAGACCACGCAGCATGACCGAGATGGCCGGGGTATCCGCGTCCCACATAGCCGTGTCGCAGACGAGTGCAAGGTCGCAGGTCAGTTCGTCCTTGTTGGCGGTCAGGAACGGGTGCAGGGATGGGGAACCCGATTCCTCCTCACCCTCGAACAGGACGGTGACGTCCACCGGCAGGTCGCCGGTCTCGGCGATATAGGCGCGCGCGGCCTCGACGAAGGTCATCAGCTGGCCCTTGTCGTCGGCGGAACCGCGGGCGACGATGATCTTCGTTCCGTCGGCGCGGGTGACGATCCGCGGTTCGAACGGGTCGGTGTCCCAAAGGTCGAGCGGATCGACCGGCTGAACGTCGTAGTGACCGTAAAAAAGGACATGCGGGCCCGCCTTGCCCGTCTTGCGATGACCCACGACCATCGGGTGGCCGTCGGTTTCGCGAACGCTCGCCTCGATACCGATACCGGTGAGTTCCTTCGCCAGCCATTCCGCAGCGGTGCGGCAGTCCTTGTCGAAGGCGGGGTCGGTGGAAATGCTCTTGATCTTCACGAGGTCGAACAGGCGCGCCAGGCTGTTGTCGAGATCGGTATCGATCCGCGCGAGGACCTTGTCTATGGTACTCATCGGTTATCCCTATGGTTTTGCGATTGAAATTCAGGACAGAAGTTGCTGGCTACCGATCTGCCCGATCCCTGAAGGGACCGTGCAGGTCATCGGAGCCTTTAGCTTACATTATGCCCGCCAATTGAGTCGGTCACCAGTTTCCGCCGGAAAAAGAGCGTTTCAATGGTCGGCCGCATTGGGCAATCTGTTGGCGCTTGGGCCAAGGGCCGTCAAGTGACGCCAGGTTTCTCCTGCATCGCCAGTTTATGGCGGGCGGATAGCCATGGGCCGAAAAGCGGCCATTGAAATGGCGGTATCGCCTTTTGTCCAGCGTCGGGTCGCTATCGGCGCTTCGGTGCGGTCTTCAGCCGAAACGCCATGAGGGCGTCGCCTCCCGGACCGAGCACGGCTTCCGCCTCCTTCGGGGAAGCCTGCATGCCGGTCTTTTCGTCGACCAGGGCCAGGCGAAGGCGCGTTCCTGAGCCGCGCCTGACAAGGTCCAACGGCGGACCCTCCGTTCCCGCGTGCGCATCCCATTTGTCGCCCCATTCGCGCAGTGCCGTGACCACCGTCCAGAGATCGCGGCCCTTGTCGGTCAGCACATATTCGTCTCGGGGGGGATGGTCCTGATAGCGCCGTCTGGTAACCAGGTCCGCCGCTTCCAGTTGCTTGAGGCGGGTGGCGAGGGTCTGGGCCGGAATACCGGTCGAGGTCTGAAATTCGTCATAGCGCGACAGGCCGAGCAGCAGGTCGCGCAGGATCAGGAACCCCCATCGGTCGCCGATGGCCTCCAGCGCACCGGCGACGGAACAGTTCATTCCCGAAAAGGATTTGGCGCGCATGTTTCTTCCTCAAAGACGTCGTCTACCCGGGAAAGCAGCGCCCGAAGGCGCGGAAAAGCCCCATGCTCCCTTTGACCCTGACCTTACGCAGGACGATGGCGTTGATCATGCTGTATTCCCGATTCAGGATCTTAATCCAAGTCTTCGCGTCGGCCGTCACTTTCACATCCGCCTCGCCTTGATGCCCCCGCTCGACGGTCAGGCGCTGGTTGTCGATGCGGATGGTGACACAGGTCTCGTCTTCTCCGGTAAAGGTCCAGTGAAAAGTCGCCGACAGTCCCTTGGACCGGCCCGGCTGGAAGCCGAGCGGCAGGCGGGCAAGGAACCCGGCAATCGACGTGACCGCAATCGATTGCCGCACCCGTTTGACCGCCTTGTGGGGATAGCGCCGGCGCGCATAGTCCTCCGCATCCGAGCCAGGCAGAACGAACAAGGTTTCTTCCTTTTCCTGCAATGGCTTGACCACCTTGGTGACGTAGTCCGGCCGATCTTCCAGAAACGGGTTGATGACATCTTCTCCGGCCGGACACACGGCAACGCAATAGGCGGCCTTGTATCCCGGTTTGAAGGAAAGCGACTGCCACATGGAGGTTGTTTCTCCGTCGCTGAACCGTTTGCGATAGGTCGCCATGTCTTTCGATTCGACGACGGCCCCGACGAAATCCGAGAAATTGCCCAGGAAATCCCGGTAGTTATGGGTGTAGCAGCTCAGGAAATCGAAACGGCCATCCGGTTTCAGGGCGCCGACCGGGCAGGCGGCGACGCATAACTTGCATTCCAGGCAGGGATTGTAGTCGATCGGCTGGTCGTAGGCGTCGGCGTCCGCACCGATCAGGATGGTGTCCAGCAGGATGAAGGATCCGAACTTCGGGTGAATGACGCTCCTGTGCAGGCCCATCTTGCCGAGGCCCGCGGCGACGGCAATGGGTTTGTGAGCGACGGTCCACGTCCGTCCGGGAAGCTGGGCTTCCATCGGGAATGCGGCAACGGCATTGCAGGCCGGGATGCCCAGTTCCGAGAGTTCGGTAACGATGGCGCGCGCCACCTCGTTCACTTCGTCGTAGACGGTGTGAAACTCCTGGTTTGCGACGGAGCGGACCGGAGAGCGGACCGGTTCCCGGTTCATGCGGCTGCAGACCGCGAGAAGCGTCTTCGTCTCCGGGAAAACCTGGCGGATGTAGTCGAGCTGGTCGGCGAGTTCCGGACGGTCGATCTCGACCAGGCCGGCATCTCCGGCCCCGTGTTTCCTGGCAAGGTCTTTCAGCCATTCCGCCGACAAGGGAGCTTCCGGGCCTTTTTGATGGCGGGGAGCGTTTCTGACGTTCACCACGGTGGGATGATTGTCGAATTTCATCGCGACCTCCTTAGTAACTCTAATAATGAGAGTTACTAGATAAAGCCAGGGATGGCAAGGCGCATGATGGGCAACGTCAGTCGGCCGCCGCGCCTTGCCCCAGGCGGGATGTTTCCCCAAGGCAAAGCAACCGGTTGCGGATCGAAACGCCACACCGGTGAAAGCTCGGATGGTAATGAGGTCCGGATAGCGGACTTAGAAGCCCCGTTTGATGCTGCCCAGAAGGCCGCGCACGAGCGCCCGTCCAAGCGATGAGCCGAGACTGCGGGCGGCCGATTTCAGGCCGGCCTCGAGCGCGGTGTCCCGGTTCGACCGGCGGCTTGACTGCTTGCGGATACTGTCGCGGCGCGGACGGTCGTCCCGTCCGAAGTCGGGGAGCTGAAAGCCGGACCGGGTCCGCCGCGGCTCGCCGCGCTTTTCCGCATAGCGTTCTTCTTCCTGGCGCTGCTGTTCTTCCTGCCGCAGTTTTTCTTCCGCCCTCTGGGCCAGCATTTCATAGGCCGAGTGACGGTCCTTCGTTCGCTCATAGTGGCCGAAGACCGGGCTCGACTGGATCATCTTGCGCCGCTCGGCGTCGGTGATCGGACCGAGCCGCGAGGAGGGCGGACGGATCAGGGTACGCTGGACGATGGACGGAATGCCTTTGCCCTCCAGCGTGGAAACGAGCGCCTCGCCGACGCCGAGCTCCGTAATCGCCCGTTCCGTATCCAGCTCTGGGTTCGGGCGGAAGGTTTCCGCTGCCGCGCGCACGGCCCGTTGGTCGCGCGGGGTGAAGGCGCGTAGCGCATGCTGGATCCGGTTGCCGAGCTGTGACAGCACCGTTTCGGGAACATCGAGCGGGTTCTGGGTGACGAAATAAACCCCGACCCCCTTGGAGCGGACCAGCCGGACCACCTGTTCCACCTTTTCGATCAGCGCTTTCGGTGCGCCGTCGAAAAGCAGGTGCGCTTCATCGAAGAAGAACACCAGCTTCGGTTTTTCCGGGTCGCCCACTTCCGGCAGTTCCTCAAACAGTTCAGACAGCAGCCAGAGCAGGAACACCGCATAAAGCCTTGGCGAGGTCATCAGCTTGTCGGCGGCCAGAATGTTGACCATGCCCCGGCCGTCGGGAGCCGTGCGGATAAAGTCGCGGATGTCCAGTGCCGGTTCGCCGAACAGGTTTTCGCCGCCCTGGCGCTCCAGCACCAGCAGGCGCCGCTGGATCGCGCCGACGGAGGCCTTGGAGACGTTACCGTAAAGCTTCGACAATTCCGCCGCCCGGTCGGAGACATGGGCGAGCATGGACCGCAGGTCCTTGAAATCGAGCAGAAGCAGGCCTTCGTCGTCGGCCAGTTCGAACAGGACGTTCAGGACGCCTTCCTGGGTGTCGTTGAGTTCCAGCAGGCGTGCCAGAAGCAGCGGTCCGACTTCGGAGACGGTGGTGCGGATCGGGTGGCCCTGCTCGCCGAACAGGTCCCAGAAGACGGTCGGGAAGGCCTCATAGGTATACCGGTCCGAAAAGCCGATTGTCGCCGCGCGCTTTTCCAGAAAATCCTTGGAAACACCAGCCTCCGCGAGACCGGAAAGATCCCCCTTGATGTCGGCGCAGAAGACCGGCACGCCGGCGGCCGAAAAGCCTTCCGCCAGGATCTGCAGAGAAACGGTCTTGCCTGTACCCGTCGCGCCCGTAATCAGTCCGTGCCGGTTGGCGAGTTTCAGGGTGAGGGTTTCTTCCTTGTTGCTCGTGCCGATAAAGATTGTGTCCTGCGTACTCACCCTTTCCCCCACTTCATTTTCGTTCTGCACCCGGAACGGGCTAACCAATAAAAAACAGTTCACACGACGCAACGTGACCCATCGACGCCGCAATCCATCTACGTGTATAGCCTGTGTCAGACTTTAAGGCCCATAAACTTCGTGCGGGCGCAAGATTGGGAGAAAGACATGGAAGAGCTTATCAACCGGATCGTTGCAGCTTCAGGTGTCGGCGAGGAGCAGGCCCGCGAGGCCGTCGCGATCATCCTCAAGTTTCTGAACAAGGATGGACCGCAGGAACAGATGCAGCAGATTTTCGATGCTCTGCCGGGAGCGCGCGAACTGGTCGCGGAACGCGAAGGCAAAAGCGGAGGCGGGCTGCTCGGTGGCCTGGGCAGCATGATGGGCGGCGGAATGGGCGCAATGGCGGCGCTGAACGAACTGACCTCTGCCGGTCTCGACATGGGGGAAGTCCAGTCCGTGACCAAGGAACTGGTCGCCTACGCCAAGGAAAAAGCCGGTGATGACGTGGTTGATGAAGTCGTTTCGCAAATTCCTGGTCTGAGCCAGGTCATCTGACCGCCATCGAAACAGAAGACCGGAAGAGCGGCTCAAATATTTGGCCCTACGCCGGGCCGGAGCGGGCACCGGAAAGCAACGGCGAGGCGCACGCGTCTCGCTTTTTCAGTTTTTGCAGGGCGTGAGCGTTTGGCGGCGCCTGACGGAACCGGGTCCGGGAAGAGGCTTCCGCCGGATTGGAACATGCGCAAACATCCCGAATTCCTGCGGCGGAGTTCGAGACGGAATGTCGCGTACCTGACTGGCAGGCACGGCAGATCAGGTTAGAGAAAAAGAAGCCTGGACCGTCTTTGGCCCAGCGAACCAGCATCGGCTCGTAAAGGCATTCTCATTCACGATGCGTCGTCTTCGCGACGTCTTTCTATTTGCACAGTTCTTTATTGCCGCGCTCCATGCGCGTTTCTCTATTATTGCTCTCCGGGAACCGGAGAGATGATGGCCCCTGGAGGCCTGACGCCGGCGGTGTCGTCGGCGCTTTTCCTTGCCCTCTCGATCGTCCGGAAAACCGGACGAGGGTGTTGTTCCGTCCCTAGAGCATCCTGCGTTCGAGCGCACGCAGACAAGATTCTCTAACATTTTAAGATCGATCAACTTTTCTGCTTTCATGTGTTCCTACTTGAAAGCAGGTTGATCTTGACGTTGAACACCTGACCGGATTTAGACCCGGATCTGACCGTAGCGCAGGGCTTCGATGACCGTGTGGGTCTTGTTCGAAGCATTCAGCTTGACGCTGGCATTCTGCAGGTGTGCGTGAACGGTCCGCTGCGAAATATCCAGAACATCTGCAATTTCACTTGCGGTTTTGCCGTAAGCCGTCAGCTCCAGCACTTTCCGTTCGCGCGTGGACAGGGCGCCCGGGCGCTGGCCCGAAACGGCACCAAGATCCCGCAGGCGCGAGAAGGCGGCAGCTGCGAGTACCTCAAGTCCGGCCAGGTCCCACTTGTTTGCATGCAGCGAAGGGCCGCTTGCAAAGACAAATGCCTGGAACGGATGCAGCTCGGTTACCGGAACGACAATGATCTTATTGCCTTCGCCGGCAGCTGCCAGGAGGTCGGAATGTTCCATGTCACCGGCGGTGATGGTCCATTCGGTCGCACGGTTGGACGCAAGACCAAGCATCAGGGCACTGTCGGTTGCCGAAAGCGAGGCGCTTTCGATACCGTCATTGCGCTGATCGGGCCAGCGGAACCGATGTACGAGATTGTCGATGGGCCTGTTGGGCATGGGAAGGCCGGTCACCAGGATATGGGTGGCTCCCATCCGCCGAAGGTTGGATTCAAGAATATCCAGCACGTGGTGCGCTGCATTCGCCTCTGAGATAGCTCTCAGCTTGTTTTTCAATTCCGTATGATCAATCATTGTGCACATCCATTATTATGCAATCTGTGATTGCTTTTATTGAAGCATCAGGTTGCGTTTTCCGCTTTTTGCCCTGATACGCCGCCGATGGGATTTTGTAGTTGTTGCCAGCCCCTTTCTTCTTCTACAGATCGTTTGCAGAGAATCTGCGTGAATGGGATTGTGAATTTCCCATACGGCAGTTCGTTCAAATTACAATACAATCGCGCAAGATACCAATGGGGAAATTGGCATGATTTGGCTTATCACGCCAGAATCTTGTCCGGTTGTTTCCTTCGATGGCGTATTTTGGAGGCGGCGGCGATCCGCTCCCCATTGTTAAATTAAACAAACATTTAACGCCGGAATCCGGATTTTTGACTGTGCAGTCCGATTTTGGTCGTGAACCTATTACCCAATCTGGCTAGTTGCCATCATTCCTCGGGGAGGAATAAATAGGGGCCAGGAGATGAAAATGCCCCTGATGCTGCCTGAAGAATTTTTGAATTTCGGCGAGGACGCCTGGCTTGAAGCCGTCGATCGTGCCCTGAAGGGCGCCCCGAGGTCGCGGCTCACCGGGCGAACCGACGACGGATTGGAGATCCATCCGCTCTATCGCCAGCGCAGTGATGCCCGTCCGCTGGCAACACGGAAGGCGCAAACACCCTGGGAGATCATCCAGCGGATCGACCTTCCGAATCCGTCGATGGCCAATGCGCAGATCCTGGAAGATCTGAAAGACGGCGCGGACGGCATTGAAGTGATCTTCGCAACCTCCACCATCTCCGTCGGACAGGGCGTGCGGGTGGACGACCTGTCCGGGATGGAACGGTTGTTTGATGGGGTCCTGCTCGATCTGATCCGGCTTCGGCTCGGAGCCGGTCATGAAACCTCGTCGATCGTCACGATGATGCTGGCCTATGCGGAACGCAGGGGCATCGATCCGGCCAAGCTTCGCCTCAGCGCCGGACTGGACCTTTTCGGCTGGGTTGCGCGGCGCGGCCAGTTCCGTTCGGACTTCGAAGCAGTCGAGGAACGCATCTTCGATCTGCTGCATTTCCTGAAGGGGCAGGATCTCAAGTATGAATTCTTCTGCGCGGACGGGCGGGTCTGGCACGGGGCCGGGGCAACGCCGGCACAGGAATTGGCCTGTGCCTTCGCGAATGCCCTTTACTGCCTCCGTTTTCTGGAGCGGGCGGGAATCGATCCGTCCGACTGGAGAAACTGGATCAACTTCACCCTGATCGCCGATGCCGACCAGGTCGGCACGATCGCCAAGGCAAGAGCGGCGCGGCGGATCTGGGCACGGATCCTCGACGCGTGCGACCTGCCGCAGAAGCCGATGTCGCTTCATATGCCGACGTCGCGGCGCATGCTGACGGCCAACGACCCTTGGGTAAACCTGTTGCGGACGACCGTTGCCGCGTTTTCGGCCGGTGTCGGCGGCGCGGACAGCGTGACGGTCCTGCCGTTCACGATGGCCCGGGGGCTGCCGGACGGATTTGCGCGTCGTCTCGCCCGAAATACCCAGGCGATGCTGATCGAGGAAAGCAATCTTCATCAGGTGGCGGATCCCTCGGCGGGATCGGGCGCCATTGAGGCGCGCACCGATGATCTGGTCGATGCAGCCTGGGCGCAGTTGCAGGAGATCGAAGCCGAAGGCGGGATCTGGAAAAGCCTCGTGGATGGTAGAATTCAGAGCCGAATCGCCAAATCACTCGAAGCATTGAATAAAGCGGTTGCGACGCGCAAAAAGCCGATTACCGGCGTGAGCGAATATCCCGACCTTAAAGAGACGCCGGTCCCGGTTCTGGACGACACCCTGGATGATGTCGCGCCATTGAACCACCATGTCGACCTGCCGCCTGCCGGCAAGGGAGAGCGGACGGCCGCCATGAAAGAAGCCTTCCTGGGCGGGTCGACCCTGGCGGTTGCGATCGCGACGCATCCGCATGCGGAAAAACCGGTGCGCATCGACAAGGTACCCTTGATCCGCCTGTCCGAAGAGTTCGAAGAACTGCGTGAGCTTGCTGCCGTTTCCCGGGCGGGAACGCCGCCGATCGTGTTTCTCGCCTGCCTCGGCCCGCTTGCCCAGTTCACGGCCCGCGCGACCTGGACGAGCAACGTGTTCGCAGCCGGCGGGATCGCATCCGTCGGCGGCGATGCGCACTCCGGTCTTGATGATCTGGTGGCCGCCTTCAAGGCGTCCGGTGCGAAGCTTGCGGTTCTTGTTTCTTCCGACCAGGTCTATGAAAGCGACGCCGAGGCGGCTGCGCGGGCGCTGAAGGAAGCTGGTGCCGACTACCTCTATCTTGCCGGAAGGCCGGGTGAGCTGGAGGAGAGGCTGCGGGCAGCAGGTGTCGACACCTTTGTCTATGCAGGCTGCAATGTGCTCGACCTGCTGCGCGAGGCCCAGGGCCGGATCGGCCTGGTGGATGTTGAGGAGGTGCCGGCATGAGCAGGGTCCCCGATTTTAACCGCGTCGGTTTCAAGGATGTCCTGTCCGAGGCGGACACCGGGAAAAGCACTCCTTGGGAAACGCCTGAGGGCATTGACGTGTCCGGCGTTTATACCTCGGCGGATACGGCGGGCCTGAGCCATATCGATACCTGGCCCGGCCTGCCGCCGTTCCTGCGCGGTCCCTATCCGACCATGTACGTCCAACAGCCCTGGACCGTGCGCCAGTACGCGGGCTTTTCCACGGCCGAAGAATCCAACGCCTTTTACCGGCGCAATCTGGCGGCCGGCCAGAAAGGCCTGTCGGTCGCCTTCGACCTTGCCACACACCGCGGTTATGACAGCGATCATCCCAGGGTTGCCGGCGACGTCGGCATGGCGGGTGTCGCCATCGACAGCATCTATGACATGCGCACGCTGTTCTCCGGCATTCCGCTGGACAAGATGAGCGTGTCCATGACCATGAACGGGGCGGTGCTGCCGGTCCTGGCGCTCTATATCGTTGCAGCGGAAGAGCAGGGGGTTGCCCAGGCGGATCTTTCGGGAACCATTCAGAACGACATTCTGAAGGAGTTCATGGTCCGCAACACCTATATCTATCCGCCGAAGGCCTCGATGAAGATCATCTCCGATATCTTCGCCTTCACGAGCGCGAACATGCCGCGGTTCAACTCCATCTCGATTTCCGGCTACCACATGCAGGAAGCCGGCGCGACGGCGGACCTGGAACTTGCCTACACCATTGCCGACGGCATCGAATATGCACGGGCCGGCGTGGCCGCGGGCATGGACATCGACAAGTTCGCGCCGCGTCTGTCCTTCTTCTGGGCGATCGGCATGAACTTCTTCATGGAAGTCGCCAAGTTGCGCGCCGCGCGGCTTATCTGGGCGAAGCTGATGCAGGAGAACTTCCAGCCGCAGAACGCCAAGTCGCTGAGCCTGCGGACCCACTCGCAGACCTCGGGCTGGTCGCTGACGGCGCAGGATGTCTTCAACAATGTGGTGCGTACCTGCGTGGAAGCCATGGCGGCAACGCAAGGCCACACCCAGTCGCTGCACACCAATGCGCTCGACGAGGCGTTGGCCCTGCCGACGGATTTCTCCGCCCGGATCGCGCGCAATACCCAGCTCTTCCTCCAGCAGGAATCCGGCACGACCGCGCCCATCGATATCTGGGGCGGGTCCTTCTACGTTGAAAAACTGACCAGTGATCTCGCCGAAAAGGCGCTCGCCCATATCCGGGAAGTGGAAGAACTGGGCGGCATGGCCAAGGCCATCGAAAAGGGCATTCCGAAGCTCCGGATCGAGGAAGCCGCCGCCAAGACCCAGGCGCGCATCGATTCCGGCGCCCAGACCGTGGTCGGCGTCAACAAGTACAAGCCGCGATCCGAAAAGCCGATCGACGTGCTGAAGGTCGACAATGCCGATGTCCGCGCCCAGCAGCTTGCCAAGCTGGAGCGTCTGAAGGCGGAACGCAACGAAACTGAGACGCAGGCCGCGCTCGAGGCATTGACGAAATGCGCCGAGACGGGCGAGGGCAATCTGCTCGACCTGTCGGTCAAGGCAGCGCGCGCCATGGCCACCGTCGGTGAGATCTCCATGGCCATGGAAAAGGTCTTCGGGCGCCACAAGGCAGAGATCAAGTCGATTGCCGGGGTCTACAAACGGGAGGCGGGCGCCATGTCCGGAGCCATCCAGAAGGTCCAGAAGATGGTCGAGCAGTTCGAGGAAAACGACGGTCGCCGGCCGCGTATCCTCGTCGCCAAGATGGGCCAGGACGGTCATGACCGCGGCCAGAAGGTGATCGCCTCCGCCTTTGCCGACCTCGGCTTCGACGTGGATATCGGGCCGTTGTTCCAGACGCCGGAAGAAGCCGCCCGCCAGGCGGTCGAAAACGATGTCCATGTGGTCGGCGTGTCGTCGCTGGCCGCCGGTCACCTGACGCTCGTGCCTGCGTTGAAGAAGGCGTTGGCCGACGAGGGCCGCGAGGACATCATGATCGTCGTCGGCGGTGTCGTGCCGCCGCAGGATTACGACGAACTCTACCGGTCAGGCGCTGCGGCGATCTTCCCGCCTGGAACCGTGATCGCCGAAGCGGCCGTGGACCTGATCGACAAGCTGAACGCCGAGCTTGGCTACGAGCCCGCCCAGGCGGCGGAATAGGGACGGGGTGCATGGAGGTCCACTTTGTCGGATGCGGTGACGCATTCGGCAGCGGCGGGCGCTTCAACACCTGCTTTCACGTCACCGGCGAGACCGCGAATTTCCTGATCGACTGCGGCGCGACCTCCCTGGTCGCGCTGAAACGGGCGAATGTCGTGCTCAATGACATCAGCGTCATTCTGATCACCCATTTCCACGCCGACCACTTCGGCGGCATTCCTCCGTTCATGCTCGATGCCCAGTTCTTTTCCAAACGGACCGCGCCGTTGACGGTTGCCGGTCCGTTCGGCTTGAAGGACTCGTTCGTTCAGGCAATGGAAACGGCCTTTCCCGGATCTTCGAAGACGAAGCCGAAGTTCAATCTTGAGCTTCTGGAACTGACCGAGAAAGAGACCGTCCGGATCGACAGTCTTGCCGTCGCGTCTTTTCTCGTCCGCCACGGCCCTCCGGGCGGTCCGTTCTTCGCCTATCGCATTGAGGTCGAAGGCCGGATCATGGCCTATACCGGCGATACGGAATGGACCGATGCGCTGATCGAGGCGGGCAGGGAGGCGGACCTGTTCGTGGCCGAGGCCTATTTCCGAGATAAGAAGGTGCCGTTGCATCTGGATCTGGCCTCACTTGAGGCGCATCTGCCCGAGATCCGGCCGAAGCGGCTTGTGTTGACCCACATGTCGGAAGACATGCTTCGTCAACGCGACCAGGTTCCTTACGAATGCGCCGAGGACGGCTTGAGGATTTCCATCTGACGGCGACCGGGAACGGCCTGTGTCAAACCTCGCGAACAGGTTCCCGCGGGATATCGGCGCGGGTGCCGCCATGGTAACAAGTGACAGGATGCATCTGGGAGGACGTTTGCATGTGGAACCAGCTTGAAAACACCCGACTGAAAGCGGCGTTCGCCGCGATTTGCCTTAGCCTGCCTCTGATGGCCCTGCCGGCTCACGCGGAGAGCCAGCTTGTCCGCACCGAAATCAGCCGGGACGATCTGTCCGGTTCGGACACGATGGAAGTGGTCGTCTCGCGTCTGGAAGTCCCGCCGGGCGCCATGATCCCGCTGCACACCCATTTCGGCGACGAGCACATGGTCGTGTTCGAGGGCGGCGACATGACCGCGCCCAATGGCAAGGTGATCACGTTCAAGCCCGGAATGGCCGGCTTTTTCCCGGCCGGCAAAGTGCACGGCGGCCTGACCAATACGGGAGACACGCCGCTCGTTGCCTACACCACGCATATTCTGGAAAAGGGCAAGCCGTTCAGCACGCCGGCGCAGTAAGGCGTGCGGTTGGGAGGGGGCTTTCAGTCCCCTTCGACGACCGCATAATAGTTGTATTGCAGCGCCTGCAGGCGCTGGGCCTTGAACATGGAGACCGGCGCCGGCGGGATCTCGAAGGCGACGCCGAGCTGCTTGCCGTCCCGCCAGGCCACGCGGGCAAGGGCAATGGTCTTGTCCAGATCGTCGAAGATCAGGATTTCCTCAGGCAGCGACACATGGTCGGGGACCAGCAGCCGGCAGCCGCCCTTGGACAGGTCGAAGATCGTGCACTCGCTCAAGAAGCGGTCGGTCAGGTCGGCGACCTTGCCGCCGCGCAGCCGCGTCTTGCGTCTGGGATGGGCGCGTTGTTCTCGTTTCGGCATCGTTTCGTTGCCCTCTGGTTGGGGCGGCAGCCGACCGGGCTATCGGGCAGGGATTGAAAGGTCCGGTCAGCTGCCAACCCCGGTTCGTCGGGGGGAGGTCAACCATGGAAGGCGAAGGTTGTGCGAGGCTTGCCGAACGTATGCATTGCGTTGCGGCGCTGGCTGGCGTTCAGTTCGCCGGTCCCTGAAGCTGGCGTTCCAGGACCTCGATCATCCTTGCTGTTTCATCCGGTGTAAGGCGCCCGTGATCCTGCAGGAAATCGGCGATATTTCTGCCCGAATAGCGGCCAACGAGAATGCCGTCCTTCATGATCAGCTGTGACCGGGCCAAGTCCACGGCTCGGTCATGGCAGGTGAGGCATTTGTCGTGAAAGAGCTGCCCGGACCGGCGGATGGCGATCAAATGATCGATGAGGATCTGCCGTTCCGCGTCCGAAAGCCTGCCATGGCCTCCGGCCAGAAACGTCTCGACGTCGCGGCCGGAGGATTTGCCGACGAGCCGGCCTTCCTTAAGGTCGAGTTTGTTATGGACGAAATCGCCTGCATGGGCCTCGTGGCAGCGGGCGCAGCTCTGTTCGTAGATGGCATGGGGGTCGGCTTCCTGCGCGGAGGCGGCGCTTGGCGCCGCTAGGGCAATCAGGAAAAGAAACGCCGTCAGCCGTTTCATTGCATTGGCCTCCTGCATTGCAGGTCTTCGCATATTGGGGACGGATACCCTGAAAACTGACGAAGTTTCAGTCAGGCTTCCGACCGGAAAAACCTGTAGCGTGAAACGGATTGTAGCGCGTTGACCTGCCGCAAAGAGCTGCCGGACCTGCGTTCTAACCCAGCGCCTGCAATCCGGTCAGGTCGTTCAGGACCGCGGCCGGGGAGAGGTCGAGGTACTCGTCCGGCATGCCGGCGCGGTTCATCCAAACGGTGCGAAAGCCGAAGGCGGTCGCACCCGCGACGTCCCACCGGTTGGAGGACTGGAAGGACACCGTGTCCGGATAGATCCGGTATTGTGTGGTGACCATTTCGTAGACCCGGGGGTCGGTCTTGTAGGTCTTGAGTTCATCCACGGAAAACACGTCGTCGAACAGATCGCCCAGGTTGGAGGCCTGCACCGCGGCATCCAGCATGGCCGGAGACCCGTTGGAGAGAATGGCGATCTTGGCGCCGGTGGCCTTCAGGTTCGTCAGTACCTGGGGAACCTCCGGATAGCAATCGAGCTTCCAGTAGGCGTTGAGAAGCTCATCGCGCAGGGACTTGTCGGCACTTGGAACCAGGGCAAAGGCGGTATCGAGCGCCTGCTGGGTCAGGACCCAGAAATCCAGGTACTGCCCACCCATCAGGGCGCGGATCCAGGAATACTCCAGCTGCTTTTCCCGCCAGAGGGACGACAGACGCTGGGAATCGGGACCCAGCTTCTCCGCATGTTTGCGAACGGCGGCATGTACGTCGAACAGGGTGCCATAGGCATCGAAAACATAAGCCGCGTGGGCCATTGCACTCTCCAGACCAGTCCCGACAAAAGGGTGGCTGCAGAAAACTACCTATAATTTTGGCCGTCAAGCCGCTCCGCGTAGCACAAAGGTCGCAATCGGAACTATTTGACCGGAATAGCGATGTTTCCGTGGCTATCGATCGGCCAGAACGGATTGTAGGCGATCTCAAGGAGATGGCCGCCGGGAATCGCGACATAGGAGGAATAACCGCCCCAGAAAACCTTGGCCGGACGCTTGACCGGTTCGGCTCCGGCATCGACCGCCTGCTGAAACACCTTGTCCACATCCGCCTCGCTGCGGCCGTTCCAGGCGATGGTCATGGCGCCGAGCGTTTCTGCCGGCAGGGCGCGGCCGATCTCTTTTTCCAGGGCTTTGCGGGCATAAAGCGCCAGGATGCTGCCGCCGGTCTGATAGAAGGCGATGTCGCCTTCTCCCTCCGCCCGGATCCAGCCGAGGCCGTTCTCGAAGAACGCGGCGACGGCACCGACATCTTCTACGGCGAGGGTAATGAGGCTGATGCGTTGATCCATTTTCGGTTCTCCCCATGAGTGATCGTGCAGGAACATATCATGAACATATGCGAGTTGCCATCCGGGATCACAATAACCGGAACCGATCCGCGTTCGGGTTTCCGGCGGCAGGGCTTCGAACGCGATCGTGGGAAAAATCTTTCCGGATGAGGGGTTCTGTGAAAGAAATTCTTCCCGATCAGGCTGATCCGGAAAAGGATCCGGGCAATCTTGTCGCACTCCTGAGAAGGTGTTGACTGAGGCACATGAAAGTCGTTTTTTGCCGTACGTCTAAAGTATGTGATGAGGAAACGACCATGAGCGGCTGGAGCGAAACCTGGACCTGGATCGATGGGACCTGGCATGAAGGCAATCCACCGATGATGGGCCCGCGCACCCATGCGGCCTGGCTCGGCTCCAGCGTCTTCGACGGGGCCCGATCCTTCGAAGGCACCACGCCCGACCTCGATCTCCATTGCCAGCGGGTCAACGATTCGGCCCTGGCGTTGGCCCTGAAGCCGACCATGCAGGTCGGAGAAATGATGGAACTCGCCCTGGAAGGGGCAAAGAAGTTTTCTCCCGACAAGCAGCTCTATATCAAACCCATGTATTGGGCGGAGGGCGACGGCGCCGGTGTCATTGCCGCCGATCCGGAGAGCACCCGTTTCTGCATGTGCCTGTTCGACGCGCCCATGGCGGGCAAGGAAGCGGCCAATTCCATTACCCTGTCCCACTTCCGCCGCCCGACGATCGAAACCATGCCGGTCAATGCCAAGGCCGGTTGTCTATATCCGAACAACGCCCGCGCCATGGCGGAAGCAAAGGGGAGGGGTTTCGACAACGCGGTCGTCCTCGACATGCTCGGGAACGTGGCCGAGCTCACCTCGGCCAATATCTTCATGGCCAAGGATGGGGTGGTGCATACGCCGGTGCCGAACGGTACGTTCCTGGCCGGGATTACGCGCTTCCGGGTGATCAAGCTCCTGCGTGATGCCGGATATACGGTGCACGAGCGAACGCTGCGCTATGAAGAGTTTCTGGATGCCGACGAGATCTTTTCCACCGGCAATTACAACAAGGTCGTCCCTGTCAACCGCATCGAGACCCGCGATATCCAACCCGGCCCGATCGCGGCAAAGGCGCGCGCGCTCTATTGGGACTTCGCGCACGCCTGACGGTCAGTCCTTCAGGTACCCGTTCTCCCGCAGCTGCCGGATGGCGTCTATCTTGCCGCCCTGTGCCCGAAGCGTTTCGATGGCATCGACGAGGTCTGTTTTGCCTTCCGACAGGAGCTGGGCCCGGAGGCTTTCCCAGTCGGCAACAACCGGTCTGGGACTTTCCTTGGGGACCGAATTGGTGCGTGCGAGAACCAGCAGGGCCGCGATCACCAGGGCGATCGCCGCGGCAAAGGATGCAGCCTGAAAGTCGCCGGTCAGTTCGTGAAGCAGACCGGCGAACCAGGGGCCGACCACCTGGCCGAGGCCGAAACTGGCGGTCATGATCCCCAGCGCCTGCCGCGGATCACCGGTCGTCAGGCGGCGGGCCTCGAGCAGGCCGAGAGCGGAGATTGCCACGAAGGTGCCGCCAACCAGGGCGGCTGACACGATGATCAGGATCGGGGTGTTTGCTATGACGCTCAGTCCGACCCCGATTGCTTCGGCCATGCAGGCGGCCGCGAAGGTTCTGCTCGGCCCGTAGGCTCCGGACAAGCGATTCCAGACATAGATCGAAGGCGCTGCCGACAGGCCGACGGCAAGCCAGACGACCGCCTCGGCGTCGTTCAGTTCCGGTGTCTGCCGGGTGATGACAGAGATGAAGGTGGTCGTGATCACATAACCGAAGCCGAACAGACCGTAGGCGATGACAAGCCGCAGGAGTTCGCCCGAATATCGGCCGCTCTTGGGGTAGGAACGGGGTCTGTGTGCCCCCGGCGCATCTGGTTCTCCGGGCGGGCGTGGCACCAGGCGGGTGATGACGATCAGAAGGACGAGCGTTGTCAGACCGCTTGCGAACCACAGCTCCTGCCAGGAAAACCCGTTTCCGCCGAGCAGGGCGACCATAATGGCGGAGAGCGCGATCCCGGAGCCGACGCCGGCAAAATGCAACGCCGAAAGGCCGGCACGACCGTTCATGGCAAGCTGTTCCAGAACCAGGGCCGATGCGAATACCAGAACGAAGGCGCTTGCGACACCGCCGAAAAATCGCAGGAGCAGGAAGATGGCGAGGTTATCGGTCAGACCCATCGCGATCGTAGTGGCCGCACTTGCCAGAAGCGCGGACAGGAACCAGGTTCGCGGGCTGCCGGGAAGTCTGCCGAGGGAACCGGCCAGCGCCCCGACCAGATAGCCGAGAAAATTCGAAGAGGCGATCAGTCCGGCATTGGCTGCCGATAACGGGATGCCTTCTGCCATGAACGGCAGGATCGGCGTGTAGACGAACCGTCCGATGCCCATGGCGGCGGCAAGCGCAAACGCGCCGCCGAGGGCAAGGCGAAGGGATGCCGTCTTGGCGGAAACGGGACGCGGCGAAGCGGACAACGGATGTACCTGAAAAAGTCGCAGAGAATCGTACCCTAGAACTGCGGCTGAGGTTGCTGCAAGAGCTTGGCAGGATCGGCGTCGGATCGATTCAGATAAAAACAACGAAGCTTTGCTCAAATAACGCCCGGTTTTTGGGCGCTGGCGTTTTCGCCGGCAGATAAGGGCGGTTCAGCGGTCATGAATTTTCTGGCGAAGTTCGAAAGGTCCATGGCGCTGGGAGCAGCCTGTTTCCGCGTCCTCATGATGGACAAGGAAATGCTGGTCTTTCCGCTCCTGAGCCTGCTTGCGCTCGGCGTGCTTTTTGCCGCCGGGATTGGTCCGCTAGCGGCGAGCGGCCAGCTGGAAGTCTTCCGGCAGATGCTTGAGGAAAATCCGGATGTCACCCAGGAACCCTGGTTTCTTGCCGCATTGTTCGGGGTCTACTTCGTCTGCTATTTCGTGGTGATCTTTTTCAATGCCGCCCTCGTCACCTGCGCGATGATCCGGTTTGCCGGCGGCGATCCCACGGTCATGGACGGCCTGCGGTCGTCCGTCCGCACCCTGCCGAATATCCTCGCCTGGTCGCTGTTCGCCGCCAGTATCGGCTTTATTCTGAGTATGATCGAAGACCGATCGAAGGGACTTGCCCGTTTCGTCATGGGGCTGATCGGAACCGGCTGGAAAGTCGCGACCTATTTCGCGGTCCCTGTTCTTGTCGTCGAACGCGTCGGGCCCATTGAAGCAGTCTCCCGGTCGATCGGCATCCTGCGGAAAACTTGGGGTGAGGCGCTGATCTCCCATTTCGGACTTTCCGCGCTTTATCTTATTCCGGTCGCAGGCGGCTTCCTGTTCGCCTTCGCGGGCGGTACCCAGTTCGACGTGCGTCCGCTGTTCGCTTCGGTCCTCTGGGTGATGGCCGTTGTGTTCGTTTTTCTGTCGACGCTCGTGATCTCGACGCTCGGATCGATCCTGAAGGCAGCGCTCTACGTCTATGCGGTCGAAGGAACCTTGCCCTCCGGGACGTTCGACAACCGCCTGATCTCGGATGCCTTCAAGGACTGAGCGGCTGCCAGTGTTCGGTTCCGCGACGTTGCCTCGCCCCGTCCTTCGGTTGGCGTTGACGCGACGGAGTTGCCTCACGGGTGGACCGGGAGCAGGATTGAAAAAAACAATAAAAATATTTTTTTATTTGGTGTTTGGGCGTTGCCGGGAGCGGTGAAGGCTCCTATGTTGCCCCTCGAAGCAGGCCGTATTTTTACCGACGGCCTGCTGAAAGCATCCGGCGTTCATTCGAACGCGGACAGGATGGTCTAAAAGTACAAGACCGATCGGCTTTTTGTTTTCATGTGCCCCCCACATGAAGAAGGCCGGTCGGGACGCTGCCCCACAGGAGGACATGCCATGTCATTTGAACTTCCCGATCTCCCTTACGCCTATGATGCCCTCAGCCCGTACATGTCGGCTGAAACGCTCGAGTATCACCACGACAAGCACCATCAGGCCTATGTGACCAACGGCAACAACCTGCTGAAGGACAGCGGCCTGGAAGGCAAGTCTCTGGAAGACGTCGTCAAGGAAAGCTTCGGCAAGAACCCGGGCCTGTTCAACAATGCTGCCCAGCACTACAACCACATCCATTTCTGGAAGTGGATGAAGAAGGACGGTGGCGGCACCTCCCTGCCGGGCGTGCTGGCTTCCAAGATCGACAGCGATCTGGGCGGCTACGACAAGTTCCGCGCCGATTTCCTGGCTGCCGGCGCCACCCAGTTCGGGTCCGGTTGGGCCTGGCTTGCGCTCAAGGGCGGCAAGCTGGAAATCATGAAGACCCCGAACGGCGAAAACCCGCTGGTTCACGGTGCCACGCCGCTGCTCGGCTGCGATGTCTGGGAACATTCCTACTACATCGACTACCGCAACGCGCGGCCGAAGTATCTGGAAGCCTTCGTCGACAACATGATCAACTGGGACTACGTCCTCGAACTCTACGAAGCCGCTTCCTGATCTGAAACGGACGTTCCGTATTGTAAACCCCGGTCCGGGCTTGATGCCCGGCCCGGGGTTTATTTTTGGCGGTTTGTTTCCGTTCCGTTGACAGTGCGTCAATTGGTTCCACCCAACCTCACAGGGTCGTGATTTCAAATCACCGAACAGATAGTCCTCATTGGGTCCGTACCCTAGGGTGGGATCGAAAGCGTTTGAAGAGGAGAGGACCATGCGTAAGCTTGTACTTGGTGTCGCGGCTTTGTGCCTGAGTGGAATGACGGCGATGGCGGCCGATGATCCGATTGCCGTGCGTAAACATATCATGGCTTCCGTCGGCGCCGCAGCCGGTCTGAGCGGCAGCATGATGAAGGGGGAGGTTGCCTATTCCCCTGCCGCGGGCAAGTCTGCGATCGCGACCATGGCGGCGGCTGCGTCTTCCTTCGGGTCGTTTTTCCCGGAAGGCTCGGACAAAGGCGATACCACCGCAGCGCCGAAAATCTGGGAGGATGCCGCCGGTTTCCAGACAGCCCTGGACAAATTCGCAGCCGACGCGGGCGCTGCCGTGGCAGCCTCCGGCAAGGACGGCCCGGCGGACCTTGAGGCCTTCAAGGCGGCAATGGGGCCGGTCATGGGGAATTGCAAGTCCTGCCATGAAGCCTATCGTGTGAAGAAATAGGACTTCATAAAAAGGCATGTCATGATCAGAAAGCTTGTCGCTGCAATCGTCGTTCTGGGAATTGCCGCCGCAGCGGCAGGCTGGTTTCTGTCTGCGCCCGAACATCTGCCTGAATCAGTTGTCGCAAGTCTGCCCGCCGGCGATGCGGGGCGGGGCGAATTGATATTCTGGGCCGGCGGCTGTGCATCGTGCCATGCGCCTGCCGGCGCAAAGGGAGAGGCGAAGCTCGGCCTCAGTGGCGGACAGCGCCTGGAAACGCCGTTCGGCATCTTCGTCGCGCCGAATATCTCCAGCGATCCCCGCGACGGCATCGGTGCATGGACGCTGGCCGAATTTGCCGATGCCATGCTGAAGGGCACGTCGCCGCAGGGTGAGAACTTCTATCCGGCCTTCCCCTACACGTCCTATGCCCGCATGACGCCGCAGGACGTTTCCGATCTCTTCGCCTTCATGCAATCCCTGCCGCCGGTCAGCGGAAAAGCGGCCGGTCACGAACTCGGCTTTCCCTTCAATATCCGCAGGGGCGTGGGTCTGTGGAAACGGCTCTATCTCGACAGCGCCCCGGTCATTGCGGAAGACCAGCTGCACGGAAACACGGACCTGAGCGTCCTTAACCGCGGCCGTTATCTGGTGGAAGGACCGGGACATTGCGGGGAGTGCCACACGCCTCGTAATGCAATCGGCGGCTTGGAGAAGAACCTCTGGCTGGCGGGAGCCCCGGCCGCTGCGGGCGAGGGAAAGGTGCCGAACATCACGTCGGGCGAAGGCGGTATTTCCAGCTGGAGCGCTTCGGATATCGCCTACTATCTGGAGTCGGGTTTCACGCCCGATTACGACAGTGTCGGCGGGGAAATGGTCTCCGTCCAGGAGAACATGGCAAAACTGCCCGCCAGCGATCGGGAAGCGATTGCGGCCTATCTGAAGGCCGTGCCCGCCCACTGACCCCGGTTTTTGACCGTGGGGTCGCCTCTTGCGAGGGACCCCGTGGTCACCCCGTCATCAACGGCGGGGGTACGGATCGCAGCCGGCGTAGGTGGTGAAGTCGAAATAGCCCTGCATGTAGGTTATGAAGGTCTGGCATTCCTGCTGTGTCTGGAAGCAGCCCGCGCGTGAACGGACGATGACGTGTTCGAAGTCGTTGATCCGCCCGCTGACAATGCCCTTCCAGCCGGCCTTGCCTGAAGCCTGGAAGGCCCGGCAGTCGTATTTGGTTCCGTAAGTCTCCGGTACCTTGGTCGGGTCGTAGGTCGGTGCGAACAGCAGGTTTTCGAGAAAACCGGCCTGGGCGATCGGAGCCGACGCGGTAAAGGACATGAACGCGCCTGCCAGGATTGCAGCCATGCGTTTTTTCATCGGGTAGCTCCTTGTAGTATGACCGGGCACAGGATTCCGCCGATCCTCGTAGCATATCGTTCGGACGGCCCATTTGATATATGCCTTGTCCCACGGAAGTCTATGCGATTGCACGTAAATGAGGTCTTATCTGAGGCCGGAAAAGATAAGGGGCGGGGTTTTTGGAATGATCGATGCAGCGGTTCTCGACCGTCTTGGCCTGTCGGACCTGCCGGAAGGCGAAAGACGGCTTGTGGCCGGGGCTCTGCGGATCGTCGATCTGCCGCCGGGTACGACGGTTTTTTCGCCCGGCTCGCTTTGCGCGGGCTGGATCATGGTCGAAGAGGGCTCTGTGCGGGTCGTCATGACCTCCGACACCGGCCGGGAAATTCTGCTATACCGGGTCGGCGCCGGAGAAAGCTGCGCGTTGACCACCGCCTGCCTGTTCGGTGAGGACCCTTACGCGGCAACCGGTATGACGGAAGTGGCGACACGGGCCGTTCTGATACCGGCCGCGACCGTGTTCCGCCTGATCGAGATGTCCGACGCCTTCCGCAAGATGGTGTTTAAGGGGTTCGGCCATCGCATCACCGATATCCTGCACACGATGGAAGATGCGGTCTTTCATCCTCTGGACGCACGTCTCGCGGCACTCCTGCTGGATCGGGCAGGACCGGATGGAACCGTGACCGCGACCCAGGCGGAACTGGCTGCGGAACTCGGCTCCGTGCGTGAGGTCGTCACACGGAAACTGGGGAAATTGTCCGATGCGGGCATCCTGGAACGCCAGCGCGGTACCATTCGGGTGATGAAGCCGGAGGGGTTGCGGCAGATCCGGATGAGCGACCAGTGACACCTAAAGGGTTCCTGAGTGACTAAGTCACAGACCCGCGGACCGCTTTCGGCTAGGAATGCAATATCACGAGTTGTTCGAGCCGATCCGGAGCCGGTTCGGCGTAATAGAGAGGGTCATCATGATGAAAAATATGGGTTCTGTGGACCGCATCCTGCGTCTCATCGTCGGGGTCGCACTGGTGCTCTTCGCTCTGTTCGGTCCCGCCGAAATCACCTGGAAGTGGGTTGCCTGGATCGGCGTGGTTCCGATAGTCACCGCGCTGATCGGTTGGTGTCCGGCTTACACGGTGCTCGGCATCAAGACCTGCAAGTCCGCCTGATAACCAAGTCCATCTGAGAACGGACGGCCCGTAAGGTCGGCGGAAAGAGGCAAAAGCCTTTCGTCGGATCTTGAGTGGCCCCATCCCACGGGCCAATCGGCCCGTGGCAACTGTCTGTCCTCTTGCTCGGACAGATGCTGGAGTCAGCGCCAAGACCCACCCGTACGGCGCTGGCTCTTTTTCTACGACGCTGACGTCAGGCCTTTCCGGCGACCATCAGCGCGAAGGCCTGAACGAGGGCGACTTCCTTCAGGCTGTCGAAACGGCCCGATGCGCCGCCGTGGCCGGCTTCCATGTTGGTCTTTAGCATCAGCAGGCTGTCGCCGGTCTTTTTGGCGCGCAGTTTTGCGACCCATTTCGCCGGCTCCCAGTAAGTAACACGCGGATCGGTCAGCCCGCCGACGGCGAAGATCGCCGGGTAGTCCTTTGCCTCCACATTGTCGTAAGGCGAATAGGAGGCGATGTATCTGTAAGCCGCTTCATCGGTGATCGGATTGCCCCATTCGGGCCATTCCGGCGGGGTCAGCGGCAATGTGTCGTCGAGCATCGTGGAGAGCACGTCGACGAAGGGCACCTCCGCAATGATGCCGGCGAATTTTTCCGGCGCCATATTGGCGACAGCCCCCATCAGCTGACCGCCGGCGGATCCTCCCTGCGCGATGATCCGGTCGTGTGCGGTGAATTTCTCCGCGACCAGATGATCGGCCGCGGAGATGAAGTCGGTGAAGGTGTTCTTCTTGTTTTCCCGCCGGCCGGCCTTGTACCAGGCGAAACCCTTGTCCTTGCCGCCGCGGACGTGGGCAATGGCATAGACGAAGCCCCGGTCCACAAGCGACAGGGCGCTCGTGCTGAAACTTGCGGGCATGGACATGCCGTAAGCGCCGTAGCCGTAAAGCAGGCAGGGCGCGGAGCCGTCGAGCGGCGTGTCCTTGTGGTAGAGCACGGACACCGGCACGGTCTCGCCGTCGACCGCAGGCGCATGCAACCGGCGTGTGACATAGTTATCCGGATCATGCCCGGAAGGCACCTCCTGTTCCTTGCGCAAGACCCGCTCGCGGGTTTCGACATTGTAGTCGTAGACCCGCGACGGCGTGGTCATGGAGGAATAGGAAAAGCGGATCATGGTCGTGTCGAATTCATAGCCGCCGCTTAGGCCCAGCGAGTAGGCTTCCTCGTCGAAGGCGATCCTGTGCTCGATGTTGTCCGCCAGCCGGTGGATGACGATCCGCGGCAGGCCGTCCTCGCGTTCCAGCCGGACCATGAAGGTCTTGTAGACGTCATGGGACAGGATCAGCCGGCCCGGCTTGTGGGGTACGAGATCGGTCCAGAACTCCCGCCCCGGCGTTGCCTTGGGCGCGGTGACGATCTTGAAGTCTTCCGCGTCGTCGACGTTGGTCAGGATGTAGTAATACTCGCCGTTATCCTCGACGGAATATTCGACCCCCGTGTCGCGCGCCGCGATCAGATGCGGCGGATCCAGCGGACGATGGGCGGAAATCGTCCGGACCTCGGAGGTCTCGTGATCGTGGATATGAACCAGGATCGTGTCGCCCGACTGCGTCTTGCCGACACTCATGAAAAAGCCCGGATCCTGTTCCTCATAGACGAGAACGTCGGTCTCCGGATCTGCGCCGACCTCATGGCGGAACAGCTTTGAGGGGCGATGGTTCTGGTCCTGGCGGACATAGAACAGATACCTGCCGTCCGCGGAGAAGACCCCGCCGCCGAACGTATCCTTGAGATCGTAGCCGGCATCCTTGCCCGTCGTCAGGTCACGCAGGCGCAGGGTGTAGAATTCCGAGCCCTTGTCGTCGAAGGACCAGGCGAGCATTCCGTGGTCGACGGAATGACTGGCGCCGGCGATCCTGAAATAGGCTTTGCCTTCCGCCTCCTTGTCGCCGTCGAGCAACACCGCTTCGTCCGACCCGTCGCGGCTGGTTCGCACGAACTGCGGATGCTGGCCGCCGGTGACGTATTTGATGCCATAGGCATAGGGGCCGTCGGGAGCAGGAACGGAACTGTCGTCTTCCTTGATCCGCCCGCGCATCTCCGCATAAAGCGTCTCCTGCAGCGCCTCCGTCGGCGCCATCACGGCTTTCTGATACGCGTTTTCCGCCTCCAGATAAGCACGAATGTCGGAATCGAGAACCGACGGGTCGCGCATGACCTCCTGCCAGTTGTCGTCCCGCAGCCAGGCATAGTCGTCCTGACGTTTGATTCCGTGGGTTTCAAGGGTGAGGGGACGCGCATCGGCGCGCGGGGGAGCAGGCTGTTTTGTCATGGATCGGAGGTAGGGGTTTCCTGTGGCGAAGGCAAGAGGAAGGATTTAATCGATGCAACCCGGGACATGAAAAACCCTCCGGGTACCGAAACCGGCTGGTGAATCAGCTATGGTGTTGTCCAGTATTTCATCCGGCCGGGAGGTTTTCGCCCAGATCGACGAAGAGAAGGCCGGCAAGGAGAACCGAATGCGTGTCTTTCTGCCCAGGCTTCGCCGCCTGCTGAAATGGATCCGGAACGAGTGGTACAAGACGCCGCTTCGCTACGCCTTTGGGATCCTGATTCTCGTTCTGATCGGCGGGGCCTTGTTCTATTCCAGGGTTGAAGGCTGGAACTTTCTCGACAGCCTCTATTTCTCGGTAATCACGCTGGCGACCGTCGGTTACGGCGACTTCTCCCCCCAGACCGACGCGGGCAAGATCTTCACCATGGCCTATGTTTTCGTCGGAATCGGGCTTTTCGTTGGCGTGGCGACGGCGATCGCACAACGTTATGACCAGCCGCATCACAAGCCGCGCAAGAATGACGGGAACGACAAAGAGACTTAAGTCCTATGCCACAGCCGTCCTGTCGCTTTATTCCGTGGGATACAAGGGTGACGGGACGCGCATCAGCGCGCGGGGGAGCAGATCATAAAATCTGAGTGCACGCTTTTAAGAATTATTTAGGATTGCATCATAGAAAAAAACAACTTTACAGGGAGTCTTGATGCTTAAATATCCTATCGATTATTTCATGATCGTCGTTGTTGGATTTGCGATTGGCTTTGGGACGATGTTTGTGGTCCGTCCCCTGACGCCAAGCACAGAAATCCCGACTTTTAGTGAATTGCAGGAGAAGATTGCCGCAGGTGAGATCGACCCGGAACCGGAGCCTGCGCAAAGGGGAAGTGTGAGAGCCACCTACACATGGCTTGAGGACACTTCCCAATTCTACGACGAAATCGAGTATCTCATGGAAGCAAATTGTTCTGACCATGCCATGAGGGAATACGGCCGTTTTTTGAGCAGTCTGGACACGGGTGGTTTCGACCCGGAAACAGGCCGTTTGATCGGAGCAGGTGGTCATCCAATCAACTATTTCACCATGAGGAAACTGGTGAATGGGCTACTGCCGCTGCAGCCTCTGGCTTACATGAAGGATGAGTTCGTGCCGGATAATTTCAAGCCGGTGATGCAGAACGTCAGCCGCAAGAAGGACTGGACGACCTGCAAATTCAATATGCCAATGGCCGCCTTGAGGAGCCTCCCGATGAAATAGTTGGTGGGATCAGGCCACGGCCGTTCTTGCCCGTCCCTTGAACAGGATAAAGGTCATGATCGAGATGTTCATGACGTTCCAGGCGATGCCGTTCAGGAAGGCCGCCTGATACGATCCGGTGAGATCGTAGATCCAGCCGGACATCCAGCCGCCGAGCGCCATGCCGAGAATGGTTGCCATGATCACCAGCCCGACCCGCTGGCCGGCTTCGCGGGCCGGCAGGTACTCGCGCACGATGATCGCGTAGGACGGCACGATGCCGCCCTGGGACAGGCCGAAGATCAGGGACACCAGGTAGAGCGACGCGAGCCCGTCGAACGGCAGGAACAGGAACAGGGCAAGGCACTGGGCCACGGAGCTGATCAGAAGGGTTTTAACGCCGCCGATGGCATCGGCCAGGAACCCGGACAAAAGCCGGCTGACAACGCCGCCGCCGACCATGATCGCCAGCATGTCGGCTCCGCGCGCGACCCCGTAGCCGAGGTCGACGCAGTAGGAGACGATATGCACCTGCGGCATGGACATGGCGACGCAGCAGCCGAGCCCGGCACAGATCAGCAGAATCTGGAGCGCACGCGGCGACAGGCCGGTGGAGAGGGTGCCGAATTTTCCCGAGGCAGGCATATCCGACGACTTCGCACTTTCCGGCGCGGGCCGGCGCAGCATGAGCGCCAGCGGGAGCATGCCGACGATGCAGATCGCGGCAATCATGAAATAGGTCGTGCGCC
Organism: Roseibium sp.; assembly: GCF_048260565.1. Classification (GTDB taxonomy): domain Bacteria; phylum Pseudomonadota; class Alphaproteobacteria; order Rhizobiales; family Stappiaceae; genus Roseibium. Next base: position 165,942 of record NZ_JBLXGP010000009.1, on the reverse strand, counting down.
AGTCGTTTGAGCCAAGCGACCATTTGATGAAGGAAGGCCAGAGCGCGCCGGCGAGATAATTGCCGCAGGCCGCCGCAGCGACCGCAATGCCCCGGCGCTTGTTGAACCAGTGGGACAGGTCGGCGATCAATGGCCCGAAGGTCGCGCCCGTCCCGGCGCCGATCAGAACGCCTTGCGCCAGGGAAAATGTCCAGATCCCGGAGGAAAGGCCGGCGAGAGCGAACCCGGCGCTCAGGGCCGCGGCGGAGCCGATCACAGGCCAGAAGATCCCCCACCGGTCGACCAGGCGGCCGACGAAGACATTGCCGGCGGCAAAGCCGAGCATGGTGAATGTGTAGGATATGGACGCATCGGCCCGGTCGACGCCGAAATCGGCCTGAACCGCCGGCAGGACGACCACCACGGCCCAGATGCCCGATCCGCCGAGAGTGGACAACAGGATCGAGATCGCCAGACGGAACCAGGCATAGGCGCCGTCCGGGGCGTAAGGGTCTGCGTGTGCGGATGTCATGAGCGGCTCTTGATGAATGGGTCCTGACCCTAGACATATTTGCCTATCAGGTGCCGTTCTCCCGCACTAATAAAAAACTTTGATACATTCCGCTTTCGGTGGGAATGGATGATTTTTCGTGTGCTGTGTCGCCTATCCCCGGCAGGAGAAGGGCTCCCGCCGGGGCATCAGGGCAGGCGGATCAGCCGACTTGAGCGCGCACGAAATCCTTCAAGGTTTCGCTCGGTCGCCCGATCAGATCCTGAAGGTCCGGACTGTCGCTGTAGAGGGCGCCACCCGCCGCGGCCGTGTCCGAATCGGCCAGGATATCCGCGAAGGCCTGCGGCAGGCCTGCCTGGACCAGAATGCCCGCATAGATGTCTGCCGGCAGGTTGTTGAACGGGATTTCGCGTCCGGTCTGCGCCGAAATTTCGCTTGCCAGGTCGGCCAGCGTAAAGGCGCTGCTACCCGCCAGTTCGTAGGTGCGGGTCGAGGTGTCGTCGCCCGCAAGAACAGCCGCCGCTGCCGCCGCATAGTCGTTCCGGCCGGCCGCTGCGATTTTACCGTCTCCGGCACTGCCGACCACCGCACCGTGCTCCAGCGCGGCGGCGACCGTTCCGGCGTAGTTTTCCAGATACCAGCCATTGCGCAGCAGGACGTACGGTATACCGGAGGCTTTCAGCGCCGCTTCGGTCTCCCGGTGTTCCTTTGCAAGGATCATCGGCGAGGTATCGGCATTCAGGATGCTCGTATAGGCGATGACGGAGACGCCGGCAGTCTTCGCGGCGTCGATCACGGCCTTGTGCTGGCGGGTCCGCTGGCCGATTTCGCTGCCGGAAATGAGCAGCAACTTCTCGACCCCTGCCAGCGCAGGGGCAAGGGTTTCCGGCCTGTCATAGTCGGCTTCCACGACGGAAACCGTCGGGCTGGCAAGATCCTGAGCCTTCTCCGGGCTGCGGACGAGGGCGCGGATACCGGCTGCGCCGGCCTTGTTCAGATGGTCTATCACGAGCCGGCCGAGCTGGCCGTTGGCGCCTGTCAGGGCAATCATGGACGGGATCTCCTTGGTTCGAAAAATGTCCGATGGCCCAGATATGGCTTGAAAACTTACTTTTCGTAAGTACATACAAAAATGTAAGTTTGAAAAAAATCTGGAGACCGACATGACCGGCGACCCGGCAAACACGCCACGGGATGAGGAAAACGGCGGAATTCCGTTATCGGAACGTCTCCACCAGCGCGGCGCTGTTTTCAGCGACAAATGCCCGTCACGGGAAATTCTGAAGCACCTGACCAGCCGTTGGGGCGTGCTGGTGCTGATGGCCCTCCTGGGAGGCCCGCACCGGTTTTCGGCGCTGCGCAGGAAGATTGCAGGCGTCAGCGAGCGCATGCTGGCCCAGACCCTGCAGGTTCTGGAGGCTGACGGCTTTGTCGACCGGCGCGCCTATCCGGTTGTCCCGCCCCATGTGGAGTACACGCTGACCCCGATCGGCCGGGAAGCGGGCGAAAAAGTACGGGACTTTGCCGATTGGATCGAGGTCAACATCGGCCGGATTCTGGAAGCCCGGACGGAACGTGAAGACAACGGTTCGGCAGAGGCCGCCGAATAGCGTCACCGATTAGGGGCTCCTGTCGTCGTCCATTTTGTTGCCGATGGCATGGAAACCAAGTTCGACCGCAAGACCCGGTTTTTGCGGGCGGAGCCGGAAAGTGCCGCCCCAGGCGTCTGCGATCTCCTGAACGATGGCCAGCCCCAGGCCCGCACCGCTGGCCGACTGGTCCAGCCGACCGCCGCGTTCCAGCATTTTTTCGATCTGGTCTTCCGGAACCCCCGGACCGTCGTCCTCGATGCGGATCGTGATGCTGTTGCCGTCGGAAACGGTCCGGACGGACACCCGTGACCGGGCGTGCCGGGCGGCATTCTCCAGAAGGTTGCCCAGGGCTTCTGCCAGATCGTCCGGGTCGATCACCACATTTGCCTGCTCGTCCACATCAAGAGCCCAGTCGAGCGCGGCGCCTGCCGGTGTTCTGGACACGACGGAGATTACCCGGCCGACCGTCGCGCTGATGTTCGACACGGCCTGACCGGTACCGGTTGCCAGCCGTGCGCGCGCCAGTTCACGCTCCACGTGGCGCTGCATGGTATGGGCCACGTTTTCGACATCCTCCGCTATGTCGTTCAGGCCGGCCAGGCGGAGGCGCTCCACGTCGCCGAGAAGGACCTGCAGCGGCGTTTTCAGCCCGTGCGCGAGGTCGCCCGCCCGGGCCCGGGCCTTTTCGATCCGGGTCTGGCGGTCCGTCAGCAACGTGTCGAGTTCGAGCGCCATCGGCTCGATTTCCTGAGGGAAGCCGGCGGTGCCGAAACGGGCATCCGGGTCCTGCCGAATAGCTATGAGCCTCTGGCGGATACGGTGCAGCGGCCTGAGGCCGATGGTAACCTGAATATAGGCCGCGCCAATCAGGAACAGTGCAAGCAGGATCAGGTAGGGCAGCATGTCGAAGGCAAAGTCCCGGGTGGCGGAACGGACATCACCGAGCGAAATGGCGGCGGCGACCCGCACAGTCTGGCCCCCGACGCGCGGAGAAAGCCTTACGCTGCGCTCCAGGGTCAGGAGATCTCCGGAAACAGGGCCGGGAATGACATGCCGGTGCAACGCGCCGTGGGCCAGCTCATCGTCCGGCAATTGCAGCACGTTGTCCCACAGCGACCGGGAGCGCAGCACCGTGTCGTCGAAGGATACCTGCCAGTAGAGGCCGGAAAGCGGCACCTCGAACCTGGGGTCGCTCGGCGTGCGTGTGAGTTCAAGCGCGCCCGTTTCCTTGTTCTGCGCAAGTCCCGAAACAATCTGGTCGAGAAAGACGCCGAGTTCGGTGTCCACACGCCGCTCGACGTGGCGGTAGAACAGGACGGTCAGGCCCGTGGCCGAAAGCGCAAGCGCCAGCAGGATGGAGATGGCTCCCGCCAGCAGCAGCCGGAGGCGCAGGGAGCCTCGCGTCATGGTGCGCTTTCTCCTGCCGCCTCGTCTCCCGCGATTGTATAGCCGAACCCGCGCCTTGTTTCGATGGCGCCCGATCCGAGTTTCTTGCGCAGCCGCGCCATGACCGCTTCCAGGGCGTTCGGGTCGCGCGCGTCGTCGTCGCCGTAAAGATGTTCCAGCAATTCCGTGGGCGGAATGATCCGTTCCTTGTGGTGCATGAGGTAAGTGACGAGCCGATATTCGAGCGGCGTCAGCGCAATGGGCACGCCGTTGCGGGCCAGCCGCATCTGCTTCACGTCGAGGCTGAGAGGCCCGGCTTCTATAACCGGCGTGCTGATGCCGGCCGAGCGCCGGATCAGCGCGCGGGCCCGTGCCAGCAGTTCCTCCATGCGGAAAGGCTTGGGCAGATAATCGTCCGCACCTGCATCGATGCCTTCGACCCGCTCCGACCAGGCGCCGCGCGCGGTCAGCACCAGCACGGGCATATGCCGTCCTTCGGCCCGCCAGCGCTTCAGCACGGTCAGCCCGTCGAGCCCCGGCAGGCCCAGGTCCAGGATGATCAGGTCGTAGGTTTCCGTGTCACCCAGGAACCAGGCTTCTTCACCGTCAGAGACGGTTTCAACGACGTAACCGGCCAGTTCCATGGTGGTGACGATATCGTTCAGGATCCGGGGTTCGTCCTCAACAACCAGAATGCGCATCAGTCGGCCATGCCTTCCACGATCTGTGCGGTCCGGGCATCGACATAAACTTCCTGTATCTGTCCATCCGGCGTCACGGTCTTGATTTCGTAGAAATAGCGCCCGTCTTCCTGCTCGAACTCGATGCCGACGATCCGTCCGCCGAGTCTGGGGCGGATCTGTTCCAGGATCTGCGCCAGCGGCAAGGCCTTGTGCTGCTCCAGTGCCGCCCGGGCCAGGTCGTGGTCGTCATCGTCGTCTGCACGCACGGAGGATGGAAGCTCGGCGACGCCGAGGGCGCAGGCCGTCAGGAGGCTAAGCAGGAGCAGGCGAAATCGGGTTTTCATGGGGCTTATTTATATAGAAATGAAACTGACAAATCCCTGACAATCGATGGAACCGGGCTGTCAGTGGCTATCGGGCATTGTCTCTTCATCGGACGGCGGATCGCCGTTCCGCCCGTGAATGGAGTGACAATATGAAAAAGACCCTGACCGCCCTGTCCCTGGTTGCTGCCCTGTCCGGTTTTGCCGGTGCCGCGCTCGCTTCCGACGGTCATGCCAAGATCGACGCTCCGCGCGATCAGTGGATGTCCGTTGACCAGATCACCCAGAAGCTGACCGGCGAAGGTTACAAGGTGCGCCGCGTCAAGGTGGAAGACGGCGCCTATGAAGTCTATGCGCTGGACGCCAATGGCAAGCGGATCGAGGCCATCGTCCATCCGGTGACCGGCCAGATCCTGGGCAACGAACAGGACGACTGATGTCGGCGCCGGACACATATGCCCGGGCCGGCGGCACCGAGCCGCCGGCCGCCGGGCAAAAGGCCGCGGGCGTCCGGGTCTGGGACCCACTGGTCCGGATCTTCCACTGGTCGCTGGTCGTCCTGTTCGCGGTCGCGTGGCTCACCGGAGACGAGGTCCAGAAAGTCCATGAACCGGCCGGATACGCGATCGCGGGTCTGCTGACGTTCAGGATCCTCTGGGGGCTCGTCGGCACCAGACACGCCCGCTTTACCGATTTCGTCCATCGGCCCTCGACCGTGATTGCCTATCTGCGTGACGCGTTGAAATTTCGCGCCAAGAGGTATCTCGGCCACAATCCGGCCGGGGGCGCGATGGTTCTGACGCTGATTGCCGTCATCGGCGGCACGGCCCTGACCGGCTACATGATGACCACCGACGCCTATTGGGGTGTCGAATGGGTCGAAGAACTTCACGAGCTTTTGGCCAACCTGGCGATCGCCCTGGTCGGCCTGCATGTTCTGGGCGTTGTTTTCGCAAGCATCGAGCATGGCGAAAACCTTGTCCGGGCAATGGTGACGGGAATTAAAGACCCCCAATAGACCGTCACCGCGGACCGGAGGGCAGCTTGCTGTCCTCCGGTTTGCGTTCAGGAGGCCGTGACCTATTTCGGGTCGTGCGTAAAGCTCATGGCATGGCCGTTCAGGCAATAGCGCAGGCCAGTCGGCGGGGGCCCGTCAGGGAAGACGTGACCCAGATGGGCATCGCATTTCGAGCAGCGGATTTCGGTGCGGACCATGCCGTGGGTGCGGTCCTCGATTTCCGTGATCGCCTCCGGCGAAACCGCCTCGAAAAAACTGGGCCAGCCGCATCCGGCGTCGAATTTCGTGTCGGACTTGAACAACGGCTGTCCGCAGCAGATGCAATCGTATTGTCCGTGCTCGAAACTGTTCCAGTAGGGTCCGGTGAACGGCCGCTCCGTTCCGCTCTGGCGCGTGACGTAAAACTGCTCGAGCGTCAGTTGATCGCGCCATTCGTCCTGACTCTTGACGACCTTGCCCGAATTTTCCGCGATCCCCTTGTTTGCTGTATCTGTATCGCCCATGGACATACACTCCCGCTGGCTTTGTCCCGCTGACTTTATCTTGTCCGGACATAAGCCGGGAATGCCAGCTCGGCAAGGGATGGCAGGTCACGACTGGGAGAGGAGGGCGGTTGGCGATGGTTTAAACCGGCTGAGACTTCGTTATTCCGGTTTCTTTCTTCTCCAGCAACAGCATGGAGAATTCCACCCGGTTGCGGCCGGCATTTTTCGCCCTGTAAAGAGCCCGGTCCGCCATGCCGATCAGGGCGTGATGGGTTTCCGGCCGTGTCGGGTCGAGACACAGCGAGGTAGCGGCACCGACTGAGGCAGTAACCACTGCGCCATGGTCCTGGTTCATGACATGCGGTATGCGAAGATCCTCGATTGCCTTGCGGATGTGTTCGGCAATCGATCGGGCGCCTTCGGCGCGGGTTCGCGGCAGGATAATGGCGAGTTCTTCGCCGCCGTAACGCGCGGTCAGGTCAGCCGGGCGGTGGGGCGTCGTTGCGACGACCCTGGCGACCTCCCGCAGACATTCGTCACCGGCCTGATGTCCGTAATAATCGTTCAGAAGCTTGAAATGATCGAGGTCCGCGATCAGCAGGCTCAGGTGGGTCTTCTCGCGCCGGGCGATTGCCCATTCCTGCTCAAGTTTTTCGTCGAACACGCGACGGTTGGCGAGCCCGGTCAGTCCGTCGGTGTGCGCCAGCCGCTCGAGTTCGGCTTCAAGCTGCTTGCGGATTGAAATGTCACGCAGGGAGACAACAAGCCCGTTCGGCCGGCCATTGCCATCGTAGAGCCGTCGTCCGGCTCCTTCGACCCACACCAGGGCGCCTGACTTCGTTCTTACGCGAAAGGAGGATCGGCTTTCCTCGCGATCGCCGGAAATCAGTTGCTGGCTCCTTTCGAGAAGCCACGAGCGGTCTTCTCCGTAAATGAGATCCCAGTGGTGCCCGAACAATTCCTCCTGGCTCCAGCCGAGAAGATCGGTTGCCGAGGGCGAAATATAGAGCAATTCATCGTTCTGCCCGATCTGAAGGACGATGTCCGAGCTGCACTCGGCCAAGGCGCGGAAGTCGATTTCCGGGCATTCCCTTTCGTCAACTGGCTGGTCTTTCTGCGCACGACTGGGGGCAGGCATTGGCGATCTCGGCAATAAGGAACATTAAAAAAGAATAATATGTAAATAAAAACAAATAGTAACCTAACTAGAAATGGTGATTGTATTGATTTTGTATTTAATATTGAGTGAATATAAGTATTTATTACAATGAGAAAGCTTGAATATGAGGTTCACCTAAAGGAAAAATCGCATGGGCCTGATCTCAGATGGGGGGGCGGTGGGGCGTGCCGCGAAGCCGAGGTGTTTGCAGCATGTCGGCGTTCTGGCCGGGCGAATACTTGCGCTGGGAACAATTTTCCAACACTTGCGTGTCGCATAGGATGCACCTAAAAGGCCATCGTTTCCAAGGAATGTATCGAATCATCGAAACTCCTGGATATATCCGTGATTTCCATATCCGGGAGACCGGAAATGAGGCGAGTTCTTGTGGATGTTTCCAAAAGGCCGGGTCTCGGCTTTGTCTCGGACGTCTCTGACACCGGTGGCTTCGGGTGATCGGTTCTTCTGGAACCGGACTGTGTTTCCGGCATGTGGGGGTCAGTTCCGGATCGACAAGAAGGAACCCGATCCGAAAAGGAAGTGCTTGATGAGGTTTTTGTCAGCTTCGGCGGACCCGGTGAACTCAGCGCTGTTAGCGACGGCTCCGGAAGGCACTGGCGATGGCACCGCCGTGACGGTTGTCGGGCTGACCAATTATCCTCTCGCGTGGTTGGTCATCGTCGCGCTGGATATTGCTTGCGTCTTTGTCGTGTGGGGCGAGCAGCACAATCTGGCCTGAGCAATAGCGGTACGGTATCCAACGCGTCCCGGCGGTTTCCGAACTGCTGGCCCTTCCCGTTTCGAAGATGCGGGAGCGTGTTAGGCTGCATTGGCTTTTTTGCGGCAGCGTTCGCTGCTTAGATGATTTTTTTACTGGAAGTTCTATTAAAATGACCGAGGACTAGGATCCCGCCATTATTTTCTCATAATTTTGTTTAATTGGAAAAATACTGTAATTCTCGTTTTTTGGGGGTTGTCCGTCACCAATACCGCGTATATAAAAACGCAACCGTTGCCAGCGAAGTAGAATCATTTTTGATTTTGCGGCACGCAAGTATCTATCTATTTACGATACTGTATGCGTTAAGCAGCTTGCGTGGCTTCAAGAGAGATATTTCCAATTCGGATGAAAATGGGTGAGATATGACTGATAGTCCAGTAGATGCGAACCTTATTGACCTTACGGCCGATATTGTCTCCGCGTATGTAAGCAACAACACGGTTGCTTCGACGGACCTGCCGAACTTGATCAATGAGGTTTATGGTGCGTTGCAGCGGACTTCAACCGCCGCTCAGGAGCCTGAGCCCGAGCCGTTGAAGCCTGCCGTGCCTGTCAAGAAGTCGGTTATGCCCGACTACATTATCTGCCTGGAAGACGGCAAGAAGTTCAAGTCGCTGAAGCGCCACCTGCGCACCCATTACGATATGACCCCGGAAGAATACCGGGAGAAGTGGGATCTGGGGCCGGACTACCCGATGGTTGCACCGAACTACGCAGCCGCCCGCTCCGAGCTCGCCAAGAAGATGGGCCTGGGCCAGCAGCGCAAGCGCGCCAAGTAAAAGCGTCAGACCGGAAGGCGCGCCTTCCGGAGGGTGCCTATGCAAAATGACAAAAGCTGCCTGCTTGCCGGGCAGCTTTTTTCTTGGCTGCGCCGGAGGTTGGAGCAAGCCGCCTTTCGAGCGGGCTGTCCTTCCCCGTTTGTGGTGAAAATTGATGGCGGTAGTCAGGCGGCCGCCAGGGCCTCCCGGGCATCGGACTGGATTCGCGCAACCATGGATTTAAGCCCATTGGACCGCTGCGGCGTCAGATGTTCCTTCAAACCGAGCCTGGCGAAGAAACCGTCCACGTCGGTATCGAGAATCTCCTGGGCCGTCTTGCCCGAGTAAAGGGCAAGGACCACCGCAACCAGTCCCTGAACGATAAGGGCATCGCTGTCGCCGTCATAGGTGATGACCGGCTCTCCGGAAGACGAACGGTTGACGTCGGTCACGAGCCAGACCTGAGACACGCAGCCGCGTACCTTGTTCGCGTCGTTCTTTTGCTCTTCAGGCAGGCCCGGAAGCTCTTTTCCGAGATCGATCAGGTACTTGTAACGGTCTTCCCAATCGTCGAGGAATTCGAAGGACTCAAGGATATCGTCAAGGGATGTGGTCATGGCCCGCCAGCAATAACAGATACTACAAGAGTCATATAGCTTGGCAGAGGAGCGATTTAAACCTGTGCGGTGCAGCAGGCGTGAAAAGTTCTGTCCTTCTGGCCGATTGGAAAGCCATCGGTCGGGGGAAATCGCAAAGCCGGGAAGGAAAAGACGCCGCAGGTGAGTTGGGCAGCTGGTCACCTGCGGCGCAGCGGCAAGAACCGCCTAGTAGAGCCGTCGGTCCGGTCCGGAAAGGGCCTGATGGCCACTGCCGGTCCGGGCAAGCGGGGGCGCAAACAGCCGTTCATTCGTCCCGGAAGCGACCGGAGCGAACAACGGCCCCGTGGTCAGGTTCGAGAACCCGCCCGCGGGTTGGGCCGGGGAACCGGCCCAATCACGGTCTCCTTTGCGGAGACGTTTTTGTCGTGACCCTGCCAAGGCGGGGTCATATCCTGCGCAGTCAGGGTGCCATTGGAAATAGCGCCCGTGATGATTTCGTTGTTCGAATCCGTCCGAAGATGGTCGCCGGCTTCCTTCTCCGCGATCCGGGTATCCAGAAACTCGTAGACGATCCGCGCGCCGTCCCTGGCGCGGGCGCCGATCATCGCAATCGCGTCACCGCCGGTCTCGCAGGCCTGCGGGTTGCGGCTACAGAACCCGCCGATGTCGCTGACCGCTGCCGACGCCGCGGTATAGGCCGCGATCGGATCGACTTTGGTTGTCTCGCCTTCGTCCTTGCTGGATCCGAGCGGGATCAGAACCAGGACGAGTGTCAGCCAAAAGGCCGTTCTCAGTAGAAAGAACATGCTGCTACCCATTTACAGTTCATTCGTGTCTCGCGAACTCGCCCATCCGGACGGCACGCTTTTTGTTATGACTTGCACTGTAACAGCTACATTGAAACGCCCTGTTTCGATGCGCGGGCGCTTTTTCATCAAATGAAACAGATATTTGAGGCAAATTTTCCGAATAATTGATTCAAATTTTATCCTTCGGCCGCCAAGTGCCCGTGCCCCCACATTTTTTTCCGGAAATGTCACTCGACGACTTATCCTTTATCGTTCCTTAAGTGGTCGGCTGGAAAATAAAGTCTCAGACAGGATTCCAATTCGGCCGCGTATCAGGCCTGGCAGTAGTGTAGTGCGTAACTTTCTGATCCAGCTCTCAGATGTGTTGAAAGATTTCTACGGACAGTTGGATGGGATTCTCCATCCTTCCGTGAGCGATGATCCATGGCAACGGCCGCGCCACAAGGCTTTTCTCGCCAGTTGCTTCCTGAGCGGTACGGCCGCTCTGGTCGTTTTGCCGCTGCATCTGGCGCTCGCCGGGCCGACCTCCCTGGGTCTGACATTTCTGCTGGCCTTCATGCTCGGTCAATGGCCGTTGGCTCTCTATCTCATTCAGTCGGGCAACCTTGAACGGGCCTACGGGTTTTCATCGGCGCTGTTTGCGGCATTTCTGACCGGATTTTGCGCTTTTACCGGCGGATTGTCGTCCTTTGCGCTTGTCTGGTTTGCGGTGGTGCCCATGGAAGCGGCTCTGTCGGGGACACGCCGCATCATTCTGGCCGTATGTGCAGCTTGCGCCGGCTTCTTGACGCTTCTGGCTTTTCTTCCTGAAACTCCGGCTCTCAAGGACGTTTCCGACCCCGGTGCCATGCTCATCTCCGCCCTTGCGGCTTGTATCTACATGACAGTCCTTGCGTTGCGTCTGGCGTTCGAACAGCGCCGGGCGCGCGGTATGGTCGCCGCCGGAGAAGGCCGTTGGCGGCAACTGAATGACAGCACGCAGGAAATTGCCTGCCTTTGCCTCGCCGACGGCACGGTCAAGGTTCTCGGCGGTCCTCTGGAAGGCTTGCTGGGTCTGACACCGCGCCAGCTTTCGGGTGATTGGTTGTTTCAGCGCCTGCTTGTGTCCGACCGGCCGCACTATCTCACAGCCCTTGCCGAAGCCCGGGGGGGAACCGCACCGGCTCATCTGGAAGTGCGTCTGAGAAAGGGGGGCAATCGGCCGGGTGAAGAGGGACTGGCCGAATATGTCCGGATGGATTTGCAGGTCAGAAGGCCTGCGTCGTCAACGGCTCGTGACGCCGGAACCCAAACCGATACCGAAAACCTCATCCTGATTTTGAAAGAATGCCCGCCGGCGAACAGTGGGAAAGCGGCCGAAGCCGTCACCGACGACGGTACCGGGAACCGTTGGTCCGGCAATATTGATTCCCTGGAAGGCTCCCTTGCCGACATCGTCAACTACGCGGACCTGCTGCGCAAATCCGCGCGGGGCAGAAGCGATTGGGCGCAGGGGTGCGAATATGCGGACCTGATTCACCGTTCCGGCGTGGAAATGCTGCAGACGGTGCAAAAGCAGGATGGCGCGGTCCGTCTTGCGGCTGGCGCGGGCGCGCTTTCGATCGAACCGGTTGAGATGGAGGGAATACTGGAAAACTGCCGGGCGATGCTCACTCCGGTGGCTGACAGCCGGAATGTTGTCCTGGACATGTGCGGGGATTTCGAATTGCCGCCGGTGCCTGCCGACCGGAAAACGCTTCGGCAGATCGCACTGGACCTTATGACCTATGCCATCCAGTCGGCCGTGCCGGACGGAACGGTTCTGATAACCGGCCAACGGGTACAAGGCGCGATCCTGATTGAGTTTCTCGTCACGCACAAGGACGCGGAACCGGTCTACGGCCCGCAGGACTTCAGTGTCTTGCGCAGGCAGGGAGCCATCGGAACCCGCAAGGAGCGCGCCGAAAACGAGGATCTTTCCATCGCCGAAGGACTTGCCCGGCTCCACGGCGGCAGCCTTTCCTGCGAGACTTGCGCAAAGGGCGGGCTGGTTATCAGCCTCAGGCTGCCGACCGGAGCCGCCAAGAGCCGCGCACAGACGCTGATTGCACAGGCCCGGGATGTTCCGCGGTCCCGGGCGAGCCTATGACGGAGCGGGACGCATGAGCCGGAAACGCCGTCAACAGGACCATGAAGAAGAAAGCTCCGTGACCGGTCGCGTCGGAGGCCTTGCCCGTGACAATCCGGTTGCCGCGGGCGGCACCGTGGTTATGGCGCTGACCGGTTGTCTCATCGTGGCCAACGCCATCGGTTTGCAGTCGGGGCGCCACCCCGCCCCCTTGTTCATGACACGCGACTGGGCCAATGACACGCCGGCGATGATAGAGCCGGATGGCCGCCGCGGCGTGGCAATGCCACAGGCCTCCCAACTCGTGCTCGATCTGCAGACGGCTCTGCGTCGCCGGGACCTCTATAACGGCCCGCTGGACGGGATCAACGGTCCGGCAACCGAACAGGCCATCCGCATGTATCAGCGTGCGCAAGGGCAGGTTGAAACCGGCGAGCCGACGGAAGCCTTGCTGGCACGGATCACATTGCAAGGGGACGCTCCCGTTTCCGGGGCAATTCCGGTCCCGCGGGAAAAGCCGTCCACGAGCACCGACGAAATCCTGGAAACGGTCAAGACAGATCCCGTCGCGGCCGATCCCGCGGCGGATCCGCAGATCATCCAGATCCAGAAACTGCTTTCGGATCTCGGCTACGGCCCCTTGCAGGCCGATGGTGTCATGGGTGAAAATACGGAAATTGCGATCAAGCGCTTCCAGCTCAACTGGGATCTGCCGATTACCGGTAAGGTGTCGCCGGACCTCGTCTCCCGTCTGGAAAGCGTTAGCGGCCGCAAGATCGGAGGCTGATCCTCCATACCGGAGGAGGCCGTCCGTCGCTCGGGGCATAAGGTTCGCATGCGTGTCACATCCGATTTTTTCGTAAGCGCCCTTGTGCGCAAGACCTTCACGGGCAATGGGTTCGCCGCTGTCGCCAAACGCGGATCCGCGGAAGCCGGTGCGATCTTCATTGTCGCGGACCGGCTTGACGGAACATTCGATTTTTACGGACCGGCTCCCCAGGCAATGTTTACAGACCAGCCCCATGGCCGGCTGTTCGAAAGAATCCTGGAACGGACGGACAGGACAGGGATTGACGGCCGCCTTGTCCGCGAAGCGCGCATGGATCCGGACTACTGGGTGGTCGAGATCGAGGCTCGCGACGGATCCGTCGATCTGCCTCTGGCTGACGACGAGGCCGGGCAGGACAAGGAAGATCCGGCGAAAGGGCTGTTCAAGTTCTAGGCAAGGACCAGCGAAATTGGCCGGTGAGCCAAATCGTTGCTAATGTTCGACCACATCAAATGACTCAGAGGGATTGCGGTTGGAGGCCGTCGGCCCGACGTGTCATGTGTATCGGAAGCTGCGAATGGAATTCCAGGGGTTCATCGGCGAAGTACTGTACTGGGTGCGGGCGCTGCTCGACTACCTGCTGACGCCGTGGTTCTTCTACCAGGCGGCCATCATCGCGGTGCTGTTCCTGGTGGCGAAGGTTCTGAGCTGGCGTATCGAGCCGAAGCTGGAAGAACGCGCGCGGCTGATCAAGGGCAACCCCGGTCTGCTGCGAATCGTGATCGCATTGCTTCGGCGCATCGACTGGATCCTGTTTTCCTTTTTCCTTTTCATCGCGCTGTCCGTCATGCGCAGCGTCACCTGGCCGAGCCGCAGCCATTTCATTGCGATCACATTTTCCCTGTCGTTCGCCTGGCTGTTCGTCTCCGTTCTTTCGCGCGTGATCCGCAACCGCCTGCTTGCACGTACGCTCAGCTGGCTTGCGTGGATATACGTTGCGCTCGTCGTTCTGGGGCTGGACGATGAAAGCTTCGCGTTTCTGGACAGCCTGTCCCTGACGCTGGGGCAGATGCGCCTCTCGGTCCTGCTGGTCCTGAAAGCCGCCCTGTTCCTGTTTGTGGCGGTTTGGCTGGCCTTAGGCGTCGGCCGTTTTCTCGATAACCAGGTGCAGAAATCGGACGAACTGACACCGTCGATCCGTGTTCTGATCGGCAAGGTCGTCAAGATCGGCCTGATACTGCTTGCGGGAACCGTGGCCCTGTCCTCGGTCGGCATCGACCTGACCGCGCTGACCGTGTTTTCCGGTGCGGTCGGCCTGGGGCTCGGTTTCGGCCTGCAGAAGGTGATTTCCAACTTCATCTCCGGCATCATCATCCTGCTCGACAAGTCGATCAAACCGGGCGACACGATTTCCCTTGAAGGCACCTTCGGCTGGATCCGGGAGTTAAGGGCGCGGTTTGTCTCCGTCGTTACGCGCGACGGCCGCGAATACCTTATTCCCAACGAGGACTTCATCACCCACCGGGTGATCAACTGGTCGTTCAGCGACGAACTGGTGCGGCTCGACGTTGAATTCGGCGTGTCCTATGACGCCGATCCCCACAAGGTTTCCGAGCTGGCAATCGCGGCCGCCAAAACCGTTTCACGCGTCGATGCCGGCCGGTCGCCGGTCTGCTGGCTGACCGGCTTCGGCGACTCGTCGCTCGATTTCGTCCTGCGCTTCTGGATCGACGATCCTCAGAAAGGCCTGACCAACGTCCGCGGCCAGGTGCTTCTCGCCCTTTGGGACGCCTTCAAGGAAAACGGGATCGGCATTCCGTATCCGCACCGCGAGATCATCATGAAGGACACCGCGATGCACGACGGTCCGAAATCCTGATCGGCCGGAGAAGCCCGCTTACGCCTGCTTTTTGAACTCCGCCATGGTCCCGGCCTCTTCCCGGGCAGGCAGCGAAGCCGGGATGGCGCCTGTCCGTTTCGCATCCTGGTAGACCGGCAGGGGACTGCCCGCGGGAAGGCCGAGGGTGTCGCTGGCAACCCAGCGGCGCACCATCAGGCGGGCGGCGCCGTCGCTGATATTCGAGGCGATCTGTAGCAGGCGCCGGATCTCGGCAAGGGAGTGGGTCTCGCCGATCAGGCGGATCAGCAACGATGCGGTCCGGGCCTCGTCGAAGCCAAGTGCCTTGAAGGCAATGGCGAGCGCTTCGCCGCCATGTTCCAAGAGCATGCGGGCGGCGGTCGCTTCCGGCAGGCCGAGGGTGAAGGAGAGGTCGGTGGCGAACTGACCGGCCGACCCGGTCATGGCCGATTTATGCAGCATGTCCAGGAGATGCGCCTTGAATACCGGTCTGGGCGCACGGCCCGGACCGCGGCTTGCCGATTCGACAAGACTGGCCAGTTCGGCGCAGGCGATGGCCTCGGCTTTCAGTTCGCGGGTCAGATGCGGGAAGTTCGACATCAGCCGGTCGGCATTCAGGGCGCCACGGGCGGCCAGGTCTTCTCCCAGCTCGGCAATGATCTCGCCGCGGCCTTCGACGGCACCGACGAGCTGCCGCTCGAGAGAGACGTCATCACGCTCCATGAGCATGCGGATAATGTCGGGGCCGCCATGGGAGGCGAGGGTATGGACCAGCGATTCGCTTAAGCTGGTCCTGTCCGCGATGGCCCGGCGCAGGCTGTCCGGTCCCCGTTCCGCCTGCATGATGAGGATATCCTCAGGTATCGTGGGGGCATGGCGTAGCACCGGATAGGACGTCAGCGGATCGCGGTCGCCGGCGAGCCGGGCAAGGATGTTGTCGGGCGTATCGGGATGGCGGACCAGCAGGCAGGCGATCCGGCGTCTGTCCCGGTCGGAAGTCTGAGGCAGAAGGTTTTCGCTAAGTTCCTGAAAAACTGTGATTTCTTTCCGGTCGTGCTTTTCAACGCCGACGAAAAGTTCCACTGCGCTGAGCAGCAGACCGTCGCCTGTCGGCGGGGCGGACCTTGCGCGTCGATGATCGGGAGATTGAGGCTCTGCCTCTGAAAGAAACGGCTTGTGTTTCATGATACTCGTCTACGCACAACAAAATGACAAGTCGGCCTTCCGGCTCTGTTTCTGCAAATTAGAATGAAAGCGTTAGCATCCTGTTAACCCTGAGGAACTCCTAATTGATCCGTCAGGAGTAATGCGTCGCCCGTTTGACCCATGCCGGCTCCGTAATATGCCGGCTCGGAACAGAAGGAGTAGACGATGGGCACCTTGTTGGATTTCGCGTCCGCGCCGAGGCCCGCTTCGCGCGTCAGGAGCAATCCCGGCAGCGCCGGCTCGTCCGGGCCGGAACAGCGCGGAGAGGTTATCCTCTTTCCCGGTGTGCGTTACGAGAGGTTGGCACTTGATCTGTCGGCGCGAATCGGGACCATCGGTCATAAGGCCGGACCTGCCGTTCCCGATCGCGATTAACGGATAACAAGTCTCCGGTCGACATCAGGCCGTATTGGCCAACGTGCGGAGACCGCCCGATGGGCATGAAAAATATGGGCCAGGCGGGCTCTGCGCGCCTGACGAAGCGGGAGCCGGTCAGATCCGGGTTCACGCGCTACGCCCATGTGACGGCAGCGCTTCTGTGTGCACTGGCTGCCGGATGCTCCCGGCCGACCGGAGATTTCGACCGGGCGCGGCCATCGGTCATCCATGACAGGGTCATGCCCGAGGCCGGTGAACTGGCGGCGCGCAATCGCGGCGACCCGGTTTCCAAATTCAATTACACCAATGACGAAAAGCTGCTGCGGGATCGCGGCTGGACCCTGATCCGTCCCCCATGGACGAAGGACTGGATCGGCGGAACGGTCGTGGAATTGTCCCGGACGCGTGTTCTGCCCGAGGTGGAGGGCCGTGTTCCGCCGGACCTCTATTACATCTTCCTCAGATCCGACAAGTTCAAGTCGAGCGACGCCCGCTACGACCGGATCACCGCCGACGCCAAGGGCGACACCAAGCTGGTCTGGCCCTTTTGCGAGGTCGCGCTCAGGGTTACCGATGCCGACAGGGAGCGCATTCGCGCTCTGGAGGCCAAGAGACTGACGACCGAGGAGCTGTACGCGGGTGCAAAGGCCCGTGTCTGGGAAAACCAGGTCATGATCAAATGGGTCTCACAGGCCCTTCGGTACCGGATCAAGGCCTACCGGACCGCACTCGACAGCCTGGAAATCGAAACCCCGTCCGGTGACCGTCTCTGGCAGGTCAACACGGCCATCAAGAAGATGGAAACCGAAGTAATCCTGGCCGAAAACGGCTGTCAGGTCGAAAACCGTTACGGCCTGGAGAAGAAGCCGAAAAGATCCAGGATCTATACCGGCTGGGGCACCGAACGTCCGCCGCCGGTGAAGTAGGATAGCGGATCGGTCCAAGGCCATGGACCCATTTATGAGACCGTGACCTACCTCAGCAGTCCGCAGCTTGCGGCCTGGAGCGCCTTGCCGACCTGTTTCGCCTCGCTTGGATGAGGCACGTAGGCGCGCAACAGGGCGAAGCCTTCCGTGTCTTCGGTTTCGATCACGATCAGTTCGTCCAGGTTCTCCGGCGGGTTCTCGCGCAGGATCGACAGCTGTTCCGTTGTCAGGACCAGCATGGACAGGGTTTCGGAGCCGGCGGTGCGATTGTTCAGGCTGTAGACGGTGTCGCCCCGCGTATTGAAAAGCCCCATCGACCAGAATGGAACCGGGATGCTGGCGGTGAACAGGACCGGACCGTCATCGAGCTGGTAGCGGCACAGGGCATGTTTCATGGCCGGGTCCAGTCCCGGCAGAGGCTCCCCGCCGGGAACCACGTCCGGCAGCAGATTGAATGCCCGGTCCGGTCCGAACCGGGCTGCATTGCTGTAGGCGCTGTGAGTGGCGTTTTGCGGGATCGTCAGCACCACAAGGATATGGACGACGGCTGCGAGAGACAGGACCGCCAGAAGTCCGACGATCAGTTTTCCGGAAACGCCACGCCGGGCTCCGCGGAACCTGGCAAAGTCGTATAAGGGGGTATTCGGCCGGGTCAGGCGGGACGGGATCATAGGCAGTCGATCCTGTCGATAATGGGCATGGCAACGCCTCTGAGCGCGGAGCCGGTCGAAACCGGAGCGTCATAGAGCCTCAGATTGAAACGCAGTCCTTCAGTGCTGAAGGGGGCTTCGGCGAGCGGCAGCCAATTGCCAGGTTGGGGTGTGGTGGACGCAATGACCTCGAAACGTCCGTCCGGTTCGCGCAGCAACTGCCGGCTGGTGAGGTTGCTTCTTTCCGGCATGGTTTCCACCAGGCGTCCGGAGCCGTTGGTTGCCGTCAGCGTCCACAGGCGCGCGGTGGGCGTCTGACCGTGAATGCGGTAACGGCACATGGGCCGAAGCGTATCGCCGGCGCTGTCCGTACGGGCGATCAGATCCACGCCTTCCCCAGATGCGAGCGGGATTTTCGCGCCTCGGGTGTAGATGGCGACCGAGTAGGGATCGGCTTCCGCCGTTCCCGCGTAAGGATAGGTTTCCCACGGACCGATCCGGACCGCCATCAGCGGGCGTTCCCGCTCGATGATGAAATAGGCGGAAGAAATCCCGATCAGCGAGCCGGAAAACAGAACCAGGGCAAGGATCGCCAGCGCCCTCAAGGGCCGCGGACGTTGCGGCCTCAGGATCGGCGGCAGGTCGGTTTCGTACCAGTCCGCCTCACTGAATTGCTTCAGGGGAGCCGTCATTGCACGGCCGCCACGCTGGTTGCCGAATGAGCCGCCTTCTGCGGATCGGTGACGGCTGCCACCGGTTCGAGCGCTTTCAGCTCCTTGCCGATCGTCTCCAGGAACTCCTGGGTTTCCCGGTTCAGCAGACGTGGCTGGGCACGCGTGTCATCGTCCTCATTCGTCTTTGCGACCGGTGTGCGCTTCAGGCTTTCCGCATCCACACCCGGCATCGGCGCCAGTTCGATGTTCTCGTGGGCATAGGCCATTAACTTCTGCCAGGCCATGGCAGGGAGGCTGCCGCCGGTTACCCTTCGGGTGGATGTGAAGTCGTCGTTGCCCATCCAGACGGCGGTGGTGAAGTTGCCGGTATAGCCGACGAACCAGGCATCCCTATAGGCGGACGTGGTGCCGGTCTTGCCGGCGGCCACGACACCATCGATTCTGGCTCTACGCCCGGTTCCGGCCTCGACCACATTGACCAGGATCTCGTTCATTTCAGCCACCTTGTCGGCCGGCAGCACACGCTTGGGCGCTGCTTCGTCCTGGTCATGGTCGTAGAGGACTTCGCCCTTGGTGTTTTTGACCTCCAGTATTGCATAGGGCGTTGCCTTGTAGCCGCCATTTGCAAAAACGGAGTAGGCCCCGGCCATATCGACCACCGAAACTTCCGACGATCCGATCGGCAACGTCACCACATTTTCAAGTTCGTGGGTCAGGCCCATCGCATAGGCGGTTTCGATGATCTTCTCGCGGCCGATCGCCTGAGCCAGGCGCACCGGGATGATATTGATCGATTTGGTTAGCGCCAGTTTCAGGCTCACCGCGCCGCGATAGCTGCGGCCGTAGTTACGCGGGCACCAGTTGCCGATACAAAGCGGCGCGTCCGGTACGATGCTGTCCTTGGTGTAGCCGTTCATGAAGGCGGTGATATAGACGAAGGGCTTGAACGACGATCCGGGCTGGCGCAGGGCATAGACGGCCCGGTTGAACTGGCTTTCGCCATAGGAACGCCCGCCGACCATCGCGACCACCGCTCCGTCCGTCTGCATGGCGACCATGGCTGCCTCACCGACATCGCGGGCCTTGCCGTTTTCCCTGAGGACCGTTTCCACGGCGAGATCCGCCTGTTTCTGCAAGGCAGGATCCAGCGTGGTCCGGACGGTGACGATCCGGTCCCGTGCCAGGGCGGGACGGCTGCGGGCGAGCTTCTTCACCTCTTCCAGTCCCCAGTCCAGGAAATACTCCGGCAACTGATCCTGGCTCCGGTCCACGGCGACGGCCGGATGACGCCGCGCTCCGATCACCTGTCCCTCGGTCAGAAAGCTGGCCTGAACCATGTTGGTCAGAACTTCATTGGCGCGCGCGCGCGCCGCGGGCAGGTTGATGTGCGGAGCGTACTTGGCCGGTGCCTTGTAGAGGCCGGCCAGCATGGCGCTTTCCGCTAGCGTCAATTCACGGACGTTCTTGTTGAAATAGAAGTCCGCCGCCGCCGCCACACCGAACACGCCGCCGCCCATATAGGCCCGGTCGAGATAGAGCTTCAGGATGTCCTGCTTTGTCAGGTTCGCCTCCAGCCAGAGCGCCAGATAGGCTTCCTTGATTTTGCGGGCGAGTGTCCGTTCGTTGGACAGAAACAGGTTCTTTGCGAGCTGTTGCGTGATCGTGGATCCACCCTGGACAACACCGCCGGCGCGGGCATTTTCCACCATCGCACGGAAAGTGCCCATGACATCGATGCCGATATGGGAAAAGAAACGCCGGTCTTCGGTGGCAAGCGTCGCCTTGATCAGGCTGTCGGGTATCTCGTCGAGCGGCACCGTATCGTTCAGGACGATGCCGCGCTTGCCGATCTCCTTGCCGAAGCGGTCGAGGAAGGTCACGGCGAAATCGTCGGTCGTGCGCCAGTCCGAATGGCGTGTCGCCTCCATCGCCGGCTGGGCGAACGCCAGCATCACCACCAGCCCGGCCAGGCCGTAAGTGAGGCCGTCGCAGGCAAGTTCGTTGAGCATGCGCCAGATGCCGCGTGCACGAAACCGGCGCAGGAAGACATCATACCGCTCATAGCCGCGGCGGAGGGTGGCCAGAAGGTGCCAGAGAAAGGTGTCGACCCAGGCGTCCGCCGACAGGAAAAACATCGATAGCGACCGTCTGCGCGACGGCCTCGCCGGGTCCGGCAGGCGGTTTTCCTGCCGCCGGTCGCCAGGACGCACCTCCGGAGCCGATGTTCCGTCGGGCAGTTCTTTTCCGGACTTGTCGTCGCTTGCCATCGGATCCTGCTTGCTGGCGCTGTCAAATCAATGGTACTTCGCGCTCAAGGTTTTACCGTAAAGGAACTAGAAACGGCAGATGAAATCAATTGGCTTGCCGCAAAATCCCGAGGAACCGCCGTTCTGGCGAGTGAAGCGTCTGGAAGAAATGAGCCAGGCGGAGTGGGAGTCGCTGTGCGATGGCTGCGCGCGCTGCTGCTTGAACAAGCTGGAAGACTGGGATACCGGCGAGATCGTCTGGACCGACGTCGCCTGCGAACTGCTCGATTGCGACACCTGCCGCTGCAAGGATTACGACAACCGTGCCGAAACGGTGCCGGACTGCATCCAGCTGACGGTGGAGGAAGTCAATACACTGACCTGGTTGCCCCCGACCTGTGCCTACCGTCTCGTGCGGGAGGGCAGGGATCTCTACTGGTGGCACCCGCTGGTTTCGGGCAATCCGGAGACGGTCCACGAAGCGGAAAT
Organism: Roseibium sp.; assembly: GCF_048260565.1. Taxonomy (GTDB): domain Bacteria; phylum Pseudomonadota; class Alphaproteobacteria; order Rhizobiales; family Stappiaceae; genus Roseibium. Next base: position 144,556 of record NZ_JBLXGP010000009.1, on the reverse strand, counting down.
TTCCGTCCGTGGTCGAGCGATCAGCGAAGCGGGCGTGTCGATTGAAGAATACGAGGATCATGTCGTGACCTGGCCCGACGAGATTCCGGCGCCGGATGGCCGCAGGAACGACGAGGGGTAAAGTCGGCCGCACATCGTTTTTCGTGTGGCAAGTCAGCCGCCCTTCGGGTGGCGGGATCGCAACGGCTGTTGCATTGGATGTCCCCTGGCGTTTGCTTCCGTCCGTTTAAAATTGCCTCGACCTGAAACCGGCCATTCTTGTTCTGATGTCGCTGTGTCCTGAGGCTTCCGTCAGCCTTTATTTTTCTTCCATAGGTTGATTTTACAATAATTCTACTTCTGATAAATGTTTCATATAATTATACATAAGGACCCTCAAATTAAACAAATTTAAACTTAGATATAATTATTAGATACTCTACGTCATGTGCGAGCGAGTATATGTCCCGCGTTAGGTAATCCTCTAGGCGCCGAGGGAATTATGAAATTGAGTTCCATGCTCAGAAGTGAAGTAGATGCTATCTGGAAGGCTTTGGGTCAATCCAATGCGGTAATCGAGTTCAAACCGGACGGGACCATCCTCACGGCCAACGAGAATTTCCTCAAGATCATGGGATATGGCCTGGAAGAGATCCGGGGACAGCAGCACAGTATGTTTGTCGATCCGGAATATGCTGCGAGCCCGGAATATGTTGCCTTTTGGCAAGCTTTGAGACAGGGAAAGCATCAGATCGCGGAGTTCCGACGTATCGCCAAGGGCGGTCGCGACGTCTGGGTGCAGGGTTCGTATAACCCGGTCCTCAATTCGTCCGGAAAAGTGGTCAAGGTGGTGAAGATTGCGGCCGACACGACCGCTGAAAAGGAGCTTGAAGCCGAAATCAAGGGGCAGGTTGATGCCATCGGTCGTTCGCAGGCTGTCATCGAATTCGAACTTGATGGCTCAATCATTACCGCGAATGACAACTTCCTGTCGGCGATGGGGTATCGACTTGATGAAATCAAGGGCAAACACCACAGGATGTTTGTGGATCCCGCCGAGGGTACGGGACAGGAATACGCATCGTTCTGGGAAGAATTGCGAAACGGAAAATTCCAATCCGGCGAATTCAAGCGCATCGGCAAGAATGGCGAGCCGGTCTGGATCCAGGCGACCTACAATCCGATCTTCGACACGAAGGGCAATCCTCGGAAGGTGATCAAATTCGCAATCGACATCACGGACCAGATGAAGGAGCGGTTGCGTCGCCGCGAGGTGCAGAAAGGAATCGACGGGGAACTCGCTTCCATGGCGGACGCCATTACGAAGACCAATGGTCAGGCGGCAAGTGCCTCCAGCGCGTCAACGCAGGCGGCCTCGAGCGTTCAGACGGTTGCGGCAGCCTCCGAGGAACTGGTGGCCTCGATCCAGGAGATCGGCCGGCAGGTGACGCAGGCAATGAAGATTTCCGAAAGTGCGGTCGACAAGGCCGATAGCTCAAGCCGGATCATGTCGAGGCTCGCCGAGGACTCCCAGAAGATCGGCGAGGTGATCGAACTGATCGAAAGCATTGCCAATCAAACCAACCTGCTCGCCCTTAATGCCACCATCGAGGCGGCCCGTGCGGGGGAGGCAGGAAAGGGATTCGCGGTGGTGGCGTCGGAGGTGAAGAGCCTTGCGTCACAGACCAGCAGAGCGACCGAAGACATTCGGGGGCAGATCGAATCCGTGCAGAGTTCCACGTCAAACTCCGAAGAGGCTATTGCCTCCATCCGGGAGATCATCCGGGAACTCCGCGACATTTCCTCCGGGATCGCCAGCGCCGTCGAGGAACAGTCGACGGTAACCCAGGAAATCTCCGGCAACATGCAGATGGCCTCGGAAGGCGTCCAGTCGATCACCCAGAACCTGACGGAGATTTCCGGTTCCACAAACAGCGTCGAACTGGCCATGAACAAGGTCCGTGACGCGTCCAGGACGCTCATATAGGCGAAATGTCGGCGCTGTCGCCTTTGCTCGTGAAGATTAAAATCCGGACCGCCTGACAGGCAGTCCGGATTTTTTGTGGCGTCAGGGAAGCAGCCGGCTAGCCGGTCGTTTTGAACTGGCTGGGCGCCTTGCAGTAAACCTTCACAATTTCGCCGTCGTGAACGATACCGGACGTGGCGGCGTACTGTTGTCCATGGACCATGCAATAAGACAGGGAATGCTGCCCCGGCGCCACCATCCAGTCGAGCGCCGTATTTCGATTGCAGTCCTGGACCGGTACAGATGCAAGGCACACGGCCACGTAGGCAGTGTACAGCATGTGTGGTTTGGTCCTGTTTGTTGTGGCGCCGCATGGGAGGGTGCGGTGCATCACGTAATTGATTTTAAGAAAAAATGAATTCTTGTCGATCCCGCATTCATCAAAAACATGAAAAATTCAGGGAAAAAGGCTGATTTGTTAAAAACATATTGTAAACAAATACGTTTTTCGAAGCCTGGACTGTGGTAATTCTACGAAAGGCAGGTTTTTTTATTTCAATCTGTGGTCGAATTGGCGGCCTGAAGCGACAAGGTCGGAAACGTCTGCAGTGCAAGTAACGGTCCTCGGCTGGGCAAAAAACGGTCAGGTCATCCCGCTGCCTTCTGAGACGGACAGACGAGCCCTTCAGGTAGTCAGTCGTCAGCCTGCTTGATCTGCGAGACCGTCTTGAGCGGATCGAAGCTTTCCGCCTGGGCCATCATCCAGTAGGTGGTGAACCCGGGAATATCGTCGTCTTCAAGCAACTGACCTTCACGCAGCCATGTCAGGGCGGCACTTGCCGGCAGGACCTGGCGGTGGCCTTCCCGCAGATAGATGAATTCGGGCCTGAATTCCTTCGGGTGATGAAGACCTGCGGCGGCGGTGAACTCAGCGACCGCTTTCAGGGTATTGCGGTGAAAGTTGAAGACGCGGGTTGCCTTGTCCGGGACGACGAGCGCCTCCTGCCGCTTCTTGTCCTGGGTCGCGACCCCAGTCGGGCAGCAGTTGGTGTGGCAGCTTTGCGACTGGATACAGCCAAGCGCGAACATGAAGCCGCGGGCGCAGTTGATCCAGTCGGCGCCGAGCGACAGGGCGCCGGCGATGTCGAAGGCGCTGATCAGCTTCCCGCTTGCGCCGATCCGGATATCGCCGCGCAGCCCGGTACCGACCAGAACGTTGTGCACGAAGGTCAGGCCCTGACGCAGCGGCGTGCCGAGCCGGTTGGTGAATTCCACCGGCGCCGCACCGGTACCGCCCTCGGCCCCGTCGACCACGATGAAGTCGGGTTTGATACCGGTTTGGAGCATGGCCTTGGCAATGGCCATGAATTCCCAGCGGTGGCCGAGGCAGAGCTTGAAGCCGATCGGCTTGCCGCCCGAAAGCTTTCTCAAGGTGGCGATGAACTCCAGCAGCTCCAGCGGAGTGGAAAAGGCCGAGTGCCCGGCTGGTGAAATACATTCGACACCGACCGGGATCCCTCTGGCCTCCGCAATCTCTTCGGTAACCTTGGGAGCGGGCAGGACGCCACCATGGCCGGGTTTCGCCCCCTGGCTGAGCTTGATCTCGATCATCTTGATCTGATCGCTCTTGGCCTGTGCCTCGAACTTCTCGGGATCGAAGGTGCCGTCATCGGCGCGGCATCCGAAATAGCCCGAGCCGAGCTCCCAGATCAGGTCGCCTCCGCCCTGCCGGTGATAGCGCGAGACGCTGCCTTCTCCGGTGTCATGGGCAAAGCCGCCCATTTTGGCGCCGGTGTTGAGCGCCAGGATGGCGTTGGCCGACAGAGACCCGAAGCTCATGGCGGAAATATTGAACAGCGACGCCGAATAAGGCCGGGTGCAGTCGGGTCCGCCGACGGTGACCCTAAAATCGCTGTCGTTGTGACCGCTGGGTGCAATCGAGTGGTTCACCCAGGAATAGTCGTCGTCATAGACGTCGTATTCGGTGCCGAAGGGGACATTGCCCTCGATATCCTTGGCCCGGTCGTAGACCAGGGACCGTCTTTCACGTGAGAACGGCCTGCCGTCCTGGTTGCTTTCGAAGAAGTACTGCCGCATTTCCGGCCGGATCGCCTCGAACATGAAGCGGAAGTGGCCGATCACCGGGTAGTTGCGCAGGATCGAGTGACGCGTCTGGACCAGGTCGTGGATGCCGACAACGGAGAGGACCGCAACGAACGCCAACGGCCACAGGAAATGGATATTCACCGCCAGCATCAGGAGAAAGAAGACGGCGGTGAGAACAAGGAGGCCGAAAAAGACGGCATAGCGGGGCTGGAGCATTGAGGCGGGATCCTGGCAATCGGTCTTTGATGATGATTCTAGCGTTAAAGTCTTTCGAAAGTGCAACGGATGAGTTTAGCGACTCTGTTCGGTTGGATTAACCTCCATTCTGGGCGCGATTTCCCATGTACGGCCTTCCTCCGTCACTTTGCCTGAAAATATTTGATCCTAAACCGATCGCAAATACAGAATTAACAACGTAAAAATACATAACATTGATCTTCAAGTTTATTTAGTTTAGATCTGAAGAAAGATTAATCTGAATTGATTGAATTTATTCGGAGTTCATTTTGTCCGAAGAGCAGCCGACTGGAGCAAAGCTTGAATTGTCTAAGGAGGCTGTGCGAAGTGCCTACCTTACAGCTGAATTTAATGCATTGCGACGGGAGATAGAAATTCAAATATCCGAAAGACGCAAGGTAGAAAGTCAAACATTTGTTGGCTTGGCAGCGATATATGCATGGGTATTTACAAGAAATCCACCATTTGATTCATTCTATATGAAGATTACATTGGCCATACCGGTGGTATTTACAATCATTGGATTACTTAGATGGTTGGCAATAATGAGCCGAACCATGGTGCTCGGTGCCTACATTAGAAGCATGGAAGAGAGTATCGTTGGAGGTGAACTTGGTTGGGAGACAATTCTTAAAAAAATCAGAGATAAATACCCATTCAAGGGGCGATTGGAGGGTTGGGTAGAAATATTAACTTGGATTATTTCAATACTAGGGACTATTTCATTGTTCATATTTGGCTATATATTTTTTTAAGAATGCTAATAATGACAATGAAGTAAATATATTTAAAGTATAATAAATTATAATTATTACATAGCATAGGATGAGGAAAATCGTAAGTTATCCGTCGAGTTGAGCGTTATAAGCCAAATTTTGCACAAACTAAGTTCCGACCTGACGCTTTCAAAACCGGGCACGCAAGGGCTTGAACAACACTATGCAGACCGTATTCGCGCTTCAAACCCGTGGGGCAGGCCTCTACGAATTCACCGGGACCGTGGCCGGGTGGCTCGAGGACGAGCGCGCGCGGGACGGTCTGCTCACGCTGTTCGTCCGCCACACGTCCTGTTCCCTGCTGATCCAGGAAAACGCCGATCCGGACGTGCAGCGCGATTTGTCAGCTTTTCTTGAACGTCTCGTTCCACCGGCGGATGATCCGTCCATGGATTATCTGGTCCACACGCTGGAAGGTCCGGACGATATGCCTGCCCATATCAAGGCGGCGTTGCTGCCGGTGTCGCTATCGATCCCGGTCATGAACGGCCGGATGGCACTCGGCACCTGGCAGGGCATCTATCTGTTCGAACACCGTAGCCACCCGCACCAGAGGCAGGTCGCCGCGCATTTCGGCTGAGCGGGCGCATGGAAGTACAGGCGAACAGAACTTTAGCGGATGTCCCGGCCTAGAGCCATATTCCAGTAAGCATCATTCCCGCAAAGAACGCATTTATCCAGGCATAGATAATCGACGCGACCGCCAGAAATACCGCCGGGGGGCGCGCTGCTTTTATCCAGTAGATGAGAAATGCCAGAAAGGCGATTTGAAGAGCCAGAAATGAATAGAGAAAGGGTTCTGCATCAGGAACTTCGTTACGAAAATATCCCGCGTAAATGCCCAAGGGTATGCAGCTCAAAGGCGATATCAGGAACAAAAACAGCTTTTTGTCCGGGTAGCGGAAACATAGTGCGAGTCCAGTGATCAGGCCTATGAGCCCCAGGAGGGGAATCCCGATCATGAGCCTTTCGAAGACAAAATTGGCGGTCATTCAGAACCCGGATGCCGACTTCAGGAGCTTCTGAAAAGTCCTTCATTGAACCATCGAAATCAAGTCTTGGAGGGTATGTGGAAGCCACCTAAGAGCTTAAGGCAGTATGGTGCGGCCATTGCAAATAATTGCTCGTCAAGGCTAGACGAATGGCTTGGCCTTTTATTGTTCGCTCGACGGCGCGACCGGGGCGAGGGCGGCAAAGGCGATGATCGCCGATGTGATGAGGGTGTGGAACATGGGTCTCTCCTCCGTTGATGAAAAGACCCTAGGCGGGATCCGGTTTGCCGGATGTGATGCCGGTCACGCCTTTGGTGTTTCGTTCAATTGGCGATCATGACAGCCCGGAATCGATTGAATCAACGTCTTAACCACTTGAATCGGTTTGCCAGCGCGTTGAATCAGTTTTTCAGGAAATGGGAAAAGGTTCGGGAAATCAGGGAGGTGATCAGGAAAATTAAATCATTTTCCGCTCGACCTGACTCACCGGCACTTGAAGTCGGATCCACAGCGGGCTTCACCTTTTCGGAAAGCGGAGTGTTCCATCTGTCGCTGCGTAAGCTTCGCGTAAGCTGTGGGGTCCATAGTGCAGTCAACACAGCGTTTGTGTTGCCCATGCCTCCCAAGACTAACGCCGGGTTCTTGTTCAAGAGCCCGGCTTTTTTTGCCTGGACCGGCGTTTGTCCCGGCGGACGGGATCGGAAGTGAAATGATGATTCCGGGGATGCGGGCGACTGCGGAATGCCCCCCTTTAAAAAGTGGCCCGCGCCGTCGGACGGGGACGACGCGGGCTCCAACACCGGCCTGAAAAGGAGGGGCTCAGGAGCCGGTGCTCTCGGTCGCTGCCAACAGGGCTGCGATCTCGTCCTTCAGATGTAGACGCTGTTTCTTCAAGTCTTCCAGCGCCTCATCCGAAGCCGGTTCGATGTCGGTTTCGATCCGGTGAATTTCGCGGTTCACGTTGTGATATTCGTCAGAGAGCTTCGCAAAATGGGCGTTGCTTGTCTTCAAGGCATGCAGCGCATCCGCGTGCTCGGGAAATTCCTCATGCAGTTCGTGGGGAACGTGACTCATATACGTTGTCTCCTTTTCGTGTTCCAACATGGCGATGCCGGTGGTGTACCACCTTGAGGCAGATCAAAAAGCAGGTTTTATGGAAAAAAATTTTGAAAATCTCCTGACGGGTTCAATTGGCGAATAGGCATCCTGGACTTCGACCGCTGGTCGTCCTTAAACGAGATCGATCTCAATATTGGTTCTCAAGCGAAAACAAGGATTCGGAGTTTGATTTCAAGTGGTGGAAGATTGAATATTGTTGCACTGATAATTTTTGCAATAAAATAGATTGTCATTAGTATTATTATCAATAATAGTTTATAGGAAGGCTGATTTTTTCTGAAAAATAGAACGTTACATCTTGGATTAACTCTTCTCCCTTTAGGTTATTCGGCAGGGAATGCCGGTGTCTCGGGAGTTCGGAATGTTCACCAATTTGCGTCTGTCCATAAAAGTTCCTTTGCTGGTCGTCTGTGTCGCAGCAATTGTCGCGATCGGGGTCGGAGTTGCGAGCTATTTCACGGCGCGTTTTGAACTGAATTCGCTGACGGAGGCGCGTCTTGAGGCAGCTGCGACCACAGGACGGGATCAGATTACGGATTACCTCCACCGTATTGAAAACGAGCTGATTCTGACCGCGGAACATCCAGGGACGGTTGCGGCGGTAAAGGAGTTCGCCGCGACCTGGCAGTTCTGGGAGCAGATGGGCGGCAAACCGTCAACGGAACTGGTGAAGGCCTACGTCAAGGACAATCCCTACCCGGCAGGCGAGAAACAGAAGCTGGACAGGGGACAGACCGGGTCCGGCTACGATGACATCCATGCGAAATATCACCCCTGGTTTCGCAGGCTCATGCAGGATCAGGGATATTACGACATCTTCCTGTTCGATACGGGCGGCAATCTGGTTTACAGCGTTTTTAAGGAACCGGACTACGCAACCAATTTTATGAAAGGTGGCGGCCAATGGGCTGAGACCGATCTGGGGGCCGTCTACCGGGAAGCGTTGGGCGCCGACGACGCGAACGCCATTTCATTCAAGGATTTTCAGGCCTACGCGCCGAGCGCTGGTGCTCCGGCCGGGTTCATGGCCCATGCGATCCATGACGGAACAGGGAAGGTGGTCGGTGTTCTAGCCTTCCAGATGCCGATTGATCGCTTCAACGGGCTCCTGAAACAGAACTTCGGCCTGGGGAAAACGGGCGAACTTGTCCTCGTCGGCGCGGACTTCCTGATGCGCAATGATTCTCGCTTCACCACCGATGTGAACGACATTCTGAAGACAAGGGTGGATGATGAGGTTGTTAAGACGGCCTTCTCCAACGCATCTGCTTTCGGCAACGGCAAGCTTTTCCGCGATGCCGAACTGGTGATGGACGCTGAAGCCTTCACTTACAGGGGTGTTCCTTATGTCATCGTCGCGGCGCAGACAGTGGAGGAAGCGATCGCGCCGGCACTGGAAACGAGGAACCGGATGTTTCTGGCCGGAACCCTGTTGCTGACCGTATCCGCATTGCTCGGCTTTTTTGCTTCAAGAACCGTCACACGTCCGATCAGGGCTGTCGTTAATGCCATGAACCGTCTGGCGGCCGGAAAGACGGATATCGGGCTGGAAGATAAGGGCGGAACCGATGAAATCGGCGATATGGTTCGCGCGGTCGCCATCTTCCGCGAGAATGCGATCCAGCGGAACAAGCTGGAGATCAGGGCACGTGGCGAAAGGGATAAGGAGCGCCAGCGTCAATCGCATCTCGACAAGTCGATCAGCGGTTTCCGGGAAACCATGTCGAACCGCCTGTCTTCCATGACGTCCCAGACCGACATGATGCGTACCAGCGCAACGGTTCTGGATGACCTCGCCGACAGCCTTGCCGACAAGGCCGCTACCGCGAGCATGTCTTCCTCCAGTGCGTCGGAAAATGTCGGTACGGTGGCGGCTGCGGCAGAGGAGATGGCCGCAATCGTCCGCGATATCGCCCGACAGACCGACACGACCAGCCGTATCGTCACGGACACCGTGGAGGCTGCCGAGACGACCAACCGCAATGTGGCTGCGCTGTCGGAAGCGGCCGAACACATCGGCAGTGTCATCAATCTGATCCGCGACATTGCCGAACAAACCAATCTTCTGGCGCTCAACGCGACCATCGAGGCGGCGCGCGCCGGCGAGGCCGGCCGCGGGTTTGCCGTTGTGGCTTCGGAAGTGAAGCAATTGGCGGAACAGACCTCCCGGGCGACGGATGAAATATCGACCCGGATCGAGGGCATCCAGACCTCGGTCCGCGACGCGGCTTCCTCGATCACGAATATCACCGAAAAGGTCGGTGAAATGCGGGAACTTGCAACGGCGGTTGCCAGCGCCGTCGATCAGCAGCAGGCCGCCACGGTGGAAATCGCCGAAGCGGCCCGCCGGGCATCCGACGGCACGAATAGCGCAGCAACCAACATTGATGTGGTTACGCAAGCCATCCAACAGACACGCGGCGAGTCCGGCACGGTAAACACGGCCACCTTCATGGTTTCGGAGTCGAGCAAGGGTCTGGCTTCCGATGTGGAAAGCTTTCTGGAGGACGTCGCGCGGGATGTCGAGGACCGGCGTCAGGCGCTCCGCATTGCCAGGTCCGGCGACATCGGTATCGCAGATGCTTCGGGCAAAGTCAGGAAGGCTCGGGTGGTCGACACAAGCAGGACCGGCGCGCAAGTCATAGATATCGATGGTATCGGGGTCGGACAGAACGTTACGCTCATCCTGCCCGACAAACGCGAGCTGAAGGCCCGGGTCGTGCGTGAGACAGGCATAGGCGTCGGGGTGGAGTTTATGGAAGCCCTTGCCGAAGACGATCGGTTTCTCGCGGCTTGAGACCAGTTAGCTATTTTGGACGTGCTGACACGCTCCTGACAGAAGGCTGTCAGGAGGGCGGCGGTATCTTTTCCTCGTCGTCATTCGAACGAGGGACCAACAATGACTTTCAAACCCGATAATTTCACCGTCTGGATCGAATTGCCGGTTACCGATCTGGACAAGGCCACCGCCTTCTATAACGATGTCTTCCAGACCGAGTTGATCAGGGAAGATATGGGCCCCAATCCCATGGCCATGTTTCCGACTGCCGACGGCAAGGGGCGTGCCGGGCACCTTTATCCCGGAAAACCGCCGGCGAAGGGAACGGGTCCGACCGTTCATCTGACTTGCCCGGACACCCTTGAAGCGACGATGGAGCGTTTCGTGAAGGCCGGCGGCGAAATCGTTTCCGACCCGATCGCCATCCCCGCCGGACGTTTCGCTTATGGCCTCGACCCCGACGGCAACTCCGTCGGCCTGTTCCAGTCGTAAGGAAGTTCTGATGAGACGTGCCGACCGCCTGTTTCAGATCGTGCAGTATCTGCGCGGCGGCCGGCTCGTCCGCGCCCGGCAGCTGGCCGAATGGCTCGAAGTGTCCGAGCGCACCATCTATCGGGATATCGCAGATCTGCAGTCGTCCGGCGTGCCCATCGATGGTGAAGCCGGGGTCGGCTATATCCTGCGCGACGGCTACGACCTGCCGCCGCTGATGTTTTCCCGCGACGAGATCGTGGCCCTGGTCGCGGGCGCCCGCCTTATTCGCGCCTGGGGGGGAGCAGACATGGCGCGGGCCGCCGAAGAGGCGCTGATCAAGATCGACGCCGTCCTGCCGGACAAGGCGCGTACCCGAAGCAATCAGGTGGAAGTCCACGCATTCGCACCGGAAATGACACCGGAGGTGCGCGAGCGGATCGATCGCCTGGAAGAGGCGGCCGATCTGCGGAAGCGGCTGACCCTGGCTTATCTCGATGCGAGCGAGGCGAGAACGGACCGGACGGTCCGCCCCCTCGGACTGTGGTTCTGGGGCAAGGTGTGGACGCTGGTTGCCTGGTGCGAACTGCGCGAGGATTTCCGCATGTTCCGTCTCGACCGGATCGCCGGCATGACCGAGACCGGCGATACGTTCCGCGCCGAGCCGGGCACAACCCTCAGGGATTTTTACCGGAAGATGGAGGAACGGGGCTACCGCAGGTCGTGACCGGCCGTACCGGGCTGAAGCTCCGTGTAGTAGCTGGTTCCGACTTCCCGCAGCAGCTTGCGTTTCATGGCATCGGCATAATCGTCGAATCCGCTGGCGACCTCGACGAAGGATCCGGGGCCGCGAATGACACTATGGCGATAATAGGCGACCGGATCCGGTTTGGCGCCCTTGATGGCCAGTCCGTTGACGACGATCCCCTCGAAGGGAAAGGCGTGATAGGCACTGGCCGGACCGAAGCCTTCATTGTTGACCCCGTCGCCGGCCACGTCGATGACCTGGCGCGCGCATTTCTCCGGGGCCTTGTTCAGATGAACCGCTGCATATCCGAGAGCGTAGCCGAGGGCCGTCGGGAATTCGTTGAAACCGCGTCTGGACCGGGCGAGTTTGTCTGCCGCCGCTTTCGCGCTTTCCGCGCCGTCCAGAAAGGACCAGTCCACCTGGATGACCTGCTGGTAGCGTCCGCTCCACTCGAAGCTGGAAAACCAGATACCGCCGACGGCGGAAATTGCGTCGACAACCTCCGGATCCTGAAGCGCAAGGGCCAGCCCCTGAAGCTGAAGCGCATGTTCGCGGGCGTCGACGCTGGAGGAACCGTCCATAGCGACGATGAGGGCGAGCGGGCAGGCAGCGGCTGTCTTCGGCGTCATTGTGGACACAAGGCCCGCGACTGCCAACAGGACAAGGGACTTGCCGAAAACTGTACGTCCTTGTCTTTTCCACGAATGCGGCATCGATGGTCTCAAAGCTCCTGTCTGGTCGGCCCTGGCGGTTTCAGCGATAGTCGGCGCTTGTCACGAATTCCGATGGAGAAGCTTAATGCTGTTTTGCCGGCTTCCGCAAATCGGGAAGGATTTTACGTTTGCACGCCGGATGAACCTCGTGTTCATGTTGCATTCAGTTGGCCCTGTTTAAAAAGAAGCCAACATCGCTGGGGAAGTCGTGTCGCCGGCGGACAGAAACCGTAACTGAAGGGATGTGTCCCTTGAAACGTCTAATGATCTTTCTGGTCTTGATGCTTGCCGCTGCGGCGCCGGCAAATGCCCAGTGCCTGTCCCAGGCACAGGCACGCGAAGCCGTGGCAAGCGGAAAGGCCAAGTCGCTCGGATCGGTCGCAGGGGCCGCCGGCGGCGAAATCGTCAAGGCTGAGCTCTGCCAGCAGGGCGGCGGCTATGTCTATCGCCTTTCCGTGAGGATAAACGGCCAGGTGGTGACCAAAACCGTCAACGCCAGCCGCTGACATCCGGAGCGAACTCTGTGGCGGAGATCACATATTTCCGCCACGGCTCCGGCTACAGTTCCTCACGGTTCGAACATTCATGTGAGAAAAGACGATATGCGAATTCTTGTTGTCGAAGATGATGCCGACCTCAACCGCCAGCTCGTCACTGCGCTGACGGAGGCCGGATATGCGGTCGATACCGCCCATGACGGCGAGGAGGGGCATTTCCTGGGGGATACCGAACCCTATGATGCGGTCGTTCTCGATCTCGGCTTGCCGACCCTCGACGGGTTGTCTGTGCTGGAAAACTGGCGCCGGGACGGGCGGGCCATGCCGGTCCTGATCCTGACGGCGCGCGATCGATGGTCCGACAAGGTGGCGGGCATAGATGCCGGTGCCGACGATTATGTCGCCAAGCCCTTTCACATGGAGGAAGTGCTCGCGCGCGTGCGCGCCCTTGTGCGTCGGGCCGCTGGTCATGCCTCCAACGAAATCACCTGCGGCACGGTACGCCTCGATCTGCGCGCCGGGCGTGTCACCGTGGACGGAACACCGATCAAGCTGACCAGTCATGAATACCGGCTCTTGTCCTACCTGATGCATCACCAGGGCAAGGTCATTTCGCGCACCGAACTGACCGAGCATCTCTATGAACAGGATTTCGACAGGGATTCCAACACGGTCGAGGTCTTCGTCGGACGGCTGCGCAAGAAGATCGGATCGGACATGATCGAAACCATCCGCGGTCTCGGCTACCGGCTTGGAGAGGCCGTTGACGGCTGAACCCCAGACCGAGAGTGATGCGCCTGCTTCGGTTCGTCAGCGGTCTCTTGCCGGAAGGCTGGTGCTTGTTGCGGCGGTCTGGTCGACGCTCGCCCTGGTCATTGCGGGCTTCATTCTCGTCGGGCTCTACCGGGCGGCGGGCGAGCGTGCCTTCGATTCGCAGCTGGAAGTCCATCTGAACACGATTATCGGCGAAATGGTGTCGCCCGAAACGACGGGAAGCGCCACACCCGGTGTGAAACGGCCGGAAAACCTGCCCGAACCGCGGTTTTCCCTGCCGCTGTCCGGCTGGTACTGGACCGTTCGCAAGGCGGATGGCACCGATATCCTGTTTGCGTCTCCGTCGCTTGTCGGCGATCCGCTGACCATGCCGCCGCTGGGCGATCGGGAAAGTCTGAGCGGGTTCGCGCAAGGCCCCAGGAACGAGGAAGTTCGTTTTCTTCAAAGCCGGATCACCATCGAAGACGTTCCTTACGTGATCGCCGTCGCCGCTGAAACGGCAGGCTTCCGGGAGGAGGTCAGCCAGTTTGCGCGCCAGGTCGGGCTGACGCTGCTGATCTTCGGTGTGGGCCTCATCGGGGCGATTTTCCTGCAGGTGCGCGTCGGCCTCCGGCCGCTGTCCCGCCTGCGCGCATCCCTGTCCGCGGTGCGTATGGGCGATGCGGAGAGTATCGATGAAAACCTGCCGCGCGAAATCGCGCCGCTGGCCGTGGAACTCAATGCCCTGATCCTGTCGAACCGGGAGATCGTGGAGCGCGCGCGCACCCATGTCGGCAACCTGGCCCATGGTTTGAAGACGCCGCTTTCGGTGATCGCCAACGAGGCGCGGGCCAATCCGGGGCCGCTGGCCGACAAGGTCGGCGAGCAGGCAGCCGTCATGTCGACCCAGATCCAGCATCATCTGGAGCGCGCCCGGATGGCCGCGCAGCGGCGGGTCATCGGCGTTTCCTGCGAGGTCGAGCCTGTCCTGAACCGCCTCGTGCGGGCCATGGACAAGATCTACCAGCGCCGCGGCATCGAGGTGGGGGCGTCCATCTCCGGCGGGATCCGGTTTCGCGGCGAACAACAGGATATGGAGGAAATGGCCGGAAATCTGATCGACAACGCCTGCAAGTGGGCATCCTCGCAAGTGACCGTCAAGGTTCAGGTGCTAAACGAAGGCGGTTCCGCGAGGTCTATGTTCGAACTGGTGGTCGAGGATGACGGTCCGGGGCTGAGCGAGGAGGAGCGGAAGGAAGCGGTCAAGCGCGGACGCCGTCTGGACGAGACGGTACCGGGTACGGGTCTGGGCCTGTCCATCGTGGCCGACCTTGCCGCCCTTTACGGCGGGCGGTTCGAACTGGAGCGGGCCGATATCGGAGGACTGAAGACCCGTCTGGTGCTTCCGGCCCTTTAATCGAAACAGGCTCACGCCTATTTTAATTGCGGCGAAACGAATAATGTGGCGAAAATTTACCATTATGGGCCAAGTTCAGCCATAAACGTCGCCTAAACCATGATCGAGAGTCGGTGATTCTGTAAACCGGCCGCAGATCGACGGAGTGATGCATGCGCCTGCGCAACACATCTGTGCTCGTTCTTATCCTGGCCGGCCTGACTGCCTGCAGCAGCACGCCCGGGACGGGGAGCCATGACCTGGGCTTCTGGAGTTCCGCCACCGGTTCGCCGGGGGCGGTCGGACGGAGCGAAGCAGGTGCGGCGATCGCGCTTTTACAGAGCAACGAATTCGGCCAGTCTCTGGATGCTTCCGACCGAAGGGCGGCTGCCGAAGCCCAGCGGCGCGCATTGCGCGCCAATGGCGTCGGTGTGGCTGTTTCCTGGGAGAATGACAAAACCGGCCGTAGCGGACAGGTTCGTCCCGGACCGGTCTATCAGGTCAACGATACCTCTTGCCGCGAATTTACCCACGAGATGACCCTTAACGGCGCCATGATGACGGCCCGCGGCACGGCCTGTCAGGAAGATGACGGCTCGTGGCGTACCCTGAGCTGAGCCGGCAGGTCCGATAATAACCGCTTGCAATTCCTGTAAAACCATCCGGGTTTGGCAGGATTATCCGTTAAGCTATTGCGCGACAAGCGACTTTCGCTCCCACTTTGGGAAAGTGATAAGAATTCCTTCAACCTTTGTTTAAGCGTTCTGCCTTTAGGGTGCGATGTAATCGGAATAGTCCGACCGATCGCGGATCATGACTGAAACGGAACTGCTGACCAACAAGATCACCACATACCTGCAGGGACTTAGTCCGCAGGCGGTGGAAAATCTTGTCCGCAAGCTGGAGAAATCCCGAGATTCCGGGCTGAAAGACCCTCACCTCGAGCTGATCCTGTCTGCCTCCCTGAAGCTTCTGCGCGATCCGAGAGGGGCCGCGGAGGCAGTCACCCGCGGCGGCGCCCTTCGCCGCAATCAGGTTCAGCGGATGTTTTTCACGCCGCTGGACGAATTCCTGATCAACGAGGATCTTCCCACCCGTCAGGAGGGCCGGGTCTACCGGCCGAATCTGGAGCGGGTCTGGCAATGGATCGGCCGGGATGTGCTTCCGGGCGATGTCCGCCGGGTTCTGGAGGAGGCCGAAAAGGAAACGGTCAGCGAGGAAAGGCTCGACAATTTCGTTCATGCGCTGCGCCGAAGGGCCGTCGATGCCGTCGGATCCGCCCTCGAACGCATCGATTCGTCCGACAAGGAGCGCCGCCGTTTGTCCATCGAGATGGGCGGTGAGCGCGGCATTGCGGATCTGAAGGACATTCACAAGATCCTGGCCGCCGAGCGCTGGCTGATGCCGTTCCTGAACATGGTTCCGGAAACCCTCAGCGAGAACCGTATCAAAATCGATACCGACGTCCTCAATCTGGTCGACAAATGTTCGGCGAAGTATCCCGATCATATTTCGGTCGTGGCAGCGGCTCTTCTGGAGCGGGCGGATACACCGTCGGCGCTATGCACTTTTGCCGGCCGCCTGGCCCGAACCAACGATCCGAAGCTGATCAGCACTTCGCAATTCGCGCCTTTCGTCGACGTCGTCATGAGCGAGGCGGAAAGGCTGAACGTTCTGGCTCTGGAGCACCGGAAAAACAATCCGGACCCGGTCGCCTTTTCCCAGGCGCTTTCCGAATACCACAGCCTCGTGCGCGGCGTGGAACTGGATATGGACCTGACGCAGACGGGCGACTGGCACAAGCGCCTTTCGGGAACGAAGCGCAATATTTCCGAAGTTGTGACCCGCGAACTGAACAATGCCCATGGCGCCGTGCGCCGGGCTCTGCAGGTTCCCAAGTGGACCAAGGAAGGCACGCTGGATCAGGACCAGGTGTCCATCGACGATGCGGTCAGGTCTTTGCGTGTGGTCGTCATGGTGCGCAATGCATCCCAGACCTTTGCTGTCAATGATGTCGGCAAGCGCACGCGCCAGGCGGTTGAGCAGACCCTGGAAATCGTGACCCGGTCCCTGATTACGGATCTGGGGAAGACCGTCGGCAAGCAGAGGAAAGCCCATCTGGCCGCGGTCGATGTGGCGATCATGCTTTCCGAAATCTATTTCGGGACGGACTATGCGGCGCAACTGCGTCGCAGCCGACAGTCAGCCCTGGCGCACACACCGAAAGACGACGGCATCGCAAGCCTGCGCAAGCCCCGGCTCATCACGGCAGGCAGCGGAGCTCAATAGTCTCGACGGGAGGTTTGTGGCAGCCGCGACGGCAGGTCACATAACTGCGCGCTTGCCATTCTGCTCCGGCCAATGTCTATAGTGCCTCTCATGACGCTCTGGATCCTAATCGCCGTAATGACGGCTGTCGCAGCCCTGTCCATCCTCGTGCCGATGTCGAGAAAACGGCTTCACGATGGGGAAGCCGCCGGCCCGACAGCCGACGAAGCCGTTTATCGTCAGCAGCTTGATGAGGTCGATAAAGACCTGGAACGTGGCCTGATCGATGACGAGGCTGCCGGCGCCGCGCGCACGGAAATTGCCCGCCGGCTGTTGGCAGCCCATGAGCGCGCGGAAAAGGTCGAGGCGGCTCCGAAGGCTTCCTGGCCGCTGCGCTTCGGGCAAATTGTCGCCATCGTCTGCCTGCCGCTCCTCGCGCTTGGGACTTATCTGTTCATCGGGTCGCCGGATCTTCCGGACAGTCCGCTCGCCGCCCGCCTGTCCGCGCCGCCGCAGGACCAGTCGGTTGAAGTGCTGGTCGCGCGCGTGGAAAAACATCTGGCTGCAAATCCCCAGGACGGCCAGGGCTGGGATGTGCTGGCTCCGGTCTATATGCGTATCGGCAAGCCGCGGGAGGCTGCGAGAGCCTATCAACATGCCGTCCGGTTGCTCGGCCCGAATGTCAGGCGGATGACCGATCTCGGTGAGGCCTTGACCGTGGCCAACGACGGCATTGTCAGTGCCGACGCCAGAGGCGCCTTCGAGCAGGCCATAAAAATGGACAAAACGGCGGTTAAGCCGCGGTTCTTCATTGCCCTGTCCCTTGGGCAGGAAGGCAAGAAGGACGAAGCGATCGCCGCATGGCAGGATCTGCTGAAGGGTGCCGATCCGCAGGCTCCATGGGTTCCGGTGGCACGGCAGAACCTCGCGGCTCTTGAAGGCTCAGCGCCGCCGATGGCGGAAAATCTGCCTGGCCCGGACCGTGAACAGATGGCCGCGGCGGCCGATATGAGTGCGCAGGACCGCAACCAGATGGTCGCGGGTATGGTGGGCCGGCTCGCCGAACGTCTCAACTCGCAAGGCGGCAGCCCTGCGGAATGGGCTCGGTTGATCCGGGCCTATATGGTGCTGGGCAAGAAAGACGAGGCGGAGGCTGCCTTGAAAAAGGCATCGGACGCATATAGCGGTGATCCGGCTGGCCTTGGACAGATCAGGGACATTGCAGGACAACTCGGCCTGGCCGCATCTGATGGCTCGGCGCCGCCGGCGGCGGAAAACCTGCCCGGCCCCAGCCGCGAACAGATGGCGGCTGCCGCCGATATGAGCGCTGAAGACCGCAATCAGATGGTTGCGGGTATGGTGGGCCGGCTGGCGGAGCGGCTCAATTCGGAGGGGGGAACCCCGGCGGAATGGTCCCGGCTGATCCGGGCCTATACGGTGCTGGGCAAGAAGGACGAGGCACAGGCTGCCTTCAAGCAGGCATCGGCCGCCTTCGCGGGCGATGCGGCCGCCTTGGGCCAGATCAAGGAGACCGCGGGGCAGCTGGGGCTTAAAACCGAATAGGCATGTGCCTGGAATACTAATGGGCCCTTGTCGCTGGAGGGAGCGGCCGGGCTGGGACGGACGAACAAGATATGACGCGGAAACAACGACGCCTTACGCTGATCGGAATTGCCGGCGTGGTTCTGGCCGGTGCGCTTGGATTGATCCTCTTTGCGCTGAACGACCAAATCGTATTCTTTCAATCTCCAACGGATATTGTCGAAAAGGGCGTGCCGCCCGGCCAGCGCATTCGCCTTGGCGGGCTCGTGGAGGACGGCTCCGTCGAGCGCTCCGGCGATGCCAATGTGCGCTTCAAGGTCACGGATACGGCCAATACGGTAACGGTGACCTATATGGGTATCCTGCCGGACCTGTTCCGGGAGGGGCAGGGGGTTGTGACGGAAGGCACCGTCGGACCGGACGGCGTCTTCGTCGCCGACAACGTTCTTGCCAAGCATGATGAGAATTACATGCCCAAGGAAGTCGCCGAGTCGCTGAAGAGGCAGGGTGTCTGGCAGGGCGCGGAAAAATAAGTCAACGAATGCCAATCGGGCCAGGTCGCCTGAGAAACAGTCCTCCAAGGACGCGGGAGAGCACATGATCGTAGAACTCGGACATTACGCCCTGGTACTGACCTTCGCGCTTGCGCTGGTGCAGTCGGTCGTGCCCGTCTGGGGCGCCCTGCGCGGCGATGAACGGCTGATGGCGACCGCGCCGCCTGTTTCCGTCTTGATGTTTCTGTTGGTGCTGGTTTCGTTCGTGGCCCTGACGATTGCGTATGTGACATCCGACTTCTCGGTCGTGAATGTCTGGGAAAACTCGCATTCGGCCAAGCCGCTGCTCTACAAGATCACCGGCGTGTGGGGCAACCACGAGGGCTCGGTCCTGCTGTGGGTGCTGATCCTGGTGTTCTTCGGGGGGCTTGTCGGCTATTTCGGCCGCAATATCCCGGCACCGCTGCGGGCAACCACCTTGAGCGTTCAGGCCTGGATCACCGCCGGCTTTACCCTCTTCATGCTGGCGACCTCAAACCCCTTCGCCCGCATCGCCAATCCGCCGGTCGAGGGCAACGGCCTGAACCCGATCCTTCAGGACATCGGTCTGGCCATTCACCCACCGCTTCTCTATGTCGGCTATGTGGGCTTCTCCATCACCTTTTCCTTTGCCGTCGCGGCCCTGATCCTCGGTCGTCTCGATGCCGCCTGGGCGCGATGGGTCCGGCCGTGGACGCTGCTTGCCTGGGTCTTCCTGACGCTTGGCATCGCCATGGGGTCCTACTGGGCTTACTACGAGCTCGGCTGGGGTGGCTGGTGGTTCTGGGATCCGGTGGAAAACGCCTCCTTCATGCCGTGGCTTGCCGGCACCGCGCTGCTGCATTCGGCCATCGTCATGGAAAAGCGCGATGCACTGAAGGTGTGGACGGTCCTGCTGGCGATCTTCACCTTCTCCCTGTCGCTGTTGGGCACCTTCCTGGTCCGCTCCGGCGTGTTGACCTCGGTCCATGCCTTCGCAACCGATCCGGCGCGCGGCGTGTTTATCCTGGTTCTGCTGTGCCTGTTCATCGGCGGATCGCTGTCGCTTTACGCCTGGCGTGCGCCGGTACTGAAGCAGGGCGGTCTGTTCGCGCCGATCAGCCGGGAGGGAGCGCTGGTCCTCAACAATCTCTTCCTGACGGCGGCAGCCACTGCCGTGTTCGTCGGCACGCTCTATCCGCTGGCGCTCGACATCGTCACCGGCGACAAGATTTCCGTCGGCGCGCCGTTCTTCAATCTGACCTTCGCACCGCTGATGGTGCCGCTGCTGCTCGCCGTGCCTTTCGGTCCCGTTCTCGCCTGGAAACGGGGCGACCTTCTGGCGGCCTCCCAACGCCTCTACGCCGCTTTCGGGCTGGCGCTCCTGGCCGTGCTGTTCACATTCTGGCTGTGGGGAGTGGAGCAGGTCCTCGCACCGCTCGGCGCCGGGCTTGCCGTGTGGATCATGGCCGGATCGGTTTCGGAGATCGTTTCCCGTGTGAGACTGTTCGAGGTCGGCCCGGCCCGAGCGATCAGCCGGCTGTGGGGACTTCCCGGCTCGGCCTGGGGGACCGCGGTCGCCCATTTCGGCGTCGGTATCACCGTGCTCGGCATCGTCACCGCGACCGCCTTTCAGGAGGAGCAGATCCAGACCCTGCATCCCGGAGAGTCGGTCGAAGTACATAATTTTGAAGTCACCTTCGACGGGGCGGCGCCGCGCACGGGGCCGAACTACACCGAGGATGTCGGCCATTTCACCGTCCGTTCCGGCGGCGTCGAAGTCGCGACGATGGACCCGTCCAAGCGGATTTATACCGCGCGCCAGATGCCGACGACGGAAGCGGCGATCCTGACCTCCGGCCTGTCGCAGCTCTATCTGTCTCTTGGCGAGGTTCATCAGGACGGCAGCATGGACGTTCGCGTCTATTTCAAGCCGCTGGTGATCTTGATCTGGGGCGGCTGCATGGTCATGGCATTCGGTGGATTGCTGTCGATTGCGGACCGCCGTTTGCGGGTCGGTGCGCCGAAGCCGGCGGCGGGACGCAAGATGCCGTCTGCGCCGGCACCGGCGGAGTGAGCCCATGTCCCTGAGATCCCTACCGATGAAGGTCTTCGCCGGATTGATGCTTCTCGTCGCGCTGATAGGGCCCGCCCTTGCGGTCGCACCTGACGAGATACTGGACGATCCGGCGCTGGAAACCCGTGCCCGCGCGCTGTCGGCCCACCTGCGCTGCATGGTGTGTCAGAACCAGTCCATCGACGACAGCGATGCGCCTCTTGCCAAGGACCTCCGGATTCTGCTGCGCGAGCGTCTGGTCGCCGGCGACACGGATGAGGAAGTGATCGACTACCTCGTCGACCGCTACGGCGAATTCGTGCTTCTGAAGCCGCGTTTCGCGCTTCACAACCTCATCCTCTGGGCGGCGGCACCTGTCGCGTTGATTGCAGGGGTGATCGGGATATTCCTGGCCGTGAGGAGGCGGAAGGCGGCGCCAGGCGTGCTGGCTTCCCGGCCGCTGAGCAAGGATGAGAAAGCCCGGCTCGACGCGCTTTTGGAAGAAGGCAGTTCCGACAAGGCCTGATCGGACGACCAAAGCACCGCGCTTTAGAGCAGCGGGCGATAGCTTTGAACCATTTGACCGCTGCTCTAAGCCGCAACGGCCCGACGGTTCTGCAGCTTGATCTTCAAAAGCCCGAGCAGGCGTTTCGCTTCGGCGGGGTCGAGAACATGGTAGTTCGTGACCCACTTGCTGCCCGTCGACTCCGGGAATTTCAGGTGATTGCAGCGCGCCTTGCAAATCAGGGCATATTCGCCGTCCGGAATGCCGACTGCGCGGCACAAGGTGGCAATTCCCGTCGAATCGTAGCGGATCATCATGTTGACCACATGCGCGTGATTCAGGCCCGAAGCTATGCCGAGAAGAACCGTGATGTCATAGAGGTTCTTTTCGAAAGCCAGCTGGGAAATCGCCTTGTTGAGCGTGACGTGCCCCTCGCGAATTCCAGCGATCCACTGGCGTACGTCGATGCGCGTTTCCTTTTTCTCCAGCGGGTCGCCCGCCATGATCTCCGCCGGGTCGCGAAACAGGTCCTGTATAAGTTCCTCGTTGGACTTGCGCAGGTGACGGATCCGTTCGCCCATCTGTTTCGGCAGTTCCTTGATGACCTTTTCCAGGTCTTCCGGGGAAATATCCGCCCCCAGATTGCTTGCCAGGGATCTCCTGACTTCCTTGCTGCCGCGCTCGGCAAGCTTCTTCGAGACCTTGGCGTCCAGATGCTCTCTTTTGGATAGCGCGAGCAGATGTCCCTGGCTCTGGGTCGACGCGATCTCAAGCAGGTGAGCGTCCTTCAATGCCTGCGAGCGCTCCAGGAACGGTTGTGCAATGCTTAGGTCTTCCTTGGCCAGCTTGAAGGCCAGATTGGCGGAGGTTGCCGTTACATTCGACAGGCGTTCGGAAATTTTCTGCTTGGCGCTGTCATCAAGCGTGTCGAAAACCCCTTCAAGAAGCTCGTTGAACGTGGCGATTTCTTCGGCCCGGTTCTTGTGTGCCCGCGCTGCGAAGAGTTCCGTGACATGGTCCACGAGTTGATGGCGCTTCGTCGAGGAGCTGTCCTTTGCAAGTTCAATCAAAGTGTCGAGCATTGTCAGGCCATTTCCGGGTTTTTCTGAGTATGTCGCCGAAAGTCTTCACATTCAGCTAATAATGGGAAATTTATGCATGTTGTTTGTGCGGATATGTGTCCGCACAACTTCCCCAGCGTCATCAAGCGCCGGCGGTTTCACCGATTGCGGGACGCTCACCGCGACCTATCTATTCACGTGTACCTTTATTCATGAAGGTCCCGTCAGGAGGAGATCGAATGCCCGAACGCGCGTTGAAGGTTGAATTCGAGGGCGCACAGGGCGCCAGGCTGGCGGCTCGCCTTGATCTGCCCGCCGGGAAAATCCGGGCCTTCGCGCTCTTCGCCCATTGCTTTACCTGTTCCAAGGACATTGCCGCCGCGCGTAACATCGCCGGCGCCCTGACCGAACAGGCCATCGCCGTGCTGCGTTTCGATTTTACCGGGCTTGGCGGCAGTGGCGGCGACTTCGCCTCCACCGGTTTCTCGACCAATATCGAGGATCTGAAACGGGCTGCCGCCTATCTGTCGGACCATTTTGAGGCCCCCCAGTTGCTGATCGGCCATTCCCTGGGCGGAGCCGCGGTCCTTTCGGTGGCTGGCGCGTTGCCGGAGGTCCGGGCCATTGCCACCATCGGTGCGCCCGGCGATGCCGCCCACGTCCTGAAAAGTTTTCATGGCGATCTGGAGACGATTCGCAAGGACGGGCAGGGCACCGTAGAGCTTGCCGGCAGAAGCTTTCAGGTCCGCAAGGAATTCGTCGACGAACTCGAGGAACATGCTCTGCACGAGAAAGTGCGGCAACTGAAGAAGGCGCTGCTGATCATGCATGCGCCGCGCGACGAGGTCGTGGGCATCGACAATGCAACCGAGATTTTCGTCGCGGCGCGGCATCCGAAGAGCTTCGTGTCTCTGGACAACGCCGATCATCTGCTGACCAGGCCGGAAGATGCGGCCTATGCCGCACGGGTCATCGCCGCCTGGGCGAGCGGCTATCTCGACGCCGTCCCGGAAGCGGAAACGCCGTCGGAAAGCGAACATGTAGAGGTGGTTGAGACCGGGCTTGGGAAATACCAGGCCATGATCGCCAGTGGAAGGCACCGGCTGCTTGCCGACGAGCCGGAAGATGTCGGTGGATTGAATTCCGGACCGTCTCCCTACGACTATCTGTCCGCGGCGCTGGGCGCTTGCACGGTCATGACGTTACGCATGTATGCGGACCGCAAGAACCTGCCGGTCACGAAGATCGCGTCGACGGTCAGCC
Organism: Roseibium sp.; assembly: GCF_048260565.1. Taxonomy (GTDB): domain Bacteria; phylum Pseudomonadota; class Alphaproteobacteria; order Rhizobiales; family Stappiaceae; genus Roseibium. The sequence continues at coordinate 120,817 of NZ_JBLXGP010000009.1, read as the reverse complement.
ACGGCAAGGTCCATGCCGCCGATTGCGAGGATTGCGGCGAGGAGATGAGGAAGAACGGCGGTCGGATCGACCGGTTCGAACGCAGGATTGCCATTGAGGGCGACCTCGACGAGGCGACGCGCGCAAGACTGCTCGAAATCGCCGACAAATGCCCGGTCCACAAGACGTTGAAGAGCGGGGCAGCGATCGTCACCAGGGCGCGAGAATAACCGCCTTTGCGGTTTCCGGCCGCGGTTTTCCTTACGCCGCGTGTTGTTCCATGGCTTTCAGGCGCACCATGATAAACCTGAGTGCCCTTTGGGCGTCGGCGACGGTCAACACGCAATAATCGCTCAGCCATTTCTCCGCGACATTGGCAGGAAGGCCGAGGATTGAGCAGCGCGCCTTGCAGAACGTGGAAAATTCCGTTTCACCCACGTCCAGAGCCCGGCACACAATCGCAATGCCGTCGATTTCGGACCTCAGGATCGCGTTGAGGACGTATTTCTGTTCCAGGCCGGCAAGTTCCGCCAGGAGATAGGATAGATCCAGGAGCCGGTTGGAGAGCGTGTGCTCGACAAAGACCTTGTCCAGCGACTTTGTGCCGTTTTTGATCTCTCTTATGGACCCCTTGGTATCGATCCTGGTATTTTTCCGGTCCAGCTTGCTTTTCGCCACCAGGTTACCGGCTTCGTGGAACAGCTCTTCGGCAAGTTTCTCGTTACTGGTATAGAGGTGGCGCATTTTCTTGCCCTGCTCCTCGGGCAGTTGCTTGATCAGCCGGTCGAAATGTTCAGGCTTGAGATCGCTGCGGTTGATCATGCTTTCCCGCAAGACCGGGTCTTTCTCCGCAATCTTGACCAGGAACTTGGTCCCCCAATGAGAAAGTTCCGCGCCCGGATTGGCGGCTACAGACCGCCGGACGGGCTGCTCGCCGCGCTCGATCAGCACATCGGTCAACCGGGCTTCCAGCCTTTCGCGTTTGGAAATCGCCAACAAGTGCCCCTGGCCCTTGATCTTGGCCAGCTGCATCAGGTCATCCAGGGTCAGGACCGTGGAGTACTGCAGCATGTATTTGGATATGACGAGATCTTCATTTGCCAGCTTCAGGACCAGTTCGCGCGGCGTGGTCCGGACTTCGCACAGCTTTTCGGAAAGCTCTTCCTTGTCCGTGTCTTCCACGAGATCGACAAGGCGTTTGAGAACGCCATTGAACAAGGCGATTTCTTCGTTGTTGTATTTTTCCGCGCCCATGACGAACAGAGACACGACGTGCCCCATGAGTTCGCGCCGCTTATCGCTGCTGCTTTCTTTGGCGAGGTCAACAAGTGAAGTAAGCATGGAGTTCCTGCCTGAAAATCGGGTGATTAAGTATTTCAAGAATACCTTTAATTTGGCCTAACGTAAGAAATTAAAAGTCTGAGTAGTTTTGCTTGTATTAGGTGTTGCAGGAAAAATTAATGTAAAAATTACGGATATTCGAAACGGTTATTTTGAAAGCTGGTGGTTTTCTGTCTGGCGACGTCGAGTTGCGGTTTGGCATTGCATTTGCTTCGTATTTCGACGTGGCAGGGTAAGTATGGGCGGAGGAAGCATGTCCGTAGCATCGGCAATTGAATTCATGAGCGGGCTTTCGGTCGGCCATTCAGGCAGAAACAGACAAGCGTCCGCCGGCGAGAGCGGCTCGGCTGGCTCAGCCGGCTCTGCCGGGGCGGCAAAAACAACCCCTTACTCGGAAATTCATGCCGGTGTGAACGGAAACAGGCAGGCCGATCAGCCTGACCTGGACGCGATTGCCGCCCGATACGATCCGAAATCCATATCGCCACGTGAAATCGACCAGCTTGCGGAGGAGTTGAAAGCCGCCGGCTATGTGCCCCTGGCCGACATCATGATGCTGGAGACGCATGGAGAGGATTTCCGAATGCACATGCGGGAAACGTCCGCGCGGATATCGGGGACCGACCCGGGGCCCTTCGACCCGAACCGGAAGACCGATCTGACGGCGGTGATTGCCGGGCAGCGGGACATGGCGGAAGCCCGCGGAGAGCCGACAAGGGGGCTTGATGCCGTCGAACATCTGTTTGCCGTATTGGATGAAGCCCGCGGCGAAGCGGACGGAAGCGATCCGGCGCGCGCACGGAAGACCGGCTCCCTGAGTCTGGAAAATCTGCTTGCCCTGCAGTCGGAGTGATTTCCGCACTTGACGGTTGGCCAGGCGATGGTCGACACCGGTGCCATGTCCGCTCTTCCGGTCCTTTATTCTTTCCGACGCTGTCCTTACGCCATGCGCGCGCGCCTGGCTGTGCTTTCAAGCGGCTCGGCTGTGGAATTGCGCGAAATCGTCCTTCGTGACAAGGCGCCGGAATTTCTGGCCGCCTCGCCTTCGGCGACGGTGCCTTGTCTGGTCACCGGACAGGGAGATGTCATCGATGAAAGCCTGGACATCATGCTCTGGGCGCTCCGGCAGCACGATCCGGAAAGCTGGCTGGCTCCCGAAGCGGCCTCAATGGAGGATATGCTGGCGCTGATCGGTCGGATCGACGGCCCCTTCAAACGTCATCTCGATCGTTACAAATACGACACCCGGTACGAGGACGCGGATCGCGAAGACGAAAGGGCTGCGGCGTCCCGATATCTGTTCGATCTGAACGGCCGGCTTTCCGGATCGCACTGGCTGTTCGGATCCCGAGCCTCCCTTGCAGACTTTGCGATTCTTCCTTTCGTTCGCCAGTTCGCCAATACCGACCGCACGTGGTTCGAGGCCCAGGACTGGCCCTCCCTGTTACGCTGGCTGAGCGCCTTTGAGGCTTCGGACCGTTTCGCGGCCATCATGCCGAAGGTCTCCAGATGGCAGGCAGGCGCGGAGCCGGTGGTCTTCGGCGGTACGTCTGCCAACCTTACGAAAGCTTAATCTCCCCGACAGGCGTCTGTAAGGCTGGCATTCCTATCTTCCATCATGAAGCGGCAGGGGAGTACCCCGCGTTCCTGCCGGAAATCTGATCCGTCAGTCATGAGAGGAAGAACACAGATGCAAAATCAGACCCCCAAGAGAGGCAAGGTAATCTCCCTGCGCGGACGCCGTGCCGGCCTGCTGGCAGGTGCCATGGCTCTCGGCGTTGCCGGTATCCTCACCGCCCAGACCGTTATTCCGAACCAGGCCGCTCTGGCGGATCCGGTCAAGGTCGAAAGTGCCGGTCCGGTCGACTTCACCAATGTCGTCAAGTCCGTTCAGCCGGCAGTTGTCAGTGTGCGGGTCAAAGAAGAACTCGAGCCCCGCATGATGGGTTTCAACGGCAACGGCGACAACGGCAGCTTCAACGACTTCTTCAACGGTCTGCCGAAGGATTCCCCTCTGCGCCGTTTCTTCAGGGATTTCGGCGGCCAGGGTCAAAGTGAAGGCGCCACGCCGCCGCGCAAGCACCGCTATGGCATGGCCCAGGGCTCCGGCTTCTTTATCACTGAAGACGGCTACCTGGTGACCAACCACCACGTGATCGACAAGGGTACCGAATTCACTGTCATCGACGACAATGGTAAGGAATACAGCGCCAAGCTGGTCGGCGCCGACAAGCGCACCGATCTGGCGCTCCTGAAGGTGGATGCGGACAAGAAGTTTACCTATGTGAAGTTCGCGGACGATGCGCCGCAAGTGGGTGAATGGGTCGTCGCCATCGGCAACCCGTTCGGCCTCGGCGGCAGTGTGACCGCAGGGATCGTCTCTGCCCGCGGCCGGGATATCGGTGCAGGTCCTTACGATGATTTCATCCAGATCGACGCCCCTGTGAACCGCGGCAACTCTGGCGGTCCGGCCTTCAACATGAAGGGTGAGGTGATCGGCGTGAACGCGGCGATCTACTCGCCGTCGGGCGGCAATGTGGGCATCGCCTTCGCGATCCCCGCGTCCACGGCAAGTGACGTTATTATGGACCTGGAGCACGGCGGAAAGGTTGTCCGCGGCTGGCTCGGTGTCCAGATCCAGCCTGTGACCGACGATATCGCCGAAAGCCTCGACCTTGAGGACACCCGCGGCGCCCTGGTTGCCCAGGTTCAGGACGACAGCCCGGCGCAGGCCGCCGGCCTGAAAACGGGCGATACCATTCTCGCCGTTGACGGCAAGAGCATCAAGGATCCGCGCGAACTGTCCCGCGTGATCGCAGCCTACGATCCGGATACGGAAGTGAAGGTGTCCCTGTGGCGCGATGGCAAGGAACAGGACGTCGAGGTCAAGCTTGGCCGCCTGTCCGATACGACCGCCAGCGCCGACACCCCGGACAGCCAGATCGAGCCGTCCAAGGCAACCCTTGACGATCTGGGCCTTGCCCTGACGACCGCCAAGGAAGCCGGCATGGATGGCGACGGTGTGGTCATTGCCGATGTCGACCCGGATGGTCCGGCTGCCGAAAAGCAGTTGAGCCAGGGCGACCGGATCCTCGAAGTGGCCGGCACGAAGGTCTCCACACCGGAGGATGTCGCCAAGGCGGTCGATGCCGCGAAAAAGGATGGCCGCAAGGCAGTTCTGTTCCGCGTGGAGCGCGGCGACAACTCCCGCTTTGTCGCCCTGCCGATGAAAAAGGTAGGCTGAGCGAAGCAAGGTTCCCAGTTAGACACGGCCGGCTGATCCCCCCTCTGCCCCCCGCACTCGGCCGTGTCGCACCAGCTGGCGGCAGCCCGGATCTTCCGGACTTGCCGCCAGCCGCGTCTTTGGGAATTGCCACTACATCCTTGTGTCATTCTTCTGTAAAAGGAGGTTATGTTGCGGATTCTCATTATCGAAGACGACGCCGAGGCCTCGGCCTATCTGGCCAAGGGTCTTAAGGAACTGGGTCATCTGGCGGATCAGGCCCCGGATGGCGATGCCGGCCTGGAGCTGGCCACGTCGAGCACCTATGATGTCCTGATCGTCGACCGGATGTTGCCCAAACGCGATGGACTGTCAGTGATCGAGACCCTGCGCAAGGCCGGAAACCACACCCCGGTGCTGATCCTGTCCGCGCTCGGACAGGTGGATGACCGGGTCAAGGGCCTGAAGGCGGGCGGCGACGACTATCTGCCCAAGCCCTATGCCTTTACCGAGCTGCTGGCGCGGGTCGAGGCGTTGTCCCGGCGCCCGAAGGCGGGCGCGGAGGTGGAGACGACCTACAAGGTGGGGGATCTGGTTCTCGACCGTCTGTCCCATACCTGCAGGCGCGGCGACACGGACATTCCGCTGCAGCCGCGGGAATTCCGCCTGCTGGAATACCTCATGCAGCATGCCGGACAGGTCGTGACCCGCACCATGCTTCTGGAAAACGTATGGGAATATCATTTCGATCCCCAGACCAATGTCATCGATGTGCATATCTCGCGGCTGAGGGGGAAGATCGACAAGGGCTTCGACGTGCCGCTGCTGCATACCATCCGCGGTGCCGGGTACACGATCCGTGACGCGTCTCACTAGGATTATCCGAACGACGGCTTTCAAGCTGTCGGTGCTTTATATCGCCGTGTTCACCGGCTTGTCCGGCTTTCTGCTGGTCTATATTTCCCGCAACACCAACCAACTGATGGCAGGCCAGGTCGTGCAGACCGTGGACGCGGAGATTTCCGGCCTGGCCGACGAATATGTCCGCGGCGGCGTCCGCTCCGTGGTCGAAAGCATCGACCGCCGGGCGCGCCGTCCCGATGCAAGTCTCTATCTCCTGACCGATTTCGCCGGAGTGACCATTGCCGGCAACATCGCGCGACTGCCGACGGTCGTTCTCGATGAGGCGGACGGGGATATCCGCCGGGTGAAATATGCCCGCGTGGAACCCGGCGGCGACGTGGAACGCGAAGCGCTGGTGCGCACGTTCGAGCTGCGTGGCGGATACCGGCTTCTGGTCGGCCGCGATCTGGGCGAGCAGCAGCGGTTCTCCGCTCTTCTGGGCGAGGCTCTGCGCCTGTGGCTCGCCGTCGTCGTGGTCATGGCCGTGATCACCTGGCTGTTCGTCAGCCGCCGCGTGCTGAAGCGGATCGACGGCATTGCCGCGACCAGTCAGACCATCATGCACGGCAATCTGTCCGGACGTCTGCCGGTTGCCGGAAACGGTGACGAGTTCGACCGGCTGGCGACCAATCTGAACGAGATGCTCGACCGTATCGAACTGCTGATGCAGGGTATGAAGGACGTTTCCGACAACATCGCCCACGACCTGAAGACACCGCTGACGCGCCTGCGCACACGCGTGGAAACCACTCTGCGCGAGGCGAAGTCGGACGGGGAATACCGGTCCGCGCTCGAGGCTACCCTTGATGACAGCGACACTCTGATCCGGATCTTCGATGCGTTGTTGCGCATCGCCCGCGTCGAGGCCATGGCGCCGGAATCGGGCATGGACGATGTCGATCTGAAGGCCGTGGTCGAGGAGATGGCCGATCTTTACGAACCCGTGGTGGAGGATGAAGGCGGGCGCCTGGATATTCAGGTGTCTGAAACCGTCATGGCCCGCTGCAACCGGGAACTCGTCGCCCAGGCCCTCGTCAACCTGATCGAAAACGCGCTTAAATACGGAAAGCCCGCCGATGGCGATCTCGTGATCTCCATCAAGGCCGAACGGCATGAGGATCGTATTCTCCTCAACGTGTCGGACAACGGGCCGGGGATTCCGGCGGAAGATGCCGACCGGGTGCGGCGCCGGTTCGTCCGTCTCGATGCCAGCCGGAGTGCGCCGGGTTACGGATTGGGCCTCAGCCTGGTCAATGCGGTTGCCCGCTTGCACGGCGGTTCGCTTGTCCTGCAGGATGCGAACCCGGGCCTGTCGGCCGTCATCGATTTGAAATGGGCCAAGGACGAGGGCGCCGGAGGCCAGGGGGACAAGAACGCGCATGACGAGCAACCAGGAATCCAGGAAGACTGAAGAGAACGCGGCGATCCTCTCCGACCGGTTGACGGTTATCCCGCGGGCGCTGGAGCCCGAGCGGGCCGGCCTGTTTCTGGATGATCTTCTGGAGAAGGCCGACCGGAGCGAAGAGGCTGCCGGTCTGCGGGCGTTCCTGGAGGCCCGGGACAGCGTTCGCAACTGTATCCTCGGCATTTTCGCAAATTCCACCTATCTGCGCGACCTGATGCTTGCCGATCCGGCCCGGCTGATCCGGATCCTGAACGATCCGCCGGAAGCGCGAATCCGCCGTCTGATCGAAGACGCCCGTATCGCAGCGGCGGAAACGGAAGCCGATTTGATGCGCGACCTGCGCCTCCTGAAACATGACCTTGCCCTGACGCTCGGGATCGCCGACATCGGCGGCGCCATCGATCTCGATCAGGTCACCGGAGCCCTGGCCGGGTTTGCCGATGCGGCCCTGAACGCCTGCATCCGTTTCTGCCTGACCGATCTCGCCGCCAAGGGCAAATTCGAACCGAAAGATCTCGAAAACCCGGAAGTGGACTCCGGTTTCTTCGCGCTCGCCATGGGCAAGCATGGCGCCAACGAGCTCAATTATTCGTCCGATATCGACCTGATCGTTCTCTACGATCCCTACAAGACGCCGATGGTCGGCAATGCGGAAGCGCCGGTGGAGTTCGTTCGCCTGACCCGGCGGCTGGTCAAGATGATGCAGGAGCGCACCGCCGAGGGCTACATCTTCCGCACCGACCTGCGCCTGCGTCCCGACCCGGGCGCGACCCCGCTTGCCATGTCCGTGCCGGCGGCTCTGGCCTATTACGAATCCCTCGGCCAGAACTGGGAGCGGGCGGCCTTGATCAAGGCGCGCCCCTGTGCCGGCGATATTCCCGCCGGCGAAGCGTTCCTGCGGGAGATCGTGCCGTTCATCTGGCGAAAGTATCTCGACTTCGCGGCGATCGCCGACGTGCAGTCGATCAAGCGCCAGATCCATATGCACAAGGGCCATGGCAAGATTGCGGTTGCCGGCCACAACGTGAAGCTCGGCCGCGGCGGCATCCGCGAGGTCGAATTCTTCGTCCAGACCCAGCAGCTCATTGCCGGTGGCCGCAATCCGGCGCTGCGTGGCCGGCGCACGCTCGACATGCTCAATGGTCTCCTGGAGGCGGGCTGGATCGAACAGGACGCACGCGACGAGCTCGACGAGGCCTATGTCTTCCTCCGGAACGTCGAACACCGCATCCAGATGCTCAACGACGAGCAGACCCAGCTGCTGCCCAAGGACAATGAAGGCCTGACCCGCGTCGCCTACCTGATGGGCTTCGAAACCCTGGAGGCGTTCGAGGCGGCTCTGTTGCAGCGGCTGCAGACGGTGCAGGGCCATTACGCCGGCCTGTTCGAGGACGAACCAGAGCTGGCCTCCAATCTCGGCAATCTGGTCTTCACCGGCGACGACAACGATCCCGACACGCTGGAGACGCTCTCACAGCTCGGCTACAAGCAGCCGTCGGAAGCGGCCAACATCATCAAGTCCTGGCACTTCGGCCGCTATCCGGCGACAAGATCCACCAAGGCGCGCGAACGGCTGACCGAACTGCACCCGGTGCTGATCACCGCACTGGCGGAGACCGACAATGCCGATGCCGCGCTTCGGGCCTTCGACAGCTTCCTGGCGAAGTTGCCCGCTGGCGTGCAGCTCTTTTCCCTGCTCAAGTCCAATCCACAGCTCCTGACCCTGCTCGCCACGGTCATGGGCTCCGCGCCGCGCATGGCCGAAACCGTGTCGCGCCGGATCCACGTGCTCGACACGGTGCTGGACCCGGCCTTTTTCGGCGCCATGCCGAGCGTCGACGAATTCCGTGAAGGCCTGGACCGGACGTTGGCCATGGCGCGTTATTACGAGGAGGCGCTGGACCGGGCACGGATCTTTGCCCAGGAACAGCAGTTCCTGATCGGCCTCAGGCTTATCTCCGATACGCTGGGCGCGGAAAAGGTCGGCTTTGCGCTGGCGCGCCTGGCGGAAGTGGTGGTCGACCGGGTGCTCGCCCGCGTCGTCGATCATGTCGCCGAAAGCCATGGCATGGTACCCGGCGGAAACCAAGCGGTGCTCGCCATGGGCAAGCTCGGCGGGCGGGAAATGACCGCCGCCTCGGATCTCGACCTGATCCTGCTCTATGAGGCGCCTGCCGACGCCAAAGAGTCCGACGGCGCACGCCCTCTGGCAATCTCGCAATATTATATCCGCCTGACCCAGCGGCTGGTCACAGCGCTCAGCGCCCCGATGGCGGAAGGCAGCCTCTACGAGGTCGACTTCCGCCTGCGCCCCTCCGGCAACGCCGGGCCGCTTGCCACCAATCTGGACGGCTTCGTCGCCTATCAGAAAAAGGAAGCCTGGACCTGGGAACATATGGCGCTGACCCGTGCCCGTGTCATAAGCTCCTCGTCGCAAGGCTTCGAAGACAAGATCGACAGCCTCCTGCGCAAAACCCTGGCCACAAAGCGTGACAAGGCGAAACTCGCCAATGACGTCCGTTCCATGCGCGCCCGGATCGAGAAGGAAAAGGGCACCAAGGACGTCTGGGACCTGAAACAGGTCGCCGGCGGCCTGGTCGACATCGAATTCCTCTCCCAGTTCCTGCAACTGGTCTATGCCCATGACCATCCGGAGGTCCTGGCCCAGGGCACGGAAGACGCGCTGGAAAACCTGCGCGCGGCAAAGCTGCTGGAGCCGGGCGACGCCGACCTGCTCCTGCAGGCGCTGCGCCTCTACCACCGCCTGACTCAGGTGTTGCGCATGGCGCTGTCGGGCAAATTCAGCGCCGCAGAGGCCCCCCGTGGCGTCATCGACCTCCTCACCCGCGCCGGCGGTGCGCCGAACCTCGCCCACCTGGAACTGGAACTCGCCGACATCCAGAAATCGGTCCGGGCGAAGTTCGAGGAGATCGTCGGCAAGGTGGAGATGGGGGAGGGGAGCTAACCCCTCACGCAAACGGATCGTTCATCCCGAAAAAACTGCGGACCGGGCGTTCCAGGACCATGCAGCAGGTGAGGAAGAAGACGCCCAGACTTAGGATGAGCATCGTGTTGCCTTCCTCGCGAATGGCGCCTTTGGTGATTTCCGTGACGTCCGGCTTTTCCGGGTCGTAAGGGACGTCGATCGTGTCGCCGATATCGTGGCTTTCATAGGTCAGCCGTTCGACATTGGCGATGCTGGTATAGGTCGTCGGGCTGCCGGGTTCGGCAAGTGTATATTCCAGCGTGAAGGCCAGCCCCGGCTTGCTCACGCTGCGACCTGACCGATATTCCTTGGCAACGATTTCCGCAGTTACATGCCCCGGATCCGCCGCAAGGCGTTTGGCCGAAGCCATGGTCTCGGACCCGAGGTAAACCATGTAAAGGCCGACCATCAGGAGCGCGCCGATGAAAAACCACGGGTATTTGTAATAGAAACGAAACTTGGACATGACGGATTGGAAGGAATTGCGGACCGGAAATCGGCATGGCGCCTTGAGCGCAGTCAATCACGAAGCGCCCAAGAAACCGTTTTCCTGCCGAATGCTCCGCCTGTGTCCGGGCCGAAAAACCGTGCGCAGCCCACTTTATCCGGGACCGGTTTTCTCATATAAGCCCCCCGTTCCCCGCGTTTTGCGGGGCACCGGCGGCCAAATTCGTTCACCCTCAATGATTTCAACGCGTGGGCGATGTGCGTCCGCGCTGCATCTGGATTCCTTTCCCATGACACTTACAGACAACGGGCCCGCGATTCGTCCGGCGGAGCGCCGCAATACGCTTATCCGTCCCGGCAACCGCAAACTGGCCTGGGCGGAATGGGGGCCGGTGGATGGCCGCCCGGTCCTGTTCTTCACCGGTGCGGGTATGGGGGCTTCGCTCGGCTTCGGTCTCGAACACCTCGACAGCCTCCGCATTCGCTTGATCGTACCCGATCGTCCGGGGCTCGGACAATCCGGTCCCGATCCCGAAAAGTCTCTCTTTAGCCTGTCGGAAGATATGTCGGCACTCCTGGACGAGCTTGGAGTCGAACGGATTCCGGCGGTCGGTTTCTCACAGGGCGCGGTATTCGCTTTTGCCTTCGCCATGACCGGGCGGATCTCGCGGCTCGCCGTCGTGGCCGGTCAGGATGATCTCGGCAGAGGGGAGTTCGCCGGGATGCTGCCGCAAGAGGTCCGCTCGATGGTGGAAACGGCTGCCTCCGATCCGGAGGGATTTATGGCTTTCCTGGAAGGCTTCGCCGATGCCGAAGGCCTCTACGATCTGGTATTGGGCATGAGTTCCGACGCCGACCGGGAGATTTATTCCACCGATCCTGTGGGGCCGGCCTACAGGGCCGCGCTTGCGGAGGGGTTTGCCCAGGGCAATACCGGTTACGTTCGCGATACGCTTCTGGCGCTCGGGCCCTGGCCGTTCGACGTGGCGGAGATGCCGGTGCCGGTCACCCTCTGGTATGGGGAGAAGGACACCAGCCCGGTCCACGCGCCGGATTTCGGCCTCTCGCTTTCAAAAAGGCTGCCGCAGTCCCGCCGGGTCGTTGATCCCGACTGCGGCAGCGCGATCCTGTGGCGGCGGGCGGATGAGATCCTGACGGATCTGCTCGACTAGGCGGAAAGCCAGGCCTCCAGCTTCTTCCCGTCCGGCAGCCCGCCCGCATGAACCAGCTTGCCGTCGATGGCAATGCCCGGGGTCGACATGACGCCAGCCATGGCGATTGCGCGCGGGTCGGTGACCTTTTCGACCGAGACGTCGACGCCGAGCTTTTCTGCCGTCTCCTTCACCATGGCTTCGGTGGTTTCGCAGCGCTTGCAGCCGGGGCCGTAGACCTTGATGTCTTTCATGGGGGTAGTCCTCTTAGAAGATGAGATTGAACAGGTAGCCGACGGCGAGGATGCCGGAGGCGACCACGCCGATGAACACGGCGATCAGACGCAGGGTGAGCACCTGGCGCAGGATCAGCATTTCCGGCATGGACAGCGCGATCACGCTCATCATGAAGGCGAGCACGGTGCCGAGCGCCGCCCCCTTGCCGAGCAGGGCTTCCACGATCGGGATCACGCCGGCGGCATTGGTGTACATCGGGATGCCCATGACGACGGCGGCGGGAACGGACCACCAGGCGTCGGCGCCCATGATCCGCGCCATCAGGTCCTGGGGAACATAGCCATGGATAAGCGCGCCGGCGGCGATGCCGAGTACGATCCAGAGCCACACCTTGGCGAAGATCTCGCGCACGGCCTCGATGCCGAGCCGGTATCTGTCTGACAGCGTCAGGTGGTCGCCCTCGATGGCCTCCACTGTGGTGGCGCCGGAGTGAATGTCTCGCACCCAGTCCTGCAGCCAGCCTTCCAGGCGCAGCTTGCCGATCACCCAGCCGGCGACAATGGCAACGCCGAGACCGAAACCGAGATAGGTCAGTGCGACCTTCCAGCCGACGAGACCCACCAGCAGGGCCAGCGCGACCTCATTGACCATCGGCGCGGCGATCAGGAAGGAAAAGGTGACGCCGAGCGGAATGCCGGCGGAGACGAAACCGATGAAGAGCGGTACGGCGGAGCAGGAGCAGAACGGCGTCAGTACGCCGAGGCACGACGCCAGCACATTGCCCGCACCCTCGCGCTTGCCGGAGAGAAACGCCCGGGTTTTTTCCGGGCTGAAGAAACTGCGCACCACACCCATGGCGAAGACGACACCGGTCAGGAGCATCATCACCTTCGGCACGTCATAGAAGAAGAAGGCCAGTGCCTCGCCGGTGTGGCTTGAACGCTCCACGGGCAGCAGCGAGACCAGCCACTCCGCGAACGGTGACAGTTGCTGGTAGATCAGCCACCACAGAACGGCGAATGCGGCAACACCGACGCTCCACAGGAGCGCCTCGTTACTTTTCGGTTGCGGTTCGGAAACGGGGAGGCTCATGCGGCTTTCCTTTCGGCGCCTTGTTGGCCGGCGGCAACGGCGGCTGCCACGATGTCGTGGACGCTTGCAGGCATTGTCGGGTTCAGCCGGTAGCGCACCCACTGGGCGTCACGCCGGTCGATGACGAGACCTGCCGTTTTGAGCGTGGCCATATGCCGGGACATGCGAGACTGGGTGGCGGAAAGCTTGCTCATCAGCTCGCAGACACAATGCTCGCCGCCGTCGAACAGAATGCCGATTGCGGCAAGGCGGGTAGGCTCTGCAAGGGCGCCCAAGACCCTGATGGTATCGGTCATCTTCGCTTATCCGTTTATGCGCTTGTGCGCATATACATGAGCCTACGACCCGGCCCGGTCAATCGGCCGGACCGGTGACAGGGTGTCACATCGGGAAGATACCTATACGGCGTAAGGGGGACTTTAGAGCAGTTCGGCCTGTGCCGGGACGGTGGTGCTGGAGGCTGCCAGGGTGAAGCTGACGGCCGTGCCCTTGGAGACTTCGGAAGCAATTTCCAGTTCGCCGCCGTGCAGCTCGATCAGCGAGCGGGCAATCGCCAGACCCAGACCGGAGCCCTTGTGCGACTTGGTGAACTGGTTCTCGACCTGGACGAACGGCTTGGCGAGGCGTTCGATGTCGGCTTCGGCAATGCCGATGCCGGTGTCCTCGATGGTGAAGCGGATCCGGTCGTCGGCCCTTTCGGCGGTGAGCGCGACCATGCCTTTTTCCGGCGTGAACTTGACCGCGTTGGCAAGCAGGTTGAGCAGGATCTGCTTCAACGCGCGCCGGTCGCCCAGCACGGTCAGGTCTTCCGCCACGTCGCAGCTCACGGTGATGGCCTTTTCGGCGGCGGCGGCGGTGATGATCCGTGCGGCGTCGGCGGCTGCCTCGGCCGCGTTGATGTCTTCCGAGTTGATGGACATACGTCCGGCTTCGATCTTCGACATGTCCAGAATGTCGTTGATTACGTTGAGCAGATGCCTGCCGCTTTCGTGGATGTCGCGGCTGTATTCCGAGTAGCGCTCTGTGCCGAGCGGGCCGAACATCTCCTGGGTCATGATGTCGGAGAAGCCGATGATTGCGTTGAGCGGCGTCCGCAGCTCATGGGAGATATTGGCGAGGAACTCCGACTTTGCCTTGTTGGCCTCTTCGGCCTTGGTTTTTTCGTGGGCGTATTTGTCGGCCAGTTCCACGAGTTGCTGGGCCTGGACTTCGAGCGTCTGGCGGGACTTGCGCAGGTCCGTGATCGTCGCCTTCAGCTTGCGCTCGCTGTCCATCAGCTTTTCTTCATGCCGCTTGAGCGCGGTGATGTCGGTGCCGACGGAAACGAAGCCGCCGTCCTTTGTGCGGCGCTCGGAAATCTGCAGCCAGCGGCCGTCGTCGAGCTCGACCTCGTAGCTGCCGTCGGAAGCTGTGTCACGCTGGCTGACCGACATCGCCCGCGGTGCGATCTGCGTATTGGCGGCGGCGCTCATCACGTCCTGATAGGGGGTGCCCGGCTTGATGACATTGGCCGGCAGGCCGTGCAGGGCCTGGTAGTTGGAATTGCAGATCACCAGCTCGTTGCGGGCGTTCCAAAGCACGAAGGCTTCCGAAATGGTCTCGATGGCGTCGCGCAGGCGCAGGTCTGCGGTCCGGCTCTGTTCGGCGAGTTCATGCTGTTCGGTAACGTCGATGCAGATGCCGATCAGGTGCGGTTCGCTTCGGCCCGGCTCGCGCTGGATCTCGCCGCGGGCGCGCAGCCACACCCAGTTGCCGTCCTGGTGGCGCATGCGGAGCATCTGGTCGATCATGGTCTCGCCGCTCTGCAGCAGGTGCTCGGCCAGGGCCATCAGGTCGACGTCTTCCGGGTGGGCGATCGCGTTGACTTCGGAAAAGCTCAGGATGTCGTCCTTGGGCTCGCGCCCGAGCAATTCGTAAAGCGAGGCCGACCAGAACATCCGGCCGCGCGACAGGTCCCAGTCGAACAGGCCGCAGCGGCCATGGGTCAGGGCGGTGTCGATCCGGCCCCGGGTCGCGGCATACATCTCGTCCGCCTGTTCGGCGCGGGTAGCCTGGGCGAAGAAGGCATAGATCAGGACCAGGAGAACGGAGGCTGTGCCGACGAACAGGGTCACATTGGCCGATACGTCCGCATGCCACTCGGCATAAATGTCCTCTTCCGGCTGCAGCACGGCGATCATCCCGAGGCGACCGTCCAGATGATGGACCGTGGCCATCGTGTCTTCGCTGACCCCGTTTCTCAGGAGCGCGGCCTTCACCGTCAGGACGCCGGCACGGGCGCCGAAGACGGTGAGTGGCTGCGACGCGCTGAAGATGTCGGTGATCTGCATGCCTTCGAGCGTCGGCTGCAGGGGCGCGCTGGCGACGATGGTTCCATCCTTGTTGGCGACGAGAATGGTGCGCCCGTTGCTGGTCGCGCCCGCCGGAAGGCTGTCGGCGAGCACACGCTGCAGGGCGGAACGGTAGCCGAGTTCGGGAAGGTTGTTTTCCTCACTGGCCAGGTGCGACGAGATAACGGTGGCGGTCAGGGCGATTTCGTCGCGTGCCTGACGGGCGGTGGCCTGATGGTCGTAGTAGAGCTCCAGGCTCCGGTAGACGGCGAGGCTGGCGATGAAGACCAGGCAGAGCGCGGGGATCAGGCGGCGCATGAACGGCTCGGAACGCAGCAGGCGCTGATAGGTCGGCTCGGCGAGCATGCGCAGGTGGCCGGTCAGCGACGTGCGGTCGCCGTTCTGGCCTAGAAGCTGTCCCTTGATTTGGGCAAGGCGTCGCATGGACGCGCTGCCGGCAAATGCCCGCGCCATCGGAAAGGTGTCCCGAATGTTTGTGATGTCCCCGCTCAGGCGAATTCTGTCGCCCGAATCAGTTTCATTTGAATCCAGCTTTTCCGTTTTGTCCAGAGGCTTTGAAGAAAAAAATGGTTAACGGATCAAGCATTTGACGGGCTTTGTATTAACCTTTTCCAGTAACGTCAGGATCAGCAGTCTGTTTGGCGCAGATTATGGGGCTTTGAGCCAAATTATTGCAGACATCTATCTGCGATATCCCGGCTGTCACGCGACAGATTATCTGTCTCCGAGATACGTAGAAGCGCGGATTTCGCAAGCGCTGCGCGTTCAGATTCATAGGCGCGCCAGGAACGGAAGCAGGTCAGCAGCCTGGACGCGACCTGCGGATTGCGGGCATCGAGCGTCAGTACATTGTCGGCGACGAAGTCGAAGCCTTTACCATCGCTCCGACCGAACTGGGTCGGATTGCCTGTGGCAAAGGCATGGATCAGCGACCGGGCCCGGTTGGGGTTCGAAATGTCGTAGAGCGGATCGGCGGTCAGCGCCTTGACACGCTCAAGCCCGTCGGCAAGGGGCGCCGTCGCCTGGACCATGAACCATTTGTCCATGGCGAGAGACATCGTCTCGTAGCGTTTGCGGAAATCGTCGAGGGCTTCGTCGGCTCCGGAAAGTCCCTGGTGCACGAGCACGGTAAGAGCGGCCAGCCGGTCGGTCATATTGGTCGCGTCGCGGTAGCGCCGTTCCACAAGCGTCTCGGCGGCTTCGTTTCCGCTCAGGATGGAATAGGAAAGAGCCCGGTTGGCGAGCGCGCGCCGCCCGGCGGAGGCCGCATCGGGCGAAAATTCCGCGGACGTGTCGGTATCATCGGCAAGCGCCATGAACGTCTCCGCATGCGCCTTGGCCATGGCCTCGCGCAGGGCATTGCGGGCACCATGGATCGCATCCGGATCCACGTCCCGACCGATCTCGCGGGCAATGTCCGCTTCGCCCGGAAGATCGAGGACTTGCGCCTTGAAGGCAGGATCCAGGTCCCGATCGGCGAGAATGGCGCCGAAAGCGGTCACAAGCGCCCCGTCCGTCTCCGCCTTGCGGCCGGCACGGATATCCGACGTGAGCCGTGTCAGGTCGTGGCTGGCGAGCGACTGGACCGCCTGCCAGCGATTGAACGGATCGCTGTCGTGGCGCGCCTGGAACAGGAGGTCATCGGTGGTCTGGTGGAAGTTCAACCGGACCGGCGCGGAAAAGCCGCGCAGCAGGGAGACCACCGGCCGGCTTGGAACATCCGAGAAGGTGACTTTCTGGCTCGCTTCCTCCAGCACCAGAACGTCGTCCTGCATCTTGGCGCCGGTAACCCGGCCGAGGGGCATGTCGGAGCCGTTCGGGCCGATCAGCCCGAAGCGGATCGGAATGACCGAAGGCTCGCTGGTGTCCTGGCCCGGCAGGGGCGGGATTGCCTGGGACAAGTCCAGCGTCAGCTCGCGCGCCGTCTTGTCATAGTGGCTTTTGACCTCGACATGCGGCGTGCCCGCCTGGTCGTACCAGCGGGCGAACTGACCGAGATCCGTCGCCGTTGCTTCCGAGAAGCAGGTCAGAAAGGCCTCAATGGTGGTCGCCTCGCCGTCGTGGCGCTGGAAATAGAGATCGATGCCGGCACGGAACCCGTCGTCGCCGAGCAGCGTTTTCAGCATGCGCACGACCTCGGCGCCTTTTTCGTAGACGGTCGCCGTGTAGAAGTTGTTGATTTCCCGGTAGCTTTGCGGGCGAACCGGATGGGCGAGTGGTCCGGCATCCTCGGGGAACTGATGCGACTTGAGCAGCCTGACATCGCCAATGCGCTTCACCGGCCGGGAGCGCTGGTCGGAGGAGAACTCCTGGTCGCGGAAGACGGTCAGGCCTTCCTTCAGGCACAGCTGGAACCAGTCCCGGCAGGTGATCCGGTTGCCGGTCCAGTTGTGGAAGTATTCGTGGGCGATCACGGCCTCGATATTGGCGTAGTCCTGATCGGTGGCGGTCTGCGGATCGGCCAGCACGTATTTGTCGTTGAAGACGTTGAGGCCCTTGTTTTCCATCGCACCCATGTTGAAGTCGGAAACGGCGACGATGTTGAACACGTCTAGATCGTATTCGCAGCCGAACACCTCCTCGTCCCATTTCATGGAGCGCTTCAGAGAGTCCATCGCCCAGCCGCACCAGGGCTCGCGGCCGTGTTCGACATAGATCTTCAGGTCGACCTTCCGGCCCGAGCGGGTCGTGAACGCATCGGCCACATGGCCGAGGTCGCCGGCGACCAGCGCAAACAGATAGGACGGCTTCGGGAACGGGTCGTGCCAGACCGCATAGTGCCTGTCGGTGCCTTCGATGTCGCCGGACGCCACCGGGTTGCCGTTGCCGAGCAGGACCGGGGCCTCCGACTTCCGCGCCTCGATCCGGGTGGTATAGACGGCAAGCACGTCCGGACGGTCGAGGAAATAGGTGATCCGGCGGAAGCCTTCGGCCTCGCACTGGGTGCAATAGGTGCCGGACGAGCGGTAAAGCCCCATCAGTTCGGTGTTGGCATCCGGATCGATGGTGGTGCGGATCTCCAGTTCGAACGGATCCTCCGGCAGCTTCGTGATCTCCAGCCGGTCCGGCGTCACCGTATAGGCGTCATCGCTCAACGGGAAACCGTTCAGGGACAGGCCTTCGAGGACCAATCCGTCGCCGTCAAGGACGAGCGGCGTTCCGGGGACGGTGTCTTCCTGCCGGCGCAGGGAAAGTCGCGCCGTAACTGTTGTCGCCTTGGGAGCAAGGCGGAAGTTCAGGTCGACCTTGTCGATCAGGTAAGGCGCGGGTGTGTAGTCGTCCAGGCGAATGACTGGGGCCGCTTCCGGGCGCATGGGGAACTCCTGATCGGGTGATGACGGATGCGAAAAGAACAAACAGGACTTAGGCGACGCCCGGCGATGCGGCAAGGGCGAGATCGCATAATGCTGCAACCAATGCGCTTTGCGGGTCGGCCAGCGGGTTGATCACCGTGAAGTGGTCGGCGCCGTCCTGGATGTCCAGGCTGCCGGTCAGTCCCGGTCCGTTCCAGGTCTCGACCAGCATACGGCTCTGGCGCAGGTATTCAGCCGATTCCTTTGCCCCGACGACCGCGCGGAAGTGCCCGCCTTTCGGCTTCGGCCACAGGATGGGCGAGGCTTCCCGGGCCGTTTCCGCCGTCATTCCGACCGCCTTGTTGATGCTCGTCTCCACCAGCGGCTCCAACTCGAACAGGCCGGAAATGGGCATGCCGGCCGAAACGAGATCGGCGGGAAGCCCACGGTCTGCCCAGTCCGTCGCCATCAGCGCCGCGGTCAGATGGCCGCCGGCGGAGTGGCCGGTGACCAGAAGCTTCTTGCCGAAGGTATTGTACAGATGGCTCGCAAGCTCCTGCATCTCCGCAATGATGTCGCCAACGGCGACCGCGGGGCACAGGCTGTAATTGGCGAGCGCCACGTCGAACCCGTGGGCATTCAGGCCCCGGGCCATATGGGAGAAGGCGCTTTTGTCGAGTGCCTGCCAGTAGCCGCCGTGGATGAAGAGGGCGAGCAGGGGCTGTTTTTCCTCGGTGGAGGCGGGGAACAGATCGTAGCAGTTGCGCGGTGCCGGCCCGTAGGGCTGGTCGAGTACGGCATTTTCCTGCGCACTTCGATAGGCCTCGGCGTCTTCCTGCCAGCCTTCGATAATCGCCGGATGCTCGGGAACCCGCGCCCTGTTGTTGTATTCCGCTTCCATGTCGACCGTGGTCATTCCTTTCCTCCCCAGAAACCGGCCTGAAGCCGGAATCCCCTTCAAACATCACCGGCGCGATCTGGCAAGCCGGAAGGTGCGCGCGAAGTTGTGATCGCAGCGGCAAGCCGACCCACTTTAAAGCCTGTTTACCGGCCCTAAGTACAAGTCTCCCATCTCTTTCGTAAGGGACATTTGAGCATGAATTCCTTCAATCGTACTCTACTGGCCGCCGGCGCGGTTCTGATTCTGGGCAGTGTCGCTGCCCAGGCCCGTCCGAGCCTCTACACCATGTCCTGTAGTCAGGCTCAGGCATTTGTCCAAAAGCAGGGCAGCGTTGTGGCCAACACCGGTCCCATGACCTACGAGCGGTTCGTTTCGGACGGAAAATACTGTGACCGGAGCCAGAGAGCTGTTTCCGCCTATGTAAAGACCCGCGACAACGGACAGTGCCGGATTGATTATCGTTGTGCAGGCCGGCCTCGGGACACGAACGGCCGTTGAACTCCGAACCAGGTATAGGGAAGAGATCCATGCGATCAGCAACAACAGCCGTGGCCGTTACGGTGCTGGCAATCCTTGCTGCGTCTCCGGCCGGCGCGCGTCCCAGCGTCTATACGATGACCTGTGCCCAGGCGCAGGCCTTCGTCAAACAGCAAGGCGCGGTCGTGGCGAATACCGGCCCGCAGACATTTCAGCGGTTCGTCACCGACCAGCGCGGCTGCAGCCGACAGGAGGTCGCCTGGCCGGCCTACGGCAGGACCCGTGACAATCCGCAATGCCTGATCGGCATGAAATGCATCGACGCGCCCGAAGCCGTCGGCGACGCGCGTTAAAAAGCAAAGGCAGCGATCGAGCCAAGTGCCTTGGAGCCAAGAGCCATCAAGAAGGAGAGCAAACATGCAACCGATAGCCCGTAAGGTGTTTATCGCGGCTCTGGTTATCCTGAGTGCCGGTGCCGCACAGGCTCGCCCGAGCCTCTACACCATGACCTGTTCTGAAGCCCAGGCCTTCATCCAGAGCAAAGGCGCGGTCGTTGCCGACACGGGGCCGCAGACCTCTGCCCGGATCGTAGCGAACGGCAGTTATTGCGACCGCATGCAGATCACAAAGGTATTCTTCGGCAAAACCCGCGACAATCCGCAATGCCGGATCGGTTTCCGCTGCGCGAATGACCAGATGAGTGTGGAATGACGACCGTTTAGGGCTTTCCCGCGGCGAAGCGGGTATCGGCAGGCGGTCGGGACCGAAAGGGAGACCATCCATGCGACCCTCTGCGTTCTCGACCGCCGGATTTGTGATTGTCGCGGGCATTTCCCTTCTGGGTGCCACTGCCACGCAGGCCCGTCCGAGCCTCTACACCATGACCTGTTCTGAGGCTCAGGCCGTCGTCCGGAGCAGAGGCGCGGTCGTGGTCGATACGGGGCCGAATGTCACGCGGCGGCTGGTTTCGAACGCAAGCTATTGCGATCGCCTGCAGAAGACGAAACCGTTCTTCGGCAAAACCACCGACAATCCGCAATGCCGGATTGGCCTCCGCTGCGCCACGGAGCAGATGAGCGCGGAATAAAGACCCCACCGAATTTTGACGCGGCTGCCTTGCCGGGCTAAGAGACAGGTCTTACCCGATTACTCGCCCGACAGAACAGCAGGGATATCTCCATGAGTCGCCTCGACAGCTTCATTCGCCGTCTGAACGCGCAGAAAGCGCTGCTGGAAAACGTCGCCGCGCGTCTCGGCGATCTGGAGGGGCCGGTGCTGGAACTCGGCCTCGGCAACGGCCGGACCTACGATCACCTGCGCGAAATTCTGCCCGACCGGGAAATCTTCGTGTTCGACAGGGACCTGTCCTGCCATCCGAGCTGCATTCCCGATAGCGAACACATGATCTTCGGGGAAATCCATGAAACGCTCGCCTTCTGCGGGCCGCGCATCGGCTCCCAGGCGGCCCTTATCCATGCGGATATCGGCTCCGGCGATCCGACCACCGATCTTGCCACGTCCTCATGGCTGTCGCCGCTTGTGGGTATCCACACCAAGGCCGGAGGCTACGTGCTTTCCGGTCTTGCGCTGGACCTCAAAGATTTTAAAGAGCTGGATCTGCCCGAGGGCATCCGTCCCGGACGCTACCACATCTACCGCAAGGTCGACTGACAGACGTCGGTCGTTCCTCTTTTTCAGGAGACACTCCATGACAGCCCCGCTTCACGGCGTGAAGGTCGTCGAATTCGCCCGTATACTGGCGGGCCCCTGGATCGGTCAGACCCTGGCCGACCTCGGCGCCGATGTCATCAAGGTGGAAGCTCCGCAGGGCGATGATACCCGAGGCTGGGGCCCGCCCTTCGTGGAAGGCGAGAACGGCGAACAGCTCGATGCCGCCTATTTTCACGCCTGCAACCGGGGCAAGCGGTCGATCACCGTCGATTTCCGCGCAGAGGAAGGCCAGCGGATCGCGCGCAAGCTGGTCGAAGGCGCCGACATTCTGGTCGAGAACTTCAAGGTCGGCGGGCTGGCCAAATACGGCCTCGACTACGACAGCCTGAAAGAAGTGAACCCGCGCCTGATCTACTGTTCGGTGACCGGCTTCGGCCAGGACGGGCCTTACGCCCATCGGGCGGGCTACGACTTCATGATCCAGGGCATGGGCGGCATCATGGACCTGACCGGCGACCCGGACGGCGAGCCGCAGAAGATCGGCGTTGCCTTCGCCGACATCTTCACCGGTCTCTACGGCGTGATCGGCATCATGGCGGCCCTGAGAAAGCGCGACGAGACGGGCAGGGGCGAGCATGTCGACATGGCCCTGCTCGACAGCCTCACCGGCGTGCTCGCCAACCAGGCGCTCAACTATTTCGTCTCCGGCAAGTCGCCGAAACGCCTCGGCAACGCCCACCCAAACATCGTGCCCTATCAGGTCTTCGCCGTCAGCGACGGCCACATGATCCTGGCCGTCGGCAACGACGGCCAGTTCAAAAAGCTCTGCGCCATTCTGGGGAGGCCGGAACTCGGCGAAAACCCGACCTACGCCACCAACGCCGCCCGCGTCGCCAACCGCGCGGACCTGGTGCCGATCCTGGAAGCCGAAATCGCCAAATTCACCCGCGACGACTTCCTGAAGGCGCTCGAGGACAAGGGCGTCCCCGCCGGCCCGATCAACTCCGTCGCCGACGTCTTCGCCGACCCGCAGATCGCCCACCGCCACATGAAGGTCGACCTGCCGGCTAGCGGAGTCAAAGGCGGCACCATCCCCTCGGTCCGCACCCCGATCACCTTCTCCGACAGCGAGCTCGTGCTGGACCACGCAGCTCCGGCGCTGGGCGAACATACGGAGGAGATTTTGAAGGAGATCGGGGAGGGGGAGTGAGGTGCTTTAGGGGTTTTCGCATGAGGCCGTTTATGGAGCAATTCTAGCTGAAAACTGTCAGGTTCCCGAATGGCTGGTCGGGATGAAATCCACCATCAATAAAAGGCTAACCGGAAGTGCACTCGCAATGATTATTAAAGCTACCAGCAACAACCAAATTATAGTTGCTGGCTCCGCCTGGTCCGGATCGATACCAATCTTCGCGTAATATTTTTTCAGTTCTCGAACATTACCATCGAAAGTCCTTTTGATTACAAACATAGTCGAAAGGCCGACGAGAGCGATTAGCCCAAATCCTATACTGAATAACACTTCCGCACTATCCGAAGATTTCGCACGGGTAGAAAGTGTAACAAGGCCAAAGTTGGCCACTGCTACAAAGGCAGGAACTCGCAAGCGTGCATTTTTTAAGTAATCTATTTTCGTATATAGCCGCTCAATTACCATTTTGTCACGATCTGTTTCGTAACTTCCTTTTTTCATATCTTTAAATCCAATCCGCCTCAGATAAAAAAATAATACTGTAACAAATTCAATTATTCACCAATTGAAATACGCTAATCATTGAGCGCGCAAGACATCAAGGCCTTCGTTAATTCGCATAATGTACGATATGAAATATTTTTAAAACGCGGTTCAACTAATGCTCCGTTTAAATGAAGCAAACAACCAACGAGAGCTTTTTTGACTTATTCTGCAAAATAGATGAAGGTCTGATTTCCAGAAACGAAGAGCCTTGACGCCGCATCTTTGCGAGGTGTTATCAACACTTGAACGGGGATGTGCGCAATGGGAGTATTCGCAGGATATCCAATTTGAATTCGCGCTGAAGAATTAAACATATGAGCGAAGATGTCTTAGCACGCCTTTCGGGAAATCCGTTTTCACCGAAATTCCTCGCGCAAGTGGGCATTGCTGCGCTGCTTCTTTTGGCTTCTTCTTTTCATTTGCTTTTTCACCTAGACAATATTCCGGATATTTCGAGCCTTGGCGCTTTTACGATACTTATTGGCACCCTATTTATATTTGCATCGATTACCGTTTCAACTGTTTTCCCTTATATGTTTTGGATCGGCTTTGGCCGACTTACGGATCATCTAGTTGTATGGATAATGTTTAGCCAATTTTGTAATAAGGGCTTTACCCGACTTCTATTTGCTGGCCTAGTGGGTGAGTTCTCGAAAGGATACTTTATTCCAGAAATATTCAAAAGATTCAGGATAGGTGAAGAAAATTTTATTACAATGTCCATGCGAACAAGCCACATTATTTCGGACTACAAACAATACAAACCTCCATTTAACGAAATAATCTACCTAACTGCAAGCATTCAAATTGTTTTTACGCTTAATTTTCTAGCTTCCATACCTTTTTTATGCGACGTTCTGATGTTATCAAGCGCCGTGACTTCCCTAATAGCATCCATAATTCTGTTGATTGTCTATGTTTTCTTGACTATCGCATCGTATATTGACGCACTTAGAGTAGCGTACCAATACTGTATGGACATATCTAATGATGAGTCTTTAAGCGAGTCTGAAATATATACGAATATTATGAAACCGAAGAAGACTATTGAATCATCAACTGATTCACATCAGAGCGCTTAGGCGGTTTTTTTTCAGGCATGATCAAAAGTGTGCTTCTTTTCGTGAAGGTTTGCTGTTCTAAATCCTTTAGATTGAAAAAATCCTTTCTATGGTCAATAGCAACATAAGGCGAGGCTTCAAATGCAACGCACTGCGCTGTTGGAGAGTAGGTTTTCTCCAAACATTCTCTAAGAGTACGCAGATTTTCCTGTATATCAATGTCCTTGTACTTGTAAGTCAAAATCCCCAACGCACCAATCTGCCAAAGAACCAGATAGGTCGAAGAATCAGCTAGTCGGTCGAATAGAACAAAATTTGTTGCCTCATAAGATATCCAACCGTGAAAAGAGGGGTCAATTTCCAGTGCGGCAAACAACCAGTCTTCGGCAGAGCACCCAGGATAAACGCTAACCGTCGCTTTGTCTCGTGGGCATCTTTCCAAGAACTGAACAATCGGATTCACATAAATAGTAGGGTGTCCGTATATCAGTATTGACACACTAATTGACTCATCAATGACGCCAATTATGTGCTCACATATTTCATCGTAGATCTTATTCCGAGGTACATCTTCTCGATAAAATCGATAGATATTCTCCACATTCGGATTGATCGACTTTATAAAGTCGACTGTACCTGTGTCCGAAGCGAGTATGAGTACTCGTTCGGATATCCGAACGGTTTCGATACAATGATTCGTTAAATCAGTATAATACGCTAGACCGAGGCCAAAGACGCTGACTTCCGTTTTTGCCAACGCTAAGACACTTTCTCGCCGGTAGTCATCGCTGAAAGTGCTATGTATTCTTTCGGGAGCCTTGACATAAGGTGCGAGCAATCCTTCTCGAGGATCTCTACTGATGCACTGTCGTACACTCCTAGGCTATTAGCATAACCCGATTTGTTCCTACGGAACTCCATCAATGCCTTCGGATTCCGGGACAGATCGCGAAGCAATGTTACTACGTCGGGCATCTAATCCACTCCTTGTTGCAATTTTATAATAGCGCAACGTTCCCGATCTTTCAATTGATAGTCAGATCTTGCTCCGGCGCCGGACAGAACAGACATTGGACTGTCGACTCGCAAAGTCGGCTCAGTCCCCATTACGGGCATTCGGTCACACGAATGCGAATGTCCGCTTCGCTACATTCTGAATAGCTCTTAGAATTGTATGTCCACTTAACCTTCTTTCCTCATTTTGAGGCAAAGAGATCGATGCCTCCATTTGCTTTACGTGGCATGCGGAACGTCCGCATTCTCCAGTTCCCACCTTAGCTGCTATGTAGCCGTCTCCATCTTGCGGATAACTGCAGAAAGTCAGCAAAATCCCAAGGAGAGAACAGACATCGGCAAAGACGCGCCCAGTTCCTATTTCGAACTTGCACGACAACTGAATTCATTCGCAATTTTCATATGGCGGTTTTAAGAATGCCTTCGATCCTTGACATTTGTGCCAAACGAAGTTGCGCGGTCTCTCCCGCCGTAGATCGACACTGCCCATCCGAAATAGCCGAATACCGCTAATTATCGGATTTTCTCGGTTATTCCCGAAAAGGCCCTTAGTGCCATCCGTTCTTGCGCGTTACAGGTAGGAGCGTCTGCGGAGGAGGATTCGCATAACGTGGCATATGTAATCTCAGATTGTTCAAATACGTTGAAAATCCAGCGCCCGCAGGTCGGATTCAAACCAGCGATGTTATTCATCAACTCCCAGCGCCGCCTCAATCGCCTCGATCTGCTTCACCGTATCGACGAACACCTCGCTGGTGTTCTGCAAGGCGCGGTCTTCAAGAAACTCTGAGCCGGGATAATCCTGGGCAAAGGCCTCCAGCGTGGTGTCGCGGACTTTCAAAAGCGCTTCCATCTGTGGCCGGTAGAGGGTGACCAAACTGGTCAGCCACCGGTTCACGGCCTTGCTCGGGTGGTCGAGCTCAATGGCGAAGTGGTCGAGCAGGGAGATCACGTCTTCGGCCCGGTAAAGCGTCTCGTTGGTGACCCAGCGGTTGGTGGTGAAGATCCGGATGAGACGGCCCTGATTGTCAACGCTGACTGCGCCGATATGAGCGAAGCGGGCGGTCGGATCTTCGGGGACGACCGCGCCGGGCAGGCTCCACGGCTCCATATCCGGGGCGATTGCCGCCGGGCGCACGAACAGGTGGAAGTGTCCGTTCTCGCCGTCCGCCATCTCGTCCGCCATATGGGCGTGATAGAAATAGTGGCTGTGGTTTTCAAGATCGAACAGATCGCCCTTGGGATACCGTTCCCAGATCAGGAAATCGCCCTGGTCGCGCAGCACTTCCATGACGACGCTTGAGCCCGCCTGCGCAAGCTCCCGCTCGCAGTCGAGCACCGTCGCCGCCGCATCGTGCATGGCTTCCAGTTGCGCTTCCGGAAGACCGGGGAGATCGGCCGGGAAGGGCAGTTGCGGGGCTTTGATTTTCGTCTCGCTCATCGGTTCGGTCCTGATCCCGGAAAATGCGTCTTGATACAGCTGGCGAGCCTGTCGATTTGCGATCTTCCGCCTTGATGCCGGCCAAGGATACCTACCAGACGGCAGGCTCCAACTTACCTCTCCCGTGGGGAGAGGTCGGGCCAACGGCCCGGGTGAGGGGGCTCAAACTCACAGTATGCTACAAACGCTGTATCCCCTCACCCTAACCCTCTCCCCATGGGAGAGGGGACTTTCGGGGCGCCGTCCCCAAAACAAAACAGGGCCGGTGTTTGGCCGGCCCCGCTGTCATTTGTCGCCGAGGCCGGCGCTTAGAGCGCGGGCATGCCGAGCTGTTCGCGCACGGCCTTTTCGCGGCTGGTCTTCAGGCCGACGGTGCGGCCTTCCTGAATGGCGATGTCCTTCGGAATGCCGGTGGAGGCACGGTAGAGCGCCCACAGCGCGCCGACACGGTTGGAGGATTCGCAGTGGACCAGGATCGGATAGTTGTTCGGATCCTCGGCGATCTTGGCGAATTCGGCGACCTGGTCGGCGGTGGGAGCCTTGGTCGGGACGGCGATGTTGATGTAATTCATGCCGGCGTTTTTGACCATCGGGCCTTCCGCGGTCGCGCCTTCGTCGGCCGTGTTCAGGTTGACAATCGTCTTGAAGCCGAGGGCGGCCAGCATTTCCATGCCTGTCGGCTCGATGACGCCGCCGGTGCCGATGTAAGGCGTGGCGCGCAGGTAGTTCTTGACGATGTTCGGCATCTTGTTGCCGTAGGCCGCCTGCGTGTACTTGGTGGTCGTGTCGTACATGTCCTTCGGCAGCGCGGCCTCTTCGGCCTTAGCGGCGGGGGCTGCGGCCGGCGCGCACGGATTGGCGGCCGGCGAGGCTGCCGGTGCGCAAGGGTTCGCAGGTGCCGCTGCCGGGGCGCACGGATTGACCGGGCCGGCCGCCGGAGCGCAGGGGTTGGTCGCCTGGGCAAGCGCGGCAGACGGCACGGCGGCGCCGACGGCAACGGCGGTCACCGGCACGATGGCGGCGCTGAGCAGGCTCTTGCGGATTTTCTTTTTCATGGGTCGCTTCCTCCTTAGGCCTTTAAGGCCTGTGTTGTGTGTGAGACAGACTTCTCAGCGCCCGTCCCGGCATCGGGCGCACAGACGTCCCTGGCGGTAAAGGGACCGCCGCGGGCGCGTTCAAGCTTGGAGCCGAGAACGAAGCCGGCCATCGCGATGACGATCAGCACGGCAAGGATCAGCCATTCCGGCAGACCCAGAAGATCCGGCAGCCGCTGGGCGTCGGGGCCCTTGGCTGCGAAGTAGAAGCCGGTCAGCGGGTCGAACAGATAGGCGAACACGGCGGTGCCGGCGATCATGCCGACGACGAACACCACCGCATCGACCCGCCCCGAGGCGACGCCGACGACCGAGGTGCCCGGGCAATAGCCGCCAAGGGCAAAGCCCGCGCCGATCAGGATGCCGCCGGCGGCGATGGCCCAGAAGAACAGGGTCGGAATGAACACCGCATTGTCGGCGATCACGCCACCGAGTCGGAGCAGGTACAGGCCCACGGCGGTGACCAGAACGGCGGTGAACATTACCTTGAAGACGGCGAAGTCCTTCAGGGAGAACTGGCCGGTCAGCTTGCGGGGACTGCCGAAACCGGCGGCTTCGAGCACATAGCCGAACAGGATGCCGGACAGGAGGCCGCTGGCAATGCCGCCATCGTAAAACGGAATGCTCATTGCCAGACCCTCCGTGCAAGCATGCTGACGACGAAACCGGCGATGAAGAAGCCGGCCAGGAAGACGAAACCGGCAACGGCCAGGGTCGCTCCACCGGACAGGCCGATGCCGCTGGTGCAGCCGCGCGCCAGACGCGCGCCGAAGCCGACAAGGGCGCCGCCGATGAAGGCGTAGGCGAAGCGTTGGCCGCGCGAAACCTGCGGGCCGCGCTCGACCTGGACGCTGGAGCGGCCGGCGCTGCGGGCGCCCACATAGGCGCCGATCAGAACGCCGATCACTTCCCAGGTGATCCAGGAGGCAAGCGGAGCACCTGCCTTGACGAAGGGGCCGAAATAGCTGTTGGCAGCGGTCGCGGCGGGTGCCAGCCATTCGCTGATCTGGGCTGCAAGCCGGGTGATGAAGCCCGAGGCGCCGAGGCCATGGCCTGTGATCAGGAATGTCGCCAGCAAGGCGATACCCAGCGCAAATCCCGCGACCAGTGGCGGCCAGAACGGGCGTGGACTTGTGGTCATCGGCGTTCTTCTCCCTCAAGATGTTTCATTACATTCGAAAATAACAATATACAGGGTCGAGGCATAGGATCAATCGGTTTGATCCCGGATCCCGGTGGCGGGTTTCACCGGCTCAGCAAAGGAAACGCGGCGCATACCGGATGTTACTTAGCTGGTATTCTGCTGGTGTTTCATTATATACAGATATATGAATATATTCTCGCCTGCTTTGAGTTGTCGCAACGACACAACTTGCGGGCGGGTAATCATAGTACTGATGCTTTGGGCTGCGGCTTGCGGGCCGCTGAAGCAGTCACCGGGCATGAACAACAATCCCGCCAGCGGCAGAAGAGGAGTCTGCCGCTCAGGCAGGGAGGCTTGAGGAGGAAATACCAAATGGCTCATATCGTCATTCTCGGTGG
The DNA here is from genome assembly GCF_048260565.1 of Roseibium sp. Lineage (GTDB taxonomy): Bacteria > Pseudomonadota > Alphaproteobacteria > Rhizobiales > Stappiaceae > Roseibium. The sequence continues at coordinate 91,470 of NZ_JBLXGP010000009.1, read as the reverse complement.
CGGCGTCGCCGGCGTTTCGGCGGCTTACGAAGTGCGCGAAGCCCTGGGCAAGGCCCACAAGGTGACGGTCGTCTCCAAGGCGCCGTACTTCCAGTTCACCCCGTCCAACCCGTGGGTCGCCGTCAAGTGGCGCACCAAGGAAGACATCACGGTCGATCTGGCGAGCACCCTGCCGCGCCACGGCGTCGACTTTGTCCATGCGTCGGCGGAAAAGGTGCTGCCGGAGGAAAACAAGGTCGAACTGTCGACTGGCGGGCCGATAGCCTACGATTATCTGATCATCGCAACAGGGCCGGAGCTCGCCTTCGACGAGATCGAGGGCCTTGGGCCGGAAGGGTTCACCTCGTCGGTCTGCGACGTCGACCATGCGGTCAAGGGCGCATCCAAATGGGAAGACTTCTGCGCCAATCCGGCGCCGATCGTGGTCGGCGCGGTGCAGGGCGCGTCCTGCTACGGTCCGGCCTATGAATTCGCCATGATCATGGACACCGACCTGCGCAAGCGGAAGATCCGCAACCAGGTGCCGATGACTTTCGTCACCGCCGAGCCTTATGTGGGCCATCTGGGCCTGGGCGGCGTCGGCGACACCAAGGGCCTTCTCGAAAGCGAGATGCGCGAGCGCCACATCCGCTGGATCACCAACGCCAAGGTGGACAAGGTCGAGGACGGCAAGATGACCGTCTCCGAGCATGACGAGGACGGCAAGGTCAAGAAGATCCACGAGCTGCCGTTCGGCTATTCCATGATGCTGCCCGCCTTCCGCGGTATTCCGGCGGTGCGTGGCATCGAGGGCCTTGTCAATCCGCGCGGTTTCGTCATCGTCGACAAGCACCAGCGCAACCCGAAATATCCGAACGTCTTCGGCGCGGGCGTGTGTATCGCCATCGCCCCGCTGGAAGCGACCCCGGTGCCCGTCGGCGTGCCGAAAACCGGCTATATGATCGAGAGCATGGTGACGGCGATCGCCCAGAACCTGAAGGAGATCGTCGCCGGCAAGGAGCCGACCCACGAGGGCTCGTGGAACGCCATCTGCCTCGCCGATTTCGGCGACGGCGGCGTGGTTTTCATTGCCGAACCCCAGAACCCGCCGCGCAACGTCAACTGGTCGTCGAGCGGCAAATGGGTGCATCTGGCCAAGGTCGCCTTCGAGAAGTATTTCCTGCGCAAGATCCGCAAGGGCACGACCGAGCCCTATTACGAGAAGATCGTCATGCAGGCGCTCAATATCGGCGGCAAGCTGAAAGCCAAGTAGGCGTCTCTTTGTACTGAGGGTGGCTTACCCCTTCGGCCTCTCAAACGCTTTCCGCGCCGCTTCGACCTCGGCGCGGATGGCACAGCCCTCCGCGTGATCGTTGATCAGACCCATGGCCTGCATGAAGGCATAGACCGTGGTCGGGCCGACGAATTTCCAGCCCCGTTTCTTCAGGTCTTTCGACAGGGCAACCGAGGTCGCCGAAGTGGAAGCGGTTTGCGGCGTGCCGAGATCGGTCGGGTCGGGCTCGAACCGCCAGACATAGGCGGCGAGGGATCCTTCCCGGTCGATCAGTTTAAGGGCACATCTGGCGTTGTTGATCACCGCTTCGATCTTGCCCCTGTGGCGGACGATTCCTTCGTCCCGCAGCAATCGTTCGATGTCCACCTCGTCGAACTCGGCGACCTTCTTGAAATCGAAGCCTTCGAAGGCTTTGCGGAAATTCTCGCGCTTGGCAAGGATGGTCCGCCAGCTCAGGCCGGACTGGAAGCTCTCCAGCGAGAGCTTCTCAAAGAGGCGCCGGTCGTCGGCGACCGGAAAGCCCCACTCGCGGTCGTGATAGGCAAAGAACTCCGGCGCGGCCGCGCACCAGCGGCAGCGCGGGCGCCCGTCCGGGCCGGGGATGGTCGTGCTCATGGGATCGTTGTTCCTGAAGGGAAAGGGCAGGGCGTCAGTTCAGCAGAAACGTCAGCCGGTCGTCAGCTTTCGAGGCGGCCATGTCGAGGATTTCCGCGGTTACGACATTCTCGGCGACAAACGGGTCTTCCGCGACCCGCGCCTCGATCTCCTCAAGCATTCCCCCGCTAGCCAGGATGCCGCCGCCGACGCCGGGTTGAAGCGAGCCGGCCAGCAGGAACACGCCGTCGTCGAACCCGCGCTGGAGCCAGGCCTTGTGGCCCTCCATGAAGTCTCCGGCCCGGGCCTTGTTGTCGGAAAATCTGAGCAGAATGATAAACATGCCGTGTCCTCCCTATTGTCTAGTGTTCGCCTGAAATCTTGTCATCCAGCCAGGCGCACATCTTGTCGACTTCCCGGATGACGAAGGCTTCGTCGTGAAAGGCATTGGCGAGCGTGGCCACGCCCTGGCTGCCCGCCAGCAGATGCATCGCCAGTTGATCGGCGTCGGCTGTCCGTCCAAGGGCCGTAAACTGTTCGGCCAGCCACTTGCGGAACAGGGTGAACAGCCGGCCGGCGTCGGACTGGGCCGGGTGGCCGAGCTTGGCCAGCTCGCTGGTCAGCGTGCCGACCGGACAGCCGTAGGCCATGATCTTCGCCTGGTTGGTAATCAGGATCCTGATGAAACACTTGATGCGCTCGGCCGGTGTGGCGCCATCGGCTTCCCACTGGTCGAGCATCGCCCGCGTGTTCCTGAGACGCTGTTCGATCACCGCCTCCAGGATCTCGTCCTTGGTCTTGAAGTGATAGTAGAAATTGCCGCGCGAGATTTTGACGGCGCCGGCGATATCGGAAAACGACGTGTGCTCGAAGCCCTGCCGGTAGAAAAGCTGGTCGGCCGCCTCGACGATCTGTTCGCGCGTTTTCTGACTGCTCACGATCTGCGATCCCCACCGGTCTCTTGCATTCCACGCCCACCCCCGGACCCGATCGCGGGCGAAGGGAGATCATTAGGACGGTCATCCTAATTTGATGAATAGGACAACTGTCCTAGAAGGTCAAGTCTCGGGGTTTCGGGATGGTGGACGCCTCAGCGGCGAGCGAAGCTCAGGGGCGCGGGGTATGGCCGAGTGGGGGCATGAAAAGGCCGGGGCGGTGTTTCCGCCCCGACCTGCTTTGTGATTACGAGATCACCGTCCCATGCCTTCGCTCAGCTTCTTCTCGATGGCCGAGAGGTTGAAGGAGCCTGGTGTCTGGCTGGGCGGATACTCCTGCATGGTCGTCAGGAATTGCGCGGCAAGTGCCTGCACGGGAACGATCACGAAGGCCCGGTCCAGCAGCCAGTCGTCGTAGATATTGGCGTTGTGCTGGGCTTTCTCGAACGGATCGCGGCGCAGGTTGAATATCAGCGGCACCCGCAGTTCGATGAAGGGCTCGCGCCACACGCCGAAAGCCTGGCCCCGGTTTTCCAGGAACACCACCTTCCAGTCGTCATAACGGGCCGCGACGATCTGGCCATCGTCATTCACGTACCAGAACTCGTGACGGGGGGACTGGTCGGTTTCACCGGTCAGATAAGGGACCAGATTGTAGCCGTCGATGTAGTTGCGGTAATTCCGCCCGTTCAGATCGACGCCGTCGCGCAGCTTTTCCTTGATATCCGGAGCCCCGGCAATGGCCGCGAAGGTCGGCAGCCAGTCCTCGTGAGCGACGATGCCGTTCAGCGTCTTGTTGGCCGGAAACTGGCCGGGCCAGCGCACGAAGGTCGGAACGCGGTAAGCGCCCTCCCAGTTGGAGTTCTTTTCCGAGCGGAACGGCGTGGTGCCCGCATCCGGCCACGTGTTGTAATGCGGTCCGTTGTCGGTGGAATACATCACGACGGTCTTGTCCGCGATCTTCAGTTCATCCAGCAGGTCAAGCAACTGGCCGACCTGCATGTCGTGTTCGACCATGCCGTCCTGGTATTCGTCGCCGCTCGGGCCGGATATGCCGGTGTGCTCTTCCTTCACATGGGTTCGGAAATGCATTCGTGTCGCGTTCCACCAGACGAAGAAGGGCGTGCCGGCCGTGTTGGCGTCGCGGATAAAGCGCATGGCCTCGTTAAGGGTTTCCTCGTCGACGGTCTCCATGCGTTTTTTCGTGAGCGGACCGGTGTCCTCGATGCGTTGGGTCCCGTCCGGATTGGCCCAGGAATGGATGACGCCACGCGGTCCGAACTGTGCAAGGAAGGTTTTGCCATTGGCGAGTTTCATATCACGAGGATAGTCGCGGTTTTCCGGCTCTTCCTCGGCGTTCAGGTGGTAGAGGTTTCCATAGAACTCATCGAACCCGTGCATCGTGGGCAGGTGTTCGTCCCGGTCCCCCTGATGGTTTTTTCCGAATTGGCCGGTCGCATAACCTTGGGACTTCAGGACCGTGGCCATGGTGACATCGGTCTTTTGCCATCCCTGTTCGGCGCCGGGAAGGCCGACCTTTGTCATGCCCGTTCTGACCGGCACGTTGCCGCCGATGAAGGCTGCGCGACCGGCGGTGCAGCTCTGCTGCGCATAATAATCGGTAAAGGCGAGGCCCTCATTGGCGATGCGGTCGATGTTCGGGGTCTCGTAACCCATCATGCCCCGGTTGTTGTGGCTGATATTCCAGGTGCCGATATCGTCGCCCCAGATCACCAGGATGTTCGGCTTCTGATTTTCCTGCGCCTGCCCGGTGCCCGAAAGGGCAAGGACAGCGCCGCAAACGGCGAGTGCTCTCGGGATGGAAAACAAGGTCATTCGTCATCTCCTCCAGAAGTAAAACAAGGAAAATTATCCGAAAGACAAATATATTTAATTACTATTTTTAATTAAATGGAATAAATTCCCTAAATTAGAAGGTGGGAATATGATGATTATAGAATATATATAATTCTTGAGGCTATTTCTGTCGGTTGATATATAATTGCAAGCCTTTTATTGTAATTATAGCAGAATATTTCCCTAAGGGAATGTGTGAAAGGCGGGGCTGGTATGATTTTTTATGGCGTTCAACAAACCGGTGAATCAATCATTAGAATTGGGAATTACTTCTTTGGAAAAATATGTTTCATCCAAATTGGAGAGGCGTGAACAGTAAAATTGGGTTTTTAATAGTTATTGTGTTTCAAGTATAAATCTTTTCAAGATATTCAGCGTTAATCAGAATTGATTTCGGGTTGGCTGGCTTGATGATACAACTAAAAATTTAATAATGGCTTGGATGGATGCGCTGCTTACTTCGTAAGCGCAAGGCGTTCCGAAATCCATATAGTGCCCTCAAAGTGTCGAGCCTGCGGCCTCTCGCATGCCAGGCATTTGCTTCTGCTTTACCCGATTGCCATATTTTACCCACGGCACCGGCTTAAGGGCCGGTTTAAAGGGAAAAGCAGGCGCATGACGAAGAAGTTGGGAGCCAGACGTCATTTCAGGATGCCGCTCACCCGCATTGTCGGGCTCGGGTTCGGCGCCTTCGTGGCCATTGTCCTGGCCCTTGTGCTCGTCATGTCGGTTTCGGCGAATTTCCAGAACACCTTCTCCCTCCTCAATGACAAGGCGATCCTGATCACCCGCTCGATGGAGAACCAGGTCCGGCGCCACCTGGATGCGGTGGAGCGGGCGGTCATTGCGATCAAGCCCTACTTCGACAAGGGGTCGCTAGGCTTCGACAACGTGGATGAGGCGCTGGAGAGCCTGTCGGTTGCCGTGTCCTCCAACCCGGTTCTGACCATTATGGTCGTCACCGATCTCAACGGCGAAAGATTCGGTGTTTACAAGGCGCCCAACGGCAAAATCTGGCCGTTCAAACGCAATGTTCCGACCAGTGGCCATGAAATGTACGTCTTGCCGGCACTGGACAAGGACAGCGGACCGGTCTGGGGACCGCTTTTGTCCAACAAGTTCGGCCAATTTGCCAATGTTTCCGTCCCTCTCGTACGGGAAGGCGCCAAGATCGGGACGTTGACGGCGGCCAGCTCGCTGGCGGAACTGGGATTGAGCATCCAGAATCTGGATGAAGGCCCGGATACCACCAACTTCATCATCGCAAACGGTGATGAAGTCGTGGTTCACTCCGACATGACCGGTTTCCAGACCGGAGAAAAACCCGCAATCGAACTTCCGGCCAAGCGGGATGCCCTTGGAGATCCGGTTCTCGCCACGAATGCCGAGACCGAGGTCATGTCGGCCTTCCAGAAAGCGGCCAAGTTCGGAATCGACGTGGCCGATGTCCGCGCCGAAGGCGAAGAGTTCATCATGCTCAGCGTGTCGGTGCCGGGCTACAGCGATCAGCCCTGGATCGTCGGTCAGTACATCCGCAATACCTCGATTTCACGCGAGGTCCGCCGTCTGGCCGGATCCGCCTTCGTCGGACTTGCTGCTCTTGTCGTCTCCGTGCTTGTCGCCGTCTGGCTGGGCAAGCGGGTCGCCCGTCCGCTGAAGGCCCTGGCCGAACAATCGGAAAAGGTCGGCAACCTGTCCCTGTCCGACGTGGAGCCGCTGCCGCGCAGCCGGGTAAGCGAACTGGATCAGGTGGCGCAGGCGTTCAATTCCATGGTGGAAGGCCTGCGCGCGATGAACACCTATGTACCGCGTTCCCTGTTCATCAAGCTGATGCGCTTGGGGGGAAGTTCCGCCGCGGACGCCCGCGAGGCGGAACTGACGATCCTGTTCACCGATATCGTCAGCTTCACGACCCTGTCGCAGAACATGACCGCGGCGGAAACCGCGCGTCACCTCAATGAACATTTCGCCATCCTGGTGGCGGCCGTGGAAGCCGAGGGCGGCACTGTCGACAAGTTCGTCGGCGACGGCATGCTGGCCTTCTGGGGCGCGCCGGATGAGCGGCCCGATCACGCAGAAGCCGCAGTGAGAAGTGCGCGGCATATCGCCAGGGCGCTTCATGCCGCGAACCTTGTCGCGGCCCAGCACGGAGGCCCGCAATTCCACGTCCGTATCGGTATTCATACCGGTCCGGCCGTGGTCGGCAATGTCGGTGCGCTCGACCGGTGGAACTACACGGTTGTCGGCGATACGGTGAACATTACCGATCGCCTGCAATCGCTCGGTCGGGAAATCGGCTCCGAGGAGGAGATCGTGATCCTGGCGAGTGCCGAAACCGTGGCCCGTCTGCCCGATGAGACGGACAAGACAGCGGTCGGATCGGTCAGTCTGCGCGGCCGCACCGGCGCTCTCGATGTGTGGAAGCTGGATCCCTTCGCAACGCCGGAACATGCACGCAGCGTGGATTTCAAAAGCGCATCGACTTCGGCGGCGGAATAACCCTCAAACGGACTGGGCCGGCTTTTCGCTGTCGCCAAACTGTGATCTTCATCACATAAAGCCGATTTGCGTGACAGCCATTGCTAAGCGATTGGAAAATGTGGTTGTCTTTTTTCTCGTGCAAAGGCTTAGTGACGGCATGCCGATCTACGGCAGGTCCGGGAGGGATGTGAAAGTGGATGTACTGTCGATCGAGGGTTTGACGGTCGATTTCAAGACAGCCGAGGGACGTGTCCGGGCTGTCGATAATGTCTCCTTTACTGTGCCCCAAAACAGGACGGTCGCCCTTGTCGGCGAATCCGGGTCGGGAAAGACCGTTATTTCCCAGACTATTATGGGGCTTCTGCCTCCCACGGCTGAAATCGCATCCGGAAAGGTGCTCCTGTCGGATCCCGCCGGCGGCGTGCCGCAGGTCGACATTGCCTCGCTTGACTTTTCCGGTCCGAAGATGCGCGACCTGCGCGGCAACCGGGTCGCGATCATCTTCCAGGAGCCGATGACCTCCCTGTCGCCGTTGCATACCATCGGCGACCAGATCGGCGAGGCCGCCCTCCTGCATCGTAATGTGGATAGCCAGCAGGCCAGGGAACTGACCCGTGACATGCTGCGCCTGGTCCAGTTCCCCGAGCCGGACCGCGCGCTGGATTCCTATCCGTTCGAACTCTCCGGCGGCTTGCGCCAGCGCGCCATGATCGCCATGGCCATGATCTGCCGGCCCGCGCTCCTGATTGCGGACGAGCCGACGACGGCCCTCGACGTGACGATCCAGGCGGAAATCCTCAAGCTGATCAAGGATGTCCAGGCCGAGCTCCATATGTCGGTGCTGATGATCACCCATGATTTCGGCGTGGTCGCCAACATGGCCGACGAGGTCGTTGTGATCTACCACGGCCGGATCATGGAAAAAGGCACGGCCCAACAGCTCTTTTCCGATCCGCGCCACGATTACCTCAAGGCGCTCCTGAACGCGGTGCCGAGCTTTCACATGGACAAGAACGAGCGGCTCGTGCCGATCCGTCCGATCGAGGTGAAGGCGGACGATCTCAAGAAAAGCCGGGTCGAATGCAAGGTCGCACCGGGGACCCCGCTCGTGGAAATGCGCGATGTGACCAAGCGCTTCACCTTGAGAAAGGGCGGAATTCTCGGAGGCCGCCCGAAGGCAATGACCGCGCTTGATTGCATCAATCTCACCATCCGGCGCGGCGAGTGCCTGGGGCTGGTCGGCGAATCCGGGTCCGGCAAGACGACGGCCGCCAAGGCGATCCTGCGCGCGATCGATATCGACGGCGGCGAAATTCTCTATAACCGCGGCGAAGGCCTGAAGAATGTTTCGGAGTTGTCCGGTGCAAACCTGATGGATTATCGGCGCCGGGTCCAGTTCATCTTCCAGGATCCGTTTTCCTCGCTCAATCCGCGCATGACGGTCAATGACATCCTGAGCGAACCCCTGCAGATCCACGGCGTCGGAACGCCGGAGGAACAGGCGGAGCGGGTGCGCAGCCTGATGAACCTGGTCGGTCTCGACCCCCGTTTCCTGCGCCGTTATCCGCATTCCTTCTCCGGCGGCCAACGCCAGAGGATCGGCATTGCCCGCGCGCTGGCGCTCAATCCGGAATTCATCCTGTGCGACGAGCCGACATCGGCGCTCGACGTTTCGGTGCAGGCCCAGATCCTCAACCTGCTGCAGGATCTGAAACGGGACCTGAACCTGACATATCTGTTCGTCAGCCATAATCTTGCCGTCGTCGACTATATCGCGGACCGGATCGCGGTGATGTGCCGTGGCCGGATCGTGGAAGTCGGGGAGACGCGCGAAGTGGTGTCGAACCCGCTTCATCCCTATACGAAGGCGCTGCTGTCGGCAGTGCCGGAGCCGGATCTTTCCGCGCCTCTCGATTTTACCGCGCTGGGCGACAATCGGGCATCCGAACCCGGCGCCTGGCCGGAGCCGTTCCGGTTGACGGACGGCATGGTGCCCACGCTGGTGGAAATGGAAAAAGAACATTTTGTCTGCGCACCCGGTCTGGAAACCGGTGCGATCAGGGGGACTGCAGCATGAACTCTTCGAAATGTCGGAGCTGGAGCGTCTTCGGCGCCGCCGCTCTGGTCGCGGCAATGATGATCGCCGCACCCGTCAATGCACTCGACTACAAGGAAATTCCCGGCCTGGATCCGAATCTGCCGCCGACCGCGGAACGCGTGCCGGCGGAGCCGCTTGTGGTCGACATGGAGGCCAATGGCCGCGTGACCGGAAAGAACGGCGGTTCGCTTCATACCCTGATCGGCCGGTCCAAGGACGTCCGCCTGATCAATGTCTGGGGATATGCGCGCCTTGTCGGATATAACGAGGCGCTCGACCTCGTGCCGGATATTCTGGAAAGCGTAGATGTCGAAGACGGGCGCGTCTTCACCCTGCATACCCGCAAGGGGCACAAGTGGTCGGACGGCGCGCCGTTTGGCGCAGAGGATTTCCGTTACTTCTACGAGGATATCGTCCTCAACGAAGAGCTGACGCCCTCGGGCCTGCCGCCGTTCCTGCTCGCCAACGGCAAGCCTCCGAAATTCGAGGTTCTGGACGAAACGACCGTTCGTTACACCTGGGAAGACCCCAATCCCCTGTTCCTGCCGGAACTGGCGAAGGCCCGTCCTCCGTTCATCTATCGCCCGGCGCACTACCTGAAGAAGTTCCACGACAAGTACGGCGATCAGGCTTTCATCGAGGCCGAGGCGGCGAAGACCAAGGCACGCGGCTGGGCGCCGCTGCACAACAAAGTGGACGACATGTACAACGCGCGGAACCCGGATCTGCCGACGCTGCAGCCGTGGATGCTGACCTCCGGCGACAACGACCGCCGGATCACGCTGGTCCGCAATCCCTTTTACCACCGTGTCGACAGCACGGGGCAGCAGCTTCCCTATATCGACAAGGTCATCATGACCGTTGCCGACGGAAAGCTGATCGCGGCCAAGACCCAGGCGGGCGAAAGCAACCTCCAGGCCAGGAACCTGAGCTTTTCCGACATCACGGTTCTGAAGCAGGGCGAAGCGCAGCAGAATTACACGACGGCGCTCTGGCCCAACTCGAAGGGGTCGGAAATTTCCATCCTGCCGAACCTGACAACCAATGATCCCGTCTGGCGCAAGCTTCTTCGGGACAGCCGGTTCCGTCATGCCTTGTCGCTCGGGATCGACCGGACTCTGATCAACCGCACGCTTTTCTTCGGCCTTGGCAAGGAAGGCAACGACACGGTCCTGAGCCAAAGCCCGCTCTACAAGGCCGAGTACCGCACCAAATGGGCGAATTACGATCCGGAGAAAGCGAATGCGCTGCTGGATGAAATCGGTCTGACGGAGCGCGACGGCAGCGGGACCCGCATTTTGCCCGACGGCCGTCCCCTGGAAATCATCCTGGAAACCTCCGGCGAACGGCAGGTCGAAGAGGATGCGCTGGAACTGGTGAGCGAAAACTGGAAAGATCTCGGCGTCAAGCTCTTCGTCAAGCCGAGCCAGCGCGACAACCTGCGTGAGCGGGCCGTGTCCGGCGACCTTGTCATGTCGGTCTGGTGGGGTTTCGAAAACGGCATACCGACATCGGAAATGCCGCCGTCGGACTATGCGCCGACCCGCGAGGACGATCTGACGTGGTTCCAATGGGCGGACTATTATGAAACCGCCGAAAAAGGCGGCGAAAAGCCCGATTGGGAGCCGGCGGCACGCCTGATGGAACTCTACAAGTCCTGGCTTGGATCGACCTCCAGGGAAGAGCGGACGAAGATCTGGGAGGAAATGCTGCAGATCCATGCCGATGAAACCATCCACATCGGTCTGGTTTCCGAAGTTCCGCAGCCGGTTGTTATCAACGGAGTGCAGAACGTGCCCCTGACGGCGATCTACGGCTGGGATCCGGGCGCGCAATTCGGCATTCACCGCATGGATGAGTTCTTCATGGCCGACTAAGGCCAATTGAAATCCAAAGATCGATCAGGGTCCGGCCGCCGGACCCTGATCGGAATGACGAAGGGCGCACGGGGGCGCCGGGGGCAGTCTTTATGATTTATTACATAGTGCGGCGGATCCTCACCATGATCCCGACGCTGTTTGTAATCAGCTTTTTGATCTTCTTTATCATTGAACTTCCTGCCGGGGATTACATCTCCAACCAGGTTGCCGCCTTGAAGTCGTCTGGGGAAACTGCCTCGATCGCCAAGCTGGAGTTCATGCGCAAGGAATTTGCGCTCGACCGTCCCTTCTTCGAACGCTACCTGATCTGGGTCGGGCTCTGGCACGGTCCCCATGGCTTCGACGGGCTGCTACAGGGCAACTGGGGCTGGTCGTTCGAATTCGCCAAACCGGTCGAGGACGTGATCGGTCCGACGCTGCCGTTGACCGTTATCTTGAACTTCGCCACGATCCTGTTCGTCTATGTGGTCTCGTTCCCGATCGGAATCTATTCGGCAACGCGGCAATATTCCTGGGGCGACTACGGCTTCACGTTCCTCGGCTACATCGGTCTCGCCACGCCGAACTTCCTGCTCGGACTGATCATGCTTTATCTGTTCAACAGATGGTTCGGCCTGTCGGTCGGCGGCCTGATGGCGCCGGAATATCTCGATCAGCCCTGGAGTGTCGCCAAGGGACTGTCCGTTCTGGCGCACCTGATCGTTCCGACCATCGTGATCGGCACGTCCGGAACGGCCGGCATGATCCGGCGTCTGCGCGCCAATCTGCTTGATGAACTTCATAAGCAATATGTGACGACGGGCCGGGCGAAGGGCCTGAAGGAGCGCCGGCTCCTGGTGAAATATCCGCTCAGGATGGCGCTGAACCCGTTTATCGCCGATATCGGCAACCTGATCCCGTCCCTGGTCTCCGGATCGGTCATTGTCTCCGTGGTTCTGAACCTGCCGACCGTCGGTCCGGTCCTTCTGACCGCTCTGCAGTCGCAGGATCAGTACCTGGCGGGTTTCGTCCTGCTTTTCGTTGCCGTTCTGACCCTCTTCGGCATGCTGGTCTCCGATCTGCTGCTGGCGGTACTTGATCCCCGAATTCGTCTTGGGGGGAGGGCTGCGTCATGACCGGAACACGTACGGAAAATGAAAATGCGGTCGAGCATTATGTCGACCCGACGCCGTTCAATCCGGCAACGACCGAAGCGCTGACGCCCGAGCAGGAACGCTACTACCAGGCGTCCCAGTGGAAGATCATGTGGTGGAAGTTCAAGCGCCACAAGATCGCGGTCTGGTCCGGCGTGGTGCTGATCCTGTTCTATCTTTGCGTGCCGTTTGCCGAAGTCATCGCGCCCTATACGCCGAACACCCGCGACAGCCTGCACCTCTATGCGCCGCCCCAGCCGTTGCATCTTTTCCACGAGGGCAAGTTCGTCGGCCCCTTCGTCTACGGCATGAAGTCCGAAATCGACATGACCGCGATGAAGTGGGTGTTTACGCCCGATCCGACCCAGGTTCAGCCGGTCCGCTTCTTCTGCCGGGGTGACAATTACAAGTTCTGGGGGCTGTTCACCGCCGACTTCCACCTGTTCTGTCCGGCCAAGGGGGGAACCCTGTTTCTGGCCGGTACAGACCGGCTCGGTCGGGACCAGCTTTCGGGCCTGATCTACGGCGCGCGCCTGTCGCTCACCGTCGGTCTGGTCGGTGTCGCGATTTCGATCGTCCTCGGCCTGTTCTTCGGCGGGATCGCCGGTTATTTCGGCGGTATCCTGGACAGCGCGATCCAGCGCCTGATCGAGATCATGCGCTCCCTGCCGGAACTGCCTTTGTGGATGGCGCTGTCGGCTGCCCTACCGGTGACCTGGAGCCCGGTCTGGATCTATTTCGGCCTGACCATCATCCTGGGCCTGCTCGACTGGCCGGGGCTTGCCCGCGCCGTGCGTTCCAAGCTGCTCTCCCTGCGCGAAGAGGAATACGCCAAGGCGGCCGTCCTGATGGGGGCAAAACCCGGGCGCGTGATCGGGCGTCACCTGTTGCCCGGCTTCACCAGCCACATCATCGCTTCCGCGACCCTGTCGATTCCCTCCATGATCCTCGGCGAAACGGCGCTCTCCTTCCTGAACCTCGGGCTCAGGCGGCCGTCCGTTTCCTGGGGCGTCCTGCTCAACGAGGCGCAGAATATCTCGGTCGTCACCGTCTATCCCTGGCTGATGGCGCCGGTTATTCCGATCATCATCGTCGTGCTCGCCTTCAATTTCCTCGGTGACGGTTTGCGCGACGCGGCAGATCCCTATAAGTGATCGTCTGATAGCTTGACTGCGCCCGGACGTGCCTCGTGTGCGCCGGGCGCCATGAGAACCGGAGAAACCATGTCGAAGAATGCCAGTACCGCCGAAGGTTGGGACGAGGAATACGAAGCAGGCCGCTGGGCCTTTCTGCGCTCTCTTCCCGAAAGCGGCCGCTACGGCATCATCGGCATGTGGCTGAGCCTGACAGACACGCTGTCGGACGTGCTCGATATCGGCTGCGGCGAGGGGCTTCTCTACGAACGCCTGGCACCCATGGGGCTCAAGCGCTACGTCGGCATGGATCTGGCGCCCGCCGCGCTGGAAATCGCCAATGTCGACCCGAAGATCGCCGCCCTTCGTGCCGGCGACATGCACAGCTTCGAGCCGGAGCCGGGCGAGACCTTTTCCGCCATCGTCTTCAACGAGGTCCTGCATTTCGCCGAGGATCCGGGCGCCGTTGTTGCGCGTTACGTGCCGTTCCTGAAGGAGGACGGCGTCATTGCCCTGTCCATGTACTCACCCAAGCGCCCCGAAAGCGGCGCCAACAAGCTGATTGCCCGGCTCTGGGAAGCGACTGACGACGAGACGAAATGGGACGTCCTCGACGACTACCGTCTGGTCTCCGACAAGAAAGGCGTCACCTGGCGGATGCGGCTGGTCAAGCCGGTCCGATAGATCTCCTGACGTCGATCAGCCTCAAGTACTCAGGAAACGCGCCTTGATGGTCGGGTCGGCCGCAAGTTCGGCGCTGCTGCCTGTCCAGACCGTGTTGCCCTTCTCGATGATCACGTGCCGGTCGGCGAGCTTTTCCAGGGCGGAAACCGTCTTGTCGACCACCAGAATGGCCTGGCCGTGGTCCTTGAGCCCTTTCAGGCAGGCCCAGATTTCGGCGCGGATCAGCGGGGCCAGGCCTTCGGTCGCCTCGTCGAGGATCAAAAGCTTCGGATTGGTCATCAGCGCCCGGCCAATGGCGAGCATTTGCTGTTCGCCGCCGGAAAGCTGGTTGCCGAAATTGCGCCGGCGTTCTTCGAGGCGGGGAAACAGGCCGTAGACGGTCTTGAGCGTCCAGGCATTCCCGGCACGCCGGGCAGCCGTGGCGACGAGATTCTCCTCGACCGTCAGGTTCGGAAACACCTGCCGGCCTTCCGGAACCAGTCCGAGGCCGGTCTGCGCAACCCGGTAGGAGGGTTTCCCGGCCATATCCGTACCGTCGATGCGGATCGCGCCGGCGTCCGCCTTGAGCATGCCGAGAACAGTCTTGATCGTCGTCGTCTTTCCCATGCCGTTGCGGCCCATCAGGGTCACGACCTCACCCGGGTTGACGGTCAGCGAGATATCGAACAGGACCCGGCTGTCGCCGTATCCTGCCTGAAGGTTTTCAACCTCGAGAAGCGGCGCACTCATGCGGTCTCGTCCTCCCCGAGATAGGCTTCGCGAACCTTCGCGTCGTTGCGGATTTCGTCGGGTGTTCCGGTTGCGATGATGCCGCCATAGACGAGAACCGAGATCCGGTTCGCGAGCTGGAACACCGCGTCCATGTCATGTTCCACCAGAAGCATGGGAATGGTAGCCTTGAGGCTCTGCAGGACCTCCACCAGGTTTTTCGTTTCTTCCGGTCCGGTCCCGGCCATGGGTTCGTCCAGAAGAAGCAGTTTCGGCTCGCCTGCCAGGGCGATCGCCAATTCCAGCACTCGCTTCTCGCCATGGCTGAGATCGCCCGCGCGGATGTTCGCTCGGTGGGACAGCCCGACCGTCTTGAGAATACCGAGTGCCTTGCTGTTGAGGCCTTCGTCCGACGTTGCCGGTTTGAAGAAGTGGAATGAATGTCCCTGATGCGCCTGAACGCCGAGGGCGACATTTTCCAGGACGGAGAACTCCGGCAGGATCGCGGTAATCTGGAACGAGCGGCCGAGGCCGAGTTGCGCCCGCCGTGCCACCGGCAGGGCGGTCACTTCGCGGCCCGCGAAAATCACCTTGCCGCTGTCGGAGTGGACATTGCCCGCGATCTGGCCGATCAGCGTCGTCTTGCCGGCACCGTTCGGACCGATCACCGCATGGATTTCGCCCGGTAAAACCTCGAGCGACAGATCTTTCGTCACCCGCAGGGCGCCATAAGCCTTGTTGAGGTTCTTCAACTGGAGAATGGGAGCGGTCATGACTTTTCGCCTCCCTTCAGCAGGCCCAGAAGACCGCCCTTGCCGTAGAGCACCACCAGGATCAGGAGCGGGCCGAAGATCAGCCGCCAGTGCTCGGTATAGCTGGAGAGCACTTCCTCCATCGCCAGATAGGCAATGGCGCCGAGAATGGCGCCGTGCAGCGACCCAAGGCCACCGAGGATCACCATGACGATCAGTTCGCCGGACCGCTGCCAGGACATATAGGCGGGCGAAACGAATTCCGACTGGTTGGCCATCAGCGCACCGGCAAGCCCGGCGATCATGCCGGCGATGACATAAGCGGCCAGCCGGTAGCGGTAGGGATCGATGCCGATGGCATGAAGCCGAGCCTCGCTCTGTTTGGCGCCCGTGAGCACCCGCCCGAAGCGGGAGGCGGCGATCCGCTTCAGAAGCAGCGTGACGGCCAGCAGCACCCCGAAAACCAGATAGTAGAACGAGGTGTCGTCGGAAAAGAGTGCCGTGCCGAAGAATTCGCTACGGCTCCACAGGGTCAGCCCGTCATCGCCGCCATAGGCGGAGAGCGACGTGGCGGTGAAATAGGCCATCTGCCCGAAGGCGAGCGTGATCATGATGAAATAGACGCCGCGCGTCCTCAACGAGATCGCACCGGTGACCAGGGCGAACAGGCCCGATACCAGCACGGCCACCGGGAACGAAATCCATGCGGCCCAGATATCGCTGTCGGCCAGAATGCCGACCGCATAGGCCCCGAGGCCCAGATAGGCGGCATGGCCGAAGCTGACCATGGCGCCGAGACCGAGGATGAAATCGAGGCTGACGGCAACGATGGCCAGCACCAGAATGCGCGTGAAGAACAAAAGGAGGAACCGGTCATCCATGATGGTCGCATAGACGGGCACCAGGGCCAGCAGCGAGAACAGGAGGACCGGAACGATCCGGTTGCGGAAAAGGGAGGGGGTGCCGGTCATGCGCTTCTGACCGGAAACAGGCCGCTCGGGCGGAAAAACAGGACGCCTGCCATCAGGATGTAGATCAGCATGGAGGCAATGGCGGGACCGACATCATTGGCGGCCGACGGCGGCAGGACGAGCCGGGCGATGTCGGTTGCGAAGGACCGCCCGAGCGTATCGACAAGGCCGATCAGGAGGGCCGACAGAAAAGCGCCGCGGATCGAGCCGATGCCGCCGATCACGATCACCACGAAGGCCAGGATCAGGAGATTGTCGCCCATGCCCGGTTCCACCGACAGGATCGGCGCCGCCATGATGCCGGCAAAGCCTGCCAGCATGGCGCCGAAGCCGAAGACGATCATGAAGAGCCGGCGGATGTTGACCCCCAGCGCTGCCACCATCGGTGCATTGCTGGCGCCCGCTCGCACCAGCATGCCGACACGGGTCCGCGTCACCAGCACATAAAGCAGGACGGCCACGCCAAGCCCGGCAGCCAGCAGGGCCAGCCGATAGACCGGGTAATTGAAATTCTCCATTAGCCGGATGGAGCCGTCCAGCAGTTCCGGGACCGGAACGGAGAGCGGTGCGGCTCCCCAGATGGCCTTCACGGCTTCGTTGAGGAACAGGATCACGCCGAAGGTGGCAAGCACCTGGTCCAGATGATCCCGGTCGTAGAGATGGCGGAAGACCAGAAACTCCAGCAGCAGGCCGCAGGCAAGTGCTGCCAGTAGCGCCAGCGGGAGGGTCAGCCAGAACGAGCCGGTGAGCTTGTAGGCAGCCACAGCCAGATAGGCGCCGAGCATGTACTGGACACCGTGGGCGAGATTGATGAAGTCCATGACGCCGAAGACCAGCGTCAGCCCGGCCGCGATCAGAAACAGAAGGATGCCGAGCTGCATTCCGTTCAGGGTCTGAACGGCCAGAAGTGTCGTGCTCAAAACGAAGTGTCCGGTCGATTGAGGTCGTATGGGGAAGAGCCCGGACACACGGCCCGGTCTCTTCCGCGGTGGTTATTACATGCGGCAGGAGCCGGCATAGGCGTCGCCGAAGTCGTCAAAGACCTTCTCGACAGCCTCCGTCACATAGCCGTTTCCGTCCTTGACCGCTTTCGTCAGATAAAAGTCCTGGATCGGGAACTGGTTGGTGTTGAACTTGAAGTCGCCGCGCACGCTTTCGAACGGAGCCGCGTTCAGAGCCGACAGAAGGGCCGTCTTGTCCTTGATACCGGCCATGCCGACCGCCCCGTCGATCAGCTGAGCTGCGTCATAGCCCTGGGCGGCGTAAAGGGAGGGCGCATAACCGTATTCCGCCTTGAAATCCCGCACGAACCTGGCGTTTGCCGGATTGTCGAGGTTCGGAGCCCATTCGGCGCCCGAATAAAGACCGACGGCCAGATCCTTGGTGGCCGGCAGCGTCGTCTCGTCGACGGTGAAAGTGGACAGGAACGGGATCACGTCCTTGAGGCCGGCCTGGGAGTACTGCTTCACCAGGTTCACGCCCATGCCCCCCGGCATGAAGGTGAAGATCGCGTCCGGTTTCAGGTCCGCGATGCGGGCGAGTTCCGCGGAGAAGTCGAGCTGGCCGAGTTTGGTGTAGACTTCGGCCGCGATTTTGCCGGTGTAATGGCGCTTGAAGCCGGCGATGGCGTCCTTGCCCGCCTGGTAGTTCGGCGCAATGACGACCATCTTCTCATAGCCCTTCTGGCTGGCGTAGCGGCCCATGACCTCGTGGTTCTGGTCGTTCTGATAGGAAGTGGAGAAGAAGTACTTGCTGCAGCCCTTGCCGGCGATCGGAGACGGGCCCGCATTGGCGCCGATGAAGATCGTTTCTGATTGAATGACCGGCTTGTAGACCGCCATCATGACGTTGGAGAAGACGACGCCGGCCATAAAGTCGACCTTGTCGCGCTCCAGAAGTCCCTGAACCTTGGTCAGCGCCGTATCGGGTTTCAGTTCATCGTCAACCACGATGACCTCGGTCTCCATCCCGCCGAGCTTGCCGCCGGCCTGTTTGACGCCGAGCAGAAAGCCGTCCCGCATGTGCTGGCCCAGGACCGCCGGCGGACCCGACAGGGTGGCCAGGAAACCGATTTTCAGGCTTTCGGCGCTGGCCGGGGCGGTGGCTGCTCCAAGACCGGCGAGGCCGATCGATGCGCCAACCGCAAGCGCGGACAGAATGTGTTTCATGATAGTCTTCCCCTCTTGAATTCCTGATTGGGCAGTTTCCCGACTCATTTGTTTTTCTTCAGGGTTCTGCCGGCTCAGAGCCAGATTAATAGCAAGGCAGTCCGGCACACAATCGTTCAGACTTCGCAAACGGCGAAAGCGGCTCCCGCCTGATCGTGCTTTCCGTCCAGACCCTCCTTTCGACATCCAGCATATGTTTTAAGCTTAAAATATTTACCGGGTCTTCCGCAAGCGTCCTGCCGTTCGGAGCAACAGAAAATGTCATGCGAATACCAGACGCTCGCCCGATTTCGGTCCGGATACCGCCACATAGGCGCGAATTAATGAGAGTCCGGGTAGGGGGAAATGGCGTTCGAGTGCGATGACATTGCGCTCGGCAGGTCCACGGAGGGCACCATGTTCAAATATTCCGCGCCATCCGCGCAGCCGATCGTTGCGCCCGAATTTCACAGTAATCCCGACTTCTCGAAAGAAGGGCACGAAAAGACCCGGGAGCGTCCGGAATTGGCGGTCGTCCGGGCGCCTGCCGCAGCACCGCCCCGTTTGCGAGGTGGCGAAGCTGAAGACGACGGCGATCTGATGATCCCGGACGTTCTGCGAAAGCCGCCGGTGGTCCCCATCAGCGAATTCGCTGAAAACGCCGGGGACAAGCTTGCCGAACCACGTTTCCGCCTGTCGCCGATTGCGGCTGCCTCGGTTGCCGGGCTGCTGCTTGTTGTTGCTGCGGGAACGACGATTTACGCCGCTGGTCATCTGTCGAACCGGAACGCCGGGACGATTGCCGTAAAGACGGTGTCGCTTGAAGGGCAGACTTCAACGGACCAGACACAGGCGACCGGGACAGTCGTATCCGCCCCGGTACAGGCGAAAGGTTTGGGCAAAACGGGGTTTGACCTGCGGTTCAGTTCCGCAAAGGCGGCGGAAGCCAATTCGGAAGCGATCAGGATAAAGATCAAGAACCAGGACCGTCTCGCAAAAATACCGCTGGAAGGGACCGGAAATGCCGGCGCCGTCAGGCAGGCGGGGGCATCGGAACGTTCCCTCGCCCGGTCGTCTCCGCCTGTTCTCGGTTACGCATCGGTCCCCAATCCTCATGCGGGCCGGGATGATGCCCAGCGGGCGATTTCTTCCGCCGCGCGCAAGTCGTCATCGGTAGGCTTCGGAAATGCGGTGCAGGAAGGACCAGGCGAGGCAGCCAGCGAGACCGAAATTGCCACAGCGGCACCTGTCGTCACGCCTGGCTTCCCGGCAAACTCTGAAAATACATTGGCGGCGGGGCCGATGACGGAAACCTCGACGGTGACGGCCGACGTCAATCTTCGCAGCGCGGCCGAAAAGGACGCTCCGGTTCTGACGGTCGTGCCGAAAGGGACCTCGGTCGGTGTCGGATCCTGCGATAATTGGTGGTGTGCCGTAAACATCGGTGGTCAGACCGGCTTTGTCGGTAAGAAATATGTCGACGGCAAGGGATAACGTTCACGGGAACAGAGGAATCTGGCCGGGATTGAAAAGTATCCGGATGTTAGGATTTCGGACCTAACATCCGGCTTGCATGTTCCCGCGACAGACAAGGGTGAGGCAAGCCGGATGAAACACACTCCGGCCGACCAAACCAAAAAGTCGAGAGAGGTTCCCATGATCGGATCCGAACCGGATTATCTTCATTCCGCCCAGGCCGCGAAATTCAGTCTGAGGTCGCTTGCCATGCTGTTGGCCGCGACATCGGTCCTGCTTGGCACGGCGCAGAGCCACGCCGGCGGCAGTATCTCAAGTTGCGAAGACTACGCACGAGACTATGCCGACGCCCACGCAGGCAGTGGCGACCCGACGGGGGACATGGTCGACGAGGGTATGCGCGGCGCCATTGTCGGAGGCGCATGGGCCGGTCGCAGCGGCGCGCGACGTGGCGCGCGTGCCGGAGCTGCGCTGAGCGTCCTGGATAACATGGGGTCGACGCCCGAAGGCTGGCAGTCGCTTTACGATATGGCCTACCAGATGTGCGTCAATGAAAACTCTCCGGCGAATTACCAACCGGACCCGACGGTAAGCCCGAACGTCACGCCCGGCTGTACGTCTTCGGCGACCACTCAGCCGATCCCGCCATTGCCGGATGGAACAATCCGTGCGGGTAGCGGCTGCCCCTGAGTGAAAGGTGCGCTGTTTTCCTGCTGTTTGGCCTGTGTCTCCGTGGAGAATTCCTGAAAGCCTGTTGACGTTGTGGATACGGCAACGTCAACTGTGCCCGAAAATCTTGTCTGTTTTGCCCTGAATGTCGTTCGATCAGAGACCGCCCATGAACCTTCTCTCGCGCACCGCCGTTTCCGTCCTTGCCGGCCTTACGGTCGCAGTTGCTTCGCCAGCTTTTGCCAAAGTCCCCTGCGGTGGCGACTTCAGGCAGTTTCTGGAAGGCGTCAAGCAGGAGGCGGTCGCCTCCGGCCTGTCGGCGCGGGCAGCGGACCGCACGCTTTCCGGGGCGCAGATCGATCGCAAGGTCCTGTCCCGCGACCGGGCGCAAGGGGTGTTCAAGCTGGACTTCCTGACCTTCTCCAAGCGCGCCATCTCAAGTTACCGGCTGCAGCACGGCGCCTCCAATATGAAAAAGTGGGCTCGCGTCTTTAACCGCGCGGAAAAGGACTACGGCGTTCCCGCGCCGGTGATTACCGCTTTCTGGGCGCTGGAAACCGATTATGGCGGGTACCAGGGCGATTTCAATACGGTGAACGCATTGGCGACCCTGTCCCATGACTGCCGCAGGCCGCACTTGTTCCGGCCTCAGCTGATCGCGGCGATCGAAATGGTCCAGCATGGCGATCTCGACCCGCGCGGCACCACCGGGGCCTGGGCCGGCGAGATCGGCCAGGTGCAGATGCTGCCGGCCGATATCATCCGCTTCGGCGTGGACGGCGACAATGACGGGCACGTCAACGTCAAGGCCAGTTCCGCCGATGCGATCCTGACCGGCGCCAACTTCATTCAGCATCTGGGCTGGAAGCGCGGCGAGCCCTGGCTGCAGGAAGTCAGTCTTCCCGGCAATTTCCCGTGGGAAACGACTGGACTCGATCAGCGCCGGAACGGCAGCGAATGGGCTGGTATGGGTGTGAAGGCGCGCCAGGGCTCGATCGCCAACGTGCCTGCGGCATTGATCCTGCCCCAGGGGCGCAAGGGACCGGCGTTTCTCGCCTATCGGAACTTCGACATCTATCTGGAATGGAACCAGTCCTTCGTCTACACGACGACAGCGGCCTATCTGGCGACCCGCCTGGGCGGCGCGCAGGTCTATAACCACGGCAATCCGGAGCCGGGCCTGAGCGATCCGCAGATGAAACAGCTCCAGACGAAGCTTCAGGGCCTCGGCTATGACGTCGGCAAGATCGACGGCATCCTCGGTTCGGGCACGCGCCATGCGGTGCAGGAGGTGCAGAAGAAACTCGGGATGCCTGCGGACGGTTGGCCGACGGAGGATCTGCTTGCGCGGCTGTAAAAGCCGCGCGGCTTGAAACCCGGGCTCACTGCGAGCCGCTTGGTGCCTTTTCCGGGATCGTCGGCTTGTCGCCGTCTCCGGTGAGAAACACCGCAAGGATACGCACGGGGGTCGTGCCCGTGTTATGCCCCTGATGGGTCACGTGCATGGCCTCCAGGAAGCCGTCGCCCGGTTTGTAGTGGCGTTCGCCGATGCCTTCATAGGTCACCGTGAGGTCCCCTTCCAGGATATAGGCGTAAAGAGGGGTGCCGTGCTGGTGCCAGGCGGTCTTCTCGCCCGGTTCCATTGTGACGATCAGGGACTTGATACCCGGATTTTCCACCGGAAAGCTCACCTTCTCGCCGGCGATGGTGGTGTCGCCGGTGAAGACGTCGATGACCTTCTTGTAAGGTGTTTCGGCGGGAGCCTCGGCGGGTTTTTCTTCCGAAGCGGGCAGCTTCGGCTTTTGAACGGCCGGCGGCTCCGGCGACTTGGGTTTTGCGGCCGGTGAAATCGAGACATCTGCCGCATGTGACATTGACGTCACCGCCGGCAGGCCCGGGATCGCAAGCACTGCGACGGCGGCCAAGAGGCGAATGTGATTGCAAACCATGTTTTGTCTCCCGCTCTGTTGGCAGAAGACTAGCCGCAGACATGAAAAAAGAAGTTACCGTCCCGTCTTTTCCTGATCGGCCTGCTCCAGGTCGGAAGGCGAGGGTCCGATCACGAAACGCGGTCCCGTCCCGCTGTGGCCGGCGCGGTCTTGCGGATTGTAAAGCGCACAGCTTTCCAGCGAGAGGCAACCGCAGCCGATGCAGCCGTCGAGGCGATCACGCAACCGGTTAAGGGTTTCGATCTTCCTGTCGAGATGACCGCGGAAAGTCCGGCTGATCCGCGTCCAGTCCCGTTTCGTCGGTGTTCTGCCTTCCGGCAGGGACTTCAGGTGATCGGCGATTTCGGCGATGGTGAAGCCGAATTCCTGGGCGATCAGCACGAAGGAAAGCCGGCGGATATCGGAGCGCAGGAACCGGCGCTGGCCGCCGGCATTGCGCGCCGGCGTCACCAGCCCTTTCGTCTCGTAAAAACGGATCGCGGACACGGACAGGCCGGTCCGTGCCGCCAGGTCGCCGATCGAAAGCAGGTCGCTGCCTCTGGTGCGTGCCATAATTTTTTGCCTACCCCTTGACCTCAAGTAAGGTTTAGGTCGTAGATCAGGAACCTGTTCAAGTCAAACAGGAGGAAGGCCGATGGCCGAAGCATTTCTGGAACACGTCAACATCACCGTCAGCGACCCGTTGAAAACCGCGCAAAGGCTCGCCGATCTTTTTGGCTGGCATGTCCGCTGGCAGGGCGAAGCCAAGGCCGGTGGCTTCACGGTTCATGTCGGCAACGGCAGTTCCTATGTGGCGGTCTATTCGCTCGGAAAGCCGAAGGATCCGCCGGACAGCTACACCACACGGGGCGGGCTCAACCATGTCGGCGTCGTCGTCGACGACCTGGATGCGACCGAGGAGAGGGTCAAGGCCATGGGCTATACGCCGCACAACCACGCCGACTACGAACCGGGTCGCCGCTTCTACTTCGACGATGACGACGGCATCGAGTTCGAAGTGGTGAGCTACCCCTAGGGACCGGTTGCCCGGCCGCGCGGGTGAGTGTGCCGGAAACAGTCATGATGCGCATGCAAAAGGCGGCTTGAGGACAAGCCGCCTTTTGCGTGAATTCTGGCGATCCCCTTCTGGCCTGAGGCCAGAAGCACAGACCTACCGGGGCGCCATGCGGATGGCGCCGTCGAGACGGATGGTTTCGCCGTTCAGCATGTCGTTTTCGCAGATAGACTTGACGAGTTGGGCATACTCCTTTGCCCGTCCCAGACGGGAGGGGAAGGGCACCTGCTGGCCGAGACTGTCCTGCACTTCCTGGGACAGGCCGAGCAGCATGGGGGTTTCGAAAATGCCCGGTGCGATGGTCATGACACGGATGCCCGCCTTGGACAGGTCGCGGGCGACCGGCAGGGTCATGCCGGCGATCCCGGCCTTTGAAGCCGCATAGGCGACCTGTCCGATCTGACCGTCAAAGGCGGCGACGGAAGCGGTGGATACGATCACGCCGCGCGCGCCGTCCTCGTTCAGCGGCTCCAGTTCCGCCATGGCGGTGGACGACAGCGCAATGCAGCGGAAGGAGCCGACCAGATTGACGGCAATCACCTTCTCGAACATGTCCATCGGATGGGGTTCGCCGCGCGAGGTGGTCTTGGCGACCGGGGCGATCCCGGCGCAGTTGACCAGAATGCGCTCTGTCCCGTGGGCCGCACGGGCGGTCGCAAAGCCGGCCTCGACGCTTGCCTGGTCGGTGACATCGACACTGACGAACAGGCCGCCGATTTCTTTTGCGACCGCTTCGCCCTGCGTCTGGTCGCGGTCGAACAGCGCCACCTTGACGCCCTCTGAAGCCAGCATACGTGCCGTTGCGGCACCCAGGCCGGATGCCCCGCCGGTGACCACCGCGGCGATTTTATCGTTAAGTTGCATATTGCCTCCGCACCAATCTCAATAAGATATTGATATTACGTCATATTTTTTATTCTTATTACTTTGACGTAAACTGAAGGTCGGAAACTGGCCTGAAATACACGTCAGGTCAAGGGCAGAAATACAATTGCGAATGCAACCGGCGGGATGAAATCGCCCGATGCTCTAAGCGAGCACCTTGAGGTCCAATGGGACGGCAAGACCGCTGATCGGGCGGGACATGCGGTCCTGCGCAGGCGTCCCGTCATACCCCTGGGCAACGGCCAGGTCCCAGGTCGCGGCATCGGTGAGTGCCTGGGAGGCTTCCTGCTTGTTGGCGTCTTCCAGTTTGGCGGCGCGGTTGACTGCGTCTCCGATGACTGTGAATTCGAGGCGGTCATGGGCGCCGACGACACCCACGGTCACAGGACCGGCGGCAACGGCCGTCCCGATCCTGAAGTCGCCCGGCCAGCCCGCAGCCTGAAACAGGTCCTTGTTGTCCCGGGTCGCCAGGACAACCGCCCGGGCGGCTCTGAGGGCATCCGCGGCGTAGGTCTCTGACGGCTGGATCGCGCCGAAGGTCGCCAGGATGCCGTCGCCGAGGAACTTGTCCACACGGCCGCCGGCCCGTTCGATTACGGCGACTGACGTATCCTGATAGGCGGCCAGCACGGCCATGACTTTTTCAGGCGGCAGGTTGCTGGCCGTCCGGGTAAAGTTGCGGACGTCCACATAGAGAATGGCCGCGTCCCGCAAGACGCCTTCGCCGGCCTGCAACCGGTCTTCGGCGCCCGTGATGGAAGCGGCAACCTCCGGCGCGAAGAAGCGGCGAAGGTCGCTTGCCGCCGTCTGTTCCCGTATGGAGGCCATCATCATCTTCCGGCCCCGGTAGAGCGCGGCGGTAAGGATCGCGGTCACCGTGATGATGACGACGGTCTTGTCCAGTTCCGCACCGATCAGAATGGAATTGCTGGTCAGGTATTCGACATAGTTTCGGGTGACGCGCATGCCGCCCATGTCCGCGACAACCGCATAGAGCACAAGGCCGACCCAGCCGCACACCGCGACGAAGCCGGTGGTCAGCACGAAGCGCGGATCGAAGCGCAGGGCGCGAAGGCTGATGAAGATGAACATGTACATCAGCGTCGGCGCCTTCAGATAGAAGGTCGGGTGCTGATTGTACTGGATATGGAAGGAATAGATCAGGCCGACCAGCAGCGCCATGTCGACGCCGATGGAGACGATCAGATACCAGGTCGGCAGGATGATCCGGTACGAGAGAACCAGCCGGACGAGTGTGAAAAGAAAATAGATACCAAGCGCAAGCGGAACGAAATTGAACCCGGCGGTACCTTCGGCGCGCGGGGCAATGGCGTAAAGAGTGGAGAAGAACAGGACAAGGGCAAGCTGAACCCAGCCGATCAGCCGCTCCGACTCCGCTTCGCGCTTCCGGAATTCGACACGGACCCGTTCGGGTATTCCCGTTTCCGGAAGTCCGCCGCGAAAAATCGATCTGACCGTATCTCGAATTCCCGCCATCGCCGTCTCGCCTGTTTCGTATCGGGCATGATACGGTAGTTTCGTCCGGAATTGGACGGTTTGCGGGCGACGGCAAGCCTTCTTCACGCTTTGTGATCCCGCGTGATCGGCAGAACGCGGCTATGGCGTGAGCAGCATGCCCTCGCTCGCAACCAGCGTTCCCGGATAGGCTGCGTCTGCGGCCAAGCCGATCTCATCGAGTTCGTCGTCGGACCGGCGCGGGTCGTGATGGAACAGAACCGGCACCGTGACGTTTGCTTCCCGGGCAAGGGCGACGGCTTTTTGCCAGGTGGAATGTCCCCAACCCTTGTAGGTTTCATATTCGTCGTCAGTGAACATGGCATCGTAGATCATGACATCGGCCCCCTCCACGAACCCGCGGACATTGGCATCGATCTCCGGGTCGCCATGCTCGTGGTCGGTGATGATGCAGATCGACTTGCCCTGGTAGTCGAACCGGTAGCCGCAGGCGCCGCCGGGATGATTGAGGCGGACCGTCCGGATGACCAGGTCGTCATTGCGCGGCAGGATCTCACCGGCCTGAAACGTGCGGAAGTTCACCGCCTTCAGGGTTTTCGCGGCAACGGGAAAGATCGGTGGCGACATGATCCGTTCGACGATATCCACCAGGCTGGTTTCGTCCAGGAAGTGCCCCGCCCACGCGTTCACCTCGAAGCGGGGGTCGTAGGCGGGTTTGAAGAACGGCAGTCCGCAAATGTGGTCCAGATGGGTGTGGGTGAACAGGAGGTCGAAGGTGACTGGTTCGCATTTGCACAGATCCGCGCCGAAATTCCGCGCGCCCGAGCCGCAGTCGACCAGCACAAGCGAATTGCCGGCGCGAATTTCGAAACAGGTCGTTTCGCCGCCGTAGCGGAGCGTGCTGGCACCTGGCGTCGGCGTTGAGCCGCGCGCACCCCAGCAGCGAAGCGAAAACTGGTCGGCCACTCAAAACTCCTTCAAGCAGCCGCGCCCGAACGGGCGGCGGCAAGATCGCGCGTGGTCTGCTCCAGCCTGAGGGCAAGAGTCCGCATGACCTCAAGGGCCATGTCGGGAAACTCCTTCAGGAGCTTCAGGAAATCATCCTTGGAAACCGTAAGCACATCCATGTCATTTGCCGCGACAAGGGTTGCGGTTCTCGGCACATCGCACAGGATGGCGATCTCCCCGACGATGGAATTGGCATCGACCTTCGCCACGGCCTTTTCCCCATCGGGTGTGTTGACAAGGACGTCCGCGGACCCCTTCAGGATGATAAAGGCGGAATCGCCTTCTTCTCCCTGTGTGCACAACCGTTCACCGGTCTTGTACTCCATCCGGTCGCTGATGAAGGCAAGAAGTCGCAGCTTTGTATCGTCGATACCTCTGAACAAGGGAATCTTGCGCAGGGCCCCGACTTCGCTATCCAAAGACACACTAACCTCCTTTGCCGTCAGAGACGGCGAGACATCTGCCGGCCGTCTCCGGCAAGCGGGTTCCAGAAAAGCATCTTGGTTGCCGATCCTCAAGCATCCTGAGTGCCTTTCGATGCGATCCGACCCTGATCAAGGGTAACCGCATGGTCGAATTCGGCGGCAACCACTTCGTTCGGCGTGCCGAACAACAGGGTCCGGCCTTCAAGAACGGTACGGATCGACTGGCGCAACGCCTTGTCCTCGTCGCTGAGGCCGGTGGCGATATCGTCAAGAATGGTCACCTTCGCATTCTTCAGAAGACCGCGGACAAGCGCCAGGCGCCGGCGTTGCTGGGCGGACAGGCGCGAGCCGGAAATACCCACATGATAGTTGAAGCCGGCATAGGTGATCGGTTCGCGCAGGCCTGTTTCCTCCACGACCGAGCGCAGGACCTGGTCGATCCTCTGGCGCGCATCCCGACGGTCGACACGGGCGCGACCGAACAGGAGATTGTCTTCGATGGTCAGCGGCGGCAGATAGAGGTTCGGATCGATCGCGATGAACTTGTCGTCCTTCTCGACCACCTGATCGCGGAATTGGGCGCGGGCCGCAATGATCTGGGACTGCAATTCATCGTTCATGATACCCAGACGATGGCGAGCCGGTACCAGCTTGAAGGCCAGGGACAGGAGCCGGACCTTGTCGTTTTCCGAAAGTCCCGGCTTCTGCTGTCCGGAACGCGCGACCCGGATCATGCGTTCGAAGTCCGGCAGCTCGTCCTGGGTAATGAACGAGTAGTTGCCGAGCAATCCGCTGTCGCCACTGACGTTCGCAAACAGTTCGACCATGGTTTCGGCGATCTTGAGGCCGATTTCCTGGAATTTCTTGTCGAGGCCTGCGCTGGTCAGGAAGTCCTTGACCTCCGGAATCTCCGGCATCATGTCCGGTGTGATCTCCGGGTCGGTCGGCACCGCGAAGAACAGGTTTTCCGCAAGGCTGGCGCTGGGATTGAAGGTCTTCATGTCCCACAATTCGACCAGGTCCTTGAGCTTGGGATCCTGGGCGATCCGGTCGGTCAGTTCCCTGCGGACCGTCAGAATTCTCTCCGCAAACGTTTCGTTCATTCCCGGATCAAAGCGGGACTGGAGACCCAGCCGGTAGACATCCGCATCCAGGCCGACCGCGGCGAGCAGCTTCAGTGCGCTGGCATCCAATGCTTCCTCATTGTCGGCACCGGTTGCCGAAAGATCGTCCCAGAGAGCTTCGATGTCGTAGGTCGGGTTCTTGGTCTCCCTGGCCTCCAGGAGCCGGCGATTGTATTCCCGCAAGGCATCGCCCGTACGCTCGAGCGTCGTGATGGGGCGATGACGAAGGCCATAATAGAGGTTGTCCCGGATGGTTCCCGTCCAGATATGGATGGCGCCGCCGACATAGGCGATTTCCCGGCCGAGCGTCGCAGCCGTCAGCCGGTCGAGATCCTGATCGCCGATCTCGACGCGGCCCGATGCCGGGCTGACCAGCCCTGCCGCGAGCTGCAGGACCTCCGACCGGCCCGAGCCGTCCTGTCCGACGACGGCGCAGGATTTGCCTGCCGGCACGGTCATGGAGATATCCATGACCTCCTGGCCGGCAGCACCGCCCGAAAAGGAGACATTGCAGAGTTTCAGGTCTCCGGACAACTCGATGTGTTCGTCGGAGGTCAGTCGCTCAACCGGATAGATGTCGGGCGGATCGAAGTTCTCGACCACGGTCTGGTATTTCACATCCACGTCGGCCACGATCTGGTAATAAGCCAGAAGTTCCTTCCAGGGGCCGGCAAGGTCCTTGTACGCGGCAATGACCGCGAGCAAAGCGCCGATGCTCATATTGCCTTCAATTACCAGATAGCCGCCGATCAGATAGAAGAAGAACGGCGTGAGCTGGTTCATGAAGTTGTTGAGGAACTTGATGAAGTATTTTCGATTGAAGATCTCGTAGCGAAGCTTGAAATTTTCGTAGAGCCGGTCGGAAAAATCCGCAGAATGCCAGGCCGACGTGTCGTTTGCGTGAATTTCCGGCACCCCGGAAATGCTCTCGCCGATCTTGTCGGAAATCAGTCGGACGTTTTTCACCCGCTTGCGTGCCAGAAGCACCACCTTGCGCTGCAGTTTCGGGATCACGTAGCCCTGGATCGGATAGGAACTGATCGCGGCCAGACCGAGCAGGGGATCCTGCATGAAGATGAAGCCGAGCTGCACCACCAGCATGCCGCCCTGGTAGGCCGGCAGCGCGATCGCCTCGCCGATGAACCCGCCCACGTCCTCGACCTCCGCCGTGATCATCGGGATGATTTCGCCCGAACTCACTTTCCGGAAATGCGGCAGCCGGAAACGCAGGACCCGCTGAAAGAGATCGAAGCGCAGCCTGCGAAGCATGCGTTCGCCGAGCCGGCCCTTGAACACGTTGATATAGAGCTTCAGCCCGTTGGAGGCTACGACCAGGGCCAGGAAGGCGGAGCACAACAGGAACAGATAGGAAATCTGGTCGAATTCCAGCCCGAGAATATCACGCGGAAAGCCGTCTCCCTGAACCGCGTCATTGACGATCAGCTTCGGCAGCTCGAGCAGAATATAGGTGATTGGATAGGAGATGATCGTAACGAGAAGAATGAAAATCTGCTGGCGTGCACTGAACTTCCATATGAAGCGAAACAGGCTCTTTTCCATGTCGGCATCCAAATTGATAAAGTGCAACTGCGTGCACACACAGCCAGTGAATTATATTAACCGGACAGCTAGGATGTGCTACCCGCGAATAACAAAGTCATAAACGGAAATGCCACACTGGCAAACTAGCTGATCATTTCCGTAAGACGAGACGTGACAAAACGGTCGTTTCTGGGACATAAATCCCCAGGGCAGTCAGGCGCAGATTAGGGAAAGTATGCGTTCCAATTCACCGAAGATCCTGATCTACAGCCATGATTCCTTCGGGCTAGGGCACCTGCGTCGATGCAGGGCCATCGCGCATTCCCTGGTGGGGACGTTCGATACCCTGTCGGTTCTGATCCTGTCCGGTTCCCCGATCATCGGCAGCTTCGAGTTCCGCTCCCGGGTCGATTTCGTGCGAATCCCCGGCGTGATCAAACTGCGCGACGGCGAGTACACGCCCCTGTCGCTGCACCTGAACATCGATCATACCCTGGCGATCCGATCATCGATCATCGAGCACACGGCGGAAGTGTTCGCACCGGACATCTTCATCGTCGACAAGGAGCCGCTCGGCCTTCGCGGCGAGGTTCTGGGAACCCTGGAGGCGCTCAAGAACACCGATACGCGCCTGGTGCTGGGGCTGCGCGATGTCATGGACGACCCGGATATCCTGAAACAGGAATGGGATCGCAAGAACGTCTTCCCGGCGCTGAAGGATCTTTACGACGAAATCTGGGTCTATGGCCCGGAGGGCGTGTGCAATCCGCTGGAGGGCATGGACGTTCCGCAGGTCGTTCTCGACAAGGTCCGCTATACCGGATACCTGCGCCGCGACTTGCCGGAAGGCGCGGAGCACTTGCCGAAACCGGCGCCTTTCGGCGACGAGCCCTATATCCTGGTCACGCCCGGCGGTGGCGGCGACGGCGTGGAAATGGTCGACTGGGTGATGCGCGCCTACGAGGCGAGAAAACGTCCCCTGTTTCCAGCGCTGATCATTCTGGGTCCGTTCATGCCGGCAGCCCATGTGGCTCATTTCACCGAACGGGCGGAAAACCTGCGCGATGTGTCGATCCTTCGTTTCACGCCGCAGATCGAACCCTATCTCGCCAATGCCACCGCGATCGTGGGGATGGGCGGTTACAACACCTTCTGCGAGATCCTGTCGTTCGACAAGCCGACGCTGATGGTGCCGCGGATCATACCGCGCCGGGAACAGGCGATTCGCGCCGACCGGGCGGAGCAGAGCGGCATCCTCACGGTGCTGCCGATCGAGCGGTATCCGAACCCGGGCCTCATGGCCGACGCTCTGGCCAGCTTGCCGAAAAATCCGAAGCCTTCGTCCGCCGGTATCGAGAATCTCCTCGGCGGGCTGGATATCATCGGCGCCAGGGTCGGCGAGATCTTTCGGGAAAACCGCACGGCACGTATCGACGCCAAACGGGCTGTTTTGTAAACATCGCCCGCGCCTCCCATCCGAACATCCCGTCACAGAACGCTGAGCCCGAGAAACCGCATGTCCCGTATCGCCGTCGTGGTCAAAGGCTATCCGCGCCTGTCCGAAACCTTTATCGCGCAGGAAATTCTCGGTCTCGAACGGCGCGGCGTTCCGATCCTGATCGTGGCGCTGCGCGAACCCTACGATCCTTATATTCACGAGTTACACCGGCAGATTTCGGCCGAAGTTCTCTATCTGCCGGAATATATTTCCGACGATCCGGCGCGGGTCCGGCGGGCGCGGCGCTGGGCCGAAGAGCAGCCGACCTACGAGGCGTCGAGAGCGCTTTTTGAAGCCGATCTGCAGCACGAGAAGAACCCGAGCCGCTACCGGCGCTGGGCGCAGGGCTGCGTATTTGCCCATGAACTTCCCGAAGACGTCGCCTGGATCCATACCCACTATCTGCACACGCCCTGTTCGGCGTCGCGTTACGCTGCCCATCTTTCGGGCCGGGGGTGGTCGTTTTCGGCCCATGCCAAGGACATCTGGACCAGCCCGGAATGGGATCTGAGGACCAAGCTCGACGATGCGGCCTGGGGCGTCACCTGTACGGGCACCAACGCGACCTACCTGAAAAGCCTGTGCCGGGAGCCGGACAAGATCGAACTGGTCTATCACGGTCTGGACTTCACCGGTTTTCCGATACCTGAAGGCGGGCATTCGACCCGCGACGGGTCCGGCGAGCCGGTGCGGCTGCTTTCCGTTGGCCGGGCGGTGGAAAAGAAGGGCTACAACGATCTTCTGACGGCGCTGTCGAAGCTGCCGCAGGACCTGAACTGGCACTTCACCCATATAGGCGGCGGTCAGCTCGCCGAAAAGCTGAAAGCTCGTGCAGAGAAGTTGAAACTGTCCAACCGGATCACCTGGCGCGGCGCGCAGCCCCGGGAAGAGGTCATCAAATCCTGCCAGGAGGCCGACCTGTTCGTTCTGCCGTCAAAGCTTGCGAAAACCGGCGACCGCGACGGCCTGCCGAACGTGCTGATGGAAGCCCAGTCGATGGGCCTGTGCTGCCTGTCCACCGAGGTGTCCGCCATTCCGGAATTGATCACGGACGGTGAAACCGGGCGGCTGGTGCAGCCGGGAGAACCGGCTATGCTGGCAAAGGCGATTGCGGACCTGATCCGGGATCCGGCTGAAAGGAACCGGCTCGGCTTCGCCTCGTCAAAGCATGTGCGGACGCATTTCGCTACCGAGCCGGGCCTCGATCGTCTGGCGGAGAAATTCAGGAAAGTCCTATAGAGCATCACGAAACGGAACCCGGCCCCTTGAGAATTGCCTTCACAGCTCCGATGAAGCCGATCGACGATCCGGTTCCGTCCGGTGACCGGACCATGGGCCGGTTGATCGTCAGGGCGCTGGAGACGGCCGGCCACGAGGTGCGGATCGCAAGCCGTTTCCGCTCCTGGCGCAAGGACGGCGGCGACGAGGTGCTGACGGCGGTCCGCGAAGCGGCGCTTGAAGAGGCGGAACGGGTTGCCGAAAGCTGGACCCGGGAAGGCTACCGGCCGGATCTGTTCCTGACCTATCACCTCTACCACAAGGCGCCTGACTGGATCGGCCCGGCACTCGCGGACCGTTTCGGACTGCCTTATGTGATCGTCGAGGCGAGCCGGGCATTGAAACGCAAGACTGGGCCCTGGGCACACGGTTTTAAGGCCGCAGACGAGGCGCTGCACCGGTCAGATGCGGTCGCTGCCATTCACAACTGGGACCGGGAACGGCTCCTGCCGTTCTTTACCGATCCGGGTGATCCGCGTCCGGGCGTGCTTCTTCCGTTTCTCGACAGCCGTGCGTTCGAGGAGGCGGCGAAAACGCCGCGCCCGCCCGTTCAGGCACCGCTGAAGCTCCTGACTGTCGGCATGATGCGCGAGGGCGACAAGACCCGTTCCTACGAAGTCCTTGCCGAGGCGCTTGGGCTTGTCCGGGATCTGCCGTGGCAGTTGACGATCATCGGCGATGGTCCGATGCGGGATCATGTTCTGGCGCTGTTTCCCGCCGACCGTATCCGCTGGCTCGGCGCGTTACCGCCCGAACAGCTTGCCGCCCGATATGCCGCCCATGACCTGTTCGTCTGGCCGGCCATCCGCGAGGCCTTCGGTTTCGTTACCCTCGAGGCCCAGGCGGCCGGGACCGGTGTCATCTGCGGCGATGCGCTCGGCGTGCCGGAAATCGTTCGGGACGGTGTCACCGGGCTGCTGGCCCCGGAAGGCGATGCGAAGGCCTTCGCGGACCGGCTGCGCAGTGTTCTGCACGACCCCATGAAAGTCCGCGCTTTCGGGGCTGCTGCTGCGGCGCATATCGCGCAGGACCATTCGCTACAGGCCGGCGCCGCACGCCTTGACGCCTTCCTCAAAGCCGCGCAAGAGCATTATAAGACCGTCCGTTCCAAGCCAAAGCAGGACAATTGACCCCATGACCCAGACCGCCTTCATCTATGTCCAGCACCTTCTGGGAACCGGCCATGCGGTGCGCGCTGCGGCCATCGGCAAGGCGCTGGTGGCGCGCGGCGTCGAAGTGACCCTGGCCACGGGCAACCTGCTGCCGCCGACGCTTGACACCACGGGCCTGGAAATCGTCCAGCTTCCGCCGGCCAAAAGCGCGAATGCCGCCTTCAGCCGGATCATCACCCTCGACGGCGACGACATCGATCCGGCCTGGAAGGAAATGCGCACGGCCGCGACGCTGAAGGCGCTGGCTGCAAAGCCCTACGACCTGCTTCTGACGGAGACCTATCCCTTCGGCCGGCGTCAGTTCGAGTTCGAGCTGGCAAGCGTGCTGGATACGGTGAAAGCTCTTGATAAGCCGCCCCTGATTGCCTGTTCCGTCCGCGATATCCTCGTGCCCAAGAACGAGCTCTGGAAAGAGGAATGGATGGCCGACAAGGCGCTTGCCTATTACGACCGGGTGCTCGTCCACGCCGATCCGGATTTCATCACCCTGGCGGACAGCTTCCCCTTCGCCCACAAGGTGGAGAACCTGGTGCGCTACACAGGCTATGTGATGCGCGCCGGCGACCGGCCCGAGCCGCCCGAAGGTGACGGCGAGGACGAGGTGATCGTCTCCTGCGGCGGCGGTGCCCTGGCCGAGGCTTTCCTGAGTGCGGCGGTGGATGCCCGACCGCTGTCGCGCCGGGCAGGCGACTGCACATGGCGCATTCTGGTCGGCCACAATATTTCGGAAGACGATTTTCAGGACTACCGCAGACGGGCGGGCGAGGGCGTCATCGTCGAGCGCGCACGGCCCGACTTTACCGGCATGCTGAAACGGGCCCGCCTCTCCGTCAGCCAGGCCGGCTACAACACCATTCTCGACATTCTGGATACAGGGGTTCCATCCGTTCTCGTCCCCTTCGCGCAGGCGACCGAAACCGAACAGGCACAGCGCGCCAAGGCCCTTGCCGCCCGCGGCCGCGTGGTGGTGGCCGAAGAGCATAACCTGACCACGGAAAAACTCGCCCAAGCCGCCGACGATGCGCTGGCCCTGCCGCGCTCGCACCATCATGTGCTTCTGGGTGGCGCGGACAAGAGTGCGGATATCCTCATGGAAGACCTGAAGGCGCGGGGCTGATGGATGAGGGCCTTGCAAGGTTCCGCTCGGAGCTGACCGCGCACCTCGACTGGTTCGCGGAGCGGGGACGGACCGTCCGCTTCTGGTGGCGCGACGACGATGCCGTCGAGCCGACAGCGGATCTGGACCGGCTGCTGTCGATCGCGAAGGAACACGACGTC
Organism: Roseibium sp.; assembly: GCF_048260565.1. Lineage (GTDB taxonomy): Bacteria > Pseudomonadota > Alphaproteobacteria > Rhizobiales > Stappiaceae > Roseibium. Next base: position 55,990 of record NZ_JBLXGP010000009.1, on the reverse strand, counting down.
GACGTGGCGCTTGCCGTCATTCCGAAAGATGCCACACAGGCTCTCGCCGACCGGCTGGCGGGCGAACCGCATGCCATCGTCCTGCAGCATGGCTGGCAGCACAGGAATTTCCAGCGCAAGGATCTCGGCGAGGGGGCCGCCGAACTCGGGACCCGCCGCGACCCGGATCATCTGTTGGGCGAACTGTCGGAGGGCAAGGCAAAGCTTGAAACCCTGTTCGGCGACCGGTTCGTGCATGCCATGGTGCCGCCGTGGAACCGGATCGCTCCGGAAATCTCAAGGCGCCTGCCGAAAATCGGGTTGCCCGGTCTGTCCACCTTCACCTGGATGAATTTCCCGCGGGTGCATCAGGTGCAAACCCACCTCGACATCATCCGGTGGAAGAAGGATCGTCGTTTCATCGGCTGGAACAGCGCCGCCATCCGACTGGATCTGCAGCTCTGCCGGCGCCGCACCAATCCCGGGGAGCCGCTGGGAATCCTCTCCCACCATCTGGCGCACGAGGAAGGCTGCTACGCGTTCCTGGAAGAGTTTCTCGGTATCGCCGCGCACCACGACGGCGCCGAATGGCCGCCGGTGAGGGCTCTGTTCAGCGAATAGACGGGCTTGTCAGGCGACAGAAACGAACACGTCCGTCAGCAACTCGTCTTCCGGCGTCTTGGTCGGATCGTTCAGATAGACCTCCCAGGTCGGCGCGCCGATCCGGATGCCTTCTTTCTCCACATGCGCCATCATCTGTCCGTAGCTGTCGCGCAGCTTCGAATAGGGACCGGTATGGCGGAAGTGAAGAACCTGTCCGGCAGGTGTGGTGGCGTATCTTGTGGGCTCTTCCGCGCTTGCCTCGGCCCCGGCGTCAACCGAGAAGCCGGAGCGAAAGGTCATCCGGTCAGGGGCAATGGCCTGGTAGACGGTCAGCGCCGTGCCGGTTGTTTGCACGCCGCTTTTCTGAAGGAAATCCCAGACCGCCTGAAACGTTCCACCCATGGCGGCATTGACCTCTTCCGGCGCCATGCCGCAGCTGCGCTCCTGATAGAAGTAGGGAATTTCGGCAACGTCGACGAGTTTGAATTCCAGCATGATGCGCTCCGGCGGAAGGTCGAGGATATCCGAAAAAGACTATAGGCCGAATGGGCCTGGATCCCTAATCGTGCCGGTTGCTGTCACGTCAGGCGCCAAGGCTTCTCTCTGAAATGGCGCGGTCGCCTTTTCAAACCGTCTCCGCGTTCAGCTCCTTCATCGCATGAGCCGCAATCCTGAAGGAATTCAGCCGGGATACGTGGTCATGGATCTGGCCGGTGATGATCACTTCGTCCGGCTGATAGATCGAGGTCAGTTCCGCCAGCTTCGACTTGACCGTCTCCGGAGCCCCGACGGCCGAGATGCGCAAGGCATCCTCAACCATTTCGATGGCGACCGGCCCGACGAGGGCCTCAAGATCCGCGACCGGCGCGGGCAGGGGGCCGGGCCGTCCGGTCCTCAGGTTGATGAAGGCCTGCTGCATGGACGTCCTCAGATAGGCGCATTCCCCGTCGGTCGCTGCGGCAAAGACGTTGATCGCCATCATGAAGTGGGGCTTGTCGAGGTATTTCGACGGCTGGAACTTGCGCCGGTAGATCTTCGAGGCATTGGAAAGTTCAGCAGGCGCGAAGTGGGAGGCGAAGGCGTACGGTAGTCCGTAAAAGGCCGCCATCTCCGCACCGTAGAGGCTGGAGCCCAGGATCCAGACCGGTACCTTGGTGCCCATGCCCGGAACCGCGCGGATCTTCGCGCCTTCCAGCGGATCGCCGAGATAACCGATCAGCTCCATGACATCCTGCGGGAACGTGTCCGTCTGGTCCATGTTCCGGCGCAGGGCGCGGGCAGTCAGCATGTCGGTCCCCGGCGCCCGGCCGAGGCCGAGGTCGATCCGGTCCGGATAGAGTTCGGCCAGTGTGCCGAACTGTTCGGCAATCACCAGAGGTGCATGGTTCGGCAGCATGATCCCGCCGGAGCCGACCCGTATCGTCGAAGTCGCCCCGGCCACATGACCGATCAGGACGGACGTTGCCGCACTCGCGATACCGCGCATGTTGTGGTGTTCGGCAAGCCAGTAGCGCTTGTAGCCCCAGCTTTCCGCGTGCTGGGCGAGGTCCTTCGTATTGGCGAGCGCTTCACGGACCGTATGGCCTTCGGGGACGGGGGAAAGGTCGAGAACGGAATAGGGGATCATTTGGATTTCGCCATTGCGTGATCAGGGTAATTTTTAAAATAGGAACGTTCGGTCCAAAATGTAACCCTTGCGAACACGTTGCAGGCAGAAGGCGGGGGGCAAGTTCGGCAGAGCTCCTGAAAGTTTCCGCTGTATCTTGAACGAATTTTGCAGCAGTGATTTCCGGTGTGAGCATGTCAGGCCACGCTTCCGGTCCTGTTCATGCTGCACTTCCGGCTTCATGCTGTGATGAAAAAACGGCGGGGGTCGTAAAATGCGTATTCAGGAACGCTCGCTTTTCACCAAAAGATATCGATCTACCGATATGACGTGAATTGCGTCGGTCAACCAAAGGGTTTGATCCGTTTGATTCTGAAGGGTTTTTTGCCGGAAATCAGCTCATCGGGTACGGAGAACAGTTGCACGGCACGCGGATGGGCTTCCACCTCGCCGAAGGTGATCTCCGCCATTTCGAACCGTTCCGGCTTGAAGGTGCCTTCCTGGGCCTGGGCCATGGCCCTTTCCAGAAAATCCGCGCCGAAGACGATGGCGCCGTCGAAGTCGACCGACTGCAGGCCGGCGCCGGTAAAATCCGGCGCGACGAGAAGGGCGTTCCGGAAGGTCGTTCCGCCAATGTCTGCGCCGTTGAAAGTGGCGTTCGAGACGAGGGCGCCATCGAAGTTCATGGCAAGGGCGTGGACGCTGGTGAAGTCGGTGTCGAGCACGACGGCGTCGGCAAAGTCGACGCCCGCCATGGTCGTCGGCATGAACTCCATGCCCGGATCGCCCCGGTAGGGCGGTTCCACCTTGTCGCTGGGGACGGAGGAAAAATCGCATTTCGTGAGCACCGAGTTACGAAACCGGGCCTTGTCGAGGCTGGCCCCGCCGAAGGTCACGGAATTGAGCGCCATGTGCTCGAAACTCGAAAACCGCAGCCGTGCGAAGCGGAAGGTCATCAGGTTCAACGTGTCGACCGCGACTTCGGAATAGGAGAAATCCGCCCCGAAAAAGCTCAGAAGTTCGGTTTCCAGGATACCGGCGCTGTAGAGCATGGACAGGATCACCCCGCGCTCCGGGCTGACCGGATGCTCCTTCAACACACCTCTGTTTCGGCGCCCCACCATTTGCTCGACCAGCTCCGGGTTGCGCAGGATTTCAGGGCGACGGGACATGGCGAGTATGTTGAGGGCGTCGGTGTCGTTGGCGTTGACGAGCGAGGTTTGCAGATAGCGGTAGGGTCGGGCCGATTGGGTCGCCGCTATGATGCGCGCCCGGATGCCGTTGGTCAGTTCGTCCAGCTTGAAGAAAGCGGCAGGGCGGCCGTCGCCTTTCAAGACTTCGGTTTCCTGAGCGAGTTTGTCGCCGATCTCCAGAAGTCCCTGGACGATGCCGGCGGTGCGCTGAGCCTCGCCGAGTTCGATCTGAGTGACGATGAGGTCGTTCTGCTGCTCCAGCCGGGTTGTCTGGATGGCGATGAGTTCGTTCTGGCGGAAAAGGAGCGCCGTCCCGGCCAGGGCGGCCAGAGATGCGATCAGTCCGGTCAGGGAGCCGATCAGCCAGCGGCGGGTGGAAATCCAGGTCCAGCGCGCCAGCAAAAGGCGGGTCAGCTCCTCCGCCGAGTTGATGGCGCTCGCCGGGTTCTTGTCCATGATGCTGCGGGCGGTTTCCGAAAGGGGGCGGGAAAACAGCTCGAGCTGGGTCGCGGAGACATTGAACAGGAATTGCAGGATCCGGCGGCGGAACAGCAGGATCAGCGTGCCTATAAGGGCGATCACCCCTGCAAACGTCAGGATGATGGCAACGAGTGTGCCGGCGTTTTCGGTCAGGAACGAAGTGCCGATGACCGCGAGCGGGAAGCCGACCGCGATCCCGATCATGAACAGGATCAGCCCGATGGTGACGGTGCTGAATTCGAGGCGCTTTGCCGCCGCTTCGGAAAGTTCCGCCTTGTCTTCCGGCGTGAGGGTGTCGTCGTCCATAAAACTTGCCTGAAATGCGGAATAAACAATGATAAACGGCCTGAAACGCCCCCGCTTTGGCCAATTCAAGGGACTTTAGGCGTTTTCGCAGGCGTGATCCAGTCTGTCGAGGCAGGGCGGCCCATGCCGGGTTTGGTCGTCCGGTGGAACCTAAAATCGGAATATCCGGTCCAAAATTGCAGCTGGCGCTATTGAATTACGAACCGGGTGGTCCAATATTCTTGTCATGACCCGAGAACACATCCATACAATTGCCTCGGCAAAAGGCAGCCCGAAAGCCCATGCAGGCCCCGGGCGGCCGCGCTGCTATGACGAAGCGGATGTGCTGGACAAGGCGTTGCAGGTGTTCTGGCGGCAGGGCTACGAGGCCACGTCGGTCGACGATCTGACGGCGGCGATGGGTCTGTCCCGGTCGAGTTTCTATTCCGCCTTCGGTTCCAAGCAGGGCGTTCTGATTGCCGTGCTTCAGAGTTATTCCCATGCAGCCCTCCAGGCATTGGAACAACTTGCCGAGGGGCCGCGTGATCAGGCGATCAAGGCCATGCTGGACGCCCTTTCCGATCCGACCGGCGGACCGCGCGGCTGCATGCTGGTCAACTGTATTACCGAACTGGCGCCGCAACATGAAGAGGTCGCCGAGCTCGGCCGCCATCACCTGGAGCGGATCGAGGGCCTGTTCGCCAAGGCCCTGTCACCCGAAAATCCGGATGCAGCCCGCGATAAGGCCCGCGCCTTGTCCGCACTGGCCATCGGAACTCTGACCCTTCGAAAGTCCGGCATGCCGCCGGAAAGCATTTCCACAGCCCTTGAGGCGGCGAGGACGATCCTGGCCACATAGCCTCAAAAGGGCGGAATATCCGCCGCAACACCGATCCCAAGCAGTGGTGCGGCTATTTTTGGACTGATTGGTCCGTAATTTCCCAGCCTCCGAGGAGAGCAAAATGAGCGAAGCGAAATTGTTTACCCCCCTGAAAGCCGGTTCCATCGCGTTGAAGAACCGGATCGTCATGGCGCCTTTGACCCGCAACCGGGCCAAGCCGGAAGACGACACGCCCTATGACATCCACGTCGACTATTATTCCCAGCGTGCCGGCGCAGGGTTGATCGTGACCGAAGGCTCTCAGATCTCGCCCCAGGGAAAGGGCTATGCCTGGACGCCGGGTATTTACTCCGAAGCCCAGATCGAGGGCTGGAAAAAGGTGACCGATGCAGTTCATGCCAAGGGCGGCAGGATCGTTGTCCAGATCTGGCATGTCGGCCGGATATCACACAGTTCGCTGCAGCCGAACGGGGAGGTCCCGGTCGCCCCGTCCGCGCTTGCCGCGAACTCCCGGACCTTCGACGGCACGGGTTTCGTCGAGACGCCGACGCCGCGTGCGCTTGAGATCGGTGAAATTCCGGGCATTGTCGAAGACTATCGGAAGGCCGCCGCCAATGCGCTCAAGGCCGGCTTCGACGGTGTCGAGATCCATGCGGCGAACGGCTACCTGATCGATCAGTTTCTGCGCGACAGTTCCAACAAGCGCACGGATGCCTATGGCGGTTCGATCGAGAACCGGGCGCGGTTCCTGAACGAAGTCATTGAAGCGGTGGTCTCCGAGATCGGAGCCGACAGGACCGGCATCCGTCTCAGCCCTTTCTCCTCGGCCAACGACATTTCCGACAGCGATCCGATGGGCCTCTTCGGCCATGCCATCGATATCGTGAACGGCCACGGTCTGGCCTATCTGCACCTGGTCGAAGGTCAGACCGGCGGTCCGAGGGACCTGCCGGAAGGCGCAAGCCTGCAAGCGCTTTACGACCGGTTCAAGGGCACCCGCATGGGCAACAACGGTTACACGCGGGACATGGCCATCGAGGCGGTGGAAACCGGCAAGGTCGATCTGGTCGCCTTCGGCAGGCCCTTCATCTCCAATCCGGATCTGGTGCAGCGGCTTGAAGCCAACGCACCGCTGAACGAATGGGATCAATCGACATTCTACGGCGGCGGCCGGGAAGGCTACACCGACTATCCGAATTTGGAGGAAACCAGAGCCGCCTGAATTCAGACGTGTTGAGCCCGGCTGTGCCTGCCCCCGCCACGGTCTCTCCTTGAGCCCGACCGCAGGCGCAGCCCGAAAAACGGCCGGCGCGGAAGCCTCCTCCGCCCGGCCGTTTCAGTTTTTCGCTTCGAGGTCCAGCCTAGCCGGTCGCCTGCCGCCGGGTCGCAAAGGGCGAGAGAACGGTTTTGGGATGAAGCGGACCGGGTTCCAGCGTGTCGTTTGCGACAATCCGGTTGCCGCCCTTGGCTTTCGCCTTGCTCAGGCAATGATCGGCGATTTCAAGAGCGCGTTCGAACGAGGTGTTCGCCTCTCCGCAGAAAATCCCGCAGCTGATGGTTACGGTCATCCGTTTCGCCGCCGCACGGGCGCTTTGCACCGTCAGGGTCCGACTGATCCTCTTGGCAATGGCGCCTGCTTCCGTCTGGTCCGTTTCAGGTACGAACAGCCCGAACTGATTTTCCCGGATAAGGCCGACCTCGGCGCGGCCTGCGGCGGTCTCCTGGCAAACGTGCGCCAGCAACCGCATCAGGGCCTCGCCCATGGAGTGCCCGAACCGGTCATTTATGTTTTGCAAGCCATCGATTTCCAGGGTCACAAGGGCGTAGGTCCCATCACTGCGTTTCATGGTGTCGAGCCGGTTCTGGGCCGAACGTTCAAAGCCGCGGCGGTTGGGCAAGCCGGTAAGGGCATCCACCAGGGCCTGCTCCTTGTACTGGCTCTTCATTTTTTCGAAGACCGCCAGACCCAGCCCGACGATCTTGAAGACGACGGCCGTCAGCAGAACGATCATACTGACCTTCAGGGACGGGGTCTGGAAGGCGTCCTTGAAGGTCGGAAAATGCATTGTGAGATTCGTGACGATCATATTGAGGCGGATCATGATATCGACGCCGAAAATGCTGATCAGAAACCACGAACTGATGAATTGCACCTTGTGCTGAAGCCAGCATTCCCGGATGCAGAGCGCCATTGCGAGAATGCTGAAGCCGTTGATGTACAAGACCCGCAGGATCAGGTCGTCCCGGAACCAGGGGACCTGATACAGTAAAATCCATCCGAAGAGTCCGGCAACCGGCAGCCACGGATAACGAATTCGTTCCGCATTCAGCAGGCTGAGAGCATTGGGGCGGATGCCGAAGCCGAAAATCATCAGAGCATTGGCGACGCCGATGCTGACCAGGTCGGGGATGGCTCCGCGGAGGCTGACCAGAGACGCGCAGGTTCCCGACAGAAGCATGGCAACGGACCACCCGGCCCAGCCGAACCGGATATGTCCGGGCAGGGATCTCAGTGCGAAGGCCATGATCCCCAGCACGAGCGCTCCGGTGTAATAGGCGATGGTAATCGCCGCAAGAAGCGTCGGAGTGTCCAGATTCATGTGTCGAAGACCTTGAGGGATGCCGCACAAAAGTATGGTGAAAAGTCTCTTAAGAAACTCCTACGGTATTGTCTGAATTGCATGGAAAGACAGGCTGGGCTGTCGCGAGCGTGATGATTTTGGAGTTTCCGAATTCAAACTTGCAACAGGTGCCGTACCGCAGCGTACTGTTTTTGCCCAATCCGCCCTTTCGTTCCGGCCAAAAAGCTGACAAAACGGTGCCTAAGAATGGCCGTGCCGGGAAATCCCGAGGGAGAGCGGCCGGACCGGGTGCCAAAGCCCCGGACAAGACCAAGAAGGACGGAAAGATGCCCCCGTATCGTTCAAGAACGTCGACCCATGGACGCAATATGGCTGGCGCGCGCGGATTGTGGCGCGCTACCGGCATGAAGGACGGCGACTTCGGCAAGCCGATCATCGCCATCGCCAACTCCTTCACCCAGTTCGTGCCGGGGCACGTGCACCTGAAGGATCTCGGCCAGCTGGTCGCCCGCGAGGTGGAAAAGGCAGGCGGTGTCGCCAAGGAATTCAATACGATTGCGGTCGATGACGGTATCGCCATGGGCCACGACGGCATGCTCTATTCGCTGCCCTCGCGCGAGGTGATCGCCGACGCTGTCGAATACATGGTCAACGGCCATTGTGCCGATGCGCTGGTGTGCATTTCCAACTGCGACAAGATCACGCCCGGCATGCTGAATGCCGCCATGCGTCTCAACATTCCGGTTGTTTTCGTTTCGGGCGGCCCGATGGAGGCCGGCAAGGTCGTGCTGGAAAACGGCGAGGCGAAGTCCATCGACCTGATCGACGCCATGATCGCGGCCGCCGACGACAACGTGTCGGACGCCGACGTCCTGACCATGGAACAGAATGCCTGCCCGACCTGCGGCTCGTGCTCGGGCATGTTCACCGCCAACTCCATGAACTGCCTGACCGAAGCCCTCGGGCTGGCGCTGCCGGGCAACGGCTCGACGCTTGCCACCCACGCCGACCGCGAACGGCTGTTCGTCGAGGCCGGGCACCTGATCGTCGATCTGGCCAAACGCTATTACGAGCAGAACGACGAAAGCGTCCTGCCGCGCAACATCGCCACCTTCAAGGCGTTCGAGAACGCCATGACGCTCGACATCTCCATGGGCGGCTCCACCAACACGGTGCTGCACCTGCTGGCTGCGTCCTTCGAAGGCGAAGTCGGCTTCACCATCGCCGATATCGACCGTCTGTCGCGCCAGGTCCCCGTGCTGTGCAAGGTCGCGCCGTCGGTTGCCAACATCCATATGGAAGACATCCACCGCGCCGGCGGGATCTTCGGCATTCTCGGCGAACTCGACCGGGCCGGACTGATCGACAGCACCGTGCCGACGATCCATTCAAAGTCCATGAAGGAGGCGCTGGCCCGCTGGGACGTCAAGCAGACCAATTCCGAAAGCGTGCACGACTTCTACCGCGCCGCTCCGGGCGGCGTGCCGACCCAGGTCGCCTTCTCCCAGGATCGCCGCTGGGACGATCTCGATCTCGACCGTGAGACCGGCGTCATCCGCAATGCGGCTCATGCCTATTCCAAGGACGGCGGCCTGGCGGTTCTGTTCGGCAACATTGCCGAGGACGGCTGCATCGTGAAGACCGCGGGCGTCGACGAGTCGATCCTGAAATTCTCCGGTCCGGCGCGCATCTTCGAAAGCCAGGACAGCGCGGTTTCCGCGATCCTGACCAACAAGGTCAAGGAAGGCGACGTCGTGCTGATCCGCTACGAAGGCCCGCGCGGCGGCCCCGGCATGCAGGAAATGCTCTACCCGACGAGCTACCTGAAATCCAAGGGCCTGGGCAAGGCCTGCGCCCTGATCACCGACGGCCGTTTCTCCGGCGGATCCTCGGGGCTTTCCATCGGTCACATCTCTCCGGAAGCCGCCGAAGGCGGCGCCATCGGCCTGGTGGAGGAGGGCGACACCATCGTCATCGACATCCCGAACCGGGTGATGAAGGTGGACCTCTCGGATGCCGTTCTCGCCGAGCGCAGACAGGCCATGGAAGCCAAGGGCGCGGACGCCTGGAAGCCGGTCGAAAAGCGCACGCGCAAGATCACCACGGCCCTGCGCGCCTATGCGGCGCTGACGACCAGCGCCTCCAAGGGCGCCGTCCGGGAAGTCAAATAAGGCGACGGTCACGAACCGAACGCATCAAAAAAAACCGCCCCCGATTTTGGGGGCGGCCCCAGACCCGACCGTGGTCGCATTGCGCTAGGTGCTTCGTGCTGCAGCCCTGCCGAATTCCCGCGCCATGTCGATGAAAGCACGGAATGCAGCCGATGGGTTTTTGCGCCCTGGATAGTAGAGACAAAGGGGCGTTGTTGGCGGAGTCCAATCCTGCAGGACCCGTTTAAGACGGCCCGCGGCGATGTCGTCACGCACGTCTGCTTCCATGAAAAAACCGATCCCGATCCCGTCGAGAACGGCGATCCGCGAAAGCGAGGACTCGTCGAGCGTGATCGGCCCCTCCACGTCGATCAGGAGGGGACTTCCTTCCCTCTCGAAGTGCCAGCGATAGGGCGCACCGTTCGGCAGCCGGATGCAGATGCATTTGTGGGCCAGAAGATCGGGGGGCGTGCACGGGCTACCGTGCTCTGCGAAGTAAGAGGGAGTGGCGACCACGGCGAAGCTGCGAGGCGCTCCGAGCGGCACCGCGATCATGTCACTCGGCACCAGGTCGGCGGTCCGGATGCCCAAATCGAACCCTTCGGCGACGATGTCGATAATTCGGCCTTCGGTGACGACATCGACGTGGACCCGCGGGTAGCGCCGCAGGAAAGCCAGGACCAGCGGTGCCAATATTTCGCGGGCGCCGGTGGCGAAGGCATTGATACGCAAGGTCCCGGATGGCGTGTCCTGTTGCGATCGTACCGTTGCCATTGCGTCCTGGATGCCGCGGAGTGCTGGCGCCACCTGTTCAACGAAGGTTCGACCGGCATCCGTCAATGAGACACTGCGTGTGGTTCGGTTGAACAGGCGAACGCCGAGTTGTCGCTCGATCCTGCCGATAAGGTTGCTGAGCGCCGTTGGCGACAGCCCGAGTTCGAGCGCTGCTGCCCGGAAGGACCCTCGATTTGCAATAGCGAGCACGGCCTCGAGTTCGAGCAGGATCTGTCGCGACATTGTTTCGAAATCCGAAATGTTACATCCAGCTTTGTCCCAATTATCGCAACGAAGGTCCAGCCATATATTTCGAACATCGACGCCGGAACGGCCTGATGATCCGGCCGAACCATCATCAGAGACGGAGATGTGACATGGACATTCAGTTACCCAAGCCGATCACTGCCTATTTCGAAGCCGACAGGAATAAGAATGCCGACGCCGTGGCGGAGTGTTTCAGCGACGAGGCGGTGGTCAAGGACGAGCAAAACGTCAACGTCGGACGGGCTGCGATCCGCCGTTGGAAGGCTGAAGCATCGACCAGGTTCTCATACACGGTCGAACCATTCGCGATCCGGGATGAGGGAAACCGCACGGTGGTGACGGGCCACGTTGTCGGCGACTTTCCCGGCAGCCCGGTCAATCTGCGGTATTTTTTCGTTCTGAAGGGAGAAAAGATTGCTGAACTGGAGATCTTGCCGTGATCCCGTTCATCAGTCTGGAAGGCAAACGAGCACTCGTCACCTCCGGCACCCGAGGTGCAGGAGCCGCGACGGTCAGGCAATTCCGCGAACTCGGTGCCGAGGTGCTGACCTGCGCGCGCACCAGGCCGGAAACGCTTGAAGACGGCATTCAGTTCGTCGCTGCGGATCTGGCGTCGGCAGAAGGCTGCGACACCCTCGCAGCCGCGGTCCGGGAGCGCCTGGGAGGTCTGGACATCATTGTTCATATGCTCGGAGGATCATCCGCTCCAGGCGGCGGGTTCACGGCGCTGACTGATACCGAGTGGCATCATGAGCTCCATCTCAATCTCTTCCCGGCCGTTCGTCTGGACCGGCAACTTGTGCCGGACATGGTTGACCGGGGAAGCGGTGTCGTAATCCACGTCTCGTCGATCCAGAGAGAGTTGCCACTGCCTGAGTCGACGACCGCCTATGCGGCGGCGAAGGCAGCGCTTTCGACGTACAGCAAGGCGCTGTCGAAAGAGGTGTCGCCCAAGGGGGTGCGTGTTGTCAGGGTTTCTCCCGGTTGGATCGAGACGGAAGCTTCTGTGCGTCTCGCCAACCGTCTCGCAAAACAGGCCGGCACCGATTATCAGGGCGGCAAGAAAATCATTATGGATGCGCTCGGCGGCATTCCAATCGGTCGCCCGACGAAGCCTGATGAAGTCGCGAACCTCATCGCCTTCCTGGCTTCCGACCGTGCTGCGACGATTACCGGTACCGAATACGTCATTGATGGCGGAACCGTACCGACGGCTTAAGCAGATCTTTGAACCGGATCATGCGGGTGCAGGGCCTGCTCCGCTTCAGTGGAGAGCGGACAGCTCGCTTTCCGGCGCTCGATCTCGATTTGCATGGCGCTTTTGAAGGCAAGCGATGAAGGCCGTCTGGCGGGGTTGCAGAACTCGTCAGTCCGCAAATGGCCTAATCCGGAGATTTGTCCGGACCGCAGTGACTGGCCGTTCTCCATCGCACAGGAACAAAACGGCTGCCTCGGAAGGCGGCTTTCCATTTTATCGAAGGCCGGTTGTTGCGTGGTTTCTAATCGCGCTGGTACTGGGTGCCGAGCTGGACGTTCTTCAGGCACAGGGCGGCGACGAAGCCGATGAAGCCGAGGAAGGCCGCGACCAGGAACAGCGGGTGACAGGCTGCTGCGTAGAGGTGACTGATCTGATTTTGGGCGTCCGCGGGCAAGGTGGCGATCTGGGCCGGTGTCAGTTTCGCGAAGGTCTCCACGCCGGGGATTGTGCCCTGGAAATTGCCGATCCCGTGGGAAACGATCGCGCCGTAGATCGATATGCCGATGGAGGCGCCGCCGATGCGTGTGAGCGTGGTCGCGCCCGTTGCCGCACCGAGATCGCGATAGGGTGCCGCATTCTGAACGCCGAGGACCGGCACCTGCTGCCCCACGCCGACCCCCAGGCCGTGGATGAAGCACAGCGGAATGAGCAGATACAGGCTCGTTTCGGCATCGACGTAGATGAACAGGAACGTGGCGACCGTGCAAACGCCGGTGCTGAGGATGGAAAAGTTCTTGTAATAGCCGGTCCGTGACATGATCTTGCCCGCATTGACCGAACCGACGGCAATGCCGACGGTTATGGGAATGAAGAGCAATCCAGCCATCGATGGTGTCATCCCCAGTCCTGTCTGGAAGAACAGGGCGAAATAATTGGCGAGGCCTATACCGAGGCAACCGCTGACCATGGTGATGATGAGCAACAGGCGGATCGTCGGGCTCTTGAACAGGTGCAGAGGTACAACTGGCTCTTCCACACGCTTTTCGACCGCAATCCATCCCAGAACACAAGCGATGCCCAGGGCAACGATCATGAGGCTTTGCGGGGCGATCAGGCTGCCGAAAAGTTCGGAACTGTCGGCCCAAAGAACCACGCTGGCGATGGCGCCGGCCAGAAGCAGAGCGCCCAGGTAGTCCACCTTCGGCTTGCGGTCCGGGCGCTTGTACGGCAGCAGGAAGGCGAGCGCGATCAGGACGGCGATGCCGATCGGGATGTTGATGAGAAAAATCGAGCGCCATCCGAACAGATCGGTCATCAGGCCGCCGAGGGTCGGGCCGATGGAGCCGGAAAGCATCAGCACCAGACTGGAATAGCTTTGGTAGCGGGCGCGTTCGCGGGGCTCGAACAGATCCGCATTGATGGAAAAGATGGTCACCATGATCCCGCCGCCGCCAATGGCCTGCAGGACACGGGCGGCGATCAGGGTATTCATGGAAACGGCCAGGCCGCACACGGCGGAGCCGATCGTGAAGATGAAGATGGTCGCCATCATCACGTATTTGCGGCCGAACAGGTCGCCGAGCTTGCCGTAAAGGGGCATGACCGCGCTGGAGGTCAGCAGGTAGGCGGAGCCCACCCAGCTGAACCGCTCCGGGTGCCCGAATTCACCGACGATGGTCGGCAGGGCGGTGGAGACGATCTGGTTGTCGATCATCGCCATGAAAACGGCGGTCATCAGCGTCAGGAAAACGAACAGCCGCAGGCGTCTGTCGGTAATCAGCGGGGCGTGGTGGAGTTCGCCCCGTTGTTCTGGAGCGGAATCGGAAAGAGTATCGGCGGTCATGGAATGTCCTGAAGCCCGACGGGGCATTTATCATATGCTTGACACATATATATGACAGACGCATAAATATGACTAGAGCATATATTATGCAGGGCGGGAAAATTCCTTGGGAGGAGGAGCGGAGCGTTATGGCTTTCGATCGCTGCGAGAGTGACCTGACAGACGAGACATCGCCGGATATCTCCCGGATATCGCAGGCGATGTCCCGGATGCGGGTTTTGATCAAGAACCGGGCGATCGGTAAGCTCATCATGAGTGCCGCCGCGCCGGATCTGGATATGTCTCATCTCGACGTGATCGAACTCGTTCGACGCGGTCCGCAAGATGGCGAGGTCACCATCGGCCACGTCGCGGAGAAAATGTGCATGGATCCGTCGCGAGCAAGCCGTGTTGTGGCTTATCTGGTGGATAGTGGCATCCTGAGCCGTGCTGTTTCGCAGGCGGACGCCAGGCGTGCGGTGATCGTTCTGACCGATAAGGGGCAGGCGATCCTGAAGGAAAAGCGGCGCGTGAAGCTCGAAATGATCGAAAAGATCCTGTCGGACTGGACCGATGAGGAGGTCGCGCAGTTCGCGGAACTTTATGCCCGGTTTGTCGACGAGTTCGAAAATCTCGCCTTGCCCGGCCGGGAATAATCGGCGCCGGGATCAGGCTGGCCCGGACATCCCGGTGAGACACTCCGCCCGTGAACGATGCGCCTATTCTGCCAGCCGATTGACCTCATCTTCGGTTTTCTCAAGGACGATCAGCCCGTTGGAAACCGCGAAGTCGGTTGCGGGAACGGTAATCGTCGTTTCACCGATGCCGAGGAAGCCCCCGATTTCCACATCGACCGACGACAAGGCTCCATTCTCGTCGGTGCCGACAGACGAGACTTCCCCGACGGAGATCCCCTCCAGTGTGACGACGGATTTTCCAACCAGGTCTTTCGGAACAGCCACGACGGCCTTGGTCTTCATTCCCGCTGTGGCGGCCGATACCGGTTCCTGGGCTTGAGTGGCCCCGCACAGGGTGACAGAGAGCGCGAGGCCAAAGACGAGGGCTGTGGTCATCGACGAGATCTTCGCTGCGTTCAGCATTGCGTTTCTCCTCTTTTGTCCTGCGAAAATTCGGTGCCCTTGCACCATTTCTCGAGCTGATACCAGTTGAAGATAGAAATCCGGCCGCAAGAAGATAGTTCCCATGTTTTTTGGGCAGTGCTTTAAGTTCTTCAAATCGCGAGAGGATTCATGTGACAAATTGTCTGGAGACAGTCCGTACGGTGCCGGGGTCCGGACCTGATGGCAATATTAAGGCATCCAGGTTCGGGGCAGGCGGGACCGCTAGCCGGTAAGCCCTTCCAGTCTGCTCGCGATAGAGAGGCGCGCCCTGACGTTCACTTCAAAGCCGGAATATCCAGGGAATTCTTGGGGTTCTCCAGTGATGTGCCGTTCCCGAAATTCCAGTATTTTTGACATTGTCGAAGATGTTGTAAGGTTGTGAAAAACGGAGCATTCGAGCAATGCTTGTAAAATGTACTATTGTATATAGTTACCAGAATTTTAGGTAACCTAACGTGAATTAATACACGTTTAATATTGTTTATATCATGGTGTTTTCAATGAATTTAAAGGTGTTCGATCATTTGATGATCGAGCATCTTCACCTGCCCGCGAGAGTTTCAAATGGCAAAACCGGTGTTTCTCACAGGGGTCGAGAGAACCTTTCCCGACGACGACATTATTGTCAGCAAGACGGATCTGAAGGGACGCATTACCTATGCGAACCAGGTTTTCCTCCAGATAGCCGACTACACGGAAAAGGAGGCGATGGGCCAGCCGCACAGCATCATCCGCCATCCGGCAATGCCGCGGTGCGTGTTCAAACTGCTGTGGGCGACCATCGAGGCAGGCCAGGAAATCTTCGCCTATGTGATCAATCGCGCAAAGAACGGCGATCATTACTGGGTCTATGCCCATGTGACGCCGAGCTTCGACAAGACCGGTCGTATTATCGGTTACCATTCCAACCGGCGTGTTCCCGACCGCAAGATTGTCGACGAGCACATCGTTCCGCTCTATCAGGCGCTCCGGGAGGAGGAGGCCCGCCACCAGAGCCGCAAGGACGGCATGATGGCGGCGGAGCAGATGATCGTCGACGTGCTCGCCGAGCAGGGTGTCGCCTATGACGAATTCGTCGCGACCATCGGCCAGGAGCGACGGCGTGGCTACCGCTGATCTCAGGGCGGTATGACCGGTTCAGACACACTTTCAGGATGATCGACATGTTTTCAGGATTAAAAAAATCGTCACTGAGAAAAGCCACGGCCGTTTGCAAGGCTGTGGCAAACGGCGACTTCGAGGCACGGATCACCAATATCACTGAGACGGGCGAGGCCGCCGAGCTGATGCATGCGATCAACCTGCTGATCGACAGGACCGATGCCTACCTGCGCGAATCCAAGGCCTGCCTCGACTATGTCAGCCGCAACCAGCATTTCAGGCTGATCGCCGAAAAGGGCATGGTCGGCAGCTTTCAGGCGGCCGCGCGCAGCATCAACACGGCTACCTTCAACATCAAGGAAAAGCACGATGGTTTCTGCAAGGTCGCGGCGGACTTCGAAAACCAGTTGAAGGACGTCGTCGATGCGGTGAGCCATTCCGTCAGTGACCTCAACATCGTGTCCACCAATGTGGCCGATGCCTGCAACGAGGTGAACGAGCAATCGCTCGTCGTGGCCGCCGGCGCAGAGGAAGCTTCCGCCAACATGCAAAGCGTTGCCGCTTCGACCGAGGAACTGACCAGCTCGATTGCCGAGATCAACCGGCAGGTCGTTTCCGCGGCCGATATCGCATCCGGCGCCGTGGCCAAGTCCCAGGCCATGAGCAAGGAAATCGACAGCCTGTCGAGCATGTCGACGAAGATCGGCGAGGTCGTGCAGCTCATCAACGATATTGCTGCGCAGACCAATCTGCTGGCCCTCAATGCGACCATCGAGGCAGCGCGAGCCGGCGAAATGGGCAAGGGCTTTGCCATTGTCGCCCAGGAGGTAAAGGCGCTCGCCAGCCAGACGGCAGGCGCCACCGAGGAAATCAACATGCAGATTTCCGGTCTGCAGGAAGTGACTGCGAACGCGGTCGGTGCCAATGCCGAAATCAGCGAGGCGATCGCGCGGGTCAGCGAGATCTCGACGGCCATTGCGTCTGCCGTCGAACAGCAGACGACCGCGACCGGAGAAATCGCCCAGAATGTCGAGGAAGCCGCAAACGGCGCGACCGACGTCACCTCAAGCGTCGTCGGCATCCAGACGGCGTCGGCGGGAACCAAGGAAATCAGCTCCCGCGTCGTCGAAGCTGCCGGCAGCCTGCATCAGCAGGAAGCGCACCTGCAGAAGTTGCGTGACGAGATGAATGAATTTCTGGCGACGGCGACGAAAGTAGGCTGAAAACCGGCGGAGAAATTAGAGCCTCGGGCGCTAACGCCCCCACAAGAATGGGATCAGGATCAAACTGACTGCAGGCAGAGCGCCGACCAGCACCCGCGCGCCCCAGCGGGCGTTCGATTCCGGATATTGGATAAGCGCTCCGCCAACGATGCAAACAAACACGCTTCCCGCGGTAAGCAGGTAATACTTCACCGGGATGTCCGCAGCGAAGTGGAAAGCACCGTTCTCGTCGCGGCCGCCGAGTGCGGAAATGCCATAGAACAAAATCACATAGTTGATTACGCCGACGATCGTTACGATCGTCGTCTGGATCGTGGGGTCACGACCGAGGCCGAGGATTCCAAATGGGACTGTTTTCTTCCTGTCGTCGGGCAAAGCACTCTCCAATTTCAGGGAGAGTGCTGCAAGAGTTGTTAACTTGAGGTTGTGATTTTGGCCAGGTGCCTGACTGTCACACTGTCTCTGCCACCTTCGCCTTCACCAGCTTTGCCACCACATTTTCGATAATCCTGTGGCCGGCGTCCTGGTCGAGCGACATGATCGATTCCGGATGGAACTGCACGGCGGCGATCGGTTCGTTTTCATGTTCTATCGCCATGACCACGCCATCGTCTGTTTCCGCGGTGACGCGCACGTCCTGCGGCAGGGTCTCTCGTTTGGCATAGAGCGAGTGGTAACGGCCGACGATCACCGGCGCCTGCAGACCGTCAAAGAGCAGCGAATTGCCCGATGTCGTGATCGGTGACGGCTTGCCGTGCATCGGTATGTCGAGCTGGCCGAGTTCCGCGCCGAAGCTTTCCGCCAGCGCCTGCAGTCCCAGACAGACGCCGAAGATCGGCAGGCCCCGGGATCGCGCCCGACCGATAGTGGCGGCACAGTCGAAGTCTTTCGGATTGCCTGGTCCGGGTGACAGCACAACCAGATCCGGATTGACATCATAGAACACGTGATCGGCGACCGGCGAGCGATAGGTCACGACCTCCGCTCCGGTCTGGCGGAAGTAGTTGGCAAGCGTATGGACGAAGCTGTCCTCGTGGTCGACCAGCAGGATCTTCAGGCCCTGACCCGGCTTGGCCTTGTGAGCCTTGTCTTCCGCCTGCAACGCCAGCCCGGCTTCGCGCACGGCGGCCCGCATGGCTTCCGCCTTGAGTTCCGTTTCGGCTTCCTCGTCTTCCGGCACGCTGTCGTAAAGCAGGGTCGCGCCGGCGCGGATCTGGGCGACGCCCTCCTTGATCCGTACCGTCCTGAGCGTCAGGCCGGTGTTCATGTCGCCGTTGAAGAGCACCGCGCCGATGGCGCCGCCGTACCAGGCGCGAGGGGATTTCTCGTTCTCCTCGATGAATTCCATCGCCCAGCGTTTCGGTGCGCCGGTCACCGTCACCGCCCAGGTGTGGGACAGGAAGGCGTCCAAAGCGTCCATGTCCTCGCGCAGGGTGCCTTCGATATGGTCGACGGTGTGGATCAGGCGGGAATACAGCTCGATCTGGCGCCGGCCGATGACGCGCACGGAGCCCGGCACGCAGACCCGGCTCTTGTCGTTGCGGTCCACGTCGGAGCACATGGTCAGTTCCGCCTCGTCCTTGGCCGAGTTCAGGAGCTTGCGGATCTGCGCCTCGTCCTCGATGGCGTTCTTGCCGCGCCGGATGGTGCCGGAGATCGGGCAGGTCTCCACCCGCCGTCCGCCGGTGACACGCACATACATTTCCGGCGAGGCACCGACCAGATATTCGCGGTTTCCGAGATTGAAGAAGAAGGAATAGGGGGAGGGGTTGATCTGCTGGAGGCGGCGGGAGACGGCGGACGGCGGATTGGGGCAGGGCTCGTAGAAGGTCTGTCCCGGCACGGTTTCGAACAGGTCGCCGCGGCGGAAATAATCCTTGGCCTTCTCCACCAGCTTTGCGTATTCGCCGGGCTCGTGGTCGCCCCGGCCCGGGTCTTCGTTCGCCGGCGTATACTGGCTCTTCTCTCCGTCGCGCGGCAGGCCGGCGGTCGACTTGCCGTCGACCTCGAACTCATACTCCAGAACATGGGCCCGCTTGCCGTGGTGGTCGACGATCAGAATCTCGTCGGGCAGAAAGAGCACCACGTCGCGCTGGTCGTCGGGCCGTTTCAGCTTCAGGTCGATCGGTTCGAACTGGAAGGCGATGTCATAGCCGAAGGCGCCGTAGAGGCCGAGCTGGTCGTCGCCGCAGGCAAACAGATCCTTCAGCGCCCGGACGATGGAAAACGTCGAGGGCTGGCGGGACCGCTCTTCTTCCTGGAACACCCGGTCGGGCTTTTTGACGGTCAGGTCGATACGGGACCCGTCGGCGGAAAAACTGGCCACGTCCGGATGGCTCTCAAGCGCTTTGGCAATCGCCGGGATCAGGACCCGGCCGCGATCATTGAGCGCCCGGATCTCCACCGAGCGGTCGGCGGCTTCCATGACCAGCGGCGGGTTGACCAGGGCCATGTCCCAGCGGGTGTAGCGGCCCGGATATTCGTAGGATGAGGACAGGACGGCACCACGCTCGGCATCGAGCCGGTCGATCCACTGGGAAGTCCCGGCCTCGTAATCGGAAGGCCGGGAAGAGCGGGTGATCGTGATCCCGCCGTCTGTCTCAAAAGTCTGTTCCGCCAGTGCCGGCATGAAATCTGTTCCCTTTACGCATCGGGCGTTTCGCCCGCTGGGTCGCCTTGAAAATACCGCCAGAAAGACCAAAGGCCGCCTGCGGTGTCCCGCGGCGGCCTTTGGTCTACTTCGATCACGTCAAGACATGAGAGTGCGCTGGCCGCCTTTATGCGTCCCGCCACCACCAAGTCTGTGCCATGATCATGTTCATGGCATTTTGAATAGCGGAAGAGGGCAGGGGAGGCAATGGGATTTTGAATCCGGACAGGATGTATCTCTGCGGATCGAACACACTGTTTCTTTCGGCTGATCGCCCAATGCTTTCAAGGGTGACATGAGTGTCCTAACTAGGGCGTAAGGAACAGCCGGAGAAAATCCGGCCACGGCAACAAGAAATGGAACCTTTCATGACCAAACCCCTCGAACTCGGCCTCGATACCTTCGGCGATATCACGCAAGGGCCGGACGGCCGGTCGCTGCATGAGGCAGAGGTACTGCGCAATCTGGTCAAACAGGGGGTGCTGGCCGACGAAACCGGAGTTGATTTCCTGGGGCTCGGAGAACATCACCGCGCCGACTTCGCCATCTCCGCGCCGGAAATCCTGCTCAGCCATATCGCCGCCCTGACGAAGCGCTTGCGGCTGGGGACGTCCGTCACGGTGCTTTCCTCCGACGATCCGATCCGGGTGTTCCAGCGGTTTTCGACCCTGAACGCCTTGTCGAACGGCCGGGCCGAAATTACCGTCGGCCGGGGCTCCTTCACCGAAAGCTTCCCGTTGTTCGGCTACGACCTCAATCTCTACGAGGAACTGTTCGAGCAGAAGCTCGATCTTCTGTCAGCATTGGTCGCCGACGAAGTGGTCACCTGGGAAGGGGAGTTGCGTCCGCCCCTGAAAAAACAGCGGGTGTTTCCGCGGGTGGAAGACGGAAGCCTTGTGGTCTGGGTCGGGGTTGGCGGCACGCCGCAGTCGGTGGTGCGCGCGGTCGCTTATGATTTTCAGCTGATGCTGGCGATTATCGGCGGCGATCCAGCCCGGTTCAAGCCTTTGGTTGACCTCTACCACCGTGCCTGCGATCAGATGGAGCACGCCGTCAAGCCTATTGGCGTGCATTCGCCGGGGCATGTCGCAGAGACGGATGAACAAGCCCTTGAGGAGCTGTGGCCCCATTACAAGGCCTTCCATGACCGGCTCGGCCGGGAACGGGGCTGGTCGCCGATGGTCAAGGATGCCTTCGTGTCGGAAGCCCGGCATGGGTCTATCTATGCGGGCTCTCCGGAAACGGTTGCGCGTCGGATCGCCAAGACCGCGAAAACATTGGGCCTGTCCCGTTTCGACATGAAATATGCCACGGGAGCCATGCCGCACGACATGCTGATGAACAGCATCGAACTTTACGGCACCAGGGTCATCCCGCTGGTGCGGGACATGCTTGCATGAAGCCTGCCTTCAGCAGAGCCAGCAGCTTTCCGGCAAAGAGGCTTGCGTCACTTCGTTGCCGGCCGCGATCCAGCCGGAGATGCCTTTCTCGACATTGTCCACATTGGTGAAGCCCGCCTTGCCGGCGAGGTATTCCGAAAGGGCGGAGCTGCGGCTGCCGGTCCGACAGATGAAGACGACCTCGTCGCCCGGGCCCGAGATGACCTTCTGCAGCTCTGTGCCGAAGGTCGGGTTCACATTGCCTTTTTCGTCGAAAAAGGTGATCAGGTGGCTGCCCGGCACGACACCGGTCTGTTTCCACTCGTCCGGACGGCGGATGTCGATCACCGGAACGCCGGCCGCGATCTTCTGCTTCAGGTCGTCATTGGAAAGATCGGAGAATTTCTTGCCCTTGACCGCAAGCAGTTCCACTTCGAACTTCAACGTGGCATTGGGCGGAATGACGCCTCCGGCTCCGTTCGCGCCATAAGCCAGTTCCGGCGGAATGATCAATTCGCGCTTGCCGCCGACCTTCATGCCGACCACGCCCTGTTCCCAACCCGGTATGACCCGGCGCTCGCCGAGGGTGAAGGAAAACGGCTGATTGCGGTCGAGGCTGCTGTCGAACTTGGTGCCGTCCATCAGCCAGCCGGTGTAGTGAACCGTGACCGTCTTGCCGACGTCGGCTTCCTCGCCGGTTCCTTTGACGATGTCCTTGATCTGAACTTCGCCCGCTATGGCCGGTATCAGGAGCAGGGCGGAAAATAGGGCGGCAATCATGGGCCTGATCATGTCTTCCTCGTGGAGTTCTGAGCACGTACGCTTGTTTGGGAAAGAACACGCCTCAGCTTCAAGGCGAAGTCAAGGCGAACGCCGCGCAAATGGCCCGACTGCGGCATCCGGTCCCGTGAAAGTGATGGGCGTTACGTGTTCCAAAGCCAGGCGGCGCCGCGGACGCCTGAGCTGTCCCCATGGCGCGCCTTTCGGATCGGCACCTCATACACATCGGAAAATATGTACGGCGCCATTGCCGCAGGAAGGTCGTCGTAAAGCTCGTCGATGTTGGACATGCCGCCGCCGAGCACGAAGACGTCCGGGTCGAGGAGATTGGCCGCCATGGCCAGCGCACGCGCGAGCCGGTGGACATAGGCTTCATAGGCGGCAATGGCCTGCGGCTCGCCGGCACGCTTGCGGGTCATGATCTCATCGCCCTTCAGCAGTTCGCCCGTGCGCACCTGGTAATCGAGCTGGAAGCCGGTGCCGGAACACCAGCGGTCGATAGCCCCCCTGTGGCCGGTCCAGTTTTCCGGGCCGGGGAATTCGTCGTCCGTCATCCAGGGTACCGGAATTGCGCCCCATTCCCCGGCAATGCCGTTGGCGCCCCGATGGGCCTTGCCGTCGATGGCGATCCCGGAGCCGCTGCCGGTGCCGATGATGATGGCATGCACCAGATGGGCACCCGCGCCCGCGCCGTCCGTCGCTTCGGAGACCGCAAGGCAATTGGCGTCGTTCTCGATGCGCACCGGACGTCCGAGCCGCTCTTCCAGATCCTTGTCGAGCGGCATGCCGTTCATCCAGGTGGAATTCGCATTCTTGACCAGGCCCGTGCCCGGAGAGATCGAGCCGGGAATACCGAGACCAATGGTGCCGGTCTGTCCGGTTTCCGCTTCGGCTGCAGAAATCAGGTCTGCGACGGTCTCGATACAGCCAGGATAGTCGTCGCGCGGGGTCGCCACGCGCTTGCGGTAGATCTCCGTGCCCGTCTCCGCGAGCGCGATGATCTCCATCTTGGTGCCGCCCCAGTCGATCCCGAGCCGCATGGTCAGTCTCGTCTCACAGGCATGTCGAAGGCAGCGCCATGGGCGGTATCCATCTCGTCCGGCTGCTTGCCGTAATTCTTGAACTTCCGCAGGATTTCCGCCATTTCCGCGTCGCCGAGAATGTCCGGTTCGCCGACGGACAGAGCCGACAGATACTGGTCGGCCAGTTCCTCCACGCCGTCCGCCACACCGAGCGCCTTCTTCAGGGTCGGGCCGCAGGCGATCTGGCCGTGGTTGGCGAGCAGGCAGGCGTTGCGGTCTCCAAGGGCCGCGATCATCACGTCGGAAAGGGCGGCCGTGCCGAAGGTCGCATAGGGCGCGCAGTCGATCCGGTCGCCGCCGGCCAGCGCCACCATGTAGTGGAAGGCCGGGATGCCTCGGTTGAGGCAGGCGAGCGCCGTTGCGCGCGGCGAATGGCAATGGACGACCGCTCCCGCCTCCGGTTTCGCCTTGTAGATATCCATGTGCATCCGCCATTCCGAAGACGGCAGGGTATCGCCGCGATAGGTCCCTTCAAGATCCATCGCCACGATCAGGTCTTCGTTCAGGTCGGCATAGGGAATGCCGGACGGGGTCACCAAGAACCCATTCGCGGCGCGTGCGCTGACGTTTCCGGATGTTCCCTTGGTCAGACCCTTGAGCGGCAGGGCGCGGGCCGTCTCGATGATGTCTCGGCGGAGTGCGGGCGTATCGGCGGGAAAGGGCAATTGGCTGTTCCACGGTTCATGATCGGGGATGGTTTCATGTAAGCGGGAGCGCACGGGCCGTGCAAGTGGCGTTGCCTCAATATGCGGAGAAGTGTTCGGTTGCGCCCGCCGGGGGGATGTTTCTCGAGATCAAGACAGGGTATGACGGAGCGGGGCATCGAGACAGCGCGCAAATGAAACGCGGCATTTTGAAATTTCTGCAGGACCGGCTGACGGTACGAAGTCGGTTGCGCGACGATCCGGATCGAACGGCCGGGCGGGCCTATTCCCCGCATTTTCGCGCCGAGCGCCAGCGGCTGCGTTGGGGCGATGGCGAGCAGATTGCCACCCGTTCGAAGAGCGATCTTCGACCTGGGTCAAGGCATGGCGGAGGGGCACAGGCCTCGCAGTTTGGGCTGCCCGATCGCCGGAAGGTATTTTTTTACATTCTGCCGCTGCTGATTTTTATAGCGGCTGCCGCAACGCTGTTCGCGCTCGGACGCAAGGATACGGCTCCGCCGCCGCCGATCGAGAAGACGGTGACCTTGCCGGATCCGCTCGCCGGTTATCCGGAGAAGGTGAAACAGGAACTTCTCGCGCCGGAAGCTCGTGTGCCGGCGACCCTGAAATTGACATTCACCGGAAAGCCAGGGGACCTGTGCCAGGAATTGGCGGCTCTCGGACTTGAAAACAACGGCTGGCGACGGGCCGCTTTTTCCGGTGACCGGTGGCAATGCAACTCCGACCTGGTGGCGCTGACGACGCCGAGCGTCGACTACGGGCCGGCCACGCTGTTTTTCCTGATGCGCGGGCCGGACGCCGAGACGGTCGACTATCTGCGGCTGAAACTCAATGTCGAGGATCCGAAGCAGATGGATATCGGTCAGGACGCGGTCCGGCTTGTGATTGGCGCCTTGTCCGACCGTTATGCCTGGGCTGTCCCGGACAAGGTTCTGGACGCCATTGCCCATTTCAGGCCGCTGGAAATGACGGACAGGGGCGTCCGGCTTTCGGTCGCACCGGAAGACCCGGACCTGACGGGCGATCCGGCCGCCCGCCAAAGGCTCAATATCATCATCGACTTCGGCAAGCCGGATCTGATCCGGCCGGCGAAGGAATTCGAACCGCAGCCGCGAAAGCGGCGGGGCCCTATTCCGGCAACGGAATGAACTCCTGCTCGTCCCCCGGGACCGTATCGAAACGGCCCTGGCGCCAGTCTTCCTTGGCTTGCTCGATCCGCTCCTTCGACGAGGACACGAAGTTCCACCAGATGTAGCGTTTCTCGCCCATGGGTTCGCCGCCCAGGAGGACGAAGCGGGCCGGTTCCGGTCCGGCATTTTCGATCGCCAGCCGGTCGCCCGCCTTGAACACCAGAAGCTGGCCCGGGTCGAAGGCCTGTCCGGCAATCGTGACCTGGCCCGAAATCGTATAGAGGCCGCGTTCTTCATGGGCCGCGTCCAGCGGCATCCGGGCGCCGGGGGCCAGCCGGACGTCGGCATAAAACATCTCCGAAGCGATTTTAGCAGGTGCCTTTTGGCCGAAGAGATCGCCGGCAATCAATTTGACGAACGCTCCGTCATCGGCGAATTCCGGCTGGGCGCCGCTCGGCAGGTGCTCGAAAGTCGGATCGCCCTCTTCCATATGTTTCGGCAGAGCCACCCAGCTCTGCAGCCCGAACAATGGCCTGGAAGATGTTTTGCGCTCCGGGCGTTCCCGTTCCGAATGCACGATGCCCTTGCCGGCCGACATCCAGTTGAGCGCGCCGGGGGTGATTGCCTGCTCGGTGCCGAGGCTGTCGCGGTGATAGATTTCACCGTCGAACAGATAGGTCAGAGTCGCCAGTCCGATATGCGGATGCGGGCGGACATCGATCCCGCCGCCGACCAGCAACTCGGCCGGCCCCATCTGGTCGAAAAAGATGAAAGGTCCCACCATGCGGCGGCGGACGGAGGGCAGGGCGCGACGAACTTCGAACCCGCCGAGATCGCTGGTGCGCGGCACGATAATGGTGTCAATCGGGTCGCAGGAGGTCGGGTCTCCGGGGATCGGGTCAGGTCCGTTAATCCAGCTCATCGTCTTTTCTCCAACAAGTATCTTTAGCCGGATCTAGGTCACCTGCAGCTCCGCCGCCATTGAACGGATTGTTCAATAATCGAGCGGCTATTGCGCTTTTTCGTCTTCTTGCGGGAGACGGTCACCAGATGTCGACATCCTTGCCTTCCGCTCTCAGCTTCGCAGCCCGGTCGTCCAGATACCGTTGAAAGTCGCCGCCGTTCTGGTAGGCGTCGGAAGCGATGAAATGCATCATGGTGTCGAAGTGGAACGGCTTGAAATAACCGGGCATCACCATGACCGCCCGTTCCTTGGCATTGCCGGACCCGTCGGCCGCTTCCTTGGGAATGAAGATCAGCGTGGGGGTAAAGGTCACGCCCCATTTGCGCACCAGGTCCCGTTCCTCCATGGCGGTTCCGTCCATGTCGGTCACTTCGCGGGAGCCGCGCATATCCAGCTGCACGACCAGGAAATTGTCCTTGATGCCGTCGACGATCTGCGGGATGCGCAGGTTGACCTGGTGCATCTCCCGGCAATAGGGGCATCCGGGTTGTTCGACGATGATGAGAAGGTCCTTGCCTTCCTCGGCTGCCGTTGCGAGGTCGTCTTCCAGTTCCAGAAAACCCTCGTGGAACCAGTCCTGGATGTGCAGTCCGTTGTCGCCGAGCCTGGGCTCCGGCAGACGATCTGCCGCAGCCGCGCCGGTTGCGATCAACAGGCCGGCGATTGCGAAGAATGATTGGAAAACACGCATGGCATTTCCTCCTGTGCCGCGGTTTTCCTCACCTTACAACAAATCGGCGGTTCCATCGGATCACATTCGCGCGCGCAGACGGGCGTTTAGAGCCTCTAGATGAAAATCTGCCTTTCCCGCGCGACCAGCCCGCCGATGAACTCCAGCACCGCGTTGACATGCCTGAGCGGCCGCGTGCTTTCGTGCGACACGGTCCAGTAAGCCCGATTGATCACCTTGTCGGGCAGGACCCGTTCCAACTCCGGGTCTCCCTTGGCGATGAAGGTGTGCAGGATGCCGATGCCCGCGCCGGACCGCACCGCTGCCGTCTGTCCAAGGGCCGAGGCGATTTCGAACCGCGCCGGCCACTCCCGGAAGATTTCCGCCGCGTAGTTGAGGGACGGCGAATAGACCAGGTCATCGACATAGCCGACCAGCTGGTGGGACGTCAGGTCGGCCGGTGTCTGAGGGGTGCCGTTGGCCGCCAGGTAGGTTTTCGATGCATAGAGACCGAGCGAGTAGTCGACGAGCTTCCTGGCGATCAGCCGGCCGTGCTCCGGACGGTCGACCGTGATCGCGATATCGGCCTCCCGCCGCGACAGGGAGAACGAGCGCGGCACCGGCACCAGCTGTACCGTGATATCCGGATAGGTTCGGCTGAGTTCGCCCAGCCTCGGGGCGAGAAAGGCGACGCCGAAACCGTCCGGCGCGCCGATCCGGACCGTTCCGGAAATGGCGACGTTGGTGTCGGCGATCTGCGACTGGGCGGCCAGCATCTCCGCTTCCATGCGTTCGGCATTCACCAGCAGTTGCTGGCCCTTTTCCGTCAGCACGCAGCCGGACGTGGACCGGTCGAAGAGCTTGGTCCGCAGATCGCCTTCAAGCGCGGTCAGGCGACGGGCGACGGTCGCATGATTGACGCCGAGCCGGCGCGCCGCGGCCAGGATCTGGCCGGAGCGGGCCACGGCAAGAAAGATGCGAATGTCGTCCCAGTTCATGGCAGACTGTCTTTGAAAATGATCGTTGCTTTAGTTTTTGCACATTGGGTGCGGAAATCATACGCTTGTTTGCGACAAAAATAAAAGGCAGTAAAGGCCATGACAATTTGGCGTCCGTGCAATCGTAATCAGGAATACGGCGCGCCTGATCAGGGAGAAACGCTATGCAGACCATTGGGCATTTCATCGGCGGCAAGCTCGTAGAGGGCACCTCCGGCCGCTTTGCAGACGTCTATAATCCGGCAACCGGCGAAGTTCAGGCAAAGGTCGCGCTGGCGTCCAAGGCCGAAATGGACGCAGCCGTCGCCAATGCGGCCGCCGCGCAGCCGGCGTGGGCCGCGACCAATCCCCAGCGCCGCGCCCGCGTGCTGATGAAGTTCGTCGATCTTTTGCATCGCGACATGGACAAGCTGGCCGAGGCGCTGTCGCGCGAACACGGCAAGACCCTGCCAGACGCCAAGGGCGACGTGATCCGCGGCCTGGAAGTGGCCGAGTTCTGCATCGGCGCGCCGCATCTGCTGAAAGGCGAGTTCACCGAAGGCGCCGGCCCGGGCATCGACATCTATTCCCTGCGCCAGCCGCTGGGCGTCGTTGCCGGCATCACCCCGTTCAACTTCCCGGCCATGATCCCCATGTGGAAGTTCTGCCCGGCGATCGCAGCCGGTAACGCCTTCATCCTGAAGCCGTCCGAGCGCGATCCGTCCGTGCCGATCATGCTGGCCGAACTGATGCTCGAGGCAGGCCTGCCGGCGGGCATTCTCAACGTCGTCAACGGCGATAAGGAATCCGTCGACGCGATCCTCGACGATCCGGAAATCCAGGCCGTCGGCTTCGTCGGCTCCACCGCAATCGCCGAATATGTTTACTCGCGCGGCTGCGCCAACGGAAAACGCGTGCAGTGCTTTGGCGGCGCCAAGAACCACATGATCATCATGCCGGACGCCGACATGGATCAGGCCGCCGACGCGCTGATCGGAGCCGGGTACGGTGCGGCCGGTGAGCGCTGCATGGCGATCTCCGTGGCCGTTCCGGTCGGCGAGACGACCGCAAACGCGCTGATGGCAAAGCTTGCTCCGCGGGTCGAGGCCCTGAAGATCGGGCCGTACACCGCCGGCGACGATGTGGACTTCGGTCCGCTGGTGACGAAGGAAGCCCTTGCCCGCGTGAAGGGCCTTGTCGACCAGGGCGTCAAGGAAGGTGCCGATCTCGTCGTCGATGGCCGTAACTTCACCATGCAGGGCTATGAAAACGGCAACTTCATGGGCGGCTGCCTGTTCGACAAGGTCACCAAGGACATGGAGATCTACAAGACCGAGATCTTCGGCCCGGTCCTGTCCGTGGTTCGTGCGGGCGACTATGAGGAAGCGCTCGATCTGGCCATGAGCCACGAATACGGTAACGGTACCGCGATCTTCACCCGTGACGGCGACACGGCCCGCGATTTCGCATCCCGCGTCAACATCGGCATGGTCGGCATCAACGTGCCGATCCCGGTGCCGCTGGCCTACTACACATTCGGCGGCTGGAAGCGTTCAGGCTTCGGCGATCTGAACCAGCACGGCCCGGACGCCTTCCGCTTCTACACCCGGACGAAGACCGTCACATCGCGCTGGCCGTCGGGCCTCAAGGACGGGGCGGAGTTCGTCATTCCGACGATGAAGTAATCGGACGCAATAATATTTGAGGCCAATCCTCCCGGCCTCTACCTTAAGAGCGGCAGGTTTCTGCCGCTCTTTTTTGTCTCGTTGAGCTTTTCAGGCGCGCAAAAAAAAGCCGGCGGGGGAGCCGGCTTTGCGAGGTGTTTTGATACCCAGGCGAAGTACGCAAATCCCCAAGGTAAAATCGACTTCCGACCGTAGTAAAAAGCAGCCGCGAAGTTGATCCAGAGTCTCGAAAAGGCCGTGAAGTTGACCTTGTGAGAACGTATGCATAACAACACACGCTACTTCGGTTTTCACCCCTCAAAAATGGGGGGAGTGGGGAAGAAAATACGTATAGGACGTCAGGTCGCAGCAATTGCACGGGATGGGAACCAATTGGGGTGTCTGACATCGGGTGTGTCTGAAAAGGTTTCTGGAAAAGTAATGAATATCAGAAACTTATGATGCTTCTGCCGATGCGGTGAGCTCGGCTTGCGCCATATGTGAAAAGCCCGGTTTCGTCGGAAACGGCCTGCGGGCCCATGATATGGGGACAGGCAAACCTTCCAATTGCCGTATAAATATGCTGAAAGGCCAGTGGAGGGTGTGGAAGCTGGTCCTTTATCCGGCTTCAGGGGCTTGAGCCGGCAATGAAAACAAGGGACGGACGATTGACGCGGAGACTGGCCCCCTTTGGCGCCCATTGGGTTGAAGAAGCGCCACCCTTGAAAAACAAAAGATCTGTTCGGGGCAAGGGGCAGGCATGACTGTGTCCGCAGCAAAAGATGCTGCCGAAAACGGGGAGCAGGGAGGACCGGTCGCGGATCTGGTTCCTGCGGAAAAGCGTCTGCTCCGCAGGGCCGGATGGTTGCTTTCGATATCCGATCTGTTGTGGATCGGACAGGCCGCATTGCTGAGCCTGGTCATTTCCGAATTTATTGCTGGAAGACCGCAAGCCGGAATCGTGACTGTTCTTGCTTCCGCCGCCGCCGGCTTCATCGCTCTGGCCGGTGTGCGCCAGTTGCTTGGATTGAAAGCCGCGGCGTCCGCGCGATCGGCGGCCCGGGCTGTCAAGACGAGGGTCCGGACGACGCTTCTGGGCGCTATCGCGAACACATCTCCGGCGGCGGCCTTGCCGTCCAGCGGCCATGTGGCGGCCACTCTGGGCGAGCAGGTGGATGCGCTTGGTCCCTATCTCGGCAACTTTCATCCGCAGCAATTCCGGTTGAAGGTTGTCCCGCTCGGTATCCTTGCCGCAACCCTTTATGTGAGCTGGTTGGCCGCGGTGATCCTGATGATCGCCGGACCAGTCATTCCGCTGTTCATGGCGCTGATCGGGATCAAGGCGAAAGCGGCGAGCCAGGGCCAGCAGGAAGAGCTGACCCGCATGAGCGGATTTTTGCTCGACCGGGTGCGGGGCCTTGAAACTCTTCGGCTGTTCGGCGCTCTCGGCCAGACCGAAGCGCAGATAGATCGTGTCGGCGAAGCTTTCCGGACCGGCACGATGCGGGTCCTGAAAATCGCCTTCCTGTCCTCCACGGTGCTGGAGCTTTTCAGTGCGCTGGGGATCGCCTTCGTCGCCGTCTATGTCGGATTTTCGCTGCTGGGCAGCGTGACCACAGGTACCTGGGGCGCGCCGTTGACCTTCGGCGGAGGTTTCTTCGTTCTGCTGCTGGCGCCGGAGTTCTTCGCGCCGCTTCGCGCCTATGCGGCTGCCTATCACGACCGCGCCGCAGGCCTGGCCGCCAAGGAAAAGCTTCA
Organism: Roseibium sp.; assembly: GCF_048260565.1. Classification (GTDB taxonomy): domain Bacteria; phylum Pseudomonadota; class Alphaproteobacteria; order Rhizobiales; family Stappiaceae; genus Roseibium. Next base: position 25,046 of record NZ_JBLXGP010000009.1, on the reverse strand, counting down.
GGACCTCTACTCCGGGATCGTCGCTCAAGGTCCGCAGTCGGGATCGACTGAAGGATCGGGCAGGGCGGAAGAAGAGGCAACCGCGCCGGCCTCCCGGCAAACCCATGCACCCGAAATCAGGCTCGACCACGTGTCCGTCACGCTGGGCGGCAAGGGCATCATTCGCGATTTCTCCCTTGAAATACCGTCCGGCGAGACAGCAATTCTCACCGGGCCGAGCGGTGCGGGCAAGACGACGCTGCTCGATTGCCTGCTCGGCCTGCATCGTCCCGATGGCGGGAGGATCATTGTCGACGGCAAGGATCTTCTGACGCTCGATCTTGGGCGGTGGCGCCAGGAGGTCTGCTGGATCGGCCAGCATCCTCGTCTGTTCCACGGCTCGCTGCGCGCCAATCTCCTGCGTGCGGACCCGCAGGCCTCGGCCGAGGATATGATGCAGGCGGTCCGTCTGGCGGGCGCCGCCGCGCTGGTGGAGAGCCTGCCGCGCGGTCTGGAGACGATCATCGGCGAAGACGGCTTCGGCCTGTCCGTCGGCGAGAAACGCCGGATCGCCCTGGCGCGGGCGGCCCTTCGGAAGACGGCCGGGCTGATCCTGGCCGATGAGCCGACCGCCGGCCTCGACGACCAAACGGCCAGGGACGTTATTGCCGGCCTGAAAAAGATGGCGGCCGGCAGAACGCTCATTCTTGCGACCCACGATCCGAAACTTATGGCCCTGCCCGGTCAGCGGATCGAGCTGGACGCCGCGCATCTGACGGAGGCGAGCGCATGAGCCCGCTCCGCCGGATCGTCCAGTGGCAGTGGCGCCATTCGCCGACTGCGTTCCTGTTGGGAATTGCGGTCGCTCTGATACCAGCCCTTGCCGGTATCGCGCTTCTGGGCGTTTCGGGATGGTTCATTACCGCGGCAGCCCTTGCGGGGCTTGGCCTGTTCGCATTGAACATCTTCATTCCGAGCGCGTTGATCCGGGCGCTTGCGATTGCCCGGACCGCCGGCCGTTATGGCGAGCGCGTGCTCACTCATGACGCCACCTTCCGTTTCCTGACCAATCTGAGAAAACGTATCTTCCAGGGTCAGGCCGCCAGGTTCGGCGACGGCACGCGTCCGGCGCGAAGCGGCGCGGCCCTCAACCGGTTGACCTCCGATATCCAGGCTCTCGATGCGGTTTATCTCCGGCTGATCGTTCCGGCGGTGCTGTGCCTCGTGACGGGCCTTCTGGCACTCCTTTGGATCTCGAAAACGGCTCCGGTCGCGGGTCTGGGCATTGCGGGGTTGGTGCTCTGGGATCTGGCTTTCTTCGGTTATCTTCTGAAAAACCGGCAGGCGGCCGCCGCCCGCCGGCAGGAAGCCGCGCACGAGGCCATGCGCCTCAGAAGCGTCGATCTGGTGGCCGGGCGCCGGGACCTGGCCGTCTACGGCGGTCTTGAGCAAAGCGCGAACGCCATTCTGCATGCGGAAGACAGGTTGGCGACGTCCATCGAGGAGATGGAGGCGCGGACGGCCCGAATCCTGTCGCTTCAAGGCTTTGCCGCACAGACTTCCGTTGTTGTGACGTTGATTCTGGCCAGCATTTTCATGTTGCGCGGAGAGCTGGAGCCGGTCTGGGGCGTGACGCTGATCCTGGTTGCGATCGCACTTCCCGAAGTGCTCGGAGGGTTGGTGCCGGGGCTCGCCAATCTGCAAAGGACGAACCTTGCCGCAAAACGTGCCGCCGACGGCGCGCACGAGAGTTCCGATGCTGCCGGGTACCAGACGGATTTGATCGAAGGGAAGTCCCCGTCCGATCCCGTCCTATCCTTCACCTCTGTCACGTTTGCCTATCGGGGCGCGGAAAGCGCCGTCCTGTCGGATTTCTCTTTCGATATTGCCAGGGGCGAGATTCTGGCGCTGACCGGACGCAGCGGTTGCGGCAAGTCGACGGTCTCCGCCATTGCCTCCCGGCTGCTCACGCCGCAGGGCGGTTCGGTGAAGCTCTGCGGGCAGGACCTGCAGACGATCGCCGAAGAAGACTTGCGCGGCACGGTCACGGTCCTGGGACAAAAGCCGTACCTTTTCAACGATACGGTCGCAGCCAATCTGAGGATTGCCAAGCCTTCGGCAACCGAAGACGAATTGTGGGCCGCGCTGGAGATGGCGGCGCTGGGCACGCGCATTCGCAGTAGTGACAGCGGCCTGGAAACGGTCCTGGGCGAGGGCGGTCTGGGATTGTCGGGCGGCGAACAGCGGCGTCTCGGTCTGGCCCGGGCCTATCTCACCCGGCCGGTGCTCTTCATCCTCGATGAAATGACGGAAGGCCTGGATGAAAAGACCGCCAGGGACGTTCTGGACCGCTGCGAGGAATTCCGCGGAGATGCCGGCGTACTGATGATCGCCCACAAACCGATGGAGATCGCCCGCGCCGATCGGGTTCTGGCTCTCCGTGACGCGGAAAAGAGTGTGGCCGCCGAATAGGACAGGCCATCCTTGTCGGTTTTAGCGAGCTCAACTCCGTGTTTTCGGAAGGAAGCGGTCCGGCTGCGGTCGGTACACGAAAATTTTGCAAACTGACCCCAGTATGATCTTCTGTTGCCAGATTCGGAATTCCGGTTCGGCCAAACCAGAGGTGTCGCGATGGAACTTGATGTTGTCAGCCTGTCCAGGCTGCAGTTTGCGATGACGGCGCTCTACCACTTCCTGTTCGTGCCGTTGACCATAGGTCTTTCCATCCTGCTTGCGACCATGGAAACGGTCTACGTCATGACCGGGCGCGAAGTCTGGAAGCGCATGGTCAAGTTCTGGGGGACCCTGTTCGGCATCAACTTCGTGCTGGGGGTTGCGACCGGCCTGACCATGGAGTTCCAGTTCGGCATGAACTGGAGCTATTTCAGCCAGTATGTTGGTGATGTCTTTGGAGCGCCGCTGGCCATCGAAGGGCTGATGGCCTTCTTCCTGGAGGCGACCTTCGTCGGGCTGTTCTTCTTTGGCTGGGACAAGCTGTCGAAGCGCCAGCATCTGGCCGCCACCTGGGCGGTCGCCATGGGCACCAACCTGTCGGCACTCTGGATCCTGATCGCCAACGGCTGGATGCAGCATCCGGTCGGCAGCGAATTCAATCCCGAAACGATGCGCATGGAAGTGACCAGCTTCTACGACGTGCTGTTCAATCCGGTGGCCCAGGCCAAGTTCGTGCATACGGTTTCGGCGGGCTATGTGACCGCCTCGCTGTTCGTTGTCGGCATTTCCGCCTGGTATCTGCTGAAGGGCAGGCATATCGAGATCGCACGGCGATCGATTGCCGTCGCCTCCGCCTTCGGCTTCGCCTCGGCCTTGTCCGTGGTCGTCCTTGGCGACGAAAGCGGTTACGAGGCGAACTTGAACCAGAAGATGAAGTTGGCGACCATCGAGGCCATGTGGGAAACGGAGCCCGCTCCGGCGTCCTTCAACATCATCGCTTTTCCCGACATGGAAGCTCGAGACAACAGTTTCGCCATCGAGGTGCCTTATGTCATGGGATTGATCGCCACCCGGTCGCTGACCCGTGAAATCCCCGGTATCAAGGAACTGGTGGAAAGGTCAAAGGACCGGATCCGCCAGGGCATCATTGCATGGCAAGCCCTGCAGAAGATCCGGGAGGCGGACGATGCGGGGCAGACGGTCGACCAATCGGTGCGCAACGACTTCGTCAGCAACCAGCATAACCTCGGCTATGCCTATCTGCTGATGCCGTTTGCCAAGGATCTACCCAACGCGACCAACGAGGAGATCGATGCGGCCGCCTGGTCCGCCGTGCCGAACATCTGGCCGATGTTCTACGGCTTCCGGATCATGGTCGCCTGCGGCTTCTTCTTTATCCCGCTGACCGGGGTGTTCTTCTTCCTGGCGTCCACGGGCAAGGTGGAGGGCCTGCGCTTCAAGGGGCGGTGGCTGCTGCATGTTGCGGTCCTGTCGATCCCGCTGCCCTGGATCGCCTGCGAGATGGGGTGGCTCGTCGCCGAATACGGTCGTCAGCCCTGGATCATTGAGGGCATGCTTCCCACGCACGCCGCCGTTTCCAGTCTCTCCGTGCCTGAAGTCCTGATGACTTTGGCCGGCTTTGTCGCTCTCTACAGCACGCTTCTGGTGATTGAGGTCGCCCTGATGCTCAAATACATCCGGAAGGGACCCGATGACGGTGGCGAGCCGGATGCAACGCCGGTCCGAACCGGCGGCATGTCCTTTATCGCAGCGGAGTAGACCAATGATCCTTCATGAATTGATCGACTATTCGACGTTGAAGCTGATCTGGTGGCTGCTTCTGGGCGTTCTGCTGATCGGCTTTGCCGTGACGGACGGCTTCGACATGGGGGTCGGAACCCTGCTTCCTTTTGTTGGTCACACCGATATCGAGCGCCGCGTGGCGATCAACTCCATCGGCGCGACCTGGGAGGGCAATCAGGTCTGGTTCATTCTTGGTGGCGGTGCGATCTTCGCCGCCTGGCCGCCGCTTTACGCCATCAGCTTTTCCGGCTTCTACCTGGCAATGTTCATTGTGCTTGCGGCGATGATCCTGCGTCCCGTGTCGTTCAAGTACCGCTCCAAGCGGCCGGACCCGTCCTGGCGCAACGGCTGGGACTGGGCGTTGTTCGTCGGCTCCTTCGTGCCGGCGCTGGTCTTCGGCGTGGCGGTCGGCAACGTCCTGGAAGGCGTGCCCTTCACCCTCGACCGGGACCTGAGGATGACCTACGAAGGCTCCTTCTTCGGGTTGTTCACGCCGTTCTCGCTTCTGTGCGGCCTTCTGTCGGTCGCCATGCTGGTCATGCACGGCGGAGCCTGGCTGGGGCTGAAAACCGACGGCATCGTTGCCGTCAGGGGACGCCGCTACGGCTCGATTGCCGCAATCGCCGCCCTGGTGCTCTTCGCTCTCGGCGGTTATCTGGTCTATTCCGGCTACGTCCAGGGCTACCGGATCACGTCGGAGATCGACCCCAACATGCCCGCCAATCCGCTTATGAAGAAGGCGGTGATCGAAGGTCCGGCCTGGATGGCGAACTATTCGACCTACCCCTGGATGATGCTCGCGCCTGTTCTCGGGTTCCTGGGAACGGTCGGTGCGCTGATCGGGCTGCAGACCCGGCTGGAGATGCTGACCTTCGCCTGCTCCAAGATCGCGGTCTTCGGCATCATTTCGACCGTCGGTGTCTCAATGTTCCCCTTCCTGCTGCCCAGTTCGGTGCAGCCGGATGCCAGCCTGACCGTCTGGGACGCCGCCTCGAGCCATCAGACCCTGTTCAACATGCTGGTGGTGACCATCATCTTCCTGCCCCTTGTTCTGGCCTATACCGCCTGGGTCTACAAGGTCCTGTGGGGCAAGGTCGACGAAGCCACCATCGAACGCGACAACGACACGGCGTATTGAGGAGAAACGACATGTGGTACTTCGCCTGGTTCCTCGGCATGCCGCTGGCCTGCTGCCTCGCCATTCTCAATGCCATGTGGCTGGAATTGCGTGCAGATGACGAAAAGGCCCGCGACGGCCGGTAGGTCGCGTTAGACCCGATAAGCGAACAGCAAACAAAAAGCCCCGGAGCGATTAAGCTCCGGGGCTTTGATTTTTTTCAGGCTTTGCCGAAGGCTCAGGCGGCTGCGGTGGAAGCGGCGGCCTTCAGGTTTTCCAGGATGTTCTGCGGAGAGGAAACACCGTAGGGGTCGCTCTCGCAGTTGTCGGAGAAGCCTTCTTCCTCGAACCACATTTCGATGACGCCGTTGTTGATCACGGCACCGTAGCGCCAGGAGCGCATGCCGAAGCCGAGGTTGTCCTTGGCGACCAGCATGCCCATCTTGCGGGTGAACTCGCCGGAGCCGTCCGGAATGACCTTCACCTTGTCCACGCCCTGTGCCTTGGCCCAGGCGTTCATGACGAAAGCGTCGTTGACGGAGACGCAGTAGATCTCGTCGATGCCTTCCGCCTTGAACTCGTCATAGAGCTTTTCGAAATCCGGCAGCTGGTAGGTGGAGCAGGTCGGGGTGAAGGCTCCGGGTAAGGAGAAGAGGACGACGCGCTTGCCGGCGAAATAATCGTCGGTGGTCTTGTCTTCCCAGCGGAACGGGTTCGGGCCTTCGATGGATTCGTCACGCACGCGGGTGCGGAAGGTCACGTTCGGAACTTTTTTGCCGATCATGGTCAACTCCTGAAAATGAATGAACTGGGACCGCCCCGGCATGCAGATCTACGTCCGGGCAGAGCCAGCGGGAGGGCGGCTTGAACGGGGTCGAGGCTGCACAAGGAGCGATGTTCGTTTCCCGGTAGCGCAAATATTGCGACGCAGCAAGGTAGAACGCGCCATTGTTCGTCGGTTTGACCCGATTTTGGGCGCTGTGCCGGGGAAATATGCAATTTGAAATTGATAAGTGATTAGTATGTATACGTATTTTGCCAGGAGTGAAGTGACGTTGTCCATGCGGTGACGGGCGCATTCCTGCCGCCATTTTACTCCCGCAGTGCCATAAGCCGATCGATTGGAGCGTAGTCGTCCGTCAGGATCAACGCGTTCTCGTTCGTGATCAGTCGCTGCACCGTATCCTGCGTGAGCCGCCCGGCCACATAAGGCTCCGGGTCGAGCCCCTCCAGCCTGGATGTCTTGGAAAGGGAGTTACCGGCGGCCAGAATGAAGACCAGACGCCCCTCCAGCGGCTGGCCGGTGTTCTGCACCCAGATTTCCACTTCCGGAAACACAGATTTCAGCGTCGCCGCGATCGAGGCCATTGCCTGCAGCCGGTCTGCATGATCGATAACATTCATCAGGTAAACGCCGTCGTCGGTGAGACGGCTTCTGACCAGTTCGAAGAACTCCTTTGTGACCAGATGCTGCGGTACGGTGATGTCGGTAAAGGCGTCGCCGATTACCACGTCGTATGTGTCGGGACGGGAGGCAAGCGCGCGCCTGGCGTCCTCGTGGAAAATCCGGGCAACTGCGGGATCGAACCAGAAATACTTTTCCGCCATTTCGGTCACCGCCGGATCGATCTCGGCCACCGTGACCTTAACCTGTGGCTTCGGTCCCCAGGCCCGGGGGATCGAATAGGTGCCGCCACCGATAAAGAACGCGGAATACGGCCGGTCCTCCATGCGGGTTCTGGCAATCAGTTCCAGCATGGAGGCATGCGGCGTGAACATGACCTCAGGAAAGTCGCGCGCCGAAATTCCGTGGGCGAGATGGTCAAGCACCATCAGCCTGACCGGCGTTTTCGCCTCCGGATAGACATCCACGACCCGAATGCAGAAATAGTTGCTTTCCCGTTTGCATGGGTTTTCCGCGGCCAAACCGGATCCGGCCAAGATCAGGGCCGCGCCAAGGACAATGGCGGCCGGAACGATCGCCGGGGTTTTCCGGCGTGCCAGGCCAAGCAGGAGCGCTGCGCAAAGGACGTAGGTGGCGGTGACGACCGCCAGGGTGCCAATGGTGCCGAGGAACGAGATGAAGACGAAACCGGCCAGCAGCGTTCCGGCGATGGCGCCGAGGGCACCGGCCGCGAACATCGCACCGAGGGCCCGCCCGGCCTTTGCACGGTCCGCATCCACAGCGATACGGGCAAGAACCGGTGCCGGGATGCCGGCGAAAAACGACGGCAGGAAAAAGACGATCATGGAAATCGCGGTGATCGAGGCGATGGGAGCCGTCAGCGCGTTAATGACCGGTTCCGCGCTCCAGCGCAGCAGGAAAACGGCGGCGGCCGTGGTCAGGGCCGCCCCTGCCAGCCCAAACCCGGTCGCCATAAGGCCGGTGGCCGCGGGTCTTTCGGCAAGTCGCCCACCGGCCCAGTGGCCGGCCGAAAACCCGGCCAGCACCACGGCGATGATCGAGGTCCAGGTGTAAAGAGACATGCCGACGTAAGGGGCAAGCATACGGCCGGCCACGATCTCGACGACGAGGCTTGCGGCCGATACGACCGCCTGCAGAAAGACCAGCAGGAAAACCGGCGGCATTCTGGGAGGGGCTGAATTGTCCGGGGGGGAAACGGGTTCTTCCAAGGATAGTCCTAATTCGTGACGACCGTGTAGCGGACGATGCGGTTGTTGCCGGAATCGGAAATATAATAGTCATTGCCGCGGATCGCGACGCCTTCCGGATTGGCGAACTTGTTCGCTCCGGCCCCGGGAGATCCATCGCCCAAGACCCCCAGAAGGGTGCCGCCGTCCTGCCCGTCCGGATCGATCAGAAGAACCCGCTGCGCATCGCTGTCGGCGACAACAAGACGGCCCAGGGCGTCGATATCGAGATAACGGGGCGCAAGGAAGCCGAATTTCGGCTGATCCAGGACCTGGAGTTCCTTCAGGTCCGGGCTGAACTTGACCAGTCGCCGGCTGCGGGTGCAGGCGACCCAGATGTTGCCATCCGGGGCTTCGGCCACGTCATGGGTTCCGAACAGGCCGCCGACCGAGCCGATTTCCTCGCCATCCTGAAAGGCGACCAGGCGTCCGGTCGTTCCTGTGGTGGCGTAGATCCTGCCATTGGAATGGGCCAGGACCCCTTCCGTGCTGGAGGCGGGCAGGAAGTCGAAGGCCTGCGGTCTGTCGCCTTCCAGCCGATCGAAGATCAGCACCGCACCAAGGCCGGTCGCCGCAACCGCAGCGGCGCCGTTCCGGCTAAAAGAAATGTCATGGACGTCGGGCAGCTGTCCGGACGCAACGGATTCGACGAGGGTGAGCGTTTCGGGATCGAGGACCGCGATCCTGTCGCCGCGCTTGTCGGCGACATAGAGCCGCCCGTCGGGCCCGAAGGCCAGGTCAAACGGATCGTTCAGGATCGAGGGGCCGGCCATGTCGAAGGCAGCAAACGGCCTTGGCTTGTCCCCTGCTGTGGCGGCTTTCGCCAGGCCGAGACCAAGCAACAGAAAAACAAGGCATGTCGAAAGACGCATGGACCTCCTCCCGGTCGATCAGAGCTTATCACCAGCAGCCGCTTCGTCCAGAAGAAGGTTTCCTTGGCTTTGTCCGGATAGCGTTCCTGCTCTATGTTGATGCGTCGATACTCTGGCCGACTGACCGAATACGGAGCCCGACTGATGCGTCCGCCATTGCCGCCGAGCCGTTTGCGCCAGTCTCTGGTGGCTGTTCTGATGGTCCTCGTTTTGCTGCCGGTGGAAACCCGGCAGGCGGAGGCCTTTCCGGAAAAGACGCTGCAGTCGGTCGTCTCGGTCTTGCCGCTCTGGCCCGGAAAGCCGCAGGGCGGAGCAGGAACGCCTGCGGGCAAGGCGCCTGAGGGCTCCGGCGTTGTCGTCGGTCCGGACGGTCTGATTGCCACGGCCTACCATGTGGTGGAACCGGCCACCCGGATGCCTGAACCGCGGATCGATGTGCGCCTGTTCGACGGGCGGATCCTGCCGGCAAGGCTGAGGGCTTTCGATACGGCATCGGATGTCGCGCTGCTCGAGGTGAAGGCGGACCTGCCCATATTCGACCTCGCGCCGGCGCCGTCTCTCGCCGAGCCGGTCTGTATCGTTTCCAATGCCTATGGCCTCGATCTGTCGGTGACCTGCGGCGTGGTCTCTGCCCGTCATGTCGCCAATGCCGGGTTCAATCCCGTCGAGGATTTCATCCAGACCGATGCCGCGGCCAATCCGGGCAGTTCCGGCGGCGCACTGGTGGACGCGGACGGCCGTCTTGTCGGCATGATGTCGGCGATATTCGCCTCGGCTGGCGACACCAATATCGGCGTCAATTTCGCCGTCTCGGCGGATTTGCTCAAACGCGTGGTCGAAGACCTCGATGACGATGGCCGGGTCGACTATGTGTCGGCGGGCTGGGGGCTCGAACTGCCGTCCCGTTCGGAGCTTGCGATCCGCGCGGGTGTCAAGATTACCTCGCTTTCCGACGGACCGGCGGCAAAGGCGGGGCTTCAGGTCGGCGACCTGCTTGTCGCCGTCGCCGGCCGCGCCGTCCGTCATCCGCGCGATGTTGTCAGCACGCTGTCGCTCGTCCGTCCGGGCGACACAGCCGAAGTCGTCTATGTGCGCGCCGGGCAGGAGGCCAGGGCCAGTCTGTCCTTTGGTGATACCTCTGACGCATCTCGAAAGGCGGCAAACTCGGCCACCGGAACGCCCGACTGTCCCTATGCGGAGGCGGTGTGCCGGACACGGCAGGCCGTTTTCCCGGTGGAAAGCTTCGATCCGCTGGCAAGCGCTGTTCGCATCGGCAAACAACTTCTGGTGACCAGCCGCCACGTGATCGCTGACCGCACCGAGGCGACGGTGTTCACGCCAAATGGTCCTCTGAAAGGCACGGTGGAGCCGTCTGCCTACAGGGGCGATCTTGCATTGATCGAAGTCGAAGGTCTTCCCGAAGACGGGCTTGTGTTGAACCCGGACGAGGACGGCGACGTGAACGCAGCCCTTTACGCGGTCGGTGCGGATATCGGGCAACGGCAGATCCGGGTTTTTCAGCCGGGTATGCTGCTTTTGCCGCCCGAACCGGCGGCGGATCTCGGGCGCCTTCAGGTCACAAGCTTCATGCAGCCGGGCGTGAGCGGCGGGGCGCTTGTCGATCCGAACGGCCGGCTTGCCGGAATTGCCGCCGGCGGCGGCGAGGGACGTTTCGAAGCCTTGCCGGTTCGGGATGTACGCGACTTGCTGCAGGGGCGAAGCGCGGCGAATGCGGAGGCGGTGCAGGCCGAACTCGGCAGGGCACTGGCCGACTGTGAACTGGCGCTTGACACGATTGCGTCGGCAGAAGCCGGACAGGCCGCCGTCAGGCTGATCGAAAAGCTCCAAGGCGCCTGCATGTCGGCGGAGAATGAAGGCCTCTACCTGGAAGCCGGGCGTACGCTGGCCATGGCAGGGGCGTTCGATCGGGCGATCGTCCTGCATCAGGCGGCGGTCGATCAGGTGCCCCATTCCCTGAATGCCCGTCTGTCCCTGCTGGTTTCCCTGCAGCTGGCAGGACGGTTCGAGGCCATGCTGCCGCACGCGGAGTTCATTTTGACGGCCCTGCCGGACGATCAGCAGGCCTTGCGTTTGGCCATCCAGGCCGGTGTCCGCGGCGGCAAGCCCGAGCTGGCCGAACGGGCTTACACGCTAATGGAAAAAGCCGACCCCCGGCAAGCCGCCGCTGCCCGGCAGTTCATCGACAATCCGCCGCCGGCGCCAGAGCGGCGTTAGGATCTTTCCGGCTACCGCCAGCGTCGGCTCAGAAATAGACTTCCCAACTGTCATCGCCGGTGCTTGCCTCGGGAAGCAACGCGCGCAAGGCAGCGATGGCCTCCGGTTTGCCGTAGACCACATGGTCCGTGCCCTTGAGATGGATCGCTTCCATTCGCATGCCTGTGACCTGCTGCGTTTCCTGACCGTCGCGGTCGACAATGACACTGCGCAGAGGGGCCTTTGCGCTTTCGTAGAATTCCACCTGAGACGCCAGGGAGCGCAGGCATTTCCCAACGACATCCGCCACGGCGTTCAGGCGTTCATGGCCGAGTTCCTGAAGGCCGTCCTGGAGCTTGCCGAGTGCGGACAGTGCGTTTTGTACAGAGGCGGTCATTATACGAATCCCTCAGTTGTGTGCTGTTGGGACTCTCATATCAGAACGTGTGACAGCACAGGCTGGTAAATCTGTTTCGGTTCCTGGGCGCAGGTCATGCGGTTCGAAAGCGAGGGTAATTCCAATCGCTTCCCGGCCGGAAATTGACCGCTGCGGATGATCGGATTTGCGGTGGGAACGATGCGGACGGGGGGCAGAGATGCGTATCAGCGCATCTGTCCGCATGGAGAAAATGATGACTATCCAAGATCTCAAAGCATGGAATATCAGGATTGCCGCTGCCGAAACGGAGAGGGGAGGGTTGAATTCCCTGGACCTGTCCAGATCCGTGATTGCACTCTGCGGCAAACTGATGGAGCTCGGTGTCGCCGAGCTTCGCTGGCATGACACTGTCCCCAGTTACACCGCGGCGGTCGCCGAATCCAAGAAACGGGTCGTCGGCGAATATTTTCGCGATGATATGAACACGCTGCCGCCGAGCCGCTTTTTCGGCGTGACCGGGCACGATGAAACCGGCCGGACAGTCTGTACCACCGCCAATCGTTATGACGACGTGGCCGGTTGGGACCTGCGGGACTACATTCAGCGGTTCTGGTACCGGAATTACAGGGCCGAAGGAGGCGGGCAGGCCCGCCTGGCGCCGACTTCCGTTCCGTTCGCGGCAGGACTGACCGGGCCGTTTGCCTATATCGGCGACACCTCCGTGGATCCTGCCCTGGCGGGATCCGATGTCGCGGCCTATCTGGTGCGTCTGTGCATTCTCGGATGTTACCTGGAATGGCGTCCGGCCAACATCTATGGCTGGATGGCCCGTCACCACGCAGCCAAGGGCCTGCCGTTCCGCTGGGGGTTTCCGACCGTTTGGCCAAGCGGTTTTATCTGGGATGCAGCGCCGGAAAACAGGGCATATTCAGATTTATGCTTCCTGCTGTGCCCGCCTCAGGGAGTAGCGATTGTCGCGAACTCGCCACTGGATATCGGGGTGGCTCCAGATCCAGCGAATAGCAAAGCGTGAAACGGGCGCCCTGATCGGTGAACACCGGCAGAAGCAGCCGGTGATAGGTCTGCTGCTGATAGTCGCCTGAAATCATCGGCCGGGACACCCGGACGAGATCGAAGATCGGCTGCATGTCCGATGCCGTATCGAAATAGGCCTCAGCGCACATGCGACGGTAGTCCGCGGAAAAATCGTTTCGCTTGATCTGCGGACTGTCCGTCACCGGGGTGTTGCCCAGATTTCGCTTGAGCAGCGAATTGACGCCGTGGAAGAGCACCTGCGGCGAATCCGTCTTCTGCGGCTGTCCGTCCAGGATCACGAGCTGATCGGTAAATCCTGCTATTTCCTCGCAGATGCGCCCGCCGTTGGTGCGCCATGTGTCAAGGAGCGCGCGTGCCGTATCATCGGCACCGCCGCGAAGGATGTCATCGAGGTCAAAACGGACTACAAAATCATCTGCCATAACGGTCGTCACGAATGGGATTCCTGCTGGGACCTGGCACAGTATACGAGCTCGCTGACCGCTTCTATCAGCAACTCAGCCTGCCAGCCAACAAGTGTTTCCGGCTGTGGATGGTCGAACAACTGACCGCAGATGGACCGGACGAATGGGTCGACACTGTATTTGCGGGCTTCTTCCAGAAGGTCCGCGAGTTGCTGCTCCACGTTGGAGTTAGTTGTTGCCCAGTAGGCGTCGGCATTGAATGCGTCTGTCAATGCATCGTTATTTTCTTTGCTCATCGAAGTCGTTCTCCTCGAAACCGCCTCCTACAACGAAGCAATGATTTCGATTGTATGCCCGTGCACCTAGCGGAAAGGTAGTTTTGGTTATGCCTCTTGAGCAAGACAAAATTAACTCTTTTGGTCGTTGGCGTGGATTGTGACGTCTTGTGCGGATCCGGATCCAACATTTATCCGTGATAGCTTCGGCGAAGCCCTGAATCCAGTCATTGCCGATACCTGCACGAAATCATCCAAAAGGGAATTGGTGCCGCCGAAAGTGCAAGCGGAAGTGCCTGTTTTCGACGGTTGCTCCCAATACACTGATCCGACTGCGCTTTTGCATTCCGCGCTTGAGCCTTGTCAAATATCTGCAGTGAAAATGCGATAAGCTGGCGCGACCGCGAAGGGCTGCCCGTGACGCTTGATACCATGATGCCGGAAATCGTTCATTCTGCCGTGCCGGGCCGTCTACGCCTGAAAGTTCCCCGGATTCTGAACAGGCCGGAGCGGGTAAGAAATCTGGTGACACATGTCCGCGGCCTCTCCGGAATCAGGAGCGTCAACGCACGCAGCATGACCGGCAGCCTGATTGTCACCCACGATCCGAAGATTGACGCAGAGGATATCCGCAAACAGATCTCCGGTCTTCTGAGCCTGATCGACGACCCTGCGCAACATGCTGCTGCATCCCCGCCAAGGGAACGAAAAGAAGCGGGTAAAAGACCGGCGAGGCGGCGCGTTCGCACGGCGGCGCGCGACGTGCCGGCTTGGCATTGTCGGCCAGCCGGTGAGGTCATCGGGACGTTCGGGAGCGACGAAACCAGGGGCCTCGACAGCCGCGAAGCGTCGGCCCGGCTGAAACGCTTCGGCCCGAACGTCCTGCCGCACGAAGCCGGCCCGTCCAATCTGGCGCTCTTTGCCAAGCAGTTCGAGGGCCTGCCGGTGATGATGCTCGTCGGATCGGCTGCGGTTTCCTTTGCAACCGGAGGCGTGGCCGATGCGGTCGCCACGCTGTCCGTTGTCGCGCTCAACGGAGTGCTGGGATACGTGACCGAAGGTCAGGCGGAGCGCAGGATCCACGCGCTGACAGGCCAAAGCGAGCATCCGGTTCGTGTCCTGCGGGACGGCGCGGTCCTGAACCTGCCATCCAGCCGGCTGGTTTCCGGCGATGTGGTTCTGGTCTCGGCGGGGAGCCTGGTGCCTGCCGACGCCCGGCTTGTTTCGGTCGATGGCCTCATGGTGGACGAATCCGCCCTGACCGGTGAGAGCATGCCCGTGGCGAAGTCCGATACGGACCGGCTTTTGCGCGATACGCCGATCGGCGACCGGTCGACCATGCTTTATGCCGGCACCATCGTGGCGGAAGGCCGGGGGAGGGCGGTCGTGGTTGCGACTGCCGGTGACACGGAAGCTGCACGCCTGCAGCGCCTGTCGTCCACCGCAACGCGTCCCCAGGCGCCTGTGGAAGCCGAACTCGACCGTCTCGGAAGCAAGCTCGCGATCGCCAGCCTTGCGGCTTGCGGCGTCTTTGCCGGCATCGGGATCCTGCGCGGCTACTCCGCGTCGATGATCCTGAAGGATGCGCTGGCACTTGCGGTCGCCGCCGTTCCCGAAGGCCTGCCGATGGTGGCGACGACGACCCTTTCGCTCGGCCTGGGCCGGATGCAGCGCAGGGGGATCCTGATCCGCCAGTTGAGCGCAGTGGAAAGCATGGGCGCCTTGCAGGTACTGTGCCTCGACAAGACCGGCACGCTCACCCAGAACCGGATGGAGGTGGTAACCGCGGTCGCCGGAGGCGAGGAAGTGCCTCTCGATCGTAAAGCGGACCTTGACGTGCTCGCGGCGCTGGCTGTGCTCAACAACGACGCTTCGGTCGAGGACGGCGCTGCGAACGGCTCGTCCCAGACGGAACATGCCATCCTGGGGTTCGCGCTATCGCAAGGTCTCGACGCCGGCCAATTGCGGCAGCACTATCCGCGAAAAGCGACGATCGAACGTAAGCCCGGCCGGCCCTGGATGGCGACGCTTCATGAGGAGCCGGGCGATGACCGTCTGCTTCTGACCTTGAAAGGATCCCCTGAGGATGTCCTGAACCGCTGCAACCGGCTTGTGACGGTCGAAGGCTCGGTGCCGCTTGAGGCCTCGGACAGAAAACGGATCATCGAACTCAACGAGCGTCTTGCCGCCCGTCCGGCCCGCGTTCTCGCTTTCGCTCGGGGACATACCGACAATCCGGATGCGGACCCGCAGGGTTTGGAGTTCGTCGGTATGCTGGCCATGGTCGATCCGGTGCGGCCGGGGGCGAAGGCGCTCATCCGGAAGATCCGCCGCGCCGGGATCCGTCCCGTGCTGATCACCGGCGATCAGGCCGCCACGGCCGCGGCCGTGGCGGACGAAGTCGAATTGAGCGGCGGCGGCGCGCTTCGGGTCATCGACTCGACATCGATTGCAGATCTGTCGCCGGATCTGCTGGCGGGCCTTGCCCAGGACACGCATGTGTTTGCCCGCGTTGCCAGCCATCAGAAACTCGCCATCGTCAAGGCGCTCCAGGCCAGCGGCCGGATCGTGGCCATGACCGGAGACGGGGTCAATGACGCACCGGCTCTGGCGGCGGCAAATATCGGCATTGCCATGGGCGAGAGCGGGACCGAACTCGCCCGGGATGTTGCCAATGTCGTCATCCGCGACGACAATCTGGAAACCCTTGTCGAGGCGATCGCTCAAGGCAGGGCGATTTACCGGAACATCCGCCGCTCGCTGGAATATCTGGTAACCACCAACATGTCGGAAATCGCGGTTTCAATCCTGGAGGCCCTGCACGGACCGGGGGAACTCGAAACGCCGATGGAACTCTTGTGGATCAATCTGGTCACCGACGTCTTTCCCGGTCTCGGCCTTGCTCTCGCCGACCCGGATCCGGACGTGATGGACCGCCCGCCGCGGATGGCGGGCGAGCATATCGTGCCCGAGCGGGATTTTGCCCGCATGGCCCAGGATAGTGGGGTCATCGCGGTTTCCGCCCTTTTGTCCCATCTGGTCGGGCTGGCCCGCTACGGTCCGGGGCCTGAAACCCGAGGCATGACCTTCCTGACCCTGTCGCAGGCGCAACTGCTTTATACACTCGTCTGCCAGCGGACCGATCCGAAGAAACTGCATCCCGAAAAGCTGCTGGAGAACCGGACGCTGGACCTGGCGCTGCTTGGATCCTCAGCGCTGGGAGCCCTGCCGTTCTTCGTTCCCTTTCTGCGCCGTCTGCTCGGCATTGCGCCCCTGCGCGCGTCGGACATGGCTCTCTCGCTCGGGGCTGCGGCCATTCCATTGGCAACCGTGCTCGCGCGCCGCAGCATTCAATTGCATCTGGATCCGGAGGACCCGCCAAATGCGTGATTTTGTTTTGATGTCGGAGGCCGTCACCGCAGCCCATCCGGACAAGTTGTCCGATCAGATCAGCGATGCGATTGTCGATGCCTGCCTGACAAGCGGCCCTGCTGTGGGTTGTGTCGCCGAATGCGCGCTCGCAAGCGGCGTCGTGTTTCTGTCTGTACGCCACGGGGCGCCGTTGACCTTTGATCCCGCAAGCGTCGCACGGCGCGTCCTGGCGGAAGAAGGGTATGTCCAGATGGCGGGCGAGTCTCCGACGACGGTCATTCTGGATCTGGTGGAAACGCCGGAGCTGGTGGGGCCGGTCGATGGGGGCGATGCTGTCGCCACCCGGATGACGACGGCTTTCGGTTTTGCCTGCGACCAGACGCCGGAGCGCATGCCTTTGCCGATCATCTGCGCCCGTGACATCAGCCTGGAGCTGGAACGCACGGCAAAGGCGGGCTTTTCTTCCTGGCTGGCCGCCGATGCCCAGGCGCAGGTCGCGGTCCGGTTCGCGAACCGGAAACCAATGGACATCACCGGCATCGCGCTCGGTGTTTTCACATGCGGCGAGGAGCGCGCGACCGAAGACGAACTGGCTGCGAAGCTTCGAAAGGCAATTGTTGACCCGGTCATGGCCGCAAGGGGGCTCGAACCGGCAAGGGATATCCGCTTTTCGGTTCATCCGGTGCCGGGAAAGGGCGGTCCGAAAGCCCATGCGGGGCTCACCGGGCGCAAGACGACCAGCGATTTTTACGGCGGTTATGCCCGCCAGAGCGGTTCGGCCTTGAGCGGCAAGGATCCCTCGCGCATCGACCGGATCGCCGCCTATGCGGCCCGTCAGGCTGCCGTCAGCGTGGTTGCCGCCGGTCTTGCGCGCGAATGCGAGGTGCAGCTTTCCTACGTTCCCGGCGAACGGGGGCCCGCCAGCATCGAGATCGACTGTTTCGACACCGCGATGAAACCGGAACCCGAAATTTCGGCGCTGCTTGCCGAAAAATGCGATTTCCGGGTGGGGGCAATCGTCGAGCAACTGGGCCTTTGGACGCTGCCGTCGTCTTCCGGGGACGGGTTCTACCGGATGCTCTCCCGCTATGGCCATTTCGGCCGGAGCGACATGGATCTTCCCTGGGACAGGCCGGTAGCGCTTTAGGCTAGCGTGGCCTTGACCCGGTCTCCAGAAGCGCCAGCGCATTGACCAGAAGTGTGGCGGTCGGTCCGAAGACGCGCCCGCGCCCCAACTGGACCAGCGCTGCTACCAGAAGAAGCGCGCCGAGGGCCGTGTGCAGGTTGAGCTGCCCGAAGGTCCGCTTGCGGACCTGTTCGTCAGTTTGCAGAACGCCAAGCTGCAGGGCCATGCCGAGGGGAGGGACGGGCGGCTTTTGTTTGAGTTTCAGACAGTCCGCTGTCTCCAGAAGGGTGCGAAGGGCGTCTTCGGCGAGATCCGCCTCGATGATCAGGCTGCCGGTATTTGGGCGCGCAAGGGTCCGGGTGATGCCCGGGACAACGGCCAGGGCATCGAGCGCGGCATGCCAGGCGCCTTCCGACGGTTTTCCGACAGCGCGCAACCGGGCCCGCCCGTCTGTGGCATGGGCGATATAAACGGGAAAGGGGGAGGCGGCCGTCTCAGGCACGTTCCGGTCCCGGTGCCGTATCCGCTTGGGCGGTATCTTCGGCAGTGCCCGCCTCATCGGCGGCTCCGCCCATTTCGGCGCGCACTTCGGCAGCCATATCCTCGAAATGCTCGTAAGCCTCGGCTCCGGCCTTGCGGAATTCGTCAAAGGCGGTTGCGCCGGTCTTCATCGCAGCACGCACGACCGGCCGCCCGGCACGTGCCACGGCCGCAGCGACGCCTGGAACCAGCAACAGGCCCGCTGCAGCGGCAGCGGCCCCAAGAACAAATCCGCGACCAGACATGAAAACCTCCAATGCTGTTTGGCCAACTTAAGAGACCTAATGCCAGCCCTTCGTGACATTTATCAAACAACACGACGGTTTACGATCAAATCAGGGATGCAGGTATCGGCCCTCAGCCCGCAACGAATGCACTCCGATCGTGGAAATTGAGACTAATCTCACCCAAGCGCCACATGTTATGTATACTTGGCGCGAATTGTCATCAGCATGGGAAAAAGGGAGTAGCAGTAAGGGAATGGCGGATACAGGGGGTAGTAGCCACACAATCCGGGCTTTGACGGAACTTCGGCAACGGATCCTGAGCGGGGAATTCAAGGGAGGGGAGCGATTGTTCGAAGTTCCCCTGGCCGAAATGCTCAATATTTCCCGAACACCGGTCCGCGAAGCGATGTCTCGGCTGGCGGAGGAAGGCCTGCTGGAAAGGGCGAAAAGCGCGGGCTTCGTTGTGCGGGAATTCGGCCTGGACGATGTGATCGATGCCATCGAGTTGCGCGGGGTCCTTGAAGGCACGGTCGCACGATTGGCTGCGGAGCGCGGTGTCGGGGCTGAGGATCTGACCCGGATCACCGAGATCGTCAACGGGATCGATGACTGTTTCAAGGATGACGGCGATGTCGATTTCGACTGTTATTCCAAGCTGAACGCCGAATTTCACGAAGCGCTCGCAGGTCTCTCCGGCAGCAAGATCATCCAGCGCGAACTGGAGCGGGTCGTTCGTCTGCCTTTCGCATCTCCCTCTGCCTTTCTGCCGGACAAGATGCAGATGGAAAGCCGTCGGGGCTCGCTCGAACTCGCCCAGGCCCAACATCGCGAAATGATTTCGGCGATCAGGAACCGGGAAGGGGCGCGGGCCGAGGCACTGGCTCGCGAACACGCCCGTACCGCCCGGCGTGACCTGGAATATGTCATGAAGGAAAAGGCCGGAATGGTTCAGCAAATGGCAAGTCTGGCCCTTATCAAGACCTGACCCGGACCTGCCCCGTCGGGCGGACTGAGATGGGGTCTGAAGTTCCACTCGAAGCGGAAAAGCATACATTCTGAAAATTTTTCTGGCATTCAGCGCGTATTTTGATAAGGAATGTATACATCTAGTTTCTGTCCTAGGGAGGAAGAAGTATGTCTGTATCCAGCTTGGAAGCCGTTTTGTCTCAAAGCGGCGGTGCCGTGAACCTGCTCCGCAATTCGAAGATCGGGATGTATGTATACCCGGTCGTGGCGCCGGAATTCAGCAACTGGCGTGACGAGCAGCGGGCCTGGCGCGAATCGGCCGTCCTTTTCGATCAGACCCATCACATGGATGAACTGATTGTCGAAGGTCCTCAGGCCGAGGATTTCCTCGCCTATCATGGCATCAACGCGTTCGGAAACTTCAACCTCAACCGCGCCAAGCACTTCGTGCCGGTGACCCCGAACGGACACGTGATCGGCGATCACATCATTTTCCGCGAGCGTGAAGACAAGTTCATTCTCGTCGGCCGCGCGCCGACCTCGAACTGGCTGATGTTCTGTGCTGCCTATGGCAAGTGGAATGTCCGCATCAAGCACGATCCCCGCTCTCCCTCCCGTCCGGACGGCGAGCGCGTGCTGCGTACCCATTACCGCTATCAGATCCAGGGCCCCGATGCGCCGAAGATCTTTGAAAAGATGAACGGCGGTCCCGTGCCGGACATCAAGTTCTTCCACGTCGACTGGATCAACGTCGGTTCCAAGAAGGTTCAGGCGCTTCGTCATGGCATGTCCGGCGCGCCGGGCCTGGAAATCTGGGGTCCTTATGAGGACAAGGCGTATATCCACGCGACGATCCTGCAGGCGGCGCGGGATGCCGGTGTCAATCTGGTGCTTTGCGGTAGCCGCGCCTATTCGACCAACACCCTGGAATCCGGCTGGATTCCGTCGCCGCTGCCGGGCATCTACACCGGGGACGGCATGCTGGCCGAATACCGCCAGTGGCTTGGTGCGGATTCCTACGAGGCAGCCGGCGCCATCGGCGGGTCCTTCGTGTCCGACAACATCGAAGACTACTACGTCAACCCGTTCGAGCTTGGTTATGACTTCTACATCGGCTGGAAGAAGGACGACTTCATCGGCAAGGCGGCCCTGACCAAGATGAAGGAGCAGACCAACCGCAAGAAGGTCACCTTCGAATGGAACCGGGAAGATGTGCTCAAGGTCATCGCCTCCAGCTTCGAGCAGGGGACGCCTTACAAGTGGATCGACTTCCCGCAGCCGAACTACGCGTCCACCAGCGCGGACATGGTCATGCACGGCGACAAGATGGTCGGTATGTCCATGTTCAACGGTTACTCGTTCAATGAGCGCTGCCTGTTGTCGCTCGGTGTCGTCGATGCCAGCGTTGAGGAAGGCGATGTTCTGACCATGATCTGGGGCGAGCCGGAAACCACCGGCAAGACGTCGACGGAACCGCACAAGCAGGCGGAAATCCGCGTGCGTGTCGCTCCGACGCCTTATGCCAGTGAAGCGCGCGAGAACTACGCCGACAGCTGGCGTACCAAAGGCAGCAAGTAAGTCTTACCCTTGTATGGGAGCCGGCCCCAGGTCCGGTTTCCATTCGAATGAGAAAAGGTGCTGCGGAGAAATCCGCGGCACCATTCTTTAGTGATTAGTTATTTCTTTTGGCTGGCCTGTCCCGAATTTGAGGGACTTTGCAGAGGAAAAATTCCATTTGAAATTTGAAAGCCAAATAAAACAATTGCATATGAAGAACTCATGCAGAGATTTTTGAGTATCTCGTAATTCCAATTTGCTGGTGGTGGTCGCCGCTAAGTGGATTATTAATAACCAGTACTTATGACATTCACTTAAAATCAATTCGTCATTCGGCTGTTTTTAGCGTAATCTCCCCGTATCCGGACCGTCCATGGAAGGGGCTGTCCTGTGTCTGACGTAACGGGAGGTTACCAAATGTTCAATCGATCCCTGCGCCGCATTCTGATGTGCGCCGCGGCCGCCGGTGGCATGGCTATGATGGCTGCGGCCGTGCCGGCAAAGGCTGAAACACTCAAGCTGGCGCACTGGGTGCCGCCCGCGCACACCCTGACCAAATCGACGGTAGAGCCGCTCAAGAACGGCGTGGAAGCCGATACCAACGGCGGTCTGACCATCGATGTCTATCCGGGCGGTGCGCTCGGCAAGGGGCCGCTGGAGCAGTATGTCCGCGCCGTTCAGGGCGTTGCCGACATCACCTGGGGCCTGGAGGGGTACACCTCGTCCCAGTTCCCCAACACCATGATTTCGGAACTGCCGGGCGTGTTGAAGCCGGGCGAAACCGGCTACGATGCGATCTGGAACGCCTATGATGCCGGTCTGCTGGACCGCGAGTTCCCGGGCACCGTTCCGCTGGCTCTGTGGCTGTCCGAGCCGAACATCTTCATCATGAAGGACCGGGATATCCGCAAGCCGGAAGATCTCAAGGGTTTGAAAATTCGTGTGTCCGGTGCAGCCGCAGCTGCCGTCATCGAGGCCCTGGGCGCTACGCCGGTGCAGATGCCGGCCGGTGAACTTTACAACTCGCTTCAGACCGGCCTGATTGACGGCCTCGTGACCGGCGCAAGCGCCGTTGGCGATTTCAAGCTCGACGAAGTGGCCAACAGCTACACCATCGGTGCCCCGCTTGGCCGCATCTCCTTCTATCTGGTGATGAACAAGGACCGTTTCGACGGCCTGTCCCCGGAATTCCAGAAGGCGATCAAGGACAACAGCGGTCGGAAGCTCTCCAAGAGTGCCGAGGATGGCTGGAACGCACGCGCCCTGCAGGTGATCGAGTCCCTGAAGTCTGCTGGTGACAACACCGTGATCGAGCTTTCGGACGACGAAACCGCTGCTTTCGGTGAGATCACCCTTCCGGTCACGGACAACATCGTGAAGAGCCGGAACGCGGAGATCGTCCTCAAGACGATGCGCGGGGAGTAAAAAACGCCGTGTACGCGTTTTTGACACGTTGGGCGGACAGGCTGATCAGCCTGTCCGCACTTGTCGGTACACTCGGTCTTCTCACCGAGGTGCTTGTCATTCTGATCGATGTCATCGGCCGGTATTTCGGCGCGCCTTTGGTCGGCTCGCAGGACATCAGCCAGATGGCCATGGTACTCGTCGTGTTCGGGGGCATGGCGCTGTGCGACAAGGTTGGCGGGCATGTATCCGTCGATGTGTTCGAGCGGCTGTTGCCGACGCGTGCATTGTGGATCGGAGATGTTCTGGCGCCCTTGCTCGGCGCGGTGATCTTCTGCGCGATTGCCTGGACGGTCTGGGAATCCGCAGCCCTTTCGCGGATGCTCAATCTCGCGACCAATATCATCTATCTGCCCAAGGCGTGGTTTCAGTACGCCGTCGTGGCGATGTCTCTCATCACCGCGCTCGGAATGTTGATCCGAGGGTTCGGGATCGCGGTCAGCGGTAAGCCGATCCGCCATATGCAGGAGCGGGAAGAAGTTTTATGAGTGCGTCCGTTATCGGCCTGATCGGCATGGCCGTTCTTCTCGTCCTGATGGCTTTGCGTGTGCCTGTGGCCTTTGCCATGTTTGCCGTGAGCCTGGCCGGAATTGCAGTTCTCGACAGCGCGAAATCGGCGCTCAGTTCCCTGGCGTCCAGCAGTTTCACCGTTGCATCCTCGGCTGAGCTGGTGGTGGTGCCGCTGTTCATTCTGATGGGCAACGTGGCGACCGAAACCGGCATGAGCCGACGTCTCTATGACGCGGCTTATGCCATTATCGGCTCGGTCCGGGGTGGGCTCGCCTCAGCAACAGTGATCGGCTGCGGCGGCTTCGCGGCCCTGTCCGGATCTTCCGTCGCCTCGGCGCTCACCATGGGCAAGGTGTCGCTCGGCGAAATGGACCGCTTCAATTATGATCCGAAGCTGTCGACAGGTGTCGTGGCTGCCGGTGGAACACTCGGCATCCTGATCCCGCCGTCGGCCGGTTTCGTGATCTATGCCATTCTGGCGCAGGAATCCATCGGACGCCTGTTCCTGGCCGGCGTCCTTCCGGGCCTGTTGCTGCTGACAATGTTCGTCCTTACGGTCTCCGTGCTGTGCTGGATCAATCCGCGCATGGGGCCTGCGGGCCCGAAGACGAGCATGTCGCAAAAGGCGAAGGCCCTTATAGGGGCAATGCCGATCCTCACCGTCATCCTCCTGACCATCGGCGGAATTTACGGCGGTCTGTTTTCACCCGTGGAGGCGGCTGCCGTCGGCGCCGGGCTGGTGATCATCTACGGAGCCTTTTCCCGAACCCTGACCTTGGGTCGGCTGTGGAATGCCACGCGCGATTCCGTGGTGACGACTGCAACCGTGATGCTGATCCTGATCTCGGCCTACATGATCAACCAGTTTCTGGCGCTGAGCCACATCCCCCAGGCGATCGGCGACCTGCTCGGCGGGCTGCATCTGCCCGCAATCGGTACGCTCATCCTGATCCTGGCCTGCTACATGGTGCTCGGGTGTTTCCTGGAAGGCCTTGCCATGCTGGTGCTCAGCATGCCCGTCTTCTTCCCCGTGATCACCCAGCTGGGCATAGATCCGATCTGGTTCGGTGTGCTGGTTGTCCTCACTCTGGAAATGGGGCTGATTTCTCCCCCCGTAGGCGTCAACGTGTTCATCGTGAAGTCGGTGGCGAAAAACGTTCCGCTCGGCACGATTTTCAGAGGGGTGATGCCGTTCTGGCTCGCCATGCTGGCGACGCTGGCGCTGTTGGTGGCTTTCCCGCAGATCTCGCTCATCCTGCCAAACACGATGATCAACTAGGTCCAGGACGGGCAAAAGTCCGGCGCGGATCATGTGAAAGTCTGAAAGATAGAGCCCTGCTTTTACGTTGCCGGCTGCGGACACGTTGAAGCGGTCGGGGAGAGTGCACGGAACGTTCGTTCCGTCTGACAATGTGACGCCGTTGGTCCGGCTGGCCGACTTGTCGCCCGACCGGAAGAGCGGCCAGGCCCTGGGCCTGAAGACAATCGAGAGTTTCCATACCCACGGCGCGTTGCCGGTTGGAGAACCAGAAGAAAGGGATTGACCATGTCCGACAAGAAAACGGCATTGGTTATCAGTGCGCATTCGGCGGATTTCGTGTGGCGTTGCGGCGGCGCGATCGCGCTGCACGAGGAGCGCGGCTACGACGTGACGGTGGTGTGCCTGTCCTATGGCGAGCGCGGCGAGAGCGCGAAGCTGTGGAAGCAGGAAGGCATGACCCTGGAAAAGGTCAAGACCGAACGGCGCAAGGAAGCCGAAAACGCGGCAGCCGCCCTTGGCGCTTCCGACATCCGCTTCTTCGACCTGGGCGACTATCCGCTCAACCTGGACCGGGACGCCAAGGACCGCATGGTCGACGTGATCCGCGAAGTCCAGCCGTCCTTCATGCTGAGCCACTCCAAGTGGGACCCCTACAACACCGACCACATGGCCACGACCCAGTTCGCCATCGAGTGCCGGATGATCGCCCAGGCCTGGGGCCACAATCCGGGCCAGAAGGTGCTCGGCGCGCCGCAGCTCTACCTGTTCGAGCCGCACCAGACCGAGCAGATGGAATGGAAGCCGGACGTGTTCCTGGA
>NZ_JBLXGP010000008.1:0-227339 GCF_048260565.1 Roseibium sp. | reverse complement strand
GGTGATCAGTGGGAACAAGCTGGTCGAGCGTCACCATCTCGAGAGCTGTCTGGTCGGGGCCGGGCTTCTTCAACATCAAAACAGTGAATCAAAAACCCCCGGCTAACGCCAGGGGTTTGTCAGCAGTCTGAAGGGCGCCCCACGGCGTCCTTTTTTGATTCAGGATCCTTAAAGTATAGAGAATTCGAACAGATTAGCGGCCTGTATTATCTCGCCTTTCGAGACACTCCATGACGACATCGGCCGCCGCCGCGCTCTGGCAACGATCATCGGGCAGGCGCATCAGATGATCCAGATCCCCGAACGCCTCGATCTGCTCCCGCCTTGCCTCGCTGTCGGTCAGAAGGTCGGCGACCACCGGTTCCAGCCGATCCGCATTGACCTCATCATCCAGGAACTCGGGAACCACATTCCGGCCGAGGATGATGTTGGGCAGGACCATCGAAGTGGCGCTGACGATCTGGACGACCTTATTGAGGTCCTTCAGCCGCCGGTAAAACCAGTCGAGCTTGTAGCAGATCGCCATGGGTACGCCGGCAAGCGCCAGTTCCAGGGAAACGGTACCCGATGCCGCCAGGGCCGCATGGGCCCTGCGAAAGGCGGCATGCTTTGCCTCCTCGCCCAGGACGATTTCCGGCTTGACCGGCCAGTCGGCAACATCGCGCCTGATCCGCTCGACCATGTGCGGAACCGCTGGAAGCAGCACTTCGAGGTCTTTGAACCGTGCGGCAAGCCGCGAAACCGTGCTTCCGAAATCCGCCAGAAGGCGATCGACCTCGCTGCCGCGGCTCCCGGGCAGAACCAGCAGCACCTTTTTCTCAGACGAGACCGGCGTCCGTTCGCCGTCCTTCGGACGGAATCGATCCACCCGCTCGATGATTGGATGGCCGACGTAGTGGGTCCGAGGCCCACCGAGCCGCTCGTGAACCTCCGGCTCGAAAGGCAGAAGCGCGAGCAACTCATCCACGTAGACGCTCATCTTGCGCGCCCGTCCGGACCGCCACGCCCAAACCGACGGCGAGACATAGCCGATGATCGGAATATCCGGCGCACGCTTGCGCACCCGTTTGGCGACGTTGTGGGTGAAATCGGGACTGTCGATAATAATCAGCACATCCGGTTTCGCAGCGATCACGCCGGCCACCGTCTGGTAGACCCTTTTGACGATCATCGGCAGCCGGGCAAGAACAGCGGTCATCCCCATGACGGCAATGTCCGACATGTCGAAGAAGCTTTTGAAACCGGCAGCTTTCATCCGCTCGCCGCCGACGCCGCAATAGGTGACCGTGTCACCAAGGCGGCCCTTCAACGCCAGAATAAGCTCGGATCCAAGCAGATCCCCGGACTCTTCCCCCACGACAATACAAATGGTTCTGGGACGGGGCGACACGGAAGACATCAAGACCTGCTCCTCAGCCCTTTTCCGGCCGCTCGATGCCGTAGATAAAAAGACCGGCCTCGTCGGCTTTGCGGACGGTCGCTTCCTGATCGGCGATCAGGGCGCGTCCGGCTTCGACGGCAATGCCCGCGAGACCTGCAGCAGATGCCAATTCGATGGTTCTGGGGCCGACGGTCGGCAAATCCACCCTGAGGTCCTGGCTCGGCTTGGCTGCCTTGACCAGCACGCCGGCAGCACCCTTGGACCGGATCCGTCCGTTCGCACGCAGAACCGCACAGCGTTCCAGCATCGCATCAGTCCCCTCGGCCCCCTCAAGCGCCACCACCCGGCCGCCGACGGCTACCGCCGCCTGACCGATATCCAGTTCGCCGAGCCGTTCGGTCGCCTTGAACGCCAGCTCCATATCTTCCAGAGCGCTATTTGAGGGTGACACCTTGCCCAGAACGCCCAAGCCGGCCAAAAGTTCAGGTGCGATATCCGTCATGCCGACCACCTCAAATCCTTCCGCTTCAAACAGTCCGATTACCTTGGAAAGCAGGCTGTCATCGCCCCCCATAAGCGCTCTGACGATCTTAGGCAGAAGCCTGAGGGTTCCGGCATCCCCGAACACGGACGCAAAATCCGGACGCCTGGAAATTCCGCCGATCAGCAGCAATCTGGAACATCCGTGCCGTTTCAATGTCTTAAGCAGACGCCCGATCTCTCCCCATCCCAATTCCGCGACGGAGCGCGCCAGGGTCTCCGGGTCCGCTTCGCCCTTGATAGCGACGGTCACCGGCGTAAGCCCTTTTTGTGTGAGAAGATCGGCCACCTGATGCGGCAACGCCCCGTTTCCCGCGACAAGACCGACGCGGGTATCAGGCGGCACGACTGCATTGGACGGCGACGCCATAAGCGTCTCAGTCCCCGCTGCGTGGCGTGCAGAACCGTCGGTCTTCCTTGTCCAGAATGAAATCGGTGACGATCTTCACCAACGGCGCGTCCGGATATGCCTGTGCCATGTCCTGGGCCCGTTCCCTCAACGTGCCTTCCTCGCTTTCGAAAAGCGTCTTGTAGGCGGCTCTGAGCGCATGGATCTGTTCACGCGGGAAGTTCTTTCGCTTCAAGCCGATCAGGTTCAATCCCGCCAGACGGGCCCTGTCACCGATCACCGAACCGAACGGAATAACATCGAACTCGACGCCGGTCATACCACCGACAATCGCCCCGGTTCCGATCCGGCTCCACTGGCGGACGGCGCTCAGGCCGCCGAGGATAACGTAATCTG
This sequence comes from Roseibium sp., assembly GCF_048260565.1. Classification (GTDB taxonomy): domain Bacteria; phylum Pseudomonadota; class Alphaproteobacteria; order Rhizobiales; family Stappiaceae; genus Roseibium. The sequence goes on along the minus strand of NZ_JBLXGP010000008.1, from coordinate 224,673 downwards.
CCAATTCGACGTGACCGGCGAGCGTCGCATTGTTCGCCAGAATGGCATGATCGCCCACCATGCAGTCATGGCCCACATGAGCGCCCATCATGAACAGGCAATTGTCGCCGACCCTGGTCAGCCCACCGCCGCCGGCCGTACCCGGATTCATGGTGACGTGTTCGCGGATCTGATTGTTGGAACCGATCTCCAGATAGGTTTCCTCGCCCGCATATTTCAGATCCTGCGGTTTGTGACCGATGCTGGCGAACGGGAATATATGCGTACCTGCGCCGATTGTCGTATGACCGGCGACGACCACATGGGCTTCCAGGCGAACGCCGTCACCCAGCTTCACGTGGGGCCCGATTATGCAATAGGGTCCTATTTCGACACCATCGCCCAGCTTGGCGCCGTCTTCAACGATCGCCGTTGGATGTATCTCAGCCATCCGTCCTCACGCGTCCACGAGCATTGCGCTGATTTCCGCTTCTGCGACCTTCGCACCATCAACCTTGGCGACCGCCTGGAACTTCCAGATGTTGGACCGCTGCTTGATTTTCTGGACGTGAAAGTGAACCTGGTCGCCCGGAATGACCGGCTTGCGGAACTTCGCATTATCGATGGTCATGAAGTAGACCAGCTGCGGAGGGGTGCCGTCGCCCCGGGAATCCACGCAGATTGCGCCGGCCGTCTGCGCCATGGCCTCGATCAGCAGGACACCCGGCATAACGGGCTGTCCTGGAAAATGTCCGGTAAAATGCGGCTCGTTGATCGTGACGTTCTTGATGCCGATGGCGCTGTTGTCGCCGTCGATCTCGATGATCTTGTCGACCAGCAGAAACGGATACCGATGCGGCAACATCTCCATGATCCGCATGATGTCGGCACTACCGAGTTCCGTCTTCTCAGTTTGTTCCATTCGTCAGCCCCTTGAGCGACACAAAGCGCCCAGTTTAATCTCTATCTTGACAAACCTTTAAGACCCGCCGCCCCGCTCCGCAAGCTTGCGTAACGCGGCCATCTCGCGGAACCATTGCTTTACCGGCTTTGCAGGCGTCCCGCCGTAGCGCCCGCCGGCAGGCACATCCTCGCCAACGACGCTAACCGCGGCAATCTGGGCACCCATTCCGATGCGTACGTGCCCGCGCACCCCGGTCTGTCCGCCGATCGCTACAAAATCTTCCAGGCTGCAGCTTCCGGAAAGTCCAACCTGGGAAACAAGGACACAGTGCCGTCCGATAATGACATTGTGTCCGATCTGGACCTGATTATCGATCCGGGTCCCCTCACCGACAATCGTATCCCGGTTAGCCCCCCGGTCGATGGTGGTGTTCGCGCCAATCTCCACATTGTCCTGGATAACCACGCGGCCGACCTGCGGAACCTTCAGATGTCCACCGGCACCCATCGCGTAGCCGAAACCGTCCTGGCCAATACACACCCCGGGATGCAGGTAGACACGATCGCCCAGAATGGCGTGCTGCAGCGTTGAATTGGCCCCAATGACGCAATCCCGCCCAATCGTGCAGCCCGGGCCGATGACCGCATTGGGCAATATGGCGGTACCCGAACCGATCTGTACCCCTGCACCGATCACAACTCCGGATCCCACAGCAACCCCTTCTTCCAACACCGCGGACGGGTCAATGGAGGCGCGATCGGAAATCCCCTGAAACCCTGCTGGCTTCGGAACCATTGCATCCGGATACAATTGAGCCAGAACCTTGGCCCAGGAACGATAGGCATCTTTCGACACCAGAATGGCGACACCTTCCGGCACCTTGTCCACGTGCTTGCGGGCGATGATGCAGGCGCCAGCCCGGGTCTCGCTCAATTTGTCGAGATAAGCGGTATTGTCGAAAAAGACGAGCACGCCATCATCGGCATCCTCGATCGGCCCCACGCCCGCGATCAACCGCCCGGGCGTCCCGCGAATAAGCTCCGCTTCCGCCCATTCAGCGATTTTTTCGAGTGAGACCGGCTCTACCGGAGGAAAAAAGACGGGATCGGACATGGGTTTTGGCTCCCCTGAGCATCAGGCACCAATAGCAAACGGCCGCCGGCAATGCGGCGGCCGTAGAGGGTTTGTCACGCGGTACGTTAGAAGCGGGTCCCGCCGCTCAGGCGGAACACCTGCGTCTTGTCCACGCTGTTTTTCGCGAGCGGCCATGCGAAATCCGCCTTCAAAGGACCGAACGGAGACCGCCACCTGAGACCGACACCGACGGAAGCCCGAAGATCGAAGTCATTCGAATTCACGGAAGACGCGTTGTTGTTAACCAGGTTCACCAGTCCGGAGTCCGCATCCCAAAGCGCACCGGCATCGGAGAAGACCGCGGTGCTCAGGCCGAACTCCTGGGGAACGCCCGGGAACGGGAACGTAGCCTCAGCCGTTGCGGCGAAGAACAGCTGACCGCCGATCGCGTCGCCGGTGACAGCGTCACGCGGACCGATCCCCTGATTTTCAAAGCCACGAACCAGATTCCCGCCCAGCATAAACTGTTCAGGCACCCGCAGACGGTCGCTGCCCAGAGCCGTGATGTGACCGCCGGTGACCTTGAGGGCACCAACGATGCCCTGATCCGGCAGGATTTCCTTGAAGTACTTAACGTCGGCCGTGCTCTTGATGTAGAAGGAATCGCCACCGAGGCCCGCGAATTCCTGTCCGGCGGCGGCATAAATCCCGTCGGTCGGATCGAGGTTGTTGTCGAGCGTCGTATAGATGAACCGGTAGCCGGCAAGAGACGTCAGGTTTGTCCCAAGCGAGTCACAGATCGCGATCGAAAGGCCGCTGCCTGCGCAGTTCGCAATGCCCGTAGCCTTGTTGTCAGGGTCTTTCAGATCGGTCTGATAGATCTTGTAGAACAACCGAAGCGTCAACTCGTCTTCGCGAAGCGGAAGCGAGAACCCGAAGCCACCACCCGTGGTCGTTTCGTCATAGGCACGGTAGTCGTTGCTGTCATTGACAAGCTTGTAGAGGTCAAGGTCGAGACCGATCCGGCGACCAAGGAAGAACGGCTCCTTGAACGCAAACTGGTAGCTCTGCGTATCGGCGCCCATGCCGACACCGAGCTTCACATACTGCCCGCGACCCAGGAAGTTCTTTTCCGAAATCGAGACATCGCCGATGACGCCGTCGCTCGTGGAGTAGCCCACACCGAAGGAAACTTCCCCGGTCGGCTTTTCCTCAACATTGACATTGATGACGACACGGTCCGGCGCGCTGCCAGGAGATGTCGTAATCGCCACACGCTCGAAGAAGCCGAGGTTTTTCAAACGGCGTTCCGCCTTGTCGATGAGCGCCCGGTTGTAGGCATCACCTTCCACGATATCGAATTCGCGGCGAATAACATATTCGCGGGTACGGTCGTTGCCGATCACATTGATCCGCTCGACATAGGCGCGTGGGCCTTCCTCGATATAGTACGTGAGCGAAATCGTCTTGTTTTCGTAGTCACGAGAGCCGCGGGGACGAACCTGCGCAAACGCATAGCCGTCTTCGGAAATCTTGATCGTGAGATCCTCGACGGTCTGCTCCACACGCAGAGAATTGTAGGTATCTCCCGAATGGGTGCGCAACTGAGACCGCAGGGCCTCCGGATCCACAGCGGAAAGGGACGAAACGACCTCAACATCCGCAATCTTGTATTTCTCACCTTCCTCAACGGTAAAGGTCACATGAAACACATTGTTTTCGCGGTCGAGATCAGCGGTCGCCGAAACGATATAGAAATCGGCGTAGCCCTTCTTGTGGTAGAACTGCCGCAGCAGTTCCTGATCCTGTGCCAGGCGATCGGGATCGTAGGTATCGGTCGACCGAAGCCAGCTGAGAAGCCCGCTCTGACGGGTCCGAATCACGTCACGCAGCTTCCCGTCGCTGAACGCATGGTTGCCGATGAACGTGATCCGTTCGACACCGGTCTTCTTGCCTTCGTTGATTTCAAAAACGAGATCGACCCGGTTGTTGCCGCGATCGATGATCTCCGGATTAACGGACGCGCCGTAGCGACCGGACCGGCGATAGGCCTCCAGAATGTTCTGAACGTCGGCCTGGACCTTCGCGCGGGTCAGCATCGTGCGCTCGGAAGACCGGACAGCCGTCTTCAGCGCATCGTCGTTGATCTTCTTGTTCCCCTCGAAAGACACCCGATTAATGATCGGGTTTTCCGTCACGTTGACGACAACAGTGCCGCCCTGGGGAACGATCTTTACATCTGCAAACAGACCGGTCGCAAAAAGCGCCTTGAGAGATTCGTCGATATCCGCAGGGCCATAGGAACGCCCGACGGAAATAGTCAAATAACTCAGTACGGTCTCGGTCTCGATCCGCGTATTTCCGCGCACCACAATATTGCGCGCGACTGCCGCTTCTGCCGATGTAACCGAAAGCGGCCCGTATGCATTGGGTAGAACGGCGCCGGTGCAAAACACGGCTGCCGCTAGCAATACGGCACGAGTGAATTTCTGCAATCGCTGCATAAGTGCGCTATGCCTTTGTCTTTTTTGTCCTGTGCGAAAAGCCACAGGCCACCCCAGAATCTCTAGAACCGAAATCGTTTTACAGTCTTTTGCCGATTACGCAACAGTCCCTGACAGGCAAAACAGATTTCAATTGAATGCGTTGCGTGGATGCCACGGACCGCCCGCCCTACAAGCGCGTCAGATGCAGCACGTCGTTCCAGGTGGCAAAAACCATCAGAAGTAGAACGATGGCAATCCCGATCCGGAACCCGATATCCTGGACCCTTTCGCTGAGCGGCTTTCCCCGAACCGCTTCCGCGGCGTAAAACACCAGATGTCCGCCGTCCAGCATCGGCACCGGCATCAGGTTCAAGAGGCCGATACTGACCGACAGGATCGCTGCCAGGGAAAACAGGGGAATGATCCCCTGGGTTGCAACCTGACCGGAGACCTGCGCTACGCGGATCGGCCCACCGAGCTGATCTGCCGATTCCCGACCGGAAATCACGCCCCAGATATAATCGAGCGTTCGGGAAGCGATATAGTAAGTTTCCTTGGTCCCTTCGGTAACCGCCGAAACCGGCCCGAATTTCTCGTGAATCAGGTCGTCTTCCTGCACGCTGCGCGAAACGCCCAGAAGACCGATACGCTGCACGTTCCCAAAACGATCCTTCAGTTCGCGGTACTGCGGAGTGACCGTCAGGGTCACGGTTTCGTCCCCCCGTTTCACATCCAGAATCAGCGGCACGTTCGCACTGACGGACACGATGCGCTGAAGGTCGGAAAACGTGGCGATTTCATCCCCATCGACGGAAACGATCAGATCGCCCGGTTTCAGGCCACCGACGGCGGCCGCACTGTCGGGCTGAACGACATCCACAACCGGTGCTGCAACAATTCGCCCGAAGAGCATGAAAATCGTAGCGAAAATCGCAATGGACAAGATGAAATTCGCGATTGGCCCGGCCGCCACCACGGCCGCACGCTGCCAGACCGGCTTGGCTATGAATGCCCCGGCGCGTTCTTCCGCAGGCATGGCCTCGATTCGCTCCCAGTCAGGCACGCTGGCCGCATTTTCATCGCCGGCAAATTTCACATAGCCGCCGAGCGGAATAAGCGACAAACGCCACCGGGTCCCCTTCTTGTCGGTTCGTCCGAAAAGCTCCCGCCCGAACCCGACGGAAAACGCATCCACCTTCACGCCGCACCAGCGGGCGACCAGAAAATGGCCGAGCTCATGAAAGAAAACGACGATCGTCAGAACAAACAGAAACGGCACGATATAGCCAACCACAAGTCCGAAGGCCGAGGAAAGAAGTTCCATTGAGAGTTCCTGTTGTGATGCGCGTGCGCCCGATACGGATATAGTCAGACTAGCAGATTACGAGATTACGGCACGTTAATGGTGGGAATTCGAATTTCCCCAAAACGGGACCGCCGACAGAGCAGCTTTATCGCCCGCCGTGTTCGGCAATCCAATCGGCACAAATGACACGTGCCTCCGCATCCAGTGCCATGACCGTTTCCACACTGTCGGGCTGACCGAGCCGGTCGGCGGCTTCGAGCCGGTTGATTGTCGCCTCGACAGCCACCGGAATGTCCGGAAAGCGCAGACGTCGGTCCAAAAAGGCGCTGACGGCGATTTCATCTGCGGCGTTGAGGGCGCAGGTCGCTCCGCCGCCGCGTTTTAAAGATGACAGCGCCAGTCCGAGCGCGGGAAAGCGAACCGGGTCGGGCTTCTCAAAGGTGAGCGAACCGATTTCGGCCAGATCGAGCCGCTTGAGCGGCACCGACATCCGTTTCGGCCAGGCGAGGCAATGGGCAATAGGGGTCCGCATGTCAGGGGACCCCATCTGTGCCAGCAGAGAACCATCGGCATATTGCACCAGCCCGTGCACGACCGATTGGGGATGAACGAGCACCCCCAATTGGTCCTCTTCGACCGGGAACAGATGAAAAGCCTCGATCACTTCGAATCCCTTGTTCATCAAGGTGGCACTGTCGATGGTGATCCGTTGCCCCATTTCCCAATTGGGATGTTTAAGGGCCTGTTCCGGCGTGATCCCCGCCATGTCCTCCAGGTGGGTCGTCCGGAAAGGTCCGCCGGAGGCCGTCAGGATGACCTTCTCCACTTCGCGACGGTTTTCGGGCTCGAAGACCTGGAAGATGGCATTGTGTTCACTGTCGACCGGAAGAAGCGTTGCGCCAATACGCCGGACCCTGTCCATGAAAAGGTCTCCGGCGGAAACCAGACACTCCTTGTTGGCAAGGGCGATCACCCTGCCCGGCTTGATGGCAGCAAGGGTCGGGACCAGCCCTGCAGCGCCCACGATGCCGGCAACAACCATGTCTGCCGGACGTTCAACGGCTTCCAGAACGGCCTGGCTTCCGGCCGAAACGGCAATACCGCTTCCCGACAGGGCCTGCACCAGTGCGGGACCATGCGCCTCATTGGCCAGAACGGCGGATTCGGCATTCACCAGACGGGCCAGGCGCGCCAGTTCGTCCGCATTGTTGTTGGAAACAAGCGCAACCACCTTGAACCGCTCAGGGTTGCGCGCGACGAGGTCAAGCGTGCTTTTCCCGATCGAGCCCGTCGCACCCAGCACGATCAGGCGCATCGGATTTGTCGTGCCATTCATTTCCATGTCCATCGGTGAGGACGAGGCCGCGTCCATGAAACAGGTCCCTTAGCCAAGCGCGAGGCCGGAAATCGGATCCGCGAAGCTCCCGCCGAACACAAATCCAAGCGCAACAGCCGCGATTGCCGCGGCAACCAACCCGTCGACCCGATCCATGATGCCGCCGTGCCCCGGAATGAGATGACTGGAATCCTTTACGTCGAAACGCCGTTTGACACCGGATTCCAGGAGATCCCCCAATTGCGAGACGATCGACAAGACGGCCGCGAGCAGAGCCCAGTTGAAAAGATCGGCCTTCCCGGCAATCGCTACCGTACCCAGGCCGAGCAAAACCGCGCAGACCAACCCGCCGATGGCACCGGACCAGGTCTTGTTCGGAGAAATTTTTTTCCACAGCTTCGGCCCACCAAGGCTCCTGCCGGTGAAATAAGCCGCAATATCGGTCGCCCAGACCAAGACAAGCAGGAAAAACAGGAATGCCAGACCTTGCTCCCCGCCCCTGATGACAAGCAGCGCATAGAGGGCCAGCCCCGCATATACTACACCTTCGGCCGCCCAACGTCCTGTCCGGCTAAACCCGCTCAGGCCGTAGACGACAAGCGCTCCAACTACGGGACACGCCAGGGAGAGACCGGGATATCCGAAGTGATAGCCAAGCGCGATCCCGACGAGCACCAGATATCCGGCAACCCCGTGCGGCGTCCGAAGACCGGTTCCCGTCATTGCGAACCATTCGTGCAAAAAAAGGATGGCAGCCACCAGCGCAAGCATGCCGAATGCAGGACCGCCTAACCATGCAAGGCCAAGGACGATAGGTCCAAGAACAGCTGCAGAAAGCACCCTTAATTTCAAATCGGACTTGTTTTTCGGGCCCTTGTCCGCCGTGGCCCCTTCCTGACCGGGCATCTTAGAGTGCTTTGGCGGCCAAGCCACCGAACCGGCGCTCGCGTCCCATGAAGTCCGACAGGGCCTGATCGAACGCCGCCTCGTCGAAATCGGGCCAATGGACCGGTGAAAAATGGAACTCCGAATAGGCAGCCTGCCACATCAGGAAATTCGATAGCCTGAGTTCACCACTGGTGCGGATAATGAGATCCGGATCCGGAAGATCCGCCGTATCGAGCCGGCTTGCGATCGCCTTCTCGTCGATATCTTCCGGGGCCAGCCGGCCGGAGGCAACCTCCTCCGCAAGTTGGCGGACCGATCGGGTGATTTCGTCGCGCGATCCATAGTTGAACGCGACGACAAGGGTCATGCCTGTGTTGTTTTTGGTCAGTTCTTCCGCCTCGACCAGCAACGCGCGGATACCGGGTTCCAGCGTAAGCCGATCCCCGATCACCTTGATCCTGACATTGGCATTATGGATTTCAGTAAGGTCACGCTGAACGAAACGGCGCAGGAGCCCCATCAGGAAGCTGACTTCCGGCTGCGGACGGCTCCAGTTTTCCGAAGAGAAACTGTAGATCGTCAAATAGCGAATACCGGTTTGGGCCGCGTGCCGGATCGTGCGGCGCAACGCTTCCAATCCATGACGATGGCCTTCGGTGCGCGGCAATCCCCTGGCCGTTGCCCAACGGCCATTCCCGTCCATGATCAAAGCGACATGGCGCGGCAAGGAACCGGCTGCCGAATCGGTCGCCGTATCCTCGGATTCTCGATCGGGACTGATCGTCATGAGAGACCCTGCTTTCAGCCGATGCGCATCAGACCTGGGAGATTTCCTGTTCTTTTTTCTCCAGCATCGCATCGACCTCGCCGATCATGCTGTCCGTCAGCTTCTGGACTTCATCAGATGCGACCCGGCTATCGTCCTGGCTGATATCACCGTCTTTTTCCAGCTTCTTCGCCGTATCCATTCCGTCCCTGCGCACGTGGCGAATGGCGACCTTGGCCTGCTCGGCGTATTTATGCGCAACCTTGATCAGCTCCTGGCGCCGTTCCTGGTTCAGTTCCGGGATCGGCAGGCGCAGCAACTGGCCATCGACGACCGGATTGAGGCCAAGGTTCGATTCGCGGATCGCCTTTTCAACGGCAGAGACCATGCCCTTGTCCCAGACCTGGACCGCGACCATGCGCGGCTCGGGCACGCTGACGGTCGCAACCTGGTTGATTGGCATGGTCTGCCCGTAGGCCTCAACGTTGATCGGATCCATCATGCTGGCGGAGGCGCGGCCCGTGCGCAGCCCAGCGAATTCGGTTTTCAGGACCGACAAAGCGCCCTGCATGCGGCGCTGTAAATCGTCCAGGTCAATACCTTCTACGGGCATATTGTCCTCACTTCATTCTAATTTGTTCGTTTTAATAGACTCTCAGCCGGCGCCAAGATGGCACACTCGCGCCGAAACACAAGGGGCAGGCCGCGGCTAAAAGGGAAAACTATCAGCCGCCGACAACCGTGTAAGTACCGGTTTCCTGCAAAACACTGACCAGGGCACCCGGGGTGTGAATGGAAAAGACGATTACGGGAATGGAATTGTCACGCGCAAGAGCGATGGCCGTGGTGTCCATGACCTTCAGATCGCGCTGGATCACTTCCTCATAGCCGAGGGTATCGTAGCGTACGGCATCCGGATTGATCTTCGGATCTTCGGAATAAACGCCGTCGACCTGCGTGCCTTTCAAGAAGGCATCGCATTTCATCTCCGCAGCCCGCAGGGCCGCACCTGAATCGGTCGTGAAGAACGGGTTACCCGTGCCGCCCGCAAAGACGATCACGTCACCGTCTTCCATGTAACGCTCGGCGACACGCTGGGTGAACGTCTCGCAAATGGAAGGAACCGGAACGGCGGAGAGCACCCGAGCCTGCACTTTCAGCCGGCGCAGGGCATCGGCGATCGTCAGGCTGTTCATGATGGTCGCCAGCATGCCCATGTGGTCGCCGGTGACCCGGTTGCCGCCCTTGGCGGCCACGGCCACGCCACGGAAGATGTTACCACCGCCCACAACGACCCCGACCTGGGCGCCCAGAGCCACCGCATCGGCTATTTCCTTCGCGATCCGCTGCACGATGGCCGGATCGATACCGAAGGACTGGTTCCCCATAAGAGCCTCCCCAGACAGCTTCAGAAGCACGCGTTTCCAGCGGAGCGGATTGGTCATGGCGGAACCCTATTTCTTGTTGTGGCCTCTCAAAAAAAAGCGCCGGTCAATGCCGGCGCTTTTCGAACTTACTGCCCGGTGGCTGCTGCCACCTCTGCGGCGAAGTCTTGCTCTTCCTTCTCGATCCCCTCGCCGAGGGCGAAGCGGACGAAACCGGTCAGCTTGACGGGCGTGCCAAGTTCCTTGGCCATCGCCTCGACAGCCTGTTCGACCGTCTTGTCCGGATCGATCACGAAGGCCTGTTTAACCAGCGTGACTTCTTCATAGAACTTGCGCAGGCGACCTTCCACCATCTTTTCGATGATGTTTTCCGGCTTGCCGGATTCGCGCGCCTGTTCGGAGAACACGCTCCGCTCACGCTCCACGACTGCCGGGTCGAGCTCGTCGGTATTCAGAGCCAGCGGGCTGGTTGCGGCAACATGCATCGCGATCTGACGGCCAAGGCCGTTCAGTTTGTCCTTGTCGCCGGAAGATTCCAGAGCGACCAGAACGCCGATCTTGCCGAGACCGTCGGAAACCGCACCGTGAACATAGGTGGCAACGACGCCTTCGGAGACAGACAGCATGGCCGTCCGGCGAAGGGTCATGTTCTCACCGATTGTCGCGATCGCATCGGTGATCGCATCGGCTACGGATTTACCGTCGATCGTGGCGGCGTTGACCGCGTCCAGCGAACCATCGGTCGCCACCGCGACACCGGCCACGTTCTTGACCAGGTCCTGGAACCCTTCGTTACGGGCAACGAAGTCCGTTTCGGAGTTCAGTTCGATCACGGCAGCCTTGGTACCTTCAGCGGCGACGCCGACCAGGCCTTCAGCGGCAACACGACCGGCCTTCTTGGCCGCCTTTGCCAGGCCCTTGGTGCGCAGCCAGTCAATGGCGGCTTCCATATCGCCACCCGACTCGGTCAAGGCGGTCTTGCAGTCCATCATGCCAGCGCCGGATTTCTCGCGGAGCTCTTTTACCATCGCAGCGGTAATGCTCATCGATTGCCTCGTGCATGGGGGGTTATTGATACGGCCCGGTGTAACGGTAAATCACCCGTGCCTTTATGACGGGACTGCAACGAATTGCAGCCCCCTCTGCGAATTCAACAGATTTCTGCCGCCGGCATTACAGCGGCAAAACAATCAAGCCTGAGCGGCTGTTTCTTCGGCCGGAGCTTCTTCTGCAGCAACGGCTTCTTCAGCTTCGGTTTCTGCCAGAGCTTCCTCAACCGGAGCCTCTTCCGCAGCACCGACATCCATGCCGGAAGCACCCTGAGCGCGGGAAATGCCGTCGATGGCAGAACGCGCGATCAGATCGCAGTAGAGGGTGATGGCGCGACCGGCGTCATCGTTGCCCGGCACCGGATAGGAGATGCCTTCCGGATTGGAATTCGAATCGAGGATAGCCGCGACCGGAATGCCCAGACGGCGGGCTTCCTGGATGGCAATCGCTTCACGGTTGGTATCGATCACGAAGATCAGGTCCGGGATACCGCCCATGTCCTTGATGCCGCCGAGGTTGCGCTCGAGCTTCTCACGCTCGCGGTCCATGAACAGGCGCTCTTTCTTGGTCAGAGCGTTCGCTGCGTCGGAATTGAGCGTTTCTTCGAGCTTGCGCAGGCGCTGGATCGACTGGGAAATGGTCTTCCAGTTGGTCAGCATGCCGCCGAGCCAGCGGGCGTTGACGAAATACTGCGCGGAGTTGCGCGCAGCGGTCGCCACGGCGTCCTGTGCCTGACGCTTGGTGCCGACGATCAGAACGCGGCCACCACCGGCAACTGTATCGCTGACGGCCTTCAGGGCCTGATGCAGCAGCGGGACGGTCTGGGCAAGGTCGATGATGTGAACGTCATTGCGGACACCGAAGATGTACTGGCCCATGCGCGGGTTCCAGCGGTGCTTCTGGTGGCCGAAGTGAACGCCAGCTTCCAAGAGCTGACGCATGTTGATATCGGGCAGAGCCATGGCCCTTAAACTCCTGATTTTCCGGTTTAACCTCCGCAAGAGGATTTGGACCGAAGGCGCTTCCAGTGAGAAGCTCCAGACGATCACCGGATGGAAGGCCGATAAGCTCGGTTTCCGCCCCTTGCGTGTGGAATGGGCGCCTTATAGTTGGACCGCTTCGTGAATTCAAGGCCTGGAGAGCAGTTTTTCGCGCTTTGTTCGCTGTCAGGAAGCGCGCGCCAGCTGCCACGGATGGACAGCGCATGCCGATATTCCATTCCCGCACGATCCGGCCGGACATCATTGCCCCCGCATGGCAGCTGGTCTACCACGACAGGCGAACCTCACCACCTCTTCCGGCAAGGGTACTGAACTTGACCACAAAAGGCATCAACCACCTCGGCCTGACCGTCCGGGATCTGGATCAGACGACGTCATTTTTCACCGATTTGCTCGGATGGACATTGCTAGGCCGGGACGACAGCTATCCGCGAACGACCGTGTCGGACGGGTATTGCCGTTTCACCCTCTGGCAGGCCGACCGATCCCGGTCCATGACGGAATTCAACCGCAAGACCAACATCGGCCTCCATCACGTCGCCCTCGAGGTCGCCACGAAAGAAGACCTGTTGGAGGTGGCGGACAAGGTGCGCCGCTGGCCCGGCATCGTCATGGAATTCGAACCTGAACCGCTGGGGGACGGACCGCGTATGCACATGATGTTTGCCGAACCCGGCGGGATCCGGGTGGAAATCATCTGGCCGGCCGGCCAATAACCCGCCCTAGATCTTAATTTCGTAAACCCAAGGAAGGCTGTCCAGCCTGTGCCGAAGGATGGGGCTTTGAAGAACGCTGGGGAGTAGGACTATATGGCAGACCGGTTCAATGCTGGACAGATTTGGAGGACGCAAGGACGGCCGCAGGACGGAGACGCGCATATCCTGATCTTGGCAATTACCGACAACAATGTGGTCGGGCCAATCTATTCGACCGCATTAACTGGAGTGCGTATTCGCAATCCCAGAATGGAAGGCGGCTTGCAAACGGTATTGCCGCACGTTCCCGTAACTGAAGAGATGCTGAGAGCCGCCGCGACCGAACTGGTAGCAAGCGATGGGCCAACTGCCGATCATCCTGATTTCTCGGAATCCTATTTGGAGTTCCGCGAGCTCTATGACCTTGGGGAAGCAGGGGTCTTCACGCTAACTTTCCCCGAGATTGTCGACTTAGTTGAAAAAGCGACCGCTTCTACTGAAACTTAGGCATTGCTCGTCATTGGCATTCTGAGGCTAACCTCGGCTTCTCATGCTGCTTCGAGGCTCTGGCTACCTTCTGTTTTGCAGAAAAAAATAAGAAAAACAGAACGCACGATCCGGTACGGCTTCACGCCATCTGCACGTCGGTGACGCCGGGAACCGCCTTGAGCGCTCCGGCGATTTCCGGCGACAGGCGGAACTTGCCCGGCAGCTTGACCTCGACTTCGCGCGCACCGTTATCGAGAAGCACAACGACGGTGACTTCCCCCTCGCCGCGCACCTGCAGATGCCTGCGCAGGCTTTCCACCGGACGCTCGTCCCGCAGGAACACCCGCATGCTCTTCTGCAGCCGGGTAACCACCTTCTCTATCGGATCGACCTGCTCGATGCGGATCGAGGGTTCATCGTCGCGCATGTCCGCGCCAACCAGCAAAACCACGGATCGGCCCGGCTCAAGCTGATCGCGGAACTGTTCCAGCTTCTCCTTGAAGAGCAGGCCTTCATATTGGCCGGTGGCGTCCGACAGACGCACGATGCCCATCCGGCTGCCGGTGCGGGTCTTGCGTTCCTGCTTGGACAGCACCGTTCCGGCCAACCGTCCGGCCGATGCGCCCTTCTTCACGGCTTCGGCGAATTTCGCCCAGGGCTGCACCCGCATCTTTTCCATGAGCGGCCCGAAATCATCGAGCGGATGCGCCGACAGGTAGAACCCGATGGCGGCGTGTTCTCGCTGGAGCCTTTCCTCTCCGCTCCAGGGGGCGGCATCGGGAAGCTGCAACGGCTCCTCGCCATCGCTGCCACCGAAGAGTTCATCCTGGCCGAGGCTCTTGTTCTCCTCGGTGCGTTGCGCCAGGCCCATGATCCGGTCGAGCCCTTCCAGCACCCGTGCCCGGTTCGGCTCCAGTTCGTCGAACGCACCGGCAGCGACAAGGTTTTCCAAGGTCCGTTTGTTGAGGAATTTCGGCGAGATCCGCCGGGCGAAATCGCCCAGGCTCGTAAACGGCGTGTCGCCGCGCACCTCCACGATGTGCTCGACCGCATGTTCGCCGACGCCCTTGATGGCGCCCATGGCGTAGACGATCTTGCCGTCGTCCACGTCGAAATGAACCATGGACCGGTTGATCGTCGGCGGCACGATCTCGATCCCCATACGCCGCGCTTCCTGCCGGAAATCGCCAAGCTTGTCCGTGTTACCCAGATCGAGCGTCATGGAAGCCGCCATGAACTCGACCGGATAGTTCGCCTTCAGCCAGGCGGTATGATAGGAGACGAGCGCGTAAGCGGCGGCGTGGGACTTGTTGAAGCCGTAGTTGGCGAACTTCGCCACCAGGTCGAAGATCGTTCCGGCCTGGCCCTTGTTGATCCCCCGCTCCACGGCCCCGTCGACGAAGCGCGCCCGCTGGATTTCCATCTCCGCGGCAATCTTCTTGCCCATTGCACGGCGCAGAAGGTCTGCTTCGCCGAGCGAATAGCCGGACAGAACCTGGGCGATCTGCATCACCTGTTCCTGGTAGACGATAATGCCGTTCGTCTCCATCAGGATCGGTTCCAGGAGCGGATGCAGGCAGTCCGGCTCCTGCTCTCCGTGCTTCACCGCGTTGTAGACCGGGATGTTTTCCATCGGACCCGGGCGGTAGAGAGCCACAAGCGCAATGATGTCCTCGAACCGGTCCGGCTTCATGCCGGCGATGGCCCGGCGCATGCCCTGACTTTCCAGCTGGAACACGCCGAAGGTCTCGCCCTTGGCCAGAAGCTGGTAGGTCTTTTCGTCATCGATCGGCAGCGAAGCGACATCTACATTGACACCGCGCCGCTCGATCAGCTTCACCGCCGTATCGATCACCGTCAGCGTCTTCAGTCCGAGGAAGTCGAACTTCACCAGGCCGGCATCCTCGACCATCTTCATGTTGAACTGGGCGACGGGCATGTCGGACCGCGGGTCTCGGTAGAGCGGTACGAGTTGCTCCAGAGGCCGGTCGCCGATCACCACGCCGGCAGCATGCGTCGATGCGTGGCGGTAAAGCCCCTCCAGCTTCTGTGCCATTATCAGAAGCTTGTCGACGATCTCCTCATCCCGCGCCGCCTCTCGAAGCCGAGGTTCGTCTTCGATGGCCTGAGCGAGCGTAACCGGGTTGGCCGGATTGGCAGGCACCAGCTTACAGAGCCGGTCCACCTGACCGTATGGCATCTGCAGCACACGCCCGACATCGCGCAGAACCGCGCGCGCCTGCAACGACCCGAAGGTGATGATCTGGGCCACCTGCTTGCGGCCGTATTTCTCCTGAACGTAGCGGATCACCTCTTCACGCCGGCTCTGGCAGAAATCGATATCGAAGTCCGGCATCGAAACACGTTCCGGATTGAGGAAGCGTTCGAACAGCAGCGAAAACCGCATCGGATCGAGGTCGGTGATGGTCAGCGACCATGCGACGAGCGAACCGGCACCCGAACCACGGCCCGGGCCGACGGGAATGTCATGGGCCTTGGCCCATTTGATGAAGTCGGCAACGATCAGGAAGTACCCCGGGAACTTCATCCGCTCGATAATGCCGAGCTCGTAGTCCAGTCGATCCCAATAGTCTTTTTCCTCAAGCTCCGGAGCCAGCCCGTGGGCCTCCAGGCGCGCGATCAGACCTTCCCGCGCCTGGCGCTTGAGTTCTTCCGCTTCCGCCTGCTCCGCTTCCTCCGGGTCCGCATCGGCCCCGGCAAACCGTGGCAGGATCGGATCCCGGCGGACCGGGCGATAGCTGCAGCGTTGCGCGATCTCCACGGTAGAGGCCAGCGCCTCCGGAAGGTCGGAGAAGAGCTCGGTCATTTCCGCGCGTGACTTGAAATAATGTTCCGGCGTCAGACGGCGCCGGTCCTCTTCGATGATGACCCGCCCTTCCGCGATACAGATCAGCGCATCATGGGCTTCATAGTCTTCGCGCTTGGGAAAAAAGGCCTCATTGGTCGCCACAAGCGGCAGGCCAAGTTCGTAGGCAAGATCGATAAAGGCTGGTTCGGTCCGCCGTTCCTCTTCCGTGCCATGGCGCTGGAGTTCCACGTAGCAACGTCCCTCGAACGCCTCAGCCAGACGTACCAGCCGAGCCCGCGCCAGATCCTTCTGCCCCGAGGTTATCATCTTGCCGATCGGCCCGAGGCTCCCGCCTGTCAGCAGGATCAATCCGGCTGACTTTTCTTCAAGGTATTCCCCCGTGACGTGGGGTATCAGACCGGTCTCGGTATCGAGGAACGCGCGTGAACTCAGTTCCATCAGGTTGCCGTAGCCGGTCTCGTCCATGGCCAGCAGGATCACATTGGAAAGCGGCGGCTCGCCGCGCCTTCCGCCTTCGGCGCCGTCCTTGAAATCGACGGAAAGCTGACAGCCGATAATCGGCTGGATCCCCGCCCCCCAGGCCTTGGCGGAAAACTCCTGGGCTCCGAAGAGATTGCCCGTATCGGTAATGGCAAGCGCCGGCTGTTCATCCGCCTTTGCCAGATCGAGCAGTTTCTTGATCGGCAACGCGCCTTCCAGCAAAGACAGGGCCGAATGCACGCGCAGATGGACGTAACCGACGCCACCGTCCTCTTCAGAGGAAGTCCGTTCAGGGGAAACAGGGATCGTCATCACGCACACCACCGCTCGGTCAGGAATCGCGGTTAAGTGAAACGGTTCCAGGAACGGCTGTCGAGGCGGGAACGCGGATATTCACCAGCATTCACCGCCACCGTCGCTCTTTTATTGCCACTCAGGCAAAGCCGCATCACCTGCGGGAGCGATCAGGTATTGGAAAACCACAGGCGCCGGGGCCCATGAAACATAAGGGTCCGCTTAGTGCAGCCCCATCAGCACGTCGCCCCAAACAGCGAGGGTCGCGCAAAAGCAAACAAGAGAACCGAGTGCGGCAAAATCGCGGGCCAAGTAGATCATGTCGTCCTCCAACACGGGAAACTCAACTCAATAAAAACACTATGTTCCTTTTATGTTCTCATTGCAAGCACTTTTTGTTCTCACTTTTTGATCTCAGTCATAAAGCTTGGCAATATCAATGTTCTGTATTGGTTCTCCCACCCCGGTTCCGGTCAAAGGGGAACGATCCTGCCCTCTTCCAGGGTAATCGCCCGGTCCATTCGGCCCGCGAGTTCCATGTTATGGGTCGCAAAGAGGGCCGCAACCCCGGAAGCTCGAACCAGCGCCTGCAACGCATCAAAGACATAATGCGCCGTATGCGGATCGAGATTGCCCGTCGGTTCGTCCAGAAGCAGGATTCGCGGCGCATTGGCCACCGCTCGCGCGACGGCGACACGCTGCTGCTCGCCGCCGGAAAGTTCGGAAGGACGATGGGTGGCCCTTGCCCCCATGCGCATGTATTCCAGAAGCTCCTGGGCCCGTTCCGCGGCCACGTCTTTCCTCAAGCCCCGGATCATCTGCGGCATCATGATGTTTTCCAAAGCGGTGAATTCAGGCAGCAGATGATGGAACTGATAGACGAAGCCGACATCGTTCCGCCGGATCGCCGTTCGCTGGTCGTCGTCGAGCTCGGAACAGTTCCGACCGCCGATGAAAACATCGCCGCTGTCGGGATGCTCCAGAAGGCCCGCGATATGCAAAAGCGTCGACTTGCCCGTGCCGGAAGGGGCGACGAGCGCGACCATTTCGCCGACGCCAAGCCGCAGGTTGGCACTGCTCAGGATCCGCAGTTCGTTGTCTCCCTCCTGGAAGCAACGCTCGATCTGCTTCAGTTCCAGAGCCGCCGGACGGTTTTGAGCCTGTCGTCCCGGTTCCGTTTGCATATCCATCACTCGTACCTCAGCGCTTCCACGGGATCGAGACGCGCCGCGCGCCAGGCGGGATAGAGCGTCGCCAACAGGGACAACACCAGCGCCATCACCAGCACCATGACTGTTTCGCCACTGTCGATATCTGCCGGAAGGCGGGAGAGAAAATAAAGCGTCGGATCGAAGATCTGCGTACGGGTCACCCAGGAAATGAACTGGCGGATGCTCTCGATATTGAGGCAAACGACAAGACCGAGCAGAAAACCGGCGATGGTTCCAACAAAGCCGATACTTGCGCCGGTGATCAGGAAGATCCGCATGACGGAGCCCCGGGTTGCCCCCATGGTGCGCAGGATCGCAATGTCCCTGCCCTTGTCCTTCACAAGCATGATCAGTCCGGAAATGATGTTGAGCGCCGCGACCAGAACGATCAGCGTCAGGATGATGAACATCACGTTCCGTTCCACCTCCAGGGCGGAAAAGAAGGTGACGTTGCGCTGGCGCCAGTCGGAAGTATAGGCCGGGCGGTTGGCGGCGTCCTCGATCGCGGCTTTCATCTCACCGACCCGGTCCGGATCGAGCACATAAATCTCGACGCCTGTCGCCTTTCCGTCCATCCGGAAGAAGCCCTGCGCCTCCGCAATGGGCATGAATACGAACGTGGAATCATATTCGCTCATGCCGATCTCGAAGATCGCCGTCACAGGATAGGCCTTGACCCGCGGCGTCACCCCCATCGGCGTGACGTTGCCCCTCGGCGAAATGATGGTGACATTGTCTCCGATGGTCACACCGAGTTGCTGGGCCATGCGCGAACCGATGGCGATCCCCTTGCCGGAATCGAAATCGTCGAGCGTGCCCTGCAGGATATTGCTCGCGACCAGGGGAACCTTGCGCATGTCGCGCTCGTGGAGCCCGCGCACCAGTCCGCCCAGATTGCCGGCCGGGCCGGAAATCAGCGCCTGGCCTTCCACGAACGGGATGGCGCTGATCACATCGGGAACGTTCTCTAACCTTTTCGCCACCTCGTCGTAATCGGTCAGGGGCTGGTCGATCGGCTGGAGCAGCATATGGCCATTGATGCCCAGAATCTTGCCGAGCAACTCACTGCGGAACCCGTTCATGACCGCCATGACGATGATGAGCGTCGCTACGCCCAGCATGATGCCGGCAAACGAGAACCCCGCGATCACGGAAATGAACGTCTCGCGACGCCTGGAACGCAGATAGCGTCCGGCGATCATCCATTCGAAAGCCGAAAAGGGCTTTGTGCCGGAGACCGCTTCCGTATTATCAGCGGTCTCTGCTGTTCCTTGTGCTGTCATCACACGTCCACTTGCCGTCAGGCCCCCAGATTCCGTTCACGGAATCACCCCTTCGGAGGATCGGCGAGCAGACTTACGCCGTCAATGCCGCAACGAGCTTGTTCAGCGTTGCTTCTGGGGACAGCATTTCCTTTTCGCCGGTAGCCCGGTTTTTCACCTCAAACACGCCATCTTTAAGGCCGCGCGGTCCACCGACCACCTGATACGGCAGGCCGATCAGGTCCATGGTGGCGAATTTCGACCCGGCACGGGCATCCGTATCGTCGTAAAGCACCTCGATGCCCGCCCGTTCCAGCTTGCCGTAGAGATCCTCGCAGGCAGTGTCCGTCAGTTCATCTCCGGCCTTCAGATTGACCAGGCCGACATGGAACGGGGCAACGGACGCCGGCCAGATGATCCCGTCGTCGTCATGGCTCGCCTCGATGATCGCGCCGAGCAAACGCGACACGCCGATGCCGTAAGACCCCATGTGAACCGGAACTTCCGTCCCGTCTGCGGTTGCCACCTTGGCGCCCATCGGATCGGAATACTTGGTGCCGAAATAAAAGGTCTGGCCGACTTCGATGCCGCGGGCGACGATCCGCTTGTCTTCAGGTACCGAGGCTTCGAATTCGCCCTTGTCGACAACGTCTTCCGTCGCCGCGTAATGGGACGTCCAGTCCGCAACGATCGGGCTCAGGTCGCTGTCGAAATCCACGTCGTCGCCGGGGATGGCCTTTTCCAGGTAATCGGCATGGCAATAGACCTCGCTCTCGCCGGTGTCGGCCAGAACGATGAATTCGTGGCTCAGATCGCCGCCGATCGGACCCGTTTCCGCACGCATCGGAATCGCGGTCAGGCCCATACGCTTGTAGGTGCGCAGATAGGCGACGAACATCCGGTTATAGGACTCTACCGCCCGCTCCTGATCCAGATCGAAGGAATAGGCATCCTTCATCAGGAACTCACGGCCGCGCATGATCCCGAATCGGGGACGAACCTCGTCGCGGAACTTCCACTGGATATGATAGAGGTTCAGCGGCAGATCCTTGTAGGAGCGGACATAGGCGCGGAAGATGTCCGTGATCATTTCCTCGTTCGTCGGCCCGTAAAGCATGTCGCGCTCGTGCCGGTCGGTGATACGCAGCATCTCCTTGCCATAGGCGTCATACCGGCCGCTCTCCCGCCACAGGTCGGCGGACTGGATGGTCGGCATCAGAAGCTGGATCGCGCCGGCGCGTGCCTGCTCCTCCTCCACGATCCGCTCGATCTTGCGCAACACCCGATGCCCCAGCGGCAGCCAGGAATAGATCCCGGCGGATTGCTGACGGATCATGCCGGCGCGCAGCATGAGACGGTGGGAGACGATTTCCGCCTCCTTGGGCGTTTCCTTCAAAATGGGCAGAAAGAAGCGGGACAGACGCATGAGTTTCACTCTGGGGTCGAGGGTTACAGAATTCGGATCGCAGTCAAACCGCATGCGCAGACGAATGACAAGTGCAAAGCGGGTCAGCCGGCGACTTTCTCTTCCGAAATGCCCTAAAAAACGGCAGACATGCCAGTTCCTACGCCTGCTAAACTCCTGTGCAAGCAAAAAAAATATGCTTTACGATACAAATAGGTGACAACAGTCAATTGATCCTATAGTGTCTCATCGCATAAGAAAAAGGGCGGTTGGCGAATGCACCACCCCCGATATAGGCATCGCGGTCTGAGTCTTGGGAGGAAGATCCCTCCGGCGCCCGGTAACGGTCGCAGCCGACCCACTGAAATTCGAATGAATGCAGTGAGGCAAGAGGGATATTTAGACGCGGAACTTTAGATAAGGCAGAGCTTGGCTCTGCCTTTTTTTCTGTCCGCGAGCCCGTCTGATATTACATAAGCAGTTTTACTGAGAATTGCAGCGCGACTTTACGCCTCACCTCACAAATAACTACGCGCCGCAGCAAATCAACCGGCCAACGGGTCACGTCAGAACGGCAGATCATCCAGACTGTAACCGGATGTTTTCAGAAAATAGAACCCGGCAAACACCGTCGACGTCACGACCGTGGTCAGAACGATCACCCGCAGGAACTTCGGCTTTTCCGGAGCGCCCGGATCCGAGCCCGGTACGATTTCTCCCGCTTCTTCCTGGGTCCGGTGAAAACCAAATGGTAGAAACGCAAACAACAGGATCCACCACATCATGAAATAGACGGCGATGCCGTAGGTCACGCTCATTGTGTTCGCCTATGCCTCTTCAGCTTATGGGCCGGGATCTTCAAAATCCCTTCGTCAACATCGGATACCAACAGACCGGCTTGCGGGCCACCTCCGCCATTCGGCCGGCGTTTGCCTGCAACGCACCCGGTCTCCTAGCACAGGCGACCGCCACCGGCCAATTCCTTCCTGTCCCGCAGGTTGCCTGACTTTGTCGCACCCATGACTGGACAATCTATTCGAAAGGCGGCGCCTTGGCGGCCGGGACTGCGGCCACGGCAACCGCCCTGGGCTGGGCCGGAACTGCGGCCGCCCGGCCTTCCCGCCGATAAAGCGCAAGTGCCAGCCCCCAGATCATCACCTCCGCAAGGAATGTCCAGTGCAGGATAAAACTGAACAACCAGTGCGGTTTGGCCGGCCGGATCGTAATGAGCTGGTAAAGCGTGTTGTCCCATGGAGAAAGCCACAGAATGCCGCCGACCAGGCTGTCCAGCACCAGATGCAGAAAGGCTGCGGCAATGGCAATGACGACGTAAGGACGAAACCGCGTACGCCAGAAAGCCGCAAGACATACCGTCCCGACGACGGCCCAGAAGGCCGGGATATGAACCCAATACCGGTGATGATGGATCTGGCGGCCATCGACCAGGAAAAACCAGATCAGGTCGAAATCCGGAAGAATCGAGAACAACAAGGCGACCGGCAGCAACAGCGGCGGCCGGTCCTTCATCAGTTTTGTCAGGCAATAGCCGGCGGGAAGATGAGCGGTCAGCATGGGATCCGATGATGCAAAGGGTTAGGTTTGATAACAATCTTACCCAATTGCATAATCGGTTCCGTGGTCCGAATTGGGGCCACAACCTGAAAACTGTATGATCGTTTCAGGGAAAACTCCGAACGGCAAACCTTTTAGGCTTCTTCCAGCTCGGTCAAGGTGCCCAGAAAGTCCTTCGGATGCAGGAACAGCACCGGTTTGCCGTGAGCGCCGATTTTCGGCTCGCCGTCACCGAGCACGCGCGCACCGTCGGCGAGGAGCTTGTCGCGGGCCGCGATGATGTCATCCACCTCGTAACAGACATGATGAATGCCTCCGGAGGGGTTCTTTTCCAGGAACTTGGCAATCGGCGAGTTCTCGCCGAGCGGTTCCAGAAGTTCGATCTTGGTATTGGGCAGGTTGATGAACACCGTCGACACCCCGTGATCGGGTTGCGCCACCTTTTCGGACACATCCGCCCCAAGGGTATCGCGGTAGACAGCAGCAGCCGCCTCTATATCGGAAACCGCAATCGCCACGTGATTCAACCGACCGATCATAAACCTCACTCCCCTACCAGTTTCCGGGCGCCACGCCCCGGACAGACCTCAAACGCGGGTGACCAGCACCTTGCAGAGCGTCTTCTTGCCCCAAACCTCAAGAACGGCGGACCGGGCGGCCCTGCGGGCGGCCTCACCGACCAGATCCTTGTCCTTGCGCCGGGCCTTCGGAATGCTCCGGATCGCACCGACCACCGCCTTGGCGATGATGTTTTCCATCGGCTCGCCTTCATCGTCCGTATCCGGAAGCCCCATCGGCGCGATTTCCGGATCGTCCTGAAGGTCGCCGGCCCGGTCGACCACCAGCGCAACGACAACTGCCCCGGCATAGGACAGTTTGCGCCTCTCCTTGACGCCGGTCACTTCCGGATCGTCAAGAATGTTGCCATCCTTGACCATGATGCCGGACGGCGCCTCGTCGATGATCCCGGCTGAACCGGAAACCAGCCGAATGATATCGCCATTCTTGCCACGGACGACTTCCGGCACCTTCTGCGCTGCCGCGAACTCCGCGTGCGCTGCAAGATGCAACGGTTCACCGTGGACGGGAACCACGACTTTCGGCTTGAGCAACTTGTAGAGCTGTTCCAGTTCGCCACGCCGCGGGTGCCCGGAAACGTGCACCAGACCGTCCCGGTCGGTGACGATCTCCACACCGGTCTTGGCGAAATTGTTCAACACCTCGCCGACCGCTTTTTCGTTCCCGGGGATCGTCCGCGAGGAAAAGATCACCATGTCACCCTTGGAGAGCGCGATGTTGCGGTGATCGCCCGACGCGATCCTGGAAAGCGCGGCGCGCGCTTCGCCCTGCGAACCGGTGCAAAGCAGAACCGTCTTGTCGCGGGGCAGATAGCCGAAGGCTTCCTCGTCGTGGAAGGACGGCAGGCCGTCCAGATACCCGAGCTCGCCGGCGACATCGATCACCCGAAGCATGGACCTGCCGACGACGACCACATCCCGGCCGGCGGCCGCGGCGGCCTCCGCGATCGCCCGAATACGGGCCACGTTGGAGGCAAAGGTTGTCACCGCCACCCGGTGCTTGGCCGTCTTGAGGATCTTCTTCAACTCGACGGCGACATCCGCCTCGCTCGGACTTTCGCCGTCACGAATCGCGTTGGTGCTGTCGCAAACGAGCGCCATCACCCCTTCCCGGCCGATTTCGGCAAGACGGTCCAGATCGATCGGCCGGCCGACACCCGGTGTCAGATCTATTTTCCAGTCGCCGGTGTGAAGGACCAGCCCGGCGGGCGTGCGGATTGCCAGCGCGCAAGGCTCGGGGATGGAATGGGCCATGGCGACGAATTCAACATCGAACGGACCGATCTTGTGGCGTTCGCCCTGCTTGACGACGGTGACCGGAACTTTCTCCGATCCCGGCTCGCTTTCGTATTTGGCTTCCAGAAGGCCTGCGGTGAAGGCGGTCGCATAGACTGGCACCTTCAGGAACGGCCACAAATGGATAATCCCGCCATAGTGATCTTCATGCGCATGGGTGATGACCATGCCGACGATGTTGTTGACTTCCTCTTCGAGGAACTTGATGTCGGGAAGAACGAGATCGATCCCGGGCAATTCGGGACCGGCAAAGGAAACACCGCAATCGACGATAAGCCAGGATCTGTCGTCTTCCGGGCCATAGCCGTAGAGGCCGAGGTTCATTCCTATTTCGCCTACGCCGCCGAGCGGCAAAAAGACGATATCATTGGCTGCTGCCATTCAAAACTCCAAACAGCGGTTGTGTGAGATGCCGAACGAGCCCCGAAAACTCAGAGTTCTGAATTCAGGGCTTCAAGTCCGGCAAAAAGACGTCACCAGCGTAAATGGTCCTTGGTTCACCGCTATCAAGCCTGAGGACCAGATGCCCCTGGGTATTGAGATCCAGGAAAGTTCCCGAAATTTCATCGGAAGCGTTGCGCACGGTTATCTTCTGACCGAGATGGGCAGCCCTCGCAAGCCACGCCGCGCGCACCGGTAGAAAACCGTCCGCCTTCTGCCAGTTTTCAAGCCAATGCGCAAGTCGGGTGCTTAAATGGGCCAGCAACCCTTCGGCGGTCACCCGGTATCCGAGCGCGGTCAGGTCGATACTGGGATAAAGCGACAGCTCCGGATGGGACACGCAATTGACGCCGAAACCGAGCACGACCGCCAGACGCTTGTCCGGAAGGGTCTCCGCCTCAAGCAGGATCCCGGAAAGCTTGGCGCCCTCGATCAGCAGATCGTTCGGCCATTTGAGCTTCGCCAGATGATACGCGCCGGTTTCCAGGTCCACGGCTTCGGCGAGTGCTACGGCCGCAAGCAGCGGCAGCTCGCCGAGACGGTTTGCAGGCCCCGGATCGATCAGCAGGTGACTGGCAAAGAGATTGCCGCGCGGCGATGCCCAGTCGCGGCCGAGCCGCCCCCTGCCCTGTGTCTGCTCTCCGGCGGAAATCCAGAGCCGTCCGGGATCCCCGGCCCGCGCCCGCTCGAAGGCGAGCGTGTTGGTCGAACCGACCGTGTCGTGATGCTCAAAACGAAGACCCGGCGCGGATGGCGCCGGGTTTCCGGTGTCCACGGATGAATGCCCGCCGGTCAGAAGAGCGACCCCGCAGCCACTGTCGCGGCCTGAACGATCGGGCCAGGCAGGACCGCGAAGAAGATCACGAACACGCCGGACAGACCGAGCACGAAGCGCAGCTCCATCGGCATGGCCTCGAAGGCTTCCGCAGGTTCGTCGAAGAACATCACCTTGATGACGCGGAGGTAATAGTAAGCGCCGACGACCGACATCAGCACACCGATGACCGCGAGCGGATAAAGCCCGGCCTCGACGGCTGCGGAGAACACGAACCACTTGCCGAAGAAGCCGACGAACGGCGGAATACCGGCAAGCGACCACATCAGGACAGCAAGCAGGACGGCCATCGGCAGGTTGGTGCGCGACAGGCCGGCAAGCTCGTAAATGTCCTCCACCATGCCATCCTTGCGGCGCATGGACAGAATGCAGGCGAACACGCCGAGGGTCATCGCCAAATAGGCCGTCATGTAGAAGATCACGCCGACGACGCCCGTCTGCGTCCCGGCCGCAAGCCCGACCAGCGCATAGCCCATATGGCCGATCGAGGAATAAGCCATCAGGCGTTTGATGTTGGTCTGACCGATGGCCGCGAATGCGCCGAGCGCCATGGAGGCGATCGAGACGAACACGATCACCTGCTGCCAGTCGGTCGTGACCGGCTGGAAGGCGTCGATGACGATCCGCACCAGCATGCCCATGGCGGCGACCTTCGGCGCAGCCGCCAGGAAGGCGGTCACCGGTGTCGGCGCGCCTTCATAGACGTCCGGCGTCCACATGTGGAACGGCACGGCGGAAATCTTGAAGGCAAGACCGGCGAGAATGAACACCAGGCCGAAGATCAGGCCGATGGATGCGCCCTGATGGGCAAGCACTTCGGAAATCTGGGCGAAGCCGGTGTGGCCGGTAAAGCCGTAGGTCAACGACATGCCGTAAAGCAGCATGCCGGAGGACAGAGCGCCGAGGACGAAATACTTCAGCCCCGCTTCCGTCGAGCGCACCGAATCCCGGTTGATCGCCGCGATCACGTAAAGCGACAGGCTCTGCAGTTCCAGACCCAGATAGAGCGAGATCATGTCGTTGGCGGACAGCATCAGGAGCATGCCGAGCGTCGCCAGCAGGATCAGGATCGGATACTCGAACCGGTCGAACGACTGGGATTTCGCATAGGCCCAGGACATGGCGATCGCAAAGAACGAACCGATCAGCACCAGGAGTTTCATGAAATAGGCGAAATCGTCGAGCACGAAGGCGCCGCCGAAGGTTTCGCCCATTTTCGCCCCGAACGGCAGCACGAACAGCGCGGTCGCCGCGATCAGTCCCATGGACATGCCGTTGACCAGGAAACTGATCCTCGGGCCGCCAAAGGCGCCGATCATCAACAAGACCATCACGCCGACAGCCAGGAAGATCTCCGGCAGGACCGGGAGGAGATCTGGCAAATGGGTCATTTCCGACATGTCTTGTCTCTCGCCTTCGGAACGTTAGTGCACGGCTGCTGCGGCTTGCTGGACCTGGCCAGCCGCCTCAAGCGCTGCGTGATAGGAGTTGATCAGATTGTCGACCGCGCCCTGGGTCACGTCGAGGATCGCCATCGGATAGAAACCGAAGAAGATCGTGAGTGCGATCATCGGGAACAGGATGGCCTTTTCCCGCAGGGACAGGTCGAGGATCGATTTCAGGCTCTCTTTCTCCAGCGCGCCGAAGACGACGCGGCGGTAGAGATAGAGCGCATAGGCTGCCGACAGGATCACGCCGGTGGTTGCGAAGAACGCCACCCAGGTATTCACCTGGAATGCACCCATAAGCGTCAGGATTTCACCCACGAAGCCGGAGGTTCCCGGCAGCCCGACGTTGGCCATGGTGAAGATCAGGAACACGACCGCGTATTTCGGCATCCGGTTGACCAGTCCGCCATAGGCGGAGATCTCGCGGGTATGCATCCGGTCGTAGATCACGCCGACACAGAGGAAGAGTGCGCCGGAGACGATACCGTGAGACAGCATCTGGAAGATGCCGCCCTGCACGCCCTGGGGCGTCATGGTGAAGATGCCCATGGTGACGTAGCCCATGTGCGCCACGGACGAATAGGCGATCAGCTTCTTGATGTCCTCCTGGGCGAGCGCCACCAGCGACGTGTAGATGATCGCGACCACGGACAAGGTGAAGATGAACGGCGCGAACATGTCGGACGCGATCGGGAACATCGGCAGCGAGAACCGCAGGAAGCCGTACCCGCCGAGCTTCAGGAGAATACCCGCCAGGATGACCGAGCCGGCCGTCGGCGCTTCCACGTGGGCATCGGGCAACCAGGTATGCACCGGCCACATGGGCATCTTCACCGCGAAGCTGGCGAAGAAGGCGAACCACAGCCAGCCCTGCATTTCCGCCGGGAACGGATGGTTCAGCAGCTCTACGATATCCGTCGTGCCTGCCTGCCAGTACATCGCCATGATGGCGATCAGCATCAGGACCGAGCCGAGCAACGTATAGAGGAAGAACTTGTAGGACGCATAGACGCGCCTCGCGCCGCCCCACACCCCGATGATCAGGAACATCGGAATGAGGCCCGCCTCGAAGAAGATGTAGAACACCACCAGATCCAGCGAGCAGAACACGCCGATCATCAGGGTTTCCAGAATGAGGAAGGCGATCATGTATTCCTTCACCCGCTTCTGCACGCTCTCCCAGGAGGCGAGAATGCAGAACGGCATCAGGAACGTGGTCAGGATCACGAACAGGATGGAAATGCCGTCGACACCCATCTTGTAGTTGATCTTGCCGCCGAGCCACTCACTGGTTTCCACCATCTGGAAACCCGGGTTCTGGTAGTCGAAGCTGCCCCAGATGAACAGCGACAGGGCGAAGGTGAACAGCGTCGTGACGAGAGCCACGCCACGGATGTTCTTCTTGCCGCCTTCGTCGTCTCCCGGCACCAGGAGGATCGCCAGGACGCCTGCCAGAGGCAGAAAAGTCGTGGTCGTGAGAATTGGCCAGTCGTTCATCAGTGAGCTCCCCCACCGGTACTCACACCGGTGAACATCGACCAGGTGATCAGGGCAGCCACCCCGATCAGCATCGCAAAGGCATAGTGGTAGAGATAACCGGTCTGCAGTTTGACAACCCAGGTGGTCACATTCTGGACGCGGGCAGCGACGCCATTGGGACCAAAGCCGTCGATGATCGTCCCGTCACCCTTCTTCCAGAGCATGCGGCCGACCCACATGGCGGGCTTCACGAACAGGAAGTCATAAAGTTCGTCGAAGTACCACTTGTTGAGCAGGAACTGATAGAGACCGGCATGCCGTTCCGCCAGACGCTTCGGCGATTCCGGAGAGCGGATATAGAACTGGTAGGCGACCAGGAACCCGGCGAGCATCATGACGAAGGGCGAAACCTTCACCCAGGTCGGCACTTCATGCATGGCATGCATGATGTGGTTGTCCGGGCCGAGGAAGATGGCGCCTTTCCAGAACTCCTCGAACGCATGGCCGATGAAGACGCCCTTGAACACCATACCTGCGAGCGCGGCCCCGACCGACAGAAGCAGCAGCGGCACCAGCATCACCCAGGGCGATTCATGCACATGGCTCATGACGTCGACCGGTGCGCGCGGCTTGCCGTGGAAGGTCATGAAGGTCAGGCGCCAGGAGTAGAACGACGTCAGCGCGGCGGCCGCGACCGTCAGCCAGAAACCGTAGAGCGCGAAGTCGTTGTGGCCGGCGTAAGCCGCCTCGATGATCGCGTCCTTGGAAATGAACCCGGCAAAACCGATCGAAGTGAGCGGCAGACCGACACCGGTCAGCGCGAGCGTGCCGATCATCATCGTCCAGTAGGTGAACGGAATGTGCTTCCTGAGGCCACCCATCTTGCGCATGTCCTGCTCGTCGGAAACCGCGTGGATCACCGAACCGGCGCACAGGAACAGGAGCGCCTTGAAAAAGGCGTGGGTGAACAGGTGGAAGATGCCGACGCCATAGGCCCCGACGCCAAGCGCCACGAACATGTAACCGAGCTGCGAACAGGTCGAATAGGCGATCACCCGCTTGATGTCGTTCTGGACGAGACCGACCGTTGCCGCGAAAAAGGCGGTGGTGGCACCGAAGAATGTCACGACCGTTAGTGCCGTATGGGACAGCTCAAACAACGGCGACAGGCGCGCCACCATGAACACCCCGGCGGTCACCATGGTCGCAGCGTGAATAAGCGCGGAAACCGGTGTCGGGCCTTCCATGGCGTCCGGCAGCCAGGTGTGCAGCAGGAACTGGGCCGACTTGCCCATGGCGCCCATGAAGAGCAGCAGGCAGACGACGGTCAGCGCCCCGTGCGGATCGAGATGATAGCCGAGGAACGTCATGACCTCGGCGTGTTCTCCCGCAAGGGCCGGAGCGTTGGCGAAGATCGTCGACATGTCGATGCTGTCGAACAGATAGAAGACGCCGAAGATGCCGAGCGCGAAGCCGAAGTCGCCGACACGGTTGACGACAAACGCCTTCATCGCGGCCGCGTTGGCCGAAGGCTTCTGGTACCAGAAACCGATCAGCAGATAGGAGGCAAGGCCCACGCCTTCCCAGCCGAAGAACATCTGCAGCAGGTTGTCGGAGGTCACCAGAGACAGCATGGCGAAGGTGAACAGCGACAGGTAGGCGAAAAACCGCGGGCGATGCGGGTCGTGATGCATGTAGCCGATCGAATAGACATGCACGAGCGCGGAAACCGAGTTTACCACCACCAGCATGACCACGGTCAGCGTGTCGACCCGGATCGACCAGGTCACGTCCAGAGCACCCGCTGTGATCCAGCGCATGATCTGGATCTGGTAGAGCCCGGTTTCGCCGTAGCCGACCGCAAAGAAGGCATACCAGGACATGAGAGCCGAGAGGATTACCAGGCCACTGGTGATGTATTCGCTCGCCTTGGCACCGATCGCCTTGCCGAACAGTCCGGCGATCAGGAACCCGATCAGGGGCAGGAAGACAATTGCAGAGTACATTCGCCCCTAGCCTTTCATCACGTTGACGTCTTCCACGGCAATCGAGCCGCGGTTGCGGTGGAACACCACCAGAATGGCCAGCCCGATGGCGGCTTCGGCGGCGGCGACCGTGAGAACCAGCATGGTGAAGATCTGCCCCATCATGTCCCCGAGGAAGCTCGAGAAGGCGACGAAGTTGATATTGACGGCCAGGAGCAGGAGCTCGATGGACATCAAGATGACAATCACGTTCTTCCGGTTCAGGAAGATTCCGAAAATCCCGATCGTGAACAGGATCGCCGCGACCGTAAGATAATGCGACAGACCGATTTCCATGGGCGCCTCGCCGTGCTCCCCCTCGTTTAATCCCAACCGGACTGCGGCGCGGAGTGTTCCACCACTGTCCGGATCATCGAATACACGCTGCGAAAGCGCGTTAAATACCCTTGCCGGACTCCACCTTGTGGATCTCGATCGCGGTTGCCTTGTTACGGGCGACCTGCTTGGAGATGTCCTGGCGTTTGACGTTTTCCTTGTGGCGCAGCGTCAGTACGATGGCGCCGATCATGGCCACCAGCAGCACCAGCCCGGCCACCTGGAAGAAGAAGACATACTTCGTGTAGAGCACATCGCCGATCGCCTGGATGTTCGAGACATCATTGAGCGAGGGCATCGGCTCCGCGCCGTGGCCTGCGATTTCCGGGGAAATCACCCAGGCGCCGAGGCCGAGCACCAGTTCGATCAGAAGGACCAGCCCGACAAGACCGCCGATCGGCAGGTACTGCAGGAAACCCTGGCGCAATTCGACGAAATCCACGTCCAGCATCATCACCACGAACAGGAACAGCACCGCGACCGCGCCGACGTAGACGACGACCAGCAGCATGGCCAGATATTCCGCCCCCAGCATCACGAACAGCCCGGCGGAGTTGCAGAACGCAAGGATGAGGAACAGCACCGAACTCACCGGATTGCGCGAGGCAATCACCATGAAGGCGGATGCCACCGTCACCCCGGCGAACAAATAGAAAAAGAGCGCGTTCAGGATCATTTCTAGACCTGCCTGTCCTCTGGCCGGAACCCCGGCCCCCTTCTTTGGGGCTCCACCGGCCGGATTGCCGGATAAACCCCTGTTTGCGTTCTGCCCCTAACGGTAGGGAGCATCCATATCGATGTTGCGGGCGAGCTCCCGCTCCCAGCGGTCGCCGTTCGCGAGCAGCTTCTCTTTCGAATAGAGGAGCTCCTCGCGGGTTTCCGTGGCGAATTCGAAGTTCGGTCCTTCGACGATGGCGTCCACCGGGCAGGCTTCCTGGCAGAAGCCGCAGTAGATGCATTTCACCATGTCGATGTCATAGCGGGTGGTCCGGCGCGTGCCGTCGTTGCGGCGCGGGCCGGCTTCGATCGTGATTGCCTGTGCCGGGCAGATCGCCTCGCACAGCTTGCAGGCAATACACCGCTCCTCGCCGTTCGGATAACGGCGCAGAGCATGTTCGCCACGGAAGCGCGGGCTCACCGGTCCCTTTTCGAAGGGATAGTTCACCGTCGGCTTCGGCTTGAAGAAATAGCGCATGGCGAGAAAGAACGCCGATACGAATTCCTTCAAGAACAGCGATTTGGCGGCCTGATCAAGTCCCATCGCCTGTTGCCTTCCCTTGTGTCTCAGCCGGTCAATCCAGCACCGGCCCAGTACCCGATCACCGGAAACCCGATCACCGGAACCAAAAATACGATCCAGCTCAGGGGCGTCTTGTATTTCGCGGCGAATCCGCCGTCGCCGCCCCCTTGCCTGTTTTTCATTTCAGCCGCCTGGATCACCCCTTTCAGGATTTTCCAGTCGAGCCAGCCGAGGTAAAGACCAATGGCGGCTCCGATCAGCCCGGCGACCGAAATACTCACCTTACGGTGCCCACCCCATGACCATCAGCACGCCGGCTACGACAACCACCATGAACAGCGACAGCGGCAGGAACACTTTCCAGCCGAGGCGCATCAGCTGGTCGTAGCGGTAGCGCGGCACCATCGCCTTGACCATGGCAAACATGAAGAAGCCCAGCAGACACTTCAAAATGAACCAGATGATGCCCGGCACCCAGGTGAACGGCGCAAAATCGAACGGCGGCAGCCATCCACCCATGAAGAAGATCGTCATCAGGGCGCACATCAGGCAGATGGCGACATATTCGCCGAGCATGAACATCATGTACGGCGTGGAGCCGTATTCCACCATGAAGCCGGCGACCAGTTCCGATTCCGCTTCCGCCAGATCGAACGGCGGCCGGTTCGTCTCCGCCAGCGCGGAGATGAAGAACACCACGAACATCGGGAAAAGCGGCAGCCAATACCAGTTCAGGAACGCCAGCCACGGCACGCCGAGCATGTTGGCAAGACCCGTCTGCTGCGACAGGACGATTTCCGTCAGGTTCAACGAACCCGCACAGAGCAGAACGGTTACGATCACGAAGCCGATGGACACCTCGTAGGACACCATTTGCGCAGCGGACCGCAGGGCCGACAGGAACGGATATTTCGAGTTGGATGCCCAACCGCCCATGATGATGCCGTAAACCTCGAGCGAGGAGACGGCGAAGACGAACAGGACGCCGACGTTGATGTTGGCGATCACCCAGCCGTCCGCGACCGGAATCACCGCCCAGGCGGCCAACGCCAGCATCACCGAAATCAGCGGCGCCAGCAGGAACAGGATCTTGTTGGAGCCCGACGGAATGACCGGCTCCTTCAGCACGAACTTCAAAAGGTCGGCAAAACTCTGGAACAGCCCCCAGGGCCCGACCACGTTCGGGCCGCGGCGGATCTGGACGGCCGCCCAGATCTTGCGGTCCGCGTAGAGGACGTAGGCGACGATCACCAAAAGCACGACAAGCAGCAGCACGCTCTGGAACACCATCCAGAGAAACGGAATGCCGTAGGTCGTCATGAAATCCGACATGTCTGTCCCTGCCCCTTATTCCGCAGCTTCCGCCGTCCGCGCCTTGGCGAGCGCGGAACATTCCGCCATCACCGCCGAGGCCCGAGCGATCGGGTTTGTCAGGTAAAACTCGGTCACCGCATTGGCAAAACCGGCGGCTTCCATCTTGCCAGCGCCCTTGGCAAGGGCCGCGATCTCACCGGCCTCGCCCGGCTTGATGCTGTCGATCTCAAGCATGTGCGGATAGGCTTCGCCGAGAAGTCCGCGCAGCGCGCCGAGCGTGTCGAACGGCAGCGTCTTGCCGAGAACGGCCGACAACGCACGCAGGATCGCCCAGTCC
Organism: Roseibium sp.; assembly: GCF_048260565.1. Lineage (GTDB taxonomy): Bacteria > Pseudomonadota > Alphaproteobacteria > Rhizobiales > Stappiaceae > Roseibium. The sequence continues at coordinate 190,932 of NZ_JBLXGP010000008.1, read as the reverse complement.
TCACGCGCCTCGCCCGGAGGGAACCCGGCCCGGTCGCCCAGTTGCACCCGGCCTTCCGTGTTGACGTAGAGGCCTGATTTTTCCGTGTAGGCAGCGCCCGGCAGGATCACGTCGGCACGGTGCGCGCCCCGGTCGCCGTGGGTGCCGATATAGACCACGAAGGCGTCGCCAAAGGCGGACATGTCCATTTCGTCTGCTCCCAGCAGGAACAGAACATCCAGATTGCCCTTCGATGCCGCGTCCTGCATGGCCGCGATGCTCATGCCGCCGTCGTTCGGCACGAAACCGATGTCGAGGCCGCCGACGCGGGAAGCTGCGGTGTGCAGAACGCTGAAACCGTTCCAGTCGCCGCTCACCGCGCCGACTTTTTCGGCAAGCTTGGCGGCATTGGCCAGAACCGACACGCCGTCGACCCGCGCCAGAGCGCCCTGGCCGACGATGATCAGCGGCTTATGGGCCGCTTTCAGCACATCGGCGAAGCTGTTCTTGCCGGCAACCAGATCGGCCAGCGTTTCGGGACCTGCTCCGAGATAGGTCGTCGCATAGGTGAGATCCGCCGCCTCGCCGACGACACCGACCGGCAGGTCGCCGTGGCGCCAGCGCTTGCGGATCCGAGCGTTCAGCACCGGGGCTTCCAGGCGCGGATTTGCGCCGATGATCAGGACCGCGTCGGCATCCTCGATGCCTTCGATGGTGGAATTGAAGATGTAACTCGCACGGCCCTTGGCCGGATCGAGCGCAGCCCCGTCCTGGCGGCAGTCGATGTTATGCGACCCGAGCGAGGACATCAGCTCCTTCAGTGCGAACATTTCCTCGACACTTGCCAGGTCACCGGCAACCGCGCCGATCTTCGCGCCGTCGGAGGCACAGACCTTGTCGGCAATGGCCCGGAAGGCTTCCGGCCAGGAGACCGGCTGCAGCTTCCCGTCCTTGCGGGCATAGGGCCGGTCGAGACGCTGGGTCTTGAGACCGTCCCAGATGTAACGGGTCTTGTCGGAGATCCACTCTTCGTTCACCGCCTCGTTCAGCCGCGGCATGATCCGCATGACTTCCTTGCCGCGCGTATCGACCCGGATCGCGGAGCCGACCGCATCCATCACGTCGATGCTTTCGGTTTTCACCAGTTCCCAGGGACGGGCGTGGAAGGCATAGGGCTTGGAGGTCAGCGCGCCGACCGGGCACAGATCAACGACGTTGCCCTGCATTTCCGACGAAAGCGCCGCTTCCAGGTAGGTGGTGATTTCCGCATCCTCGCCGCGGCCGATCAGGCCCATGTCGGCAACGCCGCAGACTTCCGTGGTGAAGCGGACACAGCGCGTGCAGTGAATGCAGCGGGTCATGATCGTCTTGACCAGCGGACCGAGGTGCTTGTTTTCGACCGCGCGCTTGTTCTCGTGGAAGCGCGATGAATCGATTCCGTAGGCCATGGCCTGGTCCTGCAGGTCGCACTCGCCGCCCTGGTCGCAGATCGGACAGTCCAGCGGGTGGTTGATGAGCAGGAACTCCATCACCCCTTCGCGCGCCTTCTTGACCATCGGGCTCTTTGTCTCGACGACCGGCGGCTCGCCGTTCGGCCCCGGGCGCAGATCCTTGACCGACATGGCGCAGGACGCGGTCGGCTTGGGCGGTCCGCCCTTCACTTCCACCAGGCACATGCGGCAGTTGCCGGCGATCGACAGCCGGTCGTGGTAGCAAAAACGCGGAACCTCGGCACCCGCTTCTTCACAGGCCTGAAGCAGCGTGTAGTCCGCCGGGACGTCTACTTCATTGCCGTCGATGATCAGCTTTGTCATCACTTCGCCTCTTGTGCCGCGTTATGGGCGGCCAGCAGTTCGGTCACTTCGATACCGTTGATGGTCATGCCGTCCAACCGGCACTGACTGATGGATGCGCCCGCCAGATTGGCGTCGTTTATGCGGATCCCGGCCATGTTCACGTTTTCGTAGCGTCCGCCGGAAAGGTTGACGTCATTGAAGCCGCATCCGGAAAGGTTCACGTCATCGAAGCTGCAGCCGGATAAATTCACGTCGTGGAAGGAAGATCCCGACAGATCCGATTTGCTGGCTTTCAGACAGTGTTTTTCCTGATGGATCTTCATCGCTTCACTCCGCCGCGACCATCGCCGGGGCTTTCGCCTTGGCGACATAGTCATCGATACGCTGCTCGATGACCGGCCTGAAATTCTTGATGAGCCCCTGGATCGGCCATGCGGCCGCGTCCCCAAGCGCACAGATCGTGTGTCCTTCGACCTGCTTGGTCACGTTGAACAGGAGATCGATTTCCTCGCGCGACGACTGGCCCTTGACCATGCGTTCCATCACGCGCCACATCCACCCGGTTCCTTCCCGGCACGGTGTGCACTGGCCGCAGCTCTCGTGCTTGTAGAAATAGGACAGCCGGGCGATCGCCTTGATGATGTCTGTCGACTTGTCCATCACGATCACCGCGGCCGTGCCAAGGCCGGAGCCGAGATTGCGCAGGGTGTCGAAATCCATCGGCGTATCCTTGCACTGTTCCGCCGTCAGGCAGGGCACGGATGAGCCACCGGGGATCACGGCCAGCAGGTTGTCCCAGCCGCCGCGAATACCGCCGCAATGCTTGTCGATCAACTCGCGGAAGGGAATGCCGAGTTCCTCCTCCACCGTACAGGGCTGATTGACGTGACCGGACACGCAGAACAGCTTGGTGCCCGTGTTGTTCGGATTGCCGAGACCGGCGAACCAGGCACCGCCCCGGCGCAGAATGGTCGGCGCAACGGCGATGGATTCCACGTTGTTCACGGTTGTCGGGCAGCCATAGAGGCCGACATTCGCCGGGAACGGCGGCTTCAGGCGCGGCTGGCCCTTCTTGCCTTCCAGGCTCTCCAGCAGCGCCGTTTCCTCGCCGCAGATATAGGCGCCGGCACCATGGTGAACGTAGATGTCGAAGTCGTAGCCGTTCTTGTTGTTCTTGCCGATCAGACCCGCGTCATAAGCCTGGTCGATGGCCGCCTGCAGGCGCTCGCGTTCGCGGATGAACTCGCCGCGCACGTAGATATAGGCCGCGATCGCGCCCATGGCGAAACCGGCGACCAGACAGCCCTCGACCAGTGTATGCGGGTCGTGGCGCAGGATCTCGCGGTCCTTGCAGGTACCCGGTTCGGATTCGTCGGCATTGACGACCAGATAGGCCGGACGACCGTCGGATTCCTTGGGCATGAACGACCATTTCAGACCGGTCGGGAAGCCGGCACCGCCGCGCCCGCGCAGACCTGAGGTCTTCATTTCGTTGATGATCCAGTCGCGGCCCTTGTCGAGCAGACCCTTGGTGTTATCCCACTGGCCGCGCTTCTTCGCCCCTTCAAGACCCCAGTCATGAAGGCCGTAGATATTGGTGAAGATCCGATCCTGATCTTTCAGCATCTCTTCCCCCTACTCTTCGCTTTTGCTCGACGGCACATCGCCGGCGGCCACGCGCTTGGAGAATTCCGTTTCCCCGCCGGATGCGAGGGTCTTGGCCTGTTCGATCCAGCCGTCACGCTCGATCCGGCCCTTGAATTTCAGCCGGGTGTCGACCCAGGCGATTTCCTCAGCCCCCCAGGCAGCAATCTGCTCGAAATGGTAGATACCCAGTTCGTTGAGCGTGCCTTCCAGCTTCGGACCAACGCCCTTGAGCTGTTTCAGGTCGTCCGCATTGCCACCCTTAGGGCCTTCCAGCAATTCGGGTTCCTTTTCCGCGGCCAGCAACGGCAATTCTGCCGGCTTTTCAAGCGCGGGTGCCGCCTTCTTCGCAGCCGCCTTCGGCTTTTCCGCCTTCGCAGGTGCGGCCTTGGGCTTTTCTTCCTTGGCCGGCGCGGGCGCATCGGCCTTCTGCGCGGACTTTGCGGCAAACTCGGCCTTCACCTTGGCAACCGCTTCCTCGGCCGGGACCGGAACGCCGTCGAAATCATTGCCGCCCGCGTTGATCGCAGCGCCGGCAAAGGCATGGGAGGCCTTTTCGGAACCGTCGACCAGATGGGCAACCGGATCGGCCCCCTTGGTGTCGTCCTTGATATCCTTCAGGCTGGTCTGCCCGCCTTCCGGCATGGAGAACCGCCGACCGTTCTGCGGGCCCGGCGTCACTTCCTTGCCGGCGGCAATGTCGTCGATCAGCTTGTTGAAGCTCTCCGGCGTCAGGTCTTCGTAGGTGTCCTTGAAGATCTGCACCATCGGCGCATTCACGCAGGCGCCGAGGCATTCGACTTCCTCCCAGGAGAACATGCCGTCCTCGGAGATCTCATGCATGTGCTTGGCAATACGGCTCTGGCAGATCTTGATCAGGTCTTCCGATCCGCGCAGCTGGCACGGTGTGGTGCCGCAGACCTGGATATGCGCCTTCTTGCCGACCGGCTGAAGCTGGAACATGGTGTAGAAGGTCGCCACTTCCAGCACACGGATATGCGGCATGTCGAGCATGTCGGCGATATAACGGATCGCCGGCTCGCACACCCAGCCGTCGTGCTGCTCCTGAGCACGCCACAACAACGGAATGACGGCCGAGGCCTGACGGCCCGCCGGATAGCGGTCGATCAGCTTCTTCGCCCACGCGAGGTTCTTCTCGGTGAACTCGAAGCTCTCAGGTTGTTCCGCGGCAAGTCTGCGAACGGCCATTACGAAACGCTCCAGTTGTGGCAAATAAACGAATTACGTGATCCGCCTTCTCGAATGGAAAGAATTGGAACGACTTGGTGGGGTTCACTCGCCAACTTTTTCCAATCACTTAAATTCTGTTCGTAGGACTGCCAGCCCTTCCCACAGTACGTCCTATTTGAGCAATCCAACTTTTCGTCGAACTTCTCCTGTTGCCTCCAGGCGACGGCAATAGTTGAGACGTAGTTGCGATAGCGCTCCAAACAGCCTCGACCGATGGTCCGTTCATGTTTCCGGGCCATTTCCGGATCCAGCACGACTGAACTCGATGACCAAATCGGACCGCGCTCAATAACCTCGCATCGAACGTCAGTCTTTACGCCGTCAGGCTGACAAATGATGCTCGCGGAGCGAGGTTGAGCCCCCCATGCGAACACTGCAGCAGACGCACTGCAGCCGATAACGACGCCACCGAGCAAATATGTGAGTTTCCTCACCAGCATCACCGGTCGACCTCGCCGAACACGATATCCATGGACCCGAGCACCGCCGAGACATCGGCCAGCATGTGGCCCCGGCACATGAAGTCCATCGCCTGCAAGTGGGCAAAACCTGGCGCCTTGATCTTGCAGCGGTACGGCCTGTTGGTACCGTCGGAGACCAGAAACACGCCGAACTCGCCCTTGGGCGCTTCCACGGCGGCGTACACCTCGCCGGCCGGCACGTGATAGCCTTCGGTGTAAAGCTTGAAGTGATGGATCAGCGCTTCCATAGAGCGCTTCATCTCGCCGCGCTTCGGCGGCACGATCTTGCCGTCCGTCGAGGAGATCGGACCGGTCTCGATGGTCAGCTTCTCCAGACACTGCTTCATGATCCGCACCGATTGGCGCATCTCTTCCATGCGGATCAGATAGCGGTCGTAGCAGTCGCCGTTCTTGCCGACCGGAATATCGAAATCGAGGTCGGCGTAGCACTCATAAGGCTGAGACTTGCGCAGGTCCCAGACGGCGCCCGAGCCACGTACCATGACCCCGGAGAAGCCCCACGCCCAGGCATCGTCCAGATCGACCACACCGATATCGACGTTGCGCTGCTTGAAGATGCGGTTGTCGGTCAGAAGGCCTTCGATATCGTCCAGCGTCTGCAGGAACGGATCGCAGAAGTCCCAGATATCATCGAGAAGATCGCGCGGCAGGTCCTGGTGCACCCCGCCCGGACGGACATAGGCGGCGTGCATGCGCGCGCCGCAGGCCCGTTCATAGAACACCATCAGTTCCTCGCGCGGCTCGAAGCCCCACAGCGGCGGCGTCAGCGCGCCCACGTCCATGGCCTGGGTGGTCACGTTGAGGAGATGCGACAGCAGGCGGCCGATCTCCGAATAAAGCACGCGGATCAGCTGGCCGCGCATCGGCACGGTAATGCCGAGCAGGCGTTCGACGGCAAGCGCGAAGGCGTGCTCCTGGTTCATCGGCGCCACGTAGTCGAGGCGATCGAAATAGGGCACGGCCTGGAGATAGGTCTTCTGCTCGATCAGCTTCTCGGTGCCGCGGTGCAGCAGGCCGATATGCGGATCCACACGAGTGACCACCTCGCCGTCCAGCTCCAGCACCAGGCGCAACACGCCGTGGGCCGCCGGGTGCTGCGGACCGAAGTTGATATTGAAATTTCGAACCTGCGCTTCGGCCATCGTCGAAAGCCTTAATTCGTGGTTGCTTTTTCATCACCCGGCAGCACGTAGTCCGTGCCTTCCCAGGGCGAGAGGAAATCGAAATTGCGGAATTCCTGGTTCAGGCGGACAGGCTCGTAAACGACGCGCTTCTTCTCGTCGTCATAGCGGACCTCGACATAACCGGTGACCGGGAAATCCTTGCGGAGCGGATGGCCGTCAAAACCGTAGTCGGTCAGGATTCGGCGCAGGTCCGGATGGCCGGAAAACAGGATGCCGTACATGTCATAGGCTTCCCGCTCGAACCATTCCGCGCCCGGAAACAGCGGTGTCAGAGACGCGACCGGCGTTTCCTCGTCCGTTGCCACCTTGACGCGGATGCGCTGGTTCTGCATCGGCGACAGGAAGTGATAGACCACGTCGAACCGTTTCTCGCGGGCCGGATAGTCGACGCCGCAGATATCGGTCAGGTTGACGAACTTGCACGAGCTGTTGTCGCGCAGGAAACGGCACACGTCGATGATGTCCGACGCGCTAACCGTCAGGGTCAGTTCGCCGTAAGCGACGTTCCAGGACAAAAGAGACTCGCCAAGACCAAGCTCGATATGCTCGGCAAGTTCCTTCAATGTCTCGTCCATTTTGACCTCACTCCCCCGGGGGACCTACCGAAGGCAGCGGGGCCGCCTTCGGGGTAATTCCAAAACTAGCGTTCTATGGTGCCGGTACGGCGGATCTTCTTTTGCAGCATCAGGACGCCGTAAAGAAGCGCTTCGGCGGTCGGCGGGCAGCCGGGGACGTAGATGTCCACCGGAACGACGCGATCGCAGCCGCGCACGACCGAATAGGAAAAGTGGTAATAACCACCGCCGTTGGCGCAGGACCCCATCGAGATCACGTACCGCGGCTCAGGCATCTGGTCGTAGACCTTGCGCAGAGCCGGCGCCATCTTGTTGGTCAGCGTGCCGGCGACGATCATTACGTCCGACTGGCGCGGTGACGCACGCGGCGCGAAACCGAAGCGTTCCGCATCATAGCGGGGCATCGACATCTGCATCATCTCGACGGCGCAGCAGGCCAGGCCGAAGGTCATCCACATCAGCGAACCGGTGCGCGCCCATTGAATCAGATTGTCGGTAGAGGTGACGAGAAAGCCCTTGTCGGCCAGTTCGTCATTGACTTCCAGGAAAAACGGATCGTCGGCGCCGACCGGCTTGCCGGTGTTCGGATCGATAATGCCCTTCGGGCTTTCCGCAATGAGCGGACCGGATGTGGTGGTCAATCCCATTCCAGCGCTCCCTTTTTCCATTCGTAGATAAAGCCGATCGTCAGGACGCCCAGGAAGACCATCATGGACCAGAAGCCGAACCAGCCCAGGTCGCCGAATTTCACGGCCCACGGGAACAGGAAGGCGACTTCGAGGTCGAAGATGATGAACAGAATGGACACCAGATAGAAGCGGATATCGAACTTCATGCGCGCATCGTCGAAAGCGTTGAAACCGCACTCGTAAGCGGACAGCTTTTCCGGATCCGGATTCTTGTAGGCAAGGAGAAACGGCGAGATCAAAAGCGCCAGTCCTATCACCAGCGAGATCCCAATGAAGACGACGATGGGGATATATTCCCGCAGCAGCTCTTCCATTCTTTCGCGTCCTTAGCATATCGAGGCCGGACCGGAGGATGGTCCGACCATCAGGGCCTTGCCGCATTGCTCCAGCACGGGAGCCCGCGTCGTAAGGGCCAGTCGGTTAGGTTTTAACCAACATGCGTCCGCACAGGTATCTCACGCTTTGGTGCAACGCAAGGCCTCTTGAGACCAAAGATTTGCCTTCATCTCGCCCGATTGCCGCCCCCCCTTCGCGATCCGCGCTTTTCAGCGGGGTTCAAGGTGGTCAACAGGTTTGCAGGGGGGACAGAAAAAATTCCTCCGGAGAAAATTTGCTCCCGACCCAACACGTCAATTCTGCTTAATATTCAATTCTCCGAATATGCCAGAGCTGGTTAGCCGGCATCCGGATACGACTCGTCTCCACCGCCCCGAATAGACCAAAGGACGTTTGATTGCGGATCGTTAGCGCGAATGAGAGTTCGGCGCACTCGGTCTCCGGAATGCGGAAACACGTGTCTGAATTTATCGGAGAGGAGAAAACTGGAAACCGTAAGTGGCGCGAGTGACGGGGCTCGAACCCGCGACCTCCGGCGTGACAGGCCGGCACTCTAACCAACTGAGCTACACCCGCACACGTTACGGTATTTTGAAGCGCCTTTCCCGTGTCAGTCAGAACTGACCTGGGAAGTGGCGCGAGTGACGGGGCTCGAACCCGCGACCTCCGGCGTGACAGGCCGGCACTCTAACCAACTGAGCTACACCCGCTTGGACCGAAACGACATGTCGTCGTTCCAAGGTGGCGCTGATGTACGGTGGCAGCGGAAGGAAGTCAAGCACTCTGAAAGCGCTAATATGTCGTTTTTGCGAAACAGATGAAAACCGGGTCCAGACCTGCCTTCCGCTTACGCCCGGACATGTGGATAAAACACAGGATCCATGAAAATTTCCACATGCGGGCTGAATTCAACTACGCCTTGCCGAAGCAAAGCCGGTCGCAACAACACTGACAGCGCCCAACTTGATGCAGGTCATACCGGCGGCACAGACCATAGCGTTGTAATGGGCCTCAGACCCAGTGACCTCTCAAATACGCGGCAGACGCCTTGATGCGATTTTCCCTTGTCTTTTTCACGTCCCCGAACTTCCGGCATCGTCGACCCGCCGGACTTGGGTCGATAGAACCCGGAGCTACGGCTTGGAAGCATGCTGCCGTCGGTATTCTGGCTCTTTTCCTCACAATCGCATCGTCGACATCTCCCCTTCGGGCGCAATCGCTCTACGATCCGCAGGATACCGAATTTGAAAAAAGAATTCGGGCGATCGAACCAATCTGCATGCCGGATCGGCCGCCCCTCATCGTCGACAGCTATGCCTACCGCCTTGGCGCGGAACTGGTCGACGAGTGCGTCTCGCAAAACGTGAACAAGACCCAGGCGGTGAAATACGCAGCCCTTGCCCTGGCCTCTTTCACCCCACACCCTGCTGCCCCGGCCGCCTGGAGCTACGCCGGGGGCGAAGTCTCCTCCGATGCCTTGAAATGCGTGGCAAAGGCGATTGTCGATGCGTCGGAAGACCTGACCGCTGCGCAAAAGGCCCAACAGAAATCCCTTATTACCGGGGCCTTTGCCCTCAAGGACTGGAATTCCTTCGCAGACAGCCTCAAGGGGATGAGCAGTCCGAAAAAGGTGGAGCAGACCAAGGCGATTTTCGAAACGGTCGCGGCGACCTATGAACGCGGCTCGGAATTCGCCGACTTGCTGCAGGAGATCAACGACACCATCGAGAGCAACACCAACACCGTCAAGAACTACATTTTCGGCGAGGCGGAAACGCTCTTGGATGCCTATGACTATGCCAAACGTTCCTGCCGCTACGACGAGGCGAAAAGAAAGTTGGAGGAAGCCGAACCGGCAGCGAAGCGGGAATGCGCAGGCTATGGCGACCGGTACAGGCAGGCGGAACTCAGCCTGCGCACGCATATCTATCGCAATCGTCCTGTCCTGACCGATGCCATCACCGATCCCGTAAAGGCCGTGAACCGCAATGCTGCCGAAGACCGTTATGTCAACCTCTATCAAGCTTTGCAGCACCGCAGAACGCAGCTTGAAAGATATGTCCAAATCTTCGACCGCCTAAAAAAGGAAAAGCAAAACCTACGTCGAACGCGCCAGGATTTTCAGGATCAGCAAAAGGAGTACAAATACCAGGTTCGCCTGATCCGGCGGGTGATGGATACACCCGGCATTTGCGAGGACTTCACCAGGCTCGAGGAACTCGACAAGGCAATCGCTCCGGAATGCCGTCCGGCCTTTTTTGCCGATGCCGGCGCTGGCGAGATGTCCCGGGGAGGAGAACTCAGTTTGGAACTCGCCAATGCCTCCAGACTGAAGTCTTCGGCCTGGTGGTCCCGAAGCGACGAGATCTATAAGGACTTCCGGGCCTGTCGGGTCGATGCGGCCAAGAGCAAGATCGCGGCTCTCAAGGCCGAGATTTCATCGAACCCGCCACTCATGATCAGCAACGGCGAATGCAGACCGATCGATCAGGAAGCCCTTATGAAGCGCCTGAATGGCATGAGCACGCCGTCCTACTGCTTTGAACGGCCGGTCCCGCGCATCATCGGGCTCACTTATGACGATGCCGTCGACGACCTCTATGAATCGGGTCTGCAGCCGGGAGATAAAATCCGCACCGCGGCAGCCAAGGACGGCCAGAAAGCTGGCACGGTGGTCGATTCAGATCCCGCCGAAGGCAGCATGCAAAAGGCCGGTACGAAAGTGACGCTGACTGTTGCCAAGGCGGAACCCTCGGCCGAAACCGCAACCATGCCCGAGGTCATCGGCGTCGAAAAATCAGTAGCGGCAGACCGTGTCAGCAAAGCGGGTCTCATTCCGATCGTGGACGACAGCAAGGCTGCAGACAAACGGGAGTATGAACCCGGCAGGATCTACGCTGCCAGCGCTACGAAAGGCGATACGCTCCCGCTCAAGACCGAAATCACCCTCAGTGCCTATGGCCCGCGCCCCATGGTCGTGATTCCGGGTGTGGCCGGCAAATCGCCTGAAACGGCCAAAAGCATCCTTGCCGGCAAGGACTTTGCCGTCGGCGACCCGGTTCCCGGCGACGTCGCGACCGGCGACCAGGTACCAGGCGATATTTACGGCACCAGGCCTCCCGAAGGCGACGAAGCCGAAATGTTCAGCGAGGTGACGATTTTCGCCTTCGACAAACCGAAGGAAGCGGAAGAAGACTTGCGGGCGATTCCCTCCGTAATCGGCCAGACGGTCGGCGGCGCGGAGGGAATTCTGGCAGGCGAAGACAACTTCTTCTCCGTCGGAGGCGTCTATCTCGGCAAACCGGCTCCAGCCGACAAGAAACCCGGCACGGTCTACGAGATGGTGCCGGGTGCCGAAAGCATGGCACCGAAAGGCACGAAGGTGGAACTCACCCTCTATGGCTCCCATGCGGACCAGCCGGTCATGGATGAACCGCCCGCGGAATCCTCGCCAGGCGGGGAACCAGATCTATCCAGCGATGACGACGGCTGGCTCGGGCGCTGGCGGATTCACGGTACCCTTGTCCGCAAGGGCAAACGCAGCGAAGTCAACGCCATCATGGAGATCGCCAACAAGGAAATCGGATTGACCCTGACCCTTTTCACCCGGAAAAGCGGCGAATTGAAAAAAACCATCACCATTCCGATCCGTATCGTTGACGGGGTCATTCAGGCGCGCGCCGAACTGTTGAAGAAGGGAAATCCGACAAATGACACGCAAGGCGGCATCGTGGCAGGCACCCTGAAAAAGCCCCTGTCGAAAATCACCCAAATGCTGCACCAACTGTTCGAAACGCTCAGGATCACGCGCGAGGGTGAGCAGTGCACCCTCACCTTCCAGGACGAGACCGGCCAACAGGTCATGCCCTTTCAATGCGTCCGCATCGCGGATGGCGGGCAATAACGGAGACCCGGCATATGACATTTACGACAAGGCTGGTTTGTCTGATCCTCCTGCTGACGCCCGCCCTCCTCCGCCCGGCATTTGCCGAGGTGGAAATACGCGCGGAAATAGTGGACGTCGACCAAGGCGGCGAAGTTCGGCTCTCCTTGCCTGCGGATGCCGTGGTCACGGTCGGGGACCGCGTTCGTATCGAGGGTGAAGTTCCGGGGGTCGGCTGGCTGGCCATCCGGACGGCTTGGAAAATCTCCTATGTGTCCGCAGAGGTCGTCTGGGCGGCTCCCGATGGAAAAGTAAGCGGCATGCCCCAGGTCGGCTACAGAGCAACCGTCTATGCCACAGCGCCCCAAGTCCAGACGTCAGAACCGCTCAAGCCGACTCCTGCTCCCCCATCTGAACCGAAGATCCATACCGGAGCCCATGAATGTGATCTCCTCGCTGCCCACGAATACGATGACGAGGCCGTCGCTCCGGGTGTGAGTTACACCGACCTCAACGCACAGGCTGTCATCCGCGCCTGTACCGATGCGATTGTGAATTGGCCCGATACGCCACGTTTCCATACGCAGGTTGCCCGCGGCTACCACAAGGCCGGCGAGATGCAGAAGGCTTATGAGGCAGCCAAGGCCGGCGCGGACCGGGGGAGCGCACAGGCGATGGCCTTCCTAGCCATTTTCTACAAGACCGGCGCTTATGTCTCCAAGGACCCAGTGCAGTCGCTCCGTTGGTTCGAAAAGGCCGGCGAAAATGGAAACATCGCGGCTATGGTCTTTGCCGGAAGCATGTACAACATCGGAGAAGGCGCACCGCCCAACCCGTCCCGGGCCGCCTACTGGTTCGGTGAAGCAACCAATCGGGGCAACGGCGAAGCGATGGCCAAACTTGCGATGCTCCACGATGCCGGCCGCGGTGTGCAGCGGGATCCCGGCCTGGCTGCCGGTTTGCTTCTGCAGTCCCTGAAACTCGGCAATGACGCCGGTCGCAGGATCCTGTTTGAAAACGCCCGGACGCTCTCCCCCGCAACCCGGCGCTCGATCCAGATGATGCTGAAGTCTTCCGGCTATTACACCGGTGCAATCGACGGTAAATTCGGCCCAGGCACCCGCAGAGCCCTCGAAGCGCTCGCGCGTTCCTGAATCCCAATTGCCGCAAGAGTGTACCTTGGGGAAAACACCCGGACCCGCAGGACCCGCAAGGCGAACAGCCGCCCGAGCCCATGCGAGGCCCCGACTGGAGCGAAGCGCCTTTGGCGCGGCAGCGTGAAATCAGAAAAGCGCGAAGCAAGAAAAATGGTGGGCGATGAGAGACTCGAACTCCCGACATCCTCGGTGTAAACGAGGCGCTCTACCAACTGAGCTAATCGCCCTGAACCGCAACGGTTGCGTTCGGAGAGCTGCCTTTTAGGAGCTTCGCGCCGACTTGGCAAGAGGACAGTCTGCGAATTTTCCATCTCTGTGGATGGCAGACAACGCCCCCTGTCCCACGGAAGAAACCTGCACTCAAAAATGCAAAAAGCCCCACGCACCATTCCGGCGCGCAGGGCTTTCTGAAGGAAATCAGGATTAGCTGTTCACAGCGTCCTTGAGGCCCTTACCGGCCTTGAACTTCGGCGTCTTGGAAGCCGGGATCTGGATCGTGTCACCCGTGCGCGGGTTACGGCCTTCGGTCGCAGCACGCTCAGAAACGGTGAAATTGCCGAAACCGATGATGCGAACTTCGCCACCGCTCTTGAGCGTCGTGGTGACAGCATCAAACGTTGCGTCAACAGCCTCGCCTGCCTGGGCCTTGGTGAGACCGGTCTTTTCTGCGACTGCTGCGATCAGATCGTTCTTGTTCATAGTAGATACCTTTCTAAGAAACGGCGGTAAGCCAACGATTCCCGTCAGCGCCGTTGCCGGAAATTCGTGCGAAACGAGCCTAAACGCAAGCCATTTTTTCGCAGAAAACCGCCATTTTTGGTGATTATTCAAAAGAAAAGCCCCGGAGACCCCGGGGCTTTGCATTTTTGCAACGGTTTAGGGCGCGCTCAGTGCGCGAGCACCCCTGCCGAATCATCCTCCGAACGGGCCGCTTTTGCGGCCGCGTCGGCGGCAGCTTCGTCCCATTCAATGGGTTCCGGCAATCGGGTAAGTGCCGTTTTCAGCACTTCTTCCATGCTCGAGACCGGGATGATTTCCAGCAAATTCTTCACCGAGTCCGGGATGTCCGCCAGGTCCTTGGCGTTATCTTCCGGGATCATCACCGTCTTGATACCGCCCCTGAGGGCCGCCAGAAGCTTCTCCTTCAGCCCCCCGATCGGCAGGATCCTTCCGCGCAGGGTGATCTCGCCGGTCATGGCAACATCACGGCGTACCGGAATCCCGGTGAGCGTCGAGATGACGGCTGTCGCCATGGCGATACCGGCCGACGGACCGTCCTTCGGGGTTGCCCCTTCCGGAACGTGCACGTGGATGTCGCGCTTCTCGAACATAGGCGGTTCGATGCCGTAGTCGATCGCACGGGACCGCACGTAGGACGCGGCGGCGGAAATGGATTCCTTCATCACGTCCTTCAGGTTGCCCGTCACGGTCATCTTGCCCTTGCCGGGCATCATGACGCCCTCGATGGTGAGCAACTCGCCGCCGACCTCGGTCCAGGCAAGACCGGTGACCACACCGACCTGGTCCTCGAGTTCCGCCTCACCGTAACGATAGCGCGGCACGCCGAGATACTTCTCGACCACTTCCTCTGTCACGACAATCTTTTCCATGTCGCTCATCAGGATGTCCTTGACCGCCTTTCGGGCGAGCGTCGCCATTTCGCGTTCAAGGTTACGCACGCCCGCTTCGCGGGTGTAGCGGCGTACCACAAGGCGCAGGGCATCATCCTCGATCGCAAACTCGCCGTCGCGCAGACCATGATCCTTTTCCGCCTTCGGCAGCAGGTGCCGGCGGCAGATTTCGATCTTCTCGTCCTCGGTGTACCCGGCAATACGGATGACCTCCATCCGGTCCATCAGCGGCGCCGGAATGTTGAGCGTATTGGCCGTGGTCACGAACATGACGTCGGACAGATCGTATTCGACCTCCAGGTAGTGATCCATGAACGAGGAGTTCTGTTCCGGATCCAGCACTTCCAGAAGAGCCGACGACGGATCGCCCCGGAAGTCCATGCCCATCTTGTCGATCTCGTCGAGCAGGAACAGCGGATTGGACTTCTTGGCCTTCTTCATCGACTGGATGACCTTGCCGGGCATCGAGCCGATATAGGTGCGCCGGTGACCGCGGATTTCCGCTTCGTCACGCACACCGCCGAGCGACATGCGCACAAATTCGCGGCCTGTCGCCTTGGCGATCGATTTGCCGAGGGAGGTCTTGCCCACGCCGGGTGGTCCGACCAGGCAGAGAATCGGGCCTTTCAGCTTGTTCGCCCGTGCCTGTACGGCCAGATATTCGACGATCCGCTCCTTGACCTTCTCCAGGCCATAGTGATCGGTGTCGAGTACCGTTTCGGCGAAAGCCAGATCGTGCTTGACCTTGCTCTTCTTGCTCCACGGAATGCCGACAAGCCAGTCCAGGTAGTTGCGCACCACGGTGGCTTCCGCCGACATCGGGCTCATCTGCTTGAGCTTCTTGATCTCCGCATTGGCCCGTTCACGCGCTTCCTTGGAGAGCTTCGTCTTCTTGATCTTCTCTTCAAGTTCCGCGATCTCGTCGCGGCCGTCCTCGTTGTCGCCGAGTTCCTTCTGAATGGCCTTCATCTGCTCATTCAGATAGTACTCGCGCTGGGTCTTCTCCATCTGGCGCTTGACCCGCGAACGGATGCGCTTTTCCACCTGCAGGACGGAAATTTCGCTTTCCATCATGCCGAGAACGCGTTCGAGGCGCTCCGAAATGGAATCGACGCCGAGGATTTCCTGCTTTTCCGGGATCTTGATCGCCAGATGCGAAGCGATCGTATCGGCCAGCTTGGAATAGTCGTCGATCTGGTTGACCGCGCCCAGGACTTCCGGCGAAACCTTCTTGTTCAGCTTGACGTAGTTTTCGAATTCGGCCAGCACCGAACGCGCCAGGGCCTCGATTTCAACGTCTTCCCCGTCCCGTTCCGGTAGAACCGTCGCGGTGGCTTCGTAATAGTCGCTGCGGTCGGTGTAGCCATCGATGCGCGCACGCGCCCCACCCTCCACCAGCACCTTTACGGTGTTGTCAGGCAGTTTCAGCAGCTGCAGCACGGTCGCCAGCGTACCGACCTCATAGATCTGGTCGGATTCGGGATCGTCATCCGCCGCATTCTTCTGCGTCGCGAGCAGGATGTGCTTGTCGGTGGTCATCACCTCCTCGAGCGCGCGAATGGACTTTTCGCGCCCGACGAACAGGGGGACAATCATATGCGGGAAGACGACGATATCCCGCAAGGGGAGCACAGGATAGACGGCGGTTTCCGTCACGTCGAAAGAGCGGGTTTCTTCGTCGCTCATTATCATTCCTTTCTTTGCGCGCCCGCGCCCCTTGGATTAAGGCGGTCGCTGGCGCTGGAAGCCGGCATCGGACGACATCGCCCGCAAGAGCCGGACCGTTCCGTCCCGATGGGCCCGGACCCGGTCCGCATTGCCGGATTAGATCATCTATTAGGTGGACACCTGCCGCCTAAGTGTCAAGGCAGGTGGAACAGTTGTAATCCAATCATTGTTGACGAATCCGCAACCGGTGGAAAACCGGTATGCCGCAATGCACCAACATGACACCGCCAAGACACGGACCGGGCCTGAAACGGAAAATGCCGCCCTTTCGGGCGGCATTCCAAATCAGCGGGCCAGTCCGGCAGCTTAGGCCGGATCAGGCGCTGGTCGCAGAGGTTTCTTCCCGGTCTTCGTAGATGTAAAGCGGACGGGCCTTGCCTTCCACCACTTCCGGAGAGATCACCACTTCCTTGACGCCTTTGAGGCCGGGAAGTTCGTACATCGTGTCGAGGAGAATCGCCTCGAGAATCGACCGCAGGCCGCGAGCGCCGGTCTTGCGCTCGATTGCCCTGCGCGCAATCGCCTTCAGGGCTTCCTCGTGGAAGGACAGTTCCACGTTCTCCATCTCGAACAGACGCTGGTACTGTTTCACCAAAGCATTCTTCGGTTCGGTGAGAATCGTGACCAGGGCTTCCTCGTCCAGATCTTCCAGGGTCGCGATCACCGGCAGGCGGCCGACGAACTCCGGAATGAGACCGAACTTCAGAAGGTCTTCCGGCTCCAACGCGGAGAAGAGTTCGCCGATACGGCGGTCTTCCGGGGCTGTTACCTTGGCCTTGAACCCGATTGAGGTCTTGGTGCCGCGGTCGGAGATGATCTTGTCGAGACCTGCAAAGGCACCACCACAGATGAACAGGATGTTGGTCGTGTCCACCTGGAGGAATTCCTGCTGCGGATGCTTGCGGCCACCCTGCGGCGGAACCGAGGCAACCGTGCCTTCCATGATCTTCAGGAGCGCCTGTTGGACGCCTTCGCCCGACACGTCGCGGGTGATCGACGGATTGTCCGCCTTGCGGCTGATCTTGTCGACCTCATCGATGTAGACGATGCCGCGCTGCGCGCGTTCCACGTTGTAGTCGGCGGATTGCAGCAGCTTGAGAATGATGTTCTCGACATCCTCACCCACATAACCGGCTTCGGTCAGCGTGGTGGCATCCGCCATCGTGAACGGCACATCGAGAATGCGCGCCAGGGTCTGGGCGAGCAGCGTCTTTCCGCAGCCGGTCGGTCCGACGAGCAGAATATTCGATTTCGCCAGCTCCACGTCGTTGTTCTTGGATGCGTGGTTGAGGCGTTTGTAGTGGTTGTGGACCGCGACCGACAGGACCTTCTTCGCGCTGTTCTGCCCGATGACATAGTCATCGAGGACATCGCGAATTTCCTGAGGCGTCGGGATCCCGTCCCGAGATTTGACCAACGAGGACTTGTTCTCCTCGCGGATGATATCCATGCACAGCTCGACACATTCATCGCAAATGAAAACAGTCGGGCCGGCGATCAGCTTGCGAACCTCATGCTGGCTCTTGCCGCAGAAGGAGCAGTAGAGCGTATTCTTGGAATCGCTGCCGCTGGCCTTTGTCATTTATTCAACCCCGCGTCTCATGGGAGGAACCTTCCTCCCCAAACTGCCCAGTTGGCGCCCAATTGTGGCGAAACTGGCTCGAAATTACCGCCCGGGAGCGTTTACGTCCGTTTTTCCAGACTCCGATGTCATCATGCTTCGCCTGCAAAAATCAATATAGGTTTAAGGCGAAGGTAAAAAACGGCCTGTTTTATCATCTTTAGGTTACCGGTCCGCCGCCCGGTTGACCGGGCGGCGGCACTGGAAAACCGGCCTATTTCTCGTCTTCGCCACCCAGGCTTGTGCGATCGGTGATCACACTATCCACAATGCCGAAGCTCTTTGCGGTTTCCGCCGTCATGAAGTTGTCGCGCTCCAGCGCCTCCTCGACAGCGTCCAGGCTCTGGCCCGTGTGCTTGACGTAGATGTCGTTCAGCCGCCGCTTCATCGCCAGAATTTCCTGGGCATGGAGCATAATGTCGGCAGCCTGCCCCCGGAATCCGCCGGAAGGCTGGTGCACCATCACCCGCGCGTTCGGCAGGATGAAGCGCATCTCCTTTTCGCCAGCCGCCAGCAGCAGCGAACCCATCGAGGCTGCCTGGCCGATACAAAGGGTCGACACCGGCGGACGGATGAACTGCATGGTGTCGTAGATCGCAAGACCGGACGTCACCAGACCGCCGGGCGAATTGATGTAGAGGGCGATTTCCTTGGTCGGGTTTTCCGCTTCCAGATAAAGAAGCTGTGCGCAGACCAAGGTCGCGACATGATCCTCGACCGGACCGGTCAGGAAGATAATCCGCTCTTTGAGAAGACGCGAATAGATATCGAAGGCCCGCTCGCCCCGGTTGGTTTGTTCAACCACCATGGGCACGAGAGTATTCATGTAGATGTCAACAGGATCCTTCATACCTTGTCCATATGCTGTGTGATGGTCCCGGAGACAAGGTCACCGGGCGGATACAGGCCACACCGTACTCAGGCCTGCCTCGAAAAAAGCGACATCCCATACATAGGGGATGCCGCCCACTTCGAAAAGCCATTGCAGATGCGGCATGAAAGCAAAGTTAAAACCCTGCCGCATCCACCGATTTTTGCCTGATAAGACGCTTATGCGTCTTCCTCGTCCTCGGCCACGAGCTTTTCAAGCTCTTCCTTGGTCACCTTCTTGTCGGACACCTTGGCGAGTTCGAGCATGAAGTCGACGACTTTTTCCTCGTAGATCGGTGCACGCAGGGATGCCAGAGCCTGCTGGTTGTTCTTGTAGAACTCGAACACCTGCTGCTCCTGACCCGGGAACTGGCGCACGCGATCGTAAAGCGCACGCTGCATTTCCTCGTCGGTCACCTGGATGTTGTTCTTTTCGCCGACCTCGGAAAGGACCAGCCCGAGACGGACACGTCGCTCGGCGATCTTGCGGTAATCCGCCTTCGCCGCTTCTTCCGTCGTGCCTTCGTCCTCGAAGGTCTTCTCGTTGCGCTTCATGTCCTCTTCGACCTGGTTCCAGACCACGTCGAATTCGGAATTGAGCAGGGCTTCGGGAAGATCGAAGGAATAATGCTCGTCCAGCTTGTCCAGAAGCTGGCGCTTGACGCGCTGGCGGGTCATGGAGCCGAACTGGCTCTCGATCTGTCCGCGAACGATTTCCTTCAACTTGTCGAGGGATTCGAGGCCAAGGCCCTTGGCAAACTCGTCATCGATCTTGGCTTCGCCCGGAGCGGCGACTTCCTTGACGGTGATGTCGAAGGTCGCGGCCTTACCAGCCAGATGAGCGGCCGGGTATTCTTCCGGGAAGGTCACTTCGATCACCTTCTCGTCACCGGCCTTCACACCGATGAGCTGATCCTCGAAGCCGGGGATGAACTGACCGGAACCCAGCACCAGCTGGCCGTTTTCATCGGCACCGCCTTCGAAGGGTTCGCCGTCGATCTTGCCCAAGTAGGACATGGTCACCCGGTCGCCTTCCTTGGCCTTGCCCTTCTTTTCCTCGAACGGAACGTTGTTCTTGGCAATCTCGGCGATCTGCGCGTCGACTTCCTCGTCGGAAACGTCGACGACCGGACGCTCGATCGAAATCTTGGAGAAGTCCATGATTTCGAAATCCGGCAGCAGATCGTAGCTCATGGTGAAGGAGAGATCCGCGTCACCGGCGAGAATCTTTTCGGCTTCCTCGTCCGGAAGGTCGATATTCGGGGTCAGCGCCGGGCGTTCGGAGCGGTCTTCGATGGCCTTCTGGCTGGTTTCCTGAATGGTGTTGCTCAGGATCTCGGCCATGGCCTGACGGCCGTACATCTTCTTCAGATGCGCTACCGGCACCTTGCCCGGACGAAAGCCTTTGATTTGCGCCTTGGACTTCAAATCTTCCATATAGGCGTCGAGCTTTTCAGCCAGATCGCCGGCCGGAATGTCGATTTTCAGCTCTCGCTTGAGGCCCTCGGCGAGGGTTTCGGTTACCTGCATTGGTTCGTGCTTCGTCCTTGGTATGGAACGACCAGTTCCATTGTCGTGTTTGAAATACCTGTCCGGCGCCTTCAGGAAATCCCGGTCAGGGGCAACTCATTAAAGCGCTCTCGCCCTTGGACATGGTGCGGGCGGAGGGACTTGAACCCCCACGGCTTGCGCCACCAGAACCTAAATCTGGCGTGTCTACCAGTTCCACCACGCCCGCAACGGCCGGTCCAGCCCGAAGCCAGGGCGCGGCCTCTATAACACCGGGAATTTCCGCATCAAAGGAAAAATGACGTTTTTGCGTCGTCTTCGGGCATGGTTTTTTCCACAAGACGGGCAATCACCGGCTTCAGCGAAGGGATCAGGTCCTCTGCGGTCAATCCCGCCCCGGCCTCGTTGCCTGCTTCCGAGTGCAGCCAGACCCCCATGGCCGCCGCCTCAAAAACGGGCACCGACTGGGCAAGACAGGCACAGACGATCCCGGACAAGACATCCCCCGATCCTGCGGTCGCCAGCCAGGGGGAGGCATTGGCATTGATCGCGGCTCGGCCGTCAGGCGCAGCAATCACGGTATCCGCCCCTTTCAGAACAACGACCGCCCGGCTTCTTGTCGCTGCGACGCGGGCCGCCGTCAGCTTGTCCAGCTCCCCCAGATCGGGAAACAGCCGCGCGAATTCGCCTGCGTGCGGTGTCATGACGACAGGCCGGTCCCTTTCTCCGATCAGAAGAAACAGGTCCTGCGGCTCCTTTTCGAAACTGGTCAGCGCATCCGCGTCGAGAACCACGGCGCATTCGTGTTTCAAAATCTCACCAACAGCCGCCCTCGTCCCGGCACCGACACCATATCCCGGCCCGATCAGAACCGCGTTCAGCCGTTTGTCCGACAGAAGCTCTTCGATTTCTTCGGTCTCGCCGACGGTCCGGGTCATGACCGCCGTGAAATGAGAGGCATAGATCACCAAGGCAGACGGAGGACAGGCGACCGAAACAAGCCCTGCCCCGGCCCGCAGCGCGGCACCCGCCGAAAGCCGTGCCGCCCCTGTTGAGCGAACCGGCCCGCCGAAAACGACCGCGTGGCCGCGGCTGTACTTGTGACTTTCCGCCTGTGGTGGCTGCCAATTCGAACGCCACTGGGAGGGACAGTTTAAGAAAGTATCCGGTTTCACCGTATCCAGAACATCCGACCTGATGCCGATATCGCCGCAGAGAAGGTCGCCGCAATAGCCCCGGCCCGGATAAAGAAGGTGACCGGGTTTCAGCCGGAAAAAGGTAACCGAGCGCGCAGCCCTGACCGCCGTGCCCATGACTTCGCCGGTTGCCCCGTTGATCCCGGTCGGCAGGTCGACACTCAGCACCCTGCATCCGCTGTCATTGATTTCATTGACGATGGATCCAAGAGGACCGGTTAGGTTCCGGTCCAGTCCCGCGCCCAACAGGGCATCGATGACGAGATCGGATGCGGCAAGCCGAGAGCGGAGATCCATCTCGCCGATCAGCATGGGCACAAGCCCGCCCTGCCCTGAAATCATGTCCAGAAATGCCAGCCGCGCATCTCCGCCAAGGCCTTCCGGATCCTTCAACAGTGCAACCTCGACGGCAAATCCGGCCTGTTTCAGTAAGCGCGCGGCAACGAAGCCGTCACCGCCATTGTTTCCCGGACCGCAAAGCACCAGCACGCGCCCGCCCTCGTCCGCCATTTCGGCAGCGGCCTTCGCCACATGCTTCCCGGCATTCTCCATAAGGTCGCGGCCCGGGACGCCGGATGCTATCGTCAGCCGGTCCGCTTGGCCCATTTGAACGGGTGTCAGCAGTTCCGTGATACGGGAAGGACTCACATGGGACAACGCAGCAAAGTCTCCGTTTTCGCTTCAACACCTGAGGCGACAAACCGCAAGTACCGGCACCTTAGACAATTGAAGGCGGCCGATGGCAACAAACAAACCCCGCGGGTTTCAAAACAGCAACATGATGGAGGCACCCGCTCCATTGCGCACCCGGTGAGCTGAACCAAAAAATGCAATTTGGATTATTATATAGGCATATTGATTATTTTTTATGCATATTCAGAATGCAGTAATGGACACAAGTCGAAGCGGGCATCAAAAAATGCTCTCTTTTTTGGCGATTTCCGGTCCGGGAAACTTTTGGCCGCATAAGGAAGAAAACTGGCACACATCATGCTTTATGCGCTATGCAACGGCCCATCGGCATTCGTCGGAGGCCTGAGCGTGACGGTCCACTACAAGGACTGCGCCAGATTTTCCGGCCAATAATTTTGGAGAGAGACAGAAGCTGATGAAAAAGATCGAGGCAATCATCAAGCCCTTCAAATTGGACGAGGTGAAGGAAGCTCTCCAGGAGGTCGGTCTCCAGGGCATTACTGTTACCGAAGCCAAGGGCTTCGGCCGTCAGAAAGGCCATACCGAACTCTACCGGGGTGCGGAATATGTCGTCGATTTTTTGCCCAAGGTGAAAGTCGAGATTGTGCTTCCCTCCGATATGGTGGAAAAGGCCGTCGAAGCCATTCGCTCTGCGGCCCAGACCGGGCGCATCGGCGACGGCAAAATCTTTGTGTCCAACATCGAGGAAGCGGTCCGGATCCGGACTGGCGAATCCGGCGTGGACGCCATCTAACCAACCCAGGCCCCAGGGCCTCCCTCTTTCGGTTCCGGCGCTTTTTGAAATATCGATCATGCAAAAAGCCCGGCACCGAGATCAAGCCAACCTGTTCACACGATAAATCAAGGGATGGACATAATGACCACTGCTTCCGAGGTCCTTAAGGAAATCAAAGAAAAGGACGTGAAGTTCGTCGACCTGCGCTTTACCGACCCGCGCGGCAAGATGCAGCACGTCACAATGGATGTGGCCCTCGTCGATGAAGACATGTTCGCTGAAGGCGTTGCCTTCGACGGTTCGTCCATCGCCGGCTGGAAGGCCATCAACGAGTCCGACATGATGCTGGTCCTCGATCCGGAATCGGCTCACATGGATCCGTTCTTCGCCCAGTCCACCATGGCGATCTTCTGCGACATCGTCGACCCGATCACCGGCGAAGCCTACAACCGCGACCCGCGCATGACCGCCAAGAAGGCGGAAGCCTACGTGAAGTCCGGCGGCTTCGGCGACACCATCTTTGTCGGCCCGGAAGCTGAATTCTTCCTCTTCGACGACGTCCGTTTCACTGCCGACCCTTATGATACCGGCTTCCTGCTCGACAGCGTCGAACTGCCGTCCAACATGGGTTCCGAATACGACACCGGCAACCTCGGTCACCGTCCGCGCACCAAGGGCGGATATTTCCCGGTCCCGCCGATCGACAGCGCCCAGGACATCCGCTCCGAAATGCTCTCCGTCATGGCCGACATGGGCGTTTCGACAGAAAAGCATCACCACGAAGTGGCCGCAGCCCAGCACGAACTCGGCATGAAGTTCAACAAGCTGACCTCCTGCGCCGACCACATGCAGATCTACAAGTACGTTGTGCATCAGGTCGCCCACGCCTACGGCAAGACCTCAACCTTCATGCCGAAGCCGGTCTTCGGCGACAACGGCACCGGCATGCACTGCCACCTGTCCATCTGGAACGAAGGCAAGCCGGTCTTCGCAGGCAATCAGTATGCGGACCTCTCCGAGACCTGCCTGTATTTCATTGGCGGCATCCTGAAGCACGCCAAGGCGCTGAACGCCTTCACCAACCCGTCGACCAACTCCTACAAGCGTCTGGTCCCCGGCTACGAAGCACCGGTTCTGCTGGCTTACTCCTCGCGTAACCGCTCGGCTTCCTGCCGTATTCCGTTCTCGTCTAACCCGAAGGCAAAGCGTGTCGAAGTCCGCTTCCCGGATCCGTCCGCGAACCCGTACCTCTGCTTCTCCGCCCTGCTGATGGCCGGTCTTGACGGCATCAAGAACAAGATCCATCCGGGCGACGCGATGGACAAGAACCTCTACGACCTGCCGGCAGAAGAACTGGCCGAGATCCCGACCGTTTGCCGCACGCTCCGCGAAGCCATGGAATCCCTCGACGCCGACCGCGAGTTCCTGAAGGCTGGTGGCGTGTTCGACGACGACCAGATCGATGCTTACATCGAACTGAAGATGGAAGAAGTCGAGCGTTACGAAATGACGCCGCATCCGGTCGAATTCGACATGTACTACTCCGTCTGATCCTTCCGACGGATGGAAACGGAAAGGCCGGGCTTCAGCCCGGCCTTTTTGTTTTGGTCCGACCTGGTCGGCTGCTGGCCTTATGGCCAGCCAGGTCTATCCCTTGTGATCGGCCCATACCTGAAGCTGTCTTACGGCCGGCTCGGGACCAAGCATGAGGCTGTAGAAGTCGAAAAGGTCGGGCCGGAGTGAGGCAAGGAAGTAGCAAAAGTGCAGCCGGAAGAAACGAAAGCGCAAATACCGCAGTTTCTTCGCAGGCATCCGGTCCGGAATACAGACACTGAACCGTCTGGGCTCCCTTGCCACAGAGACCTTGTCCGGCTTCGGTGCATATCTCGCCACAGGAGACGTTCGTCCGCCGCAAACGATATCCTGAGGTCCGTAAATATCTGTCCAGTCGACCCCGGCCTTGGCGACTGCGGCCATCGCCTTGCCGAACCCGCGCTCTGCCCCGAAACCGCCAAGGCATTCGAATGCCGGTCCAAGTGTGACAAATGCGAATCCGCCGGCGCGTTTTCCGATATCCGGATTCCGGCGCAAGACCGCGGCAAGTATATAGATGGCGACGAATGTCCCGCAGCTGTGCGAAACGACGACCAGCTCTTCTTCTTCATCAGCCTGTTCGCTGAGTGCAACGATCGTGTCGGCAAATTCCTCGATACGTGCCTGCATGTCCGGATGCGCATTTCGCGCAAGCCTAGCCATGAAATACCAGCTGTTCACGAGATACCAGAAATAGGTCCAGGGTTCGATCAGGCGGGTGAAGCGATAAACACCGGCAGCCCACAGCCCGCTTCCCGCAAGCAGGATGCCCCAGGAAAGCAACCCCGCTGTCCTCGCCGGAAGGAGCGCGCCGGCACCCTCAAGGATAACGGGAGCCAAAAGGACTGGCGGAACAAGACAGGCTGCGCAAAAGAGGGCAAAGCCGACCGCAGGATAAAAACAGAAGATGCTGTGCGCCCAATTGCTTTTGAGCACCGCGCCATATCCGCCGGCACGCGCATACTGATAGAAGGACCAGAGCGCGTCGATCATCAGACGAAACCAGCCCCTTTCGAAATCGGGCCTGATCACGTCCCGCCAGCCCAGTTGGACAAACCGCGCTTCAACCGTTCCTTCCGGCCAGTCCATCCGACCGGCCCACGTCGCATCGCCACGTTCGTTATGCGATCCGACGTCGACAGGCGAAATCGTCCCTTCGACTTGTCTTATTTTCAGATAGTTTTGAAATTCCGACTTTATGAGCGCAAAGCTCTGGCTCACCGGTCGCAAATCATATCCAGGACAATAGACAACGAGCCGTTTCAACAGATGTTCCGTAGTGATCCGATTTCTCCGGATGTGGACGCGTTTTGGTCATGCATACTTCTTTTGTGGCCGAATTTCGCGGCGCAGAAAACAGGAGACCAAAATTTTTTTCTTCTTTCGTGAAATTCAACGCCACTTCCGATATAGGGGGCCCGGGAAAAGAACGGACGGCGCAAGAAGCCTCAAGCAAGCACGACACGGAACCGGAAAATGAGCGAATTCAAGTCGGAGTTTCTAAAGACCCTGTCGGAACGCGGGTTCATCCATCAGATTTCCGATCCGAAAGGTCTGGACGAACTCTGCGCAAAGGAGACGGTCACCGCCTATATCGGCTTCGACTGTACGGCTCCGAGCCTCCATGCCGGCTCACTCGTGCCGATCATGATGCTTTACTGGTTCCAGCAGACCGGTCACCGGCCGATTGCCCTCATGGGCTCCGGCACCACCCGCGTGGGCGACCCTTCCGGCAAGGACGAAAGCCGCAAGCTTTTGACCGAAGACGACATCGAGGCGAACAAGGCCGGCATCCGCAAGGTGTTCGAGAAGCTTCTCACGTTCGGCGAAGGTCCGACCGATGCCCTGATGATGGACAACGCCGACTGGCTCTTGAAGCTCAACTACGTCGAGTTTCTACGCGACATCGGCCGGCATTTCTCGGTCAACCAGATGATCCAGCGCGACAGCGTACGCCTGCGCCTTGAGCGCGAGCAGCATCTGTCCTTCCTGGAATTCAATTACATGCTCCTGCAGGGTTACGACTATCTGGAGATCCACCGGCGCACCGG
Organism: Roseibium sp.; assembly: GCF_048260565.1. Classification (GTDB taxonomy): domain Bacteria; phylum Pseudomonadota; class Alphaproteobacteria; order Rhizobiales; family Stappiaceae; genus Roseibium. The sequence goes on along the minus strand of NZ_JBLXGP010000008.1, from coordinate 164,328 downwards.
CTGCCGCCTGCAGATGGGCGGCTCCGATCAGTGGGGCAATATCCTCTCCGGTGTCGACATCACCCGCCGCCTGGAAAGTGTGGAGGTCTTCGCCCTCACCTCGCCGCTGCTGACCACGGCGTCCGGCGCCAAGATGGGCAAGACCGCCGCCGGCGCCGTCTGGCTCAATGACGAGCAGCTTTCCTCCTATGACTACTGGCAGTATTGGCGAAACACCGAAGATGCCGATGTGGAACGGTTCCTGAAGCTCTTCACAGTGCTTCCGATGGACGAAATCGCGCGGCTCGCGGCCCTTCAGGGATCGGAGATCAACGAGGCGAAGAAGATCCTGGCGACGGAAGCGACCGCCCTCATTCACGGACGGGAAAAGGCGGAGGCCGCCGCGGAGACCGCCCGCAAGGCTTTCGAGGAAGGCGAAATGGCCCAGGGTCTGCCGACCGTCGAAATCCCGAAGGCCGATCTCGAAGCGGGGTTGGGCATTCTCAATGCCTTTGTGACCGCCGGACTGTGCGCCTCCAACGGCGACGTCCGACGCAATATCAAGGGCGGCGCAGTGAGGATCAACGACAAGGCCGAACAGAACGACAAGCGCCAACTCGGTTTGACCGATGTGACCGCGGATGGCGTGATCAAGCTATCGCTCGGCAAGAAGAAACACGTCCTTCTACAGCCCGTATGAGCTGACGGAAAAACGGGCGCGGAAACAAGAGAGGGCCGGACAATGTCCGGCCGTTTTCATTACTGGAACATCTTGCGGAAAATACCGGGCGCGATCGCCGAAATCGGATTGACCGACAGCTTAGGATCGGAAAGTTCGCCGGTGATCCGATAGGTCACGCCGATAAGGCCTTCCCCCGATCCCCCGCCCAAGGCAAACCCGAGAATCGGGATCTTGGAAAAGATATTGTTGAGCGCAAATATCGGAACAAACGTCCCGGTCAGGTCGAGGGCCTGGGATGCCAGATTGACGGTTCCCGACACGGTCCCCCCGAAAACCGTTCCTTTCAGCCCGCCCTTGTGGATCGTCAGAATGTCGCCGGCGCGGGTAAACAGGATATCGAGGGTCTGGAATGACGATTCGCCATTCCGGGCGGAAGCCGGCAACCTGAAGCCTCCATCGTTCCTCAGCTGCGATCGAAACACGCTGGGATCGGAACTCAGGCGCTTCAGCGCCGGATCCTGGGTGATGGAAAGTTCCCGAACCCTGAAACTGCCGTCCCAGGTTTTGGTATCGTACATGTTGACGCGCAACTTCCCCTGGCCGCCGCGCATTCGTTCATAGAGGTCGAGGAATTTGAGCGTGGCGCCCGCGTCGCCGAAATCGCCATCCGCCACCTTGCCGGCTCCTGCCGGTTGAAGGGAAAACTTGAACGGCGATCGACCGTCCAGTGAGCCACTCACATCGGCCTTGGCAATCCCATTCGTGTCAGCCTCAATCAGCCCGACAAAATCGTTCAGGCGAACGCCATTGAAGCCCGTCACCCGGCTCAGGCTGGCCGTCACAGAAAGACCCTTGATCGGGCTTTTGCTCCCCTTGCCATCGGTTCCCGTCGATGGCTTTCGGATCTCACGGATCAGCCCCCTCGCATCAAAGGAATTGCCGATCATCGCGACCTTGTACCGGCCATTCTTTGTCCTTTGAACACTGACAGAGGCCTCGTCGCCCGCCCTCAACTGGAATGTCGCAAAGGAGGCCGTCTCCAGGTCGCCGGCCTTGGACAGCGTTATGGATCCATTGACATCGACACCATCCGAGTGAAGGGCAAAATCCTGCACGTGGTAGCCCTGATCGCCGGTCTTGACCAGGAATTCCGCCGTGGCGGGAACCCCGGCGGCCTTTGTCCAGCCGAGCGCATCCAGTCGGACGACCGTCTTCGTCAAGTCGACATTGAACGTCTGGCCGCCATTGGCATCGTCGACCACCAGTGTCATGGGCCCATCGAGCAAGGACGTCAGATCAACACCGTTCTTCTTGAGCTGTTTGGCGGTCACATTGAGCACCACCCCCTGACGGCCCTCCACACCGGAATCGCCCAGTGGGAACAAAAGGTCGATATCCGCCGGCAAACCATCCAGGACACCCTTACCGGTAATAGCGACCTGCCGCCGATCCGCACTCAGCTTGATCTCCGCATCCTTTATCGTGTGTCCACGGACAGGCTTGTTCAGGCTGAAGTTCGTAGACTCCGCTTTCGCGTTCCATTGGACCGCGGCCAGGTCAATGTCCTTGCGCACCGGGAATTCCGCATGGACCCAGGATTTTCCGTCGCCCGCAATCGCACCGGGTGTCAGTCCGGTTTTCGCCAGAACACGGAAAGGTTTGCTGTTTAAGATCCGGCCGATCTCGCGAACGCCGCCCTCCAGTTCCAGATCCAGAACGCCCAACTTGTTGGTCTTTTCCCGCATACGCTGGATCTGGAAGGTCATATCCGGGACGCCAACCTGAGCACCGCTGCCCGTGTAAATAAGGCCGCCTCCCGCATGGACGGTCATCACCTCATTTTCCACGTTCATGGTGCCTGAAAGGTTGTAAGCGTCCGGCACCTCCCCGACAGGCGAAATTCTCGCATTGCTGAATTTCAGGCTGACCTTGATGTCATCGCCGGACCAACCCGGCTCCGGATCGTTCGGATCGAAAGCCGCCGGACGAAGCGAAATATCCGCGCGAGCCTCGTCGATCATGCCCGATTTGATGTGTTCGATTACCCATTGGCGCGCAGGCGGTACGACCGTGATCGGCCAGAGATGCTTGGCAAGGCCGACGGGAACGTGTTCCCCGTCGATGGCCAGCGCCATATATGGGCCGTCGTTCCGGATTTCCACCGAACCGACCATATAAGCTCTGGCCTTGCCTGCCGCGATCTGGATTTTGTCCAGAAACACTGTCTTGCTTGCGGGCTGGAAGCGCGCCGACAGGCTCATGTCGTTGACGCTGAACGGCGGTAAAGGCACATCGGACGAACCGAACCGGGCCAGATCTGTCGAGAGCTCGATCGTCCAGTCGCCGGATGGCTCGACCGGCGGCACGATTTCCCCGGTGAAGAAAATCTGGGTCTCGCCATTGATCGCATGCGAGCGGGTCACCTTGATTTTCGGATCATCGCCCTGCCAGATCAACGATAATGCCGCGTCGTCGAAATGGATCGGCGTCGGCCCTATGTGAATCACGCCTTCCGCGACCCGGCCGACGAAATTGGCATAACGGAACACGCCGTCCCCGGACAGGCCTGTTTCGAACTTCATTTGCAAGGGGATTCCGAGATCCATTCCCGCTCTGGGCACCTTGACCGGGTTGACCAGGTCGGCAAGGGAAATGCCGTCGACGACCATGGCAATCGAGCGATCTTTTCCGTCCAGCGGCGCCTTGCGCAGAAATTCGATCTTCCAGGGCTCGACCCGTCCCGCCACGTTCGCCCTGGCACGGATGGTTCGCTCCTGATCCCAGGTAATCTCCGCATCGATGCCTGAAAAATTGCGCGCTATGGCTCCCTGTACGAGAACGCTGCCATTCTGTACCGACACGTGCTCAAGCTTGCGGCGGGAGAAGGCATCCTCCACGACATCACTGACCCTGTTGACCGCCTCCATCAACAGATTCATCTTGGGCAGATTTGGCTCACCGCCTTCCCGGACCCCGATCGTGACCAGCGGCCGGTCGATTGTCAGCGATGAAAACTGGATCTTTCCACTCACGAGAGCGCCGAATTCGACAGGCGCTTCCACCAAAGGCAGCGAAACCTCGACCGGAACCTCGCCGGCCACTGTCAGCAACGCTTCCCGCACGATCACCCGGATACCGTCTCCACCGGAAACATCAATCAGGGTATCTGCGATGGTCAGCCGTGCCGGACCATTACTGGCCCTGTCGGACATGAAACCCGCAAGCAGGGGAACGTGAACCGGCCCGCTGCTCAGAAGGTAGGCAAGCCACCCCATACCAATGAGTGCCATCCCGCCAAGCAGGAGCCCGATCCGTCGGAGGAAGTTTGAACGACGTTTCGGTACTTTGCGGGGCTTGGGCTTTTTTTCCATATATTCCGAAATCTCAGGGGGCGGACCGTTTCCACGGCCGTCAGATGTTACTTGTCTTCAAGCAACCTGTCATTGAATGCGGGCTTCATCGTTGATCCGAACGATAGCCTTTCTATGATACCTACCAAACGCTGGAAAATGCGAATTCCAACGAAACATGCGCGCATAGCCGCAAAATGGCTTAAACAGCCAAGTGTGACATAAGGAAGGCATGATGAGTGAACTGACGATCGGCGAATCGGCACCTGATTTTGAACTGGACGGTGATGGGGGAGCGAAGATAACCCTGTCCGCGCTGCGCGGATCGCCTGTAGTGATTTATTTTTACCCCAAGGACGACACACCCGGGTGCACCAAGGAAGCCATTGCTTTTTCCGCACTCGATCAGGAATTCGCCAAACTCGGGGCCAGGATCATAGGCATTTCGCCCGACACGGTTGCCAAGCACGACAAGTTCAAGGCCAAGCACAACCTGACGGTCAGCCTTGCCGCCGACCCCGAAAAGACCGCCTGCGAAGCCTATGGCGTCTGGGTGGAGAAATCCATGTACGGCAAAAAATACATGGGCGTGGAACGGTCTACTTTTCTCGTGGACGCCGAGGGCAAACTCGCCCAGATCTGGCGAAAAGTGAAGGTAGCCGGACATGCAGAAGCCGTACTGGACGCCGTAAAGGCTCTCTGAAAGCGGGCCGAAGCATCTAAAGAACCGTCGACGAGCCGAAATCCATGCAATCCGAAAATTGCTCCGGCCATGCCCGTTCTCTGGTTGCCGGTGCCCGCGCCATTGTCAGTACCGGAGACACCTCCGAGAAGGTCCGCCTTGCGCATGCGACGGCCCGGGCCTGGTTCCGGCGGGAATTGTCGCTCGGCAGTCCATTCCAGGACGGCGCAATGCCCGACCGGCCCGGCCGGCCCAACAAGCCTGTTTTGCTGGCCCCCCGTGACATGCCCAAGCGGGCGCTTGGCGGCGATGCCGGCCGTCTGGCGCTGATCCACTCGCTTGCACACATAGAATTGAATGCCGTTGACCTCACATGGGACCTGATCGGACGATTCGCGAACACCCGCCTGCCCCGGTCCTATTATGACGACTGGGTCAGGGTCGGCCTGGAAGAAGCAAAGCATTTCTCCATGCTTGAGGATCGGCTAGCAAAACTGGGCGCGCGCTACGGTGATCTACCCGCTCATGACGGTCTGTGGCAGGCCGCCCAGGAAACCGGTCATGACCTCGCGGCCCGGCTTGCGATCATACCGCTGGTTCTGGAGGCCCGCGGCCTCGATATTACACCGCCGATGATCGAAAAAGCCGAATCACTGGGCGACGAGGAGACTGCCAGGGCGCTGACCGTGATCTACCGGGACGAAAAAAACCATGTCGCCTTCGGCGCCAAGTGGTTTCGATTCTTGTGCGACAGAATCGGCATCCGCCCGGAACCGGCCTTTCATGCTTACGTCCGTCGCCATTTCAAGGGCGCGTTGAAGCCGCCCTTCAATGATCGCGCCCGCTCGGAAGCCGGACTAACTCCCGGTTTTTACAAGCCTCTTGCTCGGATTATCGGATGAATACCACATCCGAAAGACGATTTATTAACCTTACCAATTTCTAATCGTGGTCACTGATCAAGCGAGCTGTAACGAGTGATATCAGCGGCCATGCAAAAGCACCGGGAATTCCGCAGCCAAGGATTTGGCACCGCCTCCACCCCCCACATCACATTTACGCGTGGGACGAAGTCGACGACGCTGTTTGTCCGGCCGGCGATACTGATGGCCGTAGCCGCCGTTTGTACTGTTCTGTCCCTCGGCTATTTCGGCGCAACGGCATACTGGTTCATGCGGGACGACATGGCCGCGTCAGCACAAGCCGAACGCCGGCAGATGGAAACGCTCTACCAGGACCGCATTGACCGTCTGAAATCAGAGATCGAACGGCTGAGCAGTCGCCAGATGGTGGAGCGCGAAAGCGTGGAACAACAGGTAACCACCCTTCTCCGCCGGCAGCAGCTGTTGAGCAAACGCCATGAGGTCGTGACCGAGCTGATGGCGCGCGCGGAAGAAAGCGGCATCCGGATTGCGACACAGAACCCTGTACCAGCCGAGAAACCTGTGCGGACAGAAGGCACGCTTGCGAATATCGATGACGACACCTCCGCAATGGGCGGCGAGCCGCAGCCGGTCAAGGATCCGGTCAAGACCCTCGGACTGAGAGGCGAACCGGACACCGAAACCGGAAAGCTGAACCTGAAGCCCGGCATCGACCCGGAGGAACAGGCGGCACTCGAAGCCGTCGGAAATAACCTCGCCGTCATGGACCGGGAAAGTGACGCCGTACTGGATGCACTTGCTGTCGCGACCGAAAAGCAGATCGACAAGATTGTTGCAGCGACAAAGCCCTTGGGCGTCACTCTTATCAAGAGGAAAAGCGGCCAATCCCATAACGCTGTCGGCGGCCCTTTCGTCCCGATTACGGGCGGCACTTTTCTTGACCGTGTCACCCGCACCGAACGTGTTCTGAAGGCCCTGCACAACGTCAAGAACCGGGCCCGTCTTCTTCCGCTCCACCGCCCGACCCGCAGCGCATCCATTTCCAGTCAATTCGGCCCGAGGACGGATCCGTTTTTGAAGCGCCTCGCCATGCACACCGGTATGGATTTCAAGGCACCGTATGGTGCGCGGGTTTTCGCTGCGGCCTCCGGCACCGTCGAACATGCAGGCTGGAGCGGCGGTTACGGCAGAATGGTCGAGATCCGCCATGCCAACGGTTTCGTGACCCGTTACGGCCACCTGAGCAAGGTTCGGGTTTCCGAAGGCGACCACATCGTTGCAGGTGACCTCATCGGCAATGTCGGGTCGACCGGCCGTTCCACCGGTCCGCACCTGCATTATGAAGTGCGCCAGAGCGACGAGGCCATCGACCCGGCTCCTTTTGTCACCGCCGGCGACCGTCTTGCCGCCCTGCTGAAGCATTAGAACATCGGGCGATAACCCTCCCTACCGGTAAACAAAAAAGGCGCCGCAATTTGTGGCGCCTTTTCTCATTTGTCCGGACGAAGGCCTTACTCCACGTCCTCGACTTCGACCTCGTCTCCGCCAAAGACACGCTGGGCAAGGGCCGCTTCCATAAAGGGATCGAGTGCCCCGTCGAGCACATCCTGTGGCGACGTGCTTTCGACGCCGGTCCTTAGATCCTTCACCAGCTGATAGGGCTGCAGAACATAGGAACGGATCTGATGCCCCCAACCGATATCTGTCTTGTTGGCCTGCTCGGCATTGGCGGCCTCCTCGCGCTTCTTCAATTCCGCCTCGTAAAGGCGGGCTTTCAGCATCGACCAGGCAGTCGCGCGGTTCTTGTGCTGTGATCGCTCGCTCTGGCACTGCACCACGATGCCGGTCGGCTGGTGCGTAATACGCACCGCGGAATCGGTCGTGTTGACGTGCTGTCCGCCCGCGCCCGACGCCCGGTAGGTATCGATACGGCAATCGCTTTCGTTGACTTCGATTTCAATCGAATCGTCGATGACCGGATAGACCCAGGCACTTGAGAAGCTGGTGTGACGGCGCGCCTGGCTGTCATAGGGCGAAATCCGCACCAGGCGATGCACGCCCGATTCGGTTTTGAGCCAGCCATAGGCGTTTTCGCCCTTGATCAGCAGGGTCGCCGACTTGATACCGGCCTCTTCGCCGTCGTGATATTCCAGCACTTCGACCTTGTAGCCGCGCCGTTCCGCCCATCGGCGGTACATGCGCAGCATCATGGATGCCCAGTCCTGGCTCTCCGTGCCGCCGGCACCGGAGTTAATCTCCAGATAGGCGTCATTGGCATCAGCTTCGCCGGACAGGAGCGACTGCAGCTGCAGCTTGTTGACCTTGTCCTTGAGCCCTTTGAGCGCATCTTCGGCCTCGGAGATGACACTGCTGTCATCCTCCATCTCGCCGAGTTCGATCAGTTCGACGTTGTCGGCAAGATCCTGTTCGAGCTCCCTGACGCCGGTAATGCCGTCGTCGAGCTGCTGACGCTCGCGCATCATTTTCTGGGCGCGAGAAGGATCGTTCCAGAGCTCCGGATCTTCCGAAGCCGCATTCAGTTCATCCAGTCGGACCAGGGCCTGATCCCAGTCAAAGATGCCTCCTCAGCAGGCTTATGGCCTGCTTGATGTCATCAACGACGGCTTCCGTCTCGGCGCGCATCGAATACCTCTTGTTGCTTATGAGAAACCTGATTCCGAAACGGAACACAGGCAATGAATTGGGCCGGGACATTAGCCCTGGCCTCGTCCAGTGTAAACACCTCGAAAATCAGGTGGGAATAGTGGCCGTCTAATACAACCCGCCGGTGCCCGACAGGACCGCCTGCCCCGCTTCGGGGGACACGTCTCGCGGCACGCCCATCTCATCCTGGAACCCGATGACCGAATAGCTGTCAGGCGGCGCCATGCCCGGCTTGAAAGCCTCCAGGATCGTGCCCGGTGTGCCCGCCTGGGCACGCAGACCGGTCCGTCGGTTGATCGGAATGAGCTGCAAGCCCTTCGGTACCCGGAATTCCACCGGCGGCTTGTCGGCCAGCGCCTGCTTCATGAAGTCGGTGAAGATCGGGGCCGCCACATGGCCGCCGGTTGCTCCCCGCCCCATAGGCTTGGGCGAATCGTAGCCGACGAACACACCGACGACCAGATCCGGCGTGAAGCCCATGAACCAGGCGTCCTTCTCGTCGTTCGTGGTACCGGTCTTGCCGGCAACGGGACGTCCGACGGCCCGCACACCGGTCGCCGTGCCCCGCTGGACGACGCCCTCCATCATGGAGGTTATCTGGTAGGCAGTCATCGGATCGAGAACCTGCTCGCGATTGTCGATCAGTTCCGGCTCGCCCTGGCCTTCCCAGACTTCCTGGCTGCACCCGTCGCAGATGCGGCTGTCATGCTTGAAAATGGTCCGGCCGTAACGATCCTGGATCCGGTCGATGAGCGTGGGACGAACCTTCCTGCCGCCATTCGCGATCGTGGCATAGGCGGTCGCCATGCGCATGACCGTGGTCTCCCCGGCGCCAAGCGCCATGGAAAGAACCGGCAGCATGTTGTCGTAGATACCGAACCGCTTCGAGTATTCCGCGACGAGCGGCATACCCATGTCCTGCGCAAGACGTACCGTCATGACGTTCCGGGACAGTTCGATCCCCGTGCGCAGGGTCGACGGACCGTAAAACTTGCCGCCGTAGTTCTGCGGCCGCCAGGTACCGAGGCCCGGACCCTGGCTGATTTCAAGCGGCGCATCCATCACCACCGATGACGGGGTGTAACCATTGTCGAGCGCTGCCGCATAGATGAACGGCTTGAACGCCGATCCGGGCTGGCGGTAAGCCTGTGTCGCGCGGTTGAACTCGCTCTGGGCGAAGCTGAAGCCACCGACCAGAGCCAGAACACGTCCGGTATAGGGATCCATCGCGACGAGCGCGCCGGACACTTTGGGAACCTGGCGCAGCTCGTAGGATCCGGGTGCCACCGGGCTTTGTTCCACATAGACCACATCGCCCGGCGACAGCACATCCGACACTGCTTTCGGTGCCTGGCCGCGCACGCGGGCCCATTTCATGGTCTCCAGGAACAGCGGACCGGTCGTGCGTTCGTCAGAAAGCTGTCCGCTCGGCAGCTTGTTCGGCTGGATACCGACTTCCGCCTGGCTGTCTCCGGTTTTCAGCACCACGGCGAGAGACCATTCGGGAATGTCGTCCAGGCCGTTGATCTTGGAGAGTTCGCTTCCCCAGTCGCCATTGATCGAAATCTTGTCGACCGGGCCGCTCCAGCTGCCACGCTCGTGGTCGAACTTGATCAGTCCGTTCATGAGCGCCTTGCGCGCCATCGCCTGAAGTTTCGGGTCGAGGGACGAGCGAATGGACAATCCGCCTTCGTAAAGACGCTTCTCGCCGAAGATATCCGCCACTTCACGGCGCACTTCTTCGGTGAAATATTCGGCTGCGAACAGACGCGTTCCGGTTTCTCGCGGCGTGACCTTGAGGGGTTCGGCCTTGGCCTCTTCCGCCTGCTCGGAGGTGATGTAGCCGTTGTCGACCATCCGGTCGATCACCCAGTTCCGGCGCTCGATCGCGGCGGCCTTGTGGCGGAAGGGGTGGTAATTGTTCGGCCCCTTCGGCAGCGCCGCCAGATAGGCCATTTCCGCAATCGAAAGTTCATGCACGGACTTGTCGAAATAGACCAGCGATGCCGCCGCCACACCATAGGCTCCGAGGCCGAAGTAAATCTCGTTGAGATAAAGCTCCAGGATCTGGTCCTTGGTATAGGCCTGCTCGATCCGCAGTGACAGGATGGCTTCCTTGATCTTGCGGTCAACGGAGAACTCGTTCGTCAGCAGGAAGTTCTTCGCAACCTGCTGGGTAATGGTCGACGCCCCCTGAGGCCGGCGCCCCGTGCCGATATTTTTCAGGTAGAACACCACCGCTCGCGCGATCCCCTCCGGATCCACACCGATGTGGTGATAGAAATTCTTGTCTTCCGCCGAAATAAAGGCGTCCTTGACGAGGTCCGGTACGGCCTGAATCGGCAGGAACAACCGGCGCTGATGCGCATATTCGGCCATCAGCTGGCCGTCGGAAGCGTGCACACGCGTCATCACCGGCGGTTCGTAGTTCTTCAGCGCCGTGTAGTCCGGCAAGTCCGCGCTCAGAGTTTCCAGATACATCCACACGCCGGCAGCCACCAGCAGGCCGAGGGCCGCACCGATGCCGAACAGATAGCCAAAAAACTTCACCAGAAACTTCATGCCAGGAGGCTCGTCTTTCTTTCCCGACCGGTGTGAGGCCTTATTCATCCAGGTGAATAAGGACCCGCCCCGAAAATACTACCGCCCGTCCCTTAACACAGGACTAGCGCATGCAACATGATGCCATTGACAGGCGTACGTTTGATTGCACTTCCTTTACCACCAATATGGCGATGCTGAGGCAGCACACGACCTGTTCCGTTCGCCGCCCGATCACGTTTCATATTACTGCGACACCTTTTCGTCCTCCCGGCTGCGATCCTGAGCCAGCCGGGGACGGAAAAAAGTATCGACAGCCTCAACCATGGCATCGGCCATGCGTTCGCGCCATTCATCGGAAACCAGGAGCTTTTCATCGTGGCTGTTCGACAGATAGCCGAGTTCCACCAGGACGGACGGCACGTCATTCGCCTTCAACACCCGAAAACCCGCCGAACGGTGCGGATTGTGGATCAGCCGGACCGCGCTCTTGAGTTCACTCACGAGAGAACGGGCGAAGAAGACGGAAAAGTTCCGGGTTTCCCGCCGGGCAAGATCGATCAGGATATCCGCCACATCGGCAGGCTCGTCGTCGAGCTGCACGCCGGCGATGACGTCGGACATGTTTTCGCTTTCGGCGATTTCCTGTGCCAATTGGTCCGATGCCCGGTCCGACAATGTATAGACCGTCGCGCCGCGTGCGAGGGTGCGTCCTCGTACGACGGAATCGGCATGGACGGAGATGAACAGATCCGCCTGCTGCTTGTGACCTATTTCCACTCGGTTTCCCAAGGGAATGAACGTGTCATCGTCACGCGTCATTTGAACCGTGTACCGGCCGGTTTCCTCCAGCTTGCGCCTCAGGATCCTTGAGAACTCGAGCACGACGGCCTTTTCCAGCGTGCCGGCAACACCTATTGCACCGGTATCGATGCCGCCGTGTCCGGGATCGAGCATAATCAGAGGCTTGTCCCGACGATCCGTCTTCGCCAGCCTGTCACCTTTCCCGTTCTCTTCCGGTTTCGCCTTGACGGCGGGCTTCTCGCTGGAGGACTGAGCGAACTTCAGGAAGCCATCGCGCGACGTTCTGACGATGTCGATCACCATTCGGGCGGGTTGATCATCCACCGCCGGCAGAACGAAGGTCTTGTCGATCGCGACCGGCTCGGACACATCCAGCACGATGCGGGATTTTCCTTTCGCAAACAGGCCATAGCGCCAGGCCTTGATCAGACCGCGCCCGTCCCTGCCGGTATCCGCCGGAAGATCAAACGTAACTTCCGGCAAATCGATGATAAGCCGGTAGGGATCGGCCAACCCCGATATGACCGGCGACAACTGCTGATCGAGATCCAGAACGAATCGGGTGCGATCATCGTCACCGGCAATCCTGGCGCCGGTGACATGAACCAGCTTTTCCTGTTCTGGCTCGGCTAGAACCGTTGACGGCATCAGGGAGACGGCCAGCATAATTGCGGACACAACCGCCCAAAAGCGCCGATGGACAGGCCGCCCGCCTTGCTCCGAACCGCGAATTTTCCAATATTCTCCGACGGAATTCATACGGATTCTTGCCATTTCCTGCGTCGAACCTGTTGCGCGGACTATTCGCCCGGCACGCCCCAAAGCACCCAAGCATACCGGGAAAAATGGTCATGCGCTTTACATTGCTTGCAAAGGCGCGTTGCGGATCGTAAAAGTACCTTACGGATTTCGGTCTGCCACCGATACCATCCTCGATGACGGATCATCTGGTCTATCCACATGTCATCGTGATTTCGGAGCGCAATTGGGTCACTTTTGAGGCCATAGGCCCAATTAGCACCAGCTCCCGGTCACACAGGAGGAGGCACGGACAGCAGACCCGGCATCGTCTCACCTTCCCAAGGCAAAATGTCAAGCCACCGGGAATGTGAACGGCCAATCCGCATGGCGGGATGCGGTTTCAGCGAACATGTTCCTGTGATTCGCGCCCCAGAGAATGACAAACGACTTTAACAACGGGCATGCGTTGCCCCGAAGGATCACGCGCGATGAACATGACGATCAACATGCCAGCAGGCCACGCTTCGGCGGCCGCTTGTATTGATCGCCCGACCGCGCCAAACGCATTGTCCGTATCTCAGCACATCATAAACAATACGGCAGTCCACCACGCTTCGGGCGTTGCGCCCTGTTACGGCGAACGACGCAGGGCTGCCGTGGAGACAAACATCAATGGCAAACAAGATGCTGATCGACGCGGCGCACCCGGAAGAGACCCGGGTCGTCGTCGTACGCGGCAATCGGGTTGAAGAATTCGACTTCGAAGCAGCTAACAGAAAACAATTACGCGGGAACATTTATCTAGCAAAAGTCACGAGAGTAGAGCCTTCCCTCCAGGCGGCATTCGTCGAATACGGTGGGAATAGGCACGGCTTCCTCGCTTTCAGCGAAATTCATCCCGACTACTATCAGATCCCGGTCGCCGACCGTCAGGCTCTTCTCGATGCCGAAAACCCGGCTGACGACAAGGACGACCTGGGTGACGAGGACGAAGCTCCCGCCCGCAAGCCCAGACGCGGCAGACGCTCGAAAGCCGCGGCCAGCCGGAAGGACGACACCGTCGCTTCTGAAGCTGTCGACACGGACGATTCCGAAGACACAGCAGAGGCAACAGCGAAAGATCCGAACGCAGAAGCCGACGCCGATGCGAACCCCGTCGAAGCCTCCCAAGGCATAACGGATGAGGCCTCGGACGAAGACGAAGCAGAGGCAAAGGCATCCGACAACGACGAGGACGACGAAGGCGAAAGCGACGAACATGTCGAATCCGTCGGTGCCGAAGATGCCCTCGAAGAACTGCCCGTGCGCCGCCCGCCGCCGCGCCGCCAGTACAAGATCCAGGAAGTCATCAAACGTCGCCAGGTCATTCTGGTGCAGGTGGTCAAGGAAGAGCGCGGCAACAAGGGCGCTGCTCTGACGACCTATCTGTCTCTCGCCGGCCGTTACTCGGTGCTGATGCCGAACACCGGTCGCGGCGGCGGCATTTCCCGCAAGATCACCCAGCCGGCCGACCGCAAGCGTCTGAAGAAGATCGCATCCGAACTGGATGTGCCGGAAGGCATGGGCGTTATCCTGCGCACAGCAGGCGCCAGCCGCACCAAGGCCGAAATCAAACGCGATTTCGAGTACCTGATGCGTCTATGGGAAAACGTGCGTGAGCTGACGCTGAAATCCAGTGCGCCAAGCCTCGTTTACGAGGAAGGCAGCCTGATCAAGCGTTCGATCCGGGATCTCTACAACAAGGACATCAATGAAGTTCTTGTCGCCGGGGACGAAGGCTACCGTGAGGCCAAGGACTTCATGCGCATGCTCATGCCGAGCCATGCCAAGAACGTCCAGCCTTACCGCGATCCGTCGCCGATCTTCATCCGCAACGGTGTTGAACCGCAACTCGACGCGATGTTCTCGCCCCAGGTGACGCTGAAATCCGGCGGCTACATCGTTATCAACCAGACGGAAGCCCTCGTCTCCATCGATGTGAACTCGGGCAAATCGACCCGCGAGCACAATATCGAGGACACGGCCCTGCAGACCAACCTGGAGGCGGCCGAAGAGGTCACCCGCCAGTTGCGCCTGCGCGATCTTGCCGGCCTCGTCGTGATCGACTTCATCGACATGGAAGAGAACAAGAACAACCGGACCGTCGAACGGCGTTTGAAGGATTGCCTGAAAAACGATCGGGCGCGCATCCAGGTCGGGCGCATTTCCCATTTCGGCCTTCTGGAGATGTCGCGCCAGCGTATCCGGACAGGCGTCCTGGAAAGTTCCACAACCCCCTGCCCGCACTGCTCGGGAACGGGGATGATCCGATCGGTGGAATCGGTCGCCCTGCATGTCCTGCGTTCGCTGGAAGACAACCTCCTGAAGGGTGCGACCCATAATCTGGTCATCCGGACCACGACACCGGTCGCCCTCTACATCCTCAATCAGAAACGGGCGAACCTGTCCGATCTCGAAGCCCGTTTCGGCGTCTGGATCGAAGTTCAGGCCGACGACATGGTCAACGGCCAGCACTATGTGCTCGATCGTGCCGACCCGATCGACCGGGATCGCCAGCCGCAGGTCGTTCCGATTGTCCAACCGGATACGATCATTCCGGAAGAGGAAGAAGAAGAAGACCTGAACGAAACGCCGGAACGCTCCGAGGACGACGGCGATCGGGATCGCCGCCGCAAGCGCCGGCGCAAACGCCGCAGGGGTGGTGCTGACAATTCTTCCGACGGTGCAGACGCCCGTGCCCCCCGCGGGGACGATGGCGAAGACGGCGAAAACGGTGATGAGGAAACCGACCGGGCCGACGGCCAGGAAGGCGAGGACGGCACGTCCGATGACGAACCGCGCCGCAAGCGCCGCCGTGGACGTCGAGGTGGACGCCGGGGACGACGTAACGGCGAAAACGGGGACGAATCCCAGGAAGCCGAAGCGGCGACCGAGGACGGAACCGAAGCCCCCGAAAACGGCGAAGCCCAGGAACAGGCGAAACCGGATGACGAACGCTCTGAAGCAGAGTCCGAACCGGTAGAAGCTGTGGCCGATGTTGAAGCAGTTGCCGACGCGGACGCCAAGGATGAGGTTTCCGAAGCAGTCGAAGAGCCGGCGGCCGCACCGGCCGAAGAGGACAACGGTGAAACGCCGGTCCAAGCTCCGGCTCCGGCAGCTGAACAGGCCGAACCTGTGGTGACCAGCGAAACGGCAACCGCCGGAGACGACGATGCTGAAAAGAAGCCGAAACGCGGCGGATGGTGGCAGCGGCGGTCTTTCTTCTGACCGTCCCTGAAATCAGGAAAATATACGACAAACAAGAAAAGCGGCCGTGTGGCCGCTTTTTTTGTCCGCGCTAAAAAGCGTTCGCGATCGCAGCTTTCGTCAGCCCAGCCAGTCCTTCAGGTGAACCAAGGCCAGTTCCATTTCCTCATACGCACCGGCGAAGGAAAAGCGCGTAAATTCGCCGCCGTGAACCGGATCGAAATCCAGCCCGGGCGTCGCCGCCACCCCCGCTTCATGAAGCATGGTCTTCGTGAACTCGAGCGAATTCGGCGAAAAGGCGCTTGTGTCGGCATAGATGTAGAAGGCGCCGTCAACCGGAAGCAGCTTGTTAAAGCCTATCTCCGGCAGGCCTTTCAAAAGCAATTTGCGGTTTCTGGCATAGCCGGCCTTCACGGCCTCCAGCTCCTCGCGGCATTCAAGAGCCGCCGTGGCGGCAATCTGGGAAAGCTCGGGTGGCGAGATATAGAGACTTTGCGCCAGCCTTTCGACGGGGCGCAGCAGGATTTCGGGAAGGATCATCCAGCCGATCCGCCAACCCGTCATGCAGAAGTACTTTGAAAAGCTGTTGATGATGATGACCTGGTCGGAATAGGCCAGAGCGGTTTCCTGCCGCCCTTCGTAGACGAGACCGTGGTAGATCTCGTCCGAGATGAACCAGATCCCCTCTTCCCCGCAGTATCTGACCAGTTCCTCCAGCTTCTCCGGAGTCATCATGGTCCCGGTCGGGTTGGCAGGGCTTGCCACAAGGACGCCTTTGACGGGACCATCGGCCTGTGCTTTCGCGATCAGCTCGGGCGTCAGGCTCCAGCGGGTTTCCGGACCGACCTCAATTTCCACCGGAACCAGCCCGAGGGCACGGATGATCCCCCTGTAGGCCGGGTACCCCGGTGCAGTCAGGACGATCCGGTCCCCCGGATCGAAAGCGGCAAGAAAGGCGAGATTGAAACCGGCCGATGAGCCGGTGGTCACCAGGAACCGATCCTTGTCGACCTCCAGTCCATAGGTCTCAAGATAATGCCGGGAGAGATTTTCGCGCAGCGGAATCACCCCCGCTGTCTCGGTATAGCCGATCAATTTCTCGTCGAGTGCCCGCTTGGCAGCGTTACGGGCTTTTTCGGGCGCGGGATCCCCGGGTTGCCCGACTTCCATGTGGACGATCTTTCTGCCTTGATCTTCCAACCGGGCTGCTTCGATCAACACTTCCATCGCCAAAAAAGGGGCAATATTACTTCGCTTCGATACCTGGCCAGGCAGAAAGGCCATTCACACCTCCATTGCATTGCACAAAAAACACATAGGTCTTTTAGCATCTGTCTTGCCGAAATGTATACGCGCGCTCCGACTTGACCTTGTATAATGGCCTCCCATACTCACATACGGATCCAGAAACCCGAATCCGCGAAGAAGGGAGAGCCTTTTGAAAGGCCGACCGGAAATGCTTGTGCCATCAGCAGAACGCAGCGGGGAACCGATTTGCGTTTATGAAAACAGACGCTTCCACCGACGCGGACAAACGGTCGGTAGCAGGGTCATCAAGGCGACCATGGCCCTTGCGGTGGCGTTTCCTTTCCTCTCGGCCCCTGCCCAGGCACAAGGCAGAAAACTTCCGCTGGTGCGCGATGCGGAGACGGAAGAGCTCCTGCGGGACTACGCATTGCCGATCTTCAAGGTCGCCGGCATCGCAGGCTCGAAGCCGGACATCATTCTTGTGAATGACAAAAGCTATAACGCTTTCGTTCCCGATTCCGGACGCATGTTCATCAATGTCGGCGTCGTGATGGAATCGGAAACGCCGAATGAGGTCATCGGCGTCATCGCCCACGAATCCGGCCATATAGCCGGTCGCCATCTGGTACAGCTGCGCAGTGCGGCCGCGAATGCCGCCATCATGTCCGTGATCGGGATGCTCCTGGGCGCAGGCGCAATCGCAGCCGGCGCGAGTTCCGGACAAGGGGGGATTTCGCAGGGCGGCATGGCCGCCGCCGCCGGCGGTGCCGCGGTCGGGCAACGCTCTTTTCTCTCCTACCGGCGCGGTCAGGAAGCCGCAGCCGACAAGGCAGCCTTGCGATACCTCAATGCCACCGGACAAAGCGCGAAGGGAATGTTGACGACCTTCAGGCGCTTCGCCGACGAACAGATGTTCTCCGCCAAATTTGTCGATCCGTACGCAGTCAGCCACCCTATGGCCAGGGATCGCTTTCGTTCGATGGAGACGGCGGCCGAGCAGAGCCCCTATTTCAACAAGAAGGATCCGGCGTCCCTTCAGTTCCGGCATGATATGGTCAAAGCGAAACTGTTCGCCTTCACCAGCCACCCAAATGCGGTCGCACGCGCTTATCCCCGCTCCGACACCAGCCTCCCCGCCCAATACGCCAGGGCCATCGCCGCCATGAAAACCCGGCGTCGGGATGCCGTCAGGGATGTCGATTCTCTGATCCGGCAACTTCCCAACAATCCGTATCTTTATGAGTTCAAGGGACAGATTCTGCTGGAGGGCGGCGATCCCCGGGCGGCCGTTGCACCGTTCCGCAAGGCCGTTTCGCTCCGACCGAACGAAGGGCTGCTCCTGATCTGGCTCGGCTATGCCCTCGTCGGTTCCAACGACCCTTCGGCGCTCCCGGAGGCTGAACGCATTCTGCGCAAAGGGATCCAGCAAGACCCGAATTCGCGGATCGGCTTCAGCCAGCTCGCCATTGCTCAGGCCCGGCAGGGCAAACAGGCGGACGCCGACCTTTCAACCGCGAAAGGGCTGATGGTCGCCGGCGATTTCGAGGCCGCGAAACGATATGCCGCCCGTGCTCAAAAGAATTTGAAGCGCGGAACGCCTGCATGGCTTCAAGCTGATGATATTGTGTCCTACAAACCGCCGAACCTCGGGAAACGCTGATCCACTTCTGAACGGCCCGATGCAGAGCACCAAACGTCTAGACAGCCGTGGAGACAAACGGCTTTAGGAGAACAAGATGCCCATTCAATCACGCGCAGTCAGCGCCCCATCTGCCGCCATTCGGCTGACCGTGCTGGCCCTGAGTGCGCTGCTGGCACTGTCCGCTGTCCTGTTCGGCGTCCGCAATGCGGCAGCCGAAGACATGGACCGCGGCGAGATCGAAAAGATCGTCCGCGAATACCTGGTCCAGAACCCGGAAGTGATTGCCGAAGCCCTGACGGAACTCGACCGTCGTCAAAAGGCGGCCGAGGAAGCGGCAAGAAAAAGCGCCTTGAACGACTCCGCCGATATCCTGTTCAATTCCGCGCGACAGGTCGTCCTCGGAAATCCGAAGGGATCTGTCACCCTGGTCGAATTCTTCGACTACAATTGCGGGTACTGCAAGCGCGCCCACGCGGATATGGTACAGCTCCTGGACGAGGAGCCTGAACTGCGCATGGTGCTGAAGGAATTTCCCGTTCTTGGAGAAGGCTCGGTTGAAGCCGCCAAGGTCGCCGTCGCGGTCAACACGCTCGCTCCGGAAAAATACGCGGACTTCCATCAGGCATTGCTCATGACCCGGGGTCGGGCGAACAAGGACAGCGCCCTCAAGGCGGCAGCAGATATCGGACTGTCTGCGGAGGAGATCGCCAATGTCATGTCCACAGACGAAACCGACCGGACGATTGAGGAATCCTACACTCTTGCCAACCGCCTGGGACTGACCGGAACGCCATCCTATGTAATTGGAAATGAAGTCATTCCCGGCGCCGTCGGCTATGCTCAACTGAAAGCGAAAGTCGATGCCTTGAAGAGCTGTGGCGAAACGACCTGCTGATTGTTGTTTCTCGATAAGGTCAGGCCCAATCAGGGCTTTTCCTTATCCTGTTGACTCCTTATAAGGTGCATGGAATTGGTCCGGCTGAAATGATGCCGGACCATCTAGTTTTTGCGCTGATGTTCCAGACACGATGGCGCACTCAATGAAGGCAGCATCGGTTTGCGGAACGAGACACCGAAACGATGCGCCCCAAACGACCCGAACCAGGAAAGTCCTGAGAAATGTCACAAGACAAGAAGAAATCTGAAACGGACCTGATCCGCGACCTTGCACTCCTTCTCGATGAGACCAACCTGTCCGAGATCGAACTGGAAAAGGCCGATTTCCGTATTCGGGTCGCCCGCCAGTTGCACATCGATGCACCGGTGACAATGGCCGCGCCCGCGGTTGCTCCGGCTCCCGCCGCCGCGCCCGCAGCCGCATCGGTTGCACCCGCCGCCGATGCCGGACCGCATCCGGGTACGATAACCTCTCCAATGGTCGGCACCGCCTATCTGGCGCCGGAACCGGGTGCCAAGAATTACGTCGAAGTCGGCGACAAGGTGTCCGAAGGCCAGACGATCTTGATCATCGAGGCCATGAAAACCATGAACCACATTCCGGCAACCAAGTCCGGGACCGTCAAGCAGGTCCTCGTGGAAGACGCCCAGCCGGTCGAATTCGGCGAACCTCTCATCATCGTCGAATAGGGGCGCATCCGCGATGTTCTCCAAGATCCTCATTGCCAATCGCGGCGAAATTGCCCTGCGTATCCTGCGTGCCTGCAAGGAACTCGGCATCTCTACCGTGGCCGTCCACTCCACAGCGGATGCGAACGCCATGCATGTGCGTCTTGCTGACGAAAGCGTGTGCATCGGCCCTCCGGCTGCCCGCGACAGCTATCTCAACATTCCGCAGCTTCTGGCCGCCTGTGAAATCACGGGCGCCGATGCGGTGCATCCGGGCTACGGCTTTCTGTCCGAGAACGCCCGCTTCGCGGAGATTCTCGAAGCGCACAACATCGTCTTCATCGGCCCGACCTCCGAACACATCCGTATCATGGGCGACAAGATCCAGGCCAAGCAAACCGCCAGGGATCTGGGTATCCCGGTGGTGCCCGGGTCGGACGGAGCGGTCACGCCTGCCGACGATGCCCATGCGATCGCACGCGAGATCGGTTATCCGGTTCTTGTGAAGGCTGCGGCCGGCGGCGGCGGCCGCGGCATGAAGGTCGCCGCCACCGAGGCCGATCTGGATTCGGCGCTGTCCACGGCAAGGGCGGAAGCCAAGGCCGCCTTCGGCGACGATGCGCTATATATGGAAAAATACCTCGGCCAGCCGCGCCACATCGAAATCCAGGTGCTGGGTGACGGCCAGGGCAATGCCATCCATCTGGGCGAACGCGACTGCTCCTTGCAGCGCCGGCACCAGAAGGTTCTGGAAGAAGCGCCCTCCCCCTGCCTCAACACCGAACAGCGCAACAAGATCGGCGAAATCGTCGCCAATGCCATGCGCAAACTGAAGTACCGGGGCGTCGGCACGGTCGAGTTCCTCTATGAAAACGGCGAGTTCTACTTCATCGAAATGAACACCCGTTTGCAGGTGGAACATCCGGTCACGGAAATGATCACCGGCATCGATCTGGTCAACGAACAGATCCGAATTGCCGCGGGTGGCAGCCTCGACATGACCCAGGACGACATCAAGTTCGTGGGCCATGCCATCGAATGTCGTATCAACGCCGAAGACCCGCGCACCTTCGCGCCCTCTCCCGGCATGATCACCTATTACCATCCGCCGGGCGGCCTCGGCGTGCGCGTCGATTCCGGCGTCTATCAGGGTTACAAGATCCCGCCCTATTACGACAGCCTGATCGGCAAACTGATCGTCCATGGCCGCAACCGGGTGGAATGCATGATGCGCCTACGCCGCTGCCTCGACGAATTCGTGGTTGACGAGGTGAAGTCCACCCTTCCGCTGTTCCGCGATTTGGTGGACAATCAGGACATCGCGAACGGTCAGTACGACATTCACTGGCTGGAAAAATATCTGGCCGGGAAAACCGACTGACCCTCCGGGACTTTGTCCTTGAAGGAAGTGCCTTGAATGGCGGGTCACAGCGACGACATCGTTATGGAAATCACGCCGCAGGTGCTGTTGAAAGCCTATGCCTGCGGCCTCTTTCCCATGGCCGAATCGGCGGAGGATGCCGGCCTGTTCTGGCTCGAGCCGGAACGCCGCGGCGTTCTTCCGCTCGACAGTTTTCACCTGCCGCGCAGGCTCCGGCGCACGATCCGCTCCGACATCTTCGAGATCCGCATCAGCACCGATTTCCAGGCAGTGATCGACGCCTGCGCAGCCCCGATGCCGGGCCGGCGAAAAACCTGGATAAACCGGGAGATCCGCCGTCTCTACGGCGAACTCTTCGACATGGGGTACTGCCATACGGTGGAGGCCTGGCAGGACGGAAAGCTGGTCGGAGGCCTCTATGGGGTCGCGCTCAACGGAGCCTTCTTCGGCGAAAGCATGTTCACCCGGTCGACCGATGCCTCCAAAGTGTGCCTGGCCCATCTGGTCGCACGGATGGTCGTCGGCGGTTACAGCCTGCTCGACACCCAGTTCGTGACCGATCACCTGAGCAAGTTCGGCGCGATCGAAGTCCCTCAGGCGGAATATAACCGCCTCTTGAACGAAGCCCTTCAGCTGGAGGGTGATTTCCTGACCTTCCCGACCAATGCAACCGGCGCGGACGTGCTGGATGTCCTGGAAAAGTGGCATCGGGAAGATCGCTAACCCGCCCCGCAAGTTTACGATCCGAAAAATCTGACAAGGCGAGCATCCTGTTCAAAGGATGCACGCCTTGACATTTTAATTAATGACGTTAATTTAACATTATTAATTTTAACCTGCTTGCCAGGTAAACAGCCACAAGCAACCGCTCACTGCTTTCCCTAGCTCGAGAGGCAATCAATTGGCCCGCCCACGCAAGCAAGATGCAATTGACATTCCCGCCAAAGCCATTCGTACGGCAGTGGAACTCATGCGCCGAAAAGGCGGAACGAACTTCTCCCTCGCCGAGCTTGCCAAGGAAATCGGCTGCAGCGCGCCTGCGCTCTACAACCATTTCACCAGCAAGGACGACCTTCTGCTTCAGGTGCGCGAGACGGCCTATCGGGAGAGCCTTGCCCAAAAGAAGCAGCGTTATGGCAGGTCCGATGGCGACCCGCTGGCGCGCCTTCGAGACGGCGGGATCGCCTATCTCGACTTTGCCCGCGACAATCCCGCTCTTTACCGGCTCCTCTACTGCCCGCCCGCCGACTTGGTGCCGCCTGGAACGGAGGATGTCATCCCGGTGGACGCCCTGAGCGCACTCACGAACGGCGTCAGCGCATGCCAGGCAAAAGGCTATGCCAAAGGGCTCGATGCGGAAGCTCTCGCTTTCACCTTGTGGTCGGCGGCTCATGGTTCGGCCTTGCTCGCCCTGGATCAAGCCGTACGAAACCAAAAGGACCCTTGGGAAAACGCCAGGCGGTCCATTCAGGTTCTCATCGATTTCATTCGAAATGTCTGAAAGGAAAGACCATGTCCTTCTTGAAAACGAGCGCTCTTGTCCTGGCTGCGGGCGGTGTATTGGCAGCCGGCTATTTGGGCTACCTGAATTATGAGACCCGTTCGAAAATACGCGCCTTCGAACAGCAGGTCATCGCGTCCGCCAGCGAGTCGAAACCTGGCAAGACCAATGAACAGACCCCTCTTCTGACCGGTTTACCCGAACCTGTCCGCGCCTATTTTCACTATGTGCTGCCGAACGGGATTCCGGAAGGCTTCAAGTGGGTGGAAGTGGAGCAGGAAGGCGACTTTCGCCGACCCCATACTGGGGATTTCAACCCGACCACGGCTCGGCAAGTTTTGGCGACCACTCTTCCAAATATCGCCTTTTCGGCAGACACTCCGGTCTTCGGAGCAGCATGGGCGACGGTCAACGACACCTACATCAACGGTCATATGGATATGCAGGCCAAGCTGCTTACGGCCATTCCGATCATGCGTGAGACCGGAAACGACACCCTAAACAGGATCTCCCTGCGCCGCTGGCTTTTGGAATCCTCACTCAATCCGGTGGCCCTTCTTCCCGGCGGGATCGTCGCCTGGGAGCCGATTGACGACTATCACGCCCGTGCATGGGCCAGGGCTGAAGGATACGAAACAAGCCTCGTCGCAACCTTCGATGACAGCGGCGCCCTGGTCAGTTTTCATGCGGAAGAAGACGGTGACCTCACCACGCCTTACCACGGCTCGGGCGAGCACGTAACAAGGGGCGACTACAGTCTGATCGACGGTGTCCGGGTTCCGATGACCTTTGAAATATCACGCATGGCACAAGGCAAGCGCTATCCCTTTTGGCGTGGCCGAATTACAAGCATCGCGTTCGGGAAATAGGTCGAACCCTCCCGCGGCCGTTCCACGAAACCTGTCTACCATTTGGGAACATCCTGAAAAAGTCATTCCTGGAACGGCTTTTTCCTTGGCACTCCGGGACCGGCGTCGACACCGTCGTCGGGACCGGCGAGCGGATCCTGGCCCTCTTCCGCACCCGCCTGGATCGGCGGACCGGAATAATCGGCCGGCGGCGGTACGGTGGAGGCAAGCTTGCACCCCGTCAGCCAGACGTCATAGACGGGATGTTCCACCGCATTGAGCCCCGGGCTGTCGGCAAACATCCAGCCGGAAAAGATCCGCCGAACCTCGTTGTTCAGCGTGATTTCGTCCACCTGGACGAAGGCCGTCGTCAGCGGGCTTTCTGTCGCCGGCCTTGTGTGGCAAACCCTGGGCGTCACCTGCAAGGCGCCGAACTGCACCGTCTCACCGATATAGACGTCGAAGGAAATGATGCGCCCGGTGATCTTGTCGAGGCCTGAAAAGACGGCAACCGGATTTTCGATCTTCTCTGCAAGGGCAGCCGAGCCTGTCGAGGCGGCCATCGCCAGGGAAAGTCCCACGAGGGCCAGATATCCGGAGAACTTCTTCATCTTCGTCCCTGATTGCCGCCTGATCCCAAATTGCCACGTCATGTCGCCGTCCGATTCCCATCGTAAGCGTTAAAACGACGAGGGCTCTAACATCGGAATAAGGCCCGGAAAAGACAAGCGTCCTTACCGGGCCTTTCCAAAGCAAATCGCGGAAGGTTGCCTGGATCAGCCGATTTCGGCCAGTCGCGTCAGAGCGACTTGAACCTTTTCCAATCGCTCCGCGAACTCCGCCATTTTCTCCCGTTCGCCGTCAACGACCTCTTCCGGCGCCTTTTCTACGAATTTCGGATTGCCGAGCTTCTTTTCGATCCGCGAAATCTCTCCACGGAGCTTGTCGGCTTCCTTGCCAAGGCGGCCACGCTCCGCGTCCAGATCGATAACACCGGCCAGCGGCAGGCAAACGGTCGCTTCCCCGACGATGATCTGCGCGGCCCCGGCGGGCGCCGTATCGGCAAGCGCAACGCTTTCCGCACGCGCAAGGCGCAGGATCGCGGCTTCGTGGGAGGCGATCCGGGCTTTCGTTTCCTCGCCCGCGCCGACGATCACCACAGGCACCTTTGCGCCTGCCGGAACGTTCATTTCCGCACGCACGGACCGGATCTCGGAGATCAGCCCGACCAGCCAGTTGATTTCACCGGCGGCCGCCTCGTCTTCCAGGGTAGCGCTCGGCCAGTTTGCCTGCATCAGCAGGCCCTCGGCCTTCACACCGGTCTCACCAAGGCGTTCCCACAGCTCCTCCGTCAGGAACGGCATGAACGGATGCAGCACCTTCAGGACCTCGTCCAGAGCCCAGGCCGCGGTTGCCCGCGTTTCCGCCTTGGCGGCCTCGTCCTCTCCATTGAACACCGGCTTGGCCAGTTCCAGGAACCAGTCGCAATAGGTGTTCCAGACGAAACGGTAGACGGCGCCGGCCGCCTCGTTGAAGCGATAGCCCACCAGAGCGTCGGTCACTTCGGAGATGCAGCGGCCGACTTCGGTCGCGATCCAGCGGTTGAGCGTCAGCCTGGCCGATGCCGGATCGAACCCCTCGATACGGGCACACCCGTTCATTTCGGCAAAGCGTGCGGCGTTCCAGAGCTTGGTCGCGAAGTTGCGGTAACCGGCGACACGGCTGGTCGCCAGCTTGATATCCCGCCCCTGGGCTGCCATCGCCGCAAGCGTGAAGCGCAGCGCATCGGCGCCGTATTCCTCGATCAGCGCCAGCGGATCGATGACGTTGCCTTTGGACTTCGACATCTTCTGCCCTTTCTCGTCACGGACGAGGGCATGGATGTAGACGTCCTTGAAGGGCTCTTCCTTCATGAAATGCAGCGAGAACATCATCATCCGGGCAACCCAGAAGAAGATGATGTCGAAACCGGTGATCAGGACCGAGGTCGGGAAATACTTTTGAAGTTCCGGCGTCTGATCCGGCCAGCCGAGGGTGGAAAACGGCCAAAGCGCGGACGAGAACCAGGTGTCGAGAACGTCCTCGTCCCGGGTCAGTGTCACCGCCTTGCCGTAATGCGCCTCGGCCAGTTCCGCGGCTTCAGCCTCGTCATGGGCAACGAAAACCTCCCCGTCCGGGCCATACCAGGCCGGGATCTGATGGCCCCACCAGAGCTGGCGCGAAATACACCAGGGCTCGATGTTCTCCATCCAGTCGAAATAGGTCTTCTCCCAGTTCTTGGGCACGAACCGGGTGCGATCCTCGCGAACGCTGGCGATCGCGGGCTCGGCCAAGGTCTTGGCGTCCGCGAACCACTGGTCGGTCAGCATCGGCTCGATGACCACATGGCTGCGATCACCGAAGGGCTGCATGATCTTCTTGTTCTCGACGAACGGAACGTCGTTGCCGTCCTCGTCCTTGACGGTCACTGCCAGTCCGTCGGCGTTGATCGCCGCGACGATCCGCTCGCGCGCCACGTAGCGGTCGAGACCGCGGTATTCGTCCGGCACCAGGTTGATGGCGTCGACTTCGGCCGCATCCGGCAACGTGCCGCTCTCGACGATGGCCTTGGCCTGGTTCGCACATTCTGCATAGGCCGGACCATCGGCGCGCATAGAGGCGGTCGTGTCCATCAGGCGATAGAGCGGAATGTTGTTGCGGCGGGCCACCTGATAGTCGTTGAAGTCGTGCGCGCCCGTGATTTTCACCGCGCCGGAGCCGAAATCCGGATCCGGATAGTCGTCGACAATGATCGGGATCTTCCGCCGGTGTTCCTTAGGCCCGACCGGGATCTCGCACAGCTTGCCGACGATCGGCTTGTAGCGCTCATCGGACGGGTGAACGGCAACCGCGCCGTCGCCAAGCATCGTTTCCGGCCGGGTCGTGGCGATGGAAATGTAGTCGCGCATTTCGCGCAGGGTCACGTTCCCGTCTTCGTCCTTCTCGACGTATTCATAGGTCTCGCCGTCGGCCAACGGATACTTGAAATGCCACATATGGCCGTCGACTTCCTTGTTCTCCACTTCGAGATCGGAAATCGCGGTTTCGAATTTCGGGTCCCAGTTGACCAGCCGCTTGCCGCGGTAAATCAGGCCGTCCCGGTAAAGCTGGACAAAAACCTTCAGAACCGCCTCCGACAGGCCCTCGTCCATGGTGAACCGTTCCCGGCTCCAGTCACAGGACGCACCGAGGCGCTTCAGTTGGTTGAAGATCATGCCGCCGGATTCTTCCTTCCAGGACCAGACCCGTTCGATGAACGCTTCCCGGCCCATTTCGCGGCGGCCGGGCTCCTGGCGCTCCATGAGCTGGCGCTCGACCACCATCTGGGTGGCTATACCGGCATGATCCATGCCCGGCTGCCAGAGAACGTCCTTGCCGCGCATGCGCTCGAACCGGACCAGAATGTCTTGCAGCGTGTTGTTCAGTGCATGGCCCATATGCAGCGAGCCGGTCACATTGGGCGGCGGAATTACGATCGTGTAGGACGGGGCTCCATCCTTGGCTCCCGCACCGGCCTTGAAGGCTCCGGCCTTTTCCCAGGTTTCGTAGATCCGCGGCTCAACGCTTGCCGCATCATAGGTCTTGTCAAGCATATGGGGTACTCATATGGATCATTCGGGACTTTTTTTGGAACGGACCGTGTAAATCGGAACAGACCGGGCAAGTCAACAGGCCAAATCGGCCAAACGGCGGAATTAGAGCGGGAAGCGTAAATCCAACGAAAAACGCCGCCCTCCAAGGCGGCGCTTGCTTCGTCATCCGATCGCGCGTCAGCGCCGCCTGGTTACCCGCTGGATTTCCTTCTGCACCATTTCCTGCACCATTCCAGGCAGGTTCTGGTCGAGCCAGGCCTTCAGCATCGGGCGCAGCATTTCGCGCACCAGCTCCTCGATCGTCTGCGCATTTCCGCCAACGAACATGTGGGACAGGTTGTCGAATGCGGCATGAACCGCTTCGCCGGTCTGGTCGGAGGTCAGCGGACCGTCCTTTTCCACGTCCGGCAGATCGAAGTCGGGAATGGAAGCCGTCTTCATTTCGGCTTTTGAGGACTGAAGCGCGGCGGCGATACCTTCGATGTCCGGTTCGTCGTCATCGTCGTCATCGCCGTCGGGTTGCTCGACGAAAGCAATGTCATTGTCGACGAGCGAATCTGCCATCGGATCGACGACGGCAATATCGCTCTCGTCCACGGCAAGTTCTTCTGTCAGTTCCAGGACGTCGTCTTCTTCCGATTCTTCGACATCGGCTTCCGCTTCGGCCATTGCCGCAGCCATATCGTCCAAATCGTCTTCGGCGGTTATATCGGTCGCCTCGTCCCCGCCATCGTCCATGTCGAAAAGCTTGTCCAGGTCGTCCTGGGACATTTCAGACCCGTCGCCCATATCGTCAGCCGCCTCGATTTCTACGGGGTTGTCTTCCAGGTTCGATGCCTGCGGCGCGTCGTTGGAGTCGTTGCCGGGCTCTTCTTCATCCGAGATGATGCGGCGGATCGATGCGAGGATTTCCTCCATCGACGGCTCTGCAGCCTGACTCGCCTTTGCCATGAATACCCCCAGATACAAATCGGCAACCACCCGAATCGCCCAGAGAATATCTGAACGATTCATTAACCGAAATTATAGAAGGCTAATAGGCTCAGCGAAAAGGAACAGTCCGTAAACTGACCGCCTTATCCCCTTTTTTGGTTCATTCCATGCGCAATTCTGCCACGTACGGCGGCTGAATTGGAGCCTTTCCACCGGCGTTGGTTAGGAAATGCTTGCAGGCAATGCCTAAAATCGGCCGCCCGGTCAGGAACCGGCGCGGCCTTGTTCTGGCTTAGCGGCCGTCCGGCGTCCGCAGACCGAACCATTTGTCGCGAACAGCCTTGTAGTGCTCCTGCGGCCGATACTGGGCGACATTCAGTCCCAGAGTGACAGCGTCGAGCTTTCCGACCGCCGAAACCAGCTGATAGCCGCCGACAATCCGGTTTCGCTGCGCGGTCACCAGTCCCACACGCTGGTTGACCAGCTCCCGCTGGGCATCCAGAACGTCCAGGGTCGTCCTCTGTCCGACGCGCTGCTCCTCGATCACACCCTCCAGCGCAAGTTGCTGGGCTTCGACCGCCGCCTTGGCGGCCTTGATCGATGCACTGGCCGCCTGATAGTTGCCCCAGGCTGAAATCACATTAGCCCGGATCTGGTCGCGCACGACGTCCAGCTGCAAGCGGGCCTGTCCCAGTTCTTCCTTCGCCTGGCGGACCCGCGAAGAAACGCCGCCCCCCTGATAGAGCGGGATACTCACCGATCCAAAGATCGCGGCCGAATTGGACTGAGACACCGTAGCCGATGGCCGCCAGTTCCTCGCGACACTGCCGTTCAGGGATACCGTCGGCAGGAGTTCGCCCTCGATCGCCTTGGTGTTGAAAATGGCTGCATCGACCAGATGCTGCGACTGCCGGATCAGTGGCTGGGACGTTTCGCTGGCCTGCAGCGCGGCCTCGATCGAACCGGGGACCAGAGCATTGATGGTGGTGTTGGCCGAAAGATTCTTGGCTTCGATCCCGACAACCTGCCGGTAGACCGCCCGGCTTGTGTTCAAGTTCGCCATGGCCGTGTTCAGGTTCGCCTGGGCTTCCGCCTGGCGCGCCACGGCCTGGGACACATCGGTCCGGGTTCCTTCCCCGACGTCGAAGCGGTCCTTCGCGGCGCGAACCTGCTCGTTCAGAAACTGCAGGTCACTGCGCTGCAGCGATACCAGCGCCGTGTCGCGGATGACATCGACATAAGCCTGTGCGGCAGAAAGCAGAACGTCCTGTTCCGTCGAACTCAGGCTTTCGCGTTGCGCCCTGACGATCGCTTCCGCCTGACGGGTGGAATTGACGGTCCGGAATCCCCGGAACAGAGCCTGGCTAACGGAAAGCGAAATGCTCGCGTTGTTGCGATAAGATTCGACACCAACCGCACTTGCGCGGGTCCATCCGGCGTCAGCCGACAGGGTTGCAGTCGGCCGCCAGCCGGATAGTGCCTGAGGCACGTTCTCATCAACACCGCGCAATTGAGCGCGCGCTGCATTAAGGGTCGGATTGTTGGAATAGGCAAAGGCCAGAGCCTCTTCGATCGTTTCGGCCATCGCGGCCGAAACCCCCATGCCAGACAACATTGTCCCCGAGACCAATGCCACCGCGAGACCAAACGCTGCGGACTTTTTGATTGAACGCAATACCACCTGTTGCTCCCTGCGCGGATACGACACCCTGTTCAGGCTGAGGACTCATATTCGGAGCGACTTCCGGCAAGCGGATCATCCGATGGTGTGCACTACCGCGTTAGAACCGTGAAACGGCAATCCCGACGCATTTCGACACGCGATCGACCTGATCGATCCATCATGCCGCACACCGAACGCACAAAATGCCTCGCGTATCCCAATCTCCAGACAACGGCTTGCGTTATCGGAACTCGGACGACGCCAGGAATTTGCCTACCGGCACCGGACGGCCTCAGAATATGAGTCCTCAGCCTGTTCTTTTGGTAAACTGCCCGGTGCAAGTTCGCAACTGCGTGAACAGGCCAAAGGCTTCTCAAAGGCGGCTGGCAGGCGATTAAAATCACCACTGAGGCCAATGGGCAACAGATGCGGGACTTACAATCCACCCTTCCCGCAAGCACTTAGCCACGGCTCCTCGGGCCGGACCGGACGCATTCCCGGCCGAAGCGCTCCAAAGAGACGTTGCGACAACCTCAGAAGACGAATTCAGGAGTCTTTTCGAAGCCGGGCAGGACGGCGGCCGACGCATTGAAGGCGAACCGACTGCTGATTGCATCGCCGGAGGAACGATAGAGCCGTGCGGCCGCAGCCCCGCCCCTGCCTTCGATCACGACCAGGCGACCGCCGGTTTTCAATTGATTCAGCAGGCCTTCGGGCAGCTGATCGACGGCCCCGTCCACCACGATCACGTCGTAAGGCCCTTCGGAGGCGTAGCCCGCGGCAAGAACGCCTTCCACGACAGCCGCGTTTTCGATACCGAGTTCCACGAGGGTTTCGCCCGCGGCACTTGCCAGATCGCTATCTTCCTCGACGGCCACCACCGATGCCGCCAGTTTGGACAGGACGGCCGCGCTGTAGCCGGACCCGGTTCCGATCACCAGAACCACATCATCGGGCCGGACTTCGGCCAGCTGGACCAGCTTGCCGAACACATGCGGTTTCATCAGGTAACGGCCGAATCCTTCCGAAACCATCGGCAGGTCTTCGTCGATATAGGCAATCGCACGCTTGGAAGCCGGCAGGAAGCGTTCCCGAGGCACTTCCTCCATTGCATCCAGAATGCGATGATCCGTGACATCGTTGGTACGCAGCTGGTTGTCGACCATACGCCTGCGGGACTGTTCAAAGTCAGTCATATCGACCCTCATCTAGATTGCCGGCCTCTCTCCTTTGGTTCATTAACGATCCGGAACCGGGCTGACAAGCATCTGTTGGCATCAATGCACGGCAAGAGGCGCGCCACATGCTCCCGTGCGGTGACTAAAATCCGGACTGTGCGGCCCGACAGCCCGCATGCCTCCGTTCAGGAACGACAATGCAACTGTGCCGACCCTTCAGCATTTTGGATAAACCCCGAACACCGGCTTGACACGAGGCGCCAAGTGATTGATACAGCGCGTCTCACGGCCTCTTGGCGGAGTGGTGACGCAGCGGATTGCAAATCCGTGTACGCCGGTTCGATTCCGGCAGAGGCCTCCAATTCCCTTTTTCGAAAAATTCGTTTTCAGAATCTCCGGTTACACCGCCTCATAGCCTGTTGCTTCCGGCTACTTTTCCCCGAATCTGAAACGGCCGACACCCGGCGTTCGGAGAAGATTGCTCCGCATCCAGACAAATCCATGCCGCCGGTGCACCTGTACTTCGTCCCGACAAATCGTCTAGATAGCGCAACGCCTTAACACGGACCTGAAGAGACGGACAGATGCAACACGGCGGCGATCTGGCGCTTGCAATCGACCGCTACGGCGGAACCGAAGACGACTGGCTCGACCTTTCGACCGGTATCAATCCCCATGCCTATCCGGTAGCGGAGACCATTGCCGCCGACGTCTGGCAACGGCTACCGGGGCAAAATGCGCTCGACCGGCTGCTCGGCGCTGCCCGCAAGGCCTATGCCTGCCCGGAGCATATCGGACTGGTCGCGGCACCTGGCACCCAGGCACTGATTGCCCTGATGCCGGACCTTTTTCCCGAAGGCGATGCCGCCATTGTCGCCCCGACCTATTCCAGCCATGCGGCCGCCTGGGCCCGCTCCGGACGAAAGCCGCTCGAGGTCGGCTATGTGGAAGCGATCTCGGACACCACGCGCTATGCCGTCGTCGTCAATCCGAACAATCCGGACGGCCGGCTGACCTCAAGGGCGAGCCTACAGGCTGCCGCAGGCACCCTTGCCGCACGCGACGGATTTCTTATCATCGACGAGGCCTTCGCCGACGTTGTTCCCGGCGCCAGCATTCTGCCGTCGATCGGGGACGAGAACATCCTGGTCCTGCGATCCTTCGGAAAATTCTTCGGACTGGCAGGTCTGCGACTCGGCTTTCTTGCCGGTCCGCGACGGATAACGCAGAAGCTGTCGGAAAGGCTCGACAGCTGGGCCGTCAGTGGCCCGGCCCTGGAAATCGGGCGCAAAGCTCTCTGCGACGCCGGCTGGCAGGAGGCCATGCGCCGCCGCCTTGCCGATGAAATGGCCGACTTGACCCTGCTGTTGTCCGAACAGGGGCTCAGCGTCTTCGGCGGCACACCGCTTTTCGCGCTCGCCGGTACGAGAAACGCGGCCGCCCTTCACGAAGCCCTGGCCCGCCGCCGGATCTGGACGCGGGTCTTCGACTACGCGCCGACCTGGATGCGTATCGGGTTGCCCGGATCGCAGGAGAACCTTCAACGCCTCCGACAGGCGCTTGCCGACGCGGCCAAAGACCTCTAATCGGGAAAAATGCTGCTATTTCCCGATGCGCTTTTTCTCCTGTTCGCCGCACTCCTCGTCGATGCCCTGATCGGCGATCCGGATTTCCTGTGGCGCCGCTGGCCCCACCCTGTCGTTCTGATCGGCAGGCTGATCGGTTTTCTGGATGCGTCTCTCAACAGGGAGAGTTTCTCGCCCGAGCGGAGAAAGCTCTTTGGCGTGATCTGCCTCCTTATCCTGATCGCAGCGGGTTTCGCCGCCGGATACGCCATCGACTACGGCGCACGGCTGTTGCCCTTTGGCCAAGTTCTGACAGTTTTGGTGTCCGCCGTCTTCCTCGCCCAGAAAAGCCTCTACCAGCACATCGCCGCCGTCCGCGACGGATTGCTGAAAGACGGCCTTGCCGGCGGACGCAAGGCGGTGGCGATGATCGTCGGCCGCAATCCGCAGACCCTCAATGAGGCAGGCGTCTCACGGGCGACCATCGAATCCTGCGCGGAAAATTTTTCCGACGGCATCGTCGCCCCGGCCTTCTGGTTCGCCGTTCTGGGCCTGCCCGGCCTGATCGCCTACAAGGCGGTGAACACGGCAGACAGCATGATCGGACACAAGACGAAACGGCATGGCGCCTTCGGCTGGGCCTCTGCGCGCTTCGACGACCTAGTCAATCTGCCGGCCTCCCGCCTTTCGGGACTGCTGATCGCCCTCGCAGCCCCGCTCGCCGGCGGATCGCCGAAGACCGCGCTGAGAACGATCCGTATGGACGCCCGCAAGCACCGCTCCCCCAACGCCGGCTGGCCGGAAGCGGCCATGGCAGGCGCCCTGAATATTGCCCTGGCCGGGCCCAGATCCTACCCAGGCTATACGGTCGAAGACCCCTTCCTGAACGCCGATGGACGCAAGTCCGCGACCGTTCTGGATATATCCCGTGCACTAAACTTGCTGAAAGGGTCTTGCTTATTGCTTGCATTATTTGTTCTGGTATTGGCGGCCGCCATCGCAGCACTGAATGGTACGGCTGTGTTTTGACCTGAGAAAAATGATGCTTCCCTTTTCCGCAGCAGCTGAAAACAACAAACGCCCGATCCTCGAAAAACTCCGCGACGCCTTCAAGGACGCAACCCGCGTCCTTGAAATCGCCAGCGGCACCGGCCAGCACGCCGTCTTTTTCGCCGAACACCTGCCCCATCTGGACTGGCGGCCGAGTGACGTGGCCGAACATCTCCCCGCCATCGATCAGCGCATCGTCGAGGCCGATATGAACCTCGACAATCTGCTGGCACCGATCGAGCTGGATATCTCCGACCTGCCCTGGCCGGTCTCCGCTTTCGACTATGAAGATGCCTATGACGGCATTTTCTCCGCCAACTCGCTGCACATCGTTTCCTGGCCCCTGGTGGAGGACTTCTTCGAAGGTGTCGGCGAGACCCTGGCCATGGGTGGCGTGCTGTGCATCTACGGTCCGTTCAAATACGGCGGCAAGTTCACCACGCCGAGCAACGAAGCCTTCGACAAAACGCTGAAGGCCCGCGATCCCGAAAGCGGCATCCGCGATTTCGAAGCGGTCAACGACCTGGCGCAAAAGTTCGGCCTGACATTGCAGGCCGACCACGCCATGCCGGCAAACAACCAGCTTCTGGTGTGGAAGCGGGGCTAGCATCTGAACGTTTCAGATAAAGACGAAAATGTCGGCGTCGGCAGCAAGATGTGCCAAGGTCGGGAATGGCATGGAAAACTGAAGCCCGGCGGCCGGGTCCCGGCGGTCGTCCCGGATCTGGACGGAAGCCAGGACCGGCGCGCCCGGCCCTGCACCTGCCAAAGCCTGCTCGAAGAATACGACGAAGGTATCTCGACTCCGCCACACAGGCACTTAGAAGCCTACGATCAGCTACGCCGCAATGACTTTGATGTCGGTAAGCTGGTGGCGAAGAATTTTTCCATCCACCTGCATTATTACAATCCCGGCAGCATGAAACACATTCTGGGAAAGGTCGTCGAGCAATTTGGTTTCTCGAAATGTGAAATTATAAGCGCCGGCAATCACAAGGATTTCCATTTCATCCTGGAGAAACAGCAGCGGTCCCCTCCCTCTGCGCCGGGAGGCTCCTCGTTTAATGTCACCTCGGCGATGGGGCGTGTCTGGAGCGACACGCCCCATCTTGGTCAGAAACGTGCCGAGAACCTGGCATTGAAGCCGTGGTCCCGGGAGGTGGCACCAATTTCGCCCTGGTAGGCGAGAGAGACATTGGTGCCTTCGACGAGACCGAGCCTGAACCCGGCCTCGATGAGCGCGCTGTCGCGGTCGAGCGGAGTGCCGGAGACCGCGAACGCATCGCCGGTGGCAAAGCGCATGGTGGAGGCCGCGTCGAGATCGCCAAAGGCGTGGCGCCAGGCAAGCGAGCCGGTGACCGACGCATTGAACGGGCCGACCTCGGCGAGAGGCCGCTCGGCGCGCAGACCCAGTGAGGTGACACCGAGAGTTCGGGAGGCGGATGAGACGGTGAGTGCCGCCGCGCCGCCGGTCTCGGAAAAGCCGTCGCTGTGCTGGTGGATGAGCGCTGCGCCCGCGAAGGGCTCCAGGCGGGCGAGCCGGGTCTCGAGCGTATAGCCGGCTTCGCCGAAGGCCTGGGCCGTGGAGGCCGTGTAGTCGGCACGCAGGCTGTTGCTGAGCGTGCCTGCGCTCACATTGCGCGTGGTGGTCACATCGTACCAGGCGTAGGTCGTGCCGAACCGAAGTCCGAGCGGGCCGAACTGGCGCCCCGCATAGGCGCCAAGGGTATAGCTGTCCGCATGGCCCGAAGAGGCGCGGGCATCGACATCGAAGCGGCTGTTTCCGTATCCGGCCATGAGACCCGCGCGCCAACCGCCGAAGGTCTGCGTATCGGCCCCGACGAAAAAGCCGCCGCTGGTGTGGTCCATGGTGGCTGCGTTGCGGTTGCCATCGATCTGGCCCCAACTGCCATAGGCTTGGCCCCAGGCTACAGGCCCGCCCGGACTGCCCGGTGCTTCGCCGGCGCCGTGAAAGGCAATCATCGGCATTTCGGCTGCGGCAATCCCGTCGAAGGCGCTGCGGATACGGGCGCCGATGGCATTGCGGCCGAAGCGGCTTTCCTGGATCAGAAGCGTATCGGTGGAGGCATGGATTTCTCCGGACAGGTTGTCGAAGGCAGCTCGGGCTCCGGCCTCGCTGAGCACGACGACCGCGCCGAGGACGGAATTGCCGGCCTCGAGGCTGCTGACGCCGTGTGCGGCCGCGCGCTGGTTTGCGGTCTCGGCCGGGGTGGCCAGGCCGGTGGCGTTGCGCGTCAGCGTCAGGGTGACGTTGTTGGCGTCATAGCCAAGCGCTGCGTCCAGGTAGGCGAAGTTTTCGCTGACGGAGCCGAAGGCGCCGGTAACGCCGCCGTCGGCCGTCAGGATCGTGTAGGTGGTGGAAGCCGCATAGGTGGAGCCGGTGTCCGTGCCGTTCTCCGCCGACACGGTGACGGTTGCACCGCTGTCGATAGTCGCGGTCCCGGCGGCGGCGAGCTTGTCGGACTTGCCGGCGCTGTCGACTTCGACTTCATAAGTCGATCCGGAACTGAAGATGACATTTCCCGAGACGTTCAACGTGCCGATGGAATTGCCCGGCGCAACGCTGGCACCGGAGTTGGCCGTCACGGAGCCGACCGTGCCCGAGCCGCCAAGCGTGCCGCCGTTCAACACTATATTCCCGGTGCTGCCGTTCACCGTCAGCAATCCTCCGGCGACCGTCGTGCCACCGGTGAAGGTGTTGGTCCCGGTCAGGGTGAGTGTGCCGGAGCCGAACTTGGTCATGCTTCCCGTGCCGGAGATGACACCGTTGAAGGTCATTGCATCGGAACGGTTGAAGGTGAGAGCAGCGTTGTTGACGATATCTCCCGCCAGGCTGCCGCTTGTGCCGCCGTCGCCGATCTGAAGTGTCCCTGCCGAAATCGTCGTGCCACCGGTGTGGCTGTTGGCCCCGGTCAGGATCAGGGTCCCTGTACCGGATTTGGTTACGCTTCCCGTGCCGGAGATGACACCGTTGAAGGTCATCGCATCGGAGCGGTTGAAGGCGAGGGCTGCGTTGTTGACGATATCGCCGGTCAGGCTGCCCGTGGTGCCGCCGTCGCCGATCTGAAGTGTCCCTGCCGAAATCGTCATGCCGCCGGTGTGGCTGTTGGTCCCGGTCAGGATCAGGGTCCCTGTACCGGACTTGGTTACGCTTCCCGTGCCGGAGATGACACCGTTGAAGGTCATCGTATCGGAGCGGTTGAAGGCGAGAGCTGCGTTGTTGACGATATCTCCGGTCAGGCTGCCCGTGGTGCCGCCGTCGCCGATCTGCAGCGTCCCTGACGAGATCGTCGTGCCACCTGAATAGGTGTTGGTGCCGGTGAACGTCAGCGTGCTGGCACCGGCCTTGGTGAGGTTGCCTGCTCCGGAGATCACGCCGGAAAGGGCTGCGTCGGCGCTGTTTGTGATCGTGGCGCTGGAGGCGAGCGCCACGGCATTGTCAATGGTGGTGACACCGGTGATCGTCAGATTGCCGCCATTGAATGTGAGCGTGCCGGCTGAAAGGTTGCCGTCGGCCGCGATCGACAGGGTGCCCGCGTCGATCCTCATCGTTCCGGAAGCTGTGTTCGTCCCACTCAGCGTCAGCGTGCCGCTGCCGGTCTTCACCAGGGTGTTCGTGCCATCATCCGTTACCGCGCCGCTGATGGCGACATTGTAGGCACCGGTGTCGATCGTGGCTGTGTCTTCAATTTCAAGATTGGATGAGTAAGTGCCAGCCGTAGCGAACCTGAGTGTACCACCGGAATTGATGTCAAACCTGGCGGTGGCCGTGGTCGTTCCAATGACCGCCGTGCCATTGGAAGTAACCTGAAGGGTCCCGACATCGGAAATATCGCCGTTGAAGGTGACTGTTCCCCCTTGCACGAGGGCGATGTCCGCGCCGCTCGTAAAGTTCAGGGCGGAGTTGAGTGTCAGGTCGTAGGAACTGTTGTTGAGCTGGAAATAAAGGTGGCTGGCCGCAGAGATGGTGTCGCCGCCAATGGTCAGCGATGTGGTGGTTCCGCCAAACTGAAGACTAACCGCAGATGCGTGCGTGAAGGTGAGCGGACCGCCAAGGTTGATCGTCGCTGCAGATCCCAGATTTTGAAAGACGAAGATCTGATAATCAGAGAGGTCCTGTGCAGCACCTCTGAGAGACCCGGCACTCGTATCGCCTGCTGTCGTGGTCACGTTGGTGCTGCCGGCGGCCAGAGCCCGGGTCGTTAGGGTTGGAGCCAGGACGAAACTGCCTGTGAGCGCCGTCGCCACAAACAACGCGGCGCGGCGGGTCTTCCGCACGCAAGGGTAAGGAATGATTGCGGGAAAGAGAAAACCTTGCGGGCGTAATACCTGTGACCGATGCATTTTATGCCTTAAGCGCTCAAGTTAATCGGCCTTGATTCCCGGCTTCGATGTCGAACGCTGCCGAGCCGGCATCCAAGCAACTGAAGCCTTGGGGTGCAGCTTAAGAATGAGAGGAGAGGTTCGCTATCCGATTTCGGCAAAACGACGAGAATTCAGACGTATTCCGCGATCATTCAATAAAAAATGTCAGGCGTCGAGCGTCACCGACGGCATTTCGCCGAACATCCGCTTGTAGTCGCCCGCAAACCGGCCGAGATGGAGAAACCCGAAGCGCATCGCAACCTGCGTGATCGTGGTTTCCCGAGGATCGGACACCGCGAGGACGGCGCGCACACGGTTCAGCCGGCATGCGCGCAGATAGGCAACTGGAGACAGTCCTACATATTCCCGGAAGGCATAGCGCAGCGTCCGCTCCGAGACACCGAGCGCTGTGCAGATATCGACGATGGTGGGCAGTACGTCCGCATTCAGGTGGTCGTCGACGAAGCTTCTCGCCCTGCGCCCGATCTGCAGCGCCCGCACACGTTCGTTGAACGACGGTGCGATGTCTTCATCCGAAACCGCGGCGACCTGCAGGACGGTCTGCATCAGATGACTGCGCAGGACGGCTGGATCCAGGGGCTCTTCGCGCATGGACGCTTCCCGCGCCGTCTTAAGCCAGAGATCAACGGCCTCCTGGAAATCGTTCCGCCGCCGGGTGGTCAGCGGTATGATGCCCGTCGGAGGGCGCTCCCAGAAGACCGGATTGAGGGCCCGGGCCCCGCGCAGGAATTCCTCCTGGCTGAAGCCGACGTAGGCGGTCTCGACACCGGCGGGGATGTGGATGTCGAACTCGGCATTGCCGGGCAGGAAAAACACCGCGTCGGCCTGTCCGCCGCAGTGTTCGGAAACACGGGTCGCCGGCTCCTGCGTACAGATTGAAACGGTGCAGAAGTCGGCGGGTGTGCTGCCGAGTTTCTGGACCGATGTCCGCTGGCCTTCGCGGACGATCTGCATGCTGCCGAGGTCCAGACTGTCGAGCTTTGCAACATTTCGGCCGCCGCTGAGCTGAATGCACTCCATCTCGACCCAGGGCTGTAGCGACGCCTGGCTGGAAGAAGTCTCAACCAGTTCCGCTTGCAGGGCATATCCCTTGCCGGAATCCGGCGCACTTCCGGTCGTTTCTTTCGGAAAGAATGGCGGCACGATGTGCTTTCGGGCAAAGGTTTCCAGTTGGGGGCGCAACTCCCGGATGTCTTGCGATCCCATGGCTCGCAATTGGCATAAAGATTGTCGAAAATCCAGAGATCCGTCAAATCAGCGTGTGGAGGGGTGTTCATACTTGGAGCCGTCTGGTGAAAGTTTGGTCGAAAACACGTTCAGGCTTTCAACCAGGATGAATCCCCTGCTCAAGACCCGCAGCTAACGCCCGGAATGGACTGCGAATTTTCGAATCAGCTCCGCCTGCTCCGCGGTATCCGGGATCGGCACGCCGCGGGCCGAGCTGACCCTGTCAATCGCGTGTTCCGCGGACAGGCCGAACCGGGTCAGGACACAGGCGGCCAGCAATCCGGACCGGCCGATACCCGCGCGACAATGAACGGCGACGGATTTTCCGTCCGTCAGATCCTGAACGATCCCCTCCACCACCGGCACCAGTTCGGCCAAATCCGGGACGCCCCGATCTTCAATCGTGAACCTGAAAAACGTTACACCAAGGCGGAGGCAGGTTTCTTGTTCCCCGGTCAATCCAAGTTCTTCCTGCTCATCGCCGGTCAGCATGGACACGATGTGATCGATCCCTTCCCCGCGCAGTGCGCCGATATCGTCCTCGAGCCATTCGCCAGATGGTTTCGGCATGATGAAAAGACCTCCGGAAGCGTTTACGGGGACGGGATAAAGAGACGGCTTCATGGCACTCTTCTTCTCGATAATTCTTGATTCCGGCACACTTCTGCGATCCCCGTCGCATCGCGTATCCGGGGATGTTTCCGCTCGTGAAGTTGGTTCAGAAACCCGACCGCCCGCTCACTCGCCGGACGTTTCTCCGCTTGGTCGCATACCGATGGTTCGGAGCCGGGCAATCATTTTCGACAAACCGTTCGATCCGATCACAGCCAGAATCCCCAACAGGAACTGGAACAGATTGCTCATGAAGTCCGCCTTGGTCTGGGACGACAAGGACTCGATACCCATGCCCAGGCCGCGCATTTGGTCGAGGGTCACCACGACAGAAACCAAATTTGCCAGGCTTTGAAGCACGAAATAGAGGCCGATCAACGCAATTCCCGCCGATTGAAAATCGGACACCCGAGGGACTTCCCTACCCGGCTCGGTTCTGACATTGAGCCCCAGCAGCACGACCCGCGGGAAACAGAACAGCCCTATCGAAATCAACAGATTGAGGCCAAGCACCAAAACGCTCACCCGCTGAAATCCGTCATACTGTTGGGAAAACACCGAATAAAGCGCTACGGAGAAAAAGTTCAATCCGTTCATGATGAAATAAAAGGCTGCCAGGCGAACGACCACCATGAAAAAGAGAGTGCTCATCTTTGTCGCCCCAGCCGCTTCAATCGATGATTGAATATCAAACCGATCCCAATCGGTCCAGTTTGCGATACACCCTTACCGTGCCCGTGCCATCTCCAGGATCCGCTCCACATCCATCGACGCTTCCAGGTGCATGGCAAGATCGTCCAAAACGGCATCGATGGTTTGCTCATAAGCAAGTTCCGAAGCAACCCCGAAGCCTTTCAGATAGGCCTTGCGGAAGGCATCGGAAGTGAACAGGCCATGGAGATAGGTGCCGGCAACCCGGCCATCCGCCGATTGGGCACCGTCCAGCTTCGGTGTGCCGTCCGCCTCGCGGATATGAAGCAGCGGCCGGGCGCAATCGGGGCCTTCGGTTCGACCGATGTGGATCTCGTAGCCAGCAACCTCCGCGCCGGTGGCGAGGTGCTTGCCTTTTGCCTCCACCAGGGACTTGTCCGCGGTCAGCGCCGTGTCGACGTTCAGGAATCCCAGCCCCTCAAACGTGCCGGGCCGCCCTTCGATGCCTTCGGGATCGGAAATCGTCCTGCCCAGCATCTGA
Source organism: Roseibium sp. (assembly GCF_048260565.1). GTDB lineage: Bacteria > Pseudomonadota > Alphaproteobacteria > Rhizobiales > Stappiaceae > Roseibium. The sequence goes on along the minus strand of NZ_JBLXGP010000008.1, from coordinate 123,110 downwards.
TAGCCGCCGCAGATCCCGATGATATGGCCGCCGCGGCGGTGATGGGCCTTGAGATCCACGTCCCAGCCCTGCCTGCGGAAGAAGTCCAGATCGCCGACCGTCGATTTGGAACCCGGCAACAGGACGAGATCCGCATCGCCCGGCAGGGGCTCACCGGGCTGGACAAGCACCAGGGTAACGCCTTCTTCCATGCGAAGCGGATCGAGGTCATCGAAATTGGCGATCCGGGAGATCACCGGTACGGCGATCTTGACCGGGCCGTGTCCTGCGCCATCGCTTAACCCGAGTGCGTCTTCCGCCGGCAGTTTCGAGGCTTGCGAAAACCACGGCACGACCCCGAGCGGCGCCCAGCCTGTCCGGCGCGCGATTTCACTCATGCCGTCGTCGAACAGGCTCGGGTCTCCCCGGAACCGGTTGATGAAGAAGCCTTTGATTCGCGCCCGCTCGGATTCGTCCAGCACTGCATGGGTGCCGACCAGCGAGGCGATCACCCCGCCCCGGTCGATATCGCCGCACAGCACGACCGGAAGATCTGCGGTCTCCGCAAAGCCCATATTGGCGATGTCACCGGCCCTGAGATTGATCTCCGCCGGGCTGCCGGCGCCTTCCACCAGCACCAGATCCGCGCCGGACTCAATTTCTGAAAAACTTTCCAGAACCTTCGGAAGCAATTGCGCTTTCTGCCGTCCGTATTCGCGGGCGCGCAGCGTACCGAAACGTTTGCCTTGAACGATCACCTGGGCCCCGGTATCGGTCTCCGGCTTGAGCAGGATCGGATTCATATGCACCGACAGCGGCACGCGCGCGGCCTGCGCCTGCAGCGCCTGGGCCCGGCCGATCTCGCCACCGTCGGCGGTGACAGCCGCATTGTTCGACATGTTCTGCGGCTTGAACGGCTTGACCTTCAGCCCCCGGTTTGCGAACAGCCGGCACAAGCCGGCAACGATCAGGCTTTTGCCGACATTGGAGCCGGTCCCCTGGATCATGAGCGCAGGGGTTCGGCCGGGGCGGCTACTCACTGCCCGTCTCCGTCTTCGGCGTCCACGCCATAGGGGCGGAATTCCTTCGGTACCGGCAGGCGCGCCAGATGAAGCTCCAGCAACAGCCGGATGGAGGGCCGAACGGCAAAAAGAACGGAGCCGATCACGAAAAACCACGTTCCGGCGTAAATCAGGCTTTCATAAAAGAAGAAGACGCTGCCGATAATGAAAGTAACGGCAGCCAGAAACTCGACCACCGTCCGGCCGATTTCATAGCGTCGAACGATTTCCTCATGGGACCGGGAAGCTTCCCGGAGACCCTGGTTGAAAAGTTTCATATAGCCGTCCCGTTTTTCAGGCTGTTAAAACTCGATGCCTTCCTGGGGTTTCACCCCGGAGCGGAAGGGATGCTTCACCTGGGTCATGTCCGTCACCAGATCGGCGACTTCGATCAGCTCGTCCTTGGCATTGCGCCCGGTGATGACGACATGGACGTCGTCCGGCTTCTCGTTCTTCAGGAAATCGACCACCTCCTCGATCGGCAGGTAGTCGTAACGCAGGACGATATTAAGTTCGTCGCAGAGCACCAGCCGGTACTCGCCGGAGGTGATCATCTCCTTGGCCGCTTCCCAGGCCTGACGGGCCGCATCGATGTCCCGCTGCCGATCCTGGGTTTCCCAGGTAAAGCCTTCGCCCATGCGCTTGACGGTCACCAGATCGGAGAACCGCTCCAGCGCCTTGCGTTCGCCGGTCTCGATCCGCCCCTTGACGAACTGGACGACGCCGACCCTGTGACCGTGACCGAGGGACCGGAACAGCATGCCGAAGCCGGCGGTCGACTTGCCCTTACCCTTGCCGGTATGGACGATGGTCAGCCCCTTCTCGATGGTCTTGGTGGCCATGATCTTGTCGCGCGCCGCCTTTTTCTTGCGCATCTTCTCCGCATGGCGGGCGTTCAGTTCTTCCTCGCTCAGGTCCGGATGCTTGTCGCTCACAGGTTGTTCTCCCTCACCCGATCTGTCGGGTTCTTGATTGAATTTCGGAAAGTCTAGCATGGGTGCTGTTGCGGCGCGGCGTCCACATCCCCCGGTCGATCGCTTCCTGGAACCGGGCGATCATCTCGCTTAAGCCTGCCGGATTGGCGTCTGCAAGAAAGTCCCGCACCTTGTCGTCTTCCAGATAGGTTTCGAACAACTGGTCGAAATGATGATCGCCGACCGCATGGGTGGTCGCGGCAAAGGCGAACAGATAATCCAGCGTGGCAACCATCTCGAAGGCGCCCTTGTAGCCGTGGCGCATGACGCCTGCGATCCATTTCGGATTGGCCGCCCGGCCGCGCACCACCCGGCCGATTTCTTCCGACAGGCTGCGCACCACCGGCCGCTCGGGGCGGGAATGGTCGTTGTGATAGACCTTCGGCGCTTCACCCTTCAGCGTTTCGACCGTCGCCGCCAGCCCGCCTTCGAACTGGTAATAGTCGTCACTGTCGAGCAGGTCGTGTTCCCGGTTATCCTGATTGTGCAGCACCGCGTCGACGGTTGAAAGGCGGCTTTCCAGCTCGCCCCGCGCCGCCGTCCCGGCGGCCCCGCCGCCATAGGCATAGCCGCCCCAGTCGAGAAAGGCGTCCGCGAAATCGCCGCGCTCAGCCCAGATGCCCTCGTCGATCAGCGCCTGCAGACCGGCGCCATAAGCGCCCGGCTTGGAGCCGAACACCCGGAAGCCGGACCGACGACGTGACTCATCGGCATCAAGGCCTTCGCTCTCGAACCTGATTCGATCTCTCAACACCCGAGCCGCAATCGGATTGGCCTCTTCCGGCTCTTCCAGGGCGGCAACAGCGCGCACCGCGCTGTCGAACAGATCGATCTGATGCGGGAAGGCATCGCGGAAGAACCCGGAGACCCGGAGCGTCACATCGATCCGCGGCCGACCGAGGTCTGCAAGCGACTGAATCTCGAAGCCGGAGACCCGGCCGGAGCCTGCCTCCCAGACCGGCCGTGCGCCGATCAACGCCAGTGCCTGGGCGATATCGTCGCCGCCGGTGCGCATATTGGCGGTGCCCCAGCAGGTCAGCACCAGCGCCGTCGGCCACTCGCCCTCTTCCTGGAAGTAACGTTCGGCGACGAGCAACGCGGACTGTTGCCCAAGCCGCCACGCGGTCTCGGTCGGCACCGCACGCACATCCACGGAATAGAAATTCCGGCCTGTCGGCAACACATCGGGACGGCCTCTGGTCGGCGCACCGGACGGCCCGGGCGCGACGAACCCGCCGGCAAACGCCGTTAGCACGGCTTGTGTTTCCGCATGACCCGAGCCGGTGACGGCCGGTTTCAATGACGTTTCGATTTCCTGCAGAACCGCTTTCGTCGCGGCCCAGTCATCGTTGGGAACTGGTTCTCCGCCAACCAGTTTCTGCGCCAGAAGCTCGATCCGTTCCACCGTATCTCCGTTGGACCGCCATGGATCGGCGGAAAGATCTTCCAGAACCGCAGGTCTTGCGCCCGCCCAGGCCGTGGAAAAATCGCAATCGAGAGGGTCGAACCCGTCGAAGCCCAAATCCCTTGCGATCGCACGTTGCAGGCTGTCCTGATGCGGCTCCTTTCCGCGTGGCACACGGGCAAGAGCAACCAGCAGGTCGGTGAGCAACCCGCCGTCCGGGCTCTCGCCCAGAATATGCAGCCCGTCGCGGATCTGAAGTTCCTTCAGGTCGCACAGATGGGCATCGAGCCGGGCAAGGCGTGTCGCCTCGTCCATGTCGGCGGTCAGGCCGATGTCCTTGTCAAGGCCGTGCCGGGCGGCGACGTCCAGAATATCGCGGGTCAGCGCCTTCAACCGGCGCGGATCGACGCCGGAGGCGAGGTAATATTCGTCGAGCAGGGTTTCCAGCTCGCCCGAGACGCCATGGCTTTCGGCGCGGGTCAGCGGCGGCGTCAGGTGATCGACGATGACCGCCGACGTCCGGCGCTTGGCCTGCGCGCCCTCGCCCGGATCGTTGACGATGAAGGGATAGATGTTCGGCACCGGTCCGAGCACGGCCTCCGGATAACAGCCTTCCGACAAGGCCAGCGCCTTGCCCGGCAGCCATTCCAGATTGCCGTGCTTGCCGAGATGAACCACCGCATCGGCGCCGAACACCTCGCGCAGCCAGATGTAAAACGCGAAATAGTGGTGCGGCGGCACCAGGTCCGGGTCGTGATAGGTTTCCTTCGGATCGATATTGTAGCCGCGCGCCGGCTGGATCCCGACCACCTGATTGCCGAACACGTGCAGTGCGAGGCGGAAAGCCCCATCGACCGCATGCGGGTCGTCTGAAGGAGCGCCCCAGCGTTCTCTCACCTGCTCACGCAGACGTGCGGGCAAACGCGAAAACGCGGCTTCGTAGTCAGCCAGACTCAGGCTCTGAAAAACGGTTCGTTCTTCGCGGCCGTTCAGGGCGTTGGTCACGCCGGAGGTCAGCACATCCATCAGTGCCTTCGATGTCGACGGAGCCTCACCGACGTCGTAGCCCGCCTGCCCCATCGCCCGCAGAAGACCGGCACAGGACGCCGGCGTATCGAGACCGACGCCGTTGGCAAGCCGTCCGTCCTTGTTCGGATAATTGGCCAGGATCAGCGCGGCCTTCTTGGTCCCCGCCGGGATATGGGACAGTTTCGCCCAGTTGGCGGCCAGTCCTGCCACGAAGTCGATCCGGTCGGGCACGGGGGTAAAACGCACCGGGGTCGACTGGGTCGCCGCGTCGTGGGTTCCCTCCTCCTTGAAGGAAACGGCACGGCTCAGGATACGGCCATCCACCTCCGGCAGGACCACATGCATGGCGAGATCGCGGATCGACAGGCCCTGGTCGCTCTCCTCCCAGCCTTCCTTCGAGGACGAGGAAAACACCACCTGCAGCACCGGCTTGCCTGGGGCGTCCAGCGGCGTCGTTTCATGAGGCACGCCTGCCTTCGAAACGGCGAAGGCCGTGGCGTTGATCACCACGTCGGGCTTGGCTTCGTCGAACAGGCTGTCCAGCACGGCCGCGGATTCAGCTTCCTTCAGGCTGGAAACGAAGACGGGCAAGGCATTGATCCCGGCCCTGTCGAGCGCAGCCACCAGCGCATCCACCGGCGCGGTCTGCGCGCCCTGCACCAGCGCCCGGTAGAAGGTGATCGCCGCCACCGGCCGGGCCGGATCGGTCCAGGTGCCTTTCAGGGTGTCCAAGTCAGGTGCCGTACGGCCCGGCAGGTAGATCCCCGCCCGCGGCAGGGGCACAGGCGGCAGCGGGTCTTCCGCTTGGCCAGCGAGAAACCCGAGGAACTGAAGCGCGTTTGCGTAATTGCCGCTGCCACCCTCGACGCAATAGCGCCAGAACCGGCGGGCATCTTCCAGCGGCACGGTCGAGCGCGACGCCAGCGCCTCGTCCCACTTGTCGTCGCCCGGAACCAGGACCAGCTTTACGCCCGAGGCGCGCGCCTCCTCTTCCAGCCGCTCGACCCCGTAACGCCAGTACTCGATGCCACCGAGCAGGCGCACCGCCGCCAGCTTCGAGCCGGCAACAGTCTGCTCGGCATAGAGATCGACCGAATAGGGATGACTGAGCGCCATGATGCTTGCCAGCCGCAGGCTCGCCCTGTTTTCATCTAGCCCATGATGAGCAGCGGCAAAGGATCCTAGCTCCGTATCGGCCGCCGACAGGAACAGGATATCGGCCGGCGACTGGCCGAGATCGACCGCATCGCCCCCGTCATCGATCCTGCGGGTCTGGCTGGCGAGAATATGCATTTAATGGTCCTGTCCGGAAAGTTCGGATGCCGGAATAAAAGTCCTGGAATCCATCCACGCAACCTCCCCCCTGGTCGAAGTGGGAGCGGAGATCCGAGGCCTACTCACAGCGCCCCAAACTCTACCATCGTCATCCCGGACGAAGCGGAAGCGGAGATCCGGGACCGGCGAGCCCATGAACCATCGATGGCAATGCGGCTCTCCGGTCCCGGCTCGCGCTACGCTTGGCCCGGATGACGATTGAGAAGTATGGGGAACCTGCCTCATGCGGCTTCTGCGATACCTCCAAGCAGCCCCCTGACCGCTTCCAGATCCAGCCCCTTCAACCCGATCACCACCAGCTTGCCGGCGCTCTCGGCGCCTGCGGCAAACCAGGTCTCCACCCGCGGGCCGACCGCCTGCACCATGGCGGGCGCGGCCTTGCCGTCGATGGCAACGGCGCCCTTGATGCGCAGTACCCCCTTCAGCGCCATTGCCTCCAGCACCCGGGCTTCGACATCCTTCAGGCTGGCAAAACCGGCAACCGGCAGCACATGGCTTTCGAAATCGTCGTGATGATGATGGTCATGATGGTGGTGATCATGATGGTGTTGATCATGATCGTCGTGGTCATCATGGTCATCGTGATCGTTGTGATGATGATGGTGCTCGTGCCGGTTATGAATATCGTCCTCCGCCGCCGAGCCCCGGCCCAGAAGCACCTCGATCGGCAGCGTGCCCTTTTCCGACGCCACAACGTGCACGTTGGGACGCACATCCGCGCCAATCTTTTTCTGAATGTCTGCAAGCGCCTCTTCGGAAATCAGGTCCGCCTTGTTGAGCACGACCAGATCGGCACAGGCGAGCTGGTCGTGGAACAGCTCCTCAACCGGACTGTCGTGATCGAGCGCCTCATCGGCGGCCCGCTGGGCCGCAAGCGCCTCCTCGTCGAGCGCGATTCGCCCCTCGGCAAGCGCAGCGGCATCGAGTACGGTGACCACGCCGTCGACCGTCACCTTCGGCTTGACGCTCGGCCAGGAAAAAGCCCTGACCAGCGGCTGCGGCAGGGCCAGTCCGGATGTCTCGATGACGATATGCTCCGGCGGCTCGGCGCGGGCGAGAAGCATTTCCATGGTCGGCAGGAAATCGTCGGCCACCGTGCAGCAGATACAGCCGTTGGTCAGTTCGACCACTTCCTCGGCCGCGCAATCGGGATCGGCGCAGCCGTTGACCAGCGAGCCGTCGAAGCCCATGTCGCCGAACTCGTTGACGATCAGGGCGATCTTCTTGCCCGCCGCGTTCTGCAACAGGTTGCGGATCAGGGTCGTCTTGCCGGCGCCGAGAAAGCCGGTCACGATGGTCGCAGGAATTTTCTGTCCGGGTTTCATAGGGTTATATCCGGTTGTTGATTCGGTTTGAGAAGGAGTGGCTGACCGGCGGCGACGAAAATCACCTTGCCGCAAACCGCCGCCATATCCTGATTGAGGCGCCCCTGGGCGTCGCGGAACTCCCGCGACAGGCGGTTTTCGGGAACAATGCCCATGCCAACCTCGTTGGAGACGAAAACACAGGGGCCTGCAAGAGTGGAGACCGCGTTACACAAGCGCGCGCTTTCGCTGGCCAGATCCTTGTCCGCCATCATCAGATTGTTGAGCCACAGCGTCAGGCAGTCAACGAGCAACACCGTGTCGGCTTTGCCTTCCCGCGCGAGAACCCCGGCGAGATCCGTCTGTTCCTCCACCGTGCGCCAGCCCGCGCCGCGCCGGTCCCGATGCGCCGCGATACGCTTTTCCATTTCACCGTCGAAGGCGGTGCCGGTCGCCACATAGACCCGAGAGAGATCCGAGCGGATTGCCAGATCCTCAGCGAACCGGCTCTTGCCCGACCGGGCACCGCCAAGAACGAGGGTGCCGTATGTATGCTTCCCGGACACTCTACGCCCCGACCGAACTGCCATCGGGTTCTCCCCGCGTCCACAGGAGCGCGGCAACGGAGCCAAGCACGGCCCAGAAGACAAGAGAGGCGCCAAGCGAAACGGATGCGAATTCCGCAGCCAGTTCCGCCGGCGCGTCCGACACGTATCCGCCCGCTTCCGGCGCACCGATGATATGGGGGATCGCGATCAGGACAACAGACGCGGCGACCCAGAGCCGGTTGCGGGCAAAGACGAGCCCTGCAATTCCGACCGCCGTCGCGATTGCCGTTCCCGCCCACCAGACCTGCCGGGACAGAAGATCCGCCGCCGCACTTCCGGGAAGTTCCGGCGGCAAGCCCATGGCTGGAGCGAGTACGAACGAGACGAAGCCCGCCAGTCCCCAGGCAAGCCCTGCCCGTGGCGAAATCGCGTCGCCCTTCAAGGCCATCGCGGAGACAAGCAGCAGACCGTAGCCGACACCGAGCAAGACCGCGGTCAGCGCCGTATAGGCCATGCGTTCCAAACCGTCCTCCGGCGCCCAGGCCTGCATGGTTTCCGCGTCACCGTGCACCAGCCAAAGCTGCGCATCGCCCACAGCATCGCTTTTCAGGACGGAAGGGACGACCTGCGCATACTGCGGCCCGCCGAGGGACGCTTCATAGTGCTCCGCATGAAGAATGAGAGGTGTCGTCAGGAAGACCTGCAACACGGCAAAGACCACGCCCGCGGCACATCCCGCACCGAGGGCTGGCCACATAATCCGGCCGAACATCCGAGTTATTCAGAGAGGTTCCCTGCTCAGTGGCAGGGAAAGCCTGTCGCATGACGCGTGTCATGAGCCGCATTGTGCAGGGTGTCGGAATGGGCGAACCCCACACCAAAAATCACGAATGCACCCAGAAGCGCCGTGGTCAGGATCACCGGCAGGGCCGCGGCCCGGTCAGCCACATTGGCGGCCTGTACGGATGCAGCAGTCGCAGCCGGCTTGGAAAAAGTCTTCATGTTCGTTCTCCCTGCCGTCCACCCGACGGCTTTTCGAGTATCATCAGTCCGTGTCCGGCCGGTTTCCTGGCTTGCGGGTCCTCGTTCTCGCCGCGCCTTCCCGGAAGACTGACGTCTGACCAGTGGCACAAAGGCGACGGAACTCACCGCTTACAGTTGCGGGGGCAGCTAGGGATTTGAGACCTCTGCTTGAGTCGTCCCGCACCCTATTCCCGTTTGATCCCCATAGGCTTTGCCCATCTCGGGGAACCGTGACGTTTTGACCTTAACCTTTTATTCCCCGGCAAACAAGGAGCAGACGCGCGCCTCGCGCCGGAAAGAAACCGCCATGCCTCGCCCCGCAGGGAGTGCCCCTGGACCACCGATCAAAAGTGCCGGTTACAGACGGCCTGCGAACAGCCGGCTTAATAGTTAGCCCCTTGTAAAGACGAAAGTTTTCCACACCGGGCGGGGTTGCCCCCTGTTTTCGGCAAAAATATCTTCACAGAGGGCTTGGCAAATGCCCAAAGGCTTTGATATACGCATCCCCACTGACGCGGCGGACGCAAGTTCGCTGCCCGGTGGTGATCCCCAGTAGCTCAGTTGGTAGAGCAAGCGACTGTTAATCGCTGGGTCGCTGGTTCGAGTCCGGCCTGGGGAGCCACCCGCCCTTCCTGAAAATCGCAGAATTTCAGCTGCTCGCCCTCAGTGTGAGTGGCGGGATTGAGGATCTTGTCCGGACGGCAATATGTTCCGGATTTGGGTGGGACACTCCGGTTCAGAAACCCGATATCGGGCGCGGCGCGCAATTGCACGGCGATGCGGACGATCAGTCCCGCCAGACTCATTCTTCGAGAATTTCAGGGCTTTCAAACCTCGAGTACGATCGCTCCTGTCGTGCGTCCCGCTTCGAGTTCGCGGTGGACCTCGGCGACATTTTCAAGCGGTGCGATCTGCGGCTCAGGAATTGTCAGGAAGCCCCGGCCGAGCGCTTCGAAAAGCCGCTCCGCCTGCAGGGTCATCATCGCCCGGTCGGCAATGTAGTGGCTGTAATTGGGACGCGACAGGGTCAGGGACTTGCTCGCCATCGGTCCGATTTCGCGGGAGCCGATGTCGCCGGAGGCCTGGCCGAAAGAAACGAGATGACCACGGATGGCAAGGGCCGCGACCGAGGCATCGAAACTGTCGCGGCCGATGGCATCGTAAATGACATCCGCGCCACGCCCATCCGTCAACTGCCGGACCCGGTCGATGAACTCCTGTCCACGGCCGATGATCACCTCTTCCGCGCCATTGGATTGGGCGACCCTCGCTTTCTCATGATCCGACACCGTACCGATCACCCGCGCGCCCAGGGCGGCCGCCCATTGGGTGATCAGGGTTCCGACGCCGCCTGCCGCGGCGTGGACGACGACCCACTCTCCGCGCGCGACGGCATGAACATCGTGCAGCAGGAAGCCGGCGGTCACGCCCTTGAGCAGGCCGGCGGCCGCATGGGCGGTATCGAGCCAGTCCGGAATGCGCACCACAAGATCGGCGTCCATCGTCCGGACGGAGGCATAGGCCCCGGTCGGCGGGCAGGCATAGGCTACGCGATCACCCACAGCGAGATGGGAAACGCTCGGACCGACGCTTTCGACGACACCGGCGGCTTCCATGCCCGGAACGCCCGGCAGCGGCACCAGGTCGAAATAGCCGGTGCGGCAGTAGATATCGATGAAATTGACCCCGATGTGAGCCTGCCGGATGCGAACCTCACCGGAACCTGGTTGAGGCACATCGATCTCGCGCAGGGAAAGGACCTCCGGACCGCCATATTGCTTCATCACCACCGCACGCGCCCGCAGACTTCCGGTGCTGCGGACATTCGGCTCTGCCGTGGTCTGCACGCTCCGCGTTTCGGCGCGATCATGAGCGGGCGTATAGGGGCGCTGGTTTTCCGGAGCCCGGGCGACGCGCAGGACCCCTTCTCCACCGCCTTCCGGTCCCTCCCGCAATCGCCGTTCAAGCGCGCGCATGCCGGCACGGTAGATGTCGTTCGCGACCAGGGCGGTCAGTTCCCGCGCGCGCCCCGCCGGCGGGTTGAACTCGCTTTCCCACTGCCAGAACGTGGCGCCGGTATCGGTCACCGGCTTGAGGCGGATGGTCGCCACATAGTCGTAGAGCGGCAACGGGGATTCGATCAGGCAGTAGCTGAGTTCGTGGGCATCGTCATCGAGGCTCAGAAGCTGTTCGCGCAGAAAACCGCCATCCGTCAGCGTGAAGGCGCGCACGGCTCCGACACTGTCCGCGGGCAGGCCGTTTTCGATCTCGCTTTCGGCAATCGCCGGATGCCAGTCCCAATGGCTGTTGAAATCCCTCAACCAGCGCCAGACCTCCTCGATCGGGACGTCGACGATCGCACTCTCACAGACGCGTGCCACGACCATCCCCTGCAAGATGACGGACTGACACCGGCCCAGCCATTTTCATCGTCCGCCGAAGGATTGCTTGAGCGCGTTGAAGGCGGTCTGGAACACGCCCTTGCCGATCTGCTCGATCAGCGCCTGTTCCCGCTCCGGCGGACATTCGAAATCCGCCTGCCACTGGGCGAAGGTGACATTGCCGTCGGTCACCGGTGTGAGCGACATTTTGGCGATGTAGTCTTCGACGCCCATAGGGCTTTCGAGGATCGCGTAGGTGCAGCTCATGTCGTAGTCCGACAGGGCCAGCAACTGCTCGCGGATCTTTCCGCCATCCGTCAGGGTGAAGTTGCGGATGCAGCCCACCTTGTCCGACGGAAGACCCTGCTCGATCCGGCTTTCAGTCACAAAGGGTGTCCACTCCGGCAGGCCGTTGAAATCCCGCACGCGGCGCCAGACGCTTGCCGCCGGCGCAGGGATGACACTGGAGACGTAGACGCGGGTCATGTCAGACTCCGCGCGCCGCACTCAACCGTGGTAGCCCTAGCGGTCGCGGTCACGGTCGTCGTCATCGTTTGATGCGTCCTTTCCCTTGCCCGACTTGCCTGACGCCTTGCCTTCGGCCTTGTCCACCAGCGACGCCATGTCCTTGGCGTCTCGGAGAACATCGGTCATGCGTCCCATGGATCCGCCCTCGATGCCGATTTCCTTCATCAGATTGTCGATCATCGGAGCCTGAACCCGGTAGCGAAGGGCGGAATCGATCACTTCGTCGGTGACGTTCTTGCGGTTGCCGTCGTGTCCGCCCATTCCGTCGACATGGAGGATCTTGATGCCCTCGATCTTCTCCATGGGACGGACGCTTTCGCGAACGATGCCTTCGAGCCGCTCCAGCAGTTTCTCGCGGATACGAGCCTGGCGGGCATCTTCGGACAGGGCGTTCTCGCTTTCGTTGAGCGCACGCTGGCCGTCGGCGTCGACCCTGTAGCGCTCGCTGGCGGCAAGGGCTGCGATCTTCTCCGCTTCCGCCTTGGCAAGGGCCGCGATCTTCTGTGCTTCGGCCAGGCTCTTGGCCGCCTTCATTTCGGCGTCGGCACGACCGGTCACCTTCATCGTCTCCCGTGCGACCTCGCGCTCGGTGGCGATCCGTTCTGTCAGGCTGCGCCGTTCGGCAACTTCCTTCTCGCGCACGGTGAGCGCCTGTTCCTCGGCCTGCACGGCCTTGGCCCGGACCGCCGCCGCGGCGGCAAGAGCGGACGACCGCTCCTGGGATTTCTGGGCCAGTTCGACCGCCTTCTCGATCTCGGCGATCTCGATGGCGCGGTCGCGATTGACCCGTGCGGTGGAGATTTCGCGCTCGTTGACGATGCGGGCTTCGGCCACGGCCCGCTCAGTGGCAAGGCGTGCGCGTTCCACCTCCTCGGACATGGCGAGTTCGGCTTCCTCGAAGGCCTGACGCTTGGCGATCTGCAGACCGTCGAGACGGCGCTCCCGCTCGATCCGGACCTCGTCGAGGGCCCGCTCCTGAGCGACGCGTTCGGCTTCGGTCATCTGGTTCTGGACGATCTCGTTGCGCTGCTTCTCGGCTTCGGCCTTGGCAACCTCGACCGCCTTTTCCGCAATGGCGATCTGGCGTTCGAGCGCATGGATCTCGATCGATTTTTCGCTTGCGATCTCCCGTTCCCGGCGCTCCAGGTCGCGTGCGATCCGGACCTTTTCGAGTTCCAGTTCCAGGTTGATCTGCTCGCGTTCGGTCTGCTCGCGGCTCTTGATTTCAGCCTCGTCGATTGCCCTGCGGCGCGCGATTTCCCTGCGCTGGGTCTCTTCCTCCGACTTGATGCGCTCGTCGGTGATCGACCGCTCCTGGGCCAGGCGCGCCTTTTCGACCGCCTCGCGTGAGGCCAGCTGCGCCTGCTCGCTTTCCTGTTCCTTCAGGGCGCGTTCGCGCACCAGTTCGGCCCGCTGCGCGGCGCGGCGGATTTCAAGTTCGCGCTCCTGTTCGAGACGGGCGTATTCCTGGTCCCGGTCGATGTCGTAGACCTGCTTCTGGGCGGCCAGGTTCTGGGTGCGGATCTCAACAAGTGTCCGCTGCTCGATCTCGTTGCGCATCTTGCGGCGGGTTTCGATCGACTCGGTGATCTGGGTCAGACCTTCGGCGTCGAATGCATTCGACGGATCGAAAAATTCAAGGCCGGTCTGGTCCAGGTCGGCGATGGCGACTGCGTCCAGCTCGAGGCCGTTGCGGGACAGCGCCTGGGAAGCCACTTCCCGCACCGCCTCCGCATATTCCCCGCGCTGTTCGTGCATTTCCTCCAGGGTCATGCGGGCGGCAACCGTGCGCATGGCGGCGGCGAACTTGCCCTCAAGCAGCGTGATGAGCCCGTCTTCCTGCATGGTCCGGCTGCCGAGCGTCTGCGCCGCGGCCGCGACCGCCGCCTTCGACGAACCGACCTGAACGAAGAATTCCGCGACGATGTCGACGCGCATACGGTTTCGGGTGATCAGCGCCTGTTCGTCACGGCGCGGCACCTCGATGCGCATGACGTTCATGTTCACCGGCGTGATTTCGTGCAGCACCGGAATGACGAAGGCGCCGCCGTTGACGACTACTTTCTCGCCCAGGAAGCCGGTACGAACGAACGCCACTTCCTTGGTCGAGCGCCTGTAGAGCCATCTGAGTATGTAGACGGCCACCACGATTGCGATAACGACCACCACCAGCCAGATCAGCATCTGACCAATCATTTCGCCTGACATGTGTTTCCTCCCTTCATGCGATGGTTCGGGCCGTCCGGTCTCAGAACGTCACCGCCTTGAATTTCTTTGTCTGTTCGGTCAGTGCGATTTCCGTCGGCAGCCGCTCCATCGAGGAGGCGCCATAGAAACCGTGACAGTTCGTGGTCCGGTTGAGCACATAGGCCGCGTCCTCGGGCGAGGATACCGGTCCGCCGTGCACGAGGATGATTGCATCCCTGTTGACCTTCAGGGCTGCTTCCGACCATGCGTCGACCAGCGCCGGGCATTGCTCCAGCTTGAGGGACGTCTCCGCCCCGATCGATCCGCCGGTCGTCAGCCCGAGATGGCAGACGATGATGTCGGCCCCCGCCTTTGCCATTTCCGCCGCGTCGTCCGGCGAGAAGACGTAAGGCGTCGTCAGCAGGTCCAGCTCGCGGGCCATGCGGATGACATCCACTTCCTGGGCGTAGGACATGCCCGTCTCTTCCAGATTGGCCCGGAAGGTCCCGTCGATCAGGCCGACGGTCGGGAAGTTCTGGATACCGGCAAAGCCCATGTCCTTGAGCTGTCTCAGGAAGGGCTCGAACATGCAGAACGGATCGGTGCCGTTCACACCCGCCAGCACCGGCGTCTTTGTGACGACGGGCAGGATTTCACGGGCCATTTCGACCACGATGTCATTGGCATTGCCGTAGGCGAGCAGGCCGGAGAGCGACCCGCGGCCCGCCATGCGGTAGCGGCCGGAATTGTAGATGACGATCAGGTCGATGCCGCCGGCCTCTTCGCACTTGGCGGACAGGCCGGTGCCCGCGCCGCCGCCGACGATCGGCACCCGGTCGCGCTTCATCTGCTGGAATTTCTCGACCAGTTGCTTGCGTTCAAATCTCGGCACTAGGCGGACCTCCTCGTCGGACCGGCGACCGCCGCAAACGCGCTGACAAGCGCGTCTGAGAATGCCGGATCGTTGATGTTGGCGTTTACGCGAATGATTTGTCGCCGCGCGGTTTGGCGCACGGTTGCCTCGATGGCATCGAACAGCGCCTTGTCGGCGACCGGGTCGAAGAAGGCCCCGCCCGGCTTGTCCAGGATCGATACCCCGCCCTCGGGAATGAGGAAGCGGACCGGCCCTTCCATCTGGTTGATCCGCTCGCCGATCCACTCGCCGAAGGCGCGGTTTTCTTCCGGCGTCGTCCGCATCAGGGTGACGGACGGATTGTGAATGACGAACTTCCGGCTGTTGAACTTTTCGGGCACCGTGTCACGCGGCCCGAAATTGACCATGTCGAGCGCGCCGCAGGATCCGACCCACGGCAGGCCGGTGGCGATCGCCGCTCCGAAGCGTTCGCGGTCGCAGGGGAACACCCCGCCGACGATCATGTCGGCGACCTCGGTGGTGGTGATGTCGAGAAAGCCTGTCAGCAAGCCGGAATGGCCGAGTGTCTCCATCGCCTTGCCGCCGGTGCCGGTCGCGTGGAAGACGAGACAGTCGTAATCCCGTTCCAGGGTTTTCTGCACCGCCTGGACGCAGGTGGTGGTGACGCCGAACATGGTGATGCCGACAGTCGGGCGCGCCCTGGCCCGGGACGCCGCCATATCCTCGCCGCTTGGCAGGCGCGCGACCATGCCGGCCAGCGCATGGGCCGCATTGGCAAGCACCCGCTCGGAGATCAGGTTGAGCCCCTGAACATCGGTCACCGAATGGAACATGTTGATGTCGGACGCTCCGACATAGGCGCGCGTGTCGCCGGAAGCGACCGTAGAGACCATGACCTTCGGAATGCCGATGGGGAGCGCCCGCATGCCGGCGGTCGCAATCGACGTGCCGCCGGATCCGCCGGCCGATATCAGTCCGCCGACGCCACGCTGGGCGGCCATGTAGCGGGCAAAGGCCTCCGCCATGGCGGCCACCGACGCGCCCCGGTCGTCGCTGAACACCGCCGAGGTTCCGCGCGGATGATATCCTGCAACCTGGAGCGGCGTGACATCGGCGCGCGAGGGCTTCTGTGACGTCGACAGGTCGATGGTACGAACCGGGATTCCGAGCTTCTTGATGCAGTCGCGCAGGTAGCCCAGTTCCTGGCCCTTCGTGTCGAATGTACCGGCGATAAAGGCGGTCTTGCCGATCCGCTCCGAATAGGGGATCTGGAAGACTTTCCTGCCTTCCTCGTCCGCCGTCGGATTACGCCTGTCGACCATTTCGTCGCGCAGGCTCGCGGCCGGCAGGTTCCAGCGGTTCGGCATCCGGGAAACGGTCTGGATGGCGCCGGAGGAAGACGGGGCACCGTTCCCCTCTCCGCGCGCAACCACATAGACGTCGGCCAACCGTTCCCTTGCGCTTTCGCCGGCAGGCCTCGTGTCTTCGGCAGGCTCGATATCATCCTCGGCATGGCGTCCGACGCCCAGAAGGCGTTGCTGGAGATCCCGGTCGGCGGCGAGCACGCTCGCCTCCAGCGTCCGGTTGATCTGGCCGTTGACCATGATCGCGACCGTGTCGGACACCGAAGTCGCGACGCCGATGTTCTGCTCGATGACGAGGATCGCCATGTCGCCTTCGTGGCCGAGCTGCAGCATCATCTCGGCGACCTGGTCGACGATCACCGGGGCGAGCCCCTCGGTCGGCTCGTCCATGACCAGCAACTTCGGATTGGCAAGCAGAGCGCGCGAAATCGCCAGCATCTGCTGTTCACCGCCCGACAGTTGCGACCCGCCGTTGCCGCGGCGCTCGTAAAGCCGCGGGAAGGTCTGGTAGACGCGGTCGAGCGTCCAGGCGGCCTCGTCGCCGCCGGTCGCGGCAAGGCGCAGATGTTCGTCGACGCTCAGGCTTGGCCACACCCGGCGGCCCTGAGGCACATAGGCGACACCGGCGTTGTGGATCTGGTGCGGCTCGAGGCGCGAGATTTCCCGGCCGTGGAGCCGGATCGAGCCGGAGCGGGCATCCTTCAGCCCGGTGATCGTGTTGCAAAGCGTGGTCTTGCCCATGCCATTGCGGCCGACGACGCTCATGACCCCCGTCTGGAGCGAGAGCGACACGCCCTGCACCACATGGGCCTCGCCGTAATAGACGTGGAGATCGTCTATCTGGAGCGCTGCGCGCGGCTTGTTTTCGGAGGTTCTAGCCATGCCCGCCTCCCAGATAGATTTCCTGGACCGTCGGATCGTTCTCGATCTCCTCCGGCGTGCCTTCCGTGAAGAGCCGGCCGTTGTGCATCATGGAGACGTATTCGGAGACGCGCAGCGCCACGTCGAGGTCGTGTTCGATGATGATGTAGCCGATATGCTTCGGCAGGGCGTTGAGGATCTCGATCAGATCCCGGCGTTCGGTCGGCGACAGGCCGGCCGCGGGCTCGTCGAAAAGAATGAAGCGTGGCGCACCCGCAAGGGCGAGTGCGATTTCGAGCTGCCGCTGCTGGCCGTGGGACAGCATGCCCACCGTGGCGTTTCGGTCGTCATCGAGATGGACGGCGTGCACGATCGATTCCGCCTGCGCCATTGCCCCGTCGGAGGGGCTTGGCCGGAGCAGCGAGAACCGGCGGCGCGAGACGCCGCGGCAGGCGAGATAGACCGACTCCAGCACGGTGAGATTGGTGAAGAGCTGCGAAATCTGGTAGGTGCGGCGCAATCCGCGCCGGATCCGCTCGTGGGCGGCAAGCGTGGTGATGTCCTCGCCAAAGAAGCGGATGGTGCCGCTCGTCGGGTTGAAGTCACCCGTGATCGTGTTGAACAGCGTGGTCTTGCCCGCGCCGTTCGATCCGAGGACCGCGCGCCGTTCCCCGGCCGCGATCCTCATCGATATGCCGGAGAGAGCCGTCAGGGCGCCGAACTGCCGGCCGACGTCATCCAGTTCCAGCGCATTGGCGCCGGTTCCCTGCAGACGTGATGCGGCGACATTCGTTGCCATGGTCAGACCCTCTCCGGTTGGTTTCGCTTACGGGCAGCTCGGGTTTTCGCGGCTGACCGCGCCGAGTGCCAGGAACTCATCCTTCGGAATGCCGAGGGTCTGGTTGACCTGCGGTGTTACCTTGATGAGCTTGTTGACGAGCGTTCCGTCATCGGCTTCCGACACTTCCGTGAGGAACATGTCGGCAATCGCGTTGCGGTTCTCGTCCAGCGACACCTTGCCCGTCGGAGTTTCGAACTCGAGCTTGGAAAGAGCCTCGCGGAACTTCTTGCCACCGTCGGAGAGATCGCCGTTGACTTCCTGAAGAGCCAGGAGCGCCGCCTTCATGTTGATGTAATAGGCATGGGCGAAGAGCGACGGAGACGGGAACGCGCCATCCTGCTTCTTGTAAGCCGCCGAGAAGTCCTTCCAGGCCTGAGCGTCGTTGGTGTCGGCGGTCGGGCCGGCAGCCGGCGTGCCGATCAGCACGTCGCGCATCCGTCCCTTGGCCGTCAGCACGGTCTGGTCGACGGTGATCGACCCGCCGATGAGCGGAGCCTGACCGCCGGCATCGTTGTACTGGGACAGGAAGTTGACGGCATCTGCGCCGCCGAGGGCGACATAGATCGCATCGACGTCATCCGGAATGGCGGCAATGACCGAGGAATAGTCCTTGTTGCCGATCGGCACCCAGGACTTCGACGGCACCGTGCCGCCGGCCTTGCAGAACTCCGCCATGAAGCCGAAGACCTGCGTGTAGGGGAAGGAATAGTCTTCCGCCACGGTCGCGACTTTCTGATAGCCTTTCTCATTGAAGGCATAGTTGCCGAGGCCCGCCATCCATTGCGCACCGTCCGTCGAGAAGCGGAAGAAGTTTTCCGCCGGATCGCGAAGCGTCGTGTCCTGTGCGGCGGAGCTGCCATTGAGGAAGGTCACGTCGGGCTGGGTCTTTGCGTAGTCCTTGACGGCGATGCCCTCGTCGCCCGAAAGCGGACCGATGAGAACCTTCACACCGTCCTGCTCGACGAGCTTGCGGGCAGCACGCACGGCGCTGTCCGGGGAAGCGTCCGACGACCCCTTGATGATCTCGATGTCCTTTCCGGCGACCTTGCCGCCGAATTCGTCGACGGCGGTCAGGGCCCCGCGCTCGCTGTCCTCACCGAGAACGGTGAAGGCACCTTCGAACGTGGCGAGCACCCCGATCTTGATGCTGTCTGCCTGAGCCACGGAAAGCGTCGGCGCAGTCAGACCTGTCGCCAGCGCGAGGGCCAGCATTGTGCGTCTGTTGATATTCATGCATTCCTCCCTTTCTTTTCAGCTTTGTTTGCGGCCTTTTTGAACGACCGCCAATCGTCCCGGCCCGCTTGCGGCTTGAACCGCTCCCACAGGCCGAGAATTCCATCCGGCGAAATGAAGACAATCAGAAGAAACACGAGACCGATGAGCGTGTTGAACCGCTCCGCGCCGATGATATCGATAGCAAACGTCTGCATCAGGGTGACGACGACGGCGCCGATGAACGGCCCGACCGGGTGGCGCAGCCCGCCGATGATGGCAATGACCAGGATGTTGATCGACGGCCCAACCGCAATCGTTCCCGGCGAGATCCGTCCGTTGAACCAGACGAGCAGGATGCCAGCGGCACCGGCGATCAGGCCTGCCAACCACCAGGCGAAGACCTTGTGGGCGGTCACGTTGAAGCCGATGGCGCGCATGCGGCGCGGGTTGTCGCGGATCGCCTGCAGCGTCAGCCCGAAGGTCGAGCGCGCGCCGTAAAGGACGGCGACATAGGCCACGACGGCATTTGCCAGACACAGATAGTAGAACGGCACCGCATCGCGCCAGTAGACGCCGAAGACCTCCGGTGCCCTCAATCCGTTGTAGCCGGGAAAGCCGTTGAACAGCGCGTAGTTCTGCTGGGCGAAATAGAAACACGCGGTCGCCACGGCCAGCGTGATCATGATGGTGTAGATGCCCTCCGTGCGGACCGCGATCCAGCCGATCAGCGCCGACAGCAGCGATGCGATCATGATGGCGAGCGGCCCGTAGATCCACCAGGGCCAGCCGAAACCATAGATGCCGGAATTGTTCTCGCCAAAGATCGCGACCACGTAGCCGGCAGCCCCCGCGACCGTGATCTGGGCGAGCGACACCATGCCCCCGTATCCGGCCAGCAGCATCAGCGACAGGGCGATCATCCCTAAGACCAGCGAATAGCCGCCGATCTGGGTCAGGAAGAAGTCGCTCGCCATCACCGGATAGATCAGAAGGAAGAAGGCCAGCAGGACGTGGCCGATGCCGATCTTCTCGATCCAGCTTCGGGACGCGGTGCGGCTGACCGCCGGATTGAGAGAGAGATCCGTCATAGCGACCTCCCCATGAGGCCCTGCGGCCGGATCGCCAGCGTGATCACCATGATGACGAAGGTCAGCACCACGCCATAGGTCGGGAAATAGACGAGCCCGATCTGCTCGGCGAGACCGATGATCAGGGCGCCGATGGCCGCCCCCACGATCGATCCCATGCCGCCGACGATAACCACGACGAGGGAGGCCAGCAGGTAGCGGATGTCTTCTCCCGGAGCCACGGAAAGCGCCGATCCTCCGACGACGCCGGCAAGACCCGCAAGCCCGGCCCCGAGCGCGAACACGATGGCAAAGACGAAATGCACGTTGACGCCGGAGGCCGCCAGCATGTCCCGGTCATCGACCCCGGCGCGGATCATCGATCCGATCCGCGTGCGGTTGATCAAAAGCCACAGGCCGATGCCGATCACGATGGCCGAAAGCAGGACGATCAGCCGGTAGAACGGATAGACAAGGAAGACTTCGGTACCGTTGGACCGCACCGCCGTGACCACCGGCAGCTTGATCGCGCCGCTCAGCCAGTGCGGTGTCAGAATCTGGTAGGTGGTACCGCCCCAGTAAGCGAGCATCAGGTCGGCCGCGACCACCGAAATGCCGATGGTAACCAGAGTCTGGCGCAGGTCTTGCCCTTCGAGGCGCCGGAAAACGAGGATCTGCATGACCAGCCCGACGACGGCCAGGACCAGAAAACCCGCAGCGACGCCAATGAGCCAGTAGCCGGTCCATTCGGCAAATTCGTAGCCGATATAGGCGCCGAGCAGATACAGCGATCCATGCGCGAGGTTGACGTTGCGCATCAGCCCGAACACCAGCGTGAATCCGCTGGCGACCAGAAAATAGAGACCGGCGAGTGTCAACCCGTTCAGGATTGCCGACAGGAACGCTTTTTTGGAAATCAGGATGGCGTTCAGCCAGTCGGGCCACTGGGCGAAGACCATCCAGATGAAGACAGCCCCTGCCACAAGCACGACCAGGCCCCAGGCCTGACGGCGGGTCATACCCTGGCCCTGGGCGAGTGGATTGGAGCGGCTGTCGGGCGTATCAACCATGGCGGATCAGGCAGTCAGCCGGCGGCGCGCTTCACTTGCGCGCGGCGCCTTGTGAAACTTGCCGTCTTTCATGATGGCCAGCAGGCGATCCTGGTTCTGCAGGATGCGCACGTCGGACAGCGGATCGCCGTCGACCAGAAGCAGGTCTGCCAGATAGCCCTCTTTGATCATGCCCAGCTCGTTTTCCATGTTCATGATCTCGCCGCCGTATTTCGTTGCGGCCAGGATCGCTTCCATCGGCGAGAAACCGAGCATGTCGACGAAGATCTGCAGGTCCTTGGCGTTGGTGCCCTGCGGGGTCCAGGCAAAGCCGTAGTCGCCGCCAATGCAGATGCGAATGCCGCGACGGTGCATCTTCTTCATGGTGTCGATGCACATCTCCAGCTCCCGCTCATAGAGCATGGAAACCTCGGAACCGGGCTTGATGCCCCACTGCTCGGCATGGCGTGCCGTGTTGATCAGCCAGGCCATCCCCGGCGCAACGATGTGCCGGTCGCGCGCAGCTTCCAGCGCATCGAGCGCTTCCTCGTTGGCGAAGGAGGCGTGATAGATGTTCTGAATGCCGTGGCGAATGCACTGCATCACCGATCCGGACGAACGGGCGTGGGCGGACAGCACCCGGTTGCGGCAGCGCGCCTCGGAGGCCGCCATCGCCACTTCCTCTTCGGCCATGGGCGTTTCTTCCGCACCCATGCCGGTGATCTCCTCGCCGGAGAGATTGAGCTTGATGGAATCCACACCGTATTTGATCAGCGTGCGAACCACGCGCCGAACCTCCTCCGGTCCCGAAACGACGATCCCGAGGTTGAGCCCTTCATGGGGAATATGCGACGGCGCGGCATCTCCGAGACCACCCACTGTTGTGATCTCCGGACCGGCGGCAAGATAGCGCGGTCCCGGAAAACGGCCTTCATTGATGAAGCGTTTGGCGACCACGTCGAGACGGGGCTTGGCGGCCGCAGCCCCGCGGCCGGCGGTAAACCCGGCATCGAGGACCAGCTTCGCCATCTCCATCGTGACGAGCATATGCTCCTCGAGTTCCATCATCTGGATGGGATCGATACCGGGCGCATTGTTCCAGGACAGGTGCAGATGGGCATCGATCATGCCCGGCATGAGCGTGGCGCCCATGCCGTCGATCACCGTCGCGCCGGAGGATGTCATCGGCTGCGAGAAACGGGACGATCCCCGGGTGATCTGCTTGATCCGGTTGCCCTGAACGAGAACCTCGCCCGAATAGGGCTGTTCGCCGGTGGCATCCAGTATGCGCACATTGGTGAACAGGACGGATCCGCCGTCGCCGTTCAAGCTACTCGTGTAACCAGCCATGTGTTCCTCCCTTGCGCCGTCGGCCCTCCCAAGCTTCCGGCAAACTTCAATTCGCGTCGGTCATGCACTCCCGACGAATTCGGATAACAGCCGCCGGCAGTCTGCCGGCTTCTCGATCGGTGTCCAGTGTCCGCAGCCCGGCAGGATGACCGCCCTGCCGCGTCCGACCTCGTCCGCCAGTTGATGGGCGACGGAAGGCGGACCGACCGCATCTTCTTCACCCGTCACGACCAGCACCGGCATTTTCAGCGCCTTGGCATCGGCACGATTCGCACCGGCCAGGGCCTCGCAGGACTTGGCGAACCCTTCCGCGTCCTGACGCATGTGGCTTTCGCGCACGAAGGCGACCGCGGCCGCGTTTGCTTCGTCGGACCCGGATGCCAGACCGGCCGAGGCCACCTGATCGGCGACCACGGCCATGCCTTCGTCGCGGGCAAGCTGCGCCCGACCCTTCAGACGTTCGCGCGCGGCGTCCGCCGGCTCGATGATCGGACCGAACAAGGTCAGCGTGCGGGCCAGCGCCGGTCGCGCCTGGGCGACGTGCTGGGCGATCAGGGAACCGAAAGAATGTCCGACCAGATCCGCTTCCGCGATGCCAAGATCGGTCGCGGCCCTGAGAACCGCATCGACAAGCAAGCGCACGTCGATCGGACCGCGCGGCGTGGCCGACCGGCCGGCACCGGGCAGGTCCGGGCGCACGACACGTCGCCCCCGGAGCGCGGGCATCAGCGGTTGGAAGGAATTCGACGTTGCGCCGAGGCCGTGGAGCAGGATGATTGCAGGGCCCTCGCCCTCCTGCTCGATGGTCATGCCGGCGGTCATCGTCGTGGTCATGGGCGCCGCTCCGTGAACCGGTTTTCCAGCGTGCCTATGCCGGAAATGTCGATGCGGACCACGTCGCCGTCGCGCAGGTATTTCGGCGGTTTGAAGCCGATCCCCACCCCTTCCGGCGTTCCGGTGGCGATGATGTCGCCGGGCTTGAGCGTAACACCTGCGGAAATGGTCGCGATAATGGTCGGCACGTCGAAGATCAGATCGCGCGTATTGGCGTTCTGACGCTCCTCGCCGTTGACCCAGGTGGACACCCTGGTATCGGAAATATCGATCTCGTCGGCCGTCACCGCGAACGGCCCCATTGGGCAGAACGTGTCCTGGGACTTGCCGATCAGCCACTGGCTGTATCGGCCCTGCAGATCGCGGGCGGTCACGTCGTTGACGATCGTGTAGCCCCAGACATAATCCATGGCGTCCTCGGCGCGAATACCACGTCCTTCCTTGCCGATGATGACGGCGAGTTCGGCCTCGTAGTCGATTGCTTCGGAAATCGCCGGGTCGATGATCACCGGCGCGCCGGAGGCGACGACTGTCTCTGGAACCTTGGAAAAGATGATCGGGTGCGCGGGCACCTCGCCCTGAGCCGCGGAGGAATCGAAACCGCTGCGCGAGAATTCGCGGGCATGGGCGTGATAGTTCTTTCCGACGCAGAAGATGTTGCGAGAAGGCCGCGGGAACGGCGCTTCCAGTTCGACTTCGGAAAGCGGCAGCGGAGAAAGGGTTTCAAGCGCGGCCAGGTCCTTGCCGACCAGCGCAGCGACACCATGTTCGGCCTCTTCAACCGAAAGCGCGATCGGGGCTATGGTTTGCCCGTCCTCGCTCACGATACCGACACGCCTCTCCCCGGCATGCCTAATCGAGGCTACCCGCATAATCCACTCCTCCCATATGCGCCAATTTAATATTGGCCTATATTTGACATCAGCCTAAGAGGACTATTCTGCCCTTGCAAGAGTATTTTTCTTGTATTTTCTGTACCAATATGCAGAAAATTATCTGAATTGGTTCTCGTTATGTGAACCTTTCGAAAATTGGATCACGTAAAAAGAGACAATATGCCTGTCAAAAAAGCCTCGGCTCTGGGATCTGATCTGCAGCAACGGCTGGAAAGCGGCGAGTGGCAGCCGGGCGAGCTGATGCCGAACGAAAGAGCGCTGGCAGCCGAGTACGGCGTGGCGCGCAATACGGTGCGCAAGGTCCTCACACAGATGGCGGAGGAAGGGCTGATCGAGCGTCAGGTCGGCCGCGGAACCGTCGTGCTGGACCGGCCGGATCATCAGTTCACCGATATTCTGGACCGCTTCCTCGATGCCAGTCCCCTGGACATCCTGAACCTGCGGATCTTTATCGAGCCCCACAGCGCAGAGGCCGCTGCCCGCAACGCCTCGTCATCCGAGCTCGAGGCGATCATCGAGGCGAACGCGAAATGCGCAGAAGCCATCGATCTCGACCGGCATGAATACTGGGACAGCCAGTTTCACAAGCGAATCCACCAGGCGGCGAACAACGCCTTCCTCACGGACCTGTTCGACCTCCTGTCGATCATTCGCTGCCAGGCGCCGATGATGGAGCTGCGTCGCCGGACCTTTACCGAAGAACGCCGGCTTGCCAACGGACGTGAACACGACGAAATCCTCGCCGCGTTGAAAAACTGGGACGGCAAGGCGGCGGCCCGCGCCATGCGCGATCATCTCATGTCCCGGCGCCGCAACTATTTCGGCCAGTAGGCCGGTTTCAGGAAGTCAGTCCCATGATCCCCCAGGCAAAACTCCGCAAGATCGTCTCGACCGCAGGCACGACACGCGACTTCATCGACATCCTGAAACGGCTGAGCGGCGCAAGCCCGGCCGACATTCTTGCCGTGCGCCTGATCATCGAGCCGCAGGCCGCGGCGGCCGTCGTCTCGAGCGCGACCGGTGCCGACATCAAGCTGATCCGCGAAGCCCACGAACACGCCGTCAATGCGGACGACCTCGCCAGTTTCGAGCGCTGGGACGCCGAATTGCACAGCCGCATCTATACCGCCACGCGCAACGAACTCCTGATCAGCCTGAACAACCTGCTCGGCGACATCCGCAACCGTGCGCCCTGGATCCGATTGAAGAAGAAGGTGATCACCGAGGCCAAACGCCGCGAATACTGCGGCCATCACGAGGAAATCGTCGAGGCGATCGCCCGGCGCGATTCCGAAGGCGCCTCGGAGGCCATGAACCGCCACCTCACCGTCATCATCGAGGACTTATTTCCGCGTTGAGGGTTCCGCTTCCATACATCTAAATCCGGGCGCGCAAACGTGGATGGACGCGCTTGGCGAGGCCGACCCGGTTAGGCATATAATGCACCTTCCACCACGTCGGATGCATTTCGCTGAACGCCAAGAACTCGTTCGGAGCCTATATTAGAAGGCAATTTGTGAGGATAGTCGTCAGCAACGGGAAAGTTATTCGGTCAATATAGGATGGCCCGGCTTGTCACACCATAGAGAACAAGGGCATCAAGTAGTAGAAGTTCCCAGAGTTGGAGGCGCTCCAATTGATGGTCGGCGTTAGATGGTCTCCGGAAATGCATCCGAAGATTCCGAGATAGTGATGTCCGCAAGAAGTTGTTTCCGACGAGCTAACGTCTCATGCCACTCCTGCGCCTCCCGGTCTTTGAAGAAGGATGCTGCGGGAGCCAAACGTTGAACCGCATCCTCCACTTCGTCCAAGTTGACCCGAAAGAATTCCTTTCTCATGTTCGACATGTTGATCCGCCGCTCGGCGAATTCGCGGTGAAGTGCGGCTTCAAGCGCCGGAGCTTCATCAGAGTAGATCATTGCATGTGTGTCGAAGGAAAACGGCACACTGGCATCCCCGAGTTGGCGAACGCGGTCATTGGGATCAAGGCGCCGTGTTAGGCCGATCTTGACAACGTCCTCGCCGAAGGATCCAACATTTGAAATGATGTAGACGTATCCGGACTTGGTCATCTCTGCCATTGCGCGCGCACGCTCGCTGGTCGCATGCGCGTCTGCTAAGGATTTCTCAAGTTCCGCAATCTTTACTCGAAGTTGTTCATTTCCAATGTCTTCTTCAGCCTCTTTCCGCGCTTTCGCGAGCATGGCCTGATACTTCTGCTCTTCCCTTTCTGCTCTTTCAGCTTCGGCAAGAAGTTTCTTTTCCTCACGCTCTGCTCGAGCGAGCTCGGCCCGCTCCTCTCTCTCCTGCTTCAGTTGCTCCCGGTACTCATGCGTTAAGTGAAGCTCGTCAATTTTGAGTGCCACATAACCATCATTGATGACGAGATTCATGGACGAATTTGAAGCATCGATTGCTTTGGCGGCCTTCAGCACTCGGTTTTCCATGGCGATAACATTGTTCCAACGGGTGTTGGCGATCGCAGCCTCGCATTCGTTGTTGAACGCGCGCATAGTCAGACGCATCTGGCGATTAATCATCGTCTGTCCCTTGGAAAGGCTTCCATCAACCGTCCAATTGGTGGGGCAAATGCACGCTTCCTTGGCGGACACCACCCTTTTCTGGCGTTCGCGAATTTCCTTTATCCGATCCTTATAGGCTTCACTATCATTGAAATCGAAATGGGGTTCGTAAACACCAAGTTCGGCGAATGCCAAGCGTTCATCATAGAGGGCCAACTCATGCCGCAAGCGATCAAACGTCGCCTTCTTCTCGGCATAGGAAGCTCGCAATTCTTCGATTCTTGTCTGTTCTACCGCGACATCATTCCGTAGACGCTCAAGTTCGGCTTCTTCGGAAATCAGTGCACCGTATTTAACTTCGAGCGCATGCGACTTGTCTTCGAGACCATCAATCAAGGAGACCGATTGCTTCCGCACTTTCCGTAATCTTATCCAGGTCCATACCCAGGCTACGAACAGTACGGGGACTGAGAACAACCAGACTAGAAGAAAAACAACACCGGGCTCCATGGGAAAGCTCAACCATATGAAGAAATACAATCAGCAACCTCAACCCTAAGGCATTGACCTATGCAAATTCAATCGCACAATCAGCGTCTCAAACTGGATAGGGTACTGGTTGATTTAGCGGTAAGACCATCGTTAGCAGTCCATTAGCCCATAAAGGTATCCGTCGATGGTTGCGCCTTACCAGCTTGTTGCCTGTGCTGCGTTAGATACCGAAGTCCCGACACATCGCAGACTTCTGCCCACTGCCAAGCAACTGGGCGATGAGTTTAAACGGCACTTCTATCAGACTATACTCCCATAACTGCAGACCGCGTTCGCCCCACGAAGGACCAAAGAGACCTGTTGCGTACGTCTCTGTGAGACTAAAATAGCCAGCCTGCGAGACATCGCAGGAAGCAGTGGCGGGCTTCTTCGCTTACCTCACTCTCAGAAAAGCTCCGGCGAAAGCACCAGGTGGCGGTCGATGTAGTTTTCCATATGAACGACCGTTGCCGTGTCGTCGCTGAGGACGACGGCGAGCTGGCCCGGGCCCTCCCGGCGCGGAACGAACCCGGCCGAGCGCTCCTGTGTCGGCGCGCCCAATGTCGGCTCAATGTTGTAGTGGCTGCCGGCGATCGTGCAGAACGGCACGCCCCGGAAGTTTCCGGACACGCTCATGTGCACATGCCCTGAGAGAACATAGCGGATGTTGCGGTTTCCGCTGACCAACTCGGCGAAGGCCTCGCCGTTCTCCAGGATGATGCCGTCGGTCGGAACGCCGAACGGCGCGATATTGTGATGCATCACGATGATCACCGGCTTGTCGGCGGCGTCCTCCAACTGCTGTTCCAGCCATGCAAGCTGCACCTTGTCGAGGCGACCGCCTGCAAATCCGGGAACGGAGGTGTCCAGCACGATGACCCGGTGGCCGTTCCGGTCGATGGCATGATCGACCTTGCCGGTCTGCGCGTTCACGCGGTCCTGGCCGAAGTGCTCGACGAAAACCTCGACATTGTCGTGGTTTCCAAGGGTCAGGACCGGTGCCTGGGCAAACTTTGCAAGCGATGCCTGCAGCCGTTCATAGGCCGCCTTCTCTCCCCGGTCGGCGAGGTCGCCGGCAACAACGATCAGATCCGCATCGGCGTGGCGCCGGTTCACGAAGTCTATGCCGGTTTCCAGCCGTTCGGTCGTATCGAGACCGTGCGACAGGTCTCCCTCGGGAACGATGTGAAGGTCGGAAAGCACGATGAGCTTGAGCATTCTGGTATTGCTTCTTTCTGGAGGACGAACGGTTTGCGGGATTACCCTTTGATCCCGCTCATGGTGATGCTTCGGATGAACAGGCGGCGCGCGAACAGGAAAATGACAACCATCGGCAGGGTGACCACGGTCGCGGACGCAAAGGTGCGGCCGTAATCGTTGTCGAATTCCGACTGGTACTGCAGCATGGAAAGCGCGGCCGTCATCTTGTCCTGGCTCTGGACGACGATCAGCGGCCAGTAGAGGTCGTTCCAGTGGGCGACCACGGAGAACACCGAGAAGGCCGCGACGGCGGGAATGGCCGCCGGCAGGATCAGGCGCAGGATGATCTCGATTTCGCTGAATCCGTCCACGCGGGCCGCATCGATGATGCTGTCCGGATAGTCCTTGAAGAACTGCCGGAACAGGAAGATCGCGAAGACCGATACGAAAAACGGGAACATCAGCGAAAAGTAGGTGTCCAGCAGTCCGAATTTGACGAGCCCGAGATAGATCGGGATGGACGTCACGTTGATCGGAATGGTCAGCGACGCGACGACGAAGCCGAACAGGATCGTCGATCCGCGGAACTTCAGCTTCGCAAGCGCATAGGCCGCCGGCACCGCCGTGACGAGCTGGACGATCAGGATGCCGATGCACACGATGAAGCTGTTGGCCAGGAAGGTCAGATAGGGCTGGTCGAAGAGAACGCCGTAATAGTTGGCGCCCCCCACGAACGTCTCGGGCCAGAAGTGGAAGTTTGAATCGTAGACCTCGTCCGCCGGCTTCATGCTCGACGACAACATCCAGACGAACGGAAAGATGACGAGCCAGGCGCCGAGGAACAGTAGACAGGTTCCGACCGCATCCGCGAGCGACTTCGGTTTGAACGAGGCGAGGAAGCGCAGCCGGGGAGCTTGCGGCCGCTGGATCGAAGTGGTCACGGTCATGCGTGGGTTCTCCTGCGGTCGGCAAGCCGCGTCTGCAGCCAGGCGACAAGGAACAGGACGGCCAGGAAGACGAGAGACAGGGCACAGGCGTAGGCCATGTTGAAATTCTCGAAGCCTTCCAGGTAGGCGAGATAGAGATAGACCTCGCTGGCCCGGTCCGGCCCGCCGTGGGTCAGCACCGCGACCGTGTCGAACAGCTTGAACGCCGTGACCAGGGTGTTCACAGACACGAACAGGGAGGTCGGCGCCAAAAGCGGCCAGGTCACTTGGAAGAAGCGGTCCAGCGGATGATCGGCGCCGTCGATGCTCGCCGCTTCGTAGAGGTTCTGGGGAATGGCAGTGAGCCCTGCGAGAAACAGCACCATGTTGAACCCGATGATGCCCCAGATGGAGACCATCGCGATGGAGATCAGGACGATATCGCCGTCGCCGAGCCAGTTGACCTTGTCCAGGCCGAGGCCGACCAGCATGTTGTTGATCGCCCCCTGATTGCCGTCGAGCAACGCGCGCCAGACCAGCGTCATGGCGGTCAGGGTCGACGTGACAGGCATGAAATAAAGCACTTCCAGAATGGAGCGGAACCGTCTGCGACGCTGGATCGCGATGGCGAGCAAAAGCGGAAGGAAAAACGCGCCGGGAATGAAGATCGCCGCATAGATCAGCGTGTTCTCGAGCGCTTCGGCGAAATGCGCGTCGGTGAGCATCTGCCTGTAATTGTCGAGCCCGACAAAATTGAAGCCGTCGTAAACGAGCGAATAGTCGGTGAAGCTGATCACGAACACCGCGACGATGGGCAGAACGTAGATGACCAGGATCAACAGGGAAGCGGGCGCGGAAAGCAGATAGGCAAGCCGCCGCCGTCCCCCTTCCTGCCTCGGGAGAGCTGTCGGGCTCATTGAGCCGCCTCCCGGGCTTCTGCGACGATCGCCGCATCCCTGAGCCGCTCGCCATCGGCGTTGAAAAAGAGCAGGCTGCTCGCGTCGAAACCGACGTGCAGCGTCGGATCGAGGCTGACTCGGGAAAGCAGGTCCGAGGTTTTGGGAAGCCGCATGCGGAACCTGGTCTCCGGCAGGTCATCGAGGGCGCCGTGCACCAGCACCTCGTGCCCCAGGTCTTCGGTCAGATGACGGGTAAAGCCCAGCTTGAAATCGGTCGACATGTCATGAGGGTGGACCAGACGGGCCGCTTCCGGGCGAACCGCGAACAGGGTCGAGCTGTCCATGTTCACCGCACGCCCGGGAACCGTCGTCGCGCCAAGCCGCGCAATGCCCGATGTCACTTCCGCCGGCAGGATGTTGATTTCCGGAGAGCCGATGAACCGGGCAACCGCAACCGAATGCGGATCGGCATAAAGCGCGTTCGGCGTTCCGAGCTGGAGCAACTGTCCCTTGTCCAGCAAGGCAACCCGATGCGACATGGTCATGGCTTCGGTCTGATCGTGGGTGACATAGACAAAGGTCAGGCCGGTGCTTTGATGCAGCTCGGTGATTTCCTTGCGCACTTCGACGCGCAACTTGGCATCGAGATTGGAAAGCGGCTCGTCCATGAGAAACAGTTTGGGATGACGCACCAGCGCCCGGCCGAGCGCGACGCGCTGGCGCTGACCGCCCGAAAGTTCCGCCGGACGCCGGTTCAAGAGGTGCTCGATGCGCAGCTGTTTCGCGACCGCCTCGACTTCGGTGGCGACCACCGGCCGGAGTGCGCGGGCCTTCGGGCTGATCCTGTTGACGAGCGGCAGGCGTGCGTGCAGCGGCAGGCGCGCCATGATCAGGGGCATGGAAATATTCTGGGCCACGCTCATGTGCGGATAAAGGGCATAGTCCTGGAAGACCATGGAGATGTTACGGTCCTTCGGCGAGGCCGCGTTCATCGCTTGCCCGCCGATCAGAACCTCACCGCTGTCCGGCGTTTCCAGTCCGGAAATGATCCGCAAGAGGGTCGATTTTCCGCATCCGGACTCCCCGACGAGCGACAGGAATTCTCCGTCGGCGATCTCGAAGGACAGCCCCTTCAAGACCTGCGTATTGCCGAACGATTTTCGGATGTCTCTGAGTTCCAGACCTGCCACCGCACGCCCCTGTCATCTTGAATGAAGGAAAGGCAGGCGGGCATCAGCCCGCCTGCCGGAGTATTTTCGGGTAACGCCTATTTCTGCGACAGCGTGACCGCGATGTCCTTGAGCTCGGCAGCGCCGTCTTCCGGAGAGGTCTCACCTTCCATGACGGACTTGATGACAGACCGCTGCTCGCTCCAGATCTTCTGGTTCTGCGTGCCCGGGTAGCCGTACCAGGGTCCGGCGCGGTCATACTGCTTGATCGGCGTCGCGTAGTACGGGTTTTCCGCGTAGAACTTGCCGAGATACTCGTCGTCGAGCGTGCGGCGGTTGGTCGGCAGGTAACCGGTGATCTGGGCGGCGACCTGCTGGCCGCGCGGACCGGTCACGAACTTCAGGTATTCCCAGACGGCAGCGATCTTGTCCGGGTCCTGGGTGGTGATGATCGCGGCGTTGCCGCCTGTCGGCAGCGTGCCCTTCTCTTCGTTCCAGACAGTGAACGGTGTGGAGCGTAGCTCGAAGGCATCGCCGACGCGTTCCTGCATGTCACGGGCACCGGCCGGGGAAAGGCCCCAGATGCCCATCTTGCCTTCGGTGAAGGCGGTGAACTGGGTCGACCGGTCCTGATCGGTACGCGCGCCGCCGTCGGTCACGAGACGACGTGCCATCTGCATGGCTTTAACGGCGTAGTCGTTTTCGTCGAAGACCACCTTCTGACCGTCTTCGGAAACCATGGCGCCGCCCTGCATTTCAATGAGCGTCTGGAAGCCCCAGTCGTCGCCGTTGATCATCCACATGAACATCGGCGTGATGTCGTCGCCGAGAGCCGCGATCTTCTGCGTGGCGGCGAACAGGCCGTCCCAGTCTTTCGGGAAGTTGTCCGGGTCGAGTCCTGCCTTACGGAACAGGTCCGCGTTGTAGTACCACTGGATGACGGAGGCGTTGAACGGCATGCCGTACTGCACGCCGTCAACGCGGCCCAGGTTCAGCATGTTGTCGGTGTAGTTGAGTTCCTTCCAGCCTTCGCCTTCGGCCGCGATCAGCGGTGCGAGGTCGACGATCTGGCCGCGCTTCGCCATGGCACGGGCCAGAGCCGGCAGCTGGTTATAGGCTTCGAATGCGCAGTCCGGCAGGGTGTTGGTGGCAGACGCACGCATCATCTTCAGGTGGGAATCCGCGTAGTCCTTGGCAGGCGCGGCGTATTTCACCTCGATCTCGTCCTGCATCTCGTTGAATTCTTTCATCAGCGGTTCGTGCTGGCGGGTCAGGTGACCGGAATTCGTCAGGCAGGTGATGACGGTTTTGGCTTCGGCAGCAACGACACTGACGCTGACCATAAGCATTGCAAGGGAGAGTTTTTTCAACATGTCTTCAAGACCTCGTTTCGATACTCGATTGACGGCGCGAAGGAGGACCCGCGCTCTGTCACGTCAGAGGCGCCGCGTTGCCGCAAGCACGAAGAGGCTAAAACCAAGTTTGAATGACACTCGGGTGACAACGCCGGGACGAACGATCCGGTGTCACGAAACCTTTGCACCAAGTGCGGGATTTGGTGAGATCAGATATCCAGCCTGATCCGATCGCCGCGCACGATGGCCTCGGTCACCTCGAGCGGATTCCGGTCGACGCTGACATTCAGCCCGAGCAGAACGAACAGAGGCTGCTGACGCGGGATCTCCAGTAGGTCTGTTTCCCGTTCGCTCGGCATGCGGACCCGCACCATGGTCCGGGTCCTGAAATAGTCCTCGATCCCGATTGCGACATAGGCGTCGGCAATCTCGCCGATTTCCTCAACCCGTTTCAGAATATCGACGGAAACAGACGGATGGATGAAGTGATGGCCGAGCGCGATCGGAAGGCCGTCGGCAATCAGCAGGAACTCGATGAACGGTAGCTTGTCCCGCAAGGAAACGCCCAGCAACTGCGCCACGTCCGGCGAAGGACGCTTTTTCTCCAGGGTCTTGAGAACCTTGATGCGCATCTTCGCGCCCGATTCCCGCAGGCTGAGATGGATGCGCGTCCGGCTGGTGATCGGATAGGCCCATTCCCGCCCCCGTACGATCGATCCGCTGCCCTGCCAGCTGGTAATCAGGTGCCTTTCCTCCAGAAGGCCCAGCGCCTTCCTGACGACATGACGCGAGACTCCATATGCCTTCATCAGTTCGGACTGGGAGGGGAGCTGCGCACCCGCGGAAAAGTCACCGTCTTCGATCGTCTGCGTCAAGACACGGGCGAGCTGTCTCGCGTCCATTCCAAAATCCATTTCCCGCCAGGTCGCTTCATCAGGCAATTGTCCAGGAGGATTATTAGCCGGCGGACATGTCAGAACCATGTCTGATGTGCGCAGCATCCCGCCAACGCTCGGCGGAGACGCCCCTGCTCTGCTCCCATCATCCCTGCCCGCCCTGCAGACATACCGCCAGTCCGTGACCGGTGACGAACTCCGTTTCCGATGATCCGAAAGGGTATTCGGGACCGGAGCCAATCATGCGGACCGTGGCAATGGCACGGAAACAAACTGACAAGGGATGGAATGACAGAGATCACCCGCGATGTGGCAGAACTGCGTGGAATAAAAGACCTTTCGGCAAACCATTTGTTGCCAAACATAGCCAATATGCACGGGCCTTTCACCTCGGTTGCCCGGCCGATGCCTACAGCAACTTGCCGGTTTCTCGCAGGCAGTGCACACCTCACAACCGGAATGAATTACATTTACGGATTCACCAAAGGTCGATTCAGGTAAAAATAACCAGGCTGGAAGATTGACCCACAAAGATATTAGGACGGCTATGAATCATATTCGAAAAATATATCACTCGAAATTCCATAAGCTTAGCCAGAAAACCCAGACCTTCGTGTAAATAAGCTTTGAGCCAATACGATATTTTTGACAATATTGATGGAATCATGAAGTTCTAATTTTATTTTCAAAAGTGCTGCCACTCTTGGAAGGGAAGTTTCAGAGAACTGACAATCCCCTTACTGCCCAAAAACCATGAAAACCATACGGCAGTCGAACAAAACCAGTTTTGACGTCTCTTATGAGAGGAATTGGCACTATTGAAAGTTATGGGTCTGAACGGCCCGACAACCTGGCGGGACCGCAACAGCACTAATCATCGTGACCGTCCGAGTTGTCCTCACTTGAAGCGCGTACCCCATCGACCGCCCTTCAAATCACTGGACGCCCCCGTCCCCCGGCAGCCGTAGGGCTGTTTTTTTTGCTTGCGATTGCAGCGATTGGCGCCCCTTGTTCTCACAGCACAGAAAATCCTCTGCACGCAAATGCATATTTCTTGCACCAAACTATAATTGGTAGAAATAACGATATTAGATCGTCAAAGCAGGAAGCTACCCCAGAGAAAACTCTCGAAAATACACACCAGTTAACAAAACGTGATCAAAATCTCAGGGTTTTGTGATTCATATTACACCTTTTGTCCTGTTTGTGGTGCAATAATGGCCAAATAGTGACGACGAACTATGGAACCCGGAAGCCGCCTGGCGGTTATATAAACAGAACCGGGACACAGGAACGTCGAAACGGTCATAGCTGCCTTGGGAGGCGCAAATGTACCAGTTGATTAAAAGCGTTGGACTCACTGTGTGTCTCGCTGCCGGCTTTGCCGTCGGTGCGGGCGCATCCCCCTTTCCGCAGGAAACCTACAACCTGCCGGATGACAATCTGGCCGTGACGGTCGCGTCCGCCACGCCGGAAGAAGCAGATCCGCTTGAGAGCGAACTCACCATCTGGGTCGGTGAGATCGAAATCCAGGGCCGGAAGACCGTCTGGGTCGAATTGATCGATTCCTACGGAGAAGTCATCTACGACTCGGAAGTCGGCACGAATGAAACCCACCTGCTTCCGGACGGTCGGGCGATTGTGGTCAGTTCCACCGATCCCGCAACGACAGTCGCCAAGACGGATGAGTCCCGTGTCGAGACCGACGGACAGTTGGTCTTCACCCGACGTGTCGTTCACGAGGGCAATCAGGCAACTTCCATCGAGTTCATCGAGGCAAAGCCCGCAGACGAACAGACATCGACGGAAACGATGGCCAGCCTCGGAGAAACGGTCTGGGAAAAGATCACGGCCTTCTTCCATGCAGCCGCCACCCGCGTTCAGGTCGCCTGGAACTGGCTTTTCGGTACGGCTCAGGCCTGACGATACAACGACCTCCATTCCCCCCCGCGAAATGCGGCCTGACCTACGGGTCGGGCCGTTTTTTTTGTTTTTTGGGTGCGCCCGAAAATAGGGACAGTTTTTCGTCCCTCGCGCGATCGCTAGTTCGGGATTACCGTCTTTTGCGATTTTTTACCGCACCCGAACAGGCAATCGGGCCGTAAAGTAGAATGGCGGCGGGCCTTATAAATTACAATTTGGCCTTTTAAGTCGCGCGGTAAACTTGAACAAACACAGATGGCAGATTAGTTCATGAAACGAAGAACAAGATTTGGGAACGCCTCATGACTGTGTGTCCTTCCGTTGTCGATGCCATCGGCAACACGCCTCTGATCCGGCTGAATCGCCTGTCAGATGAAACCGGCTGCGAAATCCTCGGCAAGGCGGAGTTCATGAACCCCGGCCAATCCGTCAAGGACAGGCCGGCCCGGCAGATGATCCTTGAGGCCGAAGCCCGCGGCGATCTGAAGCCCGGTGGCCTGATTGTAGAAGGAACCGCCGGCAACACCGGGATCGGTCTCGCACTTGTGGCCAGCGCCCGCGGCTACCGGACGGTCATCGTCATTCCCGAAACCCAGACCCAGGAAAAAAAGGACATGCTGCGCCTGTGCGGCGCCGAACTCCTGGAAGTCCCGGCCAAACCCTACTCCGATCCGAACAACTACCAGCATGTGGCCCGCAGGCTGGCCGAAGAACTGGCGAAGACCGAGCCCAACGGCGTTCTCTTTGCCGACCAGTGGAACAATCTGGACAACCGCAAGGCCCACTACCTGACGACCGGTCCGGAAATCCTGGAGCAGACCGACGGAAAGGTCGACGGTTTCATCTGCGCGGTCGGTTCCGGCGGCACGCTTGCCGGCGTCTCGACTTATTTGCGCGAGCAGAAGCCGACCATCGCCATCGGTTGCGCGGATCCGCTGGGCGCCGGCATGTATCACCTGTTCAAGGACGGCGAGGCCAAGGCAACCGACGGCGGCTCCATCGCGGAAGGAATCGGGCTCGGCCGCTCCACGCCGATCGTCGGCGATATCACGGTCGACTATCCCTATGCGATCCCGGACGAGGAAGCCTTGCCCCTGGTGTTCGACCTGGCGGAGAAGGAAGGCCTGTTGCTTGGCGGCTCGACGGCCATCAACCTGGCCGGAGCCCGGCGTCTGGCGAAGGATCTGGGCCGCGGGCACACCATCGTCACCATCCTGTGCGATCACGGCACGCGCAGCCAGTCGAAACTCTACAATCCGGAGTTCCTGCGCTCCAAGAACCTGCCCGTCCCCGGATGGCTGGAACGACCGGGCACGTTGACGGCGCCATTCGTCTGAGAATGGCCGGCAAGGATGAATAAATGGACCCGACACGGGATGCCAGACTGATAACCGACGCGGTTCATGATGCGACAGTCGTGGATACGGTTGCCAACAATCTCGGCATCGTTGCGGCCATCGCCTTCTGTTTTTATGTCGCTGCCCTTGTCTGCGCTGTCCGCGAAATCATGAACAGCCGGACGGCTCAGGGGTCGATCGCCTGGCTGCTGTCGCTCTTCTTCCTGCCATTCCTGACCGTTCCCCTCTATCTCGTTTTCGGCTGGAAATCCTTCGGCGATTACCTCCGGATCCAATCCGACCTGGGCCGGCTCGGACGGCGCAGACGCGCCGAACGGCTCGAGCTTACCGATCGCGAGGAAACGCGCCAGTGGCCCGTGCTTTCCAAAATCGCGGGGCTGCCGTTTCTTGCCGGAAACAGCTGCGATCTGCTGATTGACGGAGAGGCAACGTTCAATTCGATCCTGGAAGGGATCGCCGAGGCCGAACACACGATCCTGGTTCAGTTTTTCATCTTCCGGGACGACCAGCTCGGCCGCCAGTTCGCCGACGCCCTGATCGCGCGGGCGAAGGCCGGCCTGACCATCTACCTGCTTTACGACGAAGTCGGCTGTAACGG
This sequence comes from Roseibium sp., assembly GCF_048260565.1. Classification (GTDB taxonomy): domain Bacteria; phylum Pseudomonadota; class Alphaproteobacteria; order Rhizobiales; family Stappiaceae; genus Roseibium. The sequence goes on along the minus strand of NZ_JBLXGP010000008.1, from coordinate 85,628 downwards.
CTTGCCCAAGGCCTACCTGAACCGGCTGCGCGAGGCAGGCATCATCGTCAGCGGCTTCAACGAGCAGCACCGCTACCTGCGCTTTCTCGGCCCCATGCGCCTGAACTACCGCAACCACCGCAAGATCGTCGTGACCGATTTCGCCAGCGCCTGGGTCGGCGGTCACAACGTTGCGGACGAATATATGGGACGGCTGGAAAAATTCGGCCGCTGGCGCGATACCCACGTAAAGGTGACGGGGCCATCCGCCCTCGCCTGCGCCTTGTCGTTTCTGGAAGACTGGAAATGGGCCAACGGCGAGGAAATCTCGCTGGGCAAGATGGGTGATATCGATCAGCCCGGCGACGAACCGGTCCTGGTCATGCCGACCGGGCCGGCCGACGATATGGAAGACTGCTCCATCGCCTTTGCGGAAACCGCAGGGCGGGCCCGCAAACGGCTTTGGATCACCTCGCCATACTTCGTACCTTCCATGGACATCCAGACGGCGCTTTATGCAGCGGCCATGCGTGGCGTTGACGTGCGCATCCTGCTGCCGGAGAAGGCCGACCATACCACGGTCTGGCTTGCCAGCCACGCCCATGCGGATGCCATGGTTGGCAGGGGCATCAAGGTTTACCGCTATACCGAAGGCTTCCTGCACCAGAAGGTGACCCTGGTCGACGATGACCTGGCGTCCGTCGGCACGGTCAACTTCGACAACCGGTCCTTCCGCATCAATTTCGAAATCACCCTGTGGTTCGCCCACAAACGCATGATAGAAAAGATAAGCCGAATGCTGGAGGAGGACTTTGCCTGCTCCCGGCAGACCGGACCCGATGATCTGGAAAAGCGCAGCTACGCCTTCCGCGTGATCGCCAAGGGCGCCCAGCTTCTGTCTCCAGTGCTTTAGGTCGTGACCTCATATGTAAGGCTGGAAGGATATTACGATGACTTTCGTCCCGGACCTGTCCGTCCTTCTTGCCTTTACGGCGGCGGCCGCAGTGCTGATCCTCACCCCCGGTCCGGACATGATGTTCTACATGAGCCGGACACTGAGCCGGGGACGCAAGGCGGGCACGGTTGCCGTCCTTGGTGCTTCGACAGGGATCACCGTCCATGCGATCCTGGCCCAGTTCGGCGTTGCCGCGCTGCTGGCGGCATCGGAAACGGCCTATACGATCCTGAAGGTGATCGGTGCCGGGTATCTTTTCTGGCTCGCCGTCCAGTCGATCCGCAGAGGCTCTTCCTTTTCCATGGAGGCTTCCGCTCCGTCCGCCCAGCCGTTGCGGCGCGTCTGGCTGCAAGGCCTTGGCATCAACCTGCTGAACCCGAAGATCGCTCTGTTCTTCATGACCTTCCTGCCGCAGTTCGTCAGCGCCTCCGACCCGGCAGCGACCGGAAAGCTCCTGTTTCTGGCGCTTTATTTCATCGTTCTCGGCTTCAGCGGCTGCATGGTGATCATGCTCGGCGCAAGCGCGGTCTCCCGGTTCCTGAAGAGGTCGCCACGCGCCATGCGGATTTTCGACTGGACCCTCGCGAGCCTGATGGGCACCTTCGCCGTCCGGCTTCTCGCCTCCCGCGCGGCGGCCGGTTAGACTGCAGCCGCTGTACCGGATCGAGGCGCCACTTTCATGGTGAATGGTGCTTGCAACGACGCGCGTTCATTGCTCAATTGACCTCCCGATCAATTTCACTTCCAGGAGAGAGCAATGACCGAGCCCCTGTTCCGCGACGACGCCTATTTGCGGACCTGCGAAGCGGACGTGGTGAGTGTCAACGACCGCGGCGGAATTCTGCTCGACCGCACGATCTTCTATGCGACCGGCGGCGGCCAGCCCGGCGACACCGGTCATCTGGAACTGGACGACGGCCGCCGGATCGAAATCGCGACCACCGTCTATGACGAGGACCGGTCCGGGATCGTCCATGTTCCGGCCGAAGGCCAGGACCTGCCCGCACCAGGCATAAAAGTCGTCGCGCATCTGGACTGGTCTCGACGCTACAAGCTGATGCGCATGCACACGGCGCTTCATCTTCTGTCCGTCGCCCTGCCCTACCCCGTGACCGGTGGCCAGATCGGCGATCCGGAAGGACGGCTCGATTTCGATATCGGGGATGGACAGATCGACAAGGATGCGCTGGTCGAAACTCTTAACACCCTTGCCTCCGGCGATCATGAAGTCACGTCCGAATGGATCACCGACGAACAGCTGGATGCGAATCCGGGGTTGGTAAAGACCATGTCGGTCAAGCCGCCGCGTGGCTCCGGCAAGGTTCGCCTGGTGCGCATCGGCGGCGATGTCGATCTTCAGCCTTGCGGAGGCACCCATGTGCAGCGCACGTCGGAAATCGGCCGCCTCGAACTCGGCAAGATCGAGAACAAGGGCAAGCAGAACCGCCGGGTACGTATTCGTCTGGCGGACTGAACATTCGACCGGCAGAACCGGAATGGACCGGATCCATGAAACGCGAAGTGAGCTGTCGGAACCGCAGGCGTTCGCTCTGGCTGCGGGATCCCCGCGGGCCGGTTCTGCCCCATCCCCCTTACCAGCGCAATTGATACACCTTCGCCGCAACTGCCGGAGACAGCGCATATCATGCTGGAGTACAAACCTTCATGGGTGGAGGTTCCCGAAGGTCCGGGGCATATTCATTTCCAGCGCTATCACGAACTTTCCATCGAGGACTGGCACAAGTCCCATGAGCACTACGACACTTGAAAAACAGGAAACGCCATGACCGAAAATCCGCTTGTCAGCACCGAATGGCTCGCAGAACACCTGAACGCGCCGGACCTGGTCGTGCTGGACGCCTCGATGTATCTGCCCAACGCCGGGCGAGACGCCAATGCGGAGTATCTGGCCGAACATATTCCGGGAGCTGTCCGCTTCGACATCGACGACATCAGCGACCCGAACTCGGACCTGCCGCACACCCTGCCCGCTCCCCATGTTTTTTCCTCAAAGATGCGCAAGCTCGGCGTAGGCGACGGCCAGACGGTGGTGGTCTACGATTCCGCCGGGTTCTATGCCGCACCGCGCGCCTGGTGGATGTTCAAGGTCATGGGCGCAGAGCAGGTCTTCATTCTGAACGGCGGACTGCCGAAGTGGAAAGCAGAGGGGCGCCCGGTCGAGGACGGCATCGTGACCCGTCCGGAACGCCATTTTACGGCACGCCTCAATCACGGCGCCGTTGCCGACCTCTCTGACGTCAAGCAGATGGTCCAGGACAAGAGCCGGCAGATCCTGGACGCCCGGCCCGCCGCCCGTTTCAAAGCGGAAATTCCCGAACCGCGCGCGGGCCTGCGCGGCGGCCATATGCCGGGCGCTTTAAACACGCCCTCGACTGGCTTCACCGCCGAGGACGGCACCTTCCTGGACCCGGAGGAACTGAAAAAGATCTTCGTCGATGCCGGTGTCGATCTGGACAAACCCGTAACGACCAGTTGCGGCTCGGGTGTGACCGCGGCCGTCATAACCCTCGCCCTCACGCTCGTGGGTCACAAGGACCACACGCTTTACGATGGGTCCTGGACAGAATGGGGTGGTCGGGACGACACCGAGGTGGTGACAGGCTGAGCATCAGAGCGACGCGTTTTGAGCGGTTCGGTTATTTGTCCGCGGACAACTGGACGACGACATCGCCCGAACCATTCAGCAGCATGAGCTGCTGGTTATCCGCTTCAAGACGGAAATCACGGACGGCGGAAATTGCCTTGATGAGGGCCTGCTCCTGGCTGAGGACAGTCGGCGGGCAGGCCTTCCGTGTTACCGCCAGCGGTCCTATCCTGAACCCGTCTTCATTGCTGTAAGGACCGAACAGAGAATTGCATCCGCCGGAGCCGTCAACGGTGCCTGCCCCTTCGAATTCCATGCTGGCCATGACGCCAGGATCCACAGGTGCGCCGGAAATCGCCTCAACCTTCCAGCTTGCGATGAGTTCCGCCGGAACCTCCTGCGCCGACGCCGAGCTCAACAATACCTGTGCCAGAAGGACGCAAAGCCCGATCCGGGCACAATCGGCCGTTAATCGTTCCCGGATAATCCGCATGAATGTCTCCTGAGGCTGTGATCGCAGCCCCAGCAATACCGCCGCAAAAATAACGTAACGTAAACATCGATGGATGCCGGTCTGCGACGAGAGACAACGCCCGCAGGAACGATCATCTCAATTGTGCAATTCGATCGACCAGAGCAACCCCTGTGGAAGCGGCGTCCACCATCCGGTCGTCAGACCTGCTTGCCGCAACATCCGCCCGGTCCAGGTATTGCAGCCGTTCAGGGCATTGAACGATCCCTTTGCTGGAAAGAATGCGTCATGGGCCGTGTAGCTCACGCCCTCGATGGCCCTGCGGGAACCATCTGCCCCTAATGCGAAGTCCTGCCGGATCGCCTCCGTCATTTTCCTGAAACCGTCGGCGGAAAGGGTCAGCGGACGAACATCGGCAGTGTCGGGGTCGATATACCCAGCGCGGCCGACGTGCATCACGGAACTGTCGAGCGTCAGGGCTGCGAGAACCGGCCCGGGCTTGAGATCCGACCAGTTCGGAGTCTCCACGTAAAAACGGCGTGATCCCCAACCGAAAATGACCCACTGAACGCCGGGGTAGTCGAGTTCCAAACCACCGCTGCTGACGAAGCCGAAGGTCTTGAGCACATACGGTGTCGCCGGCAAGGCGATATCGGTATGGATCGGGTTGGACAGCAGCAGAATCGTGCGGGAGGAGCCCTGGTCAGCGGTTTCCGCCGGCATCCCGCCCGACGGCCCGCGGGGAACGACAATCCCCAGCACAGCCAGGAAGACGAGGCCTGAAAAGAAAATTGCGAGGCCTGCGAGGCCTCGCAATATCCATGAAACGATACCGGTAACAATGCCGTTTTGGGGCAATTCCCGTCCTCAGTGATGCAGGATCTGGCTGAGGAAGAGCTGGGTCCGTTCGTGCTTGGGATTGGTGAAGAACTCTTCCGGCTCGTTCTCTTCGACGATCTGCCCGGCGTCCATAAAGATCACCCGGTTGGCGACCTTGCGGGCGAAGCCCATTTCGTGGGTCACGCAGAGCATGGTCATGCCTTCCTCGGCAAGCCCCACCATCACATCGAGCACTTCCTTGATCATTTCCGGATCGAGGGCCGACGTCGGCTCGTCGAAGAGCATAATCTTAGGGCTCATGCACAGCGACCGCGCAATCGCGACGCGCTGCTGCTGGCCACCGGACAACTGGCCCGGATACTTCGCAGCCTGCTCCGGGATTTTCACCCGCTCCAGGTAGTGCATGGCGACCTCTTCAGCTTCCTTTTTCGGCATCTTGCGCACCCAGATCGGAGCCAGCGTGCAGTTTTCAAGGATGGTCAGATGCGGAAACAGGTTGAAGTGCTGGAAGCACATGCCAACCTCGCGGCGGATCTCGTCGATCTTTTTCAGATCATCCGTGAGTTCAGTGCCCTCGACGATGATTTGACCGCTCTGGTGTTCCTCCAGCCGGTTGATGCAGCGGATCATGGTGGATTTACCGGACCCGGACGGTCCGCAGATGACGATCCGCTCTCCGCGCATCACCTTCAGGTTGATGTCGCGCAGCACGTGGAAATCGCCATACCACTTGTTCATGTTGAGGATTTCGACGGCGACGTCCGTTTCCGAAATCTGCAATTTAAGGCGTCCTGCCGCCAGATCTTCATTTTTTACAGCGTTTTCACTCATGAGTTCCAACTCCATGAAATTCGTTTTCGACGGAACGCGGTCCCCGCGTTCCGTGAGCTGCCGTGCGCAGCTAGCGTTTGTGTCCGGTGTGCAGCTTCTTCTCCATGAAGATGGAATAGCGCGACATGCCGAAACAGAAGCACCAAAACACCATGGCCGCGAACAGATAACCGGAATGGCTCTGTGTCGGTGACGACCAGGTCGGGTCCGAGAAGGATGACTGGATCTGGCCGAGCAGGTCAAACATGCCGATGATCAGAACCAGTGTGGTGTCCTTGAACAGGCCGATGAAGGTGTTGACGATGCCCGGAATGACGAGCTTCAGCGCCTGGGGCAGAATGATGAGGCCCATCATCTGCCAGAACCTGAGGCCCAGAGCCATCGCTCCCTCGTATTGTCCCTTCGGGATTGCCTGCAGGCCGCCGCGCACGACTTCCGCCATATAGGCGGCAGAGAACAGTGTCACCCCGATCAGGACGCGCAGCAGCTTGTCGAAGACCACGCCTTCGGGAAGGAACAGCGGCAGCATGACCGAGGACATGAACAGCACCGTAATCAGCGGCACGCCCCGCCAGAACTCGATGAAGATCACCGAAACCAGCCTTACGATCGGCATCTTGGAGCGCCGCCCAAGGGCAAGCAGAACGCCGAGCGGTAGCGAGGCCACGATCCCTGTCACCGCGATGACCAGCGTGACCAGCAAACCGCCCCACACCGGGGTTTCCACGATCGGCAGGATCACCATGTCCCCGATGACCAGCCCCGTCAGCAGGAAATAGGCCACGATCGGAAACACGACGAGGAACAGCAGAGCGTTGACTGTCTTGAACGGCGCACTCGGCATGGCCAGCGGAACAAGCAGAACCACGAACAGGGCATAGACGATGTTGACCCGGTAGACTTCCTCCACCGGATACCGACCGTAGATGAACTGCGGGAAATAGGCCTTCACGTAAGCCCAGCAGGCGCCCGCATGCCCGCCCGCTTCGGCGGAAAGGCAGGCGGCCCGGTCCGTACCCGTCCAAACCGCATCGACAAATGCGAACATGACGAACGGCTCGATAATCCAATAGGCGATCAGAATACCGATGACGGTCAGGATGGTGTTGGGGATGGACGAGAACAGGTTCTGCCGCATCCAGCCGATGACACCGGTGGTCGAAATCGGCGCCGGCAGGACCGGCGCCTCCTCCTTGCGAATGTGAAACAAATCAGCATTTGACATGGTGCGCTCCTATCGTTCCACGAGCGCCATGCGCTGGTTGTACCAGTTCATGAAGGCAGAGGTGATCAGGCTGAGTGACAGATACACGGCCATCCAGATCGCGATGATCTCGATCGCCTGCCCCGTCTGGTTGAGCACCGTGCCGCCGACGGACACCAGGTCCGGAAAGGCGATCGCCACAGCCAGGGACGAGTTTTTCGTCAGGTTCAGATACTGACTGGTGAGCGGCGGAATGATCACCCGCATGGCCTGCGGAATAACCACGAGCCGCAAGGTCAGCCCGGAACGAAGGCCAAGCGCGTGCGCTGCCTCCGTCTGGCCATGGCTGACCGCCTGGATCCCTGCCCGGACGATTTCAGCGATGAAGGACGCCGTGTAAAGCGCCAATGCCGCCGTAAGCGCCAGGAACTCCGGGATCACATTGAAGCCGGTTCCGAGCTGGAAACCACGCTGCAGTTTCGGACCGGTCTCGACGAACACCGGGTAATCAAGCGAAACCGGCATTCCGGAGAAGAAATAGGCCAGCATCGGCAAACCGATGATGAGACCAAAACCTGTCCAGAATGTCGGAAACTGCTGTCCCGTTGCATCCTGACGCTTGCGCGCCCAACGCGCCACGATGATCGTCGTAATGATCCCAATGATAAGCGCATAGCCGATGAACTCCGCTCCCGGCGCGAAAACCGGCTTCGGTCCACGCAGGCCGGTAATGTTCAAGTTGAACAAACCGAAGAGAATCGACCACTTTTCCTGCTTGCCCGGGACGGCTCTCAAAACGGCGAAATACCAGAAGAAGATCTGCAGAAGCAGCGGAATGTTGCGCAGGAGCTCAATGTAGCAATACGCGAGCCGCGAGATCACCCAGTTGTTTGATAGCCGCGCCACGCCGACAATAAAGCCGATTATGGTCGCGAAAAAAATGCCGATTACGGCGACCAGCAGTGTGTTGAGAAATCCGATAAAAAGCGCCTGGCCGTAGCTCGACGTCTCCGAATAGGGAGCGAGAGCCTGAATAATGCTAAAGCCTGCCGTGGTACTCAGAAAATCCCAACCGGACGCAATATTCTGGCGTTCCAGGTTGTCAAGCGTGTTCGTGACAATGAAATAACCCAAGGCGACAAGCGCCGAAACCAGTAGGATCTGGTAAAACAGGCCGCGTGCCTTTGGATCATTTATCAACGAAGCACGCGCCGGCGGCCCCGCCGTGTGCTGCTCCTGAACTGACATAAAACCTCACCGAGTCAGCTGCTACGGTCCCCATTCAAGGTCGCCGTTCGCATTTGCCTGTTCCGTAATCCAATCCCGATGTCGTTGCATCGGATCCCCGTCGACCGGAACGGGCACACCCTCTGAAAAAGCCAAACGCATTGATTGCGCATTGTTATGGCTGGTTATGGGAGGTCCGGCAGCTATGGCGGCCGGACCTCTGAGGCTTAAGAACGCTACCGTGCCTTAGCGGACCGGCGGAGCGTAGAGAACGCCGCCCTTCGACCACAGGGCATTGACGCCGCGGGCAATACCGAGCGGCGTGTCCGGACCGACGTTGGCATCAAAGGACTCGCCGTAGTTGCCGACGCTCTTGATGATGTTGTAGGCCCAGTCGTTGGACAGACCGATGGCTTCGCCGAAGGCGCCTTCAGCACCCAGAAGGCGCTTGACGGACGGATTGTCGGAACCCTTCATTTCATCAACGTTTTCAGAGGTCACGCCGAGTTCTTCGGCATTGATCATGGCATTCAGGGTCCACTTTGCGATGTTGAACCACTGGTCGTCGCCCTGACGAACCACCGGGCCGAGCGGCTCCTTGGAAATGATTTCCGGCAGAACCATGTGGTCACCCGGGTTGGCAAGCTTCAGACGCTGGGCATAGAGACCGGAAGCATCCGTGGTGTAGACGTCACAACGGCCGGCATCGTAAGCGGCAACAACTTCGTCAGCCTTTTCAAAAGCGACGATTTCATACGGCATGTTGTTGGCACGGAAGTAGTCGGCAACGTTCAGTTCGGTCGTGGTACCGGTGTTGGTGCAGACAGAGGCGCCGGACAGTTCCAGAGCAGAAGTCACGCCCAGATCCCTGCGGACCATGAAGCCCTGACCGTCATAGTAGTTCACACCGGCGAAGTTCAGGCCCAGAGCCGTGTCGCGGGACATGGTCCAGGTGGTGTTGCGCGACAGGATGTCGACTTCACCGGACTGAAGGGCCGTGAAACGTTCCTTGGCGGACAGCGGGGTGAACTTGACGGCGGAAGCATCGCCGAAGACGGCAGCCGCAACGGCTCGGCAGAGATCGACGTCCAGACCGGTCCAGTTACCCTGAGCGTCCGGGTTGGAGAAACCGGGCAGGCCCTGGCTCACGCCGCACTGAACAAAGCCCTTGGCCTTGACATCTTCGAGCGTACCAGCGTGCGCAGCCGACGCAGCAACGCCCATAGCAGCGCCCAACATCAGCGGAAGGATTTTTTTAGACATGGAAATGCAGCCTTTGTTTTTTACCCATACTTTAAGTCATCGGTCCCTACGGCAGTTGCCCTCGACGCCCGCAAAGCGGTATTGCGTCAAACCGGATTTCCCGGTTCATTCCTCCAGGCGGACCACCGTGGCTCCGACAGGCCCATTCGATGGCATTTGACGGGACCGGTCAAGGGGTTAAGGTCCGCCGAATCCGACATTTCCGGTTTCGCACTGCAGAAATGATTAGCCGTACAATGCACAGAAGGTGAACATGACTAAAAAGACGTCGACTGCTGCCCACAACATCGACACCGTTGTGGCGCACGCTGGACGTTCCCCTGCGGAATTCCATGGCTTTGTGAATCCCCCTGTAGTTCACGCATCCACCGTTTTGTTTCCCGATGTGGAGACGATGGCTTCGGGCGGACAGAAATATACCTACGGACGCCGGGGTAACCCCACGACAGAAGCCCTCGAAGACGCCATCACTCAGATGGAGGGCGCCGCCGGGACAAAGCTCGCCAATTCCGGGCTGAACGCGATTTCTCTTGCCTGCCTCTCCTGCCTCAATGCCGGCGACCATCTGCTGATCCCCGATACGGCATATGCTCCCACCCGCATGCTAGCGGATACGGTCTTGCCGAAATTCAATATTGAAGTCAGCTACTATGACCCGGGTCTGGGAGACGGGATTCGCAGCCTGTTCAAGGACAACACCAAGGCCGTCTTTACCGAGACGCCCGGATCGCTGACCTTCGAAATGCAGGATGTTCCGGCCATTGCAAAAGCCGCCCATGAGATCGGCGCGACCGTCCTCATGGACAATACCTGGGCCAGCCCGCTCTACTGCCAGCCGATCTCCCTTGGTGTCGATCTGTCGATCCAGGCCGGCACGAAATATATCGTCGGCCATTCGGACGCGATGCTGGGCACGATCGCCGCCAGCGAAAAGGCCTGGCCGGCCCTGAACGACTTTCACGGCTTCATGGGCGTTCATGTCGCCCCCGATGATGTCTATCTTGGTCTTCGGGGACTGCGGACGCTCTCCGTCCGCCTCGAACGCCATATGAAAAACACGCTGAAGGTCATTTCCTGGCTGCAAACCCGGCCCGAGGTCGGCGCAATCCACTATCCCGCACTGGAGACCGATCCGGGCCACGCCATCTGGAAACGGGACTTTTCCGGTGCCAGCGGCCTGTTTGCCTTCGATTTCAGGCCCGACACCACGGACGCCCAACGCTCCGCTTTCCTCGATGCCCTGACCCTGTTCGGCCTTGGCTATTCCTGGGGAGGTTTCGAGAGCCTGGCGATCCCGGTCAAGCTGAAAGGAATCCGCACGGCCACCGAACCCAAACCGGATACGCTTTCCATCCGCCTGCACATCGGCCTCGAAGACCCGGCCGATCTGATCACGGATCTTGCTCAGGCCTTCGACAAGGCGTTCGGATGACAGGATAAAAAACGGCGCGGTCAGATCGTGGGATCGCGCCGCTTTTCCTTGAAGATCAGCCAGAGGTTCCGGAAGTAGATGATCAGGCCCAGGCCCTGGCCGGCGATGAACACCGGATCCTGGCGTTGGATCGCATAGACCAGCAACAGGGAACCGCCCCCGATCGAGAAGAACCAGAAGGCGACCGGAACGATCGAGCGCCCGACCCGTTCGGATGCGATCCACTGGATCACGAAACGCATCATGAACAGGGCCTGGGCGATAAAGCCAAGCACGATCCAGAAATTGAACTGCTCGATAAAGACGGTGTTGAGCCAGTCGAATAGCGCGGTCATGGGAACATCCGTTTCAGATCAGGCGTCGGGCGCGCCAGTCAAGGCACGTGCGCTTGGTATGGTTTTGCGCCGGCGGCGCAGCCACCAGACGCCGAAAAGGTCGAGGATCCCGATCAGGGCCCGGTCGAAAATTCCGTATTTCGATGTGCCGTGCCGGCGCTGCCGGTCCTGCACGTCGATATGCACGACCCCATACCCCTCACGAATGACAAGCGCCGGCAGGAATCGGTGCCAGCTGTCGAAATACGGCAACTGCAGAAACACCTCGCGCCTGAGCGCCTTCAGGCCACAACCGCTGTCGCGGGTGTTGTCCTTCAGGATCGCGCCCCGGAGCCGGTTGGCGAATTTCGATGCCAGACGCTTTGCGAGGCTCGCCTTCCGGCCAAGCCTTTGACCGGCGGCAAGGGCCACGGCCGGACCTCCCGCATTCAGCGCATCCAGAAGCGCCGGAATGTAGTCGGGATTGTTTTCCCCGTCGCCGTCGATCGTGGCAACCACATCACCTCGGGCATTGAGCACACCGGTCCGTACCGCACAGCTCTGACCACAGGAGGTCTCATGCCGGAAAGGCCGCAGCCAGGGGTTTTCCTTGGCATAATCCCGTAGGGCCTTGTCAGTGCCATCGGAGGAGCCATCGTCCACGACGATGACCTCGAACCTGCGCCCGGTCAGCGCCGTCCCGATCTCGTCAAGGAGAATGGGCAAGTTCTCCGCCTCATCCTTGGCCGGGACGACCACGGTCACCTCAAGGTCGCCGGTGCTTCCGGTCACGGTTTCCCGAAAACTCAGGGTCATTTCATTGTTCCGTGCGCTTCGCCTGCCGCCACGGCCATGCGCTCCTCGGCCCGCCACGGACTGCGACGTCCGCGCAGGACCTGTCGGAAGGCGCGCAGGCAACTGGCCGCCGATCTCCGGCTCATGATGGGTTCGATCCGCCCCGCCTTCGAAAGATGAAAGCCGATGCGGCGGCGCGCGAGGGCGCGGGCGGTAAAGAATGTAAATGTCATGCCGAGAAGGGTCCCCGCAATGACATCGCTGGGATAATGGGCGCCGACCATGATCCGGCTGAAGGCGACCCAGAACCCGACAACCACGATCAGCCAGCGCCAGGTCGGAAAGATGAGCGCCAATGCCGTGGCGAGCGCGGCAACCGTCGTGGAATGGCCGGAGGGAAAGCTCGTATAGCCGTGTCCCTGGAACGACAGGAAGTCGAAGGCAACGGGACCGACTTCTTCATAGAGTTTCGGACGCGCACGGCCCAGAGCCCATTTCAGGAAAAGGGCAAGGACCCCGGTGACCGCGACCGTATAAAACGTGAAGGCCGCATAGGTGAAAACCGCCCCTACCCCCATGCGAAGCCGGAACGTCAGCTTCGAAGCGTCCAGTCCCAGCAAGGCGAGACAGACAAGCCCGGTCGACCACAGGATCCAGTGCGCCTTGCCGAAATCGGTGAAGGCGGAGAAAGCACGCCGGTACTCGTCCGGCAGGGACCTGATCCAAGGATAGGTTGGCACGTCGAAGGCCACCACCGCAATGCCGACGGTCAGCATCAATACCGCCAGGATGTCCTGCGGCCTTTGACCGGGACGCAGCGGATCATGAAAGCGAGCGGCGCGCACCTTCCGCCGGGCCAGAATCTGGCGCATGGCCCGGTAATTGCGCCGCACGCGCGATGCAATCTGTCTCAAGCCCTCAATCGATCCTGTCCGCGTCATTCGTTACTTGCGCTCATTGTCGTCATGGGCCGGCAGGTAGAGGCCGATATCAAGCCTCTTGCCGCCATTGATGTTCAGGCCGTCTACCCTGCTTACCAATTGCGGCACAAGCCCGTTTGCCGCCGATGCTTTCAAAAATGCCTCTTTCTGACGGCTTTCGACAACCGCGATCCGGCAGCCGGTATCCGTGCCTTCGTCCGAGCCGGCGAGGAAATCCGCCGCCTGCCCGGCCGAGACGATCCGTGTAGCGGTTCCTTCCAGGAAAATGAAGCTCGGTTCATTGAAGCCGCTGGTAACGACATGGGCCGGTTTGCACCCCGGAACGTCGGAAATGGCCTGTACGAGGCGCGGGCTGACCCAGATCGCCGTCAGGGCGGGCCCGACAAATCCCCAGACCCCGATCGCAACGCAAAAGGCTGCTCCTAACGCCGGAAGAATGGCTTTCATCGGAACATCCATGATCAGCCAGCGCGCCGCCATGATCGCCAGGATCGCCCCGAACACGCAGATGACCGCTCCCGGCGGCGACGGCCAGTCGCCAAGGACTGCAGGGCCGGCAAACGCACCGATTGCGATTCCGAGCGCCGGAAACGCCAGAAGGAACGCGCCGATCCATCTCAGCACCCCACCGGTCCGGACGCGCTCCGGATCCGCCAGCGCAGCCGCAACGGGCAACGCGAGAGCGGGCAGCAGCGGCATCGTGTAGTGCGGCAGCTTGGTGGCCACAAGCTCAAAAACGATCCAGGACGGCACGAACCAGGACACACAGAATATGACCAGACGGCTCGCCCGCTCCCGCCAGATCGTCGCCAGCGTCAGAAAGATGAAGCCCGGCAACGGCCAGAAAACCCCGAGCATGGTGGCCAGATGCGTCAGGGGCGGTGCTCCATGGCCTTCCTGGCCCTGCCCCACCTTGCCGAGAAGATCCTTGCCGATGGCCTCCTGGAAAAAGGCCCCGTCCGTCGCCAGCCAGATGGTGATGAACCAGGGCGAGACGAGCAGGATGAACCAAAGGACACCGAACAGGGGAACCGCGCCCTTGAACCAGGCGACCTGCCGCTTCAGCGCCATCAAGCCGATCACGGTGAAACCGACCACCATTGGTGCCACCGGTCCCTTGATCAGTACGCCGGCCGCCAGCGCGGTCCAGAAGAGGAACCCCAGACCCCAACGGCGCCTGACCGTCTCCTTCAGCCATATCCGCGCGAGAGCCCCTTGCGCCAGGAGGATCGTGGCGAACAGGACCGCGTCCGTCTTGGCAAGCCGCGCCTCGACACCGAGGATGATCGCCATGGCCACGAACAGGGCTGCGACAAGCGCTCCGGCGGGGCCCATGAAGGCCCGGGCAACCCAGAAGGTTAAGAGGACACATAATGTCGCGCCGATGGCCGACGGCAATCTGTAGACCCAAAGCGGCGCCTCAGCCCCGAGTCCGGAGGCATTTGCCGCAGCTGCCTGCAGCCAGTAGATCCCGACCGGCTTCTTGTACCTCGCCTGGTCCTGAAAGCGGATATCGATATAGTTCCCGGTCTCCAGCATTTGCTTGGTTGCCTGGGTGAAACGCGGTTCGTCCCGGTCGAGCGGCGGAACCGTCCATTGGCCGGGAACGAACAGGAAAAGCGATACCAGAAGCAGGAACAAAGGAGCAGACAGATCGTGTCCGAACAGCCGGAGCCAGAGCGGGCGCATCGGGGCCGGGGCCACAGGTCCTGATTGTTCTGCGGAATTGTCCCCCGAAGTGTCTGATGTCTCAGTCGTCATTTCTCAGATCCGATCGCTCCGGTCAGGTCAGGCGAGCACCGACGGGTCAATTTTAGCTGCCTCCTCCTACATGAGGTTTCAAGGCCTGTCATCAGTTACGGATACCATCCAAATGCGTAAACAGGTCCTTGCTTGCCCCACAGGTTTGACTATCGTCGACCTCGATTTGAAGCTCTACCGATTCCGGAATCACCCATGACCCTGATTGCCCATATCACCGACTTGCACCTGCGTCCGCGCGGCCTGACCTGCTACCGGGTCAGCGACACCAATATGCTGGCGGAACGAGCGATCAAGGCCCTGCTGTCCCTTGAAACGCGCCCGGACGCCGTCGTCCTGACCGGCGATCTCACCGACAAGGACGATCCGCGCGAATACGCGCTGGCCCGGCATTTGCTCGGCAAGCTGCCGATGCCCGTCTACCTGATCCCCGGCAACCACGACACCGCAGCCGGCATGCGCGCCGCCATGTCCGATTATCCCGGCATCAATGAAACGGAAGGCCCGGACCTGTGCTACGCAGCGGAAGTCGGCAGCATCCGTCTGGTGGCGCTCGATTCCAGCGTCCCGGGAAAACCGCATGGACACCTGGGTGACGCGCAACTCGCCTGGCTGGACAAGACCCTGTCGGAAAACGACCGGCCGTCGCTCGTGGCGGTGCATCATCCCCCCGCCCAGACCGGCATCGCCCACATGGACCGGATCGGCCTCGCCGATACGGATGCGCTGGCTGAAGTCCTCAGCGGTCACAGCCATGTTGAACGGCTTCTGTGTGGCCATGTGCACCGGCCGATCATCGCAGGGTTCGCCGGAACGGTCATGACCCTGGCCCCGAGTGTCGCCCATCAGGTGGTCCTCGACTTCGCGGACGAGGCACCGTCTATGTTCAATTTCGAACCGCCTGCCTATTTCCTGCACCGCTACACGCCAACCGCGGGCCTCGTCACACATATGGCCTATGTCGAAAGCCATCCGGGGCCCTTCCCCTTCTGGTCTGACGAAGGCGTCAGTTGGCCCGGGGATGAGCCGGAATGACCATTGTGAAGACAATCGTCAGAACCGGGATGGTCGGAGGTCTTCTGGCCGCCCTGCTTCTCCCCCTTGTGGGATGCGGCGCCGTGCATAACAGCAAGGAGCTTGAGGATCAGCCGGTCTTCACCCAGGTTCCGGTCGATACTCGGGCAATGTTGGACATGCTCAACGCCTACCGTGCTCAAAATGGCCAACCGCCACTGCGCCACGATGCAAGGCTTGACGCCGTCTCGGCCGACATGGCCCGCCATATTGCCGGGCGCGACAGCATGGACACCTGGGCGCACAGCGCCTTCGGACTGTCTCAGAGACTGGAGAAGGCGCGCTACCCGAATTACGCCGGCGCGGAGAACCTTGGAGCAGGCTATGCCTCGCTGCAGGCTGCCTTCGCCGGCTGGCAGGAATCCAAAGACCACAACAAGAACCTGCTCAATCCTTATGTAACGCGTGTCGGCATTGCCAGCGTCGACCGATCCAACGGCAAGTGGCGCCATTTCTGGGTCATGACCCTGTCGCGCCCGACGGAGGACGGCCGACCGAGCCTGCAGTAGGGCTTTTCAGACCCCGTTTCGATGCGCAGAAAAGAAAGGCGGGCCACTGCCCGCCTTGAGTTTCCAGAGAGCCCTGAGAAGGCATCCGGCTATCGCCAGAGAGGGCTCAACAATAAAGTTGAATATTACCCTCATGTTTTTTTGTATCGCTGTCCCGCCCGACTGTCAACGCTCTTCGGCCCACATCCCTCTTTCAGTAGGGAAACGGGCGATTTTCGAATTCCAGTTCCAATTTTTCCATTTCAGCGACGCTCAGACTTTCTCCGCGGGCGAAGATCCGTTTCTTGCCGAACCTTGGTTGCCAGGAACACAGCTGCGGCGACAGGATTTTCACGCAGGGAATGCCGAGATCCCCTCTTGTCGCATCAAACCGCCAGAGGTCGATGTTCCGGGCCAGGCAACTTCGTTCCAACGCATCCGCATCGTAGATATATGCAAGCGCCTTCGGGTCCGTCCGCGGCATGTCCTCCAACCCCAGCTCTTCGGACAATCTCAGCGTTCCGGCCAAAGCAAGGCCTGGAGGCATCTGCACCTCACCGCGCCTGCGATCCGCTTCATAGGCGCGGGCGGAGAGTTCCAGAGAAATCTCCGCCTGCAACATTTCCGATACGGCGGAATACGCGGCATCCGCCGCGGAGGGCGCAGCAGCAACTCCCAAACACCCCCCTAAACCGTTCTCCTGACAGGATACAGCCGCGAGAACATGCACGTCAAAATCACAGAAAACCTGAAGAACACAACCGATGCGCGAGCGCGCAATCAGATAATGTGCTAAGTTTTCAGGCAGAATCGTGCCCCAATCCTCCGGGCACACCCGAGTTATCCCCAAGCGGTTGTACCAGGCGCGTCCGAAAGCATCCCGCTCGGCAAGCTCATGAAGCGCCCGCCGCGCAGCCTCTTCCCGGTCCGACCAGACCGCGGCGCCCGAGCTGGATGCGACCCGGTGAACGGATCCCGCGATGCCTTCCGGCTCGCCCATCAGAGCGGCAAAAGCCGGAATTTGCGCATGGCGTCCGTCGCGCAAATTGGTGATCTCGACCCGCGCGTCCGACAAAGCGTTCCAATCGATCCGATCGTTTCGCCAAGCCTCCTGCATCGCCTGTGAGCGCTCGGCCAGCCTCCGCTCCTGCCGAGCGCTGAACCCCAGAACAGGTCCGAGAGGCACGTCCTCGATCTGAGCATTCCTGGAGCAACTGCGCGGGTCTTCCTCCCCTTCGAAAAAAAGACTTATCCGTTCAGCCATTTCCCCAAGGCAGGATATGGCGGCGGTTGCCGGATCGGGGCCCTGACCACCCGCTGGAATGGTAATCCGCGCTTCGTTGGGAGCCTGGTTCGAGGGATTCGGCAAGCGGACCAGCCCAGTGCAAAAATGGATCGGACAATCCTTCAAGGCCACCGGTTTCAGGACCGGTCCATATAAGTCGATCAACCCCGCAAACAGAGCGACAACTTCCGCGCTCACCTTGGGTGACAGACGGATGCCCGGACCGCCCCCCTCTGCAAGTCCCCAAGCCAAAAGCCGGTCTCTGGCCGATCTCACACCGGCAGAATCCGGTCTCCACGATCCGGAACTGACATTCCCTTCCTGAAGCCGTTCCAGCAACTGCGCCATTGCCCCATGTCGGTGATCTCGTCTTATCCACATGTAAAATCTACCCAGAATTGCAACGAATAGTAATTCAAACATTTATATTGATCAATTTACCGAAATCAAAAAGTATTAATGCGTCGCAATGAAGTGTTTTTGCCATATGAACGCAAATACGCAATTCAAAACAGCGACATTACGGAATATTGTTCTGAGTTTTCTCTGATTTCTCAGAATACAGAAAGCTTATCAGCCAGATCTGGCTACAAGTGCAGGGTTATTGGAACATGGAAAATAACATTTATAGCCGCGAAATTCTCGAAACCGGCCTTAAGCTCGGTCAGATTCTTTCCGACCGCATCTCCCGCGAAGCATTCGCCACGGATCCCGCGGCGTCGCTTCCCGAAGCGGGTCTTTCCTCCGACATGACCGTCTATGCGGATACGGCTGATACGGTCCACCTCGTGGTGCCGGCAAGCATTGACGCAACCCGACTCTCCAAGGGCGACGATGCCTACCTTGAAGAACTCGGCCGCCAGGCATTGGGCGCCTGCTTCTACGACGATCTGCCGAAGTAAGCCGCGAATTCTGCACGAATACGGATGCGGGTGATCAGGCCCGCATCCGCAGGCCTGGATCGGAGGGGAGGCATATGGCCCGATTTCCCTATTACAAAGAAAACATTCGCGAACTTGGCCGCCTGCTGGCGGAGGCATCGGTGGACCCGGAGCTATGCAAACGCCTAGAATCCGACCCCAAGTCCGAATTGCAACGTATCGGACTGCCTGAAGAAACGATCGCGCTGTTCAACTTCAAGGTCTTAAGCGAACGGGTCGGACGGCCGGTTGCGGTCCTGCCGATCCGCCTCAATCAGCAGCGGCTGGATCGTCAGGACCCCGACTATCTCGCCAGGGTCGCCGAAACAGTGCTGACACCCACTCTGAACTAGGAACGATCTTCGACAGATCCGTCAGATCCCACCGAAGAAAAATCTCTGAACCAGATCGGCGCCCCGACGGTAGTTCGCACGGGTACTCGGGTCCTGAAAGAAATTGATCCTCTGGTGCCAGGGAAACCGGTCATGCGGCCCCAGCAGATCGCGATCGATACTGTTGCCGAACCTGCTGCTGAAGGTCTCAAGCACGTTGAGCGCATCGTTTTCCCTGCCCGTGCAGACCAGGGCCGCGATACGCGTCGTCAAGCCGAAAATACTGCCCGTCGGAGCCCGCTCGATGGCTTCGGCAGCCGACGAATAATCTTCTGCCGCGAAATGGATGTTCGCCAGATATTCGAAAAAGATCCGAGGAACAGCTGGAAACAGCCCGAATGCCCGCTCCGCGATCTTGCGCGCTTTCTCGACGTCTCCAACGAAGGCGAGGCCTTCTGCCACCGACATGAGGTTGTTCGGATCCACGAGATTGAGTTGTTCGGCATGTCTGAAGGCACGCCTGGCATCTTCGGCAAGACCCGATTGGACGAGCGCCCAGCCATAAACCCGCTGATTGACCGATTGCCAGGGATCCAGCAGAACGCCTCGCTCCGCCACCGAAAGGATATCCTCGATCCTCTGATTGGAGTCGGCCATCTCCTTCGGATAATAGAGGAGGCGTTTCATATTGATCGAGGCCTTGCCCGCATAGGTCATCGAAAACGTAGTATGCGACCTCTCGAGCTCATCGAGGATCAACAGTGCCTTTTCATCCGCCGTCGGAGTGAACTCCCAGATCAGCGATTCAGCCTGGCACCAGCGGGCGAAGGGCATCGACATCCCCCCTTTGCGCAAACGTCCGACCACATAGGCATGAATGCGGTTGACAGTGTGAAAGGCGGCCACATGGGCGGAACTCCTGTCGCCAAGTACTTCGAAATCGATGATCTCGTTGAAAAGAATCCGGCCGGTATCGCGGCTTTCGAACTGGATGTAGACACGGCTCGCTGCCGGGTCGTGCCGAAAACGCAGGAGATAGCTCCCCAGTTCACCGCTCTCGACACGTGTGACGCTGGCTCCCCCCTCCTCTTCCCTGTATTCTGCCTGGACCAGCTCGAACGACCGGTAGGAGGACAGCCCGGCCACGATTTCATCCCGCAGCATCCTGGCATTCATGTGCCCGCCGCTATCAAGCGACAGAGACAGTATGGAAATTTCCGGCAGGCGGATTTCCCCGTTGTCCGTCGGACCGAGCATGCCAGTCAGGTTGAAGACGCCCCGCTTCGTCCCCGACCCCATCTGAACCGGATCCGCATTCTCCTCGAAAAGCCGATAGGTTGTCGGGTCCGGTTTGGCATCAAGGCCGATCGCGAGTTCGCGTTCACATGTCTTGAGCTGCTGACGAGCCCGTTCCGTATGTCCAAGTGTCAGATAGTGCCGTATCAAGGTCTGATGGGCATGCTCCAGTGTGCCATCCACATGGAGCAGAAACTTCGCCGCCGCCTCGATGTCGTCGTTGTCATCGCCGGTCGTCATGCCGTCGATCTTCTTGAAACAGTCAGCCAGAAGGTCGGTGCGGATTCGCTCCCTCTCAATCAGAAGCCAGCTGTTGAACTCCGGATCAAGGGCTTCGTAGCCATTGAGGAATTCACCTCTCCACAGGGTTGCAGCCTCTTTGAAATCTTCGGCTCTTCCGCGCCCGATCAATGTTTCAAGGCGGACAAGATCCCAGTCAAGTCCGCCAGGATCCAGCGAAACATGCATATTCCCCGTTTTCAGGAAACCGATCCCGACCGTCTCTTCTATGCTCCGCAATTGCCGCAAGGCCTGGCGCAGAGACTGGGTCGCCTTTTCCCGTGACGTGTTGCTCCAGAAAAAATCGGCCAGAGCCTCGCGCGGAATTGTGTTGCCGGGCGTTCTCAGCAAAAAAACCAGGATAGCCAAGGCCTTGCGTGTCTTCACCGCAACCGGAGCAAGCGTGTCGTCAGCAAGTGCCGGAACACCAAGGCTTTGAATTTTCAAAGTTCTTCCCATCACCCACGGATCAACGGTTAGAGTACCACCGGAACCGATTATGCAGCAGTTACCAAGTTTTGCGAATACGCTGCAAAACTGTTTCCAGTTGTGTAGGATATGTTTATCACGGTAATTTCACGCGGCGAAACGATCCTGCTCCGCTAAGGAGAGTGCCATAAGGCAGCGAAACGAGATTCCAAATTATGGTGGGTATCAAAATGTCCAAAGCGGTTGACATCGACCTGACCCAGGCCCCGGGCGACGAACTCGCTCAGGAGACCTTGAAGCGCATGATCTATTTCACGAAGCGTGAAGCCGAGAAAGACGGCCGCACCTTTTGCGCTTATTTCCTCGACATGGCGCTGAACGCGCTGGATGAGGATTCCGAAGAAATGAACATGCTCCTCAAGGCGAAGATCACGCCCTTGACGGTTTCGGAAGGCAACGGAGCTAAGGAGAGCGCCTGATTTAAGGCGAACGCCTCATCAAAAGGCGGACACCGGACCTCGTTTCGAGGTCCGGTGTCCGCTATTAAGCTATCGGACCCCCAGTGATTGCAGGCAAACCCACTTGCATCAACTTCTCAGGCACTTATGGATTGGCTCGAATTCACCCAGCACGAACGGATACTGAATGTCATCCGGCACGCCTGCGCCAGGCCACAGCCTTCCGGCTCCGCTAACGAACCAAACTTCCAAAGAGTGGCACCCCGGCAGGAATATAAAGCGCATCGAAAAACAGTTTTTGGGACTACACCTACGTGAAATTAATTTTCACTTAGCGTTGAATTTCCAGAGCCAATCAGCTTTCAAACATCACCCTATTTCCGATCTCAAAAACCGAGTTCGACCACCGGCATCCCTTCTAGGGACATCAAACTTGGCAAAGACCCGCAGCGCAGTTCTGACGACAGTGCGTTCATCAGCATTCAGGGGCTTTAGGTGACCAATGATCAATAAGGTCATTCCATAATTTATTTATGCGTTGTCATCCTCCACATACTCGCTGCCCCCAAGTAACTAGCCCGCCTTCGCAATAGTTCAAAATTTCCGGTACGAAAATCTGCTCTGGCCCAGCGGCAAACATGTAACCAAGCAGAATGGTCGGATCGGCGCCCATTGCATGAATGTAGCTTGCGATTAGATCGTAGAGAGGATCATCTAGCGCTATGGCTTTCCCAGAACGTTCGGAAACCTGATGGAACCCAAGTTTTGGATACGGCGACCAAACGATCCGCTTAACTCCGCCAAGGAACACCAGAGGACAAGCGGAAAAGCAATCGCCAAAGAGTACAGTATCCAGTTTGCGCTTCCTAATCTCCAGACCGGCATTCAAAGCGTCTTGAACAGATCCACCATCGCTGCCCAAGGCCACCTCTCGAACACTTGGGTAGGCATTTAGCGCAGCGACCATCCGATCGTCATAACCGGGGGTCACGTCGCCGAGAATTGTCAGTGTCCGTCCGTCATCGCTAAAATGCATCTTTGTGGGCTTCCTCGATCCTTGCGTCTGCCGGGATGCCAAATCTGCCCACGCATTCTCTGTTCCATAATTTGATCTTGAATTCAGTCGGTTTGGCTTTGAGGTAATCAGCCTTGAATGCCCAGTTATGTAAACTTGTGGCTTCAAGGATATAATCGTCACCAGTAACGAGTTCAGGCTTTGTCGGCACATCCAATTGCGTAATGACGTGCTTCTTGTCCAACATGTACCCCAAGATTACGCATTGATGTTCATCCATTCGGAATGTGCCATATGCACTTCCAAGTGGCAGGCCGCCCAACGCTCTGCCACGATCTCCATATTCGGCGGCCTTCTTCTTCACCTCCCGGATGGTTTCATTCCAGGAGGAAGCCGATACAGGCACAGATATGAGTTGTGCCATGGCGAAAATTGCGCCCAACACAACAAAACGGATAGCGGATAGCACGTTCAACGATCGCCTCTTCCAATGTGAATCGTTGCATTGTGCTTCACTGCTATCGTTTTGCAAATCAGCGTCACCACAACATTTCCTCATGCTCAGCCGAGGCCGTAAACGACTCCGACAACAGTTGTAGATAGCCGGCAATTGGCATCCTTTGCTTGGGCGGCTTTCCATCGCTGCCAGACACCCGCCTGGCCACCCGGCGAAAGTATGTGAGATCCAATGCGTCCATGAGGTCAGAGAACTCTCCAAGCTGTTCGCCCAAACTTGGGAAGTGACAGAACAGATCGCGGATGGCACCGGTCGTTCTCACACTGGAGCGGCGCATAAGCCAAGACACGATTTGTAAGGAATTTTTGCCGGTAGAACCCATGTCTCCGGTACAAACTGTTACCTATGTGTCCGGTTCGGACAACATGGAGAGTGGCGACCCCGGCAGGATTCGAACCTGCGACCATTCGCTTAGAAGGCGAGTGCTCTATCCGGCTGAGCTACGGGGCCTGACTGGAACCTGTGGCATGGGACTCTTCGCCTTGCCCGATTCTAGCATGTATCCTGGCGGGAGGGACCTGCGCCCTTGTACCAGCCTAGTGGGTCCAGGGCGCGATACGGTTAAACTTGAAATTATCGGAATAGGAAGCGCCTCTGACCTTCCGCACGTGTGGCTCCTCGACACGATAGGCGATGCCGTTGCGCCGGGCATAGGCGACGGCCTCTTCCTGTGTTTCGAAATACATGCGAATTTGTTGCCGCATGTCCGAAGACGAGGTGTATCCCATCAGCGGCTCCACCGAACGAGCCGTTTCCGGTTCATAGTCCAGAACCCAACGATGGGTCTTGGCTTTACCGGACTGCATGGCGGTTTTGGCCGGCCGATAGATACGTGCGAGCATTTGATCGATCCCGAACTGAGCCTGTCCACTTCCCCGAACCGGCTTCCACAGCCAAGGTTTTTCCTCTCTTTTGGCCCCGTGTCAACACCCGATCGAGATGACAGAACCAACACCTCATGCCAGTCTTCACTTAATTCCGGTTTAACCGTAAATGGGGATCAGTTTCATTCGCCTCTATACAACTCAGGGTAATTTGTGTCATGAGTGTTACTGCTTTAGATCGGCAGGATTTCTAACCGGCTCCCAAAGAATCCGGGACACGCACCTTTCGGAGAGTGCTCGAAAAAAATGCAAACACCACCCTTCATACCGCAATCTGCCTATTATCACGAACATGCCCAACCCGGCGACAGGCGGCTCAAAAAGCTGAAGGCCGAGGTCGACCGCCATAATCTTACCGAAATGTGGGACATGATTCTGACACTCGACTATCAAGTTTCAAGCGCTCATGAACTACCTCATGAGACGAAGGAAGAATTTTACGGTATTATTGAACTCCTTCTTAAGGCATTCGTGAAAGAGTAGAAATTACAACTAATCGAAGTCAGGGAACGGTGCGATTTTGCTGACCACGAAACGGCCAGTCTTTACCGAGCTGGGCACCGAGGCGATCGACAAAGGCCTCGCCGACCCTCAGCTTTCTGCCTTTTATGAAAGCATGATGTCTTCCTCGGGCCTCGTGACAGAGAATCTGCGCGAACACATGCCCTATCTGAGCCTGTGCTCCGACAAGCTTGAAGGCATCGGCCCGCCTCCCATTTTTTACGTTGGGCGCAGGTCCAGCCAGCGCAGCCTGTTCGGCGACGAATGGGCCATGCAGCAGGGGCAGGAACTGAGAACCCCCGATCCGGACCTGGAGCACGCGTCTGCCGAAGGCTACCGCGCCGCCTTGTCCGGCCGGCCCTATTACGGTTACGCCCGCACGGCACTGCACCTTGAAGGCGGCACGATCGAAATCGCCTTTGAACGTCTTATCATGACCCTGCGCCCGTCTGCGCAGTCGGACCGCCGTTTTTGCGCCTATTTCGGCGTTATTCAAGACCTTCAGCAACAATAGTCCTGGCAAGGCCGATAAGGTCGCTCCTGGTCGAGTAGACCAGCCAGTCGTCCGGACGGATGTGCGCCGGCGGAACCACCCAATGCGTTCCCCTGGGCACGTATCGCCGGTACCCTACCCGGATCCCGAATCCCTTCATGGCGTTTCTCGCAGCCATCAGGCCATAGAGATAATCCGGCGACCATTTCAGCAGCGAAACCAGAAAACCAAGTTGCGTCAATGCCTCGGCGAGCCCTTTGCCGCGGGCGTCCCTGCGGAGCCAGAGGTTGCCGTGATAGACAATCTTACCGCGCATGTAGAACGCGTCATGCGCATGCTCTTCACCGAGCTCCGCATTCGGCGCCGGATCGACGAACATCCGTCGCTGCTGTTGCCGCCAGAATTCACCCAGGCTGCGATCTTTCAGATCTTCAACCTTGGCCGCCTGTACCGAGACCGGTTCGCCGTTCTCGTCCCAGGCCCCGATCCAGAAAGCCATCGCGCCATGCAGGTCGAAGAACCTGCTGGAGAAATCCTCCATAAGGTACCGGTCTTCGGTCGCTCGAATCGTATCCTCGAACAATGTGAAATCCGAACTTTCCTTCAGACGAAGCCCCGCTCCCTTTATCTTCGCCTGAAGGATCGAGATTGCGCTGGAAATTTCCAGTGTCCCCTCACCCGTTTGATCCACAATCATCTTGATTTACCCGCCTCGGCCGAGGCCGTCCCGTTTCCATGTCATCCGACGTCTTGAGGCCTGCCCGCCATTCCAAGACCCGATCACCTTGCTCCCTAAGGCGCAGCAGCCGCCGAACTGGACGGTGAACACCCGCCAATCCCACGTTTCCCCATCCACATTTGCTTTCATTCTATGTCAGGCGGATATCGGACTGCCGTCCGGCTACTGTTTCCCCGTCTAAATTCTCCTCCGCCAGGATTTGCCCCAACGCCCCCGGATGATGACTATATCTGCCATTATCGGACCCCATCATAGTTAACAACTCATTTCAGCAACGTGTGATAGTATATAATCAAATACAGACGATTGAATCGAATGCTCGTAATTAATCAAAAAATAAGGTTAAAATCCAAAAATACAATCTGACTATGCATACATTGCGCAGATTCTACTTTAAATAATGCAACCATTACTTGTTTTTCAGATTGTATTTTCGGGTTACCTCCGATTCCGGTCAAAAACCTAATCGAACCGGACAGGAGAAGCACTTTTTGCCGCTGCAGGATCCTGATGGAGATCCCATGGAGGTTCCGCAACGCCCGGACCTCTTGCCCGCGTCCTTCCTGGAATGGAGAAGGCGGACTGAGCGCGCAAACCGAAATTCCACACACCGACACCGTATCCGCCACCATAACGACGGCGAGTGCCCAGGCAGAAAACGGGTCGGAATCAAACCACCGAGCACCAACTTTCCCGACATACAAACCGTTTGTTTTCCCCCGCAATGACGTTTGAAAACGAAAAAACGCCATTTCCGTAAAATTGTATCTATCGGCTTAAACGGGCTGAAGTGCCTGTCCCCGTATAACCGCCTCAAGGACGAACGGAAGGTTTCTCAATCGGAACGGCCGGAAAGGATGGCCGAATCTTCCGCTTCATTTGGGGAGACGTAGACATGAAGAAGTCTTTGCTTGTAATGATGGCAGCGGCCTTTTCACTAGGCGCTGTCTATTCCGGAAGTGCAAACGCATTTTCGCTCGGTAGCGGAACACGTACGCTGGGCACATCGCCCGCACTTAAAAAAGAACATAATTTGCGGATGACCCAGGCGCCTTTCGGGTATCAGGTCTTCTGCCTGAGGAACATGCGTGAATGCCGCAACAGCGGTGCCAGCTCTATTGCCTATTCTCATAATCTGATTAGCAAGCTCAGCCGGGTCAATGCGAGAGTGAACCGCTCCATTCGCTGGACACGCGACCGGCGCGACGAATGGAACCTGGCCAGCAACCGCGGCGATTGCGAAGACTACGCGCTGACCAAGCGGAGCCAGCTCATCCGCATGGGCATTCCGGCAGCTGCACTGCGCATGGCGGTGGTCAGAACCCGCAAGGGCGAACCCCATGCCGTCCTCGTGGTGAGAACGAGCCGGGGCGATCTGGTTCTTGACAACAAAACCGGCAGTATCCGGCCCCGGTCCAAAACCGGTTACCACTGGGTCGCGATGGCTTCGCGCGACCCTTATCGATGGCAGTATCTGTAACCACGTTCAAACACGAAAAAGCCGGAGCTCCGAACGAGTTCCGGCTTTTTCATATCTCGAAGGAACGCGGACCCTTAGCTGGCTGCTGGCCCGGCGTTAATTCCACCGGCACCACCACCGGCGTAGCCCGCGGCAGTCGCAACGCCCTCAGCATAGCTCTCAGCAGCGGCCGGGTTGTTTTGAGCCGCAGTTGTCAGAGCTTCAGCAACCTGCGCAGCGACAGCCGCCTGCTGAGCTGCCGGAACATTCGCCATGTAGGCAGCCACCGCTGCCGCGCAATCGCCTTCACATGCGGCAACCAGGGCCTCAATTCCAGCATCCTGGGCGCTTGACGGCATTACAAAACCAGCCGACAGAATTCCTACGGAAAAGGCGGCAGCTGTTACGCTTCGCAAAAAGGTCATGAGAGACTCCAAATCCTCTAATAAAATCGCTGGCTCATCCCTCGCCATGAGGAATTCTAATTGCCTACTTTACAGATCACACTACCATGTTGCACTGCATTTGTCACCTGATTTTAAAGACATCGTTAACCGTAACAAACCCTTGCAATGACAATAGTTTTCGCCACGAGTTTGACGGGCGGCTATGGAACGGGCGGAGGTTGGGTCGTTTTCAGGTTTGAACAAACTCCAGTTCAGTTCAACCCGCACATAAAAGCGCCGACCCCGGGCTTTTTTACGTTAATGCACGGCTTGTTTTGACCGGCCCGGACCGTAGATATATACAGGATCGAATCATTCATTCACATTTTGTAAAATATAAATAGAGCACTTTAGATCCTGTTATGCCTCGCTTCATCACAGTCCTCTTATCCGTTTTTCTTCTGGTTGCCGGAGGCTGGACTGCATTTCTCGAGGCTCGCCTTTTTTTCGAGAGCGGCACCACGGACCAGGCTCGGTTTGATCGGCTTGAACAGATTGGCCCTATTGCCGGCCTATCCGCGGGCAGCAAGAAGATCGCACTGATCGATTGCAACCGATCGCTCGCTTCATTCTACGGAACGTTCCAGCCACCCGTTCGCAGACAGGCCGTCTTCAGCAACTGCCGCGAGTTTGCGCGCAAAGTGGCCGAGCGCAATCCCTCGGACGGTCTGGCGTGGCACATACTGGCCGAGACGAGTGCCGGTCTCGACGACTTCCAGGGCTTGAACGAATATCTCCTGCTTTCAGCGGCTGTCACCGCGCATGAAGCCTGGATTGCCGATGCCCGGGTTACGCTCGCACTCAAGAATTATAGCCATCTCACGCCGGAATCGAAAAATGCGGTTGCCGAAGACATTGCAACTCTTGGGCTGGAGGACGATGGCGCGATCCGGCTTGCACGGATCTATATGGCCAGTGACGGGAACAAGAAAATCATCTCCGATACAATGGAAGAACTGCCACCTGCAATTCAGCGCAGATTCATCAGAAACCTGCGCAAGACGCAACTACAGCAAACCGGTTAGTTTACGGCCCGGAGTTGCAGTTGTCCGCAGATGCGGAGCAACCTCCGCTGAGGTCCACGCAACGTGACAACCTCCGGCCGGCGCCCCAGGGCGGAAGGAATTTTTATGGCGACAACTTTCGGCGAAGCGTTCAGGTCAGGAAAAACCGAATTTATCGGAAACAGTCCGACGCGCCGGCTGAACGATCAGACATCCAACCTTCTGCTGCTGACCCTCGGGATATCAGTGATACCATATGCTAGCGTGAGGCCCTTCTTCTGGGCACTTTGGGCGCTTGTCCTCGGCGGGCTTATGCTCTGGTACCTCGCAGTACTCCATGCGAAGGACTACAAGCTCCGCAGGCCCTTCTCGTCGTTCCGTCTGCTAAGCATACCCTTTCTGGCTGTCGCCGGCTGGATGGCGATACAAATACTGCCGCTCGGCCACATGACTGGCCTGTCCACTTTTACCACCCAGACCGGAACCGAAATTCACTCGACAACCCTTTCCATAAGCCCGAGCGACAGTTTTCTCGCGCTGCTGCGCTGGCTGACCTATGGTGCGATTTTTTTCCTGGTCTCTCAGGTAGCCGTTAGAAAAGGCAGAGCGCGCTACATGCTCTGGGGGTTTCTGATCATCATCGTCCTGCAGGCGCTTTACGCCTTTGTTGCGCTTTATTATCTCGGAGATGGTCTTCTTGTTGCCGACAAGACGAAGTATTTCGGTGATGCGATCGGGACGTTTATCAATCGCAACTCTCTTGCCACCTATCTTGCCTTTGGAACCGTGATCGCAACTGCTCTTTCCATCCCCTCAACGGCACCGGAAAGATATCGCGATCATGGACGGGCGACCAAGCGCTCCCCGCGTCGAGCCGGCGGATTCGCGATACAGAACCTTTACGCCATTGCCAGCCTGGCGATCATTTTCGCGGCGCTGATGACCACCCATTCCCGAATGGGCGTATTTGCCGCCTTGGGTGGCATTCTAACGACGCTCCTTATCAGGTTGCAGACAAACAGGATCCGCCTCATCGCTGTCTTCCTCGCCGTGATTGCTGCCGGCATCGGTTTTATAATTTACGGCGAAGGACTGCTTGATCGCCTCTTCCATATCTCGAGGGACACGGCCTGGCGTTTCCACCTTTACGACCAGGTCTGGCAAATGATAGCCGACCGTCCACTTCTGGGCTTTGGTGCGGACAGTTTCGTCCAGGCTTTTCCGCTGTATCACGCTCCCCCGGTCCCGACAGGGCTGACCTTCTACAAGGCCCATTCAACCTATCTCGCCAACTGGCTGGAGCTTGGGGTTGTCTTTGGTACTCTGCCTCTCCTGATCGTGGGAATCTGTCTCGCCTACCTGATGAAACGGGTGTTCGTGCACAATGACCGCAGAACGGAATCATGTGTCGCCATCGGTGTGATTGTGGTTGCCACGCTGCACTCTGTTTTCGACTTCAGCCTTGAGATAGAAGCCATTACGATGATTTTTACCGCACTGGTCGCCATGGGGACAACGGAGGCCTTGGAGACCCGGTAGTCGACGCCCGAAAGCAACAATCCTTTTTAGAACTGTTTCATATGATCTCATTCCTACGCAAACTCTTCCCGGGCTTCGAAAACAGGTCCGCAAGCACGACCGCGGCAAGCGGTCTGCGGCTAACGATTGAACACCCCCCGGAGGTCATCTACGCGATAGGCGACGTTCATGGCTGCTATGACCTTCTGCTCCAGTTGGAAGGCATAATCCAGAAGGATTCGGAAGCAATTGACGGTGAAAAGTGGATCATATTGCTTGGAGACATGGTCGACCGGGGACGGTCATCGGCACAGGTGCTTGACCACCTTCTCGCCCCGCCTCCGAAAGGCTTCAAACGGGTCTGCCTGACAGGCAATCATGAAAGAATGATGGTGCAATTCATCGAGCACCCCAGGTCCGCCCTACGCTGGCTGGACTTCGGCGGCCGGGAAACGCTGCACTCCTACGGGATCGATCCGAGAACTCTGGAAAACGCGGGAAAGTCGGAACGCAAGCTGACCCAACTCCTTCAAAGCCACATTCCCGAAGAACACGTCAATTATCTGAAACAGTTACCCTGTATGATTCAGTCCACCAAGTATATCTTCGTCCATGCCGGTTTGAAGCCTGGTGTCCCGATTGCCAAACAGGCCGAAAATGATATTTTGACGATCAAGGCTGATTTTCTAAATGATACAACCGACTACGGATTTATCGTGGTCCATGGGCACACGCCGGTCGAGAAACCGGATATCCGGCCCAACCGGATCAATGTCGATACCGGCGCTTATGCAATTGGCTGCCTGAGCGCCGTCCGATTGGAGAAGAACGCACCACCGACATTCCTGCAGGCCAAACTTTGCAGTCATCACGACACCTCGTCATCCTTCAACTGATTTTTTTCACATCCTCTTTACGATTGCGAAGACGTCTGTCCTCGATCTTTCAAGAGACCAAATAGAAAGCGCGCATTTAGATGAACGATGATGAAATCGATATTCGCCATCTTCTGGGCATTCTTCGCCGCCAGGCCAATCTCATTATAGGCACCATCGCCGTTATTCTCGCCGTTGCCATTCTTGGTGTCTTTTCAATTACCCCCCTTTACACGGGCACAACCCTGATCCTGGTTGACCCGAGCCGGAAAAATCTCCTGGATCCCGCCTCGGCCATGGCATCCAACTCGACGGATAGCGCACGGGTGGACAGTGAAGTTGAACTGGTTGATTCCGACAGTGTCCTCCTGTCCGTGATTCAAGACGGCATCACGCCGGGCGGCGGTAACCTGCTGAAGGATCCGGAATTCGGTGTCAAACTTCGTCTGCGGGACAAGCTTCTCGCCTTCCTGCGTATCAAGGACGCGCAATTGCCGAGCGGCGATGAAGCACTCGGACGGGTCCTGGAAAACCTGAACGACAGGATATCGGTCGATCGCCGCGGATTGACCTACCTGATCGCCGTTCAGGCGCAGTCGGAAGATCCCCAAAAGGCAGCCAATCTGGCGAACGCGGTGGCCGACACCTACATCCATAGTCAGCTAGAACATAAAATTACCAATGCGGTCGCCGCCCGCGATATCGTTCAGAAGCAGATCAAGGACGCGGAACAGGCCGTAATTCTCGCTGAGCGAAATTTCGACAGCTACGTTTTCGACAATGTCGACAGGTTCGTCTCCGATACCGGTCGAACAGACCTCGCCTCCC
The DNA here is from genome assembly GCF_048260565.1 of Roseibium sp. Lineage (GTDB taxonomy): Bacteria > Pseudomonadota > Alphaproteobacteria > Rhizobiales > Stappiaceae > Roseibium. The sequence continues at coordinate 54,169 of NZ_JBLXGP010000008.1, read as the reverse complement.
TCCGGGACCAGATCCAGTCCATTGCTTCGAACAGGAATGTACTTGAGGACAAGATCGCAGGCCTGCGAGCCAACCTGACGAGCAACAACCTGGATGCCATTACCAAAAGCCTTGGCACGGAGGCAGCCGCCGAACTGGCCCAACAGCGCGCGGACCTTCTCAAGTCACTGGACGAAACTCAGACAAGTTCGCCAACAGCAGTCAACCTGCGGGCTGAACTTAAGCGGGTGGAAGACGACCTGAAGAAAGAGGCTGAGAACAGCCTTTCCGCTTTCAAGGCAACCGCTTCGAACTACGAAACCGAAACCGGAAACCTGCGCAAGGAACTGAATACGGCCATTCTCAACAGCAACCTGCCACCGAATGTCCTTGCGCAGATATATGGCCTGCAACAGGTTTCCAAAAATGCCACGGCGCAGTATCAGACCTTGCTTGCCCGGTCACAAGCCCTGGAGACGGAAGCCGCCCTGCAGATTGCCGACAGCCGCATCGTCTCGCCGGCCTTCACGCCGACAAAACCGAGTTCCCCGAAGATCCCGCTCATCCTCGCAGTCGCGACATTGTTCGCCCTTGGCGCGGGCGTGGCTTTTGCCTTCCTGTTTGAAAATTATATCGGCGGCTTCACCAGCGAAGGTCAGGTGGAGGCCGTGACGCGCATTCCGATCGCAGCGGTCATTCCCCGTCAGGCGCATATTCAGGATGAACATTCCGTCGCGGATCACCTGGTCGATTCACCGCTATCGATGTATGCGGAATCCATCCGCCGGCTCCGGGTATCGATTGACCACATTCTTCAGAAGTCCGACCCGGTCGATACGCCGGGTACAAAGAAGCGCGGACGGGTCATCATGGTGTCCTCTGCCCTGCCCGGTGAAGGCAAGTCGACGATCGCCCTGTCGCTGGCGAGAACGCTCGCATTGTCCGGGTACCGTACAGTGATCCTGGACTGCGACCTGCGCAAACCCAGCATCCAGCGGCAGCTGGATGTGGCACCGTCCAACGGTTTGGTCGATCTTCTGACCGGAAAGCTGTCTCCGGATGATCTCACCCAGATCGTCAAGGACGATCCGAAGACGGATTTGACCGCAGTGGTCGGCGATCGCCGGGCGAATATCCCGACGGATCAGTTGTTCATTCGCAATCCGTTTGCCCAGCTGATTGCCAGCGCCTCGGCGCGTTTCGACTACGTGATCCTGGACACGCCGCCGATCGAACCGGTCGTGGACGGCCTTTACCTGGCGAAATATGCCGATCTCATTGCTTTCGTGGTCCGCTGGGCAAAAACCCCACAGCATCAATGCATCAGCTCGCTCTACAAATTGGCGGAGGCCAAAAGAGACGACGCCCAGATTGTAGCACTGCTGAACCAGCAGGAAAGCAAGAAGCTGGCCTATTACTCTGCCTATTCGGACTACTATTCCGAATAGGCGTGGTTGCGATCAGCCTCTGCAACCGCAGCGCCCGGGCAGCCTGCAGACTCCCCATGCCCATGTAAGCGCAGGACGAGAACTCTTTCGTCCTGCGCGCGCCAAGGATCAGCACCACATTGGCGAACCGCGCTTACGGTATCTTCCGGTACCTTCGACCGGACAGGACACCAGTCACCCCAAAAATGCTGCATTGCACAATTAATCTAACCGTTCTGATTTTTGATAAATACAGCATTACGCCTTCGAGTAGCACCGCAGCGCGCTGAAAATAAGTTATTTCTTTTCAATGCGTTACAAACAATTACCTTGACACCGGCTATCATTTTCGGTAAATAACTCCGAATACTGGTGACGAAATCTCACTCGCAGATGCCGGTGAAATTAACGATGAACCCAAAATTCGTTTGATTTTTTTCCGCGCTGCGGTTTAAATTTTTAACATAAAATTAATCAAGAACTTTTGCCAGATACCTAGTGATAATTAGCGGCGTTTTGAAAGGTATGACATGGGTAATTTTGTTGAGCATTCGGCGAGCCCGTTTTTTTTTACATCGTTCATAACAAAGAAAAAGAACACGGACACCAACGAAGCTGTCTCGTCCAAGGCCTTTGACAGTTTGTCCCGGTCTCAGAAAATCTCTTTGAAAGCCAAGCGGGTGGTTGATGTGACACTGGCGTCTTGCGGGATTGCCACGCTCTCGCCGCTGCTGCTTCTTGTCGCGGTCGGCATTCGCCTCGACTCCAAGGGTCCGATCCTCTTCGCTCAAGAACGCTGGGGCAAGGACAACAATCCGATCAAGGTTTACAAGTTCCGCAGCATGCGTACGGATTTGTGCGATGCGGCAGGAACCCGTCAATGCGCCGAGAATGATCCCCGCGTGACCCGTCTTGGCCGATTTCTTCGCAAGAGCAACATCGATGAGTTGCCGCAGCTGTTCAACGTCCTGAAAGGCGACATGTCGCTCATCGGACCGCGTTGTCATCCGATCGGCATGCTGGCGGCTGGCGTACCTTATGAGGAGCTCGTCCCGAATTACCATGAGCGCCACAAGATGCGCCCGGGTATCACCGGCCTGGCGCAAGTCCGCGGTCTCCGGGGCCCGACCGTACGGCCAAGCAAGGCCCGGGCACGTGTCGCAATGGATATCTACTATATCGAAAACTACAGCCTGTGGTTGGACGTGAAGATTTTATACCAGACTTTCAAAAAGGAATTTCTGAACGGAACGGGCTTCTAACGCCCCTCCTTTGTCCTCAATTTTTAGGAGTTGTTAATGGCTGACGGAAAACGCATCGTCGTTACGGGCGGCGCAGGTTTTTTGGGTTCGCATATTTGCGAGCGCCTTATTTCGCGCGGCGAAAACGTTGTCTGTGTCGACAACTACATGACCGGTGCCTTCGCAAATGTGGAGCACCTTGTCGGAAACCCGAATTTCAGCATTATCAAACATGACGTCTGCGATCCGCTCGAGATCGACGGCGACGTGGACGAGATCTTCAACTTCGCCTGCCCGGCATCGCCGCCGCGCTATCAGGCCGATCCGATCTATACGACCAAGATCAGCGTGATCGGTGCGCTCAACATGCTCAATCTGGCAGAGGCCAAAGGCGCGAAGATCATTCAGGCTTCCACGTCCGAAGTTTACGGCGACCCGACGGTTCATCCGCAAACGGAAAGCTATTGGGGCAACGTGAATTCCATAGGTATCCGGGCTTGCTATGATGAAGGCAAGCGCTGCGCGGAAACGCTGTTTTACGAGTATCACCGTTGCCGCGACATCAATATCCGCGTCGTCCGTATTTTCAATACCTATGGGCCACGCATGAGCGGTGATGATGGCCGCGTCGTTTCGAACTTTATCGTGCAGGCGCTCAAGGGCGAGAACATTACCATTTACGGTGATGGCTCTCAGACCCGCTCCTTCTGCTACCGGGACGATCTGGTCGAAGGCATTCTGCGCCTCATGAATGCCGAAGATGATGTTACTTTCCCGGTCAACATCGGCAATCAGGGCGAGTTCACGATCAAGGAGCTTGCCGAAATCGTTCTCGAACTGACCGGCTCACGGTCCGAGATCAAGTTCCTGCCGCTTCCGCAGGACGACCCGCTTCAGCGCTGCCCGGATATTTCCCGGGCCAAAAAACACCTGGGATGGGAACCCCAAGTACCGCTGCGCGAAGGCCTGAAAAAGACCATCGCCTATTTCGAACAGTCATTTCAGCACTCGTTTGCTGCGATCGCAGAATAAGCAGTAGGAACACGCCATGAAAATCGTTGTTATCGGTTCCGGTTATGTCGGCCTCGTCGCCGGCGCATGCTTTTCCGATTTCGGCTTCAATGTTGTCTGTGTCGACAACAATCAGGCCAAGATTGACAACCTCAAGAAGGGCATTCTGCCGATCTACGAACCCGGTCTTTCGGAAATTGTTCAACACAATGTGCAGGCCGAGCGTCTGTCCTTCACGACGAATCTCGCAACCGCGCTGAAAGGCGCAGACGCCGCCTTCATCGCAGTCGGAACGCCTCCCCGCCCGAATGACGGCCATGCGGACATGAAATATGTCTATGCCGTGGCCGAGGAAATCGGTCGACAGGCTGACGGCGACCTGGTCGTTGTCGACAAGTCGACTGTTCCGGTGGGAACCGGTGATGTGGTTGAACGGATCTTGCGCACGGCAAACCCGAAAGGCCGCTTCGCCGTCGTTTCCAACCCGGAATTCCTCCGCGAAGGCGTTGCCATCGGCGATTTCAAGAAGCCGGACCGGATTGTGATTGGCGCAGAGGAAGGCTGGGCCAGGGATGTGATGACCGATCTCTACAGTTGCCCGGGTTTCGAAGGCGCTCCGATCGTCCACACCTCGCGCCGTTCCGCCGAACTGATCAAGTATGCCGCCAACGCCTTCCTGGCGACCAAGATCATGTTCATCAACGAGATGTGCGACCTTTGCGAAGCTGCCGGTGGCGACATCCGTGATGTGGCCAAGGGCATGGGGATGGACAGCCGTATCGGCGAAAAGTTCCTGAATGCCGGCCCCGGTTACGGCGGCTCCTGTTTCCCCAAGGACACGCTGGCCATTGCCAAGACCGCCCGCGATCACCGTGTCGGCCTCGATCTTGTCGAATCCGTCATTCGTTCCAACGACAACCGCAAGCGGGCCATGGCATGGAAGCTGATCGACGCGCTTGACGGCGACCTCGCCGGCAAGACGGTCGCCGTTCTCGGACTGACCTTCAAGGCGCATACCGACGACATGCGGGATTCCCCGGCAATCGCCATTGTCCAGGCCCTTCTGGACAAGGGGGCAACGGTCCGTGGGTTCGATCCGGAAGGCATGGAGAATGCCAAGGCGCTGCTTCCAGGCATCACCTACTGCGCCAATGCCTATGAGGCGGCGGCGAACGCCGATGCGATTGCGATCGTGACCGAATGGCCCGAATTCGCGGAGCTGGATCTGGCGCACCTGAAGACCAGGATGTCCCGGCCGGTCATTGTCGACTACCGGAACATGATCAAGCCGGCCACCGCCAACGCCGCCGGCTTCGTTTACACCGGTCTAGGCTATCCGAACGGCAGCTTCACGCAGCAGTCTTACTATACGGCAGTGGCTGCGGAATAACGGTCCAGGAACAGCGAGGGCGGCATCCCCTGCCCTCGCATCCACTGTCGGGGCCTCGAAAGTCGACAGCCCTGTCAGAAGAAACATTCCCTGCCGGATATGAAGACGCCTGTCGGGTTTGATCAAACCGCACAGAATTTCCGATTGAGCATCTGCAAAAACCGTTGACGTACATCAAGGTGGGCGCCGCCGGCTGATTGCCTCGGATACGCCAAGAGGCCTGCCGAACGCAGCGGGATGCGGGTGCAGACAAGCGATCAGAACAGGAACAATCGAGTGGCAAAAATTCTCGTCACAGGCGGTGCTGGATATATTGGCAGCACCACGTGCAAGCTGCTGAACCGGTCCGGTCACGAAGTGATCGTTTACGACAACCTCTCGACCGGTCATTCGGAGCTTGCCAAATTCGGCAAGCTCGTGATTGGCGACATTCGCGAAACGTCGAAGCTTGCCGAGATGATGTCCGCGGAAAAGATCGAAGCCGTCATACATTTCGCGGCGAGTGCCTATGTCGGAGAATCCGTCACCAATCCAAGCTTCTATTATGACAACAACGTCGGTGGGACCCTGTCGCTGCTCAAAGCGATGACCGAGGCCGGGGTTAGTTCCATTGTCGTCTCCTCCACATGCGCCGTCTATGGCCAGCCCGACAGGATGCCCATTGACGAGACTACGAGTCTCGACCCAATCAATCCCTACGGCGCCTCCAAGGCAATGATGGAGCGTATCTGCTGGGATTTCGGAACCGCCTACGGCATACGCGCGGTTGCCCTGCGCTATTTCAATGCCTGCGGCACCGAACCGGAGCTCGAGGTCGGCGAAAGGCACGATCCTGAACCGCATGTGATCCCACGTATCCTGATGGCGGCGGATGGCGTCATAGACAGCTTCGACATCTACGGCACCGACTATCCGACCGCCGACGGCACCTGCATCCGCGATTACATCCATGTCTCCGATCTGGCTTCGGCCCATGTACGCGCCTACGATTACCTCGCGGCGGGCAACAGCTCCTTCGCCTGCAATCTGGGCACAGGAAAAGGCTTGTCGGTTCGCCAAATTCTGGAATCGGCCAAACGCATCACCAATCGGGAAATCACGGTCCTCAACAAGCCGCGCCGTCCGGGCGATCCGGCGGAACTCGTGGCAAACCCGTCCCAGGCCTACGAGACGTTGGGTTGGCGGGCCGAACACTCGGATATCGAGACCATCATGTCGTCCGCATGGTCCTGGTACCGCCAGGAAGCACAGGCGCGCGAACAGGTTAGCTAGGGCCCCCGCCGAACATCCTACGCTTGATCAGAAGCATGATAATCTTCCACGGTTCAAGGAGGTAGCGCTCAGCATAGCGGGTCGGGTTGCGGAGGAGACGATACAACCACTCCACGCCCAGACGCCCGGTCCAGCGCGGCGGCATCGCCTGGCCTCCGACGAAATATTCGAAAAATGCTCCTGAGCAAAGGGCAACCTTGAAGTCGAGTCGGTCGAAATGGAGATGAAGAAAGGTTTCCTGTCTGGGCATGCCCATACCCACGATCAAGAGGTCCGGTCGGAAGTCGTTGATTTCGCCGATCATGCGCTCGAGTTTGGATGCCGGTTCCTTGTCGGACATATCGAAGTAACCGTCCCATCCCCTGATGGAAAGAGAGGGATGAAGAGATTGGAAATAGTCGACGCCCTTGGCACAGATCTCTTCCGTAGATCCGATATAGGCAATCCGCCAGTCGGACCGGGCCGCAAGCTCGATCACGTCGCTGGCCCAATCGAGATAGGTGAGCCTGTTATCGCGGGAAACATCCGCCCCTTTGGCGCGAAGCAAGGCAACGATCGGCATGCCGTCAATGTGCACATAAGTCTCCGGCCGGGAGTACAAAGCGCTCATTGCAGCAGACTTCAGGGAGCAGTAGATTGCATGAACGTTAACATGAGCAACAACTACTTTTTTCCGAAGGCGAATGCTATCGGATATAAAGTCTAAGAGCGTTTTTTTATTAAATGTATCTACAGGGATGTCAAAAAGCTTGTAACGCGAAAATGCATTCATAAAACGATCACACTTCTTACTAATTGGTAAGTATTAGCTCATGGAGATGTTAGCCCAAAAATTGCTACCAACATGTTATTTTTGTCTTCCAACCTAATAGGAGCCATCGACACTTTGATGACTTTCATTTCCAATCGCTGATGTCATTCTCTCTTCCCTCTCAATAAAACAGCATTCGAAACGGCGTCACAGAGACACATTTCAACCTTCACCAACAGAATTTATGAAGTAGCGCAGTGACTATGAAAGAATTTCCATGAAGCTCAAAATTTTGAGAACGCTGATTGAGAAAGGCGCTGCGGCTGCGATTGTCAAACTTTCAGGGGTATCGCTTACTTTCCTCTTCCTTCTTTACGCTGCAAGAACTTCGTCTACGGAAGATTATGGGAAGTTCGCGTCCATCCTGTCACTCGCAACCATCTTTGGTTACGTGCTTGCCTTTGGTCATCACATTACAATTCTCAGGTTTTGGCCGTCGATCGACGAATTGAGAGGCCGAGAAACGGCCAACGCAGCGCTTCGGCATACATTCAAGATCATTTTGAGGATCTGTATCGGCTGGCTGGTGCTCGGAGTAATCGTTTCTTTTAGCGGCCTGAAAGTCGGAGATTTCGACAATCGGGCACTGGTTTTCTGGTTCTTTCTATTGTCCGCCGCATTTGCACTCTCAGAATTCTCGATTGGTGCTTTACGCTCGCAAGAAAGTATCTTTCTCGCGCTTTTTCCCCGTGAAATCGGGTGGCGAATACTCAGCATTGCCATGGTATTCGCATCTACAATTATTTTTACAACAACCAATCTACCCGCCATCACGGCCATAGCGCTATTACTGGTGACAGTAATCCAAGCCATAATTATTCTGAGAAAAACAAACACCAGCAAAAAGACCAAGCTGGAAAAAAGCATCAAGACGGATATCTCGCGCGCCGGGTGGGGCCTTTGGATAGGGTCGGTGGTCGATCCGATTTCAGCTCACTCCGCAACCGTCATCGTCGCAATAGTACTTGGAGCGCCGACGGCCGGCGCCTTTTTCGCGGCCGACAAGATTGCAAAACTGCTCGCCCTTGCCTTGATGGGTGTAAATCTTGTGATCTCCCCCCTGATAGCACGAAACTATTACTCCCAAAACCTCCAGGAAGTTCGCCTTCTTACACTCTTTGGATGCCTGATTTCTGTTATCGCCGCTGGAGTCGGTTTCTTAATATACTTATACTTTGGAAAATTTGCGCTTTCACTTTTCAACCCGGAATACGTGGAATACTATAAAATCCTTATTGTACTGTCCCTCGGTCAGATCGTGAATTGCGCTTGCGGGCCGGTTGGAACATTGGTTCAGATGGCCGGCTACCAAAATCTCTATGCGACCATATCGACCATTACATCGTTGGTCGGCCTGTTGCTGCTTTTCCTCCTCACAAACTGGTATGGCACCCTCGGAGCTGCGGTAGCGTCCGCCGCAACACTATCGGTCTGGAATCTGGCCATGCTGAGCACCGCATATTTAAAAATTCTAAAATCCCGCACTTGAGGTTTTAAATGACAAAGACAGAGAACAAGCACCGCATTCTCTTCATTTGCACGCAGATGGAAGCCGGTGGCGTGCAAGTTCGCGCGACATCAATGCTCAAGAGCCTCAGAGAGGAAGGATACGACGCGCGCCTTATATTTCTCTATACTAAAAGACCCATCTTCAACGACCTCGAAGGCGCCATCTCACTTAGCGCATCACCGCCGAAATCGGTTTCCGACTATGCCGGCATTTTCTCCAGACTGGCCGCCGAATTCAAAAGCTTCAAACCGACAGCAGTCGTCGGCTTCGCTCATTATTCGTCACCAATCGCATCTGTTCTGGGATGGCTGAACGGAACGAAGATCAGACTTGGAACGCAGGTTAACCCGCCTACCAGCCACGGAGTGCCTAGCAGGCTTATGGATCTGATCGTGGGTACACTGGGTCTGTATACCCGAAATATCGCCACCTCGGATGCGATTAAAGACTGCTTCAGGCGCTATCCGTCCTCATACAGGAAACGTATAAAGGTTATTTTCAACGGGGTTGATCTGAAACAATCGAAAATAACCAAACAAGAGGCTAGGTCCACCTTTGGCCTGGATCCAAGCAAGTTCTACATTCTGAATTGCGGCCGGATATCGCAGCAGAAAAACCAAAAATTTCTCATAGAGTTACTGAGCCGAGTGCCTGATGTGCACCTTGCCATCCTGGGAGATGGTGAACTCAGGCCATCTCTGGAAGAAGAGGTAGCGAAACGGGGCTTGAGGGAAAGGGTCACATTCGTTGGTGAGGTTCAGCCGTCGAAGGTCAAGGACTTCCTCAGATGCGGTGATGTGTTCTTGTTTCCATCCCTTTACGAGGCTTTTGGGCTGGCACTGGTCGAAGCCATGGCCGCCGGGCTACCGGTCATCGCCTCCAATCATCCTGCCCTTGTTGAAATCGCGGATTCAGGAGGATTGACCCTCTCCCTTGATATCGATACCTGGTGCGAAAAACTGAACGACTTGATCGAACTGAGAAAACACAGCCCAGATTCATTCTACAATCTCGGCAAAATAGCCGCCGAACGCTCCAGCCTGTTTTCTTATGAAAGAATGTACTCGAACTTCAAAAATGAAATCACTTCCGATTACTGAAGTGATTTCTCGGACCTCCACTCCAATATCTTCTTTTCCATATGGAAACATATCACCAGAAACAAGAAGAGAGCCACATCGGTAGAGCGCATTATGTTATTCTCATAAAGATTGTGACCAAGAAAAAGAATAACAATACCCACCATGAAAGACATTTTTTCTTTTTTCAGTCTCCTGATATTTGAAGCAAAATAGACCAACAGTGAAAACACCAACAGAAGCAAAGCTGCTAGGCCGGGAACACCCAACTCCATCAATGTAGCGATGTAGCCATTGTGAAAGTTCGGAAGAACCCAGCCATGCAGATTGGTAAAATCGGCCATCCTGTCCGGCGTCCAGAAACCCAATCCGAAGCCGAAAAGCTCTCTGCCGCGCAAGACATCAAACCCGTATTCCCATATCAGAAGCCTGTTGCTGGTATCGATTTCGATCGAAGAAATCACCAACATTCCACCATGAAAATTCACGAATTCACGACCGACTATGAAAATAATCGGGATAAATATTACCATAAAAAGAATGATGAACCGCGAAAATCCAAAGTGGATAGACATTGGAATAAAAAACATGAGAAACAATATCACGTCCACCAATGCACTTCTGGATCCGGTTTTTATGATCGCTATAGCGACAACAACAAATACCCCATAGTAGGCAATGCGCGACTTGGAAAGCGGCCGAGGAAGATACTTCCTGGGCATAAACAGCAGAACAAATGTAAGAGCCACAACAACTCCGAATACATTTTTCTGACCGCTAAGCCCCCTCCACTTGCCAAAATGCTCCCAGGAATTTTCCAAAGCAATACTTGGAGCAAGGAATACCAAAGCGACACTTACAAGAACATATACTATAAATGCAGCGGCAATGGATTTGAATAATTTCTCTGTATCGTACTTCCTCCCCATGATCATACTGGCAAAAACAGTAATTGAAAACGCAACCGCCCTTTCAAATGAATAACGCGTCTCCTGACTCCAGACGACTGACAAGGCGCCAAATACAACGATGAAAAGAATACAGTATGTAATCATGGTTCTGCGTTTCAAATTAAGTAGAAATTTGAAATTTCTATAGATAATATAAGAACATAAAAGAACAAAAACAGCATATCGTCCGGAAACGACATAAGCAGGATACCCCATTTCCGTATACGGCACCCATATCGAAATCAAAAATAGGAGAAATACATATATCGAGATTGCACCAGATGATTTTTCTCTTGCGCTCTGATGCCCCATGAATACTGCGTTAGCTGTCATCTTCGTTTCGGCGCCCGATTTTTCGTGCAGACTGTCATTGTTGTGCTGTCTTGATTAACAAGCAGATACTTCAAAGGATATGTTCGTGCTCCGGAAAGACGTAATATAAATGCCCCAGCTCAAACTACTGCCCCTTCGATCTCCGCCGGTTGTGGCAAACATGGACAGCCCAAGCTGATACATATCGAATGTCCGCAATATAGTTCTGGGAAGAAGCGTCGAAACCGCCTTTCGATGCGTTGAAAAGCATAGACCGTTTAATATCTTCTCATCCGGTACATACGGCCAGAAAGGGAACTTGAAATACGTCAACCAGATAAATGATAGGATACGGGACAGGTATTGGCAAAGTGTTTCGGCCGACAGGATTACCCGTGACAGCGTTTTTCCCAACGGCTTGGCCCGTTGTGTTGGCAGCGGGCGGGACACGAGAGAAAAGAGGCAGAGTACCGTAATCCAGATACCTCGGGACGTCCTCGCCCTCCGACTAATTTATCGAGCGCCCGCGCCATCCTGGCCGTGTTTGCTCTGACCGGTTCCACCCACACCCCGTAAAAAACTGTGTCACTGTCCAGCCAGTCATCGTGATCGTCGGAGCTGCGGACCTACGCCCGCGAATGCTAGATGGAACAGATCGCAAAAAACAGCCAACTATCCGCAACGAGTATCAATCCGGATGATCGCGAACCCCTTCTTTAATATACCCTTTTTCGAACCATTCAGTTCCCCGAAGACCGTAGCTTCGGATCGGCGCCGTTTACTCATTGTCATTAATTATGATGCACAGCAGCAATTGTCGCCCTATAATCACACAGTTCGTACGAACCTATGCATCGTCCTAATTTTTAGCATGTTTGTTAGGAGCATCCGCATGCACTCTTTTCGCATTTTTATGCCCAGCCTCATTTTCATCGGCTTCATTCAGACAGTCACCCCAGCAGCAGCTGAAGACCCCATGGTTGAAGTCACTCTGGCCGGCGAAGCGTACCAGGGTCCTCCCACCTTTGAAATCGACTTTGCCGGAACGAAGATAGGCGTAGGCGCTGTAGACAAGGCCATCGACACCACGACAGAAGGCCGCATTCAAAAGCTGAAAGACTGGGCGCCTTACACGCAAACCCTTTCATTTCCCATCCCTGCCGACGTGTTCACTGCAGACGGCGCCGTTTCAATCCGGCTGACCAACGACGCCTGGGGCGGTCCCGGTTCGAACCAGGATCGGAACATCTATCTGATGGGCGCCAAGATCGACGGCGTCGAGATGAGCCCGCAGGATTTCGTTTGGCTCGTCAAGGGTGAGGAATCCAGTATCGGCGCAACTGCAAAATGGGTCTCTCTGAGCAGCAACAACGCTGTCGCGGTCGCGAACCCGCCATCAGGCGGCTGGCCCTCCACCAACACCGGAGCCGCCACTCCTGTTGCAAGTGCAGAAACTGCGCAAGCAGCCGCTCCGGGTTCGGCTACGGCGGCCTGCAACACCACCCTGTCCGTTACCATCACCGGTTATGGTTCAAACCAGATTGCCGTACCTGCCGGCGGCAAGGCCCTGAAGGAACTGGCAGACAAGCTGAAAGATCAGTCCTGCGCGATCACCATCACCGGCTATTCCAGCATCAGCGGTCCCACTGCCTTCAACAAAAGCCTGTCGGGCAAGCGCGCTGAAGGTGCCGCAGCTTACCTGAAAAAGGCCGGCGTGGACATGAGCAAGGCCAAGACCATGTCCGGCGGTGAAACCAGCCAGTTTGGCAAACGCTTCGCGGCCAACCGACGCGTTGTGGTGGATGTCGCTCCGGCGAAATAGGCATCGCGAAAGGCGGCCTTCGGGCCGCCTTTCAAAAATCGCCTAATCCGCCCTTCCGATCTCACATATCGGTTCGCGCACTTGCCCGATCACCGGCCGGCGGGCCTTAGGCGGAATTGGTATTTTCCTGAGAAAAATGGTCGGGGCAGCAAGATTCGAACTTGCGACCCTCTGGTCCCAAACCAGATGCGCTACCAGGCTGCGCTATACCCCGATCGTGTCGCGTGTCGCGAACAGGTGCTGACTTATACGCAATCGTCGCGCGGACGCAAGGGGCGACACATCCCCCCAGTGGATATTGCGGCGTGAAAATCAGCCGGCGGCCTTCGCTCCGGGCAGCCTGACCTCCTGCAGCCGGTTCATGACGACCTTGAAAATTTCGACCGGCTTGTAGGGATAGTCGATAAAATCGTCCAGGCCGGCTTCCATCAGGCTCTCCTTGCGCGTTTCGCTCATGCTCGGCGGCGCCAGAAGCACCCGCCGCGAAGCGCCTGCGCCGGTCTTCCCGGTTTGTCCGGTCAGATACCGGTTCACGACGTCGCTGTAAGTCAGGATCGTAATGCTGTCGTCCTCGAACAGCGACCCGCCGTTTTCCAGGTTGGCCTCCGGCACGGTCCGCACCTTGCAGCCCAGTTCCAGGAGCGCGCCGCGGATCGGCGCGATCACCTTCGGGTTTCCGGTGACGATGGAGATCGTCAACGGCTCCTTCGAGCCGCGCAGGCGCTTGACCTCTTCATAGATCTGCTGCAGCCGGATGCGGTTGAGCCCCTCGACCCGCGAAACCTGCCGGAGATGGGCTTCGACGGTCGCAAGAAGAAGATCATAGTCGACCGGCTTGGTCAGATAGTCGTCCGCGCCCATCTGCTTGCCGGCGACGATGTCCTCGCGCATGCCCCTGGCCGTCAGGAAAATGAGCGGCACGTCATTCAAGGCCGGCATGGCGGAGCGGATGTAGGTGAGAAACGCCGGACCGTCCATGTCCGGCATCATCACGTCGCACAGGATCAGGTCGGGCTTTTTCTCGCCGATCCTCTCGATCGCGACCTTTCCGTCCGGCGCCGTCAGGACATCGTAGCCGGCGTCCTCCAGTTCCTCGCGAATATCTTCCAGGAGGAGCCCCTCATCCTCCACACACAATATAGTTGCCTTGGCTGCCATGGCCTTCTCTCCTTCAGGCAGACGCCGCCCGCCGCCGCGGAGACGCCCTTTCAGGCAGCTCTCCAGCATCTTCCTGCGCGATTGGCAGGCGGAGCGTGACGCGGGTTCCCTCGCCGACCCGGCTTTCCAGGTCGACCTTCCCGCAGTGCTTGTCCATAATCATCGAAATCATGTTGAGCCCGATTCCGGTCCCGGCAATGCCACTGGATGTGGAGGCCCGGAAGTAACGGTCGAACACCTTCGGGAGTTCCGCTTCCGGAATTCCCAGCCCATCATCTTCGACGCTAATCGACGCCCAGGTCCCGTCTACCTGACCGGTCACCCGGATCTCTGTCGCATCGGGCGAGTACTTCGCCGCATTCGACAGAAGGTTGTCGATGCAAAGCTCAAGGAGTTTCCGGTCGAAATGCAGGATCTCCGGCAGGTTCGCTGTATCGAGAACGATCCGATGGCTTGAACAGCTGTCCTGAAAGCGGCGGCAGCAATCGCCGATGGTGTCCTTCAGCGGTTGATCGCGGCTGTCGATCTCCATGCGTCCTGCCTGGGAGCGGGTGAAATTCAAAAACCGGTTGATCAGATACTGCATCCGGCCGACCGCATCGCGAATACGCGTCCCGCGCTCCAGAATGGCGGCGCTGTCGAGCCTGTCGGACCGGCGGATCAGCCGTTGGGCGTTGCTGTCGATTATGGCAAGCGGCGTGCGGAATTCGTGCGAAGCCATGGAGACGAAGTCGCGCTGCAATTCGCTGAGCTGCTTTTCCTGGTTGAGCAGCTTGACCAGTTCGTGGGCCTGTCCCAGCAGCGTGGACTGCTGCTGCTTGTATTCGGTAATATCGGCGTAGACGGAAATGATACCGCCATCCGGCGTCAGCGTGCGGTCGATCCGGTACCATCTGCCATCGGGGAACCGTTTTTCCTGGGACGGACCGTTCCGGCTCATCAATTCTTCGAACGGTACTGCCGGTTCATCCGGGAAGGTCAGCTTCAAGAGTTCGGGTACGTAAATTCCTTCCTCGATGCGCTTGTCTATCCCCGGATAAATCTGCTGCATCCGCTCGTTGGCGAGAACCACCCGACCGTCCGGCGCGGCAATGCCCATGCCGTCCTGCACCGCATTGATCGCGTTCAGGAGCAGGTCTCTGTTGTCCTGGAGTTCACGTGTGCGATCATCGAGCCGCTCTTCCAGCTGCGCCCGCACATCGTGCAACTCCCGTTCCTGGGTGCGTTCCCGGGTGACATCGGTGTAGATCGTGACGAAACCGCCATCTGCGGTCGGAGTCCCCTGGATACGCAGGATTGTGCCGTCTGGCCGGACACGCTCGAAGTCATGCGGCTCGAACCGCCGGGCCCGTTCCAATCGCAGGCGGACCTGTTCTTCCGGATCGCCAGGACCATAGTCCCCCCGCTTGGCGTTGACCCGGATCAGGTCTTCCAGGGTCGGGTTGTCGCCAATGGCATCGTCGGGAAAATTTAAAAGACGCCGCGCAGCCGCGTTGAGCAGGACCACATTCAGATCCGCGTCGATGACCGTGATCCCCTGATGCATGGTTTCCATCAGGCACCCGAGAAGCGCGCTTTCGTCAGAGCCGTCACGGATGAAGTGTCCGGTCATTTTCCCGCATCACAAGCCAAGTTCACCACACCAATTTCCGGCAAATGTATTTAGAAACTCCTACGTAAAATTGCCGAGAACATGAAAAACCCGGCGGAGAAACCGATATGAGACATCCGATGAGATTATCTTGAGGAAATATTACTTGATGGAACTTGTCTCAACCTGATCACCCGGCTTGATCCCGAGCCGCCGCGACGTGCCGGCGAGCAGTTCCAGCACGTATTGCGCCGGCCCCTGCGAGGAAATGGTCTTTTCCGAAAAAGGCGTCGTCCCTTCCGCGATATGGATGATCCGTCCCGCATCGTCGATGAAGATGATATCCAGCGACAAGGGGGTGTTCTTCATCCAGAAATAACGTTCGCCGGCAGCCTGGAACAGAAACAGCATGCCCTCGTTGAGCGCCATTCTTTCCCGGAACATCAATCCCTTCGCTTTTTGCGCGTCGGTCGCTGCAACTTCCACGGTGAACTGCTGCGGTCCCTTTTCCGTTACGATCGTCAGGGTCTCGGTCGGCAGCGGCACGTCGTCGCCGGCCGCCAGGCCAGGGCTCAAGAGACCGACCAAAAGAAGAAAGGCCACGATCAGCAGTCGGGGACGTCGAAAAGGCATACGCAGCATGAACGAGGCTCCATGTGATGGGGCTGAACAGAGCCGGCACAAATTCAGCAGGCCCTGCCTGCGATTAAAGGCCAACAAAAAAGGCCGGACCATGTCGTCCGACCCGCGCATGCAGAAGATTCAGTAATCCGGGAAACTAGTGCGAAGCTGGAATATGGGTTCCGGTTCCCACCGGCCGGATTTCGGCGGCCATGCGGCCTTTCGGTCCATTGCCGAAGCGCACCATCACATCCTGGCCCGGACGCAGTTCGGCGATACCGAAGCGGCGCAGGGTTTCCATGTGGATGAAGATATCTTCGGTTCCCTCGCCCTGGGTCAGGAAGCCGAAGCCCTTGACCCGGTTGAACCATTTCACGGTCGCCTTTTCGAAACCGCTTTCCGGGACAACCTGAACATGCGTGCGCGAAGGCGGAAGTTGCGACGGATGCAACGCCGTGGATTCGTCCATGGACAAGATCCGGAAGGCCTGCAGCCCCCGTGGCCGGTCCATGACTTCGCAGACCACCCGGGCGCCCTCATAGGCCGTCTGATAGCCGTCGCGCCTGAGACAGGTCACATGCAAGAGAATATCGGCCTCGCCCGAATCCGGGACGATAAAGCCATACCCCTTGGCAACATCAAACCATTTGATCGTGCCTGCAATCTCGACGACATCGACGGCAACATCATCCGTCAGCGCCTCGATTGCGCGGGCATCCCGAGCGGTTTTGCCCCCCATAGCCTACTGTCCCGTCTTTGGTCCGCATCACCCAACCGGAACGAAATTGCGACTCACGCACCGGCTGATTCCTAACAAAAGGATAACATTCGACTTCGATCCGGAAAGGGGGATTGTGAAACTAACCACAAGGCATTTGCATTTATTGGCCGGCTATGGCGCAAAATCCACAAAACTCTCGGCTATCGGAGTGCGGATGCAGGCCGCAGCCAACGGATCGATCGGGGTCGGATCCCTGTTGACGATGACAAGTTCGGCTCCGGCCTGGGCTGCGAGCACCGGCAATTGGGCCGCCGGATGCACCACGAGCGACGATCCGATGACGACAAACACATCCGCCTTGCGCGCCGCCTCGGCAGCCCGGATCAGGGCGTCTTCCGGCATCATCTGGCCGAAACTGATTACCGCGGCCTTGAGCAACCCTCCGCAGGTCGCGCAGACCGGACTGTGCCCGGCTTCCACCGCCAACCTCTGATCTTCCAGGGTCGCCCGCGCGCCGCACTCCAGACAGGTGGCATAAGTGCTGTTGCCGTGGAGTTCCACGAGCAGGTCTTCCGGCACGCCGGAACGCTGATGCAACCCGTCCACGTTCTGGGTGATCAGAAGCGAGAGCCGGCCCTCTCGAGCCAACTCCGCCAGTGCGATGTGCGCCGCATTCGGTTCCGCCTTGCGGAAGATTTCCGCCATCTGAAAGCGTCTGTTCCAGTCCTCCAGGCGGCTTTCCTCATCGGCCACGAAATCCTGATATTCGATCGGCTGCATCTTCGACCAGAGCCCGCCGGGGGAGCGAAAGTCGGGAATACCGGACTCCGTCGAAATGCCCGCTCCGGTCAGAACCACAATCCGCCCTGCCTCCGGTCCCAAAAAACTCTTTATCCGTTTTCGCGCGGTGGCAAGATCGGTGATTTCTGTCATATTGGACACTCTTTCTGATCAACATCCAAAGCACACGCTATTATCGACAAGGAAACGCAATGCGCTACCTGCACACAATGGTCCGCGTCCGCGATATCGATGAATCGCTGGATTTCTACTGCAACAAGATGGGCATGACCGAGGTCCGCCGCAGGGAGAGCGAGGCCGGCCGCTTCACGCTGATCTTCCTGGCCGCCTCCGAAGACGTCGGTAGCGGCAAGGAAGTCAATGCGCCGCTTCTGGAACTCACCTATAACTGGGATCCTGAGGAATATGCCGGCGGACGCAACTTCGGCCATCTCGCCTACGAAGTGGACAATATCTACGACTTTTGCGCCAGCCTCCAGGAAAAGGGCGTGACCATCAACCGGCCGCCGCGCGACGGCTACATGGCTTTCGTCCGGTCGCCCGACAATATTTCCATCGAACTGCTGCAGAAGGGCGAAGCGCTTGAAATCGCGGAACCCTGGGCCTCCATGCCCAATGTCGGCGAGTGGTAGGAAACGCTTTTTAAAGCGTCACGGGCCCGCAAACGCGGGCCTGTGAATTTCATGACAATTTGCTCTTGCGGCGTGAAGCAATACTGCCTATAAGCCTCCCCACGACGCAGCGACGTCGTCCGCGCGCCCATCGTCTAGCGGTCTAGGACGCCGCCCTTTCACGGCGGAAACACGGGTTCGAGTCCCGTTGGGCGTGCCAAACTGTACTCTCAGATGTGAGAGCGGTTCTATCGACCCCTTCCCTTGCGATAGCAGCTGTTGTTTTCACAAGCAGATCAAAGGGTTGTCTGAAGTTTGGCTTGATCTCTCCCTGGTGCCATTCGCAGTTCGACAGTAGCAAATTCGAAGCCGTTTCTTCTCGTGCGGTGTCTGACGGGCGAACAATTGGCTTGCGTTGCGGGCAAGTTCCAACAGCCGCATACCGCCTTCTATGTAAGTCTCTTCCACTTGTGAGTAGCGTTCGATCTCACGCAAAAGGCGGGTCTGCTCAGTGCGTCATTGCGCCGACATTCGGTCATAGAAAGTGTCGTCATTGCGTCCGTCGAACTTGTCCATGTACATGGCGTGCAAGCGATTAAGGCTGCCGGCGTCCGGGAAGCCATCGAAAGTGCCGGTGCCGAGCTGCGCTATCTGCCGCCCTACAGTCCCGACTTCAACCCGATCGAGATGGCGTTTTCGAAACTCAAGGCATTGTTGCGTGCCAGGACAGAACACACAATCGACGCCCTGTGGAGCACAGTTGGCGATCTCATCGCCCAGTTCAAACCACAAGAATGCGCAAACTACTTTGCTGCCGCCGGATATGAACCAATATAAAATGGATACGCTCTAGCTGTTTCAAGAACCCATAATCATATTGTGGTCGGACTGTCCGTCGTCAGAAATAATGGGATAATTTGAACTGATTTAATGTTTTGAGAATTTTGAGGATCTACGTACAAACACAAAGATATAATTTTGATCTGCGTCCGTAAGACCCTGAAAAGTTAATGGCCGGACAACGCGCCCGGCCACTTTGCATTGTCTATTGTGGAGTTACGCATGCGCCGTCTGGTCCGACCACTTGCCCCTCAGGGCATTGCGGCAGAGGCAGAGGTATTGGCGCTTGCTTCGGTTTCACCCTTGCCGGCGGGGTCGGTTCAGGCGCCAGCGTAGGCTCGACAGCCGGTGCCGGAGTGGCCTCTGGCGCCTGCTTCGGCTGCACCTTTGCCGGCGGGGCCGGTTCAGGCGCCGGCGTAGGCTCGGCAGCCGGTGCCGGAGTAGCCTCTGGCGCCTGCTTCGGTTTCACCTTTGCCGGCGGGGTCGGTTCAGGCGCTGGCGTAGGCTCGACAGCCGGTGCCGGAGTAGCCTCTGGCGCCTGCGTCGGTTGCACCTTTGCCGGCGGGGTCGGTTCAGGCGCTGGCGTAGGCTCGGCAGCAGGTGCCGGAGTGGCCTCTGGCGCCTGCTTCGGTTTCACCCTTGCCGGCGGGGTCGGTTCAGGCGCTGGCGTAGGCTCGACAGCCGGTGCCGGAGTAGCCTCTGGCGCCTGCTTCGGTTTCATCTTTGCTGGAGGGGCCGGTTCAGGCGCCGGTCGCACCTCGGACTTAGGCTGTGCCTCTTGGACCGAAGGCGGCATTGCCTCGACCACCGGAGCAGCGCAGAGACCATGCTGCTGGCGCTCCGTGCCTTCCGGACACTGGCCCGTGTCCGCCGGGGCGATCGCCTCGGCCGGCGGTTGCCCTTCTGCCACCGGTAGCGGGGCGTCGGCGGCCGGCGTTTCCGGCGTCAGTTCCTCGGCCGGCTTGGCCGCGGCGACCGGCGCAGCGCAACTGCCGTCGGACTGACGTATTGTGTCTTCCGCGCAAGCCCCCACGCCTTCCAGCGCCGCACCTTCAGGTATCGCTTCTCCAGCGGGAGCCGTGGCCACGGCTCCCTCCATGGCGACACCTTCCATGGGAGGTGCCGACATGATGGCTGCTGCGGGCACCTGATCGGCAGCCGGTGGCGGTGGCACCATGTCTTCCGTCGCCGGTTCGCTGCCTTGCTGGCCGGCCGTGGTTGGCTCTTGCGCCACCTGCTCCTCGGTCGTCACCTCGGTTGGCGCCTCGGTCGGGATCAGGGCCTGCGGCTCGGGGTGGTAGATTTCCACCGTATTGCCTATCAACTGGCCATTGTTCTGTTCGGACGACGTCAACGCGACATCGCGAACCTCGACCGGTTGGCCTGTCGCCTCCTCGACATAGGTAATGTCGATATCGTTGTTGACGACAATATTGTTGACGACGTTGACGGTGCCGACTTCCCGGCTGTTGTTGACAATATTGATGACGGTGTTGTTGTCGCCGATCACGACGTTTTCCATGTTGTCCGACTGGAAGTTGCGGGCGGGTACCGCATTCCAATAATAGTTCGGTATGCTGCCGAACGAGAGGGTGACGCTGACCCCGTACGAATCCGACGGCTCCGGCGGCAACGGCGCCCAGGCAAGATGATCGTTGTCGCTGCGCCAGGCAACCCAAGCTGGCGCCCATTGGGTGCCCGGCACCCAGAACCAGCCAATACGCGCCGAGTAAGCCCAGCGGCCATAGTGGTAGGTTGCCCAGCCAAAAGGCTCATTCGATACCCATGTCCATCCGTGCCGGTTGGTATAGACCCAGCGGCCGTCCGTGTAGGGACGCCAGTCATGCCTGACATGCGGCACCCAGACATAGCGTCCGCGCACCTCTACCCAGCGACCATGTGCGGCGAGTGGCTTGTAGAACGAGCCGATGGAAACATTCACCGAGCCGCTACCGGAATAGACGTTCAACTGCGCGTAGAAAGGTCGGTCGCGATAGTACCTCTCCCAGTAACTGTTGATGTTGAAAGCGACCGTGGGAAGATAAGCGTAACGCATATAACGCGCGACTGAGAGCTGCGTACCACGATACGGGATGGCGAGGTAACGAGCCGCGAACCAGCCCCGATAGCCGCGATATGCACCGTCGCACCAGGCCAGGCTACGCACGCAGCCGAATAGCGTCACCGCCACGCCGCTCGGCGCGACCACCAGCACCGGATAACGCGTATCAGGGCCTGCGCGCTGGTTTAGATTGGTGGTTGTGTTGGCGTAAACTTGCTGCGCATTAGCGCCGCCAGCAACAAATGCCGCTGCAGCTACAACCAGACCGAATATCGCGGCTCGCTCAAATATTCGTCGTAGGAGCCTCATCGGCTTTCTCCTTTAAGGTGCGTAATTCTCATATGAAAGATATTTTCATTTTACTTGGTGTCCGCGCCGTTCAACATGACCGCCGCTTCATCTTTCAAGGCACCCACCCCTACAAAACAATGGTCCATATTCGCTATCCATCTAGTCGACGCGGCCATTGGCGCAACCTCGATTGCAGGAGCAGCAGGAACACCATTCGGCACCCTCGACGCGAAGCCTCAAGAAGAACCTACGGAGGATAGCTGTCCGCCGCGCTAACATGGATCATGACAGATGCGATTTATGTGAGGCACTTGGCACCAATGAAGCCCTCGGGAAACAAGGGGGTATCTCCCGCAGGCCTCATTGGAAGTCGGCGCACGTCGCAGACGATCCATTAGGGCCTGTCCGCATTCCAAATTGACCTGTTGCTAGGGACCCTACGCTGACGCTGGTCAGTATTGACGCGAAAAAGCCGGATAGTGCGAGGCAACAGCGTGGCACGTTCCAACTCGCCGGGAGGAGCCTTCATCAATTCCTCCCCGATCGGATGGTCGATCATCCCTTCGCTTTCTGCCGCCCGCACGTACAGTAGCCACGCCAGGTACTGCGGTAGGCCCCGTTTTCCAGCACCTGCAGGCCGACAGCGGGGCGGCACGGTCCGGCCAGCCGTATCCAACTCGCCTATCGAAACCGAGACATCGGTTTGGATGAAATCCCGAGGCCGTAAAATGGGCGCCCGAACTCGCCGCCGCCGGACCGAATTCCCACCTGCCGGCATCCGATTGATGAGCGCCGCTACAGCAGCTTGGTGCCCCGGTCTTTCTTTCTCCTCGGACATGATCGCATGTGTAAGGGCCGCATCCTTGAGGATGCCGAGAATCTCGTGCTCCGGCAGCACGTTCCGATCGTTGAGTGCAAGCAGCAGCTACTCTGCGATCGTCAGCGCGGCGGCTCCCGAAACGTCCAGGTCGAGCGGCCTGTGCAGCGTGCTTTTCCGAACCGCCGACAACAACACCGAGCCGGTCACCCGGGTCGAGGCGTCGGAAGTGGTCGCCAGCGACTTGATCTAAACTTTCAAGCGGTCGCCGCGGCTCGCCACTGCGGTGCTTTGGGCCGCCTCGCGCAACGAGGCTATGTTAGTGGAACACCTGATCGATCTTGGCCGTCGCGACGCGATCCGCGGCGCGCCGAAGCGGCGGGTTTGGAGGCCGGTGATCCCGTCCGCAGCCGGAATGGCTGGTCCATCGAAATCAAAGCAAACGAGATCCGCGGTCTGAAGCACAATCAGTCGGGCAGAATGCTTCCAGTTCGACCGGAGGTGCTGGGATTGAATTTCCTCGATTATGTCGAGAAGATCAGGTCGCTAGGGTCTCGCCCCCTACTCCCGGAACTTGTTAATCCCTATGCGAAAGGGACTGATCCGGGTGATCGGGTCTACAAGAATTTCAATCCTCTTTTTGTCGACAACCCGACCAACGGCGGGCCAAACTGATTTACAGTTTCATTCCGCTGATCGGCGTATGGCTGGCATTTTCGATAATCCTTCGATGAAAAAGGGTCGGAACGCTTCCGGGTGCTCGCTCATGGGAAAATGGCCGACCTCGTCCATGACAGTAAGCGTCGCGCCGCGGATCGCGTCGGCGGTGCGCTTGGCGTCTTCGGGTGTGCAGGTGAAGTCATAGGCCCCGACGATCAGGTGTACGGGCGCCTTCTCGGTGTCGATGTCCTTCAGCAATCCGATCAGGCTGTCGTCCTTGGTATAAAAGCTTAAATCGCCGCGAAAGACGCCCGGGCCGCTCGCCATGAACATCCACAGTGTATTCCAGCGCTCCGCCTCTGGTGCGTATGGGGAGATATTGGTGGAAACCAGCGCTGCTCCCATCTCTCCGCCATGCGCGTCGGGCCGGTGAAACCAGTCGATGTCATACCATGCGGGCTGAAAATCCGATGCTTCGATGGCAAGGAAGCCGGAAAAGTGCTCGCCATGGCGTGCCGCGAGCTGCAGTGCGATCCGGCCGCCCATCGAAACCCCGGCAAGGACCGGACGGTCGAGCTCAAGCCCCTTGATGACCGCCAGGATCGTTTCCATGTAGACCTCGGTCGTCAGCAGATATTCCTCAGTCTGGAATCCCTCCGGCGGCAGACTCTTGCCGTGCCATGGCATGTCGAAGGCGATGATCCGGTTATCGGCGGTGACCTCGGCATCGTTCAGGATATGGCGCCACTGGCGTGTGTCGGCACCGGCAGTATGCAGGCAAAGTACCGGGCGGCCCTCGCCTGCCTCCTCGAAATAGATACGTTGGCTGCGTCCCGCGACCTCGACGGTGAGATAACGGCCGAGAATGGGTTCGATCGTCATCAGGCCTTTACCTGTTCTGTTCGCCCGAGGGCGATGAATTCCTTGAAAAAGCGCAGGTTCTTCACCAGCAGCAGAATGTCGCCGAGGATCTCGGCCCGGCCGATCTTCACCATCGCGAATATGTCGTGGAAGCCGGGAGCGGGAAAAGGCGTCCAGAACGCTCTCAGCGCGTCCCCGTCCGTGACGAAGGCGAAGCGATAGGGCATCTTCTTGCTCGGCCCTTCGACGATCCGGGCCACCCGTCCCTTCTCGAAAACCAGGTAGAATTCGACGCCGTCCACCTTGAGCAGCACCGTTTCGGAGAATACGGCGCCGATACGGTGCAGGTGCGGCAGGTCGTCAAGCCGGGCCTGCATCTGGCGTAGTTTCTCGATCATGGTCTGGTCTCCATGGACGCCGGCGCAAGCTCTCCGAACTGCCCGCCGCAGAACAGGAGTGGCGAGGCCGCGGGATCGCGCTCAAGATGACGTACGCGCCCGATGAACAGCGAATGGTCGCCTGCCTCGATTTCCTGAACCACCTCGGTTAGCAGGAACGCCGACGCGCCGCCAAGCACCGGAAACCCGTGACGTTCCTCGAAAATATCGGCGAAAGCGGGATCGTGCTTTCCGGCGAAATGGAGGGCGATCGGCTGCATCTCGCTGGAGAGGATGTTGACGGCATA
The DNA here is from genome assembly GCF_048260565.1 of Roseibium sp. Lineage (GTDB taxonomy): Bacteria > Pseudomonadota > Alphaproteobacteria > Rhizobiales > Stappiaceae > Roseibium. The sequence continues at coordinate 29,646 of NZ_JBLXGP010000008.1, read as the reverse complement.
GCGCCCTGCTTCCCGCACGCGCTCCAACATCTTGCATTTGCGATCGAGGGAAATGGAGATCAGCGGCGGGTCGAGCGAAACAGACATGAAAGCATTGGCGGTCATGCCATGATCGCCCTCGGCGGAGCGGGTGCTGATGACGGTCACTCCGGTTGCGAAAGCCCCGCAGGCGTCGCGCAGCGAGCGCGTATCGATGTCAGTCATGGCTAGCCTCGCCGTATCGCATGTCTTGTATCTGCAGCCGCCCGGCCAGAAGTGCTGCCGCGCCCCGGCAGCCCTGAAGCTGTGCGGCCTCGGTGGCGCGACCCTCGGACCTGAGCGCGCGAATGCGGCTCGATGAAACGACTTCGCCCGCGCGGCAATGCAGCGTTTCGGCCAACCGCACGTCGAAGTGACGTGCAAGAAGGGCTACGTCGCCAGCCTGTTTCGCCCCGAACCGGAAATCGGCACCCACCAGGATTCGGCGCGGGCCGAAGCGGGCGATATCCGCCAGAAATCGTTCGGGCGAACGCGCCGAATAGGATCTCGTGAAGGAAGCAACAACCACATAGTCGGGACCGAGTTGGGCGATGCGGGCGAGCTTGTCGTCGAGCCGCGACAGCCGCGCCGCCCTGCCGAAAAACACCTTAGGCGGCGGGTCGAATGTCATGACGACTGACGGCAGACCTGCGTGCCGCGCTTCCTCGACCGCATCTCCTATCAGTCGCTGATGGCCGCGATGCACACCGTCGAAGGCGCCGATTGTCACGATCGAGGCGTGCAGGGAAAGCTGGCCGTCGGACAGGACGCGGGTTTTATGACCGCCGAAATTCATTCCGTCCTCCCTTTCGTTGCGGCGCGGCCGAGAGGTGTCGGCCGCGCCATCGGCCTCAGTTGAACCCGCCCTTGAGGCGGTTGACATCCCAGGGCTGCACCATGTCGGGCACGGTCCAGCCTGAAATGTCGTATTCGGCCATGTATTCCTCGACGAGGTTCTGCATCATCTCGTACTCTCCGGTGGCTTGAGCCGTCAGCATGGTCTCGATACGAATGTTTTCGTAGTTGCCCGCATAATTGCTTTCGTAGAGCTCGTGCCGGCCGCCGAATTCCGATCCCATCGCATCCCACAACAGCTTGAGAAGCTTCACTCGGTCCATTGCGACCATGCCGTTCGAACCTCGAACGAAGCGCTCGAGATAGGGTTGCACCGCCTCGCTTTCGAAATCGAGCGATGAAGACGGCAAATAGATCAGGCCGGAAGCGACGTGCCGTTCGATCAGCTCCTTGATCCTGGTATAGGCCATCGGCGCAAACACCCGGTAGGCAAGGCCGTAATTGATGTTGGGCAGGTTGTAACCGTCGGTACCCTCCCACGGGACCGGGCTCTTCACCATCGCATCCGAAATGCCCCAGAAGAGGTTGCGCCAGGCGATGACTTCGCCGACGGCCGTTTGCGGCCCGCGGAACACGCCCGAACCGGTGGCTTCCAGCGCCTTGGAGAACAGGCCCGAGATGAAGTCGAGTTTCACGGCGAGTCGGGTGACGCCGTGCAGCGTGAAACGCGGGATGAAGCCCGAGGCCGGGAAGAAGGAATTGATCTTCTCGATATCCCCGTAGATGAAAACGTTTTCCCAGGGCACAAGGACCTTGTCGAACACGAGGATGGAATCGTTCTCGTCGAGCCGGGAAGACAGCGGATAGTCGAACGGCGTTCCCATCACCGCGGCGTTCAGCTCGTAGCTGGCGCGGCTGATCAGCTTGACGCCCTCGGCATCCATCGGCGCCGTGAAAATCAGCGCGAACTTCTTCTCCTTGATCGGAATGCCGTAATGGGCGATGAAGTTGTAATGCGTCAGGGCCGAACCGGTCGCCACGACCTTCGCACCGGAGACGATCAGGCCGGCATCGGTCTCCTTCTCGACCTGCATGTAGACGTCACCGGTTTCCTCAATGGGCAGATGACGGTCGATCGGCGGATTGACGATGGCATGATTCCAGTAGTCCAGCCGCTCCTGCGTCTTGGCATACCAGTGCTTGGCGTTCTCGGCATATTCCCCGTAGAAGCCGCTATTGGCGCCCAGCGTACCGAGAAACGCCGCCTTGTAGTCCGGCGCCCGCCCCATCCAGCCATTCGCCACGCGCTGCGTCACAGCAATTGCGTCGCGGCTCGCGATAAGGTCTTCCGCGGTTTTCGATCCCTTGAAGAAGGGATGGGTCCAGCCGTTCGATCCCGTATCGGTCGTCCGGCCCAGTTCGTCCTTCTTACTGTGCAAACGGTCGTACCAACGGGCGACCATGCGCGAAGAGTTGCGGAAGGCGGGGTGCTGCGTGACATCCTTCACGCGCTCGCCATGGATATAGATCTCGCGCCCATCCTGCAGGCTCGAAAGGTACTCGGCACCCGTATAGGGGGCGGATAGGCCGCCATTGGCTCGTTGGTTCATTTCGTTTTCCTCCCTGGCAAGCGACGCGTGAAACGCGCCTTGCATAACGGGAGGACATTAGAATGCGCGGCATCGGTATCGGAAGGTATCGTATAATACCCTTGTATTTTCCGGCATTACCGGAAAACTACCCAAACGCGGGCAAGACAAGGTGTTGAAATGAAGACTCTTCGGAAAGTAGGCGAGATTTTACGGTGTTTTTCCGCAACCCAGCCGGAACACAATGTCTCTTCGCTGGCTCGCCGGATCGGCAATTCGGTCAGCGGCACTCATGATCTCGTCGCCGGCCTGAGCCAGATCGGGCTGCTTCAGAAGGTCGACCGGGGCCGATACCGCCTGGGTCCGCTCGTCGCCTCGCTCCACCGTGCGCTAGAAGACAGCTCCGCGCTGACGGAAGCCGCCCGTCCCGTGATGGACAGCCTGCGCTCCGAATACGGCGAGACGCTGCACCTGACGCAGCATGATCACGGTCGCCTCCTGGTCCTGAGCGCGCTCGAGGGGCAGCGGAACCTGCGGGTTTCGACCGATATCATCGGCACGCAGATCGAATTGCACGACTGCCCGCCGGGACTGCTGCATCTGTCGGCACTGATCCACTCGCGCCTCGAAACCTACCTCAACCGCCACTCCAGCCCGGGCGGCGGCATCGAGTCCCGTTCGCGTTTCCGCACCGATCTCGCCAACCTCGCGGAGGCCGGTTTCGCGGTCGGGACGATCCGCGGCGAAGACGATGTCGTATGCACCGCAGCCCGAATTCTCGACCACATCGGGCAGTCGATCGCAGTCCTGAGTCTCGCCATTCCAAAAAGTCGCCATGACCAGCAACCGCGCGCCTTTCGCACGATCACGATCGAGGCGGCGCAAAAGATCTCGCGGCGTTTGGGGTATGCTGAAGTCTGATCTGAAACCTTTCGGGTATCGCACGATACCTGCCACCCGGCTGTTCACGGCTAAGGGACGGGTGCACCCTGCAACCATTATTTCGGTGTGCGGCTGCCGGGAGGCTGCCGCGCGCCACCGGAGGAGCGAAGAGGAGGAAAGCCTATGCGCAACGTAACCATGGAGAACGTAACCGACGTCGTCATTGAGTCGCTCGGTAAGCACGAGAAAATCAGCGCCCGCCAAGGGGAGATAATGGAGAGCCTGATCCGTCACCTTCACGGATTCTGCAAGGACGTGAAGTTAACGCATGACGAGTTCCTTTATGCCTGCGATTTCCTCGGCCGGGCGGGGGCGCTCTGCAGCGACAAGCGGCAGGAATTCATTCTGCTGGGCGACATTCTGGGCGTTGAAGTCCTGGTCGACATGCTTTCGAACCCCGTGTCCGGAAACGAAACGGTCTCAACCGTTCTCGGCCCCTTCTTCCGCGAGGATGCCCCGGTCATGCCGAAAGGCGCATCGACCGTACAGAAGGAGTTCGAGGGGCAGGAAACCGTCTATGTCGAGGGCTATGTCCGCGACACCGATGGCAATCCGATCGCCGGCGCCATTCTCGATATCTGGGAAGACGCGCCGAACGGACTTTACGAGAACCACGACCCCGATCAGCCCGAATACAATCTGCGCGGCCGCTTCGAGACCGACGAGACCGGGCATTATGCGTTTCGCGCACTCCGGCCTGTACCCTACCCGATCCCGGGCGACGAGACGGCGGGCGAGCTGATCCGCTACATGGGTCACCACTGCATGCGCCCCGGCCACATCCACGTGATGATCACCCGCGAGGGATATCGCCCGCTGATCTCGCAGATCTACGACAGCACCAGCGATTATCTTGACGAGGATTCCGTATTCGCCGTGAAGGAAGAACTCGTCGGCGAGTTCCGCAAGGCGCCTGAGGATGCCGACACCGATCTCGTCCTGCGGTTCGATTTCAATCTTCCGCTCAAGTCCCAGGCGATGGCGGCCTGACACACTTTGTCCCGCCGGCTTCGGTCGGCGGGGTTTCCCTCGGCGGCGCGGTCAATAGCGCCGCCGGAATCAACGACACCAGACAGGAGCCGTGCCTTATGAGCCGCTTGAACGCACCTGAAATGGTCATTCCGCTCGACGAAGCGCCGGTTCATCGCAGAACGCGGATCGCGGCCATCGAAACGGTGATCGTTGACTGTCCGACAACACGGCGTCACCGGCTCTCCAATACCGAAGTCAGCGCGCAGTCCTACGTCATCGTGCGGGTGGCGCTCGCCGACGGCACCATCGGCTGGGGTGAAGCTGCGACACTCGGCGGCCCGCGTTGGTCGGAAGAAAGCGTGGAGGCCATCAAGGCGAACATCGACACCTACATCACGCCGGCCCTCGCCGGTGTCTCGGCCCTGGATTTCGAGCAGAATGCGCTCATCATGCAGAAAGTGGTATCCCGGAACACGGCCGCCCGTGCCGCTGTCGAAAGCGCGCTTTACGATGCGGCGGGAAGGTCGCTTGGCCTGTCGGCCTCGGTGTTTCTCGGCGGGGCGGTGCGCGAAAAGATCGAGGTCGCCTGGGCGCTCGCTTCCGGAGATGCCGACCAGGAAATCGAGGAAGCAAAGGCCAAGCTCGCCGCGCGTGAACATCGCCGCTTCAAGATCAAGCTGGGATTCCATGACCCGGCTGCGGACATGGATCGCCTGCGACGTATCGTGGATACGCTCGGCGGCGAGGCCGAGATCATCGTCGATGTCAATCAGGGATGGAGCGAGGCCACAGCGCTCCGCCGTCTGCCCGAACTGGCCGAAATGGGCATCGCGCTGATCGAGCAGCCGCTGCGTCCGGGCTTGCTGGCCGCGACGGCCCGGATCGCCGCGCGCAGCGCGATCCCGATCATGGTGGACGAAGCCGCATTTTCGGGAACGGACATCGTCCAAAACGGCATGGCCGCAACCGGCAGCGTGCTTTCGCTCAAGCTGGTCAAGAGCGGCGGACTGCTGGAAATGAAGCGCGCGGCGGGGATCGCCTCCGCCTTCGGGATGGAGATCTACGGCGGCTGCCTGCTCGAGAGCGGCATCGGCGCGGCCGCGCATCTTGCCGTCTTCGCGTCGCTGCCGCGACTGGAATGGGGCTGCGAGCATTTCGGCCCGCGCATCCTGCGCACCGACCTGGTCAAGGGCGGCATCACATTTCGGGATTTCCATATCCATGTGCCGGACGGACCGGGGCTCGGCATCGAGGTCGACAGGGACGCGCTACGCGAGGTGACGCGCAAGGGGTGACGCCCGGCAATGCCGGATCGCTTCTGCCGTCACTTCAACCGGACGAACTTTCGGGTCACGTCTAAGAAATTCATCACCTGCGCCGCCTGATTGTCGCGGCGGGCATGGATGGTAAGCGCCGTGCCTGGATTGTGGCCGATATATTCCCGGAAGAACACGCCCGGGCGCGTTGTTCGCGAAACCGATTCCGGCACGACGGAAATACCCACCCCGACCGAAACGAGACTGATCGCCGTCTGGTAATCCTGCGCAAGCTCCAGGGCGGCAGGCTCGAAGCCTTCCTTGCGGCAGATATCCAGGACGACGTCGGCATAGCTGGGTCGCGGCCGGCGCGGATAGAGCACGAATGTCTGGTTGCTCAGCTCCGCGAAGCGGATTTCCGACAATCCGGCGAGTTCGGAATTGTCCGGGATCGCAAGGACCAGCTTTTCGCGCGCCAGCAGTTCGCGCCGCAGTTCCTCGTCCCGCAGCTCCGGGCGCGCGACCGCCACGTCGATCTCGCGCTGGATGAGGGCGCGGTGCAGCTCGGCATTGTTCATCGCCGAAAGCGCCAGTTCGACATTCGGGAAATGCGATCGATAGGATTTGATCAGGGTCGGCAGAACGCCGTGCGACGCCGATCCCACGAAGGCGACCCGCAGCCGGCCGGCCCCGCCTTCGCCAACGAGACGCGTCTCGCGATACACGGCGTCGAGCCGGTCAATCAGAAACCTTGCGTGGCTTTCGAGCACGGTGCCCGCCTGGGTGAGACGGATCTGGCTTCGGCTGCGGTCGAAGAGCTGTGCGCCGATCTCGGCTTCGAGCGCCGAGATCTGTCGCGACAGAGGCGGCTGGGCGATCTTGAGGCGTACCGCTGCGCGCCCGAAATGCAGCTCTTCGGCGACCGCGAGAAAATATTTTAGGCGGCGCAGTTCCAAGGCCTCCCTCCCTCGAATTGCGATCACGGGTAACAAAGTCAATATCTTGATACTTTTCAAGTATTATTATTGGGGCTGCTTTCTCTCCGGTTCGGCAAAGTTACGCAGGCTGAGTCCGCATCGACCTGTGAAGACCACACCGGTCGCTCGCGGCCAGGAATTTATCTCGGCGTTTCAACCACGTTTTGGCTGGACGGCTGGCGGTGCTCTCTGTTTCTTGAGACCTGCTCCCCCGATAGTTCGCGTTCATAAATTAGCTCTGTTCACGGTGTGATCTTTGTTGGACCGGGTTGCAAATTCGTGTGGTGTGAGCCCGTCGAGGCGCGTATGCGGTCGGTTCAGATTGTAGTCGATCCTCCAGCTTTCAATGATCTCACGGGCATGCCGATAGCTTCGGAACAGTCGTTGAGACATTCGTCTCTCAGGCGCCCTTTAAAGCTCTCGACAAAGCCGTTCGGCATGGGGTTGCTGGGGCGATATAATGCCAGTCCACGCTACGGTCCGGTCGCCATTTAAGCATGGCGTTTGACGTCAGCTCGGTACCGTTGTCGCTGACCACCATCAACGGATAGCGGCCACGACGGTCCGCGATCCCGTCCAGCTCCCGCGATACCCGCGCTCCGGAGATCGAGTTATCGACAACGGTCGCCAGACATTCTCGGCTGAAGTCATCAATGACACACAGGATCCGGAACCGGCACCCATCGATCAGGGCATCGGAGACAAAGTCGAGGGACCAGCGCTGATCGGCTGCTTGCGGCACAGCCTTCGGCGCTTGCGCACCGCCACAGAATTGAGGGTTGGGCGCCTGTCTTGCACGGTCCCTTCAGGCAGATTTCCTGGTCGCTCCCTCCGGAAGTTCGATATCGATACCGAGAGTCGTGATGTCGCCGGTGCGGTCCATTTCCAGGCGCACGGCGTCTGGATCGATGGAAATATGCTTGGCGACCACAGCCAGTATGTCTTCACGCAGGGAGGAAATCAGCCGGGCGTCTTCGGCCGAGTTGCCGCTGCGCTCATGGGCAAGCAGAATCTGCAGTCTGTTCTTGGCAACCGAGGCCGTGTCGCCCCGCCTGCCGAAGAAACTCATGATATTCATGCCGCCCTCCCCTTGAAGAACTTGCCGAACAGGCCCTTCTTCTCGGTGGGAATGGTGATCGGAATTTCTTCGCCCAAAAGCCGCTGGGTGGCTTCCGTATAGGCTTTGGCGGCCAGGGACGTCTCATCGGACAGGGTGACGGGAAGACCGACGTTGGAGGCTTTCAGGACATCTCGGCTTTCCGGAATCACGCCAATCAACGGCACGGACAGAATGTCGACCACGTCCTCGACCGCCAGCATGTCGCCAAGCCTGGCACGCTCCACATCGTAGCGGGTGATGAGAAGATGCTTGGGCATGCGCTCGCCCTGTTCCGCCAAAACCGTCTTGGCGTCCAGCAGGCCGATGATCCGGTCGCAGTCGCGCACGGAAGAGACTTCCGGATTGGACACGATGATCGCCTCATCCGCATAGCGCATGGCAAGGGTCGCACCGCGCTCGATGCCCGCCGGGCTGTCACAGACGATCCAGTCGAAATACATCTTCAGCTCGTTTATGACACTGGCGACGCCCTCGTCGGTCAGTGCGTCCTTGTCGCGGGTCTGGGAAGCCGGCAACAGGTAGAGGTTATCCAGTTTCTTGTCGCGCACCAGAGCCTGTTTGATCGAGGCTTCGCCGCGCACCACGTTGACCAGATCGAAAACCACCCGGCGTTCCGCGCCCATAATCAGATCCAGGTTGCGCAGACCGACATCGAAATCCACCGCGCAAACCTTGTATCCCTGTTTGGCCAGCGCCGAGGCAATGGCTGCGGTCGACGTTGTCTTGCCGACGCCCCCCTTACCCGATGTGACCACGATGACTGTGGCGTTGTTCATAGTGTGCTTTCCTGTTTTCCAATTTTCCAGGCGCGGCCCGAAAAAACCCGGCTTGCGACGTCTCGGATAACGTCTCTTCCTAATTCAGCGATTCGAAAATCAGCCTCTCCTCGTCGAAACGGATCTGAGCCGGCTTGTTCACAACATGGTCGGCAAAGTCGTCCGCAATGGTGTAAAGCCCGTTGATGGACACCAGCTCCGCTTCCAGCTTCGAACAAAAGATCCGAGCCCCCTCGTTCCCGGATACCCCGGCAAGGGCCCGCCCCCGCAAGGCACCGTAGATGTGGATCGAACCGCCCGCGATGACCTCGGCCCCCGATGCCACTGAGCCGACGACGGTAACGTCTCCCGTTGGATGAACCACGCTCTGGCCCGAGCGGACAGGTTCGGTGATGACAACCGACTGACCGTCGGCTGCCACACTGGTCGCGACCTTCTGGAAAATGCCATTTGCCGGCTTTTTCCGGTCACTGGCCTCCGTTCGGGATTTTTTCGATCCGGAAAGCGTCTTGGTTTCGGTCTTGTCCACACCGTCGGATTCTTCCGAGGCCGCCGATCCTTCCGGATCCGGCACCTCGATATCGGTTGCCAGACGACCTCCGGCAAAGCTCGGCGGCATACCCGGTTTCAGGCGGGTTCCGGCAATACCGTCGATCCCCATGACCCGGATGGACCTCTCGCCCAGGCCCGCCAGAATCGTTTCTAGATCCTCAATCGGTATCTTCTTGCCACGCACATCCAGAATGATCGGCCGGTCTATGAAGAACCCCGGTGAGCGAGAGATGATGCGGTCGAGTTCCGCAAACCACGCATCGGCGGGCGTCTCCGGCGTCAGGACAATGGCGATAAAGGACTTACCCTTGAACTTCATTAGGGGCTCGCGGCACTTTCATGGCTGATGGCGAAGCAGTCGGCTTCCGTTCACATAAGAGGTAACATTCCTTGGCGCTCGCAATTGGGCAGAGCGTCGTTTTCCACTGCTATTACCACAAAATCGGACCTGGAACAAAATAAGAACATCAACCCTGAACCCGGACAAACGGGCAGGATGTCGCAAGAAACCGAATAGCGACAAATCCCCTGGACCGGGCTGGAGTGAAGAGCGAATGAGAAAGCCTGAACGCGCGCTCGAATCCTGTCCGCGTTAGGGTGCTTCCATGCCCGAATTGGAGGTGCCGCGGAGATCGGTCCAACCGATCTATCTCGCTGTCAGAATGCTGCGGCGGAACCGCAGGGCGGCCAGGACGAACAGGACCAACCCTGCGATCGTCACCTTCAGGAACCCGGGCCAGACGATGTCGAACCCGGCTCCCCGGTAGAGGATTGCCTGGGCAAAGCTGACGAACTGGGTCGAAGGCACGAACTGCATTACATCCTGCAGGACCTGTGGCTGGCTTTCGACCGGCGTCTGACCGCCGGACAGCAGCATCATGGGCAGGATGATCAGGATGAAGAGCAGCCCGAACTGGGGCATGGAGCGCGCGATTGTGCCGAGCAGAATGCCCAGCGCCGAGGCGAAAAAGAGATAAAGCGCGACGCCCGCCAGAAATAAGGGAATCGAGCCTGCTATCTGCACCGCCAACAGGCCCTTGACCACGACCCAGAGCGCAAAGGCAACGGCGCAGATGATGACGAGGCCGTTCGCCCAGACCTTTGCCATCATGATCTCGAACGGCGTCACCGGCATCACCAGCAGATGTTCCAGGGTGCCGTGTTCCCGCTCACGGATGAAGGCCGCTCCCGTGAGAACCACGGTCAGCATGGTGACGTTGTTGATGATCTCCATCACGCTGCTGAACCAGGAGCTGGTCAGGTTCGGGTTGAAGGCATAGCGGGTCACCAGCTTCAACGGCGCGCTCGAACCGGCACTTTGTTCCGCGCCGAACCGCTCCAGCTCCTGCGCAATGATATTGGCGATGTAATTGGCGCCGATCCCGGCCTGCATGACCGCCGTTGCGTCGATATTGACCTGGATCGCCGGCTGGTTGCCGGCCAGGACGTCCTTTTCGAAATCCTCCGGGATGACCAGAACGAAAGAGTATTTGCGGGTATCCAGCCCCGGGTCGATCCGGTTGAACGGGATCACCTCCGGCGTCTTGAATTCCGGCGGCAGAAAGGCCTGCCTCAGCCGGAGAGAGAGCTGCGACTGGTCCTCGTCGACGATCGCAATCGCCGCATTGTGCAGTTCTACGGAGAAGCCGGTTCCGACAACATAGATGCCCAGACTGAACGCCCAGCCGATGAAGATCAGCAGGACCACGTCTCGCCGCAGGCTGTGAAGTTCCTTGATCCCGAGACGCACGATGTTCTGAAGCTTGCGCATCTCAAGCCTCCTGCTTTTTCAGCAAGAAGACACTGAGTGCGATGAGGATCGGTGCCGCGGGGGTCAAGGCAAGAAAGCTCACCGTCAGGTCCGAAAAATCCAAGCCCTTGGTGAAGGTGCCGACGCTGATGGTCAGGAAATGGGCTGTCGGATAGACCTTGCCGATGAGCGCGCCGAAACCCTCCAACGTGGAAACCGGCTGCATCAGACCGCTGAACTGAACCGCGGGCACGATGGACCCGATGGCCGTGCCGGCAATGGCCGCAATCTGTGTCTTGGTGAAGGTGGAAAACAGGAGGCCAAAGGACGTCGTCGCCAGGATGTAGAGAAACGCGCCGAGCGCAAGCGTCGGCAGGCTGCCCTTGATCGGCACTCCGAAGACGATCACCGCCATCAGGGTCATCAGGATGAAGTTCACGTATCCGATGATGACATAGGGCAATTGCTTGCCCATGAGAAACTCAAGCTTGCTGACCGGTGTCACGTAGAGGTTGGTGATGGAGCCGAGTTCCTTTTCCCGGACGATGCTGACCGCCGTCAGGATCGAAGGGATGAAGATCAGCAAGAGCGCCATGACGGACGGAACCATGGAATAGACGCTCTTGAAGTCCTGATTGTAGCGGAACCGGGATTCGATATCCGCGGCGAGCAGCTTCGGCGCCTCGCCGTATATACGGGCATATTGATCCAGTATGTAGGACTGGTTCATGCCCTGCACGTATCCGGCGATCGTTTCCGCCCGGAACGGCATGGCGCCGTCGATCGTAGCCGCAATTTCCGGCGTCTCGCCCCGCAGCAGTTCCCGTCCGAAGCTCGGCGGGATCTGGAGGGCAAGCGCAATCGAACCTCCCCGCAGCCGGTCTTCCAGATCTGCGTGGTTCTTCAGCGTCGGCTGCTCGTTGAAATACCGGGACCCCGAAATGCTTTCCACGTACTGGCGGCTTTCCAGGGAGTTGTCGTGATCGAGAACCGCGAAATTGAGATGCTCCACATCCGTGGTCAGGCCATAGCCGAACACCATCATCAGGATCATCGTTCCGATGAGGGCAACGGCCAGGCGAACCGGATCCCGCATCAGTTCCTTGCCTTCGCGCAGGGAATAGGCACGCATGCGCCGGAGCGAGAATCCGCGTTTGGGCTTCGCGGGTTTTGCAGGTTTCTCCGCAGCGACGGGATCAGGCGTATCATCCGGCGCAACCGCTTCCGTTTCTCCGATCGCCTCTTCCAGGTAGTCGATGAAGGCAGCCTCCAGCGTCTCGGCACCACGCGCCTGCACCAAGGCTTCCGGTGCATCACAGGCCAGAACCTTGCCCGCATGCATCAGGGAAATCCGGTCGCAGCGTTCGCCTTCGTTCATGAAATGGGTGCTGATGAAGATGGTAACGCCCTGGTTGCGTGCCAGATCGATCAGGATCTCCCAGAACCCGTCCCGGGCCACCGGATCGACCCCTGACGTCGGTTCGTCCAGGATCAGGATGTCCGGCTCATGGACAATGGCAACCGCCAGCGACAGCCGCTGGCGCACGCCAAGCGGCATACGGTCGGGCAGATCGTCGGTATAGGCACCGAGATCGAACTGTCCGATCAGCTCCTGCACCCGTGCGTCGATCCTGTCCTCCGGCATATGGAACAGTTGCGCATGAAGCACGAGGTTCTGGCGGACCGAGAGTTCGCTATAGAGCGAGAAGGCCTGAGACATGTAGCCGACACGCTTGCGCGTCTCCATGCCGCCGCCGTCGATCTTCTTGCCGAACAGCCAGGCCTCGCCGCTGGTGGGCGGCAACAGGCCGGTCAGCATCTTCATGGTGGTGGTCTTGCCGCAGCCGTTCGAGCCGAGAAAGCCGAAGATTTCGCCCCGCTCGATTTCGAAGCTGACCTTGTCCACAGCCGTGAAGGATCCGAAGACCTGCACCAGATCCCGGGCAACGATCGCCTTGTCATGGTCCCCATCCCCTTTCGGCGGAACCTTGAGGGTCTTGTGGCCCCGTTTTTGGTCTTCGGGAAGAAGATCGATGAAGGCTTCATCAAGCGTCGCCGCGCCCGTCTGATCCAGCAGGTCGGCCGGCGTGCCTGTCGCCAGAACCTTGCCGTCATTCATGGCAATCAGCCAGTCGAACCCGGCCGCCTCGTCCATATAGGCTGTCGACACCAACACGCTCATGCCGGGACGGCTTCGGCGGATACGGGCAATCAGCGACCAGAACTGGCGCCGCGACAGAGGATCGACGCCGGTGGTCGGCTCGTCGAGAATGAGCAGGTCCGGTTCATGGATCAGGGCACAGCACAGGCCCAGCTTCTGCTTCATGCCGCCGGACAACTTGCCCGCCGGGCGCTTGAGAAACGGCTGCAAACCTGTGCTTTTGGTCAGGTCGTTGATCCGGTGTCGGCGCTCCGCCGCGTCCTGGTCGAACAGACGGGCGAAGAACTCCAGGTTCTCCTCGATGGTGAGATCCATATAGAGGTTCTTGCCGAGACCCTGTGGCATATAGGCGATCCGAGGCAAAACCGCGGTCCGGTGCGCCGTGTCCGCCATGTCGCCTTCAAGCGCCGCCACCGTACCGGACTGGATCCGGCGCGCCCCGGAGAGCAGCGCCAGCAGGGTCGATTTGCCGACCCCGTCCGGCCCCAGGAATCCGACCGTGCGGCCGGAGGGAATATCCAGCGTGATATCATCCAGGGCCCTGGTCTTGCCATAGACCTGGCTGACACCGGTCAGGCTCGCAACCGGATGGCTTGTCCCGATAGTTGCATCGTCCTGCGCAGACATGAGCGGCTCCCTTGGAAAGGACACGGCACAAACGCTATTGCGCAGCGGGTGGCAGGTGGACGGCAAGCTTATCCGGCCATGCGGTTTCCGGCGCCATCATCACATAGGCTTCGCCTGGCAGGCCGGTGCGAACCTTTTCGATATGTTCGCGCAACAGTTCCGCCGGGATCTTGATCTTGATTCTGAACATGAGCTTCTCGCGCTCCGTCCGCGTCTCGACCTCCTTGGGTGTGAACTGGGCGTCGGCGGCCACGAAGGACACATGAGCCGGGATCACGTATTCGGGCGCGGCATCCAGCACGATCCGGGCGTCCGCGCCGATATAGACCCGGCCGACCTCCGACGTCGGCAGGAAAATAGTCATGTAGACGTCGGAAAGATCGAGCAGGGTCACCACCCGGCCGCCGGCAGACAGCACCTCTCCGGGCTCCGCGAGCCGGTATTGGACCCGCCCCGCTATCGGCGCCTTCAGGTTGGCATCGTCGATAAGGGTTCCGATCCGCCGGACTTCCGCACGGGCGGTTTCCACCGAACTTTCCGCGTTCGCCAGTTGCGCCTTCACCGCCGCCAGGGCCGCTTCCGCGGTTTCCTTGGCGGTCTGGCGCTGATCGACTTCCTGCTGCGAGATATGGCCCTTGGAAACCAGAGTTTCCGCTCGTTTCAGATCCTGTTCGGCATATTTCAGCTCGCTCACGCGCTGTGCGATTTGCGCCTTGACGGCAGCGACCGTGTCCTTTGCGGCGGTGACCTGGGCTTCCGCGCCGGCAAGGGAGGCATCGAGTTCATTGGTATCGATTCGGGCGAGCAACTGTCCCTGCTCGACAAGGTCACCCTCCTTGACCAGCACCTCCAGAACCCGTCCTCCGGTCTTGGTCGCAACCTGAACCGTTTGCGCCTCGATGCGGCCATTACCGTAAGCGATCGAAACGGGCAGCCGGTCTCCCTGCAGCTTCCACCAATAGGCACCGCCGCCGATTGCGGCAACGCCAAGAAGGAGAACAGCGATGACAATTCGTCTGGAATTCATGTGCGCAGTGCCTTGATGAAAATACCGACCGACCGGACAACTCTTGTCCTGTTCGAAGCGTCCGGCGAAACGGAGGAAACTTGCCTTGTGCCATGGAGAATGACCACTGCCTCACCTTTTTGCAACGCAGCAATCCGATCCAGCCATGGCTGTGGACCGATTATATAGGCCAACTCCCGGCAGTCCGGACTGAGCCAGATCAATCCAGGCGGATTGATCGGTTTTACCAGGAGTGGAGCGGTTCGGAAGTTCGAAATGAAGGGTTCTATTGACCTTTTCCTGCGCAACCTTCCAATCTCAGGAATGCAATCCCAGACCATAACCCCAATGGACCGGCCGATGACCTCCCAATTCGAAATCCGCACCATGTCCAAATCCGAGCTTGCCACGGCCATCGAATGGGCGGGCAACGAGGGCTGGAACCCGGGACAGGAAGATCTGGCCCCCTTCTTCAGTGCCGACCCTGAAGGCTATCTGATGGGATTTCTGGACGGCGAGCCCGTGACCTGCATCTCCGCGATCCGTTATGGCGAGACCTTCGGCTTCATCGGCTTTTACATCTGCAAGCCGGAACATCGCGGCAAAGGCTACGGCTGGGCGACCTGGCAGGCCGGCATGGCGCGGCTTGAAGGACGCACCATCGGCCTGGACGGCGTGGTCGATCAGCAGGACAACTACCGCAAATCAGGCTTCGAGCTCGCGCACCGCAACATCCGTCAGGGCGGGCTTTCCATGGTCGACACGCCCATGGACCAGCGCCTTGCCCCGCTTGGCCAGGGGATATTCCCGTCCGTCAGGGACTATGACCAGAACTTCTTCCCGGCCCCCAGAACTGACTTTCTGCAGGCCTGGACCGCACCGATGGTACAAACACGGCGCGGCTTTGCCTTCGTCAACGACGGAGAGATCAAGGGCTACGGCGTTATCCGTCTGTGCGGCGAAGGCTTCAAGATCGGGCCTCTGTTTGCCGACACGGCCGAGATCGCGGATATACTCTTTCGGGCCCTTGCCGGACAAGCCAAAGGCCAGACAGTCTATCTGGACACTCCCGAACCGAACCGGGACGCACTGGATCTTGCGGAGCGGTACGAACTCTCGCCGGTTTTCGAAACGGCGCGCATGTATTTGGGCGCGGCACCGGACCTGTCCCTGGGCCGGACCTACGGCATCACAACCTTCGAACTCGGATAGGGGTACGCCGTTTCAGGCTTCCGGTTCGGCCCTGCCGAAGTCGATGTCGCCATCATGCGTCGATTGGAACGCCAGTATGGCTCCTGCCAGGTCTTCTAGCGCCGCTCCGACCGATTTGAACAGCGTGATCTCGTCGTCGCTGCTGCGTCCGGCATGCTTGCCTCTGGTCAGATCGTAAAGGTCGGCCTTGATGTCCTTCATCTTCAGGACACCCGATTCGAGCGGTTGGACGATATCGCCGCCCTCTTTCGTGCAACCGTCTTTGGTATCGACAAACACACTTGAACGTCGAATAGCGTCGTCATCGCTTTCGCGCATGGTCGGTTTGAAAGCTCCGACCAGATCCACATGGGCGCCGGGCTTCAGCAGCGCGCCTTTGATCAGCGGGTCGTTGGACAGTGTCGCCGCGCTGATGATATCTGCCCGGCTGACCGCGTCGTCCAGGTCCTCCACCGCCTCTGCGTCGATACCCAGCTGTTCCGCGGCCTTTGCGGCGACACCTGCCGCCTTTTCGGTTGAGCGCCCCCAGACGGACACCTTCTTGATCGGTCGAACCGCCATATGGGCCTCGATCAGATAAGACGAAAGGCGTCCTGTGCCGACAACCAGCAGATGTTCCGCATCGTCGCGCGCCAGATAACTTGCCGCAAGCGCGGAGGCCGCTGCCGTCCGCCGGGCGGTCAGTTCGCCGCCATCGATGAGGGCAAGCATTTTCCCGGTCCGCGCATCTGACAACAGGTATTCCGCGGAGATGGCCGGCTCACCCCAGGCCGCATTGCCCGGCATCACGTTGACGATCTTCACACCGGCATGTTCGCCCGGAACCCACGCCGGCATGATCAGCATGGTGGCATCAGGCTCGTCAGGCACTTTCATATCATGATGATGGCGCACGGGCATTTCACATCCCTTGCGGAACATCTCCGCCAGAGCCTCGATCAATTCCGGAAACGGCAACGCGTCGCGTGTTTCTTTCTGCGAAAGCAGCAACATGCCAAATAGACTCCCCACGAGATACGACTACCGACGTTGCATAAAAATAAGGCTGAGTCCAATTGCCGTCGACCGGTTAGGACCTGATTTTGTTGGAAGGGTAAATTCGCCCGACGTCTGCTTCGCTGACAACCAACCGGCGAAAAACAGAAAAAAGGCCGGAGCCCTCGGGCGCCGGCCTTCCGGTTTCACATCAAGGGGAACCGTCAGATCGCGAGATATTCCTGGCGCAGCTCCGCGTTGTCGAGAACCTCCTGCGCGCTACCGTCGAAAACGACCTCGCCCATGTCGAGGATCACCGCCCGGTCAGCCAGATGCAGCGCCGCGATCGCATTCTGTTCGACGATGATCGTCGTGATGCCCAGTTCCTTGACCCCTTCCAGGATACGCTCGATCTCCTGCACAATCACAGGGGCAAGCCCTTCATAGGGCTCGTCCAGGAGCAATAACTTGACGTCCCGGGCCAACACCCGTGCCAGCGCCAGCATCTGCTGTTCCCCGCCGGAAAGGGTCACAGCTTCCTGGCTCTTGCGTTCGGCAAGGCGCGGAAAATGGTCATAGATGCGCTCGATGGACCAGCCGATCGGAGGCGCGATCTGCGACAGTTCCAGATTTTCCTCAACCGTCAACCCCGGGATGATCCGCCGATCTTCCGGCACCAGACCGACACCATTGCGGGCTGCCTCATGGCTTTTCATGGAATGCAGCGGCTTGTGATCCAGCCAGATCTCGCCGTGAGTCAGGCGCGGATTGTCCATGCGGGCGATCGTGCGCAGGGTCGAGGTCTTGCCGGCACCGTTACGGCCCAGAAGCGCCAGGATCTCGCCTTCGCGAATATCGAAGTGAACGCCTTGAACGATGTAGCTCTCGCCGTAATAGGCGTGAAGATCCCAGGCCGAGAAGAAGGCCGGAGCGCCGCCCTGAGGCTTGACCGGCTTGACCCCGGGGGCCTGGCGTCCTTCGAACTGATTATCCAAAAGGGTCATAGATGCGCTCCTCCGAGATAGGCTTCCTGAACGCGGGGATCGCCCTTGATGTCCTGCGGCTTTCCTTCGGCAATGATGGTTCCCTGAGCCAGAACGGTCACTTTCTCGGCCAGCGAAAACACCACATGCATGTCATGCTCGATGATAACCTTCGTGATATCGCGATCGCCGATACGCTTCAGCAGATCGATGGTATTGTTGGTGTCGGCACGCGACATACCGGCAGTCGGTTCATCGAGAAGCAGGAGCTTCGGATCCTGAGACAGGCACATGGCCAGTTCCAGGCGCCGCTTGTCACCACGCGACAGGCTGCCGGAGTGCATATCCTTCTTCTCGACAAGCCCCACGTCCTCGAGCATGTGAAGCGCCTTGTCGCGGATCTCCGTATCCTGATCGAGACGCTTGAAGGCGCGCAGTGCAAACTGACCGTCCCGCTTTGCCATCGTCGGGATCAAGACGTTTTCCAACAAGGTAAGGTCGGCGAAGATTTCAGGTGTCTGGAACACACGCGAGACGCCGACCTGATTGATTTCATAGGGCTTCATGCCCGTCAGCGAGATATCGCCGAACATCACCGTTCCGGTGTCCGGTATCAAACGGCCGATCATGCAGTTCAGGAAGGTAGACTTTCCGGCGCCGTTCGGGCCGATGATCGCATGCACCGTTCCCTGTTCGACCGCAAAATCCACATTGTTGAGGGCTCTCAAACCGCCAAACGATTTGTTCACGCCCGAGACCTTGAGAATTTCCATTTCAGTGTTCCCTTACTCGGCCGGAGCTGTTTCTGATTTCTTGGCGGAGCCGCCAAGGCGCTTGAACAGTCGTCCGATGCGCGCCAGGCCTTCCATGATGCCTCCGGGAAGGAAGATCACGATCAGCATGAACAGGACGCCGAGGGTCAGATGCCAGCCTTCGCCCACGAAAAGGCTCGTGATTGCGACGACGGGTGTTTCGATGAAATCGGGCAGGAAGCCGAAGATCGAATGCAGGGTCTGGTCGTTGAAGGCCGAAAAGATATTTTCGAAGTACTTGATCAGGCCCGCTCCGAGGATCGGTCCGAGCAGGGTTCCGGCACCGCCCAGAATGGTCATCAGCACCACTTCGCCCGATGCCGTCCACTGCATGCGCTCCGCGCCCGCCAGCGGGTCCGTAATGCACAGCAGTGCGCCCGCGAGCCCGGCATACATGCCCGAGATCACGAAGGCGGCCAGCGTGTAGGGACGCGGATTGAGGCCGGTATAGGTCATCCGGTTCTGGTTCGACTTGACCGCCCGCAACATGGTTCCGAAGGGCGAACGGAAGATCCGCTGCGCAATGAAGAAACCGATGATGAGAAGGACGGCACAGAAATAGAACCCCGAATAACCGGTCATGTCATAGCCGAATATGGACGAGATCAGTGGTCCCTCGGCCCGCGTCGTACTATCGAAGATCCGCGGATCGGTTTCCAGCACGCGCAGGCCGGTTTCACCGTTGGTGATCGGTGTCAGAACCGAATAGGCGAGATTATAACACATCTGCGCGAAGGCGAGCGTGAGGATCGAGAAGTAGATCCCCGAGCGCCGCAGGCTGACGTAACCGATTGCCAGGGCGAAGATACCGGAGGCCACGATTGCGGCGATCACCGCCGGGATCGGGTTCATGCCGAGCAGCTTGAAGGTCCAGACCGCCGTGTAGGACCCGACGCCCAGGAATGCGGCATGGCCGAACGACAGATATCCGGTCAGGCCGAACAACAGGTTGAAACCGGTTGCGAACAGGCCGTAGATCGCGAACTTCTGCAAAAGGTCCGGGTAGCCTGCGCCGATCGGCGCCAGCCAAAGTGGCATGGTCAGTACGGCCGCCGCGAAGACCAGGAAAAACACGATGTCGCGTATGGAAGACGTTTTGGAATTCATTTTTCTTAGTTCTCCATAACGCCCTTGCGGCCCAGCAGCCCGCGCGGACGCACAAGCAGAATAACCACAGCGACAAGATAGATGATGATCTGGTCAATGCCCGGGAAGATTTCCTTGACCTCGTTCATGGAAGCGAAGGACTGCAGGATACCGAGCAGGAAGCCGGCCGCGACCGCACCGGGCAGTGAGCCCATGCCGCCGACGACGACCACCACGAAGGACAACACCAGGAAGTCCATACCCATGTGATAGTCGGGTGGCAGGATCGGCGTGTACATCACACCCGCAAGACCCGCCACGACGGCAGCGATCGCGAACACGATCGTGAAACGGCGCTCAATGTTGATGCCGAGCAGCCCGACCGTTTCCCGGTCGGCCATGCCTGCGCGCACCACCATGCCGAAGGTCGTGAACTGGAGAAAGGCGAAGACGGCGGCAATAATGATCGCTGAAAAGAGCAGATAGACCATCCGCCACCACGGGTAGACGATTGCGCCGGGATCCATGCCGAGCATGGCCCCGATGTCGGCAGCTCCGCGCACCACTTCAGGCGCGACCTGAGGGATCGGGTTGGCGCCGAAAATCGACTTGATGATTTCCTGAAGGACGATGGCGAGTCCGAAGGTCACCAGGATCTGATCCGCATGCGGACGATTGTAGAAATGCTTGATCAGGCCCCGTTCCATCGCGAAGCCGATGATCAGCATCACCGGAACGGCAAGCAGGATCGACGCCGGAACGGAATAATTCACCACCCAGGTACCGAAATCGCCGAGCCATGCCTCCACATAGGGCGTACGCACCTCAAGTGGCGTGCCCCAGGCCGTGGTCCGGGTCGGATCGACAGTAACCGTTTCCAGGGTGAGAAGCTGGTTGAAGGTGACCGCACAGAAGGCGCCCAACATGAACAGCGCGCCGTGCGCGAAGTTCACAACACCCAGCGTGCCGAAAATGAGGGTCAGACCAAGGGCGATCAGCGCATAGGCGCCCCCTTTGTCCAGACCGTTCAGAAGTTGAAGTAGGATGACGTCCATCTGTTTTGCCGGAGTTCTCTGCCCAAAGCCGCTGTGCGGGATGAGAAAAAGTGGGAACCGGTTTTCCGCCCGCATCCCGCACCAACTAGTCGGATATGATCAGTTTGACGATATTCGGTGGCTTCGACTGAAAATCGCACCTGATCCCGAGAAGGCGGTCGCCCATGAGGGGCGGCCGCCTGTGGTTTTTATCGCCGATCAGGCGCCGTTGTTGCAGGTGCCGAGATCACCCTTAACGTCTTCCATGTCGGGAGCATACTCGACTTGGGCACGCGGAGTGATTTCGACGACTTCCAGAAGGTCGAACTGGGAGGTCGGGTTTTCCTTACCCTTCACGACCAGAACGTCCTTGAAGCACTGGTGGTCGGCACCCCGGTAAAGGGTCGGTCCATTGCCCATGCCGTCGAACTCGAAGTCCTCGAGAGCCGCACCGACCGCGCAAGGCTGGAAGGTACCGGCCCGCTGGGCCGCATCGGCGTAAAGGAGAGTCTGCACGTAGCAGGTATGGGCTGCCTGGCTCGGCGGGAAGCCGTATTCCTGACCGAAGGACTTAACGAAAGCCTTCGAGCCTTCGTCCTGCAGCGACCAGTGCCAGTTGGTGGAACCGAAGATGCCCTTGACGTTGTCGCCGGCACCCTGAGCCATCAGACGGGAGTACAGCGGAACGATGATTTCGAACTTCTTGCCGTTGACCATCTTGTCGCGAAGGCCGAACTGAACCGCCTGGGTCAGGGAGTTCACCATGTCCTTGCCGTAGTGGTTCAGGACCAGTACGTCAGCACCCGAGTTCAGCACCGGAGTGATGTACTGGGAGAAGTCGCCTGCGCCAAGCGGGGTGCGCACGGCAGCGGTCGTTTCCCAGCCCATGGCTTCGGTGTACTTCTTGATGGACCCTTCCTGGGACCAGCCCCAGGTGTAGTCGGCGGTCAGGTGATAGGCCTTGCGGTCCGTGCCGTAGTTGTTCTTCAGCACCGGAGCAAGAGCCGCGCCGGACATTTCCGTGTTGAAGAAGTGACGGAAACCGTTGGCGCGCCGGTCCTTGCCGGTGGTGTCGTTGGAGTGGGTCAGACCGGCCATGAAGATGACGCCGGCTTCCTGGCAGAGCGACTGAACGGCAATGGCCACGCCGGAGGACGAACCGCCGGTGATCATGATGGCGCCGTCCTTTTCGATCATGCGCTTGGCGGATGCGCGCGCCGCGTCGGACTTGGTCTGCGTGTCGCCAGTCACGAAGGCGACCTTCTTGCCGTTCACACCGTTGCCCTGGAGAGCCTTGGACGAGAAGGTATTCAGCATCCCGCCGTCGCCTTCACCGTTGAGGTGCTTGACGGCCAGCTGGTAGGCGCGCAGTTCGTCAGCGCCTTCATCGGCATACGCGCCGGTCTGCGGCACGTTGAAGCCGAGGGTGACTTCAGCACCGGTCGGTTCGTTCAGATAGCCGGCGGACCATGCGGAGCTGGTGAAGATGGTCGGCGTTGCCAGCGCAACACCACCAGCCGTACCTGCCTTCAGAATCGAACGACGGTTAAGGGGTTTGTGAATAAGGGTCATACTTTCCTCCCAGAAAGGCCCGAAAAAGCCTGGACGAATATCTACGGAACAATCCGCAGTCGGCGAGCATGTCCCATGACTTTTCCCAACCGGTTTCCCGGATCCATGGCCAAAGGGCACGCAAGCTGGGCAGACTGTAAAAACACGCGCAGCCTGCGAGCAATACGACTATCGACGCGGTATACGTGAAAACATGTTTGGCACGCGCTCGCCAAGGACCGGGTAAAAAGAGTCGCTTCGCCCTGGTTGCTGCAACGCAAATATGGTTTCCATTCAAGATAACATAGGCTTAATCATTTCATCACCGCAGTGCAAAAGAACGTTCAATCAAATAGTCGGCTAAAGAACTCCTTTCTCGCATTAGTCGAAAGTCAAATGCCGAAATGCCGCTTGTGGTAAATTTCACCGGACACAGGACAGCGGAAAGCCTTCATGACAGACACAATCACCTCCATCGACGCACTTGAACGCATCTACGGCGTTCCGGTCGCCGCTGCCACCGTCAAGGTCGCGGACCGGGTCACCCCCCTCTACCGGCAGGTGATCGACGCCTCGCCGTTTTGCGCCTTGGCGACGGCAGGTCCCGAAGGGCTGGACTGCTCTCCCCGCGGCGATCCCGGCACCTGCGTCTACGTGGATGATGAAAAGACGCTGCTCATCCCCGATCGCCGTGGCAACAACCGGATCGATTCCCTGCGCAATATCGTCCGCGATCCCCGGGTGGCGCTGATGATGCTCATACCGGGATCCGGCAGCACCCTTCGGATCAACGGGCAAGCGGAACTCACCGTCAATCCGGACCTGTTGCAACGCTTCGCCGTAAAGGGCAAGGAACCCCGCTGCATCATTCGCATCACCATAAACGAACTTTACTTCCAGTGCGCCAGAGCTGTCCTTCGCGCCGGGCTTTGGGATCAGGCGGCACACATCGACCCCGCCTCTCTTCCGACCCCGGGCGAGATCCTTGCGGACATGTCGAACGGCGAGACCGGAGGCGAGGCCTATGACCGGGAATGGCCCGAACGCGCTGCGAAGTCGATGTGGTAGGCGCCGGTAATCGTCACCAGGCCGCTGATCCTGCCCCCCGGCGGGTTGAAACATGACGCGGTGATTGGGCCGGCAACATCCCGAAAAGGGGGAAATTGTGCCGCACCGGACAAGCTTCGCTTTGACGGCTGCCGG
Organism: Roseibium sp.; assembly: GCF_048260565.1. Lineage (GTDB taxonomy): Bacteria > Pseudomonadota > Alphaproteobacteria > Rhizobiales > Stappiaceae > Roseibium. Next base: position 6,249 of record NZ_JBLXGP010000008.1, on the reverse strand, counting down.
TCCGACCCCATATGACATTTAGTCTGTTTTCTTATTCCTCCCTACAGGACCTTCCATGCCGCAAAATCCGCTTCTTTCCGACTGGACCACGCCCTTCGAGCTGCCGCCGTTTGCCGATATCAAACCGGACCATTTTACAGAAGCCTTCGAAAAAGCCATGGCCGAAGGCCGGGCTGAAGTGGATGCGATCGCGGATCAGCAGACCGAGCCAACCTTCGAGAACACGATCGTGGCGCTGGAAAAGGCAGGCGAAACCCTGAGCCGGGTGGCCAGAACCTTCTTCAACCTGTCCGGGGCGCACACCAACCCGGAGCTTCAGGCCATCGAACGCGATATCGCACCCAAGCTTGCCAAGCATTCCTCGGAAACGCTCCTGAACGGCGTCCTCTTTGACCGCATCGCCGCCCTATGGGACAAGAAGGACGACCTCGGCCTGAACGAGGAGGAAGCCCGCGTCCTGGAACGCTACCACAAGATGTTCCAGCGCGCCGGTGCCGGACTGGAAGCAAACGACAAGTCTCGCATGGCGGAAATCTCTCAGCGGCTGGCAACGCTGGGCACCAGCTTCTCCCAGAACGTCCTGAAGGACGAAGCCGATTACCAGCTCGTGCTGGAAACGGAGGAAGACCGGGCCGGCCTGCCCGACTTCCTGCTGGCGGCCGCCGAGGAAGCGGCGCGCGAGCGTGGCCTGAACGGCAAGCATGTCATCACCCTGTCGCGTTCCTCTATCGAACCATTCCTGCAGTTCTCCTCCAACCGCGCCTTGCGCGAGGAAGCCTTCAAGGCCTGGAGCGCGCGCGGCGAGAATGGCGGAGACACCGACAACCGCGCCATTGTCGCCGAAACCATCGGTCTCAGGGCGGAAAAGGCAAAGCTGCTCGGCTTCGACACCTTCGCCGATTTCAAGCTCGACGACACCATGGCGAAGACCCCGCAAGCCGTCCGCGATCTTCTGATGAAAGTCTGGCAACCGGCGGTCAAACGGGCTGCAGAGGAAGAAGCCAAACTCGCCGACATGGCCCGTTCCGAAGGCGGAAACTTCAAGATCGCCCCTTGGGACTGGCGCTACTATTCGGAGAAGGTCCGCAAGGCGGAGCACGACCTGGATGAGGCGGAGATCAAGCCCTACCTGCAGCTCGACCGCGTCATCGCAGCCGCTTTCGACACCGCCCACCGCCTGTTCGGCCTCAATTTCGAGGAAAAGAAGGGCCTGCCCGTCTATCACCCGGACGTCCGGGTGTTCGAGGTGACCGACCGGGACGGCAAACATGTCGGCCTGTTCCTGGGCGATTATTTCGCTCGACCCTCGAAACGCTCCGGCGCCTGGATGAGTGCCTTCCGCTCCCAACACAGGCTGAAAGGCGATGTCTCGCCGATCATCGTCAACGTGATGAACTTCTCCAAGGGCGCGCCGGGTGAGGCCACCCTCTTGACCTTCGACGATGCCAACACGCTGTTCCATGAGTTCGGCCATGCCCTGCACGGGCTTTTGTCGAATGTGACCTATCCGATTATTTCCGGAACCAGCGTCGCCCGGGATTTCGTGGAACTGCCCTCCCAGCTTTACGAACACTGGCTTTCGCGGCCGGAAGTGCTATCGCGCTATGCGGTCCACTACCGGACCGGCGAACCGATGCCGAAAGATCTGCTGGACAAGCTGCTGGCGGCAGAAAACTTCAATCAGGGCTTCGCCACGGTCGAATACACCGCCTGTGCGCTCGTCGACCTGGAAGTGCATCTCCTGACCGATACAGACAAACTCGATGTCACCGCCTACGAAAGACAAGCGCTGGCGAAAATCGGCATGCCGGAGGCGATCACCATGCGCCACCGGGTACCGCATTTTGCTCATGCCTTTGCAGGCGACGGTTATTCCGCCGGCTATTACAGCTACATGTGGTCGGAAGTCATGGACGCGGATGCCTTCGGCGCCTTCGAGGAAGCCGGCGACATTTTCCACAAGGAAACGGCGGAACGGCTCTACACCCATATCTATTCCGCCGGCGGCCGTCCCGATCCGGAAGAGACCTATAAGGCATTCCGGGGCCGTGCGCCGAAGATCGATGCACTGCTTGAAAAGCGGGGACTTGCGGCTGCATGATGCGGAGCGCAGGCACGAAACATCACCGCCTGCTTTCTCGACACAGACCGGGCTTGGCACCATGAGTCACAGAATGATCCCCACGCAGGGCGAACCAACGTCGGCTCTGCTGCGCACCTGTCTGATCCTGGGTGGAATCGCAGGAGCGGCAGGCGTCATGCTGCTGGCTATGGCCGCGCATATGGATACGACCGGCCTGATCGAAACGGCGGCCCAAATGCTTCTGTTTCACGCCCCGGCCATCCTTGCGATCGGCGCCCTCAGCCAGACCCACCAGTCGCCGTTTCTGCTCTATGCGCTGATCCTGATGGTCGCAGGCCTTGCCCTTTTCTGTGGCGACCTCACCAGCCGCGCCTTCGCCGACCGGCGGCTGTTTCCCATGTCCGCCCCCACTGGCGGTACGATGGTGATCATCGGCTGGGCTGCGGTCGTTCTCGCGGCCTTGCGCATTCGTCCCAGATAGGTCAAGGATCGGCTAAATTAAAGATCGTTTAAATGAGAAGGAAACGGGTGTGACCCTCGCCGATCCCGTGAACGAAAAGGCCCCGGCGGAAGACTTCATACCGCCCTACCCCTACCGGTATCAAAGTGCGCCTCCGGTCTGGAAGCTGATCGGCATGGCGAAGAAGAATTTCCTCTCCATCTGGAGCACTGAGGATTTCCGTGGCCGACTGAGAAGCCGCAAGGTGTTCAGCCGGGAACTCGTCGTCTGCAACAGGCCGGATGTGGTCCGCGAGGCCTTTCAGGTAAATCACGAGACATTGCAGCGCAAAAGCCCGCAGATGCGCCATGCGCTGGAGCCGCTCCTGGGCGACGGGCTGTTCGTCAGCGACACGGAAACCTGGGCGAAACGGCGCAAAGTGGTCGCGCCCATTATTCACGGCTCGCGCGTGCCGGGTTTTGCCCCGATCATGGTCGACACGATCCTGGAAAAGCGCGCCGAATGGGCCGCCCTCGGCGAAGGCGCGGAAATCGACGCGCTGGCGGAAATGGCTCACCTGACGGCGGAAATCATCTGCCGCACGATCTTCGGCCGCCAGCTTGGCAAGAACTACGCCAGCGAGGTCGTTCAGGGCTTTTCGGAGTACCAGAAATACATCGACCAGGTCGACATGATCTCCATGTTCGGGCTGCCCGAATGGCTGCCCCGCTTCCGCGGCAGCGCGATCAGGAAGTCCAAGGAACGCATCCTGAGCGTGCTCGATGAAATCATCGACAGCTATCAGGCCCAGAAGGAAGCCGGTGAAGCCTCAGTGATCGGCGGACTGCTGGAGGCACGCGACGAGGATGGCAATCCCCTGTCGAGGGACGCAATCCGTAATGAGGCGGCGGTGATCTTCATGGCCGGCCACGAGACCACGGCCAACACGCTTGCCTGGTGCTGGTACCTTCTGTCCCAGTCGCCGCGTGTCTCCGAAAGGCTTCACAAGGAGATCAACAAGGCGATCGGCGGCCGTACGCCTGACTTCAAGGACGTCGCCAATCTGTCTTACATCCGCGCGGTAATCGAAGAGGCATTGCGCTTGTATCCGCCGGTGCCGATCCTCGCCCGCGAAGCGATGGACGACACCGAAATTAGCGGCAAGCGGATCGCCAAGGGGGCGCTGGTCATGGTCGTTCCATGGCTGCTGCACCGCAATCCAGGACTGTGGGAAAAACCGGACGCCTTCTGGCCCGAACGATTTCTCAAGAGAAGGTCTAAGAAGCCCAACAAATACGGTTACGTTCCCTTCAGCATCGGCCCGCGGATCTGTGCCGGCCTGCAATTCGGCCTGACCGAGGCAATCCTGAGCCTGACGATCCTGGCGAGGGATTTCGATCTGAAACTTGTCCCCGGCACCGATGTCCAGCCGGTCTGCCGTCTGACCTTGCGGCCGGGCGACAAGCTGCCGATGACGGTGCACCCGCGCCGGGCCTGAGATTGCGCCATTACCCCGCGGCACGCCGCCACTGGCTGCGCCACCCGATTGAGGGAACCGTCAACCGGATCTTCCACGAACTTCTGCGGTTTACGCCCTGTGAGGTGACGTCGGGGATCGGCGCGGCACTGAGCCCCTTTCTCCTCGCGAAGCCCCGAATGGACAACCGGATGAAAGCTCACACCTGGAGCATCGGACGCCACCAAACCGATATCCCTCACTATTTCGCAACCTGCCCTTGGCAAAAATCCGAAGCGGCCTGTACATAAGTTGAAAAGCTCACGGGAGATCAGTGGCATGGATATCGTAATACTCGGCGCAGGCGCACTCGGTTCGGTCCTGGGAGGCCTGATGGCGCGCGCGGATATTCCCGTCACGCTTCTGGACGTCAACCAGGCCCATATCGACGCGATCAACGATACCGGCCTGCGCCTGGATCTGGGCGGTGAAAGCAACACCTGGAAAATTCCGGCTATGCGTCCGGAAGATTACACGGGTCCCGCCGACCTCATTATCCTGCTGACCAAGACGATGCACACGGCCACTGCCCTGCAGTCGGTGGAACGGCTGATCACGGCCGGCGCTCATGTACTGACCATCCAGAACGGTCTCGGCAATGCCGACCGCGTCGCCGAATACGTGCCGGACGACAATATCCTGGAAGGTTCGACCATGATCCCCGCGGATCTGAAAGGGCCGGGCCACGCAGCCACCCATGCGGGCATGGCGACGACCTTCAAGTCCCTGACCCCTCGGGGCCGTCCTTTCGCCGAGAAACTGGCCGAAATCATGGAGCCGGTCGATTTCGTGCTCGATGATCAGGCGGATGTGGTCATCTGGCAGAAGGCCGCCTTCAATTGCGCGCTCAACACCATCAGCGCGCTCTGCGGCGCCCGCGTCGGCGACATCGCCAACGAGCCCAGTGCCGTCGTTCTCGCCAAGGCCGCGGCCGATGAAGTCGTCGATGTGGCGAACGCCAAGGACATCGCGGCAATGATTGATGCGGTCCATGCCAAGATCGACGAGGCTCTCGCCCATCACAAGCCCCACAAGGCCTCCATGCTGCAGGATGTGGAGGCCGGGCGCCCGACGGAAATAGAGGCGCTATGTGGCATGGTGGAAAGGGAAGCGGCCGCCTACGACGTCCACGCCCCGATCAACAAGGCGCTCGCCGCCCTGATCCGGCTGAAGGAAAGCGCTGCAAAGGCGGAATGGTAGGCGCGATCAGCCTTTGAGCCGTTCCGCGTGCCACTGCACGTGGTCCCTGCCGAAGGTGGACACGAAATAATAGGAGTGGTCATAGCCTTCCTGCATCCGGAAGGTGGACGGTGTCCTTGTTTCGGCAAGGGCCGCCGCCAATGCTTCCGGCTTCAAAAGGTCGAGGAACTGGTCACTCGCGCCCTGATCCACAAGGATGTCCGATTTCCAGCCCTTGTCTCTCAGAAGCAGCGCGGCGTCATGCGCCGCCCAGACCGTTTCGCCCGTCCCCAAATAGGCCGACAACTGCTTGCGTCCCCAATCGGATGCCGTGGGATGGGCAATCGGAGCAAAGGCGGACAGCGACCGGTAGAGATCCGGATTGGCGATCGCCAGCGTCAGCGCCCCGTGTCCGCCCATGGAATGGCCGGTAATTCCGTGCGCATCGGAGACAGCGAACTTCTCCTGCACCAGGGCCCGCAGTTCCTTGGTGACATAGTCAAACATCCGGAAATGCGGTGCCCAAGGGGCTTCGGTTGCGTTCACATAAAAACCGGCACCCTGGCCGAGATCATAGGCCTCGTCATCCGCCACGCCTTCGCCGCGCGGACTGGTGTCGGGAAAGACCAGAGCCAGTCCGAATTCCGCGGCATGGGCCTGCAGGCCCGCCTTGGTCATGGCGTTTTCGTGGGTGCAGGTCAGGCCGGACAGATACCACAGGCAGGGCACTGGGCCGTCCGCGGCCTGGGGCGGCATGTAGACCGCAAACGTCATGTCGCAGGAGCAGGCTTCGGATGCATGGCTGTAAACGCCCTGTACGCCGCCATAGGCGCGGTTCTCGGAAACGGTCTTCATGTCTTAATTCCTTGAAATTTGCCTGAAAATTCAATCCGCACCTGACAATACCCGCCCTTCCCGGCTCAGGAGAAGGGCGGGATAAGCAGAACCGGTTCGACTGTCCTCAGTAGAGCACCACGGAGCGGATCGACTCTCCGGCGTGCATCAGGTCGAAGCCCTTGTTGATGTCTTCCA
>NZ_JBLXGP010000007.1:0-230596 GCF_048260565.1 Roseibium sp. | reverse complement strand
TGAAACGCCGACAATCGCCACAAAACCTAATCCAAAATAACAAACCCGCCGAAATCGACGGGTTTGTCAGCGGTCTGGGCAGCCTCTCTAATGGCTGTCCTTTTTTGTCCCGCCCTAAATTTCCGGCCGATCTTTACGCAGAGCCTGTCCGTCGCCGATACTCCGTCCGTCCTTTTTCGATACGGATTTTGCCCTCAATGCTGCCGAAACGCTTGCGCATCACCCCGACGCTGACATCGGTGATCGGAGCTTTCGTCCTCATCACCGCGGCTCTCGTTCTTCTGGTTCAGGCCTACACGTCGCAGAAAGTGGTCCGCCATCTCGGCGGCGAACTGGTCGACACGGGCATGCGGTCACTCGAAGGGGCCTTCAACGACAAGCTCGACGCGGTGGTCGAGATGGGACACTTCACGGCCGAAGGCCTTAAGTCGGGTGCGATTCCGCATAACGACCCGGATGCCCTGGCCGAGTATCTCTACGGTTCGCTCGCAGCAATGCCGCATGTCTCCTTCGTTGCCGTAGCGGACCAGGATGGAAACACGACGGAGATCGATCGTGGCGAAGCCGACGATATCTCCATCCCCAATTTCATCAGGAACGCAAAAAACGATCCGATCCTCGGTCCGCTTCTGAACGAGGCTGCCAAAGCCGATGAACCGTTCTGGACAAGGGCGAAATACCTGCCTGATCGCGGACACAGCTATGTCGGGCACATTACCCCGGTGCGTATCGACGGAAAATTCGCCGGAGTTGTCATCGTGGCCATGTCGCTGCACCGGATTTCGGATATCACGCGGGATATTTCCAGCGACATGATCACCGTGTTTCTCATGGAACCAGGCACCAACAATATTTTCGCCCATCCGGCCCTTACCTCCGAAAATGATCAGGCCACGGTCACCAGCCCGCTGATCGACCTTGCCAATGTTCCGGACGAATTTCTCTCAAACCTCACCTCGGCCGAACTCGTGGAAGGCGGGACAGACGGGAAGAACCGGGGGCACGAATTGCGCGTCGGGTATGATGCCGACGGGCACAAGCGCTTTATCCTGTTGGACAAGGGCACGCATGGCCTCAAAGGATTTCCGGTCAGGCTCGGCGCCCATTTTCCGGCAGAGATTCTCGAACAACCGTTGCACCAACTCAGCGACGCCGCCCTGATCGGCGTGGCCCTTCTCGGCGTATCCCTGATCGGCGCCGGCATCCTGTCCCATCATATCGGCTCGCCGATCAGACGGGCCGCCAAGGGCGCGCGCGCGGTGGCACGGCTCGATCTCGATGAGGTCCCGGAACTGCCCCATTCCATGGTGCGCGAACTGGACGACCTGTCCACGGGTTTCAATACGATGGTGAGCGGCCTGTCGGCCTTCATGCGCTACATGCCCAAGACGCTGGTCACCAAGCTCATCCGCGAAGGCCGCGCGGACAGCCCGCCGGAAGAACGGAACCTGACGGTGCTGTTCACCGATATCGTTGGCTTCACGTCCCTCTCGGAATCCATGAGCGCGCCTGAGATTGCCGCCTTCGTCAACCATCACCTGACCCTGATCGGCTCCGTCATCGAAACCCATGGCGGCACCATCGACAAATATGTGGGCGACAGCGTCATGGCTTTCTGGGGCGCCCCGGAGCGGATCGAAAACCCGGCCGAGCCGGCCGCGCGGGCGGCTCTGGACATTGCCGGTGTCGTCCATGCGGACAATCTGGCACGGAAGGAGCAAGGCCTGCCTCCTGTGCATATCCGCATCGGACTTCACGGGGGTCCGCTGGTTGTCGGTGACATCGGCGCGCCGAGCCGCGTCAACTATACGGTCATCGGCGACACGGTGAATGTGGCCTCGCGGCTGGAATCTCTGGGCCGTGAAGTCGACCCGGATGCCGAAGTCATTATCCTTGCGTCGCAGGATATCGGCAACAATCTGCCTGCGGACATTCGCTACTCCCCGCTGGGAGAGCAGAAGGTCAAAGGCAAGGACAGGCCGGTGGAGGTCATCCGGCTGACGCTGGAAACCCGCTGATCAGTCCACCGTCTTCAGAAAGGGATTCAACATCGCCTTTTTAACAATCCGCTTCAAAGAAAATGATTCAAGATCTTCAACCAGGCGGCGAAACTGAATCCAAGAACGGCGGCAAATGCTTGATTTGCCGCCGTTTTTCCCAGGTCATTGTCAACTATTCAGTGTGTTCAACCGATCAGTGAACCAGAATGTTCCGGAACTGCCAGGGATCGGTTACGTCGATGTCTTCCGGATAATAGCCGGGACGTCCCTGCAGCGGCGTCCAATCGGTGTAGTAGCCTTTCACCGGACCGAGATAGGGCATCTGGATTTCCAGGCAGCGCCTGTAATCCATCTCGTCGGTTTCCACGATGCCTTCTTCCGGATTTTCCAGTGCCCAGACCATCCCCGCCAGGACCGCCGAGGAGACCTGCAGGCCGGTGGCGTTCTGGTCGGGCGCCAGCTCGCGGGTCTCTTCCACCGACAGCTGGGAACCGTACCAGTAGGCGTTCTTCTCGTGACCGTAGAGCAGCACACCCAGTTCGTCGATGCCCGTCTCGATCTCGTCCTCGTTGAGCACATGCAGTTCCGGCTGGATCTTGCCGCCGGACCCGAACAGCTCATGCAGAGACAACACAGCCACATTCGCCGGGTGATAGGCATAGTGGCAGGTCGGCCGGTAGGTGGTCTTCTTGTCCTTCTTCACGGTGAAGTAGTCGGCGATGGAGATCGCCTCGTTATGGGTGACCAGGAAGCCGTATTGGGCACCGGGCGTCGGGCACCAGGTGCGCACGCGGGTATTGGCGCCGGACTGTTCCAGATAGATTGCCGCCTGGCATCCCTTCTTGTGGGCCTTCGCGTTGCCGGGCTTCCATTTCTCATGGGTGCCCCAGCCAAGCTCCGCCGGCTGGAAGCCTTCGGACAGGAAGCCTTCCACGGACCAGGTGTTCCAGAAGGCGTCGAGCGGCTTTGCCCCCTTGGCGATCTGCGTGTCGCGCTCGGCGATGTGGATGCCCTTTACGCCGGCCTTCTTCATCAGCTTCGCCCAGTCCTTGCGGCTGGCGGGTTCCTCGAACTTCAAGCCGATGTCGCGGGCGATGTCCACCAGCGCCTTCTTGACGAACCAGGACACCATGCCCGGATTGGCGCCGCAGCAGGACACGGCGGTGGTGCCGCCCGGGTTTTTCTTCTTCTCCTTGCGCACGGTCTCGCGCAGGGCGTAGTTCGTCCGCGCCTCGGCGTCGGCCTTTTCATCGAAATAGAAGCCGGGCCACGGTTCCACGACCGTGTCGATATAAAGGACGCCGAGCTTGCGGCAGAGCTTCATGATGTCGAGGGAAGACGTATCGACGGAGAGATTGACGCAGAAGCCCTGGCCCTCGCCATCGGTCAGCAGCGGGGTCAGGACCTCTTCATAATTTTCAGGTGTCAGGGCCGCTTTCTCGAAACGATAGCCCCTGTCGGAAATCAGGCCGGCGTCCCGGTCCACCGGATCGATCACGGTGAACCGCTTGGCGTCGAAATCGAAATGACGTTCGATCAGCGGCAGCGTGCCCTTACCGATGGACCCGAAGCCGATCATGACGACCGGGCCGGTGATCGCACCGTGTTTCGGCCAGACTTGCGCAGGCGCCTTTTTCGGAGCGGCTTTTCTCGCCGATACTTTGCGAGTTGGGGCTTTACGGGTTGAAGCCTTGCGGACGGCCGCCGGTTTCGCAGCAACCGGCTTCGAAGCCGAGGCTTTGGCGGTTGCCGGTTTGCGCACGGCAGGCTTGCGGGTTCCGGATTTGGGAGCTCGTGCTTTGGACAGGGTCTCGTCAGTCATCTCTCTCCACCTCAGGCAAAAAAATTGTGCCGGCATCGGCGATGCCGGCACATGTTCATATCGAAAAGTTCTTCAGGCAACCTTGTGATAGGGCAAATCGACGGACGGCACACCGAGTGCCGCTGCCGGATCGATCTGGCCGGCGGCCGTCAGGCAGCCGGACAGCCGTCCCAGATGGCCGGAGGCAAACTCCAGACCGAGGAAACGTTCCCGTTCGAGCGGACCGGGTAGCACGACACTGTCCAGAAGCCCGCGCGCGAAGCCGAACCGCTCGTAGTAGGCAAGGTCGCCTACGAGCAAAACCGAACCGTGACCGGCAAGCGCCGCCTGGGTCAACACATGGCGCATCAAACGATCGCCGATACGCTGCCCCTGGCAGGTCTTGGCGACGGCAAGGGGGCCGAGCATCAGGGAGCCCTGCCCCGCCGTATCCGCAACCGGCCAGAGCCGGACGGTGCCGACAAGCGCGTCGTCCTCATCGAGTGCCGAGTAGGCAAAGGCCGGCAGGCGGCCTTCGCGCAGCCGTTCGCTGGTTTTCTGATGCCGGTCGAAACCGAAACTCAGGTCAAGCAGCGCCTCGCGGGCGCCGACATGAGCCGGCGCCTCGTCAACAATGTTGATCATCGTCAGCGATCCTCAGATCACGTAGGAGGCCAGAGGCGCGAAGCCGTTGAAGCCCACGGACGAATAAGTGGTGGTGTAGGCGCCACAAGCCTCGATCAGCACCTTGTCGCCGATCGACAGGCTGACCGGCAGTTCGTAGGGCGTCTTTTCGTAAAGAACGTCCACGCTGTCGCAGGTCGGGCCGGCCAGCACGCAGGGAGCCGTCTGGTCGCCGTCGCGCGGGGTGCGGATCGGGTAGCGGATCGCTTCGTCCATGGTCTCGGCGAGACCGTGGAACTTGCCGATGTCGAGGAAGACCCAGCGGACGTCGTCGTCAGCGGATTTCTTCGAAATCAGAACCACTTCCGATTCGATCATACCGGCGTTGCCGACCATGCCGCGGCCCGGTTCGATGATGGTCGACGGCAGACGGTTGCCGAAGTGATCGGTCAGCGCGCGGAAGATCGCCTCGCCGTAGCTCGGCACGCCCGGGACGTCCTTCAGGTAACGGGTCGGGAAACCGCCGCCCATGTTGACCATCTTCAGTTCGATGCCACGGGTCGCCATTTCGCGGAACACGCCGGCGGCCATGGACAGAGCTGCGTCCCATGCACCCAGGTTGGCCTGCTGCGAACCGACGTGGAACGACACGCCATGAGCGACTAGGCCGGAGCGGTGCGCATGTTCCAGAACGTCCGCAGCCATTTCCGGGGCGCAGCCGAACTTCCGCGACAGCGGCCATTCGGCGCCGACACCGTCGCAAAGCACGCGGCAGAAGACACGGGAACCGGAAGCCACGCGGGCAATCTTGTCGACTTCTTCCACGCTGTCGACGGCAAACAGGCGGACGCCATATTCAAAGGCGCGGGCGATGTCCCGTTCCTTCTTGATGGTGTTGCCGTAGGAAATGCGGCCAGCATCCGCGCCGGTTGCCAGCACCATCTCGATTTCGCCGACGGAGGCGCAATCGAAGGACGAGCCGAGGCTTTCCAGCAGGGACAGGATTTCGGGCGCCGGATTGGCTTTCACGGCGTAGTAGACAGAAGTGTCCGGCAGAGCCTTTGCAAAGGTCAGGTAGTTTTCACGGACAATGTCGGTGTCAACGACAACGCAGGGGCCTTCGTCTTCGCGGCGGCGGAGGAATTCGCGGATACGTTCGCTCATCGGGGTACTACCCTTTTCCAATCTGTCGTGCGAAGCCGGCTTTCTCTTTGCTGGCCGCTTCGCAGCTTCACGTCGCAGGATGCCGATAAGGCAGGACCGCGATCCCCGTGGTGGAAGCCGGGGGCGGCGTGCAATAGCGGCGACGGTTGGGCGATGCGAGCCGAAGGCAGCGCAAAGCTTTCCCGCGTCGGGAATGCCGTTGATTGGATCGGGAAACCGAACCGCACGTCGGGCAATGATGTAACAAGTGCCTCTTCAGTGACCCCGGAGGTTGGAAACCCCGGCAGAGACCGAAAAAACCCTCTGTACGTCGTTGCTTTAAGCCGTCCGGATCATGCTGCCCCGCCCCTTGGCGGTGTTTTGCGGCAGCGGCCCCTTAAGAGATGTCTTCATCAGCCATCCCATGAACGACCACGGGCACGTGCGAATTTGGGCAAGCCGTATTTGGGGCAATTCGCCTTTCAGTTCAAGTGATTTTTTTCGGAAATCTCAAAAAAATTCCAGGCATTAAAGAAGGGGCCGCGAAGGCCCCTTCTTCTGACAGGCAACCGGCAATGCGGGTGGGGGGCATGGGATGCCGGCCGCTGCCATTTCCTCAGGCAGGGGAAACCGATTCCCCTGCCGATCTTGTCGAACTTCAGCGGTTGCCGCGGCCGCAGCCGGAACCTCCCCGCTGGCCAGGGCCAAAGCCGCCGTGATGCCACTTGCCCTTGCCCATGCCCTTGCGGCCAAAGTCGGCGGCGGTAAGGACACCGTCATCGTTGCGGTCCATACGCTCGACCAGGTCTTTGGTGCGCTCGGCATGTTCTTCCGGGGTGATCTTCAGATCTCCGTCCGTATCCATGCTCTGGAACATACGGACCACGCGGGGCTCCTGCAGGGTCATCCAGATCGCGGAGAAGTCATCGAGGGAGAAGGAGCCGGATTTGTCCGTGTCGGCGGAGGCATAAAGCTTTCCTCGAACTTCGGTGAACTCCTCACGGGTGATCTTGCCGTCGTTGTCCGTATCGAAGACCTGGAACATGCCGGCCATCATGCCGTGACCACCCATTGGGCCCATACCCATGTACCCGCGGGTGCCGCCGCCCATGCCCTGCTGCCGACCCCAATGGTGGCCCCAACGCGGACCGTTCCGGCCATCATCGTCGTTCCAGCGCATACCGCCACCCTGGCCGCTTCCTTGGCCGCGACCCTGGCCGGGTCCGAAGCCCTGCCCCATTCCTTGACCCATGCCTTTTCCTGGGCCCATTTCCTGGCCCATTCCCTGGCCCATGCCTTTTCCTGGGCCCATTCCCTGGCCCATGCCTTTTCCTGGACCCATGCCGCGGCCGGGGGTCGTGTCGTCATCGGAATCAGTCGCGCTGCCAGGCCTCATGCCCTTTCCCGGACCGAAGCCCTTGCCGCCGGGGCGGCCGCGCAGGATTTCCAGTTCGCCGTTGCCATCCCTGTCGAGACGGGCAAACATACGGTCGCTCTGGGTGTTGAATTCCGCTTCGGTGACCGTGCCGTCGCCGTCCTTGTCGAGGCGCTGGAAGGCACGGACCTGCATGTCCTTGCTCCGCTTGGCAAAGCCGGTCTTGAATTCATTCAAATCGACGGATCCGTCTCCGCTGGTATCCATCTCGGTAAAGCGATTTGCCGCGGCTTCATCGACTTCCGCCTGGGTGATGACACCGTCGCCGTTGACGTCGAAGCGTTCCATGATCCGGCCGCCGCGCATTCCGCCCCGCGGACCGCCCATCATGTGCCAGCCCTGCGGGCCATGTCCGCCGCCCCATCCCGGAACACCTTGTGCATATACGCTCATGGAAGTGGTGAGAGCCGTACCCGCAACACCTGCTGCCAGCGCTGCCATTGCGAATGTTTTAAGCGTTTTCATCTCACATTACTCCGTGGTTCGTCGTTGCGATGACCAAGAGATAAGCGTGAAATGTCTCAAAAATACGGTCGGCAACCGGGCGAAGTGTCTCCAATTGTCCGCATTTGCCGGCCTGTTACATCCTGATACAAAATCGGCTCGCGAAGGCATTCGCAACGCATTAGGTAAGGTCAGGACCCAAGGTTACAGAGCCGCATTACCGATCGGAGCCTGAGAGTGAACGACCCGAGCCCCCATATTCTCGTCGTGGACGACCACCGGGATATCCGGGAAACGCTTGCGCGTTATCTGATCAAGAACGGCCTGAGGGCAACCACGGCCGAAAGTGCCGCCCATGCCCGCAAGGCCCTGAAGGCGGCCTCGATCGACCTGGTAGTCCTGGACATCATGATGCCCGGAGAGGACGGACTGTCGCTGTGCCGCCATCTGGTGGAAACCGGATCCATCCCTGTGATCCTGCTGACGGCCATGGCGGATGATACCGACCGGGTGATAGGCCTTGAAATCGGCGCCGACGACTATGTCACCAAGCCGTTCAATCCGCGTGAGCTTCTGGCCCGCATCCGTGCGGTCCTCAGACGAACCTCGCTCGTGCCCAAGGATCGCGATCCGATGGAACAGGAGGAACTGGGCTTCGAGGGCTGGCGTCTCAATGTCTCCAAACGCGAACTGCTGGATTCGGACGGGGTGGTGGTTCCCCTCTCAAGCGGCGAGTTCCAGCTCCTGTGCGCCTTCCTCAAGCGGCCGAAGATGGTGCTGACCCGCGACCAGCTTCTGGACCTGACCACCGGACGGACGCCGACCGTGTTCGACCGCTCCATCGACAACCAGGTGTCGCGGCTCAGGCGCAAGATCGAGGTGGACCCGAAGGATCCCAAAATGATCAAGACCGTCTGGGGCGGCGGCTACATGCTGACGGCGGATGTCAAAGGCAGCGCCGAATGACACTTTCCTCCTGGCGTATTCCGTTTCCACGCAGTCTGGCCGGCCAGCTCATCGGGCTGTTGCTGATCGCCCTGTTCGTGGCCCAGGCGATCAGTATCTGGATCTTCCACGACGAACGGCGGATCGCGCTGATCGAGGTCGCCCGCGACAACATTCTGATGCGCGCCGTTTCCATCGCCAAGCTGATCGACGAGACGCCGGAATCCTTACAGGCACGGATACTGGAAGCCTCCTCCAGCCGGCATACGACTTTCTGGATCGGAGAAGCACCGGTGGTTCGCGATCCCGGCACAGACAGTACGGAAATCCGCCTGCAGCAGATTCTGGCGGACCGGTTTTCGCCGCCGCGCGATGTCCTGCTGGACCTGATGGATCCGCGCAGCCGTCAGCCGGACTTCGGGAATTTGAGGGAAGACGATGAAGACAAGGACGGAGAACGGCCGCAGCGCCCCTCCTTGCGCGCCCCGTCCGGCCAAGTGCACCCCGGCCGGCTGCACCGGCTGAAGCGGGGCCATATCGACCTTGCGCTCAGTATCCCGCTTTCGAACGGCTCCTTCCTGAACGTGGAAACGAACTATCGTCCGCCGCCGCGCACCATGAAGCCGCTTCTGGTGCAGCTCGGCCTGATGGCCGTGGCGGTGATCCTGATCGTTGCCTTTGCGGTGAGACGGGTTTCGCGTCCCTTGCGCGATCTCGCCAATGCCGCGGAACGGCTCGGCCGAGGCGAGGATGTTGCCGAACTTGAAGCCACCGGCCCGTTAGAGGTACGCACGGTGACGGAAGCCTTTAACAGCATGCAGGACAGGCTGACCCGCTTTGTCCGCGACCGGACCCGCATGCTCGCGGCCATCAGCCACGACCTGCGCACGCCGATCACGTCGCTCAGGTTGCGCGCGGAATTCATCGAAGACGATGAAAACCGCGAAAAGATCATCGAGACGCTGGAGGAAATGAGCCAGATGACGGAGGCGACCCTCGCCTTTGCCCGCGACGAGGCGGCAAGGGAAGAGGCAAGACCGACCGATCTGGGGTCGCTTCTGGAGAGCCTGGCCGGCGATCAGCAGGATCTGGGCCATCAGGCCACGGTCAACGAAGCCGAGCGGCTGGTGATTTCCTGTCGGCCGGTCGCTTTGAGACGCGCCTTCCGCAACCTGATCGAAAACGGCATCCGCTACGGCGAAGCGGTCGAGGTCGATCTCGTCCGGGACGGCAAGGAAGCGGTCGTCACCATTTCCGACCAGGGGCCCGGCATTCCCGACGACCGGCTCGCCGACGTGTTCGAACCCTTTGTCCGGCTGGAGGAATCGCGCAGCGAGGAAACCGGCGGCATCGGCCTGGGGCTCGCCATCTCCCGCTCGATCATCCACGCCCACGGCGGCACGATCGAGCTGAAGAACGGCGACGGTCGCGGCCTTAGGGCGGTGGTACGGCTACCGATAGGCGGTTAGGTCACGGACCTAAAGCGCCGCCTTGCTGTCCTCCGGCGCTTCCTCTCGATCGTTCAGACCGTAGTCGCGGATGACGCTGCAGACTTTCAGCCGGTAGTCCTTGAACAGCACGTTCCGGCCGGCGGTCTGCGCCTTGCGGTGGGCCATGACATTGCGCCAGTCGTCCAGCGCCTTTTCATCGCGAAAGAACGAGATCGACAGCAGCTTGCCCGGATTGGTCAGGCTCTGGAACCGCTCCACGGAAATGAAGCCGTCGATGCCCTCCAGCACCGGGCGCAGGCTGGCTGCGATTTCCAGGTAGCGGTCCTTGTGTTCCGCATGCGGTTCCACTTCGAAAATGATGGCGATCATTGTTGCTCCTCCGGACTCTCCTGCCATGAGGATATACCGTCCGAGGCCAGCTTGAGAAACGTGCGATCCTCGCGCAACAGGAATTTCTCACGTTGTGCGAACTCGTAATTCTCCCGGCCGAGCGGATCCGCGGCCAGTCGCTGCCGGTAGGCCTCGTAGGCCGCGAGGCTCTCGATGTTGTAGACTCCATAGGCCAGGGTGCTCGACCCCTCGTGTGGTGCATAGTAGCCGATGAGATCGGCGCCGCAGCGGGGAATGGCAACGCCCCAGTTGCGGGCGTATTGCTCGAAGGCGGACCGTTTGGTCGGGTCGATATGATAGCGGATAAAGCAAGTCAGCATGAGATGGGACCTCTATAATCGTGAGGTCACCGGTCTCGCATATTGCCGGATGCAAATGCTTCGACTAGCATCGAAGTATGAAAGATGGACCCGATATCGCCCTGATCGGTTCGCTTATCGGCGACCCGGCCCGTGCAAACATGCTGACCGCGCTCATGAGCGGCAAGGCGCTGACCGCCAGCGAATTGGCCGTGGAAGCCGGCATCACGCCGCAAACCGCGAGTTCTCACCTTGCCCGGCTTGCAGAGGCGGGCCTGGTCACCCCGCACAAGCAGGGACGTCACCGCTATTATGGCCTCGCCGACGACGATGTGGCTGCCGTTCTTGAAAGCCTGATGGGACTGGCCGCGAAAAAGGGGCACCTTCGTACACGAACCGGGCCAAAGGACCCCGAACTGCGCAAGGCGCGGGTCTGTTACAATCACCTGGCCGGCGATCTCGGCGTCAGGGTTTATGAAAGCCTGCTCGCGCGCGGGCATCTGGTTACTGACGAAGCCGGCTTGATCGACCTTTCCGCAAACGGCGAAGCATTTCTAACCTCTCTCGAGATCGATCTGTCGGCCGGCGCCGCAACGAGACAGGCCCGTTGCAAATCCTGCCTGGACTGGAGCGAGCGCCGGTACCATCTCGCCGGTTCGACCGGTCGTGCCCTTCTGGCCCGTTTTCAGGACCTCGGCTGGGCATGCCGCGTTGAAGGTTCGCGCCTCGTTCGGTTCTCGCAAGACGGAGAACGCGCGCTGACGGATGCGTTTCCCCTCCCCGCCTGAGCAATAAAAAACCCGGCCGAAGCCGGGTCTTCAAGGCTCAGGATGGACGTCCTGCCCCTTTCGCGCTCTTGCGCCTTTCAGGCCGAGCGTTCTTTTCCGGTCATCAGAGCGACGGCCGGCGGTTAGTGTGTTGCGGGTTTTGCTTCCCTGAACAGCCGGTAAAGGCGCGAGGGCAGCCACCGCAGCCGGTCCCGGCTGTAGTCCTGGCGATGGTCCACGATCAGGCATTTGGCAATGTGCACATTCATTTGGGCATCTCCTTTTTGTCTGTTTTCGGCCCGGTACGTATGAATATAGCGCACTACGTGCACTTATCAAGGCGTACTGTGTGCATTTCTAACGTATTTCTTCCAAGAGTCCCCGACGTCAGGTGACACATTTAATTGAGACATAAAAAAAGCCGCAGTTCCCGGGGAACTGCGGCTCGGATATCAGACCGACAGCTGGTCAGAGCGGCGAATTCACGACGCCATCTTTGCCTTGAATTCGATCCGGCGACGGTGCAGGACCGGTTCGGTATAGCCGTTCGGCTGGGCACAGCCCTCGAACACCAGATCGCAGGCGGCCTGGAAGCCGACCGAGGCGTCGAAGTCCGCAGCCATCGGCCGGTACAGCGGATCGCCGGCATTCTGCTCGTCCACGAGGGCTGCCATGCGCTTCATGGTTTCCATGACCTGTTCTTTCGTGCAGACGCCGTGACGCAGCCAGTTGGCGATGTGCTGGGAGGAAATGCGCAGGGTGGCGCGGTCTTCCATCAGGCCGATGTTGTTGATGTCCGGCACCTTGGAACAGCCGACCCCCTGCTCGACCCAGCGCACCACGTAGCCGAGGATGCCTTGCGCATTGTTGTCGAGTTCGGCCTGGATGTCCTCCGGCGACCAGTTCGGACGGGTCGCGACCGGGATCGACAGGATATCCTCCAGCTTTGCCGGTTCGCGCGACTTCAGTTCCTTCTGACGCTCGGCGACGTTGACCTTGTGGTAATGCAGCGCATGCAGCGTAGCCGCCGTTGGAGATGGCACCCAGGCGGTGTTGGCGCCGGCCATGGGATGGCCGATCTTCTGTTCCAGCATGGCGTGCATCAGATCCGGCATGGCCCACATGCCCTTGCCGATCTGGGCATGGCCCGGCAGACCGCAGGCAAGCCCGACGTCCACGTTGTTGTTCTCGTAGGAGCCGATCCAGGTGGCGGTCTTCATGTCGCCCTTGCGGATCATCGGTCCGGCTTCCATGGAGGTGTGCATCTCGTCACCGGTGCGGTCGAGGAAGCCGGTGTTGATGAAAAACACGCGGTCTTTGGCAGCTCGGATGCATTCCTTGAGGTTGACCGTGGTACGGCGTTCCTCGTCCATGATCCCCATCTTGAGCGTATTGCGCGCCATGCCCAGCGCGTCCTCGACCCGGTCGAAGAGTTCACAGGCGAAAGCGACTTCCTCCGGCCCGTGCATCTTCGGCTTGACGATATAGACCGAGCCCGCGCGGCTGTTGGCGCGTCGGCCGTTCGGGCCGATGTCGTGCAGAGCGATCAGGGAGGTGACCAGACAGTCGAGAATGCCTTCCGGCACCTCGTTGCCGTCCCTGTCCAGAACCGCATCGATGGTCATCAGGTGGCCGACGTTGCGCACCAGCAGCAGCGAACGGCCATGCAGCGTCAGGCTGGACCCGTCCGGAGCGGTATAGGTGCGATCGCCGTTCATGCGGCGGGTCACCTTCTTGCCGCCCTTTTCGAAGGTCTCTTCCAGGTCGCCCTTCATGAGGCCGAGCCAGTTGCCGTAGACGACGACCTTGTCTTCCGCATCGACGGCGGCGACGGAATCCTCGCAGTCCATGATCGTGGACATGGCGGATTCGACGATCACGTCGGCGATATGGGCCTTGTCGGTCTTGCCGATCGGGTGACCGGCATCGACGACGATTTCCAGATGCAGACCGTTTTGGGTCAGAAGCACTTTGGACGGGGCCGATGCATCGCCGTCATATCCGGCAAAGCGGGACGGATCGGCAAGCGTGGTTGCGCCACCTGCCGTCGCTAGGCTCAGGGCGCCTCCGTCAACCGACAGACCCGTGACGTCGGCCCAGGAGCCCTTGCTCAGCGGTGCGGCTTCATCCAGCACCTTGCGGGCATAGGCAATGACTTCCGCGCCGCGCGCCGGATCGTAACCGCCGCCTGAGGGAAGCGAGCCCATGGCATCGGTGCCGTAAAGGGCGTCATAGAGCGAGCCCCAGCGCGCATTGGCAGCGTTCAGGGCATAACGGGCATTCATGACAGGCACGACGAGCTGCGGGCCCGCGACCGTGGAAATCTCCGGATCCACATTGGCGGTCGTGGCCGCGACATCGCCGCCTTCGGAGACGAGATAGCCGATCTCGGTCAGGAACGCCTTGTAGGTCGCCATGTCCGGCACACCGGGGTTCGCGCGGTGCCAGGCGTCGATCTTTTCCTGGAGCGCATCACGCTTGGCGAGAAGCGCTCGGTTTTTCGGCGCAAGGTCGTGCACGATGGCAGACAGCTGTTCCCAGAACCGGTCCTGGTCGACACCGGTTCCCGGAAGGGCCTTGGTGTTGACGAAATCATAGAGCTCACTGGCGACCTGAAGGCCCTGAACTTCGATACGCGCTGTCATCTCGGCGTCTCCCGTTCTTTTATGCAAAATTGTGACATTCGGCGTTTGAATGACGCCTTTTGTGTCTGGAACCTGCCTCGGGGTCAATCAGCCGCAGTTCGGAATTACTTTTTCCAAAATGGAAATAATCAAATTTATTTTCTCCACAGGACTATAACGAGGTCGACCAACTCAACCCGACCTGCCCTTGCGCGCCGGCGATTTTCTCTTCACAACGCTACCGGAACCACATCAAACCACTCCCGTCCCATGCCCGGGTTTCATTTCTCCGGCATCAGCAAGCTGCGGACTTCTCGAGCGTTCGCACCCACAAGGAATTTCCATGAAAAGAGCGGCAACGCTTTTCACCGACCGGATTTTCGGCAACGCCATTATCATGCTGGTCCTGACCACCCTGTTCTGGGGCGGAAACACGATTGCCGGCCAGTTGGCGGTCGGCCGGGTGTCGCCGATGGTCGTGGTGTTCCTGCGCTGGTTGATCGTCAGTGTGGTTCTGACCTTAACGCTGCTGCCTCGGATACGGCAGGAATGGCCGGTCATGCGACCGCATCTGGGCAAGCTCTGCCTCATGGCACTGTTCGGTTTCACCGGCTTCAACATGCTGTTCTACATGGCCGCCCACTACACCACGGCCGTCAATCTCGGGATCCTGCAGGGATCCATGCCGATCTTCGTTCTGATCGGCTCGGTGCTGCTGCTCGGCGCCCGGGTCAGGCTGCTGCAGGTCGTCGGTATCATCGCGACGCTGGCCGGCGTTGCCCTGGTCGCCGCACAAGGCAGCCTGGAGACACTGCTGAGCCTGTCGATCAATCCCGGCGACGGCCTGATGCTGATCGCCAGCTTCTTTTATGCAGGCTACACAATCACCCTACGCAACCGGCCGCAGGTCTCCGGCCTGGTGTTCTTCGCGGTCCTGTCGGTCATCGCCGCCCTTATCTCCATCCCGGGCCTGATCTACGAAATGGCGACCGATACCGCTCAGTGGCCGACGCCGGCGGGATGGCTGGTGACGCTTTACATCGCCCTGTTTCCCTCCTGTCTCGCGCAGATCTTCTTCATCCGGGGCGTGGAACTGGTCGGTCCGGCGCGCGCCGGTGTTTTCCTCAACCTGGTACCGATTTTCGCGGCTGCTCTCGGCATTCTGATCCTCGGCGAACCCTTCCGCTTGCATCACGCCCTGGCCCTGATTCTGGTGCTCGGCGGCATCTGGTTGTCGGAACGCAAGCGGAAATCGTCCTAGGCAGCGCCGAAGCCTGTTCGAAAGCCATTGCAGCGCCTTGGATAATTCCAAAACCCAAGGCAGATTAGGTAAATGGAAACACCAATCGTCGTCGGCTGCTTCGCCGGGCTTCTCATTACGATCTCGCTGCTGCAGCCGCTTGCCCGCCGGTTGGGGCTTGCGCCCAGCGTGCTGCTGGCCATGGTCGGCACACTGATCGGGATCGGCGCGATCTTTCTGCTGAACACCGAATACACCGACGCCTTCAACACGATTGCGATTGTTTTTGTCGATCCGCCACTCGATGCGGAACAGATCCTCTATATCTTCCTCCCGATCCTCTTGTTCCAGACATCTCTGACGCTGGATGTCCGGCGGATATTCGAGGATATCGGCCCGATCCTGTTGATGGCCGTAGTCGCCGTGTTCGCCGCGACCTTTTTCATCGGCCTCGCGCTTTATCCGCTGGGCAACGTTTCGCTCGTTGCCTGCCTTCTTCTCGGCGCGATCGTTGCCACCACCGACCCGGTGGCCGTCGTCGCCATTTTCCGCGACATTGGCGCCCCGGCCCGGCTCGGGCGCATCGTCGAGGGCGAAAGCCTGCTCAACGACGCGGCCGCGATCGTGATCTTCATTCTCCTGCTCGGCATCCTGACCGGCAGCCAAGAACTGGATCTGGCCAATGCGCTGATGGCGTTTTTCCGGTCCTTCATCGGCGGGGCAATCGTCGGCGCGCTGGTCGCCCGGCTGTTCGTCATGCTGCTGCCGGTCATGCGAGACCTGCCGCTTGCCCAGGTCACGCTGAGCCTGGCCCTTCCCTACGTGATCTATGTGGTCAGCGACCAGAGTGCCGATGTCTCCGCCGTCGTTGCGGTCGTCTCGGCAGGCATCGTCTTCAATCTTTACGGCCCTTCCCGGATCATGCTGGAAGACTGGAACTTTCTTCATCATGTCTGGGACCAGATCGCCTTTTGGGCTTCGTCGCTCATCTTCGTGCTCGCCTCGATCCTGATCCCGCGTCTGGTGGAAGGCTTTCAGCCGATCGACATCCTGCTGCTCTTCGTCGTCGCAGTCGCGGCGCTCGTTTCCCGGGCGCTGGTCATCTTCGGCCTGCTGCCGCTCCTGAGCCTGTTTCGCATGGGGGAAAGCGTCAGCATGAAATTCAAGACGGTGATGCTGTGGGGCGGCATGCGTGGCGCCGTTACCCTGACTCTGGCTCTCAGCGTTTCGGAACATCAGGGCCTTTCGCCGGAAGTCGCAGCCTTCGTCACCAAGCTTGCGACCGGGTTTGTGCTGTTCACCCTGCTCGTCTATGGCACGAGCCTCAAGCCCTTGATCAAGCTTCTGGGACTGAACACGCTCGGTGCGCGCGATGAGGCCCTGCGCGGCCAGTTTCTCGCGCTGGCGCTTGCAGATGTCCGCCAGCAGGTCGAGCAGACCGCCCAGGATTACCAGATCGAACCGCGAATTGCGGATCCGGTTACGGAGACCTACACCGAACGGGTCAAAACAGCCATCGAGACCAGTGAAACTTTCGCGGACCTGAAGGACAAGGAGCGGGTTATCCTTGGCCTGATTGCCCTTGCCGACCGGGAACGGTACCTGGTGCTCAATCACTTCAACGAAAAGACCGTCTCACGCCGGGCGATATCGCTTCATCTTGCGGCCGCCGGACAGATCGCGGACCTGACCCGGTCGGATGGTCGAGCCGGATACAACAAGGCGAGCCGGCAGGCGCTACGGTTCCGCTTCAGCTTCCGCCTGGCTCAATGGCTCCAGCGGCGGCTGAAGATCCATCGGCCGCTAGCCATCCTTCTGGCTGACCGCTTCGAATTCCTGCTCGTCTGCCGGATCATTTCCAACGAACTTGTCACCTTCAATCACGCCCGGATCCGGCCCCTGGTCGGCGAGCGCGTCGGCACGATCCTGAATGATACGCTCTGTGCGCGCCGGGACGACATCCTGCGCGCCATCGATGCGCTGCGTCTGCAATACCCGGACTATTCCGATGCCCTTGAGACCCAATTCCTGCGCATGACCGGGTTCCGGCTGGAGGAAACCGCCTATGGGATGGCCCACAGCCAGGCGCTAATCGGCGCGGAGCTTTATAACGACCTGCACGGCGATCTGATGCGCCTCAGGCAGCAAACCCGGCAGAGGCCGGACCTCGATCTGGGGCTGCAGACCAAGGATCTGCTGGCCAAGCATTCCCTGTTTGTCGACCTTTCGCCCAAGCATCTGAACGACATCGCGCGGATGATGCGGCCGACTTTCGCAACGCCGGGCGAAAGGCTCATGCGCAAGGGTGAAAAAGGGGATCTGGTCTATTTCATCGCCTCCGGAGCAGTGGAGGTCCGGACCGGCGCGGACACGATCCGACTGGGACGCGGCGATGTCGTGGGGGAAATGGCGCTATTGACCGGAAAGCGCCGAACCGCGGATGTGACGGCGCTCGGCTATTGCCAGCTCCTCGGCCTGTCAGCCTCCGATTTCCAGGTACTCATGCAGAAGACACCGGAACTCAAGGCGCACATTGACCGCCTGTCGAGGGAACGGCAATCCATGAATGCGCCCGATTCTTTGGAGACCGGAAAGGCCGACGATGAAACCTGACCCGTCTGGATCCAGGCAAAACGGGATTGCGACGGCCCCCACGCAAGACGCCAGATATCGACTTGCGGGAGCGCATGGCCGGCGCAAGCCCAAGTTCGCTGACCTCCTCCCCATTCAGCCAAATAGATACCGGTGGGGCTTTGCGCTTAACCTTTCTGGAGAACAGGGTTTGACCCCGTATCGATAAATCAGCATTAATTGCCTCATATTCTTTAAGGGGATTTTATGCTTATTTTCCGGAAACCATTTGTTTTCATCGGGTTCCTATGCGCAGCGTGGCTGCCGGCCAAGTCGACTCTTGCCGATGTCTGGACCTTCGAGACGCCCTCGGAAAACATCCAGTGCACGGTGGGCGAAGGGGACGGGGCGCCTTCCGACATCACCTGCACCATCATCGACCGTTCCGGGCCGCCCGCCCTGCCCCACCCGACGACCTGCAATTCCGATTGGGGGCACACCTTCTCGATGCTGGAGCGGGGCCCCGTGGAGATCCTCTGTCAGGACACCGACCGCAGCAGAGACGGATTCGACATGGCCGATTACGGCGTGACCGGAAACTTCGGCGGCTTTACCTGCCATTCCTCCAAACAGGGCCTGAAATGCACCAACCGGGACGGCAACGGTTTTTTCCTGTCCCGGCGCCAGCAGACGATCATCGGGGAAGCCCGACAGCAAGCGGGGGATGCTGCCAATCCGACACAGCAAAACGCATTTGCCACTCCGCCAGGCAACGCCAACACAGCGCCCATTCAATCCGCCGCTTCTGCAGATAATCCGACCGTCGCCTCCGGTCACAGCTTTGCCGATCATCCGCCCTCGGACATACTGAAATCCGCTGCAAAATTCCCGGATTTCAACGGACGGGACAGCGCGTTCAGAAATTACCGAACGAGAATTCGGGATGGCGTAGGGCAAGGTGTGAACTTTGCCGGACACTATTCCTTCGTCATCATCAGCTGCGGAACGGAATGCCGGTTCGGCTACGTCGTCGACCTCCGCACGGGCGAGGTTTTTGATTTTCCATATGGCGGCGAGGAGCACTATCAGATGGATTTGCTCTTTTCCCGCGACAGTCGCCTCGTCAAGGTTCGCTGGAAAGGCAGTTGGGACAGCGAAACCTGCACGGAAAAAGACCTGCTCGTCGAGGGCACAAAATGGCGGATACTTGCGGAACGAACGGTTCCCACAGACGACGGACTTTGCTTCTACGACCCGGACATACCGCTGGACCGATATGGCACCTCGGCCGGCCCGGCAAAGACGTCCACTGCCACCCCGGCGACCGGCCAGAGCGAAGGCCTGAAAGAGCGCTGGCTGGTCACCGAAAAGTATCTGCAGACGCTGGGATTTGATCCGGGACCGGTCGACGGCGTGGTCGAAGCAGCGACCGTCCTGGCTGTTCACGCCTTTCAGAAGGCCTATGGGCTTAAAGTTCTGAACCAGCTTCCGCCCGAACATTTTGCGATCCTGGAGGCGTTGGCGAAGGCAAAGGGAGGCTCGACCAGCACTCGGACTGGTTCAGAAACGGAGGCCAGTGCGCCTCGGGCGGCAGCTGCTGCTCCAGCTAAAACAGGCGTTCAGCCGCCGGTTGCGGTAACGTCTTCTGCCGGAAATTCGACAACTCCCGTCCGGACAGAAGAAGATGGGGCCGCCTATCATAAACTGGGCACGTGCGAATTCGAGCAAGGAGCTGCAATTGCGAATTATAACTTCAGAACGCAAAGTGCTCACCCCCCTGAACTCGAAATCACCGACCTTTGTTTTGATCGCAAGAGCGGGACACTCTGGGCTTCGGAACCCGAAGACCGGCTTACATTGGTAAAAAAAGACAAAGGAAATGACTGGTTCGAAGTAATCATACCAAATACGCAGCCTTTTGAAAGATGGCGGGTCACTGTCGGAAATTATGGGCGTGCAAGTACGCATGGCTATAAAAATGAAACTGTTAATTTCAGTTATGATCGACCGTCGGCCTCATACTTGAATTGGCGGACAACCGGCACACAGCATGACGCAGATGTATCCTTGCACGGTTATTTGCTCGAAACCCAGCCCGCCATCAACGACATCAAGTCCGAATTTACGGTCTATATCGGGGGGCTGGATTATTGGGATCATCGCCGAGAAAGGGGCGGTAAACATTTAGGGCGCGAGTCCCCTCATATCGCCTTTAAAGGCATGATGCGCTTTGATGGCAAGACCGGCACCGCGGACCTTAAAAACACAGTTGAAACGGGAAAGGACGGCACAGGAAAACTGGTGCTAACTGTCAACGCGAATGGTCGTCTCTCCGGAAGCGGGACAATCAGCTTGTCCAATGCGCGCTTGGCAGGCATCAATCAGCATGATTGGAAAACCACGACTTGGGAAATCAAGAAACTTGTCGGACATTTTGCTGGGAAAGATGGCGAAGAGTTCCGCGCTGTAGCCATCGCCAGTGGGCAAACGATTGACCATGACGGCTTTGTAAATCCGGTGTTAGCTGCTGTTACCATTCAAGGCTATAGCCTCCGCATCGAGGAACAATGGAATAATGAGGCAACTACCGGCGCCCAGTAAGACGTCACCAGTCA
The DNA here is from genome assembly GCF_048260565.1 of Roseibium sp. Classification (GTDB taxonomy): domain Bacteria; phylum Pseudomonadota; class Alphaproteobacteria; order Rhizobiales; family Stappiaceae; genus Roseibium. Next base: position 210,247 of record NZ_JBLXGP010000007.1, on the reverse strand, counting down.
ACAGAGCGCCGCCCCAGTATTCCTTGGAAGGCCAGCTTCCTACCTCACCCAGCCGATGAGCAAATCACCGAGAGCGATTGCAGCATGGCCGCATCCGCCCCGAAGCAGCAGGCGTGGGCGACGAAATAGAAGGCCGTGAGCACCGTCCCGAGTCCCAGGGCCGTCATCAGCCACGGATCTTCCGCGATTTCGCGCATTGTGGTTGCCTCGGACGCCAGAATTGCCTGAGCTGCCATTTCATTCCTCCCTCTAGTAATCGGATCTTGCGGATGCCCGTCAAGCAAAACGGGCATCCGCGGGAAAATCAGGACGCTGCTGTCTCGTCCGCCTTTTCATCCTTCTTGCCGCCGAACAAGCCACCAAGCCAGCCCTTCTTCTCCTCAGCGGGCGCGTCTGCGCCTTCGGAAGCAGCGGCTTCTTCTTCCTGTGGCTGGGTCGGTGCGACCTGCTCGCCGAAGGTCTTGAAGAATTCACCGGCCAGACGCCTGGCGGTGCTGTCGATCAGGCGTGAGCCGAGCTGGGCGAGTTTGCCGCCGATCTGGGCGTCGACGTCATAATGCAGGATCGTGGCATCCGGGCCGTCTTCCTCAAGGCGCACCGTGGCCCCGCCCTTGGCGAAACCGGCGACACCGCCGGAGCCTTCGCCGACGATCCGGTAGCTTTCCGGCGGATTGAGGTCTTCCAGCGTCACCTTGCCGCCGAAGGTCGCCTTGACCGGACCGACCTTGAGCTTGACCTTGGCTTCCATCTCCGTGTCGGAATGCTTGGTGAGCTCCTCGCAGCCGGGGATCGATGCCTTCAGGACGTCCGCGTCGTTGAGCGCTTCCCAGACGGTTTGCCGGGGGGCTTCGATCCTCTGGCTTTCGGACATTTTCATGAGTGTTCATCTCCGTGTTCACTGGATGAGGAAATTCCGAGGCCTTCGCCGCGCTGGTCCTTCCGGCGCACGCTCAGGATCTCGGCAAGGATGGAAAGGGCGATTTCTTCGGGCGTGATGGCGCCAAGGTCAAGCCCGGCCGGCGCTTTGATGCGGTCGAGCTTTTCTTTGCTTACCCCTTCGGCGAGCAATTTCTGACGCAGGCTTTCCGCCTTGCGGCGGCTGCCGACGAAGGCGATATGCCGGGCATCCACGCCGATCGCGGCCTTCAGGGCGATCAGGTCGCCTTTCCCTTGCGTGGACACCACGAGATAGCGCTCGCCCGCCGCTTCGACCGGCAAGGCGTAGCCTTCGATGCGTTCGTTGGCCTCTGTAAAGGCCGCCTGTTCGTCGGCCGGTGCGCAGACGGAAATATCGAAGCCGACACGGGGACCGAGATCGGCCAGCGCAACGGCGACCGGGCTGGAGCCGAGAATGACCAGGGCCGGGCGCGGCAGCACCGGCTCGATGAAGATATCCATGGTGCCCTGGCTCGGGCACATGTTCCTGGCAAAGCGGATACCCTCGCGTTCCTCCCCGGCGGATACGCCGCGATCCTTCAACAGGTCTTCGGGCTGGAGGGAGATCAATCGGGTCTGGCCGTCCTCCAGGGACTGCCGGGCGGCTTTCAGCGTCGCGCCACGGGCGCAGCCACCGCCGATCCAGCCGCCGGCGATTTCCCCCTCAGGACCGATTACCGCCTTGGCGCCGGCCTTGGCGGCGGTCACGGAAATGGTACGGACCACGGTTGCCAGCGCGAACGGTTTTCCCTGTCGGCGCAGGCGGTTCATCAGGTCGTGAAGATCCTCACGGGCGGCTTCGGGCGGCCTATCGATCGGAGACGGGGTCATGATCGTACCTCTCACAGGTTTGCCAGATAAGGTTCGAGCGCGGCCAGGCTCTCAAGGTTATGAGCCGGCGCGAACAGATCGACGTAAGGCAGGGCCGCGGACATGCCGCCTGCGGTCGGCTCGTAGCCCTGCCAGCCGATCAGCGGGTTCAGCCAGACAATGCGCCTGCAGCGGCGGCGGAGCGTCGCCATTTCGAGGCCCACGCGGTCCGGATCGCCGGTGTCGTAGCCGTCCGACAGGATGATCACGCAGGTGCGCGAGTGGATCACACGGGCCGCGTGCCAGCGGTTGAAGTCGGCAAGCGCCTCGCCGATCTTGGTACCGCCGCCGACGCCCTGGGCCATCAGGCCCATGCGGTCGAGAGCGCGGGCGGCGTCCCTCTCCTTCAAGGCGGAGGAGACATGCACCAACCTCGTGTGGAACAGGAAGGCTTCCGCCTCACGGAAATTGTCCAGGAGCCCGTGAACGAAACGGGTGAAGACGCCGGTGTAATTGTTCATGGAGCCGGAGGCATCCAGCAGGATCACGAGGCGAAGCTGGCGCTCGCGGGGGCCTTTGCGGATCAGCTCGATCGGCGTGCCGCCATGGGCGATGGAATGACGGATCGTCCGGCGCAGGTCGAGCCGGGGTCCCTTGCGCCGCTGGCGGTCGCGCCGCGTAAGCCGCACGCGCATGGCATGGGCCAAACGCTCCGCCAGTTCATTGGCTTTTTCGACCGCCTCCGGATCGTGGATCTTGCGAAAATCGATCCTTTCCAGGTTTTCGGCAATGCTGGCGCCTTCCCGGCGGCCGGCGGCCTCGTCGTCCGTGTCTTCATCTTCCTCGCCCGGCGTACGTTCCACATCGCCGGCAAGGCCTTCCCGGCGCATGCCCTGGGTTTCGACCATTTCCCGGATGGTCTTGCCGCCCTTTTTCGTGCTGGTACCCGAGGTCTTGACGATCCCCTTCATGCCCTTTGCGAACCAATAGGCATCGAAGATCTCGTCAAAGGCCTGCCAGTCGGAGAGGCGTCCGCAGAATAGAGCGCGAAAGGCAGCTCTCAACTCGTGCGGGCGGCGGGCCAGCGGCGACAGCAGCAGCCTCACCGCGTCGTTGGTTTCCGCAAGGCCGACCTTGAACCCGTTGTCACGCAGGGTTCGCATGAACCCGGCCAGGCGCAGGCGTAGGGCGGAGCCGACGTCTTCCGCGGTCTCGATTTCGTGTGGTTTCAGGGCGGGGGGTTTCAGGGCGGGCGCGGCCATGGCTCAGGCGACTTTCCCCAGGAGCCGGTCGGTGACTTCCTTCGTCACCCGCGCCTGATCCTCGCGGGTCTTCAGGACGCAGCCGAGGGTTTCGAATACAAGGTCCTGGTCTTCCTGCAGGTTCTTCGTGCCGAGCCCGATGAGGGCGGCGGCCCAGTCGATGGTTTCGGCAACGCCCGGGACCTTGGCCAGATCTTCCTTGCGCAGCTTTGCCATCAGTTCTGCGATCTGGAGCGCCAGCGCCGTATCGAGTCCTTTCACCCGGCTCATCAGGATCCGGGCCTCCCGGTCGGGTGCCGGGTAATCGACATAGTGGTAAAGGCAACGGCGGCGCAGCGCGTCGGAGAGTTCCCGCGTGCCGTTGGAGGTCAGCACCACCTTGGGGATCGACCTCGCTGCAATCGTGCCCATTTCGGGAATGGAGACCTGGAAATCGGACAGGATTTCCAGGAGAAAGGCCTCGAATTCCTCATCCGCCCGGTCGATCTCGTCGATCAGCAGGACCGGTGCCGTCTCCTGACGAATCGCCGCCAGCAAAGGCCGCTCCAGCAGATATTTTTCCGAAAAGACCGCGTCCTCGACTTCGTCCGCGCTCTCGCCGGAGCCTTCATGGGCCTTGATGGCGAGAAGCTGGCGCTGGTAATTCCATTCGTAGATGGCGTCCGCGCGGTCCAGACCCTCGTAACACTGCAGCCGGATCAGGTTTGTGTCGTAAAGATCGGCCAGGGCCTTGGCGACTTCGGTCTTGCCGACACCCGCCTCGCCTTCCAGAAGCAGCGGCCTCTTCAAAAGCTCGGTGAGAACGAGCGCTGTCGCCAGGCCTTCATCGGCGACGTATCCGGTTTCGCTGAGCGCTTTCGCCAACTCTTTCTTGTCCAGGGCCATCTTCGACCTCTCGTTTCCTCACCATGTGCAGGGAATACTTGCCCGCCCGGTCCTGTCCCGACCGGTTCAATGTATTTGTCATGCCCCGCCGGGCGCATTCGAGGAGGAGCCGCTTACCGACCTGCCGGCCGAAACGGGCGGTTTCGGCAAGCGGCTCCTGATCGCCGGGCTGTGGGAGCCCGGATAGCGTCGTGCGCTAGCCGTGGGCGCCCAGATCCTTGGCGGCCTGCCAGACGCGCCAGGCATCGTGCGGCATCTGGATATGGGTGCTTCCGAGGAAGCCGAAGGCATCGTTCACGGCGTTGGAGAAGGCCGGCACGCTGCCGACATTCGGGCTTTCGCCGACCCCCTTGGCACCGATCGGATGATGCGGGCTCGGGGTCACTGTGTAGTCGGTTTCCCAGTGCGGGGTTTCGACCGCCGTCGGCAGGAAGAAGTCCATGAAGGACGCGCCCATCACGTTGCCCATCTCGTCGTAACGGATCTCCTGCCCCATGGCGATGGCGAAGCCCTCTGTCAGGCCCCCGTGCACCTGGCCCTCGATGATCATCGGGTTGATGCGGGTGCCGCAATCGTCCAGCGCGTAGAAGCGGCGGATCTTGGAGACACCCGTGTCGACGTCGATATCCATGACGCAGAAGTACGCGCCAAAGGGATAGGTCATGTTGGGCGGGTCGTAGTAGGACACGGCCTCGAGCCCCGGCTCCATGCCCGGAGGCGGAGCGTTGTAGGCGGCCCAGGCGATTTCCTTCATCGACTTGCGCGCTTCAGGATTGCCCTTCACCTGGAAACCGTCCACGTCCCACTCGAGATCGTATTCGGAAACTTCCAGCATGTGGGCTGCGATCATCTGCGCCTTGTTGCGGATCTTGCGCGCGGCCAGGGCAATCGCGGCACCGGCGACCGGCGTGGAGCGCGAGCCGTAGGTGCCCAGACCGTAGGGTGCGGTATCCGTGTTGCCTTCCTCGACCATGATATCGGCCGCCGGAATACCGATCTCGGTGGCGATGATCTGCGCCCAGGTGGTCTCGTGGCCCTGGCCCTGGGACTTGGTGCCCATGCGCGAGATTACCGAGCCGGTCGGATGGACGCGGATTTCGGCACTGTCGAACATGGCGACACCGAGGATGTCGCAGTTCTTGGACGGACCGGCGCCGACGATTTCGGTGAAGAACGACACGCCGATGCCCATGATCTCACGGGTTTCGCCGCGCTTGAAGGCTTCTTGCTTGGCCTTCTGTTCCTCACGCAATTGCCGGTAGCCGATGGTGTCCATCGCCTTTTGCATGGCCGTGTGATAGTCGCCGCTGTCGTATTCCCAGCCAAGGGCGGAGTGATACGGGAACTGCTCCGGCTTGACGAAGTTCTTGATGCGAAGATCCGCAGGGTCCATGCCGAGCTTCTGGGCCAGGATGTCCATGGCCCGCTCGATGCAGTAGGCGGCTTCCGTCACGCGGAAGGAGCAGCGGTAGGCGACGCCGCCCGGTGCCTTGTTGGTATAGACCCCGTCGACGCTCAGATGCGCGGTCGGGAAGTCATAGGATCCGGTGACGATGTTGAAGAAACCGGCCGGCCATTTGGACGGGTCGGCACAGGCATCGAAGCCGCCGTGGTCGGCCAGCACATGCACCTTCAGGCCGGTGACCGTGCCGTCGTTCCTGGCCGCGATTTCAGCAGTCATGTGATAGTCGCGGGCAAAGGACGTGGTGGAGAGGTTCTCCATGCGGTCCTCGACCCATTTCACCGGACGGCCGGTGACGATGGAGGCGACAATCGCGCAGATATAGCCCGGATAGGCCCCCACCTTGTTGCCGAAGCCACCGCCAATATCCGGCGCGATCACGTGGATCTTGTGCTCCGGAATGGTGGATAGCAGGGATGCGACCGTACGGATGACATGCGGCGCCTGGAAGGTGCCCCAGACGGTCAGCTCGCCCGTCACCTTGTCCATGGAGGCCACGCACTGGCAGGTTTCCAGCGGCGAAGGATGGGTGCGGTGATAGGAGATCAGCTCCTTGATGGTGACGTCGGCTTCCCTGAAAGCCTTGGCGGTCTCGTCCTCGTCGCCCACTTCCCAGGTGAAGATGTGGTTGTGGTGCTTGCGGGGCCCGTGGGCGCCCTCGGTCTTGCCTTCCAGGTCCGGGCGAAGCACCGGCGCATCCGGGTCCATGGACTTGAACGGATCGACGAGGACCGGCAGTTCCTCGTATTCCACCTCGACCAGCTGGATCGCGTCGTCTGCGATGTAGCGGTCTTCGGCGATGACGAAGGCCACTTCCTGATTCTGGTAAAGCACCTTGCCGTCGGCCAGAACCATCTGGACGTCGCCGGCGAGCGTCGGCATCCAGGCGAGGTTCACGCCCTTGAGCTCTTCCGCGGTCAGGACCGCGATCACGCCCGGCAATTCAAGTGCCTTGCTGGCGTCGATCCTGGTGACCTTGGCGTGGGCGTAGGGCGAGCGGACGAAGTCGCCGAACAGCATGCCCGGCAGCTTGAGGTCGTCGACGTAGTTGCCCTTGCCCTGCGTGAAGCGGATGTCTTCCACGCGCTTGCGCTTGCAGCCCATGCCTTCCAGGGCGGCTTCGCGCTGTTCCCGTGTCGGGGTCATGTCATTCATTCTGCAGCCTCCTGGAAATCACGTCCCTGCAGCTTTGCTGCGGCGTACTGGATGGCCTTGACGATGTTCTGATAACCGGTGCAGCGGCACAGGTTGCCGGAGATGCCCATGCGGATTTCCTCTTCGGTCGGGTCCGGGTTCTCCTTCAAGAGCACGTGGGCGCGCATGATCATGCCCGGCGTGCAGAAACCGCACTGCAGGCCGTGCATCTGGCGGAAGCCTTCCTGCAGGGCGGAAAGCGTGCCGTCTTCATTGGCCATGCCTTCGATGGTGGTGATTTCCGCGCCGTTCGCCTGAACGGTGAACAAGGTGCAGGACTTCACCGACATGCCGTTCAGTTCGACCGTGCAGACGCCGCAATGGGACGTCTCGCAGCCGATGTGCGGTCCGGTGAGGTTCAGTTCCTCGCGCAGAAAGTGGATCAGAAGGGTGCGCGGCTCAACAAAGCGCTGCACCTTCTTGCCGTTGACGGTCAGGGTGACCGGTACCTGTTCGATATCACTCATTCTCGGTCTCTCCCTCAACCGTTTGCGCGTTCGGCGGCGCGGGCAAGCGCGCGGCGCAGCATCACGCCGGCCATCTTGGTGCGGTATTCCGCAGGGCCACGGCCGTCGGACGCCGGCCGCGTGATGGCTTCGGCGGCGGCAACTGCACGGTTCACCGTGTCCGCATCCAGGGTGGAGCCGGTGAGGATCCCGCAGGCGTCGGCGGCATAAAGCGGCGTGTCGCCGACGTTGGTCAGTGCCACCGAACAGGAGGCTACCGAGCCGCCGGACATGGTCAGCACGACGGCCGCAGCGGCGGTGGCATAGTCGCCGACCTTGCGCTTCAGCTTCTCATAGGCAAAGCCGTGGCCTGCCGGCGGAACCGGGATGCTGACGGCGGTGACCAGTTCTTCCGGCGCAAGGGCCGTGAAATAGGCAGCCTCATAGAAATCGCGGGCGGCGATGTCCCGCTCGCCGTTCGGGCCGGCGACCCGATAGGACGCGTTCAGGCACTGCATCAGTGCGGGCATGTCGTTGCCCGGGTCGCCGTTGGCGACGTTGCCGCCGATGGTGCCCAGGTAACGGATCTGCGGATCGGCGATCAGGAGCGACGTTTCGCGGATGATCGGCAATTTGCTCGCCAGCAGATCGGATGCGATCAGCTCGTGCTGTGTCGTCATCGCGCCGATAACGATCGCCCCGCCCTCTTCGCGGATCCCCTTGAGATCGGCGACGCCGCTCAGGTCGATCAGGTGTTCGGGGGCTGCCATGCGCAGCTTCATCATGGGGATGATGCTGTGCCCGCCTGCAAGCGGACGGGCCTCATCGCCATGGCTGGCCAGGATCGCCACGGCCTCAGCCACGGTCGACGGCCTGTGATAGGTGAATTCACCTGGAATCACGTCATTTCCTCCCTCAAGTCGACGGACCACCTGACGCGCGCATCCAGTCGTCCGACCTCGTCGTTGCGGTCATCACCCGAAACCGGATCGTTGCGGCAGAGCTTCTGCCGACCATCCGTTCCGACGCATCCTCCAATGCGGAAAGGCACCGAAGCGCGACAACCTGTCTCATGGTGGGAAACAGTGCAGTGCAATGACAACGACCGCTGCACGGAGCACCTCGAAATTACACGGAATGCGCGTTTTTCCGCACGAATTACGTCAGAAACATTGACGCATTTCATGACATTTCAGACGAAAAAGGCACTTTATGACTGAAGGAAAAATCGGGGATTTAAGCCATTCAGGCAGAAGGCTTCCGTTGCGTCCCGGCGCGCTTTCAGGCTTTGGTATCCGAATTTCGTGCAATTGGCCGTCAGAAACCCGCAAAGTCGGGAATGGGCAGCGCAGCAACACGTAATGCGTGTGAGAAAACAAGGCAAATTGAACAGGACCGAGCCTTGGAGGTTCGGACAACGAACCGGTCGGTGGCGCGAGACTGCGGGAAAAGCGCCCTTGTCGGTGTTTCTAATTCAGAGGCAATGACGGATGTACACGCCTTCGATCTTGGTAACTTCTCCAGCATCTACTGTCCAACTGATGTCCCAGAACTGATTACATACAAAATTCCGCACTTCGAAAGATGCAATTTTGCGATCGTCAGAGACTTCGAAACCTTGCTGTTCAAGGAGCTTGGCCAGTTCGACTTCACGGATGGGGAGCGGGTACTGCTCGGCTACCCGGCGCTGAAACTCAGTATTCGCAGCGGCAGAAGTGCCGACCAGGCCTCTTCCGATCCCTGGAGGTGGTGGGACAGGCGGGAACAGAAGAAAATAGCCGAAGAAACCCGCGACCATCAGAAATCCGACTGCGCCAAACAGCAACGCAACTGCACTAAACAGGAATTTACGCAACATGCCAGATCGTACCATTCGCGATAAAAGCCCTGACTACACAACCATAGAATGAGACAGGACGACACCCCAATCGGAACAGCGCAGAAGAAATAGGGGCATCCGTGCCGGAATTTCCGAGGCAGCAGGCGGCGAAATTGTCGAGCCTACGCTTCCCGATCCAAACTACTCCGCAGCAGCCGTTGAAAACGCCGCAGACATCTCGGAAGGCTGCTCCGCAAGCCGGGTCTTCACCCGGGTCCAGCGGGAGCGGCTGACCGGCACGCTGTGGTGACCCTCGCCTTCCATGGTCAGCACCCCGCCGTCTCCGGAGCGTTTGTAGCTGGCAACCCGGTTCAGGTTGACGATGTGGCTACGGTGAACGCGGCTGAAGGTCTTCGGGTCGAGCTGCTGCTCGACCTCGCTGATGGCGAGCGGGCAGAAATGGTTGCGCGTGCCGTCGAAGAGCTGGGTGTAATGGGCGTCCGCATGGACCGCGACGATGTCGGAGGTATTGACCATGCTCCTGGCCCCGTCCCGTTCCACGGGTAGTCCGCGGCTGACATGTGCTGACACCGACCGTTGCGACGGGGCCTGAAGCCCGGCGGCCCGCTTGGGCGCACTTTCACCGCCGTCGGCCGGTTGAATAAGACCATCCATGGCACCGGCTTCCTGAAGCCTCGCATTCAAGCCGGAAAGAATACCTGTCCCCTGTCCGCTTTCGGCAGTCCATGACGGCGCCTCCCCTCCCGTATCGCGCCGCCCCTGCTCGGCGACAGCGTCAGCGCGCTGATTGTCGGGAACCAGCGTCAGCAGGAACAGGCCCGAGACCAGGAAGGCGACGCAGGCGACGATGATCGCCAGCGTTCCGGGTGTCACCGCCGGTGCGGTAAAGGCGACGCCCTCGGCGCGCGGGAAGATCAGCATGCCGGCCATGGCCGTGTAGTGCATGGCAGAGATCGCCAGGGCCAGAACGGCGGCGGAGACGACGATCGGCGGGCGCTTGCCGGAGCCGAAGCTCAGCCACAGGGCAAGGCCGGCCGCATTGAAGGCGACCAGGAAGCTTGCCACCACATAGGTCGGGTCATGCACCATCCGCGAGGACGCATGCAGCGCATACATGCCCAGATAATGCATTGTGCAGATGCCCGCCCCCATGACGAGCGCGGACAGGCCAAGGCGTACCGCCGTCAGCGGCCCGTTGCTGGCCGCGAAGACAGCAACACCGACCACAAGCACGCAGACAAGGAAGGAGAGCAGCGTCGGCAGAACCAGGAAATCGACGGCCACCGGCAGCCGCGCGGCCAGCATGCCGACGAAATGCATCGACCAGATTGCAAGGGCAAGGGTGAGCGCGGCACTCGCCAAGAGAAACCGCCGCCGCGGATCGACCGCGTCGGTGACCTGAACCCCAAGGCTCAGCCCGACAAAACTCCCCTGAAAAGCGACGATCAGGGACAGCACGACGAGCCAGGGCTCGTGCGCAACGGTCATCTACGGACTTCCTCCCTCAACCCGGTCCTTCCTCAACCCAACGCGAACCGGCGATCCATCTGCCCGGTCCTCTCCGGGTAACGCGATCTTGACATGAAAGATAAGCGATCCGCCGCAAATATCCAAGCCGTCATCACCGACCGCCGATGCGGCCTACAATATCAGTGCGCCGGTCTCGCTGCGGTCTCCAAGGAGATCAGCAACGACCTCAAGCCCCCGCCGAACCCGCTCCCGATCCCTTTCATGACTGAGGCACAGGCGGAGCGCGTTGGGCGCTTCCCCGGGACGGATGGCAAAGGCGCCGCCGACCATCACCTTCACCCCACGGCGTTCGGCCTCCATCCGGAACACATCCGCATGCCATTCCGGCGGCAGTGTCAGCCAGACATGGAACCCGCAAAGATCGGCGTGAAGACAGTCTTCCGGCAACAGCTCCCGCGCCATTGCCTGCCGCGCCATCGCTTCTGTGCGCTGAAAGTCGTTCAGCCGCTCCGCCGTCCCGTCCTCAATCCAGCGGCAGGCGATTTCCGTCATCAGCGGCGGCGACATCCAGCTTGTCAGATTGACGGCGGCGCGCAGGTCGGCGATCCGTCCGGTGGGTGCGTGCAGGAAACCGACCCGCAGGCCCGGTGCCAGGCTTTTCGAGGCGCTGCCGATATAGATCGTGCCCTCGGGCGCGAAACTGGCCAAGGGCGGCGGCCGGTCGACGGGAAGGAAGCCGAAGACATCGTCCTCGATCAGCGTCAGATCATGCCTTTCCGCAACCTTTGCAAGGGCGACGCGCCTTTCCCGGTCCATGGTGGCCGTGGTCGGCGTGTGCAGGGTCGGCATGCAGTAGACCGCCTTGCCGGCCACGCCCCTGCAGGCCGCCTCCAGCGCATCGGGGCTCATCGTACCGCCCTCGGATGCGACGGGGCGAAGCTTCAGGTCCAGCCGGTGGGCGAGCGCCTTGATCGGCGCATAGGTCAATTCATCGGTAAAGAGCACGTCTCCGGGCCGCAGGGTCGCCATCAGGGAAACCAGCAGCCCGTGCTGGGCGCCGGAGGTGAAGACGATCCCCTCGGGCCGCGCGTCCAACCCCGTCCTGCCCAGCCAGCCGGCTGCCGCCGCCGTGTGACGGTCGGGCGTGGAAAACATGTCGTAGTCGAGGAAGGCGGCGAGCCCGTCCGTTTCCGACAGGTCCTTCAGCGTTCTCGCCAAGTCCCGGTCCGCATCGCCCGGTGCGGGCAGGTTGAGCGAGAAGTCGATAGGTCCCGCCGCTTCCCGCTTCAGGCCGGTCGCCTGCCCGGCGAACGGCAAGGGGCCACTGCCGCGCACATACGTCCCGCGACCAACCTCTCCCTTGAGGAATCCCCGGTCGATGGCATCCGCATAGGCGCGGCTGACGGTGTTGAGCGACACGCCGAGCAGATAGGCCAGGTCCCGCTGGGGCGGCAGGCGTTCGCCGGGGCGTAAATCCCCGTTCAGGGCCGCCTCGCCAATGGCATCGGAGATCTGACGGAATTTCGGCCCGGACCGGCCTTCGAGCGTGGGGTGCCAAATTGTCATGAGAATAATGTTTCGATTGATCATAACAATTGTCAATGCAATTTATGAAATTGTATTGAATTACGGAGTGAATCGATGCGCAGGAACGATCCGAAAACCGGAATATCGCTCGCCCTGATGTGCCTGATGATCTTAGGGGTGATGCCGATCGTCTCCAACAGCCGGCCGGCGGAGATCGACGCGCTCAGCTTCGCGTTTCTGCTCAGTGCCTGGCAGTTCGTCTTCGCCCTGCCCCTTTTCTTGCGCGAACTGACCTCCACCGATCCAGGCATTTTCGCCGCATCGGTCCCGCGCCCGATGAAACGCCGGACGCTGACCGTCGTTCTCGCGACCGGCGCGATCTTCGGCCTGTCGACCTATGCCTATGTGCTGGCCGTGGAAAAGGCCGGGGCCGTCGGCGCGGCCATCGCGATCCAGAGCTATCCGCTGTTCGCCATCCTCTGGGAGACCCTGTTCCTGAAGCGGCGGAAGACGGCACTGGAACTGGTCTTCACCTTCGCCCTGCTGGCGGCGATCGCCTACCTTGCCACCGGCGGCACCTGGCGGATCGAGGGCCTGTCGATCTGGATCCTGTTTGCGCTGACCGTGCCGTTCCTGTGGAGCGTCGCCCATGTCATCCTGAGAGAAGTTCTCGGCAGCTCGCCGATTACCCCGGCACAGATCACCTTCTTCCGTGTGGCGGTCTCTTGCGTGTTCCTGGGCGCCCTGCTTCTCGTTCGGCCGGACGGATCTCTGCCATTATCGGACCTCTTCAATCCGGATTTCCAGCTTTTCGCCATCGCAATGGGCGCAATCTATTATCTGGAACTGATCGTCTGGTTCTATGCCATGCGCCACATCGACGTGTCGCTCGCCAGCTCGATCACCGCGCCCTGGCCGGCGGTGACCATGGTGCTGGCCGTTGTGTTCATGAACGAGACGGTCGCGACCTATCAGGTCGTCGCCTTTGTCGTCGTCGCGACCAGCCTTTACGGGCTGATCTACGCCGGTGCCCGCAAGCAGGCTGCGCCCAAGACCACGCATGAAGCAACGCCGACCGAAACCTGACGGCGGGCGTACCCGAAACGGCGATACCGGCTTGCTCCGTCCTTTTCCGGCGCCTAGTCTTTGGGCCGAACCGGCTTCAAACAGCGCCGGAAAGCGGAGGGACAATCATGGCAGTGGCGGACAAGGTGGTTCTGGTCACCGGCGCAAGCTCGGGGATCGGGCGGAGAACGGCGCAGACCTTTCTGGAGGCGGGCGCAAAAGTCATCCTGACCGGACGGCGTGAGGAGCGCCTGACCGAGGCCGCAGCTGGCGCGAAGGACGGTCAGGCGCTGTGCGTTGCCTGCGACGTCACCGACGCCGCCCAGGTTGACGCCCTGTTCGAAGCGATCAAATCCACCTACGGCCGGCTCGACGTCTGTTTCAACAACGCCGGCAACAACGTGCCTGCCAAGCCGATCGACGAGCTCAGCGTGGACGAGTGGCTGACGGTCCTGAACGTCAACCTGCACGGTGCGTTCCTGATTGCCCGTGGCGCCTTCGGCATAATGCGCCACCAGGACCCGCAGGGCGGCCGGATCATCAACAACGGCTCGATTTCCGCTCACGTCCCGCGGCCGGGCTCCGTGCCCTACACGACGACCAAGCACGCCATCACCGGCCTGACCCGCACGCTCTCCCTCGACGGCCGCCCCTTCGACATCGCCTGCGGCCAGATCGACATCGGCAACGCGGCCTCGGAGATGACCGAACATTTCCAGAAAGGCCTGCCCCAGGCCAACGGCACCGTCATGCCCGAACCGGTCATGGACGTTCAGCACGTCGCCGACGCGGTCGTCCAGATGTCCGACCTGCCGCTGTCGGCCAACGTTCAGTTCATGACCATCATGGCAACGAAAATGCCGTTCATCGGGCGGGGTTAGGTGCTTATTCGCATCGGCCTCGGCTCTGCTATTCGGTCGGGAACAAAGGTGGGCCAGACCCCCTAACCTGCCCCACACTCTGCCGTCATCACACGGCGAAGTCCGGGTGATCCAATCCACCTCGCCGGATATTGGGCCACAGGCCTGGAATGAGGAGCCATGTCCTCTTTCCTTCGCAATCGCTCCGGCAAACGGACCAGCGAGTAGATTGCCCGGACTTCGCCGGGCAATGACGCCTGAGGTTGGTGGCAGAGGCACTCTCACACATCGTCATCCCGGACAAGCGTGGGCAGCGCCCACGTCGCAGATCCGGGATCCAGCGCATCAGCCGCGGGCGCTCGCCCGCGCCTTTTTCCAAGGTTTCGGACACGCCTGCGGCGTGAATGATTTCGGGGTTCCTGATCGGCGTTCGGCTTACGCCTCACTGGTCTGGAATGACGGGGGAGCGGCAGGGCGGTGTCCCGGTCCATATTGCGCAAGGTGACTGCTCCCGCATAAGCTGTGACGGAGGAGGATGGCACGTGGTTGCAGCACCGGAAGAATTCGACACAGAAGAACTGGAAGCGTGGTTGAGGGAGCAGCCGCCTGAGGTATCCGTGGCGATTGCAGCGCGTTGTGCGCTTCGGGTACTTCCATTTATCCGGCGGACTGTAGACCTCATTAATTCGCGCGCAGCCATTCTTCTGCCGATCTTTCGTGCCAGTTCTTGGGCGTTTTCATATGTTGCCCAGCCTGGAATCAGCGAAGAAAGGCTAAGCGCCCTCAAGGTAGCTACCATCATCGTCTCCAAGGCCGGCGACGCCGCGGGGGCGGGTGCAAACGCAACTAGCGTTACGGACGTCTCCTATAATGCTAACGCTATTTCTACCGCCGCCGCCTACGCCGCCTCCGATGCGGCCATAGCTGCTACCGCAGCCATCTATGCAGCTGGTAACGCCTACGACGCGGATACCGCCACCGCAGATGCCGCCATCGCTACCGCCAATGCCATCAAAGTCGCTACCGACGCCACGAACACCACCGCCGAAGTCTATGCCGCTCTAAGTTCAGATAGGCAATACATCGACAATGGAAGACCAGTCGAAGGACTGGCCGACATGCCCCTCTGGCTCGATGGGCAAATTCCCAACAACCTTGCCAAGGATTGGGAAGAACTAAAATCCGCCTTCAGTTCCCTCAACGAAGACTGGGAAGTGTGGACCGAGTGGTACGAAGACCGACTGGCGGGGCGATTACCGGAGGATGAAGCGCTCGCGGTTGCACGTGTGACGCTGCCGGAGTCGATGTGGCAACAGGGTCCGAAGCTCGTCAACGCAACGATCAGAGAACTCATCGAGTTCTATCACAAGGGCGGTCCAGAAAAACTGGAAGCGCGAATGGCGGAGCTTCGCAAGCAGTATTCTGAAGCCATGCCTGAGGCCGACACGCTGCCTGACGCCGAGCCCGGCGTTTATAGTGTCAACCAGACCCGCTCCTCCACCGCCGAACAGGTCCGGCAGGTCGCCGAAAATTTTAAGATACCGGAAAGCGAGTTCGCCAAGATCACAGAGCTTTCCGATTCCATGGTCAAGAATGCGCAAGACGCAATTGCACAAGTCGGGGGAACCGGATCCGCGACAGAGGATGATCGCGACACCGACAAACCGCCGTCCTCCCTCCCCAACGTCTGGATCCTCCAGTACACGCCGAACGACCGGGTCGCGCGGTGGACGGCGGAGGCGGTTCCCGGGTCCACATTGCGCTGGAAGTCCGGCAAGGCGTTGCAGACGAAGATGAAGGCCGGGGACCCAGTCGTCTACTGGCGCGCCATAGACCCGGACAACCGCAACGACCGGGGCGGACTGGTCGGCTTGGGGACGATCCTCTCGACCGAGACCGTGGACGAGGACGGTATCCTGCGGTTTCCGACGCAGGTCCGGTATTTCGACAATGACAATCCCCTGCCCCGCGATCAGGTCATCGACGGCGCCGGCATCACCCGGCGCAACTGGCGCGGTGCCGTTCTCAGCCTCAAGTCGGAAGAAGTCGCTCGACTACGGGATTACCTGCGTGAACAGGACTGGCCGGAGCTGTTACCTGAGGAATCCCATAACTCTCTCGGCAATAACCCATATGACCCGGATGCCCCTGAACCTGTCCAGCCTCGCATCACCGAAACCCACGACACCGATTTCGTATCGGACCGATCGGAGACGGCGAAGGATCTTCTGAACCGGGCATCGCTTGCCTTCGCACTCGCAGCTCATGTCAACCGGATCTGGACCAGCCAGACATCGGGACAGGGCGACAAGAACCGCGTTCGTAAGGTCCTCGATTGGCTGCATTTCGAGCGCTTCAACCGCCGCACGAAGGAGCCGGATGACGCCGCCTTCATCCTGCACATCGATGCGCCTTGGGGTGGCGGCAAGACCACCTTCGCCAATTTTCTTGCGCGCATCCTCAATCCGGTCGGCCACGGTGACGATCCGGACAACAAGAAGAAGACCGAAAAGACGCTGCTTGACGGGCTGCCCCTGAAGGACCCGCGCTACTGGAACCCGGAATTCTCAAAGCGGCGCTGGTTTGTCGTCGACTTCAACGCCTGGCAGAACGAGCATGTCAGCCCGCCCTGGTGGAACTTCTACGGCACGATTCGCCGCCAGTGCCTACGCGAGATCCTGTTCGAGCCCGGGCGTTACAGCGGAGTGATGCTCTGGCGCGGACTTCAAAGAGCCTTTGCCTGGTGCCGGTTCCAGATCACCGAAATCATCTGGCGCGTGGCCACCCCGGAAATGGCGCGGACCCTGCTGGTACTCGCCGTCGTCGCCGGTCTCATTTACTGGGCCAGCGGCGCGGAATGGTATCAGAACCTGTCGAAACCGCCGCCGAGTTCGGGAGACGGCAATGCGGACGCCAATCAGTATGTCCCCCTGATCAAGGCCCTGCTCGGGGTTGCCGCCACCGGCGGCGCGGGCCTCGCCGTGATCAATGCCTTCAAGTCCGGTGTGAAAACTATCATCGACAGCGCCGGCAAGTCCGCCAATGCATCTTCGCTGGGTGTTGCCGATCCGATCCAGAAATTCCGGCGGCATTTTTCATGGTTCACCGAGCAGCTCGATGATCCGGTGATGGTCATCGTCGATGACCTCGACCGCTGCTCGCCAAAGTACGTGGTTGAACTAGTCAGGGGCCTTCTGACCATCTTCCGTTCGCCGCGGGTGGTGTTCGTGCTGCTCGGCGACAAGGACTGGATCGAGACCGCCTTTGCCAAGGTCTATAAGGATATGGCCGACGTTCACAAGGACACGCAGGTCACCTTCGGCGGGCGGTTTGCGGAAAAGGCGATCCAGCTTTCCTTCGTCTTGCCTGAAGCGGATGCAGATACCCGCGAAGCCTATCTGACCGCTATCCTTCAAGCCGGCAAGGACTCCACAGCGCCGGAGGAGCGCGAACAGGCAGAGGAACTGGAGGATATCCAAAAGGAGATCCGTAGCGAACTCGCCTCGACCGACAAGATCACCGAGCAATCCGCTGCAATACAGCGGAGCGAGACCCGGATCGAGGAGCGAATTTCGAAAGCCGCCCCTGAAAGGCGGGCCGACTTACGAAAGGCGACGCGCACCATCCTCAACCGAGAGAGCATGTTGCGCGCAGCGACCGCAAAGTCCGCTGAAGCCGAAATCCGCCAGCACGGCCTCGATCCACTGAAAAACTATCTTCCCGGCAATCCGCGCCGGATCAAGCGGATCGTCAACATGGTCGGCGCCTACCAGGCCAGCGCCCAGTCCACCAGCGGGGTGGCGCTCGGATCCGACAAGTGGAAGCAGTTGGTGCTCTGGATAGTGATCATGTCGGAATATCCCCAGGTCTGGCACCGGCTCGTCAAGGACGACGTGCTGTCGGCCACCTTGTTTGACGCCATTCAGAATTCCGGCACCGAAAAGACCATCGAGATTCCGCCGCTGGATGACGAGGCGAGCGATGAACAGAAGGCAGTCGCGGCCCTGCTGAAGACGCCCGGACTCGTTCCCCTGCTCCGGGGCGACCCGTTTGCCGCCCAAAAGGGGGCGCCTTCTCCGGCACGGATCGACACAACAGCGAGAAACTGGCTCCGCCGCCTGACGCCGATTGAGTAAGGGAGCCTAGCCCTTCCGCCCCGCGACCATCTCCCGCTTGCCGGCAAAGCCTTTCTGCTTTTCGACCGTGAAGCCTGCACTTGCCAGATTGCGGCGGACCCAGCCGGCGGCGGTGTAGGTGGCGAAAGTGCCTTCTGTGGCGGTGACGTCGAAGGCCGCTTTGAGGAGGTCTTCTTCCCACAGCTCCGGGTTCTTCGCCGGGCTGAAGCCGTCGAGGAACCAGGCGTCGACCAGGCCGGACGGGGTGCCCGCGGCTTCCCGGCCAAGATCCGCGATCATTTCGCGGGCATCGCCGATACCGAGCCAGAGGTCCGCGCCGGCAAAACCCAGCTTCGACCAGCCGGGCACGGGCTGCCATTGGGCGGTCAGCTCTTCCGTCTCTGTCGCCAGATCGGGAAAGACGCTCAGGGCACGGGCGAGCTCGTCCCGCGTCATCGGATACAGCTCAAAGGAGATGAAGGTCAGGTGCGGCGGGCTCGCCCCTTCCTCCAGAACTTTCTGCGCCTTGAGGGCCTTCAGCGTGGTCAGAAAGTTCAGCCCCGTGCCGAAGCCGAATTCTGCGATGGCAAAGCTTGTCCGCCCCTGCCAGCGCTCGGGCAGGCCGTTGCCGGCCAGAAACACATGACGGGTTTCCTCCAGTCCGCCGGCGCGGGAAAAATACGTGTCGTCAAAGGCTTCCGCCCGCGGCACTTCGCCCTCCAGCCAGTCCAGGCAAGGGGCTACGATTTGTCCCGGCATTTTCTTTTGCGTGGGCTCGCCCATGGGATTAGAACCTTGATCACAATAACTCAGAGACGTTTTAAGGGAGCGTGGGGCTCATGACCATCAGTTACGATCTTGCCGTGATCGGCGGGGGAATTTTCGGTCTGTCGGTCGCGCGAAGTGCCGCGAAGGCCGGGCTCAAGGTGGCGCTGATCGAGGCGAACCGGATCGGCGCCGGCGCCAGCGGCGGCGTGCTCGGGGCCCTGATGCCGCACATGCCGGCGCGTTGGAACGACAAGAAGGCGTTCCAGTTCCAGGCGCTCACCTCCCTTGAAGGCCATATCCGCGCGCTCGAGGCGGAAACGGGGTCGGCCACTGGGTACCGGCGCTGCGGCCGGGTGATGCCGATCACCTCCGAAGACAAGCTCCTGCATCAGAAGCTGCGGGTGGAAGAAAGCCTGACGCGCTGGCAGAGCGCGGACACGGGCTTTACCTACAAGCTCGACGATCCGAACATCCATGCCACCTGGCTGACCCCTGCGACGGCGCCCTATGGTGTCGTTTATGAGACCCTGTCGGCCCGGGTCGCGCCGCAGGCCTATCTGAACACGCTCGCCGCGTCGCTGACCGGACCGTTGAAGAACAATACGGATCTCCTGATCGGACAGGGCTTCACCGGATATGACGAAGCGAAGAGGCAAGTCCGCCTTGCCAACGGCGATACGTTTACAGCCGACAAGGTCGTGCTGGCGAACGGCTACGCGGCCTTCGACAAGATTTCGGAGATGACCGGCGAACAGGTCGGCTCCGGTGAAAAGGGCCAGGCGCTTCTGATCGAAGGTTCCGGTCTGGAGGCCATGCCGGCGGTCTATTGCGACGGGCTTTACGTGGTTCCCCATGACGACCATACGGTCGCGGTCGGTTCCACGGCGGAGCGGGACTTTACCGATGCCACCCCCAACGAGACACAGGCGGAGGCGCTGGCGGAACGCGCGCGGGCCTTTTGCCCGGCTCTGGCCCGGCGCAAGGTCATTGGTTCCTGGGCGGGCATCCGGCCGCGCTGCCACAAGCGCGATCCGCTTCTGGGCCTGCTGCCGGGTCATGAACGGACCTATGCCGCCACCGGCGGCTACAAGATTTCCTTCGGCATCGCCCATCTGGCCGCGGACGCGCTGGTGGCGGAGATCACCGGTTCGGAACCGGCCGTTGCCCTGCCCGACAGCTTCCGGCCGGAAAACCATTTCGGCGCCAACGCCCTGCGCGCCGACTGCGCCTGAGCAACCGGCTGCGGACATACTGAAGATTTAAAGGAAGAGTTCGAAAAAGGCCTAACCGACGAGATAGGCGATCAGGCTGTAGATGCCGTAGCAGGACAGGCCGACGGAGCCCCAGAAAAGCAGGTTCTTGACGATGAGAAACGTCAGGCCTGCGCCCTGTTTTTCGCGTCGCGCGCGAACCACATTCTCCGTCCGGAGCGTCATTGCTGTCATCGGTTTGACCATCTCGACTGTTCCCGGCTTTTAGCCAGCCCCTAGAAAAACACAGTGGCGCATCTGGATTTCGATCCGGTTAAGTTGATTAGTTAAAATTTAGTATTTCTTTATCGACCGTCCTGCCGACGAGCGTTCCTTTTTGTTGTCGAGAGGAATGGATTTTGATCAAATCAACGCTCTTCGCATCTCTTTCCGAATTCGATTCCAGGAAACCCGATGAGCCTTGAAAGCGTGAGACGCCACCTGTCCGAAGCAGCCCCCGACCTTGAGGTCCTGGAAACGCCGGAAAGCAGCGCGACCGTGGAGTTAGCCGCGGCCGCCCACGGCGTTGAGCCGGCCCAGATTGCCAAGACCCTGTCCTTCCGGCTCAAGGACGACGTGTTCCTGGTGGTCGCCCGTGGCGATGCCCGGCTCGACAACAAAAAGGCCAAGGCGGCGTTCGGCGGCAAGGTGAAGATGCTGGGCCTGGAAGAGGTGGAGGAGATCACCGGTCACCCGGTCGGCGGCGTGTGTCCCTTCGGGCTCGCCAATCCGCTCAAGATCTATTGCGACGTCTCGCTGAAGGATTTCGGCGAGGTCATTCCGGCGGCCGGCGCCACCAACGCGGCCGTGCGCATCAGCCCGGAGCGGATGGCCGAGATTACCGGTGCCACCTGGGTGGACGTCTGCCAGGATCGGACGGAATAACCGGCTCCCATCCCGGGCTCAGACCCGGTAATAGTCCCGGTACCATTCGACGAAGCGAGCCACGCCTTCGCGCACGGAGGTTTTGGGCCGATAGCCGGTGAGCGCCTGCAAAAGATCCGCATTGGCCCAGGTCGCGGGCACATCGCCGGCCTGCATCGGCATCAGGTTCTGCTCCGCCTTGCGGCCGGTCGCCTCCTCGATCGCCTTGATATAGTCGGTGAGTTGGACGGCTTCGGAATTGCCGATGTTGACGACCCGCCAGGGCGCGACCGGCGACAGGCTGTCGCCTTCCGGGACGATGCCGTCTTCCGGGCGAACGGGCACGGCATCGATCAGCAGCCGGATACCTTCCACGAGATCCTCCACATAGGTGAAGTCGCGTTTCATGTCGCCGTAATTGTAGACGTCGATCGGCTTGCCTTCGAGGATCGCCTTGGTGAACTTGAACAGCGCCATGTCGGGCCGCCCCCACGGGCCGTAAACCGTGAAAAAGCGGAACATGGTGACCGGCAGGCCGAACAGATGCGCATAGGAATGCGCCATGTTCTCCGTCGCCTTCTTGGTGGCAGCGTAGAAGGACAGCTGGTGGTCGGACTTGTCGGTTTCCGTGTAGGGCATATGCGTGTTGGCGCCATAGGCAGATGAGGTCGAGGCCAGCAGCATGTGTTGCGGCGGGTGCGCGCGCGCGGCTTCCAGCAGTTCGAACGTGCCGCAGATGTTGCTTTGCAGGTAGGAGCGCGGTTCCTCGATCGAATACCGGACGCCCGCCTGGGCCGCCAGATGAATGACGATGTCGGGCGCCTCGGCCCCAAACAGGCTCATCAGCACATCCGGGTCCTCGACCCGCGCGTTGATTGCCTTGAAATGCTGGTTCTGCAGGAGCATCTGATGACGCCGTTCCTTCAGCGCCACGTCATAGTAGTCGGTCATCGCATCGAGCCCGATGACCCTGAAGCCGTCCTTAAGCAGGCGCGTGCACAGGAAATATCCGATGAAGCCGGCGGAACCGGTGACCAGAACTGTTTTCATGTAACTTTTATCTCGCAACTTCCGACAAGGCCGCCCGCCCGATAGCACGATCTTTTCGTCATGCAAAAGATAAAGCCGCAATAGCGGGATAGGGCACCGGCGGCAAAGTGTTTTGAAAGAGGATCAGTCCCAAGGCGCCGACCAGGAAAGACAGGGCATCCGGTCATTCGCCGCGCATGCGGGGTTTTACATTTTGCCAGCCTTTGGCTGCTACGATATAGAGCGAAGCGGATTTGATCAAAACAGCCTTTATTTTGTCTCTCGAATCGAAACACTCAGGTCGCCCTATGATTTTTCCCTGCATTCTTTCCGGCGGTATCGGATCGCGCTTGTGGCCCCTGTCGCGCAAAGATCGGCCGAAGCAGTTCCTGCCCATATTCAACGGCGAAAGCCTTTTCCAGAAAACCTGTCACAGGGTGCGCGGCGATGCGTTTGCCGAACCGATCGTGATCGGCAACAACGATCACCGGTTCCTGATGGGCGAGCAGCTTACCGAAATCGGTGTGGAAGCGGACACCATCCTTCTGGAGCCCATGGGCCGCAATACGGCGGCGCCTGCCGCGATGGCCGCGATCATCGCCGCCGAAAAGGATCCGGATGCCCTGGTACTGCTGCTTCCCTCCGACCATCTGATCGGACGGGAAGACCTCTTTCTCAAGGCGGTGCGGGATGCCGCTCCCGCCGCGGACGCCGGCCGGATCGTCACCTTCGGCATCACGCCGTCGGAACCGAACACAGGCTACGGCTATATCCGCCTTATGGCGGGGGAAGCCCCTGTCCGGGAGGTCGAAGCCTTTGTCGAGAAGCCCGACCTGGAAACCGCGAAGACATTCCTGAGTGCCGGAAACTACGTCTGGAACGCCGGCATCTTTCTTTATTCCGCCAGGGCGATGATCGAAGCCTTCGAGACCCACCAGCCGGAATTGCTGGCCGCCATTCGCGCGGCCATGGCGACCCGCTCCCGCGATCTCGACTTTACAAGGCTCGATTCAGAGACCTTCTCGCGGATCGAGAACATCTCCATCGACTATGCGATCATGGAACGGGCAAAGAATGTCTCCTGCGTGCCCGTTTCGCCGGAATGGGACGACCTCGGCTCCTGGTCTGCGATCTGGGGCGTTCTGGACAAGGACGCCCGCGGCAACAGCGGCCTTGGCGACGTCCGCTTCCTGAACGCGGACAATTGCCTGGCCTATGCGGACGAGGGACTGGTCTCGGTGATCGGCCTGGAGGATATCTTCGTCATAGCAACCCGTGACGCCGTTCTTGTTTCACACAAGGACAAGGCGCAGGACGTGAAGAAGATCGTGGAACAGCTCGAAGCGGAAGGCCGCAGCGAGACCAAGGCCCATCCGCGCGCCTACAAGCCCTGGGGTTATACCGAACGCATCAGTTCCGGCGACCGGTTCTCCGTCCAGTCCATGATGATCCGGCCGGGGCAGAACCTGACGCTGCAAAGCCACCTGCACCGGGCGGAGCACTGGATCGTCGTTTCCGGAACGGTCGAAATCACCATCAACGGCGAAGTCCGGCTGCTGACGGAAAACCAGTCGGCCTTTGTGCCGCTCGGCGCGAAGCACAAGCTTTTCAATCCGGGCAAGATCCCGGTGCGCATGATCGAGGTTCAATCCGGCACTTATCTGGACGAGGACGACATCGTCCGGCACACGGGCGCCTGACAAAAAAGGCCGGGCGATGGCCCGGCCTTGCTTCTTGCGTTCGCGGTTATCTTGCCCGATCAGGCGATCCCCTTTTCCTTCAGGAAGGCAATGACCTCGTCGGCGACGTCTTCCGGGTCCCGGTTGACGTTGTGCAGGTGGATTTCTGCGTTTTCGGGCGCCTCATAGGGGCTGTCGATGCCGGTGAAATTCTTGATCTCGCCGGCTTCCGCCTTCTTGTAGAGCCCTTTCGGGTCGCGCTTCTTGCACTCCTCGATCGGTGTGTCCACGAAGACCTCGAAGAACTCGCCCTCCTCCAGCAGGTCCCGTGCCATGCGGCGTTCGGAGCGGAACGGCGAGATGAACGACACCAGCGTGATCAGGCCTGCGTCGGCGAACAGCCGCGCCACCTCGCCCACCCGGCGGATGTTTTCCACCCGGTCGGCGTCGGTGAAGCCGAGGTCCCGGTTCAGCCCGTGGCGGATGTTGTCGCCGTCGAGCGTATAGGTCTGCTTGCCCTCCGCATGGAGTTTCTTTTCCACGATGGAGGCGATGGTCGACTTGCCCGAGCCGGAAAGCCCGGTGAACCACAGAACCGCCGGTTTCTGGCCAAGGCTTTCCGCGCGGGCCGCCTTGTCCACATCGAGCGCCTGCCAATGGATGTTGGTCGCGCGCCGAAGCGCGAACCACACCATGCCGGCCCCCACGGTCGCATTGGTCATGCGGTCGATCAGGATGAAGGAGCCGGTCGACCGGTTCGCCTCATAGGGGTCGAAGGCGACGGCCTGGCTGAGCGCCAGATTGCAGAAGGCTATCTCGTTGAGGTTCAGCTTCTTGGCGGCCACATGCTCGAAGGAGTTGACGTTGATCTTGTGCTTGATGTCCGTCACCGTCGCCGTGACCGTCTTGGTGCCGATCTTCATCAGATAGGACCGGCCCGGCAGCATGGAATCGTCCGCCATCCAGATCACATGGGCGGCCATCTGGTCGGCCACATCGGGACGGGCTTCCGGCGGGCACAGCACATCGCCCCGGGATATGTCGATCTCATCCTCAAGGGTAATGGTCACCGCCTCTTCGGCCCGCGCGGCTGTCACATCCCCTTCGGGCGTGATGATCCTGGCGACCTTCGACGTCTTGCCCGGTCCTGCCACGACGATGCTGTCGCCGACGGCGACCCGGCCGCTGGCGATCGTTCCCGAATAGCCGCGGAAATCCAGGTTCGGCCGGTTCACCCACTGAACGGGCAGACGGAACGGCGCCTCCAGCACATGCTCGCCCACGTCGACTGTTTCCAGATGCTCCAGGAGCGTCGAGCCGTCGTACCAGCCCATGCGATCGCTTCTTGCGGTAACATTGTCCCCAAAGCGCGCCGACATGGGGATCGCGACATAGGTTTCGAAATCGAAGCCGCTGGCAAAACTTTCGAATTCGGCCCGGATTTCCTCAAATCGCGCTTCGGAATAATCGACCAGATCGATCTTGTTGACCGCTAGCACCACATGACGAATGCCCAGCAGCGAGGCGATGAACGCATGTCTGCGGGTCTGCACCATCAACCCGTTGCGTGCATCGACCAGAAGCACCGCCAGATCGGCGGTGGAGGCGCCGGTTGCCATGTTGCGGGTATATTGTTCGTGGCCCGGCGTATCGGCGACGATGAACTTGCGTTTGTCGGTCGCAAAGAAGCGATAGGCCACGTCGATGGTGATCCCCTGCTCCCGTTCGGCCTCCAGGCCGTCGACCAGAAGCGCCAGATCGATCTCTTCCCCGACCGTACCGTGTTTCTTCGAATCCCGTTCCAGCGCCGCCAGTTGATCCTCGAAAATCAGCTTGGTGTCGTAGAGAAGCCGGCCGATCAGAGTCGACTTGCCGTCGTCCACCGAACCGCAAGTCAGGAAGCGCAGCTGGTCCTTGTCCTCCTGGGCGAGGATGTAGTCGGTAACGGCCTCTTCGGACGCCATTATCTGTTCGCTCATCGACATCAGAAGTAGCCCTCGCGCTTTTTCTTTTCCATGGAGGCGGCGTCGTCATGGTCGATCAGGCGGCCGGACCGTTCCGAGGTCCGGGCGATCAGCATCTCCTTGACGATGGCCGGCAGGGTATCGGCGTCCGATTCAATGGCGCCGGTCAGCGGATAGCAGCCGAGGGTGCGGAACCGCACCATCTTTTCCAGCACCACCTCACCCGGCTGGAGCGGCAGGCGCTCGTCGTCGACCATGATCAGCATGCCGTCGCGTTCCACCACGGGGCGGCGTGCCGCCTTGTAGAGCGGCACCATCGGAATGTTCTCCGTCAGGATGTACTGCCAGATGTCGAGTTCGGTCCAGTTGGAGAGGGGAAACGCACGGATGCTCTCGCCCTTGGCCACCCGAGAATTGTAGAGGTTCCACAGTTCCGGCCGCTGGTTCTTCGGATCCCAGCCGTGGCTGGAATTGCGGAAGGAAAACACCCGCTCCTTGGCGCGGGACTTTTCCTCGTCCCGGCGCGCGCCGCCGAAGGCGGCATCGAAGCCGTATTTGGTCAGCGCCTGCTTCAGCGCCTCGGTCTTCATGACGTGGGTATAGGCCGAAGAGCCGTGGTCGAAGGGATTGATCCCCTGTTCCGCCCCTTCCAGGTTGGTATGTACGATCAGGTCGAGGCCGAGCCGCTTAGCGGTTTCGTCGCGGAAGGCAATCATGTCGCGGAATTTCCATGTGGTGTCCACGTGGAGCAACGGAAAAGGCGGCTTGGACGGATAAAACGCCTTCATCGCCAGATGCAGCATCACGCCGGAATCCTTGCCGATGGAATAAAGCATCACCGGATTGCGGAATTCCGCCGCAACCTCGCGGATAATGTGAATGCTTTCCGCCTCCAGTCGGCGCAAGTTGCTCAAGCGCTGTGCTGTCAGGCCGTTTGCTGTCACGTTCATGAGTGTCAAAACCTCAAATGTCAGGCCGGACGGCTGGTCCGGCGGTATCTTTCCGTGTCCGGATCAGGCAAGTGCCGCCAGCAGATCCGGATCGCTCAGGGCGATGAAGTGCGGATTGAGAAGATCGCTCTTTTCAGCGCCCGCGGGCACCGTGTAGGCGAGTGGTTTCAGGCTTTCCGCTTCCAGTACATGGCCGCCGGCAGCACGGAGAACCGCATCGCCGGCCGCAATGTCCCACTGCATTGTGGGCGATAACCGCGGATAAAGATCGGCCTTGCCTGCCGCGACCCAGCAGAGTTTCAGACTGGAGCCGACCGACAGACGCTCGACAACGTCGAGCCGCTCGATCAGGGCCGCGGTTTCTTCCGACAGATGCGACCGGCTGGCCAGAACCGAAAGTCCGCCAGACGGGCGGCTTCGGACCGTTATCGGTATCACGTCCGCAATCCGGCTCCCCGAGAGTTTTCCGGAATACGCCCCTGAAACCGGTGTTTCCCCGCCGGCCAGATCCGCAGGCAGGGTGCCACCCCAGTAGATTTCTTCGAGAGCGGGAGCGAGCACGACACCGAACACGGGAACACCGTTCTCAATCAGCGCGATGTTGACCGTAAACTCGCCGTTGCGTTTCAGGAACTCCCGCGTCCCGTCCAGAGGGTCGACCAGAAAATACCGGCCGGAAACGGCGGGAAGGCTTCCTGCCTCGACCGCCTCTTCGGCAACGACCGGAACACCCGGGAATAGCCGTTCGAGGCCCGCAAGGATGACAGCTTCCGCGGCCGCGTCCGCAGCCGTTACCGGCGATCCGTCGGACTTTTCCGCCGCTTCGAACGGTTCGGCATAAATCTGCAGGATCTTCGCCCCAGCGTCGATTGCCAGGACGAGGAGTGGTTGGACGGTTGCCTCAACTGTATTCGGGTCGGTGTGGGTCACCACGTCTCCTTGCATCACTTCTCAATAGTCGGGACTTTACCGGTCTCGCTGCCTCAAGAAAACAAACGGTATTTCTCCGGCACATCGGTTGTTTGGTAATTTAGTCTCAATTTCCCGCAATTGCGAAAACATCAGGCGCGTGTCCTTCGCCGCGCTATAGCTGCCGGACGCCGCCAAGCCAAACCGAGCGAACCGATCCGTCCGACGAAAGCTGTATAAAGTCAGCCCTAACTCCGGAAACCAGGCTGCCGAACGCGTCCTGCCGTCCGATCGCGGCGGCAGGAAGGCTTGTCGCCATCTTCAACGCCGTTTCAAATGACAGGCCCACCTGTTCCTGAAGGAAACGGATTGCAGCCGGCAGTGTGATATCGGCACCCGCCAGGGTCCCGTCTTTCAGCGTCAGCCGTCCGCCCGCCCTCAAGATACGGCGCCCGCCCAGCGAGAATTCCGTCCGTCCGGTCCCGGCCACTGCCATCGCGTCGGTGACGAGGAAGATCACCCCAGGTCCTTTCTTGGCGCGCAAGGCGATTTCAACCGCCGCCGGATCCACATGAACGCCGTCGGCAATCAGCCCGGCGTGAAGCTGTCCGATATTGAGAGCGGCGCCAACCATGCCAGGGTCGCGGTGCGCCAGGGGGCTCATGGCGTTGTAAAGATGGGTCATGCAGGTGGCCCCCGCCTCCACGCATGCGTAAACCGCATCATAAGTCGCGTTGCTGTGCCCCAGACTGACGATCACACCCGCCTTCACCAGTTTCCGGATCTGGTCCGGGGTGACCGCCTCGGGTGCGACGGTCATCATCAGGGTCGGCAAGGTCCGGGCAGCCTGGAGGTAAATGTCGAGGTCCCGCGCCTCCATCGACCGGATCAGTCTGGAATCGTGCGCGCCTTTCCTTGCTGGATCCAGATGGGGGCCCTCCAGGTGCAGGCCAGCGAAACCGGGAACCTTCTCCCGTGCGGCCTCACTTGCGATTTTGAGAACCTTCCGGGTGTTTTCCGGCGTGTCGGTAATCAGGGTCGGCAACAGCGCTGTGGTGCCCAAGCCAACATGGGCGCGACAGATCCGGGCGAGATCGTCAACGCTTTCGATGTCGCCGAGCATCAGGCCGCCGCCGCCGTTGACCTGAAGATCGATCAGGCCCGGCGACAGGATCCCGTCTCCCAGGTCGATCTGGTCGTAATCGCCGGGAACCTCCGCGCCGGGAACAAGCCCGGTTACGCGGCAGTCGTCCACCAGCAGAACCACGCCTTCACGCAGGATCGTGCCGTCGAAAATCGCGCTGGAAAAATAAGCCTTGCCTGTGGCCACCGGTCTGTTTCCTTTAGGCGGTCAGTGCGAACTGCAACTGGAAGCGATTCAGGAATGTCATGATCGACTGTTTTGACATCGGCGGTACCTATATCCGGCATGGACGTTTGAAGCCAGACGACACCATAGTTGAGGAAGCCCGCATCAAGACACCCGTCGGCGACTGGACGGCGTTCGTGGCAGCCGTCGCCTCCTGTCTGGAGGGCGCAGACAAGGCGCCAGTCTCGGTTTCTCTTGCCGGCGCCTATGACCGGCGCACCGGATTGGCGAAGGTTGCGAACATTCCTTCTCTTACCGGCCGCAAGGCGGAGGAAGACCTCGCAACCGCCCTCGGGCGCCCGGTGCGGATCACCAATGACGCGGACTGTTTCGCCCTTGCCGAAGCGCTCCAGGGGACGGGCCGCGGCAAGGCGAATGTTTTTGCGATCATTCTCGGCTCCGGCGTCGGCGGAGGACTTGTTGTCGACGGCAAGCTCGTCACCGGTCATGGCGGGATTGCCGGCGAATGGGGCCACGGGCCGGTAATCGACCCGACGGCCGGCGGCACGATCGAGGGGATCCCGCCGTTTCCATGCGGCTGCGGCCTGGCCAATTGCGTCGACGCGGCCGGTTCAGCGCGCGGACTGAAGCGGATCCACACGCTCCTGTTTGACGAAGCGCTCTCCGCAAAGGCAATCACGACCGGCTGGGAGGACGGCGCGCAGAAGACCGGCCGAACAGTGGAAATTTACACCACGCTGCTGTCGCGTGCGCTTGCCATGGCCGTCAACCTCACCGGCGCCGATATCGTACCGGTCGGCGGCGGATTGTCGAACGAGGCCGCGCTGATCAAGCTGATCGACGAAAAGACCCGGGCGCTGACCCTTGCGGACTACACGGACCCGCTGGTTGTTCCCGGAGAACATGCCAGAGAGGGGGGGCTTGTGGGCGCCGGGATCGCCGGACGTCTTGCATTCGGCTGACGATTGCGCGAAAACCTGAACCTGACAGTCTTGTTTACTTGACACCGGAAAGGCCGACTTCATGCTGGGGATGACCCGTCGCGAGTTTCTGCTCGGAAGTGCCGTAACCGCTTCGGCCTTTGCCGGCGGCGGGTTTGCCGTGACACGGGCGAACGCGGCGGATCTGAGGCTGCCGGTCTCAGCCCTTGATCATTCCATTCTGCCCGACACCACAACCAAAGGCATGATGGGTTTCGGCACCGCCGGCCCGGCACCGATCCTGCGCATGCGGCAAGGGGAACGCTTTATCGTCGATGTCGTCAATGACCTTGACGAGGCAACCGTCGTTCACTGGCACGGCCTGCGGGTTGCCAACGAGATGGACGGCGTTCCCTATCTGACCCAGAGCCCGATCGAGCCCGGAGAGAGCTTCCGCTACACGCTGGTTCCACCGGATGCGGGAACCTTCTGGTATCATCCCCATTGCAACACCCTGGCGCAAATGGCGAAGGGACTGACCGGTGTACTCGTGGTCGAAGAGGCCGAGGATGCCGGGTTCGATCAGGATTTCGTGCTCAATGTCCGGGATTTCCGCCTCGGCGGCGACGGACAGTTCCTCAAACTGTTCAAACCGCGCAATGCGGCGCGTGGCGGGACGCTTGGAACCGTTTCCACGGTCAACTGGGAAATCGCGCCGACTTACGAGTTGCCCGCCGGCAGCCTTGTGCGCCTGCGACTGGCGGTCACCGACCTGACCCGTATCGGCACCTACAGCCTGACCGGCGCCAACGCTCAGGTCATCGCGCTCGATTCCAATCCCCTGCCGCAACCGATCGCACCCAAGAACCTGATCATCGCTCCGGGACAACGGGCGGATATTGCCCTCAGGGTTCCGGACACCGAAGGACAGACCGTCACCCTCAGCCTGCAAACGCAAAAAGGCCCAAAAACCCTTGCGACCTTCCGGCCGACCGGGCCGAGCGCCAATCGGGATCTGGCAGAACTGAAACCGCTCCGGCCCAATCCGGTGCCCGATGCCGATCTTGCCAATGCGGAAACCGTCGAGTTCGTGTTCGGATGGTCACCCCAGGGCGATGCGCCGCTGCCGAGCATCTGCGGTTCGCTCGGCTACACGTTCTGGTCAATCAACAGGGTCGCCTGGCAGGGCGATGTACCCAGTCCGATCGATCCGCTGGCCGTCCTGAAACAGGGCAAGTCCTATATCCTGCGCTTCAGAAACGAGTCACCGAACGCCCACCCGATCCATCTGCATGGACATTCTTTCCGGCTGCTGCGTTCCAACAAGCGCCCCCTGCCGCCGCTGGTGACCGATACGGTTCTTTTGCTGAAGGAAGAAACCCTGGAGGTCGCCCTGATTGCCGATAATCCGGGCAACTGGGCTTTCCATTGCCATGTCATCGAACATCAGAAAACGGGACTGACCGGATATATCCGCGTGGAGACCTGAGGCCACAGCCCCCCTTGCGGGCCTATCGAAGCTGTGCCCGTGATCCGACCAAAGGTCGTAACCTTTCTTCCGTCGCCAGACGAATTCTTCGCAATTCTCCTCATCAAAGACGCCATATCTGCAGCTATTACCAATACCAAAACCGAAATTTGTTCAGAGAATATCAACGGCTTAGCGTTTAAATCGGGTCAAGGGCTGGAATGCCAGTCAGGGACTTGTCGAATGCAGGATAAAGACACACCGATCCCCGCGGAGAGCGAGGACCATCAGGAACTCGAAGTGCCGCGCGAACACAGGGCCAGAGTGCTGAAAAAGGCAAAGGTTCTGTTCAAGGAAGGTTTGCGCAGTGTCCCTTGCGTCGTCCGCAATATTTCTCCCAATGGCGCTCGCCTTGAATTCGAACAGGCCTATCTGATCCCGAAGGAATTCGAGCTGCGTATCGAACTGGAAGGATTCGAGGTCACCTGTGAGCGGCGCTGGGAAGACGGCCTGGCTTGCGGTGTGCAGTTCGTGTCGGAAAAGCGGCCGATCAAGCTTGAACGCGCCCAGGTTCTGCGTCCCTCGGACCAGGCCCTGCCGAATTTCAGAAGGTCCTCCGATCTCGACGAATTGGCCTCGCGCTTTTCGGCGGCCAGCGGAAAGGAAGGCATTCCCGGATCGGTATCCCCTGTCCGCAATCGCGGAAAGACCTTCGGCAAGCGGTAACTGATCACGCGTCACCACAATGGCGAACCAAGGCCGTTGTTTCCAGGCCCGAAGACCGCGTGACGTCTCTCAACAACATGTCAGGAAGAGTGGCTGGGGTGGAAGGATTCGAACCTTCGCATGGCGGTACCAAAAACCGCTGCCTTACCGCTTGGCTACACCCCAAGAATGTGAGGCCGGTGTATAACGGGGCTTGAGCGCGAGTGCAAGACTTCGGCTGCCGTTTGAAAACCGGGTTTTTGAAAGTTTTCCCCAACGCGCTCCGCGATACCTTTTCCGGCAGGCATTTTTCCTCAGACGGCAAAGCGCCCGCGACTTCGAGATGCGCGCTCACACCCGGCCTTTTCCGTAAATTTCCGTCCGGTTTTAAGAGCTTATCGGCAACAACGAATTTTTCTGCACCGCCCCGGCACAACCCCCTTGCGGGCACCGGCACACGGTGCTAATAGACGCTCCACACCGGCGGGGGAGACTTCGCCGTTCCCGTCAGGTTTCCTTTGCGAACCTGAAAATTTTGGATCGGAGTGTAGCGCAGCCTGGTAGCGCACCTCGTTCGGGACGAGGGGGTCGGAGGTTCGAATCCTCTCACTCCGACCATTTTTCTCTCAACTTTTCGGCGAATAACGCGTCCTCGGCTGAGCGGCGGACGGTCTCTTTGAGATGCGCCGTTTTGGTCAGCGATTGGCCAGGGACATCCTTTCCGTTTCCCCTCCTATTCGGACGACCAGCCGCAAAACCGCGGTTTCGCGCCCCGATCAAACAACCGCGAACGTATAGACCGCACCTTTCGATGAAACCAAATCGTTCCCGGAACGTTAATTGGGTGGAGGTGTTGTTATGACGAACAAATCGCTGAAACTCTGCGCTGCGACCATTGCCGTCGCCCTTGGTATGACGGTGAGCGTGACCGCGTCCCTGATTGCCGATGAAATGGTATCGAAAGACCACGCGGCAAAGGCGGTTGAGACCAATCGCGATGCAAAAGCCGATCTTCGCGTGAAACTCGATGACGTAAAGCGGATGGAGATCCGGTGCGTTTCCAGGGCACAGACGACCACATGTACGGGATGGCCCGTAGCGCAAAGGTTCCAGGTGAGCGGCCTTTAGAAACAAAGACAACCGATTGAAGAAAAAGCCCGTCTGCTTCCAGGCGGGTTTTTCTTTGTGCGGCTGCGGATGAAATGACCCTGCCGTTGGCAAGCAATGCCTGAAAAAAGAGCGGGTCGATCTGATCAGGATGGTTCGGACGGCTCCGCAATATTGGCGATCACCGTGCCGGCGATGAGAAGCGCGGGGACTGCGATGAAACCGCCCACCGGGCCCCAGAGCCAGATCCAGCCGGCCAGGGCCAGGAGCACCAGGAACGGGTTGAGGGTCATGGTCCGCCCCAGAACATGGGGCGTGACGATCTGGGCCTCGATCAGGTTCAGGGACAGATAGGCGAACGGCGGCAACAGGATGCCGGGCGCGGAATCGGCGGTGGCCAGGCCGACGCCGGTCAGCACCACGGCCATAACGGCGGGCCCGATATAGATCACGTAGTTCAGAACGCCCGCCATCAGGCCCCAAAGAAGGGGCGACGGCACGCCGAGCAAAAACATGACGATCGAGACGGCCAGCCCCAGCGCGACATTGACCGCAGTGATCGACAGCAGATAGCGCGACACCTTGTCTTCCACTTCCAGGAAGGTGCCAGCCACGCGCCGGCGCAGGCGCGGGGCGACGCAACGAGCCAGCACCGCGTCCCGGAAGTCGTTCCGGGTGGCGATGAAGAAATACATGCTGGCCAGAAACAGGACGACCTGGGCCAGCATGGTCGGAGCGAAGTAAACGACGCTTTCGACCGCCGACGTGTCGTCGACATTCACCTTCATCCCCGAATTCTGGCCCATGGTCTGGCGGATCTGCTCCTGCAGGCCGCCGACCGAGGCGAAGATGCCCTTCCAGCTGGTCAATTCCGATTGCAGCCGCGACCAGATCGCGGGCAGCCTGTCCATCCAGTCGGAAAGTGGGACCGCGAACCCGGTGGCGGCGATGGCGATCAGGGCCAGGAAGATCAGGACGGCGGCCAAGGCCGACACCCATGGCGGAATGCCGAACCGCTCGATCCGGTCGGCAAGCGGCCCGAACATCAGTCCGATGACAATGGCGAGCGCAACCGGCGCCAGGATGACCTGAGCATAGTCGAGCACGCCGACGACCACGATGGCACAGATCATGATGACCGATACTCGTGCAGCCGTGGCAAGCTGTGTTTCAAATTCGGAATTGGGCAAGTGCCGACGCGCCTCCGGTGGGATTTTCCGCATTTTGGAAAAACGCCCAAGCCGGGCGAAAGTTCCCTGAACAGCGCCGGTTCGGTGATTTTCGAAAGTGCGGACCGTTCAAAGGGGGATGACCATCCGCACGGTCATGCCGTTCGGTTGGAAGGCGCGGTCGATCGTGCCGCCGAGTTCGCCGCGGATATTGGCGTCGATCAGGCGGGATCCGAAGCCGGTTCCTTCCGGCGCGCTGATGGGCTGAGCCGAGGTCTCGACCCAGTCCAGCTGCAGTCGTCTCGACTTGCCGGATCCGTTGACCTCCCAGTAGACGTGGAGGTCGCCTTCATTGGTGGAAATACCGCCGTATTTCAGCGCATTGGTCGCCAGTTCATGGAATGCGAGGCCAAGCGCCTGGGTCGTGCGCTCATCGAGCAGGACCTGCGGACCGGTTATCTTGTCCTCGCTGGTGCTGCTGCCGAAGACCTGCTCCAGTTCCGTGTTGAGGAGTTCGCGCAGATCGGCCCGCTGCCAGTGGGAACGGGTCAGCATGTCCTGAGCGTTCGCCATGGAATTGAGGCGCGCGGAGAACGATTGGGTGAACTCGTCGATCGTTTCTGAATTGGCAGCCGTCTGCCGGGCGATTGCCAAAACGCGGGCGATCGAATTCTTGATGCGATGCTTCATCTCCTGAAGCATCAGGTCCTTTTCCTTGGACGTTTTCTCCGAAATCCTCCGCAACTCGTTTGCCGCCGCCACCGACTTTAACTGAGAGCGGCTCGCCATGGTAAGCGCGACCGCCAGAAGAAGCGAAACGCCGCCGATAACGATGGTATAGAAATGATGTGTCCTGGTCCGGAAGGCGGGCGTCGCGTGCACCTTGAAGGTCCATTGCCGCCCGGCAATGTCGGCGACCTTCTCCACCTCAAGTCCCTCATAGGCGCCGTCTTCCCGGTAATCGGCGGAACGGAACAGCAGATTGCCGGCTTCGCCCGATGTACCGTTTGTCGTCTCCTCGGACGCATCGGCCATCGTATCGGAGGTTTCGACGGTGACCGGAAGCTGCGGAGCGCGGTTCAGGGCGGCAAGATGCAGGTCGCCCGCCCGAAACGGAGCATAAACGAAGCCGTCGACCTTGTCGGAAGACGCGGCCTTGGAAAACGGAATGTAGACCAGAAACCCGGCCTGCTTGATCGACGTTATTTCCTGAACCAGCTCGACCGGCGCGCTGGCTGTCGGCTCTCCGTTCGCCAATGCGGCCTGCATGGCGTCCCGGCGGCGATCCTCGGAGAACATGTCGTAGCCGAGCGCAACCCGGTTGCGCGAGTCGGACGGCTCCAGCAACACGATCGGCGTACGGATATCCTGCGATGTGTCGGGCCAGATCTCCAGATCAAGTCCGTAGTTCCTTTGCAGGTCGCTTGCCGCCTCGCTTTCGTCGCCCTTGGCAATCAGGCGCGCGTAGCCGATACCGCGTATCCCCTCGAATTCCCCTTCGAGATCAAGACCGGTCACGAAGCGTTCGAAGGCGGCTCTTTCGGCATGTCCCGACTGAGCGCTTGAGGGATAGGCGCTGAAGAAGGAATGCGTCGATATCAGCAGCGTGATGTGCTGGCTCACACGTTCAACCACCCGGTCGACGGCATCGCTCGCCAGGTTCTCGAACCGAATACGGTCGGCCGTTTCCTCGGCATTATAAACGACAGTGGTCATGCCGGCGCCTATCAAGGCAACAACGACAAATACGACCGGCGGCAGATAGCGGATCAATTGGCGACTTTCTTGAATATAATGATCATCTTTACATGCATCATTTTCTCCTGCCAATAATTTTTGATGCCAAAATAATTAAATCCGAATTCCCTCATCGTTTGCCAGGAAAGATGGAACTTTTGCGCTGCTAAGGCGTTTCAAAAACAGGAGCACGCCTGTGTTCCTACCAAAAGACAGGAGAAAGCCATGAATTGGAATCAGGTTGAAGGCAACTGGGAAAACGTCAAGGGCAAGGTCCAGGAGAAATGGGGCAAGCTCACCGGAGACGATCTCGATGTCATCGCCGGCAACCGCAAGCAGCTCGCCGGAAAAATCCAGGAGCGCTACGGAACGGCGCAGGAAGATGTCGAGCGTGAGATCGACGACTGGCTGACCCGTCACTAACCCTCCCGGATCCGTTCCATACGGACTGAAACGAAGAGACCCGCGCCTGCCTTTTAAAGGGCGGTGCGGGTCTCTTGATTCTCCGTCATCTCAATCGCAGAAACCTAAGCGGCAGCATCGACCA
Source organism: Roseibium sp. (assembly GCF_048260565.1). Taxonomy (GTDB): domain Bacteria; phylum Pseudomonadota; class Alphaproteobacteria; order Rhizobiales; family Stappiaceae; genus Roseibium. The sequence continues at coordinate 173,979 of NZ_JBLXGP010000007.1, read as the reverse complement.
TCTGATCGAAGAACAGGGCCTGACTGATCAGGGCTTTCACCATTTCCGGGTTGAACGGCTTGGTGATCAGGAACGTCGGCTCCGGGCGTTCGCCGGTCAGAAGACGTTCGGGGAACGCGGTGATGAAGATGACCGGAATGTCGTTGGCCTGGAGAATGTCCTTGACCGCGTCGATGCCGGAACTGCCGTCTGCGAGCTGAATATCAGCCAGGACCATCTTCGGCTGGGTCCGGTTGAAGAGTTCGACAGCCTCCTTATGGGTCCGGGCAATGCCCGTCACCCGGTGGCCCAGTTCCTGGACGATATGCTCGATGTCCATCGCGATCAGCGGCTCGTCCTCGATGATCAGGATGTCGGTCGCGATCTGGCGGGAAATGCCTTCCACGGCCTCTTGCACAAAATCATCGATCCTGTCCGTGGAAACGGAGAGGATTTCCGCGGTTTCCGCATGGGAAAAGCCTTCGACCGACGTCAGGAGAAAAGCCTGGCGGGCCGGCGACGACAGTATGGCGAGGTTGGCGCTCGCCCGCTTTTCCCAAGCATAGGGCGACTCGCTCTCGGGAACATCGATTTGTGTGGAACCGTAGAGGGATGCAAACAGTTTATAGATGGAGACACGGTCGCTGCTGGTCTCCGGAAAGCTGCCGACATCCGCAATCAGCGTCTCGAGCGCGGCTGCGACATAGGCATCACCGGACTTTTGCGTTCCGGTAACCGCCCTGGCGTACCGACGCAGAAAAGGCAGATGTGGCGCAACGCGGGTAGAAAGTGACATATGTGGCTCCTTGCTTGCCCGGTTGGGCATTCAACAACAGGGAAACGAACGAGAAAAAGAAAAGTTCCATCCGTTTGAACTTTTTTTCTCCATGACCGATATTGATGGGCGATGTATTGGCCTGTCACAAAGGATTAGGCGTTTTCTCCATGAACGGATCGAAAAAACCGGCAGGCCGGCCATCACACGCCCGGATGACCTCGGGTTCCTTCCAGAAGGCCCAGGAAACAATTACGCTAAAACTGCGTGAATATTACGATGCCGTCGAGGATGAAGGGATTCCCGACCGGTTTCTCGATCTCCTGGAAAAGCTCGACGAAGCCGAGAAGAAAGCCGAAAAAGACGTCGGGGAAGCGGGTCGGGAATGACCGGCGCGGGCGACGGCGCCTTACCGGATTTCAAACGGGATCTGCTGGCACAGTTGCCGGCGTTGCGTGCCTTTGCCGTCTCCTTGTGCGGACGGCACGACCAGGCGGACGATCTCCTGCAGAACACCATCCTCAAGGCCTGGTCCAATCAGGAGAGCTTCACCCCCGGCACCAACATGAAAGCCTGGCTGTTCCGGATTCTTCGCAACGACTTCTACAGCGAATTGCGAATGCGTCGCCGGGAAATCCAGGACAGCGATGGGGAACACTCCGCGCGGCTCGCGGTGCATCCGGGTCAGCATGCCGCGCTCGATCTGAAGGATTTTGGCCGCGCGCTCGAAGCCCTTCCCTCCGACCACCGCGAAGCGATCATCCTCGTCGGCGCCTCCGGTTTTTCCTACGAGGAAGCCGCAACCATTTGCGGATGCGCGGTCGGCACCTTGAAGAGCCGGGTCAACCGGGCCCGCGCCAGCTTGCGCGACCTCCTGTCCCTCGGGGAGGACGACGATTTCGGACCGGACACGACCTTTCATGCAGGCGGAACAGGAGCGAAGTCCGTTTGACGAAAGAAGGCGCGACGCCGGCAGATCCGGCGTCGCGCCCTGCTGAAGATTCCGGCCGGCCCTGAAGCCAGTCGTCATTCGGTTAGTCGGCGGAAATCGCCCGCAACATCCACAGCGCCTTTTCATGGAAGTCGAGACGCGCTGTCAGCATATCCTCGGTGACAGCATCGCCTGCATCGCCAGCCATTTTGGCGGCCTTGCGCATGGTCTTCACCGCGTCGCTGTGATCCGCGATCAGATCCTCGATCATGTCGATAGCCGAGGTGTTTTTCACTTCCGAAACCTGTGGCGCGAACGTGGCCGCATCGCCAAGCCGGACAGGAGCCAGGTGACCGAGCGCGCGGATACGTTCCGCGATGATATCGGTTGCGGCAAACAGCGCGTCGTAATGCTCCTCAGTCAGCTCGTGCAGCGACTTGAACAGCGGCCCGACCACATTCCAGTGGTAGAGATGGCTCTTGATCGTCAGCCGGTAGGTCCCTGCCAGAATTTCGGACAATTCGGCAGAGATCTTCGTGAGGTATTTGTCGTCCAAACCGATGTCGAGATTTTCGTCATGGGCTTCAACGTTGAGAACAGCAGAAATACCGGACATGTTTAGTCACTCCTTCGTCAATTGGCGTTGGTCTCACGGCCTCCGCTTCGCATGACTGCCAGCAGGGCCAGACCGCCGATAAGAGTAAAAGTCAGCGCACCTTTCGACTTCATCAGCGTCGGCAAGGCCGACACTGCCGCTGCTGTGGCCAGTGCGCGCCCACTGTCGCGACGCTGTGCCCGGCGGCGCTCGATCCGGTCGAATACCGCGACAATGGCGATGAGTAGGGCGGCAACAGCCACCTGAACAGCCGCAATCAGAAAGGCGGCGTTGACCGCACCGACACTTGCCGCAAGATAAAGGCCGCCACCGACCAGTGCCGAAACATAGGCGGTTACCAGCAGCAGGCCTGCGAGTGCGTAGACAAGAGCGTTGCGTTTTGCTCGCCGGACAGCTCGGCTGACATCCGTGGACAGCACGGATGTCAGCAGCGGTATCAGCCGATACATGGCATCAGCGCCGCGACGACCAGATGGCGGCGATCAGGAAACCGACGCCGGCAGCAATCCCGAGCGACTGAAGCGGTTTTTCGCGGACCCGCGTCGAGATCGCCTCTTCCAGTCCGGAAAGTTCCTCGCTCAAGCCATCGAGTGTTTCCTGGGACGTTTTCGCCAGGTCTCTTCCGGCCTTGCTCGCCCGCATCTTGACCTCACCGGTCTTGCCCGCTCCATATTGGGTTATCGACTGGGCCAATGCAGCGATGTCGCCGCGCAGGCGTTCGATGTTCTGTTCGATGGCTTCTGCATCCTGGGCGGTGCCGGCATCAGCATCAGCCGAGTCATTGGCAGCGGAAGCAGTTTTTGCTCTGGTAGCCATGGGAATACTCTCCTTGATTACACATTGGAACAACGCGCCGGGGCCCGTTTGGTTCCTCAATTAATTGAATTGGAAAGAGAAAACGCCGGCATCAACCGGCGTTCTCCTGTCGGTCAGGGCGCGAGAATCCGGCCCTAGAACGGTCAGCGGTTAGCTTTGGTCCGCCGTGCCGGAATATTCCGGCATCGCTTCGAGCTGCTTCGACGTATAGTCTGTATAGATGTGCAGCTCGCCTTCGGCGCTCTTCCGAATGTCGAGGTTCTCCGCGTCAAGGGCGACCGGCTTTTCGCCGATACCGAGGAAGCCGCCCACGTCGATGATGTAGGACTTGACCATGCCGTTGTCGGACACGACCACGTCACTGACTTCGCCAAGTTCCTCATCCTGGTATCCGATCACCGCGGCGCCGATCAGGTCGTCCGCATTGGCGACCTTGGCCTGGGTCATGGACTGACCTTCGTCAGCCTTCTTCGATACGGCCGCCATTTCCTTGATTTCGTCGGTCACGGTGTTGATGTCGAGACCGGTGGTCTCGTCCTCAACCTCGAACATCGATCGGTCGAAAGCCGGCGCGTTTTCCAGGTCTTCCCTGGTGGCGTTGGTGGTCAGCCAGCGGGTACCGTCTCGCTCGGCCCATGTGACGCGTTCGAAATCGACGGCAACATCCTTTTCGCCGATGCCGAGGAACCCGCCGACACCCACGACCACGGCTTCCGCTTCGCCGTTCGGCGACAGAACGAGGTCGTTAACGTCGCCGATGCTCTCGGCGTTTTCGCCGGTGCCGTTATAAAGCATCTTGCCGATCAGGGACGTAGCCAGGATCTGGCTGTGGGAAGCGGCAAAGTAACCGTCGATGCTTTCCATCGGCTTTGCGTCCGGGGACTTGGTGAACACGGAAACGCCGTTGCCGTTCGCGCCCATCTGGCTCTCGGACTTGGTCATGGTTTCGGCCGCGAAAGCGCCAGTCGTCAGTGCGGCGGCAAGAGCGGTCGTAGTAAGCAACGTGCGGATCATGATATGATCTCCCGATTGTCAGATTGGCATATTGGCCGCGCCGCGCAGGAGGTCTGGTAAACGGCCTGCATGGCGTGGCCCGGTGACACCAGAACAACCGGTGCGCTTAAGAATGGTTCCGGATTTTTTTTGTTTTTCTGAATTGCCGACGAAATTTCAGCCCGCGATTCTAAGGAGTTGATCCCGGAAATGAGCGGTATTGCGACGCCCGCTTTTTTCTGCACCAGGCATCGAAATTAAAAAATTGCTCCGCCACTCGAACCAAATCCGATCGGCGGCGTTGATCATGGGACAGCGCCTGTTGCGCTGACACCCTGGAAGCCGGCCTTGCCTTGAACAAAAGATGTTCGGCTTCCGTACGTGGAACCCGTCGTCCCGCCCCGTCCAGGCTTTTGCCCTGCGATCCGGGATGATGCTGAAAGGAGTGAGAACATGTTCGGTTGGGCCATTACCTTCCTGATCGTCGCCCTGATTGCCGCAGTCCTGGGCTTCGGCGGCATTGCCGGAACCGCGGTGAGTCTCGCAAAGTTGGTCTTCTTCGTGGCGATCATCCTCTTCGCGATCTCGCTGGTCTACGGCCTGATTACCGGCCGCCGTCCGCCGGTTTCCTGATCCCGATGCGTTGAGTTTCCCTCCTCCCTGAAACCGACGCCAAAAACGCCGCAGCGCCCCCCCGCGCTGCGGCGTTTTTCTTGCTTGGAGCAATCCGGGACGCCGGGAAAGGCTCCACATCCGGCTGTCAGGAATTGGGGATTTCTAGCCGCGTGACCATGTCTTCGTTCACACAGGTTGCCGCCAGCTGGCCGAGATAGGCCCGCACCAGGCGCGACCGCAACATCGTATTGCCATCCGCCTCGTCCAGGACGGCTTCGTCAGCGTCGCCGCCTGAAATCCGGATGAGAATGGATTTTCCCCCACCGATATGAATGTCGATCGCCTCCCCGGGCTGCAGTCGGTCGAACCGGTGCGGCAGCAATTCGGCCAGGATGAAGGAGAGCGGGATGGCGCGGTCCAGGTCGATGGTCGTTTCCGAATCCCCGTCCACGTGGATCCGCACCGCATTTCTCGATACCATCGCCGGCTCGCGCAGGGTCTCCACCACTTCCCGCACCAGCGCCTCTACGGCAACGCCCGTTCCTTCGTTCGTGGCGTAGGAAATGCGGTATGCGGCCGAGATCGACAACACCCTCTCCAGCGCAACACGCAAGACGGCCTGTTCATGCGGGAGGGGCGCATCCCGCCGCTGCATGGCGAGCAGGCTGGCGATCATCTGCAGGGTGTTCTTGATGCGATGGTGCAGCTCACGGGTCAGACGCTGCTGTTCTGCGAGCGAAGCTTCCAGATCATGCGTCCTGTGATCGATCTGGTCGGCCATCATGTCGAAGGTCAGACCGAGGATGTTGATCTCCGGCGGCGCTTTTTCGAGCGGCCCGACACGCGCACTCGTTTCACCGGAACCATATCTGCGGAAAGTCACGTAAATATGCCTCAGATAGCGGAGCAGGAACCGCTGGATGCCGAAACGCAGAACAACGAAGACGACGGCGAGCAGAATGAGTGGCGGCAGAAGAGCCTTGGCGATGCTGAGCCAGGGTTCGAGTAACCTCTCCGTGGGCCGCGTTCCAGTCAGCACCCGGAAATTTGCACCGGGCAGTGTCACAGCTGCGATCAGCCAGTTCCCGTCCTTTTCGAAAAATGCCTGATTGGGATGGCTTTCGAGATCCAGACCGCGAACGAATTCGAGGAAAGCCTCTTTTTCCTGAATGTCAACGGTATGCGAGGCAATGATCTTGCCGTCTTCGTCGAGCAGGGCGAAACCGATGTCACTGGAAACGGTCGCCGCGATCGGCGCACTCAGCAGGGCTTCGGGTGTCAGGCCTATCTCGACACGGATGCCGGTTGCCTTGTTGCTGCGCGATACGGGGAGGACGGAATCACTCCGGTTTTGGCCGCTGCCTTGCTGCTTCAGCACCGGCACGTTGCGGCGCAACGCCACCGAGCACAGAGGCCGGTCGCCAGCCGAGACGCTCAATTCGATCGAAGGGCGCAGCTCCTGATGCACCTCTTCAAAAAGGGCAATGCAGTCTCCGAAGGCGGACTCGGGGCGAGCGGCCAGAGCCGCGGCGTAGCCTTCGGTCCGTGCCATGATCTTCGCGCTCGACTGGCCGATCAGACGGGCGTAATCGATGAATTGGGAAGGTTCTTCGGCCGCCCTTCGCAAATGGTCGGAATAGGAAAACAGAAACGCCAAAGCGGCGAGCGGCACGAGTGCCGCCGCCACATAACCGAAGAGCCGACGATCGAGCCGGGTGCTCGTCGGAGGGAGCTTAGTCCATGGCACTTAACTTGACCGCTGGTAATGAGGACGACGTCAGGGCTGCATTAACGGTGTGGTCGGGACCGAACTCGTCCGCGGAAGTCACTCCTAGGATCTCCGACAGCCTGTTTCTGGCACGGTTCACCCGGCTTTTCATCGTGCCGATCGCGCAGTCACAGATTTCAGCGGCTTCCTCATAGGAAAAGCCGGAGGCACAGACCAGGACCACCGCTTCACGCTGGTCTTCCGGCAGTTCGTCGAGCGCCATGCGGAAATCCTCGAAATCGAGATGACCCATCTGGGCCGGATGTACGGCCAGAGCATTCGAATACTGACCGTCCACATCCTGAACCTCTCGCTTTCCTTTCCGGTAGGCCGAATAGAATGTGTTGCGCAGGATGGTGAACAGCCAGGCCTTCATGTTGGTGCCTTGCTTGAACGACCCGATATTGGCCCAGGCCTTCACCAGCGCTTCCTGGACAAGATCGTCGGCGCGGTCGCCGACACCCACCAAAGAGGCGGCAAAGGCTCGCAGGCTCGGAATGCAAGCCACAACCTCGTCGCGAATCTCCACTGACATGGTGGCCATTAGCCTTGCTCCTGTCCATTTTGGGAAGCGCTTTGTGCATCCAACTGTCGCAGCAGGTTTTCAAAACGGTCCGGTACGGGCTCGGTCAGGACCCGGTCGTAGTAAGCCTTCAGCCGGCTGCCGATGTGGGAATGCACTTCGTCATCGGAGCTTTTTCGCTTTCCCGTCCGGACATCTGTCTCGGTCATATCAGCCATTGTTGGCGTTTCCTTTTTCTACAGCGCGTCATGTGGCCGGCTCTTGTTTCCTGCGCCGGCATTCGTATTCAGATCGATGGGGCCTCATATGTCCGGTACTCCCGCATGGTCTGCTTCACCGATTGAGGATCAGATTTCGAAGCGCGTAAAACCGGTCTTGCGAAGCTGTCTGCTATCGTCAAAACGCAGCAGAATGGATTTGGTTCCATCGAATTGACGATTTTTTTTCACGATCATGGGCCTGTGTCCGGAGGCCCGTTGCGGATCCGGACGGCACACGGGCATTTCCCCGGCGCCGTCCGGCTTTTTCATCCGTTGATATTTTTCATCCGTTGATATCGAACGAAGGAGGGCCGTATCAGGCGAGGGACGGCTTTGACGGGCCGGCAAACAGCCACAGCAGGAAGCCCAGGACCGGCAGCACCAGGATCAGCACAACCCACAGCACTTTGCTCCCGGTCGAAGATCCGGAGCCGACGATTTTCACGATGGCATAAACATCGAGAATGAGAACCACGAGGCCCAGAAGGCCACCAAACTCAACACCCATGTTCCAATTCCTTTCGGCTGGTTGCTGATAAAGGTGCCGGCAGAACCGGCGTTCGCATCATCAACGCGCGATTGCTGAATTGGTTCCCTGATGGGCCAAAGAATGCTGCGACAGGTCTAGGGTACGGAACCATTTGATCCGATGACCGTTACCTATGGAAACAAGCCCAAAGGAGCCATTCATGCCGAATCTGTCAAACGTTTCCTATGATGAGATCCTGAAGGACCCGCGCGCTCATTTCACCACACCGGCAGACGTTCTGGACGCGCTGGAGTTGACGAAGTACGATCGCCTCATACTGCTGCGCCGCTGGGAACAGGACGAACGTGCCCTTGTCCGTGCGGGTTCGGAAGCACCCATGACCGGTGGTGAACAGACCATGTTGGACGACGTACAAAAGGCAATTCGACACCTGGAAGCCAATGTCTCGGGAGCCTGACGTGCGCCCGGGGGAGCCCGTTCCGAACGGAAAACCCCGCGGATCCGGGGCAATGAGCGACGAAGTCAGGCTCAGCCATCAGGAAATGGAAATTGCCGACGAATTCGAGGACGTCCCGACGTCGGTCATTTTCGAGGTTATCCGGCGCGAGGGCGAGCATGAACTCGCCCGCCCCATCAGCGCCCTGTGGTGGTCCGGTATCGCTGCCGGACTTGCGATCAGCACATCGGTTCTGAGCAAGGGGTTCCTGGTCGCGGTTCTGCCGCACGCAGACTGGACGCCCGCCATTTCAAATCTGGGATACACGGTCGGATTTCTGATCGTGATCCTCGGGCGCATGCAGCTTTTTACCGAGAACACGATCACCCCGATCCTGCCGCTGTTTCTGAACCCGTCCATCGAATCGCTGGCCCGGATCGGCAGGCTCTGGGGCACGGTCTTTGCGGCAAACCTTGTGGGGTGTGCCGCTGCGGCTGCCGTGCTGGCCTTCGCCGGCATCATACCGGATGCCCAGTTCGAGGGAATCCTCGAAGTGTCGCGCCATTATGCAAAGGCGGATGCGCTGAACCACTTTCTATGGGGAATTCCCGCCGGGTTTCTCATTGCGGCCCTGGTCTGGATCCTTCCCCGTATGGAAAGCGCCGGGGAAGTGTTGATCATCATCATCGTGACTTATGTCATCGGTGTCGGCGGCATGTCCCACGTGGTGGCCGGATCAACGGAACTCTTCATACTTGTCGCCCATGGCGAAATCGGCTTGGGGCCCGCGGTCTTCGGCGGCATTCTTCCGGCCTTGGCCGGAAACGTGGTCGGCGGAACCGGGATCTTCGCGGCTCTTACCTATGCCCAGGTCAGAGAAGAGATCTAGGGTATGAACTCAGGGTACGCACCGGTTTTGCCGCCTGTCCCGGAATGGTGCTATTGTGCATGGCAAAATGGAGCTTCATCCGGTCGTGACACAACATCAAAACAACCATCCATGGCGCGTTGGCGTCCTTTTTTCCAGAAGCGGCGTGACGGAGATTACCGAGACGGAGCATTTGCGGGGCACCCTGCTGGCGATCGAGGAGATCAATGCTGCCGGCGGCGTCGAAGGCCGTCCGATCGAAGCTGTGATCTACGACCCGCAAGCGGACAGCGCCACATACCGTCGCATGGCCCGCGACCTGCTGGCGGAAGAGGAAGTCAACGTCATTTTCGGCTGCTCCATGTCCGCCAGCCGCAAGGCCGTTTTGCCGATCATCGAGCGCCACAACGGACTTCTCTTCTACCCGTCCATGTATGAGGGCTTCGAGTATTCCGAGAACGTGCTCTACACCGGGGCGACCCTCAATCAGAACACGTTCGCGCTTGCCGACTACCTGCTGCAGACCCACGGCAAAAAGATCTATTTCGTGGGATCGGACTATATCTATCCGCGCGAATCCAACCGGGTGATGCGCGACCTGATCGAGGCCAAGGGCGGAGAGGTCGTCTCAGAGACCTATTTGCCGCTCGATGCCGACTCGAGAAGCCTTTCCGACCTGGTGGAGGATATCCGGCGGGTCGAACCGGACGCGGTGTTCTCAACGATGATCGGACGCGCCGCCCGCAATTTTTATACCCTTTATGACGCTGCCGGCTTCGATCGACATCGCCAACCCATCGCCAGCCTGACCATGGCAGAAACGGAAATCGGGGTGATCGGCGCCGATAAATGCGACGGGCATATCCTTGCTGCAACTTACTTCCACACCCTGCAGGACGAACCCAACAAGCGGTTCGTCTCGGCATTCCGACAGCACTTCGGCCCTGATGCGACGACCAGCATCTGGTCCCAGCCTGCCTATATCCAGGTCCTGCTGTTCGCCCAGGCCCTTGCCCGCACCGGCACAACGGATCCCGCCAAGATCTCGAAAGCGGTCTTGAGCGAGAAGCTCGTCGGCCCCGGTGACACGGTCTCGTTCGATGGGGAAACCCGCCATGTCTTTCTGACCCCGCGCCTCGGCGTTGCGCGCAAGGACGGCCTGTTCGACATCGAGTGGCAGGCGTCCAGCCCTGTGCGCCCCGATCCCTATCTCGTCATGACCCGCTTTGAAGAAACCTGGATGAGCGCGTGATGAAGAAAGGCGGAGCCCAAAGAATACTGGCCGATCTGCGCAGCGCCCGCGCCCTTGTCATCCATACGCCAGACGAGGATCGCCAGACACTGGTCGATCATCTCAAGCGCCTCGGTTGCACCGTAAGTGCCGTCTGGCCCCTGCCCGCGGCATTGCCTCCGGATGTGGATACGATTTTCATTCAGGTCGAGGACATTCCCTTCGAACAGATTGCGACAGTTCTTGACGGGCGCGATCCGGCGATCATCGCAATCGTGACTTACGAGAGCCCGACGTCGCTGAAGGCCATCGTCGACCTGAACGCCCACGGTGTCCTGAGCAAGCCGCTGCGGCTTGCCGGTGTTCTCAACCAGTTTGCCCTGGCCCGATACCGGCACGGGTTTGAAAAACGCCTGACAGCGAAAGTGAGCAAACTGGAGGAAACCCTGAAAGGTCGACGTCTGGTCGACAAGGCGGTCAAACTTCTGATGCGGATGAACGAACTGGACGAAGACATCGCCTATCAGCGCCTGCGGGAACAGGCGACGGCTCGTCGACTGCCCATGACACAGGTAGCGCAAACCATTGTATCCGCTCACGAAATACTGGGCGGAAGCAACCTGACACTCAGCTCGGTGCCTCAAAAATAGGTCGGACTGACCAAATATTAGCCGCCATCTTTTTTTGCCTTGACGATAGGCATCGGACTGTGTGAGCCTTTCTCTCAGAGCTGGAAAGCTCGTGCGGCAGGGGTGCCGCTCTTACATCACGGCTAGGTTCAGCCCTTGGTTTTCGGATTAACGTCCGAACCAGGGGCTTTTTGCGTTTTGGAGACTGTTTTGAAAGTACAGCGGGAGCCCTTCAAGCTCGCTTGCATCCAGTTCGAACCCGCCATCGGGCGTATCGAAGACAATTTGCAGGCAATGGAAAAGCACACGCGGGAAGCCTGCGCGGCCGGGGCCTCGGTTGTCGTCCTCCCGGAGCTGGCGGACAGCGGCTATGTCTTTGCAGACCGGCAGGAGCTCGCCTCTCTCGCCCAGCCGATCCCCGAAGGGCGCTCGGCGCAGGTCCTTATCGAACTCGCAAAAGAACTCGGCATTTATATCGTCTCGGGGCTGGCAGAAAAGGAGGGAGACGCCTTCTACAATTCGGCGATCTTCTGCGGACCGGACGGATATATCGGCCGCTATCGCAAGCTGCATCTGTGGGACATGGAAAATCCGATCTTCGATCCCGGCAATCTCGGCCTGCCGGTGTTCGACACCGCGCTCGGCAAGATCGGACTTGCGATCTGCTACGATGGCTGGTTCCCCGAGCTCTTCCGTTCGCTGGCGCTTGCCGGCGCAGAACTGGTGTGCATTCCGACCAACTGGGTGCCCATGCCGGCGCAGCCGGACGGCACCGAGGCCATGTCGAACACCCTGCACAGAGCGGCGGCCCATTCGAACGGCTTCTTCATTGCCTGCGCGGATCGCGTGGGCATCGAGCGGGGCCAGCCTTTCATCGGCCAGAGCCTCATCATCGGCCCCAAAGGCTGGGCGCTCGCGGGTCCGGCCTCCAAGGACCGGGAGGAAACTCTGATCGCCGAGATCGATCTCTCGAAAATCCAGACCAGCCGGGCTCTGAACGAACACAACAACATCATTGGCGACCGGCGACCGGACGTCTACGGCAACCCAATAATCGGCAAATAAATGCCGCCTTCCAGTAAACGAAAGGAAACAGCATGAAACTGATCAAGACATTGGCAACGGCAACGGCCCTGGTGGCCCTTGCCACTGTGGCACAGGCCCAGGATGGCGATCCGATCAAGATTGGCGTGCCCGTCGGCCTCTCCGGTGCAAACTCCGTGGTGGCGCCCTCGGTCGTCCAGGCCGCCGAACTCGCCGTGGAGGAAATCAACGCGACGGGCGCATCCTCGGCCGGCCGGTCGCCCTGGAAATCGCCGATGACGCCTCGGGTGCCGCAGGCGCCCAGAAAGCCTTCGACTCGCTGGTCTACCAGCACGAGGTCGACGTGATCATCTCCATGGAAACCAGTGCGGCCCGCAACGCCGGCCTGCCCATCGTCACCCGGGGCGGCGTGCCTTACATCTATACCTCCTTCTATGAAGGCCGGTCCTGCAGCCCCTACCTCTATGTGAATGCCTGGGTGCCGGAACAGCAGGTTCCGCCGGTTGTCGACCAGTTCATGACCAAGGACGGAGCAAAGAACTTCTTCCTGGTCGGCAGCGACTACGCCTTCGGCCGCGGCATGCTCGAGTTTGCCCGCAAATACATCGAGGAAAAGGGCGGCAAGGTCGTCGGCGAGGAATACCTGCCCATGGATGGCAGTGACTGGACCGCGATCATTTCCAACCTGAAGAGCTCGGGTGCGGACGCGCTGATTACCTCCACCGCCGGCGGTGCGCCGAACGTGACGCTGACCAAGCAGCTGCGCGGCGCAGGTGTCGATCTTCCCTACGGCAACCTTGCCGTTGATGAAGGCACGGCCAAGACCATGGGCGCCGATGCCACCGGCATCTACATTTCCGCCTCCTATGTCACCGGCATCGACAGCCCGGAAAACAAGGCGTTCCTGGAGGCCATGAAGGCGAAATTCGGCGAAGACCTGCGGACCCCGAACGACCTGTCCGTACCGGAATATGAAGGTGTCTACCTCTACAAGGCCGCCGTCGAAAAGGCAGGCTCCACCGATCCGGACGCCGTTCTGGCCGCATTAGGCGAAGTGTCCTTTACCGGCCCGCGCGGAACGATCACCATGAACAAGCAGCATCACGCGCCGCTCAACATGTATCTCGGCCAGGTCCAGGCGGACGGGTCTGTTTCCGTGGTCAACACCTTCGAAAACGTCGACCCGGGCGAACAGTGCCCGAACCTCTAAACCGATAACACCGGCGGGAGACGGGTATCCTGTCTCCCGCCGCCCCAACCGGAGAACGGCGTCATGCTGATACTGGACATCGTCACCACCGCGGCCGTGCTATTCATCGTTTCCGCCGGTCTCCTCGCGATTTTCGGCGTGTTGAAGATCATCAACTTCGCTCATGGCGCCTGGCTGACCATCGGCGCCTATTGCGCCGTCGTAACTGCTGGCCTCGGGCTCAATCCGTGGTTCGCTCTCCCGCTTGCCTTCGTCGTCGGTGGTTTTCTCGGGGGTATCACCGAGCATTTCATCGTCCGCCCCCTTTACCAGAGGCCGCTCGATGCCATCCTGGCGACCTGGGGCCTTGGCATCGTGATCGGACAGCTGATCACGCTCTGGTTCGGGCGGGACGTACAGTTCACCCCCGGCCTTGTGGGTGGAACGGTCGATATCTTCGGCATCAGCTACTCCCTCTACCGGCTGTTCGCTCTTGGCGCCGCCATCGTCATCGGCCTCGGCTTCGCCTTTCTGCTGGAAGGCACCCGGCTCGGCCTTACGGCGCAGGCCGTCATCATGAATGAAATGCTCGCCAAGGGTCTCGGCATCGATACGGACAAGGTTCGGCTGGCAACCTTCATCATCGGCACCGGACTGGCGGCACTCGCCGGTGTGCTGCTGACCCCGCTGACGAGCGTCGATCCCACGATGGGGGTCGCCTGGCTGATCGGCGCCTTCATGCTGGTCATGGTCGCCGGGTCGTCCTTTGGAGCGCTCGCTGTCGCCTGTCTCGTTTTCGGCGGTGCCCAGGTCATCGTGAGCACCTACATCAGCCCTATTCTCGGCGGCATCACCGTTGCGGTTCTGTCCGCACTGGTGCTGCGCATCAGTCCGAAAGGTTTCGCCCGTGCCTGACGCAAACACCGTTGCCGCCCCGCGCCTGCGCCGCCCTCTGGTGATCCGCAGCTACCTTCTCGCCGGCCTGGCAATCGTTGCCTTTCTTCTGGTGGTTTTCGGACCGATGTTTCTGGACCGCTTCAGCCTGAACGTCCTGACGCGCTCCATGATCTACGCCCTCCTGGCCATCACGGTCGATCTCCTGTGGGGCTACACCGGCATCCTCACCTTCGGCCAGGCGGCGTTCTTCGGCGTCGGCGCCTATGCCTCGGCCATGGTCCTCTCCCATATCGGCGGATCCCCTGCCCTGATCGCCCTTTCCTTCGCACTGGCCATCGTTGTTCCGGTCCTGCTCGGACTGCTGGTGGGCTGGTTGTCGTTCTATTACGGCTCGACACCGCTCTATGCGACAGTGATCTCGCTGGTTGTCCCCATCGTCATCACGCAATTGGTTTATTCCGGCGGTACCTGGACGGGGTCGAGCAGCGGCCTCGTCGGCTATTGGGGACTTCCCTTCGGACTTTCCGGCTTCTTCCGGCTCAGTGGACTGTGTCTTGTGGCGGCCGCCGTTGCCGCCTGGATTTTCGTGCGCTCCGATGCGGGCAAGATCCTCATCGCCATTCGCGACAACGACACCCGCTGCGCCTATCTGGGCCTGAACACCCAGAAGATCCGCATCCTGCTGACAGCCGCGCTGGCGGGCGTCGCCGGTCTTGCCGGTTTCCTGTTCGCCAACGCTTCCGGCGTCGTGGCGCCCGAGAACACCGGTTTCGTCTTCGGCACAGAACTCGTGGTCTGGACCGCGCTCGGCGGACGAGGAACGATCATCGGCCCCATCATTGGAACCGTCGGCATCGACTTCCTCAGCGCCAATCTGTCCGGCCAGCTGCCGTTCCTGTACCAGTTGGTCATCGGCGCCCTCTTCGTCGTGATGATCATTTTCCTGCCCAACGGGCTTGCCGCCATCGCAACGGCTGCCTTTTCCCGCATGCGGGGTGGCGAGGACGATCATTCGGACGCCCCTCAACTGAAGGCGCTTCCGGGCACCAGTCTCAAGACCGATACCTCCGGAGTGCCACCGCTTCTGAAAATCGAAGGTCTGAAGAAGTCCTACGGCAGCCAGGTGGTTCTGCAGGGGATCGACGTCGAAATCCGCCCTGGCGAACTGGTGAGCCTCGTCGGTCCGAACGGGGCCGGCAAGACAACGCTGATGCGGTGTCTCAGCGATGGCCGGGAGCCGATCGAGGGACATATTTCAGTGGCCGGACAGGAAATTGCAGGTCTTGTTCCCAACCGGATCGTCGCGCTCGGCGTCGGGCGCAAGTTCCAGGTGGCCAGCGTGTTCGACAGCCTGACCGTGGCGGAATGCCTGCGCATGGCACGCGCCTCGCTGGATCGCCTGAACTGGCACGGTCGCTCTCCGGACCTCGCCCTGCCGGAACCTGCAGTGGAAATCCTGTCCCTGACCGGCCTGTCCTCCCTCATGGGTCGAAAAGTGTCGCTGCTGTCGCACGGCCAGAAGCAGGCGCTTGAACTGGCCATGGTGGTTGCTCTTGAACCCAGGCTCATTCTCCTCGACGAGCCGACGGCCGGGCTGACCAAGACCGAGCGCACAACCATCGGCACTGTCCTGCAGCGGCTGACGGGCGACCTGGGGCTTGCGGCGATCCTGGTGGAACATGACCTGGAATTCGTCCGCGACATCTCCAGCCGCATCGTCGTCCTGCACCAGGGCAAGCTGGTCCTCGACGGCAGCGTGGAAGACGTGGTCCATTCGCAGACCGTGAAGGAAATCTATTCGGGAGGCGGGCATGACTGAGGCTTCTGCATCATTCGAAACCTCACCTGCGACGGTAACGAAACTGGAGCTCAAGGGCCTCTCGAGCGGTTACGGCGCCATCGACGTCCTGCAGGATGTTTCCTTCTCCATCCGCTCCGCCGAGATATTCGCCCTGATGGGCAAGAACGGCATGGGCAAGACGACCCTCCTGAAGACGATCCTCGGACTGGTTCCGACCCGTCGGGGAAGTATCGAGCTTGATGGGGTGCCGGTCACCGGTATCGGACCCGCGCGTCTCATTGCCGGCGGCATCGGGTATGCGCCGCAGGAGCAGCCGCTGTTTCAGGATCTCAGCATTCGCGACAATCTGCGTCTGGCGCTGAAGTCGGACCGGGACATGAAGGACGGCTTCGAGCGGGCCTTTTCCTACTTCCCGTTCCTGGCGGAACGACGAAACCAGAAAGCGGGAACCCTGTCGGGCGGCGAACAGAAGATGTTCATCCTCGCCCGGGCTCTGATGCTGCGGCCAAGCCTGCTTCTGATCGATGAAATCTCCGAAGGGCTGCAGCCGAGCGTCGTTCAACGCATCTCGTCTGCCCTGAAGCAGGAACGGGACGAGCAAGGCACCACAATCCTGCTGGTGGAGCAGAACCTCGATTTTGCCCTCGGGCTGGCGGACCACTGGGCCGTCCTCAAACGCGGCAGCATCGACGATGCGGGCGCGATCGAGGACGGAACGCGGGCGCGGATCCTCGAACATCTGAAGATCTGAACCGGTGCGGAACGGAGCCGTTTCGCGCCGGTATCAAAAGCGTTTTGGCCTTTCCCGTCCGGACAGGCGTTAGATGCCCGAAAACCCGGCGCGGGCCGTCCAGTAGTCCCAGGCGCGTGCCAGCGGCATGTCGCTCAGGAGCATCGACCCCGCCTTTTCGATTTCGCCGGGCGCCAGGTATTTCGGCTCACCGAGCGGCAAGGTCTTGAGGATCAGCTCGGCATTATCCTTCATATAGATGGAGATCATGCAGATCGCCTTGAGGTCGGGAGCGGCACAGATGGCGCCGTGTCCGCGCAGCAGGGCCGCGCGGCCGTTTCCAAGCGTCTTGGCCAGGGAATGGCCCATATCCAGGCTGTCGACCAGCATGTTGGTGTCGCCGAATTCCGGCTGGCTGTCCCATACCGGAATGTCCGTACCCATGACCGAAGCCATGTGGAACACCGGGCGGAGCGGCGTATCGGTGACGGAGAACGGAATGACCGAGCGCGCATGGTGATGAGAGACGGAATTGACGTCGGGCCGCGCCATATAGATCGCGCCGTGGATGAAGCGCTCGGCGTAGGGACGACGGTTGTCGTCGGAGACCAGGGTTCCGTCGAGTTCGAACTCCATGATGTCGTCGCGGGTGACCACCTCGGGGCTGCGCGAACGCGACAGCAGGAAACGGTCCGGGTTGGTGGGATGGCGCACACTGACGTGGCCGAAATCGTCGATGACGTCCTCACGCGCGAGAATGCGGTTGGCCAGAACGAGGTCGCGGATCGCGTTCTCGACAAGTCTCTGATCGGTCATGTTTCCTCCTTGGGTATTTGGCATTGGGGTCAGGCACCTGCGGCAATCAGGACGACGCCGCCGGTCGCAAGGGCCATTGCGGCCAGAATCGGCCTGGATGGCAGGGTTTCCGTTTTGAAAACCAGAACGGCGAGAGCGGCCGACAGATAAACTTCGACCGAATTGATGAAGGCGACGCGGCTTACATCCGTACGTAAAAAGGCCGCGAACTGGGAAATCTGGCCGACCGACATGCAGAAAGCGGCCAGAAGCTGCCAGGGATCCGGCCTCGAAAAGGACCGCCACACCAGCAGCCGGAAGCGATTGCTCACAATGCATCCGCCGGCATAATGCAGCAATGCGACGAGCGACCCGACGAGGGCGCCGAAGAATGGGTTGGGAACGTCTTCGAGACCCAATTTCCGGGCGATGAAGCTGGCGGCATATAGGGCTGCCGACAGGATACCGAAAGCCAGTCCGCGCGAAATACCCGCACTGTCGAGACCGGCATCGGCAGAGGAACTGATGGCCCGGCGATTTTCCATATAGAGGAAGACAAAACTTGCTGCGATCAAGCCCATGCCAGCCCCGGCCCATGTGGAAATCCCTTCGCCCAGAATCACCCAGGCCAGCAACAGCGCCAGAAAAGGCATCAGCCGGCGCGTCGTCGACGCCCGAACCACACCTGCATATTCGATCGACTTGAACAGGGTCGTCCGGCCGCCAATCGTCGCCAGCAGTCCGGAAATGGCGAACCAGCCGGCAGCTATCCACAGCGGACCCTGATTTCCTGCCGGGCCGAACGACTGGTCAGACACCGACCAGGCGACTACGGACAGTGCGGCGGTCATCACCGCCGACAGAAAGACGCCGCTTTCGCCACTGCCCGACCGGGCACCCCGGGCGATGGCGACGCTGGCGAAACTGAAAGCCAGCGCAGAAAAAAGAGCGAGGATTTCTCCGGTCAAGGGCAGACAACCGACGTTAGGCAACCCGCTATCTTCATGTCACTCCCCGAAGCCGGTTCGATCGGCGAAAACCCGGCTTGCTTGCCTTCGGCAACCGCAGGGTCTGCCCTCTCCATTTATCATTAGAATACTAAGGAAAATTTCACTAACCCAGTTTCCCCCTCGTGTCGAGGGTTCCAACAGCCCTTGTTTCAAACGAAAATATCGAATTGACAACGGCCTTTCACAGGCCATATGGTTATTAGATTAGCAATCTAAACATTGCTTAATTGGGAGGAAATCAATGCGATCTTCATTTGCACGCGGCCTGGCGGCCGCGACAATGCTCGTGCTCGGCGCCACATCTGCAGCGACGGCACAGACCTATAACCTTACGCTTTGCGGTGCGAGCCCGGGCGGCCTGTGGAGCCTTCTCGGCGCCGGCATCGATGCCGCGGTCAAGAAGTCGTTCCCCGGCTCCACCATCACCTATCAGACGTCCGGCGGCGGACTGGCCAATGTCGCCCTTCTCGACCAGAAGAAGTGCGACCTGGCGATCATCCACGACGCGGAAGCCAAGGCCGCCATCACCGGCCGTCCGCCGTTCAAGGCGCCGATCGACAGCATGTCGACAATCGCGCAGCTCTACACCTGGGCGCCGATGCAGGTGATCGTCAATGCCGGCTACGCCAAGGAACACGGGCTGACGAAGCTCGAGGACATCGCCACGCAAAAGCTGCCCGCGCAGATCGTGCTCAACCGTCGCGGCAACATCGTGAGCGCCATCGGCGAATCCATGCTCAACGCGATCGGCGCGACCCCGGAAAACGTGAAGTCCTGGGGCGGGGATGTGCAATATGCCGCTTCCAGCGAACAGGGCGACCTGATGCGTGACCGGCGCGCCGACATCCTGATCAACTCCCTGTTCGTCAATCACAGTTCCATCCGCGAACTGGCCTCCGCGATCGACGTGGTTCTGCTGCCGATCACGGATGAAACCGCCAAGAAGGTGGTCGACGAATGGGATATCCAGCCGTTTATCATTCCGGCGTCTGCCTATGACTGGAACGACGAGGATACGCTGACCGTCACGGTGTCGGCCCAGCTGTTCGTGCGCAAGGATGCGGATGAGAAATTGGTGGCGGATATCACCAAGGCGCTGACCGACAATTCCGCCGAACTCCAGGGCGTGCACAAGGCGATGGCTCCGCTCGACGTGAAGCTGATGTCCGCAGCAAAGGCCGTTCCATATCACCCGGCAGCCGTTGAAATCTACAAGAACGCCGGTCAGTGACCTGATTTCAGGTTCAAACGGAAGGCGCGGGCGGCACCCGCGCCTTCATGCGCTGTGACATCAAACAAGGACGGTCAAAGTCAGTGTTGAATTTCTTTTTTAGCACCGGAGCGCGGCGCAGACCTGACGGCTGGCTCGGGAAAATCATCAAGGCCTATGCCGCGGCAACCTCAGCATGGGTGATCTATGCAGCCGCCTTTTCGCGCGAAGATGCTCTGACACTGATCATGACGTTTTTCGCGCTGATGCTGGTCCTGACCTTCCTGCTGATCGGTCCGTCACCGGACTCCGACAAAAAGCGCGTCTCCCTTCCCGACTGGCTGTTCGCCGGTCTGTCGATCCTGACGGGAGCCTATTTCGTGTCCCAGGCGGACATGATCGCCCAACGGATCACGCTTCTCGATCCGCTCAGCACCTATGACGTCGCCTTTGCCTCGATCATCCTGTTCCTCGCCATCGAAGCAGTGCGAAGAACCGTCGGGATGGGTCTGACAGCAATCGTGATCGTGTTCCTGGCCTATAATCTTTTCGGCGACCGGCTCGGCGGCGTACTCGGTCACGGGGAAATCTCCTACGAGCACTTCCTCGACATCACCGTGTTCACGACCGACGGCCTGTTCGGCGTGCCGCTGAGAGTTGCGGCGACCTACGCCTTCCTGTTCGTGCTGTTCGGCACGGCCCTGTCCAAGGCGGGCGGCGCGCAGTTCTTCTACGATCTGGCAGCCTATCTGACAGGTCAGACCCCGGGCGGCCCGGCAAAAATCGCCGTCATCTCCTCCGGCCTTTACGGCACGATTTCGGGAAGCCCGACTTCCGACGTGGTGACGACGGGAAGCGTGACCATCCCGATGATGAAGAAAATGGGATACCGCGGCACCTTCGCCGCGGCCGTCGAAGTCGCGTCTTCCACCGGTGGCAGCCTGTTGCCGCCGGTCATGGGCGCAGCCGCCTTCATCATGGCCGAATACACCGGCATCGATTATGTCGACATCGCTATCGCGGCCGTCATTCCGGCGCTGCTTTACTACCTGCCGATTTACGTCCAGGTCCATTTGCGCGCCAAGAAGGAAGGCCTTGCCGGCGTCGACCGGTCGCAGATCCCGTCTCTGAAAGAGATCTTCCGCGAGGGCGGCCTGTTCTTCATCCCGCTGATCGTCATCAGTTGGGCGCTGCTTGACGGCTACACCCCGACCTACAGCGCCGTCTATGGTGTCACCGCCGTCCTGGTGGTCTCCATGTTCCGCAAGTCCACCCGGCTGTCACCATTCGCCCTCTACGACATCCTGTCGGAAACCAGCATCCGGATGGTCGCGGTCGCCGGTGCCTGCGCGGCAGCCGGCCTGGTGATCGGAGGCATCACCATGACGGGACTGGCGTCGAAGTTCTCGACGGTGGTTTTCCTGATCTCGGGAACCAACATCCTTTTTTCCCTGGTGATCGCCGCCCTTCTGACCACACTGCTGGGCATGGGCATGCCGACGCCCAGCGCCTACATCCTGGCGGCGGTGCTGATTTCACCGGTGATGCACAGCCTGGGGATCGATCAGATGGCCGGCCATCTGTTCATCCTGTATTTCGCGGTCATGTCCGCGCTGACGCCACCGGTCGCGGTGGCGGCCTATGCGGCCAGTGCGATCGCGGACGAGAACCCGCTCGCGATTGCCGCCCAATCGGTGAAGATCGCGATCGGAGCCTTCCTGATCCCCTTCGCCTTCATCTCGAACCCGGCGCTGCTGCTCGAAGGGTCGGTCTGGGAGATCGGCTTCGCGATCGCGAATGCCATCGTCGGGCTCGTCTTCATCGCTGTCGCAGTCGAAGGCTATCTCGATGCGGCCGTGACACGGATCCCGAGGCTGCTGTTCTTCGCCGGCGGGACAATGATTCTGTTCGGCGGCTATCTGGTCAGCGCAATCGCTGTGGCGTGTCTTGTGGCCGCTTATGCGTGGCACCGCTATGTCAACGCATCCGGCGAACAGACAGCAACGGCAGCGGTGGCGGCAAGGACTGTGCTCGGATCGGCAGAGAAAGACCGCTAGACTTCCGCCCAAGACAGAAAACCGCCCCTGCGCCCCGGTCGGCGCAGGGGCGCCATTTTTTGTCCCTTGGCTGGCGGAACCAAAGGCGCGCTTGACCTGCCCCCTGACAAATGAAAGGAAAAGCAGTCGCAACACATTACTGAAAAAGGTTCCTATGACTGATCCGAAGACCGGGAGCCAAAACGAACCGGAAGGTCACGACGACGAACTGCTGCCGTTCGAAAAGAGCATCGGCTACCAGATCCGCACGACCAACCGTCTGATGACACGGTACCTGCAGCAGAAGATTACGCCCCACGGCGTCACGATCGGAATGTGGTATTTCCTGCGGGTGCTCTGGCGTCAGGATGGCCTGACGCAGCGCGAATTGTCCCATATCGTCGGAACGATGGAACCGACCACCCTGACCGCGATCAAATCCATGGAGCGAAAGGGTCTGGTCCGACGCGTGAAGAACGGAACCGATCGGCGCAAGATCAATATCTATCTCACGGAACAGGGCAGCGCGCTTCGGGATGAGCTGATCCCGCTTGCCAAGGAAGTCGTCGACGACGCCGTCGAAGGATTTTCCGACAGGGAACGGGCGGTGTTCCTCGAGTTCCTGGCTGCCATTCAGAACAATCTGACCGGACGGATCGAAGGCGACACCGCCACCGACGTCAACCCAACCGCGCCATGAAACTGTCGAGGGCCATGACCTCGCGCATCGGCAGCTTGTCGTTTGCCGGTTCGAGATCGGTTTCGAACCGCAACCCCTCCCCGTCCCAAAGCCACCAGTAGACTACGTTGCCCTGCCGGCCGCGGACCGGCATCCTGAAGGTCGGGAAGGCTCTGTCCGTTTCCGGTACAGGATGATTTGCGACCTTGCTGCCCGTTATACGCCCCTGCTCCAGGGCGCCTCCGAGCGGAAACAAGGCGGTAAAAGCCGTCGGAGCCCGCGCCAGAAGTGCCAGTTCGGGCCGCGTCGCCTGCAGCCCGGGCAGACCCCGCACGACCTCCGGATAGGATACATGGTTGTGCGTGACCTGGACGTAGGCAAGACCGCCATCGGTCTCGATCTCGACGATGTCTCCCGGAGACAGTTTCATCATTCGGCTCCTCTTCGACGGAACAGGCATCGGCGGGCGCGAGCAACCGCGCTCACAGGCTGAAGCTTTCGAGCGTTGCCGGATGAAACAGCTCGTCCACCGAAACGCGTCTTGGCGAAAGTCCCTGCGCGTGGTGATAGCCCAGGAAGGTGTCGAGGGTCTTGACGTTCGGCTGGAGGCCGTAACTCCAGATATCCGGCCCCATGAGCGCACGTGCCCGGGCGAGATTGTCCTCGACGAACGGCATGGTGACCTTGGTGGCCGAGGTGTCGGCCAGGGC
This sequence comes from Roseibium sp., assembly GCF_048260565.1. Lineage (GTDB taxonomy): Bacteria > Pseudomonadota > Alphaproteobacteria > Rhizobiales > Stappiaceae > Roseibium. The sequence goes on along the minus strand of NZ_JBLXGP010000007.1, from coordinate 150,948 downwards.
CTTCTGGGCGATCGCCTTGGCCTGGGTGAAGGCCTTGAAGAGCGCACCGGGAAGCCAGGGATGCTGGTCTGCCAGCGACCGGCGCACGCCCAGCACATGCATGATCGGGAAGATCCTGGTCTTTTTGTAGTAGCTCTCCGCCTCACCGATGGTATCGGGAAACAGCCGGCCGATATTGGGCACGCCTTCGTCGAAGCAGCGCGGCGAACGCGGACCGACGAAGCCGTCGATGTCGCCGTCGATCAGCATCTGGTTGAGCGTCGCCCCTTCCGGGGCTTCCGACACGCGGATATCCGGGGGCAACTGTACCTTGATCTTCTCCGGGCGGCCGGGCGAATCCATGCCGCCGCGCACCCACTCGATGTCCGAGGGCTTGACCCCGTATTCCTCCTCCAGGATGCCGCGGAACCAGACATTGGCCGAGAGCTGGTATTCGGCAATGCCGATCCGCCGGCCGATCAGGTCCGTCGGCTTGGCGATGCCGCGATCGGTGCGGATGTAGCCCGAGGTGTGCCGGAACGCGCGCGACAGGAACACCGGGATCGCGATATAATGAGGCTCGCCGCGGGCGACCGAAATGGAATAGGACGACAGGGACAACTCGCTGATGTCGCATGCCTGGTGCCGGAAGGCGCGGAAGAACATTTCCTCCGGCGACTGAAGCATGCAGATCGGATCGACGCCGTCGATCTTGACACGTCCATCATAGATGGCGCGGGTCCGATCGTAGTCGCCCATGGCCAGTGACAGTCTGAGATCGCTCATCGGCGAACACCCTCCTCCAAACCCGTTTGATATTTCAGCCGTACCGGCTGGCGGCTTTCCGCCGCCTCCAGAATCGCGAGGCAAACCTCAAGGCTCGCAAGCCCCCATGCGCCGTTCTGAGCCGGAGGCACGTTTTTTCTGACGGCCGACACCAGCGCGTCGACGACCTCCAGCCGCGGATGCCGGAAGTCCGGCGCCGGGACAAATTGTTTTTGCGTATCGCCATAGACCTGAACCCCTTCCGGGGTCAGGCGCAGGTCGGCCCGGTCGCAGGAAACGACGATGGGCCCGAAGTGCTCGTAGGACGCGGCCGGCTTCGGCATGTCGCCGGATCCGTAGGTCCGTGTGGATTTCAACTTCGCCTCTTCTTCCGGCGATGCGACATCGGCCAGCGCCCTGCGCGCGCCGCCGTAAGCTTCCGGGTCCTTGCGATTGCCCAGTTCGCCGGTCCAGCCCATCCATTCATCGCTGTCGAAATGGGCGAAGCCTGAATAGGTCATCGAGGCGAATACCCCGTTTTCGAAGGAAATCAGCGCGGAATAGGCGCCCTCGGTCGGCCGGGCCGGATCCCATTTTCCGGTCATGGCGAAGACGCTGTCGCCCCGACCGCCGGCCAGCAGGCGAACCATATCGATCTGATGGACCCCTTGGGAAAAGATCACGCCGCCACCGAGGTCCGTGCGCAGCTCTTCCGGACGGCGCGGACGATAAAGGAAATCCGTATAGTTGAAGGCGTGGATCATTCGCGCCTGACCGAACTCGCCACTTTCGATCAGCCGCCTGGCGGTCGCAACCGGTGCATCGAAACTGTGGCTCGGCCCGACGATGAGGTGTACGCCCGCCGCTTCGCAGGCCTCCACCATGCGCACCCCGTCCTGGAGCGTAATCGTCAGCGGCTTGTCGACCAGCACGTGTTTGCCGGCCTTCGCGGCTGCGATCACATGTTCGCGGTGCAACTGATGCGGTGTCGCCACATAGATCGCCTCGATATCGGAATCGGCACAGAAGGCCTCGAGATCGTCATAGGCCCTGCCGCCGAATTCATCGACGAAAGCCTGCCGGGATTCTTCGCGCGGCGCGCAGGCCGCAACCAGGCGCACCCGGTCGTCATTGCGGAAGGCGGGAAGCATGAGGACGAAGCCCCTGCCCAGCCCGATGACGCCGACGCGGACCGGTCCGTTCTCAGAGGTCAAGGACCAGATCTCCGCTCTTTGCCCGCGACACGCAGATCATGATGGTGTCGGCCTTTTCCTCGTCCATCAGGACCATGTCCCGGTGGTCGGGCTCGCCTGACAGCAGACGCGTCTTGCAGGTGCCGCAAGTACCGCTCTCGCAGGAGCTCGGCGTCTTAAAGCCGTTCTCGCGCAGGGCTTCCAGGATCGACTTGTCCGCCGGAACGGTGACGGTCCGGCCGGCGCGGGCCAGTTCCACCTTGAATGCGTGATCGTCGGCGCGGACGACCTCCACGGGCTTGAAGTCCTCGAAATTCACCCGGCCTTCCGGCCAGTGCCCGGAGACCGCCTTGATCTCCTCCATCAGAGGTTTCGGACCGCAGCAATAGACGTTCATGGTCTGAGGCTCGGCAAAATGGTCCCAGAAATCATAGGCTTTCGCCGGATCGCCATTGTCGTGATGCAGCTTGACCTTGCCGGGAAAGGCCGCCTGCAGTTCTTCGCGATAGGCGGTCTGCCCGGGCGATCGGGTGCAGTAGATAATGGAAAAAGCCTTGCCGTCCTCCGCGAGCTTTTGCGCCATGGAATAGATCGGCGTGATACCGATGCCGCCGGCAATCAGCAGGTACTTTTGGGCGTCTTTCAGCGGAAACTCGTTTTCGGGAGGCTCGACGGTCAGCTCGGTTCCCTCCTGGACCTGCTCATGCATCGAGCGCGATCCGCCGCGCGACTCCGGCTCACGCTTTACCGCGATCACGTAAGATTCCGGCTCCTCCCCGGTGCCGACGAGCGAGTAGCGCCGCATGGCGCCCGAGGGTGTCTGAACGGTGATATGGGCGCCGGGCGTAAAGTCAGGCAAAGCCCTGCCGTCGGCGGCCACGAGCGTGAACTCCGCGATGTCAGGCGTCAGCTCCCGCCGCCGCGCCACGGTCGTGCGGATTCCCCCGGTTTCTGTCGTCATGAGTGTCTTTTCCGTCCCAAAAAATCGGCTCGCGCCTTGTTCTCAGGCAATATACTTAGAAATCTAATATTTTTCTGTCAACGTCTGGACGGACGAAAAACTTTGGGATAGTTTCCCTTAGATTTCTAATCAATTAAATTGAGGGAGGTTTCATGCTCACGCCGGAAGAAAACGAAGTTCTGACCCGCGTCGGCCCCGGAACGCCGATGGGCCAACTGATGCGCCAACACTGGACGCCGGTTTGCCTGATCGAGGAAGTCGCCGAACGCGACGGCACGCCGTTACTGGTGGAAGTTCTGGGCGAACGCTACGTCGCCTTCCGCGACACGGACGGACGGCTGGGCCTTCTGGACGAGTTGTGCCCGCATCGCCGGGCTTCGCTCGTGCTCGGGCGCAACGAGGAATGCGGTCTGCGCTGCCTCTATCACGGCTGGAAGATGGACGTGGACGGCAACATCGTCGCCATGTCGTCGGAACCGGAAGGCAGCCCGCTGATGGACAAGGTCAAGCACCGTTCCTATCCGGTCAGGGAATGGGGCGGCTTCGTCTGGGCCTGGTTCGGCGAGAAGGAAGACGCGCCGGAATTCGATCCGCCCGCCTTCGCTCCGACCGAAGACACGCCGGTTTCGATCCTGAAGATCCGGATCCCGTGCAACTGGGCACAGATCCACGAAGGCCAGATCGACAGCGCGCATTCGTCGAGCCTGCATTCGTCGGACATGGTTCCCGCACGCGTCGAGCGCGCTTCGGCCGACAACAAGTCCTGGTACCGGCCGTCGACGGACAAGTCGCCGCGCATGCAGACCCAGACGACCAGCTACGGTTTTCACTATGCGGCGATCCGGCGTCCGATCAAGAATGCGGACACGCACAACTATCTGCGCATCACCGAATTCGTGGCGCCTTACTATTCGCTGATCCCGCCGAACAACATGTACAACGTCGCCAGCGTCATCGTGCCGATCGACGATGTGACGACCGCCTTCCATTTCATTGCCTGGGGTACGGAGGAAGTTCCCTCCACCGAGGAATGGCGGAAATTCGCCCACGCGCGCAAAGGCATCGACGTGAACGAGCGCTGGGAACCGGTCCGCACGATCGAAAACAATTTCCTTCAGGACCGTCAGGCGATGAAGCTGGGCAATTTCTCCGGCATCCAGGGCATTCCCAATCAGGATATCGCCATGTGGGTAACCCAGGGCCCGATCGCCGACCGCTCGGTGGATGTGCTCGGGGCGTCGGATCTGGCGATCGTCGAATTCCGCCGCCTGATGGTCGATGCGGCCAGAAAGGTCGCCGAGGGCGGCAAGGCGATCGGAACGGAAGACCCGCGTGTGCGCCAGTCCACGATCAACTCTCGCGAGGGCGTCTACCCCAAGACCGTCGACTGGCGGACCCTTGGAGAGGCCGGCGAAACGGTCGCGGCCGAATAACGAGCCCTTCGGCGACACTGCCAGACGCTCCAAAAGATGATGAAAGCCCCGGTTCACAGCCGGGGCTTTCGCTTGATAGGGGCCGGCCTTCGATCCTCCGGACATGAAGTCGCCAAATGATGTGGTTTAATTCGCGGAAACCCTGATTCCCGGACCCGTGCATGTTTTTCTATCTTTCCAAGATCCTGTTTTTCCTGATCCGGCCGACGAATTTCCTGATCATCCTTTTGGGCCTGGGTCTGCTGTTGAGGCTGACCCGATGGCGGCGAACCGGCATGACCGCGATCGTTGCCGCGTTTTTCGGGTTCGTGGTGCTCGGGTTTTCTCCTGCGGCCAATCTTCTGCTTCAGCCGCTTGAGGATCGCTTCCCGCGACCAGACACCCCGCCCCCGGTCGACGGGATCATCGTTCTCGGCGGAGCGGTGGACACGGTGACCTCCGGCGCGCGGGGCGTGCCTGCACTGACGACATCGGCCGAACGGCTGACGACTGTCGGCGGGCTCGCGCGAAAACTTCCCACCGCGAAGATTATCCATACCGGCGGTCAAGGCCTTCTCGTTCCAGGTCAGACCACGGAATCAGCCGTGGCAGTCGGGCTTTTCACCGATTTCGGCATCGACCCGGAACGGATCGTGCTGGAGGACAAATCGCGGAACACCTGGGAAAACGCAGTTCTCACCCGGGAGCTGGTCAAACCCGAACCCGGCCAGACCTGGCTGCTGGTGACCTCCGCCTATCACATGCCGCGCGCCATCAGCGTGTTTCGCGAGGCCGGATGGAGTGGCCTGACCGCCTGGCCAGTGGACTACCGGACACGGGGGCCGGAGGGAAAATATCTCGGCTTTTCAGGAGCTTCCGAAGGGCTGAAACGGTTCGATATCGCTTTCAGGGAATGGGTCGGGCTCGCGGCCTACCGGCTGACCGGACGTAGTAAGGCTTTCTTTCCCGCACCTTGAAACCGCCTACGCGACCGCTTTCTCAGGTCGCCGAGATCCGCGGCCCCTATTTCCGCTGCTTTTCCTGCTGGTCTCTGCGCCGGGCCTGTTTGCCTCCCCGATCAACGTGGTCACGCGTTTGCAGCACGGCTTTCAGATCCGCATAGGCCTGTTTCCAGATCGCCGTATCCTTAAAGGCGATCAGGCCCGAGGCATTTACCGCGTCGCGCTCGGCTTCGTCCCAATCGGTATTCTCACAGGTTTCATGCAGGCGGCGCAGGTCTTCCAGGCGCTTCAGCAAGGCCCGCGTAGGCATGTGCTGAAGCTCTTCCACGGCGACAGGTCGAACGGTGCGGAGGAAACGCGAACCGGCGGTCATATCCTTCTACATTCCGGTTTCCGGCTGGTTGCGCATCCAGTCGGCGAGCTTGGCCATGTTTTCGTAAAGCACGGCGCGGGCTTGCGCATCGCTGACAACCTGCTCCAAAGCCCCGCGCATACATAGGAGCCAGGCGTCCCGTTCCTGTTCGCCGATGGCGACATGCATGTGCCGCTGACGCATCCGGGGATGGCCCTTCTCGGGCGTGTAGAGCCTCGGCCCGCCGGTCCATTCGGTGAGATATCGTTTCAGATCGTTCCTGGTCGGGCCGAGATCGGCCGCGTGCAGGGCGCGGATGCCCTTGGCCGCGTCCATCGTGTCCATGCGCTCGTAGAACAGATCCACCAACCGGTCGATCGCGGCCGCCCCGCCGATCCGGTCGAACAGAGTGTCTTTTTGCCCGACGTCGTTCATGTCGTCTCCGCTGTTGCCGTGTCGAGTGTCCGCCGCCGCACCCCTGCTGCGGCGCGGTAACTATAACGCTCCGATGCGTTGAAATCACAGCATCGGATTAGGCCTGACTTTGGACCGGGACAAGTGCTCCGGATCGGTTCCCGTGCCACCGGGATCATGCTAGACAGTTCCAATCGGATGGACGGGAGCCGTCAGGCTCATTGCAGGGAGAGCTTTAGACAATGAGCCAGACGACGACGCTGCCGGACGGGCGGACCGTGCATTGTGTGAACGCCTATGAAGTGGGCTACGGCTGGCATGAAGTCGTTTCCGACGACCTGACGGAACGCGGGCTGGACCTGCCGGCCGACGGCACCTATTTCGACGTCGGCGCCAATATCGGCCTGTTCTGCCTGAGGCTGCACGATCTCTGCCCGGACGGGCGGATCTTTGCTTTTGAGCCGATGCCGGCCGCCTTCGAGGCCCTGAAGGACAATGCCGCCGCCATGGGCGACAAGGTCAAGGCCAACCGCCTGGCGCTTGGATCGGCCCCCGGCCAGGCGAAATTCGACCACTATCCGGCGCTTTCCGCGCTCTCCACCGGCGATTCGGACGTGGGCAAGACGCTCGCCGACGGACTGAAGAAACTTCTGTTCGGCCAGGGCGATGCGAGCGCGGATATCCGCGCGGTGATCGACAGCACCGGCACCTATGAGCGGCTCGGCGACGAAGAGTTCATCGAGCACCTGTTCAAAAGCGAAGAAGTGACCGCGGATGTGGACACGCTCGACAATTTGGTGGAGCGTTTCGGCATCGACACCATCGATCTCTTGAAGATCGACACGGAGGGACAGGAGCGCGCGGTGCTGGACGGGATCAGCCCAACCCTCTGGCCGCGTATCCGGCAACTCCTGGTAGAGGTGCACCGGGGGCCGGAAGAACTGCAGGAAATCCGCGCCGAACTCGAGGAACACGGTTACAACACCGTCATCGAAGACCATCCCATGGCCCAGGGTGGCGCTCCGGTCTTCCACATTTATGCCCATCGCCCGGAGTCAGCCAAATATCACAGGTTGTAACCTCCCGTTTTCGGGTCGACCTGAAAAAATATCTGGATTGAGTTGACCAAGCGTCAGGTACCGGGCTTGCGCAGCGGCCAACGGGTGGGCAATATCTGATCCGAAGTGGTCTGCAGTGACGGCGCATACGAGCGGCAGTGTGTCGTAAGCCGTTTTATTTTCTTCAATTCGGCTTCGGAGCGCCTCTATGCCCAGTACCCAGCCCAGTACCCAGCAAGGAACCCAGGAACCCGTTCAAGCCGCAGGCTCTGCACTGCCGCCGTCCTTCGACATCGACTGGTGGACGATGCTGACGGATCCTGAATACCTCAAGAACCCCTATCCTGAGCTGAAGCGGATCCGGGATCTTGCGCCGATCCACTACGACGCGGCTTCCGGCATCTATTTCGTCATGGGCCACAAGGAATTCGCCTCGATGGCCAAGACGGAGGCGATGGGGCGCGACACGCTCTATTGGGCCAACGGCTGGAACAGCCCGGAAAATCGGAAGAACGACCCTGAAACCTACGAGCTGTTCGTCGATTTCCAGCCCCAGATGATCAACGCCAATCCGCCCGATCACCGGCGCATGCGCGGCGTCTATGACCGGGCATTCCGCCCAAAGGACATGGCGCGGTATCTGCCGATGATCCAGGCGGAGTGCGACAAGCTTCTCGAAACGTTGCCGGTCGGTGACCCCTTCGACTTCATGGCCGCCTTCGGCAACCCGCTGCCGCATCGCATATCGCTGAAGCTGTTCGAAATTCCCGAAGACATGGAAGAAACGATTGCCGGCTGGATTTCCGACCTGAGCTGGCTCGGCAATATCGTCATGACCCCGGAGCAGAAGCGCAACGTCAAGAAGTCCAACCACGAATTCAAGGAATACGTTCGCGGACATCTGGACCGCTTGCGGAAAAATCCCGGCGACGGCCTGATCAGCCTGGCGCTGGCCGCTGCCGAGGACGGCACCATGGATGAGGAGGAAACCCTCAACAACGTGGTGATGCTGATTTCCGGCAGCAAGACGACGCTGACCCTTCTGGGCAACGGTCTGGTGACCCTGCTCAAGAACCCGGAGGAATTCGAAAAGCTTCGCGCCGACCGCAGCCTGATGCCGAGAGCCATCGAGGAAATGCTGCGTTACGAACCGGGCAGCAGCATCATTCCGCGCGCTGGTGTCGAGGACTTCCAGCTGGGCGACGTCGTCATTCCGGCCGGCGCGCTCGCCATCGGTCTGGTCGGCTCGATCAATCGGGATCCGGCCCGGTTCGAGGATCCGGACAGGTTCGACATCACCCGCAAGCCGAACCATCACTCCTCCTTCGGCGGCGGGGCGCATATCTGCATCGGCAAGGCGCTCGCTCGCATGACCACTGAGGTGGCCTTCAATGCGCTGATGGACCGGTTCGAGAAGATCGAGCTGGCCGGCGAAGCCGAATGGTGGACGGACCGAAGCGATCAGCGGGGTCTCTGGTCCCTGCCCTTGAAGCTGACGGCAGCCTGAGGGAGAGCGGGTCATTGCCGGGACCCCATGTCCCGGAACGGCCTGAAATCCGGCACGCACAGGAGGCCGTCCGTCATGCCAGATGCTGTCACGAAACAAGCGGGAACCGGCGAGAGCAGCCCTGCTTCGCCGGTCGATTGGTGGGCGCTGTTCGCCGATCCGACCTTTCTGACAAGCCCCTACCAAGAACTGAAGCGCATCCGCGACCTGGCGCCTGTCCATTACGATGACGTTTCCGGCGTCTATTTCGTCCTCAGCCATGATGCGTTCCGCCGCATGGCGATGGCCCCGGAAATGGGGCGCGACACACGACTGTGGACCGATGGCTGGAACAACCCGAAAAACAAAGAGCAGGATCCGCTGAGCTACGAACTGTTCAGCGCGTTCCAGCCGCAGATGACCAATGCGAACCCGCCGGATCACCGCCGGATGCGGGACGTTTATGAAAAGGCATTCCGGCAAGCCGATCTCGAAGCCTACATGCCGATGATCGAGGCGGAATGCGAACGCCTTCTCGATGGCTTGCCGACGGACGCACCGGTGGACTTCATGGAGGCTTTCGCCAATCCGCTGGCCCGCAGTATCGCGCGTATCGTCTTCCAGGTTCCGCCGGAGATGGAGGAACAGGTCGCAGAGTGGGTCGCAGCCCTGAGCCTGATCGGCAACATCATGATGTCGCCGGCAGAAAAGCAGAATGCGCTAACCGCGCTGCGCGCCTTCAAGGCCTACCTGCGCGACCGGATTGCGTCCGGCATCGACAGGCCCCGGGAAGGCTTCGTCGGCCTGGCGCTTGCCGCATTTGCCGGCGGCACCATGGATGAAGAGGAAAGCCTCAACAACCTGGTGACCCTGATGGCAGGTGGAACGGCGATTGCGACCCTTGTCGGAAACGGCATACTCACCCTCCTTCGTCATCCGGCACAGTTCGAGAAGCTGCGCTCCAACCGGAGCTTGCTCCGGCCGGCCATAGAGGAAATGCTGCGTTACGAGCCGGGCGGAAGTTTCATCATCCGTGTCGCTATCCGCGATTTTCAATGCGGTGACACGCTCATCCCGGCAGGCTCCCTGGCCGTCGGCCTTGTGGCGGCCACAAGCCGCGATCCGGAATGCTTTGCCGACCCCGATGTGTTCGACATCGCCCGACAGCCTAATCCTCATATGGTTTTCGGAGTCGGCCCGCATATCTGTATCGGCAAGGCGCTGGTGCGCATGACCGCCAGCGCCGCTTTTACCGCCCTCATGGACCGGTTCGGCCGGATCGAGCTTGCGGGCGAGCCGGTCTGGTGGACGCATCGCAGCGATCAGCACGGACTTCACTCTTTACCCCTGCGGCTGGGAAACGGGACATGAACACAGCGACATCTGCGGAAATCGATTGGTGGACCCTGCTCACCGATCCGGACTATCTAACCAACCCTCATCCGCACCTGAAACGGATCCGCGAGATGGCGCCGATCCATCTGGACCCGGCGTCCGGCATCTATTTCGTTCTCGGTTATGATGCGTTCAATGCCATGGTCCGCGCCTCGGAAATGGGGCGCGACACGCGGCTTTGGACCGACGGCTGGAGCCGGCCGGAAAGCAAGGACCGGGATCCGCTGAGCTATGAACTTTTCAGCGAGTTCCAGCGCCAGATGGTCAACTCGAATCCGCCCGACCACCGCCGCATGCGGGATGTCTACGAGAAGGCGTTCCGCCCGGCCGAGATCCCGCCGCTGCTTCCCATGATCGAGCGCGAATGCGCGCAACTCTTTGATGCGCTGCCGGTCGGCGAGCCAGTGGATTTCATGACCGGTTTCGCCAATCACCTGCCGCTGCGGGTGTCACGGAACCTTTTCGACATTCCGGCGGAAATGGATGCCGAAATGGCCCGCTGGAACCAGGCGCTGATCAAGATCGGGGACATCATGATGACCCAGGATCAGAAGCAGGAAGCACTGGATTCCTTGCGCGCCTACAAGGCCTACCTGCGCGGCCATCTGGCGGACCGCCGGAACCATCCCGGAAACGGCTTTGTCGACGCGACGCTGGAAGCGCTGGACAACGGCACGATGGACGAGGACGAGACCCTGAACAACATGAAGGGTCTGATCTCCGGCAACGAGACGACGGTCAACGTACTCGGCAACGGGTTGCTGTCGATGCTCCGTAATCCGGAGCAATTCGAAAAGCTCCGTTCCAAGCCCGAGCACATGCGCACCGCCATCGAGGAAATGCTGCGCTTCGAGCCCAGCATCAACTTCATTCTCCGGGTGGCCATCGAGGATTTCCGCTACGGCGATGTGGTCATTCCCGCCGGATCGCTGGTCCTCGGCCTGATCGGCGCGATCAACCGGGACCCGGCGCGGTTCGACGATGCGGATGCGTTCGACATCACGCGCCGGCCCAATGCCCAGTATATCTTCGGCGGCGGTCCCCATGTGTGTATCGGTGCGCCCCTGGCGCGCCTTGAAGTCCAGGCCGCCTTCACCGCCCTTCTGGACCGGTTTTCCCGGATCGAGCTTGCGGGCGAGCCCGTCTGGTGGACGGACCGCACCAATCAGCGCGGCCTGCAGTCCCTCCCCGTGCGGCTCATCCAATAGCGTGACTTACCGTCGGAACGCCATCGCCTTGCGCACCCGCTCCTCGGCAATGGCAAGGGCGACAGTCCGCGGTAAAGTCTGTTCGGCCTCGGACCGTTTCAGGACTTCCATGGTGTTGCCATAGACCAGATCCCTGATCGACGTCAGGGCATCGCTTTGCGATCCGCCGCGATATTCGACGGCGGCGCAGATCACACCACCGGCATTGGCGATAAAATCGGGAACCACATGCACGCCGCGGGCATGCAGGTGCTCCTCGGTTCCCGCCGCCGCAGGGATATTGGCGCCTTGGAGGACAAGGCGCGCCTTGATCAGATCGACGTTGTCCACGCGGATGACGTCCGGCCGCGCCGCAGGGATCATGATGTCGCAATCGCAGGTAATCGGTCCTTCCGGCCCGATGACGGTGCCCCCCACATAAGAGGAAACGCTCTTGCCTTCCGCCTTGATGGCCAGCAGGTGATCCACGTCCAGCCCGTGCGAATTGTATATCCCGCCATGAGAGTCAGAAGCTGCGACGATGACGGCTCCACGGTCCGACAAATGGCGCGCCGCCCAGCGGCCGACGGCGCCGAAGCCCTGCACCGCCACCCTCGCTCCTTCGACCCGGATCCCCAGAACCTCCTCCGCGGCCTGGGCCGCCGCCGCCAGCCCTAGACCGGTCGCGCCGATCTGGTCGAGCGGGATGCCGCCGATCTCCCTCGGCAAGCCGACAGCGCGGCCGATCTCGTCGCGCATCCAGGCCATGGCGGTCTCGTTGGTGCCCATGTCCGGCCCGACGATGTAGCTCTTGATCTCGCCGATGGCCCGGGCAAAGGCGCGCAGGAGATCCTCTTTTGCATCGATCGGCATTTTCGGGTCTTCGAGAATGATCGACTTGCCGCCGCCATGGGGCAGGCCTGCTGACGCGTTTTTCAACGTCATGGCGCGGGCAAGGCGAAAGCATTCCTGGGCCGTCGCGTCGGGAGAAATGCGGCAGCCGCCGATTGCCGGTCCGGCGGCGGTGTTGTCGACCACCAGGAGCCCGCGCAATCCGCGCTTCGGATCGGTGATTTCAATGACTTTTTCCGGTCCCAGGGTATCCGCGAATTCAAATCTGCCTGACATTGAAATCCCTCTCTCTCAACCCGGTTGTTCCAGGTCTTGCATCACCGCATTCAGAAAACGCGCCGCCTCGCCGCCGGTGACGGCGCGATGATCGAAGGTGAGCGATAGAGGCAAATAGCGGCGCGGTTCCGGGCCTTTTGCTCCCCAGACCACCTTGTCGCTCACCCGGCCGGCGCCGAGGATCGCCACCTGCGGCGGACGGATTACCAGCGAGGCGAAGACACCTCCAAGGGGACCGAAATCGGACAGGCTGACCGTCGCCCCGAGCTGGTCCTGCCGCCCCAGTTTCTGCGCCCGCGCGGCCGCAATCAGGCGGTCCAGTTCGGTTCGGATCTGTTGGGCATCCTGCGCCCCGACGTCCTTCAGGACCGGCACATAGAGGCCCGTCTCCGTGTCCACGGCTATCCCAAGGTTGATTTTCTCGTGCAGCATGCGGGCCATCGTGTCCTGATCGAACCAGGCATTCAGGGCCGGCTCCGCCGAGATCGCGGCAGCGATGGCCCGGATCAGACGCACCAGCACATCCGCTTGCCCGCCGATCCACGAGGTGACATCGGCCCAGTCCTGGACCGTCGCGGGCACGACATGAGCTCCGGCCTCGGCCATATTGCGCGCCATTGCCTTGCGCGATGCGGAGAAAGGCTCCCACCCGGATCGCATTTCCGTTTCGGTCACGGCCTCGACATCTGCACGCGTAATGGTTCCGTCCGGCCCGGTTCCGGTAACCGTTTCCAGATCGATGCCCTTCTCGCGCGCCAAGGCCCTGGCCGCCGGGGCTGCCCGGACTTGTCCGGTTGCCTTTCCGGCGGGGGCCTTCGCCTCTTTGCTTTCGACTGTTTCCGGCTCCCTGGGTTTGCTTCCCCCCAGGTCTCCGACGATCTGACCCTGATCGACGCGCTGATCGGTTTCCAGATCGACGAGCGGGGCTCCGACGGCAATCTGTGCGCCGGTATCGGCTTTCAGCGCCTTCACCGTTCCGGACCAGGGGGACGGGATTTCGACCACCGCCTTGTCGGTTTCCACCGACACCAGCGGCTGGCCCGAGACCACCCGGTCACCCGGCGAAACATGCCATTCGACGATCTCGGCTTCGGTCAGCCCCTCGCCGAGATCCGGCAGGTTGAACGGGATCACTGCCATGTCATCACCTCCCGAATTGCAGCACAGACGTCGTCTTTCGACGGCAAGTAAAGCTGTTCCTGACGCGGCAGCGGCGGAACGATGTCCGGCGGCGTCACCCGGCGAACCGGCGCGACCAGCGCGTCGAGTGCTTCTTCGGCGACCCGCGCTGCGATTTCGGCGCCAAAGCCTGCGGTTCTCGGCGCTTCATGGACGATCACACAGCGCCCGGTCTTCCTGACAGAGGCCAGCAACGTTGCCGCATCATAGGGCTTCAGGGTCGCTACATCGATAACCTCGACATCAACACCTTCGCCTGCCGCCACGTCCGCCGCCTCCAGGCAGTCGCGAGTAGCAGCACCCCATGAGATCACGCTGACGTCCCCGCCCTCGCGCAGGACGAACGCCTTGTCCAGCGGCAGACCGGCGCCGTCGGGCGCCACGTCTTCCTTGAAGGCCCGGTAGATCCGCTTCGGTTCGAAAAACACCACCGGATCGGGATCGCGGATGGCAGACAGCAGCAGGCCGTAGGCACGAGCCGGCGATGAGGGAATGACCACCCGCAGACCGGGGATATGGGCGAAGAGCGCCTCGATGCTTTCCGAATGATGCTCGGGCGCGTGGACGCCGCCGCCATAGGGTGCGCGCAAGACCATGGGACAGGTCAGCCGCCCCCTGGTGCGGTTGCGCAACCGGGCGGCATGATTGGCCATCTGGTCCAGGGTTGCATGAATGAAGCCCTGGAACTGGATTTCGACGACCGGTTTCATGCCCTGGGCTGCGAGCCCCACCGAGACCCCGGCAATGGCCGCTTCCGAAAGAGGCGTATCCAGCACCCGGCCGGATCCGAAATGCTGCCACAGACCGTCCGTTGCCCGGAACACGCCGCCATCGATACCGACATCCTCGCCGAGGACGACGACGGTCGGGTCTTCCTCCAGGGCTTTGGAGAGTGCGGATCTGACCGCTTCGACAAGATTAAGCTCGGCCATGTCAGCGGTCCGCCAGCAGGTCGCGCGCGGTCTTCAGGTCCGCGGGCAGTTCGGAATAGGTGTAGTCGACAATGGCCGTGGCGGGCTGGGGGGCGATCTGAAGATAGGCCTCCGAGGCCGCCTTGACCGCGCCATTGATCTCCTTGCGCAAGCTCTCTTCTTCGTCCCGGCTCCAGCCATGCGCCTCGGTCAGGTGCGTGCGCAGGCGCAGCGTCGGTTCCTCCGGCCAATGGCTGCTGACTTCCGCGTCTTCCCGGTAGCGGGTGGCGTCATCGGAGGTGGTGTGATCGGAGAGGCGATAGCTCAGACATTCGATCAGCGTCGGCCCCTCGCCGGCGCGGCCGCGCTGAAGCGCGCGTTCGACCGCGTCGCGCACCACGATCACGTCGCAGCCGTCGACCTGTTCGCCGGGAATGCCGGCGCCGATGGCCTTCTGTGCCAGCGTCTTTGCCGCCGTCTGCGCGGCCCGAGGCACCGAGATGGCCCACTGGTTGTTGTTGACCACAAAAACGGCAGGCACTTTCCAGACACCCGCCATGTTCATCGCTTCGTAGAAGTCGCCCCGCGACGTGGACCCGTCGCCGCCGACAACGACCGAGCAACGGTCCTCCTGCCTGAGGGAAAAGGCCAGGCCGACACCAACGCCATGGCAATATTGGGTGCCGACCGGCACGCAGACCGGGAAGTCTTCCCTAGGCCCGGAAAAATCGGAACCGCGCTCGTCGCCGCCCCAGTAGAGAAACAGCTCTTCCATGCGCACACCGCGCCAGATCTGGGCGCCGTGCTCGCGGAAGGAAGGCACCAGCACATCGTCGGTACGCATGGCAGCGGCGACGCCGATGGCGACCGCCTCCTGACCGAGGGACGATGCATATGTGCCGAGCCGCCCGGTTCTCTGCAGAGCAATCGCCTCCGTATCGAAGGCGCGCGTTTTGAGCATGCCCTCGTAGAGCCGAACCAGTTCGGATCTGTCGGATGCAAAGCCCGGTGCGCCATCCGCCAGCGTTCCGTCGGCAGACAGATAACGTTTGAATTGGATCCTGAATTCGGCTGCGTCCACCGCAGCCTGGATTCTGTCGTCAGCCATACCGATCAACTCCCGGCCTTGGAGCGGCATGGTTACATCCTCCCACCGATGCAACCTGATGCCATTGACGTCGATCAACGCAAAAACCGACAGTGTCGTCATTCCGTATAGCGGCGGCTGCGCTTGACCTTCCTGCAGCAGGAACCCGTACTTTACGAGCAGGGTGGGCAACCGAAAGTGAAGACCGAACGATCCTATTGTCTCGTTGTGGCCATTTTCGGGAAACAGAAACTATGAGGAATACGAGATGATGGGTTTCGGGTTCGGCGGCATCTGGATGCTGCTTCTGATCGTACTCGTCGTGCTGGCGGTCCTGGCACTGATCAAATACCTGAGCAAATAGAGGCTGAACATGAGCTACACCTATAACCGCACTCTTACCGGCGTGCGTTTCGAGGATGCCGACAAGAGGGTCCGTGCGGCCCTGGCCGATAAAGGCTTCGGCGTGCTGACGGAGATCGACGTCAAGGCAACCATGAAGAAGAAGCTCGACGTGGATATGGAGCACTACCTCATCCTCGGCGCCTGCAATCCCATGATGGCCCACAAGGCGATCGGAATGGAACCGCGGGTCGGCGCCATGCTGCCGTGCAATGTGATCCTGCGGGCGGTCGACGGTGGCGTGGAAGTCAGCGCGATCGATCCGGAAGCCTCCATGGCCGCGATCGACAATGCGGACCTGAAGTCCGTCGCGACCCAGGTCCGCGACATGCTCAAGGAAGCCGTGGACGCGGCCTGAGCCTGTCGAGCAACCAGCGCGCTCATCCGGCCTCTCCTGCAAATTCCGGTTTTTCGACTCGCCGAGCTGTGCGAAGGTTTCGACATCCCGTGAATATGCAGGAGCTGTTGGATGAGCGCGCAGGATCAGACACTTGGCCGCCGGATCATGCGGCTTCCCGGACAATTTCTGCTCGCCCTTGTCAATGCGACGGCGATCCTGGTGATTGTCGCCGCGGTTCTGGCGATCATCGCCTTCAACCGGTTCGAAACCGCTGGAGCAAATCTCGCTGCGGATCTGACCGCAAAGGCCGTCAGCCAGCTCGGCGTGACACCGGAAGCCCTGAGATCAAAACTCACTTCCATGGAAGAGAAGATGGAGAGCCTGAAAACCGGTCTCGCCGAGGCAAGACAGAATGACGACGGCCCGCTGCGGACACAGATCGTGGATCTCGACAATACGTTGAGCGAATTGAAAGCCGCCGTCGTCAAACTCGGCAATGCCCAGCCGGCGGTTGCCGACGCCGCCATCAAACAGATCGGCGCAACCGTGACCGACATTCTGCTGCAACTCAGAAACTGCGGGGCACCGGGAACGGAAATGTCCGGTAAAGGCTTGGATTTGCAGGCGGGGTGACTGGCGGAAGCTCCTGTTCCGGCGACCTTGCGGTGTTTCCGTAAATCAAAAAGCAGACAGCGAACCGATTTGTCTTTTTGATGGCTTTTCTTCCGGCCTTCGGTTTGCTTTGCTGGCGCTTCAAAGCGGATTCCGGCGGATGATGTCGCCCTGAAATCCGGTCGGGTCGGGAGGACTTAACTTGGCGAAAATCGCGATCGTGGGCTCGGGCTTTATCGGCCGGGCCTGGGCCATCAGTTTTGCGCGCGCGCGGCACGACGTGGTGCTGTGGGACAAGGAAACGCACCAGCCGGAAAAAGCGATCGCCTATATCGCCGATGTGCTGGAAGACCTTCAGGCCCATGAGCTTCTGAACGGCCAGATCCCGGATGAGGTCCTGGCCCGCATCAGCGCGGAAGACAATCTGGCACGGTGCCTCGAGGGCGTCGATTACGTCCAGGAAAACACGCCGGAACAGGTCGAGGTGAAACAGGAAATTTTCACCCGCCTCGACGAACTGGCGCCTCCCGACGCTATCCTCGCCAGTTCCACCTCAGCCCTTCTGCCGTCGACCTTTACCGCCCATCTCAAACACCGGGTCCGGTGCCTCGTCGCCCATCCGATCAATCCGCCTTACCTGATCAAGGCTGTGGAAGTCGTCCCGGCGCCCTGGACCTCGCCGGAGGCGATGGAGAAGACGCGCGACCTCATGCGCGATGCGGGCCAGTCGCCGATCATGATGAAGCAGGAGATCGACGGCTTCATCATGAACCGCATGCAGGGGGCGCTTCTGGAAGAGGCGTTCCGGCTGGTGGCAAACGGCTATGCCAGCGCGGAAGACGTCGATATCGGCATCCGCGAGGGCCTTGCCGCCAGATGGGCCTTCATGGGCCCGTTCGAGACCATCGACCTGAATGCACCGGCAGGCGTCCGTGACTACGCCACCCGTTACCAGGGCATGTTCGCGAACATGTTCGAACAGATGAAATACCGCGTCGACTGGGCCGGGCCGGTCCTCGACGCAATCGAGACCGAGCGGCGGCAACATCTGCCCGCCGAGGGCCTCGTCGACAGACAGAAATGGCGCGACCGCCGTCTGATGGCGCTCGCAGCCCACAAACGCAAGGCTGAGGAGGATATCGGCAAATGAGTAATGCGAACAAAGGCAAGGTCATCATCACCTGCGCCATCACCGGGTCGATCCATACGCCGACCATGTCGCCTCACCTGCCGATCACGCCCGACGAGATCGTGTCGGAAGCCCTCGCCGCGGCCGAGGCCGGTGCTGCGATCCTGCATCTGCATGCGCGCGACCCGGAAAACGGCAAGCCGGACCAGAGCCCGGAAGGCTTTGCCCGCTTCCTGCCGCGCATCAAGCAGTCGTGTAACGCCGCGCTGAACATCACCACCGGCGGCAGCCCGTTCATGAAGGTGGAGGAGCGCGCCCTGCCGGCGGCGACCTTCAAGCCGGAAGTCGCCTCGCTCAACATGGGCTCGATGAATTTCGGCCTCTACCACATGGCGGAGAAATTCGAGACCTTCAAATACGACTGGGAAAAGCCCTATCTGGAAGGCTCGAAGGACCTGGTGTTCCGCAACTCCTTCAAGGACATCGAGTATATTCTTTCGACCTGCTACGAGAACGAAACCCGGTTCGAGTTCGAGTGCTACGACATCTCACACCTCTATAACCTGGCGCATTTCGTGGACCGCGGCCTGGTCAAGCCGCCGTTCTTCGTGCAGTCCGTGTTCGGCCTGCTCGGCGGCATCGGCACCCATCCGGAAGACGTCCAGCACATGAAGCGCACAGCCGACCGGCTGTTCGGTTCCGACTACCGCTGGTCGGTGCTGGGCGCAGGATCCAGCCAGCTCCGGATCGCGGCCCAGGCGGCCGCTCTCGGCGGCAACGTCCGTGTCGGGCTGGAAGACAGCCTCTGGGCCGGACGGGGCAAGCTCGCCGAATCCAACGCGGATCAGGTGAAGATGGCGAAGAAGATCATCGAAGGCCTCGGCCTGGAAGTCGCTACGCCGGACGAGGCGCGCGAGATCCTGTCCCTGAAAGGCGGCGACAAGGTTGCGTTTTAGGCTCCCGGCCGGTTCCATACGACTGCCGGCCGCATTCCCCTGGATCGGCGGTATGGTCCGGGCAACGATAGGTCCAGTGTTTGTGCTTGGCATTCCCCTACGGATGGCGTTTGCTTTGCGTTTGCAACAAACCGAAGGGAAGCCAGGCTATGACGAGAAACGAAGGAGGATGTCTTTGTGGTCGTATTCGCTATGCGACCCTCGCGAAGCCCGGTCGGGTGACGGTCTGTCATTGCCGCTTCTGTCAAAAGGCGACAGGTTCGGCCTATATGGTCGAACCGATCTTCGGCAAAGAGGATTTCTGCCTGCTAAAGGGCTCGCCCAAAATCTATGATCAGACGTCGACGGGATCCGGAAAGACGGTTCATGTCCATTTCTGCGGCGACTGCGGCACCAAGCTCTGGCTGAGTTTCGAGCGATTTCCCGATGCGATTGGCATCTATGCTGGAACTTTTGACGACCCGTGCTGGTTTGCGATCGACCCAGCCTTGTCCAAGCACATTTTTTTGGGCGTGGCGCGTTCGGATACTGTCATCCCCGCGGGCCTGCCCACCTTCGTCGAGCACGCGACCACGAATGACGGAATGGCGCAGGAAGCGACGGTCTTCGAAACACATCGCAAGATTGAATCCTAGAAACGGCGTTGGCGGGCTGCATGGCCGCCAACGCCGTTTTCCCGGATTGACTCGGTTTTACGGTATCCTGTTGGAAATTGGATATTCCGCTGAGTTTCGAAGGATGATTGCCGCCGTTTGAAGTCCGAGTAAGCGGGACGTCGCCGTCAGGCGGCGGCGACCCGTTCCAGGAAGGTTTCGATTTCGCCCTTGAGCGCCTCGCTGCGTTCGCCCAAATGTCCGGCCGCGGTCAGGACGGTGCCTGAGGCCGCCTGGGTCTGCTCCACCGTTTCGGCGAGATCGTGCATGTTGTCCTGGACGGCGCGGGTTCCCTCCGACGCGCGCTGGACGTTGCCGGAGATCTCGCTGGTGGCGGCGCCCTGCTGGGTGACGGCCGAGGCGATCGACTGGGTATAGCCGTCCACCTCTTCCATGGTGCTGGAAATGGCGGAAATCGCATTGACGGCGTCGGTGGTCGAGCCCTGGATCGCGGCGATCTGCGAGGAAATTTCCTCCGTCGCCTTCGAGGTCTGGGTCGCCAGTTCCTTTACTTCCGCGGCCACGACCGCAAAGCCCCTGCCTGCTTCGCCGGCGCGCGCCGCCTCGATGGTCGCGTTCAGGGCCAGGAGATTGGTCTGCTCGGCAATCGCCTGGATCAGGGTGACGACTTCGCCGATCCGGTTGGCGGCCTGCGCCAGATCCTGCACCTTGCCGTTGGTGTCGCGCACCGCCTCGGTCGCGGACGAGACGATATCCGTCGTCCGCTGCACCTGGCTGCCGATCTCGCCAATGGAGGCGGACAACTCTTCGGCGGCGCCGGCCACGTTTTCCACGCTCATGCTGGCGCCTTCGCTTGCGCTTGCGGTGCTGGAAGCCTGTTCGGCGCTGCGCGCGGCAATGTCACTCAGGGCCTTCGCGGTCGTGTCCATGTCTTGCGCGGTTTCGTCGAGCGAACCGAGCAGTCCCTGAACACTGTCGCGGAACCCGACGATGAGCGCATCCACCTGGGCCTGACGGTCGGCCTGGAGAGCCTGGGCCTCTTCCGTCTGCGCCTCGAGGCGCTTGCGCTCCAGGTCGTTGTCGCGGAACACCTGGACGGTCCGGCTCATGGCGCCGATTTCGTCGCGCTGACCAGTCGAGGGGATCTCCACGTCCGTCTCACCGCCGGCGAGCCGTGCCATGACATCGGTCAGGCGGCGGATCGGACGGGTCACCACCAGGGACAGCGCGACCGCCAGCAGCACCCCGACGGCAATGGCCGCCAGAACCGCGACCCCGATCATGATGAGGGCCGTATCGGCCTGCCGCGAGGAAGCGGCAGACTGGTTTGCGGCCATTTCCGTAATCTGCGCGCGCACCTGATCGGACAGGGCGGTCAGCTCGTTCGAAGCGGCCTGAAAATGATCGCGCGCCGTCTGCATGGCGGCGAATTCGGCCTCATATCCGTCCACCTCGGTTCCGATCTGGCCCAGGATGTCCCGCATCTGGCTGAAGCCCTTGGCTTTCTTTTCAAGTGTCGCCAGGGTTGCGCGCAGTTTCTCGATATTGGCGTTCACGGCGTCCGGGGTCGTCTGGCCGAAACCGGACAGCAGCTCCATGGTCGCCGAGCGTGTCTCCAGCGTTGTCTGCAACAGGCTGTTGCCGCTTTTTGCAACCGCTTCGACGCGGGCCAGCTGGTTCCGGGCGGAAACCGAGGCTCCTTGAGCGGAATCGATGACGCCGTAGATCAGGCCGCGGACCATGTTCGCCCGGTTGTTGACCGTCTTGGCCTTGTCAGCAAGGCTGCCGTCAGGCTTCCCGACGGTAAAGGGGTTGGCCTTGGCGATCGCGTCCTTCAGGGCGCCTTCAAAATCGCCCAGCATTTTCGCCAATCCGTCCAACATGCTGGCATTCACGCCCTCTACCGTCATTCCGGCCGCCCAGCGGACCTCTTCCGTCAGCTCCTCGACCTTTTTCAACGCATCCTTGTAGAGGGTTTTCCGCGCCATGGTTGCTTGCGCAGTCACCGCTTCGTCAGACGCCGCCTGAGCCGCCGCGCTCAGGAACATCCCTTCGAGCAGGATTGCCCCCTCACGGATCGAGGACATCGTGCGGCCGAGTTCATCGGCAGCGGTCAGGTTGGCAAGGGCGGCCGCTTCCTTGTCGGAGGCCGCGGTCTTTGCCTTGTCCATCTCATCGACGATCTGTTTGGCAATCGCTTCCAAGCGGCTCGCGGACTGCGTCAACCGGTCTGCCTGGTCCGACTGCGCCGTGCTGCTGCCGACCAGTTTCCGAAACTCCGCCGTCAGATTGCCGACCCTGGAGACAGCGGCGTTGACCATCGCCTTTTCCGGAGACCTGTCGTCTAAGCCATCGCCGACGGCAGCAAGATCTGCGCGCAGCCGGTCAATCTGGGCCAGTGCGGCGTCGGCCCGTTCCGGTGTCCTGTCGGTCAGATAAGCCTTCTGATCCGCGGAAGCTTCCTGGAGGCTTGCCATGACCGCGGTGGCCTTCGCATTCATGGCTGACTGATCGCGCAACTGGACGATGGCCAGCGTTCCGACCAGCCCGACGGCCGCGGTCAGAATGGTGGTTGCGGCGAAACCGCCGCCGACCTTGATGGAAAATCGCAGATGACCAAGTGGCTTCAACAACCAGTTCACGACTACCCCTCCAGAACGGAAAATCGAGGGCAATACAGGGCGGTAGCCTTAAACAAATGGTGAAAAAACACTGTCATTTCAGACAGTTGAAAAATTGTGCAGTCAGCTGACGCAACGGGATCAGGCCTCTAGCCGTTGCAGTGCACAAAATTTCCGCGCAACTTCCGTTTGGTGGGGCCGAAGCAAAACAGCCCGGATGCGCTATCCGGGCTGTGTCATTTGAACGAAAACGGATCGTCAGACTTCGGACAGTTCCTTTTCGTGCATCCAGGCGGCGTGCTTGGGGGCCTTTTTGGTCTTCGACCATTCCTCCAGCATGTCCCATTTCACCGCGTCGAGCTTCTTCAGCATCTTTTCTTCTTCCGGATCCGGGCAGGCCAGCTCGATGCGATGGCCGTTCGGGTCAAAGAAGTAGATGGAATGGAAGATGGAGTGGTCGGTGACACCGAGCACCTCGATACCGTTCTTTTCCAGGTTCTCCTTGAATGCCACCAACTCGTCGCGGTCCTTGACCTTGAACGCGATGTGCTGGACCCAGGCCGGGGTGTTCGGGTCGCGGCCCATTTCCGGCTTGGTCGGCAGCTCAAAGAAGGCAAGCACGTTGCCGTTCCCCGCGTCGAGGAAGATGTGCATGTAAGGGTCCGGCTCGTGGGTTGAGGGAACATGGTTCTCGGCAATCGCCAGAATGAAGTCCATGTTCAGGTTCTTGCCGTACCATTCGACCGTTTCCTTCGCATCCTTGCAGCGATAGGCGACGTGGTGAATTTTCTCGATCTTCATGGGAATTCTCCTCCAGTGAATCCGGCTTGATTGAGCCGGTCAGGCCTTGTCCCCTCCGGGCGCATGCGCCGCCGCGGCAAGCGCTTCAGACAGTACCGCCCGGTCGCCGATGTGATTGGCGAGGATCAGGATCAGCCGGGCGTTGAGGGCATCGCTTTCCGCCTTGGAAAGGCCCTCGTGGGTGGCAAGCAGTTCGGCGTAGAAATCGTCCGCGCCGGCGATGTTCGCGCTGGTGTTCAGATGTGCCATGATCTTTCTCCTCAGGCGCGGCCGGTGGCGGTGTTGAGTGCGGCCCGAACGGCTTTTTCGTCGTATTCGACCCAGCGCGCGGTCACATGCTGGTCCGGGCGCATCAGGTAGACGGCGGATGCCGCTTCGCCGAGATAGCGATCCTTGAGCGCGCCGCTTGGATCGTCGCTGGTGGATAGCGACAGGCCTTCGACCGCGATGCCGCCTTCTTCCAGCGACGCCGGAACGTCCGCGTTGATGGCCAGAAGCTGGAACCGGTCGCCCAGGCGGTCGAGCAGCCAGCCGCCGGAGACCGGTGCATCCACGGCCGGAGAGCCGGGCCGGGTGCGCGCGGGCAAACCTTCCGCATCCGGACCGTTGAGCGGCGAGCCGTCATAGGTGCAGGGCACCGACAGGCGGCCGGAGTTCACGAAGGGACGGGCGAATTCATAGGTTTCCGACAGATCCAGAACCGCATCGCGGAACTGGCGGCTGACGTCCGACTTCGGCGTGATGAAGTCGGTCGAGCGCGACGAGTTCAGGATGTTCTCGTCAGCACCGTGGACCCGCTCCCAGTCATAGGTGTCGAGCAGGCTTTCCGGCGCCTTGCCGTCCATGACCAGCTTCAGCTTCCAGATCAGGTTGTCGGTGTCCTGCAGGCCGGAGTTGGCCCCGCGGGCGCCGAAGGGGGAGACCTGGTGCGCCGCATCGCCGGCAAAGATCACCCGGCCGTGGCGGAACTTTTCCATGCGCCGGCACTGGAAGGTGTAGATCGACACCCATTCCAGGTCGAATTCCACGTCGGGGCCGAGCATGGCCTTCAGGCGCGGAATGACGTTTTCCGGCTTTTTTTCTTCTTCCTTGTCGATGTCCCAGCCGAGCTGCAGGTCGATGCGCCAGACGTCGTCCGGCTGCTTGTGCAGCAGTGCGGACTGGTTGCGGTTGAAGGGCGGATCGAACCAGAACCAGCGTTCGGTCGGGAAGTCCGCCTTCATCACCACGTCGGCAATCAGGAAGTTGTCCTCGAACACCCGGCCGACGAAGTCGAGGCCCATCATGGCGCGGGTCGGCGAACCGGCGCCGTCGCAGGCGATCAGCCAGTCGGTCTCGAGCTGGTACGGTCCGTCCGGGGTATCGATGGTGAGCGCGACGTAGTCGTCCCTGGGCGTGACGCTGACGACCTTGTTGCCGCCGCGGATCTGGACCGGCTTGCCCTCTGCTTCCAGTTCCCTAAGGCGCTCGTAGAGATAAAGCTCGAAATAATACTGCTGCAGGTTGATGAAGGCCGGGCGGCGGTGGCCCTCTTCGGGCAGCAGGTTGAAGCCGTAGACCTGGCGCTCGTCGAAGAAGACCTTGCCGGTGTTCCAGACGACGCCCTTGTCGACCATGGGATCGCCGCAGCCGAGGCGGTCGAGGATTTCCAGCGGGCGCTTGGCAAAGCAGATGGCGCGCGAGCCCCAGCTCACCTTGTCGTTGTCGTCGAGGACGAGAACCGGCACGTCCTGCTGGGCCAGGTCGATCGCGGCCCCCAGGCCGATCGGACCGGCACCGATGACAATGACCGGATGACGGACAGGCTGGCTCGTGTCCTGGTCGGCGGACCGCTGATAGGGATAGAGCGGCGTTTCGAAGATTTTTGACATATGGCCTCCCGTGGCCTCCCTGTGTTCCGGGTAATTAGTTACGTTCGTAACTAATTTGATGCAAGCGTTTTCTGATCCGGAATACTGCGTAATTTTGTCGGTAACTGCTCCTGGCCACAGGTGTGGCCTATCGGCCAAGGACAGACGAGGAGCCAAAATTCAACGGATCCGGTCGAACCAAACCGATCCTCAAACGTTAATCAATCGGAGACAACTGCAAGAGGACATCATCATGACCTTCTTCAATCGTCGCACGCTTTTGACCTCAGGCCGCCGGTGGACGTTTCGTATCCTGGCCGGCAGCCTGTCTGTTCTGACCCTTGCCGTCATGCTGTTCGGCCCCGTCACCGTGATGGACGACAACCACAGCCTGATCGGCATCAGTGTCGTGGCCATCGAGTTCCTGGTTCTGGCCGTCGGTCTCGGCTGGCTTGCCATGCTGACGATCGCGCCGCGCGGTCAGGCGCGGCGCTGATCAGCTTCAGCCCTGCAGGTCGGCCCACATGTCGGCATCGCGCTGCGCGGTCCAGATGCGCGGCGTGTCGATGCCCAGTGCTTCGTCATAGGCGCGTGCCACATTGAACGGCAGGCAGTGCTCATAGATCGCGTAATCGGCGAACTTGGGATCGCATTCCGCACGGCAGGCGTCCCAGGCTTCCTTGAGCGAGCCGCCGCCCTGGGCGATACGCGCCACCGGACGATAGGTGGAGCTGACGAAGTCGGCGGTGGCGGTCAGCGCCTTGTTGACCATGTCCTTGCCGACGAGGGCGTCGCCGCGGCCCGGTGCGATTGCTTCAACGTCGAAGGAGCGGATCGCTTCCAGCGTTCCCGGCCAGTCGTTGAAGTGGCCGTCGCCGCAGTAGCAGGCGGAGTGGTACTCGACGATGTCGCCGGTGAACATGACGTTCGCATCCGGCACGTGGATGACGATGTCACCCGCCGTATGTGCCCGGCCGAGGAAGCGCAGGTCGACGCGGCGCTTGCCGAGATAGACGGTCATGCGGTCGTTGAAGGTGGTGGTCGGCCAGGTGAGCGGCGGCACCTTGGCAATGTCGTCATAGCCCATGAACAGACGCGGGAAGCGCATGAATTCAGACTCGCGGTCTTCCGCGCCGCGTTCGACCACCATGGAGCGGGCCTTCTGGCTCATGATGATGGTCGGCGCCTGGTAGGCGGCAGCCCCCAGCACGCGCACGGCATGGTAATGGGTCAGCACCAGGTGGCTGATCGGCTTGTCGGTGACGGAGCGTACCTTCTCGATCACCTTGTTGGCGAGTTCAGGGGTTGCCTGCGCCTCGACGATCATGACGCTGTCGTCGCCGATGATGACGCCCGTGTTCGGATCGCCCTCGGCGGTG
This sequence comes from Roseibium sp., assembly GCF_048260565.1. Classification (GTDB taxonomy): domain Bacteria; phylum Pseudomonadota; class Alphaproteobacteria; order Rhizobiales; family Stappiaceae; genus Roseibium. Next base: position 124,775 of record NZ_JBLXGP010000007.1, on the reverse strand, counting down.
AACGCCCACAGGTCCTTGCCGATCTCGGTGAAGGAGATCTTCTTTTCCGCCATGTCGCCCTGGGATGCGAATTTCTTGCTCATCTCGGTACTTTCTATCTGTCTGCTGTGTCGTCAGTTCCGGAATTCGATTGCTCGATGAAGATCTTGAGCGTCCGCCCCTCGTCCTGGAGCAACATAAAGCGGATGCTTATGCCGTAGCGAACCAGCTCCCGATACTCTCCAATGACCTCCAAGCGGGTCACGTTTTCCAAGCCATCGATGTCAATTTGATCAGGCAGCCTTTCGCTCGTATCCATTTTCGCCACCCCCTTTGAAGAACGCAGACCACTCAGATTAGTCAGACCGGTCTGCGGGGAAAGGTTTTTAGGTAGGTCGTCTTTTTCAACCGCCTATTTGATAGCTCCGAAGATGGAATGACCGGCTCAAACCTTACTTGTTCCGGGCGTACGGGTCTTCCAGTGCCGGCAGAAGCTTGCCGGCGCAATCGCCGAAGCCGATGCGGTAGCCGTCGCCTTCGGCCGCGCCCGACAGGGTCAGCGTGTCGCCATCCTCGATAAAGGTCCGGGTCGAGCCGTCCGGCAGTTCAATCGGCTCCTTGCCGCCCCAGCTCAGCTCCAGAAGCGAGCCGCGCTCCGGCTTGGTCGGACCGGAAATGGTGCCGGAGCCGAGCAGATCGCCAACATTCATCGGCGAACCGGCGGTGGTGTGATGCGCCAGCTGCTGGGCCGCGGAATAGTACATTTCCTTGTAGTTCGTCCGCGAAAGCACGTAAGCCTCTTTCGCCCCTTCCGGCTGGATGGAGACCGACAGCGGAATGTCGTAGAGCATCGGGCCCGGCTCGGCGAGATAGGGCAGAAGCTCCTTTTCGCGCGGCGGCGTGGAGGTGCGGAACGGCTCGAGTGCTGCCTTGGTGATGATCCAGGGGCTGATGGTGTTGGCCGTCGCCTTGGCCTGGAACGGACCGAGTGGCTGGTATTCCCAGGCCTGGATGTCGCGCGCGGACCAGTCGTTCAGGAGCACATAGCCGAAGATCATGTCGTCGGCTTCCTGGACGGTGACCGGGCCTTCGGAACGCTGACCGACGATGGCGCCCATTTCCAGTTCGATGTCGAACCGGCGCGAGGGCATGAAGGCAGGCATATCCTTGTCCGGCGACTTCAGCTGGCCCCAGGGGCGGCGGATGTCGGTGCCGGAGACGACGACTGAGGACGCGCGGCCGTTATAGCCGATCGGAATATGCAGCCAGTTCGGCGGCAGCGCATTTTCCGGGCCGCGGAACATGGTGCCGACGTTGAAGGCATGGTTCCTGCCGGCATAGAAGTCGGTGTATTCGGCAACCTTGAACGGCAGGTAAAGCGTGGCATCGGCCATCGCCACCAGGAACGGTTCCACTTCCGGCTGCCTGGCCGAGCCTTCGGCCAGAAGCGCGGTCAGCTCCGCACGGAAGGTGGCCCAGACCGACTGGCCCAGCGCCATGAAGTCGTTCCAGTAAGGAACGTTCAGCACCCTGGCGTCTCCGCCCGGCTTGATAAGACCGGCTGCTTCCATGCCGGCCACGTCGACGATCCGGTCGCCGAGCGCTACACCGCAGCGGGGGGCCTCGTCACCGGTGGTGAAAACGCCGTAAGGCAGGTTGTTCAGCGGAAATTCGGTCTCCGCGGAATTGGCGCTGGCGACCCAGCTGCGCATCAGGGGCATGTGTGACCTCTCAAATTCATTTCGTCTTCTGCGGTGCGAACCGGCCCGAACCGGATCAGGCCGGCCCGTCTTAAATCAACGGACCGGCATGGTGAACCACAGGCATGCGTTCTTATTTGTCCCAGGTGCCTTCCGGGGTGCCGTCGAACTTCTTCTCGATGCCGTCCCAGCAGTCGACATAATCGTCCTGCAACGGGGCTTCCTTGCCGGCAAACGCCGTCAGGTGCTGCGGGAAGCGGGTCTCGAACATGAACGACATGGTGTTGTCGAGCTTTTCCGCCTTGAGATCGGCGTTGGACGCGCCTTCGAAGGCGTTGTTGTCCGGCCCGTGGGGCAGCATCATGTTGTGCAGGCTCATGCCGCCGGGGATGAAGCCCTTCGGCTTGGCATCGTACTGGCCGTAGATGTTGCCCATCAGCTCCGACATGATGTTCTTGTGGTACCACGGCGGACGGAAGGTGTTTTCCGCCACCATCCAGCGCTCACGAAAGAGCACGAAGTCGATGTTCGCCGTACCGGGCACGCCGGAAGGCGCGGTCAGCACCGTGAAGATCGACGGATCCGGATGGTCGAACAGGATCGAGCCGACCGGGCAATAGGTCCTGAGGTCGTATTTCACCGGTGCGTAGTTGCCGTGCCAGGCGACCACGTCGAGCGGCGAATGGCCGATCTTGCAGGTGTGGAACTGACCGCACCACTTGATGGTCAGGGTCGAGGGGACCTCGCGGTCCTCGTAAGCGGCGACGGGCGTCTTGAAGTCGCGCCGGTTGGCCATGCAGTTGGCGCCGATCGGACCGCGTCCGGGCAGCTCGAATTTCTGGCCGTAGTTTTCACAGACGAAACCGCGCGCTGGCCCTTCCAGCAGCTCGACCCGGTAGACGAGGCCGCGCGGAATGATGGCAATTTCCTTCGGCTCCAGGTCGATGATGCCGAGTTCGGTCGAAAACCGCAGCTTGCCTTCCTGGGGCACGATCAGGAGTTCGGAATCGGCGGAGTAGAAATATTCGTCCACCATGGATTGCGTGACGAGATAGATGTGGCTTGCCATGCCGACCTGGGTGTTGACGTCACCGGCGGTGGTCATGGTGCGCATGCCGGTCAGCCAGGTGAGCTTCTCATCCGTGTGTGGCACCGGATCCCAGCGGTACTGGCCGAGCGACACCACGTCGTCGACGACATTGGGCGCCGACTTCCAGTAGGGCAGATCGATCTTCGTGTAGCGGCTGGAATGCTTCACCGACGGGCGGATGCGGTAACACCAGGTCCGCTCGTTCTGATGGGACGGCGCGGTGAAGGCGGTGCCGGACAGCTGCTCGCCATAAAGGCCGTAGGCACATTTCTGCGGGCTGTTCATGCCCTGGGGCAGAGCACCGGGCAGCGCCTCGGTCTCGAAGTCATTGCCGAAGCCCGGCATGTACTGCAACTCGTTCTGGCCGTGCTGCGCAGCACCTTTTCCGACGATGTCGCTGTCGATCTGGTCCATGTCGATATCCTCCCTGAAAGGGGCCCCGAATGGGGCTGACATAATTTAGTTTCACTTGTAACCATTTTGATTTCGAGGGTCAAGGGAGAATGCGAGCGGTCTCCATTGGCACCCGATCACAAAGCCGCCCGGAGGCCGTTTCGCATGAGCGCCGCAACCTCCCGCATCTTGTCTTCCCCGGACTCATCTGCTATTAGAACAAAACAGGAACATTAATGGAGATCCTCATGTTGGCCGATCCCGTCACCGAAGAGGTTTTTGCAACCGGATACGCGGCACACAACGCCGGAAAGCCGGAAACCGGGCCGGCAGAGGTCCGCATTGTCGACGTCACGGCAACAGACGTGGAAACCATGCTGGCCTATCTTCAAAAGACCCTGTCCAAGGCGGAACAGATCCGCGAGCGCACGACCGCAGGCAGCTATCTGGACAAGGTGCTGGCAAAGACCATGGAAAGCATCGCGGTGGAAATGGCGCAGCTTCGCTATCTCCTGGCCCACCCGGACTATCCCGTGCCGCCGGGACTCGCGGGTCTTTTCGTATCCGGATCCACTGCCTCAGCCGGACGCATGCAGCCGGCGATGTGACCCCCCGCAGGGTTAACCAACAGTTAAATTTCCGGAGCTTAATCGTCAGGTTTTCCACCAGAAGCCCGCAACCTTTGATAGCCTAATTCTAGGGCAAGCAGTTATTAACTGCAGAAATCGGGGTAGAAACATGTTTACGTCAGCGGTCGGGGTCCCGCTTTTGACGGGTTATGCCATCGGGGCAACCGTCTTTTTTCTTTTAAGCCTTTACGAACTTGGCAGACATCACCGTCTCAGGCCTGCGGTCGTCCTGGCAACACTTGGCTGTGCCGGTATCTGGCCATTGGCCCTTGTACTTGTCCTGCTGATCAAGCCGAGGCGAATGGCAGGCTAAGCGGCGGCCTCGTCGCCCGGCGCCGTCTGCCAGCCGAGGTCCGTCAACGTGACGATGCGGTTGCCTCTGAGATCGGTCGCGCAAAGGATAAAGCCGCGCTCTTCCATGTGGCTCAAAAGCCAGCGTGCCCGGCCCGGAGAGCGGGTGCCGTAGGCGGTCGCGATCTCGATGTTCCCGGGGCACGGCGCCTTGGCGTTGGCCGCCTTGGCGAGCAGCAGGTAGACCCCGCGCATGTCTTCAGGCAATTCGGCTGCGACCAGTTCCGCCTGGGCCCAGGCGCTGTCGTCCACCTCGCCTTTATCGACGCCGGCTCGTGCGACCGAGAGCTTTTCGCGGAACACCTGCAGATCGGGAATGCCGCCCGGCAGCTTGGCGATCCGGCAGCGGACCTGGAAATCCTGGTAAAGGGTCGCGATCGGCTGGAAGGCGGCATCCGGTTCGGACAGGATCTCGCCGATGATCTCGGCAATCCCCTCCTCCCGCGCACCGTAATCAAGAAGATTCGCCGCCGGTTCCGCCTCCCCTGCCCTGTCGGCGCTCGTCAGTTGATCGAGCACATCGGAGGTCGTGGCGACCGGTTCCGGCTGGCGCACGCGTACCGGCACCGCCTCGCCGGGAGACGGGGTGAAGATCAGGTCCTTGGCATCTTCCGGCGGCTGATCGGGCAGCGGCATCAGCTTCGGGCTACCACCTCGGCCGGCGGTTTCCACCGGACCGATCTTCACCGGAATGGGCCGGCGCGACAGGGCCGGACCGAGGGCAACGAAGTGGCCGCGGTCGAGATTGCGGAAGGTCTCCGCCTGGCGCCGCTCCATGCCGAGCAGATCGGCGGCACGGGCCATATCGATATCGAGAAAAGTCCGTCCCATCAGGAAGTTGGAGGCTTCCGCGGCCACGTTCTTGGCGAGCTTTGCAAGACGCTGGGTGGCGATGACCCCGGCGAGCCCGCGCTTTCGGCCGCGGCACATGAGGTTGGTCATGGCGCCGAGCGAGCGGCGGCGGGCTTCCTCGGAGACTTCGCCGGCAGCGGCGGGCGCGAACAGCTGCGCCTCGTCGACCACCACCAGCATCGGATACCAGAGGTCCCGGTCCGCATCGAACAGCCCGTCCAGGAAGGTGGCGGCGGCCTTCATCTGGCGATCGGCATCGAGCCCTTCCAGATTGAGGATGACCGACACCCGGTGCGCCCGCACCCGGCCGGCGATCATCTGCAGGTCTTTTTCGGTTCCGACCGCATCGACGACCACATGACCGTATTTGTCGGCCAGCGAGACGAAATCGCCTTCCGGGTCGATGATGGCCTGCTGCACCCAGCCGGCGGACTGTTCCAGGAGCCGTCGCAGCAGATGCGACTTGCCCGAGCCGGAATTGCCCTGAACCAGCAGGCGCGTTGCCAGCAATTCCTCAAGATCCATTCCGGCCTGCTGGCCGTTGGTCATTTCCCCGATATCGATGCTAACTGTCATACGTCTTCCTGGCGTCGAGCCGCTTCTCCGGCCTGACGGCGCTCAAATCGCTGGAACTCCGGAACCTGTTTTTCAGACACTGACCGAAATCAGCATGATTCCCGGCGCCGTGCAAAACCGTGGGGGCGTCCTGACGCCGATTTCCCCAATCCTCACGAACAAGTCAACAGCTTCATGTCCCTTTCGGGCTTTTCCTCCTTTTCCGGCAGTCCTATCTCAAACCGATAACAGGGTGAGGGAGAGAACCATGCAGGTCCATGCCGATCTGAAAAAGCGCGCCGCCGTCGACAGCAACTCACTGGATTGGATACCCTCGCCCATGGCGGGCGTCGAGCGCCGCATGCTGGAGCGCGACGGGGAGGAAGTCGCACGGGCGACATCGCTGGTGCGCTATGCGCCGGGGTCGTCCTTTTCCGCCCATAAGCATGATCTGGGCGAGGAATTCCTGGTACTCGACGGGGTCTTTTCCGACGAAACCGGCGATTTCGCCAAGGGCATGTATGTGCGCAATCCTCCCGGCTCCAGCCACGTGCCCTCCAGTGCGCCCGGCGCCACGATCCTCGTCAAGCTCCGCCAGATGGATCCGGCGGACCGCAGATTCGTGCGCATCGACACAAATGACGGGTCCGCCTGGCAAGCAGGCCGCCAGGGCGAGAAACTGTTGCCGCTTTTTTCCGATGCCCATGAAGACGTCGTAATGCTGGACTGGGAGAAAGGGGCTGCCTTCGACACCGTTCCCCTTCCCGGCGGCGCGGAGTATTTCGTCCTTTCTGGAAGCTTTTCCGATGAAAACGGGACCTATGGGGAGGGCAGCTGGCTGCGGCTACCGGCCGGTTCCACGCAGACGATCACCAGCAAAACCGGCGCCCGCGTCTATCGAAAGACGGGCCATCTGGCGTAACGGCCGCCCCTTCCCGCATGATATCCGTATCTTGCCGGACTTGTCCGCCTGCGTCATATTCAATGATATGAATCTTTGAATTCGAAGAATGCGGCCAGGGCAATCGTCCATGAAGGCTGCAAAGGGAGGACTTCATGCGATACGGATTTTTCGGACTTCTTGCTCTTGGGATGACCCTGACAATACCGGCGGTGGCCGCCGACGGCGACCTGAAGATCGCGGGCGACGAGACCGTGATCACCATCGAAACCGATGACGGCGCCGTCGACATCACCCGCCAGAAAACGGAGGCGGCCCTGATCGGGGGCGTGTTGCAGCCGATGGTTCCGGTTCCAGGCGTCACCCCGGTCGGCGAACTTGAAGTCCTCGACGCACTGAAGACCAAAAGCGCCAAGGTGGTCGATATGCGCACGCTGGAATGGCGTACCAAGTCCACCATTCCCGGCAGCATCCACATCCCTTACACGGAAGTCGCCATGCGGCTGAACGAACTGGGCTGCACGGGCGGCCAGGGGTCCTGGGACTGCGCCAATGCCGACAACATGATCGCCTTCTGCAACGGTCCGGCCTGTCCGCAGAGCCCGACCGCGATCAAGGCCATGGCCCGTGAAGGCTATCCGGTGGAAAAGATCTTCTACTATCGCGGCGGCATGCAGGACTGGGCCGTCCTGGGGCTCACCGTGGCGGAAGACATGTTCTGAGCCTCTGTTTCGAATGATGAAGCCGTAGCATCCGCGTACCGGCCGGCGCCTGCAAGAGCGCGGGCCGGTAACGGAAGGTCGGTCAGTTCCGGCCGTGCAGTGGCCGTTCAGGTTCCAAGTTCATCTCAACGGTTACGGAAGCCGCCAGCCGATTTGCCGAACGCACCTCCGCTCAGTCGCTTGCCGCCGGTGGCAAAATGCCCGCACTTATCGGGACCGCACACCACCGCGCCAACGGCTTTGCCACCGTTCGGACCTTTGCCGCCGATGACGGCGACACCGTTGCCGTTGGGGCCTTTCACGCCTCCCGCGCCGACTGCCCCGCCGTTGGGACCCTTGCCGCCTGCAACGCCATAGGCGCCCTTCGGACCGCTGTGTCCGGCATGAAAGCTATTCCACTGCTTGTACCAGGACCGGCCGGCATAATGGGTGTTCCAATAGACCTGACTGTAGGCGACAACCGCCACTCCGGCAGCCGGTGCAACCCAGGGGCTCACCACCGTGTAGCCGCCGTTATAGGCAATGGTGATATAGCTGGCCGAGACCCAGCCGCGGTCCGCGCCCCAGCTGACATCGCACCAGGTCGTGCCCGCATTGCAGCCGTGAAGCGTAACGCCCGCATTGGCCGGCAGTGTCGTGACGATGGGATAGGACGCGGCCGGGCCTGCCCTCATGTTCAGGTCCGTGACCGTTTCAGCGATCGTTGACGCGTTTGCCGACGACAGACCGAACAATCCGACCAACGGCAGTGCGGTGACCGCGGCGGCTACTATCGTCCGCATTTTCGAGAAGACAGGTTTCATGATTTCTCTCCTTCCGTCTGTTTGACCGTGACGCGTCCCGAACAAAAGAAGCGCACCACAGTGGCATAGGAGAAATCAGCACCGACGACCTGTGACGGACGGCACAGCAAAGGAAGGGCGGAGACAGCCCTTAATGTCCCGGATTTCGAAACTTGAACCGCGGCCTTTCTAGAAGCTGTCCAGTGACGGAAACTCCGGTAGCTCTTCCAGGCCACCATTGCCCGTGTCCGGCTTCGGCCCTTGCGCCGATGTTTCGGGTTGGTTCAACTGCTTCCGCTGCAGCAGGAGTTCCTCGAACTCAAAGTCGGGGATGATGTCACCGATGCAGGTGTCGGCATATTTTCGGCCAGGATAGACATCCAGGATGGTCACACGAACCTGCCCGTAGGTAGCCGGTCCAGGCAGTATCAGGTAGTGGTCGGACGGGTTGTCGGGCAGAACCTCCTGGAAGCGCTCCCCGGTATCGGTGGCGATTTCCACCGTTCGGGGGCGGGAATTGTCGAGGTAGGCCGCTTCCGATTTTCCATATCCATTGCGAACGATCATCCGGCGGAACGGGCCGCCGCCCTGAATGGTAACGGTCACGCTCTCACCCGTGCCGTCGCCGCGAACGCCCTCGCACCAAGCCGTCGCCGGATCGCCGTCGAAAAGGTTGTCCGGTGTGTAGCTGTTCCGGCCCTGCCCGCGAAGCGCGGAGGTCACGCAGTAGCGCATTCCGTCGACGAATTGGGTCGCGCCAAGCGTGGCGCAGACCTCCGCCGCGGATACAATGCCGGTTCCCAACATGACCGACAGGCTGAATGTTGCAGAGACCAGAATTCCTGCGAGTTTCCGTTTCATACCAAATCATTCCCCGCCTGCTGTCACTTCTTGGCCGGATAGACATCCAGCCAGAACTTCTTGTTATCGAACTCGTAGGTCGTGAAACCTTTATGCCGGATTGTCTTGGTCAGCCGATCCCGATCGGTCTCCTTGCACTCAACGAAGCGGTTGCCGTCGCGTTTGCAGTAGTAGTTGATCAGTTCGGACCCGCTCAGAATGCTGAAACTGCCTTCGTAGTCGCAGATGAAATTCCCCTTGATGTAGATGGTGCTCTGACCACCGCCCAAAGGGGTATAACCCGCCGCCGTATGCGTCGGCTTCACGGACGGATCGAGGCACGGATGAGGTCCTGCGACCGGCTGGTAGCGCCCGGGCATGGCACCGCTGTTCTTTGGCTGGCCCGTCTTCCCCTTTCCGGCAGCCTTGAGGAATGCCTCCGCCATCTCGATGCGCGCACTGACCTCATGCAGGGCAGCGGTCGCAACGTCGCGCGCGCGTTGGCACTCGGTTTCCTTGCGCACCCTCGTAAACAGCTCATGCGCCCGCTTGAAGGACCGTAACGCCTCCTGATCCCTGTTGGCCTTCAAGAGCTGGTTGCCGCGTTTATAGAGGTCGTAGCCCTCGTCATAGCTTTTGCGCAGGCGTTCCTCCCAGGACCGGGCCTCCTCGTACCGTTTACGGATGGCCGCATAGTTCGGATCCTGTTTACTGACCTGTGCCAACGCTTCTTTGGCTGCAGTAAAATCACAGGCCTTGATGGCGTCAGCCACCTTCCGCACGGCATCACCCGCCCGCGTCTTGTCCAGATTGGAGTTTACCAGAGCGATGCCTTCATCAAGCGTCGAATGCGTCTTCGGGCAGGCCGTCTTCGCCCTGGCTTGCTCCAGCAGTTGCCGTGCCTGCAGAAGCTTCGGGCGGGCGCCGGTGACATCGCCCCGATTGAAGGCGGCCCGCGCTTCCCGCGACAGGCTACGCGCCTGTTCGAACAGGGCGCGCACCTCGTCCTCCCGCCGGTCGGCCCTGTCATAGGCCGCCTGCATTTCCTGTTGCAGGACGCTGCCTTGAGGCAACCGGGCGATCAGAGCGCGCGCGTCCTTGCCCTGGCAATCGGCAATCGCCTTCAGGATCTCGGATTTCAGCGATACGACCTTCGGAAGGCAGCTGCCGTTCTGGCAGGTCCCGTAGTCGCAGGGCTTGTCCGTTCCCGGACAGCAAGGCTGGCCGTAGTCGCCGCAATCGAGACAGATGCTGCCGCCCCCGCGCAGGGAACTGGCGACGCCATAGTAGCAAAAGGGGCCGGTCTCATAGGCACACGCCGGCTCACCGATGTGACCGCAGTCGCGGCCACTATCGCTGACACAGACGGACCCGCCGCGGGCGAGCGGTGCGGGATCGGTCGACAGGGACGTGCAGACCGGCCGCTGGTTCGCGTCAAGACAGGCCGGCTGACCAACCTGTCCGCAGGCAACGCACATTCCCCGGTCGTTACATACACCGGTCAGGCAACGGTCTTCGGAAAGACAGCGTCCTCCGATCTCACCCTGGTCGATCGACTGGGCCGATACTGGCAACAAGCCTGCCAATAGGACCAAAACGCTCAAAAAAACCCGGTAATGCATGACACCCCTCACTGCGCAATGCCAAGAGGGTATCGATGGTTTCACAGATGCGAAATGACCTGGGTCAAAGGCTTTTTGGTGCCCCGCGCCTGCTATTCCGCCGCCTGCAGGGCCGGTGCGCCTGCGCGCAGATACCGGCTCGGAACGATGCCGGTCATGCGTTTGAACATGGTGGTGAAGGCGGCCGTGCTGTCGTAGCCGAGATCGAGGGCGACGCTGGTCACCTGCTCTCCGCCGGCAAGACGCGGCAGGGCGGCGAAGATGCAGGCCTGCTGGCGCCACGCGGACAGGCTGACGCCGGTCTCTGCCCGGAAAAAACGGGTGAACGAGCGCCGGCTCATGGCGAGCGTGCCGGCCCAGTCATCGATGGTGGCTCCGACTGCCGGGTCGGCCAGAAAGATGCGACAAAGATTTGCCAACCGCGGATCGGCCGGAAACGGCAGGCCGAGCGGGCGTTCCGGCAGATTGGGGATCTCTTCCAGGATCAGGGCCATGATCAGGCCGGCCCGGCTTGCGGCCTCGTAGCTCTGCGGGAGCCGGACCGCCTCCAGCATCAGGCTGCGCATCAGGTCCGTCAGGCCGACGACACGGGTTTCCCGCGGCAACTCCGAGACAGCACCAGGGGTCACATAGATCGAGCGCATGCTGACCTGGCCGCTCGCCGTAACGGAATGCTCCAGCTCGGCCGGCACCCAGAGCGCATGGTCGGGCGGCACCATCCAGCTGCCCGTTGCGGTCGAAACCGTCACGACACCTGCAAGCGCATAGATCAACTGGGCCCGGCTGTGCCGGTGCGGCCGCACCACGTAGCCATCCGGATATTCGCTCGCCTTGGCGATGACCGGACCGCGTGCGCGCTCAAGACTTTCGATGATCCGGTCATGGGTTTCACCAGGCGCGGCCGGTTTCGCATCGGCCGCGCCCGACGCGTTGCCCTGCCCAGCGGCAGCCTGATGTCCGGGGATATCTCGTGCCATCCATGACCCTGTACGTTTGGCCCACTTGAAGAATAAATGGACCATAGCACGAAAGCAGGCCGAAACGATCCTGTTATTCTCACAGGCAAGACCAGCCTCTCAGGGCATCGGGTACCAATTGAGATGAACATGACCAACGCCACCACGACTGCAGGCCAATCATCTGCCCCCTCGACGACCTTTGCGATCATCGCGGCACTCAGCTTCTGCCACATGCTGAACGACATGATGCAATCGCTGCTGGCGGGGATCTATCCGATCCTCAAGGAGGACTATGCGCTCGATTTCGGCCAGATCGGCTTGATGACGCTCACGTTCCAGGTCACTGCGTCGCTTCTGCAGCCGCTGGTCGGCATCTATACGGACAAGCACCCGCAACCCCATTCGCTGAGCGTCGGAATGGGTTCGACTTTTGCCGGGCTGATCCTGCTCGCCAATACCCAGCGGTTCGAGTGGATGCTGGTATCCTGCGCGCTGATCGGCCTGGGTTCGGCGGTGTTTCACCCGGAATCCTCGCGCATTGCCCGCCTGGCCTCCGGCGGGCGACACGGCCTTGCCCAGTCGCTGTTTCAGGTCGGCGGCAATTTCGGCACGGCGCTCGGGCCGTTGCTCGCCGCCTTCATCGTCCTGCCCCACGGCCAGAAAAGCGTTGCCTGGTTCTCCGCGGCCGCCCTTCTCGCCATGCTGGTGCTGTGGCAGGTCGGCTCCTGGTACTCGGGCAAGAGAAAAGCCACGGCCCGTCATGCGATCGCCCATGCCGGGCCCGGTCTGCCGCGGTCGCGGGTCGTGCTGGCGATTGCCGTTCTCGGAATGCTGGTCTTTTCCAAGTACATCTACATGGCCAGCCTGACCAATTACTACACCTTCTACCTGATGCACAAATTCGACGTCAGCATCCGGGACTCCCAGTTGCTTCTGTTCCTTTTCCTGGGCGCGGTTGCGGCCGGTACGGTGATCGGCGGGCCGGTCGGAGACCGGATCGGACGCAAGGTGGTGATCTGGATTTCGATCCTCGGCGTGTTGCCGTTCACACTGATCCTGCCCTACGCCAACCTGTTCTGGACGGGAGTGCTGAGCGTGATCATCGGCCTGGTGCTGGCCTCGGCCTTCTCGGCGATCATCGTCTTCGCCCAGGAGTTGGTGCCCGGCAAGGTCGGACTGATCGCAGGCCTGTTCTTCGGTTTCGCCTTCGGGATTGCAGGCCTGGGCGCGGCCGTTCTGGGCGCAGTCGCTGACGTGAAGGGGATCGACTACGTCTATCGCCTGTGCGCCTTCCTGCCGGCCTTCGGCATCCTGACGGTGTTTCTGCCGAAGGTTGAGAGGACGTAAGGCCGTCAGGCATCTCCCAGCATAACACGTTGCAGGAGAACCTTGGAGGCCTCCTGCTTCTCAGCTGCTCTCATCAGGGTTTTTCATCAAATGACTCGGAGAAGAACGTTGCGATCTCTGATACGAGTTTCCGGTGGATGGCGACCCGGTCGACGCCGGACGGATCGGTACAGAGTAACGGCATCGTGTTGCCGAGTTCGGTCGAACAGGGTGCCAGGAAAACGAAATGCCCCGCCCCCGGAAGGATCTCCAACTCGGGGGAAAGCGACAGAGCCTTTGCCAGCGCTATGGCGTTGTCCTCCGGCGACAACTCCCGATCGTTTTCTCCGACATAGATGCGGAAAGGGCCCCGCAGGTCTTTCAGGTTCTCCTCGGGAAAAACAACGCTTAAGGGCGCCATAAGAACAAAGGCGCGGATGCGCGGATCGGCTGCAGGTTTCAGATCCGGGCGGTCGTTTCGTATCCTGCCCCCGGCTTCGCAAACGTGATGGTCGTCCGGACGGCTGGCGCAATAGGTCTCAAGCCGCTTCAAATCCGGCTTGGCGCCCGCAAGAAGAAGACCTGTCTCCCCGCCGGCGGAGAAGCCGATGAAGCCGATCCGCGTGCTGTCTGCATGGGCGGACAGGAGCGTGTCCCGCAAAACGGCGGTCAGGGCGGCTGAAATCTGCAAGGGGCGGCCCAGGGTCGTGCTGGTGGCGCCAAGGCCGCTCGGATCCCGGAAATTGTCCCCCGGGTGGGTAAGGCTGACGACAATATAGCCCCGGCGGGCCAAAGCCGTCGCCAGATCATGATGCCCCAGCATGCTGCCGAGATTGCCATGGGAGAGCAGGATCAACGGATAGCGGCCTGCAGCGATTTCCGCGTCGCGCGCCGCCTCGACATGATACGGGCCGGCATCCACCACGCCTTCAGCCGGGCTCGGATAAAAAGCGAGCGCGTCCATCATCCGGCCGCTTACCGGATCGGACACCTCGAATTTGCGGACACCGGCACCGCCCGGAGCCCGGGCCAAAGCGATCTGCGCCGCGCAGATCGAAACGATAAGCGCGCAAACCAGTTTCAATCCCGGCGGCATCCGTCTTCCCTTACATAAGGATCGCGTGAAAAAGCAAAACCTTGGCCGACATGGCAGTGCATCGGAAGGCCGGCGGCGGCCTTGCGCCGCCGTCCAATGCTCTTACAAAGAGGCCATATAGACCGGCAGTTCGCGCAGGTCCGGCACGACGATCATCTTCTTCACCTTGCCCGCCTTGAAGGCGCTCAGGAAGCGCGAATAATTCTTGAAGGCGACGCAGCCATGGGACCCGTTGGTGCCGCGGACCAGGGACGTATGGGCGAGCATACCGTCGCGACCGTGCATGGCACTGCGGTCGGTCGGCAGCATGCGCACCGCCTCCACCCCGTGATAACGGCGTTCCCGCATGACGAGATTGTAGACATTCGGCGGCGTCGGGCCCCGGTTTTTCCGATGAGCGTAATCGGGATTGTCCTTCATTTGGCCCAGACCGGAATGGGCTTCCAGCTTCTGACCGTCGGGCATGTAAACCGTGGCAGACTTGATGTCATAGACGGCGATACCGCTGCCGCGTCCGGGAAGACCGCCCTTGGCGTCGCCGCCGCTGAACACCTTTGACAAGCCGCCGAAAAGGCTGCCCCGACCACTGTCGTCGGTGGTGGCCGGATCTTCCGGCGCCGCGTAGGCCAGCTGGGTATAGCTTTTACGCTTCTTGTCGGTCTCGGCCTTTTTGGTTCGAGCCCACTCGGGGACTTCCGGGCGCTTGGCCGGCACCGGCGGCGCTTCGGATAAGGTATCCGCAACCGCGACTTCGGTCTCCGCGATCACCTCGCCGGTTTCCGTATCATCCGTCTCGGTCTCCAGCGCCGCGACCGTGATGGTTTCGTCAACTCCGGAACCGGCTTCGTTGCCGGTTTCCCGGGCAGCGATCAGCCTGCGCCGCAGCAGGCCCTTAGCCAGTTCGGCCACAAGAGCGACCTTCGCCGCCGCCTCGTCCTCTTCCTGCTGGCGCCTGGCCATAACCAGCGCGAGCGTCTCTTCGGACGAATAGGCACGCGGGCGAGCCGGCTCGGAGGTCAACTCCTGCCCGGTCGTTGTCAGGCGATCGACGGGTCCCACCACAGCGCTGGCATGCGCCGGCGGAATGCTGCCGGTAATGATGTTGTCCGGCTTGTCCTCAGGCAGAGGAGGAACAAAGGCCTGGGTTTCCGGGTCCGCAAAGATCCGTGACAGGGTCTCTTCAATCGGCCCAACGGAAGATTGCGAGAGGGTGACGGACAGAACGAGAGCGGAAAGAGCGATGGTCCCGCCCAGAATTGCCACGCGCGATTTGCGGACACCAGACTTCGCCGCTGCCGGCCCCTGAGGTTCGGAAGGCTGTTTACTACGATACATATGCGCCCAAACGTTGCTTTACCCGCGGATTACGAACCGCGTGTTCGACAAATCGACACTTAAAGGCAGCAACCCTGCCCCTGCCTGTCGAGGTCCCCAGCAATCTCCGACTATGAAGAAACTTGGTAACCAAGACGTTTACGAAAACGATCGCAATCGAAGATTACGAAATCACCATGTTTGACCGAAGAACACCAAAAAACGGCCATTTTCGGGCATTCCGCCAAAGCACCCTTTTTCAGACAGAGGCTGCCGACAGGGAACGACCTATCCGGACATAGGTAATCGCCGGCCCGGATCCAGAGCTCTAAGCATTCATCCGGACCTGCCGAATGTCGTGCCGCGGCAGGCTGGGGTGTGGACGTCGAAGGCAGTGAATTGCCTAAGCAAAATCGCTTTTGTAGGTGTCTCGCAGAACGTTCTTCTGGATCTTGCCCATGGTGTTGCGCGGCAGCGCCTCCACGACGTGGACTTCCTTGGGCTGCTTGAAGCGGGCGAGCTTGTCGGCCAGCGCAGCGGTGATGCCTTTGGCGTCGAGACTGGCGCCCGGACGGGCGGCAACGACCGCGACCACGCCTTCTCCGAAATCGGGATGAGGCACCCCGATAACCGCACTTTCGGCGACGCCCGGGATTTCGTCCAGCAGAGCCTCGACCTCGGCCGGGTAGACGTTGAAGCCGCCGGAGATGATCAGATCCTTCGAGCGGCCAACGATGGAGACGTAGCCACGCTCATCGATCCGGCCCATGTCGCCCGTGACGAAATAGCCGTCGGTGCGGAATTCCTCCGCCGTCTTTTCCGGCATGCGCCAGTAGCCCTGGAACACATTCGGGCCCTTGACCTCGATCACGCCGACCTCGCCCTGGGGCAGTTCCCTGCCCGTCGTCGGATCGGCGATCCGGAGACCGACGCCCGGCAGCGGGAAGCCGACGGTGCCGGCCCGGCGCTCGCCGTCATAAGGGTTGGAGGTGTTCATGTTGGTTTCGGTCATGCCGTAGCGTTCCAGGATCGCGAGGCCCGTG
This sequence comes from Roseibium sp., assembly GCF_048260565.1. Taxonomy (GTDB): domain Bacteria; phylum Pseudomonadota; class Alphaproteobacteria; order Rhizobiales; family Stappiaceae; genus Roseibium. The sequence continues at coordinate 108,621 of NZ_JBLXGP010000007.1, read as the reverse complement.
CGCTCGCTGAACTCCTTGTGCACTTCGGCCGACAGCGGCGCGGACCCGGAAATGAAGAGCCGCATGTGGGACACCAGCTCCCGGGTGAACGCCTGCGATCCAAGCAGTCGGATGTAAAAGGTCGGCACACCCATCATCGAGGTTGCCTTCGGCAGAAGATTCAGGACCGTATCCAGGTCGAACTTCGGCAGGAACAGCATGGAGCCGCCGGCAAGAAGCAGGGTGTTGGTGGCAACAAACAGCCCGTGGGTATGGAAGATCGGCAAGGCGTGCAGCAGGACATCGTCGCCGGTGAACTGCCAGTAATTCACCAGTGTCCGGGCGTTGGACGCCAGGTTCTCGTGGGACAGCATCGCCCCCTTGGAGCGGCCGGTGGTGCCGGATGTGTACAGGATCGCCGCCAGATCGCTGTCCTCGCGCGGCACATCCTGAAACTGTTCGGAAGCGCCATCGGCAAGCCGTCGCAGGGAGCCTTCGCCGGCCGCGTCGAGTGTCTGCAGGCTGGCGCCGACTTTCTTCGCCGTCGCAGCAAGGGCGTCGGCCTTCGACGGATCGCAGACGAGGACGGCCGGTTCCGCGTCGGTGACGAAATAGTCGATCTCGGACGGCGTATAGGCGGTGTTCAGCGGCAGGAAGACACCGCCCGCGCGAACCGTCGCCAGATAAAGCATCAAGGCTTCCGGCGTCTTTTCCACCTGCACCGCGACCCGGTCGCCCGGCGCGACACCGATATCGGTCAACGCATTGGCATATCGGGCCGACAGGGTCAGTACATCCCCATAGGTGATCTGTCGCCCGTCATGGGTTTCCAGAAAAACCTTGCCGGTGTCCGGCATGTTGGCGCGGATTTCGGAAAAGAGATGGTTCATGGGCTTAACTCACCGGCGTCAAGGATTTGTTTTGGGGAATGGCCCTGATCAGTTTCTGGACCTGGGAGCTGGAGGCGACCGCCCCGGTTTCGGCATAAGATTCGTGATTCCGCTCTATATATCTCAGATCATAGAGGTAATTCACCATGAAGCCGTGGGCCTGGGCGAGACCGTTGGGGGAAACGTCCCCCAGCCAGTTGACCTTTTCCAGACGCGCGCCGTTGCCGATATGGAACCGGGCGACCGGATCGAGCGGCCGGCCCTTCCGGTCCTTCTCGCGGGTCAGGTAGTGCGCGCAAAGGCCTGCCAGGGCCGGCTCCAGGCGTTTGCAGGTGTCCTGGTTGAGATGCCAGTCGCCCGTCTGCAATTCCTCGTACAGGTCGTCGCCCAGGGCCGTCCGGGCCGGCCCGGCCTCGTCCTTCAGATCCCGGGCAAGCCAGCGGGCGAAACCCGGCACCGGCGACAGGGTGACGAAGGTCTTCAGGCCGGGAAGCTCCCGGCGCAACTCCTCGACCACCTGCTTGATCAGGAAGTTGCCGAAGGAAATGCCGCGCAGGCCTTTCTGGCAGTTGGAGATCGAATAGAAAACCGCGGTGGCCGCCTCTTCCGCTCGGATCTCGGCCCGTTCTTCGGCCAGGATCGGCGCGATCGCACCAGGAATGTCCCGGGTAAGCGCGACCTCGACGAAGATCAGAAGATCATCGACCAGGGCGGGATGGAAGAAGGCGTAAAGCCTCCGATCCTCCAGGCCGATGCGCCGGCGCAAATCGTCCCAGCCGGTGATTTCGTGCACCGCTTCGTATTCGATGATCTTTTCCAGGATGGAGGCCGGGGTCGACCAGTCGATCCTGCGCATCACCAGGAACCCCCTGTTGAACCAGGAGGAAAACAGGTGCTCGAAATCCCGGTCTACTTCCCGAAGTTCCGGGTGGTCCGCCAAGTGGTCCAGGAGATCGGCACGCATATCGACCAGGGAACGGGTGCCGCCGGGCGCCAGGTTCAGACGCCGGATCAATTCCTGCCGGCGCGGTTCGGAAACCGCGTGCAGCTGCCTCAGAACGGCAGGGTCATCCGGCGTTTTCTGGATCTTCGCGGCCGTCTTCCGAACGAGGTCCAGGTCTGGACTGAAGCGCTCCAGGAGCGCCTGGAAAAACGCCAGTTTGGCCTCGTTTCCAAGTGCGGCGTAAGTCGTCAGCACTTCCTGTGCGATGGCGACCCCGGAAGCTTCGCCGCGCCCCGATAGCAGTTGCTCGCACAACTCGACGACCGGAATGCCGGAATTCCGGTTCCTGCGGACGTCGAGAAGAGCCCGCCCCTGCTCGGTGATGGATGACAGCAGTTCTCCGAAAAAGCTCGTGTTCATAAAGCCTTGCCCAGCATGAGTTCCGGAAGCCATGTGGCAATACCGGGGACCAGACAGAGGATCACGATCCCGGCCGCCATACACAGCACGTAAGGAATCGACCCGCGCAGGATTTCGGCCAGCGTGATGTTCGGAGCGATCCCGTTAATCACATATAGGTTCAAACCCACCGGAGGCGTAATCAGACCTATTTCCATGTTGATCGTGAGTATCACGGCGAACCAGTAGGGATCAAAGCCTGCCTGAAGTATGATCGGCAGCAGGATCGGCGCAGTCATCAGAATGACGGCGACCGGTGGCAGGAAGAAGCCCGCGACCAGAAGAAACAGGTTGATGATCGCCATCAGGACCCAGCGATTGACGTCGAGATCCGCGATCCAGTTGGCGATCGACTGGGTGACGAACATGGACGACAGGGTGTAGGAAAACAGTTCCGACGCACCGATGATCATCATGATCATCACGCTTTCCTTCAAGGTGTCGCGGAACATGCGCGTCACCTTGGAAAAATCCCACATCCGGTAGATCACCACCACGAGCACGATGCAGAACAGCGCGCCGACGCCGGCCGCCTCGGACGGCGTGGCCACCCCGCCGTAAAGCACGTAGAGGATGGCCACGATGATCGTCAGGAAGGGCAGCACCCGCGGCAATGCCGCGAACCGTTCCTTCATGGTGAAGCGTTCCGTGAGTTCCGACAGGCCCACGCCCCGGCGTTTGCAGTCGTATATCGTCCAGGCCATGAACAGCACGGTCAGCATGAACCCAGGCAGGAGTCCCGCGATGAACAGGCGACCGATGGAGGTTTCCGTGGCAATGCCGTAGACGATCATGGTGATCGACGGCGGGATCAGGATCCCCAGCGTTCCGCCAGCGGCGATGGACCCGGCGGCAATCTCGTTCGGATAGCCGCGCTTGGTCATTTCCGGAATGCCCATCTTGCCGATGGCCGCGCAGGTCGCCGGCGACGATCCGGACAAAGCGGCAAAGATCGAACAGGCCCCCAGATTGGACAGGACCAGGCCGCCCGGGACCCGGTTCAACCAGCGGTCGAGGGCCTCATAAAGATCCTTGCCGGCCGGCGAAGACGCGACCGCCGCCCCCATCAGGATGAACATGGGGATGGAAACGAGACCGAAGGACGCCAGCCCGCCGAAGAACGTTTCCCCTAAAATGGTCAGGCTGCCGGGCCCGTCAACGATCAGGAGCGCCATCACGGAGACGAAGCCAAGAGCGAAGGCAATCGGCGTTCCGATGCCGAGGAGGGCCAAAAGGGCAATCAGCACCAGCAGGCCGGAAACAAGCGGGCTCATTCGTGCGCTCCCCAGATCTTGGCCAGTTCGGCAATGTATTGCAGCGTCATCAGCCCGATGCCCACCGGCAACGGCAGAAGCGGGATCCAGAGCGGCAGCGCCCAGACGGTATCCGTCGTCCAGTCGTAGCTCCAGGCTTCCTCGAAATAGGTCCATCCGGACCAGGCAAGCATGGCCGCGAACGCCAGGCCGACCAGGCCGGCGAGCGACTGCATGAACTCCCTCCAGGGACGCTTCAGGGCCATTTGCAGAAGGTCGACATTCACATGCCCCTTTTCCATCAGGACATAGGGGCTTGCGAGAAAGGTCATGGCGACCAGGGAATAAATGACGAATTCCGTCTGCCAGACGGTCGAGGCATTCAGAAAATACCGGATCACCACCATCTGGGTCACAACCAGAATGGCTGCGGCCAGGAGCAGAAGCGAGATGACGGCGGCCCCACGCGAAAGGGCGGAAACCCAGCGGATATAGGCGGTCATACGAGACATCCGAGGTCGCGGCAGCCGTTCCCGCACGCACGCCACCCGCACGCCGCAAGCTGCCAGTTACTGGTTTTCGTGAAGGTCAGCCGGCCCGGCGCTTTTGCGCACCGGGCCGCAGGGTCGTTTCTGCCGGCTTATTCGACCGCCAGCGCCTTGTCGATCAGTTGCTGACCGCCTTCGACCTTCTCGGCGAAGTTCTTGTAGGAGGTCTCCTTTGCGATCGCGAGCCAGGCGTTGTAGTCGTCGGCGGACATTTCGACGACCTCGACACCGGCATCCTCATAGGCCTTGACCAGCTTGTCATCGAGACCCTTGGCCTGACCGGCGAAATAGTCCTCGGCCACCTTGGCTGCCGCCATCAGGGCGTCCTGCTGTTCCTTGGAGAGCTTGTCCCAGCTGCGCTTGGACATCAGGATCGGCTCGTACATGAACCACAGCGCATTGGCGCCCGGCTTGGTCAGGCAGGTCACCTGTTCGTAGATACGATAGGACACGAAGGAACCGGACGAGGTGTTGGCTGCGTCCAGAACGCCGGTCTGCAGACCGGTGTAGATCTCCGATGACGGCATGGACGCGATCGAGCCGCCTGCTCCCACGAGCATCTCTTCGAAGGCCGGACCGGCCGCGCGGGTCACCTGCCCCTTCATGGTCTCCGGACTGGTGATGCACTGCTTCTTGGAGGCAAACGCACCGGCAAGCCAGGCATCCGCCAGAACCACGACGCCGGCGTCATTGATGACCTGCTTGATGTCGTCCATGAACGGCGATGTGTTCAGCCGCGCCGCACGCTCATGATTGCGCACCAGGCCCGGCATCAGGGTCGCTGAGAATTCCGGATGACGGCCAGAGGCATAGTCGAGCGGGAAAGCCGAAATATCGAGCTGGCCCTTGACCATGGCGCCCCACTGCTCCTTGGGCTTGAACAGGGACTTGCCCGGATAGACCTGGATCTTGACGCCGACGTCGGCCTTTTCCACTTCGCGCGCGAGGATCTGGACCATTTCGTCGCGAACGTCACCTTTTCCGCCCGGCCACTGGTGCGATGCCTTCAGAGTGACATCGGCAGCATTCGCCGCAGGTATGGCGGCACAAACGGCAGCGCTCAGGACGAGCGCCGTCTTGATAAATGTCTTCATATTTTCCTCCCGTTAGCGCGCCATCCTGTTTTTGCGGAAGTCTGCGCGCGGGCGGTTACCCGCCAGGGCCAAGGCAAACATAGCTCTCGCATGCGAGTCAATCTTTTTTGTATACAAGAATAGGCCTTTTGCATAAATTGAGCCCATGACCAAACCCCGCAGCAAAGCCCGGCGTGCCGAAACCTTACGCGAAGCCCTCGAAGGGGACATCGCGACCGGGCGCTATCCGGCGGGAACCCGGCTCGACGAAGTCACGCTCGCCACCCGCTTCAACGTTTCGCGAACGCCGATCCGCGAAGCCCTGATCGAACTGTCCGTCTCCGGCCTGGTCGAGATCCGGCCGCGGCGGGGCGCCTTCGTTCGGGAAATCGGCATTCCCCGGCTGATCGAAATGTTCGAGGTGATGGCGGAGCTGGAAGCCATGTGCGGCCGGCTTGCCGCACGGCGCATTTCGCCCAAGGAACTGGCGACCCTTCAGGCCGCCCATGAGGCCTGCAACCTCGCCTGCGAGGACGGGGATCCGGACGCCTATTTTCATGCCAACCAGACCTTCCACGAGGCGATCTACAAGGCAAGCCACAACGGTTTTCTCGCCGATCAGGCCCGGAGCCTGCAGAACCGGCTCAAGGTCTACCGGCGCCTGCAATTGCGCGTGCGTAATCGGGTCGAGATGTCTCTGGCCGAGCACCAGAAGATCGTCGACACCATCGCCCGTGGCGATGCGGAGGCAGCGGGCGACCACCTGCGCCAGCATGTCCTGATCCAGGGCGAGCGCTTCAATGACTTCGTCGCCTCGGTCGCATCGCACCGGGAGGAAGCCGAAGCCGAACAGCCGCTGCGCAGCGCTGCCGGATAATTAAGCGCGTCCGATCGCCATCCCGCCTTGAAAGCACCTCGAGTTTCCGTCACGCTCACCCGTGTCTTGAACGCACACAGCGGGAGCATCCATGCGCATTGAAACGCTTGCGGAAAAGATCGCCGACGGAACCGTGCATGTGATCGGCATCGGTCTCGGGTTGGCGGCGACCATCGCCCTGATCGCAATCTTGTGGAATTCGCCCGACACCGGACGGCAGGTGAGCGTGTTCGTCTACACCGGCTGCCTCATGGCCATGCTGATCTGCTCCGCCCTCTACAACATCTTCGCCAGGGAGAAGAAGCAGGGGCTGCTGCGCAAGCTCGATCACGCGGCGATCTTCCTGATGATCGCAGGCACTTACACCCCTTTGGCGTCGATGATCATCGGCGGCTGGACCGGCGGTATTCTGCTCGCCGTCGTGTGGACGGGCGCGCTCGCAGGCGCGATCCTGAAGTTCGTGAACCTGAACGGAGTTGAGCGGATCACCGTTCCCCTGTGCCTGGCTTTGGGCTGGGTGGTCGTTTTCGCCTTCAAACCGCTGCTCGACAAGGCGTCGGGCTTCGGCTTCGGCATGATCCTGCTGGGCGGCCTGCTCTATACGGTCGGAACGGCCTTTTACGCCTGCAAACGACTGCCGTTCCAGAACGCCATCTGGCACGCTTTCGTGCTGGCGGCCGCCATCTGCCACTTCAGCGCCGTGCTTTATGACGTGGCGCTTATGCCGGTGACGGCCAGTTAGACGCTGGCTGCGAATTGCCGCCCCTGAACTCGGGCTCCATCGACCACGGCTTTCCCAGAAGAGGATCAGGCCTCATCGTCCGAGCCGCCCCACTTCCCGGTTTTAAATCGATAGAAGGCCCAGCCCCCATAACGGCCGAGCGAGTAAAGCCCGAGAAGGACCAGGACCTGCAGAACTCCGAAGGAGATAAGGTAGAACAGTCCATACCAGATCCCGAATTTACCGAGGTCCGGCAAGCCGCCATCAGCTACGGCGTACATGACTGCAAAGAACCAGGCGATGCCGAGAACTTCGTGGAGACACCCCGAGAAAACGGCCCCGCCGCGGCTTGTTTGTCTTGACGGGCCTTTTGCTCCGATCGCAATTCCGGCAATGAACGCAAGGACAAGCGGAACGACCAGAACCAGGGTAAGCAGCTTGTTCTCACCCAGATACGCGATCATTCCGCTCTCGAAACCCGGTCAGACGACCTGCTGCTGTTCCGCCTGTTCCTTGGTCAGAACGATGACCTTGGTGCGCAGCGGAACGCGGCTGAAGAGATCGATCACATCCTGCTGCCACATGCGGATGCAGCCGGAGGAGGCTTTCGTCCCGATGCTGGAGGGCTTGTTGGTGCCGTGGATGCGGAACAGCGTGTCCACCGGCCCCTGCCAGAGATCCATCGCGCGGGCGCCGAGCGGGTTCTTCAGCCCCGGCTCCATGCCCTTTTCCCAGTAACGGCCGAGCGACGGCTTGCGCGCGATCATTTCCTGCGGAGGCCGCCAGATCGGATGCTCGCGCTTGACGCGGATCAGAGCCTCGCCGGACCAGGCGAAGCCGGAGCGGCCGACGCCGATGCCGTAGCGCAGGGCTTTTTTGCGGGACAGGGTCCAGTAGAGGAAATTGTTATACGGATCGACGATGATCGTGCCCGGCTGTTCACGGGACTTGTAGTCCACGACCTGGCGCCAGTACTTCCGGTCGAACGACTTGTAGTTGATCGCCGGCCAGGTGTAGTCGCCGTCGGGCCATGCCGCATAGGCGGAAGCATAGTCGAAGGTTTCATCCGGCAGGTCCGGCTGGTCGTGCAGACCGACCGAGTAGCAGCCCGAAAGCGGAACCGCCATCATCGCCAGGCCGCCGCCCAAAAAGGCACGACGACTGAACGAACTGCTCATAGGTGCCGCAGGGGACGTTTTCATCGCTTCAAATTCGCTCGGCATGATGGCTCCGCTGTTTTCCTCGCATTTTCATGCGCAGTTTGGGGCCCGTTGGCAAGCGCTTTCTGGGGCCGATCCGGTTTGACACTGGAAATTTCAAACCGATATCGACAAATATGAGACAGACCTTAACCTTGTCTCTCCCTCCCCTCTTCTCCCCAGTCCGAGGTTCCAGCTTTTGCCTTCGAACAAGATCCCCGTCTTCGACGGTCACAACGACACCCTTTTGAAACTGGAAATCGAGGCGGGGACGCCGAAGGAACGCAGTTTTTTCGAACGCACCCAACAGGGCCATATCGACCTGCCGCGGGCGCGTGAGGGCGGATTTGCCGGCGGGCTGTTCGCCATGTTCGTACCGTCGAACATCCACCAGGATTTCACCAGGCCGTTCAATCCGAGAGATCCGGCCAACTACGCCGAGATACCCCAGCCGGAGGCACTCGGCTTTACCCTGCGCATGGCAGCCCGCGCGCAACGGCTGGAACGGGCGTCCGAGGGAGGCTTCACCCTTTGCCGCAGCGTTGCCGACATCGAAAAGGCCATGGCTGCAGACAGCGTCGCCGCGGTTCTGCATATCGAGGGCGCGGAGGCGATCGACACCGATTTCAACGCGCTGGAAGTGCTGCACGCGGCCGGTTTGCGCTCGCTCGGGCCGGTATGGAGCCGCAAGAATGCCTTCGCCGACGGGGTGCCGATGGCCTTTCCCTCCTCGCCGGATACGGGACCGGGCCTGACCGATGCCGGCCGCGCGCTGGTCAGGGCGTGCAACGACCTCAAGATCCTGGTCGACCTGTCGCATATCACCGAAAAGGGATTTTGGGATGTGGCGGAAACGAGCCGCCATCCGCTGGTCGCCAGCCATTCCAATGCCCACGTCTTATGTCAGAACGCCCGCAACCTGACCGACCGCCAGCTCGACGCGATCCGGGAAAGCGACGGTCTGGTCGGCGTCAATTTCCATGTGGCTTTCCTGCGCGAGGACGGGCGCCACGATCGAAGCACACCGCTGGAGACCATCGTTCGCCACTTCGCCTACCTTGTGGAACGGCTCGGCGAAGACCGGGTGGGCTTCGGGTCGGATTTCGATGGCTGCATGGTGCCGGCGGAGCTTGGTGATTCTTCCGGCCTGCAAAAGCTGGTTCAGGCGTTTCGGGATGCCGGTTTCGACGAAGAGCTTATTGAAAAACTGTCTTACAAAAACTGGCTGCGCGTATTGTCGCACACGCAGAATTGACTGATCGTTCAAAAAGTCGCGAATTTGTGATCGCTCAGTCCAATATAGTAATTGTCCGAATTCGCAGCCAAAACAACAATGGATAAGACATGAATCAAAAGCCGGGCACAGACCCTCTGGAGGGTCCGTTCCGGGCAGGTGCAAACAAGTGTCGTGGGCAAACGATTAAAAAATGGAGCTGCGTTACCGGACAAAAGCCGGAATGTAGCTCACCAGAACAACCGCCTTCGGAACCTGAGTGCACCGGATTTAAACAAGGATCTGCACGGCCCCATCGATCCGTCGATCAGGAACAATCGACCGGATTAAACCGAAGCGACCGATAACAATCCGGCATTCGACCGGAAATACGGCTTGTGCGGTTTTGGGGATGGCAGTCTGGATCTAACTGGAGACAGACCGACCAATGACATTGGCCGACATTGCCAACAATCCGCTCTATGCCGGCAAGGGCGCAAGCAAGTCTGAAACGGTACATCAGATACTGAAACGCCGGATTTTGCTGGGATATCTCACGGACGAATGTCCGATTACCGAGCAGGCGTTGGCGCAGGAGTTTTCCTGCTCGCAAGGAACGGTACGCGAAGCCCTGCTCCGGCTGCAGGAATGCGGGCTCGTCGATCGGCGCGGCTACCAGGGAACCTTCGTCACCCGAACGACCCGGGACGAAGCCATCATCATGACCCGCATGCGGGTGCACCTGGAGTGCACCGGGGTCGAACGCGCGGTCGCGGCGGCCGATGACGCCAAGCTCGACGATCTCCGGGAGCTTATGGACCTCTACGAAGAAAGCCGCGAGCAACACGACGTCTTTACCTGCTCGGAAATCGACAGGCATCTGCATTGCTTCATTTTCGATATGGCGGAAATGCCCATGCTCGAGCCGTTTCTGAACCGCGCGCTGTTACAGCTGCACCGCTACATGGTCTCCCCCCATCAGGGAAATATCATCTGGAACCGGAACGAGGGGTCGCGGCATATCGACATCCTGGACGCGTTCGAACGCCGCGATGCGGAATCCGCCAAGCGGCGGATGAAGCGCCATATCGCTCAGTCGGTCAAGAATCTGGCACCCGATATTTATGCGGTCGTTTTCGAGAACGACCGCCAGGGCGAGCCGCAGATGACGCCAAAGCAACTATGGAATTCCGCGTTCCCCTTTCCGAACGCTATCTGATCTTTCGCTTCAGCGACACGTGCGAACCCGACCGCTGTAGGTTCGGTAGGTGCCGGTGCGCGGATTGAAGGATTTATATTTGCGCGCGCAGTAGGCGATCCATTCGGGCGACCACTGGACCGGGCGATAGGCCGGCGGCTGATAATAGCGCGGCGGGCCGACATAGGCCTCGGACCGGTAGGGATAGGGCGGCGGCGGCAGGTACCGGTAGGGCGGCGGATCGTAGTAGATCGGGCCGCCGTAATAGGACGGCCCGGCATAATAACCCGGGCTGGACAGGGCCGAACCGATGATCGCCCCGGTCGCCAGACCGATGACCCCGGCAGCGGCCGCGCCACCCCAATCGTTGTAACGATGATAACGTCCACCGGCCTCGGCCGGGGACAGGCTGACGGCGACAAGACCGATCGCGGCGATCGCGGTCAGGCAGACATGGCCAACCCGTCGATTGGCCTTGAGAGAAAACACAGACGGTATCATCTCCATCCTCCACAACAAGGACGCCCAAAACACCCCAACCCAAGGTCTGAAGACTATCACAAGACGCCGAAAACACGGCGCGAATAAGGAAAGCACTTGAAACCGGCGCCCGGATCGTATTCCTGTCGGCTCCCGGCAATCCCGAAACCGCTCCAGACACGTAATCGATTTTCATGGCCCCTCCTCTTCTGACGCTCCGCGACATTCACCTGACCTTCGGCGGCACGCCGCTGCTCACCGGCGCGGAGCTTTCCGTTTCCGAGGGCGACCGGATCTGCCTGGTCGGGCGTAACGGCTCGGGCAAGTCGACGCTGTTGAAGATCGCCGCCGGCCAGATCGAGGCGGATGGCGGCGAGCGCTTCTTCCAGCCGGGCCGCACCATCCGCTACCTGCCGCAGGAGCCGGATCTCTCCGCCTACGCGACCGTGCTCGACTATGTGAATGAGGGGCTTGCGCCCGGCGACGATCCCTATCGCGGCCAGTACCTGCTCGACGTGCTCGGTCTGACCGGCAAGGAGGACCCCAAGGCGCTGTCCGGAGGCGAGGCGCGCCGGGCCGCACTGGCGCGCACGCTCGCGCCGGAGCCGGACGTGCTCCTGCTCGACGAGCCGACCAACCACCTGGACCTTCCGGCCATCGAATGGCTGGAAGAGGAACTCAAAGGCCTGAAATCGGCCATCGTGCTGATATCCCACGACCGGCGCTTCCTGGAAAACCTGTCGCGCGCGACCGTGTGGATCGACCGGGGCCTATCCCGGCGGCTCGACAAGGGCTTTGCCCATTTCGAGGCCTGGCGCGACGAGGTGTTCGAGCAGGAAGAGATCGACCAGCAGAAGCTTGCCCAGAAGATCAAGCGCGAAGAGCACTGGATGACCTATGGCGTCACCGCCCGGCGCAAGCGCAACATGCGCCGGGTGCGCGAACTCGCCGATCTGCGCCAGCAGAAACGCGATCACCGCGGCCCGCAGGGCACCGCCAAGCTCGCCGCCACGGACGCTGAGGTCTCCGGCAAGCTGGTGATCGAGGCGAAAGGCATTTCCAAGAGCTACGGCGTGCGGGCGATCGTCACGGAGTTTTCCACCCGCATCCAGCGCGGCGACCGGATCGGCCTCGTCGGTCCGAACGGCGCCGGCAAGACGACGCTTCTGAAGATGCTCACTGGCGAACTCGCGCCCGACACCGGCTCGGTCCGCCTCGGCACCAACCTGGAGATGGTCACCCTCGACCAGAAGCGGGAACATCTGAACCCCGCCGACACGCTGTCCTCGGTCCTGACCGGCGGGCGCGGCGACACGGTGGTCGTCGGCAACGAGACCAAGCACGTCATCGGCTACATGAAGGACTTCCTGTTCTCGCCGGAACAGGCGCGGACCCCCGTCGGCGTGCTTTCCGGCGGCGAACGGGCCCGCGCCATGCTCGCCCGGGCGCTGGCTGCCAAGTCGAACCTGATGGTGCTCGACGAACCGACCAACGATCTCGACCTGGAAACCCTCGACCTCCTGCAGGAACTGCTTTCCGACTATGAGGGCACCGCTCTGATCGTCTCCCACGACCGTGACTTCCTCGACCGTGTCGCGACCTCCGTCATCGTCTCCGAGGGCAACGGCAAGTGGCAGGAATATGCCGGAGGCTATTCCGACATGCTCGCCCAACGCGGCGAAGGCGTGACCGCCCGCAAGGTGGAAAAGACGTCCCCGAAGAAGACGAAGGAAGAGCCTGCACCGGCGGAAAAGACCGCGAAGCCCGCCGCAAAGTCGAAACTCTCATTTACCCAGCAACATCTGTTGAAGACCCTGCCGCAAACCATTGAGACCCTTGAGTCAAAACTTGCCAAGCTGCAGCAGGAGATGAACGACCCGGCGCTTTACTCGAAGAACCCGGACAAATTCGCGAAGCTTTCGGCGCAAATCACCGAATTGACTGCGGAAAAGGACTCCGCGGAAGAACAGTGGCTGGAACTCGAGATGTTGAAGGAAGAGATGGAGTCCTGAACGGGCGTCGCTCCTATTTTGTCATCCCTGCGAAGGCAGGGATCCAGTAATCTATTGAATTCGCTTTTCTTTCTCACTTACAAGCCACACGGAGTACTGGATCCCGGTCTTGACGCTACGCGTCAAACCGGGATGACAATCGTGCCGGTGGCCTTGCTGTGCCCCGTCCCATTCCGTCATCCCATGACTTGATCATGGGATCTATGCCGTGCGGCCAATCACACTCACAGGGTGTGCTTGGAGTAAGGTCACGGCATGGATGCTCTGATTAAGTCCGAGCATGGCAATGGCGATTGATTCCCGCTCTATTATTTGCCTAATTGAAGCTGCAACTGAGAGCTGAACCATGACCCTGGTTGATATTTCAGACTTGACCGAGCGGCACGACGTCGAACTTGGGCCACCCGCTTCGCATCTCGCCGAAGACGCGAAGCTGCACTCCGGCGTCAGATTGCCCGAGGCGCATATCGACCTGTTGGCCAGGGCGAACGGATTGTCGATCTACAGCGGTTATTTTCGGCTTTTTGGGTTCCATACAGACCCGGAGCGCGATCTTGAGGTCTGGAACGATGCGAACCTCTGGAAATATGCCTGGCAGGGACGGGTGGATGACTTCCTGTGCTTCGGAACCACCGCCTGGGGCGATCAATACGCTTATCACCTGCCGTCTCTAGCGGAGAAAGGTCACTCGGCGGTTTTTCTCCTCGACGCATATTCGATGGACGCAGATCCACTTGCCGACAGTTTCCCGGAGTTCTGGCAAATTGAGTTCCTGCCAAACGTCACAGCCCCTTATGATCATATGGTTGAAAAGTGCCGTAAAGCCTTCGGCTCCTCCGGATGGAACGAGCTCTTGACCTATTCGCCTCATCTGCTCCTCGGCGGCACAGAAGATGTAGCCAACATCGTCAGGATGAGTCCACGGGTCGTCATGCGTATGAATGCAGAAATTGCGCTACAGCTCGAACGCCTTCCGGATGAAACGGAGATTATCGGGGTGACGACCCACATGAATGATAAGGGCGAACCCGAAATTCAATTGATAACCAGGTAAGACGCAATACCAGCGGTAATACGGATCACCCTCATCCGAAAATCTTCGCCTTCTCCTCCTCGCCCAGCAGCTTCCATTCGCCCTCGGCCAGTCCTTCCAGCCCCAGCCCGCCGATGCGGATGCGGGTCAATGCGGTCACGTGGTTGCCGGTGGCGGCGAACATGCGGCGGACCTGGTGGTAGCGGCCTTCGTGCAGGGTCAGGCGGACGTGGGTGTCGTCGATGACTTCCAGTTCGGCGGGCTTTAAAGGCTTGTGCTCGTTTTCCAGCATCATCTCGCCCGAGGCAAAGATCGCCGCCTCGTTGCCCTTCAGGGGCCGGTCGAGGTCTGCTTCGTAGACCTTGGGCACTTCCGATTTCGGCGAGATCACCTTGTGCAGGAAGGTGCCGTCGTCGGTGAAGAGCAGCGCACCGGAGGTTTCCTTGTCGAGGCGGCCGATGGTGGACAGAACCGGCTTGCGCATCCGGAACCGGTCCGGCAGCAGGTCGTAGACCAGCCGGCCCTGATCCTTGATGGAACAGGTGTAGCCGAGCGGCTTGTTCAACAGGAGGACCATGCCCTCGGGCGGATCGAGCGGCTCGTCGTCGAAGAGAATGTCCTCATGGGGCGTCTTGCTGTCGGCCTTGAGCGGGTTTCCCTCCCGGTCTGTCACCCAGCCGTGGCGGATCGCCGTCTGGATTTCCTTGCGGCTGCCGTAGCCGAGATTGGCAATGAGTTTGACCAGACGCATCTGCCTACCGCCCCTTGCCCTTCGCCGCGCCGCCAACCGCGCCCTTGATCGCGCGGATCACCTTGTAACCGCCCTCGTCGGCGATCATGTCGACGGCGCGGAAGGTTTCCTTCAGGGTCGCCTCGTAGGGCAAATGGCGGTTGGCGACCATGTAGAAGACGCCGCCGATCCTCAGTCCCGCAGCGGCTGCGCGGATGAAATCCTGACCGACGTCGGTGCGGCCGGCCTTGCCGGACTGGTGGAACGGCGGGTTGGAGACGATGAAGTCGTAGGTCCCCTCCAGCCCGCGGGTGACGTCGGACCAGAGGCCGTGCAGGATCTTCGTTTCCGAAAAGGCCTTCAGGTTTTCCCGGGCCAGATCCAGCGCCCGCTTCTCTGCCTCGTAGAGGTCGAGTGCGGTCACCTTCGGCGCGCGTTCCAGAACGGTGCGCGCGAGAAATCCGAAACCGCAACCGAGATCGGCACCCTTGCCGGCCAGCGTGTCCGGCAGATGATCCGCAAGCAGCCGTGACGCCGGGTCGATCCGGTCCCAGGCGAAGATGCCCGGCCGGCTGATCCAGGCCCCGTCCAGGATCGGGCGCGGCGCATCGAGCTTCGCCCATTCAGCCTTGAGCGACTGATCGAGCTCGGCGCTGGTCTCCTCGATCCAGATTACCCGGCATTTGTTTTTCGACAGCTGATCGACCGAACCGAACAGGGCCGCCATGTCGGAAACAAGCGTTTTGGCGCCTTCGGTATTGAGGGCGGCGACCACCACCCAGCCGCCGGGTTTGACCAGCGTTGCCGCTCGGGCCAGTTCTGCGCGGGCTTCCTGACGCTGGCGTCCAGGAAGAACGAAGACCAGATCGAAATCCGTTTCGTCCGTCTCCGCGACGACGGTAAAGCCGCCCGCCTGCAGCCGGTCGCGCTCGGGCGCGAAGCTTTGCTCGCAGGTCACCTGCCCTTCATGAAACAGCTTCATGGCCGGGTGCATCCGCGCCCGCAGGAACAGCACGCGCTCGGTCCCCGTGTAGGGGATATCGCCGTTTTCGATCGGCAGGATCAGGGTTTCAAACGCGGGGTCGGACATCGGCTTTAGAAATACTCGCTTAAACGCCACAGGTAAGCCGCCGGCAGGGCGGAAAGACCGCTCTCATAGACCCGCCATGTCCAAAGGTCAAAAGGCGGCGTCGGACTTGAACGCCTTGCCGTCGACCAGCAGCCGGAGCGGCAGGGCGCGGCCGTCCGGATGAACGGCGACGACGACCTGAATCCGCTTGGCGGGAAGCCGTTCGATCTCCTTGCCCTCGCCCTCGGGCAGATAGAAGGCATCGATGTGGTAGTCGATGTTCAGTTCTCCGCCGGACATGGATCGATAGGTGCCGGCGATGGCCAGGGGCCCTGCCTCCTCTCGGGTCAGGGTCACACGAACCACCCTGGCCGCGCCGCTATCGGTGACTTCCAGACCGGCATAAACCGTATCGCCCGGCTCTAGTCCGACGCCGCCCTTCAGCAGTTGCGCCGGTACCCGGCCGATTTCAAGATTGAGAATGACATAATCACCACGCAGAAGATCGCGCGGATCGACGGGGATGAGGTTCAGGATGACTTCCTGGCCTTTCATCTGGACCTGCAACCGGTCGGCGAGCGGAACGGCGATCAGGGCAAGCTGGATCAGCGCCAGCACTCCCCAGCGGAGAAAGGGCGAGCGAAGGGCGTTCGGGAGGCTCATGATACCGCCTCCCCTTGCCCGGTCCCGCTTTCGCGGCGGTTCTGGCGGCGCAGAACCCGGGTCACGACAAAGGCCATGCCCAGCAAAATCACGCCGGCGATCAGGAAGAACACCGACTGGCCGAGCAGCGAGCCGATCGTCTCGTCAAGCAGCCACAGCACGACGGCCGTCAGGCCGGCATAGGCGCAGAGCGTCCAGAAGGCGTTGTTGTAAAGGGTGCCGATCAGGCTGAGGCCGACCAGGGCCGCCAGCACCAGGGCCGACACGAGAATGATGTTCTGCATAGCGATCGGCAGGATAACGGCGACAAGAGCCAGAAGAACCGCCCCGAAGAACGAGCGCGCCTTGCCGGTCTTGAATGACAACAGCAGACCCAAGCCGCAGAGCGCCAAAGCCAGCAGCAGGACCGCGGCGGCCGGCGGGCTCATCATGGCTTTCAAGAGATTGGCATTGTCCAGATCCGTCTGCACCACAATGACAAATGCGAGAATGGCCGACAGGATGGCAAAGCCGACATCCTGCATCGACATCAGCATCAGCCAGCGGCCATGGCTCTTCCGCGGAACGTCTCCGCCCCATTTGACCGCCAGATCGGCGACCTGGCCGAGCTGGATCAGGCAGGCGGACAAGCCGGCGGCGGCCAGGATCATGATCGCAAAATTCGTGTCATCGCCGTTCCCGAAGATATCGACCGTATCCATGAGCCAGCGGCCGAAGGTCACGAGCAGCAGCGATAGGGCCGCCCAGCGCGCCAATCGGTTCGGATGAACAACCGGATGCAGGAAGACGGCCACCAGCAGGACCAGCCCGATGAGATCGCCAAGCGTGGAGGTTTCACCAACGTCAGCCCGTCCGATCTGCCAGCTGATCGCCGCGACCGCGGCCACGATCAGCGAGGCTTTGGAGCCGGTGATCCAGGCCGCCGCGAGCGCGCCGAGACAGACCAGAAAGGCCCCGCCGGCCCAGTCCGAGGGCAGATGGAAGATCTGGCCGACCAGGGCCATGCCGCCGACGAAGACCAGCGTGGCGAAGGCGGTCGCTAGATCTGCCACCCCCTTGCGGCCGGCATTCGAGGCCCAGGCGGCGAGACCATGGGCGGCCAGGATCATGGCGACGATGCCGGCAAGCTTGACGTATTTCGGAATGCCGTCCCAGTTGGCAGCGATGAAGGCTGCCAGCGCAAGGGCAATACAGACGACACCGATGCCGCCGAGCACCATCGGCAGGCGCGAGCGCCCGTCGCCGGTGGAGATTTCCTCCAGGATATGGGCGGCTCCCGCTGACCCGACCCAGCCGCGCTCGACCCAGGTTTCCAGGTCGTGTTTCAGGCGTCTCTTGTAAAATACGTCGAGCATCGACGCTCCCGTTTTTCCCTGTTTGAAAAACAGCTTATCCCGGAACGGGAAGCGTTGACAGCAGGATTGAAGCCGGGTTCGAATAGGCGTGGAAACGGCACGCAGCAATCCGCCAGAACGATGCCGTCCGGGAGGAACATCATGACCCTGTCACGCCAGCTCGCCAAGCGGGCCGAGGAAAACCGCCCCGTCCGCGTCGGCCTGATCGGCGGCGGCAAGTTCGGTTCCATGTACCTGACGCAAGCCAGACTGACGAAGGGCATCCATATCCTCGGCATTGCCGACCTGAACCCCACCCGCCTGCGCGAAACCCTGAAGCGCGCCGGCTGGCCGGACGACCAGACCGACACGTCATCGTTTCCTGCCGCAATCCAGTCGGGCCGCACCTTCATCACCGAGAGTGGCGAGGACCTGATCAAGGCCGACGGGCTCGACGTGCTGATCGATGCCACCGGCGATCCGGCGGCCGGCATCCGCCACGCGCTGATGGCCTTCGAGAACGGCCGCCATGTGGTGATGGTCAATGTGGAGGCGGATGCGCTCGCCGGACCCCTGCTCGCCCGGCGCGCCGAAGCGGCAGGGCTCGTCTATTCGCTCGCCTGGGGAGACCAGCCGGCGCTGATCGCCGATCACGTGGACTGGGCGCGCGCCTGCGGCTTCAAGGTGGTCTGTGCCGGCAAGGGCACGCGCTACCTGCCGAGCTATCACCACCTGACGCCGGACACGGTCTGGGAAACGCTGCAGACCTATCTGGCGCTCAAGGATCCTACCCAAATCAATCTGAAGATGTTCAACTCGTTCCTGGACGGCACCAAGTCCGGGATCGAGATGACGGCGGTGTGCAATGCCACCGGTCTGATCCCCCAGGACGACGGCCTCGCCTTCCCGCCCGCCACCCGCTTCGAGCTTTCTTCCGTGTGCAAGCCGCAGGCGAACGGCGGCACGCTGACCCGCACCGGCACGACGGAAGTCGTCTCCTCGCTCTACCGGGACGGCACGGACGTGCCGCATCATCTCGCCATGGGCACCTATGTGGTGATCGAGGCGGAGACCGATTACGCCCGGCAATGCTTCACCGAGTATCACATGCTGGAGGATGACAGCGGCCAGTTCGCCGCCCTCTACCGTCCGACCCACATGATCGGAATGGAACTCGGCTGGTCGGTGGCGTCCGCCGCCCTGCGCGGCGAGCCGACAGGCACGGCGGTGGGCTTTCACTCCGACGTGGTCGCGACAACCAAAAAAGCCATGAAGGCCGGCGAGATGCTCGACGGCGAAGGCGGCTTCACCGTCTGGGGCAAGCAGTGCCCAGCGACCGCGTCGCTTGCCGCAGGATATCTGCCGCTCGGCCTGTCGCACAACGTCAAGCTTACCCGTGATGTGGCCGAGGGCCAGATGCTCACCTGGGCAGACGTGGTCCTGGACGAGACCGACAGCGCCTATCAATTCCGCCGCAAGATGGAGACGGAATTCGGCTGAGGTTCACGGGTCAACACCCGCTGCTGTCGGGTTTGCTTATGAAGTCTTTCTCCAAGTATTTGACATATCGCTGGCATTCCTCCTCCGGAATAGAGTGGAGACGAAAGGCAGTCCCGCTCACTCCCGTCTCCCCCCTTGAGGGGGAGATGTCGGCGTGAGCCGACAGAGGGGGGTGAAACGGTGCCTCATTTTCTGAAAAGCCGAATTTTCTGAAAGGCTTATACCCCCCTCTGTCTCCTGACGGAGACATCTCCCCCTCAAGGGGGGAGAGGAAAACAAGCGGATAAGCCAGAGTTTCAACACTTACGCCCTTAAACCGAGCACCAGTGGGTCCATACCCGACCTCAGCCGAGCGCAATGTCTCCAAGGATCTTGGCCAGACCTTGCGGGTCGGCATCGAAGGGAGAATGGCTCGTCGCCATGACATGGACGGCCGTCTTGTTGCCCATGGCTTCATCCATCAGCGCGATCATCTTCTTCTGCCCGGCCGGCGTGACCGCCCGGTCCTCGGTGCAATGGATGTAATGGCGCGGCACCTGGCCGAAGCGTTCTTTCGTCACCGGTGACGGTACGGTCGCCACCTGTGCCGGCTCGTCGCAGTGCAGATGCGCTTCCGCCTTTTTGAACATCTCCTCGCCGACATCTCCGGCATAGGCTTCGTGGATTCGGGCCTGGTAGTCCGGATCCTCGGAACGGAAATCGACCCGCAGGGCACCGACCGCGGCCGGGTCGGCGGCAAAGAGCCCCGGCACCAGCGCGTCAGCCATGGATTCGTCCTGGATCATGGCGACCGGCGGCATGCCCGGCGGCAGCATGAAAGCGGTAATGTAGACGGCCGCCGAAATCAGCTCGGGCACGCGCTCGACCACGTGAGAAACCGTCGCCCCGCCAAGCGAATGGCCGGCGAGAACGACCTTGCCGCCGCATTTTTCCGCCGTCTCCCGAACCTGGCTAATCACGAAATCCGTGCGCTCGTCCTGGGTGACGCCCGCATTGGGCGAGGGCTCGGTGGCGAAGGCTTGGCTATCCAGCGGACGTTTCAGGAATGAGGCAGGCAGCCTGGCGTTGACGCCGGCGCCGGGCATGTCGAACACGGTGGTGGCGATGCCGCGGGCATTCAGGATCGGGACGACATGGTCCCAGGTTTCATGATTATGCCAGGCGCCGTGGATGAAAACGATGCCTGCGGACTGATCTGCCATTTATTCCTCCCTGCCTGATATGCATCAGCGATGCACTACAGTTTTCCCGTTTCCTATAGCTTCTTTGAGCGCTAGGTTGCTACGAAACCGCAAAGCTTTTCAATCCGTTCGCGAGACCAAATGACATCCCGACTGTTTTCGCCGCTCTCCCTCCGGTCGCTGACCCTGAAAAACCGCATCGCCGTGTCGCCCATGTGTCAGTATTCCGCCGGTGACGGCATCGCCAACGACTGGCATCTGGTGCACCTGGGCAAGTTCGCTCAAGGCGGCGCGGGGCTGATCTTTACAGAGGCGGTTGCCGTCAACCGCAACGGCCGGATCACCCATGGCGACCTGGGCATCTGGTCGGACGAGCACGCCGCCGCCCTTGCCCGGATCACCGCCTTCCTGCGCGCCCACGGATCGGTGCCGGCAATCCAGCTCGGTCATGCGGGCCGCAAGGCCTCCATGCAGCGCCCCTGGGAAGGCAACGCGGCCCTCACGGAGACGGAATTCGCCAAGGGCGAGATGCCCTGGCGCACCGTCGCCCCCTCGCCGCTTCCCATGGCCGAAGGCTGGCTGGTGCCGCACGAAATGACCGCTCAGGATATCGCCGACACGGTCCGGGACTTCGTCGATGCGACCCGCCGCGCCCATTGGGCCGGCTTCGACGTGGCTGAAATCCACGCCGCCCATGGCTATCTGCTGGCAAGCTTCCTGTCGCCCCATTCCAACAAGCGCACCGATGCCTATGGCGGCAGCCGCGAAGGCCGGGCAAAGGCGCTGTTCGAGGTGGTCGAGGCGGTGCGTGCCGAGTGGCCGGAGGACAAACCACTGTTCGTGCGCATTTCCTCGGTGGACGGAACGCCGGACGGCTGGAACCTGGACGACAGCGTCTGGCTCGCCGGAGAACTGAAGGCGCGCGGCGTCGATGTCATCGACTGCTCGTCCGGTGGTATCGCCGGCCCGGCAACCGCCGGCCGCACGCCACCGCCTCCGGGTTTCCAGGTGCCTTACGCGGAGCGGATCAAACGCGAGACCGGTATCCTGACGCAAGCCGTCGGGCTGATTACCGAGGCACAGCAGGCGGAGGACATCCTCGCCGCGGGCAGCGCCGATATCATCGCCATCGGCCGCGAGGCCCTGTCCGACCCGAACTGGCCGGTTCACGCCGCCGATACGCTCGGCGACGACAAGGCCTTCGAGACCTGGCCGAAGCAATACGGCTGGTGGCTCAACAAGCGCCGCGAAAGCACCGGGCGGTATTGAGCGGCTGAAGTATTCGACCGCGGAGGTTGATGACAAACCTTGGTTTTGTCATCAACTCTGTTGTTTGGTTTCTTCCGGTCGTCATTCCAGACAAGCGCAGCGATGCTGCGTGCAGATCTGGAATTCAGACATCAGCCGCGCGTGAGCGCGACCTGATTCCTTTTGAAAGCAGTCCTCGCTGTCGCTCGCGCTGACATCTGGATCCCAGATCAGCGTTCGGGTCCGCCTCACTTGTCTGGGATGACGGCAGACGACAGGGTGACAATCGAAAAGGGAGGGCTCTGCCAGCAATCTGAGCGGCGGGTTTACTCCGCCGCTTCCGGTTTCTTGCTTGAGGCCCTGGCGGACTTTCGAGGAGCCGGTTCCTTCATGGCTCCCGCAAGCGGATCCTCGGTGATGTCGCCGGTCACCGGCGGCAGGTCGAGCACTTCATGGAACGTCTGCAGCAGTTCCAGCGTATGCGGGGCCATTTCGTCGATGACGCCGGGGACGAATTGAACGACCCTGGCCGCGAGTTCCCGGTCTTCCTTCGTCTTCAGGAGTTGCGGCAGCGTCGCGATCGCGGCTTCGCGAGCGAATTCCACGATCAGGTTCTGCTCCTCGATGATCATCGCCCGTTCCTCGCTGGTGAGCGACTTGAACGGCTCGTCCTGATTGAGAACCCGTGCGGAGCGTTCCAGGCGGTCGCGACGCACGTTGCCCCGGCTTTCGGCAAGCAGGATCAGCATGCGGATGACCGCTTCGCAGAAACCGCCTTCGCCGATATGCATCAGCGCCGAGCGGACAGCCGGCAGACAGGCCAGCTCTTCCTTCCGCTTCAGGGTGCGGCCCGGCTGATGGGTGCGGCCGAACCAGCGGGCAGTGGGCGAGCCCCACAGGGTGAAGAAAGTCGTCTCGTAAAAAGTGTTGCGCAGGTCCCGCCAGAAGTCGATCGATTGCTCGATCACGTCCGCCGCAATCCCTTCCGCCTGCACGAAGGGGTTGTCCGGCGCCACAGGTTTACGGTCCGCGTTCACTTTCTCGGCCATGCCCTGCAGGGGCGCGACGAACGGGTTCAGACTTGAAAACAGGGCATGCTGGAGCCGGAGCGGATGGGTCTTGCGTCGGAAATCGGCCGACTGCTCGCTGACGCCTGCCTGGACGAAGGGGCGCACCATCACATCGTAGAACTCCGACTGCTGTTCGGACGCGCGCGCTACGGCGGCAAAGGGAATTTCGTCCTCCCGGCCGTCGTCGAGCAACTTCAAGTCCTCCATCGTGCGTTCCTGGAAGCTGACGGTGAATGTCCGTTCCAACAACGGCCCCTCGAAATCGTCGATCTTCATCTCGTAGAGGCCGGGCGCCAGCGCCTCGATGGTCTTGAGCGTCGAGGTGACTTCCGTGTGTTCCTTTTTCGCGATCTTGGAGGAGACGAAAATGCCCAGATGGCCGACCTGCTCATGGATCATGTAGATGATCCGCTGGCCGCGGATCGCGATCTCCCGCTCGTCCGTATAGGTGTCGATGATCCAGTTGATCGCCTGGGTCGGCGGCGTGATGTTGTCGCCCTCGCTGGCGAAAACGATGATCGGCGAACGGATCTGCTTCAGGTCAATGTTGCGCCCCGGCTCAAGCTGGGCCTCATTCTTGGACAGGCGGTTGCCGACGAACAGTTCCTCGACAATCCATCGGATTTCCGCCTCGTTGAGCAAGAAATACCCGCCCCACCAGCGTTCGAAATCGAGAAAGCGCTTCTGCTCCGTATCGACCTTTGCATAAAGATCGAAGTACTTGCGGAACTCGGTCCGCCCCGGATTAAGCATCTCGAAATTGGACACGAGATCCGCGCCGTCGAAGACGCCGTGGCCCAGGTCGGAGGCGAGCATGACATTCCAGGTGCCGCCGAGCACGCCGGCATTGTAGCGCATGGGATGTTCGCCGACCTTTCCCGACCAGGTCTGGACCGGAGCGCCGTTCAGGAGGATGGGGCCGGTCAGATCCGGGTTCGTGGCGGCTAGAAGCAAGGTCGCCCAGCCGCCCTGGCAATTGCCGGTGACGACCGGCTTGGGCGATTGCGGATGCAGTTCCATCACCTTGCGCACGAAGGCGGCTTCCGCATGGGTGACGGACGCAATCGTCTGGCCCGGTTCCGGCATGCGCCGGAAGGCGACGAAATAGACCGGGTGGCCGTCATGCAGGGCGACCCCGACCTGGCTGTCCAGCTTGAAGCCCCCGATCCCCGCACCGTGGCCGGCCCGGGGGTCGATGATGATGTAGGGCCGCTTCCAGGATTTCACCTCGACGCCCTCGGGCGGCACGATCTTCAACAGCATGTAGTTGCACGGCCGGGGCAGATCCGCCCCGTCCAGCACGACCTCGTAGTCGTAGATCAGGACCGGCGGACAGCCCGCCTCCTCATGCTCCAGGAAGTTGTCGCCCCGCCGGCGCAGGGTATCGAGGGTCAGGGTCATGCGTTGGGCCGCGTCCGCCGCATAGGCCTGATACTCATCCACCAGAGCGCCTGTCTGCCGGTCATGGCCGAACGCCTGTTGCGCCAGTTCGCCCATATCGGCCAGCGTCTTCTGCAGACGCTTGTTGTGGGTCTCCGAAATCCGGTTCATGTGGGTCGAAAGGCCCCGCGCCAATAATTCGCTGAGAGTGGAGAGCTCTGCCATCTGGGCCTGAAACACATTCACCCGCTCGCTCGGCGACCAGGCCGTCGCATCGGTCAGCTTTTCCAGGAATGCGTTCTGGCCGTCTGCAATCGCGTCGAAAACATCCTTCATGCGGATTTCTCCTGTCCGAAAAGGCGCAACACTCCTTGCCCGGTCATCGCCGGCGGAAAGGCACCTTGCTTTCAGGACTATACCGCAATGCAGCAAAAATTATGACGCTACGGCGTTTTTTCTGCCGCCACGTGAATTCACGGACAGGCAAGCAAGCCTCTGATCGGCGGCAATCAAGCCGATGTGAACGGTAAGCCGTACCGCCGGCCCCTACTGCGACAACATCCAGTTCAGCACCAGTCGCCAGTCGGTCATGCGGATCGGGGTGCCGTGGGTACCGGTGTCGAACAGGGTGAACTTGATCGGGTAGCCGGGCGCGGACGATTTGATCTTCTTGAAGAAGTTCGCCTGTTTCTCCCAGTTATAAACCTGATCGTCGCTGCCGTAGCCCATGTAGATCGGCACCTTGCGGGAGAGCGCCCCGGAGGAGAAAAAGCCGGGATCCTGCGGTGAGCCCAGAAACAGGATGCCGTCGAGATTGCGGGCATAGTTTCCGTTCTTCAGGAGATCCCAGCAGATGATACCGCCCATGGAACCGCAGGCAACGATGACCCGGGCATTGGGGGAGAGCTGCTTCTGATAACCGATCAGTGCGGCGACATCCTGTGTCCCCTTGGCACCGAAGGAGGTGATGTCGGCGGACAGATAGGCACCGCCGTTGCGCACCATCAGGTTCTGCACCCGGTTGAAATTGCCGCCGAAGGACACGTCGTTCATCCCCTGGAAGCGGTTGCCGCCCTGGCCGTGGATGTAGATGACGATCACTTTCGCGCCGCCCTGGGCCTTGCCGACGCCCATGTATTTGACGGTGCGCCCGTTCGCCTTGAGTTCGTAGCTCGACCGGCTGCGCTTCGGCTTGTAGGAGACGTAATTGCCAAAAACCTCGCGCTCGTCGACCTTGTCCCGGTCGCGCAGGTCGCGTTGTTTGGAATATTCCACGACGATGAAATCGCCGTTCATGTGGCTAGCGGTGATCTTCTTGTACTTGAAGAGCCCATCCTTGAACGGCGCCAGCGCTTCGGCGCCCGCAGTCCCCGCTCCGAAGACCACCGCGAGGCATAAGGCTGCGAAGACGGCTGAAATTTTCCGAATGCTTAGCATTCCCCGCTCCCTATGACCGGATCCGTTTCATGACAGGGGCCTGTGCCGGCCACAGCCGATATGAATACCGGATTCGGTGTCCGTGTTGCACGTCCAATTGATGACTTTCGGGAAGCCTAACCGGGATGGCCAAGGGCTTCAATCTTCGAGAACCGCAGCGTTATCGAGCCCGGTTTCATTTCAAGTTTCGGCGAACAGATATACTCGAACCAACGCAAGATTTTTCGAAAGGCTTCGTTCTACCTCATATGTAACTTTACGTGCTGCTTCGCCGCTCTAGTTAAAAACATCGATGTATATCGACGTCGTTATCATACCAGCCTTCGTTTTTTTAAACAGATTTCCCTAATTCTTACTCTTTAACAGATTGGTAACCATAAACTATTGAAACTCAGGCATAAGAAACCCGTTGGCAGAAGGCCTCGGGGTTCAGTTCAGGAGAACAGACATGCCAGTCATTTCCTTCGCGAACGCAAAAGGCGGCGCCGGCAAGACAACCGCAGCACTTTTGCTGGCGACAGAAGTCGCCGAACGGGGAAAAAGCGTGACCATCTTCGACGCGGATCCGCAGAAATGGATCTCCAAGTGGCACGAACTGCCCAACCGGAGTTCCCGGATTTCCGTCGTCAGCGAAATCACCCCGTCCTCCATCACCGAACAGATCACCGATGCCCTGGCGGTTTCCGACTACGTGATCGTGGACCTGGAGGGCACGGAAAACCTGGTCGTCGCCAATGCGCTGTCGGTTTCCGACCTGGTCGTGGTTCCGATCCAGGGATCCTCCATGGATGCCCGGGGCGGCGCCAAGATCCTGACCATGATCGGCAAGCTGGAAAAGATCGTCCGACACAAGATCCAGCACTGCGTGGTCCTGACCCGCACCAACGCGGCCGTGACCACCCGCGCCATGAAAGCGGTTCAGGACTTCCTCGCCGTTCAGGGCATCGATGTGCTGGCGACGCCGATCGTGGAACGGGCCGCCTACCGCGACCTGTTCGAATTCGGCGGCGGGCTCGGCGACCAGAACCCCAAGCAGATCACCAATCTGGACAAGGCCAAGGAAAACGCGGAGATGTTCGCCGCCGAAGTGCTGGAACGGGCCATCGTGATCCCGCAAAAGCGCTGGTACCACATCTTCAAGAAGGCCTCATAAGGCCTCACCGACAGGTTTCGCCCCATCGACACACGGCAAACGGGCCTCCCCCGTTTGCCGTTTTTTATGGTCAGCCGCCCTGCCAGACCCGGATCGCGTCCACCGGCCACAACAGCATCAGGACATTCAGGGTCAGATTGTCCCGGATCACCCAGAGCGCCAGCAGCTCGAACGCCACGCCGACGGCAACCGTCAGCCAGACCGGCATCCGCCAGGCGAACCAGAAGCCGGCGAGCATCCACAGAATGTCGAAGACCGAATTCAGCACGCTGTCGCCGGTGTAGCCGGACGCGATCGTCGCCTCCCGGTAGCGGTCGATCACCCAGGGGCTGTTTTCGATGATTTCCCAGGAAGCTTCGATGAAAATGGCGCCCAGCGCCCGTTCGCCGACCGGGCGATTCCGGAACAGCAGCCACAGCGCGAGATAGAACAGGAACCCGTGAATGATGTGGGAGGGCGTATACCAGTCGGCGATGTGCTGGGAACTGCCCGCGACGTCCTCGGCCGGGGTCCAGAACAGCACATAGCCGCAGTCGCAGATCGGGATCCGCCCCATGGCGAGCAGAAGGACTGCCGTCGCCAGGATCATGCCAATGCCGGTCAGCCAGATCGTCCGTGTTCTCACGCTCTACCCTCACCCGAAGTTGCGGGCCCGTTCCGGGCACGCACGCAGGGAGACTGGCGTTCGACACGCTGCGAAAGCAAGAGCGGGAACCTTGCTTCAACAGCTTTAAATCCCAGCCGCGATGATTGGCAATTCCGGGCACCCTCTTTATGGTGCCTCGTGACTTCTGCGTATTCCCGTTCAGCGTTACATCAAGGTCCCGCCTCATGCGAAAACGCTTTCTCCGTCCTTCCTACGCCAGACTTGCCCCGCTGCTTGGCCTCCTGTTCCTGGCCGCCTGTCAGGAGGACGGCGGCAACATCGCCCTCGGTACCATCGAACGTGACCGGGTCGCCCTGACGGCAACAGCGGCCGAGGTCGTGATCGACCTGCCTGTCGCGGAGGGTTCGCCGGTCAAGAAGGGCGACGTGCTGGTGCGGCTCGATCACAAGCAGCAACAGGCGGAAGTCGCCCGCGCCAAGGCGGAGGTCGAACGGGCCGCGGCCAATCTGGAAAAGCTGCGCAACGGCGCAAGGGAAGAGGAACTGGCGGCCGCCCGTGCCAAGGTCAGCGGTGCCAAGGCCGCTCTTCTGGAGGCGAAACAGAGTTTCGAGCGCGCCCAGGATCTCAGCTCCCGGGGAACGGCCAGCAAGGCGAGCTACGACAGCGCCCTTGCCAACCGGGACGCGGCCGACGCCTCGCTCCAGAGCGCGGAAGAAGAGCTGCGCCAGCTGGAAAACGGCGCCCGGCGGGAAGATCTCGCCATGGCGGAAGCGGAACTCGCCGCCGCCCAGGCAAGTCTTGAGAGCCAGGAAAAGGTCCTGTCCGACCTGACGATCGAGGCTTCGCGCGACGGAATTCTGGACAGCCTGCCATGGAACCTCGGCGAGCGGGTCACCATGGGCAGCCCGGTTGCCATCCTGCTGGCCGGAGATGCGCCCTTTGCGCGGGTCTACGTCCCCGAACCCTACCGGGTGAAGGTGAAGCAGGGAGACAAGCTGACGGTACGGATCGACGGCCTGGACGATCCGCTGGAGGGCACCGTGCGCTGGATCAGTTCAGAGCCGGCCTTTACGCCCTACTACGCCCTCAATCAGGAGCAGCGCAGCCGGCTGATGTATCTGGCGGAGGTCGACCTGCCCGCATCGGCGGAAAGCCTGCCGAGCGGCGTCCCCGCCCAGGTTCTGCTGCCATGAGCGACCTGGTGGTCCGCACCCGAGGGATGACCCGGAAATTCGGCGAGGTCACGGCCGTGAACCAAGTCGACCTGGAGATCGGCAAAGGCATGATCTACGGCTTTCTCGGCCCCAACGGCTGCGGCAAGACCACCTCCATGCGCATGCTGACCGGTCTTCTGACGCCGACCTCCGGCGAACTGGAGGTCCTGGGCAATACCCTGCCACGAGACGCGGAAAACCTGAAATACCGGATCGGCTACATGACCCAGACGTTCTCCCTTTACCGGGACCTGAGCGTCACGGAAAACCTTCAGTTTTTCTCCAAGATCTTCGGCCTGGGGCGCAAACAGGAACGCCGGCGGATCGAAGACCTTCTGGACATCTACGACCTGACCGACCTCGCCAAGCAACGTGCGGGCAGCATGAGCGGCGGCCAGCGCCAGCGGCTCGCCCTTGCCGCCGCGGTCCTGCACGAACCGGACCTTCTGTTTCTCGACGAGCCGACCTCGGCGGTCGATCCGGAATCGCGCCGGGATTTCTGGGAACAGCTCTTCGACCTGAGCGATGCGGGCACCACGATCGTGGTCTCCACCCATTTCATGGACGAGGCGGAACGCTGCCACCGCATCGCGATCATGGAACACGGCCACAAGCGGGCCGACGGAACGCCGGCCGAACTGATGGCGGACATGGCCACCAACGTGCTGGAGATCGAGGGCGATGATCTCAGGACCCTGCGCAAGGACCTGACGGCCCTGCCGGAAGTTCGCTCTGCGGCCCAGCTCGGTGCACGGCTCCGGGTTCTGGTCACCAAGGACGTCACCGATCCGGAAGCCTGGTTCCGGTCCCTGCCCCAGTCCAAGGAAGCGCAACAGGTCTGCAAGGTCCGGCCGAATCTCGAGGACGTTTTCGTCACCAACACCGGCGTTATGCCGGTATCGGGGCAAGCTGCGAAAGGAAGCGGGCAATGAGATCCCTCCGGCGCATTTCCGCAATCCTGTTCAAGGAATTCATGCAGTTGAGGCGGGACCGGATGACCTTCGGCATGATCGTCATGATCCCGCTGATGCAACTCCTTTTGTTCGGCTATGCCATCAACACCAATGTGCGCCATATCCCGGTGGCGCTGGTGGATCATTCGGATTCAGGTATCAGCCGGATCCTGGTGCAGACCATTCTGGCGACCCAGGTGGTCGACTTCACAGAACATTACGACACCGTGGAAGAAGCCCAGGCGGCGATCACCGGCTCCCGGGTCCGCGCCGCGCTGATCATTCCGCGGGATCTCGCCAGCCGCCTTGCCCGCAGCCCGAGCGTCGGCCTCGGCACCCCGCCTTCGACCAGCGAGGAGACCAGCCGGCCGGTCGCCCAGTGGATCGTGGACGGGTCCGACACAATGATCGCTGGCGCGATCAAGGCCCTGCGCGCCATGCCGCTCACCGAGCTCCTGCACAAGCCGGCGAACCGTTCCACGCCGACCTTCGAGGTGGCGCTGTTCTTCAACCCGGAACAGCGGACGGTGGTCAATATCGTGCCAGGGCTGGTGCCGGTGATCCTGACCATGACCATGATCATGTTCACGTCCGCGGCGATCGTGCGCGAAAGCGAGCGCGGCAATATGGAAATGCTGATCAACACGCCGGTGAAACCCATCGAGCTGATGATCGGCAAGATCATCCCCTATATCTTCATCGGCCTTGTGCAGGTGGCCATCATCCTCGGGCTCGGTTATGCGGTCTTCAACGTGCCGTTCAACGGAGGACTGCTGCCGCTTCTGGGCGGTACGCTCCTGTTCATCGCCGCCAGCCTGTCTCTCGGCCTGCTGTTCTCCACCCTTGCGAACAGCCAGCTTCAGGCCATGCAGATGACGATCTTCGTGCTGATGCCGTCGATCCTGCTGTCCGGCTTCATGTTCCCCTATGAAGGCATGCCGATCGCCGCCCAGTATATCGCCGAGGTCCTGCCGGCGACCCATTTCATGCGCATGATCCGCGGCATCGTCCTGCGCGAGGCAGAGCTGGCAGACCTCCAGTTCGACGCGCTCTGGCTCGCCGGCTTCTTCGCCCTGGGCATGGCTCTGGCCGCGCTCCGATTCAAGAAACGGCTGGATTAACTCGACGTACCCTTTCGGCATGACCGCAGGAGGAAGTTTTGATGAGAAGCGATAAGATGCGCGGTACTTTCCGGGTTTTCCGAGCAGTCGGCATCCTGTCGCTGGCTTGGCCGTTTGAGGTAGCGGCCAATCCCGCACTCAACCGGACTGCGTGCCCCCCGGCCTGGAACAACTATGTCCGCGCCGTATCGGATTACCTCCCCAAGCTACCCGAAAACGACAGGGTGTTCATTTTTGTCGGCACCGAGAGCTGTTTACAATTGCCTGGGAAACAATTTGAGCGAGGACCTATTGTCGACCCTTGAAGTCTTAGAGCGCTCGCTGGCAAGAATACAAAGCGTACCGGACACGCTCTTTCCAGGTACAATGCCTTTAAACTATTGCAATGTCGGAACATTTACAAACAAGAACCAACCAATCGATTATTCGGCCCACCTGCCTTACGAGCCGTTTGAACTAAGAAGCGAGCTATGCGAAAGCTCATTCAAAATGTCATTGCACAGGCTCAATGGGAAAAGGAAGCTGCCGTCCGGGAAATAGTCGGTCTTGCGAAAAGCATCGCAACGCTCCGGTTCAAGAAGAGGCTGGATTGATTTCAGACCGGTACCGGCAAGGCTGCGGCGCATCGATTGATCGGATGGCGGCATCTCTTTATGCTGCGGGCCTTTAAGGGAGGGGCTTTTCATGATCGAGCGCCGCGATATTCTCCTGTCCGCCGGGGCCGGGCTCCTTGCCGCAGCTTCGTCTGCCGCCTCAGAACCCCTGCCGAACTGGATCGTGAACAGCGGTCATGCGCAGGACCCCGCCCCCTCCCGCAAAGACGGCATTGCCCTGGCACTTGGCGGAGGCGCGGCGAAGGGGTTCGCCCATATCCCGTTCCTGGAATGCCTGGACGAACTGGGTGTTCGCCCAACGCAAATCGCGGGAACGTCCATGGGGGCGATCCTCGGGGCGGTTTATTGTTCCGGCATGAGCGGCCGGGATATCCGAACCTACACGCTGGATCTTTTCGCCAAGCGGCGTCCCCTCATGCAGAAACTGCTGCTGGACACCGGCGAAAACTGGGCCTCCCTGTTCAACCTTGTGAAGCCCGCGGTCATCGATCCCGAGGTTCTGCTCGGCTCCCTCCTACCCGACAGTCTCAAGCGGGATTTTTCAGACCTTCAGATCCCGTTGAAAGTCGTCGCGACCGATTATCATGGCCAGAGCCAGTATCTGATCAGCGAAGGCCCTCTGTTGAGCGCGATTGCTGCCTCGTCCGCGCTTCCGGTCCTTTTGACACCGGTGCGCCGCGACGGGGTGCTGCTGATCGACGGCGGTTTCGTCAACCCGACACCTTTTGATGTGCTGGATACTCCGGACGATATCGCGACCATCGGCATCGACGTCACCGGCAGCGACAGCCACGACGACGGAAACACGCCAGGGGCGATGAAGGTCTGGATCAGCTCCTTCAACATCACCCTGCATTCAATCGTGGAAGCGAAACTGACCGGTTCCCATCCAGACCTGTTGGTGCGCCCGCCCATTGGCCAGTTCAGCACCATGGAGTTCTTCAAGGTGGAAGCCATTCTGGCCGCTGCGGACCAGGCGCGCGACACTTTCAAACGCGAGATCGACGCCGTTTTGGACCGACCGTGAGGGAACCTATGCGAGGGCTGTTTAAATGACCGGTTTAAAGATGTTCCGCCTGCACATGCCCGGCATCGTCCCGCTGTCCGTCGGTCTGCTTTTCTTCTCGGCCGCGCTCACGCCGTCGCTCATTCCCCGAGGCTGGCTGCTTCAAGGAATTCTCGCCGGTCTGGTCATGGCGATCGGCTATATGCTCGGACGCTTCGCAATCTTCCTTTGGACCGCCCTGGAATTTCCAAAGCCGCGCGGAAGGCTCCTGACTTTTGCCCGGACTGCCGTCCTGTTGCCGGCGCTGGCGCTGCTCATCCATAACCTCTCAAAAACAACCGATTGGCAGAACTCCGTCCGGCTGCACGTGGACATGGAGCCGATCGAATCCACCACGATCGTCGGCATCGTTCTCCTCAGCCTGGCCGTGTTTTCCGCGCTTTTTCTGATCGGAGTGGCAATCCAGAGGATATTCGACATCCTGCGGTTCCGGCTGTACCGGTACATGGCCCCGCGTGCCGCCGGAGTTCTCGGACTGGCGGTCCTCTTGACAGTTGCCTTCATCGCGTCCCGCGACTGGGTCCTGCCGGCGACACTTCAGTTTCTGGATACCTCCTACGAAACTGCCCAGAACCTGTTCGACACCGCGCCCCCTCCCCCCGGTGACCCGGACTTTCCCGGCGGCGCCAATTCCCTGGTGAGCTGGAAGGCGATGGGCCAGCCCGGGCGGAACTTCATCATGGGAGGACCGACGGCGGCGGAAATATCGGACTTCACCGGCCGGACCGCCAAAAAACCCATCCGTGTCTATGTGGGGCGTTCGCAGGACAAGAGCCCGAAGGCTCGGGCCCAACTCGCGCTGCAGGAACTGATCCGGCTGAAAGCCTTCGACCGCAAGATCCTGCTGGTGGCCAGTCCGACAGGGACCGGCTGGCTCGATCCGGGCAGCCACGACATTCTCGAAATGATGCACGACGGTGACGTCGCCACCGTTGCCGTCCAATATTCCTATCTGCAGTCCCCGCTGGCGCTGGTGTTTGAAACCCGCACCGGCCTCGATCAGGCTTCGGCCACCATGGACACCATCTACCGCTATTGGCGGCAGCTGCCCGAGGACGGCCGCCCCAGGCTTTACATGCACGGCATCAGTCTCGGTGCCTGGTCGTCCATGTATTCCTTCGATATCATCCACATGATCAACGAACCGATTGCCGGCGCCTTGTGGTCCGGACCGCCGTTTCCCTCCGCACACTGGTTGCACGCAACCGCCGCCCGTAACTCCGGAACGCCCTTCGTCCTGCCGCGGATCGAGGACGGCGAGGTGATCCGCTTTGCCTCCCAGTATGTGACGCCGCAGGAACAGGGCAGCCATTGGGGCAGAGTGCGGATCGTGTTCCTGCAATACGCCTCGGACCCGATCGTCTTTTTCGATCCCAATTCCTTCTGGCGGTCGCCCCAGTGGATGCGGGAAAAACCCGCCCCCGACGTTTCGCCGGAGCTGACGTTCATGCCGGTGGTGACCCAGTTGCAGCTTGCCCTCGACATGCTGCTGGCCACACACCTGCCGCAACGACACGGCCATAACTACGACAAGATGGACTATATCGACGCCTGGGCCGCCGTGACCGGTCCCGCGGGATGGACAGCGGAGGACACGGCCGCCCTGAAATCCCTGTGCAGCGCCGTCGAAGGGATCGGTTGCAGCAAAAGCGCTGCCGAACGGCTGAGCCGGATGTGAGTTGATCCTTTCGGCAGAAGGCTCCGAAACACTGCTGCCGGGAGGGCGCGAACAACTCCCGGCTTGCTTTGAGATTTTGCAGGGGTGTCAGCCCTGGACGTCCATGTCCGGGATGCCGTCGATCGAAACCCGGTCGACGACGAGGCTGTCCTCGAAGGCCTTCAGGTCCATGTTCGCCAACTGGGCCTTCTTGTCCTTGCGGTTCATGCCTGCGTGGTAGAGGCTAGCGGTCAACTGGTCATAGGGCACCGCCACATAGGTGTAGGCCACCTGCTGATCGATCAGCGCCGCATGGGTCACGGCGTGCTTGTTGTCGCCCGTCTTGAGGGCGTAGTCTTTCAGAACCGAGATCTGGGCATTCAGCGGAAGATAGCGGCTTTCATCACCGCCCTTCGTCGATCCAGTTCCGGCCTTGACCACCTTATCCAGGGTCGTGGCGTCCTTTTCCGCCTTGTCCGTGTCGCCGTTATAGATCGCCAGACAGGCCGCATGCACATCGGACATGGCCTCAAGGCCGTCCATCGACAATTTGAGGAAGGTGTCGGCCACATTGGAAGCCTTCTGGTCCATTTTGGCCATGTCCGCCTGATGAGAGGCCTCCGCCGCATAAACTGCTGCCGAGGTCAGTGCCGTGGCGCCGATCAAGCCTGCTGCAACCAGCGAGGCAATTGCTGCTCTCGATTTCGGCGTCATTCTCCATCGGTTCTTGAAACCTTCCGGCTTGGCCGTCGTCTGTACGGCTGCCTTCGTCGGAGTGGACGAGTGGACCCGCACCTACACCAATGCAAGCGTTTGAATATTAAACATTTTTTACCGATGCTCCTTAATTTGCCCCCTTAAAAAAGCGAACGGGAGTTCGGAAAGCCCGGCCGGAGTTCCATGCGGGTTCAGGTGTTCACGCGCCTGATCAGCCGGACATGCGGTTCGATTGCCGTTCAGTCGTGACGGAAACGTCCGCCGGATATTTCATCGCCCAGCTGAAGATATCACCGAGAATGACGGCAAGACCTCGCCCCTTTTCCGACAGGCCATAGCGCACCCGATGCCTGGCATCGAGGCGTTCGGTGCGCGTCACCAGTCCGATGGCTTCCAGATGGCGCAGTTCCTCGGTCAGAACCTTCCGGCTGATACCGGGCAACGCACGGGTCAGTTCCAGGAAATGATGGTCCTGTATCGTCAGGCAATGCAGGATCTTAGGCGTGTGCTTGCCGCCGATGCTTTTCAGCGTGTCGGCCACAGGACAGACGTCCGTATCCGGTAGCGACCAGAGTTTCCGCCTCGTTGCCGTCATGCCGTCCCTCGCCGTTCCGGTTACAAAAAGGTACCTAATTGAGCGGATTTGCAGCTCAGCCTAAGCAGGCTC
Source organism: Roseibium sp. (assembly GCF_048260565.1). Lineage (GTDB taxonomy): Bacteria > Pseudomonadota > Alphaproteobacteria > Rhizobiales > Stappiaceae > Roseibium. Next base: position 73,362 of record NZ_JBLXGP010000007.1, on the reverse strand, counting down.
GCAGAAAAACCTAAGACCAGGACGGAGCTGTTGCAATGATGTCAGAAAATACAATCACAACGATTCCGATCCTCCCAGGCGGGATGGTCAATGCCTTTCTATTCAAAACAAACACCGGAGCCGTGCTGATCGATACCGGGTTGCCGGGTTCGGAGAGGAAGGTGGAACGGGCACTCGCAGCGAACGGCCTTGGCTGGTCCGACCTGAAACTCATTGCCGTGACCCACGGCCATATCGACCACGCAGGCAGTGCGAAGCGGATCCGGGATCTTTCCGGTGCGCCGATCCTCCTGCACGAACAGGACCGGGCCTATTGCCTGGGAGAACTGCCGCTCCTGAAGCCAACCGGCCTGTTCGGACAGCTTTTCAATCTCACAGGAGCGATTGAACGTCCCTTCAACAGTTTCGAACCGGATATCCTGCTGACCGGCAGCGCCCCGCTGGACCTGCGGCCTTTCGGCCTTCCCGGTCATGCCCTCCACACACCCGGACACACGCCGGGTTCCTTGTCGATCCTCACGGAAAACGGCGTCGCCTTCGCCGGGGATCTGGCCGCTTCCGGAATTCTGCTTGGCGGGTTGATGTTCAGGAGACATCCGAAGCGACCGCCGTTCGAGGAAGCCGTCAACGAGGTTGTCGCTTCGCTCGAACTTCTGCTGGCAAGAGGCGCCAGAGCATTTTACGTCGGCCACGGCGGACCGTTGGATACAGACATTGTCCGCCGGCATTTAAAGCATCTCGCCCAGCTCGGATCCGACTGACAGGGTCAGACCTTGCGGGCGACGATGAACCGGCTCGGCGGTTTCGCCGGATAATTGCCGGTCTCGATGATCTCGAATCCCTCCGCTCGGATAAGCCTCTCCAGCTCACTGATTTTCAAAAAATGAACGAACGGCGCCTTGCCGAAGAGCTGCATGACCGGGATCAGGAGGCGGAACAAGGACCGAAGCAACAGTCCTGCTTCGGAAAGGCAAACGGTCTTGGAAATGAACAATCCGCCCGGTTTCAGTCGATCGCGAACCTGGCGGATCGCACCTGCGGTATCGCCGATGAGATGCAAAAGGTTGAAGGCAAGCACCACATCGAATGAGCCGCCGCCAAGGGTATCGGCACCGATCTCCGCCTGCCGGAAACTGACGTTGCCGGCCGAGCCGTCGGCGAGTTTGCCTGTGGCGATCCCGATCATGTTCCCGGACACATCGGTCGCCAGGATGCTTTCCACGGTCTCAGCGAGCTTCAACGCCGTGGTGCCGGTGCCGCAGCCGATCTCAAGCACCCGGTCGGACGGTTTGAGATACGTACGCGTGCGGGCGAGCGTTTCGGCATAGGCAGTTTCATTTCGAACCGGCAAGCGGGCATAGCGCGTTGCGACCTTGTCCCAGAAACTGGCTCCATCCGTCATCGGCATCCCCTGTCGGTTGATGAGGGCAATCTGCGGCAGCCCCGGTCGACTGCGTTTGCGATCCGGTCTCTATACGATCTTCGCCATAAAACCAGAATTGCATAATTATGCAGACCTTCTATACAAAAACGCATGAATTGGGCGGCAATCGGCTTTGACTGGAACCAGGCGCGGGCATTTCTCGCCACGGCGGAACTCGGCTCACTGTCGGCCGCGGCAAAGGCACTTCATCTCACCCAGCCGACCATCGGCCGCCAGGTGGCAGCCCTTGAAGAAGCCCTCGGCGTCGTTCTGATCGAACGCGCCGGCCGCTCCATCGTTCTGACGGACGCGGGACGCGATCTGCTCCCCTCGTTGCGCATAATGGCTGAAGCCGCATTGCAGACGGGCCTGACGGCCTCTGCCAGGTCGGAGGCGATCGAAGGTCGGGTCAGCATTTCGGCGAGCGACGTGATGGCCGCCTTCGTACTGCCGGAGATCCTGGCCGAGCTGCGCGTTGCGGCACCGGGCATCGAAATCGAAGTCATCGCCTCGAATGCGCTTTCCGACCTTCGCCGCCGGGAAGCCGATATCGCGATCCGCCACGTCCGGCCGCAGCATCAAGATCTGGTCGCCCGGCTGATCCGGGAGGCGAGCGCCCATTTCTACGCCGCCGAAAGCCTGCTGGAGCGAACGGGGCGTCCGAAGTCCCTCAAGGATCTGACCGGAGAGGTCTTCGTCGGCTTTGGCAATCGGGAGGAAATGGTCCGGTTTCTGAACGGGCTCGGCCTCAAGGCCACCGCTGCGAACATCAGGTTCGATTCCGCCAGCGGCGTTGTCGGCTGGCAGATGGTGCGCCAGGGACTTGGCATCGGCATCATGCAGGAGGACGTCGCCGAACGCACGCCCGGCATTGTCCGGGTCCTTCCCGCAATGGCGCCGATCCGTTTTCCGGTCTGGCTCGTTACCCACCGCGAACTCAACACGTCCCGCCGCATTCGTCTGGTCTATGACTTCCTCGCCGAAGCGCTGAGCCGCACTGCATAGAGCCGCATTCTTTGCTGGCCTTTTCGGCCCGCTTTCTCTAGAACCAAGCGCCAACGGCAACACCCATTTTCGAGCCAGGCCTGACAGACCGGCGCGCCCCGGAGTTTTCCAGAGCGTCGCGCGCCTCCGGTCCTTGTACCGGCCGGAGCCCGAGGAGCTTTTTGAATGGCCACCATGAACGGCGCGCCCTATCTGACGCGACGCACCTTTGCGATCATCTCCCACCCGGACGCCGGTAAGACGACGCTGACGGAAAAGCTGCTCCTGTCGGGCGGCGCCATCCGCGCCGCCGGCCAGGTGCGCGCCCGCGGCGAGCGCCGCCGCGCCCGGTCCGACTGGATGAAGATCGAACAGGAACGCGGCATCTCGGTCTCGTCCTCGGTGATGACCTTCGAGCGGAACGGTATCATCTACAACCTGCTCGACACGCCGGGCCACGAGGACTTTTCCGAAGACACCTACCGCACGCTGACCGCCGTCGACGCGGCGATCATGGTGATCGACGCGGCAAAAGGTATCGAGGCCCAGACGCGCAAGCTGTTCGAGGTCTGCCGCCTCCGGGACATTCCGATCATCACCTTCGTCAACAAGATCGACCGGGAAGGCCGGCACGCGCTAGAAATCCTCGACGAGGTCCAGGAGGCGCTGGCGCTGGACGTGTCCCCGCAGACCTGGCCGGTCGGCATGGGCTCCGACTTTTTCGGCGTCTACGACTGGCAGAAGAAGAAGTTCCACACCTCTGCCGGCGAACGCGGCGGCGCCTACGCCCGCACCCTCGACGTTTCCGGCCTCGAGGACCCGATCCTCGTGGACACCGTCTTCGACCGGATCATGGACGAGTTCACCGAAAACGTCGAACTGGGCGCGGAAGGCTATGCGGCCTTCGACCGGGACAGCTTCCTGGAAGGCCATTTGACCCCGGTGTTCTTCGGCTCCGCGCTGCGCGACTACGGCATCGAGGAACTGCTCGACTTCATCGCGGATTATGCCCCCCCTCCGCATTCCCAACCGGCCACCGGCGGGCGGACCATCCGGCCGGACGAGGACAAGGTCACCGGCTTCGTCTTCAAGGTGCAGGCGAACATGGACCCCAAGCACCGGGACCGGATCGCCTTCGTGCGCCTGTGCTCGGGCACGTTCAAGCGCGGCATGAAGCTGAAGCACGTGCGCGCCGGCAAGGTGATCGCCGTCACCGCGCCGATCTTCTTCTTCGCCGAGGAACGCGAGATCGCCGAGACCGCCTATCCGGGCGACGTCATCGGCGTGCCCAACCACGGCCAGCTCCGGGTCGGCGACACGCTGACGGAGGGCGAGGACATCCACGTCACCGGCCTGCCGGCCTTCGCGCCGGAAATCCTGCGCCGGGTGCGTCTTGGCGACACCATGAAGGTCAAGCAGATGCGCCAGGGCCTGCAGGACCTGGCCGAGGAAGGCCTCGTTCAGATCTTCAAACCCGACATCGGCTCCAACTGGATCGTCGGCGTCGTCGGCATCCTGCAGCTCGACGTGGTCGTCGACCGGCTCAAGGCGGAATACGGCGCGGAAATCGGCTTCGAACCGGTCAATTACGCCACCGCCCGCTGGATCGAGACCGACCCGGCGACGCTGCAGAAGATGATCGAGAACCACCGCATGTCGATTGCCAACGACCGCGACGACCGGCCGGTGTTCCTGTTCAAGAACGCCTGGGAAGTCGGCTATATCGGCGAGAAATACCCGGACGTGAAGTTCCGCGAAACCCGCGAGATCGTGCACGAGGGGTGAGCGATCCGAGGTGCGGCTCCGCCTCGGAGCCGGTTTGTTGGCTACAACCACACCGCAAACTCCGCCGTCATTGCCGGGAGAGCGCATTCCTCAGGGTCTTCGGCAATCCCCGCATCCATGCGGGGAGCCGCGCCGCCTTATCCCCTGCCCTGCCTTGCTTCCGTCGCCTGCGGCCTGTTACTCCTGATCGCCCCCCTGACCCCTGTTTCCGGAACACCGCAAAAAAACGGCGTATCCGGAACCCATCGATCAAGGACCACGGCATGGCACAAGACGACAAATCCCGATCCGGCGGCTTTCCCTCGCTTAAGGCAGGATCAACGGACCCGGACGCAATCGCGGACTATTACGACGATTGGGCCAAAACCTACGATGAGACGCTTGCCGCGTGGGACTATCAGGCGCCGAAAGATGCGGCCGCCCTGCTCGCGCCTCATCTTGCTCCGATGGCGCATATCCTGGACGTCGGCTGCGGCACCGGACTGGTCGCCGATGCGCTGAGCCGGTTTGGGGAGTTTCACATCGATGGCATCGATATTTCGGCTGAATCTCTCAAGCTGGCGGAGACGCGCGGCGGCTACGAGAAGCTGGTATGCCACGATCTTCAAAAACATCCCCTGCCGCTTGAAGACGACAGCTACGACGCCGCCATTTCCGTCGGGGTTCTGACCTATATCGCGGATGCGGAAGCGCTGTTCCGCGACCTGTGCCGCTGCGTGCGCACCGGCGGCGTCATCGCCTTTACCCAGCGTACCGACCGCTGGGAGTCGCTCGATTTCGCCGCACTGATCGGCTTGCTCGAAAGCGACGGCCTGTGGACCGCGCTCCACATCAGCGAACCGCGCCGGTATCTTCCGGAAAACGAAGACTTTGCGGATGAGATCAGGATCATCCATACGCTTTGCCGTGTCGCCTGAAAGCAGGGGCTGAAAACCGGGCCTGGGTGACAGCCAAATATGCGGCGGAATTTCCGCCCCCTGCCGTCATTGCCGCGCAGGAACCGGCTTTTAGCGAGACAACCTTCCAGAAATCGTGTCGGGACGGTCGAAGGAATAGTCGGCATTCGTGTACAAGGCACAGATCATGCCTTCGTAGAACATCCAGGCCGCACAGCCCTGGTCGCCAAGGCAGCGATTGTAACACTCGTTCGGTCCACTGGTGACCAAGGTCTGGTAGATGTCGCCCTGCAAGGCCTTATTCCGCTCCGAGCCCGGAATTCCGGAAGGAAGCGGAAGGCGCGCAGGGTCATCAGACTCTTTCACAAGTCTATAGCTAAACACGCTGTTTTTCGAATTGGCCCATTCCTGCAATCTTTCCGCTGCGGCTTGCGTGACGAATAGAGTCTCGCCATTGATCAAGACCTTTTTGGTATAATCGCCCTGCCTGATCGAGGAGGCGTCAAAAACCTGTTTTAGGGTGGTCCCGGCATAGCCCTGCCGGATCTCTATCCGCATGTCCCCGTCACCGGCCATGGCAGGCACACACACCGCGTGGAACAGACCTATCGCTAAAACTGCTCCTAACACACCTCGTTTCATCGTCCCTCCTTTGGAGCAAACTGCTCCAAACCGAATTCATTGACGCCGCCCTGATTTCTGACCAACGCCGGAAGTTGGCCCTGAGCGGAAGCGAAGCCATAAGCATTTCACCTGTAGTCACATTTCGGATCAAGGCAACAAGATGCCCCTCGTTTGACCCGACAACCGACCTCTCTCCATCCGCTTATCCCCACCGATTAACCCAACGACAGTTTACCGCTCGACATTTCGCCATATTGCAGTGCAATATGAACGGTTCAGAGGTTTCGGAGAGACCAACAGCGGATCACAGAGATGAGTAATTTCAAGACGATCATTGATTTGTTCGGACTGACACCGGAAGAAGCCGCCAGCTATCTGAAGGCGGAACCGAGCGACATTATCCGCTGGTGCGAGACCGCGGACAGCCCGCCGCTGGACGTTTGGCGGCAATTGGTGAAGCTGTTCGATACGATCCGCTTTGCGGCGGAAGAGGCCGCCAAGGCAGCGGATCTCGACCGTATGGACGCAACCGACCTCAACCGGATCGCCATGACCCTTCCCGAACAGGACGGCGCCCTGGAAGGCCCGCGCCGGGCGATCACCGCCATGGCCGTCACCTCGCTCGCCCGGGTCTTCGTATAATTATCACAGGCGTTCCGGACAGCTCGAAACGGGCAGACACGTTTAGCAAACTCTTGAGCATAACCATGGCAAGTGCCTTGGCATTGCCCGGTCTTTAGGCATTCTATCTGAACTGCGTCCTGGGATTCGGGCGATTCGCGGGCTTTACGTCACGATCATCGGATCGATCGCCCGGCCGGTCGACGCGGAACGTCAGTGCACGACGTCACCAGATCAAGCCGCCGGGAAAGGCTTCAGACCATGGCTCACGAAATCAAGGTGATTGCCGAAATCGGCTGCAATCACAAGGGCGACATGGACATCGCCAAGGAGATGATCCAGGTCGCGGCGAATGTCTGCCACGCCCATGTGGCCAAGTTCCAGAAGCGCAACAATCGTGAACTGCTGTCCGGTTCCGAGTTCAAAACGCCCCATCCGGTCCCGCACAACTCCTACGGCGCCACCTATGGCGAGCACCGGGAGTTCCTGGAATTCACTGCGGGCCAGCACAAGGAACTGCAGGAAGAGTGCCGGCTGGCCGGCATCGACTATTCCACCTCCGTGTGGGACCTGACCTCGGCGAAGGAAATCGTCGCCCTGCAGCCAATGCTGATCAAGATCCCGTCCGCCACCAACCAGCATTTCGAACTTCAGGACTATCTCTGCCGCAACTATGACGGCGAGATCCATGTTTCCACGGGCATGACGACCCGGGCGGAGATCGCCCGGATGGTCGAGTTCTACGAGGAACGCGGCCGGGCGAAGGACCTGGTGGTCTATGCCTGCACCTCCGGCTATCCGGTGGAATTCGAGGATGTCTGCCTGTTGGAAATCAACCGCCTGCAGGAAATCTACGGCGACCGGGTCAAGTCGATCGGCTTTTCCGGACACCATCACGGCATCGCGACCGATATCGCCGCCATGACCGCCGGCGTCCTCGGCTTCCAGCGCTACGGCCAGGGCGTCCTTTCCTATATCGAGCGCCACTTCACCCTGAACCGCACCTGGAAGGGCACGGACCACGCCGCCAGCCTGGAGCCGGACGGGTTGCGCCGCCTGTGTCGCGACCTGCGCAATGTCTCCAAGACGCTTCGCTACAAGGAAAAGGATCTCCTCGACGTGGAGCAGGTCCAGCATGACAAGCTGAAATGGCAGGAAGCAAAGCAGCGCGGACAGATCCGGCAAGTCTCGTAACATGAGGGTCGTCGCGGTCATTCCGGCCCGCGGGGGATCGAAAGGGCTTCCGGGCAAGAACATCCGTCCGCTCGGCGGCGTGCCGCTCGTTGCCCGCACCGTTGACGCCGCGCTCCATGCCGCCTCAATCGAGCGCGTCTTCGTTTCCAGCGACGATGTGGAGATCCTGAAAGTGGCCCGGGCCGCCGGGGCGCATGCCATCGTCCGGCCCGCAGAGATCAGCGGTGCCACCGCCAGTTCCGAATCCGCACTGCTGCATGCCCTGGAGCACCTGAAGGCGGACCAAGCCGGCCTGCCGGACATTCTCGTCTTCCTGCAATGCACCTCGCCGTTCACGACGTCGGCGGACATCGACCTTGTGGTCGACACGATGCTCCAGAAAGAAGCGGAGAGCGCGTTTTCGGCGGTCGAGGATCACGGCTTCATCTGGCAGGAGGACAGTGCCGGTTTCGCCGAAGGCATCACTCACGACCATACAAAGCCCCGGCAACGCCGCCAGGACATGACGCCGCGCTACCGGGAAAACGGGGCGATCTATGCCATGCGCGTGGAGCCGTTCCTGGCCGAGCAAACCCGGTTCTGCGGCCGCACGGTTCTGGTTCCGGTGACCGCGCCGACCATCGAAATCGACACCCCGGAAGATTGGGACATGGCCGAAGCTTTTGAGGTCTCCCGTAAGGTCCGGCCGCCGCGCCGGGAGCCGAGGACTGGCCGGATCAAGGCAGTGGTGACCGATTTCGATGGCGTCCACACGGATGACCGGGTGCTGGTCAGCCAGGACGGCCAGGAAGCCGTGCTGTGCAGCCGGCGGGACGGCATGGGGATCGAACGGCTAAGGGACCGGGGTGTCCGCCTCCTGATCCTGTCGAAGGAAGCCAACCCGGTGGTGAAGGCCCGCGCGGCCAAGTTGAAGATGCCGGTCCAGAACCACGTGGACGACAAACTTTCCGCCCTGGACGCCTGGCGCACCGAGCACGGGCTGGAATGGGCCGAGATCGCCTATATCGGCAATGACATCAATGACGTTGCCTGCATGGCGGCCTGCGGCCTGGCCTTCGCGCCCGCCGATGCTCATGCCGATGCGCTTGCCGTAGCCGATATCGTACTGGAGGCCTCCGGCGGAAAGGGGGCCTTGCGTGAGATGAGCGATACCCTGCTTGCCCGGCAACTGATCGCGTAAGGCAAGTCAGCGAGGACGAGGAGTTCAGGCGGCTTCGTAGCCCCTGGGGTTCTTGCAGACCCAGTTCCAGGTGTCGTGACACATGGCCTCCAGATCGCGCTTCGCCCGCCAGTGGATCACGTCCGCCGCCTTTTCGATACCTGCGTAGCACTCGTCCACATCGCCGTCGCGCCGCGGGGCCATGACATAGGGAATGGTCCGGTTCGACGCCCGCTCAAAGGCATGGATCATCTGCAACACGCTGTAGCCGGTGCCCGTGCCCAGGTTGACCGTGTAGCAGCGGTTGTCCTCCGTCGCGCTATCCAGCGCGTCATGAGCGGTGAGATGGCCCTCGACCAGATCCATGACGTGAATATAGTCGCGCACGCCCGTGCCGTCCGGCGTGTCGTAATCATTGCCGAACACCTGCAGGCACTCGCGCCGGCCGATCGCCACCTGCGCGATGAAGGGCATCAGGTTGGCCGGAACGCCGAGGGGATCTTCTCCGATCAACCCGCTCGGATGGGCGCCGACCGGATTGAAATAGCGCAGGATACCGAAGCGCCAGCGGTCGTCGCTGGCCGAAACGTCGCGCAGCATGTCCTCCACCATCAGCTTCGTCCGCCCGTAAGGATGACCCGGCGCCAGCGGATGGTCCTCGGTCACGGGGAAGAACTGCGGCTGGCCGTAAACGGCGGCCGTGGAGGAAAAGATCAGCCGGTGAACGCCCGCGGCGGCCATGGCCGACAGGAGCCGGTGCGTACCGACGACGTTGTTGTCGTAGTAGTCCAGTGGCCGGTCGATGGACTCCCGGGGGATTTTGCTGCCAGCGAAATGAACCACGCTGTCACAGCCGTAGCGCCGGAGAATGCCTTCCACGGCCGCCTGATCCCGGACATCGACCTTCTCGAAAGCGATCTTCCGGCCGGAAATCTCGCCGACCCGCTGCAGGCTTTCGGTTCTGGAGTTGCTCAAATTGTCGAGTACGACGATATCATGCCCTGCGGCCAGAAAGGCCACGCAGCAATGAGATCCGATATATCCGGCGCCGCCGGTGATCAGGACGGTCATGCGTTGCCCCCCGCCTCAACATGACGCTTTCCCGCGCCCTGCAAAATTACCAAAAATAATCTCACAGACCACCGGCTTCCGGCGATCCGTTTCTTCGATTATCAGAAAATAATGGACAGCTCCTAAACTGCGGGGCAGCAGAGGCGGAACAGCCGAATACCAAGCTCCTGCCGATGTTTTTTCCGCGCACGCACACTGCAATTTCTTGACTGCCTGCCGGTCATTTTCGCTACCGCCTCAGAGCTAAAAAAGGCGAATCCGCTTCTTGAAGGTGGGGTGTGCCGCTTGGTTCGCTGGTTGGATGAAATCACCGTAACACTCGTCGCCCCAAGGAAGACAATGGATAACCGTCGACGTTATTGTCCGATGATCGGTAGGCAATTCATCGGAATAATCTCGAGATTAATGTAAAGAAACACCGACATAACCAATAGATCCAGAATCTTTTGAACACCCCCCTTTTGACGCAATAAAATATACAAAATTATGAAGATTATTTGATAATCAAATTTCGTATAAATCATGTATTCAAAATTTGAATTCAAATATGGAAGGGATAAGAACAACCCCAGAGACAACGAAATGACAGATATAGACAACTTAACAATTTTTCCGACTTCGGTCATCGCAAGTTCCTATGGTGCAAAATCCGGCAGAAGGCTCCTCGCCAAAGTGGGCGAAGATTGAGCATCGGGTCAATTGCAGACAGGAGGCAAAATCGCAAGCAAAGTCGCTCTATTGATCATCCGTCGCGATACGGGATCTAACGGGGAGTCATCTGAAATGAAATAGGGGAAGTGGTGCCCGGAGGCGGATTCGAACCACCGACACGCGGATTTTCAATCCGCTGCTCTACCAACTGAGCTATCCGGGCCTGTTGCACTTGGCGGCGGGGCCGTCCGAGCGCTGAAAGCTCGGGTCTTATAGAGGCTGGACCGGGCCTTGTCCAGCGCCCCGGCAAAGTTTTTCAACAAGGACGGGTTGGCTGCCCGCGCTTTCTGCCAACCCCTCTTCTCTGCCCTGATACCCCTTCTTTTTCAGTGCTTTAGCCTGGAGCATCGCCACTGTTTACTGCAGCTGACCGGCAACGATACCCGTCGCTTTCCAGGTGCTTCCTTCCTTGACGTTGAAACTGCCGATCACGCCGTCGTGGTTGGTCGACGGACCGGCAACGACCGACGTGTTGATTTCCCCGCTGAAGGCTCCGGAAACCGAGCCGTTGAACAGGTTGCCGCTGCTGACCGTCGTTTCCGACAGGGTGGCGCTGAAATTCTTGCCGTCGAAGTTCGATACGGACGCCGTCCCGGTGCGATACTGAAAATCCAGGGACATGTTGAAATTGCCGGCGGCCAGGTACTGGTCCGATCCGTTCACGACATTGCCGACCGCGTGTCCGGCGTAGGTCGCCGATCCGGTCGTCGGCAGGTCGGCCGAGTTCGTCATACTGCCGGCGACCCAGGTTCCCAGATGAACATAGTCGGTCCGTTCGCCACCGCTGAAGTTCGCGTTCTTGAAGTTGGCCTTCGTCCCCCAATACCCCCACTCCAGGAATGCGCAGGTGCATTCGTTGACACCGGACATGATCGCATTGTCCGCATCGCCCACCAGCGTGTTCGGAACCATGTAGCTGTTGACGTTGTCATCAGCGACATGCGGCACGTTAACGCCCCCGAGGTCGTCGATCAGGGTGGCAGAGGTATCGGTCGGCGTCTTGGAATCGCGGGCGGCATAGTTGTCGTCGTCGATGAAGGCCGAGCGGGAAGCGCCTGATCCGTCACTCTCCGTCCCGAACTTGAACGTGTAGCCCCCGACATTCGAATCCTGCGCCTGTCTGTCGGTAATGTTCAATGTCGCCAGCAGGGAGTTGTTGCCGGCATTGAACGTCAGCATCAGTTCGTCCGGTTTGGAGCTGCTGAAGGCGACCGGATTGGTATTTTCGCTCGACTCGACCATGCCCGCGCCATAGCCGTAAAGTGTGCGCGAAGTACGGGACAGACTGCTGACGTTATATTCGGTTTGCAATTCGGCCGGGTGAACCGTGTTGCTGACGGTATCGGCCGAAGACGTGCCACTCGGCAGGTTCAGGTAGCTGTCGCTGTAGGCATCCGCATTTTCCACCTCGCCGGAAAGGAGGAGGTTCTGGGCGTTGGAGCCGAAGAAATGGCCGCCATCGGGTCCGGCCTCGGTGCCGACAGCCCCGCCATAAACGGCGGAACTTTGGGTGGTGCTCGTTCGATGGCTGCCGCGGCGTCCGAAGCTGGTCTGCAGCACCCCGCTTTCCTCAAAGATGGTGCCGACGCCCAGGGAAATCATCGATTTCTGACTGGCACCGGTCCCCTCAATCCGGAAGGAAGATGCCAGGAACTTGGCATTGTCCAGCGTCGTCGGGCTGTCCTCGATCATCAACAGGCCGGTGGACGATACATTCGACATGAAGCTTGCGCCGAGGTCCTGTGCCACGAGCGGATTGACGAACAGGGCGTTGGTCGTCACCGGCTGAAAACTGCCGTCGGAGTTGCTGGTTCCCAGCTGGAACATGGTCAGCGGATCGGAATAGAGCTTGTAGGACCGGACCTTGAGCGGATCGCTGGCATTTCCGAACGACGAGAAATCCGTCCCGACGCCATACAACAGGTAGATCACGTCCTGTCCGCCGTAATTGAAGGTCGGATTGCTGGTCCCGATCTGCCCCGTGGCCAGGAAATAGGCCGCAGCGGCAAACTGATCCCCGGTCACCATCACGCCCTGCGCATTTGTCTTGGCATTGCCGTATGTGGTGCCATTGAGAAGGGGAACGGCAGGGACATAAGATGAAGAGTAATTCTCGAAGACGTTCCCCTGATCTGTGCTCACCTGAGAGAAATATTTCAGCCCATTATTCTTCGGATCAAAAATATAGACCGGATCGCCACCGACCGACCCGATATAGAGAGCCTTGGAATTACCGCTGAAAATCTTTCCGCTCTTGAACGTCGCCGTCATATCCGTGCCGTCAGGCCCTCCGATCAGACCCTGATTTCCCGGATTGCTGATGACCAGAGAGCTGTTGAAGGACGGCGAATACGTGGTGCCGGCCCGCAGGACCCGCACATTCGTCGTTTCGGATGTTTCGACCTCCGTCTCGGCATTTTCCGTATTCGCCTGGTTTATGTTGATAAGCGTATCGTCCACATCGGAAAATTTCGTGCTCAGAACCACCTCAGGCTTTGGCCGCGGCAAGGTACTGATCAAGCCAAGTCCCGAATTGCTGTTGACAAAACCCGATCCGGAAACGCTGTCGTCGGTCGGCGATCTGCTCGCACCGCCACGCTGACCGTTGCGGCTGGTCATGGCGCTCTGGACCTGCCCCAGGTCCTCCTGGGTCGTGCGGCGAATGCTGGCCGCGCCGAGCTGATTGACGTTCAGAGTGTAGCCGCTTTCGTAGACGCGCAGATGCTGCCCATTGGTGCCCAGAAAGTTCAGCTCCTTGCCGAACAGCAGCGAGAAGGTCGGATTGTTGCCGGAGAGATTGAGGTTTGCGATGCCGCCCCGGATCCCGATCGTCCCCACCGGCGTCTTGACCGTCACCCCGCCCTGGTTCTTGCTGAGCTTGCCGCCGACAAACCGGGCAACGCCCTTGCTGAAGGAGGCGACCAGTTTTCCGGTGCCCGCGTTCGGATCATAGACGAATTCATCGATGACAAGATCGGAATTGGCGCCGACGGTGAAGGTCGATCCGTCAACCAGCAACACCTGAACCAGTCCGCCCGTGCTGGTTTCGATGCGCTCGTTGTAAATCACGTTGTCGCCAAGAACCTTGGTGGTTCTGTTTCCACCCGGCGGCGTTCCGAAGGCGGCACTGTTGACCGCCGCGGCAACGCCAACTTCGACAGCAGAAGCGGGCATCGCCGGCATCCACAAGACGGCGGCCGACAGAAACACCCTGACGCCACCGAGCCGGCGGCGACGCGTTATGGGACTGGAGACTTTTCTCATGGAAACCTCCCGCTTCTCAAAATTTTCTGACCACGTTCAACATGGCAGAGGCGTTGGTATAGGTGCTCAGGTCATAATTCGAGTATTGCCGCCGCACTTCGCCTGTCAGGTTCACGGTAAACTTTTCCCGCAACGGCACGGAGAATACACCCCGCACCCAGCCCTCGTAATCATATTCCGACTCGGTCGTGCTGATGATCGGATCGGGGCTGTCGAAATCGCGGTAGGCAAATCCTGTTTCCATGTCGATCGACCAGGGATCCGGCAAAGACTTGACCAGTGACGCGAACTTGTATGTTCCGCCAACGGAGAAGCCCGCTTCCCAACTTTGATTCCAGTTTTTCTTCGCCTCTTCGAAATCGCCGAATATCTGGGACCGCAAAAGGACAGACCGGGAAATCTGGCGATAGAGGACAAGGTCACCCAGGATCACGTAGCCGCTGCGATCCGACACAGTCGGATACTCCGTGGTATCATTGTACCACCGCCGCCGGAATTCAGCCTTGCCCGTCAGCCTTGTCGTTGGCGAAACCTCGGTGACAAAGCGCGACCCCAGGCCCAGGGAACCTGAGTAACCATCGTGGTTGAGCCTGACGCCGGCGAGAATCCCGTATATGCCGACACGCGTATCGTCGATGTTGAACCGTTCCATGTTGAAAGACGGGCCGAACGTGAGTTCGCCAATGCCGGAATCAAGCCTGACCTGATCATAGTAGCGCGCGCCGTAGAGAAGCAGATCGCCCTCCAGCAAGTCGCCCTGTGTGCCCAGGTCATAGGCGCCATGGATACGGCTTGCGATAAATGCATTCACATCAGACTGGCCGGTCGACGTCTCGCTCAGCAGAAACGGCGTGCCGTTCAAGACCACCCGTCGCCCGCCCGGTCCGGCATTCGCGTTCGACTGATAGCGCACACCAAGTGCGATCGATGCCGTGAATTTGGCAGGATCCTCCCGGTTGTCGATTGCCGCCAGGTAAACGCTCACCTTCTCTTCGACTTCCGGGGGCACGTTCGGAGCCTTCAAAGCCGATTCGAAGTAATATCGGGCGGCGTCCAACGAACCGAGCCGGAAATAGAGAACTCCGAGTTCAAGCTCCACCCGCGGCAGGCCCGGGGCATAGACCAGCATGCGCTCGAAAGTGGAAATCGCAGCCTCATAGTCACCGAGCTGGGCGGATATGGTTGCATATTCGAACGCGGCATCCAGATCGTCCGGCCTTCGCAGCATGACTTGCAGGAGTTGCTGCTGGCGCACTGCCAGTTGCGCCTGCAACGCCGAGTTGCCCGGAGAAGCGGTCTGCGCGCGCGCATCCGTCGCGGTCAGGCCGGCAGCGACCAACAATGCCGCGGCAAATGACCGGGCAAATTTCCGAAATGGAGAAGTAAGACGGCTTTCTCCCAAAGTCGCGCTCCGAAATCCCAATCTCACACTGCAGCTTCCGTTGCGGCGTCAAAAAGTTAAAAAATATTGATGCTTCAATTTCTACGCATCCGATTTGGACATGTCGAGCAATAATTGCCAATCGAACCCAGGACTTCAAAGGCAGCCTGCACAAATAATGACCGATCGTCCTTCAAATACGACTGAACCGCAAAAAAGAGGCGCACCGTCCTTCCGGCGCGCCTCTCGTCTGCATTCGGGTCAGGTCGGCCTGCCTATTCCTCGGTGATACGGCCGTCCGTATAGGGCGCATAGCCATTGGCCTTGCCCAGATATGCGGCAACGACCTCCTCCAGGCCGGGGCCGTAGTCGTAGGCATTCATGCCCGCGGAGGCGAAGATCTTGTAACCATCCCCGCCGCCGCGCATGTAGTTGTTGGTGACGACGCCATAGACCTTGTCCGGATCAATCGGGGTCCACGCACCGTTCTCCATGACCTGCGCGGAAACGATACGCTCGCCCGCCGGTTTCGATTTGGTCCAGGCGAACTTCAGGCCGGAGACCTGCGGGAAGCGGCCAGCCCCCTCCTCGACCTGGCTCACGCCGTTTTCAAGTGCGGTCAGCACATCGGCGCCCTTGAGCTGGAAGGTGGCGACCGTATTCTGGAACGGCAGAACCGTCAGGACTTCGCCCATTGTGACCTGGCCCGCATCGATGGACGCCCGCAGGCCGCCGCCGTTCTGGATCGCGATCTGGATGCCCTGATCCTTGACGCGGTCGAGCATGGCATCGGCGACGAGATTGCCCATCTGGCATTCGCCCACGCGGCAACTGTTACGATCGCCGTCAATGGCGGCGGTCGCGTCGGCGATCACTTCCTGACGGATTTCCTCCAGCGGCTCGGCCAGTTCCTTGATGCGGGCCTTCACGTCGGCATTTTCGGCAACCTTGCCGTCAGAGATGATCGGTTCGCCGACCGCCTCGGTGACAACGCCGTTGTCATCGAAGGTCACCTTCAATTCGCCGAGAAACTTGCCGTAGGAGGCAGCCTGGACGATTGCGGTCTTGTGGCCGTCCGGGCTTTCCACCCAGGTCGGATAGGGCCCCTTTGCCTTGTCAGAAACATTGGAGAGATAGGTGTGGGAATGGCCGCCGACGATCACGTCGATACCGGAGACCGCCGCCGCGATCTTCTGGTCCACGTCATAGCCGGAATGGCTCAGGACGATGATCTTGTTGACGCCCTGCTCCTCCAGTTTCGCAATCTGGGCCTTCACCGCCTCGGCCGGATCGGTAAAATCGATATTTTTGCCCGGGCTCGACAATTCGCCGGTGTCTTTCGGCGTCAGGCCGATCAGGCCGATCTTCTCCCCACCCCGTTCGATTACGGTCGAGGGCATGAGAACGCCGGCGAGTTTCGGTTCCTTCGACACATCCGCGTTCGACATGAGCACCGGGAACTCGACTGCATCCATGAAACCGCGCAGCACTTCCGGACCGTCGTCGAATTCGTGGTTGCCGACGGTCATGGCATCGTAGGCGAGCCGGTTCATCATCTCGGCCGCGACCTTGCCCTTGTAGTAGGTGTAAAACAGGGATCCCTGGAACTGGTCGCCGCCATCCAGCAGGACGGAGTTGCTGGACGCGGCCCGGCGCTCCTCGATCAGCGTATCAAGGCGCGCGTATCCGCCGAAGCACTTGCCCTCGGCGTTGTCTTCCTCCTTGCAGCCGGAATCATATTTGTTGATCGGTTCGACCCGGCTGTGAAAATCGTTCGTGTGCAGGATCGTCAGGGAATAGTCAGCCTGAGCCGCACTGGAAAGCGCGGTGGTCATGGCCAGCGCTGCCGCGCCGAATAGAAACTTGTTCATCTGTACCTCGCCAATGAATCCGGTAATTTCGCCGGCGGCCGGAGCCCCATGCACAACCTGCGGATGACATCGCAAGCCTGCAACCAAAGGGGTAACACCGTCACGTGTCATTATGATCGTGAAAATTTTTTCACGGCAAGAATATTTTTTAATCAATTGAGCCGGCAAATAATTTCAAAGGGGATCGACCCCGCATGAGTACAGCTTCGACAAGGGCCGACCTCTGCCGTCCCGCTTTAATATCGCGCGAGCAAGCCCATCTGCCTTACCACACAACTCGGCGTCACCCCTGCGCAGGCAGGGGTCCCGTAAATCACTGAATCTGTTATCTTTTCCAATCTCCAGTCGCACGAAATACCGGATCCAGGTCCTGCCGCTACGCGTCAAACCCGGATAACAACGCAAAGATCCCCGCCTGCTCCCAAGCAAGAATACGACGCAGATGCGGTGTCAGTCTTCCCGGTCTTCCAGATCGTCCGTTTCCACGACCGGAATGGTGTAGCCCTCCGAGAACCAGCGGTTCAGGTCCACCTTGGCGCAGCGGTCCGAACAGAAGGGATAGTGCTCCGGCGTCGACAGCTTTGAGCAGATCGGGCAGGGCCGCATGCGGCGGTCCGCGTTATTCGGAGACTTTGCCATCTCGCCTCTCCGTCTTTTTCAGGTCAGATACGCCGGCCGTTCCGCTGTTACGCGATGGCGGCGCTCGTCCAACTTTTGTGGATCGGATAACCGGCCGATGCAAGCAGGCCGGAGGTTTCGACCAGCGGAAGGCCGACGACGGCCGTGTAGGAGCCGATCAGCTTGACGACGAAACTGCCCGCAAGACCCTGAATGGCATAGCCGCCGGCCTTGCCGCGCCATTCGCCCGAGGCGACGTAGTCGTCGATATCCTGCCGGGAGAGCTTCTTGAACCGGACCCGGGTCTCGACCAGCTTGGAGCGGACCTTTCCGCCCTCCCCGGCAACGGCTATGGCCGTGAAAACGCGATGCCCGCGGCCCGACAGCAAGGACAGGCAGGCATAGGCCTGATCGGTGAGTTCGGTCTTCGGCAGGATGCGCCGTCCGACCGCAACCACCGTGTCGGCGGCCAGAACCAGAGCAGGACGCAATTCGTCGGAGGCATCGGCCACCGCACGCGCGGCCGCCGCTTTTTCCCGGGCAAGACGCACGGCATGGGCGCGCGGCGTTTCGAGCTTGTGAGGCGTTTCGTCGATGTCGGCCGGCATCAGGTGATCCGGCTCGATCCCGATCTGCTGCAGCAGCGCAAGGCGGCGCGGCGAGGCGGATGCCAGGATCAGGGAGGAAACCGTAGTCATGGCGCGATGTGCTTTCCTGCCGGCGTCAATCGCCTTGAAATCCTACTTGAAGCGGTAGGTGATCCGCCCCTTGGTCAGATCGTAAGGGGTCATTTCAACGAGAACCTTGTCGCCCGCGAGAACGCGGATACGGTTCTTGCGCATGCGCCCGGCAGTGTGGGCAATAATTTCGTGGTCATTTTCCAGTTTCACGCGAAAAGTCGCGTTGGGCAGCAGTTCCGTCACCACGCCCGGAAACTCGAGAGCTTCTTCCTTGGCCATAGGGTATCCTGATTAGGCTTTCTGATGAGCGGCGAACCTAACGGATAGCGCCGCGAAAGGAAACCGTTCTTTCTGCCGCAATTCGCATAAAGCTGTGCGATACCGGCACATTGGCGTCTGCCGCGTGTTTCCCGGCCTCATCCGCTTGGTGGCGGCGCCCATTCCAGCCGCTTCTTGATGCGGGTCATGAGCTGATCGCGTACGATCCGGTAAGCATCCAGGATCTGGTCCCGGCTGCCGGTTGCAAGGGTCGGGTCCATGGTCGGCCAGTATTCCACGTCGACGGCCTCCGTCCGGGTCATGTCCAGCGCCTTGTGGTGGGCTTCCGGCGCCAGGGTCACGATCAGATCGAAACCGGACTCGTCCAGATCCTCGAAGGTCTTGGGCTGATGCCGGCTGGTATCGACGCCGATCTCCGACATCACCGCGTCGACGAAGGGATCCAGTTCGCCCTGACGGACACCGGCGGAGCGCACATAGATCTGGTTGGGAAACAGGAAGCGGGTGATCCCGGCGGCCATGGGCGAGCGCACGGCATTCATGCCGCAGGCAAACAAAACCGCAGTCGGACGGCCGCCCGGCCCGGTCACCGGTTCATCCTTTCCAGTGCAGAGCGTAGACGAGGGTAAACAGGCGGCGCGCGGTCTTCATGTCGACCTCGATCTTGCCCTCCAGCCGCTCCATCAGGATCGTGGAACCCTCGTTGTGCACGCCGCGCCGGCCCATGTCGATGGCTTCGATCTGGCTTGGCGTGGAATGGCGGATCGCTTCATAGTAGCTCTGGCAGATCAGGTCGTAGTCCTTGACGATCTTTCGAAGCGGCGTCAGCGACAGGACATGGGTGACGACCTCGGTGCCGTCTTCACGTCTGATCTGGAGCACGAGTTTCTTTTCGATCACGGACAGGCGCAGAACGTAGTTGGCCGGCGGCTGGCCGACCGGCTGAAAGCTGTTTTCCTCGATCAGGTCATAGATGGCGACGGCCCGGTCATGTTCCACGTCCGGTGTGGAACGGGCGATCGAGGCCTCGTCGAGCACGACGTCGACGAGCCTGCCGCCGGCCGGTTCGGTATTCTCGCCGTGCGCCTCGTCCATGCCGCACCTGTCCTTTTAAAGCCCGTTCTCGTTAAAGATTAAGCCTGATTGCCACCGAGCGGGCGTGACCGCTCAGGCCTTCCGCCTCGCCCAGCGTGATCGCCGCCGGGCCGAGCGCCCGGAGACTGTCCGCGTCGCATTTCAGGATCGACGTCCGCTTGACGAAGTCAAGCACGGAAAGCCCCGATGAGAACCGCGCGGAGCGGGCCGTCGGCAGAACGTGGTTGGATCCGCCCACATAGTCGCCGATGGCTTCCGGCGTATGGCGCCCGAGGAAGACGGCGCCGGCATTACGGACCTTGTCCAGCATGGCGTCCGGATCGGCGACGGCCAGTTCCAGGTGCTCTGCGGCGATCCGGTTGACGAGCGGCATGGCGTTTTCAAGGCTGTCGACGACAATCACCGCGCCGAAATCGCGCCAGCTTGCACCGGCGACCTCCGCCCGCGGCAGGGTGACGAGCTGGCGTTCCACCGCCTGTTCGACGCCCTCAGCGAGCTCCTCGCTGTCGGTAATCAGGATCGACTGGGCGACCGCATCGTGTTCGGCCTGGGCCAGCAGGTCGGCGGCGAGCCAGTCCGGGTCGTTCTCGCCGTCGGCCACCACCAGCACCTCGGAAGGACCGGCGATCATGTCGATACCGACCGTGCCGAACACCCGCCGCTTGGCGGCGGCGACAAAGGCATTGCCCGGACCGACGATCTTGCTCACCGGGGCGATCGTCTCCGTACCATAGGCAAGGGCTGCCACGGCCTGCGCGCCGCCGATCTTGTAGATCTCGGTGACACCGGCGATCTTTGCCGCGGCCAGAACCTGCGGATTGAGAATGCCGTCGGGGCTCGGGACCACCATGGCGATGCGTTCCACGCCGGCAACCAGTGCCGGTACGGCATTCATCAGAACGGAACTCGGATAGGACGCGGTGCCGCCGGGCACATAGATCCCGGCCGCCTCGACCGCGGTCCAGCGTGACCCGAGTTCGACGCCGATCGGATCGGTGTAGCGGTCGTCCTTGGGCATTTGGCGGGCGTGATGGGAGTGGATCCGTTCGCGGGCCAGCTTCAGCGCGTCGATCGTCGCTTCGGGAACTTCGCTGACAGCTGCCTCGATCTCGGCTTCCGTCACCTTGAGATCGGCAAGACTGGAAGCCTCCAAACGGTCGAACCGCTTGGTGTAGTCCACCACGGCCGCGTCGCCGCGCTTGCGCACGTCCTCCAGAATGTCGCGCACGGTCTGGTCGACATCCTCGGAGACTTCCCGCTTGCCGGCGAGCAATTCGGCAAAGCGGGTTTCAAAATCGGCGTCCTTGTTCGACAGACGTATTGCCACCCGTCAAGCTCCTTCCAGGCGGGCGCAATCGCCTGCGCCCTTAAAAATTTCCATTCAGTCCAGGTCGTGGGCCGGCCTGTTCGGCGTCGACCAGGCGGCTCCCAGGTCGGCGAGCTGGGCCTCGATGCAATCGACTTCCAGAAGAACCGTGCCGCCGCCGGCAAACTCCAGCTTGATCCGGCCCGCCGGTGCGTCGCCTTCCTCGAAGGTGACGGCCAGCAGTTCCAGGACGGCGCCTTTGGCCTCCTGACGAATACGGCTGGCTTTCATGGCGGACACCTGGGCCACTGCCAATGCGGCGCGGCGTCGCTCGTGTTCGCCGGAGCGCTTGTCGGCGGCCTTGTCCCACACGAACCGGTTGACCACGAGGATCGCCTTGCGCTCCTTCGGCAGATAGCGGATGTCGCCGACGGTCAGAACCGCGTCCTGAAGATGGGCGGAAAGAACCTCAAGGTCCTCCGCATCCAGTGCTGCAAGCTTCAGCTGATCCATGGCTGTCAAATCACACCCGCGTCCGTCGGTTCAACGCACAAGCCGGACACACCCCTCCGGCTCGCTCTTATTAGCCGTTGACCTAAACGGGAATGGACAATTTGGCAATCCGGCAAACGGTATGGAACCGTCACGGCCCCTCGTCGACCCGCTGGCGCAGGTCCGCCTTGATTTCGTCCGGCGTCGCGATGCGCCTGAAAATGCGGCCTCCGAGCCAGAGACCGAAGACGATCAGAGCCGTGCCGATCACCACGCCCCAGGGCCAGCCGCCGAAGACAATGACGAGCACGCCGACGGTGCCGAAGCCCGCTTGGACCAGAAACCGGACCGATTCCGCAGACATTGCTGTTCTCCCCTGCTGATACCGCAAAAGCCGCTTGACGTGAGCGCCCCAAAGAATGCGCCTGTTTTACCGGCATTCGAAGCCAAAACTATTTCTCACACGGAAAATACTTGCACATGGCCCGGCGAAAGGCAGCGATACGCTCGTCGGCAAAGGCGCGACCGCCGTGCAGGCGAAAATCAAGAAAGTCGACAAGCGCAAGGTAATTGGACCCGAGCGGGACCGCATATTGGCACAGGCGCCCCGGCCTGGTTTCCGCCAATTTGTCCGAACAGTAAGCATAAAAGAAAGGATCAGAAGGCTTGCTGTAGTAATGTGGGTTATGGCGTCCGGGATTATATAAAAGACCATCGTACTCGGTCAGTCTCGCATTTTTTTCATAGGTAAAAACATGATTGGCGAGTGGCATTGGATGTGAGTTCGAGATATATGAAACTCGTGCAATGAAAAGATTTGCGCGAGCTACTTTGGTTCCCAAGTAATCTTCGCCTGCCTTTCGCCCCCTTTTTTTGAGCGCTACTGTAAACGGTTCGCCATCGGGATAAGTCAAAAGAATGCGAAGACTGTCCGTCTGAATGGTTTCCGGCAGCTCCTCGTATCCATGCCTCTGGCTGTCAGCCAGATCCTGACCCAGATCGCGGGCGGGCTTCGACGCATATCCGGCGGCAAAGACGATGTAGGCCCGCGGCAGGAAGACAGTGTCCTGTATTCTGGACTCCGGCCGATTGAAATCCGGCCACATGAAATGGACCGTTATCGGATCCATGCTGGTGGAATAGTAAAACTGGCGGCCGGAAAATGCCGTCATCGGGATTTTATCGGCAAAAGCCGTTCCCGGAACGGATGCCGCAAGTCCGACAAGGGCCAAAAGCCAAACGTATAGAAGCTGCCTGGAAAGCACGCCTTCGTCCCTTTTGCGCGTTCAAACGGAGTTCACCGCGCAAAGAAAGCATGGGCAGATTACGCAACCCTTAAGCGCACCAAAGAGCGGTACAATCCTGAGACGGAAAGACACGAAGGTTCAAGAGCGCCCAGGCGGTGAACCTAGGCGGAAATCCGCTCGATCTGCGCGCCGCAGCGGGTGAGCTTGTCTTCCAGCCGTTCGAAACCGCGGTCCAGGTGATAGACGCGGTTGACCGTGGTCTCGCCTTCGGCCGCAAGGCCGGCGATCACCAGGGACACGGAGGCGCGCAGGTCTGTTGCCATGACCGGCGCGCCACGCAGGGTAGAGACGCCGTCGACGATCGCCGTGTTGCCGTCGATGTGGATCTGGGCGCCGAGGCGGGCCAGTTCCTGGACGTGCATGAAGCGGTTTTCGAAGATGGTTTCGGTGATCCGGCTCTTACCGCCTGCCTTGGTCATCAGCGCCATGAACTGGGCCTGCAGGTCGGTCGGGAAGCCCGGGAACGGCTCGGTGGTGATATCGACCGGCTGGATGCCGTTGCCGTTGCGATAGACCCTGAGGCCTTCCGGCGTTTCGGTGATCTCGGTTCCAGCGTTGCGCAGGGTGTCGAGTGCGGTTTCCAGCAGGTTCGCACGCGTCCCGCGCAGCAGCACTTCGCCGCCGGTCATGGCGACCGCCATGGCATAGGTGCCGGTCTCGATCCGGTCGGGCACCACCGCGTGATGGGCACCGTGCAGGCGGTCGACGCCCTGGATGCGGATCACCGGCGTGCCGGCGCCTTCGATCTTGGCGCCCATGGCGGTCAGGCAGGCGGCGAGATCGGCGACTTCCGGTTCGCAGGCGGCGTTGACGATTTCCGTCTCGCCCTTGGCAAGGGTCGCCGCCATCATGATGGTGTGGGTCGCGCCGACGGAGACCTTCGGGAATTCCACCCGGTTGCCCTTCAGGCCGCCGGGCGCCTTGACGACCACGTAGCCCGCGTCGATGTCGATGTCGGCGCCGAGTTTCTCCAGCCCTTCGATGAAGAAGTCGACCGGGCGGGTGCCGATGGCGCAGCCGCCGGGCAGCGACACGCGGGCCTCGTGCATGCGTGCGACCAGCGGGCCGATGACCCAGAAACTCGCCCGCATCTTGGAGACGAGTTCATAGGGCGCAGTGGTATCGACAATGTCGCGGGCGGTCAGGTGAACCGTCTGGCCTTCCAGATCGTCCTGACCGGGCCGCTTGCCGTTGACCGAATAGTCGACGCCGTGGTTCATCAGGATCTGGGTCAACTGGGCGACATCGCGCAGGCGCGGCACGTTGGACAGCGTCAGCGTGTTGTCGGTCAGAAGGGACGCGATCATCAACGGCAGGGCGGCATTCTTCGCCCCCGAAATCGGGATCACGCCCTTGAGCTCGTTGCCCCCGACGACCTTGATGCTGTCCATTTTCCCACCCCGACAATGATGCGTGCCGATCCCGTCATTATCCGGAAAAGCCCGGAGAATTCCTTGACCAATCTCAAAAGCGTTGCCGTCGTCTATACGCTCCATGTGGCCCATGCAAGGCGGCAAGGGGCCCATTTTTTGCCATTCCCGCGGCGGCACCCGCCATTTTGCCGGATAAGCTTGCCGGACAAGCGGTGCCAGCCCTACCGTCAAGGCCCTTGAATTCAGTCCTCCGCCTGCCGCCCCTTGGCCGCCGATTTCCGCCGGCGCAGGTTCGCGCGCAAGGCTTCGGCAAGCCGCTCCTCGCGGGACTGGGTCTTTGCCCCGCCCGCAGACGCAGCCGCCTCTACGGAAGAGCCGGCGTTATCCGAATTCGCGCCGTCCGCCGCCTTGCCGCCCCGTGCGGTGCCGACTGCAGAATCCTTGTCCTTGCCGTTGTCCATCGCCGAAGTGATCCTATCCTTTTTATATACAGACCGCCGCCGGTCCGGACCCGTCTTTCCACAGGCTTGAGCCTTTGCGCCAGGCGATCTCCTCCCCTGATTTATCCTGCCGAACCGCGCCCGCCAAGGGGCGGCGCAACTTGCAATCCAGAACTTTGACAGGCTTTGCAAAAAAACGTTCCGATAGCGCTTGCGCCCACACGCCAACTGTGGCAAAAGCCCTCGCATTCCGGCAGGCACTCGCCGTCCGGAACAAGCACTGGTTTCTCAAAATCCTGAAGAAACCCGGCCAGCCGCCGGATCTCCCAGGAGCCCACGAGAGACCCGCGGGACCGGGGCCAAGCCCCTGAACACCTTCCCGCCGGATGCTGCCGTAGCTCAGGGGTAGAGCACTCCCTTGGTAAGGGAGAGGTCGAGAGTTCAAATCTCTCCGGCAGCACCAGCCATCCACTTGATATCCTTATAAGCGCTTGCATTATAACCGGTTTTATACAAACTGCGCCTACAAAGACGCATACAAAATCGGTTCGAAATGGCAGGCAAGATCAGACATCTACACGAAGACAGACGCGGCCGCTTTCATGCTCGCATGGGTGTTCCCAAGGAGCTTCGCGATCTTATCGGCAAACGTGAATTGATCAAGGCGCTGGGCGGCGACCGCCAGGTTGCTCTTCGTGCCTTGCCAGAGGTGGTTGCCGGTTTCAACCGGCAGATCGACGATGCACGAGAACGCTTGAACGGTCGCCCGTCCATCGCACTTACCACCACCCAGGCGCGCCCGCTTACGATCGAGGAAATCGCCGCCCTTCATTATGCGGTACGTATGGAAGCGGATTCAGAGCTTCGAGACAGCACGCCTGATTATGCCCGCATAGATATTGATGACGGCTATGTGGCAGACGTGAAGGCGATTGCCACGGGAACGGCGAGCAATGACGTCATTGTCCGGGTCTTCGGACGGGAAATCGCGAATTTTTGCGAGAAGGGCTACTATTCCTGTGAGCCTGGTGACACTGACTGGCGGACTCTTGCCCGCCATCTCGCCTATGCCGAAATCGAGCTGCTGAAACGCATGTTCGAGCGTGACGAAGGAAAAAGGGCTGCCGATGACCCACAGTGGGTTCTCGATAATCAGGTAAAGCCGACCTCACAATCGGAGGAACAGGCCCACTCTGACAAGCAGCCTGAAGAAACATCGATTCGCGCCTTGTTCAAACTTTGCAGGAAAGCCAAGACAGGGAGCGATGGCGATGGTCGAACAACGGAAGCCTACACGCGCCCGATCGAGAGCCTGATCGAGTTCCTGGGGAGCGACAACGTCACAGCGATCACGAACAGAAAAATCAGCAAATGGCTGTCGCATCTTCAATTCGAGCAAGGCTTGGCGCCGAAGACGATCAACAGCCGCTATCTCAGCGCCGTGAAGTCCACCCTGAAATGGGCCGGTAATCATGGATATATCGACCCGATCGTAATCACTGCTTCGGTGACAGTACCGAAAAGGCGGCTCAATCGAGAGAAAGGCTACAATTCCGACGAAGCCGCGAAAGTTCTGCAGTTCGCATTTGATTATCAACGGCCGAAAGAAACGCGTGAGAGCATTCAGCTGTCTGCCGCAAAGCGCTGGGCGCCTTGGCTGGCGCACTTCACCGGCGCACGGATTGGCGAGATCACGCAGCTTCGCAAACAGGATATCCTGGAGAAAGACGGCATCCCTTATCTGCGCATCACGCCGGATGCCGGCACGACCAAGACCGGCCACTATCGTGACGTGCCGCTGCATCGGCAGTTGATCGATCAAGGCTTCCTCAAATTCGTGGAGGATGCCGAGCAAGGCCCCTTGTTCTACCCAAAGCGGGAAGGCAATCAGAACCCGGTCAAATCCGCAGAAACAATCTCGAACCGTGTCGCCAAGTGGATCAAGCGCGCAGGCTTGGTTCCGGCGGAAGTCGCACCGCTCCATGGCTTCCGACACGCGTTCAAGACGAATGCGAGGATCCATGGACTGTCAGATCGCATCGCGGACGCCATCCAGGGTCACGCCGGCCGAACGGCAGGCGACGACTATGGCGATGTGACGATTGCCGTCAGGAAACGCGAGATCGACAAATTACCTGACGTCGAACTGAGTATTTACAGTGAAAATTGCGCCAAAGATTAATGCGCCGTTCAACAGCACTGAAAGATTTGGGCCCGGAAATACCGGGCCCAAATCAGTTACAAAATAGCTCGGTCTTTATCTCCTGATAGGAGACCTCCGCTTTCAATTTTTTTAATCTCCTTCGCGATAGATTTTAGCAGCCAGGCTTGGATAACAGGCCACAGGCTTTTATGAGGGGCGCTTTCCCCCTCAATCCATCGATAAACTGTTGACGGGCTAAATCCGAGGTCCGCAGCCATTAGATTCGAATCTAGATGCTTACGGCCAAATGTAGCTCTCATCAGATCCTTGAATTGGTCCCGTGACTGGATAGGGTCGTCCTCCAGCATCCCGTGTAGACAACGAAGGGCCGTTAGGTAGCTGTCTTCGACAACTTTTGAGTAAGCTCGGACGCCAGACATTTTAGTCTCCCATAGCAGAGCAAAGTACTTCACATGCGAAGTCACCCGCATGCACGTTACAACATCCCATTGGCCGCACATCAAACGTGCGCTTATGGAATGTGGACCCACACGCACTCAAGTGCGCAATGGGCAAAATTCGATGAACCCGTCATAAAACGTGTACATAGCGATTTTATAGACTGCTTCTTAGCATATGATTAATGCAGTGCAATAGCAACTTGCATTTTTTTTGCAAACTGGATTCATATTCCATCTTGCAACTTTCCACCGATAGTTTATGCTCAAACTGAATGGAGGAAGTGATGCTCGAATTGCATAACTTAAGCTCCGATAACGAGCGTGATATTGATCGCCTGATAGGCTTTCTGGCAGAGTATGACGATCCGGGGGTAAGAATGCGCCCTCGCGATGCTGTGGATGCAGCGCTGGAGACTGGATTAGCCCTTGCCTTGATTCGGGATGGAAAAATCCTGGGTTGTAGTTTAGTCTATGATTTCTTTGAAAATGTAGACGGACCGGTTTTTTCAGAGATCGGCACAATGCGGGTTACTCTAAACGGACAAGGTCTCCAGAACCTTCTATCCTATTTCCATTTGGTGCAAATATCGCTCGAAGACGACTTCTCTCCCGACCACAATGTTTTTGCGGTGGTTCAACCAAATACCGCTTCCGAGCATAACCTAAAAACAAAAGTGGGTATGAAACCGTGGCAGCCACCTGAAGTTTTACAGCGCTTGCGTCGATCAGCCGGAGTTCCTTTTGCAGCTGAAAAATACTGTCTTGTAGCTCCACCGAACTGCAGAAAGGCGGCGTTTAAGAATTTGCGTGATTTGTTAATCGGTGACCGTCTGTTCAAGACGCCCAAAGGTGAAGGTCGCCTTTTGATCAAGACTGGCTGGTTCAGCAACGATTTGCTCGACATAGATTTCGACGACGACTGAAGGCATGGAGGGGCACGGAATGCGTAATCTCCTAAGTTTCGACGACAGCCGCAAGCGAGATCATAACTCCGTGCTTGAATCCACTGAGTTTCAAAGAAAAAAGACAGCCCTGAATTCAAATGATCAAGAAAAACTCGAAAGACTGAAGCAGAAATTCACCAAAGAAGACCACAGTTCTCTCAAAGAATCTGATGATACTGGAAATTCCTACTACGTCTGTAAGAAGTATTCATATGAAGAAGGATATCTATTCGCCTATTTCAATCAGACACGCGAATTACCTGTCCTTCTTGATTTTTCGCTTATCGACCCGCCTGGTGGAGGATTTCAGTTCGACAATGAATGTAGAGGATTGAACGGTTACCGAGACGTTTTCCCAATAGCGGCCCAATCCGCACAAACTTATCACCGCTATCAAGCACACCAACCTGGTTTCAATAGGCACAATTGTTCGATTTTCGGCAGATTTAGCACCGACACCGCCGACTACGACTATCGGCGTGTTGGCATACATTGCGCACCTCCATATCCTGCCCCTCTCCTATCCAAATATATATCGTGCATCTCCTATGAATTTCCGAATAAGATTCTGGAAAAAAACCTTGTTGTTTTTCTTGACGCCATATTAATTGGCAAGATTGGAGAATTATCGGACTTCCCCGATTGGTCACTAGTGCATAAATACGGCTTAATTCGAGAGCAACTAAGAAATGATTACGCGAGAAGAATACTTGCTTCAGAATTAATTATCCACTTTAGTGAGAATTTACCTACACCGAATACTGAAGCAATAGGCAACTTCAGACATCATAATCTCATGTCTTCAGAAGAAATTATTTCAAAAAAAGAAAACCTATTAGAAGAAACAGTCAAAATTTTACAAATTGCATTACAAAAGAAAGATGAAAATCTAATATACAAAGAAAATATGACCGAAGACCATAAAATTTTCCTCGAAGATGACTTATTTCTGCATCTAAAAAAGTCGGAATTAATTCTGAGATTTGCTCATGTTTTAAGGTCTGAAACTTACTACGGCGTGAGCTTGCCCCAACCTGCTCACATATTAGACTCAAATAATGACCGTACTAAACATCGTTTGGGGACGTTTCAATTGTTTATATCATTACTAGACCGCGGACTAGGAGCCGAAGAAGTTTGGCTGGATGCAGGAATTGTTGGCAGAAACATTTTCCAAACACAGAAGGAGGATTGGAGGCAAGGGCCTACGATTAATATACTTATGAAATTTGGCAGTTTATCCTCCGCCATATGTCACGGACTATTTCAAAATAAACCAGAATTAGACGACGACTTCAAAGACGGAGAATGGATAATAGATAAAATAAAGTATGTTTGCAAAGACCTACTATCTGAAGAACTAAAATAAATTATTAAAAATGAAAGACGAAAAAATACAACTATTGAAAATCTGTAAATAGGCTAGGTTATACACTTCCTTTGAAATTGATTTTCTTTCTATTGATTCTGACAACTATTGGGTTGGGTTCGGACAAACCAATATTGAACTAGCTCGACCTCCCGAACATCTCGTTCCAAGCCCTTCGGAAAAAGGAAGCGCGTTTAGGTCCGCTCGCACCTGCCGCCATGTGGGCATGTAAGTGTCCAGAATACTCACGAACAGCTCGTCGTGGCGCGGTGACACGAAGTGAGCGAATTCATGCACGATGACATAGTCGATCGCGATGAAAGGCTTTCGTGAAAGCTCGAGGTTCAGCCAGACGGATTTCTTTACAGGATTGCAGCTGCCCCACTTCGTCTTCATCTGACGAATACCCCAGGAGTTCGGCGAAACTCCCATGAGTTCTGACCACTTCTCGATCCGAGGGGCAGCGATGCGCCTCAACTCCGCCCGATACCAGGCATTCATCCAGTTCCGACGTTGCTCAACAGTGCTTTCGTGCGGCACATGGAATAAAATACGGTCATTGCCATGCAGCTCGACCCGGTCAGATTTGCGGTTCGACGTGACAACGGTCAGCCTGCGGGCCCGACCAAATACATAGTGGGTTTCCCCGGATACATAGCGCCTCGGCGTTTCACGATCCTGTCGGGCGAACTGGTCCTGCTTCCGTCGGACCCAGGCCATGCGCGTCAACACCGCCACCTTGATCGCATCCAGGCTCATGGCGGCAGGTGCTGCGACACGAACTAGCCCGTTTGGTGGATAGACCCCTAAATGCAGGTTCTTGATCCGCTTGCGATGGACCTCGACCTGGGTCCCTGCAATGTCAACGATTTCAGTATTCACTGTGGTTCTTCAGAATCTCAAGGATGTGTTCCGCTTTCGCTTCATCTTTCAAGACAGCATCGAGGCATTTGCGGACCTTCCGTTCTTTCATGGCATTCCCACGCCAGCCGTGGGGCGCGGTTTCGCGCACGGCCTTGTCGACGCTGAGAACAAGTTTCTCATCCTCATCGAGATTATCATAGAGCGCCTTCATGCCCGAAGTCGCGATAGCAGCGGGATAGGTTTTTCCATGGCCTGCCCTTACATCCTTTACGAGCGCGGCGATCCTTTCCAGATATTCCGCGTAGGCGATTGCTTCCTCGCGCCGCTGCCTGACCAGATCTGTCAGAAGCGCCGACATCTTTTCATAAAAGCGCGGATTGACCGGCGTCTCGTCGATGATCAGCTTGCGGACGTTGTTCTCGATCGCCTCGGCAACGTTCTCCCGCTTCCCTCTGATAGGCTTGGACAGATCTTCTTCCGCAGCTGCTCCCTTGCTGACAACAAGGTCGATCAGGCTGATGTCATCCAGATGTGAGATAACCTCGGAGTCTTCCGCCCGGATATAGTTGTCGATCAAATGACGCATGGCCGGTTCGAAAAGCTTCATGTCAACGGCATCGCCGCTGTGGAGCCGCACGGCTTCCCTGATGTTGAGCGCCTGTTCGACCTCATTGCGGTATTGGGCGAGTTCCAATTCGTTAAAGCCGGAACCGTCCGGCTCTGCCGCAACATTTGCAAAGGCACGGGCATAGCGCCCAGCAAGCTTGTAAAGAGCCTGCCGGCGACGCCCCTTTTCCTCCGCATCGGGGTCGGCGTCGATCCCCTGGGGGCTTGAGAAATAGACGAAGATCTCGTCATCCCCCTTTGGTTGCTCGACGGCGTCCATAAGCCCGAACCAGGCATCACGCGCCGTATGGAGGTCCTCGTCTG
This sequence comes from Roseibium sp., assembly GCF_048260565.1. Classification (GTDB taxonomy): domain Bacteria; phylum Pseudomonadota; class Alphaproteobacteria; order Rhizobiales; family Stappiaceae; genus Roseibium. Next base: position 42,077 of record NZ_JBLXGP010000007.1, on the reverse strand, counting down.
CCCGATCTGCTCGGTCGCTTATCAGGCCGTCAACATCCTCTTTGTCGAAGCTGTCGAACGCCTCTGACGTATAGTCTTCGACGGCGCTCTCGATATTCCTGAACAGATCCTTGTAGTCGATGACGTAACCGAAATCCTTGTTATCGCCATCAAGACGGTTCACCCGGCAGATCGCCTGGAAGAGCCCGTGATCGCGCATCTGCTTGTCGATATAGATGTATGTCGCGGTAGGGGCGTCGAAGCCTGTCAGAAGCCGACTGACGACGATCAACAGCTTCATCCTGGCCGGCTCTTTCTTGAAGAGGCGCAGCGCTTCTTCTTCGTAATCGTCCTCCGATTGGTCGCCGAGAAGATCGTCATACACTCGATGCACATATTGCTTCTCGGTTTCGCCCATACCGGCTTCTTCGCCAGTGATCTCGGCCGCCGCGCGCTTGTAGGAGGTCACGATTGCGCATTTGTCTGCGAGCGTGGAGCCCGATTTGCGGAAGATCTCGAAAAACTTGCAGGCTTCGGGGATCGAGCCCGCAACCAGCATGGCATTGCCCAACCCTGACTTCAGGCGGGGCTTCATCTCCATATCCATGATGATGTCGTTGGCGATCTGCTCCAGGCGATCCCGGCTCGAAAGCACACGCTGCAAGGTGCCCCACCGCTGCTTCAGGGTCGCCTTAGCGATTGGAGTGAGGCCCTTCGTCTTGGCCTCGAACCATGCGTCAATCTTCCCGGGCGCGCTGATCCGTTGATCGATATCCCGGGCCTCGTAGCGCAGGTCCAGCACCACTTCGTCCTCCACCGCCTCATCAAAACGGTAGGGCTTGCCGATATAAGGACCGAAGGTCTCTAGCGAGGTTGCCTTATCCGACCGCAGGAGTGGTGTGCCCGTGAACCCGATGAACATCGCTTCGGGCAGCACCTGGCGCATCGCCTTCGCGAGCTTGCCGGACTGAGTGCGGTGTGCCTCGTCGATGAAGATATAGAAATCGCCGACCGGCGCGCCGATTTTCGCGCTCCGGATATCCGATATCAGCTCTTCCATCTCGGTTTCTTCGCGCTTGCCGAACTTGTGGACCAGTGAGCAGACGATGCGATCGGTCGGATCGGCCAGTGCCGCCATGAGATCGTTGCCGCTACGCGCCCGCCTCACTTTATCGCCGGTGCTACCGAACACATCTTCCGAGATCTGCCTGTCCAGCTCCTTTCGGTCGGTGATCACCAGGATGCGGCCATCGGCAAGGTTCTCCCTGATCCAGCGTGCCAGCATGACCATGATCAGGCTCTTTCCCGATCCTTGGGATTGCCAGATGATCCCGCCTTCATGTCGGCGAACACGTTCCTGCGCTGCCTTCACCGCGAAATACTGGTTATGGCGAGCAATCTTCTTGATGCCTGCGTCGAACAGGGTGAAGTCGTGAATGATCTCGAGAAAGCGCGCGGGCGCCATCATCTGGGTCACGTCGCGATCCAGACGCGTCGTGATCTCGCTCTCTTCTTTCCAGGCCAGCCAGTAGGGCTGAGGCGTCTGGATCGGAGCATAGCGCAGGCCCTCGCTGTCATTGCCGGCGAAGGTGATCTGCACCGTGGTGAAGAAGTGCCGGATGAACTCGGGTCGCTGATTATCGAGCGTTTGCCGTATACCCTCGCCGACGCCGACGGTGGATTTCTTCAGTTCCACCACGCCGAGCGCGATACCATTGACGTAAAGCACCAGGTCCGGGCGTTTGTTCCAGGCCTTTGCATCTTTGCCCTTGATAGCGACCTTTTCGGCGACGCCGAGGTCATTGGCAAGTGGGTTGGCCCAGTCGATGAACTGGACCGTGATCGGCGCTTCGCCTGGGCCGGGGGCGACGGGTACGCCGTAGCGGAGCATCTCGTAGAAAGCTTTGTTCGCCTCGTAGAGCTTCACGCCTTCCATCCGTGCCTCGCGCTTCAGCAAGGCGATGGCGCGGCTGACAATCTCAGGATCGTAGCCGCGAGCTAATAACCAGGGGCGGAGATACTCTTCTTCGATATTGGCGTTACCCTCGCGCTTCTGCCAATCGCCAAGGTAACGCCAGCCGAGGCCTGTCTCCTTGTCGGCCAGGAGAGCGATGACCCTGTTCTGCGCCTTCCTTTCCGCCTCGCCGATCGTACTCATGCCCCCCCCAATATGATTTTGTTTAAAATGCCTATCTCTGAATACTGTCAGGTCAACCTGATCCGCCCGGTCAAAAGGTTCTGCATCATGCCCTCCTTCACCTGTCGCGCCTTTTCGAAGCGGATTTCAAGGGCCTGGATTTCGGCGTCCATGTCAGTCAGCACCAAAGATATTGCTTTTCGCTCCTCATCGTCCAATGGGAGCGGCACTTCGATCGCCTTAAGCGTCTTGTTGGTGATCTGATTGATCGTGGCCCCGAGATGTTCCGCGACCTGCTTTTGAATAACTGAAGACTGGAAACACCAAACCAGATAGTCGTTCAATTCGCTCCGATAGGCGCTCATAAAGGCCCCAAATGCCATGCCGTCGGCGCGCTGGTCGATCATGGCGGTCTTGCCGATCAACTGGCGACTGCCATTTCGAACACAGATGAGAAGGTCTCCGGTTCTGACCGTCGCTTCATCAGAAACACCTAGGTCAACGAAAACGTTGTCAGCAAATGCGAGGCGATCATTCTGAATGTTGGATGAGCGCAAAACCAGGGTGCCGTAACTGCTTACATTCTTGGGGCTGTAGGTCAAGCCAGTTTTCACTTGCCCGATTTCAGCCAAGCGCTTGGTCTCCCATTTCCCGGAGAACCCCGGAAGGCGGCGCTTGGCGGTCAGCAGGTCCTGCATCGCGCCCTGCTTGATGAGCCGCTTCTTGGCAATCAACCGCTCCAGCCCCTCGATCAGCGCATCCGCATCCGAAAGCGCCTCGGCAATGGCTTGCTGTTCTTTGAGTGGGGGAAGCGGGACTTGGAATTCCTTGAAGTACGGTAAGCCAATCGTTTTGATCGTGCTCCCAATAGCAATCCGTTCAAATTCCCCCTTCTGGCTCTGTAAATAATAATACAAAAACGTGTTCAACAATCTCGGCCCGCAAGTCCATGCAATGAAATGCTGGCTGACGGCCATATCGACCGCCATGATTGTACTTCTGCCCACACCTGCATCGCGGCTCAAAACCACAGTTCCTGCCGGGTGCAGCTTCGCAGAAGAATTTGCAACGCCTGCGGGCGTTATGTTAACGGCCGTTTCATTTAAAAATGGCTGATCTAATTGAGCGCTGTCTTGTAGCGATATCCAAGGGATTTCACCGTGCCAATATTCAGGCGCTGATTTTCTTGGTGTGTGACCGCTGCCCCGACGAGCAACATCGTCTAATTTGACCATCGTCCATACTGGTGTCGGACCGTCTTCAGCTTGAGGCACCACAGGTACGTTCGTCGCATAAGCCATTAGGACATGAATCCCATGGCATTGAGATGTTTCTCTACGGCTTGAGAGAGATCGAAAAGCTGTGCCTGAATCTCAGGCAAAGTATTCCCATACCGCTCCGTCAGTACCCGCACCCGCGCGGTCAGCTGCTCCGTCCGCGCCTCGATTTCAGCCTCGATCAGTTCGGCGATGTCGGTCAGCCACTTATCATCCACGACCAGCATCCGAATTTCTTCCTCGTTCAGGTCGGGATATTTCTTCAACGTGGCCTCGGTCAGTGCGTCCTCCGCCTCCTTGGCCTCGGCCTTGGCAATCTTTTCGGAGACCAACAGCTTCGACGCTTGTTTTAGTAGCTTCAGTTCCTCCGGCTCGACTGCTCCAGACTTGCTCCGAGCTTTGACTGACGCGGCCGTCAGCTTACCGCTGTCTGCCAGCGCATCAGACAGAAGTCCGGGCTCGGTGCCATGCTCCTCGACCAGTTCCTCGATTTCGCGACCCAGCTCTTCGGCCCTGGTCAGCGCATCGTCCAGCACCTGCTGCATTTCGGGAAAAAAGCGAGCGATGATCAGATTGGGCGGGATCACATCAGCAACGAGGCGTTGCTTGTTGACAGTCAGGTCGCCTTCTTCAAGCCACTTTACCTTCTTGCCGTCGTCTGATTTCTCATGTCGCGCGATCCGCAATTCCTTGGCGGCAGCCCAGCCTTCGGCAGAGATGATGAAGACATCATCCTGCATGGTTTCAGCCCAATACGACATGAGGCGCTGATAGGCTTCATACTTGTCGATGAGCGGAGCTTCAGCGAAGCGCTCCAGCATGTCCTCGGCAATGGTGTGGATCAGCGCCTTGGGCTTATCGCCCGGCTGTATGCCGTTCATCAGGGGCGCATTCGCCCTGGACCAACCGTCGAGGATTGCGTGTACGCGGTCGCGGAAAGCGCCGAACTTCGGATGATGGCGGATCGTGGTGCGTACGTCTTCAGGCTCGACCAATGGGTCGGAATAACCAGGACGTGGGTTCGGCCCGAAGAGCGTACCGCGGAGGCCGGGCATCACGTCCCAGAAGTCAGCCAGGAGATCGATGTCGCGATCAGGCACACCGCCCTTCAGATGCGCCTCGATATCCTGGAGATCTTCGGGCTCTGAGCCGTCGATATAGCGAGGAATGTTCAGGTTGAAGTCGTTTCGCGAAATCTCTTTGTAGGGAACCAGGCGCGAATAGCCGGGGATTTCCAGCTGACGGAGGTAGGCGTCAGAGATCTTGTGGATGTCACGTGCTCGCAGCCGGTTCTTGTTGCCGTCCTTGATGAACCCGCGAGAGGCGTCGATCATGAAGATCGGGCGTTGGGCGCAGGCTTCAGATTTGTCGAGCACTATGATGGAGGCCGGGATACCGGTACCGTAGAAGAGGTTGGCCGGCAGGCCGATAATTGCCTTGATGTAGCCGCGCTTGAGGATCTTCTCGCGCAGCTCAGCCTCCTTGTTACCCCGAAAGAGCACGCCATGAGGAAGGATCACCGCGCCAGAGCCGGACGCTTTCATGGATGCCAGGATGTGCAGCAGGAACGCGAAGTCGCCATTCTTCTCGGGCGGCATGCCGAGGTCGAACCGACCGAGCTTGTTGTCATTGGTCAGGCCTGAGGCCCAGGCCTTAGCCGAGAACGGCGGATTGGCAACGACGAAATCAAATTGCTGGATCTGGTTGTCGGAAGCCATGAAATGCGGTTCGGCGATAACGTCGCCCTGGGCAATCTCGGCATCTTCGCGGCCATGCATGATCATGTTCATCTTGGCGAGGCCGCGGGTGGTGATGTCGAACTCCTGACCGTAGATGGTGAGTTGGACATCCGCCGCATCGGCCGCCTTCAGCAACAAGGAGCCGGAGCCGCATGTCGGGGGCTGTTTGCCCGATTGATGCCGGCGACAGCGGCGACGACGCGGGAGACCTCGGCCGGCGTGTAGAACTGCCCCTTGCTCTTGCCAGACTCCGTTGCGAAGTTCCGCATCAGATATTCATAGGCATCGCCCAGGATATCATCGCCATCTGCACGGTTTCGACTGAAGTTGAGCTCCTCGCGGCTGAAGATGTTGATGAGCGAGGTCAGAGTGCTCACCATCTTCGCGCCTTTACCGAATTTCTCGGTGTCGTTGAAATAGGCCCGATCGATCACGTTCTTCAGGTCGTTCGCCTCGGCAATGCCCGCGATCGCTGTGTCGATCCCTTCGCCAATCTCCTTGTTGCCGCGCAGCTTCTTTATGTCTTCGAACGAACAGCCGTCGGGCACTTCAATGAGCGCATCCGCCTGGCCGGCACGGTCGGATACATATTTCACGAAGAGAAGCGTGAGGATGTAGTCCTTGTACAGAGATGCATCCATCCCGCCCCGAAGCTGGTCGCAGCTATCCCATAGAGAGCGGTAAATATCACTTTTCTTGATTGCCATGAAATTCCCAGAACCTGCCGGCCATTACAAATGCCAGTACGAATGATCATCAGGACGACTAAGGCACCCACTGCCGCGATTCTCAAGAGGAGCAGGCTTGAAAATGAAAAGACCCGGAGAGGCCGGTCAATCACCCTCCGGGTCTTCGTTATCAGGTAACAAAACGGTCGGTCAGGGCTGCAACCCTGGTAGGCCACTCGACGATGGAGACCAAATCAGGTCTCCGTATCGGGCAATCAAGCCGATGATAACTTATAGAGCGCGCTCAGCGCTTTTTCTTCCGTTTATGCTTCTTCTTTCCCCGTTTTCCGGGCTCGGGCTCCGTCGGATCGGGATCATCATCTTGCGACGACTTTTCGACCTTGGGCTCGGATGCGCCCAAGCCTCGATTACCAGCATTGCGGCGCTTCTCCGAACTTGCCCGGCCCGCCTCGACAAGAAGGGGGAACTTATCGTCCAGCTTATATGCAGCGACCAGCAGGGCAATTGCCTCTTTGAGGATATCAACCATCCGCCCATCCAGGCACGCCGCCAGCAGGTGAAATTCCCGCCTGTATTCCCGAACGACCTTAAAACCTAAATCAACCATTCGCCCACTTTCAGAACCAATTTCACGCTCTTCTATCACAAACCCCCTCCAAATTCAAATATATCCAAGTAAATCAATGCTGACTTAAGTATATTAATTTTTTTATACTTGACTCCCATCATTTCCTTCGGAATAATTCCTGATGCAACATTGATCACCTCCCAATTGAGAAGGTTGCACCTAACTGCTTGCCTATGACCAGCCAGGCTGGCAGTGAGAAGCCCATCCAGCGACCCTGGGTGGGCTTCTTGTCGATTCAGTTTCCATTCGCCAGTAAGTCGCCCCTCTCGTTCATGCTGGGAGATCTGGATCGCGCCTGGTCACAACCCTATTGATGAGTGATCGACCTGTCTCGTTACAGAAGCCGGCGTGTAGAAATTTCTACAAATCGATGGACGCGATATGTAGAACATTCTACAAGGTGACCATGAGCATAAAACGTGATAAGACCTATTATAAGCGACGGCTGAAGGCAGAACATCCGGCACTTGCAAGGGATGTCGCAGCTGGCAAGTTGACACTGTGGGATGCGGCACATCAAACCGGGCTCAAGCCGCGGCCGAAGGCGATCAACGGACTCAAGCAGCATTGGCATAAAGCGACCTCGGCTGAGCGGGACGAATTCCTCAAATGGCTAGCTTCGGAATACGCCATTACCTGCGTGGCAGGCACGACGGCGCCAGTTTCCAGTCCAGCCTTGCTTCCTTCCAGACCGACCGCTGTCACGACCGGTTTGAAAGGCGCGACCGGTTTCATTGTCCACCCCGATGGACGTCTGCTGGCCGATGTGAAAACGGCGATCGAAACCGTCCTGGCAAGCCGCAAGATAAAGGCTGGCGTCATGATGAAAGAAATGGGTTTCAGCCCTTACGATCCGTCAATTGCCTACGCGATCTACCGGGATACCGCTATCCAGAACCCAGACCTCATTCGCGAACTTGAAGAATGGCTCAAGGCTCATGGCCACGGTTTTCCGTAGAATGTTCTACCGCAGCGAACTTCTTTTAAAAAAATCCGTAAGGCCGCTCCCTCGGCCGCTATAACCTCAGCATGAACTCGGCGAGATGGCTTCCCGCTGCCCTCTCCAGGAAAACACACAAAAGCGACGGAGGACCGAAACGCAGTGCTTGAAGAGCCGGAAATGACACCCACCGAAATCGAGCATCAGGAAAACATCCCGCAGCCTGATTTTGAGCACGCCTGGAATGAAAACGCGCTCGGCAAACTACGCAAACGCTCAATCGCCCGGCTGCTGGAAGCCCTGGATTTCATCAAGGACGAACTGAACAAACGCCAGGGATTAAGAGCCACATATTCGGACGGACTCCGCAGGCGCTATCTCGCGCTCAATGTCATTCTGAACGAGAAATACGCCGCCGGCGAAATCGACGCAGTCGCGCCAGTGTTACGCCCACAGCCAACCGTTCCGCGAAGGAACGAGATAAGCGGCATGGTATCCGACTTTCTCAATGATCGACAGCTGATTGACAGCTGATTGACCTGCATTTCTTCTGGTGTTGTGGTCACCGCATATGCAGCCATGAAGATGGTTGGAATGCACTCGCTGCAACAAACTTCGACTTCAATGCTGCCTTCAGATTCTCCCGATACGGCGGTTCGAGGGAGGAGAAGCTTGATGCCCTGGGGCTCCTTGAACGCGCCGGCCCAGGTTTCTGCCGCTTTGGAGCGCAGATGCTTCGGACGGATAGTGACAAGCAGGTCTTCGAACGCATCACCAAGGGCATTCCGGGAACTGTCACGCAGCTCAACTCATCGAAGACAAGCAACAACGCCAACCATGCAGCCTGGGCTGACCGCTATGCTGCAGGCAAGGTTCTGATAGCCTTGGACGCCAAAGTATCCGGGCCATTGCTCAAGGTAGCCTCGTCCTTGCTCTTCGGTCATCAGGAGTTGCCACGCAACGACTCGTTGAAGCGAGACTACAATCATGCCTGCAAGTATCTCGGAGCTCCTCGCTGACCACAGTAAAAGCCACAGTCGAAAAACTTCGTTGGCGCCGGAAGCATGTGGCAGCGAGCGTAATCCGGTCGTTTGAAGCCTGGACAGGACAAGTGACGCGCCCACAGTTGAAACACAGCGCCGGACACAGTCGGAACATAGTAGAGAACACAGTTGAAATGGCTAGCCACCTCAGATTTCCGCGGTTTCTCGACTACGCGAAAGCCATTAGACACTAATAAAACATAGACATCATAACGATTATCAAGGGGGCGTGCCTTCGGCACGCCGAGAGCCTGCGGCCGTCGCTCCGCGACGGTCCTCAGCTCTCCGGGATATCGATCATCGTTCCGGAAGAGTGAAAGGAAACGAGAGAGACATCTGTCATACACACCCGGCACCTCCGGAGGAGCTTAATGTGATGGAACAAAGACACCAGGGAGATCGCTCCGGCCGTCGCCTTCGGCTCCGGGCCGGTCGCTCCTCCCGGGATCTGAATGTCATCCGGTTAAGCGATAGCATACGATCAGTCTCACAATGCCATGCTGATCACCGTCCGGCTCCCCAGGGGCCGTTCCGGCCCGTACGAGCGGAACTGATACACCACATGCTTCCGGGTCTTCGCTTCCATTCCATCGCCGGAACACAGTCAACAGACCTGTGTCCGCATCCACGCCGACAGCCCGGATCTTTCGCGCCCCTCCCCGGCTCCATGCCGATCGCACCGGACGCTCAGAAATGAGCATAGGCTGGCTCCACCACAATCAGAGCAGAACCGAAAGCTCTCACACTCGCGGAACGCGCCAGCGCGCTTCCCTGTCAATCCTCGATCGCAGGTAACTACAGGGCGAGCAAACTATTTCGTCGAAGCTTGAGTGCAGCAAGTCCACAAACGTATGCCCAGCAGAAAGGCTTGGAAGACCAAGGCCTTCAGCCGTATCCGCGTTCTTCGCTGGATTTACCAGGCCTGGTTTATTTGTTGTCGATCGCACATTCGGCAAACGTTCGGATAGCCCGGTCCGTGGACGGGCCTGAAGGTCGAGGATGCATGTTTCTTCCAGGCGCTATCAATTTCGTGAGGAATATCTCGCTGCCAGGTACGATGTCATTGAATGCGCGACGCGTCGACCGGCAGATCATTTCCAACGTGCTTCAGAGCAAAAAACACCGCTGTTGGAGTTTACATAGGGAGCACATTTGGCAACCAACATGAGGTTGCTTCTGCAAATTCATCTATCTTTACTTGCCTCTCAAATCTTCCGGGGTTTGGCATCGGTTCCCCTGGTGGACCCATTAGGCATCCCCTTCGCACCCGCGCGGTTTTTCTAGGACTTCGTGATTGATGAGCGGGGGCTTTACCGGTGTCGGCAAGTTGGTGCGTGACAGGTCTTCGAGTAGGGTCTTGTTAAGACTGGTTCTCCCCCAATTAAGTGGTTCGCCGTTATGTTTAGGAAAATGGAGGACTGTATCGTGTCAGCACAAAACGCGGCGTCTGTTAAAATGCAGGAGCACGCGCACTGTTCCCACGCCTATTTCTCCGGCACAGCATAAAGGCGGTAGAGGGTAGACAGGAGGCGGTTTGCACCGCGCCCGTCGAAACTTTCGCCCAGCAGTTCGATGATTTTACCGCTGCGATAAAGATCAGCGAGCGTGACGTTCACAACGGTCAAGACATTGGGCCGAGCAGAATTCACACAAAAACTGTAGAGTTCAATCGATAGTATGTCGCTCGACATGTAGCTCTCGACCGACATGGACGCCTTCTCCAGCGCGTCCTGCAACAATATCTGGTCGCCGAAGACCGCCTTGACTTCGCCTTCCTTCAGCGCCAACACAGCCTCTTCGTAGTTATCCTTGACGACAAACTCCGGAGGGGTGCCGTACAGGTGACTCCATTCAAGCTTGAGCCCGGAATCCGTAGTTGTTTTGCCCACGAGAGCAACCAGCTGCCCCCCAAGATTTTCAGGGTTCGTGGCGCTGTCATGGGTCGCGTAGGCGATGCCGGTAACGAAGTAGGGAAAGGAATAGCGGCACCAATCGAACCGCAATAGGGTGACGGAGGTCGGATCGCAGAGCAGGTCCCACGTCGGATACTGCTGGGGCTCTTTGGGAAAGCGGGTCTGCGCTGTGACCGGGATCACTTCGACCCGAAGGTCGGGCGTATCCCATTTCATCCTTTGCACCACTTCGCTGCAGAGCGACACCGAAAACCCTGTATACATCTCATCGAATTTCGCACCTGAGTGGGCGGTTTCGACACGAGAAGAGAAGGGCGGCGCATCTACTCGGATGCCTAGGCGCAGCACCTCATCGGCGGCAGCTGCTGGCAAGATGGGGCTAAACGCGAGTACCAAGCCATAAAGCAACCCAACATATTGCGCCGTCATGCGGGGCAACAACCAGGCGCACAAGGGCGGTAGCCTTGGGGGCAAGATTGCGCGACCTGCACGGTCTCCGAAGAGGGTATCGAGGTTGCTCCCGCGCTGGGAGACTTCGTGGAGAGAGACCCGACAAATAGGGTAAGCGCCGCGAGCGCGGCAAGGGGTGGAACTGTGGACATCATGGGTTGGCTTCCTTTCCTGTATCTGTGTGAGAGATGACCCTGGCGGCGGGCTGGATCACCCCGTTTTGAACTAGGAACGCGCGGATGCGGCTCACGCGCAATGCACGGTTATGGGTCGCGCCGCTGTGGCGAAAGCCCTGCTGGTGCATGCCTATTAGTTGATAGGTATGACGGTCCAGAACGGGGCTTCCGCTGCTCGTGCTAGTAGTGTCGCAGCCATGGGCGAACAACGCATCCTTCTCGCTGTTTCCTTGTTGGCTTACCGCGTCCCAGATGCTAGGGCCGTCATACAGGGCGTCGAGCACCACGCAGTCGGCATCGTCCGAAATAGATAGGGGCTTTGCCGAGAAGTGCTGAAGGATCATCGCCTCAGTGCGCGGCTCTGCATCCAGCGCAGCTAACTCCAGCACAGCATCGTCGGAAGCGGGCGGATCCAGCGTTAAAATCGCAAGATCGAGCTCCTGGGATGAGGTGTACAGCGACACGCTGTGCTGAATGCTTTCCTCTTCGTTATGCTTAGCGACATAGGCCAACCGAATATCGGCCATGCGGTCATTCAGTCCAAAGTCGACGCAGTGGTCGGCAGTCACGGCGTAACGCGCGCTTACGAGAAAGGCGGTGCAATAAATGAACTCGGGTGGCGCACCCGGCGCTGCATCCGCCAGCCGCGTCTTCAGCAGCCGCAGCAAGCCCACGCCCGGTAAGTGCTGCATTAGCCGCAGTGGCAGCGCGTCAGGAAGCACCTCCGTGAGGTTGAGTTCACCCACTGGTGTCTGAGTATCGATGGTAACCTCGGACCAAGACAGAAGTTTCACCTCGAGCTGCTGTCTCACTGGGGCACTGATATATACCTGATGAGGTGGCAGGTCGCCGCTCCACGTCCCACGGTGGGCCCCGTTAAGGGAGATGCGGGAGATCTCGCGACCATTCGTGACATCATAAATCACCAATGGCATATCGATGCCGGGCGCGCGGACCCAGAACCGCCATGCACGTCCGTTGGCTTGCGGCGGCGGTTTCACATGCAGGAATTGCAGACTGCCTTGAATGACCGGCTGCTCGGGTGGCGCCTCTACAACGCGTTCGCGCAGCGCGTCGGCCTCGACGAGGGTTTCGGCTGCCAGCGGTGCAACCAGCAGATTGAGCGCCAACGTGGCTATCGGTGCGATCTGTCTCACGGACCGCTGGGGAAATAAATGTCGCGAATCTCGGCAATTTTCAGCGGCATCCAACCACCAGTTTCCGCGGAGAGCGCCTCGAAACAGGTGTCGTGCACGAGGCAAGTATTCTGCTTAACGTCCGTAGTCCCAAAGGAGCCTGCGCCAACGGCAAGGTCACCGACTGATTTGCCAGTCTCGCATACTATCGCTCCCCGTGGGATGGGGCGGAACCAGGTTTCGTCCTTTTCGGTCTCGTCGTCGAAATGCAACCGCAAGAGCCGCTTCCAGTTACAGGTTAGCTTTTCGCTTTCGGAGGTGCTTGTGCTGTCGAAGAGCCAGAGCGGGCGCTTTTCGGTGTCATTTTCGGTTTGAGCTCGCTGTATGATGTCGTATTCGACCGTAAGGCGACCATCAGAGCGGGGTGTGCGGTAGGTCACGTGGTACTTGGAAGGATTTCGCAGCGCTGCCTTGGGATCGATCACCCCGGCATAGATCTGACCCTCGACACCACGCAGAAGTTCCTCGTCGCCATCGCTAGAAATATAGGGGCGCACGGTCGATGTCAGCCGCATCTTGATCTCGGCGGGCGTCATCTCGGTATTCTCGGCTGCGATTTTAGCCGCCAGAGCGGTGACAAACACAGTGGCGATCGATGTGCCATCACGCAGGCTGGAGAAGGGCATAGGCTTAAGTTTCACGTACGGGTCGTCATTCGGCAGATAGGCGAGGTCGTTGCCCAGCACCCCTTGCCCCGGCGCCGCTAGCGTGACTGCCGAGCCATAGTTGGACCATGGCATAATTACCGGCTTGCCGAATCCGGAGGGGCTCGGTTTGACCGCACCTACCGTGATGACGTTCTTGTAGCCGCTGAAACAGGCTGGAAAAAAGGAGCAGTCCGGATAGTTGACGTCAAGATTTTTAGGGTCGGTCTGGACCAGCCTGAGGCCCTTTTGGGCTTCTAGGTCGCGCGCATCGCGCACGGAGTTCGGATCCACCGTGGGTTGGCCCGCAGCAACTACAAACAGCGCGCTGTCGCCGTACAATAGATCAGTCTTTAAGTTTTTCACCGACGCTTTTGCAACATCGCGCACTGCTCCTCCTTGATTGGCGTAGGAGCGTCCCATGCTCACGTTGACGACAGTAACTGGTTCATTGCCGTTGTTTAGGCTAGCGGTCCTTTTCAACGCCGTAACAATATTCCCAATGTGGTTAGCCACCATGTCGATGCGTTTGTTGGCTGCATAGCTTTTATAGTGACTTGAAATGAAGTCCGGCTCGAGCGGCCCTTTGTCATTGAGCAAGCCTAGCCCCTTTACGTCGGCCAATGAGCTAGACGCGTCGAATAGGAGACTTTCCAAGAAGGCACCATGCGACACATCCTGAGCGCCCTTGAAGTCGGAGAGCTGACGTTCGACAATATCGCAGAGCAATCCCAGATCCGGTCCGACGCCGTCGAGCGACGGCACGGTGCCATCAGTGGTGACGTCTGTTCCGGGATTGAGATCGATCTCGGGAGCCGTTGAGCTGATCTTGAGCTGGACCTCCTCTTCTTGCGCGCCCTTCAGGGTCGCAAGCACACCCGCGAGGCGCTTCGCCAATGGCATTAGTTTCTCAGCGAAATCAGGCTTCCTGAAGCCGTTGAACTCGTCGATCATAAAAAGCTGCCATTTCTCGTCGTTCAGCGAGCGGCCCGTTACCGGATAGAAATTCTGTCGGTAGTCTTTGAAATGCTCGACCATCTGCTCAGTGTCTGACGGGTCTATGTAATAGGACATGCCCAATACACAGGGCAACTTATCCCAGTTGTTGTCCCAAGAGGGCAACGCTACGCTTGAGCGTATGGTTTGCAGATCCAGTTCGGCCGCGCCTTCAGCAGCCCATCTTAGGATTTCGCCGCCCCGATCCGCTTTTTCGATTAGGCGCATGTAATCTGCGAGCCGTTCGCGTTCCGCTGGAGTGACGAGGAATTCCACCCGCGCGCCACCGCCCAATACGAGATATTGGCTCTGTCCATTACCTAGGTCGATTTCTCCGAGATGACAGGCTTTGGCATCGTTCCCGGAGTAGCGGCTTTCGACTGGACCGAAAGCCGCGCAATTCGGTTTCTGGTCCTCTATGAACCGGCGTTCGACTGTCGTGACCTTCAGGCTGGGTACTGCCGGATACCCCACCGCTTCACGCAGTCGGGTTAAAGTGGCCCGGGCCGTGGGATAGTCGCCACGACGGTATGTAAGACCGTAGGCTTCGAAGACCTTGTCAGCGTCAGAGCAATGCAGGAAACGCACCGTACTTTGATAGACGGCCTCCCAGAGCGCCTGGCCCCGGAGACCAGTTCTAGCCAGTGCGGGACCGATATCGGCGCCTGTGACCTCGCGCTGTAGATAATTCGACACTATTTTCTCGAACTGGGTCTCTCTGACCACCCAAAGCGTCATGAGCGCGGTCACGACCGGATCGTCGCTGAACTCGGTCAAGCCGAAACGAGTACTGAACTCTTCGCGGAGCAGATTGAATGCCTGATCTGAGGTGTAGTCGGCCAGCGCGGCAGGATAATTACCACCTGCCCTTGCGATCCGGTCGGCGAGTGAACTCTGCCAGATGCCGAAACGTAGCACATCGCCATTTTCGGCTTCGCGGGGTTCGGCGGATTGCGCCATAATTTTTTGATAACGCGCGGCGGCGTCCTTGGCATAGAGGCCCACATACATCGGGAAGGGGCCGTTGAGGCACTTGGCATATTGGAAATTTTTATTGATTGGAATGGGGCGCAGTAGATCCGGGTCGTAGCGCGCGAGCAGAGCTAACAGTCGGCCAAGCTCCACGTCCACCGACTGACCATAGAAGGAGATAGCGTAACTGGACCGTTTTTCCAATTTGTCCGGCGGCAAAGTAGCCGGTGTAGACGACAACCCTGTGAAGCGCTCGAGCGGGTTGGTCACAATGCTATACTGATTGCTTTTCGCGACGAGAGCCTGCGCAGTTTGCGCTGTGTTTAGCGAGTCGAGCATTCGCAGACTGTTATTATAAAGTGCGCGGCAGGGCTGGATTTTCTGCCCTTTCTCAAGTGCGGTGGCGATGCAATCAAGCGTCGACAAGACCGGGGCCTTTTCCCTGGCCGGCAGTCGCATCTCAACTAAAGCGAAGGTGACGTGGCGCATGGCGCGCTCGGCTGTGCGCAAGTCGTTGCGTTCAATGATATTTGAAAGGAGCGCTAAAATAGCCTGTAACCGCTCAACGTCAGAGCGCAATGAAGCGCTGACCTCGTCTTGTTGCTGTTGCAGGAGTTTCTCGATGACCGCACTGTGCTTGAGCTGGGGAGCCTCAGCAGAAAGTGGCTGTACAGAGAGAGCCGCAGCCAGCAGGGAGAGTCCCAGCAATTTGAGCCTGCGAAACATCATCATGGTCTGTCTCCTCGCAGTATGCTCGATGGTTGTGCCCATTTCTTACTTTTACGAGTCGTCGCCCGGCGAGGTGACGTTTTCCGGCACCTCGAGCAAAGCCTTAACTTCGTCATCGCTAGGCGGATAAAACTCGACGCTATTCTCGGCTCGACTGGCATAGTCGGTTTCTTGCCTCAACAACTCATTCGCCTTTTGCAGGCGGAAGGACTCCGTGCCTGGCCCATTGGGAAACCGCTCGTCCTTGAGATAGACCTTGGTGAGCGACCAGATAAGAGAGGTGTCCTCGCGGCTGAAATCGGACTTGCGGTTGCCGTCGCCACCGACACTACCCCCTGCGCCGAAGATTTCTTTCCAGTTCCCAGTCCTGAGATTGCCGGTGAACGTCCTCGTCACGGCATAGGCCTCGTCACCGCGATAAACGCCATAGAGTACCATAACGGGCTTATTGGCGATCATCGCAAGGCACTCAGGGTCAGAGGCCAAGGCTCGCACGAGGTCGCTATAGGCGGGTAAGACTCGGGCTTCCTCGATTGACAGAACGTATTCGAGCGACTTAGCGCCATCGAGGTTTAGTCCGATTACGTCATCAATGCCAAGGTCAGGTGTGATCTCGTAATGCTTGCCCTCCCCCAGCCTGACCTTCATCTCGTCAATCTTCGCTTCGCCCGCGTTGCACTTCGTGGTTACCGCATGTCCCAGCCCTGCAGAGGGAAAGACCGTGCCGACGGCGTAGGTTTCCGACACAAGCTGCGGGCTCCAGACCAGTCGCTGACCTTCAGTAAGATTAAGTTCCTCGCGAAACTCAGCAATGCGATCTTCTCGCGGCGATCCACCGAGCGTCACGTTGGGCTCGTAGAGCACAAAAATGAGTCCAGCGACGCAGACGGCGGCGAAACTAATAAAAATCCAACGACCTAAAGAAGAGCTCTTAGCCATGCGACACCCAAATCTAACAAAAAAGAGCATCAACAATTCTACGTTGAAAATACTATCAAAGATCGATTAAATCAACTATCGGGAGAATTATTAAAATCACTGCAACTGGGTGATGCGGATCTTTGGCTTGATGAGCATCCGAATACGACTGAGCATAACCGGCTGCTACCGCATCAATCGGTTAAGATATTTCTAGTCCGAGCTGCACCGATGGAAACTTTCAATCTCTTTCAGTTCGCTCAACTGGAAGACTGTGTCGCGATTGAGCTGAACGGCCATCTGGGTCACGCCACCGCACCTTCAAACGCATACAAAACTCACCTACAAAACAGCGTTCGAATAAATTTTAAGTTATTGATTTTATTTATATTTCAGAATCGAATAGAGAGTTCAAATCTCTCCGGCAGCACCATTCTCAGGCCTTACATATCAATAACTTGGTGGTTTCGAAGGGTAATTCCTTCGCACTGTTCCATCACACTGTTAAACATGCCTAAAGCTCCTTACATAGCTTCCGCGATGGCTTCGAGGACGCCTGTCGGGACACCGTGACCTGAGACCCCAGAACTCCTCCAGTTTTGCGTAGAGTCCGTTCCAATCGAAAAACGGTCCGAATGAAGCGTTCAGTTTTACAGAAGAACAGATCATCGGCATCTTGCGAGAGCAGGAAAGCGGTCCCAAGACAACCGGTGTTCGCTGCAGGCACGGGATCCCGGAAGCAATGTTTGGCCAGGTTTGGCGGCATGGACGTCTCCGCTGCCCGCAAGCTGAAGGCTTTGGAAGATGAGAACGCGACGCTCAAGACGCTCTTAGCCAAAGCGATGCTCGACAACGCCGTGCTGAAGGAGGAGGTCCGGGTTCCGGCCGTGGTTGACGATTACAGACGCGTGCCTGGCGTTGGTGGCCGATAACGTCATTGTCCGGCTTGCGGGTCACCCGTGAAGTCGATGCGCTCATCCGTTTGCGCCGGAAATCAGTCACCGTGGTTTCCGACAACGGAATCGAGCCGATCAGCATGACCGTTCTCAAATGGTGTCGGGAGACAGGTGTCGACTGGCAATACATCCAACCCGGCGAACCGATGCGGAATGGCTTCGTCGAGAGCGTTGACGGCAGCCTCAGGGATGAATGCGGCCGTTGAAGCGGCCAAAACCGGACGCATAAATGACGATAACGTATGATGGTGCGTCAATGGGCTAGTCGTCGGCCCTTTTCCTCGGTCAGGTCAGGCATAACAGGTCTCCGCCTGCAGAGCTGTGACGGCGGTCGTGGCGATGATGTCGTCCACGGAACAGCCGCGGGACAGGTCGTTGGCGGGCCTGGAAAGACCCTGCAGAATGGGGCCGATGGCAATCATCCCGCCCAATCTCTGGGCGATCTTGTAGCCAATGTTTCCCGAGGCCAGATCGGGAAATATAAAGACGTTGGAACGCCCAGACAGACGGCTGCCCGGCGCCTTCTTCGCGCGGATCGCATCGTCGAGGGCGGCGTCAAACTGCATCTCGCCGTCGACTTCCAGGTCCGGTTCCGCCGCACGGATCAGTTCCAGCGCATCATGGATCTTTGTCAGGCTGTGGTGGTGCGCCGATCCCGCAGTCGAAAAGGACAGAAGCGCCACCCGGGGCGTTTCCTGCAGCAACTGCCGGCAGGATTGCGCGGCGGAACGGGCGATGGCGGCAAGTTCCGCCGCATTCGGCTCGATCACAAGACCGCAATCGGCAAAGATCATGCCGCCCTTGATCGGCGCATCGGGGCCGCAGGACAACATAATGAAGAAGCTTGAAACGATCTCCGCATCCGCAGCGCGGCCGACGATCTGCAATGCGGCGCGAACCGTCTCGGCGGTCGTGGTAACGGCTCCACCGACCGTACCGTCCGCCTGGCCGAGGCGGACCCGCATAGCGGCCTGCCGGATCGGGTCGCGCATATCCTCCACCGCCTGCTCCGCCGTCATCCCTTTTGCGGCGCGCATTCTGTGCCAGTGATCACCCAGTTCCGCCAGATCCCGCGCCTCCGCAGGCACAAGCGACGTGACGCCGGGAAGGCTGGGGCCGTTCATGAGCGTGACGCGGGCAAGGCCCTCGGCGACGAGACGGGCAGCGGCCTCGGCCACGAGAGGACTTTCCCCCTCCGGCAGGATGATGTGACGCGGATTTGCCCGTGCGGCAGCCAGGATGCGGTCGAGCGGTTTCATCGGGTATCCCTTTCCGGATGTTCAGAGCAAAGATCGGCCACCGCACCCGAAGATGTTGTGCATCGTCCATGGTCGGGTCGGGTGGAACGCATCGCTCAGGACAGGAAATGCAGACCGGCAACGATGAAGATGCCGAGAAAGATCGTTTCGACAACGACCAGACCGATCGCCGACGCACCGACTTCGACCATGCGGCCCAGAGATGTCTTGATGCCCACCGCGGCGACGGCAACCAGCAGCGCCCAGCGGCTCAAGGATCCGACCCAGTCGGACAGGAATTGCGGGATCAGACCGAAGGAATTCAGCGCCGCCAGAACCAGAAACCCAACCACGAACAGCGGCATCAACGGCGGCCGATCCTTCGGATGCGCTCCGGAAAGACCGATCTGGCGGATGACCAGCGAGAACACCAGCACCACCGGAGCCAGCATCGAGACCCGGATCAGCTTGACCAGAGTGGCGGTCTCTCCGGTTTCCGGGCCGATTGAGAAGCCCGCGCCGACCACCTGCGCCACGTCGTGAATGGTTCCGCCGAGAAACAGTCCCGAGTCGCGCGCATCGAACTGAAACAATTGGGCGAGCATCGGATAGATCACCATGGCGATGGTCGACAGCACGGTCACCGACAGAACCGCAAAGACCAGATCACGTTCTGATTTCTCGTGCCGGGGCAGGACGGCTGCGATCGCCATTGCCGCGGAAGCGCCGCAGATCGCCACGGAGCCGCCGGTCAGAAGCCCGAACCGCCAGTCACGCCCGAACATCCGGCTCGCCAGCAAGGCAAACAGGATGGTCAGAACGACCCCCGCCACGATCAGCGCCACGGACGTCCCCCCGAGCTGGACCAGCAGGTCCACGCTGATGCGCGCACCAAGCAACGCCACCCCGATCCGCAGCACGGTGCGTGCGGTGAATTCCACGCCCTTGGCGGTGCGGGTGCCCGGTTCAGAGAGAAAATTCAGCGCCAGACCGAGGAGAAGCGCCATCAGCATGGCGGGAGCACCGTAATGCTCCGACAGGAACTGTGCGGTCGCAGCCGCAAGGGCGGAAACCGCGAAACCGGGAAAGATCGATTTCAACGTCTGCGCGGCGGGCAGCCGCGTGGCCAAACTCGTCATGAAATGCTCCGGAAGAGAACGACCCGGCAGTCGGAAGCCGCCGGGCCGGATGCCCAGGTCAGGCCGCGCCTTTTTGCGGGCACATGTCGTTCTTGCTGATGCCGGCGACTTCAACAGGCTTTTTCATCGCGTCGCGGCGGAAAGGCTCGCCCAGTTCCTGGTTGATCAGGGCCTCGATCAGCGTGGTCACACCATGTTCCATCTGGTCGGTAACCGCCTGCGCCATCGCCGCCGTCAGTTCCTCCATCGTACGCGCTACAACGCCTTTCAGCCCGCAGGCATTGGCGATGGCGGCATAGCTGACGTCTTCATCCAGTTCGGTGCCGACGAAATTGTCGTCGTACCAGAGCGTCGAGTTCCGCTTTTCCGCGCCCCACTGATAGTTGCGGAAGACGACCTGGGTTATGGCCGGCCATTCCTTACGGCCGATGGCTGTCAGTTCCGTCACAGCAATGCCGAAGGCGCCGTCGCCGGAGAACCCGACCACCGGAACGTCGGGACAGCCGATCTTGGCGCCGATGACGGCGGGCAGACCGTAGCCGCATGGTCCGAAGAGACCCGGCGCCAGATATTTGCGGCCGGCATCGAAGCTCGGATAGGCGTTGCCGATGGCGCAGTTGTTGCCGATATCGGACGAGATGATCGCCTCTTTCGGCAGGCCTGCCTGGATCGCGCGCCAGGCCATGCGCGGGCTCATCCATTCCGGCTTGTCCGCGCGCGCCCGTTCGTTCCAGGAGGTACCCGGATCGTCGTTTTCGTGGTCCATGGAGGTCAACTGCTGGGCCCAGCGGCTCTTGGTTTCGGCGATGCGCGCCTTGCGTTCGGCCCGCCCGGCATTGCCGGCGGATGCCGACAACTGAGCGAGAATGCCCTTCGCCACCCGCGTTGCATCGCCGACGATGCCTACGGAGATCTTCTTGGTCAGACCGATCCGGTCCGGATTGATGTCGACCTGGATGACCTTCGCGTTCGTCGGCCAGTATTCCATACCGTAGCCCGGCAGCGTCGAGAACGGGTTGAGGCGGGTTCCCAGAGCCAGGACCACGTCGGCGTCCCTGATCAGCTCCATCGCGGCCTTGGAGCCATTGTAGCCAAGCGGACCAGCGAACAGGGGATGCGAGCCCGGGAAAGCGTCGTTGTGCTGGTAGCCGACACAAACCGGCGCATCGAGCCGTTCGGCCAGTTCCATGGAGGCGGCGATCCCCCCTTCGGCCAGCACCACACCGGCGCCATTCAGGATGACCGGGTTCTTGGCCCCGCTCAGAAGACGGGCTGCTTCGGTCACGGAGGTTTCACCACCGGAAGAACGCTCGAAAAGGATCGGATCCGGAATTTCGATGTCCACGACCTGGGTCCAGTAATCGCGCGGCATATTGATCTGCGCGGGAGCCGATGCCTGCTTCGCCTTGGAGATCACGCGGGCCAGCACCTCGGCAACGCGGCTCGGGTCACGCACCTCCTCCTGATAGGCGACCATGTCGCGGAAGAGTGCCATCTGCTCGACTTCCTGGAAGCCGCCCTGCCCCATGGTCTTGTTCGCGGCCTGCGGCGTCACCAGAAGCAACGGCGTGTGGTTCCAGTAAGCGGTCTTCACGGCCGTGACGAAATTGGTAATGCCCGGTCCGTTCTGGGCGATCATCATAGACATCTTGCCGGTGGCGCGCGTGTAGCCGTCCGCCATCATTCCGCCGGAGCCTTCGTGCGCACAATCCCAGAAGGTGATGCCTGCCTTGGGGAACAGGTCCGAGATCGGCATGAACGCCGAACCGATAATGCCAAAGGCATGTTCGATGCCGTGGCGCTGCAGCGTTTTCACAAAGGCTTCTTCGGTGGTCATCTGCATGGCTGGAACTCCTGTCAGTCGTATGGGCCGCCTCAGCGGCAAAGAAATCGGCCCGACGGCCGGAACCGCGCAGGCAAAAGAAATCCGTTCCGGGCGAGCCATTCATTCGCCTGGTGTCTTTTTCGGATGTACGGATAAGTCACGCTGCCGGAACCTGAGAACCGGTTGCCAACCGGCCCGGCAGCATGGAGACACGGCGCGCAGGGTCTAGATCATGATGCCATCCCCTGCCCGCCATTCACGTCAAGCAATTGCCCGGTGATGAAACCGGTCTCGTCGGAGGCGAAAAACGCGACGGCGGCCGCAACATCTTCGACCCGGCCGTTACGGCGCATCGGAATGGATTCCACTATTCTCGCCCGCTCTTCCGGAGACTGCCGCTCGCTCAAAAGCCGTTCGACGCGTGGCGTAAGGATGGCGCCCGGGCAGACCGCGTTGCAGGTAATGCCGTGCGGACCGAATTCCTGGGCGAGCTGCAGCGTCATCGATTGCACGGCACCCTTTGCGGCGACATAGTTGGCGCCGGTAAAGAGGCTGCCGTATCGCCCCGCCTTCGAACCCAGATTGATGATGCGGCCATAGCCGCGCTCGACCATGCCCGGCACGATGGCCCGGATCAGACGAACCGCGGCGGTCACATTGAGATCCATGACCCTTGCCCAGTCCTCGTCGGTTTCCTCGACGAAGGCACGCGGTGTGTGCAGGGATCCGCCCGCGTTGTTCACCAGAATATCGAAGCGAAAGCCGGCCTCGTGAAGCCGGTGAAGAGCGGCGGCGATTTCATCGGCATCGGAGAGATCAACCTGTTCGAAATGCACACCTGCCATCTCGGGGCGGGCGGCGGATTTCTGAATCGCTTCCGCGCTCCGGTCGAGAACGGCGACACGCGCGCCCTCGGACGCAAGCCGCCTGGCGATCTCCTCGCCGAGACCATCCGCGGCCCCGGAGACGAGGGCGGTTTTTCCCACCAGTCTTGTCACGATTGCGGTCCTCCCAAACCATTTCCAAGCAGGTCAATCGCTTTTCAAGAATTGTACATAGTGAACTCTAATTCCGCAATATAAAATTAAATGAAAACCGCGCAAGACAAATCCTCTGCGCAATTTTTGCGCATATCTTTGTTTTTAAAATGGAATTTAGATCAGAAAGGCGTCAGACGCCGGGTGCCGTCAGGCCGGACCGCCACCGAGTGCGGCGATATCCTGCGCGGCGCTCACCAGCTTCGGAAGGTGTTCCTTGCGCAACCTGTCAGGCGTCAGAACGGACGCGTTTCCACCGACACTGAGTGTGTATACGTCGCCGGTCAGCGGATCGTACAAAGGTATTCCGATTGCGTTGTGATCGGGCTTCCACTCGCCGAAGGAATCCGAATGGCCTTGCTGGCGCATGCGGTCGAGCGCCGCCATCAGAGCAGGCTCGACATGATCGGTCCAGGCCTCGCCATGATGTTGCGCGAGTTCCTTCATGGCGGCCTCGCGTTCCTTTTCCGGCGCGCCGAACAGATACGCCCGACCCGGCGCGGATTCCGCCATGGGAATCCGCGAGCCGACATTCAGGGACAGATAGATGGCGGTGGGTTCGCGGATCAGTTCGACGAACATCATGTCCAGCCGGTCGCGCACACTGAGTGCGACGACGCAATCGCCCTGGGCGGCGATCTCTTCCATCCGCCGCCGCATGAGCTCTCCGAAGCCGAACCGGCCCATGACGGCGTAGCCGAGTGTCAGGACCTGGTTCGAAATGGCGTATTTGCCGTATTCCGGCATGTAGCGCAGATAGCCGAGCTTGGTGAGGGTCCCGAGAAGACGCGACACCGTCGTCTTGTGCAGGCCGGTGCGTTCGGCCAGCACCTGGGTTCCAAGCATCCGATCCTCCGCCCGGAAGGCGCGCAGGATCGACATTCCCCGGGCAAGCGAACTCACGAAAGGACGGTCGTCGTTGAAGTCGCCCGCATCTACACCCTGACGCGGACGTCCCCGGCGACGTTTCGCAGGCTCTTTCGGAGAATCGTCACTCATGATTGCCGTTTACAGCAGCAGCCTGCCTCTGTCACCCGCAATCGGCCCCTTCCGCGGGGACGGCGGACCGTCAAGTCCGCCCGCCGGGATCCGGAAGCTCGGCGTAGTCCGAACAGTCTCGGTGGCTGGCCGCCGGATCGACCTTCACATCGATCACGACCGGTCCACCCCGGCTGTGGGCCTCGCGCAAGGCATCCCCGATCTGGTCGGCCTCGGTGACCGTGACACCCGACCCGCCGAGACCTTCGGCCACCTTGGTGAAATCGTGATCGGCGAAGTCGACGCCAATGGCCTGATTTCCGAGATTATCCCGCACCATGCCGAGGCCGGCATTGTTGGCAACCACGTAGACCACGTCGAGACCGCGTTCCGCGGCCGTTGCGATCGCATCCATCGTCATGACGAAACCGCCGTCGCCGATCATGCCGGTCACCCGCTTTTCCGGGCAGACCACTTTGGCGCCGGTCGCTGCCGGCGTGCTCCAACCCATGCCGCCGATGCCGCCGGGCGCGACCAGCTGATGCGGATGGCGAAGCGGCAGACGGGATGTCGCCCAGATCCGGTTGGTACCGGCATCGAGCGTGAGGAGGTCGTCCTTTGTGAGGAAGTCGCCGAGCGCCCGCATAATATCCGCATAATGCACCGTACCGGGACGCGTCTTGTATTCCGGCAGGACACCGTAGTCATTGTCCGCCTTGATCTGGGCGATCCTGTCCTTGCGCCGGTTGACGGTAATCGCGTCCTGCGCGGGCTTGGTCAGCAGAAAGTCGAGCACGTCGGAGACATCGGCAGTGACCGCCTGATCCACAGGCAGAACCCAACCCGCATGAAGCGGATCGATGTCCACCTGGATGATGGTCTGATCGCCCGGACGGAGCATCTTCTCGTCCCGGAAGCGCGTGTATTCCGCCCCGAGGCTGCAGCCGAGAACGAGAACCACATCCGCGGCCTGGACCATGCGATTGGCGGCGGCCGAAGCCCAGGTCCCCATCATGCCGACGGCAATATCCGACGTTTCGTCGATCGTCCCCTTGCCGTGATAGCTGGAGGCCACCGCGATCCCGTCACGGCTCGCGTACTCCTGGAGCGCCACGCCCGACCGGCTCATATAAATGCCGTTGCCCGCAATAATCACCGGAGCCTTGGCCGCTGCCAGCGTCGCCGCGATTTTTTCCAGAGCCGCCCGGTCCGGAACCATCGGCGTGTAACGCAGGTAGCCTTCGGTCGGATAAAGCCTGGCGCGCAGGTCGTCCGGTACTTCCTGCTTGATGATGTTGGTGCGCATGATCATGGCGGCCGGTCCCTGGCGCGGGGTCATGGCATGTTTGATGGCCATTTGGGTGCCGTAGATCGCTTCGGCCGGCGTCGTCGCATAGGTCGCGTATTTGGTCATGGTCTTGAGGACGCCGAATGCGTCGCCCGCCCCATAATCTCCCGTCATCGTCTGGTAGACGCCCTGCTGGGCAAAACCGTCATAGCAGGAGGTGTCGGTCATGATGACCATGGGAGAGGAGGAAAAATAGGCTTCCAGAATGCCGAAGGCGCCGGTCGTGGTCGCAAACGGCCCCTGCGCCATGAGCAGGCCGGGCCTGCCCGTCAGCTTGCCGGCCACCTGCGCCATGACCGAAGCCGACTGTTCTGTGCGCGCCAGAACGAGATCAAATTCGGACTTGCGGTCGTGAAAGGCCGGCAGCGACCAGGTGATACCAAGACCTGGCAGCGTAAAGCCGCGCGTGATGCCTGCCTCGATGAATGTCGAGATCACGCCTTCATTCGTTCTCATTCCAGTTTCCTCCAAATCCACAGGCCAGCGGGTGCCCGCGCAATGATTGTCGTTTCTATAATTAATTCTGCTATGCGCAATTATATTTTGCAATACGCATTTTTTAAGAGAACGCAATTCATCCGAGAAGGCGGAGGAAAATGCCTTCCATACGTGGAAAATCATGATGTAAGAGGATGCCCTGCGCCAGATCGCCGGCCAGGCGAACGGGCAACAAACAACACAAGGCAACGCCTGGCGCAGCAATGCGCATTGCTGCACGCAATCGATGCGGATCTAAATTGAATTGCGAGGAAACGCCCTTGCGGGTCCGTACCTTAGAGCATGCCCCGGGCGACCATTTCGATCTTGCGGGTGACACCCAGAAGGCGGGGGGCGAGGTCGTTCATGAGCCGGTCCGTCGTGATGATCGAGCGCAGCCCGCCGACGTTGACCGCATAGACGGGGTAGCCGTCTGCACGCCGCACGGCAGCCCCTGCGGAATTCGCCTCGGCGATCCAGTCGCCACCGCTGAGCGCAAAGCCGTTTTCCGAGGCAAAGGCAATAGCCTTACGGGCTGATTCTTCGACCGCCGGCCATTCCGTCTCGCTGTAGCCCTGGCGGATCTGAGCTATGCGCTGTTCGCGCTCAGCCTCCGGAAGCGCTGCAAGAAAGGCACGGCCCATGCCGGTGCTGATCATCGGGATCCGAGAGCCGACACCCAGCCGGATCGCCATGGATGCCGGCGTCCGGCAGGCTTCGATATAAATAATCTCGATGCCGCTCGGAGTGCCGAGATATACACTGGCATCGGCGTATTCGGCGAGTTCCTGCATATAGGGACGGGCAATGTCCCGGATCTCCATCTGAGCCAGGACGTCATACCCGAGCGTTAGCACCTCGGGCCCGAGCGAATATCGGCCGGTGCCTTCATCGTAGTTGAGATAACCAAGCTCGGTCAGCGTGAAGGTCAACCGCGACACGGTGGGTTTGGGCAGCTTCACGCGCGATGCGATTTCCGTGTTGCCAACGGGTCGGTTGTCGGGTCCGAAAGCCTTGAGTACAGCCAAGCCTCGTGCGAGACCCGAATTGACCCTGTAGTCCTTCTGCCCGCTGTCTTCCGGCGGTGCCGCTTTACGTTTGACCAATTCGATGCCCGTCCTGCGATAGTTGTAGATTGATGATCGCACAAACTGGCATTTATCGGAAATCGAACGACAATCCAATCCTGCATGCGGCAATCATGTACTGGCGCAGACAAATCCGGCGAAATCGGACTGAATTCACCGCGCTGCAATCTCGCGATACAGGCTGACCGTTTCCCGGATTCCCTCCGCAAGCGGCAGCTCCTGAAAATCTCCAACCACCTTCTTGAGCGCGCTGGTGTCGAAGCCATCGCTGGGCGAAACGCGAACGGTATCCGCACAACTGATGGAGGCTTCGGGGACAACCTGCCGAATCGCCGCAAGGACATCGTCGGTGGAATGGACGGTGTCGGTGACGTCCGACAGCAACGCCCCGTCCCAGGTCGACATGGCGGCCCGCACGAAGATATCCGCGACATCGGCTGCATACTGGAAACAACTGCGCGTGGTGAAGGGAATCTCGTAGGGCTTGCCCAGAGCCGCTGCCTCTATGGCACGGGTTATGGCCGAGGTCTCTCCATCATCCCGGCCGACACCGAAAACGACATAGGGTCGGAGGCCCAGACTGGGGAGCTTGTAGTCCTCCCAATAGATCCGCGCGATTTCCTCGTCGGTCTTCTTGAAAACGCCGTAGAAATTCGAAGGCGCGTTCGCCTGCCCGCGCGGCTTGGCCGCGATCGAACTTGTGTAGATGATCCGATCGATGCCGTGCTTGCGCGCCGCCTCGAAAATATTGATGTGGCCACCGATGTTGATAGCTGCGCCGAGCGCCGGATTGGCCCGGCACTGCGGGATCTGCAGGGCCGCAAGATGAATGATGCCGGTCGGGCGCGTTTCCGCAATCTGGGCATTCAGTGTTTCGACGTCCGTGACATCGCAGATGCGGAAATCAATGAGCTCCCTGGGCAGATCCGACTTCAAAAGCTCCAGCCGGCGATGATCGTCGCTGATGTCGGTTGCAACCACCTGGATGCCCCGGTCGACCAACCTCGAAATGATCCAGGAACCGAGAAACCCCGTTGCGCCTGTTATGAAGATCTTTTCAGCCGAACGGCTCATTCCCTACCTCACATCCCACTCAGGTTTCGCGGCCCCCTTCCGCCGATCTTCATCAACCG
The DNA here is from genome assembly GCF_048260565.1 of Roseibium sp. GTDB lineage: Bacteria > Pseudomonadota > Alphaproteobacteria > Rhizobiales > Stappiaceae > Roseibium. The sequence continues at coordinate 14,432 of NZ_JBLXGP010000007.1, read as the reverse complement.
AAAGCCCTTTTCCTTGCCCCGCGCAGACCGTTCAGCGGCCCTCCGCCAAGGCGAAGCGTTATTTTTAAAACACTATTTCAAAAATGATTGCAAGCGATATCGAAATCACCACCCGGAACCGTATGGGCCGAGCGCAAACAGGTTGCCCTTGAGTGGAGTCCGCCGTTTTTCCAGGGATGAGCGGAGAAAAGAAACGACAGATAACCGGTTAAAAACGCGGGGTCAGGCAAACAATGAAAGATTGAAAAGAAACGGGCGCCAGGCCGGATCAACCGGCCTGGCGCCCGAATGCGAACGCTTACTTCAGGCGACCGCGGAAACGGGTCTGAAAATCCGGATCAGACCGCCGGCGGCTCCCAGGCTTCGGGCGCGCGCGGATGAATATCCGTGACAACATCGATCAGTACCGGCTTGCGCGCGGCGATGGCGTTTTGCAACACCGGACCGAGTTCGGCAGGATCTTCCACGCGGATGCCCTCGACACCGAAGTCACGCGCCACGGCCGCGAAATCCGTCGGGCCGAAGCGGTTGATTTCGGCCGGATTGCCGCCTTCGCGGCCTTCGTAGAAGGAGGCCACCTTCGGCGTACCCTGGCCGAAACCGGAATTGTTGTTGATCACGGTCACGACCGGGATGTTCCAGCGCTTCTGTGTCTCCAGCTCGGTCAGGTGATAGTAGAAGGCGCCATCCCCGGAAAAGCAGACCACCGGGCGATCCGGCGCACCGCACTGGGCACCGAGCGCTGCCGGGAAGGCCCAGCCGAGAGAGCCTGCCGCACGCAGGTAGCATTGGCCCGGATGCGGGAGGTCGAGCATCGTTGCCGTCCAGATACCCGAATAGCCCGTGTCGGCGACCAGGACGCCGTTTTCAGGAAGCGCCCGGGAGATCTCCCGGCACAGCCTTTCGACACGGATCGGCGCGGCATCGGACTCACTCAACGGCTCCATATTCGCCCGCCAAGAACCGACAACTTCGGCCACGTTATTCGCCCACTCCGCCCATTCCGGACGGGCGGTGGTCATCTCGGCAAGGTCCGCCAGAGCCTGCTTCGGACATCCCCAGACCTTTGAGACATTCGGATAATTCCGGCCGATTTCCTGGCCGTCGAGATCGATCTGGATAATCGGCGTGCCCTGAGCGGGAACCTTGTAATTATTGGTCGGCTGGTCGCCTGCATGACAACCGACGAAGATCACCAGATCCGCCTCGTAGACCAGCCGGTTGCCAGGAGGCGCCGAATAGGTGCCGACCGTGCCGATATGCTTAGGATGCGTGGTTGGAATGATCCCCCGCCCGCCGAGAGAGGTTGCAATGGGAATGTTCAGGTGCTCGGCGAAGGCCAGCACTTCCGCGTAGGCTTCGGCCTGGATGGCGCCCGCGCCGACAACCAGCACCGGACGCGCGGATTGCATCAGCCGGTGGGAGGCCTCTGCAATCGCGCGCGGCGCCGCCAGGGGGCGGTCCTCCGGCAAACGGCCAAGCGCGGCCGGAGGAATCACGGGGTTCGTCACTTCCCCCTTCTCGATAACCTCGCCTCCCAGGCCGTTCAGGTCGAGATGAACCGGACGGGGCGAACCATCGGAAGCCTGACGGAAGGCCTGAGCCAGAAGGTGAGGCAGTTCACGCGCCTCCGCCACATCCATGGAGGCTTTGGTCACCGAAGCATAAAGCGGCGTATGCGGCACTTCCTGATAGGCGTTGCGGTAACGCAGCATCGGTTCCTTGCGGCCGGTCAGAGCCACGACCGGCGCGCGGTGCAGATAGGCATCCTGCAGTCCCGCTGCGAGATTGGCCGCTCCGACCGACTGCGCCATGCAGACGCCTACGCGTCCGCTGACCCGTGCATAGCCGTCCGCCATGTAGGCCGCGGACTTCTCCGAATGGGCAAGGATGCGATTGATACCGAGCTCTTCCATCTCGACAAGCGTCGGCCGAAGGATCGCGTCCATGAAGAAGACATGACTGACACCCAGCTTCTTGAAGGACTCGGCGATATATCGCGCACCGTTTTTCGGCGCACAGCGGTTCGTTGACAAGGCAGACCTCCCCGATTGAATAGTTTTGTAAGCGCTTTCATTTTTTCTAATTGCAAAAATTCTGGCTGATTTCAACAAAAATATAAAAATTGGAAATCAGTTTCATATTAAATTATGAAATCGCTTGCAGCGATCTTTTCCCGCTCCTATAGTCGCCGCCATATTCTCGGCAGCAGGAAGACCGTTCGCGCGTGGGCCAGCAGGAAAAGACACAATCCCCTCCCCGGAAGGTCCGGATGGAAGAGGTCGCAAAAGTCGCCGGCGTTTCGGTCGCCACCGTCTCGCGCGCGCTGCGGACGCCCGACGCGGTCTCGCAGAAATTGCGCGCCCGTATCGAAGAGGTCGCGCAACGGCTCGGCTATGCGCCCAACAGGATTGCCGGCAGTCTTGCGGGTGCCCGCACGCCCCTGATCGGCGTGATCGTGCCCAGCCTGACGAACTCCTTCTTCGCAAGCACGCTGGAACAAATGACCACCCTGTTCGAGGCGAGAGGCTATCAGCTGATGATCGGTCAGCACGGATACGACACGGAACGGGAAGAACGGATCGTCGTCGCCTTCGCCAGCTGGAACCCCTCTGCACTGGTCGTTACCGGACGCACCCATGCGCGGGGCACTCTGAACACGCTCTCCTCGGCCGCCTGTCCGGTTGTAGAAATGTGGGATTACGGCGAACGGCCTCTGGATTCGGGCATCGGCTTCTCCAATCATGGCGCGGGCGAACTGGCCGCACGATTTTTCGCCGAGCGGGGCCTGACCAGGGCAGCCTTTGTCGGCGCGATTCTGGACAAGGACGATCGTGCCCGCGCAAGAGCAGAAGGCTTTTCCGGCACATTCCAGCGCCTCACCGGAACCGAACCGCTGATCGTCACCGTCAACAGCCGAGAACTGGGCGAAGGCGGGGCCGCCCTCAAACGGGTTCTGGCGCAGCAGCCGGACACCACGGCCATCGCCTTTTCCGGGGACATGCTGGCCGTCGGCGCCATGTTCGAAGCTGACCGGACAGGGCTTTCCATCCCGGATGACCTCAAGATCCTGGGATATGGCGATCTCGATATTGCGCGCCATACGAACCCCCGGCTGACCACCATTCGTCCGCCGCATAACGAGATCGGCGAGGCCGTCGTCCGCCATGTGCTGGAGAGACTGGACCGGCCGGACACCCCGGGCGTCAATCTTGATCTCGGGGTGAAACTCATCCTCAGGGAAACGGTCTGAGGAAAAACGACTTCGGGAGGAAGCCAATGGAGCTTGAGCGCATAGCCGTGATCGGCGCGGGAACGATGGGCCACGCACTGGCGCTCGTTCACGCGCTCGGCGGCTGCCGCGTGTGCCTGTACGACAGCAACGCGGACGTCCTGAAAGCCGCAACCGGCATGATCAGGGCCGCCTGCGCCACGCTTCGCGAGGCACAGACAATCACGGCGGCACAAGAACAAGCCGCGCACGACAGGATCACAACTGCCGGATCACTGGCGGAAGCCGTCAGAGACGCAGATCTGATCGTCGAAGCCGTTGTCGAAAAAGCGGAGATAAAACGGATTGTTTACGCCGAAATCGACGCGCATGCGCCTTCAAGGGCGATCCTTGCGAGCAACACGTCCTATCTCGACATTTTCCCGCTGATCCCGCAGGCGCGGCAACCACGTGCCGCAGTGGCGCATTGGTATACCCCGCCCTACATCGTTGATCTTGTGGACCTTGCTCCCGGCCCCCGGACGAATCCCGAGGTCATGCCGGCCCTGAAGGAACTTTACGAAGGTTTCGGCAAGGCTCCGCTGGTGTTCACGCATCTCGTACCCGGCTACATCGCGAACCGGCTGCAGGCGGCACTCAATCTCGAATGCCTGCGCATGATCGGGGAGTTCGGCGTTTCGGCGGAAGACATCGATTTCTCTATTCGCCACGGACTGGTCGAACGGCTCGCCGTACTCGGACACATGCGCAAGATGGATTACACGGGGCTGGAAATGGTGCGCAACGGCATAGCCGGACGCACTTATCAGCCTCCGGTCAATACCGGAGAAACCCCGGTCCTCGACCGTCTGATCGAGGCCGGACGCAGCGGTGTCCGTTCCGGCGCCGGTTTCTATGACTACGGCGGCACGGCTGCCGAAGACCTGTTTCACGAACGCGACCTGCGTCTTCTGCAGCTCAAGACACAACTTCAAAAATCCACGGGGGAGGAACAATGATCCGTGCTGATCTGACGGGAAAACGCGCTCTGGTGACGGGCGGGGCCTCGGGCATCGGACTTGCCTGCGCAATGACGTTGGCGGAGATGGGGGCAACGGTTGCCATCAATCATCTGGAGGACGATCCGGCAGGCCCTGCGAAGGTGGCGGAACTTTCCGAAAAGGGGCTCAAGGTGATCTCCGCACCCGGAAACGTCTCCATCCCGGGCAATGCGGAGGCCATGGTCCAGGCTGCCGTTCAAGAAATGGGCGGGCTCGACTACCTGATCAACAATGCCGGCACATCCGGAACGCAGGACAAGATCCCGCCTTCCGAACTCGACAAGATGACCGAGGAATTCTGGCAGCTTCTCCTGGCCACCAATCTGATCGGCCCGTTCAGATGCGCCCACGCGGCGGCCGGCGCCTTGAAGGAAAGCCGGGGCGCGATCGTCAACATGACCTCGATCGCGGGCATCGGTCAGCAAGGCAGTTCGATCGCCTACGCCGCCAGCAAGTCCGGCCTGGTCAGCCTGACCCGCAGTCTCGCGCGCGGGCTTGCGCCCGAAGTCCGGGTCAATGCGGTCGCCCCCGGCCAGACCAAGACGCCATGGACCGAAAACTGGCCGGAGGAACGCAAGCAGTGGGCGCGCGACCAGGCTGTTCTGAAGCGTCGTTCCTCGCCGGAGGATATCGCAGAGGCAGTGCTTTATCTCTGCGCCGGAGCGAGCATGGTGACCGGCCACGTGCTCGTCGTCGACGGCGGCATGACGCTTTAAAAAAAGCCGGGGCAAAATGCCCCGGCAAGTCAGGTCTCTCTGGGAAGAGCTCTTTAATCCTGTCAGGCCGCGGCGCGGAAACCCTTAAGACCGGCCATCCGGCCGCCATCGAGCTGGGTGAGCAGCAGCAGCCGTTTGACCATATGGCCGACCGGCAGTTCGTCGGTGACCCCCATGCCACCATGAAGTTGAACCGCATCGCGCAGGACCGCACGGGCATTATCGTAGATTTTGACTCGCGCCGCGGAAATCAGCTTCGAACGGAAAGCCGGATCTTCGCTTGCTATTGCCTCTGCAGCCATTTCCGCCATCGACTGCGCTTCCTCGCGCTTGATGAACATGTCCGCCATACGGTGCTGGATGACCTGGAAGCGTCCGATCGGACGACCGAACTGTTCGCGCAGTTTCATGTATTCGAGCGTTTCGCGGTAAAGCCGGTCGATCAAACCCGATAGCTCCGCGAGCTTGCCGACCATCGCCAGATCGTTGCCGCAGGCAAGGGCCTCTTCGCATCCGGCAACGGCTTCGGATGCCGCGCAGCCGACGCCGTCGAAGGAAACCTTCGCGGCCGATTGCCCGTCAATCACATGAAACGCCTCGACGACGGCGTCGGCGGCCGGAACTCTTACGAGAAGCGCCGTGCTCTCCAAATCCGCCACGACCCAGAAGGCTGCAGCCTGCGCACCGCCGATCAGCAACGGCACAGACCCGGCCAGGATCAGGTCATCGCCTTTACGCGTGGCCCGGATCGGCGCCCCGACCGGACCGGCGGCGATCACCTCGATTCTTTCACCGGACAGGATCGGCGCCAAAGCGGCTTCAGCCCTGTCGGACGGCAGGGCTTTGGCAAGTGTCGGCGCGCAGTGCATGGCGACGGGACCGATCGGCTCCAGCACCAGGCCCGCACCGAGAACGCTGAGGAATGGCACCACCTGCTTCGGCGTCAGGCCCAGTCCGCCGGCATCCTCGCTTACGGGAGCCGCGAGCCAGCCAAGTTCGGCCATTTCACCCCAGTGGGCAGGTGTCTGGCTGGCCGAAGCGTCCAGCATTTTATGACGTTGCGCCAACCCGTAATGATCCGCTACGAACCGCTCCGCCGTTTCTTTCAAAAGCAGCGTTTCCTCATCCGGAAGCCTGAAATCTATCATCACGTGTTCCGCTTATTTGAGGCCCAGGACCTGGGTCGCCAGGATGCTGCGCTGAATTTCGTTGCTACCGCCGTAGATCGACAGCTTGCGCCAGTTCAGGAACTGATAGGTGGCGTTCTCAAATGGCTCCTGCGCTCCTGCGCTGTTGCGAGCCGGCAAGGCGCCAGGACCGGCAATATCCAGCATCACCTCGGTCAGGGCCTGCTGGATTTCCGTCCCCCTTATTTTCAGAAGGGACGTTTCCGCCCCGATCTTCACGCCCGCCTCGACCGCCGCGAGCAGGCGCAGCGTCGTGGCCTCGATCGCCATGATGTCGATTTCCAGGGCATCGAGCGTATTGGCAATCTCGGGTTCCTCCGCACGACCGACAACCTTCGCGGCCTCGCGCACCCTTTGCAGGAGTTGCTTCGAACGGCCGATCCCGCCGATGCCGAAGCGCTCATGCTCCAGCAGGGCCTTGGCGTAGGTCCAGCCCTTATTGATCTCGCCGACCACGAGATCGTCCGGCACGAAGACCTGGTCGAGAAAGATCTCGTTCACTTCCTCGGTTCCGTCCATCAGGCTGATCGGACGCCGGGAGACGCCGGGCAGGGACATGTCGATCAGCATCATGGAGATGCCCTCCTGCTTCTTCACTTCCGGATCGGTACGAACAAGACAGAAGATCCAGTTGGCGTATTGGGCATAGGTGGTCCAGGTCTTCGACCCGGACACGAGCCACCCGCCTTCCGTACGCACCGCCTTTGTCTTGAGGGATGCGAGGTCGGAGCCGGCACCCGGCTCCGAAAAGCCCTGGCACCACCAGTCTTCGCCCGACAGGATGCCCGGCAGGAAGCGCTGCTGTTGTTCGGGCGAACCGAACTGGATCAGGATCGGCCCGATCATCTTCAGCCCGAACCCCGGCAGGGGTGGCGTGTGCAGGCGGAACATCTCTTCATCCGCGATAATGCGCTCGCGCGCGGTCCAGCCCGGCCCGCCATGTTCCCTCGGCCAGCCCGGTGCGACCCAGCCCCTGGCGTGGAGGCTCTTGTGCCAGCGAGAAAAGTCCTCACGGGTCAGCGGTGCACCGCGCGAAACCTTCGCCCGGGTTTCCGGATGCAGTTCGGCGGCAACGTAATCGCGGATTTCCTGACGAAAAACCTGATCCTCGGGACTGTTCAGAAGGTCGGTCATTCCTGGCTCTCCGGCTTGATGATCAGCGCATCGACGGCAATACAGCCCTCGCCTTCAGGCAGGACGAGCAACGGGTTGATATCGATGCTTTCGATGCTGTCGGCATGGGCGACCGCGAAGGCCGACAGCCGCAACACGGCCTCTTCCAGCGCGGCCCGGTCGGCCGGCTCGGCGCCGCGATACCCTTTCAGAAGCAGGCTCAGGCGGGTTTCGTCGATCATCTTGGCGACATCGGCCCGGCTGAGCGGCGCCCGGCGGAGGGCCACGTCATTCATGAGTTCGGTCATGATGCCACCGACGCCCAGGAGGATCATCGGCCCGAAATCGGGGTCGTTCTGCATGCCGAGGATCGCCTCGACCCCTCCTTTGACCATTTTCTGAACCAGACAGGCTGCCGGCGCATCGCCGAGTTTGCAGCCGTCGATTTTCGCGCTCAGATCGGCGAAGGCGGCCCTGACTGCGTCGGCATCGGCAAGATTGAGATGCACCAGACCCGCTTCGGTCTTGTGCTCCATGCCATCGGCCAGTCCCTTCATGACGATCGGGAAACCGATTTGCCGAGCCGCCGCCAGAGCGTCGGCTTCGGTTCGCACCAGTGTTTCGCCGACCATCGGCAGGCCGTAGGACTTCAGGGCTTCCTTGGCCGCATACTCGGACAGGCTGCGTCCGGATTCCGAGAGCACCCGCTCGACCGTCTGTTTCGCAGCCCCTTCGATATCCGGAAGGTTCCCGTCATTGCCGCCCTGCGCTCCGGCTTTTCGCCTGTGGTATTCCACAAAGCGCCTCAACGCCTTCAGCATTTGCTGGCTGCCGCGATAAATCGGCAGCGACTTGTCGGCTGCCAGGAAATCCCAGCCGGCCTCAACGATCTTGCCGCCGTCGTAGGCGATCACGATCGGCTTGTCGGCGGTTTTGGCCAGTTCCAGCACCGGCCCGATCAGCCGGCCGCGCCAGGCTTCGCGGACCTGATGGATGAAGACGACCACGATGTCGGTGTTTTCGTCCGCCAGCACAGCCTCGATGCTCGCCCCCCAGCGTTCGGGGTGATTGTTGACATTGCCGGACAGGTCGAGCGGATTGACGGGCGGGGTGAAGTCGAGCAGCGGCTTCAGCTTCTCCACGGTCTCCTCGGTGAAATCCGCCATCGGCAGACCAAGAGCCTCCGACTGGTCGGCCATGACGCCGCTCCAGCCGCCGGAAAACGTGACCACGGAGATACGTTCTCCACGCGGCGCCGGACATTTTTCGAACAGCGCGGCAACGTCCGCAAGTTCCAGCGGATCATCGACCGAAATGACGTTGTTCTGGCGGAAAACGGCCTCGTAGGTCCGGAAAGCGCCCGCCATCTTTCCGGTATGGGCAAGCGCGGTGCGCGCCGCCCTCTGGCTGCGGCCGAGCTTCAGAACGACCAGGGGCTTTTCCACTTCCTGTGCCCGTTTGGCGAGATCCAGAAAACGATCCGGACTGCGCAGGCCTTCAAGGGCCATACAAACCGACTTTATTTCGGGATCCTCAAGTGCCCATCTGGCGTAATCGGCAGCCTCGACGTTCAGCTCATTGCCGGCCGAAACCAGATAGCGCATGTGAACGCCCTGATCGTGCGCCCGGGACAGCATGACCATCAACAGCTGTCCGCTCTGGGAAATCAGGGCCGTGTGACCGGCGGACATGTCTTCGGGAAATGTCGCGGCCGTCAGCCCCATGAAGCCGCTGTCCAGATTGGCGAGCCCGAGACAATTCGGCCCGCAGATCGCGATCTTGTTGCGATTGGCGATCTCGCGCAGCGTGTCCTCCAGCTGTTTTCCTTCTTCGCCGGTTTCGGAAAACCCGGACGCCAGAATAACGGCACCGCGAACGCCCTTCCGGCCGCATTCCTCCAGAATACCCGGCAAGGCACGCTGGGGCACGAACATCAGGGCGGCGTCGACCGGTTCGGGAATCGCCGAGACCGACGGATAGCAGCGCATCCCGTTCAGCTCTTCGTATTTCGGGTTCACCGGAAAGATCTTGCCGCTGTAACCGAGGCGCCGCAAAACCGGTATCGCACCGCCACTCCAGCCTTGCGCATTTGCGCTGGCACCGATGACTGCAACACTGCGCGGTGCCATGAGGCCTGTCAGGCGGTCGAAAAGATCGCTTTGGTCATTCGTCTCGTCGGAAGGGCGCGCCGCTCCCCCAGTCACGCCCTGAGTATTCCCAGCCATTCAAATTTCCTCCCGGCCTGTCGTTGCCGCCTTTATCCGTCAGCACAGCGATCAGGTCAACATTTTTTAAAACATTTGTCCGCATTGCGAAATTGTAAATTTTTTTCTGGAGAAACTCAACAGCTCCGCTTATCGATGAAAGGCTCTGCGCATGCGGCTCTGGATCACCTGCGCCGAATTCAGAAGGGCAGCCGCATATTCCCCCTTGAGGCGCTCAACCGTCAGCGCCGAAGACAGGCCGGAAATCGACAAAAGCAGCGGATCGCCGTCGTCGACAATGCGAATGACCGTTGCCACCGCGTTCAACTCGGGCCACCAGCTGCCGAACGAACAAACGAAACCCTGCTTGTCATAAGCGGCAATTTCGGCCTTCACGTCCTCTTCCTGCGCAGCGTAAAGGTCGGGATCGTCTTGCCTGAGTCGCACCAGCAGCTCCTGCCGCCTCACCGAGGCGAGACTGGCAAGATAAGCCCGTCCTATCGCCGTCTGCAGAATCGGCACAAGTGCGCCGGCATCCAGGTTGAGAACGATGGCCTCCGGCCGTCGGCGGAGCTCCAGATAACGGATATTGAGCCCGCTCGGGACGCCGAGCGCCACGGAAAAAGGCCCCAATTCGGCCAGGGTTTCCATAATCGGGCAGGCGATATCGCGGATTTCGGTCGCCACGAAAGCCGCACGCCCCATCTCCATCACCCTTGGCGTCAGGCTGTAGCGCCCGGTATCCGGGTGATAGGCAAGATAATTGAGCCGGCGCAGCGTGTGGGTGAAGCGAGAAACGGTCGGCCTCGGCAGACCGGTGCGGTCCGCCAGATCCTGGTTGCTGAGCGCCCGGTCATCCGGCCCGAAGGCGGACATGACCCGCAGCCCGCGTTCAAGGGATGCGATGAACTGGCGGTCTGCCTTGCCTTCTTTTTCGCCGTCGCTCATTCCGCACCCTCCATCGCGCATTGCGGTTCTTGATAGAAAACATACCGCCGCCACACAAGCAGACGGGGCTTATGGACCGCTCAGGCTCCGGTTGCCAGCAGGAATTCCTGATGTTAGCTTATATTGGAACATGATTTCGCATTGCGGACGATTCAATACCGAAATTCAGAAAAGACGAAACGCTACGGCCGCCATAACAGGGCGGCATACAAAAGGGAGGAAACATGGCCAGCTTACCCCAAGCCGGGCCCGACCAGGCTTTTCAGGAGCACGTCGCCGACGGACGTCTCTGGCTTCAATACTGCGACGACTGCGGTGAGGCGGTGTTCATGCCGCGCATTCTCTGCCCGCATTGTTCCTCGCTTTCGCTTCAGTGGCGACCGGCATCGGGACGCGGCACCATCCACACGCTGACGGTGCTGCATAAACGCTCAAAACCCGGCGAACCGGAAAAGCAGAACCACGCCATCATCCTCGTAGACCTCGACGAAGGCCCGAGATTGATGAGCCACATGCCGGGTACGGCACCCGAAGAGATCCGCATCGGCATGCGTGTCCGCGCCCGGATCGAGGGTGAGGACGGAGCCCGCGCCGTTGTTTTCGATCCCGAGGAGGACGCCCGATGAGTACTCCAAACGGAGCTTCCCTGCGCGGAGGCGCGGCAATTGTCGGTGTCGGCACGGCCGGTCTCGGCGAAGCCCCGGGCTTCAACGCCATGGATATTCAGGCGCTCGCGGTACGTGAGGCACTGGACGACGCGGGCCTGAAGCTGTCCGACGTGGACGGCATCTTCTGCGCCAACATGAGCCATACCTTCCCGGTGATCTCGACCATCGAATATCTGGGTCTTCGGCCGCGCTGGATCGATGGCACCAATACCGGGGGTTCCAGCTTCGTGGCCCATGCGATGGCCGCGACCCTCGCGCTTCAGGCCGGGCTCTGCGACGTGGCCCTGATCTGCTACGGCGCCACCATGCGTTCGGGTGCGGGCCGGATGGTCCCGGCGACCGAACAGCCGACCTACGAAGTCCCCCACAAGCCGCGCTATCCGATGACAGCCTACGCCATGTCCGCCGCAAGGCACATGTCGCAATTCGGCACCACGCGCGAACAGCTGGCCGAAGTGGCCGTCTCCGCACGTCTGTGGGCGCAGAAAAACCCGGAGGCTTTCGAACGCGGGCCTCTGTCCATCGAGGACGTTCTGGGTGCGCGTATGGTCATGGACCCTTTGACCGTCCGGGACTGCTGTCTCCTGACCGATGGCGCGGGTGCCGTCGTGATGACCCGCGCCGACCGGGCGCGCGATCTCAGGAAAACGCCCGCCTATTTCCTCGGCGGCGGCACGGCCTCCTATAACCGCGCGGTATCCGAAATGCCGGACCTTACCAGCACGGCTGCGAAGGATTCCGGCGCGCGAGCCTATGCCATGGCCGGCATGAAACCGTCGGACATGGACATCCTGCAGCTCTACGACGCCTTCACCATCAACGTGATCCTGTTTCTGGAAGATCTCGGCTTCTGCCCGAAAGGGGAAGGCGGTGCCTTCGTCTCCGGCGGACGTATCGCGCCCGGCGGCGCGTTGCCGGTCAACACCAATGGCGGCGGGTTGTCCTTCTGCCATCCGGGAATGTACGGCGTCTTCACCCTGATCGAGGCCACCCGTCAATTGCGTGGCGAGGCCGGCGACCGTCAGGTCGACAATGTCGAAACCGTGCTTTGTCATGGCAACGGCATCACGCTGTCGCATCAGGCAACGGCCATCCTCGGCGCCGAGACCACGCTTTGACCGCAGGAACACGAGACATCATGGAACAACTCATCGATACGGAAACCCGTGGTCCGCTCGGGATCATCCGAATGCAACGCCCGCCTGTGAATGCGCTTGGATTTGCGTTGCGCGGCGCCATTTCCGAGGCGCATCGCACCTTCGAGGCGGATCCGGAGATCAAGGCTACGGTGCTTACCGGCAATGGCAGGTTCTTTTCTGCCGGGGCCGATATCACGGAATTCGATACCGGCCGCAAGAAGCCCTACCTGACGGACCTGATCGCCCAGCTTGAAGAAGGCACCAAGCCGGTCGTCGTCATCATCAACGGCATTGCTTATGGCGGCGGCTTCGAACTGTCGCTTGGCTGCGATTACATCTACCTGCTGCCGAAAGCGAAGCTCGCCTTTCCCGAAATCAACCTCGGCAACATTCCAGGCGCCGGCGGAACGCAGAAACTACCGCGCCTGATCGGCGGGCCGAAGGCGCTGGACATCATCCTGACGGGCACGCCCATCGACGCCTCGACGGCGCTTGAACTCGGCATCGCGGAAGCCATCGTCGCCGATGAGGAAGAAGCGCTTGTCAGGATAACGAAAGCCGTGGAAGCGGGCATGCCCCGCCGCCGCATTCGCGACCTGAGCGTTCCGGGCGCGCCGGACGAACTGGACAACGCGGCAGAACCCCATCTGCGTCGTTCGCGCTGCGCCCTGGCCGTGCTGAAAGGCATTGAAGCGATACGCATGTCCTATTCGCAACCGATCGACGAGGCGCTCGCCTGGGAGCGCGAGACTTTCCAGGAGCTCAACGCCTCATCCGAGGCGCGTGCGCAACGACACATTTTCTTTGCCGAGCGGTCGGCCCGAAAGATCGACGATGTGCCTGCGAATACGCCGCTACGGGCAATGGAAAGCGCAGGCATCATCGGGGCCGGCACCATGGGAACCGGCATCGCCATGTGTTTCGCCAATGCGGGAATTCCCGTCTGCGTGATCGAACAGGAACAGGAACGGCTCGACCAGGGCCTGGCCCGTATCCGCCAGACCTATGAGACGATGTGCGACAGGGGGCGCATTTCGGCGGAAGACGCCGAAGAGCGGATCCGGCTCGTCACCGGCGCCGTTGATCTCGCTGCCGTGGCCCGCGCGGATGTTGTCGTCGAGGCGGTGTTCGAGGCAATGGATGTGAAGCGCGACGTGTTTGCCAGGCTGGACTCGGTCTGCAAGCCGGGCGCGATCCTCGCCACCAACACATCGACGCTGGATATCAACAAGATCGCCGCGGCGACCGGCCGACCACAGGACGTCATCGGCCTGCATTTCTTCTCGCCCGCGCATATCATGAAGCTACTGGAAGTGGTGCGTGCGGACGAGACCGGAACGGACGTGATTGCCACCGCGATGGCCCTTGGCCAGCGCATCGGCAAAATCCCTGTGCTGGTCGGTGTCTGCGACGGCTTTGCGGGCAACCGGATGTTCATCAACTTCAACCGCGAAGCCCAGATCCTGATCGAGGAAGGCGCACTGCCCTGGCAGGTCGACAAGGTGTTCACCGATTGGGGCCTGGCCATGGGACCGCTGTCGGTGATGGATCTTGCCGGTCTCGACGTCGGCTACCGCATCCGTCAGGCGCGCGGACCCCAGACCCCCTACCCCTTCACCACCGCAGACCGCTTGGCCGAAGCGGGAAGATATGGTCAGAAGACGGGCCGTGGCTGGTACCTCTACCCGGAAGGCGCCCGCCGCGGATCTCCGGACCCGGAGGTGGAAAAGCTGATCGAGGACGTCTCGCGCGAAAAAGGCATCACCCGGCGCCCCGTATCGGACGAGGAAATTCTGCACCGGTGCCTCTGGCAACTCGTGAACACCGGATATCAGATCGTCGAGGAAGGCATCGCCCAGCGCACCAGCGACCTTGATGTCATCTTCGTCAACGGTTACGGCTGGCCCCGGACCCGGGGCGGCCCGATGTTCTACGCCCGGGAGACAGGCCTTGCCAGGGTCGCCGCCGACGTGAGCCGTTATTACGAAGAGATCGGCCCGCACTGGAAACCCTCTGCCTTGCTGCTGGAAGAGGCGAACGCCTCTTCCGCCTGACCCGGCACTGAAGACGGCTTTCAAAACGAAAACGGCCGCCCCATGGGGCGGCCGCAGACCGCTGACAAACCCGTCGATTTCGGCGGGTTTGTTATTTTGGATTAGGTTTTGTGGCGATTGTCGGCGTTTCA
>NZ_JBLXGP010000006.1:0-318152 GCF_048260565.1 Roseibium sp. | reverse complement strand
CCGACAATCGCCACAAAACCTAATCCAAAATAACAAACCCGCCGAAATCGACGGGTTTGTCAGCGGTCTGAAGGGCGGCCCCGCGGGCCGCCCTTTTTCATTTTCCTGTTCCGCTTCGGACCGCTTACATTGCCGTGACCACGGGACGATCCGGACAGCCATGACGCCTGCCACACTCAGCATTTGCGATATCGACGAGGCGGTTCGCCGGGAAGCCGCCGAGGCGCAGACGAAAATCCAGGACGCCTGGTATTGGGGGGCGGTCGGCAACCAGCAGGCCCATGCGGTTCACTGCGCCATCGGGATCATCCGGCAGCATGTCGATGAAAACGGCACGGTCGCGCTGGAGCCGTGCCTGGCGGCGCTGAGACAACAGCGCCAGACCTTCATGGACGGCAGCTACGACGCGGACGGCTACGCGGCCGCGACCATCCGGGCGATCCTCCAGCCGTTCGAGGCCGCACTTGCTTCGAACGCCGGTTCAGGAAAATTCCGAATGGGAAGGTTCTTCCGCAAACGGCGTGCCCGGCGGGTCCTGGCCTCCCCGCCATGGTCGGTTCAGTACACCCAGCAATGACGCCCGGACACGACATGTGGACCGTCCCCGCCCGCCTTTGACATTTTGCCCATAGCCGTTACGCTTGGCGGACACCAAGAGAACCTGCGCTAAATGCGTGGCCTCGCACACTCACCGTCCCCAAAAAATCCCAGACAGAATTGAGAGACACGCGATGACCGAAGTCAAAGCGGGCGATACCGTATCCATTCACTACAAGGGCACGCTGGAAGACGGTTCCGTTTTCGACAGTTCCGAAGGCCGGGATCCGCTGCAGTTCACCGTTGGCACCGGCCAGATCATTCCCGGCCTCGACAGTGCCATTCCGGGCATGAAGGTCGGCGACGAGAAAACCGTTCACGTTCCCGCCGACAAGGCCTACGGACCGGTTCAGCCCCAGGCACGCCAGCCGGTGCCGCGCGACCAGTTCCCGTCGGAAATTCCCCTCGAGGTCGGCCGGCAGCTGCAGGTCCAGACCCAGGACGGCCAGACCCTGCAGGTGGTGATCGCCGAAGTGGGCGACGACAACGTCATTCTGGATGCGAACCATCCGCTCGCAGGCAAGGACCTGACCTTCGCGATCTCGCTGGTCGCGATAGCCTAGAGCCATCTGATGCGCGTGCCGGTCATCGGGAATTTGCGACCGATGGCCGGTGACGAACAGAACTGGCGCACACTCTATTTTCGGATAATCTCCCGCCGACGCATTTGATCAGTCGGGGAGATTATGCGTGGACTTGCTTTCCGGTTTTTCTTCACAGCCTACTTCTATGCCATCGCCGGCATGGCCTTCGGCATTCATATGTCAGGGCGCAGGACTTCGAGCGCCCGCCCATGTCCACCTGAACCTGCTCGGCTGTGTGAGCATGACGTTTTTCCTCGTGATCGTTTTCCTGTCCCGCAGCTGGCAAGACGCTCGCGCCTGACCGAGTGACATTTACAGCAATTGTCCCGCACCGGACCGTATCACAGGTCCGGTAACGGGCCGGTCTGCGCATTGCCCGGGTTCTCGTCGCCAACCGATCACGGAATCGTGAAAACTTCCTTCGGATCGCCGTCCGGGGGTGGAACGAAAGATCGCAGAATGCCGCTCTAGGCATTCGCCCGCACAAGTGCGAGAATGCGGACAGGTGAGACCAATGCGGGAACCTTCGCTAAAACATTTGCAAATAATTGCATTTTCGGCCGCCTTGATCCTATTTAGGGGCCAGACTCACATTCAATCCGGTTAGGGACAAATAGTCAGACATGAGCCTTGATGCAGACGCCTTGGTGGACCGCAGACGGATGCGACGCAAACTGTCCTTTTGGCGCGGGGCCGCCTTTCTTCTGGTCGCAATCGCCATCATCACCGGCATCGCCTACGCGGCCGGATTTGCAGGCATCGGCAAGCGCTCCGCCCATATCGCGCGCTTGTCCATTGACGGCGTGATCCTGGAAAACCGGGACCAGTTGAAGCTGATCGAAAAGATCTCCAAGTCGGCGGCCGTCAAGGGCGTGATCCTCTCGATCAATTCCCCGGGCGGCTCCACCACCGGCGGCGAGGCCCTTTACGACGCCTTGCGCAAACTGGCCGAAAAGAAGCCTTTGGTCGCGGAAATCCGCACTGTTGGAGCCTCTGCCGGTTATATGATCGCCCTGTCTGCGGACCACATCGTCGCCCGCTACAACTCGATTACCGGATCGATCGGCGTCCTGTTCCAGTTCGGCAACATCGCCAAGCTGATGGAAACCGTGGGCGTCCAGATGGAAGCGGTCAAGAGCGCACCCCTCAAGGCCGAACCGGACTTCTATTCGCCGACGTCGCCGGAAGCCCGCGCCATGCTGAAAACGCTGGTGATGGATTCCTATGACTGGTTCGTGAAGCTCGTGGCGGAACGTCGCGGGTTGAGCGAAGAAGATGCCCGCAGCCGCGCCGACGGGCAAATCTACAGCGGGCACAACGCTCTTAACCTCAAGCTGATCGATGCCATCGGCGGCGAAGACGCGGCGATCTCCTGGCTGGAGACGGAACGGTCCGTGGCAAAGGACCTGCCAGTGATCAACTGGAGCGTGGATGAGGACAAGGACGGGCTGCCGCTGGCCAGCCGCATGAGCCAGGGCCTGGGCGAAGGCTTCGCAAAAGGTCTTACAGGTAGTCTTGGAGCCGCTAAAGGGCTGATTCCGCGAGGGCTTACGCTTGACGGCCTTGTATCGGTTTGGCAGGCTCCTGAGGCGGCAGACGAAAATCCATAATTCGAGGGGGCGCGGCCAATGATAAAGTCAGAGCTGGTTCAACATATCGCGGAACAAAATCCACACCTCTACCAGCGCGATGTCGAAAACATCGTCAATGCTATTCTGGACGAGATTACCGAGGCGCTGATGCGCGGTGACCGGGTGGAACTGCGCGGCTTCGGCGCGTTCTCCGTCAAGAACCGGCCGGCGCGGGTCGGTCGCAACCCCAGGACCGGCCAGAAGGTGGAAGTCGACGAAAAATTCGTCCCCTTCTTCAAGACCGGCAAGGAAATGCGTGTACGCCTGAACGACGGTGTGGACCACGGCGACGACTAAGGGGTACACAGGAATATATCCGTATCGACGGCTGCCAACCGCAGAGATTGGCAGAGACACCGTCCCTGCATGAAAACGGCTTCAGGAGGCCCCTGTGACCCGGTTTATCAAGAACATCATTCTTCTGGCCATTGCCGTGGTGCTTGTTCCCCTGTCTGTCGCCAACCGGCACGCGGTCTCCCTGTCGCTCAATCCCTTCGACCCGCAGGACCCGCGTCTCACCATTCCGGACATTCCGCTGTTCTGGGTGATTTTCGCCAGCCTGGGCGTGGGCATCCTTGTCGGCGGCCTCGGCGCCTGGGCCAAGCAGGGACGCTGGCGCAAGGAAGCGCGCGTCAAACGCCGCGAAGCCGACAAATGGCATCGGGAAGTCGATCAGTTGCGCGAACAGACCGAAGCCATGGCACCAGGCGCCACGTCGTCGGCTCCGAAGCTTTCAGGGCCCGACAGCAGGCACGCCGCCTGATTGCGTCTGCTGCATGCGTATCCTTTCCAGCGATGAAATCGACAGCGCACTTGCCTATCCGGAGCTGATCGAAACCCTGTTGCGTGCCTACCGCTCCCGAGTCGTCGTGCCGCAACCAGCGGGTTTTTCCATTGCACGGCCTCATCAGACCGCAGGTATCCTGAAAGCGGTCCCGGCCTGGTCCAATTTCGTGGCCCAGGGCCACACCGACCGGGGCTATATCGGCTGCGGGATCACACTTGAGCTTCCGCAATCGGACGATGCGCCCGACATCGGTTCCTCGCAGTCGGGTTCCGCCCTCTACCTGCTCCTGTCCGGCACGACCGGCCATCCCGTCGCCCTTCTCGACGGTGTGCGCCTTGCCGTCTGGCGACGCTGTGCCCTGCATGCCCTGGCCACGCGCTATCTGGCACGAGAGGATACCAGCCGTCTGCTGGTCATCGGCACAGATCCCATGCTGCCGAGCCTGTTGGGCGCCTACGCGGCGGTTCGCGACATCCGTTCCGTGCTGCTGACGGCAGGCGCGGAAGCCTTCCTCGACAATCTCCGGACCCATCCGAAGCTGAAACGCATCACCTTTGGGGTGACGGACGACCTGGCCGGTGCGGTTGCGGGGGCGGATATGATCTGCTGTGCATCCCGCGCCCCTGTCGACCTGCCTGGACCAGCCCTTTCGCCCGGTGCGCACATCGATGTTCTGGACCCGGATAGCCGCCTCGACGAAGGCACTCTGTCCCAGGTGCGGATCTTCGTCGGAGACCGGAACGAGGCCGGAGCGCTGGCAGACGAGGATATCGCCGCCGACCTTCGCGAACTGGCAAAGGGCGAGAAGGCCGGGCGACGGTTTTACGGACAGATGACCCATTTTCATCCCGCCGGATCGTCCGGGCTGGCGGATCTCGCGGTTGCCGGACACGTTTTTTTGAGAAGCTGATCCCCTTTCGGGATCCACAATTCCTCCCCATATACCGCCATGAGAAGAGAGGACAGACAAAACACCTGTATCTGCTTGAAAGGAACAGACCATGCTCAGAACGCTGGTCTATGCGGCAGGCCTGCCAATGCTGGCCCTCGCCGTTATCGGACTGACGGCATCGCTTAGTTCGATATAACTTCGGATCCCGCTGCTGAAATAGCCGGCCGTGAGGCCGGCATTTTCATTTCCGCGCCGCAGTCGCCCCTCCCCGATGATTAGGATTTCGGGCTGCTGTAACCAGGCAGCGTCCAGCCGAACTGAATGGCGCCGCCGCGCAGAACGAACGCCAATGCGGCCGAGGCAGCGGCCGCTGCCCATCCTCCGATCCCCAGTGTTGCCAGAAGCACATAGCAACCGGCTCCGGCAAAAGCGGCAGATACGTAGATTTCGGACTTGATGATGGCGGAAGGCTCACCGGCGATGACATCGCGCAGGATGCCGCCGAAGGTCGCCGTCGCCACGCCCATCGATACAGCCACCAGGGCCGTATCGCCAACGCTGAGCGCCTTGGCTGCCCCCATGACCGAATAGGCCGATATGCCGACGGCATCCGCCCACCTGAGCGGTTTTCCGAAGCCTTCCACGATATGGGCGAAAAACCACATAGTGACGCTGACCGCCACGCAGACCAGGAGATACGCGTTAGAGTGAATCCAGAAAACCGGCACACCCAGCAACAGGTCGCGCAGCGTTCCGCCGCCAATTCCGGTGAGGGTGGCGAAGAACAGAAAGGCGATGAAGTCCATCTGTTTGCGCGACGCGACGATGGCGCCGGAAATGGCAAAGACGCCAACACCAAGATAATCCAGAACCTGCAGCAGCATGCCGCCCCCAAACAAAAGCCGCCTCCCCGGCGTCCGGGGAAGCGGCATTATAGAGTTCAATCGGGCTTTAGAAAGCGTCAGGCGGTCTTGTCGACCGTCTGTCCGGCTTCCTCGTCGCCGTCCTTCGCTGCCGCCGAAGCGTCCTTTGGGGCTTCTTTCGGGCCGCCCTTGGATACGCCGACCATGGCGGGACGGAGGACACGGTCGCCGATCTGGTAACCGGCCTGCACGACCTGGACGACCGTGTTGTTCGGCACTTCCGTATTCGGAACCTCGAACATGGCCTGATGGAAATTGGGGTCGAACTTCTGACCCGCCGGATCGAGCTTCTTGACGCCGTTCTTTTCAAGCTGGTTGAGAAGCTCGCGCTCGGTCATCTCCACGCCTTCCAGCAGTGCCACAAGTCCGGCATCGGCATTCTGGCGCAGTTCGTCCGGCACGGCGTCGAGCGCCCGGCGCAGGTTGTCGGAGACCGTCAGTATGTCGCGTGCAAAGCCTGCGACGGAATATTGCCGGGTGTCCTTCAGCTCCTTTTCCGTGCGGCGGCGCAGGTTTTCCATTTCCGCCATGACACGCAGGGCCCGATCCTTGAGCTCGGCGTTTTCCGCCTTCAGCGCCTCGATCGGATCAACAGCCTCGTTGTCCGCAGATGCGTCCTCGGCGGCGGTTTCCGCAGCCTGAGCGGCGACCTCGGGCTCTTGATCTTCAGGGGTAGTGTTGTCGTTGCTCATATGTGGTCCGTAAGATTGCGTTCGGTCGGTTTAAACGGCTCGGGCGGATATGCCATAAGCATACCCGCCTGAAAACCTCCGATCATGTCACCCGCCGATGCGGGACGACTGGTCCAAAGGCCTCTGCGGCCCGTTTTGGAATCAGAGCGCGCTCTTGATCCAGTCGGCGATCTTGCCCTTCGGCGCGGCGCCAACCTGGCTTGCAGCCGGCTCGCCATCCTTGAACAGGATCAGCATCGGGATGGAGCGGACGCCATATTTCATGGCCATGTCCTGGTTCTCGTCGATGTTAAGCTTGGTGATCTTCACCTGGCCCGACATTTCCTCCGAGATTTCTTCAAGGGCAGGAGCGATCATTTTACAGGGGCCGCACCATTCCGCCCAGAAATCGACGACGACCGGTTCGGAAGACTTCAGAACGTCTGCTTCGAACGTAGCGTCAGTGGTTTTGTTGGTAGCCATGTCTTGCCTCTTTCGATAGGTCATGCGGACGCTGACAAACGTACACGCGCGTTGCGCCGAACGTAGGTAGCCATGGGCGATCCGTCAAGCGGGCGAACCGTCGCTGCGCAGGCGCGAAAACGTCTCGTCCAGAACCTCTGACGGCACCATCATGAGCGACGGGGTTACGGTCCACAGGAGAGCGGCTTCCACCGGCCGGTCCGAATAGATCCCGCAAAGCAGTTTCCGGTAGACGCTGAGCTGGGCAAGATATTCGGGCGGAATCCCCTCCGCCGCCACCGGCGGGCGCAGGTTGGTCTTGTAATCGACGATCAGGACCCGGTCCGGTTCGACGACCAGACGGTCGATCTGCCCGGAGATGGCCACCTCCTTGCCGTCGGACGCGATCAGATTGCCGACCACCGCAACCTCGGCCCGGGCCGAGCTTGCAAAAAGCGGGGAGAATTCGGCGGCGTTCAGAATCTCGTGAACTTCGCCGAGAAGTGCCTCGGCGTAGCCTGCGAATTCCTCCGCCAGCGCGGCGGCGATAAACCGTTCGGCGGCCGCTTCCCGTTCACCCGGCGCAAGGTCTGGAAGGGTTTCCAGCAGCCGGTGAACGAGCCGGCCCTTTTCCAGAGGCCAGTGGGCGGGTTGTCGGCGCGCTTCCAGCCTGGAAGCGGCGGGAACCGGTTCGATCCCTTCCTTTTCCTCCATGATCTCGAAAACACGGGACGGCTGCAGCCGGGGTTTTCGGGCGAAGGCCGGCGCCTTTTGCGTTAGCCAGGTCGGCAGCTCCGGCTTTTGCGCTTCGACAGGAGCCGCTGTTTCGACGGCAGGCGGTGCACGGTGTTCCGCGGCCGGCGCCTGTTCCTTCCGCCAACGCCAAGCGGCCGTCTCGCCATCGGTGCCTTTGATCTCGTCCGCCTCCGGTCTCAAAGCGCGGGCGACGATGTTGTACCAGCAATCGTCATGAGCGCCGCGTTTCGGTTCCCAGCCGCAGACGATGAGGCGGTCTTCTGCTCGCGTGAGCGCAACATAGAGCAGGCGGCGGTATTCCTCCTCCTGTCCCTCCCGCAGGCCGTCAATCGCCTCCGCATGCCAGGAGGTCCGTTCCTCTTTCACCGGCAACCAGACAAGAGCCGGCGGCAGCAACGGATTGTTGTGCCTTTGCCGCGGCAGGAAGGCCGGGTCGTGGATCGCGCTGACCGGCGCCCCGCCCGGATCGACCAGAAAGACGATCTTCGCCTCCAGCCCCTTGGAGCCGTGGACGGTCATGATCCGGACCATGCCCTTGGAGTTGGTCAGTTCGCGCTTGATCTCCGTCGGGGCCGCATCCATCCAGGCGAGGAAGCCTTCCAGCCCCGGCGTCCCGGTCTGTTCGTAAGCGATCGTGAGTGCCAGGAACTCGTCGAGGACGTCATCGACCTCGACGCCGAGGCGGGCCCGGAAGCCGTGCCTGCCGCCGTCCGCGGCAAGCAGGCGGGCATAGAACTCGTAGGGCGGCATGAAGTCGGCCCGCGCGCGCCAGACGTCGAGTTTCTTTCGGACCTCATCCCATTTCGGACTTGCTTCGGCCCTGCGCACGAGCATCTGCCACAGGGTTCCGGCCCGCTCCTTCTCCGGCGTTTCGCGGGCGATTTCCAGAAGATCGTCGTCATTCAGGCCGACGAGCGGGCTTTTCAGGACGGCGGCCAGCGACAGGTCGTCTTCGGGCAGAAGCAGGAAGCGGCCGAGCGCCGCCAGGTCCTTGACCGCGATATGGTCGGTCAGGATCAGCCGGTCGCTGCCGGCGGCTGGAATGCCGAGTTCCTTCAGTTCCCGGTTGAGCGCCTCCACGAAGGGCCCGCGCTTGCGCACCAGGATCATCACGTCGCCCGGATCGGCGGTACCGTCGCGCATCCAGCTGCCGATCGTCGCCGCGATCCGGCGCGCGACCTTGAGCATGGGGCTGCCGGAGCCGACCCGGTCGATCGGAACAACCCAGTCTTCCGGCTCCGTCATGTCCTCTTCCGTTTCCAGCGGCCAGAGTTCGACGATGCCCGGATCCTTGCGGATCGCCTCGTGCACCGGCGCCTTGACCTCCTGCGAGAGGCCGCGATGCGCTTCCTCATCCTTGAACACCCGGTCGACGGCGCCGAGCACGTCCGGGGTGGAGCGGAAGGAAAGCTGCAGGTCGACGGAGTGAAACAGTCTTTCCGCCGCGGCCGAGCGTTTGGAGAATTCCCGGCGCATTTCGTCGAAATAGGCGGGCACCGCGCCCTGGAAGGAATAGATCGACTGTTTCTCGTCGCCGACGGCGAAGACGGTGCGCACCTGGCCGCGCGCGCCCTCGCCTGTAAAGAATTCTTCCGCCAGCGAGCGGACAACCTCCCACTGGCGCGGGCTGGTGTCCTGCGCCTCGTCGACCAGGATATGGTCGAGGCCCTGATCAAGCTTGTACTGCACCCACTGGGCAGCTTCCGCTTCCCTGAGCATCTTGGCGGTGCGCACGACCAGATCCTCGAAGTCGAGGAAGCCGCGCGCGGTCTTGGCCATTTCGTAGTGACCGATCACCGCATCGGCGAGCCTCAGCAGCGCTGCCGTCCCCTCGAAGGTGACGGCGAGCCGGCGCTCCTGG
This sequence comes from Roseibium sp., assembly GCF_048260565.1. GTDB lineage: Bacteria > Pseudomonadota > Alphaproteobacteria > Rhizobiales > Stappiaceae > Roseibium. Next base: position 308,988 of record NZ_JBLXGP010000006.1, on the reverse strand, counting down.
AGAAGCTCCATGAGGCGGGCCTGTTCGGCCTCCAGCAGCTCGACGACATCCGGCGCGGTTTCGACGATCTTTTTTGTCGCAAGCGACTTCCGCGGCTCCAGCTTCCCGGTCAGGAAAATCGGCAGCCAGGTGTCCTTGAAGGCCTCGGGCTCGGAGAGTTTCCTGGCCTGGACGAGTTGATCGGCCCTCGCCTGATCGGTCTTGCTGCCGCTTCCCAGGATCTCCGCGGCACGGCGGGACGCCAGTTCATCGAGCACGGCCTCGTCGCGAAAACGCCGGTCCAGATCGCGCAGGTTCATCCCAGGCCGGACGCCGAGATCGGTCGCCAGATGGCTGAGCGCGGTTTCCAGATCGCCCTCGTCCGCGGTCCAGCGGCGGAAAGCATCCCGGTTCTGGATCAGTTCGTCGAGCGCTTTTTCCACCCCGGCATCGCTCATCAGGTCGATGACGGCGGCCAGCGCCCGACCGAAGGGACTGTCGGGTGTCGTTTCGGCGATATGGAAAACCGACGCGCGTGCATCGGCCATCAGTTCGGCGCCCTGGCGATCGTCGAGGACGGTGAAGTGACCGGCGACATTGGCCTCCAGCGGGAACTGGTGCAGCAGCGCCTCGCAGAAGCCGTGAATGGTCTGGATCTTCAGGCCACCCGGGGTTTCCAGGGCGCGGGCGAACAGACGCCTTGCCAGCGCAATCCGTTCCGCATCGGGCTTGCGGCCTTCGACCGCTTCCAGCTCAGCTGCCAGAGCTTCATTGTCCTTGGTCACCCAGTCGCCCAGGATCCTGAAGACACGGGTCGCCATTTCGGCGGCAGCCGCCTTGGTGAAGGTCAGGCACAACAGGCGCGAGGGATCGGTGCCGTCGAGCAGCAGTCGCACCACCCGGCGGGACAACACGAAGGTCTTGCCGGAACCGGCATTGGCGCTCACCCAGGCGGAGGCGCGCGGCTGGGAAGCGAGATCCTGCCTTTTGCGGGTCAGTTCGGGGATCTGGAAGCCGCTCATTCGCCCTCCTCCGATCCGACCGACCATTCCTGGACACGGGCCAGATGATCGTAAGGCCCGTCGATCTGCCGCTCACGCAGCACCCGCGCCCGGGACAGATAGCCGGTGGTCTCCTTGCCATAGTGGGCAATCAGCTGCTCCAGCCGCGTCCAGGCTTCCTCGATCAGATCGGCAAGATCCTTTTCCTTGGGATCGCGGCGCAGGGCCGCAACGGGATCGGAGCCGCCCTTGAGTTGCAGATAGAGGAGTTCGGAGACGGGCCGGTCGCCGGGCACGTCCTTGAAGCCGAGCCGCCGGATCATCGCTGCCTCCAGTGGCATCTGCGGCGACAGCAGGCTTTCCACCTGTTTGATCGAGGGTACCTGACCGGTCTTGTAGTCGAGGACGGCGATGGTGCCGTCGGTCATCAGGTCGATCCGGTCGGCGCGTCCGCGCAGGCGGAACTCGATCCCCGGCAGGGCCAGTTCCGCGCCGCCGGAGACTTCCAGAAACCGGGTCTCGACCGCCGGTGCACGTTGCGCCTCGAAGGCGACGAAGCCGCCGGCAATGCGCACGAAACGCGGCCACCACAGAGCCCGGACCGCCGGAAAGGCTTCAAGCGGCGCAAACAGGTCTTCCCCAATCTCGATCAGGCGGCGGACCGCGCTGTCGTCAAAGGGCCCGGTCCATTCGCCCAGGAAATGCGCCAGCGCGTCGTGGATGATGGTTCCCTTGTCGGCGGCATCCGGTTCCCCGCCGATCGGGTCGACCGGCTGGAGCTCCAGCACATGCCGGGCGAAGATGGCATAGGGGTCGCGAACGAGACGTTCGATCTCGGTGACGGACAGGCCCTTCGGCCGCGCGGCCAGGGGCGGCATCGGCTCCGGACGGCGCGCGGAGCGCACGGGGCCCTCCGGACGGTCGAGCAGACCGGCAAGGTCGGTATATCTGGTTCCGCGCGCTTCCATCTCCTTTGCGATGTCCGGACCGGCCAGGGTCAGAAGCCGCTGCAGCCAGCGGGAGGCGACGGTCGGTGCGCCGTCGGCGCGGGCGGAGCGGGAGAGAAGCACTCGTTTGGCGCCGAGCCCCTGGACGAAATCATGGGCGGAGGCGCCGATCCGGCGCTCCGGCGGATCGAGCCCGAGATCGCGTTTCATCGGCCGGTTGAGCCACGGGTCGTTGCGGGTGCGCTGCGGCCAGATGCCTTCGTTGAGACCGCCGAGGATCACCAGATCGGGCGCCTGCAGACGGGCTTCCATGGGGCCGAGGATCTGAATGCGCGGATCTCCCGGCAGCCGGCGGCGTACGGCCGTTCCCGACATCAGTGCCGGAAACACGGACGGCCACTCGGAAGGCTTCAGTTCCAGGCCGCTGTTCTGTGCTTCCAGAAGGCCGGTGAACATCAGCGCAAGCGCCTCGCCGGTTTCGCCTGAATAAAGCTCCGCGTCGGAGCCTGCCTCATCGCGGGCGATCCGGCTCAGCACCTCCGCATGCGCGCGGGCAAGGTCGGCAACGTTCAAGCTGTCCGTGCTGTCGGCAAGATCCTCCAGCGGCGCCAGAGCGTGCGTCAGGCGGTCCACCAGATCGCCGATGGCCTCCCAGTCCGCCTCGTGGATCTTCTTCCAGCGCGGCGTATGGGATGCGGTCCCTGCGGTCTCACGGCTGGCGGCAACGGCATCCCTCAGGCCTTGGGTTCCGGGCCTTGCCCTCGGCCCGCGCAGAACGCCGCGTTCAAGCGCGCGGGCGGCGGCGCGCATGTCCTTGATCGGAAGGCCGAGGCGGGCAAGCGGGTGCTTCAGGAGCGACAGCAGATCGACCGGTTCGCAGCCGTTGAAGGCAAGTTTCGCGGCCAGGCTGGCGAGGATTGCCGGTGGCGTCTGGTCGAGCGGGCGGCCTGCACTGTCGTCCACCTGGATCTGCCAGCGGGCCAGTTCGCTTGCGACCCGTCGGGTCAGCATCCGGTCCGGCGACACAAGGGCTGCCGTCTCGCCTCTTTCCAGCGCCTCGCGCAGGGCGACGGAAACGCTCAAGGCCTCATCGGCCTCGTTGCGGGCGGTAATCACCCCGACATCCGACAGCGCCTGCCGTCTTTGCGGTTCGGGAAACCCCGCCAGGAACGCCATCCAGTTCTCGGAGGTTTCGGCCGGGCGCAAGGCCTCAGACACAATCACCTCGCGATCGATGAGGCTCTTTTCCGGAAGGGCGCCGAGAACATGGACATCCCTGCGGGTGAGCCCCAAGGTCTCCAGAAGCAGTTTCAGGCTGAATTGGGGATGGCCGGGGACCGATACGGACGTGCGGAAGTCGGCGCCTGCCGGACGGCCGCCAAGGGCCGTCCAGGAGGTGTCGTCCATGTGCATATCAAGACCGGGCAGAACGATGACGCCGTTGTCCAGCCTGGCGACGGTCTTCAGGAGGGCTGCGGTTGCCGGTACCGAGCCGGTGGTTCCGGCAACGATCACCGGTCCCTTGGGCGGCTCAGCGGCGAGGCGCTCGGCTTCCCGGCGAATGAGGGCGGAACGGCGCGCCTTCGGGTCCATCCGGCCCTGTTCGGCCAGATGCCCCGGCCAGGCCTCCTGGACGATCTTCAGAAAATCCAGGGTGATCTGCCAGTAGCGGGCGTAGTCGTCCGGCACCAGGCCGGCGAGATCGGACCAGTCCGCCTCTTCCACCTCGATCTCGTCCATCAGCGTCAGGAGATCGGCGGCAAGCCAGGCGGCATCGGCGGCAGAGGCCGGCACGCCGAGGGGCTCGTCGGAGCGCAGGTTCAGGGCCTCGCGGCGCAAGGCGCCCTTCCATGCCATGACAAGGCGCGTCATCGCCAGATGGCGTTCCAGCACGGGCATGGCGGGCGGCAGGGGTTCTCCATCGGCTTCCGCCGACAGGGCCTGGGCATCTTCGTCGACATCGCCAAGCGGCCGGATAGCGGGAAGCAGGACGGGACGCCCGCCGAAAACTTCCTGGAACAGGTCGGGCAGGAGCCGCGCGGCGCGGCGGGTCGGCAGGTAGAGCGTTGCGGCCGACAGGAGAAGCGGGTCGTCGAGCGGGCGGAAGCCCGGGATCAGGGTGCCGTCGGCCAGGGTTTCGACCAGGCGCCTCAGGAAGGGAACCGAAGGCGGGATGGTAAAAATGCGCGGTGGTGTTCCCTGGCCCGGCATCGATCAGGCGGCGCTGTCGCGCACGGCGTATTCGGCGGCGCGGATCGCATCCGGCGTGCCGATGTGCAGCCAGATCCCTTCCATCTCCACCCCGAAAAGCCGACCCTCTTCGATCGCCTTGTCGAACAGGAGGTTCATGGAGAATGGCCCTTCCGGAGCGCCGTCGAAGAGACGGGGATGCAGGATCGCCGCCCCCGCATAGGCAAAGGCCGTCACGCTGCGTTCCGGACGCCGGATCAGGGAGCCGTCCTTGGCCATATCGAAATCGAAATCACCCCGGCCGGAATAGCCGACCGACTTCACGGTTTCCGCCACCAGAAGCAACGCATCCATGCGGCTCTCGTCCCAGGCATCGATCATGTGCTCCAGGTTGGGCTTCACGCCCTCGATCCAGTAGGCGGTGTCGGCATTGAGCTGGAAAAACGGCCGATCGCCCAGGAGCGGCAGCGCCTTCTTGATGCCGCCTCCGGTTTCGAGCAGTTCCTCGCGCTCGTCGGAAATCAGGATTTCCATGTCCTTGCGGCGGCGGGCATGAACCTCCACCAGGTCGGCAAGGTAATGGACGTTGACGACGCAGGAAGAGACCCCGGCTGCCGCGAGCCGGTCGAGCCCGTGGTCGATCAGGGCCTTGCCGTTGACCTCGATCAGCGGCTTCGGTGTGGTGGCAGTGATCGGACGCATCCGTTTGCCCCGGCCCGCGGCCAGGATCATTGCTTTCGAAGGACGAAACGTCTTCTCGTTCATTTCCCGTTCCAGTTTCGGTTTCCGGAACCGCTCGGGCTTCTAGCCGCGATTCCCGTCATACCAGAGCTTCAGATCCGACAGAACAGGATGCATCAGAACCCGGTCAAGGTAAGATTGCATCCTTGGCAAATGATCCAGATACGCCGGTTTGCCGTCCCGTTCAGCCAGGCGGATGAATATCCCCAGGATCTTGGTGACCCTCTGGGCCCCCATGACCGCATAGGCGGCGGAAAAGCCGGCTTCATCGAAATCCGGATCGGCGGATTGCCTCGCCTGCACATAGGCCTGATAGAGGTCTTTTTCCAGAGCTTGCGGAATGTCGGCGCGGGCATCGAGCAGAAGCGAGGCGACGTCATAGGCGACGGGCCCGATCACCGTGTCCTGATAATCGATCAGCCCCACCCGGGACGCTCCTTCCCGATCCTCCCGCCAGATCAGGTTGGGCGAATGATAGTCGCGCAGCACCCAGCCGGTTTCGGCATCGGCAATGGCGTCGAAAGCGGACTGCCAGAGCCGGCGAAAGTCCTCGCGCGCAGACGCGCTCGCCGCCGTACCGGTGGCATATTTCACATACCAGTCGAGATAAAGATCGGCCTCCGTCTGCAGCGCGTCGCGGGAATAGACGGGGACACTGTATTCAGAACCGTCGGGCAGACGGACAGCCTTCGGCCACTGAACACCATGCATCTCCGCCAGAACAAGAACCGCCTGCTCATACCGGTCCGCGATCGGTGTCCCGTTCGACAGCACGCTGCCGGAACCCAGATCCTCCAGCACCAGCAGCCCTGCATCGAGATCGGACGCAAAGACCGCAGGCGCGACAAACCCCTTGCGGCGCAGTTCTTCACCGACGGCGACAAAAGCGCGAACACCGGGCGCACGATGAACGAGGCGATTATAGGTGAGCGCCGCTTCGGACCCGGCTTCCCCTTTCGGCTCCGGCCAGTTCATGACGACGGCGGTCCCATTGTCGGAGGAGACCCGCTCATAGCTGCGTGTGGAGGCGTCGCCGGTCAGATGGCGCCGGTGCGCTGCCCCAAGGCCGGACTGCGTCAGCAACTGCCGGATTTTGAGCGTCCGGTTCAGGCGCTCCGGCCAGTCGGTCTTGTCGGAGGCAAACCAGACACGGCGGCTGTCATCATCTTCCCCGGCCTCGAAGCGAAGCCAGAGAGCGCCCCCGGGCAGAAGGTCTCCGCCCTGCTCCGGCCATTCGACCAGAGCCGCGCCGGTCTCCAGCAACTCGTCCAATCCCAGTTCCTCCAGTTCCTCCGGCTCCTCCAGCCGGTAGAGGTCGAAGTGGGAAACCGCGAATCGCTCGAAATCATAGGTCTGGACCAGGGTGAAGGTCGGGCTCGGGACTTCCAGATCTTCGTCGTCGGCAAGCGTCCGCAGGAGCGCGCGGGCGAAGGTGGACTTGCCGGCGCCGAGATCACCGGAGAGCGCGATCAGGTCGCCCGGAGACAGACTAGCGGCAAGGTCTTCCGCCAGACGAACGGTCGCCGCCTCATCCTCCAGGACGAGCGACAGGAAGGGATCGGAAATGTCACGAAGTTCCGGGCCGGACATGGTCCTGCCCGCTCATTCGGCAGCAATGCGGCCGGTCAGTTCCGGCTTGGCGGGAAAGATACAGGTGACCGTCGTGCCCTTACCTTCCTCGGAATCGATTTCCACCTTGCCGCCGTGCAGTTCGACGAAGCTCTTGACGATGGCGAGACCAAGTCCAGCGCCCTGGCGCTTGGAGCCGGTGTCGTGGCCGACGAAGCGGTTGAACACCTGCTGCAGCACATCGGCGGGGATGCCGTGGCCATGGTCCTGGACGACGAAAACGACGTTTTCGTCCTTGCGGTCGCAGCTGACATCGACCACGCCGTGTTCGTCGGAATAGCGGATCGCGTTGGAAATCAGGTTGAACAGCACCTGGCGCAGGCGCTTTTCGTCCGCCAGGATGGTGCCGACATTGTCGGGCACATGCGTGTGCAGCGTGATTTGCGTCTCGGCAATCCGGTCCTTCAAGCCCTCGACCGCCGCTTCCACGGTTGCCGCGACATCGACCTCGCTCAGATCCAGCTCCATGATGCCCGCATCGAGGGTCGCCAGATCGAGAATGTCGTTGATGATCGCCAGCAGGGCGGAGGACGACGAGCGGATGTAGTCGGCGTATTCGCCCTGCTTGTCGGACAGCTCACCGAACTTGGGATCGGTCAGGAGCTGGGCGAAGCCGATGATGTTGGTGAGCGGCGAGCGCAACTCGTAGGAGACGTGCTGGATGAAGGCGTTCTTGAGCTGGTCGGCCTGCTCGAGCGCCTCGTTCTTTTCCACCAGGGCACGCTCGACATTCACGCTGTCGGTGACATCGACGAACGTCACCAGCGTGCCGCCATCGGGGAGCGGAACGGTCGCGTAGTCCAGAACCGAGCCGTCATGGCGCTCCATACGGTTGGCGGCCTGCATGCGATTGTCGACCAGACCGGTCACACTGCCGGCAAGCTGTTGCCAGGCCTCGACCTCGTCCTCGCGCTTGGCGCAGGCATCGACCACGTTCTTCACATGCGGCATGTCGGAGAGCATGTCTTCCGACAGGTTCCAGATGCGGGCGAAGGCCGGGTTCCAAAGACGGAGACGGCCGTCGGAGCCGAACACGGCAACGGCTTCCGACAGGTTGTCCAGGGTTTCGCCCTGAACCCTTGCCAGAGCGTTGTAGCGGCTTTCCAGATCGAGGCGTTCGGTGACGTTTTCGTAGATATAGGTCACGCCGCCCTGGGGATGCGGGTTTGCGATGACGCGCAGGGTGCGGCCGTCGGGCAGATGCCACCAGCTCTCCTGGGCCTCCAGGGACTGGTAGCTGTTGAGCATCTTGTTGCGCCAGACCCGATAATCGGCCTGCTCGGGCAGCTTTCTTGCGGCCCGCAGCGCATCGAGGACCGCGCCGTCCTCGGGGCTGTTTTCCAGGAAGACCGGATCCAGATCCCAAAGCTGGCGGAAGGCGGCATTGTAGAACTGCAGCTTGCGGTCGGCGGAGAAGATGGCGACCGCGGTCGCAAGCTGGTCGAGCGTGCGGCCGTGGAATTCCTCGGCGCGGGCGAGCTCCTTGCGAACCTGTTCGAGTTCGCTGATATCGACCGCGACCCCTGCGCTGCCCACATTGGCGGACACGTCGGTGACTTCGAAGACGCAACGCTTGCCGGCGGCCACGATCGGAATACGGGCATGGAAGCTGCCGTCCTCGTCCCGCTCGCTTGCCATGGCTTCCTGCGCGGCGGCGTCGAGGAACGGTGCGCCATCGCGCAGGGCGGAGGCCGCATCCGGCGCGTCGACCGCATGTGCATAAGCGGCATTCGCCCAGATCAGCTTGCCTTCTGCATCGCGCTGCCAGGCGGGCGCCGGCATCGCGTTCAACAGGGCATGAAGCATATAGAGTTCGCCCGAGATCCGGGCATTGCGGGCGGCAAGTTCGGCCTGCATCTGGCGTTCGCCGGTGAGATCACGCAAGCGCAGCACGACGGCGCCGCCGGTGGTGCGGCCAGCCGCCTCGACATAGGTGCCGGTCCGGGTTTTCAGGGTCGTGGAAAACTGTTCGCCGGTGTTGAACAGGGTGTCGAGGCAATCTTCCAGATCGGCGGAGCCTTTGGCGGTCAGCCAGTTGCCGAAGGACAGCAGCTGCGCTTCGTTGCGCGGCACACCGGATTCCTCAGGCAGCACGCCCCAAACCTGCGGCACTGCGCCGTTGCCCGTCCACACGACCACCCGCTGCTCGTCGGTATTGAGCATGGATTCCAGCCGGTCGACCTGGAACCTGAGATCGCTGGTTTCGCGTTTCATCGCCTTGGCGAATTTCGCGGACTGTTTTTTGTGGCGAACCAGTGCAATCGCGGTGGTGACGGCAAAGGCACACATACCGCCGACGGCACCGAAAAGAACCATCGTGTCCGGATTGATCTGCACGGAAGAGACTGGGAAGAGTTCGGCAGACCATGCGGCAGGAACGGAAACCATCGACGCGGCGGCAGCAGAGCCCACCAACCTTACCGATGTTAGAATCCTTCCCCGCAACGTCGCGTTCTCACGCGCGCCGTCATAGCTGCCTGCCGGCATTCCATGATCCCCTTAGCCGCCGTTTTCCCCGTAAATACGGGCTGAATCAGAAGCGTGTGCCTCATGGCTACTGATTCGCTAAAACCATAACCTTTTTGGGAATCGCGAAGAAGAGTCAGTTTCTGAAAAGTTAACGGAAATGCTAAATTCTTAAAAATTCGACTCAAAAGACGTCGAGCAGGATTTCACCCGCCCCACCAGATGTAGTGGGGCGGGTGATGCATATCAGTACTTGTAGTGCTCGGGCTTGAACGGGCCAGCCTTGTTAATCCCCAGGTAATCCGACTGGGAATCCGTCAGCTCGGTCAGCGTCACGCTGAGCTTCTCAAGGTGCAGACGGGCGACCTTCTCGTCGAGGTGCTTCGGCAGCACATAGACTTCGTTCTTGTACTGCTCGCCACGGGTAAACAGTTCGATCTGCGCCAGCACCTGGTTGGTGAAGCTGGCAGACATCACGAAGCTCGGGTGGCCGGTGGCGTTGCCGAGGTTCACGAGACGGCCCTGGGACAACAGGATCATGCGCTTGCCATCCGGGAACTCGTACAGGTCGACCTGGTCCTTGACCGGACGGCACTTGGTGTTCTTCAGGGCAGCGACCTGGATCTCGTTATCGAAGTGGCCGATGTTACAGACGATCGCCATATCCTTCATCCCCTTCATGTGTTCGAAGGTGATGATGTCCTTGTTGCCGGTCGCGGTGACATAGATGTCGCCTTCCGGCAGGGCCTGTTCGATGGTCTTGACCTCGTAACCGTCCATGGACGCCTGCAGGGCGCAGATCGGGTCGATTTCGGTCACGATCACACGCGCGCCGGCACCTGCCAGAGACTGTGCGGACCCCTTGCCGACGTCGCCGTAGCCGCAGACGACGGCAACCTTGCCGGACATCATGACGTCGGTACCGCGGCGGATACCGTCGACGAGCGATTCACGGCAACCGTAGCGGTTGTCGAACTTGGACTTGGTGACACTGTCGTTGACGTTGATCGCCGGGAACGGCAGCTGGCCCTTCTTCTGCATTTCATAAAGGCGCATGACGCCCGTGGTCGTTTCTTCCGACACGCCCTGGATCAGGTCACGCTGTTTGGTGAACCAGCCCGGGTTCGCGGCCATGCGCTTCTTGATCTGCGCGAAGAGGCATTCCTCTTCCTCAGACGTCGGGTTTTCGATGAGGTTCGTCTCGCCGGCTTCGACGCGAGCGCCCATCAGGATGTAGAGGGTCGCATCGCCGCCATCGTCGAGGATCATGTTGGCGCCGCCGTCGAAGTCGAAGATCTTGTCGGCGTAGTCCCAGTATTCTTCCAGCGTCTCGCCCTTGATGGCGAAGACCGGAACGCCGGCCTTGGCGATTGCAGCGGCGGCCTGATCCTGGGTGGAGAAAATGTTGCACGACGCCCAGCGCACTTCGGCGCCCAGGGCAACCAGGGTCTCGATGAGGACAGCCGTCTGGATCGTCATGTGCAGGGAACCTGCAATGCGCGCGCCCTTCAGCGGCTTGGAAGCACCGAATTCCTCGCGGCAGGCCATCAGGCCCGGCATTTCGGTTTCAGCGATCTCGATTTCGGTCCGGCCCCAGTCAGCGAGCCCGATGTCCTTAACGATATAGTCGTTCATAAAAACGTCCTGAAGTTTGCCCGGACCGGCATTCGGCCGGGCCTGGTGATGGGGATACGGGTTGCCGAACGGCAAGCCGCCTCACGGAGGCAGCACGCCTCCCGATGTATACAGGCGGTGTTATAGCGCGCAGCTCATCAACTAGCAATGCGGATATAAAGATTTCTTTATATCATTTACAGCTCATGAATAAAGGTCCGCCCGACTCGGTGGCAAACCGGACGGCCCCTTGTCCCGTTTCGAGGAGACAGTCTGGAAAATGGACAAGGTGCCACGCTGGAAACTCAGGGACACGCCCGTCAGATAAAGCAGCCAAAGCCGGTATTTCGGTTCGCCGACCTCCGCGATGGCGGCCTCTTTCTCCCGAGCCAGGTTCTCCGCCCACAGGCGGGTCGTGCGTGCATAATGCTCCCGCCAGCCTTCCACGTCATGGACCTCAAAGCCGTGGTGCTCGAGGTTGGTCAGCGTCCAGCCGATATGATCGACTTCACCTCCGGGGAAAATGTAGCGCACCATCGCTTTGTATTCCGCCCGCTTGTGGCGAAACGCCTTGAGGCTCTTTTTGCCTTTACGTGTAATGGCATGATGCAGATAAATACCGCGGGGCCGCAGCAGCCGGTGGACCTCCCGGTAATAGGCGTCGTGGTTGTCAATCCCGACATGTTCGAACATGCCGATGGAGGAAATCTTGTCGAACTGGCCCGTCAGATCGCGGTAATCCTTCAGTTCGACCGACACGCTGTCTTCCAGTCCGCGCTCCGCGATCCGCTGCCTCGCCAGCTCCAGTTGCTCTTCTGCCAGGGTCACGCCCAAGGCGGTGACGCCGTAATGCTCGGCAGCATGACAGATTAGCGCCCCCCAGCCGCAGCCGATATCAAGCATCCGATCGCCCGGCTTCAGGCGCAGCTTGCGGCAAATCATGTCCAGCTTGTCGGTCTGGGCCGTCGCCAGATCGTTCGACCAGTCAGCGAAATAGCCGCAGGTGTAGACCATCATCGGATCGAGAAACAGGCGGTAGAACTCGTTCGAGACGTCGTAGTGAAAGGCGATGTCGCTCTTCGCACTGCCGGAGCTCCGGTCCGCTTCCCGCCCTGCATCCAGACCGGAGACAACCGGAGAAGCCGAGCCTTTTCCCGGCCCGAACAGGAGCGGCAACGCGCTCTTCAGGATCAGCTTCTTATTCAGCCGCTTGCGGAATTCGCGACTGCGCACACGCGGACGCTTGTCGGCAAGATCGAAAATGCTGCCGCCGCGCGGATCGATATGCCCTTCCGTATAGAGATCGATCAGCGTCTTCGCGCCGGGCCGGCGCAGCAACCGCGGCAGGGCGGCTTCGGACAACGCAATCCTCAAACCGTCAGCCGGAGCATCGGCGGGAATGGTCGATCCATCCCAAAGTTCGAAGCCGAATTCCATCTCAAGGGCATCGTGAATGTGCGACAAGGCTGCCCTGGCTGCCTCAAGGCGCCGATCTTGCGGAGGGTTCGCCATAAAATCTCCTGATGTAAATCTCAATAGACGGTTTGGCGGCTTTCGCCCTGGAAGGCAACGGCCTTATCGGGAAACATATACAGGCAAACCAGTGAAACCGGCCTGCCGTCGAACACGACGGCAGGCTCGCAGCTAGTCCGCCTCGCCGAAGCCGTCCTCCACAAGGGCGGTAATGGCTGCCATGGCCTCTTCGGCCTGCGCACCGGAGACGGACACGCGGATGCAGCAGCCGGGGCTGGCAGCAAGCATCATCAGTCCCATGATCGACGTCCCGTCGACGGTCTGTCCGTCCCTGGAGACATTGACCGCCGCATCGAACCCCTCGACCAGCTTCACGAGCTTGGCCGAGGCGCGGGCGTGCAAGCCGCGCTGGTTGACGATGGTCAGTTCTTTTTCGAGGTTTTGGGCGGTCACGGGCCGTAATTTCCGTCAGTTCTGGCCCGACAGCACCTGGCTTGCGACGGAAATGTATTTCTGTCCGGCCTGGCGTGCTTCATCCACCGCGTCCGCAAGGCCCCGGTCTCCGCGAACGCTCGCGAGCTTGATCAGCATGGGCAGATTGACACCGGCCACGACCTCCACCGACTTCCCGTCCATGACGGAAATCGCCAGATTGGAGGGCGTCCCGCCGAACATGTCCGTCAGCAAAACGACACCCTGACCGGAATTGGCCGATTCGACCGCCTTCAGAATATCCTGTCGGCGCTGTTCCATGTCGTCGTCAGGACCGATGGAGATCGTCTCGACCTGCTCCTGAGGTCCGACCACATGTTCCAATGCCGCCTTGAATTCTTCTGCAAGACGCCCGTGGGTTACCAATACGAGACCGATCATACGTACCCTGATCCAGCTTGATGAGGCGAATACGGACACAAGGCCCGTTTCACGTCTGGGTGCACTGTCGACAAGAGGCCCGCCCGTTGCAAGTAAAAAAGGCCATGCGGTCAGATGTAATCGGGGCTTTTGGGGAAAAGCCCGCGCATCCTCCAGCGCAAACGGCGCAGATTCTCCATCGGCCGGCCTTCCTCGAGCCCGACAAAGGGAAGGTCAACGCCTTCAAGCTCGACACACAGCGCCTCGTCCTCGGGATATCTTTCCAACTCCCCGGAAGGGACAAGGTCGGCAACAAGATGAAGCACCGCCTCCGGCTCGTTGGTCAACTCGACGATACCGAGGCCCCGCACTTCCAGTTTTCCGGCGATCGCAGGGGCGGGCGACGCGACGACCTTGCCGTTTTCCCGGCGAAGACAGGTCCGGTCATCGGCAACATGGGCTGCAAAGTGCCCCTTGGTTCCTGCGGCCTCGACCAGCAGATCGCACAGGCTCGACTTGCCGGTGCCCGATTTGCCGCGCAGCAGAATACCGCGCGTTCCGACAATGACGCAGGCAGCATGCACGGTCGGGGGAAGCCCGTCCGCCGTGCTCATTTCGCGGCCTTGGCCGGCAGGGTAATGGTGAAGCGCGCACCGGCAACCCTGCTCTTGCCCGTCTTGGCGTCGTCTTCCGTCCGGTTGGCCGCATCGATCGTTCCGCCGTAGGCCTCAATGATCTGGCGCGAGATGGACAGGCCCAGACCGGAATTGTTACCGAAGCCTTCGCCATCCGGGCGGTCCGTGTAGAAGCGCTCAAAGATACGGTCGGTGTTTTCGGCGCGAATGCCGGGACCGTCGTCATCGATGGTAATCCGGATCATGGAGCCTGACCGGCTCAGGCCGATCCGTACCGTTCCGTTTTCCGGCGAGAATGAACGGGCGTTATCGAGAAGATTGCTGATCACCTGGCCCAGACGGATATCGTGACCCATGACCTGATAGGGCGAGGGGCCCTGCGCATCGGCAACAGTCACCAGGATTTCGGCCATATCGCCTTCCGCACGCTGGTTGGCGGCATTGGCAATGGCGCGCAGCAGGTCGGCCAGATCGACCTTCTGGGCATCGGCGCGCGCCAGTTCGGCATCGAGGCGGGAGGCATCGGAAATGTCCGTAATCAGCCGGTCGAGGCGGCGCACGTCGTGCTGAATGATCTCCAGAAGCTGTGCCTTGGACTGGTCCGACTTCGCCAGCGGCAAGGTCTCCACCGCGCTGCGCAGCGATGTCAGCGGGTTCTTCAATTCATGAGCGACGTCGGCCGCGAACTGCTCGATCGCGTCGATCTTGTTGTAGAGCGCATGGGTCATTTCCCGGAACGCCCGCGCCAAATGGCCGATCTCGTCCTGTCGCTCGGCGAATTCGGGAATTTCCTGACGGGAAGTCGATCCCATGCGGACACGCTCGGCGGCGGCAGCCAGGCGCCGGACAGGTCCGGCAATGGTGCCGGCCAGCAGGATCGACAGAAGCGTGGTCACCGTCGCCGCGACCAGGAAGACGCGCATGATGGCAATACGCTCGGCGCGCACGATGGCATCGATGTCGCCGCCTTGCGTCGACAGCAGCAACGTGCCGAGGACCGCGCGGAACCTCTGGATCGGCACGGCCACGGAGACGATCAGTTCGCCGCGCGGAGACACACGGACGACGCTTGCCGGCGAGCCCGCAAGGGCCGCTTCCACTTCCGGATAGGCCCGGCCGTCGCCGCCGCCGACTTCCTGATAAAGCGGCAGGTCGCCGCGCCTCAGCCAGAGTTTGACCGACTGCCAGATCCTGTCCCACAGATTGTCCTCCTCCGCATTGGGCGGAGGAAGATCGAAGCGCAGGATCTGAGCACTGGAATAAAGATGGCGCGAATCCAGGATCAGGATCCCGTCCGGGTCATAGATCCGGGCCCGGGTCTTGGTCGGGGAAATCAGCCGCCGGAGGACCGGCCCGACCCGCTCCGGGTTCACCGGAAAGTCGAGCGTGTCGAGGTCATCGCTGCCCGGCGCGATACTCTCGCCAGCCTGGAGCTGGAGCAACCGTTCCGGATCGACCGTAATGGCGCCGGTGTCGACGGTGGCGGAGGCGGCAATCGCACCTGCGATGATCTCACCCTGGGTCAGCAGACTTTGCACCCGGGCATCGATCAGGCCGGCGCGAAACTGGTTGAGATAGAGGATGCCGACAACGAGCGCGACCAGGCCGACGAGATTGATCGCGACGATCCGCCGGGTCAGGGAGGAAAGCACATAGGTGCCGAAAATCCGGCCGAACCGGTTGAGCAGCCGGCGCCGGATCCGCTTGTTGCCAAGCCTGCGCAACTGGGATCGCTCGGGCGCACCTTCCGGCGCAGCCGCCCCTTCCGCCTTCTCGCTCTCTACCGCCATGGACGGGGTCTTCAGACCTCCTTGAACCTGTAACCGACGCCGTAAAGCGTTTCGATCATGTCGAAATCGTCGTCAACGACCTTGAACTTCTTGCGAAGGCGCTTGATGTGACTGTCGATCGTCCTGTCGTCAACATAAACCTGATCGTCGTAGGCCGCATCCATCAGGGCGTTTCGGCTTTTCACCACGCCCGGACGCTGTGCGAGCGCCGACAGGATCAGGAATTCGGTCACCGTCAGGGTAACCGGCTTGTTGTTCCAGGTACAGGTATGACGCTCCGGATCCATCACGAGCTGGCCGCGCTCCAGGAGCTTGTCGGCCGCATCCCGGGGCGCCGAGGCATCGCGCGGCTGAACCCGGCGCAGCACCGCCCGGACACGCTCCACCAGCAGACGCTGGGAGAACGGTTTGCGGATGAAATCGTCGGCGCCCATCTTCAGGCCGAACAACTCGTCGATCTCATCATCCTTCGAGGTCAGGAATATGACCGGCAGATCGGTCGTCTGGCGCAGGCGGCGCAGCAGTTCCATGCCATCCATGCGCGGCATCTTGATATCGAAAATCGCCAGGTCCGGCTGATCGCCCTGCAGCCCCTCCAGGGCCGAAGTGCCATCCGTGTAGCTCTGCACCCGATAGCCTTCCGCCTCCAGGGCGATTGAAACCGAAGTCAGGATGTTGCGGTCGTCATCTACCAATGCAATCGTCGGCATAATCTGGATCCGTATCTTTCAGGTAACAGGCCGCGTATCGGCCCCCTCGACAGTTCTTAAGCCTTTGGCCTGCTAAATGCGCATAAAATATGGCAATCGTACAGTTCGCGGCACTTTGAGTTGCAGTCCGGGCACCAGCAGTCCCCGCCTCCCGATATCAGTCTATTTACGTATGCTGCTCCAAATGAACGGCATTTCTTGGTGCGAACCTCGAATGGTCCTTCTGGAATGAATTTATTCGGAAAGCAAATTAATCATCTCACGCAGGTTGATTGTATTTAATCGATTAAACCGACGATTCAATTGCCCCGCAGTCTTGTTGGATGCCTGCGTATCCACTAGTTTCGCCACCGCTCGCAGGCGTGGCTTAACAAATTATTACTTGCCGCCCCTAGGGCAGGAAACGCCAAATTCACAAGGACAGCGGGATATGCAGGAAGTAGGTGTCAGGAATGGCTCTCACGGCGTCGAGACTTTCGGACTCGAGGGTCTGAAGGCAATCTATTGGAACCAGAGCGAGCCTGCACTTTACGAGCATTCGATCTCGCGCGGCGAAGCTCAGATTGCAGCGAACGGACCGCTGGTCGCCGATACCGGCATGCACACCGGCCGGTCTCCGAAGGACAAGTTCGTGGTCGTCGACGACAACACGGCGGATACCGTGTGGTGGGACAACAACCAGCGCATGTCGCTCGACCACTTCGAAACGCTCTTCGCCGATTTCCGCGAACACGTGAAGGATAAGGAACTCTTCGCGCAGGACCTTTATGGCGGCGCCGAGAAGGCCTACCGGCTGCCGGTTCGCGTCTACACCGAATACGCCTGGCACTCGCTGTTCATCCGCAACCTGCTGCTGCGTCCGGAAACGTCCGAACTCGCCGGCTTCATTCCGGAAATGACGATCATCGATCTGCCGAGCTTCAAGGCCGATCCGGAGCGTCACGGCTGCCGCACCGAAACCGTCATCGCCTGCGACCTGACCCGCAAGATCGTGCTGATCGGCGGATCGTCCTATGCCGGTGAAATGAAGAAGTCGGTCTTCACCTTCCTGAACTACCTGCTGCCGCTGCAGGGCGTCATGTCGATGCATTGCTCCGCCAATGTGGGTTCCGAAGGCGACACCGCGATCTTCTTCGGCCTGTCGGGCACCGGCAAGACCACCCTTTCCGCCGACCCGAACCGGACCCTGATCGGCGACGATGAACACGGCTGGGGCAAGACCGGTGTGTTCAACTTCGAAGGCGGCTGCTACGCCAAGACGATCAAGCTGTCGGAAGAAGCCGAGCCGGAAATCTATTCCACGACCCAGCGTTTCGGCACCGTCCTGGAGAACGTCGTTCTGGACGAGAACCGCGTTCCGGACTTCGATGACGATTCGAAGACGGAAAACACCCGCGCGGCCTATCCGATCCACTTCATCTCCAACGCCAGCCCGACCGGCACGGCCCCGATGCCGAAGACGATCATCATGCTGACGGCGGATGCCTTCGGCGTCATGCCGCCGATCGCCAAGCTGACCCCGGCCCAGGCCATGTACACGTTCATTTCCGGCTACACCGCCAAGGTCGCCGGCACCGAGCGTGGCGTGACCGAGCCGCAGGCCACCTTCTCCACCTGCTTCGGCGCACCGTTCCTGCCGCTGCATCCGTCCCAGTACGGCAACCTGCTGCGCGACCTGATCGCCGAACACAATGTGGACTGCTGGCTGGTCAACACCGGCTGGACCGGCGGCGCCTATGGCGTCGGCAGCCGCATGCCGATCAAGGCAACCCGGACGCTGCTGGCCGGTGCGCTCGACGGCTCGCTGAAGAACGCGACCTTCCGCACCGACCCGTATTTCGGCTTCGCGGTTCCCGAAGAAGTGCCGGGCGTCGATTCCAGGATCCTGAACCCGCGGGAAACCTGGGACGACAAGCAAGCCTTCGATCGCCAGGCCGCCAAGCTGGTGCAGATGTTCATCGACAACTTCGCGACCTTCGAGCCGCATGTGGACGGCGACGTGCGCGACGCTGCCCCGGTGCTGCGCTCGGCTGCCGAATAAGACGAACAGGTTTCCCCTGACACGAAGCGGCGCACCGGAAACGGGGCGCCGCTTTTTCATGCGCAATTTTCGCGACGCGGCGCTTTCATCTGAATTCAATGGGTCTATATTTCCCGAGAGGGAGAATTCTTTCATGACCCACGATATCCAGTCATCAACAACCGATGTGCTCGGCACCGCCGAGGAATGGCGCCGGTCCGGGCGGCAGGTCGCGCTTGCGACCGTGGTCGAAACCTGGGGGTCCGCGCCGCGGCCGGTCGGTTCCCACCTGGTCATCGACGAGGACGGCAATTTCGAGGGATCGGTCTCCGGCGGCTGCGTCGAAGGCGCCGTGGTCTCCGAGGCCATTGACGTGATTGAAAGCGGCAAGCCGACGACGCTCGAATTCGGTGTCGCCGACGAAACCGCATGGCGCGTCGGACTGTCCTGCGGCGGACGCATCAGCGTCTATGTCGAACCGATTGCCTGAACCGGAAACCAGAAATG
Organism: Roseibium sp.; assembly: GCF_048260565.1. Taxonomy (GTDB): domain Bacteria; phylum Pseudomonadota; class Alphaproteobacteria; order Rhizobiales; family Stappiaceae; genus Roseibium. The sequence continues at coordinate 290,434 of NZ_JBLXGP010000006.1, read as the reverse complement.
CCAGCCTATGAAACCCTGATGGCCTTCGCCGCCGCGACCCTTCTGTTCGCCTATTTTCCCGGTCCGGCCCTGCTTTACACGGCCGCGCAGACATTGTCGCGCGGGCGCGCCGCGGGCTTCTGGGCCGCGTTCGGTATCCACATCGGCTGCTATGTCCATGTGATCGCCGCGACCTTGGGTCTGTCGGCGGTCTTCGCCGTCGTTCCGGCCCTTTATGCTGCCTTGAAGCTCGCGGGCGGCGCCTATCTCGTCTGGCTCGGCATCCAGATGATCCGGACCCGTACGGTGGCGGGGCCAACGCCCGAGCTGCCGAAGCGCAGCCGTCGGCGTGCGTTCCTCGACAGCGTGATCGTGGAAGTTCTCAATCCCAAGGTCGCGGTGTTCTTCATCGCCTTCCTGCCCCAGTTTGTCGATGCCAATGCCGCCCTTCCCGTCTGGGGCCAATTCCTGATCCTGGGCACGATGGTGAACCTGAGTTTTACGTCGGCCGATATTTTCACCGTGCTGTTTGCCTCCCAGGTTCAAAAACAGCTTCGCAGGTCTTCCCGGTGGCAGGATGTGAGCCGCTGGATCACCGGATCGATCCTGGTGGGGCTTGGGCTCAAACTGGCAACGGAGCGTAGCTGATCGATGGACCTTTCCCTTCTCTCCGCACTCAACGAAGAACGCACGGCCCGGCGGGCGACGATCCTCGTCACCGACATGGCGAGCGGCGAACAACGGCTGATCAAGAAAAGCTCCGATTTTTCGGCCGATCCGTTGCACGTAGACCTGACAAAGCGGTTCCGGTCCGGAAAATCCGGCATGATCGAAACCGAAAGCGGCAACATGTTCCTCACGGTTTCCGTCCCGCCACCCCGGCTGGTCATCATCGGCGCGGTTCATATTTCTCAGGCGCTGGCGCCAATGGCGGAAATCGCGGGTTTCGACGTGACCATCATCGACCCCCGCACCGCCTTTGCCACGAAGGAGCGATTCCCCGGAGAAACGCTGATTGCAGAGTGGCCGGAGGATGTCCTCAAGAACATGCCGTTCGACGCCTTTACCGCCGTGGCCGCAGTGACCCACGATCCGAAGATCGACGACCTGCCGCTGCAGGAAGCGTTGAAGGCCGGTTGCTTCTACGTCGGCGCCCTCGGCAGCCGGAAGACCCACGCCAAACGGGTGGAACGTTTCCTGGAAGCGGGAATCGCGCAAGCGGACATTGATCGGATCGACGCCCCGATCGGGCTCGATATCGGCGCCGCATCGCCGGCCGAGATTGCCGTCGCTGTGCTTGGCAAGGTGATTGCCGCCCTGCGCAAGGAACCGGAGGCCGCCTGATGGAATTCGGCCCCAGGCCGATCCTGGAAGCGGAAGGGTGCGTCCTTGCCCATTCCACCAGGACCGGAACCGCCACGTTCAAGAAGGGGCGCGTGCTCAGCGCGGACGATATAAAAACGCTTCAGCAGGCCGGCGTCTCAACTGTTACCGTGGCCTGTCTGGCGGCGGATGATTTGAATGAAAATCTCGCGGCAGACCGCATCGCGAGGGCGGCCAATGGCGGCGGGTTGATCAGCGACCCTCCCTTCACCGGCCGGGTCAACCTCTATGCGGAACAGGCCGGGGTCCTCGTGATCGACCGGCAAGCGGTCGATGCGATGAACCGGATCGACCCGGCGATCACCATCGCCACCCTGCCCGAATACGCCAGGGTCCTGGCCGGACGCATGGTCGCGACCGCCAAGATCATTCCCTTTGCAGCGCCCGCACGGTTCGTTGCCGAAGCCGAGGAGCGGATTTCGGGCGCCCTCAAGGTTGCCCCGTTCAAGGCCCGCAGGGTCGGGCTGATCGCAACCAGGCTGCCGCACCTGAAGCCGAGCACCATGGACAAGACGCGGCGCGTGCTGGAAGCCCGCCTTGCCGCGAGCGGCAGTACGATCCTCTCAGAAGAGCGGGTGGACCACCGGGAAGAAGCCGTCGCCGAGGCCATGGCGAAGCTTGCCGGGCAGGGTGCGGATTTTCTGATCCTGTTCGGAGCTTCGGCCGTCGTCGACCGGAAAGATATTCTGCCGGCGGCGATCGAGCGTGCCGGCGGGGCGGTGGAGCAGTTCGGCATGCCCGTGGATCCGGGCAACCTGCTTATGATCGGGACTTACGAAGGCCTGCCGGTCATTGGAGCGCCTGGCTGCGCCCGCAGCCCCAAGGAAAACGGCTTCGACTGGGTCCTCGATCGGAAGCTCGCCGGACTGGAGGTCACCGCCCATGACATTACCGGAATGGGCGTCGGCGGCCTTTTGATGGAAATCGGGACGCGACCGCAACCACGCGAGGTCAAGACGGTGCCTGACAAGCCCAAAATCGGCGCCATTATCCTGGCGGCCGGAAAATCGAGCCGCATGGGTGGTCCCAACAAGTTGCTTGCCGAACTGGACGGCAAGACCCTTGTCCGGCATGCCGTGGAAGCCGCGCAAGACGCGGATCTGGTGCAGACCATTCTGGTCACGGGCCACATGGCCGACCGGATCGAGGCGGAAATATCGGATTACGGGATCGACGTGGTTCACAATCCGGATTTCGCCGAAGGCATGGCCGGGTCGATTGGCGCCGGTATGGAAGCGCTGGACCCGTCCGTGGATGCGGTCCTCATATTGCTGGCGGACATGCCGCGGATTACGTCAGAAACCCTGAAAGGCATGATCGGCAGCTACGCCGACAGTCCCAATGCCCTGATCGTGACCGCAACGGCGGAGGGTAAGAGAGGCAATCCGGTGCTCTGGGACAAACGTTTCTTTGACGCGCTCAAGACCCTGCGCGGCGATATCGGCGCAAGACATCTGATTGCGGAAAATCCGGAATTCGTTCTGGAACATGAAATCGGCGCGGCTGCCCGTCTCGACCTGGATACGCCCGAGGCCCTGGAACAGGCCGGAGGCAGATTATCGGACAGGTGAGACGAGACGTCGCGATTTGCAATAAATAACTGACTGGTAACACTGTTTTTGCAGAAGTGCTTAGCTATAGCAGAAGCTATGCATCAGTCGCAGAGCCTCCATGCGGAGCAACTATTGCAATTTTGTGACTGTTCCACTATCTAACTCTTGCGTTCGGCGCTCACCGTCCATCGGGCGGATTTACGCGCGGCGAACGTGACTATAACTCCGATAATCGCAAAGGCTGTTCGGATCCTCGAAGAGAGGATGCTCGAGCGCTTTTTGCCGCGCGTAGAAAAAGAAGGAAAAGAACATGACTTCATTGAGCCTCCCGCGTCCCGGTTGCTGCAAATGGGCAGAAGGCGATGCCGGCAACTACTCGTTCCCGTGCAACAACCGGGTTGAAGCCGGTGTGTCCTACTGCGACGAACACCGCGCCCTGGTTTACATCCCGCCGGAAGAGCGCCGCCGCAACCGTTCCGGTGGCGGTATGACCAATACCTTCAAGCGCATTGCCGCCTGATCGCGTTTCTGGTGTGAAATTTTTGAACCCGGCCAAATGGCCGGGTTTTTTTATGAGCCCATTTTTATCAGTCGGGCGAACTTTATCGGTCAGGCAAACAAAAAACGCGACCCGATGGGCCGCGTTCTGAAAATCCGTCCTCACGCGCGATGCGCGGGAAATCAGATCTTTTTCAGCGAATCCTTGATATCGACCAGCCGTGCCAGGGTGTCCTGGGCCTTGCGCAGGGTTTCGGTGTCCTTGGCATCGGCAACGTCGTCTTCAGCGTTCTTGATCTGCTCGTCCAGGTGCTCGACCTTCAGGTCTTCGACCGCGATTGCCTGTTCTGCCAGAATGGTCAGACCACCTGTAGCCACGTCGGCAAAACCGCCGCGAACGAAATATTCGTCCAAGCCTGCGCCCTGTTCGCGGCGCACCTTCAGAATGCCGGCCTGAATGGTGGACATGAAGGGGCTATGATCCTTCAGAACACCGAATTCACCTTCGGTACCGGGAACGATTACTTCGAGAACCTGTTCGGACAGGAGCTGGCGCTCCGGCGAGACCAACTCGAACTGGAATAACTCAGCCATTTGGCATGTCCCTTGTCAGTCTGGTGCGGACGGCGGCGAAACCGCCGGTCCGAATTCAGGAACGGGCGCCTTCGACCTGAAAGCGCCCGATCTCTGTCTTATCAGGCAGCTTCCGCAGCCAGTCTCTGAGCCTTCTCGACCGCTTCGTCAATGGAGCCGACCATGTAGAAGGCCGCTTCCGGAAGGTGGTCGTATTCGCCGTTGACGAGACCCTTGAAGCCCTTGATCGTGTCCTCGAGAGCCACGAGCTTGCCCGGAGAACCGGTGAAGACCTCGGCCACGAAGAACGGCTGGGACAGGAAACGCTCGATCTTACGGGCGCGGGCAACGGTGAGCTTGTCCTCTTCGGACAGTTCGTCCATGCCCAGGATGGCGATGATGTCCTGGAGCGCCTTGTAGCGCTGCAGGGTCACCTGAACCGCACGGGCTGTTTCGTAGTGTTCTTCGCCGATGATGCGGGCGTCGAGCATACGCGAGGTGGAATCCAGCGGATCCACGGCCGGGTAAATGCCCTTTTCCGCGATCGAGCGGTTCAGAACCGTCGTTGCGTCCAGGTGGGCAAAGGTCGATGCCGGTGCCGGGTCGGTCAAGTCATCGGCCGGAACGTACACGGCCTGAACGGACGTGATCGAGCCCTTGGTGGTGGTGGTGATGCGTTCCTGCATGGCACCCATGTCGGTTGCCAGCGTCGGCTGATACCCCACGGCCGAAGGAATACGACCGAGAAGCGCGGACACTTCGGAACCGGCCTGGGTGAAGCGGAAAATGTTGTCCACGAAGAACAGCACGTCCTGACCCTGGTCGCGGAAGTGTTCGGCAACGGTCAGACCGGTCAGAGCGACACGGGCACGGGCTCCGGGGGGCTCGTTCATCTGGCCGTAAACGAGGGCTGCCTTGGAGCCTTCGCCGCCGCCTTCCTTGTTCACGCCGGATTCGATCATTTCCCAGTAAAGGTCGTTGCCTTCACGGGTCCGCTCGCCAACGCCTGCGAACACGGAGTAACCGCCGTGCGCCTTCGCGACGTTGTTGATGAGTTCCATGATCAGAACCGTCTTGCCCACGCCGGCGCCGCCGAACAGGCCGATCTTGCCGCCCTTTGCGTAGGGAGCCAGAAGGTCCACGACCTTGATGCCGGTAACCAGGATTTCCGCTTCGGTGGACTGTTCGATGAACTCCGGAGCTTCCTGGTGGATGGCGCGCTTGGCGTCATGCGGAATTGCGCCGGCTTCGTCCACCGGTTCGCCGATCACGTTCATGATGCGGCCCAGCGTACCGTCGCCGACCGGCACTTCGATCGCGCTGCCGGTGTCGACCACTTCCTGACCGCGAACCAGACCCTCGGTGGAGTCCATCGCGATGGTACGAACCGTGTTCTCGCCAAGGTGCTGGGCAACTTCCAGCACCAGGCGAACGCCATGGTTGTCCGCTTCAAGAGCGTTCAGGATCAACGGCAGGTGGTCATCGAACTTGACGTCGACAACGGCGCCGATGACCTGGGTGATCCGTCCGACCTTTTTGTCAGCCATATCCCTAATCCTCGTATCGATCCCGTTAGAGCGCTTCAGCGCCCGAGATAATTTCAATCAGTTCCGTCGTGATCTGTGCCTGACGCTGGCGGTTGTAGCTGATCGTCAGTTTGTCGATCATTTCGCCTGCGTTGCGGGTCGCGTTGTCCATTGCGGACATACGCGCGCCCTGTTCACTTGCAGCATTTTCCAGGAGAGCCCTGAAAACCTGAACGGAGATGTTGCGCGGCAGGAGATCCTCGAGGATCTCCGCTTCGTCCGGCTCATATTCGTAGACCGCTGCGGCGCCGCCCTGTTCGGACGCACCTTCCGCGGCTTCGATATGGGCCGGAATGAGCTGCTGGGCCGTCGGCTCCTGAGCGATCACCGACTTGAACTTCGAATAGAACAACGTGCAGATATCGAATTCGCCGTCGGCAAACATCGACAGGATGTCCGTGCCGATGTCGTTTGCATTCGAGAATCCGACGTTCTTCACGCTGCGCAGATCAACGGTCTTGATCACATGGGACCCAAGGTCCCGCTTGAGCGCATCATAACCCTTCTTGCCCACGCAGATGATTTTCACCGTCTTGCCCTGGGCGATCAGGCTGCGTGCCTTTTCACGTGCCAGTTTGGCGATATTGGTGTTGAAACCACCGCACAGTCCGCGTTCGGCCGTAGCAACCACCAGGAGATGAACCTGGTCGCTGCCCGTGCCGGACATCAGCTTCGGTGCGTCATCACGGCCCTCAAAGGCGACCGCGAGGTTGGCCAGCACCTGCTCCATGCGTTCAGCATAGGGCCGGGCGGCCTCCGCAGCTTCCTGAGCACGACGCAGCTTCGCCGCGGCCACCATCTGCATGGCCTTGGTGATTTTCTGCGTCGCCTTCACGGAAGCGATGCGGTTTCGTAAGTCCTTCAGGCTCGGCATGGCCGCCCCTGCTCCTTATCCCGACTGCGTTCTCAGGCGAAGTTCTTGGCGAAGCTGTCGAGCACGGCCTTAAGCTTGCCCGTCAGTTCGTCATCGAGTGCCTTTTTCTCCCAGATCGCGTCCAGAAGATCGGCATGTTCGCCGCGCAGGTGCAGCAGCAAGGCCTCTTCGAACTCGCGAACCTTGTTCACGGGAAGCGGATCCAGATAGCCGTTCACGCCGGCGTAGATGACCGCAACCTGTTCCTGGGTCTTCAGCGGCGAGAACTGCGGCTGCTTCAGGAGTTCGGTGAGGCGGGCACCGCGGTTCAGCATGCGCTGGGTGGTGGCGTCGAGATCCGAACCGAACTGGGCGAAGGCGGCCATTTCACGATACTGGGCGAGTTCACCCTTAATCGGACCGGCAACCTGCTTCATCGCCTTGATCTGAGCGGACGAGCCCACGCGGGAGACCGACAGACCGACGTTCACGGCCGGGCGGATACCCTGGTAGAACAGGTCCGTTTCCAGGAAGATCTGACCGTCGGTGATCGAGATCACGTTGGTCGGAATAAACGCGGACACGTCGTTGCCCTGGGTTTCGATGACCGGCAGAGCGGTCAGCGATCCGCTGCCGTTGTCTTCGTTCAGCTTCGCGGCGCGCTCCAGCAGACGGGAGTGCAGGTAGAAGACGTCGCCCGGGAAAGCTTCACGTCCCGGCGGACGGCGGAGCAGCAGGGACATCTGACGGTAGGCAACGGCCTGCTTGGTCAGATCGTCGTAGCCGATCACGGCGTGCATGGAGTTGTCGCGGAAGTATTCACCCATCGCACAGCCGGCGAACGGCGCCAGGTACTGCAGCGGAGCGGCGTCCGAAGCGGTCGCGGCAACGACGATGGAGTATTCAAGAGCGCCTGCGTCTTCCAGGGTCTTCACGAACTGTGCGACCGTGGAGCGCTTCTGACCGATGGCCACGTAGATGCAGTACAGCTTGACGTTTTCGTCGTCGCTTGCGTGCAGCGGCTTCTGGTTCAGGAAGGTGTCGAGGATGATCGCGGTCTTGCCGGTCTGGCGGTCGCCGATCACCAGCTCGCGCTGGCCGCGGCCGACCGGGATCAGGGCGTCGATGGCCTTGAGGCCCGTGGACATCGGCTCATGCACCGACTTACGCGGCAGGATGCCCGGTGCCTTCACGTCCACACGGCGCTTTTCGGTGGCTTCGATCGGGCCCTTGCCGTCCAGCGGGTTGCCGAGCGGGTCGACAACGCGGCCGAGCAGGCCCTTGCCGACCGGAACTTCCACGATGGCGCCGGTCCGCTTGACCGTGTCGCCTTCCTTGATGGTACGGTCGGAACCGAAGATCACGACGCCGACGTTGTCGGTTTCGAGGTTCAGCGCCATACCCCGGATACCGCCCGGGAATTCGACCATTTCACCGGCCTGGACCTTGTCCAGACCGTAAACACGAGCAATACCGTCACCGACGGACAGCACCTGACCGACTTCAGAAACTTCGGCTTCCTGGCCGAAACTCTTGATCTGGTCCTTGAGGATAGCGGAGATTTCCGCGGCCCGAATATCCATCAGCCGACCTCTTTCATCGCGAACTTGATTGAATTGAGCTTGGTACGCAGCGACGTGTCGATCATGCGGGACCCGACCTTGACCACAAGGCCACCGATCAGAGCAGGATCAACCTTCGCTGCGATGTTTACGGACTTGCCCAGAGAAGAAGCCAGAGCTTCCGTCAGGGCTTTGACATGATCATCCGAGAGCGGCGCGGCGGAGGTCACCTCTGCCGTTTCCTCTCCCCGCTTTTCCGCAAGCAGGGCGCGGAACGCCTTGATCATGTCAGGAAGGACGAAGAGGCGCCTGTTTTGGGCGGCCAGCTTCACAAAATTAGCAGCAAGACCGGAAATACCGGCCTTGTCCAGAAGTGCACCCAGAGCAGAAATCTGCTCCTCTGCACTGAACGACGGGCTCTTTACGAGACGGATGAGATCTTCGCTTTCATTGAGGTAGCCCTCAAATTTGCCAAGATCCCGTTCCACGTCGGCAGTCACGCCTGTTTCCTCGGCTAGATCGAGGAGGGCGGACGCATATCGCTTAGCCACGCCGGATACGAGAGATACGTTGTCAGTCACCAGGTCCGAGCTCTCTGACGTCTTTCAAGCCCCACTAAGCAGTTATCCGCTCGTAAGGCATTGAAATAATGAATGATTTCAGGGTCAGAAGGTATGACGGTTAAACCGTTCCCCCAAAGCCGCGCCTCACTTAGCACAGGGTTTCCCAGTGTGCAACTTCGCCTAATGGCGGTGTTTGGCGATTTCTGGCTCTTTTTTCGTTCTTGCTCATAAAAAGTGCTGCGGATCGATGTCCACCTGGACCCGTAATCCCTTCACAGGACGGGGCGCCTGTTCCAGCCAGGCGCGCAGATAAGCCTGCAGATCCATCTGGCGGGGCGCCATCGCCAGCAGCCGGTAACGATAGCGTCCGCGCACCATGGCAAGGGCCGCTTCCGCCGGCCCCAGCAAGGTGATCGCGGGTTCCCTCGGAGCGGCACGGACGAAGGCGCGGGCAAAATCTTCGGCAAAGCGTTTGTCCGGTCCGGAGATAACAATGGCGGCCAGCCGGCCGAAGGGCGGCAGCCCGGCCGCCTGCCTTGCCGCAATTTCCGCCGCATAGAAAGCGTCCCGGTCGGAAGACAGCAGCGCCTTGATGACCGGGTGGTCGGGCGAATAGGTCTGCAGAAACCCCTTGCCCCCACCGGTAACACGCCCGGCCCGGCCCGTGACCTGGGCCAGAAGCTGGAAGGTCTTTTCCGCCGCGCGCGGGTCGCCATGGGCCAGGCCGAGATCCGCATCGATCACGCCGACCAGGCGCATTTTCGGAAAATTGTGCCCCTTGGCGACGAGCTGGGTGCCGATCACGATGTCGGCGCCGCCTTCCTCGACGATCTTCATTTCCCGGCGCAACCGCTCCGGCCCGCCGGGCAGATCGGACGAAAGTATAAGAGTGCGCGCCTGCGGGAACCGGTCCGCGACTTCCTCGGCGACCCTTTCCACACCCGGCCCACAGGCAATGAGCGACTCCGCCGAGCCGCAGGACGGACAGCTTTCGGGCACCTTCTCGTTGTGGCCGCAATGATGGCAGACCAGACGCCCCTGAAACCGGTGCTCGACCAGCCATGCGCTGCAATGGGGACACTGAAATCTGTGGCCGCAGGTGCGACAAAGTGTCAGGGGGGCATAGCCGCGCCGGTTCAGGAACAAAAGCGTCTGGGCGTCGTCCGCAAGCGCCTCTTTCATGGCCGCCAACAGTTCCGGCGCGATCCATCGGCCCCGCTCCGGCCCATGATGACGCATGTCGATGGCCTTCAGTTCCGGCAGGGCGGCCCCGGAGGCCCGCTCGGGCAGGAGAAAGCGCCGGTAACGGCCCATGTCGGCATTGACCCGGCTTTCGATCGACGGCGTTGCCGAGGCGAGCACCACCGGAAAGCGGGAGATGTGGCCGCGCACGACGGCCATGTCGCGCGCCGAATAGGGCACGCGATCATCCTGCTTGAAGGCGGAATCGTGCTCTTCGTCGACGATGATCAGGCCGAGTTCGACAAACGGCAGGAACAACGCGGAACGGGCACCGATCACGACACGGACATCGCCGGAGGCTACGCCACGCCAGGTGCGCGCCCGGTTTTTCGGGGTGACCTCGGAGTGCCATTCGGCCGGATAGACGCCGAACCGCTGCTCGAACCGGCGCAGGAACTGCTCGGTCAGCGCGATTTCCGGCAACAGCACCAGCACCTGCTTGCCGCGCCTGAGCGCTTCGGCCACCGCCTCGAAATAGACTTCCGTCTTGCCGGAGCCGGTCACCCCGTCGATCAGCGAGACGGCCGCGCCCTGGTCGAAGCCTTCGACAAGGCCTTCAGCGGCCTCTTTCTGGGCCGGGGTCAGATCGGGCTTGCAGAAATCCACCTGGGGCTGTGGCGGCGGCGGCGCTGCCGGAAGCGAGACGACCTCCAGGACCTCCTGATGCAGCAGGCCGTCGATCACGGAAGGGGACACCCCCGCGGCATGGGCCAGACCGCTCTTGGTCCAGGCAAAACCGTCTTCCATGGTTTCCAGCACCCGGCTGCGCGCCGGCGTCATCCGTTCAGGGGCAGCTCCCTCGATCTTGCGCACACCGGCAACGGGCGGTTCCTCCTCCAGGGCCTCTTCCGACCGCAGCACCATGCGCAGGACCATGCCCGGCGCAGCCAGGGTCCAGTTGGCAACCCAGTCGATGAAGCGGCGCAGGTCCTGATCCAGCGGCCGCGCACCTTCATAGACATGGGAAATGCTTTTCAGCTTCTTCGGATTGATCGCCGGGTCCGGCTCATTATCCCAGACGGCGCCGAGCACCTCCCGGGGACCCAGCGGAACGCGGACGATGGTTCCCGGCACGACACTGACGCCCGGCGGCACCTTATAGGTATAGGGACCGGGCACGGCGACCGGCACCATCACGCTGGCAATGGTCTCACGCTGCAACGGGTCGTCATCAAACAGCACCGGCTTCTTCGTCCTGCTTCCTAATGTGCCTTCAGTGGTTTTTGAGGTACGTACCGCAAAAATCGCACCCAAACTCGAATCGCGGGGTTCTTCTTAACCGCATCCTACGGTAAAGAAACCGCGAGCAGAGAAACATTCAACGGACCATTTGCCCGGTCCGCCCTCTTTCGCCGCCTCACCGGCACGCCCAACGGGAGCAGTACCCCATGAAATTTTTCGTCGACACGGCCGACACCGCTGAAATCAAGGAGCTTGCCGCAACCGGTCTGCTTGACGGCGTCACCACCAATCCCTCGCTGATCGCCAAGAGCGGACGGCAGTTCAAGGAAGTGATCGCCGAGATCTGCTCCATCACCGATGGCGACGTGTCGGCTGAGGTTGCCGCCACCGACTACGACACGATGATCAAGGAAGCCAAGGAACTTGTGAAGATCGCCGACAACGTGGTGATCAAGCTGCCGCTGACCCTCGAAGGACTGAAGGCCTGCAAGACGCTGACCGGCGACGGCCACAAGACCAATGTCACCCTTTGCTTTTCCGCCAACCAGGCGCTGCTGGCCGCCAAAGCCGGCGCGACCTACATCTCGCCCTTCATCGGCCGCCTCGACGACATCCACCTCGACGGACTGGAACTGATTCGCGAGATCCGCGTCATCTACGACAATTACGACTTCGACACCGAGATCCTTGCCGCCTCGATCCGCACCGCGAACCACGTCCGCGACTGCGCCATCATCGGCGCCGATGTGGCAACGGTGCCGCCGGCAACCCTGAAGGGACTGGTCAAGCATCCGTTGACCGACAAGGGGCTTGAAGCCTTTCTTGCCGACTGGGCCAAGACCGGACAGAGCATTCTTTAAGGCGACCTTCTGTTATCAGTATTGCAGAGCCCGGCTTCGGCCGGGCTTCTTTGTCATCGGGCTATTGGCCGAGCTGCCATATCAATGCGCGAGCCAATCTCTCAGCATTCATGTATCAGAGGTTCTTGTAATTATAATCTGGAGTGAGCACGATGGAGTTGAATGATCGTAATTTCCCACTCACGCCTCTTAGATTTTATTTTTAGATGACAAGAAAATCTTTCAAAAATACATTGCTTGTTATTATTTTAATAATAAATTCAATTTTCTTATATTATTCAATTAAAAAAGGTGATTATTATTATATATCCAGAGAAATAATATTATATTTTATAATATTGATAGGTTTTGTTCATAGCAATTATTGATGGCGCATAATGACTGCGTCCTGAAGTGCGCGGCATGAATTCTGTTCTTGCAGGTGACGGCTGCAGAGGAGGCACGGCCTCGGCCCACACTCAAAACAAACAACCCCGGCCTTGAGCCGGGGCCTACTCGCAGATCCATTTGCCGCAGCTTCGCGCAAGAGAACATCGGCTCTGCAAACGAGTAGGCCCCGGGTCTCACTGCGTTCGCCCGGGGTGACGGTGGAGAGAAAGGATCTTATCGGATAGCGGCATCCCGTTAACCGAACGCTTGGCTTCATTATCCTAAAATCAAGCCATGTCCCCGAACCCCGCAGATACCGATGCCCTTCTCGTCACCGCCCGCCCCGATCTCAATCAGAGGGTCGGCTCATGGCTCGACCATCTGTCCGACGAGCGCCGGCTTTCCGACAAGACACTGATCGCCTATGAGCGCGATCTGAGGCAGTTTCTGCGGTTCCTCACCGATCATCTGGGCGGCGCGCCGGCGCTGAAGGATATCAAGGCCCTCAAACCCGCCGACTTCCGCGCCTTCCTGGCCCGCAGACGGCAAGGCGGAACCCAAAGCCGGTCCCTGGCGCGCGGGCTTGCGGGCATCCGGTCTTTCCTGCGCTTTCTGGAGCGGCGCGGCGAGGTCAATGCGGCTGCGGCCGGTGCGGTCCGTCCGCCGAAACAACCCCGGTCCCTGCCCAAACCGGTCTCCGCGCGCGATGCGAGAGACATTACCGGCGGCGATCTTGCCATGGAAAGCGAACCCTGGATCGAGGCCCGCAACGCCGCCGTCCTGACCCTGCTTTACGGCTGCGGACTGCGCCTGTCGGAAGCCTTGTCGCTCACCGGCGGCACGGCGCCGCGTCAGGGAACGAAGACGCTGAGGATCAAGGGCAAGGGCGGAAAGGAACGGCTGGTGCCGATCCTGCCCGTCGTCTCGGAGGCGATCGACACCTATCTGGATCTTTGCCCCTACGGGATTTCGAAGGACGGTCCGCTGTTCGTCGGTGCGCGCGGCGGGCCGCTCAATCCGCGGCTGGTGCAGCTCGCCATGGAAAAACTGCGCGGCGCGCTCGGCCTGCCGAAAAGCGCGACACCGCATGCGCTGCGTCATTCCTTCGCGACACACCTTCTGGCGGGCGGCGGCGACCTGCGCACGATCCAGGAGTTGCTCGGCCACGCCAGCCTGTCGAGCACCCAGATCTACACCGAAATCGACAGCGCCCGGCTGCTGGAAGCCTATGACCGGGCCCATCCGCGCAGCTGAAGCTGCATAAAAATCAAAAAACGCCCTTCAATCAGCGATTTTCCGGGACTTGGGGGGTGCATTCTGCCGAAAAAGTGGTAGTGTCCCGGCCTTCATGGGAGGGTCCCTCCTCCGCTAACCAGCGCAGTGCCCGATACTCGGGGCATTCCACCAACCAGAAAGTCAGGAGACAACTTGCAAGTCCTCGTCCGCGATAACAATGTCGATCAAGCCCTCCGCGTGCTGAAAAAGAAGCTGCAGCGCGAAGGCGTATTCCGTGAAATGAAGACCCGCCGGGCCTTCGAAAAGCCGTCCGAAAAACGCGCCCGTGAAAAGGCAGAAGCTGTCCGCCGCGCCCGCAAGGCTGCGCGCAAGCTCGCCCAGCGCGAAGGCATCATTGCCGGCGGCCGCAAGCGCTAATTCGCTTCCGATACCTGCTTAAATCCCGGACCGCGCGGCTTGTTTGAGCCTGCGCGCCGGGTTTTGGCGTGCCTGAACGAAGGTAAGGTCCAGGCGAGCGTCCGGGGTTCGCAGGCGGCACAGGTCGGCCGCCAAATAATCTTAACAATTCGTTCACACCAGGCCTGCATCCTTGGCGCGCGGAGATGCCCGATGCCGACCCGATGCGCTGCCCTCTTTCTGTTTCTGTCTCTGATCCTGATCGGTCTGGCCAGCCCGTCCGAGGCGCAAATCTACTGCCCGCTTCCAGAGGACGGCATCTGGGTCAACCCGAATGCAAAACCGAAGGAAATCACCCGGATCGAAATCGAATCGAGCTGTCACGACGGCAGGGTCGACAGCCGCATCCGCGCTTTCACGTCCTGCATTCCACGCGACTGCAAATGGGGCTGGACCGCGGCCGAACTCCGGGACGGCGGCGGTCTGCAGGTGGCCCTTCTGGGTTTCCTGGGCGGCAAGGTGATCCGGGTCCGCCGTTTCGGCGACATCCTGGACACCCATGTCCTGGATGTTCCCTACGACCGATCGCTGCCACGCGACGAACAGGTCTATAATCTCCAACGCAAATAGGCGCAGGCTTCTTAGAGCGCGTTCGGATGGCCGTGACGGAATTCCCGTAGCGCCTGCGCCAGGATCTGGACAGCGGAATTCAGGAACAGGGTCGCCATCAGACCGGCGACGATCAGATCCGGCCAGGCGGTCGCGGTTCCCCACACGCCGAGCGCGGCGAGCATCACCGCCACGTTGCCGATGGCATCGTTGCGCGAACACAGCCAGACGGAGCGGACATTCGCATCGCCGTCCTTGTAGCGGACCAGCAGAAGCACACTGGAGAGGTTGACGATCAGCGCGAGAAAGCCCACCGCGCCCATGACACCCGCTTCGGGCACGCCGAAGACCAGCACCTGATAGGCTGTCGATCCGCCGACCCAAAGTCCCATCAGCAAAAGGCTCAGGCCTTTGATCAGGGCCGCTGTCGAGCGGATCTTCAAGGAAGCCCCAATCACCGCCAGCGACATGCCATAGGTGACCGCATCCCCGAAGAAATCGAGCGCATCGGCCTGAAGCGCCTTCGAGCCGGCCACCTGACCGGCGACCATCTCCACCAGAAACATGCCGCCATTGAGTGCGATCACGAGCCAGAGCCGGCGCTTGTAGTCCGCCGACAAGCCGTCGAATGTGGCCGAGTGATCGTGTCCGCAGCAGGAACCCATAAAAGTATCTCCTTGTTTCCGGTGGCAAAGGCCTGTCTGCTTTCCCATCTACAACCTATAGCGACTAGAGCTTCAAGGGGTGATCATGGATTTTTCGATCGGCGACATGTCCCGGCAGACCGGCGTCAAGATCCCGACGATCCGGTATTATGAAAAGGAAGGCCTGCTCGCCGCCCCCGTGCGCAGTGAGGGCAACCAGAGAAGGTATGGCGAGGCCGACCTCGACCGGCTCGGCTTCATCAAGCATGCCCGGGACCTCGGGCTGCCCATGGCGGCAATTCGCAAACT
The DNA here is from genome assembly GCF_048260565.1 of Roseibium sp. GTDB lineage: Bacteria > Pseudomonadota > Alphaproteobacteria > Rhizobiales > Stappiaceae > Roseibium. The sequence goes on along the minus strand of NZ_JBLXGP010000006.1, from coordinate 275,037 downwards.
CCTGGAGCTGAGCGAACATCCCGATCGCCCGTGCGAGGATGCCAACCGGATCGCCATCGAACAGCTTGCCGCCGTCCGGCGGCGGATTTCCCATCTGAAAAAACTGGAAAGCGAACTTGTCCGCATCGCAGCAAGCTGCGACGGTCATCAACAGGTCGCCGACTGCAATGTACTGAAAGCCTTCGGCGATCACGGCCAGTGTCGGGGAGACCATTGACGGTCTCCACTAAATAGAAAGGCCGGGCGATTGCCCGGCCTTCTTGTCAATCAATTGTCTTCCGATCAGGTGTGGATCGGCTTGAAGAAGGTGGCGAGACCCGCTTCCTTGACGGCTTCCGACATGGTCGGGTGCGCGTGGCAGGTGCGGCCGAGGTCTTCCGACGAGCCGCCGAATTCCATCAGGACGGCAACCTCGTGGATCATCTCGCCTGCGCCAAAGCCGACGATATGGGCGCCGAGCACCCGGTCCGTTTCCGCATCCGCCAGAACCTTGACGAAGCCGTCGGTGTGGTTCATGGCCCGCGCCCGGCCGTTGGCCGCGAACGGGAACTTGCCGGCCTTGTAATTGACGCCGGCTGCCTTCAGTTCTTCTTCGGTCTTGCCCACGGAGGCCACTTCCGGCTGGGTGTAGACCACGCCCGGAATGACGTCGTAGTTCACATGGCCTGCTTGACCCGCCAGCATTTCGGCAAGGGCAACGCCTTCGTCTTCGGCCTTGTGCGCCAGCATCGGCCCGACGATCACGTCGCCGATGGCATAGATGCCGTCCACGTTGGTGCGGTAGTGATCGTCGGTCTTGACCCGGCCGCGTTCGTCGAGCGCGACACCGGCCTCTTCCAGGCCGAGGCCTTCGGTGTAGGGCTTGCGACCGATGGCGACCAGCACGATGTCGGCCTCGATGGTTTCCGCGTCGCCACCGGCAGCCGGTTCGACCGTCACTGCCAGGCCTTTGCCCTTCTTGGCAACGCCGGTCACTTTCGAGGACAGCTTGAATTCCATGCCCTGTTTTTTCAGCATGCGCTGGAACTGCTTGGAGACGTCGCCGTCCATCGGTCCGAGGATCTTGTCCATGAACTCGACCACGGTGACCTGGGAGCCCAGGCGGTTCCAGACCGATCCCAACTCGAGGCCGATCACCCCGCCGCCGACGACGACCAGCTTGCCCGGAACCTTGTCCAGCTCCAGCGCGCCGGTGGAGGAGACCACCTGCTTTTCGTCGATCTTCACACCCGGCAGGGGCATGACGTCGGAGCCGGTGGCGATGACGATGTTCTTTGCCTCAATCTGCGAGACCTTGCCGTCCTCGGCGGTCACCTCGACCTTGCCTGCGGACAGGATCTTGCCGGTGCCGTGGAAGGCATCGATCTTGTTCTTCTTGATCAGGAAGCCGACCCCGCCGACGTTGGAGTCGATCACATCCTGCTTGTGTTTCATCATGACCGGCAGGTCGAGCTTCGGCTTGTTGACCTTGATGCCGAGCACGTCGAAGCCGTGACCGGCCTCCTCGAACATTTCCGAGGCATGCAGCAACGCCTTGGACGGAATGCAGCCGATGTTGAGACAGGTGCCGCCGTGGGTGGCGCGCTTTTCGACAACAGCCACCTTCAGACCGAGCTGGGCCGCCTTGATCGCACAGACATACCCCCCCGGGCCGGTTCCGATGACGACGAGATCGTATTGGGACATTTCGGTTGCCTCTGCCTTTGCTCTTGGTTCGTTTTCCGTTCGGATCAGGGAAGAATGGCGCGGCCGCCGGAGACGTCCAGGATCGCGCCGGTTGTGTAACTGGAGTCGTCGGACAGGAGCCACTTGATGGCCTTGGCGACCTCGTCCGCCGTGCCCGCCCGCTTCATGGGAAGGGAGGATTCGATTTTCGCCACCCGGTCGGGCGCGCCGCCGGAGGCATGAATTTCGGTATCGATGATGCCGGGACGGACCGCGTTGACCCGCACCCCTTCCGTGGCGACCTCAAGTGCCAGACCGACCGTCATCGTATCGATGCCGCCCTTTGAGGCGGCATAGTCGACATACTGGTTTCCGGATCCGAGCTTGGAGGAGGCCGACCCGATATTGACGATGGCACCGCCCTTGCCGCCGTGGCGGGTCGACATGCGCTTCACCGCCTCACGGGCGCACAGGAAGGACCCGACCAGATTGATGGCGAACATGCGGTTCAGCCGTTCGAGCGTCATCTCGTCGACCCGCTGATGACGGTCCACGACGCCGGCGTTGTTGACCAGCCCGACAAGCCGGCCGAAATCATCGCATGCGGCGAACATGGCAAGCACGTCCGCTTCCGACTGAACGTCGCCCGGCACCGCCCGGGCCCTGCCGCCGGCGCGCTCGATCTGCGCGACGACCTCTTCGGCGGCCTGCCTGTTCGAGACGTAGTTCACCAGGATCCCGTGGCCGAGTTCTGCGGCCCGCAGACAGGCGGCTGCGCCGATCCCCCGGCTGCCGCCGGTCACCAGGACTACATTTTCGGTGTGTGTCACGATCCTGCCCGCCCGCTACTTTATTGAATCCGCACAAGGCGTTCGGACGCCCTGCCGCCGGCCCAGACACCGTCCGGGCTGCCATCCTGTTTCACCACGACATCCTCTCCCCGTCACCGTTCCGTCAGGGCCAGACGCAATCCGAAAGCGGCGAAGGTCGCCGCGATCGAGCGGCGCATCCAGGTGAGCACCCGCTCGCTTCCGAGCACCTTTTGGCCGACGAGGCCTGCGAACTGGCCATAGACGATGAAGACGCCCAGGGTCATGGCCATGAACACGCCCCCCATCGACAGCATCTCGACAACCGGGTGGGTGGCGTCATGGGCCACGAACTGCGGCAGGAAGGCCAGGAAGAACACCGTCAGCTTGGGATTGAGAATGTTGATCAGAGCGCCGGTCACGGCGATCGAGACCGGCGATTTCGCACGGCCGTCGTCTGCTTTCAGATCCATCGGGCCCCGGTCCTTCAGGGTCTGCCAGGCCAGATACAGAAGATAGGCCACGCCCGCGTATTTCAGAACCTGAAACACGAGGGCGCTGGTGTGCAGCAGGGCGGACAGCCCGAGGACGGAGGCCAGGATGGACGGCAGAATGCCGAAGGTGCAGCCGATGGCGGCCGCCACACTTGCCAGCCGCCCTTTTCCGAGCCCGACCGCCACGGTGTAGACGACGCCGGTGCCGGGCACCAGGACGACCACAAGGGCGGTGATAAGAAACTCCAGGCTCATGATCCGGACCTCCCCGGGTTCAGGTCTTTGATTAAAGATCCAGAACGAGGCGTTGCGGATCTTCCAGGCTTTCCTTGACGCGGACCAGGAAGGTCACGGCTTCCTTACCGTCGACGATCCGGTGGTCGTAGGACAGCGCCAGATACATCATCGGGCGGATGACCACCTGACCGTTCACGGCCATCGGACGATCCTGGATCTTGTGCATGCCCAGGATGCCGGACTGCGGCGCGTTCAGGATCGGCGACGACATGAGCGAACCATACACCCCGCCATTGGAGATGGTGAAGGTCCCTCCGGTCATATCAGCCATGCCCAATTTGCCGTCCCGGGCCTTGCGGCCGAGGTTGCCGATTTCCTTCTCGACTTCGGCAATCGACATCTGGTCGGCATCGCGCACCACCGGAACCACCAGGCCCTTGTCGGTGCCCACGGCCACGCCGATATGGCAGAACTTCTTGTAGATGATGTCCGTGCCGTCGATCTCGGCGTTGACGGCCGGGACTTCCTGCAGCGCGTGGCAGACCGCCTTGGTGAAAAAGCCCATGAAGCCGAGCTTCACGCCGTGCTTCTTCTCGAACAGGTCCTTGTACTGCTTGCGCAGGTCCATGACCGGGCCCATGTCGACCTCGTTGTAGGTGGTCAGCATGGCCGCCGTGTTCTGGGCGTCCTTCAGGCGGCGCGCAATGGTCTGGCGCAGCTTGGTCATGCGCACGCGTTCCTCGCGCGCCTCGTCTTCGGTAGCCACCGGACCACGGGCCATCGCCGGTGCGGGTGCCGCAGCGCCCGAAATGCCGGACTGAACGGCGGCAATCACGTCGCCCTTGAGCACCTGGCCGCGCTTGCCGGAACCGGCAACCTGATCGGTGGAAAGGTTCTTCTCGGCCATCATCTTGGAGGCCGACGGTGCCGGCGGCATGGACGTGCCGCCTGCGGTCGGAGCGGGATCAGCTGCCGGGGCGGCTTCCGCCGGCGCGGCTTCTGCCTCGGCCGGAGCGGCAACGGCTGCGCCGCTTGCATCGATCTGGCACAGCAGGTTGCCGGGCTCGACCGTGTCGCCGGTCTGGGCAACGATCTTGACGACGGTTCCTGCGACCGGCGCCGGGATTTCCTGGGCAGCCTTGTCGGTTTCCAGTTCGACCAGAACGTCGTCGGCCTTGACCGTGTCGCCGACCTTCACGCTCCATTCGCCGACTTCCGCCTCGGTGACGGATTCGCCGGCGCTCGGCGTGACGACGTCGACGAGGTCGCCGGACTTCGAAGTAGCTTCCGGCTTGCTCTCAGCCTTGGCCTCCGCCTTGGCGGGCTTTGCCGCGGCGGCAGCGCCGCCTTCGGAGATCTGGCCGAGAAGGGCGCCGACCTCAACCGTATCGCCCTCGTTGACGACAATGCTTTCCAAGGTGCCGGCAGCCGGAGCGGGAACCTCGACGGTCACCTTGTCGGTTTCCAGTTCCACCAGCGGTTCGTCGGCCGCAACGGCATCGCCCGGCTTCTTGAACCACTGGGCAATGGTAGCTTCGGATACGGATTCACCCAGTGTGGGCACGCGAATTTCGGTTGCCATGGTCGCCTTCTCTTAAGTTTGCCTGGCCGGTTCCGGTAAACGGGAGGCTGTCGCCAGCCTCCGTTAAATTATTCAAACGCCTCGTCGAGGAATGCCTGCAGCTGGGCGAGGTGGGACGACATGAGGCCGGTCGCCGTCGATGCCGATGCCTGGCGGCCCGCATAGCGCGGCCGCGTCGTCTTCGCACCGATCTGCTGGAGGACCCATTCGATATAGGACTCCACGAAGAACCAGCTGCCCATGTTCTTCGGCTCTTCCTGGCACCATACCATATCCGCATTCTTGAAGCGGTTGAGTTCCTTCGCCAGAGCCTTTTTCGGGAACGGATAGAGCTGTTCGACGCGCAGCAGATAGACATCGTCGATGCCACGCTTCTCGCGTTCTTCCAGGAGGTCGTAATAGACCTTTCCGGAGCACATGACGACGCGGCGGATCTTGTCGTCGGCCACCAGCTTGGTTTCCGACACGCCCATTTCCGCATCGTCCCAAAGCAGGCGGTGGAAAGAGGTGTCCTCGGCCAGTTCGGAGATCTTGGAAACGCAACGCTTGTGCCTGAGCAGCGACTTTGGCGTCATCAGGATCAGCGGCTTGCGGATGTCGCGGTTCAGCTGCCGGCGCAGGATGTGGAAGTAGTTCGCAGGCGTCGTGCAGTTGGCGACCTGCATGTTGTCTTCCGCGCAAAGCTGCAGGAAACGTTCCAGACGGGCGGAGGAATGCTCCGGTCCCTGGCCCTCGTAGCCGTGCGGCAGCAGGCAGACAAGGCCGGACATGCGCAGCCACTTGCGCTCGCCCGACGACAGGAACTGGTCGAAGATCACCTGCGCGCCGTTGGCGAAGTCGCCGAACTGGGCTTCCCAAAGGGTCAGCGCGTTCGGTTCGGCCAGCGAATAGCCGTATTCGAAGCCAAGCACGGCCTCTTCGGAGAGCATGGAGTTGATGACCTCGTAACGGGCCGCTCCCTTGCCGAGGTTGTTCAGCGGGATGTAGCGGCCTTCGTCTTCCTGGTCATAAAGGACCGAATGACGCTGGGAGAAGGTGCCGCGTTCGCAGTCCTGGCCGGACAGGCGTACCGCGTGACCTTCGCGCAGCAGCCCGCCGAAGGCCAACGCCTCCGCAGTTGCCCAATCGATCCCCTCGCCGGTCTCGATCATGCGCTCGCGGTTTTTCATGAAGCGCGCAACCGTCCGGTGAATATTGAAGCCGTCGGGAACATGCGCCAGCTTGCGGCCGATGTCCTTCAGCTCCTCGAGCGGAATGCCGGTGGCACCGCGGCGCGGATCGTCCTCGCCTTCGGCACGCTTCAGACCCGACCACTTGCCGTCGAGCCAGTCGGCCTTGTTCGGCTTGAAGGCCTGTCCGGCTTCGAACTCGTCATCGAGATGCTTGCGCCAGTTCGCCTTCATCTCCTCGACTTCTTCCGCCGATACGACGCCTTCCTTGACCAGGCGCTCGGAATAAATCTGCAGCGTCGTCGCATGCTTGCGGATCTTGCGGTACATGATCGGCTGGGTGAAAGCCGGCTCGTCGCCCTCGTTGTGGCCGAAGCGGCGGTAGCAGATCATGTCGATCACGACCGGACGGCCGAAGATCTGACGGTATTCGATGGCGATCTTGGCGGCGAAGGTGACCGCTTCCGGATCGTCGCCGTTGACGTGGAAGATCGGCGCCTCGATCACCTTGGCCATATCGGAAGGATAAGGCGAAGAGCGCGAGAACCGCGGGTTCGTGGTGAAACCGATCTGGTTGTTGATGATCACGTGGATCGAACCGCCGGTGCGGTGGCCGCGCAGGGCCGAAAGGCCGAAGCATTCGGCAACGACGCCCTGGCCGGCAAAGGCCGCATCGCCGTGCAGGAGCAGCGGCAGCACCTTGGAGCGATCGACTTCCGTGGTCTCGACCCAATGGCCGTCGACGGCGGAAAGCTGATCCTGCTTGGCGCGGGATTTGCCGAGCACGACCGGATTGACGATCTCCAGGTGCGACGGGTTGGCCGTCAGCGACAGGTGGACGTCATTGTCGTCGAAGGTCCGATCGGAGGACGCGCCGAGGTGATACTTCACGTCGCCGGAACCTTCCACTTCGTCCGGCGCATAGGAGCCGCCCTTGAACTCGTGGAAGATGGCGCGGTGCGGCTTGCCCATCACCTGGGAAAGCACGTTCAGGCGGCCGCGGTGGGCCATGCCGAAAACGATTTCCTTCAGGCCCAGCTGGCCGCCGCGCTTGATGATCTGCTCCAGCGCCGGGATCAGGGCTTCGCCGCCATCGAGGCCGAAACGCTTGGTGCCGGTGTACTTGACGTCCAGAAACTTTTCGAAGCCTTCGGATTCGATCAGCTTGTTGAGGATCGCCTTCTTGCCTTCCTTGGTGAAGGCAACCTGCTTGTCCGGACCCTCGATGCGTTCCTGAAGCCAGGATTTCGCCGCCGGATCGGAGATGTGCATGAATTCGACGCCGAGGGTCGAACAATAGGTCCGCTTGAGGATGTCGAGCATCTCGCGGATCGTGGCGTATTCCAGACCCAGGACATGATCGATGAAAATCTTGCGGTCCCAGTCGGCTTCCGTGAAGCCGTAGGAGGCCGGATGCAGTTCCTCGTGATCCTTCAGAGCGGCAAGGCCGAGCGGGTCGAGGTTCGCGTGCAGATGGCCGCGCATGCGGTAGGCGCGGATCATCATCAGCGCACGGACGGAATCGCGCGTCGCCTGATGGACTTCCGCCTCGGTGGCCGGCGCGCCCTTGGCTTCCGCCTTCTTCTTCAGCTTGTCGCCGAGCTCTTTTTCGATCGGCGCCCAGTCGCCGTCAAAGGCATTGACGAGATCGCCACTCGCCGCAATCGGCCAGTCCTTGCGTTTCCATGGAGCGCCGCGCGCTTCCTTGAGCACGTCTTCCTTGGTGTCCTGGAAACTGGCAAAGAAATCCTGCCACTCGGCTTCGACCGAGTTCGGATTTTCCTTATATTGCGCGTAAAGATCTTCGATATAGGCTGCGTTGGCGCCGTAAAGCAACGACGTCAGTGCGAAGACTTTGTTCGCTTCCTGCCGTGCCATGTCCATCCAGCGGAGGTCTGCTCCGCCCTTATACTGACGGTCGGACCTGACGGCCCGATCTGGTTTCCTTTTCAGACCGGCGCAATTGCCGGCCCCTCGAATGCGGATCGAGGCACTTTCGCGCCTCGTTCCAATCCTGTCATTATGCCTTACGAAACGTAAACAATTTCCGTCCCGTGTGGGGCATAAATATTGGTCAGCCCTTCAGGACTTCAAGAAGCGTCTCGCCGAGTTTCGCCGGAGATGGCGAAACCTTGATGCCGGCCGCTTCCATGGCCGCGATCTTGTCTTCCGCGCCGCCCTTGCCGCCGGAGATCACCGCGCCTGCGTGACCCATGGTGCGGCCCGGAGGAGCAGTCCGTCCCGCGATGAAGCCGGCCATCGGCTTCTTGCGGCCCTTCTTGGCTTCGTCGATCAGGAACTGCGCGGCTTCTTCTTCCGCGGAGCCGCCGATTTCCCCGATCATGATGATCGACTGGGTTTCGTCATCGGCAAGGAACATTTCCAGGACGTCGATGAACTCGGTGCCCTTGACCGGGTCGCCGCCGATGCCGACGGCGGTGGTCTGGCCGAGGCCGGCGTTGGTGGTCTGGAACACGGCTTCGTAGGTCAGCGTACCGGAGCGCGACACGACACCGACGGAGCCCTTCTTGAAGATGGAGCCCGGCATGATGCCGATCTTGCATTCTTCCGGCGTCAGGATGCCCGGGCAGTTCGGGCCGAGCAGGCGCGACTTGGACTTCTCCAGCTTCGCCTTGACCTTGACCATGTCGGCGACCGGGATGCCCTCGGTGATGCAGACGATGAAGGGAACTTCCGCATCGATCGCCTCGATGATCGCCGCACCGGCGCCTGCCGGCGGAACGTAGATCACGGAGGCGTCCGCGCCCGTTGCTTCCTTCGCTTCGCCGACGGAGGCGAAGATCGGCAGGGTCGCGGAGGCGTCGACACCGGAGGTCCAGGTTTCGCCGCCCTTTTTCGGATGCACGCCGGCGACCATCTTGGTGCCGTAGTACTGCAGCGCCTGTTCCGTGTGGAACGTGCCGGTCTTGCCGGTCAGGCCCTGAACGATGATTTTCGTGTCTTTATCGACGAGAATGGACATTTACGCGCCCCCCTTGACGGCTTTCACAATCTTCTGGGCGGCGTCGTCGAGATCATCGGCGGCGATCACGTTCAGACCGCTTTCGTTGATGATCTTCTTGCCGAGTTCCACGTTGGTGCCTTCCAGGCGGACAACGAGGGGAACCTGCAGGCCGACTTCCTTGACGGCCGCGACCACGCCTTCCGCGATCACGTCGCAGCGCATGATGCCGCCGAAGATGTTGACCAGGATGCCCTTCACGTTCGGATCGGAGGTGATGATCTTGAACGCGGCCGTCACCTTTTCCTTGGAAGCGCCGCCACCGACATCGAGGAAGTTCGCCGGCTCGGCGCCGTAGAGCTTGATGATGTCCATGGTCGCCATGGCCAGGCCCGCACCGTTGACCATGCAGCCGATGTCCCCGTCGAGAGCGACATAGGCGAGGTCGTATTTGGACGCCTCGATTTCCTTGGCGTCTTCTTCGGTCTCATCGCGCAGGGCGAGGATATCGTCGTGGCGGAACAGGGCGTTGCCGTCGAACGAGACCTTGGCGTCGAGAACGCGCAGGCGGCCGTCTTTCATGACGATCAGCGGATTAACCTCAAGCAGGCTCATGTCCTTTTCCATGAAAGCCTTGTAGAGGATCGGGAACAGCGTCATGCCGTCTTCGCGGGCCACGCCTGAAAGCTCCAGCGCATCGCAGAGCTTGCCGGCATCGGCCGCCGTCACGCCGGTGTCCGGATCGATCGGCAGGGTGACGATCTTGTCCGGGGTTTCCTCGGCAACGGCCTCGATGTCCATGCCGCCTTCGGTGGAAACCACGAAGGCCGGACGGCCGACGGTGCGGTCGACCAGGATGGAGAGGTAAAGCTCGCGCTCGATGTCGGCGCCGTCTTCGATGTAGAGACGGTTGACGACCTTGCCGGCCGGGCCGGTCTGTTTGGTCACCAGCGTGTGGCCGAGCATTTCCCTGGCGTTGGCGATGACTTCGTCGAGCGTGAAGGCAAGGCGGACACCGCCCTTGGCATCCGGGCCCAGTTCCTTGAACTTGCCCTTGCCGCGACCGCCGGCATGGATCTGGGACTTCACGACCCAGAGCGGTCCGGGAAGTTTCTTCGCTGCAGCTTCCGCCTCGTCGGCGGAGAAGATGGCGACGCCTTCAGCGACGGGCGCGCCGTATTCCTTCAGGACCGCCTTGGCTTGGTATTCATGGATATTCATGCGTTTCCTCCGGTTGCGGAGGACCGCCGCCGTTTTTCAGGCGGCGGTCTTCGGATTCCGTATGGCGGCTCAGGCGAGCGCCGGCTGGATCTTCTTGCAGGCCTCGACGAGACCCTCGACAGAGGCGACGGACTTGTCGAACATCGCCTTTTCGTCTGCATTCATGTCGATTTCGATCACACGCTCGACACCCTCGGCGCCGATGACAACCGGAACACCGACATAGGTGTCCTTGAGGCCGTATTGGCCGCTCAGCGCTGCCGCACAGGGCACGACGCGCTTCTTGTCCTTGAGGTAGCTCTCGGCCATGGCAATGGCGGAAGAGGCCGGGGCATAGAAAGCGGAACCGGTCTTCAGCAGACCGACGATCTCCGCGCCGCCGTCACGGGTGCGCTGGACGATTTCTTCCAGGCGCTCCGCCGTGCACCAGCCCATCTTGATCAGGTCCGGCAGCGGAATGCCGGCAACGGTGGAGTAGCGGGTCAGCGGCACCATGGTGTCGCCGTGGCCGCCGAGCACGAAGGCCGTCACGTCTTCCACGGAGACGTTGAATTCGTCCGCCAGGAAGTAACGGAAACGGGCGCTGTCGAGCACGCCGGCCATGCCGACGACCTTGTTCGCCGGCAGGCCGGAGAACTTCTGCAGCGCCCAGACCATGGCGTCGAGCGGGTTGGTGATGCAGATGACAAAGGCGTTCGGCGCGTATTTCGCGATGCCGGCGCCGACCTGCTCCATGACCTTCAGGTTGATTTCGAGGAGATCGTCGCGGCTCATGCCCGGCTTGCGGGGAACACCTGCGGTGACGATGACGACGTCGGAGCCCTCGATGGCTTCGTAGTCGTTCGCGCCGGCGAGCTTGGCATCGAAGCCGTCGACCGGGGAGGATTCCGCCAGGTCCAGCGCCTTGCCCTGCGGAACACCTTCCGCAATATCGAAGAGAACAATGTCTCCAAGTTCCTTCAAGCCAGCAAGATGAGCGAGCGTACCGCCGATTTGACCTGAGCCGATCAAAGCAATCTTGTTCCGCGCCATATCCGAAAGTTTCCCTTTACGTAAGATGGAACCTTGTGCCATCCGCTGATGACGGGATGGCACTACTCTCTTTGGGTTCCCTGCGCAAGCTAATCTAAAGACTATTGCGCCTGAAACCCGAAATTCCTGTCCGGACTCACGCTGAGATCATTGACCTATACGTAATGTATACTCAGGATTGTCCGTGGTGATTTTCTCCCGTCAGGTAGGCCTCCGACCGCATCTCGATCAACCGGGAAACGGTCCGGTCGAATTCGAAGGCTTCCGTCCCATCCGGCGCCACATAAAGCCCCGTCGGTTCCGCCTCCGCCGAGATGATGACCTTCACCCCGCTGTCGTAAAACGTGTCGATCAGGTTGATGAACCGCTTGGCCTCATTGCGGCGCGGCTTGTCCATGACCGGAATATTCTCGATAAAGACCGTCCGGTAGGCATGGGCTATCCGCAGATAGTCCGAGGCGCCGAGAGGACGGCTGCACAGTTCCTCGAAGGTAAACCGTGCGACACCGGATGCAACCCTGCCGACGGAAATCTTCCGTCCCTTGTTTTCCAGCTCTTCCGCATGGGGCGCCACACCATTGGTGAGCTTGCGCCACAAGTCCCCGATCTTTTCGTCCGCCTGCGGGCCGAGCGGCGTGACGTAGACCGGCGCGCCCGCCAGCTTGTCCAGGCGATAGTCGGTCGGACTGTCCAGCTTGGCGACCTCGACATGGCGGGTCAGAAGATCGATGAAGGGCAGGAACAGCTGGCGGTTGAGCCCGTCCTTGTAGAGATCCTTCGGATCCACGTTGGAGGTCGCCACGACGACGACGCCGAGTTCGAACAGCCTTGCGAACAGTCGGCCGAGGATCATCGCATCGGCAATGTCGGTGACGGAGAATTCGTCGAAGCACAAAAGCCGGGTCTCGACGGCGATCTGCTCGGCGACCGGCACAATCGGATCGTCCCCCTTGACCTCGCCGCGCTTGAGCGCCTGGCGGTGGGCGTAGATGCGGTCGTGAACGTCGGCCATGAACTCGTGGAAATGCGCCCGGCGCTTGCGGCGGATGACGGTGATCTCGAAAAAGAGATCCATCAGCATCGTCTTGCCGCGCCCGACGCCGCCCCACATGTAGAGGCCGACCACGTCCTTCCAGAGATCCTTGTTGCGGCCGAAAAGCCAGCCAAGCGAACTTTTCTTGGAGGCGAGCCGGACCTCTGCCAGACGGCTGTTCAGAAGATCGAGCTTGCGGACCGCTTCGATCTGCGCGGCGTCCCGGGTGATTTCGCCAGCGGCGACCAGCGCGTCGTAGCGCGCTTCCAGTGCTCGGTTGACCGGCAGTTCGAGTTTCAAGTCTGGCGCTCCATGCGAGAATGCCACATCCGCAACCCGGGCTGCCCGGAACGCGGGTACAAATTGTCGCATGGCGAATACGGTCTATTGCGTCCGGATGCAAGGCCGGGCGCGAACCTAATCGGTTGATTGGCTAAAATTAGTTTTCATTCGCCCGGATCGGGACGTCAAAAGGCGTATACCGACCAGACCGCCCTATTCCGGAAGAAGTTTTGTTATCCGTCCGGCCTGCAGTTCCTGGAGATAAAGCAGTTGGGCGACCAGGCTGCGTTCGGTTTCGTCCTCGAAGTTCGCCTTGCGCCCCCGGCCGTCGGTCAACAGCCAGGCATTGCCCAGCTTGACCGCATCGCATTCGACGGGTGTCGTCCGGTTCAGCCCCAGGGACACCAGAAGGGTGCTGTCGTTTTCCGGACCTTCGTCCTTCATCGCCATGCGCAGGCGGCTGTAACATTGCTGGACGGAACCGGCCGGAAAGATCAGGGAACTGGGTTCGCCTTCCCTGAGGCTCACCGCCCTCACGATGCCCGGCCCTTGAGGAATATTCGTCGCCGAACAGGGAACCTTGTGCAGATTGCCAAGCGTGGTCCATTCCGCACGCAGCGTGACCGTCACGGGCTGGCGCAGGGCCGGCATGGACTTCGCCAGCCGCCGCTCCGCATCGCTGCTTTTATCCCGAGGCTGCGGCCGGGCCTTGCCGTTGCTGCCGGCAAGCGCGGTTCCGCCGATTCGCAAACGGCGGAACACGACCACATTGCGGTTCAGGTCGGTTCTCTCCACCCGCCAGCCCGCATCGAGCCACGCATTCTGATGGACGAGCGTGCCGCCCGAATTCGCCCACCACGTGCGATGTTCGCGCGCGCTTCTAGGCAAATGAGATCCAAGGATATCTTCGACATCGTCGAGTTTGGCGGCCCAGACCACATCTTCCAGGCGCGCCAGATGTTCACGCAACGGATCGTATTTGGACATGTCTCAGCTGTCTCCCTTGATGAACCAAGTTTACAGCCTTAACGCGTGTCGTCTAGTGAAAAATACCTCAGGTTGTTAACGGTAAAGCGACGCCGGCACACCTTGCGCGGTCTGTCCGCTGAACTGCTGCGCGGTCGTTGCGTAGAGCTGGGCGACGGTTTGTCCGTTCGCATCTTTCAGCACCACCTGCTTCCCGCTCAGGTCCCAGGCGGAAACTCCGCTCAGGAGCGGACTGGTGCATCCGCGGGTATTGGCGCGGTAGCCGCCGGACCATGTGGTCAGCGTCATGAAGGCCATGCAATTATCGGTGCCGGAACTCAGCTTCCAGCCGCCGAGCATATCGCTGCGGCTTACCTCGATGGCCCCCGTCGGCTCGGCGAGCGTGTTTACAGCGACATCCGTTCCCGTGCCCGTATCACCGTACTGGCCGCCCGGAACGGACCCGTCAAGCGGCTGCAGGTCGCCCTGACCGACCGGTGTCGTCGGCGTCGCCGGCAACGGAGCCGCGTATTGCCTGTTGCCTGAAAACCTCTGACACCCTGTCATGCCGACCAAAATACACATCCCGACAACAATCGTCGCATTCCGCATCATATCGTCCCGTCCCGTTCCGCCGCGAACATTCTTTCCCAAGTCTTAGCCCACAATTGGTGAAAACGCCAAAACCCGACTCAAGTCTAAGAGTTGCCCTATTGAAAAAGGGCAGATACGGCCTTTATATGACTACCAACGTCTGGGAGGACGCCTTGGGAGGGCTATTTTGACAGGAGCCTTCCATGCTGCAGTCCGCCAAAACGTGGTTCCGGGCCAAACGGCAAGAGAACAACGACACACCGTTTTCCGGGCTTCCCGGGACGATTCGTCCCCTTCGCCACGATGAAAAAGCAGAATTTCGCAATCTTCTTTTACGCCTGGATCCCGAAGGCCGGCGCAACCGATTCGCAATGACGGTCGATGATTCGTTCATGGTGTCCTATGCGGAAACCAGCTTTGCGCAAAGTCCCGTCATTTTCGGCTACTTCGAAGACGGCGTCCTGCGCGGAACCGCGGAATTGCGCACCTTGCCCGAACCGCACATGGCCGAAGCCGCATTTTGCGTGGAAAAAGGCTGGCGCCGCCACGGCGTCGGCACCCGGTTGATGGACGCCCTCCTCAACGAGGCGCGCGACCTGCGGATCGAACACATTTATATCAGCTGCCTTGCGGCCAATCACACCATGCAGGCGCTGGCGCGCAAGTTTTCCGCCAGACTGACCTATCAGTCCGGCGACATGATCGGCCTGATCAAGGCGCCGAAGGCGCGGATGAAGGACTGGATCCGCAACACCATGGTCCGGACGCTGACGCAACCCCGCAGGCTGGTTTCGACCGCTTCCGGGCCGCAATCCTAGAGCCTTTCTCGGCTAGATTGATCCATTCTGCCGGAGCCGGTTTGGTTCAAGGCCAAGGGATTTGACGAAGACCGTGCTGACCGCACGGTCAAGGCATAGCCCGACTGCATTGGGCCAAACCGGCCCGGCCCCTATCATGCGAACCGCATCGGGGGTTCGAATGATCTGTAATTTGAGCTGCGGCTTGTTTGCCGACGGCAAACAACGCGGCGGGTTTCCGTCCGGCGGACGCCTGCTTTGTCGAGCCGCTTGCCCATAGCCCCGCTATGGGCGGCGCACCTCTCCGCGTAGAGCGCCTCGCCGGACGACAAACAGAATGATTCAATCTAACCGAGAAAGGCTCTAACCAGCGAGAGCTCTAGGGATCGCTTCGGGATGCACCGGCGGATCCAGAACATCGTCGATCGCATTGCATATGCTGTCGAACATGGTGACGCAGGCATCGAAGGATTCCGGACGCGGCAGCCCATCGGCGATCTTCCAGACATCGATCGCCGGAGCATCGCCCCAGATGGCGCTCAGGTCGCTTTTCGGCAGGTCTGCCAGATAAATGATACGGTCCAGGGCGGGCGCAAGCGGCTGGAGGAACACGTCCAGGCTTTTCGGGGTCAAACCGTCCGTCTGCATGCCATGGGCGGACAACAGCCGCCGGACCGCCGCATGCAGTTCCAAAGCCGGCGCGAGGCCGGCCGAAAAGGCCCTGACGATGCCGTTTCCCCTTGCGTTCATATAGGCCTCCGCGAGCGGGCTCAGGAAAGCATTGTCAGAACAGACAAACAGCACGGTTGTTTTGGACACGGCGAACCTCCGAATTACCGTTACGCGAATCGCCCCAGCGCGCCGGCACCTCCTCTACCCCCGCGTTTGGAAAAGAATGTGACAATCCAGGTCGCATTCTCACAATTGAGGCTGCGACCTGACCAATTCAGGTTCCAACGCGGACGGACGTTCCTATATATTCAATAGTTCGGATATAAGACACCGACATCCAACCCACTTCCCTCCCAGCCAGGAAAGGACCGCACTCATGGCGGAAACGGAAATTATCAACGGCGGCACGCTGCAGACGCTTTCGGTTGCCGAAGTCAAGGAAATGTATGATCGGAACGCAATTGTCCTGATCGATGTGCGCACCCCTTCCGAATATGACTTCGAGCATGTGGGCGGCGCCCTTCTGGCACCCATGTCGGCGTTCGACCCGGCCCGCCTGCCGACATCGCAGGAAGACCGTCCGATCGTGCTTTACTGCGGTTCCGGTATGCGGTCGCGGCGCATGGCGGAAAAATGCCTGGCCGCGGGCTTTTCGAAAATCGCCCACATGGCCGGCGGATTCAACGCCTGGAAACAGGGCGGCAACGGTTATCTCGGCACCGACCCGTCGACCGGCGCCCACGTACCGCGTCCCTGATTGCGATCAGGCTTCCGCCTTCGGTGCAAAGGCATCGAAGGCGGCAAGCGCTTCGGCACCGTAAATCATGGATGGGCCGCCGCCCATGTAAACGGCAACCCCGATCGTCTCCATGACTTCCTCCCGGGTCGCACCGTATTTTGCGGCCGCCTTGGCATGATAAGCCAGGCAGCCGTCGCAGCGCGCCGTAATGCCGATGGCAAGCGCAATCAACTCCTTGGTCTTCGAATCCAGCACACCGGGTGAAATCGCCGCGCGGGCGACTTCGTGAAATCCCTTGGTAACGCCGGGAATTCCGCCACGCAGCTCTGCCATACGCTTGTCTGTCTGTGAAATGAAGGATTGCCAATCGGATACGGACATGTCTTCCCCTCCTTGGAGCGCAACGCCTGCCGGACCGTCCCGACAGGCAAATGCAATTGCGCTATACCAACCGCGATTGGACGCAGGCTTCGTTGATTTCACTCAATTGACGCGCCGAATGTTCAGTCTGTTATCCTGTTAATAACGCCTCGGCCTGTTTCCGCCGACCGTCAACCCGCTCGTTCAAGCAAGAGGACCTGCTCCGTGCCTGTTTCCGTCTGGTGCATTCTGATCGCCGCAATCCTGCCCGTGGCCGCCGTGTTCCCGGCCAAGCTCAGCAAGGACTACGACAATGCCAATCCCCGTGACCCGGACTATTGGCGCGACGGCTTCCGGTCCCGGGCCCAGGCTGCCCAGGCCAACGGGTTCGAAGCCTTTCCGTTTTTCGCCATCGCCGTGATCGTCGGACTCGGCCAGGGCGGCGATCCCTCCTGGATCGACCGGCTGGCGGTCCTGTTCGTCGCCATGCGGCTCATCTACATCTTCTGTTACTGGACCGACCGGGCGACACCGAGATCGCTATCCTGGGCCGTCGGTTTTCTATCCGTCGTAGGTATTTTCACGTCGCCGGTCTGGAGCTGATTTCGCCGAAACGGGTATCTGTTCGCAACGATTCGCGACAACTGGCATTTGCGCCAAGCCACGGCATTCGGTAACCATGCTGCACTAAGAACCAACGAAAGACCCAAGGACACTTCGTGCCGACGACCGACCAGACGACTGCGGCATTGCCAGCCGACCACAGTCAGCCGTTGCAAGGCGGAATGCATATTGTCGACACGCTGATTGTCGAACGCGGCGAAAAGGTCATGTCCAGCCCGTGGTGGCCTCTGATCCGGCCGATCGCGCATAAGATCCTGCGGTATCGGTCGGCGGTCGAGATGGCCGACACCATCGGCCCTATGGAAGCCAAGGCCGTGTTCGATCACCTGAGCGGCCTGCTGAGCCTGAACATGACGACGCTCGGGCTGGACCGGGTTCCGGCCAGCGGACCAGTGGTGCTGGTCTCGAACCATCCAACCGGCATCGCCGACGGGATCGCCCTCTACGACGCCATCAAGCCGCAGCGCACGGACCTTGCGATCTTCGCCAACCGGGATGCCATCCGCATCAACCCGCGCCTTGCGGAGATGATCGTGCCGGTGGAATGGCGCGACGATTTCAAGACCCGCGAGAAGACCAAGGAAACGCTCCGGATTGCCGCCCACGCCTTTTCCAGCCAGCGGGTGGTGGTGCTGTTTCCCTCCGGCCGGCTCGCCTACTGGCACGACGGCAAGCTGACCGAACGGCCGTGGATGAGTTCGGCCCTGGCGCTTGCGCGAAAGAACAAGGCGCCGATCATTCCGATCCACATGGGCGGGAGGAACTCCGGGCTCTTCTACTTCCTGGCGCGGGTGTCGACGGAACTGCGCGACATGACAGTCTTCAACGAACTCCTCAACAAGAAGAACGCGGAGTTCCGGGTTCATTTCGGCAAGCCGATCGGCCCGGACGTTCTGGAAGGCGACCTCGCCGAACTGACCGAACGCCTGCGCGTCCACTGCGCGGAGACGCTCGCAAGCGAGCCGGACGCGGAATTTTGATCAAGACTCTTCATTTTCTGAAAGTCATCCACAGCCCCTGATTGCCCAAAACCGGCGAATAAGAGATGGTTCGGCAAGACCTAAGGAATCATCGGCTTGTCCTCCATTCAGCCGCTTCGCAGCGAAGCTCCGGAAATTACAGCGCTCCCCGACCCCGGTTCCGACCCCAGTTCCGACCCTGGGGACATTCTGCGCCGGGTTTTCGGCTATGACGCTTTTCGCGGCCGGCAAAAGGAAGTCGTCGACGCGCTCGTTGCCGGCCGGGATGCGGTGGTTCTGTTTCCCACCGGTGCCGGCAAGTCGTTGTGTTACCAGATCCCGGCGCTGTGCCGGCCCGGCATCGGCATCGTCATCTCGCCGCTGATCGCCCTGATGAAGGATCAGGTCGGCGCGCTTCTGGCCGCGGGGGTCCGCGCCGCGGCCCTCAATTCCGCGCTTTCTCCCGACGAACAGGACGCGGTGCGCGCCCGGGCGCTGTCGGGCGATCTCGACCTTCTTTACGTCACGCCGGAACGGCTTGCCACGGAGAACTTCCGCCGGTTCCTGGATAATCTGCCGATCGCGCTGTTTGCCATCGACGAGGCCCATTGCGTCAGCCAGTGGGGCCATGATTTCCGCCCCGAGTACCTGAGCCTGTCCTCTCTCGCGGATCGGTATCCGGGCGTGCCGCGCGTGGCGCTGACGGCAACCGCCGATCCGCACACCCAGGAAGACATTCTCAAGCGCCTCACACTGGAGGACGCGGATGTCTTTTCCACCAGCTTCGACCGGCCGAACATCCGTTACGAAATCGTCGAGCGCACCAACCAGCGCCAGCAGCTTCTGGACTTCCTGACCCGCCACAAGGGCGAAAGCGGCATCGTCTACTGCCTGTCGCGCGCCAAGGTGGAGGACATCGCCGAGTGGCTGAGCTCCAAGGGCATCCGCGCGCTGCCCTATCACGCCGGTCTGCCGCCCGATGTCCGTGCCGCGAACCAGGACGCCTTTCTGCTGGAAGAGGGCCTGTGCCTTGTGGCCACGGTTGCCTTCGGTATGGGGATCGACAAACCGGACGTACGTTTCGTCGCCCATCTCGACCTGCCGTCTTCCGTGGAGGCCTATTACCAGGAAACCGGCCGCGCCGGCCGGGACGGCGCGCCGTCGGAAGCCTTCATGGCCTATGGCATGGCCGATGTGGTTCAGCGCCGGCGGATGATTGCCGAAGGCGATGCGCCGGACGAGATCAAGCGGGCGGAAAACGCCAAGCTGAACGCCCTGCTCGGCATCTGCGAGACCGCCGGCTGCCGCCGCCAGGCGCTGCTTGCCCATTTCGGCGAGACCTATCCTGAGCCTTGCGGCAATTGCGACACCTGCCTGTCGCCGGTTGAAACCTGGAACGGGCTGGAAGCGGCGCAGAAATTCCTGTCCACCGTCTACCGGACCGGCCAGCGCTTCGGCTCCGGCCACGTGATCGACGTGCTGCTCGGCAAGGAAACGGAAAAGACGACCCGCTTCGGCCACGACCGCCTGTCGGTCTATGGCGTCGGCCAGGAGCATTCCGCCAAGACCTGGCAGTCGGTGGCCCGCCAGCTCGTCGCCGGTGGTTTGCTTGATGTGGACCACGCCAATTTCGGCGCCCTGATCCTGACCGAGGAGGCCCGTGCAGTTTTCCGGGGCGAACGGGACGTCCTTCTCCGCAAGGACCGGGGAACGGCGAGCCTGAAGAAGACCCGCGGCAAACATTCCGCGTCGCTCGCCGACGAGCTCGATGCGGAGGACCGGCTGCTGTTCGAACGGCTGCGCCGGCTGCGCACCCAGATCGCGCGCGACGCCGAAGTGCCGCCCTATGTGGTCTTTCCGGACGCGACGCTTGCCGGCATCGCCAAGGCCCGGCCGGTGTCCGCGGACGCGCTGCTTGCCGTTTCCGGCGTCGGCCAGACGAAACTGGACCGCTACGGCGAAGCCTTCATCGATCTGGTGGAGGCCTTCGAGGCGGGGGTTTAGAACCAATCGCCCCCGATATTAACCGCATGGTCAGGCCATTGGATTGCCCGGACTTCGCCGTGCACTGACACCGGGAAAAGGGAAAGGCTTCTCCCCCCGGAACAACGTCATCACACGGCGAAGTCCGGGTGAGCCAATCCACCTCGCGACGTGTTGTGCACTCCGGCGGCATGGCACCGCCGTCATCAAGCTCGTGATATTGAGCCCAATGCCCTGTTAGTGGGTAGCGATAGGCAGCCCCTTGAAGGCCTCCGCGCCCCAGACCGCCTTCACCCGCGCATCGCGGCCGCAGCCTTTGCGATAGCCCTTGTAGGCATCGGAACGCTTGACGTAGCCGAAGCGGGTGAGCGTGCGGGTGCTGCTCTTGTAATAGTCCTGATGATAGTCCTCCGCCGGCCAGAAGATGGCGGGCTTTTCCACCGGCGTGACGATCTTCTTGCCGAGATCCTTTTGCGCATCTGCGATGGCGGCCCTCGCCTCCTTCGCCTGCTTTGCGTCCAGCGGATAGATCGCGGTGGAATAGCCATGCCCGCGGTCGCAGAACTGGCCGCCGGCATCGGTGACGTCGATGGTACGCAGGAAGATCCCGACAAGATCGCGGTAGCTCAGCTTGCTTTCGTCGAAATCCACCTTGACCACCTCGCGGTGATCGCCGTCGTGATAATTTCTGTAAGTGGGATTTTCGGTCGTTCCGCCCGCATAGCCCGAGATGACCTCGCGCACGGCCGGCAGGCCTTCCAGATCGGATTCCACGCACCAGAAGCAGCCGCCGGCAACGACGGCGGTTTCGGCCTTCACAGGCAAAACGGTCAGTGCGCTGGACACGGCGACGAGGGCAGCAAGGACTAGGGCACGCATGGGCGGGGACCTCCTGGGTTTTCCAGTCCCAGACCTAATGCACCCGAACGGCGTCGTCACCCTCCGGAAGCGCCGGCTCGCGTGTCTTTGATGGCACGTGAACGACGCAGACACGCTGGAGCCGTCAAACTTCCCAGACGTTGGCGTTTTCCTCAAAATCCGGGCGCTGCGGTTCGACGACACAGAAGCGGTGTCCGCTCGGCGCCTCCATCACCACCCAGGTTTTGCATTTGCCGGTCTCTCTGGCACCGAGCCCGGTCAGCCGCGCGACTTCTGCGGGGATGTCGTCCGTTTCGATATCGAGATGCACCCGCGGGCTGTGATCGACGGATTGCACCATCAGGAGCATCTCTCCGTCCGGGCCGATCAGGTCGCGATATTTCGGGTCTTTCGGCCGACCTTCCACGGTTCTTCCAAGAGCGCTTGCCCAGCAGGCCGCATATTCGCCGAGATCGCCTTCCTGGCAGTCGATGACCGCCACCGCCAGTCTGCTCTTGTGCATGCGGATATCCTCCTGTTCCAAACCCGTCTTGGCCCTTCATTCGGGGCGATGGCAGACCGCCTCGATGTTGTGGCCGTCCGGATCGAGCACGAAGGCGCCGTAATAGTTTTCGTGATAATGCGGCCGCAGTCCGGGCGCGCCGTTGTCCCGACCGCCGGCGGCCATCGCGGCTTCGTAGAACGCATCGACAACCGCCCGGCTCGGAGCGGTAAAGGCGACGTGCAGGCTGCCGGTGAGCGGCTCGCCGGTGCCGATCCAGAATTCCGGCTTGTCGGTGCCAAAACCGCAATGCGCGTCACAGCCGGTCATCTCGGCCGTGACCTCCATCAGGACCTTGATGTCGAGCGGCGCCAGTGCCTTCTCGTAAAAGGCCTTGGATTTTTCAAAATTGGATACCGCGAAACCGATATGATCGAGAATGCCCATGGGTCCCGTTCCTTGCTGAAAAATAATGAGAACAAATAAAGAACATTTTATCGCAACCCGCAAGGGCAAAAAGGAAGCGTGCGGTATCGCCCCCAGGTATTGCGGACGCCGAGGATTAAGCGGCCGGAGCCAGTTCGCGCGACCAGTAGCGCCAGAATTCGTCTACGATCGGCTCACGATCTGACACGGAGGGAGCGGCGAAACTCCAGGGTTCCAGACGCTGAAACGTCGAAAAGAGGAAATCCGCGAGGGACGGATCCAAAAGGTCCGTACCGATTTCCCCGGTTTGCGCCTTCAACCGAAGCAGCTCATCCATTTTTTCAGAGACATGCTCCGGAACATCCGCCGACGCCCTCAGTTCATGAAAATCCATGGGAGCGACGGCTGCGTCCGGGTTTGCTTCCAGCCAGAGGATGGCCATGAGCGGCCGGAGCGCATAGAGAACCTTCTTGAGGGCAACCGGCTCGCCGAGTGTGATGAACCGTTTCATCTGGTTCTGCGCCAGATGATAATAATGCTTGCCGATCAGCCTTCTGTCGCAGACGTCCTCCGCCAGCTGCAACGCGGCTTCCCGAAATTCCCCGTTCTCCTGATAGGCGAAGGTCGATCTGAGCCATTCGACAATCACCGCATTGCCGGCGAGCATCAGGCGCAACGCCTTGGAAAGTTCCCAGCCGTTGATGTCGAAGACCTCGGTCAGCGGTTCCTCGATGACATCCCGCCGGGGGAAAAGGGTGAAGGTTTCGGCAAGCGGCCGGACATAGACAAACCGGCAGTCGTAGTCGCTGTCCGGAGACGGAAATCCCCAGGCCCGGCTACCGCTTTCGATGGCAAGCGGAATAGTCACCCGCTCCTGCGCTTCCAGCATCTTCAGCCGGGACCGGATTTCGGCAACAATAGTATCGTCCATGGGAACCTGATGGTGGGAGACCTGCGGGAGCGCCTTATTTTTTGCTCAGTCCGCGAAGAAAGTCCAAAACGTTGTTCGTGCGGACAGCGCTCGGACGGGAGATATCAAGCAGCTCGGTGACGCCGGCACGATCGAAGGCATCGGTCAGCACGTCCGTTCCTTGCTGCAGCTTGACGTCTCTTTCGTCATCGTAGAGGAACACCACGCTCAGGAACGTGAGGTCGCGGCCGTTCTTCAGCTTCATGTTGTATTGCTCCGGCTGCCAATGCACCGGCACCAGAAGGAGCGCGTTCGAGAGCTTCGTATTGCTGGAATAGGGTTCGGTGGGATCGCCATTGGGAAAGGAATGGCCGTACCAGACCCAGCTTTCGTACTCGTGCGGGAACCTGGCCAGCCACTGCAGCATTTCCACGGGCCAGAATTTTTGCTGGTCCTCCATCACATCAGCTGCAACCAAACCCTTCTCGTCGGCAACAAACCAATCCTTCGGCAACAGCAGGACAAGCTCGGCAAGTTCAACTCCTTCCGGATTCTCAAGTCCGTCCGGAACCGTCATCGGCAGGTCACTCATCCCGCTCGTCACCAGCGTCCACCATTCCTGTCCCGGCCGTGGCGGGAAATACAGGACATCGATGCGGACCTTGTCCGATTCCGTTTCGCGGAAAACGCCCGTGTTCTCGCCGAGAAAGCCTTCCAGGAAATCCGTGATCTCGTCCAGGTTCCTGCCTTCCCCTTCCGGGGCGCGAAACTCGTACTCGTAACCTTCGTAGCGAAGGACCCTCGATCCGCCGGGCGTGATCTCATCCTCGGACATCGCCCCTCCAACGCTCACGATCGATAAAAGCACCCAAAGAAAGCCGATGGCCAATCCCTGAAAACAACGATGCATCATGAGGCGCCACTCTATTTCCGGTATCAGAAATTCAAATCACTCTTTTTGCGAACAATGGCTTACCAAGCCCCATCATGCAATTTTGATATTCGGAAGACCGGGAGAAAACCGGCCGGGAGGTAGGCCTTAAACCCTGAGGCCGTCATTTCCAGCAAAAAGGCGGGCCGAAGCCCGCCTTTCGAAGTCTTCAAGACTGGGTGCCAGTCATTCACACCCGCCGTTCGACCATCATCTTCTTGATCTCGGCGATGGCCTTGGCCGGGTTGAGGCCTTTCGGGCAGGCTTGCGAGCAGTTCATGATGGTGTGGCAGCGGTAGAGCCGGAACGGGTCTTCCAGGTTGTCCAGGCGCTCGCCGGTGGCCTCGTCGCGGCTGTCGATCAGCCAGCGATAGGCCTGCAGCAGGATGGCCGGGCCAAGGTAGCGGTCGCCGTTCCACCAGTAGCTCGGGCACGACGTCGAGCAGCAGGCGCAGAGGATGCACTCGTAGAGGCCGTCGAGCTTGGTCCGGTCGTCGTGGGACTGGAGCCATTCCTTTTCCGGCGCAGGCGACACGGTCTGCAGCCAGGGCTCGATGGAACGGTGCTGGGCGTAGAACTGGGTCATGTCCGGCACCAGATCCTTGACCACCGCCATGTGCGGCAGCGGGTAGATCTTGACCACATCGCCGGCAACCTCATCCACGCCCTTGGTGCAGGCCAGCGTGTTGGTGCCGTCGATGTTCATGGCGCAGGAGCCGCAGATGCCTTCGCGGCAGGAGCGGCGGAAGGTCAGCGTCGGGTCGATCTTGTTCTTGATGTAGATGAGCCCGTCGAGAACCATCGGGCCGCAGTCGTCGGCATCGACGAAATAGGTGTCGACACGCGGGTTCCGGCCATCGTCCGGGTTCCAGCGGTAGATCCGGTATTCGCGCAGGTTGGTCGCGCCGGCCGGCTTGTCCCATACCTTGCCTGCCGTCACCTGGGAGTTCCGGGGAAGCGTCAGCTGAACCATTTTTCATCGCTCCGCGTTTGGGCCCGCTTTATCGCGTCCGGGCCACATCTGTGCGGCGTTCAGGCGGGAAGCTCGAACACCGTGTTGTCATTCGTCACACCGGCTGCGCGGTAGCCGAGGGTTTCCAGCTCGGAAACACAGTCCTCGGCCCAATGCGGCCGGCAATTCGTTTCAAGCATGATGACCCGCGGCCAGGCGGACCGATCCGTGTTGCGCAGGTACGGCAGGACCACCCGGTCCTCGAAGCCTTCCACATCGACCTTGAGCACATCGACCCGGCCCACACCCTCGTCGGCCAGCACGTCCGCCAGCGGGCGCACGGCCACGTCCTTCGGCGACCAGTCGCCGGCCCATTCGCCGGTGGTCAGGTCTTCCACCAGGGTGGCGAAGCCGCAGTTGGACGGCTCCAGCCAGAGCGACAGGGTGCCTTCGGTTTCGCCGATGGCGACCCCGGCAAGCGTCACCTGATCGAGGCCGTTGGCCTTGATGTTGAAGGCGAGCTTCTGTGCCGTTTCCGGGTTGGCCTCGACCGCCAGCACCTGCGCGCCGCAGCTTGCGGCGAACAGCGTGTAGCTGCCGATGTTGGCGCCCACATCCACAAACGTCGTGCCGGGCTCCAGATAGGGGCGCAGCAGCTTGTGCTCGTCCTTTTCCGGCAGCCGGCCCTTGGCCAGGATCTTGCGGTCGTCGTAGTTCTGGCCCGGATAGATCCGGAACTTCAGGCCGTCGGCCTCGGTGTCGTAGGGCCCGGTGAACAGGCGCGCCACCAGGGCACGGATCCGCTTGCGCAGGGAGGCCGACAGATCGTGATGATCCGCCAGTTTCCAGGCGTAGCGGACGAGCCCTTCGGCCTTGTAGGTGCCGAAGGGGCTTTCCGTATCCATAATGGCAGCCGATGCGCTCACGGGACCTGCCTTAGTAGACGCGCGCCTTCGGCGCGATCTTCTTCGGGTCGATGCCGCCGTCCTCAAGCTTGGTCAGCGGTTCGGTGACAACGGGACGATACTCCAGCTTGACCTCGCCGGCCTCGCTTACGCGGGCGAGCGTGTGCTTGCGCCAGTTCTCGTCGTCGCGGCCGGCGAACGGACCGTCCTTGAAGTCCTCGCGGGCATGGGCGCCGCGGCTTTCCTTGCGGGCTTCCGCGCCGAACACCGTGGTGATGGCGTTGGCCATCAGGTTTTCCAGCTCCAGCGTTTCCACCAGATCTGAGTTCCAGATCATCGACCGGTCGGTGACTTTGATGTCCTTCAGCTCGCCCCAGATCTCCGTCAGGCGCTTGCAGCCCTGCTCCAGGCTTTCCTGGGTGCGGAAAACGGCGGCGTCTTCCTGCATGGCGCGCTGCATCTTTTCGCGCAGGTCGGCGGTCGGGGTCTTGCCGTCGGCGTTCCTGAGCCGATCGAAACGTTCCATGATCTTTTCGCAGGAGGTTTCGTTCGGCGTCGGCACGGCGGCCTTCCGGTCGATCACCTGGCCGGCACGGATCGCGGCGGCGCGGCCGAAGACCACAAGGTCGGTCAGCGAGTTGGAGCCGAGGCGGTTGGCGCCGTGCACCGAGGCGCAGGCGGCTTCGCCGACGGCCATCATGCCCGGCTGGATGCGGTCGGGATTGTCCGCGTCCGCGTTCAGCACTTCGCCCCAGTAGTTGGTCGGAATGCCGCCCATGTTGTAGTGGACCGTCGGCAGGACCGGGATCGGCTCCTTGGTCAGGTCGACACCGGCAAAGATCTTGGCCGATTCGGAAATGCCCGGGAGACGTTCCGCCAGCAGGGCCGGATCCAGGTGATCCAGGTGCAGGAAGATGTGATCCTTCTTCGGGCCGACGCCGCGGCCTTCGCGGATCTCGATGGTCATGCAGCGGGAGACCACGTCGCGGGACGCCAGGTCCTTCGCCGACGGCGCATAGCGCTCCATGAAGCGCTCGCCTTCGGAGTTGGTCAGGTAACCGCCCTCGCCGCGCGCGCCTTCGGTGATCAGGCAGCCGGCGCCGTAGATGCCGGTCGGGTGGAACTGCACGAATTCCATGTCCTGCAGCGGCAGGCCCGCACGGGCGACCATGCCGCCGCCGTCGCCGGTGCAGGTATGGGCCGAGGTACAGGAGAAATAGGACCGGCCGTAGCCGCCGGTCGCAAGCACGACCATCTTGGCGGAGAAACGGTGGATGGTGCCGTCGTCCAGGTTCCAGGCGATCACGCCCTGGCAGACGCCGTCATCCGACATGATCAGGTCGAGGGCGAAATACTCGATGAAGAATTCCGCATTGTTGCGCAGCGACTGGCCGTAGAGCGTGTGCAGGATGGCGTGGCCGGTCCGGTCGGCAGCGGCGCAGGTGCGCTGCACGGGGGGGCCTTCGCCGAAGTTCTGCATGTGGCCGCCGAACGGGCGCTGGTAGATCTTGCCTTCCTCGTTACGGGAGAAGGGCACGCCGTAGTGTTCCAGCTCGATGACGGCGGCGGGCGCTTCGCGGGCGAGGTATTCCATGGCGTCGGTGTCGCCGAGCCAGTCGGAGCCCTTCACCGTGTCGTACATGTGCCACTGCCAGCTGTCCGGCGTCATGTTGACGAGGGAGGCCGCGATCCCGCCCTGGGCGGCAACCGTGTGGGAGCGGGTCGGGAAGACCTTGCTGATGCAGGCGGTGCGGAGCCCCTGCTCGGCCATGCCGAGGGTCGCACGCAGGCCGGCGCCGCCGGCACCGACCACGACCACGTCGTAGCTGTGGTCGACGAATTCATATGTTTTGGCCATCAGGGTCAGCCTCCAAAGCCAATTTTCAGCACGGCGAAGATGCAGCCGAGGCCGATGAATACACTAAAGAACGTGTTCGCCATCAGGCTCAGTACCTTCAGGCCCTCGCCGTGGACGTAGTCCTCGATGATGACCTGCATGCCGAGCTTCATGTGATAGATGCCCGACAGGATCACCAAGAGAAGGACGATCGAGACGAGAGGGTTCTTCAGGCATTCGATAACGTCGCCGTGGGAAGAGCCCTGCAACGAAATCACCAGAATGACGAAGAAGGAGATCAGGAACACGTTGGCGAAGGCCGTCAGACGCTGCTTCCAGAAATGATCGGTGCCTTCCTTGGCGGAGCCGAGGCCGCGGACCTTACCGAGGGGAGTGCGCATATCAGTCATTGTCTTCTCCCTCAGCGAACCGCGTAGCCGATGATCCAGAGCACGATCGTGAGCGTGACCGAGCCGATGATCGTGGCGCGCGCCAGCCACTCGCGGGCCTCGCGTCCGAAACCGGCGCCCATGTCCCAGATGAAGTGGCGCAGTCCGCCGAGCATGTGGTGCACAAGGGCCCAGGTGAAGCCGAACAGAATCAGCCGGCCGATGAACGAGCCGTAGATCCCGTTGACGAAATCGAAATACTCCGGTCCCGCGGCAGCGGCGATCAGCCACCAGGCGAGCAGGATCGTTCCGAAGTAGAGGGCTGCGCCGGTGATACGGTGCAGGATCGACATGACCATCGTCAGGATCGGCTTGTAGATCTGTAGATGGGGCGACAAGGGGCGGTTGCCCCGCAGGTCGGCATTCGACATGGAACTTCTCTCCCGTACGACGCCTGCTTACGTTTACGTTAGCGTAAGCAATTCAAGGCGTTGTCCTGATGCGTTCTAGCGCTAAGATACCGTCCCGTCAAAGCATCCAATGGATGAATCTGAATTGTTTTTCGCTGGAGCGGTTCAAAATCGCATGCACCTCAAGCCTCAAAAGGCAGCTAAGCATTGAAGCAAAAGGAACTTGCGCTCAGCCGAAGACGGACCAACCGGTTTTTCTGGCAAACATTTCCATCGCTTCGGTGCCGAGTTTGGAGTTGCCGTAGCGGTTGAGCCCCGGAGACCAGACCGCGATCGAGGCCTTGCCCGGCGCGATCACAAGAATGCCGCCGCCGACCCCGCTTTTGCCCGGTAGGCCGACACGGAAGGCAAAGTCGCCGGAACCGTCGTAGTGACCGCAGGTCATCATCAGGGCCGCAATCCGCCGCCGGCGTTCGGGAGACACCAGCTTCGGGCTGTCTTCTGCCTCGACCAGGAACCGGCCGGCCAGGGCGAGCTGGCGGCAGCTCATCTCGATGCCGCACTGGTGGCAATAGGTGCCGAAGACCTGATCCGCCGGGGAATGCAGATTGCCGAAGGAGGCCAGATAATGCGCGAGCGCGATGTTCCGATGACCGGTCGCGATTTCCGAGCGGGCCACCATTTCATTGATGTGGATGGCATCGTCATCGGAAGCGGCGCGGACGAAACGCAGGAGTTGCCCAAGGGCCTCCTTCGGCCTCGCCCCGGTCAGATAGATGTCGGTCGCGATCAGCGCGCCGGCATTGATGAAGGGATTGCGCGGGATACCCTCTTCCCGTTCAAGAAGAAGAAGCGAGTTGAAGGAAAGGCCGGACGGCTCACGGCCGACCCGGCGCCACAATTGATCGCCGACCTTGCCCAGCGCCAGGGCAAGCGCGAAGACCTTGGACACCGACTGGATGGAAAACGGCACATCCGCATCGCCCGCGACATGGACCTCGCCATCGGCGGTGGCGACGCAAATGCCGAACTGGTGCGGATCGATCTTGGCAAGTTCGGGAATATAGGTGGCCACGCCGCCGCGATCCGGGGAGAGGCCGATTTTCGTGTAGATGTCGTCCAGGAGATCCTTCATGCCGGCCCGTCAGCAAGTTTTCAAACGGCCACGCCGCTATCCCCTCCCAGCTTCTCCATAACGCGCGGCCTGTCCAGCGGAAACCTGCTTGAACACATGCATCATGAAGATCGTGGCGAAGATGGGCGTGATCAGGTTGAGGATCGGAACGGCCAGAACGCCGGCGATAACCAGCCCGCCCATGAAGACGGTCCCGTTTTTGGCCTTGCGCAGACGTTTTGCCTCCTCGACCGGCATGAAGCGGGTCGCGGCGAATTCGAAGAACTCCCGGCCGAGCAGGTAGCCGTTGACGACGAAGAAGGCGACCAGGTTGATGCCGGGAACCAGGAGCAGCAGCAGCGCGAAGATGTTGCCGAGGATCACCACGCCGGTGAACTTCACCGCCAGGAAGATCGAAGGCATCAGGGCCATGGCCTTGCCCGGCGGGTCGGACGGATAGTGCTGCGTCTCGACGATATCGGCGATCTCGTCCTGAAACAGGCCTGCGAACAGGGCGGAGACGGGCGCGATCAGGAAGCCGAGACCGATGATGGCGCCGACCCCGGTCAGGATCGAGAGCGCCGTGTCCAGCCAGGGATAGGGAAGGTCGACGAAGCCTGCGACCAACCCTTGAAGCGCGATCCAGATGACCAGAAGAACCGCGAGGGTAAAGCCCAGCATTTTCCAGAAAATGGCCCGAAAGGGCTTTTCGAAGACCTGCCCGAAGGCACGGGAAGCGGCTGAGAGCATCTGGTTCCTTGCGCGGTTAGAAACGGACAGCCCCGACATAAGTGCGCAGGCGTTGTGGTGCAAGGGCAATGTGGACAAAGGCTCAACCACCGGATTGGCCCTAATAAGGGGCTGGTTTCATGCCTTCGTACTCCCAATTAAAATGCTCCCGGAGGCAATCCATCCATTGCTCGAAACGATCCGACGCACAGCGGTCGACAAGCGCCAGGATCTGCGCTTCGACTTCATCCGGATCGAACCGCTCACATTTGATGAATTTCCAGCTGGCCTTCTGTTTACCCGACTGTCTGACGTTATACCGGTCTCGGCCACACAGAATCGTTATACTGAAGTCGTCGCCGTAGGGCTTTCCGGTGTCATTAATTGTCAGCCGGGCGAGCATCGTCAGGTCATCGGCTGGCAGAATTTCCCGAATGTCGAAAACGGGCCAGTAGCCGTTTCCGGCGTACCGGAATTCCCAAGCCACGACATAGAGTTTTCCGGTCACGCTGCTCCCCCTAGAACTGCGTGCGTGCCTTCAGTGCCTGGGCAAGGGTGCCCTCGTCGAGATAATCGAGTTCTCCGCCGACCGGAACGCCGTGGGCCAGGCGAGTGACCTTTACGTCAAGGTGAGACAGTTGATCGGTGACGTAATGGGCCGTGGTCTGGCCCTCCACGGTGGCATTGATCGCCAGGATCACTTCCTCGATGGCCTCGCTGCCGCAGCGCTCGATCAGAGGGGCGATGTTGAGGTCTTCCGGTCCGACACCGTCGAGCGGCGACAGGTTTCCGCCAAGCACATGATAGCGCGCGTTGATGGCCGCGGCCCGTTCCAGGGCCCAGAGATCGGCGACGTCTTCCACCACCACCAGAACGCTCTGGTCGCGGCGCGGATCGGAACAGATGGCGCAAGGGTCGGAGGTGTCGACCGTTCCGCAGACCGAACAGATGCCGATCTTGTCCACCGCCACGCCCATGGCCTCGGCGAGCGGCACCAGAAGCTGATCTTTCTTCTTGATCAGATGCAGCGCGGCGCGGCGCGCCGAGCGCGGCCCCAGTCCGGGCAGCTTCGCCAGAAGCTGAATCAGCCGCTCGATTTCCGGTCCGACGACCTTGTTCTGCGCCATTTACGGGCCTGACCTTAGAACGGCAGCTTCATTCCGGCGGGAAGGCCGAGGCCGCTCATCATTTCCTGGGTCTTTTCCTGCATGGCCTGCTCTACCTTGGCCTTGGCCTCGTTGTGAGCCGCGATGATCAGGTCCTCGAGGATCTCGACGTCTTCTTCCTTGAACATGGACGGGTCGATCTTGACGGCGCGCAGCTCGCCCTTGCCGCCGACCTTCACGCTCACCATGCCGCCGCCGGCGGAGCCTTCGGCTTCGATTTCGGCGATCTCTTCCTGCAGGGAGCCCATCTGCTCCTGCATCTGCTTTGCCTGTTTCATCATCTTGAGGAAGTCCATGGGCTCATTCTCCATCTGATGCGCCTTGCCCGATCCAATTCGGACTTTGCTTGTGGCAGGCTTAGTCTAAGGGAAAACAGAGAGCAAACGGGAATTTCGTCTACTCGTCGTCGGCATCGTCGTCGCCCAGCGCCTCGACCAGAAGCGGATCGGCAAGCTCTTCGTCCTCGTCGGTCTCCTGGACGCTGACGTTGACGATCTTCGCGCCGGGAAACTGGCCGAGCAGGGCGGCGACCGTCGGGTGTGCACGGGCATCGGACAGGAGCATTTCCCGGTTTGCCTCACGCTCCTCGTGAATCGTCGGACGCCCTTGCGCGCGGCTGACGCTCACGATCCAGCGGGTGCCGGTCCACTCCGTCAGCTTGCGGCCGAACTCGCCGGCAATATCCGCCGAAGCGTCTTCCGTCGGTTGGATCTCGATCCGGCCCGGCTCGAACTTGACGAGGCGCATCTGGCGTTCGATGGCGACCTTCATCGGGATATCACGCTTTTCCGAAGCGAGTGCCGCGCAGTCCTGCAGGGAGCCGAGAGCAACCGCCGGAACGGCCGGCTGAACCTGGGGGGCGGCCTGAGGCCGGATCTGGGGCGGCCGTTGCGCGCCGCCGCCGGCGATGGCGGCAAGCTTCGGACGCGGCTCGAAGGAGGCGGTCGGGCCGCCGCCGCCGGGTCCGCCAGACCCGCCAGAAGAACCACTTGGGGCAGGCGCCCCGCCACCGGCGGAAATCGTTCCGCCGCTTTTCAGAAGTGCCAGCGCCTCGCCCGGATCGGGCAGATCGGCCGCATAGGCCAGGCGGACCAGGACCATGTCGGCGGCCGCGAGCGGCTTGGGGGCGGCCTGCACTTCCTGAACGCCTTTCAGAAGGATCTGCCAGGCGCGGGACAAGGCGCGCACAGACAGCTTTTCGGCGAACTCGTGGCCTTTCAGCCGTTCCGTTTCGGTGACCGATACATCCTCGCCCGCCTTCGGCACGACCTTCATCCGGGTGACCAGATGGGTGAAATCGGCCAGATCCGTCAGCACGATCGCAGGGTCGGCGCCGACCTGGTACTGGGCGGCGAGTTCTTCCATGGCTTCGGCGACACGGCCGGCCATGACATGGCCGAACAGATCGATCACCCGCGCCCGGTCGGCAAGACCGAGCATCTGGCGGACCTCATCGGCCTCGATCGCGCCGGCGCCGTGGGCCATGGCCTGATCGAGCAGGGAAAGCGAGTCGCGCGCCGAGCCTTCGCCGGCACGGGCAATCAGGGTCAGGGCCTCGTCGGTGATCTGAATGCCTTCGGCACCGGATATGCGGCGCAGGAGACCGACCAGCTTCGGCTGCTCGATCCGGCGCAGGTCGAACCGCTGGCAGCGGGACAGGACCGTGATCGGAACTTTTCGGATTTCGGTGGTGGCGAAAATGAACTTCACATGCTCGGGCGGCTCCTCGAGCGTCTTCAGCAGGCCGTTGAAAGCCGCCGTCGACAGCATGTGCACTTCGTCGATGATGTAGACCTTGTAACGTGCCGTCGCCGGGCGGTAGCGCGCCGCGTCGGTGATCTCGCGAATGTCGTTGATGCCGGTGTGGGAGGCGGCGTCCATCTCGATGACGTCCACGTGCCGGCCTTCCATGATGGCGCGGCAATGGGTGCCTTCCTTCTCCAGCCTGACCGTCGGCTTGTCGGCCTCACCGGGAACCTCGTAGTTGAGGCCACGGGCCAGGATGCGGGCGGTGGTGGTCTTGCCGACCCCGCGCACGCCGGTCAGCATCCAGGCCTGGGCGATGCGCCCGGTCTCGAACGCGTTTTCCAGCGTCTGTACCATAGGCTCCTGGCCGACCAGATCCTCAAAGGTCTGGGGCCGGTATTTACGGGCCAGCACCCGGTAGGCGCCGTCTTTCGCAGCCCCGGTCTTCACGCCGTCTTCAGGAAAAGCCATCTCGTCCATGGGCGCACCATACCGCCTTTTTTGCGCCGGTGTCGTGATCCTTTTCCGATTTTTCTGTGAACCATCGGCAAAAGAAATCAGGGCAAGGCGTGGCAACCTTGCTGACCAGTCGAACACGGACTTTCAGGAGAGGGTGGGAGGCTGGCACGGTGACCCGTGCCGAGATCTCGTTAGGGCTGCTTCCTTCCGGACCTGACCCGGTTGGCGAGTGGCTCGTCCACCACCAACCTCCCGAGGCCCTTATATCAGAACGAAGGGGGCCTTTGGCAAGGGGGAGAACGGAATTGTTTGACGGCCGGGCTGATACCGTAAAAACCGGTCCGCCAAGCCCCTCGCCCAAGCCTCTCGCCAAGGCTTCTTTTCATGGTGTAGGCTGTCCGCGTTTTCATTCCTGATGCGGACCCCCATTCCATGATCCAGTTCGATCTCAATCCCCGTCTCGAAGGGGACAGCTACCCGGTCGCGGACCTCGACCTGTGCGCCATCCGGCTGATGAAGGATGCCAATTATCCCTGGGTCCTGATGGTGCCGCGCAAGTCCGACCTGATCGAAATCATCGATCTGGACGCCCAAGAGCGAGGGCGGCTGATGGAGGAGATCGCCGCCGTCTGCGAGGCCTTGAAGAAGGTGACCGACTGCGAGAAGCTCAACGTCGGAGCGCTCGGCAACCAGGTTCCCCAATTGCATGTGCATGTGATCGCCCGCTTCCGGGACGATGCGGCCTGGCCCGGCCCGGTCTGGGGGGTCGTGCCGCCCAAACCCTACGACCATGACAAGGCGGATCAGGTCATCGCCGCGCTCAAGTCCGCGCTCACCGGTTCATCGGACTGATATCCACCGGCGACACCGACCGCCGGACGCCCCCCGCATTCAACGCCAAGGATCTTCTCATGACGGCATCGGCAGAAAAGCCGCATGATCGTGCACCGGTCATGAATTTCATCGACAACAGGCTCGACCGCCTCGCAAACCTGCGGGGCGACACGGACTGGATCAAGGGCCAGCTTTCCCGCAGCGATACCGAGATCGTCCTGTCCACCGCGAACCGGCTGGTTCTGCCCGCAGGCAGCCCTTCACAAATCGGACTGCCGCTCGGCAGAGCAGTCGAACTGGGCGCCGATCTTGAGGAGATGATTTTCCTCGGTCTGGATGGCGAAGGAACCCGCCCTTACTTCGCCGCCACGCTTCCGGGCAGCGACGAGGAAATGGAGGCGATCGACGGTGTCAGGGTCATCGACCTGCGTACGCTGGCGCTGGAGGCGGAGCATTCCCGGGAACACCTGAGTGTCCTGTCCCAGGCCAGGGCGCTGGTTCACTGGCATCGCACCCACCGGTTCTGTTCGCGCTGCGGGAAGCCGACGAAGCTCGCGGAAGCCGGCTACCGGCGCGATTGCCCGTCCTGCGAGGGGCAGCATTTCCCGCGCACCGATCCATGCGTGATCATGCTGATCACCGACGGCGACCGGGCTCTGCTCGGACGGCCGCCGCGGCTGGCGGAAGGCATGTTCACCACCCTTGCCGGCTTCATGGAACCGGGCGAGACCATCGAGCAGGCGGTCCGCCGGGAAACCTTCGAGGAAGCCGGTATCCGGGTCGGCGACGTGCGTCTGATCTCCAACCAGCCCTGGCCCTTTCCCGCCAATCTCATGCTCGGTTGCCACGGCGACGCTCTGTCGAGCGAGATTTCCATCGGCGACGACGAACTGGAAGCCTGCC
Source organism: Roseibium sp. (assembly GCF_048260565.1). Lineage (GTDB taxonomy): Bacteria > Pseudomonadota > Alphaproteobacteria > Rhizobiales > Stappiaceae > Roseibium. Next base: position 239,786 of record NZ_JBLXGP010000006.1, on the reverse strand, counting down.
GCTGGTGCGACCGGGCGGAAGTGCGCCAGATGGTGGACGGCACGCACCCGCTGGGTCACCGTATTCCCCCGGCCATTTCCATCGCCCATGAGCTGATAACCGGTTGGCTTGAAGAAGCAAATTGAGTTTTTGCGTCTATCTCACCCACCCCGAAGTCGCCATCGATCCTGAGGTTCCGGTTCCCGACTGGGGGCTTTCCGACCTGGGCCGAAGCCGCGCACGTCTGGCCATCGACCAGCCATGGGCGCCTGTGATCCGCCATGTGGTTGCGAGTGGAGAGAGGAAGGCGGTCGAGACGGCCGAAATCTTTGCATCTGCGTTCGGGCTTCCCGTCCGGAAAATCGACGCGATGCATGAAAACGACAGGTCATCGACCGGATTTCTGCCACCTGAGCGGTTTGAACCCATGGCCGATGCCTTCTTCGCCAACCCAACAAGCTCCGTTCGCGGCTGGGAACCGGCAGCAGACGCGCAGACCCGGATCGTCGAAGCGGTCCATGCAGTCCTGGCCGCGATCCCAAAAGACGACCCGGTGCTGTTTGCCGGCCATGGCGGTGTCGGAACGCTTCTCAAATGCCACCTCCTCAACACGCCGATTTCACGCGCATATGACCAGACCGGCGGCGGGCATTGGTATCTGTTCACCAGGCAGCAGTTTGCGGAGCAATCTGCAGAGGCCCTCGACTGGATCCGACTCTAGGAGAGTTCCCGCATGTCGGGTGAGGCATCTATGCTAGGTTTGCTTCCGGTCCCCGATCAAAGGAGCGATTCGTGATCAAGGCACTTGGTATCTTCCCGCTGATTTTCATGCTGGCCGGATTTGCCCTGCCGGCCTGGTCCGGGCCTTATGACACCGAGTTCAAGGCCTATCTGGAAAACGACGTGATCCCCGCCGCAAGGAAGGCCGGCGTCTCGTCCCAGACGCTTCAGCGCGAACTCAAAGGCCTGACACCGGACACATCGCTTCCCGGCCTCGTCGGTCCGGGCGGCAAGGGAGAACCGCCGAAGATCAATTTCCAGGCGGAGTTTCGCGAACCGGCGAATTATTTCAAGGACAGCCAGTTCAACGCCCTGGTCGGACCGGGACGCCGGAAGATGCAGCAGCATGCGGCGGTCCTTGCGAAAATCGAACAGCGCTACGGCGTGCCGAAGCGGATCATTCTGGCGATCTGGGCCCGGGAATCGGGCTATGGGGGCGCGAAAATTCCCCATGACGCCATCCGGGTCCTGGCAACGCGCGCCTTCATGGGACAGCGCCCCGAGTTCTTCAAGGACGAACTCATTGCCGCGCTCAAGATCCTGCAAAGCGGCGACGTTTCAAGGGCGGCGATGAAAAGCTCCTGGGGCGGGGCCATGGGCCAGCCGCAATTCCTGCCGTCGAGTTTCCTGAAATACGCCGTCGATTTCGACGGAGACGGGCACCACAACATCTGGAACTCCGATGTCGACGCCATGGCGTCGATCGCCAACTATCTTGCAAAGCATGGCTGGGTCAGCGGCCGGGACTGGGGCTACGAGGTGTTCCTGCCGGACACGGTTTCCTGCACGCGCGAAGGCCCGGACAACCGCCAGCCCATCCGCGACTTCGTCAAGGAAGGCGTGAAACGGGTCAGTGGCAAGCCGTTTCCCGATCATGAACTCTCACGGCCGGGCAACATCCTGATGCCCGCCGGCCGTTACGGTCCGGCCTTCATCGCAACGGAAAACTTCTACGTCCTGAAGGACTATAACGAGAGCGACACCTACGCGCTTTTCGTCGGTCATCTCGCGGACCGGTATTCCAGCAACAACGGGTTTGCCGGCGCATGGAAGCCGACGAAGAAGACCACTCGCGGCGCCGTGCGTACCCTCCAGCAGGTTCTGGAGAAAAAAGGCTATGACGTGGGCGGCGCGGACGGTCTCATCGGCTACAAGACCCGCCGGTCCATCGGCAAGGACCAGGAAAAGAACGGCTATTTCGCAACCTGCTGGGTGGGTTAGAGCATCGTGCGATAACTTTGATCCATTTGATGTCTGAAAGCAGTTCACTCGGTCAGGCGCGTCGTGAAGCACGATGCGGTGCATCGTGCGAGCGGCGCAACGCAGCCGATGGGCTTCTTTCAGACACCCGAAGGGCCGGGCTCTTTTGCCCGCTGACTGTGTTGGCTCGCGCTTGTGGTGGGAAACACCACGGCGCGCAATCCGCCTTGTCAGCAGACAAAAGCGCGCCGGTCAAATGGTTCAAAGTTATCGCACGATGCTCTAGGTCTATTCGCTGACCACACCCTCCGGCGCGGTTTCCAGATGGAATGCCGCTGCCATGAGCGCCTTGGTATAGGCGGTCTTCGGACTTTCGAAGATTTCCTCCGCAGACCCCGCCTCGACCACCTTGCCCTGCCGCATGACAATCACATCGTTGGCAAGTGCGCGCACGACCTTGAGATCGTGGGAAATGAACAGGTAGGCCAGCCCATGGGCCTTCTGCAGGTCGCGCAGGAGATCGACCACCTGGGCCTGCACGCTCATGTCCAGCGCGGAGGTCGGTTCGTCCAGCATGACGAATTTCGGTTCCAGCACCATGGCGCGGGCGACCGAAATGCGCTGGCGCTGGCCACCGGAAAACTCGTGCGGATAGCGGAAGCGTGTCGAGCCATCGAGCCCGACCTCCTCCAGGGCCTTGGCGACCTTGCGGTCGCGCTCCTGTGCGGACAGATCCGGAAAATGCACCTGCAGGCCCTCGCCGACGATATCGGACACCGACATGCGCGGCGACAGCGCGCCGAACGGGTCCTGGAAGACGATCTGCATGTCCCGGCGAAGCGGGCGCATTTCCTTCCAGGAATTCTCCTGGATGTCGCGTCCGTTGAAGCTGATCTTTCCCGTCGAGGAAATCATCCGGAGAATGGCAAGGCCCAGCGTCGTCTTGCCGGATCCGCTCTCCCCGACGATCCCGAGCGTCTGTCCTTTGCGGACGGTAACGTCGATGCCGTCGACGGCCTTCACGTGGCCCACCGTCTTGCGCAGAAAACCGCGCTTGATCGGAAACCAGACCTTCAGGTCCTCGGCCTCGACCACGACCGGCTTCGTCTGGTCGGAAACGGGCGGCTTGCCCTTGGGCTCAGCGGCAAGCAGATGTCTGGTGTAGGGATGCTGCGGATTATCGAAGATATCCTTCACCGGCCCGTGCTCGACGATCTGACCCTTTGTCATGACGCAGACCCGATCGGCGAACTTGCGCACGATGCCCAGATCATGGGTGATGAACAGCATGGCCATATGGCGCTCGGCCTGCAGATCCTTCAATAGCTTCAGGATCTGCGCCTGCACGGTCACATCGAGCGCCGTCGTCGGTTCGTCGGCAATCAGGAGGTCCGGTTCGTTGGCAAGCGTCATGGCGATCATGACGCGCTGACGCTGACCGCCCGAGAGCTGGTGCGGGTAGGAATTGAGCCGGCTTTCCGGATCGTGGATGCCGACCTGGTTCAAGAGCTCCAGAACGCGCGCGCGCGCCTTGGTGTCGCTCATGCCCCTGTGGACCTTCAGGATCTCCGATACCTGCCGCTCGACCGTGTGCAGCGGATTGAGCGAGGTCATCGGCTCCTGGAAGATCATGGAGATCTCGTTGCCGCGCACCTTGCGCATCGCCTTTTCGTCGGCCTTGAGCAGGTCGTCGCCGCGGTAAAGGATTTCGCCCGAGGGATGGGACGCCGCCGGATAGGGCAGCAGCTTCAGGATCGACAGGGCGGAAATGGACTTGCCCGATCCGCTCTCGCCGACGAGCGCAACCGTCTCGCCCTTCCGGATGTCGAAGGAAACGCGGTCCAGCGCCAGATTGGTCTTGCCGGCCTGGGTGAAGGCGACGGAGAGATCCTTGACGGAAACCAGGGTGTCTGAGGTCATGTCGGTCATCCCATCCTCACCCGAGGCTCTTGCGCGGATCGAAGGCGTCGCGGACGGCTTCGCCGATGAAGATCAGCAGGCTCAACATGAGCGAGATCACGATGAAGCCGGTGATGCCGAGCCAGGGCGCCTGAAGGTTGTTCTTGCCCTGGGCAAGCAGTTCGCCAAGGGAAGCCGATCCGGGCGGCAGACCGAAGCCGAGGAAGTCGAGGGCCGTCAGGGTCGAGATCGATCCGTTCAGGATGAAGGGCATGAAGGTCAGGGTCGCCACCATCGCATTGGGAAGCAGGTGGCGCCACATGATGACCGGGTTGGAAACGCCCAGCGCCCGCGCCGCCGCGATGTATTCGAAGTTCCGGCCGCGGAGGAATTCCGCGCGCACCACACCGACCAGCGCCACCCAGGAGAAGGCGAGCAGGATCGTGAACAGGGTCCAGAAGCCGGGAACCAGCACGGAAGAGACGATCAGGATCAGGTAGAGCGTCGGGATCGCCGTCCAGATCTCGATGAACCGCTGGAAAAGCAGATCGACCCAGCCGCCGTAGTAGCCCTGAACCGCACCGGCGGCAACGCCGATCACCGAGGAGGCCAGGGTCAGGGCAAGACCGAACAGAACGGATATCCGGAAGCCGTAAACAAGACGAGCGAGCACGTCGCGGCCCTGGTCGTCGGTTCCGAACCAGTTCCAGTTGCCGATAACACAATTCGGATCGTCCGCGCCCAGCGGATAGCGCTGGCAGCGCTCCTTCTTGTCCATCATCCAGGACGGCGGCGCCGGCGCGGGCACCGGAATCGCGTTGTTCACGGTGCGATAGGAGTAGCGGACCGGCGGCCACAGCATCCAGCCGTTGGCGTTGATCTCGTCCTGAACGAACGGATCGCGGTAGTCGGTGATCGCAAGGAAGCCGCCGAACTTTTCTTCCGGATAATTGACGAAAATCGGCGCCAGGATCTCGCCCTTGTAGGAGACGAGGACCGGCCGGTCGTTGATCAGGAATTCGGCACCCAGTGACAGAACGAAGAGAACCAGAAAGATCCAGAGCGACCAGAAACCGCGCCGGTTCGCCTTGAAATTGACAAGGCGACGTTTGTTGATCGGCGACAGGGCAAAGCGGGCGGGCGGCGGCGCGGTTTCCTCGGCCAGAGGGTTCATGACGTCGAGGCCGGTGTCTTCGAGGTCTTTATTCAGGCGGCTATCCACTTGTCAGACCTCCCTGCTCTCGAAGTCGATGCGGGGATCGATCCAGGTGTAGGTAAGGTCGGAGATGAGGTTCACCAGAAGGGCCATCAGCGAGAAGATATACAGCGTGGCGAAGACCACCGCGTAGTCGCGGTTGATCACCGATTCGAAGCCCAGCAGTCCGAGCCCGTCGAGCGAGAAGATCGTCTCAATCAGCAGGGATCCCGCGAAGAATGATGAGATGAAGGCACCGGGGAAGCCTGCGACCACGATGAGCATGGCATTCCGGAACACGTGGCCGTAGAGCACCTGCCGCTCGGTCAGCCCCTTGGAGCGGGCCGTGACCACATATTGCTTACGGATCTCGTCCAGGAACGAGTTTTTTGTCAAAAGCGTCGTCGTCGCAAAGGCCGACAGGGCCATTGCGGTCAGCGGCAGGACCAGATGCCAGAAATAATCGGCGATCCGCGCCGGCCAGGACAGGCTTTCCCAGTTCTCCGAGGTCAGCCCGCGCAAGGGGAAGATATCGAAGAACGACCCCCCGGCGAAAAGCACGATCAGGAGCACCGCGAACAGGAAGCCGGGAATGGCATAGGCGACGATGATGACGCCCGAAGTCCAGATGTCGAACTTCGTGCCGTCCGATACGGCTTTTCGAATCCCGAGCGGAATCGAGATCCCATATGAGATCAGCGTCATCCAGAGGCCGAGCGAAATCGAAACCGGCATTTTCTCCAGGATCAGGTCGGTAATCCGGATATCCCGGAAATAACTGTCACCGAAGTCGAACCGCGCATAGTCCCAAAGCATGGTCAGGAAACGTTGCAGAGGCGGCTTGTCGAACCCGAACTGGGCCTCCAGCTGCTTGATGAATTCCGGGTCGAGCCCCTGCGAGCCGCGGTATTTCGACGTGACGCTGTCGCCGGCACCGCCGCCGGAGGCCTCGCCCATGGTTCCGCCCATATCGCTGCCGCCGCCGGAAATGCGTGCCGTAGCGGACACATCGGTTCCCGAAAGTTGAGCGATCACGCGCTCCACCGGTCCGCCCGGAGCGAACTGGATGATGGCGAAATTGATTGCCATGATGCCGATCAGGGTCGGGATCATCAGGAGAAGGCGTCGGAGAATATAGGCGCCCATATCGGTCTTTCACTGCCTCTTTCGCTGCGGCATGTCAGGTTTTATCCTAACCGTCCTTGCCGATCTTTTTCGCCTTTTCCGTGTCGACCCACCATGTGGTTTCAACAGGCAAATCGTAAAACGGCGGTTTGCCCGGGCGACCGAACATATCCCAATAGGCCACCAGATGGTTCGGATTATACCACTGCGGCACCGCATAATAGCCGGCGCGCAGGACCCGATCGAGCGCGCGGGCGGCAATCGTCATATCCTCGCGGGTTTCGGCCGCCAGGGCCGTCTCGATCAGGGCATCGACCACCGGATCCGCAATACCCGCCGCATTGTGACTGCCCGGCTGGGAGGCCGCGCGGGACCCCCACAGCTGCCGGATGGAATCACTCAGCGTCGCGCCGGTCATAACCCTCTGGGTCGTGACATCAAAATCGAAGTCCTTCATCCGGGACTGGTACTGGGCCGGGTCGACCAGGCGGAAATTGGCCTCGATCCCGAGGAGCCTCAGGTTCTCCGCATACGGCAGCACAACCCGCTTGAACACAGGCGCCCGGTCGAGGAACTCGATCGTCAGCGGCTTCCCGTCCGGACCATTGAGAATAGTCCCGTTCCGCGTGCACCCCGCCTCGCTCAACAGCCGGGCGGCCTGACGCAACAGCGACCGGTCGGATTTCGACCCGTCGGAAACCGGCGGCACCGGAGCTTCTTCGAAAACGTCCGCAGGCACCTGATCCCTGAAGGGTTCCAGAAGGGCAAGCTCCGCCGTCGACGGCTTGCCTTCCGCCTTCATGTCCGAATTCTCGAAATAGGACGCCGATCGGGTGTAAAGGCCGTAGAAAAGCACCTCATTGGTCCATTCGAAGGCGAAGGCCAACCCGAGAGCCTTGCGGACCCGGGGATCCTTGAACTTGTCGAGGCGGGTGTTGAAATACCAGGCCTGGGCGCCCGCAGGCCGGTTGTCCACGATCTCCTCGCGGACCACCCGCCCGTCCTGAACTGCGGGGAAGTCATATCCCGTTGCCCAGATCTTGGAGGTGAACTCCTCCTGAAACGTGATCACGCCTTTCTTGAAGGCTTCGAACCCGGCCTGGCGTTCACGGAAGAAATCCACACGGATGATATCGAAATTATAGTGTCCGACGACGGTAGGCAGGTCCTTTGCCCAGTAGTCCTTCACCTTTTCATATTCGACATAACGCCCGACCGCATGATCCCCGACCCTGTAGGGGCCTGAGGACACCGGCGGTGTCAGCGTCGACTGTTTGAAGTCGTAATCGGTGTAGTAGCGTTTGGAGAAGATCGGCAGGCCGGCGACGAACAGAGGCAATTGCCGGGTCTGTTTGCCGGAAAACCGGACGGCGACACGGGCTTCGTCCAGCACCTCGGTATCGACCAGTTCCTGGAGGGTCTGGCTGATCTGCGGGTGGCCGTCGGCCTTGAGGAGCATGATCGAAAACGCGACATCCTCCGCCGTCAATTTCGAGTCGTCGTGAAATTTCGCTTCCGGGCGCAGGTTGAACACAAAGGTGTTGCCATCGTCCGAAACCTCGACGCTTTCGGCCAGCAGCCCGTACATGGCGTCCGGTTCGTCCAGGGCCCGAACCATCAGCGTATCGAAGCACAGTTCCATACGCGGCGGAGCATCGCCCTTCAGGATGAAAGTGTTGAAGGTATTGTAGGTCTGTGTGTTCTGATTATAGGCCCAACTGGGCGGCCGGAAATTGATCCTGCCGCCCCTGGGGGCTTGCGGGTCGACGTAGTCGAAATGAGAAAAGCCCGCCGGGTATTTCAGGTCCCCGAAGACCGACAGGCCATGCACCCTGTCACCGGCAAGGGCGGGAAGCATCAGGCCCGGAACATTCCAGAGCGCGGCGGCGGCGCCCGCGCCCTTCAGGATCGTACGTCTGGAAACCATATTAAATTCCGTCACTTCGGCATCCCGGTCTTGGCGGCTTTGGCTTCGTCGTACCACCAGATGGTCGGAAAACCGGTCGTATATTCGGGAATATTATCCGGATGGCCGAACCGGTCCCATCGGGCTGTCCTGTCGATGTCTACGTACCATTGCGGGATCACGTAGTTGTGGAACATCAGGACACGGTCGAGCGCGTGGGTCGCGGCGACCAGTTCGTCCCGGTCGCTGGCATATATCACCTTATCGATCAACGCATCGACGCCGGGATCCTTGATGCCTGCGTAGTTCTGGGAACGCGGCAGGTCCGCGGACTCCGAGCCCCAATTGTCCCGCTGTTCGTTTCCGGGCGACAGGCTTTGGCCCCAGACCCAACCGATCATATCGAAATCCCGGCTGCGTATCCTATTGATATACTGAGGCGTATCCAAAACCCGCAGGGTCATGTCGATGCCGATAAGCTTGAGATCTTTCGCATAAGGCAAAACGTACTTTCCGGCGCTTGGGTCCTGCGCAATGAATTCGATTGTGAACGGCTCACCGGTCTTCGCATTGATCAGCTTTCGCCCGTCGAGCTTGTAACCGGCCTCGGACAACAGCTTGAGGGCCTCGCGCAGGTTGGCGCGAAGCTTTTTCGGATCGCCATTGACCGGGTTTTCGTACGGCTCGGTAAAGACCTCCGGCGGAATCAAATCCCGAACGCTCTCCAGAATTTCCAGCTCCCTGCCCTCGGGCAGGCCGGATTGTGCCAGCTCGGTTCCGGCAAAGAACGACGATATCCGCTTGTACTGATCGTAGAAGGCCGTGCGGTTGATGGATTCGAAGTCGAACGCCAGATTGAGTGCTCGTCTGACGCGTTCGTCCTGGAATTTTTCCCGGCGCAAGTTGGGAACGAAAGCCTGCATGCGTCCCGAGGCCTTGGACGGAAAGGTCTCCAGGATCACCTTTCCTTCCCTCACGGCCGGAAAATCATAGGCGGTTGCCCAGTTTTTCGCGATGTTTTCCGAGCGCCAGTCATATTGGTCGCCCTTGAACGCTTCCAGCGCCACGACGCTGTCCCGATAGGAATCAAAACGGATTTCGTCGAAATTGTTGGTGCCGATCCGAATGGGCAGGTCCTTGCCCCAATAGTCGTCCACCCGTTCGTAGGTGACCTGGCGGTTGAACTCGAAATCCTTGATCCGGTATGGACCCGATCCGAGAGGCGGTTCCTGCAAACCGCTGCCAATATCGCGTTTTTCGCCCTTGGCATTGGTGCCTTCCCACCAGTGCTTGGGCATCACGGTCAACTGGCCGACGATGTGCGGCAGCTCGCGGTTGTTCGCGCTGTCAAACTCGAACCGGACAATGTTGCCCGGTAAGGCTTTCGCGTTGACGACGTTATGATAGTAGAATTTCTGCCGCGGATTAAGTTCTACGGCTTTCTCAAAAGACCAGACGACGTCTTCGGCCGTGATCGGCACACCGTCATGCCAGCGCGCCTTCGGGTTGATCCGGTATTCGACCCAGGAGAAGTCGTCCGGATAGCGCAGCGCATCGGCAATCACGCCGTATTGAGCGCTGATATCGGCCTCATCGAAAGACGACTCCATCAGACTGTCATAGATCAGACCGGCGCCCGGTGCCGGGCTTCCCTTCGGCAGAATGATGTTGAAGGTATCGAAGCCGCCCATGTCCGACAGCCGCACCCGCCCGCCCTTGGGGGCATCCGGATTGACGTAGTCGAAGTGTTTGACATCCGGGCCGTATTTCGGCGTGCCGGTCAAGGCGGTCGCGTGATGCCATTCGGGCTCCGCCGCCTGAGCCAGTGTGGCCGCCAGGCCCATAGCCAGAACAGTGCAGCAGGCAAACATCCCCGCCCGTACGGTCCAGAACCACTGTTGCCTACCCGACATTCATTCCTCCGCAAGACTGATCATTTCCCGAAACGCGCCACATGCGGTGCCGGGTGCACAACCGGATACTAGGGAGCAACAGGGGCGCCGTCACCCGTTCTTGGCCAACATGACAGAAATTTAACCGGTCTGGGTCGCCAGAACGGCTTTCTGCTTCGCAACAGGGTGCCTTGTTTTCTGATTATACATGCGCGCGTCGGCGATCCGGAGCAGGTCCTCGATGGTGCGGGCATCCTTCGGATAGCTTGCAAAGCCGATGCTTGCCGACAGGCCGATCGTGGCTCCGGGAAGGATGAAATCCTGGCTTATCTGATCCATCAACCGGTTCAGGAAACCTTGACGCTCGTCCTCTTTCATCGCGCCGGACGCCAGGACGATGAATTCGTCGCCGCCCACCCGCGCGACCGTATCGGTCTGACGTGTCTCGATCTGCAGGCGGTGACCGACTTCCCTCAACACCTTGTCTCCGACCGCGTGACCGTAGCTGTCGTTGATCGGTTTGAAAGCATCCAGGTCCAGATAGAAGATCTCGAAGCCGGACCCGTTGCGATCGGAGATGGCGGCAAGCTGCTCCATGCGGTCTTCCAGAAGACGGCGGTTCGCCAACGCGGTCAAAGGATCACGCAGAGCCATGGCGCGAACCTTGGCGACTTCCTGAATCAGCAGGAACGCCATGGTCGATATGATCAGGGTAACGGCGATGCCCAGAATGCGGGTCATCCATACTTCCTTGCTGTCGGTTAACCAGCCGCCGACGGGATAGCTCAGGATTTCCCATTTGTTGTCGCCCGGGAGAACCAGCGGAAGACTGACAGCATCGCTGTGGACCAGTTCGCTGTCGCCGAAAATCAGGGTCGGTCCGGATGCGGACTGCCTGGACGATATGATCGCGAAGCGATAGCCATCGGCACGTTCGTTTAAGCCGGCGGCCTTGAACAGGGCGTTCTCATCGAGAACCAGGGTGGCAAGGCCCCAGTAGGGGCGTTCCGCGATCGGCTGTTTCGGATAAGCCGGTGGGAGTACGGGGACGCGGACCACCAGGTGGCGCTCCCCCTGAACCATCTCGACCGGACCGGACAGGATGCTGGACCGGCTTTCCATCGCCTTTTTGACCGACAGCCATTGTCCCGGGACCAGGCGGTAATCCAGCCCGACAGCGGCCTCGTTGCCTTCAAAGGGATAGATGAATTTGACGACATTGTCCGGTGCAAGACCCAATGATCGGATAAAGGGAACATCGTCGATCAGCTCGGAACCGAATTTGGAAAACTCATCCTGGGTCAGTTCGTCCTGGATGACATAGCCCCTGAGCCCCTTGCCCAAAGATATCGCCGCACCGACCTGTCCTTCAAGGCGTGTGCGCGCTTCGGACAGCTTGGCCAGCGCCTTTTGCTGATGCTGCGCGGCGATGATGTCCTCGACCAGACCGGCAACATGGGAGGTTATCAAAAAACCGCCGATGAGGCTGAAAACCGCTACGGTCACCGCCACCCAAAACCCCTTCGGATGGGGCATGGTAAACATCCGGGCGGTTTTCACTCCCATAGACGCATCAGCCTTTCGCTCGACGGATCCTCACTTTACGTAACGATAGAATTGCCTAGAAACGTTAAAAATTATTTCAGACAAAACAAAGAAAGCCGCGCATTCAAAGCGCGGCTTTCCAATCTGAACTCGGCGTAAAGCCTTGTATTGCGGAATGATTATTCCGCAGGAAGCGGAACCGGATTCGACGCCTGTTCGCGCATATAGGCGATCAGGTCCGCCCGGTCTTCCGGTTTGCGCAGGCCGGCAAAGCCCATCGCGGTGCCGCTGATATAATCTTTCGGCTTGGCCAGGAAATGATCCAGCGCCTCAAAGGTCCACGCATCATGCTCTTCGCCGAAGGCTGTCATAGCCGCGGAATAACTGAAGCCCTCGTGCGCGGCGGGCTTGCGGCCAACCACGTCCCAAAGCGCCGGGCCGACCTTGTTGGCGCCGCCTTCTTCCACCGTGTGGCAAGCCGCGCATTTCTTGAAGACCTTTTCGCCGGCTTCGGCCGACGCTGCGGCAAGCCGTTCGCTGATCGGCGCCACTTCCGGCACGGCTTCTGCCGAAGGAGTTGAATCCGCTTCGCCGGAGACAACGATTTCATATCCGGGCTTACCCGGAATCGTCGGCTCGAAAATGACATCAGATACAATTCCGACACCCATTGTCAGAAGAAGAACCATCAAAACCGCACCAGCGATCTTGTTAAGCGTGAAGGAATCCATTCTCTCCGGCTCCAAGCTAAGACGCGTCCTGATCCGTAACATCAATTACGAACCCATTTCAGCTTTAAATTTGTGCGGAACCTACAAATTTTTTGACCTCGCTGTCCATAGGTATCAGAGGTCTCGGCCAAAACTTTCGGATGAAGTACATGGGAAAAGTCGGCTGAGGCCATGTTCCGGCGTGTATTTCATGCCTGTCCGATGCCTTGCGCCGGCCGACACGCGGGCGTGGACAGGAAGACAACGTGGGTGCGAGAGGATCATCGCGCCACATTATTCGGCGTCGGCGTCCTCCTGATCCGGGCAATTCGAAAGATTGCATTTCGGCGCCCGTCGGGACCCGGCCCTGCCCGCGAAAGCGGCTTGACCATGGCGCCGGCTATGCTCTACGCGTCTTTCACCGGCATAAAGATCGTAAAAATGCGGGCTGAAGCGGAGAAGCGTCCTTGAATTCTGCACTTGTTATTATTCCTGCACGGCTGGGGGCAACCCGTCTGCCGCGCAAGCCGCTGGCGGACATTTGCGGCAAACCCATGATCGTTCGGGTTCTGGAGCAGGCACAGAATGCCGCCATCGGGCCGGTCGTTGTCGCCTGCGACGATCCCGAGATCGCCGCGGCCGTAAAGGCGCACGGCGGCGAGGCGGTCATGACGAGGGCCGACCACGAATCCGGATCCGACCGGATCCATGAGGCCGCCAACCTGGTCGATCCCACCAGCGAGCATGACGTCATTCTCAATCTGCAGGGAGACGTCCCGCTGATCGAGCCGGCCGCGCTGCGCGCCGCTTTCAGCCCTCTTGCGGACGAGGCCGTCGATATCGGCACCATCATGACCGAAATCCGGGAAGACCGTTTCCGCAACGACCCGAGCTTCGTGAAGGCGGTGACGACGCTCACCCACACCGGCACCAATCGCGCGCTCTATTTCACCCGCGCGACCGCGCCAAGCGGTCCCGGCCCCGTTTACCAGCACATCGGCGTCTATGCCTATCGCCGGGCCGCGCTGGAACGTTTCGTGTCCCTGCCGCCCTCTCCGCTGGAGCTCCGGGAAAAGCTGGAACAGCTGCGCGCACTGGAAGCCGGCATGCGTATCGATGTATCGATCATTGACAGCGCGCCCATGGACGTTAACACACCAGAGGATCTGGAACGGGCAAGAGAGGCCGTCGCGGCCGGGGTCTGAAAGAAAGAAGCAAATGTCTGATCGCAAGAAAATCGTGTTCCAGGGCGAAGTGGGAGCCAATTCCCACACGGCCTGCCGCAATGTCTACCCCGATTACGAAGCCATTCCCTGCGCGACCTTCGAAGACTGCTTTGCCGCCATCGAGAACGGCGAGGCCGATCTCGGCATGATCCCGGTGGAAAATTCTGTGGCCGGACGGGTTGCCGATATCCATCATCTTCTGCCGCGCTCCAGCCTGAATATCATCGGCGAATACTTCCTGCCGATCCGGTTTCAGCTCATGGCGCCGAAAGGCGCCAAGATCGACGATCTGAAGACCGTTCAGAGCCACGTCATGGCCCTGGGACAATGCCGGAAGGTGATCCGCGAGCTGGGCCTCGCGCCGGTGATCGGCGCCGATACGGCCGGTTCCGCGCGCCAGATTGCGGAACGCAACGACCTGAGCGCGGCAGCCCTTGCCCCCGAAATGGCGGCGGACATCTATGGCCTCGACATCCTGCGCCATAACGTGGAAGACGCCGACTACAACACGACGCGGTTTCTGATCCTGTCCAGAGAGAAACTGGTCGCGGCCAATACCGGCCAGCCCATCATTTCGACCTTCATCTTCCGTGTCCGCAACGTGCCGGCGGCGCTCTACAAGGCGCTCGGCGGCTTTGCGACGAACGGCGTGAACATGACCAAGCTGGAATCCTACCAGCTCGAAGGCCAGTTCTTCGCTTCCATGTTTTATGCAGACATCGAAGGCCATCCGGACGACAAGTCCGTCACGCTGGCGCTTGAGGAACTGAAATTCTTCTGCGCCGAGTTCAAGATGCTCGGCGTTTACTGCGCGAGTCCGTTCCGGGAAAAAATCCGGGAACCGGAAGCGAACCGGGCCCTCAGGCCCAGTCCCCAGATCTGAACCGATCCGGGGCCGTCATCAATCCAATAACAGAAAGCTGCTCATGACCGATATCCGTTTTGATGCCCTGTGCATCGGCAACGCCATTTGTGATGTTTTTGCCCACGTGGAAGACGACTTCCTTGTCCGGGAAGACCTCATCAAGGGCTCCATGCGCCTGATCGACACGGACGAAGCGGTGCGGCTCTATGACAAGATGGGCCAGACGGTGCGGGTGTCCGGTGGCAGCGCCGGAAACACGGCGGCCGGCATCGCGTCCCTCGGCGGAACACCTGCCTTTTTCGGGAAGGTTGCCGCCGACGAACTCGGCGACAGCTATGCGCACGACATGAAGGGGACCGGCGTCCACTTCGAGACCCCGCGACTTAACGGCAGCACGCCGACGGCCCGGTCGATGATCCTGATCACGCCGGACGGCGAGCGCACCATGAACACCTACCTGGGCGCCTGTACCGAATTCGGCCCCGCAGACGTGGATCCGGACGTGGTCGCGGCTTCCGCCATCACCTACATGGAAGGCTATCTCTGGGACCCGGAAGAAGCCAAGAAAGCGTTTCTGGAAGCGGCGAAGATCGCCCACGCCAACGATCGCAAGGTCGGGATCACCTTGTCCGATTCCTTCTGTGTCGATCGCTACCGCGCCGAATTCACGGGGCTTCTGCGCGACGGCGTCGTTGACGTGATGTTCGCCAACGAGCACGAAATCAAGGCGCTCTACGAGACCGCCGATCTCGACACGGCCATTGCGGCGGCCCGCGAGAGCGGCGCGATGACGGCGCTCACCCTGGGCGAAAACGGCGCTATGGCGATCACCCGGGAGGAAACCATCAAGGTCACCGCGCAGAAGGTTGACGAGGTGGTGGATCTGACCGGCGCCGGCGACCTGTTCGCCTCCGGTTTCCTGTTCGGCCTGGCGCGCGACTACGATCTCAAGTCGGCCGCGGAACTCGGCTGCCTGTGTGCGGCGAACGTGATCGGCCACGTGGGCGCCCGCCCGGAAACGGCCCTGAAGCAGATCGCCGGCCAGGCCGGTTTCGAAGTCTGATCAGGCCGCAGGCGGCCAAAACAAATGAGGCGGCCCATTGGGCCGCCTCACCACATTCCATCAGCCAAGCCCCCTCAGGCGGCCAGATCTTCCACGCTGATAACTTCCCCGTCCTCATTGAGGCGGTAGATGATTGGCGTGCCGGTGCCGAGTTCCCGTTTCAGGATCTGTTCCGGGGTAAGTTTTTCCAGTTCCATGATCAGAGCGCGCAGAGAGTTGCCGTGCGCGGCGACGATGGTGCGCTTGCCTTGAAGGACGCGCGGCAGGATTTCTGTGCGATAGTAGGGCAGAACCCGCTCGGCGGTCATTTTCAGGCTCTCGCCGCCCGGTGGCGGAACATCGAAGGACCGGCGCCAGATGTGGACCTGGTCCTCGCCGAATTCCTTGCGCGCCTCGTCCTTGTTCATGCCGGTCAGATCGCCGTAATCGCGTTCGTTCAGCGCCTGGTCCTTGATCGTCTCCAGACCGGTCTGTCCCAGTTCCGCGAGGATCAGGTCCAGCGTCTTCTGCGCGCGGCTCAGGTCGGAGGTGAAGGCGATGTCGAACGTCAGCTTCAGGTCGCGCAGTTGCTCACCGGCCTTCTTGGCTTCCTCGATGCCCTTTTCGGTAAGACCGGGATCTTTCCAGCCGGTGAAAAGGTTCTTCAAATTCCATTCGCTTTGACCGTGGCGAACGAGCACCAAGAGGCGATCCATGGTCAGGTCTCCTGTCTGTCGGGAAGTAGGGGATCAGTCGTTAAGACCGAGCACGTCGGCCATTGAATAAAAACCCGGTTTTTTGTCGAAGCCCCAAAGGGCGGCCTTGACCGCGCCGCGGGCGAAAAGCTGTCTGTCCTCGGCGCGGTGGGTGAGTTCGATCCGCTCGCCCTCGCCGGCGAAAATCACCGAATGCTCGCCGATGACCGAGCCGCCGCGCAGGGTCGCAAAGCCGATGTCTCCTGCCCTGCGCGCGCCGGTGATACCGTCACGGGAGCGGACGGAATGATCGGCAAGATCGATACCGCGTCCGCCGGCTGCGGCTTCGCCCAGCAGCAGGGCCGTTCCGGAAGGCGCGTCGACCTTGTGCTTGTGGTGCATTTCCAGGACTTCTATGTCGAAATCCGCATCGAGGGCCCGCGCCGCCTTTTTCACAAGGGCCGCGAGCAGATTGACGCCGAGGCTCATGTTGCCGGACTTGACGATGCGCGCGTGGCGGGAAGCCGCGTGAAGCGGCGCATCTTCCCCGTCGGCCCAGCCGGTGGTGCCGATCACATGGACGATCCGCGCCTGGGCGGCAAGTTCGGCAAAGGACAGGGACGCGGCCGGGGCGGTGAAATCCAGAACCCCGTCGCTGGCCGCAAAAGCCGTCAGCGGATCGTCGGTCACCGGAACCTCCAGTGTGCCGACGCCTGCGAGCTCGCCCGCATCCTGGCCCAGGAACTCGGATCCCGGACGCTCGATCGCGGCGGTCACCCGTGCTCCTTCGGCCTCGCAAACGGCGCGGACCAGGGCCCGTCCCATCCGGCCGGCGGCCCCTACGACGACAAGGCGCATTTCACTCATGCTTCACCTCTCATGCCTGTTCGGCTTGGGGTATAGCAGCTTCGCAAGGGGACGCAACACGGCTGGTGCATAAACGAAAAACGGGGCGGGAACCACCGGTTCCCACCCCGCCTGAATTTGCCCGAGAATTCCGGGAAGACGCTTAGTCTTCTTCCTTCTCGATTTCCTTGCCGGTCTCCTGGTCGACGACCTTCATGGACAGGCGCACCTTGCCGCGCTCGTCGAAGCCCATCAGCTTGACCCAGACCTTGTCGCCTTCCTTGACCACGTCGGTGACCTTGGCAACCTTGCGCGGAGCGAGCTGGGAGATGTGGACCAGACCGTCCTTGGCGCCGAAGAAGTTCACGAACGCGCCGAAGTCGACGCATTTCACGACCGTGCCTTCGTAGATCATGCCCACTTCCGGCTCGGCGGCAATGGAGTTGATCCAGTTGACGGCCGCCTTGATCGCCTTGCCGTCGGCGGATGCGATCTTGACCGTGCCGTCGTCCTCGATGTTCACCTTGGCGCCGGTCTTTTCCACGATTTCGCGGATGACCTTGCCGCCCGAACCGATGACTTCGCGGATCTTGTCGACCGGGATCTTCATCACTTCGATGCGCGGCGCATGTTCGCCCAGTTCGGCGCGGGCTTCGGTGATGGCATTTGCCATTTCGCCGAGGATATGCACGCGGCCATCCTTCGCCTGGCCGAGAGCGACCTTCATGATCTCCTCGGTGATGCCCTGGATCTTGATGTCCATCTGCAGCGACGTGATGCCGTTGGCGGAACCGGCCACCTTGAAGTCCATGTCGCCGAGATGATCCTCGTCACCGAGAATGTCGGACAGAACCGCAAAACGGTCGCCTTCCTTGATCAGGCCCATGGCGATACCGGCAACCGGCGCCTTCAGCGGCACGCCTGCATCCATGAGGGCCAGCGAGGTGCCGCAGACCGTTGCCATGGAGGACGACCCGTTGGATTCCGTCACTTCCGAGACAACACGCAGGGTGTACGGGAAATCGTGATGGGCCGGCAGCATCGGGTTGATGGCACGCCAGGCCAGCTTGCCGTGGCCGATTTCGCGGCGTCCGGGAGAGCCCATGCGGCCTGCTTCACCGACCGAGTAAGGCGGGAAGTTGTAATGCAGCATGAAATGGGACTTGTAGGTGCCTTCCAGCGCGTCGACGTACTGCTCGTCTTCACCGGTGCCAAGGGTGGCAACCGCCAGGGCCTGGGTTTCACCGCGGGTGAAGAGTGCGGACCCGTGGGCCCGGGACAGAATGCCGACTTCGGAGGAAATCGCACGGACCGTCGAAAGGTCACGGCCATCGATACGCGAGCCGGTGTCGAGGATGGCGCCGCGGACGATTTCGGCTTCCAGCTTCTTGAACTCGCCGCCGAGAACCGTTGCTTCGGGAGCGTCGTCGCCGCCATTGGTGATCAGCGCTTCGACAACCTTGGCCTTGACCGCGTCAACCGCGTTCTTGCGTTCGGTCTTCGCCGTGATGGCGTAAGCCGCCTTCAGTTCGTCTGCCGCCATGCCCTTGATCTGCTCGTAGAGAGCGGAATGATCGGGCATGGAGAATTCGCGCGGCTCCTTGGCAGCGGCTTCGGCCAGCTTGATGACGGCATCGATTACCGGCTGGAAGCCGCGGTGGCCGAACATCACTGCGCCGAGCATGGTGTCTTCATCGAGTTCCTTGGCTTCGGACTCGACCATCAGGACCGCGTCGGCCGTCCCGGCGACGACCAGATCCAGAGAGGATTCCGGCATGTCGTCGACGAGCGGGTTCAAAACATACTCGCCGTTGATGAGGCCGACGCGCGCGCCGCCGATCGGGCCCATGAAGGGCACGCCGGAAAGCGTCAGCGCTGCGGACGACGCAACCATCGCCAGGATGTCCGGAGCGTTTTCCATGTCGTGGGAAAGCACGGTGATGACGACCTGGGTCTCGTTCTTGTAGCCGTCGGCGAACAGCGGACGGATCGGACGGTCGATCAGGCGCGAGGTCAGGGTCTCGTGCTCGGACGGACGGCCTTCACGCTTGAAGTAGCCACCCGGGATCTTGCCGGCGGCGAAGGCCTTTTCCTGGTAGTTCACGGTCAGCGGGAAGAAATCCTGACCCGGCTTCGGCTGCTTGGCGGAAACGACCGTCGCCAGAACCTTGGTTTCGCCATAGGACGCCATCACGGCGCCATCGGCCTGACGGGCAACCTTGCCCGTTTCGAGGACGAGAGGACGACCGCCCCACTCGACTTCTACACGATGAATATCAAACATCATCTTTCCTTACAGCTTTGTCCGTCTGCGCAGACATTCCTTCAGTTGCGCAAGGACATATCATCGGTCGGCCCCGTACGGGCCGGTTACCGATCGGACAAGCCACGGGCAAGACGACAAGCTGCTCTCGACTTCGAAAGCGGCCGGCAATCCTGCCCCATGACCGTCACGAGACTTCCTATAGTCAAACGCGGCGGGCAAATCCACCCGCCGCGTTCGTTTGAACCTTGGTTCTTAGCGGCGAACGCCAAGACGCTGGATCAGGGACTGGTAGCGCTCTTCGCTCTTGCCCTTGACGTAGTCAAGCAGCGAGCGGCGCGAGGCCACCATCTTCAGGAGACCGCGGCGGGAATGGTTGTCCTTGCCGTGGGTCTTGAAGTGTTCCGTCAGATTATTGATCCGTTCGGTAAGAATTGCGACCTGGACTTCCGGAGAACCGGTATCGCCTTCCTTGGTGGCATATTCTTTCATCAACTCAGCTTTACGCTCAGCAGTAATCGACATCGCTCTTTCCTTTCAAAGATGCGGCCGGGAAACCCGGCGTTTCGGGAGTGCCGGAAACCCGGCCCGATCCGCACCGTCACCAGAGCCGAGATGTCGGTCAGCAAAGGTTGGTACGGACGGATTGAGCCCAAGGGCCCAATGGCGGCGATATATGGCGGAAAAAGCCCGCCATTACCAGTTCTTTTTATGGAGCCTCGCGGCCGTGGTTTTCAAAGATTGAACACCCGGCTCGGCTGGAAGCGGCCCTTGTCGATGGCTCCGAGCGCGACCGGCACGCCGGCATGGCTGGCGAAAGCCGCCTCGCAGGCGAGCGGCGCGGACCGGCCGCGCAACAAGACCGCCATGCCCTTGCGGATCTTGGCCGCGTCTTCCAGGGAGACGGGAACCTCTTCCAGATTGTCCATCGCCTCGCGGACGGGCAGGATGAACTCCTCCACCAGCGCCTCGATGCCCTGGCCCTCTTCCAGCTCTTCGGCCGCCTCGGCCAGCTCGTCGAGGGTCACCATGTCCTCTTCGCCGAAGGGGCCGACCAGCAACCGGCGCAGATCGGTGACATGGCCGCGGCTGCCGAGACGCCGGCCCATGTCGCGGGCAAGCGCACGCACGTAGGTCCCCTTGCCGCATTCGGCCTCGAAGACGGCCCTGTTTGCGTCGGGGCAGTCCACCAGGTCCAGGCGGTGGACATCGATCGGACGGGCTTCGAGCTCGACCGTCTCGCCTTCGCGGGCAAGATCGTAGGCCCGCTCGCCATCGACCTTAATGGCGGAAAAAGCCGGCGGCACCTGCATGATGGTGCCGGTGAAGTCGGCAAGAACCGCGTGGATGGCATCCGCATCGGGGCGTACATCGGAGGTCGCCACGACCTCGCCTTCCGTATCGTCGGTGTTGGTTTCCGCGCCCCAGGTGACTTCGAAGCGGTAGATCTTGCGGCCGTCCATGACGAAGGACACCGTCTTGGTCGCTTCGCCAAACGCCAGTGGCAGGCAGCCGGTGGCGCGAGGGTCCAGCGTGCCGGCATGGCCGACCTTCTGCGGATGCAGGATGCGCTTGATCTTGCCGAGCGCATCGTTGGAGGTGATGCCATAGGGCTTGTCGAGAACAAGCCAGCCGTTGATGGCGTTCCGGTTCTTGCGTGCCTTTTGCCGCGCCATATCCGTTCCGTTGAATTAAGTGTAGGCGTTCAGTCGCCGTCGTGATCCAGGTCGCGCGCCACAGTCGGCGAATGCAGCAGGGTCTCGATCCGGTCGTCGTCGTCGAACCGGGTGTCGAGCACGAAGCGCAGTTCGGGCATGTACTTCATGGTCAGCCGGCGCGACACCAGACCGCGCAGGTATTTTGCGGAGTGGTTAAGCGCCTTTTCAATCTTCTGGCCCTCACTGCCGCCGAGCGGCATGACCAGGCAGGTTGCAAGCCGCAGGTCCGGCGTCATGCGCACTTCCGGAACGGTGACGATGACGCCTTCCAGTTCCGGGTCCGAGAGTTCGCCGCGGGTCAGAATATCGGACAGTTCCTTGCGGACCAGTTCTCCGACGCGCAACTGGCGCTGAGACGGTCCCTTCGGTCCATGCCCATGATGTCTCGACATTGGTTCGTTCCTTGCCGGCTACCAGCCGGCGACAGCTTTCAAATAGAAGACGCCGGCGTAATCGTACTTGATCACGCCGGCGTCCGATTTCCGATGCGGCGGGGCGCTTAAAGCGTCCTGGCGATCTCCTCGACACGGAAACATTCGATGATGTCCCCGGGGCGCATGTCCTGGTAATTGACGAAGTTCATGCCGCATTCCTGACCGGATTCGACCGACTTGACCTCGTCCTTGAAGCGCTTGAGCGTTCCAAGCTGGCCTTCGTGGATGACGACGTCGTCGCGAATGAGGCGAACATTGGCGCCGCGTTCCACGACCCCTTCGGTGACCAGACAGCCTGCGACCTTGCCGACCTTGGAAATGTGGAAGATTTCCTTGATCTCCGCATTGCCCAGGAAGGTTTCCCGCCGCTCCGGCGACAGAAGCCCGGACATGGCCGCTTTGATGTCATCCACCAGGTCGTAGATGATGTTGTAGTAGCGGATCTCGATGCCTTCGCGGGCCGCCGCTTCGCGGGCCTGCTTGTTGGCACGCACGTTGAAGCCGATGATCGGCGCCTTGGACGCGGTTGCCAGGGTGACATCGCTTTCGGTGATCCCGCCGACACCTGCGAGCAGGATGCGCGCCGCGACTTCGTCGGTGCCGAGTTCGTTGAGCGCATGGGAGATCGCTTCGACCGAACCCTGCACGTCGCCCTTGAGTACCAGCGGGAATTCCTTTTTGCCGGTTTCCTGCAGGCGGTTCATCATCTGCTCGAGCGAACCGCGGGCGCCGGACGCAAGGACCGAGGCCTTTTCGCGGATCTGGCGCTGACGATAGTCGACGATCTCACGGGCGCGGGCTTCGTTCTCGACCACGGCGACCATGTCGCCGGCTTCCGGCGTACCCTGGAACCCGAGAACCTCGACCGGCTTGGACGGGCCGGCTTCGGCCACCTGGTTGCCGTCCTCGTCGAGCATGGCGCGCACGCGACCCCATTCGGCACCGGCGACAAGGATGTCACCCGGACGCAGGGTACCTTTCTGGACCAGAACGGTCGCAACCGGGCCGCGGCCGCGGTCGAGCTGGGCTTCGACCACGATACCCTCGGCCTTGCGATCCGGATTGGCCTTCAGTTCGAGAACTTCGGACTGAAGCAGGATCATTTCCAGAAGCTTGTCGAGATTCGTGCCCTTGAGTGCCGACACTTCAACGTCGATAACGTCACCGCCCATGGATTCCACGACGATTTCGTCCTGCAGAAGCTCTGTGCGCACCCGGTTCGGATCGGCGCCGACCTTGTCGATCTTGTTGATCGCGACGATGATCGGTGCATCGGCCGCCTTGGCGTGGGCAATGGCTTCCTTGGTCTGCGGCATGACACCGTCGTCGGCGGCCACCACCAGGATCACGATATCGGTCGACTTCGCACCACGGGCACGCATCTGCGAGAACGCGGCGTGGCCCGGAGTATCGATGAAGGTGATCTTGTTGCCGTCCTGCTCCACCTGATAGGCGCCGATATGCTGGGTGATGCCGCCGGCTTCCCCGGTAACCACCTTGGAATTGCGGATCGCATCCAGCAACGACGTCTTGCCGTGGTCGACGTGACCCATGATGGTCACGACCGGCGGCCGCTGCTTCATGGTCTCAGAGGCGTCCTCTGTTGAGAACAGGCCTTCCTCGACATCGGCTTCCGACACGCGCTTGACCGTGTGGCCCATTTCGACCGCGATCAGTTCCGCCGTATCGGCATCGATGACGTCGTTGATCTTCATCATCTGACCCTGCTTCATGAGAAGCTTGATCACATCGACGGCGCGCTCGGCCATACGGTTGGCGAGTTCCTGGATCGTGATGGCTTCCGGCAGGATCACTTCACGCATGATCTTCTCGCGGACCACCTGCTGGCTGCCGCGCTTTTCCTTTTCACGGCGACGGCGTAGCGAAGCGAGCGAGCGCGAACGCTGCTCGTCGGATCCCCCGGTCGCTGCAGAAATCGTAAGCTTGGACCGGCGGCGATCATCGCCACTGCGCGGCCGGGCCGGAGTCGGAGCCGGCTTCTGGCG
Organism: Roseibium sp.; assembly: GCF_048260565.1. Taxonomy (GTDB): domain Bacteria; phylum Pseudomonadota; class Alphaproteobacteria; order Rhizobiales; family Stappiaceae; genus Roseibium. Next base: position 216,460 of record NZ_JBLXGP010000006.1, on the reverse strand, counting down.
CTTGACGGCACGCAGTCCGCCCTTGCCGCGATCATCGTCGCTGCTTTCTTCTTCCGTACGGGCGGGACGGGCTCCAGCCGGACGGTCGGTGCGTGCCGGACGCGCCTCGTCCTTGCCTTCGGCCGGCTGGGCGGCTTCGGACGCTGCAGCAGCGGACCGGGCGGGCGCCTCGGCAGGCTTGTCGGCCCCGGTGCGGGCTTCCTCGGCAGCCTTTTCGGCTGCAAGGCGGGCTTCTTCTTCCTCGCGCTTCTTGCGCTCTTCTTCCTCGACCTTGCGCCGGGCCTCTTCCTCTACCTTGCGGCGGGCTTCTTCCTCGGCGCGCCGCTTGGCGTCTTCCGCGGCCTGCTTGCGCTCCTCGACCTCACGGACCTGGGCCATCTTGAGCGCGGCAGCGCGCGCTTCGGCCTCTTCCTTGGTGAGGGAACGCAGAACATTGCCGCCCTTCGGGCGCTGACCGCCACGGCGGGGTGCCTGGGGCGCCTCCGGAGCCGGCTTGGCGCGCGGAGCTTCCGGCGCTTCGTCGGGGCGCTTCGCCACGGGTGCGGACTGCTCGGCCTTCGGCTCCTGGCCGGGCACCACAACGCGACGCTTCTTCTTCTCGACGACGACCGCCTTCGTCCGGCCATGGGAGAACGACTGCCGAACAGTTCCCTGATCGCCACCACTCCGCTTGAGGCCGAGCGTCTTGCGCTCAACGCTGATTGTCTTGTCGCCTGGGTTTTTCGTATCGCTCATATTGCCTTCAGTCCTGCGCAACCGCACTGCCTGGGTTGCCTTGTTCGTCTGCGGCGGAATTCGACCGGAATGCTTCCAGTTCGCGCACTCGCGACAGGAAGTTTTCGCTCGCCGGACCCGCAAGCAGTGCAGCATGTATCACATTTGACCGACCCAATGCCAAATCCAATTGAGTCGAATCGAACAAACGGACGACGGAAAGCCCGTTTACTGTGTCAAATCGGCTGGCGGCCACCGCCGTCAGCTTGCGAATTCCATCCTCGGCTGCGTCCGAGGCATGAATGAGCCCTGCGACCTCGTCGCGCCGCAGAGCCGCTTCTACTTTCGAAAAACCGGTTATCAGCTCACCGGCCTTGCGGGTCATGGACAACGCCTGCAGGGCGTTCTTTTCCATGAGAGCGTCTAACTGCTCCGCAAGCCCCGGTTCAACGCGGGCTTCACATTTGAAGCCCCTGCCGAAAACCCGTTTCTTCTCTTTTTCCGCGGCACGAACGACGTCCTGCGCCGCGGTAATCCAGACGCCCCGTCCGGGAAGTCTGCGTTTCAGATCCGGCACCACCCGGCCTTCCGGGTCGAGAACAAACCGTATCAAACGATCCACCGGAAGTACCTTGCGGCTCACGGCACATTGCCGTTCCGTCGGTTCGTTCTTTTTTGGCACCCACTCTCTCCGGCCGGATTGCCTGCGATCGGCTTGTTCAGCCGTTCAGAATTGCACCCGCAGGTGCCGTTTCGGTTTCTGCCTCTTCGATTTCCTCGGCGTCTTCCACCTCGGCTTCAGCCGACATTGCGGCCAGTTCTTCCTCGGTGACCCAGCCGGCGGCAACGCGCGCAGCCATCACCATGGCCTCGGCTTCGGCCCGCGACAGATCCATTCCGCTCAAGGAGCCCTCGAACCGCTTGGTTTCTCCATCCTTGCGCTCGGTCCAGCCGACCAGATCGTCTGCCGCGCAGCCTGCAAGGTCTTCCATGGTCTTGATGTCGTCCTTGCCGAGAGCGACCATCATCGCCGTGGTCATGCCGTCGATGGACCGCAGATCGTCGGAAACGCCGAGTTCGATGCGTTTCTTGTCCAGGTTCGCTTCCAGCTCTTCCAGATAATCGCGGGCACGGGCCTGGATCTCTTCCGCCGTTTCCTCGTCGAAACCCTCGATCATGGCGATTTCGTCCAGATCGACATAGGCCACTTCCTCCACGGAGGTAAAGCCTTCGGTCGCCAGCAACTGGCCAACCATCTCGTCGACGTTGAGAGCATCCATGAACAGCTGCGAGCGTTCCTGGAATTCCTTCTGGCGGCGCTCGGATTCTTCCTGCTCGGTCATGATGTCGATGGCCCAGCCGGTCAGCTGGGACGCCAGACGCACGTTCTGGCCGCGACGGCCGATGGCGAGCGACAGCTGTTCGTCAGGAACGACCACTTCGATGCGTTCCGCGTCTTCGTCAAGAACGACCTTGGCGACTTCGGCGGGCTGGAGGGCGTTGACGATAAAGGTCGCCGGATCCTCGTTCCACGGAATGATGTCGATCTTTTCGCCCTGCAGTTCGCCGACCACGGCCTGCACGCGGCTACCACGCATACCCACACAGGCACCGACCGGATCGATCGAGCTGTCCTTGGAGATCACGGCGATCTTCGCGCGCGATCCCGGATCGCGGGCAACGGACTTGATCTCGATGACGCCGTCGTAGATTTCCGGCACTTCCTGGGCAAACAGCTTTGCCATGAACTGCGGATGGGTCCGCGACAGGAAGATCTGCGGACCGCGCTGTTCGCGGCGCACGTCGTAGATATAGGCGCGAATACGATCGCCGGTGCGGAAGGCTTCGCGCGGGATCAGTTCGTCGCGGCGGACGATACCCTCGCCACGGCCGAGATCGACGATCACGTTGCCGTATTCGGCGCGTTTGACCACGCCGTTGACGACTTCGCCGACACGGTCCTTGAACTCCTCGTACTGGCGGTCACGCTCGGCTTCGCGCACCTTCTGCACGATCACCTGCTTGGCGGACTGCGCCGCGATACGGCCGAAATCGAGCGGCGGCAGCGGCTCGGCAATGAAGTCGCCGAGATTTGCTTCCGGATTGCGGGCGCGCGCATCGTCGAGGGAGATTTCGGTCGAAACGTTTTCGACTGCTTCAACGACCTGCAGGAGACGCTGGAGACGGATTTCACCGGTCTTGGCATTGATCTCGGCACGCACTTCCGTCTCGGTACCGTAGCGGGACCGGGCAGCCTTCTGGATCGCATCCTCCATCGCCGTGATGACGATGTTGCGGTCAATCGACTTTTCCCTGGCAACCGCGTCGGCGATTTGCAGCAATTCCAGCCGGTTCGCGCTGATAGCCATTCAATCCACTCCTCTTGCACGTCTCATTTTCCGCATGACGCGCTTTTGTTTAGTCGGAAGCCCCAATGCGCAGGGCACTTCCTCAGTTGGCCTTGCTTTCAGTTTCCATCTGCGCGCCCCGCGCGGCCAAAGCCGCCTTTTCCGCTTTCAGCGCAGCAGTAATCAGATCATCCGTCAGAACCAGCTTGGCTTCGCCGATGTCTTCCAGAGGCAGTTCGAAAGTATCCTGTTCGTCCTTGCGCACATCCGCCAGGCGGACCAGCGCCGCTCCGTCCTTCACGCCCAGCAGCGTGCCGCGGAACCGTTTGCGGCCGTCGAGCATCACCGCGAGCTCGATCTTGACTTCATGGCCGGCCCAACGCTCGAAATCGCCGGCACGGACAAGCGGCCGGTCGATCCCCGGAGACGAGATTTCCAGGTGGTAGGCCCGGTTGATCGGGTCTTCCACATCGAGTGCCGGCGAAACGGCCCGGCTGATGGTCTCGCAGTCCTCGACGGTCATGGTTCCGTCCGGGCGTTCCGCCATGATCTGCAGCGTGCAGCCGTTGGCCGCGCTGATCATGGTGCGCACGAGACGATAGCCGAGATCCTCGATTACCGGCTCCACAATAGCGGCCACACGGGCATCCAGTCCCTGCTCCGTTATGATTCTCGCTTCGTTTGCGCTCACGCCCTACTCCTGCAACATCCCGTCATTCCACGAAGAACCGGGATCGAAACCGGCGCCTGGCGCGCATGCGCAGCCTTCCGCCGATCAGTCTCATCGAGCCCTGTATGCAAAAAAGAGCGGGTCCCCTGCGGGCCCACTCTCAATACCGCCATATGAGCCGTTTGAGGTGAAACAGCGACTGTATACAGTCAAACAACAGCAAAACGCAAGGGCTAACCGGTTCCCGACAGCTTTTAGGTGGTGCCTGTCCGCCGGAAAGTCAAATAGCGCGGCACCCGTCCTTCGCGCAGGGCCTTGGCCTCATAGCGCGTGCCGGGCCAGCCGGCCCAGGGCCTGCGCCAGTCGTCGGCGCATTCCGCCGTCCACTCGAAGGCCGGATGATCGTGGCAATGGCGCAGGGTCCAGTCCACGTAGGTATCGATGTCGCTTGCGAAGCGGAATTCGGTGCCCGGCTTCAAGACCCTGGCATACCGGTCCAGGTTCGCCGCATTGACGAAGCGGCGTTTCCAGTGACGCTTCTTGGGCCAGGGATCCGGGTAGAGCTGATAGGCAAGATCAAGAGACGCTTCCGGGAGCCAGTCGAGCACATCGACGGCGTCGTCGGCATGGAGCCGGATGTTCTCAATGCCCTCGTCCACGATCGCAGTGACCGCCTTCGCCATGCTGCCGATGAAGGGCTCCACGCCGATGAAACCGATGTCCGGATTTTCGCGCGCGCGGTGCAGGAGGTGTTCGCCGCCGCCGAAACCCACTTCCAGCCAGACTTCGCGCACCGGCACCGTAAACAAGCGACAGAGCGTGTCCGGCGCCGGGGCGGTCAGGTCCAGGCCCAGACGGGGCAGCTCGTTTTCCATCAGCGCGCTACGCTTGGGGCTGAGCGGCTTTCCCTTGCGGCGGCCGAAAAAGGCGCCTTCGTATCGATCGGTCATGGTTTGGCATATATGGCTCCGCCGGCCCCCAGGAGGCCGGCGGAGCACTTTCCATCTTTGTCGTCAGGTCAGCGATCAGCCTACAACGGTCTTCAGGGCGTCGACCAGATCGGTCTTTTCCCAGGAGAACCCGCCATCGGCATCCGGATCACGACCGAAGTGGCCGTAAGCCGCGGTGCGCTCGTAGATCGGATTGTTGAGCTTCAGGTGCTCGCGGATGCGGCGCGGGGTGAGCCCCATGACTTCGCGCAGTCCCTTTTCGAGCTTGGCTTCGTCGCAGTTGCCGGTTCCGTGCAGGTCGACATACACCGACAGCGGGTCGGCAACGCCGATCGCGTAGGACAGCTGGATGGTGCACTTCTCGGCCAGATCGGCGGCGACGACGTTCTTTGCAAGATAACGCGCCGCATAGGCAGCCGACCGGTCGACCTTGGTCGGATCCTTGCCGGAGAAGGCGCCGCCGCCATGCGGGGCCGCACCGCCGTAGGTGTCGACGATGATCTTGCGACCGGTCAGGCCGCAGTCGCCGTCCGGACCGCCGATGACGAAGGCGCCGGTCGGATTGACGTGCCATTGGGTACCGTCGGTGATCCAGCCGGCCGGCAACGTTTCACGGATATAAGGCTCGACGACCTTGCGCACATCTTCGGACGTCATGGTCGCGTCGAGGTGCTGGGTCGACAGCACGATGGAGGTGACTTCCATCGGCTTGCCGTTTTCATAACGGACGGTGACCTGGCTCTTTGCATCCGGGCCCAGAACGCCTGCGTTGCCGAACTTGCGGGCTTCGGCAAGGGTCTTGAGGATCTTGTGGGAATACAGGATCGGGGCCGGCATCAGTTCCGGCGTCTCACGGCAGGCGTAACCGAACATGATGCCCTGGTCGCCCGCGCCCTCGTCCTTGTTGTCCGCCGCATCGACGCCCTGCGCGATATGGGCGGACTGGGCATGCAGGTGAACCGCGACGTCGCAGGTCTCCCAATGGAAACCTTCCTGTTCGTAACCGATATCCTTCACCGCCATGCGTGCCAGATGCGCGATATAATCCTTGGTGATCGTGTTCGGACCACGGGTTTCGCCAGCGATCACGATGCGGTTTGTCGTCGCCAGCGTTTCGCAGGCAACACGCGCTTCGGGCATTTCGCTCAGATATGCATCGACTACGGCATCGGAGATACGATCGCAGACTTTGTCCGGATGTCCTTCCGACACGGATTCAGAGGTGAAGAGATAATCTTGACGGGCCATTGGCTATCGTCCTTCTGGGAATGAATATGATTGAAGCGGCGAATGAACTCGCCGCTTCAATGCGCATCAATCCTGAAAGTTCTTCCCCGCGTCAAGCGCGAAGCCGCATTTCTTAGTCGTCACCGGCCAAAGAACGGACCAGATCCACAATTCTACGGCGCACTTTCGGGTCCTCGATGCGGACGAAGGCCTTGTTGAGAGACAGACCCTCGGAAGAAGAAAGGAAATCGACCACATAGGATGTGGGCTGAGATTCGCCAAAGCCCTCGGCTTCGTCCGGCGTACCCGGCGCATCTTCAAAGAAGAACGCAACAGGCACTTTCAAAATCGTCGCGATGTGCTGCAGACGGCTTGCGCCGATCCGGTTCGTGCCTTTTTCGTATTTCTGAATCTGCTGGAAGGTGATGCCTAAAGCTTCTCCAAGCTTTTCCTGGCTCATCCCAAGCATCATGCGCCGAAGCCGAACCCGGCTTCCAACATGAATATCAATCGGATTTGGTGCCTTTTTGCTGGGCATGGGTCTTTGGTCTTTCTTATTTATTGGCTGAATTCCGCCAAGTTCTCCAATTGAATCGGATGAACAAGCACCTACCCCCGCGTACCTGATCAACTTGATCCCGACACAACAAGCACGCTTCACCGCGCTCCGTCATCCGAAGCAATGTCACGGTTGTATCACAGGGTATTCACATTCCCCAAGCAGAAAAATCAATTTTTACGCGAACCCGGGTTGTATCGATGTTTTGAAAGTAAAACAAAACTTAAAATTGAGAATACCGCAAAGATCACGTCGCCGTACCCTGCGTAAATTGTCATGGGTAAACGTTCCGGCAATCTGCTGTCGATCACGCCCCGCGTCAAAAGAGGCAGCGCGTCGAGCACCCGCCCTTTCGCGTCGATAACCGCCGATATTCCGGTGTTTGCCGCCCTTACGAGCGGAAGGCCCTGCTCGATTGCCCGCATCCGGGCCTGGGCGAAATGCTGATACGGCCCCGTCGTATCTCCGAACCAGGCGTCGTTCGTTACATTCAGCAAAAACCCCGGGCGGACATCGGAAGCGCCCGCGAAATCCGGGAAGATTGCCTCGTAGCAGACCAGCGGCAGAAACGACGGGGCCGCCTGCGGCAGCATGACGCGGTGGCGCAGGCCCGCATGAAACGTCCCCGGCACGTCCACGAGCTGTTCCAGTCCCAGACGCTGGAGAAGGGACCGCAAAGGCAGATACTCGCCGAACGGAACCAGATGGACCTTGTCGTAGACATCCTGAACCTCGCCGTCCGTATCGATCAGATAGACGCTGTTGTAGTAGGCCGGCCCGTCGCTGGACCGCTCGAACCGGATCGCACCGGTGATCAGCGTTGTTTGCGGCGGAAGCGACTGCGAAATCCGGTAGAGCGCTCCCGGCTCATGGGTCAGGAGAAAGGGAACGGCGGACTCGGGCCAGATAATCAGCCGTTCGTGGCCGACGCGTGCGGTTCCGCCAAGCGGTTTGTGGGTGAGGTCCAGATAGGTATCGAAGATCCAGTCCTTGTTTTCCGGCACCCACTTTTCCGTCTGGGCAATGGACGGCTGAACGACACGCACGTCCACATCGCTGAAACCTGGGTCCTCAACAAGATCGAGGCGAATGAAACCGAAAACAGCCGTACCCGCGAGCAATACGAGAGACGCCGCCAGGCCGGCAAGACGAGCGCGCAGGGGCTTGTGATCGGCCAGAACCGCCGGCAAGGCAAAGATCAGGACGGCCAGAAAGCTCAAGCCGTAGATACCGATCAGGCTTGCGGATTGGGCCAGAACCAGAGGCTTGGAGAACGCGTAGCCGAACAGATTCCAGGGAAAACCCGTGAGCACATGGCCTCGCACCCAGTCGGCGAGAGACAGGAACAGCGCCAGCGCCAGAACCCGGCTCCAGCGATCGGTCCAGAACAGCGCGGCAAAGGCGGTCCCGGCCGCGGTGAAGAGCGCAAGGCCCACGGGCATGGCCAGAACCGCAAAGGGCATCATCCAGGCAAACCGGTCGGCTTCGACAAGGAAGGCGCTGCCGATCCACCACAGACCGGCCAGGAAGTATCCGAACCCGAACCACCAGCCGATGGAAAACCCGGATGCGACCCGCCTCAAGGCAGATTGCCGGGTCCCGGTTTCAATTGCCCCGTCCAGAAGCCAGACGAGAGCGGGAAACGTTACGAACAGCAGGGGAAACCAGCCGAAGGGCGGGAGCGCGAATGCGGATACGCCGCCCGCGGCGAAAGCCAGGCCACGTCTGCGCCACCCCCAGGCAAGCAGGCAGGCGTTGGATACCGCCATCAAAGCCCCAAGGCTACGCTCCATCGCTTTCAGTTCCCGGCCGAATCGCTATGCACCCGAGCTTTGCGCCGCGCGCAAACCGGGGTCAAGTCCCGGAGTGGAACGCGGTTATTCGCGGTCCGGGAATTGGCGTTTATTGGTCTGCCGGCGATTGTCCGGAACTTGCCGGGGCCTCGGATTTCTTCACGCGTCTGCGCTGTTCCGGCAGCCTGCCATCGGGTTTGCGGCGGCGAATGCGCAGGCGTTTGATCCGGCGCGGGTCCGCATCCAGCACTTCGAACTCGTAGCCGGGGAGCCCGGGAGCGGCCAGGAGCTCGCCGCGCACCGGCACGCGTCCGATGGAGACGAACAGCAGCCCGCCGAGCGTATCGACGTCTTCGGAAATCTCGCCGGTCGCGAATTGGGTGCCCAAAGTCTGATCGAGATCCTCCAGCGGAAGCCGCGGATCTGCGATCCAGCCGCCATCCCCGGTTTCCGCCAGCATGGCTTCCTCGTCCTCGTCGTGCTCGTCCTCGATATCGCCGACGACTTCCTCGACGAGATCCTCCAGCGAGACCAAACCATCGGTTCCGCCATATTCATCGATGACGAGCGCCATCTGGATCCGGTCCGCCTGCATCTTCGCCATCAGATCCGTGGCGGGCATGGAAGGCGGAACGAAAAGAAGTTCACGAACAAGGCCGGCTTCCTTCAACGATCCGGACAGATCGACACGGGACAGATCCAGTTCCCGGAGATTATGGCCGCGCGGCGGGGTCTCCTCACCGTCCTCGCCTGAGGTGTCCGGCTTGTCATCACTGACGGAAGCGCGCGCGGCGATGAAGGCCATGAGATCCTTGATGTGGATCATGCCGCGCGGATCGTCGAGGGTTTCCTCATAGACCGGCATGCGCGAGTGACTGCTTTCCTCAAACAGCTCCATCACACGGCTGAGACTGGAGCTGCTCTCGACCGCATCGATGTCCGCCCGCGGGATCATCACGTCGTCGACGCGCAGTTCTCTCAGGCGCAGGATATTGCCGAGCAGCATCCGCTCTTCCGGAGAAAAGGCCGTATCGCCGCTGCCTTCGCGGGCAAGTTCGTCTTCGAGGTTTTCCCTCAGGCTACCGGTCGCCCGGCGCATGCCGAACATCCGTCTGAGGGTATTCCAGATGGCCGCCGCCTTCGGCGGCCCGCTCTGTTGCGGGTCTTCGGCGTCCTGCTTTGCCGCGCCTTCGAATGGCGCGGAGGAGGTTTCGGGACTTCGGGCGTCTGAAGCAGTCATGTCGTCAATCTAGGCTCACTGGGCCTGGCTTAATTCTCATCGGCAAGCAACGGCCTGTCCTGATAGGGATCGGCGATATCCAGCCTTGCAAGGATTGTCCTTTCAAGCTGCTCCATCGCCTCGGCCTCGTCTTCTTCCTGATGATCATAATCGAAAAGATGAAGTATTCCGTGAACAATCAGATGGGTAAGGTGATCGGCAAATTCAATTCCCAATTCGTCCGCTTCGCGGTGAACGGTTTCGCTTGCCAGAACGATGTCACCGAGCATCGGTCCGTAGATCTCACCTTCCGGATCGCTTCCCGGAAAAGAAAGCACATTGGTCGGCTTGTCCTTTTCTCGCCAGCGCCGATTCAATACCCGGATCGACGCATCGTCGGTGAACAGAAGAGACACCTCGGATCCGGGCGATGCCTGTAAATGCCCCGCACGCAGGGCGCAACCGATGGCACGGGCGCACAGGTCTTCAAGCGCCGGTTCGTCCGGCCAGTCGCCGGCCTCGACACTGAGATCGATCTGAAAGCCTTCCGGCAGAGCCATTTCCAGGCCCGCCGCCTCTCCCGTCATTGCGCCGCTTCCGTCTCGCCGGACCGGCGACGCTCGCGTTCCTGCAGCACCTCGCGCGAAGCATTGTCGTACGCCGTCACGATCCGGGCGACGAGTTCATGCCGGACCACGTCGGCTTCCGTAAAGCGGACATGGGCCACGCCTTCGACATCCGTCAGCAAAGACAGAGCCTCGCGCAGGCCGGACATCTGCCCGGGGGGCAAATCGACCTGGCTCGGATCGCCGGTGACAATCATTTTCGATCCTTCCCCCAAGCGGGTCAGGAACATCTTCATCTGCATCGACGTGGTATTCTGCGCCTCATCGAGCAGGACCACGGCATTGGAGAGCGTCCGGCCGCGCATGAAGGCGAGCGGCGCGACCTCGATCATGCCCGACTGCAGGCCCCGGTCGACCTTTTCCGGTGGCATCATTTCGTAAAGCGCGTCGTAGAGCGGACGCAGATAGGGATCGACCTTTTCCTTCATGTCGCCGGGCAGGAAGCCCAGGCGCTCGCCCGCTTCCACGGCGGGACGGGACAGGATCAGGCGCGCGGCATCGCCGCGCTCGATCAGGGCCGCCGCGTAGGCAACGGCCAGAAACGTCTTGCCCGTGCCGGCAGGTCCCGTGCCGAAGACAAGATCAGCGCGGTCCATGGACCGGATATAGGCATCCTGGGTCGGCGTGCGGGCGACGATCGTCTTGCGGCGGGTGGAAATCTGCGCGAAGGCGAGACGGGACTTCGGCTCCAGGGTCGGCAGCGGCAATTGCGCTTCTGCGGCAGCCGCCATGCGCAGCGCGCCGTCGACATCTCCGGGATGAACCTCATGGCCCTGCTGCAGACGCTGATACAGCGCCTCGAGGGCGGTGCGCGCCTGGGCACAGCCCGCGTGGCTTCCCTTCAGGGTGACCTGATTGCCGCGCGCAACCGCATCGACACCGAGCCGTTGTTCGATCAGAGCAAGGTTCTGGTCGAACTGGCCGAAGAGATCACCGATAAGCCTGTTGTCTTCGAACGCGAGAACGATATGCGTCATGTCGGATGCCGGAACCGCTGATGTGTCCGAACCCTTGCGAGCCGTTACTTGGCTGTCACGCGTCAAATGCCGCCTCCTTGATGGCGCCTGGACGGTTTGATCCGCTTTCATCTTGCCTTTCAATCAGCCGTCCGAACAGCGAATTGGCACCGATCTCGATGATTTCCACCGCTTGTATGCTGCCGATCAGATTTTCCGGCGCGTCAAGCTGAACCGCCTGCAGCCAGGGCGACTTGCCGACCAGCTGGCCAGGGTTGCGACCCTTGCGCTCCAAAAGCACGTCGCAGGTCATGCCGAGCCGCGAGGCGTTAAAGGCTTTTTGCTGCGCGCTGACCAGATCCTGAAGGGCGGCAAGCCGAGCGCTCTTGACGTCTTCGGGCACCTGATCGTCCATGGTCGCACCAGGGGTTCCCGGCCGCGAACTGTATTTGAACGAAAAGGCGGACCCGTAATCGACCCGCCGGATCAGGTCCATTGTGTCCTCGAAGTCCTGGTCCGTTTCTCCCGGGAAGCCGACGATGAAATCACCGGACAGGGCGATATCGGGCGCGGCCTCGCGGATCCGGTCGATCAGGCGGAAATAGTCGTCGCGGGTGTGGCGGCGGTTCATCGCCTTCAGAATCCGGTCGGAACCGGACTGAACCGGCAGATGCAGATAGGGCATCAGGGCCTTCAGGTCCCGATGCGCCGCGATCAGTTCATCGTCCATGTCGCGCGGATGGCTGGTCGTGTAGCGCAGCCGGTCGAGACCGTCGATCTCCGCCAGCCGGCGCAGCAGCCGGCCCAGACCCCAGGCCTTCCCATCGGCGCCTTCGCCATGCCACGCATTGACGTTCTGGCCCAGAAGGGTGATTTCGCGGACGCCGTTTGCTGCCATTTGCTCCGCCTCGGTGACGATCTGTTCGACCGAACGGGACACCTCGGCACCGCGGGTGTAAGGGACGACACAGAACGTGCAGAACTTGTCACAGCCTTCCTGCACGGTCAGGAACGCCGCCGGCGGACGTTTCTTCACCGGCGCGGCGGCCTGTTCCGACAGATGCGCGAACTTCGCGTCGATATCGAATTCGGTTTCGACGATCTTTTCGCCGGCACCGGCCTTCGCCAGAAGGCCCGGCAGGCGGTGATAGCTCTGCGGGCCGATCACCAGATCGACAATGGGCGCGCGGCGGGCGATTTCCTCGCCTTCCGCCTGAGCGACACAGCCGGCGACGCCGACCATCATGTCTTTACCCTGACGGGCGCGTTCTTCCTTGACCTTCCGGATGCGGCCGAGCTCGGAATAGACCTTTTCGGCAGCCTTTTCCCGGATGTGGCAGGTGTTCAGGATCACCAGATCGGCCTCTTCCAGATCCTCGGTCGCCTGAAAGCCTTCCGGTGCCAGCACGTCGGTCATGCGGTCGCTGTCATAGACGTTCATCTGGCAGCCGTAGGTCCGCACGAAGACCTTCCGCTTCCGATTGGAGCCGGTCTCTTCCCGGGCCGGGGCTTCAACGATTTCAACTTCCGGACGGCTGGGCCGCATAGTTCACACTCTCTGAGATCTTCGGTAGATGGTTAGCGGCCGATCGGACCTCAAGGTCCCCTATGCACGCATTTTCCGGCGCAAGTTCGGCGCCCTCATTGTTCTGCGCCTGCTTTAGCCGGTTTTTCCCCGCTTGAGAATAGGGAAGCGGCCGGGTTTTCGGCAGAATCTTGCCGCCGTTCGCCTGCACCGGTCAGTGATGCGACGGTCATGGCCCTGACGGCCGCCTCCAGATCCCGGGTCAGCGCCTTGCGGTCAGTCGTTGCGTCCACCTCGACCGGCTCGCCCCAGGTCACCACCACATCAAGCGCGCCTTCGGTGAAGACGCCCCAGAGATGACCGGCAAGTTCCATGTCGCCGTACCAGGCGACATGGGGCCGGAACTGGCGGCCCATCGGCAGTCCGTGGAGGCTCCTGTAGGCGACCGACAGGGGCTGGACCCAGACCTTGCCGTCGTCGCCGAGCGCCCGGGTCGCCGCCCCGAGCAGGGCGGAGCGGAACGGCAGCACCGAATTGCCGTCGTTCGAGGTCCCTTCGGCGAAAAGCACCATGGCGTCGCCCTCGGCCATACGCTGTGCGATTTCATCCGCGGTCCGGCCGGTTTCAGTCCGCCGGGTGCGGTTGACGAACACTGTGCGCTGCAGCTTCGCAAACAAGCCGAACACCGGCCAACCGGAGACTTCCGACTTGGCAATAAAGGACAGCGGAATCAGGGAACCGACGACCGTAATATCCACCCAGGAGGCATGGTTCGCCGTGATCAGCAGCGGACGGTCGCCGGTCGGCTTTCCTTCCTGATGAATGCGGATACCGACCAGGCGGGTTGCGATCACATGCCAGAGATGCGGCAGCTTGCGCTGAACGGGATGGCCGGCCTTCATCGCCAGCCACTGCAGCGGGATCAGGACAAGGGAGACGACCGTCAAAGCAAGGATCGTAAGGACTGCCTTAATCTGGGCCATTGCTCCTGCCTCGATCATCGGTCATGTGGCAAGCGATTAGCGAAGATCCACGCGCATGACAAGCGCGGTGCCATCCCCATCGCCGGAACGATAATAGCCCTTGCGCTCGCCGACCTGGCGAAAACCGAGGGCCTTGTAAAGCTGAAGGGCCGGCTCGTTGGCCGCGTCGACTTCCAGAAACAGGCTGGCGCAACGGTCACCGTAGAGACGAAACATGCCCTCCTTCATCAGTTTCCGGGCAACCCCGCGGCCGCGATACCGCGGATCGACTGCAATGGTAATCACCTCCGCCTCATCGGCAGCCTGGCGCAGGATCAGAAATCCGAGCGGATTGCGCGTGCCATAGGGACTTGCCCGGCGGGCGACGCTCACCGAGACGCCCGGCTGCGCCTTCAGGCGCGCCAGTTCCTCCGCATCCCAGTCATGGGCAAAGGACTTCGCATGGATTTCTGCGAGCTTCGGCAGATCTTCATCCAGCGCATCCTCAACGACAGGCGGTGCCGTCCGGAACCACCAGAAACTCATTGCCTTTCAATCCTTCCCGACTTCGGCGGCGAGGCCTCGGGCGGCCGCAGGTAAAGCGGTACGGGGGCCGCCTGTTTCGGATCGGCCGCAATTCCAAGCCGTGCGACATCCCTGATATCCGGATAGCCGCATTCCGACAAGATCCGCTCCTCGCCGTATCCCGCCGCTTCCGCTACCGCACGGGCCGCTGAACCGGCAAAGGTCACATCGGCAGGCAGGCTGTCCTTCAGGTCGGTCAGGGTGCGTACGGCAGGCTCGCCGGCAGGCTCACCTTGGGCATCGAACGTCTGGCAATAGACTTCCTCGCCTTTTCCCGTCAGCGCCACCAGGATGGTGGACCCCGCCTTGGGATCGTTTGCCGCAGCGCAGGCAAGGGCCGCAAGCGTGGTCACGCCGACGACCGGCTTTCCGAGAACGAGGCCGAAGCCGCGGGCGACGGACAGGCCGACACGCAATCCGGTGAAACTTCCCGGCCCGGTCGTGACCACCACCCGGTCGAGATCGGTGAAGGCTGTCGAGGATTCCGCCATGACCTCACTGATCATGTCCATCAGTTTTTCCGCGTGCCCCCGGCCGATTTCTTCGCTTCTGACCTCCAGACACGGGGTCGCGGCGCTGTCATCGCAGACGGCAGCGGCACAATTGGCAAGGGCGGTATCGATGGCAAGAACGCGCATGGTCCGTTTCCATTACCCTTGTCCTTGCCACCCGTCCACCCGCGCTTTGGACTTAGCCCGAAGGTCGGGCTTGTAAGCGCGAAAACGGGCCTGAGACAGCACAAACACGAAAAGGCCCGGCGAAGCACCGGGCCCAACCTCTTCAAGCGAAAGAGACTTTCCTAAATCGGGCGGACTTCCTGCACTTCCGGCACGAAATGCTTCAGAAGATTCTGGATACCGTGCTGGAGGGTCGCGGTGGAAGACGGGCAACCGGCGCAGGCGCCGCGCATGGACAGATAAACCACGCCCTGCTTGAAGCCCTTGAAGGTGATGTCGCCACCATCCTGCGCCACGGCCGGACGCACCCGGGTTTCCAGCAGGTCCTTGATGACGTTCACGGTGTCTTCGTCAGTCTGCTCGAAGAATTCGCCATCTTCCAGGTCTTCGGCCTGACCGGTCGCCATTACCGGCTGGCCGGACATGAACTGTTCCATGATCGCCCCGAGGATGGCGGGCTTCATGTGCTGCCAGTCCGTATCGTCCTTGGTGACGGTGATGAAATCGTGGCCGAAAAAGATCGCGACCACGCCGGGAACCTGGAACAGCTTTTCCGCAAGCGGAGAAGCGGCCGCGTCGGCGGACGAGCGGAAGTCGTAGGTCCCTTCCGGCAGGACGACCCGCCCGGGCAGGAATTTCAGGGTTGCCGGATTCGGCGTTGCTTCCGTCTGAATAAACATATCGTGTCCTTGCGGCGATACCGCCGCGCCTGTCCTGTTGGCTTCCGTCTGCTTATCGCAAGATACGTAAAAATACGATGATCAGTTCTAACCCAGACGGACGCACTTTGGAATGATTAAAATGTAGATATACCCGTGACGAAAAATATCAACCCCGCCGGTGCGAACCTTTTACCTGTCCGGACGGCGTCATGCCAGCGCCGCGATCGAATCGTCATCCAGGTTTCCAGGCACGATCGTCACAGGGATCGGGAAGTTGCCGGCCGACTTTCCGGCGATGGACGACACCAGGGGCCCGGGTCCTTCCGAACTCGTCCCGGCCGCCAGCACGAGGATGGCGATATCCGTATCGGACTCGATCAGTTCCAGAACCGCTTCGGCCTTGTTGCCCTCCCGGATGACGGTCTCCGGTTCGGTCTTCGCGACGGAGCGAACCCGCTCCGCCGCCTTGGCAAGTGTCGCCTCGGCCTCTTCCGTGGCCTCCGCGCGCATGATGTCCTCAACACCGAGCCAGTGCTGGAAGTCGCCGGGGGCGACCACGAACAAAAGCGTCACGATCCCGCTCGTCCGCGCCGCCCGTTTGGCGGCATAGACGATCGCGCGGTCACATTCCGGCGTATCGTCGACCACCACCAGAAACTTCCGGCGGTGACCTTCCTCGTTGCTCTTTCTGATCGCTACCATGCGCGCATGCTGCCATCCGCCGCGCCCGCCTGCAAGCAGGACGAGAGGGTCATGAACAGTCCCGCGCCTGTGACATGGCGCAGCACCTGTCGGAATGAACTGTGCGAGATCTTTTCGGCGATGCCTAGAGAATGAATTTCGACAAATCGACGTTCTTCGCCAGTTCGCCGATGTTCTCCCGGACATAGTCCGCCGTGATCTCGACGGTTTCGCCGCCGCGGTCGGGCGCCGTAAACGAGATTTCGTCCAGGATCCGCTCCATCACCGTCTGCAGCCGGCGCGCCCCGATGTTCTCAATGGACGCGTTGAGGTCGACGGCAACCGAGGCGATCTCGTCAATGGCCTCCTCGGTGAAGGACAGGTTGAGGTTTTCCGTCTGCATCAGCGCGACATACTGCTTGATGAGACTTGCCTCGGGCTCGGTCAGGATGGCGCGGAAGTCTTCCTTGGTGAGAGCCCTGAGCTCGACCCGGATCGGCAACCGGCCCTGCAGTTCCGGCAGCAGGTCGGAGGGCTTTGCCACATGGAAGGCACCTGAGGCGATGAAGAGAATGTGGTCGGTCTTTACCGGTCCGTGTTTGGTGGAAACCACCGTTCCCTCGATCAGCGGCAGCAGGTCGCGCTGCACGCCCTCGCGGGAAACGTCGGCACCGGCACGGCCTTCGCGCGCACAGATCTTGTCGATTTCATCGAGGAAGACGATACCGGAATTTTCCACCAGCGACACGGCTTCCTGGATGATCTTGTCCTCGTCGAGCAGCTTGTCGGATTCCTCGTTGATCAGGAATTCGTAAGACTCGCTCACCGTCGTCCGCTTGGTCTTGGTTTGACCGCCAAAGGCCTTGCCGAGCAGATCGGACACGTTCATCACGCCGACGCTCGCGCCCGGCATGCCCGGCAGATCGAAGCTCGGCATCTGCGGCTGTGCCCGAACCTCGATCTCGATTTCCTTTTCGTCCATCTCGCCGTCGCGCAGTTTCTTGCGGAAGCTTTCCCGGGTCGCCGGGCTGGCACTGGCTCCGACCAGTGCATCAAGGACCCGTTCCTCGGCCAGGAGATGCGCCTTGGCCTTCACCGCTTCGCGCTTTTCGGTGCGCACCAGGGCGATTCCGGCTTCCACCAGGTCGCGGACGATCTGTTCTACATCCCGGCCGACATAGCCGACCTCGGTGAATTTCGTCGCCTCGACCTTCGCAAACGGCGCATTGGCGAGCTTTGCCAGCCGGCGGGAGATTTCCGTCTTGCCGACGCCGGTCGGGCCGATCATCAGGATGTTCTTCGGCAGAACCTCTTCACGCATTTGGCCTTCAAGCTGCTGGCGACGCCAGCGGTTGCGTAGCGCGATCGCCACGGCACGCTTGGCATCTTTCTGGCCGACAATGTAGCGGTCCAGTTCCGAAACGATCTCGCGGGGTGAAAAGTCTGTCATGTCTTTACCATCAAATAGGGAATGTCAGTTGTGCCGGTCGTAATACGCCCGGGAGCAATGACGGAAACGTCTTAGCCCCGGCAGGCGCTGTCAGGTCTCGCTGTCCAGGGATTCAACAAGCACATTGGAATTCGTGTAGACGCAAATGTCGGCGGCGATCGCCATCGCCTTGCGCGCCACCGCGTCCGCGTCATGATCGCTGTCCATAAGGGCTCGGGCCGCCGCAAGGGCATAGTTGCCACCGGAACCGATGCCCATGACGCCCCCTTCCGGCTCCAGAACATCGCCGGTGCCGGTCAGCACCAGCGACACCTGCTTGTCGGCAACCAGCATCATGGCTTCCAGACGGCGCAGGTACCGGTCGGTGCGCCAGTCCTTGGCCAGTTCGACGCAGGCGCGCATGAGCTGACCCGGGTATTGTTCCAGCTTTGCTTCCAGCCGTTCGAACAAGGTGAAGGCATCCGCCGTCGCCCCGGCAAAACCGGCGATCACCTCGCCCTTGGCAAGGGGACGGACCTTTCGGGCGGTGTTCTTGATCACGGTCTGGCCGAGCGAAACCTGCCCGTCACCGGCAATCACGACCTTGCCTCCCTTGCGGATCATCAGGATCGTGGTGCCATGCCAGGTCGCGGGTTCGCGGCTATCGCTCATTTTATCCTCATCAGGGCTGGGACCGGCCAAGGTCCGGTCGGACCGACCGCCTTAAAATCTGTCGTCGAGACCTAGGGTCAGAACCTATGTAGTCCGGCCGTCTTCCGATTCCAAGTTAACGGGAACCTTACGAGGACATCTGGGACATCTGGAACCGGGTCTGGCGCAACAGGGATTTAACCAGGGTTTCGAGTTGGCCTGCCGCACGATCGTCGGTGAGCTCCCCCTTGGCGTCGAACCCCTGGGCCGCCCGTGCGACGACGACCATCTGCGGCAGCACCATTGCCCCCAGCCCGACTTCCAGGATCGTGCGCATTCCGATCAGCCCGCGCATGCCGCCGAAGGCCCCCGGCGATGCAGCCCCGATCGCGAAGACCGGCGACCTGAAAGCCGCCATGGGTTTCTCGCCCGGATCCTTGAGACGGCTGACCCAATCGATGCTGTTCTTCAAAAGCGGCGTAACGCCGGCGTTGTATTCCGGACTGGCGATGAAGACGCCATCGCTTTCCTGCATCAAGCGCTTCAGTTTGCGCGCGTTTTGCGGCACGCCCTCCTGCGTCTCCAGATCGGCGTCATAGATCGGCATCGGATAGTCCTTGAGCGAGATACGCGTCACTTCCGCATCCGCCAGAGCCAGATGCTTGCCGACCAGGGCGGCCAGTTTCGAATTGTGAGACCCGGCGCGGGCCGAGCCGGAGAACGTCAGGATCCGGGGTTGGCGCATGTCATTTCCTTTGAAAGCAGCCTCAATTGCAGGGCTCCTTCACAATATGGAAGGGAAATCCGGTTGGTGAAGCCCGAGTGCGCTACGGCGCCAGTCCCTGAGCCGCGTGCCCTGCCGCCAGTGTCAGTGGATCCTGCGATAGACCCAGACCCTCGCCGGAGGAAGGTTCTTCCAGATCCATTCCGACGGGGTCAAGCTGATGGTGCCGCAGGAGGGCCGGACGGGCGGGAATATGCCGTAGGAAAACTGAATGAAGGGCGCTCCCGGCTTCAGAAGCGTCATGGCTTCCTCCAGGAGGGCAAGCCGGGCGGGTTCGGACCTGGTCAGCAGTGGCAGGGATGAGACGATCCCGTCGAGACCGGCTTTCAACCCGTCCGGGGCTACACCGAAATGAGCTTCGAGTTCTCCCTTCAGCGCATAGGCATCGCCCTGCAGGACATCCAGGCCCGGATAGCGGGAATTCAGAAGTTTGCAGAATTCGGAACTGTATTCGAGCGCCGTCAAATTCTTGTGGCTGACGCCCCGGTCGAAGATTGCCTTGGTGACAACACCGGTTCCAGGCCCAAGCTCGACATATCGGGCGCCTGGCACC
The DNA here is from genome assembly GCF_048260565.1 of Roseibium sp. Taxonomy (GTDB): domain Bacteria; phylum Pseudomonadota; class Alphaproteobacteria; order Rhizobiales; family Stappiaceae; genus Roseibium. The sequence continues at coordinate 196,889 of NZ_JBLXGP010000006.1, read as the reverse complement.
ACGTCGAGATAAGACGCCATCCGCGCAGCCAGTGCCGGCCCGGAGGGGGAAACCGCACCGGTCTTGAGGGGATTTTCGATCCAGGATTTCAGAAATCGGACTTCGTCGAGCGCTTTGGCCTTTAAGGCACGAACCTTTCGAACCTTCGTTTTCAGGGTATCAGAACCCAAATCGGACATTTGCGACAACGAAAGTTCCTCCGGCTCACAATGGCCAGCACTGTAAAATATTACATTGGGCCTATTTCAAGGCGATGACCGGTGTCATGCGCCCAGATTATCAATAAAGTCCTTGACCTTTGAGAAGAACCCGGCGGATTCCGGGTGGTTCTCGCCGGAGCTTTCCTGTTCGAATTCCGCCAGCAGTTCCCGCTGGCGCTTGGTCAGGTTGGTCGGCGTTTCGACCGTGACCTGAATATACATGTCACCATGCTGGCTGGAGCGCATGATCGGCATGCCCTTGCCGCGCAGACGGAACTGCTTGCCGGCCTGGGTGCCTTCGGGAACCTTCACGCGACTGGTCGAGCCGTCCACGGTAGGCACGTCGAACTGCCCGCCGAGCGTGGCCGTCGTCATGGAAATCGGTACACGGCAGTACAAGTCCGCCCCGTCGCGCTGGAACAGATCGTGAGGTTTCAGCGACAGGAAAATATAGAGATCGCCGGCCGGCCCGCCGCGCAGGCCCGCCTCGCCTTCGCCGGCAAGGCGAATGCGTGTGCCATCCTCGATCCCGGCCGGAATATTGACGGAAAGCGTCCGTTCCTGGGTCGTTCGTCCGGCACCGCCGCAATCGCTACAGGGATCGGAAATCACCTGGCCGCGCCCCTGACAGGAGGGACAGGTGCGTTCCAGCGTGAAGAAGCCTTGAGCGGCGCGGACCCGGCCGGCACCGCCGCAGGTCCGACAGGCGGTCGGACTGCTGCCCGGTTTTGCGCCGGAGCCCGAACAGGCTTCACAAGTCACGCTGGTGGGAACCTCGATTTCCACCGTCTTGCCGGAGAAGGCTTCTTCCAGAGTGATTTCGAGATTGTATCGCAGATCGGCGCCACGCTCGCGTCCGCTCGAACGCCGGCCACCGCCGCCCATGCCGAAGAATTCCTCGAAGATATCCGACATGGTGGAATGGAAGTCGGCGCCATGCCCGGCGCCGCCGCCGCCAAATCCGCCGTTTTCGAACGCGGCATGACCGAACCGGTCGTAGGCGGCCCGCTTCTGGCCATCCTTCAGCGTGTCATAGGCTTCGTTCACTTCCTTGAAGCTGGCTTCCGCGTCCGCATCGCCGGGATTGCGGTCGGGATGATATTTCATCGCCATCTTCCGATAGGCGCTTTTCAGCGCCTTTTCGTCCGCATCGCGCGAAACACCCAGAACTTCATAGAAATCGCGTTTGGCCATCAAGATAACTCAGTCTTGCCGTGCCTACGGCGGCTCGCTGTCATTCGTACATCCCTACAGCAATCCTTCGGCTGCGGGCTACAAATAGTTTCAAGGTTAGGAGAATAAACAAACGGCCTGCGGGCAAAGTCCTCCCGCAGACCGCAATTGTTTTCGACTTAGGCCGACTTCTGGTCTTTCTGGTCGTCGTCCTTGACTTCCTCGAAGTCCGCATCGACGACGTCCTCATCCTTGGCTGCCGCTTCTTCGCCGCCTTCGGCAGCGTCGGCACCTTCAGCCTGGGACGCCTGATACATGGCTTCGCCGAGCTTCATGGACACTTCGGCCAGAGCCTGGGTCTTGGCCTGGATATCCTCCAGAGCCTCGCCTTCGAGCGCGGTCTTCAAAGCGGCCAGAGCCTCTTCGATGGCGGACTTGTCGTCCGCGCTGACCTTGTCGCCATAGTCCTTCAGCGACTTCTCGGTGGAGTGGACCAGGGATTCGCCCTGGTTCTTGGCTTCCACCAGCTCCTTGCGCTTCTTGTCCTCATCCGCATGGGCTTCGGCGTCCTTGACCATCTGCTCGATGTCGGCGTCGCTCAGACCACCGGAGGCCTGGATGCGGATCTGCTGCTCCTTGCCGGTGCCCTTGTCCTTGGCGGACACGTTGACGATGCCGTTGGCGTCGATGTCGAAGGCAACCTCGATCTGCGGCACGCCACGCGGCGCCGGCGGCAGGCCGACCAGGTCGAACTGTCCGAGGACCTTGTTGTCCGCAGCCATTTCACGTTCACCCTGGAAGACGCGGATGGTCACGGCCGTCTGATTGTCTTCAGCGGTGGAGAACACCTGGCTCTTCTTGGTCGGGATCGTCGTGTTGCGGTCGATCAGGCGGGTGAAGACACCGCCGAGGGTTTCGATACCCAGCGACAGCGGGGTCACGTCGAGCAGCAGGACGTCCTTGACGTCACCCTGCAGAACACCGGCCTGGATGGCGGCGCCCATGGCGACCACTTCGTCCGGGTTCACGCCCTTGTGCGGCTCCTTGCCGAAGAAGGTCTGAACGGTTTCCTGGATCTTCGGCATGCGGGTCATGCCGCCGACGAGAACCACTTCGTCGATCTGACCGGCGGAAAGACCGGCGTCCTTCAGGGCTGCCTTGCACGGCTCGATGGTGCGCTTGACCAGTTCGTCGACCAGCGCCTCGAACTTGGCGCGGGTGAGCTTCAGGGTCAGGTGCTTCGGGCCGGAGGCATCCGCGGTGATGAACGGCAGGTTCACTTCCGTCTGGGTGGAGGAAGACAGTTCGATCTTGGCCTTTTCGGCAGCTTCCTTCAGGCGCTGCAGAGCGAGCTTGTCCTGCTTCAGGTCGATGCCCTGGTCCTTCTTGAATTCGGCCGCCAGGTAGTCGACGAGGACCATGTCGAAGTCTTCACCGCCGAGGAAGGTGTCGCCGTTGGTGGACTTCACCTCGAAGACGCCGTCGCCGATTTCGAGCACCGACACGTCGAAGGTGCCGCCGCCAAGGTCGTAAACGGCAATCGTCTTGCCGTCGTTCTTGTCAAGACCGTAGGCGAGCGCGGCTGCCGTCGGCTCGTTGATGATACGCAGGACTTCGAGGCCCGCGATCTTGCCGGCGTCCTTGGTGGCCTGACGCTGGGCGTCGTTGAAGTAGGCCGGAACGGTGATCACCGCCTGGGTTACCTTTTCGCCGAGGTAGGATTCGGCGGTTTCCTTCATCTTCTGGAGGATGAAGGCGGAAACCTGGGACGGGGAATACTTCTCGCCGCTGGCTTCGACCCACGCATCGCCATTGTCTGCCTTGACGATGTTGAAGGGAACCAGAGCCTTGTCCTTGTCGACGGTCGGGTCGTCATAACGACGGCCGATCAGGCGCTTGACTGCGAACAGCGTGTTGGTGGGGTTGGTGACCGCCTGGCGCTTGGCCGGCTGCCCGACGAGACGTTCGCCGTCGTCGGAAAAGGCCACCATCGAAGGCGTGGTACGCGCGCCTTCCGCATTCTCGATGACTTTTGCATTCTTGCCGTCCATGACGGCGACGCACGAGTTGGTCGTGCCGAGGTCGATACCAATGACCTTTGCCATAACTTGCCTCTCTTTCTAGCAAACCGAAAAGACCCGCTCAGGCATCCCTTCGGTTCCTTCTCACAAGATATCCGGAAGTTGTGTCCGGACGTCGCGCCGAGCGCGTTGATCGCTATATAGGTGGATGCACTTGCTGCTGCAAGACACCTGGGTGAAGCGTTTCGCTGTCAGCCATCCTAAATGACCGACAATTCTTCCAGGAACGTTACCAGCAGACAGATAAGGGTAAAAATCACAGGGAAACTTTCCGCAATGACCGTAAAACCAGTTCCGCCTGAAGGTTTCAGGCTGCTGCCCGGTACATTCGACAGGGTCCAGCAGGAAGCCCTTGTCACGCTGATCCGGCAGATTCTGGAAGATGCCCCGCTGTTCCAGCCGGTTATGCCCCGAACCGGAAAAGCGTTTTCCGTGCGCATGAGCAATTGCGGACCGCTCGGCTGGGTGTCCGATATCAACGGTTACCGCTATCAGTCAACGCACCCGGTCACGGGCAGGCCCTGGCCGGCGATGCCGGAGATGCTGACGGACCTGTGGCAGACCGTCGCGCCGGACAGCCCGCCGGCGGAAGCCTGCCTGATCAATTTCTACACTCCGGAAGCGAAGATGGGCCTGCACCAGGATCGCGACGAGGAGGCCTTCGATGCGCCGGTGGTCTCCGTTTCGCTTGGCGACACGGCCACCTTCCGCATCGGCGGCACCAGCCGCAAGGGCCCGACGACGTCGCTCCGGCTTGCTTCCGGCGACGTGGTGGTGCTGGGCGGCGAAGCGCGGCTTGCCTATCACGGGATCGACCGGATCCTGAAAGGCTCCTCGACACTGTTGCAGAACGGCGGACGGATCAATCTGACGCTGAGGCGGGTGACGAAGGGTTGACCGGCGACAAGGGACCGACAGCAGAAATCGGGCGGACGCCGCCAGCGCCCGCCTCCCTTCAGTCACGATCCCTAAAAGTAGTGGTCGCGGAGCGACCCGTCATATCTGCCCGATTTCAGGCAACAGCGCTTGAAATCTGCGTCCGGATCCGCAGGGACACAGATCTTTGCGGCCGAGTTTTTCGACAAGCTCGACATCGCCGTGGACAATTCGGGTGCCACGTTTCACGTGGGTTTCGGAAGGATAGGATTTCCGGCGCTTGCTCGTGACCTCAAAAGGAAACGAGGTGGTCGGGAGACTTGGGCGTACGCATGGTTGCCTCCTGTGTTTCTTCATCGACAACGCGGACGGGGTACCACGCCCCTTCCAGGGCGGCAATCCCGTTGCAACCGGGTTCACCTGGAGTACCGTCCAGCGTACGGACCCTAGAACGAGTGAACGACATAAACGACAATGGCGATCGCGATCACCCAGAGCGCGACCCGTCCGGAGCGGGTGTGGCGGGCCTCGGCCTTGCCGATGGCTTCCGCGGTGGCCTTGTCGAAGCGCAGGCCGTTGGCGGTCATGCTTTCCAGTTCTTCCGACATGCGCCCGACCCGGTCGGCGAAAATCGGCAGGTCGTTGGCGACCCGGCTCAGCGCGCCGAGGGCCGCACCCGCGTCGCGAAGCTTGCCGACGGGACCCAGGTTGTCCCTGATCCAGCCGCCGACCACGGGCTCGGCCGTCTTCCACATGTCCAGATGCGGGTCCAGCGTGCGCGCAACCCCCTCAACCACCACCATGGTCTTCTGCAGCATGATCAGCTGGGTCTGGGTGTGCATGTCGAACAGTTCGGTGACCTCGAACAGCTGGGTCAGAAGCCGCGCCATGGAAATCTCGCTGGCGTCGTGGCCGTGGATCGGTTCGCCGATCGCCCGGATGGCTTGGGCGAACATGTCGATATCCTGATTGGCCGGCACATAGCCCGCCTCGAAATGCACCTCCGCCACGCGGCGGTAGTTGCGGGTGATGAAGCCGAACAGGATTTCGGCCAGAACCCGGCGCTCGCGCACGCTGAGCCGGCCGGTGATACCGAAATCGACCGCAACCAGCGTGCCGTCCGGCTCCACAAAGAGATTGCCCTGGTGCATGTCGGCATGGAAGAAACCGTCGCGCAGGGTGTGGCGCAGGAAGCTCTGGATGACGGCGGCGCCCAGCGCCTCCATGTCGTGGCCGTCTTCCCTCAAGCCTTCGACATCCGACATCTTGCGTCCATCGATCCACTCCATGGTGAGCACACCCTTGGAGGTGCGGATCCAGTCGACGTCCGGCACCCGGAACCCGGGATCCTCGGCGGTGTTTTCCGACATTTCCGACAGACCGGCCGCTTCCAGGCGAAAGTCCATCTCCAGCGCGACGGATTGGGCCAGGGTGTCGACGATGGCGACCGGCCTGAGGCGTCTGGAGGGCGGATGGAACCGTTCCGCGGCACGGGCGACCAGATAAAAGCTGTCCAGGTCGCGCCGGAACCGGCGGGCGACGCCTGGGCGCAGAATCTTGACCGCGACCTTGCGCTCCGTGCCGTCCCTGTCGATTACCGTCGCCGGATGCACCTGAGCGATGGAGGCGGCCGCCACCGGCTCGCCGAAGTCGAGGAAGATCTCGTCAACCGGCTTGCCGAGCTGTTCGACGATTGCCGCCTCGGCTTCTTTTTGCGAGAAGGCCGGCAGACGGTCCTGCAGGGCGGAGAGTTCGCGCGCGGCCTCCTTGCCGACCACGTCGGCGCGGGTGGCCAGGAACTGGCCGAGTTTCACGTAAGAAGGGCCGAGGCGGTTGAGCGCATCCGACAGCCGCAGTTCCGCGCTCTTGTTGCGCACGGAGCGGCGCTCGAACAGCCGCGCGAAGCCGATCGCCAGGCGCGGACCGGACGGCAGGTCCGGCAGGTGCGCCAGCCCGAACACGCCCTCGCGCGCCATCACGTAGCCCGCCCGTGCGAGGCGGAGAAACGGCATCACCGCAAGCCCCATGGATCAGAGTTTCCAGCCGGAGTGAAGGGCCGCGATGCCGCCGGAGTAGTTGCGCCAGGTCACCTGCTCGAAACCGGCCTCGCGGATCATTTCGGCAAAACGGTCCTGATGGGGGAACTTGCGGATCGATTCCACCAGATAGCGATAGGGCTCCCCGTCTCCGGTCACCATCCGGCCCATGACCGGGATCGCATTGAAGGAAAAGGCGTCATAGACCTTGTCGAGCATGGGCACGTCGACATCGGAAAATTCCAGGCACAGGAACCGGCCGCCGCGCTTCAGCACCCGATAGGCTTCACGCAGCGCCTTCGGGATATCCGGCACGTTGCGAACGCCGAACGCGATCGTATAGGCATCGAAGCTCCTGTCGGGAAAAGGCAGCTCTTCCGCATTGCCTTGCGAGAACCGGATCAGGTCCGAAAGACCGGCCTTTTCCGCCCGGTCGCGGCCGACGGAGAGCATGGATTCATTGATGTCGCACACCACCGCCTTCACGGTCTCACCCGAACGGCGCACGACCCGGGTGGCAATGTCGCCGGTGCCGCCGGCCACATCGAGCAGCGTCCACGGCCGTGCACCCGATTTCGGCGGTGCGAGCGCGGACACCATCGCATCCTTCCAGACCCGGTGCATGCCGCCCGACATCAGATCGTTCATGAGATCGTAGCGCTCGGCCACCTTGTGAAAGACATCGTCGACGAGCGCCTGTTTTTCGCCTTCGCCGACTGTGGTGAACCCGAAGCTGGTCGGCATGTCTTCCGGAGAGCGGCTCGAAGTCCGCTGCCGTTGCTGGCCGTCCTGCATCATGTCTTTGTCTCCTGGGCTTTTCTCAAAGGCCTTGCCGGCCCGGCCGGCACGCCTTATCGCGGTGCCGAACGTCCGGCGCAATCCGATTTGCGGCGGAACATAGTACAAGCATCAGGCGAAGGCTATCATCCGCTTGCCGAAAGTGTCATATGCCGCAAACGCCTAGTCCTACCGGTTGAGGGAGCCCGTCCGATCCATGCCAGAATTGCCCGAGGTCGAAACCGTGCGCCGGGGTCTTGCCCCCACCCTGGAAGGCGCGCGGGTCGTCAGGCTCGACCAGAACCGGCCCGATCTCCGGTTTCCGTTTCCCGCCGGTTTCAAGGCACGGCTGGAGGGCCAGACGATCACGGCCCTCTCCCGCCGCTCCAAATATCTGCTGGCGGACCTCAGCAACGGCGACGTGCTGGTCATGCATCTGGGCATGTCCGGGTCGTTCCGGATCGAGGCGGCCGTCGAGCACACGCCCGGCGCCTTTGCCCTTGCCCGCTCGAAGGATCCCAAGCACGATCACGTCGTCTTCCATCTGCAGACGGCCAAAGGCGCAGACGCGCGTGTCATCTATAATGACCCGCGGCGGTTCGGTTTCATGACGCTCGTTCCGCGCCCGGAGCTGTCGTCCCATCCGCTGTTCGTGAACCTGGGCCTCGAGCCGCTCGGCAATGAACTGAACGGGGAGACCCTGTCCCGTCTGTTTGCCGGCAGGAAAACACCCCTGAAGGCGGCCTTGCTCAATCAGAAACTCATTGCGGGCCTCGGCAATATATATGTGTGCGAGGCGTTGTGGCGGACGGGCCTGAGCCCGACGCGCGAGGCCGGATCGATCGCGGGAAAGACCGGCAAGGCCACGGCGAAAACCTCCGCGCTTGCCGGGCATATCCGGGAAACCCTTCTGGAGGCGATCGAAGCGGGCGGTTCGTCCTTGCGCGATCACACCCAGGCGGACGGATCGCTCGGCTATTTCCAACATAATTTTGCGGCTTACGACCGGGAGGGCGAGCCCTGCCGAAAGGAAGGCTGCGCAGGCACGATCGCCCGGATCGTGCAATCCAATCGCTCGACCTTCTACTGCCCGAAGTGCCAACGATAGTCCAACTGCGTAGCCGCAACGGTGTTGCCAGCCGCAATGGGGTCGTTTACCCCTCTAGCCCATGGAGAACCTGAAAGGGGAAACGCCTGATGGGATATGAGAACATTCGCGTCGAAAAACGCGGCAGGGTCGGTCTGATTACCCTCGACCGTCCGAAGGCGCTGAACGCGCTGAATGCAGCCTTGATGAAGGAGGTCGCCACCGCGCTCGACGGGTTCGAGGAAGACGAACGCGTTGGCTGTGTCGTCCTGACCGGCTCGGAAAAGGCCTTCGCCGCCGGCGCAGACATCAAGGAAATGCAGCCGTTCGATTTCTCCCAGGCTTATCTGACCGATCTGATCACGCCCTGGGACCGGGTCGCGCGAAACCGCAAGCCGATCATCGCGGCCGTTGCCGGATATGCACTCGGCGGCGGCTGCGAACTCGCCATGATGTGCGACTTCATCCTTGCTGCCGACACGGCCAAGTTCGGCCAGCCTGAAATCACCCTGGGCGTCATGCCGGGCGCGGGCGGTACCCAGCGTCTGACCCGCTTTGTCGGCAAGTCCAAGGCCATGGAAATGTGCCTGACCGGCCGGATGATGAACGCGGAGGAAGCCGAACGCAGCGGGCTTGTCAGCCGCGTGGTTCCCGCCGACGAGCTTCTGGAGGAGGCCCTGAAGGTCGCCGAAAAAATCGCGGACTTCTCGATGCCGGTCGCCATGCTGACGAAGGAAAGCGTGAACCGGGCCTATGAAACCACGCTTGCGGAAGGCATTCGGTTCGAGCGCCGGGTTTTCCATGCAACCTTCGCCACGGAAGACCAGACCGAGGGCATGAATGCCTTCATAGAAAAGCGCACGCCGCAGTTCCGCAACAAATAATGCGGACTTCACGTGGCAAAGGCCATTGACTGAGGCCTGAGGCACGATTATAAGCAGCGCCCAACCGGTGGCGGGATCCCTGCCACCGTTGCTATTTGATCTGGGACCTCCTCGCCAATGGCCGGAAGTTCCGATTGTAACCGGACATTCGTTCCACTCACGGACCAGGATTGAGCCCATGGCCAACACACCCTCGGCCAAGAAGGCGGCCCGCAAGATTGCCCGCCAGACGGCCACGAACAAAGCTCGTCGCAGCCGCGTGCGGACTTATTTGCGCAAGGTCGAAGAAGCCATCGCTTCGGGAGACCAGGCAGCCGCAAGCGACGCCCTGAAAGCCGCTCAGCCGGAAATCATGCGCGCAGCCACCAAAGGCGTTCTTCACGCCAATACGGCATCCCGCAAGGTGTCCCGTCTGAACGCCCGCGTGAAGGCTCTCGGCGCCTGATAAACGCCGCAAAATTCGAGTTCAAAAAGACCCGGCCAATGTGCCGGGTTTTTTTAGCCGTGCAATTATATCAAGGCTGATACGGCTAAACACAATTGCAATATCAGGAGAATTTCCAACCCACCGCTGTGACACAATTTTTTGTTTAATTTCAAATAGTTACATGCATATGTGATTACCGCACCCCACATGGGCTGCAATTCATGCGAGTCAAGGGAAATCTGATTAAATTTTTTTCGCCCCCCCAATTTCACACTCTTTTATGAATACACACTCGGAAAAATCATTGAGACAGAACACTTTTGGGCCGTCGGGAAAATGAGGCCCCGGGGAAGTTACGTAGCGGAGCTTTCCAGGCGTTTATAAATTGTTAAACCGACGCTGTTGCCGACGAAGGACGGCCTGTATATGTTTAGAAAGTCGGGAGCGCAGACAACCGGCTAAGAGAACAAAAACTAATCTGTTTGGATAAGAAATGACCAAGTCAACCAACCAGAATCCAGAGCACAAGAAAACCCATCACCGAAATGAATACATTAGTAAATTTTCATTTCATGACCGCAAGGCTCTTTGAGCTTTAACCTCTCCAATTAAAAAACTTGAAATACATGACGTCAATGGCTTCGCCATTGATACAGGGGGCTGTCATGCAATTTTCAGATCAATACGCAGGCGACGTGGATTCTGCTCAGGCCTATGACCGGCTTTCGAGCAGTGAAAATACCGTCCTCATCGATGTGCGAACACGGGCCGAATGGAACTTCGTCGGCGTGCCGGACCTGAGCGCAATCGGGAAGGAAGTGCTGTTCGTCGAATGGCAGAGTTTTCCTCCCGCTGCACCGGTCACCGACTTCGCGTCCGGTTTGAGTGCGCTTCTGGCGCAACAGGGGTTTGATCAGGATTCCGAGCTCTATTTCCTGTGTCGCTCGGGCCAACGCAGCCAGTCTGCGGCCATTGCGCTGACGCAGGCAGGCTTCGGTAAGTGTTTTAACGTTTCCGGCGGTTTCGAAGGTCCTCTCGACCCGAAAAATCACCGAGGCACACAATCCGGCTGGAAAGCGGCTGGACTTCCTTGGGTACAGAGTTAAAAGGCCGCCAGCACGGCGGCAGAAGTCGGGTCTGAGTTCCGGACCCGTTATGCGTGAACCGTCCCGACAGGGACATAGAACAGCCGCGAATGCGGCATATTGGCGGAAAGGAAGAAAGACTGTGGCGGATCTTTCTTCATCTAGACAGGAGGCGGAAATGCAGGTTCAGGAGGCAAGTGGCTCTGAACATTGGAATCGCGTTAAAAAACGGCTTCGCGCGGAATTGGGCGATGATGTTTTTTCGAGCTGGTTCGCTCGTGTCGATCTGGAAGAACATAACGACGGCACGGTTCGCCTGTCGGTCCCGACCCGGTTTTTGAAGCAGTGGATCCAATCCCACTACAATGACCGTCTCATGGGACTGTGGCAGCGCGAGTGCGAGAATGTTCACCGGATCGAACTCACGGTGCGCGGCGCCATGAGGCCCCGGCAGAGCACCAGCCCGGCACCTACGGGCCTGGCAACGCCGAAGCGCCTCCCGGCGCAGATCGGTGACCGGCGCCTGGACGGATATGCCGAGGGCAATTCCGTCGCAGCCGCCCAGGCGGCAACGGCGGCTCTCGGTCGCGGCGAAACGGAAGCGGCTCGAGACGTCCTGCAAGGCGCCGCGCTCGATCCGAAATACACGTTCGAGACCTTTGTCGAAGGCGATTCCAACAGCCTCGCCCTGGCAGCGGCCCGTCAGGTCGCCTCCGGCGGCGCGGTGACGTTCAACCCGCTTTACCTGCATGCCTCCGTGGGCCTCGGCAAGACGCACCTGATGCAGGCCGTTGCCGCCAAGGCGCGCGCAGCGGGCCGCAAGGTGCTGTATCTGACCGCGGAACATTTTATGTATCGCTTCGTTTCCGCGCTCAAAGCCCAGTCGGCTCTGGCCTTCAAGGACACGTTGCGCAGCATCGACCTCCTTCTGATCGACGACATGCAGTTCCTGCACGGCAAACAGGTTCAGCAGGAATTCTGTCATACGCTTAATGCGCTCATCGACGGCGCGCGCCAGGTGATCGTTGCAGCGGACCGCGCGCCTTCCGAGCTTGATACGCTCGACGACCGGGTCCGCTCGCGCCTGTCGGGCGGTCTCGTGGTGGGCATCCAGGAGCCGGACTTCAGCCTGCGCCGGAACATCCTGACCGCACGCGTCGCGGCCTCAAAGCGCACCTATCCGAATTTCGAGGTGCCGGAAACCGTGTTGGACTATATCGCCAAGCATGTGGCGTCCTCCGGCCGGGACCTGGAAGGCGCCCTCAATCGCCTGGTCGCCCACAACCAGCTGACCAACCAGCCGATCACCCAGGAGATGGCGGAACTCACCCTGCGCGATCTGATCCGGTCCAGTGAGCCGCGCCGTGTCAAGATCGAGGACATCCAGCGGGTGGTCTCGAAGCATTACAACGTGACCAAAGCGGACCTCCTGTCCGCCCGCCGGACCCGCACCATCGTGCGGCCGCGCCAGATCGCCATGTACCTTTCAAAGGTCATGACGCCGCGCTCGCTTCCCGAGATCGGACGCCGATTCGGCAATCGCGACCACACAACGGTTTTGCACGCGGTTCGCAAGATCGAGGAACTCGCAAAAGGCGATTATGCGCTTGCCCAGGAGCTGGAGCTTCTGAAGCGCATGCTCGACGCATAAAAGCGGTCGAAATATCTCCAGAATCAGGGGCGTCCGACAGGGCGCCCCTCTTGCTTTTCGCGGCCTTTGAGGGCAGTGTCGATCCCCCGCTCCCTCCATGGGGGCCATCAGTTCCATTCAGTCGGCGCCTTCCGGCCGGCACCTCACGAGTACGGACTTTGCGTATGAAAGCGACACTCGAGCGCAGCGATCTCCTCAAGTCCCTGACCCACGTGCACAGGGTTGTCGAGCGCCGTAACACGATCCCGATCCTGTCGAACGTTCTTCTCAGGGCTGAGAGCGATTCCCTGAAGCTTAAGGCAACGGATCTCGACCTGGAAATCCTCGAAATCGTTCCCGCCATGATCGAAATGGGCGGCGCCACCACGGTGCCGGCGCATATGATCTACGACATCGTTCGCAAGCTGCCCGAAGGCTCCCAGGTCGTCCTTGAGACGACCGGCGACAACGCGACGCTGGAAATTCGCGCAGGCCGGTCGAAATTCACCCTGCAGATGCTGCCGGAAACCGATTTCCCGGACCTGACCGCAGGCGAATTCACCCATGGATTCACGCTGACGGCCGGCGATGTGCGCAAGCTGATCGACACCACCCAGTTCGCGATCTCGACCGAGGAAACCCGCTACTATCTGAACGGGATCTACCTGCATACGGTCGACACCCCCCAGGGCCAGAAGTTCCGCGCGGTTGCCACCGACGGCCACAGGCTGGCCCAGGCGGAAGTGCCTGCTCCGGGCGGATCTGCCGGCATGCCCGGCATCATCGTTCCCCGGAAAACGGTCGGCGAAATCCAGAAACTTCTGGAAGAGCCGGAAGCCGACGTCCAGATCGAGTTGTCGGACACCAAGATCCGCGTGACCACGGGCAGCATCGTGCTGACGTCCAAGCTGATCGACGGCACTTTCCCAGATTACGGCCGGGTGATCCCGCAGGGCAACGACAAGGAAATGCGCGTCGATCGCGACGAGTTCAAGGAAGCCGTCGACCGTGTTTCGACAATTTCGTCGGAACGCGGCCGCGCGGTGAAACTGTCGCTCGACGACGGGCGCATGGTGCTGACGGTCAACAATCCGGACTCCGGAAGTGCGACGGAAGAGGTTGCGGTCGAATATGATGCCGAACCGCTGGAAATCGGCTTCAACTCGCGCTACCTGCTCGACATCGCCAATCAGCTCAACAGCGATACCGCCCTGTTCAAGCTCGCGGATTCCGGTTCGCCGACGCTGATCCAGGACAATACGGTCGACGACTGCCTGTTCGTTCTGATGCCGATGCGGGTCTGACCGGTCGGTATTTCGCGCGGCGGCCAATGAGGTCCCATGACGACTGAAACGTCAGTGGTGCTCACCCGTCTGACCCTGACGGACTTTCGCAACTATGAGCGGCTCGATCTCACGTTTTCCGAGCCGCTTGTGGCCTTTGTCGGCAACAACGGCCTGGGCAAGACCAACATCCTGGAAGCCATCTCGTTTCTGACCGCCGGACGCGGCTTGCGCCGGGCGCCATTCGCGGACATTGCCCGCGTATCGGGCTCCGGCGACTGGGCGGTGTCGGCCGTCCTTTCGGTAGACGGTCTGGACACCCGTATCGGCACCGGTTTCACTGCCGGAGAACCCGGACGGCGGGTCAGGATCGACGGGGATGACGTCAAATCGTCGGAACGGTTACTCGATTATGTCCGGATCCTGTGGCTCGTGCCGGCGATGGACGGCCTGTTTACCGGGCCGGCCGGCGACCGGCGCCGGTTTCTGGACCGGCTGACCCTGTCCATCGACCCCGGCCACGGCCGCAGGGTCAGCGATTTCGAGAAGGCCCTCAGGCAACGCAACCGGCTTCTGGAACACGGCGGATCGGACAGCTATCTGAGTGCGCTCGAACAGCAGGTCGCAGAACTTGGGACCGCCGTCTCGGCCGCGCGGCACGAAACCGTCAGCCTGCTCGGTGAGACCCTCAAGGTTCAGGCGGACGCCGGCTTGCCGTTTCCCACGGCAAGTCTTGCCCTTGAAGGCGCCTTTGAAACAGCGACCGTGGGCATGAGCGCTTCGGACCGGGAGGACCATTATCTGGAACTCCTGCGCGAAGGCCGCGGAAGGGACCGGGCCGCCGGGCGCACCCTGATGGGCCCGCATCTCAGCGATCTTCAGGTGCGCCACGTGGCAAAGGCCATGCCGGCCTCCCAGTCCTCGACCGGGGAACAGAAAGCTCTGCTTGTCGGACTGATCCTGGCGCATGCGGAGCTGACGGCTTCTGTTTCGGGCATGAAGCCCGTTCTGCTCCTGGATGAAATCGCGGCCCATCTCGACCCCAACCGGCGGGCGGCGATGTTCGCACGGCTCTCTCACCTGGGCCTGCAGGCGTTCATGACCGGCACCGATGAAATCCTGTTCAAGGACATGCCGTCCGACAGCCAGGTGTTCAAGCTTGCCGACGGCGACGTAACAACGCTTCCGCCGGCAAACTGAGGTTTTTTGAAAACAGCCCCGTGAGGCTTGTCCGGAAGGCCGATTATGCCGTCACGTCGACCATGGAACCGGTTCCCGATGCCGTCGGCGCCTTGGCTGCGGGACGGTCATCGGCATCGTAATCGTTGACCTGATCGGGTCCGGGACCTTCGGCCGTTTCGCTGACAGGAAGACGGACGCTTTGGGGCGGTGCGGAGAGCGCACCAATGGTACCTACGTTCATGAGATTGTCCTCAAGATAATACCCCCAATGGCGCCACCCTTTGCCTGAATTCGTATATAATTTCCTAACCGTCCGGAGTGCCGGACCCCGATCCTGTCACATACGCTCCGGAAACCGCGGGAATTCAACGAGTAGCCGTAAAAGAAACGCAGTTATTTCAGTACGATACAACCGCCTTCCCGGCCGAGTTGAATGATGCCGGAAACGCCGTATAACGAACCGTAAGACACACACCCACGAGCAGCTGATTCGCATGAACGATACCCCTCAGAATGACACCGACGAAGACGCATACGGCGCGGATTCCATCAAGGTCCTGAAAGGCCTCGACGCGGTACGCAAGCGCCCGGGAATGTATATCGGTGACACCGATGACGGTTCGGGTCTGCACCACATGGTCTATGAGGTCGTCGACAACGCGATCGACGAGGCCCTTGCCGGTCATGCCGACAGGGTCACCGTCACCCTGAACCCCGACGGATCGGTCACCGTGACCGACAACGGCCGCGGGATCCCGACCGACATGCACACCGAGGAAGGTGTTTCGGCGGCGGAGGTCATCATGACCCAGCTTCATGCCGGCGGAAAGTTCGACCAGAATTCCTACAAGGTCTCAGGCGGTCTTCACGGGGTGGGCGTCTCGGTGGTGAACGCCCTGTCCACGCGACTGGACCTCAGGATCTGGCGGAATGGCAAAGAGCATTTCATGACCTTTGCCCATGGCGATGCCCAGAGCCCGCTTGAAGTGGTCGGGCCGGCAGACGGCAAAAAGGGGACGGAGGTCACCTTCCTGCCGTCGCCGGAAACCTTCACGAAGACCGACTTCGACTTTGCCACCCTGGAACACCGGTTGCGGGAACTCGCTTTCCTGAATTCCGGCGTGCGGATCCTGCTCACCGACAAGCGCGGCGTGGAAGACGTGGTCGAGGACCTGTTCTATGAAGGCGGGCTCGAAGCCTTCGTGCGTTATCTGGACCGGGCGAAACATCCGCTGATCGAGGCTCCGATCACCATGATGGCGGAGCGGGACGGCATCACGGTCGAAGCCGCCATGTGGTGGAACGACAGCTATCACGAACACGTCCTGTGCTTCACCAACAACATCCCCCAGCGCGACGGCGGCACCCACCTGGCCGGCTTCCGCGGCGCGCTGACGCGCCAGGTGACCGGCTATGCCGAAAGCGCGGGCCTGTTGAAGAAGGAAAAGGTTTCGCTCACCGGCGACGACTGCCGGGAAGGCCTGACCTGCGTTTTGTCGGTCAAGGTGCCGGACCCCAAGTTCTCCTCCCAGACCAAGGACAAACTGGTTTCCTCCGAGGTTCGGCCCGTCGTTGAAAACCTGATCTCCAGCGCGCTTGCCGATTGGTTTGAGGAAAACCCGGCCCCGGCGCGCTCGATCGTTTCGAAGGTGGTCGAAGCGGCATCCGCACGCGAAGCGGCGCGCAAGGCCCGTGAGCTCACCCGGCGCAAGGGAGCCCTCGATATCGCTTCCCTGCCCGGCAAGCTCGCAGACTGCCAGGAGCGCGATCCGGCCAAGGCCGAACTGTTCCTGGTCGAGGGTGATTCCGCAGGCGGCTCGGCGAAGCAGGGCCGGCACCGCGAAAACCAGGCCGTTTTGCCCCTGCGCGGCAAGATCCTCAACGTGGAGCGCGCCAGGTTCGACAAGATGCTGTCGTCGAACGAGATCGGAACCCTGATCACAGCGCTCGGGACCGGGATCGGCAAGGAAGAATTCAATATCGAGAAGCTGCGCTACCACAAGATCATCATCATGACCGATGCGGACGTGGACGGCGCCCACATCCGGACCCTGCTTCTGACCTTCTTCTTCCGCCAGATGCAGGACCTGATCGAAAACGGTTACATCTATATCGCCCAGCCGCCGCTCTACAAGGTCAAGCGCGGGCAGTCGGAACAGTACCTGAAGGACCAGAAGGCGCTTGAGGATTACCTGATTTCCACCGGCCTGGAGGATTCCTCCCTCACCCTCGCCAATGGCGAAGTGCGCACCGGCAAGGATCTGCGCGAGGTTCTCGAACAGGCGCGTGCCATCGCCTCGATCTTCGACGGCCTGCATTCGCGCTACGATCGTACCGTCGTCGAGCAGGCGGCAATTGCGGGCGCATTGAACTCCGAAGTTCTCCACGATCGGGACAAAGCGGCCGATGCGGCTGCCTATATCGCCCGTCGGCTCGATATCCTGGCGGACGAATTCGAGCGCGGCTGGACCGGCGAGGCGCAGGAGGACGGCAGTCTCGTCTTCCGGCGGACCGTTCGCGGCGTGGAAGAGGTTGCGACCATCGATGCGGCACTGTTGAGTTCGTCGGATGCCCGGCGGCTGGCGTCCCATGCCGATCATCTCCAGGAAATCTACGGCAAGGCGGCGAACCTGCGCCGGAAGGATATCCACACCGAGATCCGCGGACCCAGGACCCTGCTCGAGCAGATTTTCGCTTACGGACAGAAGGGCATTTCGCTGCAGCGCTACAAGGGCCTCGGCGAGATGAACCCGGAACAGCTCTGGGAAACCACCCTCGATCCGAACGCCCGCTCCCTGCTGCAGGTGAAGATCCGCGAAGCCGACGATGCGGACGACATTTTCACCAAGCTGATGGGCGACGAAGTCGAACCGCGGCGCGAATTCATCCAGGACAACGCCCTGAGCGTCGCCAATCTGGATATCTGATGTCTTGGTGCCCCGTTTCCGGCCCCGGCCGGATCCGGGGCCATGTCCGACAGACCTGAGTCCCCTAAACCCCGGGTCCTCTAAACACAGGGTCCTCTAAACACAGGGGTCTCTAAGCACAGGGGCCCCTCAACCCGGAGCCCTTACATCCAGGGAACCGGTTTGCCGAAGAAATAGCCCTGCGCGGCTTCGATGCCGAGTGCGCGCAAAAGTGTCATTTCCCGTTCCGTCTCCACATGCTTGGCGATCACCTTGATGCCAAGGTCATGGGCCGCATCGGTCAGACCCTTCAGGACCAGCGCCTTGGCCCTGTCCCTGGTGACCTGCTGGGTCAGGCTGGCATCGAGCTTGATCCAGTCGACCTGCAAATCGGTCAGGCGTGCCAGCACCGGCCAGTGCCCGGCAAAATCATCGATCGCCGTTTGGCCGCCGAGATCGATCAGGAACCGGAAAAAACTCTCGATCGTCGTCGGTTCGCGCAGAAAATCCTTTTCCGCGACTTCCAGACATATTCGGCTTGCCAGGAGCGGATTGTCACGCAGCCGCTTTTGCAGGATATCCAGGAAATCCGGATTACCGGCCGACTCGGCGGACACATTCACAGTCAATATGGTTTTGGTGCCGCGAGCCGCGGCCGCGTCCAGGACCTTATCCAGGGTCCAGCCTTCGATTTGTGCCACATAACCACTGCGCTCCGCAGCCGAGATGAGGACCCGGGGAGAAAAACCGGATCCTTTCTCCCCTCTCAGACGAAGCAGAATTTCATCTCCGCATGGCCGGTCTTCCTGAAGAAACCGGATCGGCATGGAATAGAGCTCAAAGTCGTTGGCCCGGATATCGTCCGGCTCGATAACCTTGACCGGTACGGCACTGTCGAGCAGGAAGTCTCCCGCTTCCGCCTTATGCAGGTGGACCGTCCGGCCGCCTATCCTCTTGCCGCGCAGGCAAGCGGCATCCGCCAACCGTAGCAAAGCGGACGGATCGATGCTCCTGTCCACGGCCTGCGAGGTCAGGAACGAGATCCCGATCGAGCTGCCGATGGTGAAAATGCGGTTGCTGACCTCGAGCCGGATCCGGGACAGCGCGTCCAGGACCCGCTCCGCATGATCGAGCGCATGGCCTTCATCCGGCAACAGGCACATGCCGGCAAATTCGTCGCCGCCGATCCTCCCGACGCAGCCGATATCGCAGAAACAGCGCTGCAGGGCGAATGCCACCCGCACAAGCATTTCGTCGCCGGCGTCATGACCGCCAAGATCGTTGACCTTCTTGAATTCGTCGAGGTCAAAGTAGAACACAGCGAGGCCCCCCAGAGGGTTGTCCTCCAGCCTGGCAAGGTGCTCCTGCAGAAATGCCAGAAAGGCGCGCCGGTTCGACAGGCCGGTGAGCGCATCCTGATAGGCCAGGCGCCTGTATTCCTCCACCTCATGGGGGGAATCCACATTGCCGCGAACAATCGCCATCACGCCGGGTCGATCCTGGTTCGATGGCTCGGCCAGCGGGACAAGACGTATTTCGGTAATTTTCGCGGCCGGTCCGGGTTCGCAGGCGTTTTTTTGCCTGTTCAATCCGGTGTAGAGCGTCTGCACGTCGCCGTTCAGACAGTTTTCGAGCATGAGGCATAGTTCGGCCGGGTCGATGGATCCGCCCGCGGCATCTTCGAGGCGCGCGTGGATAGACGCTGCTTCGTCCAGTGCACCGAAGATCAGAACATCGTCCGGAAATCGGGTCAGAAGGTCGTCGATCCGCAAACGTTCCGACTCCCCGGGAGACCCGTCAAACTGGAACAGGACGACCGCCGATGCCTCGTCCTGGAGAATGATCGGCGTGCAAACGGCCTTCCCGCCCAGATCCCCGCCCGAAGCAGACACCAGTTTGCCGATGATTTCGGAAGGCGTTCCGTTAAAGGCGGCTTTCAGGGCAGGCTGGCATCGCCGTAGTGTTTCCCGGGACAGAAAATCGGAAAATCTTTTGCCGATGGAATCGCCGCTTCCGAGGCCCAGGAACGATCCAAAGGCCTTGTTTACCGCGACAATCGCACCGCTGCTGTCCAGAAACGCGGCCGGCTGCGGGATCACCTCCAGCAGGGAGCCGTATAATCCGGTCGCTTTGTTTGAAGCCGCACGAAAGGAGGTATCCTCCTGACTGCAGATCACCCCTTGACTGTTCGGCACAAGCCGCCCTTTCAGAAATTCGACGGTTTTCCAGACGTCACCACTCAATAACTAATTGACGTTTTGCGAATTTCTTCATGTTTAACACGAGTTATCTCCTAAGAAATATTACGATATCGATACCCACAGACCTTCGAGAAATTATATTTAACGAGCTGTTAATACGATATACTTGTTTTTTTAGTGTTCAATTTATTATAAAAATAAAATAAACCTTGCCGTGCAAAAATGCCCGCCTCAATTTCACCACCTTGTCCGGCAATAGAACACCTTGAATTTTCAGCGGGCTTTCGACGGAAAGCCGGTCGCAAGGATAAGCACATGCTGCCGCCCAAGATCTGCACTGCCTTCGTAAAAGTGCATACATTTTTTCCGTCCGCGCTGCCGACGTCCAGGGTCTTCGCTCTCACGAGCCTGATGCTGTTTTCTACCGGTTTTCTTGTCCTGCCTCGTCAGACCGCCGAGGCGAGCCCGACATTTATCCAGTGCGGCAAGGCTTCCTGGTATGCGCTGACGTCCAAGACCGCGAGCGGTGAGCGCGCCAATCCGAATGCCATGGCCGCTGCTCACCGGACGTTGCCCTTCGGCACGCTCGTCAAGGTCTCAAATCTCAGAAATGGCAGGGAAATCACGGTCCGGATCAACGATCGCGGACCCTTCGTGAAAGGCCGGGTGATCGACGTGACGAAAGCAGCAGCCGGCAAATTGGGCTTTTTGCCGCAGGGCGTTGCAAAGGTGCGCATCACCGTGGCCGGAGCCGACGGCGAGACCCACAAGGTGCCGGATTGCGGGAAATGATGGCCTTTTGGAGCTGACGGATGCCGTCCGGCCGCACGACCATCCGGTCACCGTCCTTTGAATGAATACAAGTGATCGATTCCCGTACGGTAAATCAAAAAATAAATTTTTTTACGGTAATGACAAACGCCTCTGTCCTTAGTAGTATGCGCGCTGTGGTCGATGGGGCCACGTGCACAGTAACTTATTTCGCGCGGCCCGTGCTTGGTCGCGCGTTTTTTTTATTGCTTGTCGGCCCCCTCACCAGGCGCGAAAAGTTAACGTTCCCAAGCTCGGGGATCCGGCGATTGGAACAAGAAAATCACACGCCGGCCCGCTCCGATCATGCATTTCCAACCAAGACCGTCCCGATTGCGACCCATCGGCTGCGTGTTCCAGTTCCGGGAGCTCTCCGAACGCGTGTATACTTCGGACAGATGCATGCGCTGACAGCGGGTAACCGCGACCGGAAAAACGAGGCTTGCATCTTTTGAAGAAAGCAATTGCCCCTGACTGGTCAATCGGGTATCAGGACAGTCTGTCGGCACCAAGGCTGCCGACCACGCACCCGTAGCTCAGCTGGATAGAGCGCTGCCCTCCGAAGGCAGAGGTCACAGGTTCGAATCCTGTCGGGTGCGCCAAATTTTTCAAAGACTTAGCATCATATCGGCGAATGTGGTTTTTCGAAAAGTAACCACATAGTAACCACCGATAGAGCATTCCAATTGCCAGGTGCTTGCCGTTGGAAATGTGTCGCATTTCGAAATGCGATGCCAACCCTCCCCTCTCCCTCCGCTCTTGTCGCGCATGGGGAGAATGGAGCGGCAGGGATTTAGGCGCTGACCTGCTCGCTTAATTATCCTCGTTTATAAGTTTGCTCTTTCCAAAGTGTAATCCGGCCTGGATTAGGTTGTAAATTAATATGGGCTCCGGGTGCCCCGCTCGCCTTCGCGCGCGGGGCCTGATCGTCGAGATCAATCACCCTTGCCAAGCAGCAAGTACGGCACCGCCTCAATAGCTGTCGTGCAGCTTGACCCAGCCCATGATGGAGCCGTTTTCGTTGCGGCCCTTGGGCGTCAGGTCGAGCCAGTTGAAGGCGCCCATGAGGAGTTCGGCGCCGCGGTGGTAGGTGGAGTAGGTGTGGTAGAGGGCGCCGGCCTCGTCCTTTGCGAAGACGCTGACGCCGAACATGTCCTGGGCCTTTTCGATCTTCGTCTTGCCGTAGTTGTAGGTCGCCCGCCCGGAAGCGCGGTCTTCCTCGGTGAAGGAGACGCCGAAATCGTAGTTGAAATCGTTGCCGCCGGAGGAGACCCAGTTGAAGGTCCAGCCCATGCGGTCCTTCACCTCCATGATCCGCTTGATCGGCGCGCGGGAAACCGCGGCGAAGGCCAGGTCCGCGTGCTCGAAATGCTGCCGAGCGGCGTCGATGTTGTCGGCGATGAACGAGCAGCCGGAGCAGATATGGTCGGAACCCGGCGTCAGCATGAAGTGATAGACGGCAAGCTGGCTGCGGCCTTCGAACAGATCCTCCAGTGCGCAGGGGCCTGCAGGTCCCTCGAAAACATAAGGCTTGTCGATCCTGACCCAGGGCAGCTGCCTGCGCTCGGCGCGCAGGGCGTCGAGGTCGTGGGTCAGGTCGAGTTCCTTCGCCAGAAGCGCCTTGCGGGCGTCCAGCCATTCATTTCTTGAAACGACGGAATGTTGCATGGTCAGTCTCCTTCAGTGCGGTTTGCTAGTCAGGTTGTCGGTCGCGGCCGGCGGGAAGCGAGCTTCAGCCAGGGCGACAGGTGGAAAAGGCTCATCAGCAGGTACATCCAGGTCATGCCGCCAATGGGCAGCAGGCCCGGTGCCGAGGAGCAGATCGGGGTCTGCGAGGCATCGCCCGCCGAAATCCAAGCCATCAGCGCGAAAACCGGAGAGGCGGCGAGGCCGAGCCAGTCGGCCGCGTCGCGGGGCAACCGGGCCCCGGTCTTGCATTCGGCCGGTATTGCGGGTGTGGTCATGTCCGTTTCTCCGTTCCGATTTGGGCGTTGCCTGCGGTTGCAGAACCGGACAAGGATGTAGAACGGGGGGAGGACCCGGTGTGAGTTACAAGTGTGACGGGATTTGAATGGACTCGCTGATCACCGCGGCCGGCCGCGCCCTTGCGAGCGGCGATCCGCTCGGCGCCCTGAAACGGGTTGCGCTGCGCGACGATGCCCCGGCGCTTGCCCTGCGCGGCATCGCCATGGCGCAGTTGGGCGATCTTGCCCTTGCCAGGGAGCTGTTGCGGAAGGCCGCGCGCGCCTTCGGAACGGTGGAGCCCATGCACCGCGCGAGGTGCCAGGTCGCCGAGGCGGAGATCGCGCTCGTCTCACGTGATCTCGGAAAATCATTGCACCTCCTTGGGCCGGCGCGGGCCATGCTCGACGCCCATGGCGACCGGATAAATGCAGCCTATGCCGGCTTCCTCGAGGCCCGGCACCTGCTTCTGATCGGGCAGCTCGACGGGGCCGAACAGGTGCTGTCCGGAATCGAGATCGACACCCTGCCACCGGTGGCCCGGCCGGGATACGAACTGGTGAGTGCCGGGATCGCCATGCGGCGCATCCGGGCGATGCAGGCGCAGGCTGCGCTCGAGCGGGCGGCGCGCGCGGCACGGGCAACCGGAATTCCCGCGCTGGAGGCCGAGGTCGACCGGGCAATACAAGCCTTTGAAGCCCCTGCCGCGCGCCTGATAACGCAAGGGGGTGAACGGCTGCTCAAACTCGGGGACGTCGAGGCGTTGCTGGCCTCGAAAGCGCTTGTCGTCGATGCCTGCCGCAATGCGGTGCGTTGCGGGCCGACCTCGGTTCCACTGGCGAGCCGTCCGGTGCTTTTCACGCTCCTGCGCGCGCTTGCCGAAGCCTGGCCCGGGGATGCTGCGCGGGAAAAACTCCTGACGCGGGCCTTCGGTGCGCGCCATGCGGACGAGTCCCATCGCGGGCGGCTGCGCGTCGAGATCGGACGACTTCGCGATGCGATCAAGCCCCTGGCCGAACTCAGCGCCACAAGCCGGGGCTTTGTGCTGGCCTCCAAATCGGCGAATTCGGTTGTCGTGCTGGCACCGCCAGTGGAAGAAGATCACGGCGACGTCCTGGCCCTGCTCGCAGATGGCGAGGCCTGGTCGAGCTCGGCGCTGGCGCAGGCGCTTGATGTCAGCCCGCGCACGGTCCAGCGGGCGCTCGAGGCGCTGGCTGAAACCGGCAAGGTCGAAAGTTTCGGCCGCGGCCGGGCCTGCCGCTGGATCGCATCGACCGTGCCCGGTTTCCCGACAAGTTTGTTACTCCCCGCTTCGGCGATCAGCCGCTAGGTTGTAAACTCATAAGTGAGGTTGGAGCCATGAAACGCACTTCCGCAGAAATCCTCCGCGAATACGGTCCCTTCCCCGGCGTCGAGGCCGTGGCCGGGGTCAGCTTCGACGGCAACAAGGTCTGGTTCGCAACCGGCGACAGGCTGACCGCCCTTGATCCGGACAGCGGGGAGACATCCAGGACGATCGAGATCGGCGCGGACGCGGGAACGGCCTTCGACGGCAAGCACCTGTTCCAGATTGCGGAAACGGTCATTCGCAAGATCGACCCGGAGACGGGCGAGGTGCTCGGCACAATCCCGGCGCCCGGCGAGGGCGGGGATTCCGGGCTTGCCTGGGCGGAGGGAACCCTCTGGGTCGGCCAGCACCGCGGCTGCAAGATCCATCAGGTCGATCCGGAAACGGGGACAATCCTGCGCACCATCGACTCCGACCGGTTCGTCACCGGCGTCACCTGGGTGGACGGCGAGTTCTGGCACGGCACCTGGCAGGACGACAAGAGCGACATCCGGCGCATCGACCCTCAGACGGGCGAGGTGCTGGAATGTCTCGAGATGCCGGAAGGAACCGGCGTGTCGGGCATGGAATCCGATGGCGCCAGCCGTTTCTTCTGTGGCGGCGGCGGCAGCGGCAAGGTGCGCGCCGTCCGCCGGCCCGGAAGCCGGTAACGCGAAACCTGTTGTCGTTATCGAAGTTCGAATGCTCCAGATCCAAGCGTCCCAGAATTCAATTCCCGCGCATCCCCATCCGCTCTCAACGCCCTCGCCAGCCGGACGCGACGTTACTGACGCGACCCAAATTCATGTTAAGCCGAAACTTCCCACGGCTGATCAACTCAAATTGCACATTTATAATTGTATGTTAATATTTTTCTCGGGGAGGATGCATTATGGATATTACTTCATGGGTATTTACAGCCATTGGCGTCATTCTTTTATTCGTTGCGAGTCTTTTTGTGTTTCGACAGCACACGATTTCAACAGGGCAAGCTTTGTTATTCGCCCTCGGCGTAGCACTAGTTGCGATGCCTCATGTCGTGAATTTTGAATGGTCGGACGGCGGCATCAAGTTTACGACAAAGGAAGCGACTGCGACCCTTACTGATCAAGTCAAGTCGATTACGGAACAGCAGAAAGAAATAAACGACCAAATAAAAATCCTGAGCCAGACTGTCAAAGACACATCAGAACGAATGAATTCAGTATTGGCATCTATAAAGAGCAATGATCCGAGCGTGACCATTCCATCAACGACAGTTGTTCCACCCGAAACGTGGAAAAATTTTCTCGATAAAAATGAAAAAATTAACGAACAGTCCCTGCAGACCATTTTCAAACTCGACAACCTGCAGCAAGAGCTCGCTCCAGCCACCAAATGAAATCGACCCCCGCTCCGCTTGCGGCGTTTCTGGCAATTGCGTGCGCTCACGACGCGAGGTTTCAGTGGCGATCAGTTGTTTCGCCACATGGGAATTTTCTCTGTTTTCAGATGCGCGATACAGATCTGTCAGGAAGAAAGTTTTCGTCCTGATCGCGACGCGTCAATCCAGAACGACCTTCGGAAAATAGAACGATACGACCCAGTTCGGCGCGTCGACGATTTCGGAAATCCGGAGATCGCCGCAGACCGAGCAGAGCATGTAGGCATCCACCGGGCTGTAGCCGTGACGGGCACACAGGAGATCGATCATGTTGGACACGGCTCCCTGCGCGCCTTCAAACAGGTTTTCGCCGATACCTGTCGTGACCTCGTAGCCCTTCTCGTCGAGATGGCGGGTGACCGGGCCGGGCGTCTCGAAGCGCGGCATCTTCAGATCCGCGCCCTTTATCAGATCGAATTTCAGAACCACGTTCATCGGGCTTTCGATGGCCGTGCCGCAAACCTCGCCGTCGCCCTGGGCCGCATGGGTGTCGCCGATGGAAAACAACGCGCCCGCCACTTCGACAGGCAGATAAAGCGTCGTCCCGGCGGCCAGGTCGCGGATATCCATGTTGCCGCCGACACGGCGTGGCGGGATGACCGAATGACGGCCGGCCTCCGCCGGCGCAACGCCGATGGTGCCCGCGAACGGTTTCAGCGGAACCTTTCCGAACGGGGAGAAGGCCGACAAGACGGGATTGTCCTTGTCGTAGGACCAGATATGCAGCGCCGGGTCCTTGAACTGGTCCGCCAGCAATCCGAAGCCCGGGATGTTCGCGGTCCAGCCGAAGCCGGAGGGCTTGTAGTCGAGTATCTTCACAACCAGCGCATCGCCAGGCTCGGCCCCGTCCACATGGATCGGGCCTGTGACCGGATTGATCTTGCCAGGATCCATTGAGGCAAGGTCATTCGCGGTGCTATCGGGCGTCAGCTGGCCGGCGGAACTGTCAATGCATTCGAATTCCAGCACCTTCCCCGGGGCCACTTTTTCGACCGGGGCAATGGAGTTGTCCCAACCGAAATGGTGCTGCGCCGCATGGATCGTATAGCTCGCGGTTCTGCAATTCACGCACATCGTTCGTCCAAACATGGTCGTCGTTGACAGGATGACGGGCCTATTCCGCCCCGCCGCCGGCTTTGGAAGCAAGCATAGGAATTTCCCTGCCGGAGGACCAGTGCCGGATCGAATCCGCAACCAATATGAATCCAATTTCGCAATGGCCCCTCAGCGAGAAACGATTGAACGTTCCGATGCAAGGTCGCCGGAACCCGCGCCCACGCCTTGCGCAGCCCGCCCAAAACAAAGGCAGGCGAGCTCCCTGGAAAGTGCCGGATTGCCAACGGAAACCCAAGCCTATGATGCGTCAAGGTATTTGGAATCAACCGCTTTTCCGAACACTGCAAACCGCGGCTGATCATGACCCGCTCCCATCTCTCCAAAAAAGGAACATTGCCTAAATCAGGATCTTGCCCCTTTTCGGATCATGCTCCAATAATGTGACCAATAGAAATTGGTTCCGCAAAGATTGGCCATGACCGGAAACGACAGACCCGCACAGAGAAATTCCAGTCTTGCGCTGGAGCGCCTGAGGATCATCGTCGATCAGTTGCAGATGGACGGGCGCGACCAGCTTCCGACCGAGCGGGAGCTGGCCGAGGAGATCGGCGTCGGCCGGCGCGCCGTCCGCCGGGCGCTCGAGGTCATGGAAACGGAAGGCCGCATCTGGCGGCGGCAGGGCTCCGGCACGTTTATCGGGCCAGAGCCGACCCATCCGGAACGCCAGATCCGGAAGCTTCCGGAAGTCAGCAACATGCTCGAGGTGATGGAAGTCCGCCTGCGGATCGAGCCGGTGCTGGCGCAACTTGCCGCGCTCCGGGCGACGCCGTCGGACGTGGCCGCCATGCGCGACCTGGCCGAAAAGGTCGCAAGCGCCGACGACCTGGACAGCCGCGAACTC
The DNA here is from genome assembly GCF_048260565.1 of Roseibium sp. Lineage (GTDB taxonomy): Bacteria > Pseudomonadota > Alphaproteobacteria > Rhizobiales > Stappiaceae > Roseibium. The sequence continues at coordinate 169,582 of NZ_JBLXGP010000006.1, read as the reverse complement.
TGGGACGGTGCCCTGCACCGGGCGATTGCGAGTGCGGCCGGCAACACGCTGTTTCTCGCCCTGTTCGATGTGGTCGACCGGGTTCGCCAGAACGACGCCTGGCGCCACGTGCGCGAAGCCATTCGCACCAGCGATGCCCTGTCTCTCTACAAGTCGCAGCATATCCAGGTGATCGACGCAATCGAACGCCGCGATCCGATCGCCGCGGAAAAGACCATGCGCCAGCATCTGCTCGCCCTGCAGGAGCGCCTGCTGTTCCAGTCGTCCGCGGAGCTGACCGATGCCGTCTGACGAGAACGCTGGCCGCGAAGCGGAGACCGCCGACCTATTGCAGGTCCGGGACCTTGCGGTGCGCTTCAAGGGATCGAAAGCCAACGTGGTCGACGGCGTTTCCTTTTCGGTCGCACCCGGATCGACGCTTTGCATTGTCGGTGAAAGCGGCTGCGGCAAGTCGGTGACCGCCCTGTCGCTGATGGGCCTTCTGCCCATGCCGCCGGCCGAAATCGTCTCGGGCACAGCACTTTTCGACGGCATGGATCTGCTGTCCCTTCCGCGCCGGGAAATGGGGGACATCCGCGGCAACCGGATGGCGATGATCTTTCAGGAGCCGATGACCTCGCTCAATCCGGCCTACCGGATCGGCGACCAGATCGCCGAGGTCGTGCTGCGCCACAAGCCGGTCTCCCGTAGCCAAGCCCGCGCCCGGGCCCTTGAAATGCTGGACCGGGTCAAAATCCCGGCGGCAGCCCAGCGGCTCGACGATTACCCGCACCAGCTTTCCGGTGGCATGCGCCAGCGCGTCATGATCGCCATGGCCCTTGCCAACGATCCCGCCCTCCTGATTGCCGACGAGCCGACCACGGCGCTCGACGTCACCATCCAGGCGCAGATCATTGACCTGATCCGGGAGCTGCAATCCGAAACCGGCACGGCGCTGGTCATGATCACCCACGACCTCGGCGTGGTCGCGGAAATCGCCGACAAGGTGGCGGTCATGTATGCCGGGCGCATCGTCGAGGAAGGCACGGCCGAAATGATCTTCGACGATCCGCAGCACCCTTACACCATCGGCCTGATGAGCTCGATCCCCTCCATCGGCAAGCGCTCCGGCCGCCTGACCACGATCACCGGCATGGTGCCGACCATCGACACCATGCCGGCCGGATGCCGGTTCGCGCCGCGCTGCCCCTTTGCGGATACGGCCTGCACCGCGGCCCCGCCGCCGCTGCAGACGGTCGAAGGCGGTCACCGGGTCGCCTGCGTGCATGCGCCGCTTGAGGCCACATTCGCGGAGGCCTGCGCATGAGCGTTCCGACAAAAGACAGGATCCTGGAAACCCGCGCCGTCGCCCGGCACTTCACCAGCGGCGGCAGCCTGTTTGCCGAAAAGAAGGTCGTCCGGGCCGTGGACGGGGTCAGCCTGACCGTCCGGCGCGGTGAGACCCTGTCCATCGTCGGCGAAAGCGGCTGCGGCAAGTCGACCCTGGCGCGCCTTTTGGTCCGGCTGATCAAGCCGACGTCCGGTGAAGTGCTCTATGACGGCAACGACATTTCCACCCTGTCGGAACGGGAAATGCGGCGCCTGCGCGGCGAGCTGCAGTTCGTGTTCCAGGACCCGTTTTCCTCGCTCAACCCGCGCATGACCGTCGGCGCCATCATCGAGGAACCGATGAAGGTGCACACGCGTCTGCCACGCACTGAGCGGCGGCGCAAGGTCGCCGATCTCCTGCAGAAGGTCGGCTTGCGGCCGGAATTTTCCAACCGCTACCCGCACGAGTTTTCCGGCGGACAGCGCCAGCGCATCGGCATTGCCCGGGCGCTCGCCAGCGGTCCGAAGGTGATCATCGGCGACGAGCCGGTGTCCGCGCTCGACGTTTCAGTCCAGGCCCAGGTCATCAACCTCTTGGAAGACCTGAAGGACGAGTTCGAACTGACCCTGATCCTGATTGCCCATGACCTGGCCGTGATCCGCCACATGAGCGACCGGGTGGCGGTCATGTATCTGGGCGAGATCGTGGAACTGGCCGACACGGATGCGCTTTATGACGCGCCGCTGCATCCCTACACGCAGGCGCTGATGCAGGCGATCCCGATCCCCTCGCCCCACAGCCGCGGCATGCTGGCCGATCTGAAGGGTGACGTACCTTCGCCGCTGGCGCCGCCCACCGGGTGCCGGTTCCACACAAGGTGCCCCCATGCGACCGCGATCTGCGGCACCGAAAAACCTCTTTTGAGCGCGGCCGGCGAAGACCGCCAGGTGGCCTGCCACCATTGGCACTCCCTCGCCGGCACCGCGCAAAGCCAGAATAGCGAACCGCCAAGAACCGCAGCGGCGGACCGGCGTTTCGCTCTTTATCGGGACTGGAGTCAAAAAAAGCACAAAGCCCCATCGACGGGCTCCCGGCCTCGAAACACCCAGAGGAGAAGTGAAAATGCGTAAACAACTGCTCGCCGCGCTCTTGCTCGGCGCAAGCTCCGTGTTGACCCCTGCGCTGGCGGCGGACCTCCGCATCGGCCTGCAGGAAGATCCGGACGTTCTCGACCCGGATCAGTCCCGGACGTTTGTCGGACGTATCGTCTATGCGTCGCTGTGCGACAAGCTGGTCGACATCACCCCTGACCTGGAAATCATTCCGCAGCTCGCCACGGACTGGAGCTGGTCCGACGACGGCATGACGCTGACCATGAACCTGCGCGAAGACGCAAGCTTCCATGACGGCACGCCGTTCAACGCGGAAGCGGTGAAGGCGAACATCGACCGCTCCCAGAACCTGCCGGAAAGCCGCCGCAAGAGCGAAGTGAAGTCGATCGCAGGCGTCGAGGTTACCGGCCCCTACCAGGTCAAGTTCACGCTGAAGGCGCCGGATGCGACCCTGCTTGCCCAGTTCGCCGACCGTTCCGGCATGATGCTGTCGCCGACCGCCGCTGCGGCTGCCGGCGCCGACCTTGGTGCCAACCCGGTCTGCTCCGGCCCGTTCAAGTTCGTCGAACGTGTCGCGCAGGACCGGATCGTGCTTGAGAAGTTCGCCGACTACTGGAACAAGGACGCGATCCATTTCGACAAGGTGACCTTCCTGCCGATCCCGGACACCACCGTGCGCCTGGCCAACCTGCGCTCCGGCGATCTGGACATGCTGGAACGCCTGGCGGCAACGGATGCGGCTTCGGTCAAATCGGACAGCGGCCTGCAATATGCGGAAGCCGTCAGCCTCGGCTACCAGGGCATCACCGTGAACCTCAACAACGGCGAGCGCGGCGACAACCCGTTCGGCAACGACCCGAAGATCCGCCAGGCCTTCAGCCTGTCGCTGGACCGTGATGCCATCAACCAGGTCGTCTTCGAAGGCGTGTTTGCGCCGGGCAACCAGCCGTTCCCGCCGACGAGCCCCTGGTATGACAAGGACTACCCGGTCCCCGCCCGCGACGTGGAAAAGGCAAAGGCGCTCCTCAAGGAAGCCGGCTACGACAGCCTGGACGTGGAAGTGCAGGTCGCCAACAATCCCGTCCAGACCCAGCTGATGCAGGTGGTTCAGGCCATGGCCGCCGAGGCGGGCTTCAACGTCAAGCTGAAGTCGATGGAATTCGCCAGCCTGCTCGCCGACCAGTCGGCCGGCAACTACCAGGCAAGCCAGGTGGGCTGGTCGGGCCGCGTGGATCCGGACGGCAACATCCACCAGTTCATGACCTGCAAGGGCGGTATCAACGACAGCAAATACTGCAACCCGGACGTCGACAAGCTGCTCGACGAAGCCCGCCGCAGCACCGACAACGCTGTCCGCAAGGCGAAGTATGATGCGGCAAGGGACATCCTGATCCAGGATATGCCGATCATCTATCTTTACCATCAGACCTGGATCTGGGCCCTGTCCGACAAGATGGAAGGCTTCACCGCCTATCCGGACGGCATGATCCGGCTTGAGAACGTGAAGTTCAAATAACCCACACGAAACAGCCATTGGGACCCGGCTCCGGCCGGGTTCCACTCCATCGGATGTGAGCCCATGCTTTCCTACATCGCCCGCCGGCTGGCGATTGCGATCCCGACCCTGATCCTCGTGTCGATCTTCGTGTTCGTGCTGCAGAAGCTGCTGCCCGGAGACCCGGCGCTGGTGCTTGCCGGTGAGGAACGGGATCCGCAGATGCTGGAGTTCATCCGCCAGAAATATCATCTGACCGAGCCGATCCTTTACCAGTATTTCTATTGGGTCGAGGCCATGCTCCATGGCGATCTCGGCGTTTCGCTGCGCACCAACCAGCCGGTGCTCGACCTGATCGCGGACAAGCTTCCGGTCACGATCCAGCTTGCGATCATGGCGATGATCATCGCCTTCCTGATCGGCATTCCGGCCGGCATCCTGTCCGCGGCGAAGAAAGGCACGCCGGTCGACTACATCGCCAATATCGTCGCGCTGTCCGGTCTTTCCATTCCCAATTTCTGGCTCGGCATCATGCTGATCATGCTCGTCTCGGTGAACCTGGGGTGGCTGCCGGCCTCCGGCTACGAATCGCCCTTCGTCGATCCCGTCCGGTCCTTCCAGACCATGATCATGCCGGCCTTCGTTCTCGGCACCGCGCAGGCCGCCACCTTGATGCGCCACACCCGCTCCGCCATGCTCGGCGTCCTGAAAGCGGATTACGTGCGCACCGCCCGTGCCAAGGGCCTGGGCGAGCGGGTCGTCATCATCAAGCATGCCTTCCGCAATGCCCTGCTGCCCATCGTGACCCTGAGCGCGCTCCTGTTCGGCGAGCTCCTGGCCGGCGCCGTCCTGACCGAGCAGATCTTCACCATTCCCGGCTTCGGCAAGCTGATCGTCGATGCGGTCTTTACCCGTGACTACGCGGTCGTCCAGGGCATCGTCCTGTGCACCGCGGCCGGGTTCATCCTGATGAACCTGATCGCCGATATCCTGTATTTCCTGCTCAACCCGCGCATGAGGAGTGCCCTGTGAGCGTCACGACCGATCATGCCGTCCCGGGCGAGGAAACCATCCGCCGCGAAAGCCGCGCCTGGAAGAAGCTCAAGGCCAACAAGAGTGCGCTTGTCGGCTTCGTCATCGTTGCCTTCTTCATCGTCATCGCCGTGGCCGCTCCCCTGCTGCCGATCGCAGATCCGTCCGCGACGAGCTGGAGCGCGATCCGCAAGGCGCCGTCCGCCGCCCACTGGCTCGGCACCGACGAAATCGGCCGGGATATCCTGTCCCGCATGATCTGGGGGGCGCAGGCCTCCCTTATGGCGGGGGTGGTTTCGGTCTTCATCGCCGTGCTGATCGGCGTGCCCTTCGGGCTGCTCTCCGGCTATTTCGGCGGCTGGATCGACCAGGGGATTTCAAGGGTGACGGATGCGCTGCTGGCAACGCCGTTCCTGATCCTCGCCATCGCGCTTGCCGCCTTCCTGGGTCCGAGCCTGACCAATGCCATGCTCGCCATCGGCCTGTCCGCCATGCCGATTTTCGTGCGCCTGACCCGCGGACAGGTGCTTTCGGTCAAGACGGAAGACTATGTGGAGGGCGCGCGCGCCATCGGCCTGACGGATCTTGCGATCATGACCCGCTACGTGCTGCCGAACGTGTTCGCGCCGGTGCTGGTGCAGGCGACCCTGACGGTGGCGACCGCCATCATTGCCGAAGCCAGTCTTTCGTTCCTCGGACTTGGACAACAGCCGCCCGATCCGAGCTGGGGGTCCATGCTGAACGTTGCCAAGAATTTCATGACACAGGCGCCGTGGATGGCCTGGTGGCCGGGTGCGGCCATCTTCCTTGTCGTCCTCGGCTTCAATCTACTGGGAGACGGCCTTCGCGACGCGCTCGACCCGCGCGAAGGCTGATAATGCAAACAGGTTTCGACAGAGACCGATAATCAAGAGAACACCATGACCGCTTTCACCACCCGTCCCGAAATCAAAGGCACCTTCGGCGTCGTGACATCCACCCACTGGATCGCCACCGCCGTCGGAATGAGCATCCTGGAAAAGGGCGGCAACGCCTTCGATGCGGCGGTCGCAACCGGCTTCGTACTGCAGGTGGTCGAGCCGCAACTGAACGGCTTCGGCGGCGACCTGCCGGCGATCTTCCACGACGCGCGGACAAGCGAAACCAAAGTGCTCTGCGCGCAAGGGACGGCGCCGGCTGGGGCCACCATCGATCATTACAAGAGCGAAGGCATCGACTTCATTCCGGGCAACGGCTTGCTTGCCACGGTCATCCCGGGCGCCTTCGACGGCTGGATGCAGCTTCTGCGCGACCACGGCACCATGGCGCTCCGCGACGTACTGGAACCGGCGATCTATTACGCCGAACACGGCCAGCCGATCCTGCCGATCACCTGCAAGGCGATCGACGGACTGAAGGAGTTCTTCGAGACCGAATGGCCGACGTCCCATCAGACCTGGCTGCCCGGCGGGCAGGTTCCGGAAGCCAATTCCCTGTTCCAGCAGCCGGTGCTGGCGGCGACCTGGAAACGCCTCTTGAGCGAAGCGGAAAGCAAGACCGGCCGCGAAGCCCAGATCGAGGCTGCGCGCGACTGCTTCTATCGCGGCTTCATTGCCGAGGAGATCGAAGCCTATCTGAAGACCGCCGAGGTAATGGACGGTTCCGGCAGCGCCCACAAGGGCGTGCTGACCGCCGACGATCTCGCCGGCTGGTCCGCCTCTTACGAAGATCCGCTTACCGACGACTATCACGACTGGACCGTCGCCAAGACCGGCCCGTGGGGCCAGGGTCCGGTGCTGCTGCAGGCACTTGCGATCCTGCGCGGGTTCGATATCGCGAGCCTCGATCCGGCCGGAGCCGATTTCGTCCACCTCGTCGCCGAGGCGATGAAACTCGCCTATGCGGACCGGGAGGCCTATTACGGCGACCCGGACTTCATGGACATTCCGATGGCGGCCCTGCTTTCGGAAGATTACAATGCGCAACGCCGGGCACTCATTTCCGATCGGGCGTCCTTCGACCTGCGTCCGGGCGTCCTGCCGGGTTTCGAGGCCCAGGTGGAAAAGACGCTTGCCGTGATCGACAGCGCAGGGATTACCAAGACCGGCGTTTATGAGCCGACCATGGGGCACCTGTCGGAACGGCGCGGCGACACGGTCCACATCGACATCATCGACCGCTGGGGCAACCTGTTCTCCGCCACGCCGTCCGGCGGCTGGCTGCAGTCCTCGCCAGTCATTCCGAACCTCGGCTTCTGCCTGAATTCGCGCGCGCAGATGTTCTGGCTGGAAGACGGATTGCCGTCGTCGCTGGCGCCGGGCAAGCGGCCGCGCACGACGCTGACGCCGAGCCTCGCGTTTCACAACGGCCGGCCGACACTGGCCTTCGGCACGCCGGGCGGCGACCAGCAGGACCAGTGGCAGCTGCAGCTGTTCCTGCGCTATGTCCACCACGGGCTGGACCTGCAGCACTGCATCGACCTGCCGCTGTTCCACACCACCCATTTTCCCGCGTCGTTCCATCCGCGCCAGCGCCAGCCGGGCCATATTATGGTTGAGGAAAGCATCGGTGCGGACGTGCTGGCCTCCTTACGCGCCAGGGGCCACGCGATCACCGAGGCGCCAGCCTGGTCCGTCGGCCGCCTGACCGCGGCCAAGCGGGAGGAAAACGGCCTGTTGCGCGCCGCCGCCACGCCACGCCTGATGCAGGCCTATGCGGTCGGCCGATAAACGTCCGGGAGACATGAGATGACCTATTCCATCGTTGCCCGGGACGTCAGAACGGGAGAGTTCGGTATTGCGGTTGCCAGCCGTTTCTTCGCGGTGGGCGCCATCGTTCCCTATATGGCGGGCGGCATCGGGGCCATTGCGACCCAGGCCTTCATCAGTCCGCTCTACGGCACGGACGGGCTGCAAATGTTGAGGGACGGCAAACCCGCGGACGAAGTCCTGGAAGCCGTCGTCGGACGCGACGAGGGCAGCCATTCACGCCAGCTTCACCTGATCGATGCGCAGGGGCGATCCGCCGCCTTCACCGGCGAAAAATGCATCGACTGGGCAGGGCATCTCGTGGAAGAGAATGTGTCTGTCGCCGGAAACATGCTTGCCGGGCCGGGCGTGATCGCGGAAACCCTGGAGAGCTACCTGAAACATGCCGACCTGCCGCTGGTCGAACGGCTTCTGACGGCAATGGAAGCGGGCGAGAAGGCCGGCGGCGACAAGCGCGGCAAGCAATCGGCCGCTCTCAGGATCGTCCGGAGCGAGGCCTTCCCGTGGCTGGATATCCGCACCGACGATCACGCCGATCCGCTGTCGGAACTCCGCCGGCTGCATGACGTCGCCCGGGAGCGGTTTCTTCATGTTGCGGAGACATTGCCGACCACGGACAATGTCTCCGGCATGCTCGACCGGTCCGTGATCGACCGCAGGATCAGCGAACTGGAAGCGGAAAGGCTTGCCAGCGGCCGACCGTCGGCCTCCTTCGCATCGCCTCCGGCAACAGCCCCGTAAAGCGGACTGAGGCCGCGCTTACCTGATCTCGGTCCGGGCATGCACATGGGCGATCAGCGCCTGGGCCTGACGCGCGCATTTGTTGTCGACGAGCCAGACAAGAAGCTGGCCCGGTGCGGCATTTTCCAGCTCTTTCGGCAGAACCTTGACCGACAGTTCGCGCAGATTGCCATCGAGGGAGACGACCATACGGCCGTCTTCCGGGGCAAAGGTCTCAGGCAGGGCGAGCGCGTTATCCCCTTTCGGCCAGTCCAGGTCGGTGACACGGACGCCCGGTCCCCGGACCGAGACGGTCAGAGGCAGCGTCGGGTTCTTGCGCCACAGAACCAGCCCGGAGGCTCGGGTGCAGCGCGGACCCGAACTGTCGACGCTGACGTCCCAGATGCTGGAGGGCGCTGCAAACAGATCGACCTTTGCGCTCCTCGACGCGCCGACGACTTCCGTTCGGGCATCCGGATCGCCGAGAAACGTCTTGACCGCGTCCCATTGAGCCACCGCGGTCCCTCCCTTGGGTGCCTCGTCCTGAGCGTCGACCGGCCCGGAATAAGGACCGTCGATGACCCGCATGGCGCCTGTCTTCGACAGGGTCGTTATACGTGCGCCCTGCTGCAGCGAGATCTGATCCGCCGGATCGAGCTTCTGTCCAGCCTGCAAGCCGACGTCACCGCTCGTTGCCACAACGATGATCTCCGCCATGGCGGGGCTGACGAGAAATCCAAGAACGAGTGCCGTTATCAAACTCAGTTTACGCATCGGAACGTCTCCTGGTGCTGTCGATACCGGCCTGGGGAACACCTCTGCCGATAACAATTTGGGATGTTGCCGTTATTTTTCCGAAAAGACCACTTTTGCGCCGATGGCGCCCTCCTGCAGGCGCTTCAGATGCAATCGTGTCGGCCCGTCTTCGGGATTGAGTTTCGCTGCCTGTTCGAATTCGGCGATGGCCTGTGTGCTGCCGTCCGCCATGTGCCGGTATGCCTCAAGATAACATGTCATCCAACCCGCCGAGGCGTCCTCGGCCGGCATCGGCTCGTAGCAGGTCAGCGGGGCCGCACGCCCCTTCAGGACGATGTCGCCGACCGGCCGGAATGCGACGGTGTCGCAGTCTTCCACCACGTTCCGGCTGATACAAATCCGGGTTCCGAGATATCGGTTCGCCCCTTCAAGCCGCGCTGCCGTGTTCACCGTGTCGCCAATGCCTGTGTAATCGAAAAAGCGCCGTCCGCCGAAATTTCCGATCACCGCCTCGCCCCGGTGGACGCCGATGCGGGTGGCCCCGAGCGGGATGCCCCGGCGAACCGCGTCCGCGCGATAGGCTTCACAGGCGGCGTCCAGCGCCATCGCGAGTTTTACCGCGCGCGCCGACTGGTCGGGCATGTCTTCCGGTGCGCCGAAAAAACCGACGACGGCGTCGCCGATGATCTTGTCGATCGTCGCCCCGTGCTCTGTCATCAGGTCGCACATCCGGTCGAGATACCCGTTCAGAAGCTCCGCGACCTGATCCGGCGGCAAGGATTCCGACAGAGTCGTGAAGCCTTCCAGATCGGTGAAGAGATAGGTCACGGTCCGTTTCTGGCCGCCGAGCGCCAGGCTGATGTCGCCGCTGGACAGGCGCTTGACGACGGCGGGGCTGACATACCGGGAAAAGGCCGTCTTCAGGAAGGCCCGCTCCGACCGGTCCGCCCGCCAGCGCACGACCGCGAGGAGAAAGGCGCAGACGAGGGCCGCGGCCGGAGGTCCGAGGACCGGTGGCATGAGGATATCGTTGCTGACCAGAAACCAGACACCGAACGCATAGACGGCAATGGCCCCGGCGAGAAAGAGCGCGAACCGGCCGGGCCGCCGCGTGCGGCCGAATATCAGCGCGACGGCAAGGGCGGCGGCTGCCATCAGGAGCAGCGTTTGCGTCAGGGACAGGGTCCCGATCATGCGGCCGGACAGAACCTGCGCCAGGATATGGGCGTGGATCACGATCCCGGGCAGGGTCCCTGCGGCCGAGCCGGCAATGGAAACAAGAGGCGTCGGGTGCCGATCGATATTCGGCAGGTCGGTGCCTATGAGGACGTATTTGTCCGCAAACCAGTCCGGAGGCAGGAACGCGACGGTTTGCGCCGGATATTTTGGAAAGGCCGGCGCGCCATCCTGTTCCGGCGGATGATAAAGGATCCGTCCGCTGACGGGATTTGACCCGTTGCCGGCTGCGGCCAGGGCGCTCGTGAACGTCAGGACCGGTTCGCCGTTCCGGTCACCGGGCTGCGGCAGATGGCGCAGGATACCGTCGGTGTCGTCACGCTGGAGAATAACGGAGCCGTGCTTGCGGTTCGCGACAACCTCCTGGAGATAGGTGTACTGCCGGTCCGTCAACAACGCTGCCCCCTTTGCCACCGCGAGGATCACGGGGCTGGAGGCCCGGTCGATCGCGTCGAACAGCCGGCGGTCCTTATCGGGGTCGCTCGGGCTGTCGAGCAGGATGTCGAGCCCGATGGCCTTCGGACCGGCCGCGTCGAGCGTGCCGATCAGATCAGCCAGAAACCCACGATCGATGGGCGAGCGGTAGGGAAACTGGGCGAGCGTGTCTTCGGTGAGGGTGACGATCACGATGTCGTCCCGCTTGGTCGCACTGACGTCGGCAAAGCGGAACAGCAGCAGATCGCCGATCACCGGATCGAGCCGTGTCGCAAGCGGCAAGGCAATCGCCACGGCCAGAACGCTGGCGATGAGCGCTATCGCCAGCCGCCGCCACGGGCCGGCCGCGCGCGGCGCAAAGGGAGGGGCCTGTGTCGCGCGCGCCGGGCGGTCTTCCCGCTCGCCGATGCGCGTGACTGCGAGATCATCTGGGCGCATCGAACCGTTTCACCTCGGACCGGGTGCCGTCCGCGTAGGAGAGCTGAACCGAAATGTATCCGGTGGGTTTGGGGATAGCCGTATAGACAAGCGATCCTGGCCCATCGTTCGGGATCGCATGGGGATTGTCCGGATCGCATTCACCGATCTCGAACTCCGTGTTCGGCGTATCGGTATCGACACCGTAGAGCACGGTGTCGATGGCGCAGCGATAGCTGATCAGCTGCGTGAAATAGACCAGCCGTTTGCCGTTCCAGTCACGGTAGCTGACCCAGGCGTTGGACAGGCGTTCCAGAATGTCCTTCTGGCCGGCGACAAGGGCGGCACCAGGGCGGAAATTCACCGTGAAAGGCCCCTGGGTTTCACCCCGGATATCGGTGTATTTCACGTCGATGTCCGTATCCCCCGCCGTTCCGGGCAGCTCGAACGACGGATAGGGGATCGGCTGGCCGGTGGTCGGGTCGACCGCGCCATTGACGAAACCGGTGGATCGGAAATCCCCGCCGGGCAGGCGGACAAAGATTTCCCGCGTGCGGTCGGCAATCGACAGGTTGAGCATCCAGCCCTGATTGGAGCGCATGGGGATGACCTTGACCGGATTGGCGAGCGCCGTCGTGTTCAGGAGAGACAGGGCCGCCAGCCGCGTTTTGGCATCCTCGACGCGTTCGGCCGCCATCTGCTGGTCGATGAAATAGCGCAGGTAATGACCGTCCTCGACGCCCGTCATGAAGCGTTTCAGGAGGTCGAGTTCCTTCGTCTTGTCCGCAAGCGACTGCTGGCCGAGCCGGACCTGGGAGTAGTCCAGGCTGAGTTCGTAAAGGGCCGGTGCGAAATCGGGATAGGCGTCGATGAAGGCGCTCAGGCGGCGCACCCGCTCGTCGCGGTCTTCCAGCATGATTTCCGCAAACAGGGTGGTCGGGTCGCGCCGGCCCTGTGAAAGAGCCCGGTAGACCTCGCGCGCGCCGGCCCGGCCTTCCTGAACCTTGAGAACCGCCTGGAAGCGCAGATGCGGATCGACCTGGGGCTCGCCGAAGGCGAAATACTTCAGGTAATCCTGTCGGGCTTTCGGATAGTCGCCCTTGAGTTCGCGCAGGCGCGCATTGGCGTAAAATTCGTGCGGACGCGTGGGGTTCTCTACCAGCAGGGACCGGCTCTGAAGCTTTGCGAACAACTTCTCGATATCGCCGGAGCCACCGCTTCCGACCTGCTCCAGCCGCTTGCGGGCGAGTTCGGCGAAGGCCCCTTGCGGGAACCGGTCCAGATAGGCCTGGATCTCGGCCGTGTCGGTGCTGTCCTTCACGTCGTTCCAGAACTGCAGCTCAAGCTGAATGGCGCCGTTGGCGCCCGATCCGCTTGCGACCGTATTGCCGCCGGGCTGGCCGGCTCCTGGAACCAGCACGATATCGGTGGTCAGGGACGAATGGTCCCAGGGAACCTGATCGCCGCCGGTCGCCTCGACCACCTGCTGACGAACGCGCTTGAAGACGGCTTCGATGGTGGCACCGGGTACGAGAATTTCCCGGGCGATGGCAGCGCTGTAGGGACTGTTGATGCCTTGTCCGTCGGCAGCCGTGCTGCCCGGCGCCGTGGCGAAGGAAATGAAACTCCCGCGCGGCGTGCTGGACAGGAGGGTGAAGCCGCCTGCGGTACCGCCCGCCGACCGCTTGAGCGCGGTGTTGCGGCAGGCATCGAGGATGACGATGTTCGCGCCGTCATGGGCGTCTTCGACGGCAGAAAGAACCCAGTCCACCGACAGGGCCTCGAATTCCGCGTCGACCTCGTCACGCAGGTCGGCCTTCAGGGGCGCAAGGTAATTGTGCCCGCCCGCCTCGAAGCCGTGACCGGAGTAGTAGACGGCGGCGATCGATCCGGTTCCCGCCTGTTTGAGCTTGTCGGTAAAGTCGCGGACGGACCGCTTCATGGTGCGCAGGTCCGCATTCAGGACGAGATCGACGTTAAAGCCCGCGGTTTTCAGGCTGTCGGCGATCAGCGCCGCATCATTGGCCGGGTTCTTGAGCGGCGTGAGAGTCTTGCTTCCGTAATCGGCGTTGCCGATGACCAGGGCGAGGCGTTCGCCGGCGAACGCCTTGTCCGACAGGCCGCATACCAGTACCAGGCCTGCGAGGAGATATGCCGCAACGAAAGAATGTGTCCGCCGGGCTGGCCTTCTGTTCATGGTCGCATCCCCCAATTAATCGTTCCTGATTTGACCGTGTCCGCATCCTGGCGTCAATTGCTTCAAAATCCGTTGCAGAAGCATGAAAGGTCTTCGGTCATCTTCGACGAAGATCTAGCAGCACCAGGAAAAAAGCGATGTGATTTCCGTCACGTAGTGGCGATTGCGCCGTACGCACTTCCGCCGGGGCTTTCCGGTGCTGCCATCCGTAAATATATAAATGCCCTAAAGGTCCGGAATCCTTGAGGTCACGGTTTGATGCGCCCGATTATACCGCCGCCGATTGTCGGCCTTGCTGCCGCCGGAGCGCTCTGGTGCGCGGCCGCGTATCTGCCTGCCCTGACGATCGCCTTTCCCGGCCGGATGGTTCTGGCGGCGGTCTGCGCGGGGGCCGGCGTGCTGATCGAGGGCATAGGCGTTCTCGCCTTCCTGCGGAAAAGAACCACGATCAATCCCCTGAGGCCGGAACGGGCCGGAAGCCTGGTCGTCTCCGGGCTCTACCGGATTTCACGCAACCCGATGTATCTCGGCATGGCCACCCTCCTGACCGGCTGGTCGCTCTATCTCGGGACGCTGGCGGCCCTTTTGATCGTTCCCGCTTTCGTCTGGCTTCTGACCGAGATTCAGATCAAGCCGGAGGAAGCTGCGCTTGAGTCCGTCTTCGGCGCGGACTATCAATCCTACAAGGCGCGGGTGCGCCGCTGGATTTGAACGGTTCCGCCATGTTTCCCATCGCAAAGATCATACCCACCCTCTTGAGCGCAGGCCTCCTGGCCGGTTGCGTCTCCGTTTCCGCGGGCGGCGCGGTGGTCGGGTCAAGGACCACGGTGTCCGGCAATTCGGTGGAAACCGCGACGACGGTCAAAAGCGCATCGGTCGGGGTGGCGTTGCCTCCCCGACCCGAACAGAACGCGCCCACTCCGCAATGACCCGGGTCGCTTGCCATCTGCCTGTCGCGGGTTAACCCGTGATCTTTATTTCCACGAGTGCCTGGGTCCGGTTTGCATCGATGTGCCGGATGGCTTGCGCCAGCACGCCGGGCAGGTCCTTGCCGTCGGCGACGCTTGCCGTCCAGGCGCGGCTTGCTTCCGCCACCTTGGTGAAATCCGGGCTGGGGGCAAGGCCGACCAGCGGCATGTCATTGGATTTCGCCGCGTAGCCGTCCGGATAGATGCCGGTCACCGAGTGGCGCACCGCGCCCCATTCGGCATTGTTCAAGACCAGAATCAGGATCGGCAGGCCGAGGGATTCCGCGATCTGGTGGCAGGTCACCGGATTTGAGAACATATAGGAGCCGTCGCCCATGGTGGCGACCACCAGCCGGTTCCGGTCCGCAAGCTGAAATCCGAGACCACAGGGGAACGACCAGCCGAGACCGCCGGAATGCGGTTCCTGGAACCAGGTGTTGTGGTCCTTCAGGTCGATCTGGGCGAGCGGGCAGCCGAGTTCGGAGAGAACCGTGGCCGGCCTGTTCGCGATCGCGTCCGAAAGGCATCTGGAAACGTACGCCTTGGTCATCGGCGCGCCGCTGCCGGCGTCGGCCGCGGCCAGGGCCTTGTCGCGCGTCGCCTTGGTGCGGTTCACGACCTTGTCCCGGCGGGCAGCGCATTTGTCGGCCTGAGCCGCCTGATGGGCCTTCATGGCCTCGGCAAGCGCAAGCACCGCATCGGCCGTGTCCGCCATGATCGACACGTCGGAGCGGAAGTTGCGGACCGGAAACCGCGAATAAAGCGGGTTCTGGCCGATCTGGACGATCTTGCAGTCCGCGCGCGGCTTGTGGACATCCGGTGCCCAGGGCGCCAGGCAGTCGAGCACGACGATGGCGTCGGCCTCGCTGATATAAGGCTCCAGATCCGCACCCGCGTTCATGGAATGGAACGTCGGTAATGCGAGCTGAACCGCCCAGTACTGTGAAACCGGAATGGCCCAGGTGTCGACCATCTCGGCAAAGGCGGCGAAGGCCTCAGCCGATCCGGTGCCGCGCTGCGCGACGATGAGCGGCTTTTCCGCCTCCGCCAGGATGCGGGCGGCCTCGGCGATGGCCTCCGCATGAACGCCGATCTTATGCGCGCTCATGGTCGGCGCCGGCTCCAGTTCGGAGACCGGACAGGGCTCGCACAGCACCTCGCGCGGCAGGCTCATGTAGACCGGCCCCTTGGGCAGGGAGGTGGCGACCGCATAGGCGCGGTCGGCCATTTCGGCGACCTGTTCGGGGAAGCGCAGTTCATAGTCCCACTTGGTGGCCTCACGGACGAGCGCGGTCTGGTCGCGCATTTCCTGGCCCCAGCCGATCGGCACGGTGCGGGCGCCGAGGCGGTCACGCTCGACCACCGGGGTCCGGCCGGAAAACAGCAGCACGGGCACGTGATCGGTCGCCGCGTTGATCGCGCCGATGGCGCAGTTGGCCAGCCCGACGTTGGTATGCGCCATGACCGCCTGGGCCTTGCCGGTTGCGAAGTAATAACCGTGGGCCATGCCCATGGCGGCATTTTCGTGGGGCATGATCAGGGCTTCAGGCAGATCGATCTGTTTGGCGCGTGCTTCCGCCAGACCCTCGATGATCGGCGGAAAGTCGGTTCCCGAGTTGGCGAAAATGTAATCCACGCCCAAGGTCTTCAGACGGGCGAGCAGCGCGCCGCCCGCGGTCATGGTCTCTTTTGTCATCGTTTCGCATCCGCCCCTAATCATGACCTCGAAGGCCATTTGAATTCTATCGCGCCGATTAAACCCATGGGCTTCAGACGCGCAACCATTCCGGAGTTTTAGCGTGTTGATAGTTTGATTTCAAACCAATTACTGGAACCCCACCAAATTAGCCGCTTCTTGGCCCAGATCAGGGGCGTCTCATGTCAATACGGCCTTGCAGCGCTTTCACTTCGATATCCGCAGCATGCAGCGGCTCGCCGTCGAGATTGATCTGCAAGGGCTGATCCGCGTGGATGGTCAGTTCCGCCAGCTGTTTCTTCACGACGGCGCCGCGCAGGCCTTCAAGCCCCCCCTG
The DNA here is from genome assembly GCF_048260565.1 of Roseibium sp. GTDB lineage: Bacteria > Pseudomonadota > Alphaproteobacteria > Rhizobiales > Stappiaceae > Roseibium. Next base: position 153,125 of record NZ_JBLXGP010000006.1, on the reverse strand, counting down.
AAGAAGACGGCCCAGTATGTCCGGCACATCCGCAGCCTGAGGTGCGGGAATGATGGAGAGATCCAGCTTGCCGTCATTGAGATCCGCATCCGGGCAAAGCTGAAACCCGCCTCCGGCCTGACGTCCGTTGCCGATGGCAAGAGCGAGAAAGGGACCTTCCCAGGAAAAGCCGTCGCCTTCGATCCGTCCTTCACAGGCATCGAGTTCCGCAAACCGGTTCAGACCGGTGAAGAGATAGGCAGCCCCGCCAAGGGTATTCTTCAGACGTGGATCCGTCTCCGTGGTCACGCCGGCTCCGAAACCGCCGGTCGCCATATTGATGAATGCCCGTCCGTTGACCAGGCCGATATCGGTCGGCTTCGCCTCCGCCTCGGCCGCGATCTTCAGACAGGCGGCCAGATCCCGCGGGTTCATCCCCATGCCGGCCGCAAAATCGTTTGCGGTTCCCAGCGGCAGAACGGCCAGGGAGAACGGCGGCTTTTCATCCTTTGGCAGTTCCGCATGGAGCGTGGCGACGAGCGCGTTCACGGTGCCGTCGCCGCCGCCTGCGACCAGACAATCGATTCCGTCTTCGGCCGCACGCGCAAGCGCCTCACGGGTCAGGCGTTCCGTGTCGCCGTCTTCCCAGGTCACGCGGACCGACACCTCATGGCCGGCATCGCGCACTTTACCGACCGCGGCGCGCACATCTTCGCGCTGCGCGGCCTTACCGTTGAGAATAAGACGCAAATGGCTTTGGCTCATATCGGTTTCCTTCACATCTTATCCCGGCAGCATCTCTTCCCGGTCCGCCCTTGCGGCCCGGGCTTCTTCCATCAGCCAACTCCGGAAGGCCCGGACCACCGGACGCAGGGTCCGGTTTTCCGGATAAACGAAATGATAGGCGGTTTCCTGCGGCATGGGCATATCGAACAGACGAACCAGCCGGCCGGAGGAAAGTTCCTCCTCGATGAAGAATTTCGGAATGAGCGCAGCACCGGCATGGTGGACGGCGGCTTCCGAGATCATGACGAATTGTTCGAAACGCGCGCCCTGGAAGGCCGCGTCGGTTTCCACCCCGGCAATGTCGAACCACCGCCGCCAGGCAAGCGGCCGCGTCGCCAGCTGCAAGCGCGGAACATCTACCAGATCCACCGGCTTGCGAATGCCGTGGCGGTCGCGGAACGCGCGCGATGCGACCGGCACCACCTCTTCGGGAAACAGCGGCTCGGCAATGGCCCCGGCCCAGACCGGGTCGCCATGATGGATGGCGCCATCGAACGGCTCGTTATCGAAGTCGAAGGGCTGCAGGCGCACGCTCAGGTTCAGGCCGGCACTCGGATAGCGGCGCTGGAATCCCGCCAGGCGCGGGGCGAGCCATCGGGTACCGAATGTGGGCAGGACCGCGAGATTGAGCACATCCTCGCTGCCAGCGTAAGACATGACCTGGCGGGTCGCCGTCGTCATCTGCTCCAGAGCGCCCCGGATATCATGGAGGTAAAGCCGGCCGGCGTCGGTCAGAACGATCCTCTGCCGGACCCGGCGGAACAGTTCGACTCCGAGCCGGTCCTCCAGATGGCGCACCTGTTTCGACACCGCCCCCTGGGTCAGATGCAGTTCCTCGGCAGCGCGGGTAAAACTCAGGTGGCGCGCGGCGCATTCGAAAGCAATCAGGGCATCGGCCGGCGGCAGAAAGGCGCGTTTCATGTCGTTCGCATCTTCAAAGGAGGGAGTTCATTCCAGTTCGGCATGAACAATGGAGGAGAAATCGCTTTTCCGCAATTGCCGCACGGGGCAGATTGTGCCGAATTTGACGAGACGCCGCGCGATCGTGGCAGGTATACTGACAATCACAAGCCCGGCAGGCGGGCACGAGGAGAAACCCCATGAATGCTCCGGTAAAAGGAAAGGCCTCCCCGGCGGGCGGCGGCGTGTTTGACTGGCAAGACCCGTTCATGATGCGCGATCAGCTGAATGAAGACGAAGTGCTGATCATGGAAACCGCCCATGCCTTCGCCCAGGAAAAGCTGCAGCCGCGCGTGATCGACGCCTACCGGGAAGAAAAGACCGACCGGGAAATCTTCAACGAGATGGGCGAACTCGGCCTCCTCGGCATCACCCTGCCGGAAGACTACGGCTGCGCGGCCGCGTCCTATGTCTCCTACGGCCTTGTCGCCCGTGAAGTCGAGCGCGTCGATTCCGGCTACCGCTCCATGATGAGCGTGCAGTCCTCGCTGGTCATGCACCCGATCTACGCCTATGGCAGCGAGGAACAGCGGAAAAAATACCTGCCGAAGCTCGCGACCGGCGAATGGGTGGGCTGTTTCGGCCTGACCGAGCCGGACGCCGGTTCCGATCCGGCAGGCATGCGCACCCGCGCCGAAAAGATCGACGGCGGCTACAAGCTGACCGGCTCGAAAATGTGGATTTCCAACTCCCCGATCGCCGACGTGTTCGTGGTCTGGGCCAAGTCGGAAGCCCATGACGGCGCCATCCGCGGCTTCGTTCTGGAAAAAGGCATGAAGGGCCTCTCGGCTCCGAAGATCGGCGGCAAGCTCTCCCTGCGCGCCTCGATCACCGGCGAAATCGTCATGGACAATGTGGAAGTCTCCGAGGACGCCCTGCTACCGAACGTCTCCGGACTGAAGGGGCCGTTCGGCTGCCTCAACCGCGCCCGCTACGGCATCGCCTGGGGCTCCATGGGAGCGGCGGAAGACTGCTGGATGCGCGCGCGCCAGTATGGTCTCGAGCGCGTCCAGTTCGGCCGTCCGCTTGCCCAGACCCAGCTTTTCCAGAAGAAGCTTGCCGACATGCAGACGGAAATCACGCTCGGCCTTCAGGCAGCATTGCGCGTCGGCCGCCTGTTCGACGACGGCAAGGTCGCCCCGGAAATGATTTCGCTCATCAAGCGCAACAACTGCGGCAAGGCGCTGGACATCGCCCGGCAGGCCCGGGACATGCACGGCGGCAACGGCATTCAGGAGGAATACCATGTCATGCGCCATGCCCAGAACCTGGAGACGGTCAACACCTACGAGGGCACGCATGACGTCCATGCGCTGATCCTCGGCCGGGCACAGACCGGCCTGCAGGCCTTTTTCTAAGAAAAACACAGTCTCAATAGTGCCGGGGGCCTCCGCCTCCGGCCCTTTCCTGGCGGTGCCGGATGGCTCAATCGACTGCAGACGTCGCAATCATCGGCGGAGCCGTGATGGGCTCCTCCATCGCCTGCCAGCTTGCCGGCCGCGATGACTTTTCCGGCCGGATCGTCGTGATCGAGGCCGATCCGTCCTACCAGGTCTGCGCCTCGGCACGCTCCGCCGCCTCGATCCGGCAACAGTTTTCCAGCGCAATCAATATCGAGATCTCCCTGTTCGGCATTCAGTTCCTGCGGGAGATCGGCGACCGGCTCGCGGTCAACGGCGACCGGCCGGTCATCGATCTCAACGAGGGCGGCTACCTCTTCCTGGCCACGCCGGACAAGCAGGACATTCTCACCGAAAACCATGCCCTGCAGACGCGCCTCGGCGCCGATATCGCCTTTTTCGACACGGACGGCCTCAAGGCGAAATTCCCCTGGCTTAACGTCGACGACCTTGCCGCCGGCTGCCACGGGTTGTCCGGCGAAGGCTGGTTCGACGGCTACGGTCTGATGCAAGCCTTCCGCAAGAAGGCCCGCTCACTCGGCGTCGACTATATTGCCGCGAGGGCGGACGATCTGGTGCGGGAGGGCTCCCGCTGGCGGATCGACCTTTCAAATGGCGACAGCCTTTCGGTGCCGGCGGTCGTCAATGCGGCGGGCGCGTCGGGCGGGGCGGAGATCTGCCGCAAGGCCGGGCTCGACATTCCGATCCACAGCCGGAAACGCTGCGTCTTCACCTTCGAATGCCGCGATGTCCTTCCCCGGTTCCCGCTGCTGATCGATCCGAACGGCACCTATGTCCGGCCGGAAGGCACCGGCTACATCTGCGGCTCCGCGCCCGATGCCGCCGACGACCCGGACTGCAACGACTTCGAGGTCGATTACGCACTGTTCGAGGAACATATCTGGCCGACGCTGGCCGCCCGCGTCCCGGCCTTCGAGGCGATCAGACCGGGAACTGCCTGGGCCGGTTCCTACGACATGAACCTGTTCGACCACAACGCCTTCGTCGGCGCCGTACCGGATCTGGACGGATTTTATCTCGCGCTCGGATTTTCCGGCCACGGCCTGCAGCAGTCGCCCGCGGTGGGCCGCGGGATGGCCGAACTGATCGCCTGCGGCCGCTATGAGACGCTTGATCTCACACCGCTTTCCATCGAGCGGTTCGGGCAGAACAGGCCCCTGATCGAGCGCAACGTCGTCTGAGGCCGGCGTTTCGCGGTCAGGGCGGTCAAGAGACCGCAGCATCCTTGTCGAAAAGCTGATCCGCCGGATCCGGCTCAAATCCCTCTGCCCATTCGCTTACCCTGCCCAACGCCTGGGCAAGAAGCGTCTTCAGGCGGGCGGACCCGGTCCGATCCGGCTCGAAAGGCGGCGATTCATGGCGGAGATATGCCCTTTGCGCGATGACCAGCGTCATCGCATGGACCCCGATATCGGGCAGACCGTAGGTCCGGGTGATATAGCCGCCCCGGAAGACGTCATCGACGGCCACGGTTATTCCGTCCACGCCCTGGAACGTGGCGGCGAACGTCCGGGCCAGATCGGGATGGCAGGCCGTATGTTCCGCCGTGCCCAGATTGAGCACCGCGAGTTCCTGGTCGATAAAGCCCTTGATCTTCGAGCGAACCGAGCGGCAATCGATCAGGACCACCGTATCGTGGATTTTTTTCAGCCGCTCCACTTCGCGGCGAAGGGCGTCGTGAAACGGGTAGTAGAACAGGAGCGCGCGTTGCTCCGTTTCGGTGGGGCCCGGTTCCTCGTCGAGCTGGTAGATCCGTTTGTTGTCGAGGGTGGTCACCGGACACAGCGCGTTCAACGGATCGGTCTCGGGATCCTGCTGCAACTCGGGAGGCTGGTCCACGTCGATCACGTAACGCGAGGCGGTGGAGCGCAGCAAAGTAGCGCCCAGGCCCGAAGCCACGTCGAAAATCGTTTCCAGCCGCCAGGAAATATCCGTCTGCAGCCGACCCGTAGCGTTCATCCGGTTTTCAATAGCCGGAGGAATCTGCGTCCCGCTGTGCGGCAGGCAGAGGATCAAAGGACTTTCGCCTTTATCGACCAGAATCATGCTTTTACGCCAATACGGGAGACTCAAACAGAACAGCAGTTTGAGTCTCTTACCCAACGGAAACAAGACAATTGACAACCTGCCCACGAAAAGTTTGTGCGCTGCAAGCTTGAAGCTTCTGAACGGAGGCAGGTGTCCAGCCGGAATCGGAGAGATCAGGCTTCAGTGGTTATGACAAATCGGACGCCAATGCTCCATTGTCGGCAATTTTAAGCTGTTGATTATTTTCCGATGTGCGCTGTCCGGTCAGGTTTTCAGCGACAACGGTCATGACCTCGTCGACCGACGTCATCCGCAAGTCCGGGAGGACCAGGGCCAGTTTGCTGCCGTCGATTCGGTGCGGCACCTTCCACAGATAGGCCATTTCGGCAACTTCGCGCATGAGCGGGCTGAAAAGCCCGGCGGCCCGAACCAGCGGCCACGGCATGCGCGTGACCTTCAGGATCCGGCCCACGGCCTGTTCCGCAGCCGCGATCAGTTCGCGGCCGGTCAGGGCATACCCTGGAAAGCCGAATTCCTCGAAATCGGCAAACTCGTGACGCTTGTCGGCCAGCCCCGCCATGGCAGCGGCCATATCGGGCAGATAGGCCCAGGCATGGACCCGGTCGAGCGGGCCGGGATACATGATCTTTCCCTTTGGCAAATCGGCAAGAATGTAATCTTCCAGCCAATTGCCGGTCTTTCGCCCGTCGATGAAATCGCCGGCCCGAAGAAGAATGGTGCGGATGCCGCACCCGGCGTAGCTCTGTTCCATCTCTTCGCGCAAATGTCCCTTGCGGGCCGTCGGCCTGTGAGGCGTTTCCTCGCTCAGGACGGACGGCATGCCGGTGCCGTAATTATAGACGTTTCCAGGCAACATCACCGTCGCGCCCGACCGCCAGGCCGCCGCGATCACGTTCCTGGTAAACACCGGAAGATCTCGCCGCCACAAGGGATAGGGCGGATTGAGCGCGTTGACGATCACGTCACAGCCCTCTGCGGCATTGATCACGCTGTCCCGGTCATGTGCGTCGCCGGTCATCCACTCCTGTGCATCCGCCGGGCGCGGATCGGGGGTCGACCGGGAAAATCCGCGGACCGTCCATCCCGAAGCCCTGAAGGCCGTGATTGCCGCCCGGCCGAACCGGCCGGTCGCTCCGAGAACCACAACTTTCTTCTGCATGAGCCTGTCCTTCCTTGCTGCATAGGTCATGAGCCGGAACATGGGATATTCATACCAGGAACAAAATCGGCTAATAATGAAGCATTGGTATTCAAATATGAATAGATCTCGATGAAACCACCTCTCGACTGGAGCTTGTTGCAATCCTTTGCCGCGGTCGCCTCGAGCGGCTCTCTGTCCGCCGCAGCACGCAAACTCGGCAGCAGTCAGCCGACGCTCAGCCGGCATGTCGCGGCCCTGGAAATGCAGACCGAAACCAGGCTGTTCGAACGGACGCCGGGCGGACTGGACCTCACGGAGGCCGGCGCCGAACTTTATGATTATGCCCTCAGGATGGCCGACGCTGCGGAAGACCTGCGGCTGGCGCGCGAAGGCCGCGCCCAATCGCTCGCCGGAACGGTCCGGCTGACCGCCAGCGCGGTCATGGCAACTTACGTCCTGCCCGACATCCTCACCGACCTGCGGCGGGACGAGCCGGAGATCGACATCGAGCTGGTCGCCTCGGACCGTACGGAGAACCTGCTGCAGCGGGAAGCGGATATCGCCGTTCGCATGTACCGGCCGACCCAGATCGACGTGATTACCCGCAAGATAACCGACCTCAGCTCCGGCGCCTTCGCGACCCCCGGATACCTTAACGCTCGCGGCACTCCCGAAACGATCAAGGACCTGCGCTTCCATGACGTTGTCGGTTATGATCGCAGCGATCTCATCATCAAGGGGTTCGAGGCGGCCGGGCTGAAGGTCGGCCGCGGATTTTTCCCGTTCCGCTCGGACAACCAGGCGGTCTGCTGGCAAATGGTGGTGGCCGGTTACGGCATCGGCTTCGTGCTGAAGGTCGTTGGCGCGACCGAACCGGCCGTGGTTCCGATCCTGGAGAACGCGGCCATCCCGAAACTGCCGGTCTGGCTGACCGCCCATCGGGAGCTGAAGGTCAGCCGACGCGTGCGTAGGGTTTACGATTTTCTGGCCGACCGACTGGAACGATTGGAAACGGGCTCATCAGAGTAAGCCCGCAGGCGGCATGCCTTTTTCCAATTCGGCATCTTTCCGATTGGCGGATAATGCGCGGCCATTTATACAATTGGGACCGGATACACATCCCGCCCCATTTTGTTCACCGCCCAAGGATTCACCCGAAATGACTCTGCGAAACGGCAAGGAATTCCTTATGATTCCGGGTCCGACCAATGTGCCGGACGAAGTCCTGCGCGCCATGCACCGGCCTGCCGTCGATATTTATGAAGGCCCGCTGCTGGAGACGACGGATATCTGTCTCAAAGGCCTCAAGACGCTCTTTCGCACCGAGCATCAGACCTACATCTATGCCGCCAACGGTCACGGCGCCTGGGATGCGGCGCTGACGAACACGCTGCGCCGTGGCGACAAGGTCCTCGTGCTGGAATCCGGCCGCTTCGCGCTTGGCTGGGGCGAGGCCGGAGGGATTGCCGGCCTCGACACGGAAGTGCTCGCCGGCGACTGGAAAAAAGCGGTCGACCCGGCCGCCGTCGAAGCGCGTCTGAAGCAGGACACCACAGGCGAGATCAAAGCCGTCCTGGTGGTTCAGGTCGACACGGCGTCGGGGGCCTGGAACGACATCAAGGCCATCCGCAAGGCCATGGATGCCGCCAACCACGGCGCCCTGCTGATGGTCGACACGATCGCATCGCTCGGCTGCCTGCCGTTCGAAATGGATGCCTGGGGGGTGGATGTCGCACTGACAGGATCGCAGAAGGGCCTGATGACGCCGCCGGGACTTTCCTTTGTCGCAGCCGGTCCGAAAGCAGTGAAGGCGCACGAAACCGCGGATTTGCGCAACAATTACATGGACTGGACGTTCCGCAACGGTCCCGAGCATTACCAAAAATACTGCGGCACGCCGCCGGAACATATGCTTTTCGGCTTCCGCGCAGCGCTGGGTCTGATCGAGGAAGAAGGCCTTGAAAACGTCTGGCGGCGACACGCATTGCTGGCGGAAGCCACCCGCCGGGCGGTGACCGTCTGGGCGGAAGGCGGCGCGCTGGAGTTCAATATCCTCGCCCCGGAAAACAGATCCGACAGCGTCACAGTGGTCCGGCTGAACGGCCATGATCCGGCGGCCTTGCGCAGCTTCACCAAGGAAGTCTGCGGTGTCACCATCGGCGGAACCATCGGCGCGCTGAGCGGACAGGGCATCCGGATCGCCCACATGGGCCACTGCAACGGCGTCATGGTGCTCGGCACCCTGTCGGCGATCGAGCTCGGTCTTGCGAAACTCGGCATTCCGCACAAGCCGGGTGGCGTTCAGGCCGCGATCGGCTATCTGCAGGACGCTCTCTGATATTCCGGCCGGCTTGAGAGGTTTTCAGAGCACCTTTTCAAGCCGGTCGCAGATGGTCTTGAGAACCTCGATGCGCGCATGGCGCTTATCCTCCGAGGAGATCATCGTCCAGGGGGCATAATGGGTCGACGTGCGATCGATCATGTCACCCGCGGCCACCTCGTACTGCTCCCACTTGAGCCGGTTGCGCCAGTCATCGTCCGTGATCTTGTGCTGCTTGTATTCGGTTTCCTCGCGCTCCTTGAACCGGTGCAACTGCTCCTCCTCACTGATGGCAAGCCAGAACTTGCAGACAACGTAGCCGAACTCGGTCAGCTCCGCCTCGAAATCGTTGATTTCGCTATAAGCCCGCAGCCAGTCCTCGTGACCGGCATAGCCCTCCACCCGCTCCACCAGGACGCGCTCGTACCAGGAGCGGTCGAAAATCGCGATCTGCCCCCGGCGCGGCAGGCGCCGCCAGAACCGCCACAGATAGGGCCTGGCCTTTTCCTCGTCCGTCGGCGCCGAAATGGGATAGACCTTGTAAATGCGCGGATCGAGCGGCTTGATCACCCGGCGGATCGCTCCGCCCTTTCCGGCGGCATCGTTTCCCTGGAACACGAGCACCATCCCTGAGTCCGAGAACGCCTTGCTGTCCGACATGTCGGACAGACGGGACTGCAGCTTGTCCAGCTGCTTTTCGTAATCCGACTTGCCGAGTTTCGCCGTCAGGTCGACCGCATCCACCGCGGTGTTGCGTTTCAGTCCGCCGACGACCGGCGGCGCGGCCATGCTCTGGGGTTCGCCATCGGCCAACTTCCGCTTCATTTCCCGCGCGACGGTCTGGGCAAGGGCCGCATCCCGGTATTCCGGGTCCTGGGAGGGAATGACGAACCAGGGCGCATGGCCCTTGCTGGTCTCCAGAATGATCCGATCGCCGACTTCGACGGCCTTGTCATAGTTCTTGAATGCCGCCCAGTCGGACAGGACATGGCGCGCCGCATTTTTCTTGTCGATCTTCTTCAGACGCCGTTCCTGGTCCTTCTTGGGCAGGATGAACCAGAATTTCAGGATCAGGACATCCTCATTGGCGAGCATTTCCTCGAACCGTTCGATCCGCGCCAGGTCCTTCTCGAATTCATTGTCATCGATCTCGCCGTAGATACGTCCGCGGACCGGATTCTGATACCAGCTGCCGAAAACGATGGCGGTTTCTCCCTTGGCCGGCAGACCCCGCCAGTAGCGCCACAAGGGCGGATGCAGGCGTGCATCGTCCAGCGGCTCGCCATAGGCGTTGCAGACCAGATGGCGCGCATCCATCCAGTCGTAGAGCCGCGCGACCGCCTCGCCCTTGCCGGCGCCATCCAGTCCATCCACGACGATCAGGGTCGAAAATGTCTTCTTTTCGATCATCTCCAGCTGCGCCGACAGAAGTTCGGAGCGAAGCTGAGGCTTCAGTTTCCGGAACGTCTCCTTGTCCATTTTCTGGGGCAGCTGTGCGGATTCAAACATACGTCCGACCTCGGGTTCGAAAGACATTCACTATAGCCGAGAAACCAATTGGTCGCAGGCACGGCACCGCAATCATTGCCTCAGCTTTCCCTTTTTTCTGTTAAGTCACGCCACGCTTGCCTATATGAGTGCCATTCGATGGCAGCCTCGGGCCAGACTCCGCCCAGAAAACGAGCTTTCACTTCGTGACCGATATCCTTGGACAGATCGTTGCCTTCATTGGAGACAACCCTTCCCTCGCGGGCCTGATCTGCTTCATCGTGGCCATGGGCGAGGCCCTGTTCATCATCGGCCTGGTGGTTCCGAGCACGGTCGTTCTGGTCGGGGCGGGAACCCTGGTCGGCCTCGGCAAACTCGACGGCGTTTCGATCTTCATATGGACGGTCCTTGGCGCCACGGCCGGCGATGCCCTTTCCTACTGGTTCGGCCATTTCTACAAGGACAAGGTCCGCGGGCTCTGGCCCCTGTCTCGCTACTCCAGCCTGATGGACCGGGGCGAGGAGTTCTTCCGCGCACACGGCGGCAAAAGCATCTTCATCGGACGTTTCGTGCCCGGCGTAAAATCGGTGGTTCCGGGCATTGCCGGCATGGTCGGCATGAATGCGACACGGTTCACGATCATCAACGTGACCTCGGCCATTGCCTGGAGCGCGGCGCATCTGGGACCGGGCATTCTGGCCGGTACCGCGCTGGAAGCGATCGGCCAGATCAGTTCGCGGCTGGCCTTCGTCATCGGCGGCCTGTGCGTCATCCTGTTCCTGGCGGTCATGCTGGGCCGCTGGCTGATCCTGATCATCATCCCGCTGTTCCCCGGCGCCCATGTCGCGATCGTCAACTGGTTCGCCAAGCGACCCGGCCGGGCGTCCCAATGGATCGCGGCGACCTTCGACCCCGATCATCCCCGCTCCATCGGCATGCTGGTGTCCGCACTCCTGCTGCTGATCACCATGCCGGCGTTTTTCTTCTTTATCGGCGAGGTTGCTCCGGGCGAGCCGATGGTCCGGGCCGATGTGGCGATCCTGAACCTGTTCTCGTCGATGCGGACCCCGATCGGCGACACGATCATGGTTTTCTTCACCTCGCTCGGCGATGGCATCGTGGTGACCGTCGTGACGGCCGCCGCAGCACTCTACCTGTTTTTCAGGCGGGCGTGGCGCCGGGCCACGGGTTTTCTGATCGCCATCGGCAGCACGGCGATCTTCGTGCCGCTGTTCAAGGCGCTTCTGGAACGCTCCCGGCCGATGGCGCTTTACTCGGGCGCGGATTCCTTCAGCTTTCCGAGCGGTCATGCGACCCTGAATGCGGTCCTTTTCGGCATATGCGCCGTTCTGATCGCCCATGACCGCAACCGATGGATCAAGGCCGGCATCTTCACGGTCACAGCCATCTACGTGATCACCATCGGGTTTTCGCGCGTCTACCTCGCCGCCCATTGGATGTCCGATGTGCTTGCCGGCTTCCTGTTCGGCCTCGCGATCGTATCGGCTTTCGCCTTCGTCTTCGGCCCGATCCACAACGAGAAGATCGGACGCAACACGCTGGCCGCGATCGTGGTCGGCACTCTCACCGTCTTCGGCGGCTGGCACGTGACGACCCATCTGGACCAGGCGATCGCCACCTACGAGCCGCGCAACCGGTTTCAGATCCTGACCCAAACGGAATGGCAGGCAAGCGGCTGGACCGAGTTGCCCCAGAACCGCATCGAGCTCAGCGGCGGCACGAAGGAGCCGCTAGTCATTCAGTATGCGGGCGATCCGTCCCGGCTCGCGCCCGTGCTTGCAGCCCATGGCTGGTCACGGCCACCGAAATGGTCCCTAAGCACCGCATCTGGCTTTGTCGAGGGCCAGACGCCGGCGGACAAGCTGCCGATCCTGCCCCGAACCCAGAACGGCCGGACGCCGGCCCTTGTTCTCATCCACAAGGACGAGACGTCGGATCCCAACGGCGGCCGGTGGGTGCTGCGCCTGTGGCCGAGCCGCTTCCAGATCCTGGCAGACGGCAGTCTCAAGCGGCTTTACGTGGGCAGCATCCTGCATGAATCGATCCTGCGACCGATGGGCGAGTTCTCCGGACCGAAGACGGACCAGGAAGCACCGGCGCTCAGCACCAATCCCGCCCGCCTGCTGCCGGGCGCGCTCGTCCGGAAATGGCCGAACGGCATGGAAGTCGTGCTATGCGAGGAGCCGACGGCACCCGCGGCGTCTAATACGACCGGAAAACCAGGGGCCAGATCTCGGGCAAATTAGCCGTCCCGTTGCAGTCGATCTTCTCGCGGTATTCGAGAAGTTCGAGTTCGATCTCCTCGCCCGGACCATCCGTCAGGCGAAAGACCTTGTAGATGCCGCAGTCTCCGAGCCCGCGGCCGAACTCGGTCGCAGTGATCAGGCCTTTGTCGTTGAACACCTGCGCATTCATCACGCCGTAGCTCTCGTCGGCCAGGTTTCCAGGCAGCGTGGGCAGCACCAGAACGTTGGCCCAGTCGCCGGGGGGATTTTGCGTCACACCGAAAGCGCTGGAGCCCTGATACGCCCCGGTAAAACAGGGCAGCTCCCAGAGAAGGTAGTTGTTGTTGACCACATAGCTGGCGCCGTTCCAGGCACTCGGGGCGGCCAGATCGCATTCCTGGTAGGCGTATTTGAACAGGGCCTGGCGCAGCGGGACCGGAATGTCATCCGCGCTCGCCAACAAGCGCTGCGGCCCGAGCGGGAGACCGGTCGGACCGGTCCAACGTGCCATGTCCGGCAGCTTTATCGCATCCGAATTTTCCGACCGTTCTTCGGCTGGGGGTTCAGCGGGAGGCGGCGCCTGAAGGTTCATCGGCCCCTTGCCCGGGCAGCCGTATTCTCCCCTGGCGCCCGCAAGAAACGGAAACTTCTTCGACCGGACGACGTAGATGTCGGCCTCGGTAACCGGTGCCATCGAACCGCCATCGCCAACCTTGAGCAATTCGACCAGAACACGGTATCTCGGATTGTCGGAGCGGTAGGCAAAATGTCGCGGCAGGCCGCCGACAGTCTGTTCCTGACTCTGTGCGATTTCATAGAGTTCAATGAATTCATCGCCGATCTTCATCCGCGCCTTGAGCGGCGCACCGTCTTCGGAAAAGGGCAGGTAGAACAGGTAAGCGTATTTGTCGGTTGCCGGGTCACGGTTCGCCTGCCACAGGGCAAAATGACATCCGGTCGGGTTCGACGGCAGATCCTTCGTGCCGAACAGTTTCAGATCGATATCCGTCCCGTCCTCCTGCGCGTGCGCTGGCGTTACCGGTCCCGAAACCAACACGGCGGATATCGCCAACGCGGCCCAAACGGCCAACCTCCCCATTTTGAAACCCATTCCTTCTTTCCCCCACCCGTCTCATGAATCATGGCGCCACTTCAGCCTTGTCAGCATGATCCGCTTTGCCGTCGAATGCCAGTGTCGAAGCGATTAATGAGGGTAACCCTGCCCCGCCACCGGCCCGCGCACTTCCCAAATTACCGTTACGTTCAACAAAGCCTGGAATCAGACTTGAAACTTCGGGCGGGCAACCACTATATTCAAAATATTGAATATAAGGATGGGCTCTCAAATGACGGAATTCACCCCCGTGCTGTCGCTGATCGGCGGCGCGATCATAGGTTTGGCCACGGTGGCACTCATGGCCTTTCATGGACGAATTGCCGGGATCAACGGCATTGCCGCCGGCCTTCTTGCCCGGCCGGGAACGGGCGATTGGGCATGGCGGGCCGCGTTTATCGCAGGCATGATCGCAAGTCCGATGGCGATCCTGTTCGCCACCGGGCAAATGCCGCAGATCACGGTTCCGGTCGAACCGATCTTCCTCGTCATCGGCGGTTTCCTGGTCGGCATCGGAGCCTCACTCGGTTCCGGCTGCACCAGCGGCCATGGCGTCTGCGGCATGTCGCGCCTGTCTGTGCGTTCGATCGTCGCCACCCTGACCTTCATGACAACGGGCCTGATCACGGTCTATGTCATGCGCCACGTGATTGGAGGCTGATCCATGCTGAGAATCCTTTCCGCATTCGCGATCGGCCTCGTGTTCGGCGTCGGCATACTTCTGTCCGGCATGGCCGATCCGGCAAAGGTGCTGAACTTTTTCGATATTTTCGGTACCTGGGATCCGAGCCTGATCTTCGTCATGGGCGGCGCGCTGATCGTCACCGGCATTGGCTACCGGCTCGTTTTCCGCATGCCGGCCCCTGTCCTTTCGACCGTCTTTCATGTACCGACCCGCAAGGACATCGACATGAAACTGGTCGGCGGATCCGCGATTTTCGGCATCGGCTGGGGCCTGAGCGGCTTTTGTCCGGGCGGGCTCGTCCCGGCCATGGGTCTGGGGGTTTCCGAGCCGATTCTCACGGCGGCGGCAATTCTGGCCGGAATGATCACCCTTCGTGTCGTTGCCGGCATCCGTGTCCGCCAGTCGGCACCCTCTTCTACCTGAGATCGGCCTGGCCGATAATGAACCACAACAGCCGGGGCTCCGGCTAATAGGGAGACCAGAATGAGTACTGCAGAATATCCGGTCGACATGTCGGTCAAACCCGATGTCAAAGCCTTCTTCGATCCGGCGACGAACACGATCAGCTATGTGGTCAAGGATCCGGACAGCAATGCCTGCGCCGTCGTCGACAGCGTCATGGACATCGACTACGCCGCCGGACGCATCACCTACGATCATGCCGACGAGATCATCGCCTATATCGAGCAGAACGGCCTCAAGCTGGAATGGCTGATCGAGACCCATGTGCATGCAGATCACCTGTCGGCTGCGCCCTATATCCAGAGCAAGCTTGGCGGCAAGCTGGGCATCGGCGACAAGATCACCGTCGTCCAGGACACCTTCGGCAAGGTCTTCAACGAAGGCACCGAGTTCCAGCGCGACGGCAGCCAGTTCGACCGGTTGTTCTCCGACGGCGATACCTACAAGATCGGCGGGATGACGGCCTTTGCCATGTACACCCCGGGTCATACCCCGGCCTGCATGGTGCATGTGATCGGAAATGCCGCCTTCGTCGGGGACACCCTGTTCATGCCGGACGGCGGATCGGCACGCGCGGACTTCCCCGGCGGCGATGCCGGCACACTGTATGATTCCATCCAGAAGCTTCTCGCCCTGCCGGACGACATGCGCCTGTTCATGTGCCACGACTACGGCCCGAACGGCCGCGACATCAAGTGGGAAACCACTGTCGGCGAGGAGAAGAAGCACAACATCCATGTGGGCGGCGGCAAGACCCGCGAGGAATTCATCAAGTTCCGGACCGAACGCGATGCCGAACTGGACATGCCGAAACTGATCATCCCGTCGCTGCAGGTCAACATGCGCGCCGGCAAGCTTCCGCCAGCGGATGAATCCGGCAAACGGTTCCTGAAAGTGCCCGTGAACGGGCTTTGAAAAAGCAAAACAGACAATAACAAGGCAAGGAATGGGAGACCCGCATGGAGACCAGGGCGATTAACGAGCAACTGGCGGTCAGTCCGCAGATTGACCCCAAGGATATCCCCGAGATCGCGATGCTCGGTTTCCGGTCGGTAATCTGCAACCGGCCGGACGGGGAAGGTGCGGATCAGCCGACGTTCGAGGAAGTCGAGGCGGCGGCGAAGAAAGCCGGGCTTGAGGCCCGCTACCTGCCGGTCGTCTCCGGCAAGGTACAGGACGAAGATGCCAAGGCCTTCAAGGCCGCGCTCGACGAACTGCCGAAACCGGTCTTCGCCTATTGCCGGACGGGAACCCGCTCGGCGACCCTGTGGTCCCTGGCCCAGGCAGGCACCATGCCTGTTGCCGACATCCTGGCGAGCGCCAAGAACGCCGGCTACGACATGGCCGGTGTGGTCCGGCGCATCGTCAACGGCGGCAGGACTCCGACCGAAACGGCGGAAGACGCGCGCTTCGACGTGGTCATCGTCGGCGGCGGCGCGGCGGGCATCTCGGTTGCCTCCAGCCTTGCAGCGCGCAAACACGGCCTCAACATCGCCATCATCGATCCGGCCGACGTCCATTATTACCAGCCCGGCTGGACCATGGTCGGCGGCGGCATTTTCCAGGCGCCGGAAACCGCCAAGACCATGGCCTCGCTCATTCCCGCGGGCGTCCACTGGATCAAGTCCGCGGTTGCCGCCTTCGAGCCCAAGGACAACGCGGTCGTCCTCGACGGCTGCCGCGTAGTCAAATACGACCGGCTGGTGGTGTGCCCGGGCCTGAAGCTCGACTGGCACAAGGTCGACGGCCTGGTGGACACGCTCGGCCGCAACGGCGTGACCTCGAACTACCGCTACGACCTGGCGCCCTACACCTGGCAACTGGTGCAGAACATGAGAGAGGGCCGCGCGCTGTTCACCCAGCCGCCCATGCCGATCAAATGCGCCGGGGCGCCACAGAAAGCGCTTTACCTGTCCGCCGACCACTGGACCCGGTCAGGCACCATCGGCAACATCGACATCCAGTTCATGAATGCCGGCGGCGTTCTCTTCGGGGTGAAGGACTACGTGCCGGCCCTGATGAAATACATCGAGCGCTACAACGCCAACCTGAACTACTTCCACAATCTGGTGGCCATCGACGGCCAGGCGAAAAAGGCAACCTTCGAGGTCAAGGAGCCTGAGAAGGACGCCCGCCGGGTTGAGGTCGAGTTCGACATGATCCACGTGACACCGCCGCAGACGGCACCGGATTTCATCCGGGTCTCGCCGCTGGCGGATGCAGCCGGCTGGGTTGACGTGGACCAAGCGACGCTGCGCCACAAAACTTTCGACAACATCTGGTCGCTCGGCGACGTGATGAACGCGCCGAACGCGAAGACGGCGGCAGCTGCCCGCAAGCAGGCGCCGGTGGTGGCCGAAAACATCGTCTCGGACATCGACGGTCACAGCGCCGTTGCCCAATATGACGGCTACGGCTCGTGCCCGCTGACCGTGGAAAGGGGCAAGATCGTGCTTGCCGAATTCGGCTACGGCGGCGCGCTGCTGCCGAGCTTCCCGCGCTGGCTGATCGACGGTACCAAGCCGAGCCACACGGCCTGGCTCCTCAAGGAGCGTATCCTGCCGCCGATCTACTGGAAGGCGATGCTGCGCGGCAAGGAATGGATGGCCAAACCGGAAAAAGTATCGGCTGCCTGATTCCTGCCGATCCCGCATTTCGCGGCGGGCCGGACCACCGGCCCGCCTCCCCTATTCGACCAGACCGACAAGCCGGGCGGACATGAAATATCTTCAGCGCTATTTGCCGATTCTCACCTGGGGTCGCGCCTATAACAAGGAAACGGCGACCAGCGATCTCGTGGCCGCGGTGATCGTGACCATCATGCTGATCCCCCAGTCGCTGGCCTATGCGATGCTCGCCGGCCTGCCGCCGGAGGTCGGGCTTTACGCCTCGATCCTGCCATTGGTCGCCTATGCGGTCTTCGGCACCAGCCGGGCGCTCGCTGTCGGACCGGTCGCAGTCGTCTCCCTGCTCACGGCTGCCACCGTCGGCGAAATAGCCAAGGGCGGAACGCCGGAATACCTCGGCGCGGCGATCGCGCTCGCATTCATTTCCGGCCTGATGCTCATGGCCCTGGGCTTCTTGCGTCTCGGCTTCCTGGCCAATCTGCTCAGCCATCCGGTCATTTCCGGATTCATCACCGCCTCGGGGCTGCTGATCGCCTCCAGCCAGCTCAAACATATTCTCGGCGTATCGGCATCGGGACGAACGCTCTACGACATCTTCGTGTCGATCGGTTCGCAAATCGGCGAAACCAACCTGATCACCCTTGCGATCGGCGCCGGCAGCACCGTCTTTCTGTTCTGGGTGCGCAAGGGCCTTAAAAAGGCGCTGCTTGGCATAGGCTTCAAACCGTTTCCGGCCGACCTTCTGACCAAGGCAGGCCCGGTGGCCGCCGTTGCGGTCACGACCCTTCTCGCCGGCGTCTTCAACCTCGCAGACCATGGCGTCCGGCTGGTCGGGGAAATCCCCTCCGGCCTGCCCGTGCCGCAATTGCCCCCGTTCGATGCGGAGCTGTGGCTGCAACTGGCCGGATCCGCGCTGCTGATTTCGGTCATCGGCTTCGTGGAATCGGTTTCGGTGGCGCAGACGCTTGCCGCCAAGAAGCGCCAGCGCATCGAGCCGGACCAGGAACTGATCGGCCTGGGCGCCGCCAATGTGGCCTCCGCCATTTCCGGCGGCTATCCCGTCACCGGCGGCTTCGCGCGCTCGGTGGTGAATTTCGATGCCGGCGCAGCAACGCCGGCGGCCGGCGCCTTTACCGCCGTCGGCATTGCCGTCGCCACCTTGTTCCTGACCCCGCTGCTGACCCATCTGCCGACGGCAACCCTGGCGGCAACCATCATCGTTGCGGTTCTCTCCCTGGTCGACTTCGGTGCGATCAAACGCACTTATGCCTATTCAAAGAGCGATTTTGCCGCCATGGCGGCGACGATCCTGATCACCCTTTTCTTCGGCGTCGAGCAGGGGGTCGTGACCGGCGTGGCGCTGTCGATCGGGCTTTATCTCTACCGCAACAGCCGTCCGCATATGGCGATCGTCGGCGTCGTACCGGGCACCGAACATTTCCGCAACATCGACCGGCACAAGGTCGTGACCGGCGAAAAGGTGCTGACGCTCCGCGTGGACGAAAGCCTGTTCTTCGCCAACAGCCGGTACCTGGAAGACAAGATCTATGCGCTTGTCGCGGACCGGCCGAACATCAAGCATGTGGTGCTGATGTGCCCGGCGGTGAACGAGATCGACGCCAGCGCACTGGAGAGCCTGGAGGAAATCAATCACCGCCTGTCGGACTCCGGCGTTTCCTTCCACCTGTCTGAGGTCAAGGGCCCGGTCATGGACCGGTTGCAGAAAACGGATCTCCTGAAACATCTGAGCGGCAAGGTCTTCCTCAGCCAGTATCAGGCGCTGTGCGAGCTCGATCCGCAAACGGCACATTGTTCGGAAGCCCGGACGACGACCAAAGTCGCGGAATAACCGGATCGTCCGTCATCGGGATGCTTGCGGAAACACCCGTTTCGCTCCAGTGTCCGGCACATGACGGCCCTTTCCGACACCACCTTGCCGAACCGCCTGCAGCACCGGCTTGCCGAAGGCTCCGGCGATACGATTGCGATCGTCTTTTCGCAGGTACGGGTTCCGGCGGGAAAATTCGGCCTGGAACGCCTGTTCGCCCGCACGAGGCATGCCTGCCTGTTCCTGAACGACATCGAAAACGGCTGGTACCTGGGCCTGGAACGCGGGATCCATACGACCATCGACAGCGCGCTTGCCCGAACCGGCGCGCGGAAAGTCGTCTACTACGGTTCCTCCATGGGCGGATACGGCGCTCTCATGACCGGACTCTCCCGGCAGGACGGCGACATTCACGCCTTCGGACCGGAGCTCAGGACCGGATGCCCGGGCAGCCAGAGCCGCGACTATGGCATTCCCGCCAACGATCCACGCCTGTTCGACTGGCAAAAGGCGCCGCGCCCGGCGTTTCCCGCCCATCTTTATTTCGGGGTCTATGATCCGGTCGACGCGGTCAATGCGGCCAAGGCCGCACGGGTGCTGCCGGACGCGCGGATTCACCTTCTGCGCTCGTGTCACGCAAGCCACGATCATCTCTACAGCCTCAACCTGATCCGCAGGATCATCACCACCTTTCAGCGCGATCCGGAGACGGAACTTGCCTCGAAAGGTCTGCTCGCAGCTGTGGAGATAGAAGATCTGGAGGCGTTCGGCCTGCTTGGCGAACGGCTGGCCGCAGGGGAACCTGTCCGACCGGAAGAGGTCTTCGCCCTGACAGGATTTGCGCAAAATCCGGGCATGATCCGGCTGGCCGCGGAAGCGGCCGCCTCATCCGGCGACATGTTTGGAGCCATTGCCCTTCTGGGGCAGGCAGAAGATCTGATCGCGGCCGACCCCGTCGTCCGCACGATGCCGAAACGCTGGCGCAAGGAATTTCCGCTGCGGCGGGTCGAATGGCTGATGGGCACCGGCGCGCTGACGGACGCTCGGGAGCTTCTGACCAGAACCTTTGAGACCTTCCCGACCGACGACCGGATGATCGAACTGGCACAGGATCTGGATAGGCTTCAGGCTGAGAACGCTAGCGTTCCGCCTGCTGGCTGACCGGCAGCAGCAACGGCGCAATGGCGCGGCAGAAGCGGTAGGGAACCGGCTGATGATCGCCGAACTGAACGGAGAGCCCGGAAGGGCCGAGTTGCCGGACAGTCACGAGACCGAGTGTCTCTGAACCGCTCCACAGATGGCAGTTCATGGCGGCGCGTTGCGATTCGACGCCCGCCCGTTCCGCACCGTAGACCTGGCAGATCTCTTCGGGGGTCTCCATCAGGCTGCGGAAGATCGCGATCACCCCGCCGGGCCGGCCCCGGTCGACAGTCGTGAACGCGTCGCAGTCGCTTGCTTCCCGCGTCCAGACCCCTTGCGCGAAACTCGAAAATTTCAAATCGAGAATGCGTCCCTCGAGAATTGGCGAGGAGCGGTGGACAGCGACCTTCATATCGCCCTTTGCCGCTTCCGCGCGAAGCGCGGCGGCGGCAAGCGCTGATCCCCCCAGCAAGAAGACGGCAATCAACCGGATGAGCACCCAGCATCCTCCTACGCCAACGCTCCCACAAAAGTCTCCGTAACGTAGTGGCGATCCGAACGCCACTGCAATGCATAAGCTGGTTAAATGACCTATTCTTGAGAACGACCGTGACATTTGCATCACGCAACATGGGTCTGCCTCCGAAAAATTGCCAAATTTGTTAGCAAAATCGAGAAAATCCCAACGCTCGCATTAGGATTTTTCCATGCCGATCTTGATCGATCCGAACAAATGAGGAACATTGCCGGTATGAATGAGGAAATCGGTCCAGGCGCCAACCGCATCCGGCTCGACGATCCGTTAACGGACGGACGGCAGTCGGAAACGGCTTTGAAGGTCTGGCGGGGCGCAGCGCGGCTGCTTCGGATCATGGATTACGCCTGTCTGCCGGAAGTCTCCCTGGCTTCCGGTCGGCGCGCCGACCTGCTCGCGCTCGGGCCGAAGCAGGAGCTCTGGATCATCGAGGTGAAGTCGTCAATTGCCGACTTCCGGGCCGATACGAAGTGGCCCGATTACCGCCAGCATTGCGACCGGTTCTTCTTCGCCACCCATCCCGACGTGCCGCTCGATATTTTTCCTGAAGAAGCCGGACTGATCCTTTCGGACGGGTTCGGCGCCGAAATCATCCGGGAGGCACCGGAGCACAAGGTTGCCGCCGCCACGCGTAAAGCGGTCACCCTGCGCTTTGCCCGCAACGCCGCCCAGCGGCTTCACGACCTGAGCGATCCGGACGGCAGGCGGTTCTACCGGGGGATTTAGAACCAAACGGTCAGAGCGTTTTCCGGTCAATTTGGGGCCAGCGCCCGGCAGCCATTGTTTCAATCAACCCTGAGAATTTTTAACGCGAATTGCGCTTGCCGGCTTCCACATCCGCCATGATCTTTCCGGACCAGGCGACCGCATCGTTGACGCACAAGCGGTCGAACATGGCCTGCCAGCGGTCGCGGCGTTCTTCCAAAGGCATGGTGATCGCGGTCTGCAAGGCTGCCGCTACTTCTTCGGCGGAATGGGGATTGACGATCATCGCCTCCTGCATTTCCTCGGCGGCGCCGGCAAAACGGGACAGGACGAGGACGCCCGGATCTTCCGAGCGCTGTGCCGCGACATATTCCTTGGCCACCAGGTTCATGCCGTCGCGCAGGGGTGTGACCAGGCCGACGCGGCTTGCCCGGTAGATGCCGGCGAGCGCCCGGCGCGGGAAAGATTTTGTCATAAAGCGGATCGGCGTCCAGTCGAGTTCCGCGAACTTGCCGTTCACATGGCCCGTCAGTTCATCCAGTTCCCGGCGAATGTCGATATAGGCATCCAGTTCCGCGCGCGATGGCGGCGCGACCTGCATCAGAGCCACCCGCCCGCGGTTTTCCGGATAGTCTTCCAGGAGGCGCTCGAAGGCCTTGAACCGTTCCGGCAGGCCCTTGGAATAGTCGATCCGGTCGACCCCGATGATCTGCTGGCGCCCGCCGAGCAACTTTTCCAGCCGCGAGATGTTGCGCCGCGCGTCCGGCGACATGGCGAATTTCGAAAAGGCTTCGGCGTCGATCCCGATCGGGTAGGCGCGGGCGATCACCTCGTGCCCGCCGACCTTCATCCTGCCGTCGCCCAGGTCCTCGCCCCCGAGTTCCTCCCGCACGAAGCGGCGGAAATTGCTTGCATCCCGTTTGGTCTGAAAGCCGATCAGATCATAGGCGAGCATCGCCCGGACGATGGAGCCGGCGTTGGGAAGGGCCGCCAGGATTTCCGGAGCCGGAAACGGGATATGCAGGAAGAACGCGATCGGGTTGGTCACCTCCATCACCCGCAGGTTGGAGGCCATTGTGAGAAAATGATAGTCGTGGATCCAGATGATGTCGTCCGGCTTGAGCATCGGCCGGAGCCGGGTCGCGAACCGGTCGTTGACGTGGCGATAGCCCTGCTCGAAGCGCCGGTCGAACACCGCCAGGTCGAGCCGGTAATGGAGGACCGGCCAAAGCGTGCGGTTGGCATATCCCGCATAGAAGTCGTCGTAGTCGGCCTGGGTCATGTCGACCTGCACCAGCTGGACCGACTTCGTTTTCTGCTTCTTGAGCTGACCGAAGGTGCCTTCTTCGGAAACGTCGCCACTCCAGCCGAACCAGATGCCACCGGTTTTGGTCAGGGCATCGACGAGGGCCACGGCCAGTCCGCCTGCCCGTCCTGTATCCTTCAGCGGTCCCACGCGATTCGATACGACGACGAGCCGTCCCATTTGATCCTCCAGTTTATCTGTTTCTGTCCGCCGGGAATGGCGGGTCAGGTCACGCTTTCCCATCCGGCGCTCAAACGCACGGCACCGTTGATGATGCCGACCATCGAATAGGTCTGCGGGAAGTTGCCCCACAATTCGCCTGTCGAAGGTGTGGTATCCTCAGACAGCAATCCGACATGGTTCCGGCAGGAGAGCATAGTCTCGTAGATTTCGCGCGCCTCATCCTTGCGGCCGATCCGCGCAAGCGCGTCAATGTACCAGAAAGTGCAGATGTTGAAGGCATTTTCCGGTGCGCCGAAATCGTCGGCCGCATGATAGCGGAACAGATGATTGCCGTGGCGCAGGTTCGCGCCGATCTTGTCGACAGTAGCGATGAACCTCGGGTCATTGGCAGGCAGAAATCCGACCTCCGCCATCAGCAGCAGTCCCGCATCGAGATCGGAGCCTTCGAAGCTTTCCACGAAGGCGCCCCGTTCCTTGTTCCAGCCGCGCTCGCAAATCGCGCCGTGGATGACCATGGCGCGGTCGCGCCAGTAGGCCGTGCGTTCCTCCAGGCCGAAGCGGCGGGCAATCTTGGCCAGCCGGTCGCAGGCCGCCCAGCACATGAGCGCCGACGACGTGTGCACCCTGGCGCGCGTACGCAATTCCCACATGCCGGCATCCGGCTGGTCGTACATGGCGAAGGCCCGTTCGCCCACCTGTTCCAGGCGCCGGAAATCCTCCAGGCCCGGCTGGTGCAGCAAGCGCTTGTCGAAATAGGCCTGGGCGGCTCCCAGCACGATGTTGCCGTAAACATCATGCTGGAAATGCTCATAGGCCTGATTGCCGATCCGCACCGGTCCGTTGCCTCGATAGCCGGGGAGATCGACGAATTCCTCGACCAGCTTTTCTTCCAAACCGATGCCGAACAGCGGCTGGACGTGACCGCCGTTGGAGACCGCGGCAATGTTGTTCAGATAGCGCAGGTAGTTTTCCATCGTCTCCATTTCGGAGAGGGAATTCAGCGCGCGGATCACAAAAAAGGCATCCCGCAGCCAGCAGTAACGGTAGTCCCAGTTGCGCTCTGTGTTGTCGGCTTCGGGAATGGAGGTGGTCGCCGCCGCAATGATCGCGCCGGTTTCCTCATAGGTGCACAGCTTCAGCGTGATCGCCGCCCGGATGACCGCTTCCTGGTATTCCAGTGGCAGGCCGAGCCGGCGCGTCCAGCGGCGCCAGTACCGTTCCGTGTTTTCCTCGAAATCACGGCACAGCCATTCCGGATGTTCGGTCAGCGACTCGTCAGGGCCGAGATAGAACGACAACGGGCCGTCAACCAGGAAGGGGGTTTCTTCCCTGATATAGGTGACGGAAGCATTGGTGGTCATCCGCAAGGTGGTGCCGTCACCGACCCAGCGGATATGATTGGACCCGAAGGTCATGTCGGGCACGCGCTTGCCCCAGGCGAACCGCGGCCGGCAGCGGACCTTGATGCGCGGATGACCCGACAGCGGCCGGACGCGGCGCACGATGCTGTTGGGACGGAACATTCGGCCCTTGCGGGTAAAGCGCGGCGCGAAGTCGGTGATTTCGATGGCATTGCCCTGGCCATCGAACAGGCGTGTCTTCACGATCGCGGTATTGGGCACATATTCCTGTTCGGACCGGAGCGCACCGTTCAGCTCGATGGTGAATTCCCCGTCGCCCTCTTCTCCGCGCGTGCCGAGCAGACTGTGAAACACCGGGTCGCCGTCGAACCGCGGCAGGCAGCACCAGACCACCGACCCCATCCTGTCGATCAGCCCCGCGAGGGAACAATTGCCGATCATCGCCAGATCGAGCGAGGGAGCGAGTTTTACAGGCGGTGTCCAAACCATCAATCAGGTCTCCGAAACTGTAGTTTTTCCTGCAAGCCAGTCGTGCACCGCGGCAACATCATTCAGCCGGTAGCGCGCGCAGGTTTCGCCGTCGCCTACCTTGATGCCGATCCCGCCGGCGTCCTGCGCGGCCGCGATGCCGTCTTCATCGGTTACATCATCCCCGACAAAGACAGGCTTGCGTCCCTTGAACGGCGCGTGTTCGAGAAACGACCGGACCGCGCTGCCCTTGTCGCTGGCGTAGGGCTTGGCCTCGACCACCATCTTGCCCCGGATGATATGAAGAGCGGGAAGCGCTTCGAGGGCTTCGCTCATCAGCCTGACCACCGCCTCTTCCATAGCCGGAACGGAGCGGTAGTGAAGGGCGAGCGTGGCGCCCTTGTCTTCCAGGTAGACGCCCTTTTCCAGGAGGCCGGAGTTGCGGACGACACCTTTCAGGGCCCGGATTTCCGGGCCGGGTTTCGTCCGCTCGATATCGGCGTCGACCGTATGACGGTGTTCCAACCCGTGAAGCCCGGCAGCGGGCAGATGCAAGGGTGCAAGAAAGGCATCGATCTGGGCGATCGGCCGGCCGGAGACAACGGCCAGCGCCCCATCGAGACGGTCCTGCAGGTGGGAGAGGGCCACGATGACGCCATCCGACACCCGGACATCTTCCGGGCGCGGCGCCAAATCGACCAGTGTCCCGTCGAAATCGAGAAAGAGGGCCTCATTCGGCCCGATCGGCGGCAAATCCTTCATGCCTTCTTCTTAGGAGGTGTGCATGACGGAGAAAAGGTGACGCTGCCGTTTTTCGGCGCAAACCGAGCACAAACTTGTGGCAGACCAAGTTCATGGCGGCGCAAGGGCAGGAAGAAGCCGTGCGCAACAGGTTGTGCGCACGGCGGTTTTTCAGACGTAGAGATTGACCAGGCTTTCCAGATATTCCTGTCGGCCGGACTTCGGCCGCGGCTCCAGGTTTTCGCCATGGACGCGGTCCGCAAGCGCTTCCAGCGAGCTTTCGCCCTTGAGGATCGCGGCGTTTTCCGGCTTCTCCCAGCCGGCATAACGCTCCTCGACATGAGCCTTCAGACGACCGTCCTCCAGCATCCGGGCGGCGGCCTTGAGGCCCCGCGCGATTGCGTCGGCGGATCCCACGTGAGCCTGGATCAGATCGACCGGATCGATCGACTGGCGACGCAGCTTGGCATCGAAGTTGGTGCCACCGGTGGTGAAGCCGCCCGCTTTCAGGATCTCGTAATAGGCGAGCGCCAGCTCGGGGACATTCATGGCGAACTGATCCGTGTCCCATCCGGACTGGTAGTCGTTCCGGTTCATGTCGACGGAGCCGAAGATGCCGAGCGCATTGGCAAGCGCCAGTTCATGTTCGAAGGAATGGCCGGCCAGGATCGCGTGACCCTGCTCGATGTTGACCTTCACCTCGTTTTCCAGGCCGTATTTCTTGAGGAACCCAAAGACGGTGGCGACGTCGAAGTCGTACTGGTGCTTGGTCGGCTCCTGCGGCTTGGGCTCGATCAGGATCGTGCCGGTAAAGCCGATCTTGTGCTTGTAGTCGACGACCATGGAGAGGAAGCGGCCGAGCTGATCCAGCTCGCGGGACAGATCCGTGTTGAGCAGGGTCTCATAACCCTCGCGGCCGCCCCACAGCACGTAGTTCTCGCCCTTGAGCCGGTACGTGGCGTCCATGACGTTCTTCACCTGGGCGGCGGCATAGGCAAAGACATCCGGATCCGGATTGGTGGCAGCCCCGCCCATGAAGCGCCGGTTGGAGAACAGGTTCGCCGTGCCCCAGAGAAGCTTCATGCCCGACTTCGCCATCTTGTCTTCGAAGATGTCGGCGATCGCGTTCACATTGGCATTGCTCTCGGCCAGTGTCGCCCCTTCCGGTGCGATGTCGCGGTCGTGGAAGGTGAAGAACGGCATGCCGAGGATGTCGAACATCTCGAAGGCCACGTCCGCCTTCAGGCGCGCCTGCGCCATCGGGTCGCCGTCCGCCGCCATCCAGGCGCGCTGGAAGGTGTCGCCGCCGAAGGGATCGGTGCCGGGCCAGCAGAAGCTGTGCCAGTAACATACGGCCAGGCGCAGGTGGTCTTCCATGCGCTTTCCGAGAACCACTTCGTCCTTGTTGTAGAAGCGGTAGCCGAGCGGATCGGTGCTTTCGGGGCCGGTGTAACGGATCGGTTCGAGATCGCCGAAAAATCCGGTGCTCATTTTCAATCTACTCCTTAAAAGCCAGCCTGCTTCAAAGCAGGATAAAGGGACCGCCAACGCTCGTAGGCGTGACGGTAATCGTCCTGAATGTCGTGCCTGGGCTCGATCTGCATCTGCATGGGTGGCGGCGCGAATATACCGCTTGTCCGGCCTTCCGCAGCCGCCTGGCCGAGGCGGGCCGCGCCCAGGGAGGCCCCGAAATCGCCATCGGCGGGCACATCGACGGGCACATCCAGAAGGGTGGCGATGATTTCCAGCCAGGCGGTCGAGCGCGAGCCGCCGCCGACGGCCGTGACCCGGTTCACCTTTGTTCCGGCGGCGCTCAGGGCTTCCATACAGTCCTTCAGGGCAAAGGCAACCCCATCCAGCACCGCATGGGTCAGCGCCGTTCGATCGGTCTCGTGACCGATGCCGGCAAAGCCCGCCCGGATCCGGACATCGTTGTGAGGCGTGCGCTCGCCGCCGAGATAGGGCAGGAACATCACGTCGGCCGGGCCGGACACGGTGCCCAGCGCCCCGGTCAGGCTTTCCGGTTCAGTCCCTAAGGTCCGGGCCAGCCAGTTGAGACTGTCGGTCGCCGACAGGATCACGCCCATCTGGTGCCAGGTATCGGGCACCGCATGACAGAAGGCATGGACGGCGCTTTCCACATTGGGCGAGAAACGGTCGTTGGTGACGAACAGAACACCCGACGTGCCGAGAGAGACGAAGGCCGAGCCCGGTTCGACCGCGCCGACGCCACAGGCAGACGCGGCATTGTCGCCGCCGCCACCGGCGACGACCGGAGCCTGCGCCATGCCCCAGCGGTCGCACAGGTCCTTGCGCAATTGCCCGGAGCTTTCCGAGCCTTCGACCAGCTGCGGCATGTGTTGCCGCGAAAGACCGGTGGCGGCAAGCAGATCGTCGGACCAGTCGCGGGCGGCCACATCGAGCCAGAGCGTGCCTGCGCTGTCGGACATGTCGCCGACATGATCGCCGGTCAGCTTCAGGCGGACGTAATCCTTCGGCAGCAGAACCTTCGCCACCTTCGCGAAGACATCCGGTTCGTTTTCGCGCACCCACTGAAGCTTGGGCGCGGTGAAGCCCGGCATGACCCGGTTGCCGCCAAGGGTCAGGAACTTCGGCTCCGCCCGCTCCAGCTCCTCGCATTGTTTCGCCGACCGGCCGTCGTTCCACAGGATGCAGGGGCGCAGCGGCCGGTCGTCGGCGCCAAGCAGCGTGGCCCCGTGCATGTGGCCGGAAAGGCCGATGCCGCGGACTGCGCCCATCCCGGCCGGAAACCGGACAGCCAGTTCGTCCATGACCTTCTCGCAGGCGGTCCACCAGCTGTCCGGATCCTGTTCGGACCAGGAGGGATGGGGCCGTTCCACGCTCAGGCCGGAGGTGGCCGAGCCGATGTGCGACTGGTTTTCATCCAGCAGAACGGCCTTGACCGAACTTGTTCCAATGTCGAGACCGACAAACATGAGGGACGCACCTCAAAAAAAGACAGAAAAGATACGTGCCAGCCGGACAGCCGGCACGATTGCGGGAAGCGGCACCGGCGGTCCCTGTCGGGAACCGCCGCAATGGACACTCAGGCTGCGGCGATCTCCGGATTGATCGCCCCGGGACCGGGGATCGCACCCGGCGGACATTTTCCGAGAATGATCATTCCCAGGAGATCGTCTTCGGTGACCTGATCGACCTTCACGGTCCCGACCACCTTGCCGTTTTTCATAACGGCGGCGCGGTCGCAGGTCTGCATGACCGAATGAATGTCGTGGTCGATCAGGAAGATGCCGAGACCCTGTTTCTTCAGCTCATGGATCAGTTCCGTCACCATGGCCGTTTCCTGCACCCCGAGGGCGGCGGTCGGCTCGTCCATGATCAGGATACGGGCGTTGAAATAGACCGCCCGGGCGATCGCGACCGACTGGCGCTGCCCGCCGGAAAGCGCTTTCACCGGCGCCTTGAACTTGCGGAAGTTCGGATTGAGCCGGCCCATGATCTTGCGGGTTTCCGCTTCCATGGCATCGTCGTCGACAAAGCCAAGCCGCGTGACGAGCTCGCGGCCGAGGAACAGGTTGGAGGCCGCATCGAGATTGTCCGCCAGCGCCAGGGTCTGGTAGATGGTCTCGATGTTGTACCTGCGGGCATCACGGGGGCTTTGAATGTTGGCCTTTTCGCCGTTGATGCGGATTTCGCCGCTGTCGGCCCTGTAGGCGCCGGAAAGGCACTTGATCAGGGTGGACTTGCCGGCCCCGTTGTGGCCGAGAAGTCCGACCACTTCGCCGGGATAAAGCTCCACCGAAGCGTGATCGACCGCATGCACACCGCCGAAGGCGATGCTGATTTCCTTCATTTCAACCAGGGGAGTAGCCATTTCGATCAGTCTCCCGTGCGCTTGCGGTACTGGATATCGATCCAGACTGCGAATACCAACACCGCGCCCACGACGATGTTCTGCAACGGCGCATCGACGCCGACCATGGCCATGCCCGACTGCAGCGACTGCATGATCAGGGCACCCAGAATGGCGCCGTAAATCGTGCCGACACCGCCGGACAGAGCCGTGCCCCCAATGACGGCCGCCGCGATGACCCGAAGCTCGTCGAGGGTGCCGATATCATTCGTGTGATTGGTAAGCCGTGCCGATGCGACAACCGCGGAAATCGCACAAAGCGCGCCCATGATCGCAAAGACCTTGACGGTCAGCAGCCGGGTGTTGACGCCCGACAGCTCGGTCGCGTCGGGATTTCCGCCGGCGGCAAAGATATAGCGGCCAAGCCTCGTTCGGCGGGCGACAATTGTCATGACGATTGCCACGGCAATCAACACGACCACCGAGACCGGCAATCCGTATGATGCGGTAAAGCCTTCCGGCATTTCCATGCCGAGTGCCCGGAAGTCCCGCTGCAGGGCTCTCTCCGGAATCTCGTAGGCATTGAGAATGGCGACAAAGCCCAGGATGGCAACGACAGCCAGCAGGGCCACCAGGCATTCCGCCCACAACGGCTTTACGGGGAACTCATGGGAGATCTTGCGGCGCCGCGCGGAGAATATGCTCACCGCCGCCGCAAGTGCAGCGATTCCGCCCAGAATCCAGGACCAGGTCACACCCAGGGTGCCATTTGTACCGCCGAAAATCTGGAAGACCTGATCGAGTGGTCCTATCGTCTGACCGTTGGTGAGATACCACGCCACATACCGCCACACGAGCAGGCCGCCGAGGGTCACAATGAACGCCGGTATGCCCTGATATCCGATCAGCCAGCCGTTGAACGCTCCAATCGCCACGCCTGCGACAAGGCCCGCGAGGATCGAGATCCAGGGGATCAACGGATGCCCGAGGCCCAGACCCAGCATGTCAGGCAGGATGGATGTCTGCGTCATCGCCATGACGGCCGAACACGTGGCCAGCAGCGAGCCGACCGACAGGTCGATGTTGCGGGTGACGATGACGAACACCATGCCGGTCGCCATGATCGCGACCGAGACGGTCTGGATGGACAGGTTGAAGATGTTCCGGGGCGTCAGGAACCGGCCGTCGGTGACGAAATTGAACACAAGGCACAGCACGACGAAGGCGCCGATCATTCCCAGAAGGCGCGTATCGAGCTGAAGCACGGAAAAGAAATTGCGTGCTGCCGGGGCCTTGGGCCCGGACACGGCGGTATCGGACATCGGTTTCCTCCCACTTGGAGACCAGACGCTCAGTCGCCGGGGCGTCCATCCCCGCCGGCGCGCGTAATACGATCAAACCACGTCCGCGGCCCCGGCGCAAAACCGAGACCGCGAAGCGCTTGGTGCTGTCAGTTGCAGGGAGCCGGACCGTTGGTCACGCCCTGGCAGAGCGCATCCTTGGTAATCCAGCCGGCATCGACCACGACATTGAGGTTGTCCTTGGTGATCGGGACCGGCTTCAGGAAGCGCGCCGTCAGCTCGGTGCCGGCCGGGGAGGTCCAGGCAGCGGCATCGTCGACTTCCGACATTTTCTTGCCACCAGCCATTGCGACCGCGATTTCACCGGCGGCCTTGCCGAGTTCACGGGCATCCTTCCAGACGGAAACGGTCTGGGTCCCCTTGGCGACGCGGTTCAGGGCCGCATGGTCGCCGTCCTGGCCGGACACCGGAATGCCTTCCATGCCCTGCGCGGTGAGTGCCGCGACAACGCCGCCGGCGGTGCCGTCGTTGGAGGCCACAACCGCATCGACCTTGTTGTCGGTGGCGGTCAGGATCTGTTCCATGTTGCGCTGAGCGTTCGCCGGCAGCCAGCCGTCGGTATAGGCTTCGCCCACGATCTTGATCTTGCCGCTGTCGATGGCGGACTGCAGGATTTCCTGCTGGCCGCCGCGCAGGAAGTCGGCGTTCGGATCGGTCGGCGAGCCCTTGATCATGACATAGTTGCCTTCCGGCGCGACCTTGTAGACCGCGCGGGCCTGCATGCGGCCGACTTCGACGTTGTCGAAGGTCAGGTAGAAGGCGCGCGGATCCTCGATCAGCCGGTCGTAGCCGACCACCGGGATGCCTTCGTCGGCGGCGGCCTGAACGGCCGGGCCGATCGCCTGGGAATCCTGCGCGAGAATGATCAGCGCGGTGGCGCCCTGGGCGATCAGAGCCTCGACATCCGACAGTTGCTTGGCAGACGACGACTGGGCATCGGCCGAAATATACTTGGCGCCGGCGGCTTCAAGAGCGCCCTTGATGGCGGCTTCGTCGGTCTTCCAGCGTTCTTCCTGGAAGTTGGACCAGCTCACGCCGACGACGATATCGGCGGCATGGGCAGCAGAAATTGCACTGGCGGACATAAGTGCGCCAACCAAAAGAACTTTTACTTTACGCATCGCGGTGTTTCCTCCGTCAGGCACAACCTGGAATTGCTCGGTCATGCCGCTTCACATCCCATAAAGCGAGGTTCCCGCCTGAGGCGGAAACGCGGGCGACGTCTGGTATTTATTTTTTTTGACGTCCGAAAAAAAGTTGCTCCAAAGCGCCGCTCCTGTCAACATGGTTTTGCAAAACATTGTTCTGCGCCGCAAAATTGGCGAGACTGCACAAAACAAGACCGGATAAACCGGCTGTTGGGGAAACACGTCAGGGAAGAACCGTCAGCGCATGACACGGAAAGCGGACCGGGATCAGATCCGGCGACAGAATCGAAGCATCATCCTGAAGGCGCTGCGCCGGCAAGGGCCCATGGCCCGGATCGACCTTGGCCAGATCACCCGGCTGAGCCCGGCGACGGTCACGGCGATCACCTCGGACCTGCTTGCTCAAGGATTGATCGAGGGCATTGAAAGCGACGAGCCGAAAGCGCCCCAATCCCGCGGTCGCCCCCGGTCACTGCTGCAGCTCAATCCGGCAGCGGCCTGCGTGGTTGCGATCCGTCTTTCAGTCAATGCGATCGACATGTCGCTTGCGAACTTCGCCGGCGAGACCTTCCTGAACAAGCGCGTCCCCTTCGACAGCGCATCGGCGGATGCGGGTAGCTTTCCCATGCTCCTGATCGAAACCATCGAAACATTCGTCAGGGAAGCCGCCCTCCGGCCGGACAGCATCCGCGAAATCGGTGTGGCCGCGCAGGGCGTTGTCGACAAGGGTGCGGGCATGGTGGTCTGGAGCCCTGCCTTCGCCGGGCGCAACATTCCGATCGTTGCCCCGCTGACAAAGGCCTTCGATGCGGAATGCATCCTGTCCAACGACACCAACATGATCACCGAGGCCCTGCACTGGATCGATCCGGCGCGATACAGCGATACCTTCGCGGTGGTCATGCTCGACTACGGCGTCGGCATGGGCCTTTACCTCGACAATCGCCTGTTCGAAGGCGCCAACGGCATGGCGGCCGAGTTCGGCCATTCCAACCACATTCCCGGCGGGGCGCTGTGCCGCTGCGGCAAACGGGGCTGCATAGAGGCCTATCTGTCCGACTACGCGCTGGTGCGGGCGGCCACCCATCTGCCGGAAACGTCAGACCCGAAGGAAATCAATGCCGGCGTGGCCGGTCTGGCCGCCCTGATCGCACGCGCCGACGAAGGCGACGAGGACGCCCTGACCGCCTTTGCCAGTGCCGGCCGGGTCCTTGGCTACGGATTGGCCCGCCTGCTTGCCATTCTGGACCCCAAGCGCATCGTGCTCACCGGAGCTGCCATGCGGGCTTTCCGGTTCATGGAAGCCAGCATGTACCAGGGATTGGAAGAAGCCCTGGTCGAGGATCTCAGGCAGAATTTCGAGCTCGACGTGATGCCGTGGAACGAGGACTTTATCCGCAGGGGTCTCGTCGCCCAGGCCATGGACCGGCTCGACAAGGATTACCTTGGCGCGGCGACGCGCAAGACGGCCCCTCCGCGCAACCGGGGGGCGGCGGCATGAAACGGCGGTCGGCATCGCTGATCCTTCTCGCCGGCATCTGGCCGGCACAGGGATTTGCTGCCGATGCCGTTCCGCCCTGGTCGGAGCGGGGCATTACCGCAGATTTCGATTTCGACGCGCTCGCCAACGGGAACAAGGATCCTCTGCCCGATTTGGTGGAGCTGGGCGAAAAGCTGTTCAAGGCGAAGTTCGTCACCGAGGACGGCGCGGGCCGGCCGGAGGCGACACAGGCCATCGTGCCGACCAAACGACGCCGTCCTTCCGCCCTTGCCTTTCAGCGCATGGCGGGTCCGGACGCCAACTCCTGCGCCTCCTGCCACAACGAACCGGGGATCGGCGGCGCCGGCGCCTTTACCGCAAACGTCTTCGTCTCCGAGGGGTTCGAAAGCGCGGATTTCGATTCCATCGATCCGCAGTTTTCCAACGAGCGCGGTACGGTTGCCCTCGAAGGGGCCGGCCTGATCGAACTGCTCGGCCGGGAAATGACGGCAGACCTGCGCGCCCAGCGCCGCGCCGCGCTTCAGCAGGCGAGGCAAACCGGAAACCCGGTGACGGTGGCGCTTGAAACCAAGGGCGTCGGCTTCGGCAAGCTGACGGCGGAACCGGACGGGTCGCTCGATGTCTCCGGGCTGGAGGGGATAGACGACGACCTGACCCTGCGCCCCTTTGGCCAGAAGGGCGTCTTTGCGTCGCTACGCCAGTTCACAGTCAACGCCATGAACGACCACCACGGCATCCAGGCGCAGGAGCGTTTTGGCAAGACCTGGACGGGAACCGACGATTTCGACGGCGACGGAGTGAAAGACGAGATGAGCGTCGGCCAGATCTCCGCCCTTGTCGCCTGGCAGGCGACCCGTCCCGCCCCCGGGCGCATGGCGGATCTGCCCGCGGACTGGCAAAAGGCCGCCACGCGCGGCGAGAGCCTGTTTTCGGAAATCGGCTGCGCCGAGTGCCACCGCCCGGCCCTGCCGCTTGAAAGCCTGCGTTTCGAGGACCCTTCCCCGTTCGAAGGTGCCGGCACCTTGCGCCGGGCCGACGTGGCAAAGCCCATCGTGCTCGATCTCGCTGAACTGGACTGGGTCAGGGCGCTGCCGAGAGACGACGAGGGCCGGGTCCTGGTACCTCTGTTCGGCGACCTGAAACGGCACAAGATTACCGACGCGGCCCGCGACACGCTCGGCAACGAGTTGCTCAGCCAGCGCTTCGTCGCCCGCGACGTCTTCATGACGTCGGAACTCTGGGGCGTCGGCACCACCGCGCCCTACGGCCACCGGGGCGATATCACCACCTTGCACGAGGTGATCGAGGCCCATGGCGGGGAAGCCGCCGACGCAACCAAGGCCTATACGGGGCTTGAGGAGGCGGACAGGCAATCGATCATCGCCTTCCTGCGCAGCCTGGAGATCCCCGAATGAGCCGGCATGCAATCCATCTTGTCCTGGCCATGGCCGCACTCGCGCTTCCCGCGGCAGCGATTGCAGAAAACGCGCCGCGCCCTGTGTCGGCCGCCCCCCTTCCGCATTTTATCGAGGAGGCCGCAGAGGCAGGCATTGACCACACCTATGACGGCGCCTGGGAATTCTTCGTCGGCGGCGGCGTGGCGATCTTCGACTGCAACGGCGACCGGCGGCCGGACCTGTTCCTGGCCGGCGGCAAGAACCCGGCGCAGCTCTTCGAAAACCGGAGCCCGACCGGCGGCACGCTTGCCTTCAAGGCACGCGACATCGGCCTGCCGGACCGCCAGATCACAAAGGTGCTCGGCGCCTATCCGCTCGACTTCGACAATGACGGCATCGTTGACCTCGCCGTCCTGCGCCTGGGCGAGAACCTGCTGCTCAAGGGCAAGGGCAACTGCCGGTTCGAGGAGGCCAACCGGGCACTGGCCTTCGACGGCGGACGGGAGTGGACCACCGGCTTTTCCGCCGTCTGGGAACAGGGGCAGACCTATCCGACCCTTGCCTTCGGCAACTATGTCGACCGGTCGAAGCCGGGGTCGCCATGGGGGACGTGTCACGACAATTTCCTGTTCCGGCCGAACGAAGCAGACACGCTGCGCTATGATGAGGCCACCCGGCTGACGCCCGGCTATTGTGCCCTGTCGATGCTGTTCACCGACTGGAACCGGTCCGGCGAGCCTTCGTTGCGCATTTCCAACGACCGCCAGTATTACCGCGGCGGCGAAGAGCAGCTCTGGGCCGTGCCGCCCGGGCGGCCGCCGCGCGCCTATCGCCGCGCCGACGGATGGCGACACCTGAAAATCTGGGGCATGGGCATCGCCTCCATCGATCTCAACAGCGACGGCTATCCGGAATACGCCCTGACCAGCATGGGCGATACCAAGCTGCAGACGCTGGATGCGGAAGCGGACGAGACCGTGCCGGTCTACCGGGATATCGCCTTCGACCGGGGCGCCACGGCCCACAGGCCCTACACGGGCGACGACCTGCGCCCGTCGACTGGCTGGCACTCGGAATTCCAGGACGTGAACAACGACACCCTGTGGGACCTGTTCATCGCCAAGGGGAACGTGGAGGCCATGCCGGATTTCGCCGCCTTCGATCCGGACGACCTGCTGCTCGGTCAGTGGGACGAGAAATTCGTCGAAGTGGGCGACAAGGCCGGGATCGCGCTCAACCGGCGCGGCCGGGGCGCGGGGCTTGCCGATTTCAACATGGACGGGCTTCTGGATCTGGTCGTGGTCAACCGGGCCGGACCGGTCAGCCTGTTCCGCAACGTCGGCGCCGGTACGGCCGAAGAGCCAAGGCCCCTGGGCAACTGGCTGGCGGTTGAGATCCGGCAAGAGAAACACCAGCCGAATCGCTACGGCGTCGGCGCAAAAATCAGCGTGAAGATCGGCAACCGCAGCATCGTGCGTGACGTGCAGATCGGCGCGGGCCACGCCTCGGGCCAGCTCGGCTTCGTCCATTTCGGGCTCGGCGTCTCGGAACGGGCCCAGGTCCGCATCCGCTGGCCGGACGGCGACTGGAGCCACGGCTACCGGGTTTTCGCGAACTCTCACGTGATCATCGAGCGCGGCTCCGAAAAGGCCCGGCTCTGGTATCCGGAATAGGAACCCGACGGTTTGTTCGCCGGATAACGGCCTGAACTGCCCGTTCGGCGCGCCTGCCTTACTTTTTTGCATATGCCCATTCTGGCGATAACCGATTGAAATATCGCACTCTTATTTCATGAGTTTTTTTCTCATATTTTCAAGGACTTGGAAAATATTTGACTATTTGTTCAAATTTTTTTCCAATGCCGGATGACAGCCTCTTCACCCAATGAAAGAGGCGGCAAATTGAACGATCGCCACTCCTTCCGGAGATCAATATGACCGAGACGACTTCCGCGCCGGACATCGCCGCAGGGCGACTGTCAAAGGACGCACTGGACCAGAATTTTTGCGACCTGCACCCACTGCTCGACCCGCATGAAGCCCAGGTCGAGGCCGACCGTTGTTACTTCTGTTACGACGCGCCGTGCATGAACGCCTGCCCGACCGGCATCGATATCCCGCAATTCATCCGCCAGATCTCGACCGGCAATCCGACCGGATCGGCGAAGACGATTTTCGAACAGAACATCCTGGGCGGCATGTGCGCCCGCGTCTGCCCGACGGAAACCCTTTGCGAACAGGCCTGCGTGCGCAATGACGCGGAAGGCAAGCCGGTGAAGATCGGCGAGTTGCAGCGCTACGCCACCGACACCTACATGCACCGGGGTCTGCCGCAGCCGTTCAGCCGGGCTGCCGCGACCGGCAAGAAGATCGCCGTCGTCGGCGCCGGCCCGGCCGGTCTGTCCTGCGCCCATCGCCTCGCCGCCCATGGCCATGACGTCGTGGTTTACGAAGCGCGCGAAAAACCGGGCGGCCTGAATGAATTCGGTATTGCCGCCTATAAGGCGACCGAGGATTTCGCCCAGCGCGAAATCAACTGGCTGATGGATATCGGCGGCATCGAACTGCGCCTCGGCCAGATGCTTGGCCGTGACATTACGGTCGACGGTCTCCGCCAGGAATATGACGCCGTCTTCATCGGCATCGGCCTGCCGGCGGCTTCCAAGCTGTCCATTCCGGGGGCCGACCTGCCGGGCGTCGAATCCGCAATCGACTTCATCGCACGCCTCCGCCAGTCGAAAGACCTTTCCGGCCTGCCCATCGGACAGGATGTTGTCGTGATCGGCGGCGGCATGACCGCGGTCGACGCCGCGGTTCAGTCGAAACTCCTCGGCGCCCGCACAGTCTCGCTGGTCTATCGGCGCGGCCGCGAGCAGATGGCCGCCAGCCGTTACGAGCAGGACCTCGCGGCAAGCCACGGGGTTCATCTCGTCTTCAACGCCCGTCCCGCCGAGATCAGAGGCGACAATGCGGCGGAAGCGATCGTTTTCGAATACACGCGCCAGGAAGGGTCCAATCTGGTGCCGACCGGCGAAACCCTGGAAATCGCGGCCGACCAGGTGTTCGTCGCCATCGGTCAATGGATGGATGCCGAAACGGAAGACCTCGAACTCGACGGCACGACGCTTGCCCGCTTCGACGGCAACAAAAGCTCCGTTTCAAATGTCTGGGTCGGGGGCGATTGCGCACACGGTGGCGAGGACCTGACGGTCACGGCAGTCGAGGACGGCAAGATCGCCGCCGAATCGATCCACCGCGCCCTTTCCGCTTAAGTTCTTTTTGGAGATCCCGTCATGGTTGATCTGAGATCCGAATTCGTTGGCATCAAATCGCCGAACCCGTTCTGGCTGGCCTCCGCGCCGCCGACCGACAAGGAATACAACGTCGTCCGCGCCTTCAAGGCCGGCTGGGGCGGCGTCGTCTGGAAAACGCTTGGCGACGGCGACCCCATCGTCAACGTCAACGGCCCGCGCTACGGGGCCGTCCACGGCAAGGACCGGCAGCTCATCGGCCTGAACAACATCGAGCTGATCACCGACCGGCCGCTGGAGGTGAACCTCCAGGAAATCAAGCGCGTCAAGCGCGACTGGAAGGACCGAGCCCTGGTCGTCTCGCTCATGGTGCCTTGCGAGGAAGCCAACTGGGTCGCAATCCTGAAACAGGTCGAGGACACGGAAGCCGACGGCGTGGAACTCAACTTCGGCTGTCCGCACGGCATGAGCGAACGCGGCATGGGTTCCGCTGTCGGTCAGGTACCGGAATATATCGAGATGGTCACCCGCTGGTGCAAGAAGCACACGCGCATGCCGGTGATCGTCAAGCTGACGCCGAACATCACCGATATCCGTAAGCCCGCCCAGGCTGCCAAGGACGGCGGCGCGGACGCGGTGTCGCTGATCAACACGATCAACTCCATCGTCTCCGTCGACCTCGACAACATGTGCCCGAGCCCGGTTATCGACGGCAAGGGCGCCCATGGCGGCTATTGCGGACCGGCGGTGAAGCCGATCGCGCTCAACATGGTCGCCGAAATCGCCCGCGATCCGGCGCTCGCCGACCTGCCGATCTCCGGCATCGGCGGGGTGACCACCTGGCGCGACGCGGCCGAGTTCATCTCCCTCGGCGCCGGCAACGTGCAGGTCTGCACCGCGGCGATGACCTATGGCTTCAAGGTCGTGGAAGACATGATCGAGGGCCTGAAGGACTGGATGGAAACCGCCGGTTATTCCTCCGTCTCGGAAGTGGTCGGAAGGGCCGTTCCGAACTGCTCCGACTGGCAGCATCTCAACCTCAACTACATCGCCAAGGCGAAGATCGATCAGGATCTGTGCATCAAGTGCGGCCGTTGCCACATCGCCTGCGAGGACACCTCGCACCAGGCGATCACCAACATGGTCGACGGCGTGCGCAAGTTCGAGGTGATGGACGACGAATGCGTCGGCTGTAACCTGTGCGTCAACGTCTGCCCGGTGGACAACTGCATCACCATGGAACCCATGGCCGCCGGCAGCACCGACCCGCGCACGGGCAAGACCGTCGATCCGAACTACGCCAACTGGACGACCCATCCGAACAACCCGATGGCCGTCCAGGCAGCCGAATAACCTCCCGCAAGACCCGGCTTCGACCGCTTGCCCGAAGCCGACTTCGGCCCTCCTCCCCCGCCACCGGGAGGAGGGCTTTTTCACGCCTGTCCGGCGGTTTTCACAGCCTGCTAACGTGTGGTCGCCATCAAGACGCTGCCGCCCAGCAGGAATGTGCCTCCGGCATAGCCGATTTTCCTTCGTGCCGCTCTGCTCTGGAAGGCCCGACGGGCGCGGGTGGCGATCATGGCGTAAGCCGAGAGCAGAACAGCCACCACAAGGGTGGATGTCACCGTCAGGATGACCACCTGCTGTGCGAAACTGCCCGCCGGGTCGATGAACTGCGCCAGGAAGGCCATGTAGAAGACGATCGCTTTGGGGTTCAGGACGGCCGTGACGGCCCCGGCCCAGAGACTTCCCCATCCTGTGGACACAGTCTCAGGTCCGGGAAGTTCAAACGCATCCTTCCGGCTGTCGGCGATCTGCCGGTATCCAAGAAAGGCCAGATACAGAACGCCTGCCCATTTCACCGCCTGAAAGAGCACGGCGGACGCCGCCAGGATCGCGCCGACCCCCATGAAGGACAGACACATCAAGACGATGCTGCCGATCAGATCCCCGGCAATGCACATCATCGCGGCTCTTTTGCCCCTGGTCAGGGCCTGACCGATCACCAGAAGAACGCTGGGACCCGGAATGAGGGTCAGGACAATGCAGGCGATCGTGAATGCGATCCAGTTTTCAATGGACATGTGACGCTTTCTGAATTCCGGCTTGAAGCCTTTCAGGGTTCAATCGATAAATGCCGTTCCAGGAAGGCAACGAGATGTTCGTGGTGTTCGTTCTCGGACGCGCTGCCGGGGATGTGATCCTGTCCGTCATAATAATGGACCTCGGGATTTCGGCCATTCTTTTCCAATCGGGCCGATAACCTGCGGGTCATCTCGACCGACCAGACGCGATCGGCGGTCCCGTGACTGAGGAAGATCGGCCCGTTATAGCGCTCGATCTCGATCGGTTGCGTGGGAAGCAGATCTTCGGTGGAACCGCGCCAGGACCATGCACGCTGTGCCGGATCCCAGGATTGCCAGCCAGGATCCCCGGCATCACGATGCCGTCGCGCATCGAAAGCACCACAGACGACGTCCGGCGGACTATGAGCGGCCACGGCGTCCGGCATGCCTTCCAGGCCATCGCGCGCCATCAGCGAGGCCAGAAGAAGCGCATGCTCTGCTCCGCGCGACACACCGTAGAAAGCCACTTTGCCGCCCGTAGCCGGAAAGGCGCGAAGGGCGGCAAGCGCTTCCACGGTACGATCCAGCGGCACATCCTCGATACTGCCTGCGTTCCAGGCGTTGCCGCCCCTGGAATAGCCGAAAGGGAAGGCAAGGAAGCCGTGCGCCGCCAGCAACACGGCATTGCGATGGCTCCACCCCGAATAGGCACCTTCCGATCCGTGAAAGATCATCACGGCCGGAAAAGGCCCGTCCCCCGGCGGGCCATAGGTCGTGCCCCAATCCGGGATTAGTCGCCGAACGATTTTCAACGCCATGTTTTGCCTTTCGTTCTTCCGTTACAGCCGAATGACGGGCTTTCAGATATCCGGCTTGGTCAGCATCAGCCAGATGATGGCCAGGACGGCAATAAACGCCGGAAAGCCGCAGGCGAACCAGATCCGGTAGAGCCGGTGATAGGCGGGCGGCAGCGCGGTTCCCGCGTCCCGGGCGGAAGCTGCAAGGCGCCGCAGCCTGATCTGGATCCAGACCACCGGCAGCCAGAACGCGCCGACGAAGACATAAAGGCCGAGGGAGACGGCCACCCAGCCCTCCAGGACCGGATAGCCGGTTATGTTCGCCAAAAGCACGCCGGTGACGGGCTGGAAGATCGCCGCGGTCGCGGTGAAGACCGTGTCGGCCAGCACCACGATCCCGGCGGTATGGGCGATCAGGGCCGGATCCTGCGACCGGTTGGAGATCACCATGAAGAACGCGATGCCCGCGCCGGTTCCAAGCAACACGCAAGCGCCGATGACATGGGCAAACCGCAAAAGCTCGTAGACCATTATCGCCGCTCCAGCAAAAGCGCCGGGAAGAGGGCCAGCATCATCGCCGGCAGAACCTTGACCAGAGGTCCCAGCGGATCCGCCCACAGGTCCGGCGCGATGAAACTGCCGCCGATGAGATAGGCCAGCGAGACCGCGACCATTCCAAGGCTTGCCGGCCGGGTCCATTTGCGGACAAGGATCGCAAATCCAAGACCGATATCGATCACCGAGCCGCCCAGAACCGCCGTCCCGGCAAGAAAACCGGAAACGCCCTTGTCCGTCAGGACGGCTGCCGCTTCACCGAAGCTGAAAAAACCGATCAGGCCGGACAGGATCCAGAACAGGGACAGGACCGCGATCGCCGCGGGCAGCAGCAGATAGAGCCGCGAGAACATCCTTTCCTGCGGAGTTGCGGGCATGGCCTGTAGAGTCTCGTCCAGGCCGCGCAGGTGACGGCCGCCGCGCTTCTTCCATTCCGACGGATCGCCGACAATGCCCCCCGCCAGCGCCTTCAAGGCATTGGTGCGCAAGGGCGAGCGCCAGCCGAGCCAGCCGAGGGCATCCGCGCCCTTGCCTGTCAGACTGATCACGGCATCCGGGACCGGCAACATGGACCGCCAGGGCTTGTAGCCGAGCCAGGCCCTGATCCTTGTCGTGAGTTCTCCGAAACTTCGGGACTGATCTTCGGTTATGTCGGCAATGAACCGGACACCAAGCTCGCCGCCTGCCGCCTGAACCACCGCCTCGGCGAGATCTTCGACGAAGACGGTCCGGACGGGCACGCCGGATCGAATGGCAAACCCCACCCCCGGCATGGCGGCGCTTGCGCGCAGCAAGGCGGTGCCGCCGTAGGCCTCCGGCCCGATCACCAGAACGGGCCGGAGCACGATCCAGTTCAGGTCCGATGCGGCGATCAAGGCGTCTCCAGAAGCCTTGGTCCGGAAGAAATCCGTCGATGCATCTTCGGCAACGCCGGCGGCGGAGATCTGGATAAAGCGGGTATCAGAGCCGTTCAGCGCCGCGATCAGTTCCGCGATCGCGGTCTCATGGATGGCCTTCAGGCTGTCGCGTGCGCCGTCTTGCAGGGCGCCGGAGGCGTTGACCACCACATCCGCGTCGGCGAGGTCCCGTTTCCAGGTTGCCGCATCGGTGCGGGCAATATCGCGCTCCAGCCAGGCAATATCCGGATCGCTGGCAAGGCCCGCCGCCAGGGACCGGCCAATGCCCGTGACCTCGTAGCCGGCACGTTTGAGGGCGCGGATGCAGCCGGCGCCGATAAATCCGTATCCGCCCAGCACACAGGCTTTCTTGGCTGCCAAACTCCGCCCCTTTTTCCGTCAATGACAAAGGAGTGGCGCAAGCACGGATCATGCGCAACCGTTTCGGGCGTCAAAATGAAAAGGGCGCCCCGAGGAGCGCCCTTTCCCTTAACCAGATCCTGTGGACCGGATTACATCTTGTCGGTGACGACCGTGGTGGTGGCGCCTTCCGGCTCCTTGGTGATGACCGGATCGGAACCGCCGGCCAGCAGGGACTTCACGGTGCGCTCGTAAGCGGCCATGTCGAGCTTGCCGTCGGAGCCGTCAACCAGCTTGTTGATCTCGCGGACCATGCGCTTCTGGTGCTTTTCGGTCTGGGCGCCGGTGGCGTCGTTTTCAAGAACGATCTCGGCGGCTTCGTCCGGATTCTCGTTCGAATAGGCCCAGCCCTTCATGGACGCGCGCACGAACCGGGCGAGCTTGTCGACCATGGCCGGGTCCTTGAGGCTGTCTTCCAGCACATAAAGGCCGTCTTCCAGCGTGGCGACACCCTGGTCTTCATACTTGAAGACGATCAGGTCTTCTTCCGGAATACCGGCGTCGATCACCTGCCAGTATTCGTTGTAGGTCATGGTGGAGATGCAATCCGCCTGCTTCTGCAGCAGCGGGTCGACGTTAAAGCCCTGCTTCAGGACGGTCACGCCATCAGCTCCGCCTTCGGTCGGCATGTTGAGGTGGCTCATCCAGGACAGGAACGGATATTCGTTGCCGAAGAACCAGACGCCCAGGGTCTTGCCCTTGAAGTCTTCCGGCGACGTGATGCCGGTGTCCTTGCGGCAGGTGAGCATCATGCCCGACTTCTTGAACGGCTGGGCGATATTGACGAGCGGCACGCCCTTTTCGCGGCTGGCAAGAGCCGACGGCATCCAGTCGATGATCACGTCCGCGCCACCGCCTGCGATCACCTGCGGCGGAGCAATGTCCGGGCCGCCCGGCTTGATCGTGACGTCCAGGCCTTCCTCTTCGTAAAAGCCCTTGTCCTTTGCCACGTAATAACCGGCAAACTGACCCTGGGTGACCCATTTCAGCTGAAGCGTGAGCTCATCGGCCGCATGTGCAGCACCCGCCATGACCGTTGCGCCGAATACGGATGCAACCGCCAGAGCTTTCAAAGCCTTCAATGCCATTCCCCTACTCCTCTTTCGTCGGGGCCGACCGGCCCCTTCTCTGGAAACTTTCAAGACCAACGAAGCGAACGAGAGCCTTCTGCCCCTGCCGTCATGAACGCGCGCGCCATCGGCAGCCTATCCGCTCCGGTCCTCCGACGCCCGCACTCTTTTTGCTTTTTCGCGCGGGCAATTCGTCTGACCATTTGGTCAAGAAATCGTAGGGAACTGCCGAGCCTGTGGTCAAGGCGAATTTTTAATCAGAGGCAAATTTGGCGACGTCCGAAGACGACCCGGCACGATAACCGGCAACAGGCCATGCAACCCGCATCTCACCTTTTTCCAAATTTTGTTGCAAAATTCTTTGACAAAATCGCGCCTTATTCACCTCGACATCTTATATCCAGGAATAATAAATATTGTTATTTATACTGATAATCAACCTAAGTAATATCCAATACTCCTTTAGTTACTCAAAGTAATTATTTATTATATTTAGAATGACTAGACTCGGGTGACTTCCTTCTCTCAAGCGCTTCTCGAGAGAGTGAACACGCATTGTACCGGCTTCGAAGCCGAGACCGTGAAATGGGGGAATGCCGATGGAAAATGCCAGCGATGCCGCACTGAAATTCCTGTCGTCCGCAATGTCGGAGCGGGAGCGGACCGCCGAAATGAGAAAAAGCGTTGCCGGTAAGCTCCCCGATATTCTCGATGAATTCTATGCTCGCATCATGGCCTCGCCGGCGGCGGAGTTTTTTCCGGATACCGGTAAGGTTACATCGGCCAGATCCGCCCAGCTCAATCACTGGGAGGCACTTTTCAAGGACGAGCTGTCGCCCCTTACCCTGGAAAAGTCCAAGGAGATCGGCAAGACACACCTGAACGCCGGCCTGTCGCCGGTCTGGTATATCAGCGCCTACGGTTGGGTCCTGATGAAACTGGTGCCGGAACTCGTCCGCAGGCATCGCTTCCGCAAGGGTGAGCTGGAAGGCGTTCTTTGCACGCTGATCTTCCGGCTGTTCTCCGACATGGCCGCGTCGCAGACCGGTTATGAAGAAGCACTGGTCTTGAAAACTCTCAACGATGCGCGGGAGAACAAGACCGACAGCCTTGGCAAGCTCGCCGACTCGGT
This sequence comes from Roseibium sp., assembly GCF_048260565.1. GTDB lineage: Bacteria > Pseudomonadota > Alphaproteobacteria > Rhizobiales > Stappiaceae > Roseibium. The sequence continues at coordinate 108,152 of NZ_JBLXGP010000006.1, read as the reverse complement.
CACGGATATCAACAAGGTGATCCTGCAGCTGGCGTTCCTGCAACGGAATTCGAACGACGTGGCAAACAACGGCCAGACGATTTCCTCGGCGGCGACAGAACTCGTTTCCTCGGTCGAAAGCATCGCCTCCTCCAGCGAGAATGCCGCGCAGGAAGCACAGGACAGCAACTCCTCCGTCGCAAACGGACGAACAGCGATCGGCCAGTTGTCGTCCGTTGTGTCCAACATCGCCCGGGCCGTCCATGAAACATCCAGCAGTGTCGACGAGCTTTCCGAAGCCTCCGACCAGATCGGCCAGATGCTGAGTGTGATCGAAGGGATCGCACAGCAGACCAACCTGCTGGCGCTGAACGCCACGATCGAGGCGGCGCGCGCCGGAGAAGCCGGCAAGGGTTTTGCCGTCGTGGCCTCCGAGGTCAAGCAGCTGGCAACCCAGACGGCTCAGTCCACCGATGATATTGCCCGGCGCATTGCCGCGTTGCGAGAGGGCATGTCGGCGATCCAGACCAACATGCAAACCTCCACCGAAGCCGTCGAGGAAAGCGAAGAGGCGATCGCCCGTACCTCCGAGCAGATCGACCGGTTCGCACAGCAGGTCGAAAGCGTTTCGGGCCGGATGTCGGAAATCGCCGGCGTGCTGTCCCAGCAGAAGGAAGCCAGTGGCGAAATCGCGCTCAGCATCAGCGACGTGGCTAACCTCGCCGCCGACAGCAACGAGTATGTGAAGATCATTGCATCGGCAATGACCTCGAGCACCAACCAGTTCAAGGCCAATGCCGACCAGCTGTTCGACCCCCAGTCCGATGTCGGACTGTGCTACATGGCCAAAATCGACCACGCATTGTTCAAGAAACGCATAATCGATACCTGTCTGGGTGCCGACAACTGGAACGTGGCCGATGTTCCGGACCATCACCATTGCCGACTGGGCAAATGGTACGACCAGATTACCGATGAAAGCATCCGCGCCCTTCCGGCGTTCCAGTCGCTGGTCAACCCGCACCAGGTGGTACACGCATCCGCCAAGCTGGCGCTCGAAGCAGCAAAGGCACAGGATCACACAGCCATGCTGGACGCCCTGAAGAAGCTCGACGATGCGAGCGGAGAGGTGACCGAAGGGCTCGACCAGTTGGCGAGTGCCATCAAGGCCCGCCACCAGACCGGCAGAGCCGCCGCCTGACCAAAGCCACCCTTCAGACATACGGAACCCTGCCACATGCCACTGAAAGCACTTTATATCGATGACGACGAGGACATCGGCACCATTGCCGTCATGTGTCTGAAATTGAACGATGCATTCGACGCCCAGCATGCATCCAGCGGGGCCGAAGGGCTGAACATCGCCGCGGACTGGAAACCGGACGTGATCCTGCTGGATGTGATGATGCCGGTTATGGACGGACCGACGACGCGCGTAAAGTTGAAGGACAATCCGGAAACCGCCGATATTCCGGTGATTTTCGTCACGGCGAAGACACAACCCAACGAGTTGAAAACCCTTTCCGAGCTGGACGCTCTCGGCACGATCGCCAAACCTTTCGAGCCGATCTCCTTTGCAGACGACGTCACACAGATCCTGGAAAGAATCGGATAAGCCCGGACCGCGTTTGGCGGGCCGCCTTTCGCCGCATTGCAAACGACCGGATGACACGCAGATCGGTTCGCCGGAGCCATCGCCCCGGTTTCACATTGGCCGAAGTCAGGAGGCGACTGCCTTTTTCCGGATTTTCCGATCCGTGAGGTCCCGCAGCATCTCAGGCAAATCTCCGGGCCGGCTTCGCGACTTGACCACGTTCAGATCCACCCGGGGATCATCGATCTGTACATCGAGAGCGGTGAGGACGACGACCACCATCCCTTCCACACCGCCCAGATCGTCAAGGATCTCCAGACCGTTTCCATCCTCAAGGGAAATGTCGATGATCAGAACATCGAAATAATCGACCGCGATCCGCCGCCGGGCTTCGTCCAGGGTCCGGGCCTGAACCAGCAGGATATCCTCCGCGACACTGGCGGCCAGGACTTCATAGAAGTCCGTGTCGTCTTCAATATGGAGCCCCACCAGCCGGGCGTCGCCATCCTCTCTTTCGAGAGCGTCCATCAGGGCGTTGGCTTCCGCCAGAGGAAATTCGATGCGGAAGGTGGTTCCCTCGCCTTCCTGACTGGTGAAGTCGATCGCTCCGTTCATCCCCTCGACAAACCGTTTCGTAATCGCCAGGCCGAGGCCGGTGCCACTCTTTTCCCGGCTCGATGTCCCGTCGGCCTGAGCAAAGGGCGTAAAAAGGTTTTTCTTGAAGTCTTCCGGGATTCCCTGTCCGGAGTCGATGATGGATATACGAACATATCCGCCAATCCTTTCAGCCCGGATAACCACGGTTTTCCCGGATTCCGAAAACTTGACGGCGTTGGAAATCAGGTTCGCAAGGATCTGCTGGAGCCGGTTGACATCAATCGATACCAGAAGCGGCTCCTCCGCCAGTCGAAGGTCGATCGAAACGTCATGCTGTTCCGCATATCCGGCATTGAGGTCGGCGGCCTGTTTCAACTCCGCGTGCACGTCTGTCGTGCTCATGTCGTATTCGATCTTGTTGGCGGAGAGTTTCTCGAAATCGAGGATGTCATTGACGAGCACGATCAGACGCTCGGTGTTCTTGCGCGCCAGATGCACCATCTGACGGAAGGAATCGGACAGTTCTTCAGGCATCAGCCGTTCGATCAGTCCAAGAGAACCGCGGATGGAGGTGAGCGGCGTACGCAATTCGTGACTGACCGTGGACACGAACTCCGCCTTCAGACGATCCATTTCCTTGCGGTCGCGAATATCCCGGATGACACCGCTGAATTTGACAGCACCGTCGAGCCGCAAGGCGCTGATTGCCAGTTCGATCGGAATTTTTTCTCCCGAGCGGGTAATGGCGACCACCTCGCGGCTGGTATCGATGAAACCGCTTGGCGCGCCGCTGACATACCGACTCAGGAATCCGTCATGCACCGCCGCCAAGGGGGCCTCCATGAACATGGAGACATTCTTGCCGATAACCTCCTCGGCCTTGTAGCCGAGGATGCGCTCGCAACTGGGATTGAAGCGTTCGACAATGCCGTTCTCACCGATCAGGAGCAGACCGTCCAGAACGTTGTCGACAATGGCGCCCGCGCGCGCTTCCGAAGCAATCAGCGCCTGTGTCCGTTCCTTCAGGGAGCGGGCGAGGTCGCCGACCTCATCCCCACGATCGACAGGCAGCTTTGCAAGCAATTCGTGATCATCAAGGCTGCGGACAAGACCGACCAGACGGTTCAGCGGCACCATCATCGCCCGGGCGATCAGAACGGAAACCGAAAGACAGGCCAATATCAACACAATGCCGGTCAGCACCACATCCCTGCGGGTCTTCCGCGCGTCCCGGTAGAGCTCTTCGTCAGTCACCTGTAAAATGACCGAAACAAAATCCGATGCACCGACATTGCCGTCTTCCTTGACGAAAAAGGCCACATTGTCGACGCCGTGAATCAACCCCTCCTGCTTCGAAGACCGAAGCGTTTCAGCCACAAATCGGGGCATCTGCCTGGTGTAGGCGTCATGAAGCTCCAAGGGATGTTCTATCGAAGAACCGTCTCCTTGATACTGCATGTAGTCGCCGGAACCGTTGACCACAAAGGTATTGGTTGTCGGCGCCAGTTCCTCGAACGTCGACCGCAGCATACTTTCGTAATCGACGTTGATTACGAGAAAGCCGAAGCGGGTCCCGTCCGCCCGGTCGATCGGCAGCATCCCGCGAATTGCCGGGATCTGCCGGGGATCCACGCCGCCGAATTCCCGATTATAGGTCACATCGGAAAACAGCACCTTTCCCGAGGCACCGTCCATTGCCCTGATGAAATATGGCTCGCCTGATTTTTGCTGCAACAGACTGGCCGGCGTCGGTCTCTCTCCATTTTCGACCCGGTCGATACGGACGACTTCCCTGCCCTGATCGGCAACGCCAATGAAGCGCATTTGGAAATAGCTCGGGCGATTACGCATGATCGAGGCAAAGATCGCCGACAGGCGGGACCGCCAGCTTTCCAGCGACGATCCGTCATAGGGGTCAATGCCGCCGTTTGCGGTTGCCCGGATGATTCCCCGAATGGGCGGCGTGGTCGAAAGGGCGAAAAGATCCTCCTCTATGTCCCGATAGGCGAGCCGGAACCTTTGAGCCATCAACTTGGTATGACCCGCCAGTCTTTCCTCCGCCTGGTCGAATGTCGCCTGCCGAATTCGATTGTAGGCAATCGAGCCGATGACAAGGGTACTGGCAATCACGCAGCAAAAGGCCAGGAGCATGATCCTGCCCTGCATGGATATCGTGAACAAGCGTCGTGGCCGGCCCTGCGCCTCCGGTTCGTTTTCAAAAGAAAAACCTGGTTTCATCGTACTGTCCCCCCCCGCAGGGAAAATGGCCCCGCTTACGGATTTTCGGCTTGCGAGTGCAGAACGATCCGGTTCCGACCCTGCCTCTTGGCCTCGTAAAGCGCCGCATCGGCCGCCCCCAGCAAGCCTTCAACCGTTGCGGCATCATCCAGCCCGCAGACACCGCCGCTGAAGGTCACCGTTTGAGGACCTTCATCCGTATCGAACAGAAAGTTGGAAAAACTTCTCCGAATCCCGTCGAGAACCCGCGCGCCCTGTTCGGGGGTCGCGTCCAGCAGGATCAGGCCGAATTCCTCACCGCCGTAGCGTGCGATCACATCGACGCTGCGCAAGGACCCGGTCAGGCAGTTGGCGAACATCTGAATGACCCTGTCTCCGACCTGATGGCCGAAGGTGTCGTTGACCGCCTTGAAGTGATCCAGGTCCAAAAGGCACACGGCCATCGGCGCGCCGGTTCGCCTGGAACGACCGACTTCCGATGCCAGACGTTCCTTGAAATTCACGTGGTTCAGCAGACCGGTCAGGCTGTCGCGCTCCATGATCTTGCGCAGTTCCATTGCCCGGGAGACACGGATGCAGATCTTGTCGGTCAGGGTGGCGAGATCGACCGGCTTGGTGATGAAATCGTCACCGCCGATCTGCCGGGCCTCATGCTGGATTTCTTCGTTCCGTTCAGCGGACAGGAACAGGATCGGCAGGGAGAGGTTCGGCCGCGACAGTCGCAGGGCCTTGGCCACATCCAGCCCGTTCGCCTCGGGCATGTCCAGATCCATGACGATCAGATCGGGACAGAAATCGTCCACGACCTGTCCGGTCCTCAATGGATTGGACAGGGTTTCGGTCCTCAGGCCCCGCTCCTGGAGGGCAAAGGCATAGGCTTCGGCGACGATGTCGTCGTCATCAACGATCAAGACTTTCGACTCGACCTGCTGATTGCGGTCGAAGTCCGAAAACCAGCCTTCCAGCTCAATGAGATCGACCGGAAGCTGAACCAGAGCGGAGACACCGAGGCGAGCTGCTTTGATCCTGAAATCGAAGTTCTTGTTTTCACAAAGGACAATGACCTTGTGGTCCGCGATCAGGGACGCCGCCAGTTCAAGCTCCGGATCCGCTTTTTCATGAATCACCGCGGCAAGGCAGTTCTCGCCGCCGCCGGGACTGCAGGCAACCTCGTATCCGAGACTTCTCAACTTCTGGCTCAGGTCCGTCAAATGGGGATCCCGATCGAACAGGTAGATGCGTTTTCTTTCGGCTCGGACGGCACCTATTTTCGGGACACCTGAAACAGTTTTCGATCCGGAATTTTCTGATTTTACCATTGAAATCAATGTCATATGACCACCCCGAAAAGCACGAAAAATTGCCCCGACCGCAGCATCAGGAGTTGATGGATCGGCGAATGTCCTCAGCGAGTTGCCGCGTTCGCTGAGCTATGCGTTCCGGGTCCGCCTTGTTTGCGATCAGCGCTTCCACTTCCTGCGCGGGAGCCGTCAGTTCACCAAACCCGAAGACACGGCTCGATCCGGCCAACCTGTGAACCAGGTGGGAAACCTGGTCGAACATGCCCGGATCCACGGCACTGCGTTCCAGCTCGCGGCCGAATTTTTCGAGCATGTCGAGCTCAGAAGTAAGCCGCTTCGTAAAAGCCTCCGTCAGCTCTGCAAAACGACCGTCAAATGCTTCAACCATATCGGTGCCTCAACAACAGACATGAAATTAGATTAAACTGTATTTATTAACACGAAATTGAATAAATACATGATTTCACTTATTCATTTATTGTTATTTTTCACGATGATTGATATTTACGCTACATTTCATTAATTAAACTGATTTGTTTATTTTTACTTCCTCTGGGTTCCCCGAAGAATTCAGGGGGATTCCCCGGCACTGGCTTTTCCTGCGATTGTGCCCGGACACCCTGCAGCAACGTCCGGGAAAGACAACAGCCGCAATGCGGATGGAAATACTGCAAATATCAACTAGACCCAGGACGTCTCAGCGGTCGTTTTCGTGAAAGGTCAGCAAGGGCATGAGCAGGGAAAATAACTCGGCCTGCGATGAAATCCCGCATTTGCGATAAAGTTGTTTGCGGAACACTTTGACGGTCTGCGCGGAAATGCCGAGGCGCAGGCCGATCGAAACGGAAGAATGGCCGCGCAGGATCAGCAATGCGATTTCCGCCTGTCGCGGACTAAGGGAGACGCCGTGCTCCTGCGTCATGGCCGAGATCAGGTGGTCGGTCAGATCCTCGTCGCGAAAATCGCCGCTTGATTGCAGGCCGGACCAGCGCTGTTCGATCAGGCCGCAGACAATGGGGGCGATGCGTTCCGCCTTCTGAACATCGCGCACGGAAAAGCGCCGGCTGGAGGTCACGTCCCGGCCAAGGCAGATATGCACCGACACCCCTTCCGCCGGATAGGCGATATAGGCCATTTCGTCGATCAGGGTGGTGCGCTGGTAATAGGCGGCGAAATACTCGTTGCGGTGAAACTGGTCCGGCGCGATCCCCTTCAGCCGATAAAGCCCGGGCGGGGCGTTTTCGACATGCAGCGCGTGGAACGGATCCAGCAGATAGGCCCCCGGGATATAGTCGGTTTCAAGCTTTTCATGGACCCGTTTTTCAACCGCCTGGGTAAACAGCACCTCCGGCGCCCTGTTCTGGAAATAGGCCAGCATGGTCGTGTTATCGATCTCAAAACACCGGATAAGCCATTGGTACAGCTTGGTTTCGAACTGGTCGGTCGCCAGAGCGGATATGGCCGCTCCCAGATGCTTTTCCGCTGAATTCGGAAGTTCCATCGGACATACCTCCTTGGGGGTATATACCCCCCACATTGTGCCGATTTACGGTTTCACTCACCAACTCAGGGGTATCAGAGAAGAGGCGTCCATGGCCAGCACCGAAATAGCGGTCGGTATCGACAAGGTGGTCAAGCGATATGGCCCGATCACTGCCCTGTACGGCGTCTCCATGGATATCCGCGAGAACGAGTTCTTCACCCTGCTCGGACCATCCGGCTGCGGCAAGACCACCTTGCTGCGCTCCATTGCCGGCTTCGAGGAGGTGACCGAAGGCGCCATCCGGCTGAAGGGCGCCGACATCACCGGCCTGCCGCCGCACAAGCGGCCGGTGAACACCGTCTTCCAGCAATACGCCCTGTTCCCGCACATGACCGTCACCGAAAACGTGATGTTCGGCCTGCTGCGCAGCGGCTGGTCGAAGCAGGAGTCTCGTGCCCGCGCCGACCAGGTGCTGCAGCTGGTGCAGCTCGGCGACTTCGCCACACGCCGGCCCGCTCAGCTTTCCGGCGGCCAGCAGCAGCGCGTCGCCCTTGCCCGCGCGCTCGCCCCACGGCCCCAGGTGCTTCTCCTCGACGAACCGCTGTCGGCGCTGGACCTGAAACTGCGCCAGGCCGTCCGCATGGAACTGAAGGCCCTGCAGCGGGAAACCGGCATCGCCTTCATCTTCGTCACCCACGACCAGGAAGAAGCGCTGACCATGTCGGACCGGATCGCGGTGATGTCGGACGGCCGGGTCCAGCAGATCGGTTCGCCCAAGGAAATTTACGAGACCCCGCTCAACCGTTTCGTCGCAGACTTCATCGGCGAGACCAACCTGCTCGATGTCGAAGTCCGCTCCGTTGAAAACGGTATGGCGGCGATCCTGCTGCCCGGCGGGCACGGCTTCACCTGCCCGGCCGCGGCCGTTGTGGATCCCGGCAAGGGCCATCTGTCGGTTCGGCCCGAACGCATCAGCCTGTGCGGACAGGGACAAGGCGATCTCGATGCCACCGTCGAGGGCCAGGTCTATCTCGGCACCGACATCCACCTTCAGGTCCGCCTCGCCGACAGCGAGAGGATGACCGTCCGGCTGCAGAATTCCGAGACGACGGCGGTTCCCGAAACCGGTGCCACCATCGGTCTCAAGCTGGAGGCAGGCGCCGCGCGCCTGCTCGCCGACTGATGGCGGCCGGCGCGCCGATGGGCGAGGGGTCCGCCTCCAACATCTATCGCGGCAACAGCCTCAAACTGATGCTTCCGGCCTGGATGATGATCGGCGTATTCCTGCTCGCGCCTGTCGCCATGATGGCGATCTATTCGTTTCTCACCAAGGAATTCCGCGGCGGCGTGATCTGGGAATTCTCGCTTGCTGCCTACGATCAGTTCTTCTTCGACCGGGGCCTGTTCGGCGACGAGCCGCCGACCATCGAGTGGACCTATATCGGCATCTTCTGGCGCTCGATCTGGCAGGCGGGGCTTGCCACCATCGCCTGCCTGCTGATCGGGTTTCCGACCGCCTGGTTCATCGCGACCCGCGACCCGAAGACCCGCTCCGTCTGGCTGTTCCTGGTGACCGTGCCCTACTGGGTGAACCTCTTGATCCGCACCGTGTCGATGAAATTCCTCATCCGCGACACAGGCCCCCTCAACGAGTTCCTGCTGTGGACCGGGACCATTTCCGAACCGCTCGGGCTGATCAACACGAATTTCGCCGTCCAGCTCGGGCTTTTCTACAGCTACCTGCCGTTCATGGTGCTGCCGATCTATGCGGCGGTGGAACGGTATGACTTCGCCCTCTCCGAGGCGGCGGCCGATCTTTATTCCGGCGTCTGGACCACCCTGCGGCTGGTCATCCTGCCGGTGGTGAAACCGGGGATCGTCGCCGGCTGTATTCTGGTCTTCGTTCCTTCCCTCGGCGCCTTTCTCGCGCCCGATCTTCTGGGCGGCGCCAAGACCTTCATGATCGGCTCGCTGATCGAGGAACAGTTCAAGGGCGCTGCCGGCAACTGGCCCTTCGGCGCCGCGGCCTCGACGATCCTGCTGACCATCGTCATGGCGGTGCTGCTCGTCTATGCCCGCAACCAGAACAAGGGGGCGTGAGATGGCAGCCAAGACCGACCTCCGCCGCTTCCCGGGCTTCCTGACGATCACGATCCTGTGCCTGATCGTTCTCTACGCACCGCTGATCGTGGTCGCCGTCTATTCCTTCAACGCCTCGACCTCGATCACCAAGTGGGGCGGCACGTCGCTGGCCTGGTACGTTGACGTCTTCACCGGTCCGGAAGCGCCGAAGTTCCAGCAGGCGGCGATCAATTCCTTCGTCATTGCCATAATCGCGTCCATCGTCGCGACGGCCATCGCCACCCTTGCCTCCGTCGCCATGACCCGGACCGGCCGGTTCCAGGGCAAGACGCTGAGTTTCGCGCTGATCAGCCTGCCGCTGATGGTTCCCGAAGTGGTCACGGCGGTGGCGAGCCTGGTGTTCTTCACCGCGATCGGCTTCACCACCGGGCTGATGACGATCCTGGTCGCCCATATCGTCTTCTGCATCCCGTTCGCCTATCTGCCGATCTCGGCACGGATGCAGAGCATTCCGGACATGTACGAGCAGGCGGCAATGGATCTCTACGCCACGCCGAGGGAAGCCTTCAAGCTGGTGCTGCTGCCGCTGATGACGCCCGGGATCCTGTCCGGTTTCCTGCTCGCCTTCATCATTTCGCTCGACGACTTCCTGATCACGAATTTCGTCAAGGGAGCCGGCGTCGAAACCCTGCCGACGGCGATCTTCGGATCGGTGAAGCAGGGCATCAAGCCCAACATCATGGCCATTTCCACCCTGATGCTGGGCATATCGGTGATTTTCGTCTCCCTGTCCTGGCTGATCGGCCGGGCCGGGCAAAACAAAGCAAAAGAAAACTAAACAAAACAACAGCCAACCAGAGTGGAGCAAGACATGAAAAAGCTTCTGATGACGACGTCCCTGGCGCTTCTGGCCCTGACCGGCGCGGCGCAGGCCGAAGGGAAACTCTCGATCTATCACTGGTTCGAGTACATTCCGCAGGAACTGCTCGACAAGTTCGCCAAGGAATACGACGTCGAGGTGACCATGGACACCTTCGACAGCAACGAGGCCCTGCTGGCGGCGCTGAAGGCCGGCAAGCTCGGTTCCTACGATGTGGCCGTTCCGGGCGACTACATGGTCAAGATCCTGAACAACGAAGGCATGCTCGACACCTTCGAACCGTCCGAGCTGTCCAACTTCGGCAACATCCAGGAACAGTGGGTCGATGTTTCCTTCGATCCGGGCCGGAAAAGCTCCATCCCCTACCAGTGGGGATCGACGTCCTATTCCGTCAACCGCGACATCTACAAGGGACCGATCGACAGCCTGTCGGTGATCTTCGATCCGCCGGAAGAGCTCAAGGGCAAGATCAACGTGCTCGACACCGCCGGCGAGACCCTGACCCTCGCCTCGCTCTACCTGGGCATTCCCCAGTGCACCTCCGACCGCGACCAGCTGAAAGCGCTGAACAAGCTGGTGATCGACGCCAAGGCGGATTGGGCCTCCTTCGGCTCGGATGTCGCCAAGGACGTTCTCGTCTCCGGCGATGCGGCGGCCGGCATGATCTGGTCCGGCTTCTCCGCCAAGGCGCGGGCGGAAGGTGCCAACATCGAATACGCCTTCCCGAAGGAAGGCTACATCGTGTGGATGGATAACGTCGTTCTCCTGAAGGACGCGCCGAACCGGGAAAACGCGCTGAAGTTCATGAACTTCCTGCTCGAGCCGGAAAATGCCGCGGCGGTGACCAACTACGCCCAGTACATCTCGGGCGTGAAGGGCGTCGATCCGTACCTCGATCCGGAAGTCAAGAACTCACCGGAATCCAATCCGCCGGAAGGCCAGAAGGGCGTCTTCGTGGAGGCCTGCCCGCAGGAAACCCAGGTTCTCTACGACGCCATCTGGACCAACCTGAAGAAGTAAGCGGATCGACAGCCATGAAACTCGCGCTTTACCAGGGACCGGCGATCGGCGGCGATATCGAGGCAGGCTTTGCCCGCATCGAACGACACTTGTCGGCCGCCGCCCTGGCGGGCGCGCGCATGGCTGTGTTTCCGGAAGTCTTCCTGCCCGGCTACAACCGGCCGGACCTGCACAAAAGCCTCGCCCAGCCTCTGGGCGGGGCCTGGACACAGCGTTTGTCCGCCCTTGCCAAACAGACCGGCTGCGGCCTGACCATCGGCTGGGCGGAGGCCGCCGACGGCAAGGTCTATAACGCGGCCACCTGTTTCGACGACACGGGCGCGCAGCTCGCCCATTACCGCAAGATCCAGCTCTACGGACCGATGGAGCGCGCCAGCTTTTCCTACGGCGATGCCTATACGGTGTTCGATCTCTACGGCCACAAGACCGCGCTGATGATCTGCTACGACGTGGAATTTCCGCAGCACTGCATTGCGCTGGCCGAACAGGGCGTCACCCTGGTTCTGGTGCCGACCGCCAATCCGAAAGGGTTCGAGCACGTGTCGACCGCTTTTGTGCCGGCGCGGGCGGCGGAAATGCGCCTGACAATCGTCTATGCCAATTTCTGCGGAACCGAGGGCGATGTGACCTATGGCGGTCACTCCGTCATCGTCGGCCCCGATGCCCGGGTGCTCGCCTCCGCCGGACAAGGCGAGGCGCTTCTGGTCGCCGACCTCGCCCCGGTCGACAACATCGCTCCGGAACTGCTTTCACTTCAACGCCAAGACTACAGGGAGGTCGGGAGAACCGATGAAACTTGATCTGAACATGACCACCGACGCGGTGCTGACGGCAGATACCCATCTGATCCAGTCCTTCGCCGACCTGAATGCCCTGAAACAGAACGGCGCGCGCACCGTGATCGTCGGCGCCGACGGCGCCATGGTCCGCGACAGCGAGGGCAACGAGCTGATCGACGGCATCGGCGGCCTGTGGTGCGTGAACGCGGGCCACCGGCGCAAGGAAATCATCGACGCGATCACCCAGCAGCTCAACGAGCTGGACTTTTATTCGACCTTCTACAATTTCACCCACCCGACGGCCGCCGCCCTTGCGGAAAAGATCGCAAGCCTGGCGCCCGGCCACCTGAACAAGGTCTATTTCGGCAATTCGGGATCTGTCGCCAACGACAGCGCGGTGCGGATGCTGCACCACTACAACAACCGTCTCGGGCGGCCGAACAAGAAGAAGATCCTGAGCCGCATCGGCGCCTATCACGGTTCGACCCATCTCGCGATCGCCATGACGACGCCGCTCTATTCGGTCGGCTGGGACGGCGCCAACGACCTGGTCCATCATCTGCGCTCGCCGCACTACTGGCGCGAGGGCGACGGCATGAGCGAGGCGGAATTCCTCGATGCCCTTGTGGAGGACCTGAAGACCTCCATCGAAGACATCGGCGCGGAAAACATCGCCGCCTTCATCGCCGAGCCGATCATGGGCGCCGGCGGCGTCATCGTGGCGCCGGAAGGCTATCACGCCCGCATGGCCGCGGTCTGCGCGGAAAACGACATCAAGTACATCTCCGACGAGGTGGTGACCGCCTTCGGCCGCCTGGGCCATTTCTTCGCGTCGCAGGACGTGTTCGGCGTGACGCCCGACATCATCACCACGGCCAAGGGCCTGACCTCGGGCTACCAGCCCATGTCGGCGACCATCGTGTCGGACGAGATCCACGAGGTCATCTCCGGGCCGGGCGGGCTGTTCCTGCACGGCATGACCTATTCCGGACACCCGGCCGCCGCCGCCGCCGGGCTGGCCAATATCGCGCTGATGGAAAGAGACAAGCTGCCGGAACAGGTGCGCACCACCGGCAAGATCTTCGAAAGCGCCCTGCGCGGCCTCGACGATCTGTCCATCGTCGGTGAAGTCCGCGGCAGCCATTTCATGGTCGGCATCGAGTTCGTGAAGGACAAGGCGACGAAGGAACCGTTCGCGCCGGAAGACGGCATCGGCCTGAGGGTCGCCCGCGCCGCCCAGGCCCGCGGCCTGATCGCCCGGCCGCTCGGCAACATCCTGATCCTGTCTCCCACCCTGATCCTGACGGAACGCCAGATCGGGGAGGTGGCGGACATCCTGCGGGACAGCATTACGGAAGTGATTTCCACGCTTTAATCGCTGGTGTGTGGTGTCACGGCGTATGTGTTGCAAGTCTGGCCTATCCGCTTGTTTTCCTCTCCCCGTGAGGGTTGGAAAATCGCATTTGATCGAAATCTTTGGCCACACGCTCGATGTTACCTCTCCCCCATTTTAGGTTTTCTGGGGGAGAGGTCGGAGCGAAGCTCCGGGTGAGGGGGCAGACTTTTCCATATTTCTCCAACGTTTGAGCCCCTCACCCCAACCCTCTCCCAATGGGAGAGGGAGCTGGATCTTGCCATATGCGAATGCCCTGACCTTGACGGGGAGAAGTGGGTATGCGGGACTGTTTTCGTGTTCACTCTCTCCCTCGGGCCGGAGAAAGCTGGCCAAATCGGGCGAAATGTCGGCAAATGGGCCCATGAGCACCGCATTCGACATTCTCGACCGCCTGATTGCCTTTCCCTCGGTAAGCCGGGACGGCAACATCGACCTGATCCGCTACGTTGCGGACTTCCTTGAGACAAACGGCATTCAAAGCCGGCTCTACCCGTCGGAGACGGGCGACCGGGCCAATCTGTTCGCCACTGTCGGTCCGGAAGGGCCGGGAGGGATCGTCCTTTCCGGCCATACAGACGTGGTTCCGGTGGACGGTCAGGACTGGACCCGCGATCCGTTTCGCATGAGCGAGGCGGACGGCCGCCTCTACGGCCGGGGCACGACCGATATGAAGGGCTTCGTCGCCTGCGCCATGGAGGCGATGGTGGCGGCAAAGACCCAGCCCCTGTCGCGGCCGCTGCATATCGCCCTTTCCTATGACGAGGAGATCGGCTGCGTCGGCGTGCGCCCGATGCTGGCTGAGCTTTCCAAGGCCGGCCTGAAACCGGACTGGGTGCTGGTGGGCGAGCCGACCTCGATGCAGGTGGCGGCCGGGCATAAAGGCAAGACCGGCGCCCATGCGACCTGTTGCGGTATCGCCGCCCATTCGGCGCTGGCGCCGACCGGGCTCAACGCCATTCACCTTGCCGCCGACTTCCTGAAGGACATCCGCGCCCTGCAGGGAGAACTGGAGGAAACCGGCAGCCGGGACGACGACTACGACATTCCCTACACCACCGTTCATGCGGGCATCATCCATGGCGGAACGGCGCTGAACATCGTGCCGGATCACTGCAAACTGTCCTTCGAGATCCGCAACATCGCCTCCGACGATCCGAAGGTCCTGCTGGACCGCTTGTTCGAGTCCGCCGGACGGATTTCCGCCAAGGCCAGGGAGCGGTTTCCCAAGGCGGGCATCGACATCGAGATCTTCAACGAATATCCGGGTCTCGATACCTCCTCCGGCGGCACCGCCGTTTCGAACGCACTCTCCCTTTCCCGAACCAACCGGGCGATCAAGGTTGCCTTCGGGACGGAGGGCGGACTGTTCACGTCGACGCTCGGCGTGCCGGCGGTGGTGTGCGGACCGGGCAGCATGGAACAGGGCCACAAACCGGACGAGTTCGTGACCCGCGATCAGATGGAAGCCTGCCGCGCCATGCTCGGCCGGGTGAGCGATCAACTTGCTGCTTAGTTTTTTCTGAAGCAAAATATAGAAAAGAAAGAATTTACCTAATCAACCGATCCGGCCATCATCGAAGGCAATTGAAATGCCAGGACGGGGCTCGGATATGACGGTTGAAAAGGTAGAAGCGCTCGTTGTCGGCGGCGGCCAGGCAGGGCTTGCCATGAGCGAGCATCTGAGCAGATGCGGCATTTCCCATCTGGTCCTGGAACGGCACCGGATCGCCGAGCGCTGGCGGTCGGAACGCTGGGATTCGCTGGTCGCCAACGGCCCGGCCTGGCATGACCGGTTCCCGAACATGGAATTTCCCGATTGCGACCCGGATGCTTTCGTCGCGAAGGAAGATGTCGCGGATTATTTCGTCGCCTATGCGGACCAGATCGCAGCGCCCATCCGCTGTGGCGTGGAAGTGACCGAAGTCAGGCGCAACACCGGTCGGCGCGGATTCCGCATCGAAACGTCGGACGGCCCGATCGAGGCCGATTATGTGATCGCGGCAACCGGCGCGTTCCAGCACCCGGTCATGCCGGACATGGTTCCCGCGGAGGTCGGCATTACCCAGATGCATTCCGCCGCCTACCGCAATCCCGGCCAGTTAGCCGAAGGCGCGGTTCTGGTCGTTGGCGCCGGCTCATCCGGCGCGCAGATCGCGGCCGAACTGCTTGAGGCGGGCAAGCGCGTCTATCTCTCGGTCGGCCCGCACGACCGCCCGCCGCGCAGCTATCGCGGCCGCGACTTCGTCTGGTGGCTGGGGGTCCTGAACAAGTGGGACGCGGAAGCCACGCCGGGCGTGGAACATACGACCATTGCGGTCAGCGGCGTCGACGGCGGCCACACGGTCGATTTCCGCCGACTGGCCGCAAAGGGCATGATGCTTCTGGGCCGGACCGAGGCCTACGAGAACGGCTCCTTGCGTTTCGCACCGGACCTCAAGGCCAATATCGAAGGCGGGGACGCCAACTACCTGTCGCTTTTGGACGAGGCCGATGCCTTTATCGAACGCAACGGTCTGGACCTGCCGGAAGAACCCGAGGCGCGCAGGATCGATCCGGATCCGGAATGTGTCGCAAACCCGATCCTTGAGCTGAACCTGGCGGATGCGGGGATCACCACGATCATCTGGGCGACCGGCTTTTCCGTCGACTACGACTGGCTGAAGGTCGACACATTCGACGACCGGGGCCGGCCGATCCACAAGCGCGGCGTCTCGCAGGAGCCGGGGGTCTATTTTCTCGGCCTGCCCTGGCAGACCCGGCGCGGATCCTCCTTCATCTGGGGCGTGTGGTACGACGCCGGATATGTGGCCGACCACATCGCCAAGCAGCGCGGCTACATGACTTACACCCGCACGCCTCAGCTGGAGACGGAAGACGCATGACGGACGGAAAACCCATGGCCCATAAACGCATCCGCTGTTTCAACACCAAAGACACCTATCCGGAGCAGAAGCTCGACAACGATCTCTGCCAGGTCGTGGTCGCCAGGGGCACCATGGTGTTCGTGCGCGGCCAGATCGGGCAGGATCTCGACACCACGGAAAATGTCGGCATCGGCGATGTGACCGCCCAGGCGGAACAGGCCATGACCAACATCGACATGCTGTTGAAGGAAGCCGGCTCGGAACTGTCGCATATCACCAAGATCGTCATCTACATCGTCGATCCGCGCTACCGGGAGGCCGTCTACCGTGTGGTGGGCAAATGGCTGAAAGGCGTTTATCCGGTCTCGACCGGGATCGTCGTTTCGGCTTTGGCGCGTCCCGAATGGCTGGTCGAGATCGACGTGACCGCCGTCATTCCCGACGCATAGTTCAGGGGCTCTTTCATGACCTTCTCCATTTCCGCCTGCTGCCCGAGATCCGGAATGATGGGGATCGCCATATCCTCGTCCTCTCCCGCCGTCGCCGCGCGCTGTTCCCATGCCCGTGCCTGTGCCGGCGTCGTCGCCTCGCAGAACATCACCGACCCGTCGCTGGGGCCGAAGGCGCTCGATTTGCTCGAAAGCGGCATCGGGGCGGAAAAGGCGCTGGAGATCCTTCTGTCTGATTATCCGACCAGGGACTGGCGGCAGGTGGTCGTCCTCGACCGAACCGGGCAGACGGCGACATTTTCCGGTGAGCACACCCTTGGCATCCACGCCACCGCGCAGGGACCCTATTGTGCCGCTGCCGGAAATCTCCTTGCCAATGACACGGTTCCCTCTGCCATGGTCACCGGCTATTCGGAGGCGCAAGGCGATCTCGGCGACCGGCTGATCGCGGCCATGAAGGCCGGGCTTGCCGCCGGCGGCGAGGCCGGACCGGTTCATTCCGCCGGTCTCTACATGGTCCGCAACGTGAGCTGGCCGGTGGCGGACCTCAGGGTCGACTGGGCCGAGGACGACCCGATCGGAGCCCTGTCGGACCTCTGGGCTCTCTACAAGCCCCAGCTTGAAGACTACGTCACCCGCGCCATCGATCCGACCGCGGCCCCAAGCTACGGCGTGCCCGGCGACGAATAATCCAAGCATTGTCGAGCCCATCAGCATCCCATCATTCCGAATGTGGCGCGATTTTTGTTTTCATCCGCATATATGGATTTTGGATCGATAGGTGGGTCGGGAGTCCTTCGTTAGTTAGTCCGGTCATAGGGTTGTCTGGTCCGCCTGACATGGAGGCGGCGTCAGAGTAGCGTGACCTCATAAGGACGACGGAGGATAAAAATGACGGCGTACCCCGGTACCGCGAACAAAACGGAACCGAGCTGCATCTGGCTGGTGCAAGGACACTACTTGCCTGAGAACTCGCGCGGTTGGAGGCCTTTCGAAGCATACGAACACGATGACCGAAGTCCTGCAAATGTTGTCGAAGCAATGAGACTCACAACGACCGGCCATTTCCTGCCAAGAGAGCGCTTTCCGACGGCCAACTATCCTCGGAAAGACGACGACCAAGGCGCGCACCGAAAACGTATTCCTCAAATTTTCTGCAATGGCTTCATCTTCGTCTCAAAGGAGAGCGCGGATGTGCTGCGCCATTTTGATCTCGGCAAGGGAGCGCTTTATCCAACGCGGCTCTGGTATCCTGACCGTGTGACGCCGGTGCCGGGGGAGTATTTCTATCTCAGCCAAGGCAACAGAAAGAACGCTTTCCTGCCGGAGCGTTCACCAAACGCACGGAAAGTCTACAAGTCTCAGGA
Source organism: Roseibium sp. (assembly GCF_048260565.1). GTDB lineage: Bacteria > Pseudomonadota > Alphaproteobacteria > Rhizobiales > Stappiaceae > Roseibium. Next base: position 90,123 of record NZ_JBLXGP010000006.1, on the reverse strand, counting down.
TCTGTGGACTCTGATGCCTAATCCTGAAGATGACCAGTTGGCTTTCTCAGACGTTGCGCTGGAAGGGCCAGACATTTGGTGGGACGAACGCATAATGTTGTATTTTTTTATCAGTGACCGACTAGCGCAGGCTCTGGAGCAAGCCGGGACAGCTCGTGATTGGCACTTTTTGCGCTGCCCGGTGGTGGCTAAGCGCGGGGAATGAGAGCACGGGCAATCTGACCATCATTGTTTTTTCGATTGAACCCAATGCTGGCTAAAATACCGGCCTGCACAGGAAAGAAACCGTTAGGCCACGCCCCCATGCGTTTCACGCTTAGACAGCTTGAGTATTTCATCGCCGCCGGCGAGACCGGCAGCATCACCCGGGCGGCGGAGCGGGTCAGCATTTCCCAGCCGTCGGTGTCGACGGCGATCTCCCAGCTTGAAAAAGAGCTCAACGTCCAGCTGTTCATCCGCCACCACGCCCAGGGGCTGTCGCTGACCCCGGTCGGTCGGACGCTGCTGGCGGAAGCCAAGCAGCTGCTGGAACAGGCGGAAACTCTCTACAGCGTCGCGACGGAAGCCAGCGACGATATCCGCGGCCAGCTCAACGTCGGCTGCCTGACCACCCTGGCGCCGATGATCCTGCCGGAACTTGCGCTCGCCTTCACCTCCGCCTTTCCCGGCACCACCATTCGCCCGCATGTGGACCATCAGGAAACCATGCTGAACGGGCTCAGAAGTGCGGCCATCGACGTGGCCGTGACCTATGACCTGTCGATCCCGGAGGATATCGATTTCCAGCCGCTGGTCGAGCTTCCCGCCCATGCGCTCTTCGGCGAGAACCATCCGCTGGCGCGGCGGTCTTCAGTCAGCCTGGAGGAGCTAGCCGAGCTGCCGATGGTCTTCCTCGACCTGCCGCTCTCGGGAGAATATTTCCAGGCGCTGTTCATGGCGGAGGGCCTGACGCCCAACATCGGCTACCGTTTCGCCCATCCGGACGTGATCCGCACCATGGTCGCCAACGGCTTCGGCTACACGCTCGCCAATGTGACACCGCGCTCGGATGCCGCCCTCGATGGCCGCAAGGTGGTCCGCGTGCGCCTGTCCGGCAGCCACCGGCCGATGACGCTCGGGGTGGCAAGCCTGAAATCCCTGCGCCCCTCCCGGCTGGCGGAAGCCTTCAAGGCCCACGCCCGTTCGTTCATCTCCAGCGCCTATGTCCCCGGCATGGTCGCCCCGGCCACGGCGCCGAAGTAGGGTCGCCTTAGCCGTTGTGCCTCTCTGGTCTATTTCGGCGAGGATGGCAATGCCGTCCGAATAAGAACTGAGCTCTTAGCATTTAGCCTCATGCCAATTTAGACGACACCAACCGATTGATGCTCACGCCTTGTTCGGCCGCCTGGATAGCCAGATTACGATGCTGCTCGGGCGGAATCCGAACTTGAAACTTCCCGCTGAACTCGCGAGAAGCCAAAGGCACGGGTACTTGCTCTCCATTCGCAGACATATCCGCGACCACTTCGCCCACGAGCTTAATCAGCCCTTTCAGAGCGGCCGTTTGTTCCGGTGCCAGGTACGACAGGCTCGGGAACTCGGCACACAAGGCGACATACTCGCCATCGTCTTCTGACCATGTGACACGGTAGGTATAATGTTTATGGTCAACCATTACCCTGTCCCTCCATTTTCCTGATTGCTGCCAATACCTGTTTCACCTGGTAGGCTTTCGCCTTTCCGTTCTTTCCCTTTTGGATGTTCACCCGTGGGTCGCCCAACCAAGGCGTTTTGTAAACGTGATGACTCGTTCCCCGTTGGCGCGGCTCACCAAAAAAGTGTTCGCACACTGCTGCGAGACTGGAAAAACGCACATTTTGCGGCGCCGTTTCCATCTCTTTGAGGATTTTGTCTAGCTGCTTCACATTTAAAATATAGTATCATTATTGGTACTATTCAAACGAATAATGATCAACATTTGATACCTAGAGCGGGTCGCCGGAAATCGGCGCAGCCTTGATATCCGCCTGCTTATTCAGAACAGCAAAAAGCATTTACTGCCGCAGAAGGGTATCCGCGTCCTTACGGAAGGCCTCGACGGACGTGAAGAAGGCGTCGAGCAGGACGCTGCGCTCGTCGGCGAGGGAAAAGACCACTTCATCGTATTCGCGATGCATGTCGCTGACCGGCACCCGGTGGACCACGTCGGTGCGCCCGGTGCCGAAGCGCCACATGAAGCCGACGCCGAGGCCGTTGACCACGGCCTCGTAGACCGCGTCGCGGGTGTCGAGGGTCAGGAACGGGACGGGCTCGAACCCGGCAGCGCGAAAGGCACGGTCCACCACGCGCTGGGTCGACGAGCCGCGGGTCCGGAAAATCAGCGGCTCAGCCATCAGCCGCTCGCAGGTGACAGAAGCCTCCCGCGACAGGGCGCTGTCCGGATGGACGATGGCGACCACGTTCTGGCGGGCCAGCAGCGCCTGGCGGAAACGCCCGTCGGCGGGCACGTCCGGCAGGACGGCGACATCGACCTCGCGCCGCAGGACCGCCTTGGTAATCTGTTCGTGGGACCCGGTCTCCACGGCGATCTCGATGCTCGGATGGCGTTTCAGGAATTGGGCGACCAGCGCCATGCCGGGCATGGAATTGCCCAGCCCGATGGTCAGCCGACCGTTCAGGAGCGTGTTGTGGCGCGACAGGATCCGCCGAGCCTCACGCTCGGCTTCAGCCATACGTTCGGCGATGTCGCAAAGTTCGTTGCAGAGCGGCGTGGGATAAAGAACGCCGTTCTTGCGGTCAAACAGGCGGACGCCGAATTCCGCCTCCAGTTCCTTGACGTGACGGGCCACGGCCGGCTGGGAAATCTTGAGCGCCCGGGCGCCTTCCGCATAGGAGCCGCCGGCCGCGACCGCATTGATCGCGCGGATACGAGACAATGTCACCGACATGAAAAGTCAGCCATTCCTGTTGGAAGCAACGCAAATGTTTTGCTGGCCCATACCATAGGTTTTCTTTGTTACGGCGGCGTCACACTTAGACGACAGTTTCATATCCATCCCGAGGCCGGAGCCACGTTCCGGCTTTCTTGAAACAAAACGGACCGCATTCCGTACCCGGCCCCTACGCGGTGAGGGCGCCGGAACGATCAATTGCGGCCAATCGGATGGACAGATGCTGGAATTGAGAAACAGGCAGGTTCAGGACCTGACCCCGGAGATGGTCGCCGGCTACGACGCCGTCCTGTGCGACCTCGACGGCTGCCTGGTTGCCGGAGGACAGCCTCTTTCCGGAGCGCTGGAGTTCGCCGATGCGGTGGCGGACCGCCTCTGGATCGTTTCCAACAATTCCGCCGATACCGGGGAAACGCTTTCCGACCGTCTGGCCCTGATTGGCTTCGACATCCCGGACGATCGGATCTGTCTGGCCGGTGAAGTCGCGGTCAACCGGATCGCACGGGATTATCCGGGTGCTGCCCTCCAGGTGTTTGCGGAAGACCCGATCCGCGATCTGGCGGAAACCCTCGGTCTCCGGCCGGTCGACACGGCGCCCGATGTGGTGCTGCTGGCGCGCGATCCGCGTTTCACCATCGCCGACCTGCAACGGCTCCTGAAGGCGCTCCATCAGGGCGCCGACCTCATCGTCGCCAATCTGGACGCCACCCATCCGGATCCGGACGGCCTGCCGGTTCCCGAGACCGGAGCGCTCGCCGCCGCGGTCCGCCTGTGCAAGCCGGATGTGGTCCTGCGGTCCGTCGGCAAGCCGGAACCAACGCTGATCGACCTGGCGCTCGGCCGGTCCGGCGCCACGGCGGAAACCTCCGTCTTCGTCGGCGACAACCCGGCAACCGACGGCGAGGCCGCCGCCCGCGCCGGTCTGGCCTTCATTCATGTGGCCCGGCCGCCGGCCATTCCCTTGAACGAAAGCGTCGTCTCCCCACCCCAAGGAGCGCTGTCATGCTGAGTTATGTCCTGCGGACGCTGTTCAAGATGGCGATCACGCTGTTCATCATCATCACGCTGGTCTTCTTCGCCACCCGGCTTTCCGGCAATCCGATCGATTTCGTGATCGGCGAAGGCATCACCCAGGAAGACCGCCAGCTGCTGATCGCCTATTACGGCCTCGATGGGTCCGTCGCCACGCAATACTGGAAATTCATCGCCTCGATCTTTACCGGCGAATTCGGCCTGTCGTTCCTGGAGCGGCGTCCGGTCGCGGAAATCGCCGCCGAGCGGATCTGGCCGTCGCTGAAGCTCCTCTTCAGCACCGCGGTCTTCACCTTCGCGCTTTCCATCCCGCTCGGCATTGCGGCGGCGGTCTACCGGACCCGGTTCGTCGGCAGCGCCATCATGGCGATCGCCTTCATGGGCTATGCCGTGCCGCCCTTCGTGATCGCCACCCTGCTGGTGCTGATCTTCGCCTACACGCTCAACTGGCTGCCCGTGGTCGGAGACGGCACCGCGCTGCATTTCATCATGCCGACGCTTGCCATGTCGGGCATGTTCGTCGCGGCCCTGACGCGGTTTACCCGCAACGCCATGCTGGACGTACTCGGCCAGGACTACATGCGCACCGCCCGGGCCAAGGGCCTGCCGGAACGCACCGTGATCCTGAAGCACGGCCTGCGAAACGCCTCCATCACGATCCTGTCCGTCGTCGGCCTGCAGATCGCCGGCTGGATCGCCGCAGGCAGCGTGGTCATCGAATCCATCTTCTCCTGGCCGGGGATCGGCGACCTGCTGGTGCGCTCCGCGATCATGCGGGACTACCCGGTGCTCCAGTTCGGCGTGCTGATGGTCGCCGTCGCCGTCATCTGCATCAACGCCGCGGTCGACATCGCCTACGCCTATGCCGATCCGCGCATCCGTCTTGCAAAGGGATAAGCCATGAGCGACCTCACTTCTTCCCTTCCCCAGGCCACCCGGCGGCCGTACCTGTCCCTGCACCGGATCCCCGGCTACACACTGTGGTGCAAGGCCGACTGGGTTCTCAGGATCGCGCTGATCGTCGGGCTCATCCTGGTGCTGCTGACGATCGCAGCACCCTTGATCTCGCCGTTCGATCCCAACCATCAAAGCCTGATCTCGCGCCTGCGCCCGCCGCTCGGCTTCGAGCGCTACAAGGCCGGATTTTTCCTCGGCACCGACGAACTTGGCCGGGACATTCTCTCGCGCTGCATCTACGGCCTGCGCCTGACTTTTGCCCTTGCTCTCGCCGGCGCCGTCATCGGGCTTCTGATCGGCGGCACACTCGGGCTGCTGGCCGGTCTCGTCGGCGGCGTGTTCGAGGATATCGTCATGGGCGCGGTCGATGCCCAGATCGCCATTCCCTTCACCCTGATCGCGCTGCTGATCCTGGCCATCTTCGGCAGTTCGCTGGAGGTCATGGTGCTGGTGCTCGGCGTCTACGGCTGGGAGCAGCACGCGCGTATCGTTCGCGGCGAAGTACGCAAGCTGACCGGAATGCCGTTCATCGAGGCGGCACGGGCGGCCGGCGCCACCCCGCTGCGCATCGCCCTGCGCCACATCCTGCCCAACGTGGTGTCGCCGCTGGTGGTCCAGTTCACCCTGAACTTCTCCAACATCGTCATCCTGGAATCGACCCTGTCGTTCCTCGGCCTCGGCGTCCAGCCGCCGACCGCGACCCTCGGGTCCATGGTCGGCGTCGGCCGCGACTACCTGCCGACGGCACCGTGGATCGTGGTCGCCCCGGCGATGATGATCCTGCTCCTCACCTTCGCCGTGCAGATCCTCGGCGACTGGCTCCGCGACCACGCCGACGTGCGCCTGCGCAGCCGCTGACCCTTTCAAAAACCAGAAGCCGGAACGGCCACTGCCTGCAACCCCTTGAAGCCCTGGAGGCTTATGATGAAGAAACTTCTGGCAACCACCGCACTTGTTTCGATGCTTGCATCGGGCGCATTCGCGGCAGAGATCACCGTTGGCGCCGCCAACGTTTCCAGCTACCTCGATCCGGGCCGCGACCATTCCAACGTCGGCTCCCAGTTCTATTACAATGCCTTCGACACGCTGATCGACCGGAACCACGACACCACGGAGACCGAATGGGTTCCGGCCCTTGCGACCGAATGGAAGTTGCTCGAGCCGACGGTCATGGAACTGAAACTGCGCGAAGGCGTGAAGTTCCACAACGGCGAAGACATGACCGCCGACGACGTGGTCTTCTCCCTGAACCGCATGTACCAGGCGACCTTCACGCCTTATCAGGTGCGCGCCCGCGACCGCCTCGGCAATTTTGAGAAGGCCGAGAAAGTGGACGATTACACCGTCCGCATCTACGCCAAGCGTCCCGAGCCGCTGTGGGAAACGCTTTTGAACCTGCAGCAGGTCATGATCATCCCGGAAGAGTACACCAAGGCGCTCGCCGGCGATCCGAACGTCGCAGAAGACGACGACTACGAAGCCTTCTCCCTGAAGCCGGTCGGCACCGGCCCGTACAAGGTCGCCGAATTCGTTCCGGGCGAACGGGTCGTCTGGGAAAAGTTCGACGATTTCTGGGGTGAAAAGGCCCCGCTCGACAAGGTCACCGTCAAGCACATGCCGGAAACCGCATCGCGCATCACCGCCCTGAAGACCGGTGAAGCCGACATCATCACCAACATCGCTCCGGACCAGCTGTCCCTGATCGAAAGCGATCCGGACATGAAAGCCGAAGGCAGCGCGACCGCTCTGTTCCACGTCATGATCATGAACGTGAACCATCCGGTGCTGAAGGATCCGCGCATCCGCCAGGCCCTGTCACTGTCCATCGACCGGGACGCGCTCAACGAAGCCCTGTGGCTCGGCAAGGCCGTGGTGCCGTCGACCCACACGCTGAAGGAATTCGGCCAGCTTTACCAGCCGGAGCTGACGACCTTCGAATACAATCCGGAAAAGGCGAAGGAACTCCTGAAGGAAGCCGGTTACGACGGTACCGAGATCACCTTCGACACCGCGCCGAGCTACTACACCAACGGCCTGCTCGCCGCTCAGGCGATCATGGAAATGTGGGCCGAGGTCGGCATCAAGGGCAAGGTGAACGTCGGCGACAAGTGGACCGGCAATTCCCCGGATCTGATGGTGCGCAACTGGTCCAACCCGATGTATTTCGCCGATCCGTTCGGCTGCTTCGGCGTGATGTGGGCCCCGAACGGTCCGTCGGAATCCGAAGGCCGGTTCAACACCGACGAGGAGTACGCGAAGATCTGGGAGAAATTCCGCTTCTCCGGCGATGTCGAACTGCGCCGCGCGGCCTATGCGGACCTGATGGAACGCATCAAGCAGGATCCGCCGGTTCTGCCGCTCTACCGTCCTTACGAAAGCTGGGCGATGAAGACCAACGTCAACTGGGCGCCGAAGCCGGGTCACATTCCCTACGTGCTCGACTTCCGCGCCGGTTCGATCTCCTTCGACTGAGTTTGACCGTTACCTGACAAACCCTGCATCGCCGGCTCTCGCCGGCGGTGCCTCTTCCCCGAAAACATAAAAAGGCTTCCCCCGTGTCCGTCCGCATCTGCATCGTCTCCGACATTCACCATGGCACTCCGACCACCACCAAGCGCGGCGATACGGCGCTCGGGCTGATGGACGAGTTCGTGCGCTTTACCAACGACGCAAAGCCGGATTTCGTGGTCGATCTCGGCGACCGGATTTCCGATATGGACCGGGACACGGACCTGCGCCTGGAACGCGAGGTCGCCGAGGCGTTCAAGCCGATCACGAGCCCCATCCATCACATCAATGGCAATCACGACCGGGACTATCTGGAGGTATCCGACAACGAGGAAATCCTCGGCCAGTCGCTTGAAAACACCACGTTCGACATCGGCGGCTGGCGGATCGTGCTGTGGCGCGCAGATAGCAAGATCATGCGCTCGCCGGAACACTCCGGCTTCGTCCTGCGCGAAACCGATCTGGTCTGGCTGTCTCGCGTCGCCCAGACCGCCGACCGGCCCTTGCTTGTCATGAGCCATGTGCCGATTTCCGGCCATGCCCAGACCGGCAACTACTATTTCGAACGCAACCCGGAATCCTCGACCTACCCGATGGCGGAACGCGCCCGCGCGGCCCTTGCCCAGGCGCGGGTGCCGGTCACCTGCATAGCCGGCCACGTGCACTGGAACACCATCACCACGGTCGACGGCATCACCCACCTGACGCAGCAATCGCTGACGGAAAGCTTCACCACCAACGGCGAACCGGCTGGCGCCTACGGCATGCTGGAACTCGGCGACACGGTGAACTGGCAAGTCCATGGCGACGATCCGATCGCGTTCTCGTTCAAGCCGGGCCTGGCCCGCTGGACCCCGCCGCTTCCCGGCTTCGACAGCCATCCGGAATTTGCAGCCCGCCGCAGAGGCCAACTGAAATGAACGCTCCCGTCGTCGAGGTACAGGACCTGCGCATTGCCTTCGGCAGCCATGAGGCGGTCAAGGGGCTCTCCTTTGCGATCCGGCCTAAGGAAACGCTGGCGCTCGTCGGCGAATCCGGGTCGGGAAAATCGGCGACGGCGCTATCGATCCTGCGCCTGATCGAACGCGAAGGCGGCCGGATCGCCTCCGGCAGCATCCGGCTGCGCGATAGAGACAACGTCATCGACCTGACGGATCTGCCTGATGCGCGGCTCTCCGACATTCGCGGCGACCGGATCTCCATGGTGTTCCAGGAGCCGATGACCTCGCTCAATCCGGTGCTGACCGTGGGCAACCAGCTGGCGGAAGTCTTCATCCGCCACCGCGACATGTCCGTGCGCGCGGCACTGGCCGCCTCGGTAGAGGCCCTGGACCAGGTGCGTATTCCGGAGCCCGCCCGGCGGCTGAAGCAGTTCCCGCACGAGCTTTCCGGCGGCCTGCGCCAGAGGGTGATGATCGCCATGGCGCTTGCCTGCCGGCCGCAGCTTCTCATCGCGGATGAGCCGACGACGGCGCTCGACGTGACGACCCAAGCGGAAATCCTCGACCTGATCCGCTCGCTTCAGGCGGAAATCGGCATGGGGGTCCTGTTCATCACCCACGACATGGGCGTCGTGGCGGAAATCGCCGACCGGGTCGTGGTCCTGAAAAACGGCATCAAGCAGGAAGAGGCAACGGTCGCCGACCTGTTTCAGGCGCCGAAGGCCGCCTATTCCAGGCAGCTTATGGCCGCGACGCCGAAACTGGGCGAAGGCAGCCAGGCCGGCAAACCGGCAAGCGAGATCGTGCTCCAGGTGGATGGGCTGTCGACCCGGTTTTCATCGAAGTCCGGGCTGTTTTCAAAGAAGACCGACAAGCACACCGCCGTCAACCGGGTCTCCCTTCAGGTCGCGCGCGGCGAGACGCTGGGGCTCGTCGGCGAATCCGGTTGCGGCAAGTCCACGCTCGCCCGGTCGATCCTTCGGCTGATCGAACCGGAGGAGGGCACCGTCCTTCTGAACGGAAAGCCGATGACCGGTGTCTCGAAAGACGTGCTGCGCGAAACCCGCAAGGACGTGCAGATCGTGTTTCAGGACCCGTTCGCAAGCCTCAACCCGCGCCTTGCCGTCCACGACCTCATCACCGAACCGGCGCGGATTCACGGACTGGTCTCGGCCAGGGACCAGAAGGACCTGGCGGCTCAGCTCGTCGAGAAAGTCGGCCTGGAACGGGACGCGATCTTCCGGTTTCCGCATCAGTTCTCGGGCGGCCAACGGCAGAGACTGTGCATCGCCCGGGCGCTCTCCGTGTCACCGAAGCTGATCATCGCCGACGAGGCTGTGTCCGCGCTCGACGTCTCGATCGCCCGGCAGGTGACCGACCTGATGCTCGACCTTCAGGCGCGCGAGGGCGTGTCCTTCCTGTTCATTTCCCATGACATCGCCGTGGTGGAACGGGTCAGCCACCGGATCGCGGTCATGTACCGGGGCGAAATCGTCGAAACCGGCCCGACGGACCGGCTTCTGTCGGCGCCGGAACATGCCTATACCCAGCGGCTTCTGGCAGCCGTGCCCAGCGCGATACCGGCGTCGCTCAGAGTTCTGCAATGAAGGCGGTCAGGGCCGTGGTCGCGAAGCTGATGATCGCCTCATCGGCCAGCAGTCCGTCCTTCATCTTGTCATTGGCGGTCGGGACGACGACTTCCTGATAGGGAAACACCCGGGCCAGAACCGCGCTCATGGCGTATTTCAGCTGCGCCTGGGCGCGGACGCCTCCGAGCGCGCCGCCGGAGACGGTGATGACGAAGACGGGCTTGTCCTTGAAGACGGAGGCATAGCCCGGCCGCGAGGCCCAGTCGATGGCGTTCTTGAGGACGCCGGGAATGCCGTAATTGTATTCCGGAGTGACGAACACCACACCGTCGGCCTCCGCCACCTGGCGCTTGAAAGTCTCGACTTGCCGGTTGTCGGTTATGTCGGCGTTGTAATGGGGCAGCGCGCCGATGTCGGCCTCGTCAAACGCACAAGCCCCGGCAAGGGCAGCCTGCAGCGCCCGCTGGGTGCCGCGGGCGGAAGAGGCGGTCCGCAGGCTGCCGCAGATGAAGAGGAGCGTCTTCATGGGTCTGGTCTCCGAAGTTTTTATAGCCGGGCGAGATAGGTCGCGATCGGCGGGAAGGCGACGATGATCGCGATGCACAGGATCATGGTGAGGACGAAGGGCATGGCGCCGCGGAAGACGTCGCCCAGCGTCAGGTCCGGATCAGCCATGGACGACTTGATCGTGTAGACGGACAGGCCGAAGGGCGGCGTGAGCAATCCGACCTCCACCCCGATCACGGTCAACACCCCGAACCAGATCAGGTCGAAACCTGCGGCCTCCGCGACGGGCAGGGCGATCGGCAGCAGGATCAGCATGATCGAGATGGAATCGATCAGGCAGCCGAGCAGGATCACCAGCACCAGGAAAAGCAGCAGAAATCCGTAAGCTCCGAGCGAACTGCTGAGAAGCAGATCGGCCAGTGCGTTCGGCAGGCCGGACAGCGCCAGCATGCGGCTGAAGAAGCTCGCCGACATGATCAGGAACAGGACGGACACGGTGATCTGCCCGGTTTCCACCAGCAGACGCCAGAAGCTGCGGCCGGTCAGGGATCTGCGCAGGAGCGCGACCACCAAAGCCCCGAACGCGCCTGCCGCGCCGGCTTCGGTCGGATTGAGAAAACCGCCGTACAGACCGCCGAGGACGAGCAGCATCAGGCACAGGATCGGGATCGCCTTGAACACGATGTCGAGCAAATTCAATTCGCCGATATCGCTTGTGTCATTCTCCTTTGAAAAGACGAAGTCCTTGCGGAACGTGGCCATGAGCCAGATCGCCAGGCAGAACATCAGGGAGAGCAGGATTCCCGGACCGATGCCTGCGAGGAACATGCGGCCCACCGATTCCTCGGCAATGACCGCATAGACGATCATCAGGAGCGACGGCGGGATCAGCATGCCCAGCACCGAACTGCCCGCGACGACCCCGGTCGAGAACTGCCGCGAATAGCCGTGCCGGGTCATTTCGGGAACCGCGACCCGGCTGAAGACCGAGGCGGATGCGATCGAAATGCCTGTAATCGACGCGAAGATCGCATTGGAAAACACGGTGGCCATGCCGAGACCGGCGCGGATCCGCTTCATGGCCCGTTCGAAGACATCGAACGTGTCCTTGCCGACGCCGGAAACGGTGACGAGCAGTCCCATCAGAACGAACAGCGGCACCACCGCGAAGAGATATTCGCGCAAGGAATCGTTGGCGACGGCGCCGATCATGCGAACGGCGACGATATCGTTGCGGATGGCGGCGACGCCGAAGAAGGAAACCGTCAGCATCGAGACCCCGATGGGCATGCCGAGATAGATCAGGACCATCAGGCCGGCGATGGCCGCGATACCGATTTCGACCGGGCTCATCTGGCACCTCCCGACGCCGCATAGCGCAGGGCGGCAACAACACGCATGAGAAATTCAATCGCGGCCACGGTCACGCCCAGCAGGATGAGCACCCGGAACGGCCACGTCGGCAGGGTCGCGATACCGGTCACCCCGATGTATTCGCCCGACTTCCAGTCCTTCTCCAGGATCCGGACCGTCGACCAGGCGATGCCGCCGATCGCGGCGGCGCCGACCGCATCGAAAACGGCGGACAGCAGGGCCCCTGCGCGCGGATAGCTTTCGCGGAAACCGGTGAAGAAGATTTCCGTACGGGCGAGACGGTCGGCGCGCACGGTGGTGGCAAGCTGCAGATAGACGATCATCACCAGCATCAGGGCGCCCAGTTCGGAGACAAGCGGCAGGGATGCGCCCAGGGTGTTGCGGGCCACCGCATCGGCGCAGATGACCAGCATCAAAACCCCGATCAGCAGCGTGCCCGTCGCCGCCAGCGCATCGACGAGAAAGGCCCAGGAGCGGCGCAGGATTGGAAGCCGGCGTTCCGTTTGGGAAACGCCGGCCTTTTCAGGATGTCCCGTCACGTTGCCGGACCGCGATCAGAGATCGTTGTCCCAGGCCCGCACGGGCGTCTCGCCTTTCTTGCGGAGACCGGTCATGTAGGCCTTGAGGAAATCGCGCGCCGGAATGTTCCGCTCCTCAAGGGAATCGGCCCATTCCTTGGCGAGATTCGGCATGGCGTTGACCCACGCCCCTCGATCAGCCTGCGTCATTGGCGTGATGGTGACCGGCGGGTTCTGGTCGGCCCCGACCTCGACCATCTTGTTGAGCGCGAATTCGTGGCGCTTCAGCAGGTCCTCGCCGTGGGAGACCGTGTAGTACTTGCCCGCCTCGACCATGGCGTTCTGCACTTCCTCGGGCAGACCGTCCCAGGTGTCCCGGTTGATCGCGACCGCGCCGGAGAAGGCAACGCCCATGTCCACGCGGGTGATATAGGGCGCCACCTCGTAGATCTTGGCCGGCAGGACGCCGAGGGCAAGCGACAGCACACCGTCCGACACGCCGGTCTGGATGTCGGTGTAGAAGGTGGTGAGCGCCCCGTCGACCGCATTGGCCCCGGTGCCGCGCAGCCAGTTGCCGAGCACGCCGGGAGCGGACAGTTTCATGCCGCTAAGCGCGGCGAAGCTGTCCAGAGGCTGCTTGGTGTAGAGGTCATAGCCGTCGGTTCCGGTGAAGCCGAGCACCTTCAGATTGTGCTGTTCCCACTCGTTGCGGAAGGCGTCGTTGGTCTCGAACAGTTCCTCCATCACCGACAATTGGACCGCCGGGTTGTTGGTGGAAAACGGCGCATAGCCGGACGCCTGGCTGAGCGGCAGCTTGGCGGCCTCCAGGAAGGAGAACACCCAGCCGATATCGGTGATGCCTTCCTCCACCGAGGTCAGCGTGGCGTTTGCCTTGTAGAGCTGGCCGCCGAAGGCCTCGTTCCAGTCGATCTTGTAGTTGCCGGTCTTGGCCAGGATCTCGTCGGTTTTGGCCATGAAGTGGGTCTTGATCATGCCGACCCACGGGATCGCGGTCGGGTGGCTCGACGCCACGGTGAGATTGATCGTTTCCTGGGCCATGGCCGGCACGGATAGTGTCAGCATGCCCGCAGTCAGCAGTCCGAACAGGGTTTTCATTGGTTCCTCCCTCCCTCTGTTCACAGCAATTCAAATGTCTGGCTCGAGTAGTCGAGCCGGACGGTGACGCTGCCTTCGTTGATCATCCAGGGGCGGACCCGGAAGGTCCGGGCGCCGCTCCGGTGCATCGGATCGCGTTCGGCAATGGCGATGGCGTCCGCCCGCGAGGCGGCGCGCACGACGACAAGACCTTCGCCCTCCCAGCGCTGCTCGTCGTCGGTCCACATGGGTCCGGCCGCATACATGATGCCGTCTTTTTCAAGCTGGACCTGGAAGGCCAGGTGGTCGGCCATCTGTTCCAGAACCGGTCCGATGCCGTTCGCCGGCTCGGTGAAGATGGCGTAGAGCTGCTTCTGCAGCATCTCGCGGCTGGCTTCCATGACGTCCGGCACCGGCAGTGCCGTCAGTTCCCCATTCCCGCTCATTGTTCCCCCCTTTGCTTCTTTGCGCTAAAGGCCCTCCCGGCCGACGCTTATCCGGTCTTCTTCCGCCTGAGTTCTTCGCGGATTTCGGCGCCGTGCTCGTCGAGCACCGGCGGCGGCACGATGTCGAGATCCGGCTCGCTGTCGAACGAATAAGGCGCCCGCACGGTGGTGAACGGCCCCATCGACGGGTGCTCGGCATGAACCGCGATCTGCAGGTGTTTCGCCTGCGGGTCTTCCAGCGCCTCGTTGGAATCGTAGGCCGGCGAATGAGGCACTTCCGCCGCCAGCAGCTTGTCGCACCAGCTTGCACGGGTGTCTGTTTTGAAGACCGGCGTGAAATGGGCGATCAGGTCGTCCTGGTGTTCGATCCGCCGCAGGCGTTCGCTGAAGCGCGGATCGTCGTTGAGTTGTTCCTGTCCGGTTGCCTGCAGCAGGCCGTTCCAGAACTTGGCCGGGGAGGAAAGATGGATCGCGATCCATTTCCCGTCGCTGCATTCAAACGTGTAGGACTGGGACACCACGGGGCGCGACAGCGGCCCCATCACCTCGCCTTCGGAGAAATAATGGGTGAAGCTGTCCAGGTTGAAGTGGGTCATGGCTTCCAGCATGGAGATGTCCAGCCGGCGGCCTTCGCCGGTCTGCGTCCGCTCCAGGAGGGCGGCGAGAATGCCGAGCGCGGCATACTGGCCCGTGACCGCATCGGCGATCGCCGGGCCGATCACCCGCGGGTTCACCGGCGGGGTCAGCAGGCGCAGATAACCGCTGGCGGCCTGGGCAACCGTGTCATAGGCCGGGCGGTCCTTCGACGGACCGGTGCGGCCGAAGCCTGAAATCGCGCAATAGATGAGATCCGGATTGACCTTGCGCAGATCCGCCTCCCCGGCCCCGAGCTTTTCGGCGACACCCGGCCGGAAGTTCTGGATGAAGACATCCGCGGAGGCGACCAGGTCGTGCAGGACCTGAAGATCTTCAGGCTTCTTGGTGTCGAGCGCGATGGAGCGCTTGTTGCGGTTGTAGGTCTGAAAGTGCGGCGAATAGAGGCCGCCCTTGAAAGCGCGGAACGGGTCGCCTTCGCCCGGACGTTCGACCTTGATGACATCGGCGCCAAGATCGGCCAGATGCATGCCCGCGGCAGGACCGGTGATGTAGGTGCCCAATTCGATCACGCGGATGTTTCTGAGGATCTTGACCATGGCTCAGTCCCGCGCCGCCTTTGTTTCTTTTGTCTTTTTCGAAGGTTTCCCGTCGTAGGCGATCGCGAGATCCGCCTCGTTCGACATGATGAAACCGATCGAGCGCTGCGCCTCTTCGTAAAGGTGCGCGGCCAGGCCTGCTGTGCGGGCAAGCAGGGGGACCGCCTTCAGGGCGTCGAGCGGCCAGCCGGCATCGAGAATGGCGGCCGGAATGGCGCCGGAGACATTGATCGGCAGCGGCCGGTTGATGATGCCGGGGGCATGTTTCGCCAGCACGCGCAGGGTTTCGATGTAAACGCCGGAGATGCCGTTCTTGTCGGCGATCTCAAGCAGCCGGTCCGCGCGCGGATCGCCGGCGCTGTGCTGGGGGTGACCGAGACCGGGAACCTTCTTGCGCGCTTCCTTGAGGGCGTGAAGGCTTTCGATCGCGGCGGTGTCGATGTCCTTGTCTTCGCTCTTCGCCTTGGCGATCACCTCGGCGAGATACCGGCCGGCGATCTCCGAACTTCCGGCGACCACCGAGCCCATGCCGAGAAGGCCTGCGGACATCGCCCCCTGCCAGGCTTCGGGTGCGGCGGCCAGCGTCATGCGCGCCGCCTGCACGCTCGGCACCAGACCGTGCTCCGCGATGGAGACGAGACAGGCATTCATCATGCGCCGCTGCTTGTCCGTCGGTTTTTCTCCCAGGACCAGCAGCCAGAAATAGTCGGTGAAATCGATCTCCCCGATCAGCTCGTCGACAAGGTTGTAGCCCCGCACAGTGATGCTTTCCGCGTCTGAGGTCGCGATAGCCGTGAAAGCCTGATCCTGCTTTCCGATACGCATGTCCGCTCCTTATATTTTTCGGTATGCGAAAACTTTTACGCTTGTAGAAATTTATTATCTGTTTTACGGTTTCGTCAAGGGTGCACGGCCGATTGCGAAGCTAATGTCGCGAAATCAACGGCTTGGCAGACGTACGGGAGGAGACGATGAAAGACGTGAACGAGTTCACGATCACCCAGGCAGTGAAGGAGTCCTTCAAGACCGAGGACGGAAGCCGCATTCAGCTTTTGATCAACAAGCTGATCGAACACCTGCACGACTTCACGCGCGAGGTGAACCTCACACACGAGGAATGGATGGGCGTGCTCACCTTCCTCTATGACTGCGGCAAGATCTCAACGCCGGACCGGCACGAGTTCATTCTCCTGTCCGATGTGCTCGGCTTTTCCGCTCTGGTCGATATGATCAACACGCGCGGCGGGGCCACGGAAGGGTCAAACCTCGGCCCGTTCTATCTGGACAATGCGCCGGACATGCAGCTTGGCGGCCATCTCGCCGACGGTCGCGACGGTGTCACCGTGCTTGTCCACGGCAAGGTGATGGACACGCTGCGCAATCCGCTTCCCGGCGCGATCATCGACACCTGGCAGGCCGATTCCAGCGGCACCTATCCGATCCAGGAGGAAGGCCAGGACAAATACGACCTGCGCGGCAAGTTCGTGGCCAACGACAAGGGCGAATACTACTACACTACCGTCCTGCCCAAGCCCTATACGGTCCCCTATGACGGCCCGGTCGGCGATCTTCTGCGCGCCGGCAACCGGCACGCATGGCGCGCGGCACATCTCCATTACATCATCCGCGCCGCTGGCATGAACGCGATCACCACCGAAGTCTTCTTCGAAAACACCGAATATCTGGACAATGACGCGGTGTTCGGCGTACGCAGGTCGCTGATTGCAAAGCTGGAGCCGGTCAAGCCGACCGACACGTTCGACTTCGATTTGAAGATCAAACCTGACGCCAAGTTCAAGTTCGATTTCGTTCTCGCTCCCCAAGGCTGAGCGGGAACGGAAAGGAAGCCGACTTGGAAGAGACGACCCGACCACCGGAATTCGTGGAAGCGCTCGCTAAGGGCCTCGCGATCATCGAATGTTTCGACAGCGGGCATCCGGAAATGAGCCTCAGCGAAATCGCCCGCCGGACCGGCCTTACGCCGGCCGCGGCCCGGCGCAGCCTGATCACGCTGGTGGAACTCGGCTATGCCGGGCACGCCAACAAGCGGTTCTTCCTGCGGCCGAAGGTGATGGGACTGGGCTCTGCCTTCTATTTCTCCGCGCGGATCGACGAGATGCTGCTTCCCGAACTGCGCAACGTGGTCGAGGATTTCGGCGACGCCTCTTCGGTGGGAACGCTCGACGGCGAGGATGTCATCTATATCGCCCATTACTCGGTGCAGCGTGCCCGCCGCGCCACCGCCGTCGTCGGCGCGCGTTACCCTGCCCATGCCACTTCGCTCGGCCGGGTGCTTCTGGCAGGCTTAAGCAACGATGCGCTGTACGCCTATTTTCACGACCTTCGGCCGAAGGCGCTCACCAACAAGACCGTGACGGACAAGGAGGCGCTGCGGCGCGAGGTGGAGCTTGCCCGCGAACGCAACTACGCCACCACCGTCGACCAGCTCGACTACGGCATTACGGCAATCGCGGTGCCGATCCGCGGCAGCAACGGCCGGACCATCGCGGCCCTGAATTCCTCCGGCTACACCGGACTGGTGACCCCGGAACAACTCGTAACCGAACGCCTGCCGAAGCTGCAGGCGACCGCTTCGCGCATCGCCCATGCGATCGCACGCTATCCGATGGCGGAATCGATTATCGGCAGCTGACCCGGCGACAGGATGTCTGTCACTCCCGTCGTCTGCTGCCGTCGTCGCACATGCAAGACTAGGGAGGACTTCCAATGTGCAGACTTTGCGGGAGCGGCGCGCCGCTTTCTTCATGCCCGACGCGGCGTTACTATCTGAGCCTTGCCGGCACCGCCGGCGCGGAGGCCGCGGCCGCAACCCTCAACGGTTCGACCGCCGCCCAGGATGCCGCGGCAGCGACCCTGCCCAAAGGCATCGGCGAAGCGGGCCGGAAGGTGCTGATCAAGGGGGGCGCGATTCTTTCGGTCGACGACAGCATCGGCAACTTTCCCGTCGGCGACGTCCTGATCGACGGTAGCCTCATCGCGGAAGTCGGCGCCAACATCGATGCGCCGGACGCCGTCGTGATCGATGCTTCGGGAAAGATCGTCATGCCCGGTTTCATCGATACCCACCACCACCAGTTCGAGACCGCGCTGCGCGGGGTGCTTGCGGATGCAATCCTGATCAACGACGGCCGTCCGGAAAGCGAATACAATTATTATGAGAAGATGCTGCAGACCTTCTCCATGGTCTACCGGCCGGAGGACGTTTACATCAACGAGCTGTTCGGATCGATCGCCCAGCTCGATGACGGAGTCACCACCGTGATGGACGTCAGCCAGATCCATCATTCGCCGGAGCATTCGGACGCGGCCATCGAAGGCCTGCGCGACGCGGGCCGCCGCTCGGTGTTCGGCTATTTCGAGGGCTGGGGCGACAATGCGAAATATCCGGAGGACGCCCGGCGCATCAAGGCGGAGCATTTTGCCTCCGACGACCAGCTGATCACCATGGTCATGGGCGGCGAGATCTACCTGCCCGGTTACGAGAAGAGCTGGGAGATCGGCCGCGAGCTAGGCCTTCCGATCGCGCTCCACGTGGTCGGCACCTTCGGCATGCAGCCGGTCTTCGATGAACTGGGTGCCGCGGGCAAATTCGGCCCGGACAACATCTTCATCCATATGACCGGCATGTCGGACGAAGGCTGGAACTACACCGCCGACGCGGGCGCGCATATTTCCCTGTCGGTGCCGATCGAAATGCACATGCGCCACGGCGCACCGCCGATCCAGAAGGCGATCGACCACGGCCTCCGGCCGTCCCTGTCCTCCGACGTGGAATGCACCATGACGGCGGACGCCTTCACCCAGATGCGCTCCATGGTGACCCTGCAGCGCATGTGCGCCAATGAACTGGCGCTGGCCGGTAAGGACTATCCGACCCTGCTGACGGCCATGGACGCGATCCGGAGCGCCACCATCGAAGGCGCGCGCGGTCTCAAACTGGACAAGAAGACCGGCTCGCTGACCCCGGGCAAGGAGGCCGACATCATCCTGCTCGACGCCGAAGCCCTGAACGTCGCGCCTCTCAACCACGTGCCGGGCACCGTGGTCACGCTGATGGAGCGGACCAATGTGGACACCGTCTTCGTCGCGGGCAGGATCCGGAAATGGCGCGGGGTACTGATGGGCTTCGATCTGCCCCGCCTGCGTCGGGAACTCGAAGCCAGCCGCGATTATATATTCCGGGCCGCCGGTATCGATCAGGATCTGTTCCGGCATTAGGTCCCATTTCCCGGCAGGTGGCGGACCTCCGATTTCAGTTTAAAAGCCGGAAATCGTCGGAACGCCACCTGAAAGTACGGACCCTTAAAGCAGCCGGTTAGCGGCCGAAGACGCGGACGGTCGCGCGTCTCAGCTTGAGACTCGTTTCCTCATAGATGAATTTGACAGAGGCGATGTTGCGCCTGGGGCCCTTGAGGTCGATCGCGCGCGTGCATCGCCCTGCATTGATCCTCCTGGCAATCTTGACGTCCTGACGGCCGCCGTTGGCGAAGCGGACATCGACATCGTAGAAACGCACCGGATTGCGGAAAACACAGATCTTGATCTGCTTAAAACGCCGTGGCCCGGACGCGTGAACCACGTCCCGGTCCACCCGGTCGGTCACGACCCTGGTGCCAATCAGGTCCCAGGCGAAAGCAGGGCCGGGAATTGAAATCGCCAGAACGGCAGCGACAGACAACGCAATCGAATAAGTACGCATGCTAGACAATCCTTATCTCTTGCCCACTACCGGAAGAGATAGGAGGCCGGAGATATCCCGGCATGCGACGTTCGTGCGATGGGCGATGTTTTTCCTGGTGCCGTGCCGATGAGGAGTTATCGGCACCGTTCACCTGTAAGCGCTAACTGCTTTCCTGCCGCCTTTCAGCCAGCGCAACAACAGCAAGCTGGCGATTCCGGAAGGAACAAGAGCCGCCAGCGCGATCAGCGCGATGATGAGCGGCGCGGCCCACAGGGTCTCGAAGTTGTTGAGCTTCACATCGCCTTTTCGGTCCGGGCTAAACAGGATTTCGTGGCTGGATCCGATCGGGAAATTCCAATTGGGAGACGACAGTCCCGTGCTTGCCTCGGTCATGGAGCCGTCGGAGAATTGATATCGGAAGACGGGACTGTAGGCCATCGTGTCCCCGTCCCAGGGTGTCCAATCCTCCCATTCATAGACCCGCACGACCTCTCCGATTGTCCGTGCGGCCGTGGCATCGAGGTAAAGGCTTTGGAAGACCAGCCAGACCGTGGCGCACAGGAACCCGATCGGCAGGAGGAAGATCAGAAACCACATGCGCCATGAGGCTTCCCGCTTGCCGTCGCGCGTGCGCAACAGCCATTGGTGGGAGTTCATCGGGATGTAGACAAACATACCTTCGGCTCCTTGAGATTATTCCGGCCGGAGCCGTTCGGCGGCCGCCAGCTTTCTGCCGACCCGGTGGAACAGCCAGCCGCATGACCCGAAAAAGGCCGCCAGAAGTCCGGAGACGAGTAGCCCCCAGATGCTGCGTTCCGGGTCGATCCGGTTGAATTCGGGATTACCCGCCAGGTAGCGGACCGGAAACGTCTGCCCCTTGGCGAGGCCTCGGTAGAAATCTTCCGAAACCCGGCTCTCCTGCCGATAGTCCCGGCCGTCGGCCGCTAACCTGTAGGTTACGTGATAATCCGTCCGCATTTCGGTCCGGACCGCAGTTCCGCCAGCGCCATAGTAGCTGCGCACCACGCGATACGTCTCGTCGCGCAGGTCGACGACCGTTGCCTCGCCGGTTCTGCCGGCAACCTTCAGCAGGATTTCGCCCGCCCCCAGATAAACCAGCGCCAGCACCGCAAGCAGTGCGACGCCATAAAGAGCAAAGGCGAAGTAACGCAGTATTCTGGCAGCGTCCGATACCGGCTTGCCGACTGGCCTGGAGGTGTCCGCCTCAGCCATTGGCCGCCGCCAGCGGATCGGGCCCGAAGCGGTTTTCGCCGGACGTTCCTTTAAGGAAGCCGAGTTCAACGATCATCCACAACGAAACCGCGATCGACACATAGGTGACGATCATCGCCGGACGTCCCGGCACCGCGACCGCGACGCCGGCGATGTCCACGGCGGTATAGCCGATCAGGAAGATCGTCATCACGCTGTTCAGGATGGCGGGGCCGAGAAAAATAACCGCATAGGGTACGGCCGGCTTGTCCCTGTCATGCAGACGCTTCACCACCACGGCCGCCCAGATGTAACACATGGCAACCACGACGATGAGCTGCACGATCTTCATCCCCAAACCTGCCGGCAGAGCGGCGAACAATCCCAATCCCACCGCAACGCCGATGACCGCCATAACCAGGAAACCCAGCCAGAAAGTGCGCCGGGAAATGCGTCCGTCAAAACTTGTAAAGAGTGTCATTTCACTGTCTCGAAATTTAACCGGCCCCTAAAGATCCGGGCCGGTCGAAACCCACGCAACCACGCGAACGATAGGGGATCCGTCACCGCCGCACATCACACGAACGTCGCACGCACAGCCGCTTCCTTCTGCCTAGCCTTCCGGACGGGCAGAAGGAAAAGGACTGTATTTGGATGTCTCATTTCAGATTGAAAGCATGCACCAGTGCCGTAATGTTTTTTGCGGCGATCACCTTGTTGCCCATGCCCGCTTCGGCCGTCGACCTGGGAGCCTTGGCGGACCGCTTCCAGGCGCTGGACATCAAGGTTCTGAACAAGCCCGCGACCGCTGCCTCGCTGTCGACGCTCAAGTTCCTATCCGTCACAAGCACCGCGACCGCGTTTTCCGACGAAGACCTGAAAGCCGTCGTGGACTTGCCCAAGCTGCAAAGCCTGACGATTATCCACCAGCTTGACCTGACACCGTCCGGACTGGCTGCGATTTCCGGTTCATCGTCCCTGACCAACCTGTCTCTGACCAATCTTCAGATTACCGACGAAGCCGTCAGCGCGATTGCCGCCATGGCCAATCTGAAAGCTCTCAGCCTGGCCAGGGTGAAAGGCATCACCCCGGACGGGTTTGCGGCGCTCGCCACGTCAAAAAGCATCGAGCAGCTCACCCTGACAAGCATGTCGGTCGGCGATGCCGGACTGGAGGCGATTTCGGGCATGAGCCAGCTGGAACGCCTCAACATCGCGCGAACCAAGGGCGTCACCCCCAAAGGCGTTGCGTTGCTTGCCGGTCTGCCGCGCCTGCGCGACTTCGAAGCAAGCAATCTCTATATCGACGACGATGCGCTGAAGGCCTTTGAAAAGCATCCCTCTCTCAGCCGTTTGAACCTGAACAATGTGGACACCATCACCGACGCGGGTATCGGGCACATCGCGACCATTCCGGGTCTGAGCGAGCTCTTCCTGAACGACACGATCATTACCGGTACCTCGTTCAAGGCGCTGGCGGCTGCCCCCCATCTGAAAAGACTGTACCTGCAGCGGACAAGTCTCAGCGACGAAACGGCCGGCGATATCGGCAAGCTTGCCCAGCTTGAAGAGCTGAACCTGAACGAAAACCACGTCGGCGATCCGACCGCAGCGGAAGCGGCCAAGATCATCAGCCTGACCAACCTGTCCATGGCCGGCACGGACGTTGCCGACGAGGGGCTTAAAGCCTTCGCCGAGCACGGCTCGCTGGCCTTCCTGACCCTGTCCAAAACAACGGTCTCGGATGCCGGGATCGCCGCACTGGCAGGCAAAAATCTCAAAAGTATCAATATCGACGAAACCGCCGTCACGGATGCCGCCCTCAAGCATCTGGCCGGGCTTGAAAGCGTGACTTCCATCAACGTGCGCAAGACCGGCGTCACTGCCGAAGGAGTCGAGGAAGCAAAGAAGATCCGCGGCGATGGCAACCGCCTGAACATCTACAAATAACCGCCTGTCCGCGATCAAGGAACACCTCCCATGTCCGACCAGTTTACGGAGACAACATCCACATCCTGGTTCCGACGGATCACCGGTGCTTTCGGTGGCATAGCCGCCGGTTTCCTCCTCGTCATCGTCGCCTGCGGCGCTCTTTTCTGGAACGAGGGCCGCGCAGTGAAACTCGCGCGCGCCCTCAACGAGGGCGCCGAAACCGTCGTGTCCGTCGCTGCCGCACGCCCGGACGTTACCAACGACGGCCGGCTCGTTCACATCAGCGGACCGGTCAGGGTTGCCGCGCCACCGGCCGACCCCCTGTTCAGGGGCCTCGCGTTGCCGGTCAACACGATCCGGCTCATACGCCATGTCGAAATGTACCAATGGAAAGAAGAGACACGGCGCGAAACGCGAAACAAGATCGGCGGCGATACGCAAAAGGTGACCACCTACAGCTATTCCAGAACCTGGTCCTCCGGCCCCATCGCCAGCTCCAACTTCAAAAAACCGGAAGGACACGAAAACCCCGATTTCGCAGTCCCTCAAAACAGCGCGACGTCCGAAAGCGCAGCCGTCGGCGGGTTCCAGTTCCCCGGACGCATCCTGGCGGGACTTGGAAAGACGGAAACCCTGCCGCCGTACCAGACCCCTCTTGCCGGGTTGAAAAAATTTCTGGGCAACAGCTTCAAAGTCCAGCCCTCGGCCGACGCCATCTATGTGGGCAACAATCCGTCATCCCCTGCGATCGGCGACTTGAAGATAACCCTGACTGCTTTCGTCGCCGATAAGGCCAGCATCGTCGGCATGCAGCAAGGCGACCGACTCATGCCCTACAAAACCTCCAGCGGAAACAAGATTTTCCTCACAGCTGCCGGCGACAAGACGGCCACGGACATGTTCGAAACCGTCAAGTCGGCAAATGTCACCAAGACCTGGATCATTCGCGGGGTCGGCACGCTCGCGATCCTGATCGGCTTCCGGCTTATGTTCTCGATTGTCGGCGTTCTCGGCGATATCATTCCGTTTATCGGCGACGTCTTCCGCTTCGCCACCGGGCTCGCCGCCCTGGCTTTGACGTTTGTCCTCGCGCCGCTGGTCATGGGCGTGGCCTGGATCGCCTACCGGCCCGTTCTCGGACTCATTATGCTGATGGCCGGACTGCTGATTGCCGCAATGTTTCTGTTCATCGGCAAGTCACGAATCTCGGCACGGAAAACAGGCACAGGTACATCATCGCCGGCCTCCCCCGCTTAAGAAGGATTTTTTTGAGCGGTGAATGGATCGGTCGAAAAATCCGGGTCAAGCAGCTCCATTCGATGATGGTCGTTTCGCCATTCGGCGCAGCCTTGCCGGGCGTCATCAACCGTCCTCTTGCACGCGATTCGCGCACGCGATGTTTGTATGATGGCCAGGTCTTGCCTAAGAATGAACGGTCAGACGTATGTCGAGTGCCAAACCTTCACCGATAAATGACTGCGTCGACACTGTTTAGTCAGCGCCGGAGTGCGTCTCTTGCAGTTTGAAAAGAAGCGCCAGATCATCGACCTTGCGCACCAATCCGTTTCCGACCCGGCCAAGACCGAGCGGTTCATCAAAGAACTCTCGGCAATCTACGACAAGTCGCAATCTCCGGAAGCGCTTCCGGGCGGCCAGACCCGGGAAGGCGAACAGGTTCTCGATCATGTCGAGGCGG
Organism: Roseibium sp.; assembly: GCF_048260565.1. Taxonomy (GTDB): domain Bacteria; phylum Pseudomonadota; class Alphaproteobacteria; order Rhizobiales; family Stappiaceae; genus Roseibium. The sequence continues at coordinate 65,491 of NZ_JBLXGP010000006.1, read as the reverse complement.
AGCTTCATTTCGAGCAGGCGGCGAACGCATTCGCGCGCTTGTGGCAGCAGAATGATTTCCGCGCCGCCAGCCTGCGCGACGAGGGCGATTTCGTTCTTCTTGACCGCAACGGGACGATTATTTCGGTCCACGCCGACGATGAACAGAACATGCCTTTCGTTGCGCGACAGAATGTTTTTTCCGCACCGATGGACGCGGAAGGCGAACACCTCCTCAAGGACGGTTTGAAGCAGATCTTCGGAGCTCGACCCGAAAACGTGTTCTGCATCGTTCCGTTCTACCGGAATGATCAACGGCGAACCCTTTGGGCTCTGTCTCCGGCGACGACCAGCGAAGACGGCACCGCTGCGCGGCTCAGCCGGATCGACTTCGACTGGTCCCAGGCAGCCGGCGAAGCGATTACGGAGGCCTTTGGCCTGTCGAAATCGGAACAGGAGATCCTGAAAACGCTGGTGAGCGGCCAGAGCCTGACCGAACTGGCGACCAAACGGCAAAGGTCCGTCGAGACCGTCCGTACCCAGGCCAAGTCACTTCTGACGAAGACCGGCGTCAGTTCGCAACTCGACCTCGTGCGCCTCTTCGCCGCGATCACCCTGGTCACGCCCGAACTGTCGATCCCGGTGCACGGGAAACCCGATGACGGCACCCCTCCCGGCAGCCTCATCCTGACATTGCCGGACAATCGGCAAATGCAGGTGGAAATATGCGGTCCGCCGACCGGGCGGCCGGTGGTTTTCCTGCACAACATGTTTTCCGGCACGATCATGCCGCCGGTCGTTCTCGACAGCCTGCACCGACACGGAATCAGGCTGATCTGTCCCTGGCGGGCCGGCTTTGCCAAGTCGACCGCATTTCCGGAAAAGCCGGCCTCGCCGGAGCGGGCCTTCGCATCGGACCTTGCGTACCTGCTCGATGTACTGGGTATCGGAAAGACGGTCGTCGTTGGTCACATGTCTTCGGCCATCTATGCGGCCACGGCTGCCGCCCTGCTGCCGGACCGGTTTCAACATGCCGTTGCCATTTCCGGTTTTCCGCCGTTCCTGGCCCGCAGACACATAGACCATCTGCCGGCATGGCCACGCCTTTTTGCCTATACTGCGCGGTATTTTCCCAAAGCGCTGTCATTGCTCGTCCGGGGCACATTCGGGCTTCTGGTGGAAAACCGGATCGAGGTTCTGTTCAACAACCTGTTTGCCGGAGCGGCGGAGGATACGGCGCTGATTTCCGACCCCGTCAACAGAGACCTTTTTCTGAATGATTTCCGCCGGGCCTTCGAACAGGGAACCGCGGCCTATGAAATCGACGCAGCACTGGCGGCGTCCGACTGGTCCGACTGGCTGAAAAGACTCGCACCGCGCCGGATGTCATTCATCCACGGTGTTCATGATCCAGTGACACCGCTCGACCTGGTCATCGAAATTGCCGACCTGAGGCCGGAAATCGACCTGATACCGCTAGAGGGCACCGGCCAACTGGCTCTCTACCAGGCTCCGGACCGGATCATCGCCCTTCTGGCCGGTCTGGGCGAATAAGAGACCGGCTCCTTCGTTTATCCGCAGTCCGACCGCAAACGCCTCAATTTTCAGCAGTCTTCAGGAATTACCCCATGTGGGGTAAGCGCCATTATCCGCATCTGCCTAATGTGACGAGGGTCAGGTTCCCAGGGGCAAAGTTCGGATGATATTGAAAGATGAAACACGACACCGCCTTGAACATCGTCGGAGAAATCTACGACGCGGCCCTGGAGGCCGATCAGTGGCCTGAACTTCTGACGAAGATCGCTGCATTTTGCGGCGGGGCCAACGCCGCCCTTGTGGCCGTCGATCCCGATATCAACTATTCTTCGGTGATTACGCCCGGCGCAAATCCGGACTCGCTCGTCGCCTATAACCGGCACTGGTGGCGGCACGATCCCCTTTCCGAACTTGCTGCCAAAACGCCTCCGGGCAGGTTCATCTCGGTGGCCGACATCGATCGCGACGCCTATTTTTCCAGCGCGTTCTACAATGAATTCCGGCGTTTTACAGGCTATGGAAACTACGGCGTGACCGTGCCGCTTTTTCGGGAACGGACCGCGTTCAGCACGTTTGTCCTGCAGACCTCGCCCGCGAAGGACGAATTTGAGGTGCAAACATTGCGGAAAGCACGGTTGATGGTTCCGCATATCGAGCGGGGCGTGTCCATAGCACGCAAACTCCATCGCCTGGACCTCCAACGGTCCCTAATCGATTGCAGTCTCCGGTCCGACCATGCGGGGCTCATTCTGGTCGATGCCAAACGACGGTGCCTGTATCTGGACGATGATGCGGAGGATCTGCTCGCAACGGAACCCGGGATCGCCGTGAAGAACGGCGTCTTTCAAGTGCGGGACGCAAAAACAGACATCCGTCTCAAATCCGCCGTTCAGTCCTGTGCCCGGATCGATCCGCATAAGCCTTGCGGCAAACCCATTGGAATCCAGCGGGAGCACGGACAGGCCGAGCTTGTGATCGACGTCCTTCCGTACCGCTCAAATACCGGCAATCCGCATGGAACGCCGGCAGCCGCCATGCTTGTGATCCGGGCCCCGGACCGGGGCAAGGTCGCGGATATGGAGGATCTAAGGGTCCGTTTCGACTTAACGCCAGCGGAAGCCGCACTCGCCGTGGAGATGCTCAAGGGTGATGGCCGCGCGGCAGCGGCTGCGCGGTGTGGCATTTCCATCAATACCGCCAGAACCCATCTGATGCGGATCTTCGAAAAGACCGGCGTCAAGCGGCAGGCAGAGCTGATCCGTGTGTTGATGGACACCTGAAGCTAGATGTGCCGGATCGTTTCTGGGCCGTTTTTTCTCAGTGTTCGTATTTTTGTCGTTATGATCCGTGGAGCTGTCGCAAATCGTTCTGGGATTTATGTTTCGCAGGGTCGGCCTATGGGCTTTTTGAGGGCATCTTGTCCGGTCAAAATCCTTGAGGCAGTTTTCAAACGCAAAAAACCCGGCGGTGTGCCGGGTTTTATTGTTTGGTTGCGGGGGCCTGATCATACCGAGACTTTAAATTCAAAGCTTGTGTGGATGCGCAGGTCTTAGCGCACCGTCCGACCAGATCCGGAGCCTCCAGATCGGTTCGTTAGAAAACGGCTCCGTCTTCCGGAAGCCCTTCGGCGCGCAGCAGCTTACGTGCCGGCCAATACACGCAGTGCAATCTTACCATGAGGTGTACTATCCGCCGCACTCCAACTCGATCCCCTAACAATATTGGTAGTCTTATTATCTCCTCTCTTTACCCACAATGACGTTTCCGGCCAGGGGGCATAATCCTGCAGAAGGTTAACGGATCCGCTCGCTCCCAGGCTGTCCCGCACGTCTTGCGGCATACCGGGCATCATTGATGTTGCTGAAAGCCCCGGAGCGATTGTGACCACACCAATCCTGTGGCGCGTCAGTTCCCGCGCCGCGAGAAGGGTTAGCGCGACGATCCCATTTTTGGAGGCCGGTTATCCAGCACCAGGCACGGTATGGCCGGGGTTTCAATAGACAGCCCGCAGTCAATGCAGATTCAAAAACCGCTCGTAAGGAGTAGTCGATCGCGGCGCGGACCGTTACCGAGATGGACGTCAAGTTTGGCAACTTGCAATGCCGTGGAGCAACATTCATTCCCGGTGGCGATATCAGCGAGTTTGACCGGTGTCTATTACGTTTTCAGCGCCCATTCTCCCGTTGCAAGGAATGGGCTATGCCAAGATCAATTCCTTCATCGCGCCAACCGCAGTTCTGTATCCGGACGGCCCCAACCCGGCGATCACGGCCGTGGCGACTTTCGACACCAGCGAGTTGTGATAGATCGCGTCGCGCCGGTGGATGTTCGAGATATGCAGTTCGATGATCGGACCCGGGAACATCTTCAGGGCGTCGAGGATCGCGATCGAGGTGAAGGTGAAGGCAGCCGGGTTGATGATGATGCCGCCGGCCGGGGCATCGATGGCTTCGTGCACCCACTCGATGATTTCGTATTCCCGGTTGGACTGATGAAATTCCACCGGCGTGGCGCCGGCCGCTTCGCGGCACATCGCCTCGACTTGCACCAGGGTTGTGTGGCCGTAGATCTCCGGTTCGCGGGTGCCGAGCCGGTTCAGGTTGGGACCGTTCAGGATATAAATGGGATTTGCCATGGGCCGCTCCGCGAAGGGATGGAAACGCGATTTCCGCCGTCAGGTCGGAGATCGGACAGGCGGACGTGCAGATTGTCCGCCTGAAGGTGGTGCCGACAGGAAACGCGCGGGCAGGCAAAAACCTGCCCGCGCGGCTCGAGTGGCCTCAGATCATCACTGGATGGCATTGATCCTGTCGACGATGCCTTCCGGCCAGTCCTTGGCAAGATCGGACTTCAGATACTTGTCCTGAGCGTAGGCCCGGAAGGCATCCACGTCCGGCTTGTAGATCTTCAGGCCTTGTTCCTTGAAGAAGGAACCGAGTTCCGCTTCCCGGTTGAGGTGCTGCTCCGTGCTCCAGCCAATGGCTGCATCGGCAGCCGACTGCACCTTGGCCTGCTGTTCCGGCGACAGCTTCTTCCACGTGTCGAGCGAGATCGACAACAGGTCGTAGCCGACGAGGTGAGACGTCAGGACGATCTGCTTCATGACTTCGTAGAACTTCATGTTCTGGACGTTGGGGAACGGATTATCCTGACCGTCGATGACGCCGTTCTGCAGCCCGATATAGACCTCGCTGTAAGCCATCGGCACCGGGTTGGCGCCGAGCGCGCTGCCCATGAACTGCCAGGCTTCGCCGCCCGGCATGCGCAGCTTGACGCCGGACATGTCGGCGGGGGTCTTGATTTCCTTGTCCAGATTGAGACCGACCTGGCGGACGCCGAAATAGGTCGGGCCTAGGATCTTCACCTTGAGCTTATCCTCGACCATTTTGGTCATTTCCTTGCCGACGTCGCTGGCGAAGAATTTGCGCAGGTGATCGGAGTCGCGGAACAGGTAGGCCGACGTGAGCACGGACCATGCCGGGATCTGCTTGGCGATGTCCTGCGGGGCGATGTTGCCCATTTCCAGGTTGCCGCGCTGCATGGCGACCAGCTCGGTGCCCTGCTTGAACAGCGTGCCGCCGTAATAGCCGTTGAACGTGAACTCGTCGCCGATGCCATCGGCGAAGTTCTTCATCATCTCGGCGCGAATGTCCTGCGGCGAAAAGACGGCCGAGAAGTTCAGTTCCATCTTGTCTTGTGCCGACGCGGTCGCGCCTGGCGCGATGAGGGCCGCGGCCACACCGGCGGCCAGCAGCGTGCGTCTCGTGAATTCCATCATGGCTGTTACCTCCCAAGCCAAATGTTCACGACGGTTAATTTCCGTCACCGGGAGTCGTGCCATTAGACGAACTCAATTTCAATGGGTATTATCAAAAATCTCATAGATTATTGATTTTATCCTTTCCATGCCGCTTGCCGGGACGGCGGGAAACTGCAAAGAAGGGGTCCATGAGAGCCGCCGAAGTCGCAACGCCCGACATGTCCGTCGAAACGTCCGGAGAGATCGCCTACCGGCAGATCCGGCGCGATATCGTTTTCGGCACGCTTGTGCCCGGGTCTCGCCTGAGGCTGGAAAGCCTGAAAGCGCCCTATCTGGTCAGCGTCAGCACCTTACGCGAAGTCTTCAACCGGCTCGCTTCCGAGCGGTTCGTGGTGGCGGAGGGCCAGCGCGGTTTCCATGTTTCGCCGGTTTCGGAAAAGCATTTCAGGGAAGTGGCCGGCATGCGCGAATTGCTGGAGGCCAATGCGCTTCGGCAATCTTTCGTGCGCGGCGACCTGGAATGGGAAGCACAGGTCGTAGCCGCCCATCACAAACTGACGCGGATGGAGGCGCTGATGGAGGCTGGGGACCGCACCCGGACGGAAGCGTGGAAGCGCTACGACGGCGAATTCCACGGCGCCTTGATTGCCGCCTGCGGCTCCAATGTCCTGATGGAAGCCCACCGCCGGATCTTCGATCACTTCCTCCGCTACCAGATCGTGGCCGTGGTCTATCGCGGCAAGGCTGCCTGCAATGAGCACCGCCGGCTCCTGGAATGCGCGCTGGAGCGTGATCACGAGACCGCGGCGAAAATCCTTGCCGGACACATCGAGGCCTGTGTCGAACACACTCTGAACAATGGGCTGTTGAAGGTGTGAATGTGGGACGCCATTTCAAAACGCCTCATTTATGCGGAGCGTGTCAATGAAACGCGAAGTGCCGCCGCACTCCGGGCAGGCCGTTCCGACGATCGGGGAAGGCGCCTATCGCCAGATCCGCTCCGACATCATTTTCGGCAAGCTGGCTCCGGGGCAGAAGCTTCGGCTGGAGAAACTGAAAGATGCCTATGGCGCAAGCGTCAGCACGCTGCGGGAAATCCTGAACAGGCTCGCATCCGAAGCGCTTGTGGTGGCGGAAGGCCAGCGCGGTTTCCAGGTCGCGCCCGTCTCGGCGGCAAACCTGAGGGAAATAGCGGACCTGAGACTTCTTCTGGAAACCCACGCGCTGGAGCAGTCCTTCGCGGCAGGTGGCATGGAGTGGGAAGGGCGCGTGGTCGCGGCCCATCACCGGCTGAAGGCGCTCGAAGCCAGGATGCGCGACGGCGATCACAGCGAAATCCAGTCCTGGAAACGCTATGACTGGGAGTTCCATCAGGTGCTGATTTCCGCCTGCGGATCGGAACTGCTGATGGAGACACATGCGGACGCCTTCGACAAGTACCTGCGCTACCAGCTCGTCGCGCTTTCCTATCGTGGCGATATCGCCGCCGAAGAACACCGCCTCCTGCTGGAACATGCGCTAAAGCGCGACGCGGCCAGGGCCTGCGAGGTGCTTGCCTGCCACATCCGGGGCGGTGTGGAGCATGCCCTGGCGACCGGGACGATTGGCTGAGGAGACCGTCGATACGGTCTTGGTGTTTTAGCGCTGATTTTTCGGCATCAAGGAAGCCTACCAAATCGAAAAGCGAGCAGTGTCTCAAAGCTCCTACTAGGCATTCAGGTCCGAGATTCGATTTCCGTTATCTTTCCTGGCAGCCTACCCCCTGGGCATGCCCTTTGCCCGGAGATGGCGTTTCTGGGCGGCGATGCGGAAGGGGGCGTTGCCGGCGCCGTAGCCGGAATAGCCGCCGCGGCGCTCGATGATCTCGAAGAAGAAGCCCTCGCCGAAGAACGGGCTGTAGAGCTGGAAATACTCCCCGCCCTTTTCGTCCCGGTCATACAGGACACCGTGGCTTTTCAGCCGCTCGAGGAAGACGTCGTCCAGTCCGAAGCGGGCATCGAGATCGTCGTAGTAGTTGGGCGAGATGACGAGCGGCTTGAAGCCGTTGATGGCGAGCGCAGCGGCGGTGGCGAAGATATCCGCCGTCTCGAAGGCGAGATGCTGAACAGCGGAACCGAAATTCTCCGTCAGGAAGTGGCCGGCAAGGGTCTTGCGGTTTTCCGCGCCGTTGAGCGTGATCCTTAAAGATCCTTCCGTATTCTCGATCGCCTGGCTGCGCACCAGGCCTGCCGGGTCGACCACGTCCACCATCGGCGTCTTCTCCGTCTTGAAGATCGAGGTGTAGAACAGCAGCCAGGTCAGCATCTCGTCGAAGGCCATGGTCTCGGCGATATGGTCGATGCGTAAGAGATCCGCCGGCTCCGCCTTGCGGTCGTCGGAGACAGGAGAAAACTCGATCTCCCACACCCGGGCGAGCTCGCTTGTGCCGTCGATGAAATGTATCACCCCGCCGCTCAAGCCCCGGATCGCGGGGATGTTCAGTTCCCCCTGCCCCACCGGCTGCTCGAAGGGTTCGGCGCCGAGCGCCCGCGCCCGCTCTACGGTGGCCTTTGCATCGGCCACCTTTAGGCCGATGTCGCAAACATTGGTGCCGTGGGTCACGTAGGAGGAATGGGCGAAGCCCGACTGTTCGGTGTTGAGCACGATGTTGATCTCGCCTTGGCGCCACAGGTCGACCTTCTTCGACACGTGCCGGCCGAGGCGGGCAAAGCCGAGCGTGTGCAGCAGGGCTCCGAGATCGGCTGCTTCCTGTTCGCTGGCGGCGAATTCCACGAACTCGATCCCGGACACCGCGATCCGGTCCGGCATGTCCGGAACCTCGATCTTGATCCCCGGTTCCTGCCGCTTCACTTGATCCATCAGGTAGACCAAGGACCGGTGGCCGTCGACGGAGATCGGCTTGGCCGAGCCGCCGCGGAACTGGTCGTTGAAGATCTCCAGCGAGATCACCCCGTCATAGCCGGTGGCGGCGACCGCGCGCATGAAGCCGGTGACGTCGAGATCGCCTTCGCCCGGCATGTTTCGGAAGTGGCGGCTCCAGTAGAGCAGGTCCATGTCGATCTTCGGCGCATCGGCCAACTGGACGAAGAAGATCCGGTCCCCGGGGATGGAGCGGATCGTCTCCGGATCGATTTTACGCGCCAGCGTATGAAAGCTGTCGAGGATCAGGCCGACGTTTGCATGATCGGCGCGGCGGACGATCTCCCAGGCATCCCGGTGATCGCTGACATGCCGGCCCCAGGCGAGCGCCTCATAGCCGATGCGAATGCCGTGCCTGGCCGCCCGCTCCCCGAGTTCGCGGAAATCATCCGCGGCCCGGTCGATACCGCCGAGCGACAACGGCGACACGCTGGAGCAGATCAGCACCAGGTCGGTGCCGAGTTCTCCCATCAGGTCGAACTTGCGTTCCGCCCGCTCGAAGGCGCGGGTTCGCTGCGGTTCCGGCATGCCCTCGAAATCGCGGAACGGCTGGAACAGGGAAATCTCCAGACCGTGGTCGCGCACCATCTGGCCGACTTCGCGCGGGCTGGCGTCGAAGGCGAGAAAATCGTTCTCGAAGATTTCCACCCCGTCGAACCCGGCTGCCGCGATGGCTGCCAGCTTCTCAGCCAGATCCCCCGAAATCGAAACCGTCGCAATCGCCGTTTTCATGACCGGTTACTCCGTCGCGTAACAATTGGCGAGCCATGCGCACATGCGGGCGAGGCTCGCGCGCGAGGCCGCGCAATATTCCATGGCGCGCAGATAGCCGTGGATCAGGCCCTCGCCGGTGTCAAATTCCACCGGCACGCCGGCGGCCCTGAGTTTGTCGGCATAGGATGCGCCGTCGTCGCGCAGCGGATCGTATTGCGCCACGGCGATATAGGCTTGCGGCAGGCCAACATGGCTTTCGGCGAGCGACGGGGCCGCGAGCGGGTTTTGCCGGTCTTCTTCGTTCGGGCAGTAATTGGCATTGACCGTGGGCATGCCGGCGACCTTCAGAAGCGGCGCATCGGCGTTCTCAGTATAGGACGGCTTGCTCATGTCGAAATCGGTGCCCGGGTAGATCAGCAGCTGCGCCATCGGGGCATAGGCGGTGCCGCGCAGGGCAATCGTGATCGCTGCAGCAAGATTTCCGCCGGCACTGTCCCCGCCGACGGCGATCCGGTTTGGATCGATGTCGAGATCGGCCGCATTGTCCTTCGCCCATTTGACCGCGTCCCGGCACTCGTAGACCGCCCGCGGAAACGGATGTTCGGGCGCAAGAGCATAGTCGACGCTGATCACGGTCTGTTTGTTTTCGGCCGCGATCCGCATGGTGATGTCCGCGTGGGTCATCGGGCTGCCTTGCGCCCAGGCGCCGCCATGCATGTAGATCAGGCAAGGCTGCGTGCAGCCGTCGTCGTGCCGGTCGACGCGCACCAGCACGTTGCGCTTTTCACAAGGCACGAAGCGTACGGAAGAGGTGACGCCCTCAGGCCGGGGCAGGCGCATGCGTTCTGCGATATATTCGAACAGAAGCCGGCGCTCCTTCGGCGAGGCATTGGCTGGCAGCACCGACCAGCCTTTGTCCCAGACCGATAAAAAGGCGTCTAGTTCCGGATTAATCATCTGAAATTCCTCAAGGTTTCAGCTTACCCCTTGTAACCGAGCATCCGCGGCAGGAAGAGCACGAAGTCCGGTACGAAGGTGATGAAGGCAAGTGCTGCGAACAGCGCAATGATGAACGGGACGAGGTCGCGCACAATGCGCGCCAGCGGTTGCTTGGTTATGTTGGCCACGATGAACAACAAAAGCCCGTAGGGTGGCGTAATCAGCCCCAGCATGGCATTGACCACGACCACGACCCCGAAATGCACCAGATCGATCCCAAGCGCCTGGGCGGTCGGAATGAAGATCGGAGCGATGATCAGAAGGATCGCGCCCGCCTCGAGGATGCAGCCGAGCGCCAGGAACAAGAGGTTGATCGCGAGCAGGAAGCCCCATTTCGACAGTTCGAACTGGGCCATGAAGTCCGCAATGGAATTGGGGACGTTTTCGCGGGTGATCACGTAGTTGAAGGTGAGAGCGCCGGCAATCAGGATACCGACGGTCGCCGTCGACCGGGCACTGTTCAAAAGGGTCGAGTAGAACTGGCCGGCTGTGACCGACCGGTAGACGACGACCGAGATGACCAGGGCGTAGAAGGCCGCGACCGCGGCCGCCTCGGTCGGGGTGACGACACCGCCGTAGATGCCTCCGAGCAGGATGACCGGCAGCATCAGGGCCGGAAAAGCCTGCATGGTGACGCGGGGCATCTCCGAAAGCGGGACACTGTCATCGACCGGGAAATTGCGCCGGCGGGCAATGATGGTGTTCATGACGGCGAGCACGAGGCCCATCAGCAGGCCCGGCGCCATGCCGGCGGCAAACAGGTAGCCGATCGACTGATCGGAGACGAGCGCATAGAGCACCATCGGGATGGACGGCGGAATGATCGGACCGATGGTTGCCGTCGCCGCTGTGATCGCGGCGGAATAGCTGGCCGTGTATTTGCCGTCCTTGGTCATCATGCCGATGATGATCCGGCCCATGCCGACCGCATCTGCGACCGCGGAGCCCGACATACCGGAAAAGATCAGAGACGACACAACGTTGACGTGGCCGAGCCCGCCGCGGAACCGGCCGACCAGAGCCTGGCAAAACCGGAGCAGACGGTCCGCGAGGCTACCGACGTTCATGATGTCGGCGGCCAGGATGAACAGGGGAATCGCAAGCAGCGTGTAGCTGTTGAACAGGCCCTGCAGCAGTGTTTCAGACGCGATTGAGGGATCGAAACCCTTCAGGACCAGGTAGATGGTCGAGCCGCAGATCATGGCAAGGCCGATCGACAGGCCCGACAGGGCCAGGGCGACGATCAGGATCAGCGAAAGAACGAAAGGATCAGTCATAGTCGTGCATTTCCGACGCCGCACCGACGGCATATTTGGGGTGGTTTCCGCTAAGGCCGTGCCAGACGCTGATCAGCGACCGGATAATGACGGATAGGGCGAAGGGGATGTAGATCATGAAGACGTAGTCGAAACGGATCTGCATGTAGGCGGTCCGTTCGATGGCCATGAAGGTCACGTAGTCCCAGACGTTGGGCAGGGTCCACAGGAAGATGCCGGCACACACCAGTCCGGTGAAGACATCCATGATCCGTTGTATGGCCGCCGGGACCGAGCCGTAGACGATGTCGAGCCGGATCACGTCATCTTCCCTGACGACGAAGGCGTAGCCGAACAGTATCCCCCACAGCCAGGCGATGGCGACGTATTCGACCGTCCAGCCGAGCGGCAGGTTGAGCACGTACCGGAAGACGATCTGAATCAGAAAGCTGACAAAAAGGCTCGCCAGCACAAGCGCGAGAATGTTCTCGGCCCTGCTGTAGAGGAATTCGATTGATCTGGTCACACTGGGCACGGGGAAACATCCGGTTCTAAGGGTAAGGACCCGGCATTCGCTGCCGGATCCTGAAGGTTTGTTGCGCGGGTTACTCCGCGTTGATCTTGTCGATCAGACCTGCTGGCCAGTCCTCGGAAAACCTGGAATCCGCATAGGCCGCGAGCACATGGTTGCGGAACGCGTCGATGTCCGGAGTATACACTTCCAGACCCTGTTCCTTGAAGAAGTCGACCAGTTCGCCTTCTCGCTTGCGAGTAACCGCGTCGAGAGCTTTCTGGAAGTTGATCGAGCACTCCTGGACCTTGGCCTGCTGCGCCGGCGTCAGGCTGTTCCATTTCGAAAGAGAGATGGAATGCTGGTTGTTGGCGATCAGGTGACCGGTCAGGATGATCTGGTCCGTGACCTCGTAGAACTTCATGTCCTTGTCGGTCGGCAGCGGATTGTCCTGGCCGTCGATGGCGCCGGTCTGAAGCGCGGTATAGACTTCCGTAAAGGCCATCGGCGTCGGGTTGGCGCCCAGGGCTTCGCCGACGAACTGCCAGCCTTCGCCGCCGGGCATACGCAGCTTGACGCCTGCCAGGTCCGCCGGGGTCATGATCTTTTTGTCGCCCTTCAGGTTCAGGTGGCGGGTACCGATATAGGGGTTCGACAGCACCTTGACCTTTGCCTTTTCCTCGATCTCCTTCATCAGATCGTCCAGCGCGCCGGAGGCCCAGACCTTCCGCATGTGATCGTAGTCGCGGTAGAGATAGGCGGCACCGAGGATGCCGGTCGACGGGACCTGATTGTAGAAATCGTAGATGGCGAGGTTCGCCATATCGAGATTACCGCGCTGCATGGCGGTCAGCTCGGTGCCCTGCTTGAACAGGGTCGCGCCGTGATAATCCTTGAAATTGAACTCGTCGCCGAGACACTTGCCGAAGCTTTCGCGCAGGATCTTCGTGCGGTCGTCGTTTTCAGGAACGGTGTCGGAATAGACGATCTCGACCTTGTCGGCCGCCAGAGCCGCCTTGAGCGGCAAGACCACGGAGGTGAGTGCGACACACCCCGCGGCCAGTTTCAATAAAGCCTGCATTGTTTCCTCCCATTGCAGTTTCTGCACCCTTGTTATTTTCCTTAGGCCGGCCGGGCGCCGGGTATCGGCCTGTTGAAGCCGGTCACCTCTTTCTGCGGGTGGCCTGGTTGATCGAAGGCATCGAACGTCGCCTTCATTCTGGAAATGTCCGGCTTGATGCCGGTGAACAGTTCGAACGCCCGAACGGCCTGGAAGACCGCCATGCCCGACCCCGGAAGAACCCGGCATCCTCGTGCGCGCGCACTGGCCAGAAGCTCGGTTTCAAGCGGGAAATAGACGATGTCCGCGACCCACAGGGACGGATTGAGCAGCTCCGCGGGAAACGGCGTCCCCGGGGACTTGTCCATCCCGACAGGCGTCGCGTTCACCAGCCCGTTGAGGTCCTCGACGGTTCCATGATCGATCCGTTCGATCGTTTTCGCGACAAGGCCGGGACGGTTTGTGCGGACCTGTTCTGCAAGCCGTTCCGACCGGCCTGCATCCGCGTCGAAAATGCGCAACTCCCGGACGCCGCAGTCGGCAAGGGCATGGGCGACCGCGCCGCCTGCGCCGCCCGCGCCGATCAGGACAACGCGGTCCCGCACTGTGCCTTCCATGTTGCGCCGGAAGCTCTCGGCAAAGCCCCACAGGTCGGTGTTGTGCCCGTAGCGACGGCCGTCGCGAAAGACGACCGTATTGACCGAGCCGATGGCGGCTGCGTTCGCCGACATGTCGTCCAGCAGCGGAACGATGTCGATCTTGAAGGGATAGGTGACGTTGAGGCCATTGAAGCCGGACATTTCCGCTGCCCGGACAATGTCGCTCAAGTCAGGGGAAGACGGTTCGAAGCTATCGAGATCGATGATCTTGTAGACGGCGCGCATGCCAAGCGCCTCTGCTTCGGCCATATGCATTTCGGGTGTCCTGGAACGCGCAATGCCGCGCCCGACCAGTCCTGCCAGCAACATCTTTGCTGCGCCGCTCACGCGTCGCTCCTCCCGCGTTTTTATTCGTTGGTCGCAAAATGAACCTCTCGGTTAATTGTGTCAATCACTTTGTACCGTTTGGTTAAATTGCTATGGTATCCGCGTCTCCTCTGGGGTAGAAAGAAGCCATGGCCATCGATGATTCTATGACTGCAGAAACCGGAACGAACCGCGCCCGCTGGAAACAGGATCCGGAAGGAGTCCGCGCGGATATTCTCGCGGTGGCCCTGGAGGAGTTTTCCCGCAACGGCCTGTCCGGCGCGCGCATGGACGACATTGCCGCCAAGACGCGGACGTCGAAGCGGATGATCTATTATTATTTCGGCGACAAGGACGGCCTTTACCTCAAGGCGCTCGAGGCGGCATACAAGAAGGTGCGTACCGGGGAGGAGAAGCTCGATCTTGAGCATCTTCCTCCGAAAGAAGCACTGGAACGGCTGGTGGAATTCACCTTCGACCATCACCGGAAAAATCCGGATTTCATTCGCCTCGTCATGATCGAGAACATCCACCACGGCCGCTTTCTGGAGCAGTCCGATGCAATCAAGAAGCTCAATGAGGCGGCTATTTCCCGCATAGCGTATATTTACGAAAAAGGGGTGCAGGAAGGCGTGTTCCGCGACGGCCTCACCCCCTTGCGGATTCACTGGATGATTTCGGCCATCAGCTTCTTCAACGTCTCGAACAGCGCGACCTTTTCCTTGCTGTTCGGCAATGATTTGAAGAGCGTCAAGGGACAAGAAATCCTTCGTTCGGATGCCAGCCAGGCGGTGCTCAGCTTTGTTTGCAAATGAGTTTATTCAGACTGCTTTACAGATGCTCTTTGCTGTTGCTTAGAACATTCAAGCGATCGATTGCGCGAAGGATTTGCACCCCACCAAATAGATATTGAGACAAATTCCAGACTTGGCCAATGGCGGTGTCGGGTATGCCTGATTAGATGGATGGGTTGAGCAATTTCGTGGGAAACGGCGAGGCAGTTGCTATCTCCATTTAGATAGGCGTCGCATTGGTCAAGGCCTTGGCCTTCAATGCGGGTAAACAACATTTTTTAGCGTCAACCGCTAGGCTGAATCGACATTCATCGCATCCATAAGATATCGGCCGCGATTTGGATGAATGAGAGAAAATTGATCGCCTTTCGATCGTATCGAGTAGCTATGCGGCGAAAATGCTTGAGCTTGTTGAAGCAGCGCTCGATGAGATTTCGAGCCTTGTAGGCTTGGAAGTCGTAGGGGATGATGTGCTTGCGGGTTGGGTTACATGGGATGACGGCCTCCGCATCCATATCCGCGATGATCTTTCTCAACGCATTGGAATCATATGCCTTGTCGGCCAGGGCCCGGCATGGCTAGAGCCTTTAAGCAACTCCGGCGCCTGGGTAACGTCGCCACGCTGGCCGGGTGTCAGGATGATCTTGACGGGCCGTCCTTTGCCGTCGGTCGCCATATGGATCTTGGTGGTCAATCCTCCTCGGGAACGCCCCAGAGCCTGGTTGCCGTCCCCCCTTTTCCGGTCGCTGCCTGTTGATGGGCGCGAACCAGAGTGCTTTCGAGCATGATGTAATCGTTGTCGGGGTCTTCGATCAGGTGATTGAACACCTTCTCCTAGACTCCGGCCTTGGCCCAGCGGGTGAAGCGTTTGTGAACGGTCTTGTATTTGCCATAACGGCCAGGCAGGTCCCGCCAGTGAGTTCCGGAGCGCAAAACCCACAAAACGCCGTTGACAAACAATCGGTTATCCTCGCCACAACGGCCGGGGTCGCCCGGCTTGCCGGGTAAATGATCACAGATGCGCCGCCATTGGGCTGTCGTCAGTTCCTAGCGCTTGGTCATCACAAAACCCCAGATCAACAAATCTGGAGCCCCATGAATCACACATCACAACTAATTTGAATCATGAATGTCGATTGGACTTAGGGCTCCCCGTGTACCGACTTGCAGGGAACTTGGCGGCGCCGAAGCGCTCAAGTGCCGCAAGGCCCAACGAAATTGTCGAAGGTCGCTTTCAGGCGTTCCGGATCGGCCGGTCGGCCGGTCAGAAGCTCGAAGGATCGGGAGGCCTGGAAGATGGCCATTCCGGAGCCCGGCAGGACGCGACAACCGATTTTGCGCGCATCCTTGAGAAGCTGCGTCTCGAGGGGGAAATAGACGATGTCGGCGACCCACATGGCCGGATCAAGCAAGTCCGCAAGCAGAGGAGACCCCGGGGATTTCGCCATTCCGATCGGCGTCGCGTTGACGACCCCGTCCACACCGGACACGGATCGGCTGTCGAGGCAATCGACGACTTCGGCGGACATGGCCGGCCGGTTCGTCTTCAGTTGTGCGGCAAGATTGCCTGCGCGCGCCCGGTCGACATCGAAGATCAGCAGGTTTTCAACGCCGCGATCGGCCAGTGCATGGGCGACGGCAACGCCGGCGCCCCCGGCGCCGATCAGAAGGACATTCCGCCTGGCTACCCCTTCCATGCCCCTGTGGAAGCTTTCCGAAAAGCCCCACAGGTCGGTGTTGTGGCCGTAGCGGCGGCCATCGCGAAACACCACCGTGTTGACCGACCCCACCGCCCTGGCATTCGCCGACAATGCATCGAGCAGCGGAACAACCTGGATCTTGAACGGATAGGTGACGTTGAGACCGTTGAAGCCGGTCATTTCCGCCGCGCTCAGGATTTCGGCCAGATCCGGTTCACGTCCCGAAAAGACATCGAAATCGATAATCTGATAAACGCTGCGCATCCCGTGGGCGGCCGCTTCGGCCATATGCATTTCCGGTGTTCGCGAGCGCTGGATACCGCGCCCGACGAGCCCGGCAAGAAGCATGTCCTGCGACGGCATCAGACATTTGCGATCCAGGACATTGTCCTGTGTGAGTTGCATATCGGCCTGCATGGTTCGTTCGATTTTCCGCTTGTTTGCAAACTGGAGACGCGCACCGGGCAAGCCCGGTGCGAAAAGAATTGGAACCTCGTCGGTTCACGTCAGTCAGCAGGAACACCGGGAACGCGATAGAGGATACTGTCGAGGAGCCCGCCGTCGACGACCAGCGACTGCCCGGTCACGTAAGAGGCCGCATCGCTCAAGAGGAACCACACGGCCTCGGCAATGTCCTCCGGACGCCCCACCCGTCCCAGCGGAACGAAATTGGAGCGGGCCTCCAGCACGGCTTCATTGGTGTAGATCTTTTCCGTCAGCGGTGTTCGGATCATGCCCGGAAGCACTGCGTTGACGCGGATGCCGTCGCAGGCCCATTCCTGGGCGAGGCTGCGGCAGAGCATGTTGAGCGCCTGCTTCGAGATGGAATAGGCCGCGTTGCCCTTGAGCGGGGCAAGGCCCGCCATGGAGGAGGTCGCAACGATCGCGCCCCTGGCCGCCGTCAGCGCCGGCTTGAGGTTCTGGGCGAGCAACAGGGTTGCGCGCACGTTCTGATCCATCTGGGACTGCCAGGTGTCGATGGAGATGTCGGCAAGCGGCGTCGGCGCCATCGCTCCGGCATTGGACACGAAGCCCTGCACCTGCCCTTCGCCGATTTCCATGGCCCTGGCGGCAATTTCGCGGCATATGTCCGGATCAGACAGATCCCCGGCCACATAGGTCACCTCTGCACCGAGATCCGTCAGGCCGTCGATCAGGGACTGCGGGGCCGGTTTGCGGCCGGAGGTCGTCAGGACGAGCCTGACCAGACCCTGTTCCGCCTCGGCGATTCTCCTGCAGACGGAACCGCCGATTCCCTCGCTCGCTCCCGTGACCAGATATGTCTTCATGCGACGTTCCTTTATCGTTTCAGCTTATTTTTTATGGAATGCTATTCCATATTCGAAAAACATTCAATAATATCTCGATCAACAAAAGCGGAATCGGGAGAACCATCGATCGTGCGTTTTCAGGACAAAGTCATTGTGATCACCGGCGGCGCCGGGGGCATCGGATCGGCTGTCGCCGACCGGGCGGAGGCGGAAGGTGCACGGGTCGCGATCTGGGACCTCAAGGCCCCGGACAATGCGTCCCGTTTCTCGGCCACATGCGATTTGCGCGATCCGTTCGCGGTCAAGCAGGCCTTCAACCAGACCATCGACCAATTCGGCCGGGTGGACATTCTGGTGACCTGCGCCGGGATCACCGGCCGGACGACGCCGATCGAGGGGCTGGAGGCAGACGAGTGGCATCAGATCATCGACATCAATCTCACGAGCGTCTTTCTGGCCTGCAAATACATCGTGCCGGGCATGCGGCAGCAAGGCCAAGGCCGTATCGTCAATGTCGCTTCGATCGCAGGCAAGGAAGGCAACGCCAATCAGGTCGCCTATTCCTCCGCCAAGGCGGGCGTGATCGCGCTGACCAAGGCGCTGGCCAAGGAACTGGCGGAGACCGGCATTCTGGTGAATTGCGTGACACCAGCGATCATCGAGACTGACCTGATCCACCAGATGACCGACGAACAGTTGCAAGGCCTGTTGGCGCGCATTCCGATGAAACGGGCAGGCAAGGCACACGAAGTGGCGGAAATGGTTCTGTGGCTGGCATCCGAGCAATGCTCGTTTTCCACCGGCGCCGCCTTCGACATGTCCGGCGGGCGGGCCACCTTCTGAATACGCACATTGCGGAACGATACAGGCGAGAGGAAACGGGAGGGTAACCCCATGAACGAATGCAGGATTGCGGTGATCGGGGCCGGCGTGATCGGCCAGCAGCACCTTGCAACCATTGCAAAGGCTGCAGACAAGGCAAAGGCGGTCGCCCTTGTCGATCCCCTCCCGGCTTCTTCGAAGGTTGCCGAAAACGTAGGCGTCCGCTTGTTTCCGGACACGGCCAGCCTCCTGAAGGACGGCGGATTTGACGCTGCCATTGTGGCCTCGCCCAATGCGACGCATGTGCCGATCGCCCTTGAACTTATCGATGCGGGCATCCCGATCCTGGTCGAAAAGCCGGTCGCAGAAACCGCGCGGGCGGCGATCCGGCTGGCGGAGGCGGCAGAGCGGAAGAACGTTCCCGTCCTTGTCGGCCATCACCGGCGCCACAATCCGATCATTCAGGAAGCCCGGTCGCTGATCGCAGCCGGCAGGATCGGAAAGCCGGTCGTGGCAACCGTCATAGGCGCCATGTTCAAGAACGCCGGATACCACGATGTGGAGTGGCGGCGGCAACCGGGCAGCGGCGGGCCGATGCTGATCAACATGATCCACGAGGTCGACCTGCTGCGCTATATTTTCGGGGACATCACGGAGGTCGTGACCCTGGCGTCTTCCGCCGTGCGCGGCCTTGATGTCGAGGACAGCGCGGTGGCGTCCGTACGTTTCGAAAGCGGCCTTCTGGCGAATTTCACGGTGACGGATGCCGCGGTTTCCCCGTGGGCCTGGGACCTGACGGCCGGCGAAGTTCCCAAGCGCTTCCCCGCCCTGCCTGCGAGCGCCCATTATTACAGCGGAACCGAAGGGGCGATCTCGCTGCCGGACTTCCACATCTGGTCTTATCCGGGAGAAAAGTCCTGGTACGAGCCGATGATGCCCGAGAAGCATACCGTGCAGCCGGAAGAGCCCTTTTCTGTCCAATTAAAGCATTTCCTGTCCGTCGTGGACGGAAATACAGAGCCGTTGGTAACCGTCCGGGACGCCATGCAAAGTCTTGCCTGCGTTGAGGCAATGCTGTTTTCTGCACAAAGCAGAATGGGGCCGGTTTCACCGCAATCCATGCTGTCCTAACTGGGGGATACACAATGAGTAGCGTGATCGAGAAAGCTCTCGGCATCCTGGAACTACTTACGGAGGATCCCGACGGCTACACGGTGAGCGAAATCGCCGCCCGCACCGGCCAGCCGATGAGCGGGGTTCATCGCCAGCTGAATGAATTTGCCCGGCTCGGCTATGTCCGCCAGCACGAAGCAGGGGGTCGCTACACTCTGAGCCTCAAGCTGGCGGCCATGGGCCTGAACTATCTGACCCGCTGCGGCATCAACGACTTTGCCCAGCCTGTGCTCGACAAGCTTGCCCAGGCCAGCCACGAACTGATCCGCCTGTCCGTCGTCGACGGCGACAAGCTAATCTGGGTCGCCGTGGCCCAGGGCGCGACCACCGGACTGCGATACGACCCGGGCCCGGAACAGGGGATGCAGATCCACCTCGCCTCCACGGCGGGCGGCCTCGCCTGGCTGTCGACAATGGACGACGACGAAGCGATCGCCCTGGTCAGCAAGCAGGGACTGCGCTCGGGATCCACGGCCGCGGGCCTCAGGGTCATCGAAAGCATCGCCGAACTGCAGAAGCTGCTCGCCACCTTCCGGGAGCAGGGCTACGCCTATTCCGCCAACACCTATACGGTGGGACTGGCGGCAATGGCAATGCCCGTTCGCAACGCGCTGACGGGCAACGTGGTCGGCTGCGTGTCGATCGCAGGCCCCTACGCCCGTCTCAACGAAGACCGCGCCAGGGAACTCAGCCCCACGCTCAAGCAGGCCGCGATCGAACTTGGAGCGGCCAGCTCCGCGTCCTCGTTCTTCACCCACAGCGCCAGCCTGAAACAGGCCGGTTAGTCCGGAAAGACACGAAGTCCGACTGGTTTGAACAGTCCGCCACCCGTGGGCGCCAAAAGCGTCTGCGCAGGATTCGTGCGCCCTATTCGCATCGATCCAGCAAAAATTTCGTAAGGAAAATCAATGTCTCACATCCCTTCCCTTTCCTTCCTCACCCTGCACGACGTGGCGCCGACCGCTGCGATCCAGGCGGCGGCAGAAGCCGGATTTCAAAAGCTGGGCCTGCGCCTGTTGCCGGCCAACCCGCAAGCGGAAGCGCCATACCCCCTTCTGACGGACGATACCCTTCTGAGGGAGACATTGTCCGTGCTTTCGGACACCGGGCTCCAGGTCGCCGATATCGAGATGGTTCGCCTGAACGCGACCACGACGCGCGACGACTACGCGGCCTTGCTCGTCCGGGCAGCCGCTCTTAGCGCCGGCAACATCCTGGTCGTCGGGGACGACACCGATGAGGTCCGCCTGACCGAAAAATATGCCGAATTCGCCGAAGTTGCGGCCGGTTACAAAATCAACGCCGCCCTGGAATTCATGCCCTTCACCGGCGTTCCCGATCTGGCGACGGCGCAGCGCATCGTCGATGCGGTCAACACGCCGAATGCGACAATCATAATCGATGCCCTGCACGTGCACCGGTCCGGGACGACCTGCGACGAGATCGCCGCCCTGCCCGTGCACCAGATTGCTTACGGCCAGCTGTGCGACGGCCCCGTGCCGTTCGACCCGTCCAGGGAGGAGCTCACGCGCATCGCCCGGACCTCCCGCAATTTCCCGGGCGAAGGGGGAATCGATCTCATGGAACTGGTGAAAGCCCTGCCGGAGGATCTTCTGATCAGCGTCGAGGTGCCCGACGTGGAATTTGCCCGGACCGCCTCTCCCGTCGAGCGGGCAAAGCGCGCCTTCGAGACCGCGACGTCCACCCTCGCAAAAGCAGGACATGCATGGGCCTGACAAAACCGGGCCTGATTCCGGGCAGAATGGTCGAAATCGATATATGGAATCCAAAACAAAAAAAGAAAAGATTTTAAATCTTGAATTTGATTCCATTTTTTGCAAGTGTCGCGATCAAGCTTCGTGGTGAAGCTGGCCCTCATGGCAATTTCTGACTGGGAGGAAAATGATGAGGAAAATCACTCGCCGTACGGCACTTGCGCTTGGCATTGCCGCCTGCACCCTGGCCGGAGCGACCGGCTCGTTCGCACAGGACAAGATGCGCATCCGTTTCTCGACGGTTTTCAACGAGCAGGATATCCGCGCCAATATCGTCAAGCAGTTCAGCAACGCGATCGCCGACGACTTCGATTTCGAAGCCTATTACAACGGTACCATGTTCAAACAGGGCACCGAGATTATCGCGATTCAGCGCGGCAATCTGGAAATGAGCGATCTGCCGCCCCAGGACATCGCCAACTTAGTTCCCGAATGGTCGCTTCTGACCGCGGCCTATCTTTTCCGCGATGCCGACCACCTGACCCGCTTCTTTGAAAGCGACGCCGGCCAGGAAATGAAAGGCATGGCCGAAGATAAGCTGAACATCAAGATCCTCGGCCCGATCTACAACGGCACCCGTCAGGTCGGCCTGCGCATCGACAAGGAAATCAAGACCCCTGCAGACATGAACGGCGTCAAGCTGCGCATGCCCGGCGGTGAATCCTGGCAGTTTCTCGGCCAGGCCCTCGGCGCAAATCCGACACCGATGGCCTATGCGGAAGTCTACACCGGACTTCAGATCGGCGCGATCGACGGCCAGGACAATCCGCTGAGTAACGTCCAGGCTATGAAGTTCTATGAAGTCATGTCCCAAATCGTGGAAACCAGCCATATCCTGGGCTACACGCTTCTTACCGTGTCCAAGGACGCCTGGGACAAGATGAGCCCGGAACAGCAGCAGAAGTTCCAGGCAGCAGCCGATGCCGCGATTGCCGCCAACAATGAGCTGCAGCTTCAGAAGGAAGTCGAGCTCGTCGGCTTCATGAAAGAGCACGGCCTGAAGGTCTACAAGCCCGACGTCGACGCATTCCGCGCCTACGCGCAGGACATGTACAAAAAGTCCGACATCGCGAAGAACTGGCCGGAAGGCATGCTTGAGCGGATCAACGCTCTCTAAGCCCACCACGCGGGGAAGGTCGCCGACCGGTAGGTTCTGCGGTTTTCCCCGCTCCCGGCTTTGCGTCTCAGTTCTTGATACGGATCTCTCTCATGCTTGCATGGCTTCATCGGCGTGCCGAAAACGTCGCGGCCTTTCTGCTCGCCCTGGTCTTCGCGGCGTTCATTCTCCAGGTCGTCTTCCGCTATTTGCTCAATCTGCCGAGTGGCTGGGCATCCGAACTCACCGTGACCGCATGGCTCTGGCTTGTGCTTTGGGGCGCTGCCTTCGTTCTGCGCGAAGAAGAGGAAATTCGCTTTGACATCCTGACCACGAGTGTCGGCAAGCGAACCCGCGCCGTGATGGCCCTGGTGACCGCCGTGGTCCTGCTCGTGGTCTATGCCGCGTCCTTTCCCGCGGTCTACGACTTCGTCTCCTTCATGAAGATCCAGAAGACGACCTATCTGAAGATCCGGTACGACCACCTGTTTTCCATCTACCTGCTGTTTGTGTTGGCCATTCTGGCCAAATACGCGGTGATCGGTGCGCGTTCCTTCGGCCGGGCCATTTTGCGCTCCCCGAAAAAGGGAGAAGCAAAGTGAGCCTCGCCGATCCGTTTACCGTCGCCATTCTCTCCATCCTCGGCCTGTCGATCCTGGGCCTCCCGATCGGTCACGCGATGATCGTGTCGTCGACGATCTATCTTTTCCTGGCCGGGCTCGATATGGGCACAGCCGCCGAGCAGGTTCTGAACGGCCTGCACACCAGCTATGTGCTGCTGGCAGTGCCCCTGTTCATCCTGGCTGCAGAGCTTATGAACAACGGCTCGATGACGCTTCGCCTGCTGGAATTCTGCAATGCGATCGTCGGGCGGTTCCGCGGCGGGCTGGCCCTCGTCAACGTCCTGCAGAGCATCGTCTTTGCCGGCATGTCCGGATCGGCCATCGCCGACGCCGTCGGCACCGGCCGGATGATGCAGAAGATGATGACCGAGGGGAACCGCTATCCGGCAAGTTTCGCGGCAGGTCTGACGGCCGCTTCCGCCGTGATCGGGCCTATCATTCCGCCGTCCATTCCAATCGTGATCTACTCGCTCGTCTCCGACGCCTCTATCGGTTTCCTGTTTTTGGCGGGCGTTCTGCCGGGGCTGGCCATGGGGCTCGTCCAGATGGCGCTCATCGTCTATATCGCCCGCAAGCGCGACTTTCCGGTCGAAGCTCCGGTGCCGATCAGGGAACTCCCCAGGATCACGGTACGCGCCTTTCCGGCCCTCATGATGCCGGTCGTCCTGCTCGGCGGTATCTATGGCGGCATCACGACGCCGACCGAGGCCGCCGCGGTTGCCGCCCTCTATGCGCTGTTCATCTCGGTCTTCCTGTACCGTTCGGTGACATGGAAGGGGACCTACACCTCCGTCCTGTCCAGCGCGCGCATCTCGATCTCTGTCGGCATGCTGATCGCCGGTGCCCTCGCCTTCAACTATGTGGTCACGGTCGAAAACATCCCGAACGCCCTGAAGGCTTATATCGGCGGTTTCGATCTCTCCACGACAGGCTTTCTGCTGCTTGTGAACGCGATCCTGCTGGTCCTGGGCTGCCTTCTGGAAGGCACAACGATCCTGCTGATCGTGATCCCGGTACTGATCCCCACCGCCAACGAACTCGGAGTGGACATGGTCCACTTCGGTATCGTGTGCGTCATCAACATCATGATCGGGCTGATCACCCCGCCATACGGGCTGTTGCTGTTCGTCATGTCCTCCATATCCGGCGCGAACCTGAACAGCATCGTCAGAGAGATCCTGCCGTTCCTGTTCGCGATGCTGGCCCTCCTGCTGCTGATCACCCTGACGCCCGACTTCGTGCTCTGGCTGCCTCGGCTGTTTGGATACAAGGGCTAACCTTTTTTATCGGGAGACACTAAAATGAAACGCCATATTCTCATCCTGAACGGACCCAACCTGAACCGCCTGGGCAGGCGCGAGCCGGAAATCTACGGCACGACCACGCTGGCCGACGTGGAAGCCATGTGTGTTGCCGCGGCCCACGGCAACGAGATCACCTTCCGCCAGTCGAACCGGGAATACGAGATCATCGACTGGGTGCATGAGGGCATCGACACGGCCGATGCAATCATCATCAACCCGGCCGCCTTCACCTTCTATTCGATCGCCATCGTCGACGCCTTGAAGATGTTCAAGGGACCGATCGTCGAGCTGCACATTTCCAACGTGCATTCCCGCGAGGCGATGTATCACAATTCCCTGGTATCGCCTTATGCGACCGCCGTCATGGCCGGCTTCGGCGCAAGAGGATACCTGCTCGCCATCGAAGCGGTGCTGGACATGCTCGATCCCGGAGCAGAAACGGCCGAAAAATGATCTACGAACGCAGGGCCTATCTGCTGCGGCCGGGAGAAGAAGGCGCTTTCTGGGACGCCCAGAAGAAGTGGAATTCCGGCCCGCTCTTCCTGCCGCTGCTGCGGGCCAATCTCTTCTACATGGTCTGCCCGGGCGAGGACGGGACGGAAATCCTGCATTTCTATCGCTATGATGACCTGGACCACTGGCGTGCGACCTACGACCGGTATTTCGCCAAGCAGGACAGTAACTTTTTCGCGACCGTACGCGGCCTCATGCTGTCCCAGCAGACGGATTTCTTCATCGAAAGTCCGTTCTATCCGGGCAACGGGGTGAGCACACCGCAAGCGCTCGCAGACGACCCAACGGTGGTAGAGACGATCGTGGATGCCCTGCCCGGCCAACTGGCGCCGTACTGGGAGAAAGCGGGCGAACGACCGTTGATTGCGGTTCAGTCCCTGACCGGCACCCTGCATCGAGCCCTCGAATATCGTGCCTTTCCGACCGAAGAGGCCGCCAGGGTGTATGCCGAAACCAAGACGGAGACGCCCTGCCCGGACGGCATCCGTCAACGCCAGGTCCGCATCGGCCGAGCCCCCATACTTCCCGGACGTTTTTCTTACTTTGAAGGCGGCGCAAATACGGCATCGAGCGAGAGGATTGCCCCATGACAGACGCATCGACGACGATCTCCCGATTGCCGGAGAATGCAGAATTCGATGTCGCGGTTCTGGGCGCCGGCGCGGCCGGGATGGCTGCGGCCGTCTTCGCAGCCCTAAAGGGGGCATCGGTCATTCTTATCGAAAGGACGGAGTATGTCGGCGGAACGACGGCCTATTCGGCCGGATCCGCCTGGATTCCCAACACGCGCCATGCCGCTCCCGATGACAGCCCGGAAAGGGCGAAGAGATACCTCGACAAGGCGGTCGGCAACCGGTCGTCCGCGTCCATGCGCGACGTGTTCCTGAAAAACGGTCCGCTGGCGGTCGAGGAGCTTGAAACCCGTACGGACCTGAAATTCAGCGCCCGGTCGCTCCATCCGGACTATTTGTACGAGCTCGATGGATCAACCTCCCACGGCCGGGCGCTGGAACCGCAGCCCTTCGACGCCAGTCCGCTCGGCAGGGATCTGAAACTCGTCCGCCCGCCGATCCCGGAATTCACGATCCTGGGTGGCCTGATGGTCGATCGTGACGACATCTCCCACCTGCTGAACCTGACGAAGTCTCTGAAGTCATTCTGCTATGCGTTCCGGCTGCTCGGCTCATATCTCTTTCAGAAAGTCCGCTTTGGACGGGGGACCCGACTTGTCATGGGCAATGCCATGATCGGGCGGCTGTTGAAGTCCGCACTCGATCTCGGCGTCACCATCGCCACGCAGACCGAGACGGAAGCCTTTTCCGGCGACGAAAACAGGATCGATGGCCTTGTGGTCCGCCAGGGAGACGTGGAACGCAAGCTGACGATCCGGGGCGGCGTCATTCTCGCAAGCGGCGGCTTCGGACGGCATCCGGAACGGCGCGCAACGCTCCTGCCCGAACCGGTTCTGGATTACAGCCCCGCCGCCCCCGGCCATACCGGAGCCCTTCACGATCTCGCCTTCGCCAAGGGTGCTGGCTACGGCACCGGCGCGGAACAAAATGTATTCTGGGCGCCCTGCTCGGTTCGGAAGCGGCCCGATGGCACAACGGCGGTTTTTCCGCATTTTGTCATGGACCGGTCGAAGCCTGGTACCATCTGCGTCGACAAGAACGGCAGGCGGTTCACCAACGAAAGCCGGTCCTACCACGAGTTCGGCGTTGCCATGTATGCCGCCGACGAGAACGGGTCGAGCATTCCGGCCTATCTCATCGCCGATGCCAAGGCGCTCACCAAATACGGCCTGGGCATGGTGCGACCGGGTGGACGGTTTCTCGGGCCTTTCCTGGAAGATGGATATCTCGTTCGGGCAAACACCCCCGAAGACCTGGCCGAAAAACTCGGTATTGACGCTTCCGCACTCAAGCAGAGTATCGAACGGTTCAACGGTTTTGCCGAGACCGGTGTCGATGAGGACTTCCATCGAGGCGAGACTGCCTACGAATGCGTCAATGGCGATGCGACCCACAAGCCCAACCCGACGCTCGGCAAGCTTGAAACCGCACCATATTACGCAGTCAGACTCTGGCCCTGCGACATCGGCTCCGCCACCGGCCTGCAGACCGATGAGAATTGCCGGGTTCTGACGGAGTCCGAACAGCCGATTGAGGGACTTTATGCCTGCGGCAACGACATGCAATCCGTCATGGGCGGTGTCTATCCGGGCCCCGGCATCACCATAGGACCGGCCATCACATTCGCCTATGTCGCGGCAAACCATGCCTGCGAGCGGGCACAAGACGGAAAAAGCCGCGCGTCAGGCGATGGCGGCTCAAGGCAGAATATTGGAGAAAACTGATGGCTCTGACCGGTAACGCATTTCTCGCCATGTGGCACGATATCGACCCTGCGGCGCAAAACAACTACATGGAGTGGCATACGCGCGAGCACATGCCGGAGCGGCTCTCCATTCCCGGCTTCCTGATCGGCAAGCGGCTTATCAATCATTCCTTCGACCGCTATTGCTACGGCACCATCTACACCGGCGAAAACGTCGAAATCTTCCGCTCCCCAGCCTACCTGGAACGCCTGAACAATCCGACGCACTGGAGCCTGGGAGTGCAGCCGGCGTTCCGTAATTTCCTTCGGGTCGCCTGCGAACGCATCGCTTCGGCCGGCCTCGGCAACGGCGGCGCGCTCGCCACGGTCCGGTTGAGCTATGTGGACGGCGGCAACGAGGCAACGCTTCGCGCCGGAGCCCAGGCGCTGGCCGAGGCACTTCTGAAAATCACCGGTGTCTGCAGCGCCCACGTCGGCGTGGCCCGGACTGAGGTCTCCGACGTCAAGACGAAGGAAACCGAACTCCGCCCGGAAATGAACGAAAGTGCCTTCGATGCGGTCGTGATCGCCGAAGGCAGCGGACTGCCGGAACTGGAAGCCGTCGTTTCGCAGATCGAGGCGGCCATCACTGCAAGCGATTGCGGCGTCGGAGCGCCGAAAACGCTGGTCTACAACCTCGCCTATCAACTCACCGCAGAAGACATGCGCCAGGGCTAACTCTCCCCGGCCCCGAAACCGCGCAAAGGAAAAACAAGATGAAGGCAATCGCGAAACTCCGCCCGGAACCGGGCGCCATGGCGGTCATCGAGAAAGAAAAGCCGGTTCCCGCAGCCGACGAAGTGCTCATCAAGATCGGAGCCGGCGGTATTTGCGGAACCGATGTCGCCATCTGGAAATGGTACGAGGCGGTCGTCGGCCAATATGCGCCGACCTTCCCCGTCGTGGTTGGCCACGAATTTTCCGGCACGGTGGTCACAGCGCCGGAAAAAAGTTCGCTGAAACCCGGCGACGTAGTCGCAGTCAATCCCCAGAAAGGCTGCGGCAAATGCCGTTATTGCGACCTGGGACGCCCGACGCTCTGCGACCAGCGCCGGATGATGGGCGGTCACGTCGACGGCGGCTGGACCGAATTCGTCGCTGTGCCGGTCAAACAAGTCCATGCGCTTCCCGAAAACATCGACCCGGCCGTCGCCCCATTGCTTGAGCCCTTGAACGTGGGCGTTCATGCGGTGTACGAGCGTGTTCCCGTCCGGGGTGGTGATGTCGTCGTGGTGATCGGTGCCGGACCCATCGGATTGCTGACCGGCCTGCTCGCCCGCCACGCAGGCGCCAGCGAAGTGATCATTACCGGCGTCAGTGCCGATGCGACCCGGCTCCGTCTCGCGGCGGACCTCGGCATGCTTCCGGTCAATGTGGAAACGACCGATCCGGTCGACTACCTGAAAAAGATCACGCCTGAGAACGCCGATATCGTTTACGAGACGAGCGGCAATGCGGCGGTCGTCCCGCAGATGCTGGACCTGATCGGCAAGGCAGGCCGTGCGGGCCTGATCGGCCTGTGCCACAGCCCGGCCAATGCCATCACCACCCCTGTCGTGCTCAAGGAAATGGAGCTGATCGGCTCCCGTGGCTACAACGACACCACCTGGCGGCTGGCGATGCGGCTGTTGCCCGGCGTGTCGAAAGACCTGATGCGGCTGGTGACCCACGAATTCGGCTTCGACGAATTCGAAACCGCCCTGTCGCTGGTGGAAAATCGTGAGGGCGTGAAAATCATTCTCCGGCCGTAGGAAGTCGAGCAGTCAACTACGCCTCCGGCCGGATAAATTCTACTGGATTTTATACCAAGCAATAGCGAGGAGAAATCCGCGCGATAGACTTGGCGTCAATATAAACTAACTAGTTCGTTCATTTTGATGGACCGGGAACGAAGTTCGGGTTATGGACGAAAGGATCTGCCTGCAAACCGTGAAGCGACCGCAGGCCGGTCCGATGGGAGGAACAGCGAGACCTTAGGCCTAAGTCGCTGATTTATAATTACGAATGATGACGGGATGGAAGTGATCGAACGACCGGACATTGAATGTGTAGCCAGGGTTTCGAACCAGTTGGGCGAAACGCCGCTCTGGTGCGAGCGGGAGCAAAAGCTGTGGTGGCTCGATATCGAACAGCCCACGCTTTTCGCGCTGACGCCCTCATCCGGCGAGCTGGAAAAATACGAACGCAATTGCATGTTCCTCGGCAGCCAGGCCCTGACCAGATCCGGACGGCACCTGCTTGCAGAGGACCTCACCCTGTCCCTGACAGGCACGCCCGACGGCGATGGCATCCCCCTGGCCGAAGTCGAGCCCGGTCTCGACAACCGACTCAATGACGGCCGGGTCGACGCGCAAGGGCGACTGTGGATCGGGACGATGGACAATCAGCTTCACCGCCCGAACGGAAATCTCTACAGGGTCGATCCGGACGGCACTGTCACTACGATCATGGACGGTGTCATCGTCTCCAACGGCATCGCCTTTTCTCCGGACGGCAAGCTCGTCTACTTCACCGACACCCGCAGGCACTTGTCTTTTGTCCTGATGATCGATCCGGCCGACGGCGTCGTCACGGACACGAAGATCTTTGCCGACTACTCGGGCACGGGCGAGCGCCCCGACGGTGCCTGTGTCGATGTTGACGGCTGCCTGTGGGCCGCCTTTTTCGCGGGCGGAAAAATCGTCCGATACGCACCGGATGGCCGGATCGATCTGGAAATCCCGCTGCCCGCCACCAATCCGACCTGCCTGTGCTTCGGCGGACCGGATTTCAAGACGCTTTATGTCACCACGGCCTTCAAGTTCCTGGATGATGCCCAGCGCGCAGCCGAGCCTCTGGCCGGCGCGCTGCTGGCGATCCATGGGGTGGGCCAGGGTGTGCCAGAGAATCGCTTCGACGTCTGACGTCGCGATACCACCGATTTCGGGAGGAAACAGGAGGAGTACCCGATGAATTGGAATAAAGTGAAAACCTTGGCCCTGGCCGGCGCCTTTGCCGTCAGCCTCGGCTCTGCCGCCATGGCGCAAGACAAGATCGAGCTGATCTTTCCGGATGTGAACCCGCCCAACGTGCCGCGTTCCGTCGCTTTGACCGATATCTTCGCCAAGGAAATCGGCGACGATTTCGACTTCAAGCCCTACTTCAGCGGCACCCTGGTCAAGCAGGGAACCGAGCTGGTCGCCATCCAGCGCGGCAACGCACAGATGGCCCTGCTGCCGCCGTCCGACTTCGCCAAGCAGGTTCCGGAATTCGACATTCTGGGCGCCGCCTACGTGATCCGCGATGCAGAGCATCTGCAGAAAGTCTTCGACAGCGAAGTCGGCGACACCTTCCGCAAACTCGCCCGTGAGAAGCTGGGCGTCGAGATCATTGGCGTCTCCTACTACGGCACCCGCCAGGTCAACCTCCGCGGCGACAAGGAGATCAAGACCCCGGCCGACATGGACGGCGTGAAGCTGCGCATGCCGGGCGGCGAAAGCTGGCAGTTCCTGGGCGCTTCGCTTGGTGCCAACCCGGTTCCGGTCGCCTATTCCGAGGTCTATGTCGCGCTTCAGACGGGCGTGATCGACGGCCAGGACAACCCATTGCCGAACGACAAGGCGATGAAGTTCTACGAGGTGACCAACCAGATCGTGCTCACCAGCCACAACGTCGGCTTCGGCATCCTGGTCATGAGCTCGGAGGTCTTCGACAAGCTCACCCCTGAGCAGCAAAATACGGTCAAGGCCGCAGCCCGCAAGGGCTTCGAATGGAGCAACCAGCAATATATCCAGCAGGAAGCCGACCTGGTCGACTTCTTCAAGGGTGAAGGCCTGAAGGTCTACACCCCCGACGTGAAGGCGTTTCAGGACTATGCTCAGGAGAAGTACAAGTCGTCTCCGCTGTCTGAATCCTGGCCGAAAGGCATGCTGGAAAAGATCAACGCTTTGTAATAAAACCACATCCAGCGGCGAATACAATTTGAGGGGCCATTTGGCCCCTCTTTCGCGTCATCGGCGTCTTTCAAGTGCGGGACGCAAAAACAGACATCCGTCTCAAATCCGCCGTTCAGTCCTGTGCCCGGATCGATCCGCATAAGCCTTGCGGCAAACCCATTGGCGTCCAGCGGGAGCACGGACAGGCCGAGCTTGTGATCGACGTCCTGCCGTACCGCTCAAATACCGGCAATCCGCATGGAACGCCGGCAGCCGCCATGCTTGTGATCCGGGCCCCGGAACGGGGCAAGGTCGCGGATATGGAGGATCTGAGGGTCCGTTTCGACTTAACGCCAGCGGAAGCCGCGCTCGCCGTGGAGATGCTCAAGGGTGATGGCCGCGCGGCAGCGGCTGCGCGATGTGGCATTTCCATCAATACCGCCAGAACCCATCTGATGCGGATCTTCGAAAAAACCGGCGTCAAGCGTCAGGTAGAGCTGATCCGTGTGTTGATGGACAGTTAAAAACAGGTTGTCGGCGCTGCCGTCACAAACGCAAAAAACCCGGCGCGCGGCCGGGTTGTTTTGTGTTTGCTTGCCAGGGCCTGATCACACCGAGACTTTAAATCCAGAGTCTTTAAGGCCAGCGGAATCGTAATCCGCATTTCGGGGAGCGAATCCCTCCTCCGCTACCACCAATCCAACGCACCCGTTTGACGCCGTTCGGATACGCTTTTCCCCTCTTGGGTAGCATTGTTTTTAGCGGCACACGGTCTGCCTGAACCGCGCGATCTTTTAGTATTTACACGACTGAATACCATTGGAATTAACGACCGGTTTCCGCCCAAAATGACAAGGTGGCAATTCATTGTTTAAGACTGGAGTTAGTTGCCTCCTTGAATTTGCGCACCGGTTTCCGCCAGGTCTCTCCGGAAACGGCAGAAAATCGCCAAAGACCGCTTAATCCCAACTAATCCCGGAAAAGCCCTCTGTGCCAAGTGTTCTTGCGCGTTACACGTGTGGCTTTTCCAAGGCGCCTTCTTCCGCCTAGAACATGGTTTGTGGAAGGAAGAGCGCTATCTGCGGAAAGACCACCAGCAACGCCAGCATGACGATCATGGCGAACCAGAAAGGCCAGATTCCCGCGAATATTCGCGTCATCGGCACGTCAGGTGCAATGGATTTCACGACAAAGACGTTGATGCCGATCGGCGGTGAGATCATGCCCATTTCCAGCACGATCACGACAATGATACCGAACCAGACCAGATCCCATCCGAGGGTTGACGCGACAGGCAGGACCACCGGCAGGGTCAAAACCATCATCGCGATCCCCTCAAGAAATGTTCCAAGGAAGACATAAACCGCGATGACCACCAGCAGGATGCCCAGGTCTCCGACCGGAAGCGCCGTGAGGAAGCCCACCAGCCGAACCGGGATTTCGGTTAGCGACATAAATGGAATGAAAACGAAGGCGCCGATCAGGATCAGGAAGACCGTCGAGGTCGCGCTCATCGTCTGGAGGCCGACCAGACGCAATTGCCGCAAGCTGAGCGAGCCGCGGACAACCGCGATGATAAATGTCAGGACTGCCCCCACGGCCGAAGCCTCGACCGGTGTGAAGAAACCCGTATACATGCCGGCAATCGTCAGAAAGATGATGCTGGTAATCGGTAGCGCTTTCATCAACGCCCGGAACTTCTCCGTCGCGCTGGAACGCTCGCCCGCCGGCCCGAGATCCGGTCGCCACCAGACCTGAAGCGAGATGACCAGGATGAACAGCAGCGTCAGCAAAATGCCAGGGATGATCCCCGCCATGAAAAGCTGACCGATACTCTGCTCGGTCAGGATCGCATAGATGATCATTCCACCGGAAGGCGGGATCAGGAAGCCAAGGGTCCCCCCTGCAGCCACTGCACCGGTGGCGAGTGAATCATCGTAGCGAAACCGGCGCATTTCCGGAAGCGCTACTCGGCCCATCGTCACAGCGGCGGCCAGAGAGGATCCTGAAAGGGCTGCAAACCCAGCGCAGCCGGCAATTGTGGCAGAGGCCAGCCCGCCGCGCAGGTGCCCGAGAAACGCATAGGCCGCCCCGAACAGGCTGTTCGACATGCCTGACACACCGGCAAGGTTGCCCATCAGGATGAAGAGCGGGATGACAAGCAGATTGTAATTTGAAGCAGCTTCGAAGGTTTCTCCAGAGAGGTTCGACAAGGCTGTCTTCCATCCCTGCGCCCAGGCCCGATCGATCGGCAGACCCAGTTCGATCATTTTTTGTTCGGTCGCAAAGAGCGTTCCGAAGAAACCGACGATGATCATGCTGAGTGCCACGGGAAAGCGCAGCGCCAGCATAGCAAAAAGACAGACAAGCCCGATAAACCCGATGATTTCAACGCTCATTCGCCCCCTCCCAGTGACATCGGGGCGGACCGTCCCTTGCGGATGATCTTCTGCGCATCGAAAAACTGAATAGCGGCGAAGACCGCGAAGCAGACCGACAGCAGGTAGTAGAAAGGCTCATAGGAAATTGCGAGCTGTTGCGTGACCTCACCAAAGCGCGCCGCTTGTGTCCCCGCCGTTCCCAACTGCCAGGCCATCAGCACGAGGAACGCGCCCCCGGTCAGACGGGCAAACGCCTGCATCCATCGAGAGACGGCGCGCGGCAGCAATTCGCTGACCACTTCGATCTCGATATGCGCGCCGGTCCGGGCACCGAACGGAATCGAAAGGGCGACGAAACCGACCAGGCAAAGGATGAGTACATCCTCGACCCCTGTGATCGGCGCGTTCAGGAGCTTGCGCATGATCAGGACGTTGAAGACGCAAAGCAGCGTCATCAACGCCAGAATGGTACAGCCTGTTGCGAGTGCAATATTGGCAAACCACTTATCGAACCTGCCCGGACCGGCCGCCTGACTGGCGGCCGATTGAGGTTTGTTTTCCGAGACGTTCATATCGAGATCCTTTTCTCAACCGGCCGGAGACCGGCGATCAAGGGTTGAGTGCCTTGTAGATCTCTCCGGCATCGTCGATGCCGTTGTCCTGATACTGCGCAAAGATCGCCTTGAGACCGGCCTTGGAGCGCTCGTTTATGCGGGCGAGCTCTCCGTCAGAGACCCGAACCATCTTGCTCTCGGACATCTTGTCGGGATTGGCCGCCATCTCGGCCCTGGCCCTGGTGTCCGCCTCGTCGAAGGATTCCGCCGCCCGCATGGAAAAGGGGCGCCCCGCGAGGGAATCGATCAAAGCCTTGTGTTCGGGGGAGAGCCCCTCGTAGCGCTCCTTGTTCATAACCACGAACAAAACGGCGAAATGAACCGGCACGTTCTCCACGAAATAGGGGGACACATCCCAGAAATTCCAAGGCGGCGTGATGTTGCTGTAAGCGGTATAGGCGGCGTCGATCGTGCCGGTGGACAATCCGGTGTAGACATCGGTGATGGGCATCTGCACCGGCACTGCGTCGAGTGCTTCGAGGATCGGCTGCGTCATCGAGGCATAGGGAACCAGCTTAGCGCCCTTCCATGCATCGAGCGTCGACATGTCTCGGGTCGATGAGATCACGTTGCCGGCGACGGTAAACAGGCCAATCAGCTGCACATCTTCATATTCGTCGGCCAGATATTCGTCATAGGCGTCCCAAACCCGCGCGGTCGACTCAACCGCCGTCTTTGAGCTCCCCGGCAGAATCGCCAGCATCGTCTTCGGAAATACGGTTGGGGTATATGCGCTGACGCCCAATGTCATATCGGCAACCCCCTCCAGAGCACGCTTGTATTGCTGCACCGGCCCGGAACCAAGCTGACCTCCGGGGAAGACCTGGACCGTCAACGATCCGCCCGACTGTTTTTCGAGTTCCTCCGCGAACCAGGACAGCACCCGCGTGTGCAAGTGGTGCGGTCCCGGCAGGAAACTCCCGACCGTCAACTGCTCCGCGTTTGCGCCCGATGCTCCCGCGACACCTGCCAGCAGGGTTGCGGCCATCGCCACATTCCTCATTACATTTCCGAACATCTGTTTCCTCCTCCTGTTCAGTTTTCCAGTCTGCGATCTGATGGCCCGCGAGACGGACCATGAACGCCAGCCCGCGGGCGCGCTGCGCGGTTGGCCGCCATGCCGCCGGTTATCGAGACACGCGCATGAGTACCGGGCGCGAAAGAGAGCAAATCCGAACATGCCCCCTCCCGGAGCATGTCCCTCGTTTCAGGCGCCCGGCGCTCCGCTCATTCGTGCTTCGCCGCCGGTATCAGCAGATCGTCGAGCGCAATCCGCCCGAAAAACGCGGTCCTGACCTTTCCGGCGACCTCGGCAACTTCTTCGGCGCCGTCGCCAAGCAGATCGACGACGGTTCGAAACGGCCGCGTCCCATGGTCGAGATTGAGAATGCGCAACACTTCGTCGGCGACGACCTGCGGGTGTGCCTCGGCCGGCATCAACGCCGACAGTCGGTCGCCGATCGATCCCGTGACATCGTCATATCGGGCATATGCGGCTGTGCGCTCGTGATCCGCCGGATGCGAGGCCTTGGGGAAATGCTCCGTGCCTGCTGTGAACGCACCGGGCGAAACCATCACCGTTTCAATGCCGAAGCGCGACACCTCAAGAGCAAGCGAACCGGCCAGTGAATCCATCGCCGACTTGGCCGCCGCATAGGGCCCCAGGAAAGGCGGGAATCCGCCATGCACCGTGGTGGAACTGATCCATAACAAGGTGCCGTGTTCCCGCGCCCGCATATACGGCAGGACCGTCCGGTTCACGCGATGCGCGCCGATCACATTCACAGCATAGTTCCCGGCGATCTCTTCCGGACTGAACGCTTCGGTTGGTCCCATCACCAGGTGACCAGCATTGTGTATGAGAATGTCGATGCGACCTTCTTGCCCGATGATCATCTCGATTGCCGTGGCGACAGAAGTGTCCGACAGGATGTCCAGTTCGACAATTTCCAGCCGCAGGCCCTCTGCCGCGGCCAGCGCCGTCAATGTGTCGCCATGGTGTTTGTTTCGCCCGTTCACATCGCGCATTGACGCGTAGACCGTATAGCCACCACGAGCGAGGGCCTCTGCCGTCAGACGGCCAATTCCCGTAGCCGCGCCTGTAATCAGTACGACTTCTGACATCAAGTTCTCCTTGCCGGTGAGCGGCTTGTTTCGTCAGCCTCTGCATTTCTCAAATATAATATTTTTACATATTTAATCTATTATCAAGATAAAAATATATTTTATTGACAGAACCTTGCAAAAATCCTTCGGCCGACCCGTTAGGATCGGCCAAGGCGTTTCCAACGAGCTCTGTCGATCAGGCCATTCCGCCGTTGGCTCTCAGAATTTGGCCGTTGACCCAGCCGCCTTCGGGTCCTGCCAGGAAGGACACGGCATTGGCGATATCTTCAGGCGAGCCGAGACGTTCGAGCGGATTCATCTTCGACAATGCGGCGATCTGCTCCTCGGTCTTGCCGTTCAGGAACAGATCGGTTCCGGTCGGTCCGGGAGCAACTGCATTGACACACACATCCCGCCCCCGCATTTCCTTTGCCAGGATGCGGGTCATCGCTTCGACACCGGCCTTCGTTGCGCCGTAAACACCGTATGTCGGCAACGAAACAGCAATGACGGTCGTGGACATGTTGATGATCCGGCCACCGTTGCGTACACGCTGCGCCGCTTCACGCATCACGTTGAAGCTGCCTTTGAGATTGATCGCGATGGTGCTGTCGAACAGCGCATCATCACTATCGGCTATCGGTGCCAGTTTCATGATGCCGGCGTTGTTTACAATGACGTCGACACCACCGAATGCCGCTTCTGCGGATTCAAACAGGCGCGCGACTTCCTCCGGTTTGCTGACATCCGCCTGAGTCGTGACCGCCCGTCCGCCGGCGGCTTCTATTCTTTGCGCGAGGTCCGATGCAGCTTCCGCATTGCCAGCATAGTTGATCACGACGGCAAATCCGTCACCGGCCAGGCGTTCCGCGACGGCCGCGCCGATCCCCCGGGATGCCCCCGTGACGATTGCGACCTTTTCCCGTGTCTCTGACATTTTTGAAACCCCTTTATCTGTCGTCCTCCGCCGTCCGGCGAGGTTGGTGGCGCGACCATAGCCATTGCCATAATCCGGATAATCATATATTTTTCGACATCACTATTCGATTTTCAGGAATAATAATTTGGACCGCTTCGATGCCATGCGCGTGTTCACGCGCGTTGCGGACAGACGCAGCTTCACGCGTGCCGCGCTCGATCTCGGCCTGCCGCGTTCAACGGTCACCGATGCCATTAAAGAGTTGGAGCGGCGGCTCGGCGTTAAACTTCTTGAACGGACAACCCGTGTGGTGCGGCCCACCCTGGACGGGGAGGCTTACTATCAGCGCTGCCTCTCCATTCTGTCGGATATGGAAGATGCGGAGAGCGTGTTCGTCGGTGCCAAGCCACGCGGAATTTTGCGCGTCACGGCGCACAGCAGCCTTGCCCGGAATTTTCTTTTTCCCGGTCTGCCGAAGTTCTTCGATCTCTACCCCGATATCGACCTCTACCTGGGTGAAGGCGACCGTCTGGCCGACCTGATCCGTGAAGGCTATGATTGCGCGATCAGGGCAGGCATTCCCCAGGACAGCGATCTCATCGCGCGGCAGATCGCCCTCCTTGACGAGGTCACGCTGGCTTCGCCCGCCTATCTGGAAAAGCACGGTGTCCCCAGTCATCCCGACGAACTCGCTCAGGGACACAGGATGGTCGCTTTCCAATCGTCCGCAACCGGAACACTGCTGCCGCTGGAATTCAAGGTCGACGGAAAAATCCGCGAGCTGACCCTGCCGGCGCGAATGACGGTTGAAGGAGCGGATTGCTACATTGCGGCAGCCATTCAGGGCTTGGGCCTGATCCAAATTCCTCATTACCGCGCAGACGAGTTTATAAAGACCGGAACGCTCGTGCAGGTCCTTGAGGAATTTCCGCCGGAGCCGACGCCGGTTTCACTTCTTTATCCGCGAAACCGGCAATTGTCGCCGCGTGTCCGCGTCTTCCTTGAATGGGCATCCGGCCAATTCTCATCACGTTCCGGCGGGGCTGAAGGCCGCGGCTAACTGCGTGCCTTCCGCGCCGCTCGCATGCGTCTGACCCACACACGCTATATGCCGACGCTTTATCCGTCCGCCTCGTAATTATGGACGAAATCGCCTGGAATATCCGGCCCCCACAAATAGATTGAATCTTCCGCCGGATAGTCGCCCGCCTCCCAGTCCTGCGTGAGCGGGATATAATCGATGTCGGCGGAATATTCCGAGTAGCTGCCCCACGGGTCTTTGACATAGTGGAAGTAGTTCGATCCCAGCACGTGGCGACCCAGTCCCCATCCCTCTGAGAACCCATTGTCCGCCATCTGCATGGCGCCGAGGCCGATTTCATTGATACCGCCCACGTCCCAGCTACAGTGATGCAGACCCGGAGCCGGCGATTTGGCAAAGGCGACGAGATGATGGTCTGATCCGTGAATTCCGTGCATGAAACAAATGCCGTCGCCCGACTGATCGGAAAGCCGCAAGCCAAGGACACGGCTGTAAAAGCGGATGCTTTCAAGAACATCTGGCGTAAACACCAGGATATGAGCGAGGCGTCGGGGCCTGATCTGCGGGGCTTTTGAACGCTGCATCGATCCCATCTGTCCAGGCGCGACGGATGTGGTCAGAAAGTCCACTTTTCCCGACGGAGAACTTTTTCCGGCGGCCTTGATTTCGATCAGAACGCCATTTGGGTCGTGAAACCACATCCCATTGGAATCAAATCCCCGAGGTGCATCCAGGAGTTTCACGCCATCGGCTTCGACCCGCTCTTTCATGGCGTCGAAATCTTCCTCGAACAGGCCGAACGAGATGAAGTTCAGCTTCTTCCGGCGTCCTTCCGACAAGGTCGCCCAGCGATGCCCCGAACCGAAGGTATAAAGCCCCAGTCCATCGCCTTCTTCACGGACGTCGAGCCCGAAGGCCCGGTAGAACTTCTCAGCTTCGGTCAGGTTGGGCACAACCATGTTGAAGGCGTCCATTGAGTGAATTCCCAGTTCCCCGGGACGCTTGGTAATACCGATCTTGCCTGTAATCGCTGTCATTTCCGGATCCTCCCGTTATCCGTCAACTGAATTGGGCGGTGCAGCCGGCGCTGGCGCACCCCGAGGTTTGAAAGCTCGAAAACTCAAGCTCGTTTCCTGGCGTCCTCGACCGCTAATGCCGGGTTGAAGTTGTTTTTTTCCGCCATGGAACGGCCGGTAAGTGTGTCGAAGACGGCGGTTGCGTCGGAGCTGTCCGAAATCGAACCGCGCCAGCCCACCACCTGGTCCGGCCTGATAATCGCGAACTGAGCTTCGTAGAGATCCGCAGCGACCGGTTCGCCACTCAGATCGACAATTTCCAGATCCAGGCCGCGCCTGGCCGCTTCTTCGGCAAAGAGCTGCGCGGCCGGCGAAGCGGGATTGAAAACAAGAAGGGTCCATTCAAATCCGAACCGGTCGAACAGCGAACTGCCATCCTTGAGCCAGGCATGGGGAGCGCGCCCGCCGGGCTTGGCGCTCGGCACATAGACCGATGGCGCATCGGGAGGGATGGGCGTGCCATCGCGGAAGACAGCCGGCGACGCGTCGTAGCGCGCGCCTAATGTGAACCCCGGAATGGTGAATTCCTTGCGGGCGTGCTGCTCCAGATAGGCACCCGCGCGGCTTCGGGCCGCTTCTCCCGCAGGCCCCTCATCCTCAATCGCGGGAGACGGAACATAAAGACCGATGGAATCGGCGAAGCCGATCGCAAACCGGGTGTTGCGAAGCGCAACCGGGCGGCGTTCCGCCTCATATGTCGACAGAAGGGCAGGATCGGCATGGCCTTTGACAACGGCCGCAAGTTTCCAACCGATATTGACGGCGTCCTCGATTGCCGTGTTGTAACCCATCCCGCCGGTCGGCGTGAAAAGATGAACGGCATCGCCGCCGAGCAAGACCCGGCCTTCGCCGAACCGTTCGGCGACGAGCGCACGCCCGGCCAGCCAGGATGCGATACCTGTCACCTTGAAGGGAATGTCCGCGCCGACGGACTGGAGGAACAGCTGGCCGGCATCCTCCTCCGTCATCGTTTCGGCGTGCTCATGATCTTTCAACTGAGTCTGGAGAACGAACTTGCCGCGTCCGTCGACCGCAGCCAGAAGCGCGCGCCGGCGTTTGTTGAATGTCCAGTACATCCAGGCTTTGGGATTCCGGAGCTCCGTGTAGAACGCCGGCGCGTCGATATAGATGGACAGCATTCGCCCGCCCATGAAATCGCGTTGCGACGCGTCGGCACCGGCGTAGCGTATTCCAAGCTGCTTGCGGACCTGGCTCTGGGCTCCATCGGCGCCAAAAAGATAGCTCGCACGTATCAGTTTCCGGGTTCCGTCGGTCAGGTTCTTGACGTCTGCGATGATACCGGTTTCGTCCTCTACGAAACCGGACAGCTCGCAGTTGAAACGGAGGCTCACGTCATCCAGCGCCTCGGCTTTGCGAAACAGGGTTTGCTCCACGAGGCTTTGCGGTACGCGGTGCGGCAATTCCGGACCGTTCCACACCTGCTCGTTTTCCCTCACGAAACGTGCAGCGTCGCCGGAACTCGGCATGCTGTGGCGGGCCAGCTCATACCCGGCATAAGTTGTGAAATAGGCAACATCCGTTGGATAATCGCCAGGCAGGCCGAGCTTCCGGATCGCGTCGGCAAACCCGAGGCGGCGATAGTGTTCCATCGAACGCGCCTGCGTGGCATTCGCCTGTGGCGCGGTTGCAACCCCGCCTTCCCTGTCCACGACAATGGTTGAGACACCTCTGCGGCCCAGTTCGTTGGCCAGCATGAGACCGCATGGTCCCGCTCCAACGATAACAACACTTGCTTTGGCCGGCATCATGACCTGCTCCTCCCTCGTGGATAGGGAGAGGAGTGTTAAGCATCAAAAGCGATTAACAATAGATTTCAAAATTGTCTGACCGATAAATGATTGCTATCGGTCATGAACTCTTCCGATTTTGCAACTCTTTGGACCAGATGCGAAAAATATTCCGCCGCCGGTGTCAGTCCTATTCCAGGCCTGTGCACCATCATGATCGGCGGCGCCGCAAAAACCTCGTCCAATTTGATCTGCTCTACAAATCCGCTCACGGTTGGCGATTCAATCCACTGAACCGGCATCATAGCCAACAGATCCGTATTGATGATAACGGTCAGGACTGAAAATGCGGACTGGCACTGGCAAACAAGGTGCGGTGCTCCAAGTCCGTGTTCAGCGAATACCTGCTTGAGTTCATCCTCCGCATTGCGCGTGATTGACGTGGTCAGCCATGCCGCATCAGCGAGGTCGTGAAATGACCTTGCGTTGGTCAGCGGATGACCTCGGCGGCAGGCGACGACGCGCGTGTTGTCAAACAACTTCGTGATTTGAAGGTCCGCCGGTTGGACCCGTTCGGTTACGGGCCCGACATAGAGATCGACCTGACCGTTGCGCAACTCCGCTTCAAGCGTTGGAAGGAACCCTTCAATGATGCGCAGCCGAACATTCGGATAGCGGGTCTGAAAGGAGCGCAAAATCTTCGCGAGGATACCGAGATGAGCCGCGGAAGAAAAACCGACGACAAGTTCGCCGTCCACCTCGCCTTGCCGCTGGTTCACAGCTTCGCGTGCCCTGCGTATCTCACCGAGAATTAACATCGCCCGAACCAGGAACTCCTGCCCGATCGACGTCAGCCTCACGCCGCGGGCTTCGCGCACGAACAATTGCGCGCCAAGGGAATGTTCGAGCTCCTGAATACTGCGTGTGATGGCCGGCTGCGCCAGTCCAAGCGCGCGCGCCGCCGCGCGCAGGCTTCCGTTTTCCGCAACAGCCACAAAGTCGCGAAGCTGATTGAATTTCATCCGCTGCTCCGATCACAATTCATTATCAGTTCGATTTATTTGATATCTAACATGAAGCACCCGCCCGGGATAAATCATAATTCATAGCTTGGAATGCGCGGGCCGAATGCGGTCGGATATCGCCCATCTCCCTGCTGCCGAAAAGCGAATTCTGGGAGGAATAAATGCTTAAGATTCTTGGGACTGCACTTGCCGCATTCGCCATGACCGCCTGGCTTGGCGGCATTCGGGAAGCAGACGCAGCCGATTTCATTCTGAAAATCTCGTCCCCTGCGCCCCTGAGCGACAATGATGCGCTGTCGGCCTGGTTCAGAGCGTTTGAAAAGGGAGTGGAAGAGCATTCAGACGGCCGGATCGATGTGCAGCTCTACCCGTCAAGCCAACTTGGCCCCATCCCCTCAACGGTAGAGGGGGTGGCGTTGGGCACAATCGAAATGACGGCGCCTATTATCGGCTTCCTGTCCAAGCTCGATCCGCGCTTCCAGGTGCTCGATGCTGCCGGCCTGTTCGACAGCGAGGAACATGCGTTGAAGACGCTGTCCGATCCGAATGTCCGCAAATTGCTTTCAGAGTTTGGGGCTTCGGCAAACGTCGAACCGCTTTTTGTCCTCACAAGCGGTCAGAGCGTCGTGATTTCAAGGTCCGCGATCAACGATCCCGACAAGTTCTCTGGCGTGAAGCTGCGTACCGGCGGAGCAACGCCGCTGCTGAACGAACCGATGCAGGCCCTGGGAGCCGCTCCTGTCGCCTTGCCTCTGGGCGAGGCCGCTCCGGCCCTACAGGTCGGGACCATCGATGCGGCAGCCATCAATATGCCGGTTGCTATCGGGTTCAAGTTCGCCGATGTGGCCAAGGAGGCGACTTATCTTCCCGGCAGCTTCACGGTAATCGGCGGGATCATCAGCAAGGATTTTCTGGCCCAGATCGGACCGGAACTTGAGGCAGTCGTCCGCGAAGAGGCGGAAAACGCGAAGAAAGCCTACGCCGAAAAGCTCAAGAGCGGCCCGGCGTTCCTTGAGGGCGTTTGGGCCAAGCAGGGAGGGCACCTGTACACTTTCGACGCGGAACAGCAGAAGGCTTATTCAGACGTTGTCACCGCGGCGGTCGAAAAGGTCGTTTCCGGCAATCCGCAGATGAAGGCCGACTACGACATCCTCAAGGCAGCCGCCGACGCGGCGCGCTGATCGACCTGACAGCCGGAGGTGCCAGCCTCCGGCAAGAGGTGAAGGGAGAGCAGGATGTTTCGCCTGGCTGATCGGATAATGACCGGCATTCTTACCGTGCTCGGAATGACGCTGATTGCGATGGTTCTCTTGAGCGTCG
The DNA here is from genome assembly GCF_048260565.1 of Roseibium sp. Lineage (GTDB taxonomy): Bacteria > Pseudomonadota > Alphaproteobacteria > Rhizobiales > Stappiaceae > Roseibium. The sequence goes on along the minus strand of NZ_JBLXGP010000006.1, from coordinate 22,201 downwards.
TCAATGTCATAAGCCGCTATATCTTCGGCAGGGCGCTGCTTTGGGCCGATGAAATCGCGGTCCTGGCGATGATCGTAACGGCCTGGCTTGGCCTGATCATTTGTGCGTGGCGTAACATGGAAATTCGAATGGAGGTCGTCGTCTCGGCGCTTCCGCTTCCGTTGCAAAACGCGATCAGGCTTATCCAGCAAGCCACGATCGCGGCGTTTTGTTTCTGGGCAACGTGGTTGTCCTTCGGCTACGTCGCCAGGGTTTTCAGGTTCGGCATGACAAGCGACAGCGCCGGTATTCCGATCTGGTATTTCCACAGCGCAGTAACCGTCAGTCTGACGGTTGTGGGCCTCATTGCTTTCTCCCGGATGCTCCAGACCGTTTTTGCCAGCATCGGAGGGTCCGGTCTTGGCAAGCAGGCGAAAGGCCAGGAGGTATGAGTTTCGCCCTTGGTATTTTGCCCGCAACCCTCCTGGTTGCCGGTTTCCCGATCTTCATAGTCCTGTTGGCGGCGTCCATGATCGCCCTCAGCGTCTACATGTCCGTCCCCTTGACCGCGGTTCAGCAGAACCTGTTCGGCTCCATTAACACTGTCGGTCTTCTGGCCATTCCCTATTTCATTTTCGCAGGCGAACTGATGTCCCGTGGAACGGTTTCGGTCCGCCTCGTGAATTTCGTCCGCTCCTTTGTCGGACCTTTGCCCGGCGCCCTTGGCGTGACGACCGTCGGTACGGCAAGCATCTTCGGAGCGATTTCCGGCTCCAGTGCAGCCGCGGTCGCTTCGGTGGGCAAGGTCATGTATCCGGCAATGGATGCCGCGGGCTATCCGAAAACGACTTCCGCGGGGATGATCACTTCGGTGAGTGCGATCGGCATCATTATCCCGCCATCGATTCCGATGATTGTCTACGGAGCGTCTTCAGAGACCTCGATCCCCCGGCTCTATGCCGCAGGTATCCTTCCCGGTCTGCTGCTTGCCGCGATGCTCGCCCTTTACATCGTGATCCGGGCAAGCGGCTCCCGCTTTGAAGTCGCCGAACGTCTTTCCTTTTCAAATATCCTGAAAGCGACAGGGCGGGCATTCTGGGCGCTCGGGGCGCCGGTCATTGTCCTTGGTGGGATTTATGGCGGCGTCTTTTCGCCGACCGAGGCGGCCGCGGTCGCCAGTCTCTATGCCATCGTTGTCACCCGCCTGATTTTTCGCGAGCTGACTTGGAAAGATATCCTGGAATGCGCAATGAACACGGTCCTGTTCTCCGCGCAGATCCTGGTCATCGTTGCGACGGCGGGACTGTTTTCCTGGATCCTGACGGTCAATCAGGTTCCCCAGCACCTTGTCGCCTGGATTGCGTCCGCGAATGTTCAGCCCTGGCAGTTTCTTCTGATTGTCAATGTCCTGCTGCTCGTCTGGGGATGTGTCATGGAGCCGATGTCGGCCATTCTCCTGCTTACGCCGGTGCTTATACCGCTCGTCAATGCCCTTGGTATCGACAAGGTCCACTTCGGGATCATCTTGACCCTGAACCTAGCCGTGGGGCTCTTCACTCCGCCATTCGGCATCAACATCTTTGTCGCCCAGTCCGCATTGAAAATGCGCACCATCGATGTTTACCGGGGTGTGCTCCCCTTCCTGCTGGTGTTTTTGGCTGCTCTTGTGCTGATCACTTACATCCCCGCGATTTCCATGATGAGCGCAGAGCTGTTCATGCTGGACTAGATCGAATTAAAGATCCGCCTGCGGACGGTCTTGAGAGCAACGCGTCTCAGGTGTTCACTGAGGATCGATGAAATTCTCGATCACATTGGCCTGCGATCTCAGGATTGTGTCCAGGCGGCGGCCTGTGTCCTCGGTCAAATCCGACTGCTTCACGACGAAACTTAGGGACGCGTGGACCGCCAACGCCTTGAAATTCATGGGGACCGCTATTCCCGCAAGGCCTGCATCCACCTCACCAAGTGCCGTTACGATACCGGCCTTGCGAATGGACTCAAGCTCGGCGCGAAAGGTGTCGGTGACCAATTCGCCTTTGCCCGACAATTTTAGCAACAGCTTGTCGCGCCTGCGCGGGGACAGGCCCGCCAGAACGGCTTTTGATGTGGCGCCCCGCATGATCGGCATGGGCCGGCCACGCTCATAGCTCGTCTGTTCGCCAAAGCGGGCCGAGCGGGCATCGGCAACACACATAACCTTGTCACCGTAAAGCCTGGCGAGCACGACACAACAGGGGATACCTGCCTGCTCGACCAAAGGCATCAGGAATGTTCTGCCGGACCGCACAAGCGGATCGGTTTCTCTCAATCTGTGTTCGAATTCGAGAAAAATCGGTCCGAGTCGATATTGGGAGTCTGCCGCACTTTCCAGAAAACCTGCGGCGACGAGCTCACGCACGGTGCGGTAAACGTTGCTGGCAGACGTCTGCAATGCGTCGGACATATCCGCCACTGTCCATAGACTGCCCTGATCGAGAAACAGCCGAAGGATGTTCTGATATCGGTCAAAACCAGCCACTACCTGACCCTCTTGCGCGATCGTTCACCCGGCCCCGAATCCGCATGTTGCCGGACCGGCCAGACCGCGCAGACTACTGCCGCAGGTTTTCGCGTCAAACGATTACCTGATAGGCGCATTCGGGTGGAAAAAGATCTTCCGGTGTCAGCAGACGGGCGGTGACGCCCTGTTCATGGCAGTAACGAAGAAACGCGTTCAACGTCTTCCGGTTTGCTTCCACGCCATAAGGCCACACATTCCCGTCCGGAAACAGCAAGTCACTCATCGCGGTCATATAGTCCGCTCCCCAGGCCACCGGGAAATACGACGTGGTAATATCCGTCAAGGCGTTGACCGTTCGGCACTTGGCCTCGTCAAACGCGTCGACGATGTTTCGCAAAATCCAGCGGTTTGCATCGTAGAGTTCCTTGCGCACGACCATCACATGCATGATGGGAAAAATCCCGGTTTCGTCGAAATAGGATTTTTCGGCCGCCTGGACGTCTGCAAACAGCCGCCGCACCTTTGGATGGCCGACCAGGAAACTGTCCGGCGGCCGGGCTGAAATGACCGCGTCGATGTCGCCGGCGGCAATCATGTCGCTCAAGCTGCGATCTGCCGCCGTGTGAAGTCTGACGCCCTTGGGCAGGGAAAGCTTCAGCCCCTCCTTCCGACCCGGGCGGTTGACACCTGCCTGCACCCAATCGATTTCCTGCAGCGGAACATTCGCCTGGTGAACGAGATACCCCTTGGCATAGACGGCCGCGGTTTGGGACCATTGGGCAATGCCGACGCGTTTTCCCCGCAGATCACCTACATGGACGATACCGGCGTCCGAGTTCACGTAGAAAGCGCTTTGCCGGAACACCCGGGAAGGGAAGACCGGAATCGCCACCATTTCCGGACGCGCGCAACCGTCGATGTGGGCGCAGTATCCGGCGAAGGAATACTCGGATACATCGAATTCTTTTCCCATGGCAAAGCGCAAACCGACCTGCTCGAAAGGATAGGTCAGGATATTGAGATCAATTCCCTCCGGCCGGACGCGGCCGGTTACGAGGTCCCGGGTATGTGCGTAATCGCTGATTGCCATAGTAAGACGTAACGGCATTGAATAGCTCCGTAAATTGACCGGTATCTGTGGTTCCATTGCCGTCAAACCGGGCTGCTCGTCCGGGGCGGCTGGGAACAGTCTGGGCGGCTTAAAGCTCTTTCATCAGCCGACCGGTGCCTGGCTGGATCGGATAAGGCCGGGCAAACTGCCTTTCCGCTGCCGGTGTCCCCTACCCCTGAGCACCGGTCCCGAGCCCGGCGCCGCACATCATTCGGTCGCTGACTGCTGCCTGTTCCTGCGTGTTTGTTTCCTCCGACTCCGTGCCCCGGCAAGGCGCGGCGGCTCTGTCATTGCAGGCAACAATAACGGGATTGGCGGAGAGGTACAACGATTATCCGTTCTTTTTATCAAAATATGAAAATATATAAAAATTAAATAGAGACCCGAAAAATCGGAGAAAGTTCTCTCTGCATCCGGATCACCCTGTAAATTCAGCCTTATTTCCCAAAAATTCCCGCGAAACACGAAATGATAATGGGTGCTCGATCAATATTCCCCTCATTCTGTAATTGACCATTTTATCATTATTAGATAATTCAGAGAAATTATGGATGCCCTGGAGCGGTGTCTGGTTTAGGGAGGAAATCGATCTCATGAAACGCGTATTAGGCTCAGCACTTCTCGCCGCAGGTCTTCTCTGCACAACCGGCGCATTTGCCGAGGAGACGCTGCGAGGCATCTCCGCATTGCCGAAGAACAACATCGTGACGCAAAGCTTTCTCGACTATGTCGAAATGGTGAATGCGGCCGGGAAGGGTATCGTTCGCATCGATGTCGTCGGCGGACCGGAGGCCTTGCCGGCCAATCAGCAAGACACCGCGCTTCGAAATGGCGTGATCGACATACAAAGCGGACCGGCCGGCTATTATTCCGGCGTCTTGCCGGAAAGCGAGGCTTTTACGGGCGCGACCGTGACTGCGGCCGAAGCAAGGAAAAACGGCGCATTCAACATGATGAAAAAGGCCTGGCGCGATCGCCTGGGGGCGGAGCTGTTGGCCTGGAACGGCGCCGGGATCCAATATTACATCTACCTCGCGACAAAACCCCGCCTCGACGAAGCCGGCAATATCGACCTCAAAGGCGTTAAGCTGCGGTCGGTCGGCACATACCGCGACTGGTTCGATGCCCTGGGCGCGCAGAATATCATGCTGCAGCAGTCGGAAGTGTTTACCGCGCTTGAGCGAGGCGTTGTTGATGGTTTCGGCTGGATTACCTTTGTGTCGGATATTGGTGTGAACAGCCTTCTCAAGGCACGCATCGGCCCTGCCGTTTGGCAGGGGTCGCCGGTCATTATGATGAATGCCGAACGCTACGATGCCCTGTCGCCGGAAGCGCAAAAGATCCTGCAGGACGCGTCCATTGAGTTGGAAGCGAAAATGGCGGCAAAAATGCCGGAGCGGAATGCCCACGAAGCCGAAAGGCTGAAGGCCGACGGCGTGGAGCTCGTCGAACTTGAACCCGCCGCGGCCAGGCAGCACGTGAAACTTGCTCAGTCCGTGGTCTGGGACAAGTTGAATGAAGTGGTTCCGGCATTCGCCGCCGAGATCCGCCCCCTGCTTTATCCTGAAAACTGAAAACCCCTATTGCGCAGGTGCCGCCGCATTTTTGCAGCGGCACCGCACTAAGGATCAGACATGCAGAAAATCATTCTCGGTTCTGCGTGGGCCGGCTTCATCCGCGTCCTGTTTGGCTGCGGCGCGGCCTGCCTGCTGCTGATTGTTACGGTCACCATTTGGGATGTCGCCGCCAGAAATGCGGGATTCTATGCGCCGATCTGGCTGAGCACATTCGTCGAGTTCGCACTGCCCGTCTGCACGATGTTCGCAGCGCCCTATCTCGTCCGCCAGCGCGCGCATGTCGCCATGGAGCTTATCGATGGTGCGCTTAATGACAGCGCAAAACGGCTGCTCGTTTTCCTGACCGACATTGCCGCCGCAGGCGTCTCGCTCCTGGTGGCTTGTTACGCATGGATCGGCGGCTATGACAGCTGGAGCCGCAGCGAAGTCGTGGTTCTTGCAATCGACGTGCCCCGCTGGATCCTTTACGCGGTTCTGGCAACGGGCCTCCTGTTGTGTGCGATCGAATTTATCCGCCACGCCGTCCTTGCTGTGCGGGCCCTGGCGTTCGCTCACCGACCCGATGCCGGAGGAAGATCATGATGCCCTGGTATCAGGCCTTTCTGATGATGATCGGCGTGATCCTTGCGCTGATGGCGTTACGGATCCCGGTGGCTTTTGCGTTTCTGATCGTGAATGTCATTGGCGTGTCCATTTTCATGGGGGGCCATTTTGGGCTGGTGCAGCTCGCCGCCAATGCCTCCGAGGCTCTTGCCAATTATTCCCTGGTGCCGATCCCGCTTTTCATCCTGATGGGCGAACTGTTTTTTCACACTGGCGTCGCCCAGAGGGTATTCGTCGTCGTCGATCAATTGCTGGGAAGCGTTCGCGGGCGGCTTGCCTATGTCTCAATCGGCGGAGGAACAATATTCAGCGCCCTGTCAGGCTCCAGCCTGGGCAACGTGGCCATGATGGGGTCGACGATGTATCCGGAGATGCACAGGAAGGGTTACTCCGACACATTGTCCATCGGCCCGATCATTGCGACCGGCGGCCTGGCCGCCATCATTCCGCCCTCGGGCCTTGCCGTCGTCCTTGGAAGCCTGGCCGGGATGGATGTCGGGAGGTTGCTGCTTGCCGGACTGGTACCCGGACTGCTTCTCGCCTTTTCCTTTGCGGCTCTGGTTTTCGTGATCTCGTTTCTGCGCCCGGAAGCCGCGCCGCAATATGAGACCGCCCGAATCTCCTTTGCGGAGAAACTGTCCCTGATCGCGGTCAATCTCGTGCCGATGGCTCTCGTCATCATCGTTGTGATGGGGCTCATCATTTTCGGCATCGCCACGCCGACGGAAGCCGCCGCTTTCGGAGTCGTTTCCGTCATGCTGGTCGCCGCATTGTTCCGCCAGCTAACCGTCAAGGCGATCGTCCAGGCCGCTTCGAGCGCCATGAAGATCAGCGGCATGATCTTCATGATCATTCTGGCATCGACGACGTTCAGCCAGATCCTGTCCCTCTCCGGGGCGACACGCGGATTGGTGGATTGGGTTCAATCGGTCGATTTCAGCCTGACGGCCGTATTGGCGACGATGGCCCTGGTTCTGATCGTGCTCGGTGCGTTTCTTGAGCCCGTCGGCATCATGATGCTGACCATCCCGGTGTTCATGCCCCTGGTACAGAGTTATGGCGTGGATCCGCTTTGGATGGGGGTTTTCATCCTCATCTTCATCGAACTGGGGCTTGCCACACCGCCATTCGGTCTCGCGCTTTACGTGATGCTGGCGTCGGCGCCTGGAAAGTCCATCATCGACTTGACCCGCGCCGTTGCTCCTTATCTCGCCTGTTCTCTGCTGTTGGTCGTGCTGATTACCCTGGTCCCGGACATCGTCCTGTTCCTGCCCTCGCTGGCAGCGCGCTGAGCCTCTTTTTCCAACCTCAACTCAATTCTGGTGCGTTATGATGAAATCTATCAAGGGTCGAATGCTTATTAACGGCGAGCTTGTCGAAAGCGTTAGCGGCCGGTGGAAAGACTGTATCAATCCCGCAGACGAAACCGTCATCGGTCAGGCACCGGTGGGAACACGCGAAGACGTCAACCGCGCTGTCGATGCGGCTCAGGCCGCATGGCCGGCCTGGTTTGAAACCGATGCGAGCGAGCGGGCCGACATCCTTCTCAAATTCGGAGAGAAGCTGTCGGAACGTTTCGAGGAACTGGCGAAAATCGAGGTGATCGATAGCGGAAACACGCTGAAGCCGACACTTCACGCGATGGACGAGATCTCCAAGACGATCAAGTTCTATGCCGGGATCGCGCCGATGATCCGCGGCGAAACCATTCCCGCTTCGACCCGGCACATGCACATGACGGTGTTGGAGCCCTATGGAGTCGTCGGCCGGATCGCAGCCTATAATCATCCGGCCCTGTTTTCTGTTGCAAGAACGGTCGCTGCCCTGGCTGCGGGCAATGCCATTGTTGTCAAACCGCCGGAGACCTCTCCCCTGTCCGTTCTTGTGCTTGGAGAGGTCGCGCGGGAAACCCTGCCGGCAGGGGTGTTCAACATCGTCAACGGCCCGGGTTCCGAAGTCGGCGACGCCCTGGTGCGTCATCCGGAAGTCAAACGTCTCGCTCTGATCGGCTCCGTTGTGACCGGGCGCGCGATTCAACGCGCGGCCGCGGACGTCGCCGTCAAGCACATTACCCTGGAACTCGGCGGCAAGAACCCGATGATCATCTTCCCCGATTCCGATCCGGAGAAGGCTGCGACAAGTGCCGTCAAGGGCATGAATTTTTCCTGGCAGGGTCAGTCCTGCGGCTCGAACTCCCGCGTCCTTGTGCACCGGGATATCTACGAGGACGTGCTGGCGCGTATTTCCGCAAAGGTTTCAGCTCTGCGCCTTGGCGATCCGTTGTCCCTTGAGACCGATATGGGGCCGATCAACAACGCCAGGAGCTATGCGCATGTCACAAGCTTCCTCGATCGGGATCAGACATCGGGCGCACGGACGATGACCGGAGGCAAGCGCCCCGGCGGCCCTGAATTCGCGAAGGGATACTGGGTCGAGCCGACCGTGTTCGCCGATGTATCGCCGTCCATGCGGGTTTGGCGCGAAGAGGTTTTCGGGCCCATCATGGCAGTTGCCCCCTGGGACGATTACGAAACCATGGTCGGTGAGGCGAACGATACAACCTACGGGCTTTCGGCCGCCATCTGGACGAATGACATCACCGTCGCGATGAAGACGGCCAGACGTTTGCGCGCAGGCAGCATCTTTATCAACGGCTCAAACACGCATTTCGTCGGCATGCCTTGGGGCGGCTTCAGGGACAGCGGGATCGAGCGGGAAGAAGGCGTCGAGGAAATCCGAAGCTATCTGGAGACCAAGGCAATCAACATCATGCTTTGACCGGCGCGGCGCGCAAACAAGGCGGAGGCCGTCCCCATGGAAAAGAGTGGGCCCGGCCTCCGCTGGCGATCCGTTCGCGGACGCTCGTTTCCAGGGGGTTATGATTGCGAGAGTTTGTCGGAAGACAACAGGATTTCCGTCGTCTTCCGTATGTGTTCGGCCATCAGCTTTCGCGCCAACGGTATATCCTTGGCCATGACGGCATCGAAAATCGCCTTGTGTTCCGCATTCACATCGCGTTCGGTCCGGGCGAGGGAAACGGATAGCCGGCGATACCGTTCGCTCTGGTTAAACAGCATCTTCCGAATTCTCAGGAGCCACGGGCTCATGCAGTTGGTGACCAGCGCCTCGTGAAACACGGAATGAGCCTCCAGCCATGCCGGATTGGCGACCTGGCGGTTTTCCGGATCGCGCTCCGGCAGATTTGCCAGGCGGTGGTAAGCAGCCACAAGCTTCGTCTCGGAATCGAGATCGGCGTGTTTGATCGAGTTTTCCAGGCACTCACCTTCAACAAGAACACGCGTTTCCGTGATATCTGCCAGGTCCTCAACGGACACTTTCGGGACAGAATAGCCCTTTTGCGCCGTGGCCACGGCCATTTCTTCCGCGGCAAGCCGGGCAAGCGCCTCTCTTACGGCGCCGAGGCTGATCTTCATGTCAGCGGCAATTTCATTGATGCGGAGACGTTTCCCGGGCTCAAGACGGCCTGTGAGGATTTCATCCTTGATCTGCTGATACGCCGCTTCCGTTTGCGTACCGCCGGCCGGTTTGGTCATGGAAAAATCCTTTATCAATGGGAAAATATATTTACCAAGCCGATTGCGACCTTACAAGAGATCGATCGAAGCTCTTCAGGCATGAAAAATTCACGTCCATGTCGGTTGAATGAAATTGAAAATTATTGCAATAATTTCATTTGGTCGACAGGAAATAATTCGTGCCCGAAATTACCGCAAAAGACATTGCCCATGCCGCCGGCGTTTCCCAGGCGGCAGTTTCCCGTGCCTTTAATCCGACAGCTTCCATAAAGCCCGGGAAACGCGAGAAGATCCTGAAGGTGGCCCGTGAGATGGGGTACGAGCCGCCGGCACTGAGATCCCTGACGGAAGCGGGCTCCGGCGCAATCGCGCTGATTGCCGCCGATCTCGACAACCCGTTTTACCCGGTTGCCGCGGACATGTTGGCAAAGGCTCTGTTCAAGCGCGGATGGCACCTGATCCTTTATACGGTTCCGCAAGGCCAGACCGTCGACGACGTCTTGCGGAATGTCCTGAAATTCAAGCCCGAGGCGGCAATCGTCGCATCGGCAACACTGTCATCTTCCGTTGTTGCGGCCTGCCGGCGCCAGGGCATGCCGATCATACTTTTCAACCGCACCCAACACGACCCGAATGCAACGGCCGTGGTCTGCGACAACTATGCCGGCGGCCGCATGATCGCCCGCCGCTTCCTGGAGCAGGGCCGTAGCCGAATTGCCTTCATCGGCGGCGTGCAGGACACCTCGACCCACCGGGAGCGCCTCCGGGGGTTCGAAGATGCACTTGCCGAAGCCGGCGCATCCGTATTCGCACAAACAAACGGCCGTTTCTCCTATCAGGGCGGACGGAGCGCGGCGTGGGATCTGCTCCACCAACCTCACCGCCCCGATTCGATCTTCGCCGCAAACGACGTCATGGCGCTGGCGACAATCGATGTAGCAAGGACCCTCGGCCTGTCTATTCCAGACGAGCTTGCCATTATTGGCTTTGACGATATCCCGATGGCGAGTTGGGAGTCCTACCGGCTGACCACAGTACGCCAACCAACCGAACGCATGGTGACCGATGCGCTCGAACTCATCGACATGCAATTGTCGGATCGTTCGATCGAGGGCACCGTCAGAACCTCCCCGGTGCGTCTGGTCCTGCGCGACAGCGGTTAGATATTCCTTCCGATCTGCCACCAGTTATATCCGTCTCGATCCGGAACACGGCTTCCTCAGGGGCGATTCCGCTTGAGCAAAAATGAAAATTTTTCAATATTTCATATTTTATTGCATTGCTTTTCATTCGCGCTAGCTTGGTCAGCAGGACAAGGAGACGCCTCATGACTATTGCCTATCTGAAGCGCGGCAAACCGGAACTGGAACGCTCGCAGGACGACGAGAAGACCCGCGCAGTTGTTGAAACAACATTGAAGGATATTGAAACGCGCGGGGACGCTGCCGTGCGGGAACTGTCCGAAAAGTTCGACAAGTTCAGCCCGCCGTCCTTCCGCCTGTCGCAAAGCGAGATTGACGCTCTGATGAACCGTGTCTCGGCGCGTGATATGGAGGACATCAAGTTCGCGCAAGCCCAGGTGCGCAATTTTGCCCAGGCTCAGCGCGACTCCATGCTCGACATCGAAATCGAAACCATGCCGGGCGTCATTCTGGGCCACAAAAACATCCCCGTACAGTCGGTCGGCTGCTACGTTCCCGGGGGCAAGTTTCCGATGGTCGCCTCAGCGCATATGTCTGTGGCAACCGCGACGGTGGCCGGCGTACCACGCATCGCCGCCGCCACGCCGCCCTTCAAAGGCGAGCCCAACCCGGCCGTGATTGCCGCCATGCATCTGGGCGGCGCCCATGAGATCTATGTCCTCGGCGGCATACAGGCGATTGGCGCCATGGCTATCGGTACCGAAACCGTTGATCCGGTGCATATGCTCGTCGGTCCGGGCAACGCCTTTGTTGCCGAAGCCAAGCGCCAGCTGTTCGGGCGCGTTGGTATCGACCTGTTCGCCGGTCCCACTGAAACCATGGTCATCGCCGATGGGACCGTGGACGCCGAGATGTGTGCCACGGATCTGCTGGGCCAGGCCGAGCACGGCTACAATTCGCCGGCTGTCCTGGTCACCAATTCCGAAAAGCTTGCCAAGGACACGCTCGCGGAAATCGACCGTATCCTGAAGATCCTGCCAACCCGGGAGACCGCTGCGAAGAGTTGGGAGGACTACGGCGAAGTCATCGTCTGCGACACCTATGAGGAAATGCTCGAGGTGGCCAATGACATTGCCTCCGAGCATGTCCAGGTCATGACCGATCGCGACGACTGGTTCCTGGAACACATGACCTGTTACGGTGCCTTGTTCCTCGGCCCGCGCACCAACGTCGCCAACGGCGACAAGGTGATCGGCACCAACCATACGCTCCCGACGAAGAAAGCCGGCCGGTACACCGGCGGCCTGTGGGTCGGCAAATACCTTAAGACCCACAGCTATCAAAAAGTTCTGACCGATGAGGCCGCGGCAAAGATGGGCGAATATTGCTCGCGGCTCTGCATGCTGGAAGGCTTTGTCGGCCATGCCGAACAGGCCAATCTGCGTGTGCGCCGTTACGGCGGTCGCAACATCCCCTACGGCACGGCCGCGGAATGAGCGTTTCACCGACCTTCCGCCTCGATGGCAAGCGCGCGCTTGTCACCGGGGCGGGGCGCGGCATAGGCCGGGCTATCGCCGAGGCCTTTGCCGAATGCGGAGCAGAGGTTGTTCTTTGCGCCCGCACCCAGAGTGAAATCGAGGAGGCCGCCGACACGCTCAGGGCCAGGGGACTGGCGGCGACCGCCCAGGCTTGCGACGTCATGGACGTTGCAGGCTTTTCCGACCTGATCGAAAACCAGGCTCCCTTCGACATTCTGGTCAACAACGCCGGCACCAACCGGCCCAAGCCGCAAAGCGAGGTCACGGAAGAAGACTACGACGCGGTCATGAACCTCAATGTGCGCGCCGTCTATTTCGCCACGAAGGCGGTCGCCAAATCGATGATCGCCGCGGGACGCGGCGGCTCGATCATGACCCTGTCTTCCCAGATGGGCCATGTCGGCGCGGCCAACCGGACAATCTATTGCGCGTCGAAATGGGCGATCGAAGGCTTTACCAAGGCGCTCGCATGCGAACTCGGTTCGCACAAGATCCGCGTCAACACGATCTGTCCGACCTTCATCGAGACCCCGATGACGAAGCCGTTCTTCGAGGATGAGACCTTCAGAAACTCGGTCCTGTCGAAGATCAAGCTGGGGCGCATCGGCCAGGTGTCCGACGTCACCGGAGCGGCCGTATTCCTGGCTTCCGATGCCTCCAGTCTGATGACCGGCAGCGCGGTGATGCTGGATGGAGGCTGGACTGCGGAGTGACGCAAGGGCGGCCGGGACGCCGCTTGGCAAACACGTTCGGGCTGAGGCCGCGAGGGTCCTTCGACGTTACGGCCGCCCTGCCCCCGCCATACCTGGCCGCAAGCGGTAAACCTCGCCGAAGCGCGTGATATTGTCCGGATCGGTATTATCCATCGCAGCCACGCATAGATAGAGATCCTTACGGTCCTCTCCGCCGAATACGCATGCGATGGCATTCTTCCCCGGAAATTCCAGTCGCTTGATGACCTTTCCTTCCGGCGAAAGGCGGACAAAGGCATGGTCGAACAGCAGCGGCACCCAAAGGCAGCCCGCGTCATCCATGCACAGGCCGTCCGGCGATCCCGGTAACACTGCATGAACCCGGCGGTTGGTCAAACGGCCATCAGCAGCGATTTCGAACTTGAGGATCGACTTACCGAATGTCTCGCAGACATAGAGTGTCTTTCCGTCCGGCGTGATCACCATGCCGTTGGGAAAGAACAGCTCTGTCGCGACGACCTTGAAGCCGTGATCGGGATGATGGGCGAAAATCTTGCCGGTCTGCACCGGGTCTTCCTGGCCGAAGAGGAAGCCAGTGTCGCCGACCCAGCCCCATCCCTCCGGTCCCAGGATCATGTCATTGAGAAAGCCGGTCGCGTTGGCACCGATATCGTGAATGACGGACACTTCCCCAGTTTGCGGATCGACCGACAGGATCTGCCGGCCAACACCGGTCGCCAGGCAGATCCGGCCATCGGCTTCGAAATCCATGCCCGAAGGCCGCCCTTCAATCTCCGCAACCGGATGAACCGCGCCGCTTTCGCCGATCGAAACCAGCCTGAAATTCCAGACATCGGAAATCCATAGCCTGCCATTCCTCCATCGCGGCGCCTCCGGCCACGCGAGGCCGGAAGCAAAAGGGTCCGGCCGTCCCGAAACGGACATCAGGCCATCTCCACTTCATGCGGAATGAAATGCAGCCGGGTCAACAACTCATCAACCAGCCCCCCCAGATCTTCGAGCTTCGGCACACCGCCAAAGACATAGAAGTCGGGCCGATGGATGACCGCCTCGAGGCCGTTGGCGGCAAAATAGTCGGTGTAGGCGCTGTCGACGTCGATAACGTCGGCCGGGCCGGATCTGGCCACATAGACGAAATGAACCCCGACCCGCTCCAGTGCCGCCTTTTGTTCCGGCGAAAGCACTGACGATGGATCTGCCTTTGTGCTGATCACCACGAACCTGGAGCTCGGATAAAATTCGTCGAACAGTTCACGCCGGCCGTCCTTCTCCACCACGGCCTGAAGACCAAGCGTTCCGGCCAGGCCTAAAGGCCTGCCATTGCCATCAAGCGCAAGAACGCCGGACTCAAGCTTTGGAAAATCCGGCATCGGCGGCATCCAACCGTCACGGAATTTCTGGTCGCGGATCCGCGCCTCTTCCGGATCGAGCGTACAGGGAACCTTGCCGGCCTCCAGAGAGATGAGTGTCCAATCCCTGGTGTGCGGCGACCGTTCCTGCTCATAGGTTTCCAGCAGCGCTTCATCGGCCACGCCGCGCCTGACCAGGTCCAGTTTCCAGGCCAGGTTCTTGGCATCGCGCATTCCGGAACACATGCCCTGCCCCATAAAGGGCGGTGTGGTATGAGCGGCGTCGCCCATCAGAAAAACGCGTCCGCGCCGCCATTCAAGCGCATGTCGCGCCTCGAATGTATAGACGAGCTGACGAACAATCTCGACGTCATCGGGTGTAATTCCCCGTTCCGCCAACAGCTCCCACGCCTTTTCCGGCTTCTCCATATCCGCAGGATTTTCGCCCGGCAGCAGCGCCCATTCCCAGCGCCGATGCCGCTTGCCGAGCGGCAACACGGTAACCGGCCGACGCGGATCACAGATCTGGCCACAGTCGAACTCAAAGTCGATTTCGCGCTTCTTGCGCGCGTCGACCACAAGCCACTTCTCGTTAAAGAACAGATCCTCGCGTTCTATTCCCAGGTGGTTGCGCATGCCGCTGTTGGCCCCGTCGGCGGCAACGACATAAAGACCTGAGATAACCTGCTTTTCATTGGTCGCGACCGGGCGGAGATTGCCGGCCTGAAGCTGCGTTTTTGCAATCGTCAGGGTGACCTTCGCGCCGTCATCATCGAAATCCTGGGCTTCGAACTCGAGAAATTGCGTGATGTTCGGGTCTTTGTCGAGGCGCTTGCTGATCGCGTTTTCGAAGACAGGCTGGAACTGCATGTAATCGGAATTGTATCCCGATATGCCCTTTTCGCCCCAGTCAAACTCCAGAAGGAGTTCCCCGTCGGCATTGACCCAGACATATTCGGTTGTCGGATAGCTATCGGCGAGCATTTCCTCGGCGCAATCAATCGATTGCAGAAGGCGGACAATTTCATGGTCGAGATGCCCGGCCCTCGGCAGACCATAAAGATCGCGATGCTTTTCGACGATCGCGACACTCAATCCGAGTTGCGATGCCGTCGCTGCCATCGTGAGCCCGACCGGGCCACGGCCGATGATGATAATATCAAAAACCTTGGGTTTCATATGTTCCTCCCGTCGGCCAGATCTGTCTGGCATCGTCTTTTGGAAAAATGCTGTCGCAAAACCGAAGAGCTTTCTTCGGCGCCGGCCGGGCCTGAAACTTGGCTGCGGAATGCATCGAAGAAGCCTCTTCAGACGGGCGGCCAAAACGGGTGCGGGAAAACCGGCCACCTTCTTCAGAACCGGAAGAAAAACGCCGGCAATGAACGCCGGCGTTTTTCCGTCACCGGTCAGAACTCAGTAGGAGCACGCTTCGGTGTACTGATCGGCGTTTTCGGTGCTGATGATTTTGTGGTCTTCATAATATTTTGCGTCGACGCTTTCACCCGCCAGCACGGCCTTGGCAACATCGGCTGCCCGTTCTGCGGAAGCGACCGGGAGCATCAGGACCGTAGCGGTCATAGCGCCGCGCTGCAGGTTTCTCATTCCCGGCGCCTGGCAATTGCCTCCGACGACGGTCAGTTCTCCCTTGCCCTCGCCCAGGGAGACACCGGCCGTCCGCGCAGCTTGTATTGCCGAATTCGCCAGCGTGTCATTCATACCGTAGATTCCGTCGATCCCGCCTTGAGCGGCAAAACGCGCAAGTAGCTGGCCGGCTGCCTGCTCTCCGGCAACCGGATTCCAGCTGACGTCCTCGATCGCGACGATTTCAGCGTCCGGCAATTTGTCTTTCAGGGCATCGGTGAAACCCTGCATCCGAACCGGTGCGATACCTTCAGCCATCGAACCGGTTATCGCGGCAACCTTGCCGTTTTCCTTGCCAGCTTCGCGTAATGCCTGTGCCATCGCGACACCGGCCTGCTGCCCGAGCACATAGGAATTCTCGCCGATATAGCTGGCTGAAAGCGGAACCATGTCGCTCTGGGGCTCCGATACGATCGTCACAACCGGAATATTGGCGTCATGTGCGCGGGTCGCCGCCGGCACGATCGCCTTCTGACTGATGGGCTGAATGACAAGAAGGTCGAATTTCTGCCCTATGGCATCATCGATCTGCCGTGCCTGCAGGGCCGGGTCAAAAGGGCTTGAGAAAACGCTGACCGAAAAGTCGTTCGCGCTCGCCTTCTTTTCGAAGGCCTGCGCCCATGTCCCGATAAAGGCGTCCTGTGTCGGCCCGACCAGAAGCGCGACACGTCCTTCGGCGAGAGCCGGCACGCTTGTAAACGAAAATCCGGCCACCAGCAGGCCGGCGGCGGCAAGCGTCTTCTTCAAATTCGTCATCTTGTTCCTCCCTTTATCGGAAAACCGGCGAAAGCGGCCCCTCCCGAAAGAACACCTCTCCCTGATGTCCTTTGCTCCGGCCGGCTTCGCAATGACAGGGACGCTAACATAAGATTTTTTATTCTAAAATATATTTTTTATGATAATATCCATTTTAGTGCCAAAGATAGAACTCCGCTTGCCCGGAGCCGTTGGGAGCGGATCGGGACAAACGCATAAAGGGAGGAAAAAGAATGCCTTGCCGTTCATCGGAGGAAATAAGCCGGTTTGACCATGAGCTCGAACCCGGCCGGAAAGCGGGTTCCGCAGGCAACGCAAAATACCGGAAGCCCAGGCGACACAAAGCGGCAGGGGAGCGCCGATGATCGCCGTGACTGCAGCCTTGAATGAAAAGCAAACGCCGGCAGTGCCACCCAAAGTCTTGAATGCCCGAAATTTGAGTAAGCGTTTCGGACATATTCAGGCACTGGAGAATGCGGCCATCGAACTGGAAGCCGGCGAGATCCGCGCGGTCTGCGGGGAAAACGGCGCGGGCAAGAGTACGCTGGTCAAAATCCTGACCGGCATTATCCAGTCCGACACGGGAACCATCGAAATAGACGGCCGTGCCGTCCATATCAAAAGCCCGAGAGACTCGCAGCAGGTCGGTCTCAATCTGGTTTCTCAAGAGCTCAGCATCTGCCCCGATCTGTCGGTCCTGGACAACATCTGGCTGGGATCGATCGAAGTACCGCTGCTGCATCGCAAGAAGACGTTTCGCGACCGGGCGCGGAAAACACTGGAGATGCTCGGCGCGGCGCACATTGATCTGGACCAGCCGGCGTCGAAGCTGAATACGGGCGAACGGCAGATCGTCGAGATCGCCAGAATGCTCGGGCGCAACACGCAGATACTTATTCTCGACGAACCCACCGCAACACTTTCCGACTCCGAAATCGAGCGGGTCATGCAGGCCTTGAAGGCACTGAAACGGGAAGGTCACGCGATCCTCTATATCACCCACCGGCTGTCAGAGGTTTTCGAGATCTGTGACACCGTCACCGTGATGCGCAACGGTCGGGAAGTCCTGGCGGCAAACGTCTCCGATCTCGACCGGAAGGCATTGATCGAAGCCATGCTCGGCAGACCGTTCGAGGAACTGTTCCCCACGCACAAGCCGGCGTCCGATGAAGCGGCGGCACTCCGGATCGCCGATCTGAATATCCCCGGGACTGTCGAAAAGCTGAACCTGGATGTGCCACGTGGCCAAATCGTTTGCCTGACCGGCCAGATCGGGTCGGGGGCCGAAGACGTGGTGCACGCCGTTGCCGGAATGCTTGTGGAAGCCGAAGGAGAGATTACGGTCAACGGCTGCCGCCTGCAGCCCGGGTTTCCGGAAAAGGCAAAGAAACTCGGGGTCCGCTTCGTTTCGGGTGACCGGGCGGAAGAAGGGATTTTCGTCGGTCTCAGCGTCACCGACAATCTTGTGGCAACCCGTCTGGACGCCCGCGGTCTTGCCGGTGTGCTGTCGCCGGGTGCGCTCAGGAAAGAAGCCGCCCGGCTGGCCAAAAAAATCAGGTTTGACCAGAGGCGCCTCGCTTCGATTGCGTCCACCTTGAGCGGCGGCAATCAGCAGAAGCTCGCTTTCGGCCGCTGCATAGACCATGGCGAGCCCGGGGTCATCGTAATGATTGAACCGACCCGCGGCATAGACGTCGGCGCACGGGCGGAAATCTATCAGCTCATGCGCGATTTCTGCGACCAGGGCTACGGGCTGCTCATCGCATCTACCGACTTTTCCGAGGTTCTGGGCATCGGCGACCGGATCGTCACCCTCTATCGGGGGAAAGTCGTTCAAACGTATCACGCCGGGCAAGTCACCATGCCCCAGATCGTGGCCGACGTAACCCACCCGGTGATGTCATGACGAACAACACGCAAGCGCAAAATGCCTTACAACCGGATTCCGGCACAATGACAAGCCATCTCAACGGGCTCCGACCTTCTCCTTCTTCCCTGTTTCGCTGGTGCGTCGTTGCGGCACTTGCCGTCTTCGCGGCAACCACCCCCGGTTTTTTGTCACCGACAAGCATCCGGTCGCTGCTATCGACAGCGTCTTTGGTCGGGTGCGTCGCCGTGGGCATGACATTTGTCACCATGAGCGGCAACATCATGTCGTTCAGTCTTGGCGCGAGCCTTTCCGCAACGACCGTCGTTTTCGTATGGCTTCTGCCTTATGGCGCGGCGACGGCCGTCACCGGTGCCTTGTTGTTCGGTGCCGGCATCAATGCGGCGCAGGGACTTGTCATCGGCTATTTCCGCGCCAATCCCATCATCGTCAGCATGGCGGCCTTCGCACTGATCCTTGGCGTGTTCACCATGCTGACAGGCGGACGAGGCATCTACATCACGACCAGCGACGCCGATATCTTCAACGCCAATTTCGGCGTCGTGCCGGGACCGCTGGTGGCCTTTGCCGCCTGTGCCCTGGTCGGACAGGCGATCCTGCGGTTTACCCGCTTCGGTCGCCGGGTCTTCCTGGTCGGCAGCAATCCGCGAGCGGCGCTGGCTGCGGGAACGGAACCATGGCGCACCGTCACATGGGCCTATGCCCTTGCCGGGCTGTTCACCACCGTGACCGCCGTACTGATGGCCTCCCGCTACGGGTCAGGCGACCTTCAGCACGGAACTGGTTTTGAATACCAGGCAATCAGTGCCGTTCTGGTGGGCGGAACCGCCATCCAGGGCGGACACGGGTCGGTGCTGCGAACCTTCATCGGAACAATGCTGATTGCCATCTTCAAGGCGGTCCTGATCCTGCGCGGGTTTTCGACCGAGCTTCAGCAACTGCTCATCGGCGTCGTCGTGCTTCTCGTCATCATGCTGCAGTGGCGCGCGGGAGATCTGAAATGAGCGGACTTATGAAAAACAGAAATGTCCGGGCATATCTGCTTCTTGCCTTCATCGCATTGACACTTGGCATTGTTGGCGGCCCGACAATCTTCAGCGGAAGAACGATGTTCAGCATTCTGCAGCAATTCGCGGTGCTGGGGCCGGTCGCCCTGGCACTGGGGATGACGATGGCGATCCGTCATTTCGATCTTTCGGTTGCGGGCATGCTGGGCCTCGCGGGATGCATTGCCGTGCTCTGCGGGGTCGAAGATCCTCTACTCGGGATCGCGCTCGCCGTCGGATTTGGAGCCGTTTTCGGAGCGCTTCAGGGCGCGATCATAACGACATTGCGCCTGAGTTCGATCGGAGTGACGCTCGGCGGCCTGCTGATCCTGAACGGTCTCGCCTATGTGATCACCGGAAACCGGGAATTGGGTTACCCGCGTCCCGATGTGGCTCAATTTGTCGATGCCACTCTTGTCGATGTCTTTTCGTTTCGCGCGATTGTGGCCGTTGCCATCTTCGCGGTCATTGGCCTTGTGATGTCGCAGACCCGCCTGGGCCGGGACATTATCGCCTCGGGAAGCGATCCAAAGGCTGCGGCTATCGCCGGTGTCCCGGTGAAATCGATCACCATACTGGTGATGACATTTTCCGGGGCGGTGGCGGCACTTGCGGGCGGACTGCTCAGTTTCAGCCTGACGACCGCGTCCCCTACCGCGCTTGCGGATGTTCTGGTGCCGGCAGCCGCCGCCGCGATCATTGGCGGAGTATCCCTGTCCGGCGGACGCGGCCACCCGTTGGGCATTGCAGGCGGTGTTCTGGTCCTCTGCCTTCTGCGTTCCGGCCTCTCGGCCCTGAACGTCGAGCCGTATGTTCACAGCATCGCCATTGGCCTCGTGCTGGTCATTGTCGGACTTCTCGACAGCAATGACCTTGAGCGGCGTCTAATCAGCCTGCGGCGGGCCTTTGCGCGCCCCCGGCCGTCCTAGATTAACGGAATTCCAAAGCGCCGATCGGTTCGTCAGTGCAGCGGAGGATAGGCCGTCCGGCGGATTATCATCCGACTGAAAACCGGCGAAGCGACATAAAATATATTTCGTATTTACAAATATATTTTTAGATCTAATATGCCGCCATCGAGTTTCGAAAGACATAAGGAGACGCAAGGTGAGGTTCGTACGTTTTTTGCTGAATGGGGAAGAAGGCCTTGCCTTGGACGACAAGGGCGAACTGGTCGGCTTTGCGGCTTCCGATCCTCGCTACACCGGCAGCCTGGACACGGCGATTGCCGAGGGAACAGACGGATTGAAGCGCCTGGCGGACGCCTTGTCGAAGGGCGACCGTATCGAAGGCGAGATCCAATATCTGCCGCCGTTCGCCGCCTCCGGAAAAATTATCTGCGTTGGTCTTAACTATCGCGCGCATTCGGCGGAATCGGGTTACGAGCAGCCGGATTACCCTACGGTCTTCGCGCGCTTCACAAGCAGCCTCATCGGCCATCAGTCAGCGATCGTCCGTCCGGACATGTCCGATACGCTCGATTTCGAAGGCGAGCTTGTCGCTGTCATCGGCAAGGCCGGTTTCAAAATCGACAAGCAGGATGCCCTCGATTATGTCGCCGGGTATTCGATCTTCAACGATGGGTCCGTCAGGGAGTATCAGCATTTGACGCCCCAGTGGACTGTCGGCAAGAACTTTGACGCTACCGGCGGTTTCGGTCCGGCCTTCGTTACTGCGGACGAACTTCCCAAAGGCTGCCTCGGGCTGACGCTCGAAACCAGGCTTAACGGCAACGTGGTGCAACACGCCAGGATTGACGACATGGTGTTCGGTGTCGCCGACCTTGTTTCAATTCTCAGCGCAAGCATGACGATCGAACCAGGCGATCTGATTGTAACGGGAACTCCGTCCGGGGTAGGCGCCTCCCGCAAACCTCCGCTATACATGCGCCCTGGCGATGTGTGCGAGGTGGAGATCGAGGGAATTGGAACGCTGGTCAATCCAATTGCCAGTGAGACGGTCGCCTGAAACTCAGGCATTCAATGGAATTCGGTAGACGAAAACGGAGTCACCGGCACAATTTCCTCCGGGGTGGCTCGCTTCGCTAGAATTTCCGATCCCCCGCCTCCTGAACATAAAGGCGGATCTCTTCAGTGGGGGGGATCTCCAAGCCGTCAAGTTCCAGGAGAACAATCGGAGGCAGTAGCGTATGTTCGGTAGGTGCGGGGATCGCCGGCAGCGGTCCTCCGCCACCATTTCCTGCAGGTCCAATCTCGACGCATGGTTTGCATTTCCTCCAGTCTGAATGGGCTATTTGCCGGTTCGACGCGGTTCTCTGCTCGACCGAGGTTTCATGAGGATCCCCCGGCTGCAGGTCGGGGAGCTGGAAAGTGTCGCCGAAGTTCACCGCGAACTCGAAGCTGAACGCACCACTGGAGCGATTGTGCAGGAAGTGTAATATTCTGTTATCAAATGGGTATCCCGCCTTTCGCCTGTCCTTCAAACGCATCCCGCTCCTTTCAAGTCGGGTTGTTTTCAGCCCGGCTGTTTCCTGCTTTTTCCGGCTTTCGTGTTTCTTGTCATTTTGGCTTCCCCGTTGCACTTAACCCCCCCCACGGCGCGCGGTCGGGTTGTTTTTTGTATGGTTTTGGGCAGGATTTGCTTGTTTTCTGGCGCGGTTCGTCGGGTTATGGCGTCCTTTCGGGGGGCAGGTCAATGTTCACTTCCTGGACCCACTTGAGCAAACAAAAAAAGCCCCTTTCGGGGCATTGTTGTTTGGTAGGGGTTGGAGGATTTGGTGGATTTTTGTCCTGCTTTGTCGGCCTTCGGCCTTCTTTTGGGCGCCTGGTGAGGTTCCAATCCTCGACCGCGGTCACCAA
>NZ_JBLXGP010000005.1:0-322431 GCF_048260565.1 Roseibium sp. | reverse complement strand
AAATCCTGCCCCCGCAACCAAACAATAAAACCCGGCAAACCGACGGGTTTTTTGCGTTGGTGACCGCGGTCGAGGATTGGAACCTCACCAGGCGCCCAAAAGAAGGCCGAAGGCCGACAAAGCAGGACAAAAACGCAGAAAAGCCAAACTAAAATAACATGAAATAAAAGGCCCCATCAGGGGCTTTCTTGTTTGGACGAGTGGGGCGAGAAAGCGAACATTACGGGTCCCAAGAAGCAGGCGGCTATAGGCGCCACGCTTGCAAAAACGCCATATGTCATAGCTAAACCGAATAACTCACCACGGATAGTGCTATTACTCGTGGCGGCCCGTTTTGTGCCAAATGGTTCTCCTGTACCGGACGATCCTGGAGCACCTTATGACGGACGACCTCGATGGCCTTTTGGTTGTTTCAATCGAACAAGCCGTTGCGGCACCGTACCTCTCCGGGCGTCTGGCCGAAGCCGGCGCCCGTGTCATCAAGGTGGAACGGCCGGAAGGCGATTTTGCCCGTGAATACGATCACCTGGTTCACGGCGAAAGCGCCTATTTCGTCTGGCTGAACCGGGGCAAGGAATCCGTCTGTCTCGATCTGCGCAAAGAGGATGACAAGGGCATCCTCGAAGAGATTCTGAAGAAGGCGGATGTCTTTATCCAGAACCTCGCTCCCGGGGCGATCGAACGGCTCGGATTTGCGCCTGACAGGCTACGCGAAGAAAATCCGCGCCTGATCACAGTCACGATTTCCGGCTATGGCGAGGATGGACCCTATGCCAACCTGAAGGCCTATGACCTGCTCGTTCAGGCCGAAAGCGGGCTGTCTGCGATTACGGGCAATGCCGCCGGTTCTGCACGCGTCGGCGTTTCGGTCTGTGACATCTCCTGCGGGATGACCGCGCACCAGGCCGTCTTGCAAGCGCTGATCGGCCGGGGCCGCACCGGAAAAGGGCGGCATATTTCCGTGAGCCTGTTCCATTCCCTGGCGGATTGGATGAATGTGCCCTATCTCCAATTTGCCTATGGCGGCAAGTCTCCCGACCGCAACGGCTTGTCCCATCCGACCATCGCCCCTTACGGCGCATTCTCGGGTTCCGATAACAAGCAGGTGTTGTTCTCCATTCAGAACGAGCGGGAATGGGTGCAATTCTGCGAAAAGGTTCTCGGGCTTCCGGATCTTGCGACCGACCCGAGGTTCAACAGCAATTCCAATCGGGTGGCAAACCGTAAAGCGCTCGATACCGCGATCGAGACCGTCTTCTCAAATCACCCGCGGGATGATCTGACCAGGCTGCTTCAGACCGCAGGCATTGCCTGCGGCCAGGTCAGCACGATGGAAGACCTGATCCGGCATCCTCAAAACCGATACGTCGAAGCCGACACGCCGACCGGCCCCGTGAGGCTGCTTGCCCCCGGTGCCCTGATGGATGGCAAAGCCCCCGCATTCGGCTCGGTCCCCGGGCTCGGCGAGCACTCGAAGCAAATCCGCGAGGAGTTTGCTCCCGTGAAGAGCGCGGCGGAATGATCGGTCATGCGGCCGCGTTCGTCGCGTTCCGGCATCCATGCGGGCAAGGCTAAGGAATTTTATGGAGCTCCAATAGCAATTTCATATGCCCCGCGACCGCCTTTGAGCCCATAGCATCCCTATACGGAAAAATAGGCCGCTTCGTCGCTCTTGCTCTTAAGAAGGCTTCGACGGCCGGCCAATCGAAACCAGGAAACCGTCCCTTGTCTCTACCGACCAGTTCGCCCGAACAATACGATGATCTTCGCAGTGCGTTGCGTGCGCTTTGCGCCGAGTATCCGGATGAATACCATCGTCGTCACGCCGCGAACGACACCTACCCGGTTGAGTTCATCGACGCCCTGACCCGGGATGGTTGGCTTGCGGCGATGATCCCGGAAGAATACGGCGGTTCCGGTCTCGGCCTGACGGAAGCTTCCATCGTCATGGAAGAGGTGAACCGCTCCGGTGGCAATGCGGGCCACTGCCACGGTCAGATGTATAATATGGGGACGCTTCTCCGGCATGGCTCGGATACGCAAAAGAACGCCTATCTGCCGAAGATCGCCTCCGGCGCGTTGCGTCTGCAGTCCATGGCGGTGACGGAACCGACGACGGGAACCGATACCACCAAGATCAAGACGGTCGCCAAAAAGAAGGGTGACCGCTATGTGGTCAATGGCCAGAAGGTCTGGATCAGCCGAATCGAGCATTCCGACCTGATGATCCTGCTCGCGCGCACAACGCCGCTGGAGGAGGTCAAGCGCAAGTCGCTCGGCATGTCGATCTTCATTGTCGAACTGAAGGATGCCATCGGCAAGGGCATGGAAATCAGCCCGATCAAGAACATGGTCGGTCACGAAACTTACGAAGTGTTCTTCGACGATCTCGAAATCCCGGAAGAAAACCTCATCGGCGAGGAAGGCATGGGCTTCCGGTATATTCTTGACGGTCTTAATGCGGAACGCACTCTGATCGCCGCGGAATGTATCGGCGACGCCTACTGGTTCCTGGAGCGGGCGCGCGACTACGCCAGCGAGCGGGTCGTCTTCGACCGCCCGATCGGACAGAACCAGGGGATCCAGTTTCCGCTTGCGCGCTCATACGTGAACACGGAAGCCGCCAACCTGATGCGGTTTGAGGCCTGCCGCCGTTTCGATGCCAAGGAAAACTGCGGGGCGCAGGCCAATATGGCGAAACTGCTGGCGGCGGATGCGTCCTGGGAGGCGGGCAATGCCTGTCTTCAAACCCACGGCGGTTTCGGTTTTGCCGAGGAGTACGATATCGAGCGCAAGTTCAAGGAGACCCGGCTCTACCAGGTGGCGCCGATCTCGACGAACCTGATCCTCTCCTATGTGGGGGAACATCTGCTCGATCTGCCGAGGTCGTTCTGAAGATGAGGACGTCCGGAACCCTGAAAGAGGATCGGCTGTTCTTTCCGCTGTTCGTTCCGGCCAGCCGGCCGCAGTTGATCGAAAAGGCGCAGGCAGCCAAACCGACCTGTGTCATTGCCGATCTTGAGGACGCTGTGGCGCCCGATGAAAAGGACGCGGCACGGCAGGCATTGGCATCGCTGGAGGTTTCCGACAAGGTGCCCTTGTGCGTGCGCATCAACGCGGTCACAACACCGTGGTTTGCGGAAGACCTCGATTTGGTCTCCGCCATAGCGCGCGAGGGCAGGTGTGCCGGTCTTGTCTTGCCGAAGGCTGAGGATCCCGCGCAGGTAAATGCCCTCCGCAGCGCTCTGCCGTCCGGGACTGCCTGTTTCGGCCTGGTGGAAACCGCACTCGGTGTCGCGCGGGTACGTGACCTGGCGCCCTTGTTCGATCGCCTGTTTTTCGGTTCGCTCGACTATGCCGCGGATCTTGGTTGCGCCCATACGCCGCCGGCGCTTGCCCACGCCAGGTCCGAGATCGTGCTGGCCTCGAGGATTGCCGACAAGCCCGGTCCCGTGGATGGTGTCACGGCGGATACGCGTGACATCGACCTCATCCGCAGTGACGCAGCCTATGCCGCGGAGCTGGGTTTCAAGGGGAAGCTGCTGATCCATCCGGCGCAGCTGTCACCCGCAAAGGCAGGTTTCCGTCCGGGTGACGATGAGATTGCCTGGGCGGACAGGGTATTGTCGGCAATTGGCAATGGAGGCGTTGCCAAGGTCGATGGCAAGATGGTCGATGCGCCGGTCATCGCAAAGGCAAAGGCCGTGCTTGAGCGTGCATCGGAAACCGCGGAGGAGTGACATGTCAAACTTGATGGACACGGTTCTGGACATTGCCGAACTGCCGAGCGATTCCATCGCGCCCGATGCGATGGCGGCTGCCCGGTTGTCTCTCTATGACTGGCTGATCTGCGGTCTGGCCGGAGTGGAGGAACCGCTTGCGGAAAAGCTGAGGCTTATGGTCGCCGGGGAGGGCGGTGTCCCGGTCGCTTCGCTTCTCGGTGGGGCCAAGGTTCCTGCACGGGCCGCGGCGCTGGTCAACGGCGCGACAAGCCATGCCCTCGATTATGACGATACCCATTTTGCCCATGTCGGCCATCTATCGGTCGGTATCTATCCGGCCGCCCTTGCCGCCGGCGAGGAAGTCGAGGCTTCTGCGGAAGATGTGGTCACGGCCTTCCTGCTCGGCTCAGAAGTGGCCATCCGGATCGGTATGGTGCTCGGGTCGGCCCACTACAATCGCGGCTTTCACCAGACTGCTACGGCAGGAGCCTTCGGCGCGACGGTCGCTGCGGGACGTCTTTATGGCCTCACCCGTTCCCAGATGCGTGCCGCACTTGGCTTGTGCGCAACGCGGGCCTCGGGCCTGAAATCGCAGTTCGGAACCATGGGCAAGCCGTATAATGCGGGGATCGCGGCCTCGAACGGGATCGAATGCGCGAAGCTGGCCAAACTCGGGATGACCTCATGCGACGACGGGCTCATGGGTGATCAGGGTTTCATCCCCACGCATAGCGATGCGCCCGGCTCGGAGATTGCTCCGGCGGGCGCGTTCCTGTTCGGGGATATCAGCTACAAGTTCCATGCCTGCTGTCATGGCACCCATGCGATGATCGAGGCGCTGATCGAGGTTCTTCCGGAAATCGGTGGGCGTATGGAGGAGATCACTTCGCTTACCCTGCGCACGAACCCGCGCTGGCTGAAGGTCTGCAATATTCCGGCGCCTCAGACCGGCCTGGAAGTCAAATTCAGTTACACGTGGCTGGCGGGCATGGTGCTCGACGGCCGCAATACCGGCGCGTTCGAGACCTATTGCGATGATCTGAGCCGTGACCCCGCTCTGTCGGCCTTCGCCCAAAAGGTCGAGGTGATCGGGGACGAGACGCTGACGGACATGCAGGCCGAATGCGAACTCGAATTCGCCGACGGGCGCAAAGTGGCCTTCTCTCATGACCTTGCCCGGCGTCCCGCTCCGGATGCCCTTGCCATGAAGCTCCGGGCCAAGGCGAAGGCGGTGCTTGGAGACGGCGTAGACAGGATTGCTCCAATCCTGGAGAGGTTGTCCGGTCTGAGCGCTGCGGACCTCGGCGATATTGTCAGAGGTGGTGATGATGTCTGACACCAGTTCCTGGATCGGGTTTGAGCGCGAGGCCTGTGAAACCGTGACAGAGCGGCAGGTGCGGGAATTCCGCGTGACACTGGACGGCTTTTTGGCGGGCGAAGACGAGACCCCAGGGCTCCACTGGTGTCTGGCTCCGGAGATCTATCCGCCGGCCGACTTGGGGCGTGACGGGCACCCACGGCTGGGCCTGTTTCTCCCGGATCTCGGCTTGCCCCGGCGCATGTGGGCGGGCGGGCGCGTGTCGTATCGGGGCGGGGTCCGTGCAGGAGAAACCATCACGCGACGATCGACGATCACCGACATCAGGTTCAAGGAGGGCCGCAGCGGTAAACTCGGTTTCGTAACGCTCGAACACAGCTATCTGTGCGGGCAGGACCTCCGGATTTCGGAGCAGCAGAACATCGTCTATCGGGAGGATCCGTCTTCGGATGCTCCGACGCCCCAACCGCCTCAGGCCGAGCCCTGGGAGGTCATTCGGTCCATCGAAGTCCTGCCGACGTCAACGCTGCTTTTCCGCTATTCCGCGATGACCTTCAACGGCCACCGCATTCACTACGACAAGATCTACGCGATCGGAACGGAGGGCTACGCCGGACTGGTCGTTCATGGGCCGCTCCAGTCGACCTGGATGCAGATCCTTGCGGCTCAAATCCTGGAGCATCTGCCGAAAGACTTTACCTATCGCGGGCTGTCACCGCTGATCTGTGACCGGCCGGCAGTCGTCGAGGCAAGAAAGAGGGAGGGAAAATTGGCCCTGCGCGTCCGGGACCTTGAGGCGGATATCGTAACCATGGAAGCTCATACCAACCATCATTGATTATGACCCATCTGACCGCATTTTCGGATCGTCCGGCCAGGAGCGTTTTGCAGGTCGATGCGGGGCATCGGCCAAGAAGCGCGACGCCTTCCGGGCGTTTCGAAAACGCGGCCTTCGGTGAACCCTATCGGCCCGCTGGACTTTGTTGCGCCGCTTGCCCGACCGGACGGTCGCGCTGCGCGTCGCGCCTCGCCAACGAACCGATAGGGTCCATCAGATGGGTCATAACCAATGATGGTTGGTATCAGGCCGGTTGAGGGGATTTCTCTCCGACCGTCGCGACGAGCTGGCCTTCCCACAGTCCGCGTTCGACCATTTCCCGGGCCACCTGCAAGGTGAGCTTTTCGACCGCGGCGCAGGCCCTGGTCTGGACGGCCGAGGGATTTCGCACCAGATAGACGGGGCGGGAAATCACCGGATCCACGATCGGGGCTTTCAGGAGCCGTCCCGCTTCGACGAAGTCATGGCAGGCAGCCGGTGCAAAAATGGAGTAGCCGGAGCCTCTGGCGACCAGCTCCTTGATTTGGGTCATCGCATCAAGTTCCGTCGTCACGTTGAGCACGATGCCTGCCTTGCGCGCCGCTTTTTCAATGATGCGCCGAAGCCCGTGAGGCTCGCCAGGCAAAACCAGTTCCGCATTCACCAGATCGCTCATGGCGACGGGCGCCCCGGGTTTCGACTTCAACGGCCAGGCATCGGGCGCGGAGAAAAAGAAAAGATGTTCGTCCAGGACATGGGTTGCCTGAAAATGCTCGACGCCAATCAGATCGTAGAGAAAACCGATTTCCACGGTGCCATCGTCGATCCAGGTCTTGATGAAACCGCTCATGGCCTCGCTGGCCCGCAGGCGCACTTTCGGCAGTTCCAGCCGGACCGTCTCCGCAAGGGGAACGGACATCACCATGGAGACCGAAGGCGGCATCCCGAAGCGGACCTTGCCGCGGACCTCCCCCGACAGTTCCTTGATTTCGGAAATGCAGGTGTCGACCATCCGGCAGATTTCATAGGCATGGTTGAGAAGGGTTTCGCCTTCGTTGGTCAGCACCGATCCGCGCGGTGACCGTTCGACCAGCTTCACCTCCAATTCCCGTTCCATATTCACAAGGTGTTGGGAGAGGGAGGGTTGCGCGATCCGGAGTTTATGTGCCGCCGCGGAGACGGAACGCGCCTCCGCGATCGCTATGAAATATCGTAGCTGACGAATATCCAATACGGCCTCGCGCCTGTCGTGAAACACCGGGAAGTCCCCGGTGCCGCATTGATTTGCCTCATAAGACCAGACTGTAGGTAAACGATCAATCGTTATAGGTCTTGTCTATGGCGCTGCGGCGTCATCGGATTTCAGCGCATGACGAACGGATTTGCCGGGCCGGGGCCGTAGTCCATCCAGACGGACTTGGTTTCCAGATAGTCATTGAGGGCTTCCTGCCCGCTTTCACGCCCGATGCCGGAGGACTTGAAGCCGCCGAACGGCACCATGTAGGACACCGCGCGGTAACAGTTGGTCCAGATGTTTCCGGCGCGCAGTGCCTTGGCTGCGCGGAACATGCGCCCCTGGTCCTGGGTCCAGACACCCGCGGCCAGGCCGTAATCCGTGTCGTTGGCCATCCGGTAGGCCTCTTCTTCCTCGCGGAATTTGATTATGGACAGAACCGGCCCGAAGACTTCCTGCTGGGCGATCTTCATCGCGTTTTCGACCCCGGTGAAAACCGTCGGTTCGATGAACCGGCCTTGGCCGCATTCGGGCCGTTCCGAGGGTCCGCCGCCGAGAACGCATTCCGCGCCTTCGTCCCGCGCCATCCGGATCGAGGACAGGATCTTGTCGAACTGGGGCTTGGTCGTCACGGGGCCGACCTGGGTGTTCGTATCCATGGGGTCGCCGATGCGGGCCGTCCTGGCCAGATTCAGGAAGGCGTCGACGAAGGCGTCATGGACGTCCTCGTGCACCAGAACGCGCGAGCCCGCGATGCAGGTCTGACCGGTTGCGGCGAAGATGCCGGAGACGACACCGCGCGCGGCACTTTCCACATTCACATCCGGGAAGACGAGCTGGGCGGACTTGCCGCCGAGTTCCAGCGTCAGCCTCTTGAAGGTGTTCATGGCCGAGCGCGCAATATGGCGTCCGCTCGTATCCCCTCCGGTGAAGGCGACCTTGTGAACGTCCTTGTGCTCCGTAAGCGGCGCGCCGGCCTCGGCGCCGAATCCGGTGATGGCATTGATCACACCGGCCGGGAAGCCTGCTTTTTCAGCCAGCTTGCAGAACTCAAGGGTGGAAGCCGAGGTGAATTCGGACGGTTTCAGCACCACGGTACAGCCGGCGGCCAGGGCCGGAGCCAGCTTCCAGGTGGTCAGAAGAAGCGGAGAGTTCCAGGGTGTGATCGCAGCCACGACACCAACGGGCACATGGGTCGTGTAGGTGAACATGTCGGGTTTGTCGATCGGGATGACCGAGCCCTCGATCTTGTCGCAAAGACCGGCGAAATAGCGGAACCACTGCGGCAGATAGCCGGTCTGGCCGCGCATTTCGGCATAGAGCTTGCCATTGTCCTGAACTTCGATGCGGGCAAGGTTATCGGCCTCGCTCTCCAGAATATCGGCGAACCGGTTGAGCAGGCGACCCCGCTGGGTCGGGTGCATCGTGGCCCAGTCGCCCTTGGTGAGGGCATTGTTGGCCGCCTCAACGGCGCGGTCCACATCCTCTGCCCCGCATCGGGGGATCCTTGCCCACACCTTGGAGGTAAAGGGATCGTCGCTTTCAAAATACTCACCGGTTGCCGGTTCGACCCATTCGCCGTTGATGTAACATTGATAGGTCTGGATGCCCGTGGTGCGCTCCATGATTATCCTCTTTGTGTCAGCTGAAATCGATAACCTGGCGGATCGCCTTGCCTGCGTGCAGGCGGTCGAAACCCTCGTTGATGTCTTCCAGCCGGATCTTCTCGGTCATCAGCCGTTCAACCGGCAGGCGGCCCTGGGCGTGGAGGGCGAGGAAGCGCGGGATGTCCCGGCTCGGGACGCCGGATCCAAGGTAGGACCCCTTGAGGGTGCGCTCTTCCCCGGTCAGGCCGACGGCCGGGATCTGCAGCATGGCTTTCGGATTCGGCAGGCCGGCGGTGACCGTCGCGCCGCCACGGCGTGTCGCGTCATAGGCAAAGCGCAGGGCGTTGACGTTGCCGGTGAAATCCAATGCCGTGTCGACGCCGCCGGAGGTCAGCTCGCGGAGTTCCTCCAGAGCGCCTTCCTTCGAGGAATCGATCGTATGGGTCGCGCCGAGCTGTTTGGCGAGTTCGAGCTTGTCGGGAATGATGTCGACGGCCACGATCTTCTCGGCGCCGGCCGCATAGGCTGCCATGACGGCTGAAAGACCGACGCCGCCGAGGCCCACCACCGCCGTCGAACATCCGGGGCAGACGTCCCCGGTGTTGAACACCGCGCCGGCACCGGTCAGCACGGCACAGCCCATCAGGGCGGCAATGTCCAGAGGGATCGAGCTGTCGACCTTCACCAGGGAATTTTGCGACACGACCGCGTATTCGGCAAAGCAGGAAACCCCGGTCATGTGGTAGAGGGTTTCGCCGTTTCGGCTCAGCCGCGACCCGCCGCCGATCAGCTTGCCTGTGTTGTTGGCGGCCGCGCCCGGTTCGCACAGGGCCGGCCGGCCCGACCGGCACGGGCCGCAATGTCCGCAGCTTGGCACGAAGACGGAGATGACGTGATCGCCGGGCTCGAACCGTTCGACGTCCGGCCCGACCGCGCGGACAACGCCGGCACTCTCGTGTCCCATGACCAGAGGCAGTTGTCGCGGACGGTCGCCATTGACCACCGACAGATCCGAATGGCACAGGCCTGCCGCCGCGATCTCGACCAGGACCTCGCCGTCGCGCGGCCCGTCGAGATCGACCTCGCAGACCGAGATCGGGCGGGTTTCGGCATAAGGACCCGGACGACCGATCTCCTCCAGAACTGCGGCTTTCATTTTCATATGTCTCTCCCTTCGCGCACCGACCTAGTGAACGGCGGCGTACATGATTTTTTCTTCGCTCGCTTCCTCGATGGCGAATTCCTCGACCATACGCCCAAGCCGTGAAACGAGGATACGGTCGGACAGGGCCAGGATTTCGGGAAGGTAGGAAGAAATCATCACCACCGGCAAACCGGCATTCGCAAGTTCGTTGATCACTTCATGGATCTCGGCAATGGCGCCGACGTCGACGCCGCGGGTCGGCTCGTCGAGAATGATCAGCTTCGGCTTCTGAACCAGGGCCTTGGCGAGCACGACCTTCTGCTGGTTCCCGCCCGAAAGCTCGATGACCTTGGAATTGTTGTCGATCGCCTTCACGTTCAGACGCTCGGTCCAGACCTTGGCCAGTTCGGTCATCTCGGCGTAGTTGATCACCGGGCTTTCGTTGAGATCAGCCCCGACAAGGCCGGAATAGATGTTCTGGGCGATCGACTTGGTTTCGAAGAAGCCCTCGACCTTCCGGTCTTCCGTGACATAGACGATGCCGTCCCGGATCGCCGGACGCGGAACACGGTAGCGCACCGGTTTGCCGCTGAGCCGCACTTCTCCGCCATGGAAGAAGTCGCGTTTCAGAACACCGGAAATGATCTTGAAGGTTTCGGTACGGCCCGAGCCGACCAGACCGAAGACCCCGGTAACCTGGCCCGAGAAAACGGAAAACGACGTGTTGCGCACGATCGATCCCATGGACAGGTTCTGGACCGAGAGCACGCGCTTGCCGGCCGGCCGCCCCTTTCGTTCCTTGCCCTGCTTGTCGCCGTAAAGCTCGTTCGTCAGGCTTCGCCCGACCATGTGGCCGATGATCTTGTCGCGGTCGAAGGCCTTGACCTCATCCGTGATGACATGCTCGCCGTCCCGCAGGATGGTGATCCGGTCGGAAATGGTCAGGGCTTCTTCCAGGGCGTGACTGATGAAGACGATCGAAACGCCGTTTTGCTTCAGGCGATTGACGAGATTGAAGAAGTGGTATTTTTCCTCGGGCGTCAGCGTGGCCGTCGGTTCGTCGAAGATGATCACCTTGGCATTGTGGCGGACGGCGCGGGCGATCTCGACCATCTGTTTCTGCGCCGCGCCGAGCTGGGAGACCAGGGCGGTCGGGTCCACCTCGAAGCTGAGCGATTGCAGGAATTGCTGCGCGGAAATCCAAAGCCCGCGCAGGCGTGTCAGGAATTGCTCGTTTCCCAGTTCCAGGTTCTGCGCGACGGTCAGCGAGGGGATCAGGCTGGTTTCCTGAAACACCATCGCGATGCCGCTTTCCAGGGCTTCCTGCGGACTGGTGAAGGCCACCTTGTTGCCGAGATAGCGGACTTCGCCGTCGGTCGGCTCATAGACCCCGGCGATCATCTTCGTCAGGGTCGATTTGCCGGCACCGTTTTCTCCAAGCAATGAATGGATCTCGCCGGGGTGCAACTCGAAGGAAACGCCCTTGACCGCGGGGTTGCCGTGAAATTCCTTGGTGACATTTCGAAGTTCGACCACGGGTGTCGTCATGCCGTTTCTCCCTCGGTCTCAAGGTTCAAGCGCAGGACTTCTCCGGAACCCCGCCCCGTGAGCCAGAGGTCGCCGTCCGCTTCCAGGGCAGATGTGATGCCGTGCCGGCGGCCGCCCGCGCGGCTATGGAAACTGCGCACCGGGATAAAGTCTTCGTCCAGTTCGATCACGAGGCCATAGGAAAGGGTCGGCGCCCACGGCTTGAGGATGCCCATCTGCTTCAGGGCACCGCCTTGCATCGGCTCATGGAAGGACTTTCCGCTGGAGTAATTGGGGGCGACCCAATAATCGGACGGCACCTCTCGGAGCATGGCCTTGCGGTAGCCGGGCTCTCTCAGGACGAATTCGATCAGCGTGCTGCGCGGGGCAAAGATGCACAGCCAGTAACCGCCGCCTTCGCGCGCCTGAATGCGTCCGGGATAGCCCGGAATTTCATCCAGAACGATGCGTGTCATGGCGCCGTCGGCGGCCATTTCGACCACGTGAGACGACCAGGCCTCGCTGAACACGACCGCCCCGTTGGGGAGTACGGCAATGCCGGAAGGATAGCGCAAGCGGTGCTTGACGATGCGGATCTCGCCGGTTGTCGGATCGGCGCGGCCGATCAGACCGCTGCGGTTCATTTCCATCAGATCGCGGCGCCACTCGGTGGGCGCATTCCGCTCCGATCCGATGCAGAACCAGATGTTCCCATCCTGTCCGAAGGCCAGGGCGGTGACGTTCCTGACATCCCTGTTCCAGTTCGGCGTCACGGCTTCGAAACCGGTGCCAAGCACCTGCAATCCGTCCGCAAGCGTCGCCACGGCCAGCGTCTCGCCATTCGTTGCCAGGGCGGTGATCTCGGATCCGAGATCGACCTTCATACCGTCTTGCGCGACGAGTTTTGCCCCGTCCGACCAGAGCGGCTGCCCCTGCCAGAAGACGATGCAGTCCGGTGCCTGTCCGGAAATCCCTTGCGGTAAGTCCTCCAGCCGGTTGTTCGGTTTCAGGGCGCCATCCAGGGCCGGTACGGTCACGGCCGCAGTGCCGCGCCCCAGGAAACTGTCGAGCTTCCGCGCGATAAACGTCTGTCTCATGCCTGCCTCCGGGCCTTGTCGCCCCAGTAGCTGGACCAACCGCTCCAGCTGTCGTTCATGCCTTCAAGGCGGATCCGCCCGATCCGGTTGTTGGTGATGCCGCCGAGATAGAGCCAGCCCTTGTGCTCGCGCATGGAGGTGATCATCGGGTGGTTGGTGGCATGGCGGTCCCACATGGACTCGATGAATTCGCCCTTGTCGTTGAACCGGGCGACGCAGCCGATATTGAGGTTCGGATAGAGCCACTGGTCGGCCGCGATCCGCCGTGCCATGCGCCGCCGGAAGCCCGGCATCTTCAGGGCGAGATCGAGGGCAGGAGAACGCATGCCCATGATGGCGACCCAATAGGTCCCGTCGGAGGCGCGGTTGATGTTGTCGGGATAGCCCGGCAGCTTATCGGCGAGGATCTCAAGCTTGCCTTTCTTGGGGCCTTCCAGCCAATACCGGTTGATCCGGCAGCCCCAGCTCTCGGCGAAGAGGATCGACTTGCCGTCATGGGCGGTGCAGACCCCGTTCGGGAAGATCAGGTTCTTCAGAACGGTTCGGGTCTTTTTGGTGGCCGGGTCGTAGCAGATGATGCGGCCGTTTCCGCGGCTCTCCAGGGCATCCACGGGCCAGTCATGCATCTCGTAGCGGATTGTTGCCTCGGAGAAATAGATCTTGCCGTCGGGCGCGATATCCAGGTCGTCGGCCAGACGCAGGCGGCTGTCGTCGACGACCGAGAACAAGGACCGGTTGGTTTCGTCGGTTACCTTGCTGACACTTCGATCCGCTTTGGAGATCATGTAGAGGCCCATGCCGCCGACGCAGACCAGCAGGTTGCCGTCCTTGTCGAAGCTCATGCCCAGTGGCGCGCCGCCGATATGGGCGTAGACCTCATGGGTTTTGTAGTCGGGGGCGAAGTAGCGGATGATGTCGCCATGACGGTTGCCGCTGTAGAGGTTGTCGTCCTCGTCGAGGATCACGTCTTCCGGGCTTTCCACTTCGCCAAGGGCGATCACGTCGACCTTGCTCAAACGGTCGTTGACCTCGAACGGACCGTGATCGGTCGGGCGGGGTTCCGGCATCTCCATCAGGGTGGGCGAAACGTAGACCTTGCTGAGGAGCTTGTGGCGGTTCTTCATCCAGCGCACGTCCACGAAGACGGCAAACAGAAGGGCGAGGCCGAGGACCATCGGTCCGGAACCGCTGTTGAGACCGAGGCGAAGGACGCCGTTGGACAGCACCAGAACGGTCACGGCGCCCATCAGGGCCTTGGGAACGGAGCCGCGCCCGCCGCCGAGCGAATTGCCGCCCAGGATCGCAGCAGTCAGTGCCGAGATTTCCAGTCCGATACCCGTGTCGGTGCCGGCGCCGCTCAGGCGTGCAGCGTAGAGAACGCCGGCCATTCCGACGAGGGCGCCGGAAATCACATAGGCCGAACAGACGATCCGCTTGACCGGCAGCCCCATGTTGAAGGCGGACCGGCGCGAACCGCCGATGGCCAGAAGGCGCCAGCCGGGGCCGGATCGGCTGAAAGCGATGTGGGCGATCACGGCAACAACCACCAGCACGACGAAGCTGAAGGGGAAGATCCAGACCCCGCCGAGACCCATCATGTCCCAGAGCGGCGAAGTGTAGAACGACATCGACATGTCCTGCGCGTATTCCAGAAGCAGCAGGTCGACGATCGCGCGTACGATAATCAGGGTCACCAGTGTGGTCAGAAACGCCCGGAGCCGCAGATAGCCGACCAGCAGCCCGTTGATCAGACCGACGCCGGCCGTGATCAGAACGGTCAGGAGTGCGGATACGCCCACAGGGAAATGCGCCAGGTTGAGGAAATAGAGCATCAGGAAGTTGGCGAGGGCAAAGTTCGATCCGACGGAGAGATCGATACCGCCAACCAGGATCACCGTCGTCATGGCGAGTACCACGAGGGCCAGTTCGCCGTATTGACGGGCCAGGATCGAAATGTTGCTTCCGGTGAAGAAGTTGGGAAGCAGCAACCCGATGACACCGACCACGATGATCATGAAGGTGAAGGGGATCGCGTTGTCGATCCAGCTCTTGGAGAGCATCTCGCCGACGACATGATCGGGGAAAAAGCGATACCGGGCTTTCTTGAGGCTATGTACTAGCGACACGGGACCATCTCCCCCATGAATGTGGTCATTGTTCTTGTCGTTGGAAATTGGAGAGACGTCAGGCCACGGCGGTGAGCCTGTGGCCTGCGCCTTGAGCGGATGTCCCT
The DNA here is from genome assembly GCF_048260565.1 of Roseibium sp. Taxonomy (GTDB): domain Bacteria; phylum Pseudomonadota; class Alphaproteobacteria; order Rhizobiales; family Stappiaceae; genus Roseibium. The sequence continues at coordinate 307,732 of NZ_JBLXGP010000005.1, read as the reverse complement.
AGCGGAGACGGCTCGCGTAGATTTCGGAATCCCAGCAGGAAGCCTTGTCCACGTTGTCCTTGGTCATCACGTAGGTCGGAGAGAAAACCTGTGTCTTCAGCTTGCCGCCGCCGCCGTTCTGCAGGGCGATCATGATCGCGGTCCAGGCATCGCGTCCCATGCCGGGCGCGTCGTAGTTGTAGACGATGTCGAACGTATCGTCGCGGATCAGATCGCAGGTGCTCGCAGCACCCCCGCCGGACGTGATCACGGTGACGCTGTCGGCGAGGCCCGCCTGCTTGACCGCGGCTCCGGTACCGATGGCCTGACCATCCCACATGTCGAGAATGGCACAGAGATCCGGGTGCTGCTGAAGGACGGTTTCGGTAATGGCCCGTGCCTTGGACGCATCCCAGTCGGCTGCCTGGCTCGAGACGATCTGAATGTCCTCGCGCCCTTTCAGGACCTCCATGATGCCCTGGACCTGGAAGTAGCTGACGCCGCCCGTGAGCACGCCCTGCACGATGGAGATCTTGTGCGAGGTGTCGGTGCCTTCGCCGCATTGCTTGATCGCCATTTCGGCAATCTCGCGGCCCATGGCGACGTAGTCCGGCCCGACAAAGGCATCGGTCTGAACGGCCCCTTGCATGTTCATCTGGATCACGGTGATGCCGAGACGGTTGGCCTGCATCATCAGACGCGCCAGTGACTGGGTGTCCGGGTTCTGGGTGACGATCACGTCGGGGTGCTCGGCAATGAGGGAGGTCATGCCCTGCGCCATCGCATCGGTCGACCAGTTCGGATCCTGAATCGTGAACTTCATGCCGTAGCGCTGGGATTCTTCCTTGACCACGCCACCCCAGGCTTGCGCCAGGTCAAAGCCGGCGGAGATCGGCAGGTAGGCGATCCACTTGTCTTTCAGGGCCTCGAGCGCCGGGCCGCGGAACGGGTCATTGGGTTCCTGTGCCAGCGCGCCGCCGGCAATGCCGACCCCGGCCACGGCCAACAGGGCCATTTTCTTCAGATTGGTCCAAGTCATGTTGCTTTCCTCCAAGGTATTCATTCAGCTGGGTATTCAGTGTTTTTGTTGCTTGGACCGGATCAGATATCGCCTTGCTGTCCGGTCTGTTCGTCACGTGGATTGATGACGCTGTCCGCGACGATCGCGAGCAGAAGGATGAGGCTCTTGATCACGTTCTGGATGGTGTACTGGATGTCCATGATGGTCATGCCGTTCACCAGAACGCCGATCAGAAGCGTGCCGACGATGACGTTACGGACGCTGCCCCGGCCGCCCGACAGGCTGACGCCACCGAGCACGACAATGAGGATGACGTCGTAAATCATGTTGGAATTGACGATGCGGGTGTTCATCGACTGCACCGCCGTCGCGGTGATCAGGCCGGCAAGATAGGCGGCCGTTCCGGAGAGCATGTATTGGAGCACCATGGTCGGGCGCACGGCGATGCCGGTGATCCGGGACGCCTGGGTGTTGTCGCCGATGTTGTAGGTGTTCCAGCCGTGCTTCGAGAACCGCAGGAAGAGATAGACGACGACAGCCAGGATTGCCGCCAGGATGATCGGGATCGGTACGCCCAGAAGGCGCCCCTGTCCGATCTGGGCCGCCCAGCCGAAGTTCGCCGGCAGATAGACGACATCCGTGCCGGTGATGAGATGGGCCCGGCCGAAGCCGTAGATGAAGGTCCCCATGGCGAGGGTCGCAAAGATCGCCGGGATCTCGGCAAAGGCGACCAGGATGCCGGTGATCAGGCTCATCCCCAACGCAAAGCCGAGGCCGATGGCAAGCGCCGCCCACAAGGGCATGCCGGTGCCGACAAGCTGGATCGTCCAGGCCACCGAGATGGCCATGTTGGCCACCATGGACAGGTCGATGCCCCGGCCCAGGACGACAATCAACATGCCCAGCCCCAAAATCCCAAGCACTGCGACACTTCGCAACAGAGCCAGGAGATTGCTTGTTCCTATGAATCCATCTAGGGAAAAGGCGAAGACTGCGAACATCGCAAGTGTGATCGTGAAAACGATCTTCTCCTGCGAGACATTCTTCAAACGTCCACCGAGCTTCATCTTCGATTGTCCTCCCGCTTGGTCGGCCACTCGAAAACAGCGCCTTTCCAATTGCGGCGAGTGTGAAGCGCTATTGTTATTTACTGCTAATCCATAAATCTTAGTGCAGTCATAGCTTTAGGCTATGTCATGACGAAACCCGCGATTGCGGGGCCCTGAAAGACTGGAAAACGGTTTGGGACATATCGAACATCTTTCGACGCTTTTCGATCTGAAAAACAAGGCCGTGGCCGATGTCGGGGCGGGAAGCGGTGCGTTTTCGGTTCAGCTCTCTCAAGCAGGAGCCATAGTCTCCGCGATTGAAATCGACCCGGACAAGGTTGCGGCGGCGCGGGAGAAGCTGCCGTCCGGTGTAGCGGTTCTGGAAGGGCGTGCGGAAGCCTTGCCGCTCGCTGACGGTTCCCAGGATCTGTTGTGCTATTTCTTTTCGTTCCACCACGTGCCGCAGGAGGTTCAGACCCTTGCGCTCCACGAGGCCTGCCGTGTCCTGAACCCGGGTGGACGGCTGCATATCGTGGAACCTTATCCCTATGGCTCCATGTTCGACGTGGTCCGTCTTGTGGAAGACGAAACCGTGGTGCGCACCCGCTCGCATCAGATCATGGCGACGTTGGCCCAGAATGGCGGTACGTTCGAACTGCTCGACAAAGCCGAATACACGCTCTCGCGCTCCTATCCGGCTTTCGAGGATTTTCTGAAGCAGGTTGTCCGCGTGGACCCGGCACGCAAACGCATATTTGAAGAAAACCGGGCAGAAGTCGAAGAGCGCTTTGAGGAGTCGCTCGATCGCTCGTCGGGCGGACATCTTCTGCACCAACCCTGTGCTGCCTACCATTTCCGGAAACGGTAAGACGGCCGGCAGCACTCTTGCTCACTGGGCTCCGGCTTGTTTCCTTACAATTTCCGGAGCAGGACCTCCTCGACCAGGTGGTCCGATCCTTTCTTCAGGATCAGGTCGGCACGGGGGCGGGTCGGCTGGATGTTTTCGTGCAGGTTCCGCAGGTTGATGTTCTCCCAAAGGTCCTCGGCCCTTGCCAGGGCGGCTTCTTCCGGGAGTTCCGCATAGCGATGGAAGAAGGATTGCGGATCGCGGAAAGCGGTCTCTCGCAGGCGCATGAAACGGGTCACGTACCAGTCGTGGATCAGCTCTTCTTCGGCGTCGATATAGATGGAAAAGTCGAAGTAGTCGGAGACGAACGGCACCATCTTGCCGTCTTCGGGCAGGTCGCGCACCTGCAGCACGTTGATGCCCTCGAAGATCAGGATATCGGGCCGGTCGATTGTCACATACTCGTCCGCGACGACGTCATAGGTGAGGTGTGAGTAGACCGGGGCCTGCACCGATCGGTCGCCCGCCTTGATCCGCGACAGGAAGCGGAGGACGGAACCGACATCGTAGCTTTCGGGAAAGCCCTTGCGCTCCATCAGGCCCTGTTCCTGCAAGGTGGCGTTGGGCCACAGGAAGCCGTCGGTCGTGATCAGGTCGACCTTCGGGCTCGACGGCCAGCGAGCCATCAGCTCCTTCAGGATACGGGCGGTCGTGGACTTGCCGACGGCAACCGATCCGGCGATGCCGATCACGAAGGGCGTCTTGATTGCCTCGTCGATATTGAGAAAGTGCCGGCGTTCCTGGAACAGATTGACCGACGCGTCCACATGGGACGACAGGAGACGGGACAGGGACAGATAGATGCGGCGGACTTCGTCGAGATCGACGGGATCATCGAGCGAACGCAGCCGCTTGACCTCGTCTTCCGATAGGGTCAGCGGCGTATCGGCCCGGAACTCCGACCACTGCTGTGCCGAAAACCGGCGGTAGGGGGACAGTTTGCTGCCGGACAACTGATCCAGAGGATCTGTTTGGGCCGAAGGGAATTCTGTCGCCTGAGGCTTGTCCATCACGTCCTTGAGTGTTCACTGGTTCATCAGGTCCGGTAGAAACAGTGTTATTTCCGGGAAGGCAATCAAAATACACAGGATGCTGACGCCGATCACGATAAACGGGATCAATCCCTTAAAGAATTCCTGAAGGCGAGCGGGCGTCCGGCCTGCGCTGACCTCGGCGTTCAGTCCGAGGGGCGGTGTGAAGAGGCTGGTTTTCGCTGTCTTGGCAACGATGAAGCCGAAACACACGGAATCGAACTTCATTGCAATACGCCCGGCTATGGAAAAGGCGCCGGGGTAACTTGAGATGAGTCGTCGTACTGGGCCAGCACAACGGTGACCTTCGGATTCGCACGCCGATCCGGTGTCCGGAAAGCCTCTCGATGGCGCCGGCCCGCCGCTACGCCTCGGCGAACAAACACCTGAGGTCCTGTCGAAATTGCCCGGTATCGGCGAGGGGGGGAACTGCAGGATCTGGCCGAAGCCGGAGTGCTGTTTCGGCGCAAGGCTTGACTTGATGTTGGAGGCGCACGCCGTGTTTTGCATCAAAGATTGGTCGCCAGAAGGATCTCCACCCGGATCTTTTCCTGTGAAAACAGCGTGCTGCGCTGATCGGTCATGGCCTTCAGCTTTCGGATGGCGCTTCTTGCCAGGTGGCCGGGATCCTGGGTGATCAGGGCGTCCAGCAGTCCGCTTTTCAACGCGGCCTCGGTATAGGGGGTCCGCTCATGGGCAATGGTCACGAGCGGTTGCGGCAGCCGGATTTCATCGAGGACCGTCAGCGGGACCCGCGCCTCCGACGACAGGATATAGGCCGCGACGATGTCCGGGCGCTTGAGGGCCTCGGATATGATGGTGCGGGCGCGATCCGGAGAACCGTAGGTCTCAAGCGACGGCAGCGCGTGGAGGTGGGGGAACCGGGAATTTATGATCCGGTCGAACCCGAGGCGGCGTTCCAGGCTGTCGCGCGACTGCATGGTTTCGGAGACGATCAGGATACTGCCGGTCTCTGCCCGGACGAACCGGCCGAGCAGGGTGGCGGCGGTTGCGCCGGCGGCGTTGTTGTCGATCCCGACCCAGTCGTCGCCCGTGCCCGTCTGGTTGGAAATGAAAGGCAGGGTCTGGACGCCGCGTTCCTGCAGGCGGTGGATCGCGTCGCGCACCTGGGGCGTTTCCGGCGCCATGATCGCGACGCCGTCGACCGTGTCGGTGGTCAGGGTGCCCAGATAGGCGGCAATACCATGGGGATCGTTCTCGTCCAGGTGTTCGACATAGGTGGTGACCATGTCGTTGACGAGAATGCTGTTCGCCTCGTCGATATGGCGCACGATTTCCCGGTGAAACAGGTCGCCTGAACGGGGCAGGACGAAGACGAACCGGTAGCTCTTGTTCCTGGCGAGATTGGCCGCCGACAGGTTGCGGACGAAGCCCAGTTCCTTGATGGCGGCGTTGACGCGATCGATGGTTTTCTGCTTGACGCCTTCGCGTCCGTTCAGCACGCGATCGACGGTGGCCCGGCTGACGCCCGCGAATTTTGCGAGGTCTTTCGTGGTCGGGCGGGCCAATGGGTCGCTGTGTGCCTGGGATGAATTTTTCTTCATCTTATCAATTGCTTGTTGTCCTTCGGACCGTGCCGCGAACGCGACCGATTTCCGGTTCCTCCCTCCTTCCATAGCACAAAATGAGACACGTGCGTCATTTTTTGCTTGTTTTGAGGCACGTGTCTCATTTAGTGTTTCTGCAACGGAGCCGCCGTCCCGGGGAGGGTATGGCCGGTCTGTTCTAGGGAGGATTGATAAAATGAAATCCAGATTTCTGATGACCGCAGGTGCGTGCGGTCTGCTCATGAGCGGTTTTTCCGGTGCTGCCCAGGCCGAAGACCTGACCCTGTGCTGGGCATCCTGGGATCCGGCCAATGCGCTGGTCGAACTCAGCAAGGACTACGAGGCCCAGAGCGGCAACAAGATGAGCTTCGAGTTCGTGCCCTGGCCGAACTTCGCCGACCGCATGCTGAACGAGCTGAACTCGGGCGGCAAATTGTGCGATCTCATGATCGGCGACAGCCAGTGGATCGGCGGCTCGGCCGAAAACGGCCACTATGTGAAGCTCAATGATTTCTTCGACAAGGAAGGCATCAAGATGAGCGACTTCATCGATGCCACCGTGACCGGCTATTCCGAATGGCCGAAGAACACCCCGAACTACTGGGCTCTGCCCGCCTTCGGCGACGTGGTCGGATGGACCTATCGCAAGGACTGGTTCGAGCGTCCGGAACTGCAGGCCGAGTTCAAGGAAAAATACGGCCGCGACCTGGCCGCGCCTACGACCTTTGCGGAACTCAAGGACATCGCCGAGTTCTTCCAGGGCCGGGAGATCGACGGCAAGACCGTCTATGGCGCCTCCATCTATACCGAGCGCGGTTCGGAAGGCATTACCATGGGCGCGATGGACGTGCTCTACAGCTTCGGCTTCCAGTATGAAAACCCGGACAAGCCCTATGACATGGAAGGCTATGTCAATTCGCCGGGCGCCGTCGCAGGCCTGGAATACTACAAGGCGCTCTACGATTGCTGCACGCCTCCGGGCTCGTCCAACGGCTACATGAGCGAGGGCATCGACGCCTTCAAGTCCGGCCAGGTCGCCATGCAGATGAACTTCGCCTTCACGTGGCCCGGCTTCGAAAACGATGCCAATGTCGGCCACGGCAAGACCGGCTATTTCGTCAATCCGAAGGGCCCGGACGGCAAGCAGTTCGCCCAGCTCGGCGGGCAGGGGATTTCCGTCGTGTCCTACTCGGACAAGAAGGACGCCGCGCTTGACTACATCAAGTGGTTCGCAAAGCCCGAAGTTCAGGCGAAATGGTGGAAAATGGGCGGGTTCTCCTGCCTGAAGGCCGTGACACTTGCCCCCGACTTCCCGGAAAGCCAGCCTTATGCGCAGACCTTCCTGGATTCCATGGCGGTCGTGAAGGATTTCTGGGCCGAGCCGAGCTATGCGATCCTGCTTCAGGACACCCAGAAGCGGTTCCATGACTATGTCGTCGCCGGCAACGGCACAGCACAGGAAGCGCTCGACGGCCTAGTTCGCGACTGGACCGAAACCTTCGAAGACGAAGGCAAGCTCTAAGCGCCTTCCTCCCGTCAGGCGGGGCCGGGTGAGGCCTCGCCTGACACTTCAGACTATTTCCTTTCGAATTGAGTAACCGATCATGACGGATGAAACGGATGCCCGGCCACCATCGGCACCGCAGGGACGGTCCGCGCGTGGCATCAAGGGACTGAGCGACCGGGCCGTCGGATGGACGTTTATCCTGCCGTCGATCCTGCTGTTGCTGGCAATCAATATCTTTCCGCTGATCTGGACCATCCGGCTCAGCCTGACCAACTACCGCGCCAATCGCACGGGCGCGGAACTGAAATGGCTGGGCTTGAGGAATTACGAGCGGATCCTGACCGATCCGGACATCTGGAACGCCATGCAGGCGACCGCGCATTTCGTCATCTGGACGCTGGTGCTGCAGGTGCTCATCGGGTTCACGCTGGCCTATCTGATCAACAAGAAGTTCAAGGGAAACGATCTCTGGACCACGATCATCGTGCTGCCGATGATGCTGAGCCCGGCGGTGGTCGGAAACTTCTGGACGTTCCTCTATCAGCCGCAAATCGGGCTGTTCAATTATTTCATCGGCTTTTTGACCGGGGCGGATCCGTCGTCCTTTTCCATGATCGGCGATGTGGCGCTGGCGCCGTGGGCGATCGTCATCGTCGATACCTGGATGTGGACCCCGTTCGTCATGCTGATCTGCCTGGCAGGGCTCAGATCGATCCCTGAATCCATCTATGAAGCGGCGGAATGCGACCGTGCCAGCAAATGGCGCCAGTTCTGGACGATCACCATCCCGATGGCCCTACCGTTCCTGATGCTGGCGGTCCTGTTCCGGGGCATCGAGAATTTCAAGATGTTCGATCTGGTCGTGCAGTTGACCGGCGGCGGGCCGGGTAGCGTCACCGAACTGACGTCGATCAACCTCAAGCGGGAAGCCTTCGAAAAGTGGCGCACCGGCTATGCCAGCGCCTATGCGGTGATCCTGTTCGTGACCGTGTTCGGTCTGGCCTCAATCTACGTCAAGGCGTTGAACAAGGTGAAGGAACGATGAGCTTTTCCGTTACCCAGCCGTCTCTCAGGCAGAAGTGGATCGCCGGCGTTCTGGTCGTGGGCTATGCGCTCCTGACCCTGCTGCCGCTGTTGTGGATCATCGCGACCGGCTTCAAATCCCCGAACGACGCCATTGCGTATCCGCCCAAGGTGGTGTTCGAGCCGACGCTTGAGGGCTACGTCAATCTGTTCACCACCCGGACCAGACTGTCGCCGGAAGCCCTGGGCGACCTCGGCCCGCCGCAAACCTGGTACGACAAGATCGTCCGTCAGTACGACATGGTGATTTCCGGGCCGAGCCGGTACGGGGAACGCTTTCTCAACTCGGTCATCATCGGCTTTGGATCGACCTTCCTGTCGGTGTTTCTCGGAACGCTCGCGGCCTACGGGTTCTCGCGCTTCAAGGTGCCGCTGAAGGACGATTTGATGTTCTTCATCCTGTCCACCCGGATGATGCCGCCGATCGCGGTGGCGATCCCGATCTTCCTGATGTTCCGCCAGCTCGGCCTGTCGGATACCCACCTGGGCATGATCCTGCTCTATACGGCGGTCAACCTGTCGCTCTCCGTCTGGCTGCTGAAAGGGTTCATCGACGAGATCCCGATCGAATACGAGGAAGCCGCCCTGATCGACGGCTACACCCGGTTCCAGGCCTTCTACAAGGTGGTGTTGCCGCAAGCCGCGACCGGGATCGCGTCGACTGCGATCTTCTGCCTGATCTTCTCCTGGAACGAATATGCCTTCGCCGTCCTGCTGACCTCGGGAACGGCCCAGACGGCACCGCCCTTCATCCCGACCATCATCGGCGTGGGCAAGGACTGGCCCGCGGTCGCCGCCGGCGCCACCCTGTTCCTCGTGCCCGTCATGGTCTTCACCGTTCTTCTGCGCAAGCATCTGTTGCGCGGGATCACCTTCGGAGCTGTCCGGAAATGAAAACGCTGCTTACCGATTTGTCGCGGCTGCGCCGGGGGCCATGGGAAATGGTCGCCACCGTTCTGATCGCCCTTGGAGTGTTCATGCTGATGCAGCCCTTCGCCCTGTGGCTCTACACCTATTCCTTCATCGTCACGCTGGTCGGAACGGTGATGTTCATCATCGTCAGCCATTTTCCGGAGTAGATGATGGCCCAGATCAGGATTGAACATCTGCGCAAGGAATTCGGCTCATTCACCGCCGTGAAATCGTCCTCGTTCACGATCGAGGACGGCGAATTCTTCATGCTGCTCGGACCCTCCGGCTGCGGCAAGACGACGACCCTGCGGATGATGGCCGGGCTCGAACTGCCGACCAGCGGGCACATCTATATCGACGACGAGGAAGTGAGCCAGAAAAGGGCGAGCCAGCGGGACATCGCCTTCGTCTTCCAGATGTTCGCGCTCTATCCGCACATGAACGTGCGCAAGAACATCAGCTATCCGCTGATCAGCCAGGGTATGCCCCGGGCGAAGGTGAAGGAGAAGGTGGCGGAGGTCGCGAAGATCCTCAGGATCGAGGATCTGCTCGACCGCCCGGTCGGAGGGCTTTCCGGCGGGGACCGTCAGCGGGTCGCGCTGGGCCGGGCCATCGTCCGCGAGCCCAAGGCCTTTTTCATGGACGAGCCCCTGGGTGCGCTCGATGCGGAATTCCGCGAACACATGGCCGAGGAACTGCGTGCCCTTCACGACCGCATGGGCGCGACCACGGTTTATGTCACCCATGACCAGCTCGAAGCCATGCAGATGGGCGACAAGATCGTCGTCATGAACCACGGCGTCATCGAGCAATTCGGTGTGCCCCAGCAGATCTACGACTGGCCGGCCACGAAATTCGTTGCCGAATTCATCGGCTCCCCGCCAATGAACTTCCTCGACTTCGAGGGAACCGTTGGAAACGGCGCGACCCGCGTCAGCCTCGGCGGGGCGGAATTCAACGTGCCGAAGCAACTGACTGGCGCCCAAGGGGCGCTGACCCTCGGCGTGCGTCCGGAGCATGTGGCGCTGAACGACGGGGCCGCCTATCGCGGGCAGGTGGTTGCGCAGGAATATCTGGGCACCACCCAGATCGTGACGCTGGAAACCGCGAACGGCGTGTTGAAGGCGCGGATTCCCTCCGATGTGTCCGTGCGTGTCGGCGAGCGGACCGGGGTGGATCTGGATGCGCGCAAGCTGACGGTTTTCGACGCGACGACAGGAAAGGCCTTGCTGTCGACTGCGAACGAGGAGGTCCTTCACCATGGCTGAAGTCAGACTTTCCGGAATTTCCAAAAGCTTCGAATCGACGGTCGCGCTCGACGACGTGACCATGACCGTTCCGGACGGGTCCTTCGTCGTCCTGCTCGGGCCGACGGGGGCGGGCAAGACCTCGCTCCTGCGCATGGTGTCGGGGCTAGACACTCCGGATGCCGGGACCGTGTCGATCGGCGGGCATTCGATGGCCGGACTGTCGCCCGCTCATCGCAATGTCGCGATGGTGTTCCAGCAGTATTCCCTCTATCCGCACATGAATGTGCGGGAGAACCTGGAATTCCCGTTGAAGTCGCCGATGCTGCGCACGCCGCAGGCGGAGATCGACCGCAAGGTGGCCGAGGTCGCGGAAATCCTGCAGATCTCCCACAAGCTGGACAACAAGGCGACGGCGCTTTCCGGCGGGGAAATGCAGCGGGTCTCCATCGGCCGGGCGCTGGTGCGAAATCCGTCGGTCTATCTGATGGACGAGCCGTTGAGCTCGCTCGACGCCAAGCTGCGGTCGGACCTGCGGGTGGAGCTGAAGAACATCCAGGCGAACTCCGGGGCAACGCTGCTTTACGTCACCCATGACCAGATCGAAGCCATGACCATGGCAACCCAGATCGGGGTTCTGGATCAGGGCAGACTGGTGCAGTTCGGCACACCGCGCGAGATTTATGAAAATCCGGTCAGCGTTTATGCGGCCAGCCGTTTGGGTCAGCCGCGGATCAACATTCTGCCTGCGGATCTTTTCGCCGGAGCGCCCATAGGGGCTGTCTCCATTGGCCTGCGTCCGGAACATGTCGTTCAGGGCGAAGGCGAGGAGAGCTTCGTCAACCGGGTCGAGCATCTGGGCGACCAGACCCGCCTGCACCTGGTTTACAAGAACCATGATCTCGTGACGGTAACGGATGCACACACGACACTGACCCATGGGGACATGGTGAAGATCCAGCCGAGAAACCCGCTTTACTTTGACGCCTCTGGCGCAAGACTCGCCTGAGGGAGGGCCACATGACGCATTTCATGAACAAAAAAGAAGATCTGGTCACCGAAGCCATCGATGGCGCGCTGACCGCGGCTGGCGGAACCCTTGCCCGCCTGGACGGCTATCCGCACATCCGTGTGGTGGTGCGCAGCGACTGGACCAAATCCAGGGTCGCGCTGGTCTCCGGCGGCGGTTCGGGCCACGAGCCGGCCCATGTGGGGTTCATCGGCAAGGGCATGCTGACGGCCGCCGTGTGCGGAGATGTGTTCGCATCGCCGTCCGTCGATGCGGTTCTGGCCGCCATTCTCGCGGTGACCGGGCCTGCCGGATGCCTGCTGATCGTCAAGAACTACACCGGCGACCGCCTGAATTTCGGTCTGGCGGCGGAACGGGCACGCGCCTTCGGTCACAAGGTCGACATGGTGGTGGTGGACGACGACGTCGCCCTGCCGGACCTGCCCCAGGCGCGCGGCGTGGCCGGGACCCTGTTCGTGCACAAGATTGCCGGCGCATTGGCCGAAAGCGGAGCGGCGCTGGAGACGGTAGCGGAAACCGCACGGCGGGCGATCGGAAACATCAAGAGCATCGGCATGTCGCTGGACACCTGCACGGTTCCGGGCTCGCCGAAGGAGCATCGTATTCCCCAAGGCAAGGCCGAACTCGGGCTCGGCATCCACGGCGAGGCGGGCTTCGAACAGGTTGCCTTCGTCGATGCGAGGCAGGCCATGGACGCGGTGGTCGACAAGCTGCGGGTGGCTATGTCCGACAGGCCCCATGTGGCCCTGGTGAACAACCTCGGCGCGGCGTCGGTTCTGGAGATGGGGCTTCTCGCCAACGAACTGATGCAGTCGTCCATCGGGCACCAGATCAAGTGGATGGTCGGGCCGGCCTCCATGATGACGTCCCTCGACATGCACGGCTTTTCCGTGTCGCTGATGGAACTGGCCGATGGAGATGCGGAGCTGCTGTCCGCACCGACCCCGGTGTCGGGTTGGCCCGGCTGTGTCGCGCTTGAAAAAACCAGGGTGCTTCCGCTTCCCGACGGCCTGGCTCCGATCAAGGCGATGCCGTCGCCGCATGAACCGACGCGGGCCTTCCTGACTTCCTGTTGCGAACTCCTGATTTCGGCGGAAGCCGACCTGAATGCCCTGGATGCGAAGTCGGGCGACGGGGATACGGGCTCGACGCTTTCAAATGCGTCGCGTGCGTTGATTGCATCGATGGACAGCCTGCCGCTTGCCGATCCCACGCAGCTGTTCCGGGCCATCGGACAGGAACTGAGCCAGACCATGGGCGGATCCTCCGGCGTGCTCTTGGCGATCTTCTTTGCCGCCGCCGGCGATGCCTCCTCGTCCGGCCTGCAGATGCGCGACGCGTTGAAGGCCGGTCTGGAGCGGATGCAGCAGATCGGCGGCGCCGAACCGGGTGACCGGACCATGATCGATGCCCTGCACCCGGCGCTGGAGGCTCTCGGCGACGGGTTCGTCGCTGCGGCTGCCGCCGCACGCAAGGGCGCCGATCACACCGCAACGCTTTCCAAGGCCAATGCGGGCCGCGCCTCCTATCTCAATGCGGAACAGCTGATGGGCCATAACGATCCGGGCGCGGAAGCCGTCGCGCTGCTGTTCGAGCATGTGGCGCGTCTCCCGTGACGCTCTAACTCCGCCCCCGACTGATCCGCAGGCCCTCCGGATCCGTATTACAAACGGATCTTGAAAAATGTCCCGCGCGGGCCTGGCGCCTTGTGGGAACAAGGGGGACTGTCATGGCGGATCGTCAAAAGCTGGCATGGGTTGTCGGTGCGAGTTCGGGGATTGGACGCGCGCTTGCTTTGAAGCTCGTCGATGACGGGTACCGGGTCGCGGCCAGTGCGCGTAACGTCGAGGACCTGGACCTGTTGGCGTCGGAAACCGATGGCGCGATCAGGCCGTTTGCCGTCGATATTCGGGATGGCGAGGCCGTTGGCCGGACGGTTGCGGACATAGAAGAAACCATGGGTCCCGTCGATCTCGCCGTCTTTGCGGCGGGGATCTACCTTCGCGATGAACCGGGCCGGTTCGATGCGGATCTCGTGGCCAGATCGGTCAGCGTCAATCTGGTGGGGACCAGCCATTGCCTGGACGCCGTGCTCGGCAGGATGGTGCCGCGGCGCAGCGGGCATGTCGCCATGATCGCGTCGGTGTCCGGCTATGCGGGTCTGCCGGGCGGAGGCGTCTACGGGGCGACCAAGGCGGCGCTGATCACGCTTGGCGAAGCGATCTATCCGGAACTGAAGGAAAAGGGGATCGCCGTCAGCGTGATCAATCCGGGCTTCGTGCAAACGCCGCTGACCGACCGGAACGACTTCCCCATGCCGTTCATGATTTCGGCGGAAGACGCGGCCGGGCGGATCGTCCGGGGACTTCGCGCCAGGCGGTTCGAGATCGCCTTCCCGAAACGCATGGTCTTCCTGCTCAAGCTTCTGCGGCTACTGCCCTATCCGCTTTTCTTCGCCGCGACGAAGAAGATGCTGCGCGAGGATCGTGCCTGATCCGGCGCAGGGCTTAAGGAAGGCGAGAAACCCGGGTTACCCTAACGGGCAAGCGTGAACTGGACGACGTCCAGCCGGCCGGAGCGGAAGCCGGCGGCGCAATAGTGAAGATAATAGCGCCACATCCGGTAGAAGCGATCGTCGAAGCCGAGGGGGCGGATCTTCGACCAGTTGTCGGCGAAGGCCCGATCCCAGGCAAGCAGCGTGCGGCCGTAATCCTGGCCGAAGCGCAGGCTGTCGGCGACCTCAAGCCGGCCTTTCCTGGCGCTTTGCTCAAAAGCCGCCACCGACGGCAGAAAGCCGCCGGGAAAGATATAGGTCTGGATGAAATCCGCGCCGCGCCGATAATTCCGGAACCGGCTCTCGTCGATGGTGATGACCTGGATCGACGCCTTGCCGCCCTCCGCCAGAAGGTCGCGCACCCGGTTAAAATAGACGGGCCAGTTTTCCTCGCCGACGGCTTCGAACATTTCGATCGACACGATCTTGGTGAAGCGTCCCCGCACGTCCCGGTAATCCTCCAGGCGAATGTCGGCCAGGGCGGACAGGCCCGCCAGCGCCAGCCGCCGACGCGCGTGGTCCGCCTGTTCTTTCGACAGGGTCAGGCCGGTCACCCGGCAGCCGGTTTTTTTGATGGCATGTTCGGCAAAACCTCCCCAGCCGCAGCCGATCTCAAGCACATGGTCATCGGGGCCGATGTCGAGCGATGCGATGATGCGGTCGTATTTGGCTGCTTGCGCCTCTTCCAGCGACATGTCCCGCCGCTCGTAGAGGGCGGAGGAATAGGTCATCGTCCTGTCCAGCCAGTGGCCATAGAACGCGTTGCCGAGATCGTAGTGGAAGGCGATGTTGCGCCTGCTGCCCGCGCGGGTGTTGCTGTTCAGGAGGTGGCGCAGGCGCGCGGTCCATCGGCCGATTGACGAGGCGCGCATCGGACCCTGAAGCCGGTCTTCGTTGACGAGCGCCAGTTCCAGGAAGGCGAGCATGTCCGGGCTGTCGATATCCCCGTCCATATGGGCGCGGGCAAAGCCGAGGCTGCCGTTACCGATGACCTTCCAGAAGGCGCTCGCGTTGTTCAGTTGAAGCATGGCCGAGGGGCCGGGTTCGGAGCCTTCGACCTGAAATTCCCGACCGTCGGCGAAGACGAGGGTCAGTCGCCCGCGGGAAATGCGTTCGGCCCAACGGCAGATCATGCGTTGCCAAAGAGGGGGTTTTTGTTCTGCGATCAAAGCCGCGGATTGGTCGATCTCACTCATGTCAGTTCTCCCCGAAGCGGTGGTTCGCGACGACGGTGGCGTCGATGGGACGGGTTGCTGCCCTATGACGGTAAACCGCGATGCCCTTGAGCCACAACCGCAAGGCCTCGAAATGAATCGCGCCCATGATTTTCAGGGTCATGAGCGGATAGGTCGCGAGCGCCTTGAGCAGGGTGCGGTCGCTTAAGGGACGCCGGCGGCCCGCGAAGGATGCATGGAGGAGCGGGCCATCGGGATCGGCCTCGTTGATCGCAATCAGGACCCGGTCGGACGGCGGCGCGATGCGGAACCGGTAGCGGCAGTCCATCGGAATGAAGGGAGAGACGTACATCTCCTTGGCGCATTCGTGCCGGAACTGGCCGTCGCGGCCGGCGCCTGCGGGGATGACGTAGGTGTGCCGCTCATGAAAGGTATTGCGGACCTCGTAAAGAATGGCGCGCAGCTCGCCCTCGGCCGTGCGGCAAAAATAAACGGTCAGCGGATTGAAGACGTAGCCGAAGATGCGCGGATAGCAGAGCACGGCAATGCGCATTCCCGGGCTCCACAGGCCGGCGTTTTCCAGCTGGCCCCGCACCCAGTCCTTTAGCCCGTTCCGTTCGCCGGATCCGTGGTCGCTGTCATGAAAGCTGAAAACGGCCCGCCGATTGTAACCGAACAGCTTCACGTTCCGGTCGAGCCCCTCAAGCTCATCGAGATCGAGAAGCAGGGAAAAGACACGGTAACGCAGTTTGTGGACCTTGGGACGAAGGCGGTTGTGGATCACCTCGCCGGCATAAAGGGCGGATGTGAGTGTCATTCGGCGGCGATCCTAAGCTCTGGCCTCTGCTCTGGCCCGACGATGCGGTCCGACGGGTTTTCAAGAGACCACGGTCGCTTTATGCCGCCAAGCTCTTCCGCAACGGCGAGGCCGGATTGCAGCCCGTCCTCATGGAAGCCGCTGCCGAAATAGGCGCCGCAGAACCATGTCCGGCGGCGTCCCTGCAATTGCCAGAGGTTTGCCTGTGCCGCCAGCGCGTTCCCGTCGAAGAGCGGATGGGTGTAATTGAAGGTCTGGTGAATGTTCCGGGCGTCGATTTCCCTGCTCGGGTTCAGCGTCACGAACACCGGCAGGTCGGTCTTCAGGTTCTGGAGCCGGTTCATCCAGTAGGTCACGCACAACTGCTCCTTGCCGTCGCCGCGCTTTCCGCCGATGTAGTTCCAGCTCGCCCATGCGGCCCTGCGTCTCGGCATCAGTCCGGGATCGGAATGCAGCACGGCGGTGTTGTCCGTATAGCCGAAGCTCCCCAGCAGGTTTTGCTCCTCAGGATCCGTGTCGGCAAGGAGGCGGAGCGCCTGATCCGCATGGGTCGCGATCACGACCTGGGAAAACCGCTCCGATTGTCCGTTGGCGCAGGTGATCGTGACGCCCAGGTCGTCCCGGCTTATTCCGACAACAGGCGAGCCGAAATGCAGGGTGCCGGTGAAGGCGCCGAGGAGGCGTTGGACGTAGGCGCGGCTGCCGCCGGTAACGGTCCGCCATGTCGGCCGGTCCTTGATGAGAAGGAGCCCGTGGTTGGCGAAGAACCTTATGAAAGCCTGAAGCGGATAGGCGCGCATCTCGCTCGCCGTGGTCGACCAGATCGCCGCGCCCATGGGCAACAGGTGATCCTCGATAAAGGTGCGGCTGTAACCTTCCATGTCCAGAAAGTCTCCGAGGGAAAGGTTCGCACTATCGGGGCGATTCAGAACTTCGGGGGCTTCACGGTAAAAACGGAAAATGCCGGTCAGCATCGACCAGAACCGGGGGCTGACCACATTGGTTCGCTGGCTCAGCAGGCCGGCCAGTCCGGAGCCGGAATATTCGAAGCGGCCATCATCCAGCGAGGCGGAAAAGGACATGTCGGAGGCTTCCGTCGGCACACCGAGATGCGCAAACAGAGCAACCAGGTTCGGGTAATTCTTGTCGTTGTAAACGATGAAGCCCGTGTCGACCGGCGTCTTGCCAGTGATGGTTTCGACGTCGACCGTGTTGGAGTGGCCGCCTGCACGAGCATCCGCCTCAAAGAGCGTGACGTCTTTTGATTGGGAAAGCAGCCAGGCGGCGGAAAGACCGGAGATGCCGGAGCCGATGACGGCGATCCGCGTATTGCCTGCATGAAAATCTGTATTGCCCCGAAAGCTCATTGCGAACCAACCGTTCCTGTTGCGTGTTGGATAGGACTACGCATCAGGGTCGCCTTCGGATTAGTGCCTGATTTTTTTTATGCGCCGTGATCCACCACGCCGAACGGCGCGTATTAGCGGCATGACAATAACAGTTTCGCAGACGGCCGAGCGATGCCACAATGGTCTTGCGTTAGCCGGATGGCCCGTACAAGCGGTACGGAAACCACGCGGCGTTGCGATGATCAAAGTGCGCGGAACTCCCATGACCGAAGACCCTGAAGATATGTCGCGGCTGATCGCAGCCGTGGCGCGGGTGCAGGATGTCGACGCCTTCGAGAAGCTGTTCCGACATTTTGGCCCGCGGGTGAAGGCCTACATGATGCGCCATACCGGCAACCTTCAGACCGCGGAAGAACTGATGCAGGAAACGATGATGCTGGTGTGGAACAAGGCCGCACTGTTCGATCCCGACAAGGGAAACGCTTCGACGTGGATCTTCACGATCGCACGTAATTCTTTCATCTCCGCCTATCGCAAGCAGAACCGGCCGGAATTCGATCCGAACGATCCGGCCTTCGTTCCCGATGACATCGAGCCGGCAGATGTGGAATTTCAGAACAGGCAGGAAGCGGAAAGGGTCCGTACGGCCCTGAAAGAGCTGCCCGAAGAACAGCGCGAACTCGTTCAGCGGTCGTTCTTCGGCGACGTCTCGCATTCGGACCTCGCCGAGGAATACGGACTGCCGCTCGGGACCGTGAAATCGCGCATTCGCATGGCGATCGCCAAGCTTCGCAAGAGCCTGGGGGAACGGTGATGAAACCGCGTCATCATATACGGGACGAATTGCTCGCAGCCTATGCGATGGGAGATCTGGCGGAAGGCTGGAGCCTGGCCATCGCCACGCATCTTGCGCTGTGCCCCAAATGCCGGGCGCGGCTCGGCCAGTTCGAGGCGGCCGCCGGCGACATGCTTGAGACGATCGAACCGGTGGAACAGTCCATGGAGGACTCGTGGCAGGCAATCCGGCGGCGGGTTTCTGAGACCACGCCCCCTGACGGCACTCCCCCTGACAGCACTCCCCCTGACAGCACTCCCCCTGACTCCGGCCTGTCGTCGAAGGCCGATGCGCCTCGCGGCGATTATGTCCTGCCCGCGCCGCTTAGAAACTATGTTGGCGCCGATGCGGATCAACTGAAATGGAAGGCTCTGGGCCGGGGCGCCTATCAGGTTCTGGTGCCGACAGGGGATGAGGAAACCAGTGTGCGGTTGTTGCGCATCCCTGCCGGCAAGCCCGTGCCGGAACACGGCCATGGCGGGCGAGAGCTCACGCTTGTGCTGTCTGGAAGCTTCAGCGACGTGACCGGGCGTTACGGCCGGGGCGACCTGGAGGATGCGGACGAGGACCTGGAGCACAAGCCGATCGCCGGTGAAGAAGAGGACTGTATCTGCCTTGCGGTCACGGATGCACCGCTTCGCTTCAAGAGCCGTCTGTTGAGGCTGGTCCAGCCCATGCTGGGCATCTGAGGAGAGACGAATGCGCGTGCTGGTTCTCAGTTATGTTTCCGCAGCGGTGGTCTTTTTCGGTCTCGACTATATCTGGCTTAGCCGGGTGGCGATCGGCTTCTACCGCTCCCACATCGGCGATCTACTGAGGGATCGTCCCGACATGACGGCGGCCGGGCTGTTCTACCTCGCCTATATCGCCGGCATCGTCTATTTCGCTGTCCTGCCCGGATTGCAGAAGGAGAGCGTTGCCATCGCAGTCGTCAACGGCGCGCTGCTGGGCCTTCTCGCTTACGGCACGTATGACATGACCAATCTGGCGACGGTGAAGGGCTGGTCCCTGACCGTCAGCGTGGTCGATATGGTGTGGGGAACGGTGCTGACCGCAACGGCTTCCGCGGCCGCCTATGCCGTGGCCGGTCTGCTGAAAGGCTGATGGCGCCGCGAATCCGGAACCTTGTCTTCCTCCTCGGGGACCAGCTCTCCCTGTCGATCTCCAGCCTGCAGGATGCCGACCCGTCAAGGGACAGGGTGCTGATGTGCGAGGTCGCAGAGGAGGCGACCTACGTCCGCCATCACAAGAAGAAAATTACCCTGATCTTTTCCGCCATGCGGCATTTCGCGGAAGACCTCCGCGACAGGGGATTCGATGTCCGTTACGTCAGGCTTGATGACGATGGCAACAGTAACTCCTTCACCGGCGAACTAAAGCGCGCGGCCGGCGATCTGAAGCCGGAGCGGATCGTGGTGACGGAGCCCGGGGAGTGGCGGGTGCGGCAGGCGATGGACCGCTGGGCTGCCGACTTCGGCATCCCGGTCGAGATCCGCGACGATACCCGCTTCCTGTGCTCCCGTGAGGACTTTCGGCAATGGGCCGCGGATCGCCGCGCGTTGACGATGGAGTTCTTTTACCGGGAGATGCGCCGGCGGACCGGCCTGCTGATGGACGGCGACAAGCCCTGCGGCGGGCGCTGGAATTTCGACGCGGACAATCGCAAGCCGGCCTCTCCCGACCTCTTCCGTCCCGTGCATCCGACCTTTCCTCCAGATGCCGTCACGCAGTCGGTCGTGGAGCTGGTCAATGCGCGGTTTCCGGATCACATGGGCTCGGCGGACGGATTTGCCTTTGCGGTGAGGCGCGAAGACTGCGAACGGGCGGCGGACGATTTCATCGCCAACTTCCTGCCCGGTTTCGGCGCAACGCAGGATGCGATGCTCAAGGACGATCCGTTCCTCAATCATTCGCTTTTGTCGTTCTATCTGAACCTCGGTCTTCTCGATCCGATGGCGCTTTGCCGTGCCGCGGAACAGGCTTATTTCGACGGCCATGCGCCGCTCAACGCGGTCGAAGGCTTCATCCGCCAGATCATCGGCTGGCGGGAATACGTTCGCGGCGTCTACTGGCTGTTCATGCCGGATTACGCCAACAGCAATTTCCTCGATGCAAAGCGACCGCTGCCGGATTTTTTCTGGACGGGAAAGACGGATATGGCCTGTCTGGCGCAGGTGATCGGCGAGACGATCGAAAACGCCTATGCGCATCATATCCAGCGCCTGATGATCACGGGCAACTTCGCTCTTCTGGCAGGGCTCGATCCGCATGCGCTGCATGTATGGTACCTGGAGGTCTATGCGGATGCGTTCGAATGGGTGGAGCTGCCGAATGTCATCGGCATGAGCCAGTTCGCAGACGGCGGTCTGCTTGGCACCAAACCCTATGCCGCGAGCGGGGCCTATATCTCGCGCATGTCGGACTACTGCAAAGACTGCCGCTACGACGTTCGCGCCAAGACTGGCGAGGGCGCTTGTCCCTTTAACGCGCTGTACTGGGATTTTCTGGACCGGAATACGGACAAGCTGTCGGACAACCGACGGCTGGCCCAACCCTACGCGACCTGGCGGCGGATGGGGGAGGAGAAAAAGGAAGCCTATCGGGAAAGCGCCCGGACGTTCCTTGAAAAGCTGGATGCCGGCTCGTCGGTATAGGTTCTGCAGTCAGGCAATCGGCTCAAAACGTCGGCGGGGTGCAGGCGCTGACGACGACGCAGCGTTTGTTTCTGAGCGCCTTGAACCGGTGCGGTGTCATACTCTTGAACATGTAGGCGTCACCCGGCCCTAACACCTTGCGCTGGTCGCCGACGGTAATCTCGATATGGCCTTCCATGACGATACCTGCTTCCTCTCCTTCATGGCTGAGCATGACCCGGCCGGTATCGGCGCCCGGCTCATAGACCTCGTAGAGCATCTGCAGGTCATGGCCGAACAGGTTGTTGCCCACCTGCCTGTAGGAAATCTTTCCCTTGCCGATTTCTGTCAGTTCCCCGGCGGCATAAAACACCTTGCCCTGGCGCTCGGGCTCGTAGGCGAAGAAGTCCGACAGGCCGATGGGGATGCCGTCCAGCACCCGCTTCAGCGCGCTCAGCGACGTGTTTATCTTCGCCGCCTCGATCTGGGAGATGAAGCCGTTGGTGACACCGGCCCGCTTGGCAAGCTCCCGCTGGGAATAGCCGTGGGCTTCCCGGATCGCGCGCAGCCTGAGGCCGACGTCCTTCGAGAAGTCATCCGTGTTTAGTGTGTTTATCATCATAAACACATACACATGCGACCCGATGAAAACCAGTGGCTTGTCGGATTGAAGAAACAGACTTTTCTTCCAACTGAAATCAAGGCCTTCTATCCGTAGTGAGCGAGGAGAAGTGCCATGGATGCTGTCGTCGACCGTAACGAAAACCGTTCCAACCAGGTTCTGGACGCCTACTGGATGCCGTTCACGGCGAACCGGCAGTTCAAGCAGAACCCGCGTATGCTGGTCTCGGCCAAGGGCATGCATTACCAGTCCGATGACGGCCGCACGATCCTCGACGGCACGGCCGGCCTGTGGTGCTGCAACGCCGGCCACGGCAATGCTGAGATCACCGATGCGGTTGCCCGGCAGCTTGCCAATCTGGACTATGCGCCGTCCTTCCAGATGGGTCACCCGATCGCGTTCGAATTCGCCGAGCGGCTGAAGCAGATCGCGCCTGACGGGTTCGATCATGTCTTCTTCACCGGCTCCGGATCGGAATCGGTCGACACGGCGCTGAAGATCGCGCTGGCCTATCACCGCGCTCGTGGGGATGCCGGCCGGACCCGCCTGATCGGCCGGGAACGTGGATACCATGGCGTCGGCTTCGGCGGTATTTCGGTGGGCGGTCTCGTCAACAACCGGCGCCACTTTGGCACGTTGCTGACCGGTGTCGATCATCTGCCGCATACCCACGCTCCGGAACACAACGCCTTTTCGAAGGGCCAGCCGGAATGGGGCGCGCATCTCGCCGACGATCTTGAGCGGATCGTCGCCCTGCATGGGGCGGAAACGATTGCTGCGGTGATCGTCGAGCCGGTCGCCGGGTCGACCGGCGTGCTGGTGCCGCCCAAGGGCTACCTGGAACGCCTGCGCGCCATCTGCGACCGGCATGGCATTCTCCTGATCTTCGACGAGGTGATTACCGGTTTCGGCCGACTGGGCACGCCGTTCGCCGTCGACTATTTCGGCGTCAAGCCGGATCTGTTCACGACGGCCAAGGCGCTGACCAACGGCGTCGTTCCCATGGGCGCCGTGTTCGCGCAGGACCATATCCACGAGGCCTTCATGAACGGTCCGGAAGGGGCAATCGAGCTCTTCCACGGCTACACCTATTCCGGTCATCCGGTGGCGTGTGCTGCCGGTCTCGCCACGCTGGACATCTACGAAAAGCACGGCCTGTTGACCCGTGGCGCCGACATTGCCTGCCACTGGGAGAGCACCATGCATGCGCTCAAGGATGCGCGCCACGTCAAGGACGTGCGCAACCTCGGCATCATCGCGGGGATCGAGCTGGAGTCCCGGGACGGTGCCGTCGGCCAGCGTGCCTACGAGGTGTTCGTCAAATGTTTCGAGGCCGGTCTCCTGATCCGGGTGACGGGCGACATCATCGCGCTGTCGCCGCCGCTGATCGTCGAAGAAGCCCAGGTTTCGGAAATGGCCGGCACCCTGCGCGACGTTCTGGCCGAGACCGACTAGATCTGAATCATCGCTTCAATAGCTGTCGGAAACGGCGACCCTCACGTCGAGCACGGCTTGTCGTCTTTCGGTGCGGATCGCAGCGATGGCAGCTTCCAGCGCTGTGCGCAATTCCGAGCCTCGAGTTACCCTTGCTGTGAAGGCGCGGCTGGCGGCGGCGACCTGCAGATAGTCAGGCGCCGGTTCCAGGGACGTCAGCGGCATCGTGTTCGCCTTGGCGGCGGCGCCGTCCTTGTAGGCGTTGACCACGGAGCGGCGGACCGCGTTCCACATGCCGTTGTTCTTGATGATCACCAGAACCGGCAGTTCCAGCGCTTCGGAAATCTGGTGGCAGGCGACCGGGTTGGAAAAGATATAGGAGCCGTCGCCCATGCAGGCGACGCAGAGCCGGTCCCGGTCCGCGAGTTGCGCGCCGAGCGCCGCCGGAAACGCCCAGCCGAGACCTCCGGCATGGACGTTCATGAACATCCGGTTGGGGCCCTTCAGATCCATGGCGCCGGGGACGACGCCAAGCTCGCAAAATACGGCGGCATCGTCTCCCATCGCATCCGAAAGCGTGCGGCTCAAGAACTCCGCTCCAATAGGATCGTCCGCGCCCTTCGCAATCAACTCGGTCATCTTTTCCCGCCGGGGCGCGACCTCCGCCGCGATGCGGCTCATGCGCTTATGGACGCGGTCTTGGTCGGTACGTAAAGCGGCGGACAAGGCCTCGATGGCGCGCACCGGATCGGAACCGATGGCCAGATCCGTCTTGTAGTTGCGCACCGGCATGCGGGCGAAATGGGGATCGGGACCGATATGGACGATCTTCACGTCTTCCGAGGGGGCGTGAAACCGTTCGATCCAGGGAATGTCCGTGTCGAGAACGACGATCAGATCGGCGCCGGCAATGGCAGCGGCCGGGTCGTAGCCGAGAAACATCGGGTGATCGCTCGCCATGACGTTGCGCACGACGAAAGGTTCTGCAACGCCGATTCCGTGTGTCTCCGCAAGCGTCGACAATGCGGCCGACAGACGGCCTTCGGTGTCGCCGCGCTGGCACAGGATCACGGGTCGTTCGGCTTTTTCGAGCCAGATCGCAAGCTGGCCGATGGCTTCCGCGTCCGGGCTCGCCGGCGTGGCCGCCGGCCGCAGGCGGGCCGGTTGTTGCGCGCTTTCTGGAATGTCCGCGCCCAGCGGTTCGCGCGGCAGGCTGATATAGGCCGGTCCTTCAGGCGCGCTGGTTGCCAGCGACAGTGCGCGGCTCACCAGCGCGTCGCCCTGTTCGGGATAGCGCATTTCGTAGTTGAACTTGGTGACGTCGCGGATCAGGGACGCCTGGTCGTATTGTTCCTGACCGTACTGGATCGGGGTCGCCCGGCTGCCCAGCCTCCCGGTTTCGGTGATCGGGGTGCGTCCGGACATGACCAGAACCGGAATGTTGTCGCTCGCGGCGTTAATGACGCCCATGGCCGCATTGGCGAGCCCGACGTTGACATGAACCATGACCGCCTGGGCCTTGCCGGTCACCAGGTAGTATCCGTGGGCCATGGCGACGGACGCGGTCTCGTGGGGAACCGTCACCGGTTCGGGGATCTCGTCGTCGGGCAATGCGGCCATGGCCTCGATGATCGGCGGAAAATCGGTTCCCGCATTGGCAAACAGATAATCCACGCCGGCCCGCTTCAGGCCGAGCAGCACGGATTCCGCGCCGTTTTTCGGCTCGCGCGGATGCTGTGACGTCATTCGTTCCCTCCCATGCCGGACGATCATTGTCGCAGGGCTGCGACAAAATGGACTTGTCAAAGCTGCGAATGCAAGTAATAAATGAACAGAAATCTCAATTATTGGGATTTTTGTCGCCTTTTGGAGAGAGGCGGCGATCAAAGGGAGGAACCACATGACGAGATATTTCAAGGCAACCGCCATTGCCGCGGCGACGGTCGCAATGGTTGCGGCAGGGTCCGCTCAGGCACAGACGGTCGGGATCGCGACGTCGAACCCGGGGTCGCTGTTCCACAACATCGGGACGGCTGTCGCCAATGCGGCCAATGAAACCGGGCTCAACACCACCGTTCAGCCGGCCACCAGCCCGAACCAGTTCATTCCGTTCGTGAATTCCGGAGGGATCGAGTTCGGCGTTTCGAATTTGCAGGAAGTGAACTACGCGATTTCCGGTGAGGCCTGGTGGAATGGCGTCAAGAATCCGAACCTTCGCGTCGTGGCCATGCTGATGCCGCTCAAGGAAGCGATTTTCGTTCGCGCCGACAGTGACATCAAGACGCTGACCGATCTGAAGGGCAAGCGGATGACGGATGGCTATACCGCCCAGAACACCATCCTGCCGCAGCTCGATGCGGTCTATGCCACGGCGGACATGACCCGCGAGGACGTGACGCCGGTCTATGTCACGTCGGTCGTTGCCGGGGCTCAGGCTTTCATCGCCAACGACGCCGACGGTTTCATCTTCGCCCATGGCGCGGGCAAGGTCCGCGAAGCGGATGCCTCCGTCGGCGGGCTGCGTGCCTTGCCGGTGGCCGATGACAGCGAAGAGGCCCTGGCCAAGGCCCGCAAACACTGGCCGACCGCATTCTTCACCAAGATGAAGGCCGGTTCGTCTCCGGGTGTCCTGGAAGATGCGACCTATATCGCATTTCCGCAGGTGATCTTCACCCATGCGGGTGTCCCGGACGATGTCGTCTATGCGATGGCGAAGGCCATCTATGAGGGCAAGGATGCCATGGCCGGCACGTTCAAACCGTTCAATGCGTTCAATCCGGCGGATGTCAAAGGGGATCCGGGCATTGCCGAATTCCATCCCGGTGCATTGAAGTTCTTCAAAGAAGCTGGTCTGGACTGAGGACGCACCGTGCAGGATGAAACGGAAGGGAGAGGCCCGAGCGGCCTCTCTCCGGCAATCCGGCGCCCGATCGCCGATGTGCTGGCAGCTCTCTTGACGCTGACGACGATCTGCTGGGCGCTGTCCGTGCCCCGCTACCTAGGCCTTGGTTTTTACCCGCAGCAGTTCTTCGCCGCGGTCCTTGCCCTGGTCCTGCCGATTGCTTTTCTCGAGCTGCCGGCACGCCGGTTCTCAAGCCGGACGGTCGTGCCCTGGTATGATGTCATCCTGGCGCTGACCGCCTTTGCTTCCGTTTCCTGGATCGCCGTCGGCTATCCGCAATTCGTGCTCCAGATCTTCGCAAAGCCCGCGGCGGTCTGGATCCCGGGCATCGTCATCATTTTGCTGACGCTCGAGTGCCTCAGGCGCGCGACCGGCTGGACGCTGGTCCTGATTATCAGCGCCTTTCTTCTCTATGCGCTTTTCGGCGATGTTCTGCCGGGCCGTCTTCAGGGGCGTGCGCAGAACTGGCAAATGCTCGCCGGCTACATGACGCTCGATTCCAACGGCATTCTCGGCCTGCCCATGTCGGTGGCCGCCACCGTCGTCGTTGCCTTCATCCTGTTCGGGACGCTTTTGGGCATCACCGGCGGGTCGAACTTCTTTACGGATGCCGCCATGCTCGGCATGGGCCGGTTCCGCGGCGGGTCGATGAAAATCGCCGTCCTGGCCTCGGGCCTGTTCGGATCGATTTCCGGATCCGCCGTCGCCAATGTGGTCGGCACCGGGGTCGTGACGATCCCCATGATCAAGCGGGACGGCTATCCCGGTCACAAGGCCGGAGCCATCGAAGCCGTCGCTTCCACCGGAGGCCAGCTCATGCCGCCGGTAATGGGGGCCTCCGCCTTTCTCATGGCCGAGTTCCTGGCCATACCCTATTCCGACATCGTCGCGGCCGCGCTGGTCCCGGCAATCCTCTACTATGTCGCCCTGTTCATCCAGGCCGATCTGGACGCGGCGCGCATGGGTATCCGTCCGGTTCCCAAATCCGAGATTCCGGCCGGGCGGACGGTTGTGCGCGGTCTGCACTTCGTTCTCGCCTTCGCCATGCTGATCTGGCTGTTGTTCTGGAAGGGGTACCAACCGGAGCGCGCGGCGCTGTGGTCCGCCGTGGTGCTGATCGCGACATCGCTTGCCATCGGTTACCGGGGGAGCCGGCCTGCGCTGCGGACAATCTTCGGCAGTCTTTCCAAATGCGGGCATTCCGTGGTTGAGATCATTCTGATTTCAGCAGCCTCCGGCCTTGTGATCGGCGTTCTGAACGTGACCGGATTGTCGTTCAATCTCACCTATCTTCTGGTTCAGATCGGGGGCAACAACGCCTTTATCCTGCTGGCGCTTTCGGCCATCGTCTGCATCATTTTAGGCATGGGCCTGCCGACCCTCGGCGTCTACGTGCTGCTGGCGGCCCTCGTCGCGCCGGCCCTGGTCAAGGTCGGAATCGATCCGATCGCAGCCCATCTCTACGTGCTGTATTTCGGCATGATGTCGATGATCACGCCCCCGATCGCCATCGCGGCCTTCGCTGCTGCATCGCTTGCGAAAGCCCCGGCGATGGCGACCGGGTGGGCGGCAATGAAATTCGGCTGGGTTGCCTACATCATCCCGATCCTGTTCGTGTTCTCGCCCACCCTGTTGTTGCATGGCGCTCCTTTGGACATCGCATTGGCGGTCATGACAGCGGTCGTCGGGGTCTGGCTGGTTTCGATCGGACTTGCCGGTTACTTCGCCGGTCTTCTGTCCCCAGGGGTCCGGGTCCTGTTTTCCCTCGCCGGATTACTTGCCCTCATTCCTTCCGGCGCGTTCCCCCAGGCCGTCATCACCGATGTAGTCGGCGTGGCTTGCGGGTTCGTCCTGATGGTCTGGCAACTGATGACCCGGAAACCCGCTACGACAAAGGATGCGGTCGAGTCATGAGCGTTTCTTCCGGAAGCGGTGAGCGGTTGTTCGCGATCCTGGACCTGTTCACCGAGGACAGGCTGGAGTGGACGCCGCAGGAAATCATGGCCGAGCTCGGCTACACGCGCCCGACCCTCTACCGCTATCTGCGCACCTTGAAGGACGCGGGTTTCCTCACCTCCCTGCCGGGCCGGGGCTTCACCCTGGGACCGCGCGTGGTGGAGCTGGACTTCCTGGTCCGCCGCTCGGATCCGGTCGTGGAGATCGGGCGCGATCAGGTCGACGCGCTCGCAAACCGCTATCCGTGCTCGTCGCTGCTGGTACGCTACTACGGCAAGAAACTCCTGTGCGTGCATTCGGCCTGCTCGATTCCCGATCCGCGGTCGAGCTACCCGAGAGGCCGGCCGATGCCCCTGGCGCGCGGTGCGATCTCGCGCGCCATCCTCGCCAACCTGCCGCGCCGCCAGCAGAAGCCGATCATTGCGGAAGCCCTTGAGGATTTCGCCGAGATCGGGATCGGTTCGACCGTCGAGGGTGTTCTCGACTCGATGCGTGCCATACGCCGCCGCGGATATTCGATTGCGCATGGGGAGGTCACCGCCGGGGTCGTCGGTATTGCCGCGCCGGTGTTCGATTCCGGTCGCCTGCCGATTGCAGCGCTCTGCGTCACCATCGAGCAAACGGCTCTCGAAGCACAGGGGCTGACGGAAACGGAAATTGCCGAAAACGTTCGTGAGGCCGCCGCGGAAATCAGTTTCGAGCTTGCGGAACTGCAACACGATCCATCTGAAACCAAAGACCAGGAACCGGCCGAAAGCCGGGACAACAGCTTGATTGCTCAGGGAGAAAACACGTGAGAAAACTCGACATTTTCAATCATATCTGGCCGAAACCCTTTTTCGATGCCCTGATCGATCACATCGGCGAAATGACCGACATCACCCGGCGCTCCGGCGACGTGCCGATGATGACCGAGCTGGATCGGCGGTTCGAGGTCATGGACATGTTCGGGCCGGATTACCAGCAGGTGCTGTCGCTGGCCTCGCCGCCGCTGGAAAAGCTCTGCGATCCCGCAAAGGCGCTCGAACTCAGCCGGATCGGCTCCGATGCCCTGGCCGAGCTTTGCCAGAAATACCCGGAGCGCTTTCCCGCTTTCATCGGCACCGCGCCCATGAGCAATCCGGATGCGGTCGTGGAAGAAAGCCGGCGCGCCATCGAAGACCTCGGCGCATCGGGCATGCAGATCTTCACCAACGTCTCGGGCAAGCCGCTCGACCTGCCGGAATTCGATCCGTTTTTCGACTATATGGCCAAGGCGGGCAAACCGGTGTGGCTGCACCCGGCCCGTGGCGCCAATTTCACCGATTACCTGACGGAGAAGGAATCCGAATACGAGATCTGGTGGACCTTCGGCTGGCCCTATGAAACCTCCGCCGCCATGGCGCGCCTGGTCTTTTCCGGTGTGTTCGACCGGCATCCGGGCCTGAACGTGATCACCCACCACGCCGGCGGTATGGTGCCGTATTTCGAAGGCCGGGTCGGTCCGGGCTGGGACCAGATGGGCGCACGCACCTCGAACAAGGATCTGGCGGCCGTGCGCAAGGCGCTCAAGCGTCCGCATCTTGAGTATTTCAAGGACTTCTACGCCGATACCGCCACCTTCGGTTCGCGCAAGGCGATCGAGCATGCCATCGAGTTCTTCGGTGAGGACCATGTGGTGTTTGCCTCCGATGCGCCGTTCGATCCGGAAGCGGGGCCGATGTATATCCGCGAAACCATCCGCATTCTGGAAGAGCTGGACGTCTCGGAGGAAACCCGGGCGAAGCTGTTCCACGGCAACACCGAACGCCTGCTCGGCCTGAAGGGATAACGATGCCGGACGGTTTTACCCATGATGTGATCATCATCGGCGGAGGCCCCGTCGGGGTCGGGCTTTCAATCGAGCTCGGCCTCAGGGGCATCACCTCCGCGGTGGTGGAAAAATACGAGACCATTCAGCCGATCCCCAAGGGTCAGAACCTCACCCAGCGCACGACGGAGCATTTCCATTTCTGGGGCTGCGAGGAAGAGCTGCGCAATGCCCGCACCGTGCCGCGCGGCGCCGGCATCGGAGGGTTGACCAATTACGGAACGCTTCTCAACGACTACAGCTACGACTGGCTGAACCGGGCCGCGGTCAAGGACTATTACTACACCGCCAACGAACGCCTGCCGCAATATGCCATGGAGGCCGTGCTGCGCACCCGCGCGGCGGAAATCGAGGCCATCGATTTCCTGTACGGCTTTGACGGCACGGATATCGCGCAGGACGGCGAGGGTGTCACCGTGACGGCGACCGAGCACGGGGGCTCCGCACAACGGGTCCTGCGCGGACGTTACGCGGTCGGCTGCGACGGCAGCCATTCCTTCACCCGGCAGGCGGCGGGCATCACCCAGACCCTTGCCGATCACGACCGCAAGATGGTGCTTCTGGTCTTCACCTCCACCGAGTTGCACGACCTTCTGGAACGGTATCCGGGCAAGGCTTTCTTCAACGTGCTGCACCCGGACTATGGCGGCTACTGGCTGTTCTTCGGCCGGGTCGATCTCGGTACGTCCTGGTTCTTCCATGCGCCGGTTCCCGCCGATGCCACGGAAGACAATTTCGACTTCAAGGGCTTCGTCCGGAAGGCGGTCGGTCACGAGATCGAACTTGACGTGGACTATATCGGTTTCTGGGATCTGCGTTTCGCCCTGGCCGACACTTATCGCAAAGGCCGGGTGCTGATTGCGGGCGACGCCGCGCACAGCCATCCGCCCTATGGCGGCTACGGAGTGAATTCCGGGCTGGAGGATGCGCGCAATCTCGGCTGGAAACTGGCTGCGACCCTGAAAGGATGGGCCGGGCCGGAGCTTCTGGACAGTTACGATGCCGAACGGCGTCCGGTGTTCGCGTCGACGGCGTCGGATTTCATCGGCAATTACATCGAACAGGACCGCGCCTTCCTCAACCGCTACAGCCCCGAAAAGGACCTCGATGAATTCCGGACCGCCTGGAGCAAGCGCAGTGAAGACACGGCGGACGTGAATTCCTTCGAGCCAAATTACGAAGGCTCGCCCATTGTCACGGGAAGCCCGGCCGATGTCGTGCCGAGCGCGAAGGGCACCCATGAATTCACGGCCCGTCCCGGCCATCACCTTGCCCCTCAGCTCCTGCCGGACGGGCGGAATATCTTCGAGGTGCTGGGCGAAGGTTTCACGCTTGTCTCGATCAAGGGGGATGACGCCCTCGTCGAAGCGTTCCGCCAATCGGCGGGCGAGCGGAGCATTCCCTTGACGATCGTCGAAGCGGATGCGCCCGAACTGATCCTTGCCTACGGTGCCTCGCTGATCCTGATTAGGCCGGATCAGTTCGTCGCCTGGTCTGGGGACGAAGGTAGTGCGGACAGGATTCTGGCAAAGGCCATCGGCGCGAGCTGAGAGGCGGAGAGCGTCAGTCGTCTTCCGGCGCCCGGTCCGATAGCCCGAGAGATTCCGCCGTTTCGCCTGTCATGTCGGCCCGGATCAGGGCCGTCAGCAGGTCCGGAAATTTCTCGGGCTCGACCAGTGCGGACAGGTAGGTGACATCTTCCGGCAGGCCGAGGGAACGGGCGGCAGCGTAGGTTCGATCATCGGCAAAGGGATAGAGTTCCTTCCAGACGACCTGCGCCTCGCGGCAGAAGATATCGGCGCCAACGTCGCCGATCCCCTTGAACTCCTTCAAGAGCTTTCGTTCCGTCAGCGGATCGCGGTGAGCCCTTTCTCGAAGGCCCCGCAGATCGCCGTCATAGTCGGTCATGATCTTTTCGGCGAGTTCGCCGAGAAGCGTCGCCGTCTTTTCGTCGAAGCGCGCATAACCGGCGGCGGTCAGCACGCTTTTCCTGTCGGCCCAGTGGCTGAGGGCAAGTTTGGCCGGCGTTGTCCAGCCCTTGTCCGCCAGCGCTCTTGTCGCGCGCATGGCAAGGCGTGCGGAAATGGGCGCGCTCATGAGCAGGCATGCGCAGAGCCAGCGGAACAGATGCGCGGGAATATTGCCGGACAGATCCAGCCCCAGTTCGCTGGAATAGGTTTCCCCGTATCGGCGTAGCAGACCCGATATCAGGCTGTCCTGCGGCATGTTTCGGTCCTCTGCAGCCCGGTCATTCTTCTTTGTGACTCTATTTCTTTTTCCGGATTGCCTCGAACCCGGCGACCACTTCAAGCAGTTCGTTCGTGATCGTTTCCTGACGCTTTTTCCGGTATTCGGCAAGCAGGTTTTCCCGGCGCTCGTTGATGTTGCGTTCGGCATTCTGCATGGCGGCCAGCCGTGAGGCATGTTCGCTTGCCAGGGATTCCGCAAGGGCTGCGTAAAGTACCAGGGTCAGGTGCTGCCGGATCAGCCAGGAGAACAATTCGCCTTCGTCCATCCGGTACATGGGAAGCCGCTTCGACGGCCAGGGGGTGGCCGCGAGCCGGTCCAGATAATCTTTCGAGATCGGAAGCAGCGCCTTGTGCGTCGTCTCCGCGAGCGCCTGCTCGGATCTGCGGTTATAGATCAGCGCGACGGGGCCGACGCCTTCCTGGCGGACCCAACGGTCGAGTTCAATGACGATTGCCTGGACGGAATCGATCAGGCCGTCGACCGATCCGGGCAGGGTGAACAGCCTGTCCGCCGGCCGGTCCAGGGCTTCCAGGCGGGCCGCGGCACGGACGCCGACGACGCAGATGAGGGGCGGTCTTTCGTCGGGTGTCTTTGCGTCCGCCTCCAGTCCCTGGCAAGCGAATTCCGCAATCCGGTCGTTGAAGCGGCCGCACAAGCCCCTGTCAGAGCCGATGACGATGAGGGCGCGGCGGTGTCCGGACTTGCCGTCCGGGCCGGTCAGGTCGAGCGGTTCCGCCTTGTTCCTGCGATTGCGCAAAACCACCTGCAGACCCTGGGTGATGGTCCGCTCATAGTCGGCGATCGCCGTGACCGCATGTTCGTATTGCCGGATGTTGACCGACGACAGCGCCTTCATCGTGCGGACGATGGACTGGATTTCCTCGGTGGTGTGCAGGCGTTCAGATAGCGCCTCGAGCGTTTCCATCGCGACTAGCTCCCGCCGGTATCTGGCAGCATGGTCTGCAGAGCCTGCGTCATTGTCTCGATCAGGCGGTCGCGGTCGGCAGGCCTAAGTTCCTCTCCGCCTTGAACGCGGGTGCAGATCTCGGGGCAAAGCTGGCTTGCGGCCTCGCAGACCCGCTTCTCAGCCTCCGCGATCTGTTCCGGCGGGATCTTGTCGAACAGGCCGCTGGTCGCGGCCAGCAGGGCGACGACCTGATCGACGACCGACATGTGTGCGTGTTCGTTCTGCTTGAGAATTTCGCGCACTCTCAAGCCCCGGTCGATCTTCATCCGGGTTTCCGGATCGATCTGGGTGCCGAAACGGGCGAAGCTCTCCAGTTCCTCGAACTGGGCGTAGAACAGGCGCAGGTCGCCTGCGACCGAACGATAGGCGGGAAGCTGGGTCTTGCCGCCGACGCGGCTGACGGATGCGCCGATGTCGATGGCCGGAAGCTGGCCTTTTTCGAACAGGCCCGGCGACAGGTAAATCTGTCCGTCGGTGATCGAGATCAGGTTGGTCGGCACGTAAGCCGAAATATTCTGCGCCTGGGTTTCGATGATGGGTAGCGCGGTAATGGAACCGCCGCCGAATTCGTCCCTGCGGCGGGCGGAGCGTTCCAGGAGCCTGGAATGAATGTAGAAGATATCGCCCGGATAGGCCTCGCGCCCCGGCGGGCGCCGCAGGAGCAGCGACAGTTCGCGGTAGGCACGGGCATGGCGGGTCAGATCGTCGTAGACGATCAGGACGTCCCGGCCTTTTTCCATGAAATACTCGGCCATGGAAGTCGCCACATAGGGAGCGACGAACTGGAGCCCGGGGGCTTCGTCGGCGCTGGCGACGACGACGATGGTCCGCTCAAGCGCGTTGCCCTTGCGCAGGGCCTGGATCACCCGGGCAACGGCGGAGGCCCGCTGGCCGATGGCGCAATAGATCGAGATGACCCCGCTGTCGTGCTGGTTCAGGATGGTGTCGACGGCAATCGCCGTCTTGCCCGTCTGCCGGTCTCCGAGGATCAGTTCCCGCTGGCCGCGCCCGACGGGTATGGCCGCGTCGATGGCCTTGATCCCGGTCTGGAGCGGGACGTTGACCGGGGCGCGATGCATGATCGGCAGGGCAGGGCGCTCGATCGGCAGCCGTGCTTCGGCACGGATGGCGTTGCCACCGTCCAGCGGCTGTCCCAGCGGATCGAGTACCCGGCCGAGCAGGGCATCTCCGACCGGCACGTCCACCACCCGGCGGGTGCGCAGGACCGTGTCGCCGGGGCGTATATGCTCCGTCGGGCCAAGCACGATCACGCCTGTCCGTTCCTCGCCGAGACTGGAGGCGATGCCCATCTCACCACCGGGAAAGGAGACCAGTTCGTCGGCGTAGAGATCCGTAAAGCCGGCGATCTCGGCGATTCCGTTGCCCACGCTGAGGACCCGAGCGATATCGGCGACTTCCAGCCTGGCCCTGGTCTTGTCCAGGGCCACATCCATCTGGTCGAAGAGCTTGTCGGTCAGCTCCTTGGGCAGATCAACCATTGGTTTGGCCTTCCGGCTTCGGGGTGCTCATTCCTGCGGCGTCCAGGGTGTCACGGACGAGATTTTCCAGCTTCTTCAGATAGCTGCCGGCCGACCACTCGACGGTCTCCTCGCCCAGGGTCAGGCGAATGCCGAGGACCACGTCCTCTTCGGTGCGGTAGTCGAATTCGATATCCGTGCCCAGGGTATCACGGACGGCCTGGGCGATCCGGTTGCGCGCATCGTCGGGCAGGTCGATACCGCTTTCGAACACCGCCGTGCTGTCGGGCCGGGTGGCCGCATCGCGCAGGCGCGTCTTGGTGTCCTCTTCCAGCGTTTCCAGGCGCCGGGCGAATTCATTGGCTATCTGTACGGCGAGATCCGTACCGGCGAAGTCGGCCAAGGTGCGCCGAACCACCTTGACCACCTGATCGGACATGCGCTTGCGCAACTGGCGGATCAGTTCAGTCTTTTCTTCTTCCAGATGCTCCTGCCAGTTGCTGCGCTTTTCGTCGAACTCCTTGCGGAGGTCCTGTTCCAGCCGGACCCTCAGGGCTTCGGCCTCGCGGCGTGCTTCGGCCAGAACCTCCTCGGCGCGCGCGTCGAGGTCCTGCTGTCGTTCGCGTAAGGCCCTGCCTTCCTGCTCCGCTTCTTCCCTTTGCTTGCGGGCATCGGCGAGGCGCTCCTCGATCCGCGCCTCGCGCTTCGCCATGGCACGCGTGATCGGCGTGTACAGGAAACGCTGGAGCAGCCAGATCAGAACCAGAAAATTTGCAATCTGCGCGGTGATCGTCAGCCAGTCGAGCTGCAAGGGGTTATCCTCCGGCTACGGCCGTGGCCTGGGTGACATACGGATTGGCGAACAGAAGGATCATGGAGACGACAAAGCAGTAGATCGCCGTCGACTCGATCATGGCCAGACTGACGAAAAGTGTGCGGGTGATCGTATTGGACGCGTCCGGCTGCTGGGCGATGGCAAGCAGCGCCTGGGAGGCCGCCCGGCCTTCTGCAAGAGCCGGGCCTATGGCGCCGAACATGGTCGTCATGCCGGCCGTGAAAATGGACACGATTTCGATCCATGGAATTTGTTCCATATTCATTCTCCCGGATTGTGGATTTCGTCTGAGGAGCCGCCGGCTTCCGCTTCTTTCGGGTCGCGCCGATGGGTCTTCGAGGCGGAGGCGATATAGACCATCGCCAGAACCGCGAAGATGTAGGCCTGGACCAGGCCGGTGAGCAGGCCGAGAAGCTGCATGATGATCGGAAAGAAGAAGGGCGCGATGCTGATCAGGATGCCGACGATGATCGAGCCGCTCATGATGTTGCCGTAGAGACGGACGGCAAGCGCCAGCGTGCGCGACAGTTCGCCGATGATGTTGAACGGCAGCATCATGAAGGTCGGCTCGGCATAGCTTCGCAGATACGCCAGCAGCCCCCGTTTCGTGATGGAGAACAAGGGAACCGCGATCAGAACGCAGATGGCAAGGGCGGCGGTCGTCGACAGGGACCCGGTCGGCGGTTCGTACCAGGGCAGGATGGTGAGGAGGTTCGAGGTCGCGATGAACAGGAACAGGGTTCCGATGAAGGGCAAGTATCGCAACGGATCTCCGGCGCCGATGTCCGCGATCTGATCGCGAATGCCGCTGACGATCACTTCCAGCAGGACCTGCCAGCGGGAGACGGTTTCTCCTTCCGACAGGCGAGACGTGATCGACCAGGATCCGAGCACCAGGACGGCCATGATGGCCCAGGTGAACACGATCGTCGCGTTCAGCTTGAGGCCTTGCCATTCATATATGATCCACTGGTCCGGACTGATTTCCATTATCGGCTGCCTTCGCGGTTCTTATGCTTGGCAATGCGCGTTGCCGAGAAACGGACGATCACGAAACCCGCAACGGCGGCTGCCAGTTCGTAAAGCCCGAATTTGCCGAGGACGAACCACGCCATGGCGCCACCGACCAGCGCAAGCCGCCCGATCGTGCTGGCGGCAAAGATCCATCCCGGCCCGCCGCCGGTGAAGTTGCGGATGGCAAACCACAACATCACGAAATAGGCGGCACCCAGGACCGCGCCGACCGCAAATGCAATGACAAGGGGGAGGGGGGACATGCTCAGGCGCGACCTTCCGTCCGTATGTACCGGCAAGCATTCATTGTCTTAGTCTTCATCGTCATCATCCTGACTTTCCCGCCGAACCCAGTACCAGGCATTCATGCAACCGATGGCCACGCCGGCCAGGAGCATGGCGAGGGTCCAGGAAAACTTCGGGTTTGAAATCATCCGATCGTCCATCCACACGCCCAAGGCCGTGCCGAGTACGGTCGGTATCGCGACCGCCCAGCCGACGAGGCCGAACATGCCGAGGCCGTAGAGTTCGCTCTTTCCCTCGCGCAAGCGGGCTTGCCTTTTGCGCTTCGCCTTGCGGGCGATCTCTTCGGCCTGCCTGCCGGCGCTTTCATCGTAGCTGTGCCTGTCTCTGCGGGTCATGCGGACTGTTCCAGATCGAGGAAGCGGCGGACCATCTGTGCCTCCAGCCGGGCCAGCGCCGAGCGGGCGGCCCGTTCATTCTCGTCGAGGTCCCGGAAGACCTCCTGCACGCGGTCCTGAAGGCTTTCAAGATCGTGGCCGAGGATGGCGTTGCTTGTCGAGACCAGAACCTCTTCGGCGCATTTCACCAGGGTGCCGGCGCGAATGCCGGCGTAGCATTCGGTCCCGTCGGTCGTTTCATAGGTCAGGATGCCGGGAACCAGTTGCGAGACGAAGTCTATGTGGTTGGGCAGCATGCCGAAGGCGCCGTCCGGCCCTTCGGCCACGATCCGGTTGACCTCCATGTCCATCAGGATTTTCCGGGGTGTCACGATCTTAAGCCGCATCTGTCGTGGCCCCAGTCCCGGCGTGATCGCGTTCGAGATCGTCCACGGTGCCGATCATATAGAAATCGCTCTCCGGTCGGTCGGCGAATTCATCGGCCAGGATGCGTTCGCAGGAGGTAAGCGTGTCCTCCAGGCGGACGAAGGTTCCGGGATTCCCGGTCATCTTTTCGGTCGAAAAGAACGGCTGGGTCAGGAACCGTTCCAGCCGCCGCGCCCGTTTGACCACTGCCCGGTCCTTTTCCGACAGCTCCTCCAGACCCAGCATGGCGATGATGTCCTTCAGCTCTTCGTATTCGGCAAGCGTGTTGCGGACGGCGCGGGCGACTTTGTAATGCCGGTCGCTGACCGTGCCCGGTGTCAGCATCTTGGAGAACGAGGTCAGCGGGTCGATCGCGGGATAGATGCCTTCCGAGGCCTTCTTGCGCGACAGGAAGATCGAAGCCGACAGGTGAGAGAACGTGTGGGTGGCTGCCGGATCGGTGAAATCGTCGGCGGGTACATAGACGGCCTGGATCGACGTCATCGTGCCCCGGTCCGTGGAGCAGATCCGTTCTTCCAGACCGGCAAGTTCCGTGCCCAGCGTCGGCTGGTAGCCGACGCGCGACGGCATCCGCCCGAGAAGGCCGGAGACTTCCGATCCGGCCTGCACGAAGCGGAAGATATTGTCGACCAGCACGAGAACGTTGCGGCGCAGGTCGTCGCGGAAATATTCCGCCATGGTCAGGGCCGCATGGCCGACCCGGAACCGGACTCCGGGGCTTTCGTGCATCTGTCCGAAGACCATGATGGTCCGGTCGAGGACCTTTGCCGCCTCCATTTCGCGGTAGAGTTCCTCCGCCTCGCGGCAGCGTTCGCCGATGCCGCAGAACAGGCAGATCCCCTCATATTCGGCGACCGTATTGTGGATCATCTCGGTGATCAGAACGGTCTTGCCGACGCCGGCGCCGCCGAACAGCCCGGCCTTGCCGCCTTTTTCCAGCGGGCTCAGCAGATCGATCGCCTTGATGCCGGTCTCGAAAATCTCGCTTTCGACCCGGCGTTTCGACAGGGGCACCATTTCTCCATGGATCGACCGCCGAGGCAGCTTGGCAAGCGGTTCCTTGTTGTCGATCGTGTCGCCGAACAGGTTGAGCATGCGGCCGAGAAGATCTTCTCCGACCGGCACGGTCAGCGGGCGCCCGGTGTCATGCACGGCAAGCCCCAGGCGCAGTTCTGAGGACGGGTTGAGAACAAGGCCGCGGGCGATATCGGCGCCTGGCAGCGTTGCCACCTCGATATCGATTTCCGGATCGGACAGGGCCACGAGGTGATTGCCGATTCCCGGCAGGCGACCGGAAAAGCGGACATCCGCAACGCCGCCTTCAAGAGCAACGATGTGTCCTATGTTCCGTCCGTCCGTCATGAATGGATCCTGCCTGCGACTGAATTCCGGAGCGTTGCCTATGAAAGGATAACGGTCTTTCCCAATGATGAAAGTGTTTACTGCGGTGCGGGATGAGGCGCATTGACCGCGATCAACGCCGCAGAAGCGGCTTATCGCTCAGGACCAGGCTTGAACGGGGCGTCCTGTGAATTTTTCTTCACCGGCATTGCGAAAACTGCTGATCGCTTCCAACCAAGGCCCATTAACTTTTCAATTGCATATTTACATGGCAGCATGCGGGTGCCAAAGGGGGCATGTCGTTCCGTCAGGATCGGGCTGCGACGAATGGCCCTTAAGAAAATTTGACTGAATGGCTGGCTTTGAGATAGCGCAATGATAAATTGCTTTTTTGGCATGTAAAAAGCCCCATGAGAAAATGCACCACCGGACGCAGGTGCCCGAGTTTTGGGAGAGGTTACTGATGGATTATGACGCGCTGTTCCAGGATCAGCTCGATCAGCTGAAGGAAGAAGGCAACTATCGTCTCTTCGCCGATCTTGAACGCCGTTGCGGGGCCTTCCCGAAAGCCGACAATCATATTGGCGACCAACAGCGTGAAGTCACCATCTGGTGCTCCAACGACTATCTCGGCATGGGGCAGCACCCGAAGGTCATCGCGGCCATGCACGAGGCGCTCGACCATTGCGGCGCGGGCGCGGGCGGCACGCGGAACATCTCCGGCACCAATCATTACCATGTGAAACTGGAAAACGAGCTGGCCGACCTGCACGGCAAGGAAGCCGCTCTGCTGTTCACCTCCGGCTACGTGTCCAACTGGGCGGCACTCTCTACGCTGGGGTCGCGTCTCAAGGACTGCGTGATCCTGTCCGATTCCATGAACCATGCCTCCATGATCGAAGGCATCCGCCATTCGCGTGCGGAAAAGGTGATCTGGAACCACAACGACGTGGCCGACCTGGAGCGCAAGCTGGCCGCGATCGAACCGCACCGGCCGAAGATCGTCGCCTTCGAGAGCGTCTATTCCATGGACGGCGACATCGCGCCGATCGAGGCCATCTGCGACGTCGCCGACAAATACGGCGCCATGACCTATCTCGACGAAGTCCATGCGGTCGGTCTTTACGGCCCGCGCGGCGGCGGTATTGCCGAACGTGACGGCGTCGCCGACCGGGTGACCCTGATCGAAGGCACGCTCGGCAAGGCCTTTGGCGTGGTCGGCGGTTACATCACCGGGTCTGCTGCCCTGGTCGACTTCGTGCGCAGTTTCGCAAGCGGCTTTATCTTCACGACGGCCCTGCCGCCGGCGGTCGCCGCGGGCGCCACGGCCTCGATCCGTCACCTGAAGGAAAGCGAATTCGAACGCGCGCGGCATCGCGCGGCAGTCGCCAAGCTGCGGGCGCGCCTCGATGCGGCCGGGATTCCGCACCTGGACAATCCGAGCCATATCGTGCCGGTGATGATCAAGGATCCGGTCAAGTGCCGCATGATCAGCGACATCCTGCTGGACAGTTACGGCATCTACATCCAGCCGATCAATTATCCGACGGTCGCCAAGGGCACGGAACGTCTGCGGATCACGCCGTCGCCGATGCACACCGATGCGGATCTCGATCATCTGGTGCACGCGCTCAACGACCTGTGGTCGCAATGCGCCCTTGCCCGCGCGGTCGCCTGATCGCGGCACAAGCATTGCTGTGAAATTGAAAAGGGCCCGGATTTTCGTCCGGGCCATTTTTTTCACGGGCGCTGACTACTTGCACCAATAACCTCTCCCATGGGGAGAGGTCGGGCCGAATGGCCCGGGTGAGGGGATCTGGACTATCGGTATCCCTGAAAGATTTGCGCCGCTAACCCCAGCCCTCTCCCTATGGGAGAGGGGGCGAAAATGTCTTCTGCTTCTATCCAAAAACGAAACGCGCCATCTGGATTGAAGGCGACTTAGGACCCCGGCGTCCACAGCCGGTTGATGTCGAAGGCGTGGATGTCCTTCATGAGGTCGACGAAAGCCTCGGCCGCCCTGTCCAGCGACTTCTTGCCCTTTTCGGCGCTGGCGTTGGCCGCGTTGCCGACCGCGCCCTTCGGGTTGAGGTCCTGGGACTTCCAGCCGAACTGCTGCGGACCGTGCCCGCGCAGATATTTGAACTCCTTGATGAACTCCTGCTGGGAGGACTTGAAATCCTCCGCCTTGTCCATGCGCACCAGCTCCGGATGGAGGTGCAGCATGATGGAGGTTTCCACGTCGCCGCCATGGATGCCGTAGACGAATTCGCCTTCCGGGAAGACGCCTTCAGGCTGTCCGAACCGGGACCATGCGGTGGCGGTCACCAGCATGTCGTGCTTTACCCTGAGTTCCCGGGCGACGATGTCGATGATCGGCACGTTGCCGCCGTGGGAATTGATCAGGGCCAGCTTGCGGATGCCGGCGCGCGCCACGCTGTCGCCGATGTCCAGCCACGCCTTCGTCAGCGTGTCCCAGGAAAGGGTCAGGGTGCCCGGCGAGGAGATGTGCTCGTTCGACTTGCCGATGGCCTGGGTCGGCAGGAAGGTGACGGGCAGGTCTTCCGGCAGAAGCTCCAGGACACGGGCGATCTGACCTTCGGCAATGGCGGTGTCCGTATAGACCGGAAGATGCGGCCCGTGCTGCTCGATGGCCGCGACCGGCAGGACTGCGATCCAGTCCTTGGTCGACGGATCCCTGAAATCCATCGTTGTCATTTCGTGCCAATAACGTCTTGGAAGCATTCTACTCACCTTTAGCGGAGATCTTGTTGCGGCTGAGCTTACCGCGCTGCAACG
Source organism: Roseibium sp. (assembly GCF_048260565.1). GTDB lineage: Bacteria > Pseudomonadota > Alphaproteobacteria > Rhizobiales > Stappiaceae > Roseibium. The sequence continues at coordinate 266,521 of NZ_JBLXGP010000005.1, read as the reverse complement.
TAATCGTCAGGCGGGGCGATGTCTATTTTTCAAATGCCTGAATTTTGGAGCCGATCCTGGCCTCTCACGGAAATCTGATAGTGAGCGTTAAGGTGCGTTAAGGTTTCGATAGGCGGTTGCGCGGACAATGCGGCGCATGATCGGCGCCCTGTTGTCCAGTTCCGCCGCACGCAGCCTTGCCGCAAGCAGGTCTGCGGGGTTCGGCGCAGGCAACCCCGAAGAGAAATTGCCTCTTCGGGGGGACGACTGCGAGTGCGAGGCCGACGAAAAGAAACAGGCCAGGCAAGCGGCGACCCAGGCACCGGCTGTTCCTCCTTTGGATGCCAATGCGATCCTGGCCCTGCAGGGGGTCGATGCGGAGACGTTCGCAGCGCTCAAGGAAGACCCGAACGGCACGACCGGTCAGGCACCCGCACAAGGTCAGGAGCAGGGCGAGGAAGACGGGCAGGGTGTAGCCATCAGTGGTGCGGATACCGCCGGCAATCCGGCGGCCGCGACGCAGGCGGAAGAGGACGAAGGCGCCAACAAGGCGGACGGGCTTTCCGAAGGTGAGGAAAAACAGGTCAAGGAGCTGAAAGAGCGCGACCGTGAAGTGCGTGCCCACGAACAGGCCCATGCCCGGACCGGGGGCGGTCATGCCGGTGCGCCGAGCTATACCTACCAGCAGGGACCGGACGGAAAACGCTACGCCATCGGCGGCGAGGTTTCCATCGATACCTCCGCGGAACGAACGGCGGAAGCGACGATCCGCAAGATGCAGGTCGTCATCCGCGCCGCAACCGCGCCCGCCGAACCGTCGTCCCAGGATCTGAAGGTTGCGCAGCAGGCCCGCGCGCAGTTGCAGGAGGCGCAGGCGCAGGTTCGCCAGGAGCGTGCCGCTGAACAGTCCGGCGGTGATGAGGCAACGAGTGCTGCGGGTGCCGACGGAACTTCTGCCGCCGGCGCCGGTCCGACTGCAGCCGAAACCGGACCCGGCCAGAACGGTGCCGACCCGAATGGTTCCAACGGGGGCGGAGACACCAGCAGGGGTGGGTTCGCCAGCCCCGATTCCAGTGCGGGTTCGGGGCGCGATGACGCCGGGCCGTCCTCAGCGAACAGGGCCTATTCCGATGCTCTACAGCTGTTCCAGCAAGCGAACGCGGACCGGGCTGCGGAACGCCGGAACGGGCTTTACGCCTGATCGCATCTCGGACGGCTTTCCGGGCTTGCCCGACCGGCGATTTTCGACTTACTGTCGCCGCCGACCTCTCTCGTACGGAGACCAACTCCGTACCTTTTCCAAACCAGGTAACCGATGCAGGCTGTGAAGGCGCGGCGCGCCGTTGCGACGATCTTTTTTCTTCTGGGAACGCTGATCGGGATTTGGGCATCGCGCATCCCCGATATCAAGGCCATCCTGAAGCTCGATGAAGCCGGGTTTGGTCTCGTGCTTCTCGCCATGGCTCTTGGTGCCTTCTTTGCGTTTCCGATCGTCGGTCGGCAGATCGACCGGATCGGCGCCGCCCGCATGGCCCGGTGGCTTGCCGTGCTTACGCTCGTCCTGTTCGTCAGCCTGGCGGCGGGCACGACGGTGTGGATCATGGTGCCCCTTGTCTTCGTGACCGGGTTTTTAATCGGGGCGCTGGATATCGCGATGAATGCCTGGGGCGCGGAGGTGGAACAGGCGCTGCGCAAGCCGGTCATGTCCTCCTATCACGGGCTCTATAGCCTGGGCGCGGGTGTCGGTGCGGCGGCCGGCGCCGGAGCGATCCGGTTGGGGCTGAGTGTGCCGCAGCTTTTCGTCCTCTGGGGGCTGCTGATGGCGTTCATGCTTGCCTTCGCGCTTCGGGTTCCCTGGACCTCGGAACGGCAGGTGCCGGAGAAGAAAAAGGGACCGCTTCTGGCACTGCCGAAAGGGGCTCTGTTTTTCGTCGGCATCATGGCGCTGATCGCGGCGCTGGGCGAGGGAGCCGTGACCGACTGGGCCGCGGTCTATCAGATCGAGGAACTCGGGTTCGGCAGTTCACAGGCCGCGATCGGATTTGCGCTCTTCTCCGGTGCCATGGTCATCATGCGTCTGTCAGGCGACAGGCTGATCGCCCGTTATGGCCCGGTGCCGGTTGCCCGCCTCAGCGGGCTGGCAGCCGCCGTCGGGGCGCTGTTTCTGGTTTTGGGATCGCATATCTGGCTTATCTGGATCGGCTGCGTGGTCATGGGGCTCGGCAACGCGGTCATCTTTCCGCTCGCCATGTCCCGTGCGGCGGCCGATCCGGTCATGTCCAAGGGAACAGCGCTTGCGGCCGTGGCGACGCTCGGTTACGGCGCGTTCCTGTTCGGGCCGCCGGTTCTCGGCTTTATCGGCACGGCGGTTTCGCTTCGCGCGGCCTTCGGGCTGGTCGCCGTTCTTGCCATCTTCATTTTCCTGCTGGCCGGAGCTTTGAAGGTCGAGAAGGGCGAAGGGGTTTAGGTGCCGCAGGGCGGGTGTCCGCCCCGCGGCGTTGGTTTTCTCAAAGGCTTTCCAGGAACCGCTTCGCTGCCTGTCCGTGCTCGTAGCGCAATTCGCCGATGTCGATGCCGGTCGGAACGCCGTCGGCAACCTTCCACTCGCCGCCGATCATGACCCGGTCGGCGGAATGGGCGCCGCACAGCACCAGGGCCGCCAGCGGATCGCCGGCGCCGGAGAAGCGCAGCTCGTCGAGGGTGTAGAAGGCCATATCGGCCATCTTTCCAACCTTGATCGCGCCGATATCGTCACGGCCGAGGCAGCGCGCCGAGCCTTCGGTTGCCCAGCGGAAGGCGTCGTAATGGGTCACGGAGGCGGCGTCATAGGTCAGCCGGTTGATCATCAGCGCGTGACGGACGCCCTCGATCAGATTGGAATTGTCGTTGGAGGCCGAGCCGTCGACGCCGAGACCGACGGGACTGCCGGCGGCTTCCAGTTCCTTGGTCCGGCACTGGCCGGAGGCCAGCACCATGTTGGACGTCGGGCAATGGCAGACGCCAACGCAGGCATGGCCGAGGCGCTTGACCTCGTCGTCGGTGAAGTGAATGCCGTGAGCGAGCCAGACGCGTTCGTTCAGCCAGCCGCATTCTTCCAGATAGTCGACCGGGCGGCAGTTGAATTTCTCCAGGCAGTAATTGTCCTCGTCGATGGTCTCGCCCAGATGAGTGTGCAGGCGGCAATCGTATTTTTCCGCGAGCGCCACGCTGTCCTGCATCAGGCGCTTGGTGACGGTGAATGGCGCACAAGGGGCAAGCGCGACCTGGAGCTTCGAGCCTTTCGAGGTGTCGTGATACTTCGACAGCACCCGCTCGCAGTCGGCGAGGATCGTGTCCTCGTCCTGCACCACGGTGTCCGGCGGCAGGCCGCCGTCCTTCTGGCTGAGGTTCATGGAGCCACGGGTGATGGTCATGCGCACGCCGACCCGTTCGGCTTCCTCCGCCTGGATGTCCATCGCTTCTTCAAGGCCGTCCGGAAACAGGTAATGGTGGTCGGAGGCGGCGGTGCAGCCCGACATCATCAGTTCGGTCAGCGCGAGGCGCGATCCGAGACGGAAATTGTCGGGCTTCACGTTTTTGGCCCAGATCGGGTAAAGCGTCTGCAGCCAGGGAAACAGTTCCTTGTTGATCGCCTGCGGGTGGGCGCGGGTGAGGGTCTGGAAGAAATGGTGGTGGGTGTTGACGAGACCCGGCGTGATCACGTGCCGGGAGGCGTCGAAGGTCTGGTCGACCGGCAGCATCGGTTCCTTGCCGGAGGCGACGAGTTCGACGATGACACCGTCTTCCACGACGACGCCACGCTCCGCACCCTGGCTGAGAATGGCGATGGGGTCCTTGATCCACAAACGCATTGAAATGGTCCTTTTTCACGGACCTGCAGGCTTAGATAACAGCTACCAGATTTTCGGGCTGTCCGAGTTCCGCGCAGGGAAGTTAAGTCTGTTAAGGCGCGCCTTTCGCGAAACCGCACCGGCCTGTCGGCCGAGGGTCATTCTTTATGCGGTTTCCAGCGAAGCGCAAGTGCTCCTCTAGCTTATTCTAATCCGCCTTTGCCGCGATCACCTCGACCTCCACGACGAACTCCTGGCGGGTAAAGCCGCCGACGATCATCAGGGTCGATGCCGGCGGCGGATCGGCGGTGAACTCGTCCCGGATCTTCATGTAGCCGGCCATGTGCTCGCGCCCGGTGACATAGGCGTTGATGCGCACGATGTCCTGATACCACATGCCGGCTTCCTTCAGGATCGCGCCGATATTTTCAAAGCAGAGCCGGGTCTGTCCCTCCACGTCCGGGGGGATGGTGTCGTCTTCCGTAATGCCGAGCTGGCCGGAGGTCAGGACCAGCCTGTGCCCGGCGGGAACCTCCACGGCGTGGCTGTAGCGGGCAAAGGGGGGGCGGATGGTGGATGGGGTAACGGCTCGCGCCATGGAACCTGTCGCCTTTCTCTTACGAAGATGTGGCTGTTACGAAGATGTGGCTGTCACGAAGATGTGGTTCCGGAATGTTAGCGCGTGCCGACGGCAGCGCAAGCGAAGCTTCTGCCGAAGCTTGTGGCATTTAATTGGTAAAACTGCATAATAAATGAGCATAGTTTCGATCTGACTGGGACCGATTCTTGTTCGGCAGCGCAAAAGCGGAAGCAGGGAGGCAGGGGAATCTTTCCGGTATTCGGTTGGCGGACGGTTTTGGCACGGCGTTTGCTCTTTATTTCCCTGCATGATTGCCTGACCCGCTCCCAGGGCCTGAGGAGGCACAGCGGCAGAGCACGTATCGGGACCCTCGGTGAGCGGGCCACGGTACTTTTGAGCGTATAGGAGACGGTAGACAACATGCATATTCTCAAGACACTCGGCGTCGCTGCGGCGGCCCTTTCCTTCACCACGAGCGCCTTTGCCCTCGATGAGGTCAAGTTCGGCACCAACTGGCTCGCACAGGCCGAACACGGCGGCTACTACCAGGCGGTCGCAGACGGCACCTACGAGAAATACGGCCTCAAGGTCACCATCGTTCCGGGCGGACCGCAGGCGGCCAACCGCGCCTTGCTCCTGGCCGGCAAGATCGATTTCTATATGGCCGGTAACATGCTTCAGCCGCTGAACGCGCTGGCCGAGGACATTCCGCTGATCGAAGTGGCCGCGATCTTCCAGAAGGACCCGCAGGTCCTGATCGCGCATCCGGATGTCGGTCTCGAAAAGTTCGAGGACCTTGCCAAGCTGCCGACCATCTTCATGGGCAAGGACGGCTATGCCTCCTACTTCCAGTGGATGAAGTCGGCCTATGAAGGCTTCAGCGACGCGCAGTACAAGCCCTACACCTTCAATCCGGGTCCGTTCCTGGCCGACAAGCAGTCCGCACAGCAGGGCTACATCACGTCCGAGCCTTATGCCATCGAGACCGAAGGCGGCATCAAGCCGAAGCTGTTCCTGCTGGCCGATGCCGGGTTCGAGACCTATTCGACCCTGATCGAAGCCCGCAAGGACTTCGTCGAAGCCAACAAGGACCTGACCCAGCGCTTCGTCGATGCCACCATCGAGGGCTGGTACAACTACCTCTATGGCGACAATGCCGCTGCCAACGAACTGATCAAGACGGACAACCCGGAAATGTCCGACGGGCAGATCGCCTTCTCCATCAAGACGATGAAGGAATTCGGTCTGGTCGAATCCGGTGCCGCGCTTGACAAAGGCATCGGCTGCATGACCGACGAGCAGCAGCAGGGCTTCTACGACGCCATGGTCGAGGCCGGCGTGGTCAAGGCCGGTATCGACATCAAGTCGATCTACACGACCGAGTTCGTGTGCAAGGGCGTCGGCATGGATCTGAAGAAGTAAGTCTTCCCGGATCCAACTCCCTTTTCCAATCCTATCTGTTAGCATGAGTCTGTGTGGCGGTTTACCCGTCACACGGATTCATTGGAGCCGCGTTCCAACGTGCCTCCATGGCCGGCACCTGGCCCTAAACGGAGCTTTCTCTTGACGATTGATACGGCGAAAGCCGACCCCACCTCACCGGCGGCAACGTCAGCCGCGGCATCGAAACCGCTCATCGCCCTCAAGGGCGTGTCCAAGGTCTTCTCCAATGGCACGACTGCCTTGCAGGACATGACGATGGATGTCCATCAGGGCGAATTCATCAGTCTGCTCGGACCGTCGGGCTGCGGCAAGTCCACGGTGCTGCGCATCATCGCGGGACTGGGCGACGTGTCGTCCGGATCCATCGACTGGCCGACCTCCGGCCACGATGCGACGGGCAAGGCGACGCCGGAAATCAGTTTCGTGTTCCAGGAACCGACGCTGATGCCCTGGGCGACCGTGTTCAACAATGTCTGGCTTCCCCTGAGGCTCAAAGGCGTTTCGAAAACCGCGGCCCGCGACGACGTGCTCGGCGCGCTGGAAATGGTCGGCCTGGATAAATTCGCGGATGCCTATCCGCGCGAACTTTCCGGCGGCATGAAGATGCGCGTGTCCATCGCACGGGCGCTTGTGACCCGGCCGAAACTGCTGCTCATGGACGAGCCCTTTGCCGCGCTGGACGAGATCACCCGGTTCAAGCTGAACAACGATCTTCTGCATCTTTGGGAAAAATTCGGCTGGACCGTGATCTTCGTGACCCATTCGGTGTTCGAGAGCGTCTATCTCTCCAGCCGGATCGTTGTGATGGCCGCCCGTCCGGGTCGCGTCGTCAACGATATGGCGGTCGACGCCGCCTACCCGCGGGAAGACGAATTCCGCACCTCCAGCGTCTACAACGATTATTGCAGGGAAGCGTCCAACGCGTTGCATGCAGCAATGGGGGCGAACGACCACCTATGAGCATGATTGAAAACGACAAGACCGCCGACGTGGTACCGGCCGAGCTCGATGAGCCGGCGCCGATCGCGCCGGCAACCGACAACATTGGCGAACGCGTCCTGAAAGTCGTCATTCCGCTGGCCATGCTGACGCTGCTGGTCGGGCTGTGGGCCTGGTACGTGAAGGCCTATAACGTTCCTCATTATATCCTGCCGAGCCCGTGGCTGGTGGCCCAGACCCTGGTCGAGGATTGGGGCATCCTGTCGGCGGCGCTGCTGGTCACGCTGAAGATCACGTTTTCGGCGCTGGCGATCGCGCTTGTGGGGGGCGTCGGACTTGCGGTCCTGATGACCCAGTCGCGCTGGATCGAGGTCGCGATCTACCCCTATGCGGTGATCCTGCAGGTCACGCCGATCGTGGCGATCGCGCCGCTGATCCTGATCTATGCGCCGACGACCCAGTCGGCAATCCTGATCTGCGCCTGGATCGTCGCCTTCTTCCCGGTGTTGTCGAATACCGCACAAGGGCTGAAGTCGACCGACCACAATCTGCTCAACCTGTTCGAGCTTTACGGCGCAAGTCGCTGGCAGACCCTGTTCCTGTTGAAGATGCCGAGCGCGCTTCCCTATTTTCTGGCAGGACTGAGGATCGCCGGCGGTCTGGCGTTGATCGCGGCCGTCGTCGCGGAATTCGCGGCCGGTTCCGCAGGGGCGGGGTCGGGCCTTGCCTTCCGTCTTCAGGAAGCAGGCTTCCGGCTCAAGATCCCTCGCCTGTTCTCTGCCCTGCTTCTGCTGTCGGCGACCGGTGTCGTGATCTTCTTCTGCACCAGCATGATTTCACATCTGCTCCTGCGCCGCTGGCACGAGAGCGCCCTGAAACGGGAGAACTGAGATGGGCGTTTTGGGAAGAAACCTCACAGGCGACGTGCGTCTTCTCAACGGGACGGCGCCGGCCTGCCTGTTGCCGAAAGAACTGTCCGGCGCGGCAACCGGCGATCTCGTCCGCATCGATCTGGAGATCGCGGGCGGCCGGATTGCCAGAATCGTGCCTGCGGTCGGGGCTCCGGCCGAGGGCGGAGCTGCCATCGATCTCGACGGGGGCATGATCCTGCCGACGCTTGTCGATATGCATACCCATCTCGACAAGGGGCACATCTGGCCGCGCAAATCCAATCCGGACGGCACCTTCACGAGCGCGCTCAAGGCCGTCGGCGAGGACCGGCTGGAGAACTGGACGGCGGAAGACGTGCGTGCGCGCATGGAGTTCGGCCTGCAATGCGCCTATGTGCATGGGACCGGTGTCGTTCGGACCCATATCGACAGCCTGCCGCCCCAGGATGAGATCACCTGGCCGGTCTTCAAGGAACTGAAGGAAGCCTGGAAGGGCAGGATCGATCTGCAAGGATCCTGCCTGTTCGGGATCGACCGGCTGGATCTGGACGACGGCTATCTGGACCGGATCGCCGATCGGGTTGTCGATGCCGGCGGGATTCTCGGTTCGGTCACCTACATGATCCCGCGCCTTGACGAACATCTGGACGCGATCTTCAAGAAGGCCGCCGATAAGGGTCTGGATCTCGATTTCCACGTGGACGAGACCGCCGATCCGGCAGCGCGCACTTTGCACCACATTGCCAAGGCGGCGATCCGGAACCGGTTCGAAGGCAAGATCGTCTGCGGCCATTGCTGTTCGATCGCCCGGCAGGATCCGGTGGAAGCCGATGAAACGCTGGATCTGGTCGCGGAAGCCGGCATCGGCGTTGTATCGCTTCCCATGTGCAACATGTATCTTCAGGACAGGCATGTCGCGCGGACGCCAAGGTGGCGAGGCGTGACCCTGATCCACGAAATGGCCGAGCGCGGCATACCGGTGGCGGTCGCCTCGGACAACACACGCGATCCTTTTTATGCCTATGGCGACCTGGATTTGATCGAAGTCTATGCGCAGGCGACCCGCATCCTGCATTTTGATCATCCGATCGCCGACTGGATCAAGACCGTGTCGACGTCGGCGGCGGACATGCTGAGGTCCGACGCGGGACGTCTCGCGGAAGGCGCGGCGGCCGACATGATACTCTTCAGGGCCCGGGACTGGAGTGAACTCCTGCCCCGGCCCCATGGACCCAGGGATGTCCTCCGGCAAGGGAAAACCGTCACGGAAGAACTGCCCGATTATCGAATGCTCGACGGTTTGATGCAGGGAAGGGAATTGGCAGGATGAGCGCTATCGAACAGCTCAAGGCGGATCTGGACGGTCTCAAGATCGAGGACAATCCGCAGATCGTGAAGCAGAAGAGCCGGGATTTCTTCTGGTATTCCCCGGTGCTCAAGCAACAGCTCGATCACGTGACCGGCGACCTGATCGTCAGCCCGCAGAACGAGGCGGAAGTCGCGCGGGTTCTCAAGGCCTGTTTCGCTCATGACGTGCCCGTGACCGTGCGCGGCGCCGGAACCGGCAACTATGGCCAGGCGATGCCGCTGTCCGGCGGCGTGGTGCTGAACCTGGCGGAGATGAATGCCGTCAAGGAGATCCGCCAGGGCGTTATCGTCGTCGAGCCGGGTGCCATCATCTACGACATGGACCAGCAGGCCAGGGCGAATTCCGGTCAGGAACTGCGGCTGCATCCGTCGACCTACCGCACCGCGACCATCGGCGGGTTCATCGCCGGCGGATCCGGCGGCGTCGGCTCCATCAACTGGGGCGGCCTGCGCGATCTCGGCAACGTCATTCGCCTCAGGGTACTGACCATGGAGGCGGAACCGAGGGTGCTCGATCTCACGGGCGAGGACCTTCAGAAGGTGATGCATGCCTACGGCACGAACGGGGTGATCACCGAGATCGAAATGCCGCTGACGGCCGCCTATGACTGGGTGGATGTGCTTGTCGGCTTCGACGCTTTCATGGACGGTGTGCATTTCGCCGATGAGCTCGGCAACCAGGACGGAATTCTGGTGAAGGAACTGGCGCCGATCGCGGCGCCCGTCCCCCATGACTATTTCCTGCGCCACCAGAAATATATCCGCAAGGACCAGTCGGTGGTGGTGTGCATGGTGGCGCCGTTCGCGATGGACGCCTTTGCCGCCTTCGTTGCGCGTAACGCCAAGGCGTCCATTCTCTATCGGTCCGACACGGCGAGCGACACCGAAAAGCAGGGATTGCCCCCGGCCTACGAACTGGCGTGGAACCACACCACCCTGCGCGGGCTTCGCGTCGATCCCAAGATCACCTATCTGCAGGTCCTGTATCCGTTCCCGAACCAGGTGGAAAAGGTCAGGACCATGACCGAGCTTCTGGGCGACGAAGTTCCCGGTCACCTGGAATTCGTCCGTTTCGACGGCAAGATCACCTGCTTCGGCCTGCCGATCGTCCGCTACACCAGTGAAGAGCGGCTCAACGAGATCATGCGCCTTCACGAGGAAAACGGCTGTCCGATCTTCAACGCCCACCGCTACACGCTGGAGGAAGGCGGGATGAAGCAGACGGACGAGATCCAGCTGGCGTTCAAGCGCGAGGCGGATCCGAAAGGGCTGCTCAATCCGGGCAAGATGATTGCCTGGGAAGATCCTTCCTACGATTATTCCAGCGACAAAGTGTTCCTGTTCCCGGGCCTTCAGCGCTCGTAGGAGTTCGATTTTAAAACCTATAGGACAGGCGAGGCCGCCCGGACGATGCATAGGATCGGCGGGCCGTCCCTTCCGCATGTCCGGAATTTGAAAGGCGTCAAATGCGGGTTCTCGTTCTTTTTTCCCATCCCGTCGAAACCAGCTTCGGGGCTGCCCTGCATGACCGTGTTCTCAGTGCGCTGCGCACGGCCGGGCACGAGGTCGACGACTGCGATCTCTACGCGGAAGGCTTCGATCCGCGTCTCACCCGCGAAGAACGGCTCGGCTATCACGATCTGGAAACCAACCAGGCGCCCGTGCAGGGCTATGTCGACCGGGTCCTGGCCGCAGATGCGCTGGTGATCGTCACGCCGGTATGGAATTTCGGCCATCCGGCCATCCTGAAAGGGTTTTTCGACCGGGTGTTCCTGCCCGGCGTTTCCTTCAAGATGAAGAACGGCAAGGTGGAGCCGAGCCTGCACAACATCCGCAAGCTTGCCATCGTGACCACCTATGGCGGCACGCGCCTGCGGGCGTTTCTCGTCGGCGACCCGCCGCGCAAGATCGCGACGCGCGTTCTCAGGGCGGTCATCAAGCCGGCCGCTCCGGTAAAATACCATGCGCTTTACGACATGAACCGGGTCACCGAAGACCAGCGCAAGGCCTTTATGGACAAGGTCGGCGCATCGCTCGAGGCTTTCTGATGCGCGTTCTGGTCGTTTACTGTCATCCCTGTGCGGAGAGCTTCAACGCCGCGGTCAAGGAAACGGTCCTGTCGACGCTCGAAGGCGCCGGGCACGACATCCGGTTGATCGATCTTTACGCGCAGGGGTTCGAACCGGCGATGTCGGCCGAGGAGCGGCGCGGCTATCACGAGCCCGACAGCAATGCGCAACCGGTCGCGGAACATGTGGATGCGATCAACTGGTGCGAGATGATCGTTTTCGTCTATCCGACCTGGTGGTTCGGATTGCCGGCCATGCTCAAGGGCTGGTTCGACCGGGTGTGGGTGCCTCACGTGACTTTCGAGATGCCGACGGAACGCTCCGGCATGAGACCGAAGATGCAGCACATCAAAAAGATCGCCGTGGTCACGACCTGCGGGGCCACATGGCTGGTTTCCAAGCTGATGGGAGAACCGGGGCGCAAGACGATCCTGCGCGGCATGCGGGCACTGTGCGCGACGAATTGCAGGACGCTCTATCTGGCGCACTACAAGATGGACACGTCGACGCCGGAGACCCGCAACCGTTATCTGGCTAAGATTCGTCATCACCTTGGAAAATTCTGAGAATCGGCCATTGTGACCGGAGTGTCATTTGACGGTTAAATAACGTCATTATCTTTCGCCCGGATTCGATACGGACCGGGACGATTCGGGTCGAGTGATCAGGCGGGGATTTCGACGATGGCATTCAATTACAAGAAGAGCGTGACGTTCCGTCTCGTTCAGGCCGCGAAGGCGCAACGCGCGCGTTCCGGCGGGCATTTGATGCGGATTGGGTTGCATCCCGGTCAGGAGCTGGTTTTGAAGGTGCTCGCGGATACGGACGGGCGCACCATGAGCCAACTGGCGCTGGCGCTCGGCGTTCAGCCGCCGACGGTGACCAAGATGGTGACCCGCCTTTCCGCTCAAGGCTATGTCCGTCGCCAGGTTTCCGACACGGACGGGCGTCTTGCTCGTGTGCATCTGACGGAAGCCGGTCGCGATCTGGTCGAATCCGTCGACAAGGCCTGGAAACGCCTGGAGCGGGAGGCCATGGCCGGTCTCGACGACAAGGATCGCAAGAAGCTGCGCAAGTTGCTGCGTCAGGTGGAAAAGAACCTGTCCATTTCCTTCGACCAGGATCCGGAGCACGAAAGCGATCTGGAACCGGACCAGGACGGTGCACTCGAAACGGCATAGGCCGGCAGGTCGAAACCCGGGTGATCAGGTCCGGGTTTGAAACCCGATGTTTGAATCCTTATCTCCGGGTCCGGGGGAAATGGAGAAAGTTTCTTTCTGACGACCGGACCGATGGCGAAACAGAGACTGAACGAAGAGCGCGGTGCGCGCCGTGCCGCGGCATTGAGAGCCCGCTTCAGCAAAGTGTCCGACCGCTCGTTCGGTCGCACAGGGATATTCCGGGCAAGGGAAAATGCATCGGCCGGAGCCGGTCCGGACAGGAACGCCGGCGCTGTCGGCAAAAGTATCCTGATCTGGGCAGTGATCGGAGTGGTCGCCTATTTGCTCGGTACGCTTCTGACCTGACCTTGCTTCAAGGCGAGGAACGCGGTTCAGAGCAGGAACGGATAGCCGCCTTCCATTTTCAGCAGCGCGATTTTCGTATCCAGACCACCGGAGCCGGAATAGCCGCCGAGGCCAGTCGCGGCCAGGATGCGGTGACAGGGAATGATGACCGGGATCGGATTGGCCCCGCAGGCCTGGCCGACCGGTTGTCCGAAGGTTCCCAGCTCCTTCGCGACATCGCCATAGGTGCGCGTCTGGCCGTAGGGTATGTCCAGCATGGCCTTGAAGACAGCCTGATGCAGGTCGTTTCCCTTTGGGGCCAATGGCAGGTCGAAGGTTTTCAGGCGGCCGTCGAAATAGGCGCGGAGCTGGGTCAGGGCTTCATCCAGAAGGGCGCAAGGCGCGTCTTCCGTGCGGCTGTCCCAGGTCAGCCGGGTCACGGCTTCTCCCTCGACGGTTACGGCGAGAGGGCCGACAGGGGTTTGCAGTGAGGCGACGGGCATGCGCAGGCCTTTCGATGGTCCTCATCGTGAATACATGCCGTACCGTTCCGGTGCAAACCGGCCTTTCGATATTTCCGTTTCGGGGATACAAACCGAAAACGTCTGTCGCCGGACTTCGGCGCGGCCACCCAGGATAACCCCATGACCACCGGAAATACGGACACCCCATCAAAGGGTGATGAAGGGGCGTCGAAAGCCGTTCTGATCGGGATAGGACTGATCGTTCTTGCCTGTCTCTGTTTTGCGATCCTCGATGCAACGGCCAAGTATCTGGGCCAGACCATGCCGGCGTTGCAAATTGTGTGGGTGCGGTTCGCATCCCATGTGGTCATCGCCCTGTTCATGTTCCGGATCTGGAGAAATCCCGGTTTTCTGAGAACCGGGCGTCCGGTCCTGCAGATCGTGCGTGCCTTTTGTCTGCTTTCCACGACCATCTGCAATTTCATGGCCGTGCGGTATCTTCAGCTCGCCGAAACGATCTCCATTCTGTTCGCGGCACCGTTCCTGGTCACGGCGATTGCCGGGCCGCTGCTGGGCGAATGGGCGGGCGCGCGGCGCTGGGCGGCAATCATTGTGGGCTTTATCGGCGTTCTGATCGTCACCCAGCCGGGCTTCGGCGGCATGCATTGGGCCGCCATCTATTCGGTCGGGGCGATGATCTTCTATGCACTCTACGCCCTCATGACCCGCATGCTGGCGGCGACGGATTCGCCGGCTGGAATGCTGATTATTTCGGGGCTGGTCGCGGCGATCGCCATGACCCCGTCCGGGCTGTCGGAGTGGACGCCGCCGGGGGACCTGCTCCACTGGGTGCTGCTGCTGACGACCGGATTCTGGGGGGCTCTGGGGCACTGGTGCTTCATCCTGGCCCACCGGAAGGCGCCCGCCCCCATGCTCGCCCCCTTCATCTACACCCAGATCGTCTGGATGATTGCGCTGGGTTATCTGATCTTCGCGGACATTCCGACGGTGAGTACCTTTGTGGGCGCTTCGGTCGTCGTCGCATCCGGCCTTTACATCCTTTACCGCGAGCAGATCAGGAAGGTGCCGCCGGTAACAGTTGACGCAAGGTAGGTATTGCGGGCTTAATGATGACGGGTCTTATGGCTCTATTGCCCGTGTTTTCCAATAACACGGCTGCTAATATGAGTTGAGCAAGGACATTCCCGGTTGGCAGGGCGTTTTTTGGAGGTGCCGGCGGATCGGGGAGTGGAGGTATGTGATGTCCGTATCGCGCCGGGACTTTCTGACTGGCAGTGCTGCGCTTGGCGGGGCGCTTCTGGTCCGTTCGCCTGCTTTCGCGAATGCCGCGGCAGATGCCTATTTCAATGGCTATGCGGAAGACAACGGTTTCCGCTATCGTCTGACGAACTTCAAGAAGATCGATCCGGTCTGGCAACGCCAGGTGGTCAAGTATTTCAGCACGGAACCCCCGGGAACCGTGGTCGTCGATTCGACCAATCATTTTCTCTACGTCGTCTACGAGAACAATACCGCTCTCCGCTATGGTGTGGGCGTCGGCAAGGAAGGCTTCCAATGGTTCGGCAGGGCGCGGATCGACCGAAAGGCCATCTGGCCCCAATGGGTGCCGCCCCCCGAGATGCTGGAACGCCAGCCGGATCTGCCGCGCAGGGTGGAAGGTGGCGCCGCGAACAATCCGCTCGGGCCACGGGCCCTGTATCTGTACCGGGACGGGAGCGATCTCGGTTACCGGTTGCATGGAACGCTTGAACCCTGGAGCATCGGTCGAGATGTGTCCAGCGGATGCGTCCGCATGTTCCCGGAGGATGTGATCGATCTTTATCAGCGCTGCCCCAAGGGGACACGCGTGCTGGTGCTCAAGCACCTGGGAGAAAAGAATGCCGGCTGAGACGTGACTGGCGTTATGATGATGCGGGCGGCCCTGGCGGCCGCCCTGTTTTTGTGGGGGAAGACGTGACCGTGAACAGGAATTTCCGAGTAACCCGATTGGCGGGGCTTTTGCTCTCTTGTCTTCTTCTGGCCGGTTGCAACAGTACTGATCTGAGCACGCCAGACGTGACGAATGCCAGGGCCGCCGGATTTGTCGATATCAAACCCGGTTCCGAGGAAGAGTTCATTCTCAATGTCGGACGCCGGATCTATTTCGAGCAAGGGTCGGCGGTCGTCACCGACGAAGCCAAAATGACCATCGTCCGTCAGGCCGACTGGCTGAAGAAGAACAAGGGCTGGCTGATCAAGGTGCAGGGGCATGCCGACGACCCGGGCGGCGAAAGCGCCAACAAGGCGCTGTCGACAAAACGGGCCGAAGCCGTGCTGAACGCCCTTGCCGACCAGGGGGTTTCCCGCAAGCGCATGTGGGCGAAAGGCTACGGGATTGAACGCCCTGTGACCGACTGTGATGAGATTACCTGCAAGTCCCAGAACCGCCGTGTTGTCGTGAACCTGCGGGAAGAATTCGATGCTTCGGCTCCGGGCCGCTGAGAAAAGGCTTTGAACGGGAGAACCTGGAACCTATGTCTGGAGATGGTCGCCGCGACGCAGGTCCGGCTGCCTTTTCTCGACGCCCGCTTTCGGGCGGGGCGGATTAGAAGATGAAAAAGAAATCAGGTTCCGACAGTCCCACTTCCGGCGCCTCCGATCCGATGCCCGACGAGCAGGCCGGGATCGACGGTCCTGCTCTGCCGGCAAATCCGGGCCGGCGCCTGACACTCGGGCACATCGCGGACCAGCTCGGAATTTCGACCGCGACGGTTTCTCTCGCCTTGCGGGACAGCCCGCTGGTGGCGGAAGAGACGCGCGCCAGGGTCAAGCGGACTGCTGAGGAAATCGGTTACATCTACAACCGGTCCGCGGCGTCGCTCAGGACCGCGCGCAGCCAGATCGTGGGCGTTGCCGTCCACAATATTCAAAATCCCTATTTCGCCGACATCTTTTCCTCGCTGGAGGATGTGCTGGAAGAGCAGGGGCAGATGATCTTCATCTGCAATCACCGGGACGACGTGATGCGTCAACGGGCTTTCGTCAACACGCTGCTTCAGCACCGGGCGGACGGGTTGATCATCTGTCCGTCCGTGGGCACAACGGCCGAAGAGATCAACCGTCTGGTCGATCAGGGGATTCCGGTTACCCTCGTGTGCCGTGAAGTGGACGGGGCCTGGGCGCCATGTGTTCGCGGCGACGATGTTGCCGGCGGTTATGCGGTGACCAGCCATCTGGTCAGCCAGGGGCATTCGTCCATTGCCATGATCGGCGGCCGTCGTGCCAGCTCGACCGGCCGGGACCGGCATGCCGGGTGGAAAAAGGCGCTTGAGGAAAACGGGATCGATCCGTCCGCGCAACTCGACCTGCCGGAACTGATGACCCAGGCCGATGGCCGGGAGGCCGTCGGCCGGGTGCTGGATGCGCCGCAACGTCCGACGGCGGCGATGTGCTTTAACGACCTGATCGCCTTCGGCATGATGCCGATGCTGCGCCGGGCCGGTGTCGAGCCCGGGCGGGACATCGCCCTGACCGGCTATGACGACATCGACGGGTCTGCAAATCTGCTGCCGGCCCTGTCGACGGTGTGCAACCACGCAGACAAGATCGGGCGCCTGGCTGCCTTGACCCTGTTGCGCCAGATTGCTGGCGAGCGGGTGCCGAATACGCCGATCCTCATCGAACCGGAGCTTCGGATCCGCGAGAGTTCCACACGGTTTGCGGGCAAGGCTGCCGGTTGAGAGAAAAATGTGCAGGCCGGCGCGGGCAGGGTCTCGAAATCAGGAGTTCGGCTTTCAATCGGCTTTTACAGGCTCGTAGTCCAAAGCCTTGTAAAACAGGCACCGATTGCGTCCGGCTTCCTTGGCTTTGTAGAGCGCATGATCGGCAAGCTGCATCAGGGTTGAGAATTCCACATCCTCTTTGGCAACGGTTGCGAGCCCCATGCTGCAGGTGATGTCCCAGGTAATCGGATCGACCCGGCAATGTTCGGCCACCTGCTGACGAATGCGCTCGCAGACCATCCGGGCGTCGTCACCTTCCGTGCTGTCGAGAATGA
Organism: Roseibium sp.; assembly: GCF_048260565.1. GTDB lineage: Bacteria > Pseudomonadota > Alphaproteobacteria > Rhizobiales > Stappiaceae > Roseibium. The sequence continues at coordinate 249,397 of NZ_JBLXGP010000005.1, read as the reverse complement.
TGCAGAACTCCTCGCCGCCGACCCGCCCGAAAACATCCACGGCGCGAAGCGCATCTGAAATGATCGCGGCGAATTTCTTCAGAACCTCGTCGCCTGCGGAATGGCCGAACGTGTCATTGATTGACTTGAAGTGATCGATGTCGATCATCACGGCGGTGAATTTCCGACCCGTCCGCCGGAACCGCGCGAGTTCCGTTGATGCTCTTTCCATGAAGGCGCGCCGGTTCAGGACGCCGGTCAGATCGTCGATGCTGGCGATCCGTTCCAGTCGGACTTGCGCTTCCATCAGGGCGATATGGTCCTGCTCGCGGGCAATCTCGTTTCCGATCCAGTCCGCGAATTGCCGGATGAGCTCCTGTTCCGTTTGCGAGAACGGATGCACGCGCGGGTCGCAATCGGAAAACGCGATTGTGCCGTATCTTTCGCCGTCCACCAGGAGCGGGGCTCCGATATAGGCCTCCAGCTGGAATTTCTCGTAGCAGGGATGTTGGGCAAGAGCCGAATATTTGGTGTTGGCGATGGCGATCGGCCCGTCCGCCTTGAGAGCGTGGGCGCAATAGGTCTCATCGAGGTCATAGGAGGCACCGACCTGAACGTCGCTCTTCGCGGATTCCGCATAGATAATCGAGTAGTGGCCTTCGATGATCCGGCTGATGATCCCGATTGGCAGTCCGAAATGCTCGCAGCCCAGTTTAAGGATCTGGCCGATCTTGTGATCCGTCGTCAGTTCGCGTGTGGACGTGATCGAGTAAAGCCTGGCAAGCGTTCGTTCGGTTCGTTTTCTCTCTGTAATATCGGTCGAATAGATGATAATGCCGACGCGCTCGCCTGCCGTGTTGAGCTTGGGCGTGTACTCGATACTGACTTCGCGCTCGATTCCGGTCGGATAGCGGATCCTGTCTTCGAAATAGATATGCTCGCCGTTCAGCGCCCGCTGGTAATAGGGTTCCGACTTTTTCCTGCTGTCCGGGGGAAGCATATCCCGGACCTTGATTCCGAGCAGCTCCTCGCGGGGTTTTCCGAACCAGTTCGCAAAGACGGTGTTAATGAAAACGCAGTGACCTTCGAGATCCATTTCGATGATGGCGCAAGACAGGTTGTCGGTCATGTCCGTCAGGTCGCGATGGGCCTGTTCGGTCTGCGCCTGGGCGGTTTTCAGATCGGTTACATCGGTGACGTAAAGGATGACGCCGATGGGATCGCCATCCGCATTCGATTTCGGCGTGTATTCGACGCGGATGTTGCGGTCGCCCCGGTCAGGAAAGCCGTAAATCGTTTCGAAGGCGACGTTTTCTCCCGCAAGAGCCCTTTTGTAGTATGGGAGGGCTTCGTGCAGGAACTCGGGGTTAAGGACCTCGACCATGGAGGAACCGACCTGATCCTTGCCTCCCAGCCAGCGGTTGTTGGTCTCATTGCTGAAAACGCAAATGCCGTTCAGGTCTATTTCGGCAATGGCGCAGGGTAGATTGTTCGTCAGATCAGAGAGATCGCGATGGGCCTTTTCCGTCTGCGCCTGGGCTTGCTTGAAGTCCGTGATGTCGGTTGCAAGGACGACAAGGCTGGCCGGATCGCCGGCGGAATTTTTCTTCGGGATGTAGTCGATCTGGATATCCCGCGTCTGACCATCGATGAAGTCGTTGCGCGTTTCGAACGAGATTTTTTCACCAGCGAGAGCACGCTTGAACAGGGGATCCGACCTCTTCCGGTTATTTTCCGGTAATCGGTCGCGCAATCTGGTTCCGAGCAACTCCTCTTTTGTTCCGCCGAACCACGTTGCACTGGTTTCATTGAGGAATATGCAATTGCCCTCAAGATCGTATTCGGTGATCGAACAGGAGAGGTTGTCCGCCAGGTTCGAAAGATCGTGCAGGGCCTCTTCGGCCAGGGATTGTGCGGCTTTCAGGTCGGTTATGTTGGTCCGAATGCCGGCCCGGCCTCCCGAATGGGTCAGCCGTTCGGCGATCTGAAGCCAGGATCCGTCTCCCAGGGCCTGTTCAATGACTTCGCCGTCCGCAGCCAGATGCCGGTCCATGCGGATATTAAGCCATTCCTCCCGGCTAAGCCCTCCCAGGTCGTATTCGTTCCGGTCCAGGCCGTATTCGAGAATTTCCCTGAAGGTGGCACCCGGAACCATCGCCGGCGCGCTGTGCGCGTAGATCTCCCGGTATTTTTCATTGCAGATGACGAGCCGGTCATCCCTGTCGTAGAGGGCAAAACCTTCGGAAATGGTCTCCAGCGCATCTTCAAGCGTCGTGATCGCGTCGCTCAGCTTGCTTTCCAGAGCCATGCGATCGGATATGTCGCGAGCGATGAACAGGAAAGCGACGGGGTCTGACGCGTCACAATAAAGAGCGGCGGTGATGACTTCCGCCGGGAAGATATCGCCGTTCTTCCGGCGGAGCTGAAGCCTGAAACGGCTGTCGTCCGAAAGCGTGTCCGAGTCGTCATAGATTTTGCGGTTGGCGGCAAAGTCTTCCGGATTTGCATAGAGATTGACACTGGTTGCGCCGGTCAGTTCCTGCCTGGAATATCCAAAAATCTTTTCAGCCGCGTCATTGACGAACAGGATGCGGCGGTCCGGACCGGTTATGGCGACGCATTCATCCAGCGATCCGAAGGACTTCTTCAGATCCATGTTCAATACGTCGGTTAACGTGTCTTCGTTCATACCCGTCGCCGTTTTTTAACTTAACGGCAGAATGTCCGATTTTCTTAAAGAAGGTTATAATTTCAGTCGTTTTTAAGTCTACTCAGGCCGCTTGTGGGAAGATGTATTTCATGAAGAAATTGATATAGGTAAATATTACGATGTAAAATAAATTTATTTCTTGTCTTGTGAGGACTTAATCCGAGACTAATCCATGAGACTCCAAGAGTATTTGGGGTGCACAGGGTTTCTTCAGCCACATTTCCCACGTTGCGTGAGCGCCTGCCCGAGAACGGCAGACTTCGCCAACTGGACTTCCCTTTCCAAAGCGGCTCCCGTTAACCGGCCGCTATGCGTAAATTGACCTCAGGTCTGTAGGCCAGACAGCGGTTGCGTCCGGCGTTCATGGCCCGGTAAAGCGCCTGGTCGGCGCGTTGAAGCAAGGTAGAGAACTGGTTGTCGTCGTCGGAGACGGTTGCGAGACCCATGCTGCAGGTGATGTCCCGTGTGATGGGGGCCACCTTGAACTGCCTGATCACGTATTTCTGGATTTGATTGCAGATCATCAGGGCATCATGTTCTTCGGTGTCGACCAGAATGGCGCAGAACTCTTCGCCGGCGATCCGGCCGAAGACATCCACCGGCCGCAAGCTTTCGGAAAACAATTCGGCGACCCCTTTCAGAACCTCGTCTCCGACCGAATGGCCGAAGCTATCGTTGATCGATTTGAAATCATCGACGTCGATCGTCACGGCCGTGAATTTCCGGCCTGTCTGATGGAACCGGGCAAGTTCCGTCTCGGCGCATTCGAGGAAGGCGCGCCGGTTCAAAACCCCGGTGAGGTCATCAATGCTGGCCACCTGTTCAAGCCGGATCCTGGCTTCCATGAGCGCTTCACGATCCTGCTGCCGGGCAATCTCGTTGCCGATCCAGTCCGCGAACTGGCGGATGAGTTCCCTTTCGGTTTTCGAAAACGGAGGATCTCTCGGCTCGGGCGCCGTAAAATTGATGGTGCCATAGGTATCGCCGTCCACGATAACCGGTGCGCCGATATAGGCTTCCAAGGCGAATTTCTTGTAGCAGGGAAAGCCGGCGAATCCGGCAGCGTTCGCATGGTCGATGGCGAGCGGGGCGTTATCGCCGAGTGTGCGGCTGCAATAGGTGTCGGCGAGGCCGAACGAGGCGCCGGCCATGATCTCCCCATTCGGGCTTTCCGCGTGGATGACCGTGTAATGGTCTTCAATGACCCGGCTGATAACCCCGTACGGCAGCTCGAAATGTTCGCAGCCAAGTTTCAGGATCTGTTCGATCTTCTGATCCGTCGTCAATTCTCGTGTCGATGTGATCGCGTAAAGGTCCGCGAGTGTGCGTTTTGTCCGGGTTCTCTCGGTGATATCGGTGGAATAGACGATGACGCCGGTCTGTTCGCCCGACGCATTCAGCTTGGGCGAGTATTCGATGCGAACTTCGCGCATGATACCGGTCGGATAACGTTTTTCGGTCTCGAAGCAGACATGCTCGCCTTTCAAGGCGCGCTGGTAATAAGGCTCGGACTTGGTCCTGCTGTCGGTTGGCAAAGCGTCTCTGATCCTGGTGCCGAGCAGGTCTTCCCGCGGTTTGCCGAACCAGCTCGCAAACAGGTCATTGATGAAGACGCAACGCCCTTCGCTATCCAGCTCGACTATGGCGCCTATCAGGCCGTCATCCGGTTCTGTAAAACGGACTGGCTCCGTTTCGGTGGATGGCGTCGCGGACTCGAAGGGGTTCTTCGTATCCAGGTTCAGATTTTTTATCGGTCTGCGCTGGGTCATCGGTCGTTACCATTCTTGGTTGCGAGCAACAGTATACGTAACTTCCCTAGCGTAATATATAATAATTGTGAAAAAAATTAGGAATTCTTGGATTATTGCTAATTTTTAACCCGTATAAATTCCCAGTATTTTGATTGGGTGTGCGTTTCTTGATTTTTAAATATTTGGCACTTTGAATAAATTTTTATATTCATTCGGTTTTATCGACTCTGATAGCTTCGAATTGGAATGTATTTCTCCGTGCGGGATCCATTGCACCCAGGGTCACGAGCCTGGGTGCCGGAATCGGAATGCAAGGTGCGGAATCGGGTTTTCCGAAACCCAAATTGCTGTCGATGCGGCCACGGAGACGGCCTGATTATGTCTCGCGGACAGAAGACCGATATTTCTCGGAAGCCTCGTAGTAGTCGTTGAAGCCGATCTTCTGCCGCAGGGTCTTGAAATCCATCAGGTGCGGGCTGCGATCGCCGTCCTGTTGCATCACGGCGAGTGTGTCGGTCATGGCCTTCATGGCGGCCGCCATCAGCGTCAGCGGATAGGCCGCGATGGTATAGCCCAGATCGCGCAGTTCATTCTGCGGCAGGTCCGGCGTTTCGCCGCCTTCCACGATATTCGCCATCTTCGGTCCGGGAAGTTCGGCGCAGACGGTGCGCATTTCCTCCACCGTCTTCGGAGCTTCGACGAACAGGATGTCGGCGCCCAGCTCGGCGAATTTCGCCGCCCGTTCGATGGCCTCGCCCAGGCCGTGATCGTGACGGGCATCGGTGCGCGCCAAAATGAGGATGTCGGCGCCGTCTCCCCTTGCGTCATTGGCGGCCCGGATGCGGTCGAAGGCCTCCTCGCGGGGAACGACGGCCTTGCCCGGTGTGTGGCCGCAACGTTTGGGCGCAAGCTGGTCCTCGATCATGACGGCGGCAGCCCCCGCCTTCGCAAAGCCCGCGACCGTGCGGCGGACATTCATGGCATTGCCGTAGCCGGTGTCGCCGTCGGCAAGCAGCGGGATCGACGTCGCGTCGGTGATGTTGCGGACCTGGTCGAGGACCTCCCCGTAGGACATGAGGCCGAGATCCGGCGCGCCGATGCGCGAGGCCGAAGCGGCGAAACCCGACATGAAGGTCAGGTCGAAACCGGCCTGCTCGATCAGTTTGGCGGAAAGCGCATCGAAACAGCAGGGCATGACGTGCAGTTTGTCTTGCGCCAGAAGTGCGCGCAGTTTCGCAGCCTGGGACATGGGATTTCCTAAAGTTTGAACGGTATGTAGAGCGCGAGATCGGGCCAGAAATAAAGCAGGAACACGCTGATCAGCATGAGCAGCAGGAACGGCAGAACCCCGCGCGACACATCGCCGAGGCTTGCGCGTGCCACCGACTGGATCACGTAGAGATTAAGGCCTACCGGAGGCGTGATTAGGGCGCATTCCACGAGGATGACCATATAGACGCCGAACCAGATGGGGTCCAGACCCATGGCCTGGGCCGCGGGCAGGAGCACCGGGGTCATGATCAGGACCATGGACAGCGCCTCGAACACCAGTCCCATGCACAGGAGCACGATCGATACGACGACGAGGAAGGCGAAGGGCGTGTGGATCGTCTGGTCGATGAAGACGGAAATGTCCTGCGGGATCCGGTAAAGGGTGATCGCCTTGCCGAACACCTTGGCGCCGGCGATGATCAGCAGGATCGCGACCGTCGTCGCCATGGCCTCGAACGCCGCTTCCTTGAAGCCTTTCCAGGTCAGCGTGCGCAGGATGACGGCGGTAATCACCAGGGCTGCGGCGAAACCGACAGCGGCGGCTTCCGTCGGCGTGGCGGCGCCCGTGTAGATCGCGCCGATGACGATGGCGGCAAGAAGGATGCTTGGTGCGGCCCGGAGGCTGGCATCCTTGCGCTCGCGCCAGCTGGCAGCCGGTTCGGGCTGGTAGCCGCCGAACCAGCGCGCATAGACCATCGAGAAGGCGATGAATAAGACGACGAGCAGGATGCCCGGGCCGATGCCGGCGAGAAACAGGGCAATGACCGATTGCTCGGTGACGAAGCCGTAGACGATCATCGGGATCGAGGGCGGGATCAGGATGCCGAGCGTGCCGCCAGCGGCCAGCAGACCGTAGACGAAGCGCCGCTCGTAGCCGCGCTGGATCATTTCCGGAATGGCGACGGTGCCGATGGTGGCCGCTGTTGCCACGGAGGAGCCGGAAATGGCGGCGAAGATCGCGCAGGACAGGATCGTTGCGACGGCAAGCCCGCCGGGCCAGTGGCCGACCCAGGCATGAACGGCGGCGAACAGGTCCTTGCCGACACCTCCCTTTAAAAGCACGTTCGACATCAGCAGGAACAGGGGCACGGCCAGCAGGATGAAGCCATCCAGGGTCGACAGGATCGCCTGCGGTGCCATGAGCGGCGAGAAGCCGCCGGCAATGAGCAGCGCAAGCCCGAGACCGCCGAGCGCAAAGGCCACCGGCACGCGCAGGAGCAGCAGGGCGAAGAGCGCGACCAGGATCATGAGCGTGCTCATTCAAAACCTCCGTGCGGGGCATCGGCATCGCGTTCGCCGGTAAGCGCGCGCCAGGCTTCAAGCAGCGCCTGCAGGAACAGAAGCGCAAAGCCGGCCGGCACGGCCAGTTCTGTCACCCAGGTCGGCAGGTCGAGCATGGATCCGGTCGTGCGTCCGCGCTCGAAGGAATCGAAAAAGATATCCCATCCCTTCCAGGTGACCAGCGCACTGAAGGCGGCAATGCAGAGCATGGCGAAGGTCTCGGTGAACCGGCGCTGTTCGGGTGAGAGCAGGCTGACGAGTGCGTCCACGGCGATGTGGCGCCGGGCGCCGAGCAGCCAGGCCATGGCCAGCAGCGAGCCCCAGATCAGGGCGAGCTGGGACAGTTCCGCCGCCCAGATCGTCGGCGCGGAGAAGAAATAGCGGGCGACGACTTCGTAGGTCAGCATGAAGCCGGCAGCCACGAAGAAGGCTGCCGCCAGCCAGGCGAGCGCTTTTGTCAGGAATTGGAAATAGGCCATGGACGGTCAGACCCAGACATGAAAGCCCCGGACGGTGTGTCCGCCCGGGGGCAAGGATGAAGGGAAAAGGGTCAAAGCGCCTGTGCGGCTGAAAGCACTTTCGCGCCGAGTTCCCCGGCCTTTTCCTTGTAGTTGTCGTAGACCGGCTCGGCGACGGCCTTCCAGGCGGCCAGCTCTTCCGCCGTCGGTTTGTAGATTGTCATGCCGTTTTCCTTGGCTGCCCCATAGGCTTCGGCTTCGATCTGGGACATGCGGTCGCGAACGTCGGCCTCCGCCTTCATGGCGGCGGCTTCGATCAGCTTCCTGTGTTCTTCGGGAAGGCCGTTCCAGAAGTCGGTGTTGACCACGACGATGAACTCGATGTCGGCGTGGTTGGTCTCGGTGATGGTGTCCATCACTTCCCAGAGCTTGCGCGACTTCACGCCGGAAACGCCGGTCATGCCGATGTCGACCGTGCCGCGCTGGTAGGCGAGATACTGCTCGGACCCGGAAATCAGCGTCGGTGCGCCGCCGGCGGCCGTGACGAAGTCGCCGAGGGTCTTGCCGAAGACCCGGACCTTCTTGCCCTTCATGTCGGCCGGGGTTTTCACCGGACCGCCCTTGGACAGCATGATGGCGCCGCCGTAGGCCTGCCACCACAACACGGTGGAGCCGGTGCCGGCGATCGCTTCGTCCAGGGGCCCGCGAACCGGAGAGCCCTTGGCGACGGCCGCGCGGACCTTGGCTTCCGAGTCGAACAGGAACGGCTGGTAGAAGATATCGACAGCCGGAATGTCGCCGACGTAACGGGTGAGCGAGGCAACGCCCATCTCGATGGCGCCGGATCCGACGGCGGCCGGGACTTCCTTGTCCTTGTAAAGCTGTGCGCTGTCGTAGATTTCGACCGCGATAGCGCCGTTGGAAGTCTTTTCCACCTCTTCCTTGAACAGAACCAGGTTCTGGCCGAGGTGGCTCTTGAGCGGCAATTGCAACGAAATGCGCAGCGTGGTGTCGGCGGCAACGGCCGAACCGGATGACAGGCCGGCGATAAGACCGGCGGCAAGGGCCGCGCCGGCGGCCCAGGTAAGAGCTTTCATGATTGTTCCTCCCAATGTTTATGGCAGTGAGATTGACCCAAGGTTCGAAGCCGGTCAACTCGTTCCGCGATTGAAATATCGACGGAAATGCATCCGGCGTTTTCGGGCAGGTACGGCAATCGGGAAAAGAGTTTTGCCGAGGAATGTGTTTTCCGGGGCTTGCCAGAAGACCGTTTTGCCTTGAACGTTCAGGAAAGGCGGAGCGGGTCGTTCCGCATCATCTCCTCCAGATTTTCCGAGGGTCCAATGAGCAAAGTCGATATTCTCATGCCGCGCGCCATGCTGCCGGTGGTCATGCGCGGGCTGGAGGAAAAGTTCACGGTTCACAAGCCGTTCGAGGCGGACGACCCGGAGAAGCTGCTTGCGGAGGTGGCGGACAAGATTCGGGGCATTGCCGTGCTGGGCACGCGGATCGATGCGGACTTTCTGGCCAAATTTCCGAATGTCGAGATCGCTTCGAATTTCGGCGTCGGCTATGACAACATCAATGTCGCGGACTGTTCGGCGAAGAACGTGGTGGTGACGAATACACCCGATGTACTGACCGAAGAGGTTGCCGACACGGCGCTGGGTCTTCTGATCATGACTGCCCGCGAACTGTCGGCGGCTGAAAAATGGCTCCGCGACGGAAAGTGGGAATCAACAGGACCCTATCCCCTGACCGGGGCGACCCTGGTCGGCCGGACACTCGGAATTTTCGGCCTCGGCCGGATCGGCAAGGCGATCGCCAAACGCGCGGAGGCATTCGGCCTCAAGGTGCACTATTACGGCAGGAACCGCCAGGCGGATGTCGCCTATCCCTATCACGACAGCCTGCTGAAGCTGGCGGAAGCCTGCGATACGCTGATGGTGGTCGCGCCGGGCGGTCCGGAGACCCATCACGCCGTCAACGGCGAAGTCCTTGCCGCACTCGGTTCAAACGGCATCCTGATCAACATCGGCCGGGGAACCGTGGTCGATGAGGCGGCCCTGACCGAGGCGCTGGAAAAGGGCGTCATTCACGGCGCCGGCCTCGACGTGTTCGAAGACGAACCCCATGTGCCGGCCGGGCTGATGGCGCTCGACCGGGTGACCCTGCTGCCCCATGTGGGCTCCGCATCGGTGCACACGCGGGATGCCATGGGGCAGCTTGTCGTCGACAACCTGACGAGCTGGTTCGAGACGGGCAAGGCAGTCACGCCGGTTCCCGGCTGAGGCTTTGTGGCGGTTCAGGCCTTGCTGTTGGCGGTCAGGAACTCTTCCATGCGCTTCAGGGCGCGGAGGATGTTTTCCGTCGAGTTGGCGTAGGACAGCCGGATATAACCCTCGCCGAGAATGCCGAAATCCGGTCCGCCGATGACGGCGACGCCGGCTTCTTCCAGAAGGGCGGAGGCGAGTTGCTTGGCCTTCCAGCCGGTCGCCGTGATGTTGGGGAAGGCATAGAAGGCCCCGAGCGGCGTCCGGCAGGTCACGTTCGGCAGGGCGTTCAGGCCTTCGACCACCACCTTCCGGCGCTTGTCGAATTCGGCGACCATGGCCCGGGCCTCGTCCTGCGGGCCGGTGAGGGCGGCAATGCCGGCGAATTGCGTCGGCGCGTTGACGCAGGACCAGGCGTTGACGGACAGCTTGCGCGCCTTGTCGATGAGCGCATCCGGCCAGACCGAGTAGCCGAGCCGCCAGCCGGTCATGGCATAGGTCTTGGACCAGCCGTCGAGCAGGATCAGCCGGTCGCGCAATTCCTCGAATCCGAGCAGGGAGACGTGCTCCATGCCGTCATAGGTCATCTGCGCGTAGATCTCGTCGGACATGATCGCCACGTCCGGGAAGGCCGCAAGGCCTTTCACCAGCTTCTCGATCTCCGCGCGCGGCGTGACCCCGCCGGTGGGGTTCGCCGGGGAATTGAGAATGATCAGGCTCGTCCTGTCGTTGATCAGCGACAGGGTTTCTTCGGCCGAAAAGGCGAAGTCGTTTTCCTCTCGGATCGGAATCGGAACCGGCGTGGCGCCGGTGAACTCGATCATCGACCGGTAGATCGGAAAGCCCGGATCGGGATAAAGGATTTCCCTGCCCGGCTCGCCGAACATCAGGATCGCCATGAACATGGTCACCTTGCCGCCGGGCACGATCACCACATTGTCCGGGTTGACCTCGGCGCCGACGCGCTTGTGAAGATCCGCACACACGGCTTCGCGCAGCGGCAGGATGCCGGTTGCCGGCGTGTAGCCGTGATGGCCGTCGCGCAGCGCCTTGATGGCGGCCTCGACGATGTGGTCCGGCGTTTTGAAGTCGGGCTGGCCGATGCCCAGATTAATGATGTCGCGGCCTTCAGAGGCGAGTCGCGTGGCGCGCGCGAGCACGGCAAAGGCGTTTTCCTCGCCGATACGGTCGAAGCCGGCAATGGTCTTGAGCATGGGTCCACCCTTCTGGCCGCGGCCGCGGCGATGCTGATCTTTTCGGAATGTTTAGCGGAGAAGGCACCGGTCTGGAAAGACCGGGTTGCAGCAAAGGTGTTCGCTTGGTCATGGAAACACCGCCGGCAAAACAGAATTCCCGCAAAGCCCCTCCCATATGATCTTCTTAGCGCTTATATTCGCCGTGACTCGCGCCCGGCCCTGTTGCCGGGCTCACAAGACATTCCGCGCAAGGGACTTCCCATGTCTGCGACTGAAGCAACGACCCACCAGATTCCGGTCACGGTCCTGACCGGCTATCTCGGATCCGGCAAGACCACACTCCTGAACCGGATCCTGACCGAGAACCACGGCCAGAAATACGCCGTGATCGTCAACGAATTCGGAGAAGTCGGCATCGACAACGACCTGCTGGTCGAGTCGGACGAAGAAATCTTCGAAATGAACAACGGCTGCATCTGCTGCACCGTGCGCGGCGACCTGATCCGCACCGTGCAGAACCTGATGAAGCGCAAGGGCGCGTTCGATGCCATTATCGTCGAGACGACCGGCGTGGCCGATCCGGCCCCCGTCGCCCAGACCTTCTTCATGGACGACGACGTGCGCGCCGCATCCAAGCTGGATGCGGTCGTCGCGGTGGTCGACGCGCGCCATGTGCTGCAGCGCCTGGAAGACACGGATGAGGCGGAAGACCAGATCGCGTTTGCCGACGTCATCCTGATCAACAAGACCGACCTGGTTTCCAAGGAAGAACTGGAGGCGGTCGATGCCCGGATCGTGTCCATCAATCCCTATGCGGTTCGCCATTTTACCAAGCGCTGCGAAGTGGATCTCAAGGCCGTGCTCGACCGTGGTGCTTTCGATCTGGACCGGATCCTGTCGCTCGATCCCCATTTCCTTCAACATGGGCATCATGAACACGAATGCGGTCCCGACTGCGATCACGACCACCACCATGGCCACGATCACCATCATCACGACCACGATCATGAATGCGGTCCGGATTGCGACCATGACCATCATCACCATGACGACAATCCCCATTCGGTGAAGAGCATTTCGCTGAAGGCCGGGGACCTGAATCCGGAACTGTTCTTCCCGTGGATCAACCAGGTCACCCAGGTGCAGGGACCAAATATTCTGCGGTTGAAGGGCATTATTGCGCTGAAGGACGATCCGCAGCGCTATGTCATCCAGGGTATCCATATGATCGTCGAAGGCGATCATCAGCGCGACTGGAAGGCGGACGAGCCGCGCGAAAGCCGTCTGGTCTTCATCGGGCGCGATCTCAACTGGGATGTTCTGGAAAAGAGCTTCCAGGCCTGCGCAGCGGAATAGGAGCTCTCATGCCGACGATTGCTCCGGTCGACGCGGACGGCTTCATCGTCCGCACCGGCTTCCTGAACGACACGGCCTTCTTTGCCTCCGGCGAGGGCTATGTATGTTTCGTCGAAGGCGCGGAAACCCGCGTTCAGGTTCATGAAGGCGGGCTGCTGGCCGCCGAACGGACCCTGGACGGCAGGGCGCTGGTGACGTCCGGCGACGACGGCAGGATCCAGAAGGTCGCGCCGGAGGGAAGCGTCAGTACCCTTGCGGAACGTCCGCGCAAGTGGATCGACCTTCTGGCCTGTGGGCCCAACGGGGCCATCGCCTTTGCCTCGGGGCGGACCGCCTGGGTCCGGCTCGCGGACGGCAAGGAAAACGAATTCACCCATGAACGGGCCGTCGGCGGACTGACCTTCGCGCCCAAGGGCATGAAACTGGCCGTTGCCCGCTATGACGGCGCGACCGTGTGGTGGGCCAACGCCTCCGGTAAGCCGCAGGAGTTTTCCTGGAAAGGTGCGCATCTGGGCATCATCTATTCGCCGGACGGCAAGTACCTCGTGACAGCGATGCAGGAAAACGCGCTGCACGGCTGGCGGCTATCCGACGAGCAGGACATGCGCATGACCGGCTATCCGGCCAAGGTGAAGTCCTGGAGCTGGTCGTCGAAAGGCCGTTATCTGGCGACGTCGGGCGCCAATGCCGCAATTCTCTGGCCTTTCCACGGCAAGACCGGTCCCATGGGACAGACGCCGCTGCAGCTTGGAACGCGCGGCGATTTTTTCGTGACGGCGGTTGCCTGCCATCCGAAAGAAGAGGTCGTCGCGGTCGGCTATCAGGACGGCATGGTCATGCTGTGCCGTTTCGAGGATAACGCCGAGGTCCTTTTGCGCCGTCCAGGCAAGGGGCCGGTCTCCGCGCTGGAATGGGACGGCGAGGGTGCGCGCCTTGCCTTCGGGACGGAAGAAGGCGAAGCCGGCATCATATCCCTGCAGGATTAGCGGAAGCGGGTCCTGCAGACGGGGAGGAAGCCATGGCACGGATCATCATGCTGCTGGTCGCGGTCCTGGCCGGGACAGCGACGTCACAGTTACCGGAATTCGCGCAGCAATACCGCCAGCGGATGGGTGGCGCCATCGATGCGCTGCGGCAGGTCATGGCCGATTTCGAGGCGGATGCGACCGGGTTCGGGCTGAGCGTGGACGAGGCGATCGCACGGATGAAAACCGGCGAGGACGGATTTTCGCGTAAACGCGGTTTCAGCATGGAGCGGACTCAGGAGCGTCTCGAACGGCTGACCGAGCAAAAGCAGGCGTTGGCCTCCGCCGGCCCCTTCGCCCGGCTGGCCGTTGTCTTCGAGACCATGGACCCGGATATCGCCGAAGCCACCGTGAAGGATTATGAACCTGCGTTGCCGGTGACGGTGGAAGGGGCCGTCAGTGCCGGATTGGGCGGACTTGCCGGGTTGCTGGGCGCGCGGCTGTTCGTCGGGCTCGGACGTCTCGGCCGGCGGCGGGCCCGGGCGCACTCGTGATGACAAAAACAACGAAATACGGGGTTTGGAATGGATACGGTCACATCTTCGGGCGGCATGGTGGTCGCTCCGCATACGGCGGCGGCGAACGCCGGGGCTGAAATCCTCGCTGACGGCGGTTCGGCTATCGAGGCGATGATCGCCGCTGCGAGCACGATTGCCGTCGTCTATCCGCATATGAACGCCATCGGCGGCGACGGCTTCTGGCTGATCGCCGAGCCGGGGAAGGATCCGAAGGCATTGATGGCCTGCGGATCGGCCGGATCCAAGGCGACGATCGCCGCCTATAACGAGGCCGGCTACGGCGCGATCCCGACGCGCGGGCCGATGGCCGCCCTCACTGTCGCCGGTACCATCGGCGGCTGGGGCAAGGCTCTGGAGGCAGCGCAGGCGATCGGGGCCGGAAAGACCCCGCGCGGCGAATTGCTGCGCGAAGCGATCCGCCATGCCAAGGAAGGCATTCGTGTGACCCGCAGCCAGGCGGCCCTGACGGCGGAGAAATTCGATGAGCTGAAGGACCAGCCCGGTTTTGCCGACGTATTTCTGGTCGACGGTAAGGTGCCCGAAGAAGGGACGCTTCTCAGGCAGGAGCGGCTCGCGGACACGCTGCAGCATCTGGCGCATGACGGCTTTGAGGAATTCTACAAGGGCGATGTGGCCGCCGCCATTGCCGACGACCTGGAGCGCATCGGTTCTCCGGTCACCAAGCGGGATCTTGAGACTTATGAGGCCCGGTTCAAGGATGCGCTGAAGGTCGAGCTGAAATGCGGGACGGTGTTCAATGCGCCGCCGCCGACGCAAGGGCTGGCGTCGCTCATCATCCTCGGGCTCTACGACCGGCTGAAGACCGACAGCCGGGAGGGCTTCGATCTCGTCCACGGGCTGGTGGAGGCGACCAAGCGCGCCTTCCTGGTGCGCGACCGGATCGTCACCGATCCAATGCGCCTGCCGGAACCGCCGAAGACTTTCCTGACCACGGAGTGGCTCGGTCAGGAGTCCGCCAGGATCGACATGCGCCGGGCTTTGGAATGGCCCTATGAAGGTGCGCATGGCGATACGATCTGGATGGGGGCCGTCGACAAAAAGGGCGTGTCGGTTTCCTTCATCCAGTCGATCTACTGGGAGTTCGGCTCCGGCTGCGTGCTGCCGAAGACCGGGATCACCTGGCAGAACCGGGGCGCGAGTTTCTCGCTTCATCCGGACGCGCTCAACGTGCTGGAGCCGGGCCGGCAACCGTTCCACACGCTCAATCCGGCGATGGCCCGGCTGAGGGACGGCCGGACGGTGACCTACGGCACCATGGGCGGCGAAGGCCAGCCGCAGACCCAGGCCGCGATCTTTGCCCGTCATGTCCTGAACGGCATGCCCGTCGGCGAGGCGATCGATGCGCCGCGCTGGCTGCTCGGCCGGACCTGGGGCGACGAAACGACGGCGCTCAGGCTGGAAAACCGTTTCGATCCGGATATCGTAAGGGCTCTTGAGCGCTGCGGTCACGAGGTGGTCGAAATGGCGGACGGCTATTCCGATACCATGGGCCATGCCGGCATGATCGTACGCAATGCAAAAGGCGGCCTTGACGGGGCTCATGATCCGCGCGCCGACGGAGGCGCCGCAGTGGCATAACATGGGCAGGTCGGAAGTCCGCTGTCCGGGGGAAGAGAATGGATGCCATCACGCGAATGCGTTGCTTTATTCAGGTTGTCGACAGCCGTGGGTTTTCGGCGGCCGCGCGGGAGATGGGGCGCTCGAAGGCGCTGGTGTCCAAATATATCAGCGAGTTGGAAGACGAACTCGGCGTCCGGCTGCTCAACCGCACGACCCGGCAGGTGTCCCTGACCGAGGTCGGCGAATCCTATTACAAGGAAGCGTCCGACATTCTGCAGCGGATCGACGATCTGCAGGCGTCCGTTCAATCCTCGCACACCGGTGTGCGCGGAAGGCTCAGGGTCTCCGCGCCCCGGTCCATGGGCGATGCCCTGTTCAATCAGGCGGCCATGGAGTTTCTGGCGGCAAATCCCGAAGTATCGATGGACCTCAGGCTCGAAGACCGTTTCGTCGATCTGGTGGATGAAGGCTTCGACGTGGCGATCCGGGTGACGGAAATGGACGATTCCAGCCTGATCGCCCGGAAGATCGGTCCTTTCAGGACCGTCGTCTGCGCCACGCCGGCAGTGATCGAAGCGTATGGGGCGCCGAAGGTGCCGGCCGATCTGTCCACGCGGCCGTGCATCATCGACACGAATTACCGGTTCAAACAGAACTGGGGGTTTTCGGATGGCGAGCGGCGGGTCTCGGTGGTTGTCCGGGGACGGGCGGAGGTGAACAGCGCGCTCGGCGGGCGCGACGCGGCCCTGTGCGGTCTCGGCTTTCTGCGCACGCCCTATATTTTCGTGGCCGATGAACTGGAGGCTGGAAAGCTGGTGACGGTTCTTGAGGACTTCGAGCCGACCACGCAGGCCATCTATGCCGTTTATCCGCATCGGCGGCACCTCTCGGGCAAGGTGCGCGCCTTTGTCGATTTTCTCGTGGAATGGCTGGCTGAGCGCAAGAAGTCCGGAGAGTCCTGCCCGGCTTAGGCCGACAACCGCTCCTCGGCGATCCGGTCAGCGATCTGTTCCGGCGTTCTGTCTTCCGCTTTGGCGCGTTCGAAGATTTCCGTCAGCGTGTCACCGATGGCGAGGGTCTTGACCCGAACCGCCTCGTCATTGCCGCCCGGCGTAGCAAGGGCAATGGAAATGACGCCACCGGCGTTGATCGCGTAGTCGGGCGCATAAAGGATGCCGCGGGCCTTGAGCGCCTCGCCATCCGCCTCGGTCTGCAACTGGTTATTGGCAGCTCCTGCGACGATCTTCGCCTGGATCTGCGGAATTGTTGTTGCGTTCAGGCCGGCGCCGAGGGCGCAGGGGACAAAGATATCCGCTTCGACCCGATGGGCTTCCGCAGGGTCAACGGCTCGTGCGCCGAAGGTCTCGATCGCCTTCATGACGGAAGGGGCGTGAATATCGGAAACGATCAGCGTCGCACCTGCTTCATGCAGTCGGGTGGACACATCGAACCCGACATGGCCGAGGCCCTGTACCGATACTGTCAGACCGGAGAGGTCGTCGGTGCCGTAGACATGGCGGGCAGAGGCCCTGATGCCGGTGAAGACACCGAGGGCGGTATAGGGCGAGGGGTCTCCGAGGCCGGTGGCCCTTGTGCCGCGCACATGAGCGGTCTTGCGGGAAATATGCTCCATGTCGTCCGGCGAGACGCCGACATCTTCGGCGGTAATGTAGGTGCCCGACAGGCGGTCCACATGGCGGCCGAAGGCCTCCATCATCGCGGGAGTCTTGTCCTTGCGCGGGTCGGCGATGATCACCGCCTTGCCGCCGCCGAGGTCCAGGCCGGCCAGGGCGTTCTTGTAGGTCATGCCTCTGGAAAGCCGGAGCGCGTCGGTCAGGGCTTCCGCGGGGGTGGCGTAGGGCCAGACCCGGCAGCCGCCAAGGCTCGGGCCGAGCGTGGTGCTGTGAATGGCGATGATGGCGGAAAGGCCGGTTTCCCGGTCGCATGCGAAAACCACATCTTCGTGGTCTCGGAATTCGGGATGATCGAAAACGGAGGCGATTGCGCCAGCTTGCTTGATGGATTGGGGCAGGGCGTTCATGAGATCACTCTTCAGAAAGTGTTTTTCTGAAATAAAGATACCGCTCAATCGGGGAATAAGGTGTCTAATCTTGCTGATTTATCGGAATTTCCGATGAATTTGTTCCGATTCAATCAGATTATAGGGAAATAAATTTTCGGTAATTATGGCGCTGCAGCATCGCAGTGGCCTTGATCCCGCCGCGTTCCCGTTGCAGAGGAAGGTCAACCCAACCGATCATCTTGTCCGTGCAGGTCCGATGCCTTTTTCTCTCGCTCTCATGGCGCGTTTCCTTCAAGCCGGTCTGGCGCTCGCCTGCCTGGTCCTGACATCGATTGCAGCCGTTGCCCATCCGCATGTTTTCATCGAGGCCCGCACAAAGCTCGTGTTCGACGACAAGGGCATCGCGGTCGCGGTGGACAACGTGTTCCGCTTCGATGACGCCTACACCGCCTTTGCGATCCAGGGATTCGATGCCAACGGGGACGGTCACTTCAGCCGCGAAGAACTTGCCGAACTCGCCAAGGTGAATATCGAGGGTATCGCCGATTACGGATATTTCACCTTCGGCGACAACATGCGCGTGGAGCTGGATTTCAATCCGCCGACGGATTACTGGCTTGAGGTCAAGACGGTGAATCTCAAGGACTACTGGGTGATGAAGCCGGAAGACTTTGAGGCTATGGAAGAAGACCGGCGAATGAACGGGACGGACATACCGGACACCGTCGATCTTCTGGAACTGCATTTCCGTCTGCCGCTGAAAGAGCCGACCGACGCTACGAAGCCGATCACGCTGGACGTCTACGATCCGACCTATTACGTCGATTTCCGGTTCGCCAAGGGAGACGATGCACTCGGGATCGTGAACGCGCCGGGCAAATGCGGGATCGAGCGCAAGGAACCGCCGCCCCTCGACGATGCGACGGCCTATGCGCTGGCGCAGATCGGTCCGGATCAGCGGGACCTGCCGCCGGAGCTCCAGTCCGCAGCCGCGACCCAGGTCAACCAGATGATCGTGACCTGCGACGCGGGCGGTGATGGCGTGACAGCGACAACCGCCGGAACGGGTCCGGGCATCGCCCGAAACGGACAGGAGGCGATTACGCAGGCGTTGAACACCGCGAAACCCGAGGGGTCTCCTGCCGCCGTATCCAGCCCCGGTCTGGTCAGTCAATGGTTTGCCACCATTGCCCGGCTGCAGAGCGAATTCTACCAGAAGCTGGTCAGCGCGCTCCGGATGTTCCGGACCAATCCGAATGCGGCGTGGCTCCTGATCGGGATATCCTTCGCCTATGGCATCTTCCATGCGGCCGGTCCCGGACACGGCAAGGCGATCATTTCGTCCTATGTGGTCGCCAACAACGAGACGCTGAAAAAGGGCATCGTGCTGTCGTTCGTCTCGGCATTCGCGCAGGCGGTCACAGCGATCGTGCTCGTCGGGGCCGCTGCCATGGTCTTCAACCTGACCTCGATCGCGATCCAGGATACGGCGCGCTGGTTCGAGATCGGCTCCTATATCCTGATCACAGTGCTCGGCGCCTGGTTGTTGTGGCAGAAGGCCCTGCAGCCGGTCCTGGCCGGTTTTGGGGCGCCGACCGGCCATGCTTACGCGCATGCGGGTCATGATCACCATCATCATCACGGGCATGACCACCACCATCACGAGATCGGAGCGGACGGCGCCTGTTCGACTTGCGGCCATGCCCATGCGCCAACGCCGGACATGGTGCAGGGCAAGATCACGCTTGCCCGCGCGGCATCGATCGTGCTGGCCGTGGGGCTGCGCCCGTGTACGGGCGCGCTGATCGTCCTGGTTTTTGCCCTGTCCCAGGGACTGATTGCCGCCGGCATCGCATCGACGCTGGTCATGGCGCTCGGCACCGGGATCACGGTCTCCGTGCTCGCGGGACTGGCCGTCGGCGCAAAGGGGATTGCCGTGCGCCTGTCCGGCGACGGCAGCCGGTTGGCGCATGTGGTGCACCGGAGCATCGAGATCGGCGGCGCGCTATTGGTGTTCTTCCTCGGCGTGACGTTGCTGATCGCAACGCTCGGCTGGGGCTAGAGCTTTTCAGCGCCGAGGACGATCGGCTCGCCATGGGGCGTCGCCTTGGCAGCCCGGTCCCATGCCTCCTTGAGACCGGCGAGCGTATCGGCCGAAGCGGCGCCCTTGTCGGCGAGCAGCTTTTCAAAGGCCGAAAGCCAGTGCCGGTAGTAGTCCGCGCCCGTGTCCTCAGGGTTGGAGCCCGCCGCGCGGATTTCCGCACCGAGCGCCTGCGTCCATTCCGGCCAGGTAAACAGGCCGGCGTCATGGGCGGACACGGTCATGGCGAAGACGCGCGCTTCCCACGGTTCGCGGAACACGGGCGTTTCGCCGTCATTCGGCAGGCCGGGGATTTTCCGGGCAAGTTCTGGTGCGTCGATCTCAGGCCGGGTCAAGATAAGGCTCCCAGAGATCGACCCGCACCGTCAGCTTCGGATCCGCTTCCGCGCCCCAGAGATCCGATGCCTTGAAGGCAACGCCATAGAGCCAATGCGGTTGTTCGCCGAGGCCGTGGGCGTTGGTATCCGGAAAAACGTGGACGCCGTGAACGGCTTCGATCACGCCCGGATGGCCCCGCACATACCGGGGAAGGCGGGTATGGGTTTCCGGATGCATGTTCTTTGCAACGATGCGATCGCCGACCGCGTATTTGGCGGGCGCGGAGGCGGGACGGTCAACCGGCCCGCCCCTGGCAAGGGTTGTCGCGACGTTTTCGGCCAGCAGTTTGCGTTTGATCGGAGCCGGTGGTGTCAGCGCGTGTCCGGCCGCGATTTCGTCCTCGGAGACGAGACCGCGCCCGGTGAGCAGCTTTTCCAGGCCCGCCAGCCAGATCTGGTAATAACTTGAGGAGAGATACTGCGCCGGCGGCAGGGTTTCGCGCGCATGGCGGGACGCATCCAGTGTCCAGCTTCCGGTCGCGCCCATTGCCAGCGTCGCGGCGAAGGCGCGTCTCTCCCATTCGGCATGAAACAGCGGTTCGTTGTCTTCCTGGACGACCGGGCCGAAGCCCATCATGCCGCCGAGATCCTGGGCGCCGTTCATGAGGAGACCTCTTCAAGCCGATCCGGCGTCAGCGCCAGCCCGGTTCCGATCATGCTGTTCCGGGTGACGAGCTTTGCCAGGTCTTCCGCGCTCCAGTCCTCGGTGCCTTCGGGACGCCGGGGGATCACGAGGTAGCGGACTTCCGCCGTGGAATCCCAGACCCGTATGTCTGTCGTCTCCGGAAGGTCAACACCAAAATCCTTCAGGACACCGCGCGGGTCGCGGACCGCCTTCGAACGATAGGGCGCCGATTTGTACCAGACCGGCGGCAGGCCGAGGACCGGCCACGGATAGCAGGAACACAGGGTGCAGACGACCATGTTGTGGGTATCGGCCGTGTTTTCGACCGCCACCATATGTTCCCCCTGTCGGCCGATGTAGCCGAGGTGGTGGATGGCGGCGGTTGCGTCCTTCATCAGCCAGTCGCGGTACTTCGGATCGGTCCAGGCGGTGGCGACCACATGGGCACCGTTGCGCGGGCCGACCTTCGTCTCGTAGGTGTCGATCAGCTTGTCCATCGCCGCCGGATCGACATAACCCTTTTCCGTCAGAACCGTTTCCAGCGCCCGGACGCGGAGCTCCGTTTCCGAAAGTTCGGAATGGTCATGATGATGATCGTGCGAATGGGACATGACCGGTCGAACCTCAATCAAGTGTTGTGTGTCAAGCCGGGCCGAGACGGCGGGCCCGGTATTCTCTCGCGGCGTCGCCGAAGGCCTTGAACAGCTTCCGTGAAGGCCCGTCGCTGGAAACCCAGTATTCCGGATGCCACTGGGTCGCGACCACGTAGCCCGGTGCGTCCCGGAGGGCGACCGACTCGATGGTGCCGTCTTCGGCGCGCGCCACCACGGTCAGCCGGTCGCCGAGCGTTCCCAGAGCCTGCCGGTGAAGCGAATTGACGTCAATCGGTTCCTCTCCGAGGATCTCGGCGAGTTGGCTGTCGGGCTCGATTTCAATGGGATGGGCGATCTTGAAACGGGTGTCCTGATGGTCCGATGGCGGCGCGCGGTGATCGGCGCGGCCCTCCAGTTCCTGGATTTCCGTCAACAGTGTGCCGCCCAGGGCCACATTGAGTTCCTGCATGCCCCGGCAGATGGCGAAAACCGGAACGCCGCGTTCCACGGCGCGCCTCAGTAGCGGCAGGGTCGTGGCATCACGTTCCGGGTCGTAGGGGCCGTTGGCCTCCGTCGCTTCGCCGCCGTAAATCTGCGGATTGACGTTGGAGCGGGATCCCGTCGCGAGCACGCCGTCGACTTGGTCAAGAGCGTCATCGATATCGATGTCGGCGCCGAGCGACGGCAGGACGAGCGGCAGGGCGTCCGAGCCGCGGACCACGGCATGGAGATAGGTGGAGGGTGCTGCGTGCCAGTTGTAACCGTCGACGGGCTTCACATCCGCCGTGACAAGAATGAGGGGTTTGGTCATGTGAGGTGTCCGAGTGGAAAGCCTGCGGTTTGTCGTTGTCGTTTTCGTTCGGTGTTCGTTGGATATCAGATCGGCGCGCGCGTCGCCCTTCAAATCTGATCCCGGAGTGTGGACCTTAGTCCAGAAGACCCAGTTCCTGGGCCACCTTGTAAAGCTGGGCCGCGTTCTTGGTGCCGACTTTTTCGCGCAGGTTCAAGCGATGAGATTCGACCGTGCGCACGCTGATGCCGAGATTCTTGGCGACTTCCTTGTTCGGCTGGCCCTTGGCGATGGCGGTCAGGACCTGGCGCTCGCGCTCCGTTAGGCCGTAGGGATCCGCCACAAGAGACGCCTGGGGTTCGCTCATGAGGTTCTGGCCGACAGCAGAGGAGAAATAGTAGCCGCCCTTGGCGACGCTGGTGATCGCGGTGATCATTTCCGTCGCCGATATGTCCTTCAGGATGTAGCCGCGCGCGCCTGCCTGAACCATGCCGCGCACATATTCCGGATTGTCGTAGATCGACAGGACGAGGACGCTGGTTCCGGGAAACCGCCTGCGAACCTCGTTCGCCGCCTCAAGACCGTTCATGATGGGCATGGATATGTCCATAAGGACGACATCCGGTTTGAGCACGGCCACCAGGTCCAGAGCTTCCCGTCCGTTGGTCGCTTCGCCCACGATTTCAATCGCGCCGTTTTTTTCCAGCCGCGCCCGAATGCCGTCCCGGACCAGTTCGTGATCGTCGGCAAGCAGAACCTTGATCGTTCGGGCCGTGGTTTCGATCGTCATTTCAGGCCGCCTTGCTGACGTTGTTTTCGAGCGGCATGCTGACGCGAAGGCGCGTACCGCCATCCGCCCGGCGCGACAGCCGGAGCGTTCCGCCATAGGTTTCGATCCGCTCACGCATGTTGCGTATCCCCAATCCGCCGTTTTGCGGCAGCGGGTGGGGGATGCCGATGCCGTCGTCCTCCACGATCAGGGCCAATGTATGCGGTCCGACCTTCAGATCGATCTTCACGTTCCGCGCTTCCGAGTGGCGCGCGACATTGGTCATGCATTCCTGGACGACCCGGTATAGCGCGGTCTTTGCCCCGTCGGACAGCCTGTCGTGGCATCTTTCGGCGTCGACGGAAACCGAAATCCCGGATTGTGTCTGGAATTCGTTGCCGAGACTGACGAGGGCGGTTGCCAGACCCATGTCGTCGAGAAGACTCGGCCTCAGGTCCCGGGAAATCCGGCGGACCTCGGAAATGGCGCCGTCCAGGGTCTTCAGGCACTTGGTCGCATAGTCGCGCAGGGCCGTGGCGCCCCCGGCTTCGCTCTGGATCATTTCGATGCCGTAGCGCACGGAGACCAGCAATTGCGAGATACTGTCATGCAGTTCCGTAGACACCCGTTTGCGTTCCTGTTCCTGGACATCGAAAATCCGGTTCGTGAGCTCCTTCAGTTTGGAGTTGGCAAACCGCTCCTCGGAAAAACGCACACCGGCGATCAGCGTGCCGGCGATGACGATCGCGATCAGGGTGATCGCGAAGATCACGATGACGGTCTGGCGGATGCTCGCCGCGAAGTCCGCCCGAATGGCAGCCACCTCATGGGCAATGTCGTCCGTGTAAAGTCCGGTCCCCAGCATCCAGCCCCAGTCCTCGAGCAGGATGGCGTAGCCGAGCTTCTCCTCGACCTGTCCGGTGCTCGGCTTGTTCCAGACATACTGATGGAAGCCGCCGCCGGCCTTTGCCGCCTCGATCAGGTTGCGGATGACATAGTCGCCCTCCGGATCCTGGAGGTCCCACCATTTTCCGCCCACCAGATGTTTCAGTCTGGGATGGACGAGATTGGTGCCGTCGAGCTTGTAGACGAAGAAATACCCGTCTTCTCCAAACGTCATGTTGTGGATGATCTGCTTGACTTCCTCCTGGGCGGCCGCGCGGCCGCCCGGCTCTTCCTTGTAGATCCGTTCGATGGAGGTCAGTGCGAGGCTGATATAATTGCGGATTTCCTGCCGCTTGGTTTCCAGAATCCGCTCTTCGACCGCGCGTGTTTCGACTTCGATCAGCCGGTGCGCCTGATAATAGGTGGCGCTTCCGATGAGGATCGACACGGCGACAAGGGGAAGGAGCGTAATCAGGAGCAATTTGGTTTTAAACGTCACTCCCATGCATCTCCCGGGTTGTATCGCCCCTGACTGCCGGGGTGCGACTCTTGAATGTTTTTCAGTACTACTACTGAGTTCTTCCGCAGAACCACGAATAGCGCGATGCTCTTTTCTTCACCTAGACATACTCACAGATCGGTGCAAGTGTAGGCGCCGGTTGGATTCATGTCCGATTTGGGAGGATAATTTAATGGATCGTCGTTCGTTTATCAAAAAGGCCGGTCTCGGTGCAGGTGGTGTCGTTGCTGCCTCCACTCTCGCCGCTCCGGCCATCGCTCAGTCGACCAAGGAAATGGTTATCGTGTCGACCTGGCCGCGGGATTTTCCGGGTCTGGGTATTCCGGCACAGCGCTTGGCCGCACGTATCTCCGAACTGACCGAAGGCCGGATCAGCACGCAGTATTTCGCCGCCGGCGAGCGCGTGGGCGCATTCGACTCCTTCGACGAAGTCGCTTCCGGTAACGCTCAGGCTTACATCGGTGCCGACTACTACTGGAAAGGCAAGCACCCGGGCTGGGCGGCGTTCACCGCTATTCCGTTCGGTCTGACCTACACCGAAATGGACGCCTGGATTAAGTACGGCGGCGGTCAGGAACTGTGGGACGAACTCGCAGGCGAATTCGGCCTGAAGAACCTTGCCATGGGTAACACCGGCGTCCAGATGGGCGGCTGGTTCAACAAGGAAATCAACTCCGCTGACGACCTCAAGGGTCTGAAGATGCGTATTCCGGGTCTTGGCGGCGACGTCATGGCGAAGCTCGGCGCATCTCCGGTTTCCCTGCCGGGCGGCCAGATCTATGAAAACCTTGTTTCCGGTGCCGTTGACGCTACCGAGTGGGTCGGTCCGTTCAACGACTACTTCATGAAGTTCTACGAAGCCGCCAAGTACTACTACTGGCCGGGCATGCACGAGCCGGGTTCGCAGCTCGCGATCGGCATGAACAAGGCTTTCTGGGAAGGGCTGTCCAAGACCGACCAGGAAATCATCAAGGCCGCTTGTGCGGAAGAAAACGCCGGCACCATGGCTGAAACCAACGCCAACAACGGTGCTTACCTCGACAAGCTTATCAACGAGCACGGCGTTCAGCTGCGCGAGTTCTCCGACGAAGTCTATGACGCCTTCGGTGAAGCCTCCGAGGAAGTTCTTCAGGAAGCGATGGACAACGATCCGCTTTCCAAGAAGATCTTCGAAAGCGTTATCACCGCGCGTAAGGACATCGGTAGCTGGATGGCTATTTCCGACATCGCTTACAGCCAGAAGCGCAACCGCTTCCTGGGCATTCCGTCCTAAGGCGGTCTGACCGAAGCTAAGGGGACGGGAAATTTCCCGTCCCCATTTCGTTACAAATCAAAAAGAATAAAGGCATCGCCACGATGACGGCCTTGGACAGCGTTCAAGACGAGGTGTCTGCCAACAAATCCGGACGGGGAAGCTCCAATACAAGCCAGAAGGCAATTCGCATCTTCGGCTGGGCGATCCTTGCGGTTATGGCAGCGTTCCTTGTCAATAATTACCTGAACTACTGGCAGGATTTCCCCGGCGTCGCGCCGATTTACGGGGCCGCCGCAAACGGTTCAATGCCGATCTTATGGTCCTGGGTCCAGCTTGGCATCTATGTCCTTCTTCTGGTCCTGGCCGCCGGGTACGTGGCGCGCAACAGCGAAACGACCCTACGCGAGGACAGCAAGCGCATCAGCGATATCAACGCCTATCTGATCCGAGCCATGTTCTGGGCCGTTCTCTTTGTGGGGCTGGCCGACATGGCGATTTCCTTCCTTCGGGTGGAAGGCTTTCTGGAGGCTGTCGTCGGCAAGGACCTGGCCGCCGACCTTAGCCGGTCGCAATGGCGCGGCGCCGTCATTCACATGCCCCTGATCGCGTTTTCATTCGTTCTGGCTGCCTTTACCCGCACGCTTGGCTTCCACTGGCTGGCTCTGTTCGTGGTTGTCGCCGAACTGCTGATCGTTATCGGCCGCTTCATCTTCTCCTACGAACAGGCCTTCATGGCCGACCTGGTGCGCTTCTGGTATGCCGCGCTGTTCCTCTTCGCCAGTGCCTATACGCTTCTGGAAGAAGGCCATGTGCGCGTCGACGTGTTCTACGCGAATTTCGCGCCGCGCACGAAAGGCTGGGTCAATGCGATCGGTTCGATCCTGTTCGGCGTTTCGCTGTGCTGGGTCATTCTGGTCGTCGGCATGGGTGGCAAGTCGAGCATCATCAACAGCCCGATGCTGTCCTATGAAGTCACGCAGGCCGGTTTCGGTCTTTATGTCAAATATCTGATGGCGGGCTTCCTGGGCGTCTTCGCCGTTTCGATGATGATCCAGTTCGTCAGCTATTTCCTCGACGCTGTCGCCGATATCCGCGGGGAGCCCGGCGGTAAAGATCATTCCTCACATGCCGTCCAGTAGCTGAGCCGAGACACTTCCATGGAACTCTTCTTTCTTGCTCTTCTCGTCGTGGTGATGGCTGTGGCTCTCGGCTCCGGTTTCCCGGTGGCCTTCGCGTTGCCCGGTGCTGCCATCGTCACCATCGGTATCGCGTCCATTGTCGGCTATCTTTATGCCGGTAACGTGGACGCCTTCTTCGCCCAGGGCGGGCCCAGCCAGTGGCTGAGCGCGGGAACCACAAACCTTCGAGGGGTCTATTGGGAGGCCCAACGAGATACGCTGATCGCCATTCCGCTGTTCGTGTTCATGGGCATCATGCTGCAGCGGTCCAAGATCGCTGAAGATCTGCTCGTGACCATGGCGAAGCTGTTCGGCCCGGTTCCGGGCGGCCTCGGTATTTCGGTCGTTTTCGTGGGCGCCCTTCTTGCGGCGACCACGGGTATCGTTGGCGCCACGGTCGTGGCAATGGGCCTGATCTCCCTGCCGGCCATGATGCGCAACAAGTATTCGGTGCCGCTGGCGACCGGTACGATCGCCGCGTCCGGAACGCTCGGACAGATCATTCCGCCTTCGATCGTGCTGATCATTCTCGCCGACCAGCTGGCAAGCGCGGTGGACCAGGCCGGTACGCTGCGTCAGACCCTCTACAAGGCGGCGACCGGTGAGATCTCCATGCCGTCGGACTTCTCGGTCGTGTCGACCAGTGCCGGCGAAATGTTCCTCGGCGCCTTTATTCCGGGTCTGGTTCTCGTCGGGCTCTACATGCTGTTCATTCTCGGCTTCGCCTTCCTGAAGCCGAGCGCCGCGCCTGCGGTGCATGAGCCTGGAACCTTCAATCGCGCGTTTCTCGGCAAGGTGCTAATGACGCTCGTGCCGCCGCTGGCCCTGATCTTCCTGGTGCTGGGTTCGATCATTGCCGGCGTGGCAACCGTGAACCAGGCCGGCGCGATCGGTGCCGTCGGCGCGATGGTCATGGCCGGCTACCGCCTGCGCGAAGGCAAGCGTGGACAATACCGGCCCGCAGTCCTGGCCGTGCTGGCCATTCTGGCGATCGCCATCGCACTCAGCTTCCACAACATCAACATCAAGCGCATCGAAACGAGCGACGACGTCGTGGCGATTATTATCGCCCTGATCGCCGTCTCCCTGTTGCTGATCGCGCTGTTCTGGAGCGGCTGGAGAACGCTGCGTTTCGAGGACACCCTGCGCGGGGTCATGCTGGAAACCGCCAAGACCTCGGCGCTGGTGTTCATCATCCTGATGGGCGCGGCCATGCTGACGGCCGCGTTCCGCGGCTTCGGCGGTGAAGAGCTGGTGAAGGAATTCCTGCTCGGATTGCCGGGCGGCTTCTGGGCCCAGTTCATCGTGGTGATGCTGGTGATCTTCATCCTCGGCTTCTTCCTCGACTTCATCGAAATTTCGGTGGTCGTCGTGCCGATCGTCGCGCCGATCCTGCTGGCCGACCCGGGTGCAAACGTGACTGCGGTCTGGCTCGGCGTGATGATCGGTCTGAACATCCAGACGTCGTTCCTGACACCGCCGTTCGGCTTCGCGCTGTTCTATCTGCGTGGCGTGGCACCGGCCGCAGTCAAGACGATCGACATGTACAAGGGCGTGATTGCCTTCATTGCCCTGCAGCTTCTGGCTCTGGGGATCGTCGGACAGTACCCGTCGCTGGTCAATTATCTGCCGAACCGCGTGTCGCTGCTCTCGGAAACGGCGCCACCGCCGAAGAACCCGAAGCTGCAGTACTGCATGGAAGATATCGTGCATGACATGTATCGGACGGACGGCAACGGCATCATGAACGCCATCCAGACCGTGTCCAACGTCGACATGAGCTATCTGCCGAAAGATCTGCAGAAAAAGCTGAAGACGGGATATGAGGACGCGGAAAAGGCCATTCCGTTGATGGATGACATCTTTACCGCGGAAAAGGCTGTGGAAGTGGCTGCCGTCGATTACCGATCGGTTCATGACGAAGTCCGCGCGCTGGAACGGGATGCACGGCGCATAGACGGTCACATCAAGGACCTTGAGGTGATCGTTTCCCGCTCCGGACCGACCGGGGTCTATTCGGAAGAACGCGGCCGGAAGGCGCAGGCGGAGATCGACAAGCTCACGGACGAGCGTGATGCCCTGATGGCCCGGATTCCTGATGGTTGGGAAGAAACCCACAAGACCTTTTCGACGATCCAGAGTGCGGAAAACAAGGCGCGCCTGACCTATCGCAGGACGGTGGATGGTGCCTACGAGCCGATCGCCGAAGTCCGGGCAATCCTCGGGGGTGCCGAAAAGCTTGCGGGTCTGGAGACGGAAATCGCTTCCTTGAAGGACGATATCCGCAACCTCGAGCCTGAAGCAGCCGTCTCGCGTATCGAGGAGGTCCGCGCCATGGTCAGCGATGTCGATGGAACCAGCGACATACGCAAGGGCCTGACGGATGCGCGCAAGATCATGCGCAGCAAGTCGCCGGACAAGGACGAGGCGATCGCAGAAGTCGACAAGTCCCTGGCGGCGCTGGCGGATGACCTCAAGTGGCGCAAGAAGGGCGAGGCAGAGCTGCTGCCCGCGCTCAACACCTATGACGAGGCGATCAAGTACAATATCGGACTGCGGTCGCAGCCCCGGTTGCCGAAGGATATGGCCCTTGATGTGGCCGCATGCCTGTCGCCCCATCGGGATATTTCGCTGAACTTCTGATTTTCAGCGAAAGTTGACTATGATGCAGGGGAAGAGGTCACTCTTCCCCCGTTTTTCGTGAGCGTCACCAACAATCGGCATGGCTGCACTCCTGCATGGCCCGTTATCTGACCTGGATCGATAGCCTCAACCGCGCGGCCGGCCGGCTTGCCGGCTGGTTTCTTCTGGCCATGGTGCTGATCCAGGTCCTGGTCGTGCTGCTGCGCTATGTCTTCAACATCGGCTTTCTCTGGATGCAGGAGAGCGTTCTCTATCTGCATGTGGGGCTCGCTCTTTTTGCGGCCGGTTTCGCCCTGCTCAACAACGTCCATGTGCGTGTCGATATTTTCTATCAGACCGCGGCGCCGCGCATGAAGGCGCTGATCGATCTGGCCGGTACGCTGGTTTTCCTTCTGCCGCTGTGCGTTCTCATCTTCTGGAAAAGCCTGCCGTTCGTTGCCGCCTCCTGGTCCGTGCTCGAAGGCTCCGCGCAGCCGTCCGGCCTGCCGGCTGTCTTCCTGCTGAAAACATCGATCCTGTGTTTTGCCTTTCTGCTGGGTCTGCAGGGCCTCGCCTTCGCGATCCGGGCGTTCGATGCGCTTGTGACAGGTGTTGGCCGTCAATGAGTTTCCTCGTCGGCCATCTCGACCTGCTGCTGCTCGTTTCGGTCTGTCTGCTGCTGATGGCCGGTTTCCCGGTGGCGTTTTCGCTCGGAGGGGCCGGGTTGCTCTTTGCCCTTTTCGGTTCGCTTGCGGGAATCACGCCCACGCTCGGCGCCATCCCGCTCAGGATCTACGGGATCGTGACCAATGAGGTGCTGATCGCGGTTCCCCTGTTCATTTTCATGGGCTTCGTGCTGGAACGGTCGAAAGTCGCCGAGGACCTGCTTCTGGCGATGGGCTGGCTGTTGCGCAGACTTCCCGGCGGTCTCAGCCTGTCGGTGACCCTTGTGGGCGCCTTGCTTGCCGCCTCCACGGGGATCGTCGGCGCGACCGTGGTCACCATGGGCCTGCTGGCCTTGCCGACGCTTCTGAAGAATGGCTACAGGCCGAGCCTCGCCTGCGGATCCATTGCTGCCGCCGGGACGCTTGGACAGATCATTCCGCCGTCGATCGTGCTCGTTTTCCTGGCCGATCAGCTCTCAAACGCCTACCAGTCCGCGCAGAGGGACATGGGACATTTCGCGCCGGACCCGTTTTCCGTCGCAGACCTGTTTGCCGCCTCCGTTTTGCCCGGGCTGGTCCTGGTCGGCGTTTACATGCTCTACCAGTTGTTCGCGGCAGGCCGGACAAGAGATCGGGACGTCGTCGATCTGAAGGCGCCGGCTGCGCCCCCCGGCCGGGCCGAATTGCTTTTCAGTCTTTGCCCGCCGCTCTTCCTGATCGCGTGCGTGCTCGGATCCATTCTGGCGGGCATTGCCACTCCGACCGAGGCCGCCGCGCTCGGCGCTGCCGGCGCGGTGGTGATTGCCGGCGCCAGGGTCTCGACGTCCAGGGTAATCCCGTTCGGGCTTCCGCTCCTGTCGGCGCTTGCACTCGCCTGTGTTCTTGCTTCCGGCTTTCTGAAGGCGGAAGGCTTTGCAGGTCCGGTCGCGCTCGTCCTGGCGATTGTCGCAAGTCTGGGGCTGTTTGCCGGGCTTCTGGCAAATTTCAATGTTCTGCGGACGCAGGGCATCCTGAGCGGGATCGTTCAGAAGGCGGTCGAGATGGTCGCGATGATGTTTGCCATCATGATCGGCGCAACCATTTTTTCCCTGGTGTTCCGCGATCTCGGCGGCGATGAAACAGTCACGTCGCTGCTGTCGTCCCTGCCGGGCGGGACGCTTGGCGCCATGCTGGCGGTCATGGCCGTGATGTTCGTGCTCGGCTTCTTCCTGGATTTCCTGGAAATCGTCTTCGTCATCGTGCCGCTGGTGGCCCCGGTTCTTCTGCAGATGCCCATGGCGGACGGCTCGCTCATGTCGCCGGCGTGGCTCGGGGTGATGATGGCGGTCAATCTGCAGACGTCCTTTCTGACGCCTCCGTTCGGGTTTGCCCTGTTCTATCTGCGCGGCACCGTTCCGGCATCGGTCCGGACGATGGATATCTATCGCGGGGTCATTCCGTTCGTCGCGATCCAGCTTCTGGTTTTGGCGCTGATCTACTGGGTGCCGGCCCTGGCCACCTGGCTGCCCGGTGAGCTTTATCCATAGCGTGTTGAACTATTTCCACTCGACGCTGGCGGCGAACATGTAGCCGGAGCCATAGATCGTCCGGATCAGGGTCGGAACATCGGGCGTGGAGAGTTTCTTTCTCAGCCTGGAGATCCGGACGTCGATCGACCGGTCCAGGCTTTCGTCGCGGCCGCCGTGTTCCAGCAGGTAGTCACGGGTGAGAACCCGTTTGGGGGCTCGCAACAGGGCCTCGAGCAGATGGGCTTCTCCGGTGGAGAGAAAGGTTTCCTCTCCGTCCGCGGAGGTGAGGCAGTGCGAGCCGGGCGTGTAGGTCCAGCCGGCGAATCGGGCCTTGTCCTCAGATACCGCTTCGGACGGACGGCTTGCGGACCGCCTGAGGATCGAGCGGATACGGGCCACGACCTCGCGCGGGTCGAAAGGTTTGACCACATAGTCGTCCGCGCCCATCTCGAGACCCATGACCCGATCGGAGGAATGGCTGCGCGCGCTCAGCACCAGGATCGGCACGGAGGATTTCCTGCGGACCTCGTTTATGAGGGTCATGCCGTCGATGTCCGGGAGGCCGAGATCGATCAGACAGGCATCCGGTTTCTCCAGGGCGAGCGCATCGAGCATGTCGGTCGCGCGGGAAAAAACCCGGGTCGTCATCCCGAACGGGGTCATGTTCTCCACCAGCAAGGTGCAGATGTCCGGCTCGTCGTCGACGATGAAAACCAGCGCAGGTTTGGCCGTCGGGTCGAAGTTCCCGTTGCGAAAATCCTGATGGGTCATGACGTGAGTATCTGCCTCAAGGTCAGAGCAAGGTGGTCGGTCTGAAAGGGTTTGGCGAGCACCGGGAATTCGCAGTCCGGCAGGTCGGCGTCAAGGCTGCCCCAATCCGCATAGCCGGTCATGAGAGCGATGCCGAGGTCCTGCCGTTTCGTCCTGATTTCCTTGGCAAGCGCCAATCCGTTCATCTGGCCCGGCATGACGATGTCGCTCAGGACGGCGCGCAGATCGGGAAGCTCGACCGCGAGAATGCGGGCATCCTCGGCGTTTTCCGCAAGCAGCACCGAATAGCCGAGCCCGGCCAGTTCTTCCGTCAACACCGCGGCGACGTCCGGGTTGTCCTCCACCAGCAACAGCAGCTCACCGTTGCCGCGGAGGTTGGCCGCCTGACCGGAGGCGGCGAGGGCTTCGGGTTCCGCGGAGACTGCCGGCAGAGATCTGGCGGGCAGATACAGGCGGAATTCCGTACCGGTTCCGGGATCGGAAATGATATCCACCGCGCCGCCCGACTGGCGCATGAAGCCGTAGACCATGGACAGGCCGAGCCCGCTTCCTGTGCCGAACGGCTTGGTGGTGAAGAAGGGTTCGAAGATACGCAGGCGGGTGTCGTGATCCATTCCGACGCCGGTGTCCTTCACGACCAGAACCGCATAGCATCCGGGCGGAACGGACAGGTCGTCCGCACGGTGCTGGTCAAGCTCCTGCGCCTCCAGGCGGATTTCGAGTGTGCCGCCTTCCGGCATGGCATCCCGGGCATTGAAGACCAGATTGATCAGCGCGGTTTCCATCTGCGTGGGATCGATGCAGGCCGCAAGATCGGGTGCCGCCTGTTCGATTTTGAGCGTGATGGGCGCGGGGATCGATCCCAAAAGGAGGCCGCCGATGTTGTCGAGAACCTGGCGTAGCGG
This sequence comes from Roseibium sp., assembly GCF_048260565.1. Classification (GTDB taxonomy): domain Bacteria; phylum Pseudomonadota; class Alphaproteobacteria; order Rhizobiales; family Stappiaceae; genus Roseibium. The sequence goes on along the minus strand of NZ_JBLXGP010000005.1, from coordinate 216,410 downwards.
GACGACCTTGGGGTCGACGGCCTGCCCCCGGCTGAAGGCCAGCAGGCGCTGGGTCAGGTCCGCGCCGCGCTTTGTGGCCTGCAGCATGGGCGCAAGATGAGTTCTCAGCGTCTCGGCTGCAATCATGCCGTCCTTGCGATTCAGGCTGAGCAGGTTGCCGATCAGGATCGTCAGCAGATTGTTGAAGTCATGGGCAAGTCCGCCGGCCAGCTTGCCGACCGCGTCCATCCGCTGGGACTGTAACAGCGTCGCCTCGCTGCGCTTCTGATCTGTCGCATCGAGCGACAGGACGAAGATCCCGAGCGTGCGCCCGTCAAGGGTCATGTCCGGAATGATTGTCGAGCGCATGTAGGCGAGCGAGCCGTCGGGGCGGGTGCGGGTATATTCGTAGGAGACGACATGGCCCTCGAAAGCCCGGTCGATCTGGGGTCCGATCTCTCCGTAAAGCTCTTCGCCGATCACTTCCCGGGCGGACCGGCCCGCGATCGAGGTGACGGACTGGCCGAACCACTCCGCATAGCGTCGGTTGGCGAACCGGTAGACGGGGCCGGGCGCCAGATAGGCGACCAGGGCGGGGATGTTGTCGGTTACCAGGCGCAGCCAGTCCTCGCTCTGGCGCAGGGCGCGCGTGCGTTCCTCGACCGTCTTTTCCAGCTTCTCCTGCCGGCGGCGTTCCTCGGTCACATCGGTGTAAATCGTGACGAAGCCGCCTTGAGGGAGAGGCGTTCCGCTGATTGCGATCACCTGGCCGTTCGGCCGGACCCGCTCGAAATAATGGGGTTCGAACAGCCAGGCCCTCTCCAGCCGGCGCTGGATCTTGCCTTCGATGTCACCGGGGCCGTATTCGCCGCGTTCGGCATTCACGCGCAAAAAGGCTTCCAGATGCGTTCCCCGGCAGGCAAGTTCCTGCGGAAAATCCAGCATTTCCCACAGACCCCGGTTCCAGGCGACAAGCCGCATGTCCGCATCGAACACGGAAAATCCCTGATTGACGTGGTCAAGCGCTGCCTGAAGCAAGTCCAGTTGAGCCTGAAGTTGGGCTTTCTCCTTCATAGTGAAACATTATTTCGCTGTGTCTCCATTGGCTAGGGCCTTTCGGTTCTCGTGCCCAACAGCTGCGTGACACATTTTGTTACAATTGAAACATAATGGCGTAATCCATGCTGCTTAGCGTTTGCCTGTCTGGAGGCTGACGGTTCCGCCCTGCGAAAACCATTTTTGAAAAAATGGCTTGAAGCGGAGAGAAACGGATAGTTTCATAGGCGCATAATTCGACCCCGGAAAACGGGGCGACTCTAAAGGGATGAACACGCTATGGCAGGGTTGGCCGACGCCGCTTCGAGCGGCGGGGACACCTTTCCGAAGATTCTTCTGCACAATGCGAAGGTCTTCGGAGACCGAACTGCTGTTCGGGAAAAGGATTTCGGGATCTGGCAGAGCTGGACCTGGGCGCAAGTGCGGGACAATATCCGCGATCTGTCGCTCGGTCTGAAAGAGCTCGGCCTTCAGCCGGGACAAAAAGTGGCCATCGTCGGCTCCAACCGGCCCCGGCTTTATTGGTCAATGGTGGCCGCACAGGCCATTGGCGCCATTCCGGTTCCGGTTTATTCGGACTCGGTGGCCGAGGAGATGGCCTATGTTCTCGGCCATGCCGAGGTGACGTTCGCGGTCGTCGAGGATCAGGAGCAGGTGGACAAGCTGCTGTCCATGGACAGCGAAGTCCCGTCGCTCAAGGAAATCATCTACGACGAGACCCGGGGCCTGCGCGATTACGATCATACGCATCTGCATGATTTCAACGCCGTGCAAGAGCTTGGCCGAAAGGTTCTGGAAAAGGATCCGGGAGCGGAAAAAGCCTGGGCGGACGGATTTGCCGGCGGCAAGGGGTCGGATATCGCCGTCATGCTCTACACGTCGGGCACGACCGGGCGGCCGAAGGGCGTGATGCTGTCCTTCGACAACCTCATCATCTCCGCGCGCAACGCCAACGCGTTCGATCATCTGGACGAACATGAGGAAGTTCTGGCCTATCTGCCGATGGCGTGGATCGGCGACCATGTGTTCTCTCTCGCACAGGCCTTTACCGCCGGCTATTGCGTGAACTGTCCGGAAAGTCTCGATACCATCGACGTCGACCGGCTCGAGATCGCACCGACCTACTTCTTCGCTCCGCCGCGCGTGTTTGAAAGCATGCTGACGTCGATCATGGTGCGAATGGAGGATGCGGGGAAACTCAAGCGCCGGATGTTCGACTATTTCATGGGTGTCGCCCGCCGATCGGGGGAGAAGATCCTGAACGGCGAAAGCGTCTCCCTGAAGGAAAGGATCCTCTACCGGCTCGGAGACTTCTTCGTCTACGGACCGCTGAAGAACCGGATGGGCCTGACCCGGCTCAAGGTCGGCTATACGGCAGGCGAGGCGATCGGCCCGGAAATCTTCCGCTTCTACCGCTCTCTCGGCCTGAACCTGAAGCAGCTTTACGGACAGACTGAAGCCAGCGTCTACATCACGCTGCAGCCGGACGGCGAAATCTACGGCGACACCGTCGGCAAGCCGGCGCCGTCCGTCGAGCTGAAAATCGCGGAAAACGGCGAAGTGCTTTACCGCTCTCCCGGTGTCTTTGTCGGCTACTACAAGAACGACGAAGCGACCCGCTCGACCAAGACCGAGGAAGGCTGGGTGCATACCGGCGACGCCGGCTTTATCGCCGACAACGGTCATCTGAAGATCATCGACCGGGCAAAGGACGTCGGCAAACTGACGGACGGATCCCTGTTTCCGCCGAAGTACATCGAGAACAAGCTGAAGTTCTTCCCCAACATCAAGGAAGTGGTTGCCTTCGGCGACGGCAAGGACCGGGTCGGCGTCTTCATCAACATCGACCTGACGGCGGTCGGCTCCTGGGCGGAACGCAACAACGTCAATTACGCCAGCTACCAGGAACTCGCAGCCCATCCGCAGGTTTATGACATGATCCAGGATCATGTGGATCAGGTGAACCGGGACCTTGCAGGCGAACCGATGATGGCCGGTGCCCAGGTCCGACGCTTCCTGGTCCTGCACAAGGAACTGGACGCGGATGACGGCGAGCTGACGCGGACCCAGAAGGTCCGCCGCAGCTTCATCGCGGAGCGGTACGCTCCGCTGATCGAGGCGCTCTATGACGGCTCGACATCCAAACATGTCAGGACGGAAGTCACCTATGAGGACGGCCGGATCGGTGCGATCGAAGCGACCGTGGAAATCAGGGATATGACCGCGCACGAGGCGTCCGGCCATCAGGAGGCGGCTGAATGAATGCCATCATGACGAGTGAGGAAATGCCGCAGGTGGCAACCCCGGCCTCGGAGCGGGAAGACCTGCTGCGCGTGGACAATGTGTCCCTGTCCTTCGGCGGCGTAAAAGCGATCACCGATATTTCCTTCGATATCAAGAAGGGCGAGATCCGGGCGATCATCGGGCCGAACGGGGCGGGCAAGACCTCCATGCTCAATGTGATCAACGGTTTCTATCATCCGCAGGTGGGCACCATTACCTGGCAGGGTCAGGTGCGGCGGAAGATGAAACCCTATGAAGCCGCCAGCCAGGGCATCGCCCGGACCTTCCAGAACGTGGCGCTGTTCAAGGGCATGACGACCCTCGACAACATCATGTCCGGCCGGTCGCTGAAGATGCGCAAGAACTTCTTCTGGCAGATGCTGTGGTACGGGCCTGCGCGCCAGGAGGAAATTGAGCACCGCAAGAAGGTCGAGGAAATCATCGACTTCCTCGAAATCCAGGCCATCCGGAAAACGCCGGTCGGAAAGCTGCCCTATGGTCTCCAGAAGCGCGTCGAACTGGGCCGGGCCCTTGCCATGGAGCCGGAACTTCTGCTGCTCGACGAACCCATGGCGGGCATGAACCTGGAAGAAAAGGCGGACATGAGCCGGTTCATCCTGGATGTGAACCAGGAGTTCGGCACCACGATCGCCCTGATCGAACATGACATGGGCGTGGTCATGGACCTGTCCGACCGTGTCGTCGTTCTCGACTACGGCAAGAAGATCGCGGATGGACCGCCTGAAGAGGTTCAGGCCAGCCAGGCCGTGATCGATGCCTATCTCGGCGTCAGCCACTGATCGGGGGAACGACCAACATGCTATATGACATCTTCATCGATCCCTTCGTCCAGATGGTCGAAATGCCGGACTTCTTCCTGCAGGTTTTGTGGGAAGGGTTCGTGACCGGGATCCTCTACGCGCTGATCGCCCTCGGGTTCGTCCTGATCTTCAAGGCTTCCGGCGTCTTCAATTTCGCGCAAGGCATCATGGTGGTGTTTGCCGGGCTGACGCTGGTCGGCCTGTACGAACACGGTATACCCGCCTATCTGGCCCTGCTTTTGACCATCGTTGCCATGGGCGTTCTCGCCTACGGGATCGAACGGGTGGTCATGCGGCCGCTGGTCAATCAGCCGGACATCATCCTGCTGATGGCGACCATCGGCCTGACCTATTTCCTGGTCGGTTTCGGCGAGTTCGTGTTCGGCGGCGAGCCGAAGCAGATGATCGCGGAACAGCTCGGGCTTCCGACCGGATCCACCGCGTTCGAAATGGGCGAGCGCGGCCTGGTGATCCTGCAGCACATCGACATCGCGGCGGCGGTGATCGCCATCATCATGGTGGCCGCGCTTGGCATCTTCTTCAACAAGACGCGGATCGGCCGGGCACTTCGGGCCGTGGCCGACGATCATCAGGCAGCTCTCTCGGTCGGCATCTCGCTGAACCAGATCTGGGCCATCGTATGGTTCGCGGCCGGTCTGGTGGCGCTCGCCACGGGGATCATGTGGGGGGCACGGTCCGACGTGTCGTTCGCACTGGAAATCGTGGCGTTCAAGGCTCTGCCGGTTCTGATCCTGGGCGGTTTCACGTCCATCCCCGGTGCGATTATCGGCGGACTGATCATCGGCTTCGGCGAGAAGATCGGTGAGATCTATTGGGGCGGACTGGTCGGCGGCGGGATCGAATCCTGGCTCGCCTACATCATCGCCCTGATCTTCCTCTTGTTCCGGCCGCAGGGTCTCTTCGGCGAAAAAATCATCGAGCGGGTGTAAGGTACATGTTCTATCGCGAAGCCGGCCAATTCAAGACAAGCTACGAAGCGGATCAGTCGCTCTTTCCGATCAGGCAGGACCGCGTCGGTATTGCCGTGTTGCTGCTGATCGCCTTTGTGCTGATCCCGCTGACGGCCAACGACTTCTTCCTGACGTCGATCATGATCCCGTTCCTGGTGTTTTCACTGGCCGCGATCGGGCTCAACGTGCTGACCGGTTTTGCCGGCCAGCTTTCCCTGGGTTCGGGCGCCTTCATGGGTGTGGGTGCCTATGCGGCCTACAAGCTGACGTCCATCTTTCCCGATGTGAACGTGATCTTCCTCGTGCTGGTGTCCGGGTTCTTCTCGGCGGCCATCGGTGCGGTGTTCGGCCTGCCGTCCCTGCGCATCAAGGGACTTTATCTCGCGGTGACGACGCTTGCGGCGCAGTTCTTCCTGGAATGGTGCTTCATCCGTATTCCGTGGCTTTACAACTACAATGCGTCCGGCGCGATCGAGATCCCGAAACGTGAGATGTTCGGCGTCACGATCTCCGGTGCCGAGGCAACGCCGCTGGCGCGCTACTTCGTCGTTCTGGCAATCACAGTTTTCATTGCGCTCGTGATCGCCAACGTGCTGCGCGGCCGGATCGGGCGATCGTGGATGATGATCCGCGACATGGATATTGCCGCCGAGCTGATGGGGATCCGCCCGCTGCAGACGAAGCTTCTCGCCTTCGGCGTCTCGTCCTACATCTGCGGCGTCGCAGGCGCGATGATGGTGTTTTTCTGGCTGAATGCGGCCGAACCTTCGTCTTACTCGATCACCCTGTCGTTCCAGATCCTGTTCATGGTGATCCTGGGCGGGTTGGGTAGCCTGGGCGGGTCTTTCATGGGCGCCGCCTTCATCTGGATCCTGCCGGTTTTCCTGAAATTCATTCCGGGAGTGATCGGAGTCGATATTGCTGCGGAGACGGTCGAACATCTGACGTTCATGATCGTCGGCGCGCTGATCATCTTCTTTCTGATTGTCGAACCGCACGGTTTCGCGCGGCTGTGGCAGATCGGAAAGCAGAAGCTGAGAGTCTGGCCGTTCCCTTACTGAGCGGCAAGATTCAGGCACGCCATCCGGACAACGGACCTGTCCGGGGAGGATGGCTCAACCGGTCCGGCGGCACTCGAACCAGAGCGATGCCGCAAGGGAGGAAATGCATGATGAATTTCAAGCAATTCGCGCTTGGCACCGCCGTGGCCGTTGCACTTGGCTCTTCGGGGCTGGTGCAGCAGGCAGCGGCTGAAGACAGCAACTACATTCCGCTGCTCACCTATCGAACCGGTCCTTATGCCGGATCCGGCATTCCGATCGCCAACGGCATGTCCGACTATTTCAACATGCTCAATGAGCGTGACGGTGGCGTCGGCGGCGTCAAGCTCAACATCGAGGAATGCGAAACCGGCTATAACGCCCAAAAAGGCGTTGAGTGCTACGAAGCCACCAAGGGCAAGGGCGCGCTGGTCTACAACCCGTATTCCACCGGTATCACCCTTCAGCTGATCCCGAAGGCCTCCGTGGACAAGATCCCGGTCCTGTCCATGGGTTACGGCCTGTCGGCCGCGGCCGACGGCAATGTGTTCCCGTGGATCTTCAACGCACCGGATACCTATTGGGACGGCGCATCCGTGGTCATCAAGTACATCGCGCACCAGGAAGGCGGCCTCGACAAGCTCAAGGGCAAGAAGATCGGCTACCTGTTCCTCGACGCCGGTTACGGCCGTGAGCCGATTCCGCTTCTGGAAGACCTTGCCAAGAAGTACGGTTTCGAACTGCTGCAGTACCCGGTTCCGGGCAAGGAAATGCAGAACCAGTCGTCGCAGTGGCTGAACGTGCGTCGTGACCGTCCCGACTACATGGTCATGTGGGGCTGGGGCGCGATGAACCCGACCGCCATCAAGGAAGCCGTGAAGACCCGTTTCCCGATGGATCGGTTCATTGGCGTCTGGTGGTCGGCCGGCGATGACGATGCCGCTGCCGGCGGTGCCGGTGCAAAGGGCTACAAGGCGATGAACTTCTCCGGTGTCGGCACCGAGTATCCGGCGATCCAGGATATCATCAAGTACATGATCGAGCCTGGAAAGTCCCAGACCGACAAGGCCATGGTCGGCAGCACGCTCTACAACCGCGGTGTTCTGAACGCCATGCTGGTTGCCGAAGCTCTTCGTACCGCACAGGAAAAGACCGGCAAGAAGGTGCTGACCGGCGAAGATATGCGGATCGGCCTGGAAAGTCTGGATCTGACGGAAGCTCGGCTGAAGGAAATCGGCATGGAAGGCTTCGCGCATCCCATGAAGATGACCTGTGAGGACCATGCCGGTTCCGAGCCGGTGTTCATCCAGCAGTGGGACGGAACCAAGTGGAACCAGATCACCGACTGGTTCGAGCCGATGACGGAGATCGTCCGTCCGATGCTTGAAGCGGCTGCCAAGGAGTATGCGGAAAAGAACGCTCCCTGGCCGGCACGTACCGAACCCTGCCCGAACTGATCGGGTCGTTCGTCCCGCCGCCACCGGCGGCGGGACAATTTCCGGAGGAATTTCTAAAATGTCGACCCTGGATATGGCGCGACCCGAAGCCGATGCGGCGACTGCGGGATCGAAAGACACGATCCTGTCGGTGAACAACATCGAAGTGATCTACGATCATGTGATCCTGGTCCTGAAGGGGGTCTCCCTGACCATTCCACGGGGCGGTATTGTCGCGCTACTGGGCGCCAACGGCGCCGGGAAAACCACCACGCTGAAGGCCGTTTCCAATCTGCTGGGCGCGGAACGGGGCGAGGTGACCAAGGGCAAGATCGTCTTCGAGAACGAAGAGGTGCAGGCGCTTTCGCCCAACGACCTTGTGCGCCGCGGCTGCATTCAGGTCATGGAAGGCCGTCATTGCTTCGGCCATCTGACGATTGAGGAAAACCTGCTGACGGGGGCCTATACCCGAAAGGACGGGTCGGCTGCCATCCGCGACGACCTCGAGATGGTGTACCGCTATTTCCCGCGTCTCAAGGAGCGCCGTCAAAGCCAGGCCGGTTACACCTCCGGCGGTGAGCAGCAGATGTGCGCCATTGGCCGGGCGCTTATGAGCCGACCCAAGATGATCCTGCTGGACGAACCGTCCATGGGGCTGGCGCCGCAGCTCGTGGAAGAGATTTTCGAAATCGTGAAACAGCTCAACCAGCAGGAGGGCGTGTCCTTCCTTCTTGCGGAGCAGAACACGAACGTGGCGCTGAGATACGCCACCTACGGCTACATTCTTGAGTCCGGCCGGATTGTACTTGACGGCGAAGCCAAGGCCCTGCGGGAAAACGAGGACGTGAAGGAATTCTACCTGGGTGTGAGCGGCGCGGGACGCAAATCGTTCCGGGACTTCAAGCACTATAAGCGAAGGAAACGCTGGTTGTCCTAGAGGGTATCTCTGGGAAAGCGGAGACGATCATGAGCGACGACATGTTTGATGCGCGCGAGCGGCAGGCCGCCGATCAGCGCGAGGCGGAACTGTTTGCCAAATTGCCGGATTTTCTCAGCCATGCCGTGGCTGCCGCACCCGGATGGGCGGAGCACCTGCGCGGGGTCGATCTGGCGAAGGTAACCTCCCGCGATGCGCTTGCGTCGCTTCCGGTTCTGCGGAAGTCGGAGCTTCTGGTGCGGCAAAAGGAAAATCCGCCCTTTGGCGGATTTCTGGCCGGAACTCTCGGCGGAGTCGAGCGGGTGTTCATGTCGCCGGGGCCGATCTGGGAACCGCAGGCATCCGGAGACGATCCCTGGAACGGCGCCCGTGCACTCTTCGCCGCCGGTGTCCGCAAGGGCGAGGTGGTCATCAATGCCTTTTCCTATCACCTGACGCCGGGCGGTTTCATTCTGGATCACGGCGCGCGGGCGCTTGGATGCACGGTCTTCCCGGCCGGGGTCGGCAATACCGACATGCAGGTCGAAGCGATCGAGGTTCTGAAACCCACCGCTTTCATCGGCACGCCGGACTATCTGAAGATCCTGCTGGACCGCGGCGACGAACAGGGGCGGGATGTTTCCTCCATCAGGACGGCGCTCGTCTCCGGCGGCGCCCTGTTCCCGTCCCTGCGCGAGGAATACGAGGCAAGAGGCATTCGCGTCAGCCAGTGCTATGCGACGGCGGATCTCGGGGTGATCGCCTACGAGAGCGATGCCCGAGAGGGTATGATCGTCAACGAAGACTATATCGTCGAAATCGTACGCCCTGGAACCGGTGAGCCCGTTGTGGACGGCGAGGTCGGCGAGTTGGTCGTGACCGCCTTCAACCGGGTCTATCCGCTGATCCGTTTCGGAACCGGAGACCTGTCTGCCGTGCTGCCGGGTCAATCGTCTTGCGGGCGGACCAACCGGCGCATTGCCGGATGGATGGGCCGAGCGGACCAACGCACGAAGATCAAGGGTATGTTCGTCGATCCGACCCAGATCGATGAAATCGTGAAAACCCATGACGAGATCTCAAAGGCTCGTCTGACCGTCAGCCGCGACGGCGAAGCGGATGTGATGACGCTCACGGTCGAAGCGGCGAATCCTGTTGCCGATCTGGCCGAGCGAGTCGGCGGGACGCTCCGGGACGTGACCCGGCTGAAGGGGGCGATTGAAATCGTCGGGCCGGGCGCTTTGCCCAACGATGGCAAGGTGATTTCCGACGAACGCGACTACGGCTAGAAGTCTACGGCTTCGGAGGACGTTTGGCCCCTCCGGAGACCCTCGTACGGGTTTTATTTGGACGCTTTATGATCTAAAGGCTGAGTGTATGCGTAAGGTTTGACGCGGACCATGAAATCGCGCGGTTCGCGGCTCTGCCACAGGCCGCTTTCTACGGACACTCAATGACCGATCAATCGACGCCGTCCATGCCGGAAAAACAAGAAGACATGCGCAAGGTCCAGTTGCCTTCGGGGCATCCTCCTGTGAAGACGGGCCGGGTCGGTGTGCTTCTGGTGAACCTGGGCACCCCGGACGGGACGTCCTATTGGCCCATGCGCCGCTACCTGCGCGAGTTTCTTTCCGACAAGCGTGTGATCGAATGGCCGCGGGCCCTCTGGTATCCGATCCTTTACGGCATCGTTCTGATGACCCGGCCAGGCAAGTCCGGCAAGGCCTATGACGAGATCTGGAACCGGGAAGAGGACGAATCCCCGCTTCGCACGATTACACGCAGCCAGTCGGACCAACTGGCCAAGCGGATCGGCGATGGCGGCGGCCGGCTGCAGATCGACTGGGCCATGCGCTACGGACAGCCGTCGATCCGCTCCCGGCTGGAGGCCCTGAAGGCCGATGGCTGCGACCGGATCCTGGTGTTTCCGCTCTATCCGCAATATTCGGCGTCCACGACGGCGACCGTGAACGACGAGGTCTGCCGGGCTCTTCTTGACATGCGCTGGCAGCCGGCTATCCGCACGGTGCCGCCCTATCATGACGATCCGGTCTATGTGACGGCGCTGGCGAAGTCGGTCGAACGGCACCTGGCGGGATTGGACTTTGAGCCGGATCTGGTGCTGACGTCCTATCACGGCATTCCGCAGTCCTATTTCAAGCGCGGCGACCCGTATCACTGCCATTGCCAGAAAACGACCAGGCTGATGCGGGAGGTGCTCGGCTGGGACGAAGACAGGCTCAAGATCACCTTCCAGTCGCGCTTCGGACCGGAGGAATGGCTTCAGCCCTACACGGACAAGACGGTGGAGCAACTGGCGAAGGACGGGGTGAAGAACATTGCGGTCATGAACCCGGGGTTCGTGGCCGACTGCCTGGAAACCCTGGAGGAAATCGCAGGCGAAGCCGCGGAGATCTTCACCGAAAACGGCGGTGCGAACTTCACCCATATTCCCTGCCTGAACGACAGCGACCTGGGTATGGACGTCATCGAGCACGTCGTACGCCGGGAACTCGGCGGCTGGCTGTAAGATCTTCCCGAAATGCGCGACTTAGGGAAACGGGGGCTGGTAACCAGTCCCCGTTTTCGTGTCGGTGTCTTCATTCTATGACTGGTGCGGTCATAAAAGCTTGGGCATACTGGCGAAAATAGAACTGGCACATGCCTTGCTGCCTGGGAGACTGGAATGCCTGAAAATCTGTTTGGGTTCGATATCGTTCTGATTATCGTCCTGTTCGTAGTCATTCTGGTGATTTTCGCCGGGGTCAAGACCGTCCCCCAAGGCTACAATTATACGATCGAGCGGTTCGGAAAGTACCGGAAGACCCTGTCCCCCGGACTGAATTTCATTATTCCCTTCATCGACCGGGTCGGCCACAAGCTGAACATGATGGAGCAGGTGCTCGACGTCGAGTCACAGGAAGTCATCACGCGGGACAATGCCACCGTTACGGCCGACGGCATCACTTTCTACCAGGTCCTCGATGCGGCCAGGGCGGCTTACGAGGTCCTCGGACTGAAAAATGCCATTCTCAATCTGACGATGACGAATATCCGCTCGGTCATGGGATCGATGGACCTGGACGAGCTGCTTTCCAACCGGGACGAAATCAATTCCAGGCTGTTGAGGGTGGTCGATGCGGCGGCGGAGCCCTGGGGCGTGAAGGTCACCCGTATCGAGATCAAGGACATCAACCCGCCGCGGGATCTGGTGGATGCCATGGCCCGCCAGATGAAGGCGGAACGCGACAAGCGCGCGTCCATTCTGGAGGCTGAAGGCAAGCGCCAATCGGAAATCCTGAAGGCGGAGGGCCAGAAACAGTCTCTGATCCTGGAGGCGGAAGGCCGCCGGGAATCCGCGTTCCGCGACGCTGAAGCGCGCGAACGCGAGGCAGAGGCGGAAGCCAAGGCGACGCAAATGGTCAGCGATGCGATCGCGAACGGGAACGTTCAGGCGATCAATTACTTTGTGGCCAACAAATACGTCGAAGCTTTCCGCGAACTGGCGAATTCCCGAAACCAGAAGACACTTATCCTGCCGATGGAGGCGTCTTCTCTGCTCGGCAGCCTCAGCGGTATCGGCGAGATCGCCAGGGAAGCCTTCGGCAACGACCGGAAGGAGCCGCGCTCCGCCGGACGGGTTCCCGACACCGGATCGGTGCCGGGCGGAGATGACGCGTGAGCATTCTCGAGCGGATCGTCCTGGAACTCGGCCCCTGGAACTGGTGGGTCATCGGCCTCATCCTGATCGGCCTGGAGGTGCTTGCGCCGGGAACCGTCTTTCTGTGGTTCGGAATATCCGCGATCCTGGTGGGAACACTGGCGCTGTTCGTCGACCTGTCCTGGCAGGCGAGTCTGGTGATTTTCCTGGTCCTGTCTTTCGCGACCCTGATTGTCGGCCGGTACATGATGTCGAAAATGTCGTCGGAAGCCGGCGATCCGGGTCTGAACCGGCGCGGCAGCCGCTATATCGGCCGCCGGTTCGTTCTGAAGGCGCCCCTGCAGCAGGGGGCGGGTCAGCTCTCGATCGACGATACCGTCTGGCGGATTTCCGGGCCGGACCTTCCTGCAGGCACGACCGTCACGGTCGAACGGATCGACGGCGCACGGCTTGTCGTGGCCCCGGTGGAGGCGGAAGCCCCGAACGCTTAGGTCTTGAAAGGCCTGTAAAGGCGACGTGCTTCAGGGCCTGTGGCCGGGCGGGATCGGCGGCGCTTCGGCTTTCAGGAGGATGCCGATCCGCCGGTTCGCGGCGAGATAGGGATCGTTGGGAAACAGGGGTTCGGTGTCGGATTTGCCGATGACCGCATAAAACTGCTCGTCCGGAACGCCGTATTCATTGAGGATCTGTCGCGCCACGTTGGCGCGTTCCGTGGACAGATCCCATCCGGTGTAGGTCGGATCCATCGACTGTTTTCCGGCCGTCGTGTGGCCGGTGATTTCCACCCTGTTCGGCATTCTCGCGACAATCGGAGCCATCTTGGCGAGCAGTCGCCGGGTGGTTTCGTACGGGTATTTGGAGCCCTCGCGGAACATGGACCGGCCATCCTGGTCGACCAGCATGATATTCAGGCCCTCATCGGTTTCTTCCATGATGATGTTGTTGGAGATCTCGGTGATTTCCGGCATCTCCTGCCAGGCCTGGCGCAAAGAGGCTGCCGCGGTGGCGAACTGGCGCGGCTTTTCGATGTCCGCCTTCAGAGTGTCATAGGTATTGGCTTCCGGTCCCTGTTTCTGCCGGTTGTCGTGACGTTCCTGGGCGAAGTCGGAATCCAGTTCCTGAGGAACCTGGGTGACCTGCCTCATGTAATCGCGAACCGGAATGCCCTCGACTTCGATAATGCCGGTGCGCTTGGACGTTTCCTTCACGCCGAAGGCTTCGCGCATGGAACCGGCCACGACCTGCAGCTTCTGTTTGTCCTGGATGGAAAAGGAAATGATCAGAACGAAGAAGCAGACGAGAAGCGACATCAGGTCCGCGAACGTAACCAGCCAGTCCGGTGCGCCGCCTCCGCTTTTCTGTTTCTTTCTCGCCATAGCCGTCTTTCCCGTTGAATTCTGCCGTCCGGATCAGGCGGCGTCTTCCATGTCGGCCCGGATTTTTTCCGGCAGATAGGCGATCAGCATTTCCTTGATGAGCGCCGGGCTCTTGGATTCGCGGATCTGCAGAACACCGTCGATGATCAGGGTCTGGTTGAGTTCGTCGACGTCGAATTTGGCGTCCAGCTTGTCCACCAGCGGAAGGCAGATAATGTTTGCAATGAGGGCGCCGTAGAGCGTTGTCAGAAGGGCGACAGCCATGGACGGGCCGATCGCGGCCGGATCGTCCATGTTGGCGAGCATCTGCACTAGGCCGACCAGGGTTCCGATCATACCGAAGGCGGGTGCCGAATCTCCGAGCGCCTTGAAAACGCGCCGCCCCTCCGACAGGCGCGACAGCTGCAGATCCCGCTCGCGCTCCATCGATTCCCTGATGAATTCGTGCTCATAGCCGTCGGCGATGTACTGGACGCCCTTGGCAAGGATCGGGTCCGAGACGTCGACGTTTTCCAGTCCCAGGGGACCGGATTTGCGGACAACTTCGCCGAGGGTGGTGATTTCGGCGATCAGGTCGCGCGGGCTCTGGTTCTTTCCGGCCAGGGCGACTTTCGAGCCCGTGGCCAGGGCAGAGATGATGTCGGAAAGCTGGAAACGGATGAGCGTTGCCGCGAATCCGCCTCCGAACACGATCAGAACAGAGGGGACATCGACGAATTGCCCGAAACTGCCCCCGATAAAGATTGCCGTGACCACGATGCCGAAGGCACCGATGATACCGATTAGGGTCGCCAGATCCATTCTGTACACCAAACCTTGAGGCAGACCATCCGCCGTCATCTGGCCGACAGTTTAGGTTTGGCAAGGCTAATCAAATCCTAACCGCGGACAGGGAAATCGAATTTCCCGGTTCAATTTATGCTGAAGAAGCGGCTGCCGGGCCGAACGGGCCCGTCAATCAAGGTGTCAGGCTGCGCCGATACGAAGCAGGTCATGCAAATGAATAATCCCGACCGGGCGTTTTTCATCCGCAACGAAGACCGAAGTGATCGCCGAACTGTTGATCAGCTCAAGCACTGCGGCAGACAGCATGTCGCCCGGAATGCTCTTCGGGTTCGGCGTCATGATGTCGGTGACCGGCTTGTCGAGGAAGTTCGTGGAGATGTGCCGGCGCAGGTCGCCATCGGTGATGATGCCGATGAGATGGCCGATTTCATCCACCACACCCAGTACGCCGAAGCCCTTCTGGGTCATCAGGACGATGGCGTCGCGCATGACCATGGCTTTGTGTGCCAGCGGCAGGGCATCGCCCTTGTGCATGATGTCCTGGGCAGCGGTCAGGCTCGCGCCGAGACGACCGCCCGGATGGAAAATGCGGAAATCCTGAGCCGTGAAGCCCCGGTATTCCAGAAGCGCGATGGCCAGTGCGTCGCCTGCGGCAAGCTGGACCAGGGCGGATGTGGTCGGCGCCAGTCCGTGCGGGCAGGCCTCCGTGACACTCGGCATTTTCAGGACGATGTCGGCGGCGCGGCCCAGAGTGCTGTCTTCCGACTTGGTGATGGCGACCAGCGGTACCTTGAAGCGGCGCGTATAGGCGACGATGCCGGCGAGTTCCTGGGTTTCGCCGGACCAGGACAGGGCGATAACCACATCGTCCTGGGTGATCATGCCGAGATCACCGTGGCTGGCTTCGCTGGCATGAACGAAAAAGGCCGGGGTTCCCGTCGAAGCGAGTGTCGCGGCCAGCTTGGTGCCGATATGGCCGCTCTTGCCGATGCCGGAGACGATGACGCGCCCCTTGATACCGGCGATCAGTTCAACCGTTTTGCTGAAGGGGGCGGACAGGCCGTTCTGCAATGCGGCCCGGAGGGCACTCAGGCCGGCAATCTCGGTCTCCAGTGTGCGTTCTGCGGAAACGAGCGGCCGTGCGGACGCTTCCTGTTCACTCGTCACGATCGCATCCTGGAGCGGGCTGTGCATGGCTGATCCTTTATTATCCTTATACCCCGACCTGATCTGTCTACGCCAGCGTCCTGCTCAGCGCAAGCCGGGTTTGGCGCAAAACAAGCGTTTCGAACCGCTTTCACTTTTGGCGAAAAGCAACCAAGCGTTAACCATGTTTCGCCAGTGTGCGCTTGTGTCCGGATTTTCAAATTTCTTACAAGGCCTTGAATGTCGCGCCTGATCTGCCTGACGATTTGTTTCTTGCTGTTGCAGGGGTCCGCCCTGCGCGCGCAGGAAGGTGCGATCGATTTGCGCGGCAGCGTGGATGAGCGGACCGCGCCCGATGAAAGCGCGGCCGTTCCGACGACCGCCGATCCGACCAAAGAATTGCAGCGCCGGGAGTCTGTCTACGAATTGCAGAACCGGAATTCGGTTGTCGGACTGCGGAGCACGCTGAACGCGGCCTCCGCGGAAGAAGGCTCCACGGGCCTTGGTACCGCCGGGCGCGTGACGCCGATCCGCGTGTTTTCAGACCGTCTGTCGGCCGCCCAGGGAATCGCGGCAAGCCGGGGTGAAAGCCTGGATACCAGTGTTTTCGATGGCGAAACCACTTATGACCAAGCCGAAGGCATCCGTCTCGGCTCGTTTACGATCACGCCGGAGTTGAGCGTGACCGGCGGCTGGACGGACAATGCAGAGGGAACCTCGTCGGGAACTTCCAGCCGTCTCTACCGGGTGGCTCCAAGCATTGCGGGCGCGTCGAACTGGTCCAGGCATCAGCTCGATTTCGCGCTGAGGGGGAGTTATATCGGTTATCCGGAGGAGCCCAGCCAGAGCGACCCGAGCCTCAACCTCTCGACAACGTTCAGAGCCGACCTGAGTGCGTCCACGACCGCGACTGCCGGATTGCGCTACAACTATTCCCGGGAAGACCAGTCCAGTGTGGAAAACATCTCGGGCGACAACGATGTCCATGAGCTGACGGGCACGCTCGGCTTTACGCGGGATGTCGGTCTCGTTTCGGCAACCCTGGGCGCAAACGTCGATAGGACGTCCTACACTTCGAGCGGGGGAGCTGCTTCGACGAGCGGACGGGACAACACCCTCTACGCGGCGAGCCTTCGCCTGGAAGGAAACGGCGGCGCCATTTTCGAACCCTTTGCGGTCGGTTCGCTGTTGCTGCGCCGGTTCGACAAGACCTGCAACGATGCGATTTGCGAAAACCGGAATGCGAACGGTTACGAGCTGCGTGGCGGCTTGACGATCGCAGCCAGTCCGAAGCTGACCGGTGAGGTCAGCGGCGGCTGGCGGATCGAGGATATCGACGACAACCGCCTGGCTGCGCTCCAGGGACTGGTCGTGGATGGAACGCTGGTGTGGTCTCCAAGTCGTCTGACGACCGTTACGGCGGGACTGAGCACGAGTTTTGAGCCGACGGACCTTGATTACGTGTCCGGGTCGATCATCTATTCCGGGGATCTGCGTGCCGCCCATTCCTTCTCCGACCGTTTCGTCGGGGAGGCCGGGGTCGGCTACAGTTACCGGACCTATCAGGGGGATTCCATCGAGACGAACACCCTGACCGGTTTCCTCGGCCTGACTTACGCGGTCACGCGCAACGTCGCGTTTGAAACGCAATACAGCTACACCGCCTATGACAGCACGACAGCGGGCGGCGACTATACGAAGAATTCGATCGAGGCGGGTTTCAGATTCCGTCATTGATCAACCGGACAAAACTGACGGCAGGAATAAGGCGGACGTGTTTGGGGCGAACACGTTTTCGCCGTTGTGAGGTGGCAATTTTGTGATGCGGGGTTGAGGGGCAACTGGAAACGAAGATGCGGAAAAGCGGGCACGAGGAGGCCTGTATGGATTGTTTCAAAAGAGACGGGACGCGGATTGAAGCCGGAAACACCCAGCCTACGCATAGGAGGGGTTTTGTGCGCAATCTGCTTGCCGCCGCTATTCTTACCCTGACCACGGCAGCGGCCCAGGCGGACGCGGGTTTCAACCGTTTCATCAAGGACCTCTGGCCGGATGCGCGGGCTGCGGGCATCAGCACGGCAACGTTCAATCAGATCTTTACCGGAATGGACCCGGATCCGGACACGGTTCGGTTGATGGACAAGCAATCGGAATTCGTCAAACCGATATGGGACTATCTGGATTCCGCGGTTTCGGACGCACGCGTCGAGCGCGGCCAGGAACTTCTTCGGGAATACGACAGTGTCCTGACCAGCATTGAATCGCGCTACGGGGTCGATCGCGAGGCCGTTCTCGCGATCTGGGGCATGGAAACCAACTACGGCGGTTTCATGGGCCGGCACAATGTGATCAGGGCCCTGGCCACACTTGCCTATGAAGCGCCCCGCCGCAGGGATTACTGGCGCAGGGAGCTGCTCAAGGCCATCAGCGTGGTTCAGGGCGGACACGTCCGCTTCGAGGACATGGAAGGATCCTGGGCCGGAGCCATGGGCCACACACAATTCATGCCGTCGAGCTGGGAAGCCTATGCCAAGGACTACAACGGCGACGGACGGCGGGACATCTGGACATCGATCCCGGACGCTCTCGCCTCTACCGCCTATTATCTTCAAAAGCACGGTTGGCAGACCGGCAAGACCTGGGGCTACGAGGTCACCCTGCCGGCCGGGTTCGATTTCCATCTCGCCGACGACAAGACGACACTGACCGTCGGCGAGTGGAGCCGCCGCGGCGTTTCGAGGGTGAATGGCAAGTCCTTTCCGCGTGCTTCGGACAGGGCCATTCTGGTCATGCCTGCGGGTGCGAGCGGACCGGCGTTTCTCATGCTGAAAAATTTCTACGTGATCAAACGCTACAACCACTCCACCTCCTATGCGCTGGCGGTCGGGCATCTCGCCGACCGGATCATCGGCGGCGGTCCGCTTGCGGGCGACTGGTCGCGGGAATATCTGCCCTTGTCGCGAACGGAAACGACCGAACTGCAGCGGGAACTGAATCGTCGGGGATTCAATGTCGGCGAGGCGGACGGCAGGGTGGGGCCGGCGACCCGCCGCGGCATTCGCGCCTACCAGAAGGCCAGGGGCCTTGTCCCGGACGGTTACCCCTCGGTGGTTTTGCTGGCACGGATCAAGCTGGACAGCTACAATTAGGTACAGGGTCCGTACCCTTGGTTCGAATTCGAGAATAAGGCGATCCCGTGTGCATCTTCGGCAAAAAGGCTTTGGGACGCGGCCTCAAGTGTCTGGCCGTCGTCCTGCTTGCCGTGTCGACTGCCCTTGTGGTTCTGGAACCCATGGAACCGGCTTTCGCCCAGAGCGGGGCGCGATCCGGAGACAATTCCCGGTCGTTCAATCCGTTCCGGCCGCTGCTGCGCCTGTTCGGCGGCGGACGGGATCGCCCGGTGAGGAAGAAGGCAGACAAGCCGGTCAAGCGTGTGTCCCGTCCGGCAGAAACGCCGCCGACCTTTGCCGAAGAGCCGAAAGATCCCGACGCAGGCGTGATTCTGGTTGTCGGAGACCGGATGGCCCGAGGCGTCGGCGGCGGGCTGAAATATCTTCTCCACGACAAGCCGATGGTTCGGGTGGAGCTTCTGACGGAAGATAAGAAAGGCCTTGCCGGAGACGCAGCGCCTGACTGGGATACCCAGCTGCTGGCGAAAATCCGCAGCGAGGATGTCAAGGCGGTCGTGGTCATGTTGGGCCAGCATGATCTCGGACAGCAATTCCCGGGTGAGCCGCCGGTCGAATTCCTGACCGACGCCTGGATCGAAACCTACAGAAAAAGGGCCGGGGACCTGGTGCGCACGGTCCGGCAGGAAAGAAAGCCGCTGGTCTGGGTCGGGTTGCCGCCGACGAATGCGGAAATTACGAATGCCGATTTCGGCCAGTTGAATGACATCTTTCAGGGGGAACTGTCGGATTCGCGGACGTGGTATGTCGATATCTGGGATATTTTCCTCAACGAGGAAGGCGCCTTTTCGTCCTACGGTCCCGATGTTGACGGCAAGAACGCCCGGTTGCGTGCCGGCGACAAGATTGGATTTACCTGGGCCGGGTATCAAAAGGTCGCGTTCTTCGTCGAACGCGAACTGTCCCGCATTCTCGGCGGCTATGGGGGCTATGCCTTTGAAGGCGTGGACGACGATCCGGATTTCATCGTGCTGACGGGGCGGGTGACCTCGCCCGAGGACGAACTCCTTGGCGGGAAAGACATGTCGCCGGACCTGAAGGACGACTCGGTCGCCTATCGCTTCTTCGTCAAGGGCGAAAGCCTGCCGGAAATGCCGGGACGGGTGGACGATACGAAGCGGGCGGTTCCCGGCGGGTCCTGAAATTCAAAGCCGATAGTAGTGAAACAATAAGGGCCGCCCAAGAGCGGCCCTTCGTATTTCTATTCCCGAAAGGGCCTACCGGGGCAGGTTGGTCGAACCGGTCAGGAAAATGTCCACGGACCGGGCCGCCTGGCGGCCTTCGCGGATGGCCCAGACGACCAGGGACTGGCCGCGGCGCACGTCGCCTGCGGCGAAGACCTTGTCGATGCTGGTCCTGTAGTCGTCGGTATTGGCCTTGACGTTGGTCCGACCGTCGAGTTCCAGACGGCCGTCGGCCTTGGCGATATAGGTGTCCAGCAGCGGACCGGAGAAACCGATGGCCGCCAGGACGAGATCCGCGCGCAGGATGAATTCCGTGCCTGCGATCGGACGGCGCTTTTCATCGACTCGGGCGCATTTCACACCGGTGACATGGCCGTCTTCGCCGACGAGTTCCAGGGTCGCGGCGGAAAACTCGCGTTCGGCGCCTTCGGCCTGGGAGGACGAGGTGCGGAATTTCGTCGGCCAGTAAGGCCACACGGTCAGCTTGTCTTCCTTGAGCGGCGGGATCGGACGAATATCGAGTTGGGTCACGGACAGCGCCCCCTGGCGGAACGCGGTGCCGACGCAGTCGGAGGCCGTGTCGCCGCCGCCGATGACGACCACATGCTTGCCGGCGGCCCAGATCGGTGCTTCGCCGGTTTCCGGCTCGTTGCCGACCCTGCGGTTCTGCTGAACCAGATAAGGCATGGCCCAGTGGCAGCCCTCCAGTTCCATGCCGCCGACGCCCGGATCGCGCGGACGTTCCGCGCCGGCGCACAGGATCACCGCGTCATGGCGTTCGGCCAGCTCGTCGAGCGTGACCGTGACGCCGACATTGACGCCATAGTGGAAGGTGACGCCTTCGGCTTCCATCTGCTCGACCCGGCGGTCGATGTAGTGCTTTTCCATCTTGAAGTCGGGAATGCCGTAGCGCAGCAGGCCGCCGGCTTTGGCTTCGCGTTCATAGACGTGGACGGTGTGTCCTGCGCGGGCGAGCTGCTGGGCCGCGGCCATGCCGGCCGGGCCGGAACCGACGACGGCGACCGCCTTGCCGGTCTTGATCGCTGCCGGCTGCGGCACGATCCAGCCTTCCTGGAACCCCTTGTCGGCAATCGCCTGTTCGACACTCTTGATGTTCACCGGAATGTCTTCGAGGTTCAGCGTACAGGCTTCCTCGCAAGGCGCCGGGCAGATCCGGCCGGTGAATTCGGGAAAGTTGTTGGTCGAATGCAGGTTCTCGCAGGCCAGTTCCCAGTCGCCCTGATAGACCAGATCGTTCCAGTCCGGGATCTGGTTGTCGACAGGACAGCCGTCGGGGCCGTGGCAGAACGGGATGCCGCAATCCATGCAGCGAGCTGCCTGGTTCGTGATCTCGCCGTCGTTGAGCGGGATCGTGAATTCACGGAAGTGGCGAATACGGTCCGATGCCGGCTGGTACTTCTGTTCCTGCCGATCGATCTCGAGAAATCCGGTAACCTTGCCCAAGGCAACCTCCTTGCAAACACATGTCTCAATGACCGGCTGCGACCGGGCCCGAAGGCCCGAGAGCCGGCGCGTTTCTATTCCGAAGCTTATTGAGCGGCGACGCCCAGGCGCTGTTCTTCCATCTCCCGCAGGGCCCGGCGGTACTCGACCGGCATGACCTTGACGAATTTCGGACGGTAGGTCGCCCAGTTATCCAGGATCATCTGAGCCCGGGTCGAACCGGTGTACTCGATGTGCTTGGCCAGAAGCTGGCGCAGACGTTCGTCGTCGTGCCGGGTCATGTCGCCGGTAATGTCGACGCGGCCCTTGTGCTCGATGTCGCCGCCATGGTGGTGCAGTTTTTCCAGAAGGTCGTCTTCTTCGGAGACCGGCTCCAGATCGACCATGGCCAGGTTGCAGCGCGATCCGAATGTGCCGTCTTCATCGAGCACATAGGCGATCCCGCCCGACATGCCGGCCGCGAAGTTGCGCCCCGTTTGGCCGATGACGACGACGACGCCGCCGGTCATGTATTCGCAGCCGTGATCGCCGACACCTTCGACGACGGCGACGGCGCCGGAGTTGCGCACGGCGAAGCGTTCGCCGGCGACGCCGCGGAAGTAGCATTCGCCTTCGGTCGCGCCGTACAGAACGGTGTTGCCGACGATGATGGAATCTTCCGGGATAATGCGGGTGTTTTCCGGCGGGCGGACGATCAGGCGACCGCCCGACAGGCCCTTGCCGACATAGTCGTTGGCATCGCCCACCAGATCCATGGTCACGCCCTTGGAAACGAAGGCGCCGAAGGCCTGGCCGGCGGTGCCCTTGAGATTGATCCGCAGGGTGCCCTGGGGCAGGCCCTTGTTGCCGTAGCGCTTGGCGATCTCACCGGACAGCATGGCGCCGACCGACCGGTCGACGGAGCAGATGGTCTCGTCGACGATCGTCGGTTCCTTGGTGTCGAGCGCGGGCTTTGCTGCCGCGATCAGGCGGCGGTCCAGAATATCGTCGATCGGATGCTTCTGGGTCTCGGTCCAGCGGATCTCTTCCGGCTTTGCCTCCGGCTGATAGAAGATCTTCGTGAAATCGAGGCCTCGGGCCTTCCAGTGATTGATGGCGGCTTCCTTGTCGAGGAACTCCGAGTGGCCGATGATCTCCTCCAGCTTGGCGACGCCAAGGGAAGCCATCAGTTCGCGCAGTTCTTCGGCGACGAAGAAGAAGTAGTTGATGACGTGTTCCGGCGTGCCCTTGAAGCGCTTGCGCAGGACCGGATCCTGGGTGGCGATGCCGACCGGACAGGTGTTCAGGTGGCACTTGCGCATCATCAGGCAGCCGGCCGCGATCAGCGGGGCCGTGGAGAAACCGAATTCATCCGCGCCGAGGAAAGCGCCGACAAGCACGTCGCGGCCGGTGCGCAGGCCACCGTCCACCTGCAGGCACACGCGCGAGCGCAGGCCGTTGAGGACCATGGTCTGCTGGGTTTCGGCAAGGCCGATTTCCCAGGGGGACCCGGCATGCTTGATGGAGGTCAGCGGCGACGCGCCGGTGCCGCCGTCATAGCCGGAAACGGTGATGTGGTCGGCGCGCGCCTTGGCCACGCCGGCGGCGACCGTGCCGACGCCGACTTCCGAGACGAGCTTGACCGAAATGTCGGCCGCCGGGTTGACGTTCTTCAGGTCGTAGATCAGCTGCGCCAGATCCTCGATCGAATAGATGTCATGGTGCGGCGGTGGGGAAATCAGGCCGACGCCCGGCGTGGAGTGACGCACCTTGGCGATGACCGCATCGACCTTGTGACCCGGAAGCTGGCCGCCTTCGCCGGGCTTGGCGCCCTGGGCGACCTTAATCTGGATCATGTCGGCGTTGACCAGATATTCGGTGGTCACGCCGAAGCGGCCGGAGGCGACCTGCTTGATCGCGGAGCGCTGCGGGTTCATCGATCCGTCGGGAAGCGGGTTGAAGCGTTCGGGCTCTTCCCCGCCTTCGCCGGTGTTGGACTTGCCGCCGATCCGGTTCATGGCAATCGCCAGCGAGGTATGCGCCTCGCGGGAGATCGAGCCGAAGGACATGGCGCCGGTCACGAAGCGCTTGACGATCTCGGACGCCGGTTCGACCTGGTCTAGGCTGATCGGCGTGCGGCCGAGCTCTTCGGCACTCTTGATGCGGAACATGCCCCGGATCGTGAATCGGCCGGTTTCCGTGTTCACCATCTTGGAGAATTCGCGGTACATGTCCGGCAGGTTGGAGCGGACCGCATGCTGCAGGGTGGCGATGGAATCAGGCGTCCACATGTGGCTTTCGCCGCGAGTACGGTAGGCATATTCGCCGCCGACCTGCAGGGAATTGCGCAGGATCGCGAGATCGCCGAAAGCATCCTCGTGGCGCAGCACGGTTTCTTCCGCCACTTCGTTGAGGCCGATGCCTTCGATGGTGGTGGCGGTGCCGGTGAAGTATTTCTGCACCAGCTCGCTCGACAGGCCGACCGCATCGAAGATCTGCGCACCGCAATAGGACTGGTAGGTCGAGATGCCCATCTTGGACATGACCTTCAGGATACCCTTGTCGATGGACTTGATGTAGCGGTAGACCACCTCGTGGGCGTCGACTTCTTCGGGGAAGTCCATTTCCGCATGCATCAGGAGCAGGGTTTCGAACGCCAGATAGGGGTTGATCGCTTCCGCACCATAACCGGCCAGGACGCAGAAGTGATGCACTTCGCGGGCTTCGCCGGTTTCGACGACAAGACCCACGGACGTGCGCAGGCCCTTGCGGATCAGGTGATGGTGGACGGCCGCCGTTGCCAGCAGGGCCGGGATCGCGATCCGGTTCCGGCTGATCAAGCGGTCCGACAGGATGATGATGTTGTCGCCGTCCAGAACCGCCTTTTCGGCGCGCCGGCAGAGTTCGTCCACGGCATCTTCCATGCCGCTGGAGCCCTTTTCGGACGAATAGGTGATGTCGAGCGTTTTGGCGGAGAACTGGTTGTCCGCGATGTCGCCGATGGCGCGGATCTTTTCCAGATCCTCGTTTGTCAGGATCGGCTGGCGCACTTCAAGGCGCTTGGAGGTCGACAGGCCCTTCAGGTCGAACAGGTTCGGGCGCGGGCCGATGAAGGACACCAGGCTCATGACCAGTTCCTCGCGGATCGGGTCGATCGGCGGGTTGGTCACCTGCGCGAAGTTCTGCTTGAAATAGGTATAGAGCAGCTTCGACTTGTCGGAGAGGGCGGAAATCGGCGTGTCGGTGCCCATGGAACCGATGGCTTCCTGGCCGACGGTGGCCATGGGCTGCATCAGGAGCTTGATGTCTTCCTGGGTGTAGCCGAAGGCCTGCTGGCGGTCGAGCAGGCTTTCTCCCGCGACCGGCGCGCGGCCGCGCACTTCCGGCATATCCTCCAGAACGATCTGGGTCCTGTGCAGCCAGTCCTTGTAGGGGTTGGCGGTCGACAGTTCCCGCTTGATCTCGTCGTCGGAGATGATGCGGCCCTGTTCCAGGTCGATGAGCAGCATCTTGCCCGGCTGCAGGCGCCACTTGCGCACGATGCGTTCTTCCGGCACCGGCAGCACGCCGACTTCCGAGGACATGATGACGAAGTCTTCGTCGGTGACGATGTAGCGCGCCGGACGCAGGCCGTTGCGGTCGAGGGTCGCGCCGATCTGCCGGCCGTCGGTGAAGGCGACGGCGGCCGGGCCGTCCCACGGCTCCATGAGGGCCGCGTGATACTCGTAGAAGGAGCGGCGGTTGTCGTCCATCAGCGGGTTGCCGGCCCAGGCTTCTGGGATCAGCATCATGGCCGCGTGGGCGAGCGTGTAGCCGCCCATGACCAGGAATTCCAGGGCGTTGTCGAAACAGGCCGTGTCCGACTGGCCCTCATAGGAAATCGGCCAGAGCTTGGAGATGTCGTCGCCGAACAGCGGCGAGGAGACCGAAGCCTGACGGGCCGCCATCCAGTTGACGTTGCCGCGCAGGGTGTTGATCTCACCGTTATGGGCAACCATCCGGTAGGGGTGCGACAGTTCCCAGGACGGGAAGGTGTTGGTCGAAAACCGCTGGTGCACGAGCGCCAGCGCGGAGACGAAGCGCTCGTCCTTCAGGTCCTGGTAGTAGGCGCCCAGCTGATAAGCGAGGAACATGCCCTTGTAGACGATTGTCCGGCTCGACATGGAGACGACGTAAAAGCCGCTCTTTTCCAGGCCAAGCTGGGTGCGCACCTGGTTGGAAATGACCTTGCGCAGAACATAAAGCCGGCGTTCGAAACTGTCCGGGTCGGTGGAACTGGTGCGCTTGATGAAGACCTGCTTCGACACCGGTTCGGTCGCGGCGATGTCGGGTGCTTTCGACAGGCTGGAGTTGTCGACAGGCACATCGCGCCAGCCGATCAGCTCTTCGCCCTCGGCGGCGATGGTCTGTTCGATGATCGCTACGCATTTCGTACGGATGGTTTCGTCCTGGGGAAGGAAGACGAAGCCGACGCCATATTCACCGGCTTCAGGCAGGTCGATGCCCTTGGCGGCCAAATCTTCCTTGAGGAACGTGTGCGGGATCTGCACCAGCATGCCCGCACCGTCGCCCATCAGCGGATCCGCGCCCACGGCGCCGCGATGGGTCAGGTTTTCCAGCACCTGAAGGCCATCGGCGATGACGCGGTGGGATTTCTCCCCCTTCATGTGGGCAACAAAGCCAACGCCGCAGGCGTCGTGTTCGCGCGACGGATTGTAGAGCCCTTTTGCGGCGGCCGCGCCCAGTCGTGTGGCAAGGGTGGTACCGGTTGCGGTGGTTTTCGCCGCGTGTCCCTCTGCCTGCATGGTCGTGCCGGTCGTCAGCTCGATCTTCGTCATGTGCGCCCTCAACGTTACCCCAGTCGCCGCCGTGGTTTGAAGCGTCGGGTCCCGTTCGGGTCGCGTTCCTGTCCGGACGCGGCTCGTGCGACGACCCCGGCTTCAGCCCCGGCTCTGTCGAAATATTTAACGCCTCGCTTCCAGAAAGCGAACCGTCTTAATGACGCGGCCCGTTTGTAAGGGCCGCCGGGAGCTTCCCGCTCCCGCCTTTCGGCGCCATCCCTTTGGCAGCCGAGCGGTCAGCCCGGCCTTTTCGATCCGATCGGTTCACCGCCTCGCTCAGGCCTATTTTGAACCTTCGATCAAAAAGGGACAGTGATCCTGTCCTATTCCAAGCGGCGCGACCATGCCAGATTTCGAAGCCAGGGGCAAGACCGTTTATATACTGTAAAATTACAAAAGTTTCGCCCTCAATGTCCCAATTGCGAATTAATGACGTACGAGGGCGGTTCGGACGTAAGATTCTTTCGTCCGTCCAAAATGCTAGAATTGTTGTTCATTTTTTAGTCACGGCCGTTTGATTTCCTATTGATGGGCGAACTGTCCACTTTTCGAGCACGGCAGGTGCGACCGGATGTCGTTATGCCGGCCCGAACGAATTGCTTTTGATCCCAGGAGTCCGCAATGAAAACAAAGGTCATGTCCGCTGCTATCGTCGCAGGTGCCGTTGCAACGGCACTTGCCGGAATTTCGGTGCCCGGTACTGCAAATGCCCAAGCGAAGGAAAAGTGTTATGGCGTGTCCCTGAAGGGGCAGAATGACTGCAAGGCCGGCCCCGGCACCACGTGCGCCGGGACCTCGACGATCGATTACCAGGGCAACGCATGGACCCTGGTTCCGAAAGGCACCTGTGAAACCATGGAATTGCCCGACGGCCGCAAGGGATCGCTGACCGAGCTCGACCGCGACCTTCCGAAGGCCTGACGCCTTTTGCGTATCGACGCATGCATAGAAAGCCGGGCGCCTTGCCGCGTCCGGCTTTGATATTCCGGTTGCGACCTGAAGAGCGACCCGAAACACTGGCCAAAAACACTGGCCCGAAAAACCGGCCGGCAACCCGCCGGCGTCGCGCCGAGCACCCTTGAGGAGGTCCTTATGACATCCGACCCGGACAGCCAGACTGCCCATTCGCGCATCGCTGAGACGGTTCCGGCCCGTGCGGGCGCGGGGCTGAAGGGGGAGCATGTGGCGGAGATCCTGGAGACCCGGCCGGAAGTCGGGTTTTTCGAGGTTCATGCGGAGAATTACATGGGGGCAGGAGGCGTCCCGCACCGCCAGCTGGAGTCGATCCGCCGCGATTATCCGGTGTCGCTGCACGGCGTGGGCCTGTCCATCGGCGGCGAAGGACCGCTCGATCGGGATCATCTCAAGCGGTTGCAAGCGTTGAATACCCGCTATGAGCCGGGGCTGTTTTCCGAACACCTGGCGTGGTCGACCCACGATGCGACCTATTACAATGACCTTCTGCCGGTACCTTATGACGAGATGACCCTGCAGCGGGTCTGCGACCATATCGACAAGGTCCAGGAGGTCATGGGCCGCAGGATGCTCCTGGAAAACCCCTCGACCTATGTCGCCTTTGACCGGAGCACCATGAGCGAGCTGGACTTCTTGCGCGAAATTACCCGCCGGACCGGCTGCGGCCTGCTGCTCGATGTCAACAATGTTCATGTCTCCTGCGTCAATCACCAAAGGTCTGCCGAAGACTATATCGATGCCTTTCCCATGGAAGCGGTCGGCGAGTTGCATCTGGGCGGTCACGCGCCGGATACGGACGACGAGGGCCGACCTCTTTTGATCGATGCGCACGACCGGGAAGTCGATCAGGCGGTCTGGGCGCTCTATGAAGAGGTCCTGAAGCGTTCCGGTCCGCTGCCGACGCTGATCGAATGGGACAACGACGTGCCGGCATGGTCCGTGCTTCTCGCGGAGGCGCGGGCGGCGGATGCAATTCTGGGCCGGATGACGGGTTCGGAGCTGAAACGTGCTGTCTGATCCCGAGTTACCGGATACAATGTCATCGTTCTCCGCCGCGCTGACAGATGCGGATCTGCCGGTTCCGGACGGTATCGTCGGACCTGACGGCGAGCCGGCGCCGAAACGCTTCAACGTCTACCGCAACAACGTGATCGTCAGCCTCACGGAGGCGCTCGCGCAGACGTATCCGGCCATCGAACGGTTGCTCGGAGACGACTATTTCAAGGCGCTCGCACGCAGCTTCGTCATCGATCATCCGCCACGTTCGCCGGTGCTTCTGTGGTACGGGGCAAAGTTCCCGGACTTCATCGAGGCTTTCCCGCCGCTTGGCCGGTATCCGTATCTGGCCGATGTCGCGCGCCTGGAATGGACCTGGCTTCAGGCCTATCACGCGGCAGATGACGAACCGCTCGATCCGCAGGTGCTGGGTTCGGTGGCGCCCGAGCGTGTCGGCGAAGTTCGTTTCAAGCTCCATCCGGCCGCAAGCTGCGTCAGCTCGCCCTGGCCGGTCTTGTCCATTGCGCTTGCCAACCGGTTTTTGCCCGAAGATCCGCCGGTGGTCGATCTTGAAACATCCGAAAGCGTGCTGATCACCCGGCCCGAGCTGGACGTCGGCTTGCAGCTGATGCGCCCGGGCGCGGATTTGTTTTTCCGGGCGCTTGAAACACACACTCTGGGGCAAGCGGCCAACAAGGCCCTTGCGGAGATACCCGAATTCGATTTGTCTGGGTGCCTGTCCGATTTTCTGTCCGCCGGAGCCTTTTCCGGCCTCGTCGTGAATGACACGCCGGCGGATCGGTCAGCTTGATAGAGGGGAAGTTATGATCGGTTTTCTCACGAGGCTTTACGGCGGCTTCTTCGGCGGGTTGGAGCGGCTGACCAACGGCTGGCTGCTCGGCCTTGCCGCCCGGTTCGTGTTCGCCAGCGTCCTGCTCGTCTATTTCATCAATTCCGGACTGACCAAGATCGGTAATGGCCCGCTGGGTTTTCTGTCACCAAGTGACGGGGCCTATGCCCAGATCCTGCCGACCCTGATGGAAAAGGTCAGCTACGACACCAGTCAGATTGCCTTTTTCCCCTACGGACTCATCGTCCTGCTCGGCACCTGGATGGAGTTCATTCTTCCCGTCCTGATCACGGTCGGCCTGTTTACGCGCGCGGCCAGCCTCGGCATGATCGTTTTCGTGGTCGTCATGACCTATGTGGACATTACCGGCCATCATGTCGGGGCGGAGACGATCGGGGCGCTGTTTGACGGCAATCCAAGTTCGCTCATTGCCGACCAGCGGCTGATGTGGATCTTCGTGCTTCTGGTGCCGGCCCTGAAGGGGGGCGGATATCTGTCGCTCGATACCCTGCTCGGGTCCTATTACCGCAAGCGTGAGCGCTATTACTATTAAAGTGCGCTCGGATCCCGGTTTCGCGATCTTGTCGGCTGGCGGATTTGCTGATTAAACCGGGGCATGAACTTCGCCAGTGACAATTGGGCGGGTGCCACGGAGCCGGTGATGGCTGCCCTGGCCCGCCATCAAGCCGGAGCCGTGCCGTCCTACGGCGTGGATCCGATCTCCAAATCCGTAACGGACCGGCTCTCGGAGATTTTCGAGCGTGAGGTCGCCGTCTTCTTTGTCGGGACCGGCTCGGCGGCGAACGCGCTGGCGCTGTCGGCCTATGCGAAGCCGGGTGCGGCGTTCTTCTGCCATCCGGATGCGCATATCCAGGTCGACGAATGCGGCTGTCCGGAATTTTTCACCGGCGGCGGCAAGCTGGGTTCCGTTCCCGGGGAAAACGGAAAAATGTCGCCGCAGGCGCTGGAAACGGCAATTGCCGCCTTTCCCGAGGGTGTCGTCCATCACGGGCAGGCCGCTGCGGTGTCCATTACCCAGGCGACCGAAAGCGGGACTGTCCACAGTCTCGACGAGATCCGGGCGATCAAGGCGGTCGCGCAGACGCGAGGCCTGCCGCTTCACATGGATGGCGCCCGCTTTGCCAACGCGCTTGTTTCTCTTGGGTGTTCGCCTGCGGACATGACCTGGAGGGCGGGTGTCGATGTCCTGTCCTTCGGGGCGACGAAGAACGGCTGCTGGTGTGCGGAGGCTGTCGTTTTTTTCGACGCGGCAGCTGCCAGGGGCTTCGAATATGCGCGCAAGCGCGCCGGGCATCTCTTTTCCAAAAGCCGGTTCATCGCCGCCCAGTTCGAGGGCTATCTCGCCGACGACAACTGGCTGGCGACGGCTGCCCACGCCAATGACATGGCGCTACGGCTTGCCGAAGGCATTCGCGAAGCCGGCGGGCGCACGGCCTGGCCGGTGGAGGCCAACGAGCTGTTTCCGATCCTGAAAAAGGCGGACGCCGAACGGCTCAAGGCCGCCGGTGCCTTTTTCTATGAATGGCCGGCCAGCGGTGTGCCGGCAGAAGCAGGGCCTAAGGAGGACGAAGTCTGCCTCCGCCTTGTGACGAGTTTCGCCACGACCGAGGCGGATGTGGAGCGGTTCCTTGAGATACTGGCTGGAAGCTGAGCCTTTCGGGTCATAATCTTGGCCGAAACGAAACAGGGCGCCCGGTCTCCCGAGCGCCCGTTTCGGCTCTGACGGTCTCCGCCTTTTTCAGGCGGAGCCGGAGCCTCCTTAGTGAGCCTTGGTCTCGATCTGCTTCGGCGCGCCGGAGCCGATTTCGATCTTGCGCGGCTTCATGGCTTCCGGGATCTCGCGGACGAGATCGATATGCAGGAGACCGTTTTCCAGATGGGCGCCTTCCACACGGACGTGTTCGGCGAGCTGGAAGCGCCGTTCGAAGGCGCGCGAAGCGATACCGCGATAGAGAATGTCGCGGGTTTCGTCTTCTTCCTTCTTCTCACCCTTGATCGTCAGCACATGTTCCTTGGCTTCCAGCGACAGGTCGGCTTCAGCAAAGCCTGCGACGGCCATGGTGATGCGGTAGTTGTTCTCTCCGGTTCGCTCGATGTTATAGGGCGGATAGCTCGGTGTTTCGGAATTGGCCGAATCGAGCATGGAGAACAGGCGATCGAATCCGATCGTCGAACGGTGCAGGGGGGTAAAATCAAAATGACGCATGGTTATGTCCTCTTCTGATGAGCAACGGTTCCACTGACTTCCATGGTCCCCCGACTTCGGCGGGACGCGGACAGTCCTTGCAGCGCAGGCCCGTTTGGCGCCTGCATCCAAGAGATGGGAACGGCAATTTTCCCTTTCAAGAGGCAAAAAGCCCGTTCGTTTGCGCGGGCGGGGGACACGGGCCGGGAAGCTGAACGGCACATGAACAAGGCTTTCCGGTTAGGTTCAAGTGCAGCGGGTCATCTTGTCTTCAACGCCGGCACAGGGCTGGCGATGAGAAAAGGAGATCCGTTATGTCCATTTTGAAGTCCCTCGTTTCCGCACCGCTGGCCGGCGCATTCCTGATCACCGCCGTATCTCTGGGCGGCGCTGCTTCCGCCCAGGCTGCAGGTGCCCAGTTCCAGGTTCCGGAATCGGTCGCGGTCCAGAAAGCCGGTTTCCGCGGCGGACGTGACGGTGGCCGTCATTGGCATGGGAACCGTCCGGGTCACTGGGGCCGCATGGGGCCGCACCAGATCCGTCGCAGCCTGAAGCATCGCGGTTTCCACCGGGTCCGCATTGTCGATGCACGTGGTCCGGTCTACGTGGTCAAGGCCCGTGGCTGGCGCGGCGCACCGGTCCGGCTCGTGGTCGACGCGTTCAACGGCCGGATCCTGCGCAAGCATGTGACCCGTCGTCATCACGGCGGCTGGGGCCGCAGCTGGTGAACACAGAAAACAGGCGCCCCTGACGCAGGGGTGCCCGTTTCCGGTTGAGGACCGGATCGGCCGAAGGTATCAGTGAAGAACCGATTCCTTTGCAAGTTGCCGCATGACCCTGATCGATCATCCCGAAAACCCCATTCCCGACGGCGCGGTCACCGGCATGATCACAACTCCGGACGGTACCGAACTGCGCTATGCGCACTGGGGCTCCGTCGGGGGCAGGCGCCGCGGCACGGTGACCCTGCTGCAGGGGCGGGCGGAATTCATCGAGAAATATTTCGAGACCATTCAGGACCTGCGCGGGCGGGGCTTTGCCGTGATCACCTTCGACTGGCGTGGGCAGGGCGGATCGCAACGGTCCTTGCGCAATCGCGCGAAGGGGCACATTTCCGGGTTCCGGCAGTACCGTCAGGACCTGGAAACGGTTCTGAAGAAAGTGTCGCTCACCGAATATCCGGGACCGCATTTCGCTCTGGCCCACTCGACGGGGGCGTCGATCCTCCTGTCGGATTCCGCCCGCTTGCGGACCATGCTGGACCGGGCGGTGCTGATATCACCGCTGATGGGGCTGGCGGACTTCAATCTGAAAAAGACCCGGCCAGGCCTTTACAGGCTCATTAAATTCCTCAGCTTCGGGCGGTATCCGAAGCCGGAGGTCACCAGATATACGCCCGGTGCCCGGAATTTCCTGGAACGGATTGCCTTCCCCCTGGCTGCGATATTTTCCTGGATCGGGCTGGCCCGGGCGTTCATCCCCGGCGGCAGCCGCAATTTCCTCATTCCTTTCTCGGAAAACAGGCAGACAAGCGATCATGACCGGTTCGCCCGGTTCAATGCGGTGCTGGTCGCCGCGCCCCAACTCGGGGTTGGGTCTCCCACCATTGGCTGGCTGCACAGCGCAGCGCGGTGCATGCTGTCCTTCCGGCGACGCGACGCGGGCCAGAAGGTCATGCTGCCCTGCCTGATTATTGCCGCGGGCAACGACCGTATCGTCTCGACAAGGGCAACGGAGGAGTTCGCCTCCCGCTGCCGGGCGACCGGATATATCGAGATCGCCGGATCGGAGCACGAGCTGCTGACCGAAGCCAATGTATACAGAGATCAGTTCTGGACGGCGTTCGACGCCTTCGTGCCCGGGTCCGACTACGAATGACGAATTCGGTCCCGGGTCCGGCCCCTAGACTGCCGCGCCTTCCAGCATGTGCAGGACCTTTTCATGCAGGCGTGGATCACCGCAGGCCAGGATCTGGCCACCGTCCACGGGCGAGTTGCCTGACCATGTGGTCACGACGCCACCGGCTCCTTCAATGACCGGAACGAGGGCCGCAATATCATAGGCCTTGAGACCGGATTCGATCACCAGGTCCGCCATACCGGCAGCGACCATGCAATAGCCGTAACAGTCGGTGCCGAAACGGGTCAGGGTCGTGGCCTTCGCGACGGCGTCGAAAACCGGCTGCTCGGCGGCGGAAAAAAGCTCCGGCGCGGTCGTCAGCATGACCGCGTCCCCGATCCGCTCGCAGGCACGGGTTTTTAGCTGCCGCTGGCCGATCGGGCCCGTGTACCAGGCCGATGTGCCGTCGCCCGCATACCGTTCCTTCACATAAGGTTGGGCCATCATGCCGAGACAGGCGCGGCCGTTGGTGCGCAGCCCGATCAGCGTGCCCCAGGTGGGCAGCCCGGTGATAAAGGCACGGGTACCGTCGATCGGGTCCAGAATCCAGACGTTTTCGGCATCGAGTTTTTCCGGGCCGTGCTCTTCCCCCAGTATGCCATGATCGGGGAATTCCGCATTGATCAGAGCCCGCATGGCCTCTTCTCCGGCGCGGTCGGCGACCGTCACGGGATCGAACCCTGCATCAAGTTTGTTCTCGACATCATGCCCCGATCGGAAGTGCGGCATGATCGCTGCCTCGGCTGCATCGGCGAGCCGGTTCAGAAAATCCGCATGGATATGCGATAAGTGCATGGCTGGGTTGTTCATTTGGAATGCCTGTATACCGAGTGCAGAGAGTCTGGAGGCGTCAGTTTGCCTCATTTTCTTTTTAGGTCAGTGACTTAAATTGGTTAAAGCAACAAGCAAGAGCCAAGCAGAAGGTCGGTGCCCTATTTTAGGGCATCTCCTGCCTACAAGGTGGGCTTGACCTTTGTGCGACGCAATGCGAATTTGTTGCAGCGCGAAAGGATCTTTCCTATTAGCGCCGCCCTCCTTGGGCGTTTCCTCCCTAGACTCGGGCCGCCTCTTCGTGAGTGCGGCCTTTTTTTTGCCCGTTTATCGAGTTTTTCGCCTGGTGACAATGCGGCTACGGGGTGATCTCGGGCAAACGCCCAATGCGGGTTATTCGGCTGCGATGGAGTCGGCGCCGAAGGCGGTATCCGGCATGGCCGTGAGTTCGCGCACGAAACTCGCCAGATGGTCCGCAAGGGTGTTGAAACCCGAATGAAGGGTGTGGGCACCTTCGTCCATGTAAAGACCGCGGTTGATTTCGATCTGCAGTGCGTGAAGCCCGCTTGCGGGCCGGCCGTAGTGTTCCGTGATAAAGCCGCCCGCATAGGGCTTGTTTCGGCTGACCGTGTAGCCGTAGCCCTTCAGAAGCTCCGTGGCGAAATCGGTGAGTTCGATGGCGCAACTCGTACCGTAACGGTCGCCCAGGATGAAATCGGGCCGGGTTTCGCTCGTCTGGCATTTGATGGTCGACGGCATCGAATGGCAGTCGATCAGGATCGCGTGGCCGAAGGTAACGTGGGTCTGGGCCAGGAGCCGGCGCAAAGTGGAGTGATACGGCTTGTAGATGTCCTCGATCCGGGTCATGGCCTCGCTGACCGGCAGGCGGTGCCGGTAGATCTCCTGGGCCTCGCTGACCACGCGGGCCACCGTACCGAGGCCTCCGGCCACCCGGATGGAGCGAATATTGGCATAAGACGGCAGACGGCCGTCGAACATCTTGGGGTCGAGTTCGTAAGGCTCGCGATTCACGTCCAGATAGGCGCGGGGGAAGTTGGCCTTCAAAAGCGGTGCGCCCAATCCGACGACGTTCATGAACAGCTGATCGACATAGGCGTCTTCGGAGCGGCGGATCGCGAGTTCGTCCAGACGGGACGCATCGAGGAAACTTGCCGGATACTCGCGGCCGGAATGCGGGGAATTGAAGATGAAGGGCAGGCGCTGATCGGCGGGCGCCAGAACTTCAAAGGCCGGCAAGCCGTTGAAGTCGGCCTGCGCCGCATCCGCGGTATCGCCGTCGCTCGTGTTTGGCAAATTTCGTCCTCGTTTCACTGTCATTCCCATCGTGCCAAGGAATCAACACGCAGTCCACAGAAACCGGCTCAAAACAGGGGGAGAACGGTTTCACCCTATCTTTACGCGCATTTCGGACTATAACCGGCGAGGGAGGTGGATTGTCCCTGCCTCACCGGTACGGAGAAGAATGGTTGACCAAGATGCCGCGTATCCTTCTTGCGGAAGATGACAACGACATGCGTCGGTTTTTGGCCAAGGCGTTGGAAAACGCCGGTCACGACGTGGTGTCTTTCGATAATGGAAAAAGCGCCTACGAGCGCCTGCGCGAAGAGCCGTTTTCATTGCTGCTGACGGATATCGTCATGCCGGAAATGGACGGCATCGAGCTGGCCCGCCGGGCGACGCAACTGGACCCGGACCTCAAGGTCATGTTCATCACGGGTTTTGCGGCGGTGGCTCTCAATCCGGAATCGGATGCGCCCAAGGATGCCAAGGTCCTGTCCAAACCGTTCCACCTGAAGGATCTCGTCCAGGAAGTGGATCGGATGCTGGCGGCCTGAAGCGCGATCTTTTCGGCCTCCGTGAGAATTGTTTGACAGTTCTGCGAATTGGGGTCTTGCACTGATCGGCGATCCCCGTTATATCGCACTCCACCACGGCGCTGCGGCGTCGAAATACCGAGAAATTCGGGCGTGTAGCTCAGCGGGAGAGCACTTCGTTGACATCGAAGGGGTCACAGGTTCAATCCCTGTCACGCCCACCATTTTTGCGGTTTTCGGGAGTTTTTCGAAAAGCGCAGGCGGTTTCCGGAAACGGGCCGGCGCAATGCATAAGGCATGCAGCGGTCCGAAACGGAGATAGCCACCATCAAATCGGGCGCCTCAGGCGCTCGTTCACGTTTTAGGGAAACAGGGCCCTTTCGGGGGACAGTACAATGAAGATCAAGAACTCGCTCAAAGCGCTGATGACCCGTCACCGGGACAACCGCATGGTTCGCCGCAAGGGTCGCGTTTACATCATCAACAAGAAGAATCCGCGCTTTAAAGCCCGCCAGGGCTGAGGAAACCCTTGTACGGCGGCCCGGCCGCCCCGGTTTCGCGTAAAAGTGATTTCTTCATTGTCCGTTTAACGGATTGACCGCTGCAGCCGGCAAGGCATACTTGTCGGCATGCGGCTCTTTTTGTTTATCCTCCTTATGTCGCTTGCCGCCCCGGCAAGCCTTGCGCAACAGGCCCCCGAGCTTGGGCCCGATGTCGATACCCCGTCCCTCGACGACCTGCATTCCCTTCCCGAAAATGAAGAGGACGAGACAGGCGGAAAGGTCGTTGCCGACGGCACGGATCAGGACCAGAAAGCCCTCGATGAGCTGTTCGAAAAGCTCGGCGGGGCGGAAACGCCGGAACAGGCGCTCGCCATCGGCCAGAAGATCCAGGCAAAGTGGCTCGAATCGGGAAGCGATACCGTCGATGCGCTGATGTCTCGTGCCGCGGCTGCGCTGAGGGCCAACAAGTATGGCCTGGCGCTCGATCTGCTCGACGTGGTGGTAACGCTGAAGCCGGATTTCGCCGAAGGCTGGAACCGGCGGGCGACGGTCTATTACGTGCAACAGGATTTCGGCCGGTCGCTGGCGGATATAGAGCGGACGCTCGCGCTTGAGCCGCGCCACTGGGGCGCGCTCTCCGGCCTGGCAATTATCCAGCGCCGGATCGGCGAGGATGACAAGGCGCTGACGACCTTCCGCCGCGCACTGGAAATCAATCCCGGCCTCAAGAATGCCAAGGAAGCCGTTGACGAAATGGAGAAGGAAGCCGAGGGCGACGCGATCTGAGCGGCCCGATGCTCTCGTCACTGATATGAAAACGGCGGCCTCGGGCCGCCGTCTTTCGTTGTGCTCGATAAATCGATTAAGCCGTCAGATGCCGCCTTGACCGTCGCTGCCGACGAAGGCGATCCGCAGCATGTTGGTCGATCCGGGCGTGCCGAAGGGCACGCCGGCGGTCACGATAATCCGCTGGCCGGGCCTGGCGAACCCTTCCGAATAGGAAATCCGGCAGGCGCGGTCGACCATGTCGTCCTCGTTCGTGGCGTCCTCGCTCACCACGCAATGCAGGCCCCAGGCAAGCGACAGGCGCCGGGCCGTGGTGATCACCGGAGACAGAACGATTACCGGGGAGGCTGGACGTTCGCGCGACGCCCTGAGACCGGTCGCACCGGACGTCGTATAGCAGACGACCGCGGCCAGCTTCAGCGTTTCGGCGATCTGGCGGGCGGCGGCTGAAATCGCGTCCGCACCGGTCGCTTCCGGCTCCGTGCGCTGGGCATGGATGATGGTGAGGAAATTGGGGTCGCGTTCGACTTCGTGGGCGATCTTGTCCATCGTCTCCACCGCCTCGACCGGATAGGAGCCCGCCGCGGATTCGGCAGACAACATCACCGCATCTGCACCTTCGAACACGGCTGTCGCCACGTCGGACACCTCGGCGCGGGTCGGAACCGGGGCGGAAATCATGGATTCCAGCATCTGGGTGGCGATCACCACCGGCTTGCCGGCGCGCCGCGCTGCGCGGGTGATCTGCTTCTGCAGGCCCGGAACCTGTTCCAGCGGCAGCTCGACGCCGAGATCCCCGCGGGCAACCATGATGGCGTCGGACAGTTCGATAATCTCGGCCAGACGACCGATCGCCTGCGGCTTTTCGATCTTGGCCAGAACGCCGGCTCTACCGCGGGTGATCTTGCGCACTTCGGCGATGTCGTCAGGGCGCTGGACAAAGGACAGGGCGATCCAGTCGACATTCTGGTCCAGAGCCGCGACCAGGTCCCTGTGGTCCTTTTCGGTCAGGGCGCTAGTGGCGATCTCCGAATCGGGAACGCTGACGCCCTTGCGGTCGGACAGCTTGCCGCCGACCTCCACTTCGGTGACGGCGCGGGTGCTGGAGGCTTCGATGACGCGCAGCTGGACCTTGCCGTCGTCGAGCAGGAGCCTGTGGCCCGGCTCAAGCGCCTTGAAGATTTCCGGATGGGGCAGATAGGCCCTGTTGACGTCGCCGGCCTTGGAATCGTTGTCCAGGATGAACCTGGCGCCGTTTTCGAGCTGGACCGGGCCGTCGGCGAACGTGCCGACGCGAAGTTTCGGCCCCTGCAGGTCCGCCAGAATGCCAATCGGTCGTCCGACTGATTCTTCCACCGAACGAATGCGTTCAACCAGCATCTTCAGACGATCATGATCCGTATGGCTCATGTTGATGCGGAACACGTCCGCACCCGAGCGATATAGTTTTTCAATGATGTCTTGTTCTGAGGAAGAGGGACCGAGAGTTGCCAGGATTTTAACTCGCCGGTTACGCCTCATCGCCCACCTGTCCCCTGTTGCACCGGCTCCGTAAGCTGGACGGTCCAGCTGCTTTGCTCACCGGTGTCTATTTCGAAAAAGCCCGTACGTTCATACCCGCGGGCGACGCAGTCTTCAATTCCGCGGATGGTGAATTCCTTTTCACGGGTGCACATGAAGGCACGTCCGCCCCATTCGCCGAACTGGTCGTAATCAACTGCGTAGATGTAATAGTATCGTGACACCAGCGAACCTGGAACCAGCGTTTCGCAGGAACTCGGTGTCAGATTCCACCAGCCCTCGGTGACCCAGTCGTTCTTGTCCTTGTAGCCGATCGCCACGCCGACCTGACTTTCGGTCTTGTTGCACAGGCGCAAATCGGCTTTCGCCGAGCCGCCGAAGACAGCGAGAGACAGCATGGACAGAAAGGCGGCGCTTGTCGCTTTTCCGACAAAGCCAAACCCAGCCTGCTTTCCGGCCTGGCGTCGTTTCCTGTCCCTAGTCATGCGCTGTTTGTCGTCTCGCGGCGTTATAGACAATAAGCTTTTTGCGTGGCCACATCCGTATTGTCAACGATGATGGCCTAAAGTTATTGACATTCATAGAGTTTGACCCCTGCTTCCTTCAAGGAGCGGGCAGGTCGGCTTCTGATTTGATAGTACGCTTTGTCTCCAGAAATGAGGCGGGATCAAGGCCAAACCTTTTTCATTTCGGATTGTTTCGTCGGCTCACGGTCGTTCCTTTGCTTGTCGCGCCAAATGATTGACAAATTGCTGCTGTTTATCCGGTTGCCGACCGAATGGTGATATTCGTTCACAGGATATCTGTCGGGTCGCGGTTTGCCGAAAGAGGAACGATGGGACATTTGCTCAATCGGGGGGCGATCAACGAAAAACTTGGAACGAAGACGCCCTTGTCCTACAACATCCCGGAATCTCGGCACGCCCTGCAACCCGCTCTAAGACACGGTTCATGACACTGCATTCGACTCATGCCGGCGCCGGCTTCGTTCCGACCGAGACCGTTCCGGGGAACCTGGCAGGCGGACTGCTTTTGCTGTGCGACCACGCCAGCAACCAGGTTCCGCCGGACTACGGGGATCTGGGTCTGCCGAAGGAGCAGTTCGAACGGCACATCGGCTATGACATCGGTGTCCGTCCGCTGACGCTGGAGCTGGCGCGGCGGCTCGATGTACCGGCCCTGATGACGACCTATTCCAGACTTCTGATCGATCCGAATCGGGGCGAGGACGATCCGACCATCGTCATGCGCCTGTCCGACGGCGCTGTCGTTCCGGGAAATGCCAGGATCGACGCGGCGGAACGGGAACGGCGGATCGAACGGTTTCACAGGCCCTATCACGACCTGATCGACCGGACCCTGGATCGGATGCTGGAAGCGGCCGCTCCGCCGGTGATCATTTCCATTCACAGCTACACGCCGGTCTGGCGGGGTGTGCCCCGTCCCTGGCATGCGGGCATTCTTTGGGATACGGATCCCCGCGCCGTCCGGCCGTTCCTGGACCAGCTTGGCGCGGATCCGGATATGGTCATCGGCGACAACGAGCCTTATGACGGCGCCTTGAAGAACGACACCATGTACCGCCACGCGACCAAACGGGGGCTTGCCCATGCCCTTCTGGAGGTGCGGCAGGATCTGATTGCGGACGAGGCGGGTGTCATGAGCTGGGCCGACCGGCTGCAGCCGATCCTTGAAGATCTGGCAAAAAGACCCGATCTTCGGACCATCGAATATTATCCGTCGCGCGGCGATGGCCCAATGGCCCGCTGACGCATTCGGCCAGAGAGGAAGTCCATGGACGAAAAGACAAAGACCGAACTGGAGGCGGCCGTGTTCCGCCGTCTCGTTTCCCACCTGCGCGGCCGCACGGACGTTCAGAACATCGACATGATGAATCTGGCCGGCTTTTGCCGCAATTGCCTGTCCAACTGGTATCAGGATGCGGCGGAAGAAAAAGGCATCGACCTCGCCAAGGAAGACGCGCGCGAAATCGTCTACGGGATGCCTTATTCGGAGTGGAAGGACAAGTACCAGACCGAGGCGACCGAGGCCCAGAAAGCCGCTTTCGAGGTGAACAAGCCGCAGCATTGAGCGGCAAACCGTCGAGCGCGCTTGACCTTGGGACCCAACTCTGGCACGGCAGCTTCCGATATTGAAAATCGTTGCCCCGGCGGGTCAGCCGGGGGACCGCATGACACCAAGAATCCACAGACAAGAATCCATCAAGGAGACATCTATCCATGGCAGAACCGGGCGGAGTTGCAGCCGATCAATTGCGTGCGTTTGTTGAGCGCGTCGAGCGGCTGGAAGAAGAAAAGAAAGTCATCTCCGACGACATCAAGGACGTCTACGCGGAAGCCAAGGGCAATGGCTTCGACGTGAAGATCCTTCGCAAGGTCGTCTCCCTGCGCAAGAAGCAGCCGCATGAGCGGGAAGAGGAAGAAGCCGTGCTCGATCTCTACCTGCATGCGCTCGGCATGGCGGGGCCGGCAGAGGGCTGACGCCCGAGAACATCGGGGCGGCTTTCATAGAGGCCCGGACGAGTTTGATAACCCACCGGTATTTCCGGTGGGTTTTGTTTTTTCGCCCCAACGCCGACCGTGTACGTATTGGCTTGCCGCCGGAAAATACGGCTATCGGCCCGGTCCGGTGCTTTGGCTTACTGGGCTTCGCCGAAATATTTGATCCGGAGATCCTCGATGAAGCTTTTCTCCTTGGCGCTGAGGATCGCCAGGGAGAGGGGGCGGGTCAGAGGACTGTTCGGAGGAAGGGCGAACGCGTATTTATCCGGCTCGAAAAGCGGGCCGACCACGTCGAGCGGCTCTCCTGGATATTTGTACGCATAATATTCAAGAACCGGCGCGTCGCCGATGATCGCGGCAATGTCATCCGAAAGCAGGGCCGATACGGCGGCGTCCATGTTGTCGTAGTTTCTGGCTCGCAAGCCTTCGTCGCGCGCGAATTCTTCCGCCACGCTTCCTTCGAAAACGCCTGAGGTCCTGCCCGGAAGATCTTCCAGGCCGTGGATCTGGCTGGAGAGGGACAGCGTCGTCATGACGCTGGTTACGGAAGAGGTGACATAGGCGAGCACCGCGATGCCGCACACCAGCCAGAACGCCTGCATGACCCGGCCGATCCAACCGAAGGTGTTTTTCCGCGAAGGCAGTCTTCCCGATGTCGCGACCGACATGACGGAGTAAAAGCTTTCCGCCATTCCGTCGCGCCAGGTTCCGGGAAAGTCCGGATTGAAGCGACGATCGAACAGTGTCAGAAAAACCGTTGCGGCCACGACAACGAATGCCAGCCAGCCATAGGCCTGAAGATGGCCCGCATCCCTCAGGCCTTGCACGATCGCGGCGAAGCCGGACCCGCGATCTTCGTTCACCATGAGCCTGAGACCGGCATCGAACCAGGGCTGGGTGAAGTCGATTCGCTCGGCGCGCTTGCGGGTCACGGTCAGGTTCGTGACAGCCACGTCGATCTGTCCGTCCGCTGTCGCATCGACAAGGCCCCGGACGGTTGGAAACACCTGATACTCGTAGGTGACGCCCAGTTCGTCCGCCAGTTCCTTCCAGAGATCCACGGCCATGCCGGTCGGCTGCCCGTTTTTGTGCATGACAAAGGGCGGACTGTCGTGAATGCCGACTTTCAGTTTTCCGGAGCCGCCGTCTTGTGCGTGAGAGGCCAGGCTTGAGGCGAGAATGAGCAGCAAGGCGCCGAGAAGCCTTAAAAACCTTTGTGGCCCTGTGCCCATTTGAAAACCTCTTCCCTCATTTCGGAACGCATAAAACGATCAGGCCCGGGCCGAAGGGCGAAGATCCGGACGATGGCCAAGGCGCTGCGTCCGAAACCTCAGAGCGGATCGGTCTTAACGGGCGAAGGTCACCGGCAGGACCACGACGGCAGGACCGTCGAAACGGTCGGTGCGCAGCGTGCCATAGGGGAACTTCGCGAACCCGCTCTGGACAAACCGGTTACCCGGATCCAGGAGGTTGTTCATGGACCGCTGGAAGGGATGGCGCAGGGAGGCGAACAGCCTGTTGCGGGTTGTGCTTCGCCCGGAGATGAGCTTCGGTTCAGACTTGTCCGGCAACCCCGCAAATCCGGCAAGCGGGTCCTTGATCTCTTCACGCGGAATTCTGCCTGAAACCGACTGGTTTGCGGGCGCCGGGCGCATGATAGGCGGGTTGCCTCCGGCTGCAAGATCCTGACCGCTTCGCGGCTGTGCGGCCGTCATGGAAGTGGCTGAAGCATAGGCGAGGGTCGTCGATGCCGCCGGTTTCACGGTCGGCGTGGCGGTTCCCG
Source organism: Roseibium sp. (assembly GCF_048260565.1). GTDB lineage: Bacteria > Pseudomonadota > Alphaproteobacteria > Rhizobiales > Stappiaceae > Roseibium. Next base: position 173,636 of record NZ_JBLXGP010000005.1, on the reverse strand, counting down.
TCGCGGCAGCAATTGCCGATACGGGGTCGAGCGCCGGGGGCTTGGGCGGAACCGGAACGCGTCCGGAGACGGAGGCTTCCGCCAGGGCTGCCTGTTGCGTCGCCTTGAGCAGCTGTTCGCGTGCGTTTTCGTTCGGTACATTGCCGGCGACGTTGAACCGGCCATCGACCGGTGCGGAAGCGGCCGGCGACGTCTGGCCCTGTTCAAGCGCGACCCGTTGGGCTTCGAGCGTATTGGGTTCCGCAGGTCTTCCGACCGGCGGTGCGGCGGCGAGCTGGACGGGGTTTTCCACGGCACGAGCCGGCTTCCGGTTCGGCACGGTGCCTATGTCGGCAAGAACGATCTGACTGGTCTCCGGCGCAGCCGCGGGCACAGGCGCCGGCACGCCTGCCGTTGGCGAATTCTGCGAACTCCGGACGCCGGGGAGGACGCCCTCAGGCAGGCTGGGTCCATTGTCGGGTCTGACCGAGGCGACGCGGGAGCGTTGCGCACTATCCGAATTGTTGTTCGACCTGAAAAGGCTTGCCAGCAGATTCGCCGGCGGCCGCGGTCCCGACCGTTCTTCGGAGTTGGTCAGGCTCTGTCCGGTGGTCTTGTTCGACGCGGGGTCGGCGGCCGCGACCAGCGTCGGCCGGGTGGGGCGCTTCGTTCCGGATTTGGCCTCGGCGAGCGCCAGCTTGTAGCCCGAAAGAGGCTTGCCGTCGCTCGGGATATGCAGCGTCTTTCCGTCCGGGAACACCTTGGCCAACTGCGAACGGGTCATGCGCGGCCAGTGGCGGACACTGCCGGTATCCATGTGCACGAAGGGGGAGCCGGATTTGGGATAGTAGCCAACGCCGCCCACCTGTTTTCTCAAGCCGGTGGCACGCAACGTGGCGAGATTGACGCCGGGAATAAAGAAGTCCATTGCCTTGCCGAGCGTGTGCTGGCTGCGCTTGGCAACGCCCTTGGAGCGGCTCCTGAGCATGTTGTTCGTTGCCGGCGAGCGGTAGCTGGACACCACGTTGACCGGCTGCTTCCCTCCGACCTTCTGATAGACTTCCCAGATAAGATCGAGCAGGGCCGGATCGATCTTGGTCATTTCGTTACGGCGCCAGTCGCGCAGGAAGCGGTTCGCTTCGCGCAAGCCGGAAGGTATGTAGCGACCGTTCTTCTTGAACGTGATCGATACCCGCTCCTTGGTATGCAGGTTATAGAGGTGCAACGTCCGAGTTTCGGCCTCGGCATCGGCAACGGCAAACTGGGCAACCGAGAGCGCAAAAAACAAACACATCAGTGTCAGCGCGCGCTTCAGTCCAGTGACGGCGTCGTATCCAACAAACCGTTTACGCAATAATCTGTCTCGCCGTTTGTGATGGCCTCAGCCATTCCCTTGCTCCCCAGCAGGTGTCGCAAGGTAGCCTCGAGCAGGTTAAGAAGATTTTACCCTGTTTTCGTTTGATCTTAAAACGTGGCAGAAATGCAACGATAAATATCTTTCTCGCTAAAATGCGCACGAAAAACAACCCCGCAATCGGTAAATTGCGGGGTTCTGCGTAGTGATTTCAGGTTCGGGTCCTTTTGAGGGCAGGGAGCCGGCATTACGCCGCGGCGTCGTTGCCCGCTGATTCGCCTTCTTCCTCCAGGCCGTATTCCTTCAGCTTTCGATAAAGGGTCGACCGCCCGATCCCCAGCCGTTTGGCGACTTCCGTCATGCGGCCGGAGTAGTGGTTGATGGCGGTCCGGATCAGTTCCTCCTCGATATCGGCCAGCTTGCGCACATGGCCTTCATTGTCGAGGTTGCGCATGAAGCCGAACGGAGCGGCATGCTCGAAAGCGCTGTAGCTTGACGGCGGGACGGGATCGCGCGGAAACGGGGGCGGCTGGTGCGCGGCCGGAGCCGCATCGGCCGCGACCTGCGCTCCGTCTGCCGGGGCCGGCGCGGAGGGCTGGATCGGGTAATCGATGGCGGCTGCCACCTGCGGAAAGTCATCGATCGTAAGCCGGGCGCCGTCGCACAGGACCACCGCGCGGAAAACCGTGTTTTCCAGTTGACGGATGTTGCCGGGCCAGTGATAGCGCTGCAGCATCGCCATGGCCTCCGGCGCGATACCGGTCACCTGAGGCTTGCCTTCCTCTGCCGCGAACCGGGCGAGGAAATGACGGGTGAGGGCGGGGATATCCTCCAGCCGGTCGCGGAGTGGCGGGATCCAGATCGGGAACACGTTCAGCCGGTAATAGAGGTCTTCGCGGAACGTACCTTCCTTGACCAGGTCGATCAGGCGCCGGTTGGTCGCGGAGATCAGCCGGAAATCCACCTTGACCGGGCGCTTGGCGCCGATCGGGTCGATCTCGTTTTCCTGGAGCGCACGCAAGAGCTTCACCTGCACTTCGGCGGGCAATTCGCCGACCTCGTCCAGGAACAGGGTGCCGCCGTGGGCCTCCTGAAACTTGCCGACGTGTTTTTCGACGGCGCCGGTGAAGGCGCCCTTCTCGTGGCCGAACAGGATGGATTCCACCAGATTGTCCGGGATCGCGCCGCAATTGACAGTGACGAGCGGTTTCGATTTCCGGTCGCCGGAACCCTGGATCGCACTGGCGATCAGTTCCTTGCCGACGCCGCTCTCGCCCTCGATCAGGATTGGAATGTTGGAAGACGCGGCGCGCCTGCCGAGATTGATCACCCGTTCCATGGCGGGCGAATGGGTGATGATGTCGTCGAAGGTCAGGGTGCCGGAGGCCTGCTTGCGGAACCGGGTGATCTCGTCTTCGAGCGCGGAGGTCTTGAGCAGGTTGCGGATCGAGACGTCGAGCCGTTCCGGCGCCACCGGCTTGACCACGAAATCCTGAGCGCCGGCGTTCATGACGTTGACCACGGTATCGATGCCGCCGTGGGCGGTCTGAACGATGACCGGCGTGGAAATCTTGTCCGCGCGCAGGCGCGTCAGAACGCCGATGCCGTCGAGTTCCGGCATGACCATGTCGAGGATCATCAGATCGATGTCGGCGCCTTCCGGCCCGGTCATGATGCGAACGGCTTCAGCGCCGTTTTCGGCAGTCTTGAAGCGATAGCCGAATTTCTGGACGGCCTCCTGGAGCAGGCGGCGCTGGATCGGATCGTCATCGACTATCAAAATCTTGCCGCTGGTGGCTGTCATGATTCACCGTTGTTGTTTGCTGCGGATTGTCTCAATTCGGGCCAGTCTGGTCGCAGATGGGTAAACAAATCCTCCAAGCCGATGCAAAAATAACTGCGCTGTGGAATTGCGATGGTCCGGTCTTCGGGCCTACAAATTCAAAAGGTGCCGGTTTTGCTTTCGAATCGGCCGTCTGATTCCTTCGTGCCGTCCGGAGACCTCCTCATGCGCCTTGACCCTGCCGTCTTTTCGGCTTCGCCAGCCTCGCCCGATACAGACCTCGGCCTCCTGCCGGAATGGGACCTGACCGATCTCTATCAAGCCATCGATGCGCCTGAAGTTGCCGCCGATCTGGCTGCCGGACTCGACCGGGCAAAGACCTTCGAGGCGTCCTACAAGGGCCGGCTTGCGGATCTTGCGGCCAACAATGTGCCCGCCCTGCTGACGGCGATCCGGGCTTATGAGGAACTCGAAGACCATCTCGGGCGGCTGATCTCCTATGCGGGGCTGGTCTATTCGGGCAATACCACCGATCCGGCCCGGCAGAAGTTCTACGGCGACGTGCAGGAGCAGATCACCACCGCCGGCTCGCATCTGTTGTTCTTCACCCTGGAGTTCAACCGCATCGAGGACGATGTCATCGAGGCGGCCTTCAAGACGCCGGGTCTGGAGCATTACCGGCCGTGGATCGAGGATCTGCGCAAGGACCGGCCGTATCAGCTGGAAGACCGGGTCGAGCAGCTCTTCCATGAAAAATCCGTCACCGGCCGAGGCGCATGGAACCGGCTGTTCGACGAAACCATCGCCTCGTTGACGTTCGAGGTTGACGGCAAGGAACTGGCGATCGAACCGACCCTGAATTTCCTGCAGGATCCGTCTCCGGAAAAACGCAAGGCGGCGGCTGAAGCGCTTGCCAAGACCTTTTCGGAAAACCTGCGCACCTTCACGCTGATCACCAATACCCTTGCCAAGGACAAGGAGATCTCCGACCGCTGGCGGCATTTCACGGACATTGCCGACAGCCGTCACCTGGCGAACCGGGTGGAGCGCGAGGTCGTCGATGCGATGGTGTCCGCCGTGCGCGATGCCTATCCGCGCCTTTCCCACCGGTATTACGTTTTAAAGGCCAAGTGGCTGGGTATGGACCAGCTCAATCACTGGGACCGCAACGCGCCGCTGCCGAAGGCCGATACGAAGGTGATCTCCTGGGATGAGGCCAAGGAAACGGTGCTTTCGGCCTATGGCGCCTTTTCGCCGGACATGGCCGATATCGCCGGCAGGTTTTTTGAAAAGAACTGGATCGATGCGCCGGCGCGCTCCGGCAAGGCGCCGGGCGCCTTCGCCCATCCGACTGTGCCGAGCGCGCATCCTTACGTTCTGGTGAATTACCAGGGCAAGACCCGCGACGTGATGACGCTTGCCCACGAACTGGGCCACGGCGTGCACCAGGTTCTGGCCGCCCCCAACGGCGCGCTGATGGCGCCGACGCCGCTGACGCTGGCTGAAACCGCCAGCGTGTTCGGCGAGATGCTGACGTTCAAGTCGCTCCTGGAAAAGGCAAAGACGAAGGAAGAGCGGAAGGTCATGCTCGCCGCCAAGGCGGAGGACATGATCAACACGGTCGTGCGCCAGATCGCTTTCTACACCTTCGAGCGCAAGCTGCACACGGAACGGCGCAACGGCGAACTGACCGCAGACAAGATCGGCGAACTGTGGATGTCGGTTCAGGGCGAGAGCCTCGGTCCCGCGATCAAGATGCAGCCCGGCTACGAATGCTTCTGGACCTATATCCCGCATTTCATCCACTCGCCGTTCTACGTCTACGCCTATGCCTTCGGCGACTGCCTGGTGAATTCGCTCTACGCGGTCTACGAGGATGCCGAGGCGGGCTTCCAGGAGAAGTACTTCGACCTGCTGAAGGCCGGCGGCACCAAGCATCACTCGGAACTGCTTGCGCCGTTCGGTCTCAGTGCAAGCGATCCCGATTTCTGGAAAAAGGGCTTGTCCGTGATCGAACGGATCATCGACGAATTGGAAGAACTGGACGACTAGCGGCCTTTATCCGGCGGAGACATGTGGATGGCTTTTCGGCATACGCCCTATGACGGCTCAAAGCGTCCCTTTACCGTGGGGCTCGAGCCCGTCGACGTCTCTCGCTGGCTCGATCCGGACGGGCACCTGGTTGTCCATCTGAAGCGCAAGGCGGAGCTTCTGGAGACGGTGCACAGCCGAGTTTTCAGGGCCGAATCGGGAACCGAAGCGGCTCAGAGAGAAGTTCTGGATCTGATCCTTGAGGATCTAGCCGCCCATCACCGGGCAACGCATTCCGTGTCGTCCGATGTGGTGGAAGTCCTGAACGACGGACCCCGGGTTCGCCTTACCGATTATGCGCCTCTGGAAGCCGCGTCCCGTCTGGTGCAGGAAGACCTGGTGCTGATGCGCAAGGGCGAGGATGGTTACAGGCTCGCCGCCGCGTCGCTGTGCTTCCCGTCGTCCTGGTCGCTGGCGGAAAAATTCGGCCGGTCGATGCATGCCATCCATGACAATGTGCCCGGATTCAACGATGGCCGGATGGGGCCGGTGGTCGCGCGGATCTTCGACAACCTGACCGCCGATCAGCTTGTCGGGCGTTACAACTGGTCGATCTACGACGATCCGGACCTGCATCATCCGCAGGCCAAGCAGCTTGCGCCGCAGATCGAGGAGAAAGGTGCTGGCGCGCTTGCGCATCTGTTCGTTCGTGTCGAACGCCAGACCCTGCGCAGGCTGCCGAAGTCGGGCGACATTCTGTTCACCATCAAGATCCACCACGATCCGATCTCGCTCTTGAAGACTCACGAGCGCGGCGCGGAGCTGGCGGCCGGTCTGGCGGCCCAGCTAAGGGAGCTCGACGATAGGCAGATCGCCTACAAGGGGCTGACGCAGTACCGGACGGCGATCGCGGAGGAACTGGAAACCTTCGCGCCGTCGGCGCCGGAGGCGGTTTAGTCGGCGCAGCAAATCGATCCGCGTGGTGATCTGGCCGCCCGGAGCTGCGTACCTACATTACCAGGGGCACAACCGGAGTAGCTCTAGAATCATGGCAGGCGAAAAGGATCGCGAGGCAAACCGGCTGACGGGCCGGGTCGGACGCTATGCGAAGGTCGGAACGAGTGTCGGGGGTATTGCCGCCAAGATGGCCGGCGCGCGCCTGTTCGGTATGGACCTCGACAGCGAAAAGAACGCGGCCGAAATCGCCGCGGCACTTGGCGGGCTCAAGGGGCCGCTGATGAAGGTTGCCCAATTGCTGTCGACGATCCCCGACGTTCTGCCGCCGGAATACACCACCGAACTTGCCAAGCTTCAGGCCAATGCGCCGCCCATGGGGTGGGCCTTCGTCAAGCGCCGGATGCGGGCGGAACTGGGCGCCGACTGGCAGTCCCGGTTCAAGGCGTTCGGTAAGGAACCCGCAGCGGCAGCCTCGCTCGGGCAGGTGCACCGGGCGGTCACCCTCGATGGCCGCGACCTTGCCTGCAAACTGCAATATCCGGATATGGCGTCGGCGGTCGAAGCCGACCTGAAGCAACTGCAGATGCTGTTTTCGATCCACCGGCGCATGCAGGCGGCGATCGACACAAGGGAGATTGCCAAGGAAATCAGTGCCCGGGTGCGCGAGGAACTCGACTATGTGCGCGAAGCGGCGCACATGGCCGTCTACCGGGCGATGCTGGCGGACAATGAGCGGATCCGTGTTCCCGAAGCGGTCGACGAGCTGTCGACCGGGCGCCTTTTGACCATGAACTGGCTCGAAGGCGCGCCGCTGCTTGAGTTCAAGGAGCACAGCCTGGAGGAACGCAACCTCATTGCAACGACCATGTTCCAGGCCTGGTGGCATCCCTTCAGCCATTACGGGCTGATCCATGGCGATCCGCACCTGGGCAATTACACGGTGTTTCAGGAAGACGGGGCGCCTGCCGGTATCAATCTTCTCGATTACGGCTGCATCCGCATTTTCCCGGAAAGCTTCGTTGAAGGGGTCGTCGATCTTTATATGGGCTTGCTGGAAGAGGACGAAGCCCGGGTCGTTTCGGCTTATGAGCGCTGGGGCTTCAAGGATCTCAAGCGTGAGATGATCGATGTCCTCAATATCTGGGCACGATTCATCTACGGGCCTCTCCTGACCGACCGCGTCCGGTCGATCGCGGACGGGGTGAGCCCCGCGGAATACGGGCGCAAGGAGGCGTTTCGTGTCCACAGCGCTCTGAAACAACTCGGCCGGGTCACTGTGCCGCAGGAATTTGTCTTCATGGACCGCGCGGCGATAGGTCTCGGCGGCGTTTTTCTTCATTTGCGCGCCGAGTTGAATTTTTTCCGCCTTTTCAACGAGCAGATCGAAGATTTTTCGGCTAAAACAGTGGCGGAACGGCAGGAAAAAGTTCTTGCCTCAGCGGGCTTTCCTTTTGAAAAATCTGCCGCCTGATCGATTTCGGGACATTATTGCAGGTTGACGAAAGTACCTTTGTTTACGCAAAACATTGCCCAGTCCGTCGGCTTTCATGTAAGAAGTTTGCCGACGACAGCTTTTAATCGGGGGACCACATGTCTGATAATTCCGCGCCCGCCATGGACTACGAGGCACACGAAGCCACCTATGAGGGGTTCATCAATTTCTCCAAGGTCGGCACCGTGGCCGTTCTCAACATCGTCCTGTGCCTGATTTTGTTCTCGTTCGGCGGAACCGCCGCTACTGTTTTCGGCTGGCTGATGCTGATCGCGACGCTCGTCGCAGGCGCGATCGGCCTTGCACTTGGTGCCAAGGGCTGGGTTCCGTCAGCCGCCGTCTTCGTGCTGACCGCCCTTCTGGCGATTCTGACCGTCTAATCGATCCATCAAAAGGCATCCCTGGTATGTGCCGGGGATGCTTTTTTGCTCTTGGGAGGTTACCCAATGAAAATAGCTGTGCCGCGCGAAAGCGACGCGGTTGAATCACGCGTGGCCGCAACGCCGGATACGGTCAAGAAACTGATCGCTCTGGGAGCTACCGTGTCCGTCGAAAAAGGGGCCGGTCTGGCCTCGCGCATTCCCGACGCCGACTACAAGGAAGCGGGCGCCACGATTTCCACCAGTGCCGCGACCACCCTCAAGGACGCGGACGTCGTCCTGAAGGTTCGCCGGCCGAATGCCGATGAACTCAAGGCCATGAAAAAGGGTGCGCTGGTCATCGCCACCATGGACCCTTACGGCCATGAGGACGAGGTCAAGGCAATGGCGGATGCCGGTGTTGCCGCATTCGCCATGGAATTCATGCCGCGCATCACCCGCGCCCAGGTCATGGACGTGCTGTCGTCTCAGGCGAACCTTGCCGGCTACCAGGCCGTGATCGAAGGCGCCTACGAATACGACCGCGCCATGCCGATGATGATGACCGCGGCCGGTACCGTTCCCGCCGCACGCGTCTTTGTCATGGGTGCCGGCGTCGCCGGCCTCCAGGCGATCGCGACCGCACGCCGTATGGGCGCCGTGGTGACCGCCACGGATGTCCGTCCGGCCGCCAAGGAGCAGGTCGAATCGCTCGGTGCGAAATTCATCGCCGTCGAGGACGAGGAATTCAAGCAGGCGGAAACCGCCGGCGGTTATGCCAAGCAGATGTCCGAGGAATACCAGAAGAAGCAGGCCGAACTGGTCTCTTCCCATATTGCCAAGCAGGACATCGTCATCACGACTGCGCTCATTCCCGGGCGTCCGGCGCCGAAGCTCGTTTCCAAGGACATGCTCGCCAGCATGAAACCCGGTTCCGTGATCGTCGACCTGGCGGTCGAGCGGGGCGGCAACGTGGAAGGTGCCAAGCCGGGCAAGGTGGCCACCGTTTCCGATGTGAAGATCGTCGGCCACCTCAACATGGCCGGCCGGATCGGGGCATCCGCCTCCGCCCTTTACGCCAAGAACCTGTTCGCGTTCCTGGAAACCATGATCGACAAGGAAACCAAGTCGCTGAAGCCCGATTGGGAAGACCAGCTGGTGACCGCAACCGTCCTGACCCGCGATGGAAAGGTGGTTCATCCCGCCTTTGCACCGGTAGAGGCCTAAGGAGGGAAGTAATGAGCGAATTGTCTCAAAGCGAAATTCTGGAGCGTGCGAATGCTGCTGCGGACGCCGCACGCGAAGCTGCGGCAACGGCAAATGATGCTGCCGCGGCCGCGCAGGGCTATGTGGACCAGCTGACGGCCGGTGCCGGAGATACCGCCATGCATGTGGCGGCCTCCGGAAGCGTGATCGAACCGTTTGTGTTCCTGTTCTCTGTGTTCGTGCTGGCGATCTTCGTCGGCTACTACGTGGTCTGGTCGGTGACCCCGGCCCTGCACACGCCGCTGATGGCCGTGACCAACGCCATTTCGTCCGTGATCGTCGTCGGTGCGCTTCTGGCGGTCGGCGTCGATCTGACGGCCGGCGACGGCGCCCTCATGGCGCGGATCTTCGGATTCCTCGCCCTCGTACTTGCAAGCGTGAACATCTTCGGCGGCTTCCTCGTGACCAGCCGAATGCTTGCCATGTACAAGAAAAAGCAGCGATAGGAGGCCGATCTGATGTCTGCAAATATCACGGCGCTCCTCTACCTCGTCTCCGCCGTTCTCTTCATCATGGCGCTTCGCGGACTGTCCAGCCCGGAGAGCTCGCGCAAGGGCAACTACTACGGCATGCTCGGCATGACCATCGCCGTCGTGACGACCCTGTTTGCCTCGGGCGTCACCTTGGGCTCCGGTCTCCTGATCGTGGCCGGCGTCGGCCTCGGTGGCGGGGTCGGGGCGGTCATCGCCCGTCGCATTCCCATGACGGCCATGCCGCAGCTGGTTGCCGCGTTCCACTCGCTGGTGGGTCTGGCAGCCGTCTTCGTCGCGGCCAGCGCGCTTTACGCGCCCGAGGCTTTCGGCATCGGCGCTCCGGGGCATATCCATGCCCAGGCACTGGTTGAAGCCGCCATCGGGGCAGCGATCGGTGCGATCACCTTTACCGGTTCGGTCATCGCCTTCCTGAAGCTGGACGGACGCATGTCGGGCAAGCCGATCATGCTGCCGGGCCGCCACCTGATCAACCTCTCCCTGGCGATCGGCCTCGTGCTTCTTGTCGTCGGTCTGGTCAACACCGAAAGCGCCCTCATCTTCTGGGGGCTGGTGCTGGTGGCGTTCCTGTTCGGCATCCTGATCATTATCCCGATCGGGGGCGCGGACATGCCGGTGGTGGTTTCCATGCTCAACTCCTATTCGGGTTGGGCGGCCGCCGGTATCGGCTTCACACTCGGCAACATGGCCCTGATCATCACCGGCGCGCTCGTCGGCTCGTCGGGTGCGATCCTGTCCTACATCATGTGCAAGGGCATGAACCGCTCGTTCATCTCGGTGATCCTCGGTGGCTTCGGCGGCGAGACTGCCGGTCCTTCCGGCGGTGACGAAGAAGAGCGCCCGGTCAAGCAGGGTTCGGCCGAAGACGCCGCCTTCATCATGAAGAACGCGTCCAAGGTCATCATCGTGCCGGGCTACGGCATGGCCGTCGCCCAGGCCCAGCATGCCCTGCGCGAAATGTGCGACCTCCTGAAGGAAGAAGGCGTCGAGGTGAAATACGCCATTCACCCGGTCGCTGGCCGCATGCCCGGGCACATGAACGTGCTCCTGGCGGAAGCCAACGTGCCTTACGACGAGGTGTTCGAGCTGGAGGACATCAACTCCGAATTCGCGCAGGCCGACGTGGCTTACGTGATCGGGGCGAACGATGTGACCAACCCGTCGGCCCGCGACGATCCGCAATCGCCGATCTACGGCATGCCGATCCTCGACGTCGACAAGGCCGGTACGGTTCTCTTCGTCAAGCGCGGCATGGGCTCCGGTTACGCCGGCATCCAGAACGAACTGTTCTTCCTCGACAAGACGATGATGCTGTTCGGCGACGCCAAGAAGATGACCGAGGAAATCGTCAAGGCGTTCTGATCGGTCGGACTATCCGATTTTCGAAAGGCGCGGGACAAAATCCCGCGCCTTTTCTTTTGCCGGGAAGGGGGTATAAGCGCCGCATGTCCGCGCCTGCAGCCTTCATATACGATCCGCCTGTCGAGCCCTGGCTGGAGGTGCTCCACCGGGATGAGGATCTGTTGGTCGTCAACAAGCCGAGCGGTTTGCTGAGCGTGCCGGGAAAGGCTGCCGAACATGCCGACTGCATCGAGGCACGGGCTCAACAAGCCTATTCGGAGGCGCGGATCGTCCATCGGCTCGATATGGATACGTCGGGCGTCCTGGTCCTTGCCATGAACCGGGCAGCGCACCGGCACCTCGGGCTGCAGTTCGAGCGCCGCAAAACGCAAAAGACCTATGTCGCAAAGGTTTGGGGGCAAATGGCCGGTGACGAGGGGGAGGTCGATCTGCCGCTCATCTGCGACTGGCCCAACCGGCCCAAGCAGATGGTGTGTCACGAACGCGGCAAACCGGCTTTGACGCGGTGGAAGGTGGTGGAGCGGGACAGCGTCACGACACGGGTGCGCCTCTACCCTCTGACAGGGCGCTCGCACCAGTTGCGTGTGCATATGCTGGCCCTCGGTCATCCGATTGCCGGTGATCGTTTTTATGCGAAAGGGGCAGCGCTAGACGCTTCCGGCCGGCTTGCGCTTCATGCCGAGGAATTGACGTTGCATCATCCGTCGGACGGCCGTCTGGTGACCTTTCGCGCGGACTGCCCGTTCTGAGCGGAGACAGTCTCAGATTGCCTGCCGTCCCAGGTCCTCGACCCGTTTCAGCCAGCCCTTGCGTTTCTCGTCACTGACCGCTTCGACCATGCCGAAAACCGTGTCCCGGACCGGTTTGAAGCCGATGAATTTCAGGATGTTGCGCTCCAGGCTCTTCAGGCTGTGTCCGCCATACCAGACCCGGTAGATCAGGCCGGGCATGCCCATGGTCACGATCACCCGGGCGGATTTGCCCGTCAGCCGGCCCTTGGGCCATTTGCCTTCCTCGGCCGGTTCGAAGGCGGTCTCGCGGTGAAACACCTGCTCGAGAAAGGCTTTCGTGAGCGCCGGCAAGGTTCCAAGCCACAGAGGGTAGATCAGGACGACATGATCCGCCGCAAGTATTTCGTGTGTGACCTGTTCCAGGGACGCCGGGACGGGCGCGGTATCGTAATCCTTTGGCGAACGCAGGAAAGGAAAGTTTAGATCGGCGATCCTCACCACGTCGACAACGTGCCCGCCGGCTTCCGCGCCCTGGCGATAGCTTTGGGCAAGTGCATGGCAGAAGTGGTCGGAGTCCGGATCCGGGTGACCGTCGATGACAAGAATTTTGCGGCCGTTCGCCATGACTCTGGCTCCCTCGTGACGTGCGATGGAACCAGATTACCGGCTATTGATGTCGCGGAAAATGATCGAAGTCAGGGGCAGTCCGGTTCCTACCCTTGGATTATCCGGACCTGTTGACCCGCGTCAGGCCGTCGCGGGCCAGAGCGTTGGAATTATCCAGGTTCAGAGCCTTGGTGTAGTTCCGGCGGGCGTCTTTCGGTTTGCCCAGCAGCTCCAGAGCCGCGCCACGGTTCGCCCAGGCAACGGCCGACTGCTTGTCCAGGTTTACGGCCATGGACAGATCGGTGAAGGCTGCATCCGGGTCGTTGATGGCGAGATAGGAAATGCCCCGTGCGGTGTAGATTTCGCTGACATTCGGGCTCAGGCCGATGGCGGTTGCGAAATCCTCGATGGCCCGGTTGTGCTGGCCCTGGGCCTGGTAGATCAGGCCGCGATTGTAATAGGCGCGGGCATCGCCGCTGTTGCGCGCGATGACGGAGTTGAAGTCGGCCAGGGCGGCGCCATAGTTGCCCTGGGTCCGGTAGGCGTTGCCGCGGCCGACATAGGCCGCGTCGTAGTCCGGCTTGATGTTGATCGCCCGGGTATAGTCGGCAATCGCCTGCTGGGTATCGCCCATGCGGCGAAAGACCAGTGCCCGGTTGGTGTAGGTCTGGTAGGAATTCGGATTGAGCTGCAGCGCGACATTGAAATCGGCGATCGCCTTGTCGAGCTTGCCCGCCTGTCCGTAGGCGATGCCGCGCGTGTTGTAGGCGCTCGCGTCCTGCGGATTGGCTTCGATCACGGCCGTGAGCGAATCGATATTGGCAGAAGAGCCGACCGCGCGGTCGATCGGCACATCGTCATAAATACCGCTGGACTGGCATCCACCCAGGCCTGCCGCAATCCCGACGGCGAGCAAAAGGCCGAGCGCATGTTTCGGGTCGAGGGCGGAGCGCAATGCATTTGATGGGTGCTGAATCATCCAGTCCGGTTGCCTGTGCTTTGAAAGCGTGAATATCTGCTTGGAGCGTGATCGTGTCGAAAATACGTTTGTAAGGCCTGAATAAACAGTAAAAGCCGGCCGATTGTTCGGCCGGCCCGGATTCTGGCCTGATATCAGCTATGTATTCTGATCCGCACTCTTAGCGGCTGAGGGCTCTGCCGGGAAGCAGGCCTTCGCGCTGCGCCCGCTTGCGGGCCAGCTTGCGGGCGCGGCGGACGGCTTCAGCCTTTTCCCGTGCCTTCTTTTCCGACGGCTTTTCGAAATGGCCACGGAGTTTCATTTCGCGGAAGACACCTTCACGCTGCAACTTTTTTTTCAGCGCCTTGAGCGCCTGATCGACGTTGTTGTCGCGAACCAGAACCTGCACGCGTCTTTTCCCGTTCTGAGACGTGTCGCGAACCTTTCGCGACCGTGATTGTAACCTGAATTTCGGTGAGCCTTGTTACGGTCTTGTGTGGCGATCGTCTCTGAAGAACATGAGCACTTTCAGGGTCTCCGGACCCGGCACATGCGTGCAGAAACACGTCGCCGCTAACGCGCCGCTCACAATGCGCGCGGTCATATCAGAAGGCCTGTGAGTTGTCCACTGGCTTTTACAAAGATTTCCGCGCGGAATTCGGCCATTCCTCTCCGGTGGGACGGTGTTCTGGACAGGGCGGCATTCGCGGGTTACAGGGAAGTACGCACTGTTGCGGACATTCTGTCGAGGCAGCGTGCAAAACCGAAGGTTGCGACCTTTGGTGTCATTTCCTGGAGGCTCAAATGGCTGGCTGGGACGGTATCCGTCCGGGCAACGGCGGCTTTCTGGCGCTTTGGAAGAGCGACATCCGGCCAACCCTTGCGCTCGGCTTGCCGCTGGTCGGGGCCCAATTGGCCCAGATGGCGATCAATACCACCGACGTCCTGATGATCGGCCGTCTCGGCGCGCAGGAACTGGCGGCGTCCGTGCTGGCGTTCAACATGTACATGTTGCTGTGGTTCTTCGGTATGGGTGTCATCCAGGCGGTGATCCCTCTGGCGGCAAAGGCGCGCGGTCAGCGAGCCATGCGCGAATTGCGGCGGTCGGTGCGCATGGGCTTCTGGGTTGTCGCCTTTTATTGCCTGCCTGTATGGGGACTGATGGCCTATGCCGAGGAGATCTGGCTGTTCCTCGGACAGGATCCCCAGATCGCGGCCACGGCCGGTGGTTACATGGATGTCCTCAAGTGGACGATGTTCCCGGCGTTGAGCATCATGGCGGTGCGCGGTTTCCTGACGATCATGGAACGGGCCCAGGTGGTTCTGTGGGCGACGATTGCCGGTGCGGTGGCCAATGCGGGTCTCGACTATCTGCTGATCTTCGGGCACTTCGGCTTTCCCCGTCTTGAACTCGTCGGCGCGGGGATCGCGTCGGTTATCAGTTCCGCCGTGACCATGGTTCTGCTGTTTGCCTATGCGGCGCTGCACCCCCGGTTGAAGCGATATTATATCTTCGGCCGGATCTGGCGTTCCGACTGGCCGGCCTTCTTCCAGATCCTGCGGCTGGGCCTGCCCATCGGCGTGACGATCATCCTGGAAGCCGCGCTGTTTTCGGGGTCCGCGATCATGATGGGCTGGCTCGGGACCCTGCAACTGGCCGGTCACGGGATTGCGCTGCAGATCGCGTCGCTGACCTTCATGGTGCCGGTGGGGCTCAGCCAGGCCGCCATGACCCGGGTCGGCCTTGCATCGGGACGGCAGGACCACGCCGGGGTCGGGCGCGCCGGCTGGACCGCGCTGGTGATCACCATGGGCGCCATGACCTGTTTTGCGGCGGTCTTCTGGTCGATCCCCGAAACGCTGGTCTCGCTTTACCTGGATTTCAGCAATCCGCAATCCCAGCCGGTGTTGGCCTTCGGCGCCTCGTTCCTCGCGGTGGCGGCCTTCTTCCAGATTGCCGACGGCGCGCAGATCATCGGCGTCAACAATCTGCGCGGCCTGGGGGATACCAAGGTCCCGCTGATCTATGCGTTCGGTGGATACTGGGTGATCGGGATCAGCCTGTCCCTTGGCCTCGGATTCTGGCTCGGCCTGGGAGGGGTCGGCATCTGGTGCGGCCTTGCCGGCGGATTGCTGACAGTTGCCATTCTGGCCAATCGCCGGTTCTACCGCCGCGAAGCCCTGGGGCTGCTGTCCTGACAGGTCAGAACATCATGCGGTCGTGAGCGGACTGATCCGGTTGACGTGACCCATCTTGCGACCCGGTCGCGCCTCGCGCTTGCCGTAGAGATGCAGTCTGGCATTCGGATCGGCCAGGATTTTCGGCCAGGCGTCGCATTCGTCGCCGATCAGGTTCTCCATCACCACGTCGGAATGGCGGGCGCAGGCGCCGAGCCTCCAGCCGGCCACCGCGCGCATGTGCTGCTCGAACTGGGACGTCAGGCAGGCATCCTCGGTCCAGTGACCGGAATTGTGCACGCGCGGAGCGATCTCGTTGACCAGCAGGGTTTCGCCATCGGTTCCGCGCGACAGGAACATCTCCACGCCCATGACGCCGACGTAATCGAGCGAGGATGCGATCCGGATCGCCATATCGCGGGCGACAGCCGCGGTCGTGCCGCTCACATTCGCCGGAACGGTCGAGGTCTTCAGGATGTGGTTCTCGTGATGGTTTTCGGAAACGTCATAGGCATCGCAATGGCCGTCGAGGTCGCGGGCGACGATCACCGAGACTTCGCGTTCAAACCCGATCAGCTCTTCCAGGACGGCCGGTGCGCGGCCGATCCTGTCAAACGCGCCCTTTACGTCTTCCGGTTTACGGATCATGACCTGGCCCTTGCCGTCATAACCGAAGCGGCGGGTCTTCAGCACGCCTGTGCCGCCGAAGCGGTCGAGGGCCGCCCGAAGGTCCTCGTCGCTGTCGACACGCGCATAGCCGGCGAGCGCGACGCCGGAGCCGGACAGGAAATTCTTTTCGCTCAAGCGATCCTGGGAGACTTCAAGCGCCTTGACCCCGGGCCGCACAGGCACCAACGCGGCGAGATGGGCTGCGGTCAGGGCAGGCACGTTCTCGAATTCATAGGTGACGGCAGAACAGGCGGAGGCGAAGGTGTCCAGCGCCCCGATATCCTCATAGGGCGCAATCGTGTAGGCGGAACAGACGTCGAAGGCGGGGCTTTCCGGATCCGGGCAGAAGATATGGGCCTTGAGGCCGAGGCTGGCGGCGGACAGCGCCAGCATGCGGCCGAGCTGGCCGCCGCCCAGAATGCCGATCGTGTCGCCGGGAGAAAGACGGGTGTTCTCGTTCATGGCCTGCGTCTCACCTGCTCAAGCTCAATCGTCGGACGGCCGTTCGGCGACATCCGCGGTGCGCTGGGCCCGGTAGGCCTCCAGGGCTTTCTCGATCTCCGGATCACTCAAGGCCAGGACCGCGGCGGTCAGAAGGGCCGCGTTGGTTGCTCCGGCCCTGCCGATCGCAAGCGTCCCGACCGGAATGCCACCCGGCATCTGAACGATGGACAGAAGGCTGTCCTCGCCGGACAGGCTCTTGCTTTCGACCGGAACGCCGAACACGGGCAGAGGGGTGAGAGCCGCGGTCATCCCCGGCAGGTGGGCCGCTCCGCCGGCGCCCGCGATGATTACCTTGAAGCCCTCGGCCTTCGCGCCTTTCGCGAACTCGTACATCCGGTCCGGTGTGCGGTGCGCCGACACGATACGTGCGTCGTAGGAGATCCCGAGCTGATCAAGGGTTTCGGCTGCATGTTTCATGGTCGGCCAATCGGACTGGCTTCCCATGATGATTGCAACGTCGGCTGCGGCCATGTCGTGTGTCCTGACTTGAGAGTGTCCGGAAAGGCGCGGAGTATAGGCGGCGGCCTAGCCGATGCAAGGCTGTTTTCAAGGAATGGCGGGTTAGGCGATGATGTCGGGAAAGAGCTGATCCTCGAGCGAGGAGATCCGATCCTTGATCATGAGTTTCTTCTTTTTCAGCCGTTGAAGCTGGAGCGCATCGCAGTTCGCCGTGGTGGCCAGCGCCTCCACGGCCACGTCGAGGTCGCGGTGTTCCTGCCGCAGCTGTGCCAACTGAATTCTCAGTGCCTTTTCATCCGCTTCCGACATTGCACTCCCCCGACAAACGGTACGCCGGTGTTTCCTATTGCATAAAATCCCGTTTCGACAAGCGTCTCGTTTCGCTTGCGCGTAAAATAAGGCAGTGAGATGCCACATTCCGCCGCGCTTATTCATAGCAGATTGCAGAATCAGCTGATGCGAATTGTCGCGATAGGAAGCTTCAAATTGGCCGTAGGATTAAGGTTTTCCTAGCCTTGTACCCAGGATTTACACGTTCGACGGCAAATCTTCATGCCGGAACGTAAACGGCAATCGACAAGGCCCGGAAGCCGTGGCACCATGATCTGGTTTGAGGCCAACAGACAGGAGGCAATTCCATGTCCATGCAGTCGCATCTAGCAGAACTTGAGCGCCGTCACGCTGCGCTGGAACGCAAGATCGAAAGTGCTCACCTTCATCCGAGTACGGACTCCCTGGAATTGACCGATATGAAACGACAAAAGCTCAAGCTCAAGGACGAGATCGAGCGAATACGCAAAGATGAAACGCTTCACTGACGAAGCTGCCAATTTCAAAAACGCTGCGGATTTCCGCGGCGTTTTTTATTGGGCCTTCAGGAAACGGATGATTGCCGAAACCGGTTCCGCATCGTTGAAATAGAACCCGTGCGCTCCGAACGGACCGCAAGGATTGCGGTCCGGCATTCCCGACATGGACATCCAGGCGATCTTTGCCTTGCCGCCGGACCAGCTCGCAAAAGCGGACGCATGGGCCGGGGGCGTCTGGCCGCAGCGGTCGCCGCGGTGATGAACCACAAGGGTCTCGGGAAGGAGAACCGGCGACATCAGGGTTTGTATGGCTTTCCTGTAATCGCCGGAAAGCATAACGACCGCATCGACCTGTGCGCCCAGTGCCAAAGCGGCGGTAACGCGGCTTGCGCCGCGGTCCACGCCGATCAGAAAGACCTTGCGTCTGTCGCCATGAACATTCGCGGTATTTACCGCGGCGCGGGGAACCGTGACGACCTTCGTGTCGAAGCCGGCCTGCCGGAACAGATTCCGGTTGCGCATCACGAAATCGCTGGAGACGGGACCACCGGCACCCGGCATCAGGATCACAAGGGGTTTCAGGCCCGTAAAGGCCAGAGCAGTCCCTGGCAAAGTGGGCAAGGCGGCAAGCATTGCCAGAAAAAACGTCAAAACACGCAAGCGGTTCATTGAGGCGGACCTTCAGCCGTTCCCGAATGTTGGATCGATTTGCGTGTTTCGATAGGCCTGCGAGCTTGCGCGCGGCGTGATCCTCGTCACATTTGACAGGGATCACGCCATTCCGATTGAACTTGTGGTTTCTAAAAAGTTAATGGCGTTTCGCTCTAGAGAGTCTTTGCCTGCTCCCGCAGGGCGAATTTCTGGATCTTGCCGGTCGATGTCTTGGGCAGTTCGCAGAAAACGATGGTTCTGGGCGCCTTGAAGCCGGCGAGATGTTCGCGGGCAAAGGCGATTATGTCCTCTTCGGTCACGGTCGCGCCTTCGCGCAGCTCGACGAAGGCGCAAGGGGTTTCGCCCCATTTTTCGTCCGGCCGGGCGACGACCGCCGCAGCCTGGATCTCCGGATGCTTGTAAAGCACGTCCTCCACCTCGATGGAGGAGATGTTTTCGCCGCCGGAAATGATGATGTCCTTCGAGCGGTCCTTCAGCTGGATATAGCCGTCCGGGTGCAGAACGCCGAGATCGCCGGAATGGAACCATCCGCCGGCGAAAGCTTCCTGGGTCGCTTCCGGGTTCTTCAGATACCCCTTCATGACCACATTGCCCCGGAACATGACTTCGCCGATCGTCCGGCCGTCGGCCGGCACCGGCTCCATGGTGTTCGGGTCGAGCACGGTCAGGCCTTCAAGCGCGACGTAACGCACGCCCTGGCGCGCCTTTTTGGCCGCCTGTTCGGCCCCGGTCAGGGCATCCCACTCGCTCTTCCATTCGTTGACGACGGCCGGCCCGTAGACTTCCGTCAGGCCGTAGAGGTGGGTGACGTTGAAACCCGCGTCCTTCATGGCCGCAAGCACACTCTCCGGCGGTGGCGCGGCGGCGGTGAAGAATTCGATCACCCGGTCGAGGTCGCGCTTGTCGGCGGAGGAGGCGTTCAGAAGCGTCGACATGATGATCGGCGCGCCGCAGAGATGGGTCACGCCCTCGTCGGCGATCAGGTCCCACATGGCCTTGGGCCGGACCCAGCGCAGGCACACATGGGTGCCGGCAACGACCGACAGCGACCAGGGGAAGCACCATCCGTTGCAGTGAAACATCGGCAGGGTCCAGAGATAGACCGGGTGCTTGGCCATGGACGCGGTCAGGATGTTCGCCTGAGCCAGCAGATAAGCGCCACGGTGATGGTAGACGACGCCCTTCGGATTGCCGGTCGTGCCGGAGGTGTAGTTCAGGGAAATGGCATCCCACTCGTCGTCGGGCAGCGACCATGCATAGTCCGGGTCGCCGCTTGCGACGAAGTCGTCGTAATCCAGCGTACCGAGCCGCTCGCCGTCCTGCGGAAAGACCGGATCGGAATAGTCGATCACCACCGGCTTCACCTTGGCCAGCGCCAGCGCTTCCTTCATCACCGGCGCATATTCCCGGTCGGTGATCAGGACCCTGGTGTTCGCATGGTCGAGCTGGAAGGCGATGATGGCGGCATCCAGGCGGGTGTTGAGCGAATGCAGCACCGCCTTGGTCATGGGCACGCCGTAATGGGCCTCGATCATCGGCGGGACGTTGGACAACATGACTGTGACCGTATCGTCCTTGCCGATACCGAGCCGGCTCAAGGCCGATCCGAGCTGGCGGCAGCGGCTGTAAAGGGTCTTGTAATCCAGTCTCCGGGATCCGTGAACGACGGCGATGTGGTCGGGAAAGACATCCGCCGCCCGGTTGAGAAAGCTCAGCGGGCTGAGGGGTGCGTAGTTGGCGGCATTCTTGTCGAGCCCAATTGAATAAGAGCTGGCTGTGGCGTCCATGGCCGGATCCTCCCGAAGATCGTTCTTGGAGCCATCAAATCTCTATCGCCCGGATTTTGCAACGGTTCTGAAAACTAGCAATCCGACTAGTTGTGCGGCGCAAAAAAGATGTCTGACCGCTCAGGACAGGTACATGCTGATCCCGTCATAAACCAGCTTTACGCCGATGACGCCCATCAGCACGTAGATGATCCGGTAGAAGAAGCCGGGATCGACGACCCTGACCAGCCAGACCCCTGTCAGGGTGGCGACCGGCGCGATCGGCAGCAGGACAGCCGAGGTCGTCAGATTGGTCGTGTCGAACTGTCCGAGCATGAAATAGGGGATCAGCTTGAGGAAGTTCAGGGTGGCGAAATAGATTGCCCCCGTTCCGGCGAAGAGCGTCGGTGCCAGCCGGAGCGGCACCATGTAGAGCTGGTAGGGCGGGCCGCCGGTATGGCTGACGAAGCTGGTGAAGCCGGAAACGGCCCCCCAGAAATACCCCTTCGGTCTGTTATGCTCTGCGGGGACATGCGCCCGCTTTCCCTTGTACAGGTAATTGGCCACGAAAAGCAGGGAGATCACACCGACCATCAGGGTGATGAATTCCTCGTGGACATAAGCGGCGGTGGCCCAGCCGACGCCGATTCCGAAAATACCGGCCGGCATGAGGATCATCAGGCTTTTGCGGTCGAAGGTCCCCCGGTAGGCGAACAGCGCCACCGCATCCATGACGATCAGGATCGGCAGCATGATGCCGGCGCCCTGGATCGGGGAAATCACGAGCGCCATCAGCGGAACGCCGAGCATGGCGAGCGTCCCGCCGAAACCACCCTTCGACAGGCCGACCAGAAAGATCGCAGGGATGGCGGCGGCGTAAAACAGCGGGTCGGAAATGGGATGCATGAAGAAACGGGACCGGGGTTCGGACGGGTGATGAGGCGGTGAGGGCTACGTAATGCCCCGATCCCTTCTAATGTCGTATTGGCCGCAGCCTTGCAAGTATGGATGCTGTCGCGCACTGTTCTCAAAAGTCTCCGGGCCGGATATCGATACTGGGTGTCGGGGACGGATGTTTCTTGGGAGGAACGGGAAAAATGGCAAGCCGGTATGCTGAAACCTATCAGTCCTGGAAGAATGCACCTCACAGGTTCTGGAAAGAAGCGGCCGAGGAGATCGACTGGTTCAAAATCGGGGACGAGGCATTCGATGGCAGGTCCGGCCAGTACGGCCGGTGGTTTCCCGACTGGGAGTGCAACACCTGTTACAACTGCCTCGACCGCCATGTGGAAGGCGGACGGGCGGATCAGCCGGCCCTGATCTACGACAGCCCGATCACGGGTGCGGCGGCGACGTATTCCTACAAGGAGATGCTGGACCGGGTGCAGGCCATGGCGGCGGTTCTGGCCGACAACGGCATCGGCAAGGGCGATCGGGTGATCATCTATATGCCGATGATCCCCGAAGCGGCGATGGCGATGCTTGCCTGCGCACGGCTCGGCGCGATCCATTCCGTCGTCTTCGGCGGTTTCGCCGCCCATGAGCTGGCCACCCGGATCGATGACGCCACTCCCAAGGCGATCATCGCGGCGTCCTGCGGTATCGAGCCCGGACGGGTCATCGCCTACAAGCCGCTGATCGATTCGGCGATCGACCAGTCCTCGCACAAGCCGGATGCCTGTTTCGTCTTCCAGCGCGAACAGCAGGCGGCGGATCTGGTCGACGGGCGGGATCACGACCTCGGCGTGCTGATGGATGCGGCTCAATCGGCCGGTCGCACGGTCGACTGCGCCACGGTCAAGGCGACCGATCCGCTCTACATTCTCTATACCTCCGGCACGACCGGCCAGCCCAAGGGGGTTGTGCGCGACAACGGCGGCCATATGGTTGCGCTGAAATGGTCGATGTCCAACCTTTACGACATCAAGCCGGGCGAGGTGTTCTGGGCCGCGTCCGACGTTGGCTGGGTGGTGGGCCACTCCTATATCGTCTATGCCCCGCTGCTGCATGGCTGCACGACCATCGTGTTCGAGGGCAAACCGGTCGGCACGCCCGACGCGGGCGTCTTCTGGCGGGTGATTTCCGAACATAACGTGGTGTCGCTCTTCACCGCGCCGACCGCCTTCCGCGCGATCCGCAAGGAGGATCCCGACGGCAAGCTGATCGGCAAGTACGACCTGTCGAAATTCCGGGCCCTGTTCCTGGCAGGCGAGCGTGCCGATCCGGATACGGTCAACTGGGCGGCGGAGCAGCTTCAGGTGCCGATCGTCGATCACTGGTGGCAGACGGAAACCGGCTGGTGCATCGTCGGCAATCCGCTCGGCCTCGGCCAGTTGCCGGTCAAGCCGGGATCCCCGACGGTTCCCATGCCGGGTTATGATGTGCAGATCCTGGACGATGCGGGGCATCCGCTGCCGGCGAATACGCTCGGCAATATCGTGATCAAGCTGCCGCTGCCGCCGGGATGCCTGCCCACGCTGTGGAATGCGGAAAAGCGCTTCCATGACGCCTATCTCGCCGAATTCCCCGGCTATTACAAAACCTCCGACGCCGGGGTCATCGACGACGACGGGTACCTGTCGATCATGTCGCGCACGGATGACATCATCAACGTGGCGGGGCACAGGCTTTCCACCGGCGCGATGGAAGAAGTGCTCGCCACCCATCCGGCCGTGGCCGAATGCGCGGTGATCGGCATCGCCGACCAGTTGAAGGGGCAACTGCCCTGCGGCTTTGTCGTGCTGAAGGCGGGCGTCAATCAGCCGCATGAGGAGATCGAGGCGGAACTGATCAAGCTGGTCCGCAACCAGATCGGCCCGGTGGCCGCGTTCAAGCTGGCCATCACGGTGGAGCGTCTCCCAAAGACCCGCTCCGGCAAGATCCTGCGCGGAACCATGCGCCAGATCGCCGACGGCGAGAGCTACAGGATGCCCGCCACCATCGACGATCCGGCCATCCTCGATGAAATCTTCGGGGCTATGAAGGACCGCGGTCTCGGCGGTCCCGGCTGAAAGCAGAATTTTATGGGTCCGTACCCTAAACCGTCGATGGCAAAGAAGCCATCGACATGCGGACATGAGACTCTTATGGTCGGGGCGCCGTTTCGACGGCCCGTTCAATAAATGCCAAGAGGTTTTCAGTGTCCCTTGAGAACAAGGTCGCCATTGTCACGGGTGCCGCCCGTGGAATTGGTTATGCCGTCGCCAAGCGTTTCGTCATGGATGGAGCGAAGGTCGTCATTGCGGATGTCGACGACGAGGCCGGACAGAGCGCAGTTGAGGACCTGTCAGGCTTCGGCGATGTGATGTACCTGCATTGCAATGTGGCCGAACGCCTGGACGTGCGCAATCTGGTGGCTGAAACGCTGAATGCGTTCGGCGATATCGATGTTCTGGTCAACAATGCCGGCATCGTCGTCGGATCGGATTTCCTGGATCTTGAGGAAGACGATTTCGACCGGGTGCTGTCGATCAACCTGAAGGGCGCGTTCCTGTGCTCCCAGGCGGTTGCCCGGCACATGGTGGAAAAGGTCGAAGGTGGCGGTGCGCCGGGGGCGATCATCAACATGTCGTCGATCAACTCCGTCGTCGCGATCCCCAACCAGATCCCCTATTGCGTCTCCAAGGGCGGGATCAACCAGCTGACCAAGGCGACGTCCCTGGCGTTGGCCCCGCATGGTATCCGCGTCAATGCAATCGGCCCCGGCTCGATCATGACGGACATGCTGGCATCGGTGAATGACGACCCGGCCGCCCGGAACCGGATCCTGTCGCGCACGCCCATGCTGCGCATCGGAGACCCTTCTGAGATCGCCAGCGTCGCGGCGTTCCTGGCGTCCGCGGACGCAAGCTATGTTACCGGCCAGACGATCTATGCCGACGGCGGCCGCCTGCCGCTCAACTACACGGTCGCTGTCCCCGACGAGGACTGAGGCCGGATTTCACGAAAGATATAACCGCGCCCGCGCTCAGCCAGTCTGGGTCGCGGGCGCAGTCGTTTCGGGCCCATCCGTATTGAACTGCAGCCGAGCCAGCTTGGCGTAAAGCCCGCCCTGGGCGGAGAGTTCGGCATGGGTGCCGGATTCCACGATCCGGCCAGCCTCCATAACGATGATCCGGTCGGCTTTCAGCACCGTTGCCAGGCGATGGGCAATAACAAGCGTGGTGCGGCCCTGCATCAACCCGTCCAGGGCATCCTGGACCAGCTTCTCGCTTTCCGCATCCAGCGCGCTGGTCGCTTCGTCGAGCAGAAGCACAGGCGCATCCTTCAGGATGGCGCGCGCAATGGCGATGCGCTGGCGTTGTCCGCCCGACAGGGTAATGCCACGCTCGCCCACGGAGGTTTCATAGCCGTCGGGCAGGTTGGTGATGAAAGTGTCCGCATGGGCCGCCGCGGCAGCCGCAACGATCTCGTTTCTGGAGGCATCGGGCCGGCCGTAGGCGATGTTTTCGGCGATGCTTGTCCCGAAAACCGCTGTGTCCTGGGGGACCAGGGAAATGGTGCGCCGCAGATCCTTCGGATCGAGCGCACGCAGATCGTGCCCGTCGAGGGTGATCTGCCCCGATTTCGGATCGTAGAACCGCATCAGCAGGTGAAACAGCGTCGACTTGCCGGCCCCTGACGGTCCGACGACCGCGAGGGTTTCGCCCGGTTCGATGGTCAGGGTCACACCGTTGAGGACAGGCATGTCCTTGGCGCCGTCATAGGCGAAGGACACATCGTTGAACGCGATCGCCCCTGTCGGCCTTGCGGGCAGGGCAACGGGATTTTCAGGGGCTGCGATTTCCGGTTCGATGTCGAGAAGCTCGCTGAGCCGTTCAGCGGCGCCGGCCGCCTGGGACAGTTCTCCCCAGACCTCCGACAGGCTTGCCAGCGATCCGGCCGCCAGGATCGAATACAGAAGAAACTGGCTCAATGTGCCGCCGGACATGCGGCCGGCCAGCACGTCGCTGGCGCCGATCCAAAGCACGGCGACCACGCTCGCACCGATCACGAAGATAGCGAAGCCGGTCAGTACCGCCCGGGCGGCGGTGGCCATGCGGGCGGCTCGGAAGGCGGTTTCGGCCGCATTGCGAAATTTGTCTGACGCGTAGGTCTCGTGCGTGAAGGCCTGCAGGGTGCGGACCGCGCCCAGCATTTCAGATGCGTAGGCGGAGGCGGCGGCGAGCATGTCCTGCGCGGAGCGGGACCGTTTGCGGACCGAGCGGCCAAACCCCAAGAGCGGAACCAGAATCACAGGAATGGCGAGCAGAACGATGACGGACAGGCGCGGACTGGTGACCACCATCATGATCGACGCGCCGATGAACATCAGTGTGTTGCGCATGGCAAGCGACGCGCTGGCGCCGAAGGCGGATTTGATCTGGGTCGTGTCGGCGGTCAGGCGGGACAGGATCTCGCCTGATTTCGCCTGGTCGTAGAAACCGGGGCTGAGCGCGGTCATGTGTTCGAAGACATCGGCGCGGACCTCGGCGACGATCCGTTCGCCGATCCACATCACAAGGAAATAGCGCACCCCGCTGGCGGTCGCGAGGGCGGCCACGACGCCGAACAGCACGAAGAAATAGGTGTTGATCAAAGACGGATTGTCGCCGGCGAACCCGAAGTCGATCACGCGCCGGACCGCGGTGGGCAGGACGAGGGTGATGGCGGCGGCGGAGACAAGGGCGACCAGGGCCGCGGCAGTCATCCTGCGATGCCGTTTGAGGTAGGGAAGGAGGCGGGCTAACGGGCGGAGGGATTTGCGGCCGCGGGCGGTCTTGTCACTGCTGTCACTGCTCACGGTTTTTCCCTCCCTGGCCGGCTGATCCGTTCGTTCGTAGACTTGGGGGATCGCATCTGAAATGCCAAGGCTTAAATTGACGCGCGATTGCCGGTAACCCCCTTGTTTCGGGCGCCGGCTTGGGGTATATCCCCGCCTCATGTTTATGGAAGGCTGCATCCGTTGGGGATCGGCGGCCTTTTTGTTTCGTTTGTATCCGGGTGCGGCGTTGGATGAGAAATGCCGGGTCCGGGTGCTTGAAAGGACCGGTCATGAAAGCGGATATCCATCCCGATTACCACACCATCAAGGTCGTCATGACCGATGGTACCGAATTCACCACCCGCTCCACCTATGGTGCGGAAGGCGATACCCTGCAGCTCGACATCGACCCGCAGTCCCACCCGGCCTGGACCGGTGGCGACCGTCAGTTGATGGACCGTGGCGGCCGCGTGTCCCGCTTCAAGAACAAGTACGCAGGTTTCCTGGGTTCGTAATCCCCTGACATCGTTGCGTTTTGTTGAAAACCCGGCCTCGTGCCGGGTTTTTTTGTTTGTCGATGCCTGTGCTTGCAGGCGCAAAAAAAGCCGCCCCCAGAACGATCCTGCGAGGCGGCTGAAAAAGTCTTGAAGCTGTCAAAGGCGGAGAGCCACTGGATGCGGAATGGCCTCCGGCCAGATGCGCGCCTTCAGCCCATTTGTCCGAAGGCGGCGTGAAGCTTGTTCAAATGCGCTTCGACCGGGTTGGACGGGGTTTCGTCCGAACCGTTGTCATCGTTTTTGCGGTAAAGCATCTGATCCAGATGGACAATGCGTTCCTGAAGCCGGACGGAGCGGGAAACGAGATCCCTCAGGGTTTCCGGCATATCGGCCCAGGACGGACTGTCGACCGGGCTGCTGAGCTTTTCCAGGCGAACCCTGTTCTTGTCGCTGCCGGCCTGCTCGCGGGACATTTCACCTTCGTTGACGGCACGCTGCAGGAGAAGCCACGAAGCCAGCTGCATCAGGCGCGTGGTCAGGCGCATGGATTCGGTTGCATAGGCGAGCGAGGCCGCACGCGGCAGCAGCTTTGCCTCGGCGCGACCGTCGCCGTCCAGATAGAGCGCCGTTTCCTCGACCAGAGACATGCCCTCTTCAAACAGGCTTTGAAAATTGTCGGAAGATGCGAGCCGGTTGGCAATATGCACCATTTCGGGTGCGGTGTTGCGGGTGGGTGTCTCATCCGTCATCGATCGGTACGCCTTTTTACTTCTCGTTCACCTGCCCGTGTGCCTTTTCGGGAAACGTCTCCGCGAAAGAAGCGCCTCGAAGCGGAACTGTTTCACTTCGAGACGAATTGGGCTTCTGCCGGAATTCGTTGCAACACGCATGCCAAGCGGTCCCACCAGGTCCGCCGACGACAGTTTCCGGGGATGATAGCGTGTGGAATGACCAAAAAAAAGAGCCGCAGCAGAGCGGCTCTGAGTCTTTAACAGGGAGGCGTCAAACAGAGTGGACAGGAGCCACTCAAGATCCAGATGACTGGATAGCTCTGTTTATACTTTGGAAAGATTAATAAGGAGTAAACGACTAAATTTTTACCTATCCAAGTGACCCAAAGTAGGACTTTTTTGTATTAAAGAAAAACGCCTCATAATAATTACGTACTTGGTTTTCCGAATAGGGCCTCGGCTTCATTGCGAATATTACTACGCTTCGACAAAGTCTCTTTGGTGCGAATTATTTCCTGTTCCAGTTCAACAATCCGCTCGGCGAGTTCCGATTCCGATAAAGTGCTGAGGTCCTGCCCGACAATGATCTTCGTTCCCTGCGGTTTCTTCGGGGTGTCGTCGTCAAAAAGGCTCATGGGTCTGTTCCTTTCCGCCGGCTGCGGCCATCGGTTTAAGTGACGAATTTTATCTTCCAGAACCGACATTGTCAGCCTCGGCCGGTCGGGCTAAACCCCAATGGACATTTTTGAGACCTTGGCCTGAGGAGATTGAGCATGACTGACCTACCGGCAAAAATGACCGCCATGGCGATTTCCGAACCGGGCGGTCCGGAGGTTCTGGTTCCGCAAGAGCGCCCGCTGCCGGAGCCGGCCGAAGGGGAAATCCTGATCAAGGTGGAAGCCGCCGGCGTGAACCGGCCCGACGTGCAGCAGCGCAAGGGCGCCTATCCGCCGCCCAAGGGGGCTTCGGACCTTCCGGGACTGGAAGTGGCGGGCACGGTTGTAGCGCGCGGCGAGGGCGCCGTGATGCATGAGATCGGAGCCAAGGTGACGGCACTCGCGCCCGGCGGCGGCTACGCGCAATATTGCAAGGTGCCGGAAGCCCATGCGCTTCCCGTTCCGAAAGGGTTGTCGATGCTCCAGGCAGCGGCCTTGCCGGAAACCTATTTCACGGTCTGGAGCAACGTGTTCGATCGGGTCGGTCTGAAGCCGGGCGAGCGGTTTCTCGTTCATGGCGGCACGTCCGGGATCGGCACGACCGCCATTCAGCTTGCCAAGGCGTTCGGGTCGGAAGTGTTCACTACTGTCGGATCGGAGGAAAAGGCGGAGGCGGTTCGAGCGTTGGGGGCCGATCATGTGATCAACTACAAGGCCGAAGATTTCGTCGAGGTCATCAAGGATCTGACCGGGGGCGACGGCGTGCATGTCATTCTGGACATGGTCGGCGGCGACTATGTGGAGAAGAACTGGATCGTGGCGGCCGTGGAAGGCCGCATTTGCCAGATCGCTACGCTTGGCGGCATTTCGGAAAATGTGAATTTCGGCCGGCTGATGATGAAGCGGCTGGTCCACACCGGATCGACTCTCAGGCCGCGCGACAATGCCTTCAAGGCCGCAATCGCGCAGAACCTGAAAGAGAAAGTCTGGCCGCTGATCGAGGCGGGTAAGGTCGGTCCGGTGATGGATTCGACCTTTCCGCTGCTTGAAGTGGCAGAAGCCCACCGGCGGATGGAAAGCTCCGGCCATATCGGCAAGATCATGCTCGAGGTGAACTGATCCTGCCGCAGGAAATAATTGCTATCGCCTGAGCGCGGGCAGGCCGATGCCGGTGGCCTCGAAACCGCCGTCCGCGCACAGCAGCTGGCCTGTGATGTAGCTCGCCTCCTCCGACAGGAGGAAGACGATGGCGTTGCCGATTTCCTTTTCGCTGCCGTAGCGGTTGAGCGGAATGGCGTCGTGATAGGCTTCCCGGATTTCTTGTGTGTGCACGGCAAGGGCCAGCTTGGTGTTCACCGGTCCGGGCGCCACCACATTGGCGCGAATGCTGAATTCGCCCAGTTCGGCGGCCTGTTGCAGCGTGAGCTGGATGACGGCGGCTTTCGAGGTGCCGTAGGCAACGCGGAGGGTGCTGGCGCGCAGGCCTGAGATCGAGGCGATGTTCACGATCGCGCCTTTGCCGGCGATCAGCAGGTCGGTCGCCGCCTGGGTCATCAGGAAGACGCCGTCGAGGTTGGTCTTCATGACCGTGCGCCAGCGGTCGAAGGTGGTCTCTCTGATCGGGCCGAAGTCGGCGACGCCGGCGTTGTTCACCAGCCCTTCGAGGCGGCCGCGGGTCTTCGCCACATCGGCAAAACAGCGCTCGACCTGTTCCGGATCGGAAACATCCATCACGATGGCCTGGACATTGTCGAGCGGCGCGGATGCCTTCATCAGTTCCTCGCCGTCGATGTCCACCATGATGACCTGCCAGCCCTTGTCCAGAAGGAGCTGTGTCGTGGCCAGTCCGATTCCGCGCGCGGCGCCCGTTACAAGCGCTGTTTTCATGTCGATCCTCCCGATCCGGCCCCCGTCCCAGGGAGACCCGTTCTGTTCATCCTAAGACCGTCGGAACGGCATTCAAGGCCGGAAACGGGCAATAAAGTCCTGCTTTTCAGGAGACTTTCATAAGGCAAACGACGGATTTGCTTTTGATCGCCTGTCGTCTTATATTCACGGTCAATTCCCATTCAATTCAAATGGACCACTGCTTTTTCGCCTTGCCGGGCGAGGGAGCCGACAGGAGGAATTTAACCGATGGCGAACACGCCGCTGATGCCGAAGGCAACCGCCGTCTGGCTCGTCGACAACACATCCTTGAGCTTCACCCAGATTGCGAGCTTCTGCAAACTGCATCCGCTCGAGGTGAAGGCCATTGCCGATGGCGAAGCCGCACAGGGCATCAAGGGCCTCGACCCCATCCTGACCGGGCAGCTGACCCGGGAAGAAGTTGAGAAGGCGCAGAACGATCCGAACCATCAGCTGAAGCTGCAGGGGTCCAAGGTCATCGTGCCGGAAGCCAAGCGCAAGGGACCGCGCTACACGCCGGTATCCCGCCGCCAGGACCGCCCGAACGCGATCCTGTGGCTGGTGCGTAATCACCCGGAACTCAAGGACGCCCAGATCATGCGTCTGGTCGGCACCACCAAGCCGACGATCGCAGCGATCCGAGACCGGACCCACTGGAACTCGGCCAACCTGGTTCCCTCCGATCCGGTCACCCTTGGCCTTTGCAGCCAGCTCGAACTGGACATGGAAGTGGAAAAGGCCGCCAAGAACGCACCGCCGCGTCCGGAAGGCGAAGTTGTGGAGACGCTGATGCCGGTGGAAGAATCCACCAGCGAAGAAGCGCTCGCAGCCGCCTTCTCCATGGATACGCGCAAGCCGATCGCGCGCGAAGAGGAAGAGGAATTCGACGCGGATGCCGTCTTCGCGAAGCTGAACTCGCTGAAGGGCGACGATGCCGGCAACGATAACGACGATAACGACGATAACGACGACGAAGGCGAGGACGACAGCAAGGCCTGACCACAGGCCCCTCTTCCCCAGGTCTTGACGAAAACGGGCTGCCGCTTCCTGCGGCGGCCTTTTTTGTTTGCCTTTCAGCCTGAGCCCGTGAAACCTTCCGGCACCGGGGTCCGATCCGGACCCTGCTCTTTTCCAGAACTGTGAAGCGCCGGCATTGACCGCTTTGTGCCTTTTGTAGCCGGTTCTCTCGTAGAGAGCGGCAGTGCGCTGAACCCCAATCCACCTGCTTCGACATCGTTGGCGCCAAATGTGCCAACCATGACCGCGAACACAACCCAGCTCTGTCTCCGGGACCGGTATCGGGGTCGGGGTGTTGGTTTGCGGATGGGCGGCTGTACCCTTCCGCTTCAGATCGCGCGGGCGGTCCCGGGCACGAAACAAACGACTTTACATA
Source organism: Roseibium sp. (assembly GCF_048260565.1). Lineage (GTDB taxonomy): Bacteria > Pseudomonadota > Alphaproteobacteria > Rhizobiales > Stappiaceae > Roseibium. The sequence goes on along the minus strand of NZ_JBLXGP010000005.1, from coordinate 142,282 downwards.
CATACAAGAATGTATGTATAAGCGATGTTGCAGTGCACAGGAGAGTTTCATGCGGAAGACGGCGGAAGACGCGGAAAGGACGCGGCAATCGATCCTTGATGCGGCAGAACTGCTGTTCCTGGAAAGCGGTATTGCTCACACCTCGCTTGAACGGATTTCGCGCGCCGCTGGCGTGACCCGCGGCGCGTTCTATTGGCATTTCAAGGACAAATCCGAGCTCCTGCGCGCATTGCAGGAGCGTGCGGATCCGCCCCAGGCAGCGATGCTGCGCGTTGCCGCTGAACAACAACATTCCGATCCGCTCCAGCTTCTGGAAACGGCAAGCTGCGAATTCCTGCAGGAAGTCGAAGGCGATATCCATCTTCAGCACATGATTGAAATCATGTCCTCCAATCCTCATGCCGGCGAGGACACAGCCCTGTTTGCCGAAGCAAATACGGAAATGCTGGAAGTCCTGGCCAAAATCACCGGGCGTGCCCAGGACCTTGGGCAATTGAACCCGGAGTTCACGCCTTCGGAGGCAGCAATCGCCCTGATGGCGATGATGAACGGCCTGCTCTCGGAGTGGCTCCGCTCAAACAAGTGCTTCAAGCTCCAGGAATTGGGCGCGAAGCTGATCCGCTACCAGATCAAAACCCTGAAGGCGCCTCCCACCTGAACGCCAGCTCCGTTTTCCGATTAGCGCACACACACGAGGAACCGGTCTCCCATCCCCGGATCCCGCATTTATGACCCAGGTAAAAATGATGATAAACAACAAGAAATACGCAATTTTAGGCGTCTCTCTCGCAGCGTTGGCGCTAAGCTTGGCATCAATAACCGCCCATGCGCAGCAGCGCCCGGCCCCGTCGGTGACCGTTCTCACGGCGAAATCGACCGACTACACGCCGACCTCCCGTCTGCCTGGCCGCATCAAGGCGTCCACGATTTCCGAGGTCAGGCCGCAGGTTTCCGGCGTCATCAACGAGCGACTGTTCGAGGAAGGGTCCGAGGTCGAGAAGGGCCAGCAGCTCTATTCCATCGAGAGCAACGTCTATGCCGCGACCGTGGCTGCGGCGAAGGCCTCCGTTGCTCAAGCCCAGGCGAATTACGATCTGGCGAAGTCCGCCGCGAAACGGGCCGAAAACCTCTTTTCCACCCGTGTCGGTTCCGAGGCGAGCCGGGACAATGCGGTTGCCACCCGCGACGCGGCGTTTGCTTCGCTTCAGGCCGCGGAAGCCCAGCTCGACAGGGCCCAGATCGATCTGGACCGGACGACGATCAGGGCGCAGATTTCCGGCGTGATCGGCCTGTCCGACACCACCATCGGAGCCTTGGTCAGCGCCGAGCAAGCCGACCCGCTCACCACCATCCGCACGCTCGATCCCATCTATGTGGACGTAACCCAATCTGTGAATGATCTGCTGAAATGGCATTCCAGCGAAGACCAGCGCAAGCGCCTCGACGAGGCCGAGATCAAGCTGCTCCTGCCGAACGGCAACACTTACGCCGAGATCGGTCACCTGCAGGCCGCCGAGCCACGGGTTGAGCCGACGACCGGCATGGTGACGCTTCGTATCACGTTCCCGAACCCGCAGCACATGCTGTTGCCGGGCCTCTACGTTGAAGTCCTGCTCCCGGAAGGCGATTCGCAAAAATCCTTTCTTGTCCCGCAAAGCGCCGTCATGCGCGACACCGACGGCACGGCAAACGTCTGGATTGTCGAGGACAGCAAGATCGCCAAGCGTCCCATTGAAATTTCCGGCTCGGAAGGAAACCAGTGGGTCGTCTCGTCCGGCCTGAGCGAAGGAGACCGGATCGTCACGTCCGGTTTCCAGAAGGCCCAGGTCGGTGCCGAAGTTCAGATTGCCTCGGATGCTGCTTCGGGCGCTGCTTCGGATAGCCCATCCGAACAGGCGGGTGCCGGGGAAGGAAAAGAATAATGTCTCGATTCTTCATCGGGCGTCCGATTTTCGCCTGGGTTCTCGCGATCATCGTGATGGCCGCGGGCGTGATTTCCATCACGGGCCTGCCTATTTCCCAGTATCCGTCAATTGCCGGACCTTCGGTTGTCATCAGCGCGGTCTATCCCGGTGCGTCAGCGGAAACCGTCTCGGACACGGTGGTTCAGCAGATCGAGAAGGAAATGACCGGCCTGGACGGCCTGCGCTACATCAACTCCTCGACCACCTCCACCGGCGCGGCAAGCATCACCCTGACCTTCGAGCTGGGCACGGATCCGGATATCGCCCAGGTCCAGGTGCAGAACAAGCTGGCGCAGGCAGAAGCCGGCCTTCCTTCCGTCGTCACCCAGCAGGGGATCACCGTGGAGAAATCGGCCACCGGCTTCCTGATGGTGATCGCCCTGATCTCCGAGGACGGGAGCCGATCCGGCGTCGACCTTTCCGACTACATCAACTCCTATGTCGTGGAGCCCATTTCGCGTGTCTCAGGCGTTGGTTCGGTCACGGTATTCGGCTCCGAATACGCCATGCGGATCTGGCTCGATCCCCAGAAGCTGAAGTACTACGGCCTGTCGCCGTCCGATGTCACGGCGGCGGTCCGCGCCCAGAATGCCCAGATTTCCGCCGGGTCCTTCGGGGCCATGCCGGCGCCGAAGGGACAGCTTCTGAACGCGACCATAACGGCGCAGTCCCTGCTGCAAACGCCGGAAGACTTCGAGCGTATCGTGTTGCGGGCGGATACCGACGGCGGACTGGTTCTCTTGCGGGATGTCGCCCGCATCGAACTCGGCTCCCAGGATTATGAACTTGCCACATATCTGGACGGCAAGGAATCCACCGGCATGGCCATCCAGCTCGCGTCCGGCGCCAATGCGCTGGAGACGTCCAGGCTGGTCAAGGCGAAGATCGAGGAACTCTCGCAAACCTTTCCGGCCGGTGTGAGCTACGCCATTCCCTATGACACCACGCCCTTCGTCGAGCTGTCGATCGAGGCCGTCGTGCACACGCTGATAGAAGCCATCGTTCTCGTGGTCTTCGTGATGCTGCTGTTCCTGCACAATTTCCGCGCCACGCTCATCCCCACGCTGGCGGTTCCGGTGGTTCTGATGGGCACCTTCGGCATCATGGCGTTGCTCGGGTTCACGATCAATTCGCTGACCATGCTCGCCATGGTCCTGGCCATCGGCCTGCTCGTGGACGATGCCATCGTGGTGGTCGAGAACGTGGAACGGTTGATGCGGGACGAGCATCTGTCTCCGCGCGAAGCGACCAGGAAGTCGATGGACGAAATTACCGGGGCTCTTGTCGGCATCGGTATCGTGGTTTCGGCCGTGTTCGTGCCCATGGCATTCTTCGGCGGCTCGACCGGGGAGATGTACAAGCAGTTCGCCGTGACCATCGTCTCGGCCATGGGCCTGTCGGTGCTGGTGGCGCTGATCTTCACGCCGGCGCTTTGCGCAACACTCCTCAAGCCCCACTCCGAAGCGAACAAGGGTGTCGTCGGGCGCCTCGTGAGGTCGTTCGGGACCGGTTTCGAGACGGCCTTCGGGCGTCTGACCTCGGGTTACCTGTCGATTGTCCGCGGCGCCACGAATCGCATTGTGCGCATGCTGCTGATCTTCGCCGTTCTGGTTGGCGGCATGGTCTTCCTGTATCAGCGCACGCCAACCTCTTTCCTGCCGGATGAAGATCAGGGGGCGGTACTTGTTATCGTCGAACTGCCCTCCGGGTCCACCGCAGAGGCAACGGAAGCGGTCCTCGACAAGGTCCAGAAGTACTGGCGCACCGCGGAGGCGGACAATGTCTCCTCGATCTTCGCCGTCCGCGGCTTCTCCTTTGCCGGACAAGGCCAGAATATGGGCATGATGTTCGTCAAGCTGAAGGATTGGTCTGAACGGACCGGTCCGCAGAACTCGGTGATGGCCATTGCCGGACGGGCCTATGGTCCGCTGCTTGGCGGCATCCGGGAAGCGATTGTCGTACCGATCGTGCCGCCGGCCGTGATGGAACTGGGCACGTCCAACGGGTTCAGTGCCGTTCTTCAGGCCACCGCCGGTCAGTCGCACGAGGACCTGCTGGCGGCGCGCAACATGTTGCTCGGACTGGCTTCGCAAGACCCGCGTCTGACAGCCGTGCGCCCCAGCGGCGTTGCGGATGCCCCGCAGTTCCGCCTGAACATCGATTGGGCCAAGGCCGGCGCCGTCGGCGTTTCGGCGGCCGATGTGGGTACCTTCATGACGACCATCTGGTCGAGCAGCTACATCAACGACTTCCTCTACCAGGGACGGATGAAGCAGGTCGTGGTCCAGGGTGAGCCTTCGGCACGCTCCGTTCCGGAAGACATCAGCCTGTGGCGGATCAAGAACGAGAATGGCGATTTCGTCGATTTCTCGACCTTCTCCACCCAGGAATGGGTCTACGGACCGCAGCAGGTCAACCGCTACGATGCGCTGCCGTCCATGAACATCGAAGGCTCCGCCGCCGATGGTTATACGTCCGGTGACGCGATCGCCGTCATGGAGGATCTGGCCCGACAGCTCCCGCCCGGGTTCAGGCTGGCCTGGACAGGCATGTCGCTGGAGGAAAAGGAAGCCGGTGCCGGGGCCATGCTGCTTTATGGGCTGGCGCTTTCCGCCGTTTTCCTGTGTCTGGCGGCGCTTTACGAAAGCTGGACGATCCCGATCTCGGTGTTGCTGGCCATGCCCGTCGGGATCCTCGGCGCGCTCATCGGGGCTCAGATCGGTCACCAGTCAAACGGCGTCTACTTCCAGGTGGGCCTGCTGACCGTGGTCGCCCTGACCGGCAAGAACGGGATCATGATCGTGGAGTTCGCACGCGATCGCATGACGGCCCTCGGGGAAACCGCGCTGGAGGCGGCGCGAGAGGCGGCCCGCTTGCGCTTCCGCCCGATCCTGATGACCTCGTTGGCCTTCGGTCTGGGGGTCGTGCCGCTGGTCCTGTCCAGCGGCGCGGGCGCCGGCGCGCGCCAGGCCATCGGCTATGCGGTTCTGTTCGGAACGATTACCGGCACGACGCTGGCCATCGTCTTCGTGCCCGTCTTCTTTGTCTCCGTGATGTGGCTTTTCTCGCGGCGCCAAACCGCCGAGGATGTCGCGGAAGCGTCGGCCAACTGATGTCCTCCCTTTTCCTGCCGGCGTTTGCGGCCGGCAGGAAAGAGACCTCAACCTAGGGGAAGAGGTTTCGCATTTTTGCTGCTGCGTCCGGAGGCCGCGTTTTTATGTTTCCGTTAGCCTGCCGCCGCGCAGCCTTCCGGTTTCAGCACCCTCTTCGTGGAGGCCGGGAAGCGCTGCAGCTTTTCCGCTGGCCGGATCGGCCTTGCGACCAGGTTCCCGCCGCAGTTCGGGCATTGGCCTTTCAGGACCTCTTCCGCGCAGTCGCGGCAGAAGGTGCACTCGAAGGTACAGATCATGGCGTCTGTCGCTTCGGGCGGCAGGTCCTTGTCACAGCATTCGCAGTTCGGGCGCAGGTCTAGCATGGATGGCTCCCCCGGTCGTTTGGCTGGAAAGAGTGTAGCGCGGTGAGGGGAAGACGCAAACGGTCGGATAGACTCAGCGTTCGGTGAGCTTGAGTTCGATGCGCCGGTTGCGGGCCAAGGCTTCCGGGCTGTCGCCTTCCTCCAGCGGCTGGTATTCGCCGAACCCGGCCGCCACGAGGCGCTTGGGATCGACACCGCGTTCGATCAGGTAGCGCACCACGGAAATCGCGCGCGCGGCGGACAATTCCCAGTTGTTGCGGATCCGGCCCGTTCCCGAAAGCGGTCGGGCGTCGGTGTGGCCGTCGACGCGAAGCACCCAGTTGATCTCGTCGGGGATCTGCAGGCTGAGTTCCTGGATCGCGTCGGCGAGCTTGTCGAGTTCGCCCTTGCCGTCCGGGTTGATCTCTTCGGATCCGGAGGAAAACAGGACTTCCGACTGGAAGACGAAGCGGTCGCCGACGACCCGGATATCGGAGCGCTGCGACAGGATCTCGCGCAGGCGGCCGAAGAAGTCGGAGCGGTAGCGCGACAGTTCCTGGACCCTCTGGACCAGGGCGGCGTTCAGGCGCCGGCCGAGGCTCGCGATCTTGGCCTGGCTTTCGCTTTCCTTGGCTTCCGCCGCATCAAGAGCCGCATTGGCGGCAGCGATCTGACGGCGCAGGGCGGAGATCTGCTGGTTCAGGAGTTCGACCTGGGCCAACGCCCGCTGGCTGACCTGCTTTTCCTCGTCGAGCATGGTTTCCAGGCGTGCTGCGCGGCCGCCTGCGGCCTGTGCTTCGCCGGATGAATTGTCCAAAAGGCCGAGAAGCCGTTCGTTTTCCGTATTCGCGTCGCCGAGGCTGGCGCGAAGGCCGGTGATCGTATCGTTCAGTTCGCTGCTGTTTGCCCGTTCCAGGGCGAGCAATTCGGTCAGTTCGCTGATCTGCGCGTTCAACCGGTTCAGGACCGTGTCGCGCCCGGAGAGCTGCTGGCTCAGAAAGAACTGCGCCAGCATGAAGATCGACAGCAGGAAGATGATGACGAGCAGGAGCGTTGCCATCGCATCGACGAAGCCGGGCCAGTAGTCTGTCCCCGTGGCGCGGCGTCTGGCACGCAAGCTCCCCATGGCTTAGTCCTTCGCGCGGTCGAAGGCCGCCGAAATCGAGGACAGAAGCGCTTCGATCCGTTTTTGCTGTTCGCCCTGGTTCTCCGCCCAGTCGCGCATCATCTGCTGTTCGGACCGCACATGCTTGACCAGCCCCTGGATGCCCTCGGCGAGGTTGGCCATGGCCTGGGACGCCTTCTTGCTGCCCCCTTCCTCGACCGTCTTCTGCAACTGGGCGATTGAGGCCTGAATGCGCTCGGAGTTGTCGCTGGGGGCGGCCAGAACCGAGGAATCTTCCGGCTCGATGTCGGTGACGGTCGAGAGCCAGTCTTCCAGTTCGTTGTAGAACCGGTTCTGCGCCTGGCCTGCCTGAAGGTCGAGGAAACCGAGAACCAGGGAACCGGTCAGGCCGAAAAGGGACGAGGAAAACGCCGTACCCATGCCCGATAGCGGGGCTTCAAGGCCTGCTTTCAGATCCTCGAAAATCACATTGGCATCGCCGGAGCCGACATCGAGCGACTGGATGGTGGCGCCGACCGCGCTGACGGTCTGGAGCAGGCCCCAGAAGGTGCCGAGCAGGCCGAGGAAGACGAGAAGGCCGGTGAGATAACGGGAGATCTCGCGCGATTCCTCCAGGCGCATGCCGATCGAATCCAGGATCGAGCGGGCCGTCATCGGGGTCAGCGCCATTTCGCCGACCTTGTTGCCCAGCAGGGTCGCCATGGGCGCCAGCAGGACAGGGGAGCGGGTGTCGAGGCCCGGATCGCCGACCCGGAAGCTGTTCACCCAGGTGATTTCGGGAAACAGCCGGATGACCCTGCCGAACAACAGCAGGATGCCGAACAGGCCCACCAGGATAATCAGGCCGTTCAGGCCGGGGTTGCTCATGAAGGCAACCGAGATCTGCCGGTAAAGAATGAAACCTATGAATGCAACGATCACCAGGAAGATGATCATGAACGACAGGTATGCCCGGGGACTGGACAGACTGTAGGGGTCGAAGTCTCTTGCCATCGGTCGCTGAGTAGCCGCCTGTTATTGGTAAACGATTGATAACGTGATTTCCCGGGGATTGAAAACCGTTAATCGTTCGCGGGCAATGCTTAACGCACGACAAATCTCTCCGCGGCCACTGCAAGGCGCGGAGTTTCAGTGAACTGAAAGCCGGTGAAGACCGGGGTGAGACGGATCAGTCGACGTTCTTCAAAAGCCGCAGGAGATGCTTCTGGGCATATTCGTTGCCCGCAACCACATCGCCGGTGTCCAGCATCTTGTCCTTGCCGGAGAGGTCGGAGACGTATCCGCCTGCTTCCTTCACCATCAGAATGCCGGCGGCAATATCCCACGAATTGAGGCCGCGTTCCCAATAGCCGTCGAAACGCCCGGACGCGGTCCAGGCCAGATCGAGAGCGGCGGCGCCACAACGGCGGACGCCGGCGACTTCCGGCATGATGTAGCGCAATTCCTTCAGGGTCCGGCCATGGTCGCCCTTGCCGATGAACGGCAGGCCGGTGGCGAACACCATGTCGGGAAGCTCCATCCGGCCCGCGACCCGCAGGCGGCGGTCGTTCAGGAAGGCGCCCCGGCCGCGTTCGGCGGTATAGAGTTCGTCCATGACGGGATTGTAGATCACCCCGGCGACGATCTGGCCCTGGCGCTCAAGGGCAATGGAACTGGCGAAAATCGGAATCCCGTGGAGGAAGTTCGTGGTGCCGTCGAGCGGGTCCACATGCCAGCGGTGCTGGCCGTCGGTTCCTTCGACCTCGCCGCTTTCCTCCATCACCAGGCCGAATGCCGGGCGGGCCTTCGTCAGTTCGGCACGGATGATCTCTTCCGCCCGGCGGTCTGCGGCGGAGACGAAATCTCCCGGACCCTTCCGGGAAACCTGGAGATTTTCCACTTCGCCGAAATCGCGAACAAGGCTGCGGCCTGCCTTCATGGCGGCCTGAACCATTACGTTGAGGAGGGCGGTGCGAGCCATTTTCTTTTTGTCGCTTGTTATGAGGCGCGCCCGGATGTCAGGCGCGCCGGAGTGCAGATTGGGGAAAGCCTAGTCGGCGCGGCGGACGTATTCCAGCGTGCCGGTGTCGACGATGATCTTTTCGCCCGCCGTGATGAACGGGGGAACCATGACGCGGACGCCGTTTTCCATGATGGCCGGCTTGTAGGACGAGGACTGGGTCTGTCCCTTGACCACGGCGTCGGCCTCGGCGATCTCGAGCGTAACATGCTGGGGCAGGGTGATGCCGATCGGACGTTCCTCGTGCATTTCCACGGTCACCATCATGCCGTCCTGGAGGAAGGCCGCGCGGTCGCCGACGAAATCCGCCTGGAGTTCGAGCTGCTCGTAGGTTTCCGTGTCCATGAAGATCAGCATGTCTTCCTGGGTGTACAGGTACTGGAAGTCTTTCTGCTCAAGGCGAACACGTTCGACCTTGTCTTCGGAACGGAAGCGTTCGTTGAGCTTGCGTCCGTCGATGAGGTTCTTCATCTCGACCTGGGCGAAGGCGCCGCCCTTGCCCGGCTTGACGTGATCGACCTTTACGACTGCCCAGAGTGTTTCCTGATGCTGGAGAACATTGCCAGGCTTGATTTCGTTACCGTTGATTTTCATGGAACGACCGATTGAATTGACTGTTTGAGACAAAGCGGGTGCGGAGACGGGACAAGTTTCCCATGCGCAAACCCGATGTGGCGCCTGTCGACCACAAATGCGGGCCGGATTCAAGGAAAAAAGGCGAAAAGTGTTACCGCGCTCAGGGCGACGTGCGCGCGGGATCCTCCGAAGGCGCGAAAACGGTCGCCGAATACTGTTCCGCCCGTTTCCTGGCTTCCGCCAGCAGGTCGCCGTTCAAGGTGGCGACAAAGCCGTCCAGTTTCAGGTCCGAAACGCCGAGGGCGCGCGCGGCGTAGTGCCAGGCGGCCGCGGCGACCGGATCCTGCTGGCGGCCCCGGCCATAGGCATAGACGCGGGCAAGGCGGTTCATGGCGACCGGGTTCCCCGCCTGCGCGGCGCGCTCGAACCAGTCGGCGGCTTCCTTTTCGTCCGGTTCGACGCCTTTGCCCTGGAACCGCAGGATACCGTAGTAAACCTGAGCCGCGGTGTTGCCGCGCCGGGCCGCCCGGCCGAGCCAGAAGGCGCCCTTGCCCGGATCGCTGTAGCCGCCGGGTCCCTCCAGATAGGACAGGCCGAGGACATACTGGGCTTGCGGGTCGTTGAGTTCGGCGGCCTCTTCCAGGAGCTCGCGCGCCTTTTCCTCATTGTACGGCCGGCCTTCGCCTTCCTGGTAGAGCAGGGCGAGATTGTATTTGGCTTCCGCATTGCCCGCTTTGGCCGCGATTTCGAACAGGTCGGCCGACCGTTTCTTGTCCTGTTTGACACCGGTGCCCAGCAGGTAGAGTTGCGCGAGCCGGTATGCAGCGTGCGGGTCGTTCTTGACGGCGGCCAGCTCGTACCACTGGGCTGCCTTTTCCTTGTCCTGAGGGATGCCGAGTCCCGCTTCGAACAGAACGCCGATCAGGGTCTGAGCCGCCGTATTGCCCTCTTCCGCCAGCGGTGTCGCCGCGGCGAGCGTCGACAGATACCAGCCGCGCTGGAACAGGCTGTAGACATAGTCCTGCGTGGTGCTGGCGCCTTCCGGCGGTAGGGGAGGCTGCACGTCAGTCGTGCTGACGAGTGCCGGCGGCTTCTCCGTCTCCAGCGTCTGATCGCCTGTTGCAGCCCCCTCCGGTACGGCCTCGGGCAGGGGAGTGGGGAGCTGTGAAACGGGGGGCGATGCCGGCGCGGTCTGCGGTTCGCTCTGCGCAAGGGATCGGGAAACCAGGCCGGTCTGGCAGGCGCCGATCAGAATGAGGGTGCCCAGAACAAGCTTGGAGAGTGCTCCGGCCAGCCATGTGCGCAGGTTCTTGCGGATCACTTCCATGCGGTTCGGCCTCGTTCCTCAGTCGGTGTCCTCAAACGGATGAGCTTCCAGAATGGCATTGGCCGCCGATACGGCGGCAGCCGGGCCTTCCGGATTCTGCCAGACCGCGTCCTTCAGCGCGACAAAATCCGCGCCGGTTGCAGCGGCCGCTTCGACGGATGCGATGGTATTGCCTCCAAGAGCAACACAGGGCGTTTCGAACAACTGCGACCACCATTCCGCCTTGGACAGTGTCTTGGCATGGGGATCGGGCTTTTCTTCCAGATCCAGGCGACCGAAGAACAGGTAGTCGATCCCGGTCTCGGCCCATTCCATGTCTTGGTGCTTCAACTTGGTGCCGCCGCCGCCGACGATCTTCGCCGGCTGGAGGCTTTCCACCGCCAGTTTTACGTCTTCCAGGGACGTGTCGATATGAACGCCGTCCGCGCCGCTGCGCCCGGTCACCTGGGTGTCGCGATAGATGAGGGCTGCCGCGCCGCCGTCCTGGATGACCGGAACGAGAACCTGTGCGGCTTCCTGAAGCGCCTTGCCGTCAGCGTCGGGCATATAAATCAGCACGCAGGCGATATCCCCGCCCTTGAAGGCGTCGCCAAGATCTGCGGCGAGCTTGGCGGGATCGAACGCCGGTGGCGTGATGAGAAAGAGGCGCGGGCGGTTCACGATGAGATCCGTTCAATAATGAAACAATGGCGCATCATGCGCCTGTCCGGTTTCTTGTCCCTAAAGACGGCGAAAGAGGGACGCAAGGCCCCTCTTTCAATAAACTTGTCGTTGTTGTCAAAGACTGAACAGGCCGGACGGTCAGCCGATCTTCGGATCCAGGCTGCCGTCCTTGTAGCTGGCTGCCATTTCCGCAAGGGTTGCTATACGTCCGATCTTCGGCGCCTGACCGGCCGTGTTGAAGGCTTCCAGGCGGGCGATGCAGAGTTTTTCCATCGCGTCGCGGGCCGGCTTCAGATACTTGCGCGGATCGAATTCGCCCGGGTTTTCGGAGAGAACCTTGCGGATCTGGCCGGTGATGGCCATGCGGTTGTCCGTGTCGATATTGATCTTGCGCACACCGTTCTTGATGCCGCGCTGGATTTCTTCCACCGGCACGCCCCAGGTCTGGGGCATCTCGCCGCCATACTGGTTGATGATGTCCTGAAGGTCCTGCGGCACCGACGACGAGCCGTGCATCACCAGGTGAGTGTCCGGCAGGCGGCGGTGGATTTCCTCGATCACGTGCATGGCGAGGATTTCGCCGTCCGGCTTGCGGGTGAACTTGTAGGCGCCGTGGGAGGTGCCCATGGCGATGGCGAGCGCATCGACCTTGGTCGCCTGCACGAACTTCACCGCTTCTTCCGGATCGGTCAGAAGCTGGTCGTGGGAGAGTTTGCCCTCTGCGCCGTGGCCGTCTTCCTTGTCGCCCATGCCGGTTTCAAGGGAACCGAGGACGCCGAGTTCGCCTTCCACGGAAATACCGCCGAGGTGGGCCATCTCGGTCACCTTGCCGGTGACGCCGACGTTGTAGTCCCAGTCGGCCGGGGTCTTGCCGTCGGCTTCCAGCGATCCGTCCATCATGACGGAGGTGAAGCCGGCCTGGATCGCGGTCATGCAGGTTCCCGGCTCGTTGCCATGGTCGAGGTGCACACAGACCGGGATGTGCGGGTAGATTTCGCAGACGGCGTCCATCATGTACTTCAGCATGACGTCGTTGGCATAGGCGCGGGCGCCGCGGGACGCCTGGATGATGACGGGAGCGGACGTCTTGTCGGCAGCGGCCATGATGGCCAGCGCCTGTTCCATGTTGTTGATGTTGAACGCAGGAACCCCGTAGTCATGCTCAGCAGCGTGATCAAGCAGTTGGCGAAGGGTAATTCGAGCCATTCAATTCTCCCGTAATCCGGCGTTTAAATCGTAACTGTCCGAAATGTTCGCGGCCATTTGTTGACGCGAGGCATCAAGTTGACGCGGTTCTAGCAAATACTGCCGGTTTTGGAAGTCGTCGAAAGGCGATTAAATCGTTTAAATTGTCGGCAAAGGCCAGAACTTTGCGACAGTTTTAATTTGGTGTCCAAAATAATTTCCGGATACAGAAAACGCGCGACCGGAGGCCGCGCGTCAACTGCCGTAAAGTTCAGCCTCAGGCCTCGAGGGCCTTCACGCCGGGAAGTTCCTTGCCTTCCAGCCATTCCAGGAAGGCGCCGCCTGCCGTGGAAACATAGGAAAACGCGGACCCGGCATTGGCATGGTTCAGGGCCGCCACCGTATCGCCGCCGCCGGCGACCGAATTGAGCTTGCCCTGTTTGGTGCGTTCGGCCGCATGCTGTGCGGCGGCGACCGTCGCCTTGTCGAAGGGCGCGATCTCGAAGGCACCGAGCGGACCGTTCCACACCAGCGTTGCGGCCTGGTCGATCTTTTCGTTGACCTTTGCAATGGAGGCGGGACCCACATCCAGGATCATGCCGTCGGCGGGAATGGCATCAAGGGCGACGGTTTCGTTGTCGGCACCGGCCTTGAATTCCTTCGCCACCACTGCATCTTCTGGCAGGACGATCTCGCAACCGGCCTTTTCGGCGGTGGCCATGATCGTGCGGGCCGTGTCCGCCAGATCGTGTTCGCACAACGACTTGCCGACATCGATGCCCTGGGCAGCCAGGAACGTGTTGGCCATGCCGCCACCGATCACCAGCATGTCCACCTTGGCGACGAGGTTGTCCAGAAGGTCGATCTTGGAGGACACCTTGGCACCTCCGACCACGGCCAGCACCGGGCGCTTCGGTTCGCCGAGCGCGGAGCCAAGCGCATCCAGTTCCGCCTGCATGGTCAGGCCGGCATAGGCGGGCAGGAGCCGCGCGATCCCTTCGGTCGAGGCGTGTGCCCGATGGGCGGCGGAGAAGGCGTCGTTGACATAGACGTCGCCGTTGGCGGCCAGCGCCTTTGCGAAATCCGGGTCGTTCTTTTCCTCGCCCTTGTGATAGCGGGTGTTTTCCAGAAGCAGAACACTGCCGTCTTGCATCTTGCCGACGGCTTCCGCCGCAGCTTCACCGATACAGTCATCGGCGAAGTCGACGGCCTGGCCGAGCAGTTCCGACAGCGGTCGTGCGACCGGCTTCAGGGACATGTCGGCAACCCGCTCGCCTTTCGGACGGCCGAAATGGGCCAGCAGGATCGCCTTGCCGCCCTTGGCGATGACCGCCCGGATGGTCGGCAGGATGCGCTCGATCCGGGTGGTGTCGGTCACCATGCCGTCTTTCATGGGAACGTTGAGGTCGACGCGGATAAGGACGCGCTTGCCGGAAATGTCTGTCAGATCGTCAAGTGTTTTGAATGCCATATGTCTTGAACCCCCCAATTAAGGACGTGAAGAATGTGTCGTCAGGGTAATCCCGATGCCGAAGAGCGTGCGTGATCGCGATGCGGCCGGGAAAGCCTGCTCCCGCGGAAATCATAGCGGAGGTGAAACGCAAGATAACTGCGACACGTTCAAGCACGGGACAATAAAAAACGGATGCGGCCGGGCCGCATCCGCTTCGATTTTCACAGATCGGATGTCAATCCGGTCCGCTGCATCAGATCAGCTTCGCCATGGCGACGGCCGTGTCGGCCATGCGGTTGGAGAAGCCCCATTCGTTGTCGTACCAGGACAGGACCGATACCAGGGTGCCGTCCATGACCTTGGTCTGGTCGGTGTGGAAGATCGACGAATGCGGATCGTGGTTGAAGTCGATCGAGACGTTCTTGTCGTCGGTGTAGCCGAGCACGCCCTTCAGGGCGCCGTCGGCCGCTGCCTTGATGGCGGCGTTGATTTCATCGACGGTGGTCGCGCGCTTGGCGATGAACTTGAGGTCGACCACGGAGACGTTCGGCGTCGGCACGCGCATGGCGAAGCCGTCGAGCTTTCCGTTCAGTTCCGGCAGGACCAGGCCGACGGCCTTGGCGGCACCGGTGGAGGTCGGGATCATCGACATGGCCGCGGCGCGGCCGCGGTAGAGATCCTTGTGCATGGTGTCCAGCGTCGGCTGGTCGCCGGTGTAGGAGTGGATCGTCGTCATCATGCCTTTTTCGATGCCGACGGTTTCATTCAGCACATAGGCGACCGGGGACAGACAGTTGGTGGTGCAGGACGCGTTGGAGACGACGAGATCGTCCTTGGTCAGCGTGTCGTGGTTGACGCCGTAGACGATGGTTTTGTCGGCGCCGGAAGCCGGTGCGGACACCAGAACGCGCTTGGCGCCGGCGTCGAGGTGCATGGCGGCCTGATCGCGCGCGGTGAAGATGCCGGTGCATTCCATGGCGATGTCGACGCCGAGTTCGCCCCAGGGCAGGTCCTTCGGATCGCGGATCGCTGTGACCTTGATCGGATTGCCGCCATCGATCGAAATGGTGTCACCGTCAACGGTCACTTTGGCGGGGAAACGGCCATGCACGGAATCGTAACGCAGCAGATGGGCATTGGTTTCGACCGGGCCCAGGTCGTTGATGCCGACGACTTCTATATCGGTGCGGCCCGACTCCACGATGCCCCGAAGAACATTCCGGCCGATGCGGCCAAATCCGTTGATTGCTACCTTGGTGACCATACTTCACTCCCAGATAATGTCGTGCGTCCCCTCCGCACTGACTGGTTGAACGCCCAGAACGGCATTCCCGAATTCCAGGCCCTGGGGGTCGGGGCCTCAAGCGGCTGCATGCGGGAAGGGCATGCAGCCTTCTTCTAGCGCGTTCTGTTACGCCGCGGCGAGTTTACCTTTCGCCGCAGCCACCACGGCATCGCTGGTGATGCCGAAGTGTTCGTAGAGAACCTGATACGGCGCGCTGGCGCCGAAACCCGACATGCCGATGAAGGCGCCGTCGATGCCGATGAACCGGTCCCAGCCCATGCGGATACCCGCCTCGACCGCAATCTTGACCGGGCTGGTGCCGATGATGTTCGCCTTGTAGTCGTCCGACTGGGCCTCGAACAGTTCGAAGCACGGAACCGATACGACGCGGGCGGCAATGCCTTCCGCTGTCAGGGTCGCATGGGCGGCCGTGGCGATTTCCACTTCCGAACCGGACGCAAAAATCGTGACGGCGGCGTCTTCCTCGCTCTCGATCAGAACATAGGCGCCACGGGCACAGCGGTTGGTTTCCTCGTAGCTCTTGCGCTGTGCGGGCAGGTTCTGGCGGGTGAGGGCCAGGACCGACGGCGCATCCTTCGTCTCAAGGGCCAACTGCCAGCATTCCAGCGTCTCGGTGACGTCCGCCGGGCGGAAGAAATAGAGGTTCGGAATGGCGCGCAGGGCTGCATAGTGCTCCACCGGCTGGTGGGTCGGGCCGTCTTCGCCGAGGCCGATGGAATCATGGGTCATGACGTGGATGACCCGCTGCTTCATCAGGGCAGCCAGGCGCAAGGAGGGCCGGCAATAGTCGGAAAAGACGAGGAAACCGCCGGAGTAGGGGATCAGTCCGCCGTGCAGCGCCATGCCGTTCATCGCCGCAGCCATGCCGTGTTCGCGCACGCCCCAGTGGATGTAGCGGCCCGAGAAATCGTCCGGGGTGACCGGAACCGTCTGCGGGGTCTTGGTGTTGTTCGAACCGGTCAGATCAGCGGAGCCGCCGATGGTTTCCGGAATCACTTCGTTCAGAACGTTGAGCACGGCTTCCGAGGCCTTCCGGGTCGCCATGGTCGGCTGGTCTTCGGCGATCTTCTTCTTGTAGTCCTGAACGGCCGCCACGTAGCCGGCGGGCAGGTCGCCGCGGTTGCGGCGCTCGAAATCGGCCCGGGTATCGGCGTCCAGTTCCGCGAAACGCTTTTCCCAGTCCTTGTGCGCCTGGCGGGAACGCAGCCCGGCAATTCGCCAGGCGTCGAGAATGTCGCTCGGGACTTCGAACGGCTCATAGGGCCAGTTCAGGGCTTCGCGGGTCGCCGCGATTTCGTCGGCGCCGAGCGGAGATCCGTGAACGCCGGAGGTGCCGCCCTTGTTCGGTGCGCCGAAGCCGATCGTGGTCTTGGCGGCAATCAGTGTCGGCCGGTCGCTCGCCTGCGCCTGGCGCAGGGCGGCGGAAATGGCCGCCGGGTCATGGCCGTCGACGCTCAGCGTGTTCCAGCCGGAGGCCGCGAAACGCGAGACCTGGTCGGTGCTGTCGGTCAGGGAGACGCTGCCGTCGATGGAAATGCCGTTGTCGTCCCAGATCAGGATCAGCTTGTTGAGCTTCAGGTGCCCGGCGAGAGACAGGGCTTCCTGGCTGATGCCTTCCATAAGGCAACCGTCGCCGGCGAGAACGTAGGTGTAATGATCGACGACGTCGTCACCGTATCGGGCCTGCTGAAGCTTTTCGGCGATGGCCATGCCGACCGCATTGCCGATGCCCTGGCCGAGCGGGCCGGTGGTCGTTTCGATGCCGCCGCCGTGGCCGTATTCCGGATGGCCGGCCGTCAGGGCGCCCAACTGGCGGAAGTTCTTCAGCTCGTCCAGCGTGAAGTCTTCGTAGCCCAGCAGGTAAAGCAGGCTGTAGAGAAGCATGGAGCCGTGACCGGCCGACAGGACGAAGCGGTCGCGGTCCGCCCATTTCGGGGTGGTCGGATCGAACTTCAAAAACTCGGTGAAAAGGACGGTCGCAATATCCGCCGCGCCCATCGGCAGGCCCGGGTGGCCGGATTTCGCCTTTTCAACGGCGTCAATGGCAAGAAAGCGGATCGCATTTGCCATTCGCTGATGTTTTTCAAGGTCGGTCATTTTTTTTCCGTAGCTTGCAACGGCGCGTGCCGGATGAATTCGTGGGGCCTTTTCGGATTCGTTCCAGGCGCCGCACCAGGTCCTGCCGGCAGGGTGCAGCAGGTGTTTTCGGGGCGCCGGATCGAAAGGCGCCCGACAAATATCAGGAACCCTGCGCGAGTCAATAAACGGCGGGCGCGAATAAACGGCAGAATGCGGGGAAGCGGTATGCAAAGGGAATTGAGGATTCTGACAACCGCGGCATTGACTGGGTTATGGCCGGGTGCCTAATCTTCTGACCGGGATCGGGCGTGACGGGACCCTTGCCAATGGTCTCAGAGGATTGTGCCTGCTTGCTCGCAAGGAACTTGAACCATTGAGTGTTATGGATGCGGCCTTAATTTCGACCATAACTCTTTCATTGTGGATGCATGATGCCGCGCCGGTAAATTGCAGGCGCATGTGAGAGAGATTGAAATGCCGGATACGGGATCACAGGCAGGTGGAGCAATCGAATCCGCCCTGCAGCGTCTTGAAAAGGCGCTGGGCGGGCTTGAGGTTTCCATACAACGCCGGATCGATGCGGACCGGTCGCTCAATGCATTGCAGGAAGACCTGCAGCGGCTGGGGGAGGATCGGTCCCATCTCGCCGCCGGCCTGGACAAAGCCGAGGCCCGGGCCGCCCGTCTCGAAGATGCGAACCGTGACGTTTCCCGCCGTCTTGTCTCGGCGATGGAATCGATCCGGACCGTGCTCGATGCGCATGGAGGCTGACCGGGGATGGCGCAAATCAATGTGACCATCAATGGCCGCTCGTTCCGCATGGCCTGCGACGACGGCGAAGAGGATAGGCTCCTCGGCCTCGCGGAACGTTTCGACGGCTGGATCAACGAATTGCGCGGTGCTTTCGGCGAAATCGGCGATCAGCGCCTGACGGTCATGGCCGGGATCATGGCCACGGATCAGCTCGTGGAACTGGAAAAGAAAGTCGCCCGCCTCGAGGAGGAACTTGCGACCGTCCGGGATGCCGGCAGCGTGGCCCGCGAGGCGCTCGACCGGCGGGAAGCAGAAACCGCTTCCGCGATCGCAACGGCCGCACAGAAGATCGAGGTTCTCGCCGAGAGCCTGACCAGGAGCCTGAAGGCCGACTAAGCGGTTCGGCTACCGGCGCGATCCGTTTCCATCCATTTTGAAATCCGATGCTCCACCGGGCTGGTATTGTCCGGTTGCCACCGCTATATGGAGAAGGCGTGGCTGCACGATCCGTCAGGAAACACTATCCCCGGGGCCTTACGCATTCCTTAGGGAGCTGTCACTGCTTCGGTCCGTGGACTGTGGCATCACGGCGCCCACCTACTCTGTAGGTTCTCCGGGATTGCATATTCCAACGATCGCGCGGCTACGTCCGTATTCGACAACAGCCTGCAACCTTCCGCTCACGTTTCATGACGCAGACCGAGAACTCCCTGGCCGCCGAGAAGGACGTCCTGCGCAGGCAGGCGCTTGCCAGGCGTGCCGCAATGGAGCCGACCCGCCGGATCGAGCTGTCGCTTGCCCTGGTCGATGCCGTCGACAGCCTGCCTATCCCCGAGGGCGCCGTCGTCTCCGGCTTCTGGCCGATCCGGGACGAGATCGATCCGCGACCGCTGCTCGACCGGCTGCGGGCAAAGGGGCATCGTTTGTGTCTGCCGGTGGTGAGCAAGCCGCATCTGATCTTCCGTGAGCTGACCCGGGAGACCGTCCTGGTGCCGGCCGGGTTCGGGACCACGGTGCCGGATGCCGCCTCGCCGGAGTTGAGGCCCGATGTCCTGCTGATGCCGCTTGCGGCCTTCGACAAGGCCGGTAACCGGATCGGCTACGGCAAAGGTCACTACGATACCGCGATCGCCGCGCTGGAAAAGAACGGACCGTTGACCTGCATCGGACTTGCGTTTCAGACGCAGGAAGTCGACCATGTACCGGCCGAACCCCATGACAAACCCCTGGATGGCATCCTGACCGAGAACGGCTACCGGTCTTTTTCGCACATCTGGTCGTGAACCCCTCAGCGAGGCAGAATGAGGCTTTTATTTCTCGGCGATCTTGTCGGCCGGACCGGGCGAACCGCCGTTATCGAGCAGCTTCCGGGCATGGTCGAGGATCACCGGCTCGATTTCGTCGTCGTCAACGGCGAGAATTCCGCTTCCGGATTCGGGATTACAGAGGCGATCCTGCAGGATGTCCTGGATGCCGGCGCCGATGTGGTCACCACCGGCAATCATGTCTGGGACCAGCGCGATACGCTTGTCTATATCGAGCGGCAGGACCGGCTGCTCAGGCCGGTGAATTTTCCTTCCGGCACGCCGGGCCGGGGGGCGCATCTCTATACCGCGCGCAACGGTGCCCAGGTGATGGTCGCAAACGTCATGGGCCGGATTTACATGGACGCGCTGGACGATCCCTTCAACGCCATCGACCGGGTGGTGAACGATTGTCCCCTCGGTCAGGTCGCCGATGCGATCATCATCGACGTCCACGCCGAAGCCACCAGCGAGAAACAGGCCATCGGCCATTTTCTTGACGGCCGGGTCAGTCTCGTCGTCGGCACCCATACCCATGTGCCGACCGCCGATCACCAGATCCTGGAAGGCGGCACCGCCTATCTGTCGGATGCGGGCATGTGCGGCGCCTATGACAGCGTGCTCGGCATGGACAAGGAAGAGCCGGTCAACCGCTTCCTGCGCAAGATCCCCGGCGGCCGGTTCACACCCGCTTCGGGCGAGGCGACGATCTGCGGCGTGGCCATTGAAACCGACGATGCCACCGGACTGGCAACGGCCATTGCTCCAGTGCGGATCGGCGGCCGGCTGGAGCCGGTGCTGCCGCCGTTCTGGCAGAGCTGAACCGCTGCGAACCGGCCTGCCTGATGCGTCCGCTGGATTTTACCGGCGGCTTTGCCTATAAGCGGGCCAGCTTTCTGAAATCGTATCCGCACAAAGCCGAGAAGAGCCATGGCAGGACATTCAAAATTCAAGAACATCATGCATCGCAAGGGCCGTCAGGATGCGATGCGCTCCAAGATGTTTTCCAAGCTGTCTAAGGAAATCACCGTCGCAGCCAAGATGGGCGATCCCGATCCGGACGCAAACCCGCGCCTGCGTCTGGCGGTCCAGAACGCCAAGGCCCAGTCCATGCCCAAGGACAATATCCAGCGGGCGATCAACAAGTCCCAGGCCGGCGACAGCGAGAACTACGAAGAGATCCGCTATGAAGGCTACGGCCCGGCAGGCGTTGCCGTCGTGGTCGAGGCGCTGACCGACAACCGCAACCGGTCCGCATCCAACATCCGCTCCTATTTCACCAAATGCGGCGGGTCGCTCGGGGAAACCGGCTCGGTCTCCTTCATGTTCGACCGTGTCGGCGAGATCGTCTACAAGCCGGAAGCCGGCGAGGCCGACGCGGTTCTGGAAGCGGCGATCGAGGCGGGCGCGGAAGACGTCCAGTCCGACGAGACCGGCCACACGATCTACACCGCCTTTGAAGATCTGAACGATGTGTCCGCAGCTCTGGAAGGCAACCTGGGCGAGGCCGATTCGGTCAAGATCATCTGGAAGCCGCAGAACCTGACACCGGTCGATGCGGACAAGGCGCAGACGCTGATGAAGCTGATCGACATGCTCGAAGACGATGACGACGTGCAGAACGTCTATGCGAACTTCGACATCGACGACGAGACAATGGCCGCGCTCGCCTGAGGCGCGTTTCAATCACGGAATTGAAAGCAGGGCTTCGGCCCTGCTTTTTTGTTTTACCGAAGGATGCCGTCGAGCAAAGGCATGCTGGTGGCGGCCGCCAGCGCGATTAGGCCATAGGCGGTGACCCGGTAGTACTTCGGGTCGGCCTTGCCGAAGCCGCGAGAGCCCAGGAAGATCCCCAGGGCATAGGTCGGGATACCGGCGATGATCAGACGTCCGACTTCCGCGGTGAAAAAGCCGTTGAGGGCAAAGGCGAAAATCGTGCCGATGCTGGCGAGCGTGAAATAGACGATCAGGTTGGCCCGGACGATCGCCGGTTCCTTGGCGCTCGACAGCCAGAAAGCGACCACCGGCGGTCCCGACACCTGGCTGACGCCGCCCAGGATTCCGGAGGTCGCGCCGATACCCAAGGACACGGGAATGCTCGGCTTGCCGTGATAGCGCCAGCCGGAAATCAGGAGCAGCAGAACCCCGGTCACGATGGCGAAGATCAGCCAGCGCAGCAGGAGGACGTCCGTATTCGCCAGGAACCACGCGCCGACATGTACGAAGATGACCGAGGCGATGACCGCCGGCAGAACCGTGTGCCAGTCGCATAACCGCAGCGCGCGGAAGACCAGGGGCAGCCCGATGAAGAAATCCAGGAAAAGAAAGCTGGCGGCGGCCGTCGGCGGATAGACCACGCTCGTGGCGACGGGCATGAAGATCATCGCGGCGCCGAAACCGGAAAATCCACGGACCGCACCGGCAATGAAAAGGATGCAGGCAAGGAAGGCCAGAAGCCCTGGCGTGAATGAACCCAATAAATCCTGCATGGCTGCCTAAGTGGTCGAAGAAAGTTGAAAAAGACGGGGTCTTACTGCCTAAAGTCCGCTTTAACTGGCGTCAACGCAGAAGTTTTGTTACCGCTTTGTTCCATGACACATCCGATTCGAGTTCTCGGCATCGACCCGGGTTTGCGGCGGACGGGCTGGGGCGTGATCGAGGCGCTCGGCAACCGGCTGACCTTCGTCGCTTCCGGTACGGTGACCTCCGACAACAAAAAGGGCCTCGCCGAGCGGCTGGTGCAGCTTCATGACGGGCTCGCCCGGATCGTGGAACTGCAGGCCCCGGCCGAGGCGGCCGTGGAGCATACGTTCGTCAACAAGGATGCCGGAGCGACGCTGAAACTCGGCCAGGCGCGCGGCATCGCGCTGCTGGTTCCCGCCCTTGCAGGCATCAGTGTTGCCGAATATGCGCCGAACCTGGTGAAGAAGACCGTGGTCGGAACGGGACACGCGGAAAAGGAGCAGATCCGGGCAATGGTCAAGGTTTTGATGCCGCGCGCGGTGTTCGATACGGACGATGCGGCCGATGCCCTGGCGATTGCGATCTGCCACGCGCATCACAGGGGCGCGCCGGCGGCACGGCTGGCGCAGATGGGGGCCGCATGATCGGAAAACTGAAGGGTGTGATCGATAGCTACGGGGAGGACTATGTCATCCTCGACGTGCACGGGGTCGGTTACCAGGTGCACTGTCCCTCGCGCATCCTGCAGGTGTTGCCGCGGCCAGGCGAAGCCGCCGTCCTTTCCATCGAAACCCTGGTGCGCGAAGACATGATCCGTCTTTACGGTTTTTCCGAGGACGGGGAGCGGGAGTGGTTCCGCCTGCTGATGACCGTCCAGGGCGTGGGGGCCAAGGTGGCGCTCGCGATTCTCGGGATCCTGAAGGCCGGTGAAATCGCCAACGCCATTGCCCTTGGCGACAAGGCGACCATTTCGCGCGCGCCTGGCGTCGGCAAGCGCGTGGCGGAGCGGATCCTGGCCGAGCTCAAGGACAAGGCGCCGGCCTTTGCCAGCGTCGACAGCGAGACCATCGCGGTTTCGCAGACGGTCGCCGAAAACGTCGCCGCCCGTCCGGTGGCGGAGGCGGTTTCCGCGCTTACCAATCTCGGCTACGGCCAGCCGCAGGCGAGCGCCGCGGTCGCAAGGGCGATGAAATCGGCCGGTGAGGATGCCACAACCGAGACCCTGATCCGCCTGGGACTGAAGGAGCTCGCCGGATGAACGTCGCCATCTTTGCGGTTATCGCAGTCGTCTTCTTCGTCCTCGGCCTCGGCGGGATGATGTACATCGACCACAAATTCGCGCTTTCGGTCGACGGCCGGGACTATGCGATCGAAGGCCGGAAGATCAAATCCGATGACCCCTACGTGGTCAGACAGTACAGGAAATTCTTTGCCTTCAGGGTCGCCTACTCGGTCCTGCTCCTGGTCCTGCTGATCCTGGTGACCGCCAATGTCTGAGGACAGCCGCATCGTAACGCCTGAAGTCCGCGGCGACGAAATCGACAGCACCATGCGTCCGCAGGTGCTTGACGATTTCGTCGGCCAGGCCCAGGCGCGGGCGAACCTGAAGGTCTTCATCGGAGCCGCCAAGGCGCGCAGCGAGGCGCTGGACCATGTGCTTTTCGTCGGGCCTCCCGGGCTCGGCAAGACCACCCTGGCGCAGATCATGGCCCGTGAGCTCGGTGTCAATTTCCGCGCCACATCCGGTCCGGTGATCGCAAAGGCGGGCGATCTGGCTGCACTCCTGACCAACCTTGAAGAGCGCGACGTGCTCTTCATCGACGAAATTCACCGGCTTAATCCGGCGGTCGAGGAGGTGCTCTATCCGGCAATGGAGGATTACCAGCTCGACCTGATCATCGGCGAAGGGCCGGCGGCCCGCTCGGTCAAGATCGACCTGGCGAAATTCACCCTGGTCGCGGCGACCACGCGCCTTGGGTTGTTGACGACGCCGCTGAGAGACCGGTTCGGGATTCCGGTGCGGCTGGAGTTCTATACGGTCCAGGAGCTGGAACACATCGTCAATCGCGGCGCGCGGATCCTGGGGATCGGCATGGCGCCGGATGGCGCCCACGAAATCGCCAAACGATCCCGCGGCACGCCCCGGATCGCCGGCCGCCTGTTGCGCCGCGTGCGCGACTTTGCGGTCGTCGCGGGCCTGGACACGGTCGATCGCGTTATGGCCGACCGGGCTCTTTCCCAGCTGGAAGTGGACAATGCCGGCCTCGACAGTCTCGACCGGCGTTACCTCAACCAGATCGCCCTGAATTTCGGGGGAGGGCCGGTCGGTATCGAGACCATTGCGGCTGCCCTTTCGGAGCCGCGCGATGCGATCGAGGAAATCGTCGAGCCCTATCTCATTCAAAACGGCTTCCTGCAGCGCACGCCGCGCGGTCGTGTCCTGACGCCGCAGGCTTTCCGTCATCTGGGGCTGCAAGTGCCGCAACGGCAGGATGCGCCTCAACTGGGCCTGTTTGTCGATCCGGACGGGAAATAGAGATCTGTATCGCGAATAATCCTTAGTTCTTAAGGGTTTGTTTGCGAACTTCCGCAAATTATCCCCCATCTCTATGGGGGGACGGATGATTCGTAAGCGCCTATCCACAAAACTCGCCTTGATGTTCCTTGCCGGAACAACAGTCATGTGTCTGGCGATCGTGCTGGTCACGTCCAACCTTGCCAGCGGTGTCGCGAACACCCAGGCCAACGCCGCGCTCAAGAGCGCGACGCTCGGCAAGCAGAAGACGCTGGAACTGGCGCTCGAGCAGGTCCGCGACAGCGCGGGCTTTTTCGTCTCCCTCGAAGATGCAAAGGACGCGCTCCTGAAGGCCAATGCCGGCTGGAAAAGCCTGGAGGACGGCGAGAAACAGGACCTGCGCAAATTCTTCGTCGACGACAATCCGAACCCGGCCGATCAGAGGCATCTTCTGGTGACCCCCGAGGGCGCGGACAACTACTACATCACCAACCACGAGATCGTACATCAGGCGTTCAAGAAGATCGTGAACCAGGGCCTGTTCGGCGATATCGCGCTGATGAGTCCGGACGGGGATTTCGTCTATTCCTACAACAAGGGATCCGAATTCGCCCGTAACATCGTCGCACCGGAACTGGCGCAGAACACGTTCAAGCTGGCTCTCGATCAGGTCATGAAAGCGGCCGGCGACGAAACGCTGAAGCCGGGAACCATGTACAGCTCCGGTTTTGTGGTGTCGGACGCCGGCAAGGTCGCCCTCGTGATTGCCGCTCCGATCTATTACATGGACCGCTACTTCGGCGCGGTCGGCCTGTCGGTCAACATGAACCGCTTTGCCGCGCTGCTGAACGAGCCGACCGGGATCGGCGAGCATGAATCGAATTTTCTCGTCGACAGCGCGGGCACGGCCATCGAACTCGGTGCCGACGGCAGCGCGCTTCGCAAATTTCAGCTTGCAGATGTGCAGGACGGTCCGGACCTGCTGTCGCTCGACGATACGCTCTACCGTTTCTTCCGCTCCGAAGCGCAGGTTCATGACAAGACTTACGGCGTGATCGAGGCCGTTCCGCAGACCGAACTTACGGCAGCGGCCAGCAAGATTACCTATGGCGTGATTTTGGTGGGCATCCTGTGCATGCTGCCGATCGTCGGCCTGATCTGGTGGCTGACCGTGCGCATGTTCGCACCTCTCAACACGCTGAATTCCGCTGCCCGCAGGATCGCGGACGGTGAGCTTGAGGTCGATATCGACGCCACCGAGCGCGGCGACGAGATCGGCGACATGGCGCGGTGCATCGCGATCTTCAAGGAGAATTCCATCGAAAGGGAGCGGCTTGCCGAAGAACGCAAGGTCGGTCATGTCGCTCGTGAGGAGCGTGAACAGCGGATCGATTCGCTGATCAGCGGATTCCGAGCCGAGGCGCAGCAGGTGTTGGCCGTGGTGGAGGATAACATCCGCCGGGTCGATGACCTGTCCAATGTGCTCAGCGACCGGTCTGCAGCGGCGGCCGAACGCGGCGCCGGGGCGGTGAGTGATTCCGAGAACGCCTCCGCCAACGTGCAGGCGGTCGCTTCGGCGACGGAAGAACTCAACGCCTCGATTGCCGAGATCTCCCGGCAGGTGGCAACCACCGCGGAGATCGTCGGTCAGACCACGACGAGCGCACAGACCTCCAATCAGAAGATCGAGGGCCTTGCCGAGGCGGCCAACAAGATCGGCGATGTGGTGTCGCTGATTTCGGAAATCGCCGAGCAGACCAACCTGCTCGCCCTGAACGCAACCATCGAGGCGGCGCGGGCCGGGGAAGCCGGGCGCGGATTTGCGGTCGTGGCGTCCGAAGTCAAGTCGCTGGCGGAGCAGACCGCCAAGGCGACCGAAGAAATTTCGGCCCAGATTTCGGCGATTCAGGCATCGACCACCGATGCCGTTCAGGAAATCCAGAACGTTTCGAGCTCGATCGAGGAAGTGAACAACTACACGACGACCATTTCCTCGGCGGTCCAGCAGCAGGGATCGGCAACATCCGAAATCTCGCAGAACGTGACGGAAGCGGCCGGTGGAACGCGCAACGTGTCCGAAGCCGTTGCCTCACTGAACGATGATGTGGTGGAAAACTCCAGATCGGTCGAGCAGATGCGCGAAGCGACGCTGGAGATGAAGCAGCAGGCAGAACAGCTCAGGAAGTCGGTCGAGAGCTTCCTGGCCGAGGTCGCCGCCGCCTGATCAGGTTCAACGACAAAACCGAAGGCTCCGCCGGCTCTGGTCCGTTGCGAGGCCTTCTGCCATTTGGGCCCCGTTGCATGTACTTTGTCACGTGGAACCTGTTTCATGTGCCCTGATATTGAGTTTGGAGACTGCGGTGACCACCTGGCCCGATCTTGCCGGCCGTCTTGACGACGGCGTTCATGTGCTGCCGGTCCGCGTCTATTATGAGGACACGGATTTCACCGGCATCGTCTATCATGGCGCCTTTGTGCGCTTTTTCGAGCGGGGCCGTTCCGATTTTCTGCGTCTTGCCGGCATTCATCACGCGCAACTCAAGGCGGGGGAAACCGGGCAATCTCTGGCCTTTGCCGTGCGGACCATGAACATGGACTTTCGCAAGCCTGCGACGATTGACGACGTTCTGGAAGTCCGGACACGGCTTTCGGAACTGAAGGGCGCGCGTATCGTCCTCGATCAGGAGATCTGCCGCGGCGAAGACCTGCTGGTTGCCGCACATGTGGTGGTCGCCGTCATTACCGCCGACGGCAAACCCACGCGTCTGCCGGCAGATCTGGCACGTCGCCTCGGCGGGCTCTGATATTTTCGATCTCGAAGGCGGTCACTTTTTCCGGAGTCGGGGAAATATTTTGAGATTCGCCCAAAGCATTAATTGGGCGGTAACCTTAATTGATTCCTTTGTTCTTCAGGCAAAGTCTTTGACAAAGTCGAAGTTTCGCCAAAATCAGCGGTCAGAGAGGCTCTGAGCGGCGGTCCGGCAACGTCACGCAACCCATGCTCCGAAAGCCAGGGCTCTGGCAAATTACACGACCAAGAGGTCTTACGTTTCATGAATGAACTTGTTCAGTCGACGCTGGCGACTCCAGATGGCGGTATTTCGTTTTTTGCACTTTTCTGGCAGGCACATATTGTCGTGAAGATCGTGATGATCGGCCTGATCGGCGCCTCTGTCTGGTGCTGGGCGATCATCCTGGACAAGTTCCTGCTGATGGGGCGGACCAAGCGCCAGATGAACCGGTTCGAGACCGTGTTCTGGTCCGGGCAGTCTCTGGAAGAGCTTTACGGCACCCTGCATCACAGGACCAACCATTCCATGGCCGCCCTTTTCGTCGCCGCGATGCGGGAATGGAAACGCAGCCATGAGGGGGCAAAGCCCGCCATCGGCAGCCTTCAGCAGCGGATCGACCGGGTGATGGACGTCACCATCCAGCGCGAGGGCGAACGTCTTGAGAGCCGCCTTCTGGTTCTGGCAACCGTCGGTTCCGCTGCGCCGTTCATCGGCCTGTTCGGAACGGTGTGGGGGATCATGACCGCTTTCCAGGCGATCGCCGCTTCGGAGAGCACCAACCTTGCCGTCGTTGCACCGGGTATCGCGGAAGCCCTGTTTGCCACGGCACTGGGTCTTCTGGCCGCCATTCCGGCCGTGATTGCCTACAACAAGTTTTCCGCGGATGTCGGCAAGGCGGTCGCCCGCATGGAAGGGTTCGCAGACGAGTTTTCCGCCATCCTTTCCCGCCAGATCGACGAAAGGTCGTAAGCCATGGGCATGCAGGTGGGATCGGGTCAGGGAGCGGGCGGCGGCCGTCGTCGGCGTCGTCGGCGTCATGCGCCCATGAGCGAAATCAACGTTACGCCCATGGTGGACGTGATGCTGGTGCTCCTGATCATTTTCATGGTGGCCGCTCCGCTTCTGACGGTGGGGGTGCCGATCGATCTGCCTGAAACCAAGGCCAAGGCCCTGGAAGGCGATACGGAGCCGATAACGATCTCCGTCACTGCGTCCGGCCAGATCTTCATTCAGGACACGGAAATCGCCATCGACGAAGTCGTGCCGAAACTCGAGGCCATTGCCAAGAACGGTTACGACGAGCGCATCTACGTGCGCGGTGATCAACACTCTGACTACGGCACCATGATGAAGATCATGGGCCGGATCAATGCCGCCGGGTTCAAGCGGCTCGGCCTCGTAACGCTCGACGAAAAGGGCTCGTAACTCAGTTATGCGCGTTGGCCTCATCGCGTCTTTGGCCGGTCATACGGCCGTTCTACTCTGGGGTTTGATCGCCTTTCCGGACGCGGGAAGCTTTACGACACCTCCTGTCGATTCCCTTCCCGTCGAGTTGGTGCCGGTGGAAGACATCACCCGCCTGCAGAAAGGCGAAAAGGATGCGGAAGTCCGGGAGGTTGCCGCCGTAAAGCCGTCCGAAACGCCGAAAGAAAAACCTGCAGAGCCGACGGAAAAACCGGATCAGCCCGCAGTGGCGCAGCCGACACCGCCGACACCGGAACCCGCGCCGGCCCCGGAACCGACCCCGGAACCGGCACCTCCTGCCGAACCCGAACCCGCGCCGGCCCCCGAGCCTGCTCCTGAACCGGAGCCGGAACCAGCTCCGGCGGAGAAAGCTCCGGAGCCGGCCCCGGAGGCGGCGGCGCCCGAGCCGATCCGGACCAATGTCGTGCCGAGGACAAAGCCGAAGCCGCCGCGTCCGACGCAGACGGCGGAGAAGCCGAAGGAAAAGGACTTCAAGCCCAATGAAATCGCGGCCCTGCTCAACAAGGTGGAACCCACGGGAGGCGGATCGACATCCCAGGACCCCGCGTCCCTTGGCAGCCGTCTGAGCCAGGACACCAATGTGAATATGAGCCAATCGGAGCTTGATGCGCTCAGGGGGCAGATCGCAAGATGCTGGAGCCCGCCGGTTGGCGCCGTCGGCGCGGAAGATCTGAAGGTTCGCGTCAAGTTCGGTCTGGACCGTTCCGGCCAGGTTTCGGCCAGCCCGGAAGTCCTGAACTCCAACTCGAACCCCGCGTTCCGGGCGGCGGCGAGCAGTGCCGTCCGAGCCGTTATGCGGTGCGCCCCCTATTCGTTGCCAGCATCGAAGTACGAGGCTTGGCAGGAAGTGATTATCAATTTCGACCCGCGCGAGATGATCGGCGGGTAGGATGAATTTGAGAAAGCAAGGAGCCCTTTCGCTCATGTGCGACAAGACAAAAGCAATTCGTTTCCTGCCCCGCCTGGAGGCGTTGGCAGCCGTGTGTCTCATGTCATTCGGACTGGCGGCAGGTTTCCTGACCGGTGTTCAGCCGGCGAGAGCCCTGATCGAGATCGATGTGACACAAGGTCATGTCGAGCCTCTGCCGATCGCCTTGCCGGTGTTCTCGCCCGAAGGCGGCGACGCCAAGCTTGCCGAAGAGATGACTGCCGTGATCGCGGCCGACCTGAAGCGGTCGGGCCTGTTCAAGCCCCTCGATCCGGCAAGCTTCATCCAGAAGAACATGGGCGCGAATACCCAGCCGCGCTTCGGTGATTGGCGTACCATCGGGGCTCAGGCCATGCTGGCCGGGTCGGTCGCCAAACAGGCCGATGGCCGTGTCAGGGCCGAATTCCGGCTCTGGGACGTTACCGTGTCCCAGCAGATGCTCGGGCAGCAATTCTACACGACACCGGAAAACTGGCGCCGGCTGGCGCATATCATCGCCGATGCGGTCTATGAACGGCTGACAGGCGAGAAGGGCTACTTCGACACACGGATCGTCTTCGTGGACGAGAGCGGTCCGAAGGACAAGCGGGTGAAGCGCCTGGCCATCATGGATCAGGACGGGGCCAATGTGCGTTATCTCACCCGGGGCGACGAACTGGTTCTGACTCCGCGCTTTTCGCCGACCAGCCAGGAAATCACCTACATGTCCTATGGCGGCACCGATCCGAGCGTCTATCTGCTCAACATCGAGACCGGGCAGCGGGAGATCGTCGGCAACTTCCCGGGCATGACGTTCGCGCCTCGGTTTTCGCCGGATGGGCAGCGGGTGATCATGAGCCTGGAGGAGGGCGGTAATGCCAATATCTTCTCCATGGATCTCCGCTCGCGGCGGACGACGCGCCTGACCAACACCGCCGCCATCGACACAAGTCCGTCCTATTCGCCGGACGGGAAGCGGGTGGTGTTCGAGTCCGACCGGGGCGGATCGCAACAACTTTACGTGATGAATGCCGACGGGTCGAACGCCCAGCGGATTTCCTTCGGCCCGGGCCGGTATTCCACGCCGGTGTGGTCGCCGCGCGGCGACCTGATCGCCTTCACCAAGCAGCATCAGGGCCGGTTCATGATCGGAGTGATGAGCCCCGACGGCAAGGGAGAACGCATCTTGACCGAGGGCTATCACAATGAAGGCCCGGCTTGGTCACCAAATGGCCGTGTTCTCGTGTTCTTCCGCGATACGCCGGGCGCGAATGGCGGGCCTCAGATTTGGACGGTCGATCTGACCGGCTATAACGAGCAGCGTGTTACCACGCCGTCCTTCGCATCGGATCCGTCCTGGTCGCCGCTGATCGACTAGGGGGACCGGGGCGACCGGCAGGGACAAGCTGCGGATCGATTAGGAAACTGTTAACCAGTTTTGCCAAGACGGTCTTAACCAGCTTTGGCTAGAAACTGTTCACCCTGTCGGGGCCGGTGGGGATAGGAGAACGAGAATGTTTGAATTGGGGAAGTTGGCGCGGGGCGCAAAATTCATGGCCGTGATCGGTGCCATGCTGTTCGTCGCCGCCTGCGCCCAGACACAGCCGGATGGTCTTCAGGGCAACGTGAAGCCCGGTACCGGTCAGGATTTCGTCGTCAATGTGGGTGATCGCGTGTTCTTCGAAGAAGATCAGTCGACGCTCAACGCGCAAGCCAAGGCGACCTTGGACAAGCAGGCCCAGTGGCTGAGCAGCTACTCGAAATACACCATTACCGTCGAAGGGCACGCAGATGAGCGCGGCACTCGGCAGTATAACCTTGCCCTTGGCGCGCGCCGGGCCAATGCGACCCGGGACTACCTGGTTTCCCGCGGCGTCTCCGCCTCGCGCATCAAGACGATTTCCTACGGCAAGGAGCGGCCGGTCGCCGTGTGTAACGACAACAGCTGCTGGTCGCAGAACCGGCGCGCCGTGACCGTTTTGAACAACGCATCGAGTTAACGGATCCGTATCCGTTAAGGATCGAGGCCGGGCCGTTCGCCCGGCCTCTTTCGTTTTGCCCGGAGGCCGGGGCGCGGTGTGCAAAAAAATCGGCGTTCATGCCAAATTTTGGCCGAACTCCGCGCGCCCTGTGGTATCCAGCCCTTGAGTAGGACACAGGTCCTGCACAAGACGGAGGATTGGAATGGGGAAATTGAAAGCACTGTCGGCAATCCTGGCCGCGCTGGCTTTGATCACGCTTGCCAGCCCGTCACAGGCGCAATTGTTCGGCCGCAAGAACGACAATTCGAATGTTCGGATCGACGAAATGGAAGAGCGGATGCGCGTTCTGACCGGCCATATCGAGCAGTTGTCCTACCAGGTGCGGGAATTGCAGGATCAGATCCGGCGCATGCAGGAAGACAATGAATATCGCTTCCAGCAGCTGGAAGGCGGCGGGAAGCCGGGCAAACGGTCCGATGCCGGACAGCCGGAACCGCCCGCGGGCAATCTCGCCGACAGCGTCCAGACGCTCGGCACCTTGCCGTCCGGCGGATCGGGCGACGGCGACTGGGGTGCGTCCGGCGGCTACCAGAATGGCGGTTCCAATGGCGGCGCATCCGGAGGCCTGCCCGGAAACGGACCGATCGACCTGGGCGCCCTGGCCGGCGGCCTTTCGGGCGGCCAGGGCAATGGCGGTCAGGGCAATGGCGGCCAGCCCAATGGCGGCTTGCCGCCCGTGGGCCAGGGGGACAACGGCACGGAAGCTGCCGGCAATCTCATGGCGGGCCTGGCGCCGAGCGGTGATCCCCGGGCCGATTACGACCGGGCCTACAGCTATGCGGTCAACGGAGAGTACAAGGCGGCGGAAGAGGGCTTCCGCGCCTTTCTTGACACCTATCCCGACAACCGGCTTGCCGCGAATGCCCAGTACTGGCTCGGCGAGAGCCTGCTGGCCCAACGGAGTTACCGGGAAGCGGCGGATGCCTTTCTCAAGACCTATACCGATCATCCGGACAGCGAAAAAAGCCCCGACAGCCTGTTGAAGCTCGGTCTGGCACTGAACGGCCTCGGCGAGAATGGTGCGGCCTGCGCAACCTTCTCGGAACTTCTGAACAAATACCCGAACGCGGCGCCGGCGGTTCTCGATCAGGCGCGCGACGAGCAGCGCCGTGGCAAGTGTTCCTGACCGGCCCGACGACGTTCCTGTTCTGACGCAAGACGAGGTCAAACAGCTCTTCGATCCGCTGACCGGAACCGACGCCCTTGCGCTGGGTGTTTCAGGTGGTCCGGATTCTCTTGCGCTTCTCTATCTTTTCAACGACTGGCGACTGCAAACGGGCTGGACCGGCCGGGTTCTGGTGCTGACCGTCGATCATCGGCTTCGCGACGAGAGTGCCCTGGAGGCGCGAGCCGTTTCGCGCCATTGCGAACAACTGGGCCTGGATCACCGGATCCTGGTCTGGGAAGGCGAAAAGCCGGTGTCGAACATTCAGTCGAAAGCTCGCGATGCCAGGTACCGGCTCATGGCGCAGGAAATGCGCGCCGCCAGCATCGACTGTCTCCTTCTTGCCCATCACAGGGACGATCAGGTCGAGACGTTCCTGGATCGGTTGACCCGCGGCAGCGGTGTCTACGGTCTGGGCGCCATGGCTCCCGATCAACCGAACGGCCCGCACGGGCTGCGGCTGATGCGCCCCTTGTTGGGGCTTCCCAAGGCGAGGCTCATCGGCGAACTCGCCGCGCGTAACATTTCCTGGGCCGATGATCCCTCAAACCGCAATCCGGACTACAAGCGCGTCCGGCTCAGGACCATGGCCGGGCTTCTGGCGGACGAGGGGCTTGATTCGGACCGTCTTGTCGAAACCACGCGGCGCCTGCGACGGGCGGCCGATGCCGTCGATACGTGGGTGGCAAACGTCTGGACGACGTCCGTTACCGAACATCCGGCCGGACCCCTTCGTGTGGAATTCGCGGTCCTGGCCGGGCTGCCGCAGGAGGTGCGCCTGCGACTGCTGGCGCGAATGATCCGGCGGGTGACGGGGCGCGACATGCCGTTGCGCCTTGCCAAACTGGAATTTATCGAGGAGCGCGTTCTGGCCGGAGGCGGCCAACAGACACTGTCGGGCGCGATTGTCCTTGCAAAGGGCCGTGATCTCTTCGTCTGGAGAGAGGCGGGCAGGGAACTGCCGGCACGCATCTGCCTCGCGGAGGGGGCGGAAGGGGTCTGGGACAATCGTTACAGCTACAGTCGGCAAGAGGCCGTAGGCGAGGGCGCGGACAGGACGTTCACGCTCGGTCCATTGGACCGGGAGCCCGGGACGTCCACCCTTGTCGATTGGCCTGCCGGCTGGCCGAAACCGGCTTTCACCTGTGCTCCAGCCCTGCGGGTCGATGACAGGCTGTTGTTTGTGCCCGGACTTTTTGAAGCGGACGGCGCCGGGTTTATGTCCGATGTGGAGCTTTGCCGGCTACCCGACCAGACCGCGGACATGCCCGCCAAGGAGCAAGACGGACAGGGACCAGAGGCTTGCATTTATTGACAATCTTGCAACCGAGATGCCGATGCCGAGATAAGTTCCTTAAGGAAAAAGTCAGACGCGATGCGCAAGAATGGCGCACCGCCTTGGCAGATGGGCTTCCGCGACCTATCTTGACAGGTGAGTACTAACGCCGCGCAAGTTCTTGCGTGCGGCGGTAAAGGGATCGAAATGAACGCACATTTTCGCAATTTCGCACTCTGGGTGATTATCGCACTCCTGCTGATCGCCCTGTTCCAGCTGTTTCAGAGCCCCGGGCAGCGGACGGCACCGAATGAAATCGCCTTTTCCCAGTTCCTGAATCAGGCGGAACAGGGGAACATTCAGGACGTCACCATCCAGAAGCAGAAGATCACCGGTCATTACAGCAGCGGCGGCGCATTCCAGTCCTACGCGCCGGAAGGTGCCGGGCAATATGTGGATCTGCTCCGCTCCAAGGGCGTGCTGATCAACGCGCAGCCCCCGGCGGAAGGAAACAACATCCTCGCAGCGCTGATCAACTGGTTCCCGATGCTGATCATTCTCGGGATCTGGATCTTCATCATGCGCCAGATGCAGGGTTCGGGCGGCAAGGCCATGGGCTTTGGCAAGTCCAAGGCGAAGTTGCTGACGGAAGCCCATGGCCGCGTGACCTTCGATGATGTCGCAGGCATTGACGAAGCCAAGGAAGACCTACAGGAAATCGTCGAGTTCCTGCGCGATCCGCAGAAATTCCAGCGCCTTGGCGGACGTATCCCGCGCGGTGTTCTGCTCGTCGGGCCTCCGGGAACCGGTAAGACCCTGACCGCGCGTGCGGTCGCGGGTGAGGCCAACGTGCCGTTCTTCACCATTTCCGGTTCTGATTTCGTGGAAATGTTCGTCGGTGTCGGCGCATCGCGAGTGCGTGACATGTTCGAACAGGCCAAGAAGAATGCGCCGTGCATCATCTTCATCGATGAAATCGACGCCGTCGGCCGCCACCGTGGCGCCGGTCTCGGCGGCGGCAACGATGAACGTGAACAGACGCTGAACCAGTTGCTCGTCGAGATGGACGGCTTCGAGCCGAACGAAGGCATCATCATCATCGCCGCGACCAACCGTCCGGACGTTCTCGACCCGGCGCTGCTGCGCCCGGGCCGTTTCGACCGTCAGATCGTCGTGCCGAACCCGGATGTCACCGGTCGCGAGAAGATCCTCAAGGTTCACATGCGCAAGGTTCCGCTTGCCCCGGACGTCGACGTCAAGACGCTGGCGCGCGGCACCCCGGGCTTCTCCGGCGCGGACCTGATGAACCTGGTCAACGAGGCCGCTCTTCTGGCCGCCCGCCGCTCCAAGCGGCTGGTGACCATGGCCGAGTTCGAGGATGCCAAGGACAAGGTCATGATGGGTGCGGAACGCCGTACCCTGGTGATGACCGAGGAAGAAAAGAAGCTGACCGCCTATCACGAGGCCGGCCACGCTCTGGTCGCCCTGCATCAGGAAGCATCCGATCCGATCCACAAGGCGACCATCATTCCGCGCGGACGTGCGCTGGGCATGGTGATGCGCCTGCCGGAAAAGGACCAGGTGTCCCTGACCCGGGCCAAGTGCAAGGCCGACCTTGCGGTTGCCATGGGCGGCCGCGTGGCCGAGGAAATGATCTTCGGCTACGAAAAGGTCACGTCCGGCGCCTCCGGCGATATCCAGATGGCAACCAAGCTGGCACGGGCCATGGCGACCCAGTTCGGAATGTCGGACAAGCTCGGTCCGCTGCTCTACGGCGAAAACCAGGAAGAAGTTTTCCTCGGACACTCGGTTGCCAAGAACCAGCACGTTTCCGATGAAACCCAGAAGGTGGTGGATGCGGAGATCAAGTCCTTCGTCAATCAGGGCTATGAGACCGCGAACAAGATCCTCCGCGATCATGAGGATCAGCTGCACATTATCGCGAAGGGACTTCTCGAATACGAAACGCTGTCCGGCGACGAGATCAAGGGTCTCCTCGACGGCAAGCCGCCGGTTCGCGACACCGACGACGATCAGCCGATCGGACGCTCCTCGGCCGTTCCCACTACAGGCGTCAAGCGTGGCGGAGACGAGCCGACCGGTGGAATGGAGCCGCAGCCCCAGGCCTGACCGGAACGCAAAAAGAGAAAATGCCCGGCTTTGACCGGGCATTTTTGTGTGTGGAGCGTAATACTTGCTCATAATTTTTGAACCGTTTTTTGCCATAATCCGGGATAAAAGAAGCAAAACGATAATTCTCAGACAGGCGACAAACACACATGCGCAAGTTCTTCGGCACGGACGGCATTCGCGGGCAGGCAAACACGTTCCCCATTACCGCCGAAATGGCGCTCAAGGTCGGAATGGCTGCCGGGATTGCCTTCAAGAACGGCGGCCATCGGCACCGGGTCGTGATCGGCAAGGATACCCGGCTGTCCGGTTACATGATCGAGAACGCGCTGGTTGCCGGGTTTACCTCCGTCGGCATGGACGCTTTTCTCTTAGGCCCCATGCCGACCCCTTCCGTTGCCATGCTGACTCACTCGCTTCGGGCGGATCTCGGCGTCATGATCTCCGCGTCGCATAATCCCTTCCAGGACAACGGCATCAAGTTCTTCGGCCCCGACGGGTTCAAGCTGAGCGACGCCATCGAACTGGAAATCGAGCGGATTGCGACAAGCGACATGAGTGCGCTTCTTCCCGGTCCGAAGGACCTGGGCCGCGCAAAGCGCATCGAGGGCGCCCAGCAGCGCTATATCGAATTCGCAAAGCGCACGCTGCCGCGGGAGATGAGCCTCGAAGGTCTCCGGGTTGCGATCGACTGCGCCAACGGGGCCGCTTACAAGGTCGCGCCGGAGGCCCTGTGGGAGCTGGGAGCGGACGTGATTTCGCTCGGTGTTTCGCCGGACGGGTTCAACATCAACAAGGATTGCGGCTCGACCTCCACCGATGCCCTGATCAAGAAGGTCCACGAGGTCCGGGCGGATATCGGTATTGCGCTCGACGGGGACGCGGATCGCGTGATCATCGTCGACGAGAACGGTCAGGTGGTCGACGGCGATCAGCTCATGGCCGTCGTCGCGCAGTCATGGAAGGCGAATAACCGGCTGACCGCACCGGGGATCGTGGCGACCGTCATGTCCAATCTCGGGCTGGAGCGTTATCTGCAGAGCCTCGACCTCGGCCTTGTGCGGACCAAGGTGGGCGACCGCTATGTGGTCGAACGCATGCGGGCGGACGGATACAACGTTGGCGGCGAGCAATCCGGTCATATCGTCCTGTCGGATTTCGCCACCACCGGGGACGGCCTGATCGCAGCCCTGCAGATCATGGCCTGCGTCAAGGATCAGAACCGGCCGGTGTCGGAAGTCTGCCGCCGCTTCGAACCGGTGCCGCAGTTCCTGAAAAACGTCCGCTACCAAGGCGGAGAGCCGCTGGAACAGGAAGACGTCAAATCCGCGATCCGGGATGGCGAAGGCCGTCTTGGCAAGAACGGCCGCCTTGTCATCCGCGCGTCCGGCACCGAACCGGTCATCCGTGTCATGGCGGAAGGCGACGACGCGGATCTCGTCAATCAGGTGGTCAACGATATCGCGGATTCCGTGGCCCGATCCGCGGCCTGACCAACACCAAGGATCGGTTTTATCGAAAACAGGCGTTGCCTCGCGGAAGGCAGCGCCTTTTCTTTATGAAGGGTAAACAAAAACAGGGCTGTTAAGTAATTCTTAAGGTAAAAAAACTCGGTTAATGAGTACGGTTAAGTCACCTTTAATGAATTCCGACCATTGTTGACCTGTGATTCAAGCGCGAACCGCAACCGAACGTGCGGACGGCTGAAGAAGAGGACTAGGACATGGTCATGTATTTTAAGCGATTGTCTTTGGCCGGCATCGCGGTTGTTATGTCGACTGCAGCCTTCGCTGCCGACCTTCCGGCACCGGTCATCGAACACATTCCGCAAGTTCCGGCCGTCGGTGGCTGGTACCTGCGCGGCGATATCGGCTACAAGCTTTACGGCGATCCGGACGGAAGCTTCAACGATCCGGTTGTCGGTAACTTGCGCTATCAGCGCGAAAGCATGGACAACGCCTGGATGATCGGCGTCGGTGTCGGTTACAAGTTCTCCGATCACCTGCGTGGCGACGTCACCCTGGATTACGAAACGCCGGCGCAAGCCACCGGCTATGCGGTCTGCGGCGGCTGTACCGGCGGCTTCTCCAAGGAAACCACGGACATCGATGTCTGGACCCTGATGTTGAACGGTTATTATGACATCGGCACCTGGAACAACTTCACGCCTTACGTCGGTGCCGGTATCGGTGCGGCTTACGTGAATACGAGCAACACGGTTTCGGAAAACCCGGGCGGTGTGACGACCAACTATGACGGATCGCACGGCGAATGGAACTTCGCCTGGGCTCTGATGGCCGGCGCCTCCTATGCGATGACGCCGAACTGGAGCCTCGATGCCGGGTACCGGTACAAGAATCTGGGCACGGCCAAAACGGTGAAATATTACAACACCGGATCCGGCCAGACCCGGTCCGAATTCAAGGACCTGACGGCTCATGAATTCCGGCTCGGTGTGCGTTACCAGTTCGCAAACCAGGTGGCTGCTGTGCCGACCTATTTCCCGCCGCAGCCGATTACCAGCAACTACTGAGCTGGACACAGATCAACGGAAAAGGCCGGCTGCAACGCCGGCCTTTTTCGTTTTTGGAAAAATATTCTCTCCAAATTCATTTGACGCCCCCGGTGATCGGGCCTATCCCAATCAGTGGGCCACCCCTCCCCAACGAGGGGCTCCTATCTGAAAGGGTAGATTACATGACTGTATCGAATGCCAAGCCGGACGTGCGTCCGGCCAATCCCAATTTTTCTTCCGGTCCCTGTTCCAAGCGTCCCGGCTGGTCTCTTCAGAGCCTGTCCGACGCCGTGCTCGGCCGTTCCCACCGCGCGAAAATCGGCAAGTCCAGACTGGCTGAGGCGATCGATCTCACCCGCGAAGTGCTGCAGGTGCCGGCGGACTACCGCATCGGCATCGTGCCCGCGTCGGACACGGGGGCCGTCGAGATGGCGCTGTGGTCGCTGCTCGGCGCGCGGCCTGTCGACATGCTGGCCTGGGAAAGCTTCGGCTCCGGATGGGTCACGGACGTGATGAAACAGCTGAAGCTGGAAAACGCCCGCAAGATCGAGGCGCCCTACGGCGAACTGCCCGATCTTTCGACCGTCGACTTCAGCCATGACGTGGTCTTCACCTGGAACGGCACCACTTCCGGCGTGCGGGTTCCCAACGGCGACTGGATCCCGGCAGACCGGGAAGGCCTGACCATCTGCGACGCAACCTCGGCCGCCTTTGCCCAGGATCTCGCCTTCGACAAGCTCGATGTGGTGACCTTCTCCTGGCAGAAGGTTCTCGGCGGCGAAGCGGCCCACGGCATGCTCATCCTCAGCCCGCGGGCGGTCGAACGGCTGGAAAGCTATACGCCTTCTTGGCCGCTGCCGAAGATCTTCCGCCTGACCAAGGGCGGCAAGCTGATCGAGGGCGTGTTCAAGGGCGAGACCATCAACACCCCGTCCATGCTCTGCGTCGAGGACTATGTGGACGCGCTCAAATGGGCGAAGTCCGTCGGTGGACTTTCCGGCCTGATCGGCCGCGCGGACGCCAATCTCAAGGTGCTCACCGATTGGGTGGAAAAGACCGACTGGGTCGATTTCCTAGCCGTCGAACCGGCCACGCGGTCCAATACCTCGGTCTGTCTGAAGGTCGTCGATCCGCAAGTCAGCGCCTTGTCCGCCGATGAACAGGCCGCCTTTTCCAAGGCAATGGTGTCCGCTCTGGACGCGGAAGGCGTCGCCTATGACATCGGCGCTTACCGCGATGCCCCGTCCGGCCTGCGGATCTGGGCTGGCGCGACCATCGAGACTTCCGACCTCGTTGCGTTGACGGGTTGG
This sequence comes from Roseibium sp., assembly GCF_048260565.1. Lineage (GTDB taxonomy): Bacteria > Pseudomonadota > Alphaproteobacteria > Rhizobiales > Stappiaceae > Roseibium. Next base: position 102,493 of record NZ_JBLXGP010000005.1, on the reverse strand, counting down.
CTGGACTGGGCCTTTGCCCGCGAAGCAGAGCGCCTGTCCCAGGCTGCCTGACCGGCTTCGCTGTCTTTTTTGCCGGCCGGCTCTGTCCGGCCGGACTCCCATTTGCGATTTCAAAGGAGGCCACTGATGGCTCCGAAAGTACTCATCTCGGACAAGCTGTCCGATGCGGCCGTGCAGATTTTCAAGGATCGCGGTATCGATGTCGATTTCCTGCCGGATGTCGGCAAGGACAAGGACAAACTGCTGGACATCATCGGCCAGTACGATGGTCTGGCCATTCGCTCCGCGACCAAGGTGACGGAAAAGATCATTGCGGCCGCCGACAATCTCAAGGTGATCGGCCGGGCGGGGATCGGTGTCGACAACGTCGATATCCCCAAGGCCACTGCGCGCGGCATCATCGTGATGAACACGCCCTTCGGCAATGCGATCACGACCGCCGAACACGCGATCGCGATGATGTTTGCGGCCGCCCGGCAGATCCCGGCGGCCGACGCCTCGACCCAGGCCGGCAAGTGGGAAAAATCCCGCTTCATGGGGAAGGAAATCACAGCCAAGGTTCTGGGCCTGATCGGTTGCGGCAATATCGGCTCGATCGTGGCCGACCGGGCGATCGGGCTGAAGATGAAGGTGGTTGCCTACGATCCGTTCCTGACGCCGGAACGGGCGGCTTCGCTCGGCGTCGACAAGGTGGATCTGGACGAGCTCCTGAAGCGGGCTGACTTCATCACGCTGCACACGCCGCTCACCGACAAGACGCGCAACATCATCGATGCGGCAGCCATCGCGAAGATGAAAAACGGCGCCTATGTCATCAACTGCGCCCGCGGCGGGCTCGTCGACGAACAGGCGGTGCGCGATGCGCTCGACGCCGGCAAGCTCAGCGGGGCCGCCTTCGACGTGTTCGTGGAAGAACCGGCGAAGGAAAACGTGCTCTTCGGCGCGCAGAACTTCGTGTCCACGCCGCACCTGGGTGCGTCCACCAGCGAGGCCCAGGAAAACGTGGCGCTGCAGGTGGCCGAGCAGATGTGCGACTACCTGCTCGACGGGGCGGTGACGAACGCGCTCAACATGCCGTCGATCTCGGCGGAAGAAGCGCCCAAGCTCGCGCCGTTCGTGCGTCTGGCCGAACAGCTCGGCTCCTTCGCGGGCCAGCTGACCGAAAGCGGCATCGAAGCGATCCGGCTGGAATATGCCGGGGCGGTGGCCGAACTGAACACCAAGGCGCTGACATCAGCGGCCCTGAGTGGCTTGCTGACACCGCTGCTGCAGACCGTGAACATGGTCTCCGCCCCGATCGTCGCCCGTGACCGCGGCATTCAGGTGGAAGAGGTTCGCCGGGAGAAGAAAGGCGCCTACGAAACCTATATCCGCCTGACGGTTGTGACCGAACGGCAGGAGCGGTCCGTGGCGGGCACGGTCTTCGCCGACGGCAAGCCGCGGATCATCCAGGTGAAGGGCATCAACATGGAGGCCGAACTCGGGCCGCACATGCTCTACATCACCAACGAGGACAAGCCGGGCTTTATCGGGCATCTCGGCATGGAACTCGGCAACAGCAGCGTCAATATCGCGACCTTCAACCTGGGTCGGACCGCGCCGGGACAGGATGCGATCTGCCTGGTTGAAGTGGACGGGGAGGTTCCGCAATCCGTCATGGACCGGCTATCCGCAGTGTCCCACGTCAAGCAGGTGAAGTCGCTCCGGTTCTGAGACGCGGTTGTCGTCAGCCTTGAGCAATCGAACGGGCGGTCTTCGGGCCGCCCGTTTTCATGCGGTCTGTCTTTTCTTCGGCAGGATGCGCCCGTCCAGCACAAGCAGGCCCGTCAGCAGAAGCCCGAGGCCGGCGAACTGGTAGGCATCGAGCCGTTCGCCCAGGAGAAGAAAGCCGAACAGGATGGCGCTTGCGGGCACGATGAAGGTAACCAGCGAGGCATTGGTGGCGCCTGCGTCGGCCAGAAGCCGGAAGTAGATCAGATAGGCCAGCGCCGTTGCGCCGATGCCGAGCGCCAGAACGTTCAGCCAGACAATGGCTGAGGTCGCAAACGGGGACCAGTCTCCGGCCGTCAGCAGGGCGACCGGCAACATGATCAGGGTGGAACCGGAAAGCTGGCCGGTTGCCGAAACCAGCGGCGGAATGTTCCGGAACCTGCGGGCGAACGTGGCGGCAAGCGCATAGGAAAATGCGCCTCCCAGGCAGGCGAGCTGCGCCCACAGCGGATCGTCACCCAGCCCGGTGACGCTCGGAGAGACCATGACGAGCACACCGGCAAAGCCGATCAGGACGCCGGCGATCCGGTGCGCGCGCACGGGCTCCTGACGCACGAGCAGGGCCGCGACGATGAAGGTGAAGATAGGGGTCGTTGCATTCAGGATCGAGGCGAGCCCGGCCGAGATTTCGGTCTGTCCCCAAAACAGCAGAGAAAACGGGATCGCATTGTTCAGGAGGCCCATGACGAGGAAGGCTGCGAGCAGGCCCGGCTGAACCGGGAAACGGTGGGACGTGAACCGCAGGATGATGTGCAGTGTCACACAGGCGATGGCCACACGACAGAACACCAGAACCAGCGGAGGGATCTCGGCCACGGCAACCTTGGCGAAGAGAAAGGATCCGCCCCAGATGGCGCCGAGAGAGAGCAACAGGATCCAGTTTCTGAGGGACATGCGACAAATCCATGCAGGTTTGAAGAGGACTTCCGGGCGGAAGGGACCTGCGTGACTAGCATGACGGATTTTGGCCCAAAACCCGATTCGCGAGCGTTTCGAAGATTCAGGCCTCCTGAATGCCTTCATCGATTCCCCTTTTTTTCCAGCGTGTTGAGGCGGTTCTTCGAGGCTTTCCGGATAGTGTGGCGGCGGCAGGAAACACACTTCTGCACATAGTGGAAAGCTCGGAAAATCCGGCTTTCCGACCGTCTGGTTCTGTTCCTGAGGACCGGCTTTCGGCCTGCCGACAGAAGTGTTTCCATTTCAACCGGAACCGCTCTATAGTCCGCCGCGTTTGCCCCGGGCGGCGCGTCCGGGGCTTGTCGTGTTTGCGCCGGTCATCCGGCGCCGGAATTGCCGCTTCAGGAGGGCGTGTCTTAATGGCCAATGTGGTTGTCGTCGGATCGCAATGGGGTGACGAAGGCAAGGGCAAGATTGTCGACTGGCTGTCGGAACAGGCCGACGTCATCGTCCGTTTCCAGGGCGGTCACAACGCGGGCCATACGCTGGTCATCGACGGTGTGAGCTACAAGCTTTCGCTGCTTCCCTCCGGCGTCGCGCGCGAAGGCAAGCTCTCCGTCATTGGCAACGGTGTCGTCCTGGACCCGCATGCCCTGGTGGATGAAGTTGCGCGTCTTGCCGCCCAGGGAGTCGTGGTTACGCCGGAGAGCCTTCGGGTTGCCGAAAATGTCACGCTGATCCTGTCCCTGCACCGTGAACTGGATGCGCTTCGGGAAAATTCCAATACGGGAACCCGGATCGGGACCACCAAGCGGGGCATCGGTCCGGCTTACGAGGACAAGGTGGGCCGGCGGGCGATCCGCCTGATGGACCTGAAAAATCTGTCGACACTGCCGGCGAAGATCGACCGCATGCTCGTGCATCACAACGCCCTGCGCCGGGGGCTCGGCCAGGACGAGATCTCCGCACAGGTCATCTATGACGAACTGGCGAGCGTGGCGGACAAGGTGCTGCCCTACATGGATTCGGTCTGGAGCCTGCTCGACCGGCAGCGCAAGGAAGGCAAGCGCATCCTGTTCGAAGGCGCGCAGGGTGCCCTGTTGGACATCGACCACGGCACCTATCCGTTCGTGACCTCTTCCAACACGGTCGCCGGACAGGCTGCCACCGGCTGCGGTCTCGGGCCGGGCAGCGTTGGATATGTTCTGGGTATCACCAAGGCCTATACGACCCGCGTCGGCGAAGGGCCGTTCCCGACGGAACAGCAAAACGAGGTTGGCGAATTTCTCGGCACCCGGGGCCATGAATTCGGAACGGTCACCGGCCGCCGCCGCCGGTGCGGCTGGTTCGATGCGGTTCTGGTACGCCAGACGGTCTGCACGTCGGGCATCAACGGCATCGCATTGACCAAACTCGACGTTCTCGACGGCCTCGAGGAAATCAAGATCTGCATCGGGTATGAACTCGACGGCGAGCGAATCGATTATCTTCCCGCCTCCCAAGGCGCCCAGGAACGGGTGGTTCCCATCTACGAAACCCTGCCGGGATGGAAAGAATCCACAGAAGGTGCGCGCTCATGGGCCGATCTTCCGGCGCAGGCGGTCAAGTATGTTCGCCATGTCGAGGAACTGATCGGCGCGCCGGTCGCCCTGTTGTCCACGAGCCCGGAACGGGAGGATACGATCCTTGTTCAGAACCCCTTCCAGGGGTGAGGCTGGTCAAAAATCGCCTTAAAAAACGCCAAAAAAGCAGGCAATTGAAAAAGTACGATGTCCGTTCAAAGACGGATGCCCGGAGACGGGAGCCGGTTTTAGAAAGGCGAATTGCAACGACTACGTGATGCACCGATAGGGCCGAAGCGTCATTTGCCGCGTGCCGACCGACGGCGAACCCCGCGAACAAGGGGTTCGCGCCCGGCATAACATGGTATATGGCTGTTTAAAGGGACTGTTTTTGGATCGGCAAATTGCCGATAGGCAATAAGATGGCTGACTACTATTCGATTCTGAAAAAAACGATCGGCTCTCTACCGGAAAACAACGGCGCGGCCCGCCGCGGTGTTTACAGCCGGGCACGGAACGCGATCGTCAATCAGCTGAAGGCCTATCAGCCGCCCCTGTCGCCATCGGAAATCACGGCTGAACAGCTCCGCCTGGAAGAAGCGATCCGCAAGGTCGAGGCAGAAGCCGCGCGCGAGAGCCTTGGCCTCAACCCTTTGAGCAAGCCGCCGGCAGCAGCCGGTACGTCGGGAACAGCCACCCTGACCGCCCGGCAGGAACCAACGCCGCCTCCTGCGCCACCTGAGGAAAAAGCGCCGGCCGTTCAGCCAGCCGAGCCTGCGTCGGCTTCGCCGCTCAAGCAGGCTGTGGAGGACGCCGAAAAGCTGGGTGCGGCGTCGCACATGGCGGTTCAGTCCACAAAAGAGGCGATTTCAGCTCCCGCCGATACGGGCGTGGGATCTTCCCAGGAACCGGTCATGGCTGCTTACGAACCGGAAGCAGAGACCGACGTCTACCAGGAAGAGCCTCATCAGGACTACGCGCCGAATGCGTCGAACGGCTACGAGGTCCGGCACCACGCCTATTCTGAAGACACGGACAATGATGCGGAACCGGGCAGCAAAGGCCGAGGCCGCAAACGGCTGTCGGATGCGGTCCGGCGACCGGGCAGCGGTCTTTCCCTTGTCCCGCTGGCCCTGATCGGGGTGCTGATCCTGATCCTCCTTGGCATCGCCGGGGTCATTTACTCCCAAAGGGACATGATTTCGGAAATGATGGCCGGCGGGTCGTCAAATCCGGAACAGACCGTGACGGATGACAAGACGACCGCACCGGCCGTTACGCCGGAGCCCCGGGTCGCCGAGGATACCGCCGGCACCGACAAGAACGGGGGTAAGATTACCGACCGTCTTCTGGATGACAACGGCCAGCCTGCAGCAGCTCCCGATGCGCGCACGGTGACGACGACGACCATCACGCCCGATCAGTCGTCCACGCAGGCGGCAACACCGGCGGCACCCGCCGAAACGGTCGCTCCGGCGGCCCCCGTTCCGCAAACGGAGACAGCCGCACCCGCGCCGGCAACGCCGGAGCCTGCGGCTCCGGAACCCGCCACTCCGGAAGTGGCCGCGCCAGTCACGACTCCGAGCGTCCCCCAAATCGTAGCCTCTACCGAGGAAGGGGAAAAGCAGGGCACGCAGCCTGCGCCGGAAGGCACGGCAGCCGTCTCTCAGCGCGCCATCCTTTATGAAGAAGGCGCCGGCGAGAACGGTGCGGGAACCGCCTCCCAGGGCGAGGTCGTCTGGGCGATCAAGGAAGAAACCGATCTGGACGGCAAGAAGCAGGAAATTCTGACGGCCGAGGTCAAGATCCCGGAGCGGAAAATCTCCGTCGACGTCCGGCTGAAGCCCAACGAGGACAGCTCGCTGCCGGCAAGCCACCTGGTCGAGATCAAGTATAATTTCCCGAAGGATTTCCCGGCCGGTGACGTGCAGAACGTGCCGGGTCTTGTGATGAAGCCGACCGAACAGGCACGCGGAGATGCGCTGATCGGCGCCTCGGTCAAGGTTTCGGAAGGCTACTTCTGGATTGCCTTGTCCAATATTTCCAGCGAGCGGGAACGCAACATCGGATTGTTGCGTGAGCGGGGATGGATCGACATTCCCATGCTCTACGACAACGGCAAGCGCGGGATCCTGACCCTGGAAAAGGGGCCGACCGGCACCAAGGCCGTCGACGAAGCCGTGCAGGCCTGGCAGGCGGGCTGACGGCCGAGCGGTCTCATTCAGCAGCAATGTGAACTTAGCCGTGCAGCCCGTATTTCTCCCACTCCTTATGTCCTGCGCCTGTTTCAACCGGCCCGTAGGGTCGCATTTTGGCGGCCGCCTACGGGCGAGAGCCGCTTGACCATAGTGTCCACTATGCTCTGCGCGTCTATCACCCGCATTCGGCAAGCCAATATGCGACGCAGGGCGTAAGGAGTGGGAGAAATACGGGCCGGGGTTGCGTTTTCGCGCGCGCCGGTGCATGGTCGCGGTCGGTCCGAGGGGTGTTCCAAAGCGGAACTGAGATGGCGTTGCCGAACCCTTAGAACCTGATCCGGGTCATGCCGGCGAAGGGACGGAAGCCTTTAGCCTTATCCCGGATCTCCAGTGTCGGTTTCGGTTTATCCGAAGACGGGAGATCCTGTTGTGTCGAGACGTATTAGCGCAGTTCTGTGCGCACTTTTCTTCAGGGCGGCGATACCGCCGCATCGGCCCGGGCTTTGCCGGGAGGTTTCGCGATGCGGGACCTGATGCGAAAGGCGGTAACGACGCTGGCCGGCCTTGTCGTGGCGTTGATCGCCTGGGCGGCACTGGTCCGCGTTTTCAAAATCGAGCCGTACATGCTGCCCGGTCCGGAGCGGGTCGCGCTGGCGTTCCAGAAACAGGGCGGCTTCCTGCTGCACCATGCGGCCATCACCGCCTACGAAACGCTTCTCGGATTTGTCGTCGGGGTCGTCGCCGGGACCTGTCTCGCCATTCTCATGTGGCTGTCCCCGCTCGCCCGGCGGGCCATGCTGCCGACCATTCTGGTGAGCCAGGCGCTGCCGGTCTTTGCCATTGCGCCGATCCTGGTTCTCTGGCTCGGCTTCGGGCTGGCATCGAAGATCGTCATGACGGTGCTGTTCATCTTCTTTGCCATGACCTCTTCGTTCTTTGACGGTCTGAGGCGGGCCGACGAAGGCCTCATCGATCTGGCCCGGCTCTACCGGGTCACCCGGCTGAAAGAACTGCTCTATTTCCGTATACCCGCCGGATTGCCGGCCCTTGCCTCGGGCATACGCATTGCCGCCGTGTTCGCGCCGATGGGCGCAGTCCTGGGCGAAATGGCCGGGGCAAAGGGCGGGCTCGCTTTCATCATGCTCCAGAGCAACGCGCGCATGCAGACCGACGTGATGTTCGCGGCGCTGGTTCTGCTTGCGCTGATGGTGCTGATTTTACGTTTTTCCGTCGATCGCCTCACCCGCCGCCTGGTTCCCTGGCAGGTCGAGGACTGATCCGGACCAACTTGCTCTCACAATCCCAAGGAGGACTGAATGAAAAAACTAGCGCTCTGGTCGATTGCGGCCATGCTGATGACCGCGATGCCGGCTCATGCGAACGACAAGCTGACCGTGCTGCTCGATTGGTTCGTCAATCCGGACCATGCACCGGTGATTACGGCGCAGACCATGGGCTTCTTCGAAAGGGAAGGGCTCGACGTCGAGCTGATCGAACCCGCGGATCCCGCCATGCCGCCGAAGCTCGTGGCAGCCGGTCAGGGGGACATCGCCGTCTCCTATCAGCAGACCCTGCATGCCCAGATCGACGAAGGCCTGCCGCTGAAGTGGATCGGCACCCTGGTCGCAACCCCGCTCAATTCGCTGATCGTCCTGAAGGACGGCCCGATCCAGACGCTTGAGGATCTGAAGGGAAAGAAGATCGGCTTTTCCGTGTCCGGCTTCGAGGATGCCATGCTCGGCCAGATGCTGAAATCGGTGGGCCTGACCATGGCCGATGTGGAACTGATCAACGTCAACTTCTCCCTCTCACCGGCGCTCCTGTCCGGCCAGGTCGATGCGGTTATCGGGGGCTATCGGAATTTCGAACTGACCCAGATCGAACTCGAAGGCAAGGCAGGCAAGGCCTTCTATCCGGAAGAGCACGGGATGCCGGTCTTCGACGAGCTGATCTACGTGGTGCACAAGGACAAGACGGACGATCCCCGTTACGCCCGTTTCCTGGCGGCTGTCGAGGAGGCGACCATCTATCTGACCAACCATCCGGAAAAGGCCTGGCAGGCCTTCGTCAAGGCCTATCCGAATCTGGATGACGAGCTGAACAAGCGGGCCTGGACGGATACCCTGCCTAGGTTCGCCAAGCGCCCGGCGGCACTCGACGAGGGGCGGTATCAGCGGTTCGCGGAGTTCATGTACGAGAACAAGCTGATTAAAAAGGTCGTGCCGGTCGAGACCTATGCGGTGGAAATCCGCTGAACGACAGATACCCGGCCTGCGGTGCCGCTACTGTGCGGCATCGCCGGCCGGGATTGGCCGGGCTGCCAGAGCCGCGATGCGTTCGGCAAAGCGGGTGTAGAAGGGCTGTAATCGGTCGGGTGCCGCGCTTCGGCATTCGCTCAACAGCCGTTCGGCTTTGTTGGCCTCTCCGTCGCGCAGGGCCTCGATCAGGTCCGCATGCGATCGGCTGAGTTTGCGGAAACCTTCCGATGTCCGCAGCTTCTCGCTGCCCACGAGCGCGAACAGCCTGACGGCTTCCGATTTCCCTTTCAGCGGGATTTCCCCTGCTTCCAGATAGGCGAATTCCGGCGCCTGGTTGCGGGTCTCGTCGGAGACCAGCAGTTCCGCACCGACGGCCTTGCAGCTGGATTCGATCCGCGATGCCACGTTCACCGCATCGCCGATCACCGAATAATTGAAGCGTTTGTCGGAACCCATGTTGCCGACGCAAGCCTCGCCACTGTTCAGCCCGATGCCGATCCGGACCGTCTGGGTCTTCAGGTTGCGGGCCTTGAAGCCGAAGGCGTCCGCTTCGTTGAGCCGGTCGACGGTGGCGAGCATTTCCAGTGCGGCCCGGCAGGCATGGCTGGCATGGGCCTCGATCATCAGCGGCGCGTTCCAGAAGGCCATGATGCTGTCGCCGATGTATTTGTCGATGGTGCCCCGTTCGGCCTGGATGTCATCCGATAGCGGCGACAGCAGCGTGTTCAGGAAGCTGACAAGCTCGGTCGGCGTCAACTGTTCGGAAATCGGGGTGAAGCCGCGGATATCCATGAACAGGATCGTCATCGGCCGCATTTCCCCGCCGAGCACCAGCTGTTCCGGTGACTTTTCCAGCTGGGTGACCAGGTCGGGCGAAAGATACTGGCTGAAGGCCTGCCGGACGAATCGCTTTTCCCGTTCGGTTAGGAAATAGAGCAGGGCCGTGGTGACCGCGAAGATCATGAAGATGGCAAAGCTCGGATAGATCGGATCGATCAGCAGGCCTTCCTTGAGGAAGAGATAATACGACCCTCCGATCATGGTCGCGGCGGCGCCGGCGCCGAGAAAGCCGGTGCCGATGGCGCCGATGACCGGAAGGGCCAGGATCACGACAATTCCGACGACAAAGGTGGCGAGGGTTTCGGCGCCGTCCGCCCAGTCGGGCCGGGTCAGATAGTTGCCGTTGATGATCTGTTCGATTGCCTGCGCATGGATCATCACGCCCGGCACGAGCTCGCCCAGAGGCGTGGCCCTGATGTCGCGCAATCCCGCCGCGGAAGTGCCGACAAAGACGATCTGTCCCTCGACCAGCGGCGCGACTTCGGCGCGTTTTTCCGGATCCAGAATGTCCCTGACCGAGACGTATCGCTCCGGGCGTTCATGGTCGAAATAGACCCACATTTCCCCGTCCGCGGCGGTGGGAACCGAGAATGCACCGATCTTTACATCGGTGATGGCCGCGTTGCCGGTGTCGGTCTGGCCACTGGCGCCGGTGGTTCGGACCAGAAACCCCTTTGCGCGCTGGGCAACCCGCAGGGCCTCGACGCCCAGGGCGGGGTAAAGCTGTTTACCGTCGGAAAAGAGCAGGGGCGCACGCCGGACGACGCCGCTCTGGTCCTTTGCCGACAGCGAAATGCCGCCGACGCCGCTTGCCTCGTTTTCAAGAATTTCAAGACTCGGAAGGGCGGACGGAAATGCCGGCAGGATCTTTACCGGATCGGTGCCGCCGAACGCGAAACCGCTCTTGCTGGCCGGCGAGCGGCCTGCGGCATCCCGGCGGGCGGCAAAGCCCAGGACCGAGGGGGATCGCGCCAGGGCTTCGGCGAATTTTTCGTCGTTGTCGGGCAACCGGTCCAGCAGGGCCTTCAACGCCGCCGGATCCTGGCCGTCGTCCAGGGTGAGCGATTCGCTGATCCGCGTCGGGGAGGTCCGGTCCGGCTCGCTGAAGACGATATCGAAAGCGATGACCGCGGCGCCCATGTCGGTCAGCGTCGTGACCAGTTCGGCCAGCCGGGTGCGCGGCCAGGGCCATTGGCCGTATTTCTCGATGGATGCCTCGTCGATGTCCGCCACACGCACGGGTGCCGCGGCATAGGGACGGGGGGTGAGACGCTGGTAGTAGTCGAAGGTCAGTTCCCGGACGGCGGTCAGGAAGTCGGGGTTCACGGCCCGCAACCCGGTCGCGGCGATCAGTCCGAGAACCGCCGCTACGGCGACCAGTGTCCGTTTTCCGGTCAGTCGCTTGACGATCCCGCGCATGAATCAGCCTCCCAGTGTCGCTGAGAGGCCAGCCTATTAGCGGCGGATGGGGCCTGCAAGTGCAGGCGTCCGGGGAAGGGCCGCACGCATAGGAAAAGGCGCCGGAACGGTTTGTTCCGGCGCCTGCCTGTGTCGACTGGGAGGTTAACTTGTCAGGCTTTCTAAACTTTTTAGGCCGTTGGCCGCTCCATCGCCTTCGCGCTGGTCTGGACGGCCTTCTGCACCTTTTCAAAGGCGCGGACCTCGATCTGGCGGACACGCTCGCGGCTGACGCCGAATTCGCCCGACAGGTCTTCAAGGGTCATCGGATCGTCGGACAGCCGGCGGGCTTCGAAGATCCGGCGTTCGCGGTCGTTCAGGACGTCCATGGCATTGCTCAGGAGCTTGCGGCGCATGTCCAGCTCTTCCTGATTGGCGAGCATGGTCTCCTGGCTTTCGCTTTCGTCGACGAGCCAGTCCTGCCATTCACCGGCGTCAGCCTCGGCGCGCACCGGCGCGTTCAGGCTGGCGTCGCCGCCGAGGCGCCGGTTCATGGATATGACTTCTTCCTGGCTCACGCCAAGCGTGGTCGCGATCTGTTCGACCTGGTCCGGCTTCAGATCGCCCTCGTCCAGGGCCTGGATCTTGCCTTTCAGGCGGCGCAGGTTGAAGAACAGCCGCTTCTGGTTGGCGGTCGTGCCCATCTTGACGAGCGACCACGAGCGCAGGATATATTCCTGAATCGCGGCCTTGATCCACCACATGGCGTAGGTGGCCAGGCGGAAGCCCTTGTCGGGCTCGAACCGCTTGACCGCCTGCATCAGGCCGACATTGCCTTCGGAGACGACTTCGCCGATAGGCAGGCCGTAGCCGCGGTAGCCCATGGCGATTTTCGCTACAAGACGAAGGTGGGAATTGACCAGCCGCTCGGCGGCTTCAGGGTCATCGTGCTCCTTGTACCGCTTGGCGAGCATGTACTCTTCCTGCGGCTGAAGCATCGGAAACTTGCGAATTTCGTCGAGGTAGCGGCTCAGCCCGCCTTCCCCGGCAGTAAGCATCGGTATATTCTGGGCCATTGTATGCGCCCCCTTTCTCCCGTCGCTGCGTTCCCTTGCGCATCAGGAGGCAAACAGTCCCCCTGTCTTGCCAGGTTCCTGATTTTAAAGGCGAACGCCTAGTATTGGACGCCCGGATTCCGGCGCGCCCGTAGCTTTAATATAAGTAGGATTACGCCTTTTACATGGCCTGGGGGAGGAACAGGATTCTAAAATTTTTGTAATGCGGATAAAAGTTCATTGAAATCAGCGGGATAGCCGCTCTCAAATCTCATGGTTTCGCCCGTGACCGGATGGGCGAAAGCCAGCAATCCGGCATGCAGGGCCTGCCGGGAGAAGCCGGCGACCACGCTTTTCAAAGGCTCCGGCAGCCGGTTGACTTTCGTTTTGAAGCCCGCGCCATAATCATCGTCGCCGATCAGGGGGTGGCCGATATGGGCCATGTGGACGCGGATCTGATGGGTGCGGCCGGTTTCCAGCCGGCATTCGATCAGGGACGCGACCGCCGGTTCTCCCTCCGGGCCGAAACGTTCCTTCACCTGCCAGTGGGTTATGGCATGGCGGCCGCTGGTTTTCACCACCGCGATCTTCTGGCGGTTGGCCTGGGAGCGGGCGAGATTTGCATCGACCGTCCCCTTCAGGCTCGATGGAGCCCCCCAGACCAGGGCCGAATAGGCCCGTTCCAGCGGGCCGGTCTTGCCGTGGTCGGCGAATTGCGCGGAAAGGCCCTGATGGGCCTGATCGGTCTTGGCCACGACCAGCAGGCCGCTGGTGTCCTTGTCGATCCGGTGCACGATGCCGGGGCGCTTGACGCCGCCGACGCCCGACAGGCTGTCGCCGCAATGGTGGATCAGGGCATTGACCAGCGTTCCCGTCCAGTTGCCGGGTCCGGGATGGACCACGAGGCCTGCGGGTTTGTCGATGACGATAAGGTGCTCGTCCTCGTAGACGATGGTGAGCGGGATATCCTCGCCCTGGGGCTCCGGGTCCTCCGGCTCCGGCAGGCTGAGGGTCAGGACCTCGCCCTCGTTGACCCGGTATTTCGGCTCCACTATCTTGCGCCCGCCTGCGGTGACGTCGCCGGACTTGATCAACGCCTGGATCCGATTCCGGCTCAAGGCGTCCAGTCGGCTTGCCAAGACGGCATCGAGGCGTTTACCGGCGTCATCGGCTTCAACCTGATATGTGAAATCCGAACCGAATTCGGTCGGATCTTCCGGAGTACCATCATTCATGACTCAACCTGAGTTCAACGACCAAGGCAACGAGGAAAAGCCGCTCGATCCGGCCGTGGAGCGCGTGCAGAAAAAGCTGAAGCGCCTGCTTGCGGGATCGTCCCTGGTCATGCTTGCGGGATTTATCGCTGTCTTCGCAGCAATTTTCTACAAGATCAACTCCTCCGGCCGGCAAGTCGACGCGGCATCGATCGCCAGAACGATCGCAATCGGCGCAAATGCCACGGTCGAAAGCGTCGATTGGGTCGACGGACGGATGATGGTTGTCATTCGCGAAAACGGCACGACGGCCCTGTTGCAGGTCGATCCATCCACAGGCCGCGTGCTCGGCCGCACGGATTTCGTGGCGCAGTAGGGAGGATTTCCGAGAATATAAACAAGCTGGCAAAAAAGGGGCTTGCCCTCATTTCAAAGGCCCCTTATATGCTCGCTTCTCGGTTCGGGGCGCTTGTTCGCCCGAACCTGGGCGCCCATCGTCTAGCGGTCTAGGACGCCGCCCTTTCACGGCGGAAACACGGGTTCGAGTCCCGTTGGGCGTGCCATTTCTTTCTGGCGCTATCGGCCGTTGGCCTACTTGAGCGCGTGGTTTCGCGCTATCGGCCGTTGGCCTGCTTGAGCGCGGTTTTCCCTCGAAGAGCCGAATATCCCGCGAATATACGCTGGCGTATATTGGCCAACAGGTCACGACCTGTGCGCTCGCATTGTCGCAATTTTCCCGATAGGCTTTCCCTTAGCAGCAACACAAGGCTAGGTCATATGAGAGTGGCGGTACTATTGGTCTGTTCTCTTCTATTCACGACACCCAGTTTTGGCGGTGCAATGAATGGGAATGAATTCCTAGCAATCTGCAAAGGTGAGCCAGGAAATCGACCGCTGACATGTAAATTCTTTGTTGCTGGAGTCATCCAGGCTCTTTGGGTTGGCGCGATGCGCGGTGCAGCGCTGGCGACGGGCGAAACACCAACAATTAAAAAAATTGACGAATATGTTGGATTTTGCCAACCGGAAGGCGTGAGTACTTCGCAGGCCCTAGAAATCGCATATAAATTCATGCAGGAACACCCTGAGAACCTACACTTTCCCGTTTCTGCAATAATTCGAGATGCTTTGGCCCGATCGTTCCCGTGTAGTTCAAGTTGACGCTAAAATGTAAGATATTGAACCTTTCGAATTCCTCGGAAATCAGTGCTTGAGTAGCGCCCCGTCAGCCCTATTGACGTAGCCTTCGCCAATGTCGCCTGCATGTCAGAAGCGGAATGTCAACTGTGTCTCAGTTTAGGCATTTAGTGGCGCTACCGGCTTTCGCCTATTTGGCGCGGGTTTCCACTACGTCGCTTCAATCCCCGATATGATGGCGATATACGACCTTTTGATCGGTCGTGTTTTGATTGCGGCTATCTCAGGTGGGTTCGTCAGTCGCGCCCGATTGACCATCGCGGCGGCTCTTTCTAGAATTCGCCCGATTGACCCAACGTCATTTGTTTTAAAGAGGTTGCCCGCACTTGACCCGGTTTTTGCGATATCTGCCGGTTGCCATCGGGTTTTTATCGGTCGCTGCCCTGCCGGGCGAGGGGGCTGCGATGGGGCTTGGCCGGCCGGAACCAATCATGGGGCCGCATGCGGCCGATCCGGGGCGCTCAAGAGAGATTATCGAGCTGGGATCGGAGCAGATCGTCCCGCCTGCGACGCCCGAGCAGGCGGCCTTCATTGCCAGGGTCTGCACGAAAATCGAAGCTGTGGCGAAGGCCTATTCCCTGCCGCCGGCCTTTCTCGCCAGGCTGATCTGGACCGAGAGCAGGTTCGATCCGGACGCGATCAGCCCGATGGGCGCGGAAGGTATCGCCCAGTTCATGCCGTCGACTGCGAAGGTCTGGGGCCTGGAAAATCCGTTCGAGCCGATGACCGCGATCACGGCGTCGGCCAATCTGCTTTCGTACCTGTGGAAGGGATACGGCAATGCCGGCCTTGCGGCCGCAGCCTATAACGCCGGGGAGAAGCGCGTCGACGCCTGGTTGCGAGGCCGTTCGGGCCTGCCCGGCGAAACCCGGGGCTACGTCTATGCCATCACCGGCCACAGCGCCAATGACTGGAAGAAAAAGACGCCGCCCGACGTCCGCTTCGTCCTGGACGAGGCCCGGGACTTCCAGGAAGCCTGCAACGACTATCCCCAGATCAGGGCGCCGGCGCAACGCCGGTTCGCCAATCGGTATTTCAATCGCGGCCTCGCCCTGACGGCCCAGAAGGACTATGAGGCGGCCATCCTCCGCTATACGGTCGCGATCCGCCTGAAACCCAACTTTCCGGATGCCTACAACAACCGAGGCATCATCTACCGCAAGACCGGAGACTATGAGGCGGCGATCCTCAACTACGATGCCGCGATCCGGCTCAAGCCGACCTATGCGGCTGCCTACAACAACCGGGGTTACGCGAAACGCAAGCTCGGCCGGTATGAGGAGGCGATTGCCGATTACGACCGGGCGATCAAGCTGAAGCCGGGGTATGCGGCCGCGTTTTTCAACCGCGGCTTTGCTTACGCGAAGCTGGGGCGGTTCAGCGAAGCGATCGCCGATTATTCGCAGGCGATCAAGGCCCAACCCGGCAATGCGCTCGCCGTTTACAATCGCGCCCTTGCCTATCTGGAAGCCGGGCAGAATGAAAAAGCCCTGAGCGATCTGGATCAGGTCATTGCCGCCAATGACGGCTTCGCCCGAGCCTATTTTCAGCGGGCAACGCTGTTGAAACGGCTTGGCAAGGCAGACCGCGCGAAGGCGGATTACCGTGAGGCCGTTGCCCTGAACGCCGGCTTTGCGCAGGAACGCTTCCGCAAGCTGTTCGACTGAGGCGCGCCGCCGGCCTTATGGCAGTTTGGTCGGGACCAGCGGTCTGCCGAACTGGGTCGCATGGTAATTGTGACAGAGCGTGCAGGTCTCGCCGGCGGCTTCGTCCGTATGGCAATCGGTGCACATGTTCTTTTCGATCGGAGCGAAGACCGGTGAGAAGACGGCCGGATCGTTGCCCTTATAGGTCTCCAGATAAGTATCCGGAGCCGGGTCCAGCTCGTGGCAGGTCCGGCAGCCCTTGTCGCCCACGGCGTCGATATGGGGCTCATGGGAGAACTTCGTGAAGCGGTCCTTGACCCGTGAGGAGTTGAACGGCTTCCATTTCACGTGCTGCGTTCCGGCATCATCATCGACGCTGTGGCATTTGGTGCAGCGCCCGACGGCGTCGGACGATGCGAGCTGGTCGAAGATCGGCGCCAGCATGCCCTGCCGGTCCGTGCCGAATGCGCTCCCGGCATAATCGAGCCAGCTGCGCAGGAAGCGGTCGGCGTGGCCCATCGGGCGGTAGCGGATGGTGTAATCCTGCCGGTACCAGCCGCCAAGCTCCGCCCAGACTTCCGGATCGAACGGCGTCTGCCGGGATTCGGCCGGTTGCGCGTCGCTGTCCGTGTCCGCCACTTCCAGACCGCCGGCGCCGCCCCCGTCTCCGGAAAGCATGTCTCCGGACAGGATGTCGGCACCGCCCCCGTCTGTGGAAAGATTGTCTCCGGACAGGATATCGCCGCCGCCACTGTCGCCCGACAGAATGTCGTCGCCGTCGCTATCGCTGCTGCCGCCAAGGATCGAGTCCGTATCTTCCGCAGGCCCGGTGCCGCCGCCGGACAGGATGTCATCGGAAGACGGGCTGTCGTTGCCTGCCAGACTATCCCCGCCCGATTGCGCTTCCTCGGCCGGTTCCTCGTCCGCTCCGGCCGGCTGGCTGAGCAGGCCGGCATCGGCTTCGTCCGCACCGGCGGGCGGGCTAAGCAGATCTGTGCCGATCTCATCTGCCCCGGCGGGCTGTCCGAGCAGGTCCGTGCCGCCATCGTTGCCGCCGGCGAGATCGTCGGAGGATCCCAGAATATCGCCGTCCGACCCGGTATCGTCGCCGCCCAGGATCGAACCGTCATCCGCATCCTGCCCGCTGGAGGAAGACGACGTCTTCTCCGCCGCTGCGGCGGCTTGCTTCTTTGCCGCTTCCGCCGCGGCTTCTTCCTCGGCCTTCTTCCAGGCTTCGAAGGCGGTTGTCGGCTGGCCGTTGTTGTGCCGGTGCAGATCGTCCTGCAGGTTGGGGAACCAGTCGCGGTTCGCGGACGCGATCACATCATGGGAAATCAGGCCGGTCAGGTAGGACATGTCCAGCCGGTTCATGTCCGTGCCGCTGTCATCGGCGGGCATGTGCATCGCCTTCATGATGCCGTCGTTCTCGAACCGGGAAAACAGACCTTTGACCGACCAGGCCAGGTCCGCCACTTTGGCGAGATCCTCGTCGCTTGCCTCGGTCAGGTCGAGCAGATCGAGTTGGGCGACCTGGTCGGCAATGCCCTGGCCGGATGTGTTCTTGGCAAGCAGGGCCTTCATGAAGGCGGTCAGTCTGGCCTCGGAGTATTCGGGCCAGTCGCCGATATCGACATGACGCTCCTTGAGGGTCGCGACATCGAGACCGGGAACAGCAAGGAAATTGATACCTTTCGGACCGCTGACACGCGTCGTGCCCAGAATGTCGCCCTCGTGACAGCTGGAACACATGGTGTCGAAGGCCCGGACCTCCATGTACCGCTGGTCTTTTCCGGGCACATGACAGTCCATGCAGGTGCCGGGAACGGAGGAGGAATTCGTTTCGGCGGTCTTCGGGAAATGGGTTCCGAAGTGGGACTTGTGGTCGAAAATGATCCGGGTTCGCCGGTTAAACGGGAAGTTCGTGAATTGCGGGTGCGAGTTTACGAATTCTTCGAATTTCGAGACGTGGCAGGTCTGGCAGCGCAGGTTCGAAACCGTGGTGAGATCATGGATGCCGCCTTCGTGCTCCTGGTGGCAGGTGGCGCAAAAAATCTCGGTTTGCCCCGACGCCTGTTTCGGCGGAGGGAAGGATATCCGGTGGACCCAGCTGTCGTTCTGGACCGTCCGCCCGTCCGGACCCGCCTGGTAGGCCGCGGTCAGCTTCTCAAGCCGCTCGACCGGGTTGGTGTGTGGTGAAAACGGTGCATCGCCGACGTTGTGGCAGGCGACACACAGGTTCGCGTTTTCCTTCGCGCTGGTCGTTGCCGCGAAGCTGTGAAGCCATCCGAGTTTCTCAGCCTTGACGCCGGCATGGCAGGCGTCGCAATTCGTCAGGCTGGCATGGGCGGAGGTCAGCGGTCCGGGCATCAGGAAACGGCCCGCCTGGCTGCTGGCGACGATCAGAACCACCAGCCCCACGGCAAGGGCGGCCGCCCAACGGGCCATACGACCCCGCCTGGTCCGCAGGCTCGGTTGAGGGACGCACGGTTCCTGCTGCAGGCAGCAGCGGCCATCCGGAAGCGGGCCCTTTTCGCAAGGTCCGCCTTCCAGTGCCGAGCGTCTGCATTGCCAGCGTCCATCTTCCAGGTGCGGCTCGCAGGCCGCCTTCGCCCCGCATTTTCCGTGCATGTCCGGACCGAGGGGGCAGGGCTTTCCTTCCGCCAGGTGGCCGCAGACCCATTTGTCATGAGGGCGCTGGTAGGGGCTGTCCTTGAAGCCGAATTTCTGCAGGACGGTCACGTCAGGCTATCCCCGTCGAAAAGGCGTAGGCGATGACGACATGGATGACGATCACCACTGCCAGCGCGTAGGTTGGGGGGATATGCAGAAACAGCCAGAGCTTGAGCAGGCCGGCGTTGGCATAATGAAAGTCGAGGCCGTTTTTCGCTTCGACCAGTTCGCGCATCCGCGCCAGCCGGGCCTTGCCGTCGGCGTCGAGGTAGCGCTCAATGGAATCGAGTTCTCCCTGGAGCCGGGTCAAGGGCAGCCGCGAAGCGCGCAAATGGGCCAGGAGATTGCGCGGGCGAGCGAAAAACCGGCCGAGCAGATCGTTATAGAGTTTGGCGATACTCCGGGTGTTGCCGTCTTCCACGGACCTGAGCGCCAGGGCCTCGGCCTCCGCGGCAAGCTGGGCCCGGAAGACGGGTATGCGTTCGAAAATCATGCGCTCGCCGTAGGATTCCAGCCGTGTCGGAATGGTCTTGCTCATCCAGGTGCCCACCAGTCCGCTGATGGCGACCAGGACAAAAAGACCCCACAACAGCCATTCCAGCGGCGTGTCGGGGAGCTGGTAATGGGTGTGGGCGAGGAAAATGCCGACAGTGACGAAACCGAGGTAGATGTGCAGCAGCAGCCAGAACCGGACGCGCCCAAGCGGCAGGATCACGACGCGCTTGCGCAAGGTGAGCAGCATCATCACCGCCATGCAGCCCAGAAGAATCCAGCCATTGAAATACTGGGCGTCGCGCAGGGACACGTCGTAGCCGAGATTGCCCAGCAGAAACAGCGCGTAGGCCGCAGCGGCGAATACCAGGTTGAGGAGCACGCCCCGGTCGAAGAACCAGTTCAGCCAAGCCATTGGAGCAACTTCTCGGTATCGCGGATATTGGTGCGGGTCAGCGCGTCATGCGGACAGGCCTGGACACAGGCCGGGCCGGTCAGCTGATCGGAGCAGAAATCGCATTTGGTCGCCCGGCTGATCACCTCTCCGTCGTTGTCGCGGACCAGCGCGCCGGTTTCGTCGCGGATGTCGACCATGCGGATGTTGTTGTAGGGGCAGGAATTGGCGCAGGTCGCACAGCCGATGCAGATCGAATCGTCGATGACGACGACGCCGGTGTTCTCGGTCCGGTGGATGGCCCCGGTCGGACAGCCGATCAGGCAGACCGGGTCGGTGCAATGCATGCAGGCATTGGCGATCATGGCATTTTCAAACGAATAGCCGTGGCGCACGAACCTCGGATTGTAGTCATGGGCGGTCGCGCAGGCACGCACGCAGTCGTCGCAGCCGACGCAGCGGTCCAGATTGATCACCATGGCGTTCTCGCCGTTGATGAACCGGTGGTCGACGACGAAATCCATCATTCCCTGGCGCATTTCCTCCTTACGGCCCTTCACATCTGCCGAAAGGTCCTTCTTCAGGAATTTGCGGGGAAGGCCGGGCAGCACATGGGTCCGGATCAGGCTGGTCGGAATCCGGATCACGTCGACATAGCCGATGGCGCGCAGGCTGACATCGAGGGTCATGCCGCCACCGCCATTCTCCGTGGCCGCGATTTCGTCCAGCCCGAAGGTGTCGTTGCGGGAGAGATGGCTGATCGTTCTTTCGCCATGGTCGACCCGCTCGCTGACCCGGGCGAAGCCGCTGTTGATCAACAGCAGTCCATCGAGATGGTTGCCCTGTTCGCAGATCAGCGGTTCGTGCTCGATGACATGTCCGGTTCCGGCCTGTCGGGCGATTTCGCGCTTGAACCGGTGCGTCCAGTCGAAATTGCCGTAGGTCTCGAACAAGGACTGCCGGGCGATTTCATTGAGCTTGTCGCGGCTGACATGGTCGAAGACCGGGCATTCCTGAAGCCGGGTCAGCAGACCGCGTTCGTGATAGAGCGTGTCGATCCGCTGCCGGAAGGGTTCCGACCAGTTGCGGATATCCCGCAATCCCTGCCAGCGCAGTTCGAACAGAACCGTATCGTCCTCGAATGCGAAAACGCTTGCGCTGCGCAGGCTGCGGGTCAGGGCGGCCAGTTCGCCGAACATTTCCGGCGCCTGCAGGGTGAAGGCCGAATCGTGCTCTTCCAGCGTTGCGATATCGACCTTGCCCAACTCGCCGAGATCGCTCGCCTGGGGCGAGTTGGGCTTCCACCGCGCCCCGGCTTTCCGACGGGTTTTGCGGTATTCTGCCGGTTTGCGACGGGCCAGCAACTGCGCAAGCGAGCGGGACCAGGACTTCCGGCTCCGGGATCCGGGTTTGACATAGCCTGCCCCTGCGGACGGAGACGACAGGCCGATCACCTTGCCTTCCAGGATCGCAAACAGCGAGTTTCCGTAATCGCCCTTGCGGATGATCACTTCGCCACGATCGAAACGGCGGATGCGGCCGTCGTTGGCTATGATCCGGTCGAGAGGCAGCCAGTCCGGGAAGTCGCGGGCGTTGATGCCGGAGAAGGCCGGCAGGGCGAGGACGCGCGCAATGGCCTCTTCCCCCAGCGGTTCCTTGCCGAAAGGTTCATCCCAGCGCTGGTTACGCTCGTCGCGGAGTTCCGGATCCAAACCGACTGTCCTCAGTTCGAGACCGGTCCCTTGTACTTGTCCGGACCGGGTATGTATTTGTCGATGGCGGCGAAGGTGGTGCCATCATAGGTGTCGGAGAACTTCAACCCCAGGACCGAAATCTGGCCGGCCGCGTCGATCAGTTCGGCTTCGTTGTTGAGTTTCAGCTTGGCCGAATTGGCAACCTTGGTGATCTCGACCAGTTCGGGCGCATCCGGCAGCAGCTTTGCCAGGCTGGCCATCACCTTGCGTGCGTTGTCGGCCCGTTTTGCCATCTTCAGCGCGTAGTCCGCCTTCTCCGTCGCCTTGCTGACGCCGATCAGGGCGGTTTCCAGTTCGACGATCCGGCCGACGACGAACAGCATCCGCTTGCGCTCGGGCGAGGCTTCCTTGTTGCTTGCGCCCTTGTTGTACCAGTTGTTGTGGCGCACTTCGCCCTGGGACCAGCTGACCAGTTCGAACGGGCTGCCGGCAGCGTGGCCACCCACGTTGACCAGCTTCTCGTTCGGCACCAGGTGGCAGCTGAAGCAGTTCTTGGCGAGCGTGTAGGTCATTTTCGGGCGGATCATCCCCGCCTCTTCAGCCTTTGCCCAGCGGGCGGCGATTTCCTGAGGTGTCTCCTGGCCTTCCTTCTTGCCGCTGAAACCGGAGTGAACCTTGTACCAGTTCTTGCCGGCCGAGTGGCAGGACTCGCAGGAAATGCCGGCGATCACGTCCGGCTTCGAATTGACCGTCTGGGTGGTGAAATGACAGTTCAGGCAAAGACTGTCCGCCTTCAGCCGCTTCACACCCATTTTTTCCGCGATTTCCTTCGCTTCCTTGCTTTGGGGCAGGCTGCGGAAGGTGGCGAAGTGGTGGGTTTTCTGCCAGACCGCGGCTTCCGCCTTGTGACACTCGGCGCATTCGTTCGGACCGACGACGAGATCGGCATCGATCGCCATGGCCGGTGCCGTGAAGGCGGAGAAGAACATCGGGACGGCCATTACAGCGAGCCACCGCCAACGTGCTGAAATCATTCGCTTCATACTCATTTTACCGTCCTGTTTCTCAAATGAATTTAGAGTCTTGAAAATTGCCGTCATGCTCAGGCGTCGAGGACAATGTCCCCGTCCGGGCAGGCAATGCACAAGAGCGCCGTGCCCTTGGCCGGTTGGCTCGTCGGAGGCGTGACATAGGTGACCTTGCCTTCCTTGACGGCGGTCGCGCAGGTGCCGCAATTCCCGGCACGGCAGCCCGAAGCGATCTGAACGCCGCATTCCTCGGCAAGGTCCAGCAATGTTTCGGCGGCTTCATTCCAGGGAGCGGATTTGTTCGACCGAGCAAAGCTGACGGTTTTCGCTTCGCCATCACCTGGGGCACTTTCTGCTGCTCCCGCCGGGGCCGTCTTCTTCACGGATGCGGGACCAAAGGCTTCGAAATGAATATCGTCTTCCGGAACGCCCCATTCCTTCAGGCTGGTGGTGACCGCGTCCATCATTGGGGGCGGTCCGCAAATGTAGAATTCGTAATTCGACGTGCCGAGATAATTTTTCATCACGTCGACGGACAGGTAGCCCTGGCAATCGCAGTTCTTTTCCGAAACGTCGTTTTCAGCCGGTTCGCTGTAAAGGACGACCAAATGGAAATTGCTGTTGTTGTTGATGGTTTCACGGATTTCGTCGATGCAGGCGACATCCTCGCCATTTCTCACGGCATAGAAGAACCAGGCTTCCCGATGGCTGTTCGTATCGGCCAGCCACTTGAGCATGGACAAGACCGGTGTCAGGCCGACGCCGCCACCGATCAGCGCCACCGGACGGTCGGAATGAACGTCCAGATGAAACTTGCCGTTGGGCGCCATGACGTCGATGACGTCGCCTTCCTTGATATTGTTATGGAAGAAATTCGACGAAAGCCCGCCGGGGACATCCGGCCCGGCGGATGGCGGGGGACCCTGGCGGCGGACGGAAATCCGATAGAAATCGCGATCTTCCGGACTGCCGGAGAGGGAATAACAACGCACGACCGGGCGCGGCTGGTCGGGTATGCTCAGTTCGAACGTCAGAAACTGGCCCGGGAGGAACGGCGGAAGAGAGCCGCCGTCATGGGGCGCCAGGTAGAACGAACAGATATCGCCAACGCGATTTTCCAGCTGGCGCTTGATGACACGGAATTTCCGTTTGCCGGACCAAGTCAGGACGTTGCGTTGCCGGTCGGCTTCCGCACGATTGATCAGGATGTCGGTCTGTTTCTTGAAGAAAGCCAGCCGCTGCTGGTCCATGCTCCGCTTGCGCAAGGCGCCGGCGACCTGGGCGATCGCGCCGGCGCCTGCCTGAAGCAGCGCCGCGATCACGATAAAACCGCCGCCGATCTGGAGCGCCAGCATCATCGATCGCTCCTGGTTCTACGCATGGCTCTTGGCTTTGCGAACATCAGAATCGCGTCCTCAACTCCAACCGCAGCCCGGTACCCGTGGTCTGGTTCTGACCCTCGGAGACGAAGCCGTCCAATTGAATGCTACTGCGATTGTTCAAAGCGTGCAGCAACTGGCCGCCGAACGCAACAGCTCCGGTGTTCGAGCCGTCGGTATCTTTCCGCCCGCCCAGTTCCAGAGTCAGCTGCGTTTTTTCATGATTAAAGAACATCTGGTAGCCGAGGGCGCCCCCGAATACATCATTTGCCTGGTTCGACAGGGCCGAGCCTGCGAAACCGACGACCGGGGAAGCAAAAAGAATCCCGGCGCGGCCGAGCGGTCCGCCGGTGGTCGGCCCGCGGGCTGCGGAGGTATAGTTCTCGATGCCCCAGAACGCATTCGCATAAACAAGGTTTTCGGAGCCGGTCACGGTTCGGGAAACTTCGGAAAACAGGACAACGCCGCTGTCGACCGCCGGACCCTTTTCGTTGACGGCCAGGGAGCCGTTGATCCGGAACGAGGTGTTGAACTGGCCTATGCGCTGCGTGGCGGCTGCACCGAGGAACAGTCCGTCCCCGCCTTGAGGATTGGTGCTGATGACATAGGACCCGTCCAGGTTGACCGTGCTCCAGCGCAAATCGGTTTCCGTGAACAGACCCAGGAGATAGGCATCGCGGTCGCGGATATTGTCATTGCGATGGATGTTGCTCCAGCCGAAGAGGGCCGTCAGGCGCATGTCCGGCGTCAGGCCGGGGATCATGATCGTATCGCGTGTAATCCCGATGGCATCGATCGTGTCATTGATCATGATGCCTTCCTGGAAAAAGATCGGCTGACGGCCGATGGCGAAACCGAAATCGAGGGCCTTGTTGTCATCCGGATCGAGGTTCGGGAAGATTTCGCCGAATTCGCCTTCGAAAAACAGCGTGTTGATATAGGGATTAAGACCGTTTTCGAACGTGGTTCCCTGTGAATTGCGATGCAGGATCCCGGTTTGCTGGGCGCCGTCCGTGAATGGCGTGATCCCGAGCAGGATGCGTTCCGTCGGCGACAGCTTGAGATTGAAGAAAAGGTCGAGGCGGGTGGCCAGATACTCCTGGCTTTCCGCCCTGCCGTTATCGAAGTGCCCGGCCGCGTTGCGCCAGTTGCCGAAGACCCAGAGACCAGGCTGCCAGACCGCGCCGGTAGGCAGGGTGTATCCTGGTTCGATGTTTCCGTTTGCAAGGAATTTGTCGCCGCGCTCGATGATCGGAGGCGTTGGCTTAGGCTCGTTTTCCTTGGTGAACAGCGGCTTCGACTTTGTCGGAAGCGTGCTGCTGTGGTGCCCGCCCCCATACCGTTTCTGCGCCTTGTGAACCTCCTGTTCGGTCAGCATGGGACGGGGTTCTTCGCTCAGCGCGCTGCTGCTTGCCGCAAGGGCTTTGCCGCCCAAAGCCGAACAGGACAGCGCCAGATAGAACAGGACCTTGCCGATGCGCACGTTGTTCATCACCCCCCTCATGGCCCCCTAGTCGATCCGGACTTTTGACCGGCGCGTCCAGAGGACGGAACTTCCACGCACAATCTCCCGGGCAATCTGCGCAGGGCTCATGCCGTAATCGAAGCCTGCCCCCTGAATGGCGGCGATAAGATTGACCGGCACCATCTGGGAGATCAGGCTCACCGAAATGGAATAGGTTTCTCCCGGTTTCAGCCTGTTGCCGGGAATGTCATAGGTGGCAGTTCGGCTGGCGTTCGGCTCGATGGTCTGCTTGTGCTTGCGGGCGCCGCGGGGGCGGCCGTAGATGGTGGTTGCGCGGGTTTCCGGACGCACGAAGGGGAGAACGTCGGTCGAGGTGTTGACCGCAAGTACCTGTTCGCGCTCGCCTCCGCGGATCATGCGGACCAGGAATTTGGACTGCAGGCTGAAAAGATCCTTGTCGAGTGGCAGCTCGCCATTGTGAACATAAAGAGAGTGGGAATCACGGACATCGCCGTTCGGGTCCCTGTCCCCGGACACATAGACGATCTTTCCATGCCGGTCCCTGACTTCCACCTTCAGGAAGATCAGTCGCTCCGCATCGAAACCGGTCGGAACCGCATGGCCGTCGGTGCCGTTGCGCACATCCACCGAGAATTTCAGGCCGCTCCGGTCGCCTTTAAGAATATTGATGTCGCTCAGCTTGAAACCGTTGCGCAACACCTGTTCGCGCAGGGCCCTTGCTTTCGCCAGCCGTTCGAACTGAACCTTCAGAATTGCGCGGGCGTCGTAACGGTCGTCGATGGACTGCCAGGCCTTCGGGAACTTGTAATTGTCGGATACGGAATCCTCGAACTTGTCCGTTCCCCACCCTTCCCAATACCTGAACTGCAGCCACTCGCGCAGTGTCTTGAACTCGGCCGCCTCGACATTGTGCGGAAAAATGCCGGGATGGATGATGGAGTAATCCGGTCCGGCGAAGGAGTGGTCGGTCAGCTTGCGGTTCTTGGTCGGCACGTCGCCGACGATGGCCGCGGGACCATAGTGGTAGCCGGAGGCTACGCCCTGGATCTTGCCCATATGGCAATCCTGGCAGGTCTCGCCGCGCTTGGCCGCCGGTGTCTGCTTGAATTCGGCAAAGGCCTCTTCCAGGCGGAAACCGTTCAAAAGGGTCACATCGTGACAGGTTCCGCAGAAGCTCGGCTTTGTCAGAGTGAAGAACTTTTTGGCCTGGGTGTGGATGCTGCGGCCCGGATCGTCTTTCGATGTCGAGACGCGGTATTCTTCCGGATGGTTCAGAACCCGGGCGAGCTCCTGGTCACCGCTCGGGCCATAGACCGGGGAGAAGATGTCGCCTTGTTCAAGTGCGAAGCGGCCGCTGATCTTGCCGTAGTTCTTGTTGACCCGGTGGCAGGCCACGCAGGTAATTCCCTCGCGAGAGGTGGGCGGCCGGTCCAGATTGGTCACGTAAAGCGACTCGCCGAGGTTCATGCCGACCGGGTTGTGGCAACGGATGCAGAAATCGCCGTTGGTCGCGCTGGTCTTGATGTTGATGGTGGTCTGCATGGCCATGTAGACCGGGCTCAGCTGTGCGTAGGCGTGCTGGGAGACCGACCATTGTTCGTACTGGCGCGGATGGCAGGTGGCGCAGGTGTTGGCCGAGGGATACTTGCTTTCGATAAACAGGTTTTCGTGGGCT
Organism: Roseibium sp.; assembly: GCF_048260565.1. Lineage (GTDB taxonomy): Bacteria > Pseudomonadota > Alphaproteobacteria > Rhizobiales > Stappiaceae > Roseibium. Next base: position 75,640 of record NZ_JBLXGP010000005.1, on the reverse strand, counting down.
TCGTTGGCGGCCCTTTGCGTGATCGCCGGCTCTTTCTTCTTGTTCTCTTCCGCCGTTTCCAGCCCGCCACCGCCGGGCAGAAGGAGGTTTTCCTCGTCGCTTGGCAGGAGAAGGTCGTCTCCTCCGCCGTCAGCATTCAAAAGATCGTCACCGCTTTCGTTTCCGCCCGAAAGGAGGTCGTCGCCGCCGCTGTCATCGGACGTGAGCAGATCGTCGCTGCTGTCCGCAGGCGCTGCCAGGAGATTGTCGCTGTCGTCACCGGGCAACAGATTATCCGTATCCGATGCGGCCGCGTCATCCGGGTTGTTCAAAAGCGTATCGTCGGAATCCTCAAGAAGGGTGTCGTCGGCGGCCAGAACGATCGGGGCGGTTTCGCGGCGATCGAGGCCGGAAACGTAGTTTTCAAGCCGTGTTATGGCGTCGGCGCGAAGGCCATGATGTATGGTCGTCGGTGCCTGGTCGGCGGCGGCGGATGGTAATGCCGTGCCGATCGCTATTATTCCACCAAAAGACAGCAGAATCGAGCGGAACGGGAATCCGAGAAAAGTGATCATTGTTTCGCGTCTGTCTTTGGCCCCTCATTGCCGACTCACGCGCGTTTTTTATTTTGGAGTAATTCTATGCGTGCAACCGACATGCCGATAAAAGCAATAAATATGGGCCTATGGAACACAATATTTCCGTCGAGGCAACTATCGGGGCGAAATTGTGGCCGTATGGCCACAATAAAACATCAATCAACGGATCAGGTGACGCAGACGTAGGCGAGCCGTCCTAAAAAGGGGCTGCCCAGCTCGCGGCGCTGCCCGGCTTTCGCAGGCTTAAGCAACATCCCGATTCTTGTCCTTGGAGCCGGTGTCAGGCTTCTTTTTGGAATCGGTCTTGTTTGTCGGCGTTGCGTCACTTTCCGCATTCGCCTGGCTGGATTTGACGATGCGGCTGACAAGGGCGCTGACCGGAGTTGGCGCTTTCTGGGGGCCTTCGGAAGTTGTCTTCCGGTCTTTTCCGGGCTTGTCAGCGCGATCCGCTTCCGCAGAGGGTTGTTTCCGGCTGTCCGGTTTGCCGGTCGTCTTGTTCTTCGCGGCCGGGGCCTGTTTATCCGCAGTTCCGGATTTTCCCGAAACGGGGCCGGTGTCGCGTTCGGCGATCCGTTTGCCGAGTTCCTTGAGCTCCTCGCGCAGGCCGGAAAGCGCGGGGGTCGCGTTCAGGTCCTGGCGCAGGCGCATGATCTGATTTTGGGCTCTGAGCAACGTCCGTTCCCGATCCCGGGTCAGGGCGGTCAGGCGGGCCTTTTCGGTTTCAGCCCATTTCAGATCGCGCTCCAGCCGTTCCACGAGGTCATCGCGCGGCAGGTCGACGGTTTCGATCTGTACGGTGAGGCGGGCGACTTCCGCTTGCGCGGAAATATACTGGGTTTCGGCATCAACCAGCTGCGCTTCCAGGTCTTTCACGATTTTCTGGAGCTTGGCCGCGCCGGTCTCCAGATGCAGGTCGGGAGAAGGGATCTCGCCGCCTTCGTATTTCGCCAGGCGCGCCTTCAGTGTGGAAATCTGGGATTCAAGGCCGGTAATCGTGGCGAGGGCCATCGTATCCTCGGCCGGTAGCCATCCGCTCTCGTCGGTCGATTTGGCCTTGAGAACGTCCGCTTCCGCGTGGGCGGCTGCCAGAGCCTGCTCGGTCTCGTGCAGTTTCTGGCGGACGGTTTCCAGTTCCGCCTGCAGCTCCGCCTGCCGGCCCTTGGATTTTTCCGTGACCTCGTTCTCGAATTCCTGACGAAGACTTTTGAGTTCGGCTTCGTGTTTCGACTTTTCCTTGATCAGCTCGGCGGCCAGCTTGCCCGCCTCCAGGCGGAAGGTCACGGCATTTTCCCGCTCCTTGTCGAGGGCCCGCTCGACCTTCCGGACCGCCAAGGCATGCTGGGCACGCTCATGATCCTGAGCGCCCCGGACTTCCGCGTAGGTGGACGGATTGACGGCTTTCATGGCTTCCTGGGTGAGCCGGACGGCGCGCCTGTAGACAGCAGGCAGGATCGCCAGGCCAAGGAGCGTGGCTATAAAAAATCCGAGTGCACCATACATTGCCGCTTCGATCACGACCGGCTCCAGATCACTTGCAGGACTTCAAATCACAGTGCATCAATAAACGACGCGATGTCGGAGAGCAACGATTTGCGCCGTTGTTCATGGGGAACCCAGCGTCATTTTCAATTGGATACCGCTTCATGCCATTCGGTCAGAACGGGTTCCATGTGGGCTTGTCGGTGAATTTCAGATAGCCGATGTTCACGCCCAGACGGGCGCCGAGCCCGGACTTGATCGGAACCACGAAAACGTTGTTGTTGGACAGGACGGTCATGCCGACTCCGCCCACAAGATAGGCGGATCCGTTGACGCCGACGTATCGCTTGTAGATGGCATCCACGGTCGGCAGATTGTAGATCAGCATCATCACCCGGTCGCCGTTTCCGCCAAAGTCCCATCCGATGGACGGTCCCTGCCAGAAGATCTTGTGGGTGCCTGCGTTGCGGGTATAGAGATGGCCCTCGCCGTAGCGGGCTCCGGCAACGATCGCGCCGGCGCCTTCTTCGCCGAGAATATAGCCGTTCGGCTCCCCGTATTTGGCAAAGGCCTTTTCCACGACCGAGGCGAGGCCGCCTGAAACCGATCCGAAAAATTTGTGCCCGGTGGCAACGACCTGGTCCTGGCCGTAGGTCTGCTCCGGCGGCTGTGCGTGCGCTTTGCCGCTGTCCGTGGTCGCGGAAAATCGCGGGAGTGCGAGAACCGCACCGAAAACCATGAAGGCTGCCAGGCTCCGCAGGATCTTGGCTTTGGGCAATGCTGACATGGAAGGCTTTCTCCTCAAAGGAGCAGGACGGGTCTGCCGGTGCGCCCTGCGATAAACCGGGATCGTTCTTTGCCGGTGCTATAGTGTCTGCGCTGTGCGACTGATTCGCCAGTGAAGACAGCCAAACGCATAGTCCGGACAAATGCAAAACTGGAGAGGAAATAGGACGAGGGTAAGGCTCGCGTTCCTTTGTACCGCAGCTTTCTGCTTTGGAACCGGAATTTTTACCGGAATCGAAAGGGGCAATGCGCGTCCACCGCTTTTCGTGCCGGACCCTATCGCAGGATATGCGATCGGCGGTCACGACCCGGTTTCGTATTTCGTCGATAATCGTCCGCGTCAGGGAAGCCGAAAGTTTTCCTACAAATGGGGAGGGGCCGAATGGGTGTTCGTCAATCAGGGAAATCTCGCGGCTTTCAAGAAAAATCCTGAAATCTATGCGCCGTTGTTTGCCGCGTGCGGCGCTTATGCCCTGACAAATGGCTTCGCGACGTCCGGAAATCCGTTCATCTTCGCCATCGTCGGCAGAAAGCTGATTTTCTTCCATTCGGAGGTCAACCGGTTCCTCTTTCTCGTCAATGACCGGCAGTTGCTGGCGGAAGCGGAAGCAAATGCACAGAAAACTGGCTGTGTTCCGAACCGCTGAATTTGTCTGCGGCTTGGCATTGAAGCCCGTCGTGTGTATCCCTTGAAATCACAGTTAACGAATCAATTGGCATCAGTTCGCCGAAAGAGCCTTGGATAGCCATGCCCGAACTTAAAGAACTTTCCGCGCTTGACCTTGCTGCCCTCGTAGCCAGCCGGGTATGTCATGACATTATCAGCCCGGTCGGTGCCATAACCAACGGGCTGGAGGTTCTGGACGAGGAAGGCTCGGAGGACATGCGCGAGTTCGCCATGGACCTGATCCGGAAAAGCGCCCGCCAGGCTTCGGCGAAACTGCAGTTCGCGCGGCTTGCTTTCGGCGCGGCCGGGTCGGCCGGAGCGGAGATTGATCTGGGCGATGCACAGGTCGTTGCGACCGGGTTCATGGAAAACGAGAAGTCCGATCTCGTCTGGGAAGTGCAGCGGCACCTGATGCCGAAGAATTTCGTCAAACTTCTGCTAAATCTTATTCTGATCGCTAACCAGTGCGTTCCGCGTGGCGGGGAAATCAAGGTCGAGATGGAGGGCGAGCCGTCCGCTCCTTCCTTCCTCCTGACCGCCAAGGGCCTCAACCCGCGTATTCCGCTGGGCATGAAGGAAACGCTGTCTGGAGAAGAGCCCGAACGGATCGACGCCCATTCGGTGCAGCCGATTTACGCGCTTCTGCTTGCCCGGGAAAGCGGGATGAAGCTTGATATCGACAAAGATGAGGACCTTGTAAAAATTACTGCCTCCATGAAAATATAGAATATAGAAAGAAAAACTCTTTTTGCGCTTCAGCGTATCTTAACTGTTTCGCCTCACCCTTTCGACATGGACATAACGGTCCAGCCGCCTCTACGAGGCGCGGAACCAGTAACCAGTCGGGTGAGAGCAGGCCATGGACGACCTCCTCAGGGAATTTATTACTGAGACCAATGAAAGTCTCGACGTTGTCGACGTTGAACTTGTCAAATTCGAGCAAGAGCCGAACAACGCGACAATTCTTGATAACATCTTCCGCCTTGTGCACACGATCAAGGGCACATGCGGTTTCCTGGGGCTCCCACGACTTGAAGGCATCGCACACGCTGCTGAGACACTGATGGGCAAGTTCCGTGACGGGGCTCCCGTCACGCAAGAGGCCGTGTCGATCATCCTGACGTCGATTGACCGGATCAAGGAAATCCTTGCCGATCTCGAAGCGGCGGAAGGCGAGGAACCGCAAGGCGACGACAGCGATCTGATTTCCGAAATGGAACGCATGTCGACCAATGCGGATACGGGCAAAGCGGCCGCAAGCGATGCGGAAGCCGAAGCGGAAGCGCCGGAAGAGGAAGCTGCCGGCGATATTTTGCCGGATCAGACCCTGGAACGCCCGCTGCGCCCCGGCGAGGTTTCTCTCGACGAACTGGAACGTGCCTTCCGCGAAACGGAAGTCGAGGCGGAAGTCGTGGATCCGGTCGCAGACGAGGCTGTTGAAGATGCCGCTCCGGTTGCTGCGGCTTCTCCGGTCAAGGAAAAGGCTGCCGCGAAGGGTGCGGGCAAGGCCAAGGCCGACGGCGACAAGAAATCCGGCGGCGGCTCGTCCGTTTCCAACCAGTCCATTCGTGTGGCGGTCGATACGCTTGAGCACCTGATGACCATGGTGTCGGAACTGGTGCTGACCCGGAACCAGCTTCTGGAAATCGTCCGCCGTCATGAAGACAGCGAATTCAAGGTTCCTCTGCAGCGGCTGTCGAATGTCACGGCCGAACTGCAGGAAGGCGTCATGGCGACGCGCATGCAGCCGATCGGCAATGCATGGCAGAAGCTGCCGCGCATCGTGCGTGACCTGTCCCAGGAACTGGAAAAGCCGATCGAACTCGAAATGATCGGCGCCGATACCGAACTAGACCGCCAGGTCCTTGAAATGATCAAGGATCCGCTGACCCACATGGTCCGCAACTCGGCCGACCACGGCCTGGAAATGCCGGCGGACCGCAAGGCTGCGGGCAAGCATGAGAAGGGTACCATTACCCTTGCCGCTTACCATGAAGGCGGTCACATCATCATCGAGGTCCGCGACGACGGTAAAGGTCTCGACGTCAGCAAGATCAAGGCGAAGGTGCTCGAGCGCGGACTTGCGACCGAAGCCGAATTCGACAAGATGACGGACGCCCAGATCCACAAGTACATCTTCGCTGCGGGTTTCTCGACCGCTGCCGAGGTGACCAGCGTTTCCGGCCGCGGCGTCGGCATGGATGTGGTGCGCAACAACATCGAAATCATTGGTGGTACGGTCGATCTTCGCTCGACGCCGGGCAAGGGAACGACCTTCACCATCAAGATCCCGCTGACGCTGGCCATCGTTTCGACCCTGATCGTCGAAGCCAGCGGCGATCGGTTCGCGATCCCGCAGCTTTCGGTCGTGGAGCTGGTGCGAGTCCAGACGAACTCCGAACACCGGATCGAACGGATCAAGGACACCCCGGTTCTGCGTCTGCGCAACAAGCTTCTGCCGCTGGTACATCTGTCCCAGCTGCTCGGCATCTACGAAGGCGAAGACGTCGAGAATGCCATCGATGCGGACAACGGCTTCATCGTGGTCATGCAGGTTGGCAGCCAGACCTTCGGTGTCGTGGTGGACGGCGTCTTCCATACCGAGGAAATCGTGGTCAAGCCCATGTCCACGATGCTGCGTAACCTGACCATGTTCTCCGGCAACACCATCCTCGGTGACGGTTCGGTGATCATGATCATCGATCCGAACGGAGTTGCCAGCGCCATGGCAAGCCATGCTTCCAGTGCGGTGGCCGAGCAGACCGAAGAGGAAGCGGAAGATCTGACGAAGAAGGCGCATACCAATCAGTCGTCGATTTCGCTGCTTCTCTTCCGTGCAGGCGCTCCCGAGCCCAAGGCGGTTCCGCTTTCGCTGGTTACCCGCCTGGAGGAGTTCGAGGTCTCCAAGATCGAGCGCTCCAACGGACGGGATCTGGTTCAGTACCGCGGCGCCCTCATGCCGCTCGTCTATGTCACCGACGGCGATCAGCACAAGACCGAAGGCACCCAGCCGATGCTGGTGTTCTCCGACAGCGGTCGTTCCATGGGCCTCGTGGTCGACGAGATCGTCGACATTGTCGAGGACCGCATGAACATCGAGGTCGGCTCCGAGCGTCCCGGCATCCTCGGATCCGCGGTGGTCAAGGAGCGCGCGACGGAAATCATCGACCTCGGCTATTACCTGCCGCAGGCGTTCGAAGACTGGTTCATGCGCAAGGAAATGGACATCGAGGCCCTGACCAAGAAGGTCCTGTTCGTCGACGACTCCGCTTTCTTCCGGAACATGCTGACACCTGTCCTCAAGGCCGCAGGCTACGATGTCACGACCTGTGACAGCGCGAGCCATGCCTTCGAACTGCTTGAAAACGGCGCGAAATTCCATGCGGTCGTCAGCGATATCGAAATGCCGGAAATCAACGGTTTCGAGTTCTGCGAAGCGCTCCGGCGCGATCCGAGGTTCCGGAATATTCCGGTCCTGGCCCTGTCCGCCATGGTGACGCCGGCCTCCATCGAGCGCGGCCGTCAGGCGGGCTTCGACGACTATGTCGCGAAATTCGACCGTCCGGGCCTGATCGCGGCCCTGAAAGATGTGTTCTCCGGTGAAATGGGAGTAGCAGCATGACTGTGCTGGAAAAACAAGTCACCACTGGCAGTGACATGATCCAGTATGTCACCGTGGTCATCGGCGGACAGCTTTTCGGCCTGCCGATTTCCCAGGTGCATGACGTGTTCGTGCCCGAAAGCGTCACGCGCGTGCCGCTTTCGGCGCCGGAAGTGGCCGGTGTTCTCAATCTGCGCGGCCGGATCGTGACGGCCATCAACATGCGCCGCCGGCTGCATCTGCCGCCTCTGAAGGAAGGGCAGATGATGGCAGTCGGCATCGAATACAAGCATGAAAGCTACGGCCTGATGATCGACTCGGTCGGCGAGGTTCTGACGCTGCCGGTCGCCTCGGCCGAAGCCAACCCGTCCAATCTCGACAAGCGCTGGGCCGAAATTTCCGGTGGTGTTCATCGGCTTGAAGGCAAGCTCATGGTCATTCTGGATGTCGATCGGCTTCTGGGGGCAATGTTTACCGAACAGCCGATGGTTGCTGCATAACGTTGTGATCGGCCGGCTGGTCGAAAGTGGAGTTAAACCTGATGAAACAGTGCCTTGTAGTTGACGATTCGAGCGTCATCCGAAAGGTCGCCCGCAGAATTCTGGAAGACCTGAATTTTCAGATCACGGAAGCGGAAGATGGCCAGCAGGCGCTGGACGAGTGCCGCAAAAGCATGCCGGATGCGATCCTTCTGGACTGGAACATGCCCGTCATGGACGGACTTGAGTTCCTGACGAGCCTGCGCGCCGAAGAGGGCGGCGAGAAGCCGATCGTCGTTTTCTGTACCACTGAAAACGACGTTGCGCATATCGCCCGGGCTATTCGGGCTGGAGCCAACGAGTACATCATGAAACCTTTCGACCGCGAAATCGTGGAAGCGAAGTTTCAGGAAGTTGGCCTCATCTAACAGTATCGTGCGTTCGGGTTCAGTAGATGGCATTTGCGCAAAAGACCTCCACTCCGGGGGCAAGCCAGGATAGCGATCCCATCCGTGTGATGGTGGTCGATGATGCGGTGGTCATCCGGGGGCTTTTGACCCGCTGGCTGGATGATGCTCCCGGCCTGACCGTGGTCAGCTCCCAGCGGAACGGCAAGCTGGCGGTGGACGACATCCTCAAGAGCAACCCGGACGTGGTTGTTCTCGATATCGAAATGCCGGAAATGGACGGCATGACCGCGCTGCCGCTGATGTTGGCCAAAAAACGCGACCTGGTCGTCATCATGGCGTCGACCCTGACCCGCCGGAACGCCGAAATCAGCTTGAAGGCCCTGTCCCTGGGTGCTGCCGACTACGTGCCAAAACCGGAGTCGACCTCCGAGGTGACGACGTCGGTGGATTTCCGCCGTGAACTGATCGACAAGGTCAAGGCGCTCGGGCTTCGCGCCAGACGCCTGCGCGGTCCCGCGCACAGAATGCGGGCGGAAACGACGGCCGGACGCACCGCGGCGCCGATACCGGCAAGCCGGGCTCCCGATACGCGTGAGGCCTTTCGCGGCGCAGCCAGGCCGGCGGCACCGGCCGCGGCGACGTTTAAGCTGCGCCCCTATTCCTCCGCGAAGCCGCGCATTCTGGCCGTCGGGTCTTCCACCGGCGGTCCGCAGGCTCTGCAAGTGGTCATGAAGGCGATCGGGACGTCGATCCAGGATGTGCCGGTGGTGATCACCCAGCATATGCCGCCGACCTTTACCGCAATTCTCGCAGAACATGTCGGCAAGGCCGCCCTTCGCCCCGCGGCGGAAGGCAAGGACGGCGACGTGCTGCAGCCGGGTCATATTTACGTCGCTCCGGGCGGAAAGCACATGGTGCTGGAAAAGGATGCCGGCACGGTCAGAATCCGCCTGAACGACAATCCGCCCGTCAATTTCTGCAAGCCGGCGGTCGATCCCCTGTTCGACAGCGTGGCAAAAATTTACGGATCCGCGACCCTGGCTCTCATTCTGACCGGAATGGGCCACGATGGCGCCGACGGAGTGCGGACGATTGCCGCCGGCGGCGGCAGCATCATCACCCAGGATGAAGCGTCCAGTGTTGTCTGGGGCATGCCCGGCGCTGCCGCTCAGACCGGAATGTGTAGCGATATTCTGCCGCTTTCGGAGATCGGACCGAAAATCAGCCGCGTACTCAAAGGGAATACCAGATGACACCGGGCGAGTTCGAGTTCCTGAAAAAATTCCTGAAAGAACGCTCCGGTCTGGTTTTGTCGAACGACAAGCAATACCTGGTCGAAAGCCGTCTGTTGCCGATTGCCCGCAGTTCCAAGCTGGAAACGCTGAGCGCCGTGATCGGCGTGTTGCAGAGGGGCACCAACAAGGCGCTTGAGACGGACGTCGTGGAAGCGATGACGACCAACGAGTCTTTCTTCTTCCGCGACAAGACACCGTTCGATCACTTCAACGAAACGATGCTGCCGGCCCTCCTGGAAGGGCGTGCAAGGACGCGGCAGATCAAGATCTGGTGCGCTGCCGCTTCGACCGGCCAGGAACCCTATTCCCTGGGGATCTGTCTGAAGGAAGCGCAGTCCAAGGTCGCCGGATGGCGGACCCGGATCCTTGGAACCGACCTGTCCAACGAGGTTCTGGACAAGGCAAAGGCCGGGCTCTACAGCCAGTTCGAGGTGCAGCGCGGCCTGCCGATCCAGATGCTTCTGAAGTATTTCGACCAGAAGGGCGACATGTGGCAGATCAATGCCGGCCTGCGCGCCATGGTCGAATGGAAGAAGCTCAATCTCCTGGATAATTTCTCGCATCTGGGCGAGTTCGATATCGTCTTCTGCCGGAATGTTCTGATCTACTTCGACCAGCAGACGAAATCCGAAATCCTCGGCCGGATCGCAAAAAGCCTTCCCGAAGACGGATATCTGGTGCTCGGCGCCGCGGAAACGGTCGTCGGCCTGACGGATGCCTTCAAGCCGGTTCCGGGAAAACGCGGTTTGTTCCAGCGCAATGTTGCCGCCAAAGCGGCGACAGGTCCGGCGCCCAGGACGTTTGCCACGGCGAACCTCCAGCGCTGAGCCACGGCAGACTTGGAATGTCAGTTCGAAATGGCGGCCTGCGGGCCGCCATTTTTTTAAAGGCGACGCGCATAAGGGCGTCGAGCCATGTCTGCTCGGTGCTTTGCTATAACAAAAAACCCCGCCGAGACGGCGGGGTTTGGAAATTCGTGACCGTGGTCGCAGGAAAGTACCGCCTTGATCAGGCTGCCTGTTCGACTTCCGGTTCGCGCAGCACGTAGCCACGGCCCCAGACGGTTTCGATGTAGTTCTTGCCGGAGGTGGCGGCTGCCAGCTTCTTGCGCAGCTTGCAGATGAACACGTCGATGATCTTCAGTTCCGGCTCGTCCATCCCGCCGTAGAGATGGTTGAGGAACATTTCCTTGGTGAGCGTCGTTCCCTTGCGCAGGGAAAGCAGCTCCAGCATCTGGTATTCCTTGCCGGTCAGATGCACGCGCTGGCCGCCGACCTCGACGGTCTTGGTATCCAGGTTGACCTTGAGGTCGCCGGTCACGATGACCGACTGGGCGTGTCCCTTGGAGCGGCGGACGATGGCGTGGATCCGGGCGACCAGTTCGTCCTTGTGGAACGGCTTGGTCATGTAGTCGTCGGCTCCGAAACCGAGACCGCGAACCTTGTCCTCGATGCCCGCGTTGCCCGAGAGGATCAGGATCGGTGTCTTGACCTTCGAAACGCGCAGTGTGCGCAAGACCTCGTAACCGGACATGTCCGGTAAGTTCAGGTCCAGCATAATAATGTCGTAATCGTACAGTTTGCCGAGGTCGATTCCTTCCTCGCCAAGATCTGTCGTGTAGACGTTGAAGTTCTCGGATTTGAGCATCAGCTCGATGCTCTGCGCCGTCGCGCTGTCATCCTCAATCAACAATACACGCATGCCAATCCCCTTTTGTTGCCTTTCCTGGGCAAGTCGCAACGGCTCTGTCGGTGCCTGCTACGAAGGACTGTGTTAACCCCGACTCAAAGCTAGAGATCAATGGTTAACAAATTCTGATTCGTAGCGGCAAGCTCTATAAAAACGAATCTGTGAAAAACACCCAAGATCTTGAATCCCCGTAAAAAATCGGGTTCCTCGACACTTAAAGTTTCACTTTAGGAAATCGGTGTACGCGACTCCATTCAGACTCATTTCCACAAAGCCCTTGAACTTTGAAATGGCGCTCGCCTCTCGGCGTTCCAAACGTTAACATTAAGCAGAGATGTAAACGATCCGTTACCAAACTCGTTAACTCCTGAAAGGAAATTGAATTGAAGTCGCTTTTTGCCGACATCGATTCGCTGATGCCGACCGAAATTTACGGGCGGGTGGTCGCCGTTCAGGGCCTGCTTGTGGAAATCGCGGGACCGATTCACGAGATGAGCGTGGGCTCGCGGCTCATGATCGACAGCGGCGAGGACAATCCGAAAGTTCCGGCCGAGGTCGTCGGGTTCCGGGAGGGGCATGCCCTGTGCATGCCGTTTTCCGGTCTGGAAGGCGTGCGTATGGGCTGCAAGGCCGTCATCAGTTCCAGGGACAGTGTCGTTCATCCGTCGAATGCATGGCTTGGCCGGGTGGTGAACGCCATGGGCGAGCCGATCGACGGAAAGGGTGAATTGCCCGGAGGCGAAACGCCTCGCAAATTGCGAAGTTCGCCGCCGCCGGCGTCCGAGCGGGCCAGGGTCGGACCGCCGCTCGACCTGGGGGTCCGTGCACTCAATACGTTCGTAACCTGCTGCGAAGGCCAGCGGATGGGGATTTTCGCGGGCTCAGGGGTCGGCAAGTCGGTGCTCATGTCCATGCTGGCCCGCAATACGAGATGCGACGTCGCCGTCATTGGTCTGATCGGCGAGCGTGGCCGCGAAGTGCAGGAATTCATCGAGGACGATCTGGGAGAGGAGGGGCTCGCCCGCTCGGTGGTGGTCGTGGCGACATCGGACGAAAGCGTGCTGATGCGCCGGCAGGCGGCCTATCTGACCATGACGGTTGCCGAACATTTCCGCGACGAAGGCGAAAACGTGCTGTGCATGATGGATTCCGTCACCCGTTTCGCCATGGCCCAGCGGGAAATCGGTCTGTCCATCGGCGAGCCGCCGACCTCGAAGGGCTATACGCCGACGGTCTTCACCGAATTGCCGCGCCTTCTTGAGCGGGCCGGACCCGGGCTGAACGGTTCCGGTTCGATCACCGGCCTGTTCACGGTTCTGGTGGAAGGCGACAATCACAACGAGCCGGTAGCAGACGCGGTGCGCGGTATTCTGGACGGGCACGTGGTCATGGAGCGCGCGATTGCCGAACGCGGGCGCTATCCGGCGATCAATGTGCTAAAGTCTGTCTCGCGAACCATGCCGCGTTGCGTGCCGGACGAGCATCTGCCGGTTCTGCGCAAGGCAAAACAGCTCTTGTCCACCTACACGGATATGGAAGAGCTCATTCGCCTGGGCGCATATCGCAAGGGATCCGATCCTGGCGTAGACGAGGCGATCCGGCGATTTGATCCGATGGAGACCTTTCTGAATCAGGGCAAGGACGAATCAACGTCGTTAGAAGAAGGTTATTTTCAACTTGCCAACCTTTTGGAAATGACTCCGGATTAGGATGCTCCTGTTAGGGGAGTATAGAGTAATGAAAACCCGAGACAGTCTCATTCGCCTGAAGAGGTTTCAGGTCGATGACAAGCGGCGGCAACTGACCCAGATCGAGTCGATGATCGCCGAGTTCAATAGAATGGCAGACGAGCTGGACGAACAGATCCGCGCGGAGCAGGAACGCGTCGGTATCACGGATGTGAGCCATTTCGCCTACCCGACGTTTGCGAAAGCTGCCGCCACCCGGCGCGACAATCTGAAAAATTCGGCCCATGAACTGGACGAACAGCTTGAACGTGCGCGCGAAGAACTGGCGGAAGCGATCGAAGAGCTGAAGAAATTCGAACAGCTCGAGGAACGCGACCAGCAACGCGAACGGTCCGCCCAGGAAATGGCGGAACAGGAAGAGCTGGACGAAATCGCAGGCCGGGCCCGCGCGCGCTGAGCCGGTCTGCGAGAACAGAAACTGCCGCTTGATCGGGTGCCGTATCGAAAGGTGCCTGGCGGGCGCAGAGCGGACAGGTGCAACCTGTTCACGTCCCGCGGGACGTAAAAACGCACACTATTTTTCATATATCACAAAATTCTGATGTATTTTGTCGCACCTCCTATGGTTTAATACGTATGATCCGTTCTGCGATGGTCGGGTCAACAACTGCGCACGTTTTCGTGCTTTGGGAGGAAACGAATATGAAATTTATGGCAGGTCTTTTCCTGATTCTGTCGGCAATGCTCTTGCCGAATACTGCATTCGCGGCGGCTTCTGCACATAAAGTGGCCATTCACGTGAACCAGGACGATCCCCAGGTCATGAACATGGCGCTGAACAACGCCAAGAACCTCGCGGCCTATTATTCCGAAAAGGGTGAGGACGTGGCGATCGAACTCGTGACCTACGGGCCTGGGCTGATGATGCTTCGCGAAGACAAGAGCCCGGTCAAGGACCGCATCTCGACCATGGCGCTGGAATTGCCGAACATCACCTTCTCGGCCTGCAACAACACCATCAAGGGCATGACCAAGAAAGAAGGTCATGAGATCAAACTCCTCAGCGAGGCCGGTGTCGTGCCTTCCGGGGTGGTGCGCCTGATGGAACTGCAGGAGCAGGGATACGCCTACGTCCGGCCCTGACGGGCCTGGACCGGCGCAAGCCTCAGGGATATGCCTGAAGCCTGCGTCTCTGATGAATCCAATAGGACGGGGCGGCCGCCGGAGCGGTCGCCCCGTCTGTCTTTTGCGCGCTGTTTCTGTATGAATGCCGTTCAAATTCGAAAACAATGACTACATAGGTTCCATGCGCCTGATCATTGCCTTGCTGTTGCCGGTTTCAACCTTCTCCTTCGCCCTGGGGCTCACATTGCCCCTGATGCGGTTCGAGCGACTGTATTTTCTGGAAGACCGGCCGTCGCTGATCGAGATCGTGCAGACATTGTGGAAGGATGGGGATCCGTGGCTGGCCGCCCTTATCGGAACGTTTTCGATCGGGTTTCCGGCAGTGAAGATCCTCTTGACCCATATGGCCGCGCTTAACGGAGGCAAGGCCCGGTCCCTTGCGCTTCTCTCGGCGGTCAGCAAGTGGTCGATGCTCGATGTGATGCTGGTGGCACTGGTGATGTTTGCCGCAAAGACGAGCAGCCTGGCGGATGCCGCGGTGCTTCCGGGGCTCTGGTTTTATGCCGCCGCAACACTGTCGACCGCCCTGGCGGCCTTCCTCTGTAACCGCTAGAGCATCGGCTGTCGGACCTATATGACCGCAAGCCGCCTGGATCTTTTCTCAGCGGATTTGTCACGCCCGACCGTCGATCTGCGACGCCGCTTCGCGGCAAATCCGTCGGCCGGCTTCTCGGCATAACCCCGTAAGCCGAGCAAGGCTTCGGAATAGACCGTGATCCAGTCGTCGGCCTGGGAATCCGGAATGCGCAGATGGCGGCAGCGGGTATGGGCGAGCAAGGCAAATGTGTCCGGGCGCAGTTTCAGTCGTAGAGCGGTTTCGATGACCGTATCGGAAATGCCCTTATAGACCGCATTGCGTAGGTCCGCCGGCGGTTGCTTGGTCAAGATAGCCAGCAATTCGGTAACATGGGACAAGCGGTTGTCCTGCAAGAGCAGGATGACGAGATCGTTCAGGTCGAGGTGCGCCTTTTCCGCCATCCGCCAGAGCTTGCGCATGTCGGATGTATCGAGGGCGGGACCGAAATCCCGGCGGATCTGCTTGAAACGGGCGATCTGGCTGAGTGTCTCGTCGGACAGGGCGCCGTTGATGATGTCACGCAGCCTGGTCTGTGTCGCTTCATTCACATAGGGAAGCATCTGCTCGCGCAGGCGGTGGGTCAGATCCTTGCGTAGCACAAGGTCCTCACGCAGAACGACATCGTCGATGGATTTCCGGACCAGGGTCTGCAGGGCCAGACGGGAGAGACGGATATCCCGGTTGCTCGCCAGAAGCCGTCTGATCGGCTTCGTGCTCCGCTTGACGAGGGCGTCTGACACTTCATAGCCGAGGTCGCAACGTCGCGCGATGAATTCCAGATGTTTGTCGCTGACCCGGCGGGCAAGCTCAAGCAGATGCTCCTGGGTGAAGCATCCGCCGTGAAGCAGCATCGGGCGGGCGACGTCGAGTTCGTCTTCCGCCAGTTTCATCGCCAGGTTCACCGGTGCGCGGGCGTGGGAGGCCAGACGCTTTGAGAGCCGGGCGCGTCCCGTTGCCGGCATGGTGGCGTAGAGCAGGAGGGCAATCTCGGCAAACAGGCGCAGTTCATCGTCTGTCCGTGCGTCGATATTGTTGAATATCGCATCCGCAATGCCGAGCACGAGTTCAGCATGCGCTTCAGGCGTTTTTGTTTTTGCCAGCTTTAGAAGCGACTCGGACATATTTCCCCCAATAACCGAGAGAGCATGCACCAGACACTCTTATGTCCGGGTTACGAAACATGCTGAACGAACGGTAAAGCCCGGGTTTGTCTACTTGGGAACGCCATGGATGGGCCGGACGTCTTGAAACCGCACTCCCATCTTGCGACCCTGCGGCTTCGGCCGGGCGAATTTGGTTCATCTCACGCATCAAATCCTGTTAAGCAGCAGACACCGCGAGGGAATGGGTTTGAGCCGCCCGAAATGAGAATAAACGACCGGATGCGATGATGACCGTCTTGATGCGCTGCCTGGCAGTATCGCTTGTTTGTTTCTTTGGGTCGATTGCCCATGCCCAGGAGGGCGTGCCTTCAAACGCGGGTCCTGAAGCTGCAGGGGAGCAGGCTCCTGCTCCTGAGTCCGAGACGGCTTCCGCCGCCGTCGGCGCGGCTGCCGATGCGCTGGCCAGGTTGCTGGAAGATCCGAAAGGCCGGGCTGCATTGATCGACCTGATCCGGCAGCAAGATCAGGCGACCCAGGCCACGGGTCAGCCCGCGGGTGCCGCGGGTTCCACAAATGATGCTGTGGCACAGCCGACGGCTGAAGGGGCGGATCCGGCCGCGCAATCTTCCCGCAATTCAGACGCCACGGCTCGTGACAATTTCGCGGTCCGGCTTGGCGAATACACAAAACTGATCGCCGATGACGCCATTGGGCTTGTTCTGCGCGTGGCCCATTCCTTCCGGGGCGTGTCGCTGCTCGTCAATGGCGAGATCCAGGTCCGCTGGGACAGGGCGCGGATTGCTGCTCTGGAAGTCGTGATCGTTCTGAGCGCTGCGATGGTGCTCTTTGGGATCGGCCAGAAGCTCCTGACCTTTCTGTTCGACCGCCAGGCCGTACGCGCCCGTTACGGCAGTTGGGCACAGCGCGCGTTCATCCTGTTGTCGACCACGGTCGCCGATGCCGCAATTGTCGTCGTCGGTTGGGGTGCGGGATACGCGGCCGCGCTGATCGAGTTCGGGCTGCTGGATGGCGGTGTGTCGCTGCTGGAGAGCCTGGCGCTGAATGCCTTCCTCATCACCGGACTGACCAAGGTCGGCTTGAGGCTCTTCTTTGCGCCCAAGCGCCGGGAACTGCGGCTGTTTCCGTTCAGCGACGAGACCGCGTCCTACTGGTGCCGGCAACTCGGGTTTGTCGTCGCGCTCATGGGATACGGCATCATGCTGGGCGTCCCCGTGGCTAATCTGGCGGTTTCCTTCGTGATCGGTAATGCGGTGCGGGCGCTGGTCGTCATCATCTCCGCTCTCATCCTGTTCACGCTGATCCATCGCAACCGTCGCAAGGTATCGAGCGGTCTTTCAGCCTATGCCGATCAGATGCCGGGCGCCTTCGGCAAGAAGGCCATGAAAATCCTCGCACGGGTCTGGCATATCTGGGCGAACTTGTACGTCCTGCTGGTTTTCGGCCTGTGGCTGACAAGTCCGTTCAAGGCAGTGGCAATCGCCATGCGGGCGACGGTGTTGTCGGTGTTGACGATCATGGCCGGGACGGCCGTCACGCTCATCATGACCCGGGCGATCACCGGAGGCATCCGTCTGCCGGAGGACCTGCGGAAAAGTCTCCCCGCCCTTCAGGGCAGGATAAACGCCTTCGTGCCGCGTCTGCTGAAGCTGTTGCGGATTTTCGTTTTCCTGGTGACCCTCCTGTTGTTGCTGGAAATCTGGGGCTTCATCGACATTATCGGCTGGCTGCGGAGCGAACAGGGGATCTCCATTGTCGGTCGTTTCAGTTCAGCCTTCTTCGTCGTGGTGATTGCCTTCGTGATCTGGCTCGGGATGATGTCCTGGATCGATCTGCGTCTTCGGGAGCAGGCCGGCTATGTGGTGACAGCCCGGGTGCGGACGCTTTTCCAGCTTTTTCGAAATGCCTTCACGGTGCTGGTCATCGTCATGGCCGCGCTGCTGGGCTTGTCGGAGGTCGGGGTGGATATCGGGCCGCTGATCGCCGGTGCCGGTGTCGTCGGCCTGGCCATCTCCTTCGGGGCGCAGACCCTGGTGAAGGACATCATCACCGGTGCCTTCATTCAGATCGAGAATGCCATCAACGAGGGAGATGTGGTCACGGTCGGAGGCGTGACCGGTGTCGTGGAACGTCTGACCGTCCGTTCCGTACGGCTGCGCGATCTCGACGGGACCAGCCATATCGTGCCGTTTTCCTCGGTCGATACGGTGTCCAACTTCATGCGCGATTTCTCCTATCACGTTGCCGTTATCGGCGTCGCCTACGACACCGATGTCCGGCGGGCAAAAGCAGCGTTGGAGGAGGCGTTCCAGCGTTTGAAAAAGACGGACTACGGCAACAAAATCATCGGTGATCTGGAAATGCACGGCGTCACCAACTTCGGCGACAGCGCGATCGACATACGTGCCCGGATCAAGACGACGCCGGGAGATCAATGGAGCGTCGGCCGGGCCTACAACGAATACGTCAAGGACGTCTTCGACGAGTGGGGCATCGAGATTCCGTTCCCGCAGGTGACTTATCACGCAGCCGGAGCCGGGGCGCCGCCGACCGCGACGAAGAAGCCACTGGCCGGTGTCCATAATGACGAGGATGCCGAAGGCGAGGGGCCCGGCGAAGGCGCGGCCGGATATTCAACGTCCTCTTCGGACGAATAATGGGCGGGCGGCAAATCCGCGGCGGTTCCGAAGGGCAGACAGGTTCAAAAAGCAAGCGGGAGGTGTAGCGTGACGGGAGCAGTCTTGTCGATCGATCAGGGTACGACGTCCAGTCGGGCCATCGTCTTCGGACCCGATTTCACGTCGCTTGCCATCGGGCAGCAGGAATTTCCGCAGCACTTCCCGAAATCGGGTTGGGTGGAGCATGATCCGGAGGATATCTGGACCTCGACGCTTTCCGTTTGCAGGGAGGCACTCGCCAAGTCCGGGCTGGGGCCCTCGGAAATCGCGGCGGTCGGGATCACCAACCAGCGGGAAACCACGGTTGTCTGGGACCGGGCGACAGGCCGGCCCGTCTATAACGCCATCGTTTGGCAGGACCGGCGGACGGCCGATCTTTGTGCCCGGTTGCGGGCAGATGGGCTGGAACCGGAGTTCACCTCGAAAACCGGTCTATTGCTGGACCCCTATTTTTCCGGGACGAAGATCGCCTGGATCCTCGACAATGTGGAAGGGGCCCGGGAAAGGGCGGAACGGGGCGAGCTTGCCTTCGGCACGGTCGACAGCTGGCTGATCTGGAACCTGACCGGGGGCAAGGTCCATGTCACCGACGCGACCAACGCATCGCGGACGCTGATTTACAACATCCACGACAATGCCTGGGATGACGACCTGTGCCGGATGCTCGGGGTTCCGGTTTCCATGTTGCCGGAGGTCAAGGACTGTTCTGCAGATTTCGGGGAGACCGAGGCGTCCGTTCTGGGGGCGCCCCTGCCGATCTTCGGGGTGGCCGGCGACCAGCAGGCGGCTACCGTCGGCCAGGCCTGCTTCGAGCCGGGCATGGTGAAGTCCACCTATGGCACCGGCTGTTTTTCGGTCATGAACACCGGCGCTGAAGCGGTAACTTCCCGCAACCGGTTGCTGACCACGATTGCCTATCGTCTGGACGGCAGGACGACCTATGCCCTGGAAGGGTCTATCTTTGTGGCGGGGGCCGCGGTTCAGTGGATGCGGGACGGTCTGGGCATTATCGCAAATGCCGCCGACAGCCAGGCGCTGGCCGAAACCGCCGATCCCCACCAGCAGGTCTATATGGTGCCGGCCTTTGTCGGTCTCGGCGCGCCCTACTGGGACGCGGAGGCCCGCGGAGCCCTTTTCGGTCTGACCCGTTCGACCGGACCAAAGGAAATCGCCCGGGCGGTTCTGGAAAGCGTCGGATACCAGACACGCGATCTGCTTGACGCGAAACATGCCGACTGGAGCGGAACAGAAGAGACCGTGCTCAGGGTCGACGGCGGCATGACCGCCTCGGACTGGACCATGCAGTTTCTTGCCGACATTCTGGATGCGCCGGTCGACCGGCCGAAAGTGATCGAAACGACCGCGCTCGGAGCCGCCTGGCTTGCCGGATTGAAGGCGGGAGCCTGGCCCGGCCAGAAGGAATTTGCAGCGCGCTGGCAATTGGACAAAAGATTTTCCCCGAACATGGCGTCCGAACAGCGGGATAATCTTCTCGCCGGATGGCGCGACGCGGTGCGCCGTACCCGGTCCAGATCGGACTAAGCCTCCGCAACGTCAATTTTTCCGAGGCGATAGGTTGTAATGTTTTCAAAGGGTTATAGAGGTTGAATGAGTGGAGGCTACCTTAGGGAATGTCCTTCCGTATTTAACAAGTTAAGTGGTTTTAAAACTACGTCAGCATGCCTTACTCAATAATATTTTTCCTCATTACTGGTGAAATAAGAAATAATTTGCCGGTTGATTTCATCTGAAAATCGGGCCTTATTTTGCGCTTCGGCGGGCCGGAAGTTTCGCACGATCTCAACGATGCGTGGTCCGCCTCTTCATTTAGGGGAGAACAGTTTATGAAAATGCGTAAAACCCTGAAGGCCGCTCTTTTGGGTGCCAGCCTTGCCGTGGTGGCGGCAACCGGCGCATCCGCAAAGACGCTGGTCTATTGCTCGGAAGGGTCTCCGGAAGGCTTTGACCCGGCGCTGTATACGGCCGGAACCACGTTCGATGCGTCCTCCAAGCCGATCTACAACCGGCTCGTGGAATTCAAGCGCGGCACGACGGAAGTTCAGCCGGGCCTGGCCGAAAGCTGGGACGTTTCCGACGACGGTCTCGAATACACCTTCCATCTGCGCAAGGGCGTGAAGTTCCACACCACGAGCTTCTTTACGCCGACCCGCGACTTTAACGCCGATGACGTGATCTTTTCCTTTGAGCGCCAGCTCAAGAAGGACAGTCCCTGGTACGAATACACCGCCGGTGCTGCATGGGAATATTTCAACGGCATGTCCATGCCGGACCTGATCAAGAACATCGTCAAGGTTGACGACTACACGGTGAAGTTCGAGCTGAACCGCCCGGAAGCGCCGATGATCGCGAACCTGGCCATGGACTTCGCGTCGATCTTCTCCAAGGAATATGCCGACCAGCTCGACAAGGCCGGCAAGAAGGACATGCTGAACCAGGAGCCGATCGGCACCGGTCCGTTCTCCTTCGTCGGTTACCAGAAGGACGCGGTCATCCGCTATCAGGCATTCGCCGACTACTGGGGCGGCAAGCAGCCGATCGACAGCCTGATCTTCGCCATCACGACGGACGCATCGGTGCGCCTGCAGAAGCTGAAGGCCGGCGAATGCCAGGTCATGCCGTATCCGGCTCCGGCGGATATCGCCGACATCAAGGCCGACAGCAACCTGACCATGATGGAACAGCAGGGCCTGAACGTGGGTTATCTCGCCTACAACACCCAGCAGGCTCCGTTCGACAAGGTTGAAGTGCGCAAGGCTCTGAACCACGCCATCAACAAGCAGGCCATTCTCGACGCCGTCTTCCAGGGCTCGGGTGTCGCTGCCAAGAACCCGATCCCGCCGACCATGTGGTCGTATAACAACGCCATCGAGGACGACGCCTACGATCCGGAACTGGCCAAGAAGATGCTGGCCGATGCGGGCGTGACGGATTTGTCCATGAAGATCTGGGCGATGCCTGTGCAGCGTCCCTATAACCCGAACGCACGGCGCATGGCCGAAGTCATCCAGGCCGACTTCGACAAGATCGGCGTGAAGGTCGAGATCGTTTCCTACGAGTGGGGCGAGTATCTGTCGCGGTCGAAGGACGTCAAGCGCGACGGCGCGGTTCTCCTCGGCTGGACCGGTGACAACGGCGATCCGGACAACTTCCTTGCCGTTCTTCTCGGTTGCGACGGCGTTGGCGGCTCCAACCGCGCGCAGTGGTGCAACAAGGACTTCGAGGACCTGATCCAGAAGGCCAAGATCGTTTCCGACAAGGGCGAACGCACCAAGCTCTACGAACAGGCCCAGGTCGTGTTCAAGGAACAGGCGCCGTGGGCAACCATTGCCCATTCGACGGTGTTCATGCCGATGTCGACCAAGGTCAAGGGCTACATCATGGATCCCCTCGGCGGTCACTGGTTCGACGGCGTCGACATCGCCGAATAAGGACCTTCAGCAACTCAGGGCGCCGGCGGTTTCCGCCGGCGTCCTTCCATGTTCAGGCGGCGATGTTTCAGGCTAGACTGTATGCCTGAATTTCCGCCGGTTGGATAAACCCGGACCCAAAAAATGTTTCGCTTTCTTCTGGGCCGCCTCGGCCTTCTCATCCCGACCTTCTTCGGCGTGACGCTGGTCGCTTTCAGCTTCATCCGCCTGCTGCCGGGAGACCCGGTCGACCTTCTGGCCGGCGAGCGGGGCGTCAGCCCTGAACGCAAGGCCGAGATCATGGCCCGACTTGGTTTCGACAAGCCGATCTGGCAGCAATATATCGAGTATGTCGTCAACATCTTCCACGGCGATCTCGGGATTTCCTTCGTCTCCAAGAAGCCGGTTCTGGTCGAGTTCTTCACCCTGTTTCCGGCAACCGCCGAACTGTCGCTGTGCGCCATCATTATCGCGGTCGCACTCGGTATTCCGGCCGGTATCTTCGCCGCGGTGAAGCGCGGTTCGGTCGCCGATCAGGCGATCATGGGAACGGCGCTGGTCGGTTATTCCATGCCCATCTTCTGGTGGGGGCTTCTGCTGATCATCCTGTTTTCCGGTATCCTGCAGTGGACTCCGGTCTCGGGTCGGATCTCGCTGATGTTCTACTTTCCCCAGGTGACCGGCTTCATGCTGATCGACAGCCTGCTGTCCGGCCAGAAAGGGGCCTTCGCCTCGGCCCTGAGCCACCTGATCCTGCCGTCGATCGTGCTTGCCACCATTCCACTCGCGGTGATTGCGCGCCAGACTCGCTCCGCCATGCTGGAAGTGCTCGGCGAGGACTTCGTGCGCACGGCCCGGGCCAAGGGGCTGCCACCGCGCCGGGTGATCGGTCTTCATGCCCTGCGCAACGCACTGATCCCGGTCGTGACCACCATCGGCCTTCAGGTCGGGGTTCTCCTGGCCGGCGCCATCCTGACGGAAACCATCTTTTCCTGGCCCGGCATCGGCAAATGGCTGGTCGACAGCATTTCGCGCCGGGACTATTTCGTGGTCCAGGGCGGACTGCTGCTGATTGCGGGCATCGTCATGGTGGTCAATCTCATTGTCGATGTGCTCTACGGGCTCATCAATCCGCGCATCCGGCATAACTGAGCCAGGGGAGACAGAAAATGACAAAGACCTCCCCGGCGAATACGGCCGCCGACGAAACGCTCAAGAGCGAAAGCCGCAACGCAACCAGGGCGATGCTCGCCGAGTTCTGGTATTATTTCTCGCAGAACAAGGGCGCGGTGACCGGTCTGGCGATCTTCGTGCTCCTGGTGCTGATGGCGGCGTTCGCGCCGCTGATCGCGCCGCATGATCCGGGTTTCCAGTATCGTGACAGCTTCCTGACGCCTCCGTTCTGGGAAGAGGGCGGCAAGGCCGCGTTCCTGCTCGGCACCGACGCGGTTGGCCGCGATATTCTTTCCCGACTTATCTTCGGCGCCCGATTTTCTCTGTTTATCGGCCTGGTCGTGGTCACGATCGCGCTGTCCGGTGGCATCGTCATGGGCCTCGTCGCCGGGTACTTGCGCGGTCCGGTCGATACGTTGATCATGCGGGTGATGGACATCATCCTGTCCTTTCCCTCCCTGCTGCTCGCGCTGGTTCTGGTGGCAATCCTCGGACCGGGCCTGATGAACGCGATGATCGCCATTGCTATCGTGCTGCAGCCGCATTTCGTCCGCCTCACCCGCGCGGCGGTGCTGTCCGAGCGCAACCGGGACTATGTGGTCGCAGCCAGGGTCGCCGGTGCCGGTCACCTACGGCTGATGTTCAAGACGATCCTGCCGAACTGTCTGGCGCCGTTGATCGTTCAGGCGACCCTGTCCTTTTCCACCGCAATCCTGGATGCAGCCGCGCTGGGCTTCCTCGGTATGGGCGCGCAGCCGCCGACGCCGGAATGGGGCACGATGCTGGCGGAAGCGCGCGAATTCATCCTGCGCGCCTGGTGGGTGGTGACCTTCCCGGGTCTTGCCATCCTGATCACGGTGCTGGCCATCAACCTGGTCGGCGACGGCCTGCGCGATGCGCTCGATCCCAAGCTGAAGAGGAGCTGAGCCGATGCCGCTGCTCGAAATCCGCAACCTGAAGGTCGAGTTCGACACGGCCAAAGGCCCGTTCAAGGCGCTCGACGGTATCGACTACACGGTCGATGCGGGAGAGGTGCTGTCCATCGTCGGCGAATCCGGATCGGGCAAATCCGTCGCCATGCTGGCGACCATGGGACTGTTGCCGGACAGCGCCACGATCACCGCCGACAAGATGGAGTTCGAGGGCCGGGATCTCAGAACCCTGTCGGTGAAGGAACGGCGCAAGGTCATCGGCAAGGATATCTCCATGATCTTCCAGGAGCCGATCGCCAGCCTCAATCCGTGTTTCACGGTCGGCTTCCAACTCGGCGAGACGCTGAAGATCCACACCAGTCTGAACGGCAGGCAACGCAAGGAACGGGTGCTCGAACTGCTGCACTCCGTCGGCATTCCCGATCCGGAAGGGCGTCTCGGCGCCTTCCCCCACCAGATGTCCGGTGGCCAGTGCCAGCGCATCATGATCGCCATGGCGATCGCCTGCAAGCCCAAGCTGCTGATTGCCGACGAGCCGACCACAGCGCTCGACGTGACTATTCAGAAGCAGATCCTCGATCTGCTGGTGAAGCTCCAGCAGGACAGCGGCATGGGGCTGATCATGATCACCCACGACATGGGGGTCGTGGCGGAAACGGCGGACCGGGTGATCGTCCAGTACCAGGGCCGCAGGATGGAAGAGGCGGACGTGCTGACCTTGTTCGAAAACCCGCAGCACGCCTATACGCGCGCCCTTCTGTCGGCCCTGCCGGAAAATGCGACCGGCGACCGGCTGCCGACAGTCAGCGATTTCGCGGAAGCAGGAGGTTTCTGATGAGCGAACCCATTCTGAAAGTCCGCGATCTCTACCGGACCTATGACATTTCCGGCGGTCTGTTCCGCAAGGCGACCACGCTGACCGCGGTCAAGGGCGTCAGCTTCGACGTGGAGCGTGGCTCGACGCTGGCGGTCGTTGGCGAAAGCGGCTGCGGCAAGTCCACCCTGGCGCGCATGCTGACCATGATCGATGCCCAGTCTTCCGGCTCCATCGAAATCGACGGCCTGTCGATGGATATTTCGAAAACCGGCATTTCCAGGGAAATGCGCCAGAAGGTGCAGATCGTTTTTCAGAATCCCTACGGCTCGCTCAATCCGCGCCAGAAGATCGGCGACGTCCTGGAAGAGCCGCTTCTGCTGAACACGGACATGGCGGCCGCCGAGCGGCGCGACATGGCGCTGGAAATGCTGCAGAAGGTCGGGCTTCAACCGGAACATTACGGACGCTATCCCCATATGTTTTCCGGCGGCCAGCGCCAGCGTATCGCCATTGCCCGCGCGATCATGTTGAAGCCGAAGCTTCTGGTGCTCGACGAGCCGGTGTCCGCGCTCGATCTCTCCGTCCAGGCGCAGATCCTCAACTTGCTCGCCGATCTCCAGGATGAGATGGGTCTCACTTACGTCTTCATCAGCCACGACCTGTCGGTTGTGCGTTACATCGCCGACAAGGTGATGGTGATGTATTTCGGCGAGGTGGTGGAATACGGCACGCGGGACGAGGTCTTCAGCAACCCGCAGCACGACTACACCAAGACGCTGTTCGCGGCGACGCCGCGCGCCGATGTGGAGAGCATCCGGAAAAGGCTCGCGGCGAAAGCGGCTTAATTTTTCGGTATCACGCCGCAGCCTTTCGTGGAGCTGCGGCGTTTTTCGTGTTGCATTATTCGATATTTCGCATAATATCGAAATATGAAAAAAGAACTCGCACTCGACGCGCTTGCGGCGCTTGGGCAGGAAACCCGCCTCGACGTCTTTCGCCTGTTGGTGAAAGCGGGAAAAGAAGGCATGCCGGCAGGCGCCATATCCGATGCGCTCGACGTGCGGCCGAATACCCTGTCGACTCATCTGGGCGTCCTGTCCCGCTCCGGCCTCGTGAACGCCGAACGGGACGGGCGCTCGATCCTGTACCGGGCGGACCTCGCCGCAATGGGGGACCTGGTGACCTATCTGCTGCAGGACTGCTGCGGCGGGCAGCCGGAACTCTGCGCTCCGGTCCTGTCCTGCCTCACACCTGCTGCCGAAGCCGAAACGTAACGCCTTTTCTTTTACAGGTCCGGATCACGGGCCTTGGATCATCCTGTCCGGTCAAGAAGAATTCCCGCCCCAGGTCCGGCGGCACCTTGATCGAGGCGCACTGCTGTATAGGAGACTGCAACATGGCAACTGCCGATGAAACGCCACTTGGGGTGTTCGAGCGCTATCTTTCCGTATGGGTGGCCTTGTGCATTGCCGCCGGTGTCGCGCTCGGCCTGGCCGTTCCGGGTCTTTTCTCGGCGATTGCCGGTCTCGAATATGCCAGCGTCAACCTGGTCGTGGCCGTGTTCATCTGGGTGATGATTTACCCCATGATGGTCAATGTGGACTTTGCCTCATTGAAGGACGTGGGCAAGAAACCCAAGGGCCTGTGTATCACCCTCGTCGTCAACTGGCTGATCAAGCCGTTCACCATGGCGGCTCTCGGTATTTTGTTCTTCGAGTATCTGTTCGCCGGCATGGTCGCTCCGCAGGATGCGAAGGAATATATCGCGGGCATGATCCTGCTCGGTGTCGCGCCCTGCACGGCCATGGTGTTCGTCTGGAGCCAGCTGGTCCGCGGAGATGCCAACTACACCCTGGTGCAGGTCTCCATCAACGACATCGTCATGGTGTTCGCCTTTGCGCCGATCGCGGCTTTGCTGCTTGGCGTGACCGATATCATCGTACCCTGGGAAACCCTGCTGCTTTCCGTCATTCTCTACGTGGTCATTCCGCTCGCCGCCGGTTACGTGACCCGGCGAAATCTGGACAAGACGGGGCATCACGAGCGCATTGCCCAATTCACGGCGCGGGTGAAACCTTTCTCCGTCATGGGACTGCTGGCGACCGTCGTCCTGCTGTTCGGGTTTCAGGCGCAGACCATCGTCGACAGGCCCATGGTGATCGTCCTGATTGCCATTCCGCTTCTGGTTCAGAGCTACGGCATCTTCGCGATCGCCTATGCCTGGGGCTACCTGTGGCGAGTTCCGTTCACGACGGCCGCACCGGCGGCCCTGATCGGCACATCCAATTTCTTCGAGTTGGCGGTGGCGGTCGCAATCAGTCTGTTCGGGCTGAACTCCGGTGCAGCGCTTGCGACCGTGGTCGGGGTTCTGGTGGAAGTGCCGGTGATGCTGTCTCTGGTGGCCTTCGCCAACCGGACGCGCGGCCACTTCGCTTGAGCGGTCGGGCTTAACCGGCCCAGTCGACGCCGGCGATCAGGGCAGCGGCCTGGCGGTGGAGATACTGCATCAGTTCGCCGGCCTTGCCGATCGCCAGATGTTCCTCGCCGGCGGCGATCGCCTGCATCAGCTCAAGATGCGCCCAGGCGGCCGCGTCGAGATCGCTGTCGGCGAAATAGCGGAACCAGAACCGGCGGCTGAGGGTCTGCAAGGGCGCGACCGCCTTAGCCGCGAACGGATTGCAGGACGCTCCGGCGACGATTCCGTCAAAGGTCTTGTCGAGCCGGTAGAAGGCGGTGACGTCCTGGCCGGATGCGGCATCGCGCATTTTTCCGGCGCAGTCCTGCAGGGCTGACCGTTCTTCCTTGCTGGCAAGACGGGCCGCGGCTCCGGCCAGCAGAACCTCCAGGCCGTGACGCGCATCGAGCACACGGGCGAAGTCGCCCGGATGCAGGTCCGCGATCACGATGCCGAGCCGGGGGCGGATCGAGACCAGGCCTTCCCAGCTCAGGCGCTGAATTGCCTCGCGGATCGGCGTCCGGCCCATTTTCAGGTCCTGGGTCAGCCGGCTTTCCGTGACTGCTTCGCCCGGCTTCAGCTTCAACGTGACGATGGCTTCCTCAAGCTGCCGGTAGGCGGCTTGCGAGAGGCTTTCTTCTTCTCCCATCTGATCTCCGAACCTGATTGGGACGATGTGTGCTAAATTGATATTTTATTGATATATCAGTAGTTGACAAGGGGCAAGGCGAGCGGCACCATCTTCGGCAACGGTTTTCTGAGGAGAGTGTCATGTGGAAGGGTATTTTTCCGGCGGTCACGACGAAGTTCACCGAAGGGGATGAACTCGACGTGGGCGAGATCGAGCGCTGCTTCGGCCTGCAGTTCGATGCGGGCTGTGACGGCATGATCGTTTGCGGGTCGCTCGGCGAGGCGATGGCCCTGGAGCCTGAGGAAAAGCTGGAACTGCTTGGAATCGCAAAATCCGCCGCCGGAACCCGTCCCGTCCTGATGACGGTCTGCGAAAGCTCTACCAAACGCGCCGCCAAGGCGGCTCAGGCGGCCGCCAAGGCCGGTGCCGACGGCCTGATGGTGCTGCCGGGCGTGCCTTACAAGTCTGCGCCCCACGAGACGGTTGCACACCTGAAGGCCGTGACTAAAGCCGCTGGCTTGCCGGTCATGATCTACAACAATCCGATCGCCTATGGCGTCGACGTCACCCTGGATATGTTCGAGGAGCTCGCCGAAGAGCCGCTGGTCGTGGCCATGAAGGAATCCACCGACGATATCCGCCGGGTGACCGACGTGTTCAACCGGTTCGGCGATCGCTTCGACGTCTTCACCGGCGTCGACAACCTGGCGCTGGAAAGCCTGATGATGGGGGCGGTCGGTTGGGTCGCCGGTCTGGTCGTTGCCTTCCCGAAGGAAACGGTTGCCATCTACAAACTGGTTCAGGCTGGGCGTATCCAAGAGGCACTTGAGATCTACCGCTGGTTCCGGCCGCTGCTCGATCTCGATGTCTCCACCAATCTGGTGCAGAACATCAAGCTGGCGGAGGTCCATGCCATCGGTTCCAGCGACCGCTGCCGCGCACCGCGCCTGGCGCTCTCCGGTGCCGAGCGGGAACGCGTCGAGGCAGTGATCAAATCCGCTCTTGAAAAGAGACCGCAACTCCCTCTTCTTTAGCCACATGACCAAACCTCATGTTCATATCGTCGGCGCCGGGATCGTCGGCCTCGCGACTGCCTGTCTCCTCGTAGAACGCGGCTGCAAGGTTACGATCATTGACCGGGAAGGTCTGGCTGCCGGGGCCAGCCAGGGCAACGCCGGCGGCATTGCCTGGACCGATGTTGCACCGCTCGCATCTCCCGGTGTCTGGAAACAGGCGCTGAAATGGCTGGCGGATCCGCTCGGGCCGCTCACCATCCGTCCGGCCTATGCGCTCAAGATTCTGCCGTGGATGCTGCGCTTCCTGGCCGCTTCCAGCCGGTCGCGGGTTCGGGCAAGCACCGAGGCGCTCGCCGCGCTCAACAGCATGGCGCTGCCGGCCTGGGAACGGACCTGGAGGTTGACCGGCACCCACAACCAGGTGAACTACAACGGCTGCCTGGAAATCTTCGACAACCAGGCCAAACTTGAAAGCTACCGCAAGACCTGGGCGGAGCAGCGGGACTACGGCGTCGAAGTCCAGGAACTGACCGGCGACCGGATCCGCGAGATGGAACCGGAACTGACCGACCGGATCATCGGCGGCGGTCTTCTACCCGGCTGGGCCCAGATGGACGATCCGAAGAAGCTGTGCCTGTCGCTTGCCGACTGGCTCAAGGGGCAAGGCGTGACATTCGAGATCGCGTCGGTCGATGGCGTATCGGCCAAGGAAGACGGCGCGGACATCCGCTTTGCCGATGGAACCAGCCGGTCCTGCGACAAGCTGGTGATCGCCTGCGGTGCCTGGTCGAAGAAGCTCACCGCCCAGCTCGGCGACGCGGTGCCGCTCGATACGGAGCGCGGCTACAACATCACCGTGCCGGAACCGGGAATCAAGGTCACCCGGTTCATCATGCTGCCCGGTCACGGGTTCGTTCTGTCGCCTCTGGAAACCGGGCTCCGGATCGGCGGGGCGGTGGAGTTCGGCGGTCTTGAGTTGCCGGAGAACTGGAAGCGGGTCGATGCCATGATCGCCCGGGCGAAGACGATCTTTCCAAGGCTCGATGCCTCCACCGGCACCCGCTGGATGGGCTTCCGGCCGTCGCTGCCCGATAGCCTGCCGGTGATCGGACCGTCCTCGGCCAGCGATCACATCGTCTACGGATTCGGCCATGCCCATCACGGCTTGACGGAGGCGGCGGCGACCGGTGAACTGCTGACTGCCCTTCTTCTGGGTGAGAAACCGGCAATCGATCTCTCGCCGTTTCGGGCGACACGTTTCTAGGGGAGAGCAGGGTGATGGCACGGCATACGTTTTTCTGCATCGACGGCCACACCTGCGGCAACCCGGTCCGGCTCGTGGCCGGCGGCGGGCCGCGCATCGAGGCCGCGTCCATGTTCGAACGGCGGCAGAAATTCCTCGCCGATTACGACTGGATCCGGACGGGTCTGATGTTCGAGCCGCGCGGTCACGACATGATGTCGGGTACGATCCTCTATCCGCCGTCCTCCGACGAGTATGACGTCGGTGTGCTCTATATCGAGACCACCGGCTGCCTGCCAATGTGCGGTCACGGCACCATCGGCACGGTGACCATGGCGATCGAGGAAGGCCTGCTGACGCCGAAGACGCCGGGTATTGCCCGCCTCGAAACGCCGGCCGGTCTCGTTACCGCGGAATACCGGATGGACGGGGAGTATGTTTCCTCGGTCAAGCTCACCAATGTGCCGTCGTTCCTGGCGGCGGAAGGGCTTGAAATCGATTGCCCGGAATTCGGCCGACTCACCTTCGATGTCGCCTATGGCGGCAATTTCTATGCGATCATCGAGCCGCAGAAAAATTTCCCCGGCGTCGGCAAGGTGCCGGTCGACCAGCTGGTGGCGGTCAGCCCGAAGCTGCGGGTGGCCCTCAACGAAGCCTTCGAGATGCGGCATCCGGAAAATCCGGAGATCAAGGGCATCACTCATATCCAATGGACCGGCCCGGCCGAAGATCCGCAAGCCGATGCGCGCAACGCGGTCTTCTACGGCGACAAGGCGATCGACCGCAGCCCTTGCGGGACCGGCACCTCGGCGCGTATGGCGCAGCTCTTCGGCAAGGGCAAGCTGAATGTGGGCGACACATTCGTCCATGAAAGCGTCATCGGCTCGCTGTTCACCGGCGGCGTCAAGCAGGATGTCCTGGTCGGCAACCGGCGCGGCATCGTGCCGACGATCGAAGGCTGGGCGGTGAAGACCGGGACCAGCACCATCACGCTTGATGAACGAGATCCCTACATGACCGGCTTCTCGGTCACAGGCACCGGCGTGAAGCGCTATCCTCGGCCGTAACGCACCGAGAAAGCACCGTTCAACTTCGGTTCATCCGGGGTATCGTACCTACCTTACGTCACTTCATGAAACGCCATGCGCTTTCTGCGTGGCGTATCATCATTTGTTCAAGGCAGGATTTTTCATGCGCGGTTTTTTGCAGCTCGTTTTGCTTGGTCTCTTGGCTTTATCCACTCCGGCTTCGGCCTCTCCGGATGTCGATTTCCCCCAGCCCGGCACCTCCTACGGCGGCAAGGTTCGCGGCGGTCCGGGCATGCAATACCGGCAGGTGGGGAGCCTTCGCGAGGGCGACCGGATCCTCATTCTCAACGGCACCGGCGCCATGATGAACGGCTACGAGTGGTTCCAGATCCGCTACCGCAACGGCCGGACCGGCTACCAGTGGGGTGGCCTCATGTGTTCGCAGACCCCCTATCCGACAATCTTCCGGGTTTGCAACGGACCGAGACTGGATGCCGGGCAACCTAATCATGGCCAGCCCAACAACGGCCAGCCGGCGCAAAACCCGAATACCGGCCCGGTGCAGGTCAACGGCTACAATGTCTCCCAGGTCTTTCATTCCGGCGGCAGTTTCTCGCAGGCCGGGGGCGGTCAATGGGAGGAACTGAACGACCAGGGACGGGTGACGTTCCGGTTTCAGGAACAGCAGCGCGACGAATGGTCGGTCTATCTGTACGACGCGTCGCGCAATGTTTCCCTGCAGCTGGACCTCCATCGCAGGCAGGTTCTCTACGGTCTCGGCAATGCGCCCAAAGGCCCCTTGTACGCAATAACGAACGCCATCGCCGATGCCGCGCCGGCACAGCCGCAAACCGGCGGGGGCTATCCGCAGCCGGCAGATTCGAACTCGATTACGGTCCACTACACCTGCGCGGAGGGGCTTCCCCTGACCGTGACCTACGTGAACAGCGGCAACGGGCATGTGATCTTCAGTATCGACGGCTCGCCGCAGACCCGGCTTGAACAGGTGGTGTCCGGTTCCGGCTCCCGTTACACGAACGGCACTTACACGCTCTACAGCAAGGGCAATTCCGCCTCTCTCGAAAGTCCCAGCGGCCTCGACCAGTGTCATGAGCGTTAGGCCCTTTTAGCGGATCGGCAGTGCAGATCGTTTCTCCAACGTGAACTGCGGTCCTAAGATTTGGCCTGCGAAAGAAAAAAACAGCGGCAGGTTGTCCTGCCGCTGTCTTAATTTAAAATACCCTAAAGTAAGTTTTTGCCCCAAGGCTGAAACATTCATGAGTTTTGTACCAAATTGTCACTACTTCTGATAGCTATCAGAATTGTTAGGGTCGGGGGTCCCGTGTGAGAGATGGTTGATATTGGCCGGGTGATCGAGGAAATCCAGCGCTCCGAATGTTCGTCAGAGGCGTTCGGGATCTTCTGCAAGGCCGCGGAACAATACGGCTACGACAAGGTCTGTTTCACCCTCATGACCGATCATCCAACCTTGGGGCTGCAGGCGTTCCACGGATTTGCCACGAGCTATCCGGACGACTGGATGAGCCATTACATGGCGCAGAATTATTATCCGGAAGATCCGGTCGTCTACCGGTGTTTCCAGAGCCCGGCGCCGTTTTTCTGGGACGAAGCGGTGGCGGTCCAGAGCCGCGACCCCGCCAAGAATGACAAGGCGCTCAACACGTCGAAAAGGCTCATGAATGAGGCCGCCGAGGCCGGTCTGGGCGACGGAATCGGCGTGCCTTTCATCAGTCTTTCCGGAGAGCTGTCGGCTGTCGGCCTGTCGCGGGATCGGCCGGTAACGGGCCGCAATTATCATGAACTGGCCGAAGTGGCGCTGATCGGAAATGCGTTCCACGACAAGTTTCTGAGCTTTTATGCAAGTCGGGCGGTCCCGCATGTGACCGACCGGGAACGGGATGTCCTGGCCTGGTCGGCGGAAGGCAAGACAGATGCGGAGATCGCAATCATCCTCGGCGTTTCCTCCGCCACGATCCGGTTCCACTGGAACAACGTCTTCAAGAAGATGCAGGTGTCCAGCAAGGTGCTGGCCACATGCATGGCCATCCGCCTCGGGATCATCAGCGTCCAGAAACCGGCCGCGTGACGCTGCGAGGCTAAGCCGGCTGCTTCTATTTGGGCGGGCAGGCCGCATCGCCGGCGCGGCCCGCGGGAGCGCCGCCGACAAGCACATCCGCGGAACCGCCCACAGCGCAGTTTTCCGTAGGTGAGGCGAAGCGAACGGCCGGTTCGCCTTCGACGAAGATCCCCGGCACGATTTCGAACATGCCTTCCGGACAGGTCGCCACATCCGAGAGCCTGAGCGCCGGCCTTCCGTTGATGAAGACCGAAGATGCACCGCTGGCCGCACAGGCGGGCAGGTTCGGCGTCTGTGCCTGCAGGGGCAGCGGCATCGCGACGGACAGGAACAGGGACAAGGGGAACAGGGTCTTCATCCCATTTCTATGACAGAAAGCTGGCCGCCGGGGAAGCGTCCCGACCGATGGATGCCTGTTCCGGCCTGCGGACTATGCCTGGAAATCTGCTCTTCACCAGACCGATTTTCACTCCCCCCATAGCCACTTTCGCGAAATCACGCTATGCACGAACCGGACGAGAACGAAACGGGAATCAGTTGATGGCGTGGTCGCCGGAACAGGACAAGGCGCTGACGGAAACGGCAAGCTGGCTGAAGCGCGGCGATCGGCAGGTGTTTCGCCTGTTCGGTTACGCAGGTACCGGCAAGACCACGCTGGCGCGCCATCTTGCCGAGGGCATCGACGGTGACGTCTGTTTCGGCGCCTTCACCGGCAAGGCCGCCCATGTGCTGCGCCAGAAGGGCTGCGCGGATGCGGGCACGATCCATTCGCTGATCTACCGGCCGCGCGCCGCCAAGGAGGAAGAGGACACGGATGACGACGAGGACGACACCGGTCCGCAATTCGCCATCAAGCGCGACAGCGCGGCGGCGACCGCCAAGCTGATCGTCATCGACGAATGCTCCATGGTGGACGAGGAACTGGGCAGGGATCTGCTCTCCTTCGGCACGCCGGTGCTGGTGCTCGGCGATCCGGCGCAGTTGCCGCCGGTCAAGGGCGGCGGCTATTTCACCGAAGCCGAGCCGGACGTGATGCTGACGGAGGTGCACCGCCAGGCGCAGGACAATCCGATCGTGCGCATGTCCATGGATATCCGCGAGGGCGGCAAGCTCGATTACGGCGACTACGGCGAGAGCCGGGTCATTCACCGGCGCGATATCGACAAGGACCAGATCCTGTCGACCGACCAGGTTCTGGTCGGCACCAACAAGACCCGCCGGCTCTACAATGGCCGTATCCGGGAACTGAAGGAGTTCACCACGCCGATGCCCGCCGTCGGCGACAAGCTGGTGTGCCTTCGCAACGACAAGACCAAGGGCCTCCTGAACGGCGGATTGTGGACCGTCAAGCGCCTGCGCACGCCGCAGGGCAACACGCTGCGTTTTGATGTCATCCCTGAGGACGACATCGGCGCGAAGCAGGTGGTGAAGGTCAAGGTTCTGCCGGCCATGTTCGAGGACGGCGCGGAACAGATCCCTTACGCGATCCGCCGAAAGGCCGAAGAATTCGACTACGGTTATGCGCTGACCGTGCACAAGGCGCAGGGCTCGCAGTGGGACGACGTGGTGCTGTTCGACGAGAGCTGGGCCTTCCGCGAACACAAGGACCGCTGGCTCTACACGGCGGTGACCCGTGCGGCCGAGCGCATCACCGTGGTGCGGTAAGTACGCTTCAGACCACCTCGACCTTGTAACCCGCGCGTGGGAAATGAACATGCATATCGCCGGCGTCCGGATCGGTGCGATGCAGGGTTATCGTGTCGGCGCTGGCAGCGGCCACAATACCTTCGACCGGTTGTTCGCCGCCGTCGACATCCGGCGAAATCACAACGGACATTCCGGCCTTGAGGCCCTGCGGGTCGTTGCCTGTTGCAGGATCGCATTCAAGCGGCATGCACTGGCGAGCGCGGCCAATGGCGTCTTCTGCCGACATTCCGGTCATGGTGCCGTGGCCGATCTTGCCGACGTTTTCTTCCCAGCGCAGTACTTGGGTGAATTCCGACAGGAGCTGAATGCTCTCTTTCCAACGGCCATGGACGAACCAGATCACGTGATAGAACTGGGCGTCGATGGCGGACGGGGCCTCGCCGAGGAGAAAGGGGCGGCCGTCGGAGAGCTGCTGTTCGAGCCAGGCCAGCTGCGTGCGCAATTGCGCGACCAGATGAGGCAGTTCCGCATTGGCAGCCTTGAGGCCTTCCGCCCAGTCCGGTCCCAGATAAAGCCGGCCACGGTCCTCGGCAAAATCCTTCGGCAGGTTCTCGCCGGCAGAGCCCAGGACGATCTTGACGGCGAGATCGAACAGCGCGCCGTCGGTCCAGCGGCTCAGGCTCCACAGCAGGCCTTCGTCTCCGGTGGGGAAGAAGCCCGGTGAGGGGTGGCGGCGTTCCAGTTCACGCAGGATCGCCTGGCTGTCGCAATAGATGTCGGCGCCGATCTGCATCACAGGGGTGCGGCGGTAGCCGCCGGTCAGTTTGACAAGCATCGGCTTGGGCGGCAGGCGAGGGATCTCCACCGAACGCCAGGACAGCCCCTTGATGCCGAAGCCGACACGGACCTTCTCGGCCACCGGCGATTGCGGGTAATTGTGCAAGATGATTTCGTCTACCGCGCCGGACATGTGTCCTCCCCAATCGAACATTCGGATTATTACGTGATAGCCGAGTGCGCCGGACGCATCATACGGTATTTGATGCAGATCGTTCGGTTTCGGCTTTTTCTCTGCACAGCAGACCGTCGAGCGGCAGATGCGGAAACCATCCTGCGCACTGCGCGCGGGATCGCCGGCAAGATCGCCTGTGCGGGTCGAAGTCGTGATCATCACAAGGTGATCGGACAATGGACAAGTCTACTTGACCTAACGGCAGAAACCCTGATGCTGTCCCGAAGCGAAAAGGGGCATGCGTGCAGCAATCTGACGCCAAGGCCGATCTGGAACACTTGCTCGCCCGCATATCGGGTGGAGATCGTGCCGCATTCCAGAACCTTTATTCCGCGACCAGCGCGAAACTTTTCGGCATCATTCTCCGTATCTTGAAAGACCGGGACAGTGCTTCGGAGGTTCTGCAGGAAACCTACCTGAAGATCTGGCGGAACGCGGACCGGTATGAAGCTGCGAGTGGACGACCGGTCACGTGGATGGCCGCGATCGCCCGCAATACGGCAATCGATGTCTTGCGCCAGCGGCGCGAGCGGCCTCTTGATGTGTCCGACGACGGAGACGACCCCCTGGAGCGGATCGCGGATGAGCGATACGCAAAGGTGGATCCGGTCCATCGGGAGACGCTGCGGGGCTGTCTCGGCGAGCTGGAGGAGGCACTGCGGGGCTGCGTTGTTCAGGCCTATTGCGACGGCTATTCTCGCGAAGAATTGGCGAAAGCCTACGACATGCCGCAGGCGACGATCAAAACCTGGCTGAGGCGCGGCCTGATGCGCCTGAAAGAGTGTATGGACCGCGAATGACAGAGCAAACGCCCTTGCCTGAGGATCTGGAAGGTCTGGCAGGCGAATATGTTCTTGGAACGCTCGACCCGTTCGAGCGGGCCGAGGCTGAGCGTCTGCTTGCGGCCCATCCGGCTTTCGCGGAAGCGGTGCGCCGCTGGGAAGATCGCCTGTCTCCGTTGTCCGATGCCACTGCGCCGGAAACGCCGCCCGATCTTGCCTGGCGCAATATCGAGGCATCCCTCGCCCGCGAAATGCAGGCGTCTGTCTCAGGCAGTGGTGGTGCAGAAGTGATTGATCTCACCAGGCGTCTCGCGTTCTGGCGCAGGACGGCAGTTGCGGCCGGAGCATTGGCCGCCGGGTTGGCGGGCTTCGTTGTGTTTTCCGGGATTTCGGACCGGGTTTTCAACCCGGCCGCCGACCAGCGTTATGTGGCGGTGGTCAACCGGGGCGGCGAGCTGCCGGCTCTGATCGTGTCCGTCGACCCGGCGGAAGGCGTCGTCAAGGTGCGCAGCCTTGCCGCTGAACAGCCACAGGGCAAGAGCCTGGAAGTCTGGTACGTGGCGGATGGTACGGAAGCGCCGGTCTCGCTCGGTCTTGTCGATGCAAAGGCATCGACGACATCCCTGCACCCGGCGAACCGCGCGGATTATGCCCGCGAGGGTTCGGCGATTGCGATCAGTGTGGAGCCGGAAGGCGGCTCGCCGACCGGGTTGCCGACGGGACCGGTCGTTTATTCGGGGCAGCTCGTCAAGGCGGAGTGATCGGACATTCTGCAATCGGGATTGGAGAACAAGAAAAACCCGGCCGAAATATCGGCCGGGCTGTCTGTCGGGTCAGGTATCCGGGGGTCAGCTTGCCGGAAGCAGGACCGTGTCGATGACGTGAATGACGCCGTTGGATTGATCGACGTCCGGAATGGTGACATGGGCCATGTCGCCCTGTCCGTCCTCGAGGACGATCTTGCCGTCCATCATCTTCGCGGTGAAGACGCAGCCGCCGACGGTCTTGACCGGGTGCGCACCGCCGTCATCGGCGATCATTGTCTTGATCGCATCGGACATGGCGTCGGCCGCCACCACGTGGCAGGTCAGGATCTTGGTCAACTTGTCCTTGTTTTCCGGCTTCAGCAGCATGTCGACCGTGCCGTCGGGCAATTTCGCAAAGGCCTCGTTGGTCGGGGCGAAGACGGTGAAGGGGCCTTCGCCTTCGAGCGTCTTGACCAGGCCGGCGGCCTTTACGGCGGCGACCAGCGTCGTGTGGTCTTTCGAATTGACGGCATTCTCGACGATGTTCTTCGACGGATACATCGGCGCGCCTCCGACCTCGACGGTCTTTTCGGCAAAGGCGGGCAGGGCGGCCAAACCCAGGATCGATGCGGCAACGCTGGCGCGGGCAATGGATTTCAGTGAAACGGTCATTGTCTTCTCCTCTGTTTTCGATTGCGCGTTTCGGCAATCGGGGAGCAGTTACGGAGAGGGCCGGGAAAAAGTTTCGGCGCGATTCAAAAAAAATCGAAGGCCGTTTCTCGATTTCTTCGTGGATCACGGATTCAGTCTCTTTATCGCCGTCATTGGCGGCACTATCGTCGCCAGCCCTGAAACGCGTTTGGGAATGTTTGAATGTCGGACGTCACCATGAGTTCCTCTGCCCCTGCTGCACACCCGCAGGCAACGAGCGCTGATACCGCTCTGCGCATTGCGCGCAGGATCGCCGACGAGATCGCCTGCCAGCCGGCACAGGTCAATGCGGTGGTGACGATGCTCGACGAGGGGTCGACGGTTCCCTTCATCGCCCGTTACCGCAAGGAAGCAACCGGAGGGCTCGACGACACCCAATTGCGCAAGCTGGAAGAGCGGCTGATCTATCTGCGCGAGCTGGAAGACCGGCGCGCCGCAATCGTGAAATCGATCGATGAGCAGGGCAAGCTGACCGACGAGCTGGCGGCGTCCATCGCGGCCGCCGACACCAAGGCGACGCTGGAAGACCTCTATCTGCCCTACAAGAAAAAGCGGCGCACCAAGGCGCAGATCGCGCGCGAGGCCGGTCTGGAACCGCTGGCGGATCTGCTTCTCGGAGATCCGATGAAGGACCCGGAAGCGGAAGCGTCCGGCTATGTCGATGCGGAAAAGGGTGTCGAGGACACCAAGGCGGCGCTCGACGGAGCGCGCCAGATCCTGATGGAGCGGTTTGCGGAAAACGCCGAACTGGTGGGCCGCCTGCGCTCCCATGTCAGCGAGCGCGGCGTGGTGCAATCTAAACTGATCGATGGCATGAGCGAAAAAGGCGCAAAATTCGCCGATTATTTCGACTATTCAGAGCCCTTGTCGAAGATCCCGAGCCACCGGGCGCTGGCGCTGTTCCGCGGCCGAAACGAAGGTATCTTGTCGGTCGACCTGACCGTCGATGCGGACGATGTCTCGCCGGTGAAGCCAGCGGAAAAGATGGTCGCCGATACCTACGGCATTGCGGACAGGGGGCGACCGGCCGACAAGTGGCTGATGGATGTGGCGCGCTGGGCGTGGAAGGTGAAGCTCGCGCTTCACATCGAACTCGACCTGATGGGCGATCTTCGCGAAAAAGCCGAGGAGGAAGCGATCCAGGTCTTTGCCCGGAACCTGAAGGATCTGCTGCTGGCGGCTCCCGCCGGTGCGAAGGCGACCCTCGGTCTCGATCCGGGCATCCGCACCGGGGTCAAGGTGGCGGTCGTGGACGAGACCGGCAGGCTCATCGACACGACGACCATCTATCCGTTCCAGCCGAGGAACGATGTGGCCGGCAGCCGGGCCGCGCTGCTGGCGCTGATCGCCAAGCACAAGGTCGGACTGATCGCCATCGGCAACGGCACGGCGAGCCGGGAGACCGACCGCCTGACCGCCGATGTGCTTACCGACATTCCGCCTGCCAGCCGGCCGGTGAAGGTGATCGTCAATGAGGCCGGGGCTTCCGTTTATTCCGCGTCCGAACTCGCGGCGAAGGAAATGCCGGACGTGGACGTTTCCCTGCGCGGGGCGGCCTCCATCGCCCGGCGCCTGCAGGATCCGCTGGCGGAACTGGTGAAGATCGAACCGAAGTCCATCGGCGTCGGCCAGTATCAGCACGACGTCAACCAGACCCGGCTCGCCCGCGCGCTCGATGCGGTGGTCGAAGATGCCGTGAACGCGGTCGGCGTCGATCTGAACACGGCCTCACCGGCACTGCTCACCCGGATTTCCGGCCTGTCCGACAGCCTTGCCAAGGCCGTGGTGGAGCATCGCGACTCCATCGGCCGCTTTACCAGCCGCAAGCAATTGAAGGACGTGCCGCGCCTGGGTGCCAAGGCGTTCGAGCTTTGCGCCGGGTTCCTGCGCATCAACGACGGCGAGGATCCGCTCGACGCGTCCTCCGTTCACCCGGAAGCCTATCCGCTCGCGAAACGCATCGTGAAGGCCTGCGGCCGGGACGTGCGGCAGATCATGGGCGACAACAGCCTGCTGCGCGGGCTCGACCCGAAGGAGTTCACCGACGAGCGCTTCGGCCTGCCGACGGTGAAGGACATCATCTCCGAACTGGAAAAGCCCGGACGTGATCCGCGCCCGGAATTCAAGACCGCCGCCCTTCAGGACGGGGTTGAGGAAATCTCCGACCTGAAGCCGGGGATGAAGCTGGAGGGCACGGTCACCAACGTCACCAATTTCGGCGCCTTCGTCGATGTCGGCGTGCATCAGGACGGGCTGGTCCACGTGTCCCAGCTCGCCGACCGCTTCGTCGACGACCCGCACAAGGTGGTCAAGGCCGGCGATATCGTGAAGGTGACGATCCTGGAGGTGGACGTGCCGCGCAAGCGCATCTCCATGACCATGAAGTCCCAGGCCGATTACCAGGGGCAGAAAGAGCGCCAGAACGAGCGTGGCCGCGACGAGCGCAGGGGCGGGGGACGGCCGGACCGCACGGGCCCGGGCGGACGCGGACCTAAGCCCGGCGGCAACGCCCCGCGCGGAAACGGACCACGTGGCGAGTCCGGCGGCGGTAACAACGCCATGGCCGCGGCGCTTGCGGCGGCGATGAACAAGCGCGGGAAATAGGGCGCAGAAAGACGTTTCGAAGACTGGTCTGCGAATTCGTTCAGCACAAAAGAAAAACCGCCTGATGCGGACTGCATCGGGCGGTTTTCATTTCTGCCGTAAAACGGTGCCGGGAAGGGGCCCGGGCTGACGTCTTATTTCCGGCCCTTGGCGGACTGCTTGCTCGGAACCTGGCCCATGGTGCCGTTCTGAGCCGGCGCATAGGAGGAGAAGACGCCCAGAAGGGTGCTGCCGAGGATTTGTGCCAGATAGGTCATGGCGTTTCCTAACCTGTGGTTCGATCTGTGGTTTTCGGGAGGCGGTTGCCTAATTAGTTGGCCGCTTGCCTCGTATATGGGCGCCCATTGCCTTTCAATCAAACGAATTGTATTCATGATTTCGATCAAAAATATTGAACTGAATAAAACAGGCCTGCCGACATGGAAAATGTACCGAGCCAGGGCGCTCCGCTGATCGATCTCGATCTCTATCGCACCTTCTTTACGATTGCAGAAACATCAAGCTTTACAAAGGCTTCCGAGCTGGTTGGGCGTACGCCATCGGCCGTCTCGATGCAGATTAAGAAACTGGAAACCATATTGGGAGTTGCGGTTTTTTCACGGGAGGGTCGCGCTGTGCGCATGACTCCGGAGGGCGAAGCGCTGCTTGGATATGCCCGTCGTATCCTGAAATTGAATGAGGAAGCCGTCAGCCTGTTCCGTTCGCCGGATGTGGAAGGCGAAGTCCGGTTCGGCGCGCCGTCCGATTTCGGCACCCGGTTTCTGCCCAATTTCCTGTCCCGATTCGCCCGTTCCCATCCGGGGGTGAATGTGGAC
Organism: Roseibium sp.; assembly: GCF_048260565.1. Lineage (GTDB taxonomy): Bacteria > Pseudomonadota > Alphaproteobacteria > Rhizobiales > Stappiaceae > Roseibium. The sequence continues at coordinate 34,269 of NZ_JBLXGP010000005.1, read as the reverse complement.
GTGGACCTTGACGCAAGTCCCGGGCTTGCCCGGAAAATGAGGAACGACGAACTCGACCTCGTTCTCTACACCGCGCGTCCGGACAGCGAGCTGCTGAAGGAAGGAGAAATCGTCTTCACAGAGCCGCTGATCTGGGTGGGCCTTGAGGGCGGGGTTGCCTATGAACGCGATCCGGTGCCGCTGGCGGTCTCCACCTCCGGCTGCCCCTGGCGGCGGGCGGCGAGGCTTGCCCTCGACAAGGCGGAAAAGCCCTACCGGATTTCCTATACGAGCTTTCACAGCGCGGGCCAGGAAGCGGCCCTTCTGGCCGATCTTGCCGTGGCGCCGTTTCCGGCGAGCGTGGTCGAGCCGCCGCTGCAGGCCCTCGACGAACGCCACGGCCTGCCGGATATCGGCAACTACCACATCATCCTGGCGCAGAACCCGCATGCGGGCAAAGCCACGCACGCCTTTGCCGACCACGTGAAGGAATGTTTCCGGGAGATGGCGCTCGGTATGAGTGCAACGGCGGGGTAACGGAACGCCCGTTGTCGCTTATTGCGCCAGGCCCAGGCTTTCCAGATGGGCGATGGATGCCCCAATGCCGGCGGGGTCGCGCAGCTCGATGATCAGGCGGGGCTTGCTCGTCAGGGCCCCAAGTGCCTCGAACACCGCTTGCCAGTTGACCGTGCCCTGACCGAGCGCCCAGTGGCGGTCGGCGTAACCGTCGGCATCCTGCAGATGGATGTGGCGGAGCCGGTTGCCGGCAGCCTTGACGTAATAGTCGACCGGCGGAGCGCCGGTGGAGCCGTGGGCATAATGGGCGTGTCCGGTGTCGATGGACACCGCGACCGCGTCTGAACCGAAGCTGTCGGCGAGGCGGACCCGGTCGTAAGGATCCTTGTCCTCGATGTTCTCGATCACCAGGTCGCAGCCGATGTCTTCCGCGCGTTTGACCGCATCCTTCATGGTCAGGTGGCAGAGCTCGACCAGCCGCTCGCGGCCGTTCGGATAATTGTCGAGATTGTTGTAGCTCCAGGTGGTGAAGGGGCTGTGCACGACCATATGGGTGCCGCCGAGTGCCTCGCAGACGTCCAGGCCCTGCAGCAGGCGCTTTCTGACGATGGCGCGGACCTCCGGATCCATGGTGTCGACCGCAAAGCCCCAAAAGGGGCCGTGAATGCCGACCCGGCCCTGATGACCGTCAAGCAGCTTCTTTGCCTGAGCGACGACGGACTGCCAGTCGCCGTTGAGAAGATCGGCATAAATGAAATCCTGCAGTTCCAGATCGCGGTGCTTTGCGAACATCAGGTCGCGGTGGATTTCAAGGTCTTTCAGCGTCATTGCCGCGCCGACGACGGGGAGGTCTGTCATGGATGTGCCTGTGTCCGGGAAGGGAATATTCCTGTTTCCCGGCTCTTAGGCAGGCTCCTTGACAACCGTGCGACAGTAAAGGCGTTCGGCCGATGTTTTTCGCTCAGTATCCCCGTTTCCGGTCGACGCTGTCGGGAATGGTACCGGTGTCCAGAAAGGCGCCGATATTCCTGGCGACGATCCGCGATGCGGTGGCAGGGATCGTGGGAGCGGTGATATGCGGCAGGACCGTTACGCCCGGATGGGACCAGTAGGGATGGTCCTCGGGCAGGGGTTCGGTGACGAAGACATCGAGCACCGCGTGATCGAGCCGACCGCTGTCCAGCGCTGCGAGCAGGGCCTCGTCGTCGACGATCGGTCCGCGGGCGAAATTGATCAGCGAGGCGCCGTCCGGCAGAAGGCTCAGGGCTTCCGCATCGATCAGTCCGCGGGTTTCCGCGGTCAGCGGCATGAGCAGAACCAGAATGTCCGACTTTGATAGAACGGTTTTCAGGCCGTCGGCGCCGTGGTGGGTTTCGACCCCGACGAACTGTTTTTCCGTCCGGCTCCAGCCGCACACGGAAAAGCCGTGGTCCCGCAGGCGGGCGAGCGCCTGGCTTCCGAGCTTCCCGAGGCCGAGAATGCCGACGGTGCGCTCTTCGGGCAGTTTCAACGGATGTTCCAGCCAGACCCGGTCGCGTTGCTGGCGGGCATAGCGGGGCATGTTCCGGTGCAGGTACAGGGTCCAGGCAAGAACGGCTTCCGACATGGTCTCCGCCATCTGCGGATCGGTCATACGCACGATACGCGGTCCGTCCGCGGGAAGTTCGGAAACGAGGCGTTCGACACCTGCCCAAAGGCTCTGCACCCACTTCAGGTTCGGCAGGGACGCGACGTCCTTCGGGTCCGGGTTGGCAACGATGGCGACCTCGGTTGCGTTCCGTTCCGCCTCGGACAGTTCATCGAAGGGCTTCAAGGTTGCGATGTCCTTGAGCGCGGCCGGCAGATGCCGGACCCACAGGGCCAGTTCGTCTTCCTGGGCGCGGAGGATCATTGGGACGACCGGCTTCATGATGCGAAAATCCCGCTGGTGTCGGCGAAGCCCTTGACCTCGATCGGATTGCCGGAGGGATCGCGGAAGAACATCGTGCTTTGTTCGCCCGGTTCGCCCTTGAAGCGCACGGTCGGCGGGATCACGAAGGCGATTCCGGCCTGTTCAAGCTTTTCGGCCAAAGCCGCCCAGGTCTCCATATCGAGAATGACGCCCAGATGCGGCATCGGCACCATGTGGTCGCCTACCTTGCCCGTGTTCGTTGTCTCGAACGGGGTTCCCTTGTGCAGGGAGATCTGATGGCCGAAGAAATCGAAGTCCACCCAGGTGTCGGTGCTGCGGCCTTCGCGGCACCCCAGAAGAGCGCCATAGAAGGCGCGGGCCTCGTCCAGATCGGTCACATGATAGGCAAGGTGAAAACAGGACTGCATTATTCTTGTAACTTTCCTTTGAGCGGGTTTTCGCTCCCGGTTGATTGTTCAGGAGGTGAGGGGGAAACTTATCGGTAGCTATTTCAGTTGATGGTCTCCGTGATCGCCTACAGGAGCTTTATTGTGAAGTTTGGACTAAGCACGCCTTTTCGCACTCTTATAAATTTAGAAACAGAATCGTTTTCGATTCACAAGAAACGATCTCTGGCGGCAATGGCGGAAGCGCTTGCGCGTGTTCAAATGCCGGACTGTATCGCCGATGTGAAATTGATCGAAGCCGATGTTGGCGACTCCAAGAGAGGGTTCAAGAGTTTGAACGACGACCAGGTTGCCTGGTTCAGTTCTCCAATCATCACACTCAGGATCGACGCGCAATATATGCTGGATTTGATCAGCGCAGAATTTGACGCGAAGTTTCAGAAAGTCGGTTTGACACGTTTCGGCATTGGGCATGTTTCTGTCGAATTCTACGATAATACAATCGCTGTTCTGTCCGTATCCGGTTCTACAGAGTTGGAACCCGTGGATCATGAAGTCGATCCCTGTGATATCGAATTGTTATTTTCCGAAGTTGGCGAGTTTATCTCCAACAGGATCAACAAGTTATTTGTTTCCGATTTTCTGGTCGCCCTTTCCGACGTGGAAAAGAAATACAAACGTGTTCGCCTGATGCGGCCGCCAAAGCGCTTCGAGGTGTTTTCAGACGTCAACGATCATCCCTTTCCAAATTGGGACGAGAGCGTGAACGCGTGCTTCTGGACGCACCGGGTGTTTTCGCTCCAGGGCATCGAGAATGAAGCCTATGCCAGGAAGGTGTTACGGTGTGACGAGATCTTCAGGGAAGGCTGTCATGTAGGGGATGGTTCGGTTTTTCATGTGGGCACCAGCTTTATTCCCCACGATCACCTGATAGATGAGTTTCTTTTTTCATCCAGCATCGCGCAATATTACTTCTGCCTGTTCGATGTTCTCAATTCCAATCAGAATCATATTTTCAGACAGATATCCCTCGAAGAGGCCAAGCGAGCACTTCAGAGACTGATCGTCAGGTATTCCAGAATGGAAGACTTCGTTGGTTATGTGGAGAATGAATTCATTGATGTGGATCTTTCTCTTCAGTCTACTCGGAAAAAATACTTTGTGAATATGTGCAAAGTATTCGAAGTTAATAAGTTGATAGAAATCATAAAGGGAAGAGATCTTATTGTTGAAGCGAGAATAAAGAGGCGAAGTTATTTCGTTGGCAGGACTGACAGACGTGTCGTTCGCTTCTTTTTGGCGTTTCTTGCTTCATTTCAAGTTTTGCAGCTTGTTGTTGATCTTTTTGCTTTCACGGACAGTCCGAGAAGCAATATCGTATATGGTATTCATGACTTGTTTTCGCTCTTTGATTTTAATTTGACTACAAATATTCTCTCGGTGTTGCTAATAGGTGGAGCGATTTATGCCTCGTACAAAGGCGAGTAAAGAACTGAGCTGTTTTGTGGCGGCATGCAGAGAACGCAAAGTCGATGACTTTTTGCGAGATCGTGCTGAACTCGTAAATGAAAGATATTCGTCTTTTATCCGGAATATCGACCCCTCCAAGAAAATATACGGTCTGAATACATTTCCGGGGCATAAGGAAGGTCAGGCTCCGTCGCCTGACTATATTTCCCGCTATCAGAGCGATTTGATCGAAAATCATTGTTTGCCGGGAAAAACTTTTTTCCCGAACGATTTTGGCATTTTCGTATCGTTTGCGAAGGCCTATTCGATCTCGTCCGGGAGCACTCTCGTTTCCGGAGATTTCTATCGAAGACTGCTCACGCTTCTTCCGGATCGGAATTACGCGCCACAAATACCTCGAAACCTGTCTTACTCGTCAGGTGACGTCATTCCGGCGTCTCATTGGGCTCGCCGCACCCTGCAACTCATGGACGGATATCGTTTGCAGCCCGGGGAGGGAATGGCACTGATCAATGGTTCATTTGTGCATGTCGGAGGAACGGTCTGGGCATTCACGCATTTGGACCGGATCTGGCAAGGGTTCCTGCAGAACAGTCATCTGTTTTTCAGCACTTTTGCTTCCGTTCCATATGCGCCGCTGAGAGGCGATGATCCCGAGTTGTCGCGGATTTTCGATTTTCTGTACGAGGGCAGAAAAGAAGGGCGGGGCGACTCTCAGGGACCTGTGTCCATCCGCTGTACCGAGGAGATCGTCTCGGCGTTTTATTCATCCTTGCAGCAACTGGTTCTGGAACTGGAGGGGAGCCTCCGTCGACCGAGCGGAAATCCTCTGATCGTGGGCGATGAAAATCCGGTTTCGATGCCGAGCGGTTCTTTCGTGAATCCCGGACTGTCATTAATCCAGGGGCAAGTGATCGACGCCATTCTTATGCTTGCGTGGTATGTGTATCGCAGAATTGAATATCTCCTGAGCGGTTCGGTGGAAAACGTCGCCCGGGATTTATCCGATACCGGCACGCCGCTTGGGTGGATCCAATGGCCGAAAGCGGCGAGAGCGAAACTGGAACGTATGCGGAGCAGATATTCGCGTCGTGTTTTCGTTTCCGGCGATTCGACTTCCCACGGAGTGGAGGATTTCTGGAGCAACGGATTGAGCCTTGTTGAGGACATGGAATCCATATGCCAGGAGTTCGAAGAGTTGCTGGACTGGGAGCATGCGGTCATTAAGGCTGCGGGCGCCGGGCAAGCGGACACAGAGGTGTCAAGGTCGACCGACGCCGGCGTTCCGGACGCTAAATTGGAACAATTCTCATTCATTCAGGCGTCGCGGATGCCCTTGCCAATGTGAGCCGGAATCCGTCTCGATCGTGCCACCGAAGCCTGCCGCAAACGACGCCAGGAACGGTCGGCTGTCTGTTCAGGGTGCGTGCTTCAAGATCTTAACGTCGAGCTCTGAGAACTTGGCGCGGCACTTCATTGCTGCATAATTCTAGGTTTGGCTTCCGCGACTTATTGCGGGTTTTTGTATGTATAGTATTTTGAATACATAGCCCTTTACTCGAAATAACCATGTTTCACACTATTCCGGAAAGCAGCGGCGAGGGTATTTCGCCGATCCGATAAAATGCTATTGTAATTTTTAACGATAGATATCGACTTTCCCGTCAGAAGGGGGCTGATTTGAACCTGATCCTCCGGGACTGTCAGCGGGAGCCGGGCAGAACCGTGGAAACAGTACTCGTATGCCATTTGAGATAGGGTCTTCGGCGCTGATGCACACAAGATCAAAAAACACACGCGTGGACGATGCTTATGATCGTCTCAAATTCGAAATTACACATTCCAAGCTCCCCCCGGGTTCACAGGCTCCGGAGCCCGATATCGCCGAAAGGCTCGGCATGAGCCGGACCCCGGTTCGCGAGGCGCTGATCCGTCTGGAGGCCGACGGACTGGTTCATCTGGTCCCCAGGCGCGGCGTAAGGGTCCTCGGCGTTTCGTCAAAGGACCTCGTGGAGGTCTACGACATCCTCAGCGCTCTCGAGCCTTTGGCTATCTCCAATCTCGCCAGCCGGACGATTGCCTCCAAAGACCTTGAAAAGCTTGAAGAGCTGATCAGGGACATGGACATGGCTCTTGAACGCAACGATATCGACAGCTGGGCGGACGCCGAGGACGGTTATTACCGGCTGCTGCTGGCTTTGGGCGAGAACCGGCGTCTGGAAAAGGTCGTGCTCGGGCTTTATGACCAGGTCAGGCGCGGGCGTATGGTTCTCCTGCGGCTGCGCGGCGTTCCCGTGGCAACGGTCCAGACCTACCGGGACATCCTGGCGGCAATCGTCAGCGGCGACGGACCGGGCGCCTATAAACAATCTCACGCCTGCAGGCGGAGAACCCTGGAGACCTTTTGCGAGTTGTTCCGGACGAGCCAGCTGTCGCAGATCTAGGGTACGGACCCAATTCTCGGCTTCCCCTGAAGCTCCTGTCTCAGTCCACGCCCCAATCGAGACGGATGTCGTGCGGAAAACGCAGCTCGCGTGGCAGCGTCGGCGCGGTCGCCTCGTCGATCCGGGCATGGACGTTTTTGGGCGGAACGACCGTTGCATCGCGGCCGTAGACAAACGTCTGCCCGGCAACAATCGTTCGGTAGGCCTTGTCCAGCATCAGGGCCCGCTCCGGGCTCGGCGTGATCAGGTCGTAAACGGATTTGCCCGCGACCGCCTCCTCATTCACCGTGCCGTCTTCTGAGAACCAGCGTTCCAGCATTTCGGTGTTGGAACGGAACTCGTCTCCGCCGCCCACGCGCTTCAGATAGGTCAGGATTTCGCCGACCTCTTCCCCCTTGTTGGGGGCGTCGGTCATGGCACGGTAGTCGATATAGCCCCAGCCATCGGCGCCCCGTTTCTTGCGCGGGAACGCCCAGGTCTGATCGATATTCGCACCCACGCTCGCATGGCAGCCGCGGCAAAAGAACTGCTCTTCATTGGTTTGCGGGCGCAAGTGGCCGTCCGCATCCTCGATGAAGCCGACCATGGTCCAGCCGAAGCCGGTGTCCATGCCCCGGTCACCGAGATCGATGTATCTCGGCAGGTTTTCGTCGATCTTCTCCTGAAGCTCGTTGCCATAGCGCGAACGCGCCTCGGAAAGCGTCAGCTTGCGCGTCTTCACCATGTAGCGCAGCTCCTTCATCCGCTTCGGTATGACGATCTCGTCGCCGTCCACGCCGACATAGCGGACCGAATGCATGAATTCCGTCCCTTGCGGATAGGTCATCCGGGTCAGGGGCTCGCCGTCGGCCGCACCCAGATAGGTGTCCCGGCGCAGGATCTTGCCGGTCCGTCCAAGCGTGCCGTTGCCGTCTATGTCGGCGCCGATCTTTTCCTCGTCGACGTCCGGCAGCGTGACGCTTTGAAGATCCTGGAATGCAATTTCCAAAAGGGCGAGGTTCGCCGTGTAGATATCGCGGGAGGGATTGCCGTCCGCGTAGGAGCGAAAAGCCTCGGGAAGCCGGATCAGGACATCGTCGGTGGAGCCGTTCGTGGGCCAGAAGGTCGACGGCTGGGGCTTGTAGTTGAATGCCACCCAGCCCGATCCGTCGCGCGCGTGGCCGTGTTCGTCGAAGGCCTTAGCCCCTTCCGCGTAATCGGCAAGGTCGGGAACGAAGCCGGTCCAGTTCCGCGCCTCGAGACGTGCGGGCAGGGGGCTGTAATTGTCCTCGCCGACATAGGCCAGGATCTCCTCGTCCGATATCGCGGCGACGGCTTCGCTGCGGTCGACGAAGAGGTTCACATGATGATTGGTGAGGCCGGCCTCGGAGAACTCGTAGGCCTGCTGCAGGGAGCCGTCCTGCATGAAGTTGGGACGTTTCGGGTCGTCGTTGTTCTGGTGGCAGACGTAGCAGGGATTAAATTTGCCCTCGATCCGGGTGTAGCACTGGGGCGGGACCGGCGCTTCCGGATTGTAGATGCGGCCGGCACGGGCCAACTCGGTCGACGACGGCCGGGCGGTCATGATCTCTTCTGTGGTCATACCTTCAAGATTCAGTGTCGCCGCGATAGCAGCCGCGGCAGCGCCGAGGCAGGCCAGCATGGCAATCGACAGGGTCGCAAGTCTCATCTGAAGCCGTCCCACATTCAATGGATATGCTCTAAATCAAGAAGGGGGCGGTCGCCGCGCCCCCTTCAATTGCTCGTTACGAACAGACGCTTTCCGTCTTACATCGAAGAGGCTTTCCAGAGCCACATGGCGTTGTTTTCGTGGTTGCCGGTGTCTTCGCCGATCAGCACGTCGCCATTTGCCAGGACGGCGATGTTGTCCGGATTGGCGACGCTGTCAGTGGCGCAGGCGTTGGCCGCGTTGTTCTTGTCATAGGCGCCGCCGGCGACGACCGGGGTCATCTTCTGGACGTTGAAGTTGTCGTCCAGCTTCATCTGGTAGACCACGCCGCACTTGTTTTCGGCAACCTGGATGTCGCCCTTGTCGTCGGCCATGCCCTTGGAGACTTCGGACATCGCCATGTACATGAAGGGAACCGAGCCGTCGGCAGCGGCAACCTGGTTGATCTGCACGCCTTCCATCTTGCGGAATTCGGCAGTGGCGCCCTTGGCAGCCGCGGCGCGGCGGCTTTCAAGGAAGGCAACCCGGTTGTCGTCGGCTTCGCCCTCGGCCCAGGCCGCGACCTCGGCATCGGAGATGTAGGACGTCTCGCCGGCCTTGTAATCGTCCTTGGTAATGCCGTCATACTCGGCGACCCAGCTCGCGATTTCATCATTGGAGGCATGGGCCAGTTCGATCCAGGAAATCTGGAAGGGAGCCTTGGAGGCTTTCGTTCCGGGTTCCGCCATCTGCGTGATCTTTGCTGCGTAAAGCGTGCCGGAGCTCAGGTCGCCCGCCTTGTCGGCAACGAACTTGTAGAAGACCACGTTGGTGCCGTCGTCGGACATGTAGACCGTTTTCCGGTCCGGCATGACGATGGCGTTTTCGTGGCTGTAGCGGCCCAGTGCCATCTGCTTGACCGGGATGGCGCGGCCGGCCGGGTCCTTGATTTCGACGATGTAGCCGTAGTCATAAGGGTTCGGATATTCGCCCTTGTAGTTGGCCAGGGCATCGACGCCGTCGATGTATTTGTAATCCGGATTGTTCCAGTCGGCCGTGTCGTCGAAATAAAGCTCTTCCGACGTCAGCGGCGTGTTCCACGGGCTGACGCTGCCGAAGCAGTTGACCCAGGTGCCGCCGACGGCCGTGAAATCGATCATCCGGACGTCGTTCTTGTCGACGGTCCACGTCCCGTCCGCAGCGCGGGACAGCTTGGCGCGGGACATGCCACCCGGGCGGTCTTCCCAGTTGGTGAAGAGATAGCCTTCGTTCTCTCCGGTCCTGATGAAGCCGTTGAAGTCCGGATCGTTCGACGTCTTGATGACGCCGCCGGCGCCCTCGATCTTGCCGACCGTGTCAAGGTCGCCTTCCTGGAGAAGGATCTGGTACGTGCCAAGCGACGATTTGACGACCGCCTTTTCATCGCCTTCGGGAAGCGGGGATTCCTTGCCGGAGAAATCGGCATTCGAGATGACGCCGACGGTTGCCTTCGAGAAATCGGACTTCAGGTCGTCCGACGGATGCTGGACGTTGAAGAACAGATCGCCGCCTTCGAGGTACATCCCGGTAATCTCGGCGCCGAGCGGAACGGTAACGACGCGGGTGAGAGAGTCTGCAAGGGCGGCTGAGGAGAGGCAGGTTGTTGCTGCCAGGGCAAAGGCAAGGGTCTTGATTTTCATCTCTGTTGGCTCCCGGTACGGTGGCTGTTTCAATCGCGCTCGCGCGCTTGATGCTCGCAAGTAACCGCAATTTATTTCAGTGTTGTGTCGGTCTTCAGGGCTACCACCTGAAACCATATTCCTTTCGCCTCGCAATTTATAGGAGCGGGCGCGCAGCCCTGTCATGGGATGTTCATATGAACGTCTAAGAAGGTTCATATGAGCGCGCTAACCAGCATGCGGACGGCCCGCGAACCGCGTGCCGCCATTTTGACCGTTTTGGCGAAATGGAGATGACAGACTTGCGCATGCAGCTCGCTCTAGACATTACAAAAAGACAGGCGGAGATCACGGATCTCGTGCAAAAGGCGGGGTTCGCGTCGGTCGAGGAACTGGCCGAGCGGTTCGATGTGACCACCCAGACGATCCGCCGGGATGTCAACGGGTTGTGCGAGCTGGGTATTCTGCGGCGCACGCACGGTGGGGTCGAGCCTCCGGCCCCTGCTTCCAATATTCATTACAATACGCGCAAGATCCTCAATCTCGGGGCAAAGCAGCAGATCGCAAAGACGGTTGCCGCCGAAATCGCGAATGGCCAGTCGCTTGCCTTCTCGATCGGAACGACCCCGGAAATCGTCATGCAGGCGCTTGCCGGCCACGAGAGCCTGCACGTCTTCACCAACAACCTCAATGTCGCCATCAGTGCGTCGAACAATCCGACGTTCCAGGTGACCATCGCCGGCGGGCGGCTTCGCCACGGCGACCGGGATATCCTCGGCGCCTCGGCGCAGGAGTTTTTCGCCAACTACAAGGTCGACGTCGGGATCTTTGGTGTTGCCGGCGTGGACGAGGACGGCACGCTGCTCGACTTTCACGAGGACGAGGTCGCCGCCCGCCAGTCGATCCTTTCCAACTGCCGGAAATCCTTCCTGGTGCTCGATCACAGCAAGTTCGGCCGCAGCGCCCATGTTCGCGGCGGTCATATCCGCGATGTGAGCGCCATCTTCACCGACCAAACCGTTCCGGGCCCTGTCGCCGAACTTCTGCGGGAAAGCGGCTCGCGGATCGCCGTCGCTCCGGAGGATGCGAAATGAACAAGTCCTTCGACAGGAAATTAGCTGGCAAATCAATTGAATTGCAGGCCGTCGCAAAGGTGTGGGCCGGTACGCGTGCCGTGGACGGTGTGTCCATCCGGGTGCCGGCCGGATCCTTCACCGCGCTGCTCGGCCCGTCCGGTTGCGGCAAGTCGACCACGCTACGGATGATCGCCGGACTGGAGACGGTCGACGAAGGCCAGATCCTGATCGGAGGGGAAGACGTCTCCAGGCGCCCGTCCTCCCAGCGCGACCTGTCCATGGTGTTCCAGTCCTATGCGCTGTTTCCCCATCTGAACGTGGCGGAAAACATCGTGTTCGGCCTGAAGGTCCGCAAGGTTGCGAAGGCTGAGCGCGCAGACCGGCTGAAGCGGGTCGCCGACCTTCTGGGGCTCTCACCCTATCTCGACCGGAAACCGGCGCAGCTCTCGGGCGGGCAGCAGCAGCGGGTGGCGCTGGGCCGGGCCATCATCGGCGAGAAGCCGGTCTGCCTGATGGACGAACCGCTGTCCAACCTGGATGCAAAACTGCGCCACGAGATGCGCGTCGAAATCCGTGCGCTGCAGCAGCAGCTCGGCTTCACGATGGTCTATGTGACCCACGACCAGGTCGAGGCGATCACCATGGCCGACCAGGTGGTGCTGCTCAATCAGGGGCGCCTGGAACAGGTGGCCAGCCCGCGCGAGCTCTACGCGGAACCCGTATCGCCCTTTGCCGCGCGCTTTATCGGCACGCCGCCGATGAACCTCCTGCCCGCGGCTGCCTTCGACCGGCTCACAGGAGCGGGAACACTGCAGCTCGGTATCCGTCCGGAGGCGATGCGGGTCGACGCAAACGGCCCGATCCGGGCGCAGGTCCAGACGGTGGAATATCTCGGCGCCGACACGCTGGCCGACTGCCTGCTGGGCACGGCGCCGTTCCAGGTGCGGCTGTCCGGCGACAGCCGGATTGCGCCTGGCGAGACCCTGTCGCTCGGGTTCGACGTGGCGGACCTGCATGTCTTCGACGACGCCACCGGCGGGCGCCGGGACGATCTGATTTCCGAAATTGGAGCGCAGTTGCGCTCCTGAAAAGCTGTGCCGGAAGGCGCAGGACAGCCGCAATCTTGCGGGGCTCAAACCAAGGATGATTTGAGATGTTGAAGTCCACTCTCTTGAAGGCCGTTGCCGCAACGGCGCTTTCATTCAGCACCTGGGCCTCCGCCCAGGCTGTTGACCTGCAGTTCTATTTCCCGGTTGCCGTCGGCGGCAAGGCCGCTGAAACCATCCAGGGTCTGACCGACGCGTATGCCAAGGCGCATCCGGATGTGAACATCGACGCCGTCTACGCCGGGTCCTACCAGGACACGGTCGCCAAGGCGATCACCGCATCGCGCGGCGGCAACCCGCCCCAGCTTTCGGTGATCCTGTCCACGGACATGTTCACCCTGATCGACGAAGACCTGATCGTACCGTTCGACGATTACCTGACCTCCGACGAAGACAAGAAGTGGATTGCCGGCTTCTACCCGGCGTTCATGGAAAACAGCCAGACCGGCGGCAAGACCTACGGCATTCCGTTCCAGCGGTCCACGCCGGTTCTCTACTGGAACAAGGAAGCCTTCAAGGAAGCCGGTCTCGATCCTGAAACGGCTCCGGCCACCTGGGAAGAAATGGTCGTGTTCGGCAAGAAACTCACCAAGACCGACGCTTCGGGCAATGTCACCCAGTGGGGCGTGCGCATTCCGTCCTCCGGTTTCCCCTACTGGCTGTTCCAGGGTCTGGCGATCGAAAACGGCGTGACCCTTGCCAATGCGGAAGGCAACAAGACCAACTTCGACGACCCGAAAGTGGTCGAGGCGCTGCAGTACATGGTCGACCTCAGCACCAAGGACAAGGTGATGGCTCCGGGCATCATCGAATGGGGCTCCACGCCGAAGGCCTTCTTCGAAGGTCAGACCGCGATGATGTGGACCTCCACCGGCAACCTGACCAACGTCCGCGACAACGCTCCGTTCGAATTCGGCGTCGGCATGCTGCCGAAGAAACTGCAGCGCGGCGCACCGACCGGCGGCGGCAACTTCTACCTGTTCAAGGGCGCGTCCGAAGAGCAGACCAAGGCGGCCGTTGACTTCGTGAAGTGGATCACCGCGCCGGAACAGTCCGCCAAGTGGACCATGGCAACCGGTTACGTCGCACCGCGGCCGGAAACCTGGGAAACCGACACCATGAAGAAATATGCGGAAGGCTTCCCGCAGGTTCTCGTTGCACGCGACCAGCTCGAATTCGCCAAGGCCGAGCTGTCCACCTATCAGAACCAGCGCGTCACCAGCATCTTCAACGATGCGCTTGCCGCTGCCATCACCGGCCAGAAGACCCCGGAAGCAGCGCTGAAGGAAGCCCAGGCTCAGGCCGACGCGATCCTGGCGGAATACCGCTAGGCCGACTTCGGAGGGTGGCGGTCACTGTCACCCTCCGGTTTGCATGGTCCGCGTTTTCGCGGACCTGCCGGTTTCCCCGGGGTGGGACTGCCCGGATGACGGGCGCAGAGGGTCCTGCCGCTGTCTGTCCTGTCGTCCCATCCCGGGGAAACTCTCCGAGGACTGCTTTTGAAGATAAAGAACGAACGCTTATTCGAGGTTGAACGGACCATGCGCGCCTGGACGTTGAAACGGGAATGGATCTACGGCTGGCTGCTGTTGCTGCCGGCCATGGTGTTCCTGTTCGCCTTCACCCATGTCCCGGCGGTGACCACGCTGATCAACAGCTTCTTCTCCACGCCGCGCGGGCGCCGTCCGGCCAAGTTCCTGGGGCTTGCCAATTACGACCGGCTTTTCAACGACCCCGTTTTCTGGAAGGTCCTTTGGAACAATCTGTGGTTCGCGCTCGGCACTATTCCCGTTTCCATCGGGCTCGCCATTCTCATGGCGCTCTGGGTCAATGAAAAGCTCGCAGGCCGGAGCTTCGTCCGGATGGCCTATTTCACGCCGACCGTTCTGCCGTTGATTGCCGTCGCCAATATCTGGCTGTTTTTTTACACGCCAGGCTTCGGTCTGTTCGACCAGATTGCAAGCGTCCTGTTCGGCTCGACCCACACGAACTGGCTCGGCGATCCGGCAACGGCGCTCAATGCGATCATGGTCGTCACGATCTGGAAGGAGGCCGGGTTCTTCATGATCTTCTACCTGGCGGCCCTTCAGGCCATTCCGGTTTCGCTGAAGGAAGCGGCCGAGATCGAGGGCGCCGGACGCTGGACAGTCTTCTGGAAGATCACCTTTCCGCTGCTCATGCCGACGACCCTGTTCGTGTCGGTCAACGCGGTCATCAACTCCTTCCGGCTGGTGGACCATATCTTCATCCTGACCGACGGCGGGCCCGACAACGCCTCGTCGCTGCTGTTGTTCTACATCTACGAGATTGCGTTCCGATTTTGGGAAACCGGCTATGCGGCGACCCTGACCGTCGTCCTGCTGGTGTTGCTGTCCGCACTCGCCATCGGCCAGTTCTTCTTCTTCGACCGCAAGGTGCACTACAAATGAACCGGTCCGCGTTTTCCCTCGATCGGGTCCTGAACACGGCGGCCGCCTGGGCGCTGGGCATCGTCTGGATCCTGCCGCTCGCCTATGCGGTGTGGACGGCGTTTCACCCGGCGGCCTACGAGGCCCATTTCGTCCTGACGGCGCCGCTGACGCTGGAGAACTTCGTCAAGGCGTGGCAGTCAGCCCCCTTTGCAAGGTATTTCCTGAACACCTTCATCCTGGTGACGCTGATCCTCGCCTGCCAGTTCTTCCTCGGCACGCTGGCGGCCTATGCCTTCGCCCGGTTCAAGTTTCCGGGCCGCTCGATCTTTTTCACGCTGGTTCTGCTCCAGTTGCTGGTCATGCCGGACATCCTGATCGTGGAAAACTACAAGACCATGCGGATGCTCGATCTGGTCGATACGATCCCGGCGATCGCGCTTCCCTATATCGCCTCCGGCTTCGGCATCTTCCTGCTGCGCCAGACCTTCATGACCGTGCCGAAGGAACTGGACGAGGCTGCCCGCGTGGAAGGGGCGTCCTTCATGGGGATCCTGTGGAAGGTCTATATCCCTCTCGCCAAGCCGACCTACCTTGCCTACGGTCTCGTTTCCGTCAGTCACCACTGGAACAATTTCCTGTGGCCGCTCATCGTGACAAACTCGGTCGACACCCGGCCGGTGACCGTTGGGCTCAGCATCTTTTCGGCCATCGATTCGGGCATCGAGTGGTCGGTGATCAATGCTGCGACCCTGATGACCTCCGGTCCGCTGCTGATCGCGTTCCTGCTGTTCCAGCGCCAGTTCGTCCAGAGCTTCATGCGGGCCGGTATCAAATAGGTTCATCTTCTTCGCCGTTCTGACGGGCGAACCGTTTCGCGAGCGTACGGGCTTGCCGTTTGCCTGCCCGCTCCGGTAACTAAAGACGGAGACCGTCAACCGGGGAGAAGCAAAATGACCGGCGATCCGCGCGAATTTCTGCGGGCCTTGTTCGACAAGGCGGTCGAGGTCGCCGATCCCATGCGCAGCCTTGCCGCCTATCTGCCGGAAAAACCGGATGCCAGACATGGGGGCAGGGTGGTGGTCATCGGTGCCGGCAAGGCGTCTGCGCGGATGGCGGAAGCGGTCGAGGCCGAATGGGGGCCGTGCGAAGGCCTGGTGATCACCCGTTACGGCTACGGGCGTCCCTGCCAGGGGATCGAGATTGTGGAAGCCGCGCACCCGGTTCCCGATCAGGCCGGGCTCGATGCGACGAAGCGTATGCTTGATCTGCTGGATGGCCTTGGCGAAGACGATTTCGTGCTGGCGCTGATTTCAGGCGGGGCATCCGCGTTGCTGATTGCGCCGTTCGAACCGATTACGCTTGCCGAAAAGCAGGCGGTGAACGAAGCCTTGCTGGCCTCGGGCGCGCCGATCGGTCAGATGAACATCGTCCGCAAGCACCTGAGCCGGGTGAAAGGCGGGCAACTGGCGGCTGCGGCCTATCCGGCGCGCATGCTGGCGCTGCTGATTTCCGATGTTCCGGGCGACGATCCGGCCTCCATCGGTTCCGGCCCGACGGTCGGCGATGCCAGCACGGCCAATGACGCCCGCAAGATCCTGGAGAGATGGCATATCGACCTGCCGGGCTCGGTCGCTCAGGTGCTGGGAAGCGGAAATGGCGTTCTGAGACCGGACGCTCCCGAGCTTGCGCGGATCGAGAACCGAATTGTGGCTGCTCCGTCCCAGTCTCTGGAAGCTGCAGCCGCTCTTGCCCGTGAGGCCGGGATCCGGGTGGAGGTCCTGGGCGATGCGCTGGAAGGCGAGGCCCGGGAAGTGGCGAAGCACCATGCCGCCCTGGCGTTGGAACGGCAGTCGAAGATGGCACCGGGCGACCAGCCGCTTGTGCTTTTGTCCGGCGGCGAACTGACCGTAACCCGCAAGGGAGATGGCATCGGCGGCCCGAATGCTGAGTATGCGCTGGCATTGGCGCTTGCGCTCGGCGGCAAGCCGGGTATCCGCGCCATTGCCTGCGACACCGACGGCGTCGACGGGGCGGCGGAGGTGGCCGGGGCCCTGATCGATCCGCAGACGCTGGATCGGGCGGCCGCGCTCGGGATCGATCCGCAAACCGCGCTGGATTGCAACGACGCGCACAGTTTCTTCGGCAAGCTCGCAGATCAGGTGGTTCCCGGGCCGACGCTGACCAACGTCAACGACTTTCGTGCAATCCTGATAGAGCCGGCTTAGCCGGCTTCGAACGATGTTCATTCTCGCTCAGGTGTTTCTCGCCACGTAATCCGCCAACAACCTGCGGGTTGTCCCGATCGCAGCGGAGAGATTGCTGACAAGTGCCATCGTTGAGGGGCGATCCGTTTTGGCAGCCGCCATGATGTCGCGACAGAGGCGGAATACCTCCCTGCAGCCGAGAGTCCCCGCCGACGAAGACAGGGTGTGGGCCGAGACACCGATGGTTTCAAGGTCGGTGTCGGGCTCCTGCATCGTGGCGATTCGCGTCGTCATTTCCTCCTCGAGCATCAGGATCAGCCGCACCGTTTCTTCCGGGCCGAACTGATCGATGAGGTCATCCGGTTTGTCAGGTTCGAAATAGGTGGTTGTCTCGTGTGAAGCCTCAGGGGCCGGCTGTAACTTTTGAGGTGCAGCGGAACCGCGCATCGGTCTTTCAGGTGTCGTAAGCCCGGCCATGGCACCGAAGAGTGCCGGCCAGTCGACGGGCTTGGCGAGCCAGGCATCGAATGCGGCCGGCTGGAATTCCTCCTGCTCGCTTGCATAGACATTCGCCGTCAGGGCTATGATCGGCACGGTCCGGCCGGCGGGCATCTGCCGGATGAGCCGGGCCGCCTCGCCGCCGTCCAGCTGTGGCATCTGGATGTCCATCAGGATCACGTCGAAGCTGCCTGTACTGCCGTTCTCCATCGCCTGGACCGCGGCCAGGCCATCGGCCACTGCGGTCACGCTGCAATCTTCGGCTTCCAGGGCAAGCCGGATAAGCCTCCGGTTGACGTCATTGTCTTCTGCGAGAAGGACGTGCATGCCCTTCAGCCGTCCGTCTTCGATCGTATCCGGAGCTTCCGCGGACGCGGGTTCGGCAATCTGAAGAGGGAGGCTGAAAAAGAACGTGGATCCGGCGCCGAGTGCGGTCCGGACGCCGATGGTGCCGCCCATCAGATCGACCAGGGACTTACATATGGCGAGCCCCAGTCCGGACCCGTCATGCCGGCGGGTTGTCGATGCGTCCGCCTGGGTGAAGCGATCGAAAATGGTGGCAATCTGATCTTCGGGAATTCCGATCCCGGTGTCTTCCACCGCAAAGCAGATGCGGCCGTCCGGCTCCACCGAAATCTCCAGAAGGACCCTGCCGTCTTCGGGCGTGAACTTGATGGCATTGGAGAGGAAATTGATGAGGATTTGCCGGAGCCTGCGCGGATCGCCTGTGATCGATTTCGGGAGGCCGGCACCGAATTTCCGCGTGAGACGGATGTTTCCGGCTTCGGCCGCATTCGCCACGATCGCCAGGCAGGCATCGGCCAGTTCTGCAAGTTCGAGCGGAACCGTTTCGATCTTGAGGCGGGTGTTCTCGAGTTTGGCGAAGTCCAGAATATCATCGACCTGCGCCATAAGGGCATCGCCGGCCGCTTTCTGAATTCTCAAGGCCGACAGATGGCGTTCGCTCAACTGATCGCCCAATTCGGACAGGATCAGGTCCGTGACCCCAAGAATGCTGGTCAGAGGTGTGCGGAGTTCGTGGCTCATGTTGGCCAGGAAGTCCGTCTTCGTCCGCGATGCCGCTTCCGCAACATCCCTGGCTACCTTGAGTTCGGCTTCCGCCCGTTTGCGGTGCGTGATGTCGGCATGGGTTCCGATCATGCGCAGGGGGTTGCCGTCCTTATCGCGACTAACAACCTTGCCCCGATCGAGAATCCAGATCCATCCGCCGTCCTTGTGACGCATTCTGAATTCGGCCTCGAAGGCCGGGGTTCTGCCTTCCTTGTGTGCCCGGTCGGCCTCCAGGACGGCGTTTCGGTCATCAGGATGAATGAGCGCCTTCCAGGCTTCCGGATCGCATGAAATTTCGTCCTCGCCATAGCCGAGCATTGCCTGCCAGGTTGGCGAGTAGAAAGACTTACCCTGCTGGAGATCCAGGTCCCAGATCGCCTGATTGGCATTGTCCAGGGCAAAGGTGGCCCGCCGTTCCTCCTCCCGGATCTGATCCCTTGCCTTTTTTTGTTCGGTGATGTCGCAATGGGTGATGATCAGGCATGTCGGCCGTCCGGATGCGAGTTCGGAAACGGATGTTGTCCGGCTCAGAAGCCAAAGCCAGTGCCCGTCTGCGTGATGCATGCGGTAGATCCAGTCGATGGGCCGCTTGATTTCTCCCGATTTCGCGAAGTCTGACAGACTGGTCAGGAACGTCCGTTGAACGCGCGGCCAGTCGTCGGGATGGACCAGGTCATGCCAGCCATCAATTTCCGTTCCCAGAGATCCGGGTTTTCTGCCGAGCAATTTGAAAAATGTGTCTGAGTAGAAGCAGCGTTTTTTCGCGAAATCGATTTCCCAGATGCCGATACCTGCGGTGTCGAGTGCGACCTGCCAGCGGTTGTCCGCCGAGAATAATGCGTCATCCTTGGATGTCTGATCGGCATTACGCTTTTGCTCGCTGGCTTTTTCCTTCATTTCGCCCTTCAGCATCTCGCCGACTATGTTTAATGCAATGATTTGTTAATGCACTTAAAGCGTGTATCTGTGTCATTTATTGGGCTTCTTCTGTGAAGAAAATGTAAATGATACGCTCTATTAGTGTTTATTATTATTGATTTGGATTTGTTTAAGGATAAAAACGGTATTTTACAACGACATTGTAGAAAATAACAATGTTCAAATCCGGCCATTAACACATTGTAAACCCTATAGTGCTTGAATTTCCAAAGTCCTTTTAGGGCATCTTGATATATTTACATGGTAATTATTGACAGGTGTTCTAGATTTCAATTTCCGGGGGGTGGCTGAATTGAGTAACGATTCTGACAATAAGGCGTGTGCCTACGTGTTGCCGGACGTTCTCGATATCGGCGGAGCTTCTTCCCTCAAGGAGGGTTTGATCGAGGTCGGGTCGGCAAGCGATCAGGTCACCGTAGACGGCAGCAAGGTCGAGCGTGTTTCCACGCCGGTTGTGCAGATCTTGCTGGCCGCCGCGCGCGATTTTACCGCCGAGGGGCGGTCCTTCCATCTTCGCGATGCATCGCAGGCACTGGTTTTTGCCTTTGAAGATCTCGGGTTGGCCGAAGATCTCAAGCGTTGGAGTTCTCGTTAAATGGCAAAGAAGATTCTTACGGTCGATGATTCAAAAACCATGCGCGACATGGTCAGTTTCACCCTGAAGGGAGCCGGCTTCGAAGTGGTGGAAGCCGCGGACGGTGTGGATGCTCTTGCGGTTCTCGACAAGACCAGCGTCGACCTGATCATCACCGATATCAACATGCCGAATATGGATGGGGTGACCCTCGTCAAGCGCGTGCGGGGCGGCGGTGCGCACCGATCAGTACCCATTCTCGTACTGACCACGGAAGGAGGCGAGCAGAAGAAGGCCGACGGACGGGCCGCCGGGGCGACCGGCTGGATCGTAAAGCCGTTTACGCCGGACAAGCTTGTCCAGGTCGTCAACAAAGTCTGCCCCTGACTGGCTACGGGATAAAACCAAATGAGCGGTGGCAAGATAACCGGCGACGAATTCGCGCAGTTCCGCAAGACATTCTTCGATGAATGCGATGAGCTGCTGACCAATCTGGACGAACGGTTGAGCTGTCTGCAGGAGGAAACCGCCGACAGCGAAGCCCTGAATTCGATTTTTCGCGCCGTTCATTCAATCAAGGCAGGCGCAGGCGCCTTCAATTACACCCGCCTGGTGGCCTTCTCCCACAAGTACGAAGCGCTTTTGGACCTCCTGCGGGAAGGCAGGATCGAACAGAGCGAACGGGTCATCACCGCGCTCGTCAATGCCGGTGACATCCTTGCGGTCCTTGTCGAGGCGGCGCAGATGGAGCAGGAGCTTGCCGACGATTACGGCTCGGAGGTGCTCGACGAGCTGGAACTGATCATGGAGGAAGATGGCGCAGCCGACGGCGCGCCGGCCGTTGGCCCCGACCTGCCGGAAGAGGACGTATCCGGCGGCGATGCCGGGACGTCCCGGTTCCGGATCAGCTTCAAGCCTCATGCGGAACTGTTCCGCCACGCGAACGAGCCGCTGCTTCTGGTGCGCGAACTCAAGACGCTCGGCGAGGTGACTGTTGCCTGCGATGTGTCTGGCCTGCCGCCGCTTCGGAGCCTGGAGCCCGAAGATGCCTATCTCTGCTGGACCTTTGAACTGATTACCGACAAATCCAGGGGCGATATCGCGGAAGTTTTCGAGTTCGTCGAAGACGACTGCGATCTCGAAATCACCCGACTGGATGCGGACGCGATATCCGGCAGCCGGGACGAAGATCCGCAACACAACGCCGTAGCGGCCGAGGAAGCGCCGGCTGCAGCCGCGCCATCTGCGCAAAAAGCCTCCGCCGCCGTTCCGCTGGCATCTCCAAAACCGCCGGCGAAGGTGGTTCCCGCGCCGCAAAACGGCAAGGGGCCGGTCACGAAAGCCGGATCCGGCACGACGGGGATTACCTCGATCCGGGTCGATCTCGATCGGGTCGACAGGCTCGTGAACGTGGTCGGCGAACTTGTCATTACCCAGTCGATGCTGGCGCAGGAGGCAGCGGATCGGAACGAAGCCGGAGGCCTTCAAGCCGCGCAGGGTCATGAGGAAATGGCGACCCTGATCCGGGAACTCCAGGAATGCGTCATGGCGATCCGGATGCAGCCGGTCAAATCGGTTTTTGCCAGAATGCCGCGTCTTGTCCGGGAGGTTTCCGCCAAGGTCGGCAAGCAGGTCAGGCTGTTGACGACCGGCGAACAGACCGAAGTGGACAAAACCGTGATCGAGGAACTGGCCGATCCCCTGACCCACATGATCCGCAATGCGATCGATCACGGTCTGGAGGATGCCGGGACCCGCACGGAGAAGGGCAAGGCGCCGGTCGGCACGATCAAGCTTGCGGCCAAACATGCCGGCGGCAACATCCTGATTCAGGTGACCGACGACGGCGCCGGCATCGATCGCAGGAAACTCTTCGACAAGGCCGTCGAAAAAGGCATCGTGGCGGCCGACGCCAAGCTGGGTGACGATGAGATCGACGATCTTATCTTTGCGCCCGGGTTCTCGACCGCAAAGGCGGTGACCGATGTCTCCGGCCGGGGCGTCGGCATGGATGTGGTGCGTCGGAACATCAACAATCTCGGCGGTCGTATCAGCGTCCAGTCCGTCCTCGGCAAGGGCACCCGCTTCACGCTGACGATCCCGCTCACGCTTGCCGTGCTCGACGGCATGATGGTTGCGGTCGGCCGGGAGAAATACATCCTGCCGCTGACCAGCATCGTGGAAAGCTTCCAGCCGGAACGCGGTCAGGTGCGAGTCCTTGCCGGCGGCGGTGAAGTCGTTTCCATCCGGGGAGAATTCATCCGGCTCATTTATCTGCACCGCCTGTTCGATGTTCCCGGCGCCGTGACGGAGCCGTGGAACGGCCTGGTCGTGCTTCTGGAAACCGCCAACGGCGGCAAGATCGGTGTCGTGGTCGATGAACTGATCGGTCAGCAGCAGGTGGTCATCAAGAGCCTGCAGGAAAACTTCGATCCTGTGCCCGGTGTGTCGGGGGCGACGATCCTCGGCAACGGCAAGGTCGCGCTCATCCTGGACATCGAGCAATTGCGGACCATGTCCGGCCGTGGCGACGGTCCGCGCACGAACGGCAGACATCACCTGCACGAAACTTCAACACATACGCCGGGCGTCCCACGCGATGACGCGCCGCAGGCGGCGATGGCACAGACCGGATAGGGAAGGGGGAGAAATGGACGACCACATCGACGGAATAGATCAGGAAGCCGATGCCTCCGAAGCCGTGGAGATCAACCAGCCGAACACGCGGCAATTCATCAGCTTCAGGGTCGGCGACGAGGAGTTCGCCATCGACATCATGGCTGTCCGGGAAATCAAGGGATGGACGGAAACGGCACCTCTGCCGAACCAGCCCGATTACAATCTCGGTGTGATGAACCTGCGCGGGACCATCGTTCCGACCTTCGACCTGCGCCGCCGGTTCGGGATGGGGGGGACGGTGGCCACGCCCTATCACGTTGTGATTATCGCGAGCGTCAAGGAGCGAACCATCGGCCTCCTGGTGGATGCGGTGTCCGACATCCTGACGGTTCATGAAGATCAGATCCGGCCGGTGCCTGACATGGAACGCATTGCGGCCGCGGAGTTTCTCTCCGGGATCATCACGGTCGAAGAGAACATGGTCGTTCTGCTTTCACTCGAAAAACTGTTCCAGCGCGGGGACATCGCCGCATCGGGCGAAATAGCCGCTTAACCAAATCCCGGCGTCCCTTCGCCGAAACGCTTCCAGAACGGGGGTTAGAAAATGCCCAGGATATTTTCCGGAATGAGTATCATGAAACGGCTCATCACAGGCTTTGGGGCGATCGCCCTGATCCTGGTTGGCTCGACCGTTGCCACGGCAATCGCAAACGGCGCCCAGGGGTCCGAGATCTTCGTGGATCTCGGTATCGTGGTGATCGACTTGCTTCTGTCCGGGGCCATTGCCTATTTCACGGTGCGTTCCATCACCGGGCCGCTTGCCAGCATGTCGGAAGCGATCGGACGGATTGCGAACGGCGAGGCCAATGTGGAAATTCCGGGCATCGACCGAACCGACGAATTCGGCGTGCTGGCCCGTCATATCCAGGCCATCAAGGAACGAGGTTTCGGTTTCCAGCGCATCAAGGTGGCGCTGGACCGGTGCACGACCAACGTGATGGTCGCCGACGACAACTACAACATCGTGTACCTGAATGAATCTCTCGGCAAGATGCTGGGCGAGGTGGAAACCGAGCTGCGTCAGGAATTGCCGCAGTTCGATTCCAAGAAGCTGATCAGTGCCAACATCGACATCTTCCACAAGAACCCCGCGCATCAGCGCCGGCTTCTGGACGGTCTGGTCAAACCCTACCAGACAACGCTTCATATCGGCGATCTGATCTTCGATCTTATCGCGACCCCTGTCTTCGACGACGACGGCACGCGCATCGGCACCGTGGTCGAGTGGGCCGACCGGACTCACGAGGACAAGCGTGAGCGGGAAATGAAAAAAGCCTTCGAGGACAATATGCGCATCAAGGTGGCGCTGGACAATTGCACCACCAACGTGATGGTCGCCGACAACAACTTCAACATCGTCTACATGAACGACAGCGTTACAGAGATGATGAAGGAAGCGGAAAGCGATCTGCGCAAGGAACTGTCCCAGTTCGATTCCAGCCGGCTCGTGGGGCAGAACATCGATGTGTTCCACAAGAACCCGGCCCATCAGCGCGGCATGCTGGAGCGGCTGTCTTCCACCTATAACACCAGCATTTCTGTCGCCGGGCGAAAATTCGACCTGATTGCCAATCCGGTCATGGACTCCGACGGCAACAGGCTGGGCTCCGTTGTCGAGTGGAAGGACGTCACGCAGGAACGGGCGGTCGAGTCCGAGATCGACAACATGGTCACCGCGGCGGTGAACGGCAACTTTGCCGAACGGATCTCCCTGGAGGGCAAGACCGGTTTCATGCGCAACCTGGCGGAAGCCATGAACCGATTGTGCGAAACCACCGGTGAAGCGCTTGACGATGTGAATACCAACCTGGAGGCTATCGCTTCCGGCGACCTGACCAAGCGGATCGAGAGATCCTATGCCGGCAGCTTCGAGGATCTGAAGAACCGTCTCAACCGGACCGCGGAACAGCTGAGCGAAATCGTCACCGAGGTCAGCGTCAGCGCGAACGAGGTTACCAACGCATCGGCCGAAATCACGTCCGGCACCAACGACCTGTCGCAGCGCACGGAACAGCAGGCGTCCAACCTGCAGGAAACGGCGGCTTCGATGGAAGAGATCGCCTCCACGATCAAGCAGAATGCGGATAACGCCCAGCAGGCGAACCAACTCGCGATCAGCGCCCGCACTGTTGCTTCCGATGGCGGCGAGGTCGTCGGCAAGGCGGTGACTGCGATGTCCCAGATCGAAGATTCCTCGCAGAAGATTTCCGATATCACCGGTGTGATCGACGAGATTGCGTTCCAGACCAATCTGCTTGCCCTGAACGCGGCGGTGGAAGCGGCCCGTGCGGGCGATGCGGGCAAGGGCTTTGCGGTCGTGGCCTCGGAGGTGCGCTCGCTGGCGCAGCGGTCGTCGGAAGCTGCGAAAGACATCAAGGCGCTGATCGTGGCAAGCGGATCCCAGGTGAAGGACGGCGTGACCCTGGTCAACAATGCCGGTACGTCGCTGACGGAAATCGTGGAATCGGTGAAGCGTGTAACCGATATCGTCTCGGAAATCGCAGCCGCCAGCCGCGAGCAGGCAACCGGGGTTGAGGAAATCAACAAGGCCATCAGCCAGATGGACGAGATGACCCAACAGAACTCGGCGCTGGTCGAGGAAAATGCGGCCGCCTGCCGGATGCTTCAGGAGCAGGCCGCCAGTATGCACCAGAGAATGTCGTTCTTCCGGGCCGGCACCACGGCGGGAATGGCGCCCAGCCGTCCAGTAGCGGTACAGCCGAAACGTCCCGTTGCTGTCCGGCCGGACAGGACCATGCGCGTAAATGGTGGTGGGGCTGCGGCGGTGGCCTCCATGCAGGCCGATCTGCAGTCCGCGTTCGAAGAAGACGACGACTGGAAGGAATTCTAAGGCCAAAGCCTGACGGCAGCCATTCCCGGCCGGTGCGGCCGGGAATGGTTTTTCATGAGGTGTCGTATGTCTGCAGTCACGGCAAGGGATGAACAGTCCGGCCAGGAATTTGCCTTTGGCGACAAGGATTTCCGGTTTCTCTCAGCAACGATTTACGAAAAGACCGGCATTGTTCTGAAGGACCACAAGAAGAACATGGTCTATTCCCGTCTGGCGCGGCGCCTGCGGGAACTCAGGCTGAACAGGTTTTCGGATTATTGTGCTCTGCTGAAGAGCCGCGAGGGCGCCGATGAAGTCGGCTTTCTCATCAATGCGATCACCACCAACCTGACGAAATTCTTCCGCGAGACCCATCATTTCGATCATCTGAAGGAGGTGGTCCTGCCGGAGGTGAGCCATCTGGCGGCCTCGACCGGGCAAAACCGGCTACGGATCTGGTCGGCGGGATGTTCCTCCGGCGAGGAACCCTATTCGATTGCGATGACCCTGACCCAGGCCATGCCTCGCCTCAAAACCTGGGATGCGAGGATCCTGGCGTCGGACCTGGATACCACGATGGTCGCAAGGGGGAAGGCGGGCATTTATCCGGCATCGTCCATCGCAGACCTGCCGGCTGGATACCGCAACCGTTTCTTCGGCAAGGCGCCGGGCGCCGGCGACAGTTTCCAGGTGGCGGACGGTGTACGGGACCTGATCGCCTTCAAGAAGCTCAACCTGCTCGGTCCCTGGCCGATGCGGGGGCCGTTCGACGCGATCTTCTGCCGGAATGTCATGATCTATTTCGACGAGCCGACCAAGGCAAAGCTGATCGACCGGTTCTGCGACATGCTGCGGCCGGGTGGCTGGCTTTATATCGGACACTCGGAAACACTCCTCGACGTCCAGTCTCAGTTCGAACTGAAAGGCCGCACGGTCTACCGGAGGAAGGGGTGATGCACGCTCTCAGCCAGGCCCATCGGAAAGAGGCGCCGATCAATGCCCATGAGGGTCCGAACGTGAGCCGGACCTTCGATGCGAAAAACAACATGTGGGCCGTCCGCGTGCTGCCGGGTGCATACTACGTCACCGATGCAAGGGACGAAATGATCGTGACCGTACTCGGTTCCTGCGTGGCGGCCTGCGTTCGCGACCCCAACACCGGTTTCGGCGGCCTGAATCATTTTATGCTGCCCAACAACGAGACGGCCGACTGGAACGGCATCAATGCCGCCTTGCGCTACGGCAATTTTGCCATGGAAGCGTTGATCAACGAGGTGTTGAAGTCGGGTTGCCGGCGCGAGGATCTCGAAATCAAGCTGTTCGGCGGCGCCAATCTCAATGTCGGACCGACCTTGATCGGCACCAAGAATTCCGAGTTCGCCGTGCAGTATCTTGCCCAGGAGGGACTAAGGCTTACAGCGCACGACCTGGGCGGGGCCCGGGGCCGCCGGATTCACTACTTTCCGGAAACCGGAGCCGTGAAACGCCTGCTTCAGAAACCGACCGCGGAACGGAACTTCGTCCGCCAGGAGCAGGAATACGTGTCGACCCTGCGAATCGAGCCTGTGGAAGGCGACATCGAACTGTTTGGCTGAGGAGCTCCTGGATGACCGCAAAACCTGTTCGCGTCCTCATCGTCGATGATTCAGCGCTGATCCGGCAGATGCTGAGCGAAATGCTTTCAAGCGATCCGGAGATCCAGGTTCTTGGAGCGGTTCCCGACCCCCTTGTGGCACGCCAGAAAATCAAGGAACTCAATCCGGATGTGATCACGCTGGATATCGAGATGCCACGGATGGACGGCATCGAGTTCCTGAAGAAGATCATGAGCCTGCGTCCGATGCCTGTGGTCATGGTGTCGACCCTGACGCAACACGGTGCGGACGCGACGCTGCATGCACTTGAAATCGGTGCGGTCGATTATGTCGCCAAACCGACCCAGGACATTCAGGTCGGTCTTGAGGAAAAGCGCGCCGAGCTGATCGCCAAGGTCAAGACCGCGGCCAGGGCTAATGTCATGGCCAGCGCGTCCCGGGCTCCGGCCGGACCCCGCCTCGAAATTCAGGGGCGGGGATATTCGTCGACGGAGAAGATCGTAGCGATCGGCGCCTCGACCGGCGGCGTGGAAGCGCTGACCAGTGTCCTGAGCACCCTGCCGGCCGATAGTCCGGCAATCCTTATCACGCAGCATATGCCGGCAAGCTTCACTTCGACCTTTGCCCGGCGCCTCGATCGCATGTGCGCGATCCAGGTTTCGGAAGCGCAGGACGGCGCGCGCGTTTTGCCGGGGCATGCCTACATCGCACCGGGGGATCAGCATTTGCGGCTGGGCCGCAACGGCGCGAACTACATATGCAGGGTTGGCGGACAGGAGCCGGTAACCGGTCACTGTCCGTCCGTCGATGTCCTGTTCGATTCCGTGGCCAAACACGCAGGGCAAAATGCCGTCGGAGTGATCCTGACCGGCATGGGCAAGGACGGGGCCGCAGGTCTCCAGAAAATGCGCGCATCGGGCGCACGGACGCTGGGGCAGGACGAGGCATCATGCGTTGTCTACGGAATGCCCAGGGTTGCGTTCGAGATGGATGCCGTAGAGTTTCAATTGCCTCTTTCGAAAATATCTCGTGAAATACTCGCTATTTGTACCAGTGATAATAAGATCAAGATAAGAGTATAGTAATATTATGTAGTGATAGAAAATAATATTTTTCAGGTATACGAATTTTAAATACAGAGGTTGCAATATTTTCTCGTGCTTCAATTTGAGGAAGAAGTCGTGTTTGAGTTAGAAGAGACCGAAGATTTAAACTCTACGGCTTCCCATCCGGATGCACAGTTTCCCCCTTCTCGGGTCGACGCCCTGGAGCTTCTTCAGGACTGGCTGGGCTTCAGCGATGCCCAGAGGGTCGCCCTGCGCGCGCTCGTCGGCGAAATCGAAGGTACCTGCAACGTCATCGACACGAATATCGGTGAGGTCACCGGGCGGTTTCAGAGTATTGCAGTCCGCTCTCGCGAGCAGTCCCAGACGGTGCAGAACCTGTCGGAAATCGCCCAGTCGGTCGAGGTCGACGGAGAAAAGGTTGCGCTGCCGGACCTGGCCTCGGGGCTGAACGACATTCTCTCGGAGCTGATCGAGAAGATCGTCCATCTGTCGTCCAGGGGCATGTCGATGGTCTACAAGCTCAATGACATCAATGAGGATCTGGTCAACGTCGAAGGCAGTATCGGCAAGATCGAAAAGATCAACAGCCAGACCAATCTGCTTGCCCTGAATGCGAAAATCGAGGCGGCGCGTGCCGGCGAGGCCGGGCGCGGGTTCGCCGTCGTTGCCGATGAGGTGCGCGAGCTGGCGAAGACCGTGGATTCCCTTTCAAACGATCTGAAGGAGCAGATCGGCGGGATCGCCCACGGACTGAAAGGTACCCAGGCGCTCGTCGAGGAAATCGCCCAAATGGATCTGGCGAACGAGAACCTCGAGGTCAACGCGGGGTTCACGAAGATGGTGGATTGCATGGTCAGGCAGAACAACGAAATGTCCGAGGTGCTGCATAAGACCGCGGTCACGACCGAGGAAATCACCAACGACATCTCGGCGGCTGTCATCGGGCTGCAGTTCCATGACCGGACCACCCAGACGCTTGAAAACATCAAATGGGCGATCGAGGAAATGACCTCGGCCGCGGAGGAACTCGACCGGCAGTCGGCGGATTTTTCGCAGGACGATCGGAGACAGACGCCAAGGGAAATCCTCGCTCGTCGCATACTCGACAGGTTCAGCCTCGAGGACGTCCGTCGCCGACTGGCTGCGGAGCTTCTTCCGAACGAACCGATGGTGTCCCTCGCAGCCGTTGCAGCAATCGAAGACGGCGACAATGGGCCGAAAGCAGATGATGACGATGACGATATTGAATTGTTCTAAGGGAGGGCAGGCGCAATGAAACTGAATACCAGCCTGGATGGAGATATCTTTCTGGCAAAGCTCAGTGACCGGATGGAGTTTTCCGATCACACCATGTTCCGGACCCTGATCGAGGATGTCAGCAGTTCCGGGGCGAAGAAATGTGTCTTTGACCTCTCCGATCTCAACTCGATCGATTCCTCCGGCCTGGGCATGTTCATGGTTGCCCATGACACGGCGAAAACGAACGGTTGGTCCCTATGTCTCAAGGCGCCGAGAGGGCATGTGAAAACCCTGCTCGAGATGGGCAAGTTCGACAAGATACTGGAAGTCGTGGAGTAGGAGCGCTGTGTCACAGGTGCCAGCATCCGGGGGCGAAGGCGCGGCGGGCAACAGCCCCAATTATCATGTGACCTCCTCCAACCGCGTGGCCGACGCGCGGATACTGATTGTCGATGACAGTCCGTTGATGCTGACGGTCATTGCCCGCCATTTGCGCAATTACGGCTTCACGAACATCTCCGAAGCGTCCGATGGCCAGGAAGCCCTGGCGATGGCGCTGGAGTGGCGGCCGGATATTGTGCTGACCGATCTGATCATGCCGAACATGGACGGTTTCGAACTCTGCCAGAGACTGAGGGGACATGCGTCTTTCAAGGATATTCCGATCCTCGTTCTGACCGGCATGGACAAGTCTGACGACCGCTCAGCCGTTTTTTCCGCCGGTGCGACAGATCTGATCACCAAGCCGATCGACCGGCTTGAACTTATCGGCCGGATCCGGGTTCATCTCGACCATCTCTATCTGATCAAGCGCTTGTCGGAATTCCAGAAAAACATGGACCAGGAACTTCGGCTCGCCCGGTCCATGCAGGAATCGCTGCTGCCGTCGAAAGCGGTCATCGCGGATATCGAGGCCGCCTTCCCGGTTACGATCGGCAGCCATTATGAAGCGTCCCAGGGACTGGGTGGCGACCTTTGGGGGCTGGTGCCTCTCGGAAGCGGCAAACTCAAGGTCTTCAGCGCGGACTTCAGCGGCCATGGCGTGGGCTCCGCCCTCAATACATTCCGGCTGCATACTTTCATGTCCAGCGGAACGATACTGGCGGAATCTCCGGCCGCCTGGATGGCGCAGCTGAACGAATACCTGTGTTCCGTCCTGCCCATCGGCCAGTTCGCCACCATGTTCTGCGCCGTGATCGACTTCGACGCCGGCGAAGTGGTCCATGCATCGGCGGGTGTTCCGTCGCAGCTTCTGTCCGGCTCGACTGCGCACGAGCCCTTTCGCCTGATCGACGGTACCGGCTATCCTCTGGGGCTGATCCAGGGGGCGACCTACGAGGAGGTTCGCAGCCGGTTTGCGCCGGGCGGCGGCCTGATCCTGTACAGCGATGCCCTGATAGAGACGCCGGATCCGCCCAGGCAGGTGTTTACCCCGGAAAGATTGGCGGAGTTCGTCAACCTGAAGGGCCGGGGCATGGATTGCCGCCGCCTTCCTTCGGAAATCGTATCCTACCTTGAGCGCAAGGCCAAACAGAAGCCGAATGACGATCTGACGATCATCTCGTTGTTCCATCGCAACGCGGTTCCCGGTGAGGATCATCTCCAGGCATTTGACGGAGGTGTAAAATGACCACGATCGTGAAAGATACGGAGCCTGAAACGGGAGCGTCGCCTATGGGGGACAAGCCAAATCCGATTGAATCCATCCAGCAGTATGTATCGAAAAACAAACCGGTCATCGGTCGTCTGGTCTCCGGAGAGTTCGAGATTACCACGCTCAGCGAGGCGGAGAAGCTTTCTACAATGCTGGCGGCAAACACGCCTTGTCCCGAAAAGGCGTCCCTTGGCATCTGGGAACTGCTGTCGAATGCGGTCGAGCACGGCAATCTTGAGATCGACCAGCAGACCAAGGCGAAGCTGATCATGAGCGGGGAGATCGACGACGAAATTCAGCGACGCCTGCGATTGGGGGCCTACCGAGACCGGGTGGTGCGGGTGTTCTTCAAATGCTCAGGGTCTCACGTCTGGCTGAAGGTTCAGGACGAGGGGAAAGGGTTCGACTTCGAAAAGGTCCTGAACGGAGAAATGCCGCTGGACCAGCCCAATGGACGCGGTCTTCTGGTGGCGCGAAACCTGTGCTTCGATACGCTCGAATACCATGGATGCGGGAACGAAGTCGTTGCCACCATAGAGCTTTGATTTTGTGAAATTTTCGATGTGGAGCAGGCGCGTTCGGTCCATTGCCTGATGACAAAAAACGCCCGGAAAGAATTCCGGGCGTTTTTCCTGTCAAAAGTCCGACTTGTCAGGCAGCGCATTCCAGCAGCAGTGTGCCGGCCGCGGTATTGGAAATCGGAATGTGGTAGTTACGCGTGATCTCGGTGACATCGTCGCCGAGCGCGCCGCGCATCATCATCCACATCAGGAATTCGGTGCCCTGGGCGCCGGCCTTCTCGACCAGCTCCATGCGCGTGATCTTGGTCAGCTCTTCCGGATTGTGGACGATGTTTTCCAGGCAGTACTGGTCGAACTCCTTGTTGATGAAGCCCGCCCGCTGGCCATCGAGCTGGTGCGACAGGCCGCCGGTGCCGAGAACGACGATCTTTGCGTCTTCCGGGAAGGACCGCAGGGCCTTGCCGAGCGCCTTGCCGAAGTTCAGCGCACGGTTCAGCGTCGGGATCGGATGCTGCACGGTGTTGGCCGAGATCGGCACGCACCGCGGCATGTCCGGATGGTGCGGGGCGCCCGGCCAGAACAGCTGCATCGGCACCACGAAACCGTGGTCGACGGCCAGTTCCTGGCAGGAGGTGATGTCGAACTCGTCGGCCACCATGGATTCGATGATGTGCCAGGAAAGCTCCGGTGCGCCCGGGAACGGATCGAGCGACGGCAGACCCCAGCCCTCATCCTCGTTCTTGTATTCATGCGCCGCGCCGATGGCGAAGGTCGGCATCCGGTCGAGAAAGAAGCCGAGGCCGTGGTCGTTGTAGATGTTGATCACGTAGTCGGGCTTGTGTTCCTTGATCCAGGCATGGACCTTGGGATAGCCGTCGAAGAAAGGCTTCCAGTAGGGATCGTCGTAGAGTTCCTTCTGGATCGCGTTGCCGACGGCGGGAATGTGAGAGGTGGTGATGCCACCGAGAACCTTAGCCATGATCTGTCCTCCTCATGCCTGGCTGGCGAGGAATTCCTTGAATTCCTCGGTGGTTTTTCCGGTCTGCAGACCGCCGACATCCTGCACCGACAGCTTGAAGATGCCGGCGAATTTGGCGAGGTAGTAGATGTTTCCGCCGGCCTCGATCAGTCCGAGCACGTCGCGCTTGCGGATCGCTTCTTTCTGCTGATCGTTCAGGCCGTATTTTTCCATATAGGCCTCTTCATCGGCCTGGAACGCTTCCCGGTTCTCGGCCTTGTTGAACGAGTAGCACATCTTGTTGAGCGCATAGCCCTTCATGGCCTGCTTGCCGTCGAAGATCGTCGTGCCCGGAATGTCGATGTGATAGTGAAATCCTGGTTGGTCCATGACCTTTTCCTCCTACGCTTTCGTTATGTATACACGGGTGCGAAGAGGTGCGGATTTGACCTAAATCAAGTGGTCCGGGCGCGGGTATTGGAATGAATACCCGTTACGCAAAACTTATACTGCCTACTTCCTCGGTTGGGCGGGAAATCGGCGAAAATACAGGCCGCTACGACAAAAAGCCCGGATCGCTGAGCGTCCGGGCTAAATTGCTTCTCATGTCTTTTCTGGCGGACGCGTGGATCCCGCGTGCTCAGCCCCAGTAAAGGCGCATCGGATTGTCGATGAGGAGTGCCTTTTGCAGGGCTTCGGTGGGGGCGATCCGGGGAATGAAATCGACGAGCATGCCGTCGTCCGGCACGTGGGATTTCATGTTCGGATGCGGCCAGTCGGTGCCCCAGATGACCCGGTCCGGGAAGCGCTCGACGAGAACCTTGCCGAAGTCGACGACATCGTCATAGGGCGGGCCGGCGACCGTCAGACGTTCCGGGCAGGTGACCTTGGTCCAGATGTTGTCGTTGTCCCGGAGCAGGTTGACGAACCGTTGGAAATCCGGGTGGTCGACCCCCTTGGTCACGTCCGGCCGGCCCATGTGGTCGACGACGATGGTGGTGGGAAGCTGTTTCAGGAACGGGGTCAGGTCTTCCAGATCGGGCGCCTCGAAATAGACGACGATGTGCCAACCGAATTGCTTGATCTTTTCCGCAATGCCGAGGAACACGTCCTTGGGCGTGTTGTCGACCAGGCGCTTGACGAAGTTGAAGCGCACGCCACGCACGCCGGCCTGATCCATTTCCTGAATCTCTGCCTCGGTGATGTCGGGTCCGACGCTGGCAATGCCGCGCGCCTTGTCGCCGGCGGCCTTGAGCGCATCGACCAGGGCGCGGTTGTCCTTGCCGTGGCAGGTGGCCTGCACGATCACATTGCGGTCAAACCCGAGATAGTCGCGCAGCTCGAACAGCTTTTCCTTCGGCGCATCGCAAGGAGTGTACTTGCGTTCGGGCGCGTAAGGAAACACATCGGCCGGGCCGAAGACGTGGCAATGGGCGTCAACGGCACCCGCCGGCAGCTTGAACGTCGGCTTGGACGGGTTGGGATGGAACGGAAGATAATCTTTATCCATTGGAACGTAAGTCCTGTAATTTTAAAGCTGAAGACGTCCGGGAAGCGAGTAGGCGCTCACCTCAGACATACTTCAATCCTTTTTCGGCTAGGCGGCCGCGCATGTTGTAGATGTCGAGGCCGAGTTCGCCGGCGGCAAGCCGCTTGCGCTTGTCCTCTTCGGCCGCCTCGCGGGCGCGGGCCTTTTCCAGAACGGCTTCGGCCTCCTCGCGGCGCACCACGCAGACCCCGTCATCGTCGGCGACGATGATGTCGCCCGGGTTCACCAGCTGGTTGGCGCAGACCACCGGCACGTTCACCGAGCCGAGCGTCTCCTTCACCGTGC
>NZ_JBLXGP010000004.1:0-397239 GCF_048260565.1 Roseibium sp. | reverse complement strand
CCAACCGGCTTCCTGTCTAGAAGATCAGCGTACCTGCGTAACTTTCTCTCAAAACCAGGACAATAAAGCCCCAGCTCCGCAAGAACAACGCCGTCCACGCTTCCCTTCCTTCAATATATCATATTGTCAAAGAACGCTGGCTCGATGAGCCAGTTGGTTATTCCGTACCACCCGAAGGCGTTTTCCGAAGAACCGTGTCCCGAGGAACGAGGCGCTTATGCCGAATTTGCATTCGGCCGTCAAGCCATCTTTTCGGGTAATTTAGAGCGCAAGGCCCTGTCGCCAGCGACGTTGCCGCCGTCGATGAACGTGGTTATAGGGGTGGCCGCCGGCCCGGTCAACAAGAATTTTGAAAAATTTTTCAGTCCGAAAAATTCGCCGTTTCGGGCATGTGGATAACCCTGACATCAAACGGCAAAAACTCAAGCAAACCTGCGGGTCGGCGGCCCTCCGAACGTTTTGAACAGATTGAAATCGTTAACAATTCTTAATGCCGGAGCGGGCTCGAGCGGCAGATTTCAGGCGCGAAAATCGACACTTTGAAATGCTACGGCCGTCCCCAGACCGCCGGCGGCCGCTATTGCGGCAAGGCCGGTCTGGCCCGGTTTGCGGTTTTTCAGGTCGTGGAACAGACGAACGGCAAGGATCGCACCCGACGCACCGATCGGATGACCTCTTGAAAGCGCCCCGCCGTTTGTGTTCACCCGGGCCGGATCCAACCCCAGATCTATTATGGTCGCCAATGCCTGAACGGCATAGGCCTCCATCAGTTCGATCGCATCGAAGGCACCCGGCTCCAAATCAAGCCTTCCGGCAAGACGCCGGATTGCGACCTGCGGCACCAGCGCCGGCTGCGCAGGGCCGCCGGCCGCCGTAACGCCATCCAGAACCCGCAAGCCGGCCGTGAGACCGAGATTGCGTGCCTTCCTTTCGGACAGGATCGCAACGACGGCGGCCCCGTCCGCTTCGACCGCCGTTGTTGCCGTCGACACGCCGGTTTCCGCATCACCGGCGATGACCGGTGCGCGCAGAGCGGTCTTGAGCTCCAGCCTGCGGGCGAAGGCATCGCGGGAAAGACCGGATACGATAACGATCTCCGGTCCGTATTTACCGCTCTCGATACAGGCCGAGGCCTTGCCGTGGCTTTCGACCGCAAAGACTGCCTGGGCTTGACGTGACACTCCGTGCCGACGCGCAAGATCCGCGGCAGCCTCGCTCAGGTCCGGGTCCCGATCCGGCCAAGGTGAAAATGGCGGCCGGTCATAGCCGACCGGCGATTCATTGGAATTGATCGGACGACGCATCCGGATGGCTGAGCGGCTGAAGCTTTCAGCACCTCCCGCGAGCACACAGTCCGCTGCACCCGCTTCCACCAGCCGAACCGCCTGCAGGATGGCATCGAGACCGGAACAGCACTGGGTATCGATTGTCATCGCCGAGACCGTTTCCGGCAATCCGGCGCGCAGGGCGCCCAGGCGAGCGGGATTGCCGCCGCCATATAAAGCGTTTCCCAGGATGACCTGATCGACGTCTCCCCCGGACAGTCCCGCATCGGTCAGGACGGCTTCGATGATGGGGGCCGCCAACTCATCGGCTTGCAAATGCCGGTAGGCGCCGCCTCTCGGGGCGACCGCCGTCCTGCGGGCCGCCACGATGATTGCGGACTGCTTGCCGGTCATTCCGCGGCCTCGGCTCTTGTCGCCTGAAGCAGATCACGTTCCAGCTTTTGCAGATCGGTCTTACCACCCGGGGTCAACGGCCAGTCCGTGATCACATGAAACATCCGCGGCGTTCTCGACCGGCCGAGCTCGCCAAGACAAAGCCGACGCAGTTCGCTCGCTTCAATCCTTGCATCCGGTTCCGGAGCGACGGCAGCAACCAGCCGACTGCCGCGCACGGGATCGGGGACCCCGAAGACGGCTGCCGCGCGAACAGCGGAATGGCTGGCCAGAACCTGCTCCACCTCTTCGGGATAGATATTGAGGCCGGAGGTCACGATCATCCGCTTTTCCCGGCCGGCGAGATAGAGAAATCCATTATCGTCGAAGTAGCCGTGATCGCCGACGGTCAGCCAGCCGTCCTTCCAGCACACCTCTTCACCGCCGCCACAGATATAACGGTCGAACAGCAGGCCGCTTTTCACCCATATCGGCCCGGTCGTCCCCGGAGCCACAGGCGGACTGCCGGGTTCCCCGATCCGGATCGACACGCCTGCCGCCGCACGGCCTACGGACCGGTCAGGCACGTCATCCTCGGGCGCGGAAACGGCAATAAAGCTCATCTCGGAGGCGCCGTAGAACTCCACCAGCCGGGCTTTCGGAAAGATCGCCGCCATGGCCCGCCTGTCTTCGGCGCACCATTTCGCGCCGCTCGCCAGAACCAGCCCGACCGTTGCCGCCGGTCCGGACCGCTTGAGTTCTTCGGCCACATAGTGGATCTGGGTCGGCGTGGCGTAGAAGACGGTCCCCTCAGCCTTCCTCAGTTGCTCCGCGAGCGTCTTCGGGGAAAACCAAGGAGACAACGCCACACTGGCACCGGCATGCAGGCCGTGAACGGCCCCATAAAGATGCAGAGAATGAACGAGGCTTCCGGGAATGACGATCCGGTTTTGCGGACCGATGGCAAATTCCGCCCGGCTCAAGTCGAAACTCTTCAGCCAGGAGCGGTGGGTTCGGCAATAGCCCTTCGGGTCGCCGGTCGAGCCGGAAGTAAAGCCCGCGTAGAATGGAACCGCTTCGTCCGGTGCTTTCAGCGATCCGGACGATTGCGGCGCCCGAGCGCGGAGTTCGGCGAGCGCGGCTGCGTCAAGCACAAGGTCCGGTGCCGTCTCCCGCTCCACCCAGGATCGGCGGGCCGGTGGCCAGGCCGGGTCGAACACCATGGCGAGCCCGCCCCGGCGGATGACGGCGAGAAAGGCGATCAGCAGATCCGCCGGATCGGTCAGGGAGAGGCCCACCCGGGCACCTTCGGGAGTGCGGGATGCCAGTTCACCGGCAAGCGCCTCGACATCCTTAAACAGGTCTGCCCAGGTCCAGGAGCGCCGGTCACAGGCCAGAGCGCACTCCTGCGCGCGCGCTCTGGCGTGATCCTTCAGACTGTCTCCGACAAAGGCCATATCAGGCCATCCCTTCGGACCGGGCCGGTCAGCCGCGCGAGATCAAGGCCCGGGGCAGGCCGCGGGCGACTGTCTCGGCGACAATGGCGGTAATGACGACCTTGATGAGATCGCCAGGTAAATAGACGGCAGCGCCAGTGGTGGCTTCTGCCAGAGGCAAATCCGCCATGATCGCAACACCCGGAATGCCGAACAGATAGACGACGCCGATCCCGCCGACGAGAGCAGCGAGAACAGCCGCCGGGAGGACCGACAGCGCCTTCGTCCGCTGCATAAGGAAGCCGGCCACAAAGGCCCCGACCGGCCAGCCGATCAGGAAACCGACGGAGGGCGAAGCGAAAATGCCGAGCCCACCGCGTCCACCGGCCAGAAGCGGCGCGCCGAGGGCGACGAGGAAAAGAAACAGGAGCACCGCAAGGGCTCCGCGGACCGGACCGAGCATGACACCGGCCAGCATCACACCCAGCGTCTGCGCCGTGATCGGCACGCCGCCCATGACAGGAATGGTGATTTTCGTCAGCAACCCGAGGGCGGCGATCAGGGCTGCATAAAATGCGATCTGGACCAGCGAACGGTCTGTCATATTCATAAGTTCCTTTTCAGCATCCGGCGTTGTACGTCGGTATTTGCGGTACTTTCCGGCACCAGACCATCCGCACCGCCACGGGCGGTCAGCGCTTCGGCGACGTTTTCCGACATTCTGAGCGCCTGAAGCGCAAACGGGGCAATCAACCGCCAGCTGCCGCGTTTGCCCGTGCGGGACCGGTAGGCCTCTGCCAGAGAGGCATATACCGAGAGCAGCACCGGTACAAACCGGATCACCAGGGTCACGGCGAGCGCCGGCTTTTTCGGGGAAGCACCGAAGATCTTCAGCGGATAGAAGAGCGGCATCACCGCGTCCAGCATGTCGTCCATGCGGGTGGTGACGGAAACGAGATTGGCAAGCAGCACCATGGCAACGAGGCGCAACACGGCCACAAGACCTTCCACCCAGGAACCACTGATCCCGTGCAGAAGAAAGATGATCAGGAAAAGGAACACCAATGGTTTTAAAAGCAGTACCTGCTTCAACCCCTGTGGTCCGAGCGCGGCATAAAGCGCAAGGACGCCCGCAAGCGCCGCACCCAGCACCAAAGGATCGTGAACCGGCAGGATCGCCATGCTGACGACGGCGAGCGCCAGCAGCTTGAGCCGCACCGGTGTCCGGTGGATCCAGCTCGTGCCTGGCAGGTAGACCGAAATCACAGGTCCGCCTCCTCTTTTGCGGCACCGGCCCTGCGGTCAAGATCGGCCACATAGGCCGGCAGGACATCGCCCGGAACGCCATCCATGCGCACTTGCCCGTCCTCCAGCCATATCACCCGGTCGAACCCGTCAAAAACCGCAAGATCGTGACTGATCAGGACGATTTTCTGGTCGAGCGACTTCAGTTTCCGCAGGATGCGGCGCGCGGCCAGACCGTCGAGGCTCGCCATCGGTTCGTCGAGAACAAGCAGCTCCGGCTGCATGACGAGAACGGCCAGGATGCAGATGAGTTGCTTCTGGCCCTCGGACAGT
Organism: Roseibium sp.; assembly: GCF_048260565.1. GTDB lineage: Bacteria > Pseudomonadota > Alphaproteobacteria > Rhizobiales > Stappiaceae > Roseibium. The sequence goes on along the minus strand of NZ_JBLXGP010000004.1, from coordinate 392,567 downwards.
TCTGCAAAGGGCTTTTTGGCCAGCGGCTCGCAGTGATGCCGTTTCAGAAAATCGGTGGCCCCATCCCGTGCGGCCTGTTTGTCGGCGCCAAGCTGGGTCAGACCGAATGCGATTTCTTCTTCCACTGTCGGGAAGATCGCCTGGTGGTCCGGGTTCTGGAATACGAACCCCACATGGCGCGGCAGCTGTGCGCGGACCGCCTTGGTCTCGGCGCCGAATATGCGCACGCTGCCGCGTCCGGGCACATGCAGGCCGTTGAGGAGGCGCACCAGGCTGCTCTTGCCCGATCCGTTCAGACCGATGACGCCGATGCGGCGTTCGGAGAGCGAAAGGGAAACATCCTTGAGCACCTCACGGCCGCCCAGGGTCAGGCCAACGCCTTCAAAGACGGCAAAATCCGCAAGCGCCGGATCGAAGCGCTGCTCTTCGTCTCGTTTGTTCCTGTGCGGGGTCCAGAACGCCATGTCGCCTTTCAAGCCTTCAGGCCGGTCCGTGCCGGTTGCTCGCTTATTCACACGGAATACAGGCTTGTCAAAGGTAAGCCACTCATCATTTGGCTTAGACCGCAGCCTTATCCAACCGGCTGGGACCGTTCCGGTCCCTTCTCGAAACGGGCGATCGTTGCCGCCACTCGGTCGAGCGCTTCGGTGAACCTGCCGTCATCCGCGATCGAGCCGAAGGTCACGCGCATGTAAGGCGCCAGCCTTTGGCCCGGTGTCTGGAAATAGCGGGACGACAGGATCGACAGGCCCTGATGGGCAAGCGTCGCCTCGACCGCATCCGGATCGACGCCATCGGGCAGATGCAACCAGCCGAAGACCTTGTCTTCGCCGCCCTGCAGCCTGTCGGCACCCAATCGCTCCACCGCCTGTTCGGAACGTTTCCGGTTCGCCCGGCGCTTGGCCGCCAGGGCCTTTTCCAGCGAGCCGTCACGGATCCAGCCGCCGATCAGTTCCGCGGTGATCGGCGAGGCCATCCAGGTGCTTTCGCCAATCAGGTTCCGCACCGAGGCTCCATAAGACGCCGGCACATGGACGAAGCCGACCCGGCTGCCCGGCGAAATCAGCTTGGAAATGCTGGCAATCGATGCCGTCAGCTCCGGCGCCAGCCGGCCGAAGGCGGGCAGGTTTTCGGTGATGAACGGCGTATAGGGATCGTCCTCGATGATCTTGAGCCCCGCCTTGCGGGCAACGGCAACCAGTGCCGCGCGTTCGGTAAGGCTCATGGTGTGGGTGGTGGGGTTCTGCATGTTGGGCATCAGGAAGACGCCCTTGACGCCGTGAAGGCGCACAGCTTCCAGGAGCGCATCCGGATCCATTGCCAGAAAACCGCCGTCCGGCCCGCGCAGGGCGGGAACAGGTACGAGCCGCAGTCCGAGATGGGGCGCGGAATTCAGGATTGACGGATAGGTGAAGGCATCGACGGCAACCGCATCGCCCGGGCGGAACAGCGCCTGCAGCAGGATCTGGATCCCGTGCTGGGCACCGCAGGTCAGTGCGACCCGGTCCGGGTCGGCCTCAAGGCCGAACTTTTCAAACAGAAGCGCGCCGGTTTCCCGGTGCGATCTGAGACCCTGGGAAGGCACGAAGCCGTTAAGCCGCTCTATGCCGGGCGTGCGCGCCAGCCGGATCAGGCCTTCGCTCAGGCTCGGATTGAGGTGCGGATAGGCGAAGTTCCGGGCGAGATCCAGGTCTTCGCCGCCATCTTCATGGGGAATCAGCGGCGAGACCGGCTGGGATTCCGGAGCGACATAGGTTCCCCGTCCGGTTTCGCCGCGCAACAGGCGGCGGCGTTCGGCCTCCCGGTAGGCCCGTGTGACCGTTCCAAGGGTAATGCCGAGCTGGTAGGCCAGCTCGCGCTGGGGCGGCAACCGGTCGCCCCTTGCCAGGGCACCCGTCCCGATATCGGTTTCGATGGCATCGGCGATGGCAAGATAGATCGGGCCATCCGCCCCGGAAATGTCAGGCACCCACATTGTCATAAGGACAATAAATACATTGACCGGAACAATTGCTCAAGTATCTCTATTCAATATCCATATTGTATCGATTGTCATCATACCATGCCGGACGCATCGACCCTGACCGCTTTCGCCCTTTTCGTCGCCGTGATGACCGGAACACCCGGTCCCGGCAACCTGACCTTCATGGCCATCGGCGCGACCTCCGGTTACCGGACGGCCTTCCCGGTGATCATGGCCTCGCAGATCGGCTCCATCTTTCTCAACATGTGCGTCGGTTACGGACTGGGTCAGGCCATGGCCGGCGGCGGGCCGCTGGTGGTTGTCTTCAAAGTCCTCAGCATGGCCTATATGACCTACCTCGCCTGGCGGATCGTTTCCCTCAGCATCAGGCCGAAGGGCGAGGTCAGCTTGCCGAGCTTTTGGGAGGGCCTGCTGATCCATCCGCTGAGCCCGAAAACCTGGACCATGAGCCTGGTCGCCTATACGACCTTCTTTGCGGGCAACGGCCTGGGCTTGACGGAAAACGCGCTCGTCCTGACCGGCGGCTTCATTCTCGGCGGCACGATCGCTCATTCGATCTGGGCCCTGCTCGGCGTGTCGATCCTGGCCTTTCTGGGCGAAGGACCGGTCCTGCGCACGACCACGGTCGTGATGGCGGCGGGCATGCTGGCCGCCACGGTCTGGGCCTTGCTGCTGTAACGCAGCATGGCCCTTCAATTCCGCCCGCTCTGCTCCCTGGCCAGAATGACAAGTTCCTCCCGCCATTTGTCCTCCAGAGACAGGCCGGAGGACCGGGAACGACCCGGACCGATCTCCTTCAGAAGACGCTTCGGTTCCCGCCCGCTATCTTGAGGTAAGCACGAGCGCAGAAACAGGCGCCCGCAGACCTTTGCGATAAACCGGACACAAGCAAAGGCATTCCCGGCGACGCGCAGCGGCCGGGTCAAATGGACCGACATTTCTTCGTTTCTCCAGTGGGTTACAGATACATATCTGTTCCCTGCCGCACTGGAAAACCAACGAAAAATCGGACATGATGCATAAGGAGATTTTATGCATCATGTCCGAACCGCTTCCCCCTGTCGCCGCAATCCGCGTCTTCGAAGCCGTCTGCCGCCACATGAGTTTCACCCGCGCGGGTGAGGAACTCGGCATGACCCAGGCGGCAGTCAGCTATCAGATCAAGGTGCTGGAAGACCGTCTGGGCGCAGAGCTGTTTCGCCGCCGGCCGCGCCGCATCGAGCTGACGGAGATCGGGGCGCAACTGGCGCCCCGGGTCGCGGACGCGTTTTCAACGTTGCGAGACGCATTCGACGGGGTACGTCAGACCGGCCAGGGAACCCTGACGATCCTGTGTAGCTCGACCTTCGCGATTTTCTGGCTGTCAGAACGCCTCGGCAGCTTTCAACTCGAAAATCCCGGTCTCGCGGTCCGGCTCATTCCTTATGCCCGCTCGATCGAAGCGCCTGGATCGGAACTGACCACGACGGAAACGCCTTCGGCCGACGTCTTGATCACCGCAGGCCGGCGGCCTAAAGGTGCGCTACGCTTTCATGAACTCGTGCCGTGCCGGTTCACCCCGATGCTGTCGCCGGGACTTGCCGAAAGTATCGGCGGCGTCCACACTCCGGAAGATCTTCTCAAACTGCCGATCATCGATCCGAACGACACCTGGTGGACCGAATGGTTCCGGGCCGCCGGGATCTCTGACGTAAATCTGGCGGATTATCCAGCAGCGCGCATGGGGTCGCAGGCCCTTGAAGCGCAACGGGCGATCGCCGGGCAGGGTGTCGCGATCCTGACGCCGTTTTTCTACCGGGAGGCCCTTGCCAAAGGTCTTTTAATCCAGCCTTTCGGCCTCGAGTGCGAAATCGATGGGGGCTGGACACTGAGCTACCCCGAAAGCCGCCGGAACACTGGGAAAATCCGCACCTTCCGCGACTGGCTCCTGGAAAATGTTTCGAAGCACCTGAAACAGGTCGCTTAAGCAGCACCCTTCAGGGCCATGACCAGATCGTGGACGCGGTCCGCATTATCGGTCGCAAGAGCGCCGTCCCGGTTCCACAGGCCGTTTTCAAAGCCGATCCGGGCCTTGCCGCCCTTTTTCATCGCATGGACGAGACAGTCCGTCTCCCGATGACCGAAGGCGCAAATGGCCCAGTCGAGGTTCAGGTCGGCGGGGCACCGGGCAAGTTCGGTCAGGAAAGAATCGAGATCTTCCGGATCGCTCTCCTGATTTTCCGCATAGCGACCCAGAACGAACAGGACCTGTGCCGACTGACCGGGGATCACACCGTCCGACGCAAAGCACAGGAACCGGTCGACATCTTCCGGGCTGTAGAGAATGTGCTGTACGGCGATGCCCGCTTCCGCAGCCCAATGGTAAAAAGACCGGGCCTCGGCGGTTTCCTCGTCAGGGCACATTTCCCGAAGGGCGATGGATACGGCATTCGGCATGACATCGCGAACGAGAGCGCGCTGTTCTTCGGGGCTGTAAATTCCGACCGCTTCGGTGGTAATCTGGACATGCATGCCCGGAATGGCAGAGCCCATCTCTTTCAGAAGCTCGCGGTAAAGACCGGCATCGAGAACATGGTTGCCTTGCCGATCGCGCACATGGGCATGCAGCCCTTCGGCACCGGCCTCGAAACAGGCCTTTGCCGCCCGGACCGTCTCTTCGACGGTGATCGGCAGGGCCGGGTGATCGCTCTTCATCTTGCGGGCCCCATTGGGCGCCACCATGATGCGCGGAAGAGACGGAAGAGGCGCGGAAGACGTCATGAAATCAATTCCGAATTGAGAAACCGTGGCGGGTTTGTGCCTGATCCGGACGTGAACCGTCAACAAGGACCCATGTCCCGGAAGCGGCAGCCCCCTCTGGAAAACCTGTTTTCCGGAAGGCCCAATCGTTAACGCCCACCCCTTCCGGAAGCCATGGATTGCCTAACGCTTAACCATGTTTTTCATGACAATTTTAACGTCTTGCGCCGATCCTGAGGGCGATTTTCCTTAGCCCAAGACAAAGCATCATGGCGCGTCTCAGACCGATTACACTGGCTGTTCTGATAGCAATCGCTCCCGCTCTCGCGGGTTGCGGTTCCGTCGCCGGCGTCACCGGCCTCGGCTGGATGACTTCCTCGCACAACAACATCCGCTACACGGATACGGAATGGTGCGTGCCGCGAAAGCTGAAGAAGGTCCTGAACCGGCTTTCGGATCGCTACGGCCGGGTCACGGTCACTTCGACCAAACGCTGGTGGCTGGAGAACTGGTGGAAGGGCGGCGCCGGCGATTCCTATCACCTGAACTGCCGGGCCGTCGACTTTTCCGTGTCCGGCAATCCGTCATCGGTGATCGCGTTCCTGAAGCGCCAAAAGGAAGTCGGCGGCTACAAATATTACCGGTCCGGTCATTATCACATCGATGTGGGCCCGAGGCGGACCTGGTAGGCAGCGCCTATTTCAATTCGCCGAGTTCCAGCGCCATTTCCCAGGCGACGGGATCGAAACCGATGAAATTCTTCGCCTCTCCCTCGACGATCGGCCGCTTGATCATGGACGGATTGTCGATCATCAGCGCGATGGCGCTCGTGGCGTCGGTAACCGTTTCCTTGATCTCGTCGTCCAGCTTGCGCCAGGTGCTGCCCTTCCGGTTGAGAACCGTGTCCCAGCCGAATTCACCGACGAAGGCCGTCAGTTTGTCCGCATCCACCCCTTCCTTCTTGTAGTCATGGAAGGTGTAATCCACTCCGGCTTCCTCGAGAAACTTGCGTGCCTTCTTGACCGTGTCGCAATTCTTGATGCCGTAGACCTTCATGGGGCCGCCTCTGGTTCGGTTGATCGGGGACCCCAATGTGCCGTTCTGGCCAGCGCTTTCAAGGGCTAGGGTACGGACTCACAAATTTCTGTATTCAGGTCGATCAGGAAATGGCTGTATCCAAGGCGCATAAATCGCGAGAAACCCGGTTCGGGCTGAAGATCAGACCGCCAGTTTCCCCGGGTTCATCAATCCATGCGGGTCGGCCAGGCGCTTGAATTCCGGTTGTGGGGCATCGATCCGTTTCCAGCCCGCATTGTTGAGAACATAGCTGTGCGGATCCGACACCAGCGCGCCGGTCGCATTGATGGTGGCGATGATCTCGGCCAGCCTTTGATCGGTCGTGTAGCTGACCAGCGGCAGGGCCGAAAACGCCACCTTTCCGAACCGGCGCTGGAATTCCAGATGCATGAGGACTTCCTCGCCGAAGGTTTCCGCCAGGCAGGTGAGGACCTCCAGGCTGTGTTCGGACGGGAACTTGATCTGCAGATAGGTGATCGATGCATCCCGTTTCAGCGCGTGCAGGGTCGTGTGATTCCAGGTGTATTCGTAGAGCGGGCCGTAGCTGCCGGTTCCCTCGAAGGCGGCGGCCTGTGCGTCCGCCGCTCCCCGTTCGAACACAACGGTTCCACCGAAGTCGCGGGCGATCGCGGCCATGGCGTCGGCCTGCGGTTCGCTGACCATGACGATGGCCGCCGCCCGGCCTTCCGGCACGAGCTTGCCGACCCGGCCGAGTTTCGGCGGGATCGCCGGATCGAACACCGACACGAGCTTCTTGGCGATGCCGTCGGCCTCGGTGAAGGTCTGACCGAAAGCCGCCGCCGACTTCAGATCCGGAAAGGCGACAATCCTTTCGGCCCAGGGATGGGCAGGTGCCAGCGGAACGGTCACGGACAGGATAATGCCGTTGATGCCGTAGGCATGAAGGACCTTGAGCACATCCCGGCCTTCCAGCCGGATGACCTGCGGCTCCTCTTCCACGGTGACCACCTCGACGGCAATCACCGCGCCCGGGTCGCCGAGCTGTCCCCAGGTGCAGGACCCGGCGCCGGCGGCGCCTCCGGCAACGAAGCCGCCGATGGTCGCCTGTTTCCGTGTCGAGGGATAAAACCGCAGCTCCCAGCCTTCGGGCGCAAGCGCCTTGTCGATGTCGAGCATGGTCGCACCGGCTTCGAAGGTGCCGATACCCGGCTGCACGTCAAGAACCCGGTTCAGCGCGCCCATATCGAGGACGATCCCGCCTTCCAGCGGAACGGCCTGACCGTAATTGCCGGTTCCGCCGCCCCGGACGGTGACCTTCGTGCGCGTTTTGGCGGCAATCGCCGCGAATTGAAGCACTTCTTCCCGGGTCTTCGGCCGGACGACCAGATCCGCGCGGCATGCGTCGAGCTGCCTTTTGAGGACCGGAGAGAACCAGAAAAAGTCACGGCTCTTCAGCCGAAGCGTCGCGGCGTCATCTGCCAGCTCCAAACCTTTAAGTTCATCCATCAACGCAGCCGACACCGACATTCCTGTTTCTCCTTAGCGAAAAGCATGCAAGAGCTTTTCAGACTGCCAAAATCTTACCAAGATGAGCATAAAGCAAACCGCACGCCAAAACAGTCAGTGGATCAACCAGGGACAAGATACATGCCGCAGTCGAAGGCGAAACATCCGCCAGGGGCCGGAACCCTTGAACAGCAGATCCGCCTCATTGCCGGCCTGATCCTGTTCGTTTTCGTCTTTTTTCATTTCCTCAACCATGCGCTTGGCAATATTTCGCTGGCGGCGATGGACTGGGGCGATAACCTGCGCGCCCAGATCTGGCAGACAACCGTCGGAATATGGGTTCTGTATGGCGCGCTCGTGACCCATGCAGGCCTGGCGCTGTGGAAAACCGCCCGCAGGCGAACCTGGCGCATGCCGCTCTGGGAAGCAGCCCAGCTCGTGCTCGGGCTGCTCATTCCCTATGTGCTGATCAAGCATATCTTCGTGACGCGCGGCGCGATGGTCAAATTCGACTCCTATATCGACTACCGGCACGAATTGTCTGTGCTGTGGCCGGCGGATGCGCTGTGGCAAAGCGGACTTTTACTGCTCGTCTGGATCCATGGCTGCATTGGCCTGCACTACTGGCTGCGAATGAAGAGCTGGTATGCCCGTCTAAGGACACCGCTTTTCAGCCTGGCATTGCTTGTTCCGGCCCTCGCCCTGACCGGCTGGATCACGGCGGCACGGCGCCTTGTTCTGGAAAACGGCCAGAAGATAAACGTCACCCCCGCACAGAAAGCGGAACTTCTGGCCATGATCCAGGACGTCCGGATCGGCTTTTATGGTCTGGTGGCCGCCATCATTCTGCTGTTCCTGATCCGCAAGGCGATCGCATACTTCCGGCGCCGGATCACGATCCGCTATATGAACGGCCGCGCGATCAAGGCGGCTCCCGGCCCGACCCTGCTTGAAATCAGCCGGATGAAGGGGATCCCCCACATGTCGATCTGCGGCGGGCGCGCCCGTTGTTCCACTTGCCGGACCCTGATCCTGTCCGGGTCCGCCGACCTGAGCGAACCGGGGCGCACGGAAGCACACGTACTCAAGCGAATCGGCGCCAGCGCCAACGTCCGCCTCGCCTGCCAGCTGCGTCCGCGCAGCGACATGGTCGTCCGTCCGCTCTTTTCTCCCGGCCGGGCCATCGGCCGCAACGGTCTGCACGACCGCTATCGCTGGGGCGTGGAGCAGAAAGTGGCGGTGATGTTCATCGACCTGCGCGGCTTTACCTCTCTCAGCGAAGGCAAATTGCCTTTCGACGTGGTCTTCATCCTGAACCGCTATGTCGACGGCGTCGTTCGTATCATCGGCAAGAACGGCGGCATGGTGGACAAGGTCATGGGCGACGGGATCATGGCCCTGTTCGCCGTCGATGCTCCGTTCGAGAGCGGTGTCCGGTCGGCCGTCGCGACCATTTCAGACCTCACGGAAGAACTTCAGCGCGTGAATGCGGACCTTGCGGATCATCTCCACGCCCCCTTGCGGGTCGCGGTGGGCCTGCACGGCGGTACGGTGATTCTTGGGCGCATCGGCCTAGATGGCAAAAGCGGCGTCGCTTCGGGCCTGACGGCGCTTGGAGATGTGGTCAACGTCGCAAGCCGCCTTGAAGGCGTCTCCAAGGAGGAAAATGCGATGGCGGCCATTTCCAGCGAGATCCTTGAGGCCGCCGGCCTTGAGATCAACGGAAACGTCACGAGACGTTCTGTGGTGGTGAGAGGCAGGCAGGCTCCCCTCGATGTCATCTGCATTTCCGAAACCGACATCCTTCGTGAAACCTTGCGCGCCTGAGGCCGGAACAGGATGCGTCCCGGCCCCCGTGTTCTCCGCCCGCTACGGTTTCCCGCCAAGAGACGAAGCCGCTCCGCATGACTTCAGGAAAAACGCACTCATCGTCGTCATCCAGCCAGTCGGGACGAGGGAACTGGCGCCAACAGGCCCGGCTCTTCAGCGGTCTGGTTCTGTTCGCATTCTGCGTGTCCCATTTCCTGAATCACGCCCTTGGCATCTGGTCCGTGGCGGCAATGCGGGCCGGCGAGGCAATCCATCATTTTATCTGGGGCGAACTGCCGGGCCAGATCGTTCTGGTGACAGCCGCCGTCACTCATGTGGGTCTGGCCCTGTGGCGAACGACCCGGCGCCGGACGCTCAGACTGCCGCTCTGGGAAACCCTTCAGCTTATTCTGGGGCTCTACATACCCTGGACGCTCATTCCGCATGCCATTGCAACGGTCGGGCTGGATAACGCTTTCGACCTGCCAACCGATTACTCGGATACCCTGGCCCTGCTGTGGCCCGACAATGCGTTCGCCCAGTCCGTTCTTCTTCTGGTGGTCTGGACACATGCGATGATCGGGCTGCATTTCTGGCTGAGGCTGAAAGCCTGGTATCGTCCGTATCTGCCGCTTCTGTCCGCCGGAGCGGTCGCGTTCCCGCTTTTGTCCCTTTGGGGCTGGATCAGCGGCGCCCGGCAGCTTGCCGCGTCCGGCAACAGCAAGCCGGCAGTTGAAAACTGGCACCTGGACTGGGTCTATACGCTCGCCGACCAGGCCCGGGCGGTGATCTTCGGGCTGTTCTTTCTCAGTCTCGCCGTCGTGCTCGTCCGCATGGCCATACGGCAATTCGGCAAGACGATCACCATTGAATACCCGGGCAATCTCGTGGTCCGCACGGCTCCCGGCTCTTCCCTTCTGGAAATCAGCCGCGAAAACGGCATCGCCCACGCAGCGGTCTGCGGCGGACGTGCACGGTGTTCGACATGCCGGGTCAAGATCCTGGCCGGGGCTGAGAAACTCGAAGCGCCCGGTCAGGCCGAAGCGACCGTCCTGAAGCAGATCGGCGCCGACAACAGCGTCCGGCTGGCCTGTCAGATCCGGCCGACCGACGATCTGCAGGTACACCCGCTTATTCCGGTACGAGCGGCCGAACGGGGATCGCAGGCCCATCAGGACGCCTATTACTGGGGGGTGGAACGGCCCGTCGTCATCATGTTCGTCGACATTCGCGACTTTACCGGGCTCACGGAAAAAACCCTCTCCTTCGACGTGGTCTACCTGCTGAACCGCTATCTCGACCTGGTTTCCGACGAAATCCGCAAACAGGACGGCTATGTCGACAAGTTCATTGGCGACGGCATCATGGCGATCTTCGGCATGGAAACCGACCTTCGCGAAGGCGCCCGCCAGGCGCTGCGCGCCAGCAGGGAAATCGCCAAGGCGGTCAATGTCCTGAACAGCGAACGCGGCAACAACCTGCGTGAACCGCTGCGGATCGGAATCGGCCTGCATGCCGGGCCTGTCATCCTCGGCCGCATCGGCGCCGCCGGGGGGAGCGGCGAGCGCAGTTCGATCACCGCGCTCGGGGATGTGGTCAATACCGCAAGCCGTCTGGAGGCGGAAAACAAGACCCACGGCTCCCTGCTGACCTTGTCCGCCGCTGTCCTCAAGGCGGCCGAAGTCCGGCTTCCGGACTGCGAAACCCGGGAAATCGTGCTGCGCGGGAAAACCGTCCCCTTGCAAATCTATTCTCTGACGGATTTGGATAGGGAACCGGTTCCGGTTTGACCTGTTAGGGTCATCCCGTTTCGACCCTGCCCGCCTGGAGTGACTATTGGCCCGCACCTACACACCGCAGGAAATGCTCGCCGCCCTTGTCCGGTTCGATACCGTTTCCGACAAAAGCAATCTCGCCCTGGTCGATTTCGTCGCTGCATATCTGGAAGACCACGGCGTTGCCACGACGCGTGTCTTCGATGACACCGGCGAAAAGGCCTCGCTGTTTGCCATGATCGGCCCGGCGCAGCCCGATGGCGTGGTTCTGTCCGCCCATACGGACGTTGTGCCGGTCGCCAATCAGGAATGGACCTCGGATCCCTTCCGCCTGCGCGCCGAAAACGGCCGCCTCTATGGCCGCGGAACGGCCGACATGAAAGGTTTCGCGGCCACCGTACTGGCCCATGTCCCGAAAATGCTGGCGGCCGGCCTTACCCGGCCGATCCATATCGCTCTTTCCTACGACGAGGAAATCGGCTGTTTCGGCGCACCGCCGATGATTGAACGCATGCTTGCCGACGGCCCCAAACCTTCGGCCGTGATTGTCGGTGAGCCGACCAACATGAAGGCCGTAACCGGGCACAAGGGCATCGTCGTTCTGAAAACGAAGATCTTCGGTCATGCGGTCCATTCCAGCCAGCTGGACCGCGGCGTCTCGGCCATTTCGGTTGCCGCCCGCCTGATCGGTTGGCTGGACGGGCAAACCGCACAGAACAAGGCAGCGGCGGATGCGGACTGCCTTTTCGACCCGCCCTATACCACCTTGCACTGTGGAACGATCCGGGGCGGAGATGCGCATAACATCACGGCTGCGGAATGCGAATTCGTGACCGATATCCGGACCCTGCCGGAAGAACGCGGCGAGGACTGGCAGGCCCGGTACGAAACCTTTGTCGAAGAAGAGGTTCTGCCAGGCATGAAGGCGGTTTCCCCGTCCTGCCGCATCGAGATCACCCGGCTCGCGAATGTTCCGGGCCTCCGCCAGGAAACGGACGGCGAAGCGGAAATTCTCGCCCGCCGGCTGACCGGCGACAACGGCCGACATGTGGTGGTCTATGCGACCGAAGGCGGCCAGTTCCAGGATGCCGGTCTGTCCACAGTCGTGTGCGGCCCCGGATCGATCGATCAGGCCCATCAGGCAGATGAATACATCGAAGCGGCCGAGCTGGAAAAATGCGTCGCCTTCCTGGACGGTCTGTGTCGAAAATTATCCTAAATGCCGACTTTACAAGGGTTGGAACGTTCAGCCTCCGGTGCAATAGTGGGGCCTGTTGGTTTTACGGAGGCCAAGTCCCTGCTCGCAAACAGCCTTTGACAAAGAGGACAAAACCCGGAAACCGAAGACGTGAGGGGAACATGAAAACAAAATCACTCATCGTGGCAGCCGCCGCGTTCGTCGGGTTGGCAGTATCGTCAGCCCAGGCGGAAACACTCAAATTCGCCTTTCAGGGCACGCTGAATACACTCGATCCCTACAGCCTGAACGAGACCTTCACGCTGTCCGCCCTTGGCAACACCTATGAGGGCCTGACCCGGCGTAACGAAAAGCTGGAAATCGAGCCGTCGCTCGCCGAAAGCTGGGAAGTCATTGAGCCGAACCGCTGGCGTTTCCATCTGCGCAAGGGCGTGAAGTTCCAGAACGGCAACGACTTTACCGCGGAAGATGTCGCCTTTTCGCTGAAACGCCTCCATAGCGAGGGGTCGGATCTCGCAAAGCGCGTCAATGCGGACGTGAAGCTGGAGATCGTCGACGACCATACGGTCGACTTTGTCCTTCCGGGCCCGAACCCGATCCTGCCTTACGAGTGGGACACCTGGTACATCATGGACAAGGAGTGGACCGAGGCAAACGATGCGGTTGCGATCACATCCGCTTCCGACACCACTTCGAACTATGCGGCCCTTCACGCCAACGGCACCGGTCCGTTCAAGATCGTCAGCCATGAGCCGGGCGTGAAGACCGTCTATGAAAAATACGACGGCTGGTGGGACAAGCCGACCCACAATCTCGACACGGTCGAGTTCACCCCGATCGGCTCCGACGCGACCCGCGTCGCCGCCCTGCTCTCGGGCGAACTGGACATGGTCTATCCGATCCCGGTTCAGGACGTGAAACGGGTCGAGAGCAACCAGGGTACCCGGGCGCTGACCGGTCCGGAACTGCGCACCATCTTCCTTGGCATGGACCAGATGCGTGACGAGTTGCTGTATTCGAACGTGAAGGGCAAGAACCCGTTCAAGGACGTCCGGGTGCGCAAGGCCTTCTATCAGGCGATCGACATCGACGCGATCAAGGCCAAGGTGATGCGCAATCTGGCGGAGCCGTCGGCCCTGATGATTTCGCCGTTCCTGTACGCGCGCTCCGACGAGTTCAAGCGGTTCCCCTATGACCCGAAGGCCGCCAAGGAACTGCTTACGGAGGCCGGCTACCCGGACGGGTTCGAGGTCGGTATGGACTGCCCGAACGACCGCTACGTCAATGACGAGGCGATCTGCCAGGCCGTCGCCGCCATGCTCGCCCGCATCGGCGTCAAGGTCGACCTGAACGCCCAGCCCAAGGCGAAATACTTCGCCAAGGTGCTGGCAGCGGCCGGCTACGACACGTCCTTCTACCTGCTCGGCTGGACCCCGGGGTCCTTCGACAGCTGGAACATCCTCGACAACCTGATCCAGTGCCGGGACGAAAAAGGAAACGGCGGCGCCTTCAACCTTGGCGGCTACTGCAACAAGAAGGTTGACGCGCTCGCCGACGAGATCCTCGTGGAAAACGATCAGGCCAAGCGCGACGCCCTGATTGCGGAAGCGTTCACGATCTCAAACGACGAGGTCTCCCACATCCCGCTGCATCAGCAGGCGCTTGCCTGGGGTGTTCGTGATGGCGTCGAACTCGCCCAGCGCGCCGACAACCAGTTCCTGTTCCGCTTCGTCACCAAGAAGTAACCCGGACCTGAAACCCGCATCCCCGGTCTCCGGACGGGGGATGCCCAATACCGAAGAAAAGGGCCGTCATGCTTGGTTTCGCGGTAGGTCGTCTCATGCAGGCGATCGTTGTCATGCTGGTCGTGGCCCTGCTGTCGTTTTCCCTGTTCCGTTTTGTCGGCGACCCCGTGAACATGATGGTCGGGATCGAGACGTCGATCCAGGAACGCGAAGCCCTGCGGGAACGTCTCGGCCTGAACGACCCGATCCCGATCCAGTTCGGCCGCTTCGTCGTCAATGCGGCCCAATTCGATTTCGGCACGTCCTACCAGTTCCGACAGCCGGTCAGCGAGTTGTTCGCCAAGCGGATCCCCGCGACCCTCGAGCTTTCCTTCGTATCGGCGCTGTTTGCCCTGGTGGTGGGCATTCCCATGGGCATCTATGCCGGGCTGAACCGGGATTCGCCGCTGTCGAAACTGTTCCTGTCCGTGTCCCTGGTGGGGATATCCCTGCCGACATTCTTCATCGGGATCCTGTTGATCTTCCTGTTTTCCGTCACGCTGCAATGGCTGCCGAGTTTCGGACGCGGCGAAGTGGTCAAGCTCGGATCCTGGTGGACAACCGGACTGCTGACATGGTCCGGGATCAAGGCGCTTATCCTGCCGTCGATCACCCTCGGCCTGTTCCAGATGACATTGATCATGCGCCTGATCCGGGCGGAAATGCTGGAAGTCATCCGCACCGACTACATCAAGTTCGCCCGCGCCCGCGGCCTGCCCGACCGGATTGTGCATTTCCGGCACGCGCTGAAAAACACCCTCGTTCCGGTGATCACGATCACCGGCCTGCAGCTCGGGTCGATCATCGCTTTCGCTACGATCACCGAGACCGTCTTCCAGTGGCCGGGGATGGGGATCATGTTCCTGCAAGCGGTGCAGAACGTCGATATCCCGATCATGTCCGCCTATCTGCTGCTGACGGCGTTTCTGTTCGTCGTCATCAACTTCGTCGTCGACATTCTCTATTTCCTGGTCGATCCGCGCCTGCGGGTCGAGCGGGCCTGACAAGGAGACCGCGCCCATGTCTGACGTCTCCAACAAGGACGCCAAGGATCCCGAAGCTGCGCCCGGCCTCTTTGCCCGGATCATCGACAGCGACATGTTCCACTCGTTTTTACGCTCGCGCATCACCGTGCTGGCGGCGATCGGCACGCTGCTTCTGTTTTTCGTGGCTTTTTTCGCGCCGCTGGTGTCGCCACACGATCCGTTCGACCTGGCCTCGGTGTCCATTCTGGACGCCCGGGTGCCGCCGTTCTGGATGGAATTTGCTGATCCCCGGTTTCCGCTGGGCACGGACGATCAGGGCCGGGATATCATTTCCGCGATCTTCTACGGTATGCGGATCTCGCTGATCGTCGGCATTTGTTCGGTGTTTCTGGCAGCCGCTCTCGGCATCACCCTCGGGCTGGTTGCCGGTTACATGGGCGGCCGGGTGGATGCGTTCATCATGCGCATTGCCGACATCCAGCTCACGTTCCCGGCGATTCTGATAGCGCTTCTGGTGGACGGGGCCGCGCATGGCATATTCGGCACCCTTAACCGGGAAGTGTTCTCCTTCTGGATCCTGATCTTCTCCATCGCGCTATCGTTCTGGGTGCAATATGCCCGTACCGTGCGCGGCTCGACCATGGTGGAGAAGAACAAGGAATATGTGCAGGCCGCCCGGGTGATCGGCATTCCCTCCGTCACCATCATGGTCCGCCACATCCTGCCCAACGTCACCGGACCGGTGCTGGTGATCGCCACCATCAACCTCGCGATCGCCATCGTCACGGAAGCGACCCTGTCGTTCCTGGGCGTCGGCATGCCTCCGACCCAGCCCTCGCTCGGAACGCTGATCGCCATCGGCAACGACTTCCTCTACTCCGGCGAATGGTGGATCGCGATCTTCCCCGGCCTGGCGCTGGCCCTGCTCGTCCTCAACGTCAACCTCCTGGGCGACTGGCTGCGCGACGCCCTCAACCCGAAACTGCGGTGAGGCCATGAGCGTTCTTCAGATCCGCGATCTCAAGGTCGAGTTTCCGAGCCGCAAATCCACATTCGTTGCGGTGGAGGGCGTCGATCTGTCCTTGGAAGCCGGCAAGATCCTCGGCGTCGTCGGCGAAAGCGGTGCCGGCAAGTCCACCGTCGGCAATGCGGTGATCGGCCTCCTCGCCGAACCCGGGCGCATAGCCGAAGGCGAGATCTATCTCCACGGCCAGCGGATCGACAGCCTGCCGGAAAAGCAGAAACGGCTGTTGCGGGGCCGGAAGATCGGCATGATCTTTCAGGATCCGCTCACCTCGCTCGATCCGCTCCAGACGGTGGAATCCCAGCTGATGGAAACCATCCGCACCCATCTGGCGCTGACCCGGGACGAGGCCAGGACTCGAGCCATCGAACTGATCGACGCGGTCGGCATTCCCGATGCGCCTGAACGGATCAAGCAGTATCCGCACCAGTTTTCCGGCGGCATGCGCCAGCGGGTCGTGATCGCGCTCGCCCTGTGTGCGGAACCGGAACTCGTCATCGCCGACGAGCCGACGACGGCGCTCGACGTGTCGATCCAGGCCCAGATCCTGGAACTGATGAAAAAGCTCTGCGCCGAGCGTCATGTGGCCATGCTGGTGATCACCCACGACATGGGTGTCATTGCGGATATCACCGACCACGTGGCGGTGATGTATCGAGGCAAGCTGGTCGAATACGGCGAGACCACCCAGGTGCTAGGCTCGCCCGAGCACCCCTATACCAAGAGCCTGATTTCCGCCGTTCCCCGTCCGGATATTCGCATCGAGCGGTTTCCGGTGGTCGATTATATCGAAAAGGCGGGCACGCCGACCCGGCAGATCGACATCGCCACCCATTGGCTGGGCAAGGCCCGCGCCTACGATAAGGCCGAAGGGTCTCTCTTGAAGATCAGCGACCTCAGCATGCGGTTCCAGGTGGCCGGTTCGATCTTTCCGTCCCGCAGGCGTTATTTCGACGCGGTCAGGTCGGTCAGCTTCGACATCGCGGAAGGCGAAACCTTCGGTCTCGTCGGCGAAAGCGGATCGGGCAAGTCGACCATCGCCCGGTTGATCACCGGTCTTTATCACCCGACCGGCGGATCGATCCGCTTCGCCGGGCAGGAGCTCACCGAACTGAGCAACCGCAAGCAGATCCTCGCCATGCGCCGGCAGATGCAGATGATCTTCCAGGATCCGTTCTCGTCGCTGAATGCCCGGATGCGGGTGTGCAGCATCATCGCGGAGCCGATCAAATTTCATCGGCTTGCCTCCTCCAACGGGGAAGTCCGGCAGATCGTGGACGACCTTCTCGATCATGTCGGCCTGGGAGCGGCTGCCGGCGAGAAGTTTCCCCACGAGTTCTCCGGAGGTCAGCGCCAGCGGATTTCGATCGCGCGCGCGCTTGCGACCCGTCCCCGGTTCCTGGTCTGCGACGAACCGACCTCCGCCCTGGACGTATCCATCCAGGCCCAGATCCTCAACCTGCTGAAGGACCTGCAGCAGGAGCTGGGCCTGACCATGCTGTTCATCAGCCATGACCTCGCCGTCATCCGGCAGATGTGCAACCGGGTCGGGGTGATGCGGCACGGCGAACTGTGCGAAGTCGCCGATTGCGATGCGCTGTTCGAAACACCGCAACATCCCTATACGCGCGAGTTGCTCAGCCTGATGCCGTCGCTCGATCTGCTGTCCATGGAAAATCTGGAAACCGCCTGAACGGCGGACGAAATTGACGGAAAAGAAAAAGGGAGGGGGCAAGCCCCCTCCCGATCTGGATGAAAAGATTTGAGGTCAAATCCTGCGGCTCTGAAATCCCGCGAGCCACTTCAAATTACAAGAAGCATATTAGCCGAATTAACCCGCCTGGAAAAGTAGATTTAAGCTAATTTCATCGAATACGCTGCGTAAATTTATGTCACATTAACCAACACTTGGAGCTTCCATTAACCGATCCGATCTACGTGCTGCGATTCATAAGATTTCCTAATGTATTTAAGATTTTAGTTTGGGAACCAGCGTGTTTACGAGGTCTTTTTCAGGTGAACTTACTTTCAGCTTCCTGAAAGTTGCAACGCATTCGATCACAAGCGCCTGATTTTTGTTCAGAACGGCACGTCGGCGCCAAACGGCCGCAGTATGATGTCCGTAACTCAAAAACTCCGCGCCCGGAGACCATCTTCGCTATAAACGCGGCTTTACAGAACGCTGTCCGGGTGATGTTAATCGATTCAAACCGGAACAGCCGGTCAAGAATGAGGGAGAGGCTTCATGAGCGGTTCAAAACATCCACGCCTGAGATCCACCGCCTGGTTCAATAACTCGGACAATCCGGCGATGACGGCCCTCTATATCGAGCGGTATCTGAACTACGGTCTCACGCGGGAGGAGCTGCAATCGGGAAAGCCCATTATCGGCATTGCCCAGACCGGGTCCGACCTGTCCCCCTGCAACCGCCATCATCTGGAACTGGCCAAGCGCGTACGTGAGGGCATTCGCGAGGCGGGCGGTATCTGTTTCGAATTTCCGGTGCATCCGATCCAGGAAACGGGCAAGCGGCCAAACGCGGCGCTTGACCGGAACCTCGCCTATCTCGGCCTTGTGGAGCTTCTGTTCGGCTATCCGATCGACGGCGTGGTTCTGTCCATCGGCTGCGACAAGACAACGCCTGCCTGCCTGATGGCCGCGGCCACGGTCAATATTCCGGCAATCGCGCTTTCCGTCGGTCCGATGCTGAACGGCTGGCACAAGGGCGAGCGCACCGGGTCCGGCACGATCGTCTGGAAGGCCCGCGAAATGCTGGCCGCAGGCGAAATCGACTATGAAGGCTTCATGGAGCTTGTGGCTTCCTCCGCCCCGTCGGTCGGCTACTGCAACACCATGGGCACGGCCACCACCATGAACTCGCTCGCCGAAGCCCTTGGCATGCAATTGCCGGGCTCCGCCGCGATCCCCGCCCCCTACCGGGAACGGGGACAGATGGCCTACGAGACCGGAAAACGCATCGTGGACATGGTGCACGAGGATATGAAACCCTCCGACATCATGACCCGCGAAGCCTTCGAGAACGCCATCGTGGTCAATTCGGCCATCGGCGGCTCGACCAACGCGCCGATCCACCTCAACGCCATTGCCAGCCACCTGGGCGTACCGCTCGACAACGACGACTGGCAGGCCGTCGGTCACGAGATCCCGCTTCTGGTCAATCTCCAGCCGGCTGGCGACTATCTCGGCGAGGATTATCATCACGCCGGCGGCGTTCCGGCCGTCGTCAACGAACTGATGCGCGTCGGTAAACTGCCTCATCCGGGCGCGAAGACGGTCAACGGCCAGTCCATCGGCGAGAACTGCGAGAATGCGGAAATCCTGATTTCCGACGTCATCCGAAGCTACGATGACCCTTTGACGGAAAATGCCGGCTTCCTGAACCTGAAGGGCAATCTGTTCGACAGCGCGATCATGAAGACCAGCGTGATTTCCGACGAGTTCCGAGACCGCTATCTGTCCAATCCGGACGACCCGGAGGCTTTCGAGGGCCGGGCGATCGTGTTCGAAGGGCCCGAGGACTATCACGACAATATCGACGATCCGGATCTCAACATCGACGAAAACTGCATGCTCTTCATCCGCGGCACCGGTCCGATCGGGTATCCGGGCGGGGCGGAAGTGGTCAATATGCAGCCGCCGGCGGCCCTCATCAAGAAAGGCATTCATTCGCTGCCGTGCATCGGCGATGGCCGCCAGTCGGGCACGTCCGGATCCCCGTCGATCCTGAATGCATCTCCGGAAGCGGCCGCCATGGGCGGGCTCGCCCTTATCCAGACCGGTGACATGGTGCGGATCGACCTGGGCAAGGGAACCGCCGATATCCTGATTTCGGACGAAGAACTTGCGAAACGACGTTCGGATCTGGAAGCCGAGGGCGGTTTTGCCTATGCTGATCATCAGACGCCCTGGCAGGAGATCCAGCGCGGCATGGTCGACCAGTTCGACAAGGGCATGGTGCTGAAGCCCGCCGTCAAATACCAGGATGTGGCACACACGAAAGGCCTGCCAAGAGACAACCACTAGTATATTATCTGATTTATACAACTGGATTGACATCCGGTATCAGACTGGAGGTTTCCCATGCAGACGATCGAAAACCGCCGTACCCGCTTCAAGGCGCTTCATGCGGAGCGCCGCGCCTTTCTCATGCCGAATCCGTACAACATCGGCACCACCCGCATTCTGGAGGGCCTGCGCTTCGAGGCGCTGGCCACGACCAGCGCCGGCTTTGCCTTCACCCACGGGCTGAAGGATGCGGAGGGGCTGATCACGCGCGACATGGCGCTGACCCATGCCCAGACAATCGTTGGCGCCTCCACGCTGCCGGTCAGCGGGGACATGGAAAACGGCTTCGGCGACAGTCCGGAAGACGTCGTCGAGACCATCCGCGGCGCCATCGAGGTGGGCCTCAGCGGCTGCTCGATCGAGGACTTCTCGCCCGATCCGCTCAATCCCTATTACGAATTCGGCCTGGCGGTGGAGCGGATAAAGGCCGCGGTCGATGCCCGGAACCGCCTTGCGCCGGATTTTGTCCTGACGGCCCGCAGCGAGGCGCAGGTCAGGACGGACGACAATCTGCGCGAAACGATCAAACGTCTCCAGGCCTTTGCCGATGCCGGCGCCGATTGCGTCTATGCCCCCGGCCTCATTGAAAAGCAGCATATTGAAGCCGTGCTCGCGGAAGTCCCGGCACCGCTGAACATCCTGGCCGGACGGAAGAATTTTCACCTGACCCGCAAGGAACTGGAGGACATGGGTGTGACCCGCGTCTCCATCGGCAGCGGCCTTGCCCGCATCGCCTTCGGGGCCTTCACCGCGGCTGCGGAAAGCCTGAAGGACAGCGGCAGTTTCGGCTGTTTCGACCGGGAGGAAGGTATGGAGGACTTCGACCTGTTCATGAAGGGCCGCTTGTAAAAGCCTCTCCCGGACATCGGCGCCTCCAAGACCTTGAGACTTGAAATAAAAGTTATTTCCGTCAGTATTTTACGGCGGATCGTTTGATAGCAATTGCATTGAATTTTTTAAAAACAGGCCCCCGGATTTCTTATGAAGGACATTGAATTTGTCTGACGCCCTGACGCCGCCCGAGCATGCCGAAGGGGAAGATCAGCCGAAGGTATTCGTTTCCTACTCGCGCAAGGACCGCGAGAAGGCCCATCGCATTTCCAAGGTGCTTGCCGACCGCAATCTCGGCGTTTTCCGGGATACGGAGGATATTCTCCCGACCGAGGAGTGGCGTGACCGGCTGGAGCAGCTGATCCGCGAGGCCGACACGATCATCTTCCTCTTGAGCCCGGCTTCGGCGACTTCCGAGGTCTGCGCCTGGGAGATCGAGCTCGCCCATCAACTGGAAAAGCGCATCGCGCCGATCGTGATCGAAGACGTTCCGGGCGAGGACATCCCGCCGATCCTTGCACGGCTGAACTTCATTTTCTGCACGGACCGGGATCCCTTCGAGGATGCGGTCGACAGCGTCGTTTCCGCGGTCAACACGGATATCGACTGGATACGGGAACATACGCGGCTCGCCGGTCTTGCGCGGCGGTGGCGGCAATCCGGGGAGCGGCGCTCCCTGCTGCTGAGAGGCGCGGACATTGCCGACGCGGAACGCTGGCGCGACGAGCGTGTCCGCGACGCTCCGCAGATCACGCCGGACCAGACCACATTCATCACCGAAAGCCGTCGCAACGCCCAGCGCCAGCAAAAGCTGACGCTTGCCCTGTCTCTGGCAGCCGTCGTTGTCGGACTGGCCCTGGCCGCGACGGCATTCTGGCAGCGCAGTGTGGCGTTGACCCAGCGCAACGACGCGCTCAAGGCGCAGTCGCTCTACCTGGCGGATCTGTCACAGGAGGCTCTTGCGCGGGGCGACACGACCATGGCGATCCTGAGCGCGATCGAGGCCCTGCCGGATACCTCTTCGACCGACCCGCAACAACGCAACAGGCCCTATGTCGCAGCCGCCCGGATGGCCCTGACCGAGGCGATGGCGGAGAGGCGGGAACTGCACACGTTGCGTTTTCCGCAGCCCACGTCCAACGCAGACGCGGAATTTTCGCCCGACGGCCAACGGATCCTGAGTTCCGATTTTTCGCAGGCCGTCCTGTTCGATGCCGGGACCGGCAAACAGATTGCCGTTCTCGACTTCCATGGCAAGAAAGGCTCCTACAACATCCATTTTTCGCCAGACGGGAAACTGATTACAGCCGCGTATCTGACAGCAAACGGCGGAGGTGCCGGCATATGGGACGGCCGGACAGGCGCTCATCTTACGGACTTGTCGTCCGGAGTGGAAATTACCGGTATCGCCTTTTCACCGGACGGCAACATCATGGCCGCGTCGGGCACAGCCCGTTTTGACAATCGCATCCAGACCGCCATTCAGCTTTGGGATGCGCACACGTTTGCCCCCATTCGAACCCTCATGCTGAAACCGGGGCTCATTCCGGCCCGCGGCGTTACGTTTTCCAAAGACGGCAAGCGGTTGCTTACGGCACGCGGAGAGCAGATCGACGTGGCGACCGGCGCTGCCGTCTACACCATCGAAGGCAGCGAGACGAAAATCGAGCAGGCGATTTTCGCACCGGACGACACGGAAATTCTGGTCGACGCGGAAGGCGGAGTGGAACGGCGGAAGGCATCCGACGGATCCCTGATCGCCCGGCACTATGGCGCCGACCTGGGCAAGACAGCCCGTTATTCACCGGACGGATCGGTCTTCATCTATCAGGACCTGGAACATCAGGAACTTTTCGTGGTGGACCGGGAAAGCAGCCATGTCCGGTTTTCAATTCCCTATTTTGAAAGCTCGCCGATCGAGCACACGGATTTCTCCCCGGACAGCCAGTATCTCGCCACCGCCTCCCAAAACGGCAATGCCCGCGTCTGGAATCTGGCGGAGAAGAGCCTTGTGACTTCGCTGATCGGGCACCAAGTCAGTATCTACGACATCTCTTTTTCAGCGGACGGGCGTCACGTCCTCACGGCCTCCGAGGATGACACGGCACGCATATGGGACGCTGCGACCGGCGAAACGGTCACTGTACTTTACGGACACACATCCGATGTGAAGAAAGCCAGGTTTTCGCCGGACGGGGCAACCATCCTGACATCCGGCTATGACGGAACCGCCCGGCTGTGGGACTGGCGCCGTGCGGCCAATGCGCCTGCAATCCCCGAAAGCGCAGGCGCCAGCTCCTTCCTGAAAGGGGGCGAGCAGATCATCGTGGGGCCCTGGGGTACTCCGGAACGTCCGATCACGATCCGAGACAGCCGGACCGGCGAACTGGTCAAGACGCTTCCGCATACCTCCAACCTGATTGCCGCGGCAAACGGAAGCATTTTCGTGAGCGGGGATTATTCGAACGCGACGGTCTGGGATGGAGACACTCTGGAAAAACGGTTTTCCCTTCCCGGCACCGGGTGGAACCTCCGCTCGGATGAAGGAAGCCTGGTCAGTTCGAACGGGCACATCCTTGCCCTGGCGAAAGTCGATGGCAAATTCGAAATCCGGAATGACAAAGGCGAAGTGTTGCTTGAGGGCAGTCATCCCCAGGCTCTGCCACTCGCCATTTCCGCGGATGATCGACTGGTCGCGACAGGGGACCGCAGCGGTGTCTTGCGCGTCTGGGACATTTCAACCGGAAAATACCAATCCTACGAGGGACACAAGGACTGGATCAGGGACGCCAAATTCACAAAGGACGGAAAGCGCATCGTCACGGCATCGAGTGACGGCGATGCACGGGTATGGGACCTTGCCACGGGTGAGAGCCAGCATTACCCGGTAGAACCGGGCAAGAATTGGCCTGCCATGCGGGTTGCCCTGTCTCCGGACGGGCAATTTGCTGCCGTGGGCGGCGTTTCCCGCAACCTGCTTCTGATCAACATAGCAACCAACGAGGTTGCTGGACGTTTCCCGACCGAAAGCTACCTCAGTACCGTCCATTCCCTGAAATTCTCTCCGGACAGCAAAACGCTCGCCATCGGCTTCGGCCATGGTGAAATTCGTCTTCTCGACACCGCTACAGGGGCGGTCGTCGGCCGGCACCGGCGCCACACGGACCACGTCCGTGATCTCCGGTTTTCTCCCGACGGGGGACTGATCGCCACATCCTCGTGGGACAATACGGTCAACCTACTGCCGTTCTGGCCGACGCTTGAGGATCTTCTGAGCGCCGCAAAGGAAACGGCCCCGCGCTGCCTGACGGACGCGGAACGGAAAATCCTGCATGTAACGGAAACAAGACCGGAGTGGTGCGGTGACCGCTAAAAACATCCCTCACCCGGCACCGAGGCCGGCCGTTCCTGAGGACGCTTCGCGCCTGCTCAGCCTTGCCGAGCGGGCCTATGCGCCCTGGGTCGAGGTCATCGGAGCGGTTCCCCTGCCGATGACGGCCGACTACGGGTCGTTCATCGCAGACCACGAAGTCTGGGTGACCGGCCCCGAAGAGGCCCCATCGGGAGCGCTTGTACTCGTCAAGGAACCCGACCATCTGCTGTTGTGGAGCATCGCTGTCGACCCTGCCGCCAAGGGGACCGGACTGGGCAATTTTCTTCTGAATTTCACGCTGAATCGTGCGGAGGAACTGGGTCTGCCGGAGGTGCGGCTGTTCACCAATGTGCTGATGGACACGAACCGCGCCTGGTACGCCCGTCACGGTTTCCTCGAGACCGGCCGCAAGCAGATCGGCGACAAGCACGTGGTCTACATGGCGCGTCCGGTCGAACCAGGCAGCGAACACAATCCCGTGTGAACGGCCTTTCCGGCACAGGAACGCCGGATTAATCTCTAAAAAATATCGAAACTCCGGAAGGGATTGGAATGGTCAAGGTACTGGTGATCGGTGCGGCCGGAATGGTCGGGCGCAAACTCGTCGACCGGCTGGTTTCGGAACAAAACCTGGGCGGCCGGGAGATCAGCGAACTCCTGCTGGCCGATGTCGTCGCCCCCTCAGCACCTGCCGGCGCTCCCTGCCCGGTTGAAACGATCGCCTGCGACTTTTCCGAACCCGGACAGGCAGAGACCCTGATCGCCAAGCGGCCGGAGATCATCTTTCATCTGGCGGCCATCGTTTCCGGCGAAGCGGAGGCGGATTTCGAGAAGGGATACCGGATCAACCTGCACGGAACGCAGCGGCTGTTCGAGGCGATCCGGCTCGCAGGCGACGGCTACTGCCCGCGGGTGGTGTTCACGTCCTCCATCGCCGTCTTCGGAGCCCCGTTCCCGGACCCGATCCCGGACGACTTCCACCTGACCCCGCTCACCTCCTATGGCACGCAGAAGGCGATCGGCGAGCTTCTGCTTGCCGACCTTACCCGCCGGGGCATGATGGACGGCATCGGCATCCGCCTGCCGACCGTGGTGGTCCGGCCCGGAAAGCCCAATGCCGCCGCCTCGGGTTTCTTCTCCGGCATCATCCGCGAACCGCTGAACGGACAGGAAGCGAAACTCCCGGTCAGTGACGACGTGCTGCACTGGATGGCAAGCCCGCGCGCCTCGGTCGGATTCCTGATCCATGCCGCCAATATGGACGGCGAAAAGATCGGCCCGCGCCGCAGCCTGACCATGCCGGGCCTGCCGGTCACCGTGGGCGAGGAAATCGACGCCCTGCGCAGGATCGGCGGCGAGGCCAGGGTCAAGCTGATCCGCCGCGAGCCGGATGAAACCGTGCAGCGGATCGTGGCCGGCTGGCCACGCCAGTTCGATGCCGCCCGCGCGGTGAGCCTGGGCTTCCAGGTGGATGCCTCGTTCTATGAGATCGTCCGCATCTACATCGAGGAAGAAGGCATAAATCTCTAGGCGGGCCGCTCGCCGACGTAGGCTGCGCGAGGCCGGATCTGCTCAGGGACCCGGTACTGTTCCAGGGCATGGGCGATCCAGCCGACGATCCGGCCGCCGCAGAACAGAAGCTTGCCGGCGCCTTCGGGAAGCGCGAATGCCTTTTGCGCGGCGGCCAACGCGAAATCGATGTTGGGCTTCAGGCCATAAAGGTCGTTGCCGGCTTCAACAATGGCCGGCAGCAGGTCGACGAAGGGCAACCCGCCCGCCTGTTCCTTCAGGATCGCCAGCAAGCACTCCGCGCGCGGGTCCGGGCCGGTATAGACCGCATGACCGAAACCGGGCAGAGGTTCGCCGCGCGCCAGCCGTCCGCCGATCACCCGCTCGATGTCTTCAGCCTCATCGATTTCCTCAAGCCAGGCCGACACCCGGTCGGAAGCCGCGCCGTGACGCGGGCCGGAAAAGGCGCCGAGGCCGGACAAAAGCGTGGCATGGAGCGGCGCGCGGGTGGAAGCAGCACAGCGAACGGCAAAGGCGCTGGTGTTGAGTTCATGATCGGCGACGAGCACCAGGGCCGCCCGCAGAACCGGCGCCACGGAGGGCTCCACGGTCCAGGCCTTCGTAAATTGCTCATGGACCGGATCGGCATCCGGGTCTGTGCCCAGAAGCGCAGCGACGCCATAGCGCAGCAGGCCCGCGCCTTTTTCCGCAAGAAGATTGGGTGAAAGAGTATAGGCCGCCCGGTCCTGCGCCGACCAGGCGGCAACCGCCATCATCAGCCGGTCGATCGGCCCCAGCGCCGGATTCGCCGGCGGCGGCGCGGGCACCTGACCGGCGAACGGATCGCTGTCGCAGTCCCATAACAGGGTCGCCACCGCCTCCAGCGTCGAGGACCGGGCAAGGACAGTGGCCGAATGGCCTCGATAGAACGGCCCGCCTTCCGCGATCAGCGTCAGCCGGGTTTCCAGCACCTCGTCTCCGGAGAGCGGACGGGAGCCGCCTTCGCCAGGCCCGTCCTTTCGCCCCTGTAACCTGCGCACATCCGACGCGTCGTAGCGGCGCTGCTTGCCGGGACCGGGAATGGAACGGATCAGCCCGCGGCTGACATAGGCGTAAAGCGTCTGGGGACGCACCCCGAGTTCGGTTGCCGCTTCCGCGGCAGAGAGATAGATCGGTGTCGACATATATTGATTGTATTTATCAATATTGACGATATCAACTCCGTTCGATTTGAGTGTCGCCATCCAGAAAAGGAGACCGACATGACCCAACCCCTCAAACCCGCCGATCTCGTGCCCAGCACCGGGCTGGAAGGCATCGTCGTCGCGGACACGGTGCTCAGCGACGTCGACGGGCAGAACGGAGAACTGGTTCTGCGCGGCAGGCGGATCGAGGATCTTGCCGGCCGCATGCCGTTCGAGGCGGCCGTCCAACACCTTTGGGGCGATCTGGTGCCCACCTCCGGGACGGATCTGAGAAATGCATTCGCCCAGGCCCGGCGCATGGCCATGGCCGCCCTGCCCGCCATGGAGAAGGCACCGGCCGGGATCGGCGCCTATGACCGCATGCGACTCGGGATCGGCGCCCTGCCGGAGGATACAGGCCTGACGGACGCGGAACTGATCTCTGGCGCCTGTCCCGTTCTTCTGGCGGCCGCAGCGCGCCTGGAGACGGGCTATGTACCAATTGGTCCCGATGCCGGGCTCTCCTCTGCAGAGGACCTCTTGCGCATGCTGACCGGCGCGCCCCCGGCCGCTTACGCGGTCAACGCCCTGGACCGGTATCTGGTGACGATCCTCGATCACGGTCTCAACGCCTCGACCTTCACCGCACGGGTGATCGCCTCGACGCGGGCGGGCATGCGCGACGCAGTGATCGGCGCCATGGGCGCGCTCAGGGGCCCGCTTCACGGCGGCGCACCCGGCCCGGTGCTCGACATGCTCGATGCGGTCGGAACGCCGGAAAACGCGGAAAGCTGTGTGATGGCGGAACTTGAGCGCGGAGAACGCCTGATGGGCTTCGGCCACCGGGTTTACCGCACCCGCGATCCGCGCGCCGATGTCTTGAAAGCCGGCCTTGGCGAGCTGCCAAAGGACAATCCTCGCCTGGCGCTTGCCGAAGCGGTGGAGAAGGCAGCCCGTTCCGCCCTTGCCCGCGCCAAGCCGGACCGGAAGCTCGACACCAACGTGGAGTTCTACACCGCCGTCCTGCTGGATGCGGTCGGCATCGACCGCAGCCTGTTCACCCCGCTCTTTGCCGCCGGCCGCACGCCCGGCTGGTGCGCCCATGTGGTGGAACAGCAGAAAACCGGCAAACTGATCCGGCCTGCGTCACGCTATGTCGGGCCGGCTGTTTCCGGCTGAGTGCAAAACCCGATTTCTCCATCCCGGACGCAGCGTAAGCGGAGATCCGGGACCGGAGAGCCAAAGCTTTTGCGGGAACGACTTTGCTGAATTCTTCAGGCTTCTGCCTCGCCGGCCCCGGGTCTCACTACGTTCGCCCGGGGTGACGATGGACGGTTTGTTTTTGTTGGCAATCGAAGGCCGGGGCGCTGTGCCCCGGCCTTTTTGTCTTCTCTCGCCCGCCTCAGGGCCGTGTGACGATTTCCGGACCCATCAGGCTGTAGGGCAGCCAGGTAGAGAGTACCGGGATGTAGGTCACCATCACCAGGAACACGAGCAGGATTGCCACGAAGGGGGCTGCGGCGCGAACCACGCGGAACAGGCTCATGCCCGTGATCCCCGAGGTGACGAACAGGTTAAGCCCGATCGGAGGGGTGATCATGCCGATTTCCATGTTCACCACCATGATGATGCCGAGATGGATCGGATCGACACCGAGTTCGAGGCCGATCGGAAACACCACCGGCGCCACGATCAGCAGCAGGCCCGAGGGTTCCATGAACTGACCGCCGATCAGAAGCAGGATGTTCACGGCAATCAGGAAGGTGAACCAGTTGAAGCCGACGCCGATCATCCAGTCGGTGATCGCCTGCGGAATGCGTTCCGAGGTCAGCACATGGGCAAACAGCAGCGCGTTGACGATGATGAACATCAGCATGATCGTCGTCTTCGCCGCGTCCGTCAGGACCTTCTTGGTGTCGGAGTGGAAGCAGCCGGGCAGGAAATAGACCAGGATCAGCCAAAGGTTCCGTCCCCAGATCTTAAGGCCTCCCCAAAATGCTTCGGGAAGATCCCTTGCCTCAAGCTTTTCGTACCAAAGGGGATAGAGGAAAAGCGCCATCAGCAGCGTGATGATCTGAATTATGCCGGCGATTGCGATCCGGATTTCCGGTCCAAACTCAATACCGACGTTGGTTAAAATGGCGCACAAAATGAGCCAAGCGATCGCAACCGGTGCACAAACGAACACAAACAGGGTCAAGGTGAGGGCCTTAAAACCCGCAATTGCCTTTCGCCCTGTGTCCGCCGTGTACCACGGGTGTTCTTTAAGCGGCCCCATATCGCGGTAGATGAAGACCGCGATCAGAAAGGCATAAACGGCGGCAACCGCGGCCGCTTCCGTCGGCGTGAAGATACCGGCGTAGATGCCTCCGAGGATGATGACGATCAGAAGCAGGCCGAAGGCGGCCTCGCCGGCCGACGACAGGATTTCTCCCATACCGGCAAACGGCTGTTTCGGCATGTTCTTGATACGGGCGTTGACATAGATCGCGATCATCAGCATCAGGCCGGCGACGAGCCCCGGGATGACGCCTGCCAGGAACATGCGGCCGACCGATACGTCGGTTGCCGCCGCATAGACGACCATGACAATGGACGGCGGAATCAGAATGCCGAGCGTACCGGCATTGGCGATCACGCCGGCGGCGAATTCCTTGGTGTAGCCAACCTGGCGCATGCCGGCGATGGCGATCGTGCCGATCGCGACCACCGTTGCCGGCGACGAGCCCGACAGGGCCGCGAACAGCATGCAGGAGAACACCGCCGCGATCGCCAATCCGCCGCGCACATGGCCGACACAGGCAATGGCGAAGCGGATGATGCGCCGGGCGACGCCCCCCGTCGACATGAAGGCCGAAGCCAGAATGAAGAAGGGAATGGCGAGCAGCGTGTAGTTCTGCGATGCGGTGAACAGTTGCAGCGCGACCGAGGAAATCGAATCGCTGGAGAAGAAGGCAATGGCGATGACGCTGGACAGGCCCAGCGAGATCGCAATCGGGACGCCCAGGAACAAAAGTGCCAGGACCATGACGAAAAGGACTGCGGCTTCCATGGTTTTCCCCTCAGTCCTTCAGCACATCTTTGTTTTCGGCAACGAGGTCTTCCGCCTCGTGGGCCGCGATCACCATTTCCCGCTCCCCGGTGATGATCTGCCACACGGCCTGAACCGAGCGGAACGCGAGAAGCGCCAGCCCGACCGGCAGGATCAGATAGGCGATCCAGCGCTGGACGCGCTCCTTCGTGCCGAAGACCTCCTGAATGAGATCCGGATAGCGCAGATCGTCGAGCCCGATGCCGACCTTGTACATCTTCATCCAGTAGTCGATCGCGCCGCCGCGGGCGTGAGCGCCAAAGATCTGGAGCCAGTCGGAATAGAGAAGGATAACGGCATAGGCAACGGCACACAGGGCCCCGAACACGGCGAAGGCGCGGAAGATCGGGCGCGGAAACAGGCGGATGATCGCATCGACGCCCAGATGCGCGCCGATCTTGATGCCGTAGCTCATGCCGAACAGGATCAGCCAGGCGAACAGGATCCGCGTGAATTCCAGAGCGCCGCCCCAGCCGGCATTGAAGCCGTAGCGCGCGACCACCTGTGTGAATGAAACGAGGGTCATCGCCGCAAGCAAAAACGCAAGTACGCTTTCCTCAAAGCGCGTGACCCAATCGTCGACGCGTTTCATGTGTCCTCCCCCCCGAGCCGGACCGGCCCCGGTCTTTCCCGAATTATGCTTTTTGTACCGGATCGTTGCGGGAAGGCCCGCAAGGCCTCCCCGCATCTTGTCGGCCGTAATCAGCTCGCGTTGTTGGCAGACTGCGCCGCTTCGATCAGATCCATGCCGATATCACCTTCGAACTTGGTCCACACCGGCTTCATGGTTTCCACCCAGGCCTTGCGCTGTTCAGGGGTCAGCACGCGAATGGTGCTGCCGGCATCCAGGATGCGCTGACGGTTCATCGCTTCCTGCTTGGCGACATTGGCGTTGGCATCCATGGTCACTTCGTTGACGATCGTCAGGAACTGGTCACGAATTTCCGGGTCCAGGCCCTTCAGCCATTCGTCGGAGGTGACCAGAAGATAGGCCAGGGACTGGTGGTTGGTTTCGGTCACGCCGTCCTGAACCTCGAAGAACTTCTTGGTGTAGATGTTCGACCATGTGTTTTCCTGACCGTCGACAACGCCAGTCTGCAGGGCGCCGTAGACTTCCTTGAAGGCCAGCTTCTGGGCGTTGGCGCCCATGGCTTCGATCATGGCAACGGCCACGTCGGACGTCTGAACGCGGAACTTCAGGCCCGCGGCGTCGGTCGGCAGCAGCAGCGGCTTGTTGGCCGAAAACTGCTTCATGCCGGACATCCAGTAGCCGAGGCCGGTGTAGCCGACGTCGGTCATGGAGTTCAACAGACCCTTGCCGGCGTCACTCTGGGTGAAGCGGCCGACCGCGTCCAGGTCCTGGAACAGGAACGGCAGATCGAACAGGCGGAACTTCTTCGTGTAAGCCTCGAACTTGGACAGCGAAGGTGCGGCAAGCTGGACGTCGCCGAGCAGCAGCGCTTCCATGACCTTGTCGTCGTCAAAGAGCTGCGAGTTCGGGAACACCTGCATGCAGGCCTTGCCGTCCATGTCCTTGTTGACGCGCTCGGCCAGCATGGTTGCCGCATCGCCCTTCGGGTGACCGGTTGCCGCTACAACGTGGCTGAACTTGATGACGATTTCGCCGTCGCTGCAATCATCAGCCGCAAAGGCTGCGCCGGACAAAGCGAAAGTGGCCGCGGTTGCCGCAGCCAGAACGAATTTTTTCATGGATGTCCTCCCAGACATTTCCTCTCACTCCGGATGCGACTGCACCCGGCTGCGCGGTACTCACGCTGGGCCCATTATAGCAATGGCCGTGCCAGACGGCCGGAAGCGTTAAGAATTCAGCAATAATTGAGAAAATTTAGAGCACACACCCGAAAAACGGGCGGAAAGCGTGTCGATACCGACCCATAAGACAGGGCAGACGTGTTGGAATCGACACATCGCGAAGCCTGTCTCCTATTGGAACCGCAGACCTCCCGTGGCCGGATCATGGCGGGCTGGCGCCGTCAGGTGACGGAGCTTGTCCGGATTTCGGATGAGGTAGATCCGGTCCACGGTTCCGTCCGGCGCATAGCCGATTGTCATGGCAGTCACGACGGTGTCTCCATCCAGAGTGACCAGACCGCCGATGCCGTTGACCTCGCGCCGCTCTAACCTGACGTTCGTCAGGAGCCGGCCGAGAATGCGTGCAATGTACTTACCGACGAGGTGCCGGCCCTCGATAACCCTGCTGATAGCCGTTGCCTTGCCGCCACCATCCGTTCTCAGGCTGACCGTCTCGGCCAGGAGTTCCTCAAGCCGGTCCGCCGAGCCGGTCGCAAGCGCGTTTTGAAAGGCGGCCAGAAACGCTTCCTGCTGGTCCGCGGACGGCGTGAACCGCGCCTGGTTCTTGCGGACGGATTTGGAGGCCCTGGAGACGAGTTGCCGGCAGGCCGCCTCCTTTATTCCAAGCGTGCGGGCCACCTCGTCATAGGGTTTGCCGAAGATCTCCCTGAGCAGAAAGGCGGCGCGCTCCTTCGGCGTCAGGCGTTCCAGAAGCAGGAGAAAGGCGGTGGTCAGCGACTGGGCCCGATCGAGATCCGCCTCCTGGAGAGAGATCGTCTCGGTCTGCAGGGGCTCCGGGATCCACGGGCCGACATAGCTCATGCGTGTCCTGGAGGCGGATTTGAGGATGTCGAGGCAGCGGTTGGTGCAGACGGTCACCAGCCAGGCGTCCGGGTTGCGGATGCCGGCAAGGTCCGCCGCCTGCCATTTGAGAAACGTGTCCTGGACCGCATCTTCCGCATCGGCCACGACTCCGAGCATGCGGTAGGCGAGGCCCATCAACTGGGGCCTCGCGTCCTCGAACCGCTTGGTTTTGGTCTCGAGCATCGGCATCTCAGTGATTGGAGATCCCGATCCGGTTCCACAGGTTGATCATGGCCGCGGCCGCGGTGATCGCGCTGATTTCCGTGTCGCTAAAATGTTGCTGGAGGTCTGCGCGCAAGCTGCCGTAGTCCTCCTTGTCGTCGAGCCGTGTCAGCGCCTCGGTCCAGGCAAGGGCTGCCCGCTCCGCGTCGGTGAAGTCGTCGACATGACGCCAGACCACCAGCCGCTCGAGCCGGTCCGCGGTTTCCCCGTCCTTGCGTGCTTCGGCAGTATGCATCTTCACGCAAAAGGCGCATTCGTTGATCTGGGAGGCGCGCAGCTTCACCAGATGATGCAGTTTGCCGTCGAGCGGCGTCCTGCAGATCCGGGCATGGGCCTCGGCGAAGGCCCTGAGGACGTCCGGAATATGCTGTTCATGATTGATTACGGCTACAGATGTCATCGATGTCTTCCAGTCTGATGTGAACTTCATTGACACCCGTACGACGAGCCAATTTGCCCATCCGTGACATCGGCTCTAGAATTATTCGGCCGAAATCATGTCTTCCTTCGCCAGACCGTATTTGCGCATCTTTTCGTAAAGCGCCTTGCGGGACAGGCCGAGGCCTTCATAGGTCTCCTTGATCACCCCACCGTTCTTCTTCAGTTCGGCGGCGATCAGCGCCTTCTCATAGGCCGCCACCTGGTCGAACAGGCTGGCGCCGCTTCCGTTCGACGCAGGGGCCTGCGTTTCCAGCCCGAGGACGAACCGGTCGGCGACATTGCGCAACTCGCGCACATTGCCGGGCCAGTCATGCGCCATGAGTTTCGCCAGGAAACTGTCCGGCATATCCGGGATCTCGCGCCGGTAGCGGGCCCGCGCCTCGACGGCGAGATGCTGGAACAGGAGCGGTATGTCCTCCAGCCGTTCCCGCAACGGCGGGATTGCCACCGTGACCACATTGAGCCGGTAGAACAGGTCCAGCCGGAACCGGCCGTCGCGGCCCGCCGCCTCAAGATCCTCCTTGGTGGCCGCAATGAAGCGGACGTCGAGATCGATGGACTTGTTGGAGCCGAGCCGTTCGATGGTCCGGGTCTCGATCACCCGGAGCAGCTTGACCTGCAGCTCAAGCGGCATGGACTCGATCTCGTCGAGAAACACCGTGCCGCCGTGGGCGTGTTCCAATTTGCCGATGCGCTGGCCGCTGGCGCCGGTGAAGGCGCCCTTCTCGTGGCCGAAGAGTTCGGATTCGATGATTTCGGCGGGCAGAGCGCCGCAATTGAGGGCCACGAAGGGCCGGGACCGGCGCGGCCCCTCGTCATGCAATGCCCGGGCAACCACTTCCTTGCCCGCGCCGGTCTCGCCCAGGATCAGCACGTCCGCATCGGTCGGAGCGAGCGCCAGCACGGTACGGCGCAACTGGTCCATGGCCGGCGCGCGGCCGACGAGGCGACCTTCGATCCCGGTCCGGTCGGCCAGTTCCTCGCGCAGCTTGCGGTTTTCCAGCACCAGCCTGCGCTTGTCGAGCGCCCGGTCGACCACCGAGGCCAGGCTCGAAACCGAAAACGGTTTTTCCATGAAGTCGTAGGCGCCGGCGCGCATGGCCTCGACCGCCAGCGGCACATCGCCGTGGCCGGTGATGAGGACCACCGGCAGCGCCGGGTCGATCTCGAACGCCTTGCGCATGACCTGGAAGCCGTCCTCGCCGGGCATGCGGATGTCGGTAACGAGCACGCCGTAGAAGTCGCGGGTGACGCGCTCCAGGGCGTCTTCCGGATTGCCCGTCGCCATCACCGTCTGACCGCTGAGTTCCAGCCCTTGGGTCAGCGAGGCCCGGAGATCTTCTTCGTCGTCAACTAGCAGGACGCAGCCCTGATCCATCTGGTTCTATTCCGCAGCTATGGTTTTTTCACCGGCGACCGGCAGCCGGATCGTGAACTCCGCCCCGCCCTCGTCCGTGTTGCGGGCCGTCAGGGTACCGGAAAAATCATGGACGATCTTGTAGGCGATCGAAAGCCCGAGGCCCAGACCCGAACCGGTTTCCTTGGTGGTGAAGAAGGGTTCGAAAATATGCGGCAGGGTTTCGGCATCGATCCCCTTGCCGTTGTCGGTCACCGTAAGAATAACCTGGTCCCCCAACTGCTCCAGCCTGAGTTCGACACGCGGCGCCGGCAGGTCCCTGACCGCATCGAGCGCGTTGGTCATCAGATTGACGATCACCTGTTCCAGGCGAATGCGTCCGCCGGCAACGACGATCTCCTCTTTCGGCAGGCTGGTTTTCAGGGTCACCCCGCTGCGCTTGATCTGCGGCATGACCAGAAGCATCGCCTCGTCTATCGCCTGGCGCAGGGACACCGGGCGGATATCCGTGCCCGACCGGCGGGAAAAGCCCTTCAGCGTCCGGGCGATTTCGGCCATGCGCGCCACCATGCTGCCAATACGCGACAGGTTGCCAAGCGCCTTGTCGGGCGAACCCCGGGCAATCAGCATTTCGGCGATTTCCGCGTCCGAACGGATCGCGGCCAGCGGTTGATTGTATTCGTGGCTGAGCGCGGCGGACATCTTGCCCAGCGTCGCCAGCTTCGCCGCCTGAACCAGTTCCGCCTGGGCAAGGCGCAGGTCGGCTTCCGCCTGCAGGCGATCGCGGACCTCCTGTTCCAGTTGCGCATTGGCTTGTCTCAGATCGGCGGTCCGGCTGCGCACCCGCCGTTCGAGCCGCAGCGAGGCGGCCTTGTCCCGCCGGTGCCGGCGCGCCATTTCCTCGCGCCGGGCCAGCATGGCCCAGACGGCGCCGCCGGCGATGATGCACAACAGGAGGGCGATCACCATGGCCCTTGCCGACTGGCGCCGGGCCTCGGTGGTGTCCGCCAGGATCACCACGGACCAGTCCAGAGCCGGGAGCCTGGTTGCAAGCTGCAGATGGCTTTTGCCGCGCGCCCGGTCCGTGAGCTTCATCACCTCGGTCAGCTCATTGTCCCCGTGCGCCACGACGACATTGGCTTCTTCCGTCAATTCCGAGAACGGCCTGCCCCGCCAGGCGGGCACATTCGTCACGACCACGGCTTCGGACGGGTCGAGGGCGACGATCGGATCCTTGCTGAGCGCCCAGGCCTGCTCCACGTCGGCCAGGCCGACCCGAACCGCTATCACGCCGGCCACCGCATCATGCTCACGGACGGCGGAGGCGAACACATAGCTGGCAGGCCGGGTTTGCGTGCCCGGCAGGAGCTGGCGTCCGAGCTGGCCCTGGATCGCCTGACGGAACACCACGCGGATCGCCGCCCGGCCGCTGCCGGTCGCGATCAGGTCGTTGTTGGTGCTGGACACGATCACGTCTCCGTTCCGGTCCAGGAACCAGACTTCCTCGGCGCCTGCCATGCCGGCGGCAATGGCGGCAACCTGTTTGCCGCGCGCCGCATCGCGGTTGAGGACGATCTCCGCCGCATCCGGGCCGCGCGCCATCAGCGGCGCCATCAATCGGAACTTGTCCAGAAGCTTTTCCAGAACCGCCGCCTGGACGGCCAGGGTCGCCTCGGCGCGACGCTCCACTTCGCCCAGAAAGAAATCCAGGCTGATCAGACCGGTCAGCCACACGACGCCGACACTCACGGCCAGAATGAAACTTGCCGCGAGTAGCTTGATCCTTCGGGTCAGCCGGCGGCGCGTCAAACTGCTCATACGTCAGACTATACCAGCGTTTCCTGGCCTGTCGCGTCCGGCAATTCGGCTTCCGGAGCCGGAGCACGCTGACGCCGGGCGATAGCAACGGCCTTGATGAGCAGGAACACCGACTTGCCGGGTGCGAGGCCGAGCCCGGAGGCGGATGCCCGGGTCACGCGCGCTCTGAGCGCCTGATCGCCGACCTTGCAGAGAATTTCGGTATAGGGGCCGCTTTCATCGGTTATGCCGGTGATCGTACCTGCAAGCGCGTTGCGGATGCTGAGGTCTTTCGGCTCCGAGATCGCAATCGCCACGTCGCGGGCCAGGATACGCAGGCGGATGGCCTCGCCGAGCGGCGCGTCGAGCCCGGGCACCTGGACGACCTGACCGCCGATATCGACGCTGCTCAGACCCCATTCCGGATCGATGCGGGACACCACGCCCTCCAGCAGAGCCGACGCTTCGTGGCGGCCGGTTGCCCTGCCCAGATCCACACGGGAAAGAATTTCCGCCACGGGTCCGGAAGCGATCGTTTTGCCATCCGAGACGATGACCAGCGTCTGCGACAGACGGGCGACTTCCTCCATGGCATGGCTGACATAGAGGATCGGAATCCCCGCCTCGCTGCGCAGACGGTCGAGATAGGGCAGGATGTCCGCCTTGCGGCCCTGATCGAGAGAGGCAAGCGGTTCGTCCATGAGCAGCAGCCGGGGTGCGGACAGCAGCGCCCGGCCGATCGCGACCCGCTGGCGTTCGCCGCCGGACAACCCGCCCGGTTTGCGGTCGAGCAGATGGCCGATCCCCAGCAGCTCGACGACCTCCTCAAGGGGACGCGT
Organism: Roseibium sp.; assembly: GCF_048260565.1. Classification (GTDB taxonomy): domain Bacteria; phylum Pseudomonadota; class Alphaproteobacteria; order Rhizobiales; family Stappiaceae; genus Roseibium. Next base: position 355,317 of record NZ_JBLXGP010000004.1, on the reverse strand, counting down.
GTCGTGGCGGCGCCCGGCCCAGCGCGCGAAGGTCAGATTGGAGCGCACGCTCAAATGCGGAAACAGGCGTGCATCCTGAAAGACCTGGCCGACGCGGCGCGCGCGGACTGGCACGTCGATACCGCGCTCGGAATCGAAAAGCGTCTCGCCGTTGACCGTGATCCGGCCGCTGTCGGGGCGCAGAATTCCGGCGATCATGTTGGTGATCGTCGACTTGCCCGCGCCGGACTGGCCGAACAGGGAGGTCACACCGGAGGTCCCTTCAAAGGCAGCCTCTATCCGGAAGCCGCCGACATGGCCTTTCAGGTCGACCTCAAACATCGGCGCCTCCGATCCGTCGGCGCAGGCGTCGCGCCCAGATTTCCGAGGCAATCAGCGCCCCGAAGGCGACAATGGCTGCGATCAGGGTCAGGCGGAAGGCCGCCAGATCGCCGGACGGGGTCTGGGTCGCCGTATAAAGCGCCAGCGCCAGGGTCCGGGTTTCGCCGGGGATGTTGGAGACGAAGGTGATGGTCGCACCGAATTCGCCCATGGCCTTGGCGAACCCTAAAATGGCGCCGCCCAGAATACCGGGAAGGGTCAGGGGCAGGATGACCACGGCGAAGGTCACGAGACGATGGGCCCCGAGCGAGGCGGCGGCTTCCTCGAGCTTCGGGTCGACCGCCTCGAAGGCGAGCCGGACCGGCCGCACGATCAGCGGGAAGGCCATGACGCCGGCGGCGAGCGCCGCACCGGTCCAGTTGAACGCGAAGACGATCCCGAAGGTCTCGGCAAGAACCCGGCCGATCGGGCCGTTACGCCCGAACAGGAGCAAGAGCAGATAACCGGTCACCACCGGCGGCAGCACCAGAGGCATGTGGACGAGGGCGTTGACGATGCCGTGGCCGGGAAACCGGTAGCGGGCCAGCGCATAGGCAACGGCAACGGCGAGAGGCACGGCAAAGCACAGGGCCGTTGCGGCCACCTGCAGCGTCAGGACCAGCGCCTGCCATTCCTGCGGTTGAAGCTCGATAAACCCCACGCCCGTTTCCGTTCCCTCATGTCCTCGTCCGGACCTCTATATCATCCTGAAGGACTTATCCGCCAACACCGGTAAAGCCGCTGTCGGTAAAGATCGCCTGCGCGTCCGGACCGGTCAGAAAATCCAGAAAGCCCCGGGCCGCGTCGCTTGCGCCTTTTGTCGCTGCGGCGGGATAGACGATAGCGGGATGGGAGTCTGCGGGAAAGACCGCAAGGACGTTGACCTTGGGTTCGATATGGGCATCGGAGCCATAGACCACGCCAAGCGGCGTGTCGCCGCGGGCCACGGACGCCAGGGCCACACGGACGTTGTCCATCGGTGCGAGGCGATCTGCCACCGTGTCCCACAGGCCGGTTGCCTGAAGGGCTGCCTTGCCGTAGCGCCCGGCCGGAACGGTTTCGGTGTCGGCGATGGCGAGCCGGTTGCCATCGAGCCGGCCGGCCAGCGCTTTTGGCTCCAACGCCAGCGGCTCGGCATCGGCGGTTCCAACGAGAACGAGGGAATTCGCCGCAATCGGCCGGATGCTTTCCGGTTTCACGGCGCCGGCCGTGTTCACATAATCCATCCAAGCCTCGTCTGCGGAGATGAAGACATCGGCGGGCGCCCCTGCTTCGATCTGGCGGGCAAGCGCGCCGGTTCCGGCCAAGGAGAAAACGACTTCGGTTCCGGTCTTGTCCGTATAGGCGGTGCCGATGCGCTTCAGGGCGTCGGTCATGCTGGCGGCAGCGAAAACGGTGATCCGGTCAGCCAGGGCGTGACCCACCATGGCGCCAAAGCCCACGGCGGCCGCCACAGCGACACCCAGAAGGCGGCGGGAGAAACGGAACATGAGAAACCTCGATATGTTTACTCGGACATATCGAACGTTAATCGGATGCCTCACCGGTTTCAAGCGAAGACTTCACCATGCCGGAAAGCGCCCCGAATTCCGTCGCCGAATCGGCCAGCATCCGGGCTTCGATGGCGCGGAAAGTTTCGAGCAGTTTCTTGCCAAAGGGAGTCAGACGACTTCCGCCGCCACCCCCGGACCCGCCCTTCGCGGTTTCGACAACCGGTTCGGCGAATTGGGCGTTCAGGTCTCCGACCAGATTCCAGGCGCGCTTGTAGCTCATGCGCAGACGCTTGCCGGCGGCACTCAGCGACCCGGTTTCCTCAATCCCCTCAAGGAGATCCGCTTTTCCGGGACCGAACGCCACGCCCGGCGCCAGGACGATGCGCAGGCGGACCTTCGGAAAGTCTTTCGCCATCGGTTCGGGTGATCCTGTTCAGACAATACCGCCTGACACCCTACACCCCGGCGCGGCGATCCGCACGGATCATGTCGGCCGCCTTTTCGCCGATCATGACGGAGGGCGCATTGGTGTTGCCGGAGGTGATCGTCGGCATGACGGAAGCATCGGCGACCCGAATGCCCTTCACCCCGCGCAAGCGCAGCCGGCTATCGACAACCGACGCCTCGTCCGCCCCCATCCGGCAGGTGCCGACGGGATGGAAGATGGTCGTGCCGATATCGCCGGCCGCATGGGCCAGCTCCTCGTCGCTCGTATAGTCCGGACCCGGCAGATATTCCTCCGGCGTGTATTTCGCCATGGCGGGTGCGGCCATGATCCTGCGGGTCAGGCGAATGGAATCGGCCGCCACCTTCCGGTCCGCTTCCGCCGACAGGTAATTTGGCAGGATTTCCGGCTGCACATGCTTGTCCGGCGAGGTGATATGGATATGGCCGCGGCTTTCGGGGCGCAGATTGCAGACACTCGCCGTGATCGCCGGGAAGTCGTGCAGGGGATCGCCGAACTTGTCGAGCGACAGCGGCTGCACGTGATATTCCACATTGGCAGTCTCATAGGACGGATCGGACCTGGCGAAGGCGCCGAGCTGGCTGGGCGCCATGGACATCGGCCCGGAACGGCTCAGCGCGTATTCCATCGCGATCTTCGCCTTGCCGACGAGCGTGTTCGCCATCTGGTTCAGGGTCTTCGCGCCCTTGACCTTGAAGATCGTCCTGAGCTGCAGGTGATCCTGCAGGTTCGTGCCCACCGATGGCAGCGCATGGGTAACCCCGATACCGGCCGCCGACAGAACCTGCGGATCGCCGATGCCGGAGAGTTCCAGAAGCTGTGGCGAGCCGATGGAGCCTGCCGACAGGACCAGTTCGCCCCTGATGACCGCCTTTGCCGGCGCGCCTTTCACATCCAGTTCAAGCGCCGCCACCCGGCCATCCTCGACGAGGATCCGGCTGGCATGGGCTTCGGTGACGACCTTCAGGTTCGGCCGCTTCATGGCCGGGCGCAGGAAGCCCTTGGCCGTGTTCCAGCGGATGCCGGCTTTCTGGTTCACCTGAAAATAGGAAACGCCGAAATTGTCGCCGGTGTTGAAATCGTCGATCTTCGGAATACCGGTTTCCGCGCAGGCCTCCCGGAAACTGTCCAGCACTTCCCAGGACAGGCGCTGTTCCTCCACCCGGACACCGCCGCCCTGGCCGTGCAGGTCGTCGTTCCATTTGTAATGGTCTTCGGATTTGCGGAAGAACGGCAGGACATCGTCCCAGCTCCAGCCTTCAAGACCGAGCTGGCGCCACTGATTGTAGTCGCGCGCCTGGCCACGCATGTAGATCATGCCGTTGATCGACGAGCAGCCGCCGAGCACCTTGCCACGCGGATACATGAGCGAGCGGTCGTTGAGCCCCGGATCCTTGGCGGTCTTGAACCCCCAATCGGTGCGCGGATTGCCCATGCAGTAGAGATAGCCGACGGGAACATGCACCCAGATGTAATTGTCGTCCTTGCCCGCCTCGAGCAGAAGCACCTTCACGTCCGGATCTTCCGACAGGCGGTTGGCAAGGACGCAGCCCGCGGACCCCGCGCCGACAATGACATAGTCCCATTCGCCCAGATCCTGCATGGTGTCTCCCCGTCAGCCCTTTTCATTTTTCCAATTGGAGACACGTCGCCGACCAAAGGGCAAGCGTCAAGGCCGCACAACGGTTTCGCTTTTACGCATCAAGACTTTTGTGCAAGACGCCATCGGCAAAATTTACGCTATCGTTACCGGAAAGAGGCAGGGTCTTCCGGCAATCCCGCACCTTCCGGAGAGCCCCGTGACCCGTACCGCCCAGCTTTTGGAAACCGTTTTCCTGGCCTTTTATGGAGGCGTCTGCCGGAGCTACCGTCCGTTGCGGAGCTGGATGGGTGCTGCGGTCCTGGCCCTTCTGGTGATCACCACCGCCGCGGTCGTCCATGTGTTTCCCGTCTCCAACTGGGATATGGTCGCCTATACGGCCTCGACCCTGGAGCCGGAGATCGCCGATCCGGTGGAGCTGCACGACAGGTCCTATGAACTGCTGAAGGAAAACGTCTCTCCCGGCGAGTTCCTGACCCTGACCCAGGACCGGGAGTACCGGATCCGCCAGTACGAGGACCCGCGTGCTTTTTCAACCATGCTGGGCTTTTACCGGCTGAAGGTGCTTTACATCGAAACAGCGAGAGTACTCACCCGGTTCGTCGATCCGGTGAAGGCATTGCGCCTGATCTCCATCGGTTCGGCACTTGCCGTTGGCGCCGTCCTGATGCTCTGGCTGGCACGCAATGGCGCACTGATGTACGGCCCCGTGGTTGCCGGCCTTCTGGTGCTGTCGAGCTTCGGCGAATCCGCCGCCCTTCTCAGTCCGGATCTCTACGCGTCGGTCTTTATCCTGCTGGCGGCCTTTCTTTATCTGGAACGCCAGGATATCGGGGCAGCGCTGTCGCTGATTGTGGCGTTTTTCATCCGCCCGGATCATCTCGCCTTCATCGGCGTCTTCTTCGTCTTCGCCGCGATCTACGGACCGGGCCGCTGGGTCATGACGGCCTGTTTCGCGATCTGTCTCACCGGTTATGTCTGGCTGACATCCGGGTCCGATCATCCCGGCTGGTGGATCCACCTGTGGTTCACCCACGTGGAATATGTGCCCACGCTGGAAGGCTTCCATCCGCCGTTTTCGGTTCCGATCTATCTGAAGATGCTGGTGCGCTCCACGGTGCGCTCGATCATGCACCAGAACTGGCTTGCGCTGCTGTTCGCGCAAGTCCTGTTCTTTGCCAAGGTGATCGATCCCAACCAGCTGGGCGAGCGGACCAAGGTGCTTCTCTACGGGATGTTCGCCTCGATCTGCGCCAAATACCTGGTCTTTCCCCACTTCGAGACGCGGTTCTATTTCCCCTACCTGATGGCCATGGCAATGATCATGCTCATTGCCTGGCATCGTCAGGAAGTGAAGGCGGCTAAGCCCGCCTGACCTCGGCCGCAAAGCAGCCCCGGCGGGCGTAGTGCAGGTGCAGGTAGTCGACGTCGGGGTTTTCGAACATCTTCCCGATGAGACCCGGAACATCCCGGCCCTCGATCACCTCCGCATCGATCATGGCATGGGCCTTGTCGAAGGCCCTGACAGACAAAAGCCGGCTGGCGATGCTTTCGGGAACCGTATCCGGCTCCGGCTGACGTGACACGGCACCTTCCTTGACGAAGATCGCATGGCTTGCCCGGTAAGGCGTGTCGTTCGGCTGATGTTCGTAATGAAGCAGGAAGACCTTCTCGCCGACTTCCGCATCGGCGAGGCTGACCCGGCAGGGAAAGCCGGGCTTTTCATCTGCGACATAGGTCCGGATGTGCCGGGCGGCAAGGTCTTCCTCGGAAAGGCCCGACAGATAGGAAAACGCGCTGTCGGGGAGGGGATGGATCTGGAAATGCATGGGCTTGCGGCTCCTCGTGTGACCGGAGCCGTCATAGCCCTGCCCTCAACTCCGGGCGACCCGATTTGCGAGCGCTCAGGCGATCTCCGCCTCCCGCACCGCCAGTTCGATTTCCTCGACCAGCGCCGGATCCAGATTGAGCCGCGCGGCGAGCATGTTGAGATAGGCCTGTTCGGCGCGGTGATCCGGGTCGATGGCAAGACGGGAGGCGGCATAGATTTCCGCCGCCGTCTCCGGGCAGGTCGCGCCGGCAACCACCTTGTCGAGATCGAGCGGCGCGCGCAATTCGTCCATCAGGAAGGCCTTGGCTTCACCGTCCAGACCCGCCTCGTCGATCTTGGAGAAGATCCTGTCCTGTTCCTGGGCATCGATATGCCCGTCGGCCTTGGCGGCCTGGATCATCGCCGTCAGCAAAGTGAGGGCAAAGGCGTTTTCGCCGCCCGGCGCCCGGGCTGCATCGAAAGGCGTGTCCTTCGGGCCTTCCACCGGAACCGGTTCCATCTGCGGGCGCGGCGCGCCCTGCTGGTTCGCCTGATACCCCTGATAGGCCTTGTAGGCGAGGCCCGCGACCAGCGCCAGACCGCCGTAGGTCACGGCTTTCTTGCCGATTTTGCGGCCGGTCTTGGTGCCGAGCATCAGACCCGCCAGGCTGCCCAGCGCCAGGCCGCCGCCTTGCGAAGACAGGAAATCCTTGCCCTGATTGAGAAGATCGTTCGATCCGCCGGAGCGCCGGGCGGACCCGCCTCCGGTTGCGCCGCCCGCGGCGCCACCCATGAACTGGTCGAGCAGGGACTTGGCGTCGAACATTCTCTCTATCTCCCGTCTGCAAGGCCCCGCAGCAATGCGTTGCCGGCCATCTTCCGTTGTTGAACCGCCTTTCAGATGGGGAAGGAGCCTGCCGGAGGCAAGACCTGCCGGCGCTATTCAAGCGGCAGCAGATTGTCGTCCTTCAGGGTTTCCATAGCGATCGACGAGCGCACGTTCTGGACCGCCTCATGGGGCAGGAGTTCGTCGTTGATGATCCGGCTGAGGGCCTTCAGGTCCCTGACCACCACCTTCAGCATGTAATCGACGTCGCCGGTCAGGGTGTGGGCCTCCTGAACTTCCGGCATGGCGGTGACCATGAGCCGGAACTTGCGGGCGTTTTCCCGGCTGTGGGCGCCCAGCGTCACGCCGACGAAGGCCGTCACCGTCAGACCCAGCGCGTCCGGCGACAGGTCGGCACGGTAGCGGCGGATCACCCGATCCTGTTCCAGCCTCTGGCGGCGGCGGGATACCTGGCTGGCCGACAGGCTGATCCGCTGACCGATTTCATGGTTGGTCAGGGCCGCATTTTCCTGAAGGACGCTCAGCAGTTTCAGATCGAAGCCATCGAGTGCGATAGTCATGCATTGAATCTCGTTTTCATGCGCGTTCCGTGCATGAACATACGTTATTTTCCTGACATTGCACACATGTCGCGCGGATTTGCGCGCATTCTGATCTGGAACGCGAAACGTAAAGGAGAATGACATGGGCCCGTTTCCGCACGACGCACCGCCTGCGAAGATCACCGAAGACAATCCCGCCGGCACGGACGGTTTCGAATTCGTCGAGTTCTCCCATTCCGAACCGGAGAAGCTCGCAGAGCTCTTCACCAGGATGGGCTACACCGAGGTCGCCCGCCACAAGACGAAGAACATCTCGGTCTGGCGCCAGGGCGACATCAACTACATCCTGAATGCCGAGCCGGGCAGCCATGCCATGCGCTTCGTGGATGAGCACGGCCCCTGCGCCCCGTCCATGGCCTGGCGCGTAGTCGATGCCAAGCATGCGTTCGACTATGCGGTGTCCAAGGGCGCCACTCCTTACGAAGGCGACGACAAGGCTCTCGACGTGCCGGCGATCGTCGGTATCGGCGGCTCGCTGCTTTATTTCATCGATCGCTACGGGGTTCACGGCTCCGCTTATGACGCGGAGTTCGAATGGCTGGGCGAGCGCGACCCGAAGCCGGAAGGTGTCGGTTTCTATTATCTCGACCACCTGACCCATAACGTCTATCGCGGCAACATGGACAAGTGGTGGGACTTCTACCGCGAGCTGTTCGGCTTCACCCAGATCCACTATTTCGACATCGACGGCCGCATCACCGGCCTCGTCAGCCGGGCGATCACGTCGCCCTGCGGCAAGATCCGGATTCCACTGAACGAATCCAAGGACGACACCAGCCAGATCGTCGAATACCTGAAGAAGTACAAGGGCGAAGGCATCCAGCACATTGCGGTCGGCACGGACGGGATCTACGATTCCACCGACAAGCTCGCCGACAACGGCCTGAAATTCATGCCGGGCCCGCCGGAGGTCTATTACGAAAAGAGCTTCGACCGGGTCCACGGCCATGACGAGCCGATCGAGCGGATGAAGAAGCACGGCATCCTGATCGACGGCGAAGGCGTGGTGAACGGCGGCATGACCAAGATCCTGCTGCAGATCTTCTCCAAGACCGTGATCGGCCCGATCTTCTTCGAATTCATCCAGCGCAAGGGCGACGAGGGCTTCGGCGAAGGCAACTTCCGCGCCCTGTTCGAATCCATCGAGGAAGACCAGATCCGCCGCGGCGTCCTGAAGGTGGATGCTGCGGAGTAAGGCTTCACGCCATAATCCAGAGGAAGAGCCTCCCCGTCTTTGTAATGAAGGCGGGGAGGTTTTCGTTTGGTCCGGGCCCCGGCATTCGGAGTGCGCCGAACGCAGACCCGTTGTCTTGGGTCCACGCCTATTGTTAGATCCACGCTCCTGAGTCGTCCCGGATTCGGGACCGCACTCACCTCGTTTCAGATACGAACCTTTGGAGACCGTCTTGGATTGGGCCCGTTTGCTGGATGGACATCGCCTTCAGGATCCCGCCTACGCCGAGCGGCCCAATCGTCCGACCTACGTTCAGGATTCCGACCGCATCACGTTCTCCGCACCGTTCCGGCGGCTGGCGAACAAGACCCAGGTCCATCCGCTTTACGATAACGATCACATTCACCACCGGCTGATCCACAGCATCGAGACCGGCAGTGTCGGCCGGTCGCTCGGCATGGAGGTGGGCGACTGGCTGGAGCAGCAGGAGGCCGTTCCGGCCGGAGAGCGGCACAAGATTGCGGGCATTATCGGCACCGCCTGCCTGGCCCACGACATCGGAAACCCGCCTTTCGGTCATTCCGGGGAGGAAGCCATCGGCCGGTGGTTTGCGGAAAAATTCGCCTCGGATGCGCCGCTCTTCTCCGAGCTCGACCCGGACCTGCGGCTGGAATTCGAGAAATTCGAGGGCAATGCGCAGGGGTTTCGCATCCTCACCCGCCTGGAGATGTACCGGAACGAAGGCGGCATGCGTCTGTCACGCGGCGTGCTCGGCGCTTTCAGCAAGTATCCGGTCACCGCACGCGTCCAGGATCAGGTGAAAAGCGATTATTGCGGCTTGAAGAAATTCGGCGTTTTCGAAAGCGAATTCGAGCAATTCACCGAAGTTGCAAACGCCGTCGGGCTGCCCTCGGAAACGCACGAAAGCCAAACCTGGTGGCGCCGCCATCCGTTGGTGTTCCTCGTCGAGGCCGCCGACGACATCTGCTACAACATCCTCGACCTGGAGGACGCCTATACGTCCGGCGATCTCTCCGCCGAGACCGTCATCGGGCATCTGGAACCGATGACCGGCAAATCCAATCAGGATCTGTCCCACATGGCCGACCCGGACCGGATTGCCTATGCACGGGCGCGGGGTATCGGCATCGCAATTTCCGCCTGTGTCGAGGCCTTCAAGGAGAATTACGCGCCCATCATGGACGGCACCTTCTCCGGCGCCCTGATCGACATGTCCGCCAAGGCAGAAGAATTCAAGAATATCAAGAAACTGGCCAAAGAGCGTCTGTTCACGTCACCGCGCAAGACGGAGCTGGAGGTCCAGGGCCGGAACTCGGTTCATCGGGTCCTTGACGGTGTTTCAGGCATCTACGTCAGGCTACAGGAGGTCGGATGGGACGGGGAGAAGCTCGATTCCTATCACCGGCAACTCATCAAGGCCGCCGGCGTCGATATCCGCGACGTGACGACGCCCTACACCGCCCTGCATTCGCTTGCCGACTACGTCTCCGGCATGACCGACCGCTTTGCCGTCAAGACCGCCCGGATGCTGTCCGGGATCTAGGATACGGACCCTAAACCAGGGCTTCCTCGATCTCCGCGACGACCGCTTCCGCCGCGGCCCGGGGATCGTCCGCCTTGGAGATCGGGCGGCCGACGACGAGATAGTCGCTGCCCGCACGGATGGCATCGCCGGGCGTCATGATCCGCTTCTGGTCGCCCGCCGCACTGCCCGCCGGTCGGACACCCGGGGTCACCATGACCAGTTCGTCGCCCAGAACGGGCCGCATGGCGGCCGCTTCCTGTGGCGAACAGACGATGCCGCCCATGCCGGCGGCCCGCGCATCGGCGGCACGGCGAGCCACCAGTTCCGCCACCCGGCCCCGGTACCCGGCCTCATGCAGGTCATCGTCGTCCATGGAGGTGAGCACCGTCACGCCGAGCAGGCAGAGATCCGTCACGCCGTCTTCCCGGATTGCCTTGACCGCCGCGCGCATGGTCTTCGGATAGGCATGCAGCGTCATGAAGCGCATGCCCATTTTCGCGACGTTCCGGACCGCACTGAAGATGGTGTTGTCGATATCGTGCAGTTTCACGTCGAGGAAGATCTTGTGGCCTTCCGACGCCAGTTGCCGCGCCAGCTCCAGGCCGCCGGCGAACTGAAGCTCCATACCGATCTTGTAGATGCCGACCGCGCCGGCCGTCTTTTCGACCAGAACCCTGGCCTCGTCCACCGTCGGCACATCCAGCGGCAGCATCAGGCGTTCACGGGCGGTTGCAGGCTTGAAAGGGCTCACGGTCATGGGCGGATCCTCGAATCGATGGCAATGCGGACGGCGGCACGCAGTGCTTAGCACCACGGCCGCGAATGGACCAGTCGGAACGCGTGAGCAGACCCGCACATATTTACCGCGATCCGGCCAGCTCGGAGTCTAATCCGGATAAGTGTTTCCTTGGGCCGGTCGGCCTGCTAAAACGGCGCCGGTCTGCCGGAACGATGACCGGTACGCATTAAGGGGAAGCAGATGCGCACAGCGAAAATCTCGCGCAACACCAAGGAAACCCGCATTTCCGTCGAACTCAATCTCGATGGCACGGGCGCCTATGACGTGGCGACCGGCGTCGGATTCTTCGACCATATGCTGGAGCAGCTTGCGCGCCATTCGCTGATCGACATCACCGTCCGCGCCGAGGGCGACACCCACATCGACTTCCACCACACGGTGGAGGACACCGGCATCGCGCTCGGTCAGGCGATTTCTCAGGCGCTCGGCGACATGGCCGGCATTACCCGTTACGCGGACACGCACCTTGCCATGGACGAGGCGCTGACGCGCTGCGCGCTCGACGTTTCAGGGCGGCCGTTCCTGGTCTGGGACGTGACCTTCGACCGGGACAAGGTCGGCGATTTCGACACGGAGCTTTTCGAGGAGTTTTTCCGCGCCTTCGCCATGAACGCCGGGATCACGCTGCATATCGCCAATCTTTACGGCGCCAACTGCCACCACATCGCCGAGACCTGCTTCAAGGCGGTCGCCCGCACCCTGCGCAAGGCCGTGGAGATCGATCCGCGCCAGGCCGACCGGGTGCCGACCACCAAGGGCCAGCTTGGCGGCTAACGGACGGACCGGCTGATGAGCACTTACATGGTGATGGCGCCGCCGGATGTGAAAGATCCCGCGGCCAGCCCGGAAGCGGCGGATCGGCTCGTTTTCATTGCCGACCGGTTTTCCTGGTTCGCCTTCGGCTTTTCCGTGATCTACCTGCTGTGGCACAGGATGTGGCTGGTTCTGCTTGGCTATCTGGTCGTCGCAACTGCCCTGGAACTGTCGGCATCGATGATCGGGGATGCGGCACCCGCGGTCGCCACCATCGCGATCTCGCTGCTGTTCGCCTTCGAGGCCAACGGGTTGCGACGCTGGACACTTGAGCGCAAGGGCTGGCGCATGATCGCCGTTGCCTGCGGCAGCGATGTCGAAGAGGCCGAACTGCGGTTCTTCCGCGGACTGGACCACGGCACGACGGAACCTCCGAAAATGCCGGCCCCGCCGCATCCGACCGCAACACCGATCATTCCCCGGATCGGAACCGAACATGTCGTCGGCCTGACACTCGGCCAGGAGACCCGAAGATGAGCATTGCCATTATCGATTACGGCTCGGGGAACCTGCGTTCCGCGGCCAAGGCATTCGAGCGCGCGGCCCGCGATCATGCCCTCAATCCGGACGTAATGGTCACGGCCGATCCGGACCACGTCCTTAAGGCGGATCGCGTGGTCCTGCCGGGTGTCGGCGCCTTTGCCGACTGCAAGCGCGGCCTTGCCGCCGTCGATGGCATGATCGACGCGCTGGAAGAGGCCGTCCGGGTTCAGGGCAAACCGTTTCTGGGGATTTGCGTCGGCATGCAGCTGATGGCGGCCCGCGGGCTGGAATTCGAGACCGTAGACGGGCTCGGCTGGGTCGAGGGCGATGTGGTCGAGATGACACCGTCCGACCCGTCTTTGAAGATCCCGCACATGGGCTGGAACACGATCGATTTGCGCCCCGGCGGCCATCCGGTTTTAAAGGATGTCGAGACCGGCGCGGACGGGCTGCACGCCTACTTCGTCCATTCCTATCACTTCGCCTGCACCCGCGAGGGGGACCGCCTGGCCACGTTCGACTATGGCGGCACGTTCACGGCGATGGTGGCGAAGGACAACATGGTCGGCACCCAGTTCCACCCGGAAAAGAGCCAGCGGCTCGGGCTGTCGCTGATCGCCAATTTCCTGGACTGGACGCCTTGAGGCCGAGATGTCTTATCGCCTCGACGGCGAGACATACCAACGAGAACGGTGCCGTCTGACCGGCACTGAAGGAACGCAAGATCGAATGACACTTCTTTTCCCAGCCATCGACCTGAAAGACGGTCAGTGTGTGCGCCTGAAGCTGGGCGACATGGATCAGGCGACCGTCTTCAACGACGATCCCGGCGCCCAGGCCAAGGCCTTCGAGGACCAGGGCTTTGAGTGGCTGCATGTGGTCGACCTGAACGGCGCCTTTGCCGGCGAAAGCCGCAACGGCGATGCGGTCGATGCCATCCTGAAGGCGACGACAAACCCGGTTCAGCTCGGTGGCGGTATCCGGACGCTCCACCATATCGAAGCCTGGCTTTCAAAAGGCATCACCCGGGTCATTCTCGGCACCGTTGCCGTGCGCGATCCGGATCTGGTGAAAGAAGCCTGCCGCAGATTTCCGGGCAAGATTGCCGTGGGTATCGATGCCAAGGGCGGTTACGTGGCCGTCGAGGGCTGGGCGGAAACTTCCGAACTGACGGCTGTCGACCTGGCCAAACGGTTCGAGGATGCGGGTGTCTCGGCCATCATCTACACCGATATCGACCGGGACGGCGTGCTCAAGGGCCTGAACATCCCCTCGACCCTGGAACTCGCCCATGCGGTCTCCATCCCGGTGATCGCGTCGGGCGGCCTGGCCTCGATCGAAGACGTCAAACGGCTGCTTCAACCCGACTGCGCCATTCTGGAAGGCGCCATTTCCGGCCGGGCGCTCTATGACGGGCGTCTCGATCCGAAAGAGGCGATGGACCTGATCCGTGCTGCACGGGGGGCAAATGCGGCTTTCTGACTTCTACAAAGATGTAATTGGGCTTTCTTCGACCGGCGATCCCTATCTCTCTGGGTTCGGCGCCAATTTCGACTTTGCATTTGTCTGGTTCAAACCGTTCCAACGGATTTCGTCTGCCCGGGTCACGGACTTCCAGCCCTGGGTTAATGTTCAGCTCCGCCGGTCAGATGGCCGTCCGTATCAAGAATTGGAGCGTCTTCTCCTGGACGAAGGCGAGATCTGGTCGTGGGATTACGTCGCCAAACAGATGGAACTGAAGAATATAGGCGAAGTCGAAATTGCCGAAAGCTCCACATGGGGTCATTTGACGGAAGAGTATCGTAGGCCGGACTTGGCAAAAAAGATTATCGATTTCCAGGAAATACATAATCTTGAAGAGATCCACGACAATATCTTAGAGTCTTATGAATTAAGATACATTTATCAGCTTCTTAAGGATGCTGGCTTCGATCACATAATTCAGTTTGACATAGCTTGGGGGGATGAAGATCTAAAAAATCAAAAGTATGCGCTGGCAGAGGCGCCTGACTTTGTGCAATTGCCGCGTACACAGTACTGTTCCAACAGTAACGTCGATTTTGCGATCACCACCTATTTCGGCGACTTTCATGCTGTCATTCACGGCCCTAACAAGCTGGCCGATGCAATTCGCCGGAGTTCAATCTTCGAAGGTTTTTTCTGTAACGAATTGACCGTTTGCGATTGGTACTTCGATGTCGAAAATCAGATGGGTGAGCGCAAGTACATCGCGCCTCCGCATTAAACCAGGCCGGATTTGAACATGACCCTCAAAGCCCGCGTAATTCCCTGTCTCGACGTCAAGGACGGCCGTGTCGTCAAGGGCGTCAACTTTGTCGACCTGATCGATGCCGGCGATCCGGTGGAGGCGGCCAAGGCCTATGATGCGGCCGGCGCCGACGAACTCTGCTTCCTCGACATCACCGCCAGCCACGAGGGCCGGGACACGATCTATGATGTGGTGCGGCGCACGGCGGAGGCCTGCTTCATGCCGGTGACCGTCGGCGGCGGCGTGCGCACGGTGGAAGACATCCGCAAGCTGTTGATTGCCGGTGCCGACAAGGTGTCGATCAACACCGCGGCGGTGAAGAACCCGGATTTCGTGCGCGAGGCGGCGGAAAAATTCGGCTCCCAGTGCATCGTCGTCTCCATCGACGCCAAACAGGTGAACGCGGAAGGCGAGCCGGAGAAATTCGAGATCTTCACCCATGGCGGGCGGACGCCGACCGGCATCGACGCCATCGAATTCGCCCGGAAGGTGGTCAAGCTGGGCGCCGGCGAGCTGCTGGTCACCTCCATGGACCGGGACGGCACCAAATCGGGGTATAATATCGCCCTGACCCGGGCAATCGCCGATGCGGTGCCGGTGCCGGTGATCGCGTCGGGCGGCGTCGGCACTCTCGATCACATGGTGGAAGGCATTCGGGACGGACATGCCACCGCCGTTCTGGCCGCCTCTATCTTCCATTTTGGGGAATACACAATTCATGAAACAAAGGCGTATATGAATGACGCCGGTATCCCCATGCGCCTCGATGCGTGACCGGTCCGCTTTCAGATTCGGAAAAGACTAGACGAATGACGAATTTCACTCTGGCCGATCTCGACGCAATTATTGCTGCACGTGCGAACAGCGACGATGAAAAGTCCTATACGCGCAAGCTTGTCGGCAAGGGCGTGGCCAAATGCGCCCAGAAACTCGGGGAAGAAGCTGTCGAAGCGGCGATTGCCGCCGTTCGGAACGACAAGGATGAATTGACGGGGGAAGCCGCGGACGTCCTCTATCACCTGCTGGTCGTCCTCAAGGTGGCCGATGTGCCCCTTGAAGACGTGATGGCGGAACTGGCAAGCCGGACCGGACAAACCGGTCTCGAAGAAAAGGCGTCCAGGCCTCAAGACTGATTGTGGGGCCGACGGATCTCGGGCAGCACGGACTGCAACTGCACATGGATCAGAAAGTAGCTGCGAACGGAGACATGGACCTGTCTCCCTATCGGGTTTTTACCGAGAAGGAATGGGCACGCCTGCGCGCCGACACGCCCATGACGCTGACGGCGTCCGAAGTGGCGGAACTTCAGGGCCTCAACGATCCCATGTCCATCGAGCAGGTGGAGAAGATCTATCTGCCGCTATCGCGCCTCTTGGCCTATTACGCCGAAGCCACCGTCAGCCTGCACCAGGCGACCCAGAACTTCTTGGGGCTGTGGGACCACAAGACGCCGTTCATCATCGGCGTCGCCGGGTCGGTTTCTGTCGGAAAATCAACCACGTCACGCGTGTTGCGCGCGCTTCTCGGCCGCTGGCCGGCGAGCCCGAAGGTCGACCTGATCACCACGGACGGGTTTCTCTATCCGAACGCGGTGCTGGAAGCCGAAGGCATCATGCACAAGAAGGGCTTTCCGGAGAGCTTCGACCGGCCGCGGCTTTTAAAATTCCTGTCCGACATCAAGGCCGGCAAGCGCCACGTCCGGGCACCGGTCTATTCCCACTTCTACTATGACGTCATGCCGGGACACACGGTCACGGTCGACACTCCGGACATCCTGATCGTCGAGGGCCTGAACGTGCTGCAGACCCGCGAGTTGCCCAAGGATGGACGCGCGGTTCCGTTCGTGTCCGATTTCTTCGATTTTTCCGTCTATATCGACGCGGACGAAGAGCTTCTGGTGAGCTGGTACGTAGAGCGCTTCATGCGGCTGAGAGAAACCGCCTTCCGCGATCCCAGCTCCTATTTCCATAAGTATTCGCGGATCTCCGACGAGGAGGCGCTGCAGACGGCCCACCAGATCTGGAACGACATCAATCTGGAAAACCTGCGCGAAAACATCCTGCCGACGCGCCCGCGCGCCGACCTGATCCTGACCAAGGATGCCAGCCATCGGATCGCAAAGGTCGCCCTGCGCAAGATCTGATTTAACCGGTCAAACGAAAAAAGCCCCGCCGGGACGGGCGGGGCTTTCGCTTTTTCGAACCGTGAGATCAGGCGGCGGACCGCTTCCTGACTTCTTCGAGGAAGGTTGCGACCTGCGTCTTCAGGGAATCCGCGTTTCTGTGCAGTTGTTTTGCAGCTTCATCCACCGTTTCTGCGGTATTGCGGGTATTTTCCGCAGCCTCTGCGACGCTTTCGATGCTGGTGGTGACCGCCACGGTGCTGCGGGACGCTTCGGTCGCATTGACCGCGATCTCCTGGGTCGCAGCTCCCTGCTCCTCGACGGCCGCGGAGATCGAATGGGCGATCTCGTTCATCTGATTGATGATTTCGGTCACGGAGGAGATGGCGGTTGCCGCCGTCTGGGTTTCGCCCTGAATTGCCGAAATCTGACTGGAAATCTCCTCGGTCGCCTTGGACGTCTGGGTCGCGAGTTCCTTGACCTCGGCGGCGACCACCGCAAAGCCCTTGCCGGCTTCGCCCGCCCGGGCGGCTTCGATGGTTGCATTGAGGGCGAGAAGGTTGGTCTGCTCGGCAATCGCCTGAATGAGCGTGACCACCTCGCCGATCCTGCCCGCGGCCTCCGACAGGCCGTTCATCCGCTCATTCGTCGAACCCGCTTCGGATGCGGCTTTCGCCGCGATGTCGCTGGAAGCGTGCACCTGGCGGCTGATTTCATTGACCGAAGCCGACAGTTCCTCTGCAGCAGCTGCAACGGTCTCGACATTGTGGGCGGCCTGGGACGATGCGTTGGAAACAAGACCGCTTTGCTCGTTCGTATGCGCCGCGCCCCTGGTCATGTCCGCGGACGCGTCCTGCAGGCTTTCAACCGAGGTTTCAATGATACTCATCATTTCCATGATCTGGCGGTCGAATTCCCCGCTCAGATCCTGGATTTCCTGGCCGCGGCGCGCGGCATCCTTCTGAACGGCAAGCTGTTCCTCTTCCAGGCGTTTCCGGGCATTTTCATTGCGGACGAAGACTTCCATGGCAGCGGCCATCTGGCCGATCTCGTCACCGCGGTCGGCGCCGGAGATCTCGATATCGCTGTCACCCTCGGCAAGGCTGTTCATGTTGCGCGTCAAAGCCGAGAGCGGCCGGACAGTGTTGCGTACCGCAAAAATTGCCACAATGGCCGAAAAGGCCGCGCCTACGAGAATGATCAGGACCACGAGCCCGGCATGCTGCCAATAGGCGGTGTTCAGATCATCGATATAAACGCCGGAACCAAGCATCCAGCCCCACGGCTCGAAGGACGTACCCCAGCCGTATTTGTCCACCGGTTCGGTGCCACCCGCGCGAGGCCACTGATAAAGCAGGTAGCCGCCACCGGCTTTCGCCGCGGCGACAAGACCGTCGATAATGCGAACGCCATTGGCATCGACCAGATCGCTAAGGTCCTTGCCGATCAGATCGGCCTTTACATGAACCAGGGTAACTGAATCATAGTCGAAGACGAAGACATAGTTGTCGCCCTCGAACCGCATGGCCCCGATAGCCGCCTTGGCGGCTTCCTGGGCATCTTTCCGCGAGAGTTCTCCGCTGACTTCCTTCTCGTGATACGCCGCCGCGATCGAGACCGCCGTTTCCGTTATCTGAGAAACCTTCGCCAGTCGCTCATCCAGCATTGTCGAATAAAGCGATGAAAGGCTGATACCCACAATGACGATTGTAAAAACAAATACCGTCACTGCCGGAAGCGCAATTTTCCACGCGAAGGGCCAACGTGCAAAGGACATGATTCGAACACCTTGTTTCCGGGTTTCGAAAACAAGAAAGTCCCGAATGCTTTAAAAAGGCATTAAAAATAGCGTGTCGTAGCGTCTTTACTTATAAAGTAACGCTGATGATTTGTTATTTATACCTATTAAACACGCCACCTCTGATAATTTTTTGCTGTCGTTACACCATAGAAGAGAACTCCTACCCAGGTCTTTTCCAACGGAATTCAGCGATTTGAATCGGCGCGCAACGAAGCATAGGTTTTCCGATATCGCCGCAGGAATATCTCAAGGCGCCTCGAGATTTCGCACCAAAAATCGTTCGGCGCGGCGCCAGCTCTCGTCGGTATCTCCGCGGAAATTGAGTTCCCGCTTCTGCGCGACAGCCCTTTGCGGCACGTCGACGACCTGAACATACATCCGCATGATGAGTGTCGAGGTCTTCACGATCGAAACGAAAAGCGCCTTGTCGGCGCCGGTTGCCGCCGCAATATCGAGCAGACATTGCGGCTCTTCCACCGGGCAGGCAGCTGCCACGTCCTGCGCCGGGATCATCACGATCTTGCTGTAGCGATCTGCAAGGTCGCGTTCCAGGGCCTTTTTGACCGCATCTATTCTTTTGCCATGCGCGATGCTCTGGTCCGTAACCTCCCCGGATGTGTCGAGCATCTTGACAGGCATGACGCCGAGGGTCGTCGCAAATGCAGGGACAGCAAAAACAAGAGCCGCCAATGTCAGAAAAATACAGCGCAACGACAGATCCTCCCGTCCATCGGTGCACTTTAGCGAATTGCGCGTGACTGTACAATCAGCCGCCTCAACCTCAAGTTTATTCCCGAAAGACCCCGGGTTCTGAGGTTACCTTATCGCTTTGCGCAGAAGACATCCGCCAATCCGGGACGGGACCAGGTCGCATTTTGCGGATCACCCTTCAGGATCTGTCCCTGGCCCGCATAGTAAAAACCGTTACCCTGCCGGGTCAGGGTGGCAACGCCATATCCCATCTCGGCGACGGTCGCGGTGCGCCCGTCGGGCGAGAAAGTCACATGAAGGTCCACGCCCGCCGTGCAGAGATAGTCGGCCTCATTTCCCGTCCCGGTTTGCGGACCAATGGAGTAATTGCCGTCCGAAGGCTCGAAGCCTCCGCCGACATCACCGGGCGGAATTGGACCGGCAGGCGGCGTTTCGCCCGGAAACCCCAGATTGGGGTTCGGCGCCAGAGGTTGCTGAACGCCTTTGATCACCACCTCCCGATAGGGTGTTCGTGTGACGAAAATGCCCCTGCATTCACCCGATGCGGCACGGACCATCCAAGCGTGGGTGACATAGGTCTGCTGTTCCAGAATCTGGCCGGGTTCCAGACGGGCGTAAGGCCGCTCCCCGCCCGAATAATCGATCCAGTGGACTTCGACCGGCTCGCGGCTCAGGTTGCGGAATACGATCTGTCCTGGCCTGACCCCTTCGACGGACCGGATCCGGCCGAGTTCGCTGCAAGGCACGTCCGCACCTGCTTCCTCGACGGAGTTGATCGGGATTCCATTGTCCGAGACGATCTGTTGCGGCGTACCGCAGGTGGCCACGAACAGCTTCACAGGATTGGCGCTACCCTTGAGCGACACCGAATAGGGCGGCACGCCTTCAATCTCGATGCGGATTTCCGCTTCCCGGATCAGCGTCTCCCAGAGCGGGTCCGTCATCGGTACGACGGCCTGCGGGAACGACTGGCCATACTGGTTGCTGGTCGAGGACCCGACAGCCTCATAGGTCTGGTCGAAGCCGCCTGCACTCACCCGAACCATCTGATAGGCCCCCTCGCGGGTATTCGCGGACGTCTGGCTGAAAACGATAGTCGCATTACCGGATTGCGTCTGACAGACCGCGAAGAAGTCGTTGTCGTCGGTTTGAGGCACGCCATGGGTCAGGGTCGTCCTTGCGCCGGGAAGGTTTCCGGGCACCGCGTCCCAGACCCGGTCTTCGGAAGGCGTTACGACGAAATCCTGCTGTGACGAGACAATGCCGGGAACATCGGAAGGCGTGTCCGCAATATCCGGGCCCTGGCCCGGCTGTGTTTCCGACCCGAGCACCGGAAGATCCTGGCCGACCACACCGTCCTTGGAAAAGACATCGTCGGACGCCGGTTCCGCTGTCTCGTCGGGCGTCAGCGGCTCGAAGGAATCGGTCTTGCGGCCGGATGCGGTATCGTCGCCGGTGCCGGACGGCGTTGCCGTATCGGTGTTGTAGGCAGGCGTTACCGTTTCGTCGGACTGTTTCGGCGCATAGACCTGGCCTGCCGTTCCCTCGATCACGCGGGCACTGCCGGGTTTTCCATCCGATGCGACATCCACCGTCAGAGTATTGCCCGAACAGATGTTGACCTTCCGGTGAAGAACACGGCTGTTTTCCAGCGTTACCTCAAGATCGGTCTCGCATGGCGGCGGTGTATCCGCACTGCCGAGCGTATCCACGATGACGCCTTCATCGTCCCGGTTGATGATCGGCTTATACCGCTTGCCGAGGGTGATCGAACGGATGGAGGGTTTCGGCGGAACCACGTTGATCCGCATAGTTTCCGACGGGGATTGGGCATGAAGCTGCGTCGTGGCCAGGGTTGCGCATACAAAAGCACCCACCGCCAACGCCGAAGTCAGTTTCGAAACCGTCTGGTACAAGGGGCCGGCAGCCTGCAGCCGCATGGGCAGTCTCCGTGGATCGCCAGATTCAGGACCGTCAATTTGCCGGGTACTTAGTCAAAATGGCAAGGGAAGGGCAAGAATCTTTCGGGGTTCTTTCGGGATTTGCAAATTCAACGCGGTGCGCGTTTGGCCAGAATGCGCTGCAACGTCCGGCGATGCATGTTCAGCCGGCGCGCCGTTTCCGAAACGTTTCGGTCGCACAACTCGTAGACACGCTGGATATGCTCCCAACGGACACGATCCGCGGACATGGGATTTTCAGGCGGCGGCGCTTTCTCCTCCGGCTTGCGCCCGAGGGCGGCGGCAATATCGTCCGGATCGGCCGGCTTGGCGAGATAGTCGACCGCTCCAAGCTTCACCGCAGTCACCGCCGTTGCAATGTTGCCGTACCCGGTCAGGATGATCGCCCGGGAGTCCGGCCGTCGCTGGCGAATGGCTTCGATCACATCCAGTCCGTTTCCGTCTTCAAGGCGCATGTCGACGATTGCAAATGCGGGCGCATGGGCGCCGACCTTGGCGACCGCTTCGCGTACGCCATCTGCCGTTTCCGTCGTGAAACCGCGTTTTTCCATTGCACGCGCAAGGCGCTGCTGGAATGCCTTGTCGTCATCGACAATCAGAAGACTTTTGTCCTCGACATTTTCCATCCCGAGTGCTGGGTCGGACATTGTAACGATCCCGTTTTTGTTGTTCGCATCTGAGTTGGGACTACGATGTCTTCCCGGACTCCATTTAATGCGAAACCTCTATGTATCAAACTTTATGCCGGGAAAAATCAGGTGCGTCCATATTGTCAAGAGATTCTATCGCACTGCGCGGCCATGTCACACGGATATGGGCGCCATGTTCGGGCGGTGCCCGGTTCTCCACGAACAGCTTGGCGCCCGTGCGTTCAAGCAGAGTCTTTGCGATAAAAAATCCAAGCCCGAGCCCACCGCCGGTCGACCGGCGGCCGGGGATCATGCTGCGGACCGAAACATATGGGTCGCCGATCTTTGTCAGGACTTCCGGCGCGAAACCCGGTCCATCGTCCCGGATCGAAACGCTGACCGCGCGTGCATCCCAGGTGGCAGAGAGTTCCACGCTTCTTTCGGCAAAATCGATGGCGTTCTCCACGATATTGCCCAGTCCGTAGCGAATGGCCGAATTGCGCGACCCGATCGGCTCGGGCCCGTCGCCTGCCGATTTCACCGAGATCTCGGCGCCAAAGCCGCGCAGAGGTTCGGCAACCTCCTCCATCAGTTGCGACACCGGCATGCGCTGGAAGGTCCTGTCCTGGTCGCTGGAAAGCGATTTGAGCTTCTGCAGAATTTCCCGGCAGCGCTCGGATTGGGACCGGATAAGGGCGATGTCCTCCGCATACTCACCATCGGCCGGAAGTTCGTCGGTGAGTTCCTTGGCGACCAGATAAATGGTCGCCAACGGCGTTCCGAGTTCGTGGGCAGCGGCCGTCGCAAGTCCGTCCAGTGCGCTCAGGTGCTGTTCGCGCGCCATGACCAGCTCCGTCGCCGTGAGGGCGTCGGCAAGCTGGCGGGCCTCCTCGGCCACACGGAAGGCATAGGTCGCCATGAACCCCAGCGAGGAGACCAGGGCGATCCAGACGCCGATGGAATAGACCAGGGGCAGTGTGAATTCCTCGGGCCCAGGCCAGGGCAGGGGAAGGTGAAAGACGGCAAGAAGGCTGGCGCACAGGGTTGCCAGCACCCCGAGCTTGATCGTGTTGAACGCAGAAAGCCCCGTCGCCGACACCATGACCGGCGCAAGCAAAAGGAACGCAAACGGATTGCCGAGCCCGCCGGTCAGGAACAAAAGGCCGCTCATCTGCAGGACGTCATAAGCGAGCTGAAACGCGGCCGTTCCTTCCGATATCCGCAATGGCGAGGGGTAGTAGATCTTCAAAAAGACATTCAGCCAAGCCGACAACGCCACCAGAAAAAAGGCGATTCCGATCGGTAGCGGATAGCCGAGGCCGATATTGACCACCAGCAGCGCGGCCGTCTGTCCGGCAACGGCGAGCCAGCGCAGGCGGACCAGAGTATCGAGCTTCAATCTGCGGTGCGGCAGGGGCGTGGCGGTGTCGAACAATTCAGGCATGGCTTCCCTTTTGAAGCGCTTTCCCGCATCTGGCAAGATCGTTGCCCTTGTCTGTTGCGGCCCTAAGTGGTAGCCACCCGGAAAAAGAAGCTGCGCGGCGCCGCGGGCCGCCAGCCGGGTGTTCCGATGTTTGGCACCTGTCAGTCCGACCAGCTCCGCGAAACGGAATGAGACACGATGACCGATACGAATGATGCGGGTGCACAGCCGCAGCCGGAAAACGCACAAGCCGCTGCCCCGGGCATGAATATCCTTGGCCAGTACATCAAGGATCTCTCGTTCGAAAACCCGAATGCACCCATGTCGCTGCAACAGGGCGAACAGCCGAAGCTCGACATCAACGTGAATGTCAACGCCGCCCCGCTTGGCGAAGACCAGTTCGAGGTGATCCTGACGTTGAGCACCAAGGCCGAGCGCCCCGACATGGTGATGTTCGCCGTCGAACTCGTCTATGCAGGCGTTTTCCGCATTACCGGCGTGCCGCAGGAGCACATGCATCCGTTTGTGATGATCGAGTGCCCGCGCATGCTGTTCCCGTTCGCGCGCAGCATCCTGGCCGACGCCACCCGCAATGGCGGTTTCCCGCCGCTGCTGCTCGACCCGATCGATTTCGCGCAGCTTTACCGGCAGAACATGGCCCAGCAGGCGGCCACCCAGCAGGAAAAGCCGAACTGAGCCGACAAGTCGGTTCAACAGGCCGTTCAAACTGCCAGACTTTCAGAAACCGCGGTGCCGGAAGGCGTCGCGGTTTTTTGTTCAGGCGTCTTCCAGCAAATCCGCCCAGGTCTTCGGATGGTCGCCATGGAGCGGGTTCTTCGGCGAGCGCCTGTAGCGGACGGTTTCCATCCGGAACGAGCGGGCATCGAACATCATCAGCCGCCCGACGAGGCTTTCGCCGACGCCGGTGATCTCCTTGATCACCTCCATCGCCTGCATGGTGCCGATGATGCCGGTCAGGGCACCGAGCACGCCGGCCTCGGCGCAGGTCGGCAACAATCCGTCGCGCGGCTTTTCCGGAAACAGGCACCGGTAGGAGGGGTTCGGATTGCCCTCCGCATCGGTCTCGAACGGCCTCAAGGTCGTGATCGAGCCATCGAACTGGCCGACAGCGGCCGTGACCAGCGGCTTTTCGGCAAAATAGCAGGCGTCCGACACCAGATAGCGGGTGGTGAAATTGTCCGACCCGTCGGCGACGATGTCGTAGTCGGAAACAAGCGCCATCGCATTGTGGCCCGCGATCCGCGTCGGATAGGGCTCGACCTTCACGTTCGGATTGAGCCTTGCGATGGCTTCAGCGGCGCTTGCCACTTTCGGTTCGCCTAGCTGATCGGTGTCATGGATCACCTGCCGCTGCAGATTGGACAGTGAAACCGTGTCGTCGTCGACAATGCCGAGGGTTCCGACGCCCGCGGCCGCCAGATACTGCAACAGCGGCGCGCCGAGGCCGCCGGCGCCGATCACCAGCACGCGGGCGTTCTTCAGCTTCTGCTGGCCCGGGCCGCCGATCTCCCGCATCACGATGTGGCGGGCATAGCGCTCCAGTTCGGCAGGTGTCAGCATGGGTTCTTTCCCGATCAATCAATTCAGCGGCGGATCCCTATCATATCGGATCGCCGGCCGCCTTGTGCAAACAGGCCATTCCACCCCGGATTCGGCTACCCCAGGATCCGGCTGACCAGCTTGGCCGTGTAATCCACCATCGGGATCACCCGGGCATAATTGAGGCGCGTCGGACCGATCACTCCCAGGACACCGACGATGCGCTGGTCCCGGTCACGGTAGGGGGAGACCACCAGCGAGGAACCGGACAGGGAAAAGAGGTTGTTTTCCGAGCCGATGAAAATCCGCACCCCGTCGCCTTTTTCCGCCAAGCCCAGAAGCTGGATCAGATCGCGCTTGTTTTCCAGATCGTCGAACAGAAGCCGGATCCGCTCCAGATCCTCGGCGGCCTCCAGATCGGTGAGCAGATTGGACCGGCCGCGGACGATCAGGGTGCCCGGGTCGTCCACACCGGCGCCGCTCCACAAGGCGAGGCCCGCGTCCACCACCTTACGGCTCAGGACGTCGAGTTCGGCCTGATCGGCTTCCCGGACCTTTTCCAGTTCCTTGCGCACTTCGCTCAGTGTGCGACCGTGGAGATGGGCGTTCAGATAGTTTGTCGCCTCCACCAGAGCGGAGGCCGGAAGGCCCTCGGGCAAATCGATGATCCGGTTTTCAACCGACCCGTCCTCACCGACAAGAACGGCCAGGGCCTTGAGCGGCTCGATCCGGACGAACTCGATATGCTTCATGCGCATGTCGGTCTTGTGGGTCAGGACCACGCCCGCACCGCAGGACAGGCCCGACAGCATCTGGCTCGCCTCGGTCAGCACCTGTTCGGTGGTATTGTAATTCTGTGTCGCCCTGACCTGCACGTCGATCCGCTGGCGTTCCTCCTGGCTCAGGTCTCCCACTTCCAGAAGCGCGTCGATAAAGAAGCGAAGGCCGATTTCGGTCGGCAGCCGTCCTGCACTGGTGTGTGGCGCATGCAGAAGGCCCATATGCTCCAGGTCGGCCATGACGTTTCGGACCGAAGCAGGCGACAGGGACATGGACAGACTGCGCGACACATTGCGCGAGCCGACCGGCTCTCCGGTCTGAAGATAGGTCTCCACGATCGACCGGAAGATTTCGCGGGACCTTTTGTCAAGATCGCTCAGGCTCAAGGCCGTTCTCTCCGTTATTGCACCTGCCGGACCCGTTTGACCGGTCCGGGCGACGTTCCTCATAAAGATATAGGCGCAAAATGGGTCCGTTGCACAAGCAGGACTTTACCTGTCTTGGCTTGAGGGTCTACAAGGCGCGCAAGAGAACGGGGCGTTCCGCTTCGAAACCTGCAAATGACGAGAGGTCCTTGATGCGTCCGTCCAAACGTGCTGCCGATGAGCTGCGAGCCATCACGCTCGAACGCGGCGTTTCCAAACATGCCGAAGGTTCCTGCCTGGTGAAGTTCGGCGATACCCATGTGCTATGCACCGCCAGCCTGGAAGAGCGCGTGCCGCCGTGGCTGCGCGGCCAGCAGCGCGGCTGGGTGACGGCCGAATACGGCATGCTGCCGCGCGCTACCGGCGACCGCATGCGCCGCGAGGCAAGTGCCGGCAAGCAATCGGGACGCACCCAGGAGATCCAGCGCCTGATCGGCCGCTCGCTGCGCGCCGTCGTCGATCTGGAAGCGCTCGGCGAATGCCAGATCACCGTCGACTGCGACGTCATCCAGGCGGACGGCGGCACCCGGACGGCCGGGATCACCGGCGCCTGGGTCGCACTGCGCGACTGCATCGAATGGATGAAGGCCCGCGACATGGTGAAGAAAGATGTCCTGAAGGATCACATCGCTGCCATTTCCTGCGGCATCTACGAAGGCGCGCCGGTTCTCGATCTCGACTACGCGGAAGACAGCACGGCGGAAACCGATGCCAATTTCGTCATGACCGGATCGGGCGGCATCGTCGAGATCCAGGGCACCGCGGAAGGCGCTCCCTTCTCCGAAGAGGAGTTCGGCCAACTTCTGGGACTTGCCAAGAAGGGCGTCAACCGCCTGATCGACCTGCAGAAAATGGCAATCCTCTAAGGACCGCTTCATGTCTCACCGCAAACTCGAGCCCGGCAGGCTGGTTGTCGCCAGCCACAACAAGGGCAAGATCCGCGAGATCAACGAGCTTCTGGCCCCTTACGGCTTCGACGTGGTCTCCGCCGGAGATCTCGATCTGCCGGAACCGGAAGAAACCGGGCTGACCTTCGAGGCCAACGCGGAACTGAAGGCGGTTGCCGCTGCCACCGCCTCCGGACTGCCGTCGCTTGCAGATGACAGCGGCTTTTGCGCCGAGGCCCTTGGCGGCGATCCGGGGATTTATTCCGCACGCTGGGCAGGCCCGGACAAGGACTTCACCATGGCCATGCGCAATGTGGAGGAACTGCTTCAGCAGAAAGGCGCGACCACGCCGGACAAGCGCCGTGGCTCCTTCGTTGCCGTCCTGTGCCTTGCCTGGCCGGACGGTCACCGGGAGTTTTTCCGCGGCGAAGTGGAAGGCCAGATCGTCTGGCCGCCGCGCGGCGAGAAGGGGTTCGGTTACGATCCGATCTTTCAGCCGGACGGTCATGAGCGGACATTCGGGGAAATGACCTCGGAAGAAAAGCACGGCTGGTCGCGGGAAACCCGGGCCCTCTCCCACCGGGCCCGTGCGTTCCAGCTGTTCTCCAAAGCCTGCCTGGAGACTTGATGCCGCAACCGTCGAATAGCCCCCAGGCTAAAGGACCAACCAAAGCGCCCGATGGCGGGTTCGGGATCTATGTCCACTGGCCGTTTTGCGCGGCCAAGTGCCCCTATTGCGACTTTAACTCCCACGTCCGCCATCATGCGATCGACCAGGACCGCTTCGTCAGGGCCTTCGAGCGGGAGCTTGCCTATTTCGCAGAGAGGACCGGCGGGAGGACGGTGGAGTCCATCTTTTTCGGCGGCGGCACGCCTTCCCTTATGGAACCTTCCACCGTCGGACGGATTCTCGACAGCATCGCCGGTCATTGGTCCATGGACGCCAATGCCGAGATCTCCATGGAAGCCAATCCGTCGAGCGTGGAAGCGGATCGCTTCAGGGGATACCGGAGCGCCGGGGTCAACCGCATGTCGCTCGGCGTCCAGTCCCTGCATGACCGCGACCTGAAACTTCTGGGCCGCCTGCACGATGCCAAAACCGCCCTCAAGGCGATCGACACGGCCCGCTCGACCTTTCCGCGCCTGTCGTTCGACCTGATTTATGCCCGCCCGGACCAGACCGTGGACGGCTGGCGGCAGGAGCTGGAACAGGCGATTGCGCTTGCCGCCGACCACCTGTCGCTTTACCAGCTGACCATTGAGGAAGGCACGCCCTTCTTTGCGCTTTATAAGGCCGGCAAGCTGAAAGTTCCGGATGCGGATCTGGGTGCGGAATTCTACGCCCTGACCCAGCATGTCACCGAGGCCAACGGGCTTCCCGCCTACGAGGTCTCCAACCATGCGAAACCGGGCGCCGAATGCCGGCACAACCTCGTTTACTGGCGCTATGGCGACTATGTGGGCGTCGGACCCGGCGCCCATGGCCGGATTTCCGTCGGAGCCACGAAACGCGCCACGGCCACCGAGCGCTATCCCGAAACCTGGCTGGAAAACGTGGAGACCAGAGGCCACGGGATGGTCGAAAACACCGGGCTGAGCGAGGAAGAGCTGGGCGACGAATACCTGCTGATGGGACTGCGGCTTGTGGAAGGGGTGGATCTGGCCCGTTATGAGGCCCTTGCCCACCGCTCCGTCGACCCGAAGCGGCTTTCCGACCTTCTGGAACACGGAATGGTGGAACGCCTGGGGGATAACCGCGTGCGCGCCACACGCGAGGGGTTTTTTGTCCTCGATGCTGTGGTCGCCGATCTCGCCGCTTAATGGCTTGTTATCCGGTTCGGATGTATCTGATAGCAGGCTGTTTATCATGACAAATTTCCGTTCTGCACTGCAATGCAGCATGCCTCCTTTCTCTTCACTGCAGCTAAAGCCTTGTTTATGCGCCAAAAGTCGTAGAACTTAACGGTATTGATAGGTCCCACTGCTTCGTCCTATTCTGTTGCGATGCAAAAGCGGCGTCGGCGTCCAATGGACGGGACGGGCAAGCAAGGAGACGCAAGTGTCTTATTATCAGCTCTATGAAATGAACCATGCAGTGATGGGGCCCGTGCGCGCGGCCGCTGATATGACACGGCTCTATTTCCAGAACCCGCTTAATCCGCTCACCCATACGCAAATCGGCAAGTCGGTCGCCGCCGGGTGCGAGGTCCTGGAACGCATGACCCGGCGCTACGGCAAGCCGGAATTCGGCCTGAACGAAACCACTGTCGGCGGCGTCAAGGTCCCGGTCCATGAAAACGTCGTCTGGAAACGGCCCTTTTGCGACCTGATCCACTTCGAACGCGCAACCTCCGCCCGTCCCAAGGATCCGAAGATCCTGATCGTCGCGCCCATGTCCGGCCACTACGCGACGCTGCTGCGGGGAACGGTGGAAACGCTGCTGCCGAGTGCGGAAGTGTTCATCACCGACTGGATCGATGCCCGCATGGTTCCCATCCAGGAGGGCGACTTCGACCTGGACGACTACATCGACTACATCATTTCCATGCTGCACTTCCTCGGTCCCGACACCCATGTGATCGGCGTCTGCCAGCCGTCGGTACCCGTGCTGGCGGCCGTTGCCGTGATGGAAGGCCGCGATGACCCTTATGTGCCGTCGACCATGACCCTGATGGGCGGGCCGATCGACACCCGCGTCGCGCCGACGGCGGTGAACGATCTGGCCATGTCCAAGGGGATCGACTGGTTTCGGAACAATGTCATCATGACGGTACCGTTCCCGCACCCGGGCTTCATGCGCAGGGTCTATCCAGGCTTTTTGCAGCTTACCGGTTTCATGAGCATGAACCTGGACCGCCATATGACGGCGCACCGCGACTTCTTCCAGCACCTGGTGGACGGCGACGGCGACAGTGCCGAAAAACACCGCGATTTCTATGACGAATACCTGGCGGTCATGGACCTGACGGCGGAATTCTATCTCCAGACGGTGGAAACCGTCTTCATCGAACACGCCCTGCCCATGGGCACGATGATGCATGGCTCGACCTCGGTCGATTGCTCGAAAATCCGCCGCACGGCGCTGCTCACCGTGGAAGGCGAGAAGGACGACATCACCGGCCGCGGCCAGACAAAGGCTGCACATGCGCTCTGCACCAACCTGCCGGACGACATGAAAGCCCATTACGAACAGCCGCGCGTCGGCCACTACGGCGTCTTCAACGGCTCGCGCTGGCGGGCCGAAATCGCGCCGCGGGTTCTGGATTTCATCCGCTCCAACCGGGGTGGGGAAATGAAGCAGGCAACAAGCAAGCCGGTTCAGGCAAAGACCGCTCCGGCAAAGACCGCTCCGGCGAAAGCCGCTGCCGCACCGAGCCCGGCGAAAAAACCCGCAAAGAAACCGTCAGCCAAGTGCGACGACCTCAAGGCGATCCTGCTGAGCAAGCCGGACGGTGTCGCCGACGACCTGAAGGCGATCACCGGTGTCGGCCCGAAGCTGGAGTCCGCTCTCAACGAGGCCGGGATCTTCCATTACTGGCAGATCGCCAGCCTGACCGAGAAGCAGATCGAAGCCCTCGACGCCAAGCTCGATTTCCGGGGGCGCATTGCGCGCGACAACTGGATCGACCAGGCCAGGAAACTGTCTGAAGCCGTCAGCTGACGCTTCCTGGACTGTTCAGCATTTCCGATCGATTGAGCCCGATTCCGGACGAAACCGTTTCGCCTGGATCGGGCTTTTTATTTTCCCGATTAACGTAGCGTCTCATTTTCCCTGTGGCGTTTCGACCTGATCCGGGCAACTTCGTAGCCCGTTTGATCCAGATCAAGGCCGCCGAAGCCTTCAAACCACAAGGAGGGTGCGGAGGTGACGTTATGATCAACATTTTCATCGGTTACGATCCCCGCGAAGCTATTGCCTACCATGTCTGTTCAAACAGCCTCGTGCGGCACTCAAGCGAAGTCCTTGCCATCACGCCATTGGCGCTGAAGAATCTCGAGAGCTATCAGGAGACCCACAGTGACGGGTCCAACCAGTTCATCTACAGCCGGTTCCTGCTGCCTCATCTCATGAATTATTCCGGATGGGCGCTTTTCATGGACGGCGACATGCTGCTGCGCGACGACATCGCCAAGCTTTGGGCGCTCAGGGATGAGTCAAAAGCCGTGATGTGCGTCCATCACGACTACAAGACCAAGGCGACGACCAAATATCTCGGTTCGACGAATGCCAACTACCCGCGCAAGAACTGGTCGAGCGTGGTTCTGTGGAATTGCGGCCATCCGGCCAACAGGGTCGTCACCCCCGAGTTCGTCATGAACTCGACCGGCGCACAGCTACACCGGTTTACCTGGCTGGAAGACGATCTCGTCGGCGAAATTCCAAAAGTCTGGAACTGGCTGCCCGATGAGTTCGGCCCCAACCCGGACGCCAAGCTGCTGCACTGGACCCTGGGCACGCCGTGCTTCCACGAATATGCGACAGCGCCCATGGCGAGCGAATGGCACCGGGAAAAATTCCTGAGCGATTTCAGCCTGCAACGCGTCATCGACGGTCCTTTCGAGGACGAGATCGCCACCCCTGCGACAAGCGTGGCAGCGGAATAACCGGCGACTGACGGCCGAACCGAATACGCCGTTCCTGCCGGACCTCCCGCAGGAACGGCCTGTGTTTGTCGACATCATTTTCCGGGCCAATCCGGCATCCGGCCCCGATCACATTTCCGCACGTTTCCTTGAATGCATGGCGATCGCCCCCCACCTGTACCAAGTGGATGTCAACCATGGATAGGACAATGACGACTGCAAGCTGTTCGATCAAACCTGCCTGGACTCCGGTGACCATCGGATTGATGGTGCTGGGTTTCGTGGTCTTCTGGCCGCTTGGCCTTGCCATGCTGGCCTATATCCTGTGGGGCGATCGCTTCCACGGAATGGCGCGCGATGCGCGTGACCAGTGGCGAGCAAGCCCCTTCAAGGGAGCAATGGATAACATGGCACAGGGAACGGCCTATGGCCGGACCGGCAACGTGGCGTTCGACGATTACCGCGAACGTGAACTGAAGCGGCTGGAAGAAGAACGCGCGAAGCTCGACACGATGCGTGCGGAATTCGACGATTTTCTCCGCGAGTTGCGCCGTGCCCGCGACCAGGAAGAGTTCGACCGGTTCATGGCGAACCGCGGACGGACCCCGGGCGCCGACCCGGCCTGAAGGGCCTGACCCTTCCCGACACCGACCGAGAGCGGCGCCCCAAAGCGCCGCTTTCGTCCGTTTGGAAGGCAGTTTAATCTTCCGTGATCATTCGATTCGTCCCACGTAGTTAAAGCCCGGACCCAAATGCTTCTGCGCGTGCGCAAGAAATCCCTGCCGGACCATATCGAGCTTCAGGCGAACGGCATGCCGCTGCGCATCCGGCTGAGGGCGGACCCGCGCGCCAGACGTTATCTGTTGCGCTTGCCGTCCGATTATTCCGGTCCGGTGCTGACCGTGCCGCGCGGCGGCGATCTTCAGAGGGCCGAACGATTTGCCCGCCAGCATATCGGCTGGCTGCTGGAGCGGATGGAGGCCCGGCCGGACCATGTGCCGCTGTTGCCTGGAAACATCATTCCCTTGCGCGGACAGGATCACCGCATCGTCCCGACCGGAAAGCTGCGTGGACTGGTCGAGCCGGTCCGGAATGGCGATGACCACCCGGAACTCCTGGTACCTGGCGCCGAGGAGCACATGCCGCGCAAGCTGATCACATGGCTGAAAGGCCAGGCGAAGGCGGACCTGAGCACCGCGGTCACCCTGCATGCGGCGAAAATCGGCAGGCCGGTGAAGGCGATCTCCATCCGGGACACGAAAAGCCGCTGGGGGTCCTGTGCGTCGAATGGCAGTCTGTCCTTTTCCTGGCGGCTCATTCTGGCGCCGCCGGAGATCCTGGACTATGTCGCCGCCCATGAAGTGGCGCACCTGCGGGAAATGAACCATTCTGCGCGCTTCTGGCGGATTTGCGAGGAACTCGCCCCGCATACCCGACAGGCCCGCGCCTGGCTGAAGGAAAACGGCCAGAGGCTGCACGGATACGGATAGAATATTCCGCAAGACAGACGCCTCTCAGGCCGTCTCGGCCATAACCCAGTCCCGGTAATCCGGATTCACGAATTCCACCGGAACGCCCAGGATGCTCGGGGTCTCATAGGGGTGGATGGAGCGCACGGCTTCGACAATCTTGTCGAACAGATCTTCCCGCGTCTTCACGACCAGCGGAATTTCGGGCTCGAATTCCACATTGCCCTTCCAGCGATAGCTGCTTTCGACCGGCTGATGCTTGTTGGCGCAGGCCGCCAGCCGCAAGTCGATCAGGGATTCGGCAATGCTGTCGGCGGTTTCATCGTCCGGGCAGTTGATCCAGATTTCCAATACACGCATGCGGGACCTCGGTTCGATCAGGTTAGCCGCCGAACAGCGACTTGAGCAAATTGAGCGGTCCGCGCGGGCGCCTGTCGTCTTCGGCGGATCCGCCGTTTTCGCCCACGTTGCCGGGCGGAACGGGCGCTCCTGCCTTGGCCACCGGAGTTGCGACGCTGAGGGCCGGATCGGGAACGCCCGAAAGGCTTGCGACCGGCAGGCCTTCATGCTCCTTTTCCATGGTGTTTTTCCAGATCAACGCCGGCAAAGATCCGCCCGTGGCCTTTTTGGTCGGCGAGTTGTCGTCGTTGCCGAGCCAGACCGCCGTGGTGAGATTGCCGGTGTAACCAATGAACCATCCGTCGCGGAAGTCCTGGCTCGTGCCGGTCTTGCCGCCGGCGGGACGATGATCACCGAGCTGAGCCTTCTTGCCGGTTCCGGTCAAAAGCGTTTCCGACATCATCGCATTCATCTGGCGGACGTATTGTCGGTCGATGACCCGGCCGGGTCCGTCGCCCTTGCGCGAATAGAGCTGTTTGCCGTCCACCGTCTTGATCCGGCGGATGATGTGGGGGAGAACGCCATAGCCGCCATTGGAGAAGGGCACATAGGCGCCGGCGATTTCCAATGGCGTGACTTCGGAGGTCCCGAGCGCAATCGACAGGTTGGGCTTCAGGTCGGAGGCGATGCCAAGCCTTTTGGCGGTGTTGGCGACAGTCTTGGGTCCGACTTCATAGGCCAGGCGGGCCGCCACCGTGTTGAGCGACATGGCGAGCGCCTGGGTCAGGGTCACCGGGCCATAGTATTTCTTGGTGTAGTTCTGCGGCGTCCAGTCCTTGAAGCGGATCGGCTGATCCTGACGGACGGTTTCCGGGGTCATGCCGGATTCCAGGGCGGCCAGATAGACGAAGGGCTTGAACGCAGAGCCGGGCTGCCGCCTGGCATAGACGGCGCGATTGTACTGGCTCTTGGCATAGTCGGCGCCACCGACCATGGCGCGGATCGCGCCTGCGGTGTCGAGCGTGACGACGGCTCCCTGAGAGACGCCGTACTTCGTCCGGTTTTCCGAAATGGCCTTGCGCAGGGCATCCTCGGCCGCGTGCTGCATGTTCAGGTCGATGGTGGTGTCGACAATGATGTCGCCGTCGAAGGAGCCGACGTAATGGGGCAGCATGTCCATGACGTAGTCGGCGGCGAAGTTTTCGCTGGCCGTCACGTGGCGGCGGACGGCCGTTGCCGGTGAAGCCAGAGCGCTCGCCGCTTCCTTGTCGGTGATAAAGCCTTCCTGGCTCATGGCCGTCAGTACAAGCTGGGCACGGGCTTCGGCCAGATCCGGGTTGCGGGTCGGAGAATAGCGCGATGGCGCTTTCAGGACGCCGGCCAGCGTCGCGGCTTCGGCGACGGTCAGAAGCCGTGCGGACTTGCCGAAATAACGCCGGGCGGCCGCATCGATGCCATAGGCACCGGACCCGTAGTAGACCCGGTTCAGGTACATCTCCATGATCTCGTCCTTGGAGAATTTCGCCTCCAGCCAGATAGAGAGCACCAGCTCCTGCACCTTGCGCTTCAGGGTCCGGTCCGGCTCCAGAAACAGGTTCTTGGCAAGCTGCTGGGTCAGCGTGGAGCCCCCCTGGACCAGATTGCCGGACGTCAGATTCACGTAGACCGCCCGGACAAGCCCGACCGGATCGAGGCCGAAATGGGAGCGGAACCGGCGGTCCTCAATGGCAATGACCGCGTTCGGCACGTAAGGCGGCAACTGCTCGAGCCGGACCGCCTCGCCGCCGGTGTCGCCCCTGTTGGCGATCAGCGCGCCGCTGGCAGAGACGATCTTCACATTGGGCGGACGCGCAGGAACCTTCCATTCGGAGGTCGGCGGCAGATAGGCGGCGTAGTAGCCGATAAAGCCAACCGCGAATATGCCGGCCCAGATGCCGAGAACGCAGCCCCAGTAGAAGGCACGTTTCATGAACCGGGCAGCACCGGCCCCCATCCGGGACCTGAAATTCCTTTTCCGCGAGGACGACCTTCTGCCTCCGCCACCACCCTTGCGCGTCTTGGCGCCGGTCCGGCGGGCGGGCTTCTGGTTCGCCGACTTCTGGCTGGCAGCTTTCTGACGGGATTTCGCCGGCGCCTTTTTCGGCTTCGGCGCGGATTTCTTGGCCGCAGGCGCCGCTGCACGATCCCGCGCCGAAGGGCGCAGGTTGAGCATGCCGCCGCGATCGTCGCCGAAGATCGGCTCGATCCGCTTTGCGCTTTTCGCCTTGCGTGTCATGGCACACGAACATCCCGTACTGACCACCGGCATTTCTGCCGTTGGTCCCCGCAATGACCATAGATTGCGGCAATTTAAGGGGGCGTTAAGGCTGCGACCCAATGGGACCTCGATGGGAGGCTTCAATGGGGGTCTTCAAAGGGAGGACGGCAATGGGCGCTGGCAGGGGCCGTCAAAAGCGGCTAGGACAGATGCTGAAAACCAATTGGGAGAACGGTTACATGGCCAAGGCCTATTGGGTCGCCCGCGTCGACGTGCAGGACCCGGATGCTTACAAGAACTATGTCGCGGCAAATGCGGAGGCCTTCAAGAAATACGGCGCCCGCTTTCTCGTGCGCGCAGGCCGGTTCGAAACCATGGAAGGCAGCTCACGGTCCCGCAACGTGGTGATCGAATTCGACAGCTACGACCAGGCCATGGCCTGCTACAAATCGCCTGAATATGCCCGGGCAAAGGCCCTGCGCGATGCCGCCTCGGAAGGGGATCTGGTTATCGTTGAAGGCTACGACGGACCGCAGCCCACGGACTGAATATTTCCCTGCGACATACGCGGACGTCGGTCCGATGGCGTGTCTGGTTCAAGGATCAGGCCGCGTAACGGCTGGCGTCCGCGCCGTAGTAATTCACATAGCGGGAATTCAGTTCCGACACCGGCATGATGATCAGCACGTCGGTCGTTCCGAACTGGTGATCGACCACGGCGCCGTCGCCGATGAAGGCCCCGAGGCGCAGGTAGCCCTTGACCAGGGGCGGCAGGGCACGCAACGCCTCCTTCGGATTGACCCCTTCGGCCGGCAGGCGGTTCATCTCCACATAGCGCTCCGGCAGGGCGGCCGCGCGCCAGTCTTCCGGCGCCCGGGCATTGTGGTGCAGGAAGGCAAGCTGACCTGCGATGGAATCCGGATTGGTGCCCTCGATCGAGGCGCAACCGAGCATGACGTCGATCTTGTGCATCAGGATATAGGACCAGATACCGTGCCACAGCAGCTCGACCGTCTTCTTGTTGCGGTAGGGCTTGAGCACGCAAGAGCGGCCGAGTTCCAGGAACCGCTTGCCCGGATTGGCGTCGATCAGCTTCTGGATGTCGAATTCGCCGGACGTATAGAAACCGCCGTGTTGATCGGCAATCTCCTGACGCAGCAGGCGGTAGGTGCCGACGATTTCCGGCTTCAGACGGCCAAGCTTGTTGCGCTTCAACGAAGAATGATCGACCACCAGCATGTGATCGCAAAAGGCGTCATAGGGGTCAGCATCCCGGCGGGTCGCCAGGGTCTGCGCATCCGCAATGGCCGACATTTCCTCGTAAAAGACCTTGTAGCGGAGCCGCTGTGCCATTTTCACTTCGCGGAAACTGCGGGCGAGGCGCACCTCCAGAGATCCGATCCGGCCGAGGCTTTGCCGGAAACGCAGCACGTCCAGACCGGCGGCTTCCGACGGCAGTCCGACGGAGCGGATCTGCATCGGCAAACCTGCCGGTGCGATTTTTTGAACGAGTTTCCTCGGCGAAAACATGCCCGACCGCATCATGGATGTTCGGCCCCTATATCGTTGTTTCCAAAAGCCGCAAGTGTTCACGCCTTGAACTCTGTTTCACTTGCGGTTTTGACTTTGCCGCGACAGTAGCTGCGAGAACGCTGCAACTATAACTGATCCTGCCGTAAAACACATTTTTCCGACAATTGGATGACACTTGATCTATTCAGCAGGATTGCCGCCCTGTTTCTCCCGTTTCCTTATCACAAATGACGGGGAACGTCTGCCCAAATCGGGCACGACGCGAATCAGAATTCCGCGAGGTGGCGGCCCCTTCAGATTTTCAGGCGGGTGAGGGCATCGCACAGGGCATCCGCCGACAGCGGCTTGGTCAGATAGCCCGCGGCGCCCTCTTTGGCGGCCTTTTCGCGTGCGTCGCGCATGACATCGGCGGTGACCATCAGGATCGGCACCGGGGGCTTGCCGCTCTGCATCTCCTGTTCGCGGATCTTGCGGATGGCGCCGATCCCGTCCAGGCCCGGCATGTGCAGATCCATCAGGACCGCATCGAAATCGGTCGACGCGGCCGCCTCGACCGCCTTTTCGCCATCCGTCACAACGGTCGGCTCGTGACCCAGCTTACGCAGCAGAGCCTCGCTCAAAAGGCGATTGATGTCGTTGTCTTCGGCCACAAGCAGCCGGAGCGGGCGGACCGGCGTCCTGCCACGGAGGACTTCCAGATCGCCTGAATGGGTTTCGGCACCTGCTTCCCACAGGTGTTGATCCGGACCGGCTTCCTCGAGGAGGCCGCCGATGACCTGGTTCAAGGTTTCGTTTCGCACCGGCCGGATCAGGTAGGCGGCGAAGCCTGCTTCGCGCAGGCGCTTCAACCGGTCCCGCTCAGGCGGAGCAATCATGACAACGGCCGGCGCCCGGCATCCCGCCAGACGCGCGCTGACCAGCCAGCCGCCGCTGTCTGCAACCGAGGAATTGTCGATCATCACCAGATCGGCAGCCGCCATGTATTCGGTCAGGTCCGCGGATCCGGGCTTCCGCAACACCACCTCGGCGCCTTCGAATTCCAGCCGCTCACGCAGAAGCGCGCCTTCCAGTCCGCTTGCGCTGACGATCACGATCGACTTGCCCGCAACGTTCGAGGCGGTCGCCGTATCCCGGAAGACAAGATCTTCCGGCACCGGCACGACCACCTTGAACACGGCGCCCCTGGATTTTTCCGAGGTCGCCTCGATCGATCCACCCATCAGGCGGATCAGGCGCTGCGCAATCGCAAGGCCAAGCCCGGTCCCGCCGAATTTCCGCGCCGGGCCATGATCGACCTGTTCGAATTCCCGGAACAGGCGATCGGCCTCCGCCTTGTCGAAACCGATGCCGGTGTCCATGATGGCGAATTCGAGAAAACTGCCGCCGTCCGGGTTGGGGCGACCGTCGACCCGGATGGCCACGCCGCCCTCATCGGTGAACTTGATACCGTTGCCGGTCAGGTTGAACAGAATCTGGCGAACGCGGCTGGCGTCGAGGGTAACGGTTTCCGGCAGGCTCGGATGGAAGCGGGCTCCGATCTCAAGGCCCTTGGCCTGGGCCTTGGGCGCCAGCAGTTCCACCACGCTTTCAATTAGCGGCGCCAGGCGCACGGGTGCCGCCTGAATTTCCAGCTTGCCGGCCTCCACCTTGGAAAAGTCCAGCACTTCGTCAATCAGCATGAGGAGCGTTTCGCCGGAGGTTTCGAGCGCCTCGATATAGGCCGTCTGTTCCCGGGTGAGCCGCGTATCGCGCAGGAGGGATGCCATGCCGAGCACCCCGTTCAGGGGCGTTCGGATTTCATGGCTGACGGTCGCCAGGAAGCGGGATTTCGCCTCGTTGGAGCTTTCCGCCGACTGGCGCGCGGCCAGGAGTTCTTCCTCGATCAGCCTGCGCTCGGTGACGTCGCGCAGGACCGTCTGCGTCAGGGGCTGGTCGCTTACGGTATCGCGCACGCTGACGTCAAGGCGGGAAAACCAGCGCGGTCCGTCCACCGTCTGCAGATGAAGATCGCCGAAGGCGATGCCGTGCTCCGATGCCTTTTCTTTGGACTTGTCGCCATCGCCGAGGACCGGCAGACGCAGCGGTTCGCCGAGGACCGGCGCATGATCGGCCCCGAAGGTTTTGGCAGCGGCCGCGTTCGCAAAAACCACCGAGTTGTCGGCATCCCGGCGCACCACGATATCGCCGAGCGCGCCGAGGATACTGGCGTTGCGTTCATCGGACTCACGCAGTTCCCAGGTTCGGTCTTCCAATTCTTCGCAGCGCTGCATCAGGCGCCGGATCTTGACGTCCCTGACCGCAATGGCCGCCCCGTCACGCGCCTTGTCATCGGCAAATAGCCGCCAGACCGCCATGCCGCCGGCGAAAAACGCCAGGCAGACAGAGGCGAGCCGCGTATAAGGCCCGCCGCCGAGCAGCAAAAAGGCGCCGATCACCCCGGCGACGGCGCAGATCACCGCAAGATGCATCAGGGTTCTGGAGGGTGACCCGACAGCAGAGACTTCGGCCCCGTCCGTATCCTGCCGGGGCTCGTGTCCCGTTTTGGTTTTCAGAGTCCCTTTTAGGGCTTCAGCCCGCGATTGCGCCGCTTCGGGCCTCCCGATCTGATCATCGGAAACCGGCTCCGCTTCGGACGGCTTCACCCTCTGCCGGGCACGGCTTTCGTTCTTCAGGACCAAGACGGATACTCGCAACTAACGTCAGTGTCCCGGTCAGGATTGCCGATAACCTTTGATAAACCGTTTCCTGATTGAGGTTTTTGGCGTTTTTCACGCCGCCTGACGCGCCAGGTCCTCACCGCGGTAGCTCAGGGCTTCCGCCAGATGGATCCGGCCAACGGTGTCCACGCCGTCGAGATCGGCGAGGGTCCGGGCGAGTTTCAGGACGCGATGGTAGCCGCGGGCACTCAAGGCGAGCGTTTCGGCCGCCTCGCGCAGAAAGGCCAGACCCTTGGCGTCGGGGGCGGTGATCTGTTCGACGACGGAAGCCGGGGCCTGGGCGTTGGTGGTGGCGCTGACACCGAGTGCCCGGAAGCGGTCGCGCTGGATTTCGCGGGCGGCGGCCACCCGTTCGGCGACCGTTGCGGAGGGCTCAGAGGTGCCCGGGCGGATCAGGTCGGCGGCGGTGACGGCTGGAACCTCGATCCTGAGATCGATCCGGTCGAGAAAGGGGCCGGAAATACGGGCCTGGTAATCCGCCGCGCAGCGGGTGCCGCGCCGGCACTGGTGGCCGGGCTCGCCCGCATGGCCGCAGCGGCAGGGGTTCATGGCGGCGACGAGCTGGATGCGGGCCGGGTAAGCGACCCGGTGATTGGCCCGGGCGATGACGGCCTCGCCGGTTTCCAGAGGCTGGCGCAGACTGTCGAGCACCTGCGGCGTGAATTCCGGCAGTTCGTCCAGAAAGAGCACGCCGTGATGGGCGAGCGAAACCTCGCCCGGTTTCGCGCGCATACCGCCGCCGACAAGGGCGGCCATGGAAGCGGAGTGATGCGGCGCGCGGAACGGACGCCGGTCGGAAAGACGCCCATCTGCCAATTCGCCTGCAAGCGAGGCAATCATGGAGACTTCCAGCAGTTCCTTCGGCTGCAGGGGCGGCAGGATCGAGGGCAGGCGGCTTGCCAGCATGGATTTGCCGGAACCGGGAGGACCGACCATCAGGAGATTGTGCCCGCCGGCAGCGGCGATCTCGAGCGCGCGGCGCGCAGTTTCCTGACCCTTGACCTCGGCCAGATCCGGCAGACCGGCCGGCGTGCCCTGGAGTTTCGGCACCGGCGGCGACAGCACCTGTGTGCCCTTGAAGTGATTGGCGAGCTGGATCAGGGAGCGGGGTGCCAGGATGCTCATGTCCTCCGCCGCCCAGGCCGCTTCCGAACCGCAGGCGGCCGGGCAGATCAGGCCTTTTCCCAGAGCATTCGCGCCCATGGCGGCGGGCAGAACACCTGCGACCGG
Source organism: Roseibium sp. (assembly GCF_048260565.1). Taxonomy (GTDB): domain Bacteria; phylum Pseudomonadota; class Alphaproteobacteria; order Rhizobiales; family Stappiaceae; genus Roseibium. Next base: position 314,627 of record NZ_JBLXGP010000004.1, on the reverse strand, counting down.
CGCCAGCATGCCGTCGAGGCCGAGTTCGCCCAGGACCACATAGTCGGCAAGCATGTCCGCCGGAATGGCGCCGATGGCCGCCATCACGCCCAGCGCGATCGGCAGATCGTAGTGGGAGCCTTCCTTGGGCAGATCGGCCGGGGCCAGATTGACGGTCACCCGCTTGGCGGGCAGCGCCAGTCCGGAGGCATGGAGCGCGGAGCGCACCCGTTCCCGGCTTTCGGCCACCGCCTTGTCCGGCAGGCCGACGATGGTGAAGGCGACCATGCCCGGTCCGATTTTCACCTGCACATCCACCGGCAGGGCCTCGATGCCCTGAAAGGCCACTGTCGTTACCCGGCTGACCATATCCCGCCCCTTCCACCAATAAGTGTATCAGACGATAAAGCAGCCTATCGGAGATGGCAAGAACAGAAGAAGAACATTCTTTTCGCCCGTTCAAACGACGTCTTTCAAGACCTCGATCAGGACCCGGTGCGACTCGACGGGGACGTGATCGATGCGACAGACGAGGAAGGTGTCGACGGTGGCATACGGGTCCGGCAGCGGGCTGATTTCCAGATGACCGGCATCGCGGGCGCCGCGCACCGCCTGTTCCGGCGCCACGGCAAAGCCGAGCCCCGCCGCGACGCAGCCGAGGATCCCGTCCAGCGTGCCCATCTCGGTGATCTCGGTATCGCTCCGGCCGAGGCTCTTGAGCCAGGCCTGCGCGGTTGCCCGGTAGCTGCAGCCAGCACGGAAGGCAAGCAGGGAGCCACTGTCCGGGTTCACCGGATTACGCGCGCAGACGAGCCGTTCGGTGAAGGCCCGGACCGAATTGAAACGGGTGTCGTCCACCGGTCCCGCCACAAAGGCGGCATCGACTTTCCGGTCCCACACCATGGCGAGAAGGTCGGCGGTGGGGCCGGTCTTCAGGGAGATCGGCGCGGCGGGACAGCGGGTTTTCAGAGATTTCAACAGAGCCGGAAGCCTGACCGCGGCGGTGGTTTCCATCGACCCGAGGGACAGGGGCGCGCCGGCGCCGGCCGCATCCAGAAGTTCGCGTTCGGCGGCGGCAAACAACTGCAGCAGGTCTTCCGCCTTGGCATGCAGCCGCTCGCCGAAATCGGTCAAACGGGCGCCGGCCTTGCCGCGCAGAAAGATCTTCTGCCCGAAATGGTCTTCCAGGCGGCGAATTCTTGAGGTCACGTTGGACTGGACGCAATTGAGAGCGTTCGCCGCGCCGGAAAAGGACCCGGTTTCGGCCACGGCCAGAAGCGTTTTCAGGAGTACGATATCCATATATCAATTTTAGAGATATTATTTTCCTCTAACAATCATTTTTCTTATAGACGTAAACCTGCGACGCTGAGCCCATGGAACAGCTCATCGAAACAGCCTTCACAAGGCAATTCGCTGTCCGCCATCCGGTCGTTCTCGCGCCGATGGACAGGATTTCCGACGGACGCCTCGCGGCGGAAGTCACCCGCGCCGGCGGCTTCGGGATCATCGGCGCCGGTTACGGCGACCGGGACTGGATCGACAAGGCCTTTACCGATGCGCAGGGCCAAAGGGTCGGCATCGGCGTCATCACCTGGAGCCTTCTGAAGAAGCCGAAACTCGTGGACCATATTCTCGACCGGAAGCCTGCCGCGGTGTTCGTCTCCTTCGGTGACGGCGAACCGATCATCCGGGCCGCGAAAGAGCGCAGCATTCCGACGATCTGGCAGGTGCAGAGGCTCGACCAGACCGAACAGGCGCTGAAGGCCGGGACGGATATTCTCGTCGCCCAGGGCCAGGAGGGCGGTGGCCACGGAATGGAACGCGGCCTGATGGCGCTCCTGCCCGCCGTCCGCGATCTCGCCGGCAAGCATCAGCTCATTCTTGCGGCGGGTGGTATCGCCGACGGCCGGGGCCTTGCCGCCGCCCTGATGATGGGGGCCGACGGTGCGATGATGGGGACCCGGTTCTGGGCAAGCCGCGAAGCCAACGGATCGGACAAGGCGAAGGACGCCCTGGTGCGGGCCGCCGGCGACGACACCCGCCGGACCAGCTTCTTCGACCTCGCCCGGGGTCTCGATTGGCCGGGTGAATTCACCGGCCGGGTCGTCCAGAACCCGTTTTCCCGCCGCTGGCTGGAAGATCCGGCGAACATGCGCGCCTCCCGGAACACGATTCGCGCGGCCTATGACGCGGCCGATCCGGACGATTTTTCGGTGCGGGCATTGATCGCAGGCGAAGCGCTCGATCTGGTTCGATCGGTCGATCCGGCGGCGGCGATCGTGGAAGAGACGGTGAAGGAGGCGGCAAGCCTGCTGGCGAAGGCAGGATCGTTCCTGACCGGCCGGGCTTAGAGATCTGACGCTCTCATACGCCAATGCCGTATCCATCCGCGTCCCACTTGACCCTGTTCTGGGGCAAATCCGAGATCCCGACATCTGCGGAGCCACTATCGGTTGAATTTTAATGTCGAAGCTGAAGCTCACTGCTTTTGTATTTTTGTCGGTATTGATCTACCCGACACTCAGCTATTCAAAGTCGCCGATCGATTGCGCGCGTATTCAGGACAATACGAACCGCCTTTCCTGTTACGATCAGATTTTTTCCGAATTCGCCTGTCACGAGAATGCCGGGAATACAGATGAACCGTCGGAAAAATACGACCCTGCACCGTCGAACTGGGAAATAACGAGCACCTATATCAAGCCCGGTCCCGGCGTTTATGTTCAAAAGCCTACGCTCATTCATTCCGCGACCACACCGTCGACGAACAAGTTCATCCGGCATCCGGACAGGCTTACCCAAGCCACATTGAGCCTTTTGTGCCAGCCGGAAGGAACCGGGCTTTTTCTCCCTGGATTCCGTCATGCTCGACACACCTCAGTTCAGTCTTTCCGACAACAGCGAGGCGATCGGCACCATAGACCTCAGGGATATTCGCCAGTTTTTAAGCTCGCTTCAAAAGGGGACAATGCTTGGGTTGTCAGTCACCCTTCTCATCGGCAAACCGGTGAATGTCACATTCGACGTTTCCGGCATCGGATATGTGGACAAGCTGTTCGGAGCTGTCTGCAAGTGGTGAAGAGCCAACGCGACGTGTTTCGGTTATCGAAGGCGCAGGAAATTGCGTAAATTAGCGATTACCTGAAAAGCAGAAGCGACCCTATTCATCGAACAAGCGATAGAATTCTTCCAATGACATGTTGAACGATTGAGAAAACGCACCTTCCCATCCCAACTCAGGCGTCTTCTCCCAGAAATCGATTATCGCTCTTTCGGAACTTTTCGAAACCAGGAATAGGCCCGCATAACGGGCATAGTCGTAAAAATCTTTTTCTGCGGCGGAGGTTTGATACTTGAACGAACGAAGCCGTTTTGCGCTGTAATTTCTCTGCTGTGCAAAATGTTCGCGTTTCTTTTCGGCAGATACATCCGGCCGGAGGAAATTGTATTCCAGCGCGATTGCCAAAGCTTCGGTCAGCCATTTCGGGCCACGCGCACGAACCCGGTTCTCCTCGCCATGCGCGCGGTAATTTCCAACATATTGCGCCTGGATCTCATGCGCGGTTTCATGGGCCAGAAGCTTGCGCACATCGTCATTCGGAAAGCCATCCTTGTCAGAAAAGCTTACCGCGACCACACCTCCGTAAGATTTTCCGCAATAGCCGTAACCCCTGCACCAATCCGTGAACTCCTTGTAGACGTCATGGTGCGAACCTTGCGCTTTCAACGCCTCGACCGCCCGTTTTCCGGCCTCATCGACGGAAGATGACGTTATGAATACGATTTGCCCCGGTATGGTAATATTCAGTTTTTCGAGGTAGTAATAATTGACGTTATTCGTCAGAGAGCGGATCTTTTCGGCGCTGGATGAACTGGTTTTTTTGCCAATAATCAATTTCAGGATGTCGTCGTTACTTGTCCATCCAACATGATTGTCCCGAAGCATTCCGATTTTACGGCAGAATACTGACGCATTCGGAATCGATAATTTCGGCAGATTTGACAGTTGCGGATACTGATCTCCCAGTTCGCCCAAGGCAGAGCGGGTTTTTCGCCCCAGCTTGCCGTCAATCGGACCCGGATCCAGTCCGGCATCTTCGAGTTGTTCTTGAATACAGGTCACGTACCGGTCAGCGTTTGCACTGCCGGGCGACAAACACAGAAAAACGGAAACGACCGAAACACAAAAACTCAAAACCCGCATATCCAGGACCAGCTATCTCTGATTTCGATTTCACCGATCCTGTTTATGCCAAACAGGCGTCTGGACAACAAACAGAAAATCGCAATCTAACCGCGAATGTGCCTAATGCGCCTCGTCCCAGTTGTCGGCGGCGCGGGCGTCGACCTGGAGGGGGACGGAGAGTTTCAGGGCCGGTTCGGTGGCCTTCTCCATGACCTCGGTGATGATCGGGATCGTCTTGTCGACCTGGTCTTCAGGCACCTCGAAAATCAGTTCGTCGTGCACCTGCAGGAGCATCTGGGCGTCCAGCCGTGAATGCTGCAGCCGGTCCTCCATGCGCACCATGGCGCGGCGGAGAATATCGGCGGCGGAGCCCTGGATCGGGGCGTTGATCGCCGCGCGTTCGTAGAAGGCGCGCAGGTTCGGGTTCTTGGTGTTCACGTCCGGATAATGGGCCTTGCGGCCGAAGATGGTGGTCACGTAGCCGTTGGCGTGGACTTCCTTCTTGATTGCTTCCATGTAGTCCTTGATGCCGGGGAAGCGTTCGAAATAGGTCTTGATGTAGTCGCTGGCCTCGCCCCTCGAAATGCCAAGCTGGGCGGCAAGGCCGAAGGCCGAAATGCCGTAGATGATGCCGAAGTTGATCGCCTTGGCGCGGCGGCGGACCATCGGGTCCATATCCTTGATCGGCACGCCGAACATTTCGCTCGCCGTCATGGCGTGAATGTCGAGCCCGTCCTCGAACGCCTGCTTCAGTTGCGGAATGTCGGCCATGTGGGCGAGCACCCGGAGCTCGATCTGGCTGTAGTCGGCCGAAATCAGCTTCATGCCCTTTTCGGCGATGAAGGCCTTTCGGATCTTGCGGCCTTCTTCGGTTCTCACCGGAATGTTCTGCAGGTTCGGTTCCGACGAGGACAGGCGGCCGGTGGTGGTGGCGGCCAGCGAATAGGAGGTGTGAACCCGTTTCGTTTGCGGATTGATATAGCCGGGCAGGGCGTCGGAATATGTCGACTTCAGCTTGGAGAGCTGGCGCCAGGAGACGATCCGCGAGGGCAGTTCGTGACCTTCGGCGGCCAGATCCTCAAGGACGGAGGCGGATGTGGACCAGGCGCCGGTCTTGGTCTTCTTGCCGCCGGGCAGGCCCATCTTGCCGAACAGGATGTCGCCGAGCTGCTTGGGCGAGCCGATGTTGAAGTTTTCGCCGGCAAGCTCATAGATCTCGTCTTCGAGAGCTGCCATGCCTTGCGCGAAATCGCCGGAGAGCCGCGACAACATCTGCCGGTCGACGGAAATGCCACGCTTTTCCATGCGCGCCAGCACCGGCACCATCGGCCGTTCCAGGGTTTCGTAGACGGTCGCCATGTGTTCGGAGGCCAGACGCGGCTTCAGAACCTGCCACAAGCGCAGGGTTACATCGGCGTCCTCGGCGGCATAGGCGGTCGCCTTGTCGATTTCCACCTTGTCGAAGGTGATCATCGACTTGCCGGAACCGCAGATTTCCTTGAAGGGGATCGGCTTGTGACCTAGCCAGCGCTCCGACAGCTCATCCATGCCGTTGCCGCCCTTTCCGGCATCGAGCGCGTAGGACAGCAGCATGGTGTCGTCGAAGGCCGCGATGTCCACGCCGTAGCGGGTCATGATCAGCCAGTCGTATTTCAGGTTCTGGGCGATCTTCAGGACGGCGCGATCTTCCAGCATGGGCTTGAGGATCTCGACCGCCTCGGCAATCGGGATCTGGCCCTCGAGCAGTCCGCCGCCGCCAAGCAGATCGCCTTCCCCGTCCACATGGCCAAGCGGGATATAGCAGGCCTTCCCCGGCGCGGTCGCAAGCGACACGCCGACCAGATCGGCCTGCATGGCGTCGAGCGAGGTGGTTTCGGTATCGAAGGCCACATAGCCGACCTCGTAGGCGTCGGCGACCCATTCCTTCAGCCGTTCCGGCGTGGTCACGGTTTCATAGGCGCTGGTGTCGATCTCCGACGACCGGGCCGCTTCCGCGCGGGCGTCCGCAACCGTTTGCGGAACCATCATGTCGCCGTCCGCCGGTGCGTCGTTCGCAGCATCGGCTTTCCCGCCGTCGGCCGCGGGTGCGGCTTCCATCAGCCGGCCCTTGTGATCGGGCACGTCCCAGCCGGGAATATCGAAATCGGCCGGCTCGATGTTGGCGAGTTCCGCGCCGGTGGTCTCGGCGACCCGCTTGGTCAGGGTTGTGAAGCCCAGCGCCTTCAGGAACCCGACCGCCTTCGGCCCATCGACCTCGGTAACGGCGAAATCGGTGACGGGCACTTCGACCGGAACGTCCTGTTTCAGGGTGACGAGCTCTTTGGAAATGCGCGCCTGGTCGGCGAATTCGATCAGGTTTTCCCGCCGCTTGTTCTGCTTGATGGTGTCGGCCTTCGCCAGCAGGGCTTCCAGATCGCCAAACTCGTTGATCAGGAGGGCTGCGGTCTTCAGGCCGATGCCCGGAACGCCGGGCACGTTGTCGACGCTGTCGCCGGCCAGAGACTGGACCTCGATCACCTTGTCCGGGCCGACGCCGAATTTCTCGAACACTTCCGCCTCGCCGAAGATCTTGTTCTTCATGGTGTCGATCATACCGACCTTCGGGCCGATCAGCTGCATCAGGTCCTTGTCGCCGGAGACGATGGTGACCCGCGCGCCCATTTCGGCCGCCTGTTTCGCATAAGTCGCGATCAGGTCGTCGGCCTCGAAGCCCTCCTGCTCGATACAGGGAACCGAAAACGCTTCCGTTGCCCTCCGGATCAGGCCGAACTGGGGTACCAGGTCTTCCGGCGGTTCCGGCCGGTGAGCCTTGTATTCGGGATAGATATCGGTCCGGAACGTCTTCGCCGAATGGTCGAAAATGACCGCGAAATGGGTCGGCTCGTCGCCCTTTTCCGGGGTCAGGCCTTCCTGCAGCAACTTCCACAGCATGTTGCAGAAGCCGGCAACCGCGCCCACGGGCAGGCCATCGGGTTTGCGCGTCAGCGGCGGCAGCGCGTGATAGGCGCGGAAAATGAAGGTGGAACCGTCGACCAGGATCAGATGGTCATCGGCGGTGAGGGCGGGGGCGGAGCTGTTCGTCGACATGCGGCGGATCATGCCCGCACGGGACGGCGGAGGAAAGGGGAAATCCGCACTTTCCTCAGGGGGCGTGGCCCGCCGTCAGTTTTGCGGCGTCAGGACCGCTCGTCCTTGGGGGACCAAGGGCTGATGCGTTCTGTCCGGCCGTTCCCGCCGGATCCGTCGTCGGTTCTGGACCAATCCTCCTCATCGAGGTCGACGACGCCTTCCTCCCGGCGATAGCGGGAGCCGCCCTGGACGACGACCACGTCGGACCGGGAGATGATGAACCGAGCCAGCATGTCGCGGACAGGGGGGATAAACAAAAGCAGGCCTATGGCGTCGGTCACGAATCCCGGGATCAACAGCAGGAGGCTTGCGATCACGATCATCGCACCGTGCATCATGTCCTTGCCCGGCACGCGGCCGGCGTCGAGTTCCGACTGCATGCGCATGACGAGCGACAGGCCCTGCTGGCGCAGCATCAAGGTTCCGGCAACGGCGGTCAGGACGGTCAACAGGACCGTCGGCAGGACACCGATGGCGCTGCCGACCCAAATGAACACCGAGATTTCGATCAGAGGCAGCAAAATGATCGCCGCCAGGATGTAAAGTATCACGGAAACCCCATCTTTTTCGCAGGTACTCTCGGGTTCGGACCTTGGGCCATACCCTCATTAAACAGGCTGAAATGGTAGGGATGAATTCGTTCGGATACAAGGCGCGAAACTGCAGGAAACCGTTCGGTATTGGCGTTCCGCCCTCTGACGAGTGGCAAAGTTTGCAACGATGGAGCCGGTCAAATTCACCCTATCCTGAAGGGACGCAAAATCGGCTTCGATCTGCCGCGTCAAACCGCTCAAGCCGGCAGAACGCCCGCTTTCGCGCCTTTCCTTGCAGCTCCTTGCCGTTTGCTGCGCCATTTCAGCCTGTTTAATGAGGGTGTGGCCTAGCCTAAGGTAAGCATCTGGGATAGGGATTGCGAGCGGTCATGATGGATTGGCCGGCGTTTTGGGTAAAAACCTTCTTGCTCTCTGCACTGGATGCTGGTTCAAGGACCCCCTACATATAAGTGAGATGGGAGTTGACCGGGCACAGGTCGCTGAAAGGGCGGTTCGCAGCGGGTCGGCTCCAAGGATGAAGCCGGTAGCACCAAATGAACGAAATATTCGACGTTTATAATCTGATCTTCCTCGCACTGGCTGTGTTCATCATTTTCCGGCTGCGCTCGGTCTTGGGCAAACGCACCGGCAAGGAACGGCCGCCGTTCGATCCCTATTCCAAGACGGAACGCCAGGACAGGCCACAGGCCGGCCAAGACCAGGGCGACAACGTCATCCCGATGCCGGGGCCGACCGATGCTGCTCCTGCCGAACTCAACGAGCGGCCCAGCGAAGACGTGGTGATCGAAAAGGTCGCCCCGGCCGGTACCGCGCTCAATGACGCCCTGCGCAAGATCCTGTCCGTGGACCGTACCTTCGAGCCGGAACCCTTCCTGGAAGGGGCTCGTGGCGCGTATGAAATGATCGTCATGGCCTTTGCGGAAGGCGACCGGAAGGCTCTGAAGTCGCTCTTGTCCAAGGACGTCTACGAAGGCTTCGTTTCGGCCATAGACGAACGCGAAAAGCGCGGCGAGACCATCGAATCCACGTTTGTCGGCATCGATCGCGCCGAAATCGTCGAGGCCGCACTGAAGGGCAACACGGCCCAGGTCACCGTCAAGGTGCAGAGCCAGCTGATTTCCGCGACCCGCGACAAGTCCGGAGAAATCATCGACGGCGACCCGAACAAGGTCACCGAAGTGGTCGATATCTGGACATTCGCCCGGGATACGACCTCACGCGATCCGAACTGGAAACTGGTGGCAACCGAATCCGCCGAGTGAGGACGTGGCAGGCTGCCGCTACGGACGAAAGGCCGGATCGGCCGCGCTCGGCCTGGTGCTGGCGCTGTGCGATCCGAACGTTCCAGGCTCCCTGACCGGTAAAGCCGCCGCCATGTCCCCTGACCACGCTTCCCTGCCGACCATGACCGAGATCTCCTTTGCCGCCATTCCCGGCTGGCAGGAGGACGATCAGGGGAAAGCACTGGCGGCGTTTTTGCGTTTTTGCGCGCCGCCCTTCCCGTTTTTAAAGGCAAAGCCGTTCGGGCTTTCGGAAAAAGAAGCGGCAGACTTCTGCGATGAAGCGTCGAAGGTACCGGCGTCCGATCGGCAAGCGGCCCGGTCGTTTTTCGAAACACGGTTCACCCCTTTCCGGATCGAGGCAAGCGGCTTCGTGACCGGCTATTTCGAACCGGAACTGCCCGCTTCGCGTATCAAGACAGCGGATTTTTCCGTACCCCTGCTGAAGGCGCCGACAGGACTTGCGGCCGTTACCGACGCCAATCGCCCGGAAGACTGGCCGGGAAACCTGAGCCACGGACGCCGGATGGACAAAGGTATGGTTCCGCTTCCCGACCGGGGGGCGATCATGGACGGCGCGCTCGACGATGAGCATCTGGAACTGGTCTGGCTCGCCGATCCGGTCGATGCCTATTTCGTTCACGTTCAGGGCTCCGCGCGGCTGCGCCTGACCGACGGAACGGTGATGCGGGTCGGATACGCGGGCAAGGCGGGCTATCCCTATACGTCCATCGCCCGCGTCCTCGTGGAGCGCGGCGAGGGCACGCCGGAAGAGCTCACCATGTCCGGCCTCCGAAAATGGCTGGAGGATAATCCCGACCGGCGCGACGCGCTGTTCAAGGAAAACCGGTCCTTTATCTTCTTTCGGGAAGTGACGCTTGAAAATCCGGAGGACGGGCCGATTGGCGCGGCCGAGCTGCCGCTGGTGGCCGGACGCAGCCTTGCCGTCGACCCGCGCCATATTCCTTACGGTATGCCGGTTTTCGTCTCCGCCGGAATTCCGGATCCCGAAAAACCGGAGACACTATTCGGCCGACTGCTGATCGCAGATGACACGGGATCCGCCATTCGCGGCCCGGCCCGGGGCGATATCTTCACCGGCTCCGGAGATCGGGCCGGACAGATCGCCGGAGAAATCCGCCATCAGGCAAGCATGATCCTGCTTCTGCCCCGGGGCAAAGGCCGATGACCTCAGACAAGCGGCGGAAAAAGGGGCAGCTTTCTCCGGAAGACCGGGAAATCTGGGCCAAGGTGACCAAGACCCTCACCCCATTGCATCCCGAACGACAGGTCATGCCAGACCTGGACGATGCCGGCCTTTCTCCGCCCGAGACGGAAAATCAGGAGCGCCCGGCAAAGACGGCAACGGCGATCCGCACCCCGGCGGCGCAGCCGAAGCCGGCGCCGACGCCCCCGCTGCACACCCTGGAACACCGGTTCCGCAAAAAGCTCGTGCGCGGGGTGAAGCCGATCGACAGCCGGATCGACCTGCATGGACTGACCCAGCATCAGGCCCATGGCCGCCTGCGCCACTTTCTTTATTCGGCACAGGAGAAAGGCCACAAGGTGGTTCTCGTGATCACCGGCAAGGGCGCGGGTGGCTTCATGGACGAACGCGGCGTTCTCAGGCGGGTTGTGCCACAATGGCTTGCCATGCCAGACATGCGGTCGGTGGTCATCGGCTATGAAGAGGCCCACGCAAGCCATGGCGGCTCCGGCGCGCTTTATGTCCGAATTCGCAGAAAAAGGTGAGATCCGTGACACCTCTCGGCGCAAAAATTCGTGATTTACGAGCCAAACGCGGCGTTTCCCTGAAGGAAATGGCTGCGGCCCTGTCGGTCTCCAGTGCCTATCTTTCGGCACTCGAGCACGGCAAACGCGGCAAGCCGACCTGGTTTCTGGTCCAGCGGATCATTACCTATTTCAACGTCATCTGGGACGAGGCGGAGGAAATCCAGCGCCTCGCGGAGCTTTCCGATCCGAAGGTGACGATCGACACCGCCGGGATGGACCCCCAGGCGACCGAACTTTCCAACCAGCTTGCCGCCAAGATCGGCGGCCTGTCGCCGGAGTCGCTTGCCCATCTCCTGCACCAGTTGCGTGTTGTGGCCGCAAAAGACGGGATTTAGCCCGCATTTCTGTTGTACCGGGGCGCCCCGGTCTTTACAGGGCATTATCCGCCAATGCGTTATAAGGTGCCTGAGAGTTCGCCTCCCGCTGCTCCCGCCGACAAAATCAAAAACGGGCATGGACCCACGAGAATGACCCTGACCAAAGACGACCTCGCCGGCCTGATCGATTCCACGGCGCTGCGCCAGAAGCTCACGGACCTGACCAGGGCCAATGACGGCGACGGTTCGGACCTGAAGACGCGCTCGGCCGTTCTGGGGGAACTGAAAGAGGCCATGAAAGCCGGCAGGGCGATCGCGGAAAAGCGGCTCAACGAGGACGGCGGCGGCCTGAAGTGCGCCCAGCGCCTGTCCTTCCTTCAGGACGAGCTGATCCGGGTCATCTACGATTTCGCTTTTTATCACATCTATCGGATCAAGAACCCCTCGACCGCCGAGCGCATGGCGGTCGTCGCCGTCGGCGGCTACGGACGGGGAACGCTGGCGCCGGGATCGGACGTGGACCTCCTGTTCGTCCTTCCCTACAAGCAGACCCCCTGGGGCGAGCAGGTTGTCGAATATATCCTCTACATGCTGTGGGACCTGGGGCTGAAGGTCGGCCACGCGACCCGTAACATCGACGAGTGCATCCGGCTGTCGAAAAGCGACATGACCATCCGCACCGCGATCCTGGAGGCGCGCTTTATCTGGGGCGACGAGCCGCTGTTCGACGATCTCGTCTCCCGCTTCGACGAAGAGGTCGTGAAAGGAACGAGCTCGGATTTCATCGAGGCGAAGCTTGAAGAGCGCGACGAACGGCATCGGCGCCAGGGAACCTCGCGCTACCTGGTCGAACCGAACATCAAGGAAGGCAAGGGGGGCTTACGCGATCTCAACACGCTGTTCTGGATCGCGAAATACCATTACCGGGTTCGCAAGCAGTCCGACCTGGTGAAAAAGGGCGTGCTTTCGCGCGGCGAATACCGCCGGTTCGTCAAATCGGAAGATTTCCTGTGGGCAGTGCGCTGCCACCTTCATTTCATGACAGGGCGCGCGGAAGAGCGGCTTTCCTTCGACGTGCAGCGGGAAATCGCCATCCGGCTCGGCTACACCCAGCATCCGGGCATGAAGGATGTCGAGCGCTTCATGAAACATTACTTCCTGGTGGCCAAGGACGTGGGCGACCTCACCCGCATCCTGTGCGCGGCACTGGAAAACCAGCACGTGAAGGAACCGGAAGGCAAGGGGATCACCGGACTGATGCGGCGGCTGCGCACGGGCCGGCCGAGCGACGCGCCCCGGCCAGTGGAGGGAACGAACAGCTTCGTTATCGAGAACAACCGGTTGAATGCGGTTTCCGACAAGGTTTTCGTCGACGATCCGACCAACCTGATCCGGATTTTCCAGCTTGCCGACAAGCATGGCTATTACCTGCATCCGGAACTGACCAAGCTGATCCGACGGTCGCTCAAACTTGTCGACGGCACCTTGCGCAACGACCCGGAAGCCAACCGGCTGTTCCTGTCGGTCCTGACTTCGCGCAATTCGCCGGAAAAAGTCCTGCGCAAGATGAACGAGACCGGGGTTCTCGGGCGGTTCGTGCCCGATTTCGGCAAGGTCGTCGCCATGATGCAGTTCAACATGTACCACCACTATACGGTGGACGAGCACCTGATCCGCTCCATCGGCATTCTCGCCCAGATCGAGCGCGGCGATTCAGGCGAGGACCATCCGCTCGCAACAGATCTGATCCGGACCCTGCAGAGCCGGAAACTTCTCTATGTGGCCATGTTCCTGCACGACATCGCCAAGGGACGGCCGGAAGACCATTCGATCGCAGGCGCCCGGATCGCCCGCAAACTGTGCCCGAGATTCGGCTTGAACGGAGCGGAAACGGACACCGTCGCCTGGCTGATCGAGCATCACCTGGACATGAGCACGATCGCCCAGTCCCGCGATCTTTCCGATCCGAAAACCATCAACGACTTCGCCAAGCTGGTGCAGTCGATGGAGCGGCTGAAGCTGCTGCTGATCCTGACCGTTGCGGACATCCGCGCCGTCGGTCCGGGCGTGTTCAACGGCTGGAAGGGCCAGCTGCTCAGGACGCTCTACTACCAGTGCGAACCGCTCCTGAGCGGCGGCCACAGCAAGATTTCCCATCGCGAAGTGGTTGAGCAGGCAAAGCGGGAACTCTTTGCGCAGCTCGATCACTGGCCTGAAAAGGCGCGCAAAACCTATGGCGACCGCCATTATGCCGCCTACTGGCTGCGGTGTGCGCCCGAACGCAGGCTTCACCATGCGGAACTGATCCGCAAGGCCGACGAGGCCGGACAACCGCTCGCTTTCGACGTCAGGCCGCACTCGTTTGAAGGGGTGACGGAAATCACCGTATTGGCGCCGGACCATCCGCGTCTGCTGCAGACCATTGCGGGCGCCTGTTTCACCACTGGCGGCAACATCGTCGATGCCCAGATCGATACCACCACCGACGGATTTGCGCTGGATACCATCTTCATCAGCCGCGAACTTCCCGGCGACGAGGACGAACGCCGGCGCGGCGAGCGGATCACGGGGCTGATCGCAAAATCGCTGACGGGCGAGGAGCAGTTGCCGAAGGCCGTCGCCACGAAAAACCCGGTCAAGGGCCGCATGAAGGCCTTCAATGTCGAGGCGGATGCTCTGGTCAACAACTCCTGGTCCGATGACTATACGGTGCTGGAAATTTCCGGCCTCGACCGTCCGGGCCTGCTTTACGACCTGACAAGGGCGATCGCGACCCTGAACCTCAACATCGGCTCGGCGCATATTTCGACCTTCGGCGAACGCGTTGTCGACGTTTTCTACGTGACCGACCTGACCGGTCAGAAAATTGCCAATGTCGGGCGGCAGGAAATCATTCGCGAACGGTTGATCGCCGCCGTCAACGGAGATGTCGAGACCAATCCGGCCGCCCCTATTTCGCGCCGGGCTTCGTGATCGCAAGCCCGTCTGTGTCCCGGAGCCCCGTCCGATGAGCCTTCTGAAGAATTTCGCCACCGTTGGCGGCGCGACCATGGCCAGCCGGGTTCTCGGCTTCGTGCGCGATACCATGCTCGCCGCCGTGGTCGGGACCGGACCGGTTGCGGATGCCTTCGTGGTCGCCTTCCGCCTGCCCAACCTGTTCCGGCGGCTTTTTGCCGAAGGCGCCTTCAACTCCGCCTTCGTGCCCCTGTTCGGGCGGGCGGTTGAGGAGGAGGGCGAGGCAGGGGCACGGAAGCTGGCCGGCGAAATCGCCGCCGCCCTGCTGTTCTGCCTTTTGATCCTGACCGCCCTGGCACAGATCTTCATGCCGGCGGTGGTCTGGGTTCTGGCACCGGGCTTTGTCGACGACGCGCAGAAATTCGACCTCACCGTGCTGATGGCGCGAATCGCCTTTCCCTATCTGATCTTCATGTCGCTGCTGGCCTTCATCAGCGGGATACTCAACACCTATCAGCGGTTTGCGGCGGCAGCCTTTGCCCCGGTCATGCTGAATATCGTCATGTCCGGTGTTATTGGCACCGTGCTTCTTGTCGGAGTCGACAACGATCGCCTGCTCGGCATCATCCTGTGCAGCGGCGTCGCGGTTGCCGGCGTCGTGCAGCTTGCCGTCGTCGCCTGGGACCTGAAGCGCCTGGGCTTTTCCATCCCCGTGTTCCGTCCCCGCTATACGAAATCGGCCAGGCGGCTGCTGGCCCTCGGTATTCCCGGTGTCCTGGCGGGCGGCGTTACCCAGATCAACGTGGCCGTCGGCCAGATCATCGCTTCCATGCAGGATGGCGCCAACGCCCTGCTTTACTACGCCGACCGGCTTTACCAGCTGCCGCTCGGGGTGATCGGCATCGCCATCGGTGTCGTGCTCCTGCCGAGCCTGACCCGGCAGTTGCGCGGCGGACACGAGGACCAGTATCAGCGCAGCCTGAACAACGCCCTGGAATTTTCCCTCGTCCTGACCCTGCCGGCCGCCGTCGCGCTTGCCGTCATTCCCCATGAAATCGTTTCGGTGCTGTTTCAGCGCGGCAAATTCGATGCCGTTGCCGTCGACGGCACGGCCATGGCGCTGGCCGCCTTTTCCTTCGGACTGCCGGCCTTCGTGCTCAACAAGGTGTTTTCGCCCGGCTATTTCGCCCGTGAGGACACCAAGACGCCGATGTGGTTCGCGGCCGTCGGCATGGTGGTGAACGTAGGCTTGTCCGTGGCGTTGTTTCCCGTCTTCAAGCATGTGGGTATCGCGCTTGCGACAACGATCGCCGGCTGGGTCAACACCGGCCTGCTCGGCATCGTGCTCTGGCGCCGGGGACATTTTTCGCCGGACGCCCGGATAGCCCGCAAACTCGTGCTGATCCTCGCCGCCAGCCTGCTGATGGGCGTGATCCTGCACTTTTCGGCGGTTGGCCTCAACGGCTGGCTGTTCGGCCCGGCCTTGCCGATTCGGGCCGCCGCGCTGGCCGCTCTCGTCGGTGTCGGCATGGCGAGTTTCGCGATATTTGCCCAGGTGACAGGGGCCAGCAATCTCATCGGCCACGTGAAATCGTTGAAGCGGCGCAACACCTGAGCCGCCGAATACACCATAGCGATGATCACGGCTTGCAAAGGCGGACCGGTCTGCCCTAAGAAGCCGCACCACAACCCAAATCGGACCCTTCCAACCGGTTTCCAGAATTTAGGGACTATTCCATGACGGCGTTCCAGCCCCGTGTCTTTTCCGGCGTCCAGCCGACCGGCAATCTCCATCTCGGCAACTATCTCGGCGCGGTGTCCCGCTGGGTGCCCCTGCAGGACCAGATGGAAACGATCTTCTGTGTCGTGGACCTGCACGCCATCACCGCGAGCTTCCCGGAACAGGGAGAGCTTCAAAGCGCGACCCGCGAAGTGACCGCGGCCTATATGGCTGCCGGTATCGACCCGAAGAAATCGATCATCTTCAACCAGTCCCAGGTCCGCGCCCATGCGGAACTGGCCTGGATCTTCAACTGCGTGGCGCGCATGGGCTGGCTCAGCCGGATGACCCAGTTCAAGGAAAAGGCCGGCAAGAACCGGGAAAACGCCTCCGTCGGCCTGTTCGCCTATCCGAACCTGATGGCGGCGGACATCCTGGCCTACCGGGCAACCCATGTGCCGGTCGGCGACGACCAGAAACAGCACCTGGAGCTGACCCGGGACATCGCCCAGAAGTTCAACAACGACTTTGCCGACCGGATCAAGTCGCTCGGGATCGGCGTGCCGAACCCGACACCGTCTCCGGAACTTCCAGAGGAACTGTATTTCCCGCTCACCGAGCCGATGATCACCGGTCCTGCAACGCGGATCATGTCCCTGCGCGACGGCACCAAGAAGATGTCGAAATCCGATCCGTCGGACCTGTCGCGCATCAACCTGACCGACGACGCCGATTCCATCGCCAAGAAGATCCGCAAGGCCAAGACCGATCCGGATGCGCTGCCGAGCGAAATCAAGGGCCTGGAAGGCCGCCCGGAAGCGGACAACCTGGTTGGCATCTATGCCGCCCTTGCCGGTCACACCAAGGAAGAGGTTCTGAAGGACTTCGGCGGCGAACAGTTCTCCGCGTTCAAGCCGGCCCTGGCCGACCTTGCGGTCGCAAAGCTTGCTCCGATGACCGAAGAAATGCGCCGCCTGACCTCGGATCCGGCGGAAATCGACCGGATCCTGAAGGACGGTGCGGAAAAGGCTTCGGCCATCGCCGACCCGATCCTGGCGGATGTCCGCAAGATCATCGGTTTTCTGGACGTGCGCTGAGCCGTCCGGATTCACGTGAAACGACGACACGCCCGGCCGAACAGCCGGGCGTTTTCTTTTGCTGAAAAATCTAATTCCCTCCATCGTCGCCCCGGCCAAGCGACAGCGCGAGCCGGGATGACGAAATCGGGCTTTGTCATAAAGGTAATGCGGGCGGAGGTGCCTGCGAGCATTTTTGTCCAATCGAAATGGATCGAAATTAGGGGTGAAATTCCGGCCGGCTGCGGCTTAAGCTGAGATCCCGAAGCACATGAACGGAGATACGGCCTTGGCATCGCACGGATATGAATCGGGACGTCTGAACCTGCCCTTTGTCGGGATCTGCACCTTCGGAAAGTCCCCGTATCAGCCGGACTGGGATGCCATCGACGCCGATGTGGCGGTTATGGGGGCGCCGTTCGATTTCGGCACCCAGTGGCGTTCCGGTGCCCGCATGGGGCCGCGCGGTATCCGGGAGGCCTCGACGCTGTTTTCCTTTGGCCATGCCGGCGCCTATGATTTCGAGGACGACATCACCTATCTGCCGGCGGAGACGACCCGGATCGTCGATATCGGCGATGCCGACATCGTCCACACCGACACGATCCGGAGCCACGCCAATATCGAAGCCGGTGTGCGCAAGATCCTTGAAGCGGGCGCGTTGCCTGTGGTGCTCGGCGGCGATCATTCGATCAACATTCCCTGCATCAACGCCTTTGCCGATCAGGACCCGATCCATGTGGTCCAGATCGACGCCCATCTCGATTTCGTCGACGAACGTCATGGCGTGCGCTACGGCCATGGCAATCCCATGCGCCGCGCCGCGGAAAAGCCCTATGTCACGGGCCTCAGCCAGATCGGCATCCGCAACGTCTCCTCGACTGCCCGGGACGGTTATGAAGACGCCCGGAAGATGGGTTCGGATATCCAGTCGGTGCGTCACTTCCGCAAGCTTGGAGTGGACGGAATGCTGGCGCGGATTCCTGCAGGCAGCCGCTACTATCTCACCATCGACATCGACGCCTTCGATCCGTCGATCGCACCGGGAACCGGCACGCCGAGCCACGGCGGCTTTCTCTATTACGAAGTCCTGGAATTCATCGACGGGCTTGCCAAACGCGGCGACATTGTCGGCCTGGACCTAGTCGAGGTCGCACCGGACTACGATCCGACCGGCTCGACCAGCATTCTCGCCGCGCAGATCCTGATGAACACGATCGGACGTATCCTGCATCACCGCTCAACAGGCTGACAGGCTTTCCGCTGGATGCTTGTGGTCGCGTGTCACCATTCCCATGTTCAGGATCGTCAAACTCGAAGCCGACCCGAAAACAGGAACTTATGCATGCTGACCACGACGACCAATACGCTTCAGGGCCGGGAAATCTCTGACTACAAGGGCCTTGTCACCGGCGAGGCAATCCTCGGCGCCAACCTGTTCAAGGACATCTTTGCCGGCATCCGCGACATCGTCGGCGGCCGGTCCGGCGCCTACGAGGAAGAACTGGCCAAGGCCCGCCAGATCGCAATCAGCGAAATGCAGGCCCAGGCGCAATCCATGGGCGCCAACGCGGTGATCGGCGTCGATATCGACTATGAAACCGTCGGTCAGAACGGCTCCATGCTGATGGTCACCGCCTCCGGCACGGCCGTGGTTGTGCGGTAGGAAGACGCCTCATTGAGCGCGAGCAGATGGCTCGCGCTTCAATTCGGATGCAGGACAAACGTTACCAGCTCGACCGCTCTTTCCCAGCTGATTCCCTCCCGCTGATCGATCGCCAGCGGATGATCCTGGTCGTCATGAATGCGGACTTCCGGCCGTTCCGGGCCCCAGAAAACGTCCACCGGAAGGCTGATCATGGGCTGGTCGTCCCGGGTATAGCCGGGCAATGAAACCATCAGCCAGCCAAACGATCCGTCGCCGGACTGGTCGGTTTCGTAGGTCTCCACATACCGGTCGAAACTTTCCTTGCTCTGGGTAACCCATACCCCCCAGAGAAAAGTATCGTCCGTCCCCAAAATCGGGACCGAGAGGGTTGCCCTTATCCAGAACTCTTCGCCATCAATGACGCAAAGACCGCTATTGATCTTTATCCGGTCATTTCGTTCGTCTTCCGGAATGCCGAAAAAGGCCGGCGGCTTGTCAGTGCTGAATGACGGGCCGCCCTCGTGAATCTCGCCGCAGCATGCGCATTTGAACAAAAACTTCCGCTTTTCCGGATCGATGGCGACAATCATTGCGGCGCCTACAGACCTTCAAACAGCGCCGTCGACAGATAGCGCTCGGCGAAGGACGGGATGATGACGACGATGGTCTTGCCCGCCATGCCGTCGCGCTGACCGACCTTGATGGCCGCGCTCAGGGCAGCCCCGGAGGAAATACCGACCGGAATGCCTTCGCTTGCAGCCACTTCTCGCGCCAGGGCAAAGGCGTCGTCATTGGAAACGGTGACGACCTCGTCATAGACGGAGGTATCCAGAACGCCCGGCACAAAGCCCGCACCGATGCCCTGGATCTTGTGCGGCCCGGGCTGGCCGCCGGACAGGATCGGGCTGTCGGCCGGTTCGACCGCGACCACGTGCAGATCGGGCTTCTTTTGCTTGAGCACCTGGGAGACGCCCGTAATCGTGCCGCCGGTGCCGATGCCGGAGACGAAGACGTCGACGGCGCCGTTGGTGTCGTTCCAGATCTCCTCCGCCGTCGTCCGGCGGTGAATCTCGGGGTTGGCCGGATTTTCGAACTGCTGCGGCATGACCGAATTCGGGATTTCCGCCAGAAGTTCCTCGGCGCGCGCAATCGCGCCCTTCATGCCCTTGGAGCCATCGGTGAGCTCCAACTCGGCCCCCAGGATCTTGAACATCTTTCGCCGTTCGACGGACATGGTTTCCGGCATGACCAGGATCAGCCGGTAGCCCTTGGCTGCGGCGACGAAGGCAAGCGCGATGCCGGTATTGCCGGAGGTCGGCTCGACCAGAACCGATTTGCCCGGCGCGATCTTGCCGTCCGCCTCCATGGCCTCGATCATGGCAGCACCGATCCGGTCCTTGACGCTGGCAAGCGGATTGAAGAACTCCAGCTTGCCCAGAAGGTTGGCCTTGACCCCATGGGCTTCCGCCAGCCGGTCGAGCCGGACAAGCGGCGTGTCGCCGATGGTTTCGGTGATGGAGGAATAGATCTTTCCGCGGCCCGGTTTCCTGTCAGCCATGAGCATCTCCCCTGAACGGCTTTCCGCCTTGTTCAAAAATTATCAGCGCCCATCATAGACACCCCGGCTGCCAGGCAAAAGAATGCAATTGGCAATTTCAGACCCGTAACGGCAAAACCATCATCCGGATTGCCCCGTCGGTATTATTTCGTGCCCGTCGATCCGAAGCCGCCTGCACCGCGTTTCGTCTCCGAAAGCACTTCCACTTCAACGATTTCCGTCTGATGGACCGGCGCGATGACCAGCTGGGCGATCCGCGTTCCGCGCTCGATGGTGAAGGCGTCTTCGCCGAGGTTGATCAGGATGACCTTCACTTCGCCGCGATAGTCGGCATCGATGGTGCCCGGCGTGTTGAGCACGGTAATCCCGTTTTTCGCGGCCAGTCCGGAACGCGGCCGCACCTGACCCTCGAACCCTGCCGGGATCGCCATCGCAAGCCCGGTGGGCACCAGCGCCCGCTTGCCCGGCTCCAGCACCAGCGGCGCGTCAACTGCTGCCTGAAGGTCCAGACCCGCAGCCAGATCCGACTGATAGGCGGGAAGCGGCAGATCGGCGCCATGGGCAAGGCGTTTCAGTTCAAGGCGTGCGGTCATGGAAATTCCCGTTGTCGGCTGAATGGAAATGCACTGCCGGGACAGAGACGTTTCGTTGACGACTTGTCAAGTTTACCGGTTCGCGGTGTCACAATTTCCGAGTTTCCCCTTGCGGTGCCCATGCCGGGATGAAAAGCTGCAATTTGCCGTTGAAGCAAATGAGGGAGACGTCAATGCGTGTAATGTTTCTGGCACTATCAACCGCCTTCGCAATAGGACTGGCGATGCCCGCGATGGCACAGACCGTCGGATTCGGCGATGCCATCAAGATCCTTGGCGCGAGCTGCGGCAAGGACATCGAGACCTATTGCAAGAGCGCGCATCTCGCCAATAACGAAATCGGCCAGTGCCTTGAAAAGAACCAGGCCAAGGTCTCTGCCCAGTGCAATACCGACCGGGTGAAGGTGGCAGCGCTGCTTGAAGCCCGCTTTGCCGCGCAGGCCGCCGCTCCGAAGATCTGCGCTCGCGACGCCGCGCAGAAGTGCCAAGGCGTCAAGGCCGGCAGGGGCCACGTTCTCCGCTGCCTTTTGAAAGCCCAGCGCACCGTCAGCGACAAATGCAATGAAGCCATTGATCTCGCCGGCTACCGGTAATTTTCAAATATTCATGGAGCAAGTCATGAAAATCATGTCTTTCCTTACCGCTGCCGGCATTGCCGCATTCCTGTTACAGGCGCCCGCATCGGCCCAGACCAAATTATCCCGCGATGAAATCATCCAGTCCCTGCAAGGGGCGCAGAACAAGGTCGACATCAGCGCCGACGAATTGCGCAAGCAGGCTCTTGAGAACATCCAGAAATATCCGGGAGACAATGCCTCCCAGGCCCTGCCGCTCGCGGCAAAACTGGCTCAGTTGCGCCAGTTCGTGGTCGAAATCACCTTTGACTTCGATTCCGCCCGCATCCGTCCGGAATCCTATGAGACCGTCGGCATCATGGCCGACGCCCTGCACACGCCTTATCTCTTCGGCCAGAAATTCTTCGTGGTCGGACACACCGACGCCAAGGGCGACCGGGAATACAATCTCAAATTGTCCCAAAAACGGGCGGATTCCATTCGCGATGCCCTGATCACGACCTTCCGGGTTCCCCCGGAAATGCTTGAAGCAGTCGGCCTGGGCGAGGAGCAGTTGCGCGATCCGGCCCATCCGGACAGCGAAATCAACCGGCGTGTCCAGCTGATCAACGTCGGCTACTGATCGCTAAGACTTCGATTCGATTCCGAAATGCGCGGCTGATATGGCCGCGCATTTTATGTTTCTAACAACAATTCAGATCGTTACGGCCTATATTTGCCATTGTTCGAAAATACTGAACGGCCTTTTGAAATTTAACGCACTTCCGTTGAACAGGCTTCGGATCCATCTTCAAGACAATCGAACCATTGTCGTTGAAGAAGACAAAAGCCATGGGATGCCGGCTTTCGGCGTGCATCGCGGAGAAACGCACATGACCACCGGATCGGAAACCATCTCCCCCCTGTTCCTGGCCCACGGATCGCCAATGCTGGCCCTGACCGATATTCCGGCCCAGCGGTTCCTGAAAGAGCTCGGAGGAAAAATTCCTGCGCCGAAGGGCATCGTCGTCCTGTCTCCGCACTGGGAGACCGACGGCCAACGCGTCTCCGCGCCCGGGCCGTTGAAAACCATCCATGACTTTTACGGGTTCCCCAAGCCGCTTTACGATATCGACTACCCCGCGGAGGCGAGCGCGGAACTGGTCGGGCAGGTGATAACACTGCTGCGGACGGCTGCAATCGATGCGAGCGCGGACACGACCTGGGGCCTCGATCACGGCGCCTGGGTGCCGCTGTCGCTGCTCTATCCGAAGCTTACCGTGCCCGTTGTCGAGCTCTCCCTGCCCCACGGAAGCACGCCGGAAAGCGTTCATGCGCTCGGTCGCAGCCTGGCTCCGCTGGCCGAACAGGGGATCCTCCTCATCGGTTCTGGAAGCACGACCCATAATCTGCGCGAGATCGACCGCGAGGGCGCGCCGGCACCTTCATGGGCGAAGAGCTTCGATGACTGGATCGACGAAGGCCTGCGCCGGGGGGACATTTCCCGGTTCGCAGACCTGAGCCAGGCCCCCGATTTCAGACGGGTACACCCGACCGAAGAGCATCTGCTGCCACTGTTCTTCGCCATGGGTGCTGCCGGCCGGGACGTTCCCGCGAAACTCCTGCACCGAAGCTATTCCCACGGCTCGATCAGCATGAGTTACTTCAGCTTTCCAGCAGCCGAGGCGGCCTGAGATTATTCCAACGCCCCGGAAGAGGTCCGCAGGAGCGCCAGAAACAATAATCCGCCGGCCGCTGATACGAGCTTGAGAAATCTCGCAACGGCTTTCGTGCGCCAGTCGCGATCTCGTGCGGCAGATCCGTGCTGTTTGGAATAGTCATGGCAAATGCGATACTCATTCGCAGAGGTGCGGATTGAAACCGCCGGAAGAAAATTGATGCAAAACCGGCCGCCGCAAGGATCAATTGGATTGTGGCCGCCTTACTGAGTTTCCACCGGCGATGATCCGGTTGATCAGGTCGGAAACCGCCCGGTGCGTTTCCATATCGGCTTCAGCACCGGTTGCGTTCTCATGAGTCGCGGCAGCATCCCGCAAGACGCCTATGATCTCGCCCTCGGGAAGAATTTTGCGGTCGTTCATGGCAAGCAAAAGTGCTTCGCAGATCGAGAGCGCCGCCATTCCGGAATAGTCTTTGAGGTCGGGCATCTTAGCTGCCCCTTTCAAGGATTAAAGCTCTGCTTGGGTCTGAGCCCAATAAACTTCACCAGAATGACAGAAAATCGGTATGCTGTACTGATCGAAAGCAGTCTTGGCCCAGACATCTCGGAAATCTGATAATTGCCTGAGAGAATCGCCTTTGAACTCCATCGAGAAAAGTCCGCTTACCCGCAAGCTTTCCAGCTTCGTTCTCCTGTCAGCGAGCGAGCACGATGCCTTGCAAAATCTGCACAAGCGCAGCCGCACCTTCGTTGCCGGGCGCGATCTCGTACAACAGGGACAGTCGGACCAGGCCGCCTACATTCTTTCGGAAGGGTGGGTCTGCTCTTACAAGATCCAACCTGACGGGACACGCCAGATCGTCGATTTCCAGATCCCGGGTGATTTTTTGGGATTGCGCAGCGTACTGCTCCGCACCTCGGATCACAGCTTCGAACCGATCACCGATATTCAGGCGGTTGAAGTTCAGGCTGCCGACCTGCTGGAGGCGTTTGCAAAGTCCCCTCGCCTTGCAACTGCAATTTTATGGGCCGCGTCACGGGACGAAGCTATGGTGGTCGAGCACCTCGTCAACCTCGGACGGCGTGACGCGGATGGGCGCATGGCACATTTTCTGCTCGAACTTGGCTCCAGATTGGCTCTGGTCGGCATGGGCACCCAAACGGGCTATGACTGTCCGCTGACACAGTATCACCTCGCCGATGCTCTGGGACTGAGCGCTGTGCATGTCAACCGCGTTTTGCGCCAACTTCGTGAAAACGGGCTGGTCACATTTCGAAACGGCAAGGTGACGTTCGACGATCGCGACCGCCTGGTCGAATTTGCGGGCTTTGATCCGGAATATCTCGACCAGACCGGTCCATTTCTGAAGTAAAACTCTTACTTTCGCGATGTCATTTTCCGGTCAGACAATTTCATTGGCATACCGCCGGATCAAACAAGATACCAATGACGCCGGCGTTCTTTTCCGCTTTATTCCTAATATTTGATGGCCTGAACAACAGCCTTTGAACGAGACTGTACATCCGCAGGTCACAAACCCGGCTGCGTCGGAACGGAAAAACATCGTGGACTAACCTCGATCAGGATGTTCCTCCAAAGCTCCGTGTAGGAATATCAGATCCGTCGGGTGCTCGGTCAATTTCTTGGAACGCGCTTCAAGACTTCGACAAAGACAGGAAAAAGCGACGCGTCCTTTTCACAACGGGACTCGCGATGCCCGCCTCGGAAAGAAAAAATTCTCAAGTCGTTAATCGGTGAACTTGGCATCAATCGTGCCGGGTCTGATTTCGGATACCTACCGACCTTCGTGCCGAAGCTTGCGCCCGCAGGCTTTGAACGAAATGCACGCATGCATGCACAGGAGCACTAAGGCTATGGAAACAAAAATGAAGAGCAATGAACCCAAACCGGATTCCACCGATCTCGAGAGGCGGGTTCTTGCGCACGAGAGAATCTTGCAATCTCTCATCGCGTATATGTCCAGCTCCGAGCCCCGGTTTGTCGGGCATCTCAAGACACGCTTTGTCGACACGATGTCGATGGCACGCCGGGAACAGGACTACAGAGACGTTGACGACTATGCCGAGGAATTCATACGCGCAGTTATAAATCTCGGGGGAACCTGTGCCCCTCCAGTATCGAACGTTTCAAACCCTGAAAAGGCCTCCAAGCGCCCGATAAAGCTGGCGCTTGATACAGTTCACCCGCCTGTTCCAGGTGTTGCGCAGGATCGGGTCCGGGTCCGGGAAAGAAATGGAATATGGGAGGTAAGGGTCGATGGTGCCTTTCTCGGAGACTATCAGAAGCCGGAATTCGCTCAGGCAGCCGCAGCTCTTGCCAAGCTGTCACTCAGATGAGGCAGGATCTTCCGCCGGATGTCCTTTTGGGATGCTCAATACGGGAAATAAAAACGGATCTCCGGATCAGTCTGGATTGCCGTCTTGATTTCGAAGCTCCGCAATCCACACCGATGCTTGCGACGCTCAACGTTGTTGGAACCCGTTATTGCGACCTCGAGCGACTGGATTATTTGACGACTTCTCCCTGCGTGCCGATCGACAGCTACAGGGAGGTTTCGCGGCCTGGATGGAAGTCTTCCTGGCCAACCGATGGCGGGTCTACGATCCGCGCAACAACACACTCCGTATTACGCGATATCTGATCGGCCGAGGACGGGATGCAGCCGAAGTCCCGCTTGTACAGGCATTCGGTAAAAATACTTTGAGGTTCGGACCGAGATTTCCGACTGAGACTAACATCGATCAGCACATACCTCAGCGGCATCGCCTAAGATGTAGAGAATAATAATATCTTCGACGGAACTCGAGGACCAAGAATTTCCCGAGATCTTGATCAAAACACTTTCGGCTTGGAACTGCACTCTTGGAAACAGGGTGGGTAACGCGCCAGAGATCCGACACGGCGAACCGAGGTTTGGAACGGGGCGCCCCAACAGCGCTTGAGCTGCACCATCTGGAACAGCTCTCGCTTAAAGCCCGGAAGGACCATTGCCATGTCAAAAAGGATCTTTCCCGACACCGACGGAAGAAAAAACGCTGTCCCAGGCAATAAATTACCGGGACTCCCCACACTCCGTAAGCTTTTCTGCCGGAAACGGGAACCGCGTCCGCTGGAGGACGCCGCCATTCAGGTTGCCGAGAATGAAGGAATGCCGGTGTTGACAGACACCCCAGGCTGAAAGCGGCAGAAAACCACCTGCTTTGCTCCATGGCATGACCAACTGTCGTGAGGCCTATGGCTGGCCTGAAGCGCGACTACGCATTCCCGTTCCCAGGAATAGTCCGTCCTGGCCAACTTGGACGACCAACCTTCTCGTAAGAGGCAATGCCATGATTTCCGAAAACAACGGCCCGGATAACTCAGGTCCATGGGGTACAGGCCCCAAATACCAATCACCGGACATAAACGCTATTCTGCAACAGGGTCGGCGGCAGTTTGGCGGAATGCTACCGGGGGGCTCACCGTCGGCTCGCGGAATACTGATCGCCGGCGCGCTTGCCTTTGCCGCACTCGGTATCTGGTCCTCCTATTATACTGTGCCCAGTGATTCCGTCGCAGTTATCCAGCGTTTCGGAAAGTTTGTTGCTGAAGTTCCTCCGGGACTGCATTTCAAGTTTCCGATGGGTATCGACATCGCGACGATCGTACCGGTAAAGCGTCAACTGAAGCAGGAATTCGGCTTCACCACACCAGGCGGAAATGATCCCTATCAGAGCCCGACGGACGGCGCGCGTGAGACCGAAATGGTCACGGGTGATCTGAACGCCGCCCTTGTCGAATGGGTGGTGCAGTACCGTATCTCCGATCCAGCCAAATTTCTGTTCGAGGTGCGCGAACCGGCCGCGACGCTTCGATACGTCTCGGAATCCGTTATGCGAGAAGTTGTCGGTGACCGCACGGTCGACGAAGTCATCACGATCGGACGACAGGAAATCGAAATCGAAGCGCTGCTGAAGATGCAGGCCCTGACGACGAAATATGCCATGGGAATCAGTATCGACCAGGTGCAGCTCAAGAACATCAACCCGCCGGAGCCCGTTCAATCCTCGTTTAATGAAGTCAACCAGGCCCAGCAGGAAAAGGAGCGCCTGATCAACGAAGCCCGCCGGGAATACAACAAAGTCATCCCGCTGGCCGAAGGCGAAAAGGACCAGCGTATCCGCGAAGCCGACGGCTATCGGCTGAAACGGATCAATGAGGCCGAAGGCGACGCCGCGCGCTTCACTGCGCTCCTGACGGAATATCTGAAAGCACCGGATGTGACCCGGCGGCGGATCTATATCGAAACACTTCAGGATGTGATGCCAGCTATCGAGTCAAAGATCATCGTTGACGGATCAACCGGCAACATCTTGCCGCTTCTAAATCTCAACCGCGAAGGGGAAAAACGGCCATGAAGATCGTATGGGGACTTCTTGCGGGGATTGCCGTTGTTGCGATAGTGACCGCTTCCACCGCCATCTACACGGTCGGCGAAGTTGAACAGGCGATCATCACTCAGTTCGGTAAGCCCGTTGGCGAACCGGTCACGACGTCGGGCCTCAAATTGAAACTGCCGTTCGTCCAGAACGTCAACCGGATCGACCGCCGGGTTCTGGAGTGGGACGGCAATCCCTCCGACATGCCGACAAAAGACAAGCTGTATATTTCCGTCGACCTGTTCGCCCGTTGGAAGATAACGGATCCCTTGCAATATTTTCTTCGGCTGCGCGACGAACGCAGCGCGCAATCGCGGCTCGACGACATCTTGGGAAGCGAGACACGCAATGCCGTTGCAAAGCATGAACTTATCGAAATCATCCGGACGACGAAGGGACGTACACCCTTGCGGGACACGCTTCTGACGGATGAAGAGCTGGCACAAGATATCGGCACACTCGTACCGATCCAGAAAGGCCGCGCACTTGTGGAGCAGGAAATTTTCAAAGCAGCGGCCGAAAAGGTCCGCGTTTTCGGTATTGCGCTACTCGACATCCGCTTCAAGCGCATCAATTACAACGAGAGCGTCCGACCGAAGATCTACGACCGGATGATCTCGGAGCGCCGACAAATCGCGGAGCGCTTCCTGTCCGAGGGCAATGGGGAGGCCGCACGTATTCGCGGGAACCGTGTGCGCGATCTGAACAAAATCCAGTCCGAGGCCTATCGCGAAGTCGAAGAAATTCGAGGGGTGGCCGATGCCGCCGCGGCCAGTATCTACGCCCGAGCCTACAACACGACTGCGCAAGCTGCGGAATTCTACGGGTTCACACGAACCATGCAGGCCTACAAGGATATGATTTCCAACAGAACAACCCTCGTACTGTCGACAGATAGCGATCTCTTCATGTTCCTGCGGGGAATGCAGGCCGACACGGGGAAACAGGATAGTGGCCGGGCGGGCGGCAGCAGCGAAATGGTCCGTGAGTTGTCGACCGGTCAGCGATGAGCAAACCGGCCTCGACCGATCGCTCTGACCCCCCAAACCGGAAACGGTCCGACACTATTCACTTGGCGAGACCTTCTTCAGATCCGTTCAATTTCATGAACCACGCGCTTGAAAAGTGGGCCGATGAAGGAGGCGCGCTCGCACAGGATTCCATGCATCGTGAATATGGCAAGCGGATCGAAGCCGACGGATCCTGGACGGTCTATCACGTCTTTACCGGCAGTCCCGCAACAATTGGTGGCGACCTGATGCAGGGCATGAACGCTAAGAATGCGCTGGATCAAATGATGAAGACAAATTCCGGTAATTCCAGCCAGCGGGCAGCCCGCACATTCATCTTAAAGGCACCGTTCCTGGTCCCTTGGTGGGGCCGTTTGACCAAATTCTTCTGAGTGAGCGTCTTCTTTTCGAACCTTGTAGTGAAAAGCCGTTATCGCCCAATGCTCTAAGTTATGCGGACCCGGCTGGTTGCTCCAGCGTAGCGTGGTATCGTTTCTCCGCTTCTTCTGGAGGGACGTTTCCAATGGGCTCCAGACTTCGCCATGGGCGCCGCCGGCCGGGACGTACCCGCGAAACTCCCGCACCGCAGCTATTTCCACGGCTCGATCCGCATGAGTTACTTCAGCTTTCCAGCAGCCGAAGCGGTCTGACCCTATTCGGAACCCAGTTGCCCGGCAATCCGGGCAACGAGGCGGGTTGCCACTTCCCTCTTGTCGAGGGCCGGCCAGTCTTCCACTCCCTGACGGGTGACGATGCGCACGGTGTTGGCGTCGCCGCCCATGATCCCGGTTTCCGGGCTGACGTCGTTGGCAACGATCCAGTCGGCGTTCTTGCGCTGGAGTTTCGACTGTGCGTTTGCAATGAGATCCCGCGTTTCGGCGGCAAAGCCGATCAGAAGGGGCGGCCGCAGGGCTTCGTCATGGCCGACGGTCGCCAGAATATCGGGGTTTTCCACGAGCTCAAGGGCGGGCGGTTTGCCCGAACCGTCCTTCTTGATCTTCTGGTCGCTCTCTCCGGCCACCCGCCAATCGGCGACCGCCGCCGCCATGACGGCCACATCCGCCGGAAGGGCGGCCTTGACCGCCTGCAGCATTTCCGCAGCCGATTCCACGTGAACCACGGTCACCCCTTCCGGGTCAGGCAGGGTGACCGGGCCTGAAACCAACGTGACTTTCGCGCCCGCTGCGGCGGCAGCGGCGGCAATGGCGTGTCCCTGCTTGCCGGAGGACCGGTTGGCGATATAGCGCACCGGATCGATGGGTTCATGGGTCGGGCCGGAGGTGATCACCACATGACGGCCGGCGAGCGGCTTTTCAGCCGGTTCTGAACCAGCATTGCCGGACAGGATGGCCTCGGCAGCTGTTGCAATATCCAGCGGCTCGGCCATGCGCCCAACGCCCGCCTCGCCGCTTTCCGCCATTTCTCCCTTGCCGGGACCGACGAAATGCAGTCCGTCGGCTTCCAGGGTGGCGACGTTGCGCCGGGTCGCCGGATGCGACCACATCTTCGGGTTCATGGCCGGCGCCACCAGGACGGGCTTATCGGTAGCCAGAAGGACCGCTGTCGCCAGATCATCGGCGATGCCGTGGGCCATCTTCGCCATGAGATCGGCCGTGGCCGGCGCGATCACGATCAGGTCGTTGTCACGGGCAAGGCGGATATGGCCGACGTCCTGTTCGGCTTCCCGGTCGAACAGGTCGGTGTAGACCTTTTCCGCAGCCAGGGCGCCGACCGCCAGAGGCGTGATGAACTCCCTCGCGCCGCGGGTCATGATCGGACGCACCCGCGCACCGCGTTCGCGCAGCCGCCGAATCAGGTCGAGTGCCTTGTAGGCGGCAATTCCACCGCTGATGATCAGGACGATCCGCTTGTCCGCGAGCATTGCGCGTTACTCCAGAAGGCGGCCCGTATCCGGAACGGAAAGAGGGCCGAATTGCGCATCAGGTCCCGACTTTACGTCCCTGAACGGAAATCACGCGGTGCCGGTGAAATCACCTGCACACCCGATCCGGTCAGCTGATAAACCGCCAGTCCGCGTTCGTTCTGCCCGTTGGGGCGGAATCGGAACAGGCCGTCGATCCCGATAAAGCCGTCCCGATTGGTGAGAATACTGGTCGAAAAACGCTGCGGCCCTGCCGAGCGGACCAGACCGGCCGCCAGGGTGACGCCGTCATAGGCAAGGGTAGCATTGCGCGGCGGTGCCGAACCATAGGCGGACTGATAGCGGGCGGCAAAGGCCTTGAAACCGGTATCATCGGGACCAGGATACCAGCTGCCAGCCATGATCGGATTGTTCTTCATGTTCGGTTCGTCCCACTGGCCGCTGCCGAGGACCTTGACCGCGCCGTTCGTCGCGCCACTTTGCGTCAGGGTCTGCATGACCAGCGGGGCCACGCCGCCCCCGGCCGGGATGAACAGGCTGTCTATCTTGCCGATGGAACCAGCCAGGGCATTGGTTTTGGCAATCAGATCGGACGTGTCAGAGCCGTTCAGCTTGTAGCGCTGGATGGTGACGATCCGGGCGCCGATCCGGCCGACTTCCTGGCGGAAGGCGGCTTCGGTCACCGCGCCATAACTGTCATCGGGAACAAGCGCGGCAAAAGACCGTTTTCCCTGGGTTCCGGCATAACCGACGATTCTGGAGACATCGCCCTGGGGCAGGAAGCTCAAGAGGTAAATGCCTCGGGATGCGACCGATACATCGGTCGAAAAGGCGACGACCGGAATGCCGGAGGACCGGGCGACCGCACCGGCACCGGAAACAGCCGGCGCAAACACCGGACCCAGAATCAATTCGGCGCCTTCGGCAATGGCGGACTGGGCCGCCGCACGGCCGCCTTCCGCCGTTCCACGGGTATCCTTTATAAGAAGCTGGATATCCGAGTTCGGGAAATTCGCCAGCGCAAGTTCGGCGGCGTTGCGGAAAACGGTCCCGATCGATTGGCCGCCGCCGCCCGCACTCAGCGGCAACAGAAGTCCGACCCGGACGGACCCGGTTCCGACGACTTCACCGGTCACGGCAGGCCCCTGGCCTGTGGTGATCTGCGAAGCGGGGAGGGATCCGAGACTGGAACCCTGGCAGCCGGCCAATGTGAAGGCCGCCGCCAGCAGAACACCGGCCCGCGTCATCGCATTTGGGCGCTTTCTCAACTGAAATACCCGCTTGATATTCAAATCAGCCTCCTCGCCGCTTGTTGGTTAACACTTACGGATTCACCGGGCCTCTGTCCAGTTTAGTGCGTGATTTCCAGACACATAGCCCGGCCCCGCGAAATCGCTGACCGCAGGATTTGCACTTGCAACGGCGCTCCGGCACGATTAGCGCAAGGGTTCCGACTTGCTGCGACGCGGTTTTCGCGGCGGCCGATGGATCGAGAGGCTGCATGACGAAGGATATTCCCGGGATTGAGGCCGGAGTTGGGGCCGGGACCGACCTGCGGGCCGGCCGGCGGTTCATTATAGGCGAACACGATTTCAGCGCACCTCGTCTGGAGCCGGCGCTCTATATCGTTGCCACGCCCATCGGCAACCTGGGCGACATCACGGTGCGTGCGCTGGAAACGCTGGCCGCGGCGTCCATGATCGCCTGCGAGGACACGCGCGTCACGGGCACCCTGACCCATCGTTTCGGCCTGAAGACGCAGCTCATGCCCTATCACGAGCACAATGCGGACAAGCAGCGGCCGAAAATCCTGGCCACGCTGGAAAAGGGCGAAGCGGTCGCTCTGGTCAGCGATGCGGGGACGCCGCTCGTTTCCGATCCGGGCTACCGGCTGGTCCGGGACGTGCTGGAAGCGGGCCACAAGGTCGTCCCGATTCCCGGTGCTTCGGCGCCCCTTGCCGGTCTGGTCGGGTCGGGCCTGCCGAGCGACACGGTGCTTTTCGCGGGGTTCCTGCCGCAAAAGGGCGGCCCGAAGAAGACGCGCCTGACGGAACTGGCTGCCGTTCCCGCAACCGTGATCCTGTTCGAATCGCCCCGGCGGCTGGGGGCAACCCTTGCCACCATGGCCGAGATCATGGGGCCGGCCCGCGAAGCCGTCGTCGCCCGGGAACTCACCAAGCGGTTCGAGACCTTCGAGCGGGGAACGCTGGCCGAACTTTCCGAGAAATTCGCCGGCGATCCGCCGAAGGGAGAAATCGTCATCCTGGTCGGACCGCCCGAAGAGGCACCAGAGGCCAACGAGGAGGACGCGGAAGAGCTGCTTCGCCAGGCGCTGACGGAGATGCCGGTGAGTGCGGCGGCCAAACAGGTCGCGAGACAGACCGGCCTCGACCGCAACGACCTCTACAAACTGGCGCTGGACCTGAAAGCAGGCGGCGAGTGACCGTGCGGACCAAGACAAAATCCGGCCAGAACCGGCAAAAGCGGGTCAGGGCCCACGCCCTGGGTCTTTCCGCCGAAACCCGGGCCGCCTGGGCGCTCAGGCTCGCCGGCTGGCGTATCCTGAAAAGCCGCTACAAGACGAAGGCCGGCGAGATCGACCTGATCGCAAAAAGACGCAAGACCGTCGCCTTCATCGAGGTCAAGGCGCGCAATACCCGCGAA
The DNA here is from genome assembly GCF_048260565.1 of Roseibium sp. Classification (GTDB taxonomy): domain Bacteria; phylum Pseudomonadota; class Alphaproteobacteria; order Rhizobiales; family Stappiaceae; genus Roseibium. Next base: position 281,604 of record NZ_JBLXGP010000004.1, on the reverse strand, counting down.
GCCGCGCTCGACGCGGTCACGCCGGCTAGCCAACGCAGGATCGCGAATGCAGCAAAGATCTTCGTTGCTGAGCACCCGAAAGCGGGCTTCTACACCTTGCGTTTCGATGTGGTGATCGTCCGACCCTGGCGTTGGCCGGAACGGATCGTCAACGCCTTCGAGGCCTTCGGTTAAACGCTCTGTTCGTGCGGCCCTTCTGGACAAATGACCCGGGCAGTCGCATATCATCTACACAACAGACACTCATCCCAATGCGCTGTACATAAGCGCGCCCGCCGGGAGACTTCCTCATGACCCTCAAGGTCGCGGTCCAAATGGACCATATTTCCTCGATCAATATTGCCGGCGACAGCGCCTTTGCGCTGATGCTGGAGGCCCAGGCCCGCGGTCATACGCTCTATCATTACACGCCCGACCGGCTGGCCATGATCGGCGACGACGTCTTCTGCGCCCTGGAGCCGGTAACGGTCAGCGACGAGAAAGGCAGCCATTTCACTCTCGGCGAACGAGAGCGGTTCAACATGGCCGAGATGGACGTGGTGCTGATGCGCCAGGATCCGCCGTTCGACCTGTCCTATATCGCGGCGACCCACATCCTGCAGAAAATCCATCCGCAGACGCTGGTGGTGAACGATCCCGTCGAGGTCCGCAACGCGCCTGAGAAGCTGTTCGTCACCGAATTCGCCGACCTGATGCCGCCGACGCTTATCACCCGCGACAAGGCGGAGATCGATCTTTTCCGCGCCGAATACGGCGATATCGTCATGAAGCCGCTGTTCGGCCACGGCGGCGCGGCGGTGTTCCGGATCACGGAGGACGACCTCAACTACGGCTCGCTTTACGACTTCTTCGCCGCCACCTTCCGCGAACCCTGGGTGATCCAGCAGTTCCTGCCAAATGTGAAACACGGCGACAAGCGGATCCTGCTGGTCGACGGCGAGTTCGCCGGCGCAGTCAACCGGGTTCCGGCCAAGGGCGACCTCAGGTCCAACATGGTGCGCGGCGGCGCGCCGACAGACAGCGAGCTGACCGACCGCGAACGGCATATCTGCGAGAGACTCGGCCCATCCCTGCGGGAAAAAGGCCTGATCCTGGTCGGTATCGACGTGATCGACGGCTGGCTGACCGAAATCAACGTCACCGCCCCGACGGGCATACGCGCCATCCGGAACCTCGGCGGGCCGGATGTCGCCGCCAGGGTTTGGGACGTTCTGGAGGCGAAAGCGAACCGCTAGGCCGAGGCGCCGGTGCTATCCATCGCAGTTGCTCTCTATTTGCCTCTTGACCTCAACATAACTTGAGGCGGTAGGCATCTGCTCCCCTGTTTCAAACACCGGAGCAAAACCATGGCGGCAGTCCCGCAAACCGCATCGATTTTCCGTGTCGACAAGTTCGTCGTTCCCGAGGCCGCCCGCGAGAAGTTCGTCGAGCGGCTCAGGACGATCCAGGCCTTGCTCGATGGCTTCGAGGGCTGCCTTCAGAATCTGGTTCTTGAACAGATTTCCGGGCCCGGAACGTTCAATTTCGTCACCATTGTGGAATGGGCCAGCCAGGAAGCCATGGATAACGCGCGCAAGATCGCCACGGCCGAATACGCCAGGACGAACTTCAATCCCCAGGAGTTCATGCAGCAGCTGGGCATTACCGCCGACATGGGGAATTACGGCGGCATCCGGTAAATCGCCGGCTGACCGATGTTTTCAGGCCGCGGCGTCCGTGCTTGCCGCCTGGGACCGCAGCACCATGCCGAACAGGTCACGCGGATCGTCCGGGTCGGCGAGCAGGTCGAGCTTTTCGAAATGGCCGGTCTTCGGCAGCAGGTCGTGGACATAGCGCAAGGCGGCGAAGTCCTCCACGGCAAAGCCGACGCTGTCGAACAGGGTGATGCTGTCGTCCGATGTCCGACCCGGTGCGGCACCGGCATAGACCTGCCAGAGTTCGGTTACCGGGTGGTCGCGCGGCAGCTGCTGGCATTCGCCCTCGATCCAGGTCTGGTCGGGGAATTCCACGAAGATGTCGGAGCGCAACAGGATGTCCTTGTGCAGTTCCGTCTTGCCCGGGCAATCGCCGCCGACCGCATTGATATGGACGCCGGGGCCGACCATGTTGTCAGTCAGGATCGTGGCGTAGCGCTTGTCCGCGGTGACGGTGGTGATGATATCCGCGCCTTCGATGGCGTCTTCCGCCGTCTTGCAAACCGTCACGTCGATGCCGGAACCGGCAAGGTTGCGCGACAGGCGCATGCTTGCCTGAAAATCGATGTCATAGGCGCGGATCTCGGTAATGCCGAGCAACGCCTTGAAGGCGAGCGCCTGAAAATCCGACTGGGCACCATTGCCGATGATCGCCATCGTACGGGCATTCCTGCGCGCCAGGTATTTCGCCGCAAGCGCGGAATTTGCCGCCGTGCGCAGGGCGGTCAGGATCGTCATTTCGGTAAAGAGAAGCGGATAACCGTTTGACAGATCCGACAGGACACCGAAACCGGTCACGGTCTGCCGGCCGCTTTTCGTGTTTCCCGGATGACCGTTGACGTATTTGAAGCCGAAGGTCTTGCCGTCGCTGGTCGGCATCAGTTCGATCACGCCCTGGGGCGCGTGGGCTGGTATGCGCGGCTTCTTGTCAAAGCTTTCCCAGCGGCGGAAGTCCTCCTCGATATAGGCGGCAAGGCCTTCGATGAAATCCTCCACGCCGACGGCGAGGACGTTCTTCATCATGTTGTCGACGCTGACGAAGGGCACATAAGCCAGGTCTGACGGCGCAGGACCGGAGAGAATGGTGGCCGATGGGGCAAGGCCGTTTTGTTTGATTGTCATTTTAGAAACTCCGGGTCGGGCGGTCGAAAACACGGCGTCCGAAGAGGCTCGCGGTCAGTTCGACCATCAGACGCGCGGTCCGGCCGCGTTCGTCCAGGAAGGGGTTGAGTTCGACGAGGTCGAGCGAGGAAACCAGGCCGCTGTCGTGGAGCATCTCCATGACCAGATGGGCTTCGCGGAAGGTCGCGCCGCCGGGAACGGTGGTACCGACCGCGGGCGCGATGGCGGGATCGAGAAAATCCACGTCGAGGCTGACGTGCAGCAGGCCTTCTGCCTCGGCCACCCGTTTCAAAAACGGCTTCAGAAGAACGGCCACGCCTTCCTCATCGATCATGCGCATGTCGCTGACGCCGACGCCATGGGCAACGAGGAGTTCGCGCTCTTGCGCATCGATGGAGCGCACGCCCAGGATCTCGACGTTTTCCGGATCGACCACATGCTCCAGTGGCCGGCCGAGAAGCCCCTCGAAGCCGGGCAGGCCGCAGGCGTAAGCCAGGGGCGTGCCGTGAAGATTGCCGCTCTCTGTGGAATTGAACGTATGAAAGTCGGAATGCGCGTCGAGCCAGAGCACGAACAGCGGCCGGCCCATAGCTGCGGCACTGGCCGCTTGGCCGGTCACCGTTCCAAGTGCTAACGCGTGATCGCCGCCCATATAGATCGGGAAGGCCGTTTCACTGCCCAGTTGCCTGGCACAGTCGTGCAGGACTTTCGTCCAGCCGGCGACTTCGGCAAAGTTGCGCACGACGCCGTTCGGCGACTTCGAACCCGCAATCGGTTCGGGGACCAGATTGCCGAGGTCCTGAACCCTGTGGCCCAGGGCCTGCAGGTTTTCCGCCAGGCCGGCCGTTCGATAGGCATCCGGGCCCATCAGGCAGCCGCGCCGCCCGGCACCAGCCTCGATGGGCGCTCCGACCAAAACGATATCTTGCGGTGCCAACGGACATGCCCTCCAAATCAGTCAAATCCTGAGTGCTTCAGAATGCCGCAAAGAAATGGCGGAGGAAATCCGGCCGCTTGCGCAAATTTAATCAAGGACTTATCATTTTGATAATCTCATGTTCTCATTATGATAATTCAGGCTTGGTATGGACGATCTTGACCTTCAGTTGATTTCCGCCTTGCGGTCCGATGGCCGCCGGTCGGTTTCGGATCTGGCAAAAGATCTGAAGATCTCGCGGGCGACCGTTCGGGCCCGCATGGAGCGCCTGCAGGAGAGCGGTGAAATCCTCGGCTTTACCGCCGTTCTGCGCGATGACTGGCGCGACCTGCCGATCCGTGGGGTCATGCTGGTCGAAGTCGCCGGGCGCAACACCGAGCCGGTCATCCGCGCCCTGACGGCATTGACCGAGGTCCGTGCCATTCATTCCACCAACGGGAAATGGGATCTGGTGCTCGACATCGCGACGCGGGATCTGGCGGCCTTCGACGACGTCCTGAACCGCATCCGGCTGATCGATGGCATTGCCGGTTCGGAGAGCAACCTTCTTCTGTCGACCCGCAAGGGACCGGCGGTTTCCGCAGCGGACTTCAGTGATCTCCACTGAATTCGCTTTTGCCAGACCGCTCGCAAATCGGGTAGCGATGCGCCCTCAAGACGCCTAGAGTTGCCCGAAATCAGGACAAGACGGGCATAAGTGCCATGACCAAGCCACTCGACATTTCCAGCCTCACTCCCGAACCGCAGACGATTGCCGTCGGCAAACAGGCCGAACAGGATTACCTGGTCGTCCGCCGGACGCTGGAGCGGATCACGGAAAATTGGCGCAATCAGCCGAGCCTGGAACAACTCGCCGCCGAAGCCGGGCTCCAGCCGATCCAGCTCCAGCGCGTCTTTTCCCGCTGGGCCGGTCTGACGCCCAAGCAGTTCCTGCAGGCAATCACACTGGACCACGCCAAGGCCTTGCTGCGGGATTCGGCCAGCGTTCTGGATGCGAGCTTCGAGGTCGGGCTTTCCGGGTCGAGCCGGCTGCACGATCTGTTCGTGACCCACGAGGCCATGACGCCCGGGGCCTATCGCAGCCGGGGCGAGGGGCTGACCATTTCCTACGGCATCCATCCCTGTCCCTTCGGCGAGGTGCTGCTGATGGTCACCGACAAGGGCCTGGCGGGGCTTGCCTTCGCCGATCCGGGCGAGGAACAGGCGGCCTTCGAGGATATGCGCGCCCGTTGGCCGGCGGCCAGGTTCATCGAAGATGCAAAGGCGACGGCCCCTTACGCGACACGGATCTTCAATCCGTCCCTGTGGCAGGAGGAGACCCCGCTCAAGATCGTCCTGATCGGAACCGATTTCGAGATCCGGGTCTGGCAGATGCTTTTGAAGATCCCCATGGGCCGGGCGACCACCTATTCGGATATTGCCCGCACCCTTGGCAAACCGAGTGCCGCGCGCGCGGTCGGAACGGCCGTCGGCCGCAACCCGATTTCCTTCGTTGTTCCCTGTCATCGCGTTCTGGGCCGAACGGGAAACCTGTGCGGCTACCACTGGGGCCTGACCCGCAAGCGCGCCATTATCGGCTGGGAGACCGGACTGACCGGTCCGGCAACGGATTAAGACCAGATCCTAAAAGACCGGCCCTATAGGCATGGGCAGGTCCGCTGTGACATCCCAGCCGAAGGAGGCCAACCGTTCAGCCGCATCGGGCGTGATGTCCCCGGTGATCTGGAAATCGACCCCGGTGGGCGGGAACGGCAGCCTGGACAGTCCGTCCTGAAGGCCCGAAAACGCCTTTGCGGTCGAATCCGTCCACGACAGCATGTCCAGCGGCATGACAAGCGCCGCTTCACCGTCGCGGCGGATCGCGATCGGGAAATCGGCGATCTTGCGGATCTGCGAAAGACTGGCAACAGAGCTGCTGTAGTGCTCGGTCAGAACGATCCGGCGCAGGAGGAAATAGGCCTCCTCGCGGTTTTTGGCGTCCGCCGCCCGGGCGACCAGGATTTCAAGACCCTCGACGGTGCTTATCGCCTGAAGCTGATAGGCGATGATCGCGCGCTCCGTGGGGGTGAAGTTCGTGTTTGCGGCCAGTTCATCGATCACCCGTTGGGAAATATTCAGGCCGCGCAGCACGGTCGCCGTGCGGTCTTCCAGTTCCGAGCGGGTGTTGTCGACGATGAGGTCGCGCAGGGTTTCCGCGGAGCTGGCCACATTCGTGATCATGCCGCCGGGGATCAAGGACATGATCGCGCCGACACTCAGGTTTCCGGCGGTAGACGCCGTGGCGGCGCGGTCGAGTTGCTCCGACAAAGGCTGGTAGGTGGTGTAGGGGTCGACACCGAGCTTGACGGCGAGCTCCCTTCGAGCTCTGTCCCGGCCGGTCACGATGGCTGCCAATTCGCCCGGAGACGTGGTCTCTCCGGTTACCGCCTTCTCGACCCCTTTCGAGATCCGGCCGAACAGCCTGCCGACACCGGATACCGTCGACTTGGCCGTGCCCAGCGGATCGGTCACCGTGCTTTCGACGAATTCCGCCGGCTTCTTGGCGGCTTCCTTCAGACCGTCGACGAAGCTTTGCTGCGATTCAAGTCCCTTAAGGGCCGTGTAGGCGGAGATTTCATGAATCCGGAGCTTCAGCAGGCCATCGCCGACCACATGCTCCGTTCCGAATTCCGTTTTCAGGTCATAGATCCTGAGGAAGCCGTCGCTCCTCACCGGTGTCAGCACACCGTATCCCGGCCCGGATGCCAGCTTGCCCAGAACCGTTCCCGGATCCTGTTCGGGGGGCGTCTCGAAATTGTCTGAGAAAGCTTCCGCCCTTGCAAGCAAGAGCAGGGACACCGCCAAAGCGGCGAAAACAACATTGGTTCGTCTCAGCATACCGTCCTCTTTGGTGCGCGAGACCCGTTTGACCGGACCCGGCTAACTGGGTGCCATCCCGTTCCGACCCAGAATTTCTCCGGCCAGATAGAGCGATCCGCAAAACAGGATGCGGGGCGGCTCACCGTCCTTTTCGGCGCAGGCAACAATATCGGCAATCGCGTCGTCCAGCGAGGCAAAAGGCGTTGCCTCCAGACCGGCAACCCGCGCGAAATCGGCAAGTTCGAACGGATCGCGTGCGGTCGTCGACGTGGTGATCGGAACCGTTCCCACATGGCGGGCCAGTCCGTCGAAAGGACGGAAAAAGCCGACCGGATCCTTGGTCGTCAGCATGCCGGTGATCAGGTAAAGCGGTTTGGGATTGTGTTCTTCCTGCTCGCCCATGAAGGCTGCGATGGACACGCCCGCGCCCGGATTGTGCCCGCCATCCACCCAGATTTCGGAATTCCGCGGGCATTTTCTGACGAGCGGGCCATGGGTAAGCATCTGAAGCCGGCCGGGCCAGTTCACGGCTCTCAGGCCTTTTGCAGCAATGTCCTCACCGGGCCACAGGTCCGCGACCTTCAAGGCGGCAATCGCCAGGCCCGCATTGGTCACCTGATGGGCACCCGGCAGATTGGAGAGGGGCAGATCGCACAGGCCGCCTTCGTCCTGATAGGCGAGACGCCCCTGATCCTGCGTGGCGACAAAATCCTGACCAAAGCTGAAAAGCGGCGTGCCGGTCCGCTTCGCCACCCGCTCGATCGCCGCCTGCGCAACCTCCTCCTGGGGAGCGATGACCGCGGGACAACCGCGCTTGAGGATACCGGCCTTCTCGGCGGCGATTTCTTCAAGCGACCCGCCCAGGAACTTCTCATGGTCCATGGAAATCGGCGTGATCACGGAAGCGATCGGCGCGTCGATAACGTTGGTGGCGTCAAGCCGGCCGCCGAGCCCAACCTCGAGAAGCAGGACATCCGCCGGATTTTCGGCGAACAACAACAGCGCCGCCGCCGTTGTGATTTCGAAAAAGGTGATCTCCTCGCCAGCGTTGGCTTCCTCGCAGCGGTAAAGCGCGTCGAACAGCTTGGGATCGGACACGAATTTTCCGTCGGTTCCGAGCCGGATGCGTTCGTTGAAGGACACCAGGTGAGGCGAGGTATAAACGTGGCAGCGCTTTCCGTCCGCTTCCAGAATGGCGCGCAGCGTGGCGGTCACAGACCCCTTGCCGTTGGTCCCGGCAATGTGAATCGTCGGAGGCAGATGCTTTTCCGGAGAGCCCAGCGTCTTCAGGAGGCGGTGCATCCTGCCGAGGGACAGATCGATTTCCTTGGGATGAAGCGCCAGGAGGCGGTCAAGGATCGCTGTGATTTGGTCCAAATCTCCCTCCCGGTTCAAATCCCCAGGCCGGACAACACGTGCTGCTCAACTTCCCGAATAAGAAGTCATGCGTACATAAACAACCCCTCAGAGCCCGAACAGGCCTGCGTTTGTCGCTTTTTGAACACATGCTGGCGTATTGGCCGTCGGAATTTTCCCGTCAGCCGGCGGCTGCCTTCCGATCTGTCTCGCCGGTTTCCGTTTCGACGGTGTCGCCTGCGGGTTCGGGAGGCGTCAGTGCCGGTACTTCGATCTTGCGCTTCATCAGGATATCGCAAATGCGGGCAATGGTGGTCTTGAGATCGTGACGCTTGACGACCATGTCGACCATGCCGTGTTCGAGCAGGTATTCGGCGCTCTGAAAACCGTCGGGGAGCTTTTCCCGAATGGTCTGTTCGATCACGCGCCGGCCGGCAAAGCCGATCTGGGCTCCCGGTTCGGCAATATGGACATCCCCCAGCATGGCGTAGGACGCGGATACGCCGCCGGTGGTCGGATTGGTCAGCACAACGATATAGGGCAGACCCGCCTCGCGCAGCATCTGCACGCCGACGGTGGTCCGCGGCATCTGCATCAGCGACAGGATGCCTTCCTGCATGCGCGCGCCGCCGGACGCTGCGAACAGCACGAAGGGGGTGTGATGGGTCACCGCGGATTGCATCCCGGTCAGGATCGCTTCGCCGGCGGCCATGCCGAGCGATCCGCCCATGAAGGCGAAATCCTGAACGGCGGCCGTCAGAGGAGCGCCGTTCACCTTGCCCCGGGCAACCCGCACGGCGTCGGTCTCACCGGTCTTGCTCCGGTATTCCTTCAGCCGATCGACATATTTCTTGGTATCGCGGAACTTCAGCGGATCCGCGTGGGCGTCCGGCGTTTCCACCGTCTCGTAGTCGCCGCCGTCGAAGAGGCTTTCCAGCCGCTTGACCGCCGGCATACGCATATGGTGGCCGGAATTCGGCACCACCCAGAGGTTTGCCTCGAGATCGCGGTGAAACACCATCTCGCCCGTTTCCGGGCATTTGATCCAGAGATTCTCCGGCACTTCGCGCTTCTTCAGGAGATCGCGGATTTTGGGACGGACGAGGGAGTTGATCCAGTTCACGAGAGACGTATCCGTTTTCTACAACTGTTACCCGGTGCGACTGCGGTCTTGTTACACCCTAACGGCATTAAGCCGATCGTGCACGTGCAACTCCGCTTGCAAGGTCGGAGACGAGGTCCGTCACCGCCGAAACGGTCTTATCGGTTGCCATTCCGGCATTATTGAGGCTGTCCCGGATGGCCGTCACCAGAACCGATCCGACCACGACGCCATCGGAATCCCGGCCGATTTCAGCTGCCTGGTCGGCGGTCTTCACGCCGAAACCGACCGCGACCGGCAGGTCGGTATGCCCCTTGATCCGGTTGACCGCGGCCGCGACCCGATTGGCGTCGGGGCTCGCTGTCCCGGTAATGCCGGTGATCGAGACGTAATAAACGAAGCCGGAAGTATTGGCGAGAACGGCCGGCAGCCGCTTGTCATCGGTCGTCGGCGTCGCAAGGCGGATGAAGTTGAGGCCGGCTTCCAAAGCGGGAATGCAGAGTTCGTCGTCGGCTTCCGGCGGAATATCGACGATGATCAGCCCGTCGACACCGGCCTCTTTGGCCTCGATGACGAATTTCTTCGGATCGCGGACATAGATGGGATTGTAGTAGCCCATCAGCACGATCGGCGTGTCCGGATCTTTTTCACGGAAATCGCGCACCATCTGCAGGGTCTTGTTCATGGTCTGACCCGCCTTGAGGGCGCGCTGGGTGGCGAGCTGGATCGGCACACCTTCTGCCATGGGATCGGAAAACGGCATGCCGAGTTCAATGACATCGGCGCCGGCGGCGGGCAGGGCTTCCAGGATCGCCTGTGAGGTTTCCAGGTCCGGATCACCCGCAGTTATGAAGGTCACCAGAGCCGGACGGCCCTTTTCGGCACAGGCCTTGAACCGGCGATCGATACGCGTTTCCGTCATGCGTCACTACCCTACTCGACATGGAAGTCCGGCAACGGTCCGGCCGGACTTCAATCCCGGAAGGGTGTAGGGGGCTGCATTGCCCCGTGTCAATCCGCCTTTGCGGATGTGCGCGCGATTTCGCGCGCACCGTTACCGGCCATTGAAAGATCCGGGAACGATCCGGCTTAGCGAAGATCGTAAACCTTGGCGTAGACCTTCCGCGAAATATCGCTGCGAACCAACCCCAGGGAGTCGAGTTCCGCATCGCTCATTGCGGCGAGTTCGGTGTAGAGCGCCCGCGCGGCACGGGCCCGGCCGAATTCCTCCAGAAAGGCAAGGATTCCCTTGCCGGCAGAGGAAAGGGCGTGGGAGGAAAGTTCGAATACGGAAGAGGATGTCGTGGCGGCCATTTTACTGTTCCTTTTGATGGTCGGGGCTGAAGCGCGTCGAACCGAAATGGTGCGCTGCTTTCTTGTTATGCCAATAGGATAGGCCGGTTTTTTTGCACTGCAACATACAAGAACGGGAAGCAGCTCTGCAGCTTTGGAATAGCTAGAGCCTTTCTCGGTTAGATTGAACCATTCTGTTTGTCGTCCGGCGAGGAGATCTGCGCGGAGAGGTGCGCAGCCCATAGCGGGGCTATGGGCAAGCGGCTCGACAAAGCAGGCGTCCGCCGGACGGAAACCCGCCGCGTTGTTTGCCGTCGGCAAACAAGCAGCAGCTCAAATTACAGATCATTCGAACCGCCGATGCGGTTCGCATGATAGGGGCCGGGCCGGTTTGGCCCAATGCCGTCGGGCTTCGCCTCGACCGTGCGGTCAGCACGGTCTTCGTCAAATCCCTCGGCCTTGAACCAAACCGGCTCCGGCAGAATGGATCAATCTAACCGAGAAAGGCTCTAGCCGGCTCAACTGATGCGTAAATGGGCAGAGCTCAATGGAAATTGCATGGCCGGAATGCACACCATGACTTGCGAAGCTGTGAGCGCATTGCTATGTAGCACTCAGTGCACTTTTTGCCCCAACAAATACAATAATGAGGTAGGAAATGGCCCGTTCGCTTTTCGAGGCTCCACCGGAACCGTTCTCAACCAGGTTCTGGCGCACTATGAAACACCTGCATATCGGTCCGCGGCCCGCTCCTGCTCCGGTTGAAAAAACCGCTGGTCATGAGATCGACGGTGCGCCGGGACAGGCAGAAAGCCTGGATGCGCGTGGCAGACAGCTTTTTCTGCAAGCCGCGCTCACTGAAAAGCCGATCAGGCGGCGATAACGCTTTCCGGGTTGTGCGTCGGTAAGCTGACTGGCAATCCGAGATAGCCCAGGGCAGACCGCCGCAGACGCAGGAACAGATTTTCAAGATCGGTTTCGCCACTGGCGATTGCAGCCGAGGCGAGACCATGGCCCAGCGCGATCAGATCGAACGCAATCTGGTCGGCATCTTCTATGCCCCTTTCGCCCAGCACGCCGGCGACCAGCGTCCTCAAGTCACGCTTGATGATCATAAGATCTTCCTCCAGCGGCAATTCCTCTTCCGCCCGCTCCAGCACCCGCGCAAGGCCTGGACGAACAAGGTGATGGCGAAGGCACGCGCGAACCAGAACATCGACGGCATCGGATAAAGGTCGGTCGCGCACGGTTTCGGCCGCGGCCTGACAATCCGTTAGCAGGCTGCGGCGAAGGCGACGGATCAACTCTGCCAGAATTGCCTCCTTCGACGGGAAATACTGATACAGCGACCCAACGGACACGCCGGCACGTTCGGCAACGCGGTTGGTGGTCAATCCGCCCAGGCCCTCGGTCTCCAGAATGCGAGCCGCGGCTTCCAGAATGACGGCACAGGTTTCCTGACTGCGCTTCTGGCGTGGCTGTTTTCGGGGCGTCAGGCGTTGGTTCATGGCTGCTTCCGAATGCGAGTTGTCTGATGCGAGTAAAAGCTCACATTAGTAAAGCATGGCGCCGCGCTCAGACAAACACCCGTTTTCGAGAGGCAAGAATGACCCAACGACTGAACTTTAGCGGTCGCAAGGTGCTCGTCACCGGCGGCGCGCGCGGTATCGGCCTCGAACTCTCCCGGCAACTGATCGATCAGGGCGCAAGCGTACTGGCCGTTGGCAGCAACAAGACGCATCTGGACAGGCTGGCCATTGCGTCTCCAGGCAAGGTTCACACAATCACCGCCGATCTAGGCGAACCGCGCGGCGCGACAACGGTTGCCGAATGGGTCCAGGAGCAGCATCCGGACTGCAGCGTTGTGATCAACAATGCCGCGATCATGCGCCACGACGACCTGACTGTCGGGATGGAAGGTCAGGAAGAGCTGATCGCCCACGAAATCGCAATCAACATGACCGCTCCGCTACAACTCTGCACGGCCCTGCTGCCGGTGCTTGCCAGGGCGCCAGGCGGCGGCGTGATCGCCAATATTTCTTCCGGCCTGGCGCTCGCGCCGATCCCCGATGCGTCCGTCTATTGCGGAACAAAGGCCGGACTATCGAACTTTACGCGATCGTTTCGCGATCAATGCCGCGCGAAGAACCTGCCCATCCAGGTGACTGACGTGATCATGACCCTGGTCGATACGACGCTTTCCAAACCCGGTTCGGCAAAAAAATATCCGCCGGCGCAAGCCGCAGCGGATGTTCTGGAGGGCCTTGCCGCCGGAAAACAGGAGATCTGGGTGGAAAAGACGAAGCTTCTTCGCCTGATTTTCCGGATTTCCCCCGCAGCAGCCTACAGGCTGATGCGCGGCCACTAGACGGGCCGCGCAACTTTCTGTCAGGAATTTGGATCAGAGATCGAAACCCAGCATCTTGCCGACAGCGAAGACGTCCTTGTCGCCGCGGCCGCACAGGTTCATGACGAGGATCTGGTCCTTGTCCATCTGCGGCGCCAGCTTGATCACATGGGCAAGCGCATGGGCCGGCTCGAGTGCGGGGATGATGCCCTCGACCTTGGTCAGCAGCTGGAAGGCTTCCAGCGCCTCGTCGTCCATGGCCGGAACATAGGTCACACGGCCGGTTTCCTTGAGCCAGGAGTGCTCCGGACCGATACCCGGATAATCGAGGCCTGCGGAAATCGAGTGACCTTCAAGGATCTGGCCGTCGTCGTCCTGAAGCAGATAGGTGCGGTTGCCATGCAGAACGCCCGGCTTGCCGGCCGTCAGAGAGGCACAGTGCTCCTCGCCTTCCAGGCCCCGGCCGCCCGCTTCGACGCCGTAGATCTTGACGTCCGGGTCGTCGAGGAAGGGATGGAACAGGCCGATGGCGTTGGAACCGCCACCGACGGCTGCCACAAGGGCATCGGGAAGCCGGCCTTCGGCCGCCATCATCTGCTCGCGGACTTCCTTGCCGATCACCGACTGGAAATCGCGCACCATTTCCGGATAGGGGTGCGGGCCTGCCGCGGTCCCGATCAGGTAATAGGTGTTGTCCACATTCGTCACCCAGTCGCGCAGAGCCTCGTTCATGGCGTCCTTGAGCGTGCCGGCACCTGCAGTGACCGGAACGATCTCGGCGCCGAGCAGCTTCATCCGGAACACGTTCGGCTTCTGCCGTTCCACATCGGTCTTGCCCATGTAGACCACGCAGGGCAGGCCAAAGCGGGCACAGACGGTGGCCGTCGCCACGCCGTGCTGGCCGGCGCCGGTTTCGGCGATGATCCGGGTCTTGCCCATGCGCTTGGCCAGCAGGATCTGACCCAGGCAGTTGTTGATCTTGTGCGAACCGGTGTGGTTCAGCTCGTCGCGCTTGAAGTAGATCTTCGCGCCGCCCAGATGCTCGGTGAGGCGCTCGGCGAAATAAAGCGGCGACGGCCGGCCGGTGTAATGGGTGTTGAGATCCTCGATCTCCGCCGCATAGGCCGGATCGTTCTTGGCGTCCTCATAAGCCTTTTCAAGGTCGAGGATCAGCGGCATCAGGGTTTCGGCAACGTAGCGGCCGCCGAAAATGCCGAAATGGCCGCGCTCGTCCGGTCCGTTGCGCATGCTGTTTGCCATCGTGGTCAACGCAAGTTACTCCCCTGCCACTGTCGCGCCCCGGGCGGCTGCCACGAATGCGCGGATAAGATCACAATCCTTGACGCCCTTTTCCCGCTCGACGCCGGAGGACACATCGACGGCAGTCGCACCGCTTTTTTCGATCGCCTCGGCCACGTTGGACGCGTCCAGCCCCCCCGAAAGCATGAAGGGCTTGGCAAGGTCAAGGTCCTTGAGCAACGTCCAGTCGAAGGAAACGCCGTTTCCGCCCGGCAGATCGGAGTCTTTCGGCGGTTTGGCGTCGAACAGGATGCGGTCGGCGACGATCGCGTAGAACTGCGCCTGTTCAAGGTCGGCCCTTTCGGAAATCGGCACGGCCTTCATGATTTTTTTCCGGAACATGACCTTGGCCGCAGCACAGGCCTCCGGTGTCTCTTCCCCGTGAAACTGAAACCAGTCCGGGTTCACCAGTTCGTTGATGCGCGACAGTCCGTCCAGGTCCATGTCGACGGTAAGCGCCACGATCTCCGCCTTGCCACGGGCCATGTCCGCCAGCTTACAGGCGGCGGATAAATGCACATGGCGCGGGCTCTTGGGAAAGAACACCAGACCGACCATGTCCGCGCCGGCCTCCAGGGCCGCCTGCATGGTGTCTTCGGTCGACAGGCCGCAGATCTTGATCATCAGGTCGTTCATTGTTTTATCGAACCATAAACGTAGTTCTGAAATATACTTGGTCAAGACTTTGCAAAAAATCAAAATGGTATTTCATCATCAATTCCAACGCCAACGGATTTAGCATAATCTAAGACATCATTCGTCAGATAGTAGCTTAACATATTGAAGATATGAAAAATTTCCTCTTCATTTTTGCCAGTATTAGTAAGAATATATAAATTAAGCGCGTTAAAAATATCAGATGCATACTTGCTATTTCTGTTAATTATTGCGAAGTTTAACTGCTCAGCCAAGTTAAAAACCCACGGATGAGTATTAATTAATGCGCTGCAAATAATAATAAATCCTAGACTTTTATTTTCTATGCCCTTAATTTCTTCAATTAAATTTCTAGTTTTTCTAAATTGTATTCTTGAATAGTTACTTCTAGATAATTCAAATTCTACTTCACTTTCCCTATTTTTACTACGACTCTTGTCCTCTACAATCATTTCCTGAATGTTCGAAAGAACAGAACGGAGTTGAGACATCTCGCCGATAATTTCAGCGCGACCCCGATCTTCTGGATTATCACTCTGCCTTAAACTCTGGAGCTCTTCAGAAACAGAAATTGGTGTTTCAACATCCCCACCTTTTTCGATTTCCAAGATCTGTCTTTTGATAGCTTCTTTAGTTTCTTGTACGCTATCTAAATCTTTGTGATCGAAATATATAGTCCTGGTTCCCGCTACATCGAAGGGTATTCTTTCTCCTTTCTTTATTAACTGAACAAATGGCCTTTTGAAGGCATGTCGAACTGCTAGTTCATAAAATACATTTGGATTTGTTTCTGTTAAGTCAGCAATTACTAAGTCATCTGAAACAACTCTTTGTATTACTTGACTTGTAATGAGACCTGGTTTGTCTATCTCATCTGCCCTTACCGCGATGTAATCGCACTCTAAAGCTACCGGCTTAATAATATGATTTAGTACTTGGTCAGATCTTTTGCGAGTTTCAGATCCTTCTTCGCCAATAGGAGAGATTACAAAACAGCTTTTCTTTGTTTTACTCATGATTTATCAGCTTTCAGGTCACATTGAACGCCGCGATGGCCGCCATGTTGACGATGTCGCTGTCCTTGGCGCCCATCGGCACGATCTGGACCGGCTTGTCGAGGCCGACAAGCAACGGGCCGATCACGGTCGAACCGCCCAGTTCCTGCAGCATCTTGGTTGAGATCGACGCGGAATGGAACGCCGGCATCACCAGAACGTTCGCAGGCCCCGTCAGGCGGCAGAACGGATAAGCGCCCATCTTGTCCATGTTGAGGGCGATATCGGCAGCCATTTCGCCGTCATATTCGAAATCCACCCGGCGCCGGTCGAGGATCTTGACCGCCTCCTGTACCCGCTCGGAGCGCTCGCCGCGCGGATGGCCGAAGGTGGAATAGGCGAGCATGGCAACCCGGGGCTCGTAACCGAGTTTGCGGGCCACATGGGCCGCTTCTTCCGCGATATCCGCCAGTTCCTCCGAATTCGGCATGTCGATCACCGCCGTATCGGCGATCAGGACCGTCCGGCCGCGCGCAAGGCAGAGCGAAACGCCGATCACCCGGTGGCCCGGCTTGACGTCGAGACAGGTGCGCACCGTGTCGAGGGCGACCGAATAGTTCCGGGTCAGGCCGGTCACCATGGCATCGGCGTCGCCGCGGGCGACCATGATCGCGCCGAAGTAGTTGCGGTCGTTGTTGACCAAGCGCTGGCAGTCGCGCTGCAGATAGCCCTTCCGCTGCAGGCGGCCGTAGAGGAACTGGGCGTAATCCCGGTTGCGATTGGAAAGCCGTGCGTTCTGCACCGTAATGCCGGGGCGGTTGATGTCGACACCGGCGCTTTGGGCCATCTGCTTGATCTCGTCCTCGCGGCCGATCAGGATCGCCTCGCCCAGTCCCTGGGCCACGAAGCTCGCGGCCGCGCGGATAACCGGCTCTTCCTCGCCTTCGGCAAAGACCACCTTTTTCGGCATCTGGCGGACCTTGGAGAAGATCCGCTGCAAGGTGCCGGCAACCGGATCGCGCCGTGCGGACAGTTCTTCCCGGTACCGGTCCATATCGACGATCGGCCGGCGGGCGACGCCGGAATCCATCGCCGCCTGGGCGACCGCCGGCGGGATCGCGGAGATGAGTCGCGGATCGAAGGGAACCGGAATAATGTATTCCGGCCCGAATTTCGGCCGGTTGCCACGATAGGCGGCGGCGACCTCGTCCGGCACTTCCTCGCGCGCCAGGTCGGCCAGCGCATGGGCGCAAGCCACCTTCATCTCGTCGTTGATGGTGGTTGCCTGGACATCGAGCGCACCGCGGAAGATGTAGGGAAAGCCGAGCACGTTGTTGACCTGGTTCGGATAATCGGACCGGCCGGTGGCGACAATGGCGTCGTCGCGCACCTCGGCTGCTTCTTCCGGCGTGATTTCCGGATCCGGATTGGCCATGGCGAAAATGATCGGGTTCGGCGCCATGGCGCGCAGCATGTCCGGTGTGAGCGCGCCCTTGACCGAAACGCCGAGGAACACATCCGCGCCCTTGATCGCGTCGTAAAGGGACCGGGCATCGGTTTCCACCGCATGGGCGGACTTCCACTGGTTCATGCCTTCGGTGCGGCCCTTGTAGATCGCACCCTTGGTATCGCACAGAATCACGTTGTCATGGGGAATGCCCATGGCCTTGACCAGCTCGATGCAGGCAATGCCGGCAGCACCCGCGCCATTGCAGACCACCTTCGTATCCTTCATCTCCCGACCGGTCAGATGAAGCGCATTGATCAGGCCGGCTGCCGCGATGATCGCCGTGCCGTGCTGATCGTCATGAAAGACGGGAATGTCCATCATCTCGCGCAACTGCTGTTCGATGATGAAACAGTCGGGCGCCTTGATGTCTTCAAGGTTGATGCCGCCGAAGGACGGGCCGAGATAACGGACCGAATTGATGAAGGCGTCGACATCCTGGGTGTCGACTTCCAGATCGATGGAATCGATATCCGCGAACCGCTTGAAGAGCACCGCCTTGCCCTCCATGACCGGCTTGGCGGCCAGAGCCCCGAGATTCCCGAGACCGAGAATCGCCGACCCGTTGGTGATGACGGCGACCATGTTGCCGCGGGTCGTGTAGTCGAAGGCCCGGCTCGGGTCTTCCGCAATCGCCAGCACCGGGACCGCCACCCCCGGCGAATAGGCAAGCGACAGGTCCCTCTGGGTCGCCATAGGCTTGGTCGGGCTGATTTCCAGTTTTCCCGGGCGGCCTTCCTGGTGGAATTGCAGCGCTTCCTGCTCGGTAAAACTGAGGCCGGTCCTAGATGTTTTGTCGGTGGCGGGCATGATTTCGGCGTTTCCTCTGATAGCGATTTTTTTATCGCATTGCTGGCCTGGCGGGACAGCGACCTTATCCCCTGAAAATTACCGGCTCAAGACCATCAAAAGGCATAGCAATTGTGAAACCCATAAAAGGGTTTGCTAACTTCGCGCCATGTCTGACAAAGCCCTTGCGAAAATCGAGCCGGCCGAGCATCGCGTCACACCGATGATGGCACAGTTCATGGAAATTAAAGCCGCCAATCCGGACAGCCTGCTGTTCTACCGGATGGGCGACTTCTACGAGCTGTTTTTCGAAGATGCTGAGATCGCCTCGCAGACGCTTGGCATCACGCTGACCAAACGCGGCAAGCACCTGGGCGAAGATATTCCCATGTGCGGCGTGCCGGTGCACGCGGCCGACGATTACCTGCAAAAGCTGATCGCCCGCGGCCATCGGGTCGCGGTGTGCGAGCAAACGGAAGATCCCGCCGAAGCCAAGAAACGCGGTTCGAAATCCGTGGTGCGCCGGGACGTGATCCGGCTGGTCACGCCGGGAACGCTCACCGAAGAGCGGCTGCTCGATTCGTCTGCCAACAATTTCCTGGCCGCCATGTCCCGGCTCAGGGGCGGGTCGCTGACCGGCGATGCGGTCTATGGCCTTGCCTGGATCGACATGTCGACGGGCTCGTTCCAGGTGGCGGAGACCGACGATCAGCGCCTTGCGGCCGATCTCGCCCAGATTTCACCGCGCGAGCTGATCCTGCCGGACAATCTCTTGCAGGAATCAGAGGTTCGGCAGGTGGCCGAGCAGTCGGGTGCGGCCCTGTCTCCTGTGCCACGGGCCTTCTTCGACAGTTCCACGGCCACTGACCGGCTGGCGCACTATTTCGGCGTGAAGACGCTGGACGGTTTCGGCACGTTCTCACGCTCCGAACTGTCGGCCGCCGCCGGTATTCTCGCTTACGTGGAAAAAACCCAGCTCGGCGAACGCCCGCCGCTCGATCCGCCGACGCGGGAAGCGGGTGCGGGCCGCATGCTGATCGATCCGGCAACCCGGGCCAACCTGGAACTGACCCGCACGCTCGGCGGCGAAAAGCAGGGCAGCCTGCTTGCCACCATCGACCGGACCGTGACCGGTGGCGGATCACGACTTCTGGCAAGCCGTCTCGCCGGCCCGCTGGTCAATCCGGACGAGATTTCCAGGCGGCACGATTCCGTCGAGTTCTTCCTGGAAAACGAAATGATGCGCGAAGCCCTGCGCCGGACGCTGAAAGGCGCACCGGACATGGCCCGCGCGCTGTCCCGGATCGCGCTTCAGCGGGGTGGGCCGCGGGATATCCTTGCCGTTGCCCAGGGCATGCAGGCCGCAAGCCAGGTGATCGACCAGATCAGCATGGCCGCGAGCGCTCCGGCGGAGATCGCAGCAGCCCGCGCCAGCCTCGAGCAGGCGCCGCACGACCTCGGTGAGGAACTGACCCGGGCGATCAAGGAAGAACCGCCGCTGATGAAGCGCGACGGGAACTTCGTCGCTTCCGGCTATGATGAAAACCTTGATGAGCTGCGCGCCCTTCGAGACGAATCCCGCAAGGTGATCGCCAAGCTTCAGGCCGATTATTCGGAAGAACTCGGCCTGCGCTCCCTGAAGATCAAGCACAACAACGTGCTCGGCTGGTTCATCGAGGCGCCCAGCGCCCAGACGGAAAAACTCACCGCGGACCCGGGCCGTTTCATTCACCGGCAGACCATGGCCGGCGCCATGCGCTTTACCACGACGGAACTTGCGGATCTGGAATCGAAGATCGCGAGCGCCGGCGAACGGTCGCTCGCCATCGAGCTGGAAATCTTCGATCGGCTGGTCAGGGAAATCGTCGCCAACGGCGACGCCATCAAGGCGGCGGCTCACGGTCTGTCGATCCTGGACGTGTCCGCCGCTCTGGCAAAGCTTGCCCAGGAAGAGGCTTACGTGCGCCCGGTCGTGGATGACACGCGCGCCTTCGACATTTCCGGCGGCCGCCATCCGGTGGTCGAGCAGGCCCTGAAGACAGCCGGCGGCGACAGTTTCGTTGCCAATGACGCCCACCTCGGACCGGAAGGCGAAGACAAGACCGGCCGGATCTGGCTGATCACCGGACCGAACATGGCCGGTAAATCCACTTTCCTGCGCCAGAACGCACTGATTGCCGTTCTTGCCCAGATGGGTGCCTTCGTTCCCGCCGCAAGCGCCCATATCGGAGTGGTCGACCGCCTCTTCTCTCGTGTGGGGGCCGCCGACGATCTGGCGCGCGGACGGTCGACCTTCATGGTGGAAATGGTGGAAACGGCGGCGATCCTCAATCAGGCCGGTGACCGGTCACTGGTGATCCTGGATGAGATCGGCCGCGGCACCGCCACCTTCGACGGGTTATCCATCGCGTGGGCGACCATCGAACATCTGCACGAAGTCAACCGGTCGCGCGCCCTGTTCGCCACCCATTACCACGAACTGACCGCGCTTTCGGCCAAGCTCGACCGGCTGTCGAACGCCACGGTGCAGGTGAAGGAATGGAACGGCGACGTCGTGTTCCTGCATGAAATCGTGCCGGGTGCCGCCGACCGGTCCTACGGTATCCAGGTCGCCAAGCTCGCCGGTCTGCCGGCAAGCGTCGTCCAGCGGTCCCAGCAGGTCCTGAGCCAGCTGGAGGAACAGGACCGGCGTTCACCCACCGAGGCGCTGATCGACGAACTGCCCCTGTTCGCGGCAATACCCGCGCCGGCGCCCAGCGCCGGTTCGGACAGTGCCGGTCCGAATCCCCTTGTCGAGGCCCTTGAGGATCTGAACCCGGACGACATGACACCACGGGAAGCGCTCGACGCCCTTTACCGGCTCAAATCCTTGCCAAAATAAACGACAAACTGTGATCAAGATCGCATTCGGCGCGATCCGCTTCGGGCAGACAGATCTCCGGCTGATTACTTGAGCTTCATGAAGGCTTTCCGCTTCCGGAGGATGAATGATCGACTATCTGTTTTACGGCGCGAACGTCCTGTCCGCCATCGCGCTGCTGCTCGTCGGCGTGTCGGTCGTGGCCTGGAATTTCGGCGCGGACATGCTGGCCTTCGAGAAGCGGGGCGTTCCGACCACGGCACGGATCCTCAGGAAATACGTGACCAGGACGCGGCGGAACGAGGACACCCTCGCTTACGATTATTGCCACTATGTCGAATATGAGTACCGGACACCGCAGGGCGAGACGATTCGGGAAAATGAATTTCTGAGCGAGGCAGACTGGGAGCAGGCACCGGGAGAGGGACCGATCAATATTCTCTATCTGCCGGAAGATCCGACGAAGAGCTGTTACAAGATCAGGCCGTCCTCGTCGCTATTCCGGTTTTCACACAGTTTGCGGAATGGCGCTTACGGTGCCGGCATCCTGACGATTGTCGGATATGCGCTCTGGTACGTTCTGGCGATGCATGCGGCCACAGCCGCTGTCGTCATTCCGGACGACTGGCGGTCGGAGAAGGTGGAGATCTATCGAAAGATGCCGAGTGAAGACCTGATCGACCGGTTGGGTCTCGGCCGCATGGAGGTCAGCTTCTTCATCCAACTTGAACCGGACGAGGCCGGCGAGGTGCCGCAGGCGACCCGCAAACTGGACAAGAAGCTCGCAAAAACCATCGAAATCGGCGACATGCTCGAAGCACGGTTCCCGCCCGACAATAAATGGGGCGCCGTTCTGACCGTCGAAGCCGAGCGCTAACCGGTTAGAACATCGGTCTTTTTATGGTAGGCCTTGATCTCGGCGATTTCCGCCTGCATCGCCTTGAAGGCGGCGAGCACGGCCTTTTCCTTTGGATCCAGGGACTTGAGATCCAGGTGGTCGATCAGGACCTGGAGTGCTTCGCCGATGCGGCCGATCTGCCGGCCGTAGCTGCCGACTTCGGTCAAGATATCCTGCTCGACCTCGGGCGCGGACGACCGGCCGAGATTGATGTTGATCAGACCGAACTGGCTGCCGAAGGCCTTGAACATGTCGGACCAGGGATTGATCGATTGCAGAACATCGCCGGACAGAGGAAGCCTGAGAGACGGCATGGGGCAAATCCTTCTCTAAAACGGGCACATGAATGCATTCGCCCATCGGGCGGCATTTATTGCGACGCAAAATGAGCGCGCGTGCAAGACAAAATCAGAAGTTGCTGATCAAATTCCGCCGGCCTTGGCGGTTGCCAGCGCGTTTGCCATGGCGCCGGCGAAGCTGGTGCGGTCGTCCGGATTGAGGAAATTTCCAAGATCGACGTTCTTGCCCCGCGACGTCAGGGTCAGCTTCGTCACGCCTTCGTCCTCGATCCGCGTGATCGACAGGCGGACCCAATAGGGATTGAAGCGGTATTCCTGGTGGCGTTTTCCCGGACCGACCTTGCGGATGACGATTTCCGTGCGCGACACGATCACTTCCTCATAGGCGCGTGCGGCGGCGTAGTTCAGGTGGAAAGCCAGCCAGATCAGAAGCGCGTCCAGGCCGAAAAACCCGAACACCGGCCAGGCCCCCATCAACAGGAACGCCAGACCCGAAACGAAGCTGACACCCCCAATGAAGAGCATCAGCAACAGGAAACCCTTCGGACCCAGGGACCGATAGGGTGTCAGGATCGCGGAAAAAAACGGGGCCTCATCCCCGGTCTCATACGCCTGTTGCTCGTGTTTCGGATTGTGATCGCTCATGAGGCATGATTATAGAGAGAGCATGGCAGAAGCAAAGACCCTCGCCCCGCGCAAATCTGCGGCAAAAACGGCGACGAAAACAAAGCGCAAGACGCCTTCGGTGGCAAATCCGGGCCGCGTCCTGAAGAAGTCACGGTACACGCGGGCCGAGACCTACGCGATCTTCGAACGGTTCCACGCCGACAACCCGGAGCCGGAAGGGGAACTCGACTATGTGAACGCGTATACGTTGCTGGTCGCCGTCGTCCTGTCGGCGCAGGCAACCGATGTCGGCGTCAACCGGGCGACGAAACATCTGTTTAAGATTGCCGACACGCCGGAAAAAATGCTCGCACTCGGCGAAGATAAGGTGCGCGAGGAAATCCGCACCATCGGCCTTTTCAAGACCAAGGCAAAGAACGTCATTCTGCTGTCGGAACAGCTGATCCGCGATCACGGCGGCGAGGTTCCGGAAGACCGGGAAGCGCTAGAGAAACTGCCCGGCGTCGGCCGGAAAACCGCCAACGTGGTGCTCAATATCTTTTTCGGACATCCGACCATTGCCGTCGATACCCACCTGTTCCGGCTCGGCAACCGGATCGGCATCGCGCCGGGAAAGACGCCGCTCGACGTTGAAAAGGCGATGGAAAAGGCGGTTCCGGCGGAATTCGGCCGTCATGCCCATCACTGGCTGATCCTGCACGGGCGCTACATCTGCAAGGCGCGCAAGCCGGAATGCCGGCGCTGCGTCATCTACGATCTGTGCAAGAGCCCGGAAAAAGAGCCGCTGGATTCCATTCCGGAAATCGCGCTCAGAACCAGGGCGCAAATCGAACGGCAGAAAGCCGCCGGATCCTGACACCGGGAAGTTGGCGAGAAAGTTCATACCCGCAGGGTTCGCAAGGCGAAGAGCCCCCGGTGCTTATGCGAGGTCCCGCCTGGAGCGACAGCGCGAGTTCAGAAAATTCAGGCGATGCGGGGAGCCGAAATCAGCGTTTCGGACGCAGGCGGACGACCACGTCGACGCGAACGATTTCCATGCCTTCCGGCGCCTGCGGGATAGAGCCGATGCCGACACCTTCGCCCGGAATATCGAACACCTCGTTTTCACCCTCGATGAAAAAGTGGTGGTGATCGGATACATTTGTGTCGAAATAGGTCTTCGTGCCCTCGATCGCCACTTCGCGCAGAAGCCCTGCTTCCGTGAACTGGTGCAGGGTGTTGTAAACGGTCGCCAGCGAGACGGGGACATTGACGGCCACGGCTTCCTCATGAAGCAGCTCGGCGGAGACATGCCGATCTCCCTTTGAAAAAAGGATCTCGGCGAGTGACACGCGCTGGCGTGTCGGCCGGAGGCCTGCCCGGCGCAAAATATCGGAGACATCCGTATCGGTGTGATGAATCGGCGTGATGTCTGTCATTTCCGCGTCTTTAGTCCTGTCTTCCGTTTCGTCCCGGACGATAACCTGAAAAGGCTCACAATTTGTTCGCCGCCCGGCCGTTTTGGGCGAAATCAAACCGCCATTCCCCCTTTTCTGCCATTTCTTGGCACAAAGACGCAAGTTTTTCCTTGAAAGATGAAAACGGGCTTCCTTACAAAGCTTTGTCAATTTGACGCAGGCATTGGGAAAAAACTGACGCAAACTGCGGAAACTTACCGCCTGCGTGGACTTCCAGAGCAGGTAACCCTGTGTTAGGAAGGCGCCGAATACCAAATGAAAACCAACTTCTGGCCTGATGCTTCGGCGAGAGCCAGATGCAAAGCACATAACGGACCCTGAATGACCGAGCGGCGCTCCAGCTACGACTACGAAGATCTTCTCACCTGTGGACGCGGTGAGCTTTTCGGACCAGGCAACGCACAACTGCCGCTGCCGCCCATGCTCATGTTCGACCGGATCACGGAAATTTCCGAAACCGGTGGCGAATTCGACAAGGGATTCATTCGCGCGGAATTCGACATCAAGCCCGACCTCTGGTTTTTCCCCTGCCACTTTCAGGGCAACCCGGTCATGCCGGGATGTCTCGGCCTGGATGCCATGTGGCAGCTGACCGGCTTTTTCCTTGGCTGGCTCGGCCTGCCGGGCAAAGGCATGGCGCTCTCCACCGGCGAAGTGAAATTCAAGGGCATGGTCACGCCGGACGTCAAACTGGTTGAATACGGAATCGATTTCAAACGCGTGATGAAAGGCCGTCTGGTTCTGGGCATCGCGGATGGTTGGCTCAAGGCCGACGGCAAGCAGATCTACCAGGCAAAGGATCTCCGGGTCGGTCTTGCTCAAACCTGATCCGGTTCGCCTTTAAGGCGTTCAGGTATCTGAATATCTGGCATCCGGCCGGCGCCGGACCTATTTTCAAAAAATGGATAGACCGGACGGCTTGTGCACGCCGAACCGGTTTCAGAGTGAACAGGAGACCGTAATGAGGCGGGTAGTCGTTACCGGAATGGGGATCGTGTCGTCAATCGGCGCCAACACCCAGGAAGTTCTGGAAAGCCTTAGGCAAGGCAAATCCGGGATCGTCTTTGCGCCCGACTATGCCGAACACGGTTTCCGAAGCCAGGTTCACGGAATGCCGAATGTCGACATTCCCTCCCTGGTCGACAAGCGCCAGCTCCGCTTCATGGGTGACGGCGCGGCCTATAACTTCATCGCCATGCAACAGGCGATCGCCGACAGCGGTCTGGAGGAAACGGACGTATCCAATCCGAAGACCGGCCTGATCATGGGCTCCGGCGGTCCGTCGACGAAGAACCTGTTCCAGGCCCATCAGATTGTTCTGGAAAAAGGCTCGCCCAAGCGCATGGGACCGTTCATGGTCACCCGCGGCATGAGCTCGACCAATTCGGCCTGTCTGGCGACCCCCTTCAAGATCAAGGGGATCAACTATTCGATCACCTCGGCCTGTTCCACCTCGGCGCATTGCATCGGCGCGGCTACGGAACAGATCCAGTGGGGCAAGCAGGACGTCATGTTCGCAGGTGGCGGCGAGGAACTCGACTGGACGCTGTCCTGCCTGTTCGATGCCATGGGCGCCATGTCCTCCAAATACAACGAGACGCCGTCTACCGCCTCGCGGCCCTATGATGTGACCCGCGACGGGTTCGTCATCGCCGGCGGCGGCGGTGTCGTCGTTCTGGAAGAACTGGAACACGCCAAGGCCCGCGGCGCGAAGATCTACGCGGAAGTCACCGGCTATGCCGCCAATTCCGACGGCTACGACATGGTGGCACCGTCCGGTGAAGGCGGCGAGCGCTGCATGCAACTGGCGATCTCCACGCTCGGTGACCGCAAGGTCGACTACATCAACACCCATGGCACTTCGACCCCGGTGGGCGACATCGGCGAGATCCAGGCCATCCGCCGCGTGTTCGGCGACAACCAGCCACCGGCGTCGTCGACAAAATCCCTGACCGGCCACAGCCTCGGCGCCACCGGCGTGCAGGAAGCCATCTATTGCCTGCTGATGCTCCAGAACGACTTCATCACGGCTTCGGCGAACATCACAGAACTCGACCCGGCCCTGCACAAGGACGAAATCGTCACCGAACGGCGCGATAACGCCGGACTCGACACCGTGCTTTCCAACAGCTTCGGCTTCGGAGGTACCAACGCCTCTCTTGCCCTGTCGCGTTATCACGGTTGAGGAGCCCTGAATGTCGGGTTTGATGAAGGGTAAGCGCGGCCTCGTCATGGGCGTGGCCAACGATCATTCCATTGCATGGGGTATTGCAAAAACGCTTTCTGAGCACGGCGCGGAACTGGCGTTCACCTATCAGGGCGAAGCCTTCGGACGTCGAACAAGGCCGCTGGCCGAATCGATCGGTGCCGACATACTCCTGCCGTGCGATGTGGAAGACATTGCGACCGTCGATGCGGTCTTCGAGACCCTGAAGGAAAAATGGGGCACGATCGATTTTCTCGTTCATGCCATCGCCTTTTCCGACAAGTCGGAGCTGCGCGGAAAATATTCGGATACCTCCCGGGAAAACTTCACCCGGACCATGCTGATTTCCTGTTTCTCCTTCACGGAGATCGCGAAACGGGCGGCCCCCCTCATGCCGGACGGCGGATCGATGATCACGCTGACCTACGGCGGATCGACGCGGGTGATGCCGAACTACAACGTCATGGGCGTTGCCAAGGCGGCGCTTGAATCGTCCGTCCGTTATCTTGCGGTCGACTACGGCGAGCAGAACATCCGCGTGAACGCGATTTCCGCCGGGCCGGTGAGGACTCTTGCCGGTTCAGGCGTCTCCGATGCCCGCTTGATGTTCAACTACCAGAAGCGCAATTCGCCTCTGGGCCGGACGGTATCGCTGGAGGAAATCGGCGGAACCGGGCTCTACCTTCTGTCGGACCTGTCCGGCGGTGTGACCGGCGAAGTTCATTTCGTCGATAGCGGCTACAACATCATTTCCATGCCGCGGCTCGATGAGCTGAAGGTCCAGGAACATACGGCCGAATAAGAGTTCGATCTCTTCGGGATGGCCAAGTCTGCGTCGGTCACCACCCCTTCTGAAAGAATTGTGCGGTACCGCTTGCGCCAGTCTCCCTCCTTGATGGGGAGATGTCCGCAACCGCGGACAGAGGGGGGTCTTGAGCCTCTCCGGAAAATACTGCGCCAGAGTTTGCAACCACCGCTGTCACCCCCCTCTGTCACCTAAGGTGACATCTCCCCCGCAAGGGGGGAGAGTGGAGCGGGTGATACGGCCATCTCTCACTGCAGCTCATCAATATTGGCGAAACGCCAAGCTTAATTAATCACTTCATCCGGATAGACCCCGAAAAGGCGGGTCTGATCCAGCCAGCCTTCATAGCCTTCACCGCTGACCCGGCACCAGCCGCCGGCGCATTCCTCGACGGTTGCCAGAACCTTCGGCTCCAGCTCCGCGACAATATCGGCGTCAGACTTGGAGCGGGCGCGCAAGGGCGTACGGCCGGTTGTTTCCCAGGGCGTGACAAGCGCCGTGCGTCGGCCAGAGAGCAGCGAGTGGAACACCCAGCCTTCCTTGCCTTCCCAATCGCGGATGCGGCGCCAGTTATCGAATTCCTGGATGATCTCGACCGGCAGACCGGCCTGAACGAATGTCCATGCGATGTTGTGCTCCCGTGACGGGCCGACGCGCACATTGACCCGGTCCGACTTCAGACTGACAAAGCGGGGAACGGTCAGTCCGCTCGCACCGGTCTGGCTCGCCTGGGCCAGGACCTTCAGCGGAAGCACTGCGAGGAGCAGAACAGCAAAGAGGGTGAGGAGTCCGGTCTGACGTCTTGTCATCAAGCGGGCCATGTTATTCGGTTGTCCAATTTCAAAGGGGCCTGACTTCATGCAAAAACCTGTAGCGAAATCGACGCTGAAAAACCAGTATGCCCCGAAAGGCTATACACCGTGCGCTTCCGTCTACTTGTTTCTGCCGGGCCATCTGGTAAGGAGAAGGGAGTATTGGCGGGCGCTCCCGGATACGGTTGCGTCAAGGTTGGACTGTTGTGGTTAATGTGACCTCAACGAAACGCAAAAGGCGTTTGGGATGGCGAAAAAGAAGCCTGTGGTCGTCGTAACCCGGAAATTGCCGGATGTCGTTGAAACCCGTATGCGCGAATTGTTCGAGACGCGGCTGAACGAAAACGACCGGCCTTTCAGCCAGGCCGAACTCGTTGAAGCGGTGAAAACCGCCGATGTTCTGGTGCCGACGGTCACCGACAGGATCGATTCCTCAGTTCTGTCCCAGGCCGGCCCGAATCTCCGACTAATCGCCAACTTCGGAAACGGCGTCGACAATATCGATGTTCTGACCGCCAATAACCGGGGGATCAACGTCACCAACACACCGGGTGTTCTGACCGAAGATACCGCCGACATGACCATGGCGCTGATGCTTGCCGTGCCGCGCCGGCTGGCTGCGGGGATCAAGGCAATTGAAACCGGTGATTGGACCGGATGGTCGCCGACCTGGATGCTGGGTCACCGAATCTGGGGAAAACGCCTGGGCATCATCGGCATGGGCCGGATCGGACAGGCGGTTGCCCGCCGCGCCAAGGCCTTCGGCATGTCGATCCACTATCACAATCGCCGCAGGGTCGCTGCGGACGTGGAAGACGCCCTTGAAGCCACCTACTGGGACAGCCTCGACCAGATGCTCGCCCGCATGGACGTGGTTTCCATCCACTGTCCGCACACGCCGGCAACCTTCCATCTGCTGTCGGCCCGTCGGCTGAAGCTCATGAAGAAGGGTGCTTACGTGGTCAACACCGCCCGCGGCGAAGTGATCGATGAGAACGCACTGATCCGAATGCTGGAATCCGGCGATCTCGCCGGCGCGGGTCTCGACGTGTTCGAACATGAGCCGGCCGTCAATCCGAAGCTCGTCGAAATGGAAAATGTCGTGCTGTTGCCGCATATGGGGTCGGCAACCATCGAAGGCCGTATCGAGATGGGCGAGAAGGTCATCATCAACATCAAGACCTTCATGGACGGCCACCGTCCGCCCGACCGGGTCCTGCCGTCCATGCTTTGACAGCTTCGATTCGGCTCCGTTCCAATCGGAACACCCGCCGGATTAGCGGATTCAGGCTGCTGGCAAAGCTCTGCCCTCTCCGTTGTCACCCGGCTCGCGCTGCGTTCGGGATGACGGAATCAAGGTTTGTCATCAACCTCAACCCGCCAATTCGGCGGGTTTTTCTTTCAGCGATACTTGTTCCAGATGGCGCCTTCACCCATGCCCTCGATGAAGGCCTTGTGGGCTGCAAATTCCTGATCGCGGATCCGGGGCGGAAGCGGCTCGGGTCTTTGCCGGGCAGAAAAACTGCCAAGGCCACCGAATTCATCGGACCCATTTCCCGAATTGGTCGTGGACAGATCCTCTTCCGGCGTCAGGCTGAGTGCCGCCTGCTTGCCGCCTATCAGCTCGATGTAGACTTCCGCCAGCAGTTCGGAATCGAGAAGCGCGCCGTGCTTCGTCCGCCTGGAATTGTCGATGCCGTAGCGCGAACACAGGGCATCCAGGGAATTCGGACCGGCCGGATGCTTGCGCCGGGCAAGATCCAGCGTATCGAGCACCTGGGAATTGGGAATGATGCGGCGGCCGGCGCGCTCCAGCTCCATGTTGATGAAGCCCATATCGAAGGCCGCATTGTGGATCACCAGCGTCGCATCGCCGACGAACTTCAGAAATTCGTCTGCGATCTGCGCAAAAAGCGGCTTGTCGGACAGGAATTCCTCGGAAAGACCGTGAACGTTGAAAGCCTCGATCGGCATGTCCCGTTCCGGGTTGATGTAGACGTGATAGAAATTTCCGGTCGGAACGTGGTTGAACAGCTCGACGCCGCCGATTTCCACCAGACGGTCCCCGCCACGCGGATTCAGGCCCGTCGTTTCCGTATCGAACGATATTTCGCGCATGTCTTCCGGTCTTTTTTGAAATGTTCCGCCGGTTTCAGTCTGCCGATTGTTTCACGAAGGGCAAGCGCACCGACACACTTGTCCCCGGATCGCCCATCAAACCATCCCCGCAACGGCTCTCAGCACTGCCGCAACCGACCGTTCGGCCGACTCCATCCCCAGACCGGTATCGATCAGGAAATGCGCCCGGCGACGTTTTTCCGAGTCCGGCATCTGCTTCGCGACGATGGCATTGAACCGGTCCTCGGTCATCCCCTCCCGTGCAAGCACCCGCGCTTTCTGGATGTCTGCATCGGCCGTGACGACGACCGACGCATGGACCCGGCGATCGCCGCCGGTTTCAAACAGAAGGGGAATGTCGAGAACGACGATCCGCCGATCCTCGGCCCGGGCCTTTTCAAGAAAGAGCTTCTCTTCCTCGTGGACCAGCGGGTGGATGATCGCTTCCAGGCGCTTCATCGCTTCGGGCTTTCCGATGACGTGGGGCGATAGCAGGGTCCGGTCGACCTTTCCGTCCACCACCGTTCCGGGAAATTCCGCTTCGATCAGAGGCGCGGCGCGACCCGAATAGAGCCGGTGCACCATGGCATCCGCGTCATGGCATGGGACGCCCCTGGCGGCAAACATCTTCGCGGTGGTCGACTTGCCCATGCCGATGGAGCCGGTCAGGCCGAGCTTGATCATGAAGTTTGCTCCAGATCGTCGAGCACGAGCCGGCGCAACTCTTCATCCACTTCCGGACGGACACCGAACCATTTTTCAAATCCCGGGACGGCCTGGTGCAAGAGCATGCCCATACCGTCGACCGTGCGGTTCCCTCGTTCAGCTGCCTGTTTCAACAAATCGGTCGTGAGCGGCACATAGACGATATCGGTCACCAGCGCCTCTTTCGGCAGATCGGCAAGATCCAGGTCCAGCGGCGCCTTTCCGGTCATTCCAAGGGAAGTCGTGTTCACCAGGAGATCGGCTTTTCCAAGAAATGTCCCCAGCTTATCCCAAGAATGGGCATAAACCGACAACCCGAACTGATCCGCTATTTCACTGGCCTTTTCGAAGGTCCGGTTGAAGATATGCACACTTGTGAATTTTCTGGAACACAAGGCCCAGACGATTGCACGGGCAGCGCCGCCGGCGCCCAGGACAATCGCACAATCGTGCCTGTCATCCCAGGCGGGTGCCATCTGGTCCAGATTTCCCAAGAAACCGATACCGTCGGTGTTGGCTCCACAAAGTCGGCCGCCTTCGTCGAGCCAGAGCGTGTTGGCCGCTCCCATTTTTTCAGCGGCTTCGTCCAGGACATCACAGGCAGCCGCGGCCGTTTCCTTGTGAGGGATGGTGACGTTGCATCCCTTCAGGCCGGAGGCTGCGAAATTGCCGTAAAACGCAACGGCGTCTTCCGGGGCAACGGCAATTTTTTCGTAACTGCCGTCGATGCCGTGTTTTTTCAGCCAGTGGCCGTGAACCAGCGGCGAGCGGGAGTGGGCGACAGGCCAGCCGGTAACGCCTGCCCTGGTTTTTTCGGCCCTAATTTTTTCGGTCATGTTTCAAGCACGTTCAGTTTACGGAGTTCCGCAAGGAGCGGCAGCAGGGGCAGTCCGAGAACCGTAAAATAGTCGCCCTCGATTTTTTCAAAGAGCTGAACGCCCGGGCCTTCCAGCTGGTAGGCGCCGACGCTTGAAAGCGCGACATCGCCGACCTGCGCCAGATAATGGCCGACGAAGGCGGGCGTAAGCTTGCGCATGGTGAGCCGGGCAATCGAGACATGCCGCCAGATCGCCTCGCCATCTTTTGAAATCACGACGGCCGAAAGGAGTTCGTGGGTCTTGCCGGAAAAGGCGAGCAGCTGACGGCGGGCAGCCTCCATGTCTTCCGGCTTGATATGCCGTTCTCCCTTAAAGGCCAGGATCTGGTCGGCGCCGATCACCAACTCGCCCGGCCGACGTTCACTGACGTCATTCGCCTTGGCTTCCGCCAGGACCTGTGCCAGGTCCTCGGGCGAAAATCCTGCCTTCAGCAGAGGTTCCTCGACCGCCCGCTCATCAATGTCCGCCGGATCAACCTCAATCGACAGACCGGCATTCTTCAGAAGTTCGGCGCGGATACGGCTGCCGCTTGCCAGGACGAGTGCCATTTCGTTCCTTTCGAACATTGTCTGTTTTCCGTTTCAGGAAGTCCTATCAGGCTTCGTCTTCCTCGCGTGCCTTTTTTTCACGGAAAAGCGCCATGATTTCCGCGGCCGTTTCCTCGATCGATCGGCGGGTGACATCGATCAGCGGCCAATCGTTCTCCGAACACAGCCGTCTTGTCATGGTGATTTCGCGGGCGATTTCCTTCCGGTCCACATAAGTCTCGTTGTAGTTTTCCGAATGAAGCGAAAGGACACGGTTTCTGCGGATTTGCTGAATCCGTTCCGCCGACGCAATCAACCCGACGATCAGCGGCTTCTTGAGACCCATCACTGCCGGCGGCAGGGGAATGTCCGGAATAAGCGGCACATTCGCCGCCTTGATCCCCCTGTTGGCCAGATAGATGCAGGTCGGCGTCTTGGAGGTTCTGGAAATCCCGAGCAGGACGATATCGGCGGATTCCAGGTCTTCCCAGATCTGTCCATCATCGTGCATCATGGTGTAGTTCAGCGCTTCCATGCGCTTGAAATATTCCGCATCGAGTTCGTGCTGTCCGCCGATCCGGTGGGTCTGGGTCACGTTCAGATAGGACTGGAAGACGGAAAAGACCGGCGCGAGAATATTAACGATTGGAATGCCCAGCTCCATGCAGCTCCGTTCCAGCCGCGTGGCGAGTTCCGTATCGACCAGGGTGTAGAGAACGATACCGGGTGCCGCTTCGATTTCACTGAGGATCCGGTCGAGTTGCTTCTGGGTCCGGACCAGCGGATAGACGTGCTCGATCTCCTGCACGTTTTCATATTGGGCCGTCGCCGCACGGGAGACGGTCATCAGGGTTTCGCCGGTGGAATCGGACACCAGATGGAGATGAAAATAGTGTCTGGACTTGTTCACGATGTCATCCCCAGGGCTGTTGATGGTTTGTGACCGGACGGGCGATCTGGATTTCCGAGATGGTACTTGTACCCGCTGAGCCGAATTTATGAACAGTTCGTTAATTTGCGCTGACTCCCGGCGAAACGATTCCGGGCTCATGTGGATTAACAGAATGACGATGGGAAATTGACAAGTGATTCACCGTTGCCCTATTTATTAACCAATCGTAAACTTTTCCGTAAACCATTGAATAGTATTTGTTTTCTGACTTATCGACTCCTGTGGAGGATAGGTTGTCCAGAATCTGAGACGATTTATCCCGATCCGAATGTGCGCTTGAACGATTGTGGATATCAAATGATCCAGCTAATCCACGCACAATAAGAAAAAACAGAATCTAAATATAAGATTCTTTAAGAACTGGAATGTGTGAAAGGGTCATTGCCTCATGAAGTCTCAGGACCGTGCCGTCATGCGTGTGTTAGCCGGAGAGAAACTCTGGCCGCCTCCTGTCTGGATGATGCGCCAGGCCGG
This sequence comes from Roseibium sp., assembly GCF_048260565.1. Taxonomy (GTDB): domain Bacteria; phylum Pseudomonadota; class Alphaproteobacteria; order Rhizobiales; family Stappiaceae; genus Roseibium. The sequence goes on along the minus strand of NZ_JBLXGP010000004.1, from coordinate 248,029 downwards.
ACGGTATCTCCCGGAGTATCGGGAAGTCAGGGCGAAGGCGAAAAACTTTCTGGACTTCTGCTACAACCCGGATCTGGCAACGGAAGTCACTCTCCAGCCGATCCGCCGTTATGGCTTTGATGCATCGATCCTGTTTTCCGACATCTTCGTCGTCCCCGATGCGATCGGATATCCGGTTCGCTTTGAAGAAGGACGAGGTCCGGTTCTGGAACCTCTTTCATCCGTTCTTCTGGATCGTCTGGAGCAGGACCGGGCCGAGGATCATCTCAAACCGGTCATAGAGACGGTTTCACGCCTGAGAGCGGAGCTGCCCAAGGAAACAACCTTGCTGGGCTTCTGTGGTGCTCCCTGGACCGTGGCATGTTATTCGGTTGCCGGTCACACGACCCAGGAACAGGTAGCCGCCCGTGTCGGCGCCTATCGCGACCCGGAGCTGATGCAGAGATTTATCGATCAGCTCATCACCGCTTCGATCCGTTACCTCATCCGCCAGCTCGATGCCGGCGCCGATGCGGTTCAGATTTTCGATACATGGGCGGGTGTTCTCGACGATGCCGGTTTCGAGCGCTGGTCGATCAAGCCCACAAGGGCGATCGTCGACGGCGTGAGGGCGGAACGTCCGGGTGCCAGGATCATCGGTTTCCCGAAGGCCTCTTCCGCCCGGATGGCAAAATTCATCGAGGGCACAGGTGTGGATGCTGTCGGTTTCGACTGGACTGCGCCCGACGCGCTGGCGCTGGAAATCCAGAAGAAGGTGCCGATCCAGGGCAATCTCGATCCCATGCGCCTGGTAGCCGGCGGTCGGGCTTTGGATGAAGGGGTCGATCATATCCTGAAGACCTTCGACAAGGGGCCGCTGATCTTCAACCTGGGCCATGGCATTACGCCGGATGCGGATCCGGAGAATGTCGCCCGGATGGTCGAGCGGGTCCGGAAGGGGTAGGGCGATGGCGACGGATCTCTACGCCTGGATCAAGGCGCTGCATGCCATTTCGATCATCGCCTGGATGGCGGGCATGCTCTACCTGCCGCGTCTTTTCGTCTATCACGTCGACGCCGAACCGGGATCGAAGCAGTCCGAAACCTTCAAGATCATGGAACGGCGGCTTTTGAAGGCCATCATCAACCCGTCCATGATCGCGGCCTGGGTCTTCGGACTGTGGCTGGCCTATGACAGCGGGTTTTACACCCAGGGCTGGTTCCATGCGAAATTCGCCCTCGTGCTCCTGATGTCCGGTGTGCACGGATATCTGTCGCGATGCGTGAAGGCTTTTGCCCGAGACGAAAACACCCGTTCGGCGAAGTTCTACCGGATGCTGAACGAGGTGCCGACGGTTCTGATGATCGGCATCGTTATTCTGGTGATCGTCAAACCGTTCTGAAGATTCGGTTCCAAAATGAAAGGGACGGTGCGATTTTAAACGCACCGTCACCTACGGGAATTTGCGGGCTTGCGAATTCCCGCGAAACGCCTTATGTTCTGCGCGACTTCCAACCGGCGCCAGGAAAATTCTCGGATTCCTCAGGCAGCGGTCGTCTACTCAAGACAAATCCGGCAGTTCCCTCACTATTCTTCTGGGTGCGCTTTCCAGCCACAGCCATAGAAGTACCTTCCTAACATAAGTCCATAAGTGAACCCCAACTTGATGCGGGAAATGAAACTCAAAGACCTAAAAGAAAAAACACCGACAGAACTTCTGCAGTTTGCGGAGGAGCTCGAAGTTGAAAACGCCAGCACCATGCGCAAGCAGGAGCTGATGTTCGCTATTTTGAAAAATCTTGCCGCCCAGGATGTCGATATCATCGGCGAGGGCGTCGTCGAGGTGCTGCAGGACGGATTCGGGTTCCTGCGCTCGCCGGATGCGAATTATCTTCCCGGGCCCGACGACATCTATGTCTCTCCGTCCCAGATACGCCGGTTCTCCTTGCGCACGGGAGATACGGTCGAAGGCCAGATCCGCAGCCCCAAGGAAGGCGAACGCTATTTCGCGCTTCTCAAGGTAAATACGATCAACTTCGAGGATCCGGACAAGGCCCGCCACAAGGTTCACTTCGACAACCTGACGCCGCTCTATCCGAACGAGCGGTTCAAGATGGAAATCGAAGATCCGACCACAAAGGATTTTTCCGCCCGCGTGATTGATCTGGTGGCACCGCTCGGCAAAGGCCAGCGCGCCCTGATCACAGCACCGCCGCGGACAGGTAAGACGGTGTTCCTGCAGAACATCGCCAAGTCGATCACCACCAACCATCCGGAATGCTATCTGATCGTTCTCCTGATCGACGAACGTCCGGAAGAAGTGACCGACATGCAGCGCACGGTGAACGGCGAGGTGGTGTCTTCCACTTTCGACGAACCTGCATCGCGTCACGTCCAGGTCGCGGAAATGGTGATCGAGAAGGCCAAGCGCCTGACCGAACATGGTCGCGATGTGGTTATTCTGCTCGACTCCATCACCCGCCTTGGCCGCGCCTACAACACGGTTGTGCCGTCCTCGGGCAAGGTCCTGACCGGTGGTGTCGATGCCAACGCACTGCAACGGCCGAAGCGGTTCTTCGGTGCGGCTCGTAACATCGAGGAGGGCGGCTCGCTGACGATCATCGCGACGGCCCTGATCGATACGGGCAGCCGTATGGACGAAGTCATCTTCGAAGAGTTCAAGGGCACGGGTAACTCCGAAATCATCCTCGACCGGAAGATCTCCGACAAGCGCGTCTACCCGGCGATCGATATCCAGCGATCCGGTACGCGTAAGGAAGAGCTCCTGGTATCGGCCGAGAAGCTCAAGAAGACATTCGTCCTGCGCCGTATCCTCAATCCGATGGGGACGGTCGATGCGATCGAGTTCCTGATCGACAAGCTGCGGCAGACCAAATCGAACGACGATTTCTTCGACAGCATGAACGCCTGATCCGAATCGGATCCGGTCAGAAATCTGTCAGGGCGCGGTTTCCGGAAGGGGGTCGCGCCTTAACTGTTTGTTAACGACCTGTTTCACGTGAATCAGGCAGAATTGCTCCATTGATTCGGATCCGGTTCAAAGGCTTCGGCGATCATGTATTTGAAAACGGAACGGCTGATCCTCCGCCCCTGGCAAGAAGAAGACAAGGAGCCGTTCGCCCGGCTCAATGCCGACCGGGAAGTGATGCGGTATTTTCCTTCGGTCCTCACCCGGGAAAAAAGCGACGCCTTGATCGATATCGCTCGGGAAAGAACGCGGGAAGACGGCTTTTGCTTCTCACCCATCGAGGAAAAGGAAACCGGAACTTTCCTGGGTTTCGTCGGGCTTTCAAGGCCGCGCTACGCCAAGCCGTTGCCTTTCGATCCTTGTGTGGAAATCGGCTGGCGTCTCGCCCGCGCTGCATGGGGGAAGGGCTATGCCACGGAGGCGGCGAGGGCCTGGATTGGATTCGGTTTCGAAACCTTAGGGCTCGATGAAATCGTGTCCTTTACGGCTGTCTCCAACGAGAGATCGCAAAGGGTCATGGAACGTCTAGGCATGCACCGGGATCCGCAAGACGACTTTCTTCATCCGGCAATCGAACCAAGCCATCCTCTGGCTCCTCATGTGCTTTACCGGCTGCCCCGCTCCGATTGGAAACACACGCTTACGGTATCACCGTAAGCGCCTCTTCAAGCTCTTTGCGTCTTGTCATCGGAAACGAACAGGCGCCTTCCCGACAAAGATAAATGGTCGGTTTGTCCTCAAGGGTGTTCTTGCCTTTGGCCGGATGATCTTCGGGTAGGTCATCCGTCGATTCGAGAACGAGACAATGAAGCGCCGGGTCTACGGCTTTGGAGAGAACCTTGAGGAAAGGATTCGGATCCGAACCGCTTGGCGCAACGACGACCGCAAGCCGGCCGTTGGTTCGGGTGTCAAATGCAGTCAGCAGGGATGCGGTCGCAAAGACGTTCTTCGGAATGTCGGCGGACAGGGCGATCAGCACCTTGTCGGCCAGATCCCGGTATTCGGTTTTCCCGGTCAGAATGTAGAGTTTGGCAAAGGCGAGCGCGGCCATGGAATTGGGGTTAGGGGTGGCCTCGTCGGCGGAGGTTACCGGTCGCACGATCAGTCCTTCGGCATCTGCGGCCGTCAGATAGAAGGCACCTTCCTTCGTTCGATAGTCCTGCACCAACACCTTACCGAGCATCTCCGCATCGGCGATATAGGTCATGGCATCTTCCGGACAGGCCTCTGCCAGGGCGAGGGCCGCATTCATCATGTTGGCGTAGTCGGAGGCAAAGCCGGGAAGGAGCAGGCGACCGTTGCGCCAGGAATGGCCCAGGCGGTCGTCGCGGATCATGGTTTCCATAATGAAGCCGTAGGCCGTCCGGGCGGCCTCCAGACATGATTCACGTGAAACAAAACGTGCTGCACGGGCAAGGGCAGCGATCGTCAGGCCGTTCCAGTCGGCGAGGATCTTGTCGTCAAGGCCGGGCCTGATGCGGCGGCTACGTCGATCCAGGAGCTTCTTTCGAAGACGGGCAAGGCGGGCTTCGTCCTTTGCGGTCAGGCTGGAAGCCTTGAGGCGATTGAGGATCGTGACGTCTTCCCAGTTACCTTCGGGCGAAACATCATAGGCACGGGCAAACAGGGCGGCGTCTTCCTCACCGAGAACCTCTGTGATTTCCTCCGCGGTCCAGACATAGAACTTGCCCTCGACGCCCTCGCTGTCCGCGTCGAGGCTTGCGGCAAAGGCGCCGCCTTCCATGCGCATCTCGTCCAGGAGCCAGCCGAAGGTCTCCTCGATTCGGTTTCGAAACAGGTCTTCGCCTGTTGCGAGGTAAGCGGTGACGAGATGGTCGAGATACTGGCCGTTGTCGTAGAGCATCTTTTCGAAATGCGGAACGAGCCAGAGATGGTCGACGGAATAGCGGGCGATGCCGCCCTTCAGGTGGTCGTAGATACCGCCGTTGCTGATCTGTCTCAGGGTATGGAGGAAGGTTTCCTTGGCCTTGTCGTTTCCGGCCCTGAGGCCTGTGCGCCAAATGAGATCCAGGATGGAGGCCTGGGGGAACTTCGGAGCGCCCTTGATGCCGCCGTGTTCGGGATCATAGAGCGACAGAAGCCGTTCGCCGGCGGCCATCATCAGGCTGCGATCGATCGGGGCGGTTGGGGTGATCTCCGTCTTGAGGGCTTCCAGAAGGCCGGCGCGGTTGGTTTCGATTCGATCCCGATCCGTATGATAGGTACGAGAGACCGCCTCCAGCATGTCCACGAAGGCGGGATGCCCCCACTTGGCTTCCTTCGGATAATAGGTTCCGCCCCAGAAGGGTTCGCCGTCCGATGTGAGGAACATGGTCAGCGGCCATCCGCCCTGTTCGCCGAGCGCATGCAACGCCTTCATATAGATCTGGTCAATGTCGGGACGTTCTTCCCGATCGACCTTGATGTTGATAAAGAGGCGGTTCATGACGTCCGCGGTAGAGGTATCCTCGAAGCTTTCATGGGCCATGACGTGACACCAGTGACAGGCGGCATAACCGACCGAAAGGAGGATCGGTTTGTTTTCAGCCTTGGCCGCGGCAAGGGCTTCCGGACCCCAGGGATACCAGTGGACCGGGTTGTCCTTGTGCTGGAGAAGGTAGGGACTGGTGGAACTTGCCAGGCGGTTTTCGGTCATAGGAAAGGATAACTTTCTGGTTGGCGGATTCAGGCGGGGCTCTCTGAACTAAGAAGGTAGTGAAGCGGACCGGCAGGGCAAGTCGCTTCAGTGAGAAAGGTCTGCTTCCGGAACGGGGCAGTTTGGTGGTGAATGGCTGAAACGATCTTTGCGCTTTCAAGTGGGGCGGTCCCGTCCGGCGTCGCGGTGATCCGGATTTCCGGATCCGATGCCATCGATATTCTGCGCCTACTATGCGGTGATGTGCCCGAGCCCAGGGTGGCTTGTGTTCGGGAGCTCTGCAATCCGGAAACAGATGACATGCTTGACGAGGCGCTTGTCCTCGTCTTCGAGGGACCGGCCAGCTTTACCGGAGAGGATGTTGTCGAGCTTCAATGTCATGGTGGACGGGCCGTCGTGGCGGCGGTGCTGGAGGTGCTTTCGGGCATGGACAATTGCCGGCCCGCCGAAGCAGGCGAATTTACGCGCAGAGCCTTTGAGGCAGGGCGCATGGACCTGACCGAGGTGGAAGGACTGGCCGATCTGATCGCGGCTGAAACCGAAGCGCAACGGGTTCAGGCGCTCCGCCAGATGGGAGGTGCGCTTGGTGAACTCTATGACGACTGGCGGGACCGGCTGATCCATATGCGGGCCATGATCGAAGCGGATTTCGATTTCGCCGACGAGGAAGATGTACCCGGAAGTGTGGCGAACGAGATTTGGGCAGAATGCCAGATCCTGATCAACGAGATCGGCAATCATCTGGCGCGCTCCAGGAGTGGCGAGCGGCTTCGGTCCGGATTGCAGGTGGTCCTGATGGGGGCACCGAATGCGGGCAAGTCGAGCCTGTTGAATGCCATCGCCGGTCGTGATGTGGCCATCGTGACGGAAGAGGCGGGAACCACGCGGGACGTGATCGAGGTGCATCTGGATCTGGAGGGTTATCCGGTCACGCTTGTCGATACCGCGGGTTTGCGGCAGACGGAAGGTGTGGTGGAAAGGGAAGGGATCCGCCGGGCACGGGAAAGAGGCGAAACGGCGGATCTTATTCTATGGGCCGTCGAGCCCGGCGGGGTCGAGGCGAATGATCCGGAAAGCGGACTTCCGGAGACGATCCAGGACTGGGTTCCGGTCTGGACGGTTCGGACGAAGAGCGATCTTGAGACTCTTCCGGAACGAGACTCTTCCGGAACGACCCTTGATATCCCTTGTTCCGTTAAATCTTTTGAAGGTATGGAAGGCCTATTAAGCCATCTTTCCAGTTTCGCCGAAGAAACGATTTCCGTCGGTGAGGAGCCGCTGGCGACCCGCCAAAGACATCGCCACTATCTGATCGAATGTCAGCAGGCCTTGTCCGATGCCCTGGCCGGTGCCAACCTGCCGCTTGAACTTCGGGCGGAAGAGTTGCGCCAGGCGGCAGATGCACTTGGGCGGATCACCGGGCGGATCGATGTGGAAGATCTGCTCGATGTGATCTTCCGGGACTTCTGTATCGGTAAGTGAGGTGTTTCACGTGAATCACTTTGTCGAAGGAATCCAAGGATCGATTCATAACCGGAACATGTTTCACGTGAATCATTTTCCACTTAGTGCATCGGCCGTGGGAGCCGGTTTCGGGAAGCGTCGGAGGTTGCTGATTGCCTTTGACCTGAAATCCGAGGACCCTTATAAGATCGCCAAGATCGGCGCCGTGTAAGGGCGTATTTAATTCCTGTCCGGCCTGTGATGAATTCCGGGTGCGCAGGATAGGATGGTTTCATAACAGAGAGTGTATGGTGGTTCGAGAACAGATGGATCTCGGATGCGGTGGTCATGATGAGCGAGCAGAAGCTGACATATGATGTGGTGGTGATCGGCGGTGGTCATGCCGGCTGCGAGGCGGCCGCGGCCGCGGCGCGCCTGGGCGCGCGGACCGCTCTGGTCACCCATCGCTTCGACACCATCGGGGTCATGTCGTGCAATCCGGCAATCGGCGGTCTGGGCAAGGGACACCTTGTGCGTGAGATCGATGCGCTGGACGGACTGATGGGTCGGGTCGCCGATAGGGCGGGGATCCAGTTCCGACTCCTGAACCGGCGCAAGGGTCCGGCCGTTCGTGGGCCCCGGGCCCAGGCGGACCGCAAGCTTTACCGCGAAGCCATGCAGGCGGAAATTTCCGCGATCGATAATCTCGATGTCGTCGAAGGCGAGGCGCACCGCTTTATCTATGACGGAGGCCGTATCGTTGCCGTTGTGCTGGCCGACGGGCGGGAAATTTCCTGCGGCGCGGCGGTGCTGACCAGCGGCACCTTCCTGCGCGGACTGATCCACATTGGTGACAGGAAGATCCCGGCGGGACGTTCCGGCGAAGCGCCGGCCATGGGTCTGTCGCTGTCTTTGGAAGAACTCGGGCTTGACCTCGGCCGCCTGAAGACAGGCACGCCGGCGCGTCTCGATGGACGTACGATTGACTGGGCCCGCCTGGAGGAGCAACCCGGTGACGAAGAACCGGTGCCGTTCTCCACACTGACGGACAGGATCACCACACCGCAGATACCGTGTCACATCACCCGGACCACGCCGGAAACCCATCAGATCATTCGCGAAAACCTGTCCCGGTCGGCCATGTACTCCGGCGAGATCAAAGGGCGGGGGCCGCGCTACTGTCCCTCGATCGAAGACAAGATCGTTCGCTTTGGCGATCGCGACGGTCATCAGATCTTCCTTGAGCCGGAGGGTCTGGACGATCACACGGTCTACCCGAACGGCATCTCGACCTCGCTTCCGGAAGATGCGCAGCTGGCGTTTCTGAAAACCATACCGGGGCTGGAAAACGTCACCGTGATCCAGCCCGGCTATGCCATCGAGTATGACCATGTCGATCCGCGCGAGCTGAAGCAGACCCTGGAACTCCGCAAATGCGAAGGCCTGTTCCTGGCGGGTCAGATCAATGGCACCACCGGCTATGAAGAAGCCGGAGCCCAGGGGCTGGTTGCCGGTCTCAATGCGGCACGGAAGGCCTCCGGCAGAGAACCGTTCACCGTCGATCGCAGCCAGGGTTATATCGGGGTGATGATCGATGATCTGACGACGCGCGGTATTACCGAGCCGTATCGGATGTTCACCTCGCGCGCGGAATACCGTCTGTCGCTCAGGGCGGACAATGCGGACCAGCGGCTGACACCGTTGGGTCTGGAACTCGGCTGTGTGTCCGAGACCCGTCGAGTCGCCTTCGAAACGAAGATGCATGCCATTGAAGAAGCCCGGTCTCTCTTGACGTCGTTGTCGGTGACGCCGGCCGAAGCGGTGAAGAAGGGGATCCCGATCAACCAGGATGGTATCCGCCGGACGGCGTTCGATCTTCTGTCCTATCCGGATATGGACTACGATCGGCTGAAGCAGCTCTGGCCGGAGCTCGGTGGGATTGACAAGGACATTGCCGAGCAGGTCGCAACAGACGCGCTTTATGCGGTTTACCTGGAACGGCAGGCAGCCGACATCGAGGCACTGAAGCGGGACGAGGCTCTGGCGATCCCGGAGGATTTCGATTTCAATGCGCTGGCGGGCCTTTCCAATGAGGTGAAGCAGAAGCTGGAAGCGGTTCGGCCTGCGACCCTCGCTCAGGCTTCGCGTATGGACGGCATGACGCCGGCGGCCCTGACCCTGCTTCTGTCCCACGTCAAACGCCTGCAGCCGCGCAAGGGGGCGGCTTGATGGCGCGGTTACCCGATGTGAGAGACACTGCACAGGTTGTGCATAAGTATGGGGATGTTTCACGTGAAACTGTGGAACGCCTGCAGATCTACGTGGACCTGGTTTTGAAGTGGCAACCGGCGCAAAACCTGATCGCGCCCTCGACTATTCCCGATATCTGGGTGCGGCATGTGGTCGACAGCCTGCAGACCCAGTGGTCGTTGCCGGACGCCAGGACCTGGGTGGATATCGGCAGCGGCGGGGGCTTTCCCGGGATCGTGACGGCGATCCTGTTGGCCGATGTCCCGGACGGGCATGTTCATCTGATCGAGAGCAATCAGCGCAAGGCGGCGTTCCTGCGTACGGCCCTGCGCGAGACCGGATCGAAAGGGACGGTTCATCCGGGAAGAATCGAATCGGTTGCGAAAGAATGGCAACATGGCCCCGTGGATGCCGTCTCCGCCCGCGCACTTGCCTCGCTGGAGCTGTTATTGAAGCTTTCAGAACCGTTTACGGCACACGGCGCCCTGGCTGTTTTCCACAAAGGTCAAGATTTTCAACGAGAGATTAACGAAGCGTCTCACACTTGGACATTCGATCTGGTAGAAAAGAAAAGTCTCATTGATCCAACGAGCCGGATGCTTCTTCTTTCCAAAATTTCCGCCCGGCCTAACCAGGAAGGTGTCGCCTGATGAGCATGCTTCCAGAGTCTCCGCGTGTGCTTGCTCTTGCCAACCAGAAAGGTGGCGTCGGGAAAACAACCACGGCCATCAATCTCGGAACGGCGCTTGCCGCAATCGGCGAAAAGGTTCTGGTTATCGATCTCGACCCGCAGGGCAACGCCTCTACAGGTCTCGGAATCGAGCGCCGGGATCGTGGTCTTTCGACCTACGATGTTTTGAGCGGCGATTGCACCCTGGAGGAGGCGGTCAAGGATACCGCCGTGCCACGCCTTTGGGTCGCGCCGTCAACCATGGATCTGCTGGGTCTGGAACTGGAAATCGCCTCCAGCGGCGACCGGGCCTTCCGTCTGCGCAATGCCATCGAGCAGTTTAGCCGTTCCCGCCTGTTCCAGGACATCGGCTTCACCTACGTTCTGGTCGACTGCCCGCCGTCCCTGAACCTGCTCACGATCAATGCGCTGTCGGCGTCCCATTCCATCCTGGTGCCGCTGCAGTGCGAGTTCTTCGCTCTGGAAGGTCTCAGCCAGTTGCTCAGCACCGTCGAGCAGGTGCGTAACGCGCTGAATGGGGAATTGACTATCCACGGCATCGTCCTGACCATGTACGACAGCCGGAACAACCTTTCCAGCCAGGTGGTCGCGGATGTGCGCGAAACCATGGGGGATGCGGTCTACGAGACGATCATTCCGCGAAACGTGCGTATCTCCGAAGCGCCGTCCTACGGCAAGCCGGCGTTGCTTTACGATCTGAAATGTTCGGGTAGCCAAGCCTATCTGCGCCTTGCATCCGAGATCATCCAGCGGGAGCGCAAATTGCGGCGGGTTGCGGCCTGATCAAAGGGCTTAATGAATCGGATCCGAATTGATCCCGAGGGTGCTCGACCCTTGGGCGGATCTGAAGGTATCAAAGTAACTTATTGAAATAAAAAAGAAAAACAGGTGCGGCATGGCGGATGAAGGCGGCAAGAACAAACGTTTGGGGCGCGGTCTCGCGGCTTTGATCGGCGAGGCGGCTCCGACCCAGGGATCCGCACCTGACCGGACGCCGCCGCGCGATACCCGAAAGGTGCCGATCGAGCATCTGGAGCCCAATCCGCGCAATCCGCGCAAAACCTTCACTGAAAAGGATCTGGGCGATCTGGCGGAATCCCTGAAGGCGAAGGGGATCATTCAGCCGATCCTGGTGCGTCCGGCCGCGGGAAAGACGGACCGCTATGAAATCATCGCCGGCGAACGCCGCTGGCGTGCGGCGCAGCGGGCAGGGCTGCACGAAGCGCCGATCATCATCCGGGACGTGACCGACCAGGAAGCGCTCGAGATTGCGATCATCGAAAACGTCCAGCGCGCCGATCTCAATCCGATCGAAGAGGCCATGGGCTACGATCAATTGACGGCGGAATTCGAATACAGCCAGGGGCAGCTTGCCAAGGTAATCGGCAAGAGCCGCAGTCACGTGGCCAACACCATGCGGCTCCTGAAGCTGCCGAACTCGGTAAAGGATTACCTCGCCGAAGGTTTGTTGACTGCCGGTCATGCGCGGGCACTGATCACGGTGGATGACCCGGCCGCCCTTGCCGAGATCATCGTTGAAAAGGGCCTCACCGTTCGCGACGCGGAAAAGCTCGCGCAGGACCCGGAAGTCCTGACGAAACTCAAGGGCGGCGCGAAATCCTCTGCCACCAGGGCGGACAAGGATGCGGATACCAAGGCGTTGGAAAAGCGTCTGACCGACACGCTCGGGCTGAAGGTCTCCGTGGGACACAAACCGGGCAAGGAATCGGGCGATCTCAAGATCAAGTACACGTCGCTCGAACAGCTCGACGAGATATGCCGGAAGCTGGGCGTCGAGACCCGGTAATCCTTGGTTTCCAAGGCTCGATTCGCAGCCGTAACCAATGCTTTGCAGCTTACAGGGTTTCTGAGCACCCATCCTATTCTTCCGACATGCCCGGACTTGATCCGGGCATCCATGCCGTCACCGTGCCCCAAAGAGAAGCTGTTCTTAGAAGGCGATGCAACGGCATGGATGCCATGGCTCGACGATGGCATGACGACGGGGAATTTAGCTAATCCGCTACCGACGCCGGCCTCGGCTGGCGGCGACGCGGCCTAGCACCAGAAGGGTTTCGGAGAGGACGGGAACGCCGAGATTGGCGTTCAGGCGGGAGACGTGCATCGCCTCGGCAAGGCGCTCCATGGCCTTTTCCAGATCCGTCGACGACCAGGTTTGAATCTGGCGGGCCAGGCCAGCCTTTCGCTTGAAGAACACCGGCGGGCGCTGGCTGTCGACGATCTGGGTGGCGTTCTTGCCGCGGTCCAGATCTGCACGCATGCGGTGCAGGTCCTGAAAATGCTTCAGGGCCCGCCCGGCAATCACGGAGGCGTTGGAGCCGGCCGCCGTCAGGCGTTCCAGCCCGTGGTCGAGCGTTGCAAGGTCTCCGAGGGCTGCTGCGTCGATCAGTTCGGACAGCTCAAAGGCGGAGGCATCGCCGATGATCGCCTCCACGTCGTCGCTGTCGATCTTTCCCTTGCCGAGCGCGTAGAGACAGAGTTTCTTCAGTTCGCCGCGGCTGGCCATACGGTCGCCGCCGAGAAGGCCGTGCAGGGACGCGCGCGCTTCCCGTGTGATGGTCAGGTTGGCTTCCCGGGTTTCCTGGTCGATCAGGTGATCGATGCTGCGCTCGGTGTCGGCATAGCAGGGAAGGGCGTAGGCTTTTCGGTCCGCTTCGATCAGCTTGCGCAGGCCGGCGCCTTTCTTGAGATCGCCTGCCTCCAGAACGATCAGGGACGGGCAATCGTCGAGCTTCAGGACCGGTTTCAGGGCATTGTCGAGCGACTTTCCGCCCGAGTCGCGGATCCAGATGATCCGCCGTCCGCCGAAGAGCGGAATGGTCAGGGCCTCGTCGATCAGCCGGTCCGGATCGGAGGCGACATCGGCGCCGTCGAGCTTGATCAGATTGAATGGATCGTCGTCGCCTTCGGAGGCTTTTGCAACCAGGCTCGTTGCCCGTTCCGACACGAGACCCGTGTCCGGCCCGTAAATCAGCACGACGCCGCCATGGGACGGCGGCTTGGCAAGGAACCTGTCGATGTCGGTCGCCTTGAGTGCGGTCATGACCTACGATCTGGTTGCGAAATATCCGGCAATCCGGGCCTGGATATCCTGGGCGACCGCTTTTGCGGCGCGCTCTTCGGCATCCCTTTTTGCCCGAAGGTTGGCAAAACGCTGGTTGGAGAAGTCATAGGACGCGGTGGCGAAGGACTTGCCGGTCATCAGCGTCTTGCGGGTGGCAATATCGCTCAGGACGAATGTGGTGTTCATCGTCATGGTATAGGCCGCCGGCACATCCGACAGCTGTTCCACACCGACTTCCGAGGAGGCCAGATCCATGAGGATCTTGAGCCGGTAGAGCTTCTCGACCCGGTCAGTTCCGCGTTCGAACTTGAATGTCAGTTCGTTATAGAGCACCCGGGCGGCGTCCTCGTCCGCGTAGCGGTCGCTGATCGGATCGATATCGATCGCCGCCAGATCGGCCGGAACCGCCTGCCCGCCGGGCGTGTTCATGGTTCCGTAGAGCGGACGCACCTGGCAGCCCGTAGCAAGGCCGCCGACCAGTGCCGCGGAGAGTGCGACGTGCAGGAAGCTGCGGCGGCTTCGATCAATTTCCTCAGGCGACGACATTCACAATCCTTTGCGGCACCACGATAATCTTGCGGGGTGCGCGGCCTTCCAGCACACGCTGCACGAAATCCAGCTGCAGAGTAGCTGCTTCGACCGCCTCTTTGGAAGCGTCTCTTTGCACGGTGATCTCGCCGCGCTTCTTGCCGTTGATCTGGATCGGCAGGGTCACGGTGTCGTCGACCAGCAGGCTTTCGTCGACGACCGGCCACGCGGTCTCGGAAATCAGGCCTTCCTGCCCCAGAGCGGTCCAGCATTCCTCGGCCAGATGCGGCATCATCGGAGCCATCATCTGGGTCAGGTACTCACCGGCCTCGCGCACCGCATAAGCCATGTCCGGGCTGTCCACACCGTCATGAAGCGCCTTGCCGATCTGGTTGACGAATTCATAGATGCGGGCGACGGCGCGGTTGAAGCCGAGCGATTCCAGATCCTTGGAGACGGCGGCGAGCGTCTTGTGGGTCGCACCGCGCAAGTCCGCAGCCGCGCCGGACATATCCGGTTTCGGTCCGCGCGGACCGGTTTTTTCGGCAATCTCCCCGATCAGGCGCCAGACGCGCTGAACGAAGCGCCAGGAGCCCTGGACGCCTTCCTCGGTCCAGATCACGTCGCGTTCGGGCGGGCTGTCCGACAGCATGAACCAGCGGGCGGTGTCCGCACCGTAGGTCTCGATGATGTCCGTCGGATCGACCGTGTTCTTCTTCGACTTGGACATCTTCTCGATCGAACCGATCGTGACCGGTTCGCCGGAGGAGATCATCGTCGCCGTGCGGGTGCCGTCGACGTCTTCGATCCTGATTTCGGCGGGAGAAACCCAATGGCCGTTCGCGCCATCGCCGAGACGATAGGTCTCGTGGGTCACCATGCCCTGGGTGAACAGGCCCTTGAACGGTTCCTTCAGGTCGAGGGCGCCGACCTTCTGCATCGCGCGGGTGAAGAAGCGCGAATAGAGCAGGTGCAGGATCGCGTGTTCGATGCCGCCGATATACTGATCGACCGGCAGCCAGTCGTTGGCAGCCTTCGGATCGGTCGGCCGGTCGCAGCGCGGTTCGGTGAAGCGGGCGAAATACCAGGACGAATCCACGAAGGTATCCATGGTGTCCGTCTCGCGCCGCGCCGCCTTGCCGCATTTGGGGCAGGTGGTGTTACGCCAGGTCGGATGACGGTCGAGCGGATTGCCCGGCTTGTCGAAATTGATGTCGTCGGGCAGCTGAACTGGCAGATTCTCGTCCTTTTCGGCAACCACGCCGCAGTCGTCGCAGTGGATCACCGGGATCGGGCAGCCCCAGTAGCGCTGACGGGAGATGCCCCAGTCGCGCAGGCGGTAGTTGACCTGACGGGCCGCCTGCGGCGCGCCGTCGACCGTGATGGCCTCGAGCTTCCGGGCCACGGCTTCCTTGGCATCGGCGATCGACATCCCGTCCATAAAGTCGGAATTGAAGATCGCACCGTCGTCGGTAAAGGCCTCTTCGCCGATTTCGAAGGTTGCCGGATCGGCGTCCTTCGGCAGAACCACGGGCTTCACCGGCAGGCCGTATTTTCGGGCGAAGTCCAGGTCGCGCTGATCGTGGGCCGGACAGGCGAAGATCGCGCCGGTGCCGTAATCCATCAGGATGAAGTTGGCGACATAGACCGGCAGTTCGATGCTGTCATCCAGCGGGTGCTTGACGCGCAGGCCCGTATCGAGGCCTTTCTTCTCCGCTTTTTCAATGGCTTCCTCGGATGTGCCGACACGGCGGCATTCCTCGATGAAGGCCTTGAGGTCCGGATTGGATTCCGCCAGCTTCGCCGAGATCGGATGATCCGGCGACAGGCCCATGAAGGAGGCGCCGAACAGCGTATCCGGACGGGTGGTGAAGATTTCCAGCACCTTGTCGCCGGTGGGTGCGGGCGAGGTGAATTCGAACCGAACGCGCAGGCCTTCCGACCGGCCGATCCAGTTTTTCTGCATCAGGCGAACCTTGTCCGGCCAGCGGTCCAGGGTGTCGAGCGCTTCCAGCAGATCTTCCGAGTAGTCGGAGATCTTGAAGAACCACTGGGTCAGTTCGCGCTGTTCCACCAGGGCGCCGGAGCGCCAGCCGCGGCCGTCGATCACCTGCTCGTTGGCGAGCACGGTCATATCGACCGGGTCCCAGTTCACTTTGGCGTTCTTGCGGTAGACGAGCCCGGCTTCCAGAAACTGCAGGAACAGGCGTTGCTGCTGGGTGTAATATTCGACGTCGCAGGTAGCGAATTCGCGGCTCCAGTCCAGCGACAGACCCATGATCTTGAGCTGGTCGCGCATGAAGGCGATGTTTTCATAGGTCCAGTCCTTGGGATGGACCTTGTTCTGCATGGCCGCGTTTTCCGCCGGCATGCCGAACGCGTCCCAGCCCATGGGATGGAGAACGTTGAAGCCCCTGGCGCGCTTGTAGCGGGCGACCACGTCGCCCATGGCGTAGTTGCGCACGTGGCCCATGTGGATGCGGCCCGACGGATACGGGAACATTTCAAGGACGTAGTATTTGTCGCGCGGATCGTCGTTGTTGGTGACGAAGACGTTCTTGTCGTTCCATGTTTTTTGCCAGCGCGCCTCGACGTCGCGTGCGTTATAGCGTTCCGTTGCCATCAATGTTGCCGTTTTCTCGCGCTGCTTGGGAGGGCGCTTGGTTCTTCGGGAGTGTTGATTAAACCAGAATGGTGTTGCCGGACAGTCACCAGAAATTTCTGTTCCGGTCAACATGCTACGGCAAAAACGGGCCGGAAATGGTCTGTTCTTAGTAGCGGCGGTCGTCAAGCTTGCAATTTTACACCCGCAGCGCCTATCAGACTTCAACGTGCATCGTTGAGTTGGAGAGAAAGAATGACGGAAACATCCGGCGACCGGTTGCAAAAGGTGCTGTCCGACATTCGCAAGGCGGAAGAGGAATTCGGCCGTAAACCGGGACAAGCGACCCTGATCGCGGTGTCCAAGACCTTTGACGCAGACGATATCCGTCCTGTCCTAGATGCCGGCCAACGGGTCTTCGGTGAAAACCGGGTGCAGGAAGCCATGGGCAAATGGCCAAGTCTTCGCGAAGACTATGAAGGGATCGAGCTTCATCTCATCGGCCCGCTGCAATCCAACAAGGCGAAGGAAGCGGTGCAGACCTTCGATGTCATCCATACGATCGACCGGGAAAAGATCGCCAAGGCACTCAAGGCGGAAATGGACAAGCAGGACCGCCATCTGCCGTGCTTCATCCAGGTCAACACCGGCGAGGAACCGCAGAAGGCCGGTATCGCGCCGAAGGATAGCGATGCCTTTATCGCCTTCTGCCGGGACGAGGTCGGTCTGAACGTCATCGGGTTGATGTGCATTCCGCCGGTCGAGGACGCACCGGGACCGCATTTCGCGCTGCTTAGAAAAATCGCCGAGCGCAACGGGCTGACAAAGCTCTCTATGGGCATGTCGTCGGATTACGAGATCGCGGTCAGTTTTGGGGCGACCCATGTTCGCGTCGGCTCGGCCATCTTCGGTCATCGGGATTATCCGGCCTGAAGGCGCCGCTTACAGCGCATTTTCCCGAGAATCCGGTTGCATCAAACGGCAAGCGCGCTTATAAGCCCCCGGTCCAGAGTCGTCCGGCTCTTCGGGGCATGGTTTTGCGCGTTCAAGTCTTCGGACGGAAACGTCAATCCGGTCCCGGAAACACAGGGCATGCCGTGGCGACCTCTCGATGCACCAAGAACGAAGCGGCCGGGTAACCGGTCCGCGCCAATGAAAGGATGCAAAATGCCCAAGCTGAAGACCAAGTCTGGAGCCAAGAAGCGCTTCAAACTGACCGCGACCGGCAAGGTGAAGACCGCGCAGGCCGGCAAGCGCCATGGCATGATCAAGCGCACGACCAAGTTCATCCGTAACGCCCGTGGCACCACCACGCTGAGCGATCAGGATGCGAAGATCGTGAAGCAGTTCCTGCCTTACGCGTAATTAGCCAGTCTTTGAAGGAGTTCACATATGTCGCGCGTTAAAAGGGGCGTAACCGCCCATGCACGTCACAAGAAGGTTCTGAAGGCTGCCAAGGGCTACTACGGCCGCCGCAAGAACACCATCCGCGTTGCCAAGCAGGCCGTCGAAAAGGCCGGCCAGTACGCCTATCGCGACCGTAAGGTCCGGAAGCGGAATTTCCGTTCGCTCTGGATCCAGCGCATCAATGCCGCCACCCGCGAGCATGGCCTGACCTACGGCCGGTTCATCGATGGCCTGAACAAGGCCGGCATTGAAGTCGACCGCAAGGTTCTGTCGGATCTGGCGATCCACCAGCCGGATGCCTTCAAGGCTCTGGTTGACAAGGCCCAGGGCGCTCTCGCCTAAGCGGTTTTGCGAAATCAGATGTTAGAAAAGCGCGCTTCCGCAGGGCAGCGCGCTTTTTTGTTGTGTGAGACGGACAGGCCAGCCGTACGCCGTTTCATATGCCGGTTGCGTCCCGGCGCTACTGCTGCTGCTATTCATGTCGCCGCGGGATGGGAAGAATGACGATGCGATTCGCCGTTTTGTATGATTGCGAATACCTGACGATGGAAGGAGCCCAGAGACGCTACTGGGCCGGTCCCCTGGACCCGGATCCCATCGTGGTCCAGATCGGCGCTGTCAGACTGGGTTTGGAAGGGGATTTCCCGATCCTGGAGACGGAAAAGATCTACGTGACCCCGATCGATCGCTTCGGGCGCGCGTGCGGGCTGGATCCCTATTTCATCGACCTGACCGGCATTTCCCCGGAAACGGTCGCGACTGAGGGCATGTCGCTCAAAGCTGCAATCGACCGCTTGGCCGGGTTTGCCGGTACTGCCTGCCTGTGGTCCTGGGGCAAGGATGAACTCAACCTGATGGCCACCAGTTGTTATGTCGCCGGTATCGATCCCGTCTTGCCGGCCAACAGGTTCGGGAACGCCAGCCGTCTGCTTCTGAAGGCGGGAATGCCCTATGAAGACATTCAAAAGACCAACAGCGGACAACTTGCGGATTATTTCGGGATCGCTCACCCGCCGCTCAACGGCCATGATGCGCTCGATGACGCCTTGTCGATTGCCTTCACTCTCCAGCATGTTCTGAACGCAGGGCGCCTTTCTCCAGGCGATTTCGATCCGTCCCGGATTGATTGAAGGCTAACCAGGTGTACGGTGGACTTCCCGAATTTCCCGATGATGGCGGCGGCCCGACTGAAGGCGGCCCATGGCCGCTCTATGTCTGGGTGGTGGCCATCGTGATCCTTCAGGTGCTGCCTTTCTTCGGGGTTGAATGCCTGTTCGGCTGGTGCGTGGTCCAGTCGGACATGTGGATCGTCTATGCCTTCGGTATCGTCCTGCCGTTCTTCCTGGTGCCTGCGCTCATCTCCTTTATCTGGTCGAAGTTCGGCTGACGCCGGACGGACCGAAAACATCCCTCCCGATCGGTAAAGCAATCTCACGCGTATTAACCAACGCGTGTCAAAAGCCCACGTTTGCGTGAGCAAAGGTTAATAAACGTCCTGCGCTGGCATACCTGTTGCGTGGTTTCGGTGTGGAACGCCATCGGCGTCCCGAACTGAAACATGTTGAGGCGTATCCAGTGCAAATTACCCCGGTTCCGGCCTTCGGGCGTTCCAATGTGAAGCGCAAGCGTCCCTCTTCGGGGGAGGCTGAGGGTGAACGACAGGCCGTCACGCAGCCGAACCTGCCGGTTCCGGTGCAACCGGTTCATTCCGCGCAGGATGTGCCGTTTCCGGATCGCTTCCATCCGAACTCGGTCTTTCTGGCCCATCTGATTGCGACCCGCGACGCGGAACGTCATGCGCCTCATGGCTGGAAAACGGCGCCGCGGCTCGGTACGGCCGCATACAGGGCGACCGCCGCCCTGCCGCGCAAGCGCGAAGCCGGCCATGTGGTCTCGACCGACTATTGAACCGGGCTTTGAGGCAGGAGATCTGCCAAATGCGCAAACCGTGATCTGGAACACATCGCCGACTTCGGCGTTGTCTTAAAAAGGTATCAAGTTAGCTGAAACCCGACAGGCCGCCGAACGGCCACCCAGGGAGACGAAAATGCAGGTCAAGCCGGTTTCTTCCATTTCCTACCGCGTCGTCCGCCCCAAACGGGCCTCGATGGGTGAAACTGAGAGCGAACGTCAGACCCATGTTTCGCCGTTCAGCAGCTTGCGCGAGGCGGCCCGGAACGAGTTTGAAGTCGTTACCCGGCGGCCCGCCCGCGCAAATGCGACCACCTCTTTCTACGCCCAGCTGGCCTCTCAGGACGATTTCGAAGCAGGGAATGCCAGTCAGCGGGACCTGAATACCCAGGCTGCTCATGCCTATTCCCGAGCCGCCGTTTCCCCTGCACCGGCCGCGACGACCGTCTTCACGGCCTGAAACTTCGGAAGCGTCCCGTAAAGGACGCTTGCCGTTTTTTCCTGTCTCGAATCGGAAGCGGAACGGTCAATAGCCGGCCGCGTGGCCGTCCTTGCGCGGATCGGAGCCTGCGATCAGCAGCCCGCTTTTCCTGTCGATCATAATCGCCTGGCTGCCGCCGATCGGGCTTGCGGCCGGCCGGACCTCGTGGCCGAGTTTCTCCAGTCCTTCAATCGTCCCGCGGGGAACCAGCTTCTCGGCTTCCAGCGCATGGTCTTCCATGTTGAAGAACATGCGGGGGAAATCGATGGCGGCCTGAACGTCCATGCCGTAATCGATGATGTTGGATAGCACATGGGCATGGCCGCAGGCCTGGTAGTGGCCGCCCATGACGCCGAAGGACAGCCAGGGCTGGCCGCCTTTCAGGGCCATGGCCGGGATGATCGTGTGCATGGGGCGCTTGCCGCCGGCAATGGAGTTGGCATGGCCGGGCCTGGCCTTGAAGACGGCGCCGCGATTGTGAAGCAGCACGCCGCTGTCGGCAGCCAGGATGCCGCTGCCGAATTCGTTGAAGATCGAATTGATGAAGGAAACGGTGAGCCCGTCCTTGTCGACGACAGTCAGGTAAACCGTATCGGTCTGCGGCGCGAGACCGGTTCCCGGCACCTCGCTCATGCGGCTTGTCGGCGACATCATCCGGGCCAGCTGATCCAGATAATCCTCCGCAATCAGCCGGGGATGGCTGACGTCCATATAGCCCGGATCGGTCACGAACTTGTCACGGACCGCATAGCCGATGCGCGCGGCTTCCATTTCCAGATGAAAGCGCTCGGGTCCGAGCGGATCGAGGCTTTCCAGGTCGAAGCGTTCGAGAAGGCCAAGGATGACAAGCGCGATGATGCCCTGCCCGTTCGGGGGCAGCTCGGCGATGGTATGTCCGCGATAATCGCGCATGACCGGCGAAACGGCGGTGGTGTGGCAGGCAGCCAGATCCTCTTCCGTCATCAGGCCGCCGAGGGCGCTGAGAGTCGCAACGATATCTTCAGCTATGGCTCCGGTGTAAAATGCTTCCGCACCGCCTTCGGCTATCGCGTTCAAGGTGTCGGCGAGTTTCGGATACTTCAAAATCGTTCCGGCCTTCGGTGCGGCGCCACCGACGAGATAGGCGGCTTTCGTCGCCGGATTGGCGGCCAGTTTGTCGACGTTTTTCTCCCAGTCGCGAGCCACGCGAGGAGCAACCGGAAAGCCGCTTCGGGCATAGGAGATGGCCCGTTTGAACAGGGTGTCGAAACCGCGGGTGCCATGAGCCTTCAGGAGCGTTTCCCAGGCACGGACCGCGCCGGGTACGGTCACCGCATGGGCGGACGTGGGGGTGATTTCCGAAACGCCGAGATTGGCAAGCGCCTCCGGAGAGATGGCCTTCGGTGCCGCACCGGAGCCGTTGAACCCGGTCATGCGTCCATCCGGTTCGGTCACGATGGCAAAGCAGTCGCCGCCGATCCCCGTCATATGCGGTTCGACAACACATTGAACGGCGACCGCGGCGATGGCCGCGTCGACCGCGTTGCCTCCATCCTGCAAAACTTCCAGTGCCGCGCTCGTGGCAAGCGGATGGGAGGTCGCTGCGGCTGCCTCGCGGGCATAGACCGGGGAGCGGCCCGGGGCCTCAAAATCACGTCTCAAGGGGCGTCTCCAGAATTTTTCCTCCAGGGAGGAAATCCTTACCTGTTTTGGTTTCTGGCGAAAGGCGGGTCACTCTGATAGCAAACTTCGCCAGAGGCAGCACATTACGGAGAACCGGCTCGATGGGCAAACTGACGCTTTCTATCGCTGAGAAAATCATTTCATCCGCATTCGAAAAAGCAGCGGATCTCAAGCTGAAACCGCTGACCGTGGTCGTTCTGGATGCGGGCGGGCACATGATTGCCATGGCCCGCCAGGATGGCTCCTCGATCATGCGGCCGCAGATCGCTGGCGGTAAAGCCTATGGTGCGCTTGCGGTCGGTACCGGAACGCGCTGGCTGAACGCGAATACGGAAACCCGCCCCCATTTCGTCCAGGCGTTGAATGGCGCCTCCGGTGGCCAGATCGTTCCGGTTCCCGGCGGCGTCCTGGTGAAAGACGCGGACGGCGAGGTTCTCGGCGCTGTGGGCGTGACGGGAGACACATCCGACAATGACGAAGCCGCGGCCGTTGCCGGTATCGAGGCTGTCAGCCTGATTGCCGATTGCGGCTGACACCGGACGAAACGGGTCGGGCCGGTCGCCAAGCGAATAACGCGCGGTCTATTTCTTGTCGGACAGCGCGTTGATCTTGGCCTGCATTTCCGTGAGCTGACGCTTCATGTCGTCCAGGTCGGAGGAACCGGATTGCGTCGGTTTGGAAGGCGCTGTGGGCGCAGGCGCTTCACCGGCCGAAAACGGCATGAACATCTTCATGGCGCGTTCGAACATCTCCGTGTTGCGTTTGACCTGATCCTCGATGGCCTCGAATGCGGTCGCGCCAAAAGCTTCGCTCATCTGGGATCGGAGTTTTTCCTGCTCCTGGGTGAGCGAGGTCATGGAATATTCCAGAAAGCTCGGCACGAGGCCCTGCATGCTGTCGCCATAGAAGCGGATCAACTGGCGCAGGAACGTAACCGGCAGCAGGTTCTGGCCCTTGCCTTCCTGCTCGAATATAATCTGCGTCAGGACCGAACGGGTGATGTCGTCGCCCGTTTTCGCATCATAGACGATGAAGTCCTCTTCCCCCTTCACCATCACCGCGAGATCCTCGAGGGTTACGTAGGTGCTGGTGCCCGTGTTGTAGAGCCGCCGGTTGGCGTATTTTTTAATGATCGTTGGCTCGTTGGTCTTTGCCATTCTCGTCTTCCGTTGCAAGGAGCCTCGCGGCAAGTTCCCGTTTGACGACAAGATCTTCTTTGTCTCCCATCGTCTCTCCCGAATTCCAGACTAAGCCAATCGGAGCGCATCTTGCCAGCGTTTTTGTGCAGAGCGACGAAAGGAGGATACTGCACGTGCGAAAACTTGATCCTTGTAAGGGCCATTCCGGTTGACTCCCGATTAACCAGAGTCTCTAGTCGCGAGCGAAACAACCGGTCCGCGTGCGCACCCGTTTCAGTGCCCGTTCGGTCCGGTAGAATATGGTCGAAAGCCTGGAGAGAAACATGAGCGCTTCAACCGATGTCGTAATTGTCAGTGCAACGCGCACGCCCGTTGGATCCTTCAACGGCGCCTTTGCAAATACCCCTGCTCACGAGCTCGGTGCCGTCGTGATGAAAGCCGCCATGGAAAAGGCGGGTGTCAGCGGCGATGACGTGGACGAAGTTGTTTTCGGTCAGGTGCTGACCGCCGGTCAGGGGCAGAACCCGGCCCGGCAGGCGGCAATCGCGGCCGGCATTTCGGAAGGCGCGACCGCCTGGGGTCTGAACCAGGTCTGTGGCTCGGGCCTGCGCACCGTCGCCATCGCCGCCCAGCAGATCATGTGCGGCGACGCCAGCGTCATGATCGCCGGCGGCCAGGAAAACATGTCGCTCTCCCCGCACTGCGCTCCGATGCGTGCCGGCTACAAGATGGGCGATTACAAGATGATCGACACCATGATCAAGGACGGCCTGTGGGATGCCTTCAACGGCTATCACATGGGTCAGACGGCCGAAAACGTCGCCCAGAAATGGCAGATTTCCCGCGACCAGCAGGACGAATTCGCCGTCAGCTCCCAGAACAAGGCGGAAGCCGCGCAGACCGCCGGCAAGTTCAAGGACGAAATCACGACCGTGACGATCAAGGGCCGTAAGGGCGACACGATCGTGGAAGACGATGAGTACATCCGTCACGGCGCGACGCTTGAAAGCGTCCAGAAACTGCGCCCGGCCTTTACCAAGGACGGCAGCGTGACGGCAGCCAATGCCTCGGGCATCAACGACGGCGCGGCGGCTCTCGTGGTGATGAGCGCGGCGGAAGCCGAAAAGCGCGGCCTGACCCCGCTCGCCCGTATCGCTTCCTGGGCGACGGCCGGTGTCGATCCCTCGATCATGGGCTCCGGTCCGATCCCGGCGTCCCGCAAGGCCCTGGAAAAGGCCGGCTGGTCCGTTTCCGACCTGGATCTGGTCGAGGCCAACGAAGCCTTTGCCGCCCAGGCCTGTGCGGTGAACAAGGACATGGGCTGGAACCCGGACATCGTCAACGTCAATGGCGGTGCGATTGCCATCGGGCACCCGATCGGTGCATCCGGTGCCCGAATTCTGGTCACCCTGCTGCACGAAATGGGCCGCCGGGACGCCAAGAAGGGCCTTGCCACCTTGTGCATCGGCGGTGGCATGGGTGTTGCTATGTGCCTGGAGCGCTAATCCGTTCGGATTAGCCAGAATTGCTATCTGTCATGGCAGGGCGTTCAATGCTTTGTCATGGCAGACGTGCATATAGGCATCGGAAACGGTCCCGGCATTCGGACCGGTCTTGAAAAATGAAAGTCGGAGGAGCGGAATCATGAGTAAGGTTGCACTTGTCACCGGAGGAACGCGCGGCATAGGCGAGGCCATCTCCAAAGGGCTCAAGGATGCAGGCTACACGGTTGCCGCCACCTATCACGGCAACACGGAAAAGGCGGAAGCTTTCAAGGCCGCAACCGGTATTCATGTCTACAAGTGGGACGTTGCTCATCCGGACGAATGTGTCGCCGGCATTGCCAAGGTGGAAGAGGAACTCGGTCCGGTCGAGGTTCTGGTCAACAATGCCGGGATTACCCGCGACGGCATGTTCCACAAGATGTCGTTCGAGCACTGGCGCGAGGTTCTGTCCACCAACCTGGACAGCATGTTCACCATGACGCGGCCCGTGATCGAGGGCATGCGCAGCCGTGGCGCCGGCCGGATCATCAATATTTCCTCCATCAACGGCCAGAAGGGCCAGATGGGCCAGGCCAACTATTCGGCAGCGAAGGCCGGTGTGATCGGCTTCACCAAGGCGCTGGCGCAGGAAAATGCTTTCAAGGGCATCACGGTCAATGCGATTTGCCCGGGCTACATCAATACGGACATGGTTGCGGCCATGCCGGAAAAGGTTCTGGAATCCATCGTTTCCGGCATCCCGGTCGGCCGTCTCGGCCACCCGGAGGAGATCGCCGCGACCGTCGTCTACCTCGCTTCCGATGCAGCCGCGTTCATGACCGGTGCGGTGATGACCATCAACGGCGGCCAGTACATCGCCAACGGGTAAGACTTTTTTCCGGGAGATTTGAGAGAAAGGCGTTCTTTGGAGCGCCTTTTTTCGTTTCGGGAACCGAATTGCCGCAGCGGTCTTGACCGGTGCCGGTAGAAGCCCCTATCTCGGGGCTCTACGATCCCGTGCGGATCGGCCTTTCAAGGAGCAGGCATAGCCGATGGAATTTGAACACGCCCCGAACGACCCGACGCGCAAGGAACTCTCTCCGCTCCTGAAATTTGCGCTTGAACTCGGCCCGCTGGGCGTCTTCTTCCTGTTCAATGCCAGAGGCGAGCAGATCGCCAATGCCTTTCCGATGCTTCAGGCGCTGGGCAAGCCGATCTTTGTCGCCACCGCCGCCTTTATGGTCGCAATTTCGATTTCGCTGATCGCCTCGTTCTGGCTGACAAGGCGGCTGCCGATCATGCCGCTGGTATCGGGTGCGGTCGTTCTCGTCTTCGGAGCGCTGACATTGTGGCTGCACGACGATCTTTTCATCAAGTTGAAGCCGACCATCGTCAACTGCCTGTTCGGGACCGTTCTTTTGGGGGGATTGCTGTTCGGCAAATCCCTGCTCGGTTATGTCTTCGACAGCGCATTCCGGCTGACCGATGAAGGCTGGCGCAAGCTGACCTTCCGCTGGGGCCTGTTCTTTTTCGTACTCGCGGCGCTCAACGAAATCGTCTGGCGCAATTTTTCGACCGATTTCTGGGTGAATTTCAAGGTGTTCGGGATCATGCCGATCACCATCCTGTTCACGATGACACAGTTGCCGCTGATCCAGAGACACGCGATCAGTGAAGAAACCGGGGACGATTGACCCTTCAGGCCGTCAGTGATGGCTCTCTCCGTGGGCGAAGCTGACGTCCCGGCGGGCACCGGAGATGGTGATGGAAAAGCCCGCGATCACATCGATCAGGGTGATCGTCATCAGGATGAAGAACACGGACGTCGCCGCTTCGCGTACCACCAGGAATTCCACCAGGTAAATAACGAACACCACCATCGAGAAAATATGGTCGGTCAGCGCGACGACACCGGTGCGGGTTGCCTTCAGCATTTCGATGAACAGCAGAAAGAGCGCGGCGGTGATCATGACATCGCCTGCGACCATGGCGAAATTCGCGCCGGAAACCATGGAAAATTCGAACACGACGGAGCTCCAGAGGTCTCCTGGCGGCGCGGTGCCATTGGAGAAGGCAAAGACGTTGTAGGCGATCAGCGGCAGGATCGTGAGCGGCAGGGATAGCAGAAACTTCATAAAATCCTCCGGAAAACGGCAAAGACGGGCCGGTTGGGGCCAGCCTATTGGAGCCAGCCTATCCAAAAATCAGATAGCGGCACATATCCAATCGAACCGCGGAAGTACAAGAGGCATTAAAAGCCTGAGAGCGGATATGAAAAAGGCCGACCCCGTAAGGGCCGGCCTAAATCTGTTTGCCGTGCGGCAATCCCGAGCTCAGACGTCGTCTTTCGGGCTCAGGATCTGACGGCCCCGGTACATGCCGGACTTCAGGTCAACGTGATGCGGGCGACGCAGTTCGCCCGAATCCTTGTCCTCAACGTAAGCCGGCTGCTTCAGGGCGTCCGCGGAACGGCGAAAACCGCGCTTCATGCGCGAGGTTTTTCTCTTCGGAACGGCCATTTTGTTCTTCTCCGTGGTCCATCGTCGCGCGGCCCGGACCGGGAAAGCCCGGGGCGTGGCATCACGCAGTGTGTTGGAATGGGCGGCGTTATACAGGGAACCTCGGCGTTTTGCCACCCCAAAGCGCAAATTTTCTTGCAGGCTCATAAATGCCCCCCGAAGCATCCGGTCAGGGCTTGAGGACGCAATTAAAAATGGGGCCGGCGGATTTGATCCTGGCAAGGTTGGTGGCGGCGAGTTTCCGGTGTCCGGACGACGGTTTCGCGGGATTCCGGCCGAGCGGATTGGGCAGGGCCGTGGCGAGTCGTGCCGCCTCGACACGGGTGAGGTCCTTCGCGGATTTTCCGAACCAGGCCTGGGCGGCGGCTTCCGCCCCGAAGATCCCCTCCCCCCATTCGGCAATGTTCAGGTAGATTTCCATGATGCGCCGCTTGGTGAGAATGCCGTCGATCATAAGGGCCAGGGGAAGTTCCAGGCCTTTGCGGATGTAACTGCGCCCATTCCACAAATACAGGTTCTTGGCGGTCTGCATGGTCAGGGTGCTGGCCCCGCGCGGAGCTTCTCCCTCGTTGACGAGCGTGTCGATCTGCTTTTCCAGGGCGGACCAGTCGATGCCGCCGTGGTCGCAGAAGCTGCTGTCCTCGGAGGTGATGACCGAGCGCACCAGATGCGGGGAAATGTCTTCAATCGGGCGCCACTGCCGGTCGACCCAGAGCAGTTGCGCATAGCGGGCAAGCATCAAGGTGCTGACCGGGGGCACGACCGCGTAGAGGACGGTCAGGACAAGCGGCAGTATGATCACCGCCGCAAGGCTTCTCAGGATCCAGCGCCTTATACGCCTCAGTGTGACCGGCTGTGCCTTGTTGGCGGGCTTCGAAGCGTTCTTCGTCCCGTCAGGCTGTTTTCCGGATTTTCGAGGCTTTTTCACGCAGGTCCTTTTCATTATCGACGATAAAGTCGCGCACGATCGGGACCGCGTCGCGTTCCAGCGACAGCATTAGCTGAAACACCATGTTGTTGCCATGCAGGAAACTGACTTCGCATGCGCAAAGGTAAAATTCCCACATGCGGCAGAAGCGTTCATCGTAGAGTTCGGCCGCCTTGTCCCAATTGGCCTCGAACCGCTCCCGCCAGGCCTTGAGGGTATAGTAATAGTGCAGACGCAGAATTTCCGTGTCGCAGACCCAAAGCCCTAGCCGTTCGATTGACTGCATGACTTCCGACAGGGCCGGACAATAGCCGCCGGGGAAGATGTACTTCAGGATGAACGGTCCGGTCGTGCCGGGAGGCGCCATGCGACCGATCGAATGGATGACGGCATATCCGTCCGGTTTCAGGCAGTCGCGGACCTTGCTGAAGTAGCCGTCGTAATTGCCGACGCCGACATGTTCCATCATCCCGACCGAGACGATCCGGTCGAACTTGCCGGTAAACTCCCTGTAGTCCTGTTTGACGAAGCGGACCTTTCTGTCCAGTCCGGCAGCTGCGACCCGTTGTTCGGCGATCGCGACTTGCTCTCCCGAGACGTTCAGGGAGGTCACATCGGCACCCGCCTGCCCGATGCGCATGGCCAGGGACCCCCAGCCGCCGCCGATCTCCAGCACCCGCATGTCCGGCTCGATGTCGAGCTTGGCAATCAGGTGGTCGAGTTTTGCCGCCTGTGCCTCTTCAAGGCTGTCTTCGGGCGACTGGTAATAGGCGCAGCTGTAGTTCAGCCCCTCGTCGAGGAACAGCCGGTAAAGCTCCGTGGAGAGGTCATAATGATGCTGCACATGACGCTTTGTCTTCGAGACGAGTGATTTTTCGTGGAACCTGTGCAGCTTGTTCCCGATGCGCGCGATCTGTTCCTGAAGAGGATAGAGGCCTTCAGGCGCAGGGTTGATGAAAAACAGATCGATGAAATCGAGACAGGTTGTGCCCTCTTCCAGCGTCAGCGTGCCGTCCATGTAGGCTTCCGCTGCCGCGAGTTCGGGGTGAAGTACCAGCTTCCAGTGGAGTTTGGGATCGTGAAAACGAATGAATACTTCCGGCCCGTCATAGCCAGAGCCGAAATCATGCTGTTTTCCATTCGCATCGACGACCCGGAGACGGCCTCGCTTGACGCAGGACTTCAGTAAGCTTGCTAGCATACGCATGATCACTGTTTCCCTATGGAGAAGCGACTAGCTTAATACTGCCATATTTATCAATGCAACCACGCTTATTAACAAATTCTGTCGGGACGGCTTGACGGGACCTGATTTTCAGGACAGGGAACCGGTGAAGATCTCACCCCTTTTGCGGCCGCCCTGCCCTCGAAGCGCCGCGGTCAGCAGCACCATGATTGGAACGGACCTTTGACGGACGAGTTTCAGGCACACCTGGCGAAAGCGGCCGATCGGGTCGAAACGGTCCTGGAAGACATTCTGTCCGCGGAGGTTCGTGAGGGCGAGACCGAGCGCCCGGAACGTCTCCTTGCCGCCATGCGATATGCGGCGCTGGGCGGCGGCAAGCGGCTGCGCCCGATCCTGGTGATGGAAACCGCGGCTCTTTTCGGCCGGGCCGATCACGGCGTAGCCCTGACGGCTGCGGCGCTCGAAATGATCCATTGCTATTCGCTCGTTCATGACGATCTTCCGGCCATGGACGATGACGATCTCCGCCGGGGTCTGCCGACGGTTCACAAGGCGTTCGACGAGGCAACAGCCATTCTTGCCGGTGATGCGCTGTTGACCCTTGCCTTTGACGTGATCACCGATGACGAGGTTCATCCGGATCCTGCTGTCCGGCTTCGCCTCAACCGGGATCTGGCACGGGCGGCGGGGATCGGCGGCATGGCGGGCGGCCAGATGTTCGATCTGGAATCGGAAGGCCGTGACCGGACCGAAACCGAGATCCGGACGCTGCAGGCCATGAAGACCGGTGCGCTGCTGCGTTATGCCTGCCGGGCCGGCGCGATCCTGTCGAATGCTTCTGAAGACGATATCGACCGCATGACGCGCTTCGGGGACATCATCGGCCTTGCCTTCCAGCTTGCCGACGATCTGCTCGATGTCGAAGCGAGCCCGGAGGTGACCGGTAAGGCAACGGGCAAGGATGCGGCTGCCGGCAAGGCGACGCTGGTGGGGCTGTTCGGGGTGGAAAAGACGCGCAAAGAGCTCAACGCCCTTCTCGGCCAGGCGGAAGAACTGCTTGCGCCCTTTGGTGAGAAAGCGCGGATGCTATCGGAAATCGCCGACTATGTGGCACGGCGGGATCGTTAATAAAATCCTACCTTCTGCACCGCGCTTTTAAATTTTATTTACCTTTTTAAAGCACGGTTCTCCTGTTTTTTTAGCTTTACTCCCATCCGGACCGCGGATGCATTTTGTCCAGGAGGCCAAAACGATGGTTGCGTCGTTTGCCAGTGGATTTGGCAACATCAATCAGCAGGCCAGCTTTACCGGAAGATCCAGAGGTGCCGGGCAGAACCGGTCTGAGACGCTGATCGAAAGCTTGCGGGCGGCAGCGGAAACCCTTCTCTCGGCAAGCCGGGACGAAGCGTCCAAAGGCAAGGCCGACGACTTTCTGAAGGATCTCGAAGAAAGCGTTCAGGTCGCCAGTTCCCTGAAGGATGCCGCGGAAAGTCAGAAGGACAGCGAGCGCGGACAGAAAATTTCCCGCTTGAAGGAGCGGATCGAGCAGCTCAAGGAGCGGTTGAAATACGCCACGCCTGAGCAGGCGCGGGCTCTGGCCCAGGAGCTGAAGCGGCTTGGCAAGGAGTTCAAACTTGCGGCTGCCTCTCTTTCGGATGGCGGTTCGGCGACGCAGGCCGTCGGTGCCGCATCTTTGGCCCAATTGTCGGCGGCCGTTCCGGCTGGAGGAGAAACCGCATTAAACGCTGCGGGTCCGGCTGCAACCGGAGCGCTGACGGCTACGGAAGGGACGCCGGATATAGCGACCGCCCGGCCGGAACCTGTGGCCCCTGCAACGGTTGAACCCGATCCGTCCGGATCGGAGCCTCAGACGACAGCTGCCGGTGTGCAGGACGACGGGCAAGCCGGAGCATCTTCCGAAGCGCAATCGGGCGACCGGGAATCCTCTTCTGACAATCAGGCCCTTGATGCGGCGATCCATGCCTATACCAGCGCGATCGCCTCGACCCAGGGCCAGGGTGGATACGATGGGAACTCGGTAAAGAAAAAGCAGGCTGAGGAGCTGCGCAAGATCGAACAGGACCTCAAGGCGATTGCCGCGCGGATCAAGGCTCTGGCCAAACGGGACGACGAAGACGCCAAGAAGGAACTGAAGGCGGCTGAAAAGGAACTGCGCAAGGGAAGCGAAGAGCTCGACAAGTTCCAGCGGCAGCAACAATCCGCAAACGGTGCAGCTCAGGTTCCGCAAAACCCGACGTCGGCGAGCGATACGACGACCGCTCAAGCGCCTTCGGCGGCGGACGCAGGCAGTTCGGCTGCAAACGTTTCAATCGGTGCCGGTATTCCCGCCAACCTCGCGACAGTCCAGATCAGCATCCCGGCGAATGTGATCGTCTAAGGTTTGTGGCGAAAGCGTCCGGCTTATTTCGATCCGTGCGAACGGCCGAAGTCCGGTGCAGCGGTGTCCTGGCCGGCCTCGATGATCGATTTGCGGATGCCGCGGGTCCGGGTGAAGAGATCGAACAGAGATTCTCCGTCGCCCCAACGGATGGCCCTCTGGAGCGCCGACAGATCTTCGGAGAACCGTGACAGCATCTCCAGAATGGCGTCCTTGTTGTTGAGGCACACATCCCGCCACATGGTCGGGTCGGAGGCGGCGAGCCGGGTGAAATCGCGGAAACCTGAGGCGGAATACTTGATCACTTCCGACTTGGTGACCGTCTCCAGGTCGTCCGCGGTACCGACGATGTTGTAGGCGATCAACTGCGGCAGATGGGAGACGATGGCCAGCACCAGGTCATGATGCTGAACGTCCATGACGTCCACATTGGAGCCGCAGGCCTCCCAGAATTTCGTCAACCGTGCCAATGCGTCCGGATCCGTTCCTTCCGGCGGCGTCAGGATGCACCAGCGGTTTTCGAACAGGGTCGGAAAACCGGCGTCCGGTCCGGAATGCTCGGTGCCGGCAATGGGATGGCCCGGTATGAAGTGAACACCTTCGGGCACATGGGGGCCGACGTCGCGGACCACGGAGGCTTTCGTTGAACCGACATCGGTGAGGATCGCGCCCTTCTTCAGGGACGGGGCGATCCACTTGGCCACCGCGCCATAAGCGCCGACAGGGACACAGAGGACGACCAGATCGGCGCCTTCGACCGCATCGACTGCGTCCAGCGAATAGCTGTCGCCCAGGTTCAGTTCCTCGGCGCGCGCAAGGGTTTCCGGCGAGCGCGTGGAAATCGCGATTTCGCGGGCAAGACCGCGGGTGCGGACGGCCTGGGCAATCGAGGAGCCGATCAGGCCGATCCCGATCAGGGCAATGCGGTCAAAAAGCGGTTCGGACATAAAACAGACAGCACAGTTCGGATTATTGCTTCAGGAATTCGGCGAGGTAGTCGACGACCGCCTTGTTGGCTTCTTCGCTGCCGATCGACATGCGCAGCGCATTCGGCAGGCCATAGTTGCCCACCAGACGCAACACGCAGCCGCGCGACGACAGAAAGGCGTCCGCATCGGTCGCCTTCTTGCCCTCCACTTCCGGGAAGTGGATGAGAATGAAGTTGCCGACACTGGGGGTCACGGTCAGGCCGAGCTTTTCCAGCTCTTCCGTCACCCAGGGCAGCCACTGCTCGTTGTGATCGACCGCCTTTTCGACAAAGGCCCGATCCTTGACGGCCTCAATGCCGGCGGCGATGGCAAGGCCGGAGACGTTGAACGGTCCCCGAATGCGGTTCAGCGCATCGATGACATGTGCCGGACCGAAGCCCCAGCCGAGACGCAGGTTCGCCAGGCCGTAGATCTTGGAGAATGTCCGCGTCATGATCACGTTTTCGGTCGTGGCCGCCAGTTCCATGCCGCTTTCATAGTCGTTGCGGCGGACGTATTCGCTGTAGGCAGCGTCCAGGACAAGAACCACGTTCGACGGCAGGCCTTCGTGCAATCGGCGGACTTCCGAGAACGGCAGATAGGTGCCGGTCGGATTGTTCGGGTTGGCGATGAAGACAATTTTGGTCTTGTCAGTGACCTTCGCCAGGATCGCATCGACGTCCGTCTTGAGGTCCTGTTCGGGCGCCACGACCGGGGTTGCTCCGGCCGCGCGGATGGCGATCTCGTAAACCAGGAAGCCATGCTGGGAATAGATCGCTTCGTCGCCCGGGCCCAGATAGGCATAGGCGATCAGGCTCAGGATTTCGTCCGATCCGGCACCGCAGATGATCCGGTCGGGATTCAGGCCGTAGACGTCGCCGATGGCTTCCCGCAGGGCCGTGGCGGCGCCGTCGGGATAGAATTCCAGGGTTCCGGCCAGGCGGGCGATGGCGTCCTGGGCTTTTTTGCTGGCACCAAGCGGGGTTTCGTTCGAGGACAGCTTGTAGAGTTTTCCGCCGCCTGTCGCCTTGGATTTGCCCGGGACATAGGGCGCGATGTCGAGCACGCCGGGGCGTGGCATCGGCCGGTTTGAAGACTCGTTTTCCGTTTCCATCGCTGCGTCAGTCATTTTGGTCATCCTTCGGAGACGGCGGGTTCTTCGGAAGCGAAGTCCTCATCCGTGTCTCCCTCCACATCGATCGGCGAGGCGTAGCCGCCGACCTGTCTCAATACATCCGGTTCCGCGCCGGCTTCGGCGCAGGCTGCCAGGATTGCGGCTTCATCCAGATCGGAGGAAACCGCCAGAAGCGCATCCACACCGCTCGCCGAACGGTGGAAACTGATGACCTCGATGCCGTGGTCCATCAGGCGGCCCGGCAGGACGCCATTCCAGCGGGCGTCGAATACGAGCGTATCGGGAACGGAGCCGTCCGGGATCGCCCTCGAGATGACCAGTGCCGGCAGGTCCGCGGGGCGTTCCTCGATCATCAAGAACGGCAGGCGGGCAATGATCTGCGCGCCGGTGTCGCTCAGGCCGCGCCACCAGGGCAATTCGGAACGCTCCTCGAGCGCAACAACGCCGAGATCGCCCTTAGAGGCGGCAACGGAGCCGACCACATCGGCGGAATCGCCGCAAGGCTCCAGATCGACGGTGAAACCGAAATAGAAGCGTGCCAGATCGAGCATTTCGGCCAGATCGGCGCTGCCGTCCAGATGAACCGTATAAGCTCCCTGCAGCAAAGTGCAGGTGGAGATGATGTCGCGCCAGATGTGCTCGATCATCGCCAAAGGCAGGGAGCCTTCATGTCGCTCGACCAGTTGGCGCATCATGTCGGCTTCCCGGTCGGGCCGGAACATGACGCCATCGGCGCCACTTGCCCGTTTTGCCGCCACGATCCCGTCGATGATCCGGGCACGCTCCATCAACGCCTCGTGCAGACTGGCATCGATTTCGTCGATTCGGGCGCGAAGCGTATCCAGCGATGTCACGTGATCTTGCGTTTGGCTCATGACTGGCCTGAAACCTCTTTGAAGTCCGTGTATCACCATGGTTTGCGGCGCATAGTCATAGGCATCTGCCGCTACAAAGGCAAAAGAAAACATTGACACCGACCCTAAGGCGCCCATAGGTCGTTTGTACCAATGGTCTATGGCGAGTTGAATTCGGATTGCAACATCTGACCGACGCTCCGCCCCGCATCTTGTCGAGTGGACCGCTTCTTGCATTGCATGATCCATGCGATGCGCGGTCTGCCTCCGTGAATGCGCGTGACCGCTCCTGACAATCCTTTCGAACACCTAACAAGCGAGTTCGCAACAACTAAGATGGCCGTGGAAATATCCGATAGTGACGCTTCACCCGATCCTCTGTTAGAGGCGAATTCGCCATCCAGCAAATGTGTCCGTTTCGGAGCGGACCAGGCTTTGCCGCTGGATTCGGGAAGCGAAATCGGACCATGGCAGATTGCCTATGAAACCTGCGGCACGCTCAATGCGGACAAGTCCAATGCCATCCTGATCTGTCATGCGCTGACAGGCGATCAATACGTGGCTTCGACCAATCCGATAACCGGCAAGCCCGGTTGGTGGAGCCTCATGGTCGGTCCGGGAAAGCCGATCGATACGGACAAGTATTTCGTGATCTGCTCCAACGTGCTCGGCGGTTGCCTCGGCACCACGGGCCCCGCGAGCACGAATCCGGAAACGGGAAAGCCTTACGGACTGGCCATGCCCGTGGTCACCATCCGCGACATGGTGCGGGCGCAGGCCCGGCTGGTCGATCACCTGGGGATCGACACGCTGTTCGCCGTTGCGGGCGGCTCCATGGGCGGCATGCAGGTGCTGCAATGGGCGGCGAGCTATCCGGAGCGGGTGTTTTCGGCCATTCCGATTGCCGCGGGCGCGCGCCATTCCTCGCAGAACATCGCGTTTCACGAAGTCGGCCGGCAGGCGATCATGGCCGATCCGAACTGGGCCGGCGGGGATTATTTTTCAAAGGGCGTGCGGCCGACCAAAGGCCTGGCCGTTGCGCGTATGGCGGCGCATATCACCTATATGTCCGACGAATCGCTGCACCGGAAATTCGGCCGTAACCTGCAGGATCGGGACAGCCTGACCTTCGGTTTCGATGCCGATTTTCAGATCGAGAGCTACCTGCGGCACCAGGGTATGACCTTCGTCGACCGGTTCGATGCCAATTCCTATCTGTATGTGACCCGGGCGATGGATTATTTCGATCTTGCAAAGGAATTCGGCACGCTTTCGAAAGCGTTCAAGGATACGAAAACCCGGTTCTGCATCATGTCCTTCACGTCGGACTGGTTGTTTCCGACGTCGGAGAGCAAGGCAGTGGTAAAGGCGCTGAACGCGGCAGCGGCGAATGTCTCCTTCGTGGAGGTCGAGAGCGACCGCGGCCACGATGCCTTCCTGCTGAACGTGCCGGAAATGTTTTCGACCATTCGCGGCTTTGTGACCGGGGCTGCCGCCGCGCGCGGCATACCGGCTCCGGGAGGGGGCGACTGATATGTCGATTACATCCCAACTGACAATCGGAAATGACGTTCGCGGCGACTACCGCGTGGTGGCCGAATTTGTTCCGGAAGGTGCCAGGGTGCTCGATATCGGCTGCGGCGACGGTGCCCTGCTCGATATTCTGGTCCGTGAACGCCAGGTGGACGGGCGCGGAATGGAGCTATCCCAGGAAGGCGTGAACAAATGCGTCGAACGGGGACTATCCGTCGTGCAGGGCGATGCGGATGAGGATCTCACCGACTATCCCGACGGCGCTTTCGACGTTGTCATCATGAGCCAGACCCTGCAGGCGACCTACGATCCCAAAGTCGTCCTGCAGGAACTCCTGCGCATCGGCGATCAGGTGCTGGTTTCGATTCCGAATTTCGCCTTTTGGCGCAACCGCATACAGCTCCTGTTCCGGGGGCGGATGCCGGTCACCAAGTATCTTCCGTACGAATGGTACGACACCCCGAACATCCATTTCTGTTCGCTCAGCGACTTTATCGCCTTGTGCGAGGAGCTGGATGCGACGGTCGTCGATGCGGTGATTTTGAACGGTCAGGGCAACAAGATTTCGGTCCAGGCTCCTTGGTGGTTCTGGAACATCGTGGCCGAACAGGCAGTTTTCCTGTTGAAGCGCTAATCGGCCTCTTTCATGAGATCGGGATTTCCCGCCGTGTTCCGGACCGGCTTCATGCCGGCCGGTGCGCCATCGGGAATGAAGACCGGTTTCAGGACGCGCAACGGGTGGCGTTTGCCATCAGCCGGTATCCCCCGGAAAACCTGTTTTTCCGCTTCCATGATCAGCAGGCCGCCAAAGGCCGGCCAGAAGCGCCGTCCGATGCCTTCCCAGGTTCGTGCGGAGCGCAGGACGAAACGGGCGCGCGTCGGCGGCATGAACAGCGCTTCCGCATCGCCCATGACCTCGAATTGAGACCCGCGCAGAAGCGCCTTCAACTGACTGCGCGAATAAGGCCGGCCATAGCCGAAGGGCGAGAGTTCCGACTGGGACCACAGTCCGCGCCGGTTGGGCACGACGGCGATCATCCGCCCGCCGGGGGCCAGCACGCGCCATGTTTCCCGGAGCAGTTCGCCGGGGTTGGAGCAATGATCGAGCGCATGAACCACGAGCGCGCGATCGAAGGCCGCATCGGAAAACGGCAGCCGGTCATCTTCCACGAGCGCTGCCGCGTTGTCCGCCTCCCGCGGCCAGGGAACGCAGCCCTGCTGCGCCGGCATGGCGGCGATGCAGCGTTCCGCGGTTGGCAGGTAGGGCCGCATGAAGGGCCCGGCGTAGCCGATGCCCAGCAAGCTCCGGCCTTTCATGTCCGGCCAGAACGTGCGGATCTGTCCGCCGATCAGCACCCGAAGAAGCCGGCCGATGGGCAGATCGTAAAAGGTTCTCAGATCGGCAACGTCGAGATACATGCGGGCTTCCGTTCAGGTCGCGCGATTGAAACGTGAACCGGATCGTTTCGCAAGGGTTTCGCACTTGTCGGGTCCGGCGCAGTTTGTCACTGTTGGCCCGAGTTTAGACAACCGTTTGACAAAGGTTCGTTTCATGTCCGCATCCAACGTTGAAATCCGCCAGTTTTCCTGCCTGTCCGACAATTACGGCGTCCTGATTCACGATCCCGACAGCGGCACGACCATCGCGATCGATGTTCCGGACGCGGCCCCCTATCTGGCGGTTCTGGAGGAAACCGGCTGGAAGCTGACCGATATTCTCATCACCCACCATCACTGGGACCACGTCCAGGGGCTTTCCGAGCTGAAGCAAAAGACCATGGCGACAGTGACCGGGCCCGAACGATCGCGGGAGGTAATTTCCGGTCTCGACAAGACCGTGGAAGACGATGACGACATTCTCGCCGGACCGTTCGAGATCAAGGCGATCGCAACGCCGGGGCATACGCTCGACCAGATCTCCTGGTACATCCCCTCCCTCAAGGTCGCCCATACCGGCGACACCCTGTTCTCGCTCGGCTGCGGCCGGGTGTTCGAGGGCGATATGGAAATGATGTGGGCTTCGCTGGCACGGCTGATCCGGAAGCTGCCCGCCGACACCACGATCTATTGCGGTCATGAATATACTGCAGCGAATGCGAAGTTCGCGCTGACCATCGATCCGGAAAACGAGGCGCTGAAAAAACGCGCCGCCGAAGTCGACACCCTGCGGTATTCAGGCAAACCGACCGTGCCGACCACCATGAGCCAGGAACTGGCGACGAACCCGTTCCTGCGGGCGAACGATCCTGGCATCCGCAAGAACCTTGGGCTGGAAAGTGCGTCCGATGCGGATGTCTTCGCCGAAATCCGGACACGCAAGGACAACGCGTAATCCGATGCCCGGCCCGACGAAAAGCGATCTGACGGCCGTTCAGGTCGTCGATCTTCTGAAGATGCAGCCGCATCCGGAAGGCGGGTTCTATGTCGAGACCTTCCGGGACGAAGTCACGGACGCAAATGGTCGAGCAGCCTCGACGCTGATCTATTTCCTTCTGCCCGAAGGCGTGACGTCCCGCTGGCACAAGGTCGATGCGGTGGAGACCTGGCACCATTACGCCGGGGCTCCACTGGAACTTTCGATCAGCCCGGATGGCAAGGCGGTGGATGTCCTGACTCTCGGCGCCGATCTGGCCGCCGGCCAGCGCCCGCAAGGGATTGTCCCCCGGGACGGATGGCAGCAGGCGCGGTCCCTGGGCGCCTGGACCCTTGTTGGCTGCACGGTCGCGCCCGGGTTTCAGTTCGAGGGCTTCGAAATGGCGCCGGAAGGCTGGGAGCCGGGGTGGGGATCAGCTTGACCTTGCTCAATGAAAGATGACGGTCACCGCGTAGTTTGTTTGGACGAAAGCGGAGGCGAGATTGTGATGAAACTTCTGTCTTCATTCATCATTGCGGCACTACTGGCGCTGGGCACATCCAATGCGGCCCTCGCCTATTCGGGCGAATATTTCGTCACCTGTAATCTCGACCCTTACGGCGACAATTTCCTGTCGCTCCGATCCTGCGGTTCGAGCCGGTGTCCGGAAATCGCCCGGCTTGGGCCGGATACGTTCATGATTTCAACAGACCCTTATGGCGAGCGCGGCTGGCGGCAAGTGATTGTGCTCAACAGCCTGCAGGACCAGAGCTATTCCGGTCCGCGCGGCTGGGTCTATTCGAAATATATCTGCCCGGTCAGGTATTGAGGAGAGGCCTTCCTGCACCATACGTTTTTGTCATCCCGGTTTGGAGCGAAGCGCGACCGGGATCCATATGTGGACGGCCCCGTGGTTGCAAGGTTGAAGTTCTCAGGTGTTCCGGATCGCTTGCGGTCATATGTACGGCCTGCTTTGCGGCCGTTTTGCCGCTGGCCAAGATGGGTTCCGCAGCGGATGGGATCCAAACAGTACAGCGATATCGGCCTTGAAGCCGCCACTGGATCCCACGGTATTTCCCATCCGCCTCGGTTCGACCGAACACACCTTCTCATCTTCCCTTGCAAGTTCCTCTGTGGCGCCAGCCTGTCTTTGGCCGGGGCAAGTGTTTTGTCTATCGTCAGGCGAGCACCGGTTGCTCCTTCGGTGACCGCGGGTGATAGGTTTCGCCGCTGACCATCAGCTTCCAGGCGATGCGCGCCAGCTTGTTGGCGAGCGCGACGGCAGCCAGCTTATGGGGCTTGTGCGCGCACAGCTTGTCCAGCCAGGGCCAGAGGGTTTTCATCCGTCCCCGCCGCACTTGCAACAGGACCGCGCTTGCTCCGGCAACCAGTGTGGCGCGCAGCATCTCGTCCCCGGCGCGGGTGATCACACCGAGCCGGTTCTTGCCTGCCGTGGAATGGTTTTTCGGCGTCAGGCCGAGCCAGGCAGAGAAATCGCGCCCCGATTTGAAGGCTTGCGCATCGCACACCTTGATCGCCAGCAGGGTCGCGCCAACCGGACCAATGCCCGGGATGCCGGCCAGCCGCTGGCTGAGTTCATCGGCACGGTGGAGCTTCCGCAGCTTTGCATTGAGCTCGGCGATTTCCTCGTCGACCCGTGTGTAATCACGCACCAGCGTTTCGAACATATCCCGTGCCATCTCCGGCAGTGTCTCGTCCGCACGGATCTGATCAACAAGCCGGTTGATCTGGAACAGGCCCTTCGGGGCAACCAAACCGAACTCCGCTGCAAACCCACGGATCGAATTGGAAAGCTGTGTGCGCCGACCAAGGAACTGCGTGCGCAGCTTAGCCAGCATCTGCGCCGCCTGCTGCTCAGGGCTCTTGACGGCCACGAAGCTCTTGGCCAGCTTCGGACGGCTCATCGCCTCACAGATCGCTTCCGCGTCCGCCGCGTCCGATTTGCTCCGCTGCACATAGGGCTTGACGTATTGCGGCGGGATCAGCGCGACCTCATGCCCCAACTTCCGTAACTCCCGAGCCCAATAATGCGAGGCTCCACAGGCCTCAAGGCCCACCTGCGCCGGAGGCAACCCGGCAAAGAAGTCGAGAACCTGACGACGGCGAAGCCGCTTCCGCAACACCGGCTGCTCGCTAACGTCCACCCCATGCAGCTGAAAAACAGTCTTGGACGTATCCATACCAACTCGAATAATATCCCTCATGGACGGCTCCATCGTTTGAGATCGGTAACAACCTCATTCTGGCACATCGATGCCGTAGGGGCCGTCCACCCCAACAGTACTCTGTGAACTCCGGCGCAAAGCAACAAGCCTCTGTGATTACTGGATTCCTGCCTTCGCAAGGATGACATATTTTATATAAATAACTGTTATTATTAAAGATTTTATATTATTATCTGTGCAACCTCTGGATAGAGTGAGGCGTTATGGCATTCATCACCGGCAAAGAGGGACTGAAACCGGGCCTGATCATCTTTCGGCGCAGCGATTTGCTTCGCCACGACTGATCCTCCCCCATCCAGAATCCCCCATTTTGCTGAACATAACGGCGGACCGACTTATGTGGAGCTGATCAAAACTATTCGGATCGATTGATGAGCAATAAAGAAAACAAGTCGAAGTTATTTAAGTGCTTGGGTGAGAGATTGGCTAAATACGGCTATAATAAAAAGCCAAAAGGACATATATTTCATCGATATAATAATAATGGTTGGGAGGGTGTGCATTTATCAACTATAAATCATAAGGATGATTTTCAAGTAGCAATGAGCGTTTTGATAAGATTTGATAACGTTGAGGATATGATAAACTCCTGTGATGATTTTATATCTGAAAAGATGAAGAAAAAAACAGTTTCCCTAGGCGTAGAGCTTGGAAATCTATCCGTTGGCGAATACAAACTTTGGGAGATTGCTTCTGGGGATCAAGTTGAACCAGTTGTCAATTCAATGATGAGCCTATATGAACAGGTAGGTGAACTATATTTGAAAAAGTATTCATCAATTGTTTCCGCAAATGAAATACTTTCAAGTGACGACAGTAATGCTTGGATGCACAGCCCGGTTCATTTCATGAGAGCTATGAGATCAATTGCAATTGAAAAAATATTAGGATTTGAGAATATTGAAGAAGAGATAAACAGAAGAAGGTTTGAATTGATGAGAAGAAAAGACCCTGGATTGAGTAGATTTGATAAATTTATTATGGAAATGATCTAAATCACCACGTTAAATTAAGCTAATAACGCTTGTTAATTCGCGGGAACGATAATCTGAGATCAACCGGATTCAAGCCAGCCCGGCAATCGCGTTGGCGAAATCCTTGGCCGAGAACGGTTCCAGATCGTCAACGCCTTCGCCGACGCCGATGAAATGCACCGGCAGTTCATGCTTGGCGGCGATGGCGACGAGGATGCCGCCGCGGGCGGTGCCGTCGAGCTTGGTCATGACGAGGCCGGTCACGCCGGCGACCCTGCCGAAGATTTCCACCTGGTTCAAGGCGTTCTGGCCGGTGGTCGCATCGAGCGTCAGGAGAACCGTGTGGGGCGCTTCCGGGTCGTGTTTCCTGATGACGCGGATGACCTTCTCCAGCTCGTCCATCAGCTCGGCCTTGTTCTGAAGCCGGCCGGCGGTGTCGATCAGGAGCACGTCAACCGCCTTGTCCTTCGCTTCCTTCATGGCGTCGAAGGCGAGACCTGCGGCATCCGCACCGGTATCGCGGGCAATCACTTCCGCGCCGGTGCGCTCACCCCAGATCTTGAGCTGTTCGACGGCGGCCGCACGGAACGTGTCGCCGGCGGCGAGCATGACCTTCTTGCCCTCGCCGGCGAGTTTCTGCGACAGTTTGCCGATGGTGGTGGTCTTGCCGGTTCCGTTGACGCCGACCATCAGGACCACATGCGGCTTCCGCCCCGTGTCGAGGTTGAGCGGATGGGCGACAGGTTCCAGCACCTTCTCGACTTCTTCCGACAGGATCGCGCGCACCTCTTCCGGCTCGATTTCCTTGTTGTAGCGCCCTTGCGACAGACGGTCGGTAATCGCCATGGCGGTATCGACACCGAGGTCGGCCTGGATGAGCACGTCTTCCAGCTCCTCCAGCATGGTGGCGTCGAGCTTGCGCTTGGTGAAGATCGACGAAATACCGTCGGTCAGCGCGGAGGACGAGCGGGACAGCCCGCTTTTCAGCTTCTGGAACCAGGAGGGTTTCGGCTTGTCTTCCGGTTCGGCCGGTGGCGTGTCCACCAGTACGTCCGTCGCGACGGGCGCAATGACAGGCGTTTCGGGAACGTCAGCCTGGGGTTCGGCCGGTTCGTTCAGGCTTTCGGAGAGATCCGGTTCAAGAGTTTCCTCTGCACCGATGCCGGTAAAAAGCGTTTCTTCGGCGATCGGCGGTTCTGCGGGCTGCTCCGTCAGGTCGGGTGCCGCATCGAAACCGGTATCGGCCGGCTCCGGTTCGGATCGGGATGCGTCGAAAGCCGGGCTCTCGGCGGGCGTATCAATCCTTTCGGCTTCCGGCGTCTCGTTCTTGTCCTTGCCGCTGAAAAGCCGACCCAGGAACCCGCGTTTCTTTTCGCTCATTTCCCCGCCTTGATCTGTTTGAGCCGTCAGGCCGCCCTGGAAAGGACCTCGCCCAGGAGATGGCGGCCGGTATGTCCGGTAATCCGGGTGGTCAGGATGTCGCCGGCACTGCCGCCGGAAAGTTCCACTTGCGTGAATTGTTCGGTGCGTCCGAGGCCTTCCTTCTCGATCAGGACCGGTCGGATCTTGCCGACTTCGCCTGCCAGATGAAGGCCAAGGACCTCTTCCCCCTTCGCCCGAAGCCGGGCGCCGCGTTCCTTGACGAGCTGGCGCGACAACTGAGGCATGCGCGCCGCCGGCGTACCGGGCCTCGGCGAAAAGGGAAACACATGCAGATGGGTCAGGCCGCATTCGTCGACGATCCGGAGCGAGTTTTCGAACATCTCCTCGGTCTCGGTCGGAAAGCCGGCGATGATATCGGCGCCGAAGACCACGTCCGGACGCATCCGGCGCACATCTTCGCAAAATCGAATGGTGTCGGCGCGCAGGTGGCGGCGCTTCATCCGCTTCAGGATCATGTCGTCGCCGGCCTGCAGCGAGAGATGGAAATGCGGCATCAGCCGCTCTTCCTCGGCGATCGCGCGCATCAGGTCCTCGTCGGCCTCGATGGAATCGATCGAGGACAGGCGCAGGCGCTTCAGGTCGGGCACCAGCTTGAGGATCTTGGCCGTCAGCGTGCCGAGCTTCGGTGCACCCGGCAGATCGGCGCCGTAGGAGGTGATGTCGACGCCGGTGAGGACGATTTCATTGTAGCCGTTTTCCACCAGGCGCCGGATCTGGTCGATGACCACGCCCATGGGTACGGACCGCGAATTGCCGCGGCCATAGGGAATGATGCAGAAGGTGCAGCGATGGTCGCAGCCGTTCTGGACCTGGACGAAGGCGCGCGCACGGCCTTCCAGCCCGTCGATCAGGTGGCCGGCGGTTTCCTCGACACTCATGATGTCGTTGACGCGCACCTTTTCGCTTTCCTCGATGCCGAAATTCGCGACCCGGGCGTAGGAGTTGCGTTCCAGCTTTTCCGTGTTGCCGAGCACCAGATCGACCTCCTCCATTTCGGAAAAGGTCGCGGTTTCCGTCTGCGCGGCGCAGCCGGTCACGATGATGCGGGCGTTCGGATTGTCGCGCCGG
This sequence comes from Roseibium sp., assembly GCF_048260565.1. Taxonomy (GTDB): domain Bacteria; phylum Pseudomonadota; class Alphaproteobacteria; order Rhizobiales; family Stappiaceae; genus Roseibium. The sequence goes on along the minus strand of NZ_JBLXGP010000004.1, from coordinate 204,116 downwards.
GCCTTGCGCACGGCCTGACGGGCCTGGCGCACGGCTTCGTTGGTCACGGCACAGGTGTTGATCAGGACCGCGTCTTCCAGTCCTGCGGCTTCCGCCTCGCGCTTCATGACCTCGGATTCGTAGGAATTCAGCCGGCAGCCAAAGGTGACGACGTCAATGCTCATGAGGCGGCGGCCCCTTCGGCCGGGTCGCCCGATGCGGTCCTGGTCCATTCAAGGGTGTCGAGGTCGATGTCGCCTTCGAATTCCACTTCCGTCGGTCCGGTCATCAGGACATGACCGTCGCTTTCGCGCCATTCGAGTTCAAGCGGACCGCCGGGCAGATGGATGGTCGACTTGCGTCCGGCCTTGCCGTCGCGCGCAGCCGCCACCGCCACGGCGCAGGCGGCCGTGCCGCAGGCGCGGGTCAGGCCGGCGCCGCGCTCCCAGACCTTCACCCGGATCTGATTTTCGGCAAAGACATGGGCGAGCGAGATGTTGGCGCCTTCCGGGAAGATCGGGTGCCGCTCCAGAAGCGGGCCGACGCGGGAGAGGTCATAGGCCTCGATGTCGTCGACCCAGAAGATCGCGTGCGGATTGCCCATGTTGACGACCGCCGGCGTATGCAGGATCGGCTCGTCGATCGGGCCGATCTGAAGTTCGATGGCGCGCGTGTCGGCGAATTCCTCGGCCAGCGGGATCTGGTCCCAGTTCAGGCGCGGCTTGCCCATGTCGACGGTCACCATGCGCGGCGTGGTGCCCGCAAAGGCATGCAGCAGACCGGCATTGGTCTCGATGGAGGCGACGTCCTTGCCGGCTTCTTCCATCAACAGGCGGCCGATGCAGCGGGTGGCGTTGCCGCAGGCATCCACCTGGGTGCCGTCGCAATTATGGATCCGCATGAAGGCGTCGACGCCCGCGGTCGATCGTTCCACCGTGATCATCTGGTCGAAACCGATCCCGCATTTCCGGTCGCCGAGTGCGGCGATGACATCCGGCGTCAGGCGCAACGGCTCGTTACGCGCATCCCAGACCAGGAAGTCGTTGCCAAGACCGTTCATTTTTAAAAATGGCCTGTGCGCCATGTCGGTGTCATTTCGTCAAAGATTAAGGGGGTTGTGTCCCCTATAGGGGATATTGCCCCCTATATGGCGGAAAGCCGGGCAAATTACCAGTGGCAGACGCGCCCGAGATTGAATTGCGGTAAAGGCCGGATCAGAGGTTCTTTGCGTTGAAGGTATCGCAGGAGCGGATGTCGCCTGTTCGGAAGCCCTGTTTGAACCAGCGGACGCGCTGGGCGGAGGTTCCGTGGTTGAAGCTGTCGGGCACCACATAGCCCTGCGCCTGTTTCTGAAGGGTATCGTCACCGATACGGCTGGCCGCGTTCAGCGCCTCTTCGATGTCGCCTTCCTCGACGAAGCCCTTCTGGCGGGCGGCAAAATGCGCCCAGATCCCGGCAAAGCAGTCCGCCTGCAGCTCGACGCGGACGGAGAGCGCGTTGCCGTCCCGCTCGCTCATGGTGCGGCGGGCCTTCTGGTATTCCGGCAGGATGCCGAGCAGGTTCTGGATGTGATGGCCGACCTCATGGGCCAGAACATAGGCGCGGGCGAAGTCCCCGGGCGCATTCAGCTGGTCGGCAAGCTGCTTGTAGAAGGACAGGTCGATATAGACCTTCCGGTCCGCGCCGCAGTAAAACGGCCCGGTGGCCGCACTGGCATAACCGCATGCAGACGGTACGGACCCGGAGAAGAGGACCAGCGTCGGCTCCGGGTAGTCCGCATTGTGCTCCGCCAGGATCTTGTCCCAGGTGGTCTCGGTGTCGGCGAGGACGACCGAAACGAACTGGGCACCTTCGTCATTGGCCGGTGTTTGCGGGGTTCCGGTCTCATAGGACGGGCTGTCGTAACCGCCGCCGTCGAGGCCGCTCAGCAGGGTTAGCGGATTGATGCCGGTGACCCAGGCAATGACCAGAACCACCAGGATCCCGGTCAGGCCCAGCCCGCCGCCGGTCCGTGCCCGGCGTCCGGCCGGCAGGCGCAGACGCGGCGTGCTACCCCTGCCGCGGCGGTCATCAATGTTGCTGCTTTGGCGTCGGCCTTTCCAGCGCATGGGCGTATTTCACCTGCATTCGGGATCGTTCCGTTCTGGATAGCAGGAAAGACCGGTGTCTTGAATTTAAAAAGACGCGGCGTGAGATGGCTTGGGATCAGGAAACGGTCATGACGGTGCCGACAGAAACCTGCGCCAGGATCAGGCGTATGTGCTCCGGCGAAACGGCGATACAGCCTTCCGTCGGTGTGTAATCTTCCCTGGCGATGTGAAAGAAGATGGCGCTGCCCCTGCCCGGAGCCGCCGGATACATGTTGCAGTCGAGCACGACGACGATGTCGTAGAGCCGGTCGTCGCGCCACATCTTCTCGTGGCTTGCGGCAAACGGCAATTCCACCGGGCGGTTGTAGCGCGGATGGCCGGGGTCGTCGCACCAGCCGTCTATCGGCGCCAGCGCTTCGAGCGGCAATGCGGTGCGCGGCCGGGGCTGGCGGTCGGCCCGGTAATAGACATTCAAGAGCTCGAAGGTGCCCGCAGGCGTTGCCCCGTCGCCCTCGCGCTTTGCATGGGTCACGCCGGATCTCCCCAACGCACACGGAACCGTGATCCCTCCGAAGGTCAGAACGCCCCGGGTCTTCAACCACGGCAACTGGCGGACTTCCAAGCATTGCACCTGATTTTTCATCTCTGCGCCCTTCGGTTTTTCGTCGCCGCGAGGTCTGTGGCAAAGCCCTGATAAACCGGGACTAAAGCCCGCGTGAACAAGAATTGACGAGCAAACGCTTGTATGTCGAAAAATTCCCTTTCACAAAGGCGTCACCACACCCCATGTGTTATCTTGCCGCCGACTACGGGGCGAAAAAGCTTGACTGGCGAGGACTTAAGCGATGACCGCGCGCACAATACTGATTGTCGACGATGATACCGAACTGCGCGAGGCGCTTGTCGAACAGCTGTCGCTCTACGACGAGTTCGAAACGATCCAGGCCGATTCGGCCGCAAGCGGGATCGCCATGGCCAAGGATGAGCATGTCGACCTGCTTCTGATGGATGTGGGCCTGCCGGACATCGACGGCCGGGAAGCGGTGAAGCTTCTGCGCAAGAACGGCTTCAAGGCGCCGGTCATCATGCTCACCGGCCATGACACGGATTCCGACACGATCCTGGGGCTGGAAGCCGGCGCCAACGACTACGTTCCCAAGCCGTTCAAGTTCGCCGTCCTGCTCGCCCGCATCCGGGCGCATCTGCGCCAGCACGAACAGAGCGAGGACGCGACCTTTTCCATCGGTCGCTATTCCTTTCGTCCCGCCGCCAAACTCATGCTCGACGAAAAGGGGTCCAAGGTTCGGCTGACGGAAAAGGAAACCTCGATCCTGAAATTCCTGTACCGGGCGGGCGAAAAGCCGGTCACCCGCGACGTTCTCCTGCACGAGGTCTGGGGTTATAATTCCGGGGTCACCACGCACACGCTGGAGACGCATATCTACCGCCTCAGGCAGAAAATCGAACGCGATCCGTCCAATGCGGAGCTTTTGGTCACAGAAGCCGGTGGATATAAGCTTGTGCCCTGACCGTGAAAGGTCGTAAATCTGAGGCATGAGTCTCGCACAAGATATCGCAATCTTGCAGAAGGTCCCGATGTTGTCGGATTTTGCCGACGAACAATTGCGGCTGCTTGCCTTCAGCGCGGAAAGTGCCGATTTCCGGGACGGACAGTTGCTGTTCGACGAGGCCGACCGGGCCGACGGAGCCCTGCTGGTCGCGAGCGGCGAAGTCGCCTTGCAGAAGAAGCGCGCCAAGAAGACCTACGAGGATGTGGATGTCGCCGGTCCCGGCACCCTGCTCGGCGAAAGCGCCCTGCTGGTGGATGCCATCCGCCCGTGCCGCGCGGTCGCGATCGGCGATGTACGCGTGATCCGGATCCGCCGGGCCTTGTTCAAGCGCATGATCATGGAATTTCCGGAACTCGCCCGACGGCTGTTTGAAGTCCATGCCGCCCGGTTCCAGACGACGGCCAGTGCGCTTGCCCCGATCGGCGAACGCATGGCGGACCTGGAAAAGATCAACCAGTCCAGAGGCCTGCGCGGGACCAAGGACGGCTGATTGCTATCTACCTGAAGACGGGGTGGCACCTCTGCATAAGCCGCTACCGGATTGACAAAATTCTAATCGCACTGCCGTTTGGCCGAAGCGAGTGGATTGCCCGGACTGCGCCGGGCAATGACCCCGCTGGGGAGAGGTCTTTGCGCTTCCCCACACTCTGTCATCACACGGCGAAGTCCGGGTGATCCAATCCACTTTACCACAGGTCGAGCGTTAGACCTGTTGTCAGGCCTTCGCGGGTCTGAACTGTGCGATGCCTCCAAAAGCCTTACGGATCAAAGGCAGCATTGCCACGGCGATGCCGATGATCGCGACCCAGACGGCCGGACGGATGGCGGTCTCGACATCAAAATTCGCCAGGAAAACCAGCCTGGGCGGAATGCCGGTGGCAAGGGCGTACCAGGCATATTCTACGCCGGCGGTCAGGGCCGCGGAGATAGTTGCGCACAGGGCTAGAACCCAGCTGCGGGAAATATCCAGTTTCGCCACACCGACGACCCGGTAGCTCATCAGCAGGAGGAACAGTCCGGCCATCAAGGTCGGTTCGGTGACGTCCGATTTGGCCTGCAGGAAGAAGTGGATCAGGGCGAGTACACCGATCACATAAGCGAGCCTGTGCAGGAGGGTCCAGTTGCGTCCCAGTTTGCGCACGGCCGCATCGAAGGAGGTCGCGCCGAGCCCGATCAGCCCGAGGAGGGCTACAAAACCGATGGTCAGGTAGATGCGCAACACGATTTCGGACGCGACCTTGCCGAGATGCCAGTTCTCCTGGGCGGCGTAGAAGCCCAGATGCAGGAGCGCATAGCACAGCACGGAGACGCCGATCATCCGCCGGACGCCGATCAGCCTGTTCCAGGAAAGGATCCGGCGGAACGGCGTGATCGCCAGGGAAAGCAGCAGGAAACGGACGACCCATTTGCCGCTTTCGTGGAGCGCGTATTCGAAGGGTTCCGGACGCATGGGTCCGAAAATCAGATCGGCGAAGATCGTGACCGCAGGGAGAAAGAGGCCGACAAAGACCACAAGCCGCAACGGGGAAAGCCGACCTTTCCGGTCGGTCCAGGGCGCATGGCGGAGCAGGGTCGAAGCGACTGTCATGCCCTGCATTTAGAGGGCAATGAGCGAATTTTCACCTAAAGCCTGTTCAAGCCTCGGTGATGGCCGGGTGTTCGGAGCTTGAAGCAACCGTGTAAAAAAACAAAAGCCGGAAAAGGCACGGCCCCTGTCTCCCCCCTTGAGGGGCAGGGTAATCGTATTTGGCGAAACACGGCTCCCTCTCCCATTGGGAGAGGGTTGGGGTGAGGGGCGCGAAACCCTCAGGGATACGGATAGTCTTGCCCCCTCACCCGGAGCTTTGCTCCGACCTCTCCCAACGGGAGAGGTAACCTGGTACCTGTCGCCAACGATGTCGCTCAATTTGTGATCTCTATCCCCCTCTAGGGGGCAGAATGGAGCAAGGGGCGTGGTTGTATTTAAATCACCCAATCCGTGCAATGACGAAATCGGGTTTATCGTTCCGCTCAGGCCCAGGGATGGGCTTCGGCCAACTTCGTTTCGTAAGCGTCGATCTTCGGTGCCTTTTCCATGGTCAGGCCGATGTCGTCCAGACCGTTCATGAGGCAATGCTTGCGGAAGGGATCGAGTTCGAAGGAGATCTCGCCGCCGTCCGGCCCCTTGATCACCTGGTTTTCAAGGTCGATGGTCATGGTGGAGTTGGACCCGCGCGAAGCGTCGTCCATGAGCTTTTCCAGCTCGTCCTCGGAGACCTGGATCGGCAGGATGCCGTTCTTGAAGCAGTTGTTGTAGAAGATGTCGGCGAAGGACGTGGCGATCACGCAGCGAATGCCGAAGTCGAGAAGCGCCCAAGGGGCGTGCTCGCGCGAAGAGCCGCAGCCGAAGTTGTCGCCGGCGACCAGGATCTTGGCATCCCGGTAAGCGGGCTTGTTCAGAACGAAGTCCGGGTTTTCCGAGCCGTCCTCGTTATAACGCATTTCGCTGAACAGCGCGGTGCCGAGGCCGGTGCGCTTGATCGTCTTCAGGTACTGCTTCGGAATGATCATGTCCGTGTCGATGTTGATGATCGGCAGCGGTGCTGCGACACCGGTCAGCGTTTCGAACTTTTCCAAGGCGATTACTCCAGTGGTTTCTTGTCTTTATTCGGCCGGTTGGTGCGCTCAGGCGGCCAGGCTGGTGGCCTCGTCGACGCCCAGCATCAGGTTGAGGTTCTGCACGGCGGCGCCGGACGCGCCCTTGCCGAGATTGTCGTAGACGGCGATCAGGCAGGCCTGCGCCCGCGTGTCGTTGGCAAAGACATGCAGGCGCATGCTGTTGGTGTCGTTCAGCGCTTGCGGGTCGAGGTCCGGCATCCGGTCGAGCTGGGCGAGCGGCGCGACCTCGACGAAGCCGCCGGAAATGCCGGCGAAATGGTCGGCGATGGCCGCGTGCAGGTCCGCGCCTGTCGGCACCTTGTCAAGCGTCGACAACTGCAGCGGCACGCAGGTCAGCATGCCCTTGTAGTAGTTGCCCACCGACGGTGTGAACAGCGGTGTGGAGGTCAGCGCGGAATAGCGCTGCATTTCCGGCAGATGCTTGTGATTGAAGGTCAGTCCGTAGGGCGCGAACATGTTCGCGCCGGTTCCGGCCGCCTCGTAATCGGCGATCATGGACTTGCCGCCGCCGGAATAGCCGGAAATGCCGTTGTAGGTCAGCGGAAAGTCCGCGGGCAGCAGACCGGCCTCGACCAGCGGCCGGATCAGGGCGATCAGGCCCTGGGGCCAGCAGCCCGGGTTGGTCACCCGCTTGGCCGACTTGATCTTTTCGGTCTGGTCCTTGTCCATTTCGGCAAAGCCGTAGGTCCAGCCGTCGGCCACCCGATGGGCGGACGAGGCATCGATGACCCGGGTCGTGTCGCTTTCGATCATCGACACGCTTTCCCGAGCGGCATCGTCCGGCAGGCACAGGATGGCGGCATCGGCGGAATTCAGAAGGTCCGCGCGGGCGCTTGAGTCCTTGCGCAGGTGCTCCGGGATCGACAGAAGTTCGATGTCCGGGCGCGTGGCGAGGCGTTCACGGATCTGCAAACCCGTCGTACCTGCTTCGCCATCAATGAATACCCGCGCGACCATCGTCCCGGCTCCCTCTCCTGCGTTTCTCGCGAAAACCCGTGCCTCATACACCCAATCGGTGAAAATGTCACCGTTATTAGGGGTGCACGAACTCAACGCGCCATTGAGTGATACTCATGATTGGGGCGCATGTCGGTCGCCGCCGCGACCCGGTTGGTCATGTTGAAGAAAGCGGCGACGGAGGCGATGTCAAAGATGTCCCGGTCGGTAAATCCGGCATCGCGCAGGCCCTGGCGGTCGGCGTCCAGAATTTCCGCGGGCCGTTCGGTCAACTTGACAGCGAAATCGAGCATGGCACGGTGGCGCGTGGAAAGATCGGCTACCCGGTAGTTCATGACCATGAGCTCGCCGAGGATCGGATCTCCGGAGAGTTCGCGGACGGCGGCGCCATGAGCGGTCAGGCAATAAAAACAACGATTGACGGAAGATACCGCAACGGCAATCATTTCACGCTCAAGTTTCGACAGTCCGCATTCCGCCAGCATGAGGTCGTTGTACATATCCGTGAAGGCCCTGAGCTTCGCTTCATCGAAGGCATAGGCTTTCAGAACATTCGGAACCAGGCCAAGTTTCTCCTGGCATAAATCAAAATAGGCCTGTGTCTTTTCGCTCAGCGGTGCAGTTGCCTCAATTTCAAGAGCCGTCGGTTTGTCCGTCACGTTTATCTCCCCGTCGCAGACGTCGTTTTAATTCGGTTCACCATATCAGGTTAGCATGGTCGTCCCGAAAGGGATAAAAATACGAAAGGGTTGGAAATGCCGGAGTCGCGTGAAGCGGAGAAGAAACAGCTTATTGAAAAAGTGCATGCTTCTCTCGCCAAGGAAGATCAGGCGCTCGCCGATTTCGCCGACGCCTTTTTTGCCCGTGGCGCCGCGGAAGACCTTGTCGCCTATACCTGTGAAGAGTTGTCCGGATTCGTGCGACTGGCGTGGCGGGACTTCCAGTCCCACGAGCTCGGCACCCATCGGGTCAGTATTACCAATCCCGATTTCGACGCGCCGGGCGAGAAGGCCGGCGAACTGACCGTCGTCGAGGTCGTCAACGACAACATGCCGTTCCTGGTTGCTTCCGTCATGGACGAATTGCAGGAAAGCAGGCTTGAAGTCCACCTTGTGCTGCATCCGACCTATATCGTGGAGCGGGACAAAAAGGGAAAGCTCCAGTCCGCCGTTCTGCCGAAACGTAAGGCGAAGCGCTCAGACCGGCAGGAAAGTCTCATCCATATCCACGTGGCGCGGATGGATTCCGAAGAGGCGAGAACCGCGCTGGCAGAACGGCTCAATCTGGTTCTCAACGATGTTCGTTCCGCGGTCCGGGACTTCAAGCCGATGCAGGAGCGCCTCGCGGAGGCCATCGATACCTACAAGACCACGGGGATTGCCGGCAGCAACGACGAGATGTGGGAAGCGATTCACTTCCTGGAATGGTTGGCGAAGGACAACTTCATCTTCCTCGGCATGCGCGAGTACAAGTTCGAAGGCGGTGTGGAAGAAGGCGAACTCTCCCCTCATGTGGGAACAGGCCTGGGCCTCCTGGCCGACCCGGATGTCCGGGTCCTGCGCCGGGGATCGGAATTCGTCCAGATCACGCCGGAAATCCGCGAATTCCTGCTGAAGCCGGAACCGCTGATCATTGCAAAGGCGAATGTGAAAAGCCGGGTTCACCGCCGGGTTCATATGGACTATGTCGGCGCGAAAATCTTCGATGACGACGGCGCCATGGTCGGCGAATTGCGCATTGTCGGCCTGTTCGCGTCGACGGCCTATACGGAACCGACCAGCACCATTCCCTTCCTGCGCCGGAAGGTCGCCAGCGTCCTTGCGCTCGCAGGTTACGATCCGGACAGCCATTCGGGCCGGGCGCTGATCAATGTGATGGAAGGGTTTCCCCGCGACGAGCTGTTCCAGATCGACAAGGACACCCTGTTCGACTTCGCGATTGCGATCCTGCAACTCGATGAACGTCCCAGGGTCCGGGTCCTGCCGCGCGTCGACAAGTTCGACCGCTACGTTTCGATCCTCTGTTTCGTGCCGCGCGACCGGTATACGACCGAAGTGCGCCTCAATATCAGCACCTATCTTTCGGGGGTCTACGAGGGCCGGCTTTCGGCCTGGTACGTGACCTATCTGGAAGGTCCGCTGGCGCGGGTGCATTTCATCATCGGCCGCGACAAGGGCAAGACGCCGACGCCGCCCCAGGAGGAGCTGGAACGCGCGGTCGCCGACCTGATCCGGACCTGGCCGGACAGCCTGCGCGATGCGATGCGGGCCCGGTTCGATCCGGTCACGGCCCGGCATCTGGCGGAACGCTATGCGCTGGCCTTCCACGGCGGCTACAAGGAAGTCTACAACTCCGAGAGCGCCCTGTCCGATGTGGTCAAGGTCGAGGCTCTCTCGGAAGAGCGCAATACGGCGGTGACCTTCTTTCGAAATCAGGGTGAAAAAGACACCCGGCTCTCGCTAAAGGTCTATCACCAGGGGGCGCCGATCCCGCTTTCGGCCCGTGTGCCGCTTCTGGAAAACATGGGTTTCAAGGTCATTAACGAACGGACCTACCGGATCACACCGACCGGCCGGACCCTTTCCTATCTGCACGAGATGACGCTTGAGGCAAGCCGTGGCGGAGAGATCGATCTGACCGCCGATCTGAAGGAACGCCTGGAGCGCCTGTTCATGGCCGTCTGGCAGAACCGGGCCGAAAACGACGGTTACAACGGCCTCGTTCTTTCCGCGGATCTCGCCTGGCGGGATATCGCCGTGGTGCGTGCGTTGTCCAAATACCTGCGGCAGGCGGGCGTCCGGTTTTCCGAAGACTACATGTGGACCACGCTGAACAATTATCCCGCGATCGCCGCGAAGCTGGTCGAGCTGTTTCATCTGCGCTTCACCCCCTCGACGGACGGCGACGACCGCACGCTCGGCACCGCCCGGCTGGAAAGCGAAATCAACAATGCGCTGGAAGCGGTTTCCAGCCTGGACGACGACCGGATCCTGCGCCGGTTCCAGAACGCGATCGATTCGATTCTGCGGACGAATTTCTATCAATTGGACAAGGCCGGCCAACCGAAACCGACCTTTGCCTTCAAGGTGGATTCGCGAAAGATCATCGATCTGCCGCAGCCGCGCCCGTTCCGGGAAATCTTCGTCTACAGCCCCCGTGTCGAAGGCGTGCATCTGCGCTTCGGGCGGGTTGCCCGCGGCGGATTGCGCTGGTCCGACCGGCCGCAGGACTTCCGCACCGAAGTGCTCGGCCTGGTGAAGGCGCAGCAGGTGAAGAACGCGGTGATCGTGCCCGTGGGCGCGAAGGGCGGTTTCGTGCCGAAGCACCTGCCGGAAGGCGGCGACCGGGAGGCGATCTTCAAGGAAGGCACCGAAAGCTACAAGACCTTCATCAACGCGTTGCTTGACGTCACGGACAATCTGGTCGACGACAAGGTCGTGCCGCCCAGGGACGTTCAGCGCTACGACGACGACGACCCTTATCTCGTCGTTGCCGCCGACAAGGGCACGGCCACGTTCTCCGATACGGCCAACGGGATTTCGGAGGGCCGTGATTTCTGGCTCGGCGATGCCTTCGCCTCCGGCGGGTCGGCCGGCTACGACCACAAGAAGATGGGTATTACCGCGCGCGGCGCGTGGGAAGCGGTCAAGCGGCATTTCCGTGAAATGAACCGGGATATCCAGACCGAACCGTTCACGGCGGCGGGCGTCGGCGACATGTCCGGCGACGTTTTCGGCAACGGCATGCTCCTGTCCAAGGTCACCCGGCTGGTGGCGGCTTTCGATCACCGGGATATCTTCATCGATCCGGATCCGGACCCAGCGACAACCTGGGTGGAACGCAAGCGCCTGTTCGACATGGGCCGGTCGTCCTGGCAGGACTATGACACGTCGCTTATTTCCAAGGGCGGCGGGGTCTTCTCCCGCTCCGCCAAGTCGATCGAGCTGTCGCGCGAGATGCAGGAATTGCTCGGCATCAGCCGATCCAAGGCCACGCCGCAGGAAGTCATGTCGGCGATCTTGCGCCTGAAGGTGGATCTCCTGTGGTTCGGCGGGATCGGCACCTATATCCGCGCGACGACCGAATCGGATGCCGATGCGGGCGACCGGGCCAACGATCCGATCCGGATCACGGCGCCAGATGTCGGAGCCAAGGTGATCGGCGAAGGCGCCAACCTGGGCCTCACCCAGCTGGCGCGCATCGAGTTCCACCGCAAGGGCGGGCGTTGCAACTCCGACGCCATCGACAATTCCGCCGGCGTGAACTCCTCCGACATGGAGGTCAATATCAAGATCGCGCTGGGCGCGGCGGTGAAGGCCGGCAAGCTGACGATCGAGGAGCGCAACACGCTGCTTGCGCATATGACCGACGAGGTCGCCGACCTGGTTCTGAGAAACAATTATCTGCAGACGCTTGCCATTTCGATGACCGAACGGCGCGGAACCGAGGATTTCGGCTTCCAGGTGCGCATGATGCGCCGGCTCGAACAGGCCGGGCATCTGGATCGTCAGGTGGAGCAATTGCCCGACGAGCCGACCCTGGCGGAAATGGTGAAAGCCGGGCAGACGCTCACCCGCGCCGAGCTTGGCGTGCTGCTGGCCTATGCGAAGATTACGCTTTTCGACGAATTGCTGGACAGCACGGTTCCCGATGACGACTATCTGGGCCGGGAACTGTTCCGGTATTTCCCCGACGAAATGGCCGAAGCCTATGGTGACGAGATCAGCGGCCACCGGCTTCGGCGGGAAATCATTGCCACCATGCTCGCCAACTCGATGGTCAATCGGGGCGGGCCGACCTTTCTCACACGGCTCAAGGATCAGACCGGCGCGACGACGCAGGACATCGCCAACTGTTTTGTCGCCGTCCGCAACAGCTTCGATCTGACGGATCTCAACAACCAGATCGATGCGCTGGACGCCAGGATCGACGGTGCGCTCCAGCTTGAGCTCTATGCCAAGGTCCAGGATCTCCTGCTCGAACGGGTGATCTGGTTCAAGCGTCACGTGTCGTTCGAGCAGGGCATGGCCGATGTCGTCGACCGATTCAGCCGCGGGATTGCCGATCTGCGGCCGCGGCTCAGGACAGCGGTCAGCGATGCTCTGGCCGAGGCACTCGATGCGGACTCCCGGCGCTACGAGGAGGCGGGGGTTCCGGAAGCCCTGGCGCAGCGGATCGGCTGGCAGCCGGTGGAAATCGCCATTCCCGACATCATCATGGTGGCGGAAGAAACCGAAGCGGCGCTCGATGTTGCCGCCAAGGCCTTTTTCGAAGTGGCGGAATTCTTCCATATCGAAGACATGCACGCGCTCGCCCGCAATCTGTTGCTGAATGACTACTACGACGGCCTTGCCCTCGACCGGGCCCGCTCCGCGCTGGGCTTTGCGCATCGGGATCTGGCGGTTCAGGCGATTTCCGCAGGTGGGTTTGAATCCTGGCTCTCGACCCATGAAAAAGTTGTCGAACGGACCATCCGGACCGTCAATGAAATCCTCGACGGCGACCTGACCGTGTCGAAATTCTCCGTCGCCGCAAGCCTTCTGGCCGAGGTATCCTAATAGGGGCGATACAGGCCTGAACATGATAACCAAGCCTCAACTCGTCATCCCGGACGGAGCGTCAGCGGAGATCCGGGACTGGCGAGCCACGGCCTTCGTCGGAACGACAGTCTCGAAACCGTTAGATTTTTGCCTCCCCGGCCCCGGTTCGCGCTGTCGCTTGAGGGGGGTGACTATGGAAAGAGTTGAGATTTGAAAGAAGTCCAGGCCGGCGATGCCGGCCTTTTTTCCGTTCCGAAGGTTTGAACCATGACTATTGCGGGCAAAGGGGCGGGACGCCTCGCCGTCGTCTCCTGGGCGCTGTTCGACTGGGCCGGGCAGCCGTTTTTCACGTTGGTCACGACCTTTGTCTTCGCGCCCTATTTCGCTTCCGCGCTGGCGGCGACACCGGCAGAAGGTCAGACGTTGTGGGGCTATGCGACGGCGGCGGCCGGTCTCGCCATTGCAATCCTGGCCCCGGTCCTCGGGTCTGTCGCCGATGCGACCGGGCACAGGAAGCCCTGGATTTTTGCCTTTTCCGTACCCTTCGTCGTGGCCTGCATGATGCTGTGGTATGCTGCGCCGGGTGCGCCGTCGGGTGTTACGACCGCGCTGATTGCGTTTGCCGTCGCAACCTTGTCGATCGAGTTCGCCACCGTCTTCAACAACGCGATGATGCCCGACCTTGTGCCGCCGGAGCGGATCGGACGCCTGTCCGGTGCCGGCTGGGCGACGGGATATGCGGGCGGTTTGGTGAGCCTTGTCATTGCCCTCGGTTTTCTGGCCGCCAATCCGGAAACCGGCCATACGCTTCTCGGGCTGGACCCCCTGTTCGGGCTTGATCCTGTGACCCGCGAGGGCGACCGGGCGGCAGGTCCGTTCTCCGGGCTCTGGTATCTTGTGTTCGTGTTGCCCCTGTTCCTGTTCGTCCCGGATGCACCGAAAAAGGCACGGCTCGGACCGGCGGTGCGGGCCGGTTTCTTTAATCTTGCAAGGACATTCCGTGACGCACGGGCCAACAAGGTGCTGTTCACCTTCCTGATCGCCAACATGATCTACAAGGACGGGTTGGTGGCGCTGTTTGCCTTCGGCGGGATTTATGCCGCCGGCCAGCTCGGCTGGGGCTCGATCCAGATCGGCAGCTTCGGCATTCTGCTGACGATCACGGGAACGATCGGCGCAGTCGTCGGCGGGCGCCTGGACGATGCCTATGGCCCTAAAGCGGTTCTCTTCGGCGCGCTGGGCATCCTGATCATCTGCGGCCTGGGTCTGATCTCCATCGACCGGGATACGGTGCTGTTTGTGATACCGGCGACACCCGGCGCGCCGGGCAGTCTGTTCAGTTCCCTGCCCGAGCAGATGTTCCTGGGGCTTGGCGCCTTGATTGGGGCTGTCGCCGGACCGCTTCAGGCGGCATCGCGCAGCCTGCTGGTCGCGATCGCTCCGAAGCAGCAAATGACGCAGTTTTTCGGCCTGCTCGCCCTGTCTGGCAAGGTGACCAGTTTCATGGCCCCGCTTTCGGTCAGCCTGATGACCGCCTGGAGCGGCAGCCAGGCGGCGGGCATGTCCGTCATCCTGGGCTTTTTCGCCGTCGGCGGCTATCTGCTCTTCCTGACAAACGAAAACCGCGCCGCCTGAGATCAGACGGCGCGGTTCCGTTTCGACAATTAATCCGTCCAGATCAGTGGCGGAAGTGACGCATGCCCGTCAACACCATGGCGAGACCGGCCTCGTCGGCTGCCGCGATCACTTCGTCGTCGCGCATGGAACCGCCCGGCTGGATGACTGCCGTGGCGCCTGCCTCTGCCGCGGACAGAAGACCGTCCGCGAAGGGGAAGAAGGCGTCGGATGCGACCACGCAGCCCTTGGTGAGCGGTTCGGACAAGCCGGCCGCCTCGGTTGCGTCAAGCGCCTTGCGCGCGGCGATGCGTGCGGAATCGACCCGGCTCATCTGGCCGGCGCCGACGCCGACCGTGGCGCCGTCCCTTGCGTAGACGATGGCGTTGGACTTGACGTGTTTGGCGACGCGGAAGGCGAATTTCAGGTCGGACAGTTCCTGCTCGCTCGGCGCGCGCTTGGTCACGACCTTCAGGTCCAGATCGTCGACGACGCCGTTGTCGCGGGACTGGGCGAGCAGACCGCCGGCGACGGTTTTCACGAACAGACCCTTGGCGCGCGGATCGGCGAGACCACCGGTGAGCAGCAGGCGCAGGTTCTTCTTGGAGGCAATGATCTCCCGGGCGGCTTCATCGGCATCCGGCGCGATGATCACCTCGGTGAAGATCTTGACGATTTCCTCGGCGGCGGCCGCATCGAGGCTCTTGTTCAGGGCAACGATACCGCCGAAGGCCGAGACCGGATCGCAGCGCAGGGCCAGTTCGTAAGCGTCCTTGAGGGTGGTCGCTTCGGCGACGCCGCAGGGGTTGGCATGCTTGATGATGGCAACGGCGGCGGTGCGGGCCGGGTCGAATTCGCTGACCAGCTCGAAGGCGGCGTCCGTGTCGTTGATGTTGTTGTAAGAGAGCGTCTTGCCCTGGATCTGGCGGGCGGTCGCGACACCAGGACGCTCTTCGCCGGTCTTGTAGAACCCGGCCGTCTGGTGCGGGTTCTCGCCGTAGCGCATGACTTCGGTAAGCTTGCCGCCGACGGCGCGGTAGGACGGCGTTTCTTCGCCGAGCTGGTCCGCCATCCAGTTGGAAACGGCCGCGTCATATGCGGCGGTGCGTGCGAAGGCCTTTAGCGCGAGCTTCTTGCGCAGCCCGATCGGCGACTGGCCGTTGTTTTTATCGAGTTCGGCGATCACCTCGTCATAATCGGCCGGATCGGTCACGACCGTGACATAGGCGTGGTTCTTGGCGGCCGCTCGGGTCATGGCCGGGCCGCCGATGTCGATGTTCTCGATGCCGGTGGCGTAATCCGCGTCCTTGGCGACGACATCCTCGAACGGATAGAGATTGCCGCAGAACAGGTCGATGCCGGTGATGCCGTGGTCGGCCATGGCCTTCTGATGGTCGGCATCGTCGCGGATCGACAGCAGGCCGCCATGAACGGCCGGATGCAGCGTCTTCACACGGCCATCCATGATTTCCGGAAAGCCGGTGACCTCGGAAATGTCCAGCACGGCAAGACCGGCTTCTTTCAGCGCCTTGTAGGAGCCTCCGGTGGAGACCAGTTCCACGCCACGATCCGCAAGCGCTTTCGCGAAATCGATCAGCCCGGTCTTGTCGAAAACGGAAAGAAGCGCGCGCTTGACAGGAACGAGCGGCGGAACGGGGACGCTTTTGGAAACAATGGCCATCGATTTGCCTCGTGATGTGGGATTTGGCGTCGCCCTATCACGAAAGCCGGTAGATCGGAAGATACCTGGCTCAAATCGAGTGGCTAATAGTGCACGCGACAGCCATTCCCTGAACGACTGTTCGCTGCCGGCGCAATCCGGGCGGCCGGCTTGTCAAGCCTGTCCGTCCCTCGGCCATCAACCAGGTAGCGCGGGGCCAGGTCTTGTTCTAACAATCAAACCGTTCGTGACTTAGACCGGGATCTGTCGATGCGCATCACCCACCGCCAGCTCGAGGCGTTCGTCCAGTTTATGGAGGTTGGTACGGTCACAGGAGCGGCCGGCCGCCTCTTTGTCTCTCAACCGGCCATGAGCAAGATGCTGGCCGGCCTGGAGATCGATCTCGGACTGACCCTGTTCCACCGCGAGAAGAAGCGCCTTTTGCCCACCGATGAAGCGCAACTCCTCTACAAGGAAGTGCGCCGGCTCCTGGCTTCGCTGAGCGACGTCGAACGTTTCGCGCGAGATCTGCGCGAGTACCGGACCGGTGAATTGCGGATCATCACGGCGACCTCCATCGGACATACACTGATCGCCGAGGCAACGGCGGAGTTCGCCGCCGAATTTCCGGATGTCTACATCAAGATCGACACCTCGACGGCCGTTGGCAGCGATGTGTTGCGTCAGAATGTCGATCTTGGTTTTTCCGTCACCCAGTTCCACCATCCGTCCCTGCACACCGAACCGCTGTTTCATGCGGCTTCGGTTTGCGTGTTGCCGGTGGGCCATCCGCTTGCCGAGCGCGAGGTTATCGGGCCGCGGGATCTCGAAGGCGCCGAATTCGTTTCCTTTACCCGCGACAGCCGGATGCGCCACCTGACCGATGCGGTGTTCGAACAACAGCGGGTTTCGCGCAAAATGCGGCTCGAGGTGTTCACCTCAGCCGAGGCCAATTCGCTGGTCAGCCGTGGGCTGGGCGTGGCGATCGTCGAGCCGCTGGCCGTTCACCACGGTGTCTGGCCCAATCTGGTCATTCGTCCCTTCGAACCGAAACTCGAATTCACCTTCTCGGTGATGCGACCTCAGGATCGCGGCGACGCCGCCATCGCCGACCGCTTCATGGACGTGCTGAACCGCCGTATCAAGCTGCTGGCCGAGGCGTCCGCCAACAGTTCGACCACCCTGTCGGTCCGACTGCCGCAATCGCGCCCGCGTCGCGAAAACGCCGGCTGAAAAGCCGGTGTTCGATCTTGCTGGCGATGCCGGAAGGTCGGTCACATATCGAGATCGAGCCGCAGGAAATCGCGGGCATTGCCGCCCAGCCACCCGTTCCGCACATCGTCCGGCAGCGACAGGGCGCGCACTTCCGCGACCGTCCGTTCCAACGGCATCATCGGCCAGGCGCTGCCCCAGATGATCCGGTCCTTCAGCACCGTGCGGCCATATTGCAGAAGCGGGCCGTAGCCCGAATGCTCGGTGGTGAGCAGCCTGGGCCGAACCGCGACGAGGCCGATGGAAAGATTGGCGTGCCGCCAGGCGACCGACAGGAGTTCCATCACCCACGGCCAGCCCGGCGGCGAGGCGCAGACGCGCAGTTCCGGAAAAT
Source organism: Roseibium sp. (assembly GCF_048260565.1). Taxonomy (GTDB): domain Bacteria; phylum Pseudomonadota; class Alphaproteobacteria; order Rhizobiales; family Stappiaceae; genus Roseibium. The sequence continues at coordinate 186,441 of NZ_JBLXGP010000004.1, read as the reverse complement.
CGCACAGCACCCGGTCGAGCGCGTCGGGCCGGCCGAAATCGGGCGAGCTCTTTAGAGAGAAATTGACACCCGTGTGAATGTTGACCGGAATATCCAGCTCGATGCACTTGGCATAGAGCGGATACATGCGCCGGTCGTCGATGGCGAGCCGGTTCTCGAAACACTGCAGGTTGAGGCCGCGCAAGCCCAGATCGCAAACCGCATGCTCCAGCTCGCGCACGGCGACCATGCCCTTGTTCGGATCGACGCCGGCAAAACCGATGAACCGGCCCGGATATTCCGCGCAGATGCGCGAGACATCCTCATTGCGTACCCGCCCGCCGAAGGTCGTCTCCACGTCGCGGGCCTTGATGACCGTTCGGACAATCCCGGCCGCATCGCATTGGGCGAAAAAGGTTTCCAGATCGATATCGTCGTTTCGTCCGGCTGCCTGTTCGCTCGTGGCATAAACCCGGCGGTAATTCGCCAGGTGTTCGCCCTGCTGAAGCCGCAGTTCCGGAAGTGGCGGCGTCGCGCCGTAGTCGATAATGGGAGTGTTCATAACAACCGCCTTTCTCAGCGCCACACGCCGTCGACCCGGTCGTAGGAACCGGTACGATGGTCGTTTCGCGCCTTCTGCAATTCGGATTTGGCTACCTTGAAAGACGCAGTTCTCGGCATTTCGGCAATAAATTCGAAATAGCGTGGCAGCTTGAAACTGGCGAGCCGCGGCGCCGCATAGGCCATGATCCGCTCGACCATGGCAATGTCGCCGGCATGCCCGTTGTGCAGGCTCACATAGGCCTTGACTTCTTCACCGCGCATGTCGTCGGGCACGGCAATCAGCGCGACCTCCTCGATCTCGTCCATGTCGCGCAATACGCCCTCCACTTCCCGGCAGGCGATATTCTCGCCGCTGCGGCGGATCATGTCCTTCTTTCGCCCGACGATATAATGATAGCCGCGCGTGTCGCGGCGAAAGAGATCGCCGGTATGAAACCAGCCGTCCCTGAGTGCTGCCGCACTCGCTTCGGGCTGGCGAAAATATCCCAGAAACAACCCGGGCCCGCCGATCAGCAATTCGCCGATCTCGCCATCGGGCAGATCGTGTCCGGCCTCGTCGACGATCCGCGTGCGGCGAAACGGCGTCGGAATTCCGCAACTGCCCGAACCAACCATGTCGGTCGCCTCCATCGGCATGTAGAGGCCCGAGCCGATCTCGGTCATTCCGAAGGCTTCGCGCGCGATCAGCCCGTAGCGGGCCTCGAGCGCGGTATGGGCCGAGGCACGCACGCCGTAGATATTTGCGCGGACAACCTCGTTTTGATTGTCATGCGGGGCCGGCGGCTGCTTGGTCGCCGCCTCGGGAAAGAGACAAAACTGGATCCGGTGCTCGGCCAGCCAGCGCGAAAAACGACTGGCGCTCTGCTTGCGCCCGACGAACAGCGTGCCGCGCTGATAGATCGTCATCAACAGCAGCCATTGCGGATCCATGTAGGAGAACGGTGTGGTCGCCAGAATGCGGGCGTAGCGCCGGCCGTCGCGCCAGGCATTCACCATGCCGGTGGTCAGCCAGTAGCGATGGGTCAGCATGCAGCCCTTCGGCAGGCCGGTCGTGCCGGATGTGTACTGAATGTTGACCAGGTCGTCGCGGTCGATCGCCGGTTGCGGACAGTGTGCGGGGTCGGCTGCGGCGATATCCGCTTCCCAGTCCCGGTTGCCTTGGCCGCCGACGATCCGCACGGCATCGTCGGGCAGGACACCGCGCATCTCGCCGTCGAGCAGATCCAGATAGTCGCGATGGATCACCAGCCGTTCAGCGCCCGAATTCTCCACCGCATAGCGCAGTTCGCGGGCGCTGTAGCGCGTGTTGACCGGCACCATCACCGCGCCGATGCGCGCGAGCCCCAGCCAGGTCAGCGGCATCGCCGGCACGTTGGGCAGCATCACCGCGACCATGTCGCCGCGCGCCACGCCCCAGCGGGCCAATGCCGCGCCCACCTTGCGGCTCGTCTCCGCCACCTCGCCATAGCCGTGCGAAATGCCCTCGTCGAAAAAGGTCCATAGAATGCGGTCGGGAGAGTCCGCCGCGCCCTGGTCCAGAAGATCGCCGATCGAGGTTGGCATTTCGGCTGCCTCGATTATGGCGCGGCGTTCTTCGGGCATTTGATCCGGGCGGGTAAGTGGCACGGGGGTGGGCATGGAAATCGGCTATCCTTGTCTGAGATCGGCCACGGGCCAGCCCGCGGCTTCCAGAAGGTTTAACGCGACGCCGAAAGCGCCCACAAATACCGAATGACTTCCAACTTATAACCAGAAAGCATGATCGTCGAAGTGGATAGATCGGCAGTTGAGGCGCTGGGCAGCGTCACGCCGTCCGCTGCGCGATGAAGAACATTACCTTTCGGAATGACATTCGAAAAAAACAATCTTTGACTGTCCCCCCCATCAGCGGGTGATGATTGACACCATGATTTTGGACAAACAAATGAGCCGGCCGGTGGCACCCACAAAGACCGACGACACCATTCTCGAACTGAACAACGTGACCCGTACCTTTGGCGCGTTCAAAGCGGTCCGGGGCGTTTCCCTAAAGATCCGCCGCGGCGAGTTCGTTACCCTTCTCGGACCCAGCGGCTGCGGCAAGAGCACCATCCTTCGCATGATCGCCGGCTTCGAGACGCCCAATTCCGGTACCATCCGCATGAACGGCGCCGATATTTCGAAAAAGCGCCCCTTCGAACGTGCCGTCGGCCTCGTCTTCCAGAATCTGGCGCTCTTTCCTCATCTCAACGTCTTCGACAACGTCGCCTTCGGCCTGCGCGCCCATGGCGTCGGCAAAGCGGAGATCTCCGACAAGGTGATGGCCATGCTCGGGCTGGTCGATCTCGCCGATTTCGCCCATCGGCCGGTCGGCCGCATCAGCGGCGGCCAGCGCCAGCGCGTCGCCCTTGCCCGTTCGCTGGTCACCGAACCCGACGTCCTGCTGCTCGACGAGCCGCTTTCCGCGCTCGACCTCAAGCTCCGCCGCCAGCTTCAGACGGAATTGAAGACGATCCAGCAGAAAACCGGCATAACCTTCATCTTCGTTACCCACGACCAGGAAGAAGCGCTGTCGATGTCCGACAGGATCGCCGTGATGAATGCCGGCCTCGTCGAGCAGTTCAGTCCGGCGGTGGAAACCTACCATTTTCCGCAAACCGAATTCGTTGCCCGCTTTGTCGGCGAGACCAACCTGTTTCACGGCCGGCTGGCAACCGACGATGGCGGCAAGCGGGTCCTGCGTTTCGACGACCCGCCCTTCGAGATGGCGCTGCCGGAAAACCTTCCGGAAGACCTGCCAGAAGACCCGCCGGAATTCGCACCGGGACAGGCGGTCGCCCTTTCGGTGCGGCCCGAACATGTCCGCATCGAAGCCGCCGACGGCGCTGGAGACTGCGTTCGCCATACCGGCCAGGTGGTTTCGCACAGCTTCTCCGGGGCAAGCCTGACCTACACGATCCGAACGGGTGGTCGCGACGTTCTGGCGCAAGCCGTTTTCAGGCCCGGCGGCCGCCACCCCCTGCCGGTCGGAGAAGCCGTCACAATCGGGTGGGACATGGACCAGGTTCGACTGATCCCCGCATCACCGCAACGTCAAGAGCACTGATAACAAAGGAGGACACCATGAAGCTTACACGGCGTACACTCATCCGGGCGGCCGCCGCGGCGGTACCGCTGGCCACACTGCCGCGCTTTGCCCGCGCCGGCGAGGGCCCGATCCTGCACGCCTCGTGGGGCGGCGGCGTCGGCGACACCTGGCAGAAGGCCTTCGCAACCCCCTACCAGACCGATACCGGTACCGACGTTCGCATCGTCGAAATTCCGAACCCCGAAGCGCAGTTCCGTGCCCAGGCCGGCGCGCCGCAATACCACAGCGGCATCTGCACCTATGTTCAGGCCAACAACCTGATGCGCGACGGCCTGGTCGAGACCTTCGACCCCGAAGAACTGCCCGAGATGCAGAACATCGACAAGAAGTACTGGCTGACCACGCCGGACGGAAAACTGGCCGGCGTCACGCCTTATTTCGCCTATTACGGCATCGGCATGAACGCCAACGAGGCCAAGGTCGAGGACTTCTCATCGTGGAAAAACCTCGCCGATCCCGAATGGATGGGTCGCATCGGCCTGACCCGGCCGATCTATCTCTCGACCTACGACCTGACGATCATGTCGAAGGCGATGGGCGGCAACGAATTCCACATCGACGGCGGCATGGAACTGCTGAAGGGCACGGCGAAGAACATGCTGAGCGTCGCCAGTTCGCTTGCCCAGCAAAACGCCATGCTGGAACGCGGCGAAGTGGCGGCCATGCCGTTCTATTCGGTGCGCGTATGGAGCCTGAACGAGGCCGGCGCCGACTATGTCCGGATCGTCATTCCGGACGAAGGCGCGTTGCTGCTCCCCTATGTCATCGTCGCGCCGAAAGGCGTCGCCGACCGTGACATGGTGGCTAAATGGCTCAATTACATCGCCAGCGCCGCGCCGCAGGAACGCGGCGTCGCGCTGTCGGGCTACATCCCGGGCAACAACAATGCCAAGGCGACGGACGAGATCGTCGGTAAGCTTGGCATGCCCCTCGACGACTTGCGCGCCAAGCTCTACCAGCCGGACTGGGATTTCATTGCCCGGCACCAGAAGGAACGCGTCGACGCCATCGAAAAGATGATGGCCGAACTGTAAGGCCCTTACACAAGACAAAGGCGGCCGCCGAATCCGGCCGCCGCCCGTCCGCCTCCTCTCCAACGCCCGTCTGGAAAAATGAACCGCAAGCTCTCAACCGGTCTGCTTCTTCTGCCCTCCGCCGCGCTGATCGGCATTTTCGCCATTGGCCTGCTGGCGCTGGTCAAGGCGTCGGTGGTCATCGACGGTACCTTCGACCTCAAGCACTATCGTGATTTTCTCGAACGGCAGGATTACCTCGACATGCTGGCCCGCACGCTGCTGATCGCCGGACTGACGACGTTCTTCAGCCTGCTGATCGGCTTTCCGACGGCCTATTTCATCGCCCGCAACCGCGCCAATCGCAATTTCCTGCTGATGCTGGTGATCTTCCCCTGGTTGGTCAGCATCGTCGTGCGCTCCTATGGCTGGATGGTGATCCTCGGTCCGCGCGGCATGGTCAACTGGCTGCTGTCGGCGATCGGATTGACCGATGCCCCCGTCAAGCTGATGTACAATCTGTTCGGCGTCGTCCTGGGCCTGACCCATGTGCTCGCGCCCTTCATGATCATCGCCATCCTGTCGGTGCTGATGCAGGTTCCGCGCACGCTGGAAGAGGCGGCCGCCAGCCTCGGCTCCAAACCGTTGCACAGCTTCCGAAACGTCATCCTGCCGTTGGCGATGCCGGGCATCCTCACCGGCGTAACGCTGGTCTATCTGATGGCCACCGGTGCCATCGTCACGCCGCTGATGCTCGGCAGCCTCCAGAACACGATGCTGGGCACCAAGATCTTCGAGGAGGTCATGCATTTCTTCGACTATCCCAAGGCGGCCGCGCTCGCGACCGTCCTGCTGATCACCGCGCTTGCCGTCGTCCTGCCGCTGCAATGGCTCGAACGGCGCATCAACCACCGCCATGGCGAGGGAGTGTCGCGATGACCCGGCTTTCCTTATCGCGCGTCGTCGGGATCGGCACGCTTCTGTTCCTGCCGCTGCCCATCGTCATCGTGGTGATCGTCTCCTTCACCTCGGCCGGCTACCTTTCCTTTCCCATCCCCGGCCTGTCGCTGCGATGGTATGTGGAGTTTCTCGGGTCCGCCGACTGGCTGGCCGTGCTCGGCACCAGCGCGCTGCTGGCGTTCATCGCGGCCTTCGTCAGCACAGCGGCCAGCTTCGCCGCCGCCTGGGCGATCGTGCGCGGCGGCATGCGCGGCGGCGCTGCCTACGAAACGGCACTGTTGACCCCGCTGATCTTCCCCCATGCCGCTATCGGCGTGATCATGATCGTCATCCTTTCGACAATCGGCTGGCTGGGCTCCTTCATCGGCCTGGTGCTCGTCCACTGCATTCTCACCATACCTTACGCCTACCGGCCCATAGCCGCCTCGCTGCGCAAATCCGACCCGTCCCTGGAAGAGGCGGCCATGAGCCTCGGCGCGCGCCCGCTGCGCACCTTCTTTCTGGTCACGCTGCCGGCCGCGCGGCCCGGCCTCATCACCTCGCTGCTGTTCAGCTTCATCATCTCCTTCGACGAGGTGACTGTAAGCATGTTCCTGGTCGGCCCCTTTGTGATGACGCTGCCGGTGCAGGTCTTCAGCGAGGTCCTGGAAAGCGCCAGCCCGGTGGTTGCCGCCGTCTCGGCAACGCTGGTGCTGTTCACGATGTTGCTCGTTTTCGTGCTCGACCGGTTCGTCGGCATCGAATTCTTCGTCGAACGCGATTGATGCAATCATGCCCGCACGGAACGACCGACCGGCAGGAACAGGAGGAAACCGGATGGCGCAGGATACGGCCCACTGGATGAAAAGCGCCGCCGAGATCGCGGCGGAGGTACGCACCGGCAGACTTTCTGCCAGCGCCGTGATGGAGTCGGTGCTTGCCCGCATCGCCGATGTCGACGGCAGGGTCAACGCCTATGCCACGGTCGATCCCGATCAGGCACTGCGCGGCGCGGCCGCCGTCGACGAAGCGGTCGCGCGCGGCGAGGATCCCGGTCCGCTCGCCGGCGTTCCTTTCTCGGTCAAGGACCTGGTCGAGACGGCCGGCATGGAAACGGCCTTCGGTTCGCATGTCTTCGCGAGCAACGTGCCCGACAAGGACGCCGTCGCGGTCGCGCGCCTGCGCCAAGCCGGCGCCATCCTGATCGGCAAGACCAATACGCCCGAATTCGGCATCAAGGCGCTGACCAACAACCCGCGCCATGGCTACACCCGCAATCCCTGGGATCTCGAACGGTCGCCGGGCGGATCGAGCGGTGGGGCGACGGCCGCCGTCGCCGCGGGCATGGGCCCGCTCGGCATGACCACCGACGGCGCCGGTTCGTCGCGCATCCCTGCCGCAGTTTGCGGCGTCCTGGGCCTCAAGCCGACGCTTGGCCGGGTCGCCAACGAAACCGCGATCGAACTGTTTTCGACGTTCGTCAATCTGGGCCTTGCGACCCGCACCGTCGCCGACATGGCGGCGGGCCTGACCGCGATGAGCGGTCCCGACGACGGCGACCCCTGGTCGATTGGCCGGCCGGCCGCCGTCTTCGCTGTGCCCGAAAACCCGTATCGCGCACTTAAGGGGCTGAAGGTGCTGGTCTTCCGCCGCATGGGCAACCGGCTTGTCGACAATGACGTCGAGGCGCTGCTCGACGCGCGCCTTGCCTTCCTCAAGGCGGAAGGTGCGGACATCTCGGAGGGTCCGGACGACTTCGACTGGTCGAAGGCCAGCCAGTTGACTGCCATGCGCGCCTATCAGCGCGCCCGGCTGGGCTGGCTGCTCGAGGCCCATGAGAATGTTCTGGATCCTGTCCTCACGGCCGCGCTCAAGGAGGCGGCGCATCAGGATCTCGCCGCCGTGCAGGCCGCACCGGGCCTACGCTCTGGCCTTTTCCGCCGGGTGCAGGCTTTGTTCGAGCCGTATGACGTGATCGTCACGCCCACCGTTTCCGCCCCGCCGCCCCATTTCCGGCACACGCAGGACGACCCGATCACCATCAACAACGAGCTGGCCGGGCCTCTGCGCGCCAACTGGTATGGCTACACGGGAACCTTCAACCATACCGGCCATCCGGCCATGTCGATCCCGATGGGCTATACGCAGGACGGTCTGCCGGCCGGAATGCAGGTGGTGGGTCGCTGGTTCGACGAGCAAAGGCTGATCGCCATCGCCGCTGCCTGCGAGGCCCGCCATCCCTGGGTGGACGAATGGCCGACGCTCTGACGACAGGCGCCGCCGCCGGGCGGGGCATTTCCACTATCCCCTTCTGGTGGGAGGATGCGCCACCCGAACCGAGTCCCGACCCCCTGCCCGAAACAACGGACGTAGTGGTCGTCGGCGGAGGCTTCACGGGTCTTAATGCGGCGATCGCCCTCTGTCGTGGCGGCATGGACGTCACCGTGCTCGAGGCAACGGATTTCGGCCGTGGCGCCAGCACCCGCAATGCCGGCCATGTGAGCAGCGGCGTCAATCTCGGCAAGGGGTCTTCTTCGGCGGTGCGTTCGCCCATGGAACGCACCCTCGCGCCGGACCTGCTCGCCGCCGTTCGTGCCGAAGCGGCCGCCTCCTTCGATTTTCTCGAAGCCCGTGTCGGCGAACTGCCGCTCGACGCATTCTATCGCCGATCCGGCCGGTTCGTCGGCGCGGTCAGCCAACGCCATTACGACGGGCTGGGCGAGAAGGCCGAGAGGCTTGGCGGCTATCTGGTGGCGCGCGCCGACCAGACACGCGAGATCGGTTCGACCGCCTATCGGGGCGGCATGGTGATCCCGCGTTCCGGCCAGCTTCACCCGGCACGCTATATGCACGGCCTGGTCGCGCTGGCGCGCGCGGAGGGCGCGGCTCTGGTGTCGGGGGCCGCGGCTGAAAGCATCGAACGCAAGGGTGCGGCCCTGGTCATCCGGACCGCGCGCGGACCCATTCGCTGCAAGGATGTCCTCATCGCCACCAATGGCTATACCGGCATGTTGCTGCCGTGGCTGCGACGACGGGTCATCCCGGCTGCCAGCTACATCGTCGTCACCGAGCCGCTGCCAGCCGGGATGATGGACCGGCTGCTGCCCGAGCGCCGCACCTATGCCGATACGCGGCGGCTGCTCAACTATTTCCGGCCGACGCCGGACGGTCGGCGCCTGCTGTTCGGCGGACGCGCGACCTTGCGCCAGCGCGATCCTGCATCGGTGGCGGAAGACCTGCGCGACCGCCTTGTCGCCATTTTCCCGGAATTGGAGGCCGTATCGATCAGTCACGCCTGGACCGGCACCATCGCCTTCACCTTCGATTTCATGCCGCATCTCGGCCGCCGCGACGGCATTGCCTATGCGCTCGGCTGCAATGGCAGCGGCGTGGCGATGCTGAGCTATCTCGGCCATCGCGCCGGCGAGGCGATGCTGAGGAGGCCGCCCTCGGCCTTCTGGAACCTGGATTTCCCGACGGCTCCCCTCTATCGCCAGACGCCCTGGTTCCTGCCGCTGATGTCCGGTTACCAGCGTGTTCGCGACTGGCTGGACACGCGTCAGGGCTGAACGCGGCGCCCGTCAGGCATTCTCGGCGTAGCGTTCGGCGAACGGGTTGTCGACTGAGGCTCTAATCGAAGGGAAGCTCTGCTTCCGGTTCCATCTCGGTTTCCAGCGGACCGGGCTTGGCGACGGCGGTTCGGCGGAATTGCCAGGATTGGGCGGGGGCTTCTCCCAACCGGCCCGACAGAACGATCTGCATCGTCTTGCGATGGCCGAAGACGTCGGAAAGATAAATCGATTCTTCCAGGGACAGTTCGGAGCCCGGCGCATCGAATTCCCAGGCCTCGCCGTCCCGGCAGATCAAGAGAACCGATGTTCCGCTGCGCAGCAGGTTGGCCCGCACCTGCGGATGGAGATGGAAGCGGATCGCATAATGGTGATCGGGATCGACCGGCCCGACCGGCGTGAACGTATCGATGCCATCGAGGACGGTCCCGTCGCCGGCCAGCCGCAGGTCCCTGACGTGAATGATGCCGAATTCCCGGGCGTATCCGTCGTGGGAGGCGGTGATGTGAATGCCGGCGTCATCGTCCGAGCGGTCGACTTCCACGGATTTGGGGCCAGACATGACCGGAGCGCCCAGCCAGTGTTTCAGATACCGGTCGTACAGAAAGCGGCAGGAGGACGTATCCTCGATCGTTGCCGTGGAATGGGCGGCGGTGGAGCGGCTTACCTTGCGCCAGAGATCGTTCGACTTGGGCGAGACGCCGCAATTGACGACGATCCGGTTGAGACGGCTGGAAAATTCAAAGGACAGGCAGCCGGCATGAGCGTCCTCGCTCAGCAGGAGGTCGGGCGGCTTGCCCGTGTCCGCGAGCACGACCGTTTCTCCGCCCGTCAGCCGCTGGTAACCGGAATGGGGGGCGTTCGACGGTGCCGCGCCGCGGGCATCGTCATAGGCCATGATCGTTGCCACAAGGTCGTTCGGCGTGGATCCCATACCGTTGAAATGAGCGAAGGCGCCGTCGCCATGGCGGAAAAACCGCATCATCGGCATCATGCGATCGACGGACTGGAGCATGGTCGCCGGCAGTTCGAGGCCTTGCGATACCAAAGCCTGCCGGACGGGCAAAAGATCGGTAAGGATGTCGATAATGGCCCTGGGATTGCGGGAAATGTGTCCGCCATCGGGAAGGATCTGTGTTTTCAATTCCTGATCGAGCCGCCGGATGGCCTGGCGGATGTAACGCCCCTGCCCGGCCATGGAAACGCTGGCGGCGGTGATGGCGATGGCGACATGAAGCTGCTCGACGCCTTCATCGGCCTCGTTGATCGTCTTGCGCAGGAATTTGACCTGCCGTCCGAGGGACCGCAGGAAGCGTTCGTAGAAGTTGTGGTCGCCGTCTTCCAGGAGAAACGGCGATTGGGCGAGCCAGGACATGACCCGCCGGGCCACGACCGGTGTTTCCCAGCCGATGGCGTGGCGCCGGCCGCAGTGTTTGATCCAGTCGTCCACAAGCGCCCGGGCGTTCTGCCGTGCGACCTGGCTGTTGGAAGCTCTCAGATCGCGCAGCCAGCCGAAACTGTGCAGCTCGCGCTGCCAGTCGGGGTGCGCCGGCATGATTTCGAACGGGGAAAGGCCCTGGGTTTCGATCAGATGACCGGAAAACAGAAACCGCCCACCATAAATGTCGGCCGCATTGGTGGCATCTGTCGTGCGCAGGTCCTGGGGTGCGATCGTCAGCCGTTGCGGGGCCCTTGACATGGGCTGCAGGCGGAAGAAAGGCCCGCCGTGCAGCCACCTGAGGCCGCGTTGCCAGGCATAGTGCGCCATCAGCCGCCAAATGCGGCTTTTTTCCAGGACGGTATCCATGGTCATGGGGGAAACCCGCCAACTCTATGAACGCACGCGCGAATACCGAAATCCCTTTCAACGGAGGCTTATACCAAACGGTAAGGTTATCAAATCATTTCAATTATTAGGGAATGAACGGTTTAAGCGCCGTTAAAGCCGTTTCAACCGTGCCGCAAAAAAACCGTCCAGCCCGCCGGGGATGTTTTCGGTGTCGGTCAGATGGGAGGGCAGCGTTCTCAGGTAGCCGTCCGGCGTAATACACTGGGAAAGCCCGCCGATTTCGTCGGCAAGGACCGGGACCACCTCGAAACCCGTCGTTTCCGACAGGAATGCATCGATCTGGCTCTCCCCTTCGGACCGTTCCAGGGAACAGGTGCAAAAGACCAGTAAGCCGCCGGGTTTCAGCCAACCCGCCGCCCGGCGCAGGAGTTCCGCCTGGATTTCGGCCAGTTTTTCAATGTCCCTGGGCCGCTTGATCCAGGCAACGTCCGGATGGCGGCGGATCGTTCCGGTCGCGCTGCAGGGCGCGTCGAGGAGAATGGCGTCGAAAGGCTCGGACGGTTCCCATTCGCGCAGATCCGATGCGACGATTTCCGCCGTCAGGTTCAGCCGGGCAAGATTTTCGCTCACCCGCTTCAGGCGGCTTTTGGAAATGTCGACGGCGGTCACCTCTGCGCCGGCAGAGGCAAGCTGCGCCGTTTTGCCGCCGGGCGCCGCGCACAGGTCGGCGACCCGTTTGCCCGTTACGTCGCCAAGAAGCTTTGCCGGCAGGGAGGCGGCCGCGTCCTGCACCCACCAGGCGCCCTCTTCGAAACCTTCCAGCTTGTCGACCGCGCCTTTGCGGGACAGCCGCACCGTTCCGGCTGCGACCACGGCACCCTCAAGGCGTTCGGCCCAGGTTTCCGGGTCCTGCCTTACGGTGAGATCAAGGGCTGCTTCCCGCTTGTGGGCGGCGGCAATCGCGCGGGCCCGGTCTTCGCCGTAGGTCTCGGTCCAGCTTTCGAACAGCCAGTCTGGCGTGTTCAGCCGGTCCGCATCGAGATCGGCGGTGACATCCTCCCGTTCCCGTCCAAGCCGGCGCAGAACGCCGTTGACGAGGCCTTTGTAAGGACGTGCGCGCTTGTCGACGGAGGCGTGATCGACGGCCAGGGAAACAGACGCCCGGTCGGGAACATCGAGATAGAGCATCTGGGCGATGGCGACATGGAGAATGTCGAGGACGCGCCCGGTCCTCTCCGGAATATCCCGGTCGAGCAGACGGTTCAGAATTTCGGAGATTTCCCCCCGGTGGCGGAGGGCCGCGCCCACGATGGCGCGCACAAGGGACCTGTCGTTGACGGCCAGAGCGCGAAAACCGGAATGGCCCGACGCCGTGTCCAGCTCCCCGTCGAGCGGGCGATATTTGTGAACCACATTGCCGAGAATGTCCGCGGCGACCTTTCGCGCGGCAAATCCGGGCTTTTCTCGGTTGTCAGCGCCTTTTTGCGCGCTTTGTTTTTGTTTTGGGGGGATTGGCTTTGCCAAGGACGTTTCCGGTATTTGTGCTTTTGAAGCGAAAAAGAGAAGCGCCGCGACCGATTGCCGGCCGCGGCGTGCATACATTGATCATAAGCGCAGGCTTCGTTTCGTAAAAGCGCTTTCTTGTCTGGTATCTTCCGGCGGGCTTCTAGCCCCACGGGCCTTTCGGGCGGCGAGGTTCCCGAGGAGCGGCTCCCCAGGGACCGGTGGTGCGGGACGCCGGTTCGGCATCGTAACCGCCGCGGGTCCGGCCGTATCCGCCGCCGCTCATTCCGGAAGCCGCGAGCTTGCGCAGCTCGTTGATGCGGTTGTCCGTGTTCGGATGGGTGGAAAAAAGGTTGTCCATCCGTTCGCCCGACAGGGGATTGATGATGAACATATGCGCGGTCGCCGGATTGTGTTCCGCGTCCGGATTGTGAATGCGTTCCACGCCGCCCGCGATCTTGTGGAGGGCGGACGCCAGCCACATCGGTTCGCCGCAGATTTCCGCGCCCATGCGGTCGGCGGCATATTCGCGGGTTCGCGAGATCGCCATCTGGACCAGCATTGCGGCAAGCGGTGCGACGATCATCGCCAGAAGCACACCGACGAAACCGAGCGGGTTGTTGTTGTCCCGGTTGCCGCCGAAGAAAAACGCGAAATTCGCCAGCATGGAAATCGCACCGGCGATGGTGGCCGTCAGGGTCATGATCAGGGTGTCATGGTTTTTCACGTGGGCAAGCTCGTGGGCCATCACACCGGCGACCTCTTCCGCCGACAGGATGTTCAACAGACCGGTGGTTGCCGCGACAGCAGCATTCTCCGGATTCCGTCCGGTCGCAAAAGCGTTCGGCTGGGGGTTGTCGATCACATAGACCTTCGGCATGGGCAGGCCGGCGTTGGCGGCCAGCTGCCGGACAATGCGGTAGTATTCGGGCGCTGTGCGCTCGTCCACTTCCTGCGCATGATGCATGCGCAGGACCATCTTGTCGGAATTCCAGTAGCTGAACATGTTCATCGCGGCGGCGATCACCAGCGCGATCACCATGCCGCTCTGGCCGCCGATCATAAAGCCGATGCCCATGAACAGGGCGGTCATTGCCGCCAGGAGCATTGCCGTCTTGATGTAGTTCATCTCGTCTTTTCCGTCGTGCTTTGCGGGCACGGTCCTTTTTGCAATTGGGAGCGAGGCCTTATATAGCCTCATGTCGAGTTAGAAATGGGGATGTTCCGCGGTTCCTTCAAGCTGGAAGCGGGGCAGATCCGGAGAAATCGGGAGTACCGCGATGGCCGGGGACAGCAACGCAAATCCGGAGTTCAAGGTTGCCGCCGATGCGCCGTCTCTCGGCACGCAGGTGGACGAGGCCCCGAAGCGCCGCTTCGAGGACCTGCCGCCGGCCGCCCAACGGGCGCTGAAGGAAGCAGAAGCGCGCCGGAAGGACATTGACGCCAAGCAGGCGGGAATGGCGAAGGAACTCAACGGCCGCGGCGGTCTTGAGCCGACCCGCTACGACGATTGGGAAATCAAGGGACTGACCTCGGATTTTTAGGGTCTAGTCCGAATCCCCGTCCTTCCAGGCAAGCGTCCGGACCTCTCCGGCGATTGCTTCCGCGAGCGGCTGCTGCATGTCCGGATCCAGGTGGACCGCATCGACCTTGCTGACTTTGACCACGGACCCGGTGTCGAAGAAAGCAGCGCCGTAATCGGCGGCGATCCGCTTGTATTCGTCCTTCAGCTTTTCCGATTCGGCGCGGCTCGCGTCGCCGGAAAACATCGGCTCCAGCGGGGATTCGGAGAAATCGCCGAGCGCCGGCGGGGACATGAGCAGGACCTTCGGCGCGCGCCCCTCCGGATCGTCCGTCGGCTGGCGGGCAAAATCCAGAAGGCGGGACATGGCGTGCGCGATGGCGCCCGCGCTCATGCCGAAACGGGTCTGCAGGTCGTTGGTGCCGAGCATGATGATCAGAATATCGATCGGCATGTGGGTCTTGCGGACCGTCGCGAGATGGGCAAGGCCGTTCTTGTCGCCGCGGACCGGATCCTCGAAAACCGTCGTCCGGCCGTTGAGGCCTTCCTCGATCACGTAAAAATCGTCACCGAGTTCTTTCTGCAAAAGCCGTGTCCAGCGGACGTCGTGGCCATAACGGGTGCGCTCACCCGGTTTGAAGCCCCAGGTCAGGGAATCGCCGAAACAGACGACGCTGACCGGTTCGCCGGACTGGCTCATTTTCAAAAGACCTTCTTCTGACAGTCATTTACGGCTGACCTTAATCAGCCGTGAACCGTCCAGCAAGTCAGTGAATTTTCCTGTTCGGTTGTTTTGCGGAAAGGCCGTGGTTAACAAGCGCTTTACCAAGCTGCGGCTAGGGTAGGGCAGTTACGCGTATCGAATGGCCAGGACATTCATGACTGCCTCCATTGCCAGCTACCGGCGCGGTGCCGCCCTGCCGGACTCAAACCCATTTCAGCGCCTTGCCGCCCTGCTCGACGGCGAGGAACCCGGCATGCCGCCCATCGTCATGACAATCGGAGAACCGCAGCATGCGATTCCCGATTTTACCGGCGAGGTTCTCATGGAGAACCTGGCGGATTTCCGCCGCTATCCGCCGATCAGCGGAACGCCGGAATTCCGCGGTGCGGTCGCCGATTGGCTGGACCGGCGCTATGGCCTGGACGGTATGATCGATCGGAACCGGGGTGTCCTGCCGCTCAACGGATCGCGGGAAGGCCTGTCGTTCGGAGCGATCGCGGCGCGGGACCAGCTGGGCAAAGACATCGACCACCCGATAGTGATCCTGCCCAATCCGTTCTATCAGACCTATGCGGCTGCCGCTCATATCGCGGATGCGCGGAGCCTGTTGCTCGACGCGGTGGCAGGGCATAGCTTCCTGCCGGATCTCGACAGCCTCGATCCGCGCCTGCTGGATCAGACGGTTGCCTTCTACGTTGCCTCCCCGACCAATCCGGAAGGGTCGATTGCGGATATCGGCTATCTGAAACGGTTGATCGGCCTTGCCCGCAAGCACCGCTTCTTCATCTTTGCCGACGAGTGCTACTCGGAAATCTACCGCGATACGCCTCCGCCGGGTATTCTGGAAGCCGCAAAGGATCTCGGTGGCGGGCTCGAGAAGATCATCGTCCTGAATTCCCTTTCGAAGCGGTCGAATCTGGCCGGTCTCCGCTGCGGATTTGCTGCCGGAGATCCGGATTTCCTTGAAAAATGGGCAAAGTTCCGCGGTCTCGCAGCCCCCCAGGTGCCGCTGCCCAACCAGGCGGTTGCGGTGCGGGCCTACGGCGACGAGGCGCATGTGATCGAAAACCGCAGGCTCTACAACGAAAAATTCGCCGCCGCCGAACGGTATCTTGCGCCAATCCTCGGACCGGTAACGCCGGAGGCCGGGTTCTTCCTCTGGCTCGACATTTCCCGCTGGGGCGATTCGGTTTCGGTCACCCGCGATCTCTGGCGCGATGTGGGCGTCAAGGTTCTTCCCGGCGGCTACCTGGCCTCCGATCAGGCCGACGGGACAAACCCGGGCCGGAGCTATATCCGCGTCGGTCTGTGCGCGCCGCTTGAGATAACGGAAACGGCCCTTGAACGGCTGGCGAACTGGTTCGGAGACAAGACACTGAGAAACACGACAACGGGGAACGGGGCATGAGACGGGCAACGGCCATGCGCGGCAACGGGCGGCGCGCCTCCATCGACTTGCTGGACACGCAGAGCCCGATCAAGCGCTTTGTGAAACGTAATGTTGCCGGTTTCTGCGGGCTTTGTGTAATTGCGTTTGCCGCCGCGCTGGCGGCCGCACTGGCGACGTGGTCAGTCACGGACCCGAGCCTGAACCATGCGACGGAAGAGCCGGTGCGGAACGCCCTCGGCACTCCGGGGGCGGTTATCGCCGATATCCTGATGCAGACCATCGGACTGGCCACCGCCGTTTTTCTTGTACCCGTTGTGTTGTGGGGCTGGCGGTTGCTTGCCGGCCATGCGCTGCGCATCGGCCGCAGGCGGCTCGTCTACTGGTTTGCCGGTTCCGTTCTGGCGGCCGGCGCACTGGCCGCCCTCCCGGTTCCCGAAAGCTGGCCGCTGCCGACCGGACTGGGCGGATTTTTCGGCGATGCGGTACATTCCGTTCCCGGAATGATTACCGGCAACTTCACTGAAGGGGCAGCGACCATCATCGGTGTGCTCGGTCTCGGATTGCCTGCCATCTTCCTCCTGGTATCCGCGACAGGACTGTTCGGACGTACGGAAGCGGACATGGAAGCGGCCGGCAGCAAAGCCAAGGCAATGGGCCACGGCAAGTCGCTGGAAGAGGATCTCGGGCTCGATGACGAGGACGGCGGCGATTCGCGCGTCGGGCTATTCCTGGCCGCCACCCTGGGTCTGCTCGGCCATTGGTCGCTGATGGCATATTCCTTTGTTCGCCGCCTCACCGGACGATCCATGGGCCGGCAGGCCCATGAGGAAGACTGGGACGAGGAAGACGAGGTCTACGAACCGGAAGATACGCGCCAGCGGGGTACTCTGCATGCGTTCCGCCGCGCCCTCGCGGGCAAGCTGATGCCGGACGACGATGACGGACTGTCCGAATTCTATGAGCGCGGCCGCGCGGCGCCTCATGACGACCCGGAAGAGGACATTTTTGAAGACGACGAAGGCGAGGATTTCGAACCGGACGATCTCCTGATCAACAAGGGTCCCGTTTCCGACCGTCCGGCAGCGGCACCGGTCGGCATTGCCGGACCGAAGCCCGAAGCGGCACCCGGCCGTGTGATTCCGCCGGCCCCCCGGCCGAAACAGGGCAAGCGGGTGGTCGCCGAGGCGCAGCCGTCTTTCCTCGGCGCGCCGGAGGAATACGAACTGCCGCCCCTGCGCCTGCTTGCCGAACCCAAATCCGGCGGCAAGATCCCCGGGCTGTCGCCCGACGCGCTGGAACAGAACGCCCGGATCCTGGAAGGCGTCCTGGAGGATTTCGGCGTGCGCGGCGAAATCATCGAGGTGCGCCCCGGTCCCGTGGTCACCCTTTACGAACTGGAGCCGGCGCCGGGCATCAAGTCGTCCCGCGTGATCGGCCTTGCCGATGATATCGCCCGGTCGATGAGTGCCATTTCGGCCCGTGTCGCGGTCATTCCGGGCAAGAACGCGATCGGTATCGAACTGCCGAATTCCCGACGCGAAACGGTCTATCTGCGCGAGCTGCTGGCCGCGCAGGACTTCGAGAAATCCAAGTCCAAGCTGGCGCTCGCGCTGGGCAAGACGATCAACGGCGAAAGCGTCGTCGCGGACCTCGCCCGCATGCCGCACCTGCTGGTGGCCGGGACTACCGGCTCCGGCAAGTCGGTGTCGATCAACACCATGATCCTGTCCCTGCTCTACCGGCTGACGCCGGACGACTGCAAGCTGATCATGATCGACCCGAAGATGCTGGAATTGTCGATCTACGACGGTATCCCGCACCTGCTGACCCCGGTGGTGACCGATCCGAAGAAGGCCGTGGTGGCCCTGAAGTGGACCGTCCGCGAGATGGAGGACCGCTATAAGAAGATGTCCAAGGTCGGCGTTCGGAATATCGACGGCTACAACACCCGGATCAAGCAGGCGCTCGAAAAGGGCGAAAGCTTCACCCGTACCGTCCAGACCGGCTTCGACCGGGATACCGGCCAGCCGGTCTACGAGGAAGAGGAGCTACCGCTCGAAACGATGCCCTACATCGTCGTGGTGGTCGACGAGATGGCCGACCTGATGATGGTGGCGGGCAAGGATATCGAAGGCGCGATCCAGCGGCTTGCGCAGATGGCCCGCGCGGCCGGCATTCACCTGATCATGGCGACCCAGCGTCCCTCGGTGGACGTGATCACCGGTACGATCAAGGCGAACTTCCCGACCCGTATCTCGTTCCAGGTGACGTCCAAGATCGACAGCCGCACGATCCTCGGCGAAATGGGCGCGGAACAGCTGCTCGGCATGGGTGACATGCTGTTCATGGCCGGCGGCGGCCGAATTCAGCGCGTCCACGGGCCGTTCGTTTCCGACGAAGAGGTCGAAGAGATCGTTGCGCACCTGAAAGTCCAGGGAACGCCGCAGTATCTGGAAGCGGTCACAGAGGAAGAGGACGAGGCGGACAGCCCCTATGACGGGGGTCTTGCCGGCGGGGACGAAGGCAACGACCTCTATGATCGTGCCGTTGCCATCGTCCTGCGGGACAAGAAGGCCTCGACATCCTATGTCCAGCGCCGGCTGTCGATCGGCTACAACCGCGCCGCCTCCCTGATCGAGCGAATGGAGCAGGAAGGCCTGATCAGTTCGGCAAACCATGCCGGAAAACGGGAAATCCTTGTGCAGAATGGGGTGGAAGACGATCTTTAGGTCATGGAATGCCCAAGCTTTGCCACAAGAACAGGCTAAACGGGCAGGAACAAACCACATTACCGATGCAGGAAACGACATGCCGATCCGCAAATTCGCATTTGTCCTGAAGACGCTGCTTGTCGCCGCCGGTCTCGCGCTCATTGCCGGCGGTCCGGCTCTTGCGCTCAGCGACGACGAGGCAAAGACCCTCAAGGATGTGAACGCCTATTTCAATTCCGTCAAAACCATGAACGGCGATTTCGTCCAGTTCGGCCCCGAAGGCAGCCAGTCGGACGGTAAATTCTATATCGCCCGGCCCGGCAAGGTGCGCTTCTACTACAATCCGCCGGCGAAGCTCGACATCATCGCGGACGGCAAGTCCGTCTCGGTCAAGGACCGGAAGATGGCAACCCAGGACATCTGGCCCCTGAGCCAGACACCGTTGCGTTTCCTTCTGGCGGACGACATCGATCTGCAAAAGGACACGAACATCACCAACGTCCTGGTCGAAGACGACCTGGTGACGGTGACCCTGACTGACCAGACGACCTTCAATTCCGGCGTGTTGACCCTGATCTTCGATGCCAAGACTTATGAATTGAAACAGTGGACAGTGCGTGATGCGCAGGGCTATGAGACCTCTGTCGCCGTCTACAATGTCGTTGCCAACGGCCCGACCAATCCGGACCTGTTCAAGATCGACTACCTGGCGAACGCCCGGCAGGGCCGAGACTAGGCCACAGACAGGATATCCTGGCCTTGTCGAAGCAGGCTGACACCGCTGCCGGGCCGACCCCTCTCGTGGCCCGGCTCCTGGCGGATTATTGCGCCAAGAACGGCCTGCGGCTCGAAATCGATCCTGAGGTCGGCCATGCAGGCTACATCGAGGCGCCGAACGGGCACCGGTCCTGGTTCAAGGGAACCCATTTCGATCTCAATTCCCTGGGTGCCGCGGAGATTGCCCGCGACAAGGCCTATGCCGCACATTTTCTAAAGCAGGCGGGTTTTAACGTTCCACGCGGTGTTCTTGTCAGTGCTCCGGCCATGATCGATGCCATACGCCGGAAAAACCCGGCGCGGGCGGCAAAAATGACCGGTCCGGATCAGGCGACAAGCTTCGCCGCAAAGGTGGGATTTCCCGTTTTCGTCAAGCCCAACGACGGCCAGGAAGGGGTCGATGTGGTCAAGGTCTCAAGCCTCTATCAGCTCGAGACCTCTCTGATTCGCTTGTTCGAGCACCACGCTCACCTGCTCGTTCAGGAAGCGGTTTCGGGACTCGATCTTCGGGTCGTCGTCCTGGAGGGAAGGGTGCTTTGCGCTATCGAGCGCCGTCCGGCGGAAGTTCGTGGAGACGGAGCCCGCACGGTCGAGGCTCTGCTGGCGAACATGCCCGGCCAGACACGGGCGGATTGGCGACTCTTGAGCGAGCTTTCCGAACAGGGCCTGAACCTGGACTCCGTACCTGAAACCGGACGCAGGGTCCGTCTCTTGCCGGCGGCCAATCTGTCGTCCGGGGGGACGGGATCGATTGTGACCGACGGGCTTTGCGGCGCGTTCAAGCAAATCGCGGTCAAGGCCGGCGAAGTTCTTGGCCTGACTTATTTCGGCGTGGATATGCTGGCGCGGGACCTGTCCGATCCGGCAGGCAGCTACACCATTTTGGAAGTCAACGCCGCGCCCGGCCTCAACCAGCTGCACCGGCTCGGGGCCGAACAGGCAGCCGTTGCCGAAGCCGCCTATTGCCAAGTGTTCGACGCCGTCAAACGACGGCTTACGGCTCAATAATCGCCGAGCTTGATGTCCGGTGCGTATTCGCCGGGAACGTCCTTGATCACCGCCTGGCCGCAGATGGTCCGGCCGCGGGCCGCGTCATAGGTGAGAGACGGCGAGCCGGACAGTTCCCAGCCCTTGTTGAGCGCCTGGGTGACCCGATGACAGAATTCGCTGTCATCGACACCGGTGATGAAGCGGTAAAGTCTCATGATATCCGTCTCTTCTCAGGCTTCGGAACGGGATGCGATGGCATCGGCGATGGCGATGACGCGCAGGCCCATGTCCGCATGTAGCCGCTCGACCATCTTGCCGTCCACCTGAATCGCACCCTTGCTGGCGTTTTCCGGCAGGGCGAAGATCTCGTTGATCTTCCGGGCCCAGGCGACTTCCTCCTCAGACGGGCTGAAGGCCGCGTGGCAGGCCTCGATCTGCTTCGGGTGGATCAGGGTCTTGCCATCCATACCCATTTCAACCCCTTGGGCGCATTCCGCGGTAAAGCCGTCCAGGTCGGAGAAATTGTTGTAGACGCCGTCGAGAATATCGATGCCACCGGTACGGGCGGCCGCCACGCAGGTCATCAGCCACGGCATCATCACCGCCCGGCCCGGATTGAGTTTCGCACGGGTTTCCTTGGCGAGATCGTTGGTGCCCATGACGAAACAGGACAGGCGCACTTCCGGGTCCCGGCCGCAGGCGGCGATGGCGGCGGCGTTGAGCATGGCAAGCGGCGTTTCCATCATCGCCCAGAGCCTGACGTTCTGCGGCGCGTTGCCGAGCGCCAGCTTGTGGGCGGCCCGCTCCAGGTCGGCCGGGCTATTGACCTTCGGGATCAGGATCGCATCGGGTTTCGCGTCGATGGCCGCCTTGAGATCGTCCTCCCCCCAGGCCGTATCCAGGCCGTTGATGCGGATGACGACTTCGCGGTCGCCATAGCCGCCACCCTGAACCGCCGTCACGATCTGGGATCGGGCTTCCGCCTTCATGTCGGGTGCGACCGCGTCCTCAAGATCGAGGATCAGACAGTCGACGTCGAGGCTCTTTGCCTTTTCCAGCGCGCGGGTATTGGACCCGGGCATGTAGAGGGCGGAACGGCGCGGGCGAATGGATGTCGTCATCGGAGGGTCTCTTTGTACCGGAGCTGTTTGCAGCCAACTTAGAGGAAGGCGATGCGGGATGGAATTCATCTAAGGGTGGAAGACGGACGTGCGGAGATAAGCCTCCGCCAGGTTACGCAAAAGCTTGTTGCGCATCACAGTTTCCGGCAATTCCGTGCGGTATCAGGAGTAGCATCAGGGGGGCGGGACCCTGAAACCGTTGCATGTTGCGGCGGGACAGTTCCGCAGTGAGGGAAAACGGGGTTATGTGGCGGACCCATTTGATCGCATTAGGTCTGCTGGCTCTTCTGGTCGGGCCGGTCCTGTTGCTTGACCTGTATCTGCTCGCGCCACGCGGCGGTCCCTTGCCGGTCGACATGCGCGGAGCCTTTGTCTCCGTCTATGTGTTCTGGCTGATTGCCCAGATCGCGGTTTCCACCGGCCTGCTGCTGGTTTTGAAGGAGCCGAAGCCGGTCTGGACCCATGTCACGAGCGCGCCGGTTGCCGTTGTTGTCGTGATCGCCGGCTTCTTCATCTATTCCGGCGTCGAATCCTATCTCGCGGCAAACGCCCGGCAGGCGCACCTGGAGGCACGGGCGGGCTATGCGGATGCCGTTCGGCTGGTGGAATGGCGGCTGGAGCCGGCAGACGGAACGCCGAAACGGGCCCGGCTGACCCTTGAATTCCGGTTTTCCGGCCGGTTCGCGGCTCATATCCAGGGGCGTTCAGCCGAGGATGTGCAGACCTTTTCGGGCGAGTTGGAACGCCAAGCTCAGGTAGAGGCAGGAGAGCAGCTGGATGCCGTTCTTTCCCTGACGCATTACCGCGACCTGCCCGCCGAAAATGTTTCCGTGACACTCTATCTGTTCAAGGACAAGACCGGGAGCGCGCCGGAAGACATCCACATGACCTACCGGACCGGCCTGACCGTTCATGATGACGGCGAATATTTCTATGCTCCGCTTCCGCCGGAAGGTATGCGGGCACCGGAATAGGGTCAGGCTTCAGGTGCTGGTGCGGACCGGGAGGACCCGCGGAAAATCATGTCCTTGGCCGCGATCACTGCACCGACCGTAATGGCAATACAGGCGAGCCCGATCGAAAGCGTAAAGGCGCCGAAACCGAAGACGATCAAAAGCAGGGTGGACAGGAGCGGCGCGGAATAGGCCGCAGCGCCCAGCACCTGAATGTCTCCGCGCTTGACCCCGACATCCCAGGTGAAAAAGGCAAGTCCGACCGGAAACAGGCCGAGAGCGGCGACGGACGCCCATTCGGTCGTATCGGCGGGCCAGACGGTTTGTTCCAGAAAGACATGGCAGAGGGCGGACAGGAGGGCCGTCATCAGGCAGAAACCGGCGACGGCTTCGGTCGGCACACTGCCCAGCCGGCGGGACAGGACCGAATAGGAGGACCAGAACAGGGACGACGTGACGGCTGCGCCGTAACCGAGCGCGGAGCCGCCGTCGAGAGAAAGGCCCTCACCGCCTGTGATCAGGAGCGCCGCGCCACCCAGCCCCAGGACGGTTCCGATGACGTGATGCAGTCCCAGCCTCTCGCCGGGCAGAAAGGCGGAAAAGACCACGATCAGGAGTGGCCAGGTGTAGTTGATCAGGTTGGCATCGACCGGCGGAGCGTTGCGGATGGCCGTGAAATAGAAAAAGTGAAAGCCGAAAAGCCCCAGGGTACCGAACGCCCAGACCCGCCACGGCTGGCGCAGCAGACGCAGGTTTCCCTTCAAGGCCAGCCACAGAATGGCCAGAGACCCTGACAGGCCGAAGCACAGGGCATTGAGCAGAAACGGGGGAACGTTGCCCGAGCCGGCGCCGAACAAGCCGAGCGTCGCCCACATCAGGATAGCGCTTAATCCGACAAGTGTGGCGCGCAGCCGGACGGCATGAGCTGACATGAATGAGCGTTTCCTTCGGGTTGGAGGTTCCTTCGGCCCAGTGCCGGAGCATATGGCGGACATGCGTGCCAATTCGCAACCGGAATTTTACCGGGGCGCTTGATTGTCGGTCGCGTTTCGGGACATCTTGCGCTTTCAATACCGATCAGCTCCCGGAGATCTTATGAGCAAAACGGACATCAGGGCCATCAGGTCCGACGAGGCCCATAAACTTGCACCGCTCATTGCCGAAAATGCCCAGGCTCTGAAACGCGGCGCCCCGCGGCGTCCCGACGACTACTATGCGGAACGCATTCTCGCCGACAAGACGGCCGAGGTGATCGGAGCGTATCGGGAGGACCGGCTCATCGGCTTTGCGGTGTTCTTCGACCTGCCGGAACTGATCACCGGCCTGCGCGTCGGCCAGCTCGAGGATATCTACGTGCATCCGGATTTCCAAAAGCAGGGTATCGGCCGCAAGATGGTCGAAACCCTGGTGGCGGAAGGCCAGAGCCGCGGCTGGCTCCATCTGCGCTGGCTGGTTCCGGGCAAGAACGTTCCCGCCGTGACGCTCTATGAAAAGATCGCCGAGCCCGACCACCGCAAGAGCTATGTGATTCCGATCGACCGGATCGCCGGCGACTAGGGTCTGTACCCCAGGACGGGGGATCTTAAGACATACCTGCGGCAAACGGGGGGATCGTGATGCCAAGCGGCACGATCCCGACCCGGAGCGCGCCGCGGTCGATCGTCAGCGACAGCCGGGTAACTTCCACGCCTTCGGGGTTCGTTTCGCGGACGCCGAAGGCCATGGCGGTTCCCTTCAATGTTGCCGGGATGCCGGTTTCAGCGGGAAACAGGCGTGCGAGCAGGTTGTCCGACTGATCTATGCCCTTGATCATCAGATCGACCTTCCCCGACAGGGTGCCATCGACCGCCAGCCGGAGCTGACCGCTTGTGGTGATTTCGGTCAGTTCCGATTTCAACGACATCCAGACAAGATCGACGGGAAGGAATCCGTCGTCATCGCGAGGAAGCGCGGCCAGCGGCGCGCCTGAGAAGAGATCGAGGCCGTTTTCCAGGCGCAGGTGCACACGGGCATCGACCGGAGCGCCAATCCCGTCCGGTTGTTCGATCTGCAGTCCGCCCGCCGATGCAAAGACCTCGATGGCATTGGGTGTCTCGGGAACCGGTCGGGCATGAAATTCGACCGTTTTGGCGTTGAGGCCGCCGAAGTCGGCGCCGATCGATGCGAGATCGAAATCCTTGACGGCGGCATCGAACTTGCGAATGCCGTTACCGGATACCCGAACGCTTGAAAGCGCCGATGTCCAGGTGGCCGAGAGGGCTTCTCCTTCAAACGGGAGGCCTGCGGAAGCCGGGCCGTCCGCTTGGAGAATCACGTGCCAGGGATTGTAGACGAGGGCGACGGCTTCCAGGCGCTTCAGCGAAACCGTCAGGCCGGAGGCGTCGGTGATGACCGGTTCGAGACAGCCGATTTCGAACCGGAAGGGAAATCCGGCGATTTCCCGTTTACCGCAGGCAATCCGGTTGCCCGACCCGTTGAGGACGCTGAGCTCGGAAGTGATCCGCTGATCCACGAGGCCGCGAATATAAAACCAGCCGCCGGACCAGGCTGCGATCACAACGGCAACCGCTGCCACCATCAGCGTATAGCGGAATTTCAGATTTTTTTTCTGTCCGGCGCTCAAGGCGGTCTCCTGCGATCCTGCTTCAAAAATCTGCCGTGGCCGGGTCCCTCCCGTTGCACGGGCCGCCGGCCGTTGTTATGTGAGCGGCAACACTGACGATATAACGGACGGATATGAGCGATTTTTGGGTCTTTGGCTATGGATCTTTGATGTGGAATCCAGGCTTTGACCACGACATGGCGCAGCCGGCCCTGTTACGCGGGGCGCATCGATCGCTTTGCGTCTATTCCTGGGTCCACCGCGGAACCGAGGAAAATCCGGGCCTTGTCTTCGGCCTGGATCACGGCGGAGCCTGCCGGGGGATGGCGTTTCGGGTTCACGGCGGCAACCGGGAAGAGACCATCGCCTACCTGAGGGCGCGCGAACAGGTGACCGGCGTCTATCTGGAAAGCTGGCGCAAGGTTTCCCTTGGCGGCGGCGAAACCGTAGACGCACTGACTTATGTCGTCGACCGCAGGCATCCGCAATATGCCGGTGCCCTGCCGTTGGCTGACCAGCTTGGCATCGTTATCGGTGCAGCCGGCAAATCCGGCCGCAATCCGGATTACGTGCTGAGCACCGCGGCGCACCTGGAAGAGCTGGGGATTGTCGATCATAACGTCGGCTGGCTCGCCGAGCAGTTGAAGGGCTGATTTGCGGTCGCAGACTATTCAGCCTCTTCCGGGAACGACAGGTCGTTCAGGATCGAACGGCGCATTCCGGCATTTTCCGCCAGGAGATGTACGAACACATCCGACCTTGCCAGCCTGCCCTTGGTGAGGCGCGGGCCGTGACGCTTGCCGTGCCGGTCGATCTCTCCGAGCCAGACGGGACGATCGCTCTTTCTTTTCCCCGACCGGGGGTCTGTCTTTTCGAGCAGGATCACGACGGCCTGCCGGCAATCCTCCAGATCGGCGACGGACATTTTCGTGAAGATATAGCGTTGTCCGCCACGGCCGGCGAAATAGCGATAACGCTCCGCCTGGGCGAGCCCGCTCAGAAAGCCGGGAGAAGAACCGGAACCGGTAACTGACGTCGTAGACATGCCGCATCTTAGAACATAAGAGGAACATTGACAAACCCGAATTGAACGCGTTCGCCGCTTGTTCTTTCATATGGGAATCGAAACGATTCAGCGCAATCCTATGATGCTTCCGCGTTCGCGGCCTTCCGGTTCCGGTCGTAGACGGAGAGCATGGGCGTGGGCTTCTCGGTGGTTCGCGCTTCCTCGCACAGGCGGATGGATGCGGTCTCGATGGTGTCGACGAGGGTATTATGAAAGGCGCGGGGCCCGAGACCCGGGGCGATCGGCGGCAGAAATTCGACAAGCACCGTTCCCGGATAGATGATCCAGGATGCGCGCGGCCAGTAGAGCCCGGCATTGAGCGCGACGGGCAGAACCGGGCAGTTCAGGTCCTTGTAAAGATGGGCGATGCCGAATTTGTACTGCGGCTCCGCGCCCACCGGGCGCCGTGTCCCTTCGGGAAAGATCATGATCTGGCGTTTGTCGGCAATGGTCTTCTTGGCGGCCTCGATCATGGCAGCCAGAGCCGCTGCGCGTTTGCCGCGGTTGATCGGGATCTGCTGAAATTTGGCCGTATACCAGCCGAAAATCGGAATCCAGCGCAGTTCCCGCTTCAGGATATAGGTCGCGTTCGGCACATGCGGGATCAGGGCGAAGGTTTCCCAGGCCGACTGGTGTTTGGACGCAAGGATATAGCCGCCCTGGGGAATGTTTTCCTTGCCGCGGACCTCAACCTTGAGGCCGACGATCATGCGCAGGAGAAACAGCATGACGTTGGCCCAGAACGGAACGATCCACCAGCCCCACCTGCGCGGCAGCAGGAGCACCGGGGATCCGATGACCATCAGGGCAAGGGTGACCGTGTAAAACAGGATCTGGAAGATTGAGGAACGCAGAAAAAGCATGGCACCTGGGGCAATGAAGAGCGCGGGCCCTGCCGGCCACGTCCGTCAAGAGCGAAGCGAGCGCAGGGCGTTCTGGCCGAGGATCCGAAAGCTTGCGAGGGTATACTTCACATATTCGCGCAAGAGAAGCCGGATTGTCGCCGGTTGGCGATACCAGGACTTCAGATCCATTCCGGACGGCTGCACCGGATAGGGGATCAGGCGCACATCCGGCAAGGCACCCTGCAGTTCCACTTCGGCGCGGGGCAGATGATAGGCACTGGTCACCAGCAGGAGCGAGGAAAACGCATGCTTATGGGCCCAGTTTGCGGTTTCGATGGCATTGCCTTCCGTATTCAGCGCAAGACGGTCGAGATCGACGCAGCATTCGAACAGCGCCTTGTCGCTGCCGGTCATGGTGGAGATCTGGGCGACGGTTGTTCCCGGGTGCACGCCCGAGATCAACAGGCGTTCGGCGCGATTTTCCTCCAGAAGGCGAACCGCATGAGAGACGCGCTCGGTTCCTCCGGTCAGGACGACGATGGCATCGGCCCTGCTATCGTCAGGCATGGAAATCGAGGCGACCTTGTCCGCAAAACGGAAGAAGGACGCCGTCACGGTCGCCACCAGGAGCACGGACAGGAGTGACAGGACAAGGCGTAAACCCTTCCTGCGCCGGCGGATCTTTCCTGCCAGTGTCTGCATGCCGCTTTCCGAATACGGTTCGGCTTGTGTCTGCATGCCGCTGACGTTGCAGGCTTCCGCCCGATCGTCATCGGCAGTCCGCATACTGCTCATAACGACATTATCATAGATGATTCGGCGTTTTTGCGGGCAAAATGGGTCACTTTTGGGAAAAAGCCGAAGACCATTTTCTCAATCGGCCTTCGCCAGATGCGCCTTGACCGCAAGTCCCGAGGTAAGTGCGGTCAGAACGGCAACCAGAAAGACGATGCCGAAGACCCCGAGATAGCCCGGCAGGCTGACCGAAACGGAACCGAAAAGGGCTGACAACTGGTCGGAACTGGCCTGCCCTGCTGTCTCGCGCGTGAACAAGTCGAGCATAACGAAGCAAAGCGACGCGACCGCTCCGCCGGTGACCCCGCCTTTCAGGCCGAGAAGCAGAAAATGGCGCTGGAACTCCCGCGCGATAAAGCTGTCTTCGGCGCCGACGAAGTGGAGAACGGATACGACATCCTTGTTTCCGGCCATGGCCGCCTGGGTGGCGAAGACCACGCTCAACACCATGGAGGCCATCACCAGCGCCAGGATCCCGAATCCGGCAATAACAACCGCGCCGGCCATGGCGGACAGGCGCGAGGTCCAGACGGAGTGATCGTCGAGGCTCGCCCCCGCGACCTGGCTCTCCAGGGCCTGGCGGAGCTGGTTGAGATCGAGCGCGGCCGGGTCGTCTACCGTGATTTCGATGAGCCGCGGAACCGGGAGGCTGTCCAGCACCAGTCCCTCGCCGAGCCAGGGCTGGAGCAGGGCTTTCGTTTCTTCGTCCGACAGGGCACGGACAGAGCCGACGCCTGCGAATTCCTGGGTCAGGGCGACGGCCTTGTCGATTTCCCGCAACATGTCGACGCCGTCTGCCGGGCGGATCTGGACCGTGACTTCGCGAACCAGGTCGTTCTGCCAGGCGTCGGCGGCGTCCCAGACGATGGAAACCGCGCCAACGGTCAGGCAGGCGAGGAAGCTCATGATGGCGACCACGAGCGTCAACGCGCGCCCGGCGACCGATTGCGGCGGTACGATCGCGGCGGTCGGCCGAAGCTTCCGCTCGTCGGCGGAAGCTCTGCCACCAGCTTCGGCGTTTTTGGGCGGCAGTTTCGGGCGCGCGGGTTTGCGCGGCGCCATCACGGCGTTCCGGATCTTTTTCCGTGCCGGTTGTTTTTTCACCGTGGCCATCTCGGCAGGCCTCACTCAGGAGCTCGTGTTAATCGAATATGGAAAGACGGCCATCCGCCAGTACCATACGCCGTGCGTCCACCTGTTCCAACAAGGCAATATCGTGGGTTGCAATCACGACGGACGTGCCGAGCTTGTTCAATTCGATAAAGAGGCGCAGCAGCCTGCGCGCCAAAGGCGGATCGACGTTGCCGGTCGGCTCGTCCGCCAGGAGCATGTCCGGCCGGGTAATCAGCGCGCGGGCGATGGCTGCACGCTGTTTTTCCCCACCCGAAAGAACGGGCGGCAGCACATGCATCCGGTCGCCCAGGCCGACCCATTTGAGAAGTTCGATCACGTCGGCCCTATAGTCGGATTCCTCCTTGCCGAGCACACGCAGGGGCAAGGCGACGTTTTCGTAAGTGGTCAGGTGGTCGAGCAGGCGGAAGTCCTGAAACACGACGCCGATCTTGCGGCGCAGTTCCGGCAATTCCTGCTTGGATATGACCGACAGATCCTTGTTAAAAACCTTGATCAGGCCGCGCGTGGGGCGAAGGGACATGAAAAGCATTCTGATCAGGCTGGTTTTCCCCGCGCCGGACGGACCGGTCAGGAACTGGAATGACTGAGGCTCGATCTCAAAGGACAAATCCCGCAGGATTTCCGGCCCCATTCCATATCTCAGTCCGACATTTTCGAAGCGGATCACCCATTACCTCCTGAAACCGGCACACGCTACCGCGGTCCCGTTAACGCTTCATTAAACATATAAAGGTCCTTTAGAAACGATAGGCTGTAGTTACAAATTAACGGTTGGCATCGCTACAGGAAAAATGAGCCAGTTTTAGGAGTGAGGAGGAGGATATGCGGGGCATATTCGACGACGAACGACGCGGAAATGGCCGTTTTTTCCTGTGGCCCCTTCGGGGTTGAGCCAAAATCGCCCCTGAAGGCGTCGAAAATGCTCGAAAGTGGGCCACACTTTCCTGCGCTTTTCTCCTTTTCAGGAACGATTCTAGCCCAACGCTGCCAAGCGTTAATTGGTAACTACAGCCTGAAGGTCGGAGTGTGTGGATATGTTGCCTGACCGGAATTTGTACCGAAATTTCGACCAGATCGGCTACACTTGAAAGCCCTCACAACACATAAGGCGAAGGGTCTTCTCGGATGAAGATCAAATGCCCCGACTGCAAGACTGCCTACGACATCAAGCCCGAGATTCTTGGCGAAGAAGGGCGTAGCGTCAAATGTGCGCGCTGCGGCAACCGATGGTTCGTCAGCCCCAAGAAGTCAAAGGAAGACCTCGAGCTGGAGGCCGATTCGCCATCCAGCGATCCGGACGAAGCCCACTGGGTGGAGGACGAGGCCGATGAAATGCGCGCGGCTGATGAAAAGGAATTTTCAGGGGAGGCTGCGGACGAAGAGGACGAGGGCGATGACCGGGACGCCGGCCTGAACGGCGCCGGTACCGGCGACGGCTTCTCGGAAGAGGACGAAGACGAGGACGAGGAAGACGCCGGGAAAGAACCGGCCGGTTCCAAGCCCGCGCCCGAGCCGCGGAAAACTCTGCCGTCAGAAGACGACGATGACGACGACGACGAGCAGGATCCGAAAAAGCCGCCGGTGGACATCGAAACACTGGCAAAGCGTCCGAAGATTATCGTCAATCCGAACAAGTTCAAGCGGAGTGTGATCGGTCCGGTCCTGAAATGGCTGGCACGGCGGAATTACCGGCGTATCGCCGGAGTTGGCCTGTTTGGCGCGGCCGTCGCGATCTGCGCGTTTCTGGTGCTGATCCGCGATCAGATCGTCCGGGACGCGCCGGACCTGGCGAGCCTGTTTGAATTCGTCGGTCTGGACGTCAATCTGCGCGGTCTCGAATTCCGGGACTTGAGGACATTTTCGGAGGTCGCCGAAGGAAAGCCGGTTCTTGTCGTGGAAGGAACGATCCGCAACATCGGAGAGGAACAGACATCGGTTCCCGCCGTCAGGCTGTCGATTCGCGGGACGGATCTGCAGGAAATTTATGCCTGGACCGTGGAACCGCGGACAACCATGTTAAAAGGACTGGATGAAACCCGGTTCAGGACCATCCTGTCGAACCCGCCGGACGGCGCGTCGGATATCATGGTTCGCTTTATCGACCGCGGCCGGAAACAGGTAATACTTGAGTAAGATGACTGTCACTATAAACACGCTCTTTGACGAAGATGCCATCGCCGCCAGGGTTGACGCCCTCGCCGCAGAGATCGCGGATACGAGGCCGGAACGCCTCCTGGTGGTGGCCGTGCTGAAG
Source organism: Roseibium sp. (assembly GCF_048260565.1). Lineage (GTDB taxonomy): Bacteria > Pseudomonadota > Alphaproteobacteria > Rhizobiales > Stappiaceae > Roseibium. The sequence goes on along the minus strand of NZ_JBLXGP010000004.1, from coordinate 155,074 downwards.
GGAAGTTTCATATTTGCGGCCGATCTTGTCCGGGCGATGCACCGGGCGGGACTGACCCCGGAGATGGAGTTCATGCATCTGTCGAGCTACGGCGCCGGCACGCAAGGGTCCGAAGAGATCCGTATTTTGCGGGATGTGGAAAGCGACGTTAACGGGCGGGATATAATATTGGTGGATGATATCCTGGAATCCGGACGGACCCTGACCTTCGCCAAGGAACGGCTTGCGAAGCGCGGCGCCCGGTCGGTACGGATCGCGGCGCTTCTGGACAAGCCGGAAAACCGCAAAGCCGCCATTTCCGCGGATTTTGTCGGCTTCATCTGCCCCGACAAATTCGTTGTCGGTTATGGCATGGATATGGGGCATGCGTGGCGGCAGTTGCCGTTTATCGGATATGTCGTTCCGGACGACGAAATGTCGGCCGGCGAAACCAGAGGAGAGTGACCATGGCTCGCGTCCTTCTGACGGAAGATGACGAAGCCGTCCGGAGCTTTGTAAAACGGGCTCTGGAACTGGATGGCCATAGTGTGAAAGCCGTCGAAGACGGTGGCGAGGCGGTCGAGGTTCTGACCCGGGAAAAGGGCGAGTTCGATCTGCTCCTGTCGGATATCAAGATGCCGGTCATGGACGGGATTGCGCTGGCGCTGCACACGGCGCGCGACTGGCCCGACATGCCGATCCTCCTGATGACGGGCTTTGCCGATCAGCGTGAACGGGCGAACGGTCTCGACGAACTCGTCCGCGATGTGGTGACCAAGCCGTTTTCTCTTGCCGATATCCGCCGTGCCGTGCGCAATGCGCTGTCCGGTACGGCGCATGAGGAAACCCGCTACTACGCCTGATCCGAACGGACATTTTAAAAAGCCCCGGAAGCGATTCCGGGGCTTTTTTCTTTAATACCGCTTCAGGAGCCGTTCCAGATAATCGAGTTCGAGTTTCGGCCGTGACGGATCGGAAAACCGACGGCGCAGTTCTTCGAGGATACGGCGGGCACGCTGGACATCGATCTCGTCAGGAACCTTCACGCGATTGCCGAAATCCGCGCCATCGGTCCGTCGCGGCCGGCCGAGAGGATCCTCGTCGCTCGGTCCTCGGCCTTCCGCCATTCCGGGGCCCTGACCCTGGTTCATCATTTGCTCGGTGAGACCCTGAGCCCCGCGGCGCAGGGCGTCGAGCGCATTGCCCTGCTCTCCGACGGCCTGTTCGCCCTGGCCCTCGCCGAGCGACTGTTCCGCCTCGCCCATTGACTCCCCGGCTTCGCCGAGTTCCTTGTTTTCGCCCATGCCGTTCTGGGCGAGCTGGTCCATGAGTTGCTGCAACTGCTCGGCAAGGTCGCCCTGGCTCTGCTGCAATTGCTCCAGGAGCTTGCCCAGCTGTTCTTCCGTCATCCGCTGGCCCGGGCCGTCCTGCTGGCCCTGTTGGCCTTGCTGACTCTGCTTGCCCTGCCGCTGCTGGTCGCGGTTGAACTCGTTGGTCTGATCCATCAGTTGCTGCTGGCGCTGGATCATCTTGCCGAGCTCATTGAGCATCTGCATCATTTCGCTGGTCATCTGGTCCTGCATCATCTGCGGCCGGCCGGCCTGCAGGTTTTCCAGCATCTGCTGCATCTGGGCGAGCAATTCGCGGGCGGCGTCGCGCGACCCGGTGCGGGCCAGTTCCTCGATTCGGTTCAGCATTTCGTTCAGGTCCTGCTGGCTGAGCGTCTGCTGATTGGAATTGAACGGCTGCATGACCTGCGGGTTGCGGCGCATCTGTTCCGCCAGCGCCTGCATGTATTCGTTGAGGGCTTCGCGAAGCTGCTGGGTGAGCTTGGCGATCTCCTCCTCGCTGGCACCTTCTTCCAGAGCCTTGCGAAGCGCTTCCTGGGCGTTGCGGAGATTGCGTTCGGCGACAGACAGGTCGCCGTCCTCGATGGTCAGCGCCAGATCCCACAGAAGTGGCAGGAGGTCCTTCAGATCCTCGTCGGTTCTGGCCTTGACCAGTTGGCGGTAGGCGAAATCCATCCCCAGATAGGTACGCGTCTCCATGTTGAAGACGTCCGGAGCAAGCATCAGGGCATCGAAGGCGATCAGCACCCGCTCGATGTTGTTGGCGTCAAGCGCCAGATCCCGGCGCTGTTCGACCACCGAGCGCGCCAGCGGCTTGCGGAAGAGCCGCTGAGGCAGCTTGAAGCGGTGCGGTGCGGAGGTTCCGACCTGCCCCGCTTCATCGCGTGCGGTTAGTATGAGATTGACTTCGGAGCCTGCCCAGGGATGGGACGTCAGGTCCCGGATCGTTTCCCCGGTCTTTGCCGTCCCGGTCCAGGCCGGAAGCGACAGCGGGAACTGCGGTGCCTCGACCAGCGGACGCGGTGTCTTCGTGCCTGCGGACGTGCCGGGAACCGGGCTGATGCCGGCTTCGGCCGCAACCACGCCATAGTCGTCCTTGACCAGATAGGAAAACTTCAGCGCGCCGCTCAATTGTTCTTCCGGGTCGTTGTCCAGGCGAATCATCGGCGGTTCGTCGGGCTTGACCTGGAAGGCCCAGCTTTGGACGACGGTGTCGTCTTTCAGCATGTCGACGCGGCCGGAGTCCGCCAGTGTCAGCCGTCGCTCAACGGGAAGACCGGATTCCGGGTCGCCGTTTTCCGCTTCCGGTTCAACGGGTATGGGCGCTTCGCCGGAAATATCGCTGACGAAGCGCATGGACAGGCCGGTTTCGCCCTGGGAGCGCACCACAAGGACCGAACCTTCCGGTATGCCGATGGCAGAGCCGGGATCTCTGAGCGCGGCACTGTCTCCGGTCAGATAGACCGGGGGCTCGCTGGTGTAGAGCGGCGGGGTCACCCATGCATCGAGCCGGCTTGCAATTTCTTCCAAATCGATCGGACTGCGGAAGGCGGAACCGAGGCGTTCCCAGCGCTGGCCGCCGGTCGAGGCAAAGCCGATGACCACCAGGATCAGGGCGACAACGCGCAGGGCGTAGGGGTCACGGCGATAGGCCCGCGGATCGGGCAGGCGCGTGCGCATGGCGGCCAGGGCGCGCATCATGCGCTTCTTGTGCAGGGCCCATAGCGCGGCGGTTTCCGGATTGTTCTCACCGGAGGACAGATCGTCCTCGATCGCGGTCAGAGGCCGGTGCGATTGCCCGCTGTCGCGTTCGATGCGGTGCAGCGCCGCCTCGCGGGAGGGCCATTTCACGGCGAGCAGATCGCGGCAGGACCAGATAAACAGGGCGGCAAAGCCGGCGATACCGATCAGCCGTGCCCAGAACGGCAGGTAGAGCCACAGGCCGATCCAGGACAGGCCGATGAAAAAGCCAAGAACCACAAGGGGAGGCAGGGAGGCGCGCCAGATGGTTTCGACGAGCAGGGCTATCCGGCTGCGGAAAACGAGCCTGTTCAGCTTCGCATCCACCTGGGCCCTGGTCAGGCCGTGATCGGCCGGACGGGTTTTAGATTCCGGTTTGCCGCTTTGCTCCAACAGGGTGCCTCCGGTTTGTCCCCCCATCGTACCCCGACCATACGCTCTTTCCGCGCAGGGACATGTTACCGTCTAGACTGGGGCAATTGAGAGGTTCCGGCAAGTTGTCGAAACAACTAAGTGGAAAACCCGGGGATCACGAATTCTTGAGCCAGTCGGGAAGGTGGTCCAGGCCGATCAGCTCGTCGTAGCTCGGCCGTGGCCGGATAACGGCGAATTGGTCTTCGTTTACCATCACTTCGGGAATGAGCAGGCGTGAATTGTAGGTGCCCGACTGGACCGCGCCATAGGCGCCGGCGGAATAGACGGCCAGCATTTCCCCTGCCCTGATTTCCGGCATGTCCCGGTCATGGGCCAGGTAGTCCCCGGTTTCGCAGACCGGTCCGACGATATCCGCCTTGATTCGGCGGGTCCGGGCGGTCAGGTCCTGAACCGGACGCACTTCATGATAGGCGTCGTAAAGGGTCGGGCGGATCAGATCGTTCATCGCCGCATCGACGATGACGAAGGTCTTGTCCGCGCCTTCCTTCACATAGATGACGCTGGTCACCAGAATGCCGGCATTGCCGGCAATCAGCCGGCCCGGCTCGAAGATGACCCGGCAGTCGAGGCGCTTGACGTGCTTCTTGACCACCTCCGCATAGGCGTCCGGGTGGGGAGGCGGTTCGTTGTCGGTCATGTAGGGAATGCCGAGACCGCCGCCCAGGTCGACGTGATCGATGGCATGGCCTTCCGCGCGCAGATCGGTGATCAGCTCGCCAAGAAGGGCAAAGGCATTGTCGAACGGCTGCAGCTTGGTGATCTGCGAGCCGATATGCATGTCGATGCCGGACACCTGAATACCCGGCAGTTCAGCGGCTTCGTGGTAGACTTCACGGGCGCGCTGCCAGGGAATGCCGAACTTGTTTTCCGCCTTGCCGGTGGAAATCTTGGCGTGGGTCATGGCGTCCACGTCGGGGTTGATGCGCAGGGACACCCGCGCGGTCCTGCCCTTTTCGCTCGCCACCCGTGACAGCTGGATCAGTTCCGGCTCGGATTCCACATTGAAGCAGAGAATGTCCTGATCGAGGGCATAGGCCTGTTCGGCTTCGGTCTTGCCGACGCCGGAAAACAGGATCCTCTCGCCCGGAACGCCGGCGGCGCGCGCACGGCGCAGCTCGCCTTCGGAGACGACGTCCATGCCCGCGCCCAGGCGCGCCAGGGTTGCCAGCACGGCCTGATTCGAATTCGCCTTCATGGCATAGCAGACAAGCGAGGGGATATCCCCGAAGGCCGAGGCAAAGACGTTGTAGTGACGGGTCAACGTCGCAGCCGAATAGCAGTAAAACGGCGTGCCGACTTCGGCCGCGATCTTTTCGACCGGCACGTCCTCGGCATGGAGTGCGCCGTTTTTATAATCGAAATGGTGCAAGGGATGTCCTCGAATAAACCAGGGGCACGAAGGCGCAGGGGCGTTGCGTGGTTGCTGCGGCTACCTGATCAGGAAGTCCAGCGGAAAGCTGTCTCTTGCCGGTTTGACGTCCTGTTGCTCCGGTGCCGGGCCGGCCGGGTCGATCTGTCCGGCTTCGCCAGACGTTCCCGTCGCCGCGGGGGCTCCCGGGACATCCAGGGCGCCACGCCGTCCGCAGCCGCCCAGTGCCAGCGTGAGCGCGAGCGCACACAACAACAGCGCCTTGGATCCGCGATGCATGGTTATGGTCGCCCCTTTGCTCACTTCGTGCATTTCATCTTTTTCCTCGCACGGGCGCTGTCGCTCGGCAAGGCCGATTTCACCCTTCGGTGCGTTATTTGCCGCGGGCAAGGTCTTTCAGCCAGCGGCGCGCCTGCTTGCGGACGTTGACGGGCGAGGTGCCGCCGTAACTGGTCCGGCTCCGGACCGACTTGTCGACAGACAGAACCGAAAAGATTTCGGCCGTGATTTTCGGTTCCACCGCCTGCATGTCTTCAAGAGAAACCTTGTGCAGTTCGATGTTCTTCTCCACCGCGATGGCGACGATCCGGCCGGTGACGTGGTGGGCGTCACGGAACGGCAGTCCGAGAACGCGAACCAGCCAGTCCGCCAGGTCGGTCGCGGTCGAATAGCCGGACCCTGCGGCCTTTTTCATCGTCTTGATGACCGGCTCCAGGTCCTTCACCATCCCGGTCATGGCGGCCAGGGCCAAAGAGATGCTGGCCAGGCCGTCGAAGGCCTGTTCCTTGTCTTCCTGCATGTCCTTGGAATAGGCGAGCGGCAGGCCCTTCATCATGGTCAACAGCGCCTGGAGGGAGCCGTAGATCCGCCCGGTCTTGGCGCGCACCAGTTCGGCGGCATCCGGGTTCTTCTTCTGCGGCATGATCGAGGAGCCGGTGGAGAATTTGTCCGACAGCTTGATGAAGCCGAACTGGGCCGAGCACCAGATGACGATTTCTTCCGCCAGGCGCGACAGATGCATGGCGCAGAGCGAGGCCGCTGCCAGCGCCTCGATCACGAAATCCCGGTCGGAGACCGCATCCAGCGAATTGGCCGTCGGACGGTCGAAGCCGAGGCTTTTCGCGGTCGCGTGGCGATCGATCGGGAAGGAGGTTCCGGCAAGGGCCGCGGCACCGAGCGGGCTTTCGTTCATGCGTTTGCGGGCATCGCGGACCCGGCCGCGGTCGCGGGAGAACATTTCCACATAAGCCAACAGATGATGGCCGAAGGTCACCGGCTGGGCGGACTGGAGATGGGTGAAGCCGGGCATGACGTCGCCGGCATGGGTTTCCGCCTTTTCGGCCAGAGCCTGCATCAGGTCGGTGAGCTGTTCATCGAGCGTGTCGAGCGTGTCGCGCACCCAGAGCCGGAAGTCGGTCGCCACCTGGTCGTTGCGGGACCGCGCCGTGTGCAGCCGGCCGGCCGCGGGGCCGATCAGTTCGGCCAGGCGCGCCTCGATGTTCATATGGATGTCTTCGAGCGCGCGGGAGAACTTGAATTCGCCCCGTTCGATTTCTGACAGGATCGTGTCTAGACCTTGAACGATCTTGTCTGCATCGTCCTGCGTGACGATTTGACAGGCCGCCAGCATGCGCACGTGGGCTTTCGATCCGGCAATGTCTTGCCTATATAGCTTGCGGTCGTAATCAATGGAGGCGTTGATTTCCTCCATGATGGCATCCGGTCCTTCGGCAAACCGGCCGCCCCACATGCGATTGCTCATGCCCTGTCCCTTTAATCACGCCCCTTGCGAGGTTTTGAAGAATGACCAAGCCGCCCGAACCCGGACAACGCTCCAATCGACGTCTGATCGCCGCAGGCATTGCCGGCACAGCCGCCGTACTTGCGGCGGTATACGTGATCGTCGGGCCGCATGGCAACACGGACGATACGCAAAGCTGCGCGCTGGAAATGGCGCTTGCGGAAAAGACCGCGCCGTTTGCCACCGGCGAGGTCGCGGCCTTTCGTCCCGCGGAGCGCCCGCTTGCGCTTTCGGAGCTGACTTTCAACGATCCGGACGGAAATCCGGTCAGCATCGGCGATTTCAAGGACCGCACCATACTCCTGAACCTGTGGGCGACATGGTGTGCGCCCTGCCGGAAGGAAATGCCGGCGCTCGACGAGCTTCAGGCGGACATGGGTGGTGAGGATTTCCAGGTGGTCGCGGTGAACGTGGACCGGGGCGGTCCGGAGAAGCCGAAGGCCTTCTGGAAGGAAATCGGCGTGAGCCGCCTCGATTACTACAGCGATGCCAGCAACGGCATCCTCAAGGATCTCAAGGCGAAGGCCCGGGCGACAGGCCTGCCGACAACGATTCTGGTCGGACCTTCCGGATGCGAGATCGGAACAATGTATGGCCCCGCCGAATGGGCATCCGGCGAGGCCAAGGCACTTGTGACCGCCGCCTTGAAGACGAAGGCCGATTAATCGATTTCGAAGCGTCAGGCGGTGATATCGACTGCCTGACCGAGACCGGGAATCTGCCGCTGCTCGCGGCGGGCTTCCTGTTCGGTCGACTGGGCGTCTTCGACCCGATCCGCGACCGCCCGTTCCTGCTCATTCGCATCGCGAATGGCGTTGGTGGCCAGTTCACTGCGGATGCTGGCGGCCTGAGCGGCAGACGAGCCTGCGCTGGAAACGCTATCCATGTTTCTTCTCCTGTTCGGCGCGCCGGGAGTGCGCGCTCTTTTTCAGACGCTGACGTCCAGTCTGAGACCCAGACCTTGTTGAGCTTCGCGGGACTCGACGCGGTTTTGAGCCTTCTCGGCTTGCCGCGTCAGGTTTTCAGCCCTGTTTGCGCTGAAATCCGCCTGTCTCCGGACGACTTCCGCTACGGTTCTTTCCTTGCGGGCGCTGATCCGTTCAATTTGTTCCGCCACCTTCTGGCGTTGCGACGTCGCCGCAGAAGAGGCGGAAGCGGCCTGCGGGCCGTATCCAATTCCTTCCGGCATCGTTCTTTCCACTTCTTGGAACCGACTTGCCAGTTATTTAAAGCGATCAGAAGTAAATAAAGGTAAAGGCGGGAATATATTGGTTTTCAAGCTTCATTATATGTTCTCTTCTAATTTAATATTTGAATAAAATTTTATCGAACTTTGGGTAAGTTTATGCTTTTGAAGGAAAATAACTTCAATCAGAAGCGCATAAAAAAAGCCGTTCATTTGAACGGCTTTGATGCTTTTCCGGATCGGGATGTCTCAGGCGGTCACGTCGACCCCGTTGCCCATTCCGGGTGGTGGAGCGCTGGTCGTTTGCGCCAGGCTTTCGGCTCCGGACTGAAGCAGCGCGACGACACTCGCATCCTGGGCTGCTGCCATCTTCATCATTTGCGCCTCAAGGGCCTGCTGTGTTTGCGCCTGCGACGTGACCGCGTAGGTCGCGGCAATGCCAGTACTGTCCATTCCGGTCTCCAACGGGTTCGTCCGTTTTTAGGTTAAAGGCCGTTAAGACTAGGTAAACAATAGATTATCGGAAACATTAAATCAGTGCCTTTCGGCGGATCTTGCCCGAGGGCGTTCGCGGCAGGGAGGCGACGAAGCGATAGGCTTTCGGACGTTTGTATTCCGCGAGCCGGTCGTGCGCCCAGGCGGCCAGAGTGGTTTCGTCATGCCGGCCCGGCGTTCTGGGGACGACGAAAGCGGTGATCAGGCTGACGCCTTCGCGCACCGGCATGGCCGTCACCGCGACCTCCAGCACGTCCGGGTGCGCGCTGAGGGTGCGTTCGACTTCTTCCGGCGCCACGCGGTAGCCGAAGGCGTTCATGAGATCGTCGGCGCGGCCTTCGTACCAGTAGTAACCGTCCTTATCCGCCCGCGCCCGATCGCCGGTCAGGAACCAGCCGGCCCGGAAGGCGGCTGCCGTTTCTTCCGGGCGGTTCCAGTAGCCGAGCATCAGGCCGGTTTCGCTTTCGTGCACCGCCAGAAGGCCAGGCTCATCGATCGCGGCGAAGTCCTCGCCCTGTCCGTCCTCAGTGAGGATGGCGACTTTCCGGCCGGTCTGGGGTTTTCCGGGCGATCCGGGCCTGGTCGGAACCGAGGGGCCGCTGGAGATGTAGGTGGAGATCTCGCTCATGCCGAGCGCTTCATAGAGCGGGCGTCCGGTGCGCTCGACCCATTCGTCATGCAGACCGGCCGGCAGGGCTTCACCCGCAGTCAGGCCGTGGCGCAGGAACGGAAACGACCCCGTGTCGACATCGCCGTATTTCAACAGGCGCCGGTACAGGCTCGGGACGGCGGCAAACAGCGTCGCCTTGCAGCTTTCGATGAGGCCGGGCCAGATTTCCGGGTCGCGAGGACCGTCGTAGACCAGGCTGGTGGCGCCGTTGGCCCAGGGGTCCATCAGGCCGACGCCGAGCGTATAGGTCCAGTTGAAGGCACCGGCATGCAGCAGCCGGTCGGCGGAGAAGATGCCGTACCAGCCCTTGTACATCGGCGTGCGCCCGATGGCGGCGCGCTGGGCATGGAGGACGCCCTTGGGCGTGCCGCTGGTGCCGGAGGTATAGATCAGAAAGGCAGGGTCGTCGGCTGTCGTATCCGCGTAGTCGCCGCCTTCGAACGCCTTGAGCGCCAACAGGTCCTGCGGACCCAGGATCAGGGAGTTGCCCCGGGGGAGGGCCGTGCGCCCGTCGTGGATGACGGCGGCTGCGGCGCTGTCTTCAAGGATTGCGGTCGCTTCCGCCGCGGTCAGCATTTCGGAGGTCGGGATCGGGATGAAGCCGCCGGCGATCGCGCCGAAGAAGACCAGCGGAAAGTCGCTGGAATGGCCAAGCCGAAGCAGGATGCGATCGCCGCGCTTCAGACCTTTTTCAGTCAGTCCGCCGGCGACGGAAAGGATGGTTCTTTCAATCTCGCCATAAGTCCAGAGTTCTTTCTGGACGCCGTTCGGGCCGACCACCTCCAACGCGCCCGCCCCGGGAGCGGGCGATGCGTTGGTCAGGCAATAGCGGGCAAGATTCATTCAGGGCTCTGTCCGGCCTTGAAGGCCTTAGCGGGTCGGAACCGGAGTTTCGCCGCGATAATCGTAGAAGCCGCGCTGGGTCTTGCGGCCCAGCCAGCCGGCTTCGACGTATTTCACCAGAAGCGGGCACGGCCGGTACTTGCTATCGGCGAGGCCTTCGTAAAGCACCTGCATGATCGACAGACAGGTGTCGAGACCGATGAAGTCGGCCAGCTGCAGCGGGCCCATCGGATGGTTCGCGCCGAGCTTCATGGCCTTGTCGATCGATTCCACCGATCCGACCCCTTCGTAAAGGGTGTAGATGGCTTCGTTGATCATCGGCAGCAGGATGCGGTTGACCATGAAGGCCGGGAAATCTTCCGCAACCGCGATCTGCTTGCCGAGACGGTCGACGAAGGTTTTCGCCGCATCGAAGGTTTCGTCTTCGGTTGCGATGCCGCGCACCAGCTCGACCAGTTCCATCAGCGGAACCGGGTTCATGAAGTGGATACCGATGAACCGTTCCGGCCGGTCCGTGGAGGCCGCAAGGCGGGTGATGGAAATGGACGAGGTGTTGGTCGCCAGCATCGCTTCCGGTTTCAGGATCGGGCAAAGCTGGGAAAAGATCTTGCGCTTGACCTGTTCGTTTTCGACGGCGGACTCGATGACGAGATCGACATCGGCCAACAGGTCGAGATCGACGGCGGGCGTGATCCGGTCGAGGGCCGATGTCCGAACCTCTTCGGAAATCTGCTCTTTCTGAACCTGCCGGGCCATGTTGCCGTTAATCGATGCGAGGCCCGATTCGATTTTCTCCATGGAGAGATCGCTCAAGGCCACGTCGAACCCGGCCAGAGCGCAGACATGGGCGATTCCGCTGCCCATCTGACCAGCTCCAATCACACCGACTTTCTTGATTTCGACCACCATCGTCCATTCCGATCCTTGAGTGACAGTCCGTTCGGATGTCCTGCCGGGCTATTTTTGGCAAGTATAATGCCGAACGGCAAGCACCCTTGGGCGGAAATCGTTACTTCCGCCCAAGGGAGAGTATGCATAATGTTCCGCCGTCTACTCGACGGCAGCCTTCAGCTCCGGCAGAACGTCGAAGAGGTCCGCGACCAGGCCATAGTCGGCAACCTGGAAGATCGGTGCTTCCTCGTCCTTGTTGATGGCCACGATCACCTTCGAGTCCTTCATGCCGGCCAGGTGCTGGATGGCACCGGAAATACCGCAGGCGATATAAAGGTCCGGAGCGACCACCTTGCCTGTCTGGCCGACCTGCCAGTCGTTCGGGGCATAGCCCGCATCGACGGCGGCGCGGGACGCGCCGACGGCGGCACCCAGCGCATCGGCCACCGGCATGATGACTTCCTGGAACTTCTCTTCCGAGCCGAGCGCACGGCCGCCGGAGATGATGATCTTGGCAGACGTCAGTTCCGGGCGGTCGGACTTGGACAGTTCCTCGCCGACGAAGTCGGACAGGCCGGAAGCCGCAGGAGCGGACGCTGCCTCGATCGATGCGGATCCGCCTTCCTCGGCAGCCGCGAAAGTCGAGGTCCGGACGGTGATCACCTTCTTCGGATCGCCGGACTTCACCGTCTGAATGGCATTACCGGCGTAGATCGGACGCTCGAACGTGTCCGCGTCGATCACCTTGATGACGTCGGAGATCTGCATCACGTCGAGCAGGGCCGCGACACGGGGCAGGATGTTCTTGCCGTTGGCGGTGGCCGGCGCGACGATGGCGTCATAGCCGCCGGCAAGCTCCACGATCAGGGACGCCATCGGCTCGGCGAGCTGGTGGGCGAGGTCGGCACTGTCCGCGGTCAGAACCTTGGCGACACCGGTCAGTTTGGCGGCAGCCTCGGCGACCGGGCCGATATCCTTGCCGGCAACCAGCACATGAACGTCGCCACCAAGGGCGACAGCAGCGGTCAGGGCCTTGGCGGTGGCATCGTTGAGCGCACCGCCGGCATGTTCGGCCACAAGAAGTGTTGTCATGATTTTTCTCCCTGGGCGCGTCTTAAAGGACGCCTGCTTCGTTCTTGAGCTTGTCGACCAGTTCGGCCACGGAACCAACCTTGACGCCAGCCTGGCGAGCTGCCGGTTCGGCGGTCTTCAGAACCGTCAGGCGCGGCGCGGTGTCGACGCCGAAGTCGGCCGGGGCCTTTTCGTCGATCGGCTTCTTCTTCGCCTTCATGATGTTCGGCAGGGACGCATAGCGCGGCTCGTTGAGGCGCAGGTCCGTGGTCACGATGGCCGGCATCTTCAGCTTGATCGTCTGCAGTCCGCCGTCGACTTCGCGGGTCACGTCGACCGTACCGTCGCCGAGATCGACCTTGGACGCGAACGTGCCCTGGGCCCAGCCGAGCAGGGCGGCCAGCATCTGGCCGGTCTGGTTGCAGTCATCGTCGATGGCCTGCTTGCCGAGGATCACAAGACCGGGCTCTTCCGCCTCGACGATGCCCTTCAGGATCTTGGCGACCGCAAGCGGCTCGGTGGTTTCGTCCGTCTTGACCAGAATGCCGCGGTCGGCGCCCATGGCCAGACCCGTGCGAAGGGTCTCGGTCGCCTGTTGCGGGCCGACGGAAACCACGATGACTTCTTCCGCCTTGCCGGCCTCTTTCAGGCGGAGGGCTTCCTCCACGGCGATCTCGTCGAAAGGGTTCATCGACATCTTGACGTTGGCAAGATCAACACCGGAACCATCCGCTTTCACACGGACTTTAACATTGTAGTCAATCACCCGCTTTACGGGCACTAGGATTTTCATAAGGTTTCAACCTCCGCTGGGTGGGCAGGGATGCCGCACCGCATCATTCGGCTTCGCCATCGCAGGGACAAAGGGTCATAAACTGCAGTTTTCGGCCAATCCTGGCGCATGACGCGGGACGGTAATCACCTGTCGTTCATGTGTCAACGATGGCTTTGCGTAAGTTTGCGAAATCGGGTTTCATTCTGACTTCCCGTGGCTGTCAATTCGGCCCCTGCAAACATCCGCTCCATTCCACGGCCGGGACCATAGCCGGGACCGACCGGCGTGCCAATTCCTCATTATGGGCAGGTAAACACCGTATTCGGGCCTGAAAACCGGCGTGAAGCGCAGCATAAGCGACCAGAAGCATCCATAGGTTTCGGAGATGGCCGGCGATAGGCCGCAGTTATAGGCTCCGATCTTGGAGCACAGTCAAACTCCCTTGTCGAACAGCGGTACGCCTCTCCTGCGCAGCACAAGCACCAGGATCGATCCGGTAATCAATCCGCCGATATGGGCGGACCAGGCGATGTTGGTCTCCTGGTCGATCACCACGTTATAGAATTGCAGAACGATCCATGCGCCCAGCACCCAGCGGGCGGACAGGCGCAAGGGGATCCGGCCGAGGGCAAGCACCCAGACCTTCACATGCGGATGAAGCATCAGATAGGCCGCAATGATGCCGGCCGTCGCGCCCGAGGCGCCGATCAGCGGCGCGTCCGAGCCGTAGGAGCTCAGCGCATAGGCAAAGCCGGCGCCCGCGGCGCAAGCGAGATAAAACACCAGGTAGCGGACGTGGCCCATGGCGTCTTCCACATTGTCACCGAAGACCCACAGAAACAGCATGTTGCCGATCAGGTGCATCCAGTCGCCATGGAGGAAGGCGTAAGTGACCAGAGTTGCGGCATCGGGAACCGCCTGCAGGTCCGGCGTCAGATCCTTCATGTCGAACAGGACGCTGGAGATCAGACCGTAGCTGTAATCGGAAATGGTGGCCGCCTCGCCGATGCCGGCGTGCTGGATGACCACAAAGACGAAGACATTCGCGGCGAGCAGAGCCCAGTTCACGAACGGCTTGTAAACGTGCTTGATCGTGTTGTGGTCGTGCAACGGTATGAACATCGGCGGCTCCCCTCGAAACCGCGGTATACTCACATGTTCAGCGGTTTTGACCGGGAACCCATAGCACGTCGCCGTCGCCTTTCGAATTCAGGAATCGCGAGGCGACGAAAAAGAAGTCCGACAGACGGTTCATGTAGCGGATGGCGCAGGGATTGATCTTTTCGCGGGTCTGCAGCTTGACCATCAGGCGTTCCGCCCGACGCGAGACGGTGCGGGCCAGATGAAGATGGGCCGCAGCCGGGCTGCCGCCGGGCAGAACGAATGAACGCAACGGCTGCAGATCGGCGTTGAGCCGGTCGATCGCCTCTTCCAGGGCGCTGACCTGGCCGTCGGTCAGGCGGAGCGGTTCGTAGCCCAGGTCCTCATCCGTTTCCGGCGTGGCGAGGTCGGCGCCGAGATCGAACAGGTCGTTCTGGATCCGGCCGAGAATCGCATCCACGTCGGCCGCGCCGTCGGCGGTGTGCAGCCGGATGATGCCGACGATGGCATTGGTTTCGTCAACCGTGCCGTAGGCCTCGATGCGCAGATCGTTCTTCGGCCGGCGTTCTCCGGTGCCGAGCGCGGTCGTGCCGTCGTCACCGGTCTTGGTGTAGATCTTGTTCAGAACGACCATGTGCCTGAATGCCCCTAGTGCGCGGGTCCGAAGAAATAAATCCCCGTCATGATGACGACGATGACGATGAATTGCAGTCCGACGCGCCAGCGCATCAGCATTTGCGAGCGGTTGCCCGGACCGCCCCGCAGCATGTTCCAGATTCCCAGCAGGAGCACGATGGTGACTGCCGCCATGCCGATCGGCACCAGAGCGTTATAGAGAGTTTCCATTTCCATTCCTGTATCTGACCGCGCGCGGCCGAAAATGTGTCCGGTTCAGAGATAGGGCCGGCGAGAGGATCGGATCACTCCTCAGACTTCGCAGCGGCCAGACAAGCCCGGTCCATGAGTCTCGTCGGAAGCAGCCGTTTTGCCACACCCATGACCGTCGTCGGTATCGTGACATAATAACGCGGTTTCGGCCGCTTGGCTTCAAGCGCATGGATCAGGCGTTTGACCACGGCGGAAGACGGCAGCTTGAACGGTCCGGGTTCGCCCTTCTCCATGCGTTTGCGCCGCTTTTCGTAGGATTTGCGATGGGGCGACGCCTTCATGGCCTCCAGTCCGATCCAGCGGTCGAAATTGGCAAGGGCATTCTGCGTGAAATGGGTGTCGATCGGTCCGGGTTCGATCAGGCTGACGTGAATTCCCGTCCCCCAAAGCTCCTGGCGCAGGGTATCGGTATAGGCCTCGAGCGCGAATTTGGACGCCGTATAGGCGCCCCGGTACTTCAGGGCGACCAGCCCCAGAACCGAGGAGCACTGCACGATGCGGCCGCTCCGGTTGAGCCGCATGGAGGGAATGATGCGTTGGGTCAGATCGTGCCAGCCGATGAAATTGGCTTCGAACAGGGTGCGCAGGGCGGCAACGGGCATGTCTTCCAGGGCGCCGGGCACCGCATAGGCGCCGTTGTTGAACAGGGCGTCGAGCTTTCCGTCGCAGGCCTCCAGGACCGAATCGGCGGCATTCATGATGCTGTCGGGATCCTCGTAATCCAGACGGAAGGCCTCGAAGCCTTGCTGCTTCAGACGGTCCACGTCCTCGACCTTGCGTGCCGTGGCGAAAACACGCCAGTCCCGCCCCCGCATCAGATGCGCCGCAGCCTCGCCGATCCCGGACGAGCATCCCGTGATCAGGAGCGTCCGGGGTTTTCTGTACATCAAGAGATCGTCAGACATGCGCGGGCGTCGATCGCTTCAAAGGAGGTGACAACTGGAAAACGCAACGGGAGCTACAGGGGCTGACCTGATAGCAGTTTCGGGGAGGGACCGGCAAATCCGGCGGCTTCCTTGATGAAGTGCGTTTTAAGGCCCGGCATCCGGTCGACAAGACCCAGTCCGAAATCCCGGAAGCCACGGAGGATGTCGTTGTCGTTGGAAAACAGCCGGTTGAGCACGTCGGTGACCACGCCCATCTGGAACGTGTCGAACCGGCGCCAGCGCTGATAGCGTTCCAGAACGTCGAGCGCCCCGATATCCTGGCCCAGGCGACGCGCTTCGATCAGGACCTCCGACAGGGCGGCCACGTCGCGGAAGCCCATGTTCAGGCCCTGGCCGGCAATGGGGTGAATGCCGTGGGCCGCATCGCCGGCGAGGGCGAAACGCGGCTTGACGAAGTCACGGGCAAGGCGCAGGCCCAGCGGATAGGCGTGACGCGGCCCGTCGAGTTCGATTTTCCCCAGATGATGGCCGAAGCGGCGCTCCAGCTCGATCTCGAAGGTGAAATCGTCGCTGGCCACCAGCCGTTTTGCGTCGGCGGTGCGTTCGGTCCAGACCAGCGACGAGCGGTTGCCGGGCAGAGGCAGGATCGCGAAGGGACCTGCGGGCAGGAAATGTTCTTCGGCGCGGCCGTTGTGCGGCCGCTCGTGCCGGACAGTGGTCACGATGCCGGACTGGCCGTAATCCCAGTAAACGGTGCGGATGCCGGCAAGATCGCGCAACTTCGAGCGGACGCCGTCGGCGGCAATCAGAAGGCGGGTCGACAGGGTCCGACCGCTCGCCAGGTCCAGGGAAACATGATCGTTGGTGTTATGGAAGGTTTCGGCGCTGTCGGGGGCATGAAAGGCGACGCCGGCACTTGCGGCAGCCTCGTAAAGCGCCGGCAACATGGCGCCGTTCGGCACCATGTGGGCAAAGGGTTCGCCTTCGGCCGTTTCTCCGTCGAAGGTCAGGAACACCGGCCGGACCACATCGCGCAGCTTGCTGTCGGTCACGATCATTTCGTTGATCGGCTGGGCGGAGGGGAGGATCTCCTTCCAGACACCGAGCTGGTCGAGCATGCGGCAGGCCGCGGCCGCGATGGCCGAAGCTCTTGGGTCCTTCGCAAGGGTTTCGGTCGGTTTGGGGTCGATAACGGCGATTTTCAGGGTGGGGTCGGCCTGCTTGAGCGCAAGTGCGAGCGACAGACCCACATAGCCGCCGCCAGCGACGACGACGTCCTGCATTTCGGTATTCTTGGCGGTTTTTACCATTATCCGTCTCCCGGACCGTTCCTTAAGGGCAGCTTGACTTATGTGCCGCGGCTCGCCCATCTCAGGGGCACGCCATCCCCATATGGCGATCAACATTTGCTTCGACTGTCTTATTTAGCAGGGATCGCGCCGATGAACACGGCCATTGATACACTTCTTGAAATTCTCGACCTGGAGCCGCTGGAGCACAACCTGTTTCGTGGTCGCAGCCCACAAGTCGGATGGCAGCGGGTGTTCGGCGGTCAGGTTATCGGGCAGGCGCTGGTGGCGGCCTCCAGAACGGTGGTCGAAGACCGGCATGTGCATTCCCTTCACGGCTATTTCATGCGCCCGGGCGATCCGTCGGTTCCGATCATCTACGAAGTCGATCGGATTCGCGATGGCGGCAGTTTCACCACCCGACGTGTGGTGGCGATCCAGCACGGCCAGGCGATCTTCTCCATGTCGGCCTCGTTTCAGGTGATGGAAGAAGGCATGGAGCATCAGGTCGAGATGCCCGATGTGCCGAAGCCGGAAGACCTGCCGAGCGAGAGGGAGCTGAAGGCGAAATTCCTCGAAATGGCGCCGGAAAACGTGCGCAGATACTGGGAGCGGGAACGTCCGATCGAAATGCGTCCCGTCGACCTGACCCATTATTTCTCCGACAAGCCGCTGCCTCCGATGCAGCATGTTTGGGTCCGGGCGACCGACACGTTGCCGGACGATTCGCGCATCCATCAATGCGTGCTTGCCTACGCCTCCGACATGACGCTGCTGGATACGGCGCTCCATCCTCATGGCCTGTCGGTCTTCAGCGACCGGGTTCAATGCGCGAGCCTCGACCACGCCATGTGGTTCCACCGGCCGTTCAGGGCTGATGACTGGCTGCTTTACTCCTGCGACAGCCCGTCGAGCTCCGGCGCGCGCGGCCTCAACCGCGGCTCCCTGTTCGATCTGGACGGCAGGCTGGTGGCGTCCACGACTCAGGAAGGCCTGATGCGGCTCAGAACGAAACCGTGATTCCTAATTACGGATCGGGCTGGTGAAACCGGAAATCGCCAGCGGATTGTCGGTCATCGCTTTCGGATCGGGCGTATCCGGCAAGAGTGCGCCGGAGAAGGCTTCGAACATCTTGCGCACAAAGCCTTCCGACAGGTCGTAGGTGATGAAGACCATGCGCGTGCGGTGATCGTCGTCGGGCCAGCCTTCGAGCGTTGCCGGCGGATGGAAGACGTGCTGGACGCCATGGATCACGACCGGACGATCCGGATCCTCGGCAATCTGGACGATGCCCTTGACCCTGAGCAGCTTCGGTCCGTGCGCCGAGCGCAGCAGATCGAGAAACATTTCCAGCGCGGAAGCTGACACCGGCCGGTCGGTGGACAGGGTAAAGGCGCGGATCTTGTCATCGTGCCGGTTCACGTCATGCCCATGATGATCGTGGCCGTGTCCATGGTGATGGTGTCCGTGATGATCGTGATCATGGTGATGCCCATGAGCATGATCGTGCGCGGCTTCGTAGGCCTGGGCATTCAGCCATTTGGCGACATCGGGTATTTTCGTGTCCGGATTGTAGAGGCCGGCATCGAACAGGCGGTCCGGCGTTGCCTCGTCGGCCTGATTGTCGAGCAGCCGTGCACCGGGATTAAGGTGGGCAAGGCGTTCCTTCAGGGCGGTCAGTCCTTCACGCGCGTCCTGCGTCTCGATCAGATCGGTCTTGGTCAGGACCAGCCGGTCGGCGACGGCCGCCTGGCGGCGGGCCTCCTCGTGGGTGTCGAGCGTTTCCAGGCCGTTGACCGCATCGACCAGGGTGACGACGCTTTCCAGCCGGTAGCGCATGACCAGATAGGGATGCAGCATGACCGTGTGCAGGATCGGTGCCGGATCGGCGAGGCCGGTGGTTTCGATCACCACCCGCGCCAGCCGGTCCATGCGGCCGTTGTCGAGGCGTCTCAGGAGGTTTTCCAGCGTGGTGACCAGGTCGCCGCGAATGGTGCAGCACAGGCAGCCGGAGGACAGTTCCAGGATACCGTCGCTGGCCTGATCGACCAGCAGGTGGTCCAAGCCGATCTCGCCGAATTCGTTGATGATGACCGCCGTATCGGCCATGGCCGGGTCCTTCAGGATCCGGTTCAGAAGGGTGGTCTTGCCCGATCCCAGGAATCCGGTGATGACGGACAGCGGGATCGGCGGCTTGGGACCGCGGCGCGGTGCTTCCGGTGCGGCGTCGGCAGGGGATGTTGTCATGGGACAGGTGGCTCCAACCCTCTGGCTCCGGCCAATGCCGGACCCTTCAGGCAGTCACCTAAGGACTGTGGCGTGGAAAATCCAGTCCCAACTAGGCCGACAGATTTTCGACCTTCGCCAGCTCTTCCTTCAGATCGACCGGAACAAGACCCTCTTCGGAGCCGTCTGTTTCCGGTTCCGCGGCTTCAGACTTTGCGGCGTCGGGGTCCAGAACCGAACGGACGGATTTTGCGGCCTTGCGCAGGATTTCGATGATGTCATCGACGGAGCGGCCTTCCTCCAGCTGGGTCGCGCTAAGCTCCGCTAGATCGGCCAGCGCCCGGATCGTGGCGGAGGAGTTCGGTTCAGCCATGGAAATGCTCCATTAAAAAGGGCTTCTGCCCAGAATGGACCACTGAGACTTTCCCGAAGCTGATCGGGAGGGCGCCGCAGCAGATGCTATTCTGAACATACTGTTAATTTTAACGGTTAATATCGCGTTAACGTAGGGACATGCGGGGTTTTTTGGGACGTCGACCGAAGGCCTAAGGCTTCGGAGCCGGCACGGCGATTCCGGTGCCCTTCTGGAACAGGGATCCCGGGGCTGCCATAGGGGCATCGGTTTCGGCCTTGACGAAATCCTTTTGGGCGACTGCGCCGGGCGCTGCTGCCTTCGCCGCGGATTTCAGCTTGATTTCCAGGATCCGGATGGGATTGGGGGTCGGAAGCGGCACCGAGACGGACAGTCCACCGTCGGGTTGACCGGACCCGGTGTCGTCGTCCGTGTCGGCCGAAATCGCAGCGGCGGGTGGCGCCGCGCCTTTCGGAACGCTGAGATCGATCGGTATAGGCGCATAGGCGATCCGGCGCGGTCCGATCGTGCGGTCCATCACCTTGCCCCAGTCGATTTTGCCGTTCGCGAGCTTGACGGACGCGTCCACCTTTCCGCCGGTGTCGGCGGACTTGCTTCTCTTGCCGAGCCGGAGGCCGGGGATCGCCGGTCCCCTGTCGTTGCTGCGGGCGGAGGAGGCGTAGGACAGGACCGGACCGCCGCTATTCCCGCTCTGCATGTCGAACTGCGCCATGATGCCTTCGGCACCGGGTTTTTCGTTGCGTTTGCAATAGTGGTCCGCCGGGGGATTGCCGCCCTGGCGGGGCAGTGTCTTGAGCGTGTACCGACCGGACCGTTTCCTGAAACCCTTGTCCATCAGGTCGCGGGTGAAGGCGATCCGTTCCAGTCCGGAAGCCGCGCCGAGGACAACGGCAATCAGCGTGCGGCCATTGCGGGTGACGGAAGCCGCGACATTGTAACCGGAGTTGCAGATGTAGCCGGTCTTCATGCCGTTTGCGCCGCGGACCCGCATCAGAAACTCCCGATTGGCGGAGCGCAGCGTCTTCTTGCCGAACTTGATGCCGGGGTGGTTGTAATAATTCTGCGCCTGCGGAAAATCACGCTGGAGGGCCTGGGCCAGGATCGCCATGTCGCGCGCAGTGGTGATCTGGCGGTTGTCGGGCAGACCGTTCGGATTGACGAAGACCGTGTCGTTCATCCCCAAGCGGCGGGCTTCGGCATTCATCATGTCGATGAAGGCGGGTTCGGACCCGCCGATTGCTTCGCCCAGGGCAACCGCGATGTCATTCGCCGACTTGATCAGGATGATCTTGAGCGCGGTCTCGACGGTGAATTGCGTACCGACCTTGAACCCCATCTTGCTGGGCGGTTCCTTGATCGAGTTGGCCGACTGCACGACGATCGAGTTCAGCGAAGCCTTGCCGTCGCGGATGGCCTTGAAGGTGACATAGGCGGTCATCATCTTCGTCAGCGACGCCGGATACCATTTGCGGGTGGCGTCCTGTTCGTCCAGGACAGCTCCGGTCCTGGCATCGACAAGGATATAGGTACCGATTTCCGCGCGAAGCGGTGCGGCGGAAAACGCCAGTAGCGAGAGGGCGAAAGCCAATCCGAACACGTGTAACCGGGAGTGCAGCAATCTTTCGAACACCATATCCTCGCTGATCGATTCACGGTCTCAGGCTTCGGTCGCCTGCCGGCCGAATTTCAGGTATCGGGCGGAGACTGTTTTACGCCCCAGCTTTAAAGCTATGCTTAAGATCCTGATTGTCGGTTGGCTCCCGGCCAGTCCCATTCATAAACGATCCGGTTGGCCGAATGCAAAAACTAACCTAAAGAAATTTGCGGAATTGGCGAGATTTTAGGCATTCGCCCAGAAATTCATCCCTTTTCCCGGATCGGTTTCGATCGTTGCCGTCATATTGTGCGCAAGAAGCGGACATGGCCTCCTGTTTGCATCAAACGCGTGAAAACGCGGATGCCGGCCGGACGGCTTGCATTCGCCGGGCAACCTGTTTCAAGTGGAGACCGTCTTCCCCGCGCTGTCGGGGTTCGTCTGCGGCAAGGCCAGTTCATTTATGTATGACGCTGCAATCGTGAATCCGATCAATGACAACGCGCCCCGCATGCAGCGGGTGAGCGGACGGGGACATGTGGCTTTTAAGCATGCGTCGGGTAGGACGCGCCTCAGCGATCTTCACCAGAGCGGTTCGGCGAAAATCCGGTTGCCCAAGGTCTATGACGGTGTTCCCGTGGCCGTATTGATCAACACTTCAGGCGGTCTGACCGGGGGCGATCGGCTGACCTACGAGGCAGGCGTCGATGCCGGCGGGCACGCGATCGTGACCAGCCAGGCGGCCGAACGGGCCTATCGCAGTTCCGGCGGCGTGGCAGAAATTGAAAACCGTCTCACCGCCGGAAACGGCGCCACCCTGGAATGGCTGCCGCAGGAAACCATCTTGTTCAACGCATCCGGCCTGCACCGGACCATGACCGTGAATCTTTCCGGTGATGCCCGGCTGCTTGCGATCGAATCGGTCGTTCTTGGACGCACGGCGATGGGTGAAACGGTTGATCGGATCAGCTTTCGCGATCGCTGGCGCATCCAACGGGAAGGCCGTCTTGTCTTTGCCGATGATGTCCGGCTTGAAGGCGACGCAAGCGATATTCTCAAAGGTCCGGCGACGGCCGGCGGCGGACTGGCTTTCGCCACGCTGGTCGATTGCGCGGTCGATGCCGATACGCGCCTCGGTCTTGCGCGCGATGCGCTTGGCCAACTGAAGATACGGGCCGCGGCGAGCGCCTGGAATGGCGTTCTGGTCGTGCGATTCGTCGGCGCCGACGGCCGGTCGCTGCGCGACGGCCTGATGACATTTCTTGAAACCTACCGTTCAGCGGGCCTGCCGAGGGTTTGGCATTGCTGACACTGGACTACCACCGAAGGGGAGGTCGT
This sequence comes from Roseibium sp., assembly GCF_048260565.1. Taxonomy (GTDB): domain Bacteria; phylum Pseudomonadota; class Alphaproteobacteria; order Rhizobiales; family Stappiaceae; genus Roseibium. Next base: position 132,774 of record NZ_JBLXGP010000004.1, on the reverse strand, counting down.
TTTGAATCTCACGCCACGTGAAAAAGACAAACTGCTGATCGCGACCGCGGCCATGGTTGCCCGACGCCGCCTGGAACGCGGCGTCAAGCTGAACCATCCGGAAGCCATTGCCCTGATCACCGATTTCGTGGTCGAGGGCGCGCGGGACGGACGCACGGTTGCAGACCTGATGGAAGCCGGCGCCAAGGTGCTGACCCGCGATCAGGTGATGGAAGGGATTGCGGAGATGATCCATGACGTCCAGGTCGAAGCGACTTTTCCCGACGGGACCAAGCTCGTCACCGTGCATGATCCGATTCGCTGAGTTTCCCGAAGGAGCATGAGATGAAACGGATCGTCCCGGGCCTCTTCGCCCTCGGATTTTCAACGACAGCCGCTCTGGCTCATTCGGGCCTGCAGGAGCACGCGCATCCTCATGGGGATGCCGCCAGTTATTTCACCATCGAGACCCTGGTGATCTTCGCCGTCGGTCTCAGCATCGGCGGCACCGTTGCCTGGTACCGCCGCCGCAAGGAGACGAGCAAATGATTCCTGGAGAACTCTTTCCCGCCGAAGGCGAGATCGAACTGAATGCGGGCCTGGAAACGGTCACGCTGGACGTCTCGAACACGGGCGACCGGCCGATCCAGGTGGGCAGCCACTATCATTTCTATGAAACCAATGAAGGCCTGTCATTCGACCGGGAAAAGGCGCGCGGCATGCGGCTCGACATCCCGGCAGGTACCGCCGTGCGTTTCGAGCCCGGCCAGAGCCGGTCGGTGACGCTGGTGGCGTTCCGCGGCGACCGCACGGTCTACGGCTTCAATCAGAAAGTGATGGGTGCACTGTGAAAACCGGAACGATCATGGCGATCGCAGTTGTATTGATGTCCGTGGGCGGTGCCGCTGCCCAGCAAAAAATCGACTGCGGCTATCCGCTTACCCAGAGTGAGATGACCTATTGCGCCGAACAGGGCTGGCACGAGGCGGATGCGGACCTGAATACGGTCTACAAGGACGCCATGGCCAAGATGCGGGAAATGGACAGTTATCTGGACGCCTCGCTGAAGGGGGCCGCCGATGCGCTGAAGGAGGCGCAGCGTGCGTGGATCCCTTACCGGGACAAGGCCTGCAAATCCTATGGCTTTCAGGCCCGCGGTGGCTCCATGGAACCCATGCTGATCTACGGCTGCATGGCGACGATGACCCGGGCACGAATAGAAGAACTCAAAGACCTTATCGGCGGGCTTGGAAACTAGAGCAAGCCGAACCCAGACACTTCCAGAGGGTCGACCTTTCAGGAGAAACCTATGCCTTACAAGATGCCCCGCGCCGCTTATGCGGACATGTTCGGTCCGACGACCGGAGACCGGATCCGTCTTGCCGATACGGACCTGATCATCGAGGTGGAAAAGGATTTCACCACCTACGGTGAAGAAGTGAAATTCGGCGGTGGCAAGGTGATCCGCGACGGGATGGGCCAGTCGCAGCAGCCGCGTTCCGCAGGTGCGGTCGACACGGTGATCACCAACGCGCTGATCGTCGACCACTGGGGCATCGTCAAGGCGGATGTGGGCCTGAAGGACGGCCGGATCGTCGGCATCGGCAAGGCGGGCAACCCGGATGTCCAGCCGGATGTCGATATTGTTGTCGGTCCGGGCACGGAAGCAATTGCCGGTGAAGGCAAGATCCTCACCGCGGGCGCGCTCGACGTTCATATCCACTTCATCTGCCCGCAGCAGATCGATGACGCGCTGATGTCGGGTGTGACCACCATGCTCGGCGGCGGCACGGGTCCGGCGACCGGTACCAATGCCACCACCTGTACGCCCGGCTCCTGGCACATCACCCGCATGATGCAGGCGGCCGATGCGTTTCCGATGAACCTGGCCTTTGCCGGCAAGGGCAACGCCTCGCTGCCGGCGGCCCTGGAAGAACAGATCCTGGCCGGTGCCTGTGCGCTGAAACTGCACGAGGACTGGGGCACGACGCCGGCGGCGATCGACAACTGTCTCGCGGTTGCCGACGAATACGACGTCCAGGTGATGATCCACACCGATACGCTGAACGAGAGCGGCTTCGTGGAAAACACCACGGCGGCGTTCAAGAACCGCACGATCCACGCGTTCCATACGGAAGGCGCGGGTGGCGGCCACGCTCCGGACATCATCAAGGTCTGCGGTGAGTTGAACGTGCTGCCGTCCTCGACCAACCCGACCCGGCCCTACACCAAGAACACCATCGACGAGCATCTCGACATGCTCATGGTTTGCCATCACCTGGATGCCTCGATCCCGGAAGACGTGGCCTTCGCCGAAAGCCGGATCCGCAAGGAAACCATCGCGGCGGAAGATATCCTCCACGATATGGGCGCCTTTTCGATCATCGCCTCGGACAGCCAGGCCATGGGCCGCGTCGGCGAGGTGATCATCCGCACCATGCAGACGGCGCACAAGATGAAGGTTCAGCGCGGCCGGCTTTCCGAGGAAGCGGGCGAGAACGACAACTACCGGGTCAAGCGCTACATCTCCAAGGTCACCATCAACCCGGCGATCGCCCACGGTCTGGATGAGCACATCGGCTCCGTGGAAGTGGGCAAGCTTGCCGATCTGGTGCTGTGGAATCCGGCCTTCTTCGGCGTCAAACCGGATATGGTGCTGAAGCTCGGCACGATTGCGGCGGCGCCCATGGGCGATCCGAACGCTTCGATCCCGACGCCGCAGCCGGTCCATTACCGGCCGATGTTCGGCGCCTTCGGCAAGTCGCTGACCCGGAGCCGGATCACCTTCGTTTCCCAGGCGGCCTATGACAACGGCGTCAAGGACAAGGCGGGCCTCGACAGTCTCGTGTTGCCGGTGAAGAACACCCGGGGAGGGATTTCCAAGAAATCCATGGTGCTCAACGACGCGATGCCGCATATCGAAGTCCATCCGGAAACCTATGAAGTCCGCGCGGACGGCGAATTGCTGACCTGCGAGCCGGCGGAAGTGCTTCCCATGGCACAGCGATACTTCCTGTTCTAATCTGGCAGGAAATTCACTGGAACGGCGTGTTCGGAATGACAGCGGCAGACATCACCATCGAGCTGGGCAGCGCTCCGTCCGGAGGCTGCCCCTGCTGCGATCCGGAGGCGTGTTTTCCGCAAGGCTATGTCAGCAAGGCCGGTCGGCCGCATGCGATCTACTTTGTGGATTGGGACTTTGGCGCGAGCGGGTACGTCGAACTGCTGATTTCCGTCGGAAACTGGGAAAAGGACAGCACGCCCGCGGATCGGCGCGCGGCGGCCTTCAGAGGAAGATCGGCTGACGGCGTCACCCGCTGGATCGGTTTCGACGCGGACCAGAGCCTGTGGCGGGATGTAGGCATGGTCGGCCGATTGCTGACGGGTGAGGACGCTGCCCGCGAGCCGGATTTCCGCCAACTGGCGGAGGCCATTGCGGCCGGGGATCACCGCGTCCAAAAAGCGCTTGCGGAAACCGCGGGGACATCGAAAACAATGCTGAGACCGGTGCACCGGGGCGGCGGATCCTTCGTCGCGCAGGCCGCGCCAAAAGAACCAGCTCCGGACTGAGGTCCGAGGGGAGAAACGGAATGTACAAGGTCATCGGGGCGTTTCAGTCGCGCGTCATGCGCGTTTTGTGGACCCTTGAAGAACTCGGCGAGGCTTACGAACACGATCCGGCCGCGCCGCGTTCGGAAACCGTTCTGGCCCTCAATCCCGCCGGAAAAATCCCGATCCTGATCGACGGCGACGCGGTGCTGACCGATTCCGTCGCGATCTGCACCTATCTGGCCGACAAGCACGGCAAGCTGACCTTTCCGGCGGGCACCGTCGAGCGGGCCCGGCAGGACAGTTTTACCCAGTTCGGTGTCGACGAACTGGACGGGGCGCTTTGGACGGCGGCCAAGAATTCCTTCATTCATCCGGAGGAGGTGCGGGTTCCGGAGATCAAGGCGGTCTGCAGGCTTGAATTCAGCAGGGCGCTGGAAACCCTGGAGCAGCGCCTGGGCGACGGCCCCTACCTTATGGGCGAGACCTTCACCATCGCCGATATCATCACCGGCCATTGTTCCGGTTGGGCACTGGCCGCCAAGTTCGATCTCCCGAAGGAAGGCCGGCTCTACGACTACTTCATGCGACTGCGCGCCCGCCCTGCCTTCCAGCGGCTGATGGTCAAGGTCAAGGCTGCGTCATGATCCGCGTTGCCGAGATTCTCACCGCCGGAACCTGGGACGGTGCGCCCGCCGATATGATCACCCTGGAACGAGAAGACCGGCATCGGCGGCGGGCGGTCATGACCGGCGCGGGCGGACTTTCCTTCCTGCTCGACCAGCCGAGTGCGGTCACCCTGCATCACGGCGACGGCTTGAAGCTGGAAGACGGCCGGATCGTGGAAGTGCTGGCGGCACCGGAAGATCTGGTCGAAATCGAAGCCGACGACATGGGGCATCTTGTGAAGATCGCCTGGCATCTCGGCAACCGGCATCTGCCGACCCAGCTCATGGGAACGACGCTGCGCATCCGCCGCGACCATGTGATCGAGGATATGGTGGTGCGTCTCGGCGGCCGGCTGACGCCCGTGCAGGCCGGGTTCGATCCGGAAGGCGGTGCCTATGGACACGGCCAGACCCACGGTCATGATCATGACCACGGTCAGGGGCACGATCACGACCATGGGCATTCGCACGGGCACGGCCATCGTCATGGGCATTCCCATGACCACTGAACCGGTTTCGCTCGCCTCGCTCTATCGGCTGCTGGCCTTCCTGTCCCCTGCCTTTCCGGTCGGCGCCTTTACCTACAGCCACGGGCTGGAACAGGTGATCGAGGAGGGCGATGTCTCCGACGCGGCAAGCCTTGAAGCCTGGCTTCTGGATATTCTGAAATACGGCTCCGGGCGGAGCGATGCCATTCTCCTGAAGGAGACAATGGGTGCCGCGAAGCAGGGTGACGAGGCGGCCGTGCGGGAGCTGATCGATCTCGGGCTCGCGCTGCAGCCGTCAAGGGAGCGGCACTTGGAAACAAGCGCGCAAGGCTCGGCCTTCATCGAGGCGGTCCTGAAGGCGTGGGTACCGGAGGCAGAAGGGGCGGCGGCGGTCCTGTTTACGCGGCTGACCGATCCCTCTTCCGTGGACAGACCGAAGCTTTGGCCCTATCCCGTCGCCGTCGGTCTGGTCGCCGCGGCCTGGGAGATTCCGGTCGAGGCGACCGTGACCGGTTTTCTGCACGCCTTCATGGCCAATGTCATTTCGGCGGCGGTCAGGGCGGTGCCGCTCGGCCAGAGCGACGGCCAGCGGGTTCTTGCATGGCTGGAACCGGCGGTTGCCGGGGTGACCGAGGGCGCGCTTCGCTCCGGTCTCGACGATCTCGGCAGCAGCACCTTTCTCGGTGACATCGCCTCCATGGCGCATGAAACGAAATATTCGCGGCTGTTCCGGTCATGATCGTTCTCGCCGTGGTTCTTTCTTTCGGGCTTCTGGTTATCGCGGCGGTTCATGCGCTGTGGGGTGCAAAGGTTTGGTGGCCGATTGCGGACGAAACCGCGCTTGCCCGGACCGTGGTCGGCCAGACCGGGATCGAGAAAATGCCGCCCGGTCTTTCGTGTTTTTTCGTCGCCGGCGCCCTCGGTGTCGGAGCGCTCGCCCCATGGGCAGCCCTGGATTTTTTCCCTTTGCCGGGTCCGGACGTCGTTTTCGGCCGGTGTCTGACGGCCGCTTTTGCGGCGGTGTTTCTGCTGCGCGGACTGGCAGGTTATTTGGGACCCTTTTCCCGGCATTTTTCCGAAGAGCCGTTCCGTTCGCTCGATCGCCGGTTCTATTCTCCCCTGTGCCTGGCTTTCGGCGCAGGGTTCACAGCTGTCTTTCTTGGAGTATCCTCATGACCTCACCCAACGGCCCGTTGCGTGTCGGCATCGGCGGTCCGGTCGGTTCGGGCAAGACCACCCTGACGGACCGGCTCTGCAAGGCCATGCGCGACGACTATTCGCTGGCTGTTATCACCAACGACATCTACACCAGCGAGGATGCGGAAGCGCTGATGCGCTCCCAGGCCCTGCCGAGCGCCCGCATCCGCGGCGTGGAGACAGGCGGCTGTCCGCATACGGCGATCCGCGAGGACGCCTCGATCAACCTCGCGGCCGTTCACGATCTCAATCAGGCGTTTCCGGATCTGGATCTGATCCTGATCGAATCCGGCGGCGACAATCTTGCGGCGACTTTCTCGCCCGAACTCGCCGATCTGACGATCTATGTGATCGACGTCGCCGCCGGCGAGGAAATCCCGCGAAAGGGCGGGCCGGGCATTACCCGATCCGATCTTCTGGTGATCAACAAGACCGACCTGGCGCCCTATGTCGGTGCCGATCTTTCCGTCATGGAGCGGGATTCCCTTCGGATGCGGAAAGAGCGTCCCTTCGTCTTCGCCAACATGCGGGCGGGGGACGGCATTCAGCAGGTGGTCGATTTCATCAGGGAGAAGGGCGGCCTTTGAGCGGCCGTATTCAGAAAACGGTCGGCGAATTCAACCGGACGTTCTATGATGCCCGGTAAAAATGCCGGGGGTTGACGGTGATGCGGGGCAAACGGCAAGCACGTTGGATGACCGGCCTGTTCTGGGTCGTCCTGATTGCGACTGTTCTTGTCCTTGTTGCAATGCGGATCTGGGCGAGACCTGAGGTCCGCTATCAAGGCGCGGTGTTGCCGATCTTCGATGCGCGGCCCGGCGGCTATGACCTTGACGCGGCAAGGACGTATCTGACGGCGATCTCCGACGACGAAAAGCGGATATATCTGGACGTTCTGCAGAAGCTGGACCTCGCTTTCCCGCTGCTTCTGGCGGTTTCCATCGGCTGGTCGATTCGGCGTTTCGTGCCGAGAGAATGGGGCCGGGGGCGCTATCTCCTGCCACTTGTCGTTATCCCGGCTTTGGTTACCGATTATGTGGAGAATCTGGCCGTTGCCGGTATTCTGACCAGCACTCCCGCAGACCTGTCTCCGGACCTTGTCCGCTTCGCCAGCAGTGCCACCCGGACAAAATTCGCTTTTCTCGCCCTGGAGTTCATTGCGATCGCCGTGCTGATCGCGATGTTTGCCTATCGCCGATGGATGATCAGAAAGCCCTGAAGTCACGGGAGGAAATTTCGATGTTCGATGGTATCAACCTTGTCTCGGTCGCCCTTGCCGCCGTCGTTGCCTTTGTCTTTGGCGCGCTCTGGTACGGTGTTCTGGGGAAGGTCTGGATGAAGGCGGCCGGTCTGACGAAGGAAGAGACAAGGCCGAACCCGAAAACCTTCCTTCTCACATTCTTCTGCCAGCTCTTGATGGCCTTCGTGCTGGCGGGCGTGATCTATCATACCGGCGAGACCACCCTGAAAGCGGGATTGATCTCGGCGGTGCTGATATGGTTAGGCTTCGTGGTGACGACTCAGATCGTCAATCACCGGTTTCAGGGCGCTCCTTGGGCCTTGACCCTGATCGATGGAGGCCACTGGCTTGGTGTGCTCCTTATTCAGGGTGCCGTGATCGGTCTCATCGGCTAGATTTTCCGACCGGTCATCTGGACAAAAGTTGACGCCTACGAAAGTACCAGCCCTTGCGTATGGACGCTTGGCAGGCCGGTAAGCATAATGGCGCCGACTAAGTTGGGTGCCCGGACGAGGGCGATGCCCATAAGTGGTGTTTGGGAGGTAATTACATGTCGGATAATGTTTTCCCCGTGCCCGCGGACGTTGCAGCGCGCGCGCACGTGGACAATGCCAAGTACCAGGAGATGTACAAGCGCTCCGTGGACGACCCGAACGGGTTCTGGGGCGAACACGGCAAGCGGATCGACTGGATCAAGCCCTATACCAAGGTGAAGAACACCTCCTACGACTACCACAACGTTTCCATCAAGTGGTTCGAGGACGGGACGCTCAACGTCTCCGCCAACTGCGTCGACCGCCATGTGGCGACCCGCGGCGACCAGCCGGCGATCATCTGGGAAGGCGACGACCCCTCCGAGCACAAGGTCATCACCTACAAGCAGCTTCATCACGAAGTGAATGTCTTCGCCAATGTGCTTCATGCCCAGGGCGTGAAGAAGGGCGACCGGGTGACCATCTACCTGCCGATGATCCCGGAAGCGGCCTACGCCATGCTCGCCTGCGCGCGCATCGGTGCCGTGCACTCCATCGTCTTCGGCGGCTTTTCGCCGGATTCGCTGGCGCAGCGCATCGAGGACTGCGAAAGCAAGTGCGTGATTACCGCCGACGAGGGCCTGCGCGGTGGACGCAAGGTGCCGCTCAAGGCCAATGTGGACCGGGCGGCCGACAAGGCGCCGGTCGACAGTGTCATCGTGGTCAAGCGCACCGGCGGCGATATCTCGATGAAGGACGGCCGGGACGTCTGGTACCACGAGGAAGCCGATCGCGTGTCCGATCATTGCGCCCCGGTGGAAATGAACGCGGAAGACCCGCTGTTCATCCTCTATACCTCCGGGTCGACGGGCAAGCCGAAGGGTGTGATGCACACGTCGGGCGGCTATCTCGTCTACGCCTCCATGACCCATGAGTATGTCTTCGACTATCATGAGGGCGACGTCTACTGGTGTACTGCGGACGTGGGCTGGGTCACCGGACACAGCTACATCGTCTACGGGCCGCTCGCCAACGGGGCGACCACGCTGATGTTCGAAGGCGTGCCGACCTATCCGGGACCGGGCCGGTTCTGGGAAGTCTGCGACAAGCACAACGTTAACATCTTCTATACGGCTCCGACGGCGATCCGCGCCCTGATGGGCGCCGGCGACGAGCATGTCACCAAGACATCGCGCAAGTCGTTGCGCCTGCTCGGGTCGGTGGGCGAGCCGATCAACCCGGAGGCCTGGACCTGGTATTACAACGTGGTTGGCGAAAAGCGCTGCCCGATCGTCGATACCTGGTGGCAGACGGAAACCGGCGGCATCCTGATCACGCCGCTGCCCGGAGCCACCGACCTGAAGCCCGGTTCGGCGACGCGGCCGTTCTTCGGCGTTCAGCCCGGCGTGGTCGACGCGGACGGCAAGTTCCTGGAAGGGGCGACCGAAGGCAATCTCGTCATCAAGGACAGCTGGCCCGGCCAGATGCGCACGGTCTACGGCGATCACGAACGTTTCGTGCAGACTTATTTCGCGACCTACAAGGGGCTCTATTTCACCGGTGACGGCTGTCGCCGCGATGACGACGGCTACTACTGGATCACCGGCCGTGTCGATGACGTGATCAACGTCTCCGGCCACCGCATGGGAACGGCGGAAGTGGAAAGCGCGCTGGTGGCCCATCCGAAGGTTTCGGAAGCCGCCGTGGTCGGGTATCCGCATGATATCAAGGGCCAGGGCATCTACGCCTATGTCACCCTGATGGAAGGCGAGGAGCCGACCGACGCGCTCAAGAAGGAGCTTGTCGCTCATGTACGGTCCGAAATCGGGCCGATCGCTTCGCCGGATCTGATCCAGTTCGCGCCGGGCCTGCCGAAGACCCGCTCGGGCAAGATCATGCGCCGTATTCTGCGCAAGATCGCCGAAGACAGCTTCGACAATCTGGGCGATACCTCGACGCTGGCCGAACCGGCCGTGGTCGACGACCTGATCGAGAACCGGCAAAACCGGGGCTGATCGGTCCGTCCCATCTGAACAAGAAAGCCCGCCGAAATGGCGGGCTTTTTTGTGCGGGGTGGCTTGTTCGCTCTATTTCGCGAGATAGATCGCCTGGATTTTCTTGGCGATGTTGCCGAAGGCGCTGACCAGCTCGCTGCTGGAATTTGCCTGATAGAAAGTCGATTCGTCCGTCGCGCATGCCGACATGTTTTTCGCGCCTGCGGACGAGGTGTTGGTTCCGAAATAAATTCCGTAGACCGTGATCCCTTCGTCCTTCATGGCCTGACACAGGGCCCGCTGCCGCTTCGAGGATTCGTTGGTGTAGCTTTCGCCCTCGGAGACTTCCGACCAGCCGGAGACGGTGTAACACGTATATTCGTATTGATATTTGGAGTAGTTGTACTTCCAACCGCACTTTTCGACGTCCTGGTCGTAATAACGGTTGTTGTCGCCATCGGTCATGATGATCGCGAATTTCAGCAGTTCGTCGTCATCATAGGCGCCGGGCGCGCTGTCCGACGGCCACAGGTTGGTCCAGTTCGGCGACAACGTGTACCAGCCCCAGGCGACGCCGGTCTGACCCGCGGTGCCGCCGCCGTCGTCCAGTGCCGTAATCTTGTTTTGAAGCTTGGTACGGTCGTTTGTGAGCGGAAGCAGGCTCATAGAGCTTCCGGGACAATTGCCCGATCCGCCGCCGAAATAACTGGAGGAGACCAGGCTGGTGTCCTCAGGCGTGTAATTGTACGGATCATCCGTGTATTGGGCTTCGCCGATGCGTTCGGTCACACAGCTGCCGGAGGCGTCACCATTGGTGACGGTGGACGCATCGCTGCCGAGGTTGACGCCCTGGCTATAGGGGATGATCGAGATCCGCACCTTGCTGTCTGACGTGTCTGTGCCCTCGGGAATAAGCGTGTCCAGAAGGTCGTTCGAGGCGTCCTGCAGCGTGCCGATGTCGTAACGCATCGAGCCGGTGACGTCGAGGACAAGCGCCAGCTCCACGTTGAACCGGGAATAGTTCACTTCGGTTTTGACATGGACCGTCAGATTTTCCGGGCCGATTCCGCCCATGCTCAGGAACTGGGTCGGGACCGACACGGTCGTCGCGATATCGATGATGCCGTTGTCGGGGTCCACCGTGTGGCTCAGGTTGGAAATCGCGACGTCATTCAGGCCGAGTGTCTGGATATTGGCTGCAAACGCTTCGGAAAGCTCGGCGTCGATCTGGCTGTCGGTCATGACCGATGTCGACAACTGGGTCGCCAGCGTCAATGCGGCGGCATCCAGGGCATGGGCCATTTTTTCGCGGTTGTTCACCGCCCGGCTATAGTCCACGGCCGCGCCGGCAATGACCATCAGCATGACGCCCATAATGGCGAACATTGGCATGATCGAGCCGCGCTGATCTGTTTTTAGTTTTTGTAGTTGTATTAAACTGAATGCATGTTTCAACGTGGCGACTCCAAGGTCAACCAGCAATGCATACGTTACAAAAATTGGCAGATTCTTAAATCAAATGTATAAAGTTATATACATTAATCCCTTTTTTTGGTGGGCCTGAATAATTACCCGAGTATTATTTATAATCAGCTCGCACTTATAAGTAGAAAATCGGACTGGAACAATTCCGGATATAGATTTCAATTCAGGCGCCAGGGGATGCTTGCGCAGGACCCGGCACCTGGAATGACCTATTTTGCGAGGTAGATCGCCTGCACCTTTTTGGCGATGTTGCCGAAGGCGGAGATAAGCTCATCATCGGAGGAAGCCATATAGAAGGTCGATCCGCTGGTGGCGCAGGATTTCATGACCTTGGCGCCGGCCGAGTTGCTGTTCGATCCGAAATAGATCGTATAGACGTCCACGCCTTCGTCTTTCATGGCTTCACACAGGGCCTTGGCACGGGTCGAGGAGACATTGGAGGCGTATTCCGATTCCCTGTTCTCGGTCCATTCCTTGACCGTCGAGCATTTCCGGCCCCAGCCCCAGCCTGTGCATTTCGTTTGATTTTCATAATTGTAATAGGTGTTGAAATCGCCGTCGGTCATGATGACGGCGAATTTCAGGATTTCATCGTCATCGTAGTCGCCCGGTGCACTCTTCGTGGGCCAAAGGTTCGCCCAGTTCGGCGACAGGGAGTACCACCCCCAGGCAATACCCGTCTGGCCGGCGGTGGCGCCGTTGGCGGTCAATTTGTTGATTGCCGAGGTGAGCTTGTTGCGCTTGGCGGTCAGAGGCTCCATCTGCGGTGTTGCGGCGCAATTGTTGGATCCGCCCCCGAAATAGGATTCTTCGTTGTCTTCGTCATAGTCGTACGGATCGTCCGTATACTGGGCGTCTCCGGCTCTCTCGGTCACGCAGTTCCGGGTTCCCTTGTTGCCGTCGGTTACGGCCTGCGCATATTCACCGAGATTGACGCCCTGGCTGTAGGGGACGACCGAGATCCGGATCTTGCTGTCGGATTCCGATGTGCCGTCCGGGATCAGCGTGTCGACGAGCGAGCCCGCCGCGTCCTTCAGCGTTTCCATATCGCCGCCCATGGAGCCGGTCACATCCAGAACAAGCGCGAGTTCGACATCGAATTTGGAGTAGTTCACCTCGGTATTCACGCCGATCGTAATCGTCTTGGGCCCGATCCCGCCGACGTGGATGAACTTGGTCGGGATCGCGATCGTGGAGGATACGGAGATCGTGCCGGCATCGCTGTCGACCTTATGCTTCAGGTTTTTAATGGCGACGTCCGAATAGCCCATATTGTTCAGGTTGGCCGCGAACGCGTCCTCAAGGCTCTTGTCGATTTCCTTATTGGTCATGATGGAAGACGACAGCTGGCTGGCAATGGTCAGGGCCGCCGCATCCAGCGCGTTTGCCATGGTGGTTCGCTGGCCGATTGCCCGGCTGTAATCCACGGCAGCGCCGCCGATGACGAGGAGGATGACCGCCATGATCGCGACCATGGGCAGCATGGAACCGTTTGTATTCTCCACGAACCGGACCGCAGAAAACCTTAGCTGTCGGCGGGCAGCTGAAAACATGATGAACTCTCCAGGATGTGACCTGCGCGGAGCGTCCGCCAAAACAAATTCTTATTTATTAAAATCTGTAAGAAATGCCGAGGAAGCTGCAGTCTCGGTTAAGTGATGCTTACTTCGATGGGCGAAACCCGGAAAACCGCGCGTCTGAGAAAATCACGGTTCGAGTTCGGTATCCCAATAGAGGAAGTCGAGCCAGCTTTCGTGGAGATAATTCGGCGGGAAGCCGCGGCCGTTATTGTGCAGGTCCTGAATGGTCGGCTGGAACGGCATGTGCATCGGCCACATGTTCAGCTGCTTGCAGGACTTGTTGGCCTTCTTGAGATTGCAGGGGGAGCAGGCGGTGATGACGTTGTCCCAAGTCGTTTGTCCGCCTTTCGACCGGGGAACGAGGTGGTCGAAGGTCAGTTCCTCCCGGGAGCCGCAATACTGACACTGGAATTTATCGCGGAGGAAGACGTTGAAACGGGTAAAGGCGGGAAAGCGGCTGGGCTTGACGTAACTCTTTAGGGAAACGACGCTGGGTAATCGGAATTCGAAGCTCGGACTTCGGACACAGGTGTCGTATTCGGAAACGATGTTCACCCTGTCCAGAAACACAGCCTTGATCGTATCCTGCCACGACCAGAGAGACAGGGGGTAGTAGCTCAATGGCCGGTAATCCGCATTGAGCACCAAAGCCGGGTGTGCTCCAGACGAAACCGCTATCGTCACCTTCCGCTCCTCATGCCTGCTTGGACGGCTGCCATCCGGCTGTCCGGACGCGGGCCTGACCTCATGAGACGGGAGTATTGTAGAGCGGCTGTGACACTCTTGTGAAGCCTGATAAATACACAAGCTCCATTTCCGGGGTGCCCGGCCCAAAGCCGGGTTAATGCCTGTTAACCAATTGAATCTTCGAAATGAAACGCTGTCCGCTCCCAATCGATGGGAAGAGACCGCGACAAAATGCAAACGGGCGCCCATCGGGCGCCCGCGTGTTTCAGGTCAATTTGCGTCGAATCAGGGTGCTTTCCATTCGCGAATGTCGACGAAATGACCGGCAATGGCAGCCGCCGCGGCCATGGCCGGCGACACCAGATGGGTGCGGCCCTTGAAGCCCTGGCGGCCTTCGAAATTGCGGTTCGAGGTGGACGCGCAGCGCTCGCCGGGTGCCAGCTTGTCGGCGTTCATGGCCAGGCACATGGAACATCCCGGCTCGCGCCATTCGAAACCGGCTGACAGGAAGATCTTGTCGAGGCCTTCGGCTTCCGCCTGTTCCTTTACAAGCCCTGAGCCCGGGACGACCATGGCGCGGATGCCGTCCTTGACCTTACCCTTGCCGATGACGGCGGCGGCGGCACGCAGATCCTCGATACGGCCGTTGGTGCAGGACCCGATGAACACGACGTTGGGCTCGATGTCGGTGATCTTCGTGCCGGGCTTCAGGCCCATGTATTCCAGGGCGCGCCACTTGGAGGTCCGGCGGTTTTCATCCTTGATGTCGTCCGGGTTCGGGACGACGCCGGTGATTGAAACCACGTCTTCGGGAGACGAACCCCAGGTGACCGTCGGCGGCAGATTGGCCGCGTCAAGCTCGACGATCTTGTCGAAATGCGCGCCTTCGTCCGTGTGGAGCGACTTCCAGTACGCCACTGCCTGGTCCCAGGCTTCGCCGGTCGGGGCCTTCGGACGGCCCTTGATGTAGTCGAAGGTCTTTTCGTCCGGTGCGATCAGGCCGGCGCGGGCACCGCCTTCGATCGACATGTTGCAGACGGTCATGCGGCCTTCCATGGAGAGCTCGCGGATCGCTTCGCCCGCATATTCCATGACGTAGCCGGTGCCGCCGGCGGTGCCGATCTCGCCGATGATCGCCAGGATGATGTCCTTGGCGGTCACGCCTTCCGGCAGCTTGCCGTCCACCTGGATCAGCATGTTTTTGGCTTTTTTCTGGATCAGCGTCTGGGTGGCCAGAACGTGTTCTACTTCCGAGGTGCCGATGCCGTGAGCCAGCGCGCCGAACGCGCCGTGGGTCGAGGTGTGGCTGTCGCCGCAGACGATGGTCATGCCCGGCAGGGTAAAGCCCTGTTCCGGACCGACGATATGAACGATGCCCTGACGGTGGTCGAGTTCGTTGAAGTACTCGACGTCGAAGTCGGCGGCGTTCTTTGCCAGCGTTTCGACCTGCAGGGCGGATTCAGGATCGTCGATGCCATGGCTGCGGTCGGTGGTCGGCACGTTGTGGTCGACGACTGCCAGGGTCTTCTGAGGCTGGCGGACCTTGCGGCCGGTCATGCGCAGGCCTTCGAAGGCCTGGGGGCTGGTCACTTCATGAACCAGGTGACGGTCGATGTAGAGCAGGCCCGTTCCGTCTTCCTGCATATCGACCACATGGTCGTCCCAGATCTTGTCGTAAAGCGTCCTGGCTTGCGTCATGGTTCTCTCCTGAAACCGGACCCGGCCGTCTTCTTGTCAGTCCGCCGGCATTGCGTCCGCCGCAGACTGTTTTGGACCGGTCTTTGTTGTCGGGACGACGCGCGTTTCCGTCCTCCCTGCCGTTGCGCATTTCAATGAACCAAAGGGGCCCGCGCGGTCAAGACGTTTGAGTTGAGTATTCTTCAACTGCGATTGAAACGCGGCGCGGGAGCGTACCTGGAAGCAAAAAGGGCAACCCGTGGGGCTGCCCTTTCGAATTCCGGCTTTGAAGAAGCGTTGCCCGGCTTATTCAGCGGCGCCCTCGGCGGAAGCTGCGGCTTCGGCCGCTGCCGCTGCTTCAGCAGCCTTGGCGGCTTCTTTCTCGGCGGCTGCGGCCGCCTTGACGGCTGCTACGTCAGCACGAACTTCTTCGTTGAGACGCTTGGCGCGGGCGTTGGTGGCTTCCACGATACGGGCCGACTTGCCGCGGCGATCGCGCAGGTAGTAGAGCTTGGCGCGACGGACCTTACCGCGGCGGACCACTTCGACGCCTTCCAGCATCGGAGAGTAGACCGGGAATACACGTTCCACGCCTTCGCCATAGGAAATCTTGCGGACGGTGAAGCTTTCGTTGATGCCGCCGCCGGAACGGGCGATGCAGACGCCTTCGTAAGCCTGGGTACGGGTCCGGCTGCCTTCCGTCACGCGGACGTTGACCTTGACCGTGTCGCCGGGGGAAAATTCCGGAAGCTTGCGGCTTTCCTCGATTTTCGCCATTTCCTCGGCGTTGAGCTGTTCGATAATGTTCATGGCATATTTCCCTTTTCAATTTACAAAGCGGTCAGAGCGTCCTCCGCATCAAACTGAGCGGGGACGGGTTCACCGTCTCTGGGCCATGGTGACATTTGCCGGCCGGTGGGCGGAATTCTCCCATCCGATCCATTCGCGCCGCGTGATACAGGAAGACAGGGCGTTTGTCATGCGGTTTTTGGAAAAATCGCAAGATCCAGAGGCCTGACGGTCGGGCTTTCCATGAAAAATACGGCGACCGGGGATGCCGGTCGCCGCTGATGCTTGTGAAATTGCCTTAAAAACAACCGAAGGCAAACATCTCCTCGAACAAGTTCGGCAATCGCGGCTTGCAGAGGAGGAAAATTCGGAGCGACCAAAATCGTAGCCCCCCAATCATCCTGCTTCCCAACGGCACTTTCACATTATCGCATTGGGAATAGTCCCGAATGATCCAAATGCACTATAAGTTTAGGCGCGTTGCGATATGATGACGGCCAGGAGGGGCTGGGTCTGGCGGGGGTCATATGCAGCTCGATCGGGAAGTTCTACTTCGAAAGCTCTATTCCGCTGCTCTTCTGGACGGCGGTCTGTCCTGTGTGCTGGCCGATCTGGCGATGGCGTTTCCGGATCTGCCGATCTCCTATCAGGCGCAGTGCGTCTACCAGAACGACTTCTACGACTGCGCCTTATACAATTTCGGATCCGGCATAGCGGAAAAACTGAGCCGCGTCGAAGCGGCCAATCCGTTTCCGCCGATCGCCCTGAAGTGCGATGTCTCTGATATCGTTCGAACCGCGCCGGTGATATCTCCCGAAGAGGTCGAGAAGACCGATTTTTACGACGAGTTTTTTCGAGAAAACTGCAATATCAACCGGGCAACGGGGATCATTCTGCATCGCCAGGGCGCGGATTCGGCCTTCGTCGCAGCCAATTTCCCAAAGGAATACAGCCAAGACGACGAGGATCGCGCCAATGAGGCGCTCCGGTTTCTGAGGCCTCATTTCCAGGGCGCCTTCAACCTTCTCCTTGAAGTCCGCAAACGGGAGGTCAGCGCGACCCGGTACGGATTCTGGCTGGATCAAATTCCTGCACCCGCCTTCGTTGTCGATGGGTCTCGTCATATCGTCCATATGAACGCCTTTGCGGAACGGACGCTCGAGCAAAATGATGTGTTTACGACGTCTCCCGCGGCTGCGTTGACATCGTGCGATTCAGCTGTTCGGAAACGGCTTGAGGACGCGGTCGATTGTGCCCGATCGACATCTGCACCGGTCGGCCCGGTTTTCCTTTGCCGAGCGGGTAAGAGCCGCGGATTTTTCTTTGTTCTTCCGATCTCGAATGCCGACCAGACGCATTTGCCGCTGGAACCTCTCCTCGGGCTGAAAACGCCCTTTCTCGTCACCTATTTCAATCCGGAAGACCGGCCGAAAACCGCTCGGGGCGTCCTTGCCGGCGCGCTGGGCGTCAGCGAGCGCGAGAGCGCGCTGATCCAGGAACTGATCTACGGCTCAACCTTGCGCGAAGCCGCCGATCGGCTCGGAATTGCCTACAACACCGCGCGCAACCAGCTTGCCAGCGTCCACACAAAGACCGGCACCCGGTCCCAGTCAGAGGTGGTGCGCATGGGCGCGCAGATCCTGGCAAGGCTGCCCGGCGCGCCGGAGCATGAGAGAAAAAAATAGGCGGGATCAGTCCTTTTCCGGCAGCAGATACCGTTCCCACAGATCCGGGCGTCGTTCCCGGGTGAGCTGTTCCGCCTGCTCCTGGCGCCATTCGGCGATCTTCCGGTGATTGCCGGAGGTGAGCACGTCGGGAATGGTCCGGCCCTCGAACTCGGCGGGCCGGGTGTAATGCGGATGCTCCAGCAGGCCGGTTTCGAAGCTTTCGGTTTCCGCGCTTTCCATGTTACCCATGACGCCGGGGATCAGGCGGACCACAGCATCCAGCATAGTGATCGCCGCGATTTCGCCGCCGGACAGAATGTAGTCGCCGATCGAGACTTCCGTCAGGTTTCTGGCGTCGATCACGCGTTGGTCGACGCCTTCGAACCGGCCGCAGACGATGACGGCGCCCGGTCCCTCTGCCAGGTCATGGGCCATGGCCTGGGTAAAGGGCTTGCCGCGCGGGCTCATCAGCAGTTTCGGCCGCGGATCATCCGCCGGGACGGACCCGTCGATCGCCTTCGCCAGGATATCGGCGCGTAGCACCATGCCGGCGCCGCCGCCGGCCGGCGTATCGTCCACGGATCTGTGTTTGTCGGTGGCGAAATCCCGGATCTGGCTTGTCTCCAGCGCCCACAGCCCGCGTTCCAGTCCGCGGCCGGCCAGGCTCTGGCCAAGGGGACCGGGAAACATTTCCGGATAGAGCGTCAATACGGTTGCCTTGAAGGCCATGTCCTGTCACCGGCGGATCGTTCTGCCATTCGTAAAGAATGCTTAGGGTTAATACAAGTTTACCATTCTTTTGAACACCTTAGCAGCGCTTTTTAAGGGGCGCATTAAACCTCCCAGGATAGTGTGGCAAGTCCCAGGGAAGGTATTCGCGTCAGGTTTTCCAATGCCCGTGTTCCGCTTGAAGCTGCCGAAATTCATTCAACAGCGTGTCGACCAGCATTATCTGGATCTTTCGCTGAGCCGCGTTCTGCCGCTTCTTGCCCTTCTGACATTCGGTGTCCTGGCCGGACTGGTCTTCAATACGGGCGTCGGGCATCCCTATGACAAGATCATCCATGTGGGTTTCTACGCCCTTCTGACCCTGTCGATCCATGCCCTGTTTTGTTGCCGCCTGCGGATTTCGGCGGCGGCTGCCTTTTCCATGGGACTGGTCGGAGAGATCGTTCAGGGCTTTCTTCCCAATCATGAATCCTCCCTTGCCGATGCCTTCGCCAACGGGGTGGGGATTGCCATGGTCGTGACCGCCATCGCCCTGATCCGGTCCGAAACGCGGCAGGTCATGGAAGAAAAGCCGGTACCGCTCGATCTGGAGCAGATGGGCCTGCAGCCCATCTATTACGATTTGTCTGCCGATTCCGATCGGTCGTCGGACAAGTAATCGTCCGGCAGATCGGCCTTGACGAGGCCTGCAGCCAGATCGATTTCCGGAACAAACGCTTTCGTGAACGGGATGTAGAAGGTCCGGCCCCGCTTCGGGCGGACTTCCAACAGGTCGCCGGCGCCAAAATCCTGCACGGCAACGATCCTGCCCAGCTCCTCGCCCGTCGTCGAGATCACGGCGAGCCCCTCGAGATCCGAATAATAGAATTCGTCCTCTTCCGGCTCGGGAAACCGGTCGCGGGGGATGTACAGGTTGATGCCGTTCAGGGCTTCGGCCTGGTTGCGGTCGTCGATGCCCTTGAACCTGGTGATAACGACGGTTTTCTGGACCCGCGCGTTGAGGACCTCGAACGTGCGGCTGCCATCCTCGGTCACCAGGGGACCGTAGTCGGTAAAGGAGAGCGGGTCGTCGCCATAGGGCTTGACCCGCACCTCGCCGCGAATGCCGTGGGCCGCGCCGATAACGGCCATGAGGACCATGTCTTTGCCGACATCACCCATTGTTCGGTGTCATCCTCAAAGCCGTCCGGCGCAACCTGGGTTTCGCATCTTATTGAGCGGCTGCTTCTTCGGCCGGAGCTTCTTCGGCTGCCGGAGCGGCAGCGGCTTCTGCGGCGGCAGCGGCTGCTTCTTCTTCAGCCTGCTTCTTGGCGTCCACGCGTTCCTGGGCCTTCTGGCCGAGCTGGGCCTTCTTCGGGTTGTTGCGCGGCTCGCGCTTCATGAGGCCGGCGGCATCCAGGAAACGGGCCACACGGTCGGTCGGCTTTGCGCCTGTGCCGAGCCAGTACTGGATGCGCTCGACATTCAGCTGGACGCGTTCTTCGGACTCCTTCGGAAGCATCGGGTTGTAGGAACCGACCTTTTCGATGAAGCGGCCATCGCGCGGGGAGCGGATGTCGGCAATGACGATGCGGTAATACGGGCGCTTTTTGGAACCGCCACGTGCCAGACGAATTTTGGTAGCCATTTTTTCAGTTCTCCAGTTTGTTCATTTGCCGGTTTCAGCGGCAATGGCTTCGTGATGCCGGATGACTTCCTTCACGATGAAGTTCAGGAACTTTTCGGCAAAATCAGGATCGAGATTGGCCTGCACAGCCAGCTGGCGCAGGCGTTCGATCTGAATTTTCTCCCGCGCCGGGTCCGCCGGCGGCAGGTCGTTTGTTGCTTTCAGCACACCCACCTTCTGGGTGCATTTGAACCGTTCGGCGAGCATGTGGACCAGAGCGGCATCGATGTTGTCGATGGAGGCACGCAGCGCCAGAAGTTCGGCCATGGCCTGGCTTTCGCCCAGCCGGTTTTCGGCGTCGCTCATGCTCATTTTTTCTTGCCCTTGCCGAAGCCCGGAAGGCCGCCGAGGCCGCCCGGCATTTTCGGGCCGCCCAGACCGGGAAGGCCGGGCATGCCGCCCCCTTGGCCGCCAAGCCCGCCGGGAAGGCCCTTGGGCAGATCCATACCGCCGGGCAATTGTCCGGATTTGGCCATTTCCTCAAGCTGCTTGGGGTCAACATCGGGCATGCCGCCCATTCCGGTCAGGCCGCCCATCATCTTGCCGAGCATGCCCTTTTTCTTGCCCATCATCTTCATCATGTCCGCCATCTGGCGGTGCATCTTCAGAAGCTTGTTGACGTCCGACACATCGACGCCGGACCCGGCGGCAACCCGCTTCTTGCGGCTGGCCTTCAGGAGTTCGGGCTTTTCGCGCTCTTTCGCGGTCATCGACTGGATGATGGCGACCTGGCGCTTGAACATCTTGTCGTCGAGATTGGAGGCCTCGATCTGTTTCTTCATCTTGCCGATGCCGGGCAGCATGCTCATCATGCCCGACATGCCGCCGAGCTTTTCCATCTGCTTGAGCTGTTCGGCGAGGTCGTTCAGGTCGAAGTGACCCTTCTGCATCTTCTTCGCCATCTGCGCGGCCTTTTCCGCGTCGATGGCTTCTGCCGCTTTTTCAACGAGCGAAACGATGTCGCCCATGCCCAGGATCCGGTCGGCGATCCGCTTGGGATAGAAATCCTCAAGGGCGTCGGACTTTTCGCCGGTCCCGATCAGTTTCACCGGCTTGCCGGTGACCGCCTGCATGGAAAGGGCCGCCCCGCCGCGGCCGTCGCCGTCCATACGGGTGAGCGCGATGCCGGTAATGCCGACGCGCTCGTCGAAGCTCTTGGC
Organism: Roseibium sp.; assembly: GCF_048260565.1. GTDB lineage: Bacteria > Pseudomonadota > Alphaproteobacteria > Rhizobiales > Stappiaceae > Roseibium. Next base: position 111,746 of record NZ_JBLXGP010000004.1, on the reverse strand, counting down.
GAGGTTGACCGCGTCCTGACCGGTCAGCGCATCGGCGACGAGCAGGATTTCATGAGGGTTGGCCGCGGCCTTGACCTCGGCCATTTCCACCATGAGCGGCTCATCGATGTGAATACGGCCGGCGGTGTCGAGCATGACCACGTCGTAGCCGCCGAGCTTTGCCGCCGACATGGCGCGTTTTGCGATTTCGACCGGCCCCTGGCCTTCGATGATCGGCAGGGTGTCGACGCCGTTCTGTTCGCCGAGGATCTTAAGCTGTTCCTGGGCGGCGGGACGACGCGTATCGAGCGAGGCCATCAGAACCTTGCGCTTGTCGCGCTGGGTCAGGCGGCGGGCGATCTTGGCGGTGGTGGTCGTCTTACCGGAGCCCTGCAGGCCGACCATCATCACGGGCACCGGGGCCGCCGCATTCAGGTCGATGCCCTGGCCTTCGGAGCCGAGCATTTCCACGAGCTGATCGTGGACAATCTTGACCACCATCTGGCCGGGGGTGACCGATTTGACCACCTCTGCGCCGACCGCGCGGTTGCGCACCTTGTCGGTGAAGGACCGGACGACCGGAAGCGCGACGTCAGCCTCGATCAGCGCGCGGCGGATTTCGCGCAGCGCTTCGTTGACGTCGTTTTCCGACAGCGCACCGCGGCCGGTGAGCTTGTCGAAAATTCCGCTTAGTCGATCGGACAGGCTTTCGAACATTAACTGGTCCTTGGCATTTCAGGTTTCGGGAGGATCTCCCGACCATATGGGAACGAACAAGGACCCGCGCAAAGCAGTTTGACATCCGAGGGCGCATCGCGCTGTCGGATGTGAACCTCCGGGATCTCTTTACACCTTTGCGGGTCCCGGTCGGCGGATCTAAATGTCAGTCACTCATATGGAGTGCGCGCTCTATGAAGCAATCGGGTGCCGGAGTCAAGGAAAAGGGCCGGATTGCCCGGTGCTCCGCTTTGCGGGTATGTCTAACCGGAATCTTCGGCTATAGGGAAATGATCTCGCTAATCCGGTGTCGTTGGTTCCGCTGTTCCGGTCAATCACGAGGTTCCGCAGGGTACTTGATATGGACTATCGCGCGATTGCGCTTCCCATTGGCCGGCTTCTGATCCTGATTGCGGGCTTCATGCTCATTCCGGCTGCCGCGGATCTCGTCGCGGGCCATCCGGACTGGGTGGTGTTTCTGGCTTCAGCGCTCATGATCGCCTGCGTCGGCGCCCTGATGGTGGCGGCCCTGGCGGGGCGGAAGTTCACCTACCGGTCGCGGGAAACCCTGCTGTTCGTGAATGCGGCCTGGCTGGCCTTCTCCCTTGCCGGTGCCATACCGCTCTACGGCAGCGGTCTGAACATTTCCTTCGCCGATGCCTTTTTCGAGGCGGCTTCCGGGTTGACGACGACCGGGTCCACGGTCCTGACCGGCCTGGACACCATGCCGCCGGGCATTCTCTTGTGGCGGTCGCTGCTGCAGTGGATCGGGGGCATCGGCATCGTAGTCATCGGCATCTGGCTTCTGCCCGGCCTTCGGGTTGGCGGCAGCCAGCTGTTTGCCATCGAGTCGTCGGAGAATGCCTCCAAGCCCTATGGCCGGATCGAGCCGTTCCTTGCGCGCCTGCTGATCCTCTATGGGGGTCTGACGCTGAGCTGCACCCTGCTTTATTTCCTGTGCGGCATGACCGCCTTCCAGGCGATCAATCACGCGATGACCACCGTTTCGACCGGTGGTTTCTCGACCTCCGACATGTCCTTCGGCCAGTTCGACAATATCGCGGTCTATTGGGTGGCGATCATCTTCATGTGCGCCTCCAGTGTGCCGTTCCTGGTTCTGATCCGGTTTTTCGAGCGCAAGCCGCTCGAGGACACCTCGCAGATCGTTTATTTTCTGGCCATCGTCACGATCGCAAGCTTCGCCGTTTTCCTGTCCCTTCGCGTGCAGAACGACAGTGCGCCGCTGGGCCTGTTTACCGATTCCGTATTTCACGTTGTTTCGGTGGTGACGACGACGGGCTATGCCACGGACGACTATCTCCAATGGGGGCCTTTCTTCATTGCCGTGTTTTTCCTGCTGACATTCCTCGGCGGATGCAGCGGGTCCACGGCCGGCGGCTTCAAGATGTTCCGTATCGCCGTGCTTCTGGGCTTCATCCACACGCTGCTGAGGCGGATGATCCATCCGCACAGGGTGGTCAACACCCGGTATTCCGGCAAACCGGTCGGCAGTTCGGTAATCGAGGGCGTGCTGGTGTTCAGCATCCTCTATGCGGGCACCTTTGCCGTCTTTGCCGCCATCTACAGCCTTCTGGGCATGGATCTGGAAACAGCGCTCAGCGCGTCGATCACCGCCCTTGCCAATGTCGGCCCGGGGGTCGGCGAGATCATCGGACCGGCCGGCAACTTCCAGAGCCTGTCCGACACGGCGAAATGGCTGCTGGCCATCCAGATGATCCTCGGCCGGCTGGAGATCATCGCGGGTATCGTTATCCTGACCCCTGATTTCTGGCTCGAACGGTAAGGAAAAACTCTAACTTGGTCATCCTGGGCGAACGTTAGTGAGCCCCGGAACCGGAGAGCCCAGACCCAACTAGATGCTCAGGTCGAAATCGGAAGTATATGGGGCTCTCCGGTCCCGGAAAAAGCCTGACGGCTTTTCCGGGATGACGATGGAAAGAGAGCTTTGTCAGCCGTTCACGTCGACCACGACCCGGCCCTTGACCTGGCCCTTCAGGATCGCGGCGCCCAGGTCCGGAAGATCTGAGAGCGTTGCCGGCTTGATCATGGCATGGAGCTTTTCCATTGGCAGATCGCTTGCCAGACGGGTCCAGGCGCGGATCCTGTCTTCATGGGGCCGCATCACGCTGTCGATGCCGAGCAGGTTCACGCCGCGCAGAATGAACGGGATGACGGTTGCCGGCAGGCCTGCGCCGCCGGCGAGGCCGACGGCTGCGACCGAAGCGCCGTATTTCATCTGGCCGAGTACACGGGCAAGCATCGCCCCGCCGACCGCGTCGATGCAGCCGGCCCAGGTTTCGCTTTCCAGCGGCCGCTTGACCGTTTCGTTGATCTCGTCGCGGGCCACGATCTGCGTGGCGCCCAGGGATTTGAGATAGTCTTCGGTTTCCGGACGGCCGGTCACGGCGGCAACCTCGTAGCCGAGATTGGCCAGAATGGCCGTCGCCACGGAACCGACGCCGCCGGCAGCGCCGGTAACCAGCACCGGTCCGTTGCCCGGCTTCAGTCCGTGGTCCTCCAGTGCCATGACCGCGAGCATGGCGGTGAAGCCGGCGGTGCCGATCGCCATGGCGTCCCGGGTCGTCAGTCCGTCGGGCAGGGGAACCAGCCAGTCGGCCTTCACGCAGGCCTTCTGGGCATAACCGCCCCACCAGACTTCACCGACTCGCCAGCCGGTGAGGACCACCTTGTCGCCGGGCTTGTAGCGATCGTCGCTTGACGTCTCGACCGTGCCGGCGAAATCGATGCCGGGCACGTGCGGATAGGTGCGCACAAGGCCGCCGCCCGGGCCGATGCACAGACCGTCCTTGTAGTTCACGGTGGAATAGTCCACGGCAACGGTCACGTCTCCGTCGGGAAGCCGGCTGTCGTCCAGGTCCTGAACGGACGCGCTGGTCTTGCCCTCATCGTCCTTTTCAACGAGCAACGCCTTGAAGGTCATTCGGCAATCTCCTTTTCGGTTCGTTTTCGGTCATGCGGCGATTTCGGCGGACGGCCCGGACCAGTCGATCTGGCAGATTTCCGCGCTTCGGCCGTCAAAGTCCCAGACCCGGCCGTAGGCGCGGACCCGCCCCTGAGTGGCGGTCGCGACGGTGATGTCCGGACCCATCCAGTATTCGGTGTTGGTCACCACGACTTCCTCGTCCGGCCTGGTTCCAGAAATCGGTTCGACTTCGCCCTTGATCGCCTTGCCAACGATCAGCCGGCGTTTCCGGCCTTCCATGGTATAGGAAACGGGCGCGCGTTCAGCCCCTAAAAATTCGCTGACCAGCACCCGGAAGAGACCGGTGGTGCCGCGGGCCTGGCCCGAGAAGATCTTGAGAAGCGCATCATAGGCCGCATCGGAGGCGCGTTCGTCGATATAGGCGGCCGCCTTCCAGTTGCCGCGGGCCATGAGCCCGGGAATTTCCAGAACCAGACCGACATTCAGGCCGGAGAGATCTTCGCCTTCATAGTGGCCCTGATCAATGCGAACCCCGGCCCAGGCCTGGCAATAGCCCTCCGTGGGGGGATGCTTGCCGAGCGAGACCACGCACGGACAGAAGACCGTGCAATTGCAGTTGAGAATCAATTCGCCCTTTATGGCCCATCCGCTCATGGCGCCTCTCCCTTTCAGTTTATTATCGGTAGTGCGAAAAAGACGGTCAGCACGGCACCCGCCAGAAGCGCGATGCCGACCGGAACCGTGAGGGTGCGCCCGATAACGGGCAGTTTCTCGAGGGTCATCAGCGCCATGGCGAGGCCCATGAAGGCGAGATTCATGGTGCCGGCGACGAAGGCCAGCAGCATCAGCGCCCAGCAGCAGCCGAGGCAGACGGCGCCGAGCTTGAGACCCATGCGGAAGGCGCCCTTGGCGCCCGGCCGCCAATGGGCCATGAAGAACATCATCGGGCTCTGACAGCTGGTGAGACAGGCCTGTTTCAGACGGCTGAACTGATAGGCGCCGGCGGTTGCCAGGAGGCCTGCGTTCAAAAGGGTTGCGGTGCTCCGCCCCAGCGGATCGATCAGGCCATAGCCGGACAGCAGAACCTGGGCTGCGGCGCAGACGGCCGAAAAGCCGAGCCAGACGACAAGGTAACCTCCGATGAGTGCGGCTAGGCCGGACGCGGAGGCCGCGCCTGCGTGGCCGAGATCCGTATAGGTCTTCAACGCGGGAACGGTGGTCGGTGCCATCATCGCCAGCGCCATGAGGGCCCACATGGCCAGGACGGGGGCATAACCGGCCGTTCCGGCCGTGCTCCGGCACAGGGAGGCGAGGTAATCGGCGCCGAGATCCTGCCAGCCGGCAGGCAGATCAAGACCGGGCTGCATGACGAACAGCAGACCCCAGGCGGCAAGAATGCCCGCGAAAAAGAGACCCCAGACCAGCTGGCGGCCCAATTGGTGACTGGGCACCAGGCTTGCGCTCAAGCCCATGTGTTTCCTCCCGTTTTTCTTTTCAGGTGAAGCTGATCCGGAAGGCGATAAAAGTCAAACAATTAATTGTCAGACAATTGATTGTTTCGCATTGACGTTAGCTGCCGGCGTTCTTAGGCTTGCGCAAACCGCCCGGGAAGCGTTTCTACCCGGGCTTTCCGGAACGGCTCAGGAGGTGCAATTGGCGATCGAATATCAGGCAATCCGGAAGGAAGGATTGTCGACCCAAATCGCCAATGCCATTCGAAAGGCCATCGTCGACGGTCATCTCGCCGTTGAGGAAAAGTTGCCGAGCGAGACGGAACTCGCCGACCGTTTCGGCGTATCCCGGGCAACGGTGCGCGAAGCGCTGAAGCGGCTCGCGGCGCAGAACCTGATCCGGTCCGAGCGCGGTGCGGCCGGCGGGGCCTTCGTCAACAGGATCACCTGGGACGAGGCGCAGGACGATCTCGTCTCCACCTGCCGGCTCCTGATCGGCATGAACGACATTCCCCTGGAAGACGCCATCGAGGCGCGCTTCACCCTCGAAGCATCCTGTCTGCCGCTGGCGGCCAAACGCCGGACGGAGGAGGATCTGTCCGCGCTTCGCGACGAAGTCTACAAGCAGAGGGACAAGGACCTGAGCGACGAGGACTTCTGCGCCTCGGATGTGCGGTTTCATTCCGTCATTGCGCGGTCGAGCGGTAATCCGCTGCTCGGATTTCAGGTCTCAGGCGCGGTCGAGGCGATGCAGCCCTTGATGAACATGCTGGTCTACCGCCTGCGTGACCGGGAAAGCATCGCCGACCTGCACAAGGCGATGGCGGATGCGCTCGAGGCTCGCGACGCACAAACCGCGCAGCACAAGCTTGACCGGCTCGCCGCCTATACCCGCAAGCTGGCCGCCCTGAGGCGGGCGCCTCGGGATGACGGCTGAGACGCGCTTCCGTCAGGTCGCCAGATAGGGCGTCAGGTCCGGTGTGAGATCCTTGAACGGGTCGAGGTCCTTGCCCACCTTCAGTGCCCGCGTGAAGGCATCCCGTTCCTTCAGCCGTTTCAGATAGGCCTGAACCTGCGGGGTGTAATAGTCGAAAAACCCGATGATCTCGCCGAAATGCAGCGCATATCCGATGGCGATATCGGCAATGGTGAACCGGTCGCCGCAGAGATAGCTCCGGGTTTCCAGATGGGCGTTCAGCCGCTTGAGCCGGGCCAGGAACCACTTGGCGTAGTCGGTCACGACCTGCGGCTGGCGGCGGTCTTCTGGTTCGAGGCTTGAATAACGGAACACCAGCGCCTGCGGGAACGTCAGCGTGGCGTCGCTCTGGAACAGCCAGTTCAGGTAGTCCGCATAGTCCGGATGGCCGGGAGCGATGCCCAGGTCGTTTCGCCCGTATTTTTCGATCAGATACACACAGATGGCGGTCGATTCCGTCATGCTGATGCCGTCGTCGATAAAATAGGGCACCGTCCCGAGCGGATTTGTCTCCAGATAGTCGCGCTGAAAGACCCGGGGCGGAAACGGCAGGGTCTGGATTTCGTAATCAAGACCCAGTTCTTCCAGCGCCCAAAGCGGACGCAGGGATCTGGCGTTGTAGCAGTGCCACAATCTCATGAGAGCAAATTTCCCCGTGTTGACACGGTCAGGCGATCTTGGACTTCCAGTCTACGGCTTCCCCGGCATGCAGACCATTCATCGGAAAGTACAGCTACTCCGGTCTGATCGCATTGATTTCTCCGGGGAGGGCAGATCTGAGAAGTCTCATAATGATGCTGTCTGCATCCTTGGATTTAGCTTGTCGTAATATTCGTGCTCTGGTTTAATTTCTCGTATTTTCGGCTGGGAGGATCGAGATGGCGAACGGAACTACATTTCAGCCGATCAATTTTGATCGTAAAGATTTTTTGGCATGCCCTCCCGCTGAACTGGTCGGCAAAATTGAAACCAGGCTGGAAGAACTTCGGAACCAACGGCTTGGCTTCTACAAGGATCGTCTGAGAAACAGTTCGGCAAACAGGATCCGCAGATCCCTGGTCTTTCTGGCAAGCGCGGCGAGTTTCCTGACGGCCTGTGCTGCCGTCATTCGCATTACGAATGTCGAAACGCTTGCCGGCAAGCAGTTGGATATCGGATTGTTCGCGGTCGCATTTCTGTTCTACGCGTTAATGGGCGCCCTGCTGATCGCCGAAAAGACCGGAGATATTTCAAGCCGTTACTTCCGCGCACTCGCCACGATCCTGGCAATCCGGGATCTGTCGACCAAACTTCAGTTCTCGTTGCTCGATCTGGCTTTCGAAGGTCAGCAATTGTCGTCGGAGAGCGATGCGGCCCTGAAGACAGCCTTTCGGAAAAAGGTGTTTGCTGTTGCCGAGGCGTTTTGTACGGATCTTGGAAAGTTGACCCGGGAGGAGCTGCAGACCTGGCAGAACGAATACACAACCTCGATCTCGGAACTCGACACGCTTGCCCAGCAGGGCAAGACCTCCGTGGAGCAGAGCATTTCCGAGGCGATCACCGAACTGAAGTCCGCACGAGACCAGGCGAAGCAGGAAGCGGCCGCAGAGGAAGCCGCGAAAAAGCCCGCTCTTGTGAAGGTCACGGTCAAGACCGCGTTTGATGGCGAGATCCGCGTTGCGGTCGAGAACGTCGAAACGGCGAAGTTTTCACAAACGTCTTTCGCGCTGAACCCTCTGCCCACCGGAGCGACGAAGATCGAGGCCTTCGCGGAGAAGGACGGCAAAAGCATGTCCTACTCGGACTGGGTCGAGTTGAAGCCCGGCATCCAGGCCTTGGACATAGACTTGACCTGACGTGATGAACCTTTGGCTCGAGATCACAAATCCGTCGGCATGATTGGCGGAGCTGCTGCGCGGCGCTACCCATGCTCTGCAATTCCCCGAGAAGTCAGGCCGAATTGCTGCCGGATCCCGAAGCCGGCCCCGAAGGCGACTCTGGGGCCGACCCGAGGTCCGTTCCTGGGGCCAAGGACGCCGCGCTCACGATTTCGCATTCAATCGTTGCGTGGCCGATTCCGTAGCTGCGGAACAGCTCCTCTCGAATGGCGGCGGCGACGGACGGTCCGTCTTCCGGCGTCCGCACCCCGGCGTGCAGCGTGGCGTTGAGGCGGCCTTCGGCAAGCGTCCAGACATGGACATGACGAACCTGTTCGAGGCCCGGAATTTTCCGCGGCAGGTTGTTTATGATGTCCCGGCAGTCGATCTCCTCCGGCGTGCCTTCCAAAAGGATGTGGCCGGACTGGCGCAGGATGGCGACCGCGGACCGCACGATCAGGAGGGCGACGAAGACCGAGAGGATCGGGTCGATCGGATACCAGCCGGTAAGGGCGATCACGATGGCTGCCGCGATCGCCGCGACGGATCCGAGCAGGTCGCCGAGCACATGCAGGATCGCGGAGCGGATATTGAGAGAATTGTCGCCGCCCTGCCGGAGCACAAAGAAGGCGGCGATATTTACCAGAAGCCCGATGATGGCGATGACCATCATGGGGCCGGCCAGCACCTTTTCCGGCGTGATGAAGCGCCCGACCGCCTCCACGCAGATCCAGCCGGTGACGATCAGAAGAAAGATCGCATTGGCGAAGGCGATCAGAACCGGCAGCCGGTGGCGGCCATAGCTCAGAGATGCCGTCGGCGCCTTCTTCGTCTGCTGGAACGCCCACCATGCCAGGCCCAGGGAGGCGGCGTCGGTCACCATGTGCAGCGCATCCGCCATCAGAGCGAGCGAGCCGGACAGATAACCGCCGATCAGTTCGGCGAACATGAAGGAGCAGATCAGAAGACCGGCCAAGGCCACCGCGCGGGCGTTCCTGTCATTCACGTCGGGTGCATGGGAATGGCTGTGTCCGCTGCCGTGGCCATGCCCGTGATGGTCGTCGCCGGCATGATGGCCGTGCGCTGTCTTGTTTCCGGTCCGGTGCGGGGTGGTCATCGGTTTCTCCTGCGCGGCTGGCAGCCTTACGGGTCGAAAATCAGGACGAAATAGACAAAGAGCACGACAAGATGGGTGATGCCCTGGAGCATGTTCGTGCGCGGGCCGCCGAAGGTCATCATGCTGAGCATCAGTGTCAGGATGAGCAGGACCATTTCCGTACCGTCCAGGCCGAGCACCAGATGCGCTCCGGTGAAGAAACCGACCCCAACGACGGCGGGAACGGTCAGGCTGATCGTTGCCAGGGCGGACCCGAGGCAGATGTTGACCGCCCGCTGCAGATGATTCGATGCCGCGGCCCGGAACGCGGCCAGACCTTCGGGCGCGAGCACGAGCAATGCGATCAGGACGCCACCGAGCGCCCGGGGCGCGTCGAGAGCCGCAATCAGCCCCTCGACGAGTGTTCCGAGTTTCTCCGCCAGAAGAACCACCGCAACGAGCAGCAGGACCAGCATGACTGCATGGTAGGGGATCGATCGTGTTTCCAGTCCTTCGGGATGCTTGCCTTGTTGCTGGGCAACGGGAATGCCTTTCAGTTCCGGCTCCATGAAGAACCCCCGGTGCCGGACCGTCTGGATGGCCAGGAAGGCGGCGTAGAGCGCGATGGTCGCGGCGCTGAACAGCAGGGCCTGCAGCGGTGTCAGGCTCGGATCCGACGTGGAGGTGGTGAAGCGCGGCAGGATCAGCGTGATCGTCGCCAGGGTCAGCAGCACGGCATGGAATGCGCGGGCGCCCTGAAGATTGAAATCCTGTTCGCCGTAACGCAACCCGCCGACCAACAGACAGACGCCGACCATGCCGTTGAGGACGAGCATCATGACCGCCAGCATGGTGTCGCGCGGAACGGTCGGGTCGACAGGCCCGTTGAGCATCACCGCCGAAATGATCGAGACTTCGATGCAGGTCACTGAAAACGTCAGGATCAGAGTTCCGTAGGGCTCGCCCAGGAGTTCGGCGAGACCGTCTGCATGATGGACGGCGGCAAAGGAGGCCCAGGCCATCACGCCGAAAATCCAGATGAACATCGCGAACATGACGAGCGGGCTGGAAAGATGCTCCTCCCAGTGCGCGCCGACCGTGTACAGGACAAGAGCGGTCACGGCCGCGGCGAAAAAGGCCAGTTCGGAGCGGAGGAAAGAACCCATGCAAAGGCGCCTGAAAAAAGATCTCAAAAGGGATGCCAGCCTGTGGTGCGCCTTATCGGCTGTCAAGCAAGGAAGAGGGTTTGCTAACCGGCGCCGGCCTACGCTTGGATATTACCGGAAACGATATCTCAGAGCGGCAATGTACACTGCACCAGGCTTCGGAATGTCTTGAGAAAATTGGTGACCCCGACGCGATTCGAACGCGTGACCCTCAGATTAGGAATCTGATGCTCTATCCTGCTGAGCTACGGGGCCATTTAAGGTCCGATTAGCATGAAACCGGCGCGGTTGCGAGCCCTGATGGAAAACTCGGGCCGCTTTCCAGCGAAGCTTTTGGAGGGCTCTCCTGTCATCATCTTTGCCTTGCCTTATTTGACAGGTAACGGGATGCTGTTGATCGGTGATCCGGGCGGCGGGAAAAACTTGAAGGGTCTGTACAGAAAAACTCCATCGCTTGTGCGAAGGGGCCTTTTTCCGGGAAGAAAAACTGCGGCGACGGATAAACCGGCCGGATGCGGACGTCTGATTCCGTTTGCCTTGTGTTTTATCTTGCTGCCGGCCCAAGGCCTTGCGCAGGAAAATCCCGATCGGGCATTGCGTCTTTGTCTCGGCGATGCAGCCGAGACTTCCGAACCCGTGCCTGTGACCGCAGGGAAAGACGGCCTCATTTTCAAGAGCGCCGCCGGCGAAGGCTTTGTGCTTGCGGATGTGGTGACATCGGGCGGGACGGACCAGGGATTAACGAGCCATGTTGCCTTGAATGCTGACGGGGCTAAGTATCTGGCGTATCGCGCGGGGCCGGAAAACCGCTGGGGATTGGCGCCGGCCTGGGTGGTATCGGAAAAGGGAAGCGAACGGATCCTCGTCCAGCAGGACTTGCTGGGTTCCGGCAAAGCCCTCGTTGCCCCGAACCTTGGAGCGGCTGACTGCACGTCGGCGCTGAAATGGTCGGAAGCCGTTGCCCGGCGGTCCGGCCGCGGCCTTTGGCACGATGGCAAGGTCCTGAGTACGCGCACGCCCACGGCCCTCCTGGATCAGGCAGGGCATTATGTCGTGGCGGCGGGCCGTATTGTTTCTCTTGGAAAAACGGCACGTACTCGTTATCTCAATTTCGGGTTCCGCTGGAAAAGTGATTTTACCGTTACCTTGAAAGTGTCGGAAGAAGAGGCTTTCGACGCTCTTCTTGCAAAAAAGGGCGTGCGCGTCGCCGATCTTGAGGGCGCGGCGGTCCTGGTGCGAGGTGTGATTCAGGTCCAGGACGGGCCTTATATGGAGCTGACGCATCCGGGCCAGCTCGATGTGATCGATTTCAAGAAGGGTGTAGAGTGACGCGCATCTTCCGGGCAAGGCAGAACAGGACAAGAAGGCAGGGCGTTTTCCGCTTCGGCTTCGCGGGCGCACTCATGCTTGCGGTTGCGGGCTGCCAGCTTCTTGGCGATGGTCCGTCGATCGGCACCATCGCGCCGGGTACGCTCAGGCCGAACCTGGCCGCCGATATCGGCGCCCGGGAACATCCGCGCGTGGTTGCCACCTATGGCGGCGTCTACAAGGACCCGGGTGCGGAACGTGCGGTGGCAAGCGTCGTCGGGCGTCTTGTGGAGGCGTCGGAAGATCCCGCGCAGTCCTACAAGATCACGATTTTGAATTCCCCGGCTATCAATGCCTTTGCGTTGCCGGGCGGCTATCTTTATGTCACCCGCGGCCTGCTGGCGCTTGCCAACGATACCTCCGAGCTGGCCGCCGTCCTTGCCCACGAAATGGCCCACGTGACTTCAAACCACGCGATCCAGCGCCAGCAGCGGGCCGAAGCGCGTGAACTGGCCGACAAGATCCTGACCAACGTGGTCCAGGACAGCGAGAAGGCGCGTCAGGCGATCATTTCGTCCCAGCTGTCCTTTGCCCGGTTTTCCCAGACCCAGGAATTGCAGGCCGATGCGATCGGCGTGAAAACCCTGGCCAAGGCCGGTTTCGACCCTTACGCGGCGGCCCGGTTCCTGCGGTCGATGAAGCTTTATTCCGATTATCAGACGGCGAACGAGGCCAATTCGGGGGCGCCGGACTTCCTGTCGTCGCACCCGTCCACGCCGGAGCGGGTGTCGCTCGCGATCCGGGCCGCCCGCCAGATCGGGGCGCCTGGCTTCGGCGAACGGGACCGGGACGCCTATCTCGCCCGCATCGACGGCATGCTCTTCGGCGACGATCCGCTGGAAGGCTTCGTGCGCGGACGCTCCTTCCTGCACAAGGCGCTGGGCATCGGTTTCACCGTGCCCAAAGGCTATATTATGGAGAATTCACCCGAAGCGGTGCTGGCCAGCAACGGTGACGGCACCGCCATGCGGTTCGACGGTGCGGATCTGAGCGGCTACGATTCCCTGACCGACTACATGAACGCCGGCTGGATCAACGGCCTCCTGCCGCAAAGCGTGCGCGAGACGACAATCGGCGGCATTCCGGGCGTCACCGGCGCCGCAATCACGCAAGGCTGGTCGTTCCGGATCGCGGTCCTCAGGATCGGCCGGACAGGCTACCGGTTCATTTTCGCCAGCCGGACCCCGACCGACAGTTTTGGCGCACAGTTCCATGAAACCATTGAAAGCTTCCGTCAGCTGACGCCGACGGAACGCGCCCGTTTGCGCTCGCTGCGGATCAAGGTTGTCAAGTCGCAGCCGGGCGATACGCCGCGCAGGCTCGCGATCGGCATGAGCGGGATCGAAGCCTCGCGCCGCCTGGATTTCTTCTCCATCCTGAACGGACTGGACGAAGACAGGACGATCCCGGCAGGCATATCTATCAAGCTGGTGACCGATTAGAGCATCGGGCGATAGCTCCGCCTGCAGATGCTGGCCGGGCCGGTCTCAGCCGGAATAGGCCATCCGGTCCGGCTTGGACTTCAGGAGCGCGGCTTTCAGCTTCTCCATTGCGCGGCTCTCGATCTGGCGGACACGCTCCTTCGAAATACCGAGCTTTTCGCCGAGCGATTCCAGCGTTGCGCCATTTTCCGTCAGCCGTCGTTCCCGGACGATTTTCAACTCCCGTTCAGACAGCACGCCGAGGGCGGAGAACAGCCAGCGGCGGCGACGCTCCGTGTCGATGGTGTCGGTAACGATTTCATCGGGAAGCGGCGCTTCGGAAACGAGGAAGTCCTGGCGGTCCGCGCTGGCGCCTTCATTGTCGATCATCGGCTGGTTCAAGGAGGTGTCGGGACCGGACAGGCGTGCGTTCATCAAGGCGACATCGGATTGCTTGACGCCGATGGCATCTGCAATCTTCTGATGCAGTTCGGAATCGGACATGCTTTGCCGGCTGCCGTTCAGCTTCGCCCGCAGTCGGCGCAGGTTGAAAAACAGCGATTTCTGGGAGGAGGACGTGCCGCCGCGAACGATCGACCAGTTTCTCAGGATGTAGTCCTGGATCGAGGCCCGGATCCACCATGTGGCATAGGTCGAGAACCGGACTTCTCTTTCCGGTTCGAACCGGGCCGCGGCTTCCAGCAGGCCGACATGGCCTTCCTGGATCAGGTCCACGATGGGCAATCCGAAATTCCGGAAGCGGGATGCGACGGCAATCACCAGCCGCATATGGGCGATGGAAAGTTTCTCCAGCGCCTTTTCATCGCGATTATCGCGCCAACGCAAGGCTAGCTCGTGTTCTTCTTCGCGGGAGAGATAGGGCGCTTTCATGGCCGCCCGAACCATCTGACGTCGGTCGCTCGAGGTAATCGACATTGGCCTGCTGCTCCGAGGTTACGTATGGGAGCTATTACGTCTAACCACTTATATTAGATCAGTTTGACGGAATTAAGCAGTGCAGTTCCGTGCACAAAGATGTGATGACCGGCGCGGGCCGCCGCATAAATCAGGCGGACAAACAAAAGGACCCGGCCGAAGCCGGGTCCCGTTGATTTTCGAAGGGGAAGGGTTTGGCGCTGATTAAGCGGCCGCTTCCTGGTCTTCGTCGTCGTCTTCCGATGCCTCGGCGGCCGCAGCAGCCTTCATCCGGCTCGGCGACTTGGCGAGATTCTGTTCAATCTGCTTGGTCGCTTCGGTTTCGGAGCACTTGTTGACGGCGGCGATTTCGCGCGCCATGCGATCGATCGCGGCTTCGTAGAGCTGGCGTTCGGAATAGGACTGTTCCGGCTGGTTTTCCGAGCGGAACAGATCCCGGACCACTTCCGAGATCGCGATCAGATCGCCGGAATTGATCTTGGCTTCGTATTCCTGGGCACGACGGCTCCACATGGTGCGCTTGATGCGCGGGCGGCCGCGGACGGTTTCCATTGCCTTCTTGACGACCGCAGGGTCGCCGAGCTTGCGCATGCCGACGGAAGCGATCTTGGCGACCGGTACACGCAGGGTCATCTTGTCTTTTTCGAAAACGATGACCAGAAGCTCCAGGGTATGTCCTGCGACACTCTGCTCTTCAATGGCGGTGATCTGGCCTACTCCGTGTGCCGGATAGACAATATGTTCGCCCGTTTTAAATCCCTGACGCTGCGCGGCCTTTTTCGTGTTTGTTGCCATTCGCGTATGTTCTCCTGCGCAGTTGCCGGTCGTTTCGACCGAAGATGAGCCGGGGGCCGGCTGCTTGATGTGGTTTCGACACGCAAACCAAACTGGCGATCCTTTGATGGAACGCCTGTTGATGAGTGGCGTGGCTGGGTAGTCAGTCGTTCAAATTCACTCTAAAAGCCTGCTCAGTCATACGAAGCATGTGATCCTGTTCACAATCCTGCCCGGACTGTGAGGCCCCGGACTGCGCGGCTGGTTATCTCCGCTGGGGGAGTTAACGGGTTTTTGAACGACAGTTTTGCATATATAACACAGTCGGATGAAAAATTAAAGTCTTATCGCGGTGCGCAACAGCGCCACGCTGCCATGCACAAAATGCAGGTTAGCAAAAATTGTCAATTTTCCCAGTAGCCCGCCGCCCCGATCAATAAATGCCGGGGCGAGGCAAATCATCCGCTCCCGACCTCTTGCCGTTCAGCCAGACATTCGGACGCAATCGGCGATCGACAAAACTTCGATCGCCTCAAGCCGGAGGATTAGGCGAGAAATATTCTTCCAGCTTGTTTTGTTTGCCGTCGAATTCTTCCGCTTCCGGGAGCTGGTCCTTTTTTTCCGTGATATTCGGCCATTTTTCCGAATATTCGGCATTCAGCTCGATCCATTTTTCCAGGCCGGGCTCCGTGTCCGGAAGAATGGCTTCGGCGGGGCATTCCGGCTCGCAGACGCCGCAGTCGATACATTCGTCCGGATTGATCACCAGCATGTTTTCGCCCTCGTAGAAACAGTCAACGGGGCAGACTTCCACGCAATCGGTGTACTTGCACTTGATGCAATTATCAGTGACGACGTATGTCATCTCAATCCTCTGTCATGCTCGGCTTGGGCGGTCCGGGACCGCGCTTTACCAGTGTGTCGCGGCTGCACGGAGTGCCGCAACGATCTCGGGGATTTGGGTAGCCCTTTTATGAATTGAGCGCAAGCGTTGCGCGCTGCGCAAAAAGTCACTCTGCGAAATCCCTTACCCGCAAATCCCGCGATGCCGGGTTTTTTGTTTCAATCCGGGTCCAGGAAGGAGTCGATCCGTCGGCGATCGCGCTTTGTCGGGCGTCCGGCGCCGGCTTCGCGCTGTCCGGGAGGCTGTGGCGCAGGGGCTTCGCGTGGCGGTGGCGGCGGCGACAGATCCTCGTAAAGTTTCTGCGCTTCGGCAAACGGGCCGCGCCGGGTGCCGAGGGCTGCGACCTTCAAGACGAGGACGCGGCGTTCCAAAGCGATGGTCAGGACGTCGCCGACCCGCACTGTCTTGCTGGCTGAGGAGATCTTGTCCTTGTTGATCCGGATATGGCCGGAGGTGGCCAGCTTCTGGGCAAGCGTCCGGGATTTCGCGACCCTGGCATACCAGAGCCACTTGTCGACCCTCAGACCGGCCGTCGCGCCGGCTGCAATTGCGTCGTCTCCCGGAATCTACTTCTTTCCCTTGTTGTCCATGTCGGTTTTCAGCGCCATGAGGGCTGCAAACGGGGAATCGGGATCGATCGGCTTGTCGCGCTGCGGCGCCTTGTCCCGCCGCCCCTGTCCGCCTTCGAACGGTTTTCCGCCACGCTGCGGCTTGCCGCCCTTGCCCTTCGGGCCTGCGGGACGTTTCTGACCGGCGCCTTTCCGCCCCTCGGCACCGCGCCGGTTGTCCTGGCTGCGGCCGCGCGGGCGGCGGTCGGAGCGGCCCGGGCGCCAGATCTCGATGGTGACCGTTTCCATCTCGCCGGCTTCGGCCGGGGCTTCCGCGGCTGAGGCTTCTTGCGTCGGAGCTGCTTCGGCTTCCGCAGCAGGTTCTGCGGATTCAGTCCCGGTAACGGCTTCGACTTCCGCGCCTGCTTCCACCGGGGCTTCCGCTTCGACTGGAGCCGGTTCGGCCGTTGTTTCGGGCGATGCGCTTTCCGCGGACGGCGTTTCGCTTGTTTCTCCGGCAGCCTCAGCGTTTTCAGGTGCGGCTTCCGCCGGAACTTCCGCTTCTGTCGGTTGACCGGGCTCTTCCGCTTTCGGCGCTGCCGGGCGCTGGACTTCGCGGTTCTCGAGCCGATAGCCGAGGGACTTCAGAACGGCGGAGAAATCCTCGCCGGCGCAGCCGAGCAGGGAGGTCATGGCCACGGTGACGGTAAAGCCGCCGCCTTCGGCGATTGCGCCGTCGGGAGGGGATACTTCCGCATCGAGCGGCTTCCAGGCAATCAGGGGCCGGATCAGGTCGGCGAGTCGTTCCAGGATGTCGATGCGGACCGCGCGCGGTCCGCAGACGCGGAACCCGACGACCTTGTAGAGCGCCTTGTCGATGGTCGGATCGACGGGGATGGAGGTTCGACCGGACGCGGAAAGCTGCGGCAGTTCCGACAGGCCGTCCATGTCGAGCGAGCCGTGCTTGAGCGCCCAGAGCTGGGCCAGAAGCTGGCTGGGCGCCGGCTTCAGGAGAGCAGGGACATAGATGTTATAGGCGCCGAAACGAACGCCGAGCTTGCGCAGGGAAGCACGCATGTCCTGATCGAGCTGGCGGATTTCATCGGCTGCTTCCTGGCGTTCCAGGACGCCGAGACCTTCGACGATGCGGAAGGCGATGCCACGGGCGAGGCCTGCAAGGCCTTCGGCGGCCTTCAGGTCGGTGAGCGGTTTCAAAAGGGTTTCGACCTGGGACCGGACCCACAGGTTGATCCGTTCCTGGACCTTGTCCCGGGCCGGGCCGGTCAGATGTTCGTCCGCGAGCAGGAGAACGGTGGGGCTGAGAACGTCCTCGCCGGCGGTCAGCTTGGCGACGGCCTCGCCGCGCCACCGGATCGAACCGTCGGAGGCCAGAATGAAGTCGCCGTTTTCGGAACGCGACAGCCTGTCGGCACGGTTTTCGATTTCCGTCGTCAGGGCCTTTTGGGCGGCAGCGCGCACGGCTTTCTCGTCCTGGCCTTCGGCCGATGAATCGGGTGCAAACCGGAAGCCAAGCAGATTCCCGATGTGCTGACCTTCCACGAGCACATCACCGCTCGATGTAATTTCCGCTTCCAGCATGGCGTTCTCTCTCAAACGTCGCATCAATACACTTGTGCGCCGATCCACGAACCTTTGCGTCAGGCGATCGTGGAGGGCATCGGACAGCCTGTCTTCTATATCGCGCGTCACGCCCTGCCAATGGGCCGGATCGGCCAGCCAGTCGGGACGGTTCGCGACAAATGTCCAGGTCCGGATATGGGCAATCCGGTTTGCCAACGTGTCGATATCACCATCGGTGCGATCTGCGAAGGCCAATTGACGGGTGAACCAGTCATCCGCGATCGCTCCGTCCTGCATCAGATGGGTGTAAATCGTGTTCAGCAGTTCCGCATGATTGGCCGGCGCGATCTTGCGGTAATCGGGCACCTGGCACACATCCCAGAGCAATTCGACCGCTTTTTGGCCCTTTGCCAGGTCCTGAATGAGGGAATCGCGCAACAGGTTCTCAAGGGCGGTAATGTCCTCGCTGATGGGCGCACGGGCCAGACCGTCCTCGTTCGGAGGCCTGTCGAGGGTCCGCCGCAAGGCCGTCGTGGATGAAAAATCCAGATGACTGTTGCGCCATTGCAGCACTTTCAGGGCGCCGAAATGGTGATTTTCGATCTGTTCCACCAGATCGTCGTCCAGAGGATCGACGCGGCCGGTGACGCCGAAGGTGCCGTCGCGGGTGTGCCGGCCGGCGCGGCCCGCGATCTGGCCCATCTCCGCGGCAGTGAGCTGGCGGTACTGATAGCCGTCGTATTTGCGGTTGCCGGCAAAAGCGATGTGGTCGACATCCAGATTGAGCCCCATGCCGATGGCGTCGGTCGCCACCAGGTGCTCGACGTCGCCGTTCTGGAACAATTCGACCTGGGCGTTGCGTGTCCGGGGACTGAGCGAGCCGAGAACGACAGCGGCGCCGCCACGCTGGCGGCGGATCAGCTCGGCGATGCCGTAAACCTCATCGGACGAAAAGGCGACGATGGCGGACCGGGGCGGAAGACGCGACACCTTTTTCTGGCCGGCATAGGCAAGGACCGACATGCGCGGCCGGGTGACCACGTTGAGCCCCGGGATCAGCTTTTCCAGAAGCGGGCGGACCGTCGCCGCCCCCAGAAGAAGTGTTTCGGACCGTCCGCGCAGGTTCAGAATACGGTCGGTGAAGACATGACCCCGATCCAGATCGCCGGCAAGCTGGACTTCGTCGATGGCGACGAACTCCGTGTCCAGATCGAGCGGCATGGCCTCGACCGTGGAAACGTAGAAGCGCGCGGACTTCGGCAGGATCTTCTCTTCGCCGGTGATCAGGGCGACCGCGTCCGCGCCGGCGCGCTCCGCAATCCGGCCGTAGACTTCCCGCGCCAGAAGACGCAAAGGCAGGCCGATCAGGCCGGACTTCTGTGCCAGCATGCGCTCGATGGCCAGATGGGTCTTGCCGGTATTGGTCGGCCCGAGAACCGCGGTAACGGTTTTCGAGCGGGCAGCTGGCGGGAGCGGCATGTTGTGAGGACGGGGCATTTGGCGAGAGTTGGGTTCGTCTGTATCGCGGGCCGTCATGGCCCGATCGGAATAGCCTGCGCGGTCTAGCACGGCATCGGTTTCCTGTCCCGCGTCTTTTTCAGGACTGTGTATCGGGAAATTCAGCCATTGGAGGCGTTCAAAATCGGCTGAAAGGAACGACTCGGGAACAAAGCTCGACCGAATCGGCGACTCGCGGGGATTCAGGATTCGTTCTCTACGACATCTGGGTTGCGGGCCCGGAGCGGCTACAAAATGCTGAATCTGGCCAATGCTTTAGGAGAATCGGAGCGGATTTCCCGTCCGGCTTGATAATTCTGTCAATCATGGATATTTCGTAAATGGAAATACAATAATGAATGCATTGTGATTTAACGGTTGGACGAACTGGGAACAGAACCGCGACGAATCACTTATTTTGCAGGGTTTTTGATTTGTTCCTGCCAAATATGGTGTTTCTGAATATTTGAAATCAACATCCTGATCCCGAAAGATCCTGACAATGAGCGCAGGAGTTGGCTGTTTAAGGCAAGTGTTTCTTTTTGGGTCAGGGGTACGGTTCCTCGGTAGCTGTCCGGCGGAATTTTCGGAGCGCTGAATGCAGGACGGGCATTTAAACAAGGTGTTCGCGTTCGCGGAGAAGGTGTCCAGCCGCGGGACTGTCGAAGCCGCGGCGGCAGATCTGTCTGACCTTGCCGGACATTACGGGTTTTCGTCCTACGTGCTGGCGACTTTCACCGGACCGGGTTCGATGTGCGCTCCTTATGTTCTGTCGTCGGGCTGGGATCCGGAATGGGAGAGCCGGTATCTGCGGAAAAACTATATCCGACATGATCCGGTGATCGCGCGTGCAACGCGAAGGGCCGAACCGTTTCTCTGGGCCGATACCCGCAACGACGAGGATGTGACCCCCGAGGGCCTTCGGATCCTGGACGAGGCGCGCGCCTTCAAAATGAATGACGGCGTTTTGATGCCGATACACGGTCCGCGGGGGCTGATCGGATCCCTGATGTTCGGCGGAGAAAGAGCCGACCTGACCCCCGACGATCTGCGGGCGCTGCATCTGGCCGGCATGTGCGCTTATTCTCATGTCATGGATCTGGCGAAGCCGAAATTGCCGCAACGCGGTGCCGAGTTCGGTCTCACCGCACGGGAAGCGGAGTGTTTGAAGTGGTCAGCAGCAGGCCTGACCAGTGCCGGGATCGCCGACAAGCTGGGCATTTCGCGTCACACGGCGGACTGGTACCTGAAAGAAGCGTCGCGCAAGCTCGGCGCGGCCAACCGCCCCCATGCGGTCGCACTCGCTTTCCGTAACGGGATTATCGGGTAAGGCCCTGACTCTAAACATCTTCTGTGCCGACTATCGCATTGCGGCAACAGGCGCGGCGGGATGCGCACTTCTAAATCGATAAAAATCGCAGTAGAAAACAGATCCGGCTTCTTGCCGCACTGCAATGTAAACCGTCGTGGGAGGACTGTTTTTGGCAATCGGTAAAATTCTCGTCGCAAACCGCTCCGAAATCGCGATCCGCGTGTTCCGGGCCGCAAACGAACTCGGTCTGAAGACCGTGGCGATCTTCGCCGAACAGGACAAGCTGGCCCTTCACCGCTTCAAGGCGGACGAGGCCTACCAGGTCGGTCAGGGTCTGGGTCCCATCGAAGCCTACCTGGCCATAGACGAGATTATCCGCGTTGCCAAAACCGCGAAGGTCGACGCGATCCATCCGGGTTACGGCTTTCTGTCGGAAAGTCCGGAATTCGCCGAAGCCTGCGAGGAAGCGGGCATCATCTTCATCGGCCCGAAGCCGGAGACCATGCGCAGCCTCGGCAACAAGGTGGCCGCGCGCAACCTGGCGATCGAGGCTGGTGTGCCTGTCATGCCGGCAACCGATCCGCTGCCCGACGACATGGAGGAAGTCAAGCGGCTGGCGTCCGAGATCGGCTATCCGGTGATGCTGAAAGCCTCCTGGGGCGGTGGCGGCCGCGGCATGCGCGTCATTCCGGATGAAGCCACGCTGATGCGCGACGTGGTGGCCGCCAAGCGGGAGGCGCGGGCCGCCTTCGGCAAGGACGAAATCTACCTGGAAAAGCTGGTTCAGCGGGCTCGTCACGTGGAGGTGCAGATCCTCGGCGACGGTCAGGGCGGTCTGGTGCATCTGTTCGAACGCGATTGTTCCATCCAGCGTCGGCACCAGAAGGTGGTCGAACGGGCGCCGGCGCCGTACCTGGACGAGGCGAAGCGCCAGGAGCTTTGCGGCTACGGCCTGAAGATCGGCCGAGAAGTCAATTACCGGGGTGCGGGGACCATCGAGTTTCTGATGGATGCGGATACCGGGTCCGTCTACTTCATCGAGGTCAATCCGCGGGTTCAGGTGGAACACACGGTGACGGAGGAAGTCACCGGCATCGATATCGTCAAAGCGCAGATCCAGATTGCGGGCGGGGCGAAGATCGGAACGCCGGAAAGCGGCGTGCCGGCCCAGGAAAACATTCAACTGAACGGCCATGCGCTGCAGTGCCGGATCACGACGGAAGATCCGGACCAGAACTTCATCCCCGACTACGGCCGGATCACCGCCTATCGGGGCGCGACCGGCTTCGGCATCCGGCTCGACGGCGGGACCGCCTATTCCGGGGCGGTGATTACCCGTTTCTACGATCCGCTCCTGGAAAAGGTGACGGCCTGGGCGCCGACGGCCGAGGAAGCCTGCAAGCGCATGGACCGGGCGCTGCGCGAATTCCGTATCCGTGGCGTCGCGACCAACCTGGTGTTTCTGGAAAACATCATCGACCACCCGGATTTCCGGGCGAATTCCTATACCACCCGGTTCATCGACGACACGCCGGAGCTGTTCGAACAGACCCGGCGCAAGGATAGGGCGACCAAGCTTCTGACCTACATTGCCGATGTCTCTGTGAATGGTCATCCCGAAACCCGCTCTCGGGCCCGCCCGCCGAAGGACGCTGCCCTGCCGGTCGTGCCGGCCTACGGCAACGACAAGCCGGAAGGCACCCGGCAGCTTCTCGACCGGCTTGGCCCAAAGGGCTTCGCCGACTGGATGAAGGCCGAGACGCGGACGCTGGTGACCGACACCACCATGCGCGACGGCCACCAGTCCCTGCTTGCCACCCGCATGCGGACCCATGACATCGTACGGATCGCCGATGCCTATGCCTCCGGCCTGCCGCAGCTGTTCTCGCTGGAATGCTGGGGCGGGGCGACCTTCGACGTCGCCATGCGCTTTCTGACCGAAAGCCCCTGGGAGCGGTTGCGGCTGATCAGGGAAAAGGCGCCGAACATTCTGCTGCAGATGCTTCTGCGCGGCTCAAACGGCGTCGGCTACACCAATTATCCGGACAATGTGGTGAAGTTCTTCGTCGCCCAGGCGGCGGAAAACGGCGTGGATCTGTTCCGCGTGTTCGACTGCCTGAACTGGGTGGAGAACATGCGCGTTTCCATGGATGCGGTCGTCGAGGCCAACAAGCTGTGCGAGGGCGTGCTCTGCTATACCGGCGACATGCTCGACAGCGCCCGGCCGAAATACGATCTGAAGTATTACGTCGAACTGGCCAAGGAACTCGAAGCGGCCGGGGCGCATATCCTCGGCATCAAGGACATGGCCGGCCTTTTGAAGCCGGAAGCGGCCCGCATCCTGGTGAAGGCGCTGAAGGACGAGGTCAGCCTGCCGATCCATTTCCACACCCATGACACCTCCGGAATTTCGGCCGCGAGCGTCCTTGCCGCCGTCGAGGCCGGAGTCGATGCGGTGGATGCGGCGATGGACGCACTCTCCGGCCTGACCTCGCAGCCGTGCCTCGGCTCGATCGTGGAGGCCTTGCGCGGCGGTCCGCGCGATACCGGGCTGGACCCGCAGACCATCCGCGAGATTTCCTTCTACTGGGAAGCGGTGCGCAGCCAGTATCGGGCGTTCGAGAGCGACCTGCGCTCCGGCGCGTCCGAGGTTTACCTCCATGAAATGCCGGGCGGCCAGTTCACCAACCTGAAGGAGCAGGCGCGCTCGTTGGGGCTCGAAACCCGCTGGCATGAGGTCGCCCAGGCCTATGCGGACGTTAACATGATGTTCGGCGATATCGTCAAGGTGACGCCGTCGTCCAAGGTCGTCGGCGACATGGCGCTGATGATGGTCAGCCAGGGGCTGACGGTGGCCGATGTCGAGGATCCGGCCAAGGATGTCGCCTTCCCGGATTCCGCTGTGAAGATGCTGCATGGCGATCTCGGCCAACCGCCCGGAGGCTGGCCGAAGAAGATCCAGGACAAGGTGCTCAAGGGCGAAAAACCGATCACCGTGCGTCCGGGTTCCCTGCTGGAACAGGCCGATCTCGACGCGGAGCGGACGAAGGCCGCGGAAGCGACCGGGCGGGACATGGATGACGCGGATCTTGCCGCCTATCTTATGTATCCGAAGGTCTTTACCGACTTCGAAAAGGCCCAGCAGCAATACGGCCCGACCTCGGTCCTGCCGACGCCGGTCTATTTCTACGGGCTGGAGGCGGGCGATGAGATCCTTGTCGATCTGGAGCCGGGCAAGACGCTGGTGCTGCGCTGCCAGGCCTTCGGCGAAACGGACGAGAAGGGCGAGCAGAAGGTCTTTTTCGAGCTCAACGGCCAGCCGCGGATCATCAAGGTCCCTGACCGGGCGCACGGAGCGGCAGGGTCTGCCGCCATGCGCAAGGCGGACGCCGGAAACGAGGCCCATGTCGGCGCACCGATGCCGGGCGTCATTTCCACGGTCACCGTCAAGCCGGGCCAGACCGTGTCCGCCGGCGACGTTCTCCTGTCGATCGAGGCCATGAAAATGGAAACCGCCCTCCACGCGGAGCGCGACGGGACAATCGGAGAGGTGCTGGTGACGCCGGGCGCGCAGATCGACGCCAAGGATCTCCTGATCGTCTATTCGGGCTGATCCGGCTTAGCCATGAAAAAACCGGCCGCTGTTGTCCAGTGGCCGGAATCCCACGCGGTGAACCGTCAGCCGGCGGCTCTGAAGTGCACTTCGCCTTCCTGCAGGAAGCAGGTTTTGGAGAAGAGGGAGAGGTCAAGACGGTTAGGCAACCGGACATCGTCGAGGTCCGGGCAGCTTTTTGCCGACAACTCGTAGGCGCGGTCGATCTGCGAGATGACGACAAAGATCGTGCCGCGCTTTTCCGCAAAGGCTTTCAGCGCGTGCACCTGTTGCATCAGGTCGGGATGCTCCCGCTTCTGGTCGAGCAACTGCAGATAATCCACGACCGCGAGGCTGCCGGAGGGCGTGCCGGCCATCTTTTCGATGATGTAGTCCGCGCTGATGGCATCGGACATATCCAGATCGAAAAGGCCCTTGAACCGATTGGGGTCCACGCCGATCGCCCGAAATCGGTCCAACACATGGACCTGCGTGTATTCGAGGGTGAAGAAGGTGCTTCGGTTTCCTGCCTTCATCGCTTCCACGGCAAGTTCCAGGCTCAACAGCGTCTTGCCCTGACCCGGGCGGGCGCCGATGAGGACGAGGTCTCCAGGGAAAAGTTTCGGATAGAGTTTGACAGCCGGGGAAGCGGTCGCAAACCTGGCGGAAAGCAGGCTCCAGCTTTCGACGCCTTCTCCGGCTGCGATCCGGTCAAGCGCTTCATGCAGCGGTATTTGCGTCTCGCGCGACAATAGCCGCGCCTTGCGTTTCAGGACATAGACGGGTGCTGAGAGTTTCATGGACGAACCTCCTGCCACGGACGTGTTCCGCAATCCCTCCTTATGCCGGATATCCGCAGAGCGGGTTCAAAGATGAAGCCGTCCTGCATTCATGATGCTTTCCCGGATGGAGTGGGGAGGTTCGGACGAAACCAGGACGTCTTTTTAGTGCGATTCGGACTTGTACGGAACGGCAAACGTCACTCGGCTGCAATGCAGTGGACATGCTTTCCGTCGGCGCGTCCGATCCACAGATCGAGAAACGAGTCGAGCCAGCGGCGCACGGCAAGGTCGTATACATAGCGGCCGGCGAAGTGATCCCGGCGCTGCTGGGCACCCGGCAGGGCCATCCGCGGTGCGCCGCGGGTCGTCCAGCGGACAAGCATGGAGTGGGTCAGTTCCGGGTGGAATTGAATCCCATAGGCATTGCTGCCATAGCGGATCGCCTGGTTCGGATAGGTGGGGTTCGTGGCCAGGAGTTCGCAGCCGGCAGGCTTGTCGAAGCCTTCGCTATGCCATTGATAGGCTTTGTCGGGCCAATTCATCAGCGCCTTGCCCGCTTCGGTCGGGCGCAGCGGATAGTAGCCGATCTCAACCAGTCCGTCGCGATGACCCGCAACGGTGCCGCCAAGCTGTTTGACCATCATCTGGGCGCCGAGACAGATCCCGAGGAACGGGACTTCCTCGCACAGCGGCACCTTGATCCAGTCGATCTCGCGATGGACATAGGCATCCGGATCGTTGGCGCTCATCGGACCGCCGAAAATCACAGCTCCGGCATGGCCGGCCATGGTCTCGGGAAGCGTGTCGCCAAAGCGGGGTTTGCGAATGTCGAGAGCAAAGCCGCGCTTGATGAGTTCCTGCCCGACGCGACCGGGTGAGGAATGCTCCTGATGGAGGATCACCAGAACTTTCGGACGGGGTGAGTCAGCGAAGGTTTCCAATCTCATGGGACCAAATATGAAACACTTCGCGCACGCGGTCGAGCCCTTTTGCGGTGCAATATCGCGAAAGCTCCGTCAGTCCTGGTCCGGCTCCTCGGTGGATTTGGCCACCTTGCGCCGCAGGTTCATCCGGTCCCGGGTTGAAATGCCCAGCAGTTCGGCGACCCGCCAGATGGTGTTGTCTTCAAATTCATGGACATGGCCGTCCGCATAGACGACTTCCCACATCATCTCGACGATCGCGAGGCGTTCCGCCTCGTCCGTCCGTCGCTTCAAAACGGAAGTGAAGCCATAAAGGTCGACGGCCTCGCTGTCCTTGAGCTTGGCGGTGTCGATCAGTTCCTTCGTCTCGTCGTCGGTCAGCTGATAGTGGTTCTGGAGGATTTCCCGCAACTTCCGGATTTCGCTGTCCTCAATAACTCCGTCAACATCGGTGAGATGAAATAACAGCGCGGCCGCCGCGAGCCGGTGGTCGTCCTCGGCAAAGGTTTTCTTGGCGCTGTCACCGAGAGTGATTTCGCGAATGAACTGCTTGAATGATTTCAGCATGTATGAAGTCCGGAGTTATTCTTCGACATCAACCTAATGGCTCGGCCATCTGACGACAATCCTCTCGTATCATCAAACACTTGATCTTTTCTTCACATGTTGGAAAAACTTGGACAGAATCAAAACCTGCATCTGATCTTCCAGTTTTGAATTATTCTAAACTATTGATTTTGTTTAATTTTATACTTGACTTTTATCCTCATAAATTGATTCCTGCGGCCATCGATCCATTGCCGCTGCACCAGGAACGCCCGGAATGACCGGAACGCCCACGTCCATCGATATGTCCCGAAAGGCCGAAAGGCTCGTTGTGGAGGGCGTGCGCCGTCTCATGGCCGGATATGCGACCGGGGATGTGGGCTGCTGGGAAATGGCTTGGAAGCTCTACGCGGTCGAACTCGGTGTCGATCATGCCAGAAAGCCGAGTTCGGAGCTTGCCCATTATGCCCGGGCGCTCAAGACCCATGGGAAGCGGGCTCTGTGTCTGTTTCCCTATGATTGCCCCCGACTTTGCCAGGACGAGTGCCTGGTCGCCTCGCTCGTCGCCGCCGCGCAGGCAGGCGATGCCGCGGTGCTTGAAGCCGCGGGCGCCGCTCTCGTTTTCGACGAGGGCGTCGGGGAAACGCTTTATGCCGCCGGCGAATTCGCAGGCGCCCTGAAAGACTGCGGCCTGATGCTCAAGCCCGTGGATCTGTCGAGCCTTCCGCTGGAAGAATGTCCCTTGAAACGGTTGAAACCCGTCAGAATGCACTGACCGATCACGTGCCGGACAAGACGGCCTCCCAAACCCATCCATTGTTGTTGAAAATCGAGAGGAAACATCTGATGAAATCTTTGAAGTACGGCCTGATGGCTGCGGCCGCCTTCATGACACTGCCGGCCCTGGCCGCAACGCCCGAGGATGTCCTGAAGACCTATGGCGATGTCGCCGAAGCCGCCTACAGCGATTCCCTGACCTCGGCGAAAGACCTGCAGGCCGCGATCGACGCGCTGATTGCGAACCCGAACGACGAAACGCTTGCTGCCGCCCGGGCCGCATGGGTCAAGGCGCGCAATCCCTACCAGCAGACCGAAGCCTATCGGTTCGGCAACGCCATCGTCGACGACTGGGAAGGCAAGGTGAATGCCTGGCCGCTCGACGAGGGCCTGATCGACTACGTGGATGTGTCCTACGGCGACAGTTCCGAAGCGAACGCTTATTACACGGCCAACGTGATTGCCAACCCGACGCTGAAGGTAGGCGGGGAGACCATCGACGCCACCGAGATCACGCCGGCGCTTCTGGCCGAAGAGCTCCAGGAAGCAGGCGAAGTCGAAGCCAATGTGGCGACCGGCTACCATGCGATCGAATTCCTACTCTGGGGTCAGGACCTGAACGGGACCGACGCCGGTGCCGGCAACCGTCCCGCGACCGATTTCGATCCCGCCAACTGCACCGGCGGCAACTGCGAACGCCGTATCCAGTACCTGAAGGCCGCCACGGCTCTTCTGATTACGGATCTGGAAGAAATGGTCGCCGCCTGGGCACCGGACGGAGAAGCCCGCGCGGACTTGGCCGGCAAGGGCGAAGCCGGCGGTCTGGCAACCATCCTGACCGGCATGGGCTCGCTTTCCTACGGCGAACTGGCCGGTGAGCGCATCAAGCTCGGCCTGATGCTGCACGATCCCGAAGAAGAGCATGACTGCTTCTCCGACAACACCCACATGTCGCACTACAACGATGTCGTCGGCATGCGGAACGTCTATTTCGGCACCTACAAGAGCCTGGACGGCAAGAACGACGTTGCCGGCGCTTCGCTCGCAGAGCTGGTTGCCGAAAAGGATCCGGCGCTGGCTGAGGAAATGAAGGCCAAGCTCGATGCGTCTCTGGCTGCTTTCGAAGCCATGAAGGCCCGCGCCGAGAATGGCGAGGCCTATGATCAGATGATCGGCGAAGGCAATGACGAGGGCAATGCCGTCGTCCAGGCGGCCGTCGATGCGCTGGTCGACCAGACGAAGTCGATCGAGCGGGTCGTCAAGGCTCTGGAGCTTGAGGAAATCGCCTTCGAAGGGTCCGACAGCCTCGACAACCCGAACGCTGTGTTCCAGTAAGATACGATGATCGGCGGGGCATTATGTCCCGCCGGTCTTTTAGAGGTGCCGTGTTAGGGTCAGGACCTATTCATTTTATGCATTCTGCGGGGCGTCTTTGCCTGCTGACAGCGTCAGAGACCCTTGAAAACCGGATGGTTTCCTGCGGCTCTCTTCCTTGTCAGTAGACAAAGCCACTCCCGCAGAATGCATAAAATGAATAGGTCCTGACCCTTAATTGGGGCGCACGGTGCCGGAAAGTGACGCGAACAGATTGGCCTCGAAAAATGACCTCTACCAAATGGTGCGCACCCATCCTTGCCGCCGTATTCGCCCTTGGTGCGACTCTCGGCCCGGCGAGCGCAAAGGATGTCCTGGCTCATCGTGACGACCTGACGCCCAAGGACAGGAAGCGCGTTGCGCGTGTCGTTGACCCGGCAACGGATTTTTCCAAACCGGAAATGTTCGAGCCCATGTCCGGCGGGGCGGCCACCTCAACCAAACTGATCAATCGGGACGCATATTCCCACTCCTCCGCGAACATCACGTTCGAGGAAGAACAGACCTTCAAGGTCGGCAACGGCCTGTTCAAGAAGATGTGGGCCTCGTCCCCGTCTTCTACGCAGGCCTCGGACGGGCTGGGGCCGCTCTATAACGCCCGGTCCTGCCAGGGCTGCCACCTGAAAGACGGCCGCGGGCGCCCGCCGCGCGACGGGGAGGACGCCGTCTCGCTGTTCCTGCGCCTGTCGATCCCGCCGCAGACTGCCGAACAGGAAGCAGCCCTTGCCTCCAAGGCGGAGTTGCGCATCCCGGAGCCGACCTACGGCGGTCAGTTCCAGACCTTTGCGGTGCCCGGACTGCCCGGCGAAGGTCGGTTCGATATCGAGCTGGAAGAGATCGAGGTGCCGCTCAACGGCGGTGAGGTGGCTGTCCTGCAAAAGCCGACCTACAGGATCCGCGATCTCGGCTTCGGCCCGATGCACCCGGACGCGATGATCTCGCCGCGCGTGGCGCCGCCGATGATCGGCATGGGGCTGCTGCAGGCCATTCATCCGGGTGACATCGAGGCTCTTGCCGATCCGGATGACGAAGACGGCGACGGTATTTCCGGCAAGGTGAGCCGGGTGCGGGACCATCGGGCCGGTGAATTGACGATCGGCCGCTTCGGCTGGAAGGCGTCAAACCCGACCGTGCGGGCGCAGTCGGGGGATGCCTTTTCCGGCGATATCGGGATCGGCACGCCGGACCGGCCCGACCCTTACGGGGACTGCACCGGAGCGCAGACGGCCTGCCGGGAATTGCCGACCGGAGAGCAGGCCCAGCTTGGCGATACCGAAGCCCCCGATCCGGTCCTGGAGCTGGTTACTTTCTATTCGGAAAATCTTGCGGTTCCGGCCCGGCGCGATTTCGACGATCCGGTCGTTCTGCGCGGCAAGGAACTGTTTCACCAGATCGGCTGCATCTCCTGCCATAATCCGAAATTCGTCACCAGCCGGAAGGCGGAAAACAAGGCGCACCGGTTCCAGCTGATCTGGCCCTATTCGGACATGCTGCTGCATGACATGGGCGAAGGCCTCTCCGATCACCGTCCCGTCGGCGATGCCTCGGGCAGCGAATGGCGGACGCCTCCGCTGTGGGGGATCGGGCTGACGGAAACCGTCAACGATCACACCCGTTTCCTGCATGACGGGCGGGCGCGCAATTTGCTCGAAGCCGTGTTATGGCATGGCGGAGAGGCCCAGCCGGCGCGCGATCAGGTCGTCGAACTTGATCCGGACGACCGGGCAGCCCTCATTCGTTTCCTGGAGTCGCTTTGATGCGTTTTCTGATTTACGCCGCCTGTTTGTGCATCATGGCCGGACCGGCGACGGCGCAGGACTTTTCGGCCAATATCAAGAACAGTATCGAGGACTATATTCGTCCGGTGGCGGAGGGATTTGCCGGAACGGCGGATGAGCTCGCGCCCGTCATCGATACGGTTTGCAGGGACGCGACCGCCGAAACCAGGGCGGCGTTTGCGAGCCAATATGCTGAGGCGGTCGCCGCCTTCGCGAGGATTTCCTTTCTCCGCTACGGGCCGCTGCTTGAGGAGGATCGCCTGAACCGGCTGGCGTTCATGCCCGATCCGCGCGGGATTGCTCAAAGGCAGATCCGAAAGATCCTTGCCCAGAAGGACGTCACGGCAACGGATGCCGTGGCCCTCAAGGACAAGAGCGTCGCGGTCCAGGGGCTGGCGGCCCTGCAGCTTATCGCCTTCGACAAGGACGGCCGGGTGGTGCTCGGCGAACCGGGCAAGTTGCGGGAGTTCATCTGCGGTTATGCGAAGGCGATTGCCGTCAATGTGGCCCAGGTTGCCGGCGAGGTCGCCGCGGCCTGGGAGGATCCGGACGGTTACAGTTCGGACCTGCTGATGCCGGGCACCAGGAACGACCACGTGCGGACCAGCAAGGATGCGATCGAAGTGATCTTCAACGCGCTGGTCACCGGGCTGATCATTGCCAAGGATCAGGATGTTCTGCCGGCGCTCGGCAAGGGTCCGGACAGCGCGAAAGCGAACCGGGTTCCCTTTTCCCGTTCCGGCAACGGACTTGCCTATTTGGGCGCGGAACTCAAGGGGATCGAAGAGGCATTGCGGGCGGCGGATTTTGAGCCGCTGTTGAGCGAGGATTATGCCTGGATCCCGGATTCGATCTATTTCGAGTTCGGCAATGCCCAGACCCTTCTGGCGGGCATCGCGCCGCCGATCCGACAGTCCCTCGAGGACGGCGACAATTATCAACGGCTCAAGGTTTTGACCCTGACCGTCAACAGCCTGCGGGATACGATGGCAGGAGAGCTTGCCGGGGCTCTTTCCTTATCAGGAGGCTTCAATGCGCTGGATGGGGACTGACCGTGTAACCATCAGCCGGCGCGCCTTGCTGGCAGGCCTTGGCGGGATCGCAGCGATCAGCGCCGGTCCTTTTCCCGCCTTCGCCGGCGGTGCGGGTTTGATTGACGAAAGCGCGCTCGACACTCCGCTCTTTGCCAGCGCACGCCGGGAAGCCGACGGCAGTTACGGAATTGCGATCATCGATGACGCCGGTCAGGAGCTTGCCCGTGTCGCGCTGCCGGGCCGCGGTCACGGTATCGCGGTCTCTCCGGACGGGCGGCGGGTCATGGCCTTTGCCCGGCGCCCGGGTACCTTTGCCCTCCTGATCGATCCGTTCGAGCGAACCGAGCCGCAGGTGCTGACTTCCATCGAGGGCCGGCACTTCTACGGCCATGGCTGTTTCTCGCCGGACGGCCGTCTGGTCTATGCGGTGGAGAATGACTACGACGCCGTGCGCGGCGTGCTGGGCGTTTATGACGTCAGCGGCCGGCAGATCCGGCGGATCGGCGAGATCGAGACGGGCGGGATCGGTCCGCACGACATTCTCCTTGCCGAAGGCGGCAAGGTTCTGGTCGTTGCCAATGGCGGCATCGAGACCCATCCGTCGCGCCCGCGCGAAAAGCTCAATCTCGACACCATGCAGCCGTCGGTCGTCTTTCTGGACAGGGAGAGCGGCGATCTGCTTGCCGGGCACAGCCTGAGCCGGGATCTGCATCAGTTGTCCCTGCGCCATATGGCGATGGACGGAGAGGGCAAGGTCTGGGTTGGCGGTCAGTTCGAGGGCGACAAGAGCCTGACACCGCCTCTGGTGGCGCGCATGACCCGCGACAGCGGACCTGAATTCACGGAGATCCCCCTGACACTGGCGTCCGGGTTGCAGAGTTATATCGGTTCGGTCGTTGCCAATGCCTCTGGCGATGTGATCGCCACATCGGCTCCGCGCGGCGGGCAGGTCCTGTTCTGGGCAGCGGACACCGGAGCCTTTCTGGGAGCCGATCAGGTGGTCGACGGTTGCGGTCTGGCACCGCTCGATGCGTCGGGCTTCCTGATTTCCGATGGCACGGGCGGGCTGCGCTATGCGGAAGATCCGCAGTCTTTGCCTGAAATCCTGGCTCGGCCTCCTGGCGTCTCCTGGGACAACCACATGGTGGCCTTGTAAGGTCCACACAAGCTTCCCGTCGCGTTCTTGCCAAAATGAAGCCTCACACTTATTGCGGGCTTGTCATAGACTGGTCACCCGAATCTGGCGTTCGTCTGATTGTTTGGCCTGATCTGAACGAACTTCAGATTCAAAGGGGTGACTAGCAAGTATTTGTTTTTAATGTGGTTTTTGGATTTGAAATGCGCCCCGGCATCCGCCGTTGAAATGAGGCGTGTTTCAATTCCGCCACACGGCCTCGAATCGTGATGGGGAAAGGTATGCGGCGGCTACTGATCGGACTAGGGGCGTTTTTCTTTCTGCTGGTAACAGTCCTGCTGGTATTACCGTTCTTCCTGCCGAAGGACGCCATCAAGCAGCAGGTCGTTTCGGCGGTGGAGAACCAGCTCGGCTGGCGTCTTCGTCTCGACGGACCGGTCAGCCTGTCCCTGTTGCCCGGGTTTTCGCTGACCGCGGAAAACGTCGGCCTCTCCGGCGAGGCGGGCGCTGACGGGATCGAGTTCGCCAAGGCTGAGGCGGTCAATTTCGGACTGGCCTGGGAAGGCCTGTTCGGCGGAGAGATCCGGTTGACCGGGATTGACCTCACGAAACCCGATATCTTTCTGGAAATCGGACCCTCCGGCACGACGAGCTGGCAGCCGCGCCGCCGGTTCGGGGAAGCGGAAAGCCCGGATCCGTCCTCCGGACAAACCGCGGAAACACCGGCGCCCTCAACACCTGAAAGCGGCGAACCCGCCGCCACCCGCGAAGCCGGGTTCATCAGGAAGATCGGCGTCGACCGGTTCGGGATCTCCCAGGGCAACCTGGTCTATTCGAACCGCCAAACCGGTGAAAGGGTGGAGATCAAAGCGCTTGATCTGACCGTTTCCGCTCCGGATCTGGCAGGAGATGTCGATCTGGAAGGCCGGTTCGACTGGCAGGACAATCCGGTTGCCGTCGCCGGTTCCATGTCCGCGCCGCTGTCATTCATCGGCGGCGAGGAAGTGCCGGTATCCCTGGAGGTTTCCAGCGGCGATGCGTCTTTTGCGGTAGCCGGCAAGGCAGGTCTCAACCCCGCACAGGCCGATGTGACGATTTCGGCGTCCGGGCCGTCGGTCAGCCAATTGGCCGCCCTGTTCGGAAAGCCGCTTCCCCGGGATCCGGGCAGTTTCGCCGTGGAAGGACATCTCGCGGGCAATGAGACAGCGATCGTCCTGAACGATCTCAAGGCGACCATGGGCAGCTTTGGTCTCGGCGGATCCTTCGATGCGGATCTGGCCGGCCAGGTTCCGGCGCTTTCCGGACGCATGGTGCTCGACAAGGGGTCGCTTGCAGATCTTCTCGCGCTTGCCGGCCAGGATCTGGCCGCCTCGGGCAATCTGAAGGCGGATCTGGCGTTTACCGCGAGCGGGGTGGACACGCCTGAATTGCTCGCCAGTCTGAACCTCAAGGGGAATGCCCATCTGGATGCCGGCGAAGTTTCGGGCCTTGGCCTCGCCTCGGTTGCCGGCGGCGATCCGGCGGCGGATACGATCAAGAATATATCCCTGTCCCTCAACATCGACGGTCTGGACGGTCCGCTTGCCCTGAACGGCGGCATGTCCTGGCGCGGCGAAGGCTTTACGGTCACCGGCAAGGCAACGCCCGCGCCGCTTCTGGCCGGTATCGCTGCACCGGTTTCCGCACAGATCAAGGGACAACGTTTTTCGGCCGGTTTCGACGGCCGGTTTCAAAGCAGGGGCGATCTGGAAGGGGCATTGTCGCTGGAAACCGCGGATCTGCGGTCCCTGCTCGCCTGGGTCGGCCAGCCGGTCTCGGCGGGCAGCGGTCTGAAGACGTTCAAAGTTTCCGGATTGTTCTCTGCGCAGGAAAATGCGGTCGGGTTCGAGGAAACGAGCTTCGTTCTGGACCAGACCTCCGGCAAGGCGACCGGTCGCGTGACCTTCGGCAAGACGCCAACGGTGACTGCCCGCCTCGATCTCGGTACGCTGGTTCTCGATCCCTATCTGGGCGGCAGTTCCGGAGGCAGGAGCGGATCATCGTCTTCAGGCGGCGGGAAGGCGTCCGGCAATACTGGCGGCAATGGCGGATCTTCCGGCGCCAGCGGGAGCTGGAGCACGGCGCCGATCGATTTTTCCGGGCTCAGGACCGTCAACGCCGACTTCTCGGTGACAAGCAAGGAAATCGTCTGGGACGCGCTTAAAATCGGAAGCAGCGTGCTCAAAGCGAAGATCCAGAACGGTGTTCTCACCGCGGATCTGCAGAAGCTCAGCCTTTACGGAGGCAATGCATCCGGCAATCTGACCCTGAACGGTGCGGGAACGGCGGCAGGCGTCAAGGCCTCGTTCCATCTTGAAAATCTCGACGCCCATCCGTTCCTGCGCGATGCGGCGGACACACGCTGGCTGCACGGACGGGCCTTCATGGATCTGGACCTGGCGGCCGTCGGGGGCTCCGAGCGCCAACTGGTTGAAAATCTCAACGGCACGGCACGCGTCGAATTCGCCGACGGGTCGCTCCGGGGCATCAATATTCCGCAGATCGTACGCGGTCTTTCGGTCAAAACGCTGCTCGGCTGGGCGGGAGGCTCGGAAGAAAAGACCGATTTCAGTTCCATGTCGGCGAATTTCAAGATTGCAAACGGCATAGCCGTCACGGACGACTTCTCGCTCGTCGGACCGCTGGTCCGGGTGAGCGGCGGCGGAACGACGAACATGCCGGATCGCACGCTCGACTGGCGCGTGGAACCGAGAATTGTACCGACCCTGGAAGGCCAGGCGCCGGCGCCGCGGGCGAAGGGCGAAGACAAAAAACTGGCCGGCCTGGGTGTGCCCGTGATCGCCAAGGGACCCTGGGACAATCCGCGGATCTATCCCGATGTCGCTGGTATCCTGGAAAACCCGGAAGCTGCCTACAAACAGCTGCAGAGCATGGGCGGCGATCTGGTGAAGGCGCTCAAGGACAAGAAACCCGACGATGCGCTGGCGGACGTCGCCAATGAGGCGATCAAGCGGGCGACCGGCGGCAAGACACAGATCGACATTCAGAAAGTCATCGAAGGCGACGTCAACGATCAGGACGTGCTGAAGGCGGTCGAAGAAGGCTTCGGACTGCCCTCCGGTCTGCTGGGATCCTTCGGCAAGAAAAAGAAGGACGAGTAGAAAGCATCCTCAATAGGGCGCGGGGCCGTAGGAATTCGAGCCCCGGGTTCCGCCCTGCAGGGACCAGATGAACAGCAGCAGCGCGCCGATCAGCGGCACCAGCACAATGAGGATCCACAGGCCGGACCTGTCGATGTCGTGCAACCGGCGCACGCTGACGGTGAGGCTTGGAAAGAACAGCAGAAGATTGGTGACGAGGCTTGCGGGACTTTTACCGTCCAGGGCGATCGGACTCTGGCTGAAGGACGGGGCGATGAAGAAAGCGTCTACCAGCACCATGACCACGGCGGTGAGAAACATGAAAAGCATCCACCACCAGTATTCGGCCCGGTTGGCGCGACCGGAAAATGTGAAGTAATTCGAAAGAACAGTATCAGCTGCCTGAAACATTGTAAGTGCCCCCAAATACAAATGCATGTCGGGGGAGAATGGCACAGTCTGCTCAATTTCCGATTAAGCAACTCGGTTTGTAAAGCCTTACGAGGCTAGGCTAATTTTCCAAGTATCTTTTCCAACGCCTCTTCGACCGTTCCCGTGTTCTCGATCCGGGCCAGGTTCGGAATGTCCTGCATGTCCAATTGCGTCCGCTCCAGACGCCTTTCGATCTCCGCACGGCTTTCACGTCCGCGGGCCGCAAGCCTTTCGGCCAGAACGGCCTTCGGCGCGGTAATCAGCAGGACCAGAGGGTTTTCATATTTGCGCAGCGCGTCGGGAAGGGCGTGACGGGAGCCGTTGGCGACGACTGTGCCGCCTGCTTTTATAACGTCGTCCAGCTCCGCAGGCAGGATGTAGCCGAGGCCGTGGGCGCGCCATGCGAGCGCGTAGCGACCGGCCGTCACGGCCTCATCGTAGTCGGCCTCGGAGATCGGAATATGGGTTTCGGTGGCACCATCCGCAGGGCGGGTGATCTGCCGGGTGGCGAAGCGGAAGCCGGGATCATCCGCCAGGCGCTCCTTAAGCGCATTCAGCAGCGTGTCCTTGCCGGCACCGCTCGGCCCGACGACCAGGACCATCTTGCCCGGTCCGAGTTTCCTATCGTTGTCCGCCTGAATGCCGGTTCCGGTCATCACTGTCTCGATTTTCCGTGTTCGTTCCTCAGGCAACCCTGCGGCCTTCGCGCCATACGCCGCGCACGATCGGGACATTGCCGACGAGCTTGACCTGAACCAGGTCGGCACGCTTAGCCGTTTCCAGGGTTCCGCGATCGTCGAGGCCGATTGCCCTGGCCGGGGTCGCGGTCACGGTTGCGATCGCCTGCGGCAGGCTGATGCTGTCGACCTCGTCGGCCAGCTGGAAGGCGGCCTGGACCAGGGAGACAGGCACATAGTCGGAGGACAGCACGTCGAGGCAGCCGGCTTCGGCCAGTTCCCGGGCGGAGATGTTGCCCGAGTGCGAGCCGCCGCGCACCACGTTGGGCGCGCCCATCAGCACGCTCATGCCCGCCTGGCGCGAAGCGCGGGCCGCCTCGATGGTCGTCGGGAATTCGGCAATGCGGGTGCCGAGGTCGACGGCTTCCACCACATGTTCTGGGGTCGCATCGTCGTGGCTGGCGATCGAAATGCCGCGCTCACGGGCATCGGCCGCAATGGCTTTGCGGTTGTTCGGCGCAATGTCGCCGGCGCGGGACTGGCGGTCCTTGATGAAGGCCTCCATCTCCGCATCGGAAAAGCCCTTCTTGCCCTGGTAGTAGATCTTGTAGGCATCCAGCGACACGAACTGGCGCTGGCCTGGCGTGTGATCCATCAGCGAAATCAGGCGCACGCGGCTGTCGGTTTCGAAGAACTTGTAGGCTTCGAGAACGTCGGGCGCGGAAACCTCGCAACGCAAGTGGATGAAGTGGTCCGCGCGCAGGCGGTTTTCGTCCTGGCCCTGCTCGATGGCATCGGCGAGCTGGCGCATGTCCGGCGCGCGTAGGTCCGCATCCTCGTCCATGCCGACACGCAGCGCATCGAACACGGTGGTGATGCCGGCACAGGCGATCTGGGCATCATGGGCCTGCACGGCGGACACCGGATTCCAACGCACCTTCGGGCGCGGCGCATAGTGGACCTCCAGGTGATCGGTGTGCAGTTCGATCAGGCCGGGCAGAAGGTAGTCGCCCTCGCAGTCGTGGCCGGCGACGGAGGTTGCGCCGTCGATATCGGCGATCCTGCCACGATCGCAGGTCAGGCTGCCGTCGATCACGCTGTCGGGCAGGATCAGTCGGGCGTTCTTGAAAACGGTCGGTTCGGCGCTCATTGGACTTCCTCGAGGGCGGAGGCTGCCGTAGGCAGCACGTCGCCGGTCAGATGATAGATTTTCCTGATGGTGAAGGGCGCGCCGCGTTCGGCCTCGGTATAGAGACCGAATGAGGCGATCTGCCGGGGGGCACCGGTCACAGGCGCGAAAAAGGTTTCGGCGGCGTCTTTCAGGCCCGCGGCCTGCGCTTCGTCCTCGAGCTTGTTGCTCAAGGTCATGTGGAAGCGGAATTCGTCGAAAATGTAAGGATAGCCCCAGCCGGTCAGATAGCCGTCCTGTTTCGGCGTCAACCCGCTCTTGCGGCGGCGCTCGATATCGGCGTCAGACAGAGGCGCGCGCAAAGGCTCGAACGCGCGCACGCAGAGGCCGGCGAAGGCGGACAATTCCGCTTCCGGCCCCGTTGGGGTGAGCGCCAGGAACTTGCCCAGCCGGTTGACCGACAATTCGTTCACGAAGAAGGGGGCCACTTGCGCGGCGAAACTTTCGCAAGCCTCGACGAGATCCGCTTCACTGGCGTCGCTCTTCAGGGAAAATGGCGCCTTCAGCGTGCCGTGAAATCCGTAGCGGCGCGGGTCCGCAGTCAGGGTGCGGACCGTCTCTGCCTCCAGACCGGGAATGGCCGGCTGGGTCAGGTCGTGGCCTGAAAACGGGTCTCGTCCGAGCCAGGTGCCCCCAAGCTCCATCAGGGGATCATCGGCCGGAGCCGCGTAATAAACCGCATAGCGCATGTCAGATCTTCAAAGTCATCGGATGGGGAAGGGTCGCGGGAACGAAACGAAATATTCGCCTAGTCTTATTCCATGTCGATCCTGTGACGCTATCCCCTGCATGTGTTCATCGGATCAGGCTGCCTCCGCCCGGAAGGCGGTGACGTCTACGATCCGGTCGGAAATTCTGTCGCGCACATCCTGGTCGTGCAGAATGCCGACCATGGCAACGCCGTCCTGCTTTTTTTCCGCAACCAGCTCGACCACGACGGACCGGTTCGCGGCGTCGAGCGAGGCTGTCGGCTCATCGAGCAGCAGCAGCGGGTAATGAGCGATGAAACCGCGGGCGATGTTCACGCGCTGCTGTTCGCCGCCGGAAAACGTAGCCGGCGGCAGGCCCCAGAGCCGCTCCGGCACATTGAGCCGGGTCAGGAGATCGCGCGCCTTCGCAAGCGCTTTTCCTTCGTCCGTGCCCTGCAGGATCAGCGGCTCGGCGACGACTTCCACCGCCGGCACGCGCGGGATCACCCGCAGGAACTGGCTGACGTAGCCGATCACATCCTTGCGCAATTGCAGGATCTTGCGCGGCTCGGCATCCGCCACGTTGACGATCTCGTCGCCCACGGTCACCAGGATCTGACCCTGATCGCAGCGGTAGTTGCCGTAGATCATCTTGAGGATCGAGCTCTTGCCGGCCCCGGACGGTCCGCCGAGAACCACGCACTCACCCGCACCGACGGAGAAGTCGACGCCGGAGACGACCGGAATGGTCGTTCCGCCCTGCAGGTGCATGGTGAAGGACTTGCCGACATGGCTGAGATAAAGACGCACTGGCATGGTTCGGCCTCAGACCTGGAGGATGGAAGATACGAGAAGCTGGGTATAGGGCTCGCGCGGATCGTCGAGTACCTGATCGGTCAGCCCGGTTTCAATGACTTCTCCGTGGCGCATGACCATGATCCGGTGCGACAGGAGCCGGGCGACGGCGAGGTCGTGGGTCACGATGATCACGGACAGACCCAGGTCCGCCACCAGGCGCCGGAGCAAATCCAGAAGCCGGGCCTGAACGGAGACATCGAGACCGCCGGTCGGTTCGTCCATGAACACGAGACGGGGATGGGTCACCAGGTTCCGGGCGATCTGGAGCCTCTGGCGCATGCCGCCGGAGAAGGAGCGGGGGTCGTCGTCGATCCGATCGGACTCGATTTCCACCCGGCCGAGCCAGTCGGTCGCGGTTTCACGGATATGGCCGTAGTGGCGGTCGCCAACCGCCATCAGCCGTTCGCCGACATTGGCGCCGGCGGAGACGGTCATGCGCAGACCATCGGCAGCATTCTGATGAACGAAGCCCCAGTCGGTACGCATCAGCAGGCGGCGTTCAGCCTCGCCGAGCTGATAGAGGTTGCGCATGGCGCCGTCGCGCATGCGGTATTCGATGGCGCCGGCGGTCGGAGCCAACCGGGTCGACAGGCAGTTGAGCAGAGTGGTCTTGCCGGATCCGCTCTCGCCGACGATGGCGAGAACTTCGCCCGGCCAGAGCTGGAAGGACACGTTCCGGCAGCCGATGCGGTCGCCGTAGTAGCGCGTGACGCCGTTGACCTGAAGCAGCGGGTCATTGCTGAAAAAATCGGTCATCGGGCCGGCTCCTCGGTGCGGTCGGCGGACGTGCCGCCGGCAAGGGTCATGGCATTCGGATCGGCGGCCATGGGGCCGAGGTGCCCGGCCTCGCGGCGTTCCTCGCAAAAGTCGCTGTCGGAGCAGACGAACATGCGCCCGCCCCTGTCGTCGAGGATGACCTCGTCGAGATAGACGTTCTCCGCGCCGCACAACCCGCAGGGCTTGTCGAATTTCTGGACTTCGAAGGGATAATCCTCGAAGTCGAGGCTCTTGACCTCGGTGTAGGGCGGGATCGCGTAGATCCGTTTCTCGCGCCCCGCGCCGTAGAGCTGAAGGGCTGCCATTCTGTCGATCTTCGGATTGTCGAATTTCGGCGTCGGCGAGGGGTCCATCACATAGCGGTTGTTGACCAGCACCGGATAGGCATAGGTGGTGGCGATGTGGCCGTTCTTGGCGATGTCCTCATAGAGCTTCACATGCATGAGGCCGTATTCCTCCAGCGCATGCATCTTCCGGGTTTCCGTTTCACGGGGCTCCAGGAAGCGCAGGGGTTCCGGGATCGGCACCTGGAAGACGATGATCTGGTCCTCGCGCAGATCCTTTTCCGGGATCCGGTGGCGGGTCTGGATGATCGACGCCTTCGAGGTCTCGAAGGTGGTTTCGACCCCGGCTGTCTTTTCGAAGAAGCCGCGAATGGCGACCGCGTTGGTGGTGTCGTCGGAGCCCTGGTCGATCACCTTCAGGCAGTCGTCGGCGCCGAGAATGGAGGCGGTGACCTGGACCCCGCCGGTGCCCCAGCCATAAGGCATGGGCATCTCGCGGGAGGCAAACGGCACCTGGTAGCCGGGTACGGCAATGCCCTTCAGGATTGCCCGGCGGATCATGCGCTTGGTCTGTTCGTCGAGATAGGCGAAGTTGTATTCGCCCTCGTCGAGGGGCTTGGGCTGAGCGGTCATTCCGCGGCCTCCTTCTGGTCTCTGGAGGCCTTTTCTTCCGCCTCGCGTGCGGCGAACCACTCGTCGCGCATGCGGCGGACGAGATCGAGTTCGGCCTGGAAATCGACATAGTGGGGAAGCTTCAGGTGCTCCACGAAGCCGGTCGCCTGGATGTTATCGGAATGGGACATGACGAATTCCGTATCCTGGACGGGCGCGACCTGCTCCTCGCCGAGTTCTTCCCATCGCAGCGCCCGGTCGACCATCGACATGGCCATGGCCTTGCGTTCCACCTGGCCGAAGACGAGGCCGTAGCCGCGGGTGAATTTCGGCGAGGACTTGGCCGTTCCCTGGAACTGGTTGACCATCTGGCACTCGGTCACCTTGATGGTGCCGAGGCTGACGGCGAAGCCCAGTTCTTCTGCAAAGAACTCCACTTCGACGGCGCCGTAGCGGATCTCTCCGGTGAAAGGGTGGGTGCGTCCGTAGCCGCGCTGGGAGGAATAGGCGAGGCTGAGGAGGAAACCCTCGTCGCCGCGCGCAAGGTTCTGCAGGCGCAGATCCCGGTCCGCCGGGAAGGACAGCGGTTCGCGGGTGAGGTCGCCGACCGGCGAGCCTTCGCTGGAAACCGGATCGGCCTCCATCAGGCCTTCCTCGTCCAGAAGATCGGTCACGCGCGGCATGGCCTCATCAGCGGGCTCCCGGCGCACGGGCGCTTCGATCTCGCCTTCGGCTTCGGCGGCCAGCGCAAAATCCAGCAGGCGATGGCTGTAATCGAAGGTGGGCCCGAGAAGCTGGCCGCCCGGCAGATCCTTGTAGGTTGCCGAGATACGGCGCTCGACCAGCATTGCCGCCGTATCGATCGGCTGGCTGTAGCCGAAGCGCGGCAGGGTGGTGCGGTAGGCGCGGATCAGGAACGCCGCCTCGATCAGATCGCCGCGCGCCTGCTTGATGGCAAGGGCTGCGAGCTGTTCGTCATAGAGCGAGCCTTCGCCCATGACCCGGGCGACGGAGATCGCCAGCTGTTCGGCAATCTGGTCCAGGGTGAGGGCGGGGATGCTGGTGTCGCCCCGGCGGCGTTTGGCCAGAAGCTGGTGCGCGTTGCGGATCGCCTTCTCACCGCCCTTGACTGCAACATACATGGCTCAGGCCTCCCGAATGGTGACGGTCGTGGAACGGGGCAGGGCCGCGATCTCTGCGGATCCCGTGAAGATCAGGTCGACGCCGCGCGGAAACTGCGCATTGTTGGCCTTCACCTGATCCCAGAAGGCGGGGGAAACCGGACCAGCGGAGAACGCGGTTTCGGTTTCGATCCCCGGACCGGAGAGTTGGACGGGGCCGTCGTTGGTGAGGGTCTGCCCTGTCAGGATCAGGGTGGCCGAACGGTCCGGATATTCCAGCGTGCCCTGATGGAACTTGCCCAGGCTGCTCAGATGGGCCGGGTCGGCGATCAGCGCGAAAGCGGCCTCAACCGGCTCGCTGACGATGGGCGCGCCGGTGTGGAAGCGCAGAAAGGTCTTCACCGCTTCGGACCGGGCAAACGGTTTGTCCAGCCACACCGGCGTGTCGTAGTCGAACAGGGTCAGCGCGATGGCGGCGGCGACGGCCGAGAGCGGCGCGGGCGGGTTCAGCCCGCCGGTGTCGATTGCCTGCAGGCTGCCCGGACGGGCCATGGCATTCATGATCGTGCGGAAGCAGCGCTGGGCATCGTGAACCGGGTCGGCAAAACCGGCGGCCAGGGGCGCGGTCTTGCCGTTCGGGCCGGAAGTCTGGTTGAGGGCGGTCATCAGTTGTCTCCCCGCACCATGGTGAAAAAATCGACTTTGGTGGCTGCGGTCTCCGCTTTCAGGTCCTCATCGGCCTTTGAGCGGATCCGCGCGAGCGGGGCGACGATTTCCGTCTCGACCCGCTCGCGGTCGTCCGGGCGCTGCCAAAGAGCGTCGATGACGGCGGCCTGCAAGGCTTTCTGCTTGTGCCGGCCGAGACAATAGGAACTGCCGGCCTCGCCGCTCTCAAGGCGGACCACGCAGCGTGTCACCGTGACTTCGCCGAGGTTGAAGGGGCTGCCGGTGCCGCCCATGCGACCACGGACCATGACGAGGCCGGTTTCCGGCTGGCGGACCATCTCGAAGGCCGGCGGCGTGCCGATGCGGGCATAGACCGTCTCGAGATCTTCTGCCGAGGCGGAGGCCAGGACGGACATGACCGCCTTGCGGTCGAGACCGGGTGGCTGGTCGGATGCGGAGGGGGAAGCAGGTGTATCGGTCATAGGGGGTCGCCTTGGTTGGAGGTGGGGCGCCTGTGTCTGATGGGTTGTTTGTTAGAACGAATTTGTCTATTTGTATAGACGAATTTTTCGGTTGCTTCCTGACTACAGACCTTTGATGACGGACAGATGACAATACGAACGACACTTGATCGGGGCGCGGGAATCGCCATCTGGCGTCAGATCATGGAATGGCTGAAAGCGGAAATCGCCAGCGGCGCCTTCGAGAAAGGCAGTCGCCTGCCGCCGGAATCGGAGATTGCCGCCCGCTTCGGCGTCAATCGCCATACGGTGCGCCGGGCCATCGCCGCGCTGACGGCGGAAGGGATTTTGCGCGCCGACCAGGGCCGGGGCACGTTCGTCGCGGCCGCCCCGATCAGCTATCCGATCACGTCACGC
Source organism: Roseibium sp. (assembly GCF_048260565.1). Taxonomy (GTDB): domain Bacteria; phylum Pseudomonadota; class Alphaproteobacteria; order Rhizobiales; family Stappiaceae; genus Roseibium. The sequence continues at coordinate 67,935 of NZ_JBLXGP010000004.1, read as the reverse complement.
ACGCGGTTTTCCGAAATTGTTTCCGGCCAGGACAAGGCGCCGAGCGGCCGGCTGATCGGCTCGGGAACGGAAGAAGCCGATGCCTTGCTGGCGAACTGGTTGAAGGTGCCCATCGGAACGTTGCTGATCCGGATCGAAAACCTGCGGGTCGCCGACGGGATACCGGTGATGATCGGCACCAGCTGGTTCGAACAGAGCCGGTTCCCGAATCTGGTCGCCGACTACGCGGAAACCGGATCGATTACCAAGGCGCTGGCAAAGGCGGGTGTCGAAGACTACCGGCGCAAGGAAAGCCGGGTGACGGCGGAACTGGTCGACCCGCAGGACGTCGCGGTCCTCAATGTCGCATCGGGCCAGCCGGTCCTGGTCGTGGAAAGCCTGAACCTCGACGCGGAGGGCGAGCCCATGCAGTACACGCGGACCCGCATGGCTGCGGACCGGATCCAGCTCGTCGTGGAAAGCTGAGACCTCGTCAGAGCCAGAACTTCGGCACCTTTTTCGTGTCCTGCCAGTAGCCCTTGGCGTGCGGCCATGTGCCGGAGGACTGCGCCTCGTGCCAGCCGATGACGAAGCCGATCGCCAGCAGCACCTGTCGTGAGGACTTGCCGTCGATATCGGGCAGGGCAGCGAGTTTTTCCGCCATGGCGACATCGTTCAGATAGCCGAAGATGTCCTGCAGCCGTTTCATGCGTTTCAGGAACGGCTTGAGGTCCGACTTCGGATATAGGCTGCCGAAGAATTCGACGCCGTAGCGCAGCTTCTTGAGCGCCTTGCGCATTTCATGGCGTTCGGGGATCGTCAGATCGTCGATCCTGGAGCCGTAGCTGGAAACCTTCTTCCACTGCTTGTCGAGCGCTTTGCGCGAATAGACGCGGATCGTCTGGGCGAGCCGGGCGGTCTGATCGAAATTGTCGATGTCGAGCCAGCCCCGGCCTTCCGTGTAGGCGGCCAGATCGAACAGGAAGGCGTTGACGTCCGGCGCGCTCAGATGGGCGTGCAGGGCGGCGCGGCTTTCCTCGCGAATGGTGCGAAGATGCTCAAGAAGCGGCTCAAGGCCGATGCCTTGCGGGGCAACCTTTGCCAGCGGCGAAACGATTTCATCCGTCAGCACGTCAAGGTCGCGCACCTTGCCGGCTTCCGTTGCCAGGACGCGGGCCTGGGCGTCGAGGTCCTTGAGGGTCTGCGGATTGAGGACCGGCTTGAACAAGCGGAAGGCGCTGCGCAGCCGGCGCAGTCCGATCCGAAACTGGTGCGGACCCTCCGGATCGTCGCTTTCCAGAATGGCGACCCGATTGTCCGCGATCTGCGTCAGGCAGGAACGCAGGATTTCCCGGAAGGCCAGCTCGACGGTTTCATCCGGCGGCAAGGCGATATCCCCGGCGCTTTTCGGCCGGATGCCGGTTTCCGCCGCGCCTTCGGCAAGACGAAAGCCGCGTTCGGCCTTGGACCAGGGCGACAGGCGGAACGGGGCCGCGCCCACAATCTCGCGCGCCGCTTCGAGCAGGCGGGCGCCGGAACCGGTTTTCAGTTCGAATTCGACCTCGGCCAGGGTTTGGGTCCGCTCGCCGGCCTTGACCTCGCCCAGATCGAAGGCAACCTCGATCTCGCTGCCGTCTTCCTTTGAGGTCAGCAGGCGGGTCGTGCGGCGGATGTCGGTTTCGAAGCACTCGGTAAGCGGCTTGTCACCGATGACATCGGTGAGGGTCTTGAGAACGCCGGCGTCCTCGATGACCGAAAAGTCGATCGCCCGTCCGCGCACCGGATGTTCCGCTTCCACGGCACTGGAAAGCCCCCCCCTTACCCCGGTTCCAAGCTTCGCGGTCTGCACCCAGGACCGCCCGACCTTGCGGACGCGCAACGAGATTTTCGCCTTGCGCAGCGCCTGGTCGGGGGTGTCGAAATAGATCGACAGCAAGGGTTTGGTGACGGCCCGGCCGCCGGCGAAGCGTTGCAATGCTCCGCCGCGTTTCAGCTGATCGAGAACGTCTGGTGACACTTCGAGCTTCAGCTCGATTTCCTTGGGCGATTTGCTCATGAATTCTACTTACCCAAGAGCAAAATCGCTGTCCAGATGAAGCGCACAATTTGCGCCTTTGTCGCAGGAGCCTAGCCGAGGCCGCCCTTTGCCGCCGGAACCAGCCCGGTCATGCGCTGCAGCTTGTTCACGATGCGATCCGCCAGATGGGCGTAACGGGGAACCGGGCGATGGTTGAAGGCGATTTTCCGGATATAAGTCGGCACTTCCCAGACCGACGATGTGCCTGCCGGGAAGAAAACGCTGACGCCGGGCTGGCCCAGATAGACCTTTCCGGTCTCGTCGGTGATCCGGACTTCGCCTTCCAGAAACAAAACGGTTTCGTCCCACCCAAAATGCCAGCGGAACTTGCCGGCGGTGCAGGACCAATGATCGGTGCTGCCCCAGCCACGGGTGCCGATGGAAAGATTTGCGCAACGGGCTTCCGGCTGACCCTCGAGGACCCATTCCGGCCGGATCGGACGCGGCTCCAGTCTGCTGACATCGAGGACGGCCTGGGTGAATTTTCCCGGCGCGCTGCGCCGGTCGATGTCAGGGACCGGTGCCACAAATCCCAGGTTTCTGGCGATCGCTCTGAGGCCGGTGCCTCCCGAATGAACAGTTCCCATGGTATGTCCCCCTGAAAAATTCGGTCGTAAACAATTGCCGGAACCTGCCACGCAATTCATTGAAAGCCTCCTTACGATCGGGGTCTTCAGGGGCGTTTTCCGGCTTTCGCGGGGCACATTTTCCAGACGCGGTAAACAGATCCTCACCAACAGGCGCCCTGTCGGCTTTCCGGCCAACCGGCAGGCGTGTAATTTCGGGCCAAGAAACCCCGTGAGAACCGGTGCGGTCGTTCTTGCGCAAAACCTCAAGGGCGTGATAGAGACCGATTTCGGTGTCAGTTGCCCCTCTGGCGGAACTGGTAGACGCGCGGGATTCAAAATCCCGTTCCTTCGGGAGTGCCGGTTCGATTCCGGCGGGGGGCACCATCCTTATATGCGCTACCGCCCTTTGGGCTACTTGAGCGCGTTGTTATTCCGCTACCGGCCTTCAGCCTGCTTGAGCGCAGTTTTCTTGCGCTATCGGCTTCGCCTGCTTGAGCGCGTAGTTCTTGCGCTGCTTTCGCTATTTCAATCGGGGGACTGGGGCTGCTCCTTCGCCGTCCGCCATTTGCTGAGCCCGATACGCAGAAAAGCTGCAATTCTGGCCAGGTGAACCTTGGCACGATCCGGCCATTCCGGTTCCTCCGGCAATTCCAGAATAACCCGGGAAACAGTGTCGCCTTCGAGGTCCACCGCGACCAGATCAAGATTGTCCAGTTCAAGCCGGTCTCCGACACGAAGAACCTCGCCGAACCGCTCCGCGAAGGCCTGGGCAATGGTCAATTCCCGGTATTGGTCGGGAAGCTCGAATTTGTACTCTTCCGCGAGCGCGTTGAGGGCGACGGTGCTGTTGAATGCGAAGCCCTGGAAATCGGCGGTTTTCAGGGCCGTGGCGGATGTGTCGAACAGCGCATCGAGGCGTGTGATTCTTTTGGGCGGAACCAGGAAGTAGCCATAGTCGCCGGGGGTCAGCGGGCCGGCCTGTTCCGTCGATACGACCTCGTCGCCCCTGACGACGAAAACCGGCTTGAGCCAGACGGGCGTATAGGATGCTGTTAGGTAGGAGCACCCTTCCTCCACGGGATAGGCGACCAGTTCCAGCTGCTGCTGACCCGGCAGATCGATCTCGAAACGCTTCACGGCGGGCGCCGTATCCGGCAAGGCCAGTTTGAGGAGCCGCGCGGTCCAGCCCAGAGACGCTCCTTGCGCAATCAGCGAAACCAGGACCACGACGAACGCCAGGTTGAAAAACAGCTGTGCGCCCGGCAAATGCGCCAGAACCGGCAAGGTGGCCAGAAAAATGGACACTGCACCGCGCAGGCCGACCCATGACACGTAAATGGTTTCCGACTTTGTGAAGCGGAACGGCGCCAGCGAGGCCAGCACGCCAAGGGGCCGTGCCACCAGCATCAGAAACACGGCGATCAGGACCGCCGTGAAGGCGTAGTCGGCCATTTTGCTTGGCGTCACCAGCAAACCGAGCATCACGAACATGACCAGTTGTGCCATCCACGTGGAACTGTCCATGAAGTTCAACAAGGAAGGAAATGCCCGAACAGGCCGGTTGCCGAGGACGAGGCCTGCCAGGTAAACGGCCAGGAACCCGCTGGCATTGAGCAACGCGGAGACGGTGAAGATCACGATTGCGGCCGCAAGAACGAAAAGCGGCAGCAGTCCTCCCGACAACGGCATTCGGGACAGGATCCAGACCAGGGCGAACCCTCCGGCGATCCCGATCAGGGCCCCGAGGGCAAACTGCTGGAAAAACAGAACCAGGGTTCCGGCAAGGGGATTGGCGGCATTGGGCGCGGCGCTCACCAGGGCGAATTCCAGCAGGGCGAGCGTGAGAAACAGGGCCATGGGGTCGTTGGTGGCGGATTCCGTTTCCAGCACCGGCCCGACCCTGCCCCGGAGTTTGAGACCTCCGGCCTTCAGCAGGAAGAACACGGCGGCGGCATCGGTCGATGCGACAATGGATCCGAGCAGGAAACTGACGATCCAGCCGAACCCGATGACATAGTGGGCGAACACACCGGTGAGAAAGGCCGTGACAAGGACGCCTACCGTGGAAAGCGCCAGGGCGGGCGCGGCAACCGAGCGAATCGTGGAAAGGCGGGTACGCATGCCGCCATCGAACAGGATCACGGCCAGTGCGGCCGAGCCGATCAGATAGGCAATGATGTAACTGTCGAAACTCAGTCCGACCGGTCCGTCCTCGCCGAGCAGCATGCCGATGCCCAGAAAGACCAGAAGCAGGGGGGCGCCGAAACGAACGGCGGCAATGCTCGACAGGATGCCGAGCACGATAATGGCTGCCGCAGACAGCAGGACGAGGTTGTTGACGACAAGGTCTTGCATCGTTTCCGCAGTTCCCGGCGCTTCACGGCCGGTCACGAGTAGGTCTGATCACGCCAGCCTAGGGCATCACACAAATGTAGTCGATGTGTCATGAAGGTCCCGTGTCGGCTTCGCTGATGTTTGCGGTGTCAGGCATCCGAAAACGGGTCGGCCCGCGATTGAACTCGCGAAGGGCGATGGGGCGGAGTTCGTCGTGTGCCGGAAAATTAAATTGCGGAAGGGCCGAGGGACCTGTTCGCGGGGAGCGGATCGGAGTGGAGCGGCGCGCCCTCGGAAAGCGCGCCGCTCCGCCAGGGTCAGGCTCGGACATCCTGAAGGCTAGTTGATCAAGTCATCGGCTCTCAGTCGATCCATAGCCGCTGTCACTGCTGCTCTAGGGAAGCTGTCCCGTTTATGGTCGTTCCATGCTTCCAGAGCTTCCGACATTTCAGGTTGGGTCTTTATGCCCTCTGAAACGGATAGGAAATGAACGCTAGATAAAAGTTCCATTCCATACGGCGTTTCATAACCATCGATTAAAAGTGAAAGCTTTGATATTAATTCGGCAGTATCTATGTCTCTTGATTTCAAAAACTCATCTGCCGCAGCATAAGTTGCTGGTGTAACAACAACGGTTTTTTCTTCACTGCTATAGCCGTAGATATAATGCTTTAGCTCCATGGCTTTGAAGGCGTGATGCAAAGCTTCGGAATAAGGTCCGAATTTTTGTTTTGAGAATTTTAGTCCAAATTCGGTTCCTAGGACTTGAAGGAAGTACGCAAGTTTTTGCGCGGTCAGGCGCGTAAGATGACCACCAAAATATTTTTCTAGCTCAGCAAACGCTACCATCATTGTGGCACGTTCCACTGTCAAATCGTTGGGGACTGAAACTTGCTCGGGCTTCATTGTCTCTGCCACTGGGGCAAAAACAACGAATTTTACGTCCGGTAATTCAGAAAGGCTTTTCTCGATGAGCGGCCTCACCTCTAACCAATCCAAGCCACCGTTGCCGCACCCTAGAGGAGGGAGCGCGACGGATTTAATGCCGAGTTCTCTGACTTGATTTACAAAGTCGCTCAAACCTTCGCGGACGTATTCGATTTTAGACTTTGCTCGCCAGTGCTGTTTGGTCGGAAAATTGATTAGGTATCGATGTTTTCCGTTGCTGAGGATGTCGTGGTTCTCAAAAATAAACATGCTCCCCGGTGAGATTTTTTTCGCATCGCAGAGCTTCTTGTATGCCTTGAAATTTTCAGGCCAGCGTCGTTTGAATTCTAGCGCTACGCCTTTGCCCATGACACCGACGCAATTGACAGTGTTTACGATTGCCTCTGTAGGCTCATCGAACATGTCGCCGTTTTTGTATTCGATTGTCATCATTCAAAAATAACATCTGGGTTTGACATAAACAGGTATGCTTGCGCCTGACTCGTTCACCCACCCTTGAACTGTTGCAAGGTGTGCGTCGTTTTTCAGTATGATGCACAAAACCTCGTCCATACTCAAATAGTCCTTCACCATGAATTCGGCCATACGCTGTTTACTGCGCATTTGATATCGAACAGGTTGATCGCGGTCGTGCTGCCAACGGCAGACACCAGCGTAGCCTATTTCATTAATGGTCGCTGTTAGTGGCGCTTCATCGAATAATGCCCAATTCACATGGCTGGCGAGCTGGGCCGGCTGATTTTGGTAAGAAGGTGGGATTGCAGAGTTACAAGCTAAGTCGGTGAACCAGCAGTCGCGACCACTACCAAAAAGTGCGCTCGGTTCAACGACCAGATAGGCAACATCTTCCATCTGAGCAATGCCAAGATCGGCATTGGTTGGGCTAATTGCGCGAACATTGCCCACATGAATCGTGTAGGCCATTTTTGTAATTGGTGAAAAATAGAAAGGCACAAAATCATTCACGTTCGAACCGCAAGGTGTTGTGAACTGTGCTGTTCCGCGACGCTGCACAATATCGCTGAATGAAATCCTAAAGCCGGGCTGCATGTTCCGATGATTTTTGGCATAGACTCGACCATCTGCCAGATATCTCCGCAGATTTTGAAAGTACGTCATTCTGAATAGAAAGCGATTGGGCACGGCGAGTTTTTTGCCTTCGATCTGAAATGCTATCCGGTATCATCAACGCAAAATTGTGTCCACTGTTCCGAAGTTAAATTGGCCGCTTTTGCGATCAGCTGAAACGGTGGGGAATTAATACGCAAGAATATTTGAAATATCGGGGCAATTTTCTGCTTAAAATTCTGATGAGCATCAGATTGTATTTAATTTTAATGGTCCTAATGAGTATATTTTCTTATTCTACGCTCTCGGACTACGGGTTGATTCAGGGCGAAAATCTTGTACTATTACCTGTTTTCTTTTCGTTATCACGATTCCTGATCGGAATGCGTCAGAGAATACAGTCCAGACTTGGCTAATGCCGGTCCGAGCTTCTAAATTCTTCTGCTTGCTAGAAGTGGAGCGGCGCGCCCTCGGAAAGCGCGCCGCTCCGCCAGGGTCAGGCTCGGACTTCCTGACGCTGGAAGACGGTGTAGGCGAGGGTGAACAGGAGCACCATCGCCGCGAACAGCCCGGAGATCTGCGGCCAGATGATGACCAGGCTCTGCATGGTCGGCAGCGGGGCGTTGATCAGCGCGCCCTGGAGCTGGCTCATGAAGATCGGCCCCACCGAGCGGTTGGCCGGGTCGAGCAGCATGCTGGACACCTCGCCGTAGAGCGTCTGCGGCGAGATCCGCGCGATCACCTGCTGGGTCTCGAAATTGGAGAGCAGGGTCATCGGGTTATACGGATCGACCGGCGAGAGGACGCCTGCGACAAGCGGGGCGATCATGCTCCAGAACACGCTCAGGATCAGCCACAGGGCAAGGGCGGCAAGGGCCGCTGTCGCCGCCGAGCGGATCAGCGTCGAGAACGCCATCGCCAGCGCCAGCCACACCCCGGCATAGACCAGGGTCGCCGCCAGATAGGCGATGCCGCGCACCAGCTCGGGCCCAGATGGCGGCAGGCCGAGGAACAGGATCCCGAGCCCGGTCATCAAAAGCCACAGCGTCAGAAGCGCGATCGCGATCACCAGAAGCGCGCCGAGAAACTTCCCGAACAGGAGCGCGTCCCGGTAGATCGGCTGGGCCAGAAGCCGGCTCATGGTTCGCCTGCCGTATTCACCGTTGATCGCATCGAACCCGAGTGCGATCGCCACCAGCGGCAACAGAAAGCCGAGGAAGGAGGCGAAAGACGGTAGGGGTTGCTGGGCGGTGGTGAACAGCTTCAGGAACAGGAACGGATCTTCCGACGTGGTGTCGCGGATGTGGGTGATGGCGCCGTAGACGGCGCCGATCGCTGTCAGCAGCACGAGCAGCATGATCAGATGCATGCGCGCGCTGGTCATGTGGTCGGCCGCCTCTTTCAAGGCGACGGTCATCACCCCCTTGAAGGGAGAACCTTCACGCTTCATGGCCGTACTCCTTGAAAAAACGGTCGTAGGCTTCGTCGAGCCGGGTCCGGCGCAGGTCCATGTTGCGCAGGTCGCCGCCGGCTTGGACGATCAGGCGGCCGAGGTCGGGGCGGATGTCCTGTACCGCCTCGATATGCCACTGCCCGTCTCCGTCCGGGGTGATCGACTTGACCCCGTCCGCGGCTTTCGCCGCCTTGACGAGATCGATGCCATCGGCCTCGACATCGACGACAAAGGCGCCGCCGCCGAGTTTGCCGGCCAGTTCCTCGGTGGTGCCGAGGAACCCGATCCGGCCCTTGTTGAACAACGCGATGCGGTGGCAGACCGACTGGACCGCATCCAGGATGTGCGAGGACAACAGGATGGTCATGCCGTCCCTGCTGAGGCTGCGGATCAGGTCGAGCAGTTCCCGGGTCGATTGCGGGTCGAGGCCGGAGGTCGGCTCATCCAGGATCGCGATGCGGCACTTGCGCATGAGCAGTTCGGCGATGCCGAGCCGCTTGCGCATGCCGTGGGAATAGGTCGAGACCCGCTTGTCGGCCACGTCCGTCAACCGGACCTTTTCCACGGCGGCGGCGATATTCTCCGCCGCTTGGGCTTGCGATTGGCCGGAAAGCCGCGCCGTATAGGCAAGGTTCTCCCGGCCGGTCATGTTGTTGTAGAACCCGATCGAATCCGGCAGGTAGCCGACGTCGCTCTTGACCTGCAGGGGCTGGCGCACCGGGTCCTTGCCGAGAATGACGACATCGCCGCCGTCCGCCTCGGTCAGGCCGAGCAGCATCAGGATCGTGGTGGTCTTGCCGGCGCCGTTGGGCCCAAGCAGTCCGATGACTTCCCCGGCCTCGACCGAAAAGTCGATGCCGGCGACGGCCACGTTGCTGCCGTAGCGCTTGGTCAGCCCCCTGGCTTCAATGACTGTGTCGCTCATCGCCGGCCGTACCTTGTGACAGAGACGCCGAGGACAATCACCGAGGCCGCGATCACGCCGAGCCCGGCAAGGCCCCAGATGGTCGAGGTTTCCACGGTCACGCGGAACTTTTCCGTGTCGGAGGCAGCGCCGGAGGACGCCGTCAGGTTGAGCATGTAGTCGCCGGCAATGGCCTTTTCCGACGGGTGGATCGAGACATTGACCTCCTGCTTGGCGTCAGGCGCCAGCATGGGGATCGACTTGGGTTCGTAGCTCACCTTCCAGCCCTGGGGCGTCGACGCCCTCAAGGCGATGTCGCTGACCGGCGCGCTTCCGGTATTGGTGACGGTGAAGCTGAAGTTGGTGTCCTTGCCTGCGACCGCCGATCCGCTGAGCCGGCCCTGGGGGCCTTCCATGCTGATCTCCGGCTGGCCGGTGACCTCAAGGCTCAGGTCGGTGTTGGCGACATTTTCGCCGTCGGCGACGGCAACCTTGATCGGGTAGCGCCCGGCCTCGACGGCATGGGGCGGCACGACTTCCACCGTCAGATCGGCGGTGGCGCCGGCCTTGACCGGCAGACCGGTGATTTCCTCGGAGCCGTAGCCCTGCTTGAAGCGGGTCTGGAAGCCGTCCGGAACCTGGGCGGCCAGGTTGAACAGGGCATCCTCGGCACCGTTGTTGGCCACCTTGAGCTTGTAGGTGAAGGTGGATTTGGCAGTGCCGCGCAGGGCGGGCAGCTGCGGGGTGAGCTTCACGCCACCGGCCGCGGCCGAGGACACCTTGAGGGTCATCGGCAGGGTGGCGACCGCGTTGCCGTAATGGGCGGTGACCTTGATCGGGAAGGACTTGTCGGCGCTCGATGCCGGCGGGGTTACCTTGAGCATCAGCCGCTCGCTGCCGTTCGGCTGAACTATGGCCGCGGTTACTTCGCGCCCGCCGCCTTCAAGCGCCCAGTCCCAGCCGTCGGGAATGCCGGAGACGTCGAGTTCCGCGCGCTGTGGCGGCATGTCGGCGTTTTTCAGGGTGAGCTGGATGTTTTCCTTTTCGCCCGGGCGAAGCGCGAGTTCCGGATATGGGGTGGTCAGCCAGAACCCCTTGAGGTCCCGGGTCTGCATGTCCTGGGCAAGGGACGGGGCGCCCGTCGCAAGCTGCACTGCCGCCGATATCGGCAGCATGACGGCCAGCGCCCTGGCAAAGGATTTGACTGGGGACTTGGCCAGTGACTTGGCCGGTGACTTAGCCGGTAACTTGAGGTGAGAAATGCGGTTCATGTTCGATGTTCTCTTAAGTCAACCTGAAATGCCGGGATCTGCCCGACCGGATTGCCCGGCGGGAGGGCCTTCGGTCTCGTTCACGCTGAAGCTTCGCCGGTCTCACGGCCGGTGGACCCGGAAGTGTGGACGACGGCTTGCCGTTCGGTTTCACAGGAAGAAGAGCGCCGGGAGCGGCAGGCTTGCGACTGGTGCGGGTGACGACCTGGGATGATCGCCTGATGGATTGCAAACCCGCCGTCCGCGGAGCGCCTTAAGAGATGACCGGAGGCGGTCGGGCGTAGATGCGCGGGGATCCGTCATCGATCCATGCGACCGGGCTCCGGTGGCCGAGCCAGATGGCACGAATGCGATTGTCTTCGAGCAGGCTCAGGCTTCGGATGAAATCCGTGCCGCCAGCCTGTGAGAAAGCAGTGGCAGCGACATCATCGAAACCGTCACTGCAATCGGCGGGAGCCCGGGCCTCGGAATCGAGCAGGCCCCGGTCACCGGTATCTAAGGTTCCGTCATCATCGGCGGGGGCGGTGTTCCGCGCAGCGGAGGCGTCGGAATGTTCGAGCCGGGAAGAGGAGATTGCTCCGTCGCGCGGAGTGCCTTGCGCGGAAGCCGGCAAGGCAAAGGCCGAGGCGGCCAGAAAGACAAAACACAGGAGGACTGCGCCGGGAAATTTGAACGCGGGCCGAAAACGGACTTTGGTCATGTTCGATCCCGGTTTGCCGGGTTTGTTCGACGATGCCATGACGGTTGCGATGCCAATTTTCGTGACGCAGAAAGTGCGAGAGGCGGTTTGCTTAGGACTCGATTATGATCATTTTGTGATGGGGCTTCGTCCACGCAGTCGCATTTATGCGGATGGCCGAAAGCCGCTTGACCGAGGCCCCATCTGGCTCTAGGCGTTTTCCACGCGCATCCGGCCCGCCCGCAATCGACGCAGGGCGCAGCGATTGCGGGAATTGCGGGCTGAGGTAACCGGAATGTTGAGACGCCTTTACGACTGGACCCTGTCTCTTGCCGCGGGGCCGAGAGCGAATTTCGCGCTTGGAACCGTATCCTTCATAGAGAGTTCGGTCTTTCCGATCCCGCCGGACCTGCTGCTGATCCCGATGGTGATCGCGAAACGGGAAAAGGCCTGGTATCTGGCGTTCCTGTGCACCGTCACCTCGGTGATCGGCGGCCTGCTCGGTTATTTCATCGGCTCGGTCCTGTTTTACGAGATCGCGGAACCGATCCTGTCCTTCTATGGCTATCTCGACAAGTTCGACGAGTTCAGCCGGCTCTTCAACGAATGGGGCTGGTGGTTCGTTTTCTTCGCCGGCCTGACGCCGTTCCCCTACAAGGTGATCACGATCGCCAGCGGCGTTACCGGTCTCAGCCTGCCGATCTTCATGCTGGCGAGCGTGGTGTCACGCGGGATCCGGTTTTTCGTGGTCTCGGCGCTGCTTTACTTCTTCGGGCCGCCGATCCGCGACTTTATCGAAAAACGCCTCGGCCTCATGTTCACCGTATTTGTTGTATTGCTGGTCGGCGGGTTTGCGGCAATAAAGCTGCTTTAGGCAGGTTGCCGTGAGCAAGCCGCTTCTGGACGGGGTGAATTGACCAATGACGAATAAGACGACCGCGAAAGCCGCCATGATCGTGCTTCTTCTGGGCGGGCTGGCCGTCATCGCGACGGCCTGGGGCTTCCAGCTCATCGGTGGCTATGATCCCTGCAAGCTCTGCCTTGAACAGCGCGTGCCTTATTATGTCGGACTGCCGCTGACGGCACTGGCCCTGGTTCTGGGATCCACCGGGCGTCGCGGGGTGGCCGCGCTTGTTATGCTTGTGACCGTCGTTGTCTTTGCTTACGGCTCCGGTCTCGGGGTCTATCAGGCCGGGGCAGAATGGAACTTCTGGACCGGTCCGACCGATTGCGGCGGCACCGGAGGTGCGCCCTCATCGGCAGTGTCGCTGCTGGGAGACCTGGACGGTTACCGGCTCGTCAGCTGCACCGAGGCGGCGTTGCGCATTCTCGGTCTCTCCTTTGCCGGCTGGAACGCGGTGGCATCGGCCGGTCTTGCGCTTCTGGCGTTGATCGGGGCAATCTCGCTGAAAGGGGCCGTCAGGGAGAGCCAAGCGTGACCAGTCATCGGGATCGGCAGGAAGCGAAGCGGGAAGAGGCCTTGCGGGCCATCGATCGCGCGGACGCCGAAAGCGAGACGATCACCGGCTCCACGCTCGCGCGCATGGCGAAGCGGGCGCAGCACCATATGGCCGGCGCCGATGCGGACGAGACCGATCGGATCGAGGTCTGGGGCACACGGATCGGCCGGACCGCCGGGCTTCTATTCGCCATAGGCCTCGTCATTTATCTGATCACGACCTATCTCCTTTAGAGGCCCGGCGTCGGATCCGGTGCGGGCCGGCATCAGGAGAGGTGTATGGAAGATTGGGTGAAGGACGGCCTGGAAAATGCCCGGACGATGAAAAGCCCGGACAACTGGCATCTCCGCCAGCCTCCCGGCCTGAAGGTTTTCCAACAGATCGCGACGGACGCGTTCGATGCGCTCCCGGATGAATTCCGCGACAGGTGCCGGGATCTGGTCATCACCGTTGAGGACTGGGCCAGCGAGGAGATGCTGGACAGCGTCGGCGTCGATGATTTCTACGGTCTTCTCGGATTGTTCGAGGGGATCGGTCTTGCCCAGGGCGGCGGCGAATTGCGGACCGGGCAGGGGCCGAACCGGATCTGGCTGTTCCGGCGGCCGATTCTCGACTACTGGGCCGGCGGCGAGGACAGTCTCGGCGATATCATTTCACACGTTCTCGTCCATGAGATCGGCCATCACTTCGGCCTGTCGGACGAGGATATGGAAGGCATCGAGGCCGCGGCCGACCTCTGAAGATCCGCCGCGGCCCCGATAAATCCGTCAGACCTGCGAAGTGCCGGTGCCTGTTATTCGGCAGCCTGCTTGTTGGCGCGCTCGATCGATTCCATGATCATGCGCTTTGCCGTTTCGGCGCTTTCGACGGTCTTGACCTTGACCCACTTGCCCGGTTCCAGATCCTTGTAGTGCTCGAAGAAATGCTTGACCTGGCTGATCGTGATTTCCGGCAGATCCGCAACGCTGTGAACCTTGTCGTAGCGCTTGGTCAGCTTGTGGCTCGGAACGGCAATGATTTTCTCATCCTGGCCGGATTCGTCTTCCATGATCAGAACGCCAATCGGCCGGCAGTTCATGATGGCGCCCGGTACGATCGGGCGCTGGTTGACCACCACGACGTCGATCGGGTCGCCGTCGCCGCACAGTGTATGCGGGACGAAGCCGTAGTTTCCGGGATAGCGCATAGGAGTGTAGAGGAAGCGGTCGACGTACATGGCGCCGGCTTCCTTGTCCATTTCGTATTTGATCGGCTCGCCGCCGACGGAGACTTCGACGATCACATTGATGTCTTCGGGCGGGTTCTTGCCGATCGGCACCGCATCGATACGCATGCTGCTTGACTCCTGTTCGCTGTTGATGGGTCTATTGCAGCCTGACCGGGCAAGCGCAAGCCCCAATTTGTTGCATTGCAACGATATGATGAATCCCGATAGGCCCGAACGGCGCCCGGGTCTTCGATTTCAGGCGGGTTTGCCGCGTTGAGGTGAACATGATTTTTACAAGACCGATTCTCGCGGCTTTGCTTTCGCTGGCCTTGCCCGCCGTTTCCGGGGCCGCCGACATCACCAGCGCCTACACCAAGCTCAATCTGGACGCCTGCCAGTGGCGCCAGCCGACGGGCGAGGAGCAGGAGGGCGTCGACGGCGGCAAAGCGGACTGTCCGGGCTATGCCGGTATCCCGGTCTATGTCACCGAGGGTGACTTGCGCATGTTCGTCTCCTTCGGAGCGGATGCGGAAAACGAACCGGCCGCCCGTCAGACCCTGCCCAATTTCAACACCGTCAACGACACGCTCGAATGGCGCCTGCGCGACGGCCGGCCCTTCGCTACCATCCTGCGCTGGTTCCCGAGCGAGGGCAGCGGCGGCAAGCAAGGCAATATCCTGATCGTCACCCGGATCGCACCGGGGGCCACCTGTCAGGTCGCGCGGGTCGATGCGCAGGTCAATGCGAATGCCAATGTCCTGGCGCGTCAGGCCGCCGACGAACTCGCCCCCGGTTTCGACTGCAGCCAGGCGCCGTTGGTCATCGGTCGGCCGGGAAACTTCAACTGAAGCTCCGGCCCAATCCGGCTCATGTCAGCGCCGGCCAGGTATAGACCGACAAGCCCATGCGCTTGCCGGCGCTGCGGTACCAGGATTTTGCGGCAAACTTGCCTCCCAGGGCCTTGTAGAACGTGCAGGCCGGGTCATTGTCGCTGAGGACCTGCACGGCCAGTCCGGACAGGTTGCGGGCGGCGAGTTCCGCCCTGACGGACTCGAACAGGCTGCGGCCGAAGCCAAGGCCCTGGTATTCCGGTTTCAGATAGAGTTCGTAGATCTCGCCTTCGCTGGCAAGATCCCGGATGCGGCAGGTGCCGAAGGTGGCATATCCTGCCGGCTCGTCGGCGACCTGCAGCAGTTTGATCTGCACGCCGCGAGACAGAGCCGCGCGCCACCAGGGCGCGGTTCGCCGGGAGACGAGCCTTTGGAGTTCGACACCGTTGAGCAGGCCGCGATAGGCCCCGAGCCAGGCCGTGCTGTGTATATCGGCCAGAGCGTCGCAATCCTCCGGCGTCGCCGGACGCAGGTCTATAAGCGCGGTTGTCATGAAGACAGGATACTATACCGGGCGGTTTGGGGAAGTCTGAAAATGCCCTGCTTCGGGCCGGTTTTGAAGTTCGCGGGCCCGAATATGAAAAGGGCCGGCTGATCGCCGGCCCTTCAGTTGCCCTGATGTTTGATACTGAAACTCTGGTTCGAACAAACCCGGATATCGGGGGGCTGGGGGGCTAATGCGTTCCGAGACCCAAGTCGTTCGACCCATCAGGGTATGAGTGAAATATGGTAGGCCAAAATGGCTTGCCAAGGGCTGGATTGCGGCAAAAACGTGATTTTTGAATTGGATATGCCCGATTTTGGAGCGGTAGACAGGGTGTCGCAGGCAGGCTTGCTCTTTCCCGGGCTTGCCAAGACTTCGACGTGGGGTGCATCATGACAAACAGATGACGTGGGAACGAAGGCGCACCGGCCTCATCCTGCCTTCAAGGCCGATGACGGTGTCCTTGGTGGAGAACAGGAGGCGGAATGAACGAAACCGAAGACAGCGCGTCGTTGCGCGGATCCGGCCAGGGGCCGGCTGCCGCGCATTCTCCCAATGCTCAGACATCCCAGGCTCCGGTCAAACCGGTTGTTTCCTTCAATAGGCGCGAACTGGATACAATTCTGCGGCTCTATGGCCGCATGGTTGCCGATGGTGAATGGCGCGACTATGCGATGGATCTCCTGAAAGACCGGGCGGTCTTTTCCGTCTTTCGCCGCAGCTCCGAAATGCCGCTGTACCGGATCGAAAAGGATCCGAAGCTCGCTCGCAAGCAGGGCGCCTATTCCGTCATCGCGACCGGCGGCATGATCCTGAAGCGCGGCCACGATCTTGCGCAGGTCCTGAAGGTTCTGGAAAAGAAAAAGCACCTGAGGCTGGTCGACGCCTGACGTCGGGAGGCAGCGCATTCTTATGCGACCTTTCCGGCTGCATTCCGAACTTCGCAGTTCTTAATGAGATCGGCACAAAAAAGCCCGGCACGATGGCCGGGCTTTCGTTTGTCTGGATGCGTACCGCTTAGTTGCGGTTGCCGAACAGCTGCAGCAGCATCAGGAACATGTTGATGAAGTCGAGGTAGAGGCGAAGGGCGCCCATGACCGACTTCTTGGTGGCGACCTCGTGGCCGTCGCCTTCGTAGTACATTTCCTTGATCTGCTGGGTGTCGTAGGCGGTCAGGCCGGCGAAGACCAGGACGCCGATCACGGAAATGGCGAACTGCAGGGCGCTGGAGGCCAGGAAGATGTTCACCAGAGACGCGATCACGATGCCGATCAGGCCCATGAACAGGAACGAGCCCCAGCCCGACAGGTCCTTCTTGGTGGTGTAGCCGAAGAGGCTCAGCGCACCGAAGGCACCAGCCGTGATGAAGAACACGCGGGCGATCGATCCGCCGGTATAAACCAGGAAGATCGAGGACAGGGAAATGCCCATGATCGCGGCATAGACCAGGAAGGTCGTCCGCGCCGTCGATGCGCTCATCGACTGGATGCGGAAGGACAGGAACATGACGAAGCCGAGCGGCGCGAGCATCACGAGCCATTTCAGCGGGCTGCCGTAAAGGGCCATGCCGAACTGGGTCAGAGCCATTCCGCCAGCGCTTTGGTCGACAGCCAGGTATACGGTGCCCAGGGCGAACAGTCCCGTCAGGGCCAGGCCGAAGGTCATGTAGTTGTAGACGCCCAGCATGTAGGCGCGCAGGCCCTCATCGATGCCAGCTTCGGCACGAGCGCCGGCCACCGAATAAGAAGCCTGAGTGTTCCGGTCGAAGGTCGACATTCGAAAATCCTCTCAATTACAGTTTACCGCGGATTTCGGCCCGTCGGCGGTTTTCCCTTTCTATATGGGAAAAGCCTGATGTCAGGACAAGACAGCAATTATGAAATTTTGGCAATGTTCGCCTTAATTTCCGGTTTCCGGCCCCAATAAATTCTTCATGGCCCGGATTATTTCTTCATGGCCTTGAGACGCGACTTGATCTGACCGTCGCATGTGCCGCCCGGGGTCCGGACAATCTCCTCAGCCTTGAAGTCCAGGATTTCCCGCTTCGGGTCGCGCATGTGGTCCGGCGTGATGCCATCGTTGAACCATTGCAGAACCGCGTAATCGCCGCCCGCGTCGGTCAGAAATGCCAATGCCTTACCATCCTGGACGATACCCAGGCGCCCGGTGCGAACCGGCTCGATCGTCACCTTCATGGTCTTGCCGTCGATGGTCAGGCCGGTCTTTGTCAGGCGCAGTTTCTTGAGATTGGAGGCCTTGGTACCGTTCCAGGTGCCGAACAGGCGTTCGCCCTTGTTCTCCACGGACAGGCAGGAATTCTCGAAATTCGGGATCGACAGGCGCACGGCGCTGACCTCGATCGGGTCCTTGCCTGTTTCGGCGATGGTGTATTTCATCTCGTGTTCGCCGGTGCGATAGACCCGGATTCCATAAGGGGCATATTCGGAGGTGCCCATGGTCCGGGTAAAGAAATCGAACTGGTTGGCATCGTTGGTGCCGGCCCTGCGGTAAAGCCAGCGCTTGGGCAGGCCGTCTTCGAACACCAGCCAGTCGCTGACGACCAGTCCCTTTGGCCCGTCCGGCGTATTCAGCTGCCAGACACCGGTATGGAACGGCGATTCCGCGTAACCCGGTGTGGTGATTGCGGTGGCGGCAACAATGGCCACTCCTGCGGCGATTGCGCTCAAGGTCTTTCTAAGCATCGGTCTCCAGTTTCCATCCCGATTGATCGTCTTCTTGCGAGGCGTCAGGATAACTGTACTTCGCAGCTTGTCTCAAGCTGATTACAGATTACGCAAAACCGGAGCCGGTTTTTCACCCAGAACTTTCCATGTGCCGATCAGGCCGAAGCCCACGGTCAGGACCAGGGCGATCAGGGCCGCGCTCACAGCGGTGACGGGCAGCAGCGTGAAACTTGCATTCATGATTTCCGAAATCACGAACCAGGCGGCCAGTCCGCCGGCGATCAAAGCGAAGACGGCTGTGGCCAGGCCAAGCAGGGCATATTCAAGGCCGTAGGCGACCATCAGCCGGGTTCTCGTGGCGCCGAGGGTTTTCAGAATGACCGCGTCGTAGATCCGGTTGCGGTGCCCGGCGGCCAGCGCGCCGGCGAGCACCAGAACGCTGGCGATCAGAGTGACGGAGGACGCGCCGCGAATGGCCCACGCCAGTTGGGCGACGAGATCGTTGACCTGGGAAATGGCGTCCTTGACCCGGATGGCGGTCACGGTCGGGAAGGTATTTGCCACGGAGTGCAATAGACCAAGCTCTTCGTCCGTGCCGACCTCCTTGTCCCAGCCAAGGGTCATGAGGAAGGCGTGGGGCGCGCCGGCGAAGGTGTTGGGGGAGAAGACCATGACGAAATTGATGGCAAGCGACTGCCATTCAACCTCGCGGAGATTGGCGATCTCGGCGCTGATTTCCCGGCCGAGCACATTGACGGTGACCTCGTCGCCTATGGTCAGGCC
Organism: Roseibium sp.; assembly: GCF_048260565.1. Lineage (GTDB taxonomy): Bacteria > Pseudomonadota > Alphaproteobacteria > Rhizobiales > Stappiaceae > Roseibium. The sequence continues at coordinate 49,145 of NZ_JBLXGP010000004.1, read as the reverse complement.
GAGGTCACGGGCGGCCTCGGCCTCGAAGGAGACGAGTGGTTTTCCGGAATAATTCTCCGGCCACCAATCGCCCTCGACGAGTTTTGAATTCTTCGGCGGCTGGGCTTCATAAGTGATGCCCCGGTCGCCGCGCAGAATCCATGCGGCCGAGGGCGGAGCCTCGATCTGATCGACGGGTACGCCTTTCAGGGCGACCAGTCTGCCGCGCAGCATGGGAACGCTCTGCAGGTCGGCGTCCCTGGTTTCGCGCTCCAGCAGCGCCTGGAAGGCGTCGCGCTCGGAGCCCTGGATGTCGATGAAGAAGAAACTCGGCGCCTGGTCGGCGATGGTCGCGGTCAATTCCCGGCGCAGATTGCCATCGATCAGGGCAAGGGCGACCAGCAGGCTGAGCCCCAGGCCGAGGGACAGGACCACCGACGGCGTCAGGGCTCCGGGCCGGTGGATATTGGCTATGGCGAGTCTCAGTTCGGTGGAGCGGACCGAGGGCAGCCGTCTGGCAATGGCCATGATGCCCCTGGCGACCAGCACCAGGAGGATGAAGGCGCCGGCGGAGGCGCCGATGTAGATGGTGGCGATGCGCTTGTCGTGGGCAAGGGTCACGGCAATTGCCGCCAGCAGAAGAACCGTGACGGCGGTGGCGAAGAGATAGCGCTTGCGCGGCAGCCGGGCTTTGCCGGAGACGATGTCGCGAAAAAGGGCCCTGGGCGGCACGTCATGGGCGCGTCCGAGCGGCCAGAGCGCGAAGGCGAGCGCGGTCAGAAGCCCATAGACGAGGCCGAGACCCAGCTCCATGGGATAGATCGATGTCACCAGTTTAACCGGCAGGACACCGGACAGGGCCGCGCCGGCCGCGAAGGGAATGATAGCCCCGATGACCAGACCGATCGCAATGCCGATCAGGGCCAGGATGAGCATCTGCACCAGATAGACCTGAAAGGCGAAGCCGCCGGTCGCGCCCAGGCATTTGAAGCTGGCGATCACGTTGCGCTTGGTTTCCAGGTAGGCGCGGATCGCATTGGCGACCCCGACCCCGCCGACGACAAGTGCGGTCAGTCCGACCAGGGTCAGGAACTGGGCGAACCTGTCGATGTTGCGTTGCAGGCCCGGCGCCGCATTCGCCCGCGAGCGGATCCGCCAGCCGGATTTGGGCATGTCGGCTTCGGCGGAAGCGATCACCCGTTCCAGGGTTGCATCGGAGGGATCGCTCGGCAGCCGAATGCGGTAGTGCCAGCGCACCAGGCTTCCCGGCTGCACCAGTTTCGTGTCGCCGATCGCGGCCTCGGAAATCATCAGCCGGGGCCCGAATTCCAGGCCGCCGGCCAGCTTGTCCGGCTCGTTTTCAATGACGGCGTTGATCCGGATCCTGGTCCGACCCAGGTCGAGCACGTCTCCGACCGAGATGTTCAGCCGGGCCAGCAGGGACAGATCCGCGACAGCGCCCCAGATGCCGTCCTTGCGGGACAGGGCTTCGGCGAGGTCCCGACCGTCCTGCAGCTGCATCCGGCCGTACAGGGGGAAATTGCCGTCAACCGCCTTGAGTTCGACAAGTGCCTGATCGCTGCCGTCGGGAAGCCGCGCCATGGCACGCATGGTGGCAACGCCGGAGACTTTGCCGAGTGAATTCAGATAGGCCTTTTCCGCTTCGTCGGCCTGACGGTGGATCAGGGAGAAGGACAGATCACCGCCGAGAATGGACTGGCCTTCGGCGGAAATGCCCTCCGTCAGCGCGCGGGAAACGGAGGTCACGCCGGCAATGGCGGCGACGCCGAGCGCGATGCAGGCGATGAAGATGTAAAATCCCCGAAGGCCGCCGCGCAGTTCGCGCAGGGCGAAACGGATCGCCAGACGCAGACCGCTCCCCGACGGATTGGCCACGAAGCCGCTCATGCGCTTGCCCCGGTACTGGCCTCGTTGCCGACCGTGACAGGTTCGGGCGCTTTTTCGTCAACCTCTCCGGAGCGGACCCGGATGACCCGGTCGCATCGCTCCGCCAGGGCGGGATCGTGGGTCACGAGAACGAGTGTCGTGTGCCGCTCCTTCTGGGCGGAAAACATCAGGTCGACAATCTGGGTCCCGGTCGCATCGTCCAGGTTTCCGGTCGGCTCGTCGGCAATCAGGATTTCAGGCCGGACCACCAGGGCGCGGGCAACGGCCACCCTTTGCTGTTCGCCGCCGGACATCTGCGCGGGATAGTGATGCAGGCGATGGCCGAGGCCGACCGCATCGAGTTCCTGGCGGGCCTTGTCGAAAGCCTGCCCGTCGCCGGCCAGTTCCAGCGGAACGGCGACGTTTTCGAGCGCTGTCATGTTCGGCACGAGGTGAAACGACTGAAAAATGATGCCTACATTGCGTCCGCGGAACTGGGCCAGCTGGTCTTCCGACAGGGGCCCGAGATCTGAACCGGCCACCTTCACCGTACCCGTATCGGCCCGTTCCAGACCGGCCATGACCATCAGCAATGTGGATTTTCCGGATCCGGAGGGACCGACCAGCCCGACGGAGGTTCCCGGCTGAATATCGAGATCGATCCCTTTCAGGATATGAACCCGGCCAGCGCCTTCGCCGAGGGCAAGATGAACATCTTTCAGGGCGATCACTGGTCCGTTCGTCATCTTCAGTCCTATATAAGGGTTCGGACCGAGCCTCGGCCCAAACTGGTTTCACGACGCCCCTGCGGACGCGACGTCTGCTCATATGGGGCTCAAGCACGGAGTAGGCTAGTCTTCTTATGTGGTCAAAAATGTATCAACTTCTCGCCGCAGCGGTTCTGGTGCTTGGTTTCAGTCCTGTGGTTTCGGCCGAGCCTTTGAAGCTGGTCGTCCTGGGCGACAGCCTGTCGGCCGGCTATCAGCTTCCGGCTGACGAGGCTTTCCCGGCGCAGCTGCAGGCCGCGCTTCAAAAGCGCGGGCATGACGTTGAAGTGGTCAATGCCGGGGTTTCCGGGGATACGACCGCCGACGGACTGGCAAGGCTCGACTGGTCGGTGGGACCGGATGCGAACGCGGTGATCGTCGAACTCGGCGCCAATGACGCCTTGCGCGGCCTGCCGCCGGAAAAGACCCGTGAGAACCTGAGCGAGATCGTCAGCCGGCTGACGGAGCGCAACGTGAAGGTCCTAGTTGCCGGCATGCTGGCGCCCCGCAATCTGGGAGACGACTACGCGTCCAGCTTCGATCCGATCTTCGCCGATGTGTCGCGGATCCACGGCGCGCTGCTCTATCCGTTCTTTCTGCAGGGAGTTGCCATGAAGCCGGAGCTCAATCTGGCCGACGGCATGCACCCGACCGGCGAGGGCGTTTCCATCATCGTGCAGAATATGTTACCTGCGGTCGAAGACCTTATTTCTCGAGTTAATTAGGAATTTTATTTACTCATAAATATATGCTACGTACTCCTCATAAATAGGGATAATTGAACCTTCGTATTCAGAGATACATACATTGAGATCAATATCTTCAATGTCGTTTAAATACGACATTGATCTACTTTTTACGGCTTCATAGAATTTTATTTTATCAGTATTTTCCGTCTCTCCATAAGAAACGACTTTAAAATCTTTCCATTTATTACCTTCTTGGATAAATTTTCTCTGTCGAATTGGAGATGTTAGACCTAATAAATTTTCCTTCGCCTCTCCCTTCAATGGATACATTTCAGCAGAAAGATTTGATCTTTCTATAATTATAGTTGAATTATTATATAATCTTTTTTGTTTTTGAAATACATCTAAGCTTATTGCATTTTCAATAAAATGATACGATCCTCTAATTATAATTAGCGAATTTCTAATATTATTATTTTGATTTAAATATTCTTCCGCCAAAATATTGTAGTATTTTATATTATTAATTCCTGAATTTAATTTTTTTGCCACTTCCAAATATTCAGTATTGCTGTCAATGCAGATAAAATTATCAAATTCTAACGATTTTTGATATATTAATGTATTTATTCCTGGGCCGCAGCATAGATCTATAACCGTATCGTATTTGTTTTCAATAGATTCTTTTATTAAGTTAGTGTGCTTCTCGTAAACATGTATAAATTGGGAGAAAAAATTATAATATGCACCAAAATTCATATTTTTGATCCATTATGCTGGAGTATTCCATGGAACTCAATAAAGTATTCTACAATCCTGCGGTCTCTTGTGAGGAATACGGGGCGTTCTTGCCCAGAGATGTTGCTCACAGGCCAGCCAAAATATAAATCATATTCATCGTCGTTAAATTTAATTGCTATAAAATTTATCGTAGGTGGGCACTCTGGGAGTATAGAAGGAATATATCTACCTTTGTTATCTTCGGTGTTTTCCTTCAGTCTTTTTGCATAGAGCATATGATTTTCACTTACAACATCATAGTATATAAGACCAATTTTTGTTGCCTTTAAAATTGATTCTTCAAATTTAACTAGTTTATTACTTTTTTCAGGGCTGAGATTTGGTGATATACGCGTATTCCACGCTATTTTTGCCCTGGATAACTGCTGTTCAATCTGAGTTAAGGCGTCGTCGGCGTTCTCGAAGCGTCTTAAACTGGAAACCTTTGGCAGCATCGATTGAAAATCAATTTTCGCGCTTTCTGCCGCCTCGGAAATCATATTTGTAGTGGAGAGCTTATCTGCAATTAATATTGCTATAAGTGATAGTAGGAATCCCGCACAAAGTATAATAATAGAAGTTGAATATTCTTTATATTCTGGCGAATATTCAAGTGAGAGATATATCGAAAAGGATAGTATTATCCCAGAAATAATAATTCCTAATATGTAGAATTTCATAATTCTCCCCCATATTTTGACATTCAAAAGTGCGCCAAATTAGATAAATTTCGACAGTTCGCATAAGAAGCGTTGTTGCAGTTGAATTAGCTTGCCGTCTATCCAATCGAATCATCTAGTGTGTCTAAGCTAAATACCAGTACGATAAAATAGAAGTCATTAATTTGCTTCATATCTGATTTATTTCGCTATTTCAATAGGTTACGATTTCTTCTTGCACCAGCGGCAAAGTTGATTCCTCATGGACCCATCAGCGTCAGCGGAGGGGTGCCCCATGCCGCGATTGTTTACAGGTCTCGAGATCCCGTCCCAGACAGGTCTCATGCTTTCCATGCTCAGGGGAGGCCTTCGGGGCGCCCGCTGGATCGACCCTGAAAACTATCACATCACCTTGAGATTTATCGGCGATATCGACGATCGGACCGCCGACGAGATTGCCGATGCGCTCGACCGTGTCCGCCGCAAGCCGGTGGAGATCCGGCTGACGGGCCTCGGGTCCTTCGGCAACGGCAAGCCGCATGCGGTCTGGGCTCGGGTCGAACCGACACCGGAGCTCAACGAGCTTCAGGCCGAGCAGGAACGGATTATCCAGCGTCTCAACCTGCCGCCGGAGCGGCGCAAGTATATGCCTCACGTCACCATTGCCCGCTGCCGGACCTCGTCCAACGAGGACGTGGCCAAATGGCTGTCGGAACGAGGGAACTTCCAGGCGCCACCCTTCGTCGCCGGGCGCTTCGTCCTGTTTTCCGCCAAGGCGAGCGTCGGAGGCGGGCCTTATCTGGTGGAAGAAGCCTATCCGCTTGCCGCGTGATTTGCCCTAGTCTTTCGCGGTCAGAAGCCGCTCATAAACAGCCAGCGTTTTTGCGCACATGGCCTCGACCGAGAATTTCTCTGTCACATGGGCCCTTGCGCGGCTGATCAGGGCATTTCGTTCGTCTTCCGACATGTCCAGCGCATGCTTGATCGCCTCGGCAAGGGCCTGCGGATCGCCCGGCGGCACGCGCCAGCCGGTGCGGTCCGCTTCGGGGAATTCCGGCGGTGCGAGCACGGTTTCGGGAACGGCGCCGAGATCGGAGACGATGACGGGCACACATGCGGCCTGTGCTTCCACAGCCGCCCGGCCGAAGGCTTCCGCGGCTGTCGAGGCGACGACGGACAGATCCGCCAGGGCCAGGGCCGCCGGGACATCGGCGCAGTGGCCGACGATCCTGACCTGATTTTCCAGGCCGTGATCGGCGATCTTGCTTTTCAGCTCTGCGGCGTAGTCGTCACGGCCCTGAGCGTCGCCGGCAAGGATCGCGACCGGCGCCGTCAGCCCTGCGTTTTTCAGCTCGGCCATGGCATCGATGACGACCCTTTGGCCTTTCCATCCCGTGACCCTGGCAAGCTGGAGGATCACCGGGCGTCCGGGTTCCAGGCCCCATGCGGCGGTTAGTGCCGCTTTGCGGTCGTCGGTCACGGCGCCGGGCGCCAGAGCGGACAGGTCCGAACCCCGGTGAATGACGTCGATCCGGTCTTTGGCAAACGGATGGCGCCCGGCAATCAGCCGGGCGGTATAGGCGGAGTTGGCGATCACCGCGTCGCCGCGGGCCATCACGGAATTATAAAGCGCCTTCAGCGGACCCTTTTGATTGTAGATGCCGTGATAGGTGGTCACGAAGGGAATGTTGCAACGGCGCGCGGCCAGGAGCGCGGACCAGGCCGGGGCCCGGCTGCGGGCATGGATCAGGCCGACGCCTTCCGCCACGATGATCTTTTGCAGTCTTGCCGCGTTTTTCCAGATCGTGACCGGGTTCTTCGACTTGACCGGCAGCATGATGTGCCTTGCGCCGACGGCTTCAAGCTCCGCCACCATCTGTCCGCCTTCGCTTGCTACCAGAGCGGTGCCGTCGGCCCGGACGATGGCTGCTGCAACGTCGACGGTGGTGCGTTCCGCGCCGCCGGTCACGAGGTCCGGGATGACTTGCAGGATGACGTTCGCTTTGATGGCCAAGGAGGGCTCCGGCGGTGAGGCTTCTCATTTGTCCCCGTCTGTGCCAAAGGGGACCTGAAACCATGAAACTGGGCAGAGCCTTAATATGAACGCCGCCGAACCGCAATTCATCGAGATTGGAAAAGCGGGCGTAAAGACGGGCGGGAGCCGCCGGATCGCCGTGCGTCATCGCGCGGGACAAGGCCCCGGCCTGTTCTGGCTTTCCGGCTTCAAGTCGGACATGAGCGGCACGAAGGCCGTGGAACTTGACGAATGGGCCAGGAAGCAAGGCCTTGCCTGTACCCGGTTCGATTATTCCGGCCACGGGATTTCCGAAGGTGCGTTCGAAGACGCCTGCGTGTCCGACTGGCTGGAGGAAGCTCTTGCTGTTTTCGACCGCTTCTGCGATGGGCCGACCGTCGTGATCGGGTCTTCCATGGGGGGCTGGATTGCTCTGCTTCTGGCTTTGGCGCGGCGGGAGATCGGGCTCATCAAGGGCATGGTGCTGATCGCGCCGGCGACGGATTTCACCGAGGAACTGATGTGGAAGCAGCGGTTCACCGATGAGATCCGCGAAGCGATCCTGAGCGAGGGGCGCTGGCAGCAGCCGTCCGCCTATTCGGACGATCCTTATGTGATTACCGCCAAGCTGATCGAGGACGGGCGTAAGCATCTCCTCCTCGACAAACGAATAGCGACCGGCTGTCCGGTGACGATCCTGCAAGGGGTCCAGGATCCGGACGTCCCCTGGCGCCATGCGGAGCGCCTGGCGGAGGCCTTGCCGGAAGACGATGTCACGCTGACGCTTGTTCCGGACGGCGACCACCGGCTGTCCCGGCCGCAGGACATCGCATTGCTGCTGAAATCGGTCGCCGCATTGTTTTAGAGCGGCATGGTTTCGCGGCCCTGTTTCTGGACCCGGTACCAGGCCCAGAAGACGCGGGCCGCGACACCGCGCCAGGGGGCCCAGGCCTCGGCAATCTCGTCGAGGACGCCGGGTTTCGGCCTGCCCTCCAGTCCGAGGGCGCCCTGAACGGCAACCTGAAGCGCCAGGTCGCCGCTTGGAAAGACATCCGGATGTCCGGCACAAAAGAGCAGGAAGATATCCGCCGTCCAGCGGCCGATGCCCTTGATCGCGCACAGTTCCGCATGGGCTTCCGCGCCGGGTCGTTCGGCAAGGTGCGAGAGGTCCAGTCCGTTGCGGCAGGCGTCCTCGATTGCCCTCAGGGTCCGGATCTTGGGGCGGGAGAGGCCGACGGCTGCGAGATCCTCGTCGCTCACGGTAGCCAGTCCGTGTTCATTCAGCGGCCGGACACGCTCCTCGAGCCGCGCGAAGATGGCCGCGGCGCTGGCGACGGAGACCTGCTGGCCGGTGACGATCTGGGCCAGTCCTGCGAAATCGGCCGCACGCCGGCGCAGGGGAATGTCCCCCGACACCGCGATGACCGGGACCAGCCGCCGGTCCAGTCGCTGCAGGGCCGCCACGCCTTCCGCGATATCGTCCAGGCTTTCAATCGCCTTCATGAAAATTCCTTGTCTGCTCCGGTCCACCTGCTATGGCTCAAATCCACTGGATGAGCCAAACCCGAGCACATTGCTATAAGATCCCTGCCGATGACAGTTCCGGTTTTCCGATTTGCCCCGTCGCCCAATGGCCATCTGCATCTCGGGCACGCCTATTCCGCGCTTCTGAATTACCGCTCGGCCCTTGCGACCGGCGGCCGGTTCCTGCTCAGGGTCGAGGATATCGACACGGTGCGGTGCACGCCGGAGCTGGAACGGGATATGCTGGAAGACCTCGCCTGGCTCGGTCTCACATGGGAAACGCCGGTTTTGCGGCAGTCGGAGAATTTCTCCGCTTACGAGGATGCGCTTCAGAAGCTGGAGCGCATGGGTCTTACCTATCGCGCCTATCTGACGCGTGCCGAGATCAAGCGGTTCGTTGCGGAGAAGGAGGCTGGCGGCGCTTCGTGGCCGCGGGACCCTGACGGCGCGCCGCATTATCCGGGCGACCGTGCCGTTCTGAGTGACGAAAAATGCCGTCAGCGGAGGGCATCCGATGCGCCATTCGCCGTGCGCCTTGATATGCGCCGCGCCCTGGATCTGGTCCGGGAGCCGGTGACCTGGCGCGAATGCAGCGCTGAAATACCCTCAAGCCCGGCCGGTCCCGAATGGTTCGAGCCAAATGAGATCACCGCTGACCCGGCTGCCTGGGGCGATGTGATCCTGGCGCGAAAGGATACGCCGACGAGCTACCATCTGTCTGTCGTCGTCGACGATGCCGGGCAGGGCGTGACCGACGTCATGCGGGGACGGGACCTTTATCAGGCGACGTCGGTGCACCGGGTCCTGCAGATCCTGCTCGGGTTGCCGGAACCGCGATACCGGCACCATCGCCTGATACTGGATGATACCGGCCGCAAGCTTGCGAAATCCGACCGGAGCACCAGCCTGAGGGAATTACGCCTGGCAGGAGCAACGGCAATGAGCATCCATGAGCGGATTGGTATCTGGCGTGACGTTAAATCATGAAGTAACTAGTTAAAAATATCATTTATAAAAACTTAAATAAAAATTCTCTTTAAGAAAACATCATTGAAATACATGAAATAAAGCGACCGTATCTGGGAGTTATAACTTTATATACGCGTTCCATGTTTCTTTGCTCTACTCGCGGCAGGCGTTCCGGTAGCGTGAAAGTCAGCCTTTGCGTGTTACGAACAGAATTTTCCTGCCATTGAAACGCGGGAGCAGGCGGATGTAAGGCCGCTCATTCGGACAGATGTTGTTTTCGCAGGATTGCGGGGGTTTTGCTTGAAGAAAATCGGGGCATTTTTCCGCCGGATGCAGGCCGCATATGGGAGGGTGTTTATCCGTTCCACGGCATACCTGACTGTTTTAATGATTTCCTTTTCGCTGATCATGGCTTTCATCAATTACCGGGATGAAATGCAGGCCGTCGAAGACGGGATCGAACGCGCAGCGAGGGGGCATGCGAAGCTGATTGCAGCTTTAACGGCCGACAAGATCGAACAAAATGATTTCGCGCCGCTCCAACCCCTCCTGAATGCGCTTGCCTCCGAGCCCGAAGTGGTTGCGGCAAAGATCTTTTCCGCGTCGGGGAATATGATTGCTTTCGACAGCAGCTCGCGTGAAACCGGGGTGTCGCCGGCTTCGGATCCGATAGCACGCCGGGTCGTCGGATCCAGGGAGCCGGTCTCACGCAGGAATGCGGATTTCACGGACTATTACCTGCCGGTCCTGCGCGAGGGCGAGGCGGTCGGTGCCGTTCTCGTGAAAATGTCGAATGGAGAGCTTCAGGCCGTCCGGGGCGATGTGCTGCTTCAGGTGCTCGTCTTGTTCGGAATCCTGATCGTCGCCGTCGTGCCGCTGGGGACATACATGATGTACCGGTCGACACGGGGAATAAGCCGGGTGACGCAGGCTGCAAACGAGGCCGCGCAAGGGTTCCTCGATCCAAACATGGTCGTCGATGCGAACGGCGAGGTCGGAGAGCTTCAGGAAGCTTTCAAGGCCATGGCCGTCAACCTGCGCAAGACCATCAAGCACATCGAGTATCTTGCCCACGTCGACGGCGTGACCGGGCTTCCCAACCGGCTGAAATTCGAAAACACGGCCATACAGCTGATCGACCTGTCGCCGCGGGCGGAAGGGGCCGTGCTCTTCATCGATCTCGACCGGTTCAAGATGATCAACGACATGCATGGCCATGCGGTTGGCGATGAACTGCTCAAGCATGTCGCAGAGCGGATCAGGTCTCTCGTCGCCGAGTATTTCGAACCGCATACGACATCGGCGCCGTTTGTCGCCCGGTTTGCCGGCGATGAATTCGTCGCCGTCCTGCCCGGCATGACCGACGCCGGAAAGCTGGTGGAACTCTCGGAAATTGTGATCGAGAAGATCGGCCGGCCGGTCCGCGTCGACCCGTTGAGCCTGATCGTGCGCGCCAGCATGGGTATCGCCCTCTACCCGCAAGACGGGCAGGTGGCGGATGACGTTCTGCGCTGTGCCGACATGGCCATGTATCGTTCCAAGGAAGACGGGCGGGACCAGGCGACGATCTTCAATGAAAAGATCCGGGAACAAGCGCTGGAGCGGCAGAAAATAGAACGCCACCTGATGAGCGCGCTCGATAATAATGAACTGAGGGTGTTCTATCAGCCGAAAATCGATCTGGTTTCGGGAAACATCATCGGTTCCGAGGCGCTCCTTCGGTGGACCAATCCGGAACTGGGCAACGTTCCGCCCTTCAAGTTCGTACCGATCGCGGAGGAGTGCGGACTGATGACCCCGATCGGTGAATTCGTGCTGCGCCAGTCTCTGGAAGACATGAACCGCCTGCTGGCGGAGGGGCATGATCTGAAGATCGCCGTCAACGTGGCACCGGTGCAGTTCCAGTCCGTCTATTTCACCGACCGGACGCTCGGTATCCTTGGTGAAAGCGGGTTCCCGCTGGACCGCCTGGAACTGGAAATCACGGAGTCCAGCGTGATGGACGATCCCGCTCGAGTCATGGACCAGATCATGCCCATCAAGGAGGAAGGCGTTCTCCTGGCGATCGACGATTTCGGCACCGGTTATTCCAGCCTGAACACGCTCGCGACCATGCCGTTCGACACGATCAAGATCGACAGGTCCTTCATCCGCGATATGGCCGCGGACGAAAACCAGCGCGCCATCGTGCAGCTGATCCTGATGATGGCCCGGCAGCTGAAGATGAAAACGGTCGCCGAAGGCATCGAGACACCGCTCCAGTTCGACCAGTTGCGTACCTGGGGCGCATCCTACGCCCAGGGTTACCTGTGGAGCCCGCCTGTGGAATATGCGGCATTCGCCGGGATGGTCCGCAACGGTTTGAACCCTGCCGCGACGATGGATGCGACCGCGTAACGATTACCGCGTATCCGTGTTCAAAAGGCCCGCCAGGTTTCCAGAAAGGCGTACCAGAGCCCGCTGGTGACGACGGCGGCTGCCGTCGTCAGGGTGATCGCGTTGGTCGACATGGCGTGGCCCGTGCCGTAGCGGTTTGCGAAAATATAGGCGTTGACGCCCGTGGGGCAGGTTGCGGTCAAGGTCGCCACCGCCGTCCACAGCGGCGGCAGATGGACCACATAGGCGGACATGACAAAGACGGCGGCCGGCATGAAGCCGAGCTTCAGGACGCTCAGCAGGAATCCGGGCAACACGTTTCCGCGAATACCGTAAGTCACCATGCTCATGCCCAGGGACAGGAGGGCGACCGGCAGGGCGGTCGCCGAAATCCGGTTCAGAATATCCTGGAACAGCCCCTCGATCGGCAGGCCGGTGCCGCGCCAGATCAGGGAACAGGTGATCGCGACGACAATCGGATTGACGATCAGGTTGCGGCCGATGCGTTTCAGGAGTTCGGGCATCGGCGGCGGCGTGCTGACCCCGTCGAGCGCCGCTGCCCGTTCCATCAGGACGGCGGTTGCCGCGGTCATGGCCGGAAGATGGACGGAAATGATCAGAAGCAGCGGCACCAGGCCGGCATCGCCGTAGACCTGGGACACCAGCGGCAGGCCGACCATGACCGTATTGGCAAAGGCGGCCGAAATGCCGCCGATGACGCCGGCCCTGGCTTCACGCCCGAACACCTTGCGGATCATCAGATTGCCGGCGATCCAGGTGGCCGCCATGCCGCTGAAATAGGCGGCCCAGATCGCCCACGGGCTCTGGCCGTCCAGATTGACGACGGCCAGTGTCTTGAAGACCAGGACCGGAATGGCGATCACGTAGACGTATTGACCGAGCGCCTCGCCGACGGTTTGCGACATCAGTCCGACCCTGGCGACAAGATAGCCGACCCCGATCAGGATGAAGACCGGGAGGACGATGCTCAGAACTTGGCCAGTCATGACTTATTCTACTTTTTCGCTCAGGCAGATTTTCAGGTTTGCTAACCCTTCTTCGGGCATGATGGTGTCCGGGTAAAGCTCGCCGGGCGACGAAAACACCTCAAGCGGGTCTTGAGAGGTAGCCTTAGGTCGGTGAGGGTGGGAAATGAAGACTGCAGCATGACGACAGGGCTAGAGCATCGGGCGATAACTTTGAACCATTTGACCGGTGCGCTTTTGTCTGCTGACAAGGCGGGTCGCGCGCGATGGTGTTTCCCACCACAAGCGCGAGCCCCAAAAACACGGGGGCCAACGCAGTCAGCGGGCAAAAGAGCCCGGCCCTTCGGGTGTCTGAAAGCAGCCCATCGGCTGCGTTGCGCCGCTTGCACGATGCACCGCATCGCACTTCGCGACGCGCCTGGCCGAATGAACTGCTTTCAGACATCAAATGCTTCAAAGTTATCGTCCGATGCTCTAGATCTTGGCAAGGGCCGAATGCGCACTCGCAACGAACAGACAGGTCCTGGCCGATATGAAGGCTGAAAACGGCAATGAAACCGCCTTGCTCGCGCATGACCTGCGAACACCGCTGGCTGCCATGAAGACCACGGCGGAGTTGATCGCGAAGGGTAAGCTGAGCCGGGAGCAAAGCGAATATCTTTCCATTCTTCTACAGTCCATCGATGCGCTTAGCGATTTGACTGAAGACCTGATCCGGCCGGATTTTCCCGACCGGCGGCGCGTAAAAGCTCCAAAGGATGCACCGGCGCTGGTGCGCGAGGTCTTCGATCTGTTCCGCCCTCTGGCCGAACAGAAAGGACTTCGCTTCGAGCTGGTGTCCGAGGCAGCCGGCATGCCGATCGAGGCAGCGCGAGGGGCGTCCTTGCGCAGGGTGGTGACGACGCTGGTCGACAACGCCATCAAATATACCGCCGAAGGCAGCATTACGATTGCCGTGCGGTCCGCCCCTTCGGCGGAGCGGGATGGCGCAGACATATTCATCAGCGTTGCGGATACCGGACCGGGGATCGACCCGGTCGAGCGGGATCGGCTGTTCGCGCCTTTCGTTCGCGGCAAGACCGGCCGGGCGTCGGGGGAAGGCTCCGGGCTCGGTCTTTGGGGTGCGGCTCGCCTGATCCGGCGTCTTGGCGGCAAGCTCCGCCTGGTGAGCCCGAAGTCGGGAGGTTGCCGTTTTGAGATCACGGCGCCGCCGGCAAAGACGCTGGAACCGGCCTCCGGCCTGGAGGACGGGGAAGAGCCCATAAACCTTCCGCTTGGCGAACAGCATGTCCTGATTGTCGATGACAATGAAACCAACCGGCGGCTCCTGTCTGCTCTCCTGGAATCCTTCGGCATGACCTGCGAAGAGGCGGAGAGCGGTCCGGCGGCTCTTGAGATGCTTAAGGCTGCCCCCTTCGATGCCGTGTTGATGGACCTGCATATGCCCGGCATGAGCGGGCTGGAGGTTGCGGAAAAACTTCTGGAAGTGCGGGCGGGCGAGAAGCTTGCGCTGATTGCCGTGACCGCCGCCATGGAATCGGTCGGAGACAAAAGACTGAAGGATGCCGGCTTTCTCGAAGTGCTGACAAAACCCCTGTCGCCGTCCCTTCTGTTCCAGGCGCTGGAACATGCCCGGGACTATCGGGAGAGCAATATGACGCCGGATGCGCCTGTCTTATGAAGGAATGGCCTAACGCGTGAGCAACAAGGCGTCGTCAAGCGCGTCTTCCAGCCGGTCGTGGCCCCAGTAAAGGTCGCCGTTGACGGTCACGAAGCTGGGCGCCCCGAAGATGCCGAGGGCTTCCGCTTCGGAAACGGCGGCGCGTAGACCGATCTTGACGTCGATGGACTCGGCCTCCTCCATGACGGCCTTTGCATCCGCGCCTGCTTCCTGCAGCAGTCCGGCCAGAAGGGCGGGATCGGAAATATCCTGTCCCTGACCGAATTCGGCGTCGAAGACGGCCCGCACGAAAGCGCCGATCCAGGGCGACTGCCGGCCGGCATGGGCGATGCGGGCGGCCATCAGGCTGTTTTGGGGAAACGGATCCGGCACCATCAGCGGAAGGCCAAGCTTGTCGCATTGCCGTTCCATGTCCTGCCACATGTGCCGGCCCTTGGCAGGGTAAAGATTGAAGGGCGACGTGTCCCAGCCCTGTTTCTTGAAGATCGGTCCGAGCAGAAACGGATGCCAGACAAGCTGGACACCGCGGTCGCGGGCGACCGTTTCGACACGCATTGCCGACAGATAACTGTAGGTGGAGCCGAATTCGAACCAGAAATGAAGCAGGGGCCGGGCCGGCTCGGAGTGTGTGGGGTCGGAGGGATGATCGGTCATGGGTTTTTTGGTGATACGGCAGCCGGACCCGGGCGAAAGCCTTATGCTTCAGGGTTGAAGCATTGGCCGCGCGAAATGAATGGTATAAACAGCAGGGCATGAGCGCCCGACGTTACCGACACAATACGCTGCATGGCATGTGGCGCAAGGCCATCGACTGGGCGAAACGGCACCCGATCGCTGCCGTCACGGTCTATGTCGTCCTGGTATCGGCATTCTTTCTGGTGTTCCCTTCCGTAGATCTGTGGGTCAGTGCCCTGTTTTATGCCGATGACACCGGCTTTTGGGCGCAGTCCGACCCGTTCCTGCGCCGTCTTCGGTATCTCGGGCCCTATCTCGTCAGGATCATTGCGATCGCAAGCTGTGCGGTGTTGCTCCTGAAGATCCTGGCGCCGGGTCGCCGGCCGCTGGTGCCTTTGCGGGCGCCGCTGTTCCTGCTGACAACGCTGATCCTGGGACCGGGCGTTCTGGTCAATCTCATCCTGAAGAACAACTGGGGCCGGCCGAGGCCGGTCATGGTCGATCAGTTCGGCGGAGATCTGCCCTACCAGCCCGTGTGGTGGCCGACGAACCTGTGCGATACGAACTGCTCGTTCGTGTCCGGCGAGGCGTCGGCCGGCATATGGCTGCTGGCGGTCGTCTTTCTGGTGCCGGTTGCCTGGCGGTTCGCGATGTTGTGTTTCGTGCTGCCGCTTGCCTTTGTCCTGTCCGTCAACCGGATCGCCTTCGGCGGGCATTTTCTGTCCGATACGATGATTTCCTGGGGCCTGACGCTGCTTGTCATCCTCGCGACGTATCAGCTGTTCTATGTCCGCCCTCCGGCATTCCTGAGGGACAGGGCCCTGGATGAAGCGTTCACGCGGAAAGGCCGTCTCCTGCATGTGGTCGTAAAAAAAACCGGGACGCGGATACGTGCGTCCGCGCGCCGGTTCCAGAAGATGTTCCACGATCACAGTTGATCGGGCTGCCGGCTCAACCGGCCTTCGTCAGGATTTTTTCGATTTGCGCCGGCGGGTGGCCGGTCAGGGTCTTGTCGAATTCCGCGACGACCCTGTCCTTGACCTCCTTGTGGAATTCCTTGCGCAGATCGCCAAGCGTCATCGGCGGCGCGACGACGACCAGCTGGGAGAACCGGCCCTTGTGGGCGGCCTTGTAAAGCGCGGCGGCCATTTCCTTGGCAAACCGGTGCTTTTCGATCATGTGCCAGTCCGTCGGTTCCATGGCGCTTTTCTGCGGTCCCGGACCGTCATTGCGGCGTCCCGGTTCGTCCGTGCCCTGATCCTTCGTCAGCGGATTTTCGTTTTCCATGATCTGAATGACCTGGAGATTCGGAAACTTCTCATCGCCTTCGTTTCGGAACACCAACGCCTTCTCACCATCGCCAACCAGTACCCACGCGTCATGAGCGATTTGAATCCCGGCCATAGTGAACTCCTCTTCAGTCCGGTGTGTTGTTGCTCAAAGAGAAACAGTTTCTATCTGGGGCTGCTTTGAGGCGGATCAAGTTCGCGGCGTCTCCGGATTTCCGGCGCTGCTTTTTCTTGGCCGCGTGCGCCTGAGGATTCGTGCGAGGTTCAGGGGCGCGCGCTCCTCCAAAAAAAGGAAGACCCTGTCCAGGGTTTCGCGGCTTCTGCGATGTTTGCGGATCATGCGGGCTGCACTGCGGCTGCTGCCGATGATGATAATGCCGCCGAGGGCCAGGAGCGGAACACCGGTGGGTATCGGCATCCAGACGGTGGCAAGCCCCAGGACAATCAGAACAGCCGCGAGCATCCACCAAAAAAGCTTCATGACATGGTCTCCGGAACGTGGATTCCTTCCGGATAGCATCGCGATCAAGACGTGCGTGTGAATTTGCCGGCAATGCGGTTCAGGCGAGCTTCAGGTCGTCCAGCAGGTCTAGGCAGCCGCGCTTCACCAATTCGTATACGTTTTGAAAGCCGTCTTTGCCGCCATAGTAGGGATCGGGGACATCCCGCTCCGGACCTTGGAGAAAAAGGCGGATCCTGGATGTCTGCTCCGCTGCGCCCATTCTCCGCAGGAAAGCCAGGTTGTCGCGGTCCATCGCAAGAATGAGGTCGAACCGGTCGAAATCGTTTTTTTCCACCTGCCGCGCCTTGAGGCCCGAAATATCGATGCCATTTGCGGCGGCTACGCTGACAGAACGGGGATCGGGCGGATTGCCGCGATGCCAGTTCCCGGTTCCGGCGGAATCGATCAGGACCCTGTCCGAATGTCCCGTTTGTTCCACGGTCTGCCGGAAGACGCCTTCGGCAAGGGGCGAGCGGCAGATGTTTCCAAGGCAGACGAACAGAACGGAGGTCATCGGGTAGAAAAAGCGGTTTGCTGCGACCCTGTCAACGGGTCGGCGGAGATCCGGTCCGGCTCAGGCATGGCGTTACCACTATCCGGCCTTGATAAATGGGCGCGGGCGGCTTTTGCTGTAGGAAGCGGACATTCGCGGATTCTGGAGAGGCAGGGTCGTCCGCCGGTTCGGAGGCATGCAATTCATGAAGGACCGGTCCACATCGGGCTTGCTCGGGATTGCCGGGGGGATTCGTCCTCCATCCTGGCTGCGCCGTCTTGCGGCGGCCGGGATTCATTCCAAGGACAGATATGTCCGCCGCCGTCAGATGGTGGTCAATGTGTCCGCGCTGGTCGGCGTGGCCGACAATATCCTCCACACGGCCCAGAACCTCCTCCATTCGTTTTTCGAGCTGATGCCGATCAGTATCTACGGCATGGTGATGATCGTCCTGTTTTCGCTGACGTCTCGATTTCATCGTTTCGGCGACAATGCGGCGGCTCTCTATTTCATTCCGGTCACAGCGATCGGAAATCTCTTCGTTGTCTGGGCACTTGGCCTCGAAAGCGGAACCCAGGCCTATTTCGCGCTTGGTGGAGCCGCCTTCATCTTTTTCGGCGTTCATCACTGGCGCATTTATATGGGCGTCTTCATGGTGGCGCTCCTGCTCCTGCTTGTTTCCTACCAGTTTGCGCCGGAGGTCGGACCGGTCATGCCGCATGACATGGAATTCAGAAGACATCTCGCGGCGCAGGTGATGGTCAATGTGCTGATCATTTCCACGGTCCTGATCGTCTATGCGCTGACGGCCCTGCATCGGGCGGAAACCGCCTTGCAGGCCGAGCATGAACGGTCGGAAACCCTCCTGGAGACGATCATGCCGCGCCCGATTGCCGACCGGCTGAAGACCGATCCCCAGGAACGCATCGCCGATCGCCATGAGGATGTCAGCGTGCTCTTTGCCGATCTGGTCGGTTTCACGCCTGCGGCACGGCTTCTTTCTCCCGATGAGGTCGTCGGTTATCTCGACGGCCTGTTCCGGTCCTTCGACCGTCTGGTCGAACAGGCGGGGGCGGAAAAGATCAAGACCATCGGCGATGCCTATATGGTCGTCGGCGGCCTCGAAGGCGGGACGGATGAAGCCGCGGTTGCCGTCGGCCGGCTGGCGCTTGCCATGCTGCACGCGATCGAGGACTGCGCGCCATTGAACGGGGTGCGGCTCAATCTGCGTATCGGTATCCATACCGGCCCGGCCATTGCCGGGGTGATCGGCAAACGGCGTTATTCGTATGATGTGTGGGGCGATGCGGTCAATGTGGCGAGCCGTATGGAATCGCACTCGGAAGCCGGCCGTATCCAGGTGACGGAAGCATTCCGAAGCCGGACTCAGCATGTGTTTTCGTTTCAGGAGCGTGAACCGATCGAGGTCAAGGGCGTTGGCTGGATGAAGACGGCGTTCCTCGTGGGCGAGAAGGACAGTGTCGAGGATGGACCGGAGACACCAGCAGGAGAGGAGGGGCCAGCAGATGGCTGAACGGTTGACGGACGTGGAACGGGCACGGGAACTGGAGAGCCTGCCGCTATGGCGCCTGGTGGACGGGCGCGAAGCGATCACCCGCAGTTTCCGGTTTCGTGACTTCAACGAGGCCTTCGGCTTCATGACCCGTGTGGCGCTGGTTGCCGAAAAGATGAACCATCATCCGGAGTGGTCGAATGTGTACGGGCAGGTCGACGTCACGCTGGCAACCCATGACGCGGGTGGGTTGACGGAGCTGGATATCAAGCTGGCAAGGAAAATGGATCAGTTCGCGGGATCCTGACGCAGGGCGTGGAAATCGGGCTCAGCCCTTTTCCAGAACGAAACGCCCGGCCTCCCCGGCCATTTCGGCGCTCACAAGACGGTGGCCGTTTTCCTGGCAGTAGTGGGGAATGTCGATCGCGGCCATGGGATCGGTCGTCAGCACCGTGACCAGGGTCCCGGTTTCCAGGGTAGCCATGGCCCTGCGGGTTTTCAGAACCGGCAGCGGGCATTTCAGCCCCTTCAAGTCCAGCAGGATGTCGTCGCTCACTTAAAACGGGTTCCTTGTCTGATCGGGTTTCCGTACCCTAGGTCATATATAGACGCAATACGCTGCATCTGTCTTCAACTCAGGAAGGGTCCACCATGTCCGAGACTTTGGCAAATCCGATCGATGTTCTCGATTTCTGGTGGCAGGCGGGGGCTTCCAAGTGGTTTGCCCGTGATGACAATTTCGACCGGAAAATCCGGGAGCGTTTCCTGACGACGATCGAGGCCGCGCAAAAAGGCGAACTCGATGCCTGGGCCGACACTGCCCACGGATCCCTAGCCCTGATCCTGCTGCTTGATCAGTTTACAAGAAATGTGTTTCGCAACGACGCGCGCGCCTTCGAGGCGGACGCACGGGCGCTGGACCATGCCAGGCGGGCGGTTGCCGCCGGTTATGACAAGGCCTTTCCAAAGGATGCCCGGGCCTTCTTCTATCTCCCGTTCGAACATGCCGAAGACATGGATGCGCAGCAGGAAAGCGTCGATCTTTTCCGCAAGACAGGCGATCGGGAATACCATCTCTATGCCCTGATCCATCTGGACGTGATCCGCCGTTTCGGCCGCTTCCCCCATCGCAACGCGGTTCTTGGACGGGAAACCACGCCGGAGGAACAGGCGTTTCTGGACGATGGCGGATTTTCCGCATGACGCTGCGTTTGCAGGGCGCTGCGGATGAAAATCGGGTGTTGTAGGGTGAAGAGGGGAGCCGGCAAGCTCTCCTTCCGAGCGTCAACAATGGGTTTTCATCCGATTTTTTGCCTCTTTATTGATCGGGATTAAGCTTCGCTTAGGATTTACGCACATTTTTTGTGCAAAATTTGAATTTTGCACAAAAAATAGGCCTGTGCAGTGACTCAATTTCGGGCGCTTCATTGGAATTGACGGCCGGGCTGGTGTTCCAATCCCTTGAAACCCGCAGAATACTGCCATTCCCAGACTCTATTTTCAAAGTTGGCACGGTCCTTGTTTGTAAGGGCGTGAAACCGACCCGGCTTCTTGCGTTTGCGGGCTCTGATTTGAACCGAAGGGTTCTCGGCAGGGTGGAACCTTGAGGGGGGTGCCAGACGGGACGGTCAAGCGAGCCTCTTCGCCGGGAAGAGGCAAAAAAGAGGAATGGGAACGAGCAATGAAAATCGTGATGGCCATTATCAAGCCGTTCAAGCTCGATGAAGTGCGTGACGCGCTGACGGGCATCGGCATTCAGGGCCTGACGGTGACCGAGGTGAAGGGCTATGGCCGCCAGAAAGGGCACACCGAGATCTACCGCGGCACTGAATATGCAGTGAGCTTCCTGCCCAAGTTGAAAATCGAAGTCGCTGTCGCAAGCGATGCTGTCGACAAAGTCGTCGAAGTTATCTCCTCAGCGGCAAAGACGGGTCAGATCGGCGACGGCAAGATCTTCGTCTACTCGATCGACCAGGTCGTGCGTATCCGTACCGGCGAAACCGACGCCGAAGCTCTTTGATTGTTGTGAGGAAAACCAAGATGAACAAACTTGTCGCTAAAAGCGCGGCTTCCCTCGGCGCCCTCGGCCTGATGGCCGTGCCGGCATTGGCCCAGGATGCTGCTCCGGCGGTTTCGCCGGAAACCCAGTATATCTTCAACACCCTGCTCTTCCTGATCGGCGGCTTCCTCGTCATGTGGATGGCCGCGGGCTTTGCCATGCTGGAAGCCGGTCTCGTTCGTTCCAAGAACGTGTCCATGCAGTGCCTGAAGAACATTGCGCTCTACTCGGTCGCCGGCCTTATGTTCTGGATCACCGGTTACAACCTGATGTACACCGGCGTTGACGGTGGCTACATCGGTTCGTTCGGACCTTATGCGTTCGATGCCGTCGGCGGTAACGCCCTCGACACCGGCTATTCGACGGCTTCCGACTGGTTCTTCCAGATGGTGTTCTGTGCCACCACGGCTTCGATCGTGTCCGGTACGCTGGCCGAGCGCATCAAGCTGTGGCCGTTCATGATCTTCACGATCGTCCTGACCGGCTTCATCTACCCGATCGCCGGCTCCTGGAAGTGGGGCGCAGGCTGGCTCGATGGAATGGGCTTCTCCGATTTCGCAGGTTCCACCCTGGTTCACTCCGTCGGTGGCTGGGCAGCTCTGACCGGTGCCCTGATCCTGGGGGCGCGTAAAGGCAAGTACGGTGCAGGCGGCAGCGTTCACGCAATGCCGGGTTCCTCCATGCCGCTGGCAACGCTCGGTACGTTCATCCTGTGGCTCGGCTGGTTCGGCTTCAACGGCGCTTCCCAGCTCGCCATGGGCACCATTGGCGACGTTACCGACGTGTCCCGTATCTTCGCCAACACCAACATGGCTGCGGCTGCCGGTGTGGTTGTCGCGATGGCCCTGACCCAGATCCTCTACAAGAAGGTCGACGTCACCATGGCGCTCAACGGTGCGCTTGCAGGTCTGGTTTCCATTACGGCCGAACCGCTTGCTCCGACCGTCCTGCAGTCGGTCATCGTCGGCGGCGTCGGTGCAGCCATCGTGGTGTTCGCGGTTCCGCTGCTTGACAAGCTGAAGATCGACGACGTTGTCGGCGCCATCCCGGTCCACCTGCTGGCCGGTATCTGGGGCACCTTCATCGTTCCGTTCTCCAACGGCGACACTTCTTACGGCACCCAGCTGATCGGTATCGTGGCTTACGGCGCGTTCGTTGTGGTCGTCAGCGCGATCGTCTGGCTCATCCTGAAGTACACCATCGGTATCCGGGTGTCCGAAGAGGAAGAAGCCATGGGTCTCGACAAGGCCGAGATCGGTGTCGAAGCCTATCCGGAGTTCGGTACGGGCTCCCAGCGGGTCTGACCCTAACATCTCCCAAAGCGGTCTAACTGGCTCAGACCGCAAACTTGAGGCCCGGGGCTCACGCCCCGGGCTTTTTTCATGGCTTTCGAAAAGTGCGTGTTTCGTGCAGTGAACCGTACAGGTCAGAGGCGAGCCAGGATCCAGTCGGCAGCGGCGCCGATATCATCCACCACCGCAGTCGGTTCCGGGTCGGCGGCGGCTTCCGCGCCGGGGGTGTATTTCCCCGTCCTGACCAGAAGCGCCTGCCCCACGCCGGTGGCAAGCGCTCCGGACACGTCGCTTTCCACGTCGTCGCCGATCATCACCAGGTCGTCCAACTGAACGTCCATGTCCCGGGCGGCTTCAGCGTAAAAGTCGGCCGATGGCTTGCCGAGGACGGTGGCGGTGCGGCCGCAGGCATATTCGAGGGCGGCAATGAAGGCGCCGGTATCGAGGCTGAGTTCTCCATCCGCATCGAGGAACGTCCGGTTTCGGGCGAGGGCCAGAAAGTCCGCGCCCTTCGCCAATTCCCGGAAGGCCGCATTCAGGGCCTTGTAGGTGAAGCCGTCGCCCGCGTCTCCGACAACCACGGCACGGTCCCCGTCTGTCGAGGATGGCAGATTACGGAAATCCTCTTCCAGGGCGGGATGGATCAGAAGGTGAGGCGTCAGCCTTCGTTCGATCAATCGTTCACGCGCGGCCTGTGCCGGCGTGAAGATGTCTTCGGCCGCGATGTCGAAGCCCATTCTCGACAGGCGTTCCAGCAGACTTCGTTTCGGCGTGCGCGTGGTGTTGGTCAGAAAGCGGACGGGAAGGCCGGATTCTCGTATCCGGGACAAAGCGTCCCGGGCATCGGCAACAGGTCCTTCGCCGATGTAAATCACCCCTGACAGGTCGATCAGGATGCCGCGGATCATGCCGGTACCATGCCAAGTCGACAGGGTCAGGTCAAATCAGTTCCGGTTGATGCTCAAGGTCGAATAAATCCGAAATTGATTAGAAAATAATCAGATTGCCTATCAAATATGCCTAATTATTAGACTGATCGATGCTTTGGGCGGAGGCTTCAATCAATTTTCCCGCAGAATGATCTGTTTTTAGCGCACATGCCTGTTTGGCATGCAGCTTGTAAGCAATAGCTTCCAAAAATACGCCCAGATAATGGGCATCTGCATAATTGGGAGCCAGGTAATGACCGACACGAACGTGGGCGGGGATGTTTTCTTTGTCCTTATGGGTGCCATTCTCGTCTTTGCGATGCATGGCGGTTTCGCGTTTCTGGAGGTCGGCACCGTCCGCCAGAAGAACCAGGTGAATGCCCTGGTGAAAATTCTGGTCGATTTCGCGATCTCGACCGTCGCCTATTTCTTCGTCGGGTTCGCCGTCGCCTACGGGACCAGCTTCTTCGTGAATGCGGCAACCTTGTCCGGCGGAGGCGGTGGCTTCGAGCTGCAGGGCCTGACCCTGGTGAAATTCTTCTTCCTGACCACGTTCGCCGCCGCGATCCCGGCCATCATTTCGGGAGGCATCGCCGAGCGGATGAAATTCCTGCCGCAGTGCCTGGCCACCGCGGTTCTGGTCGGTATTGTCTATCCGATCTTCGAGGGGATCGTCTGGAATTCGAACTTCGGATTTCAAGGTTGGCTGGAAGCGAGCTTCGGCGTCCCTTTCCATGACTTTGCAGGATCCGTCGTCGTTCATGCGGTCGGCGGCTGGATCGCGCTCGGCGCCGTTGTGCTCCTCGGCGCCCGCAGGGGGCGGTATGACAGCCGCGGCAAACCGATCGGGATTCCGCCATCCTCGCTTCCCTGGCTTGCCATGGGCTCCTGGATGCTGTGTGTCGGCTGGTTCGGATTCAACGTGATGAGCGCGCAGTCGTTGTCGGGGATCTCCGGTCTGGTTGCCATCAACTCTCTGATGGCCATGGTCGGCGGGATTCTGACTGCCCTGATCGCGGGCCGGAACGATCCGGGCTTCGTCCATAACGGCGCACTGGCCGGTCTCGTCGCCGTCTGCGCCGGGTCCGATATCATGCACCCGATCGGCAGCCTGATCGTCGGCGGTATTGCCGGCGTGATCTTCGTCAAGGGCTTCGAGTTCTGCCAGAACCGGCTGAAGATCGACGATGTGCTCGGCGTCTGGCCGCTCCATGGCATCTGTGGTGCCTGGGGCGGTCTCGCCGCGGGGGTGTTCGGTCTGGAAAGCCTCGGCGGTCTCGGCGGGGTGTCCCCGCTGTCCCAGATTGCCGGTACGCTTGCCGGCGTGGCCTATGCCCTTGTCGTCGGATTTGTCGTTTACGGCGTGCTGAAGCGTTTCGTCGGCATTCGTCTGTCGGCCGAAAACGAACACCTCGGGGCCGACCTTGCCATCCACAAGATCAGCGCCAATCCGGAGCACGATCTGGGCCGTTGAAATCCGGCATCCTTTCCTTGGATTGGAGAACTCCCGGGTGAATGGCCCGGGTGTTCCATTATGATCGAAGGCGCTTTGCCAGGTCGTTGTGGCCGGCAAAGACTTCGGACGCGCCGGCTTCAAGCAGGCGGTCCTTCAACGCATCGTCGCCGTGACTGCCGCCGGTAAACCCCCAGACGGTCATGCCTGCCGCGCAGCCGGCCCGGACGCCGTTGACACTGTCCTCTATGACCAGACATTCATTTGCGGTGGCCTGCAATTTGACCGCGGCGAAGAGAAAAAGATCCGGTGCGGGCTTGCCGTTCCGGACCTGCTCGCCGGAATAGATATGCGGGTCGAAATAGGGATGCAGTCCGGTTTGCCGCAATTTTTCGTTCAACCGACTGAGGCGTGTCGAAGAGGCGACGGCTTTTCGGCCCCGATACCCCTCCAGAAGAGGTTTGATCCCGTCGACGGCTACCAGATCCCGGTCCATATGCTCCCTGGTTGCCCTGTCCAGCCCGTCAGCGAAGCCTATCGGTAATGGCCCCTTTCCGAGCGCGGCATAGTCGTCTTCGATGGCCTTGTAGAAATCGGTGCTGGTCAGTCCGACAAAGCGCTCCTGGTAATCCCGGAGGCTGTAGTTCAGGCCGAGCCTGCTCAAATGTTCGCGCTCGACGTCGATGTAGATGATTTCAGAATCGACGAGCACGCCGTCGCAGTCGAAAAGAATCGCGGAAAAATGCATGCCCACCCCCGGCAAGGTCGTAACTGATGCATGCCGTCGTACAGGCCTTTGATGAACCTGCGCAGAAACCGGAGCTCAAGTTCCCTGATTTCATGCTGCCGATGTTCGGGACGGACGGCCCGGTGGCTGACTACAGGACGACGATGCCGGAATGCTTGGCCTTGTGTTCCGGTTCCACGTGAATGGTCACGTGAGAGCCCGGCAGGCCCTTTCCGATGGCCTGCTCGATCCGGTCGCAGATTTCGTGGGCCGTATCCACCGTCATTTCCCCCGGTACGACCAGATGAAAATCGATGAAGGTCGTCCGGCCGGCGATCCGGGTTCTGAGGTCGTGGGCTTCCAGCGCGCCTTCGCCCTGCTCGGAGATGAGGGCGCGGATCTTGTCCAGGGTGTCGGCGGAGGCGGCTTCGTCCATCAGGCCGCTGATGGATTCCTTCATGATTTCCCATCCGGTCCACATCACGTTCAGGCCTACCAGGCCGGCCAGGATCGGATCGAGACGGGTCCAGCCGGTCAGGGCGACGAGGACCACGCCGACCAGGACACCGACGGACGTGACCACGTCGGTTCTCAGGTGACGGCCGTCGGCGACCAGAGCCGGCGACCGGTGCTTCTTGCCGAACCGGATCAGATACCAGGCCCAGCCGCCGTTGATGACCCCCGCGGCCGCATTCACTCCAAGACCCAGCGGAGAATAGTTGGCCGGCTCATTGGCGATGAAGCCGTGCCAGGCGGACTGGAAGATCGAGATGGCGGCCAGAACGATCATCACGCCCACCAGAACGGCGGCGAAATATTCCGCCTTGTCGTGTCCGTAGGGGTGATTGGAATCGGCCGGTTTGGAGGCAAACCAGACGGCGAAGACGGCCGCGATGGAGGATGCGACGTTGATCACCGTTTCAAGCGCATCGGAATACAAGGCGACCGACCCGGTCAGCCAGTAGGCTGCGAACTTCAGACCGAGCACGATCACGCCGACGCCTATGCTGGCAAAAGCAATGCGCAGTCTGAGACTCATGATTTGTCCCCGTCTAGCCGGATGCGCCTGAGAAGCGCCGTGAACGCGGCAAGGGGTAGCAGTTTTCAGCCCGGAAACAACCCTGGAGTTTCGCTCGTCCTCAGGACTTGGAGAGAGGGTGCTCGCGAAAACTCACGAATGGGGCGGTATATCCATGACGGCGGCGCCGATGATCTGGCCGGGTCCGTCGTCGTCCTCGAGCTGGATCAGGACGGCGCAGCGCTCGTCACCCGATCGTGTCAACTCGCTTTTCGGCATGCGGAAGGTTTGTGTCTTGCCGTCCCACATGCCGATCGGCTGCAGGCTGCGCACCACATTGACGTAGTTGACTGTCGCGCCGGCGTTTTCTCCCCTTCCGATGGCGACTTCCTTATGATCCTTGATCCTGAGAAACAGGACTGTGGCCATATGCGCGCCTTCCGGCAGGGCGCCGTCCACCGTGGCCTCGATCGCCATGTCGTTGGTTTTCAGGCTGACATGGGCCGTGAAGGGCGCGGCACGTTTCAGCGCGCTGCCGACGGCGGTCTTGTTGCTGCCGACGACATGTTCGTCACCGTTGACCACGATCTGGGGCGTATAAACCGAGCGGTCGCCGCGCCGGGCGGCATAGGCACGTTGCCGGGCCGAGTAGGCGGGCCGGGCCAGCGTGTCTTTCCAGCCGAGATAGTCCCAGTAGTCGACAGGCAGAACCAGGGCGAGGACGTCATCCTGAGTGTTCACCATTTTCTCGACCAACCGGTCGGCCGGTGGACAGGAGGAGCATCCCTGGCTGGTGAAGAGTTCCGCAACCGCCTGGGGTTCGGCCGATACCGGTCCGGCGGCCGTCAGAGCTGTAACAATCGAGGAAACGAAAATCGTGCGGCGAAGCAGGGCGCTTGCCGATCCTTTGAGCTTGCCCATGGGCGCTCGTCCTTATGGCTTTTGCGATGCCGCCAAAATAGGCACATGCCGGATAAAGAGCGAGTCACGAGGCGGTGACCGGCCAGAATTTGCAAAGAGATTGGCGCGGATCAGGATCAGTCCTTGCCGGACTTCACCTTCTCGAGCTGAGGCAGGAAAACTTCCTGATAGGCCTTCGGCGTCAGCGGGCCGATGAACTTGTAGCGGATGGTGCCTTCAGGGTCGACGATATAGGTTTCGGGAACGCCGTAGACGCCCCAATCGATGGAAACCCGGCCTTTTTCATCGGCGCCGACGCGGTCGTAAGGATTGCCGAGGCTGCCGAGGAAGCGGCGGGCGTTTTCAGGCTTGTCCTTGTAGTTGATGCCGATCATCTGGATGCCGTCCACCTTGGCAAGCTCTTCCAGGAGCGGGTGTTCCTGGCGGCAGGGCACGCACCACGAGGCGAAGACATTGACCACGGAGACCTTGCCCATGAGATCCGCGCTGGAAACGCCGGGGACGGGCGTGCCGTTGTCGGTCAGACCGGCGACGGGAGGAAGGTCGGTTTCGGGAGCTTTCTTGCCGATCAGGGCGGAGGGAATCGTGTGCGGATCCTCGCCGAAGGTAAGCTGGAACAGGAAGAGCGCGGCCAGGGCCGCGAAAATCACGACCGGAAGCAGCACCAGCACGGGGATGCGGCGCTTTTGCGATGTCTCTGTCTGCTCACTCATGCTTTGGCGGCCTTTGACGCTTTGTGTCCTGCCGGCCGTGAATTTTCCTCGGCCGCTGCAGAGCGGGTGATCCCCTGATCCGCCAACTCCTCTAGGTCCGCTTCCTGCCGCTTCCGGTCGATGACGACCCAGAGGATCAGGCCGATAACGACAACGAGGCAGACCGCGTAGGAGGCGACGATGAAACCGGCGTGGGTTCCCAGATCCATGAAACTTACTCCGCCGGCTGGGCTGTGGCCGCAATGGCGGCGGGACGCGCGGTGGCGGCCGCCTTCAGGCGCATGGCGCGCACCCGGCGGCGCAGGATTTCATTGCGCATGGCCATCAGGTGCAGCACGAAGAACAGGAGCGTGAAGGCGATCGCCATCACGAACAGCGGGATCAGCATGGAGGCATCGATGGTCGGACCATCCATGCGCATCACGCTGGCCGGCTGGTGCAGGGTGTTCCACCACTCCACTGAAAACTTGATGATCGGCAGGTTGAGCGCCCCGACCAGGGTCAGGATCGCGGCGGCCTTGCCGGCCTTGATCGGGTCTTCCATGGTCCGCCACAGGGCGATCAGGCCGAGATACATGATGAACAGCACCAGGACGGAGGTCAGGCGCGCGTCCCAGACCCAGTAGGTGCCCCACATGGGCTTGCCCCAGAGCGAGCCGGTCACCAGCGACATGAAGGTGAAGGCGGCCCCGATGGGGGCTGCGGCCTTGGCGGACACGTCGGCAAGCGGATGTTTCCATACCAGCGTGCCAAGCGAGGAAAGCGCCATGACGGAGTAGCACATCATGGCAAGCCAGGCGGCCGGCACATGGATGTACATGATCTTGACCGTGGCGCCCTGCTGGTAGTCGTCCGGGGTCGTGAAGAAGGTCATGTAGAGGCCGACGGCGAAGGCGATGACGCACAAGCCGATGAGCCAGGGCAGAATGATCTGCACCAGCCTCAGAAACCGTGTCGGATTTGCATAATCCCAGATAGCCATGGAACCGTTCTAATGTAGAGCCGTTCAACCTTCAATGGCCAACAGTGCCGCATGGTTTCCTGAGAGGGAAAATACCAGATCGTCAGTCCGACGAAAACCGGAGGGCGGCCGCGGAGGCCAGCGGTCCGACCACGGCGGTGATCAGGGTGAGCGCGCACAGGATCAGGAACGGCGTCATGAAGGGCACCGGATCGTGAATTGCGGCATCCGCCGAACTGACGCCGAAAATCAGCACCGGGATGGCAAGCGGAATGACGAGGACGGCCAGCAGCAGGCCGCCTCGGCGCAGCGATACGGTCAGCGACGCGCCGACGGCGCCGATCAGGGTCAGCGCCGGCGTGCCGACAAGCAGTGTCAGGGTGACCGCGCCGATGGCGAGCGGTTCCAGGTTGAGGAAGATGGCAAGCACGGGGGCCGCGATCACCAGCGGCAGTCCGGTCGCCATCCAATGGGCCAGGCATTTTATCAGGACGAGCAGCTCCAGCGAGCGGCCGGACATGAGAAAGAGATCCAGCGCACCGTCTTCCCGGTCGGCCTGGAACAGCCGGTCGAGGCCCAGCAGCGTTGCCAGCAGCGCGCCGATCCACAGGATGGCGGGACCGATGCGGCCAAGAAGGTTCAGATCCGGGCCGACGCCGAAGGGAATGACGGTGACGACCGCCAGGAAGAACAGCACGCCGACCATGGCGCTGCCGCCGACGCGGACCGCCAGGCGGAGTTCGCGGCGGAAGAGGGCAAGTGCCCAGCCGGTCATGACAGTTCCTCCACGATCCGTACGTCCTGCGGTGCTTCCAGATGGAGCGTGCGCACGGACTTGAGGGCAAGGTCCGTGTGGGTCGCGGTCACGATCATGCCGCCCCGGTCCAGATGGGCGTTCATGAGCCCCAGCAATTGCGCCTCCGAATGGCGGTCGAGCGCCGATGTCGGCTCGTCCATGAGCCAGATCGGGCGGGAGGAGACCATGAGGCGGGCAAGGGACAGGCGGCGTCTCTGGCCGGCCGACAGATAGGCGGCTGGGAGCCGGGCGGTATGTCCGATGCCTAAAAACTCCAGCGCCTCGGCCGGTTCGTGGATTGCGGTCTGAAACACTTCGGTGGAGATCGGCGCGGTGAAGGCCTGCCAGAAGGTCAGGTTTTCCAGCACGGTGAGCGCGGATTTGACCGCATCCTGATGGCCGAAATAATGGGAATGCTCGAAGGCGGTCCGGTCGTCCTCTCCGCCCTCAAGGGAAATGACGCCTTCCTTCAACGCGACCAGGCCCGCAAGCGTCCTCAAAAGCGAGGATTTTCCGACACCGTTGGCCCCGGTCACCACAAGAGCGGTGCCGCTTTCCAGGGAGAAGGCCAGATCCGAGAAAACCCGTCGGTCTCCGCGGTCCACGGCAAGATTTTCGGCAATCAGCTTCAGGGAACAGACTCCGGAGGAAAATGAACGTCCGCCTTGTTAGTTGGCAAGGCGGACATCATGCAAGGAAAATCCGGGTCGAAAGGTGTGTCAAAGGGTATCCTTGGCCTTAAGTCCCGGAGCCTCATTCCGGTTTGGTTTCAATCGAATACCGACGCGATCTGGTTAACGTTGACGCCTTCCTTGATTTCGCGCAGGCGAACGTAGGTCAGCACGAATAGGACACAGACAAAACCCGAATCGAGCGCTAGAACCATCGAGTACAGGATCATGCCTGCAGCACTGCCTCCCAGGTTTATGACAACGTCGATCACATAAATCATGCCGATGGCTACTGCCAAGAAAACGACGTTTATCAGCGTGACCAATCCCATAATTGGCCAGCGATAACCCTTGGTCAGGCCTGCGCTGCGGCCAAGGCCGTTAACGCCCAAGTGTTCGATGACGATGGCGGGAGCCATGACGAAAAATACCGAATAGAGCCAGAACTGCGGAATGCAAAGCAGGAGGTACCCTACGCTCCCCAGGGACAGCCTAGTGATATTTTCCAGGAGAACCTCGATCGCCAGGAGGCTAAAGGCGAGGTTCAGGCCAAACATTGGCAAAATCACGCTCGGCACCCGATCGAAAAGGCGGACAAGCCGGACCGGTTGGCGGAGTTTGATTTCATAGACCAGTTGGACGAGTAAAATGGTCCCAAGGCAATCGGCTATTGTTTTGGAGAGAAAGGACAGCACATAGGCGACCGCCTCGCCGGTCGTGGTTATGTTCGGCGCCTTCACCTCGATTGCCACTTCATAACCAACCAAAAGTCCCGAAATCAGGTTGCCGAGCAGGTTTTGTGCAAAAGCAATCGCGACAATCAGGACGAAATTCCTGAACAAGAGCGAAAAACTCTCGGTGATCAATGAGCCGACCCCGAGCGAGATCTTGGGCGGGCGAAAAGTTGAACCAGTCATTCGGCCGGCTCCCGCAGATTGGCACCTACCACCTTCGTCAATCAAACACGGAGGTAATCTGGTGGACGCTGACGCCTTCCTTGATCTCCCACAGCCGAGCGTAGATCAGTGTAGTGAGAACAATGGCGAAGCCTTTTCCCAGGGCGTTCAGCGCCGCGGTGAGGATGAGGCCTGTGGCCATTCCGGCCGCGGGAACGATGATTTTGGCAAGAAATGTTGCCGCGAAGCCGAGAGAGAAAATGAGGATCAGCATCAGAGCGAACAGGCCGACGAGCAGCCAGCGATAGTTCTTGGTCAGGGAAGCACTGCGATGCAGACCGCGAAATCCGGCGCGTTCGATAACGACCGCTGGATCCATGACGGAAAAGACCGCGAAGATCCAAAGACCGGGTACAATCAGAAAAACGAGCCCGATCGTGAAGCAGATCGATTGAACAAGACTCAAAATCACCAATGGGACAATGGCGCTCAGAGCCGGACCGAAATAACGGCCAAACTGTATAGGCCGGCCAAGTTTCGCGTCATACGCCAGCTGAAGAAGCAGGGCGGTTGCGAAGGAGCCTATCGCTATTTTCACGACGGTCGACGCATAGGAAAAGATCGTGGCGTCGAAATCTGTGACCGGGGGGCGTTCGATGCCGATAGCGGTATCGAAACCCACGATCGGGATCGAAATTACGAGGCCGATTGCGCCAAACACGAAAGCCACAATGGTGATTGGAATGAAGTATCTGGCATAGATCGAACAGGTTTCGCCGATCAGTGAGCCGACACCAAGTGCGGCTTTGGGCAGGCCCAAGGTCGTGTCAGTCATTTGTATTGTTCCCGCGAAATAGCACCTGCCACCATCGTCAATCGAACACGGAAGCGATCTGATTGACGCTGACGCCTTCCTTGATCTCGCGCAGGCGGGCGTATGTCAGGGCGACGAGTATGCCGGCCAGACCGGCCTCGATGGACGCAAGCACCGAGAGCAGGATGAAGGTGAAAACAGTGCCGACCGTGTTTAGGAGGGGTTCGATGAAAATTCCTGAGGTGGTGCCGACGGTCAGGAAATAGGCAATACCCAGAATGACCAATCCCATGACCGGCAAGACGTAATCCTTCGTCAGGGAGGCACTGCGGCCCAGTCCGTAGAAACCCTTTCGTTCGATAACGACGGCGGGCACCATGACGTAGAAGACCGCATTGATCCAGAGGCCCGGAATGATCAGCAGAACCAGTCCGATGCCCATAAGAGCGTTTGCCACGAAACTCAGGACGGCCAATGGCACGATCATGTTCAAAACCGTGACGACATAACGGCCAAGCCGTACGGGCCGCCGGAGCTTTGCGTCATATGCCAGCTGAACAAGAAGGGCGGCCGCGATGTTACCGACTGCCATTTCTATGACCGTCGAAAATAAATAGACAGCCGAGCTGCCGACGCTGGTGAAATCGGCGGACTTTATGCCGATAGAGACATCAAAGCCAATCAATAGGCCCGAGATCACGCTGCCGAGAACGATCGGTACGAAGGCAACAGCCATGACTTGCAGGAAATGTGCGAAAAAGATCGAAAAGCTTTCGCCAATCAAAGACCCGACGCCAAGTGCGGCTTTGGGCCGTCCCGTGTTGGTGTCAGGCATTCGTGCTGCTCCGAGAAAACTTGGCAGGGCGGGAGTCTGTTGTGGTTACGCGGCTTCCGTTCGAGCTGCACTGCGTTATCTGCAAATGTTGGCAAAGAGCGCCCGTAATGCCGCCTCAGAGGATTGTCGAGCGGGTGCCTGATGCACCCGCTTGCTTTGTCGGGGACTGTCAGATCAGTCGAACACGGACGCGATCTGATCGACGGTGACGCCTTCCTTGATTTCCCGGAGCCGGGCATAGAGCAGGGCGACGAAGATACCCAAGATGCCGGCTCCGATGGCGGAAAGGGCCGCGAAAAGCGGAATGCCCAGGACCATGCCGAAGGGGACGATGTTGACGATAAGGCCAATGATGAACGCGGCTGCCAAGGTGATGAGGACGGCACAGATCACGATCAGGATCATGGCGCCGACGATCGGCCATCTGTATTCCTTTGTCAGGGATGCGCTGCGGCCCAGACCACCGAACCCGACGCGATCGATAACGATCGCCGGTACCATGACGGAAAACACCGCATAGACCCAGAGACCCGGAATGATGAACACAATCGTGGCGAGGCCGGCCAGGATACCTGCAACGAGACTCAAAACGACAAGCGGAAACAAGGCGGATAAGGCCGGGCCGAAATAGCGCCCGAGTTGCACGGGGCGACCGAGTTTGGCGTCATAGGCCAGCTGCACCAGCAGGGCGGCCGAAATGGAATAGACAACGATATCGATGATTCCCGACAGCACGTTGGCCACCGCCATTCCCGGGCCGGTGTATTGCGGTGTCTCGGTTCCAAGGACGGCTCCGAAGCCGACAAGCATGCCGGAAAGCAGCAACCCGATCAGGCTCGGCACGAAGGCGACGATGATGACCGGAATGAATTTTCCAAAGAGGATCGAAAAGCTGTCGCTAATGATTTCGCCAACTCCGAGAGGGGGTTTCGGTTGGCCCAGGGTCGTGTCGGTCATTCTTGTTGCTCCGAGAAAAAGTTTTCAAATGAGAGGTTTTCCTGAATTCCAATAAGCACAGGATTTGTCCTCGTTTCGCGCCCTTATCGTAATTTTTCACCGTATGTATTTTAGGTGGCAGGCTCAAGCGGAGAGCGAGGCGGCGGGTGTCTGTATTCCACCCTCCTCGGTGGGGCGATGCCTCGCGTCATTCTCAGTCGAACACGGTGTCGATCCGGCCGACGCCGATGCCTTCCTTGATCTCGCGCAGGCGCGAATAAAAAAGCGTTATGAGGATACTGACAAAACTCAGGCTGAGGCTGCCGAATGCCGAGAAGAATATCGATGCCGGAATCAAGCTACCTGCCTCTCCGACTAACTTGAACAGAAACGTGAAAACGTATTGTAAGAGCGATACGATGACGAATGTCAGAAACAGCGTACCGGCGATCGCCCATCGATAGTTCCTTGTCAGCGCCAGGCTGCGACCTAATCCGCGGAAACTGACCTGTTCGATGACCACGACCGATGCCGTTACCGAAAACACTGCCATGATCCATAGAAGAAGTGCGAAGCATGCCGGAATTGCGAGAAAGATAACCTGACCCAGTTTTTGAGTAAGAATTGTAATGGCAATCACTGAACCTAGAAAGATAACGCCAAGGACAATAGTCAGCACCGACAGGAAGAAAACCGAGGTCAAAGCCGGCTGTATGTACCGTCTGATTTTCACCGAGCGCTCAAGGTTGGCATCGTAAGCCAGCTGTACAAGGAAAGCGAACGTGACCGCATGGATGGCAATCTGAAAAACAGCATTCAATATTGTGATTGTGGTGGCTGTGTTGGGAGAAAATAGCTCTCTGCTGGATAAATACGCAAAATTTGGTGTCGGCAGAAATTCATACGCTAACTGACTGAGGAAAAGTGGCAGCAAACCGATCAAAAATACCCGGCCGATGTGCCTGAAAAGGATCGAAATAGTGCCGTTGATGATTGAATTAACGCCAAGCGGTAATTTTTCTTGCTGGGATGAAGGGTCTTTTTTTTGATTTCCGTGTTTGGGAAGAACGTTCTCGGCGGATGTATTGTCACTTTCTCGCATATTCTAAGAATCGTCCTAAAAGTTTTATCTCATTGACATTTCTGACGATAGACAGATTTCCATAACGCTGCAAGCAGGGCGGGTGGCGTTGACTATTTCCCGGCCTGGTTATCCTCGTCTGCCTGAGCGTAGTGCTTGTTCTCGCGCCTGTCGCCGAACAGCTGGCGCTGTTCGAGATGCTTGCGCTGGGCGTTGTAGAAGGCCTGCAGGAACCGCAGGCGGTCAGCGGGCGGAACGGGGTCCGCATAGCCGATCTTCTTGCGGATTTTTTCCACGATTGTCTCGATGGTCGCTTGTCGCTGCTGTTCGGCGCCGGCCGAAGGACGCACGCTTTGGGCGCGCAGGAGGGTTTCAAGCGTCTGCAGTTCGAAGGCGCCGTAGTGATCGAGCTGATGGGACAGGAAGACAATTTTTTTCCGGTCTTCCGTCAAGACCGGGGTTTCGGTTGCCAGGTCCTTCAGCAGTACCGGCACGGGCAGGTGGATCACGTGGGTGCCGGCCATGATATCGCCGAGACGGCGGCGGTAGCGATTGAGAATCGGCACCATGAGACCCATCGTGATCCAGGCCAGGGAGGCGATCGATGCCAGAGGGGAGGCCATATCCAGGGTCAGGAGAAGCGTGGCCGGCAGAAAGATTTCCGCTTCCTTCATCAGATTGCGCAGGACCAGCGCATGGGCGGTCAGCGGTCCACCGTCATGGGAGACGACCTTGATCTTCATGAGCCGCTTGCCCAGCGTTTGGCCGTTCCAGCCGAGTTCGGCAATCACGTAATAGGGAACCCGGATCACGAAGAAGAGCAGGGCGCCGATGGCGAAAACCGTTCGCGGGGTCGTCAGGTTGAGGGCGGAAAGCAGGACCAGCAGGCAAATGGCCCCGATCGAGGTGATCAAGACATCGGTGATCTGCGCGGCGATACGGACGCCCACGCCCGCGACCGGCAGGGTCAGCGGCACCCCTTCGGGCGGCATCAGGATGTCGGGCGAAGGCCTGTCCTTCTTCTTGCGCCGAAGAAGTGAGATTTTCCGGCGGGAGATCATGGCCGCCTCCGTCCGGTGAAGACGAACCAGGCCAACCAGAGCGCGCCGACGCCCCAGCCGATCACGAAGCGTGCGGTCAGATCCTGAACCATCTGCCGGGCAAAGGCTTCCAGAAAGGCGGCGGCAACCAGCATGATCGCTGCGACGAGGGCGAGTTTCACCGCGTCGCGGCCGGTATGGTGAAGCGCGTCCGACCGGGATCTGTCGCCGGGAAAAAGAACGGCCATCCCGAGTTGCAGTCCGCCGCCGCAGGCAATGCAGATCGCGGAGATCTCGGTCACCCCGTGAATGGAGAGCCAGCCGGCGAGATCCAGACCCAGGCCGCGGTCGACGTGGAGCGCCAGGAAGGCCCCGAGAATGAGGCCGTTGTAGAAGGTGAGAAGGATCGCCGGTGCGCAGGCGAAAACGCCGAGGCCGAAGACGAAGATCGCAATCCGGGTGTTGTGGGAAAAGAGGTAGGTCGCGAAGGCTCCGAAACCGCTCTTTCCGCTGCCTCCGTAGATCACCGACCGCAAGGATTCCGTCGTGGCATCCGGCCCGCGGCC
Source organism: Roseibium sp. (assembly GCF_048260565.1). GTDB lineage: Bacteria > Pseudomonadota > Alphaproteobacteria > Rhizobiales > Stappiaceae > Roseibium. The sequence continues at coordinate 12,654 of NZ_JBLXGP010000004.1, read as the reverse complement.
GCCGCCGAGGCCGGACGGGGTGAAGACGTAGAACCAGTCATTGTTTTCGAAATAGAGCAGGTAGCCGGTCAGGGCGCCGAGCGCCATGCAGACGAAACCCAGCAGGATATAGGGCCAGCTGCGCCGCATCGCCTGGGGCGCGCTGAAGGTAAAGAACCGCTCGACCAGTCCGCCGACCCGTTCCTGGGGCGCATAGACACAAAGATAGGCGCGAGCGGTCAAGGCCTCCAGATAGCCCAGAAGCGCCTTGTCGAGGGAGATCTCGCGGGCAATCGCCAGGGATGTCGTTGCCTGACGGTAGAGAGAGGCGAGATCTCGCGCATCGGCGAAGTCCATCCGCTGCAGGCCCTTGCCTTCGGCCTGGAGTACGAGGCCCTCCAGGCGACGCCAATCGGCCTCTCTCTCTTTCCGGAAACGCGCCGAGCGCATGAGATCCTGATTGTCCATCAGATCAGCTCCCGTGCCTTGATTTCCAGATAGGTCGAAATCAGCCGCGCGGTGACGGCACTCGGCTTGGCATCGACAATGGTAACCCCCATGCGGGTGAGGCGTTCGAGGACCAGGCGGCGCTCGTTGATCGACTGGTTCGCAGCCACCAGCGTGGCGGCCCCGTCCAGATTGTCGGGGGCGGTTTCCACCAGTGTCTCCAGATCCGGATCGCGGATGGCGACGAAGATCAGCAGATGACGCTTGGCGAGAATGCCGATGTTCTCGATCAGGAGCTCGGCCGAGGTGGTGTCGATGAAATCGGTGAAGATGATGATCAGGCTGCGCTTCGGGGTGCGGGCGTTAAGCTCCGTGAGCGCCAGGGTGTGGTTGGTCTCGCGATTGACATAGGAGAGTTCGGCGGTCCAGTGACGCAGACGGGCGAAGGCATTGCGGCCGGGCGCGGGGGCGGCAAAGGTGCGCGGCCGCACGTCGTAGGAATAGTAGCCGACCAGATCGCCGCCGATGGCTGCGGCCCATGCTGTCGCGAGCGCTGCCGTGATGGCATGATCGATCTTCGGCAGACCGCCGATCTCCTCGCGCATCAGGTAGCCGTTGTCGAGGGCGACGATCACGTGGTGGTTGCGCTCCGCCCTGAGTTCCTTTGCGACCAGCGACCGGCGGCGGGCGGAGCGTTTCCAGTCGACGGTCTTGATGTCCATGCCCGGAACGAAGTCGCGCAGCTGCTGGAATTCCGAGCCTTCGCCGATGGCCCGGTTTTCCTTCACCCCGTAAAGGGTGGACAGGACCGTTGTCGTGATCTGGCCGGATTGAACCAGTCGGATGTTGGGAACGACGCGGAGTTCCGCCCCGAGATCCAGGCGCGGCACGAATTCCAGGAGCCCGAGACGGGACCCCCAGAGCAGCCAGAGGTGATCGAAATGCCAGAGCCCCCGGCGCACTGCCAGGCACCTGACGTCGGCTTCCGCGATGTTGCCGGGTCCGGTCCGAAGGGTGATTTCCCCTTCACCGCTCAATCCGGCGGGCCAGTCCAGCTTCGCTCGAAGATCCTGCCTGGCCCCCTCGATCGTCAGGCGCAAGGTGGCCGTTTCTCCGACGAAGACTTCCGGCGGCACGTCAAAGGCCAGGGACTTCGGACGCCGGAAAGAGAGTGCCAGATCCAGGCCGGTCAGGGCCGCAAGCACCACCCAGGGCAGGAACGCGATTTCCCGTCCCGCGCCCCCGGCCACTACGGCGAAAACCGAAAGGACCAGGGCCGCCGCGCCGAAGGCCAGCAATCTTTTCGATGGTCGGATCAGCGTGGGGCCTCGATCTGGTTGAGAATGTTTTCCAGAACCTGCGCCGGACTGCGGCCCTCGATCTCCGCCGCCGGGCCGAGCACGATCCGGTGGCGCAGGGTGGGAATGAACAGCCGCTTGACGTCGTCGGGTATGGCGAAATCCCGGCCGCTCAGCGCCGCGCTGGCCCGGGTCGCGCTGGCAAGAGCGTCGGCCGCGCGGGTCGAGGCCCCAAAGGCGATCTCGGAGCTTTCGCGGGTCGCCCGGATCAGGCGGAGGATATAGGCCAGGATATCGTCTTTCAGGGTGATTCCGTCGACCAGGGCGCGCGTTTCGGCCAGTGCGGCCGCATCCAGAACCTTTGAAAGGGCGGTCGTCTCCAGACCGGCTTCCAGGGGTGCGGCGGCGTGCTGGCGAAGGATCGCCATCTCGATGTCTTCCGGCGGGAAGTCGATCACCAGCTTGAACAGGAAACGGTCAAGCTGCGCCTCGGGAAGCGGATAGGTTCCCTGCTGCTCGATCGGGTTCTGGGTGGCCACCACGATGAATTCGCGGCCGAGCGGGTGATCGGTGCCGTCGATGCTGACGGTGCGCTCGCTCATCGCCTGAAGAAGAGCCGCCTGGGTTTTCGGCGGCGCCCGGTTGATCTCGTCGGCGAGCAGGACCTGGGAGAAGACCGGTCCCTTGGTGAGGACGAACTTGTTGGTCCGGAAATCGAAGATCGAGGTGCCGAGCACGTCTCCAGGCATCAGGTCCGGGGTGAACTGGATGCGGCCGAAATCGAGGTCGAGGGCCGCGGCGAAACTGCGGGCGAGCAGGGTTTTCGCGGTGCCCGGAGGGCCTTCCAGAAGGACGTGGCCGCGCGCGAACAGCGCGACCAGCAGGAGTTCGACAACTTCGTCCTGACCAAGAACGGTTCGGCCGATCTCTGTCCGCAGGGCGTCTGTACGTTCGCGCAGGGCTTCAAGCGTCATTGGTTATTTGCTCCAAAACCTGTTCCAATTCGTCGATTAGCTGGATGGCCTCCGAGGCCGGAAGGCGTGCGGGGAACTGCCTGATCCTGGACAGGACCGCGCGCAGGCGGACTGCCTGTTCCGGATGCCGCCGGTCCGCGAATTTCAGGAAGCCGTCCTCGCTGGCGTAGTCATGTGCGTTGACGCGGCCGAACAGCGCATCCGCAGTGGCCGAAAGCCGTGCGGCGGCATAATCGCCCACCAGGGCGCCGTCCTGGCCCGACATCCGCATGAGCCTTGCCCGGGCGCGCACCGCGAGGTTCTTGGACGCTCCCGGGGCTGCTGCGTCGGACCGGATCGGGCCATATCTCAGCGCGGAGCGCCAGAGAAACAGACCCAGCACCAGCGCTGCGCCGATCCAGAGCGTCAGGAAGGGCGGGCCAAAAAACCGGCGAAGGTCGTCCCAGCTGCGTTCGCGCTTCGGTTCGGCGGACGGATCGCGCAGCCAGTCGGACTGGCTGTAGTCGATCACGATGTTCTTCTTGCCCGCTTTCGAGCGCAGAAAGTCCAGTGCGATGGTCGCGTTGTCGCCAAGGCGCAGGCCGTGATTGTTCACAAGATCCGGGTCGGACAGGACGAGAACCGTTCTGGCCTTTGGGTCCGCGCCTCCGTCAAGGGGGCATTCGGCGAGGATCATGGCGTCTTTGGTTCCAAGCAACGGTGCGCAGAGCTTACTGCGGAACATTTGGGCGGCATAGATCTCGGCGCTCAGGTTCTTGTCGTCATCCGATCGGTACGGGAACCGGGTGAAGGGCGTCCGTGCAAAGACGGGTGTGAAACTGCCGTCCCCGGTCAGCTTCTGAACGGTCGCCTTCAGCCGCTTCGTCTCCACGTTCAGGATCGGATGGGCGAGGCCGGTCAGGCGCATGCCGGTGCGCCATTTCGGCAGGACGAGGAGGGTCGGGACCTTCTTTGCCTTGATCGAGATCACGGATGTGGTGAGGTCGTACTCGTCCTGCTGCGCCAGAAGCTCTTCCTTGGTCGTGGGCGCCTTTCGGTCCTCATTGAGCGCCGTGTCATAGACAGGCACGATCAGGAGCCCGACAGAGGTCTGGTCCATGAGCCAGCCGCCGGAAAAGTTCTGGGCGCCGACACCGTTCGACGCCAGCCAGATCTGCAATCCGTCCAGTCCGGACGGGGACCGGCGCAAGGTCTGCTGCCGCTGCGCCAGAAGATACCATCCGGCAGCCAGCACAATCACGCAGACCGCGGCAATGACGATTGTTTCGAGACGCAGTCCCTGAAAGGCGGGCCCGCTGGGCGAGGACGTGGCCCTGGTATCGCTCATGAGGCTGCCGGCCCCAGTATTTGCCTGCAGGCGAAAACATGTTCGCGGAATTCGTGGTCACTGACATCGTAGCCGCCGAACTGGACGCGTTCGCTCGTCATGATGAGCGCGCGCAAGGTGTCGCGCTGCGTCCAGGTGGCGGGGATATGCTGCAGGGCCTCCCGTCCGGTCCAGCTGCGCTGCATCAGTACGCCATTTGCGGCCACCACCGAGGCCAGCACCTTCTGGGTCAGAAGGACCAGCGCCCGCCTGCGGTCCTTCATGCCGACGATTTCCTGGTAGGAGCCCAGCCGTTCGGCCCAGGCGGGCGTCGCGACCTGGGATCTTCCGTGTTTCCGGTCGGGATTTTGCGCATCCCGCTTGAGCGAAACGGCGATGCCTCCGCCATAGCGCAGGAAAACATAGGCAATGATGGCCAATATGGCGCCGGCGATGAGGCCGGTCGGCCAGTCGATCCTGGTCCGGGAGCCGTTTTCCTCCGGTTTCGGTTTGGCCGGTTCCTGCTCGGTGTCCAGGTCGGGAGGCGGTGCGGACGGATCGAAATAGGCGACGTCGGCGTCGATGCCGCGCAACCGGATCGAGCGAAGATAGGCGTTGCCGGCGTCTCCGACTTCCAGCGGTTCCCGGACGGCTTCCTGCCCGTAGGACGGGGCAGACACTCCAAAGAAACTAAAAAAGACAATGAGCAGAAAATACGGGCGCATACCGAATTTTATTAATTGGAAGCCCGGAAGGACGCAATAGACAGCGGTGCCACCGCAGCTTGTGCGGCCCGGCCGGAGAGGGAAAGGACGGGGATTGTCCTGTCCCCAAGTCAACGGCCGCTGACCGTCACCAGCCTGCGTTTGTTGCAAGGCAGATGACCGGTCAGCGGCCGCAGATTTCAGCGCTTATCGCCCGATGCTCTAAAGAGACCCTTAGAAGTGAACCGAACGGGCGGTGGCGGTCTTTTCGAGCGGCGGGGAGAACTTGGTCAGGTCGATCCCTTCCACGGCGGTCTTGTACTCGTCGATGCTCGGCGTACGGCCGAGGATCGCGGAGAGGACGACGACCGGGGTCGAGGCGAGCAGGGATTCGCCCTTCTTCTCGGTGGAATCTTCCACGACGCGGCCCTGGAAGAGGCGTGTGGACGTGGCCAGAACGGTGTCGCCCTTCTCGGCCTTTTCCTGGTTACCCATGCAAAGGTTACAGCCGGGGCGTTCCAGATAAAGGATGTTTTCGTACTCCGTACGGGCCGTGTTCTTCGGAGCGTTGTCGTCGAATTCGAAGCCGGAGTACTTCTCAAGAATGCTCCAGTCGCCCTCTTCCTTCAGCTCGTCGATGATGTTGTAGGTCGGTGCGGCGACGACCAGCGGAGCCTTGAACTCCACCTTGCCGGTTGCTTTCTCGAGGTTCTTCAGCATCTGGGCGACGATCTTCATGTCGCCCTTGTGCACCATGCAGGAGCCGACGAAGCCAAGATCCACTTTCTTTTCGCCGCCGTAGTAGGACACGGGGCGGATGGTGTCGTGGGTGTAGCGGCGCGACGGATCGGTGTTGTTCACGTCGGGGTCGGCGATCATCGGCTCGGAGATCTCGTCCAGATCGACCACGACTTCGGCGAAATACTCGGCGTTGTCGTCCGGGGTCAGGGCGGGTTTTTCTCCGGACTTGATCTCGGCGATCCGTTTGTCCGCCTTGGCGATCAGACCCGCCAGGGTGCCGGCAGCGTTGTCCATACCCTTGTCGATCATCACCTGGATGCGGGACTTGGCCAGCTCAAGGGAGCCGATCAGGGTCTCGTCATTGGAGATACAGATCGAGGCCTTGGCCTTCATCTCCGCGGTCCAGTCGGTGAACGTGAAGGCCTGGTCGGCAAGCAGCGTGCCGATATGCACTTCGATCACCCGGCCCTGGAAGACGTTGTCGCCATGCTGCTGGAGCATCTGCGCCTGGGTGGCGTGGACCACATCGCGGAAGTCCATGTAGTCCTTCATGGCGCCCTTGAAGGTCACCTTCACGGATTGCGGGATCGGCATGGTCGCCTCGCCGGTCGCCAGAGCCAGAGCCACGGTGCCGGAGTCGGCGCCGAAGGCGACGCCCTTGGACATGCGGGTATGGCTGTCGCCGCCGATGATGATGTCCCAGTCGTCCACGGTGATGTCGTTCAGCACCTTGTGGATCACGTCGGTCATGGGGTGATATTCGCCCTTCGGATCGCGCGCGGTGATCAGGCCGAACTTGTTCATGAAGCTCATGAGTTTCGGGATGTTGGCCTGCGCCTTCAGATCCCAGACGGACGCGGTGTGACAGCCGGACTGGTAGGCGCCGTCGACAAGCGGCGAAATGACGGTTGCCGCCATGGCTTCCAGTTCCTGGGCGGTCATCAGGCCGGTGGTGTCCTGCGAGCCGACGATGTTGACCTTGACGCGGACGTCGGAGCCGGCGTGCAGAACCTTGCCCGGGGTCACGCCAACGGCGTTGCGGTTGAAGATCTTCTCAACAGCGGTCAGGCCCTGGTCCGGATTGGAAATTTCCTTGGACGGGGCGAACACGAGCGGCGCCTCGACGCCAATCGTTTCGGCGGCGAAGGTCTGCAGCTTCTTGCCGAACACGATGGCGTAGGAGCCGCCGGCCTTCATGAATTCCATCTTTTGCGGCGTGAAGGCGGCGGCGATATCGGTCAGCTCTTCGCTGCCATCTTCGCTCAAGAGCTTCTTGCTCCTGGTGTTGATGGTCAAAACGGTGCCGGTCTCCACGGAGTATTTCTGCTCCAGGACCGGATTGCCGTCATTGTTGAGGATCGGCTTGCCGTCGGCGTCCAGCTTCTTGACCCAGTTCTTCAGGTTGAGGCCGATGCCGCCGGTCACGTCGACGGTGGTGCCGAAGATCGGGGAGATGCCGTTGGTGCCGGCAACGACCGGCGCGAAGTTGACGAACGGGACGTAAGGACTGGCCTGCTTGCCGGTCCACAGGGCGACGTTGTTGACGCCGGACATACGCGACGAGCCGACGCCCATCGTGCCCTTTTCGGCGATCATCATGACGCGCTTGTCCGGGTGCTGCTTCTGCAGCGCGACGATTTCCTGCTGTGCTTCGGGCGAGATCATGCACTTGCCGTGCAACTCGCGGTCGGAGCGGGAGTGTGCCTGGTTGCCGGGAGACAGCAAATCGGTCGAGATGTCGCCCTCCGCGGCGACGTAGGTCACGACCTTGATCTCGTCCTCTACGTCCGGAAGCTTGGTGAAAAATTCTGCCTTGGCGTAGCTTTCCAGCACGTCCTTGGCGACTTCGTTGCCGGCCTTGAAGGCATCGCGCAGCCGGAACATATCCGCGTCGTACAGGAACACCTGGGTCTTCAGGACTTCGCCGGCGTCCCTGGCAATCGCCGCGTCGTCCCCGAGGGCCAGATCGAGCAGGACTTCGACGGACGGTCCGCCCTTCATGTGAGACAGGAGTTCAAAGGCGAAAGCCGGAGTAATTTCCTCGACGGCCACTTCGCCCAGAATGATTTCTTTCAGAAACTTCGCTTTCACACCCGCGGCATTCGTCGTGCCCGGCAGGGTGTTGTAGATGAAGAACTCGAGGGAGGCTTTCCGGTGCTCGTTCGCGGGATCCTTGATCTGGGCGATGATCTCGCTCAGAAGCGCGCCGTCATCGATGGGCTTCGGATGCAAGCCCTGGCCTTTGCGGCTTTCAATCTCGTTCAGGTAGTCTGTGTACAAACTCATGATGATCCCGCGTCCTGGTGTAATGTGTGTCTTGAACATCCGGTCTCATACGGTTCTGGCGAGCCGGGTCAAGCTGGCTGAGGGTGTATTAGTTGAGTATACAATGGTATGCAATAAATTTTCCGCCACTTGATGAAGGATGGATTGCGATGCGCGGGCCCGCGCATATCGATGGACCTGCTTTTCCGGGCCTGATTGTATCACAGCCGTGGAAAACGGCAGTCGTCCCCAGCTGCTTTCCGGCAACAATCCGAGAGCGTCTACACATGGATGCTCCGTCGAACCGGCCATTCCGGCCGCGGCGGTTGTTTTTGGAGATTTATTTTTAAATATAAAGAGAAAACGTTAGGTTCGTCGCAGCCGTGATAAAGCAGAGTTTCAAATCAAGGAAACCGAACGGGCTCCCGTCCGTTGTCTTGACGGACCATCCAGAGATTTTCATGACCGGCCGCGGCCCGAATGCGGGAGGCGGCTACGGACCCTGAAGGAGATCGCCAGTCGTGCCACAGTCCCTCGATAGCTTTAAAGCCAAGAAAACACTGACCGTCGGTGACAAGACCTACACCTACTTTTCCATTCCCGACGCGGAGAAGAACGGCCTGAACGGCGTTTCCAAGCTGCCGTTTTCGCTGAAGGTCGTTCTGGAAAACCTGCTGCGCTTCGAAGACGGCCGCACGGTGACCGCAGACGATATCCGCGCTGTCGCCACGTGGCTGACGACCCGCAAGTCCACCCATGAGATCTCCTACCGTCCGGCCCGTGTGCTGATGCAGGACTTCACCGGCGTCCCGGCCGTGGTCGATCTTGCCGCCATGCGCGATGCCGCCGTGAAGCTCGGCGGCGACCCGAAGAAGGTCAATCCGCTGGTTCCGGTCGACCTCGTCATCGACCACTCGGTCATGATCGACTATTTCGGCACCCAGGATGCGTTCAGGAAGAACGTCGAGCTGGAATACGAGCGCAACGGCGAACGCTACGAGTTCCTGCGCTGGGGCCAGTCGGCCTTCGACAACTTCCGCGCCGTGCCGCCGGGAACCGGTATCTGCCACCAGGTGAACCTGGAATACCTGGCTCAGACCGTATGGACCAAGGAAGAAGACGGCGAAACCGTCGCCTATCCGGACACGCTGGTCGGCACCGATTCGCACACCACCATGGTCAACGGTCTTGCCGTTCTCGGCTGGGGCGTCGGCGGTATCGAGGCGGAAGCCGCCATGCTCGGTCAGCCGATCTCCATGCTGATCCCGGAAGTCGTCGGCTTCAAGCTTACGGGTAAGCTCAATGAAGGCATCACCGCGACCGACCTGGTGCTGCGCGTGGTCGAAATGCTTCGCCAGAAGGGCGTGGTCGGCAAGTTCGTGGAATTCTACGGCCCGGGCCTCGACAATCTGTCGCTCGAAGACGCCGCCACCATCGCCAACATGGCGCCGGAATACGGTGCGACCTGCGGTTTCTTCCCCGTCGACAACGAGACCCTCGGCTATCTGAAAGCGACCGGCCGCGATGCGGACCGCGTTGCCCTGGTCGAAGCCTATGCCAAGGCGCAGGGCATGTTCCGCTACTCCGGCGAAGAGCCGGTCTTCACCGACACGCTCGAACTGGACATCTCCACGGTCGTTCCGGCTATCTCCGGTCCGAAGCGCCCGCAGGATCGCATCAACCTGTCCGATGCGGCCGCCGGCTTTGCCAGGACCATGGAAGACGAGTTCAAGAAGGGGGCGGAAATTGTCAAGCGGGTTGCCGTCGAGGGCAAGGATCATGATCTCGGCAACGGCGACGTTGTCATCGCCGCGATCACCTCGTGCACCAACACCTCCAACCCGTCCGTGCTGATCGGCGCCGGCCTCGTTGCCCGCAACGCGCTCGCCAAGGGCCTGAAGGTCAAGCCGTGGGTCAAGACCTCTCTGGCACCAGGTTCCCAGGTCGTCACTGACTACCTCAACAAGGCCGGCGTCCAGGACGATCTTGATGCGCTGGGCTTCACCCTTGCCGGCTACGGCTGCACCACCTGTATCGGCAACTCCGGACCGCTCGATCCGGCCATTTCAAAGGCCATCAACGACAACGACCTGATTGCCTGCTCGGTTCTGTCCGGCAACCGCAACTTCGAAGGCCGCGTCAACCCGGACGTGCGCGCCAACTACCTGGCGTCCCCGCCGCTGGTCGTTGCTTACGCCATCGCCGGCAACCTGAACGTCAACATCACCGAAGATCCGCTCGGTGAAGACCAGGACGGCAACCCGGTCTATCTGAAGGACATCTGGCCGTCGACGAAGGAGATCACCGATCTCATCCGCTCCTCCATCACCGACGAAATGTTCCGCGAACGCTACGGCGACGTCTTCAAGGGCGACGAGCACTGGCAGGGCATCAAGGTGGAAGGCGGCATGACCTACGGCTGGCCGGTTTCCTCGACCTATGTCCAGAACCCGCCCTACTTCGAAGGCATGACCATGGAGCCGAAGCCGCTCGAGGATATCGAGGGCGCCGCCGTCATGGGCCTGTTCCTGGACAGCATCACCACCGACCACATTTCGCCCGCCGGCAACATCAAGGCCGACAGCCCGGCGGGGACCTACCTCTCCGAGCACCAGGTCGCCACGAAGGACTTCAACTCCTACGGCGCGCGGCGCGGCAACCACCAGGTCATGATGCGCGGCACCTTCGCCAACATCCGCATCAAGAACCAGATGGTTCCGGGCGTCGAAGGCGGCGTCACCATGAAGGACGGCAAACAGGAGTGGATCTACGACGCCTGCATGGAATACCAGGCCGAAGGCACCCCGCTGGTCGTCTTCGCCGGCAAGGAATACGGCACCGGCTCGTCCCGCGACTGGGCTGCGAAGGGCACCAAGCTGCTCGGCGTGCGCGCCGTGATCGCCCAGTCGTTCGAGCGTATCCACCGCTCCAACCTGGTCGGCATGGGCGTCATCCCGCTCACCTTCAAGGAAGGCGAGAGCTGGCAGAGCCACGGCATCACCGGCAAGGAACGCGTGACCATCAAGGGCATCGCCGACATCCAGCCGCGCCAGATGATGGACGTGGAAGTGACCTACGAGGACGGCACGACCAAGACCATCGAGTGCCTGTGCCGCGTCGATACGGTGGACGAACTGGACTACATCAAGGCCGGCGGCATCCTGCACTACGTGCTGCGCAACCTGGTCAACAGCTAAGGGGACTCGGGAGTGGGTTCTTCCTATTCCCGACCCTGAAAACACGAAAGGGCCGTTCGTTCGGGCGGCCCTTTTTGCTAGCTGCTGAAGGCTGGGTCAATTCCCCGGAGCTATGCACCGAATAACCTGCCTCTAGGTCAAAAATTCACCATCCGTTTACCATAATCATGTTGCTTTCAACCTGAACCAGTGCATCTGTCGGATCATGGATCTGACGCGGCCGGTCGGGCCGGGAACGAGGAAAGCAATCATGGCGTTGAAGGTGAGCCGCCGGAATTTCGTGGTGGGATTGTCCTGCTTTCTGGCCGCGTGCCAGAGCAAGGAAAGCGGGATCCGCCAGGCGGGGCTCGACCTGCGCGCCGACGGGACGCCGGATTATGCCGCGGCCTATGCGCCGATCCGCGACGGCGGATTCTCGTTACCCGCCATCCAGTATCAGAATTTCGATCCGCAATACCTGCGCCAGACCGTTTCCTATTCCTCGCGCTATCCGGCCGGCACGATCGTCGTCGATCCGAAGAAGAAGTTCCTCTATCTGGTCCAGCCCGGCGGGCGGGCGATCCGTTACGGCATCGGTGTCGGGCGCGCCGGTTTTGCCTGGAGCGGCGAGGCGCGGATCGGGTTCAAGCGGGAGTGGCCCAAGTGGTTCCCGCCGGATGAAATGATCGACCGGGATCCCCAGCTGGAAAAATACCGGGACGGTCAGCCGGGCGGCCCGAGCAATCCGATCGGCGCCCGCGGCCTTTATCTCTGGCAGGGCAACAAGGACACGCTCTACCGCATCCACGGCACCAATGCGCCAAGCAGCATCGGCACCAATGCGTCCAGCGGATGCATCCGCATGTGGCAGCAGGACGTGATCGATCTCTACGATCGGGTGAACGTCGGCGCCAAGGTTGTCGTGCTGGGCTAAGTTTCGGCGGCTCGCGATCTGCGCATACGACGTTTGTGTGATGTTTGCCGACGAGAAGTCGGTATTCTCCGGTTCGTTGGATTTGAACAAAGCGCTTTTCAAAGAGGGGCTGTCGATGAAATCAGCCGTTGCAGCCGTGGGCCTTCTGCTTGGTACCGTTCAGGCCGGTATGGCGGATCCGTGCCACGACCGGTTCGTCGAACTCTACAAGCAGCTCGATCAGGGCGTGCCGACGAAGACCTTCGTCACGACCGCGTTCAAGGGCGCCCCGCCCATGACCAACGATTTTCTCTATCTCAATCACGATCATCACATGAGCGTGCCGATCGACCCGCCCCAGGCCTGGGTGCTGACCTATCGGAACGTCATGTATCAGTCGTCGGACGAGGGCAAGAGCTGGGCGAAGGTGCGCGATCTCGACGCGAGCCAGAATGCGGAAGGCGCCATCGCCGCCAAGGCGGAAAACGCAAAGACCATCCGTAACGCCGCCTGCGGCACGGAGGAGATCGACGGTGTCGCCCATGACACGCTGGAGGCGGATCTCACCGTGTCCCAGGGCATGGTGACGGAAAACCACTACAAATACTGGGTCCGGCCCGACGACGGCTTCATCGTCAAGGCGGCCTACGACACCAAGGCACCGAACTTCGAAATGGCGATCACCCAGGTGATCGAAAAGGCCCCGGACCTGAAGCTGCCGACGCCGGAGTGATGGGGTTTGCAGGTTGAAATGCCTGCCGTTCCATACACACAGGCGTCATCAACTCTGTTTTGCGAGTCCGTCTCTGAGTTTTGCATTTAGGATGACGATGATGTTTCGCATGACGGCG
>NZ_JBLXGP010000003.1:0-577776 GCF_048260565.1 Roseibium sp. | reverse complement strand
AGCTGACGCTGGCCGACACCAACGAGGAAGGCGCGAACCTGCTGGCTCTCCAGACCCAGCAGTCCCTCGCCTCCACCTCGCTGTCCCTGGCTGCCCAGGCCGACCAGAACGTCCTGCGGCTCTTCTAAGCCACTTAAGGCAGTCGAAAAAATCAGAAGCGGCGGGCAATTTGCTCGCCGTTTTTTTATAGGTATTTTCCGCCGAATTCCGCGGCGTCCGCGTTCGCACCTTTGCCTCCCCCCTTTCCCAGAACCTGCTTCAGTTTCAACGCGTTAACCGTCCGTTAACCGTAAATTGCGACGAGTTAACCATTGATTAGGGTTAACAAACCATGATCCTAAGCAACCTGCTCAGGAAGAGCAGTAGAACATGGGACCCAGGAAAGGGACACACAGATGGCTGACAACATTACCCTGTCGGCTGCCGTCAGGCAGAATCTCCTCACGCTCCAAACAACAGCTGACCTGATGTCAGGCGTCCAGAACAAGCTGGCGACCGGGCTGAAGGTGAATTCGGCCCTCGATAATCCGAATTCCTTCTTTACCGCGTCCGGCCTCAGCAGCCGCGCGAACGACCTCTCGACCCTGCTCGATGACATGGGGCAGTCGCTCCAGACCCTGAAAGCGGCCGACGAAGGCATCCAGACGATTACGGATCTGGTCGAAACCGCCAAGGCGAAAGCCAACCAGGCGCTGCAGACCCAGAGCCAGTACGAACGCAAGACCTACACGGCTCAGTACAACAACCTGCTGAAGCAGATCGAGGACGTCGCCAAGGACTCCTCCTACAAGGGCAAGAACCTGCTCGGCGGCGACGGCAACGATCTCACCACGATCTTCAACGAAGACGCCACGTCCAAGCTGAAGATTTCCGCGGTCGACTACACCGACGCAGCGCTTTCCACCGGCCTCAACCTTTCGGACCTTGCCGAAGGCCAGGGCGGCGCCACCTCCTTCCAGCTCGAAGGCGGGAAAAACTCGTTCGTGCTCAAGGAGTCGACCAACGGCCCGACCCTGAACTCCAGTTCGCTACTGGCCAGTAACATGGGCCTGTCGACAACGAACACCATTACCTTCTTCGATACGGCCGGCTATTCCACGACATCCCAGATTGGCGCGTATGACTTTGCAGTTACGGCTGGCGCTACCGTTCAGGATCTGATTGATCATATCGACGGCATCGCAGGGGTACGGGCCGAATTCGATGAAGCAACAGGCGAGCTTACGGTCATCTCCAATGACGATCTGTATATTTCCAGCAGTGCTTCAACAACCGGCCAGCTGACGGCGGTCAATGCAACCGCCTTCACAACGCTCACGACCCCCCTGTCCGGCTCCGGCTCCTACGCCGTGGGCGACGTCATCACCCTGACGGACGGCAACAACTACGAACTCGGTTCGCTGGAAATCGAAGATGACACCACCATTGAAGATCTCAAGGACTTCCTGAACGATTTCAACGGCGTGACGGCAAGCTTCAATACAACCACCGGTAAGCTCGCACTCACAAGTGAAACCGACCTCGGGTTGACCAGTACCAACACCGACTTCAACGCCGTAGACTTCACCGCGGATGCCGACGGGGTCACGATCGCCGCCTTGTCGGACTCCGGCTTCGCGACGGACAACGCGATCAACAAGGTGGTCGACCGGCTGAATAACGCCTTGTCGAACCTCAGATCCCAGGCCTCCGAATTCGGCACAAACCTGTCGACCGTCGAGATCAGGCAGGACTACACCAAGTCCCTGATCAACACGCTCCAGGAAGGTGCCGGCAAGCTGACCCTGGCAGATACCAACGAGGAAGGCGCGAACCTTCTGGCGCTTCAGACCCGCCAGCAGCTCGCCTCCACATCACTGTCCTTCGCGTCGCAGGCGGACCAGACAGTGCTGTCGCTCTTCTAGGCGGCGTAGAATCAGTCAGACGCACGACTCACAAGCTGACAACCAGGAACGGCGGGAGAAATCCCGCCGTTTTTACGTTTACGGCTCTGACGGCCATTTTTAGCCTTCAAAAAATATTCTGCATTCTCAATCACTTAAAAGAAAGCTTTTGGTAACTTCTGTTTCCAAAACATTAACAGGTGCATCGCCCGTTAACTTTCCATTTACACTCTGGACAAACTACCTTCCCTGCGAAGGTTATTCCTGAAGTGTCTTGAATGAACGCGGTGAGCCCACATGAGCGATATTGTCCTTTCCAGTGCTGTTCGGGATAATCTTCTGTCGCTGAAAAGCACTGCCAAGCTGCAGTCTACCACCCAGAACCGGCTGGCTACCGGGCTGAAGGTCAATTCGGCCCTCGACAACCCGAACTCCTACTTCACCGCAGCGTCCCTGAACTCCCGGGCCAGCGATCTCAGCAACCTCCTGGACAACATGGGCCAGGCGGTTCAAACGATCCGGGCGGCCGAAGACGGTATCAACGGCGTCACCAAGCTCGTTGAATCCGCAAAGGCGATCGCCAACCAGGCGCTTCAGACCCAGAGCGAATACCAGCGCAAGGTCTATGCCAAGCAGTACAACAACGTGCTGGAGCAGATCGAAGACCTTGCCCGGGATTCCGACTACAAGGGCAAGAACCTTCTGGCCGGGATCGGCAACGCCCTGGAAGTTATCTTCAACGAGAACAGCTCCTCGAACCTGACCGTCGAGCCGGTGGACTTCACCGATACCACCCTGGAAACCGGTCTCAACCTGCAGGATCTGGCGGAAGGGGCCGGAGCGACGTCCTCCTTTGCCGTCGCCTCAGGTTCGACGGTCCTCGACCTGACAGGTCTGCAGGCCTCGTCCAACCTCACCGACATGGCCAACTGGGCCACCGGTAACATCATCTCCATCTCCGATGGCACGACGACCAAAACCTACACAGTCGGGGTCACGCTGACGACAGTTCAGGATTACGTTAACGCGATCGATGAACTGGGCGGACTGAAAGCCTCCTTCGACGAGGACACCGACCAGATCAGCATCATTTCGGGTCTCGGCACCGGCGTTACCCTGAGCATTGCGAAGGATGCGACCGGCGGCGGTGCGATAACCGATGGCGGTGTGACGGCGACCGTCTCTCCAACCACGCTGCTGACCACCGCCATGAGCTCGACCGCCACCCTGATCAGCTCGGGCAGCTTCGAAGCCGGTGACATTCTTTATCTCGCAGACGGAAACGGCTTCGAGGCCGCATCGATTGAAATCGATGCGAATACGACCGTCGACGATCTCATGAAGCTGATCAACACGGTCAAGGGCCTGGACGGGTCGTTTTCCGCCGGCAGCATCAGCCTGATCGGCGAAGTCTCCTTCAAGATCACAAGCACCAATTCGGACTTCAATATCGGTGCCCTTGGAACGACCGACGGGACGGTCAACCTGACCGCGACGGACTCCGGCTTCAAGGACGACACGGATATCGAGCGGGCGCTGCAGGCGATCAATGCCGCGCTCGACGAGCTTCGATCATCGGCCAGTTCCTTTGGCGCAAGTCTGTCGACGGTCCAGATCAGAACCGATTTCACGGAAGAGTTGATCAACACGCTTGAGGTCGGGGCCGGTAACCTGACAATCGCGGACATGAACGAGGAAGGCGCGAACATGCTGGCACTTCAGACACGCCAGCAGCTGTCCTCGACGGCCCTCTCGCTCGCCAACCAGGCGCAGCAGAGCGTCCTGAGCCTCTTCGGCTGATCAACAAGGTTAAAGACATTAAGGTTTTGCTGGCAGCAATTTACCTTTTGGTTAACGTTTCAACGCCATACTTTTGGCTGGAGGTCACGGAATGGCGCTCAAGGTCGAGCTGAAACCGGGCGAACGCATTATTATTGGTGACAGCGTGATTACCAATGATAATCAGCGGACCCGACTTTTTATCGAAGGCCAGGCGCCAATCCTCAGGGAAAAGGACATTCTCACGCCGGCCACCGCGGATACTCCTGCTAAACGCGTCTATCTGGCGGTTCAGCTCATGTATCTGTCAAATGCAGTGGAGAAGATTCAGGAGAATTACTTCACTCTCGTGAATGACATTGTGAAGGCCGCACCGAGTACGATCCCTTATATAACCAGGATCAGTAATTCAATCCTAACCGGCGCCTTCTATAAAGCACTGAAAGAAGCACGTAAGCTTATTGAGTACGAGAGGACGCTGATAGGCCATGTACAAACAGGCAGCGCAGGCTTACCAGAAGACGAGTCAGGTGGCGGTGTCACCGAGGGAACTGGAAGCGAACCTTCTGATGAAGGCGGCCGCCCGACTTCAACTGATTAAGGACGAATGGGACGAGACGTCTTTTGCGGAAAAGGACGAAGCCCTCGCCTATAATCGCAAGCTCTGGACCGTCCTGGTCACCTCGGCAACGGGTGCGGAAAGCGAACTTCCCCAGGACATCAAGAACAATCTCGCTTCGCTTGCGGTTTTCATCTTCAAGCAGACCATGAATGTTCTCGCCAATCCCGAGCCTGAAAAGCTCAATGTGATGATTTCCATCAACCGCAGCATCGCTGAAGGGTTGCGGGCCCGGCCCGAATAATCATCCGACAGGATCGACAAAAAAAACCGGGGCATCCGATGCCCCGGTTTTTTAATGTTTGGCGCGCCGGTCCCGCTGCGGCGGCGTGCCTTAGATATAGTTGACCAGACTCAACTGGAACACGATCGAAGAGGCCCGGTAGGACGTCTCCAGATTGGTCTGAAGCTGCAGGATTTCCATCGCAAGGGTGTCTTTGTCCACCCCTTCGATTTCCCCGACGGTCGTCAGATAGCTGGACTTCATCTGCGTATGGCGGTCTTCCGTCATCTCCAGGGTCCGGTAGGCAATGGCGACATCGGTCGCAATGTTCGAAATACCCGACTGGCTGTCCGCATTCGGCGAAATGACGGTCCGCATGTTCTGCGAGAGCGTATTGTAATACTTTTCATCGGTCGCGGTTCCGCCGGAGAAATCAGCCGCCACAAAGGTGGCCAGCGACTTCATCAGGTCCGTGATGCCCTGCTCGTTGGCGCGCGCACCGTAGTTGAGCGTCAGATTGGCGTCGATGACAGCTCTTTTGTCTTCACGCGGATTGGTGGTGACGGAGTTTTCGCCGGTATACCAGGCAACCGTAGTCGCGCTGCCGTCAACCACACCGGTTGCCGTGTCGTAGGGCGGCCCATCGACCCGCATTGTGGTTCCACCGTTATAAGTGTCGAAAAACTCGTCGGCGGCCCACTGATTGGCGATCGCTTTCAGGTTGGTCTGCGCTTCTTCCTCCAGCGCGGTAGAGATCGCGTCGCGGAGGTTCTGGGTCGTTTCCTCAAGATCCGCGCCGATCAGGAACTGGTTCTCGCCGGCCTGGCCGTCTGCTGCCGTCAATTCCAGGGTATAGGTGTCGGTATGATTGGGCGGCAGGGTGAACTCGATCGAGATGGTTTCGCCCTGGTTCGGCTGACCGGTCAGGGTCACGTCGAAACTGTCCGGATCGCCGCCGCCCGGACCCGTGATGGTCGTATTGCTCAGGCCGCTGGTAACCAACGAGATATCGAAACCGAAATCATGAGCCCCGTCTTCGGCGATCGTGAAGGTGGAATCCGTCGGGATCAGGCCGGCATAGTTGGTCGTCAGCGCCGAAATATCCAGACGGCCGTTGTTGTTCGCACCAAGGTTGGCCTGAACATATTCGTCCGAAACCGTGCGAAAACCGGCAAGTGCCCCGGATCCGTTCATGATCGCGTCGATATCCGCCACCGGATTGTTGGTCGTATCGGTGCCACCGAAAAGATAGTACCCGGCAACCTCGGTATTGAGCAGGTTGACGGTTTCGTGCAACAGCAGTTCGGCGGTCGACTGCGTCTGCGTCTGGCCGTCGGCTTCCAGCTCGAAATCATTGGGATCGTATGCCGATTTCGCATCCAGTCGCAGACTTTCCAGACGGTCCAGGGTCAGGTTCAGGGTTTTGAGGTGCAGGTTCGCACGGGTGATCGTTTCCTGGTAGGAATCGATCTGACCGACCTTCTGTGTGAGCTGCAGGTCGAGGAGACGATTGTCTCCCACCCCTCCATAGGTGCTCGACACCTTGCCGGTCGACAATTGGGTCGACTTTTCGGTGAGCGCCCGGTGGATGCTCGTCAGCTGTTTAGACAGATATGATCGCGACGTTACCAGAGTACCAACAGACATGACGCACCTATATGCTGTTCAGCAGGGTTTCGTAGAGCTCGTTGACCGTCTGCATCACCCGTGCACTGGCCGCATAAGCGTTCTGAAGTTCGATCAGAAAGGCCAGTTCGGAATCGACATCGACCGAGTAGCTCTCCTCATAGCGGGAGGCGAAATTGGTCGTGACCGTTTCCCGGGCATTGCTGTAGGTTTGGGCATCTTCCGCCTGGTTGCCCTGATAGGCCGTCACCTGGTTGATGTATTGCATCACGCTGCCCTCGTAAGGGCTCGCCGCATTTCCGATTCCAGCTCCGGAATCGAAGGCAACCTTGTCATTGGTCAGGGCATTAAGCAGATATTGTGCCCGCGACGGATCGTTCGGCGAATTCGTCGACGGCGTGGTCTGATACGTCACCAGCTGTGAGCTGTCGGCCAACAGGGTCGGATTGACCGCGATCCCCCAGGCGTAACCGACCCTTTGGCCGCCCTCCTCCAGGGCATCGGTAAAGGCATTGACCCCTCCCGTCTTGTCGACAAACAGCGCCAGCCCAAGCCCCTGGTCCGTCGAAGCGGTTACGGTGACATCGGCCGTCAGGCTGTCGACGACCGTATTCGTGCCAGTGTCGCCCAGGACCTGCAGATTGCCCGATCCGTCATCGCTGACGTTCAGGTTGGTTCCACCCAGCGCGGCAATGATCTGGGTCACGTAGTTGGCGGTGTTTCCGCTTGAGATATCGATCCCGTAGACGGTGTCATCCGCCCGGGCGGTGGCGGAGTTGTCCAATGGCAGCAATGTCGCGTCGTCTACCGCGACAAAAGTGACTTCGTGGGTATCTCCTGCGGTGTCCTGATAGGTCAGGGAAACCGTGTTGCCTGCCTGCAGGGCCGACAGATCGAGCGTATATCCGCTCTCCAGACCAACAGTCGTCGCCGTGCTGTCCACCGTAACATTCGAAAATGCGAGGGACACTTCGGCTGCGATCGTGTCCAGTTGCGCCTGGGCCTCCACGAGGATTTCATCGCGGATTTCGGCAAGGGCGCCAATGCTGCCCGAATCGATGTTTTGCAGAAGGTCGAACGTCGTGCCGCCAGGCGTGGTAACGGCGATCGTCCCGCCTGTCTTGCCGGGCTGCAGGGCCGCGGTCGCGTTGAACGCAACGGTGGATGCCTTGCCGTTCGCGTAAAGCTGCTGCCCGTTCGCGGTCCGGATCAGGAGGTTGCCCTCCCCCTGGTCAGTGATCTTGATTTCGACCAGGCCCGAAAGCTGTTCGATATAGCGGTCGCGTTCGTCGAGCAGATCGGCGGTCGAAAGGCCTGCGGCGCGGGCTTCGCCGAGCGCTTCGTCAATGTCTTCCATGTTTTGCAGCAGGTCGCCCAACTTATCCGCCTGCTGCGCGAGCGCGTCATCGGCCTGCTGGCGCATTTCGTTGATTTCGGCATAGGAAGAATTCAGTTCCCGGGCGAAGCCCTGGGCGACCGAGATGACTTCCTGCTGGGCGGCGTAGCTGCTCGGATCGTTCACCAGCGCCGACAGCTTGTTCGACATTTCGGTCGCAAGCGACGTCATGCTGGAACCGTCGTCGATGGTCCCGATGATTTCGTCGAGCCGGCCGGTGTAGTCCGCAACCTGGTAGGCATAGTTGGTTTCGGCGAGAGAGCCGAAATAGGCAGCCTGGATCCGCTCATCGATGATCCGGGTGACCTGCGTCGATTGAATGCCGGAAACGTTGCCCTGGCCGTCGAAGAACACATCGACGGAGACCGTCTTGGCCGTATAGCCGACCTTGTCCGCATTCGCGATATTCGCGGCGGTGACTTCAATCTGTTTCTGATTGTAGTCGATACCGAACCGCGCCGTATTCAAGGCGGATGTAAGACCCATGACTGCGCCCCTTTACAATCGATACTCAGGAACTTCCGGCGGAACCCTCAGGCTCCGCCAAAGCGCTTGTTGGCGTTAACGGATCATGTTCAGGGCATCGTCGAGCATGCCCTGGGCGGAAGTCACGACACGCGAGTTCGCCGAATAGGCCTGCTGCGTGACAATAAGTTTGGAAAACTCCGAAGCGATATCGGCGTTGGACAGCTCAAGCGACTTCGCGCTGATCGTGCCGCCACCGGTCAGATCCGCCTCGCCGGAGTCCGGCGTCGCCGCGAAGGCGGCACCATCGACCCGTTTCAGATTCTGTTCGGCATCGAATGTGGCAAGCGGGATCCGGTAAAGACTCCGGGTCTGGTTGTTCGAATAGCTGGCGTTGATCCGACCGGATTCATCGATCGAGATGCCTTCCAGTTCCCCGGCGGCGTAGCCATCCTGATCGACGGCAACGGAGGTCGCGACACCCGTGGGATCGGAGAACTGGGTCAGAGACCCGCCGGCGAGAGAGAATTCGATGTTGCTTGCAGTAACATCACCGACGGTCAGCGTGGCGATATCAAACCCGTTCCCGCCGGTATTCACCGTACCGTTGGCGCCAGCGGTCAGGGTCTGCATGACGCCGGAACTGGTGAAGTTGACAGTCCCGACTTCCAGCCACGCCGGATCGTTGCCGCCACTGCTGACATAGAGCGCCCAGGTATCGTCCTGCGGGACACCCGCATCTGCGTTCAACGTCTTGGCCCAGCGGACCTCCACGTTCATCGCGGTACCGTTCTGGTTATAGACCGTCGTCGAACCGCCGGTGATGGACTGATCCAGGAATGTGCTTTCGTTGGCCGACGAAATGTTTGCGCCGGCCAGAGCAGCACCCAGGAGCGCGGTATCTTCGTCAGAGTCGTCATAGTCTGTGGTATCGGGAACACGCGGCAGGTTCGCCTGATAGTCGATCAGGGTCGTTGCCGATGCCGCCAGTGGCTGATCGCTGATCTGGATAACGCTCGGAGCATCGCCGACCGCGTTCCCGGTCGTGGGATCGAGCTTGAACCCCTTCAGGTAGTATCCGGATGCGTTGACCATATAATTGCTGTCGTCCAGCTCGAAATCACCGGCGCGCGTATAGTAGGAGGCATCCTGGAACGTCGTCTGGCCGTCAACCACATCGGCCGCAGAGGTCACGACGAAATAGCCGTCACCGCTGATGGCCATGTATGTATCGACATCGGAAGCAGAGATATCGCCCTGCACCGTGTTGGTCGCACGAGATGTTGCATAGGTGGTGCCGGACACCTGATCCGCCTGCCGGGTTCCGCCACCCGCCACGAGATCGGAAAAACTCGTATCCAGGCGCTTGTAACCTGTCGTTTGCGAGTTCGAGACGTTACCGGAAATATTTTCCAAGGCCTGCGCCTGCGCCGTGAGGCCGGACACTGCCGAATTGATAGCCCCGTAGATACCCATTTTACTTCCTCATCAAGCTATAAGGGCATGCGCCCAGTTGTTCGGCACATCATCCGCAAACTGCGTGCCACAATGCTTCCAGATGGAAATAATCTCGATGATTCAGATGTTTATGGAAAAACATCAGATAC
Organism: Roseibium sp.; assembly: GCF_048260565.1. Lineage (GTDB taxonomy): Bacteria > Pseudomonadota > Alphaproteobacteria > Rhizobiales > Stappiaceae > Roseibium. The sequence continues at coordinate 568,178 of NZ_JBLXGP010000003.1, read as the reverse complement.
GGACGGAAATCTTCCGACCCGGCACAATTGGCGAAATCGGCAATTTCTTCCCGGCAGACACGGCAATTCCGGCCATGTGCGGAGCCGTCTTTCCCTGTTGAAAAGGCCCGCTTGCGCGGGTTTCATCCGGCGCATACTGTTCCCACACCAAATCAACGATGGACATGCTGATGCGTTTTGAAGGTACCGACAGCTACATAGCCACCGAAGACCTGCGCGTTGCCGTGAATGCGGCCGTCGCGCTTGAACGTCCCCTGCTTGTGAAGGGCGAACCGGGAACGGGAAAGACCGTGCTCGCCCAGCAGGTCGCCCAGGCGCTTGGCGCTCCGCTGATCGAGTGGCATGTGAAATCGACCACCAAGGCGCAGCAGGGCCTTTATGAATATGACGCCGTCTCCCGCCTGCGCGACAGCCAGCTCGGCGACGAGCGCGTCAAGGACATCAACAACTACATCCGCAAGGGAAAACTCTGGGAGGCCTTCACTGCCCCGGTCCGCCCGGTCCTGCTGATCGACGAGATCGACAAGGCGGACATCGAGTTTCCCAACGACCTGCTTCTCGAGCTCGACCGGATGGAGTTCTTCGTCTACGAGACCGGAGAGGTCGTAAAGGCCAACCAGCGACCGGTCGTGATCATCACCTCCAACAACGAAAAAGACCTGCCGGATGCCTTTTTGCGCCGCTGCTTCTTCCACTTCATCAAGTTCCCCGATCGGGAAACCATGACGGAAATCGTCGAAGTACATTTCCCCGGGCTGAAGCAGCGCCTGCTGCGCGAGGCCCTGACCCTCTTCTATGACGTGCGCGATGTTCCGGGACTGAAGAAGAAACCGTCGACTTCGGAACTGATCGACTGGATCAAGCTCCTGCTCAATGAGGATGTGGACCCCGAAACCCTGCGCCAGGGCGATACCGGCAAGCTCATCCCTCCGCTGCATGGCGCGCTTTTGAAGAACGAACAGGACGTGCATCTGTTCGAACGCCTGGCCTTCATGGCGCGGCGGGAACGGACCTGACGACGGGGCGGCCGGCATGTTTGGAAATCCGCTTTTCCGGGCAAGGGTTCCAGCTGCCGCCGTCGTGATGATGTTCTGCATGCTGCTGACGGCCTTCCCCGGCGTTGCAAACGCCCAGGAAGATGAGGACGGCTGGGTCAGCGACTTTGAAGGCCTGAGACATTTTTCCGGCATGCGCTGTCCCGATGTCGTGGGAGGTTTCCTGCGTTCCAAGGTCCTTGGCGCCGATTCCGACCGCATGGCCGGGTGCATCTATTCGGGAGAGGACGGCATGACCGCCGTCCTTCGTCAGCACCTTTTGGGAACCGGAACCGTCGAAGCCCGGAAATACATGATGAACTTCAAGGCAGCCGGATTCCGGGAAATCACGCTGACCGGCGTGGCCCACAGCGGCATCTCCTTCGTGACCAGGGACTGGACCCAGGCAACCCAGTGCGAAACCCTCTGGCACTATTCGGGCAAAAAAGCAGACTACACCTTGTGGCTCACTTATTCCCTGCCTGGCCAGGAAACCATCATCGGGCCTGCGGTGGCGGCCTTTACCGAGACACTCAACCGTCAGAACTGAATTGATCTGACCCGCTGGCCCTTTTGAAGCGCTTCCCATAATCTCCTCCCGGACAACGGGAGGACACACGTGCTTCGGCTCATGCTGCTCAGACATGCCAAATCGGATTGGGGAGCTTCCTCCCTGGACGACATCGACAGGCCGCTGAATGCGCGCGGTCGCGCCGCGGCCGGGACGATGGCCGCCTATTTCGCCGCACAGGATCTCCTGCCGGACCTGATCCTGTGTTCGAGTGCCCAGAGAACCCGCGAAACCCTGGCGCATCTGCTGCCTTTTCTGGACGGTGAATATGATATCCGGGTCCAGGCGGATCTCTATTACCAGAACGAAGACACCTATATGCCGATCCTGCGAAAGGACGGCGGCTCCGCCCGCAACCTTCTGCTGATCGGTCACAATCCGGCAATCGAAGAAACCGCCCTGTCGCTGGTCGGCTCCGGCCCGGAAGAAGCCATTGAGGACATGGGTCTGAAATTTCCGACCGGCGCCCTCGCCATTCTTGATTTCGAAATCGATACCTGGGCGAAGCTGAAACCGGAAAACGGGCATCTGGACCGGTTTGTCAAACCCCGCGATCTCGAAATTCCTGACGCATAAGGGCATTTTCCATGTTCGCCTGATTGCGAACGGCCAGGGGCACGCCTACATCTGCGGCGGAGATATTGCATTGACACGACTTCAGTCGCTCACAGAAGAAGCCCGCCTGACCCTTGCCAACCTGGCCGACACGGCGGGGGATCTGGCCGTTCCGAGCCTGCGCCTTGGCGTAACGGGCCTGGCCCGTTCCGGCAAGACCGTCTTCATCACCGCGCTGGTGCACAATCTTATTCACGGGGGCCGGCTGCCGGTCTTCCGGGCCGCTGCGGGAGGACGTCTTTCCAGGGCGAGACTGCAACCCCAGCCGGACGATGCGGTCCCCAGGTTCGACTACGAAAGTCACGTCGCAGCCCTCGTCAACGAGCGGCTTTGGCCCCAGTCGACCCGGCAGGTTTCCGAACTGCGCCTGACACTCGAATTCGAAAGCGCCTCCTACTTCTCGCGCAAGTTCGGCCGGGGCAAGTTGCATCTCGACCTGATAGACTATCCCGGCGAATGGCTGCTCGACCTGCCCCTCCTGTCCAAGTCCTACGCGGAATTCTCCGCCGAGGCCCTTCGCCTGGCCCGTGCTCCGGGCCGGGCGAAAATCGCTGCCCCATGGCTGTCGATGCTTGGCGAAACGGACCCGGACGGAGCGGAAAAGGAATCCGACGCGCAGAAGCTGTCGGAGGCCTTCAAGCGCTATCTCGCCGCCTGCCGGAATGACGCCCATGCCCTGTCCATGCTGCCGCCGGGACGGTTTCTCATGCCAGGCGATCTGGACGGGTCGCCTGCGCTGACATTTGCCCCCCTCGATATACCCGCCGACGCGCCGCCCGCGCGCAACGGCACCTTTCGCGCCATGATGGAGCGGCGGTACGAGGCCTATAAATCCCACGTCGTCCGCCCCTTCTTCCGCGAGCATTTCGCGCGCCTCGACCGGCAGATCGTGCTGGTCGATGTCCTTCATGCCCTGAACGCAGGTCCATCGGCGATGAACGATCTGGAGGTCGCGCTGGGCGAAGTCCTGAAGGCATTCCGGCCAGGCCGCAGAAGCTGGCTGGCGTCCATCCTGAGCCGGCGTATCGACCGGATCCTGTTTGCCGCCACCAAGGCCGATCACCTGCACCGGGAGGACCACGACCGGCTCGAGGCGATCCTGGAACGGCTGGTGGCGCGCGGCATCGAACATGCCCGCTTCAAGGGCGCGGAGGTCGAGGTGCTGGCCATGGCGGCGGTTCGCGCAACGCGTGAAGCCACGGTCAAGCACAAGGGCGAAGAGCTGCCGGCCATTCTGGGCACACCCCTGCCCGGTGAAACCGTGAGCGGCGAGAGCTATGACGGCAACACGGAAATTGCCATGTTTCCCGGCGACTTGCCGGAAGATCCTGACTCTGTCTTTGCAGGACTTGAATCAGGCTCGCAGGATCCTGAAGCACAAGGACAGGTACATTTTGATTCACAACATGAAGGCGTTGATTCAACCCTTCAGTATCTGCGCTTCCGGCCGCCGAAGCTCGACACCACAGCCGAAGGCATGACCTTGTCCCTGCCGCACATCCGCCTCGACCGGGCCCTTGAATTCCTTCTCGGAGACCGTCTCGCGTGACCGACACTTCATCGACATCCTCCGCCTCCCCGCGCTCCGGGCGCAAACCCACCGCCTTTCGCCTGGACGACCGGAACGTCCGGCTCACGGAAGATCCCGCGGCCGTCCCGGACAACGACGAAGCGTTGATTGCTGCCCTTGAAGAAGAAACCGAAACCCCGCGCCTGCCGGCAACGGCGAGTTCGCCGAAATCGGCTTTCGGCTTCGGCAAGTGGATCGCCATCGGTTTCGGCGGCCTGGTCAGCCTGGCTGCCGGCCTTGCCGTCGATGCGCTGATCCGCGACCTGTTTTCAAAGACCGAATGGCTCGGCTGGGCAGGCATCGGACTCGCAACCCTGGCTGCTCTTGGCCTCGCCGGCTTTATCCTGCGCGAGCTTCTGGGCCTGCTGCGCCTGGGCAAGATCGACCACCTGCGCGCCGCACTCGCAAAGGCTGCCGAGGAAGATGACGCGCGCGCAGCCGGTCATCACCTGAAGGAGTTGATGGCGCTCTATCAGGACCGTCCGGAGACGGCCCGCGGGCGCAAGCAGCTCACCGGGCATATGCGCGAAATCATCGACGGCCGCGACCTGGTGGTGCTCGCCGAGCGCGATCTCCTGAGGCCGCTCGACTTGGAAGCCAAACGCATCGTCATGAACAGCGCCAAAAGGGTCTCGCTGGTCACGGCCGTCAGCCCGCGCGCCCTCATCGATCTGCTTGCCGTCCTGATCGAGAACATGCGCACCATCCGCCGGGTCGCGGCCCTTTACGGCGGCCGGCCGGGCACGCTCGGCTTTCTGCGGTTGGCCCGCCAAATCGCCACCCACCTGGCGCTCACCGGCGGCATGGCAGCCGGCGACAGCCTTGCCTCTCAGGTTCTCGGCCACGGTCTTGCCGCCCGCCTGTCCGCACGGCTTGGCGAAGGTGTCATCAACGGCCTTTTGACGTCACGCATCGGCATTGCGGCCATCGCCGTCTGCCGCCCTGCGCCGTTTATCGATACCAAAGGCCCGTCCGTTACGGAATTCATGACGGAACTTCTGAATACCGGAGATCGGAAAACCGAAGAAAAAACAGAAGACAGCAATAAGAAATAACATTCGGAATTATACTTACATTAAAACTTCGGTTACCGATCAATTAGATTCAGTTATACTTAAATAGATTGTTTTCCTCTGCGTGCTATCAAGGCTGAAAATCAGGCCTGGAGGCACTCTTGACCAAGACCGCACGTATCGACCCCGTATCTGTCGAAAACCTCGAAACAGCGATTCAGGATGCCGCGCCTGAAAAACAGCCGAAAACATCAAGCTCGCAGGGCAAGGCCAAGAGGAACCCCGCCTCCGCCAATCCGCAGGACATTCTGCGGTCCGCGGCCGCCGAGCTGAACCATCATCTGGCGGAGATGCGCCATGATCCGGCCGCCATCCATCATGTCTTCGAAACCGGCGAATATCCTTATCACACAAAGATGCGGCGCCTCGCCTACGAGAAACAGAAGGCAAAGCTGCAGGCGGAACTTCTGAAGGCGCAAAAGTGGATCCAGGAAACCGGGCAAAGGGTCATTATCCTGTTCGAGGGCCGGGATGCCGCAGGCAAAGGCGGCACCATCAAGCGGTTCATGGAACACCTCAATCCACGCGGCGCCGGCGTCGTCGCCCTGCAGAAACCGACCGAGCGCGAAAAAAGCCAGTGGTTCTTCCAGCGCTATATCGAACATCTGCCCTCGGCTGGCGAAATGGTTCTGTTCGACCGCTCCTGGTACAACCGGGCCGGCGTCGAACGTGTCATGGGCTTCTGTTCTCCCAACCAGTATCTGGAATTCATGCGGCAGTGTCCCGACTTCGAACGTATGCTGGTCCGCGACGGCGTCCTGCTGTTCAAGTACTGGTTCTCGGTCACACAGGACGAACAGCGCCGCCGGTTCAAACAGCGAAGCACCGACCCGCTGAAACAATGGAAACTGTCCCCCGTCGACATGGCGTCCCTCGACAAGTGGAATGACTACACCGAGGCTAAGGAAGCCATGTTCTTCCACACGGATACGGCGGATGCCCCCTGGACCATCGTCAAGTCGGACGACAAGAAGCGCGCCCGTCTCAACTGTATGGAACACTTCCTCAACTGCCTACCGTACCCGGACAAGGACCGGCGCGTGGTCAATCAGCCCGATCCGCTGATCGTCGGCTCGGGCCGGCATGTGATCGGCCGGGATACCGAAATCCTCGGCAAGACGGTGCACCCGGAACTGAAGATCGGCGGGCAGGAATAACTTCCCGATGACGAGACTTGAAAGCGCGGCAGGCGACGCCCTTCCGCGCTTTTTTGTTTGCATCGGCCTGCTCGATGCGCCCCAGAGACCGGAAAACAAATCAACTTCGGCAAGGTATTTCTGCAGACCTGACTGACTTCCTCTTGGAAACCAATCATGAGGTTTCGTGACAACACAGATATTTGATAAATTACGAATATATGAAAAGAAATTCATGGCACAAAAACTCAAAAAAAAGACATTGCCAATTCATGCATGTCGGATATAAAATTTGAAATACTTATATAATCTATTTTAATTCGTTATATTCCAGAGCATATGCATGAAGCACTCAAATATTGGTATTGACGGAGTTAGATTACTTAACCTGCACCCCCATACAGATGATCGCGGTACCTTTATTGAAATTTACCGCGATGAATGGGTTGATGAAACGCAGCCGATACAGTGGAACGTTGTCCATAGCTGCGAGAATACGCTCCGTGGCGTGCATGTGCATATTTACCATCATGATTATTTGACAGTGCTCTCCGGCAAAATGCTTCTGGGGCTCCATGATATCAGGCCCGAGAGCCCGACATTCGGCAGGTCAAACATGATCGAACTGGGCACCGATCCGTCAGACGCAATTCTAATCCCGCCTGGGGTCTGCCACGGTTTTTATTATTTCCAGCCGTCCACCCACCTTTACGCAGTTTCTCAATATTTCGACCCCACAGATGAACTCGGCTGCCGTTTCAACTGCCCGGAACTCGGACTCGAATGGCCGGCCGGGACGCCCCTGCTTTCAAGCCGGGATAAAACCGCCGACAGTTACACTGCAATGTGTGAGAAGTATTTGTCGGGACGCACACGCGTCGGCTGAACCCCGATCGGGTGGATCGGCCTTACGTGTTAAATCTCGGCTGACGACGGAACAGATCGTAGAGGAAACATGCCCGAATTAGGATTGGTCGGCTTCGGACGCTGGGGAAAGCTCATCTTTCGGGACTTGCGTGCTCTGGGCGCCAGTGTTCACGTCGCGGTACCGAGCGAAACGAGCCGGGCCGCGGCCATCGAAGCCGGTGCGACGAGTGCCTGCGGGCAGGCGTCCGATTTGCCCGATGTCGATGGCTATGTCGTCGCCGTCCCAACCAATTTCCATGCGCAGTGCATCGAACCCCTGATGGGGCGCGGCAAGCCCATTTTTATCGAGAAACCCCTGACCGACGATCCTGTATCGGCCTGGCGCATTGCCGGGGAAAATCCGGACCGGGTCTTCGTCATGGACAAATGGCGGTATCATCCGGGCATTCTGAAGCTGTCGGAACTGGCTCGTTCCGGTGCCCTGGGCGAAATCCGGGCTGTGCGAACCTACCGGCTCGGCTGGGGCAATCCGCACAAGGATGTGGATGCTGCCTGGATCCTGCTTCCTCACGATTTCTCGATCGCCCAGGACATCCTGGGATACCTTCCCGAACTGGATACGGTTCTCGTCCAGCACAAGGACCTGAAAGGCCATGACCTGACGGTTCGTTTGAAGGATCATTTGACCGGCGTCTCCGTGACCTGCGAAATTTCGACCCTGCATCCAGGCAACAAACGCTCGGTGGTGGTCATTGGCAGCACCGCGGTCGCCCAGCTCGCCGATTCCTATGACGACCGGGTCCTTTTTGCGGCGATCGGAGATGACAAGGGCACGCAGGAAATCCGGGTCGACACCAAAATGCCCCTCCTGGCGGAACTGGAGGCATTCATCGCTCACGCAAAGGGTGGTCCGGCACCCAAATCATCGGCACAGGAAGGGGCCGTCACGGTCCAGCGCATTGCCGAAGCGCGCGCCTTGGCCGGCTGGACATGACCTCCCCGCTGTTCACGATCATTCTGGCAGTTCACCGTCCGCCGCTGCTGCTGCCATTTGCCGTTGAAAGCGTCCTGAGGCAAACCGTTCAGGATTTCGAACTGTTCATCGTCTGCGACGGGGCTCCGGAAGAGACGGTCAAACTCGCGGAAACCTATTCCGCCGGAGACCGCCGGATCCGGGTCTATCCTTTTCCCAAGGGGGAGCGGCACGGGGAAACCCACAGGGACACGGCGCTCAAGGACGCCCGGTCCACCTATGTCGCGCATCTGGGGGACGACGACATATGGCTGCCAAATCATCTGTCCGAACTCGAATGTCTCCTCAGAGCCTGCGATTTCGGCAATCTCCTGCATGCCGACATTCATCCCGACGGCAGCGTCAATGTCCATATCGGAAAGCTTGAGGATCCTGATACCCGGAACCGGATGCTTACGGAGAAGTGGAACTTCTTCGGGCCGTCGTCCGCAGGCTACCGACTTGCCGCCTATCGGTCGCTCCCCGCGGGATGGAGCCCGGCACCGGACGATATCTGGACGGATCTTCACATGTGGCGAAAGTTTCTCGCCTGCGAGGGGCTGACCGTCGGCACGCGATATTCGGTCCAGTGCATCAAAATCCCCGATTCCATGCGCAAAGAGACGACACTTGCGGAGAGGCTGGAGGAGACGAAACGCCTCGCTGAGAAATATGCCTCTCCAAGAGCGCAACAGGACTTCCAGACCAGCTGTTTCAACCTGATACTCTCCGCCGAACTCAAGAAGCGGACGAAAAGCCTGGAGAAACAACTCTTACAGCAGCAAAAACTCATTCGCGGGCTCAAAAGAAAGAACGAAAAAATAGGGATTCTGGAAGCGAAACTGCACAAGGTAAACACTCTGAAGAAATCGAAATCCCTGCAACTCAAAGAGAAAGTCGCAGAACTGAAATCCATACGGTCGTCCATGTCGTGGCGGTTGACCGCCCCTTTTCGAGACATTGCCAGCGTCTTTAAAAGCGACCGGAAATGACAATGGCGGCGTGAACATGCCTCTTCCCCGCCCCGCTCTTTCCCGCTAACGTCCCTTCATGTTCATTACCTTCTTCACAGAGCTGAAATCCGCCGGCGTTCCGGTTTCCTTGCGCGAATATCTGTCGCTGATGGAAGCCCTTGAACTGGATCTGGCCGAACGCAGGGTCGAGGATTTCTACTATCTCGCCCGTACGGCCCTGGTGAAGGACGAAAGCAACCTGGACCGGTTCGACCGGGTTTTCGGTCATGTCTTCAAAGGACTCGACCTCCTGAGCGATGCGCCCGCCGGGGAGATCCCGGAAGAGTGGCTGCGCAAACTCGCAGAGAAGCATCTCACGGAAGAAGAAAAGGCCCAGATCGAGGCGCTCGGCGGCTTCGAAAAGCTGATGGAGACCCTGCGCGAGCGGCTGAAGGAACAGGAAAAGCGCCACCAGGGCGGCAGCAAATGGATCGGCACCGCCGGCACCTCTCCCTTCGGCGCCTATGGCTACAATCCGGAAGGCGTGCGCATCGGCCAGAAGGAAAGCAGGCATCGGCGCGCGGTCAAGGTCTGGGACAAGCGCGAGTTCAAGGACCTGGACGACACGCTGGCGCTCGGCACCCGCAACATTCAGGTTGCCCTCAAGCGCCTGCGTAATTTTGCCCGTTCAGGGGCGGCCGAAGAGCTGGATCTCGACAACACCATCCGGTCAACCGCCCACAAGGGCCTGCTCGACGTGAAGATGCGCCCGGAACGGCGCAACGCGGTCAAGGTGCTCCTTTTCTTCGACATCGGCGGCTCCATGGACGACCATATCCGCGTCTGCGAGGAGCTGTTCTCCGCAGCCCGCACCGAATTCAAGGTCATGGAGCATTTCTACTTCCACAACTGCCTTTACGAATATGTGTGGAAGGAGAACAAGCGGCGCCACGCGGAGCGCATCGACACCATGGACGTGCTCCACAAATACCCGTCCGATTACAAGGTGATCTTCGTCGGCGACGCGTCCATGAGCCCCTACGAAATCGCTTACGCAGGCGGCTCGGTGGAACACTGGAACGAGGAACCGGGCAGCGAGTGGATCAAGCGGGTTACCGACCTCTACAAGAGCGCCGTCTGGCTCAATCCCGTGCGCGAGGAGCACTGGGGCTACACCCATTCCATCAAGATGCTGCACGAGCTGATGGAAGGCCGCATGTATCCGCTGACCGTGGAAGGCCTCACCGAGGCCATGAAGGAACTGGCGCGCTGAACTTCCGCGCGCCAGCCAAGGCAATCAGTCCCGCAACACCATCACCGAGCACGGTGCGTGACGCACGATATGCGCGGCATTGGAGCCGATGAAATAGGTCGCAAAGCCCGGCTTGTGCGAATGCAGCAGCACGAGGTCGGAGCCGCTGTCGTTCGCCGCCTCGATCACCTCGTGATAGACCGTGCCGACGCGGATTTCCGAAGTGATATCCTCTTTCGGCAGGTCCAGCTTTCCCACGACACCGTCCAGGATTGCCTGGGTTTCAGAGACTTCCTTCGCCTGAAAGTCCTCCGGCAGCTGGCTTGCCACGAAGCTCTGCACTTCCGGACAGACAGCAAGCAGGTGGATCTTTGCGCCATAGTCCTTGGCGAATTGCGTCGCTTTGGCCAATGCGTCATCGGCAAAGCTGGTTTCGGCCGGATCGATCGGCAGGAGTATTTTCTTGAACATATTCCACCCCAAGGTTTTGAATGCGCTGATATTCGGATTTTTGCCCATCAGCGCGCCATGAGCCAGATCAATCTGGAAGCTTGTCGGTAAAATAACGGCCCGGCGTCACTCCGAAAGCTTTCCTGAACGTGGAGACAAAGGCGCTGGGCCCTTCGTAGCCCAACTTGTGGGAGACATCCGAAACCGGCCGGCCGGCCGACAACAGTTCCAGCGCGCGGAACAGCTTCACCTGCCGGCACCACGTCCGGTAGTTCATATTGGTTTCCTCCCGGATCCGTCGCTCGAACGAACGCGCCGACATGGCGCAAGCCGCGGCGGCCTCGGCAAGGGCGGGAACTTCGGCCGGACACCGCACAATCCCCTCGCACAGGGCGCGCAGCTTTGCATCCTGCGGCATCGGCAGCTGCAGCGGCGAAACCGGAAGCATCTTGAGCTGATCCAGGATCACCTCACCGATCCTGGCGGCCGGCCCCTCTGCCGTTTCCTGACGCGGATAGGACATGAACTCCAGGATCAGCTCCCGCAACAACCTGGTGACCTGCAGCACCTGAGGCTCCTGCGGCAGGTCCATCGCCACCTCGTTCTGAATGTAGAGGTACCGGATCTCGGTGTCGGACAGGTAATGGGTTTCATGAGGCAACCGGGACGGTAACCAGACGGCCCGTTCCGGTGGAGCGAAAAAAGTGCCGCATTCGGTATGGATCGCCAGCGAACCCTTGACCACATGAAACAGTTGAGCGGTTTCGTGGGAATGCCATTCGGTCACCGAGCCGCGTGGCTGGGACGAGGCCAACCCGATGATCTTTGCCGCGATCCGTTCTGTCGGGAAATGCGAAAGCTCAGGATGAATCGACACGAGACGCTCCGGAATCCAATGTTTGGCGAGTTGGCGACATATGATGACAAAACAGCGCTAACACGCAAGAGCGGAACACCTTAGAACGTCAACAAACCTGACGTTTCATATTCGAGTCCGCCAAGATGAGCTACTTCACCCGCAGCGCCGCCCCCTCCTCCCTCACCGGCTGGCGCTCCCCGGCCGTTCTTCTCATGATCATGGCCGGCGCCATGCAGCTGTCCTTTGCCGGCTGGTGGAACCTGATGAACAATTTCGCGGTTCAGGAACTCGCCTTCACCGGCCGGGAAATCGGCATTCAGCAGTCGATCCGGGAAATCCCGGGTTTCCTGAGTTTCGCCGCGATCTTTCTCCTCTTGATCATGCGTGAGCAGACACTCGCCTATGTCTCGCTGGCATTGCTCGGCATCGGCGTTGCGGTCACCGGCTATTTTCCGACCGAGATCGGGTTCTACGCGACCACGCTGATCATGTCGCTCGGGTTCCACTACTACGAGACCATGGCCCAGTCCCTGTCCCTGCAGTGGCTGCCGAAGGCGACCGCCGCCGCCAGCATGGGCAAGATCATCGCCGTCGGCGCCTTTGCCCAGCTTGTGGCCTACGGGCTGATCTTCATCGGCTGGAAGATGTTCGACCTGTCGTTCACCACCGTCTTTCTGGTGTCGGGCTGTCTGACCCTGGTGGTTCTGGTCTTCCTGCTGGTCGCCTATCCGAAATTCAAGGAAGGCGTGCCCCAGCGCAAGAAACTCGTCCTGCGCAAGCGGTATTGGCTGTTTTATGCGCTGACTTTCATGGCTGGCGCCCGCCGGCAGATCTTCACCGTCTTCGCCGGTTTCCTCATGGTCGAACGTTTCGGCTACGACGTTCATGAGGTCGCGGGGCTTTTCCTGCTGAACGGCCTGTTCAACATGGCCCTGGCGCCCAAGATCGGCCAGTTGATCGTCCGTTTCGGCGAACGCAAGGCACTGATGCTGGAATATATCGGCCTGATCGTGGTGTTCCTCAGCTATGCCTTTGTCACCAATGAGCATGTCGCCGCCGGGCTCTATGTGATCGACCACGCCTTCTTTGCGATTGCGATCGCGATCAAGACCTACTTCCAGAAAATCGCCGATCCGGGCGACATTGCCCCGACCTCTGGTGTCGCCTTCACGATCAACCACATCGCCGCGGTCTTCATTCCCGTCGTCTTCGGCTTCATCTGGCTTTACTCGCCCGCCGCCGTATTTCTGGCAGGGGCAGCCATGGCCGGCGCCAGCCTGTTCCTGGCCAGCATCATTCCGGGCAATCCCGCTACCGGCAACGAGGTCGACTTCTGGTTCCGCCAACCTGCGCCACAGGCTGCGGAATAATGACCGGAAGCGATCCGGATGGAAGGTTCCGTCTCGCCCCGGCCCCGGTCAGACGACGATATTCCCCGGCTGGCGGATTTCGATCTGGCGGTGTCCCGGCGCAAGGCTCTCCAGCGAAGTCTGCCGTTTTAAGAGCGTGTCCGCGGCCTCCAACGGACCGAAATCCATATGCACGAGGTCGGCCAGCTCGGAAACCGGGATCTGGAAGACGCCGAATTCCTCCGGCAGGATTCTTTCGAGCGGAATGTCCACGAGCAGTTCTTCCTGCCCCAGCCGGAACGCCAATGCATGGAGCGTGCAGTCTGTCGCGAAGGCTACGAGTTTCCAGAAGCCTGCAGGGATCTTGATCCCGCGATGGGATCTGTCGTTCTTGCCGAAGATCGGCCCGTTGAAAACGGAAAACCGGGTCTGCGTTGCGGTTGCCTGCCGCATGACCGAGTTTTCCAGCTCTCCCCAAACCCCTTTTTGCTTCGACTGATTGAAGGCCTTGTGCTGCGGCGTGATGTTGGTCCAGAAATAGGTGTCGTGATCGGCGCGAACGGCCGCCTGTTCGCTGAACCCCCAGGACCCGTCGACCCTGCGCAGCAGATGCCCCCGGTCCAGATCGTTGTTCTTGTAGAGTTCATTTCCCGCTTGCTCGTTTTCTGAAAGCCTCGGATCGAAGCTCCAGGGCTCCTTGCCGCGCGCGGGCTTGAAGGGGGCGGCGGGATCATGGTTGCCGGCGGAGACATAGGCCATGCGTCGGTCGGCGTTCATCACGACGCTGTAATGATCGTAGTCTAGCTGTGTCTTGCCGTTGTCGAGCCTTTGCGCCGGATGTCCCGGGGCGGTCTCCCGAAGGCCGGGGAAAGGAACCGTCACACCGAGGAAATCCGGGTCATATCCTGTCCGGTCGGCCAGATCGGCCACCGTGTAGAGCCGTTCCTCGGCGAATTCGCCTCCGGCAGCGGGACTGACGAGACCCTGGCCACCCAGGAATACGGGACGCGGTGACGAACCCTCCGTCGGAGCCGAGAGCGTCGGCAGACCGGCCTGCCCGAGCGACAACTGGACGGTGAGTGGAACGGTGATCGAGACACCGCCTGGCGTCCGCACCGCCGAAAAACCTGTTGCCGGGGTTTTGTCCCCTTGAGAATACCGGGTTTCCCGATCGGGCTCGACCTCCGGGACCGCCTCCTCTTGAACTCCGGAAGCGTCGGGATCTTCGATGACAGAGAATATCCGACGCGGCATCGGCCGGTTGAACGCGCCATTCGAGGTGGCCTTGTCGCCGACTACGAAGACCCGCTGAACGAGTTCCAGGCCCTTCCCCTGAAACACGCCGTCCTTTTTCAGTCCTCGCAAGTGTTTCATGATCCTGGAAACGCGGATGCCTTCGTTTGCGACCCATTTGATGTCGTCGCCGTCGACGATGTCCGCGGGCAGCTTGAAGCTGCCGTCCTTCATCCGTATGCGTCTCTGGGCATCCATCTCCGCGACGGCGCTGTGATGCAGGGCAACGACTTCCCATGTGTCGTTGAAGACCGGACTGCCGGAGGAGCCGGGCTTGGTGTCACCGGAATAATGAGCGGCGGTGTCGATGGACTTGCCGGAATAGGAATTGCCGGGATCGAGTTCGGACGGGAGCGGGAAGATCTTGCTGCTGCGGAACACGACCTGTTTCAGGCCCGCCTGCGGATGCTGGATGATGTTCACCGGCGCTTCCGCCCGGATCTTGCCGACCTTTTCATCGAGCGGCAGATAGCCGTAGTCGTTCAGGGAATGCCCTTGGTCCAGGCCCGTTTCCGCCACGGCGACGAGCGCGAAATCGAGCGACCGGTCGGAGAAGAAAAGATCCTGCGGCCGGAACTCGAAAGTCTCCGAACTCAGTTGCCTGTAGCGAGCATTCAACTCGTAGTCGAACTGAACCGCCGCATTCCGCGCATCCGACGCAGTGCCGAGGACATGATGGTTGGTGATCAGCACGCCCGGCGCGACCAGAAAGCCGGTACCGAAGCCCTGGCGCGTTCCACGCGCCACGATACGCCCGACCGACTTGTTGACGATCGCTGCACGCTTCACAAACAGGACGGAGAGGAATTCCTCTGCTTCGTTCAGAACGCGCTCGTTGAGCAGCGCGTCGATCGCTTCGGCCGGGTTGCGCTCCGCCATGGCCACGACGCGTTCGAGCGAGGCAGGCATCGTCACCGCCCCTTCTGTTTCCGCCGCGATCTGGATCAGCTGACTGACCTTGCGCTTGGCGTAAATCGGCCGGCGTACATCGCTTTCCGCCTGGAAGGCTTCCCCCGCCGCCACCGCGGCTCTGCCCTTTGCGCGCAACGGAGCAGCCTTTTCCCAGTTCTCGGTCGCTTGCAGGATCAGGTTGGCCGGATAGCCGCCTATCATGCGGATTTCGGGGGCGGCAGCCGCTGAAAGGACTCTGCCTGCTGGCGGCGCGGGTCTGCTCGGCGCGCCGAGGAACTCTTCGGCGAAATCCTGCACGCGAGCCGTTTCGTCGACCTGCGGCATGGGGCGTGCGCGCAGTTTTTCCTCCGACACAACCTCCTCGGCGACGGTTTCGAAGAGCACATTCGAAACGTAACGATCCCGCTCGGCGAGCGTGCGGGGCGGCTTGCCTTCCAGAAGCCTTTCCAGGGTGGACAGCACCGACCGGTTCTTCACCAGCCCCCCGTGGCTTTCTTCCACGAAGGTCTTCGGCAGGCCGTCCATTTCCGCCAGATCGCGCGGCACCGTTCCGTCGCCGTCGAGCGAATAGCGGAACTGCAATTCGTTGCCCGTTTTTTTGGCCGAGACGACGGTCTTCTCGCCGATGCCGATAATCTGGTAAAACCGGTCGTCTGGAAGCGGCAAGTCGGTATGCGCCTCCAAGGCGGCGTCCAGCACCTTCTGCACCGGACGCGTTCCCGAATTGGGCCAGCTCGCGTGATCGAAATAATTCTCGTTCGGTCGCAGCTTCGGGTCCGGCATCATTTCCACCAGCCCCGGGTAGTCGCGGAGGACGTCCTGAATGATGTCCTCCGCGGAATGAAGCGGGTCGAGCCTGTCGAGCTTCGCGACCATCGAATGCACATTCCGGAACACCTGCACGGGCGAGTAGGAGCCGTTATTAGGGGTACCGAGGGTTATGATCCGGCTGATCTTTTTAGCGCTCGCGTCCAGTTTGGCGACCTGCCGGGCTACGAGCCCCCCCATGGAATGGGCGATCAGTGTGACGTCGCTGTCGCCGTCCGCCAGGATCTGCCTGTAGAGGGCATCGCCGAGTTCAATGGTGGGGTACCGCCAGTCAAAGGGCAGGAAGCGGGTCTTGTATCCGGCAACGCTCAGTTTCAGACGCAACCAGCCATAGGCCGCCCAGAACACGCCCGAAGCGAAGACATTGTCCTTGCCGGGCCTGTATTTGAGCTTCTCCACCTGCCCCAGGGCAATGCTGGCCGGGTCGAACCAGATGAGATTGTCGCGAAGATCGGATCTGACCGAAAGCTTCGAGCCCATAATGCCCGGCAGAATATAAATTGCCTTCCGCGGCTTTCCGAAACCGAACACTTCCTGGGGCGAGACACCGGCTGGAACGGCCGGTACCGGAGACCCGGCGCTTATTTCCGCGCCGAGACCGCGCAGTTCCTCATAGGTCGCGTCCCCAAGCTCCTGGCGCAGTTCGATTTCGTGAGAGCCGGAAAGCAACGCGGCTTCGATAGTCTCGTCGGAAAGGTACATAGTTATCCCCCCACTCGCTTAAATGCATGATTCAAAAAGAATAAAAATAATATACCGATAGTTGTTATTTTACAGAATACACCAAAAATCAGAATATTGCCAACGCGACGTCTGGCGAAGGAAAAGCGGGCGGAGCCGCCCCCTGACCGGGGAGCTGCCTGCTGAACCGGAAGAAGCGGGGGCGACCATGACCGTATTGAACAAGGTGATCGCCAGCTGCGATCCGGATGGGCGGCCGACGTCCACAAAGCGCCATCGAAAAGGCGCTCCCGCGACTGTCATCTGCAAGACAAACCGCCGTCAGATCGTGTTCGATGTTTTAAGGAACCAGGGGCCTGCCAGGTACGCCGCATGCACCGGGGCTTTCGTGTAGCGAGCCAGCCGAGAGGCGCACGCCAGGTTTTGCAGCAGTCAGCCGGATTGCAGTGACTGGCTACTCGCCTTCGCAAAGCAATCAGGTGATTGCCGCAGAACGCAGCTATCGATTCAGAATGAGGTTCAAGCGCCGATCCAAAGGCAACCCGGCTTAGAGCATCGGGGCCGGGAAGATCGGCTTACTTTTCTAAATAGGATCCAGCCGGCCGCCGGTGAACCGCCGGCCGGTTCATGACGTCCGATCAGGCCTGACGCTCGGGAACATGGACGACCAGGCCATCCAGGTCGGAAGTCACCTTGATCTGGCAGGACAAGCGCGAATTCGGCTTCACGTCATAGGCGAAGTCCAGCATGTCCTCTTCCATGGGCTCCGGCTTGCCGACCTTGTCGGTCCAGGCATCGTCCACATAGACATGACAGGTTGCGCAGGCACAGGCGCCGCCGCATTCGGCCTCAATGCCCTGAACCATGTTCTTGATGGCATTTTCCATGACGGTGGAGCCTTCGGCGGCTTCGACCTCGGTCTGTGCACCATCGGCAGCAATATAAGTGATTTTCGGCATGATCCGCGTCTGATCAGGTAATTACGGGAGGGGTTAGACGATAATTCAGACCCGACATATACGTTCGCAGGCAAACGTCAAGGATTCTGATTATGGAAACCGCACAAATACCAGCCGGCGAATGCCCAAAACGGCATCGGACACCGCTTCGGAAACGACGCTTTTGCGGTTCATGTCCGCCGGTCCGGTTGCCGTCTCAGTCGGTCAGCAGGTCCGCGATATAACCGTTCGCCTCGTCCACCGCCTGGAACAAGCCCGAGAAATCCGGCGTCCCGGTCTCATCCAGACCCTGCTCAAGTTCTTCGCAGCGCTCCGCAACGGTACCGGCGCCGACCGCGCGGGCCGAGCCCTTCAACGTATGGACCAGATCGTGAAGAACACCGGTGTCCGTTTCTGCCGTAAGCTTTTTCAGCGCACCGGTACTTTGGGTCACGAACAGTCGCAGGACCTGGATTTCGAGGTCCCGGTTGCCCAGCGTGTTCGCGGCAAGGCGGACAAGATCGATCGGAGCCTGGAAGTGGAGCCGGCTCTGTTGCCGGGATATGGAAGTCATGGCCATTGAGTTGCCCTCGCATGAAGCGTTCGTTCCGGGGCCCTCCTCCCTGGGCATGCCGGTTATGACAAAGTCATCATGGCCCTCGATGGCCGAACAACTCGTTAAGACCGTGGCGAACAGGTCGCCTGACGGCAAGATCCCCAAAAAACTGAAAAAATGGTTAACGTAAGTTTAGGTGGCTTTTGAGGAGCCGCCGTCAAAACTCCTTAGCCGGTGCGGCTTTTGCCTTGCAGATGGGCACTCGCCAGCAGGAAGCGACGTTAACTCTTTTTCGATTTTCCGGTTGCGCCAAGCGCCGCGGCACCACTTGTCGTCAGCTTGCAGACGAGCCAGTCAGGCTTGATTGGGTTGGAAAACCAAGGCTCTGCCCACCCTGCGGCGATACAGGCGCGGATTGTGCGCGCCGGAACTTCACGTCCGGCGTCGTCGAAAAGGGGCAGCTTTCCACCCGGCTGATTCAGCCCTTTCGACAACCAGCGTTTTTGCGCCGATGTTGGCACAACCGTTTTCGAACGCCCTTTCACAGCCCCTTTTTCAGCTTTTCCAGGACCTTCTTCAGTGCTCTTAATCGACATTGTCAGCCGTTCCTAGGTCATTAACAGCATTGCTGTTTCTTGTTCATTAGGAGAGAGTGTGCCATTAGGTAAAGCGATGCGGCAAGGTGGGGAAAAGGCTGTTCGGCATAATATGCTGTCAGTCGGTCTGCGGCGACCCCCCAAACCAGCCAGGCCACGGAAGCATCGATCGAGGAAAGCGCCAGTCGCTTCCCCCTGTCGTTTTCGAGGTCAAAGCGTTCGGTAGACCACTCGGCCAGCCGAGATTACCGAAGTGTACTGAGTACGGACGTGAGGCGATCCAAATATGGCAAATCCCCCGAAGGTTAAAGACCCGGCGGAAGCAGCTCTGTCTGCTGTCGAAGAGGCCCTTAAGCTCGATTTTGGCGGACCGGAATTCGCTGAAGAAGTGGCGGCAGAAACAGCCAGCGCTTCGGCAAGCGATAACGCAGCGGCCCGCTCCGCCCCCGAAACACCCGACGGACAGGACGCCAAGAGCTCCCGCGATGAAACGCGTGCGTCGCGCCGACGCGGCGGCCGCGGCAGTCGCCCACCTGCTGCCAATGACGACCGCCGAAACATCGGCAACCTCATTTTCGCGCTTCAGCGCCGCCCGTCCTCGACACCGTTTTGGGGCGCGCTCGCGCTCAGCGTGCTGTGGATCGGCGTCGGCAGCAGCCTGTTCGCCTCTTCCTTCGGCGACCAGCTTTCCACGATCACCGACTTCAGCTCCCTTGCGAATTCGCCTGCGCTGATTCTTTCCGGCATCGGCATCGTCGTGCCGGTGATCTTCTTCTTCGTCATGGCCATGATGATCTGGCGCGCGCAGGAAATGCGCATCGTCGCCCGCGGCATGACTGAGGTCGCCCTGCGCCTCGCCGAACCGGAAAGCATGGCCAAGGAATCCATCCTGAGCGTGGGTCAAGCCATCCGTCGCGAAGTTTCCGCCATGGGCGACGGGATCGAGCGCGCCATCGCCCGCGCCAGTGAGCTGGAAGTCCTTGTCCACAACGAGGTCTCGTCGCTGGAACGCTCCTACAATGAGAACGAACTGAAGATCCGCTCGCTGATCGAGGAACTGGTCAGCCAGCGTGAATCCATAGCGATCAATGCCGAACGTGTCCGCGAAACCATTTCCGGTGCGCACGAAAGCTTCGCAGCCCAGCTCTCTTCCACATCCGACCAGTTCGGTACCACGGTCGATTCGGCCACCGAACGCATGATCGAGGCGCTGTCCCTGCGCGCGGACGACTACGTCACGCAGCTCAGCTCCACCGGCAATGACATGGTCAACACGCTGTCGACCCGTGCCGAAGATTATGTCACCCAGCTAAGCTCCACCGGCAATGACCTGGTCGAAAACCTGTCGTCGACCGGTACCCAGCTTTGGGAAACCCTGACCACCCGCGGCACCGACATCAACGAGCAGTTCGCCCAAACCGCGGCCAGCTTCGTCGAAACCCTGTCCGCAAAGGGTACCGACATCAACGAAACCCTTTCGGCTTCCAGCAATCAGGTCGTCCAGACGCTGAGCGAAAAGGCGGAAGAATTCCGCACCTCGATGGAAACCACCGGCACGAGCGTCGGCGAGGCGATCACGCAGCGCGGCGAGGAAATCAACGCCAACCTGTCTCTGACGAGCGGCCGACTGATCGACACGATCACGTCGCGCACCGAAGAACTCATCAGTACGGTCGATTCCCGGGTCACAAGCCTCGACGCGTCGCTTGCCGAAACCGGCGACCGGGTCGTGGAAAGCATTTCCGAACGCGGTCAGGAGGTCACCAACACCATTTCCGTCAAGGGCGCGGAAATTGTCGACACCCTGTCGGAGCGCAGCACCGAGGTCGCCGAGATCCTGCGCGGCACCGGCGAGTCGATCGTTGTCGACCTGTCCCTGCGCGGCGGCGAAATCGCCTCCAAACTCGACGAGACCGCCGGCTCCCTTACGGAGACGATCACCGTACACGGCGGCGAACTGGCGGAAAAACTCGGCGGTATTTCCGAGCGTATCTACACGGCAATTTCCGTCAACGGCATGGAACTGGACGAACGTCTGTCCGAGCGCGGCCGGGAAATCGCGGCGACCATGGAAGAGCAAAGCGTTCTCTTCCGCGAAGCCATGAATTCGGTCACCACCGAGATCTCCGCCTCCCTCGGGTACGAAACCTCCGCGATCACCCAGAAGCTGGCCGACACCGGCACCCAGCTTGCGGAACTCGTCGCCAGCCGCGGCGAGCGTGTCACCGCTGAATTTGCCGAAGTGGGCAACAACATCACCCAGACCATCGAAGTCCAGGGACAGCAATTGCAGGAAGGCCTGTCGGGCCGCCTGAACGAACTGGAAAGCCTCGTGACCGAACGCGGCGGACAGCTTGTCGATGCTTTCGACGCCAAGACCCAGATCCTGACCGAAGCGCTCGAAACCCGCCTGACCGGTCTGGATGCGTCTCTCGACAGCCGCATCAACACGATCGATATGACGCTCGACCAGCGGACCAGTTCCTTCGAAGCGGCACTCGACACGCGCATCACCAGCCTCGATGCGTCTCTCGACAGCCGGATCAACACGATCGACCTGACCCTCGATCAGCGCACGGCCTCCTTCGAGGCGGCGCTCGAAACGCGGACCGCGCTTCTTTCCGATGCCATCGATCAGCGCACGGCCAGCATCAGCGATACGCTGGAAGACAAGACCCGCAACATCACCGACGTCCTCGCCGACCGGTCCGATGCCATCACGCTTCAGCTCGGCCAGCGGGTTGAAGCCGCCGGCAACACCCTGGCCGAACGGGCTCAGGAAATCGGCCGTATTCTGACCGAACATGTTGACGTAGCCGCCGGCTCCATTTCCGAAAAAGCGGAACATCTGGCCATCACCATGACCTCCGGTACGGACCGGATCGATGAAACCCTGGACAACCGGGCGCGCCAGATCAGCGAAACCCTGATCAGCCGCACCAAGGAAATCGCCAAGGCTTTCGTCGAAGGCCAGGACGAGATGACGTCCGCTCTGGACAATCGCCTTGCGGAAGCCGGAACCGTGCTTGCCCGCCAGAGCGAAGAACTGACGGAATCCCTGTCGGAACGCATCGCCGAGATCAATGTCTCCCTGGGGGCCAAGGTGTTCGAAGTCGCCGAGACCCTGGACACCCGTGCCGGCCAGCTGGAAACGGTGCTCAACGAGCGCCTGGAAAGCATCTCCGGTGCCTTGAGCACGGAGACGGAAAAGGCCCGCGATCTGCTCACCCAGATCATTTCGGAAGCCGGCAGCACGCTGTCCACCGAAAGCACCCGGATGCATGACATCATTCAGGAAGCCCTCAACGGCGCTTCGGAAAAGATGTCCGGTGAAGGCGAGAAGGTCCGCGGCCTGCTTCTGTCGGCCGTCGCCGACGCCGCACGCACGTTGACGGCGGAAAGCGAAAAGGCCCGCGCGCTCTATGCCGGCACCATCGCGGAATTCTCCGGATCCCTGACCGGCGAGAGCGAGAAGGTCCGCAGCGACCTGTCCCGCACCATCGCCGAAATTTCCGGCAACCTGTCCGCGGAAAGCGAACAGGCGCGTCTGACCCTGAACAAGACCCTGGAAGACGTCCGGGGCCGCATGTCCGGCGAAGCCGACACGGTTCGCGCCCGCGTCCATTCCGCGGTCAACGAAGCGGCCGAACTTCTGGTTCAGCGTGGCAATGAGGTTGCCAACGAAATGCTCGAAAAGGCCTCGACCCTCAACCAGGCCTTCGGAGACCGGTCGGGCGAGTTCTCCAAGCTGATCGGCACCGACGGCAACGCCCTGATTACCGCCATCGAGGCACGGGCGACCGACCTGACCGGCCGTATCGGCGAAATCCACACCGCGATCCTGGACGCGATCAACGTCAAGGGACGCGAAGTGGCGGACACCTTCGCCCAGAACGGTCTGAATGCCACCCGGTCCCTGGTGGACGCCGGCGAACGGATTGTCGCCAGCATCGACGAGCGCAGCAGCCAGGCGACCAAGTCCCTGCTTGCCACCAAGCAGCAGCTTGAAGCCGATGTCACGGACATCCTCTCCAAGCTGGAGGAGACGAACACCAACCTGCAGACCGTCCTCGCCTCCGCCGGAACGAACCTCAACGACGTCGAGGTCAGCCTCGGCCGCCGCGTGAACGAGTTCCGGGTTGCCGTGGATCGGGCCGTGACCGACACCACCAGCACGACCGGCCTGATCGGCGAACAGGTGGATGCGCTGCGTGACGTGGTCATGACCACGCTCGCCGACATCCGCAACCTGACCGACAAGTTCGGCAGCCAGACGGAAGAACTGACCTCCGCGGCACGCTATCTGGAAGACACCAACCGCTCCGTCGAGGGCCGTGTCTCCGAACGCAAGACCGCCATCGAGGAGGTCGCCGACACGCTGCTGGCCAAGACGGAAGCCGTCGACAAGCTCATGCGTTCCTTCACCGAAACCCTGTCGCAGACGCTGGAAACGGCGGACGACAAGGCTCGCGAAGCCGCAGGCATGCTGGGCGCGGCCGCAGAAGCGGCCACCAAGCAGGTCACCGAGCAGTTCGAATCCATGCGCCTTACAGCCGGCATGGAAGGCCAGAAGGCCCGCGATGCGATCCGTTCCGCTCAGGACGACATCATGTCGGAAATGTCGCGCACGGTTTCCGATGCCTCCGAACGTTTCAACGAGGCCGCGGTGCGCATGCGCGACACGGCCCGCGACGTCCACCGCGAACTCGAAGCCACCCGCAACGAGCTCAAGCAGGGCGTCCTGAACCTTCCGGACGAGGCGGAAGAATCCACCGCCGCGTTGCGCAAGGTCGTCAATGAGCAGATCCGGGCGCTGACCGAATTGTCCGACATCGTCGCACGACAGTCCAATGCGCTCGACATCTCACGGCCACAGGAGCGCAGCGCATCCGCTGCCGCGGCATCCGCTCCCGCTCCGCAAGCTGCAGCGCCCGCTCCGGCCTTCCAGGTTCCGAGCCGGTCCCAGGCACCGAGCCAGCCGGCTCCGCGGCCATCCGCTCCGTCCCGCCAGAGCGAGACGCCGCGCCGGCCGTCACCGGCAAGCGAACCGCAAAGCGCCGGCAAGGGCTGGGTCTCCGACTTGCTGCGCCGAGCCTCGCGCGATGAGGAAAATGCCTCTCCCGACCAGGAGCGCGCATCCCTGAACACGGTGGAAAGCCTGAACTCGCTGTCCGTGGACATCGCCCGGGCCATCGATCACGAAACCTTCGTCGACCTGTGGGACCGCTACAAGCGGGGCGAGCGGCACGTCTTTACCCGTCGCCTCTACACCCTGCAGGGTCAGCAGACCTTCGATGAAATCAGCCAGAAATATTCCCGCGACCCGGAATTCCGAACCGCCGTGGAACGGTATGTGGCCGATTTCGAACAGCTGCTCGCCCAGGTTTCGCGCAACGACCGGGACAACATGCTGGGCCAGACCTATCTGACGTCGGATACCGGCAAGGTCTACACCATGCTGGCCCATGCCAGCGGACGTCTAGATTAAGACGGAAAATATCTCCAGACACGGAAAAGGCGGCCGCATGGCCGCCTTTTTTATGCCCTGATCACCCCCTCTTCCTGTCTTGGCACCTTTCAGCCGGAGCAGGCGGACCGGCGGGCTCGTTTTCCGATTTTCCGAAAACGGCGGAACCATGAGGACAGGTCGCTCCAGGCATGCGGACTCTGGCGCACATCGGGGAAGACAGGACGATCTGGCTCTGGGCCGGCGTCGCCCTTGTTGTTCATATAGTCATCGCAACAGCGCTTGGCCTGAACCCATTGAAGCAGCTTCCGAAGCCGGAGGTCATCAAGGGAATTGCGATCGAAATCATCGCGTCAGAAGCCGTTCCTGTTGTTCCGTCCCCGGATCTCGCCCCCCCTGCCGGAAGACACGACACCGGCAGAACGGACAGACGCAGCCCCTCCCTCAACTGCGCCTTCGGACAATACCGGCGTGGAACCCCGAACAGCCCGGCTGGAAACGCCCGACGGAATGATCCGCGCCACACAGCTTTATGCCGCCGCCATACTGGACAATCCCAAAAGCCGGAAAGCGAAAGCACGCCTGCGTCAGCTGGTGAACGAGGACCGGATCATCCAGCTGTGCAACCTTGAAGCCCTGGAACAGGTCCATCGCTGGAACCAGAAGTTCAAGCCGAACTTCCTGGTCGCCTATGCAAAATCCGACGTGCGGTTGACCGGCCGCCAGGCAATCGAGGCCGACGGCGGAGCCTTTCACGACGGCAACAGCTGGTATGAGATACGCTTCAAATGCGAGACCACCACGGACATGACATCCGTCGTCGCCTTCGAATTCGCCGTCGGCGGGGAAATCCCCCGGAAGAAATGGGAGGCGTATTCTCTCCCGGAACGGGTGGAAAGCGTCGACTGAAGCCGCTATGCCTTCTGCAGGTTCTGGCGGACTTTTGCCATGGTCGCGACAAAGGCCGACACTTCCTCATCGCTGACCCCGTCGAACATGCGTGCCTCGGCGGCCAGCATCTTGGGCACGAGGTCGAAATAGATGGTCCGCCCTTTTTCAGAAAGGCTCAGCAGCGAACTCCGTCCGTCTTCGGCGTTGTTGGTCTTTTCCAGAAGACCGCGTTCGTGCATTTTCTTCACCGCCCGGCTGACCGACACCTTGTCCATGCTGGACCGTTCGACAATTTCCGTTGCCGGCATTCTGCCGGTGGCGCCGAGGATCGCCATTGACCGCCATTCCGACGGCGTCAGTTGGTGGTCGCGGATATAAATTTCCGACAACGTGCTCGTCACGTCGGTGTAGAAAACGCGAATCCGATACGGCAGAAACGCCTGAAGATCGAACCGGACCTCGTCAGAAACCGATACCTGCCCGTTCATGTCCGCCCTTGCCTCAATGGATACACTCCCTCCTGCTCCAGGTCTTGCCGCCGGCCGGGGCCGCGAAAGCGCGGCCCGTGGTGCCAGGCGGTGCCTGTTAGTTACATTTGGAACTAAGTGTCGCTTGAGGATATCTTTTAGGCAACAAAAGAATGCATGGATGACATGTCTTTGAGCAAAAAACTTACCCAAAGACAGTTTCCGGTCAGACCCGCGCCAGGATCCACTGCGCCATTTCGGAAAAAACCCGGTCGGCGGCGCTGTTCAGGGCGGCGACCGCCTGATCGACGGAGGTCCCGCCGGAGGCGACTTCAGCACGAAAGACCTTGTTGGCGATCGCCCGGCCATTGCGGTCGTTGACCAGCTTGGCGGCGATCACGACGACCCCTCTGTTGGTGCCGTCGATATGAAATTCAAACGACCTGAGATCCGTCTGAAGCTGATAGTCGATCAGCAAGCCTTCGCCCGGGAATCCGACACCGCGCAGGCGGTTGGTGTTTTCCAGAGTCTGGACGATTTTGGACTGCACCACACTGGGCAGGGAATCGGTCCAGGCGACCTTCGGGAAGTAGCTGTAGACCGGTCCCTTGTCGACCACGGCGATGAACTCGGTGTCCAGTGCCTTGAGGGCGCGCGGCCGCGGCACCAGAACCTGCTTGCTTTTCCTGCGCTGCCCGCTTGCCGGGACGTTCGCAGCATCGATGCCGTAAAGCGCGGTAGGGCCTGAGCTGGCGCAGCCGGCAAGCGTCAGACCGGCCCCGCAGACGCCCAGGAACCGCCTTCGGCTGATATGTGCCGATCCGCTGTTCATGCCTTCAATAGCCCCCATACGCCATTCCGCAGCCTCGCTTGTGCTTCCGGCTTCCCGTTTATCTTCTGTGTCCGCCGCCCGTGTAGGTCGGCACTGCTTCGCCCCCGAAGATGATCCGGTTCGGGTTCCTGTCGAAACTTTCCACTGCCCGCTGGATCGAAACAAGTGTCCGATTGACCTGGGACATCGCGGCAATGAAGTCCGCGGACCCCTGGTTGGCAAACTTGGACAAGCCGCCGGCAATCGAATCCGCTCGCGATTCAAAGGCATCGGCCACCTTGCGAATGGCCGTTGCCGCCTTTGTCGCCTCGACAATCAGGCCTTCGCCGTCACCCTCGACCATGGTCCCGACCTGATCCACGATCCCTTGAATTCGCGTGGATGTCGCATTCAGCGTCGCGGTCATTTCCTTTGCGTCGGTGATGATCTGATCGACATCTGGCGTGCGCTGCGACAGGTCGTTCGTCATCTTTTCCACATTTGCCGCGGCGTTGCGTGCCGAGGCAATCATGGCGTCGATGCTTTCCTTGTTCTCCGACAGGCCGCCCGTGACATTGGCGACAGAGCCGACGATATTCGACACCTGATCCGGGTCCACGGCCTTCAGGATACCATCGGCGTCCGCTAGGGTCTGTGTGAAGGCGTTGGCTGCGGAACGCACATCGTCCACAAGCCCGATGATACGGTCATCCTGACCTCGAACGGTTGCGGAGAACGACTCGAAATTCTGGACGGTGGATTTCGTCGAAGCGATGATCTCGTTGATCTGCTCTTTTTGCGCATTGATGTTGGCCACCACGGCAGCAGCGCCGTCGACCGCTTCACCCACTTTTTGCGGGTCGATATTGGCCACGATCTGGTCGACGTTTCCAAGCGTGCTGTTCAACCCCGTGCTGAACGTGTCCACATTGGTCACGATGTTCGATACCCGATCCGGATCGATCGCCTGGGCAAGTTCGTTCCCACGCGTAACGAACGTGTCGACCTTGCCTATCACCGCGTTCGTGCTCTTGATCACATCCGAGATCGCTTCTTTCCGGTCGCGAATGGTGCCCGAAATGTCGCTGATATTGTCCATGGCCGTCGACGTGGAGGCGATCAGGCTGTCGATGTCCGGGCTGCGCTTTTCAAGCAGTTCCCCGATCGCAGCTGCACCTTTCACGGTCTTCCTGACGTCTTCCGGATCGACCGCCTTGACGATTTTCTGCACGTCTTCCAGGCTGCTGTTCAAGCCGCTCGTAAAGGCTTGCAGATCCTTTGCCGCCACCTCGGCATCCGCCATGACCTTGTCGATACTCTGGCGCGCATTGGCCAGACCGTCGGAAAACTCCGAGATATTCTGAACGATCTTGGTAACATCGTCGGAAGGCACTGCCGCCAGGATTCGTTCGCCCTGATCGACCAGCTTCTCCATACGCCCGGACAGGCTGGTCAGAGCCTTGGAGACCGATGACAGGTTTACCATGAAGTCTGACACGCCTGCGGAATTGGCAGCCAGTGCGGAAGAAAATTCCTCCACGTTCTTCAATGTTTTCGTCACAGTCGGGCTGTTTTCCTTCAGGAAACCGTCGATGCTGTTCAGGGCCGAATCGGCCTGCTTCAGCACATCCCGCGCCCCGCTGACGATATCGTCGAACAGGGATCGTTCGGCATGCATGACCGGGACTTCATCCGAATCCGGCTTGATCAGCAACGGCGCATCCAGGCTGCCGCCGTTCAGATCCACATAGGCCACACCCGTCAGGCCGGTGAAATTGAGGGACGCGGTTGTATCCGTCCGCAGGGGCGTGTGAGGTTTGACCCGGACCGTCGCAACCACGACCTTCGGATTCTGCGGATCGAAATCCAGCGCGCTGACATTGCCGATCGGGATCCCGTTGAACAGCACCTGCCCACCGACCGGCAGGCCGGTGACGGGTGCCGGAAAGATGATCCTCACGAAGACATTTTCCCGGGATTCCGCGGTTACGGCGAGCCAATAGACGAACAGGAACGAGCCCAGGAGCACCGCCATCATGAAGCTGCCGATCAGGATATAGTTCGCCCGGGTTTCCATGATACGGCCCTTACATCCGGCGCAAAGCGCGCGTGCCCTGGAAATAGGATTTGATCCAGGGGTGGTCGTTTTTCATCATGTCGTCCAGGGTTCCGATCGCCAATACCTTCTTGTCCGCCAGAACGGCTATCCGGTCACAGATGGAATGCAGGCTGTCCAGGTCGTGCGTTACCATATAGACCGTCAAACCGAGCGTCTCACTGAGATTCTTGATCAAGTCATCAAATGCAGCTGCACCGATCGGGTCAAGACCCGAAGTCGGTTCGTCCAGAAACACCAAATCGGGATCAAGTGCAAGCGCACGCGCCAGGCTGGCCCTCTTGATCATGCCGCCCGAGAGCTCCGAGGGCAACTTGTCGGCCGCGTCTTGTGACAATCCGACCAGTTCGAGCTTCAACAGCGCCAATTCGTCCATCAGTTGCGGCGACAGCCTGAGGTGCTCGCGCATGGGCACCTGGATGTTCTGTTTCACGGTGAGCGCCGAAAACAGGGCGCCTTGCTGAAACAACACCCCCCAGCGCCGTTCGATGGACGTGCGGATCGCAGGCGTAACACCCGTCAGATTATGCCCGAAAACGCTGATCGTACCGGCTTGCTTGGGCGTCAGGCCGAGAATTGCGCGCATCAGGACCGACTTGCCCGTTCCCGAACCGCCGACGAAGCCCAGGATTTCGCCGCGCCGGACATCGAGATCGAGATCCTGAAGAATGATCTTGCTGCCGAATCCGACGGTCACCCCCTTGGCGGACAGGATAAGGTCATCGCCCGTCGCAGGTTCATGATCGGCGGAGCCGTCTTTGGATACTTCGGCCAGCGACATGTAAACCCGCCCTAAACACCTATAGCTGCGAAAAAGATGGCGAAAACGCCGTCCACCACGATAACCAGAAAAATGGCTTTCACAACCGACATGGTCGTGTGGCGGCCGAGCGATTCCGACGAGCCCTCGACCTTCAAACCCTCCACACAGGCGATCAGACCGACGATCAGCGCCATGAACGGCGCTTTGACGAGACCGATCATCAGGGTTTTTGTCGAAATCGCCGCCTGAAGCTGAACGAGGAAGGCCTGGGGTGGAATGTCCAGATAGACCCATGTGACCAGACCCGAACCGACCAGGGCGGAGATATCCGAAATGAAGGTCAGGATCGGCAGGGCGATCATCAGTGCAAGAATCCGCGGCAGAACCAGAACTTCGGTCACGCTCATGCCGATCACATGCAGCGCATCGACCTCTTCCCGCATCCGCATGGAGCCCAGTTCCGCGGTGAAAGCCGATCCGGACCGACCCGCCACCATGATCGCCGTCAGGATCACGCCCATCTCCCGGAGAATCAGAATGCCGGCCAGATCCACCACATAGACGTCGGCCCCGAACTGTTTCAGATAGAAGCCGCCCTGCTGCGAGATGATCGCCCCGATCAGGAAGCTCATGAGGGCAACGATCGGAACGCCGCCGATGCAGGACCGGTCGAACTGCACCGCGACCGATATGCTCCGCAGCCGTTTCGGGTGCGGCAGAACCGTCGCAAGAACGGCGCCGAGGGTGCCGAGAATGTTCAGCATCGCCAGCGTGTCCTTGACGACATCGACCCCGACACGACCGGTCGCCTCGAGAAAACCGACCACGGAGAACCGATGGCGCTCCGGCTTCCAGGCCGGCGGGTGATGCTTTTCCAGTTCGCGGAACAGGATCTTGCGCTTTTCGTCCAGGCCGATCAGCTCGGTGCGTTTGCCGCCGTATTCGAGCGCTCCACGAAAACGGTGCACCAGCCACGCTCCGCTGGTGTCGAGGCTGTCGATCCTGGAAATGTCGATGCAAACGGTCTGATCCGGGGCAAGATCGATGGAACCGAGCAGCTTTTCAGCACTTTCTGCCGAATTGACCGTCCAGTCGCCGGTCAACGCCAGGGTCTTCCGACCGGGAACCGACCCGTCGAGACTGAACGCCGGAGGGATAATTTTATCCAGGAATGCCATTGAGGCTGCATGACCCCCTTGTCGCTCGGATGCACTCCCTCCTATACCTGAGAGCAGAGTTCATCGTCCAGACATGGGCCCCCTGAACCGGACGACAATCGGAAATTGGCGTGCGAGCGTGATCAAAATACCCGATTGCCGGAAGGTTCCGCCCCAAACCCGGAAATATACGCCATGGAAATCAAGCACCCTTACCTTTTGTTTCTCGGAGACGTTCCCGATGCGCTGGCGGCCAAGACGGCCACCGGCATCGTCGACTGGAGGAAGGACTGGTGCCTGGGCCAGAATCGTCTGGACGGCTGCGTAGCGGATACGGGCCTGCCCGACATGGCCATCGCCGATGCGGCCGAAAAAGGGGCAAAGACGATGATCGTCGGCGCCGTGAATGCCGGCGGACGCCTGCCCGAACACTGGGTCTCTTCGATCGTCGAGGCCCTTGAAGCCGGCATGGATATCGCCAGCGGGTTGCATGTGCGCCTGGCAAGCGTCGATGCCATCCGGGAAGCCGCGGAACGGACCGGCCGGAATCTCCATGATGTGCGCCACTCCAGCGAGACCTTCGCCACCGGCA
Organism: Roseibium sp.; assembly: GCF_048260565.1. GTDB lineage: Bacteria > Pseudomonadota > Alphaproteobacteria > Rhizobiales > Stappiaceae > Roseibium. The sequence continues at coordinate 537,369 of NZ_JBLXGP010000003.1, read as the reverse complement.
AGGGCACCAAGCGCAGCGGCAAGCGGATCCTGGCGGTCGGAACCGACTGCTCGGTCGGCAAGAAATACACCGCCCTTGCCATGGACAAGGCAATGGTCGAGCGAGGCTACAAGAGCAGCTTCTGCGCCACCGGCCAGACCGGCGTCTTTATCTCCGGCCGGGGCGTTGCGCTGGATGCGGTGGTTGCCGATTTCATCTCCGGAGCGGCCGAATGGATTTCGCCCGCAACCGATGACGACCATTGGCAGATCATCGAAGGCCAGGGATCCCTGTTCCACCCCTCCTTCGCCGGCGTGACGCTGGGCCTTCTGCACGGGTCCCAGCCCGATGCCTTCATCGTCTGCCATGAGCCGACCCGGACCAACATGCGCGGCGTGCAGACGCCCCTGCCGTCCATTCAGCAGGTCATCGACCTGACCATCCAATGCGGCAAGCTGACGAATCCGGATATCCACTGCATCGGGATCGCGGTGAACACCGCCGCCATGGGCGAATCCGAAGCCTGGGGCTATCTGGCCAAGATCGGTGAGGAACACGGCCTGCCGGCGACCGATCCGGTCCGCTTCGGCATGGAGGCCATCGTTGATCAGGTCGTGTCAGAATACGGCGCCCCATGAGCATCTCCGTCAGCCTTGATACCGAACGTTTCGAGATCGCGGGCGGCTTCGCCATTTCCCGCGGCAGTCGAACCCATGCCGAAGTCCTCGTTGTCACCCTGGATAACGGGTCCGCCCGCGGGCACGGCGAATGCGTCCCCTACGCCCGCTACGGCGAAAGCCTCGACAGCGTGGCCGAGCAGATCAGGGCGGTCATCCCCGGCATCGAGGCAGGCATGACCCGGGCGGAGCTGCAGGACGCCATGCCGGCCGGTGCGGCCCGCAACGCGGTCGACTGCGCCTTCTGGGACCTTGAAGCGAAGATGTCGGGAAAAACGGCAGCCGAACTTGCAGGCCTGACTGCGCTCAAACCGGTCACGACCGCTTATACCATCAGCGTCGGCACGCCTGAGACCATGGCGGAAGCGGCCCGCAAGGCGGCCGCACGGCCTCTGTTGAAGGTCAAGCTTGCCGGCCCCGGCGACCCGGAACGCATACGCGCCGTGCGCGCCAATGCCCCCGAAGCGCGCCTGATCATCGATGCCAACGAAGCCTGGGACGAAAGCTGCTTTGCGGAAAACATGGCCGCCTGCCTGGAAACCGGCGTCGAACTCATCGAACAGCCGCTGCCGGCGAGCGATGACGGCGCGCTGGAGAGCCTGGCCCGCCCGGTCACCGTCTGCGCGGATGAAAGCCTGCATACCCGCAAGGATCTCGGCACCCTGCGCAAACGCTACGACGCGGTGAACATCAAGCTCGACAAGGCCGGAGGACTGACAGAGGCCCTCCTGCTTCTGGAAGACGCAAAGGCCCATGAGTTCAAGACCATGATCGGTTGCATGCTCGGCACATCGCTTGCCATGGCGCCGGCCATGCTGCTGGCGCAAACGGCCGACTATGTGGATCTCGACGGCCCGCTGCTGCTGTCGAAAGACCGCGACCCGGGGCTGAAATTCGAAGGCAGCCTGCTTTACCCGGCCGAACCGGCCCTTTGGGGCTGATGTGGCCGGGTATTCCTTTTCGACCTGAGGTCAGGCCCGCTCTGCCGCCTGCAGTTTTACACTCAGCAGCGGCTGCAAGAACAGAAGCGCAATCAGCGCCACTCCCGCCGCCAGGGCCATGACCCAGAACGGATAGCCGGGATTGAGATTGTAGAGCGGGCCGCAAATAGCCAGACCGAGCGCAAGCTGCAGCCCGCTGGACGTGGACAGAAGCCCCTGCCCGGTAGCGGACCATTTCCGCGGCACGACCTTCGACAACAGACCGACCGCACCAAGATGAGCGGCCCCGAAGGAGACCGCATGCAGGATCTGGAGAGCCGCAATCGTCGCCAGATCCTCGGCTAACGGAAACAGGCTCCAGCGAACGATGGAGCCGCCCGCCGCGATCATCAGGAACTGGAGCGGGCCGAAGCGCGGGTTCAGACGCTTGGCGGCGTAAAACAAGGCAATCTCCGCCATGACCCCAATCGCCCACAGGAAGCCGATAGACAGTTTGTCGATGCCGGCATTCACCCAGTAGAGCGTACTGAAACCGTAGTAGGCGGCATGGGTTGCCTGCAGCAATCCGCCGATCCAGAGCACCGCGATAAACCAGGGTGACCTGAACACGGTTGCCGGTTTGTCCGGCCCGGCCTGCTCCTCCTCGTGGCGGGAGGTCTGCCCGGGCAGGCAGATGGCAACGACCCCGGTCGACAGGACGCTCACCGCTAGCCCGGCGACGAGAAGCAGAGGGCTCCCCACTGACACCAGCCAACCACCGATGAGGTTTGCGACAACGAAAGCGACGGATCCCCAAAGGCGCATGCGCGCATAGTCGGCCCCGGTGTTGCGGGCGACATCCAGCGCATAGGCATCGCATAGCGGGACGATGGGCGACCAGAAGGCCATCAGGCCGGCAACGGTCACCCAGGCGCTGGTGATGTCGCTGGTGGCGGCAAATCCGCCCAGGAACACTCCGCTCAAAACGGAATAGGCAAAAATGGAGACCCGGCGCCGGCCACTCCTGTCGGACAGGTTCGTCAGGAGCGGATTGGCCGCAATCCGGACAACCGTGCTTAAACCCAGAACAAAACCGATTTCATCGACAGTTAAACCGCGCGCCTCCAAGACAAGCGGAAAGAACGGCAGAAAAAGGCCAAAACCGAGGAAATGGCTGGCAAATAATGCGCCGACCCATCCCGGAAGGCCCGTCTTTGTTTCTGGCATAATTCTTAAATCCGTCGGACCGCCTAAAGCAATGTTAACGATTGTGCCACTAGGCTGATCTGGAAGTCGTCCGAGTTACGGCTATTTGTGGCCCAAGGCAAGCTGAGAAACGATTCAGATGCAGACTAAGGAAGCACAGACCGAGCCGGAATCAATCGGAGAACTCGAGTACCGGACTCTTGAGCAGACGCTGATGGAGTCCGATCGGGGCAGACGGTTCCTAGCCGAGTTTGTCAAGCGCAACCAGACGCCGGAAACGCAGGAAATTCTCGCGGCCATTCACCGCCTTGAGAAGACCATGACCCGGCAGCGCAAAGTTCCCGACCTGGACCGGATCCGGTTGGATATTGCCGAAATGCATGACGCGATCGAGCGCACAAAGCTCGAAATCGCCAACATCAAGCAGGAAGGCGAGCACACCAACCGGTTTATCGACGCCTCACACGAACTCGACGCCATCGTGACCCAGACCGAAGGGGCGACCCAGTCGATCCTGGAAGCGGCCGAGCAGATCCAGGAAAAAGCCTGGACGTTGCGCGAACAGGGTGCGGAAGACGCCATTTGCGACGACATCGACGCCAAGGCGACCGAAATCTTCATGGCCTGCTCCTTCCAGGACCTGACCGGCCAGCGGACCACCAAAGTGGTGCAGGTCCTGCGCTATCTGGAAAGCCGCATCAACCTGATGATCAGCATCTGGGGGATCGAGGATCACGAAGCCGACGAAACTGCCGGACCGGAGGATACCCGCCCGGACGCCCACCTGCTGAACGGACCGCAGAGGGATGGTCATGGCGTCAGCCAGACCAACGTCGACGAGCTGATGGCAGTCTCCGGGGACGTGTTTGACGCCGCCCTGAAGGAAACGCGCAAGGCCCACCCCTCGACGGTCGAAACCGATATTCACCCGGATGCGGGTCCTGCGGAAGAATCGATTGCCAGCGAAGCCGATATCGAAGCCCTTATGGCTGCGGATAACGGCGCGAACGATGTGATGGATGCAGCCGCCATCGACGACATGTTCGGTCCGAATGCGAGTGATGACGACGAAGACGTTTCACTGGCGGACGCGGCAGCCGACGACGACATCCCTCCCGTCGAAGCGGCCGAAGAGGATTCGGAACTCGATGTCTCCGAATTCGAAGCCGAGGTTCTCGACGAGGCCGCAATCGACAAGCTGTTTGACGCGGAAGCCAAGGAAGCCGACGCGGATGCGGAATGGGAGCAGGCCGAGGATGAAAGCGCCGAGGCCGAAGCCAAGGATCCGCTGGAAGAATTGTCCGAAGCCGAACGGCAGGCGCTGTTCAACTGATCCGATCTCCTCCAAACACGAAAAAGGCGCCATCTCCGTGGCGCCTTTTTCGTATGTCTCGCTGTCCGATCTGATCCCGGTCGCGCGGGTTATCGGCCCTGGACCTTGCTGAAGAAGGTTCGGGCTTCCTGTTCCAGCCGGTCGGCATGGTTCTTCAACTCACAGGACATTTCCGACACCTTGCCGGCGGAACGTTCCGATTCCCCCAGGGAGGCCCGGACCGCCACGATTTCCCGAGAGAAGTCCCGGGCACCGGTCGCCGCAATCTGGACATTCTGAGAAATCTCGGAGGCCGCGACCGTCTGCTCTTCCACGGCGGACGCGATATTGGTCGCAATTTCCGAAACCTGGTTGATGGTTTCCGTGATTTCCTCGATGTCGTGCACCGACTGCCTTGTCGCACGCTGAATGGCAGCAATCTGATCGGTAATCTCTTCGGTCGCCTTGGTCGTCTGCCCGGCAAGCTCCTTCACTTCCGAGGCGACGACCGCAAAGCCCCTGCCCATCTCGCCGGCCCGGGCCGCTTCGATCGTGGCATTCAGGGCCAGTAGGTTGGTCTGTTCCGCGATTTCCGAGATCAAACCGATGACCGAGCCGACCTTTTCGGCAACCTCGGCGAGTTCCTGAACCGACCGATTGGTTTTCAGCGCACCGTCGACCGCTTTCTGGGCCACGCTGCTGGACATGGCCGCCTGACGGCCGATCTCCTCGATTGAGCTGGTCATTTCCTCGGTGGCGGCAGCGCCCGACTGAACACCGTTCGCCGTCTCACCGGAGGAATGCTCCATCCTGGACATGCGCTGATTGATGTCGGTCGCCGCCGACAGAAGGTGTTCGGATGTCAGTGCCATGTCGTTCGAGGCCGATCCGAAGGACGTCATCGCTGCGCCCATGACACCGTCGAACTCCTGGATCGCCTGCCGGATCCCCTCCTCGCGGGCTTCCGCATCCGCAATCATCCTGTCGTGGTAGGTCGAAATGGCGACATCCATGTCCAGCATGATCAGTCTGGTAACCGACTGCAGCACCTTGGCCGATTTGCCGGAAGAAAAGCGGTATTTTTGCTGAAAAAGGCTAATCAGCCTGCTCAGGAAGAAGGAGTAGCCGCCGATGTACCAGGTGGGATCCAGTCCGATCCTTACATGAGCCAGACCGATGCGCTGCGCGCTTTCCACATAGTCGGCGCTCACGCCGGAGGTAAACAGGTTTTCCCAGTGCCGCTCCTGAGCCGCCATCAGACGCGATTGGTCCTGGCCCACGAGCCCGGCAAGATGAGGAACCGTTTCCACATGCGCGTAAAAGGCCTCAAGCACAGGCTTCAGATTGCTCTTCACGAACGGCCAGACGGAACGGGCTGTGTCATAATCCTCGCTGGAAAGTTTAAAAAACCTGACACGATTCAGAATGCCATCATCCGACATCGCAACCTCACAAAACACGTGCGAAAAGGCCGGGTTGACGGGGGCTTCCGGCCTATTTCCTGTTACTAGAAAACTTCGGAGAGATTTGCTTCGGGAAAATAGATACGAAGAACCCGACGAACCAACCGAACATTGCAAAAGGGATTTAGCCTGACACGATTTATTGATTGGTTAATTTTCAAACGTGACCTGTGTAAAAATATAAAAATCAGAAATCATTCACACAGGTAAAGTTTCGACACAACTTTATAAAAGTCGAGAATAAACGAAATTCACTGAACTGCAAAGATATAATACTTGTTAAGTACGCAGAGTTAGAAAAATAATATCCCGAACCCTCACGGCAGAATCGACGATTAAAAATACTTCACACGCGTATTTATAAGTAGTCCTTATAACTAAGGGCCTTCTGCATCATCGAAGGGTCTATGTTCCCACCTGTCAGGACCACACCGAGAACGTTTCCCGCAGCGGAAATCTTCCCCGATAAAACAGCTGCGAGTGCGGCCACACCTCCAGGTTCAACCACAAGCTTCATTTCCGTAAAAGCGAACGCGACGGCCGCAAGAACCTCCTCATCGGAAACCGCCAGCCCCTGAACGCCGAGACGGTGCAATATGGCAAAGCCGTTTTCGCCCGGTTCGGGCGACATCAGCGCATCGCAGACGGACCCGGACAAGCGGTCATTGGCAACACGTTTTCCGCAGGCGAGCGAACGCGCGTAATCGTCAAAGCCTTCCGGTTCCACGGTATGAAACACCGCATCGGGCAGATCGCTTTCAAGCGCCAGCGCAATTCCGCTCGACAGGCCGCCGCCGCCGGTACAGGCGAGCACCGCATCGGGCAGAAGGTTCAAGGCCTTGGCCTGCTCGGCGATTTCGGCGCCGACCGTTCCCTGTCCCGCGATGACCTGCGGGTCATTGTAAGGGTGAACGAGGACAGCTCCCGTGCGCCCGCAGATCTCGCCCGCGATCGCATCCCTGTCTTCGGTCGCGCGGTCGTAGGTGACGATGGTCGCCCCGAAATCCCGCGTCCGCTGCAGCTTGATCGCCGGCGCATCCTCCGGCATGACAATGGTCGCCGGAATTCCGAGAATTTTGGCGCTCGCGGCCACTCCTTGCGCATGATTGCCCGACGAACAGGCCACGACGCCCTTGGACCTGTCCGCCACCGGGATCTGGCTGATCCGGTTGAAGGCTCCGCGAAACTTGAAGGATCCCGTTCTCTGGAGGCTCTCCGGCTTGACCAGGACGGTTCCACCGACGGCTTCGTCCAGGACCGGAAACCGCAGCAGCGGCGTCTTGACGGCATGGGTTTCCAGGCGCTTCCGGGCGGCCTCTATATCGGCGCGCGACACGCAGTCGGTCATGGTCGTTTTCCTGAACAAGCTAATGGAGCAACCGGCCAGAACAACCGGTCGGACCAAGACCTAACATTATTCGGTCAAATGGAAAACAGACCTGCTCAGGCAGCAGCTGCAACGGCATCCCGGTCCCGTGCAATCCGGGCATTGTTAAGAAACTGCTGGGCGCTTGCAGCCCACGTATAGTTCAAAGCCATTTTTCGGCAGTGGTCCCTGGGAACATCGAGTGCGGCAAGCGCGGCTTCCTGCAGGTTGTCGGAAAGCACCCCTGCTCCGGTATCGCCAATCACGTCGAGCGGCCCCATCACCGGATAGGCCGCAACCGGCACTCCGCAGGCAAGCGCCTCCAGAAGCACGTTACCGAAGGTATCCGTCAGGGACGGGAACACGAAGACATCGGCGGATGCGTAGTGGCGCGCCAGGTCCTCCCCGACCTTCGGGCCGGTGAAATGGACATCCGGATAGTCCCGCTTCAGGCTTTCCAGCTGCGGTCCGCCTCCGACCACCACCTTGGTGCCCGGCAGGTCCAGATCCAGGAAGGCCTTGATGTTCTTTTCCACCGAGACCCGGCCGACATTCATGAAGATCGGCCGCGGCAGGTCCGCCGGCAGAACGGATTCCGCATGAGGTTTGAAGATCGTCTCATCCACGCCGCGCGACCAGCGCATCAGGTTGTTGAAGCCACGAGCGCGAAGATCGTCTTCCAGCGACCGTGTCGCAACCATGCAGCCGACACCGGCATTGTGAAATCGTCTGAGCCAGCTGTAGGACCATGACAGGGGGATCGGCAGCCGGGCCGAGACATATTCGGGAAAGCGGGTGTGGTAGCTGGTCGTGAAAGGCTGGCCGAGCTTGCGTGCCGCGGATGCCGCCATCAAGCCCAGAGGTCCTTCGGTTGCGATGTGAAGATGATCGCAGGCATGGTCGACGATCATCCGGCGGATGGTGCCGGTATGGGTCAGCGAAAGGCGGATTTCCGGATAGGTCGGACACGGCAGGGTGCGGAAATCCTGCGGCGTCAGGAACTCGACCCTGATCCCCATGGCGACCAGTTCTGCGGCGGTACGCTCCAGCGAGCGCACCACGCCATTGATTTGCGGCTGCCAGGCATCCGTAACAATCAGTATGGATGTCATGCGGCGACCGGGCGCTCCTTGGCCGGTGCCGGAACCGCGTCGGCTTGCGCCGGATTGACCCATCGGATCACCTCAAAGGTTCCATCATGGTGCTCGGCCACGGCGGTGCAGCTCTCGACCCAGTCACCGGTATTGATATAGTGGATGCCGTTAAAGTCCCGGTCCGCGGCATGGTGGATATGGCCGCAGATCACCCCGTGAACGCCCTGGCGTCGCGCTTCGTCCGACAGGGCCTCCTCGAACCGGCCGATGAAATTCACCGCGTTCTTCACCTTGAGCTTGGCCCAGGCGGACAGGGACCAGTAGGTCAGGCCGACGCGGCGACGCACGACATTGACCCAGGTATTCAGGCTGAGCGCGGTCACATAGGCCTTGTCGCCGAAGAAGGCGAGCCATTTGGCATGGCGGATCACCACATCGAACTGGTCGCCGTGAATGACCAGATAGTTTCGTCCGTCCGCGGTCTCGTGGATAATACTGTCGGTCACCTCAACCCCACCGAAATGGGTGCCGAGGAAATCGCGCAGGAACTCGTCGTGATTACCGGGAATGTAGACGATGCGGGCCCCTTTGCGGCCCTTGCGCAGGATCTTCTGAACCACGTCATTGTGCGGCTGAGGCCAGTACCAGGACCGCCTCAGACGCCATCCGTCCACGATGTCGCCGACGAGATAGACGGTCTCGGCATCGTTCACCTTCAGGAAGTCGAGAAGCAGATCCGCCTGGCAACCGCGGGTTCCCAGGTGAACATCCGAAATAAACAGTGCCCGGTAATGTCGCGACTTGTCTGGCGCTGACATGACTTCCACTCCAAATCGTTCATTGGAGGGCCTTAGACTTGATTCAGGTATCACTATTATGACACTTCGCCATTTGAGCGAATAAGCGTTAAGCCACACCCCAACAGGTCCCGGTTAATCTGCCACGCGCAGCGCGCAGACTTTGCCGCCGCATCCTAACCTTAGGTCACTCCGCAGCAGGACCGATGCAGGCCACCTGCCCCTTGCAATCCGTCTCCGCAAAAGACACTGTGCCGTCCCGGAAATCCTGGCACGAACCGAATATGCGAAGGGATCAGAGATGGATCTTGGAATTGCCGGCCGCAAGGCAATCGTGTGCGCATCCAGCCGCGGACTGGGACGCGGATGCGCGTTCGCGCTGGCGGAAGCCGGCTGCGATGTCGTCCTGAACGGACGGAACGAGGAAACCCTGGCTAAAACCGCGGCAGACATAAAGGCGCGCTTCAACGTCGGCGTGACCAGCGTCGCTGCCGACGTGTCCACCAGCGACGGCCAGAAGGCGCTTCTGGAAGCCTGCCCCGATGCGGATATCCTGGTCAACAACAATGGCGGCCCGCCCCGCAAGGATTACTCCGAGCTGACCCGCGAGGCGATGCTGGACGGAGTGATCCAGAACATGGTCACACCGATCGAGCTGATCCAGGCACTGGTGCCGGGCATGCAGGAGCGCGGCTTCGGACGTGTGGTCAACATCACCTCCATGTCGGTGCGCATGCCGATCGAGGGGCTGGACCTGTCGAGCGGCGCGCGCGCCGGCTTGACGGCCTTCCTGGCGGGCGTCTGCCGCCAGATCGCCGGAACCGGCGTGACGATCAACAACATCCTGCCCGGCAAGATGGACACCGACCGGCTGCGCGGCGGCTTCGAAAGAGCGGCCCAGATGAGCGGCAAGAGCATAGAGGACATCCGTGCCGCCCAGGCTGCCGAAATCCCCATGGGCCGCTTCGGCAACGCGGAGGAATTCGGCCAGACCTGCGCCTTCCTGTGCTCGGTCCACGCCGGTTACATCACCGGTCAGAACATTCTGCTGGACGGAGGCCTCTACCCGGCTGCCTTCTGAGACTTTGAACGATCATAAGAAGCGAAACGACCGGCGCCCGGAAGGACGCCGGTCTTTTCTTCAGGTCGCACGGTCCTGTTCAGAACGTGTAGCGAAGAGACGCGCTGAGGATATCGACGGATGAATCCACATCCGCAATGAGCGAGACGCCGTTGAAGTCCTGATGCCCCGGACCGATGCGCAACTTCGTGTCCGTTCCGAAAATATGGGAATAGCCGAAGTCGAGCGACAGCTTGCCGTTCACGTTGTAGGTGGCGCCACCGCTCAACCAGATACGGTTGTTGTCAGGCAGGCGCGCCGAGCGGATCGATGTGTCGATCGGCGACCATTCGTAGGCGATCCCGGCGCGGAAGGTCAGATGGTCGTTGTAATCATATTCGCCGCCCAGCGAGGCGAAGTAACCGTCCTTGTAATTGAACCTCAGGCTGGTTATCTGCAAGCCGCTCGGGTCCAGCTTGACGGCCGGCTGCTTGAGGCGGCTCCAGTTGGCCCATTCGACGGACCCGAGAAGGCGGAGCTTGTCGTTGATCGACTGTTTCGCTGAAAGGGTCACCGTGTCCGGCGTGATCAGATCCGAGGTGATGTTATAGGTTCCCGGCGGCAGAAGCCCGATCACAACCGGCGTGTAGAGGGAGCCCGAAAGACTGTGGCTGACGCCCGAGCGATAGCCGAGACCGATCTCGGTCCCTTTCATCGGCTTGATCGTCACACCCGCAGTGACACCGAAACCGACATCGTCCCCTTCCAGCGCTGAAGACGCCGCTCCGATCGCGGCGCTCGAGGCGCTTTTCAGTCTGACCGACATGTACTCGATCTGCGCACCGAGCGCGATGGAAAGGACATCGTTGACCTTATACCCGATCATGGGATTGGCATTGATCGAGAACACTTTCGATGACCGATTGTAGACCTGACCGGCCCATGTGAAATTCGGCTTCGTCGACAAGCCGAACGGTGCGTTCACACCCAATCCCACGTAAATCCGGTCATTGACCTTGTAGGAAAGATACGTGGACCCGACCCAGGCATCGGAAGCGATATCGCCACTGTCACCATAAGCGGCCAGCGTCGATGACGGGCTCACATCGATATACGATCGGGGAATGATAAACGTGTTGTGGAGTTCGGCTGTCAGCCCGTCCTTGGCGCTTGTGATTGTCGCCGGATTCCAGAACACGGACGAGATCGACGGGCCGCTTGTTGCATTTCCCGCAAATGACAATCCCTGATAATAGGAACTCTGTTCCCGAAGAGCAAAACCGCCCGCAGACACGGTTTGAGACATAATTGGCAGCATTAATATCGCAGACGACAATATTAGGCCGCATTTCCCTGGAGAACACCTCATTTTCTCTCCCACTCCTCCCGACGTGGTTAGTCAATGCCTCAGAGAGATAGGATCCGGAAAAGTCTTCGAGAGTTCAATAAATTTTAAAGTGCATTTGACAGCGGTTTTTCTGCTCAGAACTTGCCTTCAACATGTTTTCCCGAGATACAGGGAGGGCATTCCCCTGGGGAAAGAGCATCGATCATTGGGAATCCGGTATCAAAATGTCACTCCTCCGTCACATGACTGGCGATTTGCATATTTTTTAGGCAACTCGCTCCGGGAAAATACGAACCCGCATTTACAGGTGGAAAGTTGCCAAAAGGCCACAACTTCCAAAGAGCATTTCTGCTCCGCCACAACTCGACTGAAAAGACTTTCAGCCGGTTCCGGGACGGGGCGTACCGGCAAAGCCGAAACACCCCTTGCTCTCGTATCGAAAAATTCGCAGCATCAACCAAATTCAAACGCCTGATTGAGAGACAGACATGAAACTCGTTCGTTACGGAGAAGTCGGTACGGAGAAGCCTGGCCTGATCGACGGGTCCGGCCAGTTGCGTGACCTGTCGGCCCACATCGCCGACCTGGATGCCGCTGCCTATGAAAGCGGGAGCCTGGAGCGGTTGAAGCAGATCGACCCGGCAAGCCTTCCCGCCCTCGAAGGATCTCCGCGCCTCGGCGCACCGATTTCCCGGACCGGGCATTTCATCGCCATCGGCCTGAACTACGCGGATCATGCCAAGGAGTCCGGACTGCCGATCCCGGCGGAACCGGTCGTCTTCTCCAAGGCCCCGAGCAGCCTGAACGGCCCGAACGACGACATCGTCTATCCGAGGGGCGCGTCGAAACTCGACTGGGAAGTCGAGCTTGCGTTTATCATCTCAAAGAAGGCCTGGCAGGTCTCAGAGGCAGATGCGCTCGACCATGTTGCCGGCTACACCGTCTGCAACGACGTGTCCGAACGCGCCTGGCAGATCGACGGCACGGGCCAGTGGATCAAGGGCAAGAGCGCGCCGACCTTCGGCCCGCTCGGTCCTGTACTGGTGACCGGCGACGAGATTGCCGACCCGCAAAACCTCGACATGTTCCTGGATGTCAACGGCAAGCGCCGCCAGACCGGCAACACCTCCACGATGATCTTCCCCGTGAAGACACTGGTCGCCTATCTCTCGACGATCATGATGCTGGAGCCCGGCGATGTGGTCACCACAGGGACGCCTCCCGGCGTGGGCATGGGCATGAAGCCGCAACAGTTCCTCCACCCGGGCGACGAAATCCGCCTCGGCATCGCCGGCATCGGCGAGCAGACCCAGAAGGTCGTGGCCGAATAGAAAGACGGAAACCTGCGCCGGGCGGTTCATCCTGCCCGGCGCGCATCTCTCATGCTTCCTCGCCGTCCCGCGCACTCAGGAAACGGCGAATGGACACGTTCGACCACGGCGCGAGCTGTGCCAGCGCCGCCTTGTAGCTTTCGTAGATTTTCCCGCTCAGCAGATCTCTCGCAGCGAACTCGTCCAGAACCTCGGCCGATGTGGTCCGCAGCGCGTCGAGGACGTCGTCCGGATAGAACTTGACGATCACGCCGTCCTCTTCCTGCAGCGCCAGCAGATTGGCCGCGTTTTCCCACTCGCTCTCGGCCAGCGCCCGGCCGTTTTCCGCCTTGCAGGCTTCCAGCACGATTGCCTGCAGGTCCTCCGGCAGCCCGTCGAGCGCGGTCTTGCTCAAAAGCGCCTCGCCGGTGCCGTTCGGCTCGTGAAAGCCCGGCGCGTAATAGTTCTTCGTCACCTTCTGGAAGCCCATGGCCCGGTCGCTCCACGGCCCGAGGAATTCGGTCGCATCGATGACGCCGCTCTGCAGCGCCTGGAACAACTCGCCCGGCGGCAGGCTGACCGGCGTAGCACCGAGCCGGCGCATGACCTCGCCGCCGAGCCCCGGCATGCGGATCTTCAGGCCCTTCAGGTCTTCCAGCGAATTGATGTCCCGCTTGAACCAGCCGCCCATCTGAACGCCCGTGTTTCCGGCCATGACCGGCTTGATGTTGAACGGTGCGTACAGCTCGTCCCAGAGCGCCTGACCACCCCCCTGCTCGATCCAGGTGATATGCTCCAGGGGCAGAAGGCCGAAGGGAATGGCGGTGAAGAACACGGCCGCCGGCAGCTTGCCTTGCCAGAAAAAGGAAGCGGTATGTCCCATATGGGCCGTATTCGACGACACCGCATCGAACACCTCGAGTGCCGGCACCAGCTCGCCGGCCGCATAAAGACGGACACGCAGGCGCCCGCCTGACATCAGTGTGATCCGGTCGCAGATCCGTTGGGCCGTCACTCCCGGTCCGGGCAGGTTCTTCGGCCAGGAGGTGACCATCTTCCATTCAATGGTCGCCTCACCTTCTGCGGCAAGAGCCGGTGCCGCCAGAACAGACCCCGCGGCGGCTCCCGCCAATCCCAGCGCAGACCGCCGCGACATAGTCTTGGTGTTTGCCTGTGTCGTCATCCTATTTCTCCCAGAACTCGAAGAAGTGGTGCACCGGGCCGTGGCCGGCACCGATGTGAAGGCTGTCGGCTGCCGAAATGGCCGCGGTGATATAGGCCTTTGCCAACCGGACGGCTTCCTCGATCGGCTCGCCCTTCGCAAGGCCGGCGGCAATCGCCGACGACAGCGTGCAGCCGGTGCCGTGGGTGTTGCGCGTTTCATGGCGCGGCGCCCGCAACCAGGTTTCGCCGTCGTCGGTCAGCAACAGGTCGACGCTCTCTGCGCCGCTGCCATGACCGCCTTTCAAAAGCACGGCTTTCGCCCCGAGCATTTTCAGCTTCGCCGCCTGCCGGCTCATCTCCGCCTCGTCGTCGGCAACAGTGCCGTCCAGCATCCGGGCCGCCTCATGGAGATTGGGCGTAATCAGATCCACCTTCGGGACAAGGACGTCGATCAGGACCGAAACCGCGTCATCGGCGACAAGCGGATCGCCGGAAGCTGCGACCATCACCGGGTCGAACACCACCGGCCCCGTCTCATGGGCGTCGAGCCCTTCGGCAACGGTACGGATCACCGCCGGCTGCGAGAGCATGCCAATCTTGGTCGCATTGACCTTCAGGTCGGAATAGACCGCGTCCATCTGCGCCCGGATGAAATCCGGCGGCACATCGTGGATCGCCGTCACCCCGAGCGTGTTCTGCGCGGTCAGCGCGGTCAGAACGCTTGCGCCATAGACGCCGTTGGCGGAAAAGCTCTTCAGATCGGCCTGGATACCGGCCCCGCCCCCGGAGTCGGAGCCTGCAATGGTCACCGCAATGGCGGTCATGGTTTTCTCCTGCGTTTTTCAGTCTGTCAAACCCGTTTCAGTCTGTCGGAGATCCGGGCCTCATCGATCAGGTAGAGCGCGTCCAGAAGCTCCGGCACCAGGGTGCCCGGTCCCCTCGCCCGTTCCGCGGCCATCTCGCCTGCAATATTGAAAACGGTGAGCGCAGCGGCGGCCGCCTGTACCGGATCGTCGGAAACGGAAAGAAAAGCGGCGATAACCGCCCCTCCCGCACAGCCGGTCGCCGTCACCCTGGCAAGCAGCGGGTGGCCGTTGGCAATACGCACGGTGCCGCCCGGCCCGGAAATGAGGTCTTCCGCACCGGTCATCGCCAGCGTCACGGATGTACCGGCAAGGACTTCAAGGGGATCCTCTGCCGGATAGAGAGCGGCCAGTTCCTCCCGGTTCGCCCTGAGCACAGTCGGAGAGGACGACAGAAGCTCCTTCGCATGGGAACAGCGCACCGGGGAGCGGTTGACGAAGACCGGATCCAGCACGAACGGCCTTCCGGCCGCCTTTGCCGCCTCGATGGCCTTCGGGATCGCCGCACGGCGGGTGTCGTCGAGGGTTCCCAGATTGACGAGCAGCGCATCGGCGCCCGCCGCAAAGGTCGCGACCTCCTCCGGCGCAATCGTCATGGAGGGAACAGCGCCCAGCGCCAGAAGAACGTTGGCGGTAAAATGCTGGGCGACCGCGTTGGTGATGCAGTGGACCCTGGGCGCCGTCCGCCGCACCCGCTCAAGCAGATCCGCGGCAATGCCCGCGTCGAAGTCCGGATACGAAGCGGTCATGCGCCGGCCTCCGCGAAACACGGAACGGATAACAGAAGATCGTGCGGTGATGACAGGGCGGCCGCAGCCTGAAGAACAGTCATCTCAAATCCCTCCGCCGGTCCAAACCGGATCAGGTTCAAGGAGTTGGCCGTTTGCCTCTCAGCCCGGACCGACACGCCGGGCACCCCCATGAGATGCTCCGAGAGCTAACAACTTGGAAAGCGAATTGCAAGCACCGGAAATATGACCGCACGATTGACTGCGCCCCTGAGATGGGCCATGTCCAAGGCCAGACAGATTTCGGGCCAACTCCTGGAGGGTTCCATGATTCCGTTTTTCGTGATGATCAAATGCAAACTCGGCGAGACCTACAAGGTCGCCAACGGGATTGCGGATGCGGAAATCGCCAGCGAGATCTATTCGACCAGCGGCGACTACGACCTCCTCGTCAAGTTCTATGTCGAAGATGAGACGGACATCGGCCATTTCGTCAATGAAAAGGTCCACCCGGTCGACGGCATTCAGGACACGAAAACGATTATCACTTTCAAGGCTTTCTGAAGGCCGTCCATGTCTGGCGGCATAGGTCACAGCCTCATAAATGAGGCTGAAATGGTTTGAAGCGGATTGCTCCTCGTCAAGGAGCGAAAGTGCAGGAAATGTGGTTCATTTTCAAATCTTTCGCGACGAAGAGGAGGAGCAATCTGGTCAAATCCGAAGGACATGGAAATGGCTTCACCTCGCTGCGTCAGCGCGCTTGACCGGGCAACAAGCCCGCTCTGCGCGCCCTTCCTTGCGATCTTTCGCCATTTCCCATGCCATTTCGGCCTCATTTATGAGGCTGTGACCTAGATCCGGAAAGCCCGGAGACACAGTATGCCAACACCCGTCTGGAGACCGGAACGGCGGAACCGGAACATCGGCACGCCGGCGTCCGGCCTTGGTCAATCAAACAGAATGCGGATTCCGGAAAGCTGGCAGGACAGCAGTGGTAACTGGAGTTGTTACTACGAACGCGTCCGGCCGGATTTCGTGAAGGACTACCGGATCGGCAGCAACACCATCAAAGTCCTGTACGAAAAGCCATCGGATGGTTTCAGCTACGGATGCTCGCCTGAGGATGTTATTCATCTTTTGTCGATGCTCCCGGACGATGAACATCGTTTGCTGGACTATGTCATTTTCCGGCAACCTACCCGCAAACAGCGCCAGCAATGCCCGGTGTGGGGCCGCCTTATCTATCACGCAGAAATCGGTGATCTTCGCGGACCCGCCATTTTCCTGGAAGCTCAGGAACTCGGTGCGAAATTGCGTTGGAGCCACAAGCTTGACGTAGAAGACAGAGCCGAGTTTGAACGTCTTAAGGAAGACGGTCATGAGTTTGAAAAGACAAAACGGTATTCGACCAGCCGACTAACGGAAAAGGCACTCAGAAACACGGTTCTCTATCGCACCCTGATCCATGAGTTAGGTCACTGGCAGCACTACGAAAACGATGTGTTGGCTCAAGAGGACCTGGATCTGGCGGCAGATTTGTACTTCGCCAAGCCCAATGTTGAAAAGGAACAATACGCGCACAGCTATGCTGAAAAATGGGCAAAGGCGCTCCGTTCGAAAAACCTGATCCCATTCACGCCCAGGGATTTCGATCTCCCCGCCCTGGCCTGACAGGCATGTGATGCGGCGCGCGGGAAAACCAGCACGCCATCAGGTAATCAAACCAATCAGGATTTCGACGGCGTGGACGCCCGCCGCGCCCTCGTCCGGTCCAGGCCCAAACGGTGTTCCCGGAAGATCACGAAGATCCCCGCCGCGATGACGATCGCCGCGCCGACCAGGACTTGCCACACCGGCACTTCGTCAAACAGGACATATCCCAGGATCACCGCCCAGATCATGTTGGCGTAGTCGAACGGTGCGATCGTCGAGGCATCGGCGTAGCGATAGCTCTGGGTGAGCAGAATCTGGCCGACACCGCCTGCCAGCCCGACCATCATCAGGATGAGGGCCGTATCCGCGTCCGGCATGACCCAGGCCTGATCCGGAAAGACGACCCCCAAGGGGATCGTCAGCAGGGCCAGTAACGTCGCCGAGCCGGAAAACCAGGTGACGATGGTCGTGGTTCGCTCGGTTTCGCACAGCCTGCGCACGAAGATCATCGCGAGTGCGGCACAGACCGCGGCCAGGGCCGAGCAGACCGCGCCGATCATCTGCCCGCTGCCCAGCGCGCCTTGTCCCAGATGCGGCGACAGGATGATCAGGATACCGAAGAACCCGATGATGACCGCGCTCCAGCGGTAGAGCCGGACGGTCTCCTGCAACACCAGCCAGGCGAGTACCACTACGAACAGCGGCGTGGCGAAGCCGATCGCCGTCGCATCGGGCAGCGGCAGCAGCGAAAAGCCCGTGAACGACAGGATCATGGCGGAAATCCCCACCGACGAACGCCCGAGATGACTGAGAGGCCGGGATGTCCTGAGCGCTATTGCGAGTTCTCCCCGGAAAGCGACCATAATCAGCACCGGAAACAGACCGAAGAAATTGCGGGCAAAGACGATCTCGCCGATCGGCACGGTTTCAGCTGCGATTTTCAGCATCGCCACCATGATGGTGAACACCAGGGTCGAGGCGAGTTTGAGGGAAATTCCGAGCACCGGAGCGACGCGTGTCATTCCGGATGATGTTTGCTCCGATGATTTGGCGGAAGCGCCGGAAAGCGCCATGGATCACGTCCTAAGGGGCCGGCGCTGATAGGGAAAGGCAGAGCGGGGCGCCGGGCCCGGACAGGCCACTCTGTCGTTTGAAAAAACCGGAAGCCAGCCCAGGAACAAGCCTTGAAGCAGTCTCATCATGGCGGACGGCAAGGCGAATACGGGCGGAAAGCGGCAGAATATGGTTACACGGGCAACAATAGGCCCGATTCCTGAAAAATCAACGCACGCCTGCCTTGGTCGCAAACGCAAGAGGGATGGACAGCCGTCCCTGCATTTCCTCCCTGATCAGTTCCTCGCATTGCTCGAGCCGGAGCGGCCGGCCGAACAGAAAGCCCTGCACCGACTGACAGCCCTCGGCCTCCAGGAAGGAAAGCTGATCTTCCGTCTCCACGCCCTCTGCGAGAACCGGAATATTCAGGCTGGATCCGAGCAGGAGCGTCGACTTGACGATCGCGGTCGCCTGCTGGTTCGACGTCAGGCTTCTGACGAACTCCCGGTCGATCTTGATCTTGTCGAACGGAAAACTCTGCAGGGTCGAAAGCGAGGAATAGCCGGTACCGAAATCGTCCATGGCAACACTGACGCCAAGGTCCTTCAGCGCCTGAACGATCTTGAGCGCATGTTCCTGATCCGCGATCAGGCCGCTTTCCGTCAGTTCGATCTCAAGACGGCCGGGAAGCAGCCCGGTCCGTGCCAACACGCCCGCAACCTGATGCGGCAGGGTCTCCTGGGCCAGCTGGCGGGCCGAAACATTGACCGCGACAGTAAATTCCCCGGGCCAGTTCGCGGCCGTCCGGCAGGCGGTTTCCAGAACCCATGCGCCGATGTCCAGGATGAGTCCGGTTTCCTCTGCTACCGGGATGAAATCCGAGGGCGGTATGAGCCCCTTCTTCGGATGGTTCCATCTAACCAGGGCCTCGAAGCCCTTCAGCCGGCGTGTCCTGGTATCGTTCTGGGGCTGATAGTAAAGTTCCAGTTCCCGGTTTGCGATTGCAGACTTCAGATCCATGGCGATGGACGCGCGAATTCTGCTCGTCTTCTCCATGGTCGTTTCATATAGGACGACCCGGTCACCACCGTTCATCTTGGCGTGATAAGCGGCCATCCCTGCCCGCGCGATGAGATCATGCGCGTCGCGTCCGTCACGCGGAGCCAGGGAGATGCCGGTGCTGCTGGCGATGCTGATCGTGTCTCCATTCCAATGGAAAGGCGCATCCAGCTGGTGCCGAATCCGGCTGGCGAATTCCATCGCCTGCCGGTCATCGTCCGTAATCCGTTTGACTGCCACGAATTCATCGCCGTCATTGCGGGCGATGAATTCGTCTTCGGCCACAGCAGCCTGCAGTCGCTCGGAGATACGTTGCAGGAGCTTGTCTCCCGCCATCTGCCCATGGAGATCGTTGATGTCCTTGAAACGATCCAGATCGACGGAGACCACCGCAAGCCGGTTCGGGCCGCCACCGACAACTTCGAGATCTTCCTCGATCCGTTTTTTCAGGAAGGACCGGTTCGGCATGCCGGTCATCGGATCGTGCAACGCCAGGTGCCGATAGGTGGTCGCTGCCTCCTCCATGCTCCGCTGGTCGATAAGGAAAGCCGAACCGACGACCACGATAATGACCATGGTCATACCGACGACGGCCGCAAGCATGACATCGTCCGAGACGGCCTGCGGCGGCACGTCTATGCCACTGAGCGGCACGATGGTCATTGCCGCCATGCCGGTGAAATGCAGGGTAACGATACACAGCACCATCATCGCCGTCGCACCCCATAATCCTGTGCGTTTGCCGTATTCCGCAAGGACCAGAGTTGTTGCCGCGCCGAACAGGCCGCCGACAACCACCGAAGCCACAACGAAGCTCGTGTCCCACCGGATAAATCCCGGAACCAGATAAGCCGACATACCGATGTAATGCATGGCGGCCGAACCGAGACCGAACAGAAGCCCCCCAAACCCGATCATCAACCGATTGTCCGACCGGCTGGCGACGAAGAAGCTGAAGCTTGTGGAACCGATGGCGACTGCCAGGGACAACAGGGTCGAAGCCGGCTCGAACGTCCGCCCGAAGGGCACGAAGTAGCCGAGCATGGCCGCAAAGTGGGTGGTCCAGATCGTGCTGCCGCCCACCAGCCCGGCCAGCAACAGCCAGAGATACCGGCGGGATCCGGCGCAGCTCCTGATCCTGGAAAAGAGGCTCATGGTAAGGAAGGAGCCGACGACGCAAACAATCGCGGCAAAACCGATGAAACGATACTCGTGCTCAACCGCAATACTTGACAGTACAGAAAACATACGACTTTCCAGTCGGATCCGGATTACTCGATTTGGCGCCTCCCGCACGCATTGCGAATTCTCTAGCACATATGTCCTAACAGACCGTATGTGCCCTTGCGGACAATACTTTTCGAAACGCCAACCCAGCCATACCCCGCAGGGATATGGCTGGGTTGGCGTTTCCGGTCTTTCAAACCATCTGCCGGCCAAAAAAAGGGCGGCACCAGGCCGCCCTCAGAACATTGCCGGAAAAACGGCGATCAGCCCTTCGCAGCCTGGATCGCTTCCCAGATGCGCAGCGGCGTTGCCGGCATGTCGATATGCGCGACCCCGGCGCCGTCGCGCAGCGCCATTTGCAGCGCATTCATGACAGAAGCACAGCCGCCGATGGTGCCGGCCTCACCCGCGCCCTTGATCCCGAGCGCGTTGGTCGTCGACGGCACGTTCTTTGTCTGGAAATTGAAATAAGGCAGGTCGGCGGCCCGGATCAGCTTGTAGTCCATGAGCGAGGCCGTCAGGAGCTGACCGTCCTCGTCATAGACCGTGTTTTCGCAAAGCGCCTGGCTGATCGCCTGGGCGGCACCGCCATGGACCTGCCCTTCCAGAAGGATCGGGTTCACCGTGACGCCGAAATCGTCGACGATGACGTAGTTTTCGAGGGTCACCTCGCCGGTTTCCGGATCGACTTCCAGCTCGGCGATATGGGTGCCGTTTGGATAGGTCGCTTCCACCTGCTTGACCTCGTCGCGACCGGACAGTTTTTCCGGTGCCTGGGCAGCGACTTCCGCCAGGGTGACCTGACGATCCGTGCCGACGACCCGTACATTGCCGTCGACGAGCTCAAGGTCATCCGTGCCCGTTTCCAACTGCTGTGCGGCCTGTTCCTTGATTTTCTGAACCAGGATCTTGGAGGCCCCGTTGACCGAAGGCATACCGAGCGGAATGGAACGCGAGCCGCCCGTTCCGCCGCCCTTGCGCACGCGGTCGGTATCGCCCTGGATCACTTCGATATGGTCCAGGTCGAGGCCGAGCTGGTCGGCGATCACCTGACCATAGGCGGTCGCATGGCCCTGGCCGTTGGTCTGGGTACCGATCAGCAGCGTGACCGTGCCGTTGTCGTTGAGTTCGACCGTGGCTTCCTCGCTGCCCGGAAAGGCGCAGGCCTCGATGTAGCTGCACATGCCGATGCCGCGGTACTTGCCCTCCGAAGCGCTTTTTTCCTGGCGTGCCTTGAAGCCGTCCCAGTCGGCTTCCGCCATCGCCTTGTCCATGTGCCCGGCAAAGTCGCCGGTGTCGTAAAGCCGTCCGGTCGCGGTGGTGTAGGGCAGATTTTCCGACGGCACGAAGTTGCGGCGGCGGATTTCCGCGGACCCGAGACCGGTTTCCAGTCCGGCCTTTTCAATCAGCCGCTCGATCAGATAGGCGGCTTCCGGCCGGCCGGCGCCTCGGTAGGCATCGGTCGGAACCGTGTTGTCATAGACCCCGGTTGCGGTCACGGCGAGCGCCGGAACATCGTAGAGACCGGTCGACATGGAGGTGCCCACGTAAGGGATATAGGGCCCGAACTGGTGCAGGTAGGCGCCCATGGAGGCTAACACGTCGATCTTGAGACCCAGGATCTTGTGGTTTTCGTCCATTGCCAGTTCAGCGGTGGTGACATTATCCCGGCCATGAGCATCAGTGACGAAATGCTCCGTGCGCTCACCGGTCCATTTCACCGGCTTGCCGAGCCGCTCAGCGGCCACGAGGCAGAGCGGATACTCACGGTAGACGAAGATCTTGGTGCCGAAACCACCTCCCACATCCGGGGTCACCACCCGAAGGCGCGACGGATCGATACCGAGGATATCGCTGCAGATCACGTCACGGGTGCCATGACCGCCCTGGGTGCCGGAGGTCAGCGTGTAGCGCTCCGTCTCCGCATCGTATTCGCCGATGCAGGCGCGGGCTTCCATGTAGTTGGCCACAAGGCGGTTGTTGACGATCCGGATCTTGGTGACATGAGCTGCCTTCTTGAAGGCTTCGGCGCACTTGTCCGCATCGCCGTGACCTAGCGTGAAGGCCTTGTTGGTGCCGAATTCCGGCCAGACCAGCGGTGCACCGTCGGCGAGCGCATCTTCGATACCGACAACGACGTCGAGCGGCTCGTAATCGATCTCGATCAGTTCGGCAGCGGACTTCGCGGTATTGACGCTGTCGGCCACGATGAAGGCGATCGCATCGCCCACATAGCGCACCTCGTCGCCGCAAAGAACCGGCTGGGGCGGGCATTTGTGCATGGTCCCGTCGACCTGTTTCATCACCGCCTTGGTCGGCATGGTCTTCAGATCCTGGATGTCCGCCGCCGTCAGGATCAGCGACACGCCCGGAAACGCACGGGCGTCATCGAGACCGGACAGGGAAATCTTCGCATGCGCCATGGCAGACCGCAGCACATAGGCATGCAGGCAGCCTTCCGGTGCAAAATCGTCGGTGAAATGGCCATGGCCGGTGATCAGGGCTGCATCTTCCTTGCGCCGGACCGGCGCACCGATACCGAACTTGGCTGGGACCATCTGGTTCATCTGGCTACGTCCTTGATAACGTGATTTGAGCCGCCCTGGGGAGGAGGTGTTCGGGAGAGAAGGGCGGCGATTTCGGCGGAGCTTACCGGCTCTCACCGTTCAGTTCCAGAGGGCTGAAGCAAAGGAGTTTCAATCCTCCGGAACAAAATTTCCGAGGCATGAACCTCAGATGATTTCATCCTCGTCGAAGAGCGGATCGGCAATGTGTTGCGCCGCGAGGCTGTCGACCGTTCCTTCCGGGTCGTGATGCTTTCGGACCGTGGCAATATGGAACAGGCCGTCTCCTTCGTAGATGATCGGCAAGTTGGTCCGGCCTATGATCAACCCGCCGTCAGGAGCGATGATTTCCTTTTCCACCTCGCCGAACGGATCGGAGACGATCCCCAAAAGATCTCCGCGCTCGACGACTTCTCCGGTCGACTTGAATGGCCGCAGCAAACCGCCCGCGGGCGCCCGAACCCAGGAACTGGACGACGTGCGGATCGACGCCACCTTGGGCCTGGTCACGCCTTTTCCGGAAATCATGCCGAGCTTGCGCAGGACGCGCAAAATCCCAGATACACCGGCCCGGATCGCCATTTCGTCGAAGCGAAGCCCCTCGCCGGCCTCGTAAATCAGAATATCGACACCCTTTTTCTGACCGGCTTCGCGCAGGGAGCCTTCCCGAAGCTTCGATGTCAGGATGACCGGCGCGCCGAAGGCTTCGGCGAGAGCCATGGTATCATCCTTGGACGGCGAAACACGGATCTGGGGCAGATTGGTCCGGTGGATCGCCGCCGAGTGCAAATCGATGCCGAGGTCGGCCTTGCACACGATCTCGGTCATGAACAGGTTCGCCAGCCGTCCGGCTAGGGATCCCTTCTCGCTGCCGGGAAAGGAGCGGTTGAGATCGCGCCTGTCGGGCAGGTATCTGGAATGGCTGTGAAACCCGAACGCATTCACGATCGGGATAATCAGCAAGGTGCCCTTGATCGTATCAAGGTTCGGCGCCCGCAGAACCCGCCGCGCGATTTCGACACCGATCACCTCGTCCCCATGCACGGCGGCACTGACGAAGACCACGGGTCCGGGGCGGCGGCCATGGATGACATGGACCGACATTTTCACCGGCGTGTGGTCGGAGAGGACGCTGACCGGAAGGTCCACCGTCTTGCGGGCACCCGGGGCGACCTTGAAACTGCCGATCTCGAAGGCTCTGCGATCGTCCACGGCCTAGCCCTTGCCCTTGGTTTTCGTTTTCCCGGCGGTGGCGTGTTTCATCAGGAATTCGATGATCTTGCCCGCAACGTCGATCCCGGTCGCGTTCTCCACCCCTTCCAGACCCGGAGAGGAATTCACTTCCATCACCACCGGTCCGTGATTGGACCGCAGCATGTCGACACCGCAGACATTGAGCCCCATGGCTTTCGCCGCGCGGATCGCCGTCGACCGTTCTTCCGGGGAAATCCGGATCGCTGCCGCGCTGCCGCCGCGATGCAGGTTGGAGCGGAATTCGCCTTCCGCGCCGGTCCGCTTCATCGACGCGATGACCTTGCCGCCCACGACGAGGGCGCGAATATCGGTACCGCCCGCCTCCTTGATGAACTCCTGGACGAGGATGTTCACATTGGCGCCGCGGAAGGCCTCGATCACAGATTTTGCCGAGCGTTCGGTATCCGCAAGAACGACACCGATGCCCTGAGTGCCTTCCAGGAGCTTGATGACCACCGGTGCGCCACCCGCCACCTTCAGGACCTCTTCCGTCATCTTCGGATCATGCGCGAAGGTGGTCACCGGCAGACCGATCCCGTCACGCGCCAGAAGCTGGAGGGACCGCAACTTGTCCCGCGACCGTCCGATGGCGACGGATTCGTTGAGCGGATAGACGCCCATCATCTCGAACTGACGCAGAATGGCCAGGCCGTAAAAAGTGATAGAAGCCCCGATACGCGGGATAACCGCATCATAACCAACGAGCTTCTCCCCGTTATAATAAATCTCCGGTCGGCGCGAGGCGATGTTCATGTAACATCGCAGGGTATTGATGATGTCGAGTTGCAGCCCCCGATCCTCGGCGGCTTGCTTGAGCCGTTTGTGAGAATAAAGATCCGCGTTCCGCGCCAGCATTGCGATTTTCATAAGTGATCTCCGATCGGGATAAATGCTATCGGCACCGGCCTCAAAGCCGCCGAAATACGATCTCAGGCGTCGGACCCTGAAGCCTTGGTTCCGGGAACCACCGGTTCTCCGGCCAGAAAGGACCGGCCCGGGTCGACAAGGACATTGCGGCCCCTAACTGCCGTGCGTCCAAGGATCATGTCGAACCCCATATTCTCCCGGTTGGCCAGGGAGACTTCGACATGCCAGTGATGGTGCCCGAGGATCAGCAACGTCTCAATGACAAGCCGCTGTTCAGGCACACCGCTCGTATTCTTGATGTCCCGGGCGTCCGCAACCGGCACCTCCACCTGCATATCGCGGTGATAGCGCGAGCCGGGCAGACGGAAGCGCACCCAGGTCCTTCCGTCCCGATCGTAGATCTCCTGGTCCTCCGCATGCAAGGCAGAGGTTCGCGCACCGGTATCGATCTTGGCGCGGATTGAAGGCAGACCCAGCTCCGGGAGGGCAACGATTTCACGCCAGCCGATAACATCTGCCGGTGGCCGCTTTTTTTTACCTGTAGCGGATTTCATGCGCTCCGGTTCCCGTTGTTCAGGTCGGATCAAGCACCGGTTCCTGACCCAACGCTCCCGAGACCTGAATGATAAATACATAATCGGGGCGCTTGGGAAGGAGAAAAACACGCCACGAACAGGCACCGATGCCCCTGATTGTTCAACTGGAGCTGACGTATCAAAAAAGAACCCTGGAACACGCACAAAACCTTTCTGTTCCGTGCGTGCGCCAGGGCAGGTTGGGCTGCGGGGGAGCCATCAATTCCTGTGGATCAGATGGGAAAACCTAGTTTGCCTTTTCGATCTTCAACTTGATCCCGGAATACCATTCCGCGAGCGTGCGGATGTCGTCATCGCTGAGGTCCGCGGCGATCCCGGACATGATCTCATGGGTGCGCTTGCCGCTTCGGAAAGCCTTGAGCTGGGTATCGAGATACATCACCGTTTCGCCCGCGAGATTGGGCGCATCCTCCATTGTCGCAATGCCCTCCGCTCCGTGGCAGGCGACACAGGTCTCCGGCGCCTGCGCGTCCGTCTTGCCCGCGGGCAGGGTGGCCGATGCCTTCTGCAACGCATACCAGGCCGCCACATCGGCGATCGTCTGGTCGTCGAGCGACTTTGCAACGACGCTCATCATCTCGTGGGTCCGTGCGCCTGAGCGGAACGCGATCAACTGCCGGGTGATATAGGCGGCCGGCTCGCCGCCGATATTCGGGGCTATCGGGATCTTCGCCAGCCCCTCGATCCCGTGACAGGTCCGGCACATCGTCGCTTTCTTGCGGCCTTCCGCCGGATCGCCGGCCGGCATATCCGCCAAAGCGCTCTGGGCGAGGAAAACCCCGCCCAGAGCCAGTATCACGCTACGCAGCATCAATTGCCCTCGTACCAGATCCGGTAGATGGCACCCGCCAGATCGTCGGACACCAGGATAGACCCGTCACGCAGTTCGGCCACGTCGACCGGACGACCGAGATATTCGCCGTTCTCGTCGATCCAGCCTTCGGCAAAAGGCTCACTGGTCGCGGTCCCGTCTTCGTTGACATAGGACACCATCACACGGGCACCGACAGGCGTCGTCCGGTTCCATGAGCCGTGCTGGGCGGAGAAGATAGCCCCCTGGTATTTGGCCGGGAACATCTTGCCGGTGTAGAACTTCATGCCGAGGTCGGCCGCATGAGCGACCTGCTCGGCTGCCGGGAACACCACATCCGCCGGCGGCTCGTCGTTCTTGTACTCGTTGGTGCGGACATCGCCGCCGCCGTACCACGGGAAGCCGAAGTTCTGCCCGGCCGCAGTCGCATGGTTGAGTTCACCCGGTGGGATATCGTCCCCCATGCCGTCGACCTGGTTATCCGTAAACCAGAGATCGCCGGTGTTCGGATCAAAATCCATACCAACGGAGTTGCGGATGCCGGTCGCGAAGACTTCCCGGCCCGTGCCATCGGTGTTCAGACGGATGATGCCGCCGATGCCCCACTTGTTGTAGAGGTCCAGCTTTTCGGGGGCCGGCACATTGAACGGCTGACCGAGGGCGATGTAGAGCTTGCCGTCCGGCCCGATGTCGCAGACGCGGGCGGTGTGGTTGTAGCTTTCTTCCGCCGGCGGGATCAGCTCGCCCTGCTTGACCACGTTGAAGGCGGCCACGTCCGGGCTTTCATAGAAGAACTCGGCCGCCGGATAGACCAGGACCCGGTTCTGTTCGGCGATATAGAGGAACCCGTCCTTGGAGAAACACGGCCCGTTCGGGATCGCGAACTTCAACGACGGCGCGAAATCCTTGACCTCGTCGGCCACGCGGTCCTTGTTTCGGTCGGTCACGGACCAGACCTTGTCCTTGCGGGTCCCGACGAAGGTCACGATCCCCTGCGGGCCGACCGCCATGTGGCGCGCGTCGGGCACGACCGCATAAAGGCCGATCTTGAATCCGTCCGGCAGCTTGATCCGTTCCAGCGTCTTCTTGATGCCGTCCGCGTATTCACCGGTCTGATCGACGAAGGTGAATTCCGATGTGCCCGTCGTCTGGAAATTCGACAGTTTCTCCAGATTCTCCGGCACCGGCGCCTGGGCCTGTGCCAGTGCCGTTACCGCGAGCAGGCTCGCCGTTCCCAAAAGCAGTCTTTTCATTATTTCCTCCCAAGTTTGCCGCACCTGACGTGCGTTGGGGGCGGCCTTTTCTGGAAAGACCACCCCTGGTTCAAGCAAATGCAATACAGCCGGCTGTCAGATTCAATCACCCTGCCCTAGAGATTGCCCTTGCTCATTTCCCCCGCGATGTGATCGGCCTGCCGGATGGCGAGAGCGACGATCGTCAGCGTGGGATTCTCCGCGGCACCGGTCGTGAACTGGCTGCCGTCAGAAACGAAAAGGTTCGGAATGTCGTGCGTCTGCCCCCATTTGTTGACGACCCCGTCGCGGGCATTCGCCGACATCCGGTTGGTTCCCAGATTGTGCGTCGACGGATAGGGCGGCGTCGGGAACGTTCGGGTGGCCCCGACCGCGTCGTAGATCGCCTGACCTTGGGCGTAGGCATGGTTGCGCATGGCGATGTCGTTCGGGTGATCGTCGAAATGCACGTCCGGAACCGGCAGTCCGTGACTGTCCTTCACGTCGTGGTTCAGCGTGATCCGGTTGGTTTCCTGAGGCATGTCCTCGCCCACGATCCACATCCCGGCCATGTTTTCATAAGAATCGAGCGCGGTCGTGAATTCCCGCCCCCATGCGCCCGGATCCAGGAACGCCGCCATGAACGGCAGACCGAGGGCCAGAGTTTCCAACTCGTAACCGCCGACGAACCCGCGCGACGGATCGAAGCGGGCCTCGTCCTGAATGATGCCGGCCATGGTGGTGCCCCGCCACATGCGCACCGGCTTGTCGAACGCCGCATAGACCGAACCGGTCATGTGGCGCATGTAATTGCGCCCGACCTGGCCGGAGGAATTGGCAAGGCCGTCCGGGAACATGTTCGACGCGGAATTCAGAAGCAGCCGTGGGCTTTCGATGGAATTGCCCGCCACGCAGACAAGGCGCGCCTTCTGCATCTGCTGATTGCCGTCCTTGTCCGCGTAGACGACACCGGTCACCTTGCCGGATGCATCATGCTCGATTTTCAGCACGTGGCAGCGGTCGCGGACTTCCAGGTTGCCGGTCGCCTCACCGCGCGGAATATCCGTATAGGCGGCGGACCATTTCGCGCCCCATTTGCACCCCTGGAAACAGAAGCCGGTCTGCTGGCAGGAAATCCGGTCGTCGTAGTCCTCGCTGTTGATCGCCATCCGGCCGGTATGGACTTCCTTGTAGCCCAGTGCCTTGGCGCCGGCCTCGAAGACCTTGAAGTTGTTGTTGCCGGGAAGCCCGGGTCGCCCGCCGGTGCGGGTCACGCCGAGTTTGGTCTCGGCTTTTTCGTACCAGGGCTCCATTTCGGCAAGATCGATGGGCCAGTCGAGAAGGTTCGCGCCCTGCACGTCCCCGTATGTCGTCTTGGTCTTGAATTCGTGGGGCTGGAAGCGCAGCGACGCACCGGCCCAGTGGATCGTCGTGCCGCCAACGGCCTTGACGATCCAGGCCGGAAGGCCGGAAAAGTCCTTCGCGACGCGCCAGTCCCCGGAGGTCGTTCGCGGATCGGTCCAGGCAAGCTGACCGAAACTGTCCCATTCGTCGTTGATGTAGTCGTCGGGGAGATAACGCCCGCCCGCCTCCAGTGCGACGACCTTCACACCCTTCTGCGCCAGTTCGTTGGACAGAACGCCACCGCCGGCGCCCGTTCCGATGACGACGACGACGCTGTCGTCATTGAGATCAAATGTTGCAGCCATGTTCGCGCCCTCCCTCAGATCCAGTCGATGTCGTTGAAGCCGCGATCGATGTAGCCGCCCTTGGAGTAGCTTTCGCCTTCGTAGCCAAACAGCGGCCAAAGGGCCTTCTGGTTATAGAGACCAGTCACGAGACCGCCCCGGATGGTCTGAAAGAACGGGCTGTCCTCCTGGGCGCGCAGAATGTCCACCCGCTCCCGTTCCCATCCTGCCGCCAGATAGCCGGCATATCCCTTGCCGGCGGCCGCCGCGTTCAGGGCCGCGATACCCGCCTCAATCATCTGGGACTGATCGGCGTTGTCGTAGCCCTTCACGGCGGCCGCATAGAATTGGTCCGCAACGTGATCGTGAGGATAAATGTCCCGTGCCATCTGGATCAGCGCCGCCATGGTATCCGGCTTGATGTATTCGACCTCCATGGCCCAGGCGGCCGTCGACGCAGCGACGAACCCCGTTCCGATGACAAAGGCCCCGCCAATCGCCGCGCTGCGGGCAAGCAGGTCCCTCCGCGTCATCTTGTGACGATCCAGAGCAGTTTTCATGTCTTCCTCCCTCATTCCGCGCGATGGCGGTTACCGGTAGCGGCCGTGCCGCTGCAGCACCTCGATCTGGTATCCGTCCGGGTCCTGGACGAAAAAGAAACGGGCCAGCAACGCACCATCACGTTCAAATTCAACGATTTTGCGGGGAGAAAGGCCTTCGGCTTCGAACCGGGCATGTTCGCTGTCGAGATCCTCGACACAGAAGGCCACGTGCCCATAGCCGTCTCCGAGGTTATAAGGCTCCTCCCGTCCCTTGTTGACGGTGAGCTCTATCTCGAAATCAGCGGAAGAGTTTTTCAGATAGACCAGGGTAAAGCTGTCGAAATCGAGACGCTCGGAGACCTCCAGGCCAAAGGCTTTCCTGTAAAAGTCAACAGAGCGCACTTCTTCGAGCACGCGAAACATCGCATGTATTACTTTAGCCAACTTTTCCTCCCAACAGACCGTCTTTGCGATCCTGAGGGAAGAATGCCCGAATATTTCAAAGGGTGGGTAGTATCAAAGTACTACACGTAATTATTCTGCGGCGATTGTTTCAATCGGCGCCATCGTATGACGGACGCGCACGATACAGGCGCACCGCAAAAGCGATGTGAAGTTCCGCGCTTCGCCATGCAATTCGAGCACTTCCGAATGCAGTTTCGAAACGAACGCCGGCGTACTCAGCCCCTCTGCGGCGGCGATTTCATCGACAATCTGCCAAAAGGACCGCTCCAGTCTGATGCTGGTGCTTTGTCCATTGAGCCTGAGACGGCGCGTTTCCGGTTCATAGTCAGCTGGGTCTTGCCCGGCAAAAATCTGACACATGTTCAGTCCTCCCCGGTATTTCAACACCATCAGCTTCCGCCGCTTGAAGAAAAAACTCAAGCAAAATCAATGCGAGGGACTGTTGTCTCCTGCGAGGCTCCGCGAAAAACACCCTTTTGTTTAGTTGTTTCAACAGATTGCAACCGGCCGAAAAACACATGTTCCTTCAGCGATAAAATCTTCATTTCAATGTGACGCAGCACCTCGGCGACAGACATGAGACTGCCCGTCTGCCGAGACTTCGACCCTCAAACGTTGCCATAGGGGTTCTTGGGCGATCGGTCGTCGGACAGGCTGCGCCGCGTCGAGCGTGTCAGGTTTTCGATCGCGTCGGCAAGATGGATCTCGGCGATATTGTAATCCCCACGCGCGACCCGGATGTTATGCGCCTCGATCATCACCTCCCCGTAGGAGACCCCGAACGGCGGTTCGAAACGATAGGACGCAAGCTCGATCAGAAACCCGAGCGGATCCTCGAAATAAATGGAATCCATAAAGCCGCGATCTTTCGGCCCGCTGTGACGGATCCCGCGTTCGTCGAGCCGCTCCACCGTCTGTTTGAACGTCGCCTGCGAGACCGAGAGCGCCAGGTGATGCACGCATCCGACATCGGTCGGGGTCCTGTGCGGGTCCGGCTTGCGGTCCTCGTTTGTGAAAATGGTGATCAGCCGGCCGTCGCCCGGATCGAAATAGAGATGGCTCTCATTGGCATTGTCGAGATTGGGCTGTTCGAACACGAAGGGCATGCCCAAAAGCCCCTCCCAGAAATCGATCGACGTCTGCCTGTCCGCGCCGACGAGTGTGATGTGATGAACGCCCTGGCTCTGGATTTTTCTCATGGCACGCTCCCTTGCCGATAGCTTCGGTCTTCGTCCTGAATTCACTTCGGCCGACAGATTGTCGTTACAGACATTTCTGCGGCAATTACAAATCCGGACCTATATTCCAAGTCCCGGCCGCATTTGGCCAGCCCCCTTTCCGAACGACTCAAAACGGTTATGATCCGGAGCCATACTCGAACACTCCCGCCCCTCGATGCGCCGCGTCAACAACAAGGACACCAATGATGGACAAGGCGCCAGACAAAGCGCCAGCGGACAGATCCGCCCCCGATTCAGCCGACAGCCCGAGTCGCGGCTCTCGGTTCGGCTTGCCAATCTGGGACGACCTGCCGCCGAACACCATTGGCGCCTTGTGGATATTGCTGGCAGCTTTCCTGTTCACCATCATGGCGACCTTCATCAAGATGGCAGGTGAGAACATGTCGGTGTTCCAGATCCTGGTCATCCGACAGCTGGTAATGGTCGTCATCGTCGCGCCGAAGATCCTGCGGGGTCTGCCGACATCGCTCAAGACCCACCGTCCCGACCTGCAGATCGCGCGCGTGATCTTTGCGACCATCGCAATGCTCTGCGGTTTTACCGCAATCATCAAGCTGCCGCTGGCGGATGCGACCGCGCTCGGCTTTTCGAAAACCTTCTTCATCACGATCTTCGCGATCTTCTTTCTGGGCGAGCAGGTCGGTATCCATCGCTGGGGCGCAACCATCGTGGGCTTCATTGGCGTCTTGCTGATGCTTCGGCCTGAAGGGACCGGTTTCGTCGACCCCTATGCCGCGCTCGCCATCCTGGGCGCGGCCGGCGCCGGGATCGTGATGATCATCCTGCGCATCCTGACGCGAACGGATTCGCCGACAACCATCCTGACCTACCAGGCCCTGCTTGTCGGCCTCTTGATGATCGGGCCAGCCATCTACACCTGGCACACGCCGACCCTTGAGCAATGGGGTATCCTGATCATGGTCGGCGTCGTCGCCTGGGCCTCTCAAATGTGCAACATCAAGGCCTTCCGGTCCGGCGAAGCCACCGCCATCGCCTCGCTCGACTACACGAGGCTTCTCTACGCCGCTGTCATCGGCATCGTCGTTTTCGGGAACTGGCCGAGTGCCGCAACACTCGCGGGCGCCGCGATCATCATCGGCGCCTCGCTTTACACCGTCCGCCGCGAAGCCAAGCGCGGCCGGCAACTGGCCCGCGCCGCCGAAGGACGCGGCTACAACAACTAGCTGGATATTTGTTTCTACGGTCCCCGGCCTAGGGCATATCCGCGATCGAATGCCACCAGATGCGCACTTCTTCTGCACGGCCGTCAGGCGCGAATTCGGCTTTGAGCAAGCCGTCGAGCGTCAGTCGCGGCAGCGGATCGCCGGGCTTGCGGTCCGGCAATCCCGTCCCCGTGGATGCCGCCCAGATCCGGAACAATTCCTCCGAGGCGACCTGATAGCTGACATGCCAATGCGCAATCCCGCCGTTCGGCGTCTCCGCAAGGACTTCGTAGGTCAGGGCAATATCGCGCTGCAACTCGATGCGGGCCCAATAGGCGGCCAGTTCCTCTGCGCCTGTCTGGACCTGGAATGGTGTGTTCCAGTAGCGCCCGCCATCGACGAATAGCGCGGCAAACCCATGCTTGTCCTGGCCTTCCCAGACCCGTTTATATGCCGCCATGAAATCATGGATGCCCATGCCGTCTCCAATGCAGATAGTTTTCCAAAGGCGCGTCAGTAACCGTTGAAGTGCACCTTGCCGAGGTCAGAGATATCGTAGCCGCCAAGCTGCTCGGCTTTGTTCGCGAAAGCCTCTCTCCGCGCGAAGGCCAGCAGTTTCTGGAACGCAGGCTCGAAATACTCCCGCCTCAGGACGACGAGATCGAACCGTTCGGTACACACCGGAACGAAATCCAGCCGGCTCTGGCGCGCGGCACTCTCGAGGCCGAACGCAACATCCGCCTCACCGCCGAAGACCGCCTGTGCCGCCTCCCGCTCGTCACGCACGAGCGGTCCGTCAACGATGCCGGCCTCCAGATTGTTGCCAGCTTCGGAGATCAGTTTCTGCAACAAAACATGGGTTCCAGCCGCCTGCTGCCGTCTTGCCAGACGCTTGCCCGCAAGGTCGGCAACCGTGTTGATCCGTCCCGGATTGCCTGCCGGAACGATGAAGCCCCTGTGGCGCTTCGCCCACTCGATCAGGACGACCGACTTGAAGGCAAACTGGTTCGAGACCGCTTCGATGTTCCAGTTATCGTCTTCCATATCCGGAACATGGACACCGGCGGCCACCCCTTCCCTGCGGGCCAGACGCTCGATGCCGTCGAGCGAGCCGTCGAACAGACTGGCAAGCCCGCAACCGGATTCACGCAAGGCCCATTCGAGAAGCAGATCATGGCTGCCGAGAACGACAGCGGGGCGCTCGTGTCCCTCGTCGGCCGCATCTCCGGCCCGGTCGATCCAGGCAAGCACCGCGTCGCGCGGAAAGAGCAGTTTCCCGGTAGCCCGGCTGTGGGGCACCTCGCCGGCCGCGGCCAGATCGTAAACCTTGCGTTCCTTGACCCGGATCAGGTCGGCAAGCTCCCGGGTGGTCAGATAGGGCGGCAGATCCTGCAACATCTTTTTCGCTCACTGGTTTTTTATAATCGGTAGCGAGAAGCCGCATGGAAAACAACCCATTGGCGACAGACCGCCGCGCATCAGTTCGCGTTATCGGCCCGCTTTGCCATTTCCTCTTCCACGAGTTCCTTTTTCGACAATTTGCCGACCATCGTCTTGGGCAGCTCGGTGCGGAATTCATACTCCCGCGGAAGTTCGATCGCGGAAAGCTGCCCCTTGAGAAACGTCGCCAGTTCATCTTCGCTCAGGTCATATCCGTCCTTGAGCTTGACGAACGCTTTCGGCGACTGGCCCCGATAGGCATCCGGAATACCGATCACGATCACTTCCGCCACCGCCTCGTGCAGATAGATCGCTTCTTCCACGACACGAGGGTAGACGTTGTAGCCGGAGCACAGGATCAGGTCCTTGATCCGGTCGACCAGGTAGATGAACCCCTCCGGATCGATATAGCCGACATCGCCGGTATGCAGAAAACCGTCTGCCTCGATGGTCTCCTCGGTGGCATCCGGGCGCTTCCAGTAGCCTTTCATGACCTGCGGCCCCTGAAGGCAAAGTTCGCCTTTTTCCCCGTCGGGCAGAACCCTGGTGCGGTCCTCGATACTGCAGAACCGCGCCTTCGTTCCAGGCACCAGAGTGCCGATGGATCCGGTCTTGCCCGTCCCGTCGAGCGGGTTGACCGCAGCAACCGGCGAGGTCTCGGTGAGCCCGTAACCCTCAGCCAGAATACACCCGGTCAGCGCCTCGAACCTCTGCTTGACCTCCACCGGCAGCGGCGCTCCGCCGGAAATACACACCCGCACGCTGCTGAGATCGTATTTGGGGGTCAAAGGCGAATTGTTGATTGCGGTGTAGAGCGTCGGCACGCCCGGAAACAGGGTCACCTTCTTGCGGGCGATCACATTCAACAGCGATTTCAGCTCGAACTTCGGCTGCAGCACCATTTCCGCGCCCAGAATGACGGACAGGTTCTGCGCCGCGGTCATG
Source organism: Roseibium sp. (assembly GCF_048260565.1). Lineage (GTDB taxonomy): Bacteria > Pseudomonadota > Alphaproteobacteria > Rhizobiales > Stappiaceae > Roseibium. The sequence continues at coordinate 502,282 of NZ_JBLXGP010000003.1, read as the reverse complement.
GCAAAGACATGGAAAAAGGGCAGAACGCAAAGCAGCTTCTCCTCGCCCGTTTTCGCCATCTGAAAGACGCAGCGCATCTGCTCCATATTGGCGGACAGATTGCGGTGGGTCAGCATTGCCCCCTTGGGGACCCCGGTCGTGCCGCCGGTATACTGCAGAACGGCGATTGCCGTATCCGGGTCGATTTCGACCGGCTTCGGCCGGTCTGCCCCCTTCATCAGGTCCTCAAACCGGATATGTGTCGGACCGTCCGGAATCTCGGCTACTTCCTTGCGTTTCAGCAGTTTGAAGGCGATGCTCTTGACCGTCGGCAGGCAGGACGACATGGAACAGACGATGATCGTGTCAAGCGCCCCTGCGGCGCGCACCGCCTCGACCGTATCGAAGATCATCTTCAGGTCGAGCGTGACCATGATCTTCACATCCGCGTCCCGGGCCTGGAATTCGATCTCCCGCTTGACGTAGAGCGGGTTGAAATTGACCACCGTGCCGCCGATCTTCAGGATCGCGAAATAAAAAACAGTGTAGTAGGGGGTGTTGGGAAGACACAGGCCCACGTGAACGCCGGGCTTTACTCCGATCGCCTGCAGACCGGCCGCGGTCTTGTCGACCAGCGCGCCCAGTTCCGCATAGCTCCACATACGGCCCAGAAAATCGATCGCCGGCCGGTCTCCGAATTGCCGAACCGTGTCCTCCAGATAGTCGTGTACCGGACGAGGCCTGAACGCGCTCCTCCACTCCTCCACAGTCGTCATTGCCTACTCCAGATCTTTCTTATTCTTACACCCACGGAGCCGCGAAAGACATATGCGAAGGGTCTATGAGCGGCCTCCCTGCCGTTTCCCCCATGCCGGTCCGCTGCTGTCAGCCCCACGAAAGCTGACTTACCCGCCGTGCATTTGAAATGGACACAACCTTCCGTAAACGTCAACTCATGACCGAACGTCAGCGGAGAGGATGTCTACGGAGTTGACGTTCGCCGGGCCGCCCGGCCCTCTATCGCGCCGGCCAGTTCCAGGCAGGCATATCCACCACATCGGTAACCGTTTCGCCCAGTTCCTTGCGCAACTCGTATCGCAGACAGCCGGAAAGGCCGGAGATCGGTTCCACAAGGTCCCGGGCATGGGAGACGAGGATGATCTGGGTCTTTTCCGCAGCCCTGGCAATCAGCCGGGCAAGCGGGTCCAGCAGTTTCGGATGCAGGCTGGTTTCCGGCTCGTTGAGCACCAGCAGTGGCGGCGGGCGCGGCGTCAGCAGCAGGGCGGTCAGAAGCAGGTAGCGCAGCGTCCCGTCGGACAGTTCGCTGGTCCGAAGCGGCCTGAGAAGGCCGCGCTGAAACATCAGCACCTCAAACAGCCCGTCCGTTACCTGGATTTCGATCTCCGAGCCCGGGAAAGCATCGTCAATGGACTCCGCGAGCAACTCCGGATCGCCGATTTCCTGGATGGTGCGCAGGGCCGCCGCCAGATCGCCGCCATCGGCGGACAGGGCCGTCGTCCGGGTTCCCACCCGCGGCATCCGTGCAGGGGCCTCCACATCGGTGCGCAAATGGTCGTAGAACCGCCAGCCGCGCATGCGGTCGCGCATGACGAGCAATTCCAGCGCATTCTGCGGATCTGCCGCATGGGTCATCATGCTGTCGAAGCTTGCCAGGGTCTGCATCACCGGCACCCGGTGTCCGGCCAGGTTCAGAACCCGAACGGACGGCCCGGACCGGGCGGCGATCTCGTTGGAGCGCCGCAGGGCCTCACCGGCCCAGAGCACCTCCGCCTTGATTTCCGGATCGTGATTGAAGAACGACGTGCTGTCGGCAACGGGCAGGCCGAGGTCGATGGCATAGCCATAATCCTCGTCGGCAAACCCGAGTTTCAGGCTGACCACATCCTGGCGGCGGGCGCCCTGTATCGGCACCTCTCCAAGCTTCATGGCCCTTGAAATGGTTTCCGGGCCGGCCCAAAGCGTCGACTGCAACCCGCCTTCCCGCGCCAGCGACGCGATCGCCTGTCCCTGAGCCACATCGCCGAGCAGGCGTATGGCGCGGTAGAGGCTCGACTTGCCGCTGCCGTTCGGACCGGTGATCACCGTGATCCGGTCGAGCGGCAGGACCAGATTACGCAGCGAGCGGTATCCGGAAACGGCAAGGGTCAGGATCATGCCGGCTCTATCAGCTCGAACTTGTCCACGTCGAACATCCCGAAATCGGTGATCTTCAAATGAGGGATGACCGGCAGCGGCAGGAAGGCGACCTGGAGGAAGGGTTCCGGCAACGTGCAGCCGAGATCCTTTGCCGCATGGCGCAGGTCTTCCAGCGCATGGCGCACCGTCTCGAAGGGCTCGAGGCTCATCAGTCCCGCAAGCGGCAGCGCCAGTTCGGCCCGAACGCCCTCATCACCGGCAACGACGAAACCGCCGTGGAGCGCGATGACGCGGTTGACCGCATGGGCCATCGCCTGTTCGCTGGCGCCGACGACGCAGATATTATGGCTGTCATGGCCGACGGAAGACGCGATGGCGCCCGCCTTCATGCCGAACCCCTTGACGAAGCCCTTGCCGATATTGCCGGTCCCCTTGTGCCGCTCGACGACGGCGACCTTCAGGACATCCGCATCGAGATCGATCTGCGCCTGTCCGTTTTCGACCGGCAGCGCATGCTTGAGATGCTCGGTGATGATTCGCCCCGGCACCACGCCGATGACATCGCCCTCGCGGTTCGCAGCCCGGATCTCGAAAGACGACGCCTGCACCGGATCGGCCTTCACACTTGTCAGTCCGACCGGGGCAACGATTTTCCGCCGGTCATACAGCTCGTCCGTTACCGGTCGTCCACCGCTGACGACCGATGCCACCCGGCACTCCTCGAAATCGTCGAGCAGCACCAGGTCAGCCCGCCGGCCCGGCGCAATCAGGCCGCGGTCCTTCAGCCCGAAGGCATTGGCCGCCGACCAGCTTGCCGCCCGGTAGGCATCCAACGGCCGGATACCCTTGGCGATCAGCCGCCGGATCATGCTGTCGAGATGGCCCTCCTCGGCAATATCGAGCGGATTGCGGTCGTCGGTGCACAGTGCGACGAACGCGGACACATCCGGCTGCAGGATCGGGTAAAGCGCTTCCAGGTCCTTGGAGACCGAGCCCTCGCGGATCAGGATGTTCATGCCCTTGGCAAGCTTTTCCAGGGCCTCTTCCGTCGTCGTCGCCTCATGGTCGGTGCGGATACCCGCCGCCAGATAACCGTTGAGCGCAAGCCCCGACAGAAGCGGCGCATGGCCGTCTATATGACCGTCCTGAAAGGCCGCGAGCTTCGCCAGAACCTTCGGGTCGCGCGCCAGCACGCCGGGGAAATTCATGAACTCCGCCAGGCCGATCACCTTCGGATGGTCCTTGAACGGCAACAGGTCCTCGATTTCCAGGCAGGCACCCGAGGTCTCGAAGGCGGTCGCGGGAACGCAGGAGGACAGGTTGACCCTGAGGTCCATGACCGTTTCCAGGGAACTGTCCAGAAAATAACGAATGCCTTCGCTGCCGAGCACATTGGCGATTTCATGCGGATCGCAGATCGCCGTGGTCACCCCGTGCGGCAGCACGCATCGGTCGAACTCGAACGGTGTGACCAGGGAGGATTCCACGTGCAGATGGGTGTCGATGAACCCCGGCACCACGACGCGTCCCTCCGCATCGACCGTTCTGGCCGCTTCGTAGGATCCGAAGGTCCCGACGATGCGGTCGCCGACGACGGCGATATCGCTTTGCGTGAGCGAGCCGTCCAGAACGCTGAAGATCCGGGCATTCTTGATGACGAGATCGGCAGGTTCTTCGCCGGATCCCGCGGCAATCGCCCGTGCCAGGAAATCGCTTGAATGTTCCATATCGGCGGCCATGAGTGTCTCCAGAGAATCGGGAAGCCGCAGCTTCGTTTCGCACCAGTCTATCGGAGGACCCGCCGCGCCGACAACGCCGCCGCGCGCCCTTCGGACCGCTTTGAAGAAAAAGCCTTTCAACCGGTCCAAAACGTCGCCTTCGAGGCAATTCATCTGTCTGAACACTGGATTTCAAGCGAAACCGCCACAAAACCTGACGCAGCGAAAACAATATTTTACAATACCTTATCGCATTGCATTAAAAAGATCTGAAGGAGGACAAGCTTTTTAGATTGACAGAAAACCACCGATTACAAATAGTTAAATCAACAATAATTAATAACACCAAACTGAAATTGACCGCCGGCAGGCGGCGTCCGGGAGGAACAGGCCTTGAACAAGCGCGGTCAAAGCGGGCGCGGATCGAACTCCGCGCAACTGCGCCAGTACAACGAGCGTATCGTTCTGCTGATGCTTCGCCGCGCCGGCAGCGCGTCCAAGGCCGACCTCGCCCGCTCGACGAAACTGACCAATGCGGCTGTCGGCGGCATCATCCAGACCCTGATCGATGACGGACTGATCGCCGAAAGCGGCAAGCGCCATGCCGGCGGCCGCGGTCAACCGGCGACCCTCCTGAAACTCGCCCCGCGCGGCGCCTTCGGCTTCGGCGTACGGATCGACCGCACCAATCTGGAAGTCGTCCTGCTCGATTTCGAGGGCAAGGTCATCGGCCGCCGCGGCCACGACATGATCCTGCCGCCGCCCGCCAAGGCCCTGGAAATCATCCGCAGCGACCTCGACAACCTCAAGTCTCTGCTGAGCGAAGACGAACAGGACCGCATTGCCGGGATCGGCGTTGCCCAGCCCTTCAACCTGGGTGCCTGGCTCCATGAACTCGGCCTGCCGCCGGCCAGTTTCCGAGAGTGGGACGATTTCGACATCACCGAAGCGTTGCAGGACGCCACCGACCTGCCGGTGTTTCACGAGAACGACGGCACGGCGGCGGCAGTCGCGGAGCTCTTCTACGGCCACGGCCGGGAGCACGACAACTTCCTCTATCTCTTCCTCGGCCCGGCAATCGGCGGCGGCCTGATCCTGTCCGGCGACGTCGTGCGTGGCGTCACCGGCAATGCGGGCGACGTCGCCATGATGCCCGTGCCGCCGAGCAGGCTGTCGACGGCGCCGGAGCCGAAGAAGCAATGGGATCTGCTTCTGACCCGCGCCTCGCTGGTGTCGCTTGCACGCCACCTGTCGCCGGAGAATTTTGCGTCGCTCAGCCGCCTGGATCTTCAGGATGCAGTCGAGCACGACGACCCGGCGGTTACCGAATGGATGGCTGACTGCATCGATGCGCTCACGCCGTCGCTCGGCGCCGCCTATGCCCTGCTCGACATGCCGCTCGTCATCATCGACAGCGATCTCGACGGCGCATTCGCCGAGCGGCTGACGAAAGGGCTGGCCGCGGCACTGGCGGACGCCGCGCCCGAAGCCCGCAACACGCCCGATCTGCTGTTCGGCAACTTTCATCAGGACGCAGGCGCGATCGGCGCCGCCAGCCTGCCGATGTTTTTCAACTTCTCGCCGCGCGCGGCGATTTTGACCGGCAACCGGCCCGGAGGATCCGCCGGGGCTGCGATCCGGAACGAAGCGGCCGGTGTCCCGGCCTGATAGATACGGCCCAAAAAATACGGCCATAACAGTTACGGTTCGGGTCAGAACTGGCCAAATCCGAACCGTCAATTCAAGACACGGCCAGGGAGGAAACGAAATGATCCGTAAGCTACTCGCAACAGGCTCCGTCCTCGCGGTCATGGCGGCTGCACCCGCTGCGGCAGCAGACATCTCCGCCTGCCTGATCACCAAGACCGACACCAATCCCTTCTTCGTCAAGATGAAGGAAGGCGCATCGGCCAAGGCCCAGGAACTCGGAATCGACCTGAAGACCTACGCCGGCAAGATCGACGGCGACCATGAAACCCAGGTCGCGGCCATTGAGACCTGCATCGCCGACGGCGCGAAGGGTATCCTTCTGACCGCCTCCGATACCTCCTCGATCGTCTCGTCGGTTCAGCAGGCACGCGACGCGGGCCTGCTGGTGATCGCCCTCGACACGCCGCTCGATCCGGTCGATGCCGCCGACGCCACCTTCGCCACCGACAACTTCAAGGCCGGCGAACTGATCGGCAAATGGGCCGCGGCCGCGCTCGGCGCCGATGCGGCCAATGCCAAGATCGCCATGCTTGACCTCGGCGTAAGCCAGCCGACCGTTGGCGTGCTGCGCGACCAGGGTTTCCTGCAGGGCTTCGGCATCGACCTCGGCGATCCGAACAAGTGGGGCGACGAAACCGATCCGCGCATCGTCGGCAACGACGTGACCGCCGGCAACGAGGAAGGCGGCCGCAAGGCCATGGAAAACCTGCTCGCCAAGGACCCGATGATCAACGTGGTCTACACCATCAACGAACCGGCCGCAGCCGGCGCCTATGAAGCGCTCAAGGCCATCGGCCGTGCAAACGACGTTCTGATCGTTTCCGTCGACGGCGGCTGCCCCGGCGTCGCCAATGTCAAGGACGGCGTGATCGGCGCCACCTCGCAGCAATACCCGCTGCTGATGGCCTCAAAAGGCATCGAAGCCATTGCCGAATACGCCAAGAGCGGCGCCAAGCCTGAGCCGAGCCCGGGCAAGGACTTCTTCGACACCGGCGTCGCGCTCGTGACCGATAAACCGGTCGAAGGCGTACCGTCCATCGACACCGCCGAAGGCACGAAGCTCTGCTGGGGTTGATCGAAACCCGCCGGAAACGGCAAGCTCGTCTTGGGGGCGGCTCAGCCGCCCTCGAGTTCAAAGAGCCCGGAGAGGCTCCAAGAAACGAAGAAAAGTCCGTGGGAGGATAAAGGGATGACTTCGAACAACCAGTCGGCCGCCAATCCGGCGTCCTATGAGGCCGCTGCCGCGGCAGGCCCCCAGCAGGTGGCCGCCTTCGACGACCATCGTCACGGCCTGATGCACAAGGTTCAGCATGCTTTGCATATGACACCGTCGCTGGTGCCGCTGATCGTGCTGCTATTGTCCATGCTCGTCTTCGGCATCCTGCTCGGCTCGAAGTTCTTCTCGCCCTTCGCCCTGACGCTGATCCTGCAGCAGGTGCAGATCGTCGGCATTGTCGCCGCGGCCCAGAGCCTCGTCATCCTGACGGCCGGGATCGATCTTTCCGTTGGCGCGATCATGGTCCTGTCCTCGGTGGTCATGGGGCAATTCGCCTTCCGCTACGGAATACCGGCTCCATTTGCCGTCCTCGCCGGTCTGCTTTGCGGCTCGATCTGCGGCTATATCAACGGCTGGCTCGTCGCCGCGATGAAGCTGCCGCCGTTCATCGTCACCCTCGGCATGTGGCAGATCGTGCTGGCGACCAATTTCCTCTATTCCGCGAACGAAACCATCCGCGCCCAGGAAATCGCCGAACAGGCGCCCCTGCTCCATTTCTTCGGCAACAAGGTCACCGTCGGCGGCGCGATCTTCACCTATGGCGTGATCTTCATGGTGCTGCTGGTCATCGTGCTGGCTTATTGCCTGCGCCACACAGCCTGGGGCCGCCATGTCTATGCCGTCGGCGACGATCCGGAAGCGGCCGCCCTATCAGGCGTTCAGGTCAGGAAGACCCTGATCTCCGTTTACGTGCTGTCCGGCCTGATCTGCGCCTTTGCCGGCTGGGCCCTGATCGGGCGCATCGGCTCCGTGTCGCCGACCTCGGGCCAGCTGGCGAACATCGAATCCATTACCGCGGTCGTGATCGGCGGGATCTCCCTCTTCGGCGGCCGGGGCTCGATCCTCGGAACCCTGTTCGGCGCCCTGATCGTCGGCGTCTTCACCCTCGGCCTGCGTCTGCTCGGTGCCGACGCGCAATGGACCTATCTGCTCATCGGCGTGCTCATCATCGCCGCCGTCGCCGTGGACCAGTGGATCAGAAAGGTGGCAGTCTGATGGAACCTCTTCTCAAAGGCCGCAATCTCGTCAAGCGCTACGGCCGCGTAACCGCCCTCGATCATTGCGATTTCGATCTGATGCCGGGAGAGATCCTTGCCGTGATCGGCGACAACGGTGCCGGCAAGAGCACCCTGATCAAGGCGATTTCCGGCGCGGTCGTTCCCGATGAAGGTGAAATCCACCTGAACGGCAAGCGGATCCAGTTCACGTCACCGATCCAGGCCCGCGAGGCCGGCATCGAAACCGTGTACCAGACGCTTGCCATGTCGCCGGCGCTCTCCATCGCCGACAACATGTTCATGGGCCGCGAGATCCGCAAACCCGGTTTCAGGGGCAAGTGGCTGCGCCAGCTCGACCGCCGGAAAATGGAAGAGCTGGCCCGTGAAAAGCTCTCCGAACTCGGTCTGATGACGATCCAGAACATCAATCAGGCGGTCGAAACCCTGTCCGGCGGCCAGCGCCAGGGTGTCGCCGTCGCACGCGCCGCCGCCTTCGGTTCGAAGGTGGTCATCATGGACGAACCGACCGCGGCACTCGGCGTCAAGGAAAGCCGCCGCGTGCTCGAACTGATCAAGGACGTGAAAGCACGTGGGCTCCCCATCATCCTCATAAGCCATAATATGCCCCACGTCTTTGAGGTGGCCGACCGCATTCACATTCACCGGCTCGGAAAACGCGCGGCTGTCATCAAGCCGCAGGATTTTTCCATGGCGGATGCGGTCGCCATCATGACCGGGGCCATGGATCCCCCTGAAGGGCTTGCGGCATAACCGGTCCGAAAGCCCCCTCCCGGCGGACCGGCATCTTCAAACGAGTGCCGGTCCGCAATTCTGGAAGAACCCGATGATACTGATTTGCGGCGAAGCGCTGTTCGACATGTTCGCCTCCGACCTTGCTGAAGATCCCGTGGCATTCGACGCCTATGTGGGCGGATCGCCCTTCAATGTGGCGATCGGCCTGGCCCGGCTTGGCGAGGACGTCGCCTTTTTCGGCGGCATCTCCAAAGATCTGCTCGGTGAGAAACTGATCGGCCGGCTCAGATCGGAAGGTGTCGAGACCCGCCATGTCTGCCGTCCGGAGGCGCTGACGACCCTCAGCGTTGTACAAAAGGACGCGAACGGCCACCCGGCCTATACCTTCTACGGAGACGGCGCCGCCGACCGCATGGTCACGGTTGCCGACCTTCCCGAAGGAATCCCCGATCTTTCCATCCTGCACATCGGCTCCTATTCGGCCCTCGTCGAACCGGTCGCGTCGGCCCTGAAGACGCTGATAGACCAGCAAAAGGCGAATTGCCTGATCGCCTTCGACCCGAACATCCGCCCGACGGTCGTCGCCGACCTTTGCCGCTGGCGGGAAAACACGGAAGACATTGCCGCCCTGGCCGACATCATCAAGGTCAGCGACGAGGACCTGGCCCTGATCTACCCGGATCGCGCGCCCGCCGACATCGCCCGGCACTGGCTCGATTTGGGCGCAACGCTGGTCATCGTTACCGCCGGCGCAAAGGGCGCGGAAGCCTTCACCGGGGATCTTCATGTCGAAGTCTCCGGCCGGACCGTAACCGTCATCGACACCGTCGGAGCGGGCGACACCTTCCAGGCCGCCCTGCTGTCAGGACTGGTTTCGCGTGATATCACCGGCCGGGAGGCCCTTGAGGGTCTTGACCATGCTGCACTGCATGAGATTGTCTTGAAGGCGGTCAACGCTTCCGCGCTGACCTGCACCAGACAGGGCGCGGACCTGCCCTCGCGGGACGACGTCCTCCGGTTTGAAAACAGTTGCTGACAAGAAAATTAAATCGATTTAAAACGCAGTCGAAAATATCAGGATTGGGGTTCTTTTCATGGTGGCACGTTTCCTGGAAGTCGACGATTTCGACCTCGTGGTCTTCGGGGCCTCGGGCGATCTTGCCCACCGCAAACTGATCCCCGCCCTTTACCACCGCGATTGCGACGGCCAGATGCCGGAGAATGCGCGCATCGTCTGCAGCGCCCGCCGCGACTATTCCCACGAAGACTACCGCGAATGGGCCAGCCTGGCGCTGAAGGAACACGTGTCCGAGATCGACGAGGCCCATCTCGACCGCTTCCTGAACCGCATCTACTACGTGAAGATCGACATCGGCAGCGGCGTGGGTTTCGACGAGCTGAAGAAGATCCTGAACGAGCGGCCCGACGTGATCCGCGCCTTTTATCTCGCGGTTGGCCCGGATCTGTTCGGCACCATCTGCGAAAAGATCGGCAAGGCCGGGCTCGTCACCGACCAGACACGGGTCGTGATCGAAAAGCCGATCGGCAAGGACGGCGCCTCCGCCAAGATCCTGAACGATACCGTCGGCGCCGTCTTCGACGAACATCAGATCTTCCGTATCGACCATTACCTGGGCAAGGAAACGGTGCAGAACCTGATGGCGCTGCGATTTGCCAACGCCCTGTTCGAACCGCTTTGGAACGCCGCTCACATCGACCATGTCCAGATCACCGTCGCCGAATCCCTCGGTGTCGGCGGACGCGCCGGCTATTACGATACCGCCGGCGCCCTGCGCGACATGGTCCAGAACCATATTCTCCAGTTGCTCTGCCTCGTGGCCATGGAGCCGCCGGAATCCATGGATGCCGACAGCGTCCGTGACGAGAAGCTGAAAGTCCTCAAGGCCCTCGCCCCGATCAGCGAACAGAATATGGACAAGGTCACGGTCCGCGGCCAGTACCGCGCGGGCGCCTCCGCAGGCGGCGCCGTGCCGGGATATCTGGAGGAACTCGGCAATGAGACCAGCACCACCGAAACCTTCGTCGCGCTGAAGGCGGAAATCGCCAACTGGCGCTGGGCTGGCGTTCCGTTCTATCTGCGCACCGGAAAGCGGCTTGCCCAGCGCGTGTCGGAGATCGTCGTCCAGTTCCGGCCGATCCCCCATTCGATCTTCGATGAGGAAGCGGGTACCATATCCGCCAACCGGCTGATCATCCGCCTGCAACCGGACGAAGGCGTCCAGATGAAGGTCATGATCAAGGACCCGGGTCCAGGCGGCATGCGTCTGCGCCAGGTTCCCCTGGACATGAGCTTTGCGGAAGCTTTCAAGATACGCAATCCGGATGCCTATGAACGACTGATCATGGACGTGATCCGCGGCAACCAGACCCTTTTCATGCGCCGCGACGAAGTGGATGCAGCCTGGGGCTGGGTCGATCCGATCCTGGAGGCCTGGGCAAATTCCAAGGACAAGCCGCGCGGCTACACCGCCGGCACCTGGGGTCCGTCGGCCTCCATCGCCCTGGTGGAACGGGACGGCCGCACCTGGGCCGAAGACGGACTTTGAGCTGTCCGGTCCAAATCTTTTGAACACGCGATCGAGGAACCAGCCATGACGACCATCCAAGCCCGCGTCGGCGAAGTCACCGAACGCATCGTTAAACGCAGCCATGACGGCCGGTCCCGCTACCTGGACCGGATCCGTGCCGCAGCCGACAAGGGACCGCACCGCTCCCGCCTGTCCTGCGGCAATCTTGCCCACGGTTTTGCGGCCTGCGGTGTTTCCGACAAGCAGGCGCTTTCCGGCGATGTGGTGCCGAACCTCGGCATCATCACCGCCTATAACGACATGCTGTCGGCCCATCAGCCTTACGAGCACTTTCCCGACCTGATCCGACAGGCAGCCCATGAAGTGGGCGCGGTCGCCCAGGTCGCCGGCGGCGTGCCGGCCATGTGCGACGGCGTTACCCAGGGCCAGGACGGCATGGAACTGTCCCTGTTTTCCCGCGACGTGATCGCCATGGCCGCCGCCGTCGGCCTGTCGCACCAGATGTTCGACGCCGCGGTTTTCTTGGGCATCTGCGACAAGATCGTGCCGGGGCTGGTGATTTCCGCCCTCTCCTTCGGCCATCTGCCGGTGGTCTTCATTCCCGCCGGCCCGATGACGACCGGCATTTCCAACGACGAAAAGGCAAAGATCCGTCAGCTCTATGCCGAAGGCAAGGTCGGTCGGGACGCCCTTCTTGAATCGGAGTCCAAGGCCTACCACGGCCCGGGCACCTGTACCTTCTACGGCACCGCCAATTCCAACCAGATGCTGATGGAAATCATGGGGCTGCACATGCCCGGCGCCTCCTTCGTCAATCCGGGCACCCCCTTGCGCGACGCCCTGACCCGCGAAGCCGCGAAACGGGCGCTGGCCATCACGGCACTCGGCAACGAGTTCACGCCCGTCGGCGAAGTGATCGACGAGAAGGCCATCGTGAATGGTGTGGTCGGCCTCCATGCCACCGGCGGCTCCACCAACCACACCATGCATCTTGTCGCCATGGCAGCGACCGCCGGCATCCGGCTGACCTGGGACGACATTTCCGACCTTTCCGACGTGGTCCCGCTTCTCGCCCGCGTCTATCCGAACGGCAAGTCGGACGTGAACCATTTCCAGGCCGCCGGCGGCCTGGGATTCCTGATCCGGGAACTGCTTTCCGACGGCTACCTGCACCAGGACGTCAAAACGGTCCATGGCACGGATCTTTCCGGCTACACGGTCGAAGCCAAACTCGACGCCGACGGCACCGTCCGGCGCGAGCCGGTGCCCGAAACCTCCGGCGATGAAACCGTTCTGGCACCGCTGGACAAGGCGTTCCAGCCGACCGGCGGCCTGAAGATGCTGACCGGCAACATCGGCAAGGCGGTAATCAAGATTTCCGCCGTCGCCAAGGAGCGTCACGTGATCGAGGCGCCTGCCCGCGTGTTCCATTCCCAGGAGGACTTCCTGGCCGCCTTTTCCCGCAAGGAATTCAACGGCGATATCGCCGCAGTGGTCCGCTTTATGGGGCCGAAGGCTTGCGGCATGCCGGAACTGCACAAGCTTACCCCTTCCCTCGGCATCCTGCAGGACCGCGGCCACAAGGTGGCGCTCATCACCGACGGACGCATGTCGGGCGCTTCCGGCAAGGTGCCGGCGGCGATCCATGTGACGCCGGAAGCCGCCGACGGCGGCGCGATCGCAAAGGTCCGCGACGGCGACATGATCCGCATCAACGCCGTAACGGGCGCCCTGGAAGTTCTGGTCGACGCGGCGGAATTCGCCGCGCGCGAACCGGCAACCCAGGACCTGAGTGCCCATCAGGCCGGTGTCGGCCGCGACCTCTTCGCCGCCTTCCGCGCCAATGTCGGAACAGCGGATGCGGGCGCACATGTGTTTGGCGCCTAAAAACAGACGATAGCTGAACAGCCCTTTGAGGAGATCCGATTAATGTCCCAGAACACCGAACGACTGGATGCCATCATGAGCGCGGCTCCGGTCATTCCGGTCCTGATCATCGAAGACCCGAAAAGAGCGGTCCCTATGGCAAAGGCACTGGTGCAAGGCGGACTGAAAGTCCTGGAAATCACGCTCAGGACCGCGCACGCGCTTGAAGCCATCGACGCCATCCGGGAACATGTCGGCGATGCGATCGTCGGCGCGGGCACGGTGCTCAACGCAGGCCAGTATGCCGATGTGGTTGCCGCCGGATCCCAGTTCGTCGTGTCGCCCGGAGCGACCGACGCCCTGGTCGATGCCGCGGCACACTACGACGTGCCGTTGTTACCGGGGGCGGCGACGGCCTCGGAAGTGATGCGTCTGATGGAACGTGGATACAGCCGGCTGAAATTCTTCCCTGCCGAACAGGCTGGTGGCGCTGCCTATCTGAAATCCCTGTCCTCGCCGTTGAGCGCGATAAAATTCTGCCCGACCGGCGGCATCACGCCGGAAAAGGCGAAGACCTATCTTGACCTGCCGAATGTCATCTGTGTCGGCGGGTCCTGGGTCGCGACGGCCGAAATGATCAAGGCCGAGCAGTGGGATGAAATCGAACGGCTGGCGCGCGCGGCGGCGGCACTCGGCAAGTAATCGAACCGGCCTAACCGGCTACTTCCACGGTTTCCCATACGAGGCGCAGGCCTGCAGAATTGTCGTTGCGCCAGACGAACTCGCCCGCGACCGGCTTGTCGAACTTCTTGATGGTGAGCATGACTTCATCGGGCAGGGATTTAAGCCCCTTTGCGCTCACCCGGCAGCCGTTCTGGCCTGCGTCCACGATCGTTCCGGAAATTTCGGTAATGCCTTCCTTGTCGGCGATCTTGACCGGAATGGACACCTTGTTGCGCCGCTCGCGGCGCTTGTCCTGAACCGTGCCGGTATCCGCGCGCGGAAAGACGACCGCCGCCTCATTGCCCTTGACCGCGGTCACCTGGGCCTTGGTCAGCTTGCCCGTGTTGCCGACGCGGATCCCGATATTCTTGCGCAGTTCGTTCACATCGTCGGCAATGAGCTTGCAGCCCCATTCGCTCACATTCGAAACTATGGCCTTGATGCAGGCAAGATTGTCGAAGTCGATCACAAGGACTTCTTCCGTGACATCTTCCTGATCCTGAAGGTGCGCCAGGGCGTGCATTACTCGTCTCCGAAATCTACCGAAATTGAAACTATCAAAAAACGGTTGCCGATCACTTAAGGGAAACCGGTTTTTACACGGTTACCTCCTTCAATATTCAGCAGTTTTGACAATTCAGCAGCGTGCCGGCCTACATCTGGGCATAGGCTGCGAGTGCAACGACGGCGAGCATCGACAGGGCCATCAGCACATTGATGGCGAAATGCGCCCTCTCGCTCAGATCCAGTCGATGGAGATAAATCCCCGCCCCCAGCCAGATCAGATGCACCGGCACCCAGATCGCATTGATCGCCAGGAATTTCAGGACCGTTTCCGTCGCGAGACTGTCGGGATAGAAATTGAACCCGGAAAAGAACGTCGTATTGACCGCATAGGCCTTGGGATTGATCGCCTGGAGCGCCAGGCCGCCTATGATACCCGGCGCCCGCTCGGAATGAATAAAGGCAATCCGCGTTCCGGACAGGGCAATCTTGAGCGCGAGATAAAAGAGATAGGCGGCCGAGGCGTAGAACAGGATATCCCTGACAATCGGAACGGAAAAGATGACGGCAGCCAGGCCGCTGACCACGGCAAAGGCGACCATATTCGTGCCGATGAAAAGCCCGGCGACATAACGCAGACCCGCCCGGGCGCCGAACCCGGAGCCGACACCCGCAGTCGACAGCACGCCGGGGCCCGGCGTGATCAGCAGAAAAAAAACGGCTCCAAGAAAGATCAGCATGACGGGATCGGGAAAACGTGCGGTTGAAGGGGTGGTTCGATTCTATTTACTGATATCCCAAGGATAAAGGGACCAATCGGATATAACAGTGTTAACTTGCCGAACGAAAATTCGATTTGGAGCATTTTTCATGAGACCGTTGACGAAGCAGACACTTGCGCTCGCAGTCACCTGCAGCCTTTTCGCCACCGCCGCGACCGCGGAAACCCTTTGCACCAGTTTTGGACCGCAAACGCCACGCGACATATCGAGCAAGGCCGGAACGAATCCCCGGACCTTCACGCTTGCGCCCGACGCTTCGAAAATGAACCTGTGCGATATTCACACCCACACCAATGCCGAACACAAGGGCCCCGGTTTTTCGGTCTTTGTCGGCGATGGCAAAGATGGCGGTTTCCAGTGCAACGAAACCGATCAACTCACAGAAGCGGAACTCAAGGACCCGGGCGAACTCGCCTATCACGGCGTGAAGCCGGGCGACACGATCGAGGTACACTGGGTCTACACGTCCTGTGAAGCCGGCCCCGGACCGGGGCTCGGGTCTTGCCTGACCGACAGCTGCGCCAATCCGCAATTGCGCGTGGAAGCCCAGGTCTTTCTGGTCGTGAACGATCCCGATGCCCTCGACTTCACGGACTTTGCCTACATGGGCAACAAGGTGGATGGCCTGTATCAGGCCAAGGCGCTCCCGACGGGAACCGGCGAGCCGGTGCGCTTTGCCGGCTCGACCACCGGACCGAGCTACACCCAGGAAGTCTGCTCGCCGCTTCAGGTGACATGGAGCGTCCGGCCGCAATGCGCGAAACTGGATATCAACTCACTGAACAAGTGGGCTGCAAACGGCAACATCTTCAAGGAAGATCATTCTCATGGCGTTCGCCAGCTCGTAACGGCACCGGAGCTCCTGGCGCCGATCGACTAGGTTCGGGCATCTTCCATATTTGTCGCCTGCCTTCTTCTCCTCCAGTTTCATGTGTTAAAACGCGACTGGAGGAGAGGATCTCAGGAATCCTTTCGTTTTAATCGTTTTAAATACACATCTTAGGAGGCCTGTTGCATGGCTGCAGCGGACATTTTCCAGGACCTGTCATCCCATGCCCGGACGTTTGATGGACGGCCCTTGCGCCAGCTGTTTGAAGCCGACCCTGCCCGTTTCGACAAACTGTCGTTCCATCTGGATGACCTGCTGATCGATTTTTCCAAATGCATCCTGGACGAAAAGGCCTTCGAACTGCTTGTCGGTCTGGCCGGCGAGGCCGGCGTGGAAGCCCGTCGGGATGCCATGTTCGCCGGCGAAAGGATCAATGAAACCGAAGGCCGGGCCGTCCTGCACACCGCCTTGCGGAACAGTTCGGATCGGCCCGTGCTGGTCGATGGCGAGGATGTCATGCCGGAGATCCGCTCCGTGCTGACGGCTATGGCGGCGTTTGCAGAAGCGATCCGCTCCGGAGATCTCACGGCGAAGAACGGCGCGCCTTTCACCGACGTGGTAAACATCGGCATCGGCGGCTCGGACCTGGGCCCTTTGATGACCACGCTGGCGCTCGCTCCCTACCACGACGGCCCGGCTGTCCATTATGTCTCCAATGTCGACGGCGCCCATATTGCCGATACGCTGAAGGCGCTCGATCCGGCGACAACCCTGATCCTTGTCGCCTCGAAGACCTTCACCACCATCGAAACCATGACCAACGCGCAGACAGCGCGCAAATGGATCACCGATGCGCTCGGGGAAGAGGCCGTCGAAGCACATTTCGCTGCCATTTCCACCGCCCTCGACAAGGTTGCGGCATTCGGGATCGCGGAAGACAGGATCTTCGGTTTCTGGGACTGGGTCGGCGGGCGTTATTCCATCTGGTCGGCCATCGGCCTGCCGCTGATGATCGCCATCGGCCCCGATGCCTTTGCCGATTTCCTCGAAGGCGCCCATGCCATGGACCGTCATTTCGTGGAGGCACCGCTGGAGACCAACCTGCCTGTGCTGCTCGGGCTCGTCGGCATCTGGAACCGGGACGTGCTGGGTCATTCCGCCCGGGCGGTCCTTCCCTATGACCAGCGCCTTTCGCGTTTGCCCGCCTATCTGCAGCAACTCGACATGGAATCCAACGGCAAACGGGTGAAGCTCGACGGCACGCCCGTCGACATGGACACGGGCCCGTTGGTCTGGGGCGAACCCGGTACCAACGGGCAGCATGCCTTCTACCAGCTCCTTCATCAGGGAACGACGGTGATCCCTTGCGAGTTCATCGTTGCCGCCAAAGGTCACGAAGAGGATCTCGTGCATCATCATGAAATGCTGGTCGCCAACTGTCTGGCCCAGTCGGAGGCCCTGATGGTCGGCCGGACGCTTGACGAGGCGAGAGCCCAGCTGAAGGCATCCGGAAAATCGGACGAGGAAGCGGACCGCCTCGCTCCGCACAAGGTTTTCCCCGGCAATCGTCCGTCCCTGACCATTGCCTACGAGAAACTGACCCCCTTCGCACTTGGCCGTCTGATCGCGCTGTACGAACACCGGGTCTTCGTCGAAGGCGTAATCTGGGGAATCAATTCCTTCGACCAGTGGGGCGTGGAACTCGGCAAGGAACTGGCGACGGCTCTGCTGCCGTTGGTGCGCGGTGAAAAGCAGGCAGATGGCAAGGACAGTTCCACAAAAGGCCTGCTCGCCACACTTTGTTAGCGGTCCGTATGTTAGGCTTCAAACGAAGATGCCCCTCGACAGACAGATTGCCGTCGCGAAGAATCCTGATTACCCTTGGGCATCTTTAAGGGAGAAATATGGGCCGAAATGACATATCTCATTGTTGCCAATACAATATGATGTGTTCATTTTCGTACTCATTGATGGAATCTGGAGACCAGTGAAATGAAAAAGTTGATTGTTCTCGCGGCTGCCGGCCTGCTTCTGGCAGCCTGCCAGTCGGACAGCCAGCGTGACCGCGCGCTCGTCGGCGGCGGCCTCGGTGCTGCTACCGGGGCAGTCATCGGTTCGGCCATTGACGGCGGCGGTGCCGGCGGTGCTCTTGCCGGTGCTGCGATCGGCGCAGTCGGCGGTGCGGTTATCGGTGGAGCGACCACGCCGAAGAACTGCGTGGCCTATGACCGCTACGGCCGTCCGTACCGGGTTGCATGCCCGTAAAATAGACAAGACCGACATTTGGCCGGAACCGTTGTAAAATAAGGGTGATTCGATTCCTAAAACGTCGGGAGGCGTGGATGAAACCCTTACTTGCCGTAGCGGTTCTGGCCGTTTTCCTAGCCGGTTGCGTCAACAGCGAAAGCCAGCGGGATCGCATGCTGATCGGCGGAGGTCTCGGTGCAGCGACCGGTGCTGCCATAGGCGCCGCCGTCGGTTCGGGCGGGGGAGCCACTCTTGCCGGCGCTGCGATTGGCGCCATGGGCGGCGGTATCATCGGCGTGATGACCACGCCGAGAAACTGTATCGCCCGCGACCAGAACGGCGTTCCTTACAAGGTGCGCTGTCCCTGAGACGGCAGACGGTCTAATCGGTCTTCAGAAACGACAAAAGGCAGAGGCGCAAGCCCCTGCCTTTTGTCATTCCTGACTATGGACGCGACCTCAGGCGGCCTTTGACACCTTGGTCTCCAGCGCGGTCTTCGGGTCCACGTAGTCATAACCGAGAGCGCTCGCAACCGCCTCGCAGGTGATCATACCGGCATGAACGTTCAGGCCTGGCAGGAACAGCGGATCGTCGAGCAGCGCCTGCTTCGCACCCTTGTCTGCAAGCGCCAGCGTGAACGGCAGGGTCGCGTTGTTGAGCGCGTAAGCGGAGGTCCGCGGAACCGCTCCGGGCATGTTCGCCACGCAGTAATGGACGACTTCGTCGACGATATAGGTCGGCTCCGAATGGGTCGTCGGCTTCGAAGTGGCGAAGCAGCCGCCCTGGTCGATGGCCACGTCCACGAGGACGGCACCCGGCTTCATGCGCTTGACCATGTCCGCGCTCACCAGCTTGGGTGCCGCCGCACCGGGAACCAGAACCGCGCCGACCACCATGTCGGCGTCCATCACGTACTGCTCCAGAGCCGCCTTCGTGGAATAGACGGTCTTCAGCGCCGGACCGAAGGTCTGCGACAGATGCGCAAGAACGGTCACGTTGCGGTCGAGCACCGTCACGTCCGCGCCGAGGCCCAGCGCCATGGTAATGCAGTTGGAGCCGACAACACCGCCGCCGATGACGACGACCTTGGCCGGAGCAACGCCCGGCACGCCGCCGATGAGGATACCCACACCGCCGTTTGCACGTTCCAGCGCAGTCGCGCCTGCGGTCACGGCCAGCCGGCCGGCGACCTGGGACATCGGCGCCAGCAACGGCAGGCCGCCTTCCATGCCCTGAACCGTTTCATAGGCGATGCAGGTCGCGCCGGACTTTACAAGATCCGCGGTCTGCGGAGCATCGGGAGCGAGGTGAAGATACGTGAAAAGGATATGATCGGGACGCAGCATGGCCCGTTCGACGGCCTGCGGCTCCTTGACCTTGACGATCATTTCCGCGGTGTCGAAGATTTCGGCCGCCGATCCGAGGATCCTGGCGCCGGCAGCTTCATAGACAGCGTCGTCCGCGCGGATACCCGCGCCGGCCTGGGTTTCGACGAAAACCTCGTGACCGCGCGCCACGATTTCCTGAACGCTGTCCGGGGTCAGACCGACCCGGTATTCCTGATTCTTGATTTCCTTCGGCACACCGATACGCATGTTTTTGCCCTCTCTGGTCGGGTTCGATTTGGGGAATATTTTACGCCATCGTCACTCGAATTTCCTTGCATTCGCGGCACGAAAAACACCATTCTTGCAATCCGGGAATAAATATCGCCAAATTATTCGAATATTCTGCCACGGAGGCAATCTTGAAGCTCGACCGGCTCGATCGCCGCATCCTTGAAGAACTGCAACGAGACGGACGGATCGCAAATGCGGATCTCGCCGAAAAGGTCGGCCTGTCGCCCTCGACCTGCCTGCGCCGCGTGCGCGCCCTGGAAGAGGTCGGGATCATCGACAAGTATGTCGCACTTCTGGATCAGCGCAAGCTCGGGCGGCGCATGGATGTCTTCGTCGAAATCGCCCTGACCGGTCAGTCGAACGAGGTGCTGGAGAATTTCGAAAAGGCGGTCGCCCGGTCAGGCGAGATCATGGAATGCTATCTGATGGCAGGCGATGCCGATTACATGCTGCGCGTAACCGCCGCCGACCCGACCGATTTCGAGCGCATTCACCGGGAGGAACTGGCCCGCCTGCCCGGCGTTCTCAGGATGAAATCCTCCTTTGCCATCCGCCCGATCGTGCGCAAGACCGCCTTTCCCATGGCCGAAAAGCGCGACTGATCGACCGGTGTACATCGGTGGACAATCCATATCGACGCCCCTGCCGACGCAAGTTATAGTCGCGGCAGCACATTGAGCTGCACCAAAGGAGAAACCGCAGGGTGTCCTACAAGGTAACCCGGCTGATCGATCCGACCTATCAACTGGCCGAATGTCCGACATGGGACGAAAAGAACGGCCGCTTGCTGTGGGCGGACATTCAGGGCCGAACCATCCAGTCCATGGACTGGGCCACCAAATCCATCACATCGTGGTACTTCGAAAACGAGGTCGGGTCCTTCGGCCTGGCGGATGACGGCCGGCTTGTCGTCAGCATCTGGGACAAGGTCATCCTGTTTGACCCGGAGAGCGGCGAAAAAACGGTGCTGGCGGAGATCGAGACCGATCTGCCCCAGACCCGTCTGAACGACGGCAAGGTCGGCCCGGACGGCGCGTTCTGGGTTGGAACCATGGACACCTCGAACCCGCGCGAACCGATCGGCGGGCTCTACCGGGTGGATGCCGGCGGCGACGTCTGGCAGATCCGCGACGGGCTCAAGGTCTCCAACGGGCTGGCCTGGTCCCCGGACGGCACCCTCATGTACCATTCCGACAGTTCGCCGGGATGGATCGAGGCCTATGTCTTCGATCCCGTGACAGGTTCACTCGGCGCGAAAATGCTCTTTGCCCAGCAGACGGACGAGACCGGACGACCGGACGGCGCGACCGTGGATGCGGAGGGCAACTACTGGAGCGCGGGCGTCTCCGCCGGCGTGCTCAACTGCTTTTCGCCCGACGGCGAGCTGAAGCAGGCCATTCCCATGCCATGTCCGAAACCGACCATGCCCTGCTTCTGCGGCCCCGATCTCGACCAGTTGGTCGTCACAAGCCTCAAGGCCGCGCCGGACACCGACGACGGTGTCTCCGGCGGGCTCTATCTGGTGGAAGGCCATGGAGTAAAAGGCTTGCCTGCAACCCGTTTCAGGACCGCCGACACACCAGACTGATGTCTAAAATTTCAGTAGCTGCAGCCGCTACGCACCTTCACCGGCTTCCAGACCGTCTGCGCCTCGCGGACCTTCACCCTGCGGGTCACGGTGCTGTAGACCGCCGGTTCGCGCACGACGCGCTGTGATGCCGGCTGCACGAGCACCTTTTCCCTGACCGAACCGTAGATTGCCGGCTGGCGGACGGCGACCCGGCCGCCCGGCTTCACCAGCACCCGTTCCTGGACGGTGGAATAGACGGCCGGATAAGCGATCTTGCACAGGATCCGGCGCCCCTTCCGGTTCCGGTATTCCCAGCCGTAACTTGCCGGCCGGACCTGTACCCGGCGGGACTGAAGCGAATAGACCGGAGCGACGGTTCGATAGCTGACCCGTTCCGGCTGAAGTACCACCTGCCGTGCCTGATAGGCATAGACGGCCGGCTGGCGCACCACGTGGCTGGAAGCCGGCCTGACCAGCACCTGTTCCTGAACGGTCTGGTAGACGGCCGGAACGACGGCCTGTTCGTAGCAGGCAAGTGCCCTGCCGCCGGCAAAAACCGATTGTGTCTGGGATAGAGCCAGCAAAAGGCCCAAACTGGCGCTGACAACGGTTCGACGCATGACACTTCCCCCTGTCCCGAGCCTGTGAAATGACAGGCTGCAAGGCGAAGTCTAGGGAAAGTTAACGAAGTGTTAAAGCTTAAAAACCGGGGTGTCAGATTCCGACAGGTAGCACATTACCCATTGTCGTAATCCGTATCCTCGTTGATCACGTGCCGGGCCTCTTCCGGCACCCATTCGCCCCAGCGCGGTTCGAGCTTGTGATCGACCGACACACGGTCGTCGAAGACGAAACACTCGCCCTTCCAGAGGCTTTTGTCCTCCGGCACCTTTTCCAGGTAATTCAGGATCCCGCCCTGGAGGTGATAGACCTCCTCGAAACCCTCCCGGAGCATAAGCGAAGTGGCTTTTTCACAGCGGATGCCGCCGGTGCAGAACATGGCGACCTTCGGCTTGCTCTCCAGTTCCACCGCCTTTTGCACCCAATCCGGAAACTCGCGGAACGACTGTGTCTTCGGATTGAGCGCGCGCTCGAAGGTGCCGAAGGCATATTCGTAGTCGTTGCGGGTATCGATGACGACCACATCCGGATCGCTGATAAGCTCGTTCCAGTCTTCCGGCGGCACATAGGTCCCGACCAGTTCGTTCGGGTCGATGCCGTCCACCGCCAGACGCACGATTTCCTGCTTCAGGCGCACCTTCATGCGCTTGAACACATGCCTGTGGCTCCAGGCCTCCTTGTGCTCCAGGTCGGCCAGGCGCGGATCGGAACGCAGGTGCTCCAGCAGCTCCCGGACGCCGTATTGCGGACCGCACACCGTGCCGTTGATGCCTTCACGTGCCAGCAGCAGGCTGCCGCGCACGTCCCTCTCGACGCAGAACTTCTTCAGCGCGTCGCGCATCTCCTCGTAATCCTCGAGGGGAGCAAACTTGTAAAGGGCGGCAATCAGGTACTGGTTCGACATGGTGTTCGGTTTCAGACGGCTTCGGTGCTTTGCGGTAAAATGATTGCCCGCTTATACAGCTATGGCCGGCTGAAAGAGAAGTCCGCAATTCATCGGACCCCGCGCCGCCGTTTATCTTCCGGACAGGTCCTTCCGGCAATCGGCAATCAATGCCAGTGCCTTTTCGCTTTCCCCAATCTCGCGACCAAACGCGAGACAGAGCTTAGCGAGAAAGACTTCCGTATATTCCGGAGCAATGGCGTCAATCGCTTCCGCCATTGCCTCGTAGAAGGTTTCGAACTCCTCTGAAGTCATTGAGCCCCTCCCGAAGTTTGAAGAATGTGGCCCAGCGCGTTTTTGATCCCGTCCAGGTCGCCCTGACGCCACCTTGCCGCCACGTACATGTCGGGGCGGATCAGATAGAGCGTCCCGTCGACCGCGTCGTAGGCGCGGGCAACGTCCGTCTCCAATCCAATACGTAGGACAGTCACGTCTTCCATCCAGTCCAGTGCGCCGGTATCCGGCCCGTTGCCGAAGGAAAGGACCGTAAACCCGCAAAGCCTTTCGGAAAGATGCCCCTGGTCCAGTGGCGGATCGGCGGCGACCGAACCGGGCGCCGGACCGGACGAGAAGGCCGGATCGTCCTCAAGAGTGAACGGGCTGTCGGCATAGGTATAGGGCACCATCTGCCGGGGGTTCGCCAGCGCGCCTGCATATGGTTTCGTCAGCGCAAGCGACAGGGCCGCATCGCGCATCACCTGCCAGCCATGGCTTGGCGGCGTCATGAACCGGGTGCTCTTCGAGGCATTGGCGAAGACGTCCAGCGTCGCCCCGCGCCGTTCCGGGGTGTAGCTGTCGAGCAGCCCCGCGCCTGCGCGACCGGTAAGCACCCAGCCCAGTTTCCAGCCGATGTTCTGGGCATCGGCCAGACCGTTGTTCAGGCCGCGCACGCCGAAGATCGGCACGATATGGGCGCTGTCGCCGATGAAGAAGATCCGCCCGTCCCGGTAATCGTCGAGGGCCAGCGTGTTCGCGGAATAGACACTCCACCATTCCAGATCGTAGCCGCCGGTGTGGCCCAAGTCGGTCAGCACCGCTTCCACATTGCGGCGCACTTCCTCTTCCCGGGTGGCGTCTTCCGCAGACTCGCCGTCGCGCAGCTGATAGTCGATCCGCCAGATGTTGTCCGGCTGACGGTGCACCAGCACCGTCCCTCCCGGCCGGCATTCCGGATCGAACAGGGCCCGGCGAATGGTCGGATAATCGTGTTCCATGCGCACGTCGGCGATCACGTAGCGGCCTTCGTAATTCTCGCCCTGAAGCCGCAGCCCGCGCATTTTCCGAACCGGACTGTGGGCGCCATCGGCGGCCAGCACCCAGTCCGCCTTGAAGGCATAGTCTCCATCCGGATCGGAGACGGAGAGCCGCACGCCGTCTTGTTCATCGGCGACATCCGTCACCGCGCTCTGCCAGCGGATCTCGATCAGGGGCGAGGCGGCCGCCGCCTCCCATAGGAACTGCTCGATATACTGCTGCTGAAGATTGTACATCGGTCGAAAACGCTCGGCCTCGCTGTCCGGCATCCGGAATTCCAGGATCTGCTTGCCCCGGTAGAAGGTGCGGCCCGTGGTCCAGCCGAGCGACTTCTCCAGAAACGGCTTCAGCGCCCCGATCCGGTCGAGGATGTAATAGCTCTGGCGCGCGATGCAGATCGCCCGGCTGCCGTCGTTGAAGGTCGCCTTCCTTTCCAGAACCACCGACCGCACGCCTTCGCTGGCCAGCGTCAGCGCCGCCGTCAGCCCGACCGGGCCGGCACCGACAATCGCCACCGGCGCATCGTCGCTCAGGCGGGCGCGGTCCGACGGGCCATCGAAATGCGGATAGGTGAAATAGAGCGAATCGAGCTCCGATCGGCCTGCGGGGCGCATGGGGTTTCCTCCCTTTCCGGAACAGGCGGGGCCTGTCTTTCCCCCTGCTATACATCGCAGGCGCCATGGAATATGTCCTCTTTTATGGAGGACAAGGACCACATTCCCGCCGCTGAAAGCAGCCTGGCACACGTCTCGCAATGCCTGGGTACGCTCGGCAGGCCGGCGTTCCTGGAGCCCTTTTTCGACCTTCTGAGATCCATGGCAACCGCCCAGGTCATGGTCTTCAGCTACAGCGAAAACCACGCGCAGTGCCTGTTGTCGCGCAATTTCATAGAAGGCGGCATCGGCAAGCGCCTGGCCGCGGACTACCTGGACGACTGGTTCCTGCAGGACCCGCTTTACACAAGGATCATGGCGCTTGAAGATGGAAGTTTCGAGACCCACCGGCTGAAGGACATCCTGCCGGAAGTTTCGCAAGACTACCGGCTCCGGTTCTTCACGGCACCGGATATCGAGGACAAGACCACGGTGCTATCGGTGAGCAAACACCGGCTGGCGATCAGCTTTTACTGGCAGACCAGATGTGAAATCTCATCGGACCTTCTGAATATCGCGGCCCGACTGGTCCAGCTTCATTTCGACGCCCTTGCGCCTTCGTCCGAACCGCCCGCCCTGCAGGTGCTGTCGGCCCGCGAGCGCGATATTTGTCTTGGTATACTGGCCGGCAAGAAGGCGGAACTGATCGGCCACGAACTCGGCATCAAGCCGACCAGCGTCGCCACCTACCGCCAGCGGGCCTACGAAAAGCTGGGCATCAACTCCCGCGGCGAACTGTTCGCCATCTGCCGGGACTAGAACGGTTCAGCTTTTCAGCCTCGTGTTCTCGTTCGCCGCCTGCGGGGCCAGCGCTTTCACCGTCTCGATCATACCGCGCGACGTGTCCCGGGTGCGCCGCGTCTCATGGCCGAAGGGCGAATTTGCAAGCAGCCGCATCATCGCCGCCGCGCCCTCATGGAACCCGCCGGTCAGACCCAGCGCTTCGTATGTGTCGCGGATTTCCTCCATCTCCCGCACCCAGCGCCCGGCATCGGCCGGCAGGCGCGGAATGTTGGTCTCCGCCTTGGTGAGAAACCCCGGCTGGCTGCGTTTCAGTTCCGCGACAAAGGCCTCGAGCAGCCCCATCCGTTCGGCCGCCACGAACCCGGCCGTCAGCAAAGCGTTGTGCCCCTTGGTCTGGGACGCGTAGACCATCTTGAAACCGGAGGCGTCACCGATGGTATCGCCTAAGTGAACGATCTCGAACGCCGGACCGTCGAGGACATCGAGCATCTCACTCCCTGTCCCGGAGAGATAAAGCCGCGGCACCTTTCCGTCCTTCGGCGGCTGCCCGATGATGCCGCCGTCGATGAAGGTCACCGGCGTGCCGTCGAACAGGTCGGCAATCTCCCGCACAAGCACCGGCGAAATCGCATTGCCTTCGACAAAGACAAGCGGCTTCGGGGCATCGCTCAGACAATCCGCCACGGCGCGGGCTTCCTCCTCGGCGGCGGAGGGCGGCAGGACGGAAAACAGGATATCGCAGGCGGCGACGAGGCCGTTCAAATCCGCGACGTCTTCAATTCCCGCCTCTTTCGCCCGCGCGACACTTTCCTTTGAGCGCCCGGCCAGCACCGACACCACCCGAAACCCTGCCCCGGTCAGCTCCCGGGCCATGTTACCGCCCATCTCACCGATGCCGAGAAGTCCGATAACGGGTTTTTCAGTGCTCATTGCGCCGCTCCGAAGCAGTCTTGGTGGGGACTATGTGTCAGGGGGCAGTTCGGACGCAAGCGCCTAGCATGACATACTGAATTGAGGCTACAGTAAGGTTGTAAAAAGGGAAGGGTGCTACTTCGTGACCAACAAGCCTGATAACAATCTTGCCGGGATAACACTATTTACTACTATTGCATTGATCATCAATGCTCTTATCGCAACCGGCTTTTGTCGCACCGGCGAGACTTGGGGCCAATGTTTTCGCGAATGGGCAGGTGCGTCAGGGGGATGGTTTGCCGCCTTTATTGCGGCTTGGATTGGCATCACACAACTTAAGCCGATCGTCAGCCAACTACGCCATGAAAACCGAAAAGCGATCGAATCCGAACGCAGGTCTGTATCGCTTGTAAGAGCGGCTAGCTTCAATACGTATGAAATCTTAAACCAGAGCAATGCCTTAGCCAGGCCCGAAGCATTTGCGAACGCGATGGCCAAAGCAAACAGCTATAGCGATGTTGTTGTCAGAGGCGAATACTGGAATTTTTGCGAAGATTATTCGAGAAAATTATCCGAAGAAATCAACAAGTGGGCTGAACTCCACATACCTTTCGAAAAATCGTACCTCGACGAAAATAGAGAAGACATTTTAAAAAGGCTCATTACCGTTCGAACTCAGATTTCGCAAATTTCGGCGCATTTTTATAGCTTTTGGATTCAGAAAAACGAAAACTCAGAATACAGCGCAGAACAAATGACGTTTTCTGAGCAAGCAAACGATCCAAAATTAAAAAAATTATGTAACTATCATATAAATGAGATAACTGAACTTCAGAAAAAACTGACAAATCTAATAAATATATCTAAATAAAGACCGGATATTGCTGAACGCAATGAGATTAACAATTGCCAATAGCGCTAACGCTTAGCGCACAAATGCTTAGAAAAAGATGAAAATGGTGGGTGCACAGGGATTCGAACCCGGGACCGTCTGATTAAGAGTCAGATGCTCTACCAACTGAGCTATACACCCATCGCGGCCGCGCTCGAAGCGCACCGGATGGCGGGTATATATCGCCGTGATCCGTCGGGCACAATCCCTTTCGTGACATTTTTTTGGCATGTGGATGAGCGCGGGCGGAAATGCGGATCAATGGCCTGGCAGCCGTTCCCCTTCCTCTCCTTCCATCATACCATGGCTCGACCCACTGGTGTCCGGTTTAGGTTGGGGCGGTAGTTAGACAAAGCAATCACCTCTCCGCCTTGTCATCCCAGCGAAGGCTGGGATCCAGTAAACACAAAGGTTTGCGGCCCAAAGCGACACCGGGGCTACTGGATCCCGGTCTTGTCGCTTTGCGCCAAACCGGGATGACAACCGAGTGGGAAACCCGTGTCCCCAAGCGCACCAGGCGGTATTTCCCACATTTGCTCAAAGCGATGTCAAACATCCGCAATTTTAAACCGGACAGCAGTGGGCTCGACCATGGCATCCATGCCGTTTCCTCACGACAAGGAACCGCCTTGTCCCTTCCGAAGCTTCCCGCCACCCCACTCCTGTAATTTTCAAAAAGCCTTGCCACCTCAAACGCAATAAATGGAATTTTGCACTTGACCCTGCCCGCCCCCCTGACTAGGGTGCGGCGCATCAAGAAGGAGGTTGTGTTCCTTCGCGATCTCCGGTCCGGGGTCTCCGGCCGTTGAAATGTCAAAAGTTTCGGATTCGGGAAGACAGCATCATGACGTCTCTCATTCTAGTAGTAGGAAAGCGCGCCGCCGGAACGGGATGACCCGTTCGGAACAGGCTGGCGCGCGCTGAGGTCCCGATGGGGCCTTTTTTTATGCCTCCCCGTTCCGTTTCGTGCTTCCAGGGCGAGCCAGATCAACGCCGCGAATTCGAAACCCTGACAAAAGACCAGAAAACTGACACGACGAGCCACATGCCGACAGGCCAAACGCAAGGAAATCGAGAATGACACGGGAGATGACCGGCGCCAACATGGTGATCCAGGCGCTGCAGGACCAGGGAGTTGACACCGTTTTCGGCTACCCGGGCGGCGCTGTGCTTCCGATCTATGACGAGATCATTCAGCAGGACACGATCCAGCATATCCTTGTGCGCCACGAACAGGGCGCCGGCCACGCGGCCGAAGGCTATGCCCGCTCCACCGGCAAGCCGGGCGTCGTGCTCGTCACCTCCGGCCCCGGCGCGACCAACATGGTCACCGCGCTGACCGACGCGATGATGGACAGCATTCCGCTGGTCTGCATCACCGGCCAGACCGCGACCCATCTGATCGGCACCGACGCCTTCCAGGAATGCGACACGGTCGGCATCACCCGGCCCTGCACCAAGCACAACTGGCTGGTCCGCGACGTCGACGATCTCGCCCGCGTCCTGCACGAGGCGTTTTATGTCGCCACCTCGGGCCGTCCGGGCCCGGTCGTCGTCGATATCCCGAAGGACGTCCAGTTCGCCACCGGCACCTATCAGGGCCCGAGCGCCAATCCGGCCGCGGCCCACAAGAGCTACCGACCCCAGGTCAAGGGTGACGCCCAGTCGATCCGGGCGGCCGCCGAACTGATGGCCCATGCGAAAAAGCCGGTGCTCTACACCGGCGGCGGCGTCATCAATTCCGGTCCCCAGGCAGCCCAGCTCTTGCGCGAACTGGTCGACCTGACCGGCTTCCCGATCACGTCGACCCTGATGGGACTCGGCGCTTATCCGGCATCGGGCAAGAACTGGCTCGGCATGCTCGGCATGCACGGCACCTACGAAGCCAACATGACCATGCACGACTGTGACGTCATGGTCTGCATCGGCGCGCGCTTCGACGACCGCATCACCGGCCGCGTCGACGCTTTTGCCCCGGACGCCAAGATCATCCACATCGACATCGACCCGTCGTCGATCAACAAGAACGTCAAGGTCGACCTGCCGATCATCGGCGATGTCGGCCACGTTCTGGAAGATCTGGTCCGGATCTGGCGCTCGTCTTCGCTGAAGGCGGAGCCGGCCGCGATGAAGGCCTGGTGGGCGCAGATCGACGCCTGGCGGGCGCGCAACTCGCTCGCCTACAAGCCGAACAGCGATATCATCATGCCGCAATACGCCATTCAGCGGCTGTATGAAGCGACCAGGGACCGCAACACCTATATCTCGACCGAGGTCGGCCAGCACCAGATGTGGGCGGCCCAGTTCTACGGCTTCGAGGCGCCCAACCGCTGGCTCACCTCCGGCGGCCTCGGCACCATGGGCTACGGCCTGCCGGCCTGTATCGGCGCCCAGGTCGCCCACCGCGACGCGCTGTGCATCGACATCGCCGGCGACGCCTCGGTGCTGATGAACATTCAGGAAATGTCGACGGCGGTTCAATACGGCCTGCCGGTCAAGATCTTCATCCTGAACAACCAGTACATGGGCATGGTCCGCCAGTGGCAGCAGCTGCTGCACGGCAACCGCCTGTCCCATTCCTATACGGACAGCCTGCCCGACTTCGTAAAGCTGGCCGACGCCTATGGCGGCGTCGGCTTCCGGGTCGACAAGCCGGGGGACCTGGACGGCGCCATCGAGGAGATGATTTCCGTCGACAAGCCGGTCCTGTTCGACTGCCGGGTGGCGAATCTGGCCAACTGCTTCCCGATGATCCCCTCGGGCAAGGCCCACAACGAAATGCTGCTTCCGGACGAGGCGACCGACGAGGCCGTTGCCAACGCCATCGACGCCGCCGGCAAGGTTCTGGTGTAAGGACGCAAGATGGCGGTTTTGGTCACATCGATAGCCGTGACGGTCTCGTTGGCTCTTTCCTGGTTCCTTCAGATACTCGGTTCTCTCACCGGTACCTGCACCCAGGGAGACAACGGACCGGCCGTCAACGGGGCAGTCTTCAGCGCCGCCCCGCTCGCTGTTGCTGTGGCCGGAAGCGCCATTTTCTTCCGGACGGCGAAACGATCTGAAACCGAACAGCCTGTGTTCCTTGGACTGCTGCCGTTGGCCCTTGTTGCGGCGATGCTCATTACGACACGCGAAACATGGCTCAACGTCATTCGGTACGGAACCCCGTGTGGCGCCGACTACCAGTCCTACGGCACCTCCCTGGTCGCTCAGGAGAACGCCTTGATCCTCATTTCCTACTTCCTGGTTCCCGCTTTGATTTGCTCGCTATTGCTGGCCGCATTGGCAATATCGAAGCTTGACCATGCGTCAAACAGAAAGCCAAGCTCATGAACGCACAGCTAAACCCGACCGCCCCGTCCATCTATTTCATGGCCGAGGTCAGCGACAAGATCGAGACCCATACGCTCTCCGTCCTCGTCGACAACGAACCGGGCGTGCTTGCCCGGGTCATCGGCCTGTTCTCCGGCCGCGGCTACAACATCGACAGCCTGACGGTGTCGGAAACCGAGCACGAGCGGCACCTCTCGCGGATCACCATCGTCACCACCGGCACGCCCATGGTGATCGAGCAGATCCGCAACCAGCTCGACCGGCTGGTGCCCGTCCACCGGGTCATCGACCTCACCGTCCAGGCGCAGATGGCCAACCAGGAAAAGCCGCTGGAGCGGGAACTGGCGCTGGTGAAAGTCGCAGGCACCGGCGACAAGCGCCTCGAGGCCCTGCGCCTGGGCGACGCCTTCCGCGCCCGGGTCATCGACGCGACGACCGATCACTTCGTCTTCGAGATCACCGGCCGCAGCTCCAAGATCGAGCAGTTCGTGTCGATCATGAAACCGCTCGGCCTGGTGGAAGTCTCGCGCACGGGCGTCGCCGCCGTCCAGCGCGGTCCTGAAGGGCTTTAAAATCTTGTCTGCCCGCCGCTTGTGAAAACATGCGGCGGGCGCTAAGCGTCTGACATGACATTCGATCTTCACACCTACCTCCGCCGCATCGGCCTTAACGGCTGCGAACCCACGCTGGACGGCCTGCGCGCGCTGCAGTCCCACCACATGGCGGCCATTCCGTTCGAAAACGTGCTGCCGTTCCTGGGGCAGATCCCGGATGTCCGTTCCGAAGCGGTCTGGAAAAAGATCGTCGAGAACCGGCTTGGCGGCTACTGCTTCGAGCAGAACACGCTGTTCGGCGAAGCGCTCGCCGCGATCGGCTTTTCCGCCCTGCCGGTGCTGGCCCGGGTGCGCAAGGGACCGCCGGAGGGACGCAACAGGAGCCACCTCGCCTTCGTTGTGACCATAGAAGGCAAGGAATGGCTGACAGATTGCGGTTTCGGCGGACCGGCGCCGGCAGAACCGATCAGTCTCGATACGCCGGAGCCGCAGACCATTCGCGGCCAGGGTTTCCGCATCCGTTTCGATGAAGCCGCCCAGGAACAGGTTCTGGAACGGGACATGGCCGACGGCTGGTTCGAGCTCTACAGTTTCGACCGGATGCTGCCCACCTTCCCCGATATCGTGGCCGCGAACTACATCTGCGCCACCTGGAACCAGAAGCCCTTTGTCGAAAACCTGATCTTCTTCCGCCTGACGGACGGCGGCCGCTTCAGCTTCCTGAACGGCACGGCCCGGCGCAAGGACGACGGCACCGGCGAGACCTGGCAGATCGAGACGCCCGAAGCCTTTCGCCGATACGTCACCGACGATCTGGGTCTCGGCTATGACGAGGCCACCATCGATGCGCTCTGGTACCGCATGAACGAGCTTCACCCGCCGATCGGCGTTGAAGATTGACGCGTATGCTTCCGCCGCTATCCCCCGTCATTCCGTACCGTGTGGCACGCAAGTGCCATCACGAGATCTGGAATGACGGGCCGCGGAATATGCGGTAGCCAAAGCCGCTCACCTGACGGATTCCCGTGTTTTTATGTCGCAAGGACGAAAGACATGGGTGTGAGCGGTAGACGCCTCCCTGAGTCTTTGCGTATATGTGCGCGCCCGGATGGCCACGATCGACCCTCCGGCTTCAGACTGATTCCTGCCACATCCCATCAGGAAGGCCTTTGCCATGATTCACGGTCTCTCCCGACCGAAAAACCAGATTCGCTGGCTGCTGCTGGAGGGGATTTCCCCGACCGCGCACGCGATTCTGGAAAAAGCCGGCTACACCAATGTCGAACGGCTTTCGACCGCCCTCGACAAGGATGCCCTCATTGAAAAGATCCAGAACGTCCATGTGGTCGGCATCCGTTCGCGCACCCAGCTGACCGAAGAGGTGCTGGATGCGGCGAAGACGCTGGTGGCCGTCGGCTGCTTCTCGGTCGGCACCAACCAGGTGGATCTGGACGCCGCTCTGATCCGCGGCATTCCGGTCTTCAACGCGCCCTTCTCCAACACCCGCTCCGTCGCGGAGCTGACGATTGCCGAAACCGTCATGCTGATGCGCGGCATCTTCCCCAAGTCCACCGCCGCCCACCAGGGCAAGTGGATGAAGACCGCCGTCGGTTCCCACGAAGTACGCGGCAAGACGTTAGGCATCGTCGGTTACGGCAACATCGGCACCCAGCTCGCCAACCTGGGCGAAGCCATGGGCATGCGGGTGATCTTCTTCGACCTCACCGACAAGCTCCAGCACGGCAACGTCCTGCCCACGGAAAGCCTGGACGAGTTGCTGGAACAGTCGGATGTGGTTTCGCTGCACGTGCCGGACACGGCCGCGACCCGCAACATGATCACGGCCGCTGAAATCGCGAAGATGAAGAAGGGCGCCTTCCTCATCAACAACGCCCGCGGCAAGGTGGTCGACATCGACGCCCTGGCGGAAGCGCTGAAAAGCAATCACCTGGCGGGTGCCGCCATCGACGTCTTCCCCGTGGAGCCGAAGTCCAACAAGGACGAATTCATCAGCCCGCTGCGCGGCCTCGACAATGTGATCCTGACCCCGCATGTGGGCGGATCCACCGAGGAAGCCCAGGACCGGATCGGCGAGGAGGTCTCCAAGCGGCTGGTGGAATATTCCGACGTCGGTTCGACCATCGGCGCGGTCAACTTCCCGGGCGTGCAACTTCCCAAGGGAACGGACGCCACCCGTTTCATCCAGGTGCACCACAATGCGCCGGGCGCCCTGCGCACCCTCAACGACCTGTTCGCCCGCCACGACCTCAACATCTGCGCCCAGTACCTGCAGTCCTACCGGGACATCGGTTACGTGGTGGTCGATGTGGACAGCCCGGTCGAAAACTCCGAGGACATCCTGGAGGAAATCCGCGCCCTGCCGAATACCATCCGGGCAAGGCTGCTGAACCGGGTGTAAGCCCAACAAAAAACCCCTCTCCGGGCGGAGAGGGGTTTTTGTCTTAAATGGGCCCGGAGGCCTTAAGCGGCAGCGACATCATCCAGGAAGGCGCTGATGGCATCTTCCAGCGCCTGGGCCTGAACGGCCATGTCGCTTGAGACGTGGCGGACGTCTTCCGCCGAGGCGGTCGCCCTGGAAGCCGCCTCCGTCACGCCGGCGATATTGTCGGTCGCATGCTGGGTGCCCACGGCAGCCTGATTGACGTTTTCCGAAATCTCGCCGGTCGCGTCGCCCTGCTGACGCACGGCGGCGGCGATCGTGGTCGTGAAGGAATTGACGCTCTCGATCTTTTCCGCGATTGCGCCAATCGCTTCCACCGCCTGATCGGTCGATCCCTGGATCGCCGAAATCTGCTGGCTGATTTCTTCCGTCGCCTTGGACGTCTGCGTCGCAAGTTCCTTGACCTCCGCAGCAACGACCGCGAACCCCTTGCCGGCGTCACCCGCGCGCGCCGCCTCGATGGTCGCGTTCAGCGCCAGCAGATTGGTTTGCTCGGCAATGGCCTGGATGAGGGAAACGACATCGCCGATCTTCTGGGCGGCACTTGCGAGGCTCGCCACCTTTTCATTCGTCTCCTGAGCGGAACCGGTGGCCTCGCCGACAATTTTTGTGGTCTGTTCCACCTGTCGTTCGATTTCGGAAATCGAGGCTGCCAGTTCCTCCGCTGCGGCGGCCACGGTCTGGACATTGCTCGAAGCCTGCTGGGAAGCGGCAGAGGCATCGCTTGCCTGCTGATTGGTCGCATTGGCGACCTCCGTCAGCGCGACGGCAGTCTCTTCCATTTTCTCCGTATTGGCTCCGACCGTGCTCAAACGCTCCAGTACATTGGTGCGGAAGGCCCCAATCAAACTGTCGATCCGCTCCTGCCGCTGCGCTTTCTGCAACTGCTCGGCTTCGCTTGCCACCGATAGCCGCGACTGCTCGCGGGCATTGTCGCGGAAGACCTCGACGGCGCGGGCCATATGGCCGATCTCGTCGCTTCGGCCGGCATCGACGATATCGATTTCAAGCTCCCCATCGGCGAGCTGAACCATGTTTTCCCGAAGCCGGGTCAGCGGCGCGGTAATGGAGCGGACCACGAACAGCATCGCGGGTGCAATCAGCAGGATCGCCAGAAGCGCCGTACCGATCTGCGCAAACCGGGCCATCGACGCTGTCGAATTCGCACTTGCGATGGTTTCCTTCAGGACCTCCCCGCCCTTTTCCGAAATGGTCGTCAGAGCGCCGATCATGTTTTCTCCGCCGCCATCGATGGCGTCGTCGAGCTTGGTGAATTCCTCGGTCGTGGCATTTGCCTCGATCATCGTCTTCAGGTCGACCTGGATTGCCTTGGCCACCGCGGCAAGGTCCGTTTCGAACGTGGCCATCAGGTCCGGCTGGCCGATCGCTTCAGCGGTCGTCCTGGCGGTTTCGATGCCGTCCCGGATCTTCTTGATCGCATCTTCGATGGCCTGGGTGCGCTCGGGCAGAACCTTGCCTTCGTCCTTGTCAACGATGGAGTCCATGGCTGCCAGGACAAGTTCGACATTCGCCAGGCGCATACCCTCAACCACCGAGAGATTGGCGCTGAGACGTTCCACGTCCGCCATGGCCTGCTCACTCTTTCGCGCCGAAATCCACGCAACTGCGACCATGATACAGAAACCGAAAATGACACCCGCCGTCACAAGAAGCAGGCGTCCGCGCACGCTTGATAAATTAAACATGAAACCCCCAAATCACTATTTAATAAAACAATCCAAAAAGAAAACTAATCACCAGTTAACAGCAATAATATATTTTATTTATAAGGTATTATTAAATCGAATATTGAAGGCGAGATAATTACAGTTACAACCATAAAAATAACAGAAAGCGAAAGAACTCCGAAATACAAGTAAGAAACCTTACGTTATCCGAATCCCGAAAACGGCATCGGAACGTTAATTCAAAGCATTATTTCATAAGGATTAATACTTATCTCCTGTATTTTAGATCGCATTATAAAGAAATATTTGCGATCTTCCCTTTCATTTTCTTATTTTATGCGTGAATTATTTATGAAGTTCTTATGGGAGAATGGCTGTGCAGGCTGGCGGACAAATACATAAAAATCCAGAGTTTGCGCCGGGTCCATCCCTGAGATTGAAGCACCATTCGTTACTCTCTTTACAACATACCGCTTCAGGTCCAGCGGAAAACGGACAGCATCATGAGCAGTAGTGGAATAAGAATACTTCTCGCCAGCGACAGCGATTATGAGCAACTGACTGCGGATATTTATTGGAACGGCGACCTTGGGTGCAAGCTGAACCAGGACAGGGGACTATCGGATATTTGTCTCGAGATATTTCCTTCTGCTATCCATAAGCACAAGATAAGTGTCCCGTTGGATCAACTGTTAACGGCAATTCAATCGGCCAAGGAAGCCCTCCGAACCAGGGTCCGCACCTAGCTCAACGGCCTTTATTGCCATTGTCCCTAGGGACAATTTCCTGTTTGACTCCAACGCTTTTCACGCCAATTTTGCGGGAAACCGGCGATTGAAGTCGCCCGTTTTTCAAATCAACCAGTTCGGATCGAACCCATGACTGCCTCGCGCCTTTCCGTCAATGTCAATGCTATCGCCATGCTCCGCAACCGGCGCGACCTGCCCTGGCCGAGCGTGACGGGCCTTTCGGCAATCGCCATGGAGGCCGGGGCCAAGGGGATCACGGTCCATCCGCGCCCGGACGAACGCCATATCCGCAAGACGGACGTCTACGAGCTCGCAGAACTGATCGAGGAGCGCTATCCGAACAAGGAACTTTGCCTGGAGGGCTACCCGTCCGCCGACTTCCTGAAGCTTGTCGAGGAGGCCCGGCCGGAACAGGTGCTGTTCGTGCCTGATGACCCGGAACAGCAGACCTCCGACCACGGCTGGCAATTCGACCGCGACACCTCCACGCTTGCAGCTGCCATTACGGCGGCCAGGAACTGGGCGGTCACGGTATCCCTGTTCTGCGATCCGGATCCGGCCGCACCCGAGCACGCCGCCCGGCTCGGCGCTGAGCGGATCGAGATCTACACCGGCCCCTACGGCGCCTGCTACGATGACCCGGACCGGACGGAAAAGGAACTCGACAAGGTGGTTGCCACCGCGGAAGCGGCAAGAGACTGCGGCCTCGGCGTCAATGCCGGCCACGACCTGACGGTCGAAAACATCCCGGCCCTGATCAAACGCGCGCCCTTCATCCGCGAAATGTCCATCGGCCATGGCTTTACGGCCGATGCGCTGATCTACGGCTTTGCGGAGAGTGTCAGGCGGTTCCGGCACGCGATGGGGGAAGTTTGAGGCAGCGTATCACCTCGGCCATAGCACCACGAATCTGCTAAGCAGGACCAGCTCATCGCGCCAGTGCAATCAGCCGGACCTCCACTCATGCCGATCCACCTCCTCGCCCTGTGCGGCAGCCTGCGCAAGGGTTCATCCAACCGGGCCTTGCTGGAAGCCGCGCAATTGGTCCGGCCGGATGGGATCGAGATTTCCATTTACGCCGGCATCGAGGCCCTGCCGCATTTTTCTCCGGATCTGGATGACGACGCGCTCTTGCCCGAAGCCGCCAAGGACTTGCGTCAAAGAGTGGAGGAAGCTGACGGGCTCGTGATTTCCTGCCCGGAGTACATGCATTGCCTGCCCGGCAGCTTCAAGAACGCGCTCGACTGGATGGTCGGCAGTGAGACATTCCCCGGAAAACCGGTGGCGCTCTTCCAGGCGACTTCGCGTCATGAATACGTTCCGGCCCTGTTGCGAGATGTCCTGAAGACCATGGCCACCGATGTGGTGGAACAGGCGAGCTTCGTGCTGCCGGCCACCACCAACAGGATCGAACCCGAAGTGCTTGCCGCCGTTCCCGAGATTACGGCCGCGATCAGGGACAAGCTGCAGCACTTTGCCGGATATATCCGCAGCAGAACCTGACAAGGCAACGAACGCCGCGGTGCGCTCAGAAAGCCTCGGCCGGGTCTGCCCGAAGCAGATCGGGCCGCGGAACCTCCGCGACCCGATCCTTGGTGGCCTCCGTTATGGGGATTGTTGTGCACCAGTTGGTTTGTTGGGCCTACTGCGTACCGGTGGTTTGACGCGGCGAGGATTGCTCTTCCGCCTTTGCCGCATCCATTGCGCGCTTTTTCTGCAGCAGGGTCATGTAGACCGGCGCGCTTTCCAGTTGCTCGGCCGAGGCGTTGAGCATCAATTTGCTCTCCCCGCCCAGGGTGAAGTCGTGCTGTACCTGGTCGGCCGGGATCGCAACCTGTTTGGCTCCGACGCCAAGGAACCCGCCGACATCGATCACATAGGCAACGATCCGGCCTTCCGGGTCGATTTCGAATGCCGAGACCTCGCCGAGCGTATCTCCGGTCGGGCTTTCCACATCGTGTCCGATCAGGTCGGAGGAAAGGATGTTGCCTTCCTTCTGGGCCATGACATATGGCTGGGTAGAGGTTGCCTGAGCCGCATCGGTGGGTTTCGGAGCTTCCATCGGCGTTTCCGCCGCCGGATCGAGCGCTTCGTTTTTCTGCGGAATCGGCTGCGACGGTGTCGTTGCCTGTTGGGCAAGAGCCGGACCGGTGGCCATCGCGGCCACGGCAAGCCCGGCTGCAATCGTACGGTACATCATGTCTAACTCCCTTTTCAGTCACCCCCAACGCCGCAAAATTCAGATGCGACGCGCCGCATGCACACGCAAAGGTGGTGGTCAAACAGGGCGATTTTCGGGAGGATCCACAATAAAATTATTGAGTAAAATAAGGAACTTGGATAACGTTCAGATCAGCCGCATAGCGCCAAACCTTGTCAATTTGATGATATCGGAGGGCCGTATAGCCTGACGATGCCGGCAATATCGCCAGCTTGCAGGCCATCGAAATCCTCGCTGTACTTGAAGTACATCACTTCGTCCTTCCGCCCCGGGTGATCCAGACCGATCGCGTGGCCGATTTCGTGGGCGAAGGTGAAAACCAGATCGTAAACCTTGAGGTTTCCGTCATGGCCGAGTTTCCAGGTCCGATCGGGGTTGATGCAGATCGCCGACCTGGAAATAGAGGCAACTTGCGCGGCCGTTTCCCCGGCGGGGCTCACGGTTTCCCTGTCGTCGCTTCCAAGACCCCGTTCGCTGTTCTTTTCCCGTGAGACGGTTTGCGGCGTATCGGTTCCCTTGTGAACGTTTGTAAAAGCATAACCGCGCGGAACGGTCTGCGCTCCAATCACGATATCCGCCTCGTCAACCGCATCGACCCTTTCGAACACGACACCGCCAGCCTTTTCCCACAACCGGAACGCAGCCTCTGCGGCAGCGGTCATGTCGGACATCGAAAGTCCTGAGCGAAGTCCGGCCGCGTCGAGCCGGTCCATGGACTTGCAATTGCGCGCGGCCGGATCCGCGATCGGACCGTCCGCATAAGCGTAGGCGATGCGAGCCGGAGCCCCGAGCCGCGGAGCGCCCCATTTCACGATTTGCCTGTCGAGTTTAAGCAGCTTGTAGGCCGCGCCCCCGGCCTGCGCGGCTTCACCCGGCATCATCCACGCGGAAACGAAACCCGTCAGAAGAAGGAGGGACCGTGCCTTCAAAACAGCCTGCTTTTCCGCTTGAGGAAGTTCCGCTTCATTTCCGTCATGCCCGCTGTTGCTTCTATCGCGCTTCAGGGTCCGGCGACGAGCTTTGCACCGATAGGCGGGCATGTAAAATAGGGAAGAACACCAAGGTATTTTTCACAAGGTACCGCGCGCATCCGAAAACGAGATCCACGACACGTCCTCGTTAGTGCATCCGACCGCGTTCGGACGGCAGGATGCCGTCGGCATCGAGGCCCGCGATCGGCAGGCGCTTGTCGGTGGGCACATCGCCGGATAGTTGCAGCGCCAGATAGCGCCCGCAGCAGACGCGCAGGAAAGAAGTGAAGTTGCCCAGGTCATGGCCGGCGTCAATGGACTCGTGATGCAGCTTGGTGATGAGCTGGACCACATTCATGCCGTCACGCGCGCCGATCTCCTCCAGCGTCGTCCAGAAGAAGTTCTCCAGCCGCACGCTGGTGACCATGCCGTCGATCCTGAGCGACCGGGTCGTGCTTTCCCAAAGCGTCGCGTCGGCTTCAATGAACAGTTTGCACATCGGATCCTCCTCGGGCCTGTCTGAAAATAGGCTCCGGACGGCCCGCTGCCAAGGCAGGTGCCGTCCGAAACAGTGCTGACGACCAAGCCTATATCAGGCGGCCAGGGAGCCTGCCGCCTCGCCGGACAGAACGGCCATGAACTGACTGAGCCAGGCCGGATGGGCCGGCCACGCCGGAGCCGTGACCAGATTGCCGTCCGTGACGGCCGCATCGATGGCGATCTCGGCGTAGGTGCCGCCGGCAAGTTCCACCTCCGGACGGCAGGCCGGATAGGCCGACACCGTCCGGCCCTCGATCACTCTGGCGGCAGCAAGAAGCTGGGCACCGTGACAGATGGCTGCCACCGGTTTGCCGGCTTCGAAGAAGTATTTCACGGCGGCAATCACATCCGCGTCAAGACGCAGGTATTCCGGCGCCCGACCGCCCGGAATGACCAGGGCGTCGTAGTCGGCCGGATCGATATCGGCGAACGTGGCATTCAGCGCGAAGTTGTGCCCGCGCTTTTCCGAATAGGTCTGGTCGCCCTCGAAATCGTGGATCGAGGTGGCCACCGTCTCGCCGGCCTTCTTGCCCGGACAAACCGCATCCACCGTGTGGCCGACCGCCAGAAGCGTCTGGAACGGCACCATCGTTTCGTAGTCTTCGGTGAAGTCACCGGTGATCATCAGGATTTTCTTCGCGCTCATCGCATCCTCCCATTAGCAAGCTAGAACGGGAAGAACGCTAGCAGGCGCGCGGATGCAACGGGTATTAGGCCGTTACTACAGGACAGATTTTCACGCGGGCCTGCCCGCACCAACTAAACCCAGGGTTCCATTTAGCGAATTTTCACCTGTGCAGGATAGGAAAGCCATATTGTCAGGAGTTTCAGTATGGCTTTTCTTTTCAATCCGTTTGAGGGGCAGATGACACGGCTCCAGTGGTGGCTGGCGCAGCTCGGAATATTCGCCGCCGCTTTTGCCGGGCTGTTTCTGACCGCATTCCTTCTGTCGGACCGCTCCGAACCGGTCAGCACACGCACCTCCGGCGAGACCTGGGCCCTTACCGGAATACTCCTTTCGGTCCTGTTCGCGAATTTCTCGACTTGCCTCAATCGGCTGCGGGACAGCGGCCGAAGCGGGTTCTGGTATCTGACCTTCCTGCTTCCGACCGCAGGCACCGGCCTAATGATCTATTTCTGCGGCATCGAGCGGAACCGGGGAACGATCTTAGGTCCGTCCGCCGACACCGATAATCCGCCCCCTCAGACCTACGCACCGCCCCCACGGGCTCAGATCCCCCAGCAACGGAGCCGGCGGACCTTCGGCCGCCGACAGGCCTGACCACCTGGCAACCGGTGCCGCAGAGGATTTAGCCGGCAGCCCCTGCCCGCTTGGCCTGCTGGTGCTGATCCTCCACCAGCCCGATCTTCCAGTAGCCGGAGATATAGGCGTCGGCCTTGTCGATGCCGCGCTCGGTCTGCACCAGCATGCGCAGCTCGCGGATGACGCCGCTCTCGCCGGCAATGCAGGTCTGGATCCGGCCTTCCGGGAATGTGAGATCGCGAATGAAGTCGATCTGCGCCGCCGACGGCAGATGCGGATCGTCCTGGACCAGCCAATGGACCTCGATGCCTTCAGGGATATCGATCTCCTGCCGGTCCTCCTCCGTGTGGATCTCGAAGATCGCCACGCCCCTCGCCGTCGCCGGCATGGCCTCAAGCGTGGCGGCAGCAACGGGCAACGCCGACATGTCGGCGGCCACCAGATACCAGTCGGCATAAAACTCCGTCAGCTTGACCGGCCCCGGCCCCATGAAGGCCAGGAAATCGCCCGGCTCTGCTCTTTGTGCCCAAAGGGTCGCCGGCCCCTCGTCCCCATGGGCGACGAAATCGATATCCATTTCCAGGTTTTCAGGCCGGAACGCACGCACCGTGTAGGTGCGGACCGGATGGAGCCGCTCCTTCGGCCTGCCTTCCGCGTAAAGAGCGGAGAACGCCTCGAGGCTTTCATCCGCGCGCGGAAAGGCGAGCTTGCAGTGGGCGCCTTCCTGTCTTTCGGGAAAATCCGCCAGGTCATCGCCGGTCAGGGTGACACGGATCATGTGGGGGGTAAGGTAGCGGGAGGATTTGACGGTCAGGATGCGGGGTTTACGTTTCTGGGGAGCAGCCATTGGAATTCCTAAACTTGAATTATTTACTCATATTTATATCCTGAGTTTTCATTTGAAAAGGGGGCTTCAAAGTCCGGCTTCGGACGCAGTCCAGTCCCTCCCCCAAATTCCCCCTTGACCTCGCCTTCCGCCTCCGCCATAAATCCCGAACCGTACCGTACGGTACAAACACATTACAGCAACTGCCATGCCCATGTCCGCCCACACCGTCGATCCCGAGTTCGAAGACATCGCCTTCACGCCGCGCCAGGAAGCGGTGCTGGAGCATGCGTTGGCATTGCTCGTCGGCGGTGGCGAGAAGGCGCTGACGACGGCGGGTCTGGCGCGCACCGCCAACTGCTCAAAGGAAAGCCTTTATAAGTGGTTCGGCGACCGGGATGGTTTGCTTGCCGCCGTCGTCGCTTATCAGGCGAGCAAGGTGCATTTCCCGCCCGAAAGCGGCGCCACGGCGGATGCGGAAACGTTCCGTACCCACCTGGTCGCCTTCGCCACGGAACTGCTTGCGGTCCTGTTCGGCGAGACGTCGCTGGCGCTCAATCGCCTTGCCATCGGCCAGTCGAACCGGGACGACAGCCGGCTCGGACGGCTGCTTCTGGTGCGCGGCAAGCACATGATCTCCGCCCGCGCCCGCTCGCTGCTGGAGGCCGGGCGCCACCGCGGGCTGATCAAGTTCAACGACGCGGAAGAGGCCTATCAGGTGCTCTACGGCCTGGCCGTCCGCGACGTCCACATTCGCCTGCTGCTGGGCGAAACGCCCAGCGAAGCGGAACGCGACCTGGAAGCCCAGGCACGGGTCGCGGTCGACAGGTTTTACCGGCTCTTCGAGGCCTGACCGGCACCGGATAGCCAACAACCACGGAATACGTTCGAAAGATCGGGACACCGGAAATAAGGCCGGGTCCCCCATGACAAACGGGAGAAAGGAAGACCCATGCGTGTTTATTACGATCGCGATGCCGATCTGAACCTGATCAAGTCCAAGAAAGTCCTCGTCATCGGTTACGGTTCCCAGGGCCGCGCCCATGCCATGAACCTGAAGGACAGCGGCTGCACCGAAATCGCCGTTGCGCTGCGCGAAGGCTCCACCACCGCGCTGAAGGCCGAAGCCGACGGCTTCAAGGTCATGAACGTGGCTGAAGGCGCTGCCTGGGCCGATCTGATGATGATGGCAACCCCGGACGAACTCCAGGCCGACATCTACAAGGACCACATCGCCGGCAACATCCGTGACGGCGCTGCCATCGCTTTCGCTCACGGCCTCAACGTCCACTTCGGCCTGATCGAGCCGAAGTCCACCGTCGACGTTCTCATGGTCGCCCCGAAGGGCCCGGGTCACACCGTGCGCTCCGAATACCAGCGCGGCGGCGGCGTGCCCTGCCTGATCGCCGTCCACCAGGATGCTTCCGGCAATGCCCATGACCTCGGCCTGTCCTACGCCTGCGGCGTCGGCGGCGGCCGTTCGGGCATCATCGAAACCTCCTTCAAGGAAGAGTGCGAAACCGACCTCTTCGGCGAACAGGCCGTTCTGTGTGGCGGTCTCGTCGAACTGATCCGCGCCGGTTTCGAAACCCTGGTCGAAGCCGGCTACGCTCCGGAAATGGCCTATTTCGAGTGCCTGCACGAAGTGAAGCTGATCGTGGACCTGATCTACGAAGGCGGCATCGCCAACATGAACTACTCCATCTCCAACACGGCTGAATGGGGCGAATACGTCACCGGCCCGCGCATCGTCACCGCCGAAACCAAGGCTGAAATGAAGCGCGTCCTCAC
Organism: Roseibium sp.; assembly: GCF_048260565.1. GTDB lineage: Bacteria > Pseudomonadota > Alphaproteobacteria > Rhizobiales > Stappiaceae > Roseibium. The sequence continues at coordinate 458,585 of NZ_JBLXGP010000003.1, read as the reverse complement.
CGACATCCAGACCGGCAAGTTCACCTCCGACTGGATGCAGGAGTACCGGGCAGGTGCCGCCAAGTTCAAGGCAACCCGCCGTCTGAACGACGCACACCAGATCGAGGAAGTCGGCGAGCGCCTGCGCGGCATGATGCCGTGGATCAAGTCCAACGCCCTGGTCGACAAGACCAAGAACTAAGCTTGCGGTTTATCCGGCTTGCAGCGGCCCGCCTTTCGGCGGGCCGTTTTGCATTTCGGGGATGTGTCAGGTCATGAACTCATAACCGGTCACACAGAACTTGCCCCGGACATTCCTTGGTGTAAGCCTCCGGCATGGCGTCGTGGGCGGTGAGGACGTGATCTTGGGTGCAATGCGGGTATGACCTGAAATTAGTCGGATCCGTCTTTGGAGCCGGTGGGTTTCTTCAGGTCTTCCGCATGTGTCAGGTCTTTTTCCGCATCATATACGCCATCAATAAGAAACTCCGCCGGACGGTCTTTGCCGGAGTGATACGTTCCGCTTTTGACGCCAAAGCGAAGGATGCCAAGCTTGGCCAAGAGATCGAGTATTTTCAATATCAATTCCTCCTGATAGGCGGGCCGACAATGCCAAGGCCCATAAACAGACAAGCATATCAGTCGGCATCCCGGTCATTTGTGCTGTAACAGATAAGCCCTCCCAGCGATTTGAGAATAATCAAGGCGGATAAATGATTTAGCTGCGCTTGATGCCCGGCAGAAAGTCATCAAGATTCACAAGCTGGAGATTTTCCGATGGGCGCCCGCGTCGTAATTCTTACACTTGCCCTCCTGGTTTTCTGGGCAGGGTCCCTGCAAGTCGCGGGGGCCCAGGAAGGCGCAAGTCGCCAGGAAGTCATAAACGAAGTTTCGCGGGTGACGGGACTTTCATCAGACATTATCGCTCAGACGTTGGGCGACAATCCGGCCTGGATGCAAAAGCTTGGCAGTGCGGTTACCGCAGCTCAACTGATCGACAAGCTTTTGCAGGGAAAAGACTCCGAGGTTGTCGTCGATCTCGTGACCGGAACGGCGACAGGCGCTGCGGATACGTTTGTCAGCAAGGCATTGCCTCCTCCCGTGGCGGCCTTCATTGCCGCCGTAAAAGCATATAAAGCCTCGCTCGAACTGATCCGTGATTACGCATTCGTGCCGGCGCTCAACGCTGCTGTCTATGGAGAATACAAGCGTGCCCGCGGAGGACGTCTCGATTACAGCTACGCTTCGCCGGAAGAAGCATTCGAACAGGCCATATACAACCTCCAGCGGGCAAATGGCGGCCTTAGTTTCAAAGGTTACTGGCCTCAATACGAAGCACAATATCAGACCTTTTTGAAGGCGAAGGATTACAATCCTGATCTCGTCGGCAAACGCCTTGAAGAACACCTGAAAGGAAAGCTTGACGATTTCTGGACCGGACGGATGGAGGTGACCTACCAGCGGGAGATCCTGGCAGGACAGAAACAAAGCCTCATAGACGCTGTCTGGGCCAGTGTTCAGGGAATTCTCGATCAACTTGCGGCACCGGCAGGAATCAACACGTCCCTGTTTTTGGATCCGGCGTCGGATCTGCCTGCCGGTTGGTGGTGGGTACAGGATGGCCGCGAAGCTTTCACCGAAACTCCAGTCGCCAATCAAACGAGTGGATCCCCTTATGACATCTGGCGCCAGTCCTTCACGATGAGCACCGGAAAAGGCTTTTCCGTGAATAAAAACGGTAGCTGGTGCAAACCAGGCAGTGGGGCTACCCAGGACTGCGATTTCCCTTACATGAACGTGCGGGTGTTCATAATGGTTGCCAAGCCGGAAAAAGATGCCGGCTATTCCTTAAGCGTACAGGACATTCTGGATTATGACGTTTCCAACAATGGCTACACGTCCTTGAGTGCTGGAGCCGCCTGGAGAATGGTCGACGATAATCTTGATTTGGAGTTTGTTGTCGGGAAATACCTTGGAAAGGTGTCAATGCGTGCGCCGAAAGGCCCTCAAGCCTCCCTTGAAATTGCCAAGCCGCTTGCTCGCGTGATCGCACAAAAATTAAAACAGCAGACAGTTGGCGCGAAACCGCAATCCCGGAACTAAACCCTTTTCTGCCAACCACTTAAAGCTTCTACGCATTTACTACCCTTTCAACAGCCGTTCTCCGCCATGATCGATTGAACATGGTCACGCCCTGGCGGCTGACGTGACGGTCGTCACCGCGGCGGGTCCGCTGCAGACGCCGGAAGCACCGCAAAAGTGGTAGCGCGCAACAAAAAGGTTCGGCGTTGCGCGCTCGACCGACAACAACTTGAAAACCCTACCCCTCCACCACCCGCCCCAGTGCCTCCAGGAGGTCACGGGTTCCGGCCTCGCGCATCTGCGGGCCGTCGTGGCCATCGAAGAAAGCCCCCTGTTCGGTGAACTTCAGTCTTGTGCCGCCCGGCACGTCGAACAGCTCGATGGTGGTCAGCGATGCGGAAATGTGCCGGCCGTCCGCATCCATGTCATACGCATAGATGATCCGCTCGTCCTTGACGATATCCAGATAGATGGAATCGAACCGGTAGGAATGGCTATGGTCATGATAATTCATGACGCCGTGGCTGTGTTCACGCCCGCCGATGCGGAAATCCATCGATGCGGCCGAGGTCGCTTCCCGGTTTTCGAACCATTGCCGTTTCTGTTCGAAATCGGCAAACGCATCGAAAACCCGCTCCCTGGGCGCCCTGTAGATCCGCTCCAATGTAAACTTGGCATGGACAACACCATGTTCGTTCATGGTCGCCTCCGCTCCGTCCTGTCGTCGCCGATCGGTACGGCCGCCGACGTCTGAAGGCCCAGGCTCGTCTCTGAAAGTGCCTGCCCAATAGCAGGTTCACATTGCCTCGCACGCCCCGCCAAAAGGAAACCGGAAAGACCTCAGCGTGACTTCGGCGTCTTCGATTTGCCGTGCGCCAACCTGGTCCCGGCCTGGGAGCAGAGTTCAACTTCCGCCGCCGCCTTTTCGTCCCCCGCCTGGACGGCTTTCAGGAAATAGTCGCACGCAAGCCCGACGTCCGCCTTCTCGAGTTTGCCGCTTTTATAGAGATAGCCGATATCCGTCAGCGCATGGGGTTCACCGAACCGGGCGGCCTTCTCGAACCAGTGAAGTGCCAGATCGAAGCGCGGCTCGTCGGCCCGGTAGGCATGGTAGGTGCCCAGAGCCGCCGCGGCCTCCGCATTTCCGGTCTCGGCCTCATCCTCCAGCAACGTCACCGCTTTTTCCCGCTCGCCCGCATCCGTTTTGGTGTCGAGAACCAGGTCCGCGGCGGCAAGCCGCGCCTTGACGGATGTTTTGCCCGCAAGCTGCCACCAGAATGCCGCCTTGCCCGTATCGCGGGAGATACCCGTTCCGTTGAAATAGGCATCCCCCAACCGTTGCTGAGCAATCGTCAGGCCGCGATTGGCCGCGATTTCCAGGTTTTTAAATGCCTCTTCCTTTGCGCCTGGACGGTCTGCCGCCTGCGTCAGCAGAAAATCGGCCAGGGCATAACGGGTCGTGGCAAGACGGTCCTCGCCTTCGGCCGCCAGCCTCAGATGCTTTTCCGCGTTTTCCGGATCGATCGGCAGCGCGATCCCGTACTGATAGGCCAGACCGAGAAACAGGTTCTGGTTCCGCTCGCCGAGCTTCTGCCACTTGCCGGTTTCCGTGTTGCGGACAAGGCCGGAAAGCGGCCCGAGGCTCGCCAGGGGATCGGACTTCGAAATCTTCAGCAGCCGTTCGACCGCGCCCTCAAAATCCGGCTCGGACGCCTCCTCCAGGATCTGCCCCCGGCTCCATTTGACGGTCGCCTCCAGGTTGCCGTTGTCCGCCGCCACTCTGTAGAGATCCAACGCCGTCTGCTTATCGCCGAGCAGGGCGCTGCGCGACAGCGCCTCCGCTGCTTCGTAAGCCAGCTTGGCGTCTCCGCCCTCTGCCAGCTTGATCTGCCAGTGCAGCGCTTTTTTCCGGTCCCTCAAAACGTCCGGGCCATTGGAGTGGATGTGGACAAGCCGGCGGGCCGAATAGGCATTGTCGCCTTGCGCAGCCTTTTCGTACCATTCGACCGCGGCCTTGACGTCCTTTTTGGTCGCAAGCCCTCGTTCCGCCATATGGCCGAGATAGGCCATGGCAAGAGCGTTGTCCTGTTCGGCCCCTTTCCGGAAAAGCTCCGCGGCACGCTTGTAGTCCCGCCTCGTGCCTTCGCCCTTGAAATAGGCTTCGCCCAGCATCACGGTCCCGTCGATATCGCCGCCTTCGTGGCCCTGGAGGTAATAGTCGAAAGCGCGCTGCGGATCGTAGAAGTCGCCGTCCTTGTCGCCGTAGATGTCGCCGAGCCCGGTTGCCGCATCGGCGTCGTCTGAGGCCACTTCCAGATAAATTTCACGCGCCTTTCCGACATCCTGTTCAACGCCGACACCGTACTGGTAGCACTGGGCAAGAGCGAAGGCACCGGCCTGACGATCGTTCTCGTAGGCCTTCGTGAACCAGTCGAACGCCTCCTTGTCGTCTTCCGCAACGCCGTTGCCCCAGTAGTACATGTTCCCCAGCAGCACCTGCGCATAGGACCGCCCGTCTTCGGCCGCCGCGCGGATATATCTGCGCGCCCGCTGCGGCTGCGCATCTCCGCCCAGCCCGTAGAGCAGCATCCGGCCGGCCTCGTACTGGGCGTAACCGTAGCCTTTGTCCGCCGCCTCGATGAAAAGCGCGCGCGCCTTTTCCAGATTCTTCTGTGTGCCGAGACCGCGATCCATGAGCGACGCCATATAGGCGACCGCCTGCGCATCCCGATCGTAATCCACCATCGCCTTGTAATGCCTGAAGGCGGCGGCGTTATCCTCGGCCACGCCCTTGCCGGTTTCATAGGCGACACCAAGGGAAATGTTGGCGCGCGTCCGGCCCAGGTCGACGGATCGCCGGAAAAGCTCGGCCGCTTTCGCGTAATCCTGCGCCACCCCCGACCCGGCCCAGTACATTTCTCCCAGGTAGTGGGTCGAACGGGGATCGTCGCGAACCGCCCCCTGCCGGTACAACTCTACAGCCTTTTCGGCGCCTCCGGGTTTCAGCATGCCATCTTCGTAAAGCAACCCGAGCGAGGCATAACTGTCGGTGTAGCCGTCCTCGATCGCCTGCTGATAGTATTTTGCCGCGGTTTCGTAATTCTGCTCGACACCCCAGCCGTTCTCGTAAAGCCAGCCCAACCAGTCGGTCGCCTGCAACACGCCGTTGTCGGATGCCCATTTGATCCAGAACCGGGCCCGGGCATGGTCCCGGCGCACACCCAGACCGTTCAGGTACATGGCGCCGAGCCGCATCCCGCTCCAGTAGTGACCGTAATCGGCAGCATCCTGATAAAGCCAGACGGCCTTTTCCAGGTCCCGTTCCGTCCCCAGACCGAGCTGGTAGTATTGCCCCAAAGCGCCTTTCGCGGCCGGATATCCCGCATCCGCAGCTGCCTTGAAATGAAAGAAGGCCTTGTCATAGTCCGGCGTCCAGAACCGGTCGTTTTCGTAGGCCAGCCCCAGCCGGAAATGCGCCTCCGGATCTCCTTCGGCAGCCGCGGCCCGCAACGTGTCCAGTTCCAGAAATTCAGGCTCGAGCGTTTCATCCAGACTGCCGCGTCCAGGCGATGACAGACTGTCTTCGATCGTCCCCCGATTCAGGGATTTGAGCGCATCGTCATGACTTTCGACCGCGCCGGCGGGCGCGGCAGCCACCGAAAGCCAAAAGGCAGAGAGCAATAACGCTGACGTCTTCCTGTTCATAGAGCCCGACACCCGACACCAATCGCTTTCGATAATGGACCATCCTGCGGCTCATATTCAATCCCGATAGTTTGAAACCGACCGCACCTCATAATTGCAGCCCGCCGGCGCTCCATGTCCTGCTGTAAACTATTGTTTGGACCGGCAAAATACCCTTACCCCGGGTCAGAAGGCGTTAATATGTCCCGGTCGACAATTCCGTCGGCAACGCATCGGGTTTGGATTTGTTAACTGCACGACCGCGCCCTGAAAGCCTCTCAGCCAAGGCGGTCTTCATGAATACCAAAAAATATTGGGAAAAATACTAATGCCGGAAAGCGCGGTTTTGTCGCATTTCCGAATATACCGGCACCTGATCAGGACATGCTTTCAAAGACTTAGTTCCTACCCTGCCGCCACTCCGCATCCTGCCGAAACAAATTACTGCACGGTTAGATAAAGTTTTACCGAGTGCGTTAAACACGCCGCAAGGGGCTCTGCCTAGTGTCCGCAACATCATCGATACGCCTTTTGCCTTGTCAGTCACATTCGAAGGCTTTCCTGCCGTGGACAAATTTAGCCTTTTTACGGCCAACGCAGTTATTTTGGTCGTTTTTTCAATAGCTTTCCTGGCCGCATTTCACGACATGAAGCGTGCCCGCTACTGGCGAACATGGACCGTTGCGAACCTTGTCCTGGCCACGGCCCTGGTTTTCTACATTGTGGAAGCGCACCTGCCGGCTACTGTCGTGTTTCTGGTCCCAAACGGCCTTCTCCTGGTGGGCTTTGGCCTGCATTGGAACGCCGCGCGCCAGTTCGCCGGCTGCAAGCTCTGCAACGTAAGAATCTGGGGCCCTCTGGTGATCCTGATCGCAACGACCCTGCCCGCGCTCGCCATGAACAATTACGGACTGACCTACACCGTGACCAATGTCATGCTGGCAGCGCTTGCGTTCGGCACCGCGCGGGAATACTTCGGCATGAAGGCCTCCCGTCTTTCATCGCGTCACGGCCTGACCCTGGCCTATATTCTGGTCGGCATTTCGTTTCTGGTGCGTGTGTTTCAGGGGATTGCCGAATGGCAGAACATGGGCATCGGCCTGCCGGACGACGTCATCCTGACGTTCCATCTGCTGCTCGCCCTGATCTATGTCAGCGCGAGCGGAGCCTTTTCCCTTGCCATCGCCTTTGAACGGGCCGTTGCCGAACAGCGCGACGCGGCCCATCGCGATCCCCTGACCGGCGTCTACAACAGGCGCGAATTCGAACTCCGGTTGAAGGCCCTGCTGTCGGATGAAACCCGGAGGGCCTTCGCCGTCCTGCAGTTCGATCTCGATCACTTCAAACAGGTCAACGACCGCTTCGGCCATGTCGCCGGTGACGAAGCACTCCAATATTGCGCCGACCTCATCAAATGGCACCTGCGCGACGAAGATTGCCTCGCCCGCCTTGGCGGTGAGGAGTTCGCCGCGATCCTGCCCGAGATTTCTCAGGACGAGGCTGTCCGAATCGCCGAGGCAATCCGCAAGAGCGTCGCCGAAGCCAGGCTGGACTTCGCCCCCGCCGAATTCCGGCTGACCCTCTCGGCCGGCGTCTATCACGGAACCGGCGGCGATCTCGGCCACAAGGGGCTGATGCGCCGTGTCGACCAGGGCCTTTATCAATCGAAGAACGCCGGCCGCAACCGGGTGTGCCTGGCCGACGCCGCCTAAACGAGCCCCTGAGCGCCCGCCTTCAACCGGCCTGTCAGAAAGACGCCTCAAGCAGGCGGGTGACTTCCTTGTCGCGGGCGCTTTCGCTCTTGCTGCCCATGACCACGACGAGACGCCGTTCCCCGCCCCGGTGCGCTGTTGCCACCAGATTGTAGCCCGCCGCGTTGGTATGTCCGGTCTTCAGTCCGTCGACACCGGGCACCTTGCCAAGCAGATTGTTCGTCGTCTCGTAGGTCCGGCCGTTGTAGGTGAAGGACTTCGCCCGGAAAAAGCCGGCATATTGCGGAAAACGGGTTTTCAGCGCCCTTCCGAGCTTGGCCATATCCCGGGCGGTCGACACATGATTGGGATCCGGCAGCCCGCTGGCATTGGCGAAGCGGGTTCTGGTAAGGCCCAGGGCGCGCGCCTGCGCGTTCATTCTGGCGGCAAAGGCGTCTTCGCTGCCGGATATGTTTTCTGCAATCGCCACCGCCACGTCGTTTGCCGACTTCACCGCAAGCGCCCGGGCGGCCTGCTCCACCGTGATCGTCGAGCCCGCCTTCAGGCCGAGCTTGGCCGGCGGCTGGCTGGCCGCTCTCGCCGAGACGGTCAGCGGGCTTGAAAGCGAATACCGGCCGGAGGCAACCTCATCGAACAGCAGATAGAGCGTCATCATCTTGGTGAGCGAAGCCGGGTAGCGGATCTTGTCGGCATCGTGGGCGTAAAGCTCGGATCCGGTTGCCATATCGAGCACATATTCCGAATAGCTGGCGGCCGACGCCGGCGCCGTCTCCGTATAGGCGACCGCCTTGACCTGTGGCGGCGGCGCGGACTGCGAGACGACAGGCGTCGGAGTTGGCGCCACAGCTCCGCCCGCGGTCTGGCAGGCGGCAAGCGCAAGCGCCATGGCCAGGGCAAGCAACGGCCTTCCCGAAATTCCCGTCATGATCCGCGTCACCTCGTCTTCCCCGACACTTTCACATCTCTGCCCGTCAGGCCTTCAGTTTGTACCCTGTTTTGAATATCCATCGAATGATTGCAAGGCAGATAACGAGAAACAGCAGGGTCATGCTGAGCGAAAGCGCGAGGCTGACATCGGCCTTGCCATAGAAACTCCAGCGGAAGCCGGAGATGAGATAGACGACCGGATTGGCGAGCGTCACCTTCTGCCAGAATTCCGGCAACATGCTGATGGAATAGAAGCTGCCGCCCAGGAAGGCGAGCGGCGTGACGATCAGAAGCGGCACGAATTGCAGCTTCTCGAACGTATCGGCCCAGATCCCGATAATGAAGCCGAGCAGCGAGAAGGTCGTGGCGGTCAGCAGGAAGAACGCGACCATCCAGGCCGGATGCTGCACCTCGATCGGCACGAAGAAGGTTGCCGTTACGAAAATGATCGAGCCGACGAACACCGCCTTTGTCGCCGCCGCGCCCACATAGGCGACGGTGATTTCGAAGAAAGACACAGGCGCGGACAGGATCTCGTAGATTGTCCCGGTAAACTTCGGAAAATAGATCCCGAAGGCCGCATTGGACAGGCTCTGCGTCATCAAGGACAGCATGATCAGCCCCGGCACGATGAAGGCCCCGTAGGAAACCCCGTCCACTTCGCTGATCCGCGACCCGATCGCCGCGCCGAAAACGACGAAATACAACGTCGTGGAAATCACCGGTGATATCACCGACTGCATCAGCGTTCGGCCCGTGCGGGCCATTTCATAGAAATAGATCGCCTTGATCGCCTGAAAGTTCATGCCTTTTCCTTCACCAGATCGACGAAGATATCCTCCAGGGAACTCTGGGTCGTATTGAGGTCGTGGAAACGAACACCCGCCTTCGACAGGTCGTTCAGCAGAGAGGTAATTCCGGTCCGCTCGCTCTTCGTGTCGTAGGAATAGGTCAGCGACTTGCCGTCATCGCCGATGGTCAGGTCATGTGCTTCAAGTCCCGCGGGCAATTCGCTGATCGGGTTTTGCAGATGGAGGGTCAGCTCCTTGCGGCCAAGCTTGCGCATGAGCTCGTTTTTTTCCTCCACCAGGATGATCTCGCCCTTGTTGATCACCCCGACGCGGTCGGCCATTTCCTCCGCCTCCTCGATATAGTGGGTGGTCAGGATGATCGTCACGCCACGGTTCTGCAGGCTTTCGACGATGCGCCACATGTCCCGGCGCAATTCCACATCCACGCCCGCGGTCGGTTCGTCCAGAAACAGCACCCGCGGCTCGTGCGCCAGCGCCTTGGCAACCAGGAGCCGCCGCTTCATGCCGCCGGACAGCGCCATGATCGGCGCACGTCGCTTGTCCCACAGGCTCAGGTCCTTCAGAATCCCCTCAACCAGGGCCGGATTGCTCCGCAGGCCGAACAGGCCCCGACTGAAGGACACCATGTCGATGACCTTCTCGAAATGGGAGACCGGCATTTCCTGGGGCACAAGGCCGATCAGCTTGCGCGCGTCGCGATACTCCCGAATGGCGTCGAACCCGCCGACGGCGATGGTGCCCGACGTCGGCCGGATCAGCCCGCAGATCGTACTGATCAACGTCGTCTTGCCGGCGCCATTGGGCCCGAGCAGCGCGAAGACCTCGCCCTCGGCGATGTCGAGCGAAACCGACTTGAGCGCCTGGAAGCCACCGTCATAGGTTTTCGTAAGGGACTGAACAGAAATGATCGCGGACATGAATCGTTGAGATCTTCAAGCGTTGAGGAGTGGGAAAAGGCCGTGTTCAGCTTAGGCCATATGCGCCGAACCTGCCTGACACTGTTTACAAAAGATAGGCGTCACTTCGATCTGTTCCAAGACCGGTCGTTATTGTTTCTTCAAAGTGAACAGACTGTTTGTTATTGGCCGATGGGAACCGGCTCCCGGTCCACTATTTTAGGGAAACCACGTATTGGAGCGAGGATCAATGTCTATTCGGCCCGTTACTCATATCGGCAGCACCCAGCCGACCCTTGAAGGGGCAGGTGTCAAGCTGGAACGCGTGTTCGGATTTCAGGATCCGGAGATGCTCGATCCGTTCCTGCTCCTCGACGATTTCCGGAACGAACGGCCCGAGGACTACCTGGCCGGCTTTCCCTGGCATCCCCACCGCGGGATCGAAACGATCACCTATGTGCTCGCGGGAACGGTCGACCACGGCGACAGCCTGGGCAACACCGGCAATCTGGGCGCCGGTGACGTTCAATGGATGACCGCCGGGCGCGGCATCATGCACCAGGAAATGCCCAAGGGAGATGACAAGGGACGCATGCACGGATTTCAGCTCTGGGCCAATCTGCCCTCATCGCTGAAGATGTCCGAACCGCGCTACCAGGACGTCAGTTCCGCCGATATACCTGTTGCCGTCGATGACGATGGCACCTCGGTACGCGTCATCTGCGGCGACTTCTGGGGTAAATCCGGCCCGGTCGACGGAATTGCCGCCGATCCGCAATACCTGGATGTCCATGTGCCCGCCGGGGTGAAGAAACGATTGAAGGTCGACACCTACAAGCAGACCTTTGCCTATGTCTTCGAAGGCTCGGGCGCCTTCACTGATGCCTCCGACCCCGTCGGTGTTCTGACCGAAAAGGAACTGGACGGGACGGAACTGCATGTGCGCGACCAGACCGGAAACCGGACCCTGGTCATGTTCGGTTCCGGCGACGAAATCATCGTCCAGGCCGGTGAACAGGGCATCCGCTTCCTCCTCGTCTCCGGCGCCCCGATCCGCGAGCCGGTCGCATGGCACGGCCCAATCGTCATGAACACCCGAGAAGAGCTGATACAGGCCGTCAACGAACTGCGCAGCGGTACATTCATCCGCTAGATTGAGAATTCAATAATTTGTTTGAGTCCCCAACCCGGGGCTCTCTCCCTGACTTCCCGACTTTGCTTGCCCGCCAAGCACTTACTGGCGGTATCCGTCCCTGATGGATACCGCCTTTTTTCTCTGGCATGGCGTCGCCGCGCTTGCCGGATATTCACTGAGCGGCTACCCCTTGAGCGGGGACAATGAAACGGGCCGAAGACTGCGAATGACCTTGAAACTCCGCCCGGCGCATGCGGGCGACACCGGCATACTCACCGATATCCTGCACCGATCCAAGGCCTCCTGGGGATACCCTCCGGAGAAGATCGAGGCATTCCGCAGCGAATACCGCATCACCCAGTCAACCCTCGCATCGCTCGACATGATCGTGGCCGAGAAAAACGGCCGCCCGGTCGCCTTTGCCGGCGGCAGGATGCGGGAGGACTGCCTCTATCTCGAATTCCTGTTCGTCGCGCCCGAGGCGATGCGGCAAGGGATCGGCAGCCTGCTGCTGCAACGCATGGCCGACCGGGCCAGGGCCTGCGGCAAGAACCGGATCATGCTGGAAAGCGACCACTTCGCGCGCGCTTTCTATGAAAGCCGGGGCTTTGCCGCCTTGTCCGAACGGCCGGGGCAGATGTCCCCCGACGGCGTCATTCCGATCATGGAAAAACCTCTTCACGCAGCAATCTTCCCGCTGCAGTCCGTCCACCTCACCATTGACCGCGGGAGCCATTGGGCGTTTGAACGCAGGCACGTCAGGGAAATCGAAGCCCATTGGGCCGAACTCTGCCGGAAGAACCCCACCTTGTGGAACGGGCGAACGCTGAAACTTGCCGGCTATTCCCTCGCCGACGGTCATTTCACCGGGACCTGCCGGGAATGCTCCTATGCCGCTTTTCTGACCTGGCGCGACTGGGGCGCTCCCGATCTCGACACCTATAATATCTTCGGCTCGGCGGTCTTGAGATCGTCGGACGGTGCCCTGCTTTACGGGGTCATGTCGCAAGACACGGCCAATGCCGGCAGGATCTATCCGCCCGGCGGCAATCTGGACCCGTCGGATATTCGCGCGGGCGGCAACGTGGACATCCTGGGAGCCATCTACCGCGAGCTTGCGGAAGAAACGGGCCTGGGCGTGGACGATATCACAGCCGGACCGCTTTACGCGATCATGGACGGCCCCCGGATTTCCATCGCCCGCGTCCTCGACGTTCCGCTTGCCTCCGAGCCTTTGCGCGACCGGATCCTGAGGCATTCGATGGCAAGCGAGGAACAGGAACTTTCCGACATCCGGATCCTGCGTCATCCACAGGATCTGGCATCGCCGAATTTCGTGCCCTTTGCCCGGGATATAGCGAGAATGCTTCTGCCGGCTCCCGCACCGGCCTGACGTCAGGTCTCGACCCCGGGGCGGATTAATCCTTTATTGCCCAATGCGCAAACGTACGGGGTGGCAGTCGGAACTCTTCCGTGCAACAGTCCGGTCTCGTTCGATGCCTTTGGAAAGCCATGGAGAAACTGCCGATGGGTCGTCGCTACGCCGTCCTCGATGTCTTCACCAACAAGTCCCTTGCCGGAAATCCGCTTGCCGTTGTGCTCGATGCGGAAGGCTTGAGTGACGAGCGAATGCAGGCGATTGCCAAGGAATTCAACCTCTCCGAGACAGTGTTCGTGTTTCCGCCGGAAAATCCCGGGCACACGGCCAACATCCGCATCTTCACGCCTGCCCTGGAACTGCCCTTCGCCGGCCATCCGACCGTCGGCACGGCGATCCTGATGGCGATGGAGCGCTTCGGCGACGTCAGCGGCGAACAGGATGCGGTCGTCGTTTTGAAGGAACAGATCGGTGCCGTGCGCTGCGCCGTGGTCTTGCGGGAAAATGCGGCCGCCTTCGCCGAGTTCGACGTGCCGAAGCTGCCGGAACCCGCCGGCCCGACCCGGGACAAGGAGCTGATCGCCGCCGCCCTCAGCCTCGACCCGGTCGACATCAGTTTCGAAAACCACGCGCCATCCCGGTATCAGGTCGGCGCACCTTTCAACTTCATTCCTGTCCGCGACCTCGGCGCGCTGGCTCGCGCCAAACCTGATCTCACCGTCTGGCACGATGCCTTCGGCAACGACACCCACACGGACGCCTACGTCTATTGCCGCGAGACCCGCGCCCATGAAAGCGCGTTCCATGCGCGCATGTTCGCACCCGCCATGGGCATCACCGAGGATCCGGCGACCGGGTCTGCCGCTGCGGCCTTTGCCGGCGCCATCCATTTCTTCGACGACCTGCCGAGCGGCACCCACCACATCCGCATCGAGCAGGGTTTCGAAATGGGCCGCCCCTCACTGATCGACCTGGAAATCGACATCGAAAACGGCGCCATGCACGCCATCCGGATCGGCGGTCAGGCCACCCTCGTCGCCCGTGGCGAACTCTTCGTCTAAATAAACGGTTCGAAGTCTCCGGCGGACTTGGCGCCGCCGGATGGCAATTCCCCATGGCACCGCCCGTTTCGATCGTCTAGCCTGTGCTCCACCCGGCCGAACAGGAGGCCAAAAGGAGGGACCACGGCGCCATGATTACACTTTTGAAATTACTGCATGTTCTGGCCTTTACCGCGGGCGTCGGCGGCGGGCTCGCCAACCTGCTGGTCATGCGCGCGGCCATGGCCGCCGATGCGGATGCCGCAAAGATCCTGCGCGGGGTCATGCCGCGGATCGCAACCATGAGCTTCCACTCCGTCATCCTCCTGTGGATTACCGGGCCTCTGCTGTTATGGCTTGCTTATAACGGCGGCGCGGGGCTCGGCCCGATGTTTCACCTCAAGATGCTTTCCGTCGTGCTGCTGACCGTTGTCTCGGTGACGGGCCGGATGACCATCAGCCGCCTCAAGGCCGGAAAGCCCGCCCGTTTCGCCCCCCATATGCCAAAGATCGGCATGCTCGGCTCATTCTTCGGCGTGAGCACCATCGTTCTGGCCGTCCTGGCTTTTTCGTAAAAATCTCCGCACCAAGCATTTCCAACAGGGAAATTCCGATGACTTCGGCTCCGAAAACCTTCCTCACTCGCCTGTTCCTCGCAAGCGCGCTCACTCTTTTCGGCTCGCTTCCCGCCATTGCCCAACAAGCTGCGGATAGGGTGGCACCGGAAAGCGGAAGTACGGTCGCGAAAGGTTTCGAGGCCTTGTCGCCAGCAGCCTTATCCGCGATCGAAGCAAAGTCCCTCGGCGAGCCGGTCGAGGCGAAGAGCTGGATGATTGCGGCCGCCAACCCGTTGGCGGTGGAAGCCGGTGCAAAGGTGCTAAAGGCAGGCGGCAGCGCAGCCGACGCCCTGGTCGCGGTTCAGACCGTGCTCGGTCTGGTCGAACCGCAATCCTCCGGCCTCGGCGGCGGCGCCTTTCTCGTCTGGTACGACGCGGCAACCGGCACGCTCACCACGCTCGATGGCCGCGAAACCGCGCCGCTCGCCGCGCGTCCGACCGCCTTCCTGAACGACGAGGGCGAGCCGCTGAAATTCTTCGATGCGGTCGTCGGCGGCCTGTCTGTCGGCACGCCCGGCACGCCGAAGCTCCTGGAAGAAGCCCACAAGCGCTGGGGCAAGCTCGGCTGGGCGCCACTGTTCCAGGACGCGATCGACCTGGCGGACAAGGGATTCACCGTCTCCCCGCGCCTAGCCTCGCTGGTCGCCGGAGATCCCGAACGCTTGCAGCGTTTCCCTGCCACCCGCGCCTATTTCTTCCCCAATGGCACGCCGATCAAGGCCGGTGAAACGCTCCGGAATCCGGACTATGCCGCGACCCTTCGGGCCATCGCGGCAAACGGCACCAAGGCCTTCTACTACGGCGAGATCGCGCGCGACCTCGTCAAGACCGTGCAGACCGCGCCCGGAAATCCCGGTTTTCTGTCCGACAGGGACCTGTCTCTCTATGAGGTAATCGAGCGCAAGCCCGTCTGTGTCGACTATCGCGACCGGGACGTCTGCGGCATGGGCCCGCCGTCTTCCGGCGCGCTCACCGTCGGTCAGATCCTCGGCATGTTGGACGAGTACGATCTGGCGGCGCTCGGGCCGGACGATCCGAAAAGCTGGCGGCTGATCGGCGATGCCTCCCGCCTCGCCTTCGCCGACCGCGGCCGCTACATGGCCGACAATGATTTCGTGCCGATGCCGCTGAAGGGACTTGTCGACGAGGAGTATCTCGACGATCGCGCTGAGCTTCTTGAAGGCGACGATGCCTTGCCGGAAGTCGCCCCCGGCACGCCGCCGTGGGACCACGCCATGCTGCTCTCCGGCGACGAAGCCATCGAGTTTCCCTCCACATCCCACATTTCCATCGTCGATGCGGCCGGCAATGCGCTGTCCATGACCACCACCATCGAAAACGGTTTCGGCTCGCGGCTGTTCGTGCGCGGCTTCCTGCTCAACAACGAACTGACCGATTTCTCCTTCCGCACCCACAAGGACGGCGTGCCGATCGCCAACCGGCTGGAACCGGGCAAGCGGCCCCGCTCGTCCATGGCGCCGACCATCGTCATGAAGGACGGCAAACCGGAACTGGTCATCGGCAGCCCGGGCGGCAGCCGGATCATCGGTTATGTGGCCGGGGCAATCATCGCCCATCTCGACTGGGGCATGAACGTCCAGCAGGCCGTCTCCCTGCCCCATCTGGTCAACCGCTTCGGCACCTATGACCTGGAAGCGGGCACGAAAGCGGAAAGCCTTGCCGAACCGCTGGAAGCCCTCGGCTACAAGGTCAACACCCGCGACCTCAACTCCGGCCTCCATGCGATTGCCATCGGCGACACGCTCCAGGGCGGCGCGGATCCTCGGCGGGAAGGCATTGCGCTTGGGGAGTGAGCCTGGCCGGCAAGTTGCCGGGACGAAGTGGATCGCCTACCGGCAGTCCCGGTGACTGACCGCTCCGCCCGGCAGGACCGTGTCGCATAACACCGCTTCGCTCAGATCGGCGGGATCGAGGTCCACCTGCGAAAGGTCCAGGTTGGACAAATCGGCATCCTTGAGATCGCAAATAGCGGCACCGGGCAGGTTTTCAAAAACCGCATAGACATCGCCCCCGGCGAGACGAAAAGCCTGTCCCTTTTCGATCAGGTCGCGCACCATTTTGCCGATGAAGGCATCCGCCATCTGTGTTGCCGAATAACAGGATCCGCTTTCGGCCTGTGCCGTGACACCAATCGATAGGAAGAGCATTCCGGAAAGCAGGAATTTCGCGAGGATTGTCATGGCAGGAGGGTCGCATGCTTCGGGTGGAATGCAGATCAGTCGCTCATTTTACAGGAGGCGCAGTCTCGGCGCCCGGGCAGAACCCCTTCTGCGCTACGTTCTGGCCGGCGGTATGGGCTTGGCAGGCATTGCTGTAACTCTTGCCGTCGCAGCCACAGACAGGATCGAACTGCAGGGTGCAGAAATCCGGTTTCCTGACGCAGGTGCCTTTCCGGTCTCCGGCTCCGCAGCTCGCCTCCGGCGTGAACTTGCAGAACTCGAGGTCTCCGCAGATTGCTCCCACGATCCCACCGCAGGGTGTGCCGACTTCGGCCCTTGCAACTGGGACCCGAGCAACCTGGGCAGCCAGCAGAAAGAGGATCAGGGAAGCCAGAACTCTCATCTTCCAGACCTTTCACAACGGGACCAACGGCAGATGCAAGTCTATTGCTTTGGCTCGAAATGGCGGAGAAAAAACTTTTCACTCGTGAAAATCCCTGCCTGCGGACAGCCCATTCCCTCTTGCCAATTATTTTCCGATCCCCTAGAAACCTGATCAAAGATTAACGTCCCGGTCACGTTTCTGCGGCACGCTTAAACCCAAAGATCCCATGTGACCTGAACAAAGGCCCTGAAACACCGATGATCGCAACGCGCGACATGACCGGTTCTTTCAACGACGCGCTTCCCCTGCGCGGCGGCCTTATTCTACTTGGCGACCTCCTTCTGCTTAGCTGCCCCTGAGCGTCGGCTGATCCGTATCCTGCGGACGGGCACTTAGGGGAGACAAAGCGCATTCACCAGTTAAAGACAGACTGATCGCGCGCCGGAGCACTGTCCGATATCCGCTCTCAAGGCCGCCGATCCCCGGGAAGGAATAAAATTATGACCGCCGAAAAAGATCAGGTCCGCATCTTCGACACCACCTTGCGCGACGGCGAACAGTCGCCCGGCGCCTCCATGACGCTGGAAGAGAAGCTGCAGATCGCCGAAATCCTCGACGACATGGGCGTCGACATCATCGAAGCCGGCTTTCCGATCGCCTCCAACGGCGACTTCGAGGCCGTCAGCGAGATCGCCAAGCGCTCCAAGAACTCGGTGATCGCCGGCTTGGCCCGCGCCATCCACGCCGATATCGACCGCTGCGGCGACGCCGTGAAGCACGCCGAAAAAGGCCGCATCCACACGTTCGTCTCCACCTCGCCGATCCATCTGCAGTTCCAGATGAACAAGACCGAGGATCAGGTCCTCGACATCATCACCGACACGGTGACCCGCGCGCGCAACCTGATCGACGACGTGGAATGGTCCGCCATGGACGCGACCCGCACGCCGATCGACTACCTGTGCCGCTGCGTGGAAGCCGCCATCAAATGCGGCGCGACCACCATCAACCTGCCGGACACGGTCGGCTACGCGACGCCGGACGAGTACAAGCAGATGTTCGTCGACATCCGCAACCGGGTGCCGAACGCCGACAAGGCCATCTTCTCCGTCCACTGTCATGATGACTTAGGCCTGGCGGTCGCCAACTCGCTGGCCGGTGTGGCCGGCGGCGCGCGCCAGATCGAATGCACCATCAACGGCCTGGGCGAGCGCGCCGGCAACGCGGCGCTGGAAGAAATCGTCATGGCGATCCGCACCCGCGGCGACGTGCTGCCCTATGCCTGCAGCGTCGACCCGAAGTACCTGACCCGCGCGTCCAAGCTGGTCGCCGGCGCTTCCGGTTTCGCGGTCCAGTACAACAAGGCCATCGTCGGCAAGAATGCCTTCGCCCATGAAAGCGGCATCCACCAGGACGGCATGCTGAAGAACGCCGAAACCTACGAAATCATGCGTCCCGAAGACGTCGGCGTGAAGGCGACGTCCCTGGTCATGGGCAAGCATTCCGGCCGCCATGCCTTCAAGGACAAACTGCGCGAACTGGGCTACGAACTGGGCGACAACGCCCTGCAGGATGCCTTCCGCCGGTTCAAGGATCTGGCCGACCGCAAGAAGCACGTCTATGACGAGGACATCGAGGCCCTGGTCGAGGACGAAATCTCCATCGCCAGCGAGAACACAAGGGTCATCGCCCTGACCGTGATCGCCGGCACCGGCGGCCCGCAGAAGGCCATCCTGACCATGGACGTCAACGGCCATCACGAGACCCGCGAATGCACGGGCGACGGCCCGGTCGACGCGACCTTCAACGCCATCAAGGCGATCATCCCCCACGACGCCACCCTGCAGCTCTACCAGGTGCATGCGGTGACCGAGGGCACCGACGCCCAGGCGGAAGTCTCCGTCCGACTGGAATCGGGCGGCCGGATCGCCACCGGCAAGGGCGCGGACACCGACACCCTGGTCGCTTCCGCCCGCGCCTATGTCTCGGCGCTCAACAAGCTGGCGCTGCGCCAGCAGGGCAGCAACCCGGGTGCGCTGAAGGCAAGCTGATCCGCGCTCCGCAGTCTTGGATCAAAGGACGGGAAGCCCACGGCTTCCCGTTTTTTTGCGCAATGAATTGTCACGTTGATTGTAACGATCAAGAGTGACCGCGGCAGCCGCACTCGTACCTTGAGGCGGACAAGGAGGCCCGCAGATCATGTGGCAAGCAATCGCAAATTCCCTGGCAAACGGCCATGACCAGACCGCACGCCCACAGGATGTGATCATCGGGGGCGATCTCTCCCTCAGCGAAAGCCCGCCCGTCTCCGAACTGGCGCTGGCAGCCGTGTCGTCCGCGGTCGCCGCCGTTCGCGCCCTTGCCGGAACTAGAGGCAAGGCGGTGATCGACCGCACTCTGGTTGACCGATGGTGCAAGGCCAGCGTCACGCCGCTGGGCTGGAAACTGCCCTCCCAATGGGATGATTTCGCCCGGGATTACGCCACCCGCGACGGCTGGATCCGGCTGCACACCAACGCCCCGCATCACCGCGCCGCGGCCCTTGGCGTTCTCGGAACTCCCGAAACCGCCGAGGAAGCAGTCGAGCGGATTTCGCACTGGGACGGAGAGGATCTGGAAACCGCCATCGTCGACGCCGGCGGCTGCGCTGCCGTCCGACACGACACCGCGACATGGAGAACCCATCCGCAGGGACAGGCGGTTGCCAAAGAACCGGTCGTCGCCTGGACGGAGCGCCCTGCGCGGAAAGCCCCATGGCGGTCGACAAATGCTGCGCGGCCTCTTGCCGGACTGCGCGTGCTTGACCTGACCCGCGTTCTGGCCGGACCGGTGTGCACCCGGTTCCTCGCCGGTTTCGGTGCATCGGTCCTGCGCATCGATCCGGAAAGCTGGAACGAGGACGGCAATGCGATCGAAATGACCGTGGGCAAGACCTGCAGCACGATCGATCTCAAGACCGAAGACGGCCGCGACGCCTTCCTGAAACTGGCGGGCGAAGCCCATCTGCTGGTGTCGGGCTACCGGGCCGACGCCCTGGATCGCCTGGGGCTCGGCCCCGAGGCGCTGCAGGCCGCTAACCCCGATCTGATCACGGTTTCCCTGAATGCCTATGGCTGGACCGGCCCCTGGCGCACCCGGCGGGGGTTCGACAGCCTCGTGCAGCGGAGCACCGGCCTGGCAGCCCCCGGCCCGGACGGCCAGCCCAAGGGACTGCCTTACCAGGTGCTGGATCATTCGACCGGATACCTGATGGCCGCCACAGCAATCCACGCCCTGCTCAGGGCGTCATCTGGAGGCGTGATTTCAACGGCCAGGCTTTCATTGGCAAGGCAGGCGCATCTTCTGCTGGACCACCGGCAGGAGGAGCCGAAACCCTCGGACTTTATTCCGTCCGATCTCATCCGCCGGGGTCCCACATTCGAAGCAACCGCCTGGGGCGATCTTCACCGCCTGCCGCTGCCATTCGAAATCGAAGGCATAGCCGCCGGCTGGCGATGCGCTGCCCACCCTCTGCGCTCCGATCCACTGCAATGGAACGACGAAGTCCCGAGCTAGGCGCTCATCACATAAGACTGCATGGCCGGGCTCAACATCTGGAACACGTCACAAGGGAAGCCCGCGATGCGCCGGCTTTCCCGGTAGGCGAACCCGGTTTTCAGCAGACTGTCCCGCGCCGCCTTGTTGTCGGTGCGCACCATGGCGACCAGATGGGAAAAATAGGTGTTGTCGAAAAACCAGTCGACCAGCGCCTGACACATCCGGCACGGAAGTCCCGGATCCTTGTTGAGCGCGGCCTCGGTGAAGCAGTAGCTCAATTCGATCTCGGACGTTTCCTCGAATGCCGAGAATCCGGCCCAGCCAAGGAACCTGCCTTCAGCGGACAAGGCTTTCCACCGGCTGAAGCCGTAACTGTCCCGGCTCTTTTCAGTCTCGGCGAGAAACCGCTCGACATCTTCGGCCGATCTGGCGGCGGGATCTGGCGAGGAATAGCGATCGACACTGACATCACAGTGAAGATCCTGCACGAGACTCAAATCGGAACGGGAAAAGGGCACGAGGCGCACAGCCCCGCACTTCAGAACAACCTCCTGCACTGTGGCCTCCCTGCGCACGTCAGCATCGTCGAGAAGTAGTTGACCCCTCATTTGACAACCCTGCTTAGGTAGTCGGAAAATGTGCCGTTACAAAGGCAAAAGATTCTTAATCCAGACAAAAGTTCGGTTACATCGGTTTATGCATAAAATTATTCAGAGCCTTTCCACAGTGCACCGCACAATGGGCGCTTCATGCCGTTACGTTAAAAGTTAGCAAATATCCGGTTAATACTTGAAATCAGAACCTTAGCCGGCGCAAAAATAATCGGGAAGATATCCAAGACTTCCGGGCAACTACGGGAAAGGCCTTGCTACCAAGCAACTGGCCTATCAGTATTTCCAATACCGGTCATGTCGCCAGCAGCATGAGATGGGTCGGACAGATCCTGCAATCCGAGGACCCGAAGCCGGGGACTGGTGCCTGCGCTTTCAAAACGGAAGCGGCCTTCTGCCGGAGGCTGCATTCGGTTTCGTCCGGCACCACGAGCCCCGCGATTTCCGCCGCCATGCCGCTCAGATAATCGATGTGCCAGCGCACGGCCTTGTCCCGGCGCAGATGGCGCCCGAGCCGGGCCCGGATCCCGCCGGGGCCATTGGCGCTGCCGCAGTAAAGATAGAGCCCGGGTGCAAACACCGGGCTTCCCAGCCGGGCGAGGTCAATATGGACAGGCTCCAGGAGCCGCAACAGGAGACCGTAGGTTCCAGGCCGAGAAGGTAATCTCTCCGCTTCCCCTTCCCCGGCAAAGACGCCGACGCCGAGCAGCCGGGCGATGTCCGCCGTCTCGGCCGGTATCGGCCGGATCACCGGACGAACCTGTCCGCGATCCGCTTCGCCATCTCCTGTGCCGGTTCAATGGACGGGTCCAGACGTTCCCACTCCGCCATCTGGTTCCGGAACCAGGTCTCCTGGCGCTTTGCATACTGGCGCGTCGCGACGGTCAACAGCCGTTCGGCCTCTTCCCGGTCGATCTCTTCCGCCAGCAACGCCCCGATCTCTTTCACCCCGATGGCACGCATCGCCGGCAGGCTCGTAGGCAGGTCAAGCTGCAGAAGGCGCTCAACCTCGTCGATACCGCCGCAGTCCAGCATTTGCCTTGCCCGCAGGGCGATCCGCTCGTGCAGCCAGGCGCGCGGCGGCGCCAGAACCAGCCGCAGGCATCGGTCGGCCGGGAGAAGCGGCTCGCCATGCGCCTCCCTTTGCCAAGCGGCCAGCGTTCTGCCGGTGGAAAGGACGACTTCCAGTGCACGTGTCAGCCTTTGCAGATCTTTCAGCTCACCTGCCGCCTTCGGATCCTCTTCCTGCAGGGCGTGACGGACGGCGTCAGCACCGCCTTCTTCGCCAAGCCTCCGGCATCGGGCCCTTACCCCGGGATCGATATCGGGTAGCTCCGCAAACCCTTCCGTGAGCGCCTTGAAATAAAGGCCGGTGCCGCCGACAAAGATTGGCTGCTTGCCGAGCGCCGTGATCGCCTCAAGCTCCCGCTCCACCAGCCGCAGCCAGTCGCCGGTCGAGAACGGATCAAAAGCCGGCAGGACGCCGTAAAGACGGTGCGGCGCCCGGGAAAGGTCCTCCGCCGGCGGACGGGCCGTAACAATCGAAAGCTCCCGGTAAAGCTGCATGGAGTCCGCGTTCACGATCACGCCATCCAGGGCATCGGCGAGCGCGAGCGCCAATGCCGACTTGCCGCTGGCCGTCGGTCCGGCTATCAGGACAGCATCATATCCGGATTGCCTCCGTCCCCGCCCGTCGTCCAAGGTCGCGCTCATGTCCTTTGTTGCCACTCTCGTTTCCAATCCGAACAATCCTGCTGTCGACGACGACATTCTGGCGCGCGTCGCAAGGGTCCTCGGTGCTTCCTCTCCCCCGGCCATGCTCAATCCGGGCGTTGCCGCCGAAGTCGTCTTCGACACACCGGACGCCAAGCAATCCGAGGCCGCCATCCGCGAAACACTGGCCGGTGCGCCCGTCGACGTCTTTGTGCAGCCCATCGACGGCCGGCGCAAGCGTCTGCTGATCGCCGACATGGATTCGACCATGATCCGTCAGGAATGCATCGACGAGCTGGCCGCCGAACTCGGGCTCAAGGACCACATTGCCGCCATCACCGAACGGGCCATGCGTGGCGAGATCGAATTCGAACCGGCCCTGCGCGAACGGGTGGCGCTCCTGAAGGGTCTTGCGGTCTCCGCGATCGACACCGTTCTCAATACGCGCATCCAGCTCATGCCCGGCGGTCGGACGCTGGTGCAGACCATGAAAGCCAACGGCGCCTACTGCGCCCTCGTCTCCGGCGGCTTTACCCATTTCACCGGTGCGGTCGCCGCCATGATCGGTTTCGACGAGAATCAGGCCAACGTGCTGATCGAGGAAGACGGCACCCTGGCGGGCATCGTTCAGGAACCGATCCTTGGCAAGGATGCCAAACGCAGACGTCTGGAAGAGCTGGTGGCGGAAAAGAACCTCGCCTTTTCCGAGACGCTGGCCGTGGGCGACGGCGCTAACGATCTGGCGATGATCGAGCGCGCCGGTATCGGCGTGGCCTACCGCGCGAAGCCAGCGGTCGGTGCGGCTGCCGACATGCGGGTCGATCACGGCGACCTGACCGCTCTCCTCTATCTGCAGGGCTACGCGGCAGGCGACTTCGTCCTCTCCTGATCCATCGGCTTGACGCGGCAACAAAAAAGGGCACCCGGGGGCGCCCTTTTTCAGTTTCTGACGGCTCTGTATCAGTCTTCGATCCGAACCGGAACGAAGCGCAGTTCGCCGTTCGGATTGGACAGGAGCAGCAACGCTGAACGGCGCCCGTCTTCCTTCAGCTTCTTGACCTGGTCGATGACATCGGCCGGGGTGGACACCGGTTCCTGTGCAACTTCCTTGATCACATCGCCTGCCTGAACGCGCTTTTCTTCCGCAGAGCTTCCCGGCGCAACCTCTTTGACCAGCACACCGGCAACTTCCTTGTCGATCTTGAATTCTTCCCGGCCCGCGTCATCCAGTTCGGAAAGGATCATGCCGAGCACTTCCTTTTCGGCCGGGCTGTCGGCGGGCTGGTCCTTGTCCTGATCGCCGGTCTTGTCTTCCTCCGCGGAGGCCTCCTCGAGCCGGCCCAGGTCCACCTGGAGCGTAACCTTCTCGCCCCGGCGCAGAACCACCACATCGACGGTCTTTCCGATCGGGGTATCCGCGACCATGCGCGGCAGTTCACGCATATGGTCGACCGGATTGCCATCGAATTCCAGGATCACGTCGCCCGGTTCGATTTTCGCCTTTTCGGCGGGCCCGCCTTCCGTCACGCCGGCGACCAGAGCGCCCATGGCCTCGTCCATGTTCAGGCTCTCGGCAATCTCGTCGGTAACCTCCTGGATCCGGACCCCGAGCCAGCCGCGGCGCGTTTCGCCGAACTCGCGGAGCTGGGCGATCACCCGCTTTGCCGTCTTCGCCGGAATGGCGAAACCGATACCGATCGATCCGCCCGACGGCGAGATGATCGCCGTGTTGATGCCGATCACCTCGCCGTCCATGTTGAACAGCGGTCCGCCCGAGTTGCCCCGGTTGATCGATGCATCGGTCTGGATGAAGTTGTCGTAGGGACCGGAGTTGATGTCACGGTTGCGGGCAGAGACGATCCCCACCGTCACGGTTCCGCCCAGGCCGAACGGGTTGCCGATGGCCATCACCCAGTCGCCGACGCGGATCATGTCAGAGTCGCCCAGGCTGACATCCGTCAACGGCTTTTCCGGATTGACCTTCAGCACGGCAAGATCGGTCTTTTCGTCCGTGCCGATCAGTTCGGCTTTCAGCTTGGTCCCGTCATTGAAATTCGCGGTGATTTCGTCCGCGCCCTCGATGACGTGGTTATTCGTGACGATAATGCCTTCCTTGCCGTCGATCACGAAGCCCGAGCCGAGCGACTGCACCTTGCGCGGCCGATCCTCATCGCGATTCTGGCGATTGAAGAATTCCTCGAAGAACTCCTGGAAGGGAGACCCCTCGGGCACCTTGGGCAGAGGAACGGACCGCCGTCCCTGAACCGTCTGGGACGTGGAAATATTGACGACCGCATCGGCAAGGCCCTCGGCCAGATCCGCGACGGAGGCCGGCCCCTGTGCCTGCACGGCAGCCAGAGGCTGCAGGGCAATCAGACCGCCAAGTGCAGCACTTGCGGCCAGCGATTTCATCGTTTTGAGACTACGTTGGTAGAAACCAGGAGCCATTTGGGCTTCTCCTCCATCCCTTTCGGATCGGTGGCCGGTCACAGACCGGCCTGAAGATACAAACATATACGAGAATAGAACGGGCGGGAGAACAGAAGATCCCCCGCCCCGCAAAAATGTGTTACGCGCGGATGAGCCAGACCATCAGAACGCCGAGCGCAAGTCCCGCAAGTCCGGCAATCCTGAGGCTCTGGTCGGACATGTTCAGCGCCGCGCGCATCACATTCTTCATGCCGCCCGGGACCAGGGCATAGAGCGTGCCCTCAAGGGCAAGCACCAGGCCCAGTGCCGTCAGGAAGTCGTTCATTGAACGCCAGGTGCTCTCAGACGCTCCTGGGAATTCCCTTCCGTATCATCCGACGCTCCCATGGGATCGTTGAAATAACGGAAGAAGTTGGAATCCGGCGACAGCACCAGGCTGGTATCTCCTTCGCGCAGTCCGGCCTCGTAGGCCTGCATGGACCGGTAGAAAGCGAAGAAGTCCGGGTCCTTGCCGTAGGCTTCCGCAAAGATGCGGTTACGTTCCGCGTCGCCCTCACCACGGGTGATGTCCGCGTCACGATTTGCCTCCGCAACCACGACCGTCACCTCGCGATCCGCCCGGGAGCGGATACGGCGGGCTTGTTCCTCACCCTGCGCACGCAGCTCCGAGGCTTCACGCTGGCGTTCGGTCTGCATCCGCCGGAAGATGGCCAGGGAGTTGGCCTCGGGCAGATCCGCACGGCGAATCTTCACGTCGACCACTTCGATCCCCAGGTCCGCGGCACTCGCACTGACGTTCTTGCGGATATTCTCCATCAACCCGTCGCGGTTGTCGCGGACAACGGCGATGAAGGAGGCCTTACCCAGCTCAGACCGCAGGGAGGACTGCAGGAAGGTCGAAAGCCGGCGGTTCGCCTGGTTGATATTGTTCACGCGCTGATAGAACAGGACCGGATCGGAAATCCGGTAGCGTGCGAAGGCATCCACCACGAGACGCTTCTTGTCCGACGCGATCACTTCCTGCGGCGGCATGTTCAGATCGAGAATACGCTTGTCCAGATAGATCACGTTCTGAATGAACGGATATTTGAACTGAACGCCAGGCTCCCGCACCACCTTCTCGACACGGCCGAGCTGCAGAACCAGCGCCTGCTGCGCCGGATTGACGACAAAGACCGACATGTAGGCAAGAAACGCTACGACGGCGACCAGTATTCCAAGAAATCCGCTACGCATTACTGGTTCCCTCCAGTCTGTCCGGTCTGTTTCGCGCCGCCCGAAGACAGCTGGTTGAGCGGCAGATATGGCAGGACGCCCTGACTTGTAGCCTTGTTGTCGATAATGATCTTGGAGTTGGTGCCGAGCACCTTTTCGAGCGTCTCCAGATAGAGACGTTCCCGGGTCACGTCGGGCGCTTTCTTGTACTGCTCGTAGATCTTTTCGAAGCGCTGGGACTGACCGGTCGCCTCGGCGATGGCCTGTTCGCGGTACCCGTTCGCCTTTTCCAGGACACGGGCCGCTTCACCACGCGCTTCCGGAACGACCTTGTTCGCATAGGCCTGCGCCTCGTTCTGGATCCGCTCCTGGTCGGCACGAGCCGCCTGAACGTCGCGGAACGCATCGATCACCTGCTGCGGCGGGTCCACCTTCTGCATCTGTACTTCGGTGATTTCGATACCGGCCTTGTAGTCGTCGAGCGTCTTCTGCATCAGTTCGTCAACCGCACGCTCTGTTTCCACCCGGCTTTCCGTCAGGATCGCGTCGATCTTGGACCGGCCGACCACCTCGCGCATGGCGCTTTCGGCAACCGCCTTCACGGTGCCTTCCGGGTTCTGGATGTTGAACAGGTAATTTGCGATGCCCTCGCGGGTGTTCTTGATACGCCACTGTACCTTGAAGCCAACGTCGACAATGTTCTCGTCACCGGTCAGCATCAGGCTTTCCTCCGGCGCTTCGATGGAAGTGACCGTACTGCCACGGACGCTTTCCCGAACACCGACGGTCATTTCACGCTGCAACTCGACCTGAGGCTTGTAAACCTCGCCGATCGGATAGGGCCAGTTGTAGTTGAAACCGGCTCCGGTCTGATCGGTCACCTTGCCGAGCACGAGTTCGACACCGACCTCGCCCTTGCCTTCATCGACGATGTAGATGCCGGTTGCAAGCCAGCCGACAACGGCCAGTCCGACAACGATAGCGATGCCCAGAGCCCCGAACCCGCCGCCGCCGCCGGGCAGGACGTTCTTCATCCGGTCCTGGGTCCGTTTCAGGAGCTCCTCAAGATCCGGCGGCTGGCCGCCGCCGCCGCGGTTCGGACCGCCGCCCCATGGGCCGCCGTTGTTTCCGCCACCGCCGCCCCAAGGGCCGCCGTTGTTGCCGCCGCCCTTCCAGGGACCGCCACTGCCTGACTGATTGCTCCAAGGCATCAAGACTTCCTTTTTCCCAGCTCCCGGGCTTCTGCACCTTTGTCTCAAAAGGCGTCCCGGGACTACATTCGGCCTGTTGTCACTCACCGCAGGTTATAGGGAGGTTACCGAGCGCTTTCAACGCATAGGCATGCTTCACGCCCGCCAACCGCCCCTTTTTTCCGTAAATGCCACTTGGTGGGCATTTTCAAGGCTTTCAAGGGCAGTTCCGGCTTATCGGTGCGTTATTAGAGCGCAAGGCAACAAATACGGATGGTCTGACGGCGTAAGGCCGGTCGTTCGACCGGGGCATGGCCTAAACCGCGAGAACCATGTCGATATGCGGAATATCGTCTTCCAGATAGACTTCGGAAACGGTGCTGAAGCCAAGTTCGCCGTAAAACCTCTCCAGATGAGCCTGTGCCGACAGATGGATCGGCGCTCCCGGCGCAAGCGCGCGCGCCTTGTCGATGCCGTCCCGCATGAGCCTTTGCCCGAGTTTCTGTCCACGGTACTCAGGCGCGATCACCACCCGGCCGATCCGGGACGGCCGGTCCGCACCGCTGCCGGCGAACAGTCGCAACGCCCCGGCAATCTCCCCCGATGGGGAAAGCAGAAAATAATGCAGGGCGATGGGGTCCTTGCCGTCGATCTCCCCAAAAGCACAAGCCTGTTCGACCACGAACACATCCTGACGGAGCTTCAAAAGGTCATGCACCTCCCGACCGCTGAGCGCGTCGAATCCGGCCCATTTTCCAGTGATGTGCAGGGATCTGCCCGTTTGCTCGACCGACATTGCCAGCCTTCAATGCGCCAGGAAGAGCGGGGTTTTCGCCGTTTCCAGCATATCCCGGGTGGTCCCGCCGATAATGTTCTCCCGGATACGCATATGGCCATAAGCGCCCATGACCACGAGATCCGCGCCAAGTGCGGCCGCTTCCTCCTGAAGAACTTGAGAAACCGGCCGGTCGCCGGCCGCAACCGAGCGAACCTCGACCTCCACCCCGTGGCGGGCCAGAACCACCGCCATATCGGCGCCGGGCACCTCGCCGTGATCATCCGGCCCCGTCACCGGGTCGACGACGATCAGGGTCACCTTGTCTGCGGTCTTCAGAAGAGGCAGCGCATCGGAGACGGCTTCCGCCGCCTGGGAACGGGAATTCCAGGCAATCATCACATTCTTGCCGATGCTCTCCGGCACCTTGCCGGCGGGCAGAAACAAAAGCGGCCTGCCGGAATCGAACAGCGCGCCATCGATCGCCTGGCGTTCGACGGTACTCAAACCATCTTCTCCGGTCCGCTGCATGATCGTCAGATCGGCATAGATCGCATGGCGGGCGACCAGGTTGTCCTCCCGCGCGACGATCGTCTGATGGGCGCGAACCTCGAAGGACAGGCCTTCGCGGGCCAGGAGGGCATCCACGTCTACGGCCGCCTGTTTCAGGGCCGCCGCACGCTCCTCGCTCTCCTTCACCCAGATTTCCGTATAGCCGACACTGCCGTAGCCGTAGAACGGCAGGGACTCCACCTCGCCGACCAGAAGCACGGCCAAATGGGCGTCGAACCACCTTGCGATCCGAATGGAGCTTTGCAGGCTATCCGGCAGGTCGGATCTGTAATCCACAACGGCCAGAACGGTTTTGAAGGACATGGGTGCCTCATCCATCTTCCGAAACCCGCCGGGCAGCAGGTTCCAAATCACCAACGCCGCCAGATGCGGCCACTCAACAGTCTCGTTCAAGCCATATCAGACGGATTGCGCCCGACGATAGGTGACAAATTCGAAATCGGCGGAATCCCGTTCGCTCCGCTCCCCCTTGACCCGCGCCGTTTCCCGCCAGATCGCCGGGTCGATGTCGGGAAAATGGGTATCGGCGTCCGGATCCGCCTGCACCTCTGTGATCTCCAGCCGATCGGCCCGGCCCATGGCCTGATCGTAGATCTGCCCACCACCCATGACGATAATATCATCGACGGCGAGATCGGCGGCAAGCGCGGACGCCCGCTCCAGCGCATCGTCCAGGGACGACACCACTTCGGCACCTTCGGCACGGTAACCATTCCTGGAAATCACGATATTCGGCCGCCCGGGGAGAGGCCGTCCGAGCGATTCAAACGTCTTGCGGCCCATCACAACCGGTTTGCCGAGGGTGATTGCCTTGAAATGCTTCAGGTCCGACGGCAGCCGCCAGGGCATGTCGTTGTCCAGACCGATAGCTCCATTGCGGGCCACCGCCGCGATCAGAACGATTTGGGGCATTTCTTCTCCCGTGTTTCGCCTTTCACTCATAGGCAAGCACAAGGGTGTGATCAATTCGGGAGCGCATTCCGGTATAATAAGGTGTTGAAGGATGGCTTAGAGCATTGGGCGATAAGATTACGGAGGAAGCCTCCCGAATGACCGAGATGGACAAACAACTGCTGGCGGAACGGGTCCGATCCGTCCTCCCGGATCAAAACGTCACCCACAGACCGATGTTCGGCAATATCGGCTTCATGCTGAACGGCAATCTCCTGTGCGGCGCCAGCAAGAAAGGCCTGATGATCCGGACCGACCCGGCACGCGAGGCCGACATCCTGAAATCGCCTCATGTCACGCCGGTCCGCATGTCGGAACGCAAAATGCCCGGCTTCCTGCGCGTCGCCCCCGACGGGCTCGCAAGTGACGCGGATCTGGAACACTGGATCGGTCTTGCGATGGACTACGTGGGCCAGCTGCCGGAGAAGGTGAAGAAATAGCGGCAAGACGGGCCGAACTCCTATGACCAACTCACAGCCCCGACTTCAAAGGTGGCGTTCGACGTCCATTCTCTGATGCAGAATCCTTACAACAACCAACGCCTCGTCGGTCACACGATAAAAAAGGATATGCGCACCGCAAGCCGCCTTGAGGTAACCAGCACGGATATCTTCCGCCGTTCGACCTGACTGCCGTCCCTCTGCAATCGCTTTGCAGGTTGCTTGCAAATCCCGGACATAACGCACGGCCTGCGCCTTTCCCCATTGCTCAACCGTATATGTCCAAATGTTGTCGAGGTCTTCTAAAGCGGCCGGCGTG
This sequence comes from Roseibium sp., assembly GCF_048260565.1. Lineage (GTDB taxonomy): Bacteria > Pseudomonadota > Alphaproteobacteria > Rhizobiales > Stappiaceae > Roseibium. Next base: position 428,004 of record NZ_JBLXGP010000003.1, on the reverse strand, counting down.
AACTGCAGATGCCGCATTGCTCAGGCTTCGGTTTTCCGTTCGATAAAATCGTCGAAATCGAAGTCTTTCGGTTCGCCCGACGCCTCGCCCGCCTGCAGAGCGGCCCGGAGCGCATCAACCCTGGCTTCCTGTTCCTCAAGCAGGCGAAGCCCTGCGCGAACCACATCGCTCGCACTGGCGTAGCGGCCGGTCTTCACACGACTGTCGACAAATCCGGCAAAGTGGTCGCCGAGGGAAAGCGAAGTGTTTCTGGCCATGACAATCTCCAATGCCCGACAATGTACCAAAAATTGGTACTATCAACAAGAACGGCTGACACCTCGCGTTTCCCTCAAACCGCAATCGGCGCTGAGATATGCGGATGCGGATCGTAGTCCGACAGGGCGAAATCCTCGTATTTGAAGGCGAAGAGATCGGTCACGCCCGGATTGATTGTCATCGTCGGCAGGGACCTCGGCGTCCGGGTGAGCTGTTCGCGGGCCTGGTCGAAGTGGTTGTGATAAAGATGCGCGTCGCCGAAGGTATGGACGAAATCCCCCGGTTTGAGGCCCGTCACCTGCGCGATCATCATGGTCAGCAGCGCGTAGGAGGCGATGTTGAACGGAACGCCCAGGAAAACGTCCGCCGAACGCTGGTAGAGCTGACAGGACAGCTTCCCCTCCGCCACGTAGAACTGAAACAGGGAATGGCACGGCGGCAGCGCCATGTCGTCGACCAGTGCCGGATTCCAGGCCGACACGATCAGGCGGCGGGAGTTCGGGGTCTCCCGGATCATGCGCAGCAGATTTGAAATCTGGTCGATGGAGCGCCCGTCCGGCGCCGGCCAGGAACGCCACTGATAGCCGTAGACCGGCCCCAGCTCGCCGTTCTCGTCTGCCCAGTCGTCCCAGATCTTTACCCCGTGTTCCTGCAGGTAGCGCACGTTGGTATCGCCGGCGAGGAACCACAGCAGTTCGTAAATGATCGATTTCAGGTGCAGCTTCTTGGTCGTGACCAGCGGAAATCCTTCCGACAGATCGAACCGCATCTGGTGACCGAAGACCGACCGGGTACCGGTTCCCGTTCGGTCGCCCCGGTCGACGCCCTTGTCCAGGATGAGCTGCATGAGATCGAGATATTGCTGCAAGTCGCTGTTTCCGTATTGCTTCGGCTTTCGCCCGTATCCACCTGTTCTCCAGATACCTGTAAAGTGCCAGATTCGCGAGCATTCGCGCGATTCCCACGAGTCATATCCCCACTCTTGGGGCTTTGGGCCGGCCGGGCAGAAATTATGCAGGTCGATACGCAGCCCCTTTTATTTGCCGACACAAGACCTTATATCTGGCGTGCCGGTTCGCCGGCTACGGCAATAAATGGTCAGTGCAATAAACCTATCGGACCCGGGGGCGGTACCCGGCGCCTCCACCCAAGCACATCGAGGACAGACGAGGTTCAGCGATGTGTTTCGGCGGGGGCGAAATAGGATCGACGAGGGCGTAAAGACTGTACTTTTGCTCGGCATGGTACCACCGACATCGGGCCATCCTAATAGTTGCAAATGACAACTATGCTTCGGACATGGCTGTTGCTGCGTAACGCAGTACCGGTAGTCCATTAAAGCCCTGACGGGTAGCACCGTCAGGCGGGGTTCGGAGGCACCTGGCAACAGAAGCCTCCACTTTCCACCAATCAAATGACAAAAAAGCCAGTGAGGCGACGAATTGGGGCCTTTTCTTTTCGCGCTCCAACCGTCAAATTGCATGAAGCCCTAACAAGTGACGACTCGGAAGCCAACGAAGACAAGATGTCCGAAGACCTACTCAGATACGACATCCTCATTCAGGACGCGCTGCGCGGCGCGGTGAAGAAAATTCTTGCCGAGGTGGGGCGCACAGGTCTTCCGGGCGAGCATCACTTCTATATCGCCTTCGACACGAGAGCGCCGGGCGTGCGGATCTCCCAGCGGCTGAAAGAACGTTACCCGCAGGAGATGACCATCGTCCTCCAGCATCAGTTCTGGGATCTCGCCATTGGCGAACATGCCTTCGAGGTCGGTCTGTCCTTCGGCGGCGTCGCCGAAAAGCTCCTGGTGCCCTATTCCGCCATCAAGGGCTTCTTCGACCCGTCCGTCCAGTTTGCCCTTGAATTCGATCCCGGCAAGACAGCCGAAGAGCTGCCGGAAGAACTTCTGGAAGCGGTCGAGGAACTCGCCAGGGTCGAACAGGCCGAAGCGGAGGAAGCTGCCGGAAACGACGAGAAGCCACTGGCGGAAACCGCGTCTGCCGAAACCGATGACAAGGCGAAAGCCTCCGATGCGGACAAGGGCGACGCCAGCGGCCAGGTCGTCTCTCTCGATGCCTTCCGGAAAAAAACCTGACCTTAAACGGGTAATCTGATGAGCGCCGAGATCGTCAATCTGCGCCAGGCACGGAAACGCAAGGTCCGCTCCGAGCGTGAAGCTCAAGCGCAAGATAACCGCTTGAAATTCGGCCGGACCAAGGCGGAAAAACAGGCTGCAAAACACGAAAGAGCCGTCCTGGAAAAGACTATTGACGGTCACCGGCTGTCGGCTTCCGACAACGAAACGCCCGACGCTCCAACCTCTTCGGCTGAATAGGCCCGGTTCGAATGCCGCTGGTCAAAAGATCCATATCCCTGCACGGTCACCGCACCAGCCTGGCACTGGAACCGGAATTCTGGGAGGTAGTGGACGAAGCGGCAAGGTCCCGGAAAATGGCGCTGGCTGCCCTCATTGCCGAAATCGATGACAATCGCGACCCGGAAGACGCCCTGTCGTCTTCCGTTCGCGTCTGGGCACTCGGGAGAGCGCTTGAAGGGCCTTCGGAACCCCAGGGTACGGACTCATAATTGTCGGATAGCCAGTGACCACTTTCGGGACCACTCGCGAAGCTGATACATGCGGATCTGATGGCGGCTATGCGGGCTTCTCTTCCGCTCGCAACACGTAAAGCCACAGATGCTTGCAGAGCTCTCAGCTACTTAAGCGATTGGAAGATGGCATCGAGCACCTCAAGGTGATCGTTGGGATCGTCACCTTCGGAGACGGCCAAGGCAACCCTGTCGAAAAGGGCTGACAACTGGACGGTCAGGGCATCAATCGGGAGTCTCTTGATCTGACCGGCCCGCATCGCCTCGGCCAGTCCCATTCGCAAGGTGTCCGCCGATGTCTCTCGATCAATCTTGTCAAGTTCCATCTGGCCAAGCACGGCCGGGCCGTCACGGAGCATGATCCGAATGCGCCCCCTGTCGGCCATTGCATCAAGGTAGCCGCGGCTGCCTTGCTTCAAGGCATCGAGGGCAGACCCTGGTACTGTTTTCGCCGACTTGGTTATTTCCTCTGCGACCGCGCGGTATTCTTCTGTGATGACGGCACGGAAGAGCGCCACCTTGTCCTCGAAGTGATGGTAGAGGGCGCCTCGCGTTACCCCTGCAGCCCTGACGATCTCGGGCGTTGAGGTTTCGGCATAGCCCTTCTCCGCGAAAAGCACCCTGGCTGCCTTCAAGAGCGCTGAACGCGTCGCTTCTGTGCGGTCCTTGTTTGAGCGGGTTACAGATTTTTGTTGCATACATTCAGCCTGTATGTTTGTGTATTTTGCACATGCAGACTGTATGTATCACATGAAGGAGGCGAAAATGAAATGCACGCAATACTACCCCGTCATCCAAACCGAGGCTGTGAATGCGACGAAAGCGTTCTACATCGACAACTTCCGCTTCAAGGTGAGCTTCGAAGCGGACTGGTACTGTCATCTGCAGTCCAGTGAAGACCCGAAGGTCAACGTCGCGATCCTGAAAGGCGATCACGAAACGATCCCGTCTAAGGGGCGCGGGTGCACGCGGGGCCTGATCCTCAACTTCGAGGTCGAGGACGTCGACGCAGAATTCGAACGCGCCCAGAGGGCTGGTCTGCCCATTCTGATGACCCTCACAGATGAGGCCTTCGGACAACGGCATTTCATCACGCGCGATCCGAACGGCGTCATGATCGATGTGATCAAGCCGATCCCGCCTGTCGGTCAGTTCGTCGATCAATATACGACCGAAGCATTGCCGACCTGACCCATGTGTAATGCGAAGCCTGTTGACTATGGCCGGGCTTCGCATTCACCAGTTGACGTTCGAGCATCGCGCAGCATCGGCAACTCCGGGCTCGAAGCGGACTGTCAGACCCGCGGACATGTTTGCAGTGTCAGAAGAGGCAAGGCAGGCATTTGGGACAGCATACCGGTTGCCATAACTGACGGACGTGACGACGACATTCAGATGCTCGACGCGTCGATTATACGGCTTCACCGGCACGCAAGCTGCGTCAAGGATAGCGAGAGCAACTGCACGGGCGCGGCGGGCTGACAACGAAAACCACGCGGTAGTTGATGCCAGAAGGTCGCCTCTCCGATTGGCCCTTAGCGCCGGTCAAGACCACGACAGTCCACGCGCAACCGATTTGCTGACGGGCGTCGCAACAGCGTAATGCCACTTGCAGACAGGGCATATGTCTCTGATAAAATTACGGAGTTGGTGCGAGAGCTTGGTGCATGGACAAACAACCCTCCGAAACGAAATCGGAGAAACCCGATCTGCTTTAGCCGACGTCTATACCGCCATCGCAATTGGGTGGAACGGTTCCCAGACCGGATAAGACCTTACAGGAGGATTGCCGCCCGTTACGACAAACAGGCGGAGAGCTTCCTCGCGTTCATCAAACTTGCGGCAATCCGCTGGTGGATGAACGTTTATAAGGCTGCCCCTAATTCGTGCCGCCGTTGATCAGCGGATCGGGCGGCCTGTTAAGCTCTGACGCCGGGATACCGATTTCCCGTGCGATAAGATCATCGATCACCTGCGGCGGTTCGAGAGGCGGCAGTGTTTCGGTCGCCTCCTCCTGGGCCGAAGCCCCCGGGGCGCCGGGTTGAAGGACCATGGGCCCGCCGTTCCCGTTGCCCTCAGCGCCGATGACGGAACGGATGCGATTGGCGAAATCCGCCGGATCGGTTACGGCCTCATGGCGCGGCTTTTCTCCGGGGGCAACCGTGACATTATTCCGGCTCTGATCCCGCGAGGAGCTGTTTTTTCCTCCCTCAACCGGTACTGCACCGCCCGTTCCGTTGACCTTTCGGTTCGCGTCGGGTGTGTCCTTGCTATCGTCTGCCGCTGCTGCCTCTGCCGCCGCTTCCGCCGCACGCGCAGCTTCTTCTGCAGCCCTGACGGCCGCCTCCTCGGCTTCCCGCTGCCGACGCACCCGTTCGTGCTTGATCCGCTTCATTTCCCGCAGCAGGCGATCGCGCTCCAGGATCTCCGCCTGCAGCTTTTCAACCCTCTGCACCTCCTGTTCGAAGGCGCGCAGGGTCAGGAACGCGGTAAAGGGAGAGATATCCACTGTCCTGACCGGAGCCTCAACCGGACCGTTGAAGACCACGCCGACCTGCGGCTCCGCTCCGGTTACGGCGTTTTCGCCCGGATCCACCTTCACGGCGAAATCCCCGTTGAGGGTCCAGTCGTTCAAGTTGACCTCCGCGGAGCCGAAAATATCCGCCCGATTGGAATCGACCACCACATTACGTGCGCTCAGCCGGCCGCCGATCAGGGTGACCGTGCCTTCGATCCGCTTGAATCCGAGGCTTCCCGCCGCCATGTGGTTCAGGAAGACCTCGCGGATCTTGTCGTCATGCAGGTCCAGGCCGGCGTCGACGGCCCTGATCACCAGCGGAAAGGCCTGCGGATTGATGCCTCTGAGTTCGCCGTCCGTCACGGCGAAGGTTCCGCCGCCTGTCAAACCGGACACAATCCCTGAAATCGTCCGGCCGCTGCCCTGGTATTCCAGGAAGAGATCGAAAGACCCGGTTGCCACCGGCCGGTTATTAAGGTTCCAAATCAGATCACGCACAGAGCCGCGGGTCAGCCTGATGGTACCGGAGACGGCCCCTTCCGCTCCGGATCGGCGAATGGCGAGTGTGCCGTCCAGCTTTCCGTTGGCGTAGGTGCCGTTCAGTCCGTCGAGACGCAGCATGGTCGGCGTCAGCCGCAGCTCAGCCTTTGCGCCCTGGATCGTGTCGGTGTCGTCAACGATCAGGCGATCGGTGGAAAGCTGAAGCGTCAGGTCCGTTTGTGTCAGGAGCGGCGTCCCGAAAGCCCCGTTCGGCCAGATGCTGGAGCCGTCACCGGCGGAAAACCACTGATCCGGCCCGAGGATCGCTTCCGACAGAAACTTCAGGTCGAGCGCGTCCAGATCCAAGCTGCCTTTGAACCGGCGGATGGTCTCGCCCTGAAGAGGTTCCATGTCCCCGGCCAGTTCGCCCTCCACAGCCACGCCGGCGACTTTACCCGTCAGCTTCGACACTTCGATCTTGCTGCCCGTTCCATTAACGTCGAAATCGACGACTGCGTCGATGTCGCCCGCCATGACGGGAAGTACCCGGCCGAACAGAAGGGCATAGGGTGCGATATCGGGCGCGGCTGACGAAACGGAGAGCCGATAGTCGGGTTCCCGGTCCTTCTGCAGGGTTATCCGCCCTTCCATTCCCAGGGTGGCCTGGCCGGCGGCAGCGCTCAAGGAAACCGTCAGGCCGTCCTTCGGCCGTCCGATTGCGCTGAAACGGACTTCCCCCGTGCCAAGGCTGCCCACCGGCAGAACCGCAAATCCCAGTTGCCTCAGGATCTGGTCTCCGCTCGGGCCGGACAGGCTGACCCCGAGCCCGATCTCTGCCGAATGCCACTCATCTACCCGGCCTTTGAAATTCATCCCGAAGTCGGTTTTGGCGCCGCCGGCATCGCCATTCAGCGTGAAATCGATCTGGCTGACCCCGTCCTGCGCCGAAGCCTTCAGGTTTGCCTGGAATTTGGCAGGAACCAGATGTCCGGACGCCTGCTCAAGACGCCCGACCAGGACGTTATCCGGCAGCACGCTGCCCAGCACCGCGGTAACGCCGGTCAGGTCGGTCGCGTTCAGAGTACCGGTCAACTGGCCTTCCGGTGCGGTCAGGAGATCGTCGACACGACCGATGACATCCACTTCGGCTCCGGCCAGGTCTTCCGCATAGAGGCGATCGATCCGCAAGCCGTTATCCGAATACTGCGCCTCCAGCGACAGGCCCTTGCCGTCCACCCCGCGCACGCTGACCTCTCGCGCCTGCACCCTCAAGGAAACGTCAAGGTCTTTCACCCCGTCTTCGGGGCGTTCAAAAAGACCTGCAAGTGTCTCGACCTGATCGATGTCAAGCTTGTCCGCATCCAGACTGAGCGAAAAGACGGCATTGCCCGAACGCGGTTTCTGGTAGGACAGCCCGCCGGTGGCTTCGGATCCGGCCATATTCAGCCGCATGTTGTCGAGCGCGACTCCATCCGGAACGAGACTGAGCCTTCCTTCCATCGAAATCGGTTGGATCGCAGTTGCGCCCTTGCCCGTCTGCCGCCACCAGGCGGCAAAGGCACCCGGCTGTTCGGAAGCGATCGACACGCTGCCGCGATAGGTAAGATCCGGTTCGAGTCCGAGATCGCCCTGGGTGGCGATCACCGTGCGTCCCGGCGCCCGTACGGCAAGCCGCGCGACCCGCCATCCGCCGAGCGTCGTCTCCAGATCGAGTTTCACGTCCTGGGCCAACCCGCCGCCGACGACGACGGCTGGAATGTCAAGCGCGATGACCCCGTCCATGTCCGGTATCGGAACCGACTTAAGCGCGGCAATGAGCCTGGAAGCGGCATTGTCCGCCGATACCGGCGTCTGGGGGCCGCCGCCGAAGATACGGTCGAGATCGACCTGTTTCGCCCGTCCGCGGATTTCAAAGCGCTTCTGCCCGGAATAGGCAAGCTCCGCCGTTCCGTCCAGGCCGAGAACGCGGTCTTCAGGACCATAGCGAAACTCGAAGGAAGGAACATTCAACCCGTCCATATTTGCCGAAAATGAGCCTCCGGCACGCCATGCATTGTCTTTCCGGTCCTCGTCCTGGATCGAGGCGAGCGAGAAGTTTCCCTCGTACCCGGGCACGCCGTTGTCCTGGGACAGCGTTCCGTCGACCGCCAGGTTGACCGGCCAGGCCGACGGCGTGACCTGCCCCTTGACCCGGATGGCGCCGTTGTCCAGCTCCTTGCCGGAGGCAAGCCGTACACTGTAGGGCTTGCCGTCATATGTGGCACTGCCGTCGACCTTGAACGGTCCTGCCAGGGTCCTGGCACTGATCAGGAGGTTGCCGTTGTCCAACCGGTGCGTCTCGCCGGTACGCGCATCGATGACCGACACCGCTCCGTCGACGATGGAAATGCGATCGAAGGCAACGTCTTCTGCAGCCAGGTCGCCGAGCGCACCGTCGGAGGTTTGCGCCGTCAACCAGTCCAGACGGCCGCTTTCATCGAGAGATAGGCTCAGATGCGGACGATCCAGTTCCATATCGAGCACCCGCACTTCCCCCTTAAGAAGGGCCGGCAGCTCGATGCGCATCTGGAAACGGGAAACGACGAGAAGCGGATCCTCCGCTTCGCCAACGCGAACGTCTGTGAAGGTCACTGCCGGAGACGGCAGAAGGCGGATATCCGCATCGCCGAGAACCGTGACCTTGTGCGCGAGGGCCTGTTCCGCATATTTTTCGAAGGTGGAGCGGTACATGGTCCAATCGACAAAAAACGGCCCCACCAGTGCCGTCACCAGCACCAGAATGATCGCGACGCCTATTGTGATATAAACCGAATTCAGGCCCTGCTCTCCTTGCTTCCCGGCTCAAAAGCCCCGGCGTTTCCGCCGATTCGGAAGTCTATCATGACATAGGCACGATCTTGCCGGGATTCAGGATGTTATCCGGATCAAGTGCCCGTTTGATGGCAGCCATCATATCGACGCCGCCGCCATGCTCTTTTCGGAGATATTTCATCTTGCCCTGGCCGACTCCATGCTCTCCGGTACAGGTGCCTTCCATTTCGATCGCACGCCAGTTGAGACGTTCAACGAAACCCTCCGCCCTGGCCACTTCTTCGTCATTGTCTTCATCGACAAGCACGAGTACGTGGAAGTTACCGTCGCCCACGTGGCCGACCACGGTCGCCAGCAAGCCCTCAGCCTCAATGTCCTTCTTGGACTCCGTCACGCATTCCGCAAGGCGCGAGATCGGCACGCAGACATCGGTCGCGACCCCCTTGGACCCCGGACGAAGCGTGAAGGATGCCCAGTAGGCATCGTGGCGCGCCGTCCAGAGATTGGTGCGATCTTCCGCTTTTGTCGCCCAGTCGAAGGGACCGCCACCATATTCCTCGGCAATGGCACCAAACAGTTCGGACTGTTCCTTGACCCCTGCCTCACTGCCGTGGAATTCCAGGAACAGGGTCGGCGTTTCGGTCAATGTCAGTTTCGAATAGATGTTGCAGGCCTTCACCTGCTGCTCGTCCAGAAGCTCGATCCGCGCGACCGGAATTCCGCACTGGATCGTCGCGATGACGGCCTGGCAGGCGGCCTCGATGCTCGGGAACGGGCAGACCCCGCCGGAAATCGCTTCCGGCTGACCATGAAGCCGAACCGTCAATTCGGTGATGATGCCGAGCGTACCTTCCGAACCGACCATCAGGCGGGTCAGGTCGTAGCCGGCCGAAGATTTGCGCGCCCGGCCGCCGGTCTTGATGACCTCGCCGGAAGCCGTGACCACCGTCAGCCCCAGGACCGCATCTTTCATGGTGCCATAGCGCACCGCATTGGTGCCCGATGCCCGTGTCGCCGCCATGCCGCCGAGGCTTGCATCTGCTCCCGGATCGATCGGGAAGAACAGGCCGGTATCGCGCAGGTAGCTGTTCAGCTGCTTGCGGGTGACGCCGGCCTCGATGCGGCAGTCGAGGTCTTCCGCGTTCACCGCCAGGATGCGGTTCATGCGGGACAGATCGATCGAAATGCCGCCGCCGGGCGCATTGACATGGCCTTCGAGCGAAGAGCCCGTACCGAAGGGAATAACCGGCACCTTGTGCTCGGCGCAGATCCGCACCACATCGGCGACTTCTTCCGTGCTTTCGGCAAAGATCACCGCGTCGGGTGCCTGGTTGGGCAACCATGTCGTGGTGTGGCCATGCTGCTCGCGCACGGCCTGCGACCGCGAACAGCGCTCACCGAATTTCTGGGTCAGAATATCCGCGACGAGCATAGCGTTTGCCTCGTTGCGTTCGACCGGAGCCTGCAAAGCAGTCAAGGACATGGTTCGACTTCCCTTATCTTTTTATCGCGTTCTACCGGACAGCATTTCCGGTTTCGCCTGAGAATATGTTAGGCCAGCTTGCGAAGGTGAAAGTCAAGCGCCCTTGGTGCCACACAGAAGGAGGAATTATGTCCGTTACCTGGCCGACGCAGATGGTCGAAAGCTCCCGAATGACCGTCCAGGACGACTGGATCGATTACAATGGCCACCTCAACATGGCCTATTATGTGGTTTTGTTCGACAGGGCCTGTGACGAGGTCTTTGAAAAACTGGGCCTCGGGGAAAGCTACCTGAAAGAACGGAACGCCTCTTATTTCACGGCCGAGACACACATCTGTTATGTGCGCGAACTGGCCGCAGGCATGCCGGTCACGGTCCGTCTGCAACTGGTCGACCACGACGCCAAACGCTGCCACTTCTATCAGGAAATCCATCACGCGGACGAAGGCTGGCTTTCGGCCACCAACGAGCAGATCAGCCTGCATGTGGACATGGGCGCCCGCAAGGTCGTTCCCTGGCCGGAAGACATTGCTGCCAATATCCAGGCCCTCGCCGATGCCCAGTCCGGCCTGCCGCGACCCGAACGCTCCGGACGCCGCATCGAAATCAAGCGCAAGCCCGCCTGAACCGGAAATCCTGTTCCGGGCCCGACAGCCTGGCGGGGTCCGGAACGATATGGCCGCCTAGCCGTAGTGGTTGGCCACGACCACTTCGGCGATTTCCTTGGAATCCACTACACCGACAACATCATCCGGACGCGGAATCCGGCCGTCGCCGCCCACGATGATGGCATAGCTTCGGCTGCGGTTGTTCATTCTGGTGATGACGGAGTTCAGGATATTCGAGGCCGGGGCGATCACATAGTCGCTCGACAAGACCTCACGCAGGGTCTGGCCGGAAAAGCGATCGGCCTGATAGGGAATGGTGCCGAAGCGGACGAAGCCGGCAATTCGGGCTCCGTCGGATACGATGATATGAGCGTCTCCCGCTTCCGCGATCGTGGCGATCGCTTCCTGGATCGGCGTATCGATCGGCAGGATCTTGAAATTGGTCGCCATCACTTCCTTGATCGGCTTCACCAGATACATGTTCGTATGCCGGTTGACCGGGATCGGCCGCCCGCGGTGGCGCAGCTTGATGGTATAGATGTTGTCCACGATCAGCCAGCGGCGCACACCAACCGCAATCGCAACGGCCAGAACCAGCGGCACGATGACGTTGTAATCGCGCGTCATCTCGAAAATCATCACGATGGCCGTCATCGAGGCACCGGTGGCCCCGCCGACCAGCGCACCCATGCCGACAAGAGCGAATTCCGCAGCGATGAAACCATGTTCGGGAAACAGCCAGCTGCCGATCACGCCCACGACGCCGCCCAGGGTGGCCCCGATGAACAGCGACGGCGAGAAGACACCGCCGGACGCGCCGGCCCCCAGGCTGACCGATGTCGCCACGATCTTGGCGATGAGAAGCGCCCCGAGCAGGACGATCGTGTAGGGGGTCGCATTCAGAATATCCTGGATGGTCGCGTAGCCGACACCCGAAGTGTGATAGTTTCCGGTCGTCAGGAAGAACGCATAGCCCATGCAACCGATGATCAGCATGCCGATGATATTCTGCGTGTATTCGTTCCCCGGCAGCGTCGGAAAAAGATCCTCGCACCAGGCCAGCGTGCGGATGAAGGCCCAGGAAGCGACCCCTGCCGCGGCGCCGAGAAACGCATAGGCGACGAGTTGGACCGGATCGATGGCTTCAATCGCCGTCACATTGGCCACCGGCACGATGAAGGCCGGGTCGAGACCGAAGGCGATACGGCCGGCATAGGTCGCTGTCGCCGTCGCCACGACGACGGGCAGGAACGTTCTGCTGCTGACTTCCGGCAGAAGCATCTCCACCGCAAACAGCACACCGCCAAGGGGCGTGTTGAAGGTGGCCGCGATCCCGGCCCCGGCGCCGGCCGAAAGCAACGTGATCTTCTGCCATCTGACCAGTTGCAGCTTCCGGGCGATGGTGGATCCGAACGAAGCCCCGATCTGAATGATCGGACCTTCCCGGCCGACCGAAGCGCCGCTGCCGATGGAAATCGCCGACGCGAACGATTTGACCACCGCGACGACGCCGCGCACGTCGCCCTTGTTGTGATAGATCGCATACATGACTTCCGGAACGCCGTGGCCCTTGGCCTCCGGTGCGAACGTCTTGACCAGGAAGACGACGATCAGGCCGCCGACGACGGGAACCAGAATGACCAGCGCTCCGAGCGGACTGGGCGCATCGAACTGGTTCGCGTCATAGACGGCCGAAATCGTTCCGTAATAAAAGAGATTGTGAACAAGGGAGATCAGGTATCGGAAGACAACCGCGCCTGCGGCGGCGACGATGCCGATGGCAAAGGCGATGATGCAAAGCATCGGCACGGAAAAGACGCGGTCTTGGACTTCGGATGAGATGACGGTTTCGACGGCGGGAGAATTCGACGGATCAGAGACGGACATGAATAGCCAACATTTATGGGCAGCGGGTAATGGTCTCGGGCGAGCTCATACCTGGCCACGGGCCGAATGGACCGTTCGAATGGCAGGGAGCCTGCCTGGAAGCCAGGGAATGCCCCTGTCCTGAACCTGCAGCATCCGAAAATCAAGGGAAAAGCTAAGAAATTTTATATTTGACTGCGCAATTTTCCGTCGAAGCCCTAATATTCCTCCAATACTGGAATGATACCGCCGCCCCAGGGTAACCCTATGCCTGATTGGCTTTTCTCCGCAGTTCGCCGCTTCGGCCTGATCAAAATCGGCCTGAAGACGATCCCGGCGGGCATCCGGCTGAACTTCAATGAATTCATGGCCCAAAAACGGCCGCTGGTCTGGTTGCTTGCGCTGTGCATCGGCGCAATCGTGTCCTGGGCCGCTATCCTGTTCCGCGAAGCCATCGGCCTGGTGCAACTGGTGTGGCTCGGCACATCAAGCGAGAACGTCATTACCGCTCTGTCCGACCTGCCCTGGTATGTGATTGTCGCAGCGCCCACGGTCGGCGGCCTCCTCGTCGGCCTGCTGCTGCAGTATGTCCAGCCGACGAAGCGCACCTACAGTGTCGCAGATGTCATCGAAGCACGAGCCAGAGGAGCTGAGGGCCTCTTGTTCAGGCCCGGCATTACATCTGCCCTGATTACCGCCCTTTCCCTCGGTTCCGGAGCAAGTGCCGGCCGTGAGGGTCCCGTGGTTCATCTGGGCGCAACCATCGGCGCTTCCCTCAGCCGGCTGTTTCAGTTGCCTGCCTCCGCGCGGCGCATATTGCTTGCCTGCGGGGTTGCCAGCGCCGTGTCGGCATCTTTCAACGCCCCGATCGCCGGGGTGCTCTTTGCCCACGAAGTCATCCTCGGGCACTATGCCTTGTCGGCGATTTCCCCGATCGCGATTGCCGCCGTCACCGGCACCGTGTTTTCACGGCTGTGGTTCGGAGACGTCGCAGCCTTCGTTATTCCCGGTCACCAGATCAGCTCCTACTGGGAGTTTCCGGCCTTCGCGCTTCTGGGCGTGACCTGCGCGGTCGTGGCCATCTGCTTCCAGTTCGCGCTGATCGGCACCGACTGGGTCGCCCGGAATATCCCCCTCGCCCTTTGGGTCAGACCCGTGGTCGGCGGCTGCGCGGTCGGCACCATCGCACTGGCCTTCCCTGCCGTCGTCGGCGTCGGATACGAGGCCACCGACGCCGCACTCAAGGACCAGTTCTCGATCTCCATGCTGTTGGCCCTGCTGATCGCCAAGACCGCGGCGACCGCCATCACGCTGGCGTCGAGGTTCGGCGGAGGCATCTTTTCGCCATCCCTTTATCTCGGCGCGATGGCCGGCGGTGCCTTCGGACTGATCGCCGCCTCCGTCTTCCCGGAAATGGCCTCCAGCGAAGGCCTTTACTCCATCCTGGGAATGGGCGCCGTCGCGGCTGCGGTTCTCGGCGCTCCGGTCTCCACCACCATGATCGTATTCGAACTGACCGGCGGCTATACCCTGTCCATCGCCCTGCTTCTGACCGTCTCGATCGCGACCGGTATCACCCAGGCCTTCCACGGCCGCTCCTATTTCCAGTGGCAGCTCGCGACCCACGGCGTTCTGGCCACCGAAGGCCCGCACCGCTTCCTGAGCACGTCCGTCAAGGTTCGCGATTTCATGGATCCCGCCCCGGAAGCGGAAGAAGACCGAAAATTCAGCATTGAAACCGACGGTCCCTACCTGCATGCGACCGGCACGCTGGAAAGCGCCTTGAAGATGTTCAAGGAGACGGGACGCGACACCCTGCCGGTGGTCGACATCAACGACCTGGAGACAATCATCGGCATCGCCCACCACGTCCACGCGCTCACCTATTTCAATTCGGCGCTGATCGACGCGGCGGAGGAAGAACACCGCTAGGGTCCGTACCCCAAGGCAGGACTCCGATCACTGCCAGCGGCGCGGCGGATCCAGCGGTTTTACGTCGCCCACGTTCGGCTGGCCGGTAAACCGGCCGGTGCGCATTTTCCAGTTGTTGATGGCATCATGGATTTCGGCCTGTCGCCAGCGTAGTCCAGGCAGGGAGAACGGATCGAGCCCGGCCCAGGGCAGGAAGGGATTGCGCCGCAACGATCCGTAAATGCCGAGCCGCACGGTCGGCCTGGTACTGACACCGCGCGCATGGAACCCATGGGTATCCGCAACCACCAGCGTATTGGCCGGAACCGCGACCTTGACCGGTTGCCCGTACCCAAGGCGGGCCAGATCCTCGTCGGAGATCCGGAACGAGCCGAGCGTGTGCATGGACCGCTTCTGGGACCCCGCGGCAATCGCCTGTTCCCGCTCCCAGGCGAGCCTTTCCGGTGTCAGACGGTGAGAGCCCGGCACATAGGTGAAGGGCCCGCCGTCCTCCGCAACATCGGTGAGGAAATACCAGCACTTGGCCGTCGGCTGGAACGTATCGGAGTGGAATACGGTCTGCGGGTCCCGCTTGCCGCGGTCCGGTTCGGCAAACACTGTATGGATGAAGGTGATCGGGTCCGCGTTGCTGGAAGCAACGTAGCGCAGCAGCCCCTGGAACAACGAACCGGTGACGAAGGCTCCGAACTCGGGCAAGTCGCGCAGCATCTTGCGCGTGATCGGCGTGAACCGGGTGACCGTATGGCCCTGAAGCATTTCCTGGGCGGAAAATGCGTTGTCTTCGACCTCGTGCCTGAGCCGTTCGAACGCGTCCTGCGGCAAAGCGTTTCGGCAAATCACGTAACCGTCGCGGGCATAGGCTTCGGCGTGCTCCGGCGAAACCATATGCTTCATCTGCCGGCGTCGGAAATCGGCCATCCGCTGGGCCAGCTGCAACCGTTTTTCATGCAGGCCACGTTCGTTCAGCCAACGGCTGCCGATGACAGGATTGGTGACGAACGACTTCGCCCCCGTTGCCAGCTCTGCGGTCCAGAGCGGCATTTTCAACAAATCGATCGCCCTCAACAGCCCCCCCTGAATGATCGCGCTCAAACATTAGATTGTCGGAGACCAACGTTAGATCAAGCGGCAAAATATCGCTAGATAGGCTTTGTCACACCTTCCAGCCAGTTGCGCGTTTCCCCGTCCAGCAACGGACCGACCATTTCGAACACCCGCTTGTGATAGGCATTCAGCCAATCGCGCTCGCCGGCGGTCAGGAGTGCCACATCCACCAGCCTGGTATCGATCGGGGCGAGCGTCAGGGTTTCGAACCCGAGCATGTTGCGTTCGCCGCCCTCGATTGGCCCTGCTTCGGTCACGAGCTCCAGGTTTTCGATCCGGATGCCGTATTCGCCGGCCGGGTAATAGCCCGGTTCGTTGGACAGAATCATGCCCGGCTTCAGAGGCACCGAGCCGGTCTTGGCAATCCGCTGCGGCCCCTCGTGAACCGACAGATAGGAGCCGACCCCGTGGCCGGTGCCGTGGTCGAAGTCGAGGCCGGCCTTCCACAGATCGATCCGGGCCAGGGTGTCGAGCTGCGCACCGGTCGTTCCTTCCGGAAAGCGCGCAGACGAAATCGCGATATGGCCCTTGAGCACCAGGGTGTTGTTCCGCTTCATGTCAGCGGACATGGTCCCCACCGCGATCGTGCGGGTAATATCCGTCGTGCCGTCCTCGTACTGGGCACCGCTGTCGATCAGGAACGGCTTTCCGGCCGGGATCGGCAGATTGCTCTTTTCGCTGACCCGGTAATGACAGATGGCGCCATTGGGCCCCGCACCCGAAATCGTATCGAAGGAAATGTCCTTTAGGGCCCCGGTTCCGACCCGGAACTCTTCCAGTTTCCGCGCCGCGCCGATCTCGTCGAGCTTACCCGTAGGCGCCATTTCGTCGAACCAGCACAGGAACCGGGCATAGGCGGCCGCGTCGCGCAGATGCGCGGCACGCGCGCCGGCGATTTCCGTCTGGTTCTTGACGGCCTTCGGCAACAGCACCGGATCCGACGCCTCGATCAGGGATCCGCCGGTCTCCGTAATGGCCGTTGCAATCGCCTCGCCGGCCAGGGCCGGATCGATCAGAACCTTTTTTCCCGCCTTTCCCAAACCTGCAAGCCCGGCCTTGAACCCCGTCGGCTCCTCGATTTCGGTCAGCTTTTCCAGAGCGTCGCGTACCGAATTGGACAGCTTGCGGCCATCGATATAAAGCGTCGGGCGACCTTCCGCAGGGACTGTCGCGAAGGACAGCGGCAGCGGCGTGTGCGGAACATCGGCTCCGCGGATATTGAACAGCCAGGCGATCGAATCCGGCTGGGTCAGAACGCAGGCCTCTGCCTTCTTCTTAAGGATCTCAGCCTGGATCTCGGCAATCTTGGCGTTCGCGGATTTTCCGGCCAGCGCTTCCGGGTGAAGCGTGACCTGACCGAGCGGCGGTTCCGGTCTGTCTTCCCAGACCGCATCCAACGGGTTGTCGTCGAGCGCCAACAGCTCCGCCCCGGCCTCGTCGCAGACCTCGCGCAGCTTCCGGACCTCACGCACCGTATGCAGCATCGGATCGAAGCCGAGTTTCTGGCCCGGTTTCAAGTGCGTACCGAGCCAGTCGGTCAACGGTTCGTTGATCAGGTGGCGTGCTGGGAAGACGGCCATGTCGACCTGCTCGCGGACCTGGATGGTATAGCGCCCGTCGACGAAAATCGCCGCCTCGTCCCCCAGCACCGCGGCAAGTCCCGCCGAGCCGGAAAATCCCGTCAGCCACTGCAGCCGGCCGTCGGAAGCGGGCACATATTCGCCCTGATGCGCATCGGCCCTCGGGATGAGGAAACCATCCAGGCCGCGGCGCTTGAGTTCTGCCCTGAGAAGGGCCGCATGCGGCGCTCCGCAGGAGGGATCGGCAAGATCGTCAAAGTTCTGAAACATGCCGGAAAGCTAATTCCTCACCCCGCACCGATCAAGCTGGATAATTCTTCTTAAAGAGGAGAATACCGGAAAAATCTCCCGACCACTTCGCAGTGCACCATTTATCTCGCATATGCGAAAAATGCAGGACTGGCATGCAGGATTGCATCTACCTCATACCGGATCCAGCACCCATATTCGGGTCAACAAGATTAAGGCAGCGAATCCCTCGGAGGATACGCCCGTTCACTCACAGCATGGAGAAGTCCCATGGCAATGACCACCACCTTCACCGGCGCAGGCCGCTCCACTTCCACCGGCTTTGTGCGCCGCGCATTCGACCGCATGATCGATGCCCGCTCCAAGCAGGCTCGTCGCTATGTCAACGGCTACCTTCTGTCCCTTGACGACGCTACGCTTGCCGCTCACGGCTATGACCGTGCCGAGCTGGAACGCGAAGGTTCTTCGCCGATCATCTTCTAAGCAGGATATCCGGCGTCATAATAAAAAGAAGCGCGTTGGCCCGGCCATCGCGCTCTTTTTTTGCCCGGTTTTCGGGAAAGTCGCCGTTTCAGGCGTCTTTTCGCCCACGCACCAGTGTCAATGTCAGCCAGCCGTCTTTCTGGCGCGACCGGACCAGGTGGAATCCCTGGCAGCGGTAGGCGAACAGGATGCGGGGCCCGTCCTCGATCCTCAGTCCCGACAGCACAAGGGTCGACGTCGCTGCACAGTGGGCCCCGATGGATTTGGCCATCTGCATCAGCGGACGCGCCAGAATATTGGCGATGACCAGGTCGAATGGCCCGTATTCGCCGAAACGCCGGTCTTCCATGCCATTGGCGGTAAAGGTCTTCACCAGCGGCCCGACACCGTTCAGGCGGGCGTTTTCCGCCGCCGTCCTGGTGGCAATCGGATCGATGTCCGTGGCAAGCACGGGCCGGCGCACCAGATGAGCCGCAGCAATGGCCAGCACCCCGGTTCCCGTCCCCAGATCCAGAATACTGTCATAGGAACGCATGGCCAGAAGCCGGTCGAGTTCATCCAGACAACCGGCCGTGGTGCCGTGGTGGCCGGTTCCGAAGGCAAGCGCCGCCTCGATCTCCAGGCCGATCGCTGCCGGCGGGACCTTGTCCCTGTCATGGGAACCATGCACCACGAAACGGCCCGCCCGGACCGGCGCCAGTCCCTCCAGGCTCTTTTCCACCCAGTTGATGTCCGGCAGCTCTTCCGCGTCCAGAGGGGCGGCGAAGGCGTCTGCGCCCACCCGGTCGCGGACCAGGGCTTCCGCCTCGTCCGGTTCCATGTCGAAAAGCAGGATTTCCGCCGACCAGGTCTTCCCGTCGGCCGACGCTTCGTAGATGGAAACCGGATTGCCATCGTCCTCGAAAGCCCGCTCCAGCACATCGGCAATACGCTTGGCTTCCGTCTCGCCGGCCGTGATCCGGACCCTGATCGTCTTCATGACGCACCCCTTGTCGCGCTCGCCGCGCCGCTTCGCATGTCAAACTGAAGCCGGGGTATAACGGGGGACGGCGGCAATCGCCAGTTCAAACCGCTGCCGTGCTATTCCTGAAGTTCGAGAGAACCCGATAACCTTCCAAAGGTTATGAGAGGCGGCAAGACGATCCCGATAACAATCGGGTGACAGAAGATCGACCGAGTCTGGAGGTCAATTGCATTCGCCCTAACTCTCAGGACAGGCAGACTTGGATCGGCCGCCTTTCGGGAGGATAGGGAATGGCACAAGAGAGTTTCAGTCACGACCCGACATCAATGCGCCGGATCCGGACCGGCCTCATCGGCTTCGTCGCATTTGCTTTCCTCGCTCTTCTGTCGTCAGCCGGAACCAGCCTTGCCTCGGAGGAAAAGGACGCCCTTTTCACCGCTCTGAAGTCGGCGAAGACCGAACAGGAAGCACGTCTGGTCGAGGACCAGATCTGGTGGTTCTGGCTCGGCGAGGCTCCGGACACGGAAACCCGCCATCTCGTCGATGAAGCCATGCGCAAGCGCGACAGCTACGATTTCGAGGGCGCCCGCCTTCTGCTCAACGACGCCGTCAAGCGCGCGCCCGATTACGCGGAAGTCTGGAACCAGCGGGCCTTCATCCTGTTCCTGCAGGACAAACTCGATGAGGCCCTGGAGGATGCCGACCGGGCGCTGGAACTGGAACCGCGCCATTTCGGCGCCCTTTCCGGGAAAGCGCATATCCTGATGCGTCAGGGACGGATCGCACTCGGACAAAAGGCCCTGCGCCAGGCGATCGAGATCTACCCCTTCATCAAGGAAAGGCACATGCTGATCGAGCCGAAGGGCAAGGAGCTCTAGGGACCGGACCCGCCACATTGCATTTCCGGTTAGAAATACAGCGTGAAATGCCCCCCGGCACCAATCTCGTGCCCATGGGGGCTCATGCTGCCGGCAAGGCCGACCCGCCATGCTGCCCTTTCAGAGAGTGCGCCCATGACACCGAAGCCGCCAGTCAAAGTATGAGGTCCGCGGTTCTGGCCCGACTGGGTGAAAGTTCCGAACAGGCTATTGGTCACGGTGACGTCATGGCTGGAATCGGACGCAGCACTCCAGTCATGGTCATAGCGGAGAAATCCACCAAGCTGCGCCTTGCTCCGCTCCACATTGACGATATCGGCCGTCCAGTCCAGGCCGACGCCGGTGACGATCGCCTCGGCCGTCGCGGCATGGACGTCATAGGAAAAGTCGCCCCCACCGGTTTCCTTGGCCTCCCCCTGCCAGATGCGGGAATAGGAGGCTGAGACGAATGGCGTGACCGAGAGGATTTCCGTTACCGAAGCGGCGTAACCGAACTTGCCGGCCACGAATGCCGAATGAGAATTGAAATCTGACTCGGCGCGCCCGCCCGTGAACAGGCCGACGTCCGGATTGTTACGCATCCCGGAGTTGGCGCTGTAGGCATATCCGCCCGACAGGGCGAGACGCCAGTCGCCGGGCAGCAGCGTCAGATAGGCACCGCCATAACCGGTGTGAGCAGAGAAGGATTGATCGACGTTGTCGTGCTCGCTCATCTGATGAAAACCGTATCCGGCGAAGACACCGGCCGATCCGGCTTCGGAGGCAAGGACGTCGGCTCCGACGATCAGATTGACGAGCGAATAGCCGAAGGTGCCGAGCCCATCCTGACCTTCGACATGGCCAAGCGTGCCGGAGCTGTCCATCCAGATCACCCGACCTTGGGAATCCCGCGTCGTTTTTGCCCTGTCCAGAACGTCGTGACCGCCGGAGATGCGGCTCATGACGGTGGACGCAACCTGATCCACCTGCTCCAGGGCAACGGTCAGATTGGAGGAGTAGGGTTCAGCATGAACAGTGTTCAGCTGAAGGAGCTGCGAATTCGTCAGGGATAGCCAGGCAGTGCTGAGCGTGCTTCCATTCGTAACCAACTGGCTTCCGCCGCCACTGCCGCCGGATATGCCATTGACCGTCGACCCCGTATGGGTGGCGGATATGGCCGATGTGAGCTTTGCAACCGGGCTGGATAACGTCACTTTCTTACCCGATGACAGTGTCAGGATCTTGGATGGCAGATGCGTCCCCACGGCCGAATTGTCGGTGAACTGCACCTCGACCTTTCCCGCAGCTGTCGGACTGGCCACAAGGCTCGCACTCAAATGCGCATTCAGCGAAGCGCCCTCCACGAGCGTGACACCGTCGCTGTCGATACTGGCCGCATCCAGCACCACATAAGTTGCCCCAACGAAATCCGTGATTTCACCTGCCCCGGTAGCGGCATAACCGCTGTCCTTCTCCAGGGTAACCGTCAGGTTGTTGAGTCCTCCGATCGAGCCTGAAACATCAAGAAGGTCGGCATTTTGAGAGGCCAGGGGATTAAGTTCCGACACAAGGTCCGTCGCCCCCTGAAAGGACAAATCCCCATTGATCGCGAG
Organism: Roseibium sp.; assembly: GCF_048260565.1. Taxonomy (GTDB): domain Bacteria; phylum Pseudomonadota; class Alphaproteobacteria; order Rhizobiales; family Stappiaceae; genus Roseibium. Next base: position 406,588 of record NZ_JBLXGP010000003.1, on the reverse strand, counting down.
CGTTCCGATCGAGTTCCCAGGCGCAAAGACAGATCCTGAAGCGGTTAGGAAATTAGCGTCGGCGGCCCCCGACATCCCCCGGATCGTTCCGTTTCCGGAAAGCGTCCCATCAAGCCTGAAATAGGTGGCGTCGATAGTGGTGTTGTCCAGTCTGAGCGTGGAACCGTCTCGGACGCCGACAGTCGCCGCACCGATTATGCTGCTGTCCTTGAGCGTTAAGTCCGTCACAAAGTCCCGCTCATGTTTGTCGATATTGTATGCCCCGATTGCCACCAGCTCCGGATAGGTGATCGCAAAATTCTCGTAGGTTCTGGGCGTGGTGCTGGCGATGTAAATGTAAGGATTCTCGAAAGCGGACGAAGAGGTGGATGAAGCCTCGATGGAGCGGTTCTGACCAATATTCACGTCAACGAGGTTCACGCGGGTCGCCGCCATCTGACTCGTACCGGAGAGAGGAACGAATTCCAGAAACGGTGTATTGGCGGTAGCCGCCCCTGTTACGGATACGTTGGAAAACAGAATGTTGTTGATGTCGTCATCGGCCTGCGAGGAGGAGATTCCGTAGAAAAATTTCGTTGAGAAAACCAGATTCCCATCGGCAGATATCGTCCCGTTCGCCACGTTGATATCGTGGGTAGACGTGACACAAACCTTGGTGGTGGAAGTAAGGCTTCCAGGCGGGATATTGGTCGGACTGGCCCCGTAGAGGATGTAGGTTCCCACACCCGCCGCAGGGCATGTTGAAGCCTCGGCGGAAGACCCAAGATACAGGTCCCAGGAGAAGACAGCCAGCACACACAGGATACTGTCGGACTTCTTTAAAACCCGCGCGCTCGGCTCACCCCCGCCTTGCATTCCACACCTCCCGATTTATGGCGTCCGCACGCTCAAATATGAGCGCCGAACTCCATATCAATTCGGGAGTTCTCGCGACAAGGACTCTTTCTCCCGCAGCGGAATGCTTGCGTTTTACGGTTAAAAAAAGTTTAAAGAAGGGATCGATAAAGAAATTATCAAGTCATAATTCCCACAAAGACACTTCCATTATTCAATGGCGCTCGACAAAACTATCAATGACTTTTTTCACACCCGCCTTTTCGAAATCGATGGTCAGTTTGTTGCCCTCGATCGACTTGATCGCACCATAGCCAAACTTGATGTGGAACACGCGCTCGCCGAGGGAAAACTCCGATGGCGTGTCACTGACCGACTTGGCAACCAGTTCGCCCTCGATGGTGAGCGGCCCCTGACGCTTGGTGCGGGCGGAGCGGTAGTCGTTCCGGCTTTCGCCGAAACCGCCGCCGGATTGGGACGCCCGCTGCGCCCGCTTCCAGCCGGGCGTCGAATAGGAGCCTGACTGGAACGGGTCGCGATTGTCGAAGCGCGAGGCGCCGTAACCGCCGCCGCCATAGCCGCCGTAGCTGGACGAGGCTTCCGCGATCTCAACATGCTCCTCGGGCAATTCGTCAAGAAAGCGCGACGGTACCGTCGATTGCCACAGGCCGTGAATGCGCCGGTTGGAGGCGAAATAGATCTTGGCGCGTTTCTTCGCCCGGGTGATGCCGACATAGGCGAGCCGCCGCTCTTCCTCCAGCCCCGCCCGGCCACTCTCATCCAGAGACCGCTGATGCGGAAACAGGCCTTCCTCCCAGCCGGGCAGGAACACCGTGTCGAATTCCAGCCCCTTGGCCGAATGCAGCGTCATGATGGAGACGGCGTCATTGCTCTCCGCGCTGTCCCGGTCCATCACCAGCGACACGTGCTCCAGGAAGCCTTGCATGGATTCGAAGTCTTCCATGGAGCGGATGAGTTCCTTGAGGTTGTCGAGCCGGCCGGGCGCTTCCGCGGAACGATCCGCGCGCCACATCGCCGTATAACCGCTTTCGTCCAGGATGATTTCCGCCATTTCCGTGTGGGAAACCGCGTTGATCTGCGACCGCCACCGGTCCATGTCCCCAAGCAGGCTGCTGAGAGCATTGCGCGCCTTCGGTCGAAGCTCCTCCGTCTGGCACAGCTGGCTGGCCGCCTGCATCAGCGGGATGCGTCCGGCACGCGCCAGTTCATGCACCAGCTTAAGTGTCGCTTCGCCGAGGCCGCGCTTCGGGGTATTGACGATGCGCTCGAAGGCCAGATCGTCCGCCGGCTGCACCACGCAGCGGAAATAGGCCATGGCATCGCGGATTTCCATGCGCTCGTAGAAGCGCGGACCGCCGATGACGCGGTAGTTCAGACCCAGCGTGACGAAGCGGTCTTCGAACTCGCGCATCTGAAACGACGCCCGCACCAGAATGGCGATATCGTTGAGCGCATGCCCCTTGGCCTGCAACGCCTCGATCTCGTCACCGATGGACCGGGCCTCTTCTTCGGAATCCCAGACGGATGCGACCGTCACCAGATCGTGGTCCGGCTCGTGGAAGTCGGTGAACAGCGTCTTGCCGAGCCGGCCTTCGTTGTGGGCGATCAGGTGCGAGGCAGCCGCCAGGATATGGCTGGTGGAGCGGTAGTTCCGTTCCAGCCGGATCACGATCGCGCCTTTGAAATCGTGCTCGAAGCGCAGGATGTTGTCCACTTCCGCCCCGCGCCAGCCGTAGATCGACTGGTCGTCGTCGCCCACACAGCAGACGTTCGGATTGCCCTGGGCCAGCAGACGCAGCCACAGATACTGGGCGATGTTGGTGTCCTGATACTCGTCCACCAACATGTAGCGGAACCGGCGCTGATACTCCTTGAGGATATCCGGTTGGGTCTTGAACAGGGTGATCACATGCAGGAGCAGGTCGCCGAAGTCGCAGGCGTTCAGCACCGACAGACGGTCCTGGTATTCTTCGTAAAGCTTGCGGCCGTTCCCGTTGGCGAAGGCCCGCGCCTCGCCTTCCGGCACATCCTTGGGCGTCAGTGCCCGGTTTTTCCAGCCGTCGAGCATCGAAGCGAAGGCGCGTGCGGTCCAGCGCTTGTCGTCGAGGCCTTCGGCCTGAATGATCTGCTTGATCAGCCGGAGCTGGTCGTCCGTATCCAGAATGGAAAAGCCCGATTTCAGCCCGACCAGTTCCGCATGCCGGCGGAGGATCTTGACGCAGATCGAGTGGAACGTGCCGAGCCAGGCCATCCCCTCCACATTGCCGCCGATGAAGGACGCGATGCGCTCCTTCATCTCGCGCGCGGCCTTGTTGGTGAAGGTCACTGCCAGAATTTCCGACGGTCGTGCGGCCCCGGTCGCAAGGATATGCGCGATCCGGGTGGTCAGAACCCGAGTCTTTCCGGTTCCCGCCCCGGCGAGCACCAGAACCGGGCCGTTGATGGTCTCCACCGCCAGCCGCTGTTCCGGGTTCAGTCCGTCGAGATAATCGGGCGCCCGCCGCGCCGCCATGGCCCGCGCGGCAATCCCGCCACCGGAGCCTTTCTCGGCACGCGCAGGCGGCGCCGGATCGAAGCTCGGCTCGATCCGTTCCCAATCATCGGAATACCCGTTCGGGTCTGACATTACACACTTTCGCGAATCTGTGAGATCTCAAGAGAACAATATAGCAACGAACGGTCCAAGAGCGAGGCTTGAAGTGAGAGATTTTGCGGGAAAAGGTTGGAAGTCTAAAATCAATAGACATTGGCCTAGACGAAGCGAAGCGCCGTTTCAGCTATTCAGACTGTTGAGCAAGCCGGCCCACTCTGGATTTTGTTTTTCGATTAACTGGATTTTCCAGGGGCGATGCCAACGCTTCAAACGTTTTTCCATCGCAATCGCTTCGTCCACCCGCTCAAAAGTTTCGAAAAAGACCAGCCGAAAAACCTGGTGTTCCTTCGTAAAGCCACTCGCATCTCCAGACCGATGCTCCAACACCCTCCTCGCGAGCTCGTTGGTCACACCGACATATAACGTCCCGTGTTTACGGCTGGCCAAGATGTAGACGTAGTAGGGCATACACAATTCTCGATTGCGCAAACCAAATAAGCAAGCGTTACAAACGCCAATGCCGAGCCCGGAGTGACAGAAAATCGCGAGGATTGAAGCGCGTGCACCCCTCCTACCGTCACCCCGGGCGAAACGAAGTGCAGACCCGGGGCCTACTCATTCGCAGAGAGTCGACGAGTTGATCGGAACGGCAGGCAGCCTCGCAAAACATCCGTTGTTTCAGCAAGCGGAGTTGCGAGTAGGCCCCGGATCTCCGCTTCGCTCCGTCCGGGGTGACGGTAGGCAGGTTGCCTCACCCCCCAACCAGATCGAACCAGTCGTCCTCGGAAATCACCTCGACGTCCAGTTCCTGGGCCTTGGTCAGTTTCGAGCCCGCCCCCGGGCCGGCGACGACGAGGTCGGTCTTTTTCGACACCGAGCCGGAGACCTTGGCGCCGAAGCGTTCCGCCATGGCCTTGGCTTCGTCGCGGGTCATGCGTTCGAGCGATCCGGTAAACACGATGGTCTTGCCGGCAACCGGACTGTCGCCGGCATCGATCTTTTCCGCGTCCTTCGGGGTCACCTGTTCCAGGAGCGCGGTAAGCTGATCCCGGTTGTGGCTCTCGGCGAAGAATTCGGTCACCGCCTCGGCCACGATCGTGCCTATGCCATCAATGTCGTTCAGCTCCGCCCAGGCCTCGCTGTCATGATCATGCGCCTTTTGCATCGCCTCGTAGAACGCATCCCATGAGCCGTAATAACGCGCCAGAAGCTTGGCATTGCCTTCGCCCACATGGCGGATGCCGAGGGCGAAGATGAAGCGGTGCAGGTCGATCTCGCGCCTTGCGTTGATCGCCTCGAACAGGTTGCGCGCCGACACCGCGCCCCAGCCGTCCCGGTTCCTGAGCTTTGTCAGCGCCTGCCGGTCGCGCTCTTCCAGAGTGAAAATGTCGGCAGGCGCCTTTACCAGCCCGTCCGCGTAGAAGGCATCGACCTGCTTGTCGCCGAAGCCCTCGATGTCGAACGCGTTGCGCGAGACGAAATGCTTGAGCTTTTCCGTCGCCTGGGCCGGACAGATCAGCCCGCCGGTGCAGCGGCGCACCGCATCCTGGCGGCCTGTCTTCGGATGGATTTCGCGCACCGCATGGCTGCCGCATGCGGGACAGACGGTTGGATATTCATATGGCTCGGCGTCGGCGGGACGCTTGTCGAGATCCACATCGATCACCTGCGGGATCACGTCGCCGGCCCGCTGGATCTTCACCGTGTCGCCGATGCGCAGATCCTTGCCGCCGCGAAGCGGCTCGCCATCCTGTCCGATACCCTTGATGTAGTCCTCGTTGTGCAGCGTCGCGTTGGAAACGACCACACCGCCGACGGTCACCGGTTCCAGCTTGGCGACCGGCGTCAGCGCGCCGGTCCGCCCGACCTGGATTTCGATATCGTTCAGGATGGTGAAGGCCTGTTCGGCCGGGAACTTGTGGGCGATCGCCCAGCGGGGCGAGCGGGACACGTAGCCGAGCCGCTCCTGCAGATCCAGCCGGTCGACCTTGTAGACGACGCCGTCGATGTCATAGTCGAGCGTCGCCCGTTCTTCCTCGATCCCGTGATAGACGGCGATCAGCTCCTCGACGCTCTCGCAGCGCTGCATCTTCGGATTGATGGAAAATCCCCAGTCGCCGATGGCCTGGACCATCCCCATCTGGGTATCGGCCGGCAGTGCGGTCATCTCGCCCCAGGCATAGGCAAAAAAGCGCAGAGGCCGGGAAGCGGTGATGTCCGGATTGAGCTGGCGCAGGGATCCGGCCGCAGCGTTCCGCGGGTTCGCGAAAACCTTGCCGCCATTGGCGGCCATGCGCTCGTTGAGCGACTGGAAATCCGCATGGGCCATATAGACCTCGCCGCGGATCTCGGCCACCTCCGGCGCCTTGCCTTTCAGCACTTGCGGAATATCGGCGATGGTGCGGGCATTGGCGGTCACGTTTTCGCCGACCGTGCCGTCACCCCGTGTGGCCGCGCTCACCAGCTTGCCGCGTTCATAGCGCAGCGATAGCGACAGCCCGTCGATCTTGGGCTCGGCGGTTACGCCAAGCGCGCCCATCAACGGATCGAATTTCAGAAAGCGCCGGACACGGCCGACGAAGTCGCGCACATCCTCATCATCAAAGGCATTGTCCAGCGACAGCATCGGGATGCTGTGTGTGATCTTGCCGAACCCCGAGGTCGGCTCCACGCCGACACGCTGGGATGGGCTGTCTCCCCGGATCAGTTCCGGGAACCGGGCCTCGATCGCATTGTTGCGCTGACGCAGCGCGTCATACTCGGCATCGGAGACGGTGGGCGCATCTTCATCGAAGTAGTGCTTGTCATGCTCCGCGATTTCCGCCGCCAGGCGCTTCAGTTCGGCCTCCGCCTGTTCCAGCGTCAGCGCCTCCACGGCGATAGCGGCAGCGGAATCGGATTTTTCGGTCATTGTGGCCCCATTCACCCAAACAAACATCGCCGGCAGATATCGCCGGACGCGGTCAGCCGGCCGCTTCCGTGATCAGCTTGCCGGCCGCGGCGCGCGCTTCCTCGGTAATCACGCTGCCGGCCAGCATGCGGGCGATTTCCTCGCGCCGGTGGTCTTCGTCGATCCGGCGCACACGGGTCGCCACCCTTTCCGGATGGGCTTCTTCCTTGGCGATCAGGAAATGACCGGCGGCGCGTGCGGCCACCTGCGGCGCATGGGTGACCGTCAGCACCTGGACATTGGCGGCAAGCCGGGCAAGGCGGACACCGATCGCCTCGGCCACGGCACCGCCGACGCCCGTGTCGATTTCGTCGAACACCAGGGTCGGTGCCGATCCCTTGTCGGCAAGCGAAACCTTCAGCGCCAGCAGAAAGCGGGAAAGCTCTCCCCCGGAGGCCACCTTCATCATCGGACCGGGTTTCGTGCCCGGGTTGGTCTGAACGTAAAACTCCAGCTGGTCGAAACCGGTCCGCGACCGGTTCTCCGGATCGCTCGTCATTTCAACGATGAACCGGGCCCGTTCCAGTTTCAGCGCCGGCAGTTCCCCGCCCACGGCCTCTTCTAGCATCCGCGCCGACTTTTCCCGGGCCTTTGAAAGTGCCTTTGCCTTCTTGTCGTAGGCGTCGCGGGTCTTGACCGCTGCTTGCTTCAGCGTTGCCAGCTTGTCCTCGCCCGCATCCAGATCGGCCAGATCCTCGCTCATACGGGCGCAAAGACCGGCCAGTTCATCGACGGGAACCGCAAATTTGCGGGATGCCGCACGCAGGGCGAAAAGTCGTTCCTCGACACTCTCCAACTCGCGCGGATCGAAGTCGGTCTCGCGAACGGCCGTTTCCAGCCCGCTGCGGGCCTCTTCCAGATTGTCGAGCGCGTTGGCGAGCGCGGTCACCGGTCCTGTCAGAAGAGCCGGCGCCTGCTCCGTCTTGCGCTCCATGCGCCGCAGCAGGCTGGCCAGTTCCGGGATCGGCGACGCTGTGCCGTTGAGCGTCTCAAACGCCTCGTTCAGATCGCCGGCGATCTTCTCCACCTGCATCATGGTGGTCCGCCGGGCGGCGAGCTCTTCCTCTTCGCCGGCCTGCGGGGCAAGGGCGGTCAATTCACTGACCGCGCTCTTCAGGTAATCGGCTTCCTGACGCGCTGTCTCTATCCGCGCTTCATGATCCCGGACGGCTTTCTCGGCGGCTTTGAACGCCTTGTAAGCCTCGCCGATCGCCTCCACGTCATCGCTCAGGCCACCGAAGGAATCGATCAGAAGCCGGTGGCTGTCCGGATCGACCAGGGCCCGGTCGTCGTGCTGTCCGTGAATCTCGACGAGAAGTGTGCCGGCCTGGCGCATCAACCCGACGCTTACGGGCTGATCGTTGATGAAGGCACGCGTGCGGCCGTCCGCGGTCTGTATCCGCCTCAGGATGACATCGCCGTCATCCTCCACGTCGTTTTCCCGCAGAAGCGCACGAACCGCGTGATCTCCGGGCACATCGAAGACGGCCGTCACCTGACCCTGGGCCTCGCCATGGCGCACCAGATCCGCATCCCCTCGCCCGCCAATGGCGAGCGACAGGGCATCCAGCAGAATGGATTTGCCGGCCCCGGTTTCACCGGTCAGCACCGACATGCCCGCGGCGAAGTCGAGATCGAGACGGTCTATCAATACGATGTCGCGAATGGACAGCGTAACCAGCATGGACGGAAAGCTCCGAATCAAAACAGAGAACTTATACCTATCATGTCTGCGAATGGTATGAGCCGATCAGACCGGTTACAAGCGGCAAAACGAGTGCCGGTCGCATCGCCCCCGACACGCACTACCGCCGCTTAAAAGACGTTGATGCCCTTGAACGCCTTACTGATCCAGCTGCCGGAATCTTCAGACGGTTCGTAACCGCCCTTGGTCAGCAGCGAATAGGCGTCCTTGTACCACTGGCTGTCCGGGAAGTTGTGTCCCAGAACGGCCGCCGCAGTCTGTGCCTCGTTGACAACGCCAAGCGCGTAGTAGGATTCGGTCAGGCGGAACAGGGCTTCTTCGACATGACGCGTGGTCTGATAGTTGATCACCACGGTCTTGAACCGGTTGATGGCCGCGATGTAGTTGCGTTTCTTCAGATAGAAACGGCCAATCTGCATCTCCTTGCCGGCAAGCTGGTCCTGCGTGACCAGAAGTTTCTTTTCGGCATCGGCGGTGTATTCGGAATCGGGATAGCGCTGGATCAGTTCCCGGAACGCGGACATCGCCTTTTCCGTCATTTCCTGATCGCGGGTGATATCCGGCATCTGGCGGAAATAGCACTGGCCGATGATATAAAGCGCATAGGCGGCGTCGTTGCTGCCCGGATAAAGCGTCAGGAACCGCTTGGCCGCGGATATCGCCTCGGTGTACTTCCCTCTGGTGAAGTTCAGATAGGCAAGGTTGACCAGCGACTTCTTGGCGTATTCGGAATAGGGATAAAGCTTGTCGAGTTCCTCGAACTTGTCGCCGGCATCGCGCAGCTTGCCCTGCGCGCGCAAGGCAAGGCCCTCGTTGTAGAGAACCTCGGGCGGGGTATCGTTGAGGGCAAGGTCGTCGACGTCGTCCTTCGAAGTACAGGCACCAAGCGTCAGGGAAAGTCCGAGAACGGCGACATTCAGGAGTGCGGTGGTTCGATTGCCGAACCGTTTAACCGGACGCATGTCCTTAAGCTTCACCCTTGCACTCCTTCCCCGGGGACCCGCCCTGTCTGAATTCCAGGGTCCGGGCAGATCCGAAACGGTCATCTACATTGCTCGACGGGGGATGTTTAGCGGAAATAAAAGGTCGCCGTCACGCCCCAAGAGCGTCATGTGTCGCTTTTTTTAAGCTTTTTTGTGGCGGAGAGTAAATTTCAGCCGACTTACCGGCGTTGCGGACCAGGATTTCCCGGCTCAGGAGACGTCCGGACCGAACGCGGCGGCTGCGAGACCGGCGTTTTCCGCATGGCCGATTTCGCGGAACGCAGGCGCCTCGACGATCTCGTAAGCACTCTTGTCCTCGAACAGCTTGGCGAGAATCGCATTGTTCATCTTGTGCCCGCCCTTGTAGGAGCGGTAGAGGCCGAGGATCGGCAGTCCGGCAAGCGACAAATCGCCGACCGCGTCCAAGGCCTTGTGACGGGCAAATTCATCCGGCCAGCGGGTCCCTTCCGGATTGAGCACCTTGTCTTCGGCAATGGCCACCGAATTCTCAAGGGACGACCCGAGAGCAAAGCCCATCTTCCAGAGCTGCTCCACGTCCTTCACGTAACCGAAGGTGCGCGCACGGGACAGGTCTTCGCGGAACACCTGCGGGGTCAGGTCGGAAACGAATGTCTGGCGGCCGATCAACGGTGTGTCGAAATCGATGGTAATCTCGAAGCGCGTGCCGTCATAGGGCTTGAGTTCGCACCATGCACCGCCGTTATCGACCCGAACCGGCTTCTTGATTTTCAGGTAGCGGCGGCCGCGATCCAGATATTTCACGCCGACCTGGTCGATGGCGTCGACGAACGCGGCGCTCGAACCATCCATGATCGGCATTTCCGGACCGTCGATTTCAACGATCAGATTGTCGATCCCCATTCCGGACAGGGCCGCCATAAGGTGTTCGACGGTCGACAGGCCGTTGTCCGACGGGTCGCCGAGCACGGTTTGCAAGGCGGTTTGGGTCACCCGGTTCCAGAGCGCCGGCATTTCTGCCGCGTCATCCTTGTCCGTGCGTTGGAACACGATGCCTGTGCCCGCATCCGTTGGCAGGAGGGTGATACTTGCCGGTTTTCCGGAATGAACGCCAATGCCGGTAAGCGTTACCTGATCTGCAAGAGTCGTCTGGCGATCAATGTGGTTGGTCATTCTGCCCCGGCCTTTCGATTTCGCATCTGGAAACCAGCTCTAAATGCGCAAATGCACATTACGAACTGTTAACGATTGCGTCTTGGTCAGGAACATACTCGAGTCCCCCCCGGGACATGAAATAAAGCTTTATTACGGTTTGTAACGCAGCGCAGCATCGCAACGCCTTGAAATTAATCAATAAACTTTGACGTAACGGAAACAGCCCGGAGCGATGCTCCGGGCTGTCCACAGGGGAAGAAGATAAGGCTACGAATCAGTTCGACTGTCTGCGCAGGAAAGCCGGAATTTCCAGCTGTTCGTCATCCGCCGCAGACATCGGCTTGGGTGCTGCCCGTCCGGTCGTGTCGAGTTGGCCGGAAGCACCTTCCGAACTCTGACGCGGCGCGGGAGCTCTCGGAGCAGCCGGACGTGCGGCGGCGACCGGAGCGGGCTGCTGAACCTGCGGTTCCGCATGATGCTCGTGATAGCCCTCATCGTCCTCGTGCTCGTCCCGGCGACCCAGACCGCTGGCCAGACGGCGCAGCAGGCCCATGGGCCGGCGTTCCTCGTCATACTCGTCGTGATGCATGTCACGCGGAGCAGGAGCGGGAGCAGGTGCAGCGCGTTCCGCTGCCGCAGGCCTTGCTGCCGCAGGGGCCGCGGCCTGTCTGGCCTGGATTTCCCGCTGCGCGATCGGCGGGAAATCCTCGACCCGCGGCATACGCGGAGACGGGCTGTGCTGTTCGGCAACCGGCGGGATATACGGCTTGTTGACCGGCTCATCCGCTGCTGCGGCAACCGGTGCTTCCGCATCCAGGTCGACAGCCGGTGTCTTGTCCTGAAGCATCTCGGGAGCCGGACGGAACGGCTTGATCTCCACGTCAGGATCTGACGCGGCCGTCACGCTGGCGGTGTCCGGCAGCGCAAGTTCGCGCTCCAGGCTGGCAACGGCCTTCTTGGCCGCTTCGTCCAGAGAGGACTCCGTCCTTGCCGGTGCAGGAGCGGTCTCTACCTTCGGCTTGCTCGCCATGACCGGTGCGGCCATCTGATAGGGCAGGTCCTGCGCGCCCGCTTCCCGGTCGATTCCGGTTGCGACAACGGAAACCCGGATGATGCCGTCAAGGCTCTCGTCGAAGGTCGCCCCGAGGATGATATTGGCATCCGCATCCACTTCCTCGCGGATACGGGTTGCCGCTTCGTCCACCTCGAACAGCGTCAGATCGTTGCCGCCGGTGATGGAAATCAGCAGCCCCTTGGCCCCCTTCATGGAGGACTCGTCGAGCAGCGGGTTGGCGATTGCCGCCTCCGCCGCCTGCTGGGCGCGTTTCTCGCCGCTGGCCTCGCCGGTTCCCATCATCGCCTTGCCCATGCCGCGCATGACGGAGCGGACATCGGCGAAATCCAGGTTGATCAGGCCTTCCTTGACCATCAGGTCGGTGATGCAGGCAACACCGGAGTAAAGAACCTGGTCGGCCATGGCGAAAGCGTCGGCGAAGGTCGTCTGCGCATTCGCGATCCGGAACAGATTCTGGTTCGGAATGACGATCAGCGTATCGACGTTCTTCTGCAATTCCTCGATGCCGGAATCCGCAATGCGCATCCGTCGGGCACCTTCGAACTGAAACGGTTTGGTGACCACACCTACCGTCAGTATACCCTGCTCTCGGGCGGCCCGGGCGATGACCGGTGCGGCCCCCGTTCCGGTTCCGCCGCCCATGCCGGCAGTGATGAACACCATGTGCGATCCGCTCAGGTGGTCGTTGATCTCGTCGATCACTTCCTCGGCCGCCGCGCTACCCACTTCGGGCTGCGAACCGGCGCCAAGACCTTCCGTCACCGCAACGCCCATCTGGACGAGCCGTTCGGAATGGTTCATGGCAAGAGCCTGGGCATCCGTATTGGCCACGACGAAGTCGCAGCCCTGGAGTCCGGCAGTGATCATGTTATTGACGGCGTTTCCGCCCGCGCCGCCTACGCCGAAGACCGTAATTCTCGGCTTCAGCTCCTGAATGTCGGGCATCTTCAGGTTGATGGTCATAGTATCCTCGCGACCCACTGGGGCACCCGAAACGGGGGCTCCCTCTTCTTCCCTAATCTCGTCAGCCGTCACCGGCGGTTCCTGTCCTTGGCTCATATCGTCAGAAACTTTCCCTGATCCACTGGCCTACGCGGGCCAGATAACCAGATTGTCCACCCCAGCCAGTGCGGCGGTTCTTGTGCTCGAACTGCTCGATCTGTGCGACCTGGGGATAGATGAGAAGACCGACCGCCGTAGCGAATGCCGGTCCTTTCGCGGCTTCAGGAAGGCCGGCGACGCCTAATGGCCGGCCCAGACGAACGTTACGCCCCAGGACCCGGCGCGCAACTTCACTCAAACCCGTGAGCTGACTGGCTCCGCCGGTCAGCACGATCTGTTTGCCGACACGTCCGGCAAAGCCGGAGGCCGTCAGACGATCCCGCACGAGTTCGAGGATTTCCTCCACCCGCGGGCGGATGACACGGGTCAGCGCCGAGCGGGGGATCTGATTTGGCAGATCGCCGTCGCCTTCCAGCGGCGGGACCGTGAGCATGTCCCGGTCGTCAGAGCTGCTGACGATCGGAGACCCGTGCAGGGTCTTCAGCCGCTCCGCATCCTGCAGGCGCGTGGCGAAAGCCCTGGCGATATCCGTGGTCACGTGATGCCCGCCGACGGCGATCGCATCCAGGTGGACCATCTGGCCCTCGACGAACACCGAAAGTGTCGTCGTTCCGCCGCCCATATCGATACAGGCGACGCCGAGTTCGGTTTCATCGTCGACAAGCGTCGACAGGCCGCTGGCGAACGGCGTCGCGACCAGCGTCTCCACATGCAGGTGGCCGCGGTTGATGCATAGTTCCAGATTGCGTACGGGCGGCACCTCGGCGGTGACCACCTGCATGTCGACCCCGAGCTTGTGGCCCATCATGCCGCGCGGATCGCGCATGCCCCGGTTGCCGTCGAGCGAATAGGAAATCGGCAGGGCGTGGGTCACGGCCCGGCCCTCGGTCACCGAATGGGACGACCCGGCCGACAGCACCCGCTGGATATCGGCTTCCGTCACCGATTCACCGGCAAGCGGCACCCCGGCGGAGAAGATTTCGCTCTGCAGCCGGCCGCAGCTCACGTTGGCGATCAGAGATTCAACGGTGACACCGGCCATGCGTTCGGCGGAATCCACGGCCAGCCGGATGGCATGTTCGGCGGCATCCATGTCGACGACGACACCGGACTTGATCCCGCGCGAACGCTGGTAGCCGTAGCCGAGCACCTCGACCGCATGTGAACGGCCGGATAGGACCGCGCCTTCGTCGCGCGGCGTCAGCTTTGCGATCAGGCAGCAGATCTTTGTCGAGCCGACGTCGAGAACGGACATCACGACGGCGCGGCGCCCCGGCAGGGGCCGCATGCGCGGCAGATAGAGGTTGGACCGGGACTTCTTCATGTGTTGTGCCCCCGGGCGGAAGCCACCTGACCGCGTCCCTTGCCTTCTTCCTTGCGCCGTTCCATGGCCTCGTCGGAAAGCCGGACGACGACCCGGTCCGCCAATCGCACGTCCACCGCGACAATGTCTCGGGACAAAAGACCGTTCTGTTCGTCCATGGCCACCACGTCGGCGAGAGCCACATCCATGTTTTCTTCCGGCAAACGGATGGAAATGCCGTTTTCCAGCATCAGGTCCCAACGTCTTTCGCCGACCAGAAAGGCCGCCCGGACCCGCGAACGCAGTCCCGGCACCTTTTCCAGGGCGGTTATGATTTCCTTCGCACGGTGCTGCGCACCGTGGTTCACGACCAGGAGCAGATTGGCATAGCGGCCGTCGACATCATCGGTGATCACATCCCCGGCCTCGTTGATGATCGAGACCACGTCGCCGCGCTGCCACAGCGCGTAGGGAACGCGTTCCTCCAGGTTGACCTGGATCGTTCCCGGATAGAGCTTCATCACCGAAGCGTTCTTCACCCAGGCGATATCGGTCAGGCGTATCCTGGCGGCATCCGCATCGAACAGGGCCAGAGAGGAGCCTTCCTGGATTTCCAGCGCTTCCAGGATCTGGAATTCGTTGGTTTCGCGTTGACCGGACAGCTTGACCGCCTCGATCTCGAAACCGACGGCCGACAGAAGCGCATCGGATACCTCGCGCCCGTAGCCGCCGAGGATAATGCCGTAGGTGATGGTAAGACTTAAGAAACCGAGCGCCGCCGCGGACCCGGTCCAGCGCGGCAATTCCGCAAGTCGTCCGGCGGCCCGCCACACGGGCTGGCGATGCAGGCGTGCGACGCCACGTCCCCGCGGAGCCAGCTCGGCTTCCATCGGGGTCAGGTCGTCCCGCCTGTTTTTTCGCCTTAACGACAGCAACTTGCGTCCTCTACCATCCAGCTGACCAGGTCCTTGAAACTCATCCCCTCGTGGGCCGCCATATCGGGCACAAGAGAGGTCGGCGTCATGCCTGGCTGCGTGTTCACTTCAAGGCAAATCAGTTCGCCGGTACCGTCTTCCCGTTCATCGAAGCGGAAATCCGCGCGGGAAACCCCGCGACAGCCGAGAGACTGATGAGCCTCGAGTGTCAGTGTCTGTATTTTTTGGTAAACAATCGGTGAAATTTTTGCAGGAAGGATGTGTTTAGAGCCTCCTTCCAGATATTTTGCATCGTAATCGTAAAAACCGTGACCGACCGGAACGATGTCGATGACCCCCAACGCCCTGTCCCCCATGACGGCGCAGGTCAGTTCCCGGCCCGCGATGAACCGTTCGCACATCAAAACGTCCGGATAGGGCCAGTCCTCGCGGGTCAGTTCCTGCGGCGGATAGTCCTGGTCCTCCTTCACGATCAGGACTCCGAAACTCGATCCCTCGTTGATCGGCTTGATCACGTAAGGCGGTTTCATCGGGTGTTCGCGACCGATCTCGTGCCTGTTCACGATCCGGTGTTCGGTGACCGGGATTCCGGTCGCCGCCATCACCGCCTTCGCCTTGACCTTGTTCATGGCAAGCGCGGAGGCCATCACACCCGAATGGGTATAGGGAATACCCATCACTTCCAGAATACCCTGAATGCAGCCATCTTCCCCGAAGGGGCCATGCAGCGCATTGAAGGCGACATCGGGAGCAACCTCTTTGAGGACGGCGGCGACATTGCGGTCGACATCGATCTCGGTGACCTTGTAGCCCGCCTCGTTCAGCGCCTTGACGCATTCGCGTCCAGTAGACAGGCTGACCGGCCGTTCGCTGACCCAGCCGCCCATGAGAACCGCCACGTGTTTTTGCGCCATCAGCAGGCCTCCTCAAGTTTGCCCAGGAAGGGCGCGATCGCACCTTCGGGACCGAATTCCCCAAGTCGCTTGATTTCCCATTCCAGCCGGACCCCGGAATGCTCCAGGACCCGCGCCCGTACCGTTTCGCCCAGAAGTTCCAGGTCGTGTCCCGTGGCGTTGCCGGTGTTGATCATGAAATTGCAGTGCAGTTCCGACATCTGCGCACCGCCGATGGTCAGGCCTCGGCAGCCGGCCGCGTCGATCACCTTCCAGGCGGAAGAGCCTTCCGGGTTCTTGAAGGTGGAGCCGCCCGTCTTTTCCCGGATCGGCTGCGCCCGTTCGCGGTGCGCGACGACGTCTTCCATTTCCTTGCGGATGTCCGCCTCGTCGGCGGGCGTGCCCTCGAACACCGCTTCGGTAAAAATCAAATCTTTCGACGCCGCCGAATGGCGATAGGCGTAGCCCATATCCGCATTCGTCAGGACATGACGCCCGCCCCGGCGGTCGATGGCAACAAGTTCCACCATGCGTTCGCGGGTTTCCGTGCCGTGCGCACCGGCATTCATGCGCAGCGCGCCGCCAAGGCCACCCGGGATCCCGGTGTAAAACGCAAATCCGCCCAGTCCGGCCTTTACGGCGGCTTCCGCCAGACGCTTGTCGGGCACGGCCGCGCCGGCGCGAAGCCGGTTGCCGCCGATCTCCTCGATCGTCCCGAAGCCCTTGG
This sequence comes from Roseibium sp., assembly GCF_048260565.1. Lineage (GTDB taxonomy): Bacteria > Pseudomonadota > Alphaproteobacteria > Rhizobiales > Stappiaceae > Roseibium. Next base: position 390,373 of record NZ_JBLXGP010000003.1, on the reverse strand, counting down.
CGCTCAAACGAATAACCACACCCTTGAGCCCGCCATCCCGGATCAGCAGATTGGAACCGAGGCCGACCGGCAGCACTGGAACATCGTCCGGAAGCTTCTTCAGAAAGACGGCCAGGTCGTCCTCGTCGGCCGGCTGGAACATCAGCTGGGCCGGACCTCCGACCCGGAACCAGGTGACCGCCGAAAGCGGTTGATTCGCCGTCAGCTTGCCGCGGATGCCTTCCGCCAGATCCGGATGGATTTCCAGGAGATCGGGAAAGCTCACACCGAACCTCCAAGCTGCTGCTTCAGCTGATCGGGAAGCGCGTAGGCCCATTGCGTGATGTTGCCCGCCCCCAGGAACACGACATAGTCGCCGGGCTCGGCGATTTCCGCGACCAGCTTCGCCAGCTCGTCCGGATTGTCGATCGCCCGTGCGGACCTGTGGCCGCGGGTCTTCAGACCCGACACAAGGTCGAGATGGCTGGCCCCTTCGATCGGCTGTTCTCCGGCCGGATAGACCGGGGCCACGATGACGCTGTCGGCATCGTTGAAGCAGCTGGAAAACTCGTCGAACAGGCTCTTCAGCCGGGTGTAGCGGTGCGGCTGGACGATGGCGACGACCCTGCCCTTGGTGGATTCGCGGGCCGCATGAAGCACGGCGCGGATTTCCACCGGGTGATGACCGTAGTCGTCGAAGATCTCGATGCCGTTGACCGAACCGGTATGGGTGAAGCGGCGCTTGACCCCGCCGAATGCTGCAAGACCCTTGCGGAGGTCTTCCGGCTTGACCCCCAGTTGCGAGGCCACTGCGATCGCCGCCGTCGCATTGGAAACGTTATGCAGGCCGGGCATGGGCAGCACGAGGCCGTCGAGTTCCGTCACGCCGTCGCTCCGCCGGTCGCGGATCGTCACGGAGAAGGTCGATTTGCCGCCACTCATCTCGACATCTGTGAACCGGACGTCTGCCTGCGGATTGGTGCCATAGGTGACGATGCGCCGGTCCTCGATCTGGCCGATCAGGGTCTGCACTTCCGGATGATCCAGGCACATGACCGCAAAACCGTAAAAGGGAACGTTTTCCACGAACTGGCGGAAGGCGGCACGCACGCCGGCAAAGTCGCCATAATGATCGAGATGTTCCGGATCGATATTCGTCACCACGGCGATATCGGCGGGCAGTTTGACGAAGGTGCCGTCGCTCTCGTCCGCCTCGACAACCATCCAGTCGCCCTGCCCCATGCGCGCATTGGTGCCATAGGCGTTGATGATCCCGCCGTTGATCACCGTCGGGTCGAGATTGCCTGCATCCAGCAGCGCTGAAATCATCGAGGTGGTCGTGGTCTTGCCGTGGGTTCCGCCGACGGCGATCGCCTGCTTGAAGCGCATCAGTTCGGCCAGCATCTCCGCGCGCCGGACGACCGGGATCAGTTTTTCCCGCGCGGCGACCAGTTCCGGATTGTCCTTCCTGATCGCAGAGGACACCACGAGCACTTCCGCATCGCCCAGGTTTTCCGCCGCATGGCCGACGGTCACCTTGATGCCGTGGTCCCGCAGGCGTTTCACATTGGCATTGTCGGCCATGTCGGAACCCTGGACCTCGTAGCCGAGGGTCTTCAGCACCTCGGCGATGCCGCTCATCCCAATGCCTCCGATGCCGACGAAATGCACCGGGCCGATATCCTGCGGCATCTTCATGCGCCGTCTCCTGTTTCGAGTTTTTTCTTTGCGGCAATCCGTTCCACGAGATCAGCCAGCCGTACGACCGCATCCGGCTTGCCTTGCCCGAGCGCGCCCGAAGCCGCACGCGCCAGCATCTCCGGCGCGCGGAACAGCCGCTCCAGCTCCTGTGCCATGCGTTCCGGTGTCAGATCGGCCTGAGCGATCGGCCAGGCGCCGCCGGCTGCTTCCAGCCCCCGGGCATTGGCACTCTGGTCCTGATCGAGCGCATGCGGCAAAGGCACCAGGATGGACGGTCGCCCCAGAACCGTCAGTTCGCTGACAGATGACGCGCCCGCGCGGCAGACCACCAGATGCGAGGCAGCGATCCGCTCCGGCATATCCTGGAAGAACGCATGGAGGTCCGCATCGACCCCGAGCGCCTGATAAGCCGTTTCGACCCGCTCCAGATCCTCCGGCCGGCATTGCTGGACCAGCCTGAGCCGCCCGCGCAGTTCATCGGACACATGCTTCAAGGCTTCCGGCATCAGATCGGAGAAAAACCGAGCGCCCTGCGAGCCACCGAAAACGAGCAGATGAAAGGGACCGTCCGGCGACGGCGGCTGATAAGGTTTTCCGGATGCTGCAATGACCGCATCGCGAACGGGATTGCCCGTCTCCACCACCTTGGCGGCGAGATCGGCCGGCAATCCGCTTAGTGGAACGCTGGTGGCGATCGCGGTCGCGCCCCTGGCCAGCATCCGGTTCGCCCGCCCCATGACGCCATTGGCCTCGTGCAGGATGGACGGCGTCCCGGTCAGCCGCGCGGCAAACATCGGCGGGAACGTCGGATAGCCCCCGAAGCCGACCACAGCCGCCGGCTTGAGCGCCTTGATGACGCTGCGCGCCTGCAAGGTGCCGCGCAGCAGGCTGAAGGCCGTTTTCGCCAGGGCAACCGGCGACTTGCCGCGCAGGGTTTCCGACGCGATGATATGTACCTTGCGGGCCGGGAAGGCCTGGCCATACCGGTCGGCCCGCTCATCGGTGGCGAGTTCCACCGTCCAGCCGCGCCGGCCGAGTTCGCTCGCCAGCGCCTGGGCCGGGAACAAATGCCCGCCCGTACCGCCTGCCGTAAGAAGAATGGTTTTACTCATGACTCTTGACGCTCGGTCCTCACATGAGGCTGGAAGGCGAAAGGCGGCTGACGGTCACCGGCTCGCCGCGGGTCGGCCGCGGTCTGCGCCTGGTCAGCGCCAGCAACGCTCCGGCGATCAAGGCCGACGACAGCAGAGACGAACCGCCATAGGAAATGAACGGCAACGTCATGCCCTTCGGCGGCATAAGATTGAGGTTCACGGCCAGATTGATGGATGCCTGCAGTCCGAACAGGACCGTAAGCCCGGCCGTTGCCAACCTGCTGAAGGCATCCTGGTCCTTGCTCGCGTGGTTAAGCCCTCGAATGACGATGAAGGCGAAGACGGAAACCAGCAACAGGCAGACGATAATGCCGAATTCCTCCGCCACGACAGCGAAGACAAAGTCCGTGTGGCTGTCCGGCAGGATCCGTTTTACCGTCCCCTCCCCCGGGCCCCGTCCGAACCAGCCGCCCGACAGGAAGGAGTCCATCGCCGTGTCGATCTGGTAGGTGTCGCCAGAACTGGGGTCCATGAACCGGTCCACACGGGCGGTCACGTGCGGCAGGAACACATAGGCCGCCGCAAGGCCCATAACACCGATCACACCGAGACCGGCAATCAGGAACCACGGCAGGCCGTTCAGGAAGAACAGTCCTGCCCAGACCGCGCCCAGAAGCATGGTCTGGCCGAAGTCCGGCTGGGCGATCAGGAGCGCCGCGCAGATGACGTAAAGCAGGATGGCGAACAGGACACCGGGAACCTCGCGCCTGCGACCGCTCTCAGACAGCAGGAAGGCGACAAGGACGACGAATGCCGGCTTCAAGAATTCCGAAGGCTGGATCGAAAAACCGAGAAACGAGATCCAGCGCCTCGACCCCTTGACCTCAAGGCCGATGAACAGCGTGGCGATCAGCATCACCACCGAGGCGATAAAGATCAGAAGCGCCGCCCGCCGGACCATGCGCGGCGACATCAGCGACGCAGCCAGCATGATCGCAATGGCCGGGCCTAAGAACAGTGCCTGACGTTTGACGAAGAAGAAGGTCTCGACGCCGATCCGCTCTGCAACCGGCGGGCTTGCGGCAAAGGACAGGACCACACCGCCGACCATGAGCAGGAAGAAGGCGGCAAGCAGGTAGTGGTCCACGGTCCAGAACCACTCCGCGAAGCGGCTGCGATCGGCGCGGCTGACCATCAGGCGACCTCCTGGCTGGTGACGACCATCTTCAGGGCGCGGACCGCCTTGGCAAAGGCATCGCCCCTGATTTCGAAATTGGGATACTGGTCGAACGACGCACAGGCTGGCGACAGCAGCACGGCCATTTCGGGTGCCGCGTCCTTCGCGGCATCCGAAGCGGCCTGCGCGACCGCCTTGTCCAGCGTTCCCGTGATCTCGTAGGGAACCCGATTGCCCAGGGTCTTTGCGAAGTCGTCCGCAGCCTCGCCGATCAGATAGGCCTTGGCGATGCGCGGGAAGAATTCTTCCAGCGGGGCGATCCCGCCGGCCTTGGCGCGACCGCCGGCAATCCAGTAGATCCGTTCGAAGCTGGCGAGCGCACGGGCGGCTGCATCCGCATTGGTCGCCTTGGAATCGTTGACGAACAGGATCCGTCCGGAGCGGGCAATCACTTCCATGCGATGATGCAGTCCGGGGAAGCTTTTCAGCGCTTCGGCGATTTTGTCGGCCGAAACCCCAAGCGTCCGCAGCGCGGCGAAGGCCGCCGCCGCGTTCTGGCCGTTATGATCGCCGCGCAGGCTGTCGATCCCGGCAAGGCGTGCGACCCGGACCTGGGCGCCGTCATGGGCTTCGAACAGCTCGCCATGGCTGGCATATGCGCCTTCCGACACTTCCCGCTCGCCTGCAATCCGCCACAGGGGCTTTCCGCTCATTTCCCGGCGGTCGGCAATGGCCGCCGACAGCCGGTCGTCGACACCGACGACGGCCGTCTCACTGCCCTGAACGAGCCGCTCCTTGATCGCTGCATAACGTTCCAGGGTGCCGTGCCGGTCCAGATGATCCGGCGACAAATTCATGTGAATGCCCACCGTCGGATCGAGGGTGGGGGCCAGGTCGATCTGATAGGAGGAACATTCGACCACATAGTGCCGTCCGGGCGCCGGCGGCTCCAGCTCCAGCACCGGAATGCCGATGTTGCCGCCCATCTGCGTGTCATAGCCGAGCGCCTTCAGGAGATGGGCGATCAGCGCGGTGGTGGTCGACTTGCCGTTCGTCCCGGTAATGGCGATCAGCGGTGCATCAGGACATTTCCTGCGCCGCTCGCGGCAGAAGAGTTCCACGTCTCCGATGACTTCGATACCGGCATCGCGCGCCCGGTCCACCGTCCAGTGCGGCAGCGGATGGGTCAGGGGCACGCCGGGCGCCAGCACGAGGGTTGCGAAATCGTCCCAGTCGGCCTCGCGCAAATCCTGTGCATGCAGCCCTTCCGAGCGTGCGGCCTCGACCCGCGCCGGCGCGTCGTCCCAGACCGTTACCTGCGCACCGCCGGCCACCAGCGCACGCGCCGTCGCCATCCCGGAACCACCGAGACCGAACAGCGCCACATGCCTGCCCTTGAACGAGGTAACCGGGATCATGGCACCTACCTCAGCTTCAGGGTTGCAAGGCCGATCAGGGCCAGGACGACGGAGATGATCCAGAACCGGATCACGACCTGGGACTCCGTCCAGCCCATCAGTTCGAAATGATGGTGGATCGGCGCCATGCGGAAGACCCGCTTGCCGGTCAGCTTGAAGGAGATCACCTGGGCGATCACGGAAACCGCTTCCAGAACGAACAGTCCGCCGACGATGGCAAGAACGATCTCGTGCTTGGTGGCAACGGCGATCGCACCGATCATTCCGCCGAGCGCCAGCGATCCGGTATCGCCCATGAAAATGGCCGCCGGCGGCGCGTTGAACCACAGGAAGCCGAGACCGGCCCCGATCACCGCTCCGCATATGACCGCCAGTTCGCCGGTGCCGGGTACGTGGTGGATCTGCAGGTACTCGGCAAACACCGCGTTCCCGGAGAGGTACGCAATCAGGGCGAAGGACGCGCAGGCGATCATCACCGGAACGATCGCAAGCCCGTCGAGCCCGTCGGTCAGGTTGACCGCGTTGCCGGCGCCAACCATCACGAATGCGGCGAAGGGAATGAAGAAAAGACCGAGATTGAAAGTGACCGCCTTCAGGAAGGGAAAGCCGATGGAGGTCGAAAACGGCGGGTTGTCGAGAAGGGTGACCGCGTAGGCGGCCGCGGCCGCGATCAGGAACTCCAGTCCGAGCCGGGCCTTGCCGCCGAAACCTTTGGCGCTGGACTTCGTCACCTTCAGATAATCGTCGTAAAATCCGATCAGGCCGAAACCGACCGTCACCCCGATCACGATCCAGACATAAGGATTGGACAGATCCGTCCACAAAAGGGCCGCGACAAGCGCGCCCGACAGGATCATCAGACCGCCCATCGTCGGGGTGCCTTGCTTCAGCAAATGACCTTCCGGCCCATCCGCGCGGATCGGCTGTCCGTGTCCCTGGCGCAGGCGCAGACTGCTGATGATCCTCGGCCCGAACAGGAACACGAAGAACAGGGCCGTCATGATCGCCCCGCCGGTCCGGAACGTAATGTACCGGAACACGTTCAGGGCAGAAATCTGGTCGGCTAACTCGCCGAGAAAATAAAACATCCGAAGGTCCTCAAGCCGCCACGGTTTCGTCCGCAGGCGGATATTCCTTTTTCAGGGCCTCAACAAGGGGCCCCATCTTCGATCCGAGCGACCCCTTGATCATGATCACATCGCCGGAGCGCACATCTTCCAGCAACCGGTTGCGGAGTCCGGCGGCCTCTTCCGCATAGGCCGCGCGCTGATGTTTGGGCAGCAGCTCCCAGAGCGCATGCATATGCGGTCCCGAACAATAAACCGTATCGACCGCCGCGTTGCTGATATGGGCGAAAAGGCCCGCATGCAGCTGATCCGCCTGTTCTCCGAGCTCCCGCATGTCCCCAAGCACGGCGATACGCCGGCCCGGTCGGGAAACAGGAGCCTCGCTCAGGACTTCCAGAGCGGCCTTCATCGACGCCGGATTGGCGTTGTAGCTCTCGTCGATCAGGTCGAGATAGCCTTCCGGCAGCTTCAACCGGGTCACTTCGCCACGACCCTTCGGCGCATGCATCTCCGCCAGCGCCAGTCCGGCCAGTGCCAGATCGGCGCCCAGCTCGACGACGGCGGTGAGAACAGCCAGGCTGTTCTTCACGTGATGGCGTCCCGGCGCGCCGATCTTGTAGGTGATCTCGTTGCCGAGGATAACCGCCTGCACGCTGGAGCTGCCCGGCTGGCGCGAGACCTTCTCAACAACCGAATCCGCACCGGCGGATTCGCCGAACGTATCGATGCGCGGGACGCCCGCCGCAGTCGCCAGGAACTTCAGCAGATCGTACTGATTGTTGTCCCGGTTCAGAATGGCAACGCCGTCCGGCTCCAGACCTGAGAAGATCTCCGCCTTCGCCTGGGCGATTTTCTCGACCGACCCGAAGAATTCCAGATGGACCGGCTGCACCGTGGTGATGATCGCCACATGCGGGCGCACCATCTTGACCAGCGGCGTGATTTCTCCGGCGTGGTTCATGCCGATTTCGAACACGCCGTATTCCGTGTCGGCCGGCATGCGTGCCAGCGTCAGGGGAACGCCCCAATGATTGTTGAAGGAGGCAACGGATGCATGCACCTTGCCGGACCGTTCCAGCGTCAGCCGAAGCGCTTCCTTGGTTCCGGTCTTGCCGACGGACCCGGTCACCGCGACGATACGGGCGTCCGTCCGCGCCCGGGCGGCAATGCCAAGCTGGCGGAGGGCGTCGAGCGGATCGTCGACGATGACGTACCGGCCGCCTTCGGGCAGATCGGCCATGCGCTCCCGGGCCACAAGCGCCAGCGATGCTCCGGCGTTCAGGGCGGCATCGACGTAATCGTGGCCCTCCAGACGGTCGCCCTTGATGGCAACAAAGGCATCGCCCGGCTGAAGTGTCCGGCTGTCGATGGAAATGCCCGTGATCGCGTCGGGGACCTCGCCGGAGACTTCTCCACCGGTCGCTTCGACAAAAGCTTCTCGGGTCCACAACGGTTCGGTCATCGGGCAACTCCCTGGGCGATGGCTTCGGCCACGGCTTCGTGGTCTGAAAAGGGGTGTACCGTGTTGCCGACAATCTGGCCCGTTTCATGACCTTTTCCGGCCACGCACAGAATATCGCCCGGACCGAGCCGCCGTACACCCTCGCGGATGGCCTCGCCGCGATCGCCGATTTCAAGCGCATCGGGCGCCGCTTCCAGGATCGCCTTCCTGATGGCCGCCGGATCTTCGCTACGCGGATTGTCATCGGTCACGATGACGACATCCGCCCTCTCGGCGGCAATCTTTCCCATCAAGGGCCGTTTGCCCGGGTCCCGGTCCCCACCGGCCCCGATCACGGCGATGAGCTTGCCGTCCGCAAACGGACGCAAGGCCGCAAGCACGTTTTCCAGCGCATCGGGCTTGTGGGCATAGTCGATGACGACCGTGCCGCCACTCAAGGTTTTGCCGGCGAATTCCAGCCGCCCCGGCGCGCCTTTCAGGCTTTCCAGCGATCTGACCGCCTTGCCGGTTTCGATGCCGGCGGCGATCGCCAGGCCTGCGGCGATCAGGGCATTGGAGACCTGGAACCGTCCGATCATCGGCAGGGTCACTGTGTAATCCCCGCGCGCCGTCTGGATGGTCAGGACCTGGCCTGAAGTCGTCTGGCGCAATCCCGTCAGCTTCAGGTCCTTGCCGGTTTCGCCCACGGTGATGACCGGCAGCTTCCGCTCCGCCGCAACCGCCAGCACGCGGTCCGCGTAAGGTTCGCCCGGATCGACGACGACCGTCCCGCCCGAGGGCAGAAGATCGCGGAACAGGCGCAGTTTCGCATTGAGATAGTCCTCGACCGTCGCATGGTAATCCATATGGTCCCGGCCGAGATTGGTGAAACCGGCAGCCGTCAGGCGCACCCCGTCGAGGCGGAACTGGTCGAGACCGTGACTGGACGCCTCGAGCGCCGCGTGGGTGACCTTGTCCCTTGCCAGCCGCGCGAGTTCCTTGTGGAGCGCCACCGGGTCCGGTGTCGTCAGCCCGCCGTAGATGCGGCCGTCCGCAGTCACGGTTCCGATGGTGCCAAGGCTTGCCGCCGAATGGCCGGCGGCCTGAAAGATCTGGCGCACGAAATGGGCGACGGAGGTCTTGCCGCTCGTGCCGGTCACCGCGACGACCGTTTCAGGTTGATCCCCGTAAAAGGCCGCCGCCATCAGGGCGAAAGCGCGACGCGGTTCGGCACTCACTAGGACGACGGCGCGCCCGGCCGCATCGGCCCGCACCCGGTCGGCTGCCTCTTCCGCACACAGGATCGCGACCGCGCCTGCATCCACCGCACTGGAGACAAAGCGCGCACCATCCGTGCTTGCGCCTTTCAGGGCGGCAAACAGAAAACCCGGCTCTACCGCACGGCTGTCGGCGGTCAGACCGGAAATATCGACCGTCCCCGCCCCTTCCGGCAGGTCCAGCTCGCGCGCTAATTTTTCAAGATGCATTTCATACGGTCGTCCGGTTGGTGCGTCGTCATGTTGGCATTCAAACACCGGTTAACGGCTGCGACCCCGCCGGTGCTTGAAGCCTTAATATTTTATTTCAATCGGTTGTTCATCATCGCCGAAGCGCGGCATCACGCCCAGCATCGGTGCGGCACGGCGAATGATGGCGCCAACGGTCGGCGCCGCGTTCATTCCCGCCGTCGCGCTGTACTTGCCTTTTTCAGGCTTCGGCTCGTCGACAACCACCAGCACCACGTAGCGCGGGTCGTCCATCGGGAAGGCGGACAGAAAGGAGTTCCGGCGCTTGTTGGAAACATAAACGCCATTCTCGACCTTTTCCGCCGTCCCGGTCTTTCCGCCCACAGTATAGCCCGGCACATCGGCATTCCGTCCGGAACCGGACAGAACGTTCAGCCGGAACAGATAGCGCATGATCCGGCTGGTCCCTTCCGAAACCACCCGTTTTCCCAATGCCTTGACCTTGTCGCTGCTGCGCGGGAAGAAGGTCGGCGGCAACAAGTTTCCGCCATTGACCAGGGCGGCAGCGGCGACCGCGGTCTGCATCGGCGTCACCGAAATGCCATGACCGAAGGAAATGGTCATGGCCGCCAGTTCGGACCATTTCGGCGGCAGCAGCGGAGCCGCATTTTCGGGCAACTCGGTATGCGGTCGCTCCAGGAAGCCGAGCCGGCCGAGGAATTCCTGCTGCTTGTCGATCCCCGTCGCAAGCATCATCTTCGCGGTGCCGATGTTGGACGAATAGATGAAGATTTCCGGCACGGAGAGGATCCGGTTTTTGCCGTGGAAATCGTGGATTGTGCGTCCCGCGGCCCGGATCGGGCGCGAGGCATCGAAACTGTCGTTGATCGAAACCTTCCCCGAATCAAGCGCCATGGCCGCGGTGAAGGTCTTGAACACCGACCCCATTTCATAGACCCCGCCGGTCGCCCGGTTGAGCCGGTTCTTGTCCAGGGCCTCGGACCGGTCGTTGGGGTCGTAGTCCGGCAGGGACGACATGGCGACGACCTCGCCGGTCTTGGCGTCGAGCACGATACCGATTGCGGCGATGGCCTGATAGCGCTCCATGGCCTTGACCAGTTCGTCGCGCACCACGTGCTGGACCCGGAGATCGACGGAGAGCCGAACCGGTTCCATCGACCTGTCGGAGGCGAAGCCGAATTTCTGCAGATCCGCCAGCCATTCGTCATCGATGTATTTTTCGATCCCGGTCAGGCCCTGGTTGTCCACATTGACCGACCCGACAATATGGCCGGCGGTGGGGCCGCCCGGATAAAACCGCTTGTTTTCCGGCAGGAACTTGATGCCCGGCAGACCGAGATTATGGATCCGGTTCGCCTGATCCGGTGTGAGTTCGCGCTTCAGCCAGGCAAACCCGGCCCGGCTTTCCAGACGGCGGCGAACCACGGCAGGAGCCAGGTCCGGAAGGACGCTCATCAGGCCTTCGACGGTCTCATCCACATCCTGGACACGGCGCGGTTCGGCGTAGAGCGAGGCGGTCTTGATATCGGTAGCAAGGATCTCGCCGTTGCGGTCCAGCAGATCGGGTCGCGAGGCGGCGACGGAATCCTGCGCCGAAATCAGGGCCGGGGACTGTGTTTCGTCCATCTCGGCCAGAAGCACGAGGCGGCCTCCGATCATCAGATAGACGAAAGCAAACGCCATCATCGCAAGGTAGACGCGGGACTTGACCGCGCTGGAAGACACGGAACCACGCACCGGACGCGGTTTTGCGCGGCGAACCTGAAGAATGGAACCTGTGTCGTGGGTTACCGCCATGCCGCCGCCCTTACCTGATGACCTGGGAATTGCCGGCGTATCCGCCCATCGGATCGGGTCCGCCGACCGGCTTCAGTTGCACCGGACGGACCGGGAGATCCTCTGGCGACACGATCTGGTTCACGTCCAGCGGCTGGAGCCGAAGATAGGAATTGTACCGTTCGACAAGATGCTGCAGCCGCTCGGGCTGATTCAGCGCGCTCCATTCCGCCTTGAGGAGGCGGATGTTCTCCCGCTCCTCGTCGATCTGCTGCTGCAGTTCGGCAACCCGCGACGCCGATTTCTTGGCCGCAAGCTTCATGTCATAAACCGCGGCCGCGCCGATCACGACGGCCAGCACGAAGAGTATGTTGAGATAGCGTCCCATCTCAGCCTCCTAATCCGTCAAATTCGGCAAGCCTTGGGACGCCCGCCGCGTGAATGTCGAGCTCGCGCGCCGGGGCATCGGTCCGCCGGCCCGCGCGAAGACGCGCGGAGCGAGCGCGCGGATTGGCCTCCGTTTCGGCCTCCTCCGCTTCCACCGCCTTGCGCGTGAGCAATTCGAATGTCGGTGGCGGCACGTCTTCCTCCGGCATGTGCCGGGAACCGCCGCCCCGGGTTTTGGTCCGATCCTGGAAGAACCGCTTCACGATCCGGTCTTCCAGGCTGTGGAAGCTGACCAGAACCAGCCGTCCGCCCGGTTTCAGGATCCGTTCCGCCGCGCCAAGCGCTCGGGCCGCCTGATGAAGCTCGCCGTTGACGTAGATGCGCAGCGCCTGGAAGGTCCGGGTCGCCGGATGGATCTGGGCCTTTTTCGGAGACCGTCCGAGCACCTTTTCGATCAGGGCGGACAGTTCCGCGGTCCGCTCGAACGGCTTTTCCTTGCGCGCATTGTCAATGGCATGGGCGACGGTCGTCGCCCGCTTTTCCTCGCCGAGCAGGCCGATGATGCGGATCAGGTCCTTCACCGGCATCCGGTTGACCACGTCGGCGGCGGATGGACCGGCCTGCTCCATGCGCATGTCGAGCGGCCCGTCGCGCAGGAACGAGAACCCCCGCTCCGCCTGATCGAGCTGCATCGACGACACGCCGAGATCCAGAACCACGCCATCGACATGTTCGAAACCGGCATCCCGCGCATGGGTGTCCAGATCGGCGAACTGGCCGGGAACGAGTGTCAGACGCCCCTTGGCCTCATCGACGAGGGACTGACCGCCCGCAATCGCATCCGGATCGCGGTCGATGCCGACGACGGATGCGCCAGCCTCCAGCAGCGCGCGACTGTAGCCGCCTGCCCCGAAGGTACCGTCGACAATTACCTCGCCGGATTTCGGATCGAGATATTTCAGAACCTCTTTCAGGAGAACCGGCACATGACGCACAGGTCCGCCGGCATCCGAAGCAGGGCTTCTTTCGCTCAGCGCCATCATGCCGGCCCTCCTGGCAAGGGTGTCGGGGCCACCTGCCCCGACAGCATCGCGAGCGCGCGCTTTTGGGCCTCCGCGCGATGCTCGCGAAACTTTTCCGGTTCCCAGATCTGAAACTTGTATCCGAGACCGGCGAAGGTGACCTGATCGGTTATCCCGGTGTGGTCCCGGACCATATCGGAAATCATGATCCGGCCGTCGCCGTCGATCTTCGGCGTCTCGCTGGCGCCGAAAAGGGCCACGGCCAGGGCGTCGTGATCCGGCGACAGCTTGGCGAAAGCGTCGAGCCGGGTCTGGATTTCGCCCAGGAGTTCGTTGCCGCCCGCATCGATGGCGGGACAATGGGGAGAGGCGATGCAGTAAAGGCCTTCAAAGCCGTCGCGCGCAAGAACCGCGCGGAAGGGTGCCGGGATCGAAACACGACCCTTGGCATCCAGCCGGTTGGTAAAATGCGACACAAAACCGGCCATAACACCCCTCTAAGCAGGCAAAACTGCCTGACCAAGCCCAAGTTCCCCCTGAATGAAAGAAGACGGCCGGTTTCCGACCTGGTTTGACACCAAATATGAGCCGCCGTGACCGCCCTGATATGGGCCGCCAATCCCCATTCTGGGTTTTTATGGGATACCATGGGATCTTATGGGACGTCAATGGAATCCCATGGTCGTAGACCTGCTTACGGACAAGTGTCAGCAATCAAAGCGATTTTGATCCTGTTAAGATTAACGAAGCCTTGACAGAAAGAGGGAATCGGAGCCCGCAAGCCGGAAAACGCGGGAGAAACCGGCCGAAAAAGGTAAAAAATTTGCGTGTATGAACGGGTTTAAAGGCTCAAAAGGCGTTTGCGTTTTGAAGGGTTTGCCTTGGATGTTCGCCGTAACGCCGCCTGTAGGCGCTTGAAAACCGCCCGAAATGCCTGTGGCCTGACAGATAGGCCGCATCCCCGACGCTTCTTTGCCCCTCATCCGAAATCAGCAAATGTCTTGCGAAACACAGTCTGCGGTCCTGAAGGCATTCCATCGGGGACTTTCCCAGTTCCTTTCTGAAGACCAGCTGCAATGTCCTCGGGGTGGTACCCGCGGCCGTTGCGATATCAAGCAGGGTCAGGGGATCCGCGAACCGCTCGTTGATAATGGCAAGCGCCCGTTTCAACACCGCCGGGGCGGAACTGCAGACCGGACGCTCCAGAAGGGGCGAAATACCGCTAGGCTGAGTTTCGAGCAGATGCACGATGAGATTTTCCTCAACCAGCCGTTGCTGCAATCCGTCACGGCCGGCAAAGACCGCGCCGGCCTCGGCGGCACGCACCACCGCGCGCAGCTTGACGAACCAGTCGCGCGCCGCCGCCTGCTCGAGGTCAATCCGGGGTGAGAAACGGACACCTCTGTCGAGGGGCGTTCCCGTCATCCGTTCGGCTATTTCGACGACATAGCTGCGGTCTATCTGTAGGAGAAGCTGTTCGCACCCCGCGTGCCATCGCATGGCGGTGTAGCGGTCCGGATTGAGGATCGTGGCAACACGGCTATTGGAGGAAACGGTCGTCCGGCCGTTGCGGATGGTGGCATGACCGGCAAGCGGTATCTGGATCAGGAAGAAACTGTCGAGCTCGCCCGGCTCGATCTCCACGTCCGCACCGTAGCGGATGTAGTTCAGCGAAATCGACCGGCCCTCCACCCGGTTCTGACAGGCATCGAACAGACCGCCGCCCGAAGCCATGTCCAGGCGATGGGCGCAAAAGTTCCTCGCGACAATTTCGCGTGCCTCGTCGAGATCGGCCGTCTGAAACCGGCAAAACCTGCTGAGCGGCACGGTCTTTTGATCTTCAGCCAACATCGGAAAAGTTTAGATGCCGCAAAGTCAGGCTGCAAGCGGGTCGACAAGACGCAAGGTGGCAATTTGCCGCCACCCCTCAAGTAATTTCGCAATCTGGATAAAAGAAAGCGTCGCGCCAGATTTAGGCTCACGGCTGTCAAACCATAAAAAAGGGGACAGCTATGCAACATGGAGCAGGAATAACCGGCGCTGAAGCCGGTCTGGACAACCTCGCCTGGAACGTCGTCGGCCATACCTACACACCGAAACTCCTCAGCACCAATGCCTTCGTCTGGCATGCAGTGATCCCGGCGGACACCTTTGTCCCGCCGCACATCCACCCCACCCAGGACGAATGGATCGTCATGCTGGAGGGCGATCTGGAAGTCGAGATGGGCGGCCAGGTTCACAAGGCCGGCCCTGGCGATACCGTGCGCATGCCGATGGGCGAAGCCCACGGCATCTTCAACCGCTCGGGCAAGACCGCGACCTGCGTGTTCGGGGTCGCGCCCTCGCGCAAACTCTTCGATCTGTTCAAAGCGCTCGACGGCGTCACCGATCCGGCCGAACTCGTGCGCCTGTCCGCGTTGCACGAAGTGGACTTCCTGCCGCCGCCCGATCAGGCCTGACACGGCCCGGCGTCACGCGAAAGGAACATGAGCATGATCAACAGAAAGACTGTCGCCGTCATCGGCGGCGGCGTGAGCGGTCTTGCCGCGGCCAAGGCCTTCGACGAACGCGGCCACCGCGTCATCGGTTTTGAACGCAGCCACGATTTCGGTGGCGTCTGGGAGCTGTCGCGGTCCTATCCGGACGTGCAGACCCAGTCGCCCAAGGAGCTGTACTGCTACACAGACCTGCCCATGCCGGACGACTATCCGGAATGGCCCAAGGGACCGCAGGTTCACAAATATCTGCATTCCTACGCCGACAAGCACAAGCTGGCGCGGCTGTTCCAGCTGAACACCAACGTGCAGTCAATGGACCGCCGCGCGGACGGCAAGCCCGGCTGGACACTGACGCTGGAGGCTGCCGGCAAGACCTGGGAGCAGGATTTCGACTTCGTCGCGGTCTGCACGGGGCAATTCTCCGACAAGAACATCATCACCCATCCCGGCCAGGACGCATTCACTTCCGCCGGGGGCACGGTCATTCACAGCTCCGAATACACCGACAGCGCAATGGCCGAAGGCAGACACGTGGTGGTGCTGGGCGGATCGAAATCGGCCACGGATATTGCGGTGAATGCGGCGAAGAGCGGCGCGAAGTCGGTGACGCTCGTCTACCGCGAGCCGGTCTGGCGGGTGCCCTACTTCGTCGGCGGCATCAACTTCAAGCGCCTGCTTTACATGCGCGCGCAGGAACAGCAGTTCAATTCATGGGGGCGCTCAGGCCTGGCACGGGTCATCGCCGCCGTGTTCAAGCCCCTGATCTGGGCCAATTTCCGCGGCCTGGAGATGCTGCTCAAGACCCAGCTCAGGCTCAAGAAATGGGACATGGTGCCCGATGTGCCGATCGAAAAGGAGATTTCCTGTTCGGTTCCGATCGTGACCCCCGGTCTCTTCGAGGGCTTCAACGACGGTTCGATCAAACCGGTCCGGGGCACCATCGACCACTACGAGCCCGGACATGCGGTTCTGACCAACGGTGACAAGGTTCCCTGCGACCTCTCCGTCCTTGCGGTCGGCTGGAAACTCGGCGTGCCGTATCTCTCTCAGGAGTACCAGGACAAGCTGATCGAGCCGGACGGCCAGTACCGGGTCTACCGGCTTTCCGTGAACCCGGACCTGCCCGACATGGGTTTCGTCGGCTTCAATTCCAGCTTCTGCACGGTGTTGTCGGCCGAAATGATCGCGAACTGGCTGGTCCGGTACTGCGACGGCCAGCTGGCCCATCAGCCGACCGACAAAGAGATGCGCGACAACATAGAGATGATGCTGAACTGGAGACGCAACGAACGCCCCGCCGCCCAGATCTACGGCGGCCTGTGCTCCGCACCGTTCCATTTCAAGCATTTCGACGAGCTGTTGGCGGATATCGGCGCACGAAAGCACAAACGCTCCAATCCGCTCGCCGAACAGTTCTCCTACCCGAACGCCAAGGCCTACGGCACCTACCTGGCCAGCGCCCCGCAATATCAGGCGGGGTGAGGGCAGCTATTCTTCCGGAGGCGCCCGTTCTCGGGTGCCTCCGACTGCTGATAAAGTCTCATTCCCTCCAACGTTACCCCGGCCAAGCGAAAGCGCGAGCCGGTGCCGGAGAGGCAGAGGCCTTCCAAATTCAACAGAGTGATACGGACAAAGACCTCGGCTCGCCGGTCCCGGATCTCCGCTACGCTGCGTCCGGGATGACGAAATCAAGCTTTGTCATGTTGCTTAAAGAAATCGTCGGAAAGCGGGGTTATTCACCGCAAACCGCGCTGTCCCGAATAGACAGAAAAAAGGACCAGTCGGCCTGTAAGCCGGGTTCTGTATGGCCCGCTTGCGCGGACGTGACAGCCATTCATCTGGGACGTCTGTTGCCAAACGCCTCTAGCAACCTACCCGGGCAGCAAGCCTGGAAACCGGCCGGGCTTGCGCCCATGCTGCCCCTATTCGGTTTTACTCCCGGTGGGGTTTACCATGCCGCCTCCGTTACCGGCGGCGCGGTGGGCTCTTACCCCACCCTTTCACCCTTACCGCGAACAGGTCCGCGGCGGTTTGCTTTCTGTGGCACTTTCCCTGAGGTCGCCCTCGCCGGGCGTTACCCGGCACCGTGTCTCCTTGGAGCCCGGACTTTCCTCCGCCACGGCCTTTCGGCGCTTGCGGCAGCGGCTGTCCGACCGACTGGTTCTGCTGCCTTATTTGGGAATGCGGGGCAGGTCAAGCAAGGCGGATCAAAACTCCGCTGCGCTGGCCTCGCTGTCCCGCGCTTCCCCGGAAGGCCGCAGCAGCATTCTCTGGTAGAGGTAGCCGATGCCGATCAGCGTCAGGCCGAGCCCGATGAACGAGAGCGCCCTCAGGACGCCTTCCAGCGCCGACATGTCGACAAGAAACACCTTGAGCACCACCAGGCCGATCACCACGCCGGAGACCTGACGCAGGAAGAGGGAATTCCGCACCAGCCCGGCGAGAAGACAGGCGACACCGACCACAAGCCAGACGATGGAATAGACGTAGTTTTCCAGGTCCGAAACGGGCTCGGCGATCAGGTAATCCGGACTGAAAATGTTGCGGATGGTGAGATTGACGAAGGCAAAGCCCATCGCGGCCGAAAAGAGGGCAACGGCCAGAACATAGGGCTTCGGTCGCACCCGCCACGCCTGCCGGGCAAGGATGCCGAACAGCAGGAACGGCAGGCCGTAGGCAAAGCTCACCCAGTTGACGACGATCCCCGATCCGACGGGCGCGCCGGTCACAAGCGGATTGAACTCGATGAACAGCTCCAGCGCGCCATAGACCATGCCGCCCGCACCGATCCAGATGGACGCCTGTTCCAGCACGGACCCGCGCTCCCCCGGCAGGAACCGCGTAAGGCCGAGCGAAACCGCGCCGCCGATAATGACCAGCATCGCCGCCGCCTGAAATTTCGCTTGCCAGGCGTCAAAGCGGAAATGCGGATCCACCCAGTGCAGGGCCAGCATGGCCAGGGTGACCACCACCGAGACGATGGCAACGGCCTGCATCCGCCCGGCGGAGTAGTCATGTCCCCTGGCGGTGAGCAGGTACGCGGAAAAGACGAGCCCGAGACAGGGAACGCCGTAGCCGTAAAGCAGCGCGTTGAAGATCGGCGTCGTTCCCAGCGCCTCGCCGACGATGAACGGATCCCAGATCAGGCGCAGCACATAGGGGATCGCGGCAAAGGCGGTCAGATATCTCAGCGCCGGCTCCGGATAGCGCCGGTAAACGAGGGCGAAAGCGGGCACCAGAAGGCCGAGCGCAACCGTCAAGGCGGCTTCCTCCAGGGCGAAACAGGCGGCAAGAGTGAGTGCCGAAAGGGCGCCGACCAGCCAGGCGGCAACGCAACCGCCCCCTCCTTCCGGCAGCCCGGCATTGCGTTTCAACCGGTCAGCAATAACGAGGAACACGATGCAGATTGCCAGTGCCAGACCGGCGAAGCTCCAGGACACCTGCCAGCTCTCGACCCGCAGATAGGCGATCGACAGCAGGCCCAGCGCGCCCAGCGCCGCGCCGCTGGCAAGGTATGTCCTGGCCGCGGAACGCCAGGAACCGACGGCCGCCAGCGCGGTCATGAACAAGGCCGCGCAGGCGCCGTATAGCGAGAACGCCGAGAGCGCCTCCCGGTATTCTGCCGGCAACGGCGTAATGATCCCTGGCCAGGTCCCGTAGTCCGGGCCGGTGAGAACGTCGGAGACATTGAGAGGCACGCCCATGCGGTAATACGACCAGAGCGCGGCGAGCAGCGGCGCGAACAGGACAAGGCGCAAGGCCGAATGGAAATAGACGGCCGTAAACGGCAGGACGATCAAAAGGAAAGCCTCGGCCAGATAGGCGCCGCCCGCATGGGAAAACTGGACATGGGCCGCCAGAGGCAGGGCAAAAAGCGACAGGACGACCGTCGCCGCATAATCGACCGGCTCCGCTCGTTGCGGATCGGCCGGATGCAGTTTCCAGACGAAGCCGAAATAGGCAATCGCAATACCGCCCGCCGCATAAAGGATCAGCAACAGCCTGTCGCCATTGGCGGCTGCAACCTCAAACAGAAGCCCGTAACCGATGAGACCGGCAATCGCGCTGCCCGCAAGCCAGAGCCACAGGCGGAACCTGCCGATCGCCACGCCGGCCGCCGACACGGCGAGAACGTACAAGACCACCGGCAAAAGCGCGCTGCTGGGCGAACTGATCATGAACGGCACGGCATAGCTGCCGAGGATACCGAGGGCCGCGAGTGCAGCTCCATGGAGCAAAGCGGCCAGCATGGCCATCAACGCCAGCGCACCGAGGAGAAGAAAGGCCGGCCCGGGACCGATAAATCCGTAAAGACCGTGGGCCGCATAGGTGACCGAAAAAAGCGCCACCGTGCCGGCTGCGGTCAGGGTTGCCGGAATGTTGGCGACCTCGAAACCGGGAAAGGAAAACTGGCCCGGTCTGCGCCGGCTCCATTCGCCGGCAGCAAGCAGAAAAAACCCGAACAGCGCGCCGAGGAGGAGCCGTACTTCCGGACCGAGAATGCTGTTTTCAATCGCGTATTTCACCAGAAACACGCCGCCCAGGGCCAGGGTGACACCGCCGGCCCAAACGGTCCATTTGCCTCCGATGATGGTTTCACGCCCCGGCGCCCCGGCTGTTGCAGCGGGAATTTCCGACACTTCGGGAGAGGCTTCGGAATATTCGGGCTGCGCTGCCGCCGGCGCTTCTTCGGCCGGAGAAACCGTCTCGACGGCCGGGCTGGTTGCCCGGTCCTGCCTCTGTTCAGGTCCGGCTTCCGGGCGGCCGCCGCCGATCCCGGATTTCATGACGTCCAGTTCCGCCTGAAGTCTGCGGAACTTTCGGTTCAAACTGGTGACTTGATAGGCAAGTACAAATAGTAGGATGACAAAGAAAAGAGCCGTGAGAACCGCCAGACCAAAAATAACTTCCAAAGCCCGTCTCCCTCACGGTTTGGCCAGAAGCATCACGACCGTTTCCCGGATCTTGAAGCCGGCGATTCCTCGCTCCCGACAATTTATTGCAGTGAACCGGCCCAGGCCTCAAGGGAATACGTCGAAAACACCGTCGCTTCCGACTGTAAAGCGCTTCACAAAGAGAACCAAAACAGCGATATTTCAGAGTTTACATATTCACTTGCAGGAATGTTGAGGATCTCCCTCCAAAACATGCCGGTAATCGCTGCCCCCTCACTGAAGTGTGAGTAGGCCTAGGTAATGAACCGGGGTGATATTAAGGTGGGCCGTTACGACATGTCGGAGTACGTCATCCGCATTTCCGAACCGACGAGCCGTTTAATGGAGTAGAAAGTGGCAGGCCGCCCGAAAAGTTTCGACAACGACACTGCGATCGATGCCTTCGTCGAGGTCTTCTGGGACCGAGGCTACGAGGCGACGTCCATCGATCACCTCCAGGCGGCCGTCGGCATCAAACGCGGCAGCTTCTATGCTGCCTTCGGCAGCAAGGAAAGCGCCTTCATCGCAGCGATAGAACGCTATGTCGAAGACGTCACGAAACTGGTCGTCGGCGAACTGGAACAAAACCCGGATCCACGAACCGGCCTCTCGGGCATGCTGCGCCAGGTCGGTGCGTTCATGACCAGCAACAACGGACGAGGCTGCCTGCTTCTGTCCGCCCTTGCCGCGCCTCCCGAACTCTGCCCGGATCACGCTAAAAAGCTGCAATCCATGGCCGAATACGTCATGCTTCGCATCGCGGACAAGGCATCCTTGCTTGTGGAAAGGACCACCCGCCCGATGCGGATGGATGCGGAAGCGATCCACGCCTATATGACTTCGGTCCTGTTCGGCCTCAACGCCATGGCAACGGCGGGGGTAGACGATGACTCCATCCTGCTTGCCGCGGAAACCGCAGCCGATTTCATAGAGCAGGCCTAGAGCATCGTGCGCTAGGCGTCTCTGCCAGGCGTTGACGCAGGTCGGTCTTCAGGACCTTGCCATAGGCGTTCTTGGGCAACGCATCGATAAAGAAGTAGCTCTTCGGCCGCTTGAACCGGGCCATGTTGGCAAGGCAATGGGCATCCAGATCCGCTTGCGTGACTTTGGCCCCGTCTCTCGGCACGACGAAGGCGACAATCACCTCTCCCCATTCCTCATCCGGACTGCCGATCACCGAAACCTCGGCGACCTCCTCCAGCTGCAGCAGGACTTCCTCGACCTCGCGCGGATAGATGTTGGTGCCGCCGGAGATGATGACGTCCTTCGACCGGTCCGTCAGGGTGACGAAGCCGTCCGCATCCATCCGCCCCACATCCCCGGTCCACAGCCAGCCGTCGCGAAGGGACTTTTCCGTGGCTTCCCCGTTCCGCCAGTACCCGGCCATGACGGCCGCGCCGTGAACCGCGATTTCCCCGTCCTCGCCGACCGCACAAGACGAACCGTCTTCCTTCAGGATCCGGACCTCGACGCAGGATTGGGCGAAGCCCACCGAGCCTAGCCGCTCCCGCCAGCGCGGATGAGTGCGGTCGGCCACCATCTCCCGCGGCAGGGCGGTGATCGTCATCGGGCATTCGCCCTGACCGTAAATCTGCACGAACCGTGGCCCCATGGCGGCAACCGCGTCCTCGATATCGGCCACATACATGGGCCCGCCGCCGTAGACGATGGTCCTTATGCCTTCTCCGTCGGATCCTTCCGCTTTCGCCCGGTCCACCAGCCGGCGCACCATGGTGGGTGCGGCAAACATGTGTACGCTCTTCAGGGATCGCCCCAGCGACAGGATTTCCGCCGGATCGAAGCCGCCGCTTTCCGGCACGGAATGGGCGGCACCACGCAGCACATGCATGAAATTGTAGAGACCGGCGCCATGGGACATGGGGGCGGCGTACAGCGCCACATCGTCAGGCCGGACCTCGTCCACATCGACGAAATAGGAAAAGCTCATCGCGTGGATATTGCCGTGAGTGATCATCACCCCCTTGGGCTGACCTGTCGTACCGGATGTGTAGAACAGCCAGGCCAGATCGACCCGGGCGCGAGCCGCCGGCTCCGGGAGAGGTTGCGCGGCCTGCAGATCGCGAAAACGACCGCCGTCGAGTTCGATGAGTTCGAGGCCGTCAGCATTGCCATCGAGAGCGGCCTGCAGATCGCGCGCTGTCGCGGCGGACGCCACGAAGACGGCCCTGGCACCGGAATTTGCCACAATGAATGCGGCTTCCTTGGGATGGAGCTTGTAGTTGATCGGCACCACGGCCCCGCCGGCGTGCCAGACCGCATAAAGCAGGGTCAGGTAGTCGGGACTGTTCGGCATGTAGATTGCGATCCGATCGCCCGGCTGCAGGTTGAGCTTGTCCGCCAGTCCGCCGGCGAGCCTGCGGGTCTGCTCCGCGAGGGCCGAATAGGTCGCGGTCAACCGGTCGCCGGAGTAGAGTGCCGGTCTTTCCGGATAGATCTGCGCGGTCCGCTGAAGCCAGATGGCAACGTTCATGCAATCCTCCCAATTGGCGGCATCAAGGTGCCACTCTTCCAGTACAATTATGCAAAAGGCGCCAGCGCCTGATAGAGGCGCGCTCCATCCAAAGCCGGCAAAAATTGTTCATAAGCCGCAGTCGGGCAGAATACGTTCCGTTATCCTCCTGCCGGTAGAATTCGCAAATGCTCTGCCCCGCGGTCGACCCTGAAGTCGTCTGTGGGTAGAGATTTGCAAATAAAACAACAACAACGAAAAGACTAGAAGCACGACATGTACACGTCCGTTCTGACTGCTTTGGGCGGCCTCGGCCTGTTTCTGCTCGGCATGCAACTCATGACCGACGGCCTTCGGTCCCTGGCCGGCAACAGGCTTCGGCACATCCTAAGGACGTCGACGAAAACGCCGCGAAGCGGGGCTGTCACCGGGGCGATTGTGACTGCCCTTCTGCAATCCTCCAGCGCAACCACCGTTGCCACGGTCGGTTTCGTCAGCGCCGGGCTCATGACCTTCCCTCAAGCATTGGGGGTCATTTTCGGAGCCAACATCGGCACCACGGTCACCGGCTGGATGGTCGTCATCCTCGGTTTCAAGCTGAAGCTCGAAGTGATCGCATTACCGCTCGTGTTCATCGGCGTGCTCTTGAAGATTTTCGGCCCCGGGGCCTGGAAAACATTCGGAACGGTGCTGACAGGCTTCAGCCTCCTGTTCGTAGGTATCAGCGCCCTCCAGGACGGCATGGCCTATTTCGAAGGCAGCGTCAGTCCCGATATCTTCCCGGGCGACACATGGTTCGGCCGGTTCGAACTCGTCCTGATCGGCGCCGCCGTCACAATTGTCGCCCAATCGTCCAGCGCAGGCGTTGCCACGGCCCTGGTCGCGCTCACAACAGGCGCGATCACTTTCCCGCAGGCCGCCGCGCTCGTGGTCGGGATGAATGTCGGAACCACGGCCACCGCGGTACTTGCCACCGTTGGCGGCTCGGTCGCGACCCGTCGAACCGGCTATGCCCACGTCATCTACAATCTGCTTACCGGCGTGATCGCCTTTTTCCTTCTGCCCCTTGTCGGCAATATCGCGCAGTCCCTGCAAGCCGGCCCGATCGGCTTCGATCCCCAGATCGGCCTTGTCGCCTTTCACAGCATGTTCAACATCCTCGGCGTCCTGCTGGTGATCGGTGTCACCCCGCAGTTCGCGCGCCTGGTCACGCTGCTGGTTCCCGCGCGAGGGCCGGATCTGGCGGCCCGCCTGGACCAAAGCCTGCTGAAGGATCCAGCCGCCGCTCTGGACGCTGCGCGCGTCACGGTAAGAGACATCAACCGGAGCGCCATGAAATACCTCTCCTCTCTGTTGGGAAAACCGAAACCGGCACATCCCGAAAGGGAACTGGAAACCCTCGAACAGGCCGTCGAAACCGCCCGGTCTTTTGCCGGAGAAATCCGCACGCAGACGACAGATGGAGCCCTTTACGACGAGCACCGCGCACTGTTTCACGATCTCGATCACCTGGAACGCCTGCTGCACCGCTGTCGCCAGACCGAGCGGATCGCGACCCTGGATGCGGATCCGGTCCTGTATAAAAAGGCCACCGATCTCAGGCGCGCACTCGACGCCGCTTCTCAGACGGACATGACGCCGGAGACGGCGGCCCACTTCAATCTTCTCAGAAAGGAACTTCGCGAAAGCCGGCACAGCTATCGCTCCGAGACGATTGACAAGGCTTCGCGGGATGAAATTGCGACCGACGATGCCATGGCGCGCCTCGACGCGATGCGCTGGCTGCACAGGGTCGCCTATCACATCTGGAGGGTCACCCATCACCAGTTGGTCGCGGAAGGAGCGATACCCGCAGCACCGCTCGCGCAGGAAGCCCGGCTTGAGACCGACGACTGATGCTGCGGACCGCCTTGTCCCTGCCTACTGCGCCGGCCCGCCGCAAATCACATAGTTGTTTCCGCAAGCTTCCTGGGCACCGGTAAAATACTCGTAGCAGGTGTTGTTGGACGGGCAGTAGTGCGGATACTTGGTATCGCAGTAGCGGCAATACCCGCTGAAATAGCCGCACAGGGCCTCGCCGGGATCGGCCGCGGGACAGGACTGGGCAACGGCTGCCCCGATCCACGACGATACCGGAGCAAATGGTTTGGCCGACGGTTGGGCAGCAGGTTGCCCGCCGTCTGCCGATTGCGCCAGAACCGGCGGATTGACGGATTTGCCTGCATCCTGTTCGGCGAGATCGCCAGCGCCTGCCACTCCGCAGAAAAAAGAAAATGCAACGATGTACAGAAAGGTCCTGAACGTCAGCATGGCTTTTCCTCCCGGGTCACCGATACCGATGTGCCCGGATTGCCGCCCGTCAGAGCGGTTCAGCCGGTTCACGTCTTTGGTTACACAAGGGTATGCTCACTGTCACAGAACCATCATATGCATTCTGACGCTGCCGTCTGCACGTAGTACTCCGCACGGTAAAGTATCAATGTAAATTGACTGACCTCCTGCGCGGAACAAAACTGAAACATGGAAATAAAAACGGCCTACGCAGCAACATTTCTGCGCAATCCGAAGTTTTAATCACAATCAACACTTACGTCAGATTGAGGCAAGGATAGCCTTAACCTTGCTGCAGTACCGACGGCTCACCGGATTCATGCGTTTTGCAAAGTGGCCGGCATTGTAGCGCAGGATCGTCCCGCACAGATCGCCGGAGGCCCGCTTGTGGGCACCGGCAAGATAGCGCATCCCCCATTCGAGATTGGTCTGCGGATCGTAGAGCGACTTGGAAGCGCCTCGAAAACCCAGTCCGCGCGCGGTCGCAGGCTTGATCTGCATCAGCCCGACCTCGCCTGCGCTGCCGCGGGCGCGCGGATTGAAATTGCTTTCGACCTGAACCACGGCCAGGGCGACGCGCTCCGGCACGCCGTGTTTCCTGGCAGCCGTGCGGATCAGCCGGGCATAGTTCTTGGAGCGTGGCGAGGACGCAGCGGCCTGCTTGGATACCCGGGCATGCCGGCCTTTCTTCGCCACCGTGTTTTTTTTCGGAACTTCTGCTTCGTTTCCGAATTTTCCGGAAATGAAGGTTTTCAGGCCGGAGCCGGATGCCTCGTTCGCGTGAGCGGAAAAGGAGAAGGCGGAGGCAAAAAGGCAGAGCGCTCCGACAAGTGTTTTCATAGACCGCAACATTCGTTGTGTCCTTGTTCTTGTTTGAGTAGTTGAGGAATTCATTCGAGGCGCAGAGACATGACCGCGCTATGGGACGAAAATCGGCCCGCTCAGATCACGAAATATTTCAAAATATTACAGATCACACGGCAATTTATGGAGATTTTTACGCAATTTGCGCGGAACTTGCCCCCTTTCGGGCGAAGGCGGGGCAGAATAAGGCAAGGATCCGGCAAAAGGCCGATCCCGCCGATGCGGCCAGATACCCGCTTTATGCGTTCAGCGACGGCAATGACGCCAACAGCGCATGAAGGGTCTCTACGGTCGACTGGTCGACGATCCCGTCGACCTTCGCCTGCCGGAAGTGCCGCTGGAAGGCGGTCACCGCATTCCTGGTCCGCTCGTCGAAAACACCGGTGATCGCGACATCATAGCCGTAAATGGCCAGCATGGACTGGATGGCCTCGACCGGCTGGCCGCTGTCGCCTTCCTGCATGAAAATGCCGCCGGACGCCTGGACCGGGTCCACATAGTGGCCGATGCCATGCTGCGCCAGCAGACCCCATGGAAACTTCTCGCCCGGATCCATCTTCCGGTCCGGTGCGATATCCGAATGGGCCAGCACACGCCATGGCGGGATGGAATGGCGGCTGCAGATGTCCCGAACCAGTTCGATCACCGCATCGATCTGAACCTTATGAAAGTCCGGATACCCTCCGTCATGGCCCGGATTGACGATCTCGACGCCGATTGAGCGGGAATTGATGTCGGTTTCGCCTTTCCAGAAGCTTTTCCCCGCATGCCAGGCGCGCCTTGCCTCCGGCACGCATTGAACGATGGCTCCGTCTTCGTAGACCATGTAGTGGGCCGAGACCTCGGCGCGTGGATCACACAGCCGCCGCAGGGCGCCTTCGGCATCGGGCATGCCCGTATAATGCAGGATCAGCATGTCGATCGGCCCGTCGCCGGCCCGATCGTTGTGATTGGGTGATGGATGGACCCTGGCTTTCACGCCGGTATCGGTGGCTATACTCATAGGCCTCTTTCCGCCCGAATCTGCGCCCATGCGGCATTCAGGGCCGCCAGCCGGTCGTTGGCGATCTGGACGAATTCTTCGGGAACGCCGCGCGCGATCAGCCGGTCCGGATGGGTATCGCGCACCTCGCTCCGGTATTTCGTCTTCAGGTCCTCGTCGCTTGCCTCGTGCCCGAGCCCGAGCACTTCGTACGGGTCGCTGTTTTCCCGCACATGGCGCGCCAGCACCCTGGAAAATTCGCGATCGTCCAGACCGAACACCTCGGCGACCCGGGCAAGATAGCTGATCTCGTCCTGGTGAACGACGCCGTCCGCCTTGGCGATGTAGAACAGGCCGTCGAGAATATCGAGCAGGGTCTTTCGGTCATAGGGAAACAGATCAGCCAGCTTTTTGGCGTAGACCTCGAATCCGGCGACATCCTGCTGCGCCAGATTGAACAGGCGGACAACGTTCCGTTCTTCGCCCGGCGGCACATGGAAAAGCTCGTGGAAAGCAAGAACCTCATCCGTGGTCACAACGCCGTCGGCCTTTGCCATTTTCGCCGAGAGCGCGATCATGGCGACCGTGAAACCCACCCGGTTCGTGCCTTCCGGCCGCGAGAGCACCAGCTGCACCAGGCGGTCGATAACCTGCGCACCGCCTGTCTGAATGGCGGCAACAATCGTCTCCAAACTGCTCCAAACGCTCACATACGGCTCCTGGCTCTGCGTCTGCCCGGCACTATCCCCGCCATGCCCGGCGATGCCTGTTTCGCGTTGGGTTCATCGGGTTTTACCGGTGGGTCGCCGGGATAAAAAGAAAGGGCGAAGGTCATTCCGTTCCAATTCTGGCATTCCGGCAAGGTCGGTTTCAAACCTTTTAAAAATCCGATTCGTCGAGGCAAGGGAATCTGCAGGGATTCACGATGGCTAAACCTATCCGTTGTAGCTTGTCGGCGATTGGTAGTTTTACAGAGTTTTCGAATAAATGAAGAATGGCTCCGCCAGAAGCAGCACAGTCGTTTTCAGCGTCACAATGGCGCTGGTTCTGCTGCTTGCGTTTGGTGTCTATGCAAGCAACCGCCTGCTGACCCATTGGTTGCTGGTTCGAAACATCGAACAGACGGCCGAGCACGTTCCCCCGGCTGTGGTCTCGGCCGGGCTGACGGACGACTTCTACTCCATGCTTCCGGAAAACGCGCAGACGGGCGCGGGGCTCCGCCTCAAGACGGAAACCGGCACGACCGCGAAAACCGACAAGCCGATCCGGATTCCGGATCTGCAGATGTCCGAACAGCTTTTCTCCTTCATGTCTGCAACGCTGCAGCCGTCCGAAGTCGTTGCCAATCGCTTCGTCTCGCTCTCCGATATCAATCAGGGACCGCGTTTCGCCGATCGTCTCGCCGCGGTCTTCGCGAAGGATACCGATCCGGAGATCTTTGACGGACGGGCGCTCGGTCTGCAATTGGCGCTTGATCAGGTAGAGCTGAAAACCGCCCCATACACTGACGTTGAAATGACCTGGTGGGGCAAGGTCGAAGCGGCATCTTTCCTGATTTTCCCGCAGCAGGATGCGGAAGGGATGGTCCGCGGCGCTCTGGTGGTCCTCCTGGACAACACCAAGCGGATTGAAAGCCTGTCGATCATTACCCTGATCAGCAGCGGCATCATCGCGGCCCTGTGCCTGGCGTCGTTCCTGTTCGCCGCCTTCCTGTTATGGATGCGCTTCCACGATCAGGTAAAGACCAACCGCGACATCGAGTTCCTGGCCCACCACGATGCCCTGACCGGGTTGCCGAACCGGGCGGTCTTCAATGCGCGCCTGAACGAATCCCTGCGTCTGGCCCATGCCAAGGCCAGCAACATGGGCGTCATGCTGATCGACGTCGACAAGTTCAAGGAAATCAACGACACCTACGGCCACGGGACCGGCGATATCTTCCTCCAGATCATCGCCGACCGCCTTCGCTCCGTCTTCGGCGACCATCTGGTGGCCCGCCTCTCCGGCGACGAATTCGCCGTCATGGTCCAATCGGTTTCCGACGTGGCCCGGCTGACCAAGCTCGCCTCCGACATGCTGGCCGCAACGAAGCACCCGTGCGTCATCGACGGCAAGGAAATCAAGATCTCCCTGTCGATCGGCATTGCCCGGGCGAGCGACGGCAACTGGCGGTCTTCCCGCCTGCTTCACTGCGCCGACCTTGCCCTTTACCGAGCGAAGCATTCCGGACGCTCGACCTTTGCCTGGTACACGCCGGAGATGGACGCCGATGCGTTGAAGCGCAAGGAAATCGAGGCCGGCCTGGTGAAGGCCCTGAAGTTCGATCAGTTCGAGCTCCTGTTCCAGCCGCAGTATTCGCTGGCGGACAACCAACTCAAGGCCTACGAGTCGCTCATCCGCTGGGAACATCCGACCAAGGGGTCGATTCCGCCCGATGTCTTTATTCCGGTTGCCGAAGACAGCGGCCTGATCGAAGCCATCGGCGATTGGGTGCTGTCGCGCGCCTGCCAGGAAGCGGCAGGCTGGCCCGACAAAAACCTTCGGGTCGCGGTCAACGTTTCCGCCGCCCAGTTCATGGCCGGAGAGACCCACAAAAAGGTAGCACGCGCTCTGCGGGTTTCCGGGCTCGATCCGTCACGCCTGGAAATCGAGATCACGGAAAGCCTGCTGATTTCGAATACCGACGCCGTCGTCGAAACCCTGAACGAAATCCGAAATATGGGCGTCTCGATCGCCATGGACGATTTCGGCACCGGCTATTCATCGCTGAGCTACCTGAGCCGTTTCCCCTTCGACAAGATCAAGATCGACCGGTCCTTCATCCGTAATCTCGGCAAGGACGTCGGCACCGACGCAATCGTCACCTCGATCATAGGCCTCGGCCGCTCCCTCGATGTCGTGATCACTGCCGAAGGTGTGGAAAACCAGGAGCAGGTCACCCTGTTGCGCGCGGCCGGCTGCAACCTCGTTCAGGGCTATCTCTTCGGCCGACCGGGATCGGTGGAAGCGCATGCCAACTTCATGGCACGCAACGACCCGCGGCCGGCGATGGCTCATACCAGGGCACACGCCAGCATCGCGCAGGCAGCGGAAGAACTGGCCGATGCCAGGATCGAGGCAGAGGACGAAGAGCAGAACGTGCAGCCTCCGTCTCCCTTCAGCGCGACGGGCTGAGACTCAGCCTGACGAAGACCGGTTGACCCGCGCAATCAGGTCCTCACCGGTTTCCTTGCGCTCCGAATAGCGGTCGACCAGATAGTCCTTCCGGCCACGCAGGAGCAGCGTGAACTTCATCAGTTCTTCCATGACGTCGACCACCCGGTCATAGAGCCCGGACGGTATCATCCGTCCGTCCTCGTCGAACTGCTGGAACGCCTTCGGCACGGATGACTGGTTCGGGATCGTGACCATGCGCATCCAGCGGCCGAGCACCCGCATCTGGTTGAGCGCATTGAAAGACTGGGAGCCGCCGGAGACCTGCATCAGCGCCAGAACCTTCCCCTGGGTCGGGCGAACGGCGCCGATGCTGAGCGGAATCCAGTCGATCTGGGTCTTCATGATACCGGTCATGGCCCCGTGACGTTCCGGCGAACACCACACCTGGGCTTCCGACCAGGCGCTCAGGTCACGGAGTTCCTGCACCTTGGGGTGCTCCGGCCCGGTATCGTCCGGCAGCGGCAGACCGGACGGATCGAAAATCCGTGTCTCCGCGCCGAAAGTCTGAAGCAACCGCGCAGCTTCCTGGACGAGAAACCGGCTGTAGGACCGCTCGCGCAGGGAGCCGTAGAGCAGCAGGATCCGCGGCGGATGGATCAGGTCTTCAGGTGTTTCCAGCTTCTGCCGGTCGATGGGCCGGAAGTGTTCGACGGCGATGTTGGGAAGGTCGGAACAGTCAGGCTTTTCTGTCGTCACCGTCACGCGCCCTTCTTCACCACCTCACCGTCCTCCTTGACGAAGTCTCCGATGTCCCGCGGCAGAAGGTCCAGAACCGTTTCGGACGGCCGGCACAGGCGCACGCCCTTCTCGGAGACCACGATCGGCCGGTTGATCAGGATCGGATGCTCCATCATGAAATCGATCAGCTCGTCATCCGACCACTTGTCTTCGCCGAGCCCCAGTTCGTCGTAAGGCGTCCCCTTCTGGCGCAGCACATCGCGCACCGGCAGACCCATGCGCTCGATCAGGCTGACCAACTCGTCCCGGCTCGGCGGCGTCTTCAGATACTCGATCACGGTCGGCTCGACGCCCGCCTTGCGGATCATCTCCAGCGTGTTGCGCGAGGTGCCGCATTTCGGGTTGTGATAGATGGTCATTGTCATGTGCTCATAAGCCTTCTGTGTTGGCCGGCGCCTCGACGCCGCAAATTTCCGGTCTGCCGCCGCAGCAATCCTCCGTCAGGAAGCCGAGCAGACCGCGCATCCGGTCGAAACAAACCACATAATAGATCCGGCGCCCCTCGCGTCGGGACGCCACCAGCCCGCTGCGTTCGAGCGCCGAAAGATGGAAGGACATCCGCGTCGGTGCGACCGACAACGTGTCGGCGATATCACCCGATGCCATGCCCTCCGGCCCTGCCCTCACCAGCAGCCGGAAGGCCGCGAGCCGGTCTTCCTGGGCAAGGGCCGCAAGCGCGGCAATGGCGGCGTCATCCTTCATATTTCGACATTACAAGAATATTTGTAATATTCAATCGGCCAATTTGACACCGCGCCACATTCATCCGGTGTTTGCCGGAATGCGCCATAATCCGATTGTCAGTCATCACATGGCGGCGGCGGCGCGTGCGGCCTGGTCATAATTGCCTGAAACCAGACGCAGGGTCGCGGCAAGCCGGGACAGTTCGTTCTCGTCGAGCCCCAGTGCCTTCATCGGCTTGATCAAGATCGCTTCGCGCAGGCGACGGTATTCCAGGCAGGCGGTTTCGCCGCTTTCCGTGATCTTGGCCGTCTTTTCCTTGCCCCGTCGGCCGGAGGTAATGAGACCCGCCTTCTCCAGCTTCTTCATGGCATAGGTCACCGTGTGCGTGTCTTCGATATTCAGAACGAGGCAGATATCGGACAGCGTCTTCGGGCGGCCGCGGTGATTGATCGTATGCAAGACAAGCACATCGAGCGGGCTCATGCCTTCGGTGCCCGAAGCCGCCATGCAGCGCACCATCCAGCGGTGATAGGCGTTGACCATCATGGTTACGGCGAACTCGACTTCCGACAACGCCGGCATGGCGCCGGAAGCCAGATGGGCAGACGACACCACAGGGCCAATGCTTGTGGGCTGATCCGGTGTCTTGTCACTCATTGGCATTTTCCTTGTCCTCCCAACCGCCGCGCAACCGGCTGGCTTCTTCGCGCCCCTTCTAATGCGACATCATGTTCTGGGGCAACCACAGGGCCAGCTCGGGGAAGATCACGATCAGCACGACCGCCAGGATCATGAGCAGGAAGAACGGCAGGGCCATTCGCGCAACCTTGAAGATGTTGTGGCCGGTCATGCCCTGCAGCACGAACAGGTTGAAGCCTACCGGCGGCGTGATCTGGCTCATTTCCACGACCAGGACCAGATAGATGCCGAACCAGATGAGATCGAGACCGGCCTGTTCGACCATGGGCAGGATCACCGACGTGGTCAGCACGACGACCGAAATCCCGTCCAGGAAACAGCCGAGCACGATGAAGAACACGGTGAGCGCGGCCAGCAGTTGCAGCGGCGACAGGCCGAGAGAACCGATCCAGCCGGCCAGTTCCCGCGGGATACCGGTAAAGCCCATGGCGACGGTCAGGAAGGCTGCACCCGCCAGGATGAAGGCAATCATGCAGGACGTTCGCGTCGCCCCCATCAGGGCATCGGTGAAGCTCTTCTTCGTCAATGTACCGGAAGCCCAGGACAGAAGAAGCGAAAGGACCACACCAATGGCTGCCGCTTCGGTCGGCGCGGCGAGGCCCGCATAAATCGAGCCGATCACACCCGCGATCAAGGCAATCACCGGAAACAGGCGGCGGGTGGCCTTGACCCGGTCCCAGAATGGGATCTGTGGCTCCTTTCCCGGCATCTTCGATGCATTGAGGGTGGCCCAGATCGCGACGTAGCCCATGAACAGCACGCAGAGCATGGCGCCCGGAATGACGCCTGCAATGAACAGACGAGCAATCGACTGCTCGGTGGCGGCCCCGTAGACGATCAGGATGATCGACGGCGGGATCAGGAGACCGAGCGTTCCGGATCCGGCCAGCGTTCCAATCGCCATCCGTTCGTCATAGCCGCGCTGCTTCAGTTCCGGCAGGGACATCTTGCCGATGGTGGCGGTGGTCGCGGCCGACGAGCCGGAGACCGCGGCGAAGATCCCGCAGCCCAGGATATTCACGTGCAGCAGCCGTCCGGGAAGATTGCGCATCCACGGCGACAGGCCGGCGAACATATCCTCCGACAGGCGCGAACGGAACAGGATCTCACCCATCCAGATGAACATCGGCAGGGCGGTCAGGTCCCAGGAATTGGCCGCCCCCCAGACGGTGGTAGCCAGCACCGGACCGGCCGGAGCCGACACCAGAAGCATCATGGCGATCAGCGCGACACCGAAGAGCGCGACGGCGACCCAGATACCGGTGGCAAGCGCCGCCAGCATGCCCAGTCCCAGGCACAGGGCGATGAGGGAGAGATCCATTATTCCACTCCCTCGATCGCATCGCTGCGGTCGGGCGCCTGATAGCTGACCGGTCGGCCCTGCAACGCGCTCAGAAAATCATCCAGGATAGAGATCGCGAAAACGGCTAGACCCGTCGTCATCACCAGTTGGGGGATCCACAACGGAACGGGAATAATGCCGAAGGAAACCTCGTTATAGAGGTAGCTGTCATTCACCATCCAGCCCGCATGCCAGGTGAAGAACCCGACAAGCACCAGCGCCACACCGAGACACCAGACCTCAAAAGCCTTCGCGACCGGGGCCGACACATGCTGCAACAGGATGGAAACCCGAATGTGGTCGCCCATGCGCAGCGTGGAGGCGAGCGCCAGGAACGAGGCGCCGACCAGCAGGAACCCGGCGATTTCAGCAAGAGAGGGAACCAGTAGGCCGAGCGGCTCAAAGCCGATCAGCTTTCGAAACCCGTCGATGAGCCGGCAGGACACCTGGATCACGACAAGACTGGCAATCGTTACGAGACAGGCAGCGGCCAGTCCGCCGGCCAGACGGTAAAGCCCGTTGAGAAAGGCGCGCATAGGCAGGGTCTCCCGCGCAGACAGGAACCATAAAAAGACAAGAGCCGGGCGCATTGCCCGGCTCTTTCATAGGATCGCTTACTTGGAAAAGGCTTCGATGATCGCCTTGCCATCGTCACCGGCGCTGTCCTGCCATTCGACAACCATGGTCGCACCGATTTCCTTCAAGGATGCCTGCAGCGCCTCGGAGGGAGCGGCAACCGTGATGCCGTTGTCCTTCAGCATCTGGGTCTTTTCGGCGGTTTCCGCCTTGGAGGCTTCCCAGCCGCGGGTTTCCGCGGTGGCGGCGGCTTCCATGACAGCTGCCTTTTCAGCGTCGCTGAGGCCGTCAAAAGCCTTCTTGTTCACGAAAACCATGTTCTTCGGCAACCAGGCCTGGGCATCGTAGTAATGGTCCAGGTAGTCCCAGGCCTTGGAGTTCGCACCCGTCGACGGCGAGGTGATCATCGCTTCGACACGGCCGGTGGAGAAGGCGGTCGGCAGGTCCGGCACTTCCACCTGGGTCGGCACGGCGCCGGCCAGCTGGGCGATCCGTTCGGTCGACGCGTTATAGGCGCGGAACTTCAGACCCTTCAGGTCGTCGATGGTGTTGATGTCCTTCTTGGCATAGATGCCCTGCGGCGGCCACGGCACGGCGAAGAGCAACTGCAGCCCCTGCTCGCCGAGCTTCTTTTCCAGGAACGGCTTGGACGCCTGGTAGAGCTTGAAGGCATCGTCATAGGACGTTGCCACGAACGGCACGGAGTCCACGCCGAAGACCGGGTCTTCGTTCGACAGGCGCGACACCAGCACTTCGCCGATCGGCGCCAGGCCCTTGCGGACCGCGTTCTTGATTTCCGGATGCTTGAACAGCGAACCAGCGGAATGGATCTGAATGGTCAGCGAACCGCCGGTCTTGTCGGAGACGTCCTTGGCGAATTCGGCGATATTGACCGTATGGAAGTTGCTGTCGCCATAAGGCGTCGGCATGTCCCACTTCGTCTGCGCG
Source organism: Roseibium sp. (assembly GCF_048260565.1). GTDB lineage: Bacteria > Pseudomonadota > Alphaproteobacteria > Rhizobiales > Stappiaceae > Roseibium. The sequence goes on along the minus strand of NZ_JBLXGP010000003.1, from coordinate 355,542 downwards.
GAAGCGGAAGCAAGACCCGACAGACCGATAACGGCGGCAGCGGCAAGGCGAACGCCTGCCTTCGAAAGATGACGTGAAAGCAGCATATTACTCTCCTCTTGGAAGCGGGACTTTTGTCCTCGTTCGGTGACCCGGCCAACCCTTCCCGTCGCTTTGACAAGAGGGCAAAACCAAGTCCAGATGACAGGCTAGACGCAGAGGAAAGAAATATCAACAATTTATCGACAAATTGTAATTGTTTGCATTATTCTTGAATACGATAATCGATGCACGGGGGAGAAGAAGCCATGACCGTCCGATACGAAATCCTGGTCCCGGGCTCGAGCCTCGCCTTCGAAGGCGGATTCTTCGGCATCTCTTCCATTGTGCTTGTGGAAGCCGGCGGCAAGCGGGCGCTGTTCGATTGCGGCCATGGCACCACGCGCCGTCTACTGCGCGAACAGCTTGCACGGCTGGACCTCGCCCTGGATGACATCGACCTCCTGATCTTCTCCCACGGACATTTCGACCACGTCCTGAACCTGGACCTGTTCCCGAAAGCCCCGATCCTGATGAGCCGCGACGAACGCGACTATGTCGAAACACCGTTTGAGGACGATCCGGCGACGCCGCGCTATCTGCCCGCCCTGCTTTCAGACCGCGACGTTCAGCTGATCGATGGCGAGGCGGAAATCCTGCCCGGCGTCACCGCCTTCCCGACCCCCGGCCATGCGCCGGGGCATATCTCGCTTGAGCTTGCCGCTAAGGACGGTCCCGTCGTGCTGGCAGCAGACGCATTGAAGACCGCCCGCGAGGCCCTTTCCGGCATTCCGGACATGGAGATCGATCCGCAGAAGCGCGGCAAGGCTGCAATTCAGGAAGTCCTGCGCCGCGGCAAGGTGATTGTGCCTGGCCATCACCCGACCCTCTACAAGGACGAGACCGGCAATCTCACCTGGAGCGATATCCAGGAAATGCCGCTCCTGATCCGTTAAGCGGTCTGGCTCTGAGGCAATCTGGAAGCGGATTCGCTGCAGGTCGCAAAGACCCGGCGCAAGGCGATGACGAAGAAACCGGCCGGGGCGAGCGCGATCAGCGAGACCGGGACGACCACGCCGTACCCCCGGCTGACGAACATCGCGACGGTCACGGCAAACAGCGACACCCGCTCATAGCGCAGGAACCCGCCTTCCATCCCGAGCCGGGTTATCAGCACCAGCGGCACGACCAGCAGGGCCGTGTCATAGTCGAGGAAATAGGGCGATGCGACACCCGCACCTGCCACCAGCAGCGCGCCTTTCAGCGCCATCGGCACCGGACGGGACCAGGCCCAGACGACCGAGAGGAGAACACTGCCGGCAACAACGACCTGAACCCCCATCGCAATCTGGGCTGTGACCCCGAACTGCCTTAAAAAGCCGTAGGGCGAGGCGTATTTCTGCATGGGAACACAAGCCTCAAGCAGGCAGCTCTTGACGAAATCCATGCTCGCCAGAAACGCGAACCAGGGTTCCAGCCCGAAAAGAAGCACACTAAGCAGCGCAATCCCGACACTGGTCAGGGCGGCTGAGAGGAAGGCCCTGTATTCCCGCCCCGCCAGCAGGGCAAAGGGAATGAGCAGCCCCATATGCGGCTTGTAGGCCAGAAGCCCGATCAGGACACCGGCCAGCAGCGGACGCCCTTTCTCAAGGGCCACGATCGCGCCGCCGATCAGGACCGCATTCAGGATACCGTTCTGGCCGTAAAGGACGCAGAAAAGCACCCCCGGAAAGACAAGCGCCATCCAGCCCGCCTGACGGCGCTTGGCAAGCAGCGCGCAGACATAGGCCAACAGTGCCAGACCAAACACCTGAAAGGCGACCGCCGCCACCGGATAGGGGACGAGCGCAAACGGGAAGATATAGAGATACCAGGTGGGCGGATTGAAGAACCCGAGACCGGTCTTGCCGAACAGCTCCTTCTGGAAGTCGACAAAGGCGTTGAAATCGTAGGGCGTGAGGAAATCGCCCTGCAGGGCGAAATGGGAACCGCTCCAGAAGGCGATAAAGTCGCTGAAGAAAGTGTTCGAAATTCCCAGCGGCCGGTTTGCGAGCTCGATACCGATCCGGGCCGCATACACAAACAGTAAGAAAACGGCGACACCTTCAAGCAAAGGCCTGGAACCGAGAACACCGTCGATCCGATCCAGGACGCCGGTCCGGTCTGCCGGACTTTCAGTTTCAGTCTGCGCCATCGCCGGCATGTCCCGATCATCAATTGAGGCGTCCAGCTATACGGCGATCGCTTTAAAATCGGCTAAACAGGCGGAAATCGATCGCCTCGACATTTTTTCATCGACAATTTATCGATAAAATGTAAACGTATGATCAAACCGAGGCTGGTTGTGGCAGGCGTGATTTGAAACGGCGCACGGAATTGCGGTAGCCAAGCCGACGGGACGACGACAATCAAAAGAGGGTAAGAACATGACGGCCAAATGGGATTTCTGGATCGATCGCGGCGGCACCTTCACCGATATCGTCGGCCGCGCGCCGGACGGCAGCATTCACCCCCACAAGGTGCTGTCCGAGAATCCTGAAGCCTACCGCGATGCCGCCATCCAGGGGATCCGCGAGCTTATGGGCATCGAAACCGGGGCTGCGATTCCATCGGACCGGATCGCCACCGTCAAGATGGGCACCACGGTTGCCACCAACGCGCTGCTGGAACGCAAGGGCGAGCGCACCGCGCTGTTCATCACCAAGGGTTTCCGAGACGCGCTGGAGATCGGCTATCAGGCCCGGCCCGACATCTTCGCCAAGGAGATCATCAAGCCGGAACTGCTTTACGAGCAGGTCTACGAGATCGACGAGCGTGTGCGTGCCGACGGCTCCCTGGAAAGCCCGCTCGACGCCGATGGCGCAAAGAAAGCCCTGCAGGCGGCCTATGACGACGGCATCCGCTCCATCGCCATCGTCTTGATGCATGCCTACGCCTTTCCGGACCACGAGGTGAAGCTCGCGGCACTCGCCCGGGAGATCGGCTTTCCGCAGATTTCTGTTTCCCATGAAGTGTCCCCGCTGATGAAACTGGTCGGCCGTGGCGACACCACCGTTGTCGACGCCTATCTGTCGCCGATCCTGCGCCGCTACGTGAACCAGGTGCAGGAGGAACTCGGCGAAGGTCCGCGGCTGATGTTCATGCAGTCGTCCGGCGGCCTGACCGCCGCCGACCTGTTCCAGGGCAAGGACGCGATCCTCTCCGGCCCGGCCGGCGGCGTCGTCGGCGCGGTCGAGACCTCCAAGATGGCCGGCTTCGACAGGATCATCGGCTTCGACATGGGCGGCACCTCGACCGACGTCTGCCATTACGACGGCGACTACGAACGTGCTTTCGAAACGGAAGTCGCCGGTGTGCGCATGCGCGCGCCGATGATGATGATCCACACGGTTGCGGCCGGTGGCGGCTCGATCCTGCATTACAAGGACGGCCGTTTCCAGGTCGGCCCGGATTCCGCCGGCGCCAACCCCGGCCCCGCCTGTTACCGCCGCGGCGGCCCGCTGACGGTCACCGACGCCAACCTGATGACCGGCAAGCTGGCCCCGGAATTCTTCCCGAAGATCTTCGGTCCCAACCGCGACGAACCGCTGGACGAAACCGCGGTCAGAACAAAGTTCGCCGAACTGGCGGACAGGATCGGCGACGGCCGCTCAGCCGAGGACGTCGCCGACGGCTTCCTGAAGATCGCCGTGGAAAACATGGCCAACGCCATCAAGAAGATCTCCGTCCAGCGCGGCTATGACGTCACCGAATATGCCCTGACCTGCTTCGGCGGCGCCGGCGGCCAGACCGGCTGTATGGTCGCGGACACGCTCGGCATGACGACGGTGATCGTGCACCCCTTCTCCGGAATCCTGTCCGCCTACGGCATGGGCCTTGCCGACATCAGCGCCAGCCGCCAGCAGGCGGTTGTCAAGCGCCTGGAACAGAACCTCCTGCCCGAACTCGACAAGCTGCGCGACGAACTTGCAGCGATCACCGAAGCCGAGCTTCAGTCCCAGGAGATCGGCCCGGATACGCGGCACACGCGCGCCATCGTGCACCTGCGCTACGAAGGCAGCGACACGCCGCTGCCGGTCGATCTCGCAGGCCTCGACGCCATGCGCTACGCCTTCGAGGAAGCCCACAGGAAGCAGTTCGGCTTCGCCTATAAAGAAAAGCCGGTCGTGGTCGAGGCGCTGGAGGTGGAAACCTTCGGCGGCGGCGCAGGCATTTCCGAACCGGATCTGGGCCTCTCAGGAGAAATCCCCGCAGCGGCGACGGCGACGAAATTCTTCTCCGACGGCGCCTGGCACGAAGGCAGCATCTACAAGCGCGACGCGCTCAAACCGGGCATGACCGTCGACGGTCCGGCCCTGATCATCGAACCGCACGCGACCATCGTGGTCGAGCCCGGCTGGCAGGCGCAGATCAATGCCAAGGATCACGTGATCCTCAACCGCGTCGTTCCGCTCGCACGCGCCGAGGCCATCGGCACCCATGCCGATCCGGTCATGCTGGAGGTGTTCAACAACCTGTTCATGTCGATCGCCGAGCAGATGGGCGTGACCCTGCAGAACACCGCCTATTCGGTGAACATCAAGGAGCGGCTCGACTTCTCCTGCGCGGTCTTCGACCATGATGGCGCCCTGGTCGCCAACGCACCGCACATGCCGGTACATCTGGGCTCCATGGACCGCTCGGTGGAAACGGTGATCAAGCTCAACAAGGGGCAGATCAAGCCGGGTGACGTTTTCGCGCTCAACGCGCCCTATAACGGCGGCACCCACCTGCCCGACATCACCGTGGTCTCGCCGGTGTTCGACGATGACGGCAAGGAGATCCTGTTCTGGGCGGCCTCGCGCGGCCACCATGCAGATGTCGGCGGTTCGGCGCCGGGCTCCATGACCCCGCGCGCCACGACCGTGGACGAGGAAGGCGTCCTCTTCGACAATTTCAAGATCGTCGATCAGGGCCATTTCCGCGAAGCGGAGCTGGTGGAACTGCTCACCAACCACCCCTATCCGGCCCGCAATCCGCACCAGAACGTCGCCGACCTCTCCGCCCAGATCGCGGCGAACGAAAAGGGCATCCAGGAGTTGCGGAAAATGGTCACCCACTTCGGCCTCGACGTGGTCCAGGCCTACATGGGCCACGTCCAGGACAATGCGGAGGAAAGCGTCCGCCGGGTGATCTCGGCGCTTAAGGACAGCGAGTACGAATACCCGACCGACCAGGGCTCGGTGATCAAGGTGAAGATCACCGTTGACAAGGCGAACCGCGAGGCGACCGTCGACTTCACTGGCACCTCCGGCGTGAAGCCGAACAACTTCAACGCGCCGGAACCGGTGACCCGCGCCGCGGTGCTCTACTGCTTCCGCGTGATGGTGGAAGGCGACATCCCGATGAACGCCGGCTGCCTCAAGCCGATCCGCATCGTCCTGCCGGACGACTGCATGCTGCGCCCCTCCTATCCGGCCGCCGTTGTAGCCGGCAACGTGGAAACCTCGCAGCACGTCACCAACGCGCTTTTTGCCGCGCTCGGCGCCATGGCCAACAGCCAGGGCACCATGAACAATCTGACCTTCGGCAACGATACCTACCAGTACTATGAAACCATCTGTTCCGGCTCGCCGGCCGGACCCGGTTTCAACGGTACCGACGGCGTCCATGTTCACATGACCAACTCGCGCCTGACCGATCCGGAAGTGCTCGAGTTCCGCTTCCCCGTGCTTCTGGAGGATTTCCATATCCGCAAGGGGTCAGGGGGAACCGGCAAATGGCATGCAGGCGACGGCACCAGGCGCACCCTGCGTTTCCTGGAAAAGATGGACTGCGCCATCCTCGCCTCCCACCGCACCATTCACCCGAAGGGTCTGGAAGGCGGCAGCGACGGCGAACTCGGCCGCACCGAAGTCCGCCGCCTGGACGGCAAGGTCGAGGTCCTGGAGGGTTGCGACCAGACCATCCTGGAAGCGGGCGAAGCCGTTACCGTCATCACTCCGACGTCCGGGGGATGGGGCAAGGCCTAACCCTTAGCAGCCCTTTCCCAGGTGCGGAAAAGCTCTCTATAGATGCGACAGGACGCGGCTGAAGAGTAGCCTCTTCAGCCGCGTCTTTTTGCGCGCGCGCCCCCCGATCAAGGAAGGCCGGGAAAACCTTTCTGCCAAGCTGGAGCACACTGAGGCTAAAATTTTCCATTGAGATTAGTTTCGACTTCCAACCTTCACCAAACTTTGGCAGAAATCGCGAGGAAACAACTTAAACGTTCAACTCTTTGATTCCTCCGCCGAGGAAATCGCCGTCTGCTCATCACTTGCTCGACAAGGCAGCAATCGAGGATCGGGAATATTCGTTTGTACAAGCAGATCTTTTTGCGGACTGCGGTCGTTCTCGCAGCCCTGTATGCCGGGTGTTTCCCGGTCCGGTCGAGTGAAGTGGAACGCGCACAAACGCCATCCTGGGTAGAAGCAACAAAACTACCGGATCCCAATCCCCAGCGCTTCAACCAGATCAAATACGGCACTTACTGGTTGCTGTCGGACAGACAGGTGTTCTGGGACGGCGAGACGGAGACGAATTACCATCGCCGTGCAAGAAAGATCATTGAGCGGCAGGGACTGGAAGGGGCTGCCAGTGTCGATATCGACTATGACCCCAGCCAGGAGACCCTGACCCTTCACCACATCAGAATATTGCGTGACTCCAACTGGACCGACCTCTCGGATGAGGTTTCCTTCGAACTGCTGCGGCGTGAAAAGGAACTCGAAAACGGCATTGTCGATGGGGAACTCACCGCCCATGCCTATTTGAAGGATGTACGGGTTGGAGACATTCTCGACGTCGCCTACAGTCTGGCTTCTGTCGATCCTGTTTTCGAAGGAACGTTCAGTGCGGCCAAGGGGATGGAATCGACTGTCCCCCTCGGGATAAGGCGTTTTCGGGTCACCGTGCCGGAAGGCATGGACATCGGCTACAAGGCCCATGCCCTCGACATCCAACCTGAAGTCACCGTCGCAGGGGGATTTAAAACCCTGAGCTGGGCCCTCACGGATCCGGACCCGGTCCCGGACGAAGAAGACATGCCGGAAGCCTACCCGCATTGGGGCTATGTCGAAGTCTCGTCCTGGAAACGCTGGCATGACATCGTCGATTGGCTAGCGCCGCATTATCGGCCGTCATCCCATCTGCCTGTAAGTCTGCGGGAAAAGCTCGATGCTATTGCGAAGAATTTTCCCGCCCCCCAGGACAGGATGACAGAGGCCCTCCGACTTGTTCAGGACACGATCCGTTACGTCGGCATAGAAATCGGCGTGGGCGGTTTCATCCCGCGTCAGCCCGACGAGGTGATTGCCAAAGGTTACGGCGACTGCAAGGACAAGGCTTTGCTTCTCGCGGTCATGTTGCGGTATCTGGGGATCGACGCCTCGGCTGCCCTGGTCCATACGTCTACGGGCCTGGAAATTCCGGATCGCCTGCCGACACCCTATGCCTTCGATCATGCCATTGTGCGCGCTTCGGACGGAGACCGGGTCTTTTGGCTCGATCCGACTATGACACACCAGGGGGGGCGCCGTACCGAGATCCGGCAGCCGGACTACGGGTATGCACTGGATCTGGATCCTGAAGCAGAAGCCCTGCAGGAAATACCCGTTCAGAAATTGAAAGGTCCGGAAATCAAGGTCTCTGAAAGCTACTCCTTTCCCCAGCGTCCCGACCGTCCTGTCCGACTGGACGTCACCTCTATCTACACTCAGGACGAGGCGGACAGCCTCCGTCGCAGGATTGCCAGCAAGGGAACAGCCAGTCTCGGCCGCTCCTACCTTGAGTATTACAACGAAAAATACCCGGGTATGACACCTGAGCGCGACCTCCGGGTCGTCGATGACCTTGACTCCAACCGGATCAGGCTGATTGAGGCCTACACGTTGCCTCAGGACAAGTTCCGCCAGAAACCAACCCTGACCGATTTTATAGTTCGGGCAGATACCATACTGAACGTGTTGCCAGACCCCAAATCCTATGGGCGGACCGCGCCGGTGAAATTACCCTATCCCGGATCCTTCGTGCATTCGATCGTGATCAGGGAAGCTGTCAAGGGCTTCCGGGCTCCGAAGGATATCGATTTCACGAACGATGCCTTCTCTCTGCGCCGAACAACGCTTTCCTCCGGCGATACCCTGAACGTCAAATGGCAACTGGATATTCTGAAGCCCCAAATCCCGGCAGAGGCGCTCGAAGACTATCTTCAGGACATCAACAGGCTAAATAATTCCAGTGTGCTGTATTACGATTTCTCCGATCTGGTCAGCGAATTGGATGGAGGTGGCGCTACCGGGCAGTCGGAAGCCACAACGATGCCCACGGAAAAGGTAATTGCGACTGCGGCGCAAATCATCACGTTTCTTGCCTTTTTCGCAATCCTGATTTTTGCGCTTCGATACGGCTTGAAAGCCGATTGGGCCTACCGGGAAAATGCCGTATTCTTTCCCGTGAGTCCGATCAAATTCCTGCTTATGACCATGGGATCCTTCGGTTTGTACCCGATGTTCTGGATGCTGAAATTCTGGAACTGGTACAAGCGCGCGGAAATGAACGGCATCCGTCCGGCCTGGCGAATGATATTCGGCATTTTCTGGCTTTATCCCGCTTTCAGCAAGGCGAACGCCAGAGCCAGGGACGCGGGGGTCTCCCTACCGCCCGTATGGGGCATTCTCGGAGCCGTCACGTTTTTCTTTGTGTCGATATTCCTGAACAGTGTTCCAGTCTACCAAGACACGGTTGGAACTTTTGCGTTTTTCGCTGCGTTGCTTTTGGCCGGCATAAGCTGTCTGCCCGCGGTCATTGTGGTCAATCGCTTGAATTCCGCGGATCCGGAGTATCTGAAAAGGAACTCGCGATACAACGGATGGAATATTTTCGCACTGGTTTTGCTTGCGATAAATGTTCTCGTTCTCGGCTTCCAGTTTCAGATGGAATACGGGGTAAGTTGGGCTGGGTTTTAGCCCCTTTTATATTCCTCACCCCAGACAAAAAAATTTCCGATAATCGAGCCCTGCGGGAACGGCACCGACGGTGTCCATGTCCACATGACCAACTCGTGCCTTACGGTGTCGGGAGTGCTCGAGTTCCGCTTCCCCGCGCTTCTGAAGAATTTCCAGCTTCACAGACCTCCTGCACATTCGGCAGAAGCAACCGATCAAACCGCGAAATCTCGCGCATCGGTGGAAATATTTTCACCCACACTCTGATTTTTAACAAATTGGAAACAATAATAACCTGTAAATCGAATGAACGTATTCATCTCTACATGGCAATATTACCAATATCAAAATATGGCCAGAGGGAACCAAAAGGTAAAATATAACTATAATTGAGAAGCGAATTCACGGAATCCGGAAATATCGCGCCAGTAAACATATGCCCAAATCCAACCGCCTCATCGCTACTGACGGGTTAAAATGAACATCATCGCTTTTCGGTCGGTATCTTCCAAGATCCTCTCGCTTGTCGCCCTCCTAAGCATCGCGCTTGTTATTGTCGCCGTTGTCGGCATCTATCAGATGAACCGGATCGGCGGCGAACTGTATGCGATCGCCGAAGAGGATATTCCTCTCACGGAAACCGTAAGCGCGGTCACGGCGCATCAGCTTGAACAGGCCGTCATGCTGGAGCGAATGTTGCGTTTTGGCGGCATCAAGAGTCAGGACGCCGAAAAGGGGTTCCAAACCAGCGTTCAGCGCTTCGAGGAACTTGCCTTGGAAGTCGATGAGGTCATCGCCTCTGCGGAGAAACTCGCACGGCAGGGCCTCGACCACGCCGCGACGGCCGAGATGAAGGACAAGTTCCGAACTGTGCTGGCCAGCCTGGAGAAAATCCACACCGAACACGACCGTTTCAACGAGGATTCCCGCAAGGTTACCAAACTGATCGAGGACGGCAGGATCGAGGAAGCGAGCACGCTTGCCGAAACGGTTGAAGCGGAAGAAGAGAGCCTCGACCATGAAATGGTCTCACTGATGACCGACCTGCAGGCTTTCACCGCAAATGCCGCCCGGTCGGCCGAACAGCACGAGATCGCCGGAATCCGCCAGTTGATCATCGTCTCCCTGGTTTCCATTCTCGTCGGTATCGGCCTGTCTTTGCTCATCTCCATCAAATCGATCAGCCGACCGCTCAAACTGGTCACGCACGCCCTGAACCGGCTCGCAGAAGACGACACGTCGATCGAGCTGAAAACGGGCGGCGCCGATGAAATCGGCCAGTTGTCGCGGACCTTTGCCAACTTCCGGGAAAAGACGATCGAGATCAAACGCCTTCAGGCCCAGGCCAGGGAAGAGGAAGAGCGCATCGAGCGGGAAAAGCGGGAAGTCACCCTGCGCATGGCCGATGAACTGGAAAACACCGTCAAATCGGTTTCCGACCGGATCAGCGAGGCCGTCAACGAACTGGCGTTGACCGCCAACCGCATGTCCGCAACGGCGGTCCAGACCTCCGAGCGCGCCAACGGTGTCGCCAGTGCGGCCGAACAATCCTCAACCGGAATTCAGTCGGTCGCGGCCTCCACGGAAGAACTGGTCACGTCGATCCAGGAAATCAGCCGGCAGGCCTGTTCGGCCATGGAACTTGCAAGTGCGACCAACGAACGTGTCGCCGCCTCCAACAAGACGGTCGAAGGCCTGTCCCATTCCGCGCAGAGCATTGACGCGGTGGTGAAACTGATCAACGACATTGCCGATCAGACCAATCTACTGGCCCTGAATGCGACGATCGAAGCGGCTCGAGCGGGTGACGCCGGCAAGGGCTTTGCGGTCGTTGCCTCGGAAGTGAAGGCGCTCGCCAACCAGACGAGCAGCGCGACCGAGGAAATCAGCCGCCAGATCAAGGACATGCAGGCCGGCTCCAGCCAGACCGCGGAAGCCATCATGGCCATTGTCGAAGCGATCACCGACATGAACCAGCAGATCACAGGCATCGCATCGGCCGTCGAAGAACAGAACTCCGCCGCTGCGGAAATCTCGCGTTGCGTGACCGATGTCGCCCAGGGCAGCAGCGACATCACGAACAGCATCAGCGATGTCAGCCACGGCGCGACCGATTCCAGTGCCGGCGCCCGGCAGGTTCTCGACACGGTCGACATGCTTTCGGATCAGTCGGCACAGCTTCAGCGCGAGCTTGACGGCTTCCTTCTGAATATCCGCGCAGCCTGACGACTTCAGTCGCGCTGGACCGGGAACCGGCAGTCACATCGGTTCCCGCCCTATTCCACTCTGCACCAGGGTCAGCTCCGCGCTCTTTTCGCCAGGTCAACCAAAACCCCGCGCACCTGATCCGGAGTCTGCAAAGGTTCATCGAACCACAGGCGCCGGACATCGTCACCGGCGGCAAGATCGAGCCCTTCCGGATCGAGGGTGGCAAGCCGCCAGTTCGCGGGATCGGCCCCACACAAAACTTCCGCATAAAGCTTCACGGCATCACTGTGGTCTTCGTTCATGTGGGCGACGACACCAGCCTCCATATCCGCAAACTGCAGCCAATCCCCCTCCAGGGCCAGGTCTTTGCGCTTGAGTTCATACGCCTTACCGAAACCGCCGTTCAGGCTGGCGCGCTCAATATCCAGCCGGAAAAACGCGAAATCGCCGAAATCGACATAGAGTTCCGCCTTGGGATGGCGCGCAAGATAGCGCCGCCGCAGCCGGGCGTGATCGTCACTGCCCCGCTCGATACGCCGGGCTCGCGTAAACAGGGTGATGCGGGCATGGGCGAGCGGATCGCCCTTGCCCGGCTCGCCGACCAGCAGGGAAGAGCGCGGATCGGCCAGAATGGCCGCCGTATGGCCTGAAAGCGTGGAGGTCAGGATCACCGGCGTTCCGTCGATATCCGTCGCCAGCGCAACCCGGCTTGCCAGGGGATGGCCGGACATCGGCTCGATCGCTGCAAGCGCACCGAAGCGCGCGGTTCGGATCAGGTCTTTGGCCAGCCGCCGTGCGGTGTCGTCGGTTTCCCTTAAAACGTCTTTCTTCTTTTCCGGTTCCTGGTTCGGGGCCGTCATGGCATCTCCTTGAAAGCGTCCGGTTGCAAAACTTCCCTCTCTCCGCCGAGCCGGACCATAGCACTCCGTCCGAACGTGTGGAGCCATTTTCCATCGCCGGGGACCGTATTCGAAACCTGAACGCCAGATGAACGCCGGCCTCAGGATCGGTTCAGTGCCGTTCAGGCAAAGTCGTCTCATCAAATCACGGCGGCCCGACACGAACCCCTGACACGAACCTCGGAACCGCCTCAAGGAGCATAGACGATGACCACGATCACCAAACGCGTTCTCGCAATCGCATTGACCGGCGCCTTGCTTGCTCCGGCCATTTCCACCGCCGAAGCCGGCCCCCGCCATGGCTGGAACGATCATCGCGGCGGTTGGAACGATCACCGCGGAGGCTGGGATCGCCATCAGCCCCGGCGTCACCAAGGCGGACACAAGAAGAAGAAGAACAATGATGTCGGCGCGGCGGTTGCTGCGGGCATCATCGGCCTTGCCGCCGGCGCCATCCTGCTGGGCGCCACCAATCAGCGAAGCTATGCGGAACCGGCACCGAGCTACTATCCGCCGGCACCTTATCCGGGCCGCGTGTCCGGCACCGGCTACCAGCCCTGGAGCCCAGCCTGGTACGACTATTGTTCGTCCAAGTTCCGCACCTTCAATCCGTCGACCGGCACCTACACGACCTATCGGGGCGAACAGACGTTCTGTCAGTAGCGGCCAAGATTTCCGCCAAGGCAGGACCGGGTGACAGGACAGCGGAACTGGCCACCCGACCCGGATCTTGCCCGACGGCAGCAAGGGACCGTTCTCCCCAAACGGTCCCTTCGCCCGTTTACTGGCAGATCCGATAGGTGCAGGTCTTGCCGTGGCAGCCGATATCCACGTGGATATGGCTTTGATGATAACCATCGGCGCCCGGCCCCAGCACGGTGGTAAACCGCTTGCAGGCCGCGTCATGCACCGCGCGCAGGAACTGTCTTCTCGGCTCCTTATCCGGATCCTCATCGGACCAGTCGTCCGCAACCGTAACGATGTCGCCTGAGACGAACTCGAAACTCAAGATATCGATCGCATTGCCAACGGCATGTTCCGACAGCTTGCCGTCTTCCAGATTGTTTCTCCGCCGACATTGGTACCCCGGACCGGCATGAACCGCCTTCAGGCGCTCGCCCTTGGTTTCCACGGCGATCTGCGCCAGATCCTCTTCAATCCAATTCGAAAGCGCCCCGGCAAACCGGCAGTTGACCGTCGGCTCAGGCACGAAGCCCACCTTGGCCGTCCCGTTCACGCCGGACAGCCGGACAGCGGACGAAAATCCGCATCCTTTTTCCCCGACGATCGCCGGCAGGTCGACGACGTCAGCGAATTGCACGGTGCAAGGGACAGGCACTGCCTCAGGCATTTCATCTGCCGCTTCAGCTTCCGGAGGCGCAGCGCTTTCGCTGAACGAAAGGTCCGGTTTCGGTACGGGCACGGGAACGACCGGGCTTTTCGCTTCCGGCCGCTTGTGCGGCACCGGCGTCACCGACGGCACCACGAAGCCGAAGCCGGCCGACGGCAGACAAACTGTTGCGGCGGCCAGAAAGGCTGCGGCAATCCGGCGCCTTCCGCGGCACATGAAATCCATCCGTCCCCTTTCCTTGGAACCTCACCTGCGTTACCGATAAAAAGCACAGCAAAATACGACGATTTGGCGGCTCATAGCCAGATTACATCGAGAGACAGCCATGACTTTGGAACTCTATTCGGCATATGTCGTTGCAACACTGATCCTGCTTGCGATCCCCGGCCCGACCATCATGCTGGTCATCAGCTATGCCCTGGCGCAGGGACGCCGGTCGGCGACCGCCAGCGTGCTCGGCGTGGGCCTGGGCGATGCGACCGCCGCGACCGCGTCGCTTCTGGGCCTCGGCGCGCTTCTGGCGACATCCGCCAGCCTGTTTGCAGTCCTGAAATGGGTTGGTGCCGCATACCTGTTCTGGATCGGCCTGAAAATGTGGCGCGCACGTGCCCATGGGCTGGAAACGGTTGCGGTCGCGCAGGTACCGCCGATCAAGGTGTTCCGGCACGCCTACATCGTGACAGCGCTCAATCCGAAAGGCATCGTCTTCTTCATGGCCTTCCTGCCGCATTTCGTCGTGGCGGATGCGCCGGTCGCCCCGCAGCTCCTCCTCCTGGGAACGACCTTTGTCGTGCTCGGGATCGCCAACGCCGCCGTCTACGCCCTGGCGGCGGCGGCCATCGGAGAACGGATGCGCAGCCCCTCGCTGGTCCGTCTGATCAATCGTGTCGGGGGAGGTTTCCTGATGTCGGCGGCCTTCATGACCGCATCGTTGCAGCGCAGTTCAGGCTGAAGTCATCCGTCTTAGCGGTGGACCGCGAACGCGATCTCCGACTTCGGCGAACCCTTTTCCGGTTCACCCGGCTTTTTCATGTTCTTTTCCGCATTCTCGCGAATGGCGATGAGCGATCGGCTCGCGGCGTCATCGGTAAATTGCTTGTAGCGCTGGATGGCATCGTTGACTGCCACGCCGGACATACCCAGGTGTCGGGCCCGCATCGTCAGGATGTTCTTGAAGGCATCTTCTGAGACGCCGTTCGCCTTGCAGATGATGATCAGCGGCTTGTCCGATTTGCTGTAAACCAGCTTCGAAACCGCCGCGACCGGAAGATGGCTTACCTTGGCGAGCAGGATACCCAATTCGGTCGCCCGGTCGGAACGGGCAAACAAACGCACCGCATCGTCCAGCTTGGCCTTGCCGTTCTGGACATCCCGAATAAGCTGATCCGACTGCTCCTTGGCCTCGGAAATCCGACGCGCACGCGCGGCCACTTCCTCCGCGGCCCGCTCCGCCATAACCATGACCAGCGTGTTGTCCGCGCCGAGTTCCTTGACCCGTTCGGTGAGTTCTTCGGAAAGGAACGGCACCAGCATCCGCGCCGCATCGCTCGGCAGGTCCGTGCGATTGATCAGCGCTTCCTGAATGGCGGGATAGGCCATCGAACGGTCTACCAGCCGAAGGAACGTTTCTTCGCTGAAATTGGCACCGGCGTTATTGGCAACCTTGGTCAGGACCTGATTGTCTCCGCGTGACACGATGACGCGGGTCACGATTTCATCGACCCTTTCGCGTCCGGCGATGGCACTCAAGTGATCCATCGAACCGGTCGAAGCAATATCTGCGAGATCTTCCGCCTGAAGTACCGGAGATTCCTCCAGAACAGGCTGGGCGACATCGATCTGATCCTTGGCAAGCGTGACCATAAGGTCGTGGGGCGCAGAAGGGTGGGAACACACCCGCTTTGCCAGCGCCCGGCGGGCCTCGTCTTCAAGCTGTCCGAGCACGCGCATCACGATGTCCCCGAACATCAGACTGACCTGCTCGGCCTGATCGGAGTCCGCGGACACAAAAAGGTCCGTCAGAGCCGAAACCAGACTTTTTCGGCCACCCGTGCTATTATCTTTTGCAAGCTGGGAAAGCTTGGTCAGCATTGAGCCTCCCTGGCGCGGTTCACTCCCATTTTCGAAAGATTAGCCGGCGCGCGTTAACATTGCGCTACTATTATCGAAAATAATTATTAACGATAATCCAACGCGGCCGAAGAATTTAGATTCAAATCTCCGCTTAATTTATTTTCTTTCCACAACCTTAAAAAGAAAACTTCAAACACCACAATCTGTAAGAAGCATTGTCAAAAACTGCAGAGTTCAGCAGCGATTTTTGAAAGCCGCAGGTGCGGATCGCCTCCCCTGTTTCAACAGGCCTGCTGCAATGCAGCAACTTTTTTCCTTCGCAACCGACGCGCTCTCGCCTAAAGTTACAACGTTCTGGAAGGTAATCGGGAGGCCAAGATGATCCTGACACGCAACCTGAATATGATTGCCTTTTTCGTCGCATTCCTGTTTCTGACGGCAATCGTGCTCGGCATCTTCTGATTGAACCGACACTGTTCGGCGATCTGAACCCGAGAATAAGCAAGGCGGCACGAACCACCGGAGGAGAAGGAGTCGCCGGGTAGTTTTCCTTAAGGAAGTTAACCGGTTTACGGGGCAGATGCCCTCTGAGGACGACGACCTCCAGCAAAAAGAGTTGCCGACCAAACCGCATACCAAAATCGCGAAAGCCGGCCTACACGGCCGGCTTTCCGCGTTCTTCGGACTGCTTGCGTCGGAACGAGATCCCTGAACCCGGAACGCCGGTTCGTTTGGACGAACACAGGCCGCTCCGGATACAGACCCACTCTCAGCCACCGAACAAAAAGTGGCTTACTCCGCCGCCTCCATGCGCCGCGGATCGTAATTCAGGATCGGCGCGAGCCAGCGTTCGGCCAGGCCGAGATCCCAGCCTTTGCGGGCCGCATAATCTGCAACCTGATCCCGCTCGATCTTGCCGACGCCGAAATAATGACTTTCCGGATGGGCAAAATACAGCCCGGAAACCGAAGACCCCGGATTCATGGCGAAGCTTTCCGTCAATTCGATGCCGGTCGCCTTTTCCGCATCCAGCAGCGCAAACAGGGTTTCCTTTTCCGTGTGGTCCGGCTGGGCGGGATAACCCGGCGCCGGACGGATGCCCTGATATTTCTCTGAAATGAGATCCTCCGCGGAGAGGTTCTCATCGGGCGCGTAGCCCCACAGTTCGGTCCGCACGATCTGATGCAGCTTTTCCGCAAAGGCTTCCGCCAACCGGTCCGCAAGGGCCTGGCTCAGGATCTTGTTGTAGTCATCGCCGGCCTGGGCATAGTGCCGGGCCAATTCTTCCTCACCGTGCCCCGCCGTCACTGCAAAGCCGCCGATATAATCGGCGATGCCGCTTTCTTCAGGTGCGACGAAATCGGAAAGCGCAAGGTTCGCACGGCCACCGGATGTGCGCACGATCTGCTGACGCAGGCTGTGCAGGATCGCCCGGTCGGCACTGCGGCTTTCATCCCCGTAGACCACGATATCGTCGCCCCGCCCGGCCGCCGGCCAGAGCCCCGCGATCCCGCGCGCGGTCAGAAGCTTCTTCTCCACAATCTCGTCGAGCATCCGCCGGGCATCGTCATAGAGCGCCTTGGCCGCCGGGCCGTAGCGATTGTCGGTCAGGACCTGCGGATACTGTCCCTTGATCTCCCAGGTCGAAAAGAACGGCGTCCAGTCGATGACGGGAACCAGATCCTCAAGCGGGAAGTCGTCAAAGACCTTCGTGCCGAGCATCTTCGGCCGGACCGGTGCGGAAGCGGAGAAATCGACAGCGAGGCGGTTGGCTCGCGCCTCTTCAAGGCTGACCCGCTGCGCGTGATTACGGTTTGCATGCTTTTCCGCGATATCCACGTATTCCTCGCGGACTTCCGCGTAGAGCTTCTTGCGCTGCTCCTGGTTCATCAGCCGGCTGGCAACGCCGACCGCCCGTCCGGCATCGGTGACGTAGATCGCCTGGCCGCGCTCGTAGTTCGGATGGATCTTCACCGCCGTATGGATCCGGCTGGTGGTTGCCCCGCCGATCATCAGCGGCACGTCGAACCCTTCACGCTCCAGTTCGGCGGCCACATGGCACATCTCGTCGAGCGACGGCGTGATAAGGCCGCTGAGGCCGATGATATCGACGTTCTCCTGCCGAGCCGTTTCCATGATCTTCGCGACCGGCACCATGACGCCCAGGTCGATCACCTCGAAATTGTTGCACTGGAGAACCACGCCGACGATGTTCTTGCCGATGTCGTGAACGTCGCCCTTCACCGTCGCCATCAGGATCTTGCCGTTGGTCGAATTGCCGACCTGGCCGAGTTCTTCCTTTTCCTTCTCCATGAAGGGCATCAGATAGGCGACAGCCTTTTTCATCACCCGGGCGGACTTCACCACCTGGGGCAGGAACATCTGACCCGAGCCGAACAGGTCGCCGACGACGTTCATGCCGTCCATCAGCGGTCCCTCGATCACGTGCAGTGGCCGGTCGAACGCCTGGCGCGCTTCTTCCGTATCTTCTTCCACATAGTCGGCGATGCCGTTGACGAGCGCATGTTCCATGCGCTTGGCGACATCCCATGTCCGCCACGTCAGGTCGGCTTCCTTCTTCTGGCCGCCCTCGCCTTTCCACCGCTCGGCCGCTTCCAGCAGTCGGTCGGTCGCCTCCGGGCTCCGGTTGAGCACCACATCCTCGCAGAGCTCGCGCAGTTCCGGTTCCAGTTTGTCGTAGACGGCAAGCTGGCCGGCATTGACGATGGCCATGTCCATGCCCTTGTGGATGGCATGGTAGAGGAACACCGAATGCATCGCCTGGCGCACTCCTTCGTTCCCGCGGAACGAGAACGACAGGTTGGAGACCCCCCCCGACACATGGGCATGCGGAAGGTTCTCGCGGATCCAGCCGGTCGCCTCGATGAAGTCAACGCCGTAATTGTTGTGCTCCTCGATGCCGGTGGCCACGGCAAAGATGTTCGGATCGAAAATGATGTCTTCCGGCGGGAAGCCGACCGTTTCGGTCAGGAGCTTGTAGGAACGTCCGCAGATCTCGATCTTGCGCTCGAACGTATCCGCCTGCCCCTTGTCGTCGAAGGCCATGATGACGACGGCCGCGCCGTAGCGGCGGACTTTGCGGGCCTGTTCGATGAAGGCCTCTTCGCCTTCCTTCATGGAAATGGAATTGACGACGCCCTTGCCCTGGATGCATTTCAGCCCGGCTTCGATCACGCTCCACTTGGAGCTGTCGACCATCACCGGAACCCGGGCGATGTCCGGCTCGGCGGCCACCAGATTGAGGAAGGTGACCATGGCCTCTTCGGAATCGAGCAGGCCCTCGTCCATATTGACGTCGATGATCTGCGCGCCGTTTTCCACCTGGTCGCGGGCGACCTCGAGGGCGGTGGCGTAGTCGCCTTCCTCGATCAGTTTCCGGAATCGGGCGGAGCCGGTCACGTTGGTGCGCTCGCCCACGTTGACGAAATTGGTTTCCGGCGTCAGCACGAAGGGCTCCAGGCCCGACAGGCGCATGTGGCGCGGAATATCCGGAATGACGCGCGGCGCCTTGCCGGCAACGACTTCGGCGATCGCCTTGATATGCGCCGGCGTCGTGCCGCAGCAGCCGCCGACGACGTTGACCAGTCCGGAAGCGGCGAATTCCTCAAGAAGCCCGGCCATGTGTTCCGGGCTCTCGTCATATTCGCCGAATTCGTTGGGCAGACCGGCGTTCGGATAAGCGCAGACAAGCGTGTCGGCCACCCGGGCAAGTTCCGCCAGATGGGCGCGCATTTCCTTGGCGCCCAGCGCGCAGTTCAGGCCGACTGTGATCGGAGATGCATGACGGATGGAATTCCAGAAGGCTTCCGGTGTCTGTCCGGACAGCGTCCGGCCTGAGAGATCGGTGATCGTGCCCGACACCATAACGGGAAGGGTCTTGCCCAACTCCTCGAACACTTCCTCGATGGCGAAAAGCGCCGCCTTGGCGTTGAGCGTATCGAAGATGGTCTCAAGCAGCAGAATGTCGGCGCCGCCCTTGATCAGCCCGCGGGCAGCCTCTGCATAGGCTTCGCGCAAACCATCGAAGGTCACCGCCCGGAAGCCCGGATTGTTCACATCCGGAGAGATCGATGCGGTCCGGTTGGTCGGGCCGAGTGCGCCGGCCACGAACCGCGGACGGGACGAATCCTCCGCCTCCATTTCGTTACAGGCCTGCCGCGCAAGCTGGGCACCCGCCAGATTGAGTTCATAGGCGACTTCCTCCAACCCGTAATCCGCCTGGGCGATCGTGGTGGAAGAAAACGTGTTGGTGGCGACGATATCCGCACCGGCCTTCAGGTAATCCAGATGGATCTGCCGGATCGCATGCGGATGGGTCAGGTTCAGAAGGTCGTTGTTGCCCTTCAGATCCGATTCCCAATCCTTGAAACGTTCGCCACGGAAAGCCGCCTCGTCGAGTTTCAGGTTCTGGATTTCGGTGCCCATGGCACCGTCCAGAACCAGAATGCGGTTTGCCGCCGCGCTTGTCACGCGGTCAAAGGTATCGGTTTTTGTCACTCTATTGCCCTTTCGGCGCCCTTCAGGCGGCCTTTTTTTCCCGCGCCTGCGGTCCCATGCCGAGCATATGGCAGATCGCATAGGTCAGATCGGCCCGGTTCATGGTGTAGAAGTGGAAGTCGGAAATGCCCCGGTCGACCAGATCCATCACCTGTTCGTAGGCAATGCCGGCACCAACCAGCTTGCGGGTTTCCGGATCGTTGTGGAGACCGGCGAAACGGCGTGCCAGCCAGTCCGGGATCGACGTGCCGCATTTGGCCGAGAACGTCATCGTCTGCTCGAAATTGTGGATCGGCAGGATGCCCGGAATAACCGGAACGGAGATCCCGGCCTTGGTTACCCGCTCCAGATAGTCCTCGAACATGTCGTTATCGAAGAAGTACTGGGTGATGACCCGGTTGGCCCCGGCATCGACCTTGCGCTTCAGGTTGTCGATTTCGCTCTGCCAGTCCGCGCTTTCCGGATGCCTTTCCGGATAGCCGGAAACCGAAATATCGAAATCGGCGATGTTCTTGATGCCGGCCACCAGATCGGACGCAAAGGCGTAGCCATCCGCATGGGGCTCGTAGATCGATCCGATTCCGTTGAGCGGATCGCCCCGCAGGGCGACAAGGCTGCGCACGCCCAGGTCCCAGTATTCCCGGACGATCTCGTCGACTTCCCCTTTCGACGCACCGACACAGGTCAGGTGGGCCGCCGGCCGCAGATCGGTTTCCCTGAGGAACCGCGCAACGGTCTTGTGGGTGGTTTCCCTTGTCGTGCCGCCCGCCCCATAGGTCACGGAGACGAAGGAAGGCTGCAGCGGCTCCAGCCGCTCGGCGGCCGACCAGAGGTTTTCGGCCATCTTTTCCGACTTGGGCGGAAAGAATTCGAAAGACGCCGTGATCGGCGATGAGGAAGCCAGGCGTGAGCGTCGTGTCAGAAAGTCATGTGTCATGGTCAGGCAACCTCTCGAGTGGGATCGGCTACAGGCAGGTCGGTCACAACGCGCCGGTCCTGTGCAAGCCAGAGTGTCACAGTCAGTTTTGTGTCGTCGTTTTCTTGTGATTTCAGGTCCGTGACCTGTTCAAGGTCGAGATCCAGCGTTTCCAGCCAGCGCTCCATCTGGTCATGGCCGAAGCCGAGGCGACGGTGGGCATGGGATTCGCGCAGGAACTCCAGTTCGTGCGGCGCGAAGTCGATGATCAGCAGACGGCCGCCGGGCCGCAACGCACGGGCTGCTTCCGCCAGCGCGCGGGCCGGATCGTCAAGGAAGTGCAGCACCTGATGGATCGCGACCACATCGAAAGACCTGGGCGGAACGTTCAGGGCGTAAATATCGCCATACCGCACCTGAGCCTTGCCCAGGCCGGCACGCGAAAGATTGGCGCGCGCCACCGCAAGCATGTCATGGGAGGCGTCGATCCCGAGCGCTGAGACGTAATGGTCGGCGAGCAATTCCAGCAGCCGGCCGGTGCCGGTGCCAAGATCGAGGAACGTATGGAACGGCTTGTCGCCGAGCACGGCCAACATCGCCTTTTCAACCTCCGCATCCGCCGCATGCAGCGAGCGCTCCTGGTCCCAGGTCAGCGCCTTGGAGGCAAAATAGGCGGCCGCCTCCTCCGCCTTGGCCTTGCGGATGGCCTTGAACCGCTCCTGGTCGCCGATCAGGATCGGGTCCTCGGTGGAGATCCGGGCCACGAGATCACGGGCGATATCGCCCGCCGGACCGTCCGCCAGCCGATAGTAAACCCATCCGCCTTCGGGAAAACGCAGGATCAGGCCGGCTTCCGCCAGCAGCTTCAGATGCCGGGAAATGCGCGGCTGGCTCTGGCGCAGGATTTCGGTGGCGTCCTTGACGGTCAGTTCGCTCTCGGCGAGCAGCGCGATCAGGCGCAGGCGGGTCGCCTCGCCGATCGCCCGCAGCGTGTTCAAGGTCGCATCTACCGAAAGTGTCTGTTCGTCCGCCATCTCAGCTGTCAAGCCTCGTACGTTGATATAAAGATATCTTTATACGAACAACTAAGCAGAGGCAAGAGTTGAATGGCCGGAGCGTATCAGGAAAGTGAATGCAATCTGAAGACCGTCCCTCGGGACCAAAGCGTGTAAGGCATTCCAATAGAAAGAGAAAAGGGCACCGGCTGACGACCGGCGCCCCGAACATGAAATGCAAAGCGGAAAGATTACCTTATTTCGATGGGCAGCTGCACCGAAGCGCTCTGGTCGTTGTTGAGCTGGTCGCGCAAGGTCATCAGCAGCACATATTTGGCCTTGGGCGCACCGGTAAGGTTCACCGTCATATTCACCATATATTCCGTATTGAAAGCATGGCTGGCGAATTTGAACTCTCCGAAATCCCGTTTTCCGGCAAGAATGTTGCCGTCCGGCGAGAGAAGTTCGAAGTCAACCGCAATGTCCGAGCGATAGATGCCGTTTTCCAGCTTCCAGGTAAATCCGATCGGTTCCAGATAGAGAAGAATCGTCTCGCCCTGGGCGAAGACAGCATCGGGCCGCGGCTCGTAGATTCCAAAACCGGCCGCCCGTTCCTTGACGAAAAGCGCCTTGTCGATACTGATCGGCGCTGATTTCCAGGCCTCGACAAGTCCCTCGCGCATGAGCTGTACCGCTTGCGCGCTCTTTCCGGCATCGAGCGCGGCCTCCGCCTCGCTCGCCTTGGTCACCAGATCTCCGGCAAAAGCTGCCTGAAGCAGAGAAAATCCGACACATGCCGCCAGAACAAACCTTCTCAACATGCCCATCCCCCATCGAACCGCCCGCAATCGCCTGAATGCGATCGCGGTAATTATGTCATGCAGGAGAGTAGCGGAAGCGGCATCCCCGGGAATTGACAAGCCTCAATCGTTCCCGGTCCGAAAGTCTCAAGTCTGGCTTTCCGGGTTGCCTTCCTCCTCCGCCATCATGGCCTGGGCGGCGGCTCCGGCGGCCGCTGCCCTGGCAGCCGCGCTATCCGCAGGCTGATCGTCTGCCGAATTTTCATTGTTCGAGGCCACATGAACCGTGACCTGGCGGTGGGCGAACTTGATGCCGTTTTCCCGGAACAGGTCCTGCAGGCCGGCGTAGACGACCTTGCGCAGAATGAACTGCTTGCCCGGCTTGGTCATGAATTTCACCCGGGCCACCATTGCCGAATCTTCCATCGACATGATGCCCTGCGACTTCAGCGGCTGCAGGAACATCGGACCGTATTCCGGATCGTCCATCAGCTGCTGGCCGAACTTCTTGATGATCTTGCGCATCTTTTCGACATCGGTGTCATAGGTCACCCGGAACGCCAGCTTCATCATCGCCCAGTCGCGGGAGAAGTTCTGGACATGCTGGATTCCGCCGAAAGGAACGGTTGCCAATGGCCCACGGTGATGGCGCAACTGCATGGAGCGGATGGAAATTTTCTCGACGACCCCCTTGGCGCTTCCGATATCGATGTATTCCCCCATCCGGAACGCATCGTCGATCAGGTAGAAGGCCCCTGAGAAAATATCCCGAATGAGCGTTTGTGCTCCGAAGCCGACCGCGAGACCGACAACGCCGGCACCCGCGAAGATCGGCGCGATGTTCACGCCCAGGTCCGACAGCACGATCATTGCCGAGATGACGACAATCGTGATCAGAAGGAAGTTGCGGAAAATAGGCAGCAGCGTCGCGATCCGGCTTTCCCCTGTGCCGCCGACCTCGGCTTCGCTGTCATGGCCCGAACCGGGCTTTTCCTTGGCGATCTGCAGATCGATTGCGAGAGCGACCGCGCGATAGGCCATGTAGCCGAGGAAAGCCACCAGAAGAACGTCCAGGAACCCGCCGAAGAAGCTGTCCTGATCTGTCAGCGACACGCCCCAGCTGCTTGCCGCCAGATTCAGACCGCAAAAGGCCGCCAAAAGAAGAGCACCGTGGTCGAGCAGATGCCGGAACGGCTGCCGGCCCGCCTCCCTGTCCGTGGCTTCCGCAAAGGCCTGCGCCTCGATGCTGTGCGGGTCGTCGACCTCACCCTCGCCTTCGTTTTCTTCCAGGCGCCGGATGTCCTCTGCAATGCCGGCCTGAACTTCGGCCGTATCCAGACGCGGCAACAGCACCTTGTCGATGAGAAGAATGAGCAGGCCATAAGCGGCGGCGGCCACGATCAATCCGAGGATCGGCGCGCCGACAAGACCTGTGGCCGACGGAAGGTCCAGCAGCATCCGAACCGCCGTCGTCGCCCAGGCAACGATGAAGTAAACGATGGCGATCACATGCCAGTACCGGCCGAGCAGATCCCGCCACATGGGCGCGTCTTCGCCCTGCTCGCCCCGGATGATATTGCCGATCCCCCGCCGATAGGCGATGGCGATTCCGCTCAGGATCAGGGTGGATACGAGCGAACCGGCGATCAGGGAAAGGTTCTGCGCCCTGACCGGCAGACCGAGCAGCCCCATCCACAGGCTGAACCCGAGAAAGGCCCCGACAGCTGCGACCCCGATCAAGAGGCTCAGATAAAGCCCCCAGGCCTGTCCGTTGGACATCTCCAGCAACCGGAGCCTTGGAGAATCCGGGGCCAGGATCGTACGAACGATGATGCGCACGAACAGGACCAGCGCCATTATACCGAGGAAAACGAGCGATGTGCGGCCGGAAATCTCCACGCCGCCGCTGAGAAGCAGAACTACGGCGCCCGAGACCAGAACGAACGCGATGAGCCCGAAGACCATCAGGATCGCACGCAGGAAGAGATAGGAGATCTTGTCCGCCCGATGCGGCAACTCTTCTTCATAGAAATGGGCAAACTGTTTCCGGCCCATGCGGTCCACGAGATGAAGCGCGCCCAGTCCGAGCAGCGCCGCAATAATCGCGTTCAGGACAGCGCTCCAGACCCATCCCGCCCCGGCGGTGGTGTCATGGGCGGAAATTGCCGACTGGAAAGCGGCAGGAAAATTCGGCGCGGCCAGAAGAACGTCGCTGAAGACCTGCTGGGCTTTCGAGATCCGGTCCAGGTATCCCTCAACCGCGGACTGCGCGTTCCGCGATGCCACCGCTGTCTTCGCACTGTCCGGCGCAGCGGGTGCCGCAGCTTCCGGTGCCTTTTCGGTTTCCTTGGACAGAACCTGTTTCAAGACCGCGGCTTGCGCGTTGGCAGGCGTGGTCAGGCTGACAGACCCCGGAGACGCAAACAGAGCCAACGCAACCACGAGTGCAGCCGCAACAAGTTTTATTCCGGACTGTCTTTTTGCAATGGCCCGCAGATTACCAAGTATATTCATTGAACAGCCTCCCACCCCTGGGCCGAAACGCAAATTATCCAAAGTCACCATATGCGGTCCAATACCAACGAATGGTTTAACAACAATGACGCGCACCCATTCATCTGTCCTGACAAAACGCGCCAGAAAAGACAAAAAAACAGCCTGACCAGAAGGCCAGGCTGCCATTGTGCGGGGATATGCAACTTGTCGATCAGTGCAGGACGGTATGGTTCCAGTGGGCCATCTTGCGCTTCGCGTCACCGACAGTCATGCGTTCGAAGGTTTTCATGGCACGGTTGCGGTCTTCCAGCGACAGGCGATGGCGCCAGGGGCCGATCGACAGCAGGGCGCCGACCGTGATTGCCGACAGGCCGCTTGCCTTGGCCGTGATCAGGAACGGTTCCGGATCCGACCGGACCATCCAGTGGCTGACTTCTTCCACGCCGCAGCGGACGAGCCAGGCGAAGGCGGCAACCGCTTCCGGGAACCTGTCTTCGGACGCGAACCGCCGGAGGGTCGCTTCGGAAACCATGCCGCGCTTTGCCAGAAGCAGAACCCGGCTGCGGGCGGTTTCGAAATCGTAGCGGCCGAGCCAGTACTGGTTGGACATACGCTGCGCGGCAATCTCGGTTGCCTCGTCGAGGCGCTCGACAGTCGAGGTCTGGCCGCGGGAATTGAGGCGACGACGAACTTCCTCGCCGGCAACGGCGACCAGCGAGCGGATATGTGCTTCGGCGAGATCGCCACGCTCGCTCAAGGATGCCTGCAGGGTGGCATCGGAGGCGGAGTCGCCGATCAGGGTCATCATGGCGGCATCGGAAAGGACGGCGCCCTCGTTGCTGGCGACCTTGCGCTTCACCCGAAGATCGCCACGGCGGACCAGAACCTCGGTGACTTCTTCCGAAAGGACATCCCGATGGGCGATCGCCAGGCGGTGGCTGTTCCCGCTGGCATCGGCGATCCGTACCAGATCGGCGTCACGCAGCACGGTCGACTTCTTCAGGAGCGGCTCCGCAACCTCGATCTGATCGTCTGCGAGCCGGCGGATCGTTTCCTCGGGACCGCGGCGCAGGCCGGCCATCTGCTCGGCGACGAACCTGCGCACTTCCGTCTCGACCATATCGACAAGGCGGATCAGGACTGAGTCATATATATCGACCTGTTCATCCGAACAGCGGTCGGAGGTCAGCGCGAACAAGGTTGCCACATGACGTGCCAGTTCCGCTCGGCGGGCGCTGCCAGCTTCACCGGAAAGCTCCGAAAAGTTCACCAGCTCGGTTTTCAACGCATCAGACATGGTTCGTTACCCGATTGAGGACTAAATCTGACCCGAAGATGAAGGGGAGCTTTAAAGAAGAAAAAAACGCAAAGCCGGGGAATCGAATTGTCTTTTGTTAAAACTTGCGCGTAATTCGACACATATTGCCAAAATCCCAATCAACCAATTGATTTTCATCAGTTTCTGTAGCCAGAAGGGGATGCGGGAACGCCGCAAACCGGCAAAAAGAATCTTGCAAACAGACGTATTTTTTCTGCAGCGCACCGCTTGCCCCGTGCCCGGGAAACCGGAAAGATCGGAAAAAGTAACGAGTTTGGAGACCGCGGATGACCGACGCCCCCCGCCCCGGAGAAATCGCCCTTTCCCGCAACCCCGGCAGCCTGACGCCCGACGCCGGCCTTGTGTTCATCGGCCGGATAAAGACGCCCTGGACCGACCGTCATGCCTGCCCGCGCAGCGGCAGCGGCTCCACCGAGACCTGCGAAATCACATTGGCGGAAGAATACGAACCGGGGCTGCAGTCGATAGAAAGCTGCAGTCACCTGATCGTGCTCTACTGGATGCATGAAGCCCGGCGCGACCTGATCGTCCAGGCGCCCGCCTTCGACAGCACCACCCACGGCTGTTTCGCGCTGCGCACGCCGATCCGTCCCAATCCGGTCTCCCTCTCGGTGGTGGAACTGATCGGCCGCGAGGGACCGGTCCTGAAGGTCCGCGGCCTCGATTGCCTGAACGGCACGCCGCTGATCGATATCAAGCCGTATTTTGCCAAAAACGATGCCGTGCCCGAGGCCCGCGTCGGCTGGCATGAGCACCGCACCCACCCGGACCGGCGCTCTCCGGAACTCTGAACGGGAAACTCCGGACAAAAGAAGGGGCGGATGTCTCCGCCCCTCAAGTTGCACCAAACTTGTTGGCAGCTTATCCGGTCGACTGCCTTCAATCAGGCAATGTCGAAGCGGTCTGCGTTCATCACCTTGGTCCAGGCCGCGACGAAGTCCTTGACGAACTTCTCCGCGCTGTCGTCCTGGGCATAGACTTCCGCATAGGCCCGCAGGATCGAGTTCGATCCGAAGACGAGATCCATCCGGGTCGCGGTCCACTTGGTGGAACCGGACTTGCGGTCCTGGATTTCATAAGTGCCCTTGTCCGCCGGAACCCATTTGTAGGCCATGTCGGTCAGGTTGACGAAGAAGTCGTTCGTCAGCGCACCGACCCGATCCGTGAAGACACCATGACTGGTGCCGCCATGGTTCGTGCCCAGAACGCGCATGCCGCCGACCAGGACGGTCATTTCGGCCGCCGTCAGGCCCATCAGCTGGGCTCGGTCGAGCATCAGCTCTTCCGCGCTGACCACATAGTCCTTCTTCAGCCAGTTGCGGAAACCGTCTGCAAGCGGCTCCAGAACGTCGAAGGACTCCGCGTCGGTCATCTCGTCGGTCGCATCGCCCCGGCCGGGCGCGAAGGGAACCGAAACATCGTATCCGGCAGCCTTGGCGGCCTGCTCGATACCGACGCTGCCGGCCAGCACGATCACGTCGGCGACGCTTGCGCCGTATTCCGCAGCGATCGGCTCCAGCACGCCCAGGACCTTGGTGAGACGGGCCGGTTCATTGCCTTCCCAGTCCTTCTGCGGGGCCAGTCGGATACGGGCGCCATTGGCGCCGCCGCGCATATCGGAACCGCGGTAGGTGCGGGCGCTGTCCCATGCGGTGGAAACCATTTCAGCAATGGAAAGGCCGCTTGCCGCAATCTTCGACTTGATCGCACCGACGTCGTAGTTGGTCGGGCCGGCCGGGATCGGATCCTGCCAGATCAGCTCTTCTGCGGGCACGTCCGGACCGACGTAACGGACCTTCGGACCCATGTCGCGGTGGGTCAGCTTGAACCAGGCGCGGGCAAAGGTGTCCTTGAAGTAGTCCGGATCGGCCATGAACTTCTCGCAGATGGCGCGATAGGTCGGGTCCATCTTCATGGCCATGTCGGCGTCGGTCATCATCGGCATGCGGCGAACGGAGGGATCGCTGGCATCGACCGGCATGTCCTCTTCCTTGATGCCGACGGGCTGCCACTGGTTGGCACCGGCCGGGCTCTTGGTCAGCTCCCATTCATAGCCGAACAGCAGGTCGAAAAAGCCCATATCGAACTTGGTCGGATTGGTCGTCCACGCACCTTCGATACCGGAGGTGATGGCTTCGCTGGCCTTGCCGTGCTGGTTGGGGTTCATCCAGCCCATGCCCTGGTTCTCGACGCCGGCGGCTTCCGGCTCCGGACCGAGCGTACCTGCGTCACCGGCACCGTGCGCCTTGCCGACGGTATGGCCACCGGCGGTCAGGGCCGCGGTTTCCTCGTCGTTCATCGCCATGCGTGCGAAAGTTTCGCGCACCTGGGCCGCCGTTTTCAACGGGTCAGGAGTGCCGTTCACGCCTTCCGGGTTGACGTAGATGAGGCCCATCTGCACGGCGGCAAGCGGGTTCTCCATGGTGTCCGGCTTGGCGACATCGCCGTAACGGTTGTCACTGGGCGCCAGCCATTCCTTTTCCGCACCCCAGTAGGTGTCGATTTCCGGATGCCAGATGTCTTCACGGCCGAAGCCGAAGCCGAAGGTCTTCAGACCCATGTTTTCGTAAGCGATGGTCCCGGCAAGGATGATCAGGTCGGCCCAGGAGACCTTGTTGCCGTATTTCTTCTTCAGCGGCCACAGCAGGCGCCGGGCCTTGTCGAGGCTTGCATTGTCCGGCCAGGAATTCAGGGGCGCGAAACGGATGTTGCCGCAGCCGCCACCGCCACGACCGTCGGCCAGACGGTAAGAGCCTGCGGAGTGCCAGGCGAGCCGGATCATCAGGCCGCCGTAATGACCCCAGTCGGCCGGCCACCAGTCCTGACTTTCCGTCAGAAGCGCGTGCATGTCTTTCTTCAGTGCGGCCACATCGAGCTTCTTCAGCTCCTCACGGTAGTTGAAGTCCTTGCCCAGCGGATTGGTCTTGGTGTCGTGCTGATGCAGAATGTCCAGGTTCAGGGATTTCGGCCACCAGTCCATCACCGATGTTCCTGTCTCGGTAAGGCCGCCGTGCATCACCGGACATCCACCTGACTTTTCGACTTTAGCGTCCATCTTGTTCTCCAATCATTTTCTTGCGGAAATTTCGAGATAGCTCCGAGCGGCGCTACCTGGCTCCTCGTTTCGTTCGCGATCGCACCTCCTGGTGCCGGCTTCCGCCAAAAGATCCGCGAACGTCGTCCTCCCTTCCGTTGGACTGTGAAAAAATATTGGACCACCATGACACGCATATCCAATTGGATTGATTCCAAACTGCGATCAGTTATTCTTATCGACCATGATATCTTTGAGGCAATTACGTTATCTCGACGCACTGGCCACGCACCTGCATTTTCGCCGGGCGGCGGATGCCGTTGCCGTCTCCCAGCCAGCGCTTTCCATGCAGATCAAGGACCTTGAGGAAAACCTCGGCGTGAAGCTGGTCGAAAGGCTGCCGACCTCGGTGCGCCTGACCCATGAGGGCGAGGAAGTGGTCACGCGCGCGCGCAAGATCCTTACCGAGGTGGCCGACCTCACGGACTATGCCCGCCAGCGCGCCCAGCCGCTTGCCGGCGCACTGCGCCTCGGCATCATTCCCTCGATCGCGCCCTATCTGCTGCCGAAGATCCTGCCGGCACTTTCCCGGTCCCATCCGGAACTGAGACTGACCATTCGCGAAACTCTAACCGAAACGCTGACGGAGGAACTGCTCGCGGGCCAGCTCGACGCGATTGTCATCGCATTGCCGGTCGAAAACGCCCTGCTCCGGGCCGAGCCGCTGTTTATCGACCGGTTCCTGCTCGCCAGGGCCAAGGAGCCCGGTTGCGATCTGCGCAGACGGGTCGCCCCGGAGGAGATCAGTCCCGACAGCCTGCTGCTCCTGGAAGAAGGCCATTGCCTGCGCGACCAGGCGCTCAATTATTGCCGGAACCTGCCGGTGCCGAACAATGCGCCGTCATTGGGCGCGACCAGCCTTGCGACCGTGATGCAAATGGTCGCCGCCGGCTATGGCGTCACCCTGCTGCCGGAGATCTGCGCCGATGTGGAAGTCCGCGACGACCGGGTCGACCTCCTGCGCTTTCAGGAGCCCCAACCAGCCCGCACCGTCGGCCTCGTCTGGCGCAAATCCTCGCCCCGTTTCCGGGACTTCGAGAGCCTGCTTGAGACTTTAAAGACAACCGTCAGCGAAGCCGGCTGCCGGATGGCTGGGTGACACCGGCCGGACAACGCTGTCGATCCGGTTCAGTTGCAAGGCTCCCACCGCTGCCCGACGACATGGCCATCAGGATATTGATCAGCGAAAGCGGCAGAAGCGTGGAGGCCAGGTTCAAGGGATAGGCTTTCCATCGCAAGCAACACTCGCATTCGGAAAAGCCGGAGGCGTGCCGATCCATTTCGGCGTCACCACCCAGCCGATATCGCCTGGAGCCTGCCGGTTGCGTTGAATGGCAACATATCCGTTCTGGCTGGATGTGCGCAGCACGGCCTCCTCGCCGGCGCCGAAGCCGAAGGACGCGCCTGACCCCGGCAGGGTGCCGGGGAATGTCTGGGTACAACTGATAGACGGATTGGCATTCGCACCGTGGGCATATCCGGGCAGGCCGTTCGGATCGACCCTGGTGCCGCCATGCCCCGCAATCACGATTTGCGGCAGACTTTCCGCCGCAGCCTGATCTTTCCAGGTGATCCGCTGGTAGAGATGCTGGTGGCCGGTAAAAACAATCCTCGGGCGGCAGGCATAGGGCGCTTCGCAATCCATCGCATCCGCCGCATCGGCCTTGATGCCCGCATTGCCGTAATCGGGTTCGGGTTTGTAGTAAATCATCTTCACCGGCGGATAATGCGATAGCCACAACGAGTTTCCCTCATGCGCCTCGGTCAGGGCCGCGGCCTGGAGAAAGCCGTTTCGGTCATCGGCCGGCTGGTTGGAATCGATTACCACGACCCGCCAGGGATCGCCCTTGGAACCGAAGTCCACGGCCCAGCTCGGCACCACCCAGTCGTTGCCCGACGGATCCGGGTCATAGCAGGGCCGGAGCAGCGACCCGTTGGCGCCGTCCAGCGAGATGCCGGAAAACAGCACGTGCCAGCCTTCGCCGAACCAGCGATGCGGCTCGCAGCGCTCATGGTTTCCGCGGCCCAGAACCCAGGACGCCTTCATCAAGAGCGGCTGAGCGGGAATGAGGAACTCCTGCAGCCAGTATTCGAACCGGTCCCGGCCATCGTCCTGGTGCCAGTAACTATCGTCGTCCTCGAAAAAATAATGGTAGTCGCCGACATGAAGCACAAAGGCCGGGTCGTCGCTGACCGCCTCCGCGATGATCTGCGGAAAGGGCCAATCGGTTCTGCAGTCCTGATAGAACCGGCTTCCCGGATTGCCGTATTTTCCCCGGCAACCGGTATCGGCCATGACAACGCCCGATGGCGGTTTCCGGCTCATTATCGCGGGACCGGGCAGGATCGCCTCCTTGTAGGACGGGTAAACGGTCAGCAGCCCGGCACTCGCGTTTTCAAGCCGCACCTCATCCCATGTTTCCGGCAGGTTTGCGGTGCAGACCGTCACCGTAAAGCCCTTGCCGTTTGCCGGATTGAAGCCCTGCAGATGTCCTCTCAGGCTGGCCTCAACCTCCTGTGCGGCCGGGCTCCTGGCGGCATAGCCGTCGCAATCGGTAAGGTCACCCATGACGACGAACCGGGCCTGGATGGCCCTCACCGCCTGCTTCCCGAAGCCTGTTGTGTTGACGAACTGGGTCCAGGCTGCCAGCAGCGGTGTCTTTGCACCGGAAGCTTTCGGAAGCGGGGGGATATTGGCGGGCGGGACCTGGGCAAGGGCGGACGACGCGGGGAAAACGGCAAGCGCGAACCTAAAGAGCGCAACAGGTAACAAACCACGCATGAGCATTCGTCCAGTTCTGGCAAGCGGCAACACAAGCCGCGCCGGAGGAACACCGCAATCGACGAAGCCCGCCGGATCAGCTCCGGCACAATAGCACGCTTCCGATACAGGGGAAGAAAACACGACTTATGCGGGTATGGCTGCCGCGGTCCCCGGCCGGAGACGCACGCTCATGCGGGCGCCTCCGGCTCGGTTCATGCAGCACGGGAATTTCCTTTGCCAAGCTGCGACATCAGGAGCGGTTCGTTGATCGTCAGCCAGGTTTCGGCGATCTGCCCGTCTTCCATCCGATAAAGCGCAATGCCGTCGACGGTCACCCGCGCGTTGTCGGGTGCAATGCCCTGGAACTCTTCGCTGTGGGTCACCCAGATCTGCCAGTGAGCCGAGACGAAATCTTCGGTCGCCAGCATCTTGTGGGTGGTGAACGCCATGTCGGTGAACGCCTGGCGGAAGAAGCGGAAGAAAGCTTTGTAGTTCTCCCGCCCCTCGAATTCGCCACCCGGAAATCCCGGAAACCCGTGGCAGACAATATGCGGCGCCACGGTCTCATCGATGACAACCACATCCTCGATATTCGGGGAATGAGTGCCGGCCAGAAAGCGCTGCACAGTGGTTTTGTTACGTTCAATCTTTTTCGTCGACATTGTTTTTCCTTCAAAGAATTCGAGTGTCCCGCAATTGACCACGATTGAGGCCGATATCGGCCAGATCACGATCGCTCATGGCTTCAAGCTGCGAGTAGTCGCGGCGGATTCGGACTTCGCGTGTCACAAGACAGATCAGGCCCGAAAACAGTGCTGAGCGCGCTCGCCGTCGGGGCCTCCCGATTTCCGGCAATAAACGCATCGGTCTCCCTCCGGTTTATCGAGCGTTCAGCACGGCTTCGACTTCGGCCGCATGACCGGGATTGACGGCGGAAGACGGTCCGCGGCCATAGGCCGTCCGAAGAATGTCGGTCAGCGGCTGGATGCCATGTGCGACAGGCAGGTGCCCCGACAGGACATGGCGTGGATCGAGCCTTTCGAGTTCCCTGAGGATGCCTGCCAGCGAACTCTGCTCCATCTGGGCCAGCCACGGCGCATCGACTGTGGACCAGCCGACCAACCCTTCCCTCAGGTCCGTTGCGGCGATCTGTTCGATGCTTGTGACCGGTTCCGGCAGAAGCGCGCCGAAGGCATCCGCGGCGAACAGCACCCGATCGTTCTCATCGAAGAACCCCATGGTCTCCGGCGCGTCGTAATAGGGCGGCCTGACCTGATGAAGGCGTCGTCCGCCGGTTTCGAAGACCTCGCCCGGTTCGAGCAGCCGGAACCGTTCCGGCGAGCCGGCTCCAAGAAGGCCCATTTTCCCTGCCCCGAGAAAATTGGTCACCACTTGGGCATTGGGCGCCAGATCGAGGATCCGGTCGAGATTGCCGATATGATCGGGATCCGTATGGCTGAGCCAGATCCAGCGCAGATCGGTCAGCGAAACCTCGCCGTCCAGTGTGTCGACAAACGCATCCGACAGGGCGGAAAGCCCGGTATCCACCAGCAGCGGTTCACTGCCTTTCAGCAAAAACGCATTCACCGGCAAGACGCCGAGATCGGGCACCGGAAAGGTCGATTGCAGGGCTGTCCAATTCCCCGTGACGCGCTGCGCCGGCGACTGGAACGGCTGATTGACTGGTTCCATTTCAATTCTCCATTTTCAATGAACATTATTGTTCATTCAATTTCGCATTTAGCGACGGAGAATTTCCTTGTCAATATTTAAATGATCAGTCATGTTCACTGAATGAGTGAGACCAAACGCACCTATCGGATGCGCGACCGCGCGAAATCCCAGGAAGAAACACGGAAAAAGATCGTCGAAGCGGCGATGCACCTGCACGAGGAAGTCGGGCCGCGCGCCACGACCATCAGCGCGATCGCCGAACGGGCCGGCGTCCAGCGCCTGACGGTCTACCGGCACTTCCCGGACGAGACAGCCGTGTTTCAGGCCTGCACGTCCCACTGGCTGAGCCTGAATCCGCCGCCCGATCCCAGGAACTGGGCCGAAATCCCGGATGCGCACAGCCGGCTCAAAGCCGCGATCGGCGCGTTTTACGGTTACTATTCACAAACGGAACGAATGTGGACCGCCGCCTATCGGGATATAGATGATGTTCCGGCCCTTCAGCAGCCCATGGCCGAGATCGCCGCCTTCCTGAAATCGGTCGGCGACGACCTGATCGCGGCGTTCGATCCGAAAGGCATCAATCCGGCCCTCGCAGCGACCATCCGGCATGCTTTGCAGTTTTCGACCTGGGCTGATCTCGAAAGCCAGGGCCTCGGCGAACCTGAGAAAACCGACGTGATAATGGATTGGCTCACCGGGACTGAGCGGACCTAACCCCTCTTATCCAGCTCGGCTTTTTCGGCTAGCCTGCCTGCCGATTTGACGAAACAGAACCAGACGGCCGCCATGTACACGCCCCCAGCCTTTGCCCAGGACGATCTTGCCACCATTCACGGGATGATCCGCGCCACCGGACTGGCCACGCTGGTCACCATGACGGACGAGGGCCTGATCGGAACGCCGCTGCCCCTGATCCTGAAGGAGGACGAAGGCCCCTGCGGCACGCTTTACGGCCATCTGGCCCGCCCCAATTCACAATGGAAACTGGAACCGCGGGCGGAAGCGCTGGTGATCTTTCCCGGACCCGATGCCTATATCAGCCCGAGCTGGTATGCCGCCAAGGCGGAGCACGGCAAGGTCGTCCCGACCTGGAACTACAGTGCCGTTCACGCCTATGGGACGCCGGAGTTTTTCGAGGACCCGGACCGGCTGCTGGGCATCGTCTCCGCGCTCACCGACCGGAACGAGGCAAGCAGATCCGCGCCCTGGGCGATCTCCGATGCGCCGGATGATTATATCCGGGCCCGCCTGCGCGGGATCGTCGGCCTCAGGCTTGCAATCTCGCGACTTGAGGGAAAACAGAAATTCAGTCAGGACAAGCCGGAAGCGGACCGGGCCGGCGTAGCGAAAGGCCTCGCCGAAGAGGCTGATCCGTCGGCACGGGAAATGGCCGGTCTGATCCCGCGTTAGGGCAAGGAGCCTAAAGATCGAGCGGCGGCACCCGGCCGAGCCCCTTGGCAAGCAACGCCTTCGACCGGTCCGGCTTCGGGATGAAGCCTTGCTCTGCCTCAATCCAGGTCAGGAGCGTATCGAGCAGGAAGGGGCCGTCCTTCTGCGGGTCGATGTCCCCGACCAGCCAGGTCCACTTGTCCCCGGCGGCAAAGTTCACCCGGCAGCGTCGTTTGCAGCCGCCCATGCAGGTGTAGCTCCTGACCGCGACCCGGTCGCCAAGATCCGCCTTTTCGACAAGGTCCCGGCAGAGCGCCAGCACCCTTTCGCCATCTGTCGGCGACCGGTCGGTCCCCTCATGGGCCGGCAGCTGGCAAGCGCCGCAGACCTGGATGACGCAATCCGCCTTGGTCTCTGCCATCACGCGGCCCTCGCGCTCAGCGGGATCACGGAAAGATGGCCTGCGCCGCTGCGCAAGACCTCCGCCTCGACCCGGTAAACCGACCGGATCATGTCGCTGGTCAGGACCTCGTCGGGGGAACCATCGGCATGCAGGCGGCCGCCGTTGAGACAGAGGATACGGTCTGCGAAGCGGGCGGCAAGGGTGAGGTCATGAACCGCAGCCACGGCGACAATGCCGTATTTCCGGCAATAATCTCGGATTGTGTCGAGCACGAAGAGCTGGTGCTTGAGGTCAAGTGCGGCGGTCGGCTCATCGAGCAGCAGCACCTCAGGCCGGCGGAACAGGCTCTGCAGCAGAAACACCATCTGACGCTGGCCGCCGCTGAGGCGGTCCAGGGTACGCTCTCGCAAGTCCTCCAGATTGAAGGCTGCAAGGAGGGTCGCCGCCTGATCCACAAGGGCCGGGTCGAGACGCAGGGCCAGCGCGTTCACCCGGCCGAGCAGGATCACCTCCAGCACGGTCAGAGCCGATTTCTGGCTGGTGTCCTGGGGCATGTAGGCGACCGAGCCCGGATTGACCTTCGCACCATTGAGCATCATCCGCCCCGACGCCGGGATCAGACCGGCAACCGCCTTGAGCAAGGTCGACTTGCCGGTGCCGTTGGGGCCGATCAGGGCGGTCAGCCCGCCGGCAGGAAGCGCGGCCGATATTCCGCGCAGGATTTCCGCGGAACCGTAGGACACGCGCATATCTTCAATTTGCAGCATTACCAGAACGACCTTCTGCTTTTGAGGATGAGGGCGAACAAAAACGGCACCCCGATAATGGCCGTAACGATCCCGATCGGAATGACCGCACCCGGCGAAATGGATTTGGAGACAACCGAGGCCGCCGCCATGACGAAGGCGCCGGACAGCGCTGAGGCAGGCACGAGAAACCGCTGGTCCTCGCCGACCGCCATGCGCGCCAGATGGGGCGCGACCAGACCGACGAAACCGATGGTGCCGACGAAGGCGACGGCCCCGGCCGTCAGCAGGGAGACGGCCAGGAAGATCCGCAGGCGCAGCCGGTCGACGTTGATGCCGAGTGCGCGCACACGTTCGTCGCCGAGCCGGAGCGCGGTCAGCCGCCAGAAATCCGGCACCAGCAGGGCAACGGCAAAGACAAGGATGGCGCCGGAAACGGCAACGCTGGTCCAGCTTGCCTTGAGCATCGACCCGAACAGCCAGAACACGATCTGCTGCAGCACTTCCGGGGCGGCCAGATACTGCACCAGCGACTGCGCCGACTGGAACAGGAACAGGGTGGCGATCCCGGCCAGGATCATGATCTCCGACGTGACGCCGCGTGCCCGCGCCAGTCCGTAGACGATAAGGCAGGCAAATGTGGCGAAGACAAAGGAGACGACAGGCACCGTCAGCGTCGCAAGCAGCGGCAGCTGGAACGCGAACAGGATCGCAAGGGCGGCCCCAAAACCGGCGGCCGCGGAAAAGCCGAGCGTATAGGGACTGGCGAGCGGGTTGCCGAGGATGGTCTGCATCTCGACGCCGGCAATGCCGAGCGAAGCGCCGACGATCACCGCCATCAGCGTCATCGGCAAACGCACGCTGAAGACGATCGCCGAAAGCATCGGATCGTCCGCGACACCGAACATCGTCACCAGGACCTCCAGCGGCGACAGGAAGGCCGGGCCTGTCAGGATATCGAACAAGATGGCGGCCATGGTGGCAGCGGCGAACCCGGCGACACGGACAAGCCTGTTCCGGGTCTGCCGATGGTAGCCGGCCACGATCGCTTCGGATGCGGTCTCGGTCACGGACATATCTCCTGGCTGTATGACGTGGCGGGAGCATTCCATTGCGAAACGCTCCCGCCCGGGCCCGTGTCAATCGAGCTTGACCATGAACGACCCCTCCGCCTTGATCGGCAGGTAGGTCTCGTAAAACCGCTTCAGCGATTGCTCCGGATCCACATCCGCAAAGGCTTCCGGATAGAGAACCTTGGCGACATACTGCAGAAAGGCGTAGTCGTAGAGCGTCCGGGCACCGCCGTGGTAAAGCGCGTGGATCTCGCCGTTCTTGACGGCATCGAGACCGGCCCAACCCGGACGGGCGGTATAGGGCCGCAGCCGTGCCCTGGTTTCCTCGGGATCGACGCCGAAACCCATCACCACCGATTTGTCGGAGCGGACCCAGTAGGATCCGGGGATCAGTACGACCTGCGGATTGCTCGCGAGCACATATTCGGGATTGAGCGCAGCCCGGCCATCGATGGCGCCGTCCGCGATGTTCGCCCCGCCGGCAAGGTCGATCACGCCGCCCCACATCTGCTTGGCATAACTGACGCCATATTCGCCGGCGCCGTTGTTGCCGAGTTCGACATAAACCCGTTTCATGTCCCCGCCGGCGGCCTTCACCCGTGCCTCCACATCGGCAACGGCGGCGGCATAGTCGTCGGCGAGTTTCCTTGCCCGGTCCTCGGTGCCCATGACGGCGCCGATCGCAAGCGCGCTGGCGACATGGGTCGGGACCGTCTGGGCGTTGAAATCGACGGTCACGATCGGCACACCGGCGGCCTCGAGCTTCGCCGCGACTTCTCCGAGACCCTTGTACTGGGCGGCTGCCAGAATGGCGACGTCCGGGCGGGCGGCAAGGGCGACCTCAAGATTGAGTTCGCCGTTTGCCGTCATGCCGATGTCGGCAAGCTCCTCGATTCTCGGCGCAACCTTGGCATAGGCCTGCCACTGCGAATTGCGCCAGTCGTGCCAGCGTCCCCTGGAAATGCCGACGACGCGGTCGTAGGCATTGTCGCCGACGATGGCGTAGAAGTCCTCGAAATAGAAACCGAGCAGCACGCGCTGCGGGTCATCCGGCACCTCGACCTGGCGGCCGAGAACATCGGTAACGGTCTTGGCTTCTGCAGAGCCGAGACAGGCGAAAGCTGCCAGGGCAGCAGCAAGGATTTGTCTTTTCATATCGACACTTCGATGTTCGCCGGAAACCCGCTCGCAGGCTGTAAAAGCCAGTGGGGCATGCGAGCGGTTTCCGGCCCGCACTTCAGGTGCGGATTCGCAAAATGGAGGTGTGAAGGTCCGCACATCGAGCGTTGCGGCAGACCGCAATCGGTCTGCGCCCGGCTCGGAAGCTGGTGCGGAGTAGACGGAACGAACGGATCAGCGCCGTTCGTTGCGGCTCAGGCGATGGCCTTGAGGGAAAACGGTGGCGCGCGCGGCGCCTGAATGCGCTCGGGCGCGTTGGAAAGCGTTTGCGATGAAAGCGGGAATTCAGGACCGGCATCGTCGGCGGATGGACACACGACGCTGTCGACCGGGGCAACCAGCAGACCCGGCGAAGACGTAATCAGGCAGGCATCGCAGGTCGCGCCGACCGCCCCGTCGGAGCTTCCGCCCGGCGAACCGCTCAGGCAGAGAACGGGAAGCGATCCGTCCGGCAGGGCGTAGGCGGCAAGTTCGGCCGGCGAGACCGTTTTTGCGGCCGCATCAAAGACCAGCGGCTTGTGCGCATAGGCAACCAGACTCAACGCCAGCGCATAAAGCGCGGTGAAGATCAGACGAACCTGTTTGTCCCGAAACGCTTGCATCGACCGTTCTGGAATGCCTCCCTGACAGTCTGGTATCCGGAACCCGGCCAACCGGCAAGTTGCTAAAACGACGCGGCGGCTCCAATCCGGGCATCTGACGACGTTCCCTCCCCTCCGGCATCGCAAATCGGGTCGCCGCCTCGCTTTCAAGTTCCTAAACCGATGGTCCCCAACACATCGGAGGAACGGAAATGACCCTGGACGCAAAGACGATCATCATCACCGGCGCGAGCAGCGGCATCGGCGCTGCGGCCGCCGCCCTCTTTGCAGGCGAAGGCGCGAATGTCGTGCTCGGCGCCCGGCGGGCTCCTCTACTGAAAGGGCAGGCGGACCGGATCACCGCGGCCGGCGGCAAGGCGGCCTGGTTGGCCGGCGACGTCTGCGAGGAGGCCTTCGCGAAGGATCTTGTCGATCTCGCCGTCTCCCGCTTCGGCCGGCTCGACGGCGCTTTCAACAATGCAGGGACAACCGGGGAGCTTGGACCTGTCCCGGAAATGTCGGCAGACAACTGGCACCAGGTGCTTGCAACCAACCTGACCAGCGCCTTCCACGCTGCCAAGTACCAGATCCCCGAGTTGAAGAAGCAGAAAGGAGGCTCAATCGTCTTCACCTCCTCTTTCGTCGGCCACACCATCGGCTTTCCGGGCATGGGCGCCTATGCGGCCGCCAAGGCGGGCCTGGTCGGACTGACCCAGGTTCTGGCGGCCGAAAACGGGCCCGAAGGCATCCGCGTCAACGCGCTCCTGCCCGGCGGCACGAAGACGGACATGGCCGGAGACGACCCGGAGTTTCACGAGTTCGTCCGCGGGCTTCACGCCCTCAAGCGCATGGCGGAACCGGAGGAAATCGCACAGGCGGCCCTCTTCCTTTTGTCGGATCAATCGTCCTTCGTGACCGGAACGGCCCTGCTTGCCGACGGCGGCAATTCCATCACCAAGACCTGACAGAACCGCCTCATCCGATCCGCGGTGCCGGGACAGGTCTCATTCCGGCACCGGGAACAGCCGGTCATAGGCGAGGTTGAACACAAACGCGTAGACCATGAAGAACAGGGCAAAGACGATGTCGATAGAAAGCGCCTCGAGCAATGTGATGCCGAGATACCAGGCAATGGCCGGCATCAGCGTGAGCACCAGCCCCACCTCGTAAAGCACCGCGTGAAAGACGCGCAGCAACAGGCCCTTGTCCGTGCGGCCGGTAAAGTGCCTGAGCACCAGATCGAACCCCAGATTGAACAGGTAGGTCCACAGCATGGCCACCATCGAGCCGCCGATGCCGATCACCCCGGTTTCCTGCGCCGGCAGATCGAAGAGCCAGGAGACAAGCGGCATCACCAGCGAAAGGCCGATGATCTCGAAACTGACGGCGTGGCGGATCCGGTCCGGTGTCGTGCGCATGAAAAAAGCCCCAATCGGATGATCGGGGCGTCCCGATGAAACTGTTTGCCCGGACGGCAGAGGTCGTCCTCTGAAAAAGGAATATCCAGAGCGGACCTCACTGGCAAGGTAGACAGGCCTCCTGCCGACAAGTATTCCAAACAACCACACTAGGTGAACTTCAGCCCACCGGCACCCAGTCCCTGGGTAATCTGTGGCCGGGGGCATCTGGAAAACGCCGGGCGATTTCCTCCTTTATCTTCCGTTCCCGCCATATCGGCCCGCCAACGTGCCACTCCCCGGGCTCCTGGCCGAAATCAGCCGTCAGACGCTGGGGGACATGATACTCCGCGTCCCAAACCGCCATGATCTCAAGCTCTTGGATATAGGGGTCGTGAACCTTGGTATCATACAGAGTTTGGTCATGATCCCACACTGTGACCGTCGTCTCGCCGGAGGGCCATTGGACAATATTGCGTGGCGTCATGACGTCATCGCCGGCAGGAAAATGTCCGATTTTCCGCCATTGCCCCGAACGCAACGCCCGGGTAATGGACGGAGCAGCGACAAAAAGGACAAACATCACGGGTGAAGCCAATATCTCCTTCACATCCGCGACAGAGCGGTCTCGACGGCGAAAAAACGCAAGTCTTTTGTTTGCACCGACTTGGCCATAATAAATCCACCCCGCTTCCCCGGAGACCGCGTAAAGTGTGCCGGGCTTCATGACAGCCCTGGCCTTGGGTATTGGCTCGAAAATTGCCCCCTCCATACAGGTCACAATTGTACTTGCATCAGTACACTACCGAATTCGCTTGTTGGCAAAATGCCAATCAGGTCCGCCGCTCTGCATTTTTCCGCTTCGGCCCGAACCCCATGACGACAAGCCACACAGCGAAGGCGAGTTCGGCGGCCAGCGGGATCGCGTAAGCGACTGCGAAATCATCCGACAGACCGGGGGCGAGAACGCGCAGGGTGCTGCCGGTGAGATAGACCAGGCCGGCGGCGATCAGCCCGATGCCGAAAATTTTCGGCAGCCAGCCGGAGATGAACAGCAGGTACCCGGTAATCAGGCAGTTGATGCCGAAGAAGAACAGGCCCATGTCGTAGCCGGCGCCGTGCAGTTCCAGCCACATACGGGCCGGTGCGCCCGGCCCGATGCCCTGAAGTCCGGCGCCTTCGAGAATGAGCACGGCCATGTGCTGACTGAGCAGGTTGGCTCCCAGAATGGCCGCCTGGACAAGGCGGAACACCATGGCCGCCATAGCGGCCGCCGTGTTCACCGGTTTCAGGAGCTGGAACAGGACCAGCGCCAGCGCCACATCCGCAAGCACCATGATCGTGTCCGCCGCAAGGCTCCAGCGCAGACTGCTTGCGATTTCCGCGGGACTGACACTTGGAAGGCCGCCCGCCGCCATCAGCGGCCCGCGCAGGAAAACCTCGCTGCCGATGCCGCAGGCGATGATCACCAGATAAAGCACACCGGCGAAGCGTCCGCCCGAAACCGGCCCGCTGGTTGGTGGAAAATCGGAATTGGTCATTTGGACGTTTCGTACTGTCGCTCTAGGCCCCCCAAGCCAGCGCCTACCCCATCAGGTACCACTGCTTCATCGGAATTGCACTTTCCAATAGCTTCCCGGCCAGAACGTTTAAGGTTGGGCCGCGCACGGCCGGCCCGCTGTCCCACCCAGACCGAGCCGAGCACGATCGCCGCGCCCAGCCACTGGACCAGGCTCAGGGTCTGGCCGAGAACGACCCAGCCGAGAATGACCGCGGTCATCGGGCTCATCATGGGCAGCATGGAAACCGCTGCGGGTTCGATCCGGGCAACTCCGCGGAACCACAGGAAATAGGTTGCCGCCCCGCCGATCAGGCTGAGATAGGCGATCCCGCCGAGATAATGCGGTTCCAGCGGCGGCAGGGATGGTTCGAACACCAGCGCGACCGGGACCAGGAGCAGCCCGCCCGCGGTCAGTTGCCAGGCGGTGAAGGTGAGCGGCGACACCGGCGGCTGCCACTTGCGGGTAAGCACGGTTCCCGCCCCCATCGCCGCTGAGCCGCCAATGCCCGCCGCCACGCCGATCGGATCCAGCGCCGCCTCGGGACCGAGCACCAGAAGCGCCACCCCGAAGACGCCGGAAAGCGCAGCAACGACCGAAAGCAGGCGCACCGGCGTGCCCATCAGGCCCCGCGCAAGCGCGATCACGAACAGGGCCTGCATGGCGCCGAGCGTCGCCGCGACACCGCCCGGCAGCCGGTAGGCGGCGATGAACAGACAGCAGAAGAAGATGGAAAAATTGAGCGCGCCGACCAGCATAACCTTACCGATCCAGTCCCGCCCGGGCAGCTTGCGCACGAACAGAAGCAGGAGCAGGCCGGCCGGCAGCGCACGCGTTGCCGACATGGTGATCGGATGATCCGGCGGCAGGAACTCGGTGGTGACCAGATAGGTGCTGCCCCAGACAGCCGGGGCAAGCGCGGTGACGAGAACATCGAGGCCGCGATTCATGGGTTTCATATCAGGACACTCACTTCAGGCCGAAAGACGAAGGGCCGCGCCGAGTTGGGCGCGCAGGTCCCCGATGGGACCGTTGACGAGGCGGGTTCCGGTTTCACGCACGACGACGGTGGGAACCGACCTCACCTGCATGCGCCGGGCAAGATGGCGGTCGGCGTCGACCGCGCTCCGCGTAGCG
The DNA here is from genome assembly GCF_048260565.1 of Roseibium sp. GTDB lineage: Bacteria > Pseudomonadota > Alphaproteobacteria > Rhizobiales > Stappiaceae > Roseibium. Next base: position 311,967 of record NZ_JBLXGP010000003.1, on the reverse strand, counting down.
GGATCGAAAACTGCGCGCCGGAAACGGTCCCGGTCGAAGCCCAGGTCCGACGCAATATCGAGCAGACCATCCATGTCGGCGACATTGCGCGCCTCCGTGATGTGCGCAGCCTGGATCGCATCGAACATATCCCAGTGGGCGTCCTGCCCGGACAGACGTTCCGCCGCCTTGCAGAAAAGGGCTGCGGGCAGTCCGTAAGGATAGTCAAAGGCGGCCGCGCGCATACCGTCGATGTTGAACAGCTCCGGCGTGTCGCTTGCCGCCCGGCAGGCAGCCCAGTGACCGAGGATCGTCTCCTTGGCCTGGTCCATGGAACCGAACACCGCGATCATTTGCTCCGGACTGTCCTGCAGCACGAAGGTCCGATGGCGCACCTCAATGTCGAACTCGCCGGCAACCACCCGCAGCCGTGGCGAGATGTTGAAGCACCAGCCGCAGACGACGTCATGGAAGAAATCGACCGTCAGCCCCATCACGCCACCTCCCGCACGAGCAGCGTATCCGGGTTCGCGGCCAGCCGCGCAGCGATTTCCGCCACATGGTGTCCCTGGAACCGGGCGCCGGCGAGATCCGTCTCCGACGGCCGGAGCGAGCCGTCGCCGCCGGCCACCGTACCCGCGCCATAGGGCGACCCGCCGACGATCTCGTCGATGCGCATCTGCCCCTGGAAGGTATAGGGCAGCCCGACCACCATCATTCCGAAATGCAGAAGCGGTACATGGGTGGTCAGGACCGAGGCCTCGTGACCGCCGTGCTGGGACCCGGATGAGGTGAACACCGATCCGACCTTGCCGACCAGCGCGTTTTTCGCCCACAGGCCGCCGGCCATGTCGAGGAACTGCTTCATCTGTGCGGCCATGGATCCGAACCGGGTCGGCGTGCCGAAGATGATGGCGTCGTAGTCGGGCAGGTCCGCCACCCGCGCTTCGGGCGTATCGTCTACCACGTAGCCTGCGCTTTCGCGCACGTCCTGCGGCACGGTTTCCGGCACCCGGCGGATATCGACGCTGACACCCGGCACGGAACGTGCGCCTTCCGCCTCCGCTTCGGCCAGGGCGCGAATGTGCCCGTAACTGGAATAATAAAGAACAAGAACGCGAGCCATTGTGAGCCCTCCGATATGTGCTGTTGCGATTGCCCGGAGGATAGGAAGGAAGCGGATCGGCAATAAGCGGCCGGGGCGAAAGTCACTCTTTACGTGGGTTGAAGAATATCAGCAGGTCTCTTTCAACGCTTCGGACAAATGATCGACGAAGGCGAGCGTGCGGCTGTCGGCCCCGTGGCGCGCCGCGATCACCGCATAGACATGGCGCTCGGAAAGCGACCAGTCCGGCAGGACCCGCACCAGCGCACCGCTTCTTTCAGCCTTGTCGGACAGGAACGACGGCAGCGATCCGATCCCGCGCCCGGCAATCAGCATGTCCCGCAGCACGAGACTACTGCCGAGCCGTATCCTGGAGGTCAGGGCGTGTTCGTGGGACCCGCCCGGCCCGGTCAGCATCCAGCTTGCCGGTGCGTCCGACATCAGAAAGCTGACGGTCTCGTGACCGGCAAGTTCCTCCGGCGTTGCCGGCGCTCCGTGGACTTCAAGATAGGTGGGCGAGGCAAACAGGCTTTGCCTTACCGTCGCGATCCTGCGGGCGCGCAGGGCGGAATCGGGAAGCTCTGCCCGCACACGGATCGACAGGTCGTAGCCGCCTTCGACCATGTCCACGACCCGGTCGTCGAAGGCAAGCACCAGTTCAAGATCCGGATAGCGATCCATGAACGATGGAAGCAGCGGGGACAAAACCTCCAGACCGAAGGAATAGGGCGCGTTGATCCTGAGCGTTCCGCGCAAGGATCCCGCACCCGACCGCACCCGGTCCTCGACCCTGTCGAAGGCATCGAGCAGCCCCCGCGCCTCCTCGTAATAGACTTCGCCATGCTCGGTGAGGGACATGCTCCGGGTGGTCCGGTTCAACAGCGTGCAGCCGAGACTGTCTTCCAGCAGCTTGATGTCCCGGCTCAAAAGACCGGCCGAAATGCCGAGGTCTTCGGCCGCCTTGGCGAAGCTGCCGCGCTCCACGATCCGGCAGAACGCCTTCATCACCGAAAGCCTGTCCATCGATTATGCCGCTTCCCGAATCCTGTAAACGCAGCGTCGGCCACCCGACAACAGATGCTCTTCTCGGGTCAGGTTGATATCCGGACCCAGCAGCTCCTGGAACAGCGCCATTTCGGAGCGGCAGAACCCCTGGCACATGGTGGCCGCCGCGCAGATGGAGCAATGACTTTCGATCAGGAGATAACCGTCGTCTTCCTGCTCGACGCTGGCCATATAGCCTTCGCGGCTGCGCAGCTCGGCCAGGATCTCCAGCCGCTCGCCGAGGCCGGCAGCCGCCTTCAGTTCCTTCGAATAGGTCTTGCGGGCGGTTTCCTGCCGGTGGGCGATCAACCTGTCGATCCCCTCCTGCCCGTAGAGCTCCTTCATGCCCGACAGAAGCCCCGTGACCAGTCCGGAATGATTGTCGGGAAAACGTCCATGGCCCTTGGGAGACAGCGACCAGACCCGTTTCGGCCTGCCGACGCTGCCCTTCCGGTCCTCGAATTCGACCAGATCCTCGGCCAGCAGTCCGTCCAGATGCTGACGGATGGCAACAGGCGTCACGTCGAGGCGGCTCGACAGGTCGCCGGCCGTCTGCGGGCCGGACGCTTTCAGCGCATTCAGAAGACGGGTTCTGGTACGATCGGACATGACATGTTTGTAACACGACCCATCGATTATAAGAAGATTTTGCTTTTCAAATGCGGCGTGAGGTCACGGCCTCTAAGGTACGGACAAAAATGACCGGCGGAACGAAACGTCAGAAAGAAATGCGCAAGGCCCTGCGGGCGCTGCTGCCACGGGTACCGATGGCGGATGCGGAGGCGATCCTCGGCTTTGCCCTTGCCGGTCATCTGCGCCACCTGCCCCCATCGATCGCGCTGTGGCAGGCCACGACAAGCCATGTCCGTCATGCCCACACCGGCTACGATGCGCTGCTTGACGATGGCTATGACCGGGACGCCGCCCGGTTCTTCGTCATCGACGACATGAACAGCGTGCTGGAAGACTGGGGCTCGGCCCGGCGGATCTCCGCTGAAGAGGACGGGCAGGACCCGCCGGGCTGAGCTTGCCTGTCGCTGATTAGCGGCAGGTTTCCAGGATCCAGAGGAAAGCCAGCGGCACCATGGTGAGGGCCGGAACGATGATGGCCGGATAGCCGATGAAATAGATCGCCAGCATCCAGGTCAGGAACAGGTTGCCGGCGAACCAGTACTTCGCTTCTTCCGCGCCATACATGGCATCGCGCAGAAACAGGTTGAAGATCGGCACCAGCAGTAGAAGGCGAAGAACAAGCGCAGGCTTTTCAGCCGTTTGAGACGACATGAGCAACTCCGGTCGAGTGTGGAAGAAAGCGCCGGCGGGAGAGCCGGCGTCCGTGTTTCAGGGAAACTACGGATAGGGCTTCTACCTAGCGACTCGCCTTGCGCCCTTCACTGCGGCACATGGACCGCTCCCTGCGGCAGATGGCCTCGGGCGCAAATTCCCGGCTTGCAAATCCGGTTCTTGTTAATCTCAAGACGCAGCTATTTAAACAGGGAAAGAACTTTTTCGATCAGTCCCTTTCTGGGTGGCGGGACAATACCTTTGAAGCTGACGAAGTCGGCGGCTTCCAAAGCCTGATCATGACGGAACTTCAGAGAGACAGCGGCGAGGTCCAACGGAATTTCGAAAATATAGTCGCAGCTATATTCCTCGTCACCTTCGTTTTCTTTTTCCTGGTTTTTGAAATGCTCTGTCCGAATGGCAGAATATTCCGGAGGCAGATCGCCCGTCTCCGTCAGATTAAAAATGTCATCTCCATCGCCCGCGTGAGTGACCTTCCATATCAACGCGCCATTCGACCAGTATTGCGCCGACGCCCACATCACGCTTTCAACGACTTCGCAGGCAATCACATCCACATTCTGTGATGCGCTTTGAAGCAGAGCAGCATTCTTTTCGACAAAAGCTGCGTCTTCCAGCCACACAAGCGTCCAGTCGGACCCTTTCAGCATCCCGAGCCAAGAATCGGTGGGCACCCAATCGCCGGAACCGTCCTCTTCGAGATCAAGGGACAGGTATTCCGCCGCTTTTTCCACCGGACAACGGAGCCCGAGATAACAGATGCTAAAGCCCATGCCGTGCCCACCCCGAATTATCGATAATCGCAATCGTGACTATCAGACCGCAACACGTCTCTTTCAAGCGCCGGGAGTGTAGATCCACTGTTCGGGGATATGCGCGGTCACGGCTTCTCCGGCCTTGATCGCCCCGGGCTTTTCCACGAAACCCACCAGGCCGCGCAGGCGGCGGGCCTTTTGCGGAAACAGCAGGTCCAGGCCTTCGCGGCCCGGCACGTTTTCCGCGATCGCTCTGCCTGCCGCCCGGCAGGGCGCATTGTCGCCGTCGATCCGGATTACCGCACCGCCGTCGAAGACAAGCCGCGTGCGCGGCGGAATGAGCGACAGGCTCGGCAGTCCTTCGATGACGATATTGGCGCCGATCCATTCCGGCTTCAGGTCTTGGAGGTCCATACGCTTTGCGATCTCGGCCAACTCCTCCACCGAGAGAATGGAAATCTGCCGCTCGTTGACCATCTGCGTACCGCGCGGATACCACGGCTCACGGCCGCCGGACAGGCGCGTGAAGCCGCTGTGCCGGTCGCCGGGAATCCCCTCGAAGATGAGATCCAGTTCGTCGCAGGCAGTGGTCTGGAAATCCTCTATGCCTTCGGTCCGCAGCACTTGGGCCACCGTTCCGGCCAGCTTGCGCGCCCGCGTCAGCTTAAAGCTGTCCGGCAGGCCCGTCTCAGAATCGCTCATGGTCAATCGCCCTTCCATTTTACCCCGTCATAGCGCGCCGGGCGACCTGCCTCCAATGAAACATGTTGATCCGATCATCGCCCGGGAAAATGGATTTCCACGGACAGTGAATGTCTTGCGCATGCCCCCGGTCTTTAAATCCACGCCGGATAATCCGCCCGGTGTGCAGAACCGCACGGGCGGCCGGAGACTCTGCTTACTATACCATTACTTGCAATTATATATTATACTATCGATAATTGCATTCGACCGATGTGCACGGAGGAGAACGCAGTCATGACGATCACGATCACACTGACGGACGATACCGGACTGATAAGCGACAAGGCGACGGCCTGGGTCGCGGGCTGGATCAATGCCGGCGACAGCAGCCTGCAGGTCTTGAACAGCGCGGGCGAATTCGCCGCCCTGCCCACCGACGGGAAGGTTCCCTTTTTTGCCGTGGCCGATATCCCGAGCATCACGCTCGATGTTGCCACCAACGGCAACGACCGGCTCCTGTTCGTCGTTTCCAAGGACACACCCTCCGGCCTGACCGTTACCAGCCATAATCCGATCCAGTTCACCCAGTATCCCTACGTGGATCCGCCGGGGGTCTCCTCGCCCGGACCGTTCGATGTTTTCGAGTTCGGCATGGACGCCCAGTTCGACCTGAGCGCGGTCAACGGCTTCGCTCTTAATTTGCGCTTTTCCGCGCCGGACGGCTCGAGCGGCACTGTCGACTACGGCGTCACCAAGGGGGTGACCCGGGCGCAGATCGCCAGCGCCTATAAGGCGTTCATCGCGAACGAGACAAAGGCGTTTGCGGGAGCCGGCGATTTCGGTGAACTGCTTTACGACGCCCCCATCAGTTCCGGCGCTTACCAGCCCCCGTTGGTGGCCGGGCAGTATTTCGCGATCTGCGATCCGAACGACATGCTGGCGGCGAAAACGGCGAACTATACCTCGACCACGACGGACCCGCTCGCCACCTTCTGGGACAAAACTTTGACCGACTTCTTTGCCGAGGGAAACATCCTCAGCATCAACCTGTCCGCCAATCCGACCGATCCGAATATCTATGGCGGCATGGCCCATAAGCACACCAACCCGGTGACGGGCGTGGCCTCGACGGCGTATCAGCTCAGCAACGGTACAAACACCTATCTCTATTTCCTGCCGCTCGCCAAAACCGGCGATGCCGCTCCGGGTCTGACCGGCGCCCAATATGTCTTCCAGCAGGCCTTCGGCAACCTGACCCCGGCGGGCAGCGCGGGTGACGCGGGCCTGCTGCAGGATGCCATCTGGGAAGCCCTCTGCCGGGGCGTCGCCCAGGACGGGGTCATGATCGCACTGGAAGACACCGGCACGGCAACCGGCTTCAGCACCACAAAATGGAACGACTGGAAAAACTGGTACAAGGCCGGTCGGGCCTGCCATTTCTACGGCAAGTTCCTCCACTGCAGCGACATCGACGGCAACGACTCGCGCATTAGCGGCAAGCCGCCGATCTTTTACGGCGGTGCTGCCTATGGCTACAGCATGGACGAAGATCCCCTCGGTCCCTATTCCGGCCCGACCGTCCCGTCAAAAACGCCGTTCAACGTAAGCGCGGGCACGGTTTCTGTGACAGTGGGGGCGTGGTCCTAGGTTCAATCGTCAGTCAGGTTTCGGACGTGCCGGAAAACACCCGTTTGCCTCACGCCTCCTCGAACATGCCGCTTGGAAAACCGTCGATGCTGACCTGGTTGTTCTCGCGCTGGTAGGCCTCCATTTCCTCCGGTGTTTTGGCGGCGGCCCAGTTCTCGATCGACTGGCGCTCGCCCTGATAATCGTAGAGCGGCACGCCGTAGCCGCACGAGGTCTGCACCAGATCGAAATCCAGCCGGACGATCTGACGCGCGCCGAGCGGTTCCTCGCCATCGAAGACACTTTCCAGCAGTTCCGCATAAGCCGCTGTCCCGTGGCGCAGGATCTGCCCCTTGCCGTAAAGCCGCATGATCTGCGGCGGGCCGTCGACGGCGCAGAACATAATCGTCATCCGGTTGATTTGGCGCAGATGGGCCGCGGTCTCGTTGCCGCTGCCGGTCCGGTCCATGTAGACGACCGTGTTCGGCGACAGCACCTTCAGCGCCGTCGTCGGCCGCGGCGACACGTTCACCCGGCCCGTGGGCGCCGCCGTCGCGGTGAAGAAGATATACTGACGCTCGATAAACGCGCGGTGCTGATCGGATAGTTCGGAAAACTGTTTGGCCATCTGAAATCTCCCGGTTTTCACCGCGAGAGTGCCGCCGGGAGACAGGCCCGGCAAGGCTGGAACTTCACAAAATCGTTCGTTTCCGGCCAGACAATGAAAAACGGCGGCCCGATGGACCGCCGTCGCACATGAGCCGGAAGGGTATGCAGCCCTATTCCTTGGTCTCCAGAAAGAACTTCTCGCCATTCACCTCGATGAACTGGCGGCCGTTCTCGTCGACCTGGATTTGCGGCTGGCCAGCGGCAGGCTGGGCCTCCGCCGGAGCCGAAACGCTTGCCGCCGTGGCGGTCGGCGCCGGCGGGGTGCCCGGTTGGGCGGGTTCGGTCTGCAACACTTGTCCGGAGCCGGGTTGCGGCGGGGCAAAGCCGCCTGCCGGAACGCTCGCGGCCGAAGCATCGGGGGAAACCGGGCCCGGTTGGGCCGGGTCACCGGCCGCTGGCGCAACTCCTTCTCCCGGGGCCGGCTGCGGATAGGCGCGACTGAACAGAAGTTGTGTCTGCTCCGGCGTCAGCTTGCCGTCCGGCACGTCCGGGATGCTTCTCTGGAATTCCCGGATCGCCTGTCGGGTCCTGCGTCCCGGCGCGCCATCGACCGGCCCGGCGTTGTAGCCGAGGGTGTTCAGGGCATCCTGAATGTCCATCCAGTAGGCGCGTTCCTCCGCAGACCTGCCGGGTGCCGGCGCGCGATAGGCATGATTTTTTCTCTTGGCCAGCTGATTGCCGACAATGGCCCCGGCGGCAAATCCGACGATCCCCCCGGCAATGACACCGCCCGCGTTGCCGGCCCGGACAGGCGTGGCCGCGAGCGCAAAGGAAGACAGAGCCACCCCGAGCGCGGTGACGATACTGGTTGCCTTGATCATTCCGGTTACCTTCCTTCCCTTCCGATCTGCCCCACGACACCCGTTGCAGACGAGAGTAACGCGCAAAACCATAAATTGCTACGAGCCCGCAGGTTGCATTCGATCAGGTTTTCACCGGGTCGCAACAAAAAACGGCGGGCCATTTGACCCGCCGTTCTTAATATTCGCGTCCGCTTTGACGATCAGCGCGTCAGCGGCTTGTACTTGATCCGGCGCGGATCGGCGGCGTGCGCCCCGAGGCGGCGGACCTTGTCCTTTTCATAGTCCTCGAAGTTGCCTTCGAACCATTCCACGTGGCTGTCGCCTTCGAAGGCGAGCATGTGCGTGGCCAGACGGTCGAGAAACATACGGTCGTGCGAGATGATCACGGCGCAGCCGGCGTAGCTTTCCAGCGCGTCTTCTAGGGCTGCCAGGGTTTCGGTATCCAGGTCGTTGGTCGGCTCATCGAGCAGCAGCACGTTGGCGCCCTGCTTCAGCACCTTCGCCAGATGCACCCGGTTGCGCTGGCCGCCGGACAGATCGCCCACCTTCGCCTGCTGGGCCGGGCCCTTGAAGTTGAAGGACGAGCAATAGGCGCGGGAGTTGATTTCCTTGTCGTCGAGGTAGATCACCTCGGCGCCGCCGGAGATTTCCTCCCAGACAGTCTTGGTCGGGTCGAGCTTGTCGCGCGACTGGTCGACGTAGCCCATGTGCACCGTGTCTCCAACGATGATCTCGCCCGAGTCCGGCTTTTCCTGGCCGGTGAGCATCTTGAACAGGGTCGACTTGCCCGCACCGTTCGGACCGATCACGCCGACGATGCCACCGCGCGGCAACTTGAAGGAGAGATCGTCGATCAGCAGGCGGTCCTCGAAGCCCTTGGAGACATTCTTGACCTCGATGACGTTGGCGCCGAGGCGCTCGCCCACCGGGATCAGGATCTGCTCGATGGTCGGCAGACGCTCTTCCTGTGCGGAAAGCAGGTCCTCATAGGCCCTGATACGCGCCTTGGACTTGGTCTGGCGGCCCTTCGGCGACATGCCCATCCACTCGCGCTCGCGCTCGATTGCCCGGTTGCGGGCCATATCCTCGCGGCCTTCCTGGATCATGCGCTTGGTCTTCTTTTCCAGATAGACCGAGTAGTTGCCCTCGTAAGGGATACCGTGGCCGCGGTCGAGTTCCAGGATCCAGCCGGTGACGTTGTCGAGGAAGTAGCGGTCGTGGGTGATGATCAGGACGGAGCCCTTGAACTCGCGCAGATGCCGCTCCAGCCAGTGAACGGTTTCCGCGTCCAGGTGGTTTGTCGGCTCATCGAGCAGGAGCAGGTCCGGTTCGGACAGGAGCAACTGACACAGGGCCACCCGGCGGCGTTCACCACCGGACAGGTTGGTCACCTCGGCATCTTCCGGCGGGCAGCGCAGCGCTTCCATCGCCATGTCGACCTTGCTTTCCAGGTTCCACAGGTCTTCCGCGTCGATGATGTCCTGCAGCTTGGCGCCTTCCTCGGCCGTTTCGTCCGAGTAGTTCATCATCAGTTCGTTGTAGCGGTCGACGATCGCCTGCTTGTGGGCAATGCCCTCCATGCAATTCTCGCGCACGGTCTTGGTCGGATCGAGCTGCGGCTCCTGCGGCAGATAGCCCACGCGTGCGCCTTCGGCGGCCCAGGCCTCGCCGGTATACTCCTTGTCGAGCCCGGCCATGATTTTCAGAAGCGTCGACTTACCGGCCCCGTTCGGACCCAGGATGCCGATCTTGGCGTCCGGGTAGAAGGAGAGGTTGATGTTGTCGAGGACTTTCTTGTTGTTATAGGCCTTGGAGAGGCCATGCATGTGATAGATGAACTGGCGCGCCATGGGGCTCCGCATCTCCGCAGTTTGGAATTTTCGGGATTCTTCGCATGAAATCTGGGCGCCCTTTTACGCGATCAGGCGAAAAGGGGCAATGCGTTTGGGTCGTATTTGGGGATTTGGCGAAGTTGTAGCAAGCGGACGCACGATTTATGGCCTGCGCACTTTCCTCCTTCTTGCCGTGACCTCTCATCACGGAACCCTTTGCCATCGAGCGACAGAACAGTATGGATTGCCGGATCAGGTCCGGGCAGGACGGAGGAGAGCCGGTGAGCCTACACTTTTAGCACATGCGACCCAGACCTTGCCTGCTGACACAAAGCTGGGGCTACACACTGTAAGGAAGCCACTTTCCACCACCCAAGGGGCGCTATCTTAAGAACTACTACCTATGCGAACAAAATTTGCACTGAGGCAATTAGGTTACAGCCAGAGGCAAGCTTCCATAATATAATTCACCCAACGTCAGCCAAACAAAGTCACGCGTAGATTATGGAGGTCGATATGAACAGGTATCATGGAAGAAAGGTCAGCCTCGGCATTGCCGCGGCATTTATGTGCGGAACAGCCCTTCTGTCCGGCAGCGCAATGGCTGCGGATCTGCCGGAAACCTACAATTACAATACGGCTCCCGGTTTCACCTGGTCCGGACTTTATTTCGGTATCAACGGCGGCATCGGCTGGGCGACCAGCCGGCACACGGATTCGCTCGGCACAACCACCGGCGACTTCGATCAGAGCGGCGGCCTGATCGGCGGCACGATCGGCTACAACTGGCAAGTGAACAATATCGTCTTCGGTATCGAAGGCGATTGGGACTTTGCCGGCATAAACGGTTCGACCACCACATCCTGCGCCGTCGGCTGCAAGACAGACCTGACCTCGTTCGGCACGTTGCGCCCGCGCATCGGTTATGCCTTCGACCGGTTCATGCCCTATGTCACCGGCGGTCTCGCCTGGGGCCTGATCGATGCCGGCCAGCCGGGCTTCTATAAGTCGAGCTGGGAGGCCGGCTGGACTGTCGGCGCCGGCGTCGAAGCGGCGTTTACGCAAAACCTGTCGGCCAAGCTGGAATATCTCTACGCGGATCTCGCTGACGGCGGCTACAGGGTGGCAATTCCGGTCAACGCCAGCGAAAAGGACATCAGTATCCTGCGCCTTGGCGTCAACTATCGCTTCAGCGGCAATCCGTTCGGCAATTAAGTCCGACGGGAAGATATGAGACGATGCAACGGCCACCGACCGGGCTCTACCGGTCGGTGAAAGTCCAACAGCCGAAACCCCGGTGCAAAACGCCGCCGGCTACGGCTGAACAATCCAGCTACCGCTCAAATAACTCCTTATTCTCAGACTGCTGACAAAACTCCCCCCCTCTCCGTCGCCCCCCGAACAGGCGAAGCGCAAGCCGGGGCTGGCGAGGCAAAAGCCTCACGACTTCAATAGATTAGACAACCGAAGCCGTGGCTCGCCGGTCCCGGATCTCCGCTCACGCTGCTTCCAGGATGACCAAATCGGGGTTTGTCATCAACCACTCCCTATTCTGAAGGCCTTCGTCCGCGCCCCAACCGTGGGGGCAGCCTGACCGAAAAGCGCGAATCCCTGCCTCTCCTCTTCTTTGCAATCTCTTCAGCCTCGCGCTTGCGCGCACTAATATAACAAGTTATATAACTGCCTATCTAACTGGAGGCGAACATGACCGAAGACATCGTGCGCCAGCTCGGCCACATGACGCTGGGAACCCGCCTGAAGCGGATCGGCGAGCGGTTGCAGACGCAGACACAGACGCTGATTTCGGAGCAGGAGAGCCCGGAGGCCGGATCGGTCAACTCCCCGGTCCTCGCCGCGCTGTCCCGCAACGGCCCCCTGAGCATCGGAGATCTGACGCAGGCCATCGGCCAGAGCCAGCCGGGCATTACCCGCATGGTCGGCAAGCTGAAGGCCCGCGGCCTTGCCGAGATCGTGTCCGATCCGGTCGACCGCCGCATCTCAAAAGTTTCGCTGACGCCAGCCGGAGAGGATCTGGTCAGACGGCTGGAGGAAGGCGCCTGGCAGACGGTCGAAGCCGCCGTCACCGACGCCTGCGAAGGCCTGTCCGGCTCGCTCCTGGAGCAGCTCGGCCAGTTGGAAGACCGGCTTGCGGCCCGTCCCCTGCCCCGCCGGGTGCGGGTCCGGGTCAAGGCGCGCTAGCCAGCTTGTAATGTAACGGAGCACCTCACATGGAAGACGCCCTCGACACCGCCGTCTGGACCGCGCTCACAACACGCCACAGCCGATTTGCCCTCGGCGCCGGACAGGCCCGGCGCTTCGATCCGGACGTCGCCCCCTTTGCCGCCGCATTCGATGCAAGTGCGGAAAGTCTGAGCGATCTCGGCGACCTGCTCAATAACGGCGAAACCGATGTTTACCTTCTGCAGCGGGCCGACATCGCCCTGCCGGACACGCTGACCGCACCGATGACGGCCCCCGGCGTGCAGATGATCAAACGGCGCACCGGCGCGGTTCTTCCGACCATGGAGGGGGTCACCCGCCTGACAGAAGCCGATATCCCCGAGATGCGCACGCTTGTGGAACTGACCAAACCGGGACCTTTTCGCGCGCGGACCTTCGAACTCGGCGAATTCTGGGGCATCCGCATCGACGGACGGCTCGCGGCCATGGCCGGTGAACGGCTGAAAGTGCCCGGCTTTACCGAGGTCAGCGGTGTCTGCAGTCATCCGGATTTCAGAGGCATGGGCCTTGCCGCAGCACTGTCCGATTTTGTTGCAAGCCGCATCGAGGCCCGCGGCGAAACCCCGTTCCTGCATGCCTTCGCCAACAACGAAGCCGCGATCCGGCTCTATGAAAAACTCGGTTTCGAACTGCGCTGCGGGGTCAATGTCGCCGTTCTGGCTAAGGGCGCGTAATCGGCAGAACGGTTCAGCGCTTGTCCTTGAGATAGCGTTCGAAGGCGGCAAGGGTGGTCTCGGACACATAGTGCTCGATGCCTTCCGCATCCATTTCGGCTGCGTCTTCCGGCACGCCGACGGCTATCAGCAACTCGACCACGAGCCGGTGGCGGGCGCGGACCCGCTCGGCCATCTCCGCGCCTTCCTCGGTCAGGAAGACGCCGCGGTAAGGTCGAGAGACGGCCAGCCCTTCCCGCTTGAGCCTGGCGACGGCCTTGGTCGCGGTCGGGTGGGTCACCCCCAGACAACGGGCAATATCGGTGATGCGCGCTTCGCCGTGCTCCTGCAACAGGTCGGCGATCAGTTCGGTATAGTCTTCAAGCAGAGCGGAGGCACGGGCGGAGCGAGCCTGGTTGAACCGGTCCGCGGCTTCGGCTTCCACGAGCTCAGTATTATCTTCCTCAGGCGGCTGTTGGCTGTGTTTCCTGGCCAATGGTCCGAAGTCCCCGTTCCGGCATAATTTCATACGTCGCGACTCATATTGCAGCCTTGGCTACAATTTGCAATCAGCAGGTTCACTTTCCTATCATTGTTTGCAGATGCATTTTTAATTTGTCTATTGACAGAAGTGTAGCCTCGGCTTCATTTGAAGGAAAATCAGAGTGAGACGGGCCCTGCATGTCGTTTATCCCGGACAAAATATCCATGAGCGAACGCACGACGGCCGCGATCGGGGAAACCCTCGCCGGCCGACGGCGCGGTATGCGCTCCGCACTTCTGTTCGCCGGACCTGCAATCATCGCCTCGATCGCCTATGTGGATCCGGGCAACTACGCCACCAACATCCAGGCCGGCGCAGGCTACGGCTACACGCTGCTCTGGGTGGTTCTGATGGCCAACCTGATCGCGATGCTGTTTCAGGCGTTGTCCGCCAAGCTTGGCATCGTTACCGGCCGCAACCTTGCGGAAATGTGCCGTGAACAGTTTCCCGTTCCCGTCGTCTGGGCCATGTGGGCCGTCAGCGAAGTGGCGGCGATGGCGACCGATCTCGCCGAATTCCTCGGCGGGGCAATCGGACTGGCGCTCCTGTTCGACATGCCGCTGATGGCCGGTATGGTCGTCACGGCGATCGTTACCTACGGCATCCTGATGTTCGAGAGCCGCGGTTACAGGCCCATGGAGCTGATCATCGGCGCGTTGGTCGCCGTCATCGGCCTCTGCTATGTGATCGAGATCTTCATCGCCCCGATCGCCTGGGGCGAGGCTGCCTATCACATGGTGCTGCCGAACATTCCCGACGCCGCAGCGCTGACCATTTCCGTCGGCATTATCGGCGCCACGGTCATGCCCCATGCGGTCTACCTGCACTCCGGCCTGACCCAGAACCGGGCGCCCGCGCGAGATCAAAACGAACGCCGCAAGCTGTTGAAATACTCCAATATCGAGGTTGTTCTGGCGCTCGCCGTCGCCGGCATGGTCAACATGGCCATGGTGATGATGGCCGCCAGCGCCTTCCACGCCGGCCACAGCGAGGTCGCGGAAATCGAAACCGCCTATCACCTGCTGACACCGCTCCTCGGCGGTGCGGCGGCCGCCGTCTTTCTGGTCTCGCTGATCGTCTCCGGCGTGTCCAGTTCCGTGGTCGGCACCATGGCGGGACAGATGATCATGCAGGGCTTCGTACGCTTCTACATTCCGATCTGGGTGCGCCGGCTCGTCACCATGGTACCCGCGTTCGCTGTGGTCGCCATGGGCGTCAATGCCACGGATGCGTTGGTTCTCAGCCAGGTCGTCCTCAGCATCGCCCTGCCGGTGCCGATGATCGCCCTGGTCCTGTTCACGCGGAACCGCAAACTCATGGGCGAGTTCGCCAACCGCCGTATCACCGATATCCTGGCGATCGCCGGCTCGATTATCGTGCTGTCCCTGAACTGCGTCCTGCTTGCCCAGACCTTCGGTGTTGAAATCCCCGGACTGCCGGCCTGACAACCGGTTGCCCTTACCGGTCCCCCTTCACCTGTCCCTGAAGCCGTACCAGAGATAGGCGCCCTGCAGATAGGCCTGGCGCAGTGCCGGGAACGGGAACCGGTCGAAAGGCTGCGAGACGGCTGCCGGCAGGTCCGCCTGTTTGATCTTGCCCAGCGCCAGGTCCGCGATCTTTTCTCCCGACAGCGATGCCATGGCGATGCCGCTGCCGTGCCAGGCCATGGCGGCAAAAACCCCCTCCATGTCCGGTACGGGACCCACATAGGGCGTCAGGTTCCTGGTCAGGCAGACGTGCCCATACCAGGAATACTCCGTTTCCACATGGCGCCACTCGGGGAACATACGGTCGAAATCCGCCCGCCCCCGGCGCTGCGTGGCATTCAGCGCCTGCTCCGTTTCGAAGATCCCGCCACGGGTTCCGAACAGGAACCGCCGGTCCGGCAGAAGGCGAAAATAATGCAACAGGGTGCGCGTGTCGGCCGCCATCAGATCCGAAGTCCAGCCCTGTGCCCCGAGTTCGTCTTCGGTGAGGGGCCGGGTCACCACGACGCTCGACATCGCAGGCAGCGTCCTGCCGAAAAGCCAGTTCGGCACGTCTTCACGTGCATAGCCGTTGCCGGCCAGGATTACTTTCCGGGCGATAACCGATCCGTCCGGCAGAGCGAGAAACCAGCGGTTCGCGTCCCGCTCGATGGCTTCTACGGGGGAACGCGAAAAGATCCTCCCGCCTTTCTCCCGCACCTTGGCCGCAAGCCCCTGCACATATTTCATCGGGTTCAGCGCAAACCCGAACGGCACATGAAGGCCACCATGAAATTCGGGACCGGCAATGCCCCGTTCGGCCAATTCGGCCCTGGAATAGAGTTTCGGCTGATAGCCGAAATACTTTTTCAAGAACGCCGCTTCCTCCTCGAAGACCTGCAGCTCCGAAGGCCGGTGGGCCAGCATCATCTCGCCCTTGGAATGCCTGTCGACGTCCAGCTTCCAGGCATCCAGGCGCTTTGCCACCTTTTCCATGGCCTCGATCTGGTAGAGAACGAATTTCCGGGCTTCCGCGAGACCGTAGCGCTTGATCAGATCGCCTTCGGAAAGCTTCGTGCCGCCGAAACAGCAGAAGCCGCCGTTGCGCCCGGACGCCCCCCAGCCGACCCGTTTGGCATCGAGCACGCAAACCGAGGCACCTGCCTCCGCCAGTCTGAGTGCAGCACTCAGACCCGTATATCCGGCACCGATTACCGCCACATCGAACTGGGCGCTGCCCATCAGCGACGGATCTTCGAAAATCTCCCCGACCGAAGCTTCCCAATAACTGCCGATATCGAGCGAACCGCCGTTTTTCCCTGGCATCATCGCGCCCCTAGAAACCCAGCCTGTCGCGAAGCGAGAACCAGGTCATGGCCAGGACCAGGAGCGGGAAGCGCAGCCGATCGCCGCCCGGAAACGCCGGTACGTTCAGCTTTTCGAACACGTCGAACCGGGTCGCCGTCCCGTCGATAGCCTCGGCGATCACCTTGCCGGCAAGCGTCGCCATTGCGACCCCGTGACCGGAGTACCCGGTCGCGGTCACCACATTCGGCGCGAGATGAGCAAAATACGGCATCCGCTTCGGCGTGATCGCCAACGTGCCGCCCCAGCCGTAGTCGATACGCGCGTCTGCAAGCTGCGGGTAGATCTCCAGCATCGGCTTTCTGACGAAGGACTTGATATCGTCCGGGAACCGGTAGCCGTAATTCTCTCCACCGCCGAACAGAAGCCTGCGGTCGGCGGACAGCCGGAAATAGTTGATGACGAACTTGCTGTCGGCGACTGCCACATTGTCCCGGATCAGGGCCTTCGCCTCGTCTTCCGAAAACGGTTCGGTGGCGATGACGAAATTGTTGATCGGCATCACGTGGGCGGCAGTTCTGCGGTCGAGCCGGCCGAGATAGCCGTTGCAGCCGATCACCAGATGTTTCGCCTGGACCGTCCCGTACTGCGATTTGACCGTGACCGTGTCGCCGCCCTCGTAGGAAAGAACCGTGGTCTCCTCGAAGATCCGGGCGCCCTTCGCCTCGGCCGCGCCTGCGATACCGAGCGCGAAGTTGAGCGGATGCAGATGGCCCGCCCCCATATCCAGAGATCCGCCGTAATAGGCCGGGCTGCCGACCATTTCCGACATCTCGTCCCCATCGACGAAGCGGATCTTGTCGTAGCCATAGGTCAGCCGCAGATGCTCGACGTACTCCATGCTTTCGGCAACGAACGACTTGCGGTGATCCGCGTGAAGGATGCCGGGCGTGTAGTCACAGGCAATCTCATGCGCCGCGATCAGGTCCGTGACGGCCTTCTTGGAGTCCTCAGCCAGGTCCCACAGGAGCTTGGCATGCGACCGGCCGTGCCGACGTTCCAGGACCGTCTGGTCCATGCGCTGGCCGGAGCCGACCTGTCCGCCGTTGCGGCCCGACGCGCCCCAGCCGACCCTGTGGGCCTCCAGAAGCACCACGTCATAGCCGCGTTCTGCCAGATAGAGCGCGGAAGACAGGCCCGTGTAGCCTCCGCCAACGATGCATACGTCGCACCGCAGGTCGCCCTCCAGCGCCGGATAATGCGTCTGCCGGTTGGCCGTCGCCGCGTAATAGGAGGGAGCGTGAACGCCTTTGGTATCGTTGGCGGTCAGAAGATCAAGCGAACTCAGCATGTGGGTACTCAAACACTCGACTGGACAGCATGGCGGCCAAAAGACTTACCAACACGAGTCCTTGGTAAGCCCCACATTCCATTGCTTTCAAGGGCATTGCAAGACCACGCCGCAAGGCCCTAAAGACGCAGCGGCATATCGCACTGTCGCGAAGAAAAAGAAAGACGGAGCCTGAAGAAAACCGCTTTTTTCAAGTTCCTCTCAAATCCGACAGCCAACCGAGGCCGTCTTCGATCACGCCTCGGGGACGATACTCGGCACCGATCGCGCCGCCGTAGCCGAGATCGTCCAGCAGCCTGACGATGTGACGGTAATTGACCTCACCTTGATCCGGTTCGCCCCGGTCCGGAACCCCTGCGATCTGCACATGGCCGATCAGCGGCAGGTGCTTCTTCAGGCGATGGCTCAGATCGCCCTCGATAATCTGAACATGATAGCAATCGAACATCAATCTGAGGCAAGGCCGTCCGAGTTCCTGAACGATCTGTGCCGCCTGCTCCGTGCTGCGAAGAAAATAGCCGGGGATGTCGCGCTGGTTGATCGGCTCGATCAGAAGCTGAAGACCGTCCTTTTCGGCCAGATCCGACGCATAGGTCAGGTTCTCCAGAAAACAGCGGTGCGCCGCCTCGCCTTCTGCCTGTCCGGCCATGATATGGATAAAGGAGGCACGGATGAAACGCGCATAGGAAACCGCTTCGCGGATCGCTTCCTGTGCCTCCGCCTCACGGCCCGGGACGGCACAAAGACCAAAGTCCTTTCCGGCCGGATCGCCGGGGCGCGTGTTCAGAGAAAGCATTGAAAGACCGGTCTCGGTGAGCGCCTGGTACACCTCGTCCGGGGCCGCATCATAGGGCCAGTGACACTCCACTGCGTCAAACGCGGCTTTCTTCGCCTGACGGATCGCATCCGGCAGCGAAAGATCCTTCCAAAGAAACCCGAGATTGGCTGAAAAACGCGCCATGATGCCCTCCGAAGACGTGAACCGGTATCCTTTCATACCGCGCTCCGTCGGCCCAGGAAAGAACGCCCCCGACACACCCGCGCCTTAGCGCAAAGGTTGCACAAAAACACCACAACCTTCCGTTGCGGAAAGCGTAAAACTGGCCTAATCGTCGGAATTTTAAATATAATTTCGAAATTTTAAACCCGCTCAGCTTGACAGCTTTTTCTATTTTAAATTTAAACGGAAGCGCAACTACGTACGTTTCGAGACGGATTTGGGTAGGGAATTATGCGTATTATTTTACTGGCTATTGTGGCCATGTTTGCGTCTTTGACGATGGCAACTGCCAAACAGGTCAAGGTACCGGCAAACAAAACGACTTATGTCGGCGTCCACGGCACCTTCAGTTCCGACACCTGCAGCGGCGGCACAATTCCCAAACTGAGTCTCGGCAGAAAACCGAAGCACGGCAAGGTCACGTTCAAGCCCGTCGGCGGCAAGTTGAGCGAAGGTCCCTGCAAGGGAAGCTATATGCGGGGAACCGGGGTATTTTACAGGCCCAACAGCGGTTACCGGGGCAGCGACAGTTTCTCGGTCGAATACCAGTACAACTACTTCGAGGGCGCTGCAAAATTGACCCACACGTCGAGATCCTACCGTATCGAGGTGCAGTGAGACAAAGAACCTGATTTCAGGGGAGATATATCGTTTGCGGCAGAACAGGTTCGGGGCAGGCCGACCGGCAGCGGCCGCAGCGCCCCTCTATCAGGCCCGACCGGACATCGGTCCGAGACCAGCATCAACGACCAAATGCATCTTAACCGATACGGGTGGTTTCCGCCCGTCCCGACTATGAAACATGGGGGCTTCATGTTCAGAATTCTTCCGGCAATCGCATTCCTGATCATATCAACGGCAACCGCCGCGGCCGCAGAACACATCACGGTCCGCGCGAACAGAACGGAGGGGTTGGGAAGCTATGTCGCCTACAACGGCGACATATGCAGCGGCCAGGGCGCTCCACACATGTACGTCGGTAGAAAACCGAAGCATGGCAAACTTACATTCAAGCCGGTCAGAACGAAGTTCAGTCAGGGCCGCTGCAAGGGCGTACCGGTCAGGGCGACAGCCGTTTATTACACGCCCGATCGAGGCTTCAAGGGCGAAGACAGCTTTTCCTTTTACTACACACACGACCTCTATGAGGGTGCCGCGGGCATCGGCTCGACCTCTTACTCTTTCCGCGCGACCGTGAAGTAAGCGGCCGTCGTACCTTCAAGCGCGATGAAGGAGCGAGCAGCCCCTTCATCCCATTTCGATCCCGATCCTGATGACATGCGAAACCGAAGGGAAGTCCATGTTCAGAACCGCCCTCGCATTCGTGCTGACGCTTGCATTCCTTTCGAGCGCCTTCGCGGATCAACTTTCGAAAACGGTCCCGGCCAACCGGAAGTCCGAAGTCTACTCCCATGCGGTCTATCAGAAACAGACCTGCATTTCGGGAGCCATCCCGAATATGAAAGTCGGCAGAAAACCGAAACACGGCAAGGTTACCTTCCAGAGGTCGAGCTTCAAGCTCAGCAAGAAAGCCGGAGGCTGCGCGGGAAAACTGATCAAGGGAATGGGCATTTACTATACCCCGGACAGAAACTACCGGGGCAAGGACACATTCACCGTGAACTACTCCTATGAAACATACCCGGGCAGCAGCCGACGGCATTTCGTGTCAACAACTTACAATATTACAGTCAAATGACCCCGTGCTCTGACCCCACATTCACGCCTGCCGATCACTGATCGGCTTGCCCCACAGCGAAATAAGATTAAAGCGTTTTTCGTGCTGCCTGCGGCAACAGAAACGGCATTGCCGGGCCCGGCAAAGCACCGATTCGCAGCGGAAAATCGAAGGCTTCCGAAATCAGGTCGTCGTTATAGACGTCCTCGACTTTGCCATCGGCAAGAAGGCGGCCTTTCTTCATAACCAGCACCTGATCGGAGTACATGGCTGTCAGGTTCAGGTCGTGCAGGACACACAGCACGCCGCCTCCCCTGTCGGCGAAATCCCGCGCCACATCCATGATCAGCACCTGATGGCGGATATCCAGGCTGGAGATCGGCTCGTCGAGGATCAGCCAGCGAGGTAGATCCCCGTTCCTGGGCTCCCAGACCTGGCAGAGGACGCGGGCAAGCTGAACCCTCTGCTGCTCGCCACCGGAAAGCGACTGATAGGCCCGGCCCTCGAATCCGGCCATATCCACCCGCTCCAGCGCCGCCCCGATCCTGTCCCGAACATCCGCCATCTGCAAAGGCGCATTTTGCAAACCGAGCCGAACCACTTCCTTGACCGTCAGCGGAAAGGAGAGCTGGGTATGCTGGGGAAGGACGGCACGCACCTCGGCGAGCTCCCGCGGCGCATACCGGTCGAGCGGCCGCGCGTTCAGAGAAACGTCGCCATCATAGCCGGCTTCGCCGGTGATCGCCTTCAGCAGCGTCGACTTTCCCGAACCGTTCGGCCCGACGATGGTGCAGACCTTGCCCGGACGGGCCGCGAATGTCACATCGGACAGGATCGTCTTGCCCGACAGCCTGACCGCCAGTCCGCTGACACTGAGATTGGTTTCCATTGCCGTCATAGTCCGATCAATCCTCTGCGCCGGAGAAGGACCCAAAGGAAGAACGGCGCACCGGCGAGCGCCGTCAGAATGCCGATCGGCAATTCTGCGGGTGCCACGACAATCCGGCTGACCGTATCTGCAAGAATGAGCATGACAGCTCCCAACAAGGCCGAGGCGGGCAACAGGTAACGGTGGTCGGGACCGATCGTCAGACGCAACAGATGCGGCACGACGATGCCGACAAAGCCGATCCCGCCGCTGACCGCGACGGAGGCACCGGTCGCCGCCGCAACTGCGACGATGGCCAGGGTCTTCAACCGCTGAACCCGGATCCCCAGGTGGCCCGCCGCGGCCTCACCCAGGAACAAGGCGTTCAACCCCCTGGACAGGGACAGGGCAACGGTCAGCGCGACGGAGACGATCAGTGCACAGGTCGCAACCTTTTCCCAGCTGGCCCCGGCGAGAGACCCCAGGTTCCAGAAGGTCAGGTCGCGCAATTGCTGGTCGTCGGCATAGAAGATCAGAAGGCCGACCATAGACATGGCCAGCGCGCTGATGGCAATGCCCGCCAGGAGCATGGTCGCGACCGATGACAGCCCGTTGCTGGTGCCGATCCTGTAAAGCAGGGAGGTAACCAGCAGGGCTCCGAGAAAGGCGGAGACCGGCAGGGAGAACACGCCCAGCACAGCCGCGACCGGCGCAAGCCAGGACTGGCCCAGGATGATGAATCCCGCCGCTCCCAGTCCCGCGCCGGAGGAAACGCCGATAATTCCGGGATCGGCAAGCGGATTGCGGAACAGGCCCTGCATCACGGCGCCGGAGACCGCTAGTGCGGCTCCCACCAGCGCGCCGAGACAGACCCGCGGCAGCCGGACCTGAAAAAACACGATTCGGTCCCGCAGGTCTTCGCCGGACAGGGAGGACACCGGATCGAAGATCGTCGACATCACCTTCAGAACCTGAATCTCGAGCGCCCCGGAATTCAGGGACACCAGCATGGCACATCCAAGAAGGACGGCCAGCAGGGCGATGGCGGACCGCGCAAGCGGTGCGCGGTCGCCGTCTCGCGCCGCCGTAACGCGGCGCTGCAACGGCTGGAGAACGAGTGCGGTCATGATGCCACCCCTTTTCCTGACAGGCCCTGAGGGCCTAAAGCCCAAAGGCCGCGAGTTCCCCGGACAGGTCCCGCACGGCGCTCGCCGTCCTCGGACCGAAGCCCAGAAGATAGAGCCCGTTCATCCGGATGAGCCGCTTTTCCTCTCCTGCAGGGGTTTGAGCGATTGCGTCGTTGGCGAGGATATCCGAAGCGGAATTTTCATCCCCGTGACGCTCCATCATCAAAATGACGTCCGGATTGGCGGCGGTGATCGCCTCCTCGTTCAACTGCTTGTAGCCGTGCACACCGTCAATGGCGTTCTGCGCGCCCGCCATCTGAATGATGGCGTCGGCCGCGGTCCCGGAGCCTGATGCGAGAACTCGCCCTCCGGCATAAGACAGCACGAACAGGACCCGGACCTTCCGGTCCCGCTCATGCGCTTCGGCAACCGCCTTATCAAGATCCGCCCCGACCTTCATCGAAAGGGCCTCGGCTTTTTCAGAAACGCCCAGCGCGGCGCCGACGGACTTGATCTTCTGCCGGATTGCCTCGCCGGAATAGCCTTCCGGGACCGTCACGAACGGCACTCCGGCGGAGGCCAGAACGGACACGGCTTCAGGCGGCCCGCTGCCTTCGATGGCAAGGATGCCGTCCGGTTTCACCGAGAGAACTCCTTCGGGAGAGAGAGCCCGCATGTAACCGACGTCCGGCAGGGCAAGCGCTTCTTCGGGATAGCTGGCTGTACTGTCACGGGCGACCAGCCGATCCTGCTCCCCGAGAGCAAAAACGATCTCGGTGAGGGAGCCGCCGATCGCCACGATACGTTCCGCATTGTCCGGGAGGCGATCCGACGAGTAAACCGGTCCGGAGGCCATGAAGCCCATGGCGAACGACAATCCGAAGGCAAGCCGCCGGGCGGCGCGCGTGAGGAAACGCGATACGGTCAGGGTCATGCCAGCGCCTCCCCGGCTGCGAGCGCCTGCAGACGCGGCAGTTTTTCCACCAGATCTCGCCAGTCGTCTCTCTCCCTCTTTCCCTCGCCGCGAACGCCGAAGAACTGCATGATCTGGTCCCCGTCGCGGTCGAACACCTCCACGGAAGTGACATGCCCTTCGGCGACGGGCTTGCGCACGCCCCAGACCTCGGCGATCCGGTCGGTCCTCAGGTGCATATGGAAGCCCTCATCCATGACATTGATCCACGGGCCTTTCGCAACGATGTTGGCAACCGGGCCGGAATGGATCTGGATACACCCCCTGTTGAAGACGAAACACATGATCGGAAGGCCATCATTGGCCGCATGGTGCAGAAGTGCCGTCACCGCGCTCCCGTCCAGGGTCCAGGCGTAGGAATCGCCTGCCAGGTGGAATGCGTTCAGCCGATGCAGGTCCAGGTCCTTCAGAATTCCGACGAACTGGTGCGGATCGGTCATCGCCTGCCAGCGCTCCCGCAGTTCCGCCTGGGCGCTCCTGTTCAGGGCCGGCCGCGCGGGCTGGTCGAACGGAACCACCTCGGCCAGCAGGCCCGGCGTCTGGTCTTCGAGGGCAAGCCGGGCGACAAGTTCGTCCCAGGCCTCCATGTTCGTCGCCTCGCGGGCATGGATCTTGTGCACCGCCTCGCCGTGGCCGTCGAAGAATTGCATGCTTTTCTTCACGCCAGAGCCGGTGTCTTTTTCCACAGCAAACCCGTGAACCCAGGCGGAGGGAAACATCCGCATGTCGATGTCCGCGCCGAGCATCAGGGAGGCATTGCGGCCCTTGATATAGCGGTCGTACACGCCGACCTTTTCGTGAACGGCGCTGTCGTTGCGGGTCAGGGCCAGGACTTCACCGAGGGCCTCGAGCCCGGGAAACAGGACGCTGAAGTCCGTGGAGATTCGTTTTGCGGACTGGCCGCAGAAGGCCGCCACGAGTTCGGCTTCGGAAACGCCGCACCGTTGCGCCAGGTCGCGCTCGCGCATTTTGGGATTGTCCGCGCGCATCCGGCGGAGCTGTTCGAAATCGGTGACAGTCGTGTCCATTGGTCATTCCTTCAATTGGATCGGGAAAAACGTCACCTCGCAATTCCTCCGTCATTTCAGAGGCATGGCTGATTTCTGGCTAGGCCCGGCCCTCGAATAACGTTCGCGAGGTCCGGGCACTGCGACGGCACGCATTAATACTTGACTCTAATATTCAGAAAATAGTACGGCATCAATACCTGAGTTGAAGACTCATGATTTTTTAACAAATGAAACGCGAGCAAGCCGGAGCCAGCCAGCATTTCAACCCACTGGAGGTAAGAGATGGGGCTGATAAGCCGAAATCGGGGCTGGCTGATGTGTGGAGTGGCGGCAAACGCCGTCGTCATGTGCGGTCAGGCACATGCGCAGGATGCGCAGGCAATTCCGAACCAGGGAAGCAGCACGACGCTTTCCGAAATCGTCGTCGGAGCGGGCGTCCCGAAGGTCGCCATCGATACGCCGCAGGCCGTGACCGTTATCGATCAGGAAGCCATCGACGAAAAACAGCCGACGACGATCGGAGACATCTTCACCCAGATACCCGGCGTCAGCATAGTCGGCTCCGACCGTATCGGCGGCCAGTCGTTCAACATCCGCGGTATCGGCGATCTGGGCGCGGCCGACGAATCGAAGATCATCGTTTCGGTCGACGGCGCGGTGAAGTTCTACGAGCAGTACCGCATGGGCTCCTTCTTCAGCGATCCGGAACTGTACCGGCGCGTGGAAGTCCTGCGCGGGCCGGCGTCGTCCACCCTTTACGGTTCGGGCGCGCTCGGCGGGGTGATCAACTTCACCACCAAGGACGCGGAAGAATATCTGAAGCCGGGCGAAACCGGCGCGGTCCAGTTGAAGACGCAGTATAATTCCAACAAGGACGGCATTCTGGGATCCGTCATCGCGGCCTACGCCTTCAACGACCTGACGTCCGTGCTGCTCAACGGCAACGTGCGCAAGCAGGGCGAATACGAGACGGGCGCGGGTGTTCCCGTCGCCGGTTCGGACTTCCTGTCCTTCTCGGGCCTTGGCAAGGTCACCCACCATTTCGGCGACGCCAATGAACAGACCATTCGGCTGTCCTATCAGCGTTGGCAGAGCAATGCCGACGACGCCGAATATTCCCAGACGGGCACGCTCGGCTTCGGCACCATCGACCGGGACATTACCGACCAGACCGTGATCCTCTCCTACGAGAACCCGGCAAGCGACAATCCGTGGCTTAATCTGAAAGCGAACCTGTCCCTGTCCGACACCCACGTGGTGCAAAGCGACTCCTCCATGGGCGCATTCAGCACGTCGCAATTGTTCGAGGACGGCGAGTACACCTACCGGACCTGGGCTGGAAAGCTGGAAAACACTTTCGAGAAGTCCGGCGCCAATTTCATGAACTATCTGACGATCGGCACCCAGCTCAGCTATCAGCAACGCTTGGCGACCAGTGAATCCGGCGCGATCGGCTTCCATCCGGAAGGCACGGACACCAAGCTCGGCTTTTTTGTCCAGGATGAATTCATCTGGAACGAACGGCTGACCCTCATCCCCGGCGTCCGCGCCGATTTCGTCAATTTGGACCCGGACTCCGCCATTGCCGGTGCCTCCTCGCAGTCGGATGTGGCGCTGTCTCCGAAACTCGCCGCCATGTACAAGTTCAACGACACCGTGTCGCTGTTCGGTTCAGTCGCCCACACCGAACGCATGCCGACACTGGACGAGCTGTTTTCCTCGTCTGGAGCGACCGGCACCTATCCCGGCGGCCGGTCCGCGAGCCTCAACCTCAACAAGGAAACCTCGAACAACTTCGAGGCAGGCTTCGCCCTGTCCTTCATGGATGTCCTGTCGGCCAATGACGGACTGCAACTGAAAACGACCGGGTTCTACAATTTCCTGAACGACCTGATCACGACCAACCCAAACACGGGTCTGGCAACCGCGGTTCCCTACTATGTGAATGTGGAAAAGGCCGAGATCTACGGGGTTGAAATCGAAGGCGCCTATGAAGCGAAATACGCCTTCGGCAACATGGCGTTCAGCAGGATCTTCGGCTACAACACCGATACCGGCCAGAACCTCGACACCATCCCCGCCACGACGCTGGCCCTGACCCTGGGCGGACGTCTGCCCCAATACGATCTGTCCTTCGGCTGGCGCGGACAGTTTGCGGAATCGATCGCGACCGGTGCCACGACCGACGGACCGTTTGCCGGCTATGCGGTGCACGATCTCTTCGCCGACTGGACGCCGGAAGACGGCCAGATGGCCGGCTGGCAGGTGCGCGCATCGGTGGAAAACATCTTCGATAAATCCTACCGCAACAACCTGGCCGGCGATGACGGTCCCGGACGGACGTTCAAGCTGACACTGGCAAAGAAGCTGAGCTGGTAAGGCGGGTTAGGGCGGGGACAGCTCTTCGGGGGCTGTTCCCGGTCCCAAAGCGAAAAAAGCTTGGTCAGGCATCGGTTTTACGGTTGCCTGACCAAGCCTTCCCGATCCCATCGGTCGAAGATCTCCAGCGCCTTTTCCGCGAAGGCCGCATCGTTGATATGCGCATCGATCTCATGCAGGTCGACATTTCCCGGACAGCCATCCCGCATTGCGGCGATGAACGCGGCCAGCCCTTCGGCGTCGTGAAGGTCCGCTCCCGGCCGGTCCCATTCGCCGCATCCGCCGACCGGCAGGATCAGGGCCGTCGGGCCTTTGGCCTTGGCCAATTGCACACAATGCGCCCGCGCAACCTCTTCGCGCTCTTCCGTGTTCAACACGATGGATGTGAGCAGCCGGTTGTGGGCGTGTTGCAGATGCTCCGACCATTTGTCCGCTATCGGCTGCCAGCCGACCACATCGACGAGGTCATAACAGCCGGGCGCAACGATTTGCGGAATACCTTTTTCACCGGCATGGGTCAGACGATCGGCGCCTGCCGAAATGTTCGATCCGTTGAGATGGTTGCCGAGCTCCTGGGTGCAGAAATCGAAGACGCAGGCAAAGGCGCCTTGCGCGGCGAGGGATTCGAACGCCCGCCCGCCCATGCCGGTGGCATGGAACACCGCCACCTCGAAGCCCCGGTCCTCCAGCGCCGGTTTCAGCGCCACCATGTATTTCAGTGCGGATTTGCCGAGCGAGGTCATGCCGATCAGCGGCTTCGACCGGTCCGGCGGCTTCACCGCCCGTGCGGCCCCCAGAACGGCACCCGCCGCCTGGCTTAGCGAGGCCTTGCAGACGGAATTCAGCCCGTAGAGCCCACCCGCCCACAGGATCATCTGGGTATCGGCGGCAAGCCGGTCCGGCGGAATAAGCGGCGAGAAGGCGACCGTGGAGACGATATATTTCGGCACGCCGAGCGGCAGGGCGGAACAGACGTCGAGGGCAAGATCGGTCCCCATGGTTCCGCCGAGCACCACCATGCCGTCGAACCGGCCCTCGCCGTAAAGGCGGGCGGTCAGCAGGGCCGCCCCTTTCGCCATGATCTGCATGGCGTGGTTTTCGTCGCCGCTGTCGATCGCCGCCTGGATGGAACTGCCGCCCTCCTCCGCCACATCGTGCTTGGAATAGTCGGTCGGTAGCGCCGGATCGCCGAGCACGCTGACATCCATCGTCAGCACCTTGCCGCCCTGCCCCCGGATGACATCGGCCATGTAGGAGAGCTCGTCGTTCTTCGTGTCATAGGTGCCGACGATGAGGATCGTCCTGTCGTCCATCTTGTGTCCCCTAAAGCTTGATCCAGGCCGTCTTCAGATCGAGATACTTGTCGAAGGCATGCAGCGACTTGTCATGGCCGTTGCCCGATTGCTTGTGACCGCCGAGCGGAACCGTCAGGTCGGACCCGCCATAGGTGTTCACATGGACCACCCCGGCCCGGATGCGCCGGATCATCCGGTGCGCCCGTGACAGATCGGTGGTCCATACGCCGGAGGCAAGGCCGTAGGGCGTTCCGTTCGCGATGTCGATGGCTTCATCTTCCGTATCGAACGGGATGACCGCCAGTACCGGACCGAACACTTCCCGCTGCGCCAGATCATCGCCGGGTTCGACACCGGTAACGATGGTCGGCTCCATGAAATAGCCGCCGGTTTCCTCCAGGATCCGCCGGCCGCCGATCCGTACGGTCCGGCCGGATGAGCGCGCCTCTTCGACAAAGGCGAGGTTTTGTTCAAGCTGACGAAGGCTGTTGACGGCGCCCGCCGCCGTTTTCGGATCGAGCGGATCGCCGACTTTCATTGTCTCCACACATGCCGCCAGCCGGTCGACAAAAGCGTCATGAACGGACCGCTCCACCAGAAGGCGCGTACCGGCGATACAGACCTGGCCGGAATTGCGGAAGATACCGTTGGCCGATGCCTTTGCTGCCGCATCGAGGTCCGGCGCATCCGCAAAGACGATGTTCGGTGACTTGCCGCCGAGTTCCAGATAGACGCGCTTCAGGTTCGACTTCGCCGCGTTTTCCAGAAGCCTGCGCCCGACCGCGCCCGACCCGGTGAACACCAGCACATCGACCTCCATCGACAGGGCGATGGCCTCGCCGACGACGCGGCCTTCGCCGGTCACGACGTTGAGCACGCCCGGCGGCACACCGGCGTCGAGCGCCAGTTCGGCGAGACGGACCAGTGTCAGCGATGCGGTCTCCGCAGGCTTCAGCACGACCGTGTTGCCCGCCGCCAGCGCCGGCCCGAGCTTCCACGCGCCGATCATCAGCGGGAAATTCCACGGCACGATGGCGCCGACCACGCCGACAGGTTCCCGGTGGATGAGCCCCAGAACGTCGTCCGCCGTCGGGGCGATCTCGCCGTAGATCTTGTCGATGGCCTCCGCGTAGTAGCGGATCGTGCCGGCTGCCGATAGCGGCTCCGCCTTCAGCGCCATGCCGATTTCGGTGCCGTTGTCGCGCACGCCGAGCACGGCAAGCTCCAGCGCGTTTTCCTCGATCAGCGCCGCCCACTTCAAGAGGATCTTCTTGCGCGTTGCCGGCGGCATGCCCGACCAGCGCCCGTCCTCGAACGCCCTGCGGGCCGCGGCAATCGCGGCCTCCGCGTCTTCCCTGCCCCCCGCCGCCATGGTGGTCAGCACCTTGCCGTCCAGGGGCGAGACGACGTCCATTTCCGCACCGCTCGCCGACCTGCGGCGTTCGCCGTCGATGACGTGAACAGCCGGTGGAACCGGTGCGCGGCGAAGCTCTTCAATACGCGCGTGATCAAACATGGATATCACCTCATCTGGCTGTCGTGCACATCGTGGTCATGGGACATTTCGGGCTCGCGCAACCGGCGTTCGCGGATGATGCCCCAGATGTGCGCCACGATCAGGAGAACAATGGCCGTGGCAATAAGCGCGGAGATCGGCCGGTCGACGAAATCGAGCGGCGTCTTTACCCGCGCCATGGCCGAGCGCAGTTTCACTTCCATGATGTTGCCGAGAACCATGCCCAGGATGATCGGGACGATCGGCAGGTTCTGCCGTTTCAGGATCAGGCCGAACACGCCGAAGCCAGCCGCGATGGCGCAATCGGTCACCGAATTGCGGAGCGAATAGACGCCGACAAAACTGAGCGTGAGGATCATGATCCCAAGGAATCGTGTCGGAATGCGGATGATCCGGATCAGGAAGTTGGACGAAAACAGCATGAACACGACGACGATCACGTTCAACGCGATCATGGCGATATAGAGCGCATAGACGAAGTCGAGCTTGTTCTGGAACAGGGCCGGGCCCGGGATCACGTTGTGGACGTAGAAGACCGACAGCATCATCGCCGTCAGCGCCTCGCCCGGAATGCCCAGCGCCAGCAGCGGGATCATGGCGGCGGCCGGAACGGCATTATTGGCCGATTCCGAGGCGACCAGTCCTTCCGGCGATCCCTTGCCGAACAGATCCGGATCCTTCGAGGTCTTCTGCGCGTAGGTGTAGGACAGAAACTGGGCGGTGAATTCACCGACGCCCGGAATCATGCCCATCAGCACACCGAAGCCGGCCCCGACCGACGCAATCCTCTTGTAGCGGAAGACCTCCGTCATGGCGGACAGCATCCGGCCCTCGACCCGCTGGGTTTTCGGCGCCCCTTCCGGATCGTTGAGCAGAATGAAGGCCTGGCTGATCGCGAACAGGCCGAGCACCACGACGATCAAATCGAAGCCGGAGGCAAGCCATTCCTGGCCGAAGGTAAAGCGCTGTGTGTACTTGACCGGCTCCAGACCGACTGTCTGCAATAGAATGCCGAAGGCGGCCAGCATGCCGGCGGCGAAGGTCTGGCCCCGGTGGGCAATGATCACCAGGACGATGCCCAACAGCGCCGCCAGGAAAATCTCGCGGCTGCCGAACATCGGCGCGATCTTGGCCAGCACCGGCGAAAACAGGATCAGCGCCACGATGGAAACGATCCCCCCGATAAACGACGCTCCGTAGGCCAGACCCAACGCCCTCAGCGCCTGGCCGGCCTTTGTCATCGGATGGCCGTCATAGGTCGTCAGCGCGTTGACGGCGGTGCCCGGTGTGTTGATCAGGATCGCCGGAAGCGCACCGCCGAACATGGACGAGCCGTAGATGCCGAGCAGCATGGTGAGCCCGACCAGCGGGTCCATGGAGAAGGTGGCGGGCAGAAGGATGGCGATGGCCACCGCCGGGCCGACGCCCGGGATTGCCCCGATGATCACGCCGCCGACCGAACCGATCAGAAGGGCAAGCGCCACATCGTACCGGGCCAGGAGTTCCACGCCGGAAAGAAAAGTATCCATGGGTCGAGCGCTCAGAAATAGGTCATCATGAAGCCGCGGAGCCCGTCCGGCAGGCCTTCATAGATGAGGCCGGCCGGCAGTTTCACCTGCAGGAAGCCCTTGAACAGGATCACCACGGCCATGGCAAAGAGGACCGCCATCCCCGTCCAGCGCGGGCTGCGGTAGCCCATCCGCCAGGACATCAGGACGCAGAACAGGATCGTCGACAAAAGGTAGCCGAGGACAGGTGCGGCGGCGACATAGGCCATGAACCACAGGGCGAACTCCACCGACCGCACCCAGTAGAGGACTTCTGCAAGCCGACCGGGTATCCGTTCGGACACCAGCGCCCCGATCAGATGGAGCAGGCTGAAGACCACCATCGCGCCGATGGCGACCGTCGGCCAGAAGGCCGGCTGGGCGAACAGCCTGGTTCGCTTCACCCAGACCGTCTGCTCCGGCAGGGCGGCCAGCAGAAGCAGGGACAGCAGGAAAAACGCCAGGGCAAAGACCAGATCTCCCGGCCGACGATACCGTTTGAACAGGTCCTGCAGGGTCTTGATACGGCTCATGATCGTCCCGGAAATTAAGAGGCGCCCGCACGTCGGGTGCGGGCGCGATCAGATCAGTTGCCGATCAGTTTGGCGACGGTTCCAAGCGTTGCGGTGTCCTTGGCGATCTGCGCCTTGGCGGCATCCGCATCTTCCCAGTAGATCAGCGCCCCGGTTTTGGCGGACAGTTCCTTCGCCTTGTCGGACGCCATGACCTCTTTCGCCACGGCGGCGATTTTCGCACGCACATCCGCCGGTGTTTCCTTGCGCACGAACAGACCGTTCCACAGCGCCACGTCCAGGTCCGGCTCCAGTTCGCCGACGGTCGGCGTATCGGGCGTCAGCGGAATCCGTTCGGACCCGATGGAGGCCAGGACATTCACCTTGTCCAGGCAGGGAAGGATGAGCTGCAGCGTCGTGTTGATCACATCCGCATCGCCGGAGGCGAGGGTGTTGCAGTCGAGCGCATCGAAGGCGGCTTCGCTGCCGTAGTCGAAGCCCATCTTCTTGGCGAGTGCGAAGGTCACCTGGGTCGGGATCAGGAACGACCCGAAATGACCGAGGGCGACGTCGTTGTCCTTGGCATAGGCGGCCAGCTCCTTCATCGAGGCATAGGGCGCATCCTTCGACGTCGCGATCACGAAGGGATAGGTCAGGAAGATCCCGACCGGCTCGAACGGGTTCGGATTGAGCGCCGGAATACCGACTTCCGGTCCGACGACCGGTACGTCGATCACGAAGGAACCGACCGTATAGCCATCCGGCGCGGCGGCTGCGACCTCGGCAGCCCCCGGAAACGGACCGCCGCCGCCGCCGGGCTTGTTCACCACGGCTGCCGGCACGTCGTAGGTCTTCTGGAATTCGTCGGCGATCATGCGGGTGAGCACATCTTCCAGATCGCCCGGCGGGAACGGCACCACGAATTCAACGGGCTTCTCGGGATATTCGGCCGCTGCGGTCATCGGCAGGGCGATCGCCGCGACCGCGGCCGTCACTGCTAGAAGCTTTTTCATTACGTGCTCTCCTGTGGAAGGTTCGGTTTATTATTTGAACCATTGGTATCAATTATTCTTGCCCACCCTCAGTTTTTCTGTCAAGGTTTGTTTCATCTGAAACCAAACGCAGTCATGGAAGTCCGGGCCCTCCCGATGGGTACGATCACCAAAGCCATTGAAATGCTGAACTATTTTTCCCACCGCCGGCCGGAGATCGGATTGAGCGAATTCGTCCGTCTGATCGGGCGGGACAAGGCGACGGTGCATCGTCATCTGTCGGAACTGGAACGAAACGGCTTTCTGGAACAGCATCCCGTCACGCGCGCATACCGGCTCGGGCCGGCCATCCTGCGCCTGTCCGGCGTGCGCGAAACCACCCACCCCTTACGCTCCGTGGTCAGGCCCATCGTGACGGAGCTGGCGCAGGAGGTGGGCGAACTGGTCCATTTCTCGTTGCTCCAGGGCCAGACCCTGTCACCGGTCTTCCACGCCGACCCGAAAATGCACGGAACGCAGGTACATTTCGACGAAGCCGAATTGCTGCCCCTGCACGCCACGGCCTCGGGCCTTGCCCTTCTTGCGTTTGCGCCGAAGAAGCTGACCGACCGCGTTCTGGCCGGACCGCTTGAACGCTTCACGGAGAGCACCATCACGGACCCGGATATCCTGCGGGACCTGATGGAAAAGGTTCGCGAAACCGGCTGCAGCAAACTGGAACAGGGCTTCGACAACGAGGTCTCCTCCCACGGCGCACCCATTTTCGGACCGGACGGCGAGCTTCTTGGCGCCTTGTCCATCGCCGTTCCCCACGTGCGCATGAACCCGGAAAAAAGCGCCGCGATCCGCGAAGCACTGAAAAGAGGCGTCATGAAAATCACCAGGTCGATCGGCGGCAACATTCCGCCCAGGCACGCCGGAAAGTGGGGCACCGATGCCTGAACGGGCGCTGATTCTCGATTTCGGCGGCGTCATCACCCGCACGCTGTTCGAAACCCACCCCCAGACCGAACAGGCCCTGGGGCTTTCCCCCGGCACGCTGACCTGGCGCGGTCCGTTCGACCCCGAGAGCGATCCGCTGTGGCGGTCGATGCAGGCCGATGAGATCAGCGAGCGGGACTACTGGAAGGCCCGCACCCGGGAAATCGCCGAACTGATCGGCGCCGACTGGACGGAGATGTCCGATTTCGTCCGCGCCGCTCGTGGAGCCAGCCCGGCGGACGTCATCCGCCCGGAGTTCCTGTTCACCCTCCAGAGGGTCAAGGCCGCCGGTATCCGCGCCGCGATCCTCTCCAACGAACTGGATCTTTTCTATGGCGCGGACTTCCGAAAGAAGCTGCCTTTCCTGGAGGATTTCGACGTTATCCACGATGCGACCTACACGAAGATCCTGAAACCCGATCCGCGTGCCTACACCGGGGTTCTGTCGGATCTCGGCCTCGCCCCGGAGGCCTGCGTCTTTGTCGACGACCAGGCCCGTAACATCGCCGGCGCCCGCGCCGTCGGCCTCGCCACCGTTCACTTCAACGTTCAGTCCCCCGCCGAAAGTTACGCCGAAGCCATGACGCTTCTCGGCCTTTCTGGAGAAACCTCATGAAAAACAAGAATTTCCTGAAGGAAAACAACGCCCGTCACCTGTGGCACCCGATGGCCCATCCGGCAGACAGCCTTGCCAATCCGCCCGACATCATCGTCGAGGGCGACGGCGTCATGATCACCGATGTCGACGGTCACAGGACCGTCGATGCGGTCGGGGGCCTCTGGAACGTCAATCTCGGCTATTCCTGCGAACCGGTGAAGGCGGCGATCGCCGCCCAGCTCGACAAGCTGCCCTATTACTCGATCTTCCGCGGAACCACCAATGACGCAGTGATCGAACTGAGCGAAATGCTCAAGGACTTCTTTGCTCCCGACGGCCTGTCGCGCGCCTTCTTCACCTCCGGCGGTTCCGACTCCGTGGAAATCGCCCTGCGGCTCGCCCGGCAATATCACAAGATCCGCGGCGAGGCCGGCCGGGTCAAATACCTCAGCCTGAAGAAGGGCTATCACGGCACCCACACGCTCGGCGCCTCGGTCAACGGCAATGCCAATTTCCGCACCCAGTACGAACCGCTGATGCCGGGCTGCTATCACATTCCCGCCCCCTACACCTACCGCAACCCGTTCAACGAAACCGATCCGGAGAGGCTGGCCGGCCTCTGCCTGGCAGCGCTTGAAGACGAGATCAAATTCCAGGGGGCGGAGACCATCGCAGCCATGATCATGGAACCGGTGCTGGGCGCCGGCGGCGTCATCCCGCCCCATGAAAGCTTCATGCCCGGCGTGCGCGAGATCTGCTCTCGCTATGGCATCCTGCTGATTGCCGACGAGGTCATCACCGCCTTCGGCCGAACCGGAAGCTGGACCGGGTCCCGTCACTGGGGCGTCAAGCCGGACATGATGACCACCGCCAAGGCGATCACCAACGGCTATTTCCCCTTCGGCGCGGTCATGATCTCCGACCAGGTCGCCAAAACCTTCGAGACCGACAAGACCGGAAAAGGCGCCATCGGCTCCGGCTACACCTATTCCGGCCATCCGGTCGGCGCGGCCGCGGCCATCGCCTGCCTGAAGGAGACCGAACGGCTCTCGGTCAAGGACAATGCCGGCGCGCGCGGCGCGCAGCTTTACGAAGGCCTTGTCGCATTGAAAGAAAAATACGCCATCATCGGCGACGTGCGCGGCGGCCACGGGCTGATGTGCGCCCTTGAACTTGTCTCCGACCGGGCCGCAAAGTCCCCGATCGACAAACCGACCATCGGCAAGGTGCACCGCACGACTTATGAAAACGGCGCCATGATCCGCGTCTCCGGCAACAACATCATTCTGTCGCCCCCGCTCGTCCTCGGCGCGGAGCATGTCGACACAATCCTGTCCGCACTCGACGCAGGATTTGCCGCGGTCTCGTGAGTTTGGCGCTACGCTAAGACAGTCAGGTGGACGGCTGGCAGGTGCGTGCGTCCGTGGAAAATGTGTTCGACAAGGTCTACCGCAACAACCTGGCCGGGGGCGACGGCCCGGGCCGGACCTTCAAGCTAACACTGGCGAAGAAAACGAGTTGGTCACAGCCCGCGGCCGGGACTGCTTTACCGGGTCTGCTTTACCGGGTCTGCTTTACCGGGTCTGCTCAACGAGCAGTGTTTGGAGGCAATCCCGGTCTAGCTCGTAGTCGACGCAGAACATATCGACGACCTTCGCGCCAAACGACAAGTGATTTTCTCCCATCTCCTAAAACAAAAGCAAATTTTCAATGTTTATATATAATATAATTATTTCCCTTCTTCATTTATTTCTTTTATTTCTTGAGAGAATCCCCAACTCAGAAAGAAATTCTTCCGTAATAAATTCACCGGGTTTTTCAAAAATTGGAGGCGCAGCCGCGTCAAAAGTACATTTTTGAAAATGACACCTTTTCAGCGACTCTTCGCTTTCGAACTTCGCAGCAGTAAAATCGCATTTGAAAAAAAAGATTTCATCAAAAGAGAACCTATCATGCATTACTTTCGATATTTTCACACCCTCAAAAACACAACCATCGTACTTATCGTCCACAACAATACCAAAATCAGAAGGTGAAAAAGATGGCTTCGAAACAATAACCCTTGATACATAAGCACCACTAAGTTTATTCAAAAAATCAACAGTTTCATCATCCGCAGATATTTCAACATTCGCGATTACCGACGCAGAAATTCCTGCTACAAGCTGCAATGCATGTTGTTGCGACCCGGACCTTTTTATGGAACCGTCATGGTCAAGTAGCAGATCCTTTGCTGGGCCTCTGTCCTCAAAGGATCTAAAGTGCCAGAATCTTTCTTCCATTCTACGCCCTAAGGCGTTCGCTTCTGTAAAAGTTCTTCGAATTCCGGCTAAAAGCCTATCCGCTACCGGACCTGAGACGTAATGAAGATTACTAAATTCGTCGGCTAACATTTCCAAACCGTAGCTGGCATACTTTCCGTTTTGGGCCAACACAATTGTATCTAACATTGCGATTGCATAGCTTCGATTTGTGAGTTTTTCATCTGTTAAAAGCGCAGCTGCTTTTTCGAAAAGCAATGCGAGGTCTGCCTCTTCGCGGCTATCATTCTGGCGCTGATTTTCATCTGCTTGGCGGCTACTGATTGCTCCGCGCCATAACACAGAAAAAAATGTAACAGCTGCGACTCCGGCAGCCAAAAACGGTGTAACAGCACGCGATCTTTCGCCCATGTCAATACCTACGGCGGTATCAAGAAAAACCCACCAAAAGGCATACGCCAGCCCAATCAGAGAAAAGACGGCAAAAGCAACAGCCATACCAAGCCAAGTCTCTTCGGAGAAACTTGGGACTTCAGGCATTTTCTTTTCCTCTTTTTTACTCATACTATTCCTAACCCTGAGGCTACCGAGTTTTCGCACATTATGAAGTTTAGGTACCGCTTGAAAAGCCCTGACAAGAACCACCAACATGTCCGCCGCATACTTGAATTGGATGAATGTGACCGCGTCTTACAAGGGATAAAATTACAAAACCTCAGATAGTGAAATTGCCAAATTAATTGAGAGAATCTCCCATCAATCTTCAAATTCAAATTCAAATTCAAATTCAAATGATAAGAGCCAACAATTTGGATATGGCGCCAACCTACCTTCCTTGTTTTGAAAATTACGCAGCCTATATTTTCCAAAACATGAAACTACAGGATCCCTCCCATGCAAGATGCGGTGAAACTGACCTGTGCCGCCTGCGGCCAGACCAACCGGGTGCCGGTGGCCAAGCTCACGTCCGGCCCGAAATGCGGCATTTGCGGTGAAGCCCTTGCCTCCGGCAAGGTGGCCGAACTGGATCAGCAGGCCCATGACAAGGCCACGAAGACGGACGAACTGCCGATCGTTGTCGACTACTGGGCGCCCTGGTGCGGTCCCTGCCGGATGATGGCGCCGGAATTCGCCAAGGCGGCGAAGGCGCTCAATCCGCACGTCCGCTTTGCCAAGATCAATACCGAGGATTTTCCCCGCGTCTCGCAGAAGCTCGGCATTCGCGGTATTCCGCTGCTGATCCTCTGGCACAAGGGCCGCGAAGTTGCCCGTCTGGCCGGCGCCCGGCCCGCCCGCGACATCGAGGCCTTCGTCCGCCAGTCGGCCACCGTCAAGGGCTGAACAGGGCCTCAGGCGTCGTGGGCTGTC
This sequence comes from Roseibium sp., assembly GCF_048260565.1. Taxonomy (GTDB): domain Bacteria; phylum Pseudomonadota; class Alphaproteobacteria; order Rhizobiales; family Stappiaceae; genus Roseibium. The sequence goes on along the minus strand of NZ_JBLXGP010000003.1, from coordinate 274,500 downwards.
AGCCAGTCACGGATGAGGCTTCGGTAGCGCTCGCCGGAAAAGCTCGGGAAATGGCCGCCGTGCACGAGCCGCACCGGCAGATCGAGGAGCCGGGTCATGCTGGCGATATAATCGCCCATGTCCGAATGATAGGTGTCCTCGATCAGCGGCCCGTCGTAGACGATGTCTCCGGAGAACAGGATCCCGGTCGCTTTCTCGTAAAGCGCGATGCCGCCCGGTGAATGGCCGGGCGTATGGATCACAGTGAAATGCCGGTCGCCGAGGTCGACGACGTCACCGTCCTCGACGATGCGCGTCGCCGGGGCCTTTTTCACCGCATATTCGGTCGAGCTGTAGGGCGGCGGCGGCAACCGGGTGAAGATCTCGTCGGTCACGTAAGGATCGGCCAGCGTGTTCGCCCGGGTGGGCTCGGCCAGAAGCTCGGCTTCGCATCGGTGCACGGTGCGGTGCTCGAACTCGTGATGGCAGCCGATGTGGTCGAAATGGGTGTGGCTCGCGACAGCTTCCAGCGAACGCTCCGTAACCAGAGGCACCTGTTCGCGCAGGCTGACCACGCCCATGCCGCTGTCGACCAGCATGTCCTTGTCCCGCCCGCGCACGTGCCAGATGTTGCAGCGGTAGAACTCCTGGATGAACGGCTCGCAGATATAGGTGACGTCGTCTCCGACCTTGCGCGTCTCGTACCAGATGTCAGCCGTGGCCCGTTCCATACTCACCCTCACCTTTGATCTTTCAGGACCACGACATCGTCCCGCCGCACGCCGAGCGTGACCGTCGAGCCGACTTGAGCATGTCCGCTTTGCGGCATCTGGGCAACGGGCCGGAAATCGCCATTGCCGGCATGTTTCAGCAACGCCAGATGATGCGCGCCTGCAAAGGTCAGGTCAGCCACGATCGCGGCGCCGAGCGGCAGAATATCACTGCCCTTGCCATCCACCACGAAATGTTCCGGGCGGATCGACAGCACGACGGCCTCGCCCGCCTCGAACCGCTTGTCCCGGCCGGCAAGTCTGAGCGGCCCGCACGGGGTCTCGATGTCGATCACCCCGCCCCTTTTCTCCAGGACCCTGCCTTTCAGGAACGAACTCTGTCCCATGAAGCCCGCTGTAAACAGCGTCGCCGGCCGCAGATAGACCCGCTCCGGCGTGCCCATGTCCTCGATCCGGCCGTGGCTCATGACGACGACGGTATCGCCGATCGCCATCGCCTCTTCCTGATCGTGGGTGACATGAATGAAGGAAGTACCGACCTCCCGCTGGATGGCCTTGAGTTCGGCCTGCATCTGCCGGCGCAGCTTCAGGTCCAGCGCCCCCAGAGGTTCGTCGAGCAACAGCACGGAGGGTTCGACCGCAAGCGCGCGCGCCAGGGCAACACGCTGGCGCTGACCGCCGGAGAGTTCATGGGGCTTCTTGTCCTGCGCCCCGCCGAGCCCGACCAGTTCCAGCATCCGGTGAGCCCGGTCGCTACGCTCTTTTGAGCCGATACCGCGCATGCGCAGGCCGAAACCCACATTCGCCCCGATGGTCATATGCGGAAACAGGGCATAGTCCTGAAACACGGTCGTCGTCGGGCGTTTGGCCGGTGCGACGTCGGTCATGTCCTGTCCGTTGATCAGCACCTCGCCGGACTGCGGCACCAGAAAACCGCCGATCACGGAAAGCAGCGTCGTCTTGCCCGAACCGGAAGGGCCGAGGAACACGGTGTAGGCGCCGGTCGGAACCGTCAGCGACACGCCATCGAGCGCGGTGAAGCTGTCGTAGTGATGCGTGACGTTGCGCACGTCGACGGCAAGATCGGTCAAGAACGCCTCCCTTTCCGGAAAACGACCAGTTCGAGAACAATGACAAGGACGACGGAAATGCCGAAGACGACGCTGCCGACCGCATTGGTCTTCGGATTGAGGCCGGACCGCAGCAGGCTCCAGATTTCCACCGGCAGGGTGACGTCGAAGCGCGTCAGCAGGAACGAGATGATGAACTCGTCCCAGGAAAACGTCATCGACAGGAAGAAGCTGGCAAACAGCGCCGGCCACAGCATCGGCGCCGTCACCAGCGTGATCACCTGCCACTCTTTCGCCCCCAGGTCCCGAGCGGCGCGCTCGATATTCGCCTGGTGATCGCCCATCTGGCTGTAGATGATGGCGAAGCAGAGCGGCATGTTGATCACCACGTGGCCGATGCCGGCGGCAAGAAGCGACTTCGGGATACCGACCGCGTTGAAGGTGATCAGCAACCCCATGCCGATGATCAGATAGCTGACCGTCAGCGGCGCGGTGAGAAGCGCCCGCTGCAGCCCCTTCGCCGGCAGCCTGAACCGCGCCAGACCATAGGCCGACAGGAACCCGAGCAGGACGGCCATCAGCGAAGAGCCGATGGCGACCGCCATGGAGTTGACCAGCGCCTCCATCAGCCGGCGGTCGTTCCAAACCGCCTCGTACCAGCGCAGGCTCAAGCCCTTCAGCGGCGGGATCGGAAATCGCCCGTCCTGAAAGGAAAACAGCACCAGCACGACGACCGGCAGGAAGATGAAGCCGTAGATCGCCAGAGCGTAGAGAACGGAGGGCGCAAGACGCCAGACTTTACGTACCATGCTCAGGCCCTTTCCAGACGGATCCAGCGGGCGAAGCCGAGATAGGCGATGGTGACCACGATCATCAGCAGGATCGCCAGCGCCGAGGCGGTCGGGAAGTCGGCCCTCCGGCCGATCTGCAGCATGATCACCTGCGGCATCAGCAATTCGTTGTTGCCGCCAAGCACCTGGGGCGTAATGTAGTCGCCGATGCACAGGACGAAGGTCAGGAACGCGCCGACCATGATGCCCGGCAGGGTCAGCGGCAGCACCACATGCCAGAAGGTCCGGAGCGGCCCCGCGCCGAGATCGGCGGCCGCCTTGCGGTAATTCGGCGAAAGCTGCACCAGGTTGGCGTAGATCGTCAGCGTCAACAGCATAACGAAGAAATGGACGAAGCCGATTACGGTCGCCGTACGGCTGTTGGCGAGGTCGAGCGGCTCGTCGACGATCCCGATGCCGAGCAGCGCCTGGTTGATGATGCCGTTATTGGCGAGCACCAGAAGCCAGGAATAGGAGCGCACCACATAGGAGGTCCAGAACGGCAGGATGGCGAGCACCAGCGCCAGCCGCTGCCACCGGGCCGGCACCTTCTCGGCGATGATCCAGGCGAACGGATAGGCGAGGAAAATGGAGGTCACGGTCACGATGGCCGTCACCTCAAGTGAATTCACCATCGCCTGCAGGAAGTGCCCGCGCTCGAAGAACTTCAGATAATTGGCGAAGGTCCAGCTGGCGACGAGGTCGGTTCCGACCCGCTCCCACAGGCTGACCACCGCCATGACGATGAACGGAGCCACGAAAAAGGCGGCGGTCCACAGAAGAGCCGGCGCGACGAAGGCCCAGGGCCCCAGGTCGATCCGCTTGCGCTTCGTTGCCGCCGCCATGTCCGCGTCTCCGTTCAGATCTCGATCCGGTCAGGGATCAGTGTTGCAGGAATTCCGTCCAGGCGTCCTGCATTTCCGCATCCAGCTTGGCGTCGGGCGCCGGATAAAGCTGGGAGTTGGCGATATAGCTTTCCTGATCTGACCAGCGCAGCGCGGTCTTCTGCTGGTCGGTCAATTCGCTTTCGGCCTTGGAATTGGCCGGCATCGCCCAGTAGCAGGACGAGGTCGCCAGCTTTGCCTGGCCTTCCGGCGACAGGATGTACTTGACGAACTCGGTCGCCAGTTCCTTGCGCTTGCTGTCCTTGAAGACACCGATCGACTGGGACCAGCGCATGCCGCCCTGCTTCGGCAGGATCCAGTCCAGATCCGGGTTGTCGGCGCTGAGGCCCGCGGTCACCCACTCGCCGCCGCCGACCAGAATATCGACTTCGCCGGTCGCGAGCGCGGTCTGGCTGGCGACCACCTCGCCAACGAGCTTGGCGTTGTCCTTGATCTTGAACAGCGTGTCCTTGATTTCGGGGAGATCGGCGCCGGAAAGGTCCGCCGTCTTCTTGCCGAGGCCGACCGCGACCATACCCATGACCGGAAGATAGTAGTCGTAGACGGCGATCTTGCCCTTGTACTTGTCCGATGACCACAGGACGGTCATGTCCTCCATGTCCGCCGGATCGACCTTCGCCTTGTTGAAGGAGATCGTGTTGTAGCCGAACTTCTCCGAAACGGCGTAGGTCTTGCCGTCACGCACATGGTTCGCTTCCATGCGCAGGGCCGGGAAGATATCGTCCATGGGCAGGACGTCTGCCGGCAGCGGCGCCAGCAGATCGGCATCGATGGCGCGCGGCACGTCGACCCCGTCGATCACGAACACGTCCCAGTCGCCTGGCTGCGACTGTTCGACGATGGCAAGCGCAGCCCCCGTGCCTTCGTATTCCTTGAGGTTGACCTTGACGTCGAATTTCTTCTCGAACGGCTCGATCAGCGCCGGGTCGGTGTGATCGCACCAAACGAGCGCATTGAGTTCTTCCGTCGCCTGCGCCGACAGCGGCGCCAGCACCACTGAGGACAGAAGCGCGCCTAGAACGGCGTTCTTCAGTTTCGTTTTTCTGACCTGTTTTGTCATGACTGTTCCATCTCTGTCTGAAAGGTGATCTTTGTTTGTTATTGGCCCATAGGGACAGGTCCCTAGTCGTCCGCCGAGTAGCGGACGCCGGGCAGAATGCAGAGCATTTCGTAGAGAAGGTTCGCGCCGACCAGCGCGGTGTTCCCGGAGGGATCATAGGGCGGCGACACTTCCACCAGATCGCCACCGACCACGTTGAGACCCCGACAGCCGCGAATGATTTCCAGTGCCTGCCAGATTGTGAGACCGCCGATCTCGACCGTCCCCGTTCCGGGCGCGAAGGCCGGATCGAGACTGTCGATATCGTAGGAAAGATAGACCGGATGATCGCCGATCTTCTCCCGGACCTCGGTCATCAGCGGCACCAGCGACTTGTACCAGCAGTCTTCCGCCGGAACGACGGTGAAGCCCTGCTTGCGCGACCAGTTGAAATCCTCCGGCGAATAGCCGGTGCCGCGCAGGCCGATCTGGAACACCTTGTCGCCCTGGAGGCAACCGTCCTCGAGCGCGCGCCGGAACGGCGTGCCGTGGGCGATCTTCTCGCCGAACATGTCGTCGTTGATATCCGCGTGGGCATCGACGTGAATGAGCGCGACCGGCCCGTGCTTCTTCGCCATGGCGCGCAGGATCGGATAGGTCATCGTGTGATCGCCGCCGAGCGCCAGCGGCTTGCAGTCGTGCACCAGAATGTCGTCGAAGGCCTGCTCGATGATCTCGACCGACTTCTTCAGATCAAACGTGTTCAGCGCCACATCGCCAACGTCGGCGACCTGCAGGCTGTCGAAGGGCGCAGCCCCCGTGCCCATGTTGTAGGGCCGCAACATGCACGACTCCATGCGGATATGGCGCGGTCCCTGCCGGGTTCCGGAGCGGTTGGAGGTGCCGATATCGAGCGGCACCCCGATGAAACAGGCATCCAGGCCTTCCGCCGTTTCCCGCGCCGGCAACCGCATCATGGTAGACGGGCCCGCGAAACGCGGCATGTCGTTGCCGCCAAGCGGCTGATTGAATGTCATTCCACCCTCAATCTGACTGCAAATTAATCACGCCAATCGAATATGCAGCCTAGCCTGTGGCAAACATGGAAAAAATGAGCAATTATCAAACTCCAGTTTTGCAATTCTCAAAGTAATACCAATGCTCGTAAAGAATGACCCATTTGATGGAGTCAAATCGGTTCTCCGGCTAGGCGCGCCGCGTAGCGCGATGCGGGACATCGGACAAGCGGCGGAACGCTGCCGGAGATCCGATTTGGCCCACCGAAGGCCGCTTTTTCCAGCCCGCTGGCCGTGTCGCACTCCTTGGACGATGTCCCGCATCGCCCTGCGAAGCGCTCCTAACCAGCGGGCTGGAAAAGGCGGTCAAATGGATCATTCTTTGCGAGTATTGGTATAGCCATGAGATTCTCAGGCAGTGACCTTCGTCTTCTCCAGGTATTCGAGGCAGTCGCACGGCACGGTGCCTTCTCGGCCGCCGAAGCCGAACTCAACATCAGCGCCTCGACCATCTCCAATCACATGACCGCCCTGGAGGAACGGCTCGGCGTCAAGCTGTGCCAGCGCGGCCGCACCGGGTTCCGGCTAACGGAGAAAGGACAGATCGTGCTCGATTCCGCCCGGCGCCTGTTCAAGGCGATCGGCGATTTCGACGCGGAAATCGGCGCGCTGCGCGGGACCCTGACCGGCGAGTTGCGCATCGGCCTGGTCGACAGCATGGTGACCGACCCGAACTCCCGGATCTCCCAGGCGATCGCCGCCTTCGGCAAGCGGGAAGGCTCGGTGTCCCTGACCCTGATGCAGGACCGGCCGCAGGACTTGCAGCAGAAGGTCTATGACGGCGACTACCACTGCGGCATCGGCAGCTTCCCACACTTGGTCTCGGGCCTGGAGGCGATCCCGCTTTACGACGAACAGCACTATCTTTATGCCGCAAGCAATCATCCGCTGTTCGAAAGCGACGCCCCGATCACGACCGAGCAACTGCGCGCCCATCCCTTCATTCGCCGGGGCTATTGGCGCGCCGCGGACGAAAAACGGCTGTTGCTGGGACCGGTCGAGGCGACGGTGCACCAGATCGAACCGCAATTGATGCTGGTCCTCTCCGGACACTATCTCGGCTTCCTGCCGGAACATCTTGCGCAGCGGTGGGTAGAGGCCGGTGAACTCGTAGCCGTCCTGCCGGAGGATATCTCCTACACCTGCACCTTCAGCCTGGTCCTGCGCAAAGGCTACAGGCAGACGGAAACCCTGCGCACCTTCATCCGGGATTTCACCGGCGCCCACGATCTGGCGGCGTAGCAAACCATTGTGACGCGTTGCCGTTTTGGCATCGGGTATAGCGAATAACTCTTCTTTATTAGAGCGCCGACCCTGCCGATAGTATGAGAAACGACACTCCCGGCACGGACCGAATGGCCTATATCATTTCCGAACCCTGCATCGATGTGAAGGACGGCGCATGCACCCTCGCCTGCCCGGTCGACTGCATCTACGAGGGCGGCCGGATGTTCTATATCCACCCGGACGAATGCATCAATTGCGGCCTGTGCCTGTCGATCTGTCCGGTGGACGCCATCCATTACGATGAGGAGATGCCGGCCGCAATGAAGCCTTTCGAGGCGGCGAACCGGGAGTTCTTCGGGCCCGAGGTCACCGGCTGGGGAGACCCCGGCGGCTGGGACGAGGCCCACACCACCCGGTTGGACCACCCGCTGGTGGCGGCCTATCCGCTGCGCGAGAAACAACAGGCATAACAAAACCAGGGAGGAACACGATGCACGACCATGGACCGGGCGGCGTCATCGCCGCCATCGTGACGCCGGTGACAGAAGACGGCACACCCGATAGGGCACGGTTCCTGCGCCATGCCCGTTGGCTGCTTGCCAACGGTGCCGACGGGCTGAACGTGCTCGGCACCACCGGCGAGGCCACGTCCTTTTCCGCCGGTCAGCGCCGCGCCCTGATGACAGATATCGCGAAAGAACTCGACCCGTCCCGGCTGATGGTCGGCACCGGCTGTCCGGATCTGGCCACAACCACGGAGCTGACGCGCCACGCCCATGACCTGGGGTTCGGCGCCGCCCTCGTGCTGCCGCCCTATTACTACAAGGGCGTCGGCGACGACGGGCTCTACAGCTATTTCGCAAGCCTGGTCGAAGCGACGGCGGACCGGCCGATCCCGATCCTGCTCTATAACTTCCCCCAGATGACCGGCATCCGTTTTTCGCCCGTTCTGGCGGAACGCCTGTCCACGAACTTCTCAGGACGGATCGTCGGCGCCAAGGACAGCTCCGGCGACCTCGACTATGCCGCGGAACTGGCGAAGATTGAGGGCTTCGCCGTCTACCCCAGCGACGAGACCGCTTTGGCGCAGGCATCGGAAAAAGGCTTTGCCGGCTGCATCTCGGCGACCGTCAACCTGTCGGCCCCGCTTGCCGCCAGGCTCTGGCGCGATCCCTCGGACACCGCCTTGCGCCAGGCCGTCAGGTCGAGCCGGGCGGCGATTTCCGCAGCTCCGCTGATCCCGGCGGTCAAGCAGCTCGTCGCCAGGCTTCACGGCGACACCGCCTTTGCCCGCGTGCTGCCGCCGCTGGCACCGTTGTCGCAAGCGGAGATCGATCAGCTGACCGCCCTTCCGGCCGCCTCCTAGGATTAAGACAGCCTAGATTGATGCCTGAGGGTCCCAATCCCGGTAATAGCGGCGGATCAGATCCGCCAGTTGACGGGCGATACCGCGCTCGGTTTCGAGCCGCGGCAGTTGCGCGCGGGCCTGAGCGGCAAGCTCGGTCCGTGCCGCATCGAAATCGAAGGTCCGGACGGTGCCATCCCGGACCACAAGCCGCCCGGCGATGATGAGATCGATTACATGGGCGGCGGACATTCGGGCGAGCAGCACCCGTACCTCATCGAGATCGTCAAACAGCGCATCCCGCGTCAGGGCGCCATAATCGATCGTGACGATGTCTCCTTCGATCGACTGGTTGACGACGGCCGCGCCGCGTTCCGTTACCGCCTCGAACAGCTCGGCTTCGCTCAGCGCCGGCTCCAGCGTCCGGCCGCCATGCAGCAGCCAGGCAAGCCGCAACTCGCGCCAGATATCCTGATCGTCGTCGAAACCGGTGCCGTCGAGCCCGATGGCGAATTTCGTGCCGGCGCACTTGAGCGTCTCCAGCGGCGCGATGCCGGAGCGGAGCCGGAGATTGGCGGAAGGGTTCGTCACCACCGTCACACCGTATTCGGCGAGCAGCTCGCATTCCTCCGGGCGCAACTGCACGCCATGAGCGACCGCGAGACGTGGAGACAGAAAGCCGATCTCCGCCAGATGCCGCACGATCCCGCCCGGAAAGCGCCGGTCGAGCCATTGCCGCTGGCGCGGGCTTTCCAGGAGATGCATGTGAATGCGCCGCCCGGACGCGCATGACGCCTCTGCGACCGCTTCCAGCAGGGCATCGCTCGCCCATTGCGGGCCGATCGGTCCGTATTGAACGTCGACGCCATGACCGGCATGTTCCGTCGCAACCTGCTCCACCGCCTCGATCTGGGCCGAGACCGGCGCATAGCGTGGCAGCAGAACGGAAAGCTGCGCCCATTGCGCCTCTCCCGCCAGGCTGCGCAGCGCTTCCACATCGCCATAAATCCAGGGCGAGGCATCCAGAAGCGGGCAGGACAGTCCGAGCCGGATGCCGCTATCGCGGGCAGCCCGTGCCACGGCACCGGCTTCCTCGACCAGACTGTCGACGTTCAGGGAATTGTGGCAGTGCATGGTCGCGCTGCAGCCGGACTGCAACAGACGCCCAAAAGAGACCAGCGCTTCGAGGTAAGGATCGGTCGCGGGCCGGACCCGCAAGCCCGGTATCCAGGTTTCCAGCGCATCGTCGAGCAGGCCGAAATCGAGCGTGCGGATACCGTAGCCGTGGTCATGCGCATTAACGGGTGCCGGCATGGCAAGGACACCGGAACGGCCCTGTCCGGGACGGATAGAGACGGGGCCATCTTCGCTAACCTCGATCTCCACGTTCCGTTCCGCCGGACCGACGCCCGGCTGCGCCAGGTACCGCTCGGCGGACAGCACCACGCTCATCGCGCCAGCACCTCCTGGATCTCGTCCGCGAACGTCTTCAGTTCGCCGGCGAGAAACTCCGCCACGGCCTGGGTCGCCCCGGTCAGGGGCCGGCGTTTGGCGACGACCACGCCGACCTCCAGGTCCTGCAGCCGCGATCCGGCAATCGGCACGGCGACCACGTCACCGGACTTCAGTTCCTCGATAAGCCCGAAGGGGGTGAAGAAGGCGACACCGGTTCCATTCAGGATCAGAGGTTTCAGCATCATCTGGTTGTTGGTGGCAACCAGCGTCCGTCCCGCCCGGTCGAGCGCCGACAGTTCGATGGCGATCATCGAACTCATCACCTCGTTGTCGAGCTGCAGAAGCAGGTTGAACTGGGCGCATTCCTGAAGCGTGACGGCTTTCATTCGGGCAAGCGGATGGCTTTTCCCCACCATGGCCATCAGCGGCATGCGCACACCGGCGACACGCCGGATGTCCTCCGGTCGCGCAAGGTCGAAGGTCAGGCCGACATCGACCTCGCCGTCGGCGACGAAGCCGAAGATCTGGCTGTAATTGTCGCTGCGGATATAGAAATCCACCGCCGGGTGCTGGCGGTTGAAGGCCATGACCCGATCGGGCAGGAACTGGATCGCCAGGCTGTCGAGACAGGCGATGCGGACGCGGCCGGTCTTCTTGCCTTCAAGGTCGCCCAGCTCGCCCTTCATGATGTCGAAGTCGTGCAGCGTGTTGCGTGCGTGCGAAAGCACGATCTCGCCGGCGCGGGTCAGCCGCAGTCCGTTGGGAAGGCGCTCGAACAGCGACGTGCCGAGCTCTTCTTCCAGCTTCAGGATCTGGCGGCTGATCGCCGAGGACGCGACATGCAGCTCTTCGGACGCCTGCCGAATCGACCCGGCGCGGGCGACACAGACGAAATAGCGTAAAACCGATGCATGCATTCCGCGTCCTTCCGGCACTACACCTGGCAGTCTTATCTTCCCTGCCAAACCGGCGCACGCTTTTCAACGAAGGCACGCACGCCTTCCTCAGCATCTTCGCTTTTCAGCGCCTGCACAACAGCGGGAAGCCGCAGGGCCTGAGCCTCGGCCGGAGAAAGATGGGCCGTCCGGTTGACCACCTGCTTGATGGCCTTGAGCGACAACGGCGCCAGCGACACGATATCGGCAACCCAGCGATCCACCGCCGCGTCCAGGTCCGTATCGGGGGCGACTTCGTTGACGATACCGTAGGCGGCCATGTCGGCGGCCGTAAACCGCCGGCCGCTCAGCATCACGCCCATGGCGAGATTATGGGCGATCTTCCGCTGCAGGAGCACCATGCCGCCGTCGAGCGGCATGCGCCCGACACGGGCCTCAGGCAGGCCGAATTTGGCACTTTCGGCCGCGATGACGATGTCGCAGCCAAGCACCATCTCGAACCCGCCGCCGAGCGCATAACCGTTGACGCGCGCGACCAGCGGAATATCGAGGCTGCGGCGGAAACTGATCCCGCCGAAGCCGTTCGGCCGCGCGGCCGCCCAGTATTCCAGGCCTGAAAGCGACGTGTCCTTCATGTCGGCACCGACGGAAAAGGCCCGATCGCCCGCCCCGGTCAGGACGGCGCAACTGACGTCGGTTCTCGACTCCAGATCGCTCCAGACCTTTTCCAGCTCGCGCTCCGCCTCCTGGTCGATGGCGTTCATGCGGTCCGGACGGTCGATGGTAATCCGCGCGACCCGTTCGCCGACTTCGTAGTGAATGGTCACGCCACGTCCGCCTTTCGCTCTTCCAGGGCCCCGAGGATTTCCCCGTTGTGCTCGCCGAGCGTCGGCGGTGCCTGGCGGATGGCGAGCGGCGCGGCGGACATGTCGATCGGGCTCGCCACGAGACGGACCGGACCGGCTGCGGTTTCGCCCGCATCGATCACCATCCGGTTGACCCTGGTCTGCTCGTCGTCGAGCGCTTCGCCCATGGTGCGAACCGGCGCGCACAGAATGTCGACCTCCTCCAGCCGCTTCAGCCAGTGCTCGCGGCTCTTCTCGGCGAATTTCTCCCTGAACAGCGCCTGCAACTCCGCCCGGTGCGCGGCCTGGCTGTCGAAGTCCTTGAACCGTTCCTCCTTGGACAGGTCGTCGATCTCGAGCGCCTGGCAGATATCGCGCAGCGGATTTTCCTTGAACGCTCCGACCATCACGAAGGGACGGTCCGTCGTCTCGAACACGCCGGTCAGCGGGAAGGCGGCCCAGTTGAGGTCCTTGTCCCGCATCATGTGGGCGGCGGCTTCCTGCATCTGCATCGCCAGCATGGAATTATAAAGGCTGACGGCAACCGTCTGGCCCTCCCCGGTCTTCTGGCGCTGGAACAGAGCGAGCAGAATGCCCTGAACCAGGTGCATGCCGGCGGTGTAGTCGCACAGGGACGTCGGATAGATGGTGATCGGCTGGCCGCGGTCCACGCGCCGGTCCATCACGCCGGTCATGGCCTGGGCGAGAATGTCCTGGCCGCCCTTGTGCCGGTTCGGGCCTTCCAGGCCGAAGCCGGTGCCAAGCGCAAAGATAATCCCCTTGTTGCGCTTCTTCAGCTCTTCATATCCGAAGCCCATGCGCTCCATGACGCCGGGCCGGAAATTGCTGACGACGACGTCCGCGCCGTCGATCAGCTCCAGTACCTGTTGGCGCGCTTCGTCGCTCTTCAGGTTGAGCGCCACGCTCTTCTTGTTGCGGTTGAGCGATGCGAACACAGGATTGTTCAGGCCGTCCGGATCCGATCCGAGCGACCAGCGCGACAGGTCGCCGATCTTTTCCTTCTCGATCTTGATCACCTCGGCGCCGTAGTCGGCGAGCACCTGGGTGCAGCTCGGGCCGAGCATCACCTGGGTAAAATCGATCACGCGGATTCCGTCGAGCGGGAGCGGCGTCATTCTGCGGCCTCCAAAAAGCTTGCATTGGCGGACGGTTTGTCGCCCGGATCGGCGCCGAGGGCGCGCATCTGTTTCTGAATTGCGGTGATATCGACGTCGCGCACCACGGTGCCGGCGTTAAGCGCCACGGTCGCGGCGACGCCCACGGCCTGGCCCTGCGCCATGCAGGGCGGGATTTCACGGCTCTTCTTCTGCGCCTGCGGCGTTGCCGAATAATGCCGGCCGGCGACCAGCAACTGATCGATGTCCTTCGGCAGCAGCGCCCGGTACGGCGTGTAATAGTCGCGGCCCCGGCAGACGGTGTCGTCGAAATAGCGCCGCTGCATGACGTCGTCCTTGGTCACGACGTATTCGCCTTCCAGCAGCCTGGTCGTGCGCACGCCCGTCTGGGGCGCGAAGTCGACGATGTGGGTCTTCTCGAAGCCCGGCATGTTCTCGCGCGCAAAGGCAAGCAGCCGGTCGATCCGCGCCCTGCCCTCGAACTCGGCCGCGGTCAGGTCGGCGACCTTCAGCCCGCTGTATTGCGGCATGTGCGGGCAGTTCAGCCAGACGACACCCGGCAGCGGCGTTTTCAGCCACCAGTAGGCCCAGCAGCCACCGATGATCCGCTTGGCTTCATGGTCGAGCTTCTGGAACCGTTCCGGTTCGTCGAACTGAAAGGCTTCCGCGCGGTCCGTATCCACGTTGCCCCAGCGGGAAACCGTGGTCAGGATGAACGAGGACTCCTGGAACCTGGCGCCGGCGCTCGCCGCCACGTCCAGGTCTCCGGTCGCGTCGATCACCACGTCCCCGAGGATCGCCTGACGGCCTTCCTTGGTATCGCAGATGACGCCCTTGATCTGGCCGTCCTCAACGATGGCGGAGGAAAACCAGCTGTGCAGGCGCAGTTTGACCTTCGCCTCGTCAATCAGATCATAGGTGGCGCGCTTGAAGCCGTCCGGATCGAAAGACGCCGAAAAGCAGATCGGATGCGGCATCTTCTGGGTATGAAAATCGAACAGGCCCCAGCGTGCGTACTTGCGCCACATCTCCGGCGTGTCGCGCATGTCCGGCATGCGTTCGCGATCTTCCGGCGTGACGCAGAGGCCCTTCATCTTCATCCGCTCGATCATTTCCAGGCAGATGCCGGTCACCGTGATTTCGGTGTCGTTGTGCATGTCGTCGAGGACAAGCACCATCCCGCCCGAGGCGAGACCGCCGAGATAGGGATAACGTTCCAGAAGCGTGACGCTGGCGCCGCAGCGCGCCGCCGTTACCGCCGCCGAAATCCCGGCCGGACCGCCGCCGACAACGACGACGTCTGACCTGTCGGCAACGGGCACCTCCCGTGTTGCTTCCTTGATGGTGGGAGCATTCATTGTTTTTCTCCAGATATTTGGGTCGCTGATCTCAGTGGACGGCCGGTGTCTTCCAGCGGATCAGCCGGGCCTCGGCGAAGCTGACGAGCGAGAAGAGCAGCACGGCCAGAAGAGCCGCGAGAAAGACCGTTGCGTAGAGAAGCGGCGAGCGGAAATTGTAGGTGGCCTCGATGATCAGGGCTCCCAGGCCGAAGTTGGACCCGATCCATTCCGCCACGATCGCGCCGATCACGCAGGTGGTGCTGGCAATCTTCAGCGCGGCGAACAGGAACGGCAGCGAGCTCTGGATCCGCACCTTCCAGAACGTCTCCCATTCGGAGGCGGACAGGACGCGCATCAGTTCCAGGGTTGCGGGCGAAACGGCCTTCAGGCCGCGCACCATGTTGACCAGCGTCGGGAAGAAGCAGATCAGCCCGGCGATGATGATCTTCGGAGCCAGTCCGTTGCCGAAGATCAGCACGAGGATCGGCGCCACCGCGATGATCGGAATGGTGTTGATGAACACCGCGATCGGGTAGAAGGCGTTTTCCGCGGTCCGGCTGTGAACGAACAGGACGGCGAGCAGGATCGCGACCAGATTGCCGGCGGCGAACCCTAAAAGCGCCTCCATGAAGGTCGGCCAGAAATTGCTCCAAAGCGTTCCGGCGTTTTCCTGGAAGGCCCTGATCACATCCATCGGACCGGGCGCGATATAGGTCGGAACCTCGAAGCCCCAGACGATTCCCTGCCACAGGACGACAAGCCCGATGACCGCGGCGATCGCCGGCCCTTTCCGGTTCAAGAGGTCGAAGATCCTGAACGCGCGCGGAGCGGACGATGTCTGCACCTGTGCATAGCTAGCCTCGGCCATGTCAGCATTCCTCCAGTTGCTGGCGCAGATGCGCGGTGATCTGGACGAATTCCAGCGTGTCGCGCACGGTCAGCCTGCGCGGATGCGGGAGGTCCACTTCCATGAATTCCTTCACCCGTCCCGGATGTGCGGCAAGCATCAGAACGTTCTGGCCGAGGAAGGCGGCTTCGGGGATGGAGTGGGTCACGAACAGGATGGTGGTTCCCGTTTCCTGCCAGATCCTGAGAAGCTCTTCGTTGAGCTTGTCGCGGGTGATCTCGTCGAGCGCACCGAAGGGTTCGTCCATCAGCAGGATCTTCGGCTTGGTCACCAGGGCGCGCGCGATCGCGACCCGCTGACGCATGCCGCCGGACAATTCGTCCGGCAACGCCTTTTCGCGCCCCTTCAGCCCGACCAGTTCCAGGAGGCCTTCCGCATCTCCATGCGTATCGCCGCCGCCCACCTCAAGCGGCAGGCGCACGTTGTCGATTGCGCTGCGCCAGGGCAGCAACGTCGCATCCTGGAAGACGAAGGAAAAATTCCGGTCCCGGCGGGCATCATGCGGCGTCTTGCCGTGCACCGCGATCGAGCCCCTTGCGGTGGGCACGAGATCGGCGATGGCGCGCAGCAACGTCGACTTGCCGCAGCCCGACGGTCCCAGGATGGTGACGAAGGAGCCATCGGCGATTTCCAGCGAAACGTCGGACAGCGCCTGAAAGCGGTTCTCCCCCTCGCCGAAACAGACATCGATGCCGGACACCCTGATGGCCATGGCAGGCGCGTCGTCCGCGCCTGCCGCCGGGCCGGTTTCCTTAAGGGCCAGAGCCATATCAGCCGACCTTGGCGCGGGTTTCGGCGGTCATGTCCAGGATCTTCGTGGTCATGACATCGTCGACGGTCGGCACCTCGCCCTTGAACTGATCGAGATCGGCGTAGGTCTTCACCTGCTTTTCCCAGTTCGCCCGGTTCATCGCGCCCCAGCCGTCCTTGGCGGTCACATCGTTGAAGCTGAAACCAAGGACGGTTTTGACCGCCTCGAGTTCGCTGGCCCGGTCCAGGTTCGGATAGGCCTCGACCAGCATGTCGACGGCGGCTTCGGGGTTTTCCTTGACGAAGCCCCAGCCGCGTGCGGACCCGCGCAGGTAGCTTGCCAGCACGTCCGGATTGTCCGAAATCTCCGTGTCGGTGGAGTAATAGACGTTGGCATAGAGCTGGATGCCGGTATCCCACAGCATCAGGTCGACCCGGTCTTCGCCGAGAACCTTCAGCGCATTGGTGTTGGTCAGCCAGCCGGTGACCGCCTGGGCCTGTCCGGTCAGGAGCTGGTTCATGT
Organism: Roseibium sp.; assembly: GCF_048260565.1. Classification (GTDB taxonomy): domain Bacteria; phylum Pseudomonadota; class Alphaproteobacteria; order Rhizobiales; family Stappiaceae; genus Roseibium. The sequence goes on along the minus strand of NZ_JBLXGP010000003.1, from coordinate 258,446 downwards.
CGGAGCCCATGTTGACGATCTCGACCTGGTCTTCCGCGATGCCGTTCGCGGCAATCAGCGCCCTGAGCAGAATGAAGGCCGTGGGCTGGGTCGCGATGGTCTTGCCGATCATGTCCTTCGCAGAGCGGATCGGATCGCTTTCCAGGGAAAAGTATGTGAACGGATGCTTCTGGTAGCCGGCGGCAATCGCCTTGACCGGAATACCGGCGGAGCGCGCGAGCATCACCGAGGGGCTGGAGGAGATCTGTCCGAGCGTTGCCCGGCCGGCTGCGACGCTTCCGACGCCATCCACATTGGGACCGCCCGGAACGATCTCCAGCTCGACCCCTTCTTCCTTGTAGAAGCCTTTCGCATTGGCGGCGACCTCGCCAAGGATACCGTTCGATGCCAGCCAGCCCAGCTGCATGGTAACCTTGGGCATGGAGGCGGCGATGGAGCGGCTGACGCCGATCAGGGAGGACGTGCCCGCGCTCAGCGCGGCGGCGGCGGAATATTTCAGGAAGGTACGTTTGCTGACGGAAGCGTCTGACATGTCGGGTTCTCCTTGTTGTTGTGCTCAAGGCCCCCCTCGGACCTCGCGGAACGGCGACAAACCGAGCTTTCCGCAATGACCCGTTCGAATAAAGAAGAAAATTTCGCTGGTGTTGATGCCGATATTAGAACGGGTCGTTTAAGCGCGTCAGACTGCCCCGCCCAGCCGACGACACGATAGGCGGTAGCCGGTCCCGCCAGACCGATTACGAATTGGCCGTGATTTTCGCGACGGAGGCCAGCCAGCGCCGGACAGCCGGAACGTCCTCTTCCGGCACACAGCCGAGCAATTCCGCCTCGACCGCATGCGCCCGCACGCGCGCCTCGCTCAGAAGGTTTTGACCGCGTTCGGTCAGGTCGAGCTGTTTGATCCGGCCGTGGACCGCGTGGGGCCGGCGCGATATCAGGCCGCTCTTGTCCAGATTGGCGATGATCACGCTGACCGTCTGCGGCGTCAGCAAAGCCAGGCGGGCGAGATCCGCGTTCGAAATGCCCGGATAGGCCCCGATCATGGTCAGGACGGAAAACTGCGGCGGCGTGACGTCGAGATCGGCGAGCACATGGCTCATCCGGTTATGCGCGGCGTTCGCGGCCTGGCGCAGCAGATAGCCCAGATAGCCTTCTTCGCCGCGTTTTCCCTCGCCTGCCTCAGGCACGCCAATCCGCCGGTCCGATTTGTCCTTGCGCATAATATCAGAACTCTTATATCTTGTTCGTACTCTGACATTAAACCGGTTGAACGGAAAGGACCAGCGATGTCTTCAGGTGATGCGCGTATCGGCTATGAAACCTTCAAGAACCGGCAGCAAGCCGCCTATGCGGCTCTGGTCGCTCTTGGGAACACTGCCACCGATGGCGGTCTCGACAAGGCGCTGGCGGAACTGATCAAGCTGCGGGTTTCCCAGCTCAACGGCTGTGCCTTTTGCTTCCAATTGCACCTGAACATCGCCCGCAAACTCGGCGTCGATCAAGTGAAACTCGACCTCCTGGCGACCTGGCACGATGCCGGCGTCTACTCGGAAAGGGAACTTGCCGCGCTCGGTTGGGCGGAGGCATTGACGCGTTTGGACGGGACCGGCGTTTCCGATGCCGCATGGGAAGCTGTGCGCAAACTCTTCAGCGAAGAAGAAACCGAACTCCTGACCATCACCATCGGCACGATCAACACCTGGAACCGGATCGCCGGCCCGTTCCGGTTCAAGCCGCTTGTTGCCTCAAAGGAAAGCGCGTGATGACGGCCGCCCAAACGCTGGACCTGCGCTATGCGGATGAAGAATCGGACGTGATCCGCTGCTTTGAACTGATGCGCCAGCTTCGGCCTCATCTTGCCAGCGAGCGGGAGTTCGTCGACCGCTGGCACAGACAACGCGAGGCCGGCTATCGGCTGATCGTCCTGTGGCAGGACCATGTGCCCGTCGCGCTCGCCGGCTTCCGCGTGCAGGAAAATCTTGTCCATGGCGTCCATCTCTACGTGGACGATCTCGTCACCGACGAAACCGCGCGCGGCAGCGGTTTCGGACACGTTTTGATGGTTCGCCTCAAGGAGGAAGGACGCGCCCTCGGTCTGGAAAAGCTGATCCTCGACACGCCTCTCACCAACGTGCTCGGGCATCGGTTCTATTATCGCGAAGGATTGCTCGCACGTGCCTTGCGTTTCTATGGAACTCTCTCGAGCAACCAAGCGGAGACAGCCTGATGCCCCTGCTCCACATCAGCGCCAGTCCCCGCGACACCCTCTCCCACAGCCGGAAGATCGGCCAACTGATGGTCAACCGCCTGTGCGCGGAAACGACGTTGGAGGTGACAAGGCGGGACCTGGCATTGACACCCCCGCCCTGGCCCGACGCCCGCTTCACTGAGGCGAGCCTTTGTCCAGCAGAGCAGCGCACGGACCAGCACAGGCGCAACCTGGAAGTCTCCGAATCCCTGATCGCGGAGCTGGAGGCTTCCGACGTCCTCGTGATCGACAGCCCCATGCACAATTTCACCGTGCCTGCCACCTTCAAAGCCTGGATCGATCTGGTGGTGCGCCCGAACCGGACCTTTCGCGGTACGCCTGCCGGCAAGGTCGGCCTGCTGGCAGATCGCCCGGTCGTGCTCATCGCGGCAAGCGGCGGTCCCGTCGGCGACAGGCCGCCGGCACAGACCGATTTCCTGACCCCTTACGTGCGTTACGTCCTGGCCACCATCGGCTTGACAGATCTGAGCACGATCCGCCTGGACAGCCTGCTTCGGGGGCCGGAGGCGGTCGACCGTTCGGAGAAGGCGGCCATGGCACAGATCGACGGTATCGCCGCCCATATCAGGGACCGGCTAGTCCGGCAGGCTGTTGCGGCAAAGGCACCTGCCGAACTTTGAGATCGGCCCTTAAGGCAATCAACCGGTCTTGGCGCTGACACAGAACGTCTGTAGATTTCCGCCGCCGGCAACGGCCCTGCCCCGCTTCGCAACCCTGACTGTCGAGACCCATGCCCGATTTCTCACCGATAACGGATGCTGCCGCTCCCGTGGATACCGGCGACATAGACCTCGTGATCTTCGACTGCGACGGCGTTCTCATCGACAGCGAGATCATCAGCGCCAGGACGCTGATGGCAGCACTAGAGGACTTCGGGGTTGAAGCCGACTTTCCCTATTTCAAGGCAAACTTCCTGGGCAGGAGCTTTCCGAAGGTCGCGGCGAACATCCGAACGACCTTCAACGTGAACCTGCCGGAGACGTTCGAGGCCGATTACAGGCGCAAATTGCTGGCCGCCTTCGAGACCGACCTGAAGCCGGTCGCCGGCATCTTCGACATTCTGGACAATCTTGGCGTCCGCGCCTGCGTGGCCACCAGCAGCAGTCCTGAACGGGCCTCCCGCTCGCTCCATTTGACCGGGCTCGACAGGTATTTCGGCGACGCGGTCTTTACCGCGTCCATGGTTGAACACGGGAAGCCGGCGCCGGATCTTTTCCTACATGCCGCCGCCGCCTGCGGTGCCCGCCCGGAGGCCTGTCTGGTCATTGAGGACAGCGGCCCCGGCATCGAAGCGGCCCGCGCCGCCGGCATGAACGTCTGGCATTTCGTCGGCGGCAGCCATCTGGATCACACCGACATTCTGGGTCAGTCATTGACACCACCGGTTCCGTTTTTTGACACTTGGCCGTCTTTTTTTGATATGGCCCCTGAGTTGAAAAAACGCTGATCGCTGACGGAACCGAGTATGGCGCCCAAGACAGACATCGACGCCACGCGCCTGGACGACGCGGCCCGCGCGGGCTGGCTGTATTACGTCGCCGGCAACACCCAGGACGAAATCGCCCGCAAGCTCGGCGTCTCCCGCCAGTCGGCTCAGCGTCTCGTTTCGCTTGCCGTCAGCGAACGGCTGATCAAGGTCCGCCTCGACCATCCGATCGCGCGCTGCATGGAACTTGCCGCCCGGATGAAGCAGCATTTCGGGCTGGAGATGTGCGAAATCGTCCCGAGCGATCCAGCCGACCCTTTTTCCATTGTCGGCCTGGCCCAGGCGGCGGCGGCGGAAATGGAACGGCATCTCAAATGCCCCGATCCGAAGATCATCGCCTTCGGCACCGGGCGTACGCTCCGGGCCTCGGTCGAACAGCTTCCGCTGATGGACTGCCCGCAGCACAAAATCGTTTCCCTGCTGGGCAACATGAACTTCGACGGCTCGGCGTCCGCCTATAACGTCATCATCCGCATGGCGGACCGGGTCAACGCGACCCACTACCCGATGCCGCTCCCGGTCTTTGCCCGCTCGACGGAAGAACGCGCCTTGCTCCACGGGCTGGAACCGGTGCACAACATTCTGGAACTCTCCGCCAGGGCCGACGTGACCTTCGTCGGCGTCGGCAACATGGACGAAACCGCGCCGCTTTATGTCGACGGCTTTATCGATCTCGCCGAGTTGAACGATCTCACCGCCGCCGGCGCGGTCGGTGAAATCACAAGCTGGGTCTATGACCGCAACGGGCGACTCATCGAAGGCCTGACCAACAGCCGGGTGGCCAGTGCCCCTCTGGAACCGGCAACCTCCCGGACCGTGATCGGCATCGCCGCCGGCGAAGGGAAGGTCGCGGCCATCGGCGGCGCCCTGCGCGGCCGTCTCCTGAGTGCTCTGATCACCAACGAAGCGACGGCCGAAAGCCTGTTGGCCGGTTGAACACGCCCTAATTCGGTTGCTGAAGTAAATCACCGCATCCGATAGATTGTAATTCCACCGCTCGCGACACCGTCCGGTTTGCGCATAAAAACAGCCATCCGAGACGGTCGTTTCGGCGGACGGACAATTTTCCAACAAACCAACCCTCAGAAGATAAACGGAATTTCGCACCGCAACAACGAAAGTGCCCCTTCGGAATGCGGGACCGTCTTGACGCAACCGCGTACATTTGTGAGAATTTGCCCGTCAAATTAGCAAATGCTCACAAGTGAGCTTTGGGAGGAAATCATGACCGTTTTCGTACGCGCCCTTTTGGGGGCGACCGCATTGACGCTGGCTGTTTCGCCCGCGCTCGCCGAAAAACTCACCATCGCGACCGTCAACAACGGCGACATGATCCGCATGCAGAAGCTGACGGACGATTTCACCGCGAAAAATCCGGGCATCGAAGTGGAGTGGGTGACGCTCGAGGAGAACGTCCTTCGCCAGCGCGTCACCACCGACATCGCCACCAAGGGCGGCCAGTACGACATCATGACCATCGGCACCTACGAGGTTCCGATCTGGGCCAAGCAGGGCTGGCTGGTCGACCTGAACGACCTGCCTGCCTCCTATGACGTCGACGACCTGCTTCCCGCGATCCGCGGCGGTCTGACCGTCGACGGCAAGCTCTATGCCGCCCCGTTCTACGGCGAAAGTTCCATGGTGATGTACCGCACCGACCTGATGAAAAAGGCCAACATGGAAATGCCGGATGCGCCGACCTGGGACTTCATCAAGAAGGCCGCGGCAGCCATGACCGACAAGGACAACGAGGTCTACGGCATCTGCCTGCGCGGCAAGGCCGGCTGGGGCGAGAACATGGCCTTCCTCACCGCCATGTCCAATTCCTACGGCGCCCGCTGGTTCGACATGGACTGGAAGCCTCAGTTCGACAGTGAGGCCTGGAAGGCAACGCTGACCGACTATCTGGACCTGATGAACAACTACGGTCCTCCGGGCGCCTCCAACAACGGTTTCAACGAGAACCTGTCCCTGTTCCAGACCGGCAAGTGCGGCATGTGGATCGATGCCACGGTGGCCGCCTCCTTCGTGACCAATCCGAAGGATTCCACGGTCGCCGACAAGGTCGGCTTCGCCCTGGCGCCGGACAAGGGCCTCGGCAAGCGCGGCAACTGGCTCTGGGCCTGGAGCCTGGGTATCCCTGCCGGTTCGCAGAAAGTGGACGCCGCCAAGAAGTTCATCGCCTGGGCAACCTCCAAGGACTACCTGGACCTCGTCGCTTCCAAGGAAGGCTGGGCGAACGTTCCTCCCGGAACCCGCACCTCGCTCTATGAGAACGCGAAGTATCAGGAAGCAGCCCCCTTCGCCAAAATGACGCTGGAAAGCATCAACGCCGCCGACCCGCAGAATCCGACCGTGGACCCGGTTCCCTATGTCGGTGTCCAGTTCGTCGCCATTCCCGAATTCCAGGGAATCGGGACGGCCGTCGGCCAGCAGTTCTCAGCTGCGCTTGCAGGCTCCGTGACCGCGGACCAGGCACTGAAGAACGCCCAGATGATAACCGAGCGCACCATGATGAAGGCCGGTTACATCAAATAAGCGATGCCTGAACTCGGGCCGGTTCCAGCCGGGGCCGGCCCGCTCTTTTCTCGCTCTTTTTCGATTGGCTGGACCAATGGCAACCGCTCATTCCCGCGTCGCGGCGCGGTTCATGATCTCACCTGCCGTGCTTCTGTTGCTTGGCTGGATGATCGTTCCGCTCTCCATGACCATCTATTTCTCGTTCCTCAGCTACAATCTGCTGATGCCGGGAATGGAAGAGTTCATCGGCTTCACCAACTACAGGTTCTTTCTGACCGATCCGGCGTTTTTCGCGGCCCTTGCCAACACCCTGTTGCTGGTCGGCGGCGTGCTCGTCATCACCATCGTCGGCGGAACGGCACTGGCGCTGCTGCTCGATCAGCCGTTCTGGGGCCAGGGCATCGTCCGGATCCTGGTGATAGCCCCGTTCTTCGTCATGCCGACGGTTTCCGCGCTGGTGTGGAAGAACATGTTCATGAATCCGGTCAACGGCCTGTTCGCCCATCTGGCCAAGGGTCTCGGGCTTGAGCCGTTCGACTTCCTCGCCCATGCCCCGCTCGCCTCGATCATCCTGATCGTCGCCTGGCAATGGCTGCCGTTCGCCACCCTGATCCTGCTGACCGCCCTGCAGTCCCTCGACCAGGAACAGCTCGAGGCGTCCGAGATGGACGGCGCCAATTTCGGCAACCGCTTCATCTATATCGTGCTGCCGCACATGGCGCGTGCGATTACGGTCGTGATCCTGATCCAGACCATCTTCCTGCTGTCGGTCTTCGCCGAAATCCTGGTCACCACCAACGGCGGTCCGGGCTACGCGTCCACCAACATCACCTATCTCGTCTACGCCCAGTCGCTTCTGCAGTTCGACGTGGGCGGCGGCTCCGCCGGCGGCATCGTTGCCGTCATCCTGGCCAACATCGTTGCTGTCTTCCTGATGCGGATGATCGGCAAGAACCTGGAGGCCTGAGCATGGCACGGCGTGTTTCCAACCGGCGCAAGACCCTGGTGACGATCGTCGCCTGGGCCGTCGGCATTGCGATCTTCTTTCCGATCCTCTGGACGATCCTGACGAGCTTCAAGACCGAGGCCGAGGCCATCGCCTCACCGCCCAGGTTCCTGTTTTTCGACTGGACGCTGGAAAACTATTCGGAAGTGAACTCCAGGTCGAACTACTTCCTGCATTTCATGAACTCGGTGATCATTTCGGTCGGCTCGACCCTGCTCGGTCTGGCGATCGCCATTCCGGCCGCCTGGTCCATGGCTTTCGTGCCGGGCAAGCGGACCAAGGACGTGCTGATGTGGATGCTGTCCACCAAGATGCTGCCGCCGGTCGGCGTGCTGATCCCGATCTACCTCCTGTTCCGCGACACCGGACTTCTGGACACGCGGCTCGGGCTGGTGATCGTCCTGACCCTGATCAACCTGCCGATCATCGTCTGGATGCTGTTCACCTACTTCAAGGAAATTCCGGGCGAGATCCTGGAAGCGGCCCGCATGGACGGTGCCGGCCTGTGGGAGGAAGTGGTCCATGTCCTGACGCCCATGGCGGTTCCGGGCATCGCCTCGACCCTTCTGCTCAACATCATCCTCGCCTGGAACGAGGCCTTCTGGACCCTCAACCTGACAGCGGCCAAGGCGGCACCGCTCACGGCCTTCATCGCCAGCTATTCCAGCCCGGAAGGTCTGTTCTACGCAAAACTGTCTGCCGCCTCGACACTCGCCATCGCTCCGATCCTTGTTCTCGGCTGGTTCAGCCAGAAACAGCTGGTGCGCGGCCTGACCTTTGGCGCTGTGAAGTAGGAGCCGAACGATGGGAAAGATTTCACTCAAGAACGTCACCAAGGCCTTTGGCGAGGCCATGGTCATTCCATCGCTGGATCTGGAGATCGAGGACGGGGAATTCGTCGTCTTCGTCGGCCCCTCCGGCTGCGGCAAGTCCACGCTCCTGCGTCTGATCGCAGGGCTTGAGGACGTCACCTCGGGCGTGATCGAGATCGACGGCCGCGACGCCACCGAAGTGCCGCCGGCAAAACGCGGCCTGGCCATGGTGTTCCAGTCCTATGCGCTCTACCCGCACATGTCGGTGCGCAAGAACATCGCCTTCCCGCTGAAGATGGCGAAGATGGATGCGGCCGAACAGGAACGGCGGGTCACCTCCGCGGCAAAGATCCTGAACCTGACCGACTATCTGGACCGCCGTCCGGGGCAACTGTCCGGCGGCCAGCGCCAGCGCGTCGCCATCGGCCGCGCGATCGTCCGCGAGCCGGCCGCCTTCCTGTTCGACGAACCCCTGTCGAACCTGGACGCGGCACTGCGGGTCAACATGCGCCTGGAAATCTCCGAGCTGCATCAGTCGCTCGCGACCACCATGATCTACGTGACCCACGACCAGGTGGAAGCCATGACCATGGCCGACAAGATCGTTGTGCTGCATGCCGGACGGATCGAACAGGTGGGTTCGCCGCTGGACCTCTACCGGTCACCGGCGAACAAGTTCGTCGCCGGCTTCATCGGCTCGCCGAAGATGAATTTCATCTCCGGCGCGGAAGCCGGCAAGCATGGCGCTCACACCATAGGCATCCGCCCGGAACACCTGACCCTGTCGACGACGGAAGGGGCCTGGAAGGGCAAGGTGGCCGTTGCCGAACATCTGGGCTCCGACACATTCCTTTATGTGAACGCCGAAGGCATGGATCCGCTGACGGTCCGAACCCAAGGCGAAGCCGGCATTCATCACGGCGACACGGTTTATCTCTCTCCGACTGCCGAAAACCTGCACCGTTTTGATGCGAGCGGAAAGACGATCTGATGCAGCGTCTGGCGGACAAGACGGCCCTGATCACGGGGGCCGCGCGCGGCATCGGCAGGGCGTTTGCGGAAGCCTACGTGCGCGAAGGCGCCACCGTCGTCATTGCCGATATCGACCTGGAGCGGGCGAAACAGACCGCGAAGGAGATCGGGCCCCAAGCCCATGCCTGTGCTCTGGATGTCACCAGCCAGGCCTCCATTGATGACGCTGTTGCCGCCACCGTCCGCGATTTCGGCGGGATCGATATTCTGGTCAATAATGCCGCCCTGTTCGATCTGGCCCCCATCGTCGAGATTAGCCGCGCGAGCTACGACCGGCTGTTTTCGATCAACGTGGCCGGCTGCCTGTTCACGCTGCAGGCCGTCGCAAAGACCATGATCGCACGCGGCAAGGGCGGCAAGATTATCAACATGGCAAGTCAGGCGGGACGCCGCGGCGAGCCCCTGGTCGCCGTCTACTGCGCCACCAAGGCCGCCGTCATCAGCCTGACCCAGTCCGCCGGCCTCGACCTGATCAAACACGGCATCAACGTGAACGCGCTCGCGCCCGGCGTCGTCGACGGCGAACACTGGGACGGCGTCGACGCCCTGTTTGCAAAATACGAACACCTGGCTCCCGGCGAGAAGAAGCGCCTTGTCGGCGAAGCCGTGCCCTACGGACGCATGGGAACCGCCGAAGATCTGACCGGCATGGCGGTTTTCCTGGCGGGTCCCGAAAGCGATTACATCGTCGCCCAGACTTACAACGTCGACGGCGGCAACTGGATGAGTTGACAAGCGGGGTTCGGCCCTCCCTCCGGCCCCGCACTCCCTGTCCATGTCCCGACGGCAGGCCGCTGCCGGGGCATGGACCAAGACATAAGAGGCGAACGTGGCAAGTATCTTGTCCCTGTCCACCCTGCCGGCCATCGACGCGAATGTCGAAAAGCCGGCTTATGCCCGCGAAGATCTCTCTCCGGGCATTGTGCACATCGGTGTCGGCAACTTTCACCGGGCCCATCAGGCGGTCTATCTGGACCGGCTGTTCAACAAGGGCCTCGATCATGACTGGGCCCTGATCGGCGCCGGCATCAAACCCTATGACGCGGCCATGCGCGAACGCCTGGAAAAGCAGGACTGGCTGACGACCGTCGTCGAACTGGACCCGCACGGACTGAACGCCCGCATCACCGGGACCATGATCGGCTTTGCGGAAACCGACCCGACCAGCCTGATCGCAACCCTGGTCAGGCCGGAAATCCGGATCGTGTCGCTGACCATCACCGAAGGCGGCTATTACGTCGATGCCAACACCGGTGGTTTCGACGCCGCGCATCCGGACATTGTCCATGATATCGAAAATCCGGGCGACCCGCAGACGGTGTTCGGCATCCTGATTTCCGCCCTCGGCCTGCGCAAGGACCAGGATATTCCGCCCTTCACGATCCTTTCCTGCGACAACCTCCCCGAAAACGGCCACGTGGCCCGGCAGGCGGTGGTCGGTCTTGCCCGCCTGATGACGCCGGATCTGGCCGGCTGGATCGAAGCGGACGTCGCCTTCCCCAACAGCATGGTCGACTGCATCACGCCGGCGACCTCGGACCGGGAACGGGCGCTGGTGCGGGACAAGTTCGGTATCGAGGATGCCGCCCCCGTGGCTTGCGAACCCTTCCGGCAATGGGTGATGGAGGATCGCTTTCCGGCGGGGCGCCCGCGTCTTGAGGAAGTCGGCGTGGAGTTCGTCGCCGATGTCGCGCCTTACGAGCTGATGAAGCTGCGCATCCTGAACGGCGGCCATGCGGCCATCGCCTATCCGTCAGCGCTCCTGGGTCATACGTATGTCCACGAGGCCATGGCGGATCCCGATATCGCCGGCTGGCTGCATCGGCTGATCCGCAGCGAGGTCATCCCGGTGGTGCCTGCGATCCCGGGCATTTCCTTCGACACCTATCTGGAGACCTGTGCGGAGCGCTTCGCCAATCCGGCCGTCGGCGACACCATCGCCCGCCTGTGCCTGGACGGCTCCAACCGGCAGCCGAAGTTTATCCTGCCGACGATCGCCGATGCCCTGCGCGCCGGCCGGTCTGTCGAGGGACTGGCTCTGGAGGTGGCCTTCTGGTGTCGCTACTGCGCCGAAACTGCGGTCGCCGCAAACGAAATCCCGCTGGAAGACGAACGTCGGGACATCCTTCAGTCTGCCGCACTCGCCGCCCATGACGATCCGACTGCTTTCCTTGCGATCGGAGAAGTGTTCGGCGATCTCGGCCGGGACGAACGGTTCAGGACCGCCTTTTCCCGTCAATTGGAGACCGTCTGGCGGGAGGGTGCCCGTACGGTCCTGCAACGTTTTCTTCAGGAACCAGGATCTGAATCGATACCGCTTTCCCGGTGAACGAACGCTGCAACGCCAGCCTGCGCCAAGGGAAATTCAGGCGTGCGCCATTGCTCCGGTGCGTTCCTCGATCGCCCTTACGACCGAGATCATGTCGTCCTCTCCGAGCCCCAGGGCTTCGGTCTCCCCGTAAAGCGCGAAGCAGAGGTCCATCAGCGGCGAGGCAATGGAGGCCTCGCGGGCGGCCTCGACCACAAGACGGCTGTTTTTCAGGACGTCGGAAATGCCCGCCTGGCGTGCGAAATCGCGATGCAGGATCTTCTCCGCCTTGACGCGAGACACGTCACTGGCCATGGGACCGGCGTTCAGAATGTCCACGAAGCGAGCCATGTCGAGGTCATGGCGGGCGGCGAAATGCGACGCCTCCGCGAAACCGGTGACCAGCGTGATCAGAAACGTGTTGATCGCGAGCTTCATGTGCAAGGCGCCGGGGACCGGACCGCAATCGAAGACCTCGCGGCACATCGGCGAAAGCAGCGGGCGAAGGCGCGCACGATCGTCCGCCTCACCCGCCAGCAGACCGACAAGCTGTCCGGCTTCCGCCGGCTTGCGCGAGCCGGAAACCGGCGCTTCCACGTAACGGCCTCCGGCAGCGCGAATGTCCGCTCCCAGGCCGTTGGAATAACCGGCCGACACGGTGCCCATGGCAACGATTGTGCGCCCTGCGACCCGTTTCGAAAAATCGGCTCCGCCGCGGTCGAGCACGGCGTCCGTCGATGCACCGTCGGCCAGCATCAGGATGATCGTCTCGCATGCCGCAAAGAGATCGGCGATATCATCGGCGACACGCGCCCCTGCCTGTTCCAGGGGTTCGGACTTCTCCCGCGTCCGGTTCCAGACAACAAGCGGCGTGCCGGCGCGGACGAGGTTCAATGCCATCGGCTCGCCCATGGTTCCGATGCCGATGAAACCAGTAGGGATCGGAAATATCATCGCGGGCTCCTTCGGCGTGTTCATAGGTCTGGAAACCAGACCCTAGTCACCGAAAACGCTTAAGAAAAACGAATATTTCTTAAGAGCCACTTCAGTAAATCGGATAAATCGCGAAGAACGCGAGACGGAGGTCCGGCTTGCTGCATTTCCCCACGTGAGATTTCAGGCGCCGGTCGACGGCGATTGACAAAGCGTCTGCGACCGCGCAGTCTTTGCGCCTCACCCGGGGGGTCCCGACAAGGGGCTGAGATACTGCTGGCCGCAGGCAGCGCAGTGACCCGATGAACCTGATCCAGTTCACACTGGCGTAGGGATGGTGAACCGGCTGCCTCGCGTTATCCGTGATGTTTCACGAGCGTCTCTCCAAGCGGCCAATCTCCATTCGATACGGCGAACTGGGTCTCTTTTGCTTCAAGCGAGGAGGCTCTGCCCCATGAGACATAACATTTCCGGGAAAGATATCACTTCCGGCATCACCACCGGGCCGTTGCCCGCATCCCGGCGCGTCTGGCACACCGGAACGCTGCATCCCGAAATCCGCGTGCCGATGCGCGAAATCGACCTGCACCCTTCCGCGGGAGAACCGCCCGTCACGGTCTACGACAGTTCCGGGCCTTATACCGATCCGGAGGCGGAGATCGCCATCGATCGGGGCCTCACCCGTCTGCGCTCGGACTGGATCGCGGCGCGCCGCGATACCGAGAGCCATGCCGGCCGTCGCGTTCGTCCCGAGGACAACGGCTTTGTCTCGGGCGAGCGCCTGGTGCCCGAGTTCCCGGTGCGCCATGCACCGCTGCGCGCACGGGACGGGCTTGCGGTCACGCAACTGGCCTATGCCCGCGCAGGCATCGTCACCCCTGAGATGGAATTCGCCGCAATCCGCGAGAATCTCGGCCGCAAGGCGGCGACAGAGGCGCTGATCCGGGATGGACAGGACTGGGGGGCAGCGATCCCCGATCATGTCACGGCTGAATTCGTGCGCGACGAAATCGCGGCCGGCCGGGCAATCCTGCCGTCGAACATCAACCATCCGGAATGCGAACCGATGGTCATCGGCCGCAATTTCCTGGTGAAGATCAACGCGAACATGGGAACCTCCGCGGTCACGTCCTCGATGGAAGAGGAAGTGGACAAACTGGTCTGGGCGATCCGCTGGGGGGCGGATACCGTCATGGATCTCTCCACCGGCCGCAACATCCACAACACGCGGGAGTGGATCGTTCGCAATTCCCCCGTCCCCATCGGCACGGTGCCGATCTACCAGGCGCTGGAAAAGGTGAACGGCGTGGCTGAGGACCTGACATGGGAGATCTTCCGCGACACCTTGATCGAACAGGCCGAACAGGGCGTGGACTACTTCACCATCCACGCCGGCGTGCGTCTTCACATGGTGCCGATGACGGCGGACCGTGTAACGGGCATCGTCAGCCGCGGCGGTTCGATCATGGCCAAGTGGTGCCTGCACCACCATCGCGAGAGCTTCCTTTACGAGCATTTCGACGAAATCTGCGACATCGCCCGCGCCCATGATGTCAGCTTTTCGCTGGGCGACGGGCTGCGCCCCGGCTCCATCGCCGATGCAAACGACGCGGCCCAGTTCGCCGAGCTGGAAACCCTCGGCGAACTGACGCGGATCGCCTGGGCGCGGGACTGCCAGGTGATGATCGAAGGGCCGGGCCATGTTCCCATGCACAAGATCAAGGAGAATATGGACAAACAGCTCACCACATGCGGCGCGGCGCCGTTCTACACCCTCGGACCGCTGACGACCGACATCGCACCGGGCTACGATCACATTACCTCCGGCATCGGCGCGGCCATGATCGGCTGGTTCGGCACGGCGATGCTTTGCTACGTCACGCCAAAGGAACATCTCGGCCTGCCCGATCGCGACGACGTGAAGACCGGCGTCATCACCTACAAGATCGCCGCCCATGCGGCGGATCTCGCCAAGGGGCATCCGGCAGCGCGCATCCGGGACGACGCGCTCTCCCGCGCGCGGTTCGAATTCCGCTGGGAGGATCAGTTCAATCTTTCTCTCGACCCCGAAACCGCACGCTCCATGCATGACGAAACCCTGCCGAAGGAAGCGCACAAGGTCGCGCATTTCTGTTCCATGTGCGGACCGAAATTCTGCTCCATGCGGATCAGCCACGACATTCGCGCCGAAGCGCGGAAGGAGGGCATGGCACGGATGGCCGAGAAGTTCCAAGAGGGCGGCGAACTCTACGTACCGCTGGAAGATGCGAAATGAGCCAGACACCCGGAACACTTCTCGCCGCGCTTCGGGCCGAACCGCCGCTCGTGCAATGCATCACCAACTACGTGGCCATGAACATCGCCGCCAATGTGCTTCTGGCCGCGGGCGCATCGCCAGCCATGGTTTCGGACGCGGAGGAAGCAGGTGAATTCGCACGGATCGCGGGGGCGCTGACGGTTAATATCGGCACTCTTTCAGCCCCCTTCGTCGAAGGCATGCACGCGGCCATCGACGGCGCGAAACAGGCGGGGCGGCCCTGGGTCTTCGATCCTGTCGCCTGCCAGGCCACGACGCTTCGCCGCCGGGTGTCTGCCGAACTGGTCGCACGGCGCCCGACGATCATCCGGGGCAATGCCTCTGAAATCCTGTCTCTGGCGGGCGAATCCAGCCAGGGTCAGGGGGTCGACGGTCGTGACGATGTGGCCGTTTCGGAAGAGGCCGCCCGCCGGCTGGCGCGGGAAAGCGGCGCGGTGGTCGCGGTAACGGGTCCGGAAGATTACGTGACCGACGGAACCCGGTCCGCGCGTATCTGGGGCGGATCTCCCTGGATGCCGCTCAACACCGCCCTGGGCTGCGCGCTGACCGGCCTCTGCGGCGCTTACGCGGCTGTCGCTAAGGATGGGTTCGATGCCGCGGTCGGCGCCCTGGCTCACTATGCCGTGGCGGGTACGCGGGCGCATGAAGGCGCGGTCGGACCGGGCAGTTTCGCCCCGCGCTTTCTCGATGCGCTCCACGCGATCGCGCCGGAGGAACTGGACAAGGAGCATCGTCTTCGCGGCCATGAAGGGGCACCCGCATGAAGGCGTTCGACCTGTCGCTTTATCTCGTGCTCGATCCCGGCCTATGCCGGGATCGAGGCATGATCGAAACCGCTCGCCTGGCCGTGAAAGGCGGAGCCACAATGGTGCAGCTCCGTGACAAGGAGGGCGACACGACACGGCTGATCGAGATCGGCCGGGCGTTGAAACAGGTGCTGGCGGGCACCCATGCGGCGCTCATCGTCAATGACGATGTCGAGGCCGCCGTGGAGATCGGGGCAGACGGCATCCACATCGGGCAGGACGACATGACCGTATCGCGGGCCCGCGCGCTGATCGGTCCGCAGGCCATTCTCGGCCTGTCGGTCGAGACACCGGACCTGGCCGCGCAGGCGGACCCGGCGCTGGTCGATTACATCGGCGTGGGGCCGGTCTTTGCAACACCCTCCAAACCCGATCACAAGCAACCGGTCGGTTTTGACGGCCTAAAGGCTCAGATCGCGGCCAGCCCGATCCCGGCCGTCGCCATCGGCGGATTGAAGGCAGAGCACGTGGCGCGGGCGCTTGCGGCGGGTGCGCGGGGTGTGGCCGTGGTTTCGGCCATCTGCGGTCAACCGGACCCGGAAAGGGCGGCCCGCATGCTCATGACCGAGATTGCGGCGGTATCTGCCTCAGCCTGACGACCGGAATGCCTGAAAACCAGATCAGGGGACGTCCCAGAGCAGCGGATCGATATCCGACGCGGTTTCGCCAACGGTCAGGGACACGAGATCCAGGCGCAACAGATGCTTGCCGAGAAACACCGGCTTGCCATGCCGACTGAGGACGGAGGTCAGGCTGGTGACGGCGATGTCGCCGCGCAGTTTTGAGAACCCCTTGCGCGACCCGCCGCCGGAAGATGCCGCAGAAAGACGCCACAGGGTCGGCACGCATTTCGAGCGGAACTGCGGCCCGAGGGCCGACAGCAGGGTCCGGTTAGCGGCATCGCCGCCGCCGGCACGGGAGGCAATGCCGTTGTCGGAGACTGGGACGACTTCCAGTGCGGAAGCGACCGGCTCGTCTCCCAGCAGGAACAGGCTTTCCTGACAGAGCAGTTCGACCGAGTCGTCTGAGAGTTCCAGGAGGGCCTTGCTCCAGGCGGTTGGCGATATCGGTTCGGTGCGCACTACCTTGATGGTGATCCGCCCCGCGGCATGGAGCATGTCTTCCAGCGGCGCGTTGAAGGCGGGCGGGCGCGATGACGGCATCGCCAATTGCCGGCGGCGCGGATCGACGCCGCGTTCGATGATACCGTCTTCCTCCAGTAGGCGCAGTGCCTCGCGCAGCACCGTCCGGCTGACGCCGAGTTCCGCAGAAAGCTCCAGCTCCGGCGGAATCAGGTCTCCGGGCTTGCCCTGCTTGCGCAACGCTTCGACAAGCTGGTCGTAGACCTGCACCGACAGGGGGCGCCGGTCCCGGACCGGTCGAACGCGAAGCTGTTGTTCTTCTGCCATCGTCTCTTTCCTGCAGTGCCGCCGGAAAAATACGTTCCCTCAGCGCTGAAGCTTCCCCCCGGGGTGCGATTGCAGGCCGGCCCACTCAACGAGCAGGTGTTCCAGGCCCCTCACCCTACAACCTAACTATGCCACCGCGTCCGCAAACACAATTTCCCCAAAACAGCTTTCCTCATAATTATCCAATGTTGAATAATAGACAATGATATGTTCACATAGCCATTGAGTAACATAATGAACCATAATTTTGTGCGACGCAAAACCCTATCGCACGCATGAAGCACCCTGGACCCGAATCCAGGTAACCAACCGGAGACGACCTCATGCAAACCACCCCATTGGGCACACGCGGCCCCAAGGTCTCACGCTTCGGCTTTGGGACCATGTCGCTACTCACCTCACAGACACCAACCGAGGCGGCAAAACTGGTCGATCAGGCCATCGATTCCGGCATCAACCTGATCGACACGGCCGATATCTACGACAACGGCGCCGTCGAGGAAGCGCTCGGTCAGGCCCTGCGCGGCAAGCGCGACAAGGTCGTCCTGGCGACCAAGCTCGGTCTACCCATGAACGGCGATCCGACGCGCTCCGGCGGATCGCGACGCTGGATAGTTCAGGCCGTCGAAGACAGCCTGCGCCGGCTCGGCACCGACTACATCGACCTCTATCAGTTGCACCGCCCGGACCCCAAGACGCCGATCGAGGAAACGGTCGCAGCCTTCGACGAACTTACCCAAGCGGGAAAGATCCGCTTTGCAGGCTCCTCCGTATTCCCAGCGGAACTGATCGTTCAAAGCCAGTGGGCGGCCGAAAAGCTGGGGGCCGCACCCTTTGTCAGCGAACAGGCGCCCTACTCGATCTTCGTCCGAGGCATTGAGCGCGCCGTCCTGCCGGTCTGCCGCCAGTACGGCATCGGCACCCTGGTCTGGAGCCCGCTGAATGGCGGTTGGCTGACCGGCAAATACCGGCGCGGCAAACCGGTCCCCGGCGGCTCCCGCGCCGCCAGCGGCAACCCGTTCGTGCGCGCGGACGACGAGCGCAAGCTCGCCATGGTCGAAGCCCTGGCGGAGATTGCCGACGCGGCCGGCCTGACCATGATGCAGATGAGCCTTGCCTGGACGCTGGAACATCCGGCGGTCACATCCGTTCTGCTGGGACCGAGGACGCCGGAACAGCTCGACCAGCTTCTGACCGCGGATGGCATCACCCTGACGCCGGACATACTCGACGCAATCGACCTGGTGGTCGCTCCGGGCGACTATGTCGACCCGCGCAACGCCGGCTGGGTGCCACCTGGCCTGCAGGCCGATCAAAGGCGCACGAAACGCGAAACCGCCTGATCGCGCACGAGATCATCGAATTACAAAAACAAAAAAATCCCACCCTGATTTCACCGCCCGACCCGAACAGGCCGGGCGGTTTTTTTTGCACCTTCGACACCTCACAAATCCCCCATTGCCTAATTTTTGTGACATCTGACCACCTGCCTGCATAAAGTTCATGCTGATCCGCAAAATTTATTGTTGGACAATGAACAAAACTTGGCTCTAGATTTTATGCATGGCTAGATGTTGCGCATCTTCGCACCGCATCTCTCTGCCCAACATGCTGCAAAGGAATCCGATGTCCGCCGTTTCGCCCGCCCCCGTTCTTGCTGTTGCAGGATCTTTCAGCATCGACAGCATACTGGCGCCGGACGGACGTCCCGTTGTCGGCAAGGTCGGCGGAAATGCCCTCTGGTCCTCGCTCGGAGCGTTGATCTGCGGACTTGCGCCGCGGGTGCTGGCTATCGTCGGCAACGACTATCCGGGACATGTTCTCGACATTCTCACCAACGCCGGGCTCGATACCCGTTCGATCAAGAAGATCGACCGGCCTCATCCGGTGCGCGTGACCTTCGCCCATCTGCCGGACGGTTCCCGCATCCAGCCGGTCCCGGACCACATGATCCGGCAGTTGCCTGAGGACGTTCAGGCCGCCTTCGTCGACACGACCTCCCGTCCGGACATCCTGCCGCTCGGCGCTCCCACGGCAAAGGATGTGCCCGCCGACTGGCTGACGGAAGCCGATTTCTGGCACCTGCCGCTCCTTCCCCTGCATCGCCACCGGGAACTGGTCGCCCATCTCGGCAAAGCCTCCGGCTACCTGCAATCGGATTGCCCGGCGCGGTCCGACCTCATCGAAAACCCGTTCGCGAAACTGTCGGAAACGCTCGGCGCGCTCGACGTGTTTCTGCCGAGCACCTCCGATTTCGATGTTATCGCCCCACTCGCGGCGATCCCGGAAATCCTGCAAAGACTGACCGATATCGGCGCCAGGACCGTCGTGCTGAAAGCCGGCGCCGACGGCGTCTTCGTCAAGGACGGCGACGCTCTGTGGCGCGTGCCGGCCTATCCCGGTTCTCCGGTGGACCCCACCGGCGCCGGAGACACGTTCTGCGGCGGCTTCCTCGCCGGCATGGCCCTGACCGGGGATCTGGTCGAGGCCGCAGCCCTCGGATCGGCGGCGGCGTCCTTTGCCGTTGCTACGGCCGATCCGCTGGATCTCGTCGCGATTGCCCCCGAGCAGACCCGTGAACGCGCGAAACAATTGCGCGCCGCGGCCGAACGGCTCGACGGCTCCGCGCATTCGCTCAGCCCCGTGCCAGCCGGCGCGGCCGCTCTTTCCAACACCACCGTGAACTCATAGGTGCGCTATGCAGAAGATGACAATCGGAGTGATCGGCCGCAGCTCCCGTCCGGGAGAAAGCCTTCCCGCGCCGGTCCTGGACACCGCCTACCAGGTCGGGCGCGGGATCGCCGAGGCCGGCGCGGTGCTGGTCGGCGGCGGAACCGGCGGCGTCATGGAAGCCTCCTGCAAGGGTGCTGCCGAAAACGGCGGCCTGACCGTCGGCTTCCTGCCCTATGCCGACAAGTCCAAGGCCAATCCTTATGTGTCCATCGTCTTTCCCACTGGCATGGGCACGATCCGCAACATCCTGACCGCGCGCGGCTGCGACAGCATCATCATGATCGGTGGCGGCGTCGGCACCCTGAACGAAGTCACCATCGCCTATGATTCCGGCGTTCCCGTCGTGGTGCTTGAAGGCACGACCGGATGGGCCGACCGGTTGAAGAGTTCTCTCGATGAAGGCTGCTGGCTCGATGAACGCCGTGTCGTCGCCATCAGCTTTGCCTCGACCCCCGAAGAAGCGGTCGCCACCGCGGTCAAGCGCGCGAGTGAACCGCGTCTTGGCACAAGACTTGAAGCATTCACAGGAGCTGCCGGCCAATGAGCAGCCTCCGTGGACGAATAAAACAATAAAAAAGGTTTCCTTCCCTTCCTTCCAGAACCAGGAGCAAAATGCCATGTCAGCACGTAATAAAGGAAAGCCAGCATTGAGCCGCCGCTTCGGCGTATTGACGACCTCCGCAGCCCTTCTTGCGCTCAGCCTCGGCGCGATCGCCCCGGCTTCCGCTGAGGACTTCGTCTGGTCGATGGTCACCAACCAGGCCGGTCTCGGCGACCAGGGCTTCAACGACCTGGCCAAGCTCGGCGTGGAAACGAGCGCGGAAAAGTTCGGCGGCAAGCCGCTGGTCATCCAGTCCGCCAACCAGTCCCAGTTCGTTCCGAACCTGCAGCAGGCCATCGACAGCGGCTCCACCGTGACGACCGGCGTCGGCTTCGGCATTCGCGACGCCCTTACCCAGGTCGCCATCGCAAACCCGGACGCCAAGTTCACGCTGATCGACGCCGTCGCCGTGGACAAGGACAAGAAACCGCTTACCAACGTGGCAAGCGTGACCTTCCGCGAGCAGGAAGCAGCTTTCCTTGCCGGCATCGCCGCCGCCATGACCACCAAGGGAACCCGTGTCGGCTTCATCGGCGGCATGGAAACCCCGCCGGTCGTCCGCTTCCTGTCCGGCTATGAAGCCGGCCTGCACTACGTCAACCCGGACATCGAGGTCTCCGTCGCCTATGTCGGCTCCTTCACCGAGCCGGCCAAGGCCAAGGAACTTGCGCTTGGCATCTATGATATCGGCGCGGATCTGATCATGGACGTCGCCGGCGGCGGCGGACGCGGCATCTTCGACGCCGCCAAGAGCATGGGTGAAGGCTACTGGGTGATCGGTGTGGATACCTGCAAGGGCCAGTTCGCCCCGGACAACTTTTTGACCTCCGCGGTCAAGGATGTCTCCGGCGCGGTCGTCTTTGAAAACAAGGCGGCAGCCGAAGGCAAATTCCAGGGCGGCACCGTCAGCCTCGGCCTCAAGGAAAAGGCAGTCGGCCTTTGCCCGGACAACATCGACACGCTCTCTCCGGAGATCATGGCGAAGGTAGAGGCAGCCACTGCCGCGATCCTGGATGGCTCGATGGTCGTTCCGTCCACCGAAGAAGAAGCGAAAGCGTTCAAGCCGGCAGGTAACTGACAATGAATGCGGGTTGCGAGGCAGACATGACAACAACAGCCGCCCCGCGGCCCGGTCTCGCGCCGGCGGCCATCCGGCTTACCGGCGTGAGCAAACACTTCGGCCCGGTCAAGGCCAACCGCTCCATAGATCTCACGGTCCGGCAAGGATCGATCCACGGACTTCTCGGCGAAAACGGTGCCGGGAAGTCCACCCTGATGAAAATCCTTTTCGGGATGATCCGGCCGGACTCCGGCCGGATCGAAATCGGCGGCCAGCCAGCGACGCTTCGTTCCTCTGCGGACGCGCTGGCCGCCGGTATCGGCATGGTGCAGCAGCACTTCAGCCTGATCGGCAAGCTCACTGTTGCCGAAAATCTCATTCTCGGCCGGGGCTCTTCCGGTTTCGCGGCGCGCTGGATACGCAGCCTCGACCTGGATGCCGCCAGCCGCCGCGCGATCGAGCTGTCCGAACGTCTCGGCTTCGGCATCGATCCGTCGGCCCGCTGCGAGACGCTGTCCGTCGGCGCGCGGCAGAAGGTGGAAATTCTCAAGGCCCTGTGGGGCGGCGCCACCACGCTGGTGCTCGATGAGCCGACCGCCGCCCTGTCGCCGCCCGACGCGGAAGAACTCTACGCGCTGTTGCAGAACCTCCAGCGTGAGGGAACGACAATCGTTCTGATCAGCCACAAGATGCCGGAAATCATGCGCCTTTGCGACCGGGTGACGGTCCTGCGGGACGGCGCGGTTGCCGGCGAAGCCGAGGTCCCGCGCAGTTTCGCCGACCCGGCCGAGCGGCAGACACTCGAGGCCCAACTGGTCCGGCTGATGATCGGCCGCAACAGACCCGAAGTGCCGTCGCGCTCGAACCACATCTGGCCGACCGTTCTGTCGGTCCGCAAACTCACCGACGGCGAGCGCTTCGGCCCGGTCGATCTCGACGTTCACGGCGGCGAAATCGTTGCAGTCGTCGGTGTCGAGGGCAACGGCCAGGCGGAATTCGTCGAACTCCTGATCGGCTTGCGCAAGGTCACAGGCGGTGGCGTGGCCCTGGACGATACCGACATCACGGTGATGACGACCCAGCAGCGTTTCAATTGCGGCATTGCCCATATCCCGGAGGACCGTCACCGGCTGGCGGTCGCCGACGGCATGAGCTTGGTCGACAACGCCTCCATCGGATTCGTCGACGGCGCACCCTTCGCGCCGACGCCGCTCTGGCTGTCCCGGCGCCGGCGGGCCCGTTTCGCTGCCGGTATCGTGCATCGCCACAAGGTGCGCGCGGCATCGATCGAGGCGCCGGTGACAAGCCTGTCGGGCGGAAATCAGCAGAAACTGGTGGTCGGCCGGGAACTGGCCCGCGCACCACGACTGATGATCGCCGCCCAGCCGACGAGAGGCCTCGACATCGGCTCGACCGCCGCCGTCCATGAGGCCCTGATCGGCCTGCGGGACCAGGGCGGCGCCGTCCTCCTGCTCAGCCTCGACCTGACCGAAGTCTTCACCATTGCCGACCGTATCGTGGTGTTCCGCCAGGGCCGCGTCGTCGGCGAAACGAGCACCGCTGATGCCGATATAGACCAGATCGGCCGCTGGATGTCCGGCGTCGATCAGGAAGCCCAGTCATGACGATGAATGCAACGACATCCCCTTCCACGCTTGCCGGTGGGACCGCCAACGGTCGCCATGCCCGCATGAACCCGGAAATCGCAGCGCAAACTTTGCGCGCCGATTCCGGCAACGACGGCTGGAACCGCACGGATCTCCTGCCGCGCATGATCGCCCATTTCCAGGGCCTGTCCGGTCAGTTCGGCACGCGCGTACTGACTTTCGTCCTGACGATCGCGGCCGCGCTCATTGCCTCCGTGCCCATGATCTGGCTCGCGGGGTCGGAACTCTGGCTGACGGCCAGCGCACTGTTCGGCGGCGCCCTCGGCAGTGGTCCGGCGATCGCCGAAACCATGGTCCAGATGATCCCGCTTCTGATCGCAGGCCTGGCTGTCGCGCTCGCCTTTCACGCCAGCCTGTTCAATATCGGCGTGGAAGGCCAGCTCCTGTTCGGCGGCCTTGTCACCGGTGTCGTCGGCGCCACCGTCGATCTGCCGCCGCCCTTGCTGATGGTCGTCTGCCTCCTCGCCGGCATGGCCGGCGGCGCGGCCTTCGCCCTGATCCCGGCCCTGCTCAAGGCCTATCGCGGCGCCCATGAGGTGGTGACCACGATCATGATGAATTTTGTGGCGATCGCCGTCTCCGAATATGCCGTTGCCCCGACCGGCCCCTTCGTGGCCACCGACCAGCCGTCGGCCACCGAACGTGTGCCTGAGGGAACGCAGCTACCCATCATCTGGGACGGAACGCGTCTCCATGCCGGGCTGATCGTTGCCCTTGCCGCGGTCGCCATCGTGCTGTGGGTGCTTTACCGGACACCCGGCGGGTTCCGCCTGCGGTTGCTCGGCGCCAACCAGGGCGCGGCGCGTGCAAGCGGTGTGTCCGTCGAACGGCTGACCATCATCGCGCTGCTCTCCTCCGGCGCGCTTGCCGGGCTTGCCGGCGCCGTCCAGGTGCTCGGCGTCTACGGCCGGTTCTATGCCGCCTTCTCGCCGGGCTACGGCTATGACGCGATCGCCGTCGCCCTGCTCGGCGCCCTGTCGCCGGTGGGCGTGGTGGCTTCCGCCTTCTTCTTCGCCGTTCTCCACGCCGGCTCCGTTCCGCTGCAGGCGATTGCCGGCATCAGCCGGGAAATGGTCGGAGTGGTCTCCGGCCTGGTCGTGGCCTTTGTCGCCGCACAGCCGGCCGTCCTGCGTCTGCTGTCGAGCCTGCGCCGGCCCGCCATCGATGACGGGCTGTCCGATTTCCCGTCCGAACCGCAAACCGTGTCCGCCAAGACCGCCAGCCCGGAGATGCCGTCATGAGCCATCTTCTGACGATATCGCTCGTCATCAGCGCCCTGCACCTCGCCCTGCCGATCGTTATGCCCATGCTGGGCGGCATGATCAGCGAGCGCAGCGGCGTGTTGAACATCGGCCTGGAAGGCATGATGCTGATCGGTGCCTTCGCCGCCGTGCTGGTCACCTACTTCACCGGCAACCCCTGGCTCGGCCTCCTCGGCGCACTCGTCTCCGGCGTCTTTTCCGGCAGTGCGCTGGCCCTGATGTCGGTCACCCTGCGCGGGGACCAGGTGGTTGCCTCTGCTGCAATCAACCTGATCGGCGCCGGTCTGACCGCCGCCCTCATCCCGGTCATCTGGGATATCGACGGCCTGACGCCGAGCGTGGCCAAGATCCCGACGATCACGGTCCCGTTCCTGTCGGACCTGCCGACGGTCGGGCGCATTTTCCGCTCGCTCAGCCTGGTCGACTACGGCTGTTTCGCCCTGATCTTCCTGGTCTGGTGGGTGTTGTTCCGCACCGATGCCGGATTGCGCCTCAGGGCCTGCGGCGAGTCCGCTGAATCCGCCGATGCCGCCGGCATTCCGGTCGTCCGCACGCGCTTCTTCGCTGTGATGATGTCGGGCGTTTTCGGTGCATTGGGCGGCGCCTATCTGTCGATCGTCACCCTCGACATGTTCCAGGCGTCCATGACGCAAGGGCGCGGCTTTCTCGCGCTGGCCGCGATGGTCTTCGGCAAGTGGCGGGTCTGGCCGGGTGCGGCCGCCTGCCTTGCCTTCGGCTTTGCCGACGCGATTGCCTTGCGCGCACAGATCCTGTGGCGCGACATTCCCCATGAACTGCTGATCGCCCTGCCTTACCTTTTGGCGCTGTTCGCCATGGCGACCTTCGTCGGCCGGGCCTCCGGACCGGGCGCGGTCGGCAAACCCTTCACCCGGGCGTAACATCATGATGATCCCGATTTCACCTTCTTCCGACGACAGGAGCCTCCCATGCTTGTAAGCGAAGTCCCCGCCTTCAAGGAGTACTGGTATCCGGTGGCCTATTCGGGCGAGATCGCCGACAAGCCGCGTGCGGTCCGCCTGCTTGGTGACAATTATGTCGTCTGGCGCGGCAAGGACGGATCGCTCGGCTGCGCCGTCGACGAATGCCCGCACCGCGCCGCCCGCCTGTCCCAGGGCTGGCTGGAAGACGGCGAGATCGTCTGCCCCTATCACGGCTGGGCCTTCAACACGTCCGGCGCGTGCACCCGCATTCCCCAGCAGGACGACGACCTGCCGATCCCGCCGCGCGCACGCACCATCAACGTGCTCGTCGCCGAGCGCTACGGTCTGGTCTGGGTCTGCCCGGGCATCCCGCGCGCCGACATTCCGGACCTGCCGGAAGCCGAGGACCCTTCGTTCAAGGTGATGCACGAACTCATGGAAGTGTGGACGACATCGGCACCGCGCGTGATCGACAACGCGCTCGACCTCGCCCATGTCGCCTGGACCCACCGCAACACCATCGGCGACACCTCCGCCTCCCAGTTCCTGAGCTTCGAGATCAATCGCGACGGCCACAAGCTTACCTCGCGCGTCAGCTACAAGGCGCGGCTGACGGACGCGCTGAAAGCCAACACCGGCCTGACCGGCGAAGGCTTCACGGTCCGCTTCACCAACAACGAACTGGTGCAGCCCTTCGTCTACAAGGATGTGATGGAATATGAAAACGGCCTGCGCCACGTGCTGTTCAAGACGGCAACCCCCGTCGACGACAGTCACACGCTGTTCTGCCAGTTCATCGCCCGAAACGATAATCCGGACGATGAAAAATGCGCCAACATCATCGCCCTGGACCGCCAGATCCAGAGCGAGGACCGCGAGCTTTTGAACAACATCCGTCCCGAGTTTCCCCTGGACACCCGCACGGAAATGCACTGCCGCGCCGACCGGATGACCGTGGAATACCGCAAGATCCTGGCCGAACTTGCCCGCGAGAATTCCGACATCACGCCGGATAGCGACTGGGCCCGTCCCTTCGTCAATCCGGACAAGCAGAAAGCCCCGGCATAAGTTCCTGACCTAGGCTGAGAACAGTTTGCCGACTCCGATTGCTGCGGCATCAAGACCGCACAGCCGGCACATGTGCCATGCCAGCACCTGATTGCTCGACAGCACCGGTTTTCCGGTTCGTTGCTCGATGTCCGGGATGATGTCCAGCGTGCGCAGGTTGGTGCAGGAGATGAAAACCGCCTCGACGGCCGGATCCTGAGCCAGATCCTGTGCCGCCCCTGCCGCCGAGGGTCCGGTAATCCGCGCGACGACCGCCTCTTCGGCGGTTTCGAACGAGCCGAAGACGGGCGTCTCGATACCGTTTTCCGCCAGGACGTTGCGCATCCGGGACGACACCTCCGCCACATAGGGCGACAGCAAGGCCAGCCGGCTGACGCCAAGATACTTGCAGGCGGCAATGAGCGCCGACACGGGTTCGGAGACAGCCCGCGTGTTGGCTCCGCCATGAACGAGATCGGCGATTTTCTTCACGCCGATAACCGAGGTTCCGGACGTACAGCCGTAACCGACCACATCGAACCGCGCCGGACGCGGCAGCAGACCGGCACTCTGCCCGATGTGGTTTTCCATTTCAGACAGGGTACTCGCCGTGACTTCCTCGCCGGAGGGCACCCGGGAAATATGCAGGGTCACCTCGGACGGTAGAAGTCGGCGGAAGTCGTTTTCGATCGTCTCGTCGGACTGCAGCACGATAAGCCCCAGACGCGGCTCGTCGCGCTGCTCGACGTCATAAGGAATTCGCACCACCGCAACCGATCCTTTTCATGGTCCGCCGGCCCGGACAGAAAGACGCCGGAGTGTGTTTCCTTGGCGCTTGAGCTTTTCATCCCTTTGACTCTTCAACTAATGTTAGCAGGGAAAATTGATCTCAAAACACGCCTGAATCCCGATATCTGAAAAAACGAAGCACAATCGCCCGGAAAAATGATCGGATAAAATCATCATGGACATGTCTGCTTCCGACCTGACGATCCTCCGGCTGTTGCAGAACAATGCCCGCGAACGCCTGGAGACGATTGCCGCCGAAACCGGGCTTTCCATCGCCACCGTCCAGCGGCGCATCCGAACTCTGAAAGCCGAAGGCGTGATCCTTGCCGAAGAGGCGCTGATCTCGCCCAAGGCGGTCGGCTACACAATGACCTTCCTCGTCATGGTGGAGCTGGAGCGCGAACGGATCGACCAGATCGACGCCTTCCGAAGAAAGGCGAAGGGCGAGCCGCAGGTGCAGCAGTGCTACTACATCACCGGCGAAGCGGACTTCGCCCTCATCGTCCTGGCAAAGGACATGGAGGATTACGAACGGCTGACCCACCGGCTGTTCTTCGAGGATTCCAACGTGAAGCGGTTCCGCACATCCGTGGTCATGGACCGCACCAAGGTCGGAATGAATATTCCCCTGGGTTGACCGGTCGGATGCCGACCCAGGTGGCGCGCTTCGTCCGCTTGAACGGAACAGATAGCCAAAGCGCGCGGTACTGCGATTTTTTCTCACTTTCCCCGGCCGTTTGATGCTCCTACGTCGATTTCCTGCCTTATCGTGCAGATCATGAAACTTGAGAACGCCCGAACCAACACCGTATCCGCCCCCCGTCTGTTCCGATCCGAACCGGACCGCCCGATGGCAATGCTGCGCCAGTGCCCCGCCTACCAGGCGACACCGCTCCGGCAATTGCCTGAGCTTGGCGAGGAGCTTGGCATCGGCACGCTCACCGTCAAGGACGAGACGCAACGCATGCGTCTGGGCAGCTTCAAGGCCCTGGGTGGGGTTTTCGCAATGGCCCAGATGCTGCAGGACGCCTCTGGCACCACGGATCTGACGAGCCGGCAGGCACGCAAGATCGCAGGCGAGATGACATTCATCACGGCCAGCGCCGGCAACCACGGTCTGTCGGTCGCAGCCGGCGCCCGTATCTTCGGCGCGCGCGGGCTTATCGTGCTCAGCAGCAGTGTTCCCGAAGGCTTTGCCGAAAGAATTCGCCAGACGGGAAGCTACGTCGTTCGTGTCGACGGCTCCTATGAGGACAGCGTGCAATACGCGATCGACGCGGCGGAGGAAAACGGCTGGCTGCTTTTGGCAGACGGTTCCTGGGAGGGCTACACGGAACGGCCGGCTCTGATCATGGAAGGCTATACGGTTCTCGCCGAGGAATGCCGGCAGGATTTCGAAAGGACCGGCGACTGGCCGACTCACGTCTTTCTGCAGGCCGGGGTCGGCGGTCTCGCCGGTGCCGTTGCCGCGCATGTTCGCGACCACTGGACGGTCCAGCCGAAAATCATCGTCGTGGAACCGGCGGCGGCCCCCTGCCTCCTGAAAAGCGTCGAAGCCGGAAGGCTGACCCGGGCGGACGGTCCGGAATCGAACATGGGCCGCCTCGACTGCAAGGATGCCTCGCTGATCGCCTTCGACGCCTTGTGCCGGGACGCGGACACCTTCGTGACCGTTTCGGACGCGGAGGCCGAAGAGGCAGCACGCCTTTTCGCGGCACAGGGAATTGCCACCACCCCCAGCGGTGCGGCCCCGCTCGCCGCCCTGAAAAACATGCAGCCCGGCCCGACTGCCAATTGCCTGCTGATCGCGACCGAGGGACTGGAACAGGCCTGACCCTCAGTCAGCCAACGGCTCCCATATGAAGAACCTCAGGTCCGGAAAGCTGTCCTTCGGTTGGCAGGAGCCTTACCGCACGCGCCTTGCCGCCCGGAAGCGCAGCGCCTCGTAGATCGGCTCATCCCGCAGCACCGATGGCACCGCCATTGCGCCGAAGCAGGCGCAGAGCAGCGGAAGCAGCAATGCCGAACTGCCGGTCATTTCCACGACGAGGACGATCCCGGTCAGCGGCGCGCGCACCACGCCGGCGAAAAAGGCGGCCATGCCGACGAAAGCGAAAGCTTGAGGCTGAAGCTCCATGCCGGGAAAGATGACGTTACAGCCCGCCCCGAAGGCAAGCCCGGCAAGCGCGCCGAGCAGAAGCAGCGGAGCGAACAGCCCGCCCGGCGTGGCAGCGGCATAAGAGACCGCTCCGAGGACGAAGCGGATCAGAAAGATCATGGGTAGCAGCATCAGCGGCAATTGGCCGTTCAGCGTGATCTGGGTGAGGTTATCGCCGCCGCCGACAAGGTCCGGCGCCATCCAGGCAAGCGCGCCGACCGCCGCCCCGATCACAGCGGCCCGCACTTCCACCGGCCCGCCGATCCAGTCGGCAACGACCAGCGTCCCCAGCAGGCTGCGATTGTAAAGGATCGCCAGAAGCCCCGCGAACAGGCCCAGTACCAGGTACAACGGCAACGCCCCGAGCCCGCCGGCGACGAACGTGCCGACGATGAAGTCCGGAGCATCTCCGGAGATGTGGCGCGAAACCGCAATCGCACCGGCCGAAGCACCGAGCGCAACCACCGCCATGCGGGGTTCGAACCGGCCCACCAGTTCTTCCAGCACGAAAATCGATCCGGCCGCGGGCGCATTGAACGCAGTGGCAAGGCCTGCGCCCGCGCCACCGGCAATCAGCGATCGCTGGTCCGCCTTGTCCCGCCGGAAAACCTGCCCCACAAGATGGGCAAGGCTTGCGCCCATCTGCACGCTCGGCCCTTCCCGGCCAAGCGCGAGACCCGCGGTGATCGCCAGCCACCCTCCGACAAACTTGATCGGGATCAACCACACGGGGGTCGGCCGAAGCTCCCCGTCGAGCACGGCTTCCACATGGGGAATGCCGCTGCCCGATGCAGCGGGAGCGAACCGCCGCACCAGGGTGGCCGCAAGCGCCGTGGCCAGCGCTGCGACGGCCATCGCCAGGACCAGTCCGCCGATTTCGTATCCCCTGGTCTGCGCCAGGACGAAGTCCCGCAACACGACCCCGTAGTCAAGCGCCAGACGAAAGACCGCGCCGACCGCGCCGGCTCCAATTCCGGTCAATATGGCGAGGAACGCGAGCGGGACGAGTGAACCCGGTTTTGGCCGGTTCTCTTCGGTCTGCTGCCCTGTTTCCATCATTCCCCCTGCCATGCGGTCAGCCTGAAAGTTTGCGAATCCCGCGCGATAACATCTGCGCAGACAGAATGTGGATAGACATTTTCAAAGACGTAAATCAAATAATCGGCGACCTGACACTTTTTCGGGATCATGAATGAACAAGGATTCTCGCCCCGGCACGCGGCAAGTGGGCCTCGCAAACAGTAAAATTTCGTCTTTAAAACCCCGGCAGGGTCTGCTGACGGCTGATCTCGTCGCACTTGCACAAGGCGGGGTCAGCGTCGTCCTGGCGAGCTGCAGCGCGGACGGAAAACCGATTGCCGGCATCGGCGTCGGCGCGCGGGTCGACGGGGCCGGTGCCGTCCGGGTTTTCCTGACCCGGCAGGCGAACCTTCCTCTTCTGAAAGCCGTGGAAGCCGGCCGTGCGATCGCCGTAACGTTCAGCAGGGCTCGAGATCACCGATCTTTCCAGGTAAAGGCGAACAGCGCCGCAATTCTCCTGGCCTGTCCGGACGACACACCCGAGATTGCCCGGCAATGCGCGGTGTTTCGCGATGAGCTGATCGGGATCAACCTGCCCCGGCACGTGGCCGAAGGCTATACGACCTACGATCCGGACGATCTCCTGGCCATCGAGTTCACGCCCGACCAGGCCTATGTCCAGACGCCGGGCCCGGGCGCCGGGAGCCCGCTTTCCGCATGAGTGAGATCCGCATCGAAAATCTCCGGCGATCGCTGGAAGGAGTGGTCGCGTCGGTGCTGGCAACGGCTGATGGAGACGGCATGCCGAACGTCTCCATGATTTCGCAGG
Source organism: Roseibium sp. (assembly GCF_048260565.1). GTDB lineage: Bacteria > Pseudomonadota > Alphaproteobacteria > Rhizobiales > Stappiaceae > Roseibium. The sequence continues at coordinate 227,441 of NZ_JBLXGP010000003.1, read as the reverse complement.
TCCATTATGTGGATACCGATCACGTCGCGCTCTCCTACCAGTTCTTCAACAAGACCCGACGCAACCTGCTCCAGACCAGGGCAGCCTCTGTCCTGATTTCCGACCCGCTGACGCTCGCTTCGCATCGCCTGGAACTCGAATTCGTGGAGACGCAGACGAGCGGACCGCTGTTTGAATCCATGAAAGCCAAGCTGGCAGGCATCGCGTCCCATCACGGTATGGAAGGTGTGTTCCGGCTGCTCGGTGCCGACATATTCCGAATTCGGTCAATCGAGGAGGTGCCTTTTCTCGCGTTGCAGCCCCCGCCGCCTGAACCGCCCTTGCTGCCCACCGTGCGCAAGTGCGTGGCGGAACTGGACACCTGCACCGATCTGGACGAGTTGCTGGACCTGTCCCTGGCATGCCTGGAAAGGCATTTCGGCATCAGCCATTCGATGATCCTGATGGTCGATGCGGAAGAACACCGGCTCTACGCCGTCGCCTCGCGCGGATACGCCAAGTCCGGCGTTGGTTTCGAGGTGGCTTTCGGCGAAGGTGTGATCGGAGTTGCTGCCAAGGAGAAAGCGCCGATCCGGATCGGCCACATGACCTCGGACTACCGGTATAACGCCACCCTGGCGGATACCGCCCAACGGGCCGGACTGTTGAGCACGCGTCCGATCGAAATCGGCTTTCCCGGCCTTTCGTCTCCCGGCAGCCAGATCGCCCTGCCGATTGCTATCGGCAAAACCCTATCCGGCATCCTGTTCGCCGAAGCTGAAGAGGCGATGCGTTTCGGCTACGACGACGAGGACGCGCTTGCGGTCCTCGCCGGATATCTGGGCGCCATGATCGAGTTGCTGCGCGAGGATGAAGACGATGCGTCCGAGGATGCGCAGCCCGCCGGCAACCAATCGGGCACGTCAATCGCCGCACGCCTGCATCAGGCGGACCAAAGCGTCTTCCTGGATCACAACTATCTTATCAAAGGCGTTGCCGGCGCGATTCTGTGGAAGCTCTTGCGGGAATATGTTTCCACCGGACGGACCGATTTCTCCAACCGCGAACTCCGCCTGGATCCTGGCCTGCGGTTGCCGGCGCATTCGGAAAACCTTGAAGCGAGACTGATCCTGCTGCGCAAGCGGCTTGAGGAACGACAGGCTGGCCTGAGGATCGAAAAAATCGCCCGCGGCAGATTCCGGCTCGTTGTCGAAGGCCCGGTAACCCTTGAGGAATTCGATGGTTCCGGCAGCACGGGCAGCCCTGTAGTAAATATTTAGCATTTCGATCAGGAAAACTTAGCAAGCAATTTGCTCGAGCCCGCTGTATCTCCGGCGGCCGAGAAACGCGCCTCCGTCTTTTCAATCGGCAACCGATCAACGGACGCGACACCTCTCTCATCGAACCAAACTGCCGTTCATCGCGGTGCGCCCCGCCCCGGAGGGGAAGCCGCATGCTGGAGACTTAAGGAAATGTTCAAACCAACTCTTTTGGCCCTGATCGGCATTGCCGCCCTGGCCACGACGGATACGGCTATCGCAAAAGAAAACGAGACCGAGATCAGCCGCGGCGCCTACCTTGCCAGGGTCATGGACTGCGGCGGCTGTCATATGCCGCGCGGCGCCGACGGCGCCCCGATCGAAGGCGCCGGTCTGTCGGGCGGGTCCATCGGTTTCGAGATCCCGGGACTTGGGATTTTCTGGCCGTCCAACCTGACGCCTGACGACACCGGCCTGAAGGGCTGGACCAAGAAGCAGATCATCGACGCGGTCCGGACCGGAATCCGCCCAGACGGCCGCATGCTGTCGCCGGCAATGCCCTGGCCGGCCTATGCCGCCCTGACGGACAAGGATGCCGAAGCACTGGCAACGTTTCTGCAATCGATCCCGCCCGCGCGGAGCACAGCTCTCCCTCCGGCGAAAGATGCCGAGGACGCACATGGCCCGTTCTTTCGCGTGACCCTGCCTCAATAGGCAAAAGGCGCAGGCCTGCCGGCCGGATGCATCGCCACCGGCAGGTCGGGCGATTTCCCGGCCCCGGACAAAGCGTTCCGGCACCACATTCTGACAATCAAGGCTATTCTCAATGCTGAGACCTTTCGCGCTCTGCGCGCTCTTCATGACGATTGCGGCCGGCGCCCGCGCCGAGGCGCCGCAAACACTCTGGAATGCAATTCCCCCGCTGCCCGACACCGCCGAGACGGCGACATGCGAGGAAAGCGACAACATCACCGTCAAGATCGAAAACGCCGCCGCAAAGGCCCTGACGGATGCCCAGCTGGCCTTGCCCAAAGTGTCACCGGCAGCAGTATCCGATGAACAGGGCAAGGCGATCGAACAACTGATGGACTATTCGCTGCAGGAATGCGCCCTCAACGCCGAAACGGAAGTCTGGCAGATGGTGCAGACTGCAAGGGAGCAGGTGTCCGGCGCGATGAGCGACCTGGAAACACGCCGGATCGGGGCACTGGATGCCTGCGGCAGTGAAATGAGCCCGGGTTACGAAGCCTGCTATTCGCGCACGCGGATCGAGTATCAGGCAATGGCGCGCGATACGGCCAATCACTACCTCGATCTGATTGGCGATGCCTATGCCGACTGGCGCGAGCGGACCAACGCCTGTCTCGGACAGCGGGAAACGGCGCTTGCCCGCTTCGACAAGGCCGGCGTCATCGGCCCGTTCGCCTCGCAAGGCCTGAACGTTCGAACCCAGACCTGGGTGCTGGTCGCATTACATGCGCAGACATCACGGGAACTGTGCAACATCGTCTATCAGGCATCGCACGCAATGGACATCGACTGAAGCGCCGGTCGACAATGCGCGTCGCGGGAGCATAGAAAACCTGCGACGCACAAGGCCCCGGCAGATGATGGGCACGCGCGTCGTCGCGTCGACATCAGGTTCGGAAGCCTTCACAAGATGATCCACGTCAATGCGTCAACGCAGCCGATCGGGCGCAATCCAAAACGATCACGACCTGCAGCGGTATCGACATGCGCCGTATATGCCTGACCTTGAGCTGCCTCCTCCCGTTGTTCCTGACGGGAATAGCCCCTGTACTATCTCAGGACGCGTCTGAAATAACGTTCTGGGAGAGCGTCCGGGACACTCAGGACCCCGCAGAACTGAACGCCTATCTCGATACTTACCCGTCAGGACAATTCGCACCGCTCGCCCGCCTCCGGTTGAACAAGCTCCAAGAGCCGACCGGTGAGGCGCCTCAAACGGCCGGTGCCGCCGATGTCTTTCCATCAGCCCCCTCTGCAGCAGTCGATATGACGCCGGTCCTGCCCGATGATCTCGTGCAGCAATGCGATCTGATGACGGCCTCCCCGGTAGACGATGACAAGGTCGCCAAGGGCGTTGAGTTTGATTGGATCGATGGCGCCGGGGCCGTTCGCGCCTGTTCTTTGGCAGTGAACGCGCATCCCGAAATCGCACGCTACCGCTATCAGCTTTCCCGCGCCCTGGAAAAGACCGGCGACCACTCGGCTGCGATCCTGCAACTGCGTTCGGCTGCGGACGATGGCTATCCCGCAGCCATGGTCCGGCTCGGGTATCGCTACCTGCACGGCGAAAACATGCCTTTCGACACCGACGAAGCCGTGCGGTGGTTCGAAAAGGCCGCAAAAAACGGCTCCACCCATGCCATGACGGTCCTCGGCATTCTCTATCTGGAAGGAAAAGAACTGCCGCGGGATCTCCCGAATGCGCTCGACTGGCATCTTAAGGCCGCCGCGAATGGCGAAGCTCAGGCCATGTACAATCTGGGCTTCATGTATCTCAACGGCGCCGGCGTCTCGAAAGATCCTGCCAAGGGGGTGCAATGGCTGCGTCAGGCCGCGGAAAAAGGTTATGCCAATGCCGCGCTCGAACTTGCCCAGATGTATGAGCAGGGAGGCGTCGTCACTCCAGACCCCAGGGAGGCGTTGAACTGGTACTTGAAGGCGTCCGAAAATGGCAGCGCGTATGCGAACTACAACCTTGCCCGGTTGTTTCTGCAGGGGCGGAGCGTCGATCGGGACAACAAGGCCGCTGCCTCCTTCCTGTTCCAGGCCCTGCAGGGCGGCTACATGATCGGACCGAATCAACTGGCCGAAGAGGGACACAACTGGGGCCGCTCCTTCTGGAAGGAATTTCAAGGCATCCTGAAAGAGGAAGGCTTCTATGCCGGCGCCCTGGATGGCGGCTTCGGGCCCCAGACGAAGCGCGCCGTCGAGGCGCTTTCCAATGCCCGTTTCGTCGAGACGGATAGGACATCCGCCTTAGACACCGATGACAGGCCGATGCTCGTCAACATTCCCCAGCTAAACGTGTTTCCAAGACCCAGCGTGCGGGCCAAACAGATGGGCGCGATCGTGATGGGAGACCGGGTCACCGCGCGGCGCTGGCACACCGATGCAAAAGGCGACCGCTGGGCACGAGTCTGCGCCTACCGTTTCTGCGGTTGGGTTGCCGCGGAGTTTCTGAAGGATGCGCCGGCAGAGGCACCGGTGCAAGTTCAACCGGCTCCGCCTGAAACGATTGGGGCGCCAGCAACATCCGCCATCGATGTCCCCGCGAAGCCCGAGGAGGGCTTGGGCACTCTGGACTGATGAGGAGGAGCGGGAGGAAGAGATGGCTTTGTTGCAGCTAAAAAACGGGATTCCGCGGACCGCCGTCGCGATTTTCGTATCAGCGGCCATCCTGGGTGCCGGAAGTCTGTTGGCGCAGGCGGAGCCCGTCACCGAATACATCGAGCCCCTTCGCCTGCAGTCCGCGCGGTTGGATAAGCTGAATGCGCTGCTCGATGACATGATCACCGGCGAGGCGCTGCAGAACATGAATGCCTGCAAGCGGGACCCGGCCATTGAGGCGGCGATCATCGGCCGGAGCCTCCATGTCCAAACCCGGGAATTCTATGAATTGCTGCGCAAGTTCCGTCGTTCGGAAACCCGTCGGGGGTTGACCGAAGAGCTGGAACTCATCTCGAAAAACGGCAAGCTGATCGACGAGATGCTCGACAAGCATCGCAATCTCAAAGGTGTCGAGCTGCCACCGATCCCCGATGAAGGCAAGGAGCGGATCCGGCGCCAGATCCGCAAGGCCGTTCTCGACTACGTTGAACGAAAACTCTCCGGCAAGCTGGAAAGCGAGGGGCTGAAGGATCTGCTGACCAGCCGGAGCTGGCAGGAGCTTCACGACAAGGCCGTGTTCCATGTTGAACGCAGGGTCAGGGAAGAGATCGAGGAAGAAACCGAGCGCATGTTCGGCCTTCGGTTTCATGACGAAAAATCGGCTCTCAGCGCGCTGCGGCGCCACGCGCGACGCAAGGTGGAGCAGGCCATTACGAAATTGCTGGTCAAGATCACCTCCAACGAGATCCTGCTCGAATTCGCCGGCAGCAAGATCCTGGAGTGGCTGGAAAAGGATATCTGGCCGAAAATTCGCGAAGGGCTCAGGTTCAAGGGACATCTGAACGACCGCACGGCCCGTTCGATCGCCACGATGGACGCCGCGATTCTGCGCCTGCAGGCGCATAAGGGTAGTGCGAAGCTGGATCAGGTGCGCCGCTCCCTGGAAGCGGCAAGCGCCACCATCTACGCGGCCCGCTATCTGCAGCGCGACATTGCCCGCGCCGGCCGGGAGGATCTGAGTGCCCAGCTGCAAGCCGCAATAACCCGCCTCGACCACCGGATGCTCCGGACGAAAGAGCGCTTTCTCCTGCAACGCGAGGAAGAGCTGGGATCGCTGGAGGAGCTGGAACTGGTCCTGAGAGACGACCTGGGCGAGCTGCAGAAGATCACAGGCAGAATGCCCGACGGCAGCCCGGGACCGAAAAGCGCGTTTTTCATCGTCAAGGTCGCCGGTTCCGGCTTCATCCCGCATTGGGCGGGCGGCAGTTATGAAGTCACCGGGTCGGACCAGTTCGTCTTCGAAGTGAAGAGGGACGAGGACCTCAAGAGCAAGCTGACCACATATCTGTCGACCATCATTCCCGATATCTGCGCCATGAAGAACCCGGGCGGCATGATTTCCAAACAGGCGCGGCCGGCCATCTGGAATGCCGGCCCGCAGCTGACCGTCGTCTGCGGACCGTTTTTCGATCCCAAGAACATCGACAAATCCATGGTGCACGCCGACTGGCAGGATTTCCGCGATGACGCGCCTCACCTTGGCGAGTTGAGAAAGAGGGCGGGCTGTGACTAGGTTGAAAGATCCACGGACGCCGAAAATCCGCTTCGCCACTCAAGCCGCGCGCGGTTTCTTCGCCTTTTACCTGGTCCTTGCCGGGACCGTTACGTCAACCGTGGCGCAGGATGTCGGAGATCCCTGGCTGGAATCCCTGCGCGGTGCGACCGGAACCGTGATCGGAGATCTGACGCCACGGTTCGGCGACGGCGCCGATACGGGAACTGCTGCCGGTACCGGCACAGGGACCGGCGCCGAAGAGGCCCCTACGACGGTCGACCCGGCCGAGCAGAAAACCGCCGGCTACATCCGGGAATGGATCGAAATCGCCGAACCGCCACAGAATGTCACCGAAGGCGCCCGGTTCCATTACACCTATCGCGGCAACATGGTCGGCACCACCGCGGACGGTGGCATCATTACCTCCGCGCACGAGACCGGTGCTTTCGACCCTGTGTTCCTGTGGCAGGACAGGCGCGGCCTGGATTCCGTCAATCACTGCACGATGAAGGAATATGTCGTCGCCAGACTGGCCGACCAGCCGGTGGATCATTGCCGCGGCCGGTACAAGGCAGAGCAGACCTTCGCCCTTGCCGACTATGCCGGCCGACCGGTCGACGAGGCAAAACAGGCTCTCATCGCGCAGAAGCTGAAGGTCACGGTCGCCGAAGGCGCCCCCGCCCCCGCCGGCAAGCTGGAAAACACCGTAGCGGCTCAACGGCCGGAGTCGGGGACAGATGTCCGGCCGGGGCAGCAAATTACGCTGACCGTTTATGGCGACTACGAGGTTCCCTCCCCTGAGCGGGACCGGATCGACCAGGCAATTGCCGCCTGCCTGTTCAAGGACGCCGAAGCCCTGATTGAAAAGATCGACACGGACAAGGCACGGCAGCCTTTCAGGCAGCGCTACGACAAGGCCTTCAACCGCGAAGAACAGACCAGGGCCCTCTTCGGCAACGCGGATACGGCCTTTCGGAACTGCGATTTCGAAGACGCGCAGGCCGATCTTGCGAAAGCTGCGCGAAACACTGCCTGCGAGCGTTATGCGAAGCAAATTAGTGCAGCCGTTGCCAAGGTCACCGCGGCAGCCGCCCGGGAGCAAAAGACAAAACGCCTTTTTTCCGACGCCGACCGCCTGTTCAAACAAAAAGACTTCGCCGCTGCTCTCACCCGGCTTTCTGACGCAAGGGCCAATACCCAGTGCAAGCGCTATATATCCCGGATCGATGCAGCGATTGGAAAGGTTCAGGACGAAATCGCCCAGGCCGAAGCGGTCGTCCCGCCTCCGGTCAATCCACCGGTTTCCCCTCCGCAAGCGCCCCCCGTCGCCTCTGGCAGCGGCATAGCTGCCGGCGCAAGCTACTTTGTCGGGATCTGGGCCCTGTCGCCCGCGGCCTGCACGGGTTCCGGTGCAGTGCCAAGTCGGCCTGACCGCGAAGCACCCGGTTCGATAGCAGGCGCGATCGAGCAGGGTATCGGAGAAGCGATCGATGTTGCGATCCAAACGTTCGCCTTCAAGTTTGCCGCGGACGGCACCTTGCACGTGATGAAATCGGGCGGCCAGCCCGTCCGTTACGGGACATGGCGCGTGAAAGGCAATGTGCTGACGACCTTCACCGAAATCGACGGCGACACGGACACGCAGACCATCCTCGAAACGAGACCGGATCGCATCACCCTGGGCAGTTCCCGCGGCGACAAGCCGATGACCCTGTACAGGTGCTCCGCAGCCACGCCTGCGGCAGACCGGGGAACCGACCCGAACGCACAATCCGGACCGGACCGGATCGTCGGCCGCTGGTCCCTTGCCCAGGTACAGGGCCGCCGGATCATCGGCATTCGTGGTTATGGCGTGGAAACCGTGATCGACATCGAACGTATCTCCGGCAGCAATCCGCCGGCCTATGTCGGCACGCTCGTTCACGCCGGTCCCAAGTTTGAAACGGCACGTCCTGGCGAACAGATCATGCGGTTCGAGATCCTGCCGGATCAGACCGAGAGCCTAAGAAAGCCTTTCTATGAAGTAAGAGGGCGGATCCTCTACACGAAGAGAATTGGCGACTGGCAAAAGCTCGGCAGGGCCTGGCTCGACTTCGACAAGGACCTGAACAGGGAGATAATCTCCGGCAGCATCGTACCCTGGATCCGCGGCGAACCGGATCGATAGAGCGCACGGCCGCGGGGTCTGAGAACGGATCCCTTAGGCGGCGTCCTATCGCCGAGGCTTGAAATTCCCGCTTTACTCCTGCCTTATGCTCGCCGTTACCGGAGGAAAACCAAACACATGGTCGATATCGCAACCCGTGTCTATAACCACAAATGGAAGATCGACCCGATCGTCCGCTCCCTGATCGACACGGATTTCTACAAGCTGCTGATGTGCCAGTCGGTGTTCCGCAACAAGCCGGACACGACCGTCACCTTCTCCCTGATCAACCGCGCGCAGGACATCCGTCTGGCGGAAATGATCGATGAAGGAGAGCTGCGCGAACAGCTCGACCATGTCCGCTCCCTGTCGCTCAGCCGCGGCGAGAGCACGTGGATGCGCGGCAACATGTTCTACGGCAAGCGCCAGATGTTCCGCTCCGACTTCATGGAATGGTTCGAGAACCTGCACCTGCCGGCCTATACGCTCGAAAAACACGACGGCCAGTACGAACTTACCTTCGAGGGAAAATGGCACGAGGTCATGCTCTGGGAAATCCCGGCTCTGGCGATCCTGATGGAACTTCGGTCACGCTCCGTCATCAATTCCATGAAGAAATTCGAGCTCCAGATCCTCTATGCCCGGGCCATGACCAAGCTGTGGGAAAAGATCGAGCGCCTGCAGCCCCTGGACGGGCTCAGGATCGCCGACTTCGGCACCCGCCGCCGCCACTCCTATCTCTGGCAGGACTGGTGCGTGCAGGCGATGACGGAGGGACTGGGCGCCAAGTTCACCGGCACTTCCAACTGCCATATCGCCATGCAACGGGATCTGGAGGCCGTCGGCACCAACGCCCATGAACTGCCGATGATTTATTCAGCCCTGGCGGAAACGGATGATGAACTGGCCGAAGCCCCTTATGACGTCCTGCGCGACTGGCACGAGGAGCACGACGGTAACCTGCGCATTATCCTGCCGGACACTTACGGCTCCAAGGGCTTTCTCGACCGCGCGCCCGACTGGCTGGCGAGCTGGACCGGTATCCGCATCGATTCAGGCGATCCGGCCACAGGCGCGGAAACCGCAATCGACTGGTGGAAATCCAAAGGCGAGGACCCGACGAAAAAGCTCGTCATCTTCTCTGACGGACTGGACACGGACAAGATCATCGAACTGCACCAGCAGTTCTCCGGCCGCACACGTACCTCCTTCGGCTGGGGCACGCTGCTCACCAACGACTTCCGCGGCCTCACCGCCGGCGATGCGCTTGCCCCCTTCTCCCTGGTCTGCAAGGCCGTCTCCGCCAACGGCCACCCGACAGTGAAACTCTCAGACAACCCGAACAAGGCCATGGGCCCCGCGGACGAAATCGCGCGCTACAAGCGGGTGTTCGGGGTTGGCGAGCAGGAAGCCTTGGAAGTGGTGGTCTAGCAGGCAGGTCCGGAACCTGAAAATACCGGACTTCACGTCGCCACGTGAATATATCCATATCATTTCAAGAACTTGGCACCCATTAAGAGAGAGTGCCAAATTTTTTACGTCCCCCTCTTGAAAACAGAAAAAACGGAAACAAAATTATTTCCGCGCATCGCCGGTTTGGGGTGCGCGACCCCGGTCCGGGAGTACCCGGAACGGAGGAACCTCTCTGAAAATTGTTTGTCCTGAAGGAGAACGATATGACGTTCCGTCCACTACACGACCGTATCCTGGTCCGCCGCATTGAAGCCGAGCAGAAGACTTCCGGCGGCATCATCATTCCCGACACTGCCAAGGAAAAGCCGCAGGAAGGCGAAGTCATCGCCGTCGGCCCCGGAACCCGCGACGACAGCGGCAATCTGATCGCTCTCGACGTCAAAGCCGGTGACCGGATCCTCTTCGGCAAATGGTCGGGCACGGAAATCAGGCTCGACGGCGAAGACCTGCTCATCATGAAGGAAAGCGACGTCTTGGGCGTGATCGAGCTTTCCGAATCCGCCCGGAAGGCCGCCTGACGGCTTCCAAAACACATCAACAGTCAATCAAAGCTGCCTATTGAAGGAGTTTTCCAATGGCTGCAAAGGAAGTGAAATTCCATTCCGACGCGCGTGAACGGATGCTGCGCGGCGTCGACGTTCTCGCCAATGCGGTGAAAGTCACCCTCGGTCCGAAGGGCCGCAACGTCGTGCTCGACAAGTCCTTCGGTGCCCCGCGCATCACCAAGGACGGCGTCTCTGTCGCGAAGGAAATCGAACTGGAAGACAAGTTCGAAAACATGGGCGCCCAGATGGTGCGCGAAGTGGCCTCCAAGACCAATGACCTGGCAGGCGACGGAACGACCACGGCAACCGTTCTGGCCCAGAGCATCGTCCAGGAAGGTGCCAAGGCCGTTGCCGCCGGCATGAACCCGATGGACCTCAAGCGTGGGATCGACAAGGCGGTTGCCGCCGTCGTTGACGAACTCAAGACACATGCCCGGAAAATCTCGAAGAACGGCGAGATTGCTCAAGTCGGCACCATTTCGGCCAACGGCGATACCGAAATCGGCCGCATGCTGGCCGAAGCCATGGAGAAAGTCGGCAACGAAGGCGTGATCACCGTCGAGGAAGCCAAGACCGCAGACAGTGAACTGGAAGTCGTCGAGGGCATGCAGTTCGACCGCGGCTATCTCTCCCCCTATTTCGTGACCAACCAGGACAAGATGAAGGTCGAACTGGAAGACCCCTATGTCCTGATCCACGAAAAGAAACTCTCCAACCTGCAGGCTCTCCTTCCCGTTCTGGAATCCGTGGTCCAGTCGGGCAAGCCGCTGCTGATCATCGCCGAGGACGTGGAGGGCGAGGCCCTGGCCACGCTCGTGGTCAACAAGCTGCGCGGCGGCCTGAAGGTGGCGGCCGTCAAGGCACCGGGCTTCGGTGACCGACGCAAGGCGATGCTGCAGGACATCGCCATCCTGACCGGCGGCACGGCCATCTCCGAAGATCTCGGCATCAAGCTGGAGAATGTCACGCTTGAAATGCTCGGACGTGCCAAGAAGGTGGTGATCGAGAAGGAAAACACCACCATCGTGAATGGTGCCGGCTCGAAGGATGAGATCGACGGGCGCGTCAGGCAGATCAAGGCGCAGATCGAGGAAACCACCTCCGACTATGACCGTGAAAAGCTGCAGGAGCGGCTGGCGAAACTTGCCGGCGGCGTCGCGGTGATCCGGGTCGGTGGAGCCACGGAAGTCGAGGTCAAGGAGAAAAAAGACCGCGTCGACGATGCGCTTCACGCCACCCGCGCGGCGGTCGAGGAAGGAATTCTGCCGGGCGGCGGTGTCGCGCTGCTGCGCGCGGCCAAGGCCCTCGACAATCTGCAGACGGAAAACGACGACCAGAAGCACGGCGTTGCCATCGTCCGTCGCGCGATCGAGGCGCCCGTCCGTCAGATCGCCGCAAATGCGGGATCCGAAGGCTCCGTGATCGTCGGCAAGCTGCGTGAAAATGCAGACTTCGCCTACGGCTGGAATGCCCAGACCGGCGAATACGGCGACCTCTACGAGCAGGGTGTCATCGACCCGGTGAAAGTCGTGCGCACGGCTTTGCAGGACGCATCATCCGTCGCCGGTCTTCTGGTCACCACAGAGGCCATGGTCGCGGAAAAGCCGAAGAAGGAAAGTGCGGCACCGGCAATGCCCGGCGGCGGCATGGACTTCTAGGATAATGAGAAGGTGGCGCGCTTCCCGCACCGGAAGCGCGCCGCTTTTGGCTTGTTTGATTTGCGTACATGATCGGCATGGAGGAAACGCTGATGTATCATTTCGAAAAGCCTGTAAGTCTTCTGATCGGAATAGGGTTTCCGGCACGCATTGAGACCGTTTTGCAAGCCAATGCCTTTTTGGAGGATTGGCCCTGTTCCCAAAGAGACGGCAGTCACAAGATCGCTTCGGCTGCGTGCAAGGCATTCCTGGCGGGTGAGGTGGAAGCCGAGACGGTTCGCAGTCTGTTCACGGAATTCGCCAGGAGGCATGATCTCCTCATTGTTGACCCGGAAGTTCCCACCGACCGAGGAAATTCGAACCACAGTCTGCAGTATTGATAACCGGTCTTCCCTTCGAAAGACCGTGAACTGCTCTCGCTTCCCCGGCCAGGTGTCAGCGTCATTAAAGCCGCCTTCCAAGCCGGCTGATCCGGTTGCGTTTGTTCAATGCGCTGCAAAAAATTCACGTCGGGCGGCTTTACCGAAATGATCATCGAACTGCCCCTGCAGTTCTCCGGCCGTGTCCGGACCTCCTTCGGCTGGGGCACACTTTTCGCCAACGACTTCCGCGGCCGCACCGCTTGTGACGCGCTCGTACCCTTCTCCCTGGTCTGCAAGGCGGCCTCCGCCAACGGCCACCCGACGGTCAAACTCAGCGACAACCCGAACAAGGCCATGGGCCCGGCGGACGAAATCGCACGCTACAAGCCGGTATTCGGGGTTGGCGAGCAGGAAGCGATGGAGGTGGTGGTCTAGCTACCGCGCCCCTGACCGAGCCATTCGGCCAAACTCTGCGGCGCCGACGTCCGCGGCAGGTATCCGCACAGTTTCGCGGCGCGGGCTTCGCGCGGGCCGAAGCCGAATTCGGCCTGGAAATGACGGGAAAACAGTGCCTGGTTGGTGTAGCCGTAGGTGTAGGCGATCGTGCTGATCAGCCTGTGGTCATTCGAATTGGACAGCGCCCGGCAGGCCGCGGTCAACCGTCGCTGCTTGATGAAACCGGCGACGCCACCGTGCGGCTCGAACAGATAGTAGAGCTGGCGCCGCGACAGGTTCAAGGCCTTGCAGATCGATGTCACGCCCAGGTCCGGATGGCTGAGATTATCCTGGACATGCTTTCGAACGAGATCGAACCGGCCGGCGGACATCGGCAGGTCCGCGGCCGCAATCGTATTGGCGGTCGGGTTGACGGCTGCCCGTAAAAGCAGGGTCAAGCTTTCCAGGAACATGGAAACCTCGGAAGCCTTCATGGAGGGCAGATAGGTTTCCGCGTTCAGCAGAAATTCCACGAGAAGGGACATCATCGGACCGGACATGGGCCTTTGGGCGATCGCGTCCAGCCCGTCGGCGAACTCATGGAAATCGTCGCGGTTCAAAAACAGGTTCAAGGTGTCCGTAGCCGATGCATGCCCCGAAAATGGCGCCGCGAACGACAGGACACCGAGCGATCCCGCCGTGATTTCAGGACCGCTCGCGTTTGCGTCGCAAGCCAGCGTCCCGGTCTTCATGACGGTCAGGCACCAATGATCGATGCCTGTGCCTTCGATGTGCTCCTGGGTGTGCCGGAACGCCAGCGGATCCATCCGGAGACTGACGAGGTGCAGACATCCCAGATCATAGGCCCGGCCACGGGCATGGAAGCCCGCCTCCGGCGTTGATTTTCCCTCAGGAGTGACCTTCAGGATCGGGGAAACCAGTTCGCGCCAAAAGGCGAATTGTTGGTCTGGTTCGTGAAACGTTGTGGTGAAACGGTCGATCCGAATGGATCGTTCCGCCGCCGTTCCTGTTTGGCTGTCATCTCGGCGGAGGTTGCTTGTCAGTGTCACGGGCCGGCCTCTCGGCGTTCCGTGGCCAGGGGCGTATCCCCTTCTTTCAGCCAGTTTTCATATTTGGACGCATCCAGTTTTTGCCGCGCCCGGTCCCGAACGTCACTGGGGGACCAACCGAATTGGGCCTTGAATGCGCGGCTGAAATGGACGCTGTTGGTAAACCCAAAGTCCTCCCCGACTTTCATGACGGGACGTTCTTCAGGATGCGCCATAATAGCCTTGAAGCAGGCATTCAGACGCCGCGCACGGATGTAGTTTTGCGCGCCTCCGTATTCTTCGAAAACCTCGCGCAGCCGACGTTGAGATAACCCAAGCACCTGTCCGATGCTCTGAGGCGTCAATTTCGGTGACGTCAAGTTGGCAGCGACATATTGGTGGGCAATTTCCAGCCGGGTTGCCTGTATCGGGACTTGGGCAGCACGGAAAGCGTCAGGCAGATGGGAGACAAATGCACGGATCATTGCATAGGTCGTGTCGGCCAAGATGGGCGCTTCTGCGTCCGTGACGTCGGGCAGGATACGCCCCAATGTCATCAAATAACGGCCAAGAAGGGGGTGGATGTTTTTGACGCCTTCCGCAGTGGCAAGCCAATTGAACCTGTCTTCCATTCCGACAAAATGGTCCGGCTGTAAATAGAGCATCAACGAAGAATTATCACTTACACAGCCCGCCAGCTGATTGTCGGGTGTGCGCACATTGATGTTGCCTGGCCGGTACTGAAATATCTGGCCATCGATCGCGAATTCCGCGTGGCCTTCCAGCCGGAGTACAAGGATCCATGGAAAGCTGTCTGTCAGGCAGGGGTCCTTGTGCGTTGGCGACAGAAAATTGTAGCCTTCACACTTCTTGTCCAGAATCGGCAAGTCCTTCAGAACATAGCCATCAATTTGCGACCTGAAGCCGTCCCGAGGCCCCTTGCCGCCAACCGGACTGACCCGAACCAACGCCGAAAATTCCTGATTTATGAAATCGAGTTGCTCCTTTACCGGAACGTCGGCGGTGTCCAAACGAAAGTTCGGCCGGATGCTGTTTCGATCTCTCAAGGACGCGCCGGGAGATAGCAATTCGCGAAAATTTGGGTTGTTAAACACGAATATGTCGGCCCATTTGCGTTCTTAAAATTGCACAATTTGCATGAGGATTGACCAGACAAGATTTCGTCGGAAAACAAGTTTCAGCTTCATATAGGCAAATCATGTTCCAGTTCCGCTTCCGATAAGCGGAACTGGCGGTACCTTTTGCAAGTGGAAAGGCTCATTTTGCACGAATAGACAAGAAAACCGCCGCTTAAATGCTCTTTCCAGAACGGCTGCGATACCGGGCCAGGATAACGCAAATGGCTTGTATCCATCCTGGTCATCGCGTGGCCGTCTCGCGTTGCCGCTCCGCTCGAAGCGCATTATTCAGCCGCCTTGCGACCGGACCGGTCCGGCCCGACGGCGACATATTTACCGATTTCGTCCCCTTCGAGGCCGACGAGGAGAGGTTGGCGGGTTTCCGCGAGAACGGCCGTGTCGTAGATCTCTTCCACCGACCCGGTAATCGTCAACGTGTGGCAGACCGCGCCGTCGCTGAGGCGCACCACATAGACCGCGCACTCCGGTTCACGGCCGCGATTGCTCAGTTCCTCGTCGAGCGGCAAACCGGCGAAGATCTTGTTGCGCGGCTTGGATAGGCCGAGGACCGCGTAATCGCCGTGGAACGACAGGCCACGCAGGAAACCCGGAAACCAGCAAAGCCGTTCGAACTGTCCCGCCGTCCGGTCGATGCGTCCGAACCACCCGGACCCGGCCTCCAGAACGTAGAGCTCGCCGCGATGCATGCGCGGCGTGTGGGGCATGGCAAGGCCTTCGGCCACGATCTTGTCGGTGCGGATATCGATCACCAGCCCGCCGTCGGCACGCATCTTCCGCCAGCCGGCGGCGGTGTTGCTCGCCCCGATCACCGTGGCATAGGCCGCTTCTCCGTCCTCCAGGCAGAAGCCGTTGAAATGGCACCTGTCCTCGTTCGCAATCTCGCTGATGAAGGACGGCCGCCACACCGGCGAAAAGCTGCCCTTGCCGTCCAGCTCCGCCAGGCAATTGTAGAGCGTGACGGCAACGAGAAGGCGCCCGTCCCTGTCGATGTGAATGTCATGGACGTCGACCGCGCCGGTTACGTCGCAGCGCCGCGGCATGTAGATCCGGTCCCAGCCGTCGAGATGGCATCCCGGCTCCAGGCCGTTCTCGAAACGCCAGACCTGATGCTCGGTGGAGAGGTAAAGCCCGGTTTCGGTGACACGCAGGGCCATGGCGTGGCCGAAATTACGCTCGCTGACAGCGATGTTGCCGGCAAGTCCCGGGCCGATCAGGACCACCTTGCCGGCCGTATAGGTCGTAAAAGCGAGCGACACGTTGTGGTGCGCCATCCAGGCGCCGAGATCGCCGGAATAGGTGACATGAAACGGATTGTCGTCCTCAACGCCAACACCGTCGCCGGCGAGAATGGGTCCCTGCTTTTGGGGCACGGTCTTCTGTGTCGATTCGCTCATGGGTTCGCTTTGCCGGAAATCATCTCTGACCTCTCTTCTAGCAGGCTTGAGAACCCGGGAACCACCCAAGGGCAAACCGTCGCGGCGGTTCTTTTATCTGTGCGTGCAAACCTTTGATAAGTCGGTCGAACTGTCAGAAACCCTGAATTACAGAGGGAAACAATTATCGCTGTGTCACTGCGCAAACGGGGCTTTCCCGTGTCCGCGTAGCTAGCGCGGCATTCATGGAAATTTTGAAATTTTGTACGTGGGGATCGACACCTGGTCATGAAAAAGAATGTTTCGGCTGAAACGGCAATGTCTTGGCGTCAGGCGGGCGGCCCGAATCGCAGAACCTCGGCAAGAGGGGGCAGTCTGAGGCTTTTTTGCGCCGCGCTGATGACGTCCACGGCTCTGGTGGGCATCGTGCCGCACCATGCCCACGCGGCGGACAAGATCATCGACGGAGTACAGGAGACGATCAACACGCCGGAGACCTTCGAGGATGTGATCGTCGGCAAGACCCTGCCCAGTTCGGAACTGGAGGTCGTCGCGGGCGGGGACGTAACTGCGAGCAATGATATCACCGTTGGAGAAAAGACTGGATCGGAAGGCACGGTGACGATCTACGGCAGCGGATCGAAGCTGACGGCTACGGATGAGTTTGAACTCGGCAAGGCCGGCACCGGCACACTTGATGTCACGGATGGTGGCGCCGTTGACATAGGCGGTAATTTCAACATTGGCCGGGACAGATCCGGCAGTGGCACGGTGACGATTTCCGGTACCGGCTCGAAGCTGACAGCGACGGGCAGAACTTATGTCGGGCGTATCGGCAACGGCACCTTGAATATCACCAATGGTGCCAAGGCCATTTTCACCAAGGGCCCCTACCTGTCCCGCGATCGAAACGCGACCGGCACGGTAACGATTTCCGGCTCGGGCTCGAATCTGACAGCTGCCGGTTTAATGTCGGTCGGCGCCGTTGGCACGGGCGTGCTTACGATCAGCGATGGCGGGACTGCCGAAGTCGGAAGCATGACCATTGGGTCCGGTTCAACATCGGGAAGTTCTGTGACTGTCTCGGGATCCGACTCGGCACTGACGGTCACTAGAACCGGCAATGCATTTGACGTCGGATTTTCAGACACGGGCACGCTGAGCATCAGCGATGGCGGCAAGGTTGTTGTCGGCGGTTCTACCTCCGTGGGGCGCCTGTCAAAAGGGTCAGGAACCGTAACGATTTCGGGCAGTGATTCGAAACTGACATCGGCGGATGATATCTTCCTCGGCACTAGAGGCTCCGGCACATTGAATATAACGAACGGCGGAGAGGCAGCGTCCAGTAAAAATGTCTATTTTGGCAATTACGAGGGTTCGAGCGGCACGGCCACGATTTCAGGCAGCGGATCAAAACTGACGTCGGCGTTAGCGTTTGATGTCGGTAAGGCGGGCACCGGCACACTCAACGTCACGGACGGCGGCGCCGTTGACATAGGCGGCACATTCACCGTTGGTCGGGACAGCTCCGGCAGTGGCACGGTGACGATCTCCGGTAACGGCTCGAAGCTGACAGCGACGGACAAAACGTATATCGCGCGTAATGGCAACGGCACCTTGAACATCACCGATGGCGCCGAGGCCGTTTTCACCAGGGGTCCCTACCTGTCCCGCGCGGGAGATGCGACCGGCACGATAACGATTTCAGGCCCGGGCTCGAAGCTAACGGCTGACGGCTTCACGGTTGTCGGCATCATTGGTACAGGCGTGCTCTCGATCAACGATGGTGGGACTGCCGAAGTCGGGAGCATGTCCATTGCGGCCTTCAGTGGAACAGCGCAGGGATCTGTGACAGTCTCGGGTGCCGGTTCGGCACTGACGGCCACTAGAACCGGTAGTTCATTTGACGTCGGAAGTGCAGGCATCGGCACGCTGAGCATCAGCGATGGCGGAAAAGTCGCTGTCGCCAGCTCTACCCTTCTAGGGGCCACTACAACCGGCTCAGGAACAGTAACGATTTCGGACGACGGATCGAAACTGACGTCGGCAGATAATATCTCGGTCGGCGAAAGAGGCGCCGGCACATTGAATGTAACGGACGGCGGTGAGGCTGCGTCCAGCAAGAATGTCTATTTTGGCAATAACGTCGGTGCGAGCGGCACAGCCACGATTTCGGGCAGCGGTTCGAAGCTGATGGCGGCGTCAGCTCTTGATGTCGGAAAGTTGGGCACCGGCACACTCAATGTCAGCAATGGCGGCTATGTCGATACCGGCAATATATTCAGGATTGGTAACGCCAGCACTGGCAGCGGCACAGTGATGATTTCCGGCGCCGGCTCGAAGATTAAAAATATTTTTGCGACCTATGTCGGCAAAGATGGCCAGGGTACGCTGACCATCAGTAACGGCGGCCGGTTCGATGGCTCAGATGTCGTATTTCTTGGGTACGGTGTCAGTTCGGTTGGGACGGTCACCGTCACGGGTGCCGGCTCAAAAATCGATGGTGGCCTACGGATCGGTGACAACGGCGCTGGTACGCTCACGCTCAGCAATGGTGGCGTTGCCGAGGGGGATGGAAACATCAACATCGCGCGGTTTGCCGGCTCAACCGGAACGTTGAACATCGGCGCGGCATCGGGCGGTGCCGCGGGCGGGGCGGGAACGATCCAGGGGGCGAATGGCGCGAAGGCAAGTCTGATTTTCGGCGCAGGCACCGGCAAACTGGTCTTCAACCATACCGAGACCGACTATGACTTCGACGCAACGGCGTCGGGCAGCGGTACGGTGTTGCAGGAGGCGGGCGTTACGAGCCTGATCGGCGACTTCTCCGGCTTCACCGGCGCGGGCAAGATCAGCGGCGGCACACTCTCCGTCGAAACGGTCTTTGGCGGGTCCGTAAATGTGAATTCCGGCGGCACGCTGGCGGGCACCGGCACCACGGGGAATATCGCCTTCAACGCGGGCTCGTTCTATCAGGCTACGATCGGCGGCAACGGCTTCCTAACCAGTACCGGAACGGCGACCATCGACACCGGCTCTCAGGTCAACGTCGAGTTCGACGACATCTCAAGCGTGGCGATCTGGCAGCCGATCGAGATCCTGACCGCCGCCACGATCACCGGGGAGTTCGGCTCGACCAACCAGGACAACTACCTGTTCCTGAACTTCGACCTCTCCTACGATCCGACCTCGGTCTTCCTGACCCTCAGCCGGAACGGCGCGTCCTTTTCCGACTTCGCCCAGACGCCGAACCAGGTGGCGGTCGCCAATGTTGTCAACGTGCTGCCCAACGGCAACGACCTGTACGACGCCTTCACCACCCAGAAAGACGCGGCGGCGATCCCGGGCATTCTGGACCAGCTGACAGGCGAGGCCCATGCCTCGACCCAGAGCATCGTGATCCAGGACGCCGGTACGTTCCGCGACATCATCGGCAACCGGATCAACGCCGCCTTCGCCACCGCCGGAACCGGCGCCACGTCGCAGGTCTCCACGAACGGGCCGGGTGACGGCCAGCCGGAGAGCCTGCCCGGAGGCGCGATCTGGGGTCAGGCCTACGGAACCTTCGGCCGGCTTGAGGGCAATACCAACGCGGCGGACGTGAAGCGCAGCGCGGGCGGGCTCGTTGCCGGCGTGGAGCGGAACGACTTCTTCGGCTTCAACGCCGGCATCCTCGCCGGCTTCGGCCGCAGCGACGCCCGGGTCAACGACCGCAGTTCCGATGCCGACATCGACAGCTACACCATCGGTGCCTATGCGGGCCGGACCTTCGGCGCGGTTCTGACCAAGGTCGGCACCACCTTCACCTGGAACGATATCTCCTCGCAGCGGAACGTCGCCTTCCCGGGCTTCACCGATACGCTGACAGCGAATTACAATTCCAGAACGTTCCAGGCCTTCGGCGAGGTCGGCTATGCTTTCGGCACGCCTTACGGGATGTTTGAACCCTTCGCCGGTCTCGCGGTCGTGCACCTGGAGACAGACAGCTTCACAGAAACGGGTGGGGCGGCAGCCCTCGGCGTGAACGGCTCGTCGCAGACCCTTGGCGTCAGCACGCTGGGGATGCGGGGAAGCTATCAGGTCGGGGTGCTCAACGACGGCTCGATCCTGACCTTCAATGGCGCGCTGGCATGGCGGCACAGCTTCGGCGACGTGACGCCGTCGGTCACCTCGGCCTTCGCAGCCGGCAGCCAGCCTTTCACAGTGGCGGGTACCCCGATCGACGAAGACACCGCCCTGGTCGAGGCCGGCTTCAACCTGGCCGTCCTGGAACGGGCCGACCTCTCGATCTCCTATCGGGGTGAGTTCGGACAAAGCGCCCAGGACAACAGCTTCAACGCGCGGCTCGGGATCAAATTCTGAGCCGCCGGCCCGGAACGATCTACACGGACAGACCGGACGGCTAAGCGATTTGCGCCTGGATGAGATCCGCGGCGATCCCTTTTGCGGTGCGCGCCGCCTCCGGCATGCCCCGCACATGGGCGGTGACGATCGCGCCTTCCTTGAGAAGGGCAAGCCTTTCGGCAAGCTCATGGGGGTCGGCGGCCCCGGCTTCGCGGCACAGGCGTTCCAGATAGTCGACGATCCGCTGTTTGTGCTCGGCCGCCGTGCGGTGCGCGGGATGCTGCTGATCCCCGAACTCGCTCGAGGCATTGATAAAGGCACAGCCATTGAACCCGAGGCCCTTGAACGCCTGGCCTCGGAACCAGCTTTCCAGCGCATCGAACATCGCCAGCAGCCGCTCCCGCGGATCGGGCGATGCCTTTTCCATTTCGCCCATCAGCCAGTTGCGGAACTGCTCATCCCGGCGATTGAGCACCGCGAGGATCAGCTCTTCTTTCGAACGAAAGTGCTTGTAGAGGGTCATTTTCGCGACACCGGCTTCGGCCAGTATCTTGTCGATGCCGGTGGCGTTGAAACCACTCGCATAAAACAGCTTGAGGGCAGTGTCCACGAGGTCATCCCGGCGTGAGGCCACTTCAGCTTCTCCTTTTCTTATACAGACCTGTCTATATATCTGAAACTTAGAAATTTTGAGTCTCCTTTTCAATATCACGAATTAGTTATTCCAATCCGGATTGAAAATAGACAGACCTGTCTGTATATCAGTTTCCGACGGCACGAAACGTCCACATTAATCCAAAAGGAGAAAGCCCATGTCCCGCATTCAACTCCCCGCCTCGATCGAAGCCGCACCGGCCGCATCCCAGCCGCTGCTTGAAGGCGTGAAGAACCTGCTCGGCTCCGTCCCCAACCTGTTCCGGCTCACCGCCAACAGCCCGGCTGCCCTTGAAGGCTATCTCGGCCTGAACGGCGCCCTGGCATCCGGCACCTTGAACCCGCAGACGCGGGAACGGATCGCCCTCGCCGTCGCTGAGATCAATGGTTGCGACTATTGCCTGTCCGCACATACCTATCTGGCAAAGAACCTGGCGAAACTCGATGAGGCCGAAATCGCCGCCAATCGCGACGGATCTTCTAACGATCCGCGAGCCGACGCCGCCGTCCGATTTGCCGTGAAGCTGGTGCGTGAACGCGGCCGCGTGAGCGAAACCGATGTGTCGGCGGTGAAAATGGCCGGCTACAGCGAAGCGGAAATCGTCGAGATCGTCGCTCATGTCGCGCTCAACACGCTGACCAATTACCTCAACGAAGCCTTCGACACGCCGATCGACTTCCCTGTCGTCAACAGCAAGGCCGCCTGAGCCTGCAAGGCGCCGCGGCCTCCCTGCCCCTCTCCGGGCCGCGGCGCCGCCTTCTGTTAAAAAGGAATTCCACCCATGTCCCGCCCCCCTCTTCCTCCCTTTGACCGGGAAACTGCCAAGGTGAAGGTCCGCAAGGCCGAAGATGCCTGGAACAGCCGCGCTCCGGAGGCCGTTGCCCTGGCCTACACACCCGACAGCCAGTGGAGGAACCGCGCCGAATTCGTAACCGGCCGCGACGAAATCACGGCCTTCCTGATCCGCAAATGGGACCGCGAGCTGGAGTACCGGCTGATCAAGGAGCTATGGACGTTCGCGGACGACCGGATCGCAGTGCGCTTCGCCTACGAATGGCACGACGACAGCGGCTCCTGGTTCCGATCCTTCGGCAACGAGAACTGGGAATTCGCAGCGGACGGGCTGATGCGCCGCCGCATCGCCTCCATCAACGACATGCCCATCCGTGAGGAAGACCGGCTGTTCAAATGGCCGCTCGGCCCCCGCCCGCAGGACCACCCAGGCCTCTCCGACCTCGGATTGTGACAACGGTCCTCACAGGGGGGCCCGTCGCCGAAGTCTGCGTTTGGTAGCGCCGGCGACCAAGGAAAAGGACAAGATCATGCATACCGAACCGTACAACCGCCAAAGCGCCGAAATCGCCGATCTCTCAGCTCTTGGAATGTTCGCCCCAGAACCGGATTTCCCGGAACCGGAATATCCTGACGCGGACGAACCGGAAACCGAAGTGCGGGACACGGACGCCTTCCAGAATGCGTTGTCGATCGTCGCGCATGATCTCAAAGGGCCTCTGGCCAACCTTTCGCTCATCGTCGAGGACATCTCCCGAAATGCACCCGACGGCTCCCGCGAACGCATCGAACGCAATGCCGACAAGGCCGACCTGATTATCGGTCAGCTCTCCAGGATGCTGAGCGCTCTGCTGGTCCGGGCACGCGACGGACGCGACCCGCTGTCATGCGAGCGCGCACCCGTCAATCTGGTCGAAGTGCTTGAACTCGCGCTCTCCGTCAACCAGCCCTACGCCCGGCAGAAATCCATCCGGTTCCGGTGTCGCGCCTTCGACGACGTCACCGTCCTGGGCGATCAGGAACTGCTTTTCGAGGCGTTCGACAATCTGATCGGCAACGCCGTCAAGCACACGAAAGAGGGTGGGACGATCACCTGCGAAACCGGTCCTGCGGAAGACGGCCGCATTTACGTCAGCATCTGCGACGAGGGCCCGGGGTTCAGGGCGTCCGACCTGCTGCGGGCCTTCCGCCCGTTCACCCGTCTGAGCGCAAAGGCCAAAAACGGCGCGCGTTCCAACGGACTCGGCCTCTGGATCACGCGGCTCATTGCCGAGCGGCACGGCGGACGGGTCGAGGCGCGCAACCGTCAAAACAATGCCGGCGCGGAATTGACGCTCTGGCTGCCCGCCGTCGGCAAGCGCGGTACGTAGCAAGCCTTCACCGTAGACCAATATCAGATTTCGGCGCTGCGCCTGCAGCGCCGTCTCCCAAGGAACGCGGACGGAAATCCGGACCTGCCGCGGCCGCAAGGCCGCGAACGGGTGGGCTGTGTCTCAGCCCCGGCTTTCAAACCGCCGACCCGGCAGCGCCGGTAACGAGAGCGCGCTGTCCAACCCACCGAAAAGGAGTACTCGAATGGACCATGAACACGACAACGACTGCGGCTGCGGGGTCACCCCCGAAACCGTGGATCTCGCCCGCCGCCGCCTGCTCGCGGGCGCAGGCGCTGCCGCTGCGGCCGGTGCCGCAGCCCTGGCGACCGGCCCGGCGAGTGCCGCGACCGAAGAAGCCCGCACCCTTTATGCCGATCCGGACAAGCCTGGCCTTCCCCAGATCGACATGACCATCGAGCCGGGCCGCACCGCGCTTGTCGTTACCGATCCCCAGATCGACTTCCTGTCTAAAGACGGTGTCACCTGGGGCGTCGTTGGCGAAAGCGTTACCGAACAAGGCACGGTCGACAACATCGAACGGCTGTTCAAGGCCGCGAAGGCCGCCGGCATGCCTGTTTTCATTTCGCCGCACTACTACTACCCGCACGACCACAAATGGCAGTTCGAAGGCACCCTGGAAAAGACCATGCATTCGATCGGCATGTTCGACCGGCTCAGCCCGCTGTCCCTGGACAATTTCGAAGGCTCCGGCGCCGACTGGATGCCGCAGTACAAGAAATACATTGAGGACGGCGAAACCATCGTCTGCTCGCCGCACAAGGTCTACAGCCCGGCTCAGAACGACCTCAATCTCCAGATGCGCAAGCGCGGTATCGACAAGGTGATCCTTGCCGGCATGTCCGCCAATCTGTGCACCCAGGCCCACCTCTACGACCTTCTCGAGCTCGGCTACGAAGTCGCCGTCGTCCGCGACGCGACCGCAGGCGCAAAGGTGCCGGAAGGCGACGGCTACCTCGCCGCGATCATCAACTTCCGCATGGTCGCCAATGGCGTGTGGTGGACCGACGACGCTGTCGACCGCATCACCCGCTCCGCCTGATCCGCTCCCGACAACCTCTCAGAATTCCAAACTCACAGCACACAAAGGAAACCACATCATGACCCGTAAACACATCCTCGCCGCTCTCGTCACCGCCGCCGCCCTGACGGTCGCCGCACCGGCCTTCGCCGTTGACGAATACAATGTTTCCAACGGCATAACCCTGACCGGAAACCCGCTCGGCATGCACGGCTTCGATCCCGTATCGATGTTCAAGAGCGAAGCGCCCGGCCTTGGCGACGCAGTCCACACCTCGGCGCATAACGGGATCGACTATTATTTCGCTACCGCGGCAACCAAGGAACAGTTCGACGCCAATCCGGAAGCGTTCCTGCCCCAGTTCGGCGGCTTCTGCGCCTTCGGCATCTATGTCGGCAAGAAGCTCGACGGCGACGTGCGCTTCGCCGACATCGTCGATGGCAAACTCTATCTCTTCGTCAACGCGGCGATCTTCAAGAAGTACCTTGAAAACAAGGACGACGTGATCGCCGGTGCCTTCGCCAAGTGGCCGGAAATCCGTTCAACAGCGGTCGGCAGCCTCTAAAAAGGCGTGATAAGAAGTGGCGGGCCTTGATCCTTGAGGCCCGTCACCCGGTCCGGCGACACGGACCAGAATGGGCACCCGTCGTCTACGCAGCCGACCGACTGTCGCGACAAATCCTCAATTCCCTCATTCAAAGCGACATCACACAGACGTCGCACGCCGAACCGCTCCCTGCATTCTACAAATCCCGGTGTTGATCGGCCGTTCTCGATTCGAGGGCGGTCTGTAGGATTTTCAGTAGGGAAAGCAATGGCGCCGGCAAATTTGAAGACTGGATTTTTCCGCAACAAGACCTCCAACCGCTTTGTCTTGCCCGGCCTGAAGCACCTGTTGGCGACCACGGCTCTGACCGTTCTCATGCCGCAATTCGCTCACGCCCAGACCGTAATCGACGGCAGCACCGAAACGGTCAATGGCGGCGGCGGCGGGACTCAGGCAAGCCCCTGGAATATCGGCGACACGCTCACCGTTGGCGACACCGGAACCGGACAGCTCGACATCCTGAACGGCGGCGTCGTGACCAGCGCCGAAGGCCGGCTCGGCAACGCCTCGACCGGCAACGGAACGGTGACGGTGGACGGGAGCGGATCCGACTGGACCCTCAGCAGTCAGCTCTTTATCGGGTACGATGGCACCGGCTCCATGACCGTTTCCGATAGCGCCTTGGTCGACGCGACGTCGGCCGCCACGATTGCGTTCGGGGCGGGCTCCACCGGAACCCTGATCGTGACGGATTCCGCGACTTTGCAAACCGACGGGGCCGTTTATGTCTCGGAAGGCGGGACCGCCTACCTGACGGTTTCCGCCGGCGGCACGGTCAGCGCGACAGGTTCGAGCGGACAGATCCGGATTGCGAATGACGCAGGATCTTATGGTGAGGCCACGGTGACCGGCTCCGGCTCCAGCCTGGAAGCCGCCAACAACGGCTCGATCATTGCCGGATACTCCGGTACCGGCGTGCTGACCATCCAGGATTCGGCAAGCGCAGAGGCTGACGGAGGTTTTATCGGCTATGAGGGTACTGCCACCGGCACGATCACGGTTCAATCGAATGGAACTCTGAACCTGGCCTCGACCGGCACGGATCTGACCATCGGCTATCGGAGCGGAAGTACTGGAACGCTGAACATCGAGACCGGCGGGAGCGCCGATGTGGGCGACAGGACGGTTCTAGGCGACTTCTCGGGCGCTCAGGGCACGATCAATGTCACCGGATCCGGCTCGCAGTTTGAAACGCGTAATCTTTATGTCGGCGACGCGGGCACCGGAACCCTGAACATGTCCGGCGGCACGGTTACGGTGGAATTTCCCATGAGCGTCGGAGTCCAGACCGGCAGCTCGGGCACAGTCACCAATGATGGCGGCACCCTCACCGTGGGCCTTTCGCTGCTCGTCGGTGAGGCCGGGACA
Organism: Roseibium sp.; assembly: GCF_048260565.1. GTDB lineage: Bacteria > Pseudomonadota > Alphaproteobacteria > Rhizobiales > Stappiaceae > Roseibium. The sequence continues at coordinate 200,912 of NZ_JBLXGP010000003.1, read as the reverse complement.
GGAACCGCCACCATCAGGAACGGCGGGAGCCTCGGTGTCACCGGCGTCACGCGGATCGGGCAAAACAGCTCTTCAACGGGCCAATTGACGATTACAGGCTCGGGCTCGACCTGGACTGCGAGCGGAAACGTGTCCACCGGCTATGAAGGTACCGGGACTCTCAACATCCAGGATGGCGCCACTGCGAACCTGTCCGGCGAGTTGCTCGTGGGCGACAAGGCCGGCAGCATCGGAACCGCCACGGTTGACGCTGCAACCATGACCGCGAGCGCCATCCTCGTCGGCAGTGCCGGCACCGGCACGATGACGCTGTCCGGCGGCAGCACGGTCACGGCCGACGACCTCATCGTCGGCAACTCGGCGGGATCCAATGGCACTGCGACGCTGACAGGAAGCGGCACCAGCATGAGCCTGTCGCTCGAACTGAACGTCGGGCTTGAGGGGACCGGCACGCTGAACGTCAATAACGGCGGCACGATCCTCGTCACCGACGGCGTGAGGCTTGGCGATCAGACCACAGGCGCCGGCACCGTCAACATCGATGGCGCGTCCAGCAAGATCACCAGCAGTGCCAATACGTGGATCGGCGACGAGGGCACCGGCACTGTCGCCCTGACCAATGGAGCGGACTTCTACGCCGACCTCGTAACCTATATCGGATACGCCTCGACGGGAACGGGTACCCTCACCCTCGACGGTTCGGGAACCTACTGGGAAAGCGGCGGCGATTTCTTTGTCGGCGTTTCCGGTTCGGGCAATGTCTCGGTAACCAATGGCGCAGAGATCGTCGGTGACTACGTCTCTTTCGGCAAGGAACCCGGCTCGTCGGCAACGATTATTGTCGACGGCGCGGGGTCATCCTGGGCCAATACCGGCGATCTTTACGTCGCAGAGCGAGGCACGGCGGACCTGACCATCTCCAACGGCGCCACCGTCAGCAATGCGGTGGCCTATATCGGCTATGACAACGACACCGTCGGCACGGTTATTGTCGATGGCGCAGGCTCGATGTGGACGAACAGCAGCAACGTCTATGTCGGCGAGGACGGCACCGGTACGCTGACGATATCTAATGGCGGGACCGTATCAATCGGCGGCTTGGCCACGCTTGTTCTCGGTAACGCCTCGGCAAGCAGCGGCACGCTGAATATCGGCGCTGCCTCCGGCGATCCGGCGAAGGGGGCCGGTACGCTTGATGCGGCGTTCGTCCAATTCGGCACCGGCACCGGCCTCATCGTCTTCAACCACACCAACACGGATTACGAATTTGATGCCGCGATCTCCGGTGCCGGCCAAGTCGCAGTCTATTCCGGCGAGACGGTGCTGACTGCTGCCAACACCTATACCGGATCGACCGCCGTCTATGGCGGCCTGCTGACCGTCAACGGCAGCATCACCAGCACGGTGTATCTGTCCGGCGGTTCGATCGGCGGCTCCGGATCGGTTGGCAATGTGGCGGTCCAGTCCGGCGGGTCGGTCGCGCCGGGCAATTCCGTGGGAACGCTGAACGCTACCACCGTGATCTTCGGAACAGGCTCTGCTTACGACGTCGAACTGAACGACGGCGGCTTTGTCGCAGGGACCAACAACGACCTGATCAACGTATCGGGAACCGTCACCATCGGCGGCGGCGCGGTCAATGTCCTGCCTGAAAACGGCACTGACAACGGCGCCACCTATACCGCCGGCACCTACACCATCATTACGGCCGCCGGCGGTGTCACCGGCACCTTCGACAGCGTCAGCGACAGTTTCGTCTTCCTGGATTTCAGCCTCGGCTACGACAGCAACAACGTCTACCTGACCTCGGAAAAGATAGCGTTCTTCACCGACATCACCGAAACCGCCAACCAGACGGCAACGGCGGCGGCACAGGAAGCGCTCGGCAGCGGCACCACGGTCTATGATGCTTTGACTGGTCTCGTCGGTGATAACGCCTCCGCCCGCGCCGCCTTCGACGCTCTTTCCGGCGAAGTCCATGCCTCCATCCACACGGTGCTGATCGAGGACAGCCGTTTCCTGCGCAAGGTCGCCAACGACCGTATCCGTGCCGCCTTCGAAAACGTCGGCGCAGGCCAGGGAGCGATCGCAACCCATGGCCATGCCATGAATACGCAGCCGGTCGCAGGCGAAGGCTTCACCGTCTGGGGCCAGACCTACGGGGCGATCGGCTCCTGGGACGGTAACGGCAATGCGGCAACCCTGGACCGGACCATCGGCGGCCTCCTGATGGGCGGCGATCACGCGGTCACCGAGACCGTCCGGATCGGCGTCCTCGCCGGCTACAGCCGCTCCTCGGCCGACGTGGATGCGCGTTCTTCCTCCGCCACGGTGGACAGCTACCATCTGGGGATTTACGGCGGCTCCCGGCTGGGTCCCGTTACCCTGCGCGGTGGCGGCGCCATCACCTGGAACACCATCGACACAGATCGCACCGTTGCCTTTACCGGCTTCTCCGAAACGCTGTCGGCCAATTACGGCGGACGCACCCTCCAGGCTTTCGGCGAGGCAGGTTACGGCATTGAACTGGACCGGGCCCGGATCGAGCCCTATGCCGGTGCCGCCCTGATCCACCTGAACACCGACCGCTTTACCGAGACCGGCGGCAGCGCCGCCTTGACCGTATCGGGAGACGACACGACAACGACCACCACCACCCTTGGTGTCCGGGGTGAAACCGAGGTCGAGTTCGCGCCGTCCCGGATGGCCCTTCTCAACGCGGGCCTTGCCTGGCGTCATGCTTTCGGCGACGTGACCCCGCAATCGGAGATGGCCTTTGCCGGCGGCACTCCGTTCACGATCGCCGGCGTTCCGATCGCGCGTGACGCGCTCGTCGTCGAACTCGGCGCCGGTATCGTCCTGAACCCCGCCAGCAGGATCGGGCTCACCTATTCGGGACAGGTCGGTTCCGGTCTGGCCGAGCATGGCGTGAAGGCATCCGTGGCCATTTCCTTCTGATGAGATCCCGCAATCTTCAAAAACTCTGGCTGGCCGCGGCCGTGACGGTTGCCGCCGCCCGGGGACCGGCACAGGCCTTGCCGGGCGAGGCCAGTTCCCTTCGCGAAACCCATGGCGACTGGACCGTGTCCTGCGTCAGGCAGGACACCGCCACGCTGTGCGCCATGAGCCAGATCCAGGCCGAGCCGAAATCCCGCAAACGGGTGCTGACCGTGGAACTGCAGGCCCAGGCAAACGGCACCGCCAGGGGCGTGCTGATCATGCCCTTCGGCCTGGCGCTCAAACCGGGCGTCTCGCTGAAGATCGACGACAAGGAGGCAGCAGCACCCCTCGCCTACGCCACCTGCCTGCCGGTCGGCTGCATCGTCCCGCTGGAGGCCGACACCGCCCTGCTGTCCGCCCTCAAGGCCGGAAGCACGCTGAACATCAACGCAACCTCCAACGGCGACAACCAATCCCTGGCCTTTTCCGTCTCGCTCACCGGCTTTTCGGGGGCATTCGCACGGCTGGTTGAGCTGGCGGAAGACTAGGCGGAGCCCGCTTTAGCCCCGGAAAAAAGCATTTGAATTTTCAGGAAATGGTGGGCCCGGAGGGACTCGAACCCCCAACCAATCCGTTATGAGCGGACGGCTCTAACCAATTGAGCTACAGGCCCTGACCGGCGGAAAGCGAGGCATGAGCCCTGCCGCGGCGGTGCTTTCAGCTAACTACACCATTGCAATCGGCACGAGCAAGCCTCTTGAGCAGATCCGCGGCGATCCGGCCACGGAAAACCGTATCGCCCACCGGCTATGCGCAGGTTTCGCCAAAAAACACGCTTTGCAGCGCTGCGCGGGTTCTGTACCACAGGAACGAGAGCCTCATTAGCGGAGCCGACATGCAGTCATCCCTGCTCAACCTGACCCTGAGTATCATCCTCGTCGTCCTTGTCGGCTGGCTGCTGGTCGCGGGCCGGGCTCTGCTCCTGCCCTTCGTCATCGCCCTGATCGTCTGGTATCTGATCAACGCCCTGTCCCACGGCTTCCAACTCATCCGGGTGGGTGACCGGCATCTGCCCGGCTGGATCGCCTTCCCCTTGTCTCTCGCGACCATCTTCATTGCCGGCACGTTCGTGTTCGACATGGTGGCTGCGAACCTGGCGCAACTGGCGCGCGACGCCCCGGTCTATCAGGGCCGCCTGGAAGAGGTCTTCGATCAGGTTTCGGGACTTGTCCATCTGAACGACCCGATCAAGCTGGAGGATTTCCTGCCCGACGCCATCGTGCCGAAGCTGGTCACCGCCGGAGCCGGTTTCGTCACCACCGTGGCCGGCTCTGCCTCGCTGGTCTTCATCTATACCCTGTTCCTGCTGCTGGAACAGTCGACCTTCGACCTCAAGCTGGAACGGCTTTTCGCCGATCCGGAAAAGGCGAAATCGGCCTTCGCCGTCAGGGCGGAAATCAACCAGAGCATCCTGCACTATTTCAGCATCAAGACCGCGGTCAGCATCGCCACCGGTGTGCTCACGAGTCTTGTCCTGACCCTGATGGACCTTCCCTATGCCCCGCTTTTCGGCTTCATCGCCTTTCTGCTGAATTACATTCCGACCATCGGCTCGCTCGTCAGCGTGATCTTTCCGAGCCTTATGGCTGTCGTTTATTACGACACCCTGGTGCCGTTTATCGTCATCGCCTCCGGCCTCGGATCGATCCAGTTTTCGATCGGAAACCTGATCGAACCGAAGCTGATGGGCTCGAGCCTCAACCTGTCCGGCCTGGTGATCATGCTGTCACTCGCCTTCTGGGGCTCCATCTGGGGCGCCGTCGGCATGGTGCTGTGCGTACCGCTCACCGTTCTGATCATGATCGTCTGCTCGAAATTCGAGGCCTCCCGCCCGGTCGCCGTCCTGCTGTCGGCCAATGGCGCGATCGCCGATCCGCCCATCGCCGGTCCGGCCAGCGTCCGCGACCACGACGGCGGCTGAGGCGGTATGCGTCCGATGAACATCAGATGAACCGGCGCGTCATCACGCCGCCCCAATCGACCTGCAGCTTCCGAATATCGACTTTCCAAGCCTTAAGAGAGGATCCATGTCACAACTGCTCCGGCTTTCTCACATTTCCCGCCGGCTGCCGAAAGGCTTCCCCGCCCTGCCCGCCTTGCTTCTTGCCGCTGCCATCGCCGGCGTCGGCCCCGCCCCGGCAGCACAGGCGGCGGAAAAGCCCGCCACCATCAGCCTGCAGGGCAAGGGCGAGATTTCCGTTGCCCCGGATATGGCCGTGGTGACGACACGGGTGGTCAATATCGGCACCACGGCGCCCGAAGCGCTCCACGCCAATACCGCCGCCATTGCGAAAGTGATTGCCGACATCAAGGCGGCCGGCATCGAGGCGAAGGACATCCAGACCAGCGGCTTTTCGATCTATCCGCGCTACGAAAACAGGAAAGACGACAGCAACGAACCGCCGAAGATCGTCGGCTACGAGGTGTCCAACGGCGTCACGGTGCGCGTGCGCGCCCTCGACAAACTCGGCGGCATCCTGAATGCCGTCGTCGTCTCGGGCGCCAACTCGGTCGACGGCATCAGCTTCGCCGTCAGCGCCACGAACGAGAAACTGGATGAAGCCCGCAAGGAAGCCGTGGCCGACGCACGCCGCAAGGCGGAGCTCTACGCCGAGGCCGCCGGGGTGAAGCTCGGACGGGTCCTGTCGATCTCCGAAGGCAGCATCGCGGCACCGCGCCCCTATGCTGTGCGCTCGGAAAAGATGATGACGATGTCCGCCGCCCCCGTGCCGGTCGAGGCCGGTGAGGAGACCCTGTCGGCGACCGTCAACATCGTCTGGGAAATCGCGCAATAAGCGGTTCCCCCAATCACGGGCCCCAATCACGGATCCGACTGTCACGGATCGGCGGTCACAGATCGCCGATCCAGATCTGCATGGGCTTTTCCGTTTCCTGCGCCTCGCCCACATCCTGCCAGGGGAAATAGACGATACCGCCGTTCAGCTTGCGGTAGCCGCGCTTGGTCCAGAAGGGATCGAGCGGCGAATAGTCCTTCGGCCTCATCGGGTGATTGTCCGGCCGGATGACGGCGCAAAAGGCGGCTATCGTACATCCCAGAGACCGGGCATGGGCCTCGCGCTCATCGAAGAACCGGTGGCCGATGCCCCGACCGCGATAGCTGGAATCGAGAACGGATTCGGCGAAGTAGAACACGTCGGCCGGATCCAGGCCCGCTTCCTCGAACGGACGGCGGATCGATGAGACCTCGTGAATGAGCGGCTGACCGGTCGCGGCCCCGACAAGTTTGTCGCCGTCAAAGGCGCCGACGATTACCGCCCCGTCCGTGTCCGCGTAGCGTGCCAGATATTTTTCTTCATAGTCGACCGAGCCGTCATAGAGATAAGGCCATTCGCGGAACACGGAAATGCGCAAACCGGCCAGCGCCGGCAGGGCCGGTTTCAGAGCGTCTCCCTTCAGGATCCGGATTTCAATCGTCACGGCAACCTCCTCTCTCCGATATATCATTAGCCGGCTTAATTAATTTCATAAAAACACCCATTGAATCCCTTGCCGAAAATTCGTATGTACGCGGCTCCGGTTTTGATCCGGTCTCATCTGCTGGTTGGGGAGAGCGTAATGGAAAACGTCGCCCTCTTCCAACTGGGGATGGACTTGGAGGCTCAGGTTGAAGAAGGCGTCATGGACGCTGCCGAGCCAAGAAGCACCACCCAGAAGGAAGACGTAAATTCGAACGCGGTCGCTGCACTGGATGCGGAAGATCGCCTGGACCACTTCATCGAAAGACAAGGGGTCCGCTGCGCTGGTGCGCATCTGATTATCGATCTCTATGACGCGGAGCGTCTGGACGATCTCCCCTATATCGAGGAGACGCTCAGGACCTGTGTCGAGGAAGCCGGGGCAACCCTGCTGCACATTCACCTGCATCCGTTCGAGCCGACCGGCGTGAGCGGCGTCGCGGTGCTGGCCGAAAGCCATATCTCGGTGCACACGTGGCCGGAAGCCGGCTATGCGGCCTTCGACGTGTTCATGTGCGGCGATGCCAGGCCGGAACGCTGCGTCGACGTGCTGCGCGAAGCCTTCAGTCCGGGACGCACCGCCGTCTCCGAACTGCTGCGCGGCAAGGAAGTGGCATGAGCAGCGGACTGAAGTTCAACGAGACGCTGCATCCGGGTGTCGAGGTCAGCTACAGCTGCGAGGACATCCTGTATCAGGACCGCACCGAACATCAGGATCTGGTGCTGTTCACCAATCCGGTGTTCGGCAAGGTCCTGATGCTCGACGGCATCACCCAGGTGACGACGGCAGACGAGTTCATCTACCACGAGATGATGTCCCATGTGCCGATCCTCGCCCACGGGGCGGCCCGGAACGTGCTGATCGTCGGCGGCGGCGACTGCGGCCTCGCCGAGGAAGTGCTGAAGCATGCCTCGGTCGAAAAGCTCACCCAGGTGGAAATCGACGCCTCCGTCGTCGAGTTCTCCAGGGAGCACTTCGGGGAGTTCAATGCCGGCGTGCTTGACGATCCCCGCTTCGACCTGGTGATTGCCGACGGCATGAAGTTCGTTGCCGAAACGGACCGGCGCTTCGACGTGATCATCGTCGATTCCACCGACCCGCAAGGGCCGGGCGCCATCCTGTTCTCCCAAGAATTCTACGATTGCGTCCACAACTGCCTGACGCCGGGCGGCGTGCTCGTTACCCAGAATGGTGTGCCCTTTCTGCAGCGCCAGGAGCTGGTCACCAGCATCGAACGGTTTTCGAAGACCTACCGGGACGCGGCCGCCTATATCGCGGCGATCCCGACCTATTTCGGCGGCCACATGGCCCTCGGCTGGGCCAGCGACAATGCGGAGCTGCGCAAGACCCCGGTTGCGGTTCTGGAAGAACGGTTCAAGGCGGCGAACTTCAAGACGCGCTACTATACGCCGGATGTCCACGCCGCCGCCTTCGCCCTGCCCCGCTTCATCCTGGATGCGGTCGAGGAAGGCCGGGCCAAAGCCTGACGCCGGTTCAAACGGAAGCCCGAACAGGGACAGGCCCGATGCCATTTGCCGCATCGGGCTCCCCCCCCGTCAGCGAAAAGCTGTCCGGCCACCATGGTCCGCTGACATACGCCTGTTACAGATTGCGACAAAAAATTCAAAACAATGAAAGAACCAGCCGTTAAGCTGGGAATCGCCGCCACCGGTGCGGCCAACGTATTTTTATGTCTGAAGGTGAGCCATGTCCCTTAGCCAGCCCGCATCCTACAGCCGTGCCCAGATTGCCCTGCACTGGGCCATCGCCCTTCTCGTCTTCTTCCAGCTCATTTTCGGGGAATCGATCGCCGACTATGGCCACGCCCTGCGCGACGGCGAGACGCCCGACACCGTCACCTTCATCATGGGCAACGCCCACATCTGGGTCGGGGTCTCGATCCTGGTGCTGATGCTCGCGCGGATCGCCCTGCGTCTCTCCCAGGGCGCACCGGCCCTTATTCCCGGACCGAAGCTGCAGGAAACGGTCGCCAAGGCGATCCACGGGCTGTTCTACCTTCTCCTGATCGCAGCCCCCCTGACCGGCCTTGCCGCCTGGTTCCTGAAAATCAGGCCCGCTGGCGAAGTTCATGAACTGATGAAGCCGGTGTTCATCGTCCTGATCGTGCTGCATATCGTCGGCGCCCTGTGGCACAAGTTCGTGCTCAAGGACGCCACGATGCAGCGGATGGTCTCGTCGAAAGCCTGAGGAGAGGCGCGGTTCAGTCCCGCGCTTCCAGCCAGATCCGCGCCTGATCCACGTCGCCGGAAATCACTCCGGCGGCGACCTTCCGTCCGACGACCGCGCCGAACTTGTAGCCGTGGCCCGAACAGGCGGAAACGGCAACCACCTTTCCCCGCTCGCTCAGGAAGAAATGCTCGTCGGAGGTAAAGGTGTAGGCACAGGTGACCACATCGGCGACGCCATATTCCCCGATCCGCGCGAACGGCGGCGAGAAGTAATCGCGAATGGTTTCGCCCTCGCCCGGCGCCGCTTCCCGGTCCGTATCCGGGGTGGTCTGGTATTTGTGGCAGCCCGCGCCGACCTTCAGCCCGGTTCCGGCGACCGGCGGCAGCACATAGCCGTCGACCTTGCCGCCCACGTCCAGAATGACCGGCCCCTTTTCCCAATGGGATTTAAGATCCGCCGGCGGCGTCAGATAGGCGACCGCCGTACGGTAGGTGGTCAGGGACGCGGCCAAATCCGGCAGAAGACCCAGAACCCAGGCGCCGGCGGTCACGACCACACGATCGGCGGACAGCTCGTCGCCATCCTCAAGCCGCACGCTGCCCGACGTCTCGTCGAGGGCGACCACCCGGGTGTTCTCGCGCACATCGACACCAAAAGCGATCAGCCAGTCACGCATGTCCGACGCGATCTTCTGGCAGAGCAGCACCCCGCCTTCGTCGCTGTAGGCGCCGAAGCGGATCGTGCTTCCGTCGATGAAAGGAAAGCGTTCGCCGGTCTCTGAAGGGCTCATCTGCTCGAACGGATAACCGCCGGCAATCAGACCGTCCCGGTACTCCTCGCCTTCGTCTCCGGGCTCCTGCGACAGAAGCAGAAACCCGGTGTCGACCAGGTGTTTCCGGCCGAGATCTTCCCACATCTGGTCCCAGGCGTCATAGGCCGCACTGATGCGCCGCTGGTAGCCGCCCTGGCCGCCATAGGCACGGCGGATGATCCGGTGCTGGTCGCCGGACGCAGATAAGGGATTGGGGATCGGGCCCTGCTCGATAAGCGTGACGTCTACATCCTGCCGGGCGAGCGCCCAGGCGGTGGACAGGCCGGAAACGCCGGCGCCGACAACGATGACTTTCATGTGAAATCCGGTTCTGGAGAGTTTCAATGCGACACTAGCCACCCGCGTGTCGGGCGCAAGCAACATTAGGTCGCAATGTTATTCCGTTTGTTCCGGTCCGGATGTGATACGGATCAATAGGGGGAACGATCCGCTTGCCGATACGAGCAAACGCCTGGGAGGCGCGATGTTGGAACGACGCTTGGCCGATCTGCCGGATTGGGGATACCTGCTCAAGGAATATTACGAGCTTTACCGGTTTCTGTCGTCGGGCGGCAGCGACCGGATCCGGGCCCACCAGCGGGCCGTGCGCGAAGCGATCAGCCGGGTCCTGAAAGCCAACCCGCCCCTGGAATTCAACAGCCCGGCGGAGAAGCCGGTCAACGTTCACCTGAAACGCGCGCTCGACGAAGGCAAGCTGGAACGCACCGCTCCCTTCATCCGCTCTATCGAATCCATCCAGCAGCACCTCATCTGGCAATACGGCTACGAAAAGGTTCCGCGCGGTCTGGAAAAAACCTATGCCTATGCGGAAGTCGCCGGCCCGAACGGACCGATCCTCACCGATCAAGTCATTCTGGGCTTCGTACTGTTCGCCCCCGGCTGCACGTATCCTTCGCACGCCCATGACGGCATTTCGGAAAGCTACATCTGCCTGTCCGGCGCGGTTTCGGAAAACCATCAGGGTGTCTACGCGCCCGGATCCATGATCTTCAATCCGCCGGAACACACCCACCGGATCACGGTGTCCAATCTGGAGCCAGCGCTTCTGGCTTACGCCTGGATCGGCCCTTCGGAACGCCTGGCGAAACAGAAGATGGTCTTCAGCCGGGCAAGAACCAACAAAGCCTAAGCGGCGACCTCGCTCGCATCCGGCTGCGTTTTCTGCATCCGGATATCGAGCGCGGCCCGCGACAGCGTTCCGTCGCCGTTGACCCAGTTCGGCTCGGCGATCAGCTTGGTACCGGCAATGCCCAACTGAGGAAAAGCGAGCCCCATGGAATGGGCCATGGCAACCCGGCAGCCCGGCCTGGGATTGAGACCGCAGCAGATCTCGCGTGTCCCCATTTTCAGATGATGGGCGATGTCCCACTCCAGAACGACGCCGTTGTGCCGGGTCACGACCCAGCAGTGCATGTCGTCGCAGCAGCCGTTCTTTTCATCCGGGAAGAAATATCCGGTCATGTAGCCGGCCTCGAAACCGGCCGCCCGCAGGCAGGCGATGAGATAGGTGTTGATGTCGACGCAGGAGCCTTCTGTCACACCGCAGGACAGATAGGGGATCTCCTCAAGCCCGTCGTTGAAACGGACATCCGGGTGGCCGTAGACGAATTTCTCCGCCACGTCGTTGACGATTGCCTCGATGGCCGCGTGGCCGTCACGAGCACCATCCGCCAGACGCCGCGCATCGCGGACCAGGGCATCGGCGGCCTTCGTGTAACGATTTGGACGCGGCCGGAACAGGCCATCCGGATAACCCGGACCGCCCTCTGCGAAGGTGTAACTGAATGTAACCGGCGTTGCGGGATCCGGGGACACCAGCGCCGCCATCTGGCCGGTCGTGACCTCGCCTATCAGCTCGAAGTCCGCCCCTTCCACCGCGAAGCGGACCGGCACCTGATGGGGTGTCGGCAGGCCAATCGGCGCCAGCAGCCGGAGGCCGCCGTTTTCATCAGGCGCCACGGTGACAGTGACATGGGTCAGCATCGCTTTATCCTCAAAGGAACAATTGAAAGATCACGCCGGAGGCGATCGCGCCTGCAAGGCCAAGGCCGAGATAGCTGGCAAACACCCCGGGCCGGACCAGCGACCACACCGCCGCCATCGCGGGGATGGAACTGACGGCGCCGGCGATCATGAAGGCCATGGCCGCGCCCGGGCTCATGCCCTGTTCCACCAGGCCGGAGAGAAGCGGCGGTGCCACGTAGCTATTGAGATAGGCGGGCATGCCCACCAGCGCAGCCGTGACGATCGGCAGAAGTCCATCACCGCCGACGGCCCGCGCGATCAGATCCGCCGGCACATAGGTGACCAGCAGAGCCTCCAGGGCATAGGCGAGCGCCAGCCACTTGGCGAGAAACAGGGCGTTGATCCTCAGTTCGGTGCCGAACACCGCCTTGCGGTCTTTTTCCTGCCAGAACCGCCACACCGGCTTCCCCTTGAACGGCGACGGCCCGCAGCCGCAACCGCCCGAGGTTCTCGGCTTGAGCGGATTTGAAAACAGCCCGCCGCTCACCAGCGCCTTGACGGTGAAGCCACCGAACAGGCCGAGACCGACGGCAAAGACCGCCTTGCCGATGGCAAACGGCCAGCCCAATGCGGCGGCGGTGATCAGCAGCGTCGGCGGATCGATCAACGGCGAGGACAGCCAGAAAGCCATGATCGCCGGCAGCGGTGCGCCGAGCGCCAGCAGGCCGGCGATGAACGGGATCACCTGACAGGAACAGAAGGGCGCCAGACCGCCGAACAGGGCGGCCAGAACAATCGCCTGGGTCTCCCGTCCTTCGAACACCCGCCCGATCGTGCTCTCCGCTCCGGCCGCCTTCAGCCAGGCGATCAGCAAGACGGCGGCAACGATATAAGGCAGCGTCCCCACGAAAGCCTTAAGCGCGAACAGCGTTACAGGGCCAGCTTCGGTCGGATCGAAAGCCAGGACCAGAAGCGGCACAGCCACGACCAGCGTCCACGGCGTCAGCAGCACCTGCCTCCACGGGAAGGGCGACGGTTCGGGCGCACAACAGGCATCTCCCGAAGGTGTCGCGCAACAGGAAGATTTAGCCGGCGTAATATCGGTCATGATACGATCTCCTCCTCAGGGGCGCATGCGCCCGCACAGCCATTTTCGTCGACGCAGCATTCCTGCAGGATATAGCCGGCAAGGGCTTCCAGATGGTCGAAGGCGGCCCGGTTGATCACGGCCCGGCCTGCCTTTTCCTGAACGATCAGGCCGGCGGAGGACAGGAACTTCAGATGATGGGCGAGCGTAGACGCGGCCATGGCGGTCCGCGCCTGGATATCGCCAACCGTCAACCCGCTTCGGCCGGCCTTCACCAGAGTCAGCACCACCTGCAGGCGGGATTCCGATCCGAGCGCGGCAAACCCTTGCGCGGCTTCTTCCAGATCCATTTCCGGCCACCTTGCTTCAATATAACCATATTTCTAGTTTTATAGTTATATTGAGTCCCACGCGAACGCAAGGCCTTTCATGCCCGGCAACGCCACGCATGAAATGGGGGGCGGGACCGACCGATGCGGAAGGGGTGTAACCCGGGGCCTATCCGGCCTTTTCGACCTGCGAAATCCAGTCCGTGAGGTTGTAGTAGGTGGTGATCCGGGCGATCTTGCCGTCGCGGATTTCAAAAAAGCTGCCGGCGGGAAGCTTGTAGGTCTGGCCCTTGGCCTGCGGCAGGCCCTCGTCGTCGTCCAGGTAGGTGCCGGAGACGATGAATTCGGCCGCGGCTCGCGAACCGTCCTCGGAAATCAGCAGCAGGATATCCGACAGCCGCTCCTTGTAGCAGCGGGTCATATGCACATTGAAGGCCCAGAACTTGTCCTTGCCGACTCGCCGTTCGCCCTGATTGACGTCGTGGATCAGATCATCGGCGACCAGATCCTCCATCTTGCCGGTATCCCCGGCATTGAAGGCGGCAAAATAGGTATCCAGCAGAAAACGGGTCTGGGATTTGGGCATGATGAGGAACCTGATTGGACTAACGCGAAGGGTACTGTCGCGGAGTGTGCCCGTCCTTGATGGCGGAGGCAAGACGGGAGTTGGAGCTAGTCCGCAGACCCGCGCGTGATCTTGCGAACCGCCTCTGCATCGAGTTTTGACCGTGGCCCGCTAATGTCGCCGCCCGGATTCAGCTCTCCAGCCAGAATGTTCTGAACCGCCGGGGTTAAAAGAAAGGGATCGAGCACTTCGGGATAATTCTCCGACTTGTCCGGCGAAGCCAAATCGTCCGTCCAGTCAGGATGCTCCACCAGTAGATCGGCTAGCGCGGGAAATCGTTGTTCCAACACGGTCCAGCGCGCCAAGGCTTCGCGCGGCACATCGCTGCGCTCCAGCAGACTGATCGCATAGCGCATGCCGAAGGCGTTGATCATCCGCTTCATGACCCGCGGATTGTCCGGCAGTAGTGTTGTGAACCGCGCCAGCAGATGTTCCGTCTCCTGCTGCGCGACCTTGGAGGCGGTATATTCAAGTACGAGGGCCGCACGGGTGATGTCGTCATCTCGGTCCTGCAGAGCTGCGTCGATTCCGGCTTGCCGGATGTCGCCACCCTGCGCGTCCCTAATTTCCTGCCGCCGTTTCTGCACTTCCTCATCGCGCGCCTTTTCGGCGCGCTGCGACAAGCGGTTGTCGGACACACCTTGCTCCGTTTTGGGCTCTACCGCGTCCTCGTTGCCTTGGTTCACCGCCGTTCCATGCAAAAGAGATTCGAAATAGCGCCTCTTCCAGTCCCCCATGCCGGGAACCGGCACCGACATCTGGAAAATCTTTTCTAAAAACAAGTAACCGAGAGGCTGGCCGGCATCGCCTATTTCATCGTTAAAAGAGGCGTAGCGACTTTCGAAACTTGAACGGATCCAAGCCTTGTCCGCCGCCACCACATAAGCAACCTTTGGATTCCGGAATGAGGTCTGAATGCCTACTAGAAGATCGACAACAAAATCTACATTGCACCGATCCAGATCATCGATGAAGATACAGACGGGCATGTCAGTAGCATCGACGATCTCTTGAAAAAGTTCAGAAATCTTCCTCATTGGATCTTTGGCAATCTTCACATAGAACTCTTCATTGCTCATAGAACCGAAAAATGCTTTTCGGATGAACAATTGACTGCCGCCAAAAACAGTAATCAGGATTCCAAGGAAGGCCACCACATTCCGTATCTGGCCCTGCGGAATCAAAACATAAGCAATAATAGTCGTTAGCAACATTAACGAACCGACGACCAAGGGCCACCATTCAGCTCTGAAAATCCAATCGCGCCAAATATTCTTGATATCATCGGCTCGTGCCCGCCCCTCCGTTTCTTCGAGGCTTTTCACACAACCGTCCTTAGTCGCCTCAATCAAGGGCCACCAGGGCGGGTTACGCTTCTCGTGATCCCATGCGTTGAAATTAACCACAGCCCAGCGGTCTCCAAGCTGCCGCTTCGGATCGCACAGAAATGCCTCCATCATCATCAGGATGGATGTTTTACCCGCACCCCATGGCGCGTGGAGATTGACAGCAAAGCCGTCCTTTCCGCCAGCCTTGAGGATATCGTCCAACCGATTGGCGAGTGCTTGAGCAAAGGACCGCCTGCCTAGAGCATCTTCCGCCGTCGGGTGATCAGCTAAAGTCGAGACATCTGCAGAATCAGAGCTCTCAGAATATAGCGCGCTTGGTTTCTCGCCTGATTCCAGATCGACCGAATTGCGAATAGGCGAACTATCGTCGGAAAATACCGTATCGCGCCCATCGGCGATACGACGAATATCTTCGAGAATTTTGTCCGCACTTCTCCCATCCGTTATGGTCCAGAATCGGTCTGGTTGGCCCGCGATTTCTATGTCCGCCTTTTCGCCAAACAAACTTGTCGGCATTGCGGTTATGTTGTTCGGCAAGATAGACCGATACCAACTGATAATCACGCCCCAAGGCCCGGACGAGACCCATTCGCTTCCAACGAATGCATCGAATGGTTCACGGATCCATACAGGAAAGTTCGCGAAAAATTTTTCATCCCCACGCACGTCAGAAAGCCATAGCGGCCGATCGATCAATTTTGTTTCTTGGGAATATTTCTCCAGCCATTGATAGTCATCGGATATTGCACCCCATATGACCTCAGAGATGATATGCCGCCCATCAGCATAATGTGTTACTGGCGGCGCAGAGAAAATGCTCTGTCCATCCTGAGACATTTCCGAAATAGCTCTAACAGCACCGCCGACAGCGGTAGCGACCGATAACGCAGCAGCAGCTGACTCTGTGGCAGTGGCCTGAGCCGCACTAGTAGCAACAGCTGCAACATCTGCAGTAACCTGAGAAGCAGCGCTGCATTCAGCTACCGATTTTGACACACCAGAAGCCGCAGCTTCTGCAAGTACTCTTATTTTATCAATTGAGTATTTACACGCCGCCCAGGAAATAAAGTTCGCCCTAAAGGCTTGCAGTATTAGGTTTTGCTTTCTTTCCAAAGCAATAATTTGATCATCATAAATAATAATATTAAATATAGCGGGAAAGACTCGAAGAGAATTTCGTGCAGCAATGGATCGCGCCCAGTCGGGAGAATTATTCCTTAGCCTATCTATTAGGTCTCCTGGCGATCTAAACTGAAACACAATTTTATTGGATCCCCACTCCGCTTTCAAACCAGCTTGGCAAAATGGATAAAATTTCGCAACCAGAAATAGTCACTGATTATTTAGCGTTCAAATCTAAGGAAGCTCCCATTGAGGTAATTCAGAACAGAAGATCAATGGACTGCCCCCTCCCGTAAAGTTGCTTAAATGCAACACAAGGATGCATCCCTGCAAGTTTTGCCAATAATCCTCTTGCGGACTATGGGCCCCTTCCCTTATGTCACGCCTCCCGGTCGCCGCACCGGTGCGGATGTCAACGGTTCGGCCATCTAACGGCCGCCCGCGTGATTGGGCCCTGCCCCCTCATGTACGGACACTGCTCCGGGATCGGATAACGTCACATGATGCTAATCGGTATAGCGCCGGGCCTTTCCGTCCGGGGATAGCAGGTTCGACTCCTGTCATGTGCGCAAGGATAGCTCAGTTGGTAGAGCATCGGACTTTTAATCCGACGGTCGCGGGTTCAACTCCCGCTCCAAACGGTAACCCTTCGGGGTTCGGGTTCGACTCCCGATCTGGCCTGTAAAGCCAACAGCCATTCACGCTGTCTCAATTGCGGGATTTGAAGGGAGCTTGCGGACGCAAGCCTGACCCGCCGTCTCAAGACGGCCGGGAAAGCCTTGCCGATGCCCGGCGCTCCCGTCCGGCCTGTTGCAATGACCGCGCCGCGAACTTGCCGAAACCGCCTGCTTTCGAACGGGCGCGCTCTGTTTGTCCGCCGCAAGGTCCGCTTGCCTCCGGCCCGGCGCGAGCCCCGGCGCTCCCTTCGGATCTCCCGTATCCGCGGACCCGGGACTGAAACGAAACAGACAAACAGAAAGGACGACCAAAGTGCCTTAGCGCGATGGAAGGAGTAACGAAGATGATGCGAATTCTCGAAAGGTTCCTGGGCCGCACCCGCGTGCTGATCCAGGAAAACGAACGGGCTCTCCACCTGGTGAAGGGCGAACTGCGGACCATTCTGACACCGGGCGAATACTGGCTGGCGAATGGGAACGGCTCGCTCGTGATCGAACGGCAGAACCTGGCCGTGCCCGAATTCCGGTCGCCCTATGAAAAGGCGCTCTTCGACAAACTCCCCGAGATTGCCGCTGAGCACCTGACGGTCGTCCGGACGAAGCCCGGCGAAGTCGCGGTCGTGGAACGTGACGGCCGGATCCATTCCGTCATGGGTCCGGACCAGCGGCTGGTTCTGTGGACCGTTGCCGGCCCCTGGGCCGTGACCGTGATCGACACGCAGGCGGAGCCGGTCGTCCCGGCCGCGCTGATGCGTCGTCTGGGCGATGCCAAGCAGACGGCCCAGTTCGTCATCGTGCCGGTCGCCGACGGTCAGGTCGCACTCGTCTACATCGACGGTGTGATGACCGCCGTGCAGGAACCGGGCATCCACGCCTACTGGAAGGCGGGCCGGACGGTCACCCAGAAGGTGATCGACCTGAAGCGCCAGAGCCTGGACGTGACCGGCCAGGAAGTCCTGACCCTCGACCGGGTGACCATCCGGATCAACATCACCGCGGACTACCGCGTTGTCGATCCGGTGAAGGCCGCCCACGACGTGAAGGACTTCTCCGACGCGCTCTACCGGGCGCTGCAGGTCGCCTACCGCCGGACCCTCGGCGCCATGAAGCTTGACCAGATCCTGGAACGCAAGGGCGAGGTCAACGCGGAAGCCGCCGACAAGGTCCGTACCGACATGGCGAAGATCGGGATCGAGGTCTCCGACATCACCCTGAAGGACGTGATCCTGCCGGGCGAAATGCGCGAGATCCTCAACATGGTGGTGCAGGCTGAAAAGGAAGCCGAAGCCAACGTGATCCGGCGCCGCGAAGAAACGAACGCCACCCGTTCGCTTCTGAACACCGCAAAGGTCATGGCCGAAAACCCGGTCATGCTGCGGCTGAAGGAACTGGAAGCGCTCGAAGCCATCGCCGGCAAGGTGGACCGCCTGACGATCCACAACGGCACCGGCGGCCTGATGAACGACCTCGTCCGCCTGCGCGACGGGGACGCGGCATAAGGCCTGACAACACCAGCGGCGCGGGGGATACTCCTCGCGCCGTTCTTTGCAGCTTAGAATTTAAGAGAACCACTTTGTTTATAAGTTATTATAAATATTAAAATTCAAAAATATTTTATACAAAACCTATTAGAATTCAATTGTCTACAATATCTTTAGATTCAAATAATTCTTCAGAATCGCTGAGCTCCCAATCACTTTGCGGTCTATCTACGCTATTTTGCGTTTCAAATTTGGTCTTGAGCAATTTTTCAGCAAGCTTTAATAGGCGATCCACTTTACCAAATCCCACAGCGGCAGTAGCAATACCTGCGGTTGGTCCACCAATCATACCGACCAGGCCTGCAATTAGGAGAATAGTTGCCGGCCGGGCCATTGACCCAACGCCGTCGACAACGCCATCGACGATTTTCGGTCGCGCCTTCATGTATATTTCCGAGGAAAGGCGCTTAGCCTCACGTGCAAAGACATTGTCGAGCGCAAAACGCGCAACTGGTGAGATAAAATTCCGAACAACTAGTGCATATTCAGCCACCCGTTTTTGCTTTACATCTGGTGATGCACTTTCTCCAGCAAGCGCCTCCATCGTGTGGAGCGCATAAATTGCCGACTGATCTAAGACCTGCTCCTGCTCGGAAGCAGCTTCGACGATTTCATCTAGCTTGTCCTTGACTTCATTCACACGAGATGGATCAAGATCCAAAGCTGTAATTTCAGCTTCGAGATTCCGAAGCTGCGGATAGCAGCCCTGTAGATCTTTCACGGTTTCGGAAAGGTCGATCAAGGCCGCCACTGCGTCGGGGAATAGCTCTCTCTCCTCATCTTGTGGTTTCGAATAAGCTTGTGCGTCAGCCTCTACCGAGCGCGCCCGCGATCTCACCAACTGCGGACGCAAATCCTTAATATTTTCAGTGAGAACGTCGAATAATCCATTGACCGAATCGACTACTCTCCTTTCGGCATTGGAGCGCAGTAGCCGCTCTGCCAACATTTGTGCTTTCCGCCGCGCCTCATCCAGATAAATCTGCGCGCTCTCAGGATCGGAAGACACGTCTGCCGGCGGAGCCGCTTCAATCTTGTTTGCTCTCCAACCAAAGCGAAAAGCTGCGGGAAATTGAGGTTCGAGATTTTCGACCGCTTCTGACACGTCTTTGGCCAGAGCTTCCTTATTATTTTCCTCCAGAACATGCCATTTTGGATGGATATATAGGCCTTGTTCTTTCCGGATGATTTTTCCGCTCGTTGCTAAATCGCTTAAACGACCACGGATTGTTGTATCGGCAGGGGCGGGATCAAACTTGCCAAAGTAATCTCTAATTTCATCAATTGATGCATATCTTCTTCGATTTTCTAAAAAATCAACAATCAACTCGGGAACAGATCGCTCCTCATTAAATTGGGATGTTTCTCCCATAGAAATATGCCAAATATCGATCAAGATTTGTTCAATGTTCCGGCCTTCAGATACCGTCCAGAAAGTATCCGGCTGCGCCGCAATAGCAACAGTTGCCTTCTCACCAAAAGGGCTATGTGGAGCTACGCCTATTCCGTTCGGCAGAATCGCTCGATACCAATCGGAAATTAGTTTCCGCACCTCGGACTTAGTCCAGTGGGCTTTTATGAAAGCGTCAAAGGGCTCACGAAGCCAGATCGGGAAGTTTGCGTTGAACCTCTTATCTCCACGCACATCAGAAAACCAAAGTGGTTGATCAATCAAATCTCTCCGCCCAGGTTTGGCTTCCAACCATACGCAATCCTCATTCATCGCCTGCCAAATGGCAGTTGCAGTGGCATCTGCGGCAAAGCCGGCATTGGCAGCATTAACGCTGACAGCAGCAGTGGCGGCGGCAGTTGTTTCGGCAGCAATAGCATAGGCCGCATTCGCGACAGAGGCAGCAGCGGAAAGAAAGACGACATTACCGGCATTAGCGGCAG
Source organism: Roseibium sp. (assembly GCF_048260565.1). GTDB lineage: Bacteria > Pseudomonadota > Alphaproteobacteria > Rhizobiales > Stappiaceae > Roseibium. Next base: position 180,825 of record NZ_JBLXGP010000003.1, on the reverse strand, counting down.
CTCTAAGGGCCGCCGTGTTGGCTGCGGCCGCAGAGGCGGCGGATCTCTTCAATTTGTATGCCGGATATTTGCACGCGGCCCACGATATGAAAATCGCGCGGAAAGTTTGCAGTATCAAATTCTGCTTCAACTCGACATCGAGCATTTGTACTGGAAGCTCTAAAAGGCGAAATGAGAGGGGGAAAATTCTCAGGGCATTTCGTGTCCCGACTACCCGCACCCAGTCTACCGGCTTATCCGATAGCCATGTCTCCAAATCTTCTGGTGAGTTTATATCCGGCACCATATAAGCTCTTTCGCTTTATTCTCTCTCGTACTCACCGTCGCAAAGAGGCTAAGAATATGCAATCAGAAATAGACATAACTCAGAATACTCTAAACACAGGTAGCGCCTTTAAACATATAGAGATTCTACCAACTCAATGCACAGCCTCATGAGATGATCAGCACCCATTCGAGGTATCCCATCCTTCCTAAAAAGCTGGCCAGAAAACGTTCATCATCAGAACTCTTCCAACAAAGGCTAGAATCGCTAGTGCTCAAAAAGGCGGCAGCCCGCGCGCCTGCCACTTGGCCGGCGGGATCGGCGGGCCGATCCTGAACGAGAATTTCACCACCCGCGTTACGCCCTTATCGGTCTCGCAGCGGAAATTGAGGTCGTACCAATCGCCACGCGAGCCATAGGCGGCCTGCCCCGGTTCCAGCACATTGCCCCCCTGGGGCCTGAACGAAGGCAGCATTTCCGGCGGGCGGGACGGATCCCAATCAAGCAGCTGGGCGTCCAGTTCGGTCCTGCACAAGTAGTTCAACCTTTGTCCGGGAGGCATGCCGGCCATGGCAGACCGGGCCCGCGGACCGCCGTCGGCCGCCGAGGATAACAATCGTCTCGCCTCGATCAGGGGTGGCCCTTGCCGGCCGGAACTTCCATTCTGTCTTGCCGACGTCGCAGAGGAATTCGAAGCCGTTCTCGCCGCTGGCCGCTGCGCGGGCTTCGGTGCGGGTGTGGCCGAAGTAACGATTCGCCCCACAGTTCCGAAATCATCGGGTGCCGCATCTGCTGCCGTATCCGATGTCAGGATTTGCGGCGCGGGCGCTTCGGAAGAGTTTGTTTCCGTTTGCTCGGATTGAGGTTGCTCTTCCTGAGGCGTCTCCTGATCGTCAGCCGTTTCGTCCGGCGGGGTGTCGGCGGGGTCGGTTTCCGCCTTCTGCGCCTCTTCCGGTTTTCCGGTACCCTCAGCGGCCTGTTGCGGTTCCGTCGGCTTGTCCTCGGGTTGCTCAGAGGTATTCGCCTCCTGCGCCGCCGATCCGTCCTCGGCCTTGCGCGGTCCGCTGTCGGTGTCACCGAACTCCACCACCGGCTTTAGAATTTCCGGGGCAGGCTTTTCCTCAGCCGTCTTATCCGGCTCCGCCTTCTTTTCGGGCTCGGTCGACGTATCCGGCTCCGCCTGCTTTTCCGGCTCGACCGGTTTTTCTTCCGGCTTTTGCTCAGGCTTCTGTTCCGACGGAGGCGGCGGTGGCGGAGGCGGTTGTTCGGCCTTGGGCACTTCCTGTTTCTTTTCTTCCTGCTTTTGCTCTTCCTGTTTCTGCTCTGGCGGCTTTTGCTCTTCCGGCTTTTGCTCGGGCGGCTGTTTCTCGTCCGGTTCCGGCACTTCCGGTTTCGGTTGTTCAAGCTCCGGAATCTTGAGTTCCTGCGCTTTGGGCTCCGGCGCTTTGGGTTCCGGAGGCGCCACCAGTTCCACGCTGATTGGATCCACCTGGGGTTGGGCAAATTGCCGGGCGACAACGCCGGTCAGGGCCACCGCAACAAGGGTGTGCAGAAGCAGGGAGACGGCGAGTTCCCCGCCAAAAAACCAGCGGTACTTGCGCGATGTCTCATGCATCGGCGCGTCCGTGGCGGGAATGAGGGTCAGAGCGGGCGCATCGGACGTAATGGCCCGGTCGCCTTTCATTATCTGCACTTCAATCGGGAAACCTTCCGACATCGACCGTCACTTCCGAACCTAGAGCATCAGGTACAAACAAAAAACCCGGCGTTACCAAGGCAGGATTCACTTTTCCGGGGATGCCCCAACACTTTCAATGGCTCCAGACAAAAAACCCGGCGTTGCCGCCGGGTCTTTCTTCATTTGAATACCGCTGATCGCCTAGCTGTCCAGGAACGACCGCAGCTTGCGCGACCGGCTCGGGTGCTTCAGCTTTCTGAGCGCCTTTGCCTCGATCTGGCGGATACGTTCGCGGGTCACCGAGAACTGCTGGCCGACTTCTTCCAGCGTGTGGTCGGTGTTCATGCCGATACCGAAGCGCATGCGCAGCACGCGTTCCTCGCGCGGCGTCAGCGACGCCAGCACGCGGGTCGTGGTCTCGCGCAGGTTCGACTGGATCGCCGCGTCGATCGGCAGGACCGCATTCTTGTCCTCGATGAAGTCGCCGAGATGCGAATCTTCCTCGTCCCCGATCGGGGTTTCGAGCGAGATCGGCTCCTTGGCGATCTTCAGGACCTTGCGCACCTTTTCCAGCGGCATCTGCAGCTTTTCGGCCAGTTCTTCCGGGGTCGGCTCGCGGCCGATCTCGTGCAGCATCTGGCGCGAGGTCCGGACGATCTTGTTGATCGTCTCGATCATGTGCACCGGAATACGGATCGTGCGGGCCTGGTCGGCGATCGAGCGGGTGATCGCCTGCCGGATCCACCACGTGGCGTAGGTGGAGAACTTGTAGCCGCGGCGGTATTCGAACTTGTCGACCGCCTTCATCAGGCCGATGTTGCCTTCCTGGATCAGATCCAGGAACTGCAGGCCGCGGTTGGTGTATTTCTTGGCAATGGAGATCACGAGACGCAGGTTCGCCTCGACCATTTCCTTCTTGGCGATGCGCGCTTCGCGCTCGCCCTTCTGCACCATGGCGACGATGCGGCGGAATTCGGTGATTTCCAGCCCGGTTTCGGTCGCCAGCGTCTGGATCTCCTGACGCAGCTCGCGAATGGTTTCCTTTTCCTTGGCGATGAAGTTCTTCCACCCGCGGGTGGAAAGGTTCGCCACCTTGCGCAGCCAGTTCGGATCGAGCTCCGCGCCCTGGTACTGTTTCAGGAAGTCCGTCCGGTCGACGTTGTAGCTGTCGGCCAGACGCAGCAGACGGCCTTCATAACCCATCAGCCGCTTGTTGATGTCGTAGAGCTGGGCCACCAGGGCGTCGATACGGTTCTGGTTGAGCGACAGGCTCTTCACGTCGACGACGATCTCTTCCTTCAGCTTCTTGTAGCGGCGCTCCTGGGAAGGAGACAGCGTCCGGTTGGCCAGCTTGTTTTCAACCAGCTGGTCCTGCAGACGGCGCAGCTTCTTGTAGCTGTCGGCGACCCGGTCGAAGGTTTCCAGAACGGCGGGCTTCAGTTCCGCTTCCATTGCGGAAAGCGACACGTTGGCTTCGAACTCGTCGTCGTCCTCGCCGTCTTCACCCTCGCCCTCGCCGTCGGATTCCGTTTCCTCGTCGGCGCCGCTCTTGGATTCCGGAGCGGCCTTGACGGAGGTCTCTTCCTCCTCCTCGCCGGGCTCCTCGTCGTCGTTGGCGCTGGCGGGGCCGGCCTTGGCGTCCGGACCGGCGTAGGTTGCTTCCAGATCGATGATGTCGCGCAGGAGAACCTTGCCCTCGTTCAGTTCGTCGCGCCAGATGATGATCGCCTGGAAGGTCAGCGGGCTTTCGCACAGGCCTGCGATCATCGCCTCGCGGCCGGCCTCGATGCGCTTGGCAATGGCGATTTCGCCTTCGCGCGACAGGAGCTCCACCGATCCCATCTCGCGCAGATACATGCGCACCGGATCGTCGGTCCGGTCGGCCGGCTCCTTGGTCGTGGTCGTCTTGGCGACCGCGCCGGAGCTTGCCGCGACCAGATCGCCGCCGCCGTCGACGTCTTCGGCAGCCGCGTCGTCGACCTCGTCCGAATCGATCACGTTGATGCCCATGTCAGACAGCATCGACATGGTGTCTTCGATCTTTTCGGAAGAAACCTGTTCGGAGGGAAGGACTTCGTTCAGCTCGTCGTAGGTAACATAGCCGCGCTTCTTCGCGGCCTTGATCATCTTCTTGACTGCGGCATCCGACAGGTCGAGCAAGGGGCCGTCCGGGCCTTCTGCACTGGTTTCCTGCGTGTCGTCTGCTTGTGTCGCCTTAGCTACCATATTTTGCTCCAGAACCGCGGCCCGTTGTGAAAGGCCGCGCCGCGCCCAAAATCTGTTTACTCCGGCCCGACAACCGGCGCGCCAGCCTCACGGCCGCGCAGCCCATTGCATTGGCTTATCGAATCGGGTTGTAAACCGTGTCCCTTAAGTCCCAATTAACCGTGGCGTCAAAGGCGGCTAAAAAAACCTTGTCCCGAAACCACGAGCGTAACGCTTGGGCAAATGACGCTCCATTTGCCACATCGCGTTCGATACGGGTTGTTGCAGCCTCTTTGAGAATGATTGCCCGGGGCTTCGTGCCATGCCGCGACGCTTGTTGCTGCAGATGTTGTATTTAGCTCGCTGTTTACGATTCGCAAGTGTGATTCGCCGCAGGTCAATCAGATTCGGCTAAAAAAATGTGCTTTTGTGGCGATTTAGCCCCATCAGGCACCACTCAGGCTCTGGCCGCGACGGAAACCGCCTCGGGAACGGGCATCGGCGTCGCCTTGATCTTCTTTGCCCTCTCGGCAAGTTCCGCCTCCTCGCGCACGCATTCTTCACGCCGGCGGCTGAGGTCCTGGGTTACGGCGCGGATGCGGTTCCAGGCATTCTCGTCCAGCTCGGCCTCACTTGCGGCCATCTCCATTTCCAGTTCGTTTTCCAGGGTACGCAGCTCCAGCACATCCAGGAAATGAAGGAAAACGGCCTCGACGAAATCCTCAGGCGGATGATTGCGCAGCAACGGGAAGCGCTGAATGAGGGCGGAAAAGGCGCCGCCGTTGCGTTCCTGCAGGCCCGCAGAGCGATCTGCAATCATCTCCGCCAGAAGCTGCTGCAGGGGTTCGTCGGCAGTGCTCGCCAGTTCCGTCACCGGCGCGCCGTCCCGGTCATAGGCAATCCGGCACAAGGCGTCGCGAAACCGCCGGTGCAGATCGTCTGAGAACCACAGACTGGCGATCCGTTCCAGATGACGGTCGAGCAGCTGCGGATAGCGCACGCATAATCCGCAGACCAGGCGCTCCGTTCCGAAAAGCGGCGCGTCGGGCGCGTCGACCCGGGCCGGAGCGGCTCCGGAAATGCTCGCAAAATTGTCCTTGTTCCTGTCCCCGCGCCGTTGCCGGGACAGTTCGAAAAACAGATTGGAAAGCTTCAGCTTGATGTCGAGCTGATAACGCCGCCGGACCCGTTGGTCGCGGATGGTCTCGATCAGATCGTCAAAGCGCTTTTCAAGGGCCGCCTTGCGTTCCGGCGTATCCAGCCGGGCAACGGCAATCTCCCGCTCCCAGACCGCATCGAACAGAGGCTGGGCCCGTTCGATCTCGGCCTCGAAACCGGCTAGACCGCGCTCCCGGATCAAATCGTCCGGGTCCATGCCGTCCGGCAGGAAGCAGAACTGGAACGAGTAACCGCTTCTCAGAACCGGCAATATCCGGTCGATCACCCGGTGCGCCGCGGCGACACCCGCCACGTCCCCGTCGAAGCAGACAACCGGCTCGGCCGCGAATTTCCACAGCCGCATCACCTGATCCTCGGTGAAGGCCGTGCCGAGCGTGGCGACCACATGCTTCACACCGGCCTGCCACAGGGCAATGGCGTCGAGATAGCCTTCCACCACGACCGCCTGGCCGGACTTGAAGGCCGGCTCGCGGGCCCGGTGGGCGTTGAACAGCATGACGCCCTTGTGGAACAGCGGCGTCTCCGGCGAGTTCAGGTATTTGGGCTGACCGTCCGGATCGAGCGTCCGGCCGCCGAAAGCAACCACCCGCCCCCGCTCGTCCTGGATCGGGATCATCAGACGTCCGCGGAACCGGTCGTAGGTCGGACGGCCGCCGTCGGGCCGGATGATCAGGCCCGCCTCGACCATCATCTCTTCCGGCACGCCCTTGCCGGTCAGATAACGTTTCAGCGAATCCCGGCTGTCCGGCGCGTATCCGAAGCGGAATTCCCTTAAGGTTTCCTGCGTGAAACCACGCTTGAGAGCGTAGCCGCGGGCCGTCTCGCCCCGCGAAGTGGCGAATTCCGACTGGAAGAACTGCGCGGCCATTTCGCACACGTCGGCAAGGCTGGCACGCTGTTTTTCCCGGCGCGCCGCCTGAGGATCGGGTGCGGGCAAGGCCACTCCGGCCTGTTCGGCAAGCCGCTCAACGGCCTCGGGAAAGCTCAGCCCTTCGGTTTCGGTCAGAAAGCGGAAATGGTCCCCCGAGGCGCCACAGCCGAAACATTTGTATCGGTTGCGCCGGTCATCCACGTGGAAACTCGGTGACTTTTCCTGATGGAACGGACAACAGGCCCAATAATCGCCCTTGCCCGGCTGCGTCTTGCGCCGGTCCCAGGTCACCCGACGACCAACCAGATCAGACAGAGTGATCCGGGCCCTTATTTCATCGAGGAGCCGATTGTCGAAACGCATGAAGTCCGCCGAAACGCGCCTGATCCAGACCAGGGTCACATGTTATCACGATGTCCGGCAGAAACCGGACCACGAGGTGCGAAGATAAGGATAAATTACGTCCAGAGCGAGTCACCTGCACGGGTCGCCTCGCCCCGCGCGCATCCCTGTGGCTAATCTGGGTATAACTCCGGTTCCGGCAGCCCGGAAGCTTTCAGGCCATTACACGCCCTCGCCGGCCTTTCGAGGCGGCGTATCCACCTCTTTCGGCCCGTCGGAGCGCAGCAGGTCCTTGACCACGCAGGACGCCTGGACGAAATCCATTTTCCCCGGATAACGCGCCTTCAGCTCCGACATGCATCGGCCGATATCGCGCAGACCATGGGCACTGATATCGCGCACGGTTTCTTCGCAGATCGAGCGGATTTCCGCCTCGTCCAGCTTCTTCGGCAGGAATTCCCGGATGATTTCCCCCTCTACGCGTTCCTGCTCGGCCAAGTCCAGCTGTCCGCTTTCCTCGAATTCCTGGGCAGACACCTCGCGCTGACGAACCATCTTCTCCAGAATATCGATGACTTCGTTATCGCTGACCCCGTCCCGGCCGCTCTCGCGCGCCGCGGCATCCCGGTCCTTCAAGGCTGTCTGAACCAGACGCAAGGTGGCGATACGGCGCTTTTCGCCCGCCTCCTGTGCCTGCTTGAGTGCGATGTTTATTTTCTCGCGCATGTTTTTTCACTGCCCCCGCGGCTACCGCGAACTTTAGTGCGCCCAAGTCCGCCTTCAACCCATATCAAAGCAAGTTATTGAAAGATATAGCCTTTTTTTCACAGGATCTCTGTTGACGATCGAGATGGCTTCCCCTAGAGTCCCGCGCTTAATGCAGATGGCAATCTGACGGGCTCATGCCCGCGCGCTCACGCCCTTCCTGCAGCGCATGATGTCACCAACAACACCTGGAACGCAAGACATGACGACTGCAGACGCATGGTCCATAAAGCCGGCGACAGCCCTACTCGTACTTGCCGATGGCAGCGTGATCGAGGGTGAAGGCCTTGGCGCAACCGGCGACGCCGTTGGAGAAATCTGTTTCAATACGGCGATGACCGGCTATGAAGAGATCCTGACCGACCCCTCCTACGCCGGCCAGATCATCACCTTCACCTTTCCCCATATCGGCAACGTCGGCACCAACGAAGAAGACATCGAAACCGTCAACATGGCGGCCGACAGCGGCATTCGCGGCTGTGTGCTGAACGCCGGCGTGACCGATCCGTCCAACTATCGCGCCTCCCGGCGCCTGGACCAGTGGCTCAAGTCCCGCGGCATCATCGGCATCAGCGGTATCGACACCCGGGCCCTGACAGCGCTGATCCGTGAAAAGGGCGTACCGAACGCGGTGATCGCCCATTCGCCGGACGGCAAGTTCGATATCGAGGCCCTGAAGAAGAAAGCCGCGGAGTGGCCGGGCCTGGAAGGCATGGACCTCGCCAAGGACGTCTCCACGACGCAGACCCATCACTGGGATGAAACCACCTGGAAGTGGGACACCGGATACGGCAAGGCCGGCACGCCCGAATTCAGGGTCGTCGCCCTCGATTTCGGTATCAAGCGCAATATCCTCAGGCTTTTGACCGAGGCCGGCTGCGATGTCACCGTGTTGCCGGCAACGGCAACGGCCGAAGACGTCCTTGCCTATCAGCCGGATGGGGTCTTCCTGTCCAACGGGCCTGGAGATCCGGCGGCGACCGGCGAATATGCGACGTCGACCATCAAGGCGCTGGTCGAGCGCGGCATTCCCGTATTCGGAATTTGCTTGGGCCATCAGATGCTGGCGCTGGCGCTCGGCGGCAAGACCGTGAAGATGCATCAGGGGCACCATGGCGCCAACCATCCGGTCCACGACCATACGACCGGCAAGGTGGAAATCACCTCCATGAACCATGGCTTCGCCGTCGATGCCGAGAGCCTTCCGGACACGGTGGAAGAGACCCATGTCTCCCTGTTCGACGGCTCCAACTGCGGCATCCGCTTGAAGGGCAAGCCGGTGTTCTCGGTACAGTATCACCCGGAAGCCTCACCGGGGCCGCGCGACAGCCATTATCTTTTCAAGCGTTTCACCGATTTCATGCGGGAAACGAAACAGGCCGCATGACCGGCGGGAGAGCCTGGCGATAACCGGCATGGTTCGAGAAGTCTGAAACAATGAAGGCCCGGATGCGTCCGGGCCTTCATTTATTCAGAAAGAAGCAGCTGTTCGCGCCTGCGCCGGAGGAAGCAGGCAAGGCACGAGTGCCGTCAGTTCCCCGCCACCAGCTTGTTCAATGCCGCAAGCACATTGTCGACTTCGGTAACCTGCTCATCCAGAAGCGTCTTTTGCTCGTGCAGCATTTCCTGCTGCGCCTGGCAGATGCCCTGCAGTTCGCGATACTGGTCGGCTTTTGGCGTTTCGCTTTCCACGAGCTTGATCACCCGACGGATTTCCGCCAGCGTCAAACCGATCTTCTTTGCCTGCAGGATAACCCGCATACGGCCGACATCACGCGAGCCATAGAAACGGCGCGCACCCCGCCTGACGGGGTGCAGGAGGCCTTTTTCTTCATAAAACCGGAGTGTTCGGAGGGTTACGCCGAACAGTTCCGACATTTCCGAAATCGCGAGAACCTCGTTTTCGGTCGCAGCATCGTCAACCGGCCCCGCTATATCCGGAATGGCGACTATGTTCATAGCTATGTTGTTCATCAAACTTGCCCGATAGTTTCTCATTTTTATTCACGGCTGGTGACTATTCGGCATCCAAATGATACGGCCCACCTCCGTATTCATCGGATCCCACACGCCGAATACCCGCAATCGCTGCAATCCCTGTCGCAATACATGACGGACAGGAACGGAAGCGGTCGAACTCCAAACCGCGTAAGCTTTCACATAACTCTCTTACACTATTTTCGAACAGATAATCCACGTCATTTTCAAGAAATTGGCGCGAATTGCCAAAAAATAGAATTTTTTTTAATAAGGGAGATGTTTTCACAACACATAAACTGCAACTTATGATCTTTATGCAAATTTTACAGAGAAACATAGCCTTGCAGGCGCTTTATTATATTAATTATCGATAATATTTACATGGAATATACGTGCCAAAATAAAACCAGCGTAAAATCAAACTTCCGGCCTGAAAACAAGGCCACCTCCTCTTCCTTCGTATAAAAATAAACAATGCCCTCTGTAAAAACGCCGATATTCCTGAGTGATATATTCTGCTTTATTTTATGTGTTAACAATTCCCTCCTGAATAATCCGAGCCTGAATAATTTGCGATGCAACCATTGGGTTGGTCAACGCACCTTCAGAAAATAATGCAGGAAAACGACACTGAAAGCCCAAACATCCAAATATCGGACGATTTGCCCGGGAGGGCCTTCGCCTTTGCAATTGTGGCACAAAGTGCACTTCCGCATTGACAGTCCGAACCGTTCGAGATTTTTCTGTTTTCGAACGAAGCTTATGTAGCGCTTCATTATTTTGTCGGTTAATGAGTTTCCGGCCCCGTTTCCCCTGTCATTCGGGGTCATGGAAGCCGGAATGGCTCTAACCGCTGAACACGAGAAACTTCGGACATCTTGCCCGCAACTGCTCGGATATTTGCTCGACCGGCAAGCACGATAGAAGACATGGCCGATACAAAAAATTCAAATGGCGCCCCTGTAATGAGCCCCGACCAGTTCCGTGAATGGCGGCGGTCGCTTGGACTGAAGCAGAAGGAAGCCGCCGAACAGCTGGGGCTCAAGAAGCGGATGATCCAGTATTACGAAAAAGGCAACCGGGATGGACGGCCGGTCGAAATTCCGAAGTCGATTCGCCTTGCCTGTTATGCCCTGTCGGAAGGAATCGGCGATTTTGACGGCAATAATGTCCTGCCGCCCAACGAGGCCCCGGCCAAGAATTGACGTTTTGCGCGTCCACGCGCTGTGAAAACGGAATTTAGCCCCCGCGCGGGGTTTCCACGCCTCACAGTTTTCCCTATAAGACGCGCTCAGCCAACATTGACACTCATAATGGAACGAGCCGAACCGGTGGGCCGCAATGCCTGCACGGAAACGGCCGATGCGAGCCCCGATGCCAAAACGTACTGACATCTCCTCCATTCTCATCATAGGCGCGGGTCCGATCGTGATCGGCCAGGCCTGCGAATTCGACTATTCCGGAACGCAGGCCTGCAAGGCCCTTCGAGAAGAGGGCTACCGCATCATCCTGGTGAATTCGAACCCGGCGACGATCATGACCGATCCGGACCTGGCAGATGCGACCTACATCGAGCCGATCACGCCGGAAATCGTCGCCAAGATCATCGAGAAAGAGCGCCCCGACGCCCTGCTGCCGACCATGGGCGGCCAGACCGCGCTCAACTGCGCGCTCGACCTGGAGCGGATGGGTGTTCTTGACGAGTTCGGCGTCGAAATGATCGGCGCACGGGCCGACGTCATCGAGAAGGCCGAGGACCGCGAGAAATTCCGCGCGGCCATGGATGTCATCGGCCTGGAGAACCCGCGCGCTGCCATCGCCGCATCTCCGGAAATCCGGAACGAAAAGGGCAAGATCGTCGGTTACGACCGCGCAACCGGCGTCATGGAAGCCATGAAGGCACTTGACGACATCGGCTTGCCGGCGATTATCCGCCCGGCCTTTACGCTCGGCGGCACCGGCGGCGGGGTTGCCTACAATCGCGAGGAATTCGAGACCATCGTCCGCTCGGGCATCGATGCTTCGCCGGTCGGCCAGGTGCTGATCGACGAGAGCCTGCTCGGCTGGAAGGAATACGAGATGGAAGTCGTCCGCGACAAGGCGGACAACTGCATCATCATCTGTTCCATCGAAAACGTCGATCCGATGGGTGTTCACACCGGCGACTCGATCACGGTCGCCCCGGCATTGACGCTCACCGACAAGGAATACCAGATCATGCGCGACGCCTCGATCGCGGTGCTGCGCGAGATCGGCGTGGAAACCGGCGGTTCGAACGTGCAGTTCGCGGTCAATCCGGACACCGGCCGCCTCGTCGTGATCGAGATGAACCCGCGCGTATCGCGCTCCTCCGCACTCGCCTCCAAGGCGACCGGCTTCCCGATCGCCAAGATCGCAGCCAAGCTTGCCATCGGCTACACCCTGGATGAGCTGGAAAACGACATCACCGGCGGCGCCACCCCCGCCTCCTTCGAACCGACCATCGATTATGTGGTCACGAAGATCCCGCGCTTTGCGTTCGAAAAGTTCCCCGGCTCCGTGCCGGTGCTGACGACGGCGATGAAATCCGTCGGCGAAGTCATGGCGATCGGCCGCACCTTCGCCGAAAGCCTGCAGAAGGCCCTGCGTGGCCTGGAAACCGGGCTGACCGGACTGGACGAAACCGAGATCCCGGGCCTCGATCAGGGCGACGACAAGAACGCCATCCGGGCCGCGATCTCCGTTCCGACACCAACGCGCCTGCTGAATGTAGCCCAGGCCATGCGTCTCGGCATGAGCCTGGAGGATATCCATCAGGCCAGCTCCATCGACCCCTGGTTCCTGGACCAGATCGCCGCCATCGTCGAAATGGAACACAAGGTGCGAACCCACGGCCTGCCGCAAAGCACCCGGATGCTGCGCAAGCTGAAGTCCATGGGCTTTTCCGATGCCCGGCTGGCGTCCCTTGCCGGCAAGGACGAAGCCGACATCGCGAAGCTGCGCGCGGAGCTTGACGTCCATCCGGTCTACAAGCGCATCGACACCTGCGCGGCCGAGTTCGCCTCTCCCACCGCTTACATGTACTCCACCTACGAGACGCCTTTCATGGGCAACCCCGCCTGCGAGGCGGCCCCGACCGACCGGAAGAAGGTCGTCATCCTGGGCGGCGGACCGAACCGGATCGGCCAGGGGATCGAATTCGATTACTGCTGCTGCCACGCCGCCTTCGCCCTGGAGGACGCCGGGTTCGAGACCATCATGATCAACTGCAACCCGGAAACGGTCTCCACCGACTACGACACCTCCGACCGGCTTTACTTCGAGCCGCTGACCGCCGAGGACGTTCTGGAGATCATCCGCAAGGAGCAGAAAAACGGAACGCTTCACGGCGTCATCGTCCAGTTCGGCGGCCAGACGCCGCTGAAGCTCGCGCAAGCGCTGATGAAGGCCGATGTGCCGATCCTCGGCACCTCTCCGGACATGATCGACCTCGCGGAGGACCGGGACCGGTTCCAGAAGCTTCTGGTCAAGCTCGGCTTGAAGCAGCCGGAAAACGGCATTGCCTATTCCGTCGAACAGGGCCGTTTGATCGCAGGCAGGCTCGGCCTGCCGCTGGTCGTGCGCCCGTCGTATGTTCTGGGCGGCCGGGCCATGCAGATCATTCGCGACGAGGAAGCCCTCAATTCCTATCTGCTTGGGACCCTGCCCGAACTCGTCCCCGGCGACATCCGGGCAAAATATCCGAACGACAAGACAGGGCAGATCAACACCCTGCTCGGCACCAACCCGCTGCTGTTCGATCGTTACCTGGACAGGGCGGTCGAGGTGGACGTGGACGCGCTTTGCGACGGCAAGGATGTCTTCGTCTGCGGCATCATGGAACATATCGAGGAAGCCGGCATCCATTCCGGCGACAGCGCCTGCTCCCTGCCGCCCTACAATCTGTCGAAGGACATCATTGCGGAACTGAAGCGCCAGACCACGGCGCTGGCCTTGGCCCTGGAAGTCGGCGGTCTGATGAACGTGCAATACGCCATCAAGGACGGCGAAATCTACGTTCTGGAGGTTAATCCGCGCGCCTCGCGCACCGTGCCCTTCGTCGCCAAGACCATCGGCGATCCGGTCGCCAAGATTGCAAGCCGCGTCATGGCAGGCGAAAGCCTGGCCTCCTTCGGACTTGTGGAAAAGGAACTGAAGCACGTCGCCGTCAAGGAAGCCGTCTTCCCCTTCACCCGCTTCCCCGGCGTCGACACGGTTCTCGGACCGGAAATGCGCTCAACCGGCGAGGTCATGGGCCTGAACGGCGCCTTTTCCACCGCATTTGCCAAGTCGCAGATCGCCTGCGGTACCGGCGTGCCGGAAAAAGGAACGGTCTTCGTCTCCATGCGCGATCAGGACAAGGCCGGCGTGGTCGAGGCCGTTCGCATGCTGGAACAGGCGGGTTTCTCCATCATAGCCACCGGCGGTACCCAGACCTTCCTGCAGAACGAGGGTATTTCCTGCAAGAAAATCAACAAGGTTCTGGAAGGCCGCCCGCACATCGTCGACGCCATCAAGAACGGCGAAGTGCAACTCGTCTTCAACACGACGGAAGGCGCCCAGGCCCTTCTCGACAGCCGTTCGATGCGCCAGGCGGCACTGATGAACAAGGTGCCGTACTACACCACGCTTGCAGGCTCGGTTGCGGCTGCCAAGGGCATCGTCGCCTACAAGAAAGGCAACCTCGAAGTGAGACCTTTGCAATCTTACTTCGCTTGAGGCTATTATCCGGCCCGCCCTTCTCGCACTCCCCTTGCCCTGCGTCGCTCGACTCAGAACACCAGGGCAACGGGAGTGCGAGAAATGTGGGCTAGCCCCCCGGCCGGGAAAGCGTTCCTTTCCCGGCTGGGTTTCTTTTTATGATACGAGGTCCTGAAAAGGGGACCCGGTAAGCTGAAGGTCTGTGACCAATGGAAAAAGTTCCGATGACCTCCGCCGGTTACGCGATGCTGGAACAGGAATTGAAGCAGCGCACGTCGGTCGAGCGCCCGCGTATCGTGGACGCGATCGCAGAAGCGCGCGCGCATGGCGATCTGTCGGAAAACGCCGAGTATCACGCCGCCAAGGAAGCACAGAGCCACAATGAAGGCCGGATCACCGAGCTGGAGGACAAGCTCTCCCGTGCGGAAGTGATCGACGTGACCAAACTGTCCGGCGATGTGGTCAAGTTCGGCGCCACGGTGTCCCTCATCGACGAGGACACCGAGGAAGAGAAGAAATACATGATCGTCGGAGACGTGGAATCCGACGTGAAGCAGAACAAGATTTCCATCTCTTCGCCGATCGCCCGCGCCCTTATCGGCAAGACCATCGGCGACAGCGTCGAAGTGTCCGCCCCCGGTGGTGCGCGTTCCTACGAGATTGTCGACGTTCGATTCATCTGATCCGGACCCCGCCCTGCGGCCCCGGATCAGTTCCTCCAACAAATCGTATCGAGGGCACCGCGTGGCGCGTTGCAACGACGCCTGCGCGGGCGCCTGACGATTATTGGTGCTGGAGGATGTTGACGACGCGGCCAAACGGGTCGCGGACGAAAAACCGCCTGACGCCCCACGGTTCGTCCGCCGGCCCGTAGAGGACCTGAAAACCGCGGTCACGGGCCCGCTCCAGGACCTCATCCAGATTGTCGACTTCAATGGAAAGGTCGGGGACTTCGGTTCCGGATCCTCCTTCGCTCGCAATGCTGAGCTGAGGCATTGCCGATCCGGTATCGGCATATGTCACGATCCATCCGTGGTCCATGACAATGGACATGCCCAGGACCTCGCCGTAAAAGCGGGCAGCCGCCCCAGTGTCCGGGGAGGCGATATTGGTAACGACGCGTTTGACAGTCATTGAACCTCTTTTCTGGAGACGGGAACCGTCAGACCGACACCTGCCGGGATCGACCGTGAATGCCAGGCAGACCAACGGCCTGGGTCTCCCTGTCGTCGGACGCCGCGGCCTGACTGGCGACCGCCACCGGCAGTTGGCGCCCGCCGGATTTCAGGAGCCTTTCAAAATCCGGACCGCTGATCGGGCGGCTCCAGTTATAGCCCTGACCGAGATTGAAGCCGATTTGCTGAATGATCTCTGCTTCCTCTACAGATTCCACCCCTTCGGCGACCGATACCAGCCCGAATTCGCGTGCGAGCATAACCATCGCCCGCAGCACCGCCTGGTTCTCCGGCTTGCCGGCCGAACCTGAGACGAAGCTCCGATCCACCTTGATCGTGTCGACCGGATATCTGGTCAGACTGTTCAAGGACGCATATCCGGTTCCGAAATCGTCCAGACCGATCGTGACCCCCAGGTCCCTGAGATAACCCAGAACCTCGATGAAATTGTCCGAAGAATCGAGAATTGTGTTTTCGGTCAGTTCCAGTTCCAGTGACGCGGCGCCCAGACCGGTATCGGCAAGGGCCCAGGTCACATCGTTGACGAGCGACTTCGAATAGGTCTGTCTCGGAAACAGATTGACCGCGACTTTCAGCGGCCTGCCCACCAGCGACTGCCATTTTCGCGCCTGGGCACAGGCCTGAAACAGGACCCAGCGGCCAATGCCGATCGACATGTCACTTCCGCTGATCAGATCGATGAAACTGTCAGGAGTCAGCAGGCCGCGTTTCGGATGTTGCCACCGCAACAGCGCCTCCGCGCCCACGACCCGGCCGCTACGGATGTCGATCTGGGGCTGGAAGTGGAGTTCGAACTGTTCCTGTTCCAACGCCGCCTTCAGCTCCGGGATAAGCGCGAAACGCTCTTCGACCGCTGCCCGCAAATCGGGCGTGAACCTGGAAACCCGTCCGCGGATGATCTTGGCTTCATAAAGCGCCAGATCGGCATTGCTCATCAGCTCATCGGGAGTAATCCCGTTCTCAGGTGCATGCACGACGCCTGCGCTGCACCCGATCGTGATTTCATGGGCGTCGATGAAAACCGGCTTTCGCACGTTCCAGATCGCCGTCTCGACGAATGCGAAAGCATTTTGGGGGTCGGCGCAGGTCGGCAGGATCAGTGCGAATTCGTCCCCGCCGATCCGGTAAAGCCGCATTTTTTCATGCATGACCTCGCGCAGCCGATCGCAAAATGCCACGAGCAACTTGTCGCCGACGGAATGTCCCAGCGTGTCGTTGACGTCCTTGAAATGGTCGAGATCGAACAGGGCGATACACACGCCATTCACACGGGCATCGATCCCGGACATGGCTTCCGCCAGGTCCTCATTGAAGGCCCGCCGGTTCAAGGCGCCTGTAACCGGATCAAAATAGGCGGATTGTCTGATTTCTTCCGCCAGCCTCACGTGCTCAGAAACATCCCGGGCAAAACAGATGATATCGCCACTGTCGTTCAGCTTGCTCAAGGAGATATCGAGCGGGATTTCCGAGCCATCCTTGCGCCTGCCGTAGATCCTCTGCACCGATCCCATGGGTCGGGATACCGGATTCTGCGCATAGGTTTCCCTTAGCTTCGCATGACCCGCGAACCGCTCGGGAACAAGGATTTCGATTTTCCGGCCAATCAGGTCTTCGCGCGTATATCCGAAAATCTGTTCCAGCGCGCCGTTAAACGTCCGAATGGTACCGGTGCGGTCGCAAATAATGACCCCATCCGGAATATCATCAATGGAAATCTGCAGCGTCGTCCCCACTCCGCCCCCTTGCAAAAGACCTTGATACCGGGGTCCGTCTCGCCGACCGGCATCGAATCTCGTCTTTTACGAGTAAGTTGATCTACGTAGACAAACATGTAGAGGGCAGTGTTAATGCGTAGTAAACTCACAACGGATTTGACACGGAAAGGCGAAAAAACGTCTAAATTGACCCACAATCAAGAATTAATATAATACATATAATATATTACAAATGAAAATGACGCTGCGTTACTTAGTGACAGCCATCAGTCTTCGATTGGAACAATCGGTTCATCTTTGGTTCGACGAATGGTCAGGGCGGTACGGACGCTCGCCACATTTGCCGCAGCCGTCAATTCGCTGATGACAAAATTCTGGAAGCTCTGCAGATCCGGCGCAACGCATTTCAAAAGAAAATCGACTTCTCCGGAAAGCATGTAGCTTTCGCGCACCACGTCCCAGGCCTGAACCGTTTTCTCAAATGCGATCAGATCGGCCTCTTTCTGGCTGTGCAGACCGACCATGGCGAAGGCCGTCACGTCAAAGCCCAGTTGCTTTTCATCCAGAAGCGTCCGATAGCCGCGGATCAGCCCGGCCTCTTCCAGCGCGCGGACACGGCGCAGGCACGGAGGGGCGGATATCCCGACCCTGCGGGCGAGCTCGACATTCGTCATACGCCCGTCTTCCTGCAGCTCCTTCAGGATGTGCCAGTCGATTGCATCAAGCCGCGCTTTCACTCTTGTTCTCCCGAGCCGCATTGCCTTTTCCGGCGAGCCCGGATACGGCCTTGATCTGGAAAATCGAATACCATTCCGCGGAGAATCCTGCGGGACGATCCACCATTGCCGGATTATGATTTTTTGCGCATTTGTGCAAGACTATAACAAAATTGCGCATGATTCAGAAACATCACAACAGGAATTCCGTGCACAGGACGCTATCGCCAAAAAGTTGTTGGGTCCTGACAGACGGCAAGGCAGGGGACGAAGCCCAATGCATCGGCGTCGCAGAAGCACTCGGGACCGGCTACGAGATCCGAAAGGTAGCCCCCCGCCCTCCGTTTTCCTGGATCATGCCGTGGGGACCGATCGATCCGCGTGAGAGGGAAAGCCGTCCCGGCAGTCCGATCGCCCCGCCCTTTCCGGATATTGCCATCGCATCGGGGCGGCGTGCCGTTGCCTATCTGAGACGGATCAAGAAGGCATCCGATGGCCGAACCTTTACCGTGTTCCTGAAAGACCCGCGGACCGGGTCGAAAACGGCCGACCTGATCTGGGTGCCTGAGCATGACAGTCTGCGCGGTGCGAACGTGCTGGCCACACCGACCGCGCCGCACCGGTTTTCAAGCCAGGTTCTGGCGAACCTTCGGGCAAAGCCGCACCCGCAAATCGATTCCCTTGCCCATCCGCGTGTCGCCGTCCTCATCGGCGGCGACAGCCGTCATCACACCTTTACGGAACGCGACATTGCAAGTCTAAGCGCAGGACTGGCGCAGCTGATGAACGAAGGCGGCGCATCCTTGATGATCACGGCATCCCGCAGGACACCGGAGCCACTCAAGAAACGGCTGGAACAACTTGCCGCATCTCGGAACTGCCTCCTGTGGGATGGCAGCGGCGAAAATCCGCTTGCCGACTATCTGGCGAAAGCGGATGCCATTGTCACGACAGCCGATTCGACCAACATGATCGGCGAAGCGGCAGCCACCGGAAAACCGGTTCATGTCTTCACACCGCATGGCGATCACCCGAAAATTGTCCGCTTTCTGGGGACTTTGACCTCACTTGGGATCATTCACCCCTTTCCGGGACCGCTAAAAAACACTACCTACGAGCCGCTGGACAGTACGCCGATGATCGCCAGCGAAATCCTGAAGAGATTCGCAAGGCATCGGACGCGCTGACAGGAAATTACCGGGTCCGGCCGTTCCGACGACGGCGCCCGCGACAGGCAAGGCGAACGAGACGAGGCACTTCACCCATGACCACCGAGCATTCAAAGCTTTTCATCATCGGCTCGGGACCTGCCGGCTATACCGCGGCGATTTACGGAGCCCGCGCCATGATGGAACCGACGCTCGTTGCCGGCATCCAGCCGGGCGGCCAGCTCACCATCACCACCGATGTGGAAAACTACCCGGGCTTCGCCGACCCGATCCAGGGGCCCTGGCTGATGGAACAGATGCAGAAGCAGGCCGAAAACGTCGGCACGAAGATCGTCTACGACACGATCCTCAAGGTCGATCTGTCGAAGCGCCCCTTCCGTATGGAAGGCGACAGCGGCACCATCTACACCGCCGATGCACTGGTCATTGCCACTGGCGCCCAGGCGCGCTGGCTCGGCCTGCCGTCGGAAGAGGACTTCATGGGCGCCGGCGTCTCCGCCTGCGCTACCTGTGACGGCTTCTTCTACCGCAACAAGGAAGTGGTGGTCGTCGGCGGCGGCAATACGGCGGTCGAGGAAGCGCTTTATCTGGCAAACCTTGCGTCGAAAGTCACCCTTGTGCATCGCCGGGACAGCCTGCGCGCGGAACGCATCCTGCAGGATCGCCTGCTGAAGCACCCGAAGATCGAAGTGATCTGGGACCATGCAGTCGACGAGATCCTGGGCGGCGGCATTCCCAAGGCGGTCAACGGCGTGCGCCTGAAAAACACCAAAACCGGTGAAACCCGGGAAATTCCGACCGACGGTGTCTTCATCGCCATCGGCCATGCACCGTCGGTGGAGCTGTTCAAGGGCCAGTTGCCCCTCAAGCCCAACGGGTATCTGGAAACCGCGCCCGACAGCACGAAGACGGCGATCCCGGGCGTCTTTGCCGCCGGCGACGTGACCGACGACATCTATCGCCAGGCCGTGACCGCAGCCGGTATGGGCTGCATGGCGGCGCTTGAAGCGGAACGCTTTCTGGCAGAACATGAAGTCTCCGCACCTGAACCGGCGGAATAAGACGACAGCGACGATTGATCCGCTAAGCCAGCAGGGGCGCGTGACATGGATTGGGACAAACTGCGCATCTTCCATGCCGCCGCCCAGGCCGGCAGCTTCACCCATGCCGGCGAGGTGCTCAATCTGAGCCAGTCGGCCGTGAGCCGGCAGGTCAGCTCGCTGGAGCAGGATCTCGGCGTGCCCCTGTTTCACCGGCATGCGCGCGGCCTTTTGCTGACCGAACAAGGCGAACTGCTCTACCGCACAGCGGCCGATGTCCTGATGAAACTGGAATCGGTCCAGAGCCGCCTTTCCGACAGCAAGGACAAACCGTCGGGCATTCTCAAAGTTACGACGACCGTCGGGCTGGGCTCCACCTGGCTGACGTCCCGTATCAACGACTTCATCAACCTCTATCCGGATGTCGAACTGCAGCTGATTTTCGACGACGACGAGCTGGACCTGGGTATGCGCGAGGCGGATGTGGCAATCCGGCTGCGACTGCCAACCCAACCGGACCTCATTCAGCGCAAGCTTTTCACCGTGCATTTCCACGTATACGCGGCACCGAGCTATCTAAAACGCTTCGGAACCCCGATCAGCATTGGCGAACTGGACAAGCACCGCATCGTCACCTTCGGCGAACAGGCGCCAGCCTATCTGCGCGACATGAACTGGCTCGACACTGCCGGGCGAACTCCATCTGATCCGCGGCGTTCGGTCTTGCAGGTCAACAACCTCGTAGCCATCAAACGCGCCGTGCAGGCCGGTGTCGGCATTGCCATCCTGCCCGATTACATCATCGAGAAGGATAGCGGTCTGGTACAGGTCCTGACCGAACTGGAAGACAAGGTGCCTTCTTTCGACACCTATTTCGTCTACCCGTCGGAACTCAAGAATACGGCACGGGTAAAGGTTTTCCGCGATTTCCTGGTCGCCAATGCCGAGACCTGGGTCTACTGACAGCGCCAGATTGCCTATATAGCAGACACGCCTAATTTGACCGCAAATTAAGCAGGGCACGCGGATTCGCATTCCGAAATCACCAAAAGCCGCGAAAAATACATCAGCAAAAACGCTTTTTTGCACAAAAAATCAAAATTTTATATATTTAATTCAACAACTTATCAAAGCCATTCGCTTTTCGCATAGCAGACCTGCGCACCTGCCTCTTGTTTCACCAGCTTGTGCACTGCATATAAGCATCACTGTTGGTCAGTTGGCGCGGCTAGTTCCTCCCAGCAGCGCCTTATCTGCCAGCTGTTCCCCTCTGGAAGGTGATTCCACTGCTAAATGCGGTGAAATCAAATCTAAACTGCCGGGTCTTTGACCCGGCATTTTTTTTGCGCCGCACGCTTGGAAAGCGGACGCACCCTCCCCCAAATCAGTCTTCCCATGACAGCTTGTCGCAGCCTCTGGCGCGACGCATCAGGCATCCCCATATCGAGGAAGACGGACTGAAACGGTCCGTCGTCCCCTCCCCGAGATCCGCTCTCCCCCGGCGGATCTTCATAAACTTAGGGCCGGACGCCAAAAGCGCCGGCCCTGTTTTCTTTTCGGCCCCATTCAGCGGCCCAATCCGGCCGTTTTCTCTTACATGAACAGCGGTTCGTCCTGCAGGTTCTTGTAGAGATAGGCAACCTGCTCTTCGTAACCGTTGTAAAGCAGCGTATCGCGGCGTTCGTCGGTCCCGAGCACCCGTTCGCTCGCCTGGCTCCAGCGCGGATGCGGCACTTCCGGATTCACATTCGCCCAGAAACCGTATTCGGAGGCCTGGATTTCCTCCCAGAAACTTACCGGGCGCTCGTTGGTGAAGGAAATGCGCACGATCGACTTGATCGACTTGAAACCGTATTTCCAGGGCAACGCCAACCGCAGCGGCGCGCCGAACTGTTTGGCGAGCGGCTTCCCGTAGACACCGGTGACCATGAAGGTCAGTTCGTTGGTCGCCTCTTCCATCGTCAGGCCCTCTACATAGGGCCAGGGATACCAGCTCTGTTTCTGGCCGGAAGCGACATCGGGATTCTTGAACGTTTCGAAGCGGACATACCTGGCCCCCGATTTCGGTCCGGCCAGCTTGACCAGTTCGGAGAGCTGGAAACCGGACCAGGGCACGGCCATCGACCAGGCCTCGACGCATCTGTGCCGGTAAAGCCGCTCTTCCAGCGGCATCTTCGCCAGCAGGTCGTCGATATCGATCGTCTGCGGATTGTCGATCATACCGTCGAGCACCACGCTCCATGGCCGGATCGGCAGGCTCTGAGCCGCGCGCGCGATCTGCTTGTGCGACCCGAACTCATAAAAATTGTTGTAGACGGAGGTGACGGATTCAGGCGTCACGTCGCGATCCAGCGTGAAGGCCTCGTTGCGTGGAACCGGATAGAGCTTCGCGCTCGGATCGTCCTCGGCAAAGGCGGGACGAGCGAAACCGCCGGCTCCCAGAGCCAGTCCACTTGCCCCCAGGCCGGCAAGAAACCGCCGCCGGTTCCAGAAGACGTCCTCCGGCGTTGCCGCGCTTTCCGGTATTTCCCAGGACCGCTTGTGAATGATGTTCATGGCGTCTCACTCCTTATCTGGCCTCAGAAGATCCGTAAATCGGCGATCAAAGGCAAATAACGCCCGAGTTACCTCTGGCGGAAAAGCCGTGACCGCTCATTCCAAAGTCGGCAAGGGCGACCCGTTTAAAAAAACCTGCGCCGGAGCGCACCGGCGCAGGGTGCCTCTCGACGTTTCTCAGGCAGCCTGTTGCGCGGCCCGGCGCAGCGCATCGTCGGCGGCCTTGCCGGTCAGTTCCGCCATGTGGTCGAAGTCTGCCGTGTAGCTTGCCACCCCTGCGGTTGCCGACCGGAGTTCGACGATCAGATCGCCGATTTCGGCCTGCGGCATCAGTGCATTGACTTCGTCCCAACCGTCCCAGCCCGGACGGGCATCGAACCCGAGCAACTGGCCGCGGCGGGCCGAAACGATCGCGTTTATCTTGGCCGTGGCTTCGCTCGGACAGACTATGACGACCTTCATGATCGGCTCCAGCAACACCGGCTTGCACTCCGGCAATCCTTCTCGGATCCCAAGGATCCCCGCCATTTTGAAGGCCTGGTCTGAACTGTCGACCGAATGATAGGATCCGTCGGTGAGGCATACGCCGACATCCACCACAGGAAAGCCGAGCGGTCCGGCCTGAAGAGCTTCCATGACGCCGTCTTTCACCGAGGGTATATACTGTTTCGGCACCACACCCCCGGTAATCGTATCGGTGAACTGGATGCCTTCGCCGCGCGGCAAAGGCCTGATATCCAGAACCACATCGCCGAACTGGCCGTGTCCGCCGGACTGTTTCTTGTGCCGGCCGCGGACCTTCGTGCTTGCCCGGATCGTTTCCTGATAGGGGACATGGGGCGCGGACGTATCGATGCTGAGCCCGTATTTGCCGGAAAGCCGTTCCTTGGCCACCCGGAGATGCATCTCGCCCTGGCCGCCGAGCATGGTTTCGCTGCTCGCCTGGCTCTGGTGCAGGCGAAGGGACGGATCCTCCTCGATCAGCTTGCCCAGGGCCGAAGACAGACGCACTTCGTCCTGGCGCCTGGATGCTGCAACGGAAATCGACAACACCGGCTGGGGTAGACGGAGCGCGGCCGGACCTGCTCTGTTTCCCGCTTCATGCACCAGCCGTTCGCCGGTTTGCACCTCCTCCAGCCGGCCGAGGCCGACGAGGTCGCCCGTTTCAGCAGTCGCTCGCTTGACCGCCTGCTGACCGAAAATCGTGAACACCCCGGACACCTTCACTTCGCTGCCGTCGGCCCGGTAGAGCATGTCGCCGTCGCTTACCTGTCCGCCGAGAATCCGGCCGACGGAAAGCTTGCCGCCATGAAGCGTGTGCAGCGTCTTGACCACCTGAACAGCGGCCCCGCTGCCGTCCATCGCAAGACGGTCGCGCGTGACCGTCACATCAGGCGTCTCGTGGCGAAGCGCCTTCAGAAGGCGCCCGACGCCGTTGCCGTGTTCCGCCGAGCCGAAGAAGACCGGACAGATCAGACCTTCCTTGAGTTCACGGACCAGATCGGCAAAAACGAGATCCGGATCCGGCGCAATATCCTCCAGCAGTGCTTCCATCAGATCGTCGTCATGATCTGCCAGCGTCTCCAGCATGGTGTAGCGGGCTTCCAGTTCCCGGGCTTTGTCCGCATCCGACATGTCGACCAGGGTGCTTTCTTCCTGTTCGTGGTAGACATGGGCCCGCTCCAGGGCGAGATCGATGAAGCCCTTGGCCTCGCCGCCCTCCCAGATCGGGATCTGCCGCAGAACCAGCGGCACGGAGGACGCCGGCTGGAGGACCTGCAGCACATCGCGCACCCGCCGGCTGCTCTTGTCGATCTTGTTCAAAAACAAAACCCGCGGCACGGCGCGGGCTTCCAGGCTTTTCAGGATCAATTGCAAGGCAGGTACCTTGCGCTCGTCGTCCTCCGCAACGACCACGGCCAGATCAACACCGTCGAGAATTCCCTCCATCTCCGACAGGAACTCGACGGACCCCGGACAATCGATGAAATTGTAACGGTCGCCCAGAAACTCCGTCTCCGCGAAATTCGCTTCCACGCTCATGCCATGAGCCCGCGCTTCCGGAGATCCGTCGCCGACCGTATTGCCGCCCGCGACCGTTCCCTGGCGCGCGACCGCCCCCGTGCGCGCCAGAAGCGCTTCAAGAAGACTGGTCTTGCCACTGCCGAACGGCCCGACCAGCGCGATGCATCGCGTGCCCGAACCCGATCTGGAACCGGAATTATCTGCCGTTTCGCGGGCCCCGCCGTTCTGCCCGCCCTTACTGCCTTGCGCCATGAAGTGCCTCCCGTTGGTTCTGGGGTTGAAACCCACACCAGCGCCGACAAGGCCACACATGAACTCGGTTCGCTCAGGCTGGACGCGGCCCGCCGCGCCTCGCCCCGCCAATGGGGGCGGTCAGGTATGGTCGCGCCGATTGAACCGATAACGCAAGGGAAACATATGCGGCAGCGCAGCATGGAAAGAGAGCGGACGACGTCCCATATTGGATGAGAACGCCTCCGCAATGATTCGATCGATGCTGCCAAGCAGCGAAGCGTTCAGGGAAAATGCCTGCCACGAAACCGGGACGCCCATCATGACGAAACAGGTTTTTCAGTCCGCCCTGTTGGCCACCATCTTTCTGCTCGGCCTGCCTCTTTGCGGGTATGCCCAGACGCAGCAGTTGCGCGGGATCCCCAACGACCCCAGGTCGAGCCTCCCCTCGGTCAAGGGCATGCTGCAAAGACAGCAGGACCAGCAGATCGGCACCTTTTCCACCCGGCAGTCCATCGAACAAAGCGAACGGCGGCAAAATGTGGACCGGATGAACGAGAACAACAGGGGTTGCACATCTTCCACCGGCGCGGACTGCCTGCCTCCTCGGCCGAAGTAGGTTTTTCGTGCCGGCTTGCCGCTCCGGCCCGGCAGAATCAAAAGAGCCGGCAGAACAAAAAAGGGCCGGCAAACGCCGGCCCCTCCTGAAACGGTCCCTCGTGATGGATCAGTTGATCAGCTTGAGCGTGAGCTTGCTCACGCCCAGCGTGATATTGGTGCCGGTTTCGCCCTGGATGCTGAGCGGGTTCAGGGCGATCGACTTGTCGAACCCGCCGACCAGCGCATTTGCCTCCAGACCGGCGCCGAGGGTTACACCTGCGGTGACCCCGCCATAGGTGCCTTCCAGCGCCCCGGGTTGCATGTCCGCGCTCGGAGCAAGCACGCCCCAGACCAGCGTGGCGTTATCGACGTCTCCGATATCGATTCCGTAATCCTTGATGGAACCGGTGTAATACTGCACGGCACCGCCTGTGGCAGGCTGGTAATTACAGCCGAGGGTCGCCGTCGAGCCGACAATGAAGTTGGTCTTTTCCGTCACGGCGCAAGTCAACTTACCGACCTGGAGACCAGGCGCATCCTTTGCCAGAACAGGGGTCGCCGATGCGACCGCGGCGATGAGGGAAAGGGCTATCGTTGTCAAACGTTTCATTCTCAACTCCTATGCTACCTGACCGTAACGCGTACGGACGGCATTTGGTTCCCAACCCCGGCACGCCGGCTGCGCCCGGCAATAGCCTGCGACACTCACACACCAATCCTATGGCCCAATTGTGTTGATCTGAAAAAATCGGACTCGACCAACCCGTCAGGCAATAAAAAAGGGCGGATCGCTCCGCCCTTTCATATCGATGGGAGACCTGTCTTACTTCAGGTTTCCGCAGAAGCGCTGGATGCGCGTGCAGGCTTCCGTCAGCGCCTCGTTGGAGGTCGCGTAGGAGATGCGGAAGTTCGGACCGAGACCGAAGGCCGAGCCGTGAACGACCGCGACGCCCTCGGCTTCCAGAAGCTCGGTGACGAAGTCCTCATCCGTTTCGATCACCTTGCCGGATGGGGCGGTCTTGCCGATGGTGCCCGCGCAGGACGGGAACACGTAGAAGGCGCCTTCGGGAACCGGGCAGTGAATGCCATTTGCCTGGTTCAGCATCGAGACGACCAGATCGCGCCGGCCCTTGAAGATTTCGTTGTTCACCGGAATGAAGTCCTGGCTGCCGTTCAGGGCCTCGACCGCAGCCCACTGCGAAATCGTGCAGGGGTTGGAGGTCGACTGGGACTGGATCTTGGCGATCGCCTTGATCAGGTCGGCCGGACCGCCGGCATAACCGATGCGCCAGCCGGTCATGGCATAGGCCTTGGACACCCCGTTGACCGTCAGCGTGCGCTCGTAAAGCGCGGGCTCGATCTGGGCCGGCGTGGTGAACTTGAAATCGTCGTAGACCAGATGCTCGTACATGTCGTCGGTCATCATCCAGACATGCGGGTGCTTCATCAGCACGTCCGTCAGGCCCTTCAGCTCGGCTTCCGTGTAGGCGGCACCCGACGGGTTGGACGGCGAGTTGAAGATGATCCACTTGGTACGCGGCGAAATCGCCGCATCGAGTGCCTCCGGCGTGATCTTGAAGGTCGACTTGTCGGCCTCCACGATCACCGGCGTGCCGCCGGCCAGAAGCACCATGTCCGGATAGCTCACCCAGTAGGGGGTCGGAATGATGACCTCGTCACCCGGATTGAGGGTCGCCATCAGGGCATTGTAGAGCACCTGCTTGCCGCCGGTGCCGACCGTGATCTGGTCCGGGGTGTAGGTCAGGCCGTTTTCCCGCTTGAACTTGGCGCAGATCGCAGCCTTCAGTTCGGGGATACCGTCCACCTTGGTGTACTTGGTCTTGCCCTCGTTAATCGCCTTGATCGCGGCCGCCTTGATATTGTCCGGGGTATCGAAATCCGGCTCACCGGCACCAAGGCCGATGACGTCCATACCCGCGGCTTTCAGTTCAGCTGCCTTGTTGGTGACTGCAATGGTCGCGGATGGTTTAACTCGCGCCAGCGCGTCGGCGATAAAGCCCATAATGCCCTCCATGGGAAACGGGAAGTTTCAAGCGCGGCGGAACGTAGTCCTCTGCAACGCAACACGCAAGACAAAGCCTCGCTTTTCAGCGCAAAAAAGACGCTATTGGTGAGAGCGTATCAGGAACGGGCTTCGAGAATCAGCTTCGGCGTACGATCCGCATCGACAAGGGTCGCCTTCAGGCGCTTTTTCTTGGACTGGCCGTTCAAGCTGTTGACCACCACCGACTGGGGCACGTCGACG
The DNA here is from genome assembly GCF_048260565.1 of Roseibium sp. GTDB lineage: Bacteria > Pseudomonadota > Alphaproteobacteria > Rhizobiales > Stappiaceae > Roseibium. The sequence continues at coordinate 153,307 of NZ_JBLXGP010000003.1, read as the reverse complement.
TTCTTCTGCGCCGCTTCCAGAAGGGTGACGTAACTCTTGGGATGCAGAAGCGTTTCCGTGATCGGCTGCTGATCGATCGATTCCTGCGTCAGGTGATAGGCCTTGTGCGCAGACTTGTTCGCCGCAACGATCATGCGGTTCTTGGTGTTGACCACGATGATCGGCGCACCGCAGATGTCGAAGACCTGTGCATAATCAACGTCTCCGGCGGCATGGCCTGCTGAAAACAGAACACCGCCCACACTGCTGCCGAACCGGAAGTACATGGCATCGTAGGTCAGTTCCACGTTGTCCGACGACGCAAGCAGGAACTTTGCCCGGCCGGTCGCACTTTGCCGGCGCGCCAGCGCGGTCAGCGCCAGCGACACGATGGACCGGCCGACCCTTTTCTGGATATGGGCGATGTTGCGGCCCAGGATCAGCTTGGCATCGGGGATCTGAAAACTTTGCAGGAAACCGGCGCTGGCAAAGCGGACATAGCCGAAATTATCCACCAGGAGCACGATCCGGTTCGAACTCGCGACGAAGTGCTGCAGGATCGGGGCAAGGCCCAGAACGATATTGCCCGGATTGGCATCGTCCTCGCCGAGTGAAGGAAAACAGATGGCAAGCAGCCGGCCGCCTTCCAGTTCATAGCGATAGGCCATGAGCGGAACGCCCGGAATGCGGTGGTCCGCGCCGCCGCCGACGTCATAGGGCCCGGCCTTGCCTTCCCTGATCGCGCCCTGAACCAGACGCAGGATGGTCTTGCGGTCCTCCGGAGTGAGCAGGCGCAGGGCCTGAGCGGATTGCGCTTCCTGAAGATCCTTGATCTCGCTGTTGAAGCTTTGCGACCCGCTCTCATTCCACAGGATGGTCTTGCGGCTGATATCGGCAATGAAAAACTGCAACCCGGCCAGATGAAGGGCAGGACCCAGCGTGTCCTTTTCATCTTCGGAGATTTTCCCGGTATCAGAGACCGCGGTCTCCTCCGCTTCCCGACGTTGCGCTACTTGTGTACTCATTCGCGTGCCTGGCCGATCTTTTCGGCAATACATGGGTTGAAAAGTATGATCGGGCTTAAAAGCAAAAAAGTTATGAAGACGATTCAGACAATCCCGCGCATCTGACCGATCTTGCACCTTTTCCACCGCGGGAAATCACGACCACAATCCGGTCACGAAATGACACCGGAAGCGCCCAAAATCGGTCGGCAACCCGGCCCAATCCGCAGCCATTGTCTTCGTGTCGAAGCCAACGGAGGATTGAGCGATGATCCGCAGACTTAACCGTGAAACCGATTTCCAGGATGAAGCCGAAGACAACCGTGTTCTGTTAAAGGTCGCAGCCTTGTCGACATCCGCGCTCTTGGCGCTGGTGGCCGGCATCGCCTTTCCGCAAAACAACCTGCTTCTTTTGCTGAGCGCCGCCTTCATCGCCATGTTCGCGGCGACCCTCTTCCTCGCCGGACGGCTCGGAGCGGAACTGGCAGGCATCAATGGCGGCAGCGCCGACCTGGATCCTGCTCTGGTCAAGGTCAGTGTAACGGCTTCCCGGAGCGACAAGAAGTGATCCGGGCCAAACTCAAGAAGGCATCGACCAATCCGGGATTGCATGAGGTGCGGCCGTTGCTCATTGCCATTACGATCGGACTTGTCCTGGCCTTGACCCTGACGGTCGCCGCAGCCTGGCGCCCCGATCAGACCATCGCATCGCAAGCGGCAGACGACGCATATTCAAGATGAAGGCGTCCTGAAAAGAATAATGAAGATCGTTTCGGCAGATCGCTCAGGACCGCGCCCGGTGAAACCAAGCTGGGAGCCAACGACAACCACCAGATCGCTGTCGTTGGCCCCCGAGTGCCCGGTCCGCCCCCGGTAATCAGGTTTCTCTGCCCTTTTTGGATCCGTTTTCGCCTTCGCCTCATCCGCTTGTTCCCAATGCAGACGGCAACAAGGTTTCTTCCGGATCGCCTTTCTTGAAATAAATGGTAATCGGCAGCCTTGCGTCCGGGCAAGAAATTTCGCCGGGAAAGCGCTACATAAATGATTCCGCGAGATAACCGGCTGAATTCCGGGGATAACTCCAGCTTTCCCTTGATTCGAGCCCAGAGCGGGTACAGCCGGAACGAGGTACTCGATCGGCGTAATTCCGGCGATCGAAACAGCGGATTGTCCGCCGGGCCCCGACGCCCTCTTGCGTGCAGGCCAATAGGATCGACGTACAAAATCATTGCGAAGCAGCGTGACCCGAACCATAAAGAAATCAAAAGCAATTGGGAGCCTGCCATGGACGTCAATTTGACCCTGTCCGCGGACACAATCCGCCTTCTGGCCCAGAAGGCCCGTGCCGTTTCGTCCGCCCTCGAAGACACCTTCGAAGACGGTCATGAAGGGGACATCGAGTTTGACGAGGAAACCCTGTCGGACACCCATAGCCATGACGGCCTTGCGGAAGAGGAAAACGACGACCTCTCCGACGAAGAGCTGCGCGAACTGATCGACGATCTCAATGTCGATGAAGCCGCCGAGCTGGTTGCCATTGCCTGGATCGGCCGCGGCGATTTCGACGCGGAAGATTTCGAACAGGCCGTGGAAGAGGCCCGCGAACGCGCTGTCGGACCGACAGCCGCTTACCTGATCGGCATGCCGCTTCTGCCGGATTATCTGGAAAACGGCCTCGACGCGCTTGATCTCTGACCGGCGGTTTTCCACTGGTACAGCGCTTTCCCGGAAGGTTCTTTTGGAAAACCCGGTTTACTGTTCATTTACCAACTTCACGAAACTTCTTTGGTCCTGCAGGCTGTCATTCAGCGACAATCAGGAGCAAGGAGCTTTCAGGCAATGTTCCAGGACCATTCGGAAAGTGACACCTTCACCGTTCACAAACCGTCTCCGTGGCCCCTTGTCGGCGGTATCGTCGCACTGGCGGCGGTGGTCTGTTCCATGCTGCTTGCCTTCGGAAGCTAGATCCGGCTCTACCATCGCCTCACGGCGCAGCCTATGAGCAGGTCGCGCATCCCGGTGATCGATGCCCTGCGAGGGTTCGCGATCCTGGCGATGATCGCCTATCATCTGTCCTGGGATCTTTCCTGGTTCGGCTTCGTCGACTGGCCGGTCTCTGAAGGGCCGGGCTGGCGGATTTTCTCCGGCGCGATCGCCGGCTCCTTTCTGTTCCTGGCCGGTGCCGGCCTCGTCCTGGCCCACGGCCAAGGCATCCGCTGGAAGGCCTTCTGGAAACGGGAGGCCGTCATCGTTGCCGCGGCGCTTGGCGTTTCCGCGGCCACCTATTTCGCCTTTTCCGGCATCTTCGTAAGATTCGGTATCCTTCATTCGATCGCGGCCGGCAGCCTGATCGCCCTGCCGTTCGTGCGCCTGCCGGCCCTGTTTGCCTATGCCGCGGCGGTTGCCGTTTACACGTTACCCCAATGGGCAAGCAGCCCGGTCTTCGACGGCGACCTCTATTTATGGACAGGACTGGGGACACCGGCTTCCGGTTCTGTCGATTATGTTCCGCTGGCGCCTTGGGCAGCCGCCGTACTGCTCGGGGTCGCAGTCTTCAAGACGCCTGGAATGCCTGCTCTTCTCGAAGCGCTTCGTTCCCTGCGCCTGGCCTCATGGCCGGGCCGCCTGATCCGCTTTTGCGGCCGCAGGTCGCTGGCTATCTATCTGCTGCACCAGCCGATGCTTTACGGACTGGTTTGGTCGCTGGCCGCTGCAGGCCTCGCCCCCGATCGGATCGCGCTTGGCTTTCAGGAGAGCTGCGTCGAGCGTTGCGTCCTGACCGGCGGATCTGAAGCGCAATGCAAAGCCATCTGCGCCTGCACCTTGAACACCTTGAAGGAAGACGGTCTCTGGGAGCCGCTGCTGACCAACCCGGAAGATCCGGCGCTGCTGCAGGACATGAACAACCACTACAACGCCTGCAGCTTCCCCGCCGACAGCATCCAAACGCCTAACCGCTGAGTTTCGAATAGGTGCCCAGCGCCCGTTCCAGTCTGGCCCGGGCGAAAGCTTCGAAGTCGGTGGAGTTGTTGCCTTTCGTTGCCTGACCGAGTGCCCAAAGCATGGAAACCGCGTCACAGCGGATCTTCATCTTGAGGATCTCCCGATGCAGGTCGGTCATCGCGTTTCTGTTCTGCGCATAAGCCGCCAGGAAATCCCGCTCTTCACCCGCGTCGAATTCATGCTCCAGGATCGCATAGGCGAGATCCCAGGCGGGGACGGCCATGGCCGAATACTCCCAGTCGATCAGGACCGGGCCGTCAGCTCCGAAAAGGACGTTTCCGGGGGACAGGTCGCCATGGCTCGGCACAGGCGCACCGAAACCCGCCGCAGACCCGAGCCGCTCCAGCACGTCGGCCAACGGATTGAAAGAGGCAAGAAGGGCGGGACGACCTTCCAGATTTACGCGCTGCTCGACAATCAGCCTGTCCGGGTCGAGCACGCCCCGAAACCTGAACGGTGCCGAATGCAGATCGGCAACGAGCCGGCCCAGCGCGGCCGGCCTGACCGATTGCGGCGACGTTCCATGCCCGATCGCACGGGTGAGCAAAATACCGGAGCCCGGATCAAGAATGACCGCCGGCGGCGCAAGCCCGTGTTCGCAGGCAAGCAGAAGATTATGGGCTTCCGCGTCCCGGTCGATCAGCCCGGCATTTTCCGCCCGAGGCAGCCGGAGCACGAAATCGCCGTCCGGTGTCGTAACCCGATAGACCCGGTTCGTCAGACCGTTCAACCGGGAAACGGACTGCACCGTACCGACGGCCTGCCGCAGGTCCGGATACTGTCGCAGCGCGGCAGATACGACCGCTTGCGCACCCTCCTCGTAACCCGATGCAGGAAAAGTCGAATCCGAGGCTGGCGGACGGGATCTCTTTTGTGGCACTAATTACTCAACTTTTCTCTTCGAGCCTGTTCAAGGCCCCTCACCTTACCGCTTCATCCGGACGGAACCCATGCAAGACCTGCCTTCCCCGCATATCACCATTACCTATTGCCGCCAATGCGGCTGGCTGCTCCGCTCTGCCTGGATGGCACAGGAAATACTGTCGACGTTTTCCGAAGAAGTCGGCTCCCTGACCCTGATCCCGGGAACAGGCGGAACCTTCGTCATCGCCTGCGACGGCAAGACCGTCTGGGACCGGACGGTCGATGGCGGATTCCCCGAGGCCAAGGTTCTCAAGCAGCGCGTCCGCGACCTTGTCTGGCCGGAAATGGATCTCGGTCATTCGGATCGTTAGAGCATCGGGCGATAACTTTGAGCCATTTGATGTCTGAAAGCAGTTCATTAGGCCAGGCGCGTCGCGCGGCGCGATGCGGTGCATCGTGCAAGCGGCGCAACGCAGCCGATGGGCTGCTTTCTGACACCCGAAGGGCCGGGCTCTTTTGCCCGCTGACTGCGTTGGCTCGCGCTTGTGGTGGGAAACACCACGGCACGCGACCCGCCTTGTCAGTAGACAAAAGCGCGCTGGTCAAATGGTTCAAAGTTATCGCCCGATGCTCTAAGTCATCATCATTTGCTGCAATTTAAGGCCTTTCTCCTTAAGGATCGGACCAGACGCGTGAGAGGACCGGCCGGCTCAATGAAAATCCTGCTTTTCTCCTTCGGAATTCTGCTCGGCTCCTGCATGACGGCGGCGCATGCGGAAACCCGAACCCTGTGCACGATTGTGCTCAACGCCGAAAACGGCGCGCGCCTGATTGAGGAGGGCGACTGCGAAAGCCGCATGTCGCCAGCCTCCACCTTCAAGATCGCCATCAGCCTGATGGGCTATGACGCAGGCATTCTTGAAGACGCTTCGTCGCCAGTCCTGCCTTTCAAGAAGGGATATGTGGACTGGCGGCCCAATTGGCGCAAAGCGACCTCGCCCAGGACATGGATGCGGGATTCGGTGGTCTGGTATTCCCAGCAGATCACCACGCGCCTTGGCGACAAGCGGTATGCCGCCTATGTGAAGGCCTTCGATTACGGCAATGAAGACGTCTCCGGCGATCCCGGCAAGCATAACGGTCTGACCGCGGCCTGGCTCAGTTCCTCCCTGCAGATTTCATCGGTGGAACAGGTGACCTTCCTGCGCAAACTGACCCGGGGCGAATTACCGGTGAGTGCCGAGGCCGTCCAGCATACTGCCGAGATCACCGACTACGGTCGCCAGCCCGCCGGATGGCAGGTCCACGGCAAGACCGGCGCCGGCCTGCCGCGAAGCGCCGATGGCGCGCTGCTCAGGGGACAGCCCTTCGGCTGGTTTGTCGGCTGGGCGGAAAAGGACGGGCGCACCGTTGTCTTCGCCCGCCTCATCCAGGACAGCCGGCGTCAGTCGTCGCCACCGGGTTTCCGGGCCCGCGGCGGAATACTCAAGGACCTGTTCACGAACCCCGCTGCTCTGGACCAGGCGTTTTGAGCGCATCCCGAATCCGGATGATCGCCTCTCCGAGCAGTTCCAGCTCCGCTCCGCGCGGCGACGTCTTGCGCCAGACGAGCGCGATCCGTCGCGGATGCGCGCCCTCCAGGGGCACCAGTGCAACATCCTGCCCTTCCGCGACACCGGCATCGATCGCGATGTCCGGCAGCAGCGTCGCGCCCAGTCCTTCCGCCACCATGGCAACCAGCGTCGGCAGGCTTGTCGCCTCGAAGGTCAGGTCCTGCTGCGGGCCGAGCGGCGCAAAGGCGGACAGCGCATGCCTTTGCAGACAATGACCCTTTTCCAGAAGCATCATCTGTACGCCGGTGAGGTCCTCGCCTGACAGCCGGGCGCATTTGGCCAGAGGGTGATCCGGCTGAATAGCCAGCTGATAATTGTCTTCAAACAAGGGAAAGACCGCCAGATCCCCGATTTCATATGGCAGGGCCAGCAGGACAGCGTCGACCTCCCCGGCATGCAGATTGTGCAACAGGTCGTCGGTCTTGGCTTCCCGGAGATAAAGCTTGAGATCGGGATAGTTCCGCCGGACTTCCGGAACGATCCGCGGCAGGAGATAGGGGGCGAGCGTCGGGATCGCACCCAGCCTGAGATCGCCGGACAGGACACCCGCGTTCGCGGCCGCGTAATCCGCCAACGCCTTGGCGTCGGCCAAAAGGCGACGAGCCCGGCCCGCCAGTTCCTTGCCGACGGGCGTCAGGGTAACGGACCGGCGCGTGCGTTCGGCGACGGCGACCTTCAGCGTCGCTTCCAGTTCTTTCAGCCCGGCACTCAAGGTCGACTGGCTGGCATGGCATTTTTCGGCGGCGCGGCCGAAATGCTGCTCATCGGCGAGCGCTACAAGGAATTCAAGCTGGCGGAGACTGGGTAGGACCACTGGCAGAACCATCCGACTTATCGAAATAACCGATTACTGAGATCAAACTAATCCGTTTCACTATTCAATCGCAACCACCTATTTTCACGATAACGAAATTACCAACCCAAGGAGACCAAGATGGAAAACGACATCATCGCCCGCCCGGCCATGCCGCAGCTGAACAAGCCGGCGCCAGCCTTCACCGCCCCGACCACGCATGGCGACATCAGCCTCAGCAACTACAAGGGCAAATGGCTGATCCTGTTCTCGCATCCGGCCGACTTCACGCCTGTGTGCACCACCGAGTTCATGGCCTTCGCCAAGGCCGCGCCGGACTTCAAGAAGCTGAACTGCGAGCTGCTGGGCCTGTCCATCGACAGCCACTACGCCCACATCGCCTGGATGCGCAACATCAAGGAGAAGTTCGGCGTCGAGATCCCCTTCCCGATCATCGCCGACCTGTCCATGGACGTGGCCAAGGCCTATGGCATGATCCAGCCCGGCGCGTCCGACACCTCCGCGGTGCGGGCCACCTTCGTCATCGATCCGGAAGGCGTTCTGCGCGCCATGGTCTACTACCCGATGACGAATGGCCGTTCGATTCCGGAATTCCTGCGCCTGGTCACCGCACTCCAGACTTCGGATGTCAACAAGGTGGCAACCCCGGAAGGCTGGCAACCGGGTGAAGATGTTATCGTTCCACCGCCGGCAACCGCAGAAGGCGCAGAAGCGCGCGCCAGCGAAGGCTACAACTACGTGGACTGGTACTTCTCCAAGAAGTCCCTCTGATCCTAGTCACCCGAATCTGAAGTTCGTCTCATTTCTCAGCGCACTCCAAACGAACTTCAGATTCAAAGGGGTGACTAGCAAGTATATGTTTCTAATGCGATTTTCGGATTTGAAATACGCGCCGGCATCCGCTTTGGAAATGAGGCGTATTTCAAATCCACCGCACTAGGCACGTGGTCCAGCCCGTCCGGACCTCCCTGACAGCGCGGCGGACGGGGCCGCGCCAAGGGCGGAGCGCTTCGTGCGATGCCGCGCTCCGCCCAACACCGCGAACCCGATATGGGGGAAATGACCCCCCTGCACGATCCATATCAATGTGGAAGTGCGCGTCCGACTCTATATGTTGCATCAAATAGTCAACTTTAAGGATTCGATTATGAGTGACCGCAAGAAAACATTGGCCAACCTGCAGACAGCCGTTTCCATGGAACTCAGCGCGGCACATCAATACCAGCTGCACGCGCATGTGCTCGAAGACTGGGGCATGGACAAGCTGGCAGCCCAGATGCGCGAGGAAATGCAGGAGGAACTCGGCCATTCCGACGAATTCATGGCCCGGATCATGTTCCTGAAAGGCTCGCCGGAACTGAAATTCGCAAAACAGCCGGAACGCGCCCAGACGCTGAAGGACATGTTCGAAGCCGATCTCTCCGACGAAAAGGATGCGATCAGCTTTTACACCAAAGCCTCACAGGAGGCCGCGGCCGCCGGCGACATCGGCTCGCGAACCCTTTTCGAAAAGATTGTCCTCGATGAGGAAGGCCACATGTCCTGGCTGGAACTGCAGCTCGACCTCCTCGAGCGGATCGGCGAAAAGACCTACGTTTCGAAATATATGTCGACTGGCCACGACGCCGAAGACGAATGATCACGTAGCCGCATTGTCGTCTGCGGCAAACACGTCCATTGCCGCATTCAGCCCGTTGATCGCCGCCGGCAGGCCGCCATAGACGGCCATCTGCCAGATCGCCTCAACGATCTCGGTCCGGCTTGCGCCTGCCGCGAGCGTGTGCTCGATGTTGATTTTCAATTGCGGACCGGTCTGGCCGCCCAGCGCCGTCAGCGCCGCAATCGTGCACAACTGCCGGGTCTTCAGATCCAGTCCGGGCCTTGCATAGTGCCGGCCATAGGCCCACTCGATCAGGCCTTCGGCGAAATCCGGAAGCAGCGCGCCGTAACGATCGTCGAGGATCCGTTCAAGATCCGGATTCAATTTCTGTGTCAGCTCGCGGCCGCGTTCCAGTGCAGTGCTCATGCGCCAATCCTTTGAAGGTCACTGCGCGCCGTGTCCGGTCCGGGCGCAGTTTTCGAAAGACGGATCGACGGGTTCGCCCGCTTCCATCTTCCGGTAGAGGTCGATCTTGTCGTCCAGAACGCCCAGCATGTCGGTAAGCCGGGCAATGTCGGCTGCCACCTTTTTCCGGTGGCCTTCCAGCATCTGCCGCCGCGGCGTGAGCGAGGTCGCCCCCTTGCCGCGCAGCTTCGCATACCGAAGCCGGTCCTTGATCCCCATGCCGGTCGCCTTCAAACGATCCAGAAAATCGATCCAGCGCAGCATCGTGGCGTCATAGACCCGGCGGCCACCGCCATCGCGCGGTGCCTTCGGGATCAGCCCGATCTTTTCGTAGTAGCGTAGCGTATCGACGCTGAGCCCCGACTTTTCCGCAAGATCACCGATCAACATGGACATTCTCCGAACAGGACGATTTGACAGACCCTAGGTGCTGGAGTGCACTCCAGGTCAAGACCCGATTTTCGCTTTTTCGCGTCACAGGTGGCTGAAGGAAGCCAGCCATCCCAAATGCGCCGGCCGATTTCAGGCGGAAATATTCCCAACGGCAGCTTGTGACATTGGTGAACCGTTAGGCGCCGCATAAAGAACAAGCAGAATTTCAGAGTTGCAAGAAGCTCAACCACTCGCTCCTTTGCACTTCCTTAGAGTTTTTGCCCGATAAAAATGGCGGGAGGTATCGTCATGGGCATCTTCAGCGGGGTGTGACAGTGCTGTTCAATCGTTCGACCGGACCCGATGAGCCGGTAGCATCCGGTTCTGCGACCTCTTCAGACAAGAAACGCATCCGGCTGCCGCAGCTTTCCGTAAAGACCCAGTTCATGGGCGGGCTGGGTGTCATGCTGCTGTGTGCGGTCGGCGTCGGTGCCAGCGGCCTCATTGCCGCCGGGCAGGTGCAACGAACCGTATCTGTTGCCAACGAAGCCAGCGGAATTATGGGCAATGTGCCCGGCCTGCTGCGCCATCTGGGCGACTTCGGTCAGTCCGGCACGGAAGAAGCCTCCAATGCGGTCCGCGCCGAAATCATGTCCATCACCGGCCGGGCCGACAGGCTTGCCGCCGAGCGCCCCGACGAAGCGAACGAACTCACCGCGATCACCCGGCAACTGGACGGCGCGTTCGAAACGCTTGCCGCCGCCCGCCAGGATCGTGATAGCGCCGTTCAGACCCTCAACGACATGACCACCGGCCTGCTGGCGACGACCAACACCGCCTTCGGGCAGATCGAAGCTCTGGCAAGCCAGCGGGTCGCGACCACTCTGGTCAATGAAGGCAAGTTGCAGAACCTGTCAGGTGTGGAATCGCGGATCAGCGACATGCGCGTTGCCGTCGTTCTGATCGGAAAAGCCGCCGCCGGGCTGGCTGAACAATCGAACGAGAAGCTTGCCAAGGACGCTGTCAAACAGATCAAGGATCTGGAGAAGGACGCCAAGGCCGTTCGCAGGGCCGTCAAGCTCGACAGTGTCAAGGATCTGGTGAAAGATCTTCTCAAACAGACCAAGATCCTGGCAAAGGACGTCAATTCCCCCGGCGCTGTCGACGTCACACCGTCCGTGGATGCCCTGTCCGGGCTGATCGGCGACCTGCAGACCGCGGTCAAGACACCGATTTCGGACATGAAGGCGGAACTGCGCGCGTTCGAAACCGTGAATGCCGCCATCGCACGCCTGTCGACCAATACCCAGACGCTGGCCCGTGGCGCCGTCAGCATCCGCAGCACCTATGCCGATTACCTGAAACAGCCCTCCGACAATGCCGCAACCGTGCTCCAGGGCATTCTCGACGACATGACCAGGGTTTCTGCGAACATGGCCGAAACCCGGACCAAGACCGCTTCGGAGACCGGCGACAAGGATGTTCTGGAAGTGCTGAACGGCTCCGTTGCGGCCCTAATTAACGAAGCGCAGGCGGCAACGGCCAACGTGCCCGAGACTTTTGCCAAGGTCATGACGGCGACGGAAGCTTTGGATAGGGCGGACAACGCCTTTTCGAACACGGTCGCCAACCTGACCGATGCCGCGCGCAGGATCAGCGAGCAGTCCGGGACACAGGCTGTCGCCTCCGGGCAAGGCGCCAAAATCGAAATCGTCGCGGCACTTGGCCTCGCGCTGGCAATCAGCGCCCTGCTTGCCATCATGCTGTCCCGTACGATCATGACCCCGCTCCGGCGCCTGACGGCCGCCATGCGCCACCTGCAGGACGGGCAGACCGATCTGGATATCCCGGCGGAACACCGGCGCGACGAAATCGGCGACATGGCCCGTGCCATTGGAACATTCTGCGACCGGGAGCGCGAACGCCACCGCCTCGAGGAAGAACAACGCACACATGCAAGCGCTGCCCAACACCGTCAGCAGAAAGTGGATCGGCTGGTCGCCGCTTTCCGGCAGGATATCGAAACCGCCCTGTCGGCCGTCTCGGAAAACATGCAGCAACTGGAAGCCACAGCGGAACTCCTGACAGGGATCGCCACCAACACCAGCGGCAAGAGCGAGGAGGTATCCCAGGCCTCACGCGATGCGACGGACAACGTGCAGACCGTCGCGGCCGCGACGGAGGAACTGACCGCCTCCGTTCAGGAAGTCGGCCGTCAGGTGACTGACACGCTCGGGCGGGTGGAAGAAGCCACGGGGGCAACCCGAACCTCCACCGAACAGGTTCGCGGTCTCTCGCAAGCGGCCGAGCGCATCGGCGATGTGGTATCGCTCATCCAGGAAATCGCGGAACAGACGAACCTGCTCGCCCTCAACGCAACCATCGAGGCGGCCCGCGCCGGCGAAGCCGGCAAGGGCTTTGCCGTCGTCGCCTCCGAGGTCAAGTCCCTGGCCGGTCAAACAGCCAAGGCAACGGACGAAATCTCCACCCATATCTCCGACATCCAGCAGTCGACCAATGCCGCGGTCCAGGCGATTACCGGCATCATGGACATGATGGAGGCCGTCAATCAGACCGCTGCCGCCATGGCGAGTTCGGTGGAACAGCAGTCGACCGCTACTGCGGAGATCTCCACCAGCATCAGCGTGGCGGCGGAACGCACCGCCCACGTCACGGACAACATCCGGATCGTGTCGCAGGGGTCGGGCGAAACCAGCCAGTCGGCGCAGCAGGTCGAACAGGTGACCGACGAAGCCACAAGACAGCTCGACGCCCTGACCCAGAGGATCGAGACCTTCCTCAAGGACGTGGCGGCCGCTTAGAGCAAAAGTGGGTACCGGCTTTGCGGTCCTGAAACAGCCGAAAAATCGCGGCGACTTGGTGCCGCCGCGCCTTCGGGAAGAATATTTTCGTACGGCGTTCTCCCAGCCCAAAATCCGCCGCAATGCGGGCGCTCATATCGTGGCTGCGGAATGACACGCGTCCTGCGTAAGTCCTTTTGGGATAACCCGGAATCCGGACCATCCAAAGAACCCAAGCCGCCTGCTTCTTCGGACAGAAGTTCCGGGGCAAGACAGGCCGCGACAGCTCCGCGCATTTTGAAAAAACAACCCCCGATACCCCCGGCAGGTCCCGAGGATACGGATTGCCGCGCCATGAGGCCGGCTCGTCCTCGCCGTCGGGGCTCTCTTTGGAGATCCTGGAATGCGCATGTTCAAACGCCTGGTGGCCGTCCTGGCCGTAACGGTCGCCCTGCCCCTCTCGCACGCCTTCGCCGACGAAGGCTCGGGCACCATCGTGGAGATCGATCCGGACGCAAAATCCATCGTCCTGGACGATGACACGGTCTATGTCCTGCCGGACACCATCGACCCGGAAGGATTGAATATCGGTGATGTCGTGATGCTCACCTATGAACAAGCCGACAACGGCACACTCGTCGTGACCAACATCGAAGTCGAGAATTGACGCGTTTCGCCCGGCCCCTCGAAAGGGGCCGGGCATTGCCTTTTCCTAAAGGCCCGGGTGCACCATCTTGACCGGGTCGACGATCCGGTCGAACTCCACCTCGTTCACATAGCCCAGATCGAGGCAGGCCTGCCTGAGGCTGAGATCGTGCTCGTAGGCGTGATGGGCGGCGTGGCTCGCCTTGTCGTAGCCGATGACCGGGCTGAGCGCCGTCACCAGCATCAGGGAATTTTCCACAAAGCGGGCGAGCTGCGCCTCGTTCGGCTCCGTCCCCTCCACCAGGAACTCCGCGAAATTCGCCGCGCCGTCGCCAAGGATGCGAATCGACTGCAGCACCGCGTTGATCATCACCGGTTTGTAGACATTCATCTCCAGCAAACCGCCGGCCCCGCTCAGTCCCACCGTGACGTCATTGCCCATCACCTGCACCGCAATCATCGCCAGCGCCTCGCACTGGGTCGGATTGACCTTGCCGGGCATGATCGACGAACCCGGCTCGTTCGCCGGTATGACAAGTTCGTTGAAGCCGCAGCGGGGACCGCAGGACAACAGGCGGATGTCGTTCGCGATCTTGTAGAGCGATCCGGCCAGCGCCTTGAACGCGCCGTGCAGCATCACCAGCGCATCATGGGCGCCCTGGACGGCGAACTTGTTCGGCGCCGTCTCAAACGGCAACCCGGTCAGAACAGCGATCCGCTCCGCCGCCTGTTCGGCAAAACCCGCCGGCGCGTTGATGCCGGTGCCGACCGCCGTGCCGCCCAGCGCCAGGAAACAGACGTCCTTCAGCGCATATTCGATACGGGCGATGCCCTCGTCGAGCATCCGGACATAGCCTGAGAATTCCTGACCGAGCGTCAGCGGCGTCGCGTCCTGCATGTGGGTACGGCCGATCTTGATGATCCGCTCCCAGGTCTTCGCCTTGACGTCCAGAGCGTCGCGCAGCTTGCGCACGCCCGGCAACAGCCGCCTGTTCGTGTGGATCGCCGCCGCCATGTTCATCGCGCTCGGGAACGTATCGTTGGACGACTGGGACATGTTGACGTGATCGTTCGGATGGATCGGATCTTTCGACCCCATCTTTCCGCCGGCCATCTCGATCGCCCGGTTGGCGATCACCTCGTTGACGTTCATGTTCGTCTGGGTGCCGCTGCCGGTCATCCACACATGGAGGGGAAAATGCGCGTCCAGCTCGCCCCGGTCGACCTCCTCGGCCGCAGCCACGATCAGCTCGCACTTGTCATCCGGCAGAAGACCCAGCTCCGCATTCACCTCCGCCGCCGCCCGCTTCAAAAAGCCGTAGGCGTGGATGATCTCGATCGGCATCAGATCGGTGCCGATCGAGAAATACTTCAGGGACCGCTGCGTTTGCGCACCCCAGTACTTGTCGTTCGGAACTTCGATCTCGCCGAGACTGTCACTTTCAACGCGCATGGGGGACTCCCTGATCATAAACTGCCTAGTTACAAATTATGAAGGTGTCATTCACTGAACACGATCTACTGCTGCAATACACGAGACAAAGGCATAAAAAAACACGCTCACAGCATCACGATATGTCCGGTAGCATCACCCGATGGTGTCCTTGAAGGTTCACCGAAAGCGACGCTCCTTGATCGTAACCGAGCTGACATAAGAACGCGGACGACCGGAAAGTGGATTGCGGCCGAAAGAGCCGTACCGATCATACTGCGTCGACAGGACAGCCGTTTTCGCTGCGTTTTCCATCGGTTTCCGCCGGCTTGGTCGCCAGCACCGCCTCAGTGCCCGAACTGATACACCGGCTCATTTAGTAAGCAACCTGCCTGTCCGGCAGCCAACCGAAATAGCGCGCGCGCCTGATGCCGCCGCCATCGATCAGAACAAGCGGAGGTGTTCCATGCATGCGACAAGCTTCCATGGTTTACGATATGGCTGCCGCACCATTTCAATCCATCTTACGCGGGTAGGGATTGGTGGGGGGTGAACTCCCCCCACCACCTTTACTCAACCTTGCCGGGAAGGCTGAGGTCGCCCGAAGCAACGTCGAAAACATCGGTTACGCAGAGGAGAGGGGCGTGGATGTTCGCATTGACTTTGAGCGCTGAGGTTACGCCGTCATAGGCAGTACCGACAATGGCATCCGGAGTGGCGAGAGAGACGTTCACCGTCACTTCCGGCCCATCGAACAACGGTGTGAACCCCGGACTGTCAATGAAGATCGGAAGGCCTGGCCAGGTCGCCGGCATTGCAGGCGTTTCGCCATCGGGAATGTCGCGCACGCCTAGCGCGCCCTGACCGCAGACCTCCGTCGGCATCAAGACCACCCAGTGGGAATGCCACTTCAAGCCATCATTCGTCGGGTCCCCGTCGCCGTCCTCGTCGTAGAGCGGCGTGTCGTCGAAATCCGGGTGACTGGTCGCGGCAAGCGCCAGGATACCGGTTTTTTCTTCAAAGCCTACCATCGAGGGGTCCAGCGACGTCGGCCAGACATAGGCGAAGACCGGCGCGCCGCCCAGTTGGCCGGCAGCAGCGGGAGTGTCTGCACCGGCCGTGCCGCTGGTTGTCATGTGAAAGGTGATCCTGCGCCCGTCGCGATGCACATGAGCCGCAAGAATATCGAACGAGGCGGTTTTGGCGGTGTCGGTTTCGGAGACAACTGCACCATGCTGGTGAAGGGCGTGGTCGGAATCCGCGTGCGCGGTGGAGGAGAGGCCGACGATCGCGGCCGCGATTATCAGGTGGGATTTCATTGTCGCGTTCCTTTCGCTGAGAGTTGGACGGAACGCATTAATAGTAGCGACTCGATATTATTGCAAGAAATGTTTCGACTCGCTATTATGCATCATGACCGATGATCAGAAACTTCGCCTGTCCGATCTTCTCGACCGAATTGCGCGCCTGCGTGCCGCCGAAAGCTGGCGGGACGATCTCAATCCCTCGCAACGTGCCGCCCTTGACTACCTCGGGCGGGCGAACCGTTTTTCCCGTTCGCCATCGCAAGTGGCCGACTACCTCGCTTCGACGCGCGGCACTGTGTCTCAAACGTTGAAATCGCTTTCGCGAAAAGGCTTGGTGGAAGAAGTCAGGTCGGAAGCGGACAAACGTTCGATATCCTATGAGGTGACTCCGCAAGGCCGTGCGCACCTGTCCGCCAACCGGAAGGCGAGCACGCTGGCGGATCTCACGGACCGGGAGGCCGGGTTGCTAACGGACCTGCTGGAACGTCTTCTGCATGGCGTGCTGACGCAACGAGGCGGCCGTTCCTTTGGCATGTGCAGAACCTGCAAATACCACTCTCAACGAAAAAGCGGCGGCTATTGCCGGCTGCTTGAGATCGATCTCCTGCCGGCCGAGATCATTCAGATCTGCCATGAACACGAAAGGGTTTCCGCATGACCGAAACATTGCCAACCGGAGTTGTGGATAGTCTGTTTGTCGGGCGGCCCGAGAAGTTATGGCCCGACAAGCCGGAAAGCGCGATTGCAAAGACAGCGGTTCAGCGCCCGCTGGAGGCTGGTCCGGAAGGTTTCTTCGAAGATGCCCAGGCAGACCTAAAAGTCCATGGCGGACCGGAGAAGGCGATCCATCACTACGCCGGCGACAACCTTGCATTCTGGCGGACGCGTTTTCCTGAGGCCGCCGATAAATTCGTTCCCGGTTGCTTTGGGGAAAACATTTCGACCATGGGGCTGCACGAAGGAAATCTGCACCTTGGAGATATTCTCAAGGCGGGAACCGTAACCGTGCAGGTGTGCCAGGGGCGCCAGCCGTGCTGGAAACTGGGAGCGCACACCGGTATTGCGGAAATTGTTCTGGCTTTCCGTGAAACCGGAAAGACCGGTTGGTACTACCGCGTACTCGAAGAGGGGGTGTTGGCACCCGGCGACGAGATCAGGGTGACGCAGCGTCTGCATCCGGACTGGCCGCTTGCACGCGTCATTGCCGCGCGCTTCAGCAAGAGCCCGCCAAAAGAAGCTGTCGATTTCCTGTCCCGGTGTCCCGAACTTTCGGAAAGTTGGCGGACCTCTTTCATCAAGCACACGGAAAGTACCTGACGCCAGCCACGGTCGGATCGGCCGAAGAGTTTCCGTTGACAGCTGTAAGCCGGGCGTATCATGAGGCGCATCGCGATTGCTTCATGGCACGCTCGCCGTGTTATCCCGACACTTGCTTAAAATTCCCAGCCTTCCCCTCATCCTTCATTAACCCAACCCGCTGAATTCCGCGGGTTTCCCACGTTTGCTCAGGATTGTTTCACTCCCATGCCGCACAATGCCGGCCAAGAGTTGGGCACGAGATCTGCTTTCAACGCCGCGGGGGCGGCGGCAAGGTGGCGTGCTCCGCAGGATTTCGCGAGGGGAGCGCCCGCAGATGTATCGTCAGACCCGGCTGACCAAACCGGAGGACATGGAACCGTTCGATCCGGGCGGAAAGTCTTCCCGTTTCCGGCTGCGCCATTTCGTCTATCTGGTTGTCTCAGTCTTGCTGGCCGGTGGCATCGTCGCCATGGCCTATCTATTGGCGACCACGACCCGGAGCGCCGACGACCTGGCGCTGGCCCATGAAAAGGCGCTGGTCAACGAAGCCCTGAAGCATCAGTTGGACCTGCTCGCCCGCGACCAGACTTTCCTCGCCGTGAACGACCGGACCGTGAAAGAGGTCGAGAGCGGGCGCATCGGCAAGTCCCTCGCGGACGCAATCGCCGCCCAGACCTGGCTCGACTTCGATCATGACTGGACGCTTGTGATCGGCCCGGACAACGACCTGATGATGGTCGCCGCCGAAGACGAGGTCGTGCCCGCGTCGGGCGGCCGTGAAGTTCTGCTGGCGGCCCGCGACCTGGTGACCCAGGCGCGCCAGGGCTATTTCTCCGTACGCCGGCCCGCCGCGAACGGTTTCCGCGTCCGCTATGTCGAAAAAGGCGTACTCGCCCCGATCTATGCTACGGACGTCCGGGAAATTGCGGGGAAGCCGGCGCTGGTCAGCGCGATGGCCATCGTTCCCGAAACCGATGCCCTGACCCTGCCCGACGGCCCTCCCGGCGTCCTGCTGTCGGTGCGGCTGATCGAAACCAGGCTGCTCGCCAATGTCAGCCAGACCTTCCTACTCGACGATTTCCGTTATTCCTCCAGCCCGGTATCCACGGCCGCCAATGTGCCGGTAACCGTCAACAACGATGCCCCGATCGGCTATTTCGAATGGATCAGCGCGGCGCCCGGCACGGCGATCCGCTACGCCATCGGCCCGATCGCGACCGCCATCATTCTCGCCTTCCTCCTCATCGGCTACGTCTCCGCCCGCAAGCTGGCGGAAAAGTCCAAGGCACTGGAAGACAGCGAGGCGCGCAACCGCTACCTCGCCCTGCACGACGCGCTGACCGGACTGGGCAACCGCACCTATTTCGGCGATCTGCTGGATGCGGCGATGGACAATTGCGAGACAACCCCCTGCGCGGTGCTCGCCATCGACCTCGACCGCTTCAAGCAGGTCAACGACACCTACGGCCACGAAGCCGGCGACATGGTGATCCGCAACGTCGCCCGCCGGCTGAAGGAAGCCATTTCCGGGTCGGGGATCGTGGCCCGTACCGGCGGCGACGAGTTCCTGGCGCTGATCACCAGAAATGTGGAGGAGAGCCATCTGCGCTGGCTGTGCGATACGATCATCGAGGAGGCCTCAAAGCCGATCCCCGTTGCCGGTGGGATGGCCCATATCGGCGTCAGCATCGGCTGGGCAATCGCCCCGAAAAACGGCGACACTGCCTCCCTGGTCCTGTGCCTCGCCGACCAGTCGCTCTACCACGCCAAGGAAACCGGCCGGAACATGGCGGTTTTCGTCGAAGACCTGGTTCGAGCGGACATCGCCGCCCGCGAGAAGGGCGCGGCAGAAGCCGGCAAGGGCAAGCGCAAGACGGCGTGATCCGGCTTCGCCTTTGGCGAGCCTGACTGGATTGGCGCCCGGTCCGCGCCTATCCGCTCAATTCGACCAGGCCTTTCCGCAACGTGTCGAGATCCGTGTCCAGTTCGGCCTCGATATCCGCGTGCAGCTTCGTCCAGACCGGCAGCGCCGATGCCAGGGCGGCCCTGCCTTCTGCCGTCAGAAGCAGGCGCCTGCCGCGCCGGTCCTGTGGATCCGGCTCCACGGACACCCATCCCCGTTTTTCCAGCGGCTTCAGCGCAGCCGTCAGCGTCGTCCGGTCCATGGCCAGCAACTGGGCGACCGGCCGCATGGACGGCGGCTCGGGCCGATTGAGGGACATCATCAGGGAGAATTGCTGGTTCGTGAACCCGAGCGGCCTCAGCGCGTCGTCGAAACGGCGGGCAAGCGTCCGCGCGGCCCGCTGCGCATGAAGGCACAGGCAGGTGTCGCGGACATGGATGGTACTGGAATAAGGAACGTCCGATTCGTTTGACATGGCCCATATATGTTGATATCAACCTTTTTAGTCAAGTTGGCAAATCCGGCCAGAAAACCTGGCAAGTTACCCAGAAGGGGAAAAAGGAATGATGCAGGGGAATTTCATCTGGCATGAGCTGACGACCAGCGATCCGGCCGCGGCCGCAAAATTCTACACCAAAGTGACTGGCTGGCAGGCGAAGGACTCCGGCGTCCCCGGCGTCGACTACATCCTGTTCCAGGTTCCCGGATTCGACATGGGCGTGGCCGGGATGGTCAAACTTATGCCCGAAAACTGCAACGGCAATACACCCCCGAGTTGGTCCGGCTATGTGGCTGTGGACGATGTGGACGCCAAGGCCCGGGAATTCGCGGACAACGGCGGTTCGGTTCTCACCGGGCCGGCCGACATTCCCGACATCGGCCGCTTCGCGGTGGTGGCGGATCTCCATGGCGCGGCGATCAGCCTGTTCAAACCGGTGATGCCCGAAGGCCCGATGCCGCCCATGCCGGAGCCGGGCACGCCGGGCACCTTCGGCTGGAACGAGCTTTATGCCGACGACGGCAAGGAAGCGTTCGCCTTCTATTCGAAACGGTTCGGCTGGCAGCCGGATAGGACCGTCGATATGGGGCAGATGGGCACTTACCAGACCTTCAAGCTCGGAGGTCCGGGGATCGGCGGCATCATGACCCGCATGGAACACATGCCCGCTCCCTTCTGGAATTATTACGTCAACGTGGAGGCCATCGATGCCGCCGCCGACCGGGTCAAGGGCGCAGGTGGACAGGTAGTCAACGGTCCGCACGAGGTGCCCGGCGGCAGCTGGATCGTCAATTGCCTCGACCCGCAGGGCGCCATGTTCTCCCTGGTCGCTCCGAAACGCTGATCCGCTCCCCTTCCCATCCGGGGTTCGGTCGGCAACGGCGGCGCTGCCGTCAGTGTAACGCCCTGAAGCCGGTCAGGCCCTGGTCCCGTCCGAAGAGGTTGCGCAGCCTTCCCGCCCCAACTATTGATTCCCTATATCAAAGCTCCGGCAGGCAGATCCATTTTCCATGCATTCCCTTAGAAATTTTCAGCACGTCGCATCACGCATCGCTTTCACCGTCGCCATATCCCTCGCCATCCCGACCATTGGCTCATCCGCGTCTCTTGCAGGCGGGCAGGAGGCTCTGCCCTGCAAGGAAACACGTGATGAAGCGCAGGATTTTTCACGGGAAGACCTGGAAAGCCGTTTGTCGGCTCTTCTGTCACGAGGCGAGAACGACGGCGTCAGCCATAACGCGACGTTCGAAGGCTGCGTCCTGGTTCAGCGCCTGAACTATGATGAACACCAGCAGAAGTTTCGCGGATACAATTACATTGAAAAGAAGAGCGATGTCCGGCTGCTGGAAACGGATCTGTGCAAGGTCCGAGCGGAAAATGCGGACAAGGAGCGATATACCAGGGGGCAGCAGATCTCCGTTATCTACCAGCCCCGGCCCGAGTACCTTCAAAGGCTGCTGATACTTGAAGCCAGGGACTATCAGATTGCGAACGAGGAAACGAAGGCCTTTCCGGAAGACATTACAGCGCGCCTGAACAGCATTGCCCGGCGCCAGAAAAACGAACTCCAGGACAAGATTTACCTGAACGCAGGAACGGGAACCTATTTCAACGACGGCATCTGGACGTTCTCTCCGGAAACCATCTCCATCCTGACCGTGCCGCTTGGACGCGAGGACGAATTGATGGACCTGATGGACGCCTACGGGCGCCTGCACTGCGGCGACAAACCAGTCGACTAGGGTGCGGCTCCAGGGGGCTCCTGCCATCCTCCTGACAGCCTTGTGTCAGGAGCCGTGACGGAGAGGGCGGCAAAGGGCCGCCTGCCCCTTTATTCCCGCGCGCGGGTGGACCATATTGCGGGGATGAGCAAGACGTCCCCTTCCCGTTCGAAAAAGACCGCCGCCGAAGACCCGAAAACAGACGGCTTCGGCGAAGCCCCCCAGGCCGCCTTCGAAGGCGCCCCCCTGAGCGGCAGCATTTCTGATTGGGCCAAGGAGATCGAGGAAGAAGCGGCGAAGCCGGCCGCCAAAGCTGGCAAGGAAAAAGACCCCGGCGCAGCCGGCAAGCGCGACCGCGCGCCGGCCGGTCAGGCCGCGCTCGCGCAGGACAGTGAGCAACGCGAACGCTCGTCCGTGAGCGCAAACCAAAGCTCCGTGAGCGCAAACAAAAAAGCCACCCAAAAATCCAAACCCACCAAATCCGCCCGCGGCACCTCCTCCCCGGCGCGCTCGGCGCGCGGAACAAGCATGGGCAGGGCCGACACCGCCCGCGAGCGCGCGGCTGGCGGCCTCAACCCGGTCGCCGGGCTCGACATCTCCCTGGAGGATGCGGAAAAGCTCGAAAAGCATCTCAAGGACAACAAGAAGAAGAAAAAGGACTCCAAGTTCGGCGAGCTGACCGGCAACCAGGGCGCGACGGCGACCGTCGAGGCCCTGTCGGCGCTGATCGAGAGCGGCAATCCGCTGCACAAGAACGGCGAGATCTGGACCCCGCACCGGCCGGAAAAACCGGCCAAGTCGGAAGGCGGGGTGCAGATCGTCCTGAAGTCCGCGTACGAGCCCGCCGGCGACCAGCCGACGGCGATCGCGGAACTGGTGGAGGGCATCCAGGCGGACGAGCAGACCCAGGTGCTGCTCGGCGTCACCGGCTCGGGCAAGACCTACACCATGGCCCAGGTGATCGAGCGCACCCAGCGCCCGGCCCTGATCCTGGCGCCGAACAAGACCCTGGCGGCCCAGCTCTACGGCGAGTTCAAGAGCTTCTTCCCGGACAACGCGGTGGAATATTTCGTCTCCTACTACGACTACTACCAGCCGGAGGCCTACGTCCCGCGCACGGACACCTATATCGAGAAGGAAAGCTCGATCAACGAGCAGATCGACCGCATGCGCCACTCGGCGACCCGGTCGCTGCTGGAGCGCGACGACGTCATCATCGTCGCCTCCGTGTCCTGCATCTACGGTATCGGCTCGGTGGAAACCTACACCGCCATGACCTTCGCGCTGGAGGTCGGCGAGCGCATCGACCAGCGCCAGCTGATCGCCGATCTGGTCGCCCTGCAGTACAAGCGCAACGACGCCGCCTTCCAGCGCGGCACGTTCCGGGTCCGGGGCGACACCATCGAGCTGTTCCCGGCCCACTACGAGGACCGGGCCTGGCGCGTCTCCCTGTTCGGCGACGAGGTGGAGTCGATCACCGAGTTCGACCCGCTGACCGGCAGGAAGTCCGGCGAGCTGAAGCAGGTCAAGGTCTACGCCAATTCCCACTATGTGACGCCGAAGCCGACGCTGAACCAGGCAATCAAGTCGATCAAGCAGGAGATGAAGGAGCGGCTGGAGGAGCTGAACGCTCACGGCCGCCTGCTGGAGGCCCAGCGGCTGGAACAGCGCACCCGCTTCGACCTGGAAATGCTGGAGGCCACCGGCTCCTGCGCCGGCATCGAGAACTATTCCCGCTACCTCACCGGCCGCGCGCCGGGCGAACCGCCCCCCACCCTGTTCGAATACCTGCCCGACAACGCGCTGGTCTTCGCCGATGAAAGCCACGTCACCATTCCCCAGATCGGCGGCATGTACCGGGGCGACTTCCGCCGCAAGGCGACGCTGGCCGAATACGGCTTCCGCCTGCCGTCGTGCATGGACAACCGTCCGCTGCGCTTCGAGGAATGGAACGCCATGCGGCCGCAGACCGTCTGCGTCTCCGCCACGCCGGGCTCCTGGGAGATGGACCAGTCCGGCGGCGTCTTCGCCGAACAGGTCATCCGTCCGACCGGCCTGGTCGACCCGCCGATCGACATCCGCCCCGCCTCGTCCCAGGTCGACGACCTGCTCGGCGAAGTTCGCGAGGTGGCGCAGAAGGGCTACCGCACGCTGGTGACCACGCTCACCAAGCGCATGGCCGAGGACCTGACCGAATACCTGCACGAGAACGGCGTGCGCGTGCGCTACATGCACTCCGACATCGACACGCTGGAGCGGATCGAGATCATCCGCGACCTGCGTCTCGGCGCCTTCGACGTTCTGGTCGGCATCAACCTGCTGCGCGAAGGCCTGGACATTCCCGAATGCGCGCTGGTCGCCATTCTCGACGCGGACAAGGAGGGCTTCCTGCGCTCCGAAACCTCGCTGATCCAGACCATCGGCCGCGCGGCGCGTAACGTCGACGGCAAGGTGATCCTCTACGCCGACAACATGACCGGCTCCATGGAGCGCGCCATCGCCGAGACCGGGCGCCGCCGGGAAAAGCAGCTCGCCTATAACGAAGAGCACGGCATCACCCCGGAATCGGTCAAGCGCAACATCGCCGACATTCTCGACAGCGTCTACGAGCAGGACCACGTCACCGTCGACTCCGGCTTCGCCGAGGACGCGGGCGCGCTGGTCGGCCACAATCTCAAGGCCCACATCGAGGACCTGGAACGGCAGATGCGCGAGGCGGCAAGCGACCTCGACTTCGAAACCGCCGCCCGCCTGCGCGACGAAATCAAGCGCCTGCAGGCCACCGAACTTGCGGTGGCCGACGATCCCCTCGCCCGCCAGGAAGCCGTCGACGACCGCAGCGGCGGCTACCGCGGCGACCGCAAATTCGGCGCCGGCGGCACGAAGGCGGGGGCATCCGGCAAGAAGCGGGAAACGGCGAAGGATCGGGCCAAGGCGGCATCGAAACCAGCCCTCCCCGCGCCGAGCGCCAAGGTGCGGAAGAATACACTTGATGAGATGACCGTGGGGCGGACGGAGGTGCCTCTGTCACGGGGACCGGTGCCCGCGAAGCCGGAAGACGACGTCAAACCCGTCGTGCGCGGCAAGATCGGTGCGGGGTCTTATGAGGATCCGGCGGACGAAAAGCGCCGGGGCCGGCCGAAGAAGAGCGGGCGACCGGGGCGGTGATTCCGGCTCTGCATAACGCATGATAGGGGGATGAAACCATGCGATTTTTCCGGGCGCTGTACCAGATGATCGCCGGCCGTCTTGTCAGCGAAGTTGAAGCGAAGGCAAATAACGGTTCGACGAACGTGACGCTCAGCCTGAAGCAGGAAACGGGCGACGGGAAATATTTCGTGGTTCTTGCCCTGAAGTCAGCCGGCAACTACCAGTATGCGCATTTTTCCAGGCCGCAATTCGACATGTTCGCCGCCAAGGTCGCCGCGATCCATGCGGATTTGTCGAACCGGTGACACTTCGACCGAACGCTGATCCCTGAGCCAAACTTCAATGCAACGGCATGCGAACATAGTTTGTCATTAGGAAATCGCCGCACCTGCGGTGCGAAAGATTTCTGGATTCCAGATCAGCGCGCAGCTTTGCTGCGCTTGTCTGGAATGACGCTTCGTAGGAGCCCTCACCCCGGCACCGCCGGCAGCACATAGAACAGCACCACCGCAAAGGCGAAAAACGCAATCGCCAGCCCATAGAGCCGGATCACCCGGCGGCGCAGCGGTTCGGCTTCCGGCCCGAAGCCGTTGCGGCGCAGGAGACGCAGCCAGAGTTTCCCGCCTTCGACCAGATCGAAGCCGAGCGCGCCTTCCGGCGACTGGTGGCGGAAGAACACCAGTGTCCGCGCCCAGGCCGCCACCAGCAACAGCAGGGCCAGCGCCATGAAGGTGATGAAAATCAGATAGGGACCGCTCATCGCTTCCGCCCTTGTTTCGCGTCCGGACATCGATTGGCCAATACGGCCATTGCCGCTAAGTTAGCCCTCCTTTGAGCCTGGGGGAAACAGCGATGCGCGCAATCGGGGCAATTCTGGGGGCGATTGCCGGGGCGGTGCTCGGCTATATCGGCGCCTTCGTGGTCGGTTACCCGATCATCGTCGCCATGGACGGTCCGGACCGGGACGGCGGCATCGCCATGGGCGTCGCCGTGACCCTCGGCCCGGCGATGGCGGTGATCACGGCGCTGGTGTTCCTGGTCCTGATCCTGCGGCTGACCCGGCCGAAGGGTCCACAGCCGGCGGCGGAGCCGAATCCGACGGAAGATCCGGACGAGACCCTGTTGCGCCCGCCGCCCGGGACAAACCCCGCCCCCGACACCCAGACCCTGATCGCAACCGTCGTCGTGGTGGCGCTTATTGTCGCGGGAATGATGTGGCTGAGCGGAGGTTGACCGGCAGAGCCCTCGCTCACTGTCTGCTCCATTGCTGATAAGCGATACAGTGCCGGAATCCGGCCGAGACAAGATCGCCCCGGCCTGCCCCTTTACACACGCTTAAGGAGAGATCCTGCAAAAACGCCACTGGACATCGAATTAGCAAATTCTTTAAGTTTCTTAACAAGAGTCGAACGCAAAAGAATCAGGCACGGATTCGCCGGACCCCTCGATGAGCAGCGTCTACACAAACGACCAGATCGCAGACCAGTTGGTCAACGGCTACTGGAATTCGAACGGCTACAGCTGGCGCTCCTTCGGTGTGTCGGCCGGGGCGACGCTGACCTATAACATCACCGGCCTGACCTCCGCCGGCCAGACGCTGGCCACAACGGCGCTGCAGGCCTGGTCCTACGTGACCGGCCTGAACTTCAGTTCAACCACCTCCAGTTCGGCGAACCTTTACTTCTACGACGATTACACCGGCGCCTACAGCCAGTCCTACGGCTACGGCAACACGATCACCCAGTCCATCGTCAACGTCTCGACCGCCTGGATCAGCACCTACGGCACCGGACTGAACAGCTATTCGTTCCAGACCTTCATCCACGAGATCGGCCACGCGCTCGGCCTCGGCCATGCCGGCAACTACAACGGCTCAGCCACCTACGGCGTCGACAACGACTACCTGAACGATTCCTGGCAGGGGTCGATCATGTCGTATTTCTCGCAGACCGAGAACACCTACGTCGACGCCAGCTTCGCCTGGGTGATCACCCCGATGATCGCCGATATCCTCGCAGCCCAGACTCTCTACGGCACGGCCTCCACCCTGCGCACCGGCGACACCACCTATGGCTACAGCTCCAACGCCGGCGGCTATTACAACCAGCTCTCCTACCTGTCTCCGGTGTCCTACACCATCATCGACAACGGCGGCACGGATACGCTCGACTTCAGCGGCTACGGCGGCAGCCAGGTGATCAATCTGGTTGCCGAGACCTATTCCAGCGTGCGCGGCCTGACCGGTAACCTGGCCATCGCCCGCGGCACGGTGATCGAAAACGCCATCGGCGGAGGCGGCTGGGACATCCTGATCGGCAACACCGCGAACAACGTGCTGACCGGCAACGGCGGCAACGACAACCTGCTCGGCGACTTCGGCAACGACACGCTCAACGGCGGCAGCGAGAGCGACACGCTCAACGGCGGTTACAATTACGCCTTCCTGGCGGTCGAAAATGTCGACCACCGCGCCGTCAACGGCTACCACGACCATGTCCTGGCCGGAGACTTCAACGGCGACGGCCGCGACGACCTGATCTTCACCTGGGACCACCGCGGCGAGAACCGCCTGTTCCTCGGCAAGGCCGACGGCGGCTTCACCGACGCCGGCAGCCCGCTTCCCGCTGCCGGGATCAACGGTTTTCCGGACCATACCCTCATCGGCGATTTCAACGGCGACGGACGCGACGACCTGATCTTCACCTGGGATTACCGCGGCGAAAACCGCCTGTTCCTGGGCACCGCCGGCGGCGGGTTCACCGATGCCGGTGTCCCCATCGACTCAAGGGGCATCAACGGCTATCCCGATCATACGCTGGTCGGCGACTTCAACGGCGACGGCCGTGACGACCTGATCTTCACCTGGGATCACTACGGCGCAAATAATCTGTACCTCGGCACAGCCGGCGGCGGTTTCACCAGGGTCGTCGGCCCGATCGACCCAAGGGCGATCAACGGCAGCCCTGATCACACTCTTGTCGGCGACTTCAACGGCGACGGCCGCGACGACCTGATGTTCACCTGGGATCACTACGGTGAGAACAAGCTGTTCCTCGGCACAGCCGGCGGCGGTTTCTCCAGCGCAGGCAGCCCGATCGGAGCCACCGCGATCAACGGCTATCCGGACAAGACCCTCACCGGAGACTTCAACGGCGACGGACGCGCCGACCTGCTCTTCGGTTGGGCTCACACCGGCGACACCCGCCTGTTCTTCGGCAATGCAGGCGGCGGCTTCGACTATTCGAGTTCCTACGCCGGTCCGAGCGGCCTCACCGACACCCCGGACCGCGTCCTGATCGGCGACTATGACGGCAACGGCACGGACGACCTGATCCTGACCTGGACCGGCTCCGGCGAGGTCAAGTTCTACACCTGCATCAACAATTCCTTCGTGGAAATCCCGAACTACATGGACCCCGCCTGGTTCCTTTCGTCGGAAAATGTGGTGACCGGCGATTTCAACGGCGACAGCGCCACGGATGTCTTCTCCGCGGAGTCCGCAGCGGGCACCAACTACCTTCTGCTCTCGTCAAGCTCCGACGGCAACGACACCATGAGCGGCGGCTCTGGCCATGACGCCTTCTTTTTCCGGGGCAGGAATTTCGGCCTGGACCACATCACGGACTTCACAGCGGGTGCGGGCACCGACGACAGGATCGTCTTTTCCAAAGCCGTCTTCCATGACTACAGCGATGTGCTCGCCGCAGCCTCCACATCCGGCTCCGACACGGTCATCACGGTAAGTTCGGTCGCCAGCGTCACCCTCGACGGCGTCGCCCTCGCCAGCCTGCACGCGGACGATTTCCAGTTCGTTTGAGGGGAGCAAGGGGGCTCCGCCCCGCCATCCCTATCGGTGTCATCCCGGACGTAGCGCAGCGGAGATCCGGGACCGGCGAGCCACGGTCTTTGTCGGGAAAACTCAATTGAAATCGTCAGACTTCTGACGCTCCGGCCTTCCTCTAGGGCTCCGGGCGTTCGTCGTTCAAAAAGCAAAATCGTTTGCGCCTGTTGCGCTCCGCTATGGCTCCGCGCGTTCGAAACTCAAAAAGCCAAATCGTTGGCTTTTTGTCGGCTGCTCCAGCCCTCCGCTAGGGCTCCGCGCGTTCGGCATTCCAATCGACAAATCGTTGTCGCCCGTTGCGCTCCGCTATGGCTCCGCGCGTTCGGCATTCCAATCGACAAATCGTTGTCGATTGGCCGGCCAAAGGCCGGACATGCCTCACTCCTCCGGTTCCACCGTGAACTGGAGGGGGAAGCCGCGTTTCTGGGCGGCGGCGACGGCGCGGTCGGCCTTGGTTTCGGCAACGTCCTTCGGATAGACGGAGACCACGCAGGCGCCTTTCTGGTGCGCCGTCAGCATGACGATTTCGGCCTGGGCGGAATCCAGCCGGAATTCGCCTTTCAGAACCGTCACGACGAATTCCCGTGGCGTGAAGTCGTCGTTCAGGAGCACAACGCGGTAAAGCTTCGGCCGCTCGGCCTTGAGCCGCGGCTTGATCCGCGGTTTCAGGTTCGTATCGCTCATCTGGAAACGTCCGTCAAAAAATCTGTCTTGACCGGGCCGTCATTATCGCACTGCAACGCCGCGAGGTCCACCTGCGTCGTCCAGGAAGCGAATCACTCTGCCGGCCGGTCATTCCGGAGGCGCATCTACCGCAGTTTCGCACAAGATCTCAAGCAGTAATCCACTGCCAGGATTTCCGCAGAGACTCTGGTGCAACAGCGGGATAAAATTTGGCCGCGAACCTTTCCCTGTTCCTGTTTTGGGGCTAAATCTGGCTGATCGTTGAAAGCGACCGGCAAGATCGGTTAAAAATGAGTTAATAAAGTGCGGAGTCGCGTCGGCAGCAAGCCGCTCGCGTAAGACAGGAGTCGGTTATGGGCATTTTTTCCAAGAGCTCGCGGTCTGGCGAAGACGCGCGGGAGCGGCCAGAGGACGCCGGTACCGCCGGTGCGACGCATATGGAAGCGGACGATACAGCATCGAACGTCGCGCAGATTTCCCCGTTTGCGCTGCGGATGCAGGAGAAAATGCATACGCTCGACGGCCTGAAGACCCGCATCGGCGGCCTCAGCAAGACCTTCGATCAGATGAATGCCCTGGCGATGGAATCCCAGAACAGCATTCACCTGCTGGCCGAATTCGTCGAAGCCTCCCGTCAGCACGTTGAAACCGAAGTCCGGCTGAAGTCGGAAAACGCCAAGCTGTCGACCGACCTTCTGGACGTACAGCACCAGGTCAAGTCGCTGTCCACCCAGCTGGAAGAAGCCCAGGCGGAAGTCCATTCCCTGCGCAAGCGGTCCACCGAGACCCGCACGGCCCTGGAAACCGCCCGCAACGACATCGTCACCATCCGCGACAACAACAAGCGGGTGAACGAGGAATACCGCCACCAGAGCGCCCAGCTCGTGGAAGCCAATTCCCAGATTGCCGAACTCACCGGCGAACTGAACGACCTCAAGGCGAAATACGACTCCCTGGAGGATCACGCCGAAAGCCTGAAGTCCGAACTGGATGCCATCACCCGGCGCGAGAAGGAACTGCAGCAGAACCTCTCCGAGAGCGCGACGCTTCTGGAAGAGGAGGTCAAGAAGAACAGCCGCGCCTCCAACGAGCTTGAGGCCGCCAAGCGCGAGATCATCGATCTGCGCAACGACAACATCGACCTGAAGTCGCACATGGATGTCGCCCGCCAGGAACTGGCCTATTCCAAGTCCCGGCTGGAGGAAGAACAGCGCAAGCACGACAACGAGGTCTACGCGCTGAACGCCGAGATCGAGAACCTGTCGTCCCAGCGCCGCATCGGCGCCCAGTCGCTGCAGGAAACGACTCGCGAAAACTCCTCCATCAAGGAGCGCAACCGCTCCCTGATGAAGCGCATGCAGGAAATCGAACTACTGCTGGACAGCGCGCAGAAGAACCACGAGAAGGACCGCAACGAGCTGATCTCGACCAGCGCCAAGCTGCGTGAGGTGAACCTGCGCTACAATTCGGCCCTGACCGATCTCAATCACGAGCGCAAGCAGAACCAGAAATACGCTGAAAATCTGGAAGATCTCGTGGAAGAGAACAAGAAACTGCAGAAGTACAAGATCCAGGTCGACTCCGCGAACGACCAGATCGCCCAGCTCAAGTCCGTCATTGCCAATTACCAGATGGCCATGGAAGGCAGGGGTCCGGCCGAGGAACTGGGCCTCACCGAAGATACCGCCGACGGCGGCAAGAAGAAGGACGGCGACGACGACGTCGTGGTCAAGCTGCGCGACTGACCCTGCCGGGCTCGATCGGCACCCGAAAAGCAAGGCCCGGAGCGTCCTGCTCCGGGCTTTTCCATGACCGGTTGCATTCCTCGCGGGATCGGGCAAGCTTTTTGGACGAGACATCTGAGCCGTTTGCATGACCGTACGCCCGCCCAAAGCCTATTCGAAGGACCTGCAGGACCCGCTTTCGGCGGCCCTGGAGCAGGAAATCTTCAACGAAAAGGCCGGGACCCTCGCCCGTTTGAACCGGAAGCTGGAAGAAGCGCTCGCCCGGCTGCCCGACCCCGATCCGGACGCCGACGAAGTAGCCCGTGAAAAGCACGATCGGCTCATGGCAGAAGCCGGCGAAGCGCTCTGGCATGTCACGATCCAGCGCGAACTCTGCGGCCTGATGCGACACAAGGAATTCTTCGACCACATGAAGGTGCCGCGCGCCGTCCGCCTGCGCATGGGCCCCGTCCTTGGCAGCAAGCGCCAGGATCCATGAGCTGGTCGTCCTCACGCCCCTCCTCGGAAACACCGCAGCGGCCAAAGCGTGCTTTACGTCACAGACGCCTGCCGGGGACGCTGTAAGGTCACGGGCAGCAAACGAAGGGGGTTTCGACACATGCGAAAAAACAGACACTCCGGATCACAAGGCTCCCGCACGGCCGGCGGACGGTGGCAGGCTGCGGCACTCGCCCTCCTGGCGGCGGCGACCTTCTCGACGGCGGCAAGCGCCGACAGTTGCTGGACCCACAACGGGTCGCTGATGCGGCTTCAGGCCAAGGGCAACCAGCGCTGGATCAGCTATGAAGCCCCCCGGCCGCAACTGCAGGCCGGCGGTGTCCGGCGCGGCACCTTGCTGTTCAACGGCGTCAAGCAGGGGAACTGGTACCGGGGCACCGCACGGGTGTTTTCCAGATATTGCCCCGGCACGCCGCTGGAATATGCGGTTGAAGGCCCCGTCCGCTCCGACCAGCTTCAGGTGACCGTCAGCGGCACGCGGGAGGTATACAACCAGTGCCGCCCCACCGGACGGTACACCACGGACACGCTGGTCTTCACCTATTCGCATCAATGTTAGGTTCAATCTGGAAACGCGCATCTTTTGTTTGACAGGTATAAAAACCGGTCAATGAGGCCACATGGCCAGCTTGCAAGTAACGTTGCGGGATGATTTCTTGTCGCCGGCGTTTACGGGATTCGCAGGATTCGGTGATAAACCGCGTTCCTGGTTCGTCCTGTTCGGCGCCGGCAATGCTTGAAGTCCAACGATACCGGCAGGCCGCGTTTAATATTTTGAGCCTGGTCCTGGAGCACCGGCAATGTTCGGAAGAAAAATATACAAACGTCTTGTTCACACCGCCGCCGCACTTGCCGTGGCCCTGCCGCTGGCGGGAACCGGCTATTTTGCCGCGCATACGACAGCCGCGGCGGCCCAGGTGCGCGTCGTTCCGGAAGGAAACCGCTACCGGAATCAGCCGAGCATCCCGTTCGCGTCGGCCCGACGCACCAAAGCCGCCAAATCCAGCTATGATGCGAAATTCGAAAAGGTGCTGGCCGTTCTCCAGCGCGACCGCCGGCTGATTTCGTCCATCAAACGCGTCGCGAAGGTCTACGGCATCGACCCGATCCATATGATCGGCGCCATTGTCGGCGAACACACCTACAACTACGACACACTCGACAGCGCCCAGTCCTACTACATCAAGGCGCTTGCCTATGCCGGCATCGATATCAGCTTTGAATACAACGACGAAAACGTGATCGATTTCGTTCAGAAACCCCAGTTCGACCGTTGCCGCAAGGGAAAGACCGCCTCGGACAGCGACCGTCTGTGGTCCTGTTACGAGCGCGTGTGGAACGGCCAGTTCCGGAACCGGAGGGTCGACGGCACCCGTTATCCCGGCACGAACTTCAACGAAACGTTCTTCCAGCCGCTTTATGCCGGGCAGAGCTTCGGTCTTGGCCAGCTCAGTCCGCTGACAGTCCTGAAGATGACCGACCGCGTCGCCCGTCAAAGCCGCTACCGCGCCCTGGACGCCTCCAATGCCAAGGAAGTCTACAGGGCCACGATGGACCCGGACATCTCGCTGCATTACATGGCCGCCGTCATCCAGGACGCGATCGAGGCCTACAAGTCCGTCGGCAAGGTGGACATTTCGAAAAACCCGGGACTGACGGCCACCCTGTATAACCTGGGCGATCCGTGGTCACGGGCGGCAGCCTTCCGCAGAAGCGGTGCAGCCTGGCCGCGCGAGAACTATTACGGCTGGCTGGTCAACGACAAGGAAGACGAGCTGCGCGCCCTGCTCTGACGAAACCGTCCCTGAAAACCGGTGCGAGATCAGCGCAGGAACGGATTGCTTTCCCGCTCATGACCGAAGGTCGATGCCGGACCGTGACCGGGCAGGAACGACACATCGTCTCCGAGCGGCAGAAGCTTTTCCTTGATGGAGGCAATCAGTGTGGCGTGGTCAGCGCCCGGCAGATCCGTCCGCCCGATGGACCCGGCGAACAGCACGTCGCCGGAAAACGCGAATCTGAGTTCCGGATCGAAAAAGACCACGTGGCCGGGCGCGTGCCCCGGGCAATGCAGGACCTGGAACGTCCGTCCGGCCATCTCTATCGTATCGCCGTCGACTAGCCACAGGTCCGGCTCCACCGGTTTGGCCTCCGAGACGCCGAACTGGCGCGCCTGATCGGCAACCCGTTCGATCAGCATCCGGTCCGCCTCGTGCGGACCTTCGACCGGCACCCCGAGTTCGGCCGCCAGGTCGGCCGCACCGCCGACATGATCGATATGGCCATGGGTAAGAACGATCTTTTCGACCGTAACTCCCTGTTCCTCAATGGCCTTCCGGATCGTTGGCACATCGCCGCCCGGATCGATCACGGCCCCTGCCTTCGTCTTCGGATCCCAGACCAGGGAGCAGTTCTGCTGAAAGGCGGTCACCGGGATCACCATGATCTGGATGGGCGGCTGGTCGTTGTCCGGCAAGGGTGTCTCCGTTTCTTGTGACATGAACTTGAGTAGCAGAAATGAAGGCTCGCCTTGGTCTTGATTTCCATAAGACCTTGCGCGCACATGTTTCTTGTCATTCCTGCTTCACCTTCGGTTCCGCTTTTCGTACAAGAAGAAGCTGAATTTGAACAGGCGAAACCTGAAAGCAGATATCCGGGCCCATGACGCGCACGTTGTTCAGGATTGTTGTATTAGCCGCCGCCCTCCTCCTGGAGGCCGTGAGCGCGCATGCCGGCAACGACCGAACGCCGCCGACCTGGGACACATGGTCCCTCGGCTGCGGCAACACCGGGCTGTGCTACACGTCTACATTCGTGCGCGGTCAGTCGACCTGGGTCGATGTCCGCGTCATTCGTGACTGGCCCGCCAACGCGGATCCCCTGCTGCGGATAACGACCAATACGCCACTTTCCGATGACGGCGAGATCCGGTTCATCGTCGACGGCAAGGTGGAGGATACGCTGCCGGTCGCCGAATTGCGCGATATCCAGGCGTCGGTGGTTTCACCCGAAGGCTTCCGCCCGATCGGAGGCGAAGGCTTCTGGTATCCGACGGGGCAAGCCACCCGTAGCCTGCTCGAAAAGATCGGCAAGGCTTCGAAACTGGTCATCGAACTGCCGGTGGCTCCGGAAAAAACGGAAGTGACCGTCGAGCTCGGCGGCCTTTCGCACGCCCTTTCCT
This sequence comes from Roseibium sp., assembly GCF_048260565.1. Taxonomy (GTDB): domain Bacteria; phylum Pseudomonadota; class Alphaproteobacteria; order Rhizobiales; family Stappiaceae; genus Roseibium. The sequence goes on along the minus strand of NZ_JBLXGP010000003.1, from coordinate 118,887 downwards.
GGATCGATGCCCGCCAGAACCGGATCGGCACCACCTCCTCGATCACATCGCCTGGAACGGGCGAAAGCAAGGACGCGCCCCACGCGGATGCGATCGCCAATCCGGATCAGCTTCCCCCCGCGGTCCGCTCCGTCTGGGATGCAAGCCGGTCGTGCTCGGATATCGATCCGGCGATCTTCGCCAGCCTGGACGCGGTTTCCGTACCGTTGGGTGAAAGTTCCGCGCTTTATATCCTGCCCTGCGGTGTGCCCAGTGCCTACAACACCCCCTATATTGCCATTCTGGCCAAGGCAGAAGGTATTGCCAGCCAGCTCCATCTCGCCCGGATGGCGGAAAAGGGACCGGTAGCCACCGATATCATCTACAACGCCAAATGGAACCCGGCACGCCACTATCTGGAAGGCCTGTTCAAGGGCTCTGGCCTTGGCGAATGCGGCACCTGGAACCGTTGGGAATGGACCGGATCCGGTTTCGTCATGATTGAAGAAGCGTCCCGGCAAACATGTGACGGCAAGGAAGTTCCGCTGTCCGAATGGCCGTCCATCTGGCCTGCCCCTACGTCAATTCAATAGCGTTCACCCAAGGATTCGCTTGCGATTTTTGCCGACACACCCTTATGATGAAATCGCAGCGGAATGGATCGGGATGCGGCTTCCTTGTTTCAACCCAATCCTCTTATGTTGAAAGGCATATGCTTTGGTGCCTTTCATGGAGCAGCTCGCAATTTTTTTGCGAGTAAATTCAATGGATTACGTGCCTCAAGCGGGTGGCACAAGACTAGGGTGATTCAGTAATGCACGATGGCGATTCGGACCGTCGCTCGCGTGGAAGGCGCGGCGGCAAGCGCGAATTCGGCGGTCCGCAGGACTTCGGCAGCGATTTTGGCGGCGGTGGTGACTTCGGCGGCGGTTATGGTGGCGGCGGTTATGGCGGTCGCGATGATGGCGGTTACGGCGGCGGACGCGGCGGACGTGAAAGCGGGTACGGCGGTGACAGAGACGGTGGCGGCTACGGCGGCGGCCGCGGTGGCGGACGTGAAGGCGGCGGCTACGGCGGTGGTCGCAGTGGCGGCTACGGCGGCGGCGGGCGCGAAGGCGGCGGCGGCTATGGCGGCGGGCGCGAAGGCGGCGGCGGCTATGGCGGCGGTCGTGAAGGCGGCGGCTACGGCGGTGGTCGCAGTGGCGGCTACGGCGGTGGCGGTGGCGGTCGCGAAGGCGGCGGCTACGGCGGCGGTCGTGAAGGCGGCGGCTACGGCGGTGGCGGCGGTCGCGAAGGCGGCGGCTACGGCGGTGGCGGTGGCGGTGGCGGCGGAGACGGTTTCCGCCAGCGGCGCCCCCGACCGGACGAAGGGCCGGTGGAACGTGGTCCGCGTCAGTCGGGAACCGTGAAGTTCTTCAAGACCGACAAGGGCTTCGGCTTCATCACGCCGGATGCGGGTGACGCGGATGTCTTCGTCCATATTTCCGCGGTTGAACGGTCGGGCATGACCACGCTGGACAGCGGCCAGAGGGTTTCCTTTGAAACCGAGCCGGACCGGCGCGGCAAGGGACCGAAGGCCGTCAATCTGCAGGAGCTGGCGGAAGGCGAGTCTCCGGCTGCGGATGACGACAGCGCGGACGACATGAACGAATAAGACCTCTGCACCGGAAATACGGTGCGGAACAGCGACAGGGACGACGGCCTCCTCGGGCCGTCGTCTGTTTTTTTGCCCCCGAAAACTGAGCCCTACTCCATGACGAACCCCAGCCCGGTCACCATCAGACCCTACCGCGAAAGCGATCTCGCAACGCTTTTGCCCATGAACAATGCGGCCGTTCCCGCTGTGAGCGAACTCACAGACACCAAGTTTGCCGCCTTGATTGCCGACGCGCTTGTCTGTCTCGTCGCGGATCTGGACGGTCACCCGGCCGGTTTCCTTCTGTGTCTGGCCGAAGGACAGAATTACGACAGCCCGAATTATGCCTGGGTCTCCCGCAACCGGCAGCGCTTTGCCTACACGGATCGGATCTGCGTCGGCGAGAACGCCCGCGGCAAGGGGATTGGCGAAGCCCTCTACCGGGCCCTGTTCGCGCTTCAGAAGGACAGCGGTCGCACCGTCCTGTGCGAGGTCAATGAGCGGCCGCCCAATCCGGGCTCGATGAAATTTCATTCCAGACTCGGCTTCAGGGAGATCGGCCGACTGGATCATGGCGACAAGGCCGTCGTCTTTCTGGAAAAGTCCAATGACTGAGACCAACCGGAACCGGTATCGGATCTGCAGGCAGCTGCCATGAACTACCGCCACGCCTATCACGCCGGCAATATCGGCGATGTGTTGAAGCACATCGTGCTGAGCCTTCTCATTGTCTATCTGCAACGCAAGGACAAGCCGTTCCGGATCCTCGATACCCATGCCGGCATCGGCCAATACGACCTGACCTCGAAGGAAACGGCCAGGACCGGCGAATGGCGGCAGGGGGTCGGCAAGGTTTTGGCAGCGGACATTCCCGAGACTGTGGAGACCCTGCTCAAACCCTGGCTCGACGTGATCTCCGCGCAAAATCCGGATGGTTCGTTCAAGGCCTATCCCGGATCCCCGGCGCTTGCCCGGGCACTGATGCGGCCGGTCGACCGGTTGACCCTGACCGAACTCCATCCGGAAGATTTCAAGACACTGGCCGGACTGTTCCAGGGAGACCACCAGGTCAAGACCATCCACCTCGACGGCTGGCTCGCTTTGGGAAGTTTCCTGCCGCCGAAGGAAAAGAGAGGGTTGGCCATCATCGACCCGGCCTTCGAAGTCACCGACGAATTCGACCGCATGGCACGCGCTGTCTGCAAGGCGTGGAAGAAATGGCAGACCGGGATCTTCGCCGTCTGGTATCCGCTGAAAGACCGCAAGGGCCTGAGCCGGTTCCACGACGCCCTGGCCGAAACCGGTATCCGCGATGTGCTGACGCTGGAACTGAATGTCGGCAAAAGCGGGCCGGATACGGTCATGCTGGGATCCGGCATGACCATCATCAATCCGCCCTTTACGCTGGCGGCAGACATGAAGGAAATTCTGCCCTGGTTGAGCCGTGTCCTGCATCAAGGCCCCGGCGCCGGCTGGCAGGTTGAACAGTTGATCGAAGAATAGGTCCGATCGCTTTTGGTACCGGAGATTGGTCCGCACGGCTTGACCTTGCGGGCCCAGTCCACCATCGTCTTACCCATTGATTTGCCCCCCTGGAGGTTCGCCGTGTTTTTGCTCCGGAAATTCAGTCTCGGCCTTGCGATGGCCGCCGCATTCTATGCAAGTGGCGCAGCAGCCGAGAACCGCGCCTATTTTTCCTTCCACAAGGATCCGAGAGTGCCAGAATGCACGGCCGCTTCCGTGCAAAGCGCGGTCGCGGGCACGTTGGCGCGGGCGCAATTGGACTATGCGGGCGGCCGGACGATTACCGGCATTACCAAGATCCGGGAGACACGCTACCAGGTGGACGGCGTGAGCCCGCTCGCGCGCCGCTACTGCCGCGGAACCGCAAGCCTGAGCGACGGCAGCGTGCGCGCTGTTCATTACCTGGTTGAGGAAAACGCCGGTTTCGTCGGGATCAGCTGGAATGTCGAAGCCTGCCTGGCGCCACTCGATAAATGGCGCGTCTACGGCGCGCATTGCAGCACGACCCGCCCGCGCTGATTCATGATGCCTTTCCCTGTCCGTACCCTGCGGGCACTGGTCCTGACCTTTCTCCTGATGCTTGGCACTTCAATGCCGACCAGGGCGGGAGGAACGCCGGGCGATTTCGACTATTACGTCCTGAGCCTGTCCTGGTCGCCGACCTACTGCCGGTCGGCCGGACGCAATGCGGATCCTCTGCAGTGCAATGCGTCCCGGCCGCACCGGTTCATCGTACACGGACTATGGCCACAGTATGAACGCGGCTGGCCGGACTTCTGCCGGAGCAATACAAGAGAACCGGACCGGAACACCGTTTCCGGCATTCTCGACATCATGCCGAGCCGCAGCCTTGCGCGGCATCAGTGGCGCAAGCACGGGACCTGCTCCGGTCTAAGTCCTGAAGATTATTTCGACCTGACCCGGCAGGCATTCGAGAAGGTCAGAATTCCCGCGGCTTTCAACACAATAGACCGGTCGGGAAAAATCGCCCCTGATGCGGTGGAAAAGGCATTCCGCCTGGCAAATCCCGGCCTGCACGACGCCGCCATGGCCGTCACCTGCACCGGCGGACGGCTCAAGGAAGTGCAAATCTGTCTGAACAAGGATCTCACTTTCCGCTCGTGCCGGGCTGTCGACCGCTCGGGCTGCCGCTCCAACCGGCTGACCGTCGATCCGCCTTTGCGGAACTGACCGACAAAAAGACGGCTCTGAATTACACCGGCGTAAACGCGCTTTTCACAACCTGCTTGAGCGGGCCGAGCGCGTCGAGCAACGGCTGTTCAAAGCCGATATCGCGACCGCTGCTGACGGTCTGTACCGCCAGACGATACTCGGAAAGAGGCTTGTCGAGGAAGTCAGGGCGCATGCCGTCGAATATCGGCGCACCGTAGCCGTGGAAGAAAAACGCGATCAGCAGGGTTTCTGCAACCCCGCGTGAAAACAGCCTTCTTTTTGCCTGTGAGGAAAACACTGTTCCTGCCTGCCCTACCTCTGACGCGGGCAAACTACAAAAACCGCTTTAACAAGCCTTGTCCGGAATACTTTCAATTTTCACTAATCCGACGAATTAGCGGAAATCCGCCGGTTACGGATAGAAAATTCGAAAAATAATAAGTCGACGGGGGCTTGTTCGCCGCCGGCCTCCATGCACATTTTACAGGTCTTTCAAAGGAGCCTTGCATGCTTGTCCTTCTCTCCTCACCGGCCTCGCCTTTCGGCCGAAAAGTCAAAATCGCGGCATCCGTTCTCGGACTGCTTGACCGGATCAAGGTCGAAAACACCAGCACGACCGACCCGGATGACAACCTGCGCAAGCAGAATCCGCTCGGCAAGATCCCTGCCTTGATCCTCGAAGACGGCTCCACCCTGTACGACAGCCGGGTGATCGTCGAATATCTCGATCATCTCGCCGGCGGAAACAGGATCTTCCCGGCAGGTGAAGCCCGTTTTGCCGCTCTCCGAAATCAGGCGATGGCGGACGGCATGATGGATGCGGGCATTCTGCAAGTTTATGAAAAACGCTTCCGCCCCGACGAATACCGCTATCCGGACTGGCTGGCATACCAGGCACAGAAGGTGGAGCGTGCGCTGAAAGTGCTCGAGGTTTCGCTTCCGGCCGCTGTCCGCGCGCCGGAAGACCTGGATGTCGGCTCCATCGCCCTTGCCTGCGCGCTCGGCTACCTGGACCTGCGCTTTAACGGCGACTGGCGCGCCACCTGTCCCCGCCTCGCCTCATGGGTCGACGATGTCGAGCAGGCGGTCCCGATCTTTGCCAAGACCAAACTGCCGTCACAACCCGTTGCCGGGCCTGCCGAGCCGCTGCGCTAGAGCGGAGCCGACCAAAACAAACCCCCGGCGCTTTCGCACCGGGGGTCTTGAAGATCGCGGCAATTCTCGACCGGCAAACCGGATCAGAATTTATAGGCCACGCCGGCACGGACCACATTGTTGTCCAGGTCGGTCTTGTAGGTCGTACCGCCCAGATTGAAGCTTTCCTTGCCGAAATTTTCATACGCATAGTCGAGACGCATGGTGACATGCTCCGACAACGCGGTTTCGACACCCGCTCCGAGGGTCCAGCCAATCGCAGTGGTGCTGTCTTTCGCCCCGTTTGCGTTGACATCCAGATCGGCGATCGCGAGGCCACCGGTTCCGTAGATCAGGAACGTGTCGAAGGCGTATCCAAGGCGCCCGCGAACGGTGGAATTCCAGTCGGATCCGGTCTTGTAGTTGATGCCGCCAACGGATGTACGGTCATTCAGATTGGTAAAATCGAATGTCCCTTCAAGGCCGGCCAGAATGTTCGGCGTGACCATGAAGTTGTAGCCGCCGTAGAAGCCGCCCAGAATTCCGCTTGCGTCGTTATCGAACTTGCCGGTCGGCGTGGACTGGGTCGTAAACGATCCCCAACCCCAGCCGAGCTGTGCACCGGCATAGGGACCTGTCCAGTCGAAACCGGAAATCGTATCCGGGCTGACCGGATAGGACGGAGCCGGATCCACCGGCTGAGGCAGATCTGCGGCAAAGGTCTGCGCCGAAAAAGCGGTAAGTACCGCAGCGGCGGCCGCCAGAGATGCAAAACCTTTCATAATTCATTACTCCAACTGTACGTGCCCCAAACGAAGTTCGGACAGGTCCAATGGACTGTCCCCAACCTCACCCGATGACAGGTATGGCCCTGCTTTGTGGCGGCAGGAAAATGAATTTGAGGATATTTCGTGACCAAAGCACGACGGAATTCTGCTTGGTGAACAAAGCGTTAAAAACAGAGGCGGGATCCGATCCTCGCGTGCGATTAAGGAGTCCTGACATCTTGTCTTCGCTTGCGGCGAACCAATCTATTGCGTATCCGATGCGCATCTGCATGATGCGCCGATATTTGGCTACTCATAAACACCCGAACCGCCCCATCCCGTTAACCCAGGCCCTGACCGGAACCCCTAAATGCTTTTTGACTATGTGAGCCTTGCAGGTGGTCTTGTTGCGTTGATCATTGCAGGTGACGTTCTCGTCAGAGGCTCCGTCGGGGTGGCCCAGCGCCTCGGAATTCCGAACCTGGTCATCGGCCTGACTATTGTCGCCTTCGGCACCTCTGCGCCTGAACTGGTCATCTCGCTGAAGGCTGCCCTGGAGGGCGCGGACGGTATTGCGATCGGGAATGTCGTCGGCTCGAATATCGCCAACGTTCTGCTTGTACTCGGTATGCCGGCCCTGATCGCAGCGACCCCCTGCGGCGAGAAGGGGGCAGTCAGAAACGCCCTCTTTATGGTCGCAGTGTCGGGCGTGTTCATTATTCTGTGTTTATTTTCTCCGCTCGACATTCTAAGCGGCGCGATTCTTCTTGTCCTGCTCGCCCTGTTCCTCGGCGATTCCGCCCTCAGCACCTACCGCCACCGGAAAACGCTCAAGGACGCCGAGAACGGTGCGCCGGCGGCCAACGAGGTAAAAGAAGGCATAGCCGAAGAGGAATCCGAAGACGAACTGGAGGAGGTCGAAGGGGTTCCCGAATCCGTCGGTCTTGCCGGGGTCTATATCGTGCTCGGCCTCATCGGCCTGCCGCTCGGCGCCCATTTCACCATCGAAGGCGCGACCGCCATTGCCGAAGCCTGGGGGGTCAGCGACGCCGTCATCGCCCTGACCGTCATCGCGCTCGGCACCTCTCTTCCCGAGCTGGCGACCACCGTCATGGCCGCGATCCGCCAGCACGGCGCCGTGGCCATCGGCAATGTCATCGGTTCCAACATCTTCAATCTTCTCGCCATCATCGGCATCACGACCGTCATCGTTCCGCTTGATGTACCGGTCGAAATCATGCGGCTCGATATCTGGGTCATGCTGGCCTGCGCCCTTATCCTGCTCGGCCTCGCCGTTTACCGGGTCAATCTGAACAAGCTGGCCGGTTTCGCCCTGACCGCCGCCTACTGCGCCTATATCTTTGTGGTTTACACCTTCAGCGTTGCGAGCTGACGCCAACCGCAGCCTCATCTTTGAGCCCCTGAACCGAGCCGCTTTCCTTTTTCTGAAAAGACAGGCAGGCTCGGCGCCATGGAAGATGCACCGATCGCAATTATCACCGGCGGCTCCAGCCGTATTGGCCGGGCCATGGCCGAAGACCTTGCCGGACACGGCTGGAGCCTCGTTCTTCATGCCCACAGTCATCCCGAAAAAGCAGACCGACTGGCGAAAGACATACGCTCCAGCGGCGGCCGGGCCGAAGTCCTGACGGCCGACCTGACCGACATCGCGGCACTGAGGGCCTTCATGGCCGACGCCGGAAAACCCTTCGGAAGCCCGTCGGTTCTGGTCAACAATGCCTCCATCTTCGAAGACGATGTCATCGGCGAGCTCGATCCCGCACGTTACGACGCGCATTTCAATATCCATACGCGGGCGCCGGTGTTCCTTGCGGAGGATTTCGCGAACCGATTGCCTGAAGGCCACAAGGGTCTGATCGTCAATGTTATCGATCAGCGGGTCTGGAAACTCACGCCGCAGGCCTTTTCCTACACCCTGTCGAAGGCAGCCCTCTGGACGGCGACGCAGACACTCGCCCAGGCGCTTGCTCCCCGGATCAGGGTCAACGCCATCGGCCCCGGCCCGAGCTTCAAAAACATCCGTCAGAGTGAGGAAGAATTCGACAAGCAGTGGCGCTCCGTTCCGCTCGGAAAAGGTCCGTCTTCTGTCGACTTCGGAAAAACGATCCGTTTCCTGTGGGAGTGCGAACCGATTACCGGGCAGATGATCGCAATCGACGGCGGACAGCATTTGGCTTGGGAAACCGACGACGTAATCGGTGTCGGCGAATAAGTCCTGTTAGGATGTGGCAGCAGGGAATCGCCGACGGCTTTTCCGAACCGGCCAATCGTCTTACATAAGCGCCATGCAGGATAACACAGAGCTCCCGGCCCAACCGGAAGCAGATATGACGGAAAAGAACAGCGGGAAGCCGCAGACGCCGCGCAAGGGCGTCGAGGTGATCTCCGATATCGTCAAACGTTTGCCCATGGGCCCCGGCGTCTATCGCATGATCGACGAGAACGGCGACGTGCTTTACGTCGGCAAGGCCCGAAGCCTGAAGAAACGGGTCACCAGCTATACCCGGCTCCAGGGACAATCGAACCGGATCATGCGCATGATCCTGTCCACGGCGGCCATGGAATTCGTGGTCACCCGGACGGAAGCCGAAGCGCTGCTTCTGGAAGCCAACCTGATCAAGCGGTTGCGCCCGCGTTTCAACGTGCTTCTGCGCGACGACAAGTCGTTTCCCTATATTCTGATCACCGGCGATCACGAAGCGCCTGCAATCATCAAGCATCGCGGCGCCCGCAAGCGCAAAGGCGACTATTTCGGCCCCTTCGCCTCCGCCGGCGCGGTGGACCGCACGATCAATGCGCTGCAGAAAGCCTTTTTGATCCGGAACTGCTCCGACAGCTACTACGAGAACCGCACACGTCCCTGCCTGCTCTACCAGATCAAGCGCTGCGCAGGCCCCTGCACCGGCGAAATCGCGCCAGAAGACTATGCGGGTCTTGTTGCCGAAGCCAAGGCCTTCCTTTCCGGCCGCAGCCAATTGGTGAAACAGGAACTGGCCGAGCAGATGGAAAAGGCCTCCGAGACGCTCGACTTCGAGCGCGCCGCGATCTACCGGGACAGACTGGCCGCCCTGTCTCACGTCCAGTCCCATCAGGGCATCAATCCCCACAACGTGGAGGAGGCGGACGTCTTCGCCGTCCATCAGGAAGGTGGGCAGACCTGCGTGCAGGTGTTCTTCTTCAGGACCGGCCAGAACTGGGGCAACCGGGCCTATTTCCCCAAGGCCGACAAATCCCTGGAAGAGGCTGCGATCCTGGAAAGTTTCCTTGCCCAGTTCTACGACGACAAACCGGCCCCCAGGCAGATCCTGCTCTCCCATGATCTTGCCGAACGTGCCCTTCTCGCCGAAGCGCTGAGCGAACGTATGAACCGGAAGGTCGAGGTGACGGTTCCAAAGCGCGGCGAAAAGAAGGACCTGGTCGACCACGCGCTGACCAACGCCCGCGAAGCGCTCGGACGCCGCCTTGCGGAAACCTCCAGCCAGGCGCGCCTGCTGAAGGGCGTGGCCGAAGCCTTCGACCTGGCCTTCCCGCCAAGGCGGATCGAGGTCTACGACAACTCGCACATCATGGGCACCAATGCGGTCGGCGGCATGATCGTCGCGGGTGCCGAAGGCTTTGCGAAGGCCCATTACCGCAAGTTCAACATCAAGTCGGAAGACCTGGTCCCCGGGGACGACTACGGCATGATGCGCGAAGTCCTGACGCGCCGGTTCTCCCGGCTTTTGAAGGAATACGAACGTACATTGCCCGCAGCGGAAGTCGAACCCGATACGGTTGCCGCGCAGGAGGACGAAGACGGCGACAGCCTGCCGGATGCGCCCGTGATGGAAATGCCCGCCTGGCCCGACCTGGTGCTGATCGACGGCGGCCAGGGGCAGCTGACCGCCGCGCGTGAAACGCTTGAAGGCCTCGGGATCACCGACGTTCCGCTGGTCGGCATTGCCAAGGGACCGGACCGGGATGCCGGGCGGGAGAAATTCTTCATTCCCGGCAGACAGTCCTTCATGCTGCCCGAGCGCGATCCGGTGCTTTATTTCGTTCAGCGCCTGCGCGACGAGGCCCACCGCTTCGCCATCGGATCGCACCGGGCCCGGCGCAAGAAGGACATCGCAAAGAACCCACTCGACGATATCGCGGGCATCGGCCCGACACGCAAACGCGCCTTGCTGCGCCATTTCGGCACCGCAAAAGCCGTCTCGAAGGCCGGCCTGGACGATCTGGTCGCCGTTCCCGGGATCTCCGAGGCAACGGCGAAACTCGTTTATGATCATTTCCACGAATGAAGCCGACTGAGACACGCCCCCTCACCGTTTCTCAGAGACAGCCTTACTTTTGAACACCAGCGACGATATAAGAGGCCAAATTTGGGTCTCTATCCTCGATATCTAAAGAGTAACGACAAATGGCGAATGCCTTATTCCTCCGCGCCGCTGCCCTCATGGAAGAACGGCGCTACGAAGAAGCCGCACCTCTTCTTCTTGAATTGCATGCAGCGTATCCTCAGGAAGCGCGGATAAACTACCTCCTTGCCGTAATATTTAATCACTACAAAGATTTAACCAGAGCGCAGCAGCACTTGATTGCCGCCTCAAAAGTTGAATCAAAAAGATATGAGATTTTCTCTTTACTATCAGAAGTATACAGCAAAATAGGCCGCAAGGAAAACGCCTTGGAAGCGGCCAGAAAAGCCGTCGCGCTGAATAGTATCTCCGAACACGCCCAAGCCGTTCTTGGAGATGCTTATTACAATATGCAAAAACCGGTACCGGCCCGGCAAGCCTTTGAAAAGGCGCTGGAACTGAACCCGGATTTCACCACCGCTCTCGTCGGCCTGGCGCGCCTCGAAACGTCGTTGGGGGAAGGTGAAAAGGCGCTGGAACACCTTAAAAGAGCCTACGAGATCGACCCCGAAAACAACTACGTTCTGGTGAATTTGGCCGATCAGTCGGATCCTGAACTACAGGGAGAGGTGCTCGACCACATTCTCAAACAGGTCGACAATCCGGACAGCAAGAATTCTCTGGAGGCGAATGCACTGCTGCATTTTGCGGCCGGAAAACTTTTCGAGAAAAAAGACGATATCGAAACGGCGTTTACGCACTACGCGAAATACAAGGAGGCCATGTACGCTCCCTATAATATCGGTAAGCGGAAATGGCAGCTGGAGACGACCAAAGGGCTTTTCAGCAAGGAATTTTTTGAATACCGGACGGATTTCGGACTGTCATCGGAGCGGCCGGTCTTCGTGGTCGGCATGCCGCGTTCCGGAACCACCCTTGTGGAACAAATCATCGGCCGCCACCCGAAAGCGGCCGGCGTCGGCGAGTTGAACTTTTTTTCCAGCCTTCTGACAGAAATGTCGGGCGCGGAAATCGTCACTCCGAGATTGTTTGCGCAGGCGGTCGAAATGGACGCGAAACACGCCAAGCGGATTGGGCGCAAGTACTTGGCCGAGCTTGACAAATACGACAAGAAGGCAAGCCGCGTCGTCGACAAGATGCCGCATAATTTCGAAATGCTGTGGATGATTGCATTGCTGTTTCCGAATGCAAAAGTCATTCACACGTACCGGGAACCGGCCGACACCTGCACATCGATTTACACGACGCCGCTTACTCCCCAGCATAACTACTGCCGCGATTTGGAAACGCTCGGACAATATTACGGCATGTATGTCGAGATGATGGAACATTGGGACAAGGTTCTGCCCATCAAGATCCATCACCAGTCCTACGAAGCCCTGATTGCGGATCAGGAAGCGGAAAGCCGGGCGCTGCTGGAGTATGTCGGCTTGCCGTGGGATCCGGTTTGCCTCGATTTCCAATCCGGCGAGCGGCAGGTCATCACCTTCTCCAGCCAGCAGGTCAGGCAGCCGATCTACACCTCGTCAATGGGGCGCTGGCGGAAGTACGGGTCCCATATCCAACCGCTGCTCGAGGCGCTCGGAAAGCACGCGCCGCAACAATAATCTCAGGCCGGTCGCGGCGCGGCCGGCCTCCATTCCGAACCGCGACATTCACTTACAGGACACCCGAATCCGCCCATGTTCGAATACCGTTTCCGGCGGCTGCGCTCCCTGATCGGCTGGCTGGCTTTGACCGGGGGGATCATCGTCTGCCTTCTCGGGCTTGCCGCATATGCGGCGCCGGGCTTTTGGGCGGCCGACAACATGAGCTTTTTCCTGCGCCAGTTTCTGACGGCAGGTCTGGCGGCTCTCCTCGGCGGGCTTCTGGGCCTCACCGTCCCCCATCGCCGGCCCAGGCTCTACAAGACCGCCCTTACGCTGCACACCGTCCTTTTGGCCGTGCTGGCCGGGTCGACGGTCTGGAGAACCGTCGAACACACCCAGCCTGTAACGGCACCCCGCCCGGGCGAGACAAGTCTCCGGATCGTCTCCTCCAACCTGGAACGCCTTTTTCTGGAAACGCCCGACCTTACCGGCTTCCTGAGACAGACCGCTGCCGACATCATGGTCTTCCAGGAAACCGCCTGGTGGCTGCAGAAGCATCACTGGCAGAAGCTCGGCCGTCCGATCGGCGCGGCCGGCAAGCCTCCCTTTCCAGAACATCTTTTTGTCGGTTCCCTTGGCGATATCAGCGTCTATTCCAGGTTCCCGATCCTGGAGAGCAAGTCCATCGTCGTCGAAAATGAACCCGGTCAGCCTCGACAGGACATCCGTGAGATCCTTGTCCTGAAACTCAATATCGGCGGCCGGACGGTCAATCTTGTCGCCGTCCATCCGTCGAGCCCTCGGAGCGTGGCTCAATGGATACTCCGGCAGACCTATCTTGAACGGCTCGAAGCGGTGCTGGGAGATCTGCGGACACAGTCGGATAGCGAAACCATTGTGATCGGCGACTGGAACCTGTCACCCTGGTCCACTTACTTTTCAAACCTGCTTGACCAACTGAACCTCCACACCGCCTTTGCGGACGGATACCCGCAAACGACGCGTTTCTTCTTTGATTATCGCCTTCACTGGATCCTCGGGGCTGTCGTCGATCATGTCGCAATCACGCCAGGGCTGCGGTTCGAAGATGTGCAACTCGGTCCCGATATCGGTTCTGACCATTTGCCGTTGATGGCGGATATCATCCTGCCCCGCAGCAAGACAGGCAAAGCGGCAAATTAGGATCTAACGGGTTTGCGTCTTGAAGAAGAGACCCGATCAACGGTAAACCGGCACAATGTAGAAATGGCTCCTGCACTTCCGCTTTTGACCCGGGGGAATAGACATGATCGGAAAGTTCTTCAGCAAGCTGTTCGGCGGCGGCGGCGGACAGACCCAGTCAGAAGACCACCCGCCCGTTTTCTATAACGATTTCGAGATCATCAGCGAACCGCAGCTGGTCAACGGACAATGGCAGGTTGCCGGACGGATCGAGAAGGAAATTGACGGTCAGCGCAAGGTCCACATCTTCATCCGCGCCGACATGTTGCCGGGCGAGGACGAAGCCGTCAGCCAGACCGTGCGCAAAGCCAAGGTCATGATCGACCAGCAGGGCGACAAGATCTTCGACTAGAGGCCTTTCTCGGTTAGATTGACGATCCGATACCCTGTTCGACTCGGCAAACGGCATTTGTGAAATGAACAGGAGCCGCCTGTCGTTGACAGGCGTCCATCAGCATGCTTGTGTCCGCGAAAAGCCGGATCGCCCTTTGCCGCGTGAACCGACTTTCACCGTCATATGATCCAAAATGGCCACATGAAAAAGAACATTGCCCTGAGCCTGCCGAACATCCTCACCTACGGGCGCATCGCGGCGGTTCCGGCCCTTGCGGGATGTCTTTATTTCGAAGGCCACACGCTTCGCTGGGTCGCACTCGGATTGTTCTTCCTGGCAGCCATATCCGACTTCTTCGACGGCTACCTGGCCCGCGCCTGGCAGCAGCAATCGGCTCTCGGCCGGATGCTCGATCCGATCGCAGACAAATTGCTGGTGTCCGTCTCGCTTCTCATGCTGGCAGCAGATGGAACCATCGACGACTGGTCTCTCATTCCCGCCATCATCATCCTGTGCCGCGAAATCCTCGTTTCCGGCCTGCGGGAGTTTCTGGCCGAACTGCGGGTCAGTGTTCCGGTCACGCGGCTGGCCAAGTGGAAAACGGCCGTGCAGCTCTTCGCCATCGCCCTTCTCCTGGCAGGGCCAGCCGGCGAAACCATTCTTCCCGGGACCACCCTTGCCGGCCTCACGGCCCTCTGGCTGGCGGCGATTTTGACCATATATACGGGCTATGACTACTTCCGCGCCGGCATCGGTCATCTCATTGACGAATAGGCCAGCGCCGGAACGGCTCCGGACAGAATGACCAGAAGGGACGGGACAACGTGCAAATCCGCTACTTCGCATGGGTGCGTGAGAAGGTGGGAATAGAAGAGGAGACCCTCGATCTTCCCGGCAACATCGCCACCGTTGCCGATCTGATCGCCTACCTGAAGACCATCGACGACAATCACGCCGCGGCCTTCGAGGAGGAAGAAGCCATCCGCGTCGCCCTCGATCAGATGCATGTCGAGGCGGAGGCCGAACTGGGCGCAGCCCGCGAGGTCGCCTTCTTCCCGCCCATGACAGGAGGATAAGCAATGTCCTGCAAACCGGTCATCAGGGTTCAGACGGAAGATTTCGATCCCGCGACCGAGGCGGAACGGCTGACAGCCGGACGCAAGGATGTCGGTGCGCTGGTTTCCTTCACCGGCCTTTGCAGGGACGACGGCGGCAAACTGGCGGCGCTCGAACTCGAGCATTATCCGGGAATGGCGGAAACCGAAATCGAGAGGATCGCCCTTGAGGCCTGCGACCGTTGGCCGCTCACCGGACTGACGGTAATCCATCGCTTCGGCAAGATCCCCGCCGGCGACAATATCGTTCTGGTCATTGCCGCCTCGTCCCACCGCCGTGCAGCTTTCGAGGCGGCTGATTTTCTTATGGATTTTCTAAAGACCAGAGCGCCATTCTGGAAAAAAGAACACCTGGCGTCAGGTACTGCAGATACCTGGGTACAAGCCACGGAAACTGACGATGCCGCAGCGGAGCGCTGGTCGTAATTCCTCGTTAATTCTACCGTGCCGAGAAGTGGACATGACTTACTTTACGGTGCGAAAACGCTTGACCCTACCGTAAATTGCCCGTTGATTACCGGCAGGGATGAGGCGGTCGCCAGTCATAAGATAAAAGCCGCCTTCCTCAGGCCTCCCGGCTTTGAGACAGTTGGAAAAATATGCAAGAATCGTCCTCCCAGACGGGCACCCACGCCCAGCCGGGCATGCCGTTTATTGAATTCGTGATCATGATCGCCGCGCTCATGGCCTTGAACGCGCTGGCCATGGACGTGATGCTGCCGGCGCTGCCGGAAATCGGACATGCGTTGAATATCGTGCACGAAAACGACCGCCAGCAGGTCCTTGTCGCCTATCTGGTCGGGTTTGGCGGCGCGCAACTCTTTTACGGCCCGATCACCGACGCCTTCGGCCGGCGGACCGTCCTGCTTGGAGGTCTCGCCCTCTATGCGGCGGCAAGCGTGGTTTCGCTGATGTCGCAGACCCTTGACCAGCTTCTGCTGGCCCGCGTGCTCCAGGGGGTTGGCTGCGCCGCGACCCGGGTTATCGCCGTGTCCGTCGTGCGCGACTGCTATACGGGACGGCAGATGGGCAAGGTCATGTCCCTGGTGATGATGATCTTCATGGCCGTTCCGATCGTCGCGCCGTCTATCGGGCAGGCAATCCTGCTTGTTGCGGGATGGCGCTGGATCTTCACCATGCTGCTGTTCGCCGGTGTCGTCATGCTGCTGTGGTGTGCGATTCGGCTGCGTGAGACCCTGCCGCAGGAATCCCGGCAGGTGCTCAACGTGACGGCAATCACCAGAGCCTACTGGATGACCCTGCGCACCAGGGAAAGCATTGGCTACACGCTTGCCCTCACTTTTGTCTTCGGAGGGTTGTTTTCCTTCATCACCATGTCGCAGCAGATCTTTGTCGAAATATTCGATCTGGGCGTCTGGTTTCCGATTGTCTTTTCTGCGATCGCGATTGCCATGTCGGTGTCTTCCTACATGAACGCGCGCCTTGTGGAGGCCATCGGCATGCGGCGCTTGTCCCATGCCGCGACCCTGGCCTTCATGGGCTTCGGGATCCTGCTTTTTGCCCTCGCCACCGCCGGCGTCGAAAATTTCTGGACTTTCACCCTGATTTCCGGCGCCCTCATGGCCTGCTTCGGCTTCATCGGAGCAAATTACAACACCATGGCCATGGAACCCCTCGGGGATATTGCCGGAACAGCCTCATCGGTCATCGGCTTCATCACCACGCTCGGCGGGGCCATTCTCGGCTACGTCATGGGCCAGCTGTTCAACGGCACGACCCAGCCGCTCGGTTTCGCCTTTGCGGTTTACGGTCTGTTTGCGCTCGCCTGTGTCGTCTTTGCCGAAAAGGGGCGGATGTTCCATGCCCATCACCCGACCCCCGGGTCCGACCAACAGCCGAAGCCGAAATGAAAAAAGGCGGAGCAAAGCCCGCCTTTTCCAAATGAACTGAGATCGGTCGGATCAGCCGACAGCGGACTTCAGGGCCGGCGCATCGGGACGGACTTCCGCGTCGTAATCGGTCATCAGCGTCTTCGTGATCTCGCCGACCTCGAAATTGTACGGGCCGATCTCCGACACCGGCGTCACTTCGGCAGCGGTCCCGGTCAGGAAGCACTGCTCGAACCCTGCCATTTCTTCCGGCATGATGACCCGCTCGACCACTTCGATGCCGCGCGCCTTTGCAAGGCCGATGACCGTACGACGGGTGATCCCGTCCAGGAAGCAGTCCGGCTTCGGCGTATGGATCTTGCCGTCCTTGACGAAGAAGACGTTCGCACCGGTCGCCTCGGCAACCTGGCCGCGCCAGTCCAGCATCATCGCATCGGCATACCCCTTGCGTTCCGCTTCATGCTTCGACAGCGTGCAGATCATGTAAAGGCCGGCTGCCTTGGACTTGAAAGGCGCGGTCGCCGGATCCGGCCGGCGGTAGGTCGCCAGATCGAGGCGAATACCCTTCAGCCGTTCTTCCGGAGCAAAGTAGCTCGGCCATTCCCAGGCGGCGATCGCCAGGTGAATGGTGTTCTGCTGTGCCGACACGCCCATCATCTCGCTGCCCCGCCATGCGATCGGACGGATATAGGCATCGACGAGGTTCATCCGCTCAAGCACGGCTTCCTTGGCAGCGGTGATCTGGTCCTTCGTCCAGGGGATCTCGAAGCCGAGAACATTGGCAGAGGCATGGAGACGTTCCGTGTGTTCCTCGGACTTGAAGATCCGGCCGCCATAGGCGCGTTCGCCTTCAAAGACAGCGCTGGCGTAGTGCAGACCGTGGCTCAACACATGCAGCTTCGCATCGCCCCAGGGCACGAACGTGCCGTCGTACCAGATTTCGCCATCGCGCTGATCAAAAGGCACACCTGCCATTTTCTTGCTCCCGACCGCCTCTCACTGGGCGTGTTCAATCTTTAACCGCTATACGTCATGCAATGACCCGCCGAGCCCGGACTTGCGCAGACCGTTCAACCGTGCTTTGCACGCCGCCGAAACTCCCGGTATCCTGCCGTGAAGAAATCGACGAACGGATTCGTTTTAATACGGAAATGCCGAAAAAACGCATCAAATCGTTCAATCATTTCGTTCAGAGCGCAACTTAAGTAACAATCGACCAGAAATAAGTCAATATGACTGACGTAAATTTCAAGAACCAACCGGACCGGATCTCATCGTCGAATGAGAAGGCCCGCCTTGACGGTCCGGCTGAACAGCTGGACGAGTTGCCTTACGATCTGATTGAACTGCTTTTTTTCGCTTATCGCGACTTCACGTCCGATCCGGACGACGTACTCGCGCAGTATGAATTCGGGCGCGCCCACCACCGTGTCCTTCACTTTGTCGACCGCAATCCCGGGATCAAGGTGACCGACCTGCTCAATATCCTGCGCATTACCAAGCAGAGCCTCGGCCGGGTTTTGAAACAACTGGTCGACCAGGATTTTATCGAGCAGCGACCGGGGCCTCTGGACCGGCGCCAGCGGCTTCTGTTCACCACCGGGAAAGGTCATGACCTTGCCGTGCGCCTGTCCCGTTTGCAGACCAAACGCCTTGAACACGCCACAAAAGACCTGCCAGATGGCGCCGCCGACGCTGTACGGCAGTTTCTGTTTCAGATGATCGACCCGGATGCACGACCCGATGTGGCGAAGCTCGTGCGCCTGTCCAGTCAACCTTAGGCCAACCCTAGGTCCGCCCTCGATTGGGCCACGGTACACAGGAGACCTACGTGACCACCCCGTTCCCGCCGAACGACAACGCGCACCACATTCTTCTGGTCGATGACGACAACCGCATTCGCGAGCTTTTGAGCCGCATCCTCGTCGACGCCGGTTACAGGGTCACCGCCGCCGCCAATGCCGCCGAAGCCCGCCGTTGCCTGGCAGGCCTCCTGTTCGACCTCATCATTCTCGACGTGATGATGCCCGGCGAAACCGGACTGGAACTGGCCGCCTGGCTCAGGGAGAATTCCAGCGTGCCAATCCTGATGCTGACGGCACGATCCGATGCTTCCGATCGCATCGCCGGACTGGAGGTTGGCGCCGACGATTATCTGGCCAAACCCTTCGAGCCGCGTGAGCTCATGCTGCGTATGTCCGCCATCCTGCGCCGGGGGGGGCCAAAACCCGCCGAAACCACCCGCGAGATCCACTTCGGCCCGTTTGTCTTCAACACCCGGCGAGGCGAATTGAAGAACGGCGACGAAACGGTGCGCCTGACCGACCGCGAAAAACAGATCCTGGGGATATTCGCGGAACAGCCCGGAGCCACCGTTCCGCGCCACAAGATCGTCGGCGACGACAGCGGTCTCGGCGAACGGACCGTGGACGTCCAGATCAACCGGCTCCGGCGCAAGATCGAGAAGGATCCGGGAAATCCGGTTTATCTGCAGACAGTACGCGGCATCGGCTACCGCCTGGCCTGCGACTAATTCACGTAGGGCGAGCCGCATATGGCCAATCTGAACCAGTTTCTGGCAGGCATCGAGCTTCCGCCCCCCTTCCGTTATCTGCTGCACGGCTACCGGCGCATGGCCCGTGCCGCCTATCGGGCCATGCCCAAGGGACTGTATTCCCGGGCCCTTCTGATCATCATCACGCCGATCGTTCTCCTCCAGGCCGTGCTGCTCTACGTCTTTATGGAACGGCATTACGAGCTCGTCTCCGAGCGCCTGTCCGAAGCGGTCGCACGGGAAATCGCTTCCATAGTCTACGTCCTGGAGAATTACCCGCAGGATCCAGAACACGCCAAGATCGAGGGCATGGCCAGCAACGCACTCGGCCTGTCCGTGTCCCTGCTGCCGCCCGAGCCCCTTCCGCCACCCGCGCCGAAACCGTTTTTCGACATCGTCGACCGTGGTCTGAGCCGGGCGATCAGCCAGAAAGTCGGCAAGCCGTTCTGGATCGATACGGTCGGGCGCTCCAGTTTCGTGGAGATCCGCATCCAGCTGGACAATGCGGTCCTGCGGGTCTTCTCCAGGCGCAGCCAGACCTATGCGACCAATTCTCATTTCTTCGTGGTCTGGATGGTCTCCACCTCCCTGGTCCTGATCACCATTGCCATGCTGTTCCTGCGTAACCAGATCCGCCCGATCGTGCGTCTCGCCAATGCCGCCGAAAGCTTCGGCAAGGGCCGGCCGATCGGCAAGTTCCGCGCCAGCGGCGCCCGCGAGGTTCGCCAGGCGGCCCAGGCCTTCCTGGAAATGCGCCGCCGGATCGAGCGCCAGATCGAACAGCGCACGACGATGCTCGCCGGCGTCAGCCATGACCTCAGAACCATCCTGACCCGGATACGTCTGCAACTCGCCCTCCTCGGCGATACGCCGGAAAGCGAAGGCATGCGCAAGGATCTGAACGAAATGAGCGGCATGCTGGAGGATTATCTGGCCTTCGCCCGGGGCGACGGTGACGAAAATGTCCAGATGACCGATATGGCCCTGATGCTGGAAGAACTGGAGGAAGAAGCGGAAATCTCCGGAGCCAACGTGACCGCTTCGTTTGAAGGGCCGTCCGAACTGCAACTCCGCCGCCTCGCCATGAAGCGCTGCCTGTCCAACCTTGTGACCAACGCCACGAAATTCGGCACGCGGGCGGAACTGAAGGGCAGTTACGACAAGGGCTGGCTGACGATCACCGTCGATGACGACGGGCCCGGGATCGCCGAAGAAGACCGCGACCTGGCTTTCAGGGCCTTTCACCGGCTGGACGAGGCGCGCAATCAGGATCAACCCGGCAGCGGCCTGGGCCTCGCCATTGCCCGCGACGTCGCCCGCAGCCATGGCGGCGATCTCTTCCTGGAAGACAGCCCGCTCGGCGGCCTCAGGGCGCGGCTGCGGATACCCGGATAATCAGATCAGTAAAGCCGTCCGCCGATGGGAACGTCCAGGTCGGGCCTCAGCAGCACGACCTCGCCGTCCTCGTCCGGCACGCCAAGGGTCAGGACTTCCGACATGACCGGTCCGATCTGGCGCGGCGGGAAATTGACCACGGCCATGACCTGCCGCCCGACCAGGGTTTCCGGCGTATAGTGTTTCGTGATCTGGGCAGAGGTTTTCTTGATACCGATTTCCGGACCGAAATCGATCTGCATCTTGTAGGCGGGCTTGCGGGCTTCGGGAAACTCTTCCGCGGCAATCACCTTGCCGACCCGGATGTCCACCTTCAGGAAATCGTCAAAGGTAATCGTATCGCTCACGGGCTTCACTCGCTGACAAGTCGTTCAAAACCCGGCGACCATGCCCCGAACGGCCTAAGGCGGACAAGCCACCTACAATCATTTATGAGCGGCTGTGGCTTTTAGGACTCAGCTCCCTCGGCGGTTGCCTCTTCTGTTCCCTTATCGCTGTCGCGACGGGACCGCGCCCGTTTACCCGCTTCCCAGAACGGGCGCACGAAGTTCTCGGCATTGTCGAGCCGCTTCATCCAGGCCTCGCCCCGGTTCAGCTCCTCATCGAGCCTGGCCATGGTTTTCGGCAGGCCTTCATCCGTTTCATCAAGCCAGGTTGTCACGACCCGCCCGAACGCCACCGCCAATCCTTGCGTGACGATCCGTCCCTTGATGCCGGTCAGGTCGATGCCCGCCGCAATCAGCATCCAGCGCTGGGACCGGACCGCGATGGTATTGAACTCCAGGGCCAGCGCCGGGTCCCGGCGCACGGCTTCCGTAAGCGTGCGCACCGCGTCCTTGTAGGGCGTCAGGTGGTCGAGCCGGATCATCAGAACATCGAACAGGCGGTCATGGGCCGGCTGGTCGTCCATTTCCTCATCCCGGTCGTCGAGCACCGCGGTGTCGATCATTTCCGCGAAAGCCTCAACGAGTGCCCGTTTGGAGGAATAGCACTCCCGCAGCGCGGACAGTTTGACGTCCGCCGTCTTCGCCAGCAACGGCAGGCTGACATCCTCGTAAGCATGCTGCGACAGCAGATCGAGGAAGGTTTTCAGGATCTTCTGACGGGTCTTGGCGGTCGCCATACTCAAACTCCCTTGCTAGAGCATCGGGCGATAACTTTGAAGCATTTGACCGGTGCGCTTTTGTCTGCTGACAAGGCGGGTCGCGTGCCGTGGTGTTTCCCACCACAAGCGCGAGCCCCAAAAACACGGGCCAACGCAGTCAGCGGGCAAAAGAGCCCGGCCCTTCGGGTGTCAGAAAGCAGCCCATCGGCTGCGTTGCGCCGCTTGCACGATGCACCGCATCGCGCCGCGCGACGCGCCTGGCCTAATGAACTGCTTTCAGACATCAAATGGTTCAAAGTTATCGTCCGATGCTCTTGGAAAGATAGGAGCAAAGACACCGGCCTGAAAGGGTTCAAGCCCGGATAAAAGGAAATTCAGCCCGCGAGTTCGCGCGCCCGTTTGACCGCAGCCGCGACCGCTTTGGTCATCAACGGTTTCAAACCGTCTTCGGCCATAAGGACCTCAAGTGCTGCCGCCGTCGTGCCGTTGGGCGACGTCACGTTCTGACGAAGCACAGTCGGCGTTTCGGAAGACTGGTGCATCAGCTCGCCCGCGCCGCACACCGTCGCTTCGGCCAGTTCCCTGGCAAGCTCTTCCGGAAGCCCTGCGGCTTTTCCCGCTTCCGCCAGGCACTCCGCCAGCCAGAACACATAGGCCGGTCCGGATCCGCTGACGCCGGTGACCATGTCGATCTGGTCTTCGCTTTCCAGCCAGACGACCTTGCCCACCGCTGACAGCAGCGCCCCGACGGTCTCCTTCTGGGCCTCGCTCACCCCGTCATTCGGGTATACGGCTGTGATACCGCGCGCCACCATCGCCGGCGTATTCGGCATGGCGCGGGCGACGGGCACCGGACCGAAGGCGGCCTGGAACCGGGAAATCGGCGTGCCGGCCGCAACCGACAAAATCAGTGTGTCTGGACGGATCGCCGGTGCAATGGCCGGCAGAACCGCGTCCATCATCTGCGGTTTGACCGCAACGAGGACAATCGACGGCGCCAGATCGGCGGGAACCTCGGTGACATGGCGAATGCCGTGCTTTTCCAGAATTTCCCTGATCTCGTCGCCCGGTTTCGGATCGGAAACGACAATGGCGGAGGGGTCCAGCCCCTCCGCCATCCAGCCGGATAACATCGCCCCACCCATCTTTCCTGCACCGACAAGAAGGAACGGGCGGTCTTTTGAAAAAATCATGCTTCTCCCACGGTCTCGAACATGGCCGTTGCAATAGCTTCGCTTGCGGGCCGTCCGGCCCAGACGACGAACTGGAAGGCCTGGTAATATCGCTCGCAGTTTTCGAGCGCGTTGGAGAGCATGCCTTCGATCTGGGTGGAGGTCGCCTCCGAGCCTCCGGCGAGAAGCAGGGACTGCCGGAACATGACAACCCCCTCCTGGTTCCACAGGTCGAAATGCCCCATCCAGAGCTGCTCGTTGACCAGCGCCAGCAGACGGACGACTTCCGTCTTGCGCGCATCCGTTACCTTCAGGTCGAAGGCACAGGCCAGATGCAGGGCTTCCACCTCTTCCATCCAGGAAAAGGAAACATGGTAATCGCACCAGCTGCCCGCGACGGAGATGGTAATCTCGTCGTCGGCCGATCTTTCGAACGACCAGTCATTCAGCGCTGCAACTGTTTCGATGGTGTCGACGGGATTGTCAGGTCGCTCGAAGTCAAATTCGATGAGGCTCATGAGCCTACTCCCCTTTCGAGCCGGGGCACTGGGCCGGATAGTATATCAAGCCGATGCGCCGGGTATGTCCCAAGCCTTCGGAGCATCCTGACCGTTTGGGCGGTTCGATCATGCCCCACGAATCCCTGTTAAGATTCAGTATATAAGCACTAACGAACAAAGCGATACATAACGTGGCGCTTTTATGGCCGGAAAAATGTGGACGACTTGGTGTAAACAGGAAGGGCCACAGGTTTTCCACCGCGACCCTACTTAAAACTCATCAGTGAATTCAGGCAATTAGTCCTGAGCCGTCTTCGCAGATGTTTTTGCCGCCGTTTTGGGTTTTGCCGCCGGCTTTTTCTCAAGCGCCTCGATCCGCGCTTCCAGCGCCTCAATACGGTCCAGAGCCCTGACCGCCATCTCCTTGACCGCTTCATGTTCTTCGCGCGAAACGAAATCCATGTCCGACAGGAACCGTTCGGCCTGCGCCCTGAAGGCGGTTTCCACCTCGCGCCGGGCGCCCTGGGCGACGCCCGCGGCATCGGTCATGAGCTTTGCAAATTCATCGAACATGCGGTTTGGGCCCTGGGTCATGGCGAACTCCTGTCAGTCCCGTCAAAATGTCAGTACACACCTATGAGGCTTTGCAGGCAACTTCAAGACGGCGTTTTGCCGCCAGCCGTAAAAGTCGGTCAGGTTGCACGCCTTGCTCTTGACGCAGCGGGGCCGAATGGGCCAGCGTCTGGCCGCGCCGGCCGGATCCGGAAACGGCGCTTCATCCCTGCCAGCAGGAGTCGCTGCGCCGATGCCGCTCTTCGTCCTCCCCTTTCCCGCCATCGACCCGGTGCTGATCCAGGTCGGCCCCTTCGCGCTTCGCTGGTATGCGCTTGCCTATATCGTCGGGATCCTCCTCGCCTGGCGCTACATGCGCCGCCTAGTGCTGAACGACACTCTGTGGAATGGCCTCAAACGTCCGACGCCGCTGGACATCGACGACTTCGTCCTGTGGGGCACTGTCGGCATCATTGTCGGCGGACGGATCGGTTATGTGCTCGTCTATAATCCCGGCTATTATCTCGCGCATCCGATGGAGATCTTCGCCGTGTGGACCGGCGGCATGTCCTTTCACGGCGGATTTACCGGCACCGTGATCGCCATGATCCTGTTCGCCTGGAAAAGGGGCCTGTCGATCTGGACGCTGTTCGACCTTGCCGGCTGCGCGGCGCCGATCGGCCTCTTCTTCGGCCGGATCGCCAATTTCATCAACGGCGAGCTCTGGGGCCGGGTGACCGACGTGCCCTGGGCGATCGTGTTTCCTACCGGCGGCCCGGAACCGCGCCATCCGAGCCAGCTTTACGAGGCCGCCCTTGAAGGGATCCTGCTCTTTCTTGCGATGCGTCTCCTGAGCCACCGGTTCAAGCTGCTTCAGCGGCCCGGTTTCATCGCCGGCGCCTTTGCCTTCGGCTACGGCCTCACCCGCTCCTTCAGCGAACTCTACCGTGTCCCCGATGCCCAGATCGGTTATCTCGGCGGCTTCATGACCATGGGCATCCTGCTGTCGGTTCCGATGATGCTCGCCGGCCTGATCGCCATGATCTGGGCCGCCCGCCGGCACAAGGGCGCCGCATGACGGCGTCAGTTCTGAAGGAAAAGCTGGCGGCGAGGATCCGGGCCCACGGCCCGATCACGATTGCCGACTATATGGCCACCTGCCTCGCAGATCCGGAAGTCGGCTATTACATCACCCGCGACCCGTTCGGGACGAAAGGCGACTTCACAACAGCCCCCGAAGTCAGCCAGATGTTTGGCGAACTGATCGGCGCCTTCTGCCTGCAGGCATATCTGGACCTGGGGGAACCCGACAGCTTCCAGCTTGTCGAGCTGGGGCCGGGACGGGGCACCCTGATGGCCGACCTGCTGCGCACGGCCTCTCTCCGGCCGGAGTTTGTCGAAGCCGCCGGCCTGTGCCTCGTCGAAACCAGCCCGGCGCTGCGCAAGGTGCAGGCAAAGACACTGGAAAAAGCGCCGCTCGTACCAGTGTTCTACGACCGTTTCGCCGATGTCCCCGGCGGACCGCTGATTCTTGTCGCCAACGAGTTCTTCGACGCCCTGCCGATCCATCAGTATGTGAAGACCGCCGATGGCTGGCGCGAGCGCATGATCGGGCTGTCGGAGACCGGCGAACTATGTTTCGGCGTCGGCACCGGCAGGCTCGACGACACTGAATTGCCCCCGGAAACGCAAAACGCACCCGAGGGAACCATCCTCGAAACCCAGCCTGCCGCCAACGCGATCGCGCAGGAGATTGGGACCCGCCTTGCCCGTCATGGCGGCGCGGCGCTCATTGTCGACTACGGCTACCTGAAAACGGCAACCGGCGTCTCCCTGCAGGCGCTTTACAAACACACCCATGACGATGTGCTTGCCCATCCGGGCGAAGCCGATCTGACCGCCCATGTGAATTTCGAGGTTCTGGCGCGAGCGGCACGGGACGGCGGCGCGACCCCGCTGCCGCCTCTGGAGCAAGGCGAGTTCCTGCTTCGGCTCGGCCTGCTGGAGCGCGCTGGTGCGCTCGGTTCGGAGAAAAGCCACGCGGTTCAGGAAGCGATCAGGGATGCGGTCGAGCGGCTGGCAGCTCCCGACCAGATGGGCACGCTTTTCAAGGTTTTGGCGCTCAGTGGCGATGGACGCGCTCTGGCCCCATTTGACATGTGATCGGGAACCCATCAAGGATTTACCCAGATGCGCGGCGGAGAAAACGAATGATCGAGGCTGAGGAACTCAAGCAGCCCGGGATACGGCATGGGTTTTTTACCCGCCGGGGCGGTGTTTCTTCCGGGATATATGACAGCCTCAACATCGGCACCGGCTCAAGCGACGCTCCGGACAAGGTTGCGGAGAACCGGGCGCGGGTTTCCCGGAAACTGGGCATTGCCCCGGAGCAGCTGGCAACCCCTTACCAGATCCATTCCGCCGATGTGATTACCCTGAATGCGCCGTTCGACCAAAACGCCGACCGGAAGGCGGATGCCTTGGTCACCGACCGCCCCGGTCTTCTGATCGGCGTGGCCACGGCGGACTGCGGCCCCGTCCTTTTCGCCGACCCTGCTGCCGGCGTCATCGGCGCGGCCCATTCCGGCTGGAAGGGCGCGATCTCCGGTATCCTGGAAAACACCGTCGCGGCGATGGAAGCTTTAGGGGCGGACAGGAGCCGGATCACCGCCGTCCTCGGCCCCACGATCTCGCAGGCCGCTTACGAGGTCG
This sequence comes from Roseibium sp., assembly GCF_048260565.1. GTDB lineage: Bacteria > Pseudomonadota > Alphaproteobacteria > Rhizobiales > Stappiaceae > Roseibium. Next base: position 92,193 of record NZ_JBLXGP010000003.1, on the reverse strand, counting down.
GGCCTGAATTCCGGGAACGACTTCTGGAAATGGCGCCGGAGAACGAACGCTATTTCCACCCGTCCCCGCGCGCGCATCACCACCAGTTCGACCTGCCCGCCTTCATCATCGACCGGTTGAAGGCGGCCGGACTGGAAAGCAGCCGAAACCTGGATCTGTGCACCTACGCGGACGAAGACCGTTTCTTCTCTTACCGGCGGACCACCCATCGCGGCGAACCGGACTACGGCCGCCTGATATCGGCCATTGTATTGGCGGGAGACTAGCCATGGCGCTGCATTTTACCCAGGAGGAATTCGACAGCCGGTTCGAGCGCCTGAAGCAGCGTATGGCGGAAGAAAAGCTCGACGCAATGCTGCTGTTTGCCCAGGAAAGCATGTACTGGCTGACCGGCTACGACACCTTCGGTTTCTGTTTCTTCCAGTGCCTCGTGGTGACCGCAGACGGTCGAAAAGTCCTGCTGACACGCTCGGCGGACCAGCGCCAGGCGCGCCACACCTCTAATATCTCCGATATCCGGATCTGGATCGACCTGCCTGACGCAAGCCCCGTCGGACAGTTGAAGGACCTCCTGTTCGGCATGGATCTTCTGGGGGCGAAGATCGGCATCGAATTCGACACCCATGGAATGACGGGAAAGATCGGGATCGAGATCAACGCGGAACTCAACAGCTTCGCCGATCTGAGCGACGGGTCACGCATCGTGCGAAGGCTGAGGGCAGTGAAAAGCCCCGCGGAAATCGCCTACATCCGCCAGGCGGCCGAACTGGCCGACAAGGCTTATCTTGCCGCCCTGGACGAAATCCGCCCCGGAGCGGATGAAGGCCGGATCCTTGCGGCCATGCAGGGCGTAATCCTGGAAGGCGGCGGCGATTACCCGGGAAACGAATTCATCATCGGCTCGGGCAAGGACGCCCTTTTGTGCCGCTACAAGAGCGGCCGCCGGACCCTGGAGGAAAACGACCAGATCACTCTGGAATGGGCCGGGGTTTGCCGCCACTACCACGCGGCTCTGATGCGGACCGTGCTTGTCGGCAGACCGACGGCGCGTCATCAGGAAATGTATCAGGCCGCACGCGACGGCCTGGCCGCCGTGGAGGAAAAGCTCCGGCCCGGTACTACATTCGGCGATATATTCGAAGCCTACGCGGCGGCCGTCGATGCGCACGACATGATGTCTCATCGGCTGAACACCTGCGGCTATTCCCTGGGCGCCCGCTTCACGCCGAGCTGGATGGACCCGCCCATGGCCTACAAGGGCAATCCCGCCGAGGTCAGGCCGAACATGACGCTTTTCATGCATATGATCCTGATGGATTCGGTGACCGAAACCGCCATGACCCTTGGTCAGACCTACCTCACCACCGAAGCGGCGCCGGAATGCCTTTCCGCTATGCCTCTCGACCTTCCGGTCAAGTCGGGCTAAATCTGCCGGTACAGTCGGATTCGATTGACCCGAAACTTGCGCCCGAAAGCCATCGAACAGCCTGCGAGCTACGAACGTGCCAATGATCCTGCCTTCCGCTGCTGGCCTTCGCCGGTTTCTCGCCATCCTGAGTGTCGTGGCCCTTGCCGCCTGCCAGGGGCTGCCGGAACCGCCCTCGCCCCTCGGCTCGCCGTCGCCGAACCGGGCACCGACCGCACCGCCGCCGGCGACCCCGTCGGACGCGACCTTTGCTTTTGAACCCTTTACCGGTGCGCCGGGCAATATCGCCGACGATCTGTCCCGCTATATCGGCGTCGAGGCCCAGAAGCAGGGCCTGTTGCTCGTGCGCCGGATCGGCGCGGCGTCAAACTACCGGGTCAAGGGGTATCTGTCGGCTACGGGTGAACCCTCGTCCGCAACCGTGTTCTACGTCTTTGACATCGTCACCCCGTCGGGAACACGCCTGAAGCGCATCTCCGGCAGCGAGACCGTCGGCGGGACAAAGGGAGATCCCTGGCAGGCCATCGATTCGCCAACACTGGAAAGAATAGCCAACCGTTCGGTGGTGGAAATCATTGCCTGGCTCAACCGTCAGTGACCGTTTTGCCGGCGCAATTTCATTCTTTATGAAAGAATTTTGCGAAAAGGGATGAAAACACCACTCTCCTGCGGTTGTCGGATGGAAAAGCGGTTGCTAAAACGCCGCCGCCTGCTAAGGGCTGGCCAGCGCGGTTTCCACGCGCGGCACGATGTGAACCAGAACCATACCGGGATAAAGGGCTGACCCCCACCCGGCGTCGCACCAGAAGGACTTGCGGCTCATGAAAATCGTCGCGGGCAATTCCAACCGAGCCCTTGCGGAAGAGATTTCCAAATATCTGGACGTGCCTCTGGCCTCCTGTCAGGTCCGTCGCTTCGCAGACCAGGAAATCTTCGTCGAAATTCAGGAAAACGTGCGCGGCGAGGACGTCTTCGTCATCCAGCCGACCAGCTATCCTGCGAACGACCACCTGATGGAACTGCTCATAATTATCGACGCGCTGCGCCGCTCGTCGGCGCGCCGGATCACCGCCGTGATCCCCTATTTCGGCTATGCCCGCCAGGACCGCCGCGCTTCGGGCCGGACGCCGATCTCGGCCAAACTGGTGGCCAACCTGATCACGGAAGCCGGCGCCGACCGCGTTCTGACGCTCGATCTTCACGCCGGGCAGATCCAGGGTTTCTTCGATATTCCCACCGACAATCTGTTCGCCGCACCGGTCATGACCCGCGACATCAAGGAGCGCTACGCGACCGACAATGTCATGGTCGTGTCCCCTGACGTCGGCGGCGTGGTCCGCGCCCGGGCGCTGGCGAAGCGCATCGAGGCACCGCTGTCCATCGTCGACAAGCGCCGCGACAAGCCCGGAGAATCCGAAGTGATGAACATCATCGGCGACGTCGACGGCTGCGACTGTATCCTCGTCGATGACATCGTCGACAGTGGCGGTACGCTGTGCAACGCCGCCGAAGCCCTCCTCAAGGACGGAGCGAAATCGGTGACCGCCTATATCACCCACGGCGTCCTGTCCGGAGGCGCGGTCGCTCGCGTAACCTCCTCCAAGCTCAAGGAACTGGTGATCACCAACTCCATCGAGCCCACGGCGGCGATCACGGCGGCGTCCAACATCCGCACGATTTCGATCGCGCCGCTGATCGGCGAGGCGATCAACCGGACAGCCCTGGAAAAATCCGTCTCCAGCCTGTTCAGCTGACCGCGTTCCAACGCTCATAAAAAAGCCGGCCTCCTGGGCCGGCTTTTTGCGTTTCCGTTTCTTGCGTTCAGGCCGCCGCAACCGCGGCAAGGAACCTGTCGACGGTCCGGCGCAGCTCTCCGGTCCGGTCGCTCACGCTTGCGGACGCTTCCAGAACCTTGGAGGCCGACTCGCTGGTGTCTCGAACCTTGTCGGAGATATTGACCATGGTCTCCGCCACATGCAGCGTGCCGGACGCGGCTTCCTGGACGTTCGAGGAAATCTCGCCGGTCGCGGCCCCCTGTTGTTCGACGGCCGATGCAATCGACGTGGTGTAGGAATTCACCTCGCCCATGGTGTCGGTGATGCCCTGGATGGCGACGACGGCTTCCCGGGTTGCATCCTGCACCTCGTTGATCTGGGTGCTGATCTCCTCGGTCGCCTTGGCCGTCTGGGTGGCCAGTTCCTTCACTTCCGATGCCACCACGGCGAAGCCCTTTCCGGCCTCGCCGGCCCGCGCTGCCTCGATCGTTGCGTTGAGCGCAAGCAGGTTGGTCTGTTCGGCGATGTCGGAAATCAGTTTGACCACATCGCCGATCCGCTGGGCGGCTTCCGCAAGGCCGCCGATCTTGTCGTTGGTCTGTGCGGCATTTTCAACCGCCTTGCCGACGATACCGGTGGTGCTTTCAACCTGCCGGCTGATCTCCTGAATCGAGGCCGACAGTTCCTCCGCGGCGGAGGCGACCGTCTGAACGTTGTTGGAAGCCTGCTCGGACGCGGAAGAGGCCCCGGCCGCCTCGCCGGCGGTCGCATCGGCGATTGCGTTGAGATCTTCCGCGACGCTGCGCATCTGTTCGGAATTGCTCGAGACCGCATCCAGCATATCGGCCACTTCAGAACGGAAACTGTCGATCAGGGCCTTAACCTCTTCGGCCTGCTGCTCGCGCGCTTCGCTGGTCGAACGCTGATCGGCCTCCAGATGGGCCCGTTCAATGGCGTTATTGCGGAAGACGACGACCGTCTTGGCCATGTCGTCGATTTCATCGTTGGATGTCTGGTTCGGCACCTCGGCATCCGTATTGCCGTCGGCAAGCTGCATCATCGCGTCGGACAGGAGCCGGATCCGGCCGCTGAGGCTTCGCGAAAAATAGACCCCGACGGCCGCAGCGATCAGGGCGCTCAGGGCGGCAATACCCAGGATCCAGTTCCTCAGGCTGGTCAGCGGCGCCAGCACTTCCGCCACATCCTGCACCACGACCAGCGCGAAGGGCTTGTTCAGATAGTCAAACGGAATGATGGCCGCATCGACTTCACGTCCGTTGAAATCATGGATTTCCTTGAACTGCGGCGTGCCACCAAGGACAGAGAGCACCTCGTCCCGCTTCAGGACATCGCTCATCAGTTCCGAAGCGTCCGCGGTCCGCAGGCTGTCGTTCTGCACGATGCCGTCACCGTTGATGAAATAAATATCTCCGGTCTCTCCAAGGCCTGCATATTTGCCCAGCGTGGCGCTGATATTGTCGGTCGGCACTTGGTAGACGAGAACACCGAGCGTCTTCGAACCGATTCCGATTGGAGTCGCCATGAAGCCGGCAGGTTCGCCGTTGTGCGCCTGATAGGACTCGAGATCATAAAGAACTGCAGTGCCGGTGTCAGCGGCAATCGCGTCTTCGAAAGCCTTCGCGAGATTGGTGTCTTTCCACTCCGCGGAACGAAGGTTAGCGGCAAAGTCCCCAAGCTTGTTCACTGTATAGACGACATGGCCTTCCGGATCGATCAGCATCAGATCCTCATAACCATTGTCGGCGATATAGCGTCGAAGAAGCGGATGGAATTTCGCGTGCGAACGGTCGTAGGGCTTGCGCCCGGCCTTCACCAGTTCGGCCCGCTCGTTTTCCGGATGGGGATTGTCCGTCACGTAGGTCTTCAGGACCCGAGCGGTCGCCTCGTCGCCGTACTTCGCCCAACCTGCTTCAAAATCGGCGATGGCGGCCCGAACCGTCTGACCTTCGGCATTTGACAGAATACCCGCGCGAACCGCTGCCAATTCGTCGATCAGGGAATCCTTCCGACTTTCGGCGACAGCCAACAAGCGCTCCTCGGCCAGAGCCTTGACGCTGTTTGCACCCGACAGGTAACTGGCAACGCCAACGCCCGCAGAACACAGAAGCGCGATCCCGACAATCACCGACGGTAGTTTCGTAGATACCCTCACCTCAAGCTCCCATTTTGTTCTTTGCCGGTGAAGGACGCCGAAGCGCCCTCCACCGGAGAAATCAGAGTTTGTCGACGTTCACGCCGAAGGTGACTGCGCCGATGGTCTCGCCTGTGGCGGGATCCGTAACTGAAACACTGACCTGGCTTTGAAGCTGCTGGGTGCTTTCATCCTGCTCCAGGTCGCCGACATGAACCGCGCCTTTGCCCTTCAGGAAGGTTTCCTTCCATTTGGCCTCGTCACCCTGCCAGTAATCGGAGGTCACATCGCTCTGCCCAACGTTCAGGCCCTTCGCATCCATGACGAAGATTTCGGTGAAAAGCCCGTCGCTGCCGCCCTGGGCATCGGCCAGATAAGCCGAAAGGTCGTTGTCAAGAACCTTGTCGATCATCGGCTGGTCGGCGGCATCCGCCTCCGCCCGCCATTGCTTGTCGAGCTCGTCAATCTTGGCTTGGTCATAACCGGCCGTCTGTTCGTTCTGGGCCTTCACTGCGGAAACGACCTCGCTCGAACCTGCGATTTCAGCGATCTTTCCAGTGGCGAGCGCCGTCAGCTCATTCTGGAATTCGTTGGCTGCAACCGAGCTGCAACCGATCAGGACTGCCAGAACTGCACTAGTAAGTAATTTCATCAGTATCTCCCATTTTTATCTGGGAACGATTAAAGTGTGAACAGTTTAAAAAATGTATAACTAAAAAACTTACCAAAGGTTGCATTGTTATATGATGCACATGCCGAAATTATTATTGATAGCTTGCTAATTCTTACAAATAAAAAGTATAATAACATTCCCAACCACCCCGGAAACGCAAGCCTTCGCCTAAAAGGCGCATCGTGCCAATTACTTGCCGCGCAGCATCATTGTATTGCTGCAGCGCCCAAAAACCGGCATCGTTACATTCCCGCCGACCTTCCCGACAGAAGGGCCGGGCGCGGAAATAAGCTTGTCGCTTGCGTAAAAGGGGCCTTTCCGCTATAGGACCCGCGCGCCTGCACCCCTGGAGGAGGCGCTTTCGGGCCGATTCCGGTGCAAGGCGCATTGATCGAAAGATGAATGTGCAGTGTTTCGCCGGCCCATTTCAAAACATCCGAAGGAGTTTTGCCATGGCTACCAGCTATGAGCTGAAGGCAGCGGCACGGGAACGGGTGGGCAAGGGGGCCGCTCGGACACTGCGTCGCGAAGGCCTTCTCCCCGCCGTTATCTACGGCGACAAGAAAGCAGCCCTGCCGATCACCATTCCGGTGAAGGAAACCACGCTGACCCTGCATAAAGGCGGTTTTCTGACCCATCTCGGCACGATCGATGTCGACGGCGAAAAGCATCAGGTGATCGCCAAGGATTATCAGCTGCACCCGGTTCGCGATGAACTGCTGCACGTCGATTTCCTGCGCGTTTCCAAGAATGCTGTTCTGACGATCGAAGTTCCGGTTCACTTCCTCAACGAAGAAACCTGCCCGGGCATCAAGCGCGGCGGCGTTCTCAACATCGTGCGCCACACGGTCGAGATGACCGTCCCGGCAACAGCGATTCCGGAAGCTCTCGAACTCGACCTCGCAGAAGCCAAACTTGGCGACAGTCTGCACATTTCTGCAGTCAAGCTGCCGGAAGGCTGCCAGCCGACGATCACCGACCGCGACTTTACCATCGCGACGATCGCCGCCCCGGCCGGCCTGAAGGAAGCTGACGAAGACGAAGAAGCAGAAGAAGGCGAAGCAGAAGGCGAAGACTAAGCCTCTCGCTTCATGCATTTCGAAGGGGACGGCTGACCGTCCCCTTCTCGTTTTCAAGCCCTGAACGGGCAAAATTGACGATACGGATCTTTCGTTAGCTGGGGGCATCTCATGCGGCTGATCGTCGGCCTCGGAAATCCGGGAGCGAAATACGAACGCAACCGGCACAACATCGGCTTCCTGGCCGTTGACGAGATCCACCGCTGCCATTCCTCCTTTTCCCCCTGGCGCGCCCGCTTCCAGGCCCAGGTCTCAGAAGGCCGTCTCGGTTCCGAGAAGGTGCTTCTGGTCAAACCCAGCACCTACATGAACGAGTCCGGCCGCGCCGTCGGCGAAGCCATGCGGTTTTACAAGGTCGAACCGCAGGACATCGTGGTCATCTACGATGAACTCGACCTGCCGCCGGCGAAATTCCGCATGAAGACAGGCGGGGGTCACGGCGGTCACAACGGCCTGCGCTCGATCACGGCCCATATCGGCGGCGACTACCGGCGTCTGCGTCTTGGCATCGGCCACCCGGGCGACAAGAAGCTCGTTTCCAACTACGTGCTGGGCGACTTCGCCAAGGCCGACAGCGACTGGATCGAGCCCTTGTTGCGGGAGATCGCCGACAACGCGGATCTGCTCGCAGAGGGCAAGGACAGCCAGTTCGCCAACAAGCTGACGCTGGCCCTCGAGCCGGAAAAGGCAAAACGCGGCGGTTCCAAGCCGGCAGGCGGGGATCAGGGGGGGAAAACCGCCGCGGCCAAACCTCCAAAGTCGCCCGGTGGCAAGGGGCAAAGCCACATCCGCCAGGCCCGCCAGGCGAAAACCCCTGAGTTGCCGAAGTCCGGACCGATGGCCGACATGCTCAAGAAGCTGCTCGGCAACAAGGACTAGGGTATGGACCCATAAAATTCAGTTTTCAGGTCGATCCGAAGGACGCCAATCCGGCTGCGGAAAGCCGCGTCAAAGCCTTTGCACCATGCACCCGCATGGTTCTGCAGGCTTTTCCTCACTCTCCTTTGCCGGATAGACGCCTGAAAGCAGAATTTTATGAGTCCTTACCCTAAGGCACGCACCCGTTTAATTGCGGCGATTTTCCCCTGTAGCGCCGCTGGCTGATGTCCGCTGGCGGATTTGTCGCCGGGCAACGGTTTATCTTTGCGCTTTATCCGTTAAATTACGTACAGCGTTTCAATCCGGCGTCTCAGACTGACCTCAAAGCCAAAATGGAAGGCCCATGGACACAATGATCGCGGAGGCGAGTGCCTATACTCCCCTTATCATCAATGCAGCCAAGGCGGTTGTCGTTCTCATCGTCGGCTGGTTTCTCTCCAGCCTCCTCAGCAGCATGGTGCGCAAACGGGTCAATGCCAGTCCGAAGATCGACGATACGCTCGGCACTTTCGCGGCATCGATCATCAAATGGCTGATCCTGCTGGTCACCATCATAGCCGTACTGCAGCTGTTCGGTATTCAGGCGACCAGCCTTGTAGCGGTTCTCGGCGCCGCGACCCTGGCCGTCGGACTGGCCCTCCAGGGCACCTTGAGCGATGTGGCAGCCGGCGTCATGCTGATTTTTTTCCGGCCCTACAAGCTCGGACAGTATGTCGACATCGGCGGCACTTCGGGAACGGTCAAGGACATCAACCTTTTCATCACGGAACTGGCCACACCGGACAATGTCCAGATCATCCTGCCCAACGGCAAGGCCTGGGGATCGATCATCACGAACTATTCCACCCATCCGACGCGGCGGGTCGATTTCACTTTCGGCATCGACTACTCCGACGACATCGACAAGGCGATCGGCATCATCACGGAGCTCGCAAACGCAGACGACCGCGTGCACAAGGATCCCGAACCCTGGGTTCGGGTGACCAACCTTGGGGATTCGTCGGTCGATCTCGGTGTCCGCCTGTGGTGTGCAGCCGGCGACTACTGGGAACTCAAGTTCGCAATGACGAAGAAGGTCAAGGAAGCCTTCGATGCAAAGGGCATCTCGATCCCCTACCCGCACTCGGTGGAGATCCAGAAAAAGGCGGACTGAAGATGGACCGGATCGCCGCTAGAAAAACAGGACGAAGTCCGTCCGGTCCCGATCCCACAACGGATGGTCAAGCCCCGCAAGAACCGGGTCTGCCTTGGCGAGGACGTGGTGGTTCTTAAGAAAGATGCAACGGTAGCCAAGGTCGAACAAGGGCTTAACGACTTCACGACGTGACGCCGCGAAGCGCTTCAGAAATTTCATCCTGTGAATTTCGAGAAGGATGAAAGGACGGCATTTCCGGAACGTCTCGAGTCCGCCGTTAATGACCTTTTGTTCGTAACCATCCACATCGATCTTGATCACCTCTGGGGCCACCTGATTGACGGCGCAGAAATGATCGATGCTGTCGATCGTTATCAGCGCGGTATTCAGGCGGTCCCGCTCCGGCCGGCCTTTCAATCTGAACTTCAGACGCTTGAAGATGTCGTCTTTGTACTGGGACGATTCAGGTTCGGTCTCAAACATTTTTGTGACCGAGTACCAGATTTTCCGCTCCCCTTCGTAGCGATCCGACATACCGCTCAAGTACGTTCTCACCCGCCGGAAATTCGTGGCTTCGACTCGGTCCTGGATACGTTTGAGGACATGGGGCCGCATTTCGAATGCGTAAGCAATTATTTCCTTGTCGCATCGTCCCGCGGCAAGAAAGGAAAAATACCCCCGCTCTGCTCCCAGATCGAAAAATGTCGTAACTGGCTGCGTGTCGATGAGGTAGTCCAGAACCGCGGTTGCGACCGGTTCGTAGAGGTCTGAGGAGGGGGCCACACCTCTGAAAAGGCGTTTCCTTTTTCGAACGCTCCAGGGCATTTTGTAGTGATTCTTCAAAGCCAGAACATACGCGCCGTCGCTCTCCTCGACACAGTAATCGTAATTTGAAACATAGGTTGCCAGCTCTTGTTGAAATTCTCTCGCGTCGGTAATCATGTCCAGAGCGCTTCTCCCGCATACTCACATGCACAAAGACGAATAAATGCGCACGACGTCTCGTCCGGCAATCGTCAGAAACGATAACACCCAAGACAGGCGAAGACCATCGAACACGAACCGATCGCCTTCGAACAACGTGGTCCGGGACAATATGCCGACGTTTTACGCCCCTTGACCTTGCCCCGACCTTCCGGCACATAGCGGCAACGTCCAAGACATCCAAACCGAAAGCGATCATCCATGGGTTTCCAGTGCGGCATCGTCGGACTGCCCAATGTCGGCAAGTCCACGCTCTTCAACGCGCTCACCAAGACCGCCGCCGCCCAGGCCGCGAACTACCCGTTCTGCACCATCGAGCCGAACACCGGTGAAGTCGCCGTTCCCGACCCGCGCCTGAACGCCATTCAGAAGATCTCCGGATCGAAGGAACTCATCCCGACCCGGATCACCTTCGTCGACATCGCCGGCCTCGTGCGCGGCGCCTCCAAGGGCGAAGGTCTCGGCAACCAGTTCCTGGCCAACATCCGCGAAGTCGATGCCATCGTCCACGTGCTGCGCTGCTTCGAGGATGACGATATCACCCATGTGGAAGGCACCATCGACCCGATTGCCGACGCCGAAACGGTGGAAACCGAACTGATGGTCTCCGATCTGGAAAGCCTGGAGCGCCGCATTGCGCCGCTGAAGAAGAAGGCGACCGGTGGCGACAAGGAAGCCAAGGCGGTCATTCCGATCATGGAAGCGGCTCTGGCGCTGCTTCAGGACGGCAAGCCGGTGCGCCTGCTGCAACTCGACGATCCGGAAGAGAAGAAAATCCTCGAAGGCCTGAACCTGCTGACCTCCAAGCCCGTGCTTTTTGTCTGCAATGTCGACGAAGCATCGGCTGGCACCGGCAATTCTCTGTCGGCAAAGGTCGAGGAAATGGCCAAGGCGCAAGGCGCCGGCGCCGTCATCATTTCGGCTGCCATCGAGGCGGAAATCTCCCAGCTCGACAAGGAAGAACAGGACGAATACCTCGAAACCATCGGTCTTGAGGAGCCTGGCCTCGACCGGCTGATCCGCGCCGGCTACGAACTGCTCGGCCTGATCACCTATTTCACAGCCGGCCCGAAGGAAGTCCGCGCCTGGACGATCACCGCAGGCACCAAGGCGCCCGCGGCAGCCGGGGTCATTCACACCGACTTCGAGCGCGGTTTCATCCGCGCCCAGACGATCGCCTACAACGACTACATCTCGCTCGGCGGCGAGAGTGCTGCCAAGGAAGCCGGCAAGGCCCGCGACGAGGGCAAGGAATATATCGTCAAGGACGGCGATATCCTGCTGTTCAAGTTCAATACCTGATCTCCACCGGACAAGCCCGCCCGGGCGGCATGAAAATACCGCCCCTTCCGAACAAAAGAGAAAATAAAGGCTTTTTGCCTACCCTCGGCCGTAGATAGGCGGGGGCGCCTGTCCAGTCAGGAGGACAATGGATGGGCGCGGATCGGCAAAACATCCGGAAGATCATCGCAGGCACGGTCGGCAATACCCTGGAATGGTACGACTTCGCCGTCTACGGCTATCTCGCGCCGATCATCGCAGGGCAGTTCTTTCCAAGCGGCAGCCACTCAGTCAGCCTGATCGCGACCTTCGGCGTCTTCGCGGCCGGGTTCCTGATGCGCCCGATCGGCAGCCTCCTGCTCGGCCATATCGCGGACCGCGCCGGACGGCGCCAGGCCCTGCTGATTTCGGTCGCCATGATGGCGATACCAACGTCGTTGATCGCACTGCTTCCGACTTACGAAAGCATCGGCATTCTGGCGCCGATCCTGCTGACGCTCCTCAGGCTGCTGCAGGGCATGTCCGTCGGCGGCGAGTACACCGGTTCTTCCGTTTATCTTTATGAGATCGCGCCGAAAAAATGGCGCTCCTTTACCGTCTCCTGGGCTTTGGTCGGCGCCGTCTTCGGCATTCTTCTAGGCTCCGGGGTCGCGGCATTTGCCACCGGAATGGTCCCTGCCGACGAACTGAACAACTGGGGCTGGCGCATCCCGTTCGCTTGCGGCATCCTTCTCGGGATATCCGGCTTTATTCTCCGTTCCGGCACCCGTGCGGAAGAAACCGACCTTCCGCCGTCACCGCGCGAACCGGTTCGGGTCCCCGTGCGCCAGGTGTTGAAGCACCACAGGCCCGCCCTGTTCCGGACCATTGCCTGCAACGTGCTGAACGGTGTCGGCTTCTACCTCACCTTCGTTTATCTGACGACCTATCTCGTCGATTACAGCAAACTCACCGAAAGCCGGGCGCTGACGATCAACACCGGAGTGATGATCTTCTTCATGCTGCTGTTGCCACTGCTCGGCTATGTGGCCGACAGGATCGGCCAGCGTCCGCTCCTTCTGATCGGTTCCGGCGGTATTGCCCTGCTTGGTTATCCGGCGTTCTGGCTGCTCCACCACCCGGATCCGGCCATGATCATCCTCGGCCAATGCAGCCTGGCACTGGTCCTTGCCTGCTATTTCGCCCCTCTGCTCGGCGCCATGATCTCCTTGTTCCCTGCGGAGGTCCGTGTCACCGGCTTCTCCATCGGCTACAACATCCCGTTGGCGATCTTCGGCGGCACTTCACCGCTCGTTGCGACCTACCTCATCCATGAAACCCACATGCAGCTTGCCCCGGCCTTCTATCTGACCGGAGCAGGTGTCCTGGCATTCCTGGTGGTCATCTTCATGCCGCCGGTGGAGGACGAAGCCGAGCCTCCCGCAATACCCGCAGAATAGCCAGCCCGGGAAAGTCTCCGGCCAGGGCCGGAGCGCCTTGGTCGGACGACCCGACATGACGAGACACAAACCCCCTCGACCTGGGCTTCCGATCCGGATTAATGTCTGCCGGATTTCAATTCAAACCATCAGCACCCGGCCCCGGAGATCCTGTTCGTGACCCTTGACCAAGCCCTCCTGTTCGCTCTTTTCGGCGTGGTCTTTGCACTTCTGATCTGGGGACGGATCCGCTACGATCTTGTCGCTTTCGCCGCGCTGGTTCTGGCGACCATCCTGCACCTCGTCCCGAAAGATGCAGTCTTTTCCGGCTTCGGCCATCCCGCGGTGGTCATCATTGCCCTGGTGCTGATCGTCTCAAGGGGACTGATGAATTCCGGCGCGATTGAGCTTGTGGCGGGCAAGTTGCTGTCATCCTCGCATGGACTGTTCACCCACATCGGACTGATGTCCGTGGTCGGCGCGGGCCTATCGGCCGTTATCAACAATGTCGCGGCGCTGGCCCTTTTGATGCCTCTGGATATCGAGGCGGCCAAGAAGGCCGGCCGTGCCGTCGGCCTGTCACTGATGCCGCTGTCCTTCGCCACCATTCTCGGCGGCATGATCACGCTGATCGGCACACCGCCGAACATCGTGGTCGCGCAATACCGCCAGGACGCGCTCGGCGCCCCGTTCAGCATGTTCGCCTTCGCTCCGGTCGGCCTGACCGTGGCCGTGATCGGCGTTCTGTTCGTCACCCTGATCGGCTGGCGGCTGCTGCCGTCCCGCGTCACGGAAGCACCCGTCACGGAAGATCCGGAAGCCAGCCTCTACATTGCCGAACTGCGTGTCGGCGAAAGCGCGAAGGAACAGAAGACGACAGTCGGAGATCTTTATCCTGTCGCGGACGAAAACGACCTCAACATTCTGGGTCTGATCCGAAACGGACGCCGTCTGCGCGGCTTTGCCCGACAAGAACCGATTTCTCCGGGCGATTTCCTGGTTGTCGAGGGCGACCCCAAAGCCATCGAAGCCTTCATGGGCGCGGCCAAGCTGGATTTCGCCGGATCCGAAAAACACAGTGGCGGACTGACCGGCGGCAACCTGACCCTCAAGGAAGCCATTGTTCCCGACAGCGCCCGGGTCAGCGGCCGCAGCGCCTTCGATCTGAGCCTGCTGCACGGCCAGGGGGTCACCCTGCTAGGCGTGTCCCGACAGGGCCGGCGTGTCCACACACGCGTTCGGCACATGATGATCCAGCCCGGCGACGTGCTCCTGCTTTTAGGGACGGAGGAACGCCTGAAGAACGCCGTCAACTGGCTCGGCGTCCTGCCGCTCGAAGGCCGCAGCACAGGGCTGGTCCAGCGCAACAAGGCCATCCTCGCCATCAGCGCCTTCGGCCTCGCGATCGCCGCCGCCGTCGCCGGTCTTGTCTATCTGCCCGTCGCACTCGCGGCCTGTACCATCGTCTACGCCTTGGCAGGACTGGTGAACGGACGCGAAGTTTATGAGGCGGTGGAGTGGAAGGTGATCGTGCTGCTGGGCTCGCTGATCCCCCTGGGCCAGGCCTTCGAGACCTCCGGCAGCGCGCAGCTGATTGCGTCGGGAATTGTCGATGTCACCCACGGCTATCCCGCCTGGGTGGCGCTTGCAGTCCTGATGGCCGTCACCATGACCCTGTCCGACTTCCTGAACAACGTCGCGACCTGCCTGATCGCAGCCCCCATCGGGCTCCAGATCGCCACCGCGCTGGAGGTCAATCCGGATCCCTTCCTGATGGGCGTCGCCGTTGCCGGCTCCTGTGCGTTCCTCACACCGATCGGGCACAAGAACAACACCATCATCATGGGTCCCGGCGGCTACCGCTTCGGCGACTACTGGCGTCTTGGCCTGCCGCTGGAACTCATTGTGCTCGGGGTCTCGGTCCCGGCCATCCTGATCTTCTGGCCACTGTAACCGGTCACGCCGACCGGACTGTGGCCGTCTTCTATTCCACCGCGTAAAGCGAAATCTCGACCGAGTTCCTGTTCCGGCCGCCCGCCCCGACGAACAGCATACGGTTTACCCAGGCATAGCGTTCGTCGCCCGTTTCGAGCCTTGCATGGGTGCGCATGTAATACTGCGACGGGTCTACCGGCTCACCGCGCCCGACCGCCGCGATGACCTCCGGAGCCCCGTGGCGATAGCCGAAATTGCGGATTTCGATGACGGCGCCGTCATCGGTCTCGAAGGCGTAACGCGTATCGAGTTCCGCCATGCCGTCGGAAAAGACGGTCTGCCAGTCCGCACCCAGGTTCAGGATCTTTCCGTTGATCCTCGGGCCGCGCACCGTCCCGCCAACGATGGGAATGATCCGCCGCTTCCCGGCCCGCCCTTCCCCCATTTCCATGATGTCGGCCAGTTCGACGGTGAGATCGCAAAAGTGCGTCAGGACCGGTGTAACCAAGATAATTCCCCTTCAGATCCGTTTCCCCAGGCGCCGGTTTCTCCGGCACCCCG
Source organism: Roseibium sp. (assembly GCF_048260565.1). Taxonomy (GTDB): domain Bacteria; phylum Pseudomonadota; class Alphaproteobacteria; order Rhizobiales; family Stappiaceae; genus Roseibium. The sequence goes on along the minus strand of NZ_JBLXGP010000003.1, from coordinate 76,895 downwards.
CGTTCCAAGCAAGCGCGTTTACTTCACACGTGATGTTTTGTATCACGAAGCCAACATAGCAGCGGATGCTGTTGCGGCGAAAAGCGAAATCGTCGGCCGGTCGACATGGGCCAGACAACAATAATCGGGAGGCGGGTCTCAGGACCCGTATGCGTACATGACCATATTGATCGCCGGCGGCGGAATTGCCGGTCTCTCCATGGGTCTGACCTGCCACCAGATCGGCGCCCCCTTCAGGATTTACGAGACAGCCCCGGAGATCAAGCCGCTTGGCGTGGGTATCAACCTGCAACCGAATGCGATCCGGGAGCTCTACGAGCTCGGCTTTGAGGACAGCCTGCCGAAGATCGGTGTGCAGACACGGGAATTCGGCCTTTTCTCCAAAAAAGGCCTGGAGATCTGGACCGAGCCACGCGGCAAATGGGCCGGTTATAACTGGCCCCAGTATTCAGTCCACCGCGGCGAACTGCAGATGATGCTCTACCGCGAACTTGTCCGCCGCGCCGGACCGGATTGTGTCGTTCCCGGTCAGAAGGCAATCGGCTTCAGCAACACCTACAAGGGCGCGGCTCTCCACCTGAAGTCCACCATCGACGGCTTGGAGCAGACCGTCGAGGGCGATCTGGTCATCGGCGCCGACGGGATACACTCCGCCATCCGCGCGCAGATGAACCCGGACGAAGGCGCGCCGAAATGGGGCGGCCCCGTGCTGTGGCGCGGCACCGCCAGGGCAAAGCCGTTCCGCACCGGCGCGACCATGGTCATGATCGGCCATGCCACCCAGCGGATCGTCGCCTATCCGATTTCCGAAGCCGATCCCGAGACCGGCCTTGCCACCATCAACTGGATCACCGAGCTCTCCTTCGACGCTTCTCAGGGGTGGAAACGGGGCGACTGGAACCGGCTTGCGAACATCAATGACTTCATGCCGCGGTTTACCGACTGGACCTATGACTGGCTCGACCTGCCCGCCCTCGTCGCCGGCGCCGACGCGGTCTACGAATATCCCATGGTCGACCGCGATCCGCTCGACCACTGGACGGAAGGCAACGTGACCCTGATGGGCGACGCCGCCCATGCCACCTATCCGGTCGGCTCCAACGGCGCCAGCCAGGCGATCGTCGACGCCCGCAGGCTCGGCGCGGCCCTGCTGGAGCACGGCGTGACCCATGCAGCGCTCACTGCCTACGAGGAGGACATGCTCCCCCTCACCACCCGTTTGATCATGACCAACCGGGGCAGCGGCCCCGATGCGGTCCTGCAGGTTGTCGAGGACCGTTGCGGCGGAGAGTTCAACGACATCAGCGACGTCATCTCCAAGGAAGAATTGGCTGAACACGCCGCCAAGTACAAGGCGGTCGCCGGCTTCGCCATTCAGGCCCTCAACAGCCAGCCGTCGATCATTCCCCAAGGCGCGCGGCTTTAGGGTAAGGCCCCGACGCCAGCCGGCGCCGGCATTGCAATCACGATTTTCAGTCTGCGCGACAGCCGCACAGCAGCTTTTCCGCAAGCAGCCCTTGCGCGCTCTCGTCCGGTGCTGTTCTTTCAACCTGAGGAACGCACATCAACCTGGCGTGCTGCAAGAAAAAAACAATTCCGGACGGGAGAAATCGACATGGACAAACCGGTCATCGGCTTTATCGGCGTCGGCCTCATGGGCCACGGCATGGCAAAGAACATCGTCGAAAAGGGCTATCCGCTCGTCGTCATGGGTCATCGCAACCGGGAACCGGTGGAAGACCTCCTCAAGCGCGGCGCAAGCGAAGCCAAAACCCCGAAGGAGATGGCCGAACAATGCGACATCATCCATCTCTGCGTCTCCGCCAGCCCGCAGGTTGAGGAAGTCATTCGCGGCCAAGACGGCATTCTCGCTTCGGGCAAGAAGGGCCTGACAGTGATTGACTGCTCAACGTCCGATCCGGTGTCCACGCTCCAGATCGCTGCGGAGCTGAAGGCCGCCGGCATGGACTTCGCCGATGCCCCCCTGTCGCGCACGCCCAAGGAAGCCGAAGCCGGTACGCTCGACACCATGGTTGGCGCAGCCCCGGACACCTTCGCCCGGATCGAACCGGTTCTGAAATGCTGGGCCGGCGTCATCGTGCATCTCGGCGAGGTCGGCCTCGGTCACAAGATGAAACTGATCAACAACTTCATCAGCATGGGCTATGCCGCGCTCTATTCGGAAGCGCTTGCGATCGCGCGCAAATCCGGTCTGACCATCGAGCAGGTCCATTCGGTGGTCGGCCAGGGCCGCATGGCGAACGGCTTCTACGACACCTTCATGAAGTGGTCCGTCGACCGCGACGAGAATGCCCACAAGTTCACGATCGTCAATGCCCACAAGGACATGCGTTATCTCGCCAACATGGCCAACAGCGTCGGCGCGGTGAATTCCGTTCAGGCGGTGGTGAAGAATGCGTTTGCCGCCATGGAAGCCTCCGGCCAGGGCGAAAAATACGTTCCCATGATCGCCGACTTCATCGCAAAGCAGAACGGCCTGCCCGAGGACGGATCCTGAAGGAACCCCTTCCGTATTTTACCGTAGCCTGTCCGCAGGATTTATGTCCATATATCTCCCGTATCGACGTGATACCGGGGGAAATCGAAGTGAAACGGATCAGATTTGCAGCGACTCTAGCCATGATTGCACTGGCCGTCGGTGCCGCCCATGCGGCCGGAACAGGCTCTGAAGGCTATTTCCAGATCTACAACAACACCGATGAAAATGTGGCCGTCGGCTTCTATACCAACGACGGCAGCGGCTGGAGCGAGAACTGGCTGGCGGAGGACCTCGAGCCCGGGGAATCTGCCAGGGCGGAGTTTAACGCAGATACAGGCAATTGCGACCAGACCTTTCAGATCGGCTGGCTCGGCGAAAACGGAGACGAGGTTCTGGACGAGCCGATTTCAATCGACATCTGCGACGCCAGCAACGTCTATCTCGAGGACAACGAGATCTATTACGACTGACGTCCGTCCGCTTCTACAAAACCAAAGGCCGGCAAATGCCGGCCTTTGTCTGTTCATGGAACCCATCAAGGGTATTTGCGCTGCGCGGTCGCGGTTGCGAGTTTCTTGCCGCTCTTGTCTTTCGCAACGGCGGTCCACTGATACGTGTGTCGTCCCCCCGGCGGACAGGGGCTGTTATATTTGAACGCACCGGCGCCGATTGTATTCTTGCCGGAATATTTCACTGTTCCGCCCCCGTGGGCATAGGTCGGAACGACAAGGTCCTTCATATCGAACCGGATCGACGCGGTTCCCTTGGGAACCTTACTCAGCTTGAAAACCGGATTAGGCACCCGTCCGGGATGACCGTTCGTGCATTTGGGAATATTTCCCCACTGAAAACTGAAGTCGAATGCAGCCGCCGAACCGGACATGCCGACAGCACCGGACACAAGCGCAAGACCAAAAACCAATTCACGAAACATGGGATTCTCCAAAAAATGAAACTCAATCGAGACGTGAAGACTATACCCGAGCCCGTTTGTCCCAGGTTAACTTAGCGAAATCAAAATGAATTAAACCGCGCCTCAGGCATTCCCGATCAGAATGCCAGCGGCAAAGACCAGCGATCCGCCGAGCACCACCTGGAAGGCGGCGCGCAGGAATGGCGTATCCATATAGCGGTTCTGGATCCAGGCGATCGCCCACAATTCCACGAAAACGACGGCAGCAGCAACACCCGTCGCCGTCCAGAATTGGGGAATGAGATAGGGCAGCGTATGCCCCAGTCCGCCGATGGCAGTCATGATCCCGGACGCCAGTCCCCGCTTGACCGGCGACCCGCGGCCCGACAGCACGCCATCGTCGTGGGCCGCCTCGGTAAAGCCCATGGAAATACCAGCCCCCACGGACGCGGACAGCCCCACCAGGAACGTCTGCCAGGTGTCCTGCGTGGCGAATGCGGCGGCAAAGATCGGCGCCAGCGTAGAGACCGAGCCGTCCATCAGTCCGGCGAGGCCCGGTTGGATATAGGTCAGGATGAACTGGCGGCGTTCGGTCTGCTGTTCTTCCTCCTGCACGTCCTCGGGCGTGTGTTTGATCCCCAGTCGGCGCGCCAGGTTCTCATGCCCCTTTTCGGCCAGCGCCAGATCGCCCAGCAACTTGCGCGTCCCGGCATCCGTCGCCTGTTTGGCGGCCTGAAGATAGAACCGATAGGCCTGCGCCTCCATCTCCTCGGCCATGGCACGCACCTTCTCCAGCCCGAGCGGCCGGACGAGCCAGTCGGGCTTGCGCTCATAATAGCCGCGCACATGTTCGCGCCGGATCAGGGGGATTGTCTCACCGAACCGGGCCCGGTGCATTTCGATCAGGCGCCGGCGATGTTCGTTCTCCTCGTCCGCCATGTCGTCGAAAACCTTCGCAGACTGCGGATATTGGTCGCGCAACCCATCGGCATAAGCCTTGTAGATCCGGCCGTCGTCCTCTTCGGACGAAATGGCAAGCGCCAGGACTTCCTGTTCCGAGAGTGACGAAAAATCCCGGCGGCCCGGGCCCAAGAAACGACTGAACATGTGCTGGCTCTCTGAACTGCGGAACGCGGCAAGCTAGGGTCAGGACCAATCAATTTTACGCATTCTGCGGGAGTGACTTTGTCTGCTGACGAGGAAGAGAGCCGCAGGAAACCATCCGGTTTTCAAGGTTCTCTAACGCTGTCAGGAGGCAAAGACGCCCCGCCCTGCGGGTTTGACAGGGAAGGCCGGCCTGACCGCAAAATCGAGCTTGAATAGGCATAACCTGTCCCGCGCTCGCTCTTACGCTCATTCCAACCTTCCCTGTCAAACAGAATGTGCAAAATTGATTGGTCCTGACCCTAGTACCCGTCCGATTCAAATGGCAATCTCGGAACATCCCTTATCTTATTGCATGAACAGGGGAAAGCGACCAATTGTCATGCCCCCGGGCACACTCCGCTCAGGATGCGGAAAACCCGCCGGAGGTGTCACACTCCGGCGGGTTCATCAATCTGTGTCGCCGGGAAGGCGGGAAACCGGATTACTCCGGCTTGCGGCCATGAACAAGCATGGTCATTCCCGGGATCATCACCTTGACCTCGATATCGACGAAGCCGGCCGCGGTCATGAGTTCGGAAACATAATCGCTGGTGATCGAGCGGGCTTCCGGATTGAACGCCGTATGCTGCAGCTGCCAGAGAGCGGCAAGCTTCGGGCCTTCCCGGTTTTCGTCCACCATAAAGTCATGGACCATGAACCGTCCGCCCGGCGTGAGCGTATTCATCGCCTTGCGCACCAGAGCCGGGATCTCCTTGCCCGGCACACCGGAAAAGAGATAGGACATCAGCACCGCATCCGCCGTTTCCGGCCACGGATCGGTCAGCGCGTTGCCCGGCTGATAGGTGATCCGGTCGCTCAGGCCTTCCTTGGCGATGAACTCCTCGCCGACCTTGGCCACATTCGGGAAGTCCAGCACCTTCGAAGTGAGTTCCGGATAGGACTTGCAGAGCGAAATCGAAAAAGCGCCCGTACCGCCGCCGACGTCGAGAAGCGTCCGCACGCTGGAAAGGTCGACCATCTTGGCAAGGCTGCGTCCCGGTCCGAGCGATCCCGCATGCTGCGATTCGGAATAAAGGCGCGCTTCCTCCGGATCGGAGAACCAGTCCGCATATGAGGCCACCTTGTCCTCTTCCAGCGAACCGGTCAGCGCATCGTTCAACTGGGTCAGGAACGGATACATCTGCCGGTCGATCTGAAAACGCAGATAATCTCCGAAATCATATTTGCGCCCCTTGACCAGAAAGGCCTCTGCGGCAGGAGAATTCGCAAACCCGTCGTCCTTCTTCAGCACCAGCCCGAGCGATGTCAGGGCGGTCAGCAGGGTTGTCGCACGGTCCACGTCCAAATCGGTGGCGGCCGCAACATCCTCTGCACTCATGGTCTTTTCGGACAGGGCGGAAAACAGCCCCACATGCAGGGCGGAAAACAGAGCCTTGGAACCCATGAAGGCAAATGCGATGTCAGAGATTGCCTCGGCAGATTCCAATGGCTTTACAACGGTCACGACAGAACTTCTCCATTCTCGTTAAGTCAAACGGTCTCACCGCGAGAAAGCACTCACGATTTGTAAAAGATGTAGGCTGTTGGCGCGCATTATAACGATTGTGCGGCGCAACGCAAATTTTGCATGGCAGCTTTCAGGAAAAGCGCCAAATCTGCCTTATGATTCCTGATAATTCAGGAAATTATCTCATCGAATAATGGATAACTATAGAAATACTATAAAAAATTTCCGCTGAACTTTGGATAAAAAAGGGTCGCAAGAAAAACCGGGCTGTCTTAGTCTGCGCGCATGCAGACAGAATTATATTTCGAAGATTTCAAGCTCGGCCAGGCGTTCGATCTTGGCTCCAGATCAGTCACGCGGGAAGAAATCATCGAATTCGCATCCGAATTCGATCCACAGCCCTTCCACCTGGACGACGAAGCCGGAAAAGCTTCCCTGCTGGGCGGACTGTCCGCGTCCGGATGGCATACGGGCGCCCTGGTCATGAGGCTGCTTGCGGACGGGCTCCTGAACCGGACGTCGAGCCAGGGCAGCAACAGCATCGAAAAACTGTCGTGGCTCCGGCCGGTCTTTCCCGGCGACACCCTGAGCGCGACGGCAACGGTGATCGGCATCAAGGAACCGAGATCGCGGCCCGATCTCGGCATCGTCAATTTTGAAATCAGCGTCCGTAATCAATCCGGCAAGGACGTCATGCGCCAGATCGGTCCGATCTTCTTTGCCCGCAAGGCGGAACGCGTCCAGGAAACGGAAACCCGATGACCACCTATTTCGAGGATATTGTTGTCGGCGAGGAACACGTCCTCGGCAGCCACACCTTCACGGCGGACGAAATCATCGCCTTTGCGACGAAATACGATCCGCAGCCGTTTCACCTGAGCGAGGAAGCCGCAGCGAAGAGCCAGTTCGGGCGGCTCTGCGCCTCCGGCTGGCACACGGCGGCGATGTTCATGCGACTGAGCGTCGACACGACCAAGGCCCGGAAGGCGGCAGCCCTGGAACGGGGCGAGGCCATCGCCGAGGGCGGCCCCTCGCCCGGTTTTGAGGATCTCAAGTGGCTTCGGCCCGTCTATGTGGGCGACACCATCACGTACAAACGGGTGATCAGCGAAAAGATCGAAAGCAAAAGCCGGCCGCAATGGGGCGTCGTGCGCTCGGAAAACCACGGGTTTAACCAGAATGGCGAACCGGTGTTTTTCTTCAAGAGCGCCGTTTTCGTCGAACGAAGGCCCAGGCCATCCGACTAGAGTACGGGCAGGTCACAGACTGCGGGCAAGCAGCACCTCGTCATGGATCTCGATGCCGTAATCACCGCGTAAGGGAAGATCCGGCTTCAGTTCCCGCTCCTTGTCGATCACCCCCTGAACGATCCGCTCCAGGCGGAATCCGCGGCGCTGATAGAATCGGAACGCATCCAGATTGTCATTCGAAGTGCGCACGGTGAGCCGTTTCATGTCTTCGCCCCGCGCCAGATCGATGACCGCATTGAGCAGAAGCGTCCCTGTGCCGCTCCAGCGGCTCAACGAGTCCAGGGTCAGGATTTCCCATTCGTCCGCCCGCTTGATCAGGGTGACCAGACCGACCAGTTCGCCCTCGGCCAGAGCAACGAACCCGGGCAGTTTCGATGCATCGACCATCTCGTCGTCGAGCAGAATTTCAGGTCCCGCCCACCGGTTCGTCAGCAACTCGCGGACGGCCTCCCGGTCTTCGTCTTCTATCGGCCGGATCGTCACACTCATCCCTGGCTCCTCATCGCCTGAAAATCCGGGTCGAGAGCGGGGTTCGGCCCTGCCAGCCTTCGCGCTCGAGTTCCGGGTCTATATGCTCTTCCTGCGGGTAGCCGACACAAAGGTACGCTACCAATTGCCAGTCTGCCGGGACGTCTAACGTATCGTGTACGGCGGACGGGTCAACAATGGAGACCCAGCCGACCCCAACCCCGTGCATACGTGCGGCAAGCCAGAGAGTCTGGATCATGCCGACGACGGAATACTGCAGGGTTTCCGGCATGGTGCGGCGCCCAAGCCCATGCCCCTGTTCGGTAACGCAGTCGCAGAATACGGCCAGGTGAACGGGAGCTTCCCGAAGTCCGGCAAGCTTCAACCGAGCATAGAGGGCAGCCTTGTCCGGCTCGTAAGCGTCCAGCGCAACGCGGTTTTCCGCCTCGAACCCGGCCAAGATCCGCGCCCGCCTGCCCGCATCCTCCACCAGCACGACGCGCCACGGCTGGCTGTTTCCGACCGATGGCGCGAGGTCTGCAAGGTCGAGGAGCCTGTCCAGCAGGCCGTCCGCAAGCGGCTCCGTGCGAAACCGGCGCACATCCCGGCGCCAGTGCAGCAGAGTCTCGAAATCATGTTCGAAGCGTTCATCGAATACGGGCGGCATCTGCCCTCCGGATGAAGCCCGTCCCATCGGCCGTTAGGGTACGGACCCCTAAAATTGTGCTTTCAGGCGTCAATCCGGCAAAGGAAAGCAAGGAAAAGCCTGCAGAACCATGCACGTGCATGGTGCAAAGGCTTTGACGTGGCTTTCCGCAGCCGGACTGGCGTCCTTCGGATCGTTCAGGAAATGGCTGCCTCCTGCGTTGCAAAATCTTGAAAACCTCCCGGGCTTCCTGCGATTTATGCGCCTTGGATAGAGCCATTTCTGATCAACCTGAAAACAAAATTTTATGGGTCCGTGCCCTAGTGTCCCGAAAACTCGACCAGTGTCCGGACCGGAACGCCGAGAGCCTCGATCTTCTGTCGTCCGCCGATATCCGGCAGATCGATGATGAAGCAGGCCGCTACGATTTCCGCTCCCATGGACTGCAGCAATTTGCAGGCCGCTTCCGCGGTGCCTCCGGTTGCGATCAGGTCGTCCACCAGGATCACCTTGTCGCCGGGCTTGATGGCGTCCTTGTGCATTTCCATTTCGTCGAGGCCGTATTCCAGGGAATAGGCGACACTGACCGTTTCATGGGGAAGTTTCCCCTTCTTGCGGATCGGCACGAACCCGGCAGACAGCTGGTGCGCGACGGCACCGCCCAGGATAAAGCCGCGCGCCTCGATCCCGGCAATCTGATCGACCTTGGATCCGGCCCACGGCTGAACAAGCGCGTCCACCGCCCGGCGGAAGGCCTTCGCGTTGCCCAGAAGCGTCGTGATATCGCGAAAGAGGATGCCTTCCTTCGGATAGTCCGGGATCGTGCGGATGGATTCGATCAATTCTTCCCGCGCAGTCTTTTCATTCATTGAACTGTCTCTGTAAGGTCTCTGGATCAGGGCAGAAGGCGGCAATCGGAATGAACGCCTCAGACCCGTTATAAGGAGGAGATACCGAAATGGACGAACAAAACAAGACGGTGCTGGTCGACATCGACATTCCCTTCGGACGCCTCGTCATGATCATCATCAAGATCGCCCTTGCCTCCATTCCGGCCATGATCGTGGTCTGGATCATCATGGCTGTCATCATGATGATCTTCGGCGGGATTTTCGGCGGCTTCGGCGGTATGTGGATGCACGGCGGCCGACCGCTCTAGATCACCGGTTCAGAACGCGCCCTGCGACCGCGTCGAGCTTTGCGACCAGTTCCGGATCGCGCGCTTCCGGCGCGGTCATGATGGCATATTCGAGCGCCGTATCGGACCCGATCGGGCAGGCTTCGTGCTCACGCGGCAGGTCCCTGGCGATCCGCGCGACCAGCCGCTGGGCGTTCGACGCATTTTCGTGCAGCACCTTGATGATGGTCTGGATATCGACCTCGCCGTGATCCGGATGCCAGCTGTCATAATCGGTGATCATGGCAACCGTGGCGTAGCAAATCTCCGCCTCGCGGGCGAGCTTGGCCTCCGGCATGTTGGTCATGCCGATGACGTCGCAGCCCCAGGAGCGGTAGAGATGGCTTTCCGCCAGAGAGGAGAACTGCGGGCCTTCCATGGCCAGATAGGTACCGCCTCGACGGTACAGCAGGTCTTCTGCCCGTGCGGCCTTTTCGACGCAATCGACCAGTTTCGGACTGACCGGATAGGCCATGGAGACATGCGCCACACAGCCGTTGCCGAAGAAGCTCTTTTCACGGGCAAAGGTCCGGTCGATGAACTGGTCGACAAGCACGAACGTGCCCGGAGCGAATTCTTCCTTGAGCGAGCCGCAGGCCGACACCGACACGAGATCGGTCACGCCGCAGCGTTTGAGGACATCGATGTTGGCGCGGTAGTTGATGCCGGTGGGCGAAAGGGCGTGTCCCTGTCCGTGCCGGGGCAGGAAAACGACCTTGAGCCCGTCGATATAACCGATGCGCACCTTGTCCGACGGCGCTCCCCATGGGCTTTCAACCGCGACCCATTCGGAGTTTTCCAGTCCGGGAAGGTCGTAGATCCCTGAACCCCCAATGACACCGAGAACTGATTTTACCATGGATTTCCTCAAACGATTGTGCCGGGGACTATAGGCCCCGCAAATGACATCATGTCAAACCCGCGCCACGAAAAAGGCCGCCGAAGGATCCGGCGGCCTGATTTTCGTTCACTCACCCAAGCGGAAGCTTAGTGCTCGACATTGCGCCAGAGCGTCTTCTTGGTGAAGTAGAGCAGGCCGGCAAAGACGATCAGGAAGATCATGACCCGGAAACCGGTCTTCTTGCGGGCTTCCAGATGCGGCTCGGCGGCCCACATCATGAACGCGGAGACGTCATGCGCATACTGGTCGACCGTCATCGGCGTGCCGTCGGTGTATTCCACCAGTTCGTCGCTCAGCGGAGGTGCCATACCGATGGAGTCGCCGCCAAGGAACGCGTGATTGTAGTAACTGCCTTCGGGAATGGTCACGCCCTCGGGCGCTTCTTCCTCATAACCGGTCAACAGCGCGTAGATGTAGTCCGGTCCCTGCTCCTGATATTGGGTGAAGGCATCGAAGACGAACCACGGGAAACCGCGGTGCGCCGCACGGGCCTTGGCAAGAAGCGAGAAGTCAGGCGGATAGGCGCCACCGTTGGATGCGCGGGCGGCCTGTTCGTTCGGGAACGGCGACGGGAACCGGTCGGCAAGCGTTGCCGGCCGCTCGTACATGTCGCCATCGTCGTTCGGGCCGTCTTCGACGGTGTATTCGGCGGCGATCGCCTTGGCCTGTTCCTCGGTGAAGCTGGGTCCGCCTTCCTCCGCCAGGTTGCGGAAAGCAACCAGACGCAGGCTGTGGCAGGCTGAACAGACTTCCTGGTAGATCTTGAAGCCGCGCTGAAGCTGTGCCCGGTCATAAGTTCCGAAAGGACCGGAGAACGACCATTGCTGGCGCGCGATGTGCGGTGCTTCACCGGCGGCCAGCGCCGGAGCTGCGGTCGCAACAACTGCGACCGCGGCGAATGCACGAACCATTTTGATCATGGTGCTCATTTTTCCAATAACTCCTGATCGGTTCGACGTCACTTGGTGTTCGGCGCGGAAGTCGCACCGGCCGGGGTTCCGGAACCACCCTTCAAAACCGCTTCCGAGATCGAGGCTGGCAAAGGCCGAGGCTTTTCCAGGAACCCGAGCAGCGGAAGAATGATCAGGAAGTGTGCGAAGTAGTAGGCCGTGAAGATCCGGGAGAAGATCACGTACCCGCCCTCTGCCGGCATGGCGCCGAGATAGCCGAGCGCGACGCAGTTCGCGGCAAAGATCCAGAAGAACTGCTTGAACAGGGGACGATAGGCGCCGGAACGAACCTTGGACGTATCGAGCCAGGGCAGAATGAACAGCACCGCAATCGCACCGAACATGGCGACGACGCCGCCGAGCTTGTCCGGAATGGCACGCAGGATTGCGTAGAACGGCAGGAAGTACCATTCAGGCACGATGTGCGCCGGGGTCGAGAGCGGATTGGCCTCGATGTAGTTGTCCGGGTGGCCCATGTAGTTCGGCACATAGAAGACGAACCATGCGAACAGGATCATGAACACGACAATCGCGAACAGATCCTTGATCGTGTAGTACGGATGGAACGGGATCGTATCCTGCTTCGACTTGGGCTGAACGCCGGTCGGGTTGTTGTTGCCCGTGGTGTGGAAGGCCCACACGTGCAGGATCACGACACCGAAGATCATGAACGGCAGCAGGTAGTGCAGCGAGAAGAACCGGTTCAGCGTCGGATTGTCGACGGCGAAACCGCCCCACAGCCAGGTCCGGATTGCCTCGCCCACCAGCGGAATGGCCGAGAACAGGTTGGTGATCACGGTCGCGCCCCAGAAGGACATCTGACCCCAGGGCAGAACGTAGCCCATGAAGGCGGTGCCCATCATGATCAGGAAGATGATCACGCCCAGGATCCATGAAATCTCGCGCGGCGCTTTGTAGGAACCGTAGTACATTCCGCGGAAAATGTGGATATAGACGGCGATGAAGAACATCGACGCACCATTGGAATGCAGGTAGCGCAGCATCCAGCCGAAGTTCACGTCGCGCATGATATGTTCGACGCTGTCGAACGCCAGGGCCGTGTTCGGCGTGTAGTGCATCACCAGCACGATGCCCGTGATGATCTGCGCGATCAGCACGAAGAACAGGATTCCGCCGAAGGTCCACCAGTAGTTCAGGTTCTTCGGAGTGGGGAAGTCCACGAAAGAGCCGCGAACGAGCGAAATGACCGGCAGACGGCTCTCGAGCCACTTGGCGGCAGCGCTCTGCGGTACGTAATTAGAATGTCCAGCCATGGCTGTCTCCTCAAGTTCCTGCCGTTAACCGATCTTGATCTTCGCGTCAGACACGAATTCGTACGGCGGAATGAGCAAATTCTCGGGCGCCGGGCCCTTGCGGATACGGCCGGCGGTATCGTAGTGCGAACCATGGCAGGGGCAGAACCAGCCACCGAAATCGCCCTGCTGGCCGATCGGCACACAGCCAAGGTGCGTACAGATGCCGACCATGACCAACCAGGGTTCCATGTCCTTGGCGGCCCGGTTCGGGTCGGTGGCTTCCGCGGTATCGGGAAGGTTCGAATTGCGCGCGAGCGGATCGGGCAGATCGTCGATCGGAACAGCCGAGGCTTCCTCGATCTCTTCGGCGGTGCGGTAACGGATAAAGACCGGTTTACCGCGCCATTTGACTGTGATCGACTGCCCTTCCTCGACGGCAGAAACATCGACTTCAATGGAGGCCAGGGCCAGTGCGGAGGCATCCGGGTTCATCTGGTCGATGAACGGCCATGCCAACGCTCCTGCACCCACCGCGCCCATTGCGCCGGTCGCAATATAGAGGAAGTCGCGGCGGGTCGGTTCCGCCGTATCCGTATGTGCCAAGGTCGCGTCCTCTCGAAACCTGTTCAACCTGTACCGAAAGCCCGCCTTCGGGCCGCTGGCTTTCTGCTGGCACAGGAAGCGAAGCGGATCAAAGCGGGTCTCAACGGAGACAAGGCGCGGATCTCTCCGCACCTGTCAAAGCGGTTGTCTTTTTGCACCCTTGAGCCCGCTTGTCCAGATCGACAAACGAACCATTCGGAGAATGTCGCAGGAAAAAGACAGTCCGCGCCCCTTTTCTGCCCCAAATTACCGAAGCAGTGCAAGACGGCTCTGTAAAAAACCGGATATCGGCAACAGAATCAAGCAACTCCGCAGCTGCCCGACTAAAGCCATTATTCCGCCGCCTGGACCGGCGCCAGGAACCCTCCGGACTGATGCGCCCAAAGCTGCGCATAAAGGCCTTTCTTCTCCAGAAGGCTTTCATGCGTGCCTTCCTCGATGATTCTGCCGCGATCCATGACGATCAGCCGGTCCATGGCCGCAATGGTCGACAGGCGGTGCGCGATCGCGATCACCGTCTTGCCTTCCATCAGGTCGAACAGGCTCTCCTGGATAGCGACCTCGACTTCCGAGTCCAGGGCCGATGTCGCCTCGTCGAGGAGGAGGATCGGCGCATTCTTCAGGAGTACACGCGCGATCGCGATCCGCTGGCGCTGACCGCCGGAGAGCTTGACACCGCGTTCACCCACATGGGCGTCCAGGCCGGTGCGTCCCGCCTGGTCGCTGAGACCGCGCACGAATTCGAGCGCATGGGCCTTTTCGAGTGCGGTCTGCACGGCCTCCCGGCTCGCCTCCGGACGGCCGTAGGCGACGTTCTCGAAGATCGAGCGGTGCAGCAGAGAGGTATCCTGCGTCACGACGCCGATGTTTTCCCGCAGCGCGTCCTGGCGCACGCCGGCAATATCCTGACCGTCGATCAGAATCCGGCCGCCCTCCAGGTCGTAGAACCGCAGGAGCAGGTTCACCAGCGTCGACTTGCCCGCACCCGACCGCCCGATCAGGCCGATCTTCTCGCCCGGCCGGATCGTCAGATCGAGGCCCTCGATCACACCGGCCTCCTTGCCGTAATGAAACCGGATGGTCTCAAAGCGGATTTCGCCGTGCGATACCGCAAGGCCCGTCGCATCGGGCGCGTCGCGCACGTCCCGCTCGCGCGAAATCGTCGAGATCCCGTCCTGAACGGTGCCCACGTTTTCGAACAGACCCGCCAGTTCCCACAAGATCCAGTGGGACATGCCCTGAAGACGCAGGACCAGCGCCACGGCGATCGCAATGTCGCCCGTCGACACGGTTCCGGTCTGCCACAGCACGATGGACAGCGCGCCGGTGGCAAACAGGAGCAGCATATTGATAACGGTCAGCGCGATGTTCAAAAGGGTGACGAGACGCATCTGTCCGAACACCGTCGCCAGGAACGCCGACATCGACATCCTGGCATAGGCCTCTTCCCGGTCGGCGTGGGAAAACAGCTTGACCGTCGATATGTTGGTGTAGGCGTCCACCACGTGGCCGGTCATCAGCGAGCGCGCGTCCGCCTGCTCTTTCGACACGTCCCTGAGCTTCGGAATGAACACCCGGATCACGACCAGATAGGCCGCAAGCCAGGTGAGGAACGGCACGACGAACCAGAGGTTGGCACTGGCGACGACAAAGACCGCGGCTGTGAAATAGACGGCCACATAGACCAGGATATCGGCGATCCGGGTCACCACCTCGCGCACGCCCAGCGCGGTCTGCATCAGCTTGTTGGCGATCCGTCCGGCGAAATCGTTCTGATAGAAGGAAATGCTCTGACGCAGAAGATAGCGGTGCACCCGCCAGCGGATGGACATCGGATAGGAGCCCATCAGCCCCTGGTGGAACAGGAGCTGCCACGCCGTTTCAAGCAGCGGCCGCAGAACAAGCAGAACAACGGCCATCCCCGCCAGCGCCGGCCAGTTGTCGGACAGGAAAGTTTCCCTGTTGCCGTTTTCCAGCCAGTTCACCAGGTCGCCGAGGAAGGTGAAGATCGTCACCTCCACTATCGCGACCAAAGCGCCCAACGCGGCGACACCCGCAAGGATTTTCCAGGCCGGTTTCGTGTAGTACCAGCAAAAGGCGACAAAGCCCTTCGGCGGCACGTCGAGCCCGGTTTTCTCGAAGGGATCGATCAGGTTTTCAAACCGCTCAAACACAACACATCTCCGCAAGTCCGCCTTTCAGCAGGCATCTGGAAGGAACATCGGACAGTTCGCTCTCCGCGAGCCTGCGCGCGGCCCGGCAGGTCCCGCGCGCAAGAAGAACGCCTGCAAAAAGACCGACAATGGCAACAGCAAAGGCCAGCAGCCCAAGGAACAGCGCCTCGATATGACCGGTGAATTGGCTGACGTTCATCATCCCGCCACCGGAGGCAACCTCCATCCGGGCGACCTCAAAGAGGAAAACCGGCGTGAACAGGACTGACGCCAGTACGAAACCGGCAAGGAAAACAGACGCCGCAACAAGCACGACCCGTGCGCCGTTGCGCAGCCGGTTGGCCCGTCGGCGGACAAGCAGGGGCATTTGAATGCCAGGCCGTCTCGGCCTGAGTGGAAAACGGGCAGACATATCGTCGTCTCCGCAGGAAATCAGAAAATGCGACGCCGGCAGGACATGCCGAAAAGCATGCAGCACACCGAAAGGGATAGGACGGGTGGCTTGAAGCCGGGGTCAGGAAGTTAAAGGGGGTAGGTACCGGGGCGCCTCAATGGCGCGGACATCCCCATGGGCCGGACACAAGGGCGTGTGCGATAGACATCATTCGAATTGTCATTTACGCCCTCCTGTTCTTGTGACCGTTGCGGTCATGGCCGAAAACAAAGACACGATTCAATCTGAACCGCTGAATAATCGCATACCCCGATTCAGGCCGTCATGGAAGCCTCGGTTGTCCCGGCCGTGTTTCTTCGCAAGGGGATGTGACCGAATGGCCACAGCAGAGGCAAGCGGACCGCTTCGTCAGCGACTGTTCCTAGGCGACACGGATGTTTTGCAGGAACTGTGCGACCTGCTTTTCAAGTCCGTGAGAAATACCGGACAGGTCGCTCGAAGCCTCCCGCATCTCCGACGTGGCGATGCTGCTCGCATCCATCGCCGATGACAGGGTCCCGATATTCGACGCCACCCGCTCGGAACTGGACATCGCGATATCGGCGTTCCGTTCGATTTCATGCGTCGCCGTTTCCTGTTCTTCCACGGCTTCCCGGATCCTTCGGGAGAGATCGCTGATCTGGTCGATGGTACTGGCAATCGTGCGCATGGCCTCTTCGGACTGTTCCGCCACTTCCTGGACCGAGGCAACCTGACTGGAAATATCTTCCGTCGCCCGCGTCGTCTGCTCGGCCAGGGCCTTCACCTCGTTGGCGACAACCGCGAAGCCCCGTCCGGCTTCGCCCGCCCGCGCCGCCTCGATGGTCGCATTCAGGGCCAGCAGGTTCGTCTGGCTCGCGATCTGGCTGATCAGCTCGACGATCTCGCCGATCGCCCGCCCGGTTTCCGACAACCGGCCGACGATCTCATCCGTCTTGCGCGCTTCGCGGACCGCATTGTCCGCAATTTCGGATGCACTATCCACATCCCGGCTGATATTGGCGATCGACTGCGACAGCTGCGTCGCCGAAGACGTCAGCGCCCCGACGGAGGTATTCGCGGAAACGCAGGCATCGCCGACCCCGTCCACCGCATCGAGCGACGAGCCAACGG
The DNA here is from genome assembly GCF_048260565.1 of Roseibium sp. Classification (GTDB taxonomy): domain Bacteria; phylum Pseudomonadota; class Alphaproteobacteria; order Rhizobiales; family Stappiaceae; genus Roseibium. The sequence goes on along the minus strand of NZ_JBLXGP010000003.1, from coordinate 59,897 downwards.
CACCTTGCAACTGTTCGGAATTCCGGCCGACCGTTTCCGCCGCGCGGGACAATGCCTGCACCGCACTGGCGACTGAATGCTCGAAGTCATCGGCGATGTCCTGCATCAGGATCCGGCGTTCTTCGCTCAGTTGCTCCTGATGGGCAGCCTGCTGCCGTGCTTCTTCGGAGGAGCGCTCGGCAAGTTTCTGGCGGAATCCGGTAATGGAGCGGGCGATCGCACCGATTTCGTCGCTGCGCTCCGTTCCGTCGATGTCGATATCCAGATCACCGTCCGAAAGCCGGTCCAACCCGCTCTGAAGCCGCTTGAGCGGCCGCGCCACCCCCATGGCAAGGACGAAGGCAAGTCCGAGGAAGGCAATCCCCACCGGCGCGCAGACAAGGGCTATGGTGATCATCTGGTCGATGATGAGGCCATCGACCCTGGCGGCAACATTTCCGGAGATGAACGCCGCCGCGGAGTCCGCGTTTCCGATTTCCCCGATCAAAGCCTGACGGAAGATAAAGAAGGCGAAGCCCGTTCCGCCCATCATGATGGCGGCAGCGGTGACGACCATTGCAACGAAACGGCCGGGAATTGATAACGTCACGGCGAATCCTGTCAGTCTAGGGGGACGCCGCGTGAAACGCCCCGCTCGCGAAACCGTGCCCGACTTTAAAAGCGATTAAGTAAAAATATTGCTACATGCCGGCTTCTGCGGCGCCGATTTTGTCCTTTGTCGATCATAAACGCAGGACAAAAGAATACCGACCAATGAATAAACCACCGATTTATTACGTGAAGTCATTTTTGGTTCGAAAGTCTCACGCCGCATCCATTTTTACTTGATCGCACCCCAGGTCCGGCGGACAACCGCACAACTCGGAAACAGGCACCGCCCTGAAGCTGTTTCTGGTTGCGTCCCCTAAAATGAGCCGGTTTCTGCCAGCGATGCGGAAGCAGTCGCCTCCTCCGCGTCGCTCAGAAAACCGCCCGACTGGCGCTGCCAAAGCTGGGCGTAGAGACCGCCCCGGTCCCGCAACAGCACGTCGTGGCTGCCTTGCTGCACGATGGCGCCCTTGTCCATGACGACCAGCTGGTCCATCTGGGCGATCGTCGACAGCCGGTGCGCGATCGCGATGACCGTCTTGCCGGCCATCAGTTCCTGCAAGTTCGCCTGGATTGCCGCTTCCACCTCGGAATCGAGCGCGGACGTTGCTTCATCCAGCACCAGGATCGGCGCATTCTTCAGAAGAACCCTGGCAATCGCGACCCTTTGCCGCTGCCCGCCCGACAGCTTGACGCCACGTTCGCCGACAAGCGCATCGAATCCGCGCTGCCCCTGGCGGTCCTCGAGCGTTTCGATGAAGTCCAGCGCATGGGCCCGCCGTGCAGCCTGGCGGATCTCCTCATCGCTCGCCGTTGGCCGGCCATAGCGGATATTTTCGCCGACCGACCGGTGCAGAAGAGACGTGTCCTGCGTGACCATGCCGATGTTCTGCCGCAGGGACTGCTGCGTCACAGAGGCGATATCCGTGCCGTCGATGGTGATCCGTCCGGCTTCCGGATCGTAGAAACGCAGAAGCAGGCTCGTCATGGTGGTTTTCCCGGCCCCCGACGGACCGACAAGACCAACGCGCTCACCGGGCTCGATGGTGAGATCCAGATGGTCGATCACGCCGCCGGCCTTGCCGTAGTGAAACTGCACGCCCTCGAATGCGATCCGCCCTTTGGTGATGACCAGATCCGAAGCATCCGGCGCGTCGCGGACGGCGACCGGCTTCACGATCGTTTCGGCGCTGTCCTGGATCGTGCCTATATTGCGGAACAGGCCGTTGAGCTGGCCGAACAGGCGGTTCAGCAGAAAATGCATGCGCAGCACCAATCCCAGGGTAAAGGCCACGCCCCCGGTCGAGATCGCGCTCTGCTGCCAGAGAGTGAGAGCCAGCGCCGCCACCAGCGAGATCATCACGCCATTGAGGATGTTCATGACCATGCGGATCGTGGTCAGAACCCGCGTAAACCGCTTGAGCTGATGCAGAAAATGACCGAAGGCCGCAAGCGCGCCCCGGTTTTCCTCCTGCCCCGACCCGAAAAGCTTGACCGTCTGGATGTTGGTATAGGTGTCCACAAGCCGCCCGGTGACGCCGGACCCGGCATGGGCCACCTTTTTCGCCTCCTGTCGCACCCTGGGAACGAAATGGCGCGCCGCCACGACGAAAACGCCAAGCCAGACGACGACGATTGCCCCCAGTCTCCAGTCGAGGTCGGCAATCAGGAAGATTGTCGTGAGCGCATAGACGGCAATGTACCAGGCGACCTGCAGCAGAGAGACCATGAAATCCCCTGCCGCCTGCCCGGCCTGCCAGACTTTCTGTGAAAGTCTGCCTGACAGCTCGTCGTGAAAATAGGCAAGGCTCTGGTTCATGACCTGCTGATGGGCCTGCCAGCGCACCAGGTTGAAGAAGCTCGGAACGATCACCTGTTCTTCGAGAAGGGAATTCATGATGGCGACGAAGGCGCGGGCGACCAGCACGACAAACAGCATGCCCAATAGCACGCGGCCATGATCCTGGAAGAAGGTCGCCCGGTCACCGGTCTGCATCATGTCGACAATGGCGCCGATAAACGCATAGACCGAGGCTTCGATGCCCGCAGACAGGCCACCGAAAACGAGCGTCAGGAACAACGGCCATTTGGCCTGCCGGACGAAATGGAGCAGAAACGCCATGCCACCCTTGGGCATGGGAGCGTCCGGCGCGGGCTGAAACGGATCGAGCCAGGATTCGAACAGTCTGAAAATCGGTGTCACTTGTCTCTCCGCCGCGAAAATCCTTGCCCGATGACAAGGCCGAACCGCGGTGATATCCAGCATGGCATTCTGATCGAACCGAATGACAAAATCATGCCGGACATAGCCCTTTTCCAGCCCGATATCCCGCAAAACACTGGTACGATGTTACGTCTGGCCGCCTGTCTGGGTGTTCGCGTTCATTTGATCGAACCTGCCGGTTTTCCGTTGTCCGACAGCGCCCTGAAGCGGGCGGGCATGGATTACCTGGAGCGCGCGGCCCTCCAACGCCACATCACCTTCGACGCCTTCGAGGAGTGGCGCCGTGGGTCGGACAGGCGTCTGATTCTGCTGACCACAAAATCGGAAAAAGCTTATACCGCCTGCACATTCCGCGATACCGATATCTTGCTGATGGGACGGGAATCCGCCGGTGTGCCGGACACGGTGCACGATCTTGCGGATGAACGGCTGAGGATCCCGATGGCGGAAGGCATGCGCTCCATCAATGTGGCGGTCTCCGCCGGTATCGTGCTCGGCGAGGCCCTGCGTCAAACGGACAGCTTTCCCGGTTGAGCCCCGGTTCCGCATAACAGAGCCCGCTGGCCAAACCCGCATTAAGCGCATAAAAGCCCGATCCGTACCCAGTCTGTGCGAACAAGAGGAATTGCAAGATGACGGCCCCTTCCCCAGAAAAACGCGGTGGTCCGGTTCCTGCCGACATCGAGACCAAAAAGGAAGTCGCCTCCCATTGGTTCGCCGAACTGCGGGACCGCATCTGCGCCAGCTTCGAGGCTCTGGAAGAGGAAGTCGGCGCGCTGAAAGGCCCGCTGAGCGATCGACCGGTGGGCCGTTTTGAGCGCACCCCGTGGGAGCGCACCGACTCCAGCGGCGAAAAAGGCGGCGGCGGCGTCATGTCGATGATGCACGGCCGCGTCTTTGAGAAGGTCGGCGTCCATGTCTCGACCGTTTACGGCGAATTCTCGCCCGAGTTTCGCGGCCAGATCCCCGGCGCGAGCGATGATCCCCGTTTCTGGGCCTCCGGCATCAGCCTGATCGCCCATCCCCAGAACCCGCATGTTCCGGCCGTCCACATGAACACGCGCATGGTGGTCACCACGCGCCAGTGGTTCGGCGGCGGCGCGGACCTGACCCCGGTCCTCGATGCCCGCCGCACCCAGGAAGATCCGGACACCGTTGCCTTCCACGACGCCATGAAGCAGGCCTGCGATGCCCATGCGGTCGCCGACTACCAGGCCTACAAGGACTGGTGCGACGACTATTTCTTCCTGAAGCACCGCAATGAGGCGCGCGGGATCGGCGGAATTTTCTACGACTATCTGCACAGCGGCGACTGGGACGCGGACTTCGCCTTTACCAAAGACGTTGGACAGGCCTTCGATAAGATCTATCCCGCGCTGGTTCGCGGCAACTTCGAAAAACCCTGGAGCGAGGCGGAACGGGACGAGCAACTCATTCGGCGCGGGCGCTACGTGGAATACAATCTGCTTTACGACCGCGGAACGATCTTCGGGCTCAAGACCGGCGGCAATGTCGCATCGATCCTGTCATCGATGCCCCCCGTCGTAAAATGGCCCTGACCCGCGGTTTCCGGATCTTTTTCTAGCCCGTCGTCCCGGTTGCCCGCTTCTTGTCGAACAGGGATTCGACCGTCCGGTTGAGGGCCCCCAGATCGACGCTGAGCACCACCGGCTGAAAGGCCCGCACCAGATCCTGATCGAGCTGGGTCTTCATGGTGCAGAGATCCGCATAGGCATTGCGCGGCGGGATCGCATCCTTGTAGGAGCGCGTTTCGGTCATGGCCGTGAAAACATCGCAGATCGTGATCACCCGGACCATGGTATCGATCTGATCGCCGGCGAGCCCTTGCGGATAGCCGGAGCCGTCCAGAAGCTCATGATGCTGGACGGCCATTTTCTTGACTTCGAAGGGAATTTCCAGCCGGCTTTTCAGGATGTCCCGGCCGAAAAGCGTATGCTGGCGGACAAGTTCGGTTTCGTCAGGCGTGAGTTTTCCGGGCTTGTCCAGGATCGAAAGCGGAATCCGGGTCTTGCCGATGTCGTGCATCAATCCGCCGAGGGTCAGCAGTTCCTGCTCCTTGTGCGACCAGCCCAGCGTCTGTGCGAAGGTTCCGGCCAGACCGGCCACTATCATGGAATGCCGATAGGTGTGGCTGTGATGGATCCGGACCGCACTCAGCCATGCGGTGATCCCGTCCCGGGTCAGGGCGGAATAGATGTGATGCAGGGTTCGGGCAAGCGTTCTCACAGGCATCGGCCGCGAAGACGCCGCCGCGAGTACGATTTCGTCAAGACAGGCGACAGTCTGCAGAAACGCTTGTCGGGTCGTCTCCGGTGTTGTTTCGGGAAACAATGCCTCGAAATCCGGCTGCAACATGTCCCGCATCTTGCGGACAAGCGCCGTAAGATCCTGGTCTCGCTCGAAGATCTCGACTTTACCAAACGCTGCCGCCTGCACGACCTCCCGTCGATTGGCCCTGGAGACAATGCAGAGTTTGGGCAGGTCCGGCACGCCCGCGAGCGCTGTTTTCAAACTCTCGACGTGCTCTCCGGTGGCATCTTCCAGTTCAATGACGAGCAGGTGCATCTCCTGAAGGTTTCGAGAGGAAACCTCGCCCATCGAAAAGAGCTTGGACGTGTAAAAGAAGGGAATATTCCGGACATTGGATCCCTCTTTCAACATCCCATCGGATACAACTGCGACATTCATGCTGCCACCTGGAGATTAAAAGCGCTCAGATGCCGCAGGGATAACAGAGAAGTTTAAAAGAAGACTATGATTTGATTGATCGGCACGAATTACCAGAAACATTTCGTTAATTTCCGGAACGTTTCGCATTGCTCATATTTGTTCGAGCAAGTCCTTCCGGCTCAGGGAAAAGCGGCTGTCGAGCCACTCCTCCTCAAGCCGTTTCAAGGTTTCGCCGATCCGGGGTCCCGACGGCAGTCCCGCCGCCATCAGGTCCGCCCCCTTTAGCGGGAAGGCGGGGATTTCAAGGTTCCGCCCCTGTTTCAACGCATCGCAAAACACCGGCTCGCGATCAGCGGACGTCCCGCCCGCTTTCGCCTGCGCCCAGACGGCCAGCAGGCCGTCGATGAAGCTTTCCCGGCCATGGCGGTAAAGCAAACGGAAAACTTCCGGATCGGCGCCGCCCGCGCTGATGTCCGTTGCCGCAGCCAACGCCCCGTGCATCCGTTTCCGCTCGGCGTTCGACAGGCGGAACCGGTCGGCGATCCGGTCCAGGTCCTCGTCGACAAAGCCGGACAGCACCGCAAAACCAAGCTCGGGGCGGCGGGTCTCTTCCGCCACATCGTCGAGGCTCCTTAAAGCCTTGAAATCCGCGATCCGCGAAATTCCGCCGGTGGTGATTTCCAGAAGTCCGCTGTCTTCCATCAGCGCAAGACAGTCGGCCGCAAGCGGCGCACCGACCAGCTTTTTCATTTCCACGCCGATCCGCTCCGCCGACAGATGCCGCAGGCCGTCCCGCTCCCGGATGCAGGCGCTCAGGCCCGCCCGGTCGGGCGCCCCAAGCCCATAGGCTGCGTGAATACGGAAGAAGCGCAGGATGCGGAGATAATCCTCCCGGATTCGCTCCTCCGGGTCGCCGATAAAACGCACCCTTCGGGCAAGGCAGTCCTCGACGCCGCCGAGCGGATCGTAAATCTCGCCATGCCGGTCGACATAAATCGCATTGAGCGTGAAGTCCCGCCGGCGAGCGTCGTCGATCCAGCTGCTGCCGAAGACCACCCGCGCCTGCCTGCCGAAGGTTTCCACGTCCTTGCGGAGCGTCGTCACCTCATAGGCCATGCCCTTGCTGATCAGTGTAACCGTGCCGTGATCGATGCCGGTGGGCACGACTTTCAGGCCGCTTTCGCGACCCCGGGCGGCCACCTCATCCGGCAGCGCCGTGGTTGCGATATCGACGTCGGCGACAGGAAGACCAAGCAGGGTGTTGCGGATCGCGCCGCCCACGACCATGGCCCGGTCGCCGTCCTGTTCGACCGCGTCGAAGACCCGCTGAATGGCAGGCGTCTGCAACCAGGACGCATTGGACAACTGTGTCATCGGTTATTCGAAGCGTCCCGGAACGAAGACCCCGTTTTCCATGTGGGCCGGCCGGTATTCCGCCCCGTCCGGCGCCTGCTTGATCGAAGCCATGATCATGAAGCTCACGCCCACCAGCGCGATGCCGATCAGAGCGAGCCAGGCCATCGGCCCTTTGCGCCAATGTTCGGAGACATGGGCCTTGTTGTTAAGCCACAACCAGAAGCCATAGGCCAGAAACGGCAGGAGAAACAGGATGATGTTGGCCAGAAGAAGACGCAGCATTAGCGATAAACCGTTTCGTACAATGACCTGATGATTCCGGCGGTCACGCCCCAGATATACCGTTCTCCGAACGGCATGGCATAAAAGTACCGGTCGCGGCCTTCCCACTTGCGGCTTTGTCTTAGATGATTCGCCGGATCCATCAGGAAAGACAGGGGAACCTCGAACACATCGTCGACCTCATACGGGTTGGGCGTCAGCCGTTGAGCGGGAGCGACTTCCGCCACCACCGGAACAACCCGGTACCCCGATCCGGTCAGATAGGGAGAAAGTTCGCCGATCAGCCGGACGGCCTTCGGCTCCAGGCCGATCTCCTCTTCCGCCTCGCGAAGGGCGGCGGCAACCGGCCCGCGGTCCTCCTTGTCGATCTTGCCGCCTGGAAAGGCGATCTGCCCGGCATGGGACGACAGATGCGCGGTGCGAACGGTCAGGATCACCATCGGTTCGCGATCGTGTTCGATGATCGGGATGAGCACCGCCGCGTCGCGGGGCGGACCCTCCCAGCGCGCATAGGGGCCAAGGTCCGGGTTGAGGATATGGTCCCCGGTATCGCGCACGGCCGGTGCTTCCGTATTGTGCCGAAGCATGCTGCGGATATCGCCGAGAACGTCGATGCCGTGCTTTGCCAGTGCGGATGGAACGTCATTCATGCGCGGATCACTTGCCTCTTCCCAATCATGCCCGATCAGAGCTCATTTCCGGCTCAATGGCAAAAAATGTCCCACCGCTCCAGACACCGAGTTCCGTTTGTCCGTCGCACTGCCTCTCCTCGAAGAGCTCCGCCAACTCGTAGAGCAACGCACGCGACATGAGGGCTTCAAGTCGCCCCCGCACCAGAACATAAGGCTTCAACCCGTCGTTTGCCGGATCTTTTTCGAACCTCAAGGGATGGTCTCTGTCGATGTCGATGACATCACCGACATTTGTTCTCAGCGTCAGTTTCCGCTTTTCCCCATCCCCGTCCACATAAAGTTCGGCGCCGACGAATGGCGCATCATCGACGGTTATCCCGATCTTCTCCACAGGCGTGACCAGATAGGTGCGCCCGTCTGCGTCCTTGCGCAAAACGGAAGCGAACAGGCGAACCAGAGCCTCCCGCTGAATGACGCTGCCCATATAGGACCAACTGCCATCGGCCGCGATCCTTATGTCCAGATCGCCGCAAAACGGCGGATTCCAGCGTTCTACCGGTGGCGGCTTCCTGTCCGCATCCCCCGCCCGGCGCATCAGCGCGGCAAGGCCCGGCGGCATTTTTTTTACGTCGTCATTCGACAATGGCAATTGTCTCAATCCCGTATGTGTTCAAGTTTTTCCCGTCGGGGCCTGCCGGACTGCCGTTTTTATCGTCCGACGGCGGCCGGTACGGAAATTTCTCGCCCCTTGCCTCTGTCTCGCTAGAATTTGCGACTTATCTAACGGTTAATATGGTGTCAGACTGATCGAGTCGCGACAAGAAAAGCGGAAATCAGCAACAGGGAATGAAAGCGACACTGCGCCTGCCGCCTGGCTTTGAACACCAATAACAGCAAAGGTGATTTATGAGCGTCATGACCCCGTCCCCATCCGGCACGTCCGAAGCCGATCTCGAGGCGATTGCCGAAAACGCGGAGCGCGCCGTTACCCGCATCACCGAAGCCAAGGCGGATATTTCCCGCGTCATTTTCGGTCAGGACAAGGTGGTCGAGCAAAGCCTGGTCACGATCCTTGCCGGCGGTCACGGCCTTCTGGTCGGTGTTCCCGGCCTCGCCAAGACCAAGCTCGTGGAAACCCTCGGCACGGTCCTCGGCCTGAACGCCCGCCGGATCCAGTTCACGCCCGACCTGATGCCCTCCGATATCCTCGGCGCGGAAGTCATGGAACAGGCCGCCGACGGCAGCCGCGCGTTCCGGTTCATTCCCGGCCCGGTCTTCTCGCAGTTGCTGATGGCCGACGAAATCAACCGCGCCAGCCCCAGAACCCAGTCGGCACTCCTTCAGGCCATGCAGGAATATCACGTGACCGTCGCCGGCCACCCGCACAACCTGCCGCGCCCCTTCCACGTGCTGGCCACGCAGAACCCGCTGGAGCAGGAGGGCACCTATCCCCTGCCAGAAGCCCAGCTCGACCGCTTCCTGATGCAGATCGACGTGCATTATCCCGATCTCGAGGCCGAGCGGCGGATCCTGCTGGAAACCACCGGCGCCGACCAGGCCGTCGCCCAGACGGCCATGAGTGCGGAGGAGCTGGCCGAATATCAGCAACTCGTCCGTCGCATGCCGGTCGGTGAATCGGTCGTCAACGCCATCCTTCAGCTCGTCCGCGCGGCTCGCCCGCCGGAAGGCGAAACCTCCGGCAATGACATCACCAACCTGATCGCCTGGGGTCCGGGTCCGCGCGCCAGCCAGGCACTGATGCTGACCGTCCGCGCCCGAGCGCTGGTCGAAGGGCGCCTTGCACCGTCGGTGGACGATGTCCTGGCCCTCGCCGAACCGATCCTGCAACACCGCATGGCCCTCACCTTCGCCGCGCGCGCGGACGGCCACACGGTTCGTGGTGTCATTGCGCAGGTGAAGGAGCGGGTGGGTTAACGGCAGGGAGAGCGGGGTATCATGGCCTTGCAGAAAAGCGACAGCCGGATCGATCCGGCCACATGGCCGAACGTTATCGGCGAAGCGCGCACGGTCGCGGAAGCCCTTCCCGATCTCCTGGTGGAAGCCAGCCACATCTCCAGCTCCGTCATTGCCGGCTGGCACGGCCGCCGGCGCTCCGGCCCCGGCGAAAGCTTCTGGCAGTTCAGACCGTTCAATATGGGCGAGCCGGCAAAGCGGATCGACTGGCGCCGGTCGGCCCGTGACGATCATCTCTATGTGCGCGAACGCGAGTGGGAAGCGGCGCACACCGTCTGGCTCTGGGCCGACCTGTCGCCGTCCATGCTGTTTCAGTCGAAACTGGCGAAGGTCTCCAAACGCGACCGGGCCATCGTCCTCATGCTTGCGCTCGCCGACATGCTTGCCGAGACCGGTGAACGCGTCGGTCTGCCGGGGATTACCCGGCCCTTTTCCGACCGCAGGGCGGCCGAACGGGTCGCCGATGCCCTGACCCATCTGGCCAAGCCGGCCGCCTTTCCGGACGCAACCCCGATCAAGCGCTTCTCCGATGTGGTCCTGATCGCAGACATGCTCGACCCGATCGAGGAGATTGCCGCATGGATCGCCCGTGTCGCCGGAACCGGCGCGCGCGGCCATCTGGTGCAGGTGCTCGACCCGATCGAGGAAACATTTCCGTTCGAGGGACGGATCGAGTTTCACGACCTGGAACGAGGCATCTGGCTGACGACAGGCCGGGCGGAAAGCTGGCGCAAGGCCTACCGCGACCGTCTGGAAGCCCACCGGGCGGAAATCCGCGACATGGCGAAACGCGCAGGCTGGACCTATGTCCTGCACCATACGGACCGGCCGCCGGCCGAACCGCTTCTTGTGCTGCACAGCTCGCTCTCCGGCGGTAGCGAAACACTGAGCCAGGGGAACTACTAGCATGGCCGGCCTTCCCCTTGCATTCGCGGCACCCTGGGCCCTCGCGGCCCTGGTCCTGCTGCCGGTCATCTGGTGGCTGTTGCGCCTCATGCCACCACGGCCCCGGGAAGTCTCCTTCCCGCCGACCCGGCTGCTGCTCGATATCGATGAGCACGAGGAAACGCCGCAACGCAGCCCCTGGTGGCTGACCCTGCTGCGGCTCACGCTCGCCGCCTGTCTGATCCTGGCCCTGGCAGGCCCGATCTGGCGCCCGGCGGAAGAGGTCGACAGCGGTGACGGCGTCTTGTGGCTCCTTCTCGACAACGGCTGGACCTCCGCGAAGAGTTGGGACGAGCAGGTCACGGCCGCCGAACAGCTGCTGAGCGGTCTGGAAAACAAGAGCCAGCCGGTCCTGTTCGCGGCAACGGCGGAAGGCCCGTCGCAACCGCTTGTTCCCGCGACGGCGACAACAGCCCTTGAACGATTGCGCGCCCTTCAGCCCCGCGCCTGGGCTCCCAACAGAAGCGAACTGATCGCCGGCCTGCGAAAGGCTGCCCAGGCCACGCCTCCCGGTGCCGTGATCTGGCTGAGCGACGGTACGCAACAGAACGCGGCCTCCCGGTTCCAGGAAGATCTCGCCTCAATCGCCGGAGACGCGCCGATCACCGTTCTTGACGGCCTGCGCACGCCGAAGGGACTGAAGGCCCTGTCCAATGACACCGACGCCCTGTCCATGACCGTCGTCCGGCACCCGGATGACCCGGAGCCCACGGTTGCCTTGCGCGCGCTCGACCTGAAAGGCCTGACCCTGGGCCAGACCCAAGCGGTGTTCGAAGGATCGGCCACTGAAACCGAGGCCCGCTTCGAACTGCCGAGCGAACTGCGCAATGACATTGCACGGGTGGAAATCGTCGGCGAGAACGCCGCCGGCGCCGTTCAGTTGATCGACGACAGCTGGCGCCGCAGGACAGTCGGTCTGGTTTCCGGGCAATCCGCCGATCTCGCCCAGCCGCTTCTGTCGCCGCTCTATTATCTGCAGCGGGCCCTGAGCCCCTTTTCCGATATCCGTGTCCCGCGCCAGGCCGATCTTGCGGTCTCCATACCGACCCTGTTGGACCAGGGCGTTTCCGTGCTCATCCTGGCCGACGTCGGCCGCCTGCCGGACAATATCGTCAGGGAACTGGGCGATTGGATTTCCGGCGGCGGCATTCTGGTCCGCTTTGCGGGTCCGCGCACGGCAGGCGGGACCGACGATCTGATCCCGGTCCCCTTGCGCAAGGGCGACCGGTCTCTCGGGGGAAGCCTGTCGTGGAAACAGCCGCAACGGCTGGCGGACTTCACCGCGGATTCGCCCTTCGCCGGCCTGAAGGTTCCCGCCGAGGTTACCGTGAGCCGTCAGGTGCTGGCCGAGCCCACATCCGACCTGCCCGACCGCACATGGGCGACACTGGAGGACGGGACACCTCTGGTCACCGCCGCTCCGAAAGGACGCGGCACGATCGTCCTGTTTCATGTCACCGGAGAATCCTCCTGGTCCAACCTGCCGCTGTCCGGCGTGTTTGTTGACATGCTGCGCCGGATCCTGGCGGTCTCGAACGTTGCCCCCCAGGGCTCGCCGACGGGAGATGCAGGTGCTGCCGTACAAAACGTCCTGCCGCCGTTGCGCCTGCTCGACGGCTTCGGGCGGTTTTCCGCCCCGCCGCCGGAAGTGACCCCGGTCACCATGTCCGACTTCCGCGACGCCCATGCCAGCCGCAAGATCCCGCCCGGCCTTTATGGCAGCGAAGACGGCTTCAGGGCCCTGAATCTGCTCGGGGAAGAGGACGTCCTGTCTCCTCTGGATACGGATCAGCTCGGCGAAAACGCTACGGTCATGGGCTACCCCTCATCCGATCCGGTTGATCTGCGCGCCACGTTCTTCAGCCTGACCTTCCTGCTTTTGCTGGCGGATGCGCTGATCGTCATCCTGCTGGCCGGCGGCCTGAGCCGATTGCACCTGCGCCGATCCGTGGCCTCGGTTGCGGCGGTCGTCCTGGCTTTCGGCCTGCTTGGGGCAGCCGTTCCGAGGGCACATGCACAGTCGAACTCCGACGACGTCCGCGCCCTGGAATCCACCCTCAAGACGCGGCTTGCCTATGTCATCACGGGCAACTCCCAGATCGACAACACGAGCTATGCCGGGCTTTTCGGCCTGACCCAGTTCCTGACCGAACGGACGGCCCTTGAACCCGGGGAGCCGGTCGGCGTCGACATCGCCCGCGACGAACTGTCGTTTTATTCCCTGCTCTACTGGCCGATCGATCCGGCGGCAGAAAAGCCGACCGACCGGACCATGGCGCGCATCGATACCTTCATGCGCAACGGCGGAACGATCCTGTTCGACACAAGAGATCAGCTCACCGCATCGGCGAACAGTTTCGCCAACACGCCGGAAACCGCGAAGCTGCGGGAAATCCTCAGCGGCCTCGACATCCCGCCGCTGGAGCCGGTGCCGCCCGACCACGTCCTGACAAAGGCTTTCTACCTTCTGGAAACCTTTCCCGGACGCTACGCCACAGGCCAGTTGTGGGTCGAAAGCCTGGACGAAGCGCCGACGGCCAGCGGCGAACGCCCGGTTCGGGCCGGCGACGGCGTATCGCCCATCCTGATCACCGGCAACGACTTCGCCGGCGCCTGGGCAATCGACGATACGGGCAGTTTCCTGTTTCCCACGGTCCCGGACGATGCGGTGCAGCGCGACTATGCTTTCCGGTCCGGCGTGAACATCGTCATGTACGGCCTTACCGGCAACTACAAGGCCGATCAGGTTCATATTCCGGCCCTTCTGGAACGGCTCGGACAATGAGGAGACACCATTCATGATCTGGTCCCTCTCCTTCGATCCGCTCATTCCGGTGTGGGCGCTCGCCGCCGCGGTCCTGCTGGTCGCGGCTCTGGCGACGATTACCGCCCTGATGCGCCTCAGAGGCTGGTTCCTGCGCGTCGCCACCATGGCGCTGGTGGCTCTTGCACTCGCCAACCCGGCCGTCGAACGCGAAAACCGCCAACCGCTGTCCAGCGTGGTCGCACTGGTCGTCGACAAGAGCCAGAGCCAGTTGCTCGCCGACCGGCCAGAGGAAACGGAAACGGCCGTTGACGAACTGCAGAAACGCCTGGAGGCCCTGCCCGGCTTCGAGGTCCGGCGCATCGAGGCGAAGAACGCCGGTAACGGCGACGGAACCACTCTGTTCCAGTCGCTCGCCGACGGTCTGTCCGATGTTCCGCCCGACCGGGTCGGCGGCGCCATCCTCATCACGGACGGTCAGGTGCACGACGTGCCGGCCAATCCCGGAAGCCTGGGTTTCAATGCCCCCATTCATGGGCTGATAACCGGAACGGCGGATGAACGGGACCGGCGCCTGATCCTGCACAAGGCACCGAGGTTCGGACTGGTCGGCTCGGAACAGATCATCTCGGTCCGCGTCGTCGACCATGGGCGCGACACCCGGCCGACGGGGCGCGTGCGCCTGATCGTCCGCAGGGATGGCGCTGTGGTCAGCGAGCGCAACGCATCGCTTGGCGAAACCATCGACATTCCGGTCGAGATCGCCCATGGCGGCGACAATATCTTCGAATTCGAAGCGGAAGCGCTGGACGGCGAACTCACGACGCTCAACAACAAGGCGGTCGTCACCGTCGACGGCATCCGGGAAAACCTGCGCGTGCTCCTGGTGTCCGGCTCGCCCCATGCAGGCGAGCGCACCTGGCGCAATCTTCTGAAATCGGACGCCTCGGTCGATCTCGTGCATTTCACCATCCTGCGTCCGCCGGAAAAGCAGGACGGAACGCCGATCAACCAGCTGTCCCTGATCGCCTTTCCGACCCGCGAGCTGTTCTCGGTCAAGATCGACGAATTCGACCTGATCATCTTTGACCGCTATGTGCGTCGTGGCGTACTGCCGATGCTCTATTTCGACAATATCGCCCGCTTCGTGCGCGACGGCGGCGCCGTGCTTCTGGCCGGCGGACCCGACTATGCGGAGGCCGGCAGCCTGTATCGCACACCGCTGGCCCCGATCCTTCCGGCCCGGCCCACAGGCGAAATCCTGGAAGAGCCCTATCATGCCGCCGTCGCGGATCTCGGGTCCCGGCACCCGGTAACCCGTGGGCTTCCGGGCGCAACCGCCAACCCGCCCAACTGGAGCCGTTGGTTCCGTCTGGTCGATACGGAGGTCGATACGGGCCAGACGCTCATGACCGGCCCCGGCGAACAGCCGCTTCTGGTGCTCAATCGCGAGGGCGAGGGCCGCGTCGCCATGCTCATGTCCGATCATGTCTGGCTCTGGGCCCGCGGCTATGAAGGCGGCGGCCCTCATGTGCCGCTGCTGCGCCGTCTCGCCCACTGGCTGATGAAGGAACCGGACCTGGAGGAAGAGGCCCTGCGGGTTTCCATGCGCGGTCCGGAACTGATCGTCGAACGCCAGTCTCTCGGGGAAACCATCGATGAGGTCACCGTCAAATCACCGTCGGGCAAGGAGACGCCGGTCACCATGACGGAAGGCGATCCCGGTCTGTGGCGCGGCTCCGTGACGACTTCGGAAACCGGCCTGTTCACGGTCACCGAGGGCGACAAGACGGCTCTGGTTCACGCCGGACCGCAAAATCCGAAGGAATATACCGACGTCCTGTCGACCACATCCGTACTCGAGTCCACCAGCCTGGTGACGGGCGGCGTTACCCGGCGCCTGGCCGATCTTGGCGGCGGAGTGGACGTTCCGCGTATCGTGCCGCTTCGTCAGGCGGCGTCTTACGCGGGAACCGGCTGGATCGGCCTTAAGACGACGAACGCCAGCGTACTGAACGGGATCGACCGCTACCCGCTGTTCCTCGGCCTGATCGGGCTGGCAGTCCTGCTCGGCGCCCTGTCGCTGACCTGGTATCGGGAAGGTCGCTGACCGAAGGCGGCGGGATCAGTTCCGCCCGCCGCGCACCTGCCCGCTCGGCGGCTCACTGCCGTTGAGCGGCACAATCAGAACCCGCGCCGGGTCGACCGGACCGGGCAGCTGGATGGAGCCGAACGCAACCTGCCGGAACCCCATGGGACCGTAGTAAGGCGCATCTCCAACCAGCAGGATGGCCGTTTCGCCTGCCGCGGCCGATGCATCGATGGCGGTCCGCAGCAGCAGCTTTCCAAGCCCCCGATTCTTGAATTCAGGTGCCACGGTCAGGGGACCGAGCAGCAGGGCCGGCGTCGAGCCGATGGTAATCGGCGTGAGACGTACGGATCCGGCCAGGGTTGGACCGGACAAACCGACGAAGCTCAGGGAAGGCAGATGCGGAACGCCTTCGCGGATCCGGAAGGCTGTCCGCGCAAACCGTCCCGGACCGAATGCTGCGGCCTGAAGGGCGTCAATCTCTGCCGTGTCTGCGGCATCCTCGAGACGAATGAACCAATTTTCGGATTTCATGTGGCATTTCCTGGCAAGCAAACTGGAATTCGCGCCTGCCTTCATGCCCTGCCTTGATATCGACGGAAGGGGGAACCGGTCAGCCGCGACGGAACAGACGAGAAATGTCTCGTCGGCTGCTTCGTCGTCGCAATGTGGAACCGGTCATCATCGGCGATAAGTCACTTTCTGTCGGCGGGCTTTGCCAAAAGTGGATCGCCGATAGCACGTAAGATGGCAGCCGGTCCAGCGTATTTTTTCGCAGGCAACCGAAAATCCGGGGTTCCCGCCCCTTCGCTACCGACTGTCCACCTGGGGGAAACACACCATTCAAACCGTTGCATTTCCCTGGATTCGGGCCACATTCTTCAGGAAACGCAAGAGAATTGAGGTTTATCATGGGTTTGTTGGTCGACGGCGTCTGGAAAGATCAATGGTACGATACGAAGTCCAGCGGCGGACGATTCGTACGCAAGGACTCCGCTTTCCGGAACTGGATCACAACGGACGGCAGCGCAGGCCCGAGCGGGACCGGAGGGTTCAAGGCGGAAGCCGGCCGCTATCACCTGTTCGTATCGCTGGCCTGCCCCTGGGCCCACCGCACCCTGATCTTCCGCAAGCTGAAAGGCCTGGAGGATCTGATACCGGTCACGGCCGTCGAACCCCTGATGCTGGAAAACGGCTGGACCTTCAAGACACCGGATCCGGTCACCGGTTCCGACTATGCCTGGCAGATCTATGTGAAGGCCGACCCGCACTATAACGGCCGGGCGACGGTGCCGATCCTGTGGGACAAGAAAACCGGCACCATCGTCAACAACGAATCCGCCGAAATCATCCGCATGTTCAACAGCGCCTTCAACGATCTGACCGGGTCGCGCTCCGACTATTACCCGGCCGATCTTCGCGGGGAAATCGACCGGATCAACGAGCGTGTCTATGACGGCGTCAACAACGGCGTCTACAGGGCCGGTTTCGCCACCACGCAGCCCGCCTATGAAGAAGCGGTCACAGAGGTTTTCGACACGCTGGACTGGCTGGACGACCTTCTGGAGAGCCGGCGCTACCTTGCCGGAGACCGGCTGACGGAGGCCGACTGGCGCCTGTTCACGACCCTCATCCGGTTCGACGCCGTCTATGTCGGGCACTTCAAGTGCAATCTCCGCCGCATCGCCGACTACCCGAACCTGTCGAATTATCTCCGCGACCTCTACCAGACGCCGGGTGTTGCCGAGACGGTCGATCTGGCGACCATCAAGCAGCACTATTACGGCTCGCACGGCTCCATCAATCCAAACGGGATCGTACCGGCCGGACCGGTACTGGATTTCGATGCGCCCCACAATCGGGAACGGCTCAGGGCCGCATGAACTCCCGGCGGACGGCTCGGGAGCAGGACCTATCAACTCGGCCCGCGCTCGGCGGCAACCTCAACAGAATACGGACGCTTGACTGAACGGATGTAGCGGCAGTGTTGCGGGAAAAAGGCTTTCGCCGCAATTACGCCAATGTCGACTTTAGAGGTTCATAAGAGATCGCATTGTTGGCCGATTTGAATGGTGGCATTACAACAGTGCTGTAAACGCGTTTGAATGACCAAACTTCAGGACGGAAGCACGAAGCATGATTGCCTACGTGACAGTCGGTGCGGATGACATCGCACGCGCAAGAAGGTTCTATTCCGCGTTCCTGCCAGCCCTTGGCTACGAACTTGAGGAGGGACCTGAGGGACTGAGTTACGTGCTGCCCGTACACCCCGGTCAGTCTGCCGTTTTGCCTGACTTCTACGTCAAGCCACCCTACGATGGGCGACCGGCCTCGGCTGGTAACGGCTCCATGGTTGCATTTGAGGCACGCACTCAAAAGGAGGTTCGCGAGCTTCATGCCGCCGCGCTTCTCGCAGGCGGTTCCGACGAGGGCCAGCCGGGCTTTCGTGCGTCTTACGGACCCCGGTTCTATGTTGGCTACCTGCGCGATCCTCAAGGCAACAAGATTGCACTTTTCTCCAGCAATCCGAACGAACCGGGACGAGAAGGATAGTACCGGTTAAAGGGCTGAAATAGCCGTTTACAGCATCTCGGCTGATCGGCATTACGAGCTCAGGGCCGCCGTTGGATGGCTATTCCACTTGCCCCTGATGATCTCCCTCACCAGTATCCGCCGGCGCCCGGTTCCTGCACACGGGTGCCGAGACAGAACTCGGCAATGCGCTCCGCAGTCGCCCGTGTCGTATCTGCAGGCAGATCGTCCGGGCGGAAGAAACGCGCTTCCAGGATTTCCCCGTTCGGCTGGAGAAAACTGTCCAGGGCCTCCCAGGCAACCGCCTCGAAAAGTGCGATGTGATCGCGGCCGAAGCTTTCCCGGTTGAGATAGACACCAAGCAGGCGCGGATCCTCCGTCGCCGAAATACCGGCCTCTTCCTGTAGCTCGCGCACGGCCGCTTCGGCCATGACCTCGCCGCCGTCCACGCCTCCGCCTGGAAGATACCAGCCGCGCATGTAGCTGTGGCGGACGAGAAGCACGTGATCGTCCCCATTTCGCACGAGGATCCGGACGCCCAGGGAAAACGGATTCCGCAGCAGCGACTGACCGTAAATCAGCCGTTTGGTCAGGCGGGGCGGCAATAGGGCAAAAAATTTCAGCATGGACAGAAACTCAAAAAAGAAACGATCTTCTCAAAGTATACGGTCGTTTAACCTATGCAACCAACGCAGGGCAGCCGCGCTATTAAATAGACTACACAATCAGCATGAAGATGACTATTTGAGCAGCAGATTGATTACGAAGCAGGCAACTGCAGGATAAATACGGCGCGTCCCCATCGACAAAACAGCCGAACCAAAACAAGAGAACAGATCATGCTGAGCACATTCTTTACCCGTCGCCGCCGCCCGCGGTCCTTCCATTGGAAGCCGTCCGTCGATCTGACAAATCCCCGGATTGCAGCGATCCTGATGACGTTCCCGAGCAACTGACGCTCGGAACACCGGTCTCTGGCAAATGGAGCACCGGTTTCTGAAAATGCATTGTCTTTAATACGGCGCCGCGTTTTTCCTTGACGCAGCGCCGTTTGCTTTGATGATGCGCGCACGATGCTGAAACTTGCTCACCTTTCCGACCCCCATCTGGGTCCTCTTCCCGATCCAAAGCTGCTCCAGCTCTTCTCGAAACGGATTCTCGGCTACCTGAACTGGCGCACGCACCGCTCCAGGGTGATGGGTGGGAACGCTCTCGACCAGCTCGTTGCCGACATGCAGGCCCAGCAGCCCGATCACATCGCGATCACGGGCGATCTGGTCAACATCGCCTTGCCGCTTGAAATCATCGGTGCGCGGCACTGGCTGGAGGAAGTCGGCCCTCCGGACCGGGTTTCCCTGGTTCCGGGGAATCATGACGCCTATGTCCCCGGTGCCCTGAAGAAGGCCGCGGAAGCCTGGAAGCCCTATATGTCGGCGGATACCGGTTCCCAGGATCCGAAAGAAGGCGGCTTTCCGTATGTGCGCCGGCGTGGAGATGTCGCGATCATCGGCGTTTCGACCGCCCGCGCGACCGGCCCCTGGTTCGCCACCGGCAGGGTCGGCAGCCGCCAGGCTCTGGCACTACGCCGGATCCTGACCGAACTCGGTCAGGAAGGCCTGTTCCGGGTCGTCCTCATTCATCACCCGCCGTTCCGCAAAGCCACCCACTGGCACAAGCGTCTGTCCGATGCCTCCCGGGTCCGGGCGGTGTTGAAGCGTGCCGGCGCCGAACTCGTCCTGCACGGCCATACCCATGTCGACAGCCGAGCGGAAATCGAAGGACCGGCCGGGCCGATTCCTGTGATCGGAGTGCCTTCGGCAACGAATGCGCCGGGCGGAAAGAAACCGGCCGCACGCTACAACCTGTTTGCAATTTCCCGAAACGAAAACGGCTGGTCCTGTGCCTTCACCGAACGCGGGTTCAGCACCCCCGGCGAACCAATAGCAGAATTGTTCAGAACCGACCTGAAGGTCCCTTAAGGGCAGGCCCCATCAAAGCGGATTGGCAAACCAGGCGTAGGTGACCAGACCGGCGGCACCGGCAGCAAGCCCGACGATGAATGCCCCGAATGCCGCGCCCCAGGAAACCCGGGACTTCGACCGTTCCGATTCCGCCACCCCGACGGCAACCTGGCGAAGGCGGTTGTTCAGCCAATCGCCTTCCAGCGCCTTTTCCCGTTCCAGGATGCGCTCCGCGATATACTCCGTCAGGCAGTCGGCCATATCGTCTATTTCGGCCGTTTCCAGAATGACGACCCGGCCGAGCCGCGTATCCTTCACGAACCGGTAAGTTCGCCGATCGCCCGCCATCACCACATGACCGGTGACGTCGATCCAGAACCGCGGCGTGGAGCCGGCGACAATCTGCAATGTAAACTGATCGTCGTCTTCAGGGATTTCCTTGAAGACGTCCTTCATTTCGTCGGCCAGCATTTCCAGCCGGGCCCGTTCGCTATCCTGCAGCTCGACGACCACGTCAGAGCGCTCGACTTCCCCAAGCTGAACCTTGCGGATGGCATCGCGCAAAGACCTGACCCGCGTGTGCGGCACCACGTTATCCTGCATTTCAGACATGGCTTTCCGGCTCCATCCTCTACTCGTCGCCCTCACACGATCAGTCTTAACCAATTCTTACCGCGGGAAAACAGACGCAAGACCGGCTATCACCGTCTTCCACCGGCATTGCGGCAATAATGGTTAACAACAATTAAGCTATTTCGGTCAAATTTGCCAGAACTCAGATGCTGGCGAACATGCCGGTGATACGTTATGCAGATCGAAGAGTAGATTCACCGGAGGCCGGCGCCATGAATGTAAACGGGGAAAAATACCGCACCATCTGGGTCGCCGATGACGGCGAAAGCGTCGAAATCATCGACCAGACCAGGTTCCCTTATGCCTTCGAGACGACCTTGCTGCGGACGATGGAAGACGCTGCTCATGCGATCCGGGTCATGCAGGTGCGCGGAGCGCCCCTGATCGGCGCGACTGCCGCTTACGGCGTGGCCCTCGCCATGTGCGAGGACGCGTCGGACGATTCGCTCGACACGGCCTGCCAGACTTTGCTGCAGACCCGGCCGACGGCCGTCAATCTCCGCTGGGCTCTGGATCTTGCCCGCAGGACGCTCATTCAGATCCCTCCGGAAAACCGTAAGGAAACCGCCTACAAGCTGGCCGCACAGGTGTGCGACGAAGACATTGCCATCAACATGGCGATCGGCATGCACGGCATGGATCTGATCACCGAAATCGCCAAGACGAAGGCGCCCGGCGAACCGGTCAACATTCTCACCCACTGCAATGCCGGCTGGCTTGCCACCGTCGACTGGGGCACGGCGACGGCGCCGATCTATATGTCCCACGAGTCCGGCATTCCGGTTCATGTCTGGGTGGACGAGACCCGCCCCCGCAACCAGGGCGCCTTTCTGACCGCCTGGGAACTGGGCCACCACGGCGTGCCGCACACGGTCATCGTCGACAATGCCGGCGGCCACCTGATGCAACACGGCCAGGTGGACATGGTTATCGTCGGCACGGACCGCACCACGGCCTCCGGCGATGTCTGTAACAAGATCGGAACCTATCTGAAGGCGCTCGCCGCAAAAGACAACGGCGTTCCCTTCTATGTGGCCCTGCCCTCGCCCACCATCGACTTCACCCTGTCCGACGGTGTCCGCGAAATTCCGATCGAGGAACGCGCGGCGGACGAGGTCAACCGGATGACCGGCCGGTCGCAGACCGGCGCGATCGAGACCATCGAGATCGTCGCGGAAGGATCGGACGTCGCCAATCCCGCCTTCGACGTCACGCCGGCGCGGCTGGTGACCGGGCTCATCACGGAGCGGGGTGTCCTGCAAGCCGACCGCCAGGCCATCGCCACCGCCTTTCCCGAAAGGGTCAGGCCAGCGGCCTAAGGCTATTTCGCCAGAAACGGCACGTGCGGACCCTTGTCCTTTTCAAGAAGCCCGGTTGCGCGCGGATCGTCCATGACTTCGATGGACCGCTTGTAAGCGACAAAGCCGCAGGAACGATAAAACCCGATCGCCTGCGGACTGTCGCCCGTACAGGTGTGCAGCCAGAACCGCTTCGTCTGCGGGCGTGACCAGACCATCCTGACGGCCTGAGCCATCAGCCAACGGCCAAGGCCCGACCCGACCGCGGAAGGAACGAGGCCGAAATAGGCAAGCTCCGGATTTTCCGGATCCGCATAGTCGATTTCCAGAAGGCCCATTTGGCGCCCGTTGACGACCGGCGTGAAAACCTCGAGGCCGGGCGCCGACAACACGGTCTCCAGCCCGTCGTCATCGAGCGCGAGCCTGCCGCACCAGAGCCAGTCCTCACCGATTTCCCGGAACAGTCTCTTGTACTCCGCTGCGTCCGGCGACCTCCAGCGCTCCAGCGACACATCCTGCCGGTCGTCCGCAAGCGGTGCGTCCGGCGCCTCTGTCATTTCGAGAAAGGTAACGACTACAGCGATCTTGTCGTCGGGAAGGTCTGTGTAACCGTTCAGGTCGAGCGAAGCGGATGACATGGGTACTCCTGTTTTCCATGCCGGTTACCAGCCGGGGCGCGACGGCTCAACTGATTAGAGCGGATAGCGGCCTCAAATTGCAAAAATTAAGCGCCTGTTAACCAAAGTCACGCACTCTGTCGGTATGGCTGCTATTGGAAACAACTACGCAAAGCGACACGAAGCTCCTTCCCGCAAGGACATCAACAAGGCTTGGTCGAACCAGCGGCGCAAGGCGATCCAGCAGTCGCAAAACATCCGCTCGCAGTTCTCCGCGAACATCTTCTCGACGAGTGTGCTTGTTTCCCAAAGGCAGACGGTCAACGCCATTCAGGGCGGCAGCTATTCGAGTATGGCTTCCGCCATGGCACGCGTTAATATTCTCGTCTGAGCCTGAAACCGGCTTCTTCTTCTAAATCGAACTGATCGTCTTGAGCTTCACGCGCGGGTGAATCTCGCTCTGGCTCATGACCGTCGTATGCGCGCGGAAACGTTCCACGATGGAACGCACGAACGGGCGGTTCTGCGGCGACGTCAGCAGGACCGGCACTTCTCCGTCCTGGGCTGCCGCCTCAAAACGGTCGCGCACCAGACCGACGAATTCCTGCAGCTTCGACGGCTGCATCGCCAACTGGCGGTCTTCCCCTTCGCCCACGACCGACTCCAGGAAAGCCTGTTCCCACTGGGGAGAAAGGGCGATCAGGGGCAGATAGCCGCCATGCGCCAGATTGGCCGCGCAGATCTGCCGGCCGAGCCGCGTGCGCACATGCTCGGCGATCGTGTTGGTGTTGCGCGTCATGCCGACGGCCTCCGATACCCCCTCCAGGATCGTGCCCAGATCGCGTACGGATACCCGCTCGCTGAGCAGGGTCTGCAGGATCCGCTGAATGCCCGAAACCGTGATCTGGCCCGGAATGAGGTCGTCGACCAGCTTGGCCTGCTCGCCCTGCAGCTCCTTCAGAAGCTTCTGGACGTCGCCGTAGGTGAGAAGCTCGCTGATGTTGTTCTTGATGGTTTCGGTGAGATGCGTGGACAGCACCGTCGCCGGATCGACGACCGTGTAGCCGCGCAGCGATGCGTCTTCCCGGTACTGGGCCTCCACCCAGGTCGCTGGCAGGCCGAAGGTCGGTTCCGTCGTGTGGGTTCCCGGCAGCTTCACCTGACCGCCTGCCGGATCCATCACCATGAAATGGTTCGGATAAAGCATGCCGCGCCCGGCCTCGACCTCCTTTACCTTGATCACGTAATCGTTCGCGCCGAGCTGGATATTGTCCAGGATCCGGACCGGCGGCATGATCACGCCCATATCGCCGGCGATCTGACGGCGCAGTGCCTTGATCTGTTCGGTCAGTTGATCGCCGCCCGTCTGGTCCTTGCCGTTGATGAGCGGCAGCAGCGCATAGCCGAGCTCGATTCGCAGCTCGTCCATCTTGAGCGCGTCGGTGATCGGCGGCTCAGGCGGCGGAGCGGGCGCGGCCGCGATCGCCTTTTTCACCGACTCGGTATGTTCTGCCTGTTTTTTCTGCGAGCCGACCTTGTAGGCAAGATAGCCGGCAAGCCCCGCCAGTCCCAGGAACGGGATCATCGGCATGCCCGGGAGAAACGACAGGATCGCCATCACCGCGGCCGACATGCCGAGCGCGTTGGGATAGCCGGTGAACTGGCTCACCAGTGCCTTGTCGGCCGCGCCCTGTACGCCGGCTTTCGACACCAGAAGGCCGGCAGCGGTCGAAACGATCAGCGCCGGGATCTGCGAAACGAGCCCGTCGCCGATGGTCAGCAGCGTGTAATTGTTCGCGGCCTCGGAGAAGGACAACTGCATCTGGGCCACCCCGATGAAGATGCCGCCCAGAATGTTGATGAAGGTGATCAGCAGGCCGGCGATGGCATCACCGCGCACGAATTTGGACGCACCGTCCATGGCCCCGAAGAAGGAGCTTTCGTTTTCCAGGTCCCGCCGGCGCGCCCGTGCCTCCGCCTCGTCGATCAGGCCGGCGGACAGATCCGCATCGATCGCCATCTGCTTGCCGGGCATCGCGTCAAGAGTGAAGCGCGCCGCCACTTCCGCGATACGGCCCGAACCCTTGGTGATCACCACGAAATTCACGATCACCAGGATCGCGAACACGATGATCCCGATGACGAAATTGCCCCCCATCACCAGATTGCCGAAGGTCTGGATCACCTGTCCGGCCGCAGTCGTGCCTTCGTGGCCGTTGGCCAGGATCAACCGTGTCGAAGCCAGGTTGAGACCGAGGCGCAGCATGGTCGCGATCAGAAGAACCGTCGGAAACGATGAAAACTCCAGAGGCTTCTGGATGAACAGTCCGGTCATCAGCACCAGGACCGAGAAGATGATGGAAACCGCCAGGAAGACGTCCAGCATCATCGGTGGAATGGGCAGAATCAGCAGGGTCAGGATAATGAGGATACCGACGCCGAGGCCGACGTCGCCGCGTTTCAGCGAGTGCACGATTCCCGCGAACGAGAAAAAAGACCCGGACGCCCTCGATGCCTCCGGGTTCGCCGCTTCGCCGCCCTGGGGCGCTGCCGCGACCGGCACTCCTTCGCCTGCTGTTGTGTCCGCCATTATCCGCTCTTGATCAAACCGTTACCGATGATTTTTGCCGCGTCCGTCACGCACGCATTTCTCCCGGTCCGGGGACCCTGACCCCCTCGTCGGTATATTGATTGAGTTTGTTGCGCAGGGTTCTGATCGATATCCCGAGGATCTTCGCCGCATGGGTCCGGTTGCCCAGGCAATGATCCAGCGTGTCCAGGATCAGGTCGCGCTCGACATCGGCCACGGTCCGCCCGACAAAGGCACGTGTCACAGCTTCCGCCGCTTGTGCGGCGCGTTCCGCCGGGCCTTTTGAAACGGTGATCGGGCTGCCGTCCGGCATCCGGATCGCTTCCACTCCGATCTCGTCACCGCTCGCCAGCAGCACCGCGCGATGCATGGTGTTTTCCAACTCGCGGACATTGCCCGGCCACGGGTTGACCATCAGCGCCTGCCGGGCATCGCGGGACAAGTCCCGAACGGAAACCCCGTTCGCCTTGGAATAATGATCGACAAAGAACTTCGCCAGTTCCAGGATATCGGCCGGCCGCTCCCGCAGCGGCGGAATTTTCAGGTTGACCACGTTCAGCCGGAACAGGAGATCCTCGCGGAACGTCCCCTGGCGCACGCAATCTGCCAGGTCACGGTTGGACGTCGCCAGAATACGGATATTGACCGGTACGGGGCGCGTCCCGCCGACCCGGTCGATCACCCGCTCCTGGATGGCACGCAGCAGCTTCGCCTGAAGCCGGACATCCATCTCCGAAATCTCGTCCAGCAGCAATGTGCCGCCGTCGGCCTCCTCGAACTTGCCGACCCGCCGCGCCACGGCACCGGTGAAGGCACCTTTCTCGTGACCGAACAGTTCCGATTCCAGGAGGTGTTCGGGGATCGCCGCACAGTTGATCGAAATGAACGGCTTCGACGCGCGGTTGGAGCATTTGTGCACGTGCCGGGCGATCACTTCCTTGCCGGTACCGGATTCGCCGGTGATCAGCACGGATGCATCGGAAGGCGCCACCTGCTCGGCCAGTTTTACCACCGCCGCCATGGTGTCGTCCCGGTAGATCATCTCTCCCCGTTCCTGGGCGACGGCCGCAAGCACGGCTGCGATCAGTTCCGGATCCGGCGGCAGGGGGATGTATTCCTTCGCCCCCGCCCGGATGGCGGAAACGGCGGCCTGTGCGTCCGTTTCGACGCCGCAGGCGACGAGCGGCACATGCAGCCGCTCGTTCTGCAGTTTCAGCAAAAGGCCTGCGATATCCAGATGGACATCGACCATCAGGAGATCGGCGCCCTGTCCGGCGCGAAGCACCTTCAGCGCGCTTTCGATATCATTCGCGTGGGTGACCTTGGCCCCCCGCTTCATGGCGATCTGCGACGCCACCGTCAGCTGACCGCCCAATGTACCAACAATCAAGAGCCGCATGACTGTCTCCCCTAGCGATCGGTTTTGATGATTTCAGTCATGGTCACACCCAGCTTGTCCTCGACAAGCACAACTTCGCCGCGGGCAACCAGCCGGTCGTTCACGTAGATATCGATGGCCTCGCCGACCTTCCGGTCGAGTTCCAGAACCGTTCCCGATGCCAGTTTCAGAAGATCGGACACATGCATCTTGGAATGTCCGAGCACCGCCGAAATGCGAACCGGAACATCGAACACGGCCTCCAGATCGGCGGCCGATTGCGGCCCGCTGGTTTCCTCATGAAGACCGCCGTGACGATCCGGAGCCTCCAGCTCGTCCAGTGGAATGCCTGCGTCTTGTTCGTCGCTCATGCGTCGGTTTCCTTTCCGCGGCCGGATTCTGTCTGCGCCCTGTGCGCCTTCGCGCTGTCTGCCCGGGCCTGCAAATATGCTCTGATACTGGCATCGATCTGCCGCTCGAGCGCCTTGCGATCCCGAAGTATGCCTCCGTCCGCCCACTCGATATGGCAGTCTCCCCGTACGATCTCGGGTTCTCCGAGGATCACGAGACGCCCCTCAAAGCCCTTTTCATGGATAATCGGATCGACCCTTTTCTTCAGGCCTTCCACATCCTTTTCGGCAACCCGTATCACCAGGTGCGGCGCCCGCCGCAACGGGCCGAGACACTGGGTGACCAAGGCAATCGTTTCCGCCAGCGGCTGACGCGCAATCAGGTGCGCACACAGCCTGCGGGCAATGAGAAAGGCAAGACTGGTCGCATCCTTTTCCTGCGCGACCTGGTGCTCTTCCAGCCCGCCCAGCACCGTCCCGACCGCATCGACCAGGCGTGCGACCTCCTCCGTCAGGCGCGTCTCCTGCGCATCGACATGCTCCTGCGCCGCCCTGGCCCGGCCTTCCTCGAAGGCCTGCGCCCGGACCTCGGCCAGCAACCGCTCGTGGTCGCTGACCGGCATCATCGGAATTTCCGGTTCCGCCGGCGCAACCGCCTTCGGCTCCTCCGGAGCGGAGAAGTCGCGGTTGAACAGGAATTTGGACGGATTTGTCGTTCTGCCCATCGGTTTGTAAGTGTTAGCTCCCTGCATCAGTAGATGATTTCATCATCACTCTTGGACTTGGAGATCATGATTTCGCCCTTGGCTGCGAGATCCTTGGCGGTGTTGACCATACCCGTCTGGGCTTCGTCCACGTCTCTCAGACGGACCGGCCCAAGCGCGTCCATATCGTCTTTCAGCATTTTCGCCGCGCGCGACGACATGTTGCCGAAGAAGAATTCCCGCGCCGCATCGGTCGAGCCCTTGAGCGCAATCGCCAGGCGGTCCTTTTCCACGTTGCGCAGAAGGGTCTGGGCACTGGCTGCGTCCAGCTTGATCAGGTCGTCGAAGGTGAACATCAAAGTCTTGATTCGATCCGCGGCTTCCCGGTTTTCCTCCTCCAGCGCAGCAAGGAAACGGGCCTCGGTCTGGCGGTCGAAGTTGTTGAAGATCTCCGCCATCATCTCGTGACTGTCCCGGCGCGAGGTATTGGTCAGGTTCGACATGAACTCCACGCGGAGCGTCTGCTCGACCTTTTCCAGCACTTCCTTCTGCACCGCATCCATGCGCAGCATGCGGCTGACGACCTCGAGCGCCAGCTCCTCCGGCAGAATGCCCAGGACACGCGCGGCGTGGTCGGAGTTGATCTTCGAAAGCACCACGGCGACGGTCTGCGGATATTCGTTCTTCAGGTAGTTCGCCAGAACGTTCTCCTGAACGTTCGACAGCTTTTCCCACATGTTCCGCCCGGCAGGACCGCGGATTTCCTCCATGATGATATTGACGCGATCACCCGGCAGGAACGAGCTCAACAGACGTTCGGTCGCGTCCACATTCCCGGTCAGTGCCCCCTTGGAGCTGATCTTCCGGACGAAATCGACAAACAGGGATTCCAGCATCCCCGGCGTCACCGGACCCAGGTTGGCCATGGCGGCCGAAACCTGACGGACCTCGATCTCATCAAGCTTATCCCAGATCGGCTTTCCGTGGCTCTCCCCGAGCGCAAGCAGCAACACAGCCGCCCGTTCGGCGCCTTTCAGCTCGCGCTCCTGCTCGTCGGCACTGACTGTCAGCTGTCGTTGAAGTTGATCCGCTGCCATGATCAGGCCGCCTCATCCAGCCAGCCACGCACGATCGTGACGGCTTCCGACGGATGGTCCGCGATCATCTCGCCCACCTTGGCGATGGAACTAGCCTGCAACGCACCCTGCTGCTTCGCATCTTCGAGCCATTCGATCCTGAATTCATCCTCTTCATCTTTCTCGTCCGCCGGCACTTCGGTCTCCGCGACCAGGGTGCCATCCGGGCCGATCACCAACTCCTGGGGAAGCGTTTCCTCAGGCGTCACGATCCGGCGCAGCAGCGGACGGACCACGAACAGCAGCAGGAGAAGCGAGATCAGAAGCAGGACACCCAGCTCGGAGAAGCGCAGGATATCGTCCTTGGTGAACTCGAACAGCCCGCCGTCTTCGGTCGTCAGATCGTTCTGCGGCGGAACCGCGAACTGCAGGTTGATCACCTCGACCACATCGCCGCGCTGTTCGTCATATCCGACCGCGGAGCGCACCAGGACCGCGATCCGGTCCAGTTCTTCCTGACTGCGCGGCGTATAGACTACGTCGCCGTCCGCATTAGGCGCATAGGTTCCGTCGACCAGCACCGCCACCGACAGGCGCTTGACCCGTCCGGCTTCGACGATCTCCGTCTTGGTCGATTTGGAAATCTCGTAATTGACGATTTCTTCCGTCGAACTGGAGTCTTCCCGTTGTCCGCCGTTGTTTTCGTTCGCCTGCGCATTCGGCAGTTCGTTCCCGACGGTGACCTGCCCCTGCTGGTCCGTACTGGAAGAAGCCTCTTCCTTGGTCTGGGTCGAGCGGACAACCTGGCCGTCCGGATCGAAGATCTCCTTCGTTTCCGTCGTCCGGTTGAAATCGACATCGGCCGCCACGCGCACCCTCGCACGGCCCGGTCCGACGACGCTGTTGAGGATCTCCTCCACCTGGTTGCGCAGCCGCGCCTCGACCCCGTTGATCCGCTCCTGCAGGTTCGAGGAAACCATGCCTTCCGCATCGCCATCAACGCCATCGGCCAGAAGACGGCCCGCCTCATCGACGATGGAAACCCGTTCCGGCTTCAAGCCCTCGACCGCCGTCGCCACAAGATGCTGAACGGCCCGGATCTCGCCCGGACCGAGGGAGCCACGCACCTTCAACACGATCGACGCGGACGGCGGACGGCGGTCGCGCTGGAACAGCTGCCGCTCGGGGATCACCAGATGCACGCGCGCCGCCTTGATCCGGTCGATGGCGGTGATGGTCCGCGACAGCTCCCCCTCCAGGGCACGCAGGTGATTGATGTTCTGAACGAAACTCGTGGCACCGAGCGTGTCGGTCCGGTCGAAGATTTCGTAGCCGATCGAGCCGCCGGTCGGCAATCCGTCCTCGGCAAGGCGCATCCTGAGCCGCGCGACCTGTTCCTTGGGCACCAGGATCGTGCTGCCGTCCCGCGCCAGTTGAAAAGGCGTGCCAAGGGATTCCAGTTGATTGACGATCGCTCCGGAATCCTCAAGGGACAGCTCGGAATAGAGCGTCGTCATCTGCGGGGCCGTGACCCTGAAAATGATGAACGCGAAGACCCCGATCAGGATCGCGGCAACAGCCCCCATTGCCGCAATTCGTGCTGGTCCCAATGTCCTGATGAATTCGATTAATCCGTTCACGAATGCCCCGTTCGCATCTTTGCCCGAAATCGAATCTCGCGCAGATCCGATCTTGCCTGCATCCAGCCACAGCCAATAGGCAAAATTTGCCGCGCAGAAGGTTAACAAGAAGTTAACGAAACGGGTGTGCGGTACGGAAATCGGCGGACTTCCGCCAAACTTGCTTATGCAATTTGCAATTCAGGTGGGGAAAAACTGCCCACCGCGTTAACCATTTATCCACGATAAGCTCAAAGCGGAAAACAAAAAAGGCCGGCAGAGCCGACCTTTCAGGGGCGCGTTCATAACGCCCGGCAACTTCGCATGAAGATCGCCTAGTTTCGATACTGCTGAATGCGGGTCGCACGCAGACCGGCAAGGCCGTGCTTCTCGATGGAGCTCTGCCAGGACAGGAACTCCTCGACCGTCAGGGTATATCGCTGACAGGCCTCCTCCAGGGACAAAAGCCCCCCGCGAACAGCGGCGACGACTTCAGCCTTCCTACGGATCACCCACCGCTTCGTAGAGGTGGGCGGGAGGTCCGAGATCGTCAACGGGCTTCCGTCGGGACCGATTACATATTTTACACGCGAACGAATTTGTTCGGTCATTGTACTCTCACACTAACCATGACCAAGGTTGATTATGAGAATACAGACAGCTGCTTAAAATTTACCTAAGCCGCTATAGAGATATTGTTAACTAAGAAAAGGCGAATTCATGAATGATATTTAAGATTCAACCTTGTCGAAACTTTAAAAACTTAAACAAATTATTTGATTTTGTTAACCATATGGATTTTTCAATGCAAATTGCGATTCAAGCCCGCAAACGCGCACCCTCACCCACGGCCTGAATGCCCAGGCAAACCTAAAATAATTTAGCTGGATACGGATTGCACCGAAGTAACCGGGATGCTGACGTTTCCGACCTTCAGATAAGGCGTCTCGCCGGAAAGATCGACTTCATCGACCTTGCCGGTGACCTCTGTTTTCGCAAGCACGGAATTCCCGGACGTATTCTTGAGATCGAAGCTGATCGTATAGGCTCCATCCGGAGATGTGCCGGAACTGCCGACGCCATCCCAGGAATAGGTCCCCGACCCCTTGGAAAAGCTGACATCACCCGAATAGACGGTCGCGCCGCTGGAATTCTTGATGGTCACGGTGCCGGATGCATCTTCGGGCACCTTGTACGACCAGTTGGCGTTGCCGTCTTCCAGCATGGCCGTGCTTCCGGCAGCCGTCACTGTGGATCCCAGATAGTTGACGTAGCTCGACGCCTGGTTCGCAGCCATGCTTGATACCAGCTGTTCCAGGTACTTGTTGGTCTGGATCGACTGTTCCACGGATGAATACTGCACGAGCTGGCTGGTGTATTCCGACGAATCCATCGGATTGAGCGGATCCTGGTTCTGAACCTGTGTGGTCAGGATCGACAGGAACAGGTCGTAGTTGCCGAGCAGGGCATCGGAGGCCGCCGAAGACCTGGACGAACCACCTGCTGCTGTTGCTGAATCAACCGTTGTCATTACGCATACTCCTTGGTTCGCCGGGTCGCCCCGAGGGCGTTCGCCCCGGCGTTAAATCCTGATATCCAGGCCGCCCTGTTGTGCACGGAGGGACATCTGGATGTTCTGGCTGTCACTGATCTCCGGAATGTCATCGGCAGCCGCACCGGCGGCATCGCCGGAA
This sequence comes from Roseibium sp., assembly GCF_048260565.1. GTDB lineage: Bacteria > Pseudomonadota > Alphaproteobacteria > Rhizobiales > Stappiaceae > Roseibium. The sequence continues at coordinate 27,900 of NZ_JBLXGP010000003.1, read as the reverse complement.
TAGGCCTGCTCACCGTCACTCCAGGAAGAGCCGGATTGCTGGCTGCCGTTGTCATTCAGCGAAAACGAAAGATTATCGGCATTCGTGTCGAGACCCGCATTCTGCAGCGCGCGCTCCAGGCCGCGCTGGTCGCGCATGAAGAGGTCCAGGGTCTCCGGCCGGTCCACGATGAGATGGGCGTGGACCCTGCCGTCATGTGCGACCTTGAGGTCGACGTCGATCCGCCCGAGTTCAGGGGGATCGAGGCGCATCTGGAACCGGGTCTGGCCGTTTTGAAGATGCCGGACGATGCCCGACGCGACCTGCGTTGCCACATGAGAGGCGTGTGCCTGCGTCGGGACCTGCTGCATGTCGGCCCGACCGGTGTTGATCGGGCCATTGCTGCCGTCCGCACGCATATTGAGCGAAAGGGTCAGCTGGCCGTCCGCCTCGGCGTCCCCATCAAAATCGACGGGCAGGCGTGCCAGGCCGGCATCCGCAGCAGTTGCAAGCGCATTTCGTTCCGCGGCACGAGACGCCTCATTCCCGGACTTCGCCACCGTCCCGGTATCGGCTGCATCCGCTGCAGATGTCCCCTTCGCGGTCTTTTGGGAAGCCGGTACCGGCTCGCCCGGATCGACCGCATCGGGATCGTCGAGCGCAGCCTCATCGGCGGCGGCCTGATCGGCAACAGCCTGATCGGCCGCTTTTTTCGCAACCTGCTTGTCCAAGGCCTCAACAGCAGGATTTCCGGATGCCTGACCACTGTGGCCAACGGAAGATATCGAAACCGGTTTTCTGGATTCCAGGGTATCCGGCCCGGCCGCCGCCGGTTTCGGATCGGTCGCCTCAGCGACAGTCTCACTGCCTTCAACCTGACCGGAGCCGGACGTTGCAGCGACCTGCGCCGTGCTGTTCGTGCTCTGCGCAGGTACGGAGGACGGCTTGTCCTTGCCGGCGGCCGGGACAACCGCGAGGTCTCCGGCCGCAGCCGCGGTTTTCTTCGCACCGTCCGAGACACCAGCACCCCTATCGGCGTTGCTCTCTGCCTGCGGCTTTGTCGCGGCATCGGCGGCAAGAGACTGCTGCAGCCGCGTGGAACGGGTATCCTGGGGAAGCTCCGACTGCCAGCGGCGCTTGCGCTGAGGCTCGACAGCTTGCTGAACGACTTCTTTTACGGGCGAGGGCTCAACTGCCGCAACCGTTGCATCCTTTCCGGCAGACGCCGTATTGACCGGCGGCTGAGTGTCCGGCGAAACGCGTTTTTGAAGTGCCGCATCGGCCACCGCCTCATCGGTCGAGGCATTTCCTGTCTGTTCACCTGCGTTACCGGTCACCGGCGCAGCATCCTCAGCCGGAGCAATGTCGGGAGCAACCGCTGCGCCGGACAGATCCGCAAGCGGCGCAGCAGACTGACCCGTCGGCACCGTCTGACCTTTACCGGCCGGTGCCGGGTCGGCGAGCGCGGGATTGACCGGAGCCGGAGACGCACCATCGCCGGTGGCAGCCGGAGGAACCTGAGGCGTAAAGCCGCCTGCGGCCTGCACCCCGGCACCTGCGGCACCATTCGCAGCACCGGCCTTGGTTCCGGCATCAGCCGCCCCCGACACGCTTGCAGCGCCATCAACATCCACAGCGGCACCTTCCCCGCCCAGATCCAATCCGTTTGCGACAGGAGGTTGCGCGACCGGAGCCGCGAGCAACAATGCCTCCAGCCCGGTCGGAACGACCGGCGTTCCATCAGCCGATGTTTTCTGAGCTTTCAGATCCAGCCCCGGAATGGACGCCCCGTCGGACGGAACGCCGCCCTGCGAAGCCCCACCGGAAGCGCCCAACGCCGCCGCAAAGGCGGACGCGTTCCCCGGAAGCCCGGGAAACGGGCCACCGGCGACGCCGGCACCACCGAACCCGGCCCCAAGTGCGCCGGCGGAAACTTCTGTCATCAATCCGAAAGGCAGCAAACTCGCCCCCAATGCTCAAGCCCACATGGGCAAACCAAGTCACCCAGAGAGAAAGCAATCGGCGCGCCAATTTCGAAAACGAATTTTTCCTATATTTTCCAGCCACTTGAAAAAGAGGGATGAATCATCGCGACAAGATCCACCCGGAATCCCTTGCCCAACCGGCAAAGCTTGCCGGGTCCGCCCCGGTGGAATTGGCATTGATGATGACTATCTGTATAGTGCGCCGACTTTCGCAGCGCGCCTGAACGCGGCCCGTAAGGCCGTGGGATCAACGGCTTGAGCGGCGGACACCGAAGCGACAAAGAAAACGCCGGCGGAAATTGGCCGAACCGTTTCCACCTTTTTTGACCGACAGAATGAACTCTGAGTGACAGTATAAATGCACAACAGTCTGGATCTTCCCGGCCGCCCCGAAGACACGCGTGTCGTCGTTGCCATGTCTGGCGGCGTCGACAGTTCTGTCGTGGCCGCCATGATGAAGGACGAAGGCTATGACGTCATCGGCGTGACGCTGCAGCTTTACGACCATGGGGCCGCCGTACACCGCGCCAAGTCCTGCTGCGCGGGCCAGGACATCCACGACGCCCGCCGGGCGGCGGAAAAGATCGGCATTCCCCATTACGTGCTCGACTATGAAAGCCGTTTCAAGGAAGCGGTCATGGACCGGTTCGCCGACAGCTACATTGCCGGCGAAACGCCGATCCCCTGCGTCTCCTGCAACCAGACCGTCAAGTTCCACGACCTGTTGAAGACGGCCAAGGACCTGGGCGCCGACGTTCTGGCGACCGGTCATTATGTGCGCTCGCGCGCCTCCGGCAACAAGCGCAGCCTCTTTCGTCCGGCCGACCTTGACCGGGACCAGAGCTATTTCCTGTTCGCCACCACCCAGGAACAGCTCGATTTCCTGCGCTTTCCGCTCGGCGGCCTGCCGAAGGCGGAGGTGCGCGAACTTGCGCGCAAGTACGGCCTTGCCATTGCCGACAAGCCGGACAGCCAGGACATCTGCTTCGTGCCCAACGGCAATTATGCAGACGTGATCCGCAAGCTTCGGCCCAACGCGGCCGAACCGGGCGAGATCGTTCACATGGACGGGCGGGTGCTCGGCACCCATGACGGCATCATCCATTACACCATCGGCCAGCGCCGCGGCATCGGCGTCGCCACCGGCGAGCCGCTTTACGTGGTGCGCCTGGACGCGGACCAGCGCCGCGTCGTCGTCGGCCCGCGCGAGGCGCTGGCCACGCGCAAGATCCACCTGCGCGAAGTCAACTGGATCGGCGACCTGCCGCTGGAGGATGGTGCTGAAATCGACCTCTTCGCCAAGGTCCGCTCCACCCGGCCGCCGGCGCCCGCCATCCTGCGGCGCAACGGCGATGGGATCTCGGTCGAGCTGGTCACCGGCGAAACCGGCGTTGCCCCGGGCCAGGCCTGCGTCTTTTTCGACAGCGACACGGACGAGGCCCGGGTTCTCGGCGGCGGCTGGATCGACCGGGCGGAACGCGCCGGAAACTGGAACCTGAACAACTCGGCAAAGGAGCCCCTGACCGCATGAGCAGAAGCGAGACATTTCCCGAGCGCGTGCGGTTCTTTGCAGACCGGGTCAAGTCCCGCCTGAAAAGCCTGCGCCGGGACGTAGCCAAACTTGATGAGACCGCGGTCCGCGCCGCCTATGCCCGCTGGGCGCCTTACTACGACATCATCTTCCGCGCCCCGCTGTACTGGGGCCGTCAGGCAGCGGTGAAGCACATCAACACGCTCTCCGGGCACGTACTGGAAGCAGGTGTGGGCACCGGCATGTCCCTGCCGAACTATCGCTCCGACCTGGAGATCACCGGGATCGACCTGTCGGAGGACATGCTGGAGCGCGCCCGTATCCGGGCCCGCGATCTGCCGAACGTCCGCGAGCTGGCGACCATGGACGCCGGCGACCTCGCCTTTCCCGACGATCATTTCGACGTGGTGGTCGCCATGTATGTGATCACCGTGGTTCCCGACCCCGCGCGGGTGATGCGGGAACTGGAACGGGTGACCAAGCCCGGCGGCACGGTCATCCTGGTCAACCATTTTTCCGCCGACAGCGGGCTGCGCGCCCATGCTGAACGGGCGCTGGAGCGCTTTGCGGACCGTCTGGGCTGGAACCCGGATTTTTCCAAATCCCGGCTTCTCGCCCGAATGGCCATGCCGCTCGAGCAGGAAACCACGGTGCCGCCCTTCGGTCTGTTCACCATGCTGACCTTCAGAAAACCGGAGCCGCCCGCCTCCGGCGCGTGACGGCCCGGGACCGCAAACACCCCGATCCGGGCGGAAATCCGCCCCGTTTCGCAGCCAGACAGAAGTCCACCGTTTCCCGTCACGAGACCGCTTGACAGCCCGCCCCCTGCCTCACTATAAGCAGCGCACATTCGCGAACGCGAAGACCTGTGGCGGAGTAGCTCAGCCGGTTAGAGCAGCGGAATCATAATCCGCGTGTCGGGGGTTCGAGTCCCTCCTCCGCTACCACTCATCATTGATATCATACGCTTAGCCAAGTAACCGGTACCACCAGCCACACTGGTGCCCGACAGTAACTCGATGCGTTGAGCACCCCTGACGCACTTTTGGATGAGCAGTCAAACGCCTACAACACACTGATCAAACGTGCTGAAGATCCGAGCGATACGGATGAACTGATGAGCCTGCTACCCTGGCTTGAGGCCCGCATACGAAAATCCCTTAAAGCCGCTGCAGCAGAACCCGGAACCGGTAAACATCAGGCTTGATGCTTGTAATCACTGGTATATTCGCAGCTTTTACGCAGCCGCAGGTTAATTATTTATTGTCAAAAATTGCAATTAGAATGAGCCACAACTAAAGCGCATTCGTGGTGTGGAGCGGCGAATTAAATGCCGTTTCGAGGGACTTCTCGGTCACGATTTCAAATAGGAGTTGCGGCCCAAAGGGTTGTTCGCAAGGCATTCACTCAATGACCGCTTCGCGCCTCATTTCGGACGTTCGATCTCGCAATCGGAGTTACCAGCTGCTGACATTTGGACTTTGCGAGGCAAATGGAGCGAACAGCGATGGGAAGGGGTTGAGGGGACGGTAGCACTTGTCCCGCAGCTACTGCGGCGATCGCGACGGGCATTAGCTATATAAAGTTGCGATATGATATGCCATGCAATCAAAGATCAAAAATCGGAACGAGTTCTCAGACATGAAACTTTCCAAAGTCCGAATAACCGGGTTTCAGTCATTCAGCGATTCCGGAGACATTGAGTTTTCGGATGGGATCAACCTGATTGTCGGACAGAACAATGCGGGGAAAAGCTCTTTGTTGAGAGCATTGCAACCTGGACTGCCTGATGATCGGCACAGGTCACATGAGCACTGGGAAGAGGCCATGTTGCCTAAACCAAGTGTCTCATTAACGATCGGCATCTCGGGTCAGGAATTTCGTTTGATGCTCCTTCGCCAGGAAAAAAATATTATGCCAACTCCAGGCGATCAGAAGGCTAAAGTGTATCTGGATAGCCTATTCGCTAAATCGCATATCCCTGTCGAACTACGACACACGGCTGGACAGGGCCCTAACGCATATTTCGATGACCAACAATATTGGAACTCTATCGTCACTTCCAGTTTCAGGTCTAAGAATGGGGCGCTGCTTTTTGAAGGCTCTGTGCAAGGGGCAGGTCAGGGTAACTTGCCAAATATTATTCAAGAATTTTGGCGGAGCCAAATGTTTTATTTTGCTGCCGAGAGGATGACTATCGGGGAGTCCTCGCACGGTTATGTAGAACGATTGAGTCCAAAAGCGAACAACCTTCCAGCAGTTCTGCTTACGCTGAGTGGCAACAGAGGTGACACATTCACGAAACTCATTCAGCATCTACGTGAAATTTTTCCAACGGTCGGGAACATAAGCGTCGGTTCAAACCCAAATAATTCCAACATCGAAATAAGAGTTTGGCCCACCGAAGCAATGCTACGACGGGAGCTAAGCTTCCCTCTAAACAACAGCGGAACTGGCGTGGCACAGGTTATCGCTATCCTCACCGCGATTATGACCGTCGAAAATGCTGTCATTGTCATTGACGAAATCAATAGCTTCTTGCATCCCGCGGCCGTTAAGGCGTTGCTTCGGATTTTGCAAACCGAATACAGCCAGCATCAATACATCATCTCGACCCATTCGCCGGAGGTAATCAGTTTCAGCAATCCAAATACATTGCATTTGGTCAAACGCACAGACTACGAGTCAACAGTCGAACGCCTCGACCTCGAAAAGTTGGAAAATTTTCGCGAGGTGGCGGATCATCTCGGCGTCTCCATGGCCGATGTATTCGCGGCAGACAACATTGTTTGGGTCGAAGGTCCGACAGAAGAGCTTTGTTTCCCATTTGTCTACAAGTACACCACAGGTAAGCCGCTGCCAAAAGGAACGATCATAACGCCCGTTACAGCAACAGGTGACCTAGGTCGTCGAAAACGAGACCGGCAATTGGTGTTTGAAGTCTATGAGCGGCTGAGCAAAGCCGGTGCTCCACTGGTCAAATCTGTAAAATTCAGCTTCGACAGCGAAGAGCTGACAGAAGAAGCAAAAGACGAGATGCAAAGGGATTCTGGAGGGAGGATGCACTTCCTTCCCCGCCGCCATTTTGAATGCTACCTCCTCAATCCTGCCGCCATCGCCGCGTTCTTAAACGAGAAAGATTCTGGACCAAGTAGCACTCACACCGAGGTAACTGTTTCGGAAAAACTCTCTGAACTCGCAGGTACTCAAGGCTTTCATAATTCCGAGTGGAATGGTGATATGACCAACGAAGCGTGGGTTTCCAAAGTCGATGCTGCAAAACTGATTGGGGCCACCTGCAAGGCACTGACGGAGCAACGTGTCACATTCAACAAAAAGGCAGACAGTCTCTTTCTTCTGAAGCATGTCCTCGCGCACAACAACTCGTCACTGCAGTCATTGATGGAATACGTTTGCGGCTTGGTCGACTCCGAATGAAATAACCGCCGGGCGACCTCTCACCCGGTTTTTTTGCTTTGGAAGCCTCGCCCCATTCGTCATATGTCGATGATTTTGGCTCGGTGAGAACGATGAGCGAATACGACTGCTTCCCGCCCGAATTCGCATAAGATGGCATATGAAACGTTTCCAAAAAAATACGATTGCTGCACGTTGCGCGAATGTCGGCTCATCTGAGGCTGGCCAAAACCGCGACAAAATCAAAAGTGGTTTTGCTAAGGGTTTGTTGCGTACGATTTTTCAATGATTTTTATCAGTGCTCTGCGGGCGGCTATAACGACCGTTTTATTCACTTTTGGATGCGAACTTGTAGGGTTCCCTGAGCAGTGTTTGGGGGAGATTGCTCGTCATTGACACGGATAGTCATTGAGTGAATGCCACCTGTCGGAGTCGGGGAACTTAAGGTGACCCTGCCATTGATTGGGTTGATGGAGAAACCTCTCCCACCTTCCGCAATTTCGTAGAATAGCCTGTCATCATATTCACCGATGTGGCCCGGCCCGTTCACGCTTCTTCGGCCTTGAACTTGAAAAACGTCTGAGCCCTTTGTTGCGTTGATCGAGTCAACGACAATTTGGTTCGGCAGGTTGTCGATGCTGACAGAATAATGCCAATCCTCATCAGATGTTTCTCTCAATCCGCTTTCTCCAGTTTCCGGGAGAGCTGTGATTTCGTTCTCAGAACTTCCCAAGAATTTCTTTGCCCATCCAAACTCTGGCCGCATACTCGCTATCTTCTCAAAGAGCGGGCGTTGCCGTTCGATGAGCTGGGACATCCGCTCCATCAGTTGTTGTTGGTGTGGCCCTATTTGCTCTTCTGCTTGCTTAATCCACGCATCCGCGCTTTTGGCATCCGCATCCGATGAGTCCTTGAATGCGTTGGTTTTCTTGAGCACTTCCCAGACATACTTCTGGCCCCAATACCCTGCTGCCGCTGGTACTGCGAAGTACAACGCGGTGCTTCCTCCTGCCAACCAAGCAGCTCCCCCGACGACAACGGTCAGCACCGAACCGGCAACAAGAATCCCGGCGCGCCGTGTCCGAGCTGGCTGAGGATCGTTTTCGATTGGTGGAGTGAGTGCTTGTATGTCATCCACGGTCTCAGCTTCAAATATCTCGGTCTCGGTGGTTATGACCTGTCCGAGCTCTTCAACGATCTCTTGCTCTTTGCGGTAAACGTCAGGCGTGGTCTCATACTCATACGCATCGGATACCATCTGCCTCCCAACTGACGAGGCCATGATCAAAGGGCCGTGCAGATCGCAGATCGCATCTATCGCATCGGCTTCATCTGCCCCCAGTTCTGGCCATTCATTGGATGTGACTTGTTGGGCTGCCGTTCGGCGGGCAGCATAGAACCTGGCCCCTCTGGCATAGAGGACAGCGTAGTTGATATCCTTCGGGTCTTTCGAGAGTTCTTTGTCGTAGCCTTCGGTCAGCGGTTTGAAGAGGCTGGATTGCGGAAGATTGGGGTTTGTCGCGTAGCGCTCTTTTAGCGTTTCTATGGGACCATTGCTTGCAAGCAGTTCGCTTCTTAGTGCTTCTATGATGCCATAGTCATTTTCGCTGTCGAGTGAAGGAACGAGTTTCAGTTTGTTTCCCGGTGAGACTTCAAAGCGGATGAGTGGATTTTGTTCGGGTATCGATTCTGCGACCTTTGCTAGGTTTCGTTTGGGATTCGGTTCTATGTCTGGGTCGCGATCCAGATAATCCTGCATGTTTATTATTTCGTCTCTAGGCGGCTCCATGAGAGCATCCCAGGTGAAGTCGAGCGCAGCCGCGATCCTCGCGAGGGTTTGACGTCTTGTTTTTACCCGTCCGTTCAAAATACGGTTGATGGTAGCGCGGGAAACGTTAGCCCTGTACGCAAGTTCTTCTGTCGAAATGGCAATATCGAACATGCGACGGCGTATGCGATCCCTGGCGAAGTCTGGGAAATCGAAACTGTCCAAGCTTGGGCGTTCATGATGATTGGCAGTGATGACTTCCTGCAGCCTGACTTCCCTTCCAAGCAAATCGCTAAGAGCGGAAATAATCTCGGAAATAGTCCGTAATTTAACATCGCTACCGCTTTCGGCTTTGCTGATCGTAGTCCGAACAAGACCAGCCCTCCGGGCTAGCTGGTTCTGTGAGAGACCTGCTTGCAGTCGAAGATTCCTAAGTTGTTTATTGGCGCGAGGCATCAAGCGACCTCCTTGACGAGCTAACTATCACCAGATTGTCCGTTTATGGCATAGTTTATGCCAATCCAGCTCGGAGTGAGCAACGTGGTTCTTGACTGTACTCGCTTCGACCCCCGAACCTCGTGGGCTACGTGATCTTCGGGTTGTGGCACGGGGTTTTGTTCAGCGCAGCAAAAACCGTTTTTGCATTGGTGCCCGAAAGCGGTCATAGTAAACGGCGCGTCAAACGATAGCTCCGTCCGCATTGCTGCCGATCACTATTGCAAAGCGCAATGTCCGCTTAGGCGCTGTGAAAGTTGCCACCTCGCAAAGACTGCGCTCGGCAACACAGTTGGAATTTGCGGCTGTTTTCCGCCAAAAAAGACAATGTGGCAATTCATTGTTCCAGGCTGGAGTTAGTTGCCTCCTCGAATTTGCGCAGAGATTGATTTCATTGAGCAATTTCAAATGGCACAAACAACGCCACCGCAGATTACCCCATTTTGTGCCAAATGATGTTGCGCGCTCGTTTTGGTCTGGCCCCGCCGCAATCGGCAGAAAACCGCCAATTACCGGACAATCCCGGATATTCCCGCTCAAGCCCTTAGTGCCAACTGTTCTTGCGCGTTACATGCTGCCATTGGTTTCAGATGCAGCGAAAGCCAGATTTGAGCCCATTGCGGTCATTTGCGACGGCAATAGTCAGCGAGTGCTTTTTCTACGAATGCGTCCTTGGCCCGCCGATATGTGATCATATCGCGACCGGCAAATTCCATTTTCAACTCGTTATACGCTTGCAGAAGGTCGGGTGACGCCTTGAGTGCCTCAGCGAATTGGTGGAAGAAATCGTGGGGGCCATCTATCGCAACCAGCTGCACGCCGAGCTGCGGTGCCCTTGCCGAATCTTCGAAAGCAGAAAAGGTGGTTGTTCTGATGGAACCAAAGTTTCGCGGGTACAAAAGACTCAACGCTTGATCAGCCTCTTCGAATTTTTCAGCCGGCACGCGAACGACGATATCTAAATCTCCCTTGGTGAGGCAGCCTGGAACCGCAGTCGCTCCAATATGACGAATGTCGGCGATCGGCACGGCGTCAGCGACCAGTAACCGCACCTCATTGAACAAACGCTCCGCTCTAAGACTCGCGTCCTGGGTATCGACCAGGTTGAATGCCGGTTCATCCTTCATCTGAGACAGCCAATTCCTGCATAAAATCCCCTCCTTGAGGTACGCGGTTTACGTACTTTCGGTGCCACGCGAAGGACCGTTTTGTCCGCGTTGCCGCCGCTTACCTTTACAAAGCGCAAGGTCTGCTTCGGTGCTGTGAAAGTTCCCACCTCGCAAAGACTGCCCTCGGCAACACGATTGGAATTAACGGCTGTTTTCCGCCACATAATGACGAGGTGGAAATTTACTGCTCGAGGCTGGAGTTAGTTACCTCCTTGAAATTGCGTGATTATTGATTTCATTGAACAATTTCAAATGACACAAACAGCGCCACCGCAGGTTACCAAATGATGTTGCGCGCTCGTTTTGGTCTGGTCCCACCGCAACCGGCAGAAAACCGCCAATTACCGGATAATCCCGGTTATTCCCGCTCAAGCCCTTAGTGCCAACTGTTCTTGCGCGTTACAGGTGCTGCCATTGGTTTCAGACGCAGCGAATGCCCATTTCGAATTCCACAGCGTTCAATGCCGCGCTGGCCACGAATGGCGGCTAGCACCCTTTGGCGCTCGTCAGCTTTTGAGCCACGAGGCTGTAGCTCATCGGAATCTGTGCGACGCGGCCTTCGTAAAGATCATACTCCGGTTCACGGATGGTGTGCCCGTATTCCTTCAGCTCGACGATACCGAGCCCTGCTTGGGCACAGGCGGTAACGATCTCACCGAGCGGGTGGATGAACCAGTATCCCGTCTCGCCTTCCCCGTGGTCCTTGCCGTCATAGGCGATCGCCTCGGTAACCTCCTGGGGGCTGCGCTCGAAATAGCTGAAGGCAGGCTCGAAGGGGGTGGGGCTTGCCGGGTCGAAAACCTCAAGAAACGGGTGCGTTTCGTAGATGACCAACCGTCCGCCAGGTGCGAGCATCCCGGACGTGACACGAAAAAACTCCGGCAGGTCGGGCATCCAGTTGAGAACGCCGATTGTAATGAGGGCGAGGTCGAACCGGCCGACATCCGAAGGCAGGTCGTAGATGTCCGCCTCAAGCAGGCGGACATCGAGGCCGGCGGCATCAGCGAGTTGCCTGGCTTGCGCAAGAAAACCGCTCGACTGATCGATCCCCATTTCCGGGCGGATGCCAAAGGATGCGAGCGAGATCAACTCGCGCGCATTGTTGCAGCCGATTTGTACGGCGGATTTCCCCTTCAGGTCCAGCCCATCCAGAATGGCGGTCAGGACCGGATCGAGCACCGAGAAGCCTGGGCGGGCCGCGCTTTCAAGAAGCTCCTCCCAAGGCTCCCCTTCCGCGTGCAAATGCGCCGAAGCGTTCCATGCAGCCCGGTTTGCCGCAGTGATTTCCGTCCGGGTGATTGAAGCCATAGCGCGCGCCTTGGATAAGGGATTGATCTTGCGATATCCCATATAGACCTTCCACCGGTCACGTTGAAGGTCCACTTCGTCCGCATTCGCACTGTAAGTCGATACATCACCGAGCGAATTTCGCGCCTGTTCCAAGAATATTCCGCGACACAATTACCGCTGCAGTTGGAAAACACCGGCAAAAACGACGCGGCGAACACCCTCGTGCACGTCGGGCGTCCTTCTAAGATTTGAGTACAAGAAACGGATAGACCGGCGGCGATCCGATCGTCGTCCCGTCGTCTTTCGTTGGTTTCAACGTTACGGATATGCCTGACAGTTGAGATCAAAGGATCTCAAAAAGAAGGAGCATCCTGCGTTCAGGTGAGCGCAGGATGCTCCGGCTGGTCCTGGGAGGTGGACACATCTCGTTAAGCGGCCGTCAGGCCGCGAGGACGCCGCTCTGTTTTGCGACATGGGTCGCGATCGCATCCATCAGCGCGGGCGACAGGGCGTCGTAGGGCTGCAGGCCGAGTTCCTTCAGCCGCGCACGGATTTCGGGCATCTTGTCAGGGCTGACGCCGCTTTCGATGACGGACGAGACGAAGGCGGCGAATTCGGGCGGCGACCAGCCATCCTGATCGCTCAGTTCCGTATGGACGAAATCGAGCCCGTAGAACGGATGATCCTTGTTTTCGATACGGCCGAACATGTGCACGCCGCACTCCTTGCAGGCGTGACGCTGGATGGCCGCATTGGGGTCGACGACATGGAGCTTTTCTTCGCCGGACGTAACCTTGACGGCGTTCCGGTCAACCACGGCGATCTGCGAGAAGATCGCGCCGGACGGCTTCCAGCATTTGGTGCAGCCGCAGGCATGATTGTGTGCCGTCTGCGCACCGACTTCCACGGTCACCGGGTTGGTCGCGCAATGACATTTCAGCGTCCCACCGGAAAAGCCCGGCTTGGCTGGCGGAAAGCCATTATCAATGGCCGGATGCAATTTGATCATAGGGGTTCCTCCGCTTACATGACGATACGTCAGTACCATCTTTGCCTTGTTAGCATTGGGACAAACCCCGATAGAGGCAATACAGCGGAAAGTCTCGGTTTCCGGGCGTTACCGCCTTTTCAGCCGCGCTTGCCGCGCAGCATCGTCCGCGCCGGATCGTAGCCCCACAAGGCGCCGAGCATGCAGACGACGAAGGCGACCGCGACCCAGAGCAGCGCGAAGCCGTTGAACTGACCGTAGAGCGCGAAGCGGATCAGTTCCACCGCATGAGTGAACGGATTGAAAGCGCATATGTCACGCAGGAGCTTGGAGCTTTCCTGCATCTTCCAAAGAGGATAGAGCGCGGAGGACAGAAAGAACATCGGAAAGATGACGAAGTTCATCACCCCGGCGAAATTCTCCAGTTGCCGGATCGTGGAGGAGATCAGCAGCCCGAGCGCGCCCAGCATCAGGCCCGACACGATCAGCGCGGGGAAAACGTAGACATAACCCGTCGCGGGCATTTCGATCCCGAAGAGGGCCGCCAGCCCCAGAAAGACATAGACCTGCAGGATCGAGACGGACGTGCCCGCCAGAAGCTTGCAGAAAAGCAGCCAGCTTCGCGGCAGCGGGCTGGTGAGCAGCAGACGCATCGATCCCATCTCCCGGTCGTAGACCAGGGACAGCGAGGACTGCATGGCATTGAAAAGCTGGATCATGCCGCACAGGCCCGGCACGATATAGACCTCGTAGGTGATATAGGTCTGGTAGGGCGGGATGATCGAAAGCCCAAGCGCCGCGCGAAAGCCGGCGGCGAAGACCACGAGCCAGACCATCGGCCGCACCAGCGCGGACAAAAAGCGGCTCCGCTGATTGAGGAACCGCCAGGCTTCGCGGACGACGATGGCCCTGAGCGCCATCAGGTAGGCGGTCATATCGCCACCTCCCGGTCGTCCCGGCGCACCGTGCCGCCGGTCAGCCGCGTGAAGGCATCGACCAGGGTCCCGTCGCCGGACAGAACGCTTGCCTGCTCATGCGCCAGAACCCGCCCCTTGTGCAGCACGACCACATCGTCGGCGGGCCGGATCTCGTCGACCAGATGGGTCGCCCAGAAGATCAGGAGCCCGCTGTCGGCAAGATCGTGGGCATAGTCGGTAATCGCCATCCGGCTTGGCGCATCGAGCCCCACCGTCGGCTCGTCCAGCAGCAGGACCTCCGGTTCGTGAATGAGCGCCCGGGCAATTTCCATCCGCCTGCGATGACCGCCGTTCAGCGCCCGCACCTTTTCTTTCGCCCGCTCGCGCATGTCCAGCCGGTCGAGAACCGCGTCGATCCGTGTCTTCACATGGGCGCCGGACAGGCCCTGAAGAGCGGCGAAATAGGACAGGTTCCAGGCAACCGACATGTCCAGATCGAGCGTCGGCTGCTGGAACACGACGCCGAGCCGGGCCAACGCCTTGCGCGGCTCCTTCGCCAGATCGTATCCGGCGATCCGGATACTGCCCTGGCGGGTCACGAACAGATGGGTCAGCAGATTGAACAGCGTCGACTTGCCGGCGCCGTTGGGGCCCAGCAGGGCGCAGAAGCGCCCGGCCTCGAGTTCGATCGTCACATCGTCGAGCGCCTTTTTGGCACCGTAGCTGTAGCTGACGTTCTGGACCGAAAAGACGTTCATGCGACCCCGGGTCTAGGACTTACTGGATGGTGATCTCGACACGCTGGCTTTCGCCGGTCGTCCCGGGCTGGCGCAGGAAGTAACGTCCGGGCTTGATCGCCAGAAACTCGATTTCCATGGTCCCGGCCCTGTCGAACTCGACGCTCTCCAGACCGAAGGGACGGACTTCCAGGCCGTTGATCACCACCTCGTTGACCCAGATTGCCCGAAAGAACCCCGGTCCTTCAAGGCCGAGCTCACCGGACCCGTCGGCGGTGATCTCGATCTCGTAAAGGGTGCCGGATTTCAGGACCAGCGGACCCTCGGCAACCGGTTTCCCCGATGCGAGCGTCAACTCCGGCAATTCCTCCTTGTTCGACTTGGACAGAATACCGGCAAAGCCGAATTCATGCGCCTGAGCCGCCCCCGTGAGAACCATGCCGACCATTCCCAGTGCGGCAAGGCCGAGCCCCAGACATTTCCTCATTTGACTTCCCCCTTATGAAAAACAGGATGCACCACATTGGGAACCACGGTTGCCGGCGATCCGGCAAGTTCAAGGGTCCGGTCGGCCAACTGCCGCGCCTCTTGCCTTTCGTGGGTCACGAAAAGGGTCGCCGGAGCGACCTCGTTCATCAGGTCCCGTGTCAGGGCGACCATCTCGGCGGCCGTCTTTTCGTCCAGCGACACGAAAGGTTCGTCCAGGATCAGCAACTCCGGCCTTCCGGCGAAGGCCCTTGCCAGCGCCAGCCGCCGCTGCTGGCCAAGGGACAATTGCCCCGGAAACTGGTCCGCCTTTTCCGAAAGCCCGACCTTCCGCAAACTGTCGCGCGCCTGCGCCTCCGACAGGCCGGGATGAACGAGGAGCAGGTTGTCGAGCGCTCTGCGCCAGGGCAGAAGCGTCGGCTCCTGAAAGACGAAGGCCATGGCCTCCGGCCGCTGGACGGTGCCTTCGAAATCCGTGTCGATGCCGGCGACCAGGCGCAACAACGTCGATTTTCCCACGCCGGATTTGCCCAGGATTGCAAGACATTCACCCGGTTTGAGCATGAAGGCCACATCCTTGAGGATCTGGGTCTTGCCGAAGAATTTGGACTTGATATCGACCCGGATCACGCCAGCCTCCACGCGCGCACGCGCCGCTCGGCCGGCTGCAGCAGCAGCCATTCGATGATCAGCATGAAGCCGATGAAACTGAGCGAATAGACCAGCACCATGGCCACGTCGAACAGCTGGAAATAGAGATGGATCTGGAATCCGACCCCGTTCGACCGGCCCAGGAACTCCACCACCAGCACGATCTTCCAGATGACGGCCATGCCGGACCGTGCGGCCCCGGTAATGAAGGGCGCAAGCTGCGGCAGGACCACGTGGCGGAGATAGACCGACCGACGCATGCGGTAGACCTGCGCCATGGATTTCAGGTCCGGATTGAGCGCCCGGGCGCCTTCGCGAATGATCGTGGTGACGTTCGGGATCTTGTTGAGCGTCACGGCCGCAATCGCCGCCGTCTCGTTCAGCCCGATCCAGAGATAGCAAAGCACGATCAGGACGAGAGCCGGCAGGTTGAGAAACACCACCAGCCAGGGGTCCAGCCACCGGTCGAGCGCCGGGTTCGTTCCCATCAGAAGCCCGAGGACGATGCCGATACTCATTGCCAGGCAAAAGGCGGCGATCACCCGGGCGACGGTGACGGCGAGGGAATAAAGCAACACCCCGGACGACAGTTCCGACAGGAACGGCTTGACCAGATCCGTCGGTGACGGCAACACCGTCGGATCCCCACCGAGCCAGGCCGCGACGGTCCAGAGCAGAATGAAGCCGAGGAGGGAAAGCGTCCGGATGACAGAGCTAGCCAAAGGCCTTTACTCGACGTTCACGAAGAGGCCCGGCGGCAACTCGCCCACATCTCCAACCAGTTTCTTGCCGCCCAGACGGGCCATCAGGGCAAAGAACGTTGCCGCACCGTCTTCGTTGACATTGCCCGGCGCCGGAATGCCGGCCCTGAAGTCATCCCGCAGGGTTTCGAATTGCGCGTCCGTCTTGGCATTCATCCGGTCGCGCAGAGGCTCCCAGGCAGCATCGTCGGAGGCGAGCAGTTCTTTGGCATCGCGGGACGCCTGGTAGAGCGCCTTGGCCATCTCCGGATTGTCCTTCAGATAGCTTTCCTTGAGCACATAACCGAGCAGCGGAACATTCGGATCGAGGCCCATGTCCTTCGATGCGGTCTCTACCGAGATCAGTTCCCGCATGCCGGTCGCTTTCATTTTGGCCAGGAAATGCCAGAAATTGATCGCCGCATCCGTTTCGCCATTGAGCGCCGACTTGAACACGAGCGGCGGCGCTCCGAAAACCTGCTCCGTCTGCGCTGCCAGATCGAAGCCGTATTTTTCCTGGGCATAGGCGCGCAGGATCAGCCAGCTCTTGTCGACCGGCCCGCCGGCGATGCCGATTTTCTTGCCCTTGAGGTCTTCGAGGGTCTTCACGGAGCTGTCCTTGGGTACCACCATGCCGCCGACAGCCTTCGAATAGGGGATGAAGACATAATCCTTGCCGGCCGCCCGCTGGCGCGCCACCCAGATCCAGTCGGCCACGGCCAGATCCGCTTCGCCGCCTTCCAGGGCAACGCGGGTCGCGCCGTTATCCGCATAGGGCTGAACCTCGAGTTCGAAGCCATTGGCCTTGTCGAAACCGTTTCGCTTGATCGTGTCCAGTTCCCAGTTGACGGTGCCGATCTTCAGGACCGCGGCCCTAAGCTTGGGCAGGTCTGCAGCCCGCGCCTCATTTCCCCCGGAAAAGGGGTTCAGGGCCGTCGAGAGACCGGCAACGGCAAGTCCGACAACCAACCTCCGGCTGATCCGGCGCCATGAAGGGCGCCGCAGTCCACTTGGTACAGTTTCTTTCGCAGTCCTCATGATGTCCTCCCGTACTTCGCTATCTTTTTAGGGTTGGCCCCCTATTCGCCGCCCCCCAATCAAGCTCCGCCGCATCGATGCTCAATCTTGACCGGGGTCTGCCGCTCTTTTTTATTCTTCTTTCTCAGTTCGGTGCCACCGCCACGCCCCAGGGCTGCTGGCCAACCTGGATCGATTTGACGGCCTCCTGCTCCGCCACATCGATCACGGTCACATCGTTTGAGTTTCCGTTGGTCGTGATCAGGTATTTTTCGTCCGGCGTGAACTCCAGTTGCCACACACGTTGTCCGACCAGGATGTAACGGACGACTTCATGGCTGTTCACATCGACGACCGCGACCCGGTTCGCCGGCCCCAGGGCCACGAACAGCCACTTGTTGTCTGAGGTGATCCGCATGCCGACCGGCTGCAGCCACTCGGGCTGAACGCCCGGCACTTCGAATCCGATTTTCGCTTCAAGCTCCGGCCCGTTCTCGCCAAGCATGTTGATCACGGACACCGTCCCGCCGATTTCGGAACTGACGAACAGCTTCGTCCCGTCATTCGTGAAACGGGCATAGCGCGGCCGCTGGTCGACCAGCACGTTGTACTTGATCTTGTAATCGTCCGTGGAAATGAAATGTGCCATGTTCGTGGTCTCGGACGTATTGACCACGTATTTGAGATCCGGACTGACCGCCATGCCCTCCGGCTCGACGCCGACCGGGATTTCCGCCAGGACGGACTTTTTCGCCGTATCGACGACCGTCACCAGATTGTCGTCCTCGTTGGAAACGAAAAGCTCACTGCCATCCGGGCTCAACACGAAGAATTCCGGATCTGGACCGGACGGCAACTGCCACAGGAAATCATGGGTTTCAGCATCGAAAACCTTGATGGTGTCGTCATCGGAGGCGCAGACATAAAGATGCTTGCCGTCCGGGCTGATGCCAATGCCCCTTGGCCTGTTCCCGGCCGGAAACTCCGCCACCGGCTCCCAGGTCGCACTGTCGATGACTGTGACCGTATTGCCCTTCTCGTTCGAGACGAAAACCTTGTTTGCCCAAGCCGGTCCGCTCATCGAAAGGGCGGCTGCGGTCACGCCTGCAAGAAGCACTGCCCGAACCGCAAGACGTTGCGGGAATAACTTCATAGTCGACCGGTTCATGACAGGGTCCTCAGTTGTCGAACGCCTTGCAGGCGGATTCGGGTTTGTCGATCCCCAGCGTATCGAGGAGCGAGTGCTGATGGAGATACCCCTCCTGCGGCGACACGCTGATCGTGATCTTGCTGTCGGTGAGAAGGATCGGCTGGCGCAACTGGCCGTTCCAGGACCGGAAGGTGACTTTCTGACCCTTGAACGCGGCCAGTTCGAAGGCGTCGCTGAGCAGATAGGCCCTCAGCGCTTTCGGGTCCGCGCTCCCCGTCCGCGTCACCGCCTCTCCGATCACGCGAACGGCCAGCCAGGTATTGTAGTCTTCGGGCTGCATGTAACGGCCCGCCAGCTTTTCGAAGCGGCGCTGAAACTGGGTTGCGCCCCAGGCCTCGTGGGCGGCGTGAAAGTTGACCGGGCGAAGCCCCGCCGAGCCTGCGACCGGGCGCGGATCCCACGCGTGAAACGGCAGGTAGAGCGCGAAGACATCGCTTTCGTCCGCGGCGACGATAACGTCGTGGTCCGCCGCCCCCTGGGTAAAGACCGGGATCTGCCGCTGCACCAGAACATGGCCGCTGTCGGCCCGCCGGGAGCCGCCGGTGTCTTCAAACACCCGCTCCTCGACGATCTTCGCCCCGAATTTGGCGGCCGAGCGGCGGTAGGCTTCGCCGAGCTTCGTGTCGTCCGGATGCGACCCTTCGATCAGGAACCATCGGTTCCATTTCTTCCAGATCAGGAACTGGGCCACAGCATCGGCCAGCATGGCGCGGCTCGGTGCGACGTGAAACAGGTTCGCCCGGCACTCGGTGTCACGCAGGCGCGTGTCCGGCGCGCTCCCATTGAACACCAGCACATCCGGTCCCGCCGCATCGGCGACCCGCAGGACGTCCTCGCCATGGCCCAGAACCACCAGATAGTGGATGCCCTCGCCGACCAGTTTTTGCGCCGCCGCTTCCGCGTCCTCCGGCGGCGTCGCTACGGTCACCGTGGAATACTGGTGGCCAAGGAACGACCCTGTCGTCTGATTGTCCTCGTCCCCCAGTTTCCCGCCTGCAAAGCCAAGATCATCCGGCTTCCGGTCATATCGGGAAATAGGCACGAGTTCCGGATAATCGACCCGGAGGATACCGATCCTGATCTCCACCGCGGCTGCAGGTGTAATGACGCCTGCCAAAGCCATCCAGCCCGCGAAATACCCTGCGAGCAACGTGCAGAACACGCCAATGCGAACCAGCGCGCGTACTGTCATGTCAGGTGTTTCCCAATTCCTGCTTTTCCCGCCCTGTTTTTTCTTGAGTGTGCCAGACAAGTCATCTGCAAAAAAACCGATACTTTAGGATCCATTGCGGTACACGGATGCGCTCCTAAGATGTATCCATGAGAGTGTTTCCGGCCTTCGCAATATTGCTTGTCCTGACCGTTTTCGCAGCGGCGGATGAGTTTGCACCCGGCAGCAAGGTCGCCTTTCTCGGACTGACGTTTATCGATACGTCGACCGAGGGCGCCTACAACGGCGTCAGAGCCGACGAGGCGAAGCGCCTCACCCTTCTGGAAAACCTGGTTGAAGACCGTTTCCGGAAGGAAGGCATGGTTCTGATGGATCTGGCTCCGATCTCCGAAACCCTGGAAAATACGGTCAATCCGGCCAACTGCTACGGCTGCGAGGTTCGCATGGCGAAAACGCTCGGTGCGGATTTCGTGCTGGTCGGCGTGGTCCAGAAAGTCTCGAACCTGATCCTGTCCATGAACCTGGTCATGCGCGCTGTCGAAACCGGCAAGGTCGCACGGGCCCGCGTCGTCGACATACGCTCCAACACGGACCAGTCCTGGACCCGTGGCATGAACTACATCCTGAAAACCGCCTTCTTCAAGGAATGAACACGACATGCTGTTGAGACTGATAGCGGCGCTTTCCCTGCTGCTCACGCCCCTTTTCCTCACAACCCCGTCCGAGGCTCACGGCCCGACGCGGCAGAAGATAGCGCTGACGACGGAAGTGCCTGCAGCGCCCGCCGATGTCTGGGCCGTCATCGGTAATTTCCAGGACATGAGCTGGCATCCCGCCGTCTATTCCACGACCGGCGAGGGCGGTAATGCCGTCGACGCCACACGGGTCCTGACGCTGAGTGAAGAAGGCGGTCCGACCATCTCCGAGGTGCTCTACAAATACAGCGCCGAGAAGATGAGCTACTCGTACCGGATCACGGACGTGAAAGTGGAGGTGCTGCCGGTTACCAATTACTCCTCCCATCTCACGGTCAAGCCGGGCAAGGACGGCGGCTCGCTGATCGAATGGAAGGGTGCCTTCTATCGCGGTTATCCGAACAACGATCCGCCTGAAAACCTCAACGACGAAGCCGCCGTTGCGGCCGTAACCGCCGTTTACAAGGCCGGCCTCGATGCCCTTCACACGCGTTTTTCGGGGAACTAGGCGGCTTCTGCTTTGCTTCCTCCTCACCTCCCCCGCGGGCGGCCCAGCGCTCGCGGGGTCTTTTGCTTTCGTAACCAACCAGAACAGTTCCGACGTCAGCGTTCTGGATCTTGAAAACCGTAAGGAAATCCGGCGGGTGCCGGTTCCCGGAAAGCCCGCCGGCATTGCGGTCAGCTCCGAAATGAAATCCTTTTACACGGTCAGCCCCGAATCCAGAACGGTGCGCCGGTTTTCGCTCGACACCTGTAAATTGCTGGCAAGCACGGAACTGCCCGGCGGACCGATGGCCGTTGCCGCCGCTCCGCAATCCGGTCTCGTCTTCGTGTCCGACTGGTACAATGCCCGCCTCTTTGTCCTGGACGCCGAAGAACTCACTCTTGCCGGCGAACTGAAAACCGGTGGGGCCCCGGCGGAAATGATCGTTGCCCCGGACGGCAGCTGGCTGGCCTCGGCGGACAGGGATTCCAACCAGGTTTCGATCTTCAATCTGCCGGACATGACGTTGCGGGCCCGCATTGCCGTGGGCGTCCGGCCCTTCGGCATCGGCGTCGATCCGCAAGGGCGGATCCACGCGCCGAATGTCGGATCGGATTCCGTCACGGTCATCGACCCGGAAGCGAAATCGGTCGTTGCCACCGTGCCGGTCGGCGCGCGCCCTTACGGCGTCGCCTTCGCCAATGGGCTTGCCTTTACCACCGACCAGTATGCGGACACGGTCAGCGTCTACCGGCTTTCCGATTTCGCGCCTGAGGACACGCTGGACGTCGGCGAATATCCGGAAGGCATCGACGCCACCCCGGACGGCAGGCTGGTCGTCTCGACCAACTGGTTTTCCAACACGGTCAGCCTGATCGATCCGGAGACTTTGGAAATTGTCGGCGAAATTGAGACCGGCGACGGTCCGCGTGCCGACGGAAAATTCATCCTCGAGACGTCAGGAGGAGACGTTCCATGCCAGCAAAACTGAGACGTCGAAGAATGAGCCGGGTTGTCATCGCCGCGGCCTTCATGTCCTTCCTCCTGCCGGACCTTGCCGCCGCGGGCGAAGGAAGCTGGCCGGATCTGCGGTCGGAACTCTATGGCGAGCGCTTTCTCGGGGTCTCCGATGACGTGATCAGCATCGACGTTCCCTACCGCACGACGAACGATGCCCGCACCGGCGTCACGGTTCGGATGGCAGCGCCTGAGGGACACACATTCAAGGCTTTCCAGCTGATCCTTGATGAAAACCCGATGCCCGTGTCGGCGCAACTGGCCTTTGCCCGTCCCCTCGCCGGCTTCGAGTTCTCCGCAACGATGCGCGTCAACGGTCCCACACCTGTCCATGCTGTTGCGGAACTGGAAAACGGCCAGCTCTTCATGGCGGAAAGCTTTATCAAGACCTCCGGCCAGGGCGCCTGCGCCGCGCCTCCGGGCACCGATCCGGTCGAGGCACTTGAAACCCTCGGACAGATGGAACTCGTCGTCCGGCCGTTGAACGATACTGCAAGCCTCGTCAGGCACCTGCGGAACGGCAGTTCCAGCGACCTTGCGCTCGATGTCGAGATCAGCCATCCGAGCCATTCCGGCATGCAGAGGGACCAGGTTTCCCTGCTCTACATTCCGGCTCGCTATGTCGATACACTTGAGATCGACCTCAACGGAGCCCCTTTCGCCACCATGACCGGCAGCATTTCCCTGAGCGAAAATCCGCAAGTCACCCTTTCGGTCCCCTCCGGCACAAGGCGTGTCAGGGCGAAGCTGACCGATTCCGACGGCACGGTTTCGGAAGCGGAACGCGATCTGACCGACTACTGAGGACTTGCCCGAAACGGGCCGCCTGAAATTTGAGGAGGGGCCAGGGCCTATTGCGGCTCCGGCTCGATCTTTTCGACCGGGAAATCGTCAAACGTCCAGCCGTCGGTTCCTTCCGGATACCAATAGACGGTCTCATAGCCGTATTCGAGAGCCCGCTTTGCAGCGTTCCAGGACATCCAGCACTCATCCAGACAGAAAAACAGCAGGCCGCGTTTCCTGTCTCCATCCGTCGCTTTGGCAAGACCGGCGCGGAAATAGTCGGCCGTCACTTCGGCAATCCGTCCGTAGCCCACGTTGGGCAGCCACTGGCTTCCCGGGATCGACAGCCGTGGCTTCTCGTGCCAGATCGTCCCCTCGGGCAGGTTCTTCGGCTTCGGAGCGCGCGGCAGCACATCGATGAAGGCGGTCTGCCCGGCTTCCCAAAGCGCATGCGCATCTTTGGTGGAGACGACGGTGGCACCATGCAGGGTCTCCGGCACCGGCCCCCGATAAGGATCTTCCCGGTAGCCGTCCGGCTCCGGCACGGTTTGCGAGGAGGCGGGAACCGGCCAGATCGTCACGGTGGCGGCGACCAGCAGCGTCATGACGGCCTTGTTTTTTCGCCACCTTGCGGCAGCGACGGGCAACATCACTTGTCTTCTCCGTAAAGCGCCGTTCCCATGTCGTTCAGAAGCGGCACGCCGGCATCGATGAGGATCGCATCGATCTCCTTCTGGTTCCGCCGGATCAGGGAGTTGAGCTTGCGCTGCCAGACCTTTTCGCCCTGCCGGACGCCCATGGTGATGCGGTAGAACAGATTGGGCGGCAGGGTCTCGTTCATGAGCGGTATGACCTGCAGGTCCGGATAACCCTGCTTTACCAGCGGTCCGCCGATCGGGCCCCAGAGGATCGCCGCGTCGATGTCTCCGGACGACAGGTCCTTGAGCATGTCGACCGACGGCGATTCATAGCGCCGGTCCACCACAAGGTGATAGGGCTTGGCTTTACCGATGAGGCTGTTCCGCGCCATGTGGGTAGCGGGCGGCGACCCGGCAATGATGCCGATCCGTTTGCCCTTGAGCCGGTCGTCTGAAAGTGTCGTCACCGCACCGAGGTCACCATCCTTCGGCACGATCAGCGTGTACACCGACGTCATGTAGTGGTTGGTATTCAAAACCAGTTCGTGGCCCTGGGCATAGCCCATGACCACATCGCACCGGTTGGCGCGCAGCGTATTGCGGATAAAACCGGTCGCCATCGGATACCACGTGTAGGCAACCGGCAACTCAAGCTTTGCTGCGAATAATTCGGCCAGCCTGTTTTCGTAACCGTCACCGTTCTTGTCCGAAATGGGCAGGTTCGCCGGATCGGCGCAAACACGAAAGGCATTGCGGGAGACCAGATCCGATGTCTGCGCCCCTGCCGGTGTTTCGTGACCAAGCACGGCGCAGAAACAGGCGGCTGCGAACGCCATTGTCTTAGCCTGCATTTCTCAAACTCCTTGCGCCCGGAAAGCCGCGGACCGGAGCTTCCGCTCCGGCCCAAAGACGAACTGCCTCAGAGAATAACGATCTTTTCGCTTCTCAGCCGCCCCCGAGGCAGGCCTTCTCGTCCGCGCGAATGACGTCGGACTTCGGCTCTTTTTTGCGCGGCCGGCCACGCGGAACGGCATCGGTCCCGCGCGCCCTCATATAGACGTATATGTCGTTCAGATAGCACATCACGTTCGGGTTGGTTCCGAAGGCCGGCATCACGGAATTTTCCGATGCACTGACTTTTTTCCTGCCGTTGGTCACCACGTCGATAAAATCGTAGTAGTCCATGGTCATGGCCGATTTCTTGAGCGCGGGTGCGTAAGTCGATCCCTCGCCCTCCGGACCATGGCAGACATGGCACTCGGAATGATAGCGCCGGAAGCCGGAATAAGTCGGCCAATCGATGGTGCCATCATCCTGAACGTTGTAGGTGGGTATGTCGTACTGGGTGAAATACCGGCCATCTTCGCTGTAAGCAGCTTTGACATCCGCTACCTCTTCAGGGACGTCCTCGGCCATCGTCATCGTTGAGAATGCGCCGGTCGCCACGAAAGCCGCTGCAAAGAGAACCTTCAATTTTCGCATTGCCTGTCCTTCGGGAACTTCTGTCGTCATGACACTCGAACATCCGCGGGACCGTCGTCCGGCCTGTTTGCGGGATTGTCGGATGATTTCTAGGGAAGAACCGGCGCACATATATGCGCCGGTTCAATTGGAGCGAAAGGCCCGTTAGTTCGGCAGCGTGAAGACAGTCAGCTGACCGCCGAGCGCAGTGTAGTCGCTCAGGGCTGCATAACCGCCCACGGCGCCCAGACCATCGTTCGGATTGGTCAGGCCTGCCGCCAGGCCGATACCGGCCCAACCGCCAACACCGGACAGAACGGCAACATACTGCTTGCCGCCCGAGGTGTAGGTCATGACGTTGCCGATGATCCCGGACGGGGTCTTGAACTTGTAGAGTTCCTCGCCCGTATTGGAATCGACGGCCTTCAGGTAGCCTTCCAGCGTACCGTAGAAGACGACGTCACCGGCAGTTGCCAGAGCACCCGACCAGACCGAGAACTGCTCGGGGATCGACCACTTGATCTTGCCTTCGGTGTTGTCCCAGGCAATGAAGTTGCCCATACCGCCGTGGCTGTCGGGAGCCGGATACATGGACAGCGTCGCCCCGACGTAGGGCTGGCCGGCCGTGTAGGCGACGTGGAACGGTTCATAGTCCATGCAGACGTGGTTCGTCGGGACATAGAACAGTCCGGTCTTCGGCGAATAGGACGCAGGCTGCTGATCCTTGGAGCCGAGAGCGGCCGGGCAGATGCCGGTGGAGTTGACGTCCTCGCCGTTTTGCTCGGTCGAGTACTTCGCCACCACCTGCGGACGGCCGTACTGGTCGGAGTTCTTGTCCATGATCACTTCCGTCGCCCAGTTCACCGTCGGATCGTACTTCTCGGCGACCAGGAGTTCGCCGGTCACACGGTCCAGGGTGTAGCCGAAGCCGTTACGGTCGAAGTGGGTCAGAAGCTTGCGGTCCTCGCCGTCGATCTTCTGCTCCGTCAGGATCATTTCATTGATCCCGTCGTAGTCCCATTCGTCGTGCGGCGTCATCTGGTAGAACCAGCGGGCCACACCCGTATCCGCATCGCGTGCCATGATGGTCATCGACCAGCGGTTGTCACCCGGACGCTGGGTCGGGTTCCAGGTCGAGGGGTTCCCGGTTCCGTAGTAGATGAGGTTTTCGTCCGCATCATAGGAATACCAGCCCCAGGTCGTACCGCCGCCGATCTTCCACTGATCGCCTTCCCAGGTATTCAGGCCGGAGTCCTTGCCGACCGGCTTTCCGAGAACGGTGGTCTTTTCCGGATCGACCAGGATGTCGCTGTCCGGACCCATGGAATAGGCGCGCCAGGCTTGCGTGCCGTCTTTCAGGTTGTAGGCCGTCACCGAGCCGCGGACACCGAATTCACCGCCGGAAATACCGACAATAACCTTGTCCTTGACCGGCATCACAGTGGCCGTATTGGTTTCACCCTTGGACGGGTCGCCGTTGACGACGCTCCAGATCACTTCGCCTGTCTTGGCATCGAGAGCCACGACGGTGGTGTCGGCCTGGTGCAGGATGATCTTGCCGTCCGCATAGGCCACGCCGCGGTTGACCGTGTCGCAGCACATGACCGGAATGACGTTCGGGTCCTGCTTCGGCTCGTATTTCCAGATGATCTTGCCGTCGTTCTTCAGATCGAGCGCATAGACGATATTCGGAAACGGCGTATGGACGTACATGACATCGCCGATGACAAGCGGCGAGCCTTCATGACCGCGCAGCACGCCCGTGGAGAACGTCCACGAGACCTGCAGGTCCTTCACATTGTCCTTGTTGATCTGGTCCAGCTTGGAATAGCGCTGGTTCTTGTAGTCCCCCGTCTGGATGACCCACTGGTTCGGGTCATCCATCATTTTCTGAAGATTGGCATCCGCATAGGCGCTACCCGCGCAAATGCTCAGCATTGTTGCTGAAATCAGTAGCCTTTTCATCTCAACCTCCCGTGATGGTAGCGGTTCGAAATCTGTATTTCCGGCAGGACACGTTCCCCACGGGGCTGCGGATGCACTAAAGCTCCCAACATCCGATTTCGCCCCTTGGCTGCCGCGTTCGGCCAGCTCCTCCCAAATCGATTTCCCGGTTCCTCCTTTCCTTTCGAGTTTCGCCAGATTGGCGATGGCGTCCTGACGATCCATTTCCGTGCGATTTCCCGCAAACTCCGAACTGGATCCCCAAACGAATTCTTCATGGCGCGGTCGAAGTACCTAGCCGCCCTTCCCGTTCGTCTTGTGCCCGTTTGACCTGTGACCATTGGACTTGTTCCGAGCATGCCCGTTCAGGCGCTCCGCATGCCAGGCCACGTGGTCACCGCCGAATGTGGAGACGAAAAAGTAGGAATGGTCATAACCTTCCTGCATCCGTATCACCGCCGGCTGGCGTGTCTCCGTCAGCGCTTCCGCAAGCGCCTGCGGCCGCAGCAGATCGATGAACTGGTCACTCGCGCCCTGATCGATCAGGATGTCACCGTCCCAGCCGCGCTCCTTCAGCAGGATCGTCGCGTCATATTCGGCCCAGGCGGACTCGTCGTCGCCCAGATAGGCGGACAGCTGCTTGCGCCCCCAATCCGACTGGGTCGGATTGGCAATCGGCGCAAAGGCGGACACGGACTGAAACCGGTCCGGATTGCGCAGGGCGATCATCAAGGCGCCATGCCCGCCCATGGAATGCCCGGTTATGCCGTGACGCCCGGTCAGCGGCAGTCGGTCATCCAGCAGATCCCGCAGCTCGGAGATGACATAGTCGTACATCCGGAAATGCGTGTTCCACGGCGCCTTGGTCGCATTGACGTAAAACCCGGCGCCCTGGCCGAGATCATAGGCCTCGTCATCCGCCACGCCTTCGCCGCGCGGACTGGTGTCGGGAAAAACCAGAGCCAGTCCGAATTCCGCCGCGTGGGCCTGCAGGCCCGCCTTGGTCATGGCGTTTTCGTGGGTGCAGGTCAGGCCCGACAGATACCACAGGCAGGGTACCGGACCGTCCTCGGCCTGCGGCGGCAGGAAGACCGCAAACGTCATGTCGACACCGCAGACCTCCGATCTATGACGATAGACCGTCTGGACTCCACCGAAACACCGATTTTCAGAGACGATTTCCATTCCGGGCCTGTCCTCAGTAGAGCACCACGGAGCGGATCGACTCTCCGGCGTGCATCAGGTCGAAGCCCTTGTTGATGTCTTCCAGCGGCATGGTGTGGGTGATCATCGGATCGATCTCGATCTTGCCGTCCATGTACCAGTC
>NZ_JBLXGP010000002.1:0-827156 GCF_048260565.1 Roseibium sp. | reverse complement strand
CGGCTCCATCGTTTGAGATCGGTAACAACCTCATTCTGGCACATCGATGCCGTAGGGGCCGTCCACCCCAACAGTACGCTGTGTCCTTTCCGCTCAAACAACCGGCCTCACGGGATACTGGATTCCCGCCTTCGCGGGAATGACAACAGAGGGTGCGGAAAGGCAGCGAACCGCATTGAGGTCGTCATCCCGGCCGCAGCGAAGCGGAGAGCCGGGACCGGGGAGCCCGGGCCTCTCGTTGGCGCGGCGATCAGGAGCGGCGATAACGGGCTCGCCGGTCCCGGATAAAGCCTGGCGGCTTTTCCGGGATGACGATCGAGAGTAAAGGTATCTCCGATAAATTTAGCCGACTAACCACCCGCCTCCGGTAACGTCGCAGCAACGCGTTCGATCATCCGCCTCAGCCATCTGTGGGCCGGGTCGGTGTTCGAGCGCTGGTGCCAGACCATGTAGATGGAGACCGGCTCGCAGTCGAAGGGCAGGGGCGCGCAGGCAAGGTCGCGCAAGGGGCCGAGGTGCTGCAGTTCGGTGTCCGTCGAGATCAGGTCGCTGCCCTTGATGAAGGCGGGGATGGCGTTGAAATAAGGCACGGTCACCGTGGGCGGCCGGATCCGGTTCTGGTCCACGCCGCGCAGGACCTCCTTCGAACTCCGCCCGTCCTCGAAGCGCACATCCACGTGCTCGCAGGCGCAATACTCTTCCCAGGAAGCCGGCGGGTCGCGCCGGTTGGCATCGTAGAACACCATCATCCGCGTCGTCACCAGCCGCTTCTGGAAGATGTCGCGTCCGTCCGGCGGCAGCGGCGTCAGCATGATCTGGCAGCGGTCGTCGCGCAGGATGACCGGGTCGGGCACGCCCGAGACGAGAAAGTCGAGTCGCAGACGGATCCCCTGTTCGCGCGCCTCGCGCAGCAGCGGCGGAAAGATCAGTTCGCGCTGCAGATCGTTGGCGGCGATGGCAAAGCGCATCTCTTCCGCTTGCGGGTCGAACGGCCGGCCTTCCGTCAGCCCCTTCATCCCGTCGAGCACCGCCTGCACCGGCTCCTTGAGCGCCAGCGCCCGCTCGGTCGGCGTCAGGCCCTGGCCGGAGCGCACGAACAGCGGATCGCCGAGCACATGGCGCAGTTTCGCCAGCGTATGGCTGACGGCCGACTGGGTCACGCCCAACCGGTCGGCGGCCTTGGAAACCGACGACTCTTCCAGGATAGTGAGAAAGGTCCGCAGCGTCTTGCCGTCGAGGTCGGAATAATCGATTTTGCTCATAGTATTTATTTATAGATATGAATGGATCTGGGGTCGATCCCAAGCTAGTGCGTAGAGTGGAGAAGGCCGGAATGGCCGAAACGGAGGAAAGTGCGCATGGGGATCAGGTTTTTTTCCGACAGGAGCCGTCCGGTTCATCTCGGTCCCTATCCGCTCGAGCGCCTGAAGCGCCAGTCCGCCCTTCCGGATCTCTCCGCCGTACCGGGGATGCGGCCACTGAGCTTCCATCGGCCCGAAGCGCCGGAAAGCATCGTCAACGCCATGGGCGAATACCAGGCGATGATGGACGCGATCCGCGACGGGCTGGTCAACCGGACCCAGTCGGAGATCCCGGCAGACCCCCAGGAGCGCGCCAATCACCTGAAGGCCTTCGGCTATTTCAGCGACGCCTCCATGATCGGCACCGGCCCCCTGCCGCGAGAGGCACTGCTGTCCGAACCGTTCCGCAACCCGGATATCGACCGGCTCGCCCATGACCTGAAGACCCGCCAGACCAAGACGCTCGCCTCCGGCATCGACATGATCATGGCGGATCTGAAGGAAAGCATGGAAGCGCCGCCGCGCGAGATCGACGGCCACCGGCACGCGATCGTCTTCCTCTACGAACATTTCCGCGATCCGAATCCGGACGAAGCCGGTGCGGACTGGATCCGAAATGCCCAGGCCCATCGCGGCGCCTTGAGGGCGACGGAGACCGCGGCGGTGATCGCCAATTACATCCGCCTGCTCGGCTTCGATGCCCGTGCCCATACCGCAAGTTCCTCCGATGTCGATCTCGGCAAGCTGGCGGCCGCCGCCGGTCTGGTGAGCGCGGAAGACGGCGCGCTGGTCGCGCCCTGGCTCGGCACCCGGTTCTCCCTCGCGGCGATTACGACGGAAATGGAGATCGCCCATGACGCGCCGCTGGCGCCGATGGGCAAACAGCCCTGGTTCAGCACGCTCGGGCCTGCATGGTGGCTCGGCAAGGGCTTTGCCAAGAACGCCTTCAACCGCGACCCTTACGCGACCCGGGATTACGTCGCCGGCGCCCATCCGTTCGAAAAGCTGAAGCGGGTCGACACGCCGACCACCTATATCGACGAGGCCAATGTGGCCCGGGTCCCCAAGCGCGCCGACATGTTCGCCCGCGCCCAGTTCGGCGACATGGGCAAACCCTGCCAGGACGGCGCCAAGGGCGGTCACTATGCCCGCAAGGCGGCGCCCAGCTTTGCCCAGCGGCGCGCGCTCGGCGCCTTCGTGCTCTTGCAGGACGGCCCGGCGAACCCGGACGGTGCCAGGCCGAGCGATGCGGAACGCAACGCCGCCAATATCAAGGCGGCGACCTATTTCCTCGGCGTCGATGCGGTTGGCCTCTCCCGCTGTCCGGACTGGAGCTGGTATTCCCACGATGCCGCCGGCGAACCGCTCGACCCGCCGCACGACCAGGCGGTCTCGATGATCATCGACCAGGGCTACGAAACCATGGAGGGCGCGTCCGGCGACGACTGGATTTCCGTCGCCCAGTCCATGCGCGCCTACCTGCGCTTCTCCCTGCTCGGCGGCGTCATCGCCAAGCATATCCGCAACCTCGGCTACAAGGCCAAGGCGCATACGGTGATGGACGGCGAGGTTCTGCAGCCGCCGCTTCTGCTGCTGTCCGGTCTGGGCGAAGTCAGCCGTATCGGCGAGGTGATCCTGAACCCCTATCTCGGCCCCCGGCTCAAGTCCGGCGTGGTCACCACCGACATGCCGATGACACACGACCGGCCGATCGACTTCGGCCTGCAGAACTTCTGCGAGAACTGCAACAAATGCGCCCGCGAATGCCCGTCAGGGGCGATCACCGCCGGGCCGAAGCTGATGTTCAACGGCTACGAGATCTGGAAATCCGACAGCCAGAAATGCGCCACGTACCGCATCACCACGCCGGGTGGCGCCATGTGCGGCCGCTGCATGAAGACCTGCCCGTGGAACCTGGAAGGCCTGTTCGCCGAAGCGCCGTTCCGCTGGGCGGCGTCGAACATTCCCGCCGCCGCACCCTTGCTCGCCAGGCTGGACGACGCGGTCGGCAACGGCGGCCTGAATGACGTCAAGAAATGGTGGTGGGACATCGAGCTGGAAGAGGACGGCGCCTACCGGCCGACCAAACATCCGCTCAACCGCCGTGACCTGCAGAAGGATCTGGACCTGAAATACGAGGACCAGACCATGGCCGTTTATCCGGCGCCGATCGCTCCGCATCCCTGGCCCTATCCGTTCCCCATGGACCGGGAGGCCGGCATCGAGGCCTATCAGGCCATGGTGACAGCGGAGGAATACCAGGCGCGTCTGGTCTCCGGCGACACGTCCGTGATCCACCGCTACGTCAATGACGGTGACAGCCCGGTGATCCGCGTCGAGGTCTCAAAAGTCGAGAAGATGACGCCGGATGTGACCAAGTACGAGTTCCGCACCCTCGACGGCAGCGACCTGCCGGAATGGACCGCCGGCGCCCACCTCGACATCGTCGTCGCCCCGGAATTCCTGCGCCAGTATTCCATGTCTGGCGATCCGGCGGACCGGTCGAAATACCAGATCGCGGTGCTGCGAGAGGACGATGGCCGGGGCGGCTCGAAACTGATGCACCGGATCTTTTCCGAAGGCCGCAAGATCTTCATCTCAAGGCCGATCAACCATTTCGAACTGGACGAGACCGCAACGAAAAGCTTCCTCATGGGCGGCGGCATCGGCATCACCCCGATGATCGCCTTCGCCCATCGCCTGCATGCGCTGGGCAGGGACTTCGAGCTGCATTATTCGGCAAGCCGGAGGGACGGTGCCGGCTTCCTGGAGGACCTGCCGACGTTCCCCTGGGCCGACAAGGTCATCACCCACTTCTCCGACCAGGGCACCCGCGCCGATCTGGACACGGTCCTCACCGGCTACCGCGACGGCTGGCATGTCTACACCTGCGGTCCCGACCGTTACATGACCGGCGTGATCGAGGCCGCCACTCGCCAGGGCTTCCCGGAAGAGGCGCGGCACCTGGAATATTTCTCCGTGCCGGAACAGCCGGACTACGTGAACCACGACTTCGTCCTGAAGCTGAAGGACGGCCGCGAGCTGCTGGTCCCGGAAGATCACACCGCCGCCGATGTGCTCAACGCCAATGGCTTCCACATCGACATCAAATGCTCCGACGGCATCTGCGGCGTCTGCAAATGCGGCCTCGTCTCCGGCGAAGTCGAACACCGCGACTTCGTGCTCTCAAAGAAACAGCGCGAGACGTCGATCATTCTCTGCCAGAGCCGGGCGAAGGACGAGGGCGGCGTGATCGAGATCGATCTGTAAAAGGCGGCAGGAACCTGCTTTTGCCGGTTGCTGCCGCTTTTTTATTCACTTTGAAGACTTGATCGTTTCTTTTGCTCGGTTAGACCTTGAACATTGTTATTGCCCATTGCGGAGCCGTTTGAGTTCATGCCGAATATACCAGCGTCCTTGAGTTCGCGCCTGACCGCGCTGCTTTCCCGCATCTATTTCGATGCCGATGCCCAGGATCTCACGGACAAGGTTTTCGAGGCTTTCTGGCCCGAGGGCGCCCATTGCCGCAAGCGGCCGCGCCAGCCGGCCAACTCGCTCTGGTCGGAAAAGGACGCGATGGTCATCACCTATGGTGACACGCTGATCGACGGTGTGCACAAGCCGCTGGATCTTCTCTACGATTTCCTGCTGGAGCATATGAAGGGCGTTGTCAGCGGGGTTCACATCCTGCCGTTCTTCCCCTTTACCTCCGACGACGGCTTTGCCGTGACCGACTATCGGAAGGTCAATCCGTCGTTGGGCGACTGGGCCGATATCGAGCGGATCGGCAAGTCGTTTCACCTGATGTCGGATCTGGTCTTGAACCATGTGTCGAGCCAGGGGACCTGGTTCAACGCCTACCGGCAGGGGCAGGCGCCCTACGACAGGTTCTTCTTCGAAGCCTCGCCCGACGAGGATCTTTCCATGGTGGTGCGGCCGCGCACCACGCCGCTCCTGCGCGAAGTGGATACGTCCCGCGGACCGCGCCATGTCTGGTGCACCTTCAGCCACGATCAGGTCGACCTCGATTTCCGCAATCCGGAGGTGCTGCTTGAGATCCTGCGGATCATCCGGCTGCATATCGATGAAGGCGTGCGGATCATCCGGCTGGATGCGGTCGCCTTCATCTGGAAGGAGCCGGGCACGCCGTCGATCCATATGCCCAAGACCCACGCGATCGTACAGTTGCTCAGATTGCTGGCCGATTATGCGACGGAGACGGTCGTCCTCCTGACGGAAACCAACGTGCCAAAGGCGGAAAATCTCAGCTATTTCGGCCAACGCAACGAAGCGCACGCGATCTATAACTTCCCGCTGCCGCCGCTGATCCTGCATGCGATGCTGTCGGGTTCGGCGAAACATATCCGCAGCTGGCAGCGCGCCATGCCGCCGGCACCGCTGGGCTGCGCCTATCTGAATTTCGCGGCAAGCCACGACGGCGTCGGCATGCGGCCGGTCGAAGGACTGCTGCCCGATGACGAGATCGCCCGCGTGATCGAAACGGTCAAGGAGGCGGGAGGGCTGGCCTCCATGCGCGCCCTGCCGGATGGCGGCCAGTCCGTCTATGAACTAAACACCGCGTTCTTCTCCGCCATGGCGCGGACCTTCGAGGGCGAGGACGGTTACCAGATCGAGCGGTTCGTCTGTTCGCAGACGATCGTCATGTCCCTTGAGGGGATTCCGGCACTCTATATCCATTCGATGCTGGCCACGCCGAACGATCTCGAGGGTGTCGAGCGGCGCGGCATGAATCGGGCGATTAACCGGCATCGCTGGGATTATCCGACCCTGCGCGCCAGGCTCGCCGATCCGGACTCCGATCAGGTCCGTGTCCTGCAGGCCCTGTCGGAGCGTCTGCGGATGCGCGCCAAACAGCCGGCTTTTCACCCGAATGCAACCCAGTTCACCCTGATGCTGGAAGATCGCGTCTTCGGCATCTGGCGTCAGTCACTGGATCGCAGTCAGTCGATATTCGCCCTGCACAATGTCAGTGCGGAAACGGTGGACGTTCCCGTCGCCACGTTGAACCTGATCGAGGACGAGCACTGGATGGATCTCCTGACGGGCGAACATATCCCGTCCGGGCAGGAAACAGTAGCGCTGGCGCCCTATCAGTGCCGCTGGATCACGAACCGGCACTGAACGGGATCGGAGCGAACTCTTCCGCATCCGCCGCGACGGCTGCCTTGAGTTCCGACAGCAGCATCGGGTCGGCCGCATGGATCCGGTTCCAGTTGGCGATGAACGGCGTTTCCTGAGGACTGTCGAGGAACACCTGCCCGGCGCGGATGATGTTGTCGGCGAACAGCTCGATGGTCTGTTCTTCCGCATGCCGGTCGATGGTCAGCCCGTTCATCTTGGCGTCGTGATCGTAGACTTCCAGCATGTCGAGCGCGCGTCGGTAATAGGTCGCCTTCAGGGTGCGGAATGTGTTGCTGGTGAAGACGGTGCCGTCGGCCGCCAGCTTGCGGAAGATCGCCTTGCAGATGTCCGTCGACATCCGGTTCAGGCCGCTGCTGGCCTCTTCGGCACTCACCGACTGGTGCTTGTGGTCGTAAGCGTCGGCGATCTCCACCTGGCAGACCGAGCGGGGCCCGAGATTGCGCCACGCCTCCGACAGGATGCCGATTTCGAGCCCCCAGTCGGACGGGATACGCAGGTCCGGCAGGATCGACATGCGCAGCGCGAATTCCCCCGACAGCGGGTAGCGGAAGCTGCGCAGGTAGTCGAGGTAGTCCCGGTCGCCGATCACCTTCTTGAGCGAGATAAGCAGAGGGCTGACGAGCAGGCGGGTGACCCGTCCGTTCAGCTTGCCGCCGCCGACGCGCGGATAGAAGCCTTTGGACAGCTGATAGGAAAAATGCGGATTGGCGACGGGATAGACCAGGCGGGCAAGCATCTCGCGATTGTAGGTCAGGATATCGCAGTCGTGGATCGCCATGACGGCCGAATCCGCGCAGGCGATCAGGTAGCCCATGCAGGTCCACACGTTCTTGCCCTTGCCGGGCTCGATGGGCTGGAGACCGAGCCCAACCAGCTTGTCCTCGAAGGCCTTCATCCGCGGCGAGTCGTTCCAAAGCACCACATGGTTTTGCGGCAATTTGGAGAAGAAGTCCTGGGCCATGCGGAACTGGGTTTCGGTCGCCCGGTCGAGCCCGATGACGATGCGGTGCAGGTACGTGACCTTCGACAGTTCCTCGACGATATTGGCGAGGGCCGTCTCTTCGAGTTCGGAATAAAGCGACGGCAGGATCAGGGTGATCTTTCGGGTCTGCGCGAACGCTTCCAGCTCGTAGACCAGCTCCTCGATCGGCCGGCAGCGCAGATTGTGGAACTGGGCAATGTTGCCGTTTTGATGGAAGTCAGCCATGGTTTGTCTCTTCCCGCGTTCGCCCGAGGTTCTCAATCAAGTCCAGAATAGCCGCATTCCAGCCCGCCGGGCCGGGAAGTGTCGTTCGGCGGATGCGGCCTGTGGCCTCACCCGCAAACTCCGGCATCGGCGGCGCGTGGTCATTGCGCACCACGACACCGCGATCTGCCGCAGCCAGCATTTCCGCGTCGTTCGGCGCATCTCCAAGGGCAACTGTCATGTCCGCCTGCAGGCGATCGGCGATGTCTTTCATGGCATCGGCCTTGGTCCGGCCGAAGGAAAGGGTCAGGAAGCGACCGCCGCGGCGTGCGACGATCCCCTGCGCCTGCAACGCGTCCAGAAATCGGGTCAGGTCGGCATCGGTTCCGGACCACAGTCCGGGCTCGGAATGGCAGCGCATCCTCGCAAGCCGGGCCTGTTCGAGCGGCAGGCCGGTCGCTTCGGCGACGCCTTCGTCGCTCATGTCGCCGAAGCCCTTGAAGGGCTGGGACAGCGCGCGAGGCAAGTCGGTGAGGGCTTGCCTGATCTTGAGATAGTCGGAGCGATCGCCGGAAGCGGGCCCGCCCGGCATGTAGATGCCGGCGCCGTTCTCAACGATTGCTGGACTGTCGCCAAGCTTCAGTTCGTCATGCAGACGGGCGATCTCGGCCCCGGTCTTGCTGCTTGCAAGGACCAGCGGAACGTCAAGGTCACGCAAGGCCTGAAGGGCCGGCTTGGCCTGCTCATAAGAATACGTGGCATGGTCGAGGAGGGTTCCATCCAGATCCGTGAAGACGAGTAGACGCACCATTTCGACCCGAACTGGTTTGATACGGTAAGTGACTGACCGGAAAACTGTAACCGATTCCCCTCGGGCTGGGCTATGCCCTCCACGAGGGTTCAGTAAGCAGCTATCGGGTAATCGCCCGGGACAAGTTGCTGGCGGCGTCAAGCCGGGTTTCGTCGAGCCCCACCAGATCCACGAGCCGGGCCGACGCGACATCGGTATCGGTGAAAACGGCACCTGCGACCGAGGCGCCAGTCAGGTTCGCTCCGGCGAGCGATGCGGTCGTGAGGTTCGCGCGGTCGAAACGAGCGCCCTTCAGGTCGGCGAATTCAAGCACCGCGCGCAACAGGTTCGCGCCCGTGAAATCCGCGCCCTCGGCCTTTGCGCTGGTCAGGTCGGCGCGCATCAGTCCCATGGACTGGTTCTTCAGGTCGGCGCCGAGATCGGCATTTGTGAACCGGGCGCCGGTCAGGTCGGCCCGGGAGAAATTGGCGGGGGCCCGCGCCCCCGTGAGATCTGCATTCCGGAGCGAGGCGTCCTGCATCTGGGTCTGAAACAGGCTTGCGCCCTTGAGGCTCGCCCCGTCGAGACGCGCTTTAAGCGCCCAGGCCTGGTCGAGCACGGCCCCGTCCAGTCGGGCGCCGCTCAGGTCGGTTCCGTTCAGCCGCGCTCCGCGAAGGCTGGCGCCGCTGAAGTCGAGCCCGGATAGATCTAGACCGTTGAGCCGCGCCTGGTCGAACACGGCCGCTCCCGGCTGCGCGGCAAGCCGCGCCTCCACCTCGGCGCGGGTCATATCCGCCTCGGTCATCGCCGGCGAGGTGAGGTCGATCCCGGACATGAGCGACTGTGCGGCGGCCGGTCCCGACAAGGCCAGTGCCACCGCAACAACGGCAAGCCTGATACGCATTCGCAAATTCCTCCCGTCACCGAAACTAGGCCGCCGGCGGTATCAGTCCATGCCGATCACGGAGATCTGATCTCGGGAGCGTCAGACGTTAACTGCTGCTGCAACGTCTCCGCAGCTTCTCGCACCAGCCGCGCGGTCTTCTCCGTTTCCAGACCTTCCAGGGCGACGACGCCGATGGAGCATTCCAGCCCCGGCAGTCCGGGGCCGGTCAGCCGGAGCGGGCTGGCAACACCGACCGCGCCGGCCTGCAATTCGCCCCGCGTGACGCTATAACCGTTCTTTCGTGCACGGGTGACCGCTTCCGGCTCGTCTTCCGTTGCAGGCCGGCCGGCGAGGATCGCGATGCCGGCGGCCCCCCGGTTGAGTGGATGGCGGGTGCCGAGCCGGTAGTGGATGTTGAGAAACGTGTCGCGCGGTTCGGCAACGAGAATGGCGACGCCTTCTTCTCCTTGCGCTAAACAGAGGAACGCCGTTGCCCCGGAGGCATCGGCGAGCTTCTCGATGACCGGGCGGGCAAGGGTCCTGAGCGGGGTGTCGGCGGTGGCGCCAAGCGCGAAGATGCCACTGCCCAGGATCAGCCGTCCGTCCGGCAACCGGTAGACCATCTGGTGCGCCTCCAGCGTGCCGGCGATGCGGTAAGCGATGGCCCGGTGCACGCCGAGCCGCTTCGCCAGTTCGGAGATCTTCAGCCCGTCACGGCTCTCCGCCACCGCGCGCAGCGCAATCAGGCCCCGGTCCAGGGTTTGCAGTCGGGTCGTTTCCATATCGGCTCTCAGGTTTCCGTCTTCAGTCCCATCGGCATATTCCCGTCTCCCTTGAGCAGGAGAAGCGCATTCGAACGAAAGCGTCGGCAACAGGCTCCAAATTACCTCTCCCATTGGGAGAGGTCGGAGCGAAGCTCCGGGCGAGGGGATATAGCCCGTCCGTATCCCCGAGCGTTTTGTTCCCCTCACCCCAGCCCTCTCCCCATGGGAGAGGGAGCCAGGCCGTGCCATGTGCAATTGCCTTGCCCCTCCGGGGGGAGAAGGGAGCAAGGGGCGATTCAGTGCAGCCGCTCCAGATGATCGGCAGATTGCCGTCAATTCCAATGTGTGCGATAATAAAACAAAGATGTGCGATAATCGAGACAATTCTTTTTGCGGGAGGAGAAGATGGCGGAAACGGCCGGGGAAACCGGGAGCAAATCAGGTGGCTGTCCGGTGAGCGGGCATGGGCGTACCGGCTGTCCGGTGTCGGAGCTTGCCGCTAACTTCGATGCCTTCGAGGGGCCCTACCAGGTCGATCCGGCCGAGGCGCTGCGCTGGTCGCGCGATCAGCTGCCCGTCTTCTACAGCCCGAAGCTCGGCTACTGGATCGTCAGCCGCTACGACGACATCAAGGCCGTCTTCCGCGACAACATCCTGTTCTCGCCCAAGAACGTCCTGGAAAAGATCTCGCCGGCAATCCCCGAGGCCATGGAGGTTCTCAAAGGCTACGGCTACGCCATGAACCGCACCATGGTGAATGAGGACGAGCCGGCCCATATGGAGCGCCGCCGCGCCCTGATCGGCCATTTCCTGCCGGAAAACCTCGAACCGAACCAGGAGATGATCCGCCGTCTGACCCGCGAGAAGGTGGACGCCTTCATCGACAGTGGCCGGGTCGATCTGGTCGATGCCATGCTCTACGAGGTGCCGCTGAACGTGGCGCTGCATTTTCTCGGCGTGCCCGAGGACGAGATCGCCGTCCTGCGCAATTTCTCCCTCGCCCATTCGGTCAATACCTGGGGCAAGCCGACGCCGGAAAAGCAGATCGAGGTGGCCCATGCGGTCGGAAAGTTCTGGCAATATGCCGGCTCGGTCATCGAAAAGATGAAGGCGGAACCGGACGGGCAGGGCTGGATGCATGAAACCATCCGCAAGAACGCCGAGATGCCCGACGTGGTGCCGGACAGCTACGTCCATTCCATGATGATGGCGATCATCGTCGCCGCCCATGAGACGACCTCGCTGGCCTCCGCCAACATGTTCAAGACCCTGCTCAGCCACCGCGAGGCCTGGGACGATATCTGCGCCGACCCGTCGCTGATCCCCAATGCGGTCGAGGAATGCCTGCGTTATGCGGGCTCCATCGTCGCCTGGCGCCGCCAGACCACGGGACCGGCGCGGGTGGGGGATGTCGATCTGCCCGAAGGCGCGAAGCTGCTGATCGTCCAGGCCTCGGCCAACCAGGACGAGCGCCATTTCGAGGACGGCGACACCTTCGATATCTACCGCGACAACGCGGTCGATCACCTGACCTTCGGCTACGGCGCCCATCAATGCATGGGCAAGAACATCGGCCGCATGGAAATGCGCATCTTCCTGGAGGAGGTGTCGCGCCGGCTGCCCCATCTGCGTCTCGCCGAGCAGGAGTTCAGCTATCTGCCCAACACATCCTTCCGCGGCCCGGACCATGTCTGGGTGGAGTGGGACCCGGCGGAAAATCCCGAACGCCGCGATCCGTCTGTTCTGGAGCGGACGGTGGAGTTCCCGGTCGGCGCGCCGGCGCGCAAGGACATTGCCCGGCGGATCCGGGTGACCGGTGTCGAAACCGTCGCCGACAGGATCGTCCAGCTGACGTTTGAGGATGCGCAGGGCCGCGCCCTGCCGAACTGGAGCCCGGGCGCCCATATCGAACTTTGCCTCGGTGGCTATGACCGCAAATATTCGCTCTGCGGCGTGCCGGGGGAGAGCGCCTATACGGTCGCGGTCCTGCGCGAGGACGAGGGCCGGGGCGGATCGCGCTATATCCATGACACCGTGAAGCCCGGCATGGACATCAGGATGCGCGGGCCGCACAACCTGTTCCGCCTGGACGAGGACGCAGAACATTACCTGCTGATTGCCGGTGGCATCGGCATCACGCCGATCCTCGCCATGGCAGACCGGCTGAAGGTGCTCGGCAAGCCATACGAACTGCACTACGCCGGCCGGTCGCGCACTTCCATGGCCTTGCTCGACCGCACCTCGCGCGATCATGGCGGGGCATTGATCGTTCATGCCAAAGAGGACGGACAGCGGATGGACCTGCACGGCCTTGTCGGCGCCCTGCCTGAAGGCGGGCGGATCTACGCCTGCGGTCCGGAGCGCATGATCACTGCGCTTGAGGATCTGACGTCGAACCTGCCCGAAGGCACCCTGCGCTTCGAGCATTTCTCCTCTCATAACACGGGCCTAGATCCGGAAGAGGAACAGGCTTTTGAAGTGGAACTGAGGGACTCCGGCCTGGTGGTCCAGGTGGCCGCCGACCAGACCCTGCTCGATGCCATCCGCGCGACCGGCATCGATGTCGCCAGCGATTGCTGCGAGGGCCTGTGCGGCAGTTGCGAGGTTCAGGTGCTGGACGGTGATGTGGACCACCGCGACGTGGTGCTCAGCCGCTCGGAGCGGGCGGAGATGACCCGCATGATGGCCTGTTGCTCAAGGGCGAAGAACGGCGGGCGGCTCAGGCTCGGGCTTTAGAGTGCGCGCGAAATCTTCCGGCTTTTGCGTCGTTTCGCCTATCATGCCTTTCGATTGGCAAATGACAGGCTGATGGCGGTGTGCCGATGGGACGGCACTCCGCCATGCAGGTCATACCGGTTGCGTCGGACGCAAGCGGCCGGTCAGCTTGCCCGCTGGCAAAGCACGTTGACCGGATAGATGGCTTCCCGCGACTTCTTTTCGCCGGACGTGGTCGTGTGGTCGTTCTTGCGGTTGCGCTTCTTGCTGTCGGCGACGGCGGTAACGGCAAAGCGCGCCTGCGCCGTCAGCTTCCACTCCCGGTCTAGCACCTTCGACTTCGACATGCCGTTTTTCATCTGCTTCTTCAGGTTTTCGGTGCAGACGACCTTGGGATCGAAATAGAAGCGGCTGTGCTCCGGCCTGACGTCAACCGCAAGGCTCTTGCTGTAGCTGCTCCAGCCATCGGAACTGCGCACCTTGTCGGAAAAGAACCAGGTTTTTTGCACCCACGGCGATGCTGAGGCGCGGTACAGGCCGATGAACCAGACGGCGTTTGAGCCTTTCGCTTTCGCGTAAACGCGAAGATAGTACCG
Organism: Roseibium sp.; assembly: GCF_048260565.1. Taxonomy (GTDB): domain Bacteria; phylum Pseudomonadota; class Alphaproteobacteria; order Rhizobiales; family Stappiaceae; genus Roseibium. The sequence continues at coordinate 813,755 of NZ_JBLXGP010000002.1, read as the reverse complement.
GTGCGCGCCCGATGCGTAGGACGTGTAGCCGTTGTTATCCGCGCGAACCACGATGGGCTTCTGATCGATGCCTTCCTTGACGATATCGACCTTCTCAAGCTTGCCCGCGAAGGCGGCCGAGGCGATGGAAAGACCGATTGCGGCCAATCCGATTCGTTTGATGTATGACATTTCACTTTCCTCCAATTCGCAGGCTCAATATGAGCCATGCGATCTTCGGAAAATTGGTCATCGGCTTTTCCGTCCGATGTCGTGGGGGCGGTTTCTTGTTTCAATTGTTTCACCGGCAGGCAAAGGACCGGCGGCCCGGGGTTGGGCAACGAAATTTCAGTTTTTGATCGACATCAAGTCGCCCGCTTTCGGGGGTGATACTCTACGCTCATGAGTTGAGGCGCGCTTCTCGATGGCAATCGGCGATATCAGCATGGGCACAAGACAGACAACGGCATGGCGCCGGGTGTCGGGGATCTACGTCTGCCTGCTGGCGCTTGCAATGCTTGCGTTCGGCCATCTCGACCCGCCGTCGATGCCGGTGTCTCATGGCGGGTTTGCAGTGACGGCCTCTGCCGCTCATGCCGATAGCCACATGCCCGGGGAGCATGCAGCCGCACCCGGACATTGCATGCATCATGGCAATTGCGCCTTTCACGGCGTCGTTCCCTTAGTCTTCACGCTTATGCCGCCTCTTTCATCGGCTCTGCTTCTTGCAGATGAGCGGGCCGGTCCTCCGCGTGTGGTCTCTCCCTTGCAGCATCCTCCGAAAGTGCGTGGCGCCTGAGCGGTATCCCGCGCCGAAGATGCCGTTGTCCGATAGCTCCGGCGTAAAGCTTCATGGCCTGGCTGGCCGAGGCTGAACGCCGGGGTGGACGGAATTCCACGGACGGAGCCCGTGCACACCCCTTTGATGAAAGACGGATCGTCGGTCGGCTGCAATGCGACCGGATCCGATAAACAGGAGACGAGTTATGAAAAAGATCCTTTTCACCTCAGCCTGCGCCATGATGTTCGCCGCTTTGGCAGGCGGCGCTGTGGCCCAACAGGGCGGACCCATGATGGGCCAGCCCGGTCAGGGCATGATGACGGGCCAGGGCAATGATCAGGCGCGGCCCATGCCCGGCTACGGATACGGCCGGCGCGGCATGATGCCCTGGGGCTACAACGGCCACATGGGACCGGGAATGATGTACGGCCGTGGCGGGGGCTACGGTATGGGTCCCGGAATGATGTACGGCCGTGGCGGGGGCTACGGTATGGGTCCCGGAATGATGGGCGGCGGCATGATGATGGGCCCCGGAATGATGGGGCGCGGCATGATGGGCCCTCAGATGATGATCCTGATGATGGACACCAACGGTGACGGCAAATTGTCCCTGGAGGAATTCCAGGCGATCCATGGCCGGATGTTCAAGTACCTCGACAAGAACGGCGACGGCCAGCTCACCCCCGATGAGATCCGGAACCGATGGCAGGATGACGACGACGCGAACGGGGAAGATAAATAGGTCCGCCAGGCCCCTTACCCGAGCCGATGCGGGCGCCGTGGTTTCGTCTCCGCCGCCCGTTTCGCGGTGTCTAACGGAAGGCAAAACAGGGCGATGACAGTTACCGGACCGCCATCGCCGATTTTTACCAAGAAATGAGGTTTTGCTCGTACGGTGGAATGGTTTGAGGCATTTTTAGTCAAATTTGCCAATCCGCCGGGAAACCGGCCATCGCGTGTGAAAAGCCTATGAACAATACGAACCGGAAAGCCTGGGTCGACATTGCGAAGGGACTGTCCATCATCCTCGTGGTGATGATGTACTCCGCCTATAACACGGGCGAATACACCGGCGAGGTCGGCTATCTGCATTACGTCATCGGCTTCGCGACACCGTTCCGGATGCCGGAATTTTTCCTGATTTCCGGCCTGTTCCTGTCCAAGGTCATCGACCGTCCCTGGCGCCTTTATGCCGACCGGCGGGTCGTTCACTATTTCTATTTCTATGGGCTCTGGGCCGCGATCATGATCGCCTTGAAGGTGGGAATTTTTTCAAGGTCGCCTGCCGCCATGACCCATGACATGGCCGTAGCGGTCGTTCAGCCTTACGGTGTCCTGTGGTTCATCTACATGCTCGGCGTGGTCAGCGTTGTGGTCAAGCTGTGCCGGCAGTTCCGCATTCCGCATTGGGTCGTCGTGCCTCTCGCCGCGGCCCTGCAGATGGCGCAGATCGAATCCGCCAGTTACATCGTCCAGCAGTTCGCCGCCTATTTCATCTTCTTCTACGCCGGCTACCTGTTTGCGCCGCATGTGTTTCGCGCTGTCGGCTGGGCGCAGACGCACCCGTGGCAGGCGCTTGGCGCCCTTGCCGCATGGGCCGTCGTAAACGGGCTTCTCGTCTTCTCACCGGGGTACGAGGTCCTGCCCATGGGTATGCAGATGGGCTACGCGGCCTTCCCGCCGCTCCATCTTGCCCTCGCGCTGACAGGCGCTCTGGCCCTGTGCGTTTCCAGTGCTCTTCTGGCAAAGGTGCGGGCCATGGACTGGCTCAGGTGGCTGGGCGAACATTCGCTCGTCATCTATCTGGCCTTCACGATCCCGATGTCGATCGTCCGGGGCGTCGCGCTTTGGAGCGGTCTGATCACAGATACCGGAGCGCTCAGCACCCTCGTGCTCGTGCTGTCGACCGCAGCTCCGGCCGTGATGTTCTGGCTGATCAGGAAAACAGGCATGGGTACCTTCCTGATCGAACGCCCGGCCTGGGCGCATATCACCGGCACCCGCCCGCTCGCGGCCTCCAACTCGAAAGTTTGACGCCGAGCCAAGGCGAGCCCCGAAGGGCTCGCCCACCCGCCGTTACTGGCCGGCCTGATAATAAGGTTTGGGGCTTTCCGAAACCGTCTGACCAAGGGCGTAAACCGTGTATTTCGCGTCCTTGTCATAGCCCATGCCAAGCGACCCGCTCGGCATGCCGGGCACAGCCAGGCCGCGTATGTCGGGCCGTTCGCTCATCATCTTGTCGATCGCTTCCAGCGGCACATGTCCCTCTAGGACATATTTCGTGCCATTGCCCATCACCGCGGTGTGACAGGCTTCCATGTCGTCCGGGATGCCGGCCTGTTTCTTGATCGCGGTCAGGTCTTCCATGTCCTGTATGATGACCTTGTAGCCGGCTTTCTCCACGGCATCCGTCCAGATCTTGCAGCATCCGCACCAGGGGGACTTGAAGACCGTTATGGTGTTTTCGTCTCCGGCGTGAACCGGCATGGAGAACAGGGAGCCGGCAAGAATTGCGGCTGCAAAGAGATGTGTTCTGGTCATTTTTCAGCGTCTCGCTTGATTGAATCAAAGAGTGTGATTTATCCCGTGGAGCGGTGCATGACGGGCACGCAGGCCGATGCATTCAGGCCTTGGCGCGTCGCTGCGAAAACGGAGACAAATCGACAGCCGGCATCGTTATGCCGGCAGGAACCGCAAGGATGTCAGGCTGCTATTGGGGGCGGATCATTTCCGTAAAGAACGATCGGGTGATGCCTGTATTTCGAATGTTCTTCGGCGGTTTCCGATAGTCCGGTGAGAGGCATCGGAACCGTCACGATCAGGCCCAGGCAATCCATAGGGCAGGATGACCCGTCCAGCGATCCCTTCGACCCGGACAATTTCTTGCAGCAGCTCATGGCCTCATGGCCATTGTCGGACGCGGGTTTGATCGTCTGCTTCGTGTTGCCGGCCTGCTGCGCATCGGTAGCGACGGAGAGCGGCGATGCAAATGCAGGTCCCTGTGCCGCCATGGAATGCATGCCGGCAACGACAAGGATCAGAAGTGCGATCAAAAATCTGCGCATTTGTAACTGATAGCTTCCGCGGACCGGTTTTTCCAGCCGCCTTCCCCGAAGAGGTCGGATACTAGATCAGGGTTCCAGCAGGTGGAAGGTCAAGCGGATTTTCCCGCGCGCCTCTAAAGGATCCGTACCCTAATGGTTTCCGTGGTGTTCGTGTTCGGGAGGCGGGCCGGCACGGGACAGGAACCAGTATTCGAAAATGAAAACGAGGGCCATACCGATCGCCGCTGCATAAACGATGAGCGGGTCCTGTTGCCATTTGAGAATTGCAAGGGCCGCAAGAACGACGAGATCGAAGACGATCGCGCAGATCATGATCCAGCCCGACGCATCGATTTCCCGACGCAGCGCGCGAAACACGCCCCAGTGGATAAGGATATCCATGACGAGATAGAAAAACGCGCCGAGGGATGCGATCCGGCTGAGGTCGAAAAAAACCGTCAGCAACGCGGCAATCACCACGGTGTAGACGAGCGTATGGTCGCGGATCCTGCCCGGCATGCCGAAATGGCTGTGCGGGATCAGTTTCATGTCGGTCAGCATGGCCAGCATGCGCGAAACGGCAAAAATGCTGGCGATCAGTCCGGATGCGGTCGCAACGATGGCCAGGAGAACGGTCAGGTAAAACCCGATGGATCCCAGGGCCGGTTCCGCGGCCTCTGCCAGCGAATAGTTTTTGGTCTGGATGATCTTGTCGAGGCTCAGCGAAGAGCCGACGGCCAGTGCGACCAGGAGATAGACGACCACGCAGATGCAGATCGATATGACGATGGCCCGGCCCACATTGCGATGCGGTTCGGTGATCTCCGCACCGCTGTTGGTAATCGTTGTGAAGCCCTTGAAAGCCAGGATCGACAGCGCGATGGATGCGACAAATCCGGCAATCCCGAAGTCGTCGCCCGTCCCGGTGGCCTTGAAGGAAATGCCGGAAGCCCATAAGGCTGCAGCACCGAAAAGGCCGATACCGGCGACCTTGATGACCGCCATCACCACCGAGAACAGCCCGACCGACTTGTTGCCCGCCACATTGACCAGATAGGCAAAGACGATCAGGCCCACCCCGAGAATCGGGATCAGGACTTCAGACTGGCCGACATCAAGGCCGCGCAAGACATAGCTGGCAAAGGTTCGTGCGACGAGGCTCTCGTTGATGACCATCGATAGCGCCATCAGCAGCGCCGCGCCCGCGGCGACCGTCGACGGACCGTATGCTTTTTGCAGGATCATGGCGATCCCGCCAGCCGAAGGAAACGCATTCGACATCTTGATGTAGGTGTAGGCGCTGAAGGCGGTGACCACCGCGCCGGCGATGAAGGATAGGGGAAACCAGGGACCTGCCAGTTCGGCGATCTGGCCCGTCAGCGCGAAAATACCAGCGCCGATCATGACCCCGGTTCCCATCGAAATCGCGCCGGGCAGTGTGATGCTGTTTTCCTTGTACTCTTTGCTCACCCTTGGTCCCCCGTTAAAACCGGTCTACCTGTTATAACGAGGGTCCGGCCGGTTTGTTCCCCGGAATCGGAGGAAATTTCCTGATCGGGTCCTGTGGAGCGGGCGTGGGTACGCTTCGCGGTTCAGGCTCTAAAGGCTGGTGCGCATGCGGTAGCCCGGTGCGTAGGTCATGCGCACATGGGTGATCGGTTCGTCTCCATTCCAGGTGGTGCGTTCGACCACGAACAGCGCGGTGCCGACCGGGGCGCCGAAATGGGTGCTCAAGGTCTCGTCCGCATTGGCTGCAAAGAACACCATGTCGCCGCCGGTATAGGGCGCGGTCTGGACCAGCCACTCGTTGGCGCTGATATCCTTGAACTCGGTTTCCGCCATTGAAGGCACCGCGGAAAGGTTGGTGTAGCGTTCCTCGTAGATGAACGGCTGATCGTCCGCATAATGCATGCTGCGCAGGAACAGGACGTCGGCACCGTCGGCCAGGCGGAAGGCGCCGCCCAGATGCGGCGGCAGTTTGCGGATCTCCCGTTCCAGCACGGCGTGCCGATAGGTGGCGCCGCGCGCCTCGACTTCCTCGCGCACGATGGGAATGGTCAGGGTCGCCTTGTGCGGCGGATTGACGGCGATCCGCGTGCCGGCCTTGCGCCGCCGGGTGACCAGGCCCGTCTCCGCCAGATCCCGGAGCGCCCGGTTGACCGTGGTGCGGGCGCAGCCGAATTCCTCCGCCAGCTCCGCCTCGCCCGGAATGAGATCGCCCGGCTTCCAGATCCGGTCGTGGATCCGGCGCAGGAGTTCCTCCCGGATCAGTATCCAGGAATTGGCTTCGCGAAGTGTCAAAGTTTCTCCCTCAATCCCCGCATGGTTGAGCGGTAGCGGTCTCTTATCGCTTCTCCGTCGCGATGTCGCCCCCCGGCGACCACGTGCCGCCCCGCGGACCAGACATCGGAAACCATCCGGTCGTCGCCGGCAAAGATCCAGGTGTCGAGGATTTCGTCGCCCTTGGTGCCGTCGAGATCCAGTGCGGCGGGGTCGAGAGCGAGCAGATCGGCAAATTGGCCGGGCGCGAGGGCGCCCGAGGTACGGCCCGCCGCCTGGGCCCCGCCCGTCAGGACGGTTTCGTAAAGCACCCGCCCTGTGGAGTTTTCCGGTGTGGCGACGCTGGCGCGGCATTTGTCGCGCAGGCGCTGGGAGTATTCGAAGGTGCGCAGCTCTTCGGAGAGCGAAATCCGGATATTGGAGTCTGAGCCTATGCCGAACCTGCCGTTGGCTGCGAGATAATTCACGCCGTCGAATATACCGTCGCCGAGGCTCGATTCGGTGATGGGGCAAAGGCCCGCGACCGCGCCTGTCGCGGCCAGACCGGAGGTCTCTCGAGCGGTCATCTGGGTGCAGTGGATCAGGCACCAGTTCTCCGTGACATCATGCGTGTCAAGCAGCCAGTCCACGGGGCGCTTTCCATAGGCGGCCTCGACCTCCTCGACTTCCTTCACCTGTTCGGCGAGATGCATGTGCAGCGGTGCGGTGCCGGCAAGCTCCACGCAGCGGGCGAGGTCGTCCCGTGTCACGGCGCGCAGCGAGTGGGGCGCGACGCCGATCCGGGCATCGCCGGGAAGCGTTGCGATCGTCTTTGCCGCTACCTCGTGCAGCCTCGCGAACCGGTCGAAATCATTGCCGAAGCGGATCTGTCCGTCGCCGAGCGGCCGGCCGTCGCAGCCGCCCTGGCTGTAGAGCACCGGCAGCAGGGTCAGGCCTATGCCGGTCGCATCACTCGCTGAAGCGATCCGCTCCGACAGTTCGGCGATGTTGTCATAAGGCGTGCCGCCGGGCTGGTGGTGGACGTAGTGGAACTCGGCTACGGCCGCGTAGCCCGCCTCCAGTATTTCCATCTGCACGAAGGCGGCGATCGCCTCGATGTCCTCCGGGGTCAATACGTCAAGGAAGCGGAACATGATCTGCCGCCAGGTCCAAAACGTGTCGCGGCTTTCGGAGCCGCGCCGCTCGCTCATGCCGGCCATGGCGCGCTGAAAGGCGTGGCTGTGCAGGTTGACCGGGGCGGGAAGCAGCGTTCCGACGCGGGTGCCTTCCGGTGCCGCGCCTTCCGAGACGTCTGCGATCCTGCCGTCCGGACCGATCACCACGCGCACGTTCTCCCGCCAGCCCGAAGGCGTCAGGGCCGTGTCCGCGAAAAGGGTCTGGCAGCGCGCGGGGGCAGGGAAACCGGAAAGCGTCTGCATGGCATTCATCCGCGTTGACAGGTTAATATGTGCATGCATAATCTCTTATATCACAATTTAATCAAGCCCTGGAATGGACCGTGTCGGCAACTCTCCTCACCAACGCCAAGCTTGCCACCATGGAGCCGGAAGGCGCTGCCTACGGCCTGATCGAGCACGGTGCACTGGTGATAGAGTCAGGCAAAATTGCCTGGTGCGGACCGGCAGCGGACCTGCCCCCCGGATTTTCGAACCTGCCTGCGGAAGATCTCGGCGGACGCCTGGTGACGCCGGGCCTGATCGATTGCCACACCCATGTGGTCTTTGGCGGCAACCGTGCCCGCGAGTTCGAGATGCGTCTTGAAGGCGCAAGCTACGAGGAAGTCGCCCGCGCCGGCGGCGGCATCGTCTCCACCGTGCGGGCAACCCGTGAGGCCGGCGAAGCTGAACTCCTGGTCGACGCCCTGAAACGGGTCGATGCGCTCCTTGCCGAAGGCATCACCGTGCTGGAGATCAAGTCCGGCTACGGTCTCGATATCGAGACGGAACTGCGCATGCTGCGGGTCGCCCGCAAGGTCGGCGAACAACGCCCGGTACGGGTGAAGACCAGTTTCCTCGGCGCCCACGCGATCCCGGCCGAATTCAAGGACGAGCCGGACCGGTATCTGTCCGAGGTCTGCCTGCCGGCGCTGAAGGCAGCCCATGCGGAAAGCCTGGTTGATGCGGTCGATGGCTTCTGCGAGGGCATTGCGTTTTCACCGGAGCAGATCGGCCGGGTGTTCGATCTCGCGAAGGATCTGGGCCTGCCGGTCAAGCTTCACGCCGAACAGTTGTCCAATCTGGGTGGTGCGGCGTTGGCGGCCCGTTACGGCGCCCTGTCCGCCGACCATCTGGAATATCTTGACGAAGTCGGCGTGAAGGCGATGGCCGAAAGCGGTTCCGTCGCTGTCATCCTGCCCGGCGCGTTTTATACGCTGCGCGAAACTCAACTGCCGCCGGTCGATCTGTTCCGGAAACACGGCGTGCCGATGGCGGTTGCGACCGACTGCAATCCCGGTTCCTCGCCGCTCACGTCCCTGCTGCTCACCATGAACATGGCCTGCACCCTGTTCCGCATGACCCCGGAAGAGGCGCTGGCCGGAGCGACCCGCAATGCGGCGCAGGCGCTTGGCCTTGATGATTGTGGTACCCTGAGTGCCGGAAAACGGGCCGACCTGGCCGTCTGGGATGTCGAACACCCCGCCGAACTCAGCTACAGGATCGGCTTCAATCCGCTCAACCGGCGCATTTTCGGAGGTGCCGCATGACCGGCATTGTTCTCATTCCCGGTGCCGTCACGCTGGAAGACCTGGAGAAGGTCTATCGATCCGCAGTTCCGGTCACGATCGACCGCGCGGCGAAACCCGCCATCGACGCGGCGGCGGAGCGTGTCCGGCAGGCGGCACTCGGCTCCGAGGCGGTCTATGGCGTCAACACCGGCTTCGGCAAGCTCGCCAGCGTCAAGATCGCACCGAAGGACACGGCCACCCTCCAGCGCAACCTGATCCTGTCCCATTGTTCCGGCGTGGGCGATGAGACCGAGGCTGCGGTCGTCCGGCTGATGATGGTGCTGAAGCTGCTGTCTTTGTCGCGCGGCGCCTCCGGCGTGCGCTGGGAAATCTTAGAGCTGATCGAGGACATGCTGGCAAAGGGCGTCCGGCCGGTCGTTCCGTCTCAGGGCTCGGTCGGCGCTTCCGGCGATCTGGCCCCGCTCGCCCATATGACCGCCGTGATGATCGGCGAAGGCGAGGCGGATTTCGACGGCGAGCGTCTGCCCGGCGCGGAAGCCCTGAAAAAGGCCGGTCTCGAACCGGTGGTGCTCGGACCCAAGGAAGGCCTCGGCCTCATCAACGGCACCCAGTTCTCGACCGCCTACGCGCTTGCCGGCCTGTTCGACGGCTGGGCCCTGGCGCAGGCCTGCCTGGTGACATCGTCGCTTTCGACCGACGCCATCATGGGCTCCACCGCGCCGCTCCTGCCGGAAATCCACGCCCTGCGCGGCCATCGCGGCCAGATCGAGGTCGCGGCCGCCATGCGTGAGCTGATGCAGGGCTCGGAAATCCGCGAAAGCCACCGGGACGGCGACTGCCGGGTCCAGGATCCCTACTGCATCCGCTGCCAGCCCCAGGTCGTCGGCGCTTGCGTCGACCTTCTGCGCATGGCCGGCCGGACGCTGGAAATCGAGGCCAATGCGGCGACCGACAATCCGCTGGTCCTGACCGAGGCGGACCGGATCGTCTCCGGCGGCAACTTCCACGCCGAACCGGTCGCCTTTGCCGCCGACCAGATCGCCCTTGCCCTGGCCGAGATCGGTTCGATTGCCCAGAGGCGCGTCGCGCTGATGGTCGACCCGACGCTCTCCTTCGACCTGCCGCCGTTCCTTGCCATGGACCCGGGGCTGAATTCCGGCCTGATGATCGCGGAAGTGACCACGGCCGCCCTGATGAGCGAGAACAAGCACCTGGCCCATCCCTGCTCGACCGATTCCACGCCGACCAGCGCCAACCAGGAAGACCATGTCTCCATGGCGGCTCACGGCGCGCGCCGGCTCGGACGGATGAACGCCAATCTCGCCAATATCCTTGGGGTGGAACTGCTCTGCGCCTCGCTCGGCATCGAATGCCGTGCGCCGCTGAAGACCAGCGCACCGCTGCAGGATGTGATCGATCGCCTGCGTCAGGACGTGGCACCGCTCGAAACCGACCGCTATCTGGCGCCCGACATCAAATGGGCCGCCGGTCTTGTCTCCTCCGGCGCCGTTGCGGCGGCAGCGTCAAAAGACAAGCTGCTCGACATTGGATGGCCGTCATGAAGCCCGTCGAGATCTTTGCCGGCGACAGCCCGGTCATTCTCGGCGTGCCCCACGCGGGCACCTTCATCCCCGACGACATCCGCGCCCGGCTGAACGAAACGGGTCTCGCCATCGCCGACACCGACTGGCATGTGGACCGGCTCTATTCCAACCTGCTGCCCGGCGCGACCATGGTCTGCGCCACCTTCCACCGCTATGTCATCGACGCCAACCGGGACCCGGAAGGCGTCAGCCTCTATCCGGGGCAGAATACCACCTCGCTCTGCCCGGTGACCGATTTCGACGGTCGGCCGATCTATCTGGACGGCGAAGAACCGTCGGCTGACGAGATTGAGCAGCGCCGGAAAACCTGGCACGCCGCCTATCACCAGGCGCTTGCCGCCGAGATCGAGCGGGTGAGGGAGCTGCACGGCGTCGCGATCCTTTACGACTGCCATTCGATCCGCTCGCTCGTGCCCTTTCTGTTCGAGGGCACGCTGCCGGATTTCAATATCGGCACCAATGGCGGCACCACCTGCGCGCCGGCCGTCGAAGCTGCGATCGTCGCCCGCGCCAGGGCGGCGGACGGCTACACCAGCGTTCTCAACGGCCGCTTCAAGGGCGGCTGGACAACGCGCCATTACGGCCGCCCGGAAACCGGCGTTCACGCCATCCAGATGGAACTCGCCCAATCGACCCATCTTTCAACCGAAGCGGCGCCCTTTGCCTATGACATGGACAAGGCGGAGCGGCTTCGGGTGCATCTGAAGGAAATGCTGGACGAACTCGCCCGGGTCGCCGGCAATCTCCCGAAGACCGGCGGTAAGGAAACAACAAGATGACCGGAGGAACTTCCATGGCTGACCGCCGCCACAACACCCGCGACGTGTTTCCGCCGACCGGAACGGAGCTGAACGCCAGGTCATGGCTGACCGAAGCACCATTGCGGATGCTGATGAATAACCTGCATCCGGACGTGGCGGAAAACCCGCATGAGCTGGTCGTCTACGGCGGCATCGGCCGAGCGGCGCGCACATGGGACGACTTCGACCGGATCGTTGCCGCGCTGAAGAGCCTGGAAGAGACCGAGACGCTGCTGGTCCAGTCCGGCAAGCCGGTCGGCGTTTTCAAGACCCACAAGGATGCGCCGCGGGTCCTGATCGCCAATTCCAACCTGGTGCCGCACTGGGCGACCTGGGATCATTTCAACGAGCTGGATAAGAAGGGCCTGGCCATGTACGGCCAGATGACCGCCGGCTCCTGGATCTATATCGGCACCCAGGGCATCGTCCAGGGCACCTATGAGACCTTCGCCGAGGCGGGCCGTCAGCATTACGACGGCAACCTCAAGGGCAAGTGGATACTGACCGCCGGTCTCGGCGGCATGGGCGGCGCACAGCCGCTGGCCGCCGTCATGGCGGGTGCCTGCTGCCTGGCCGTGGAATGCGACGAGACCCGCATCGATTTCCGCCTGCGCACCCGTTATGTCGACGAGAAGGCCACCTCCCTTGATGAGGCGCTGGCGATGATTGACGCCTGGACAAAGGCGGGCGAGGCAAAGTCCGTCGGCCTCCTCGGCAATGCCGCCGACATCTTTCCGGAGCTGGTCGCCCGCGGCATTCATCCCGATATCGTCACCGACCAGACCTCCGCCCACGATCCGATCAACGGCTATCTGCCCAAGGGCTGGACGCTGGGCGAATGGCGCGCCAAACGCGAGAGCGATCCGAAGGCGGTGGAAAAGGCGGCGCGCGCCTCCATGCGCGAGCATGTGGAAGCCATGGTCGCCTTCTGGAACCGGGGCATTCCGACCCTGGACTACGGCAACAACATCCGTCAGGTCGCCAAGGACGAGGGTTTCGAGAACGCCTTCGCCTTCCCCGGCTTCGTGCCCGCCTACATCCGTCCGCTGTTCTGCAAGGGCATCGGGCCGTTCCGCTGGTGCGCGCTTTCCGGCGACCCGGAGGATATCTACAAGACCGATGCCAAGGTGAAGGAGCTCATCCCCGATGACGAACACCTGCACAACTGGCTCGACATGGCGCGCGAACGGATTGCCTTCCAGGGCCTTCCGGCGCGGATCTGCTGGGTCGGTCTCGGTCAGCGCGATCGTCTCGGGCTTGCCTTCAACGAAATGGTGCGCACCGGCGAATTGAAGGCGCCGGTCGTAATCGGCCGCGACCATCTGGATTCCGGCTCGGTCGCCTCCCCCAACCGGGAGACGGAGGCCATGCAGGACGGATCGGACGCGGTCTCCGACTGGCCGCTCCTGAACGCGCTATTGAACTGCGCCTCCGGCGCAACCTGGGTTTCGCTCCATCACGGTGGCGGTGTCGGCATGGGCTTCTCCCAGCATTCCGGCATGGTGATCTGCTGCGATGGCACGAAAGAAGCTGATGAACGGATTGCCCGCGTGCTGTGGAACGACCCCGCGAGCGGGGTCATGCGCCACGCGGACGCCGGTTATCAGATCGCAATTGACTGTGCAAAGGACCATCACTTGAACCTTCCCGGGATCCTCGGTCCCGCAGAATAACAAGAACGACAAGACCTAACCGGACAACAGGAGAACAGCTCACATGAAATCGAAACTGATTGGATTTGCAGCCGTCGTCGGCGTCAGCCTCGGACTGGCCGGTGCCGCCCACGCGGATCAGCTCGCCGACATCAAGGCAAAGGGCAAGATCACCGCTGCCACCGAGATGCACTACGCACCGTTCGACCTTCTGGTCGACGGCAAGTACGAAGGCATCTGCCACGACCTCTTCACCGAAGTCGCCAAGGAACTGGGCGTCGAGGTCGAGTTCCTCGATCTGCCCTGGCAGTCGATCCTGCCGGGCCTGGAAGCCGGCAAGTTCGACTTCGTCAACGCACCGGTCACCATCACCGCCGAACGCATGAAGCGCTACAACTTCACCCTGCCGATCGGCAATGCGACCGTGGCCCTTGCCAAGAAGGCCGGCGACGACAGCATTTCCAAGCCGGAAGACATTGCCGGCAAGGCGGTCGGTTCCCAGAAGGGCTCTGCCCAGCTGGAACAGCTGAAGGCCTTTTCCGCGACCCTCAACCCGCCGGCTGACGTGCGTGAATACGTCAATATCGACGAAGCCCTCGCAGACCTCGCCGCCGGCCGCATTCAAGCGGTCGCCAACTCCATGCCGCTGATGGGCTATGCCTCCGTGCAGCGTCCGGGCCTGTTCGAAATGGTGATGCCGCCCTTCGGCGATCCGAAATACTTCGGCTGGGTCGGCACCGGTGGCGAAGACAGCAAGACGCTGATCGCCGCCATCAACGACGCCATCCTCAAGATGCATGAGGACGGCCGCCTCAAGGCGATCAACGAAAAGTGGCTCGGCACCGCTCCGGACCTGCCGACCTCCATGCCCGACGTCAAGTAACCTGACAACGGAGCCCGGCGGGGGATCCCCTGCCGGGCTTTTCACTGTCATAGTGCCCGCATCGTAAAAGCGGAGAGCGAAGGCGTGAATTTTTCCTTCGACGTCATCTGGCACAATCTGCCTTACCTTCTGGCCGCGGCCCGCTGGACCCTGCTGATCTCGGTCGCCGGAATGGCGATCAGCGTCACCTGGGGCGTGTTCCTGTGCGCGGCGCGGATTTCGAAAAATCCGCTGTTCGCCAATCTGGCGGCCCTCTACATTTCCTTCTTTCGCGGCGTGCCGCTGCTCGTGCAGTTGCTGATGGCCTATTACATGCTGCCCTATGTGGGCCTCGACCTGCCGGCGATCGCCGCCGCCATCCTGGCCGTCGGCCTGTGTTCGGCCGCCTATACGGCGGAGATCCTGCGCGGCGCGCTGCGGGCCATTCCCGCCGGCCAGACGGAAGCCGCCCATGCGCTGGGCATCCCGACTTTTTCCCTGTGGAAGCGCATCCTGGTGCCCCAGGCGGTCCGCATCGGCCTGCCGTCGCTGGTCAACGAACTCATTCTCCTGGTCAAGGTGTCCTCGCTGGCCTCGGTCGTCGGCATTGGCGAGCTGACCCGGATCTCCCAGAACATCACCGGCCAGACCTACCGGCCGCTGGAGATCTACATCGCGGCGGCCGCGATCTATTTCCTGATCAACCTGGTCATTTCCGGTCTCGGCCGGCTGGCCGAAAAACGGCTTCAGGCCGGGTGAGGGCGGGTAATGGAACTTGATCTCTTCGTCCGCTACGGACCGGCCCTGATCCGCGGTTTCGGCGTCACCATCCTGTGCTGGGCGGCCGGCTCGCTGGGCGGGCTTGTGCTCGGCTTCGTGATCGCCTGCCTCTACCGCTGGAGCATCGCGCCGGTGCGTTGGGTGATCTACGCCTATGTGGAGGTGATCCGCGGCACGCCGTTCATGATCCAGCTCTTCATCCTCTATTACGGCGGCCCCTACCTCGGACTGGTGCTGTCCCCGCTCCAGGCGGGCATCCTGAGCTTCGTCGTCTACGGTAGCCCCTATTTCTCGGAGATCTTCCGCTCCGGCTTCAACGCGGTCCCAAAAGGACAAGTCGAGGCGGCCCGCTGCGTCGGCCTGTCCGAAGTCACCATCCTGCGCCGGATCGTCCTGCCGCAGATGCTGGTGCCGATCACGCCGCCGCTCACCAACTTCTTCATCATCCTGACCAAGGAAACCGCGATCCTTTCCGTTGTCACCGTGCCGGAGCTGCTCTACGAGACCCAGACCATGGCGGCGGAAACCTTCACCTATGTCGAACCCTTCCTGGTGCTGTCGCTGTTCTACTGGCTGATGGTGATCGGCACCAACTGGCTGGGCGGCCGGGTCGAGGCGCGGGTGACGCGCCACCTGAAACGCGCCTGAAAACGCGCCTGAAAACGCGTCTGATGAACAAACGGGATCTGATCTGACCATGGCCGACACGACACCGAACACCAATGGCGCCGGCGAACCGATCATCACGGTGCGCAACATGGGCAAGTCCTTCGACGACTTCGTCGCCCTGCGCGACGTCACCCTGGACGTCAACCGCTCCGAGGTGCTGTGCCTGATCGGGCCGTCCGGCTCGGGCAAGAGCACGCTTTTGCGCTGCCTGAACTTCCTGGAAGCCTATGACACCGGCGAGGTCCGCCTCGACGGCGAACTCATCGGTTGGCAGGAAGATGTCTCGCCCCGCAAGGCCCGGTCTTCCGGCACCTTGCGCAAGCAGCGCCAGCACATCGGCATGGTGTTCCAGCAGTTCAATCTGTGGCCGCACATGACGGCGCTGGAAAACGTCGCCGAGGCGCTGATCCAGGTGAAGGGGATAGGCAAGGCCGCGGCCCGCGAGAAGGCCGAGGCCGCGCTGAAAAAGGTGCATCTGTCCGACAAGGCGCAGAGCTATCCGGCCAACCTCTCCGGCGGTCAGCAGCAGCGCGTGGCGATCGCCCGCGCCATTGCCATGGAACCAAGGGTGATGCTGTTCGACGAGCCGACCTCGGCGCTCGATCCGGAACTGGTCGGCGAGGTGCTCGCCGTCATGAAGGAAATGGCGGCGGAGGGCATGACCATGGTGGTCGTCACCCACGAGATGGGCTTTGCCGCCCATGTCGCCGATCGGGTCGCCTTCTTGGACGCCGGCCGCCTCGTCACCTGCGCCCCGCCCGCCGAGATCTTCGGCCGCGAGCCCGACGATGCCCGCGTCCGCTCGTTCCTGCAGACCTACCGCGAACGCAACGTGGTCTGAGGCGGAGGGGATCGGTGGGAAAATCCATTGCTATCTGGCTTGGCAATAAGCGATCCCCGCGGACGAGGCATGGCCTTGCGCCACACACGGGCTGTCACCCCGGACAAAGCGCAGCGGAGATCCGGGGCCTACTCGCAAAACCGCTTGCCGCAGCTTTGCTCAGGACAAAAACGGCTCTGCAAACGAGTCGGCCCCGGGTCTCACTGCGTTCGCCCGGGGTGACGGTTGGGGTGTCGCTTGCGAGTGGAAAAGAAAAGCGAATTCAGCGAATTACTGTTGGGGTGGACGGCCCCTACGGCATCGATGTGCCAGAATGAGGTTGTTACCGATCTCAAACTATGGAGCCGTCCATGAGGGATATTATTCGAGTTGGTATGGATACGTCCAAGACTGTTTTTCAGCTGCATGGGGTGGACGTTAGCGAGCAGCCGGTGTTGCGGAAGCGGCTTCGCCGTCGTCAGGTTCTCGACTTCTTTGCCGGGTTGCCTCCGGCGCAGGTGGGCCTTGAGGCCTGTGGAGCCTCGCATTATTGGGCTCGGGAGTTACGGAAGTTGGGGCATGAGGTCGCGCTGATCCCGCCGCAATACGTCAAGCCCTATGTGCAGCGGAGCAAATCGGACGCGGCGGACGCGGAAGCGATCTGTGAGGCGATGAGCCGTCCGAAGCTGGCCAAGAGCTTCGTGGCCGTCAAGAGCCCTGAGCAGCAGGCGGCGCAGATGCTGGCTAAGCTGCGCACGCAGTTCCTTGGTCGGCGCACACAGCTTTCCAATTCGATCCGTGGGTTTGCAGCGGAGTTCGGTTTGGTTGCCCCGAAGGGCCTGTTCCAGATCAACCGGCTTGTTGATCAGATCCGTGCGGACGAGACACTGCCGGAGATGGCACGGGATATGTTCGAAACGCTGGTGCGTGATTACACACGGGTCGACGAGGAAATCGCCGAGCTCAATGCAAAGCTGCGGAAGCTCCACCGTGCCGATGAACTCAGCCAGCGGCTGGCCGGCATCCCGGGCATTGGTCCGGTTGGCGCGACCCTGCTGGCGATCAAGGTGTGCGATGCGCAAGCCTTCAAATCGGGGCGCGATTTCTCTGCCTGGCTCGGCCTGACGCCGAAAAACCATTCCACGGCAGGCAAGAACCGGCTCGGTGTGATCACCCGCGCCGGGGACGAGATGCTGCGCGCCACACTGGTTGCCGGAGCAAGCGCGGTCCTGTTGCAAGTGCGGCGGGGACGGATGAAAACCCTCTGGCCCTGGCTGGACAAGCTGTGCGCGCACAAGCCCCATAAGCTGGCTGCCGTCGCGCTCGCCAACAAGCTGGCGCGCATCGCCTGGAAGCTGATGGTCAGCGGCGAAACCTATCACCCGCGGTCACCGAAGGAGCAACCGGTGCTCGCCTGACGATAGACAAAACACTTGCCCCGGCCAAAGACAGGCTGGCGCCACAGAGGAACTTGCAAGGGAAGATGAGAAGGTGTGTTCGGTCGAACCGAGGCGGATGGGAAATACCGTGGGATCCAGTGGCGGCTTCAAGGCCGATATCGCTGTACTGTTTGGATCCCATCCGCTGCGGAACCCATCTTGGCCAGCGGCAAAACGGCCGCAAAGCAGGCCGTACATATGACCGCAAGCGATCCGGAACACCTGAGAACTTCAACCTTGCAACCACGGGGCCGTCCACATATGGATCCCAGCCTGCGCTGGGATGACACCGAGTTTGGGGATATCGAGTGGTCCCAATTGCAAACAGCTGACCCGACCGGCAGTGGAGAAGAAGGTGGCATAGACACATGCAGGCCAGGACTGCCGAATACCCACTGTCGGACAATACCGACCTTCGTTTTGCAGCGGTTCTGACGAACCGGGCGCAGGATGCGAAGCGCAAGACCGATCGCACCAGGAACCGGCTGCTTGCCAGTCTTGCGAAGCATCTGGCGGACGGAATCGACCGGCGCGAGTTGAAAGTCGCTTCCGTGACGGCCGCAGCGGAGGTCGCCCACGGCACCTTCTATCGCTATTTCGACGACATCCGCGCAGCAACGGATGTCCTGATCGAGGACTTCGCTCTTTTTCTCAGGGCGATGCTCTCCACCCAGCGTGGAGGGGAACCGGGATCGCGGGAACGTGTACGGGGCACGAGCCTCGTCTATGCCCGGCTGTTCGCCGACAATGCCGCGCTGATGAAATGCCTGTTCGACATGGGCAGCGAGAGCACGGCCTTCGCGCGCTCCTATCAGGAGCTGAACCGGTCCTGGTACGAGCGGACGGCCATGGCGATCGCACGACACAAGACTGAAAACGGAGAAGCATCCACGCCGGAAGAGGCCCTGCCCGTCGCCTATGCGCTTGGCGGCATGGTCGACGAGTTCCTGACCCAGATCCACTTGCGCAAGGAACCGGCCCTGGCGCATTTCGCGGACGATCCGGAAGCGGTCGCGGACTTTCTGACGGATCTCTGGCTGAAGGGCGCTTACGGGACCGTCAGTCCTTCTTGAAGATGATGCTGGCGAGCCAGCCGGTGAATATCGCCAGGAAGACGGCAAGGAGGCCATAGGCAACCGGCATCTTCTGCGCCAGGTTGAAGGTCACCTGCTCGAAACCGGTCTTGGCGACATGCATCTTCGCTTCCGTCTTCGACAGCAGGCTCCCCTGATGCAGCAGGAAGCTTTTGACCTTGTAGGTTCCCACGGGAATATTGGCCGGCAGGGGGACATTGGTGCGGAACATGGTGCTGGTCAAGAACTCGATTTCCCCGGGGCGTTCGGAAAACAACCCCTGCTGCTGGCGCAGGCGCAGGAAGGCCTGACGGAAATCGTCGCGCTCCGACAGGGGTACGGAAGACTGGCGGGCGATGGGAAGGTTCAGGTGATTGAGCCCGATCCGGTATTGGTCCAGCAACTCCCTCGTTCCGAGCTCGCTCACCTTCGCCGTGCTGACCAGCGCGTAGAACGCAGGCACGTGTTCGAAGGTCTCGTAGTAGCGGTTGACCCAAACCCCCAGGAAGCGCCCCTTGCGCCGGGTTGTGACTTCCTGGGGCGGCCCCTCGACGATGATGACCAGATCATAGTCCCCGCTCCGGCTGATGCTGTTCACATCGCGCGCCACCTGCCCGAAAATGACGATGTCCGTCCCGGTAAAATTGGACTGGATGGACACCAGGTCGGAGGAAAGCGCCGTGACCAGTTCCTCCGCGTGAAGCGCCCTGCCGGAGGCAAGGCCGGCCAGAATTGCCGCGACCAGTAGGGCAAGATAGCGGATCATGACCCTGCCCCCGTAATGATCGCGATAGAGTAAAGGTCTTTCGGCGTCAGCAGCAGATCTATGGCAAAGCGCAGTCCCACGCCGAGGACCAGCAGGGCAAGAAGCAGGCGCAGCTGGTCGCCGCGCAGGTTCTGGCCCATGCGGGCGCCGAATTGGGCGCCGATCACCCCGCCGACCATCAGCGTCAGGGCCAGCACGATATCCACAGTCTGGGTGCTGGCCGCGTGCAGAACCGTGGCCGACGACATGGTGAACAGGATCTGGAACAGGGACGTACCGATGACGACCGAGGTCGGCACGCGCAGGAGATAGATCAGCGCCGGCACCATCATGAACCCGCCGCCGATACCGAGAACCGTGCCGAGGAACCCGATAATGGCGCCCAGCCCGAGAACCGGGATCACGCTGACATACAGCTTGGACTGGCGGAACCGCATCTTGAACGGCAGGCCGTGGATCCAGTTGTGCTGACCCGGTCGACGCGCCGTGATCTTCGCCCCGGTCTTGCGCCGGCGGATGGCGCGGATCGATTCAAACAGCATCAGGCCGCCGATGGTGCCCAGGAAGGTCACATAGGACAGCGAAATCACGAGATCGAGCTGGCCGAGGGACTGCAGCAGGTCGAACAGCATGACGCCGACGGACGATCCGCTGACGCCGCCGACCAGAAGCATGATTGCCAGTTTGAAATCGATGGCCTTGCGTCGCCAATAGCTGATGACCGCGGAGGCAGACGAGGCAACGACCTGGGTCGTGACCGTGGCCACCGACACCGCCGGCGGAATGCCGGAAAAGATCAGCAGCGGCGTCAGCAGAAACCCGCCGCCGATCCCGAACAGGCCCGACAGGAACCCCACGGCGCCGCCCATGCCGAATATGACAAAGATATTGACCGGTATCTCGGCGATGGGCAGATAAAGTTGCACGATGGGCTGCCGGAGTTCATCGCAGCGCAACGGCCTGCGCTGCTGGTGATTTCACATCCGGTTTAAGACCGTCCCTTGAAGATCTGTCAACCGGTGAAACTTGTTCGCCGCCGATTTGACTTAACTAAATCGACTGGCTGTCCAGTTCCTTGATCAAATCGGCGTCAATGACCCCGGTTTCCTTGAGCCCGAGGCTTCGCTGGAACGCCTTTACCGCGCTGCGGGTTCTCGGCCCCATCTCGCCATCCGGCGTGCCCGTATCGAAGCCGAGCTGGTTGAGCTGGGTCTGTGCCTTGCGCACCATCGCTGTGTAATCGACGCGATCCGAGCCTCCTACCGCTGCGTTGGTCGCCCCGATGCCCGCATCTGCCCATTCCGGATCCGTCACGACCTTGTTGGCCGCCGGCTCCGGCGTCTTGAGCTTGAAGTTCTCGACCGCCAGCCGGGCTTTCGCCAGGCCTGCCTGGTCGAGGGAATTGGCGACACCGTCGCGCTTCTTGGCGGCATCCTGATCGCCCTGCTCTGCGGCAATCGCGAACCACTTGTAGCTCTGGGTCAGATCCTTCTCCACCCCGAGGCCCCGGGCATAGAGAATGCCGAGATTGAACAGGCTGTCCTTGATGCCATAGATGGCGGCGCTCTCGAACCACTTGGCGGCCTGGGTGAAGTCCGGCGCGCCGTCGGCGCCTTCCGCATAAAGCACGGCCAGATTGTGCATGGCCTTGGCGTTGCCGGCCTCGGCCGCCTTGAGATACCAGTCCTTCGCCTTCTGGAGGTCCTTGGTAACGCCGCGGCCTTTCTCGTAAAGGCTCGCCAAGCGGTACTGGGCCGGAGCCAAGCCCTGATCGGCGGCCTTCTGGTACCATTTGGCAGCTTCCGCCAGATCCGCGGGCACGCCGTCGCCCTCGGTGTATTTCACACCGACAAGGAACTCGGCAGCCGCGTTTCCGCTTGCCGCAGCGCTGCGCAGGGCCATGGGGCCGACAGCTTCCGGAGGCAGGCTGGCCACTAGGCTCGCCGGGTGGGTATCGGCCCTGGTTCCGGCCTTGCCCGGTTCGAATTTCGTTTCCGGTTGAACTTTTTCGCCACCGAAGCTGCTGTTCACGCCTGCGGGCGGCGCGAAAGCCAGTTCTTCTCCGCTTTCGGCAGGAGCCATCGAAGGGGCCGACGCAAGCGCGGAAGCCGCCTGAGATGGCGTTTTCGGCTCAGCGGTTGCGGCCCGGACAGGCGCAGGCTTGCCGTCGGCATGGCCATCCGCCATCGCATCCTTGTTTTCCGAACCGGTCTTCGGCATGCCGACCGGCCCAGGAACCGGCTCCGCCTCGGCGGTGCGCGGCGGCGCCTCGACATTCTTGTCCGGCAATCCCGCGGTTTGCGCGGGCGCGGTTGCCGGCGCCCCTAACCCAGATGTCTTGGCCCCAGATGTCTCGGCCCCAGATGCCTTGACCTCGGATGTCTTCACATCAGGCGCTTTGGCTGCCGTCACCTGCGGTGCTGGCGCCTCGGTCGTCGCGGCAACCTGATTGTCGCCGGCCCCGGGGGCCATCGCCATCTTGAACACCTGAAGGGTGCCGATCGCCAGGACCACGGCGGCGGCTGCGAACAGCAGGGCACGGCGGCGGCCGCCGCTGGACGGCTGCGGATCCTCAGGCGCCGGACGATCACCCGGCAACACCCGTCCCGGATCGCCGCTCGGCGGAGCAGATTTTGCGGCTTCCGCGGTTTCTTTGGCAACAGGTTCGGCTTCTTCCGCGGGATCCTGCTTCTTCCGGCCACGCTTCAGGGCGCTCTTCAGCCAACCGATGCGCGCCTCGCTGCGATCTTCGTCCTTCTCTGCGGACGATGCGGACATCGCGCCTTCGGCTTTCAGCTGCGCGGCTTCTTCGGATGCCGCATGAGCGGCCCGGCGGGCAGCGGCGATGAAATCCGCCTTGCGATCGCGAACGCGGTCCGACGGACGCTCCCTGGAGGTATCCACGGGGGTGCGGGCGCCCATGTCTTCAGCAGCACCTCGTCCGGGCTTCGAAGCCCGGAACGAACCGGGCGACCGGCCGGTGACATCGCCGGAGCGCTCCAGGCTTTCCAGACGCCCGGTCAGGGAACTGAGGACCGCCTGAACGCCATCGAAGGTGTTGCGTGTGCGCTCGTCCGAGCCTTCAGCAGCATCCAATAGCCGTTTCAGGTCCCCCTGGAGACCCTCGATCGCATCGTCATAATCGGCTGACCGGGCCGCAGGCGCACCCGAGACGGCTTCGCGGGCCGCCTTTTGCGCGATATCGACGACATCGCGCCGGGTTTCCTGAAGTCCGTTTTCGATCCGTGCCAGCGCGGTGGCGACATCCGACATATCGCTGCTGCGGTTCGAAGAGGTTTCCAGTTGTTCGGCAAGGGCCGCGACCTTCTCGCCCAGCTGTTCCAGACGGCTTTCGTCCAGTGCCGTGCTGCCCTGCTGGATCGCCTGCGCCAGATCGTTGATGCGTTGCTCCAGAGCTTCGGAGGAAGCGGGTGCGGCAACGCTTTCCCGCATCGCGCCGATTTCCGCGCGCAATTTGTCCAGATCCGCGGTCGTGACGGTTTCCCTGGGCTGTTCCAGCTGCTCGGACAGAACGTTCAGCCGCGCCTGCAGCTGCGACAGGACGTTCGTGTCGATGCCGCCACCCGATGCGGATGCGTCGAGCATGGGGGCCGGTTTGTCGGCCTTTTTCTCGATCGCTTCGATCTTGCCCGTGATGGTATCGAGCCGGTCTGTAATGGCGGAATAGGCACCGTCATTCGTCGCGGCGGGTCCGGCCTGTTCCATCCGCTCCAGGCGGCCGACGATTTCATCGAGCCGGTTGTCGACCCGGTCGATGTCGATGTTTGCCTCGCCGTAAGCCCGATCGTCGGAGATCATTCCGACGATTTCCTCGAGCCGTCCTTGAAGGCGGATAAGGGTTTCGGGTGCCGGCATGCGCTCTTCCATGGCGCTGAGCCGGGTATCCAGTCCCTTTTGCTCGCGCGCCAGTTGCTCCAGGTCATCCAGACGGTTGGAGACGAAACGCATGCGGTCGTCGATGCCTTCGACCAGGCCCTTGATGTCGATCTGTTCGATGAACTGGCGCACCTCCAGCAACTCGGTGCGCAGGGGTTCTATATCCGCGTGGTTCTTGCGCTGGAGCAACACTTCCATGCGTTCGGAGATGTCGCCGATCCGGTCCTGAAGCACGAGGATATGCTCGCTGCGCGGCAGGGCGGCGAAAGCTTCCTCGATTTCGCTCAGCCGGGAGGCCAGAGTGCGCAATGCGCGCGGATCGACCGTCGCGCGGGACAATTCGTCAAGGCGCTGCAGGATATGGGCGTAGCCGTGCTCGAGCGTCTGCAGGGAGCCTTCCACGTTCGTGCGGCCCACCATGGCCTTCAGATCGGAAATTTCCTTGCGGATGTCCTTCGCCAGAAGGTCATCGTCGCGGTCCACGCGCAGACGCTCGACCATGTCGGCCAGACGGCGCAGTTCGGCATTCTGCTTGCCGACCCGTTCATGGGTGCCGCGCGAGTAACCGCCGAGCGCATCCTTCAGGGAGCCCAGCTCCTCGCGTACCCGGCCATAGGCCTCTTCCTGCGGCTGGCGCAAGGCCTCGATCCGGCGGCCGAGGTCCCGGTAGATATGGATCGCCGGATCGGGAGACCGGCGCCGGGACCGCCTGCGCGGCTGGCGGCGCGGACGTTCGTCATAGTCTTCCGGCTCCAAGTCGTCGAAATCGTCCGGCTCATAGGCAGCCTGACGGGAGCCCTCGTAACGCTCCTCGATGTCGCGCTCGTAACCATCGGTGTAATCGTCTTCATGGTCGGCATCGCCGGCCAGGCCCTGAACCTGCCGGTCCAGACGCTCCAGTGCTCCCAGCACATCGTCCAGACGATCAACCGGCTTGGGCCCCGGGCGGGTCTTCGGGCGAGGCGCCTCTGCCCGCCGGCCCCGGCGGGGTTCCAGTCGTTCTTCTGGCCTCTCGCGCCTGGGTTCCCGGTCTGCGGGTCTTTGCCGCCCGCCACGCTCACGCGTGTCCAGCAGCCGGTCGAGTTCATCTGCGACCGCTTCCAGTTCGTCCTCACCGTCGGAATAGTCCCTACGGCCCGGCCCGAGCGCGGTTGCGGTTCTGGTCAGCCGCTCGACCCTGTCGAGATCCGCACGACGGGACCGTCTCGAGGCAGAACCTTCGAACTCATCGTCCAGCGGTCGCCCGCGCCGATCCTGTGTTTCGAAACGTTCATGCCCGCGGCGTCCTGCATCGCGGTTTTTCCAACCCGGCATGTCTTGACCCTGAACTGACGGTCTCCTGACCGCTGAAAAAGACGCGCTGCGTTGCGCCAAAACAAGGTACAAGAGGCATTGCAGCAATTGGTGAATCTTTGTCCCTTCAGGGTAAACAGGGCGTTAATCGGAATAGCCAAATGCAAAAACTGTCGAAGTAGCCCTCCGCAAAGTGCAGCGAAAACCCGACCTGGCACGATTTCAACCGTTAACGTAATTAAACGGTTATCGACCTGCCTACTGGACGGTTACGTTCGCGTAAGCTACACATAACCGTAACGGAAGCAGCCGTCTTTCAGCCGTATCGCGACATGTGCCCGGCCCTGTGCGGCTTCGGACCCGAACATTCTCAGACACATCGAGATTAATACGGCCGGTCAGGCCGCAATAAGCAACAACGTGAACACAGGCGAATACCCGATGAGCGAAGCCCTCTCCATCCTGAGCGACAATGAACTGGTCGATGTCGTCGCCGCGCGAGACGAAAGCACCAAGAAGACCCAATTCACAATCGGCGACCTCGCCAAGGAATTCGGCTGCACCCTGCGCACCTTGCGGTTTTACGAAGACAAGGGCCTGCTCAATCCGAAACGCGACGGCATGAACCGGATCTACAACCGGCGCGACCGCGCACGGCTGAAGCTTGTCCTGATGGGCAAGCGGGTTGGCTTCTCCTTGACCGAAATCCGGGACATGCTGGATCTCTACGATCTGCGCGACGGCCAGGTGACGCAACTGCGTGTCGCGCTTTCGCGGTTCAACGAGCAGATCGCCATTCTGGAAGTCCAGCGCAAGGACATCGAACAGGCGATCGAGGAGCTGTCGCGCACGGTTGAAATCGTCTCCGGCATGCTGAAGCAGAAGGAAGCCGAAGGCGAGGAATAGGCCCCCGTCCTTCCCCTTTCTTCACGCGGCGCCCCGGCAGCCGTCCGCCAGGATGTCTGCCAGGGTCTCGCACAACACCGATGCCAGATGTTCCGCGGTCGGACTCAAGGTCTTTCGCCCACGATGAAGCATCAACCCGAGAGACGGCAGCTCGGGGAGATCATGTGCCGTCGGGTCCAGCATTCTGGTCCCCTTCGGCAACCCGACCGGCGTGCGCACGGAGATCCCGAGGCCTGCGGAAACCGCGGCGCCCAGGCCGGCCAGGCCCGGGCTCACGAACGATAGACGCCATGACCTCCCCTGCCGGTCCAGCCGGTCGCAGGCGATCGTCCTGAACAGGCACGGTGCATCGAGGGCGGCCAATGCCACAGGCGCTTCACGATCCGGACGCCAATCCGCCTCCAGGTCCGCCGCTCCGAGCCAACAAAGGGGCACCTCTGCAATACGCCGAGCGAAGGGCACCGCCTCTCCGCCTTCCCAGGCAATTGCCAGATCCAGATCGCCGGACGTCACTTTTTCGATCAGTTCGCTGTTTCGGGCAATGCGCCCCTCGATGCTGACCCTGGGGTGGGCGCGGGCGAACCGTCCCAGCACCCGGGGCAACAGGGCATCGCCGAAGTCCTCCTGCAAGCCCAGACGCACCCAGCCGTCCAGATCCGCACCTTTCACCGCACCGACCGCTTCGTCGTTCAGTTCCAGGATCCGGCGGCCATAGGACAGAAGCTGTTCGCCGCTTGCCGTCGGCACCAGCCCCCGTCCCGACTTGCGCACGAGGGGCACGCCTGCCTGTTCCTCGATCTTCTTGAGTTGCGCGCTGATCGCCGAGGTAGATCGGCCGAGCCGGTCGGCCGCTCGGGTGAAAGAACCGAGCTCCATGCCGGTGACGAAGCTGCGCAGGGCATCCATGTCCAGATTGGTGAAACGCATTCCATTATCCCGTATTTCTGGACTATCAATCAAATATTTCCTGATTTTACGGATGATACTGCTGATCTAGGGTGCCTGTGTCAATCGATGACCGCGTTATCCGGAGAGGAGCCCATGAGCGCTGACTTTGAAATGAACGATGCCTGCCCACCCGAATTGACGGTTTGTCGCGCAGGCGTTGCCTTACAAGACGTGCCCGCCGGCATTTCAAATCGTCCGTTCCGGTATGAGATGCTGCTGAGCAGCAGGGCAGACGGAGAAAACACCGTCATGCACGGTGTTGCCGGACCTGGCGTCATCACCCACTGGCACAGCCATCCGCGCGGGCAGATCCTGTATGTTCTGGACGGTGAAGGCCTTGTTCAGCGTGACGGTGGCGAGATCCGGGAAATCCGTGCCGGAGACTGCGTCTGGATCGCGCCCCGCGAACGCCACTGGCACGGCGCTGCCCCCACAGCCACGTTCAGCTACATCAGCATCCAGGGCGTCAAGGACGGTAGCGCCGTTGACTGGATGGAACCCGTTGTTCTGCAGGAGGCCGGACAATGATGGCAATGCAATACAGCTTCGTGCTGCCGGCCGACTATGACATGGAGATCATTGACCGACGCATTCGCGACAAGGGGCATCTGCTTGACGGATTTCCCCACCTGCGGTTCAAGGCCTACCTCTTCGCCGATCGCAAGGACGGCGATATCGGATCTTACGAAAATCTCTATGCGCCGTTCTATCTCTGGGACGCGCCGGAAGGGGCAGATCGCTTTCTGTCCGGCCCCGGTTTCGAAGCCGTGTCTCGGGATTTCGGCCGTCCGGGTGTGGCGACCTGGATCGGCTGGCATGCGGAGCTGGGCAAGGATCTCACCCGGGCGCGCTATGCCAGCCGGGATATCCGGCCGATCCGCCCTTACTGCGACCTGCAGGCGCAGCGTTCCGAGGCAGCGGAAAGCGCACGCAACTCCTTGAGCGATCCGAAGGCGGTCGCCTGTGTGACCGCCTTCGATCCAACAAGCTGGAAAAGCTTGCGGTTTTGCCTCTGGCAGTCGCCGCCAGATCGCGAATCCGAAGAGACCCAACTCTACCGGGTCGGCTACGTCGCCCTGCCCTAGCATTCGACCGCAGGCCACCGTTCCTATCAACAAGCTGAAACCGGGGAGAAATCTCCGGTTTTCCATTTTCAGCGGCACCACCTGGTCTATTATTCAAAAAAAGCGCACAGGTTGACGTAAGGACATCGCTTGTCTCGCAGATCATAAACGCGTATCTGTCCCAAACGCTTACGTTTACGCAAACGTAAGGTATAAGATCCGCGGAAACGCTCAGGGAGGATTTCATGCCGAGTTACAGTGCCCCCGTGGAAGACACCCTCTTCCTGCTCAATGACGTCCTGGGATTCGATCGTTACAGCAATCTTCCCGGTTTCGAAGATGCCACGCCGGATCTCGTCGAAGCGATCCTGCGCGAAGGTGCAAAATTCTGCGAGGAAGTTATTCAGCCGCTGAACCGCACGGGCGACCTTGAGGGCTGCAAAAGGGCCGACGACGGCACCGTGACCGCGCCGGGCGGATTCAAGGACGCCTATTCGGCGTTTTGCGCGGCCGGCTGGGGCAGTCTTTCTGCGTCTTCGGAGTTCGGCGGACAGGGCCTGCCGCACACGCTTGCCGCCATCATGAACGAGTATCTGTCGTCCGCCAACATGGCCTTTGCCATGTATCCGGGCCTGACGGCTGGAGCGATCGCGGCGCTTACCCTGCATGGAACGGACGAGCAGAAGGCAAAGTATCTTCCCAACATGATCGCCGGCACCTGGTCCGGCACCATGAACCTGACCGAGCCCCACTGCGGCACGGATCTCGGCCTGATCCGCACCAAAGCCGTTCCCGAAGCGGACGGCAGCTACCGGATTACAGGCACCAAGATCTTCATTTCCGCCGGCGACCACGACCTGTCGGAAAACATCATCCATCTGGTCCTCGCCCGCATCGAGGGAGCGCCGGAAGGCACCAAGGGCATTTCCCTGTTCGTGGTGCCGAAAAAGCTCATCGGCGAGGATGGAACGCCGGGGGCCGCCAACGGCGTCTCCTGCGGCGCGCTGGAACACAAGATGGGCATTCACGGCAACGCCACCTGCGTCATGAACTACGACGAGGCGAAAGGCTGGCTCGTCGGCGAGGAAGACAAGGGCCTGCGCGCCATGTTCACGATGATGAACGAAGCGCGCCTCGGCGTGGCAATCCAGGGCCTGGCCCAGTCGGAAGTCGCCTACCAGAACGCGGTCACCTATACCAAGGACCGGCTGCAGGGCCGCGCGCTGTCGGGACCGAAAGAACCGGGCAAGGCCGCCGATCCGATCATCGTCCATCCGGACGTGCGCCGCGTGCTGATGGGCATCCGTGCCTTCAACGAAGCCGCCCGCGCGCTGGTCCTGTGGACCGCGCTCAACGGCGACATCTCCCACCGCTCGGAAGACGACAAGGCCAGGCAGGCCGCCGACGACATGATGGGCCTGATGACCCCAGTGCTGAAGGGGGTTCTGACCGACACGGGCTTTGCCAACACGGTCAATGCCCAGCAGATGTTCGGCGGTCACGGCTATATCGCCGAATGGGGCATGGAACAGTTCGTCCGCGACGCCCGCATCGCCATGATCTACGAGGGCGCGAACGGCATCCAGGCGCTGGACCTGGTCGGCCGCAAACTGCCGGCTCATGGCGGCCGCGCAGTGATGGGCTTCTTCAACGAGGTCGGCACCTTCCTGCAGGAGAACGGTGAAAACGAGGCGCTTGCCGCCTTCACCGGTCCGCTGAAAAACGGCCTGGAGGACCTGCAGAGGGCCACCATGTGGTTCATGAACAACGCCATGACGAAGCCCGACAACGCCGGCGCCGGATCGACCGACTACATGCATCTCTTCGGCCTCGTCGCGCTCGGCTACATGTGGGCGAGGATCGCCAAGACCGTGCAGGAGAAGCTCAGCGAAGGCGCGGGCGACAGGCAAGACTGGCTCAAGGCCAAACTGGCCTTCGGCACGTTCTTCATGGAGCGGCTGATGCCGGAGACGGCCGCGCATCTCGCCCGGATCTCGAGCGGCGCCGACACGATGATGGCGCTGCCCGAGGAGGCCTTCTAGTCTGCGTCGCGGGCAGGAGGAGAAGGTTGCCCGCGAACAAAAGATACAGAGAATTTGGGAGAAGCAATCATGGGTGTTCTGGAGGTTCCGGCACCGTCCTATCAGGATGAGGAAATCACTCTTCTGGACGAAGCGTTCGCACGCTTCCTGGAACAGGAGATCGCGCCGGACTACGAGGACTTCGTCACGGCGGGAAGCGTCAGCCGGGAAGCCTGGAAGAAGACCGGCGACGGCGGTTTCCTGTGCCCGGCCATCCCCGAAGCCTACGGCGGCGCCGGGGGCACCTTTGCCCATGAGGCGGCGATCATCCACCGGCTGGGCGTCGACGGTTTCGATCATTTCGGCATCGCGCTGCACTCGGCGATCGTCGCGCCCTATATCCTGCACTACGGATCGGAGGACCAGAAGAAGCGCTGGCTGCCCGGTCTCGTCTCCGGCGATCTCGTCGGCGCCATCGCCATGACGGAACCGGGTGCCGGATCGGACCTTCAGGGCGTGAAGACCACCGCCCGCAAGGACGGCAATCACTACGTCATCAACGGCAGCAAGACCTTCATCACCAACGGCCAGCTCGCCAACCTGATCATCGTCGTCGCCAAGACCGACCCGGCCCAGGGCGCAAAGGGCATTTCCCTGTTCGTGGTCGAAACAGAACAGGTCGACGGTTTCAAGCGCGGGCGCAACCTGGACAAGTTGGGATTGAAGGGCAACGACACGTCGGAACTCTTTTTCGAGGATGTCCGCGTTCCCGCCGACGCCCTGATCGGGGCGGAGGAAGGCCGGGGCTTCTACCAGTTGATGGAGCAACTGCCGCAGGAACGGCTTCTGGTCGCCTGCCAGGCGATGGCGGCCATCGAACGGGCGCTCATGGTCACGATCGATTACGTGAAGGAGCGCAAGGCGTTCGGCAAATCCATCCTGGATTTCCAGAACACCCAGTTCAAGCTGGCTGAGGTCAAGACCGAGGCCACGATCGGGCGGGTGTTCGTCAACGATTGCATTCAGCGCCACATCGAAGGCAAGCTCGACAGCGTCACCGCCTCCATGGCCAAGTACTGGACCACCGATCTTCAATGCAAAGTGATGGACGAGTGCCTCCAGCTTCACGGTGGATACGGTTACATGAACGAGTACCCGATCGCCCGGCTCTACGCGGATGCCCGCGTGCAACGCATCTACGCCGGGACGAATGAAATCATGAAGGTGCTGATCGCCCGCAGCCTTTGAGGCACAAGCGACAGCCAAACCCTGAGAGTTTTTCATGGCCGAATACGTACTGCACTGCTTCGCCCAATCCGGAAACGCCTACAAGCCCGCCCTCATGCTGGAACTCTCCGGCGCCGACTGGGAACCGAAGTGGAATGACTTCTTCAATGGCGGATCGCGTGCCCCGGATTTCCGGGAAACCTATAACGAGATGGGCGAGATCCCGGTGCTGGAGCACGCCGGGCTGAAACTGACCCAGTCCGGGGTGATCCTCGACTATCTCGTCGAAAAGCTCGGCACCTTCGGCTGGACGGACGACACGGAGCGGCGCGAGGTCCTGCGCTGGATCCTGTTCGATAACCACAAGCTGACGAGCTACACCGCGACGCTCCGATACCTGCGGATCTTCGCCAAGACCGGCGAAACCGAGGTGGTGAAGTGGCTCGAAGGCCGGGCAATCGGCGCCTACAAGGTCCTCGAGCACCATCTGGAAGGCCGCGACTTTGTCGTCGGCGGCAAGCCGACGATCGCCGACCTGTCGCTGTGCTCTTACCTCTACTGGCCGGAGGAAATCGGTGTCGACTTTGCGCCGTTCAAGAACATCAACCGCTGGCTGGGGAACATCAGCGCCCTGCCCGGCTGGAAAGCACCCTACGACCTGATGCCGGGGCATCCCCTGCCGGCGTAGGCTGCACCAAAAGCTTTTAGGAGGAAACGATGGCAGAAGCCTATATCTACGATCACGTTCGCACGCCGCGCGGACGCGGCAAAAAGGACGGCGCCCTGCATGAAGTTCCGAGCGTGCGCCTCGCGGCGACCGCGCTCGAGGCCCTGCGTGACCGCAACGGCCTGGACACGCGCAAGCTGGACGACGTCATCCTCGGCTGTGTCGATCCGGTCGGAGAAGCGGGCGGCGACATCGCCCGCGCGGCGGTCTTTGCCGCCGGTTACGACACGTCCGTGCCGGGCATGCAGATCAACCGGTTCTGTGCCTCCGGCCTCGATGCGGTCAACACGGCCTCGGCACAGGTCATGGCCGGCCAGCATCAGCTCGTGATTGCCGGCGGCGTGGAGAGCATGAGCCGGGTCGGGATCGGCGCCTCCGGCGGTGCCTGGCCGATCGAACCGCAGGTGGCCGTGCCTTCCTATTTCGTGCCGCAGGGCGTCTCCGCCGACCTGATCGCCACCAAATACGGCTTTTCCCGCGACGACTGCGATGCCTATGCGGTGGAAAGCCAGAAGCGGGCTGGAAAGTCCTGGGCGGAAGGTCGGTTCGCCAAGTCCGTGGTTCCGGTGAAAGACATCAACGGGATCACCATTCTCGACCGTGACGAACACATGCGGCCGGAAACCGATATGCAGTCGCTCGCCTCGCTCAATCCCTCCTTCGAGCTCATGGGCAGCATGGGCGGTTTCGACGCGGTCGGCATCCAGGCGCATCCGGAAGTGGAGAAAATCCGGCACGTTCACCACGCGGGCAACTCTTCCGGCATCGTCGACGGGGCCGCAGCCGTTCTGATCGGCTCCAGAAAGGCCGGCAAGGCGGCGGACCTGAAACCGCGCGCGCGGATTCGGGCCTTCACCAACATCGGATCCGAACCGGCCATCATGCTGACCGGCCCGGTCGATGTGACGGAAAAGCTCCTGCGCAACACGAAGATGACGCTGAAGGACATCGACCTGTTCGAGATCAACGAGGCCTTCGCCTCCGTCGTGTTGCGCTACCAGCAGGCCTTCGACCTCGATCCGGAAATCGTCAACGTCAACGGCGGCGCGATTGCCATGGGGCATCCGCTGGGTGCCACCGGCGCCATGATCCTCGGCACCGTGCTGGACGAACTGGAACGACGCGACCTGAACACGGCCCTTGTCACCCTGTGCATCGGCGCAGGGATGGGAACGGCAACGATCATCGAGCGTGTGTGAGGAGACGATATGCCTAAAATCGATATCGCGTCCGTTCCCGCACTTTCGAAGACCATCTACCCCGAGCCCTATGCAAAAGCGACCGAAGGCCGGGAGAAACAGGCGCTCGGCGATGCCGCAAACTTGACCCAGTTCGGGGTCAACCTGACCCGGCTGAAACCGGGGGCGGGATCGGCCCTGAAACACTGGCATGAAAACGAGGACGAATTCGTCTTCATCCTTGAGGGCGAGGCAGTCCTGGAGGAAGGCGACAGCGTCGAGATCCTCAAGGCCGGAGAGGCCGCCGGCTTCAAGGCCGGTGCGGGCGTCGGGCACCGTCTGCTCAACAACACCGATCGGGATGTCGTCTATCTGGAGATCGGCACGCGCGCTGCCGCCGAGGTCGTCAGCTACACGGACGCCGACCTGCATTTCGAGCGGATCAACCAGTCGAAGCGGCTGATGCACAAAGATGGAACGCCCTACTGAGGCGAAGGGAGGCATGAACGCATGACCTACACCAATTTCACACTGAAAACCGACACCGACGGCATTGCCCTGATCACCTGGGACATGCCCGGCCGCTCGATGAACGTGATCGACATGACGGTCATGGACGAACTCGATGCGCTGGTCGACGAGGTCGCCGGCACCGAGGCGATCAAGGGCGCCGTCATCACCTCCGGCAAGTCGTCGTTTACCGGCGGCGCCGACCTGACCATGCTGGAAAGCCTGTTGCAGGACTTCCATCTCAAGCGTCGGGGCGACCCGGAGGGCGCGGCCAGGACCCTGTTCGAGGGCTCGCGCCGCTTGTCGCTGATCTACAGGAAGCTGGAAACCTGCGGCAAGCCGTTCGTCGCCGCGGTGGCCGGCACCTGCATGGGCGGCGGCACGGAACTCGCACTTGCCTGCCACGCGCGCATCGTTGCCGATGACGATGGCTTCAAGATGGGACTGCCCGAGGTCAAGGTCGGGCTCTTCCCCGGTGCCGGCGGCACCCAACGCGTCATGCGCATGACCGACGGACAGCAGGGCATGCAGTTCCTGCTCCAGGGCAAGACGCTGAGGACCAAGCAGGCGCTGGCCATGAAGCTGGTCGACGGCGCGGCTCCGGCCCGGAAGCTGGTGGAGGCGGCGAAAAAGCTGCTCAAGGCCGGTGTCGACCCGGTCAAGCCCTGGGACAAGAAGGGCTTCAAGCTGCCCAACGGCAAGATCTACTCCCCGCAGGGCTTCCAGTTCTGGCCGGCGGCCAACGCGATCTACCGGCGCGAGACCCACGACAACTATCCCGGCCCGCGCTATCTGCTGCATGCGGTGGTGGAAGGTCTTCAGCTGCCGATGGATCTCGCGCTGCAGGTGGAAAGCCGCTACTTCGCAAAGGTTCTTCAGACGCCGGAAGCGGCCAACATGATCCGCTCCCTGTTCGTCTCCATGCAGGAGCTGAACAAGGGCGCCCGCCGTCCCGCGGCCGAGCGGCCGAACAAGATCAAGAAAATCGGCATTCTCGGCGCCGGCTTCATGGGGGCGGGTATTGCCTATGTCACCGCGCAGGCCGGCATCGATGTGGTGCTGATCGACCGGGACCAGGAAAGCGCGGACAAGGGCAAGGCCCATTCCGACGCCCTGCTGACAAAGGCAATCCAGCGCGGCCGGGCAACGCAGGAGCAGAAGGACAAGCTGCTTTCGAAAATTCTGGCAACGACCGACTATGAGGAACTCGCCAACTGCGACCTGGTGATCGAGGCGGTCTTCGAGGATCGCGAGATCAAGCGTGGCGTAACGGAAAAGGCGGAAGCGGTGATGAAGAGCCGCGCGATCTTCGCCTCCAATACCTCGACGCTGCCGATCACCTCGCTCGCCCAGGCCTCCAAGCGCCCGAAGAGCTTCATCGGCATCCACTTCTTCTCGCCGGTCGACAAGATGATGCTGGTGGAAGTGATCATGGGCAAGAAGACCTCCGACCGGGCACTCGCCATGGCGCTCGATTACATCAAGGCGATCAGGAAGACCCCGATCGTGGTCAACGACAGCCGCGGCTTCTACACCTCGCGTGTGGTCATGACCTATATCCGCGAGGGCCTGATGATGCTGGCCGATGGTGTCCCGGCCGCCATGATCGAAAACGCCGGCCGGATGGCCGGCATGCCGGTCGGCCCCCTTTCGCTCGGCGACGAAGTCGCACTGGATCTTGCCTGGAAGATCGTCTCCGCGACCCGCAAGGATCTCGGCATCAAATATGTCGAAGGCCCGCTCGACAACATCCTGGAAGACATGGTGGTCAAGCGCGAACGCTTCGGCCGCAAGAACGGCAAGGGCTTCTACGACTACCAGGGCCGGGACAAGCAGCTGTGGCCCGGTATCCCCGACGTGGTCGGCGCGCCGAAACCGGCGGAGCAATTCAACATCGAGGAACTCAAGCAGCGCCTTCTGGTGATGCAGGCTCTGGAAACGGCGCGGATCTTTGAGGAGAAGTGCCTGACCGATGTCCGCGAAGCCGATGTCGGCTCGATCCTCGGCTTCGGCTTCGCGCCTTATTCCGGCGGCACCCTGTCCTACATCGACACGATGGGAACGGCTGCCTTCGTCAAGCTCTGCCGGCAGTTCACGAAGAAATGGGGCCCGCGGTTCAAACCGAACCGGCTGCTGCGTGAAATGGCGAAAACGAACGAAACCTTCTACGGAAAATTCCCGCCTAAGGAGCAGGAGAAGGCCGCAGAGGCGGCCTGACCGCCTGTCGCTTCACCCGCCGGAGGGACGCCTGAAGTCCCTTCGGATGAGGTGAAGCAACTCTCGGATTGCGGCCCCGGCCAAAGACTATTTCCTCAGGAAAAATCGCCTCGACGAAAATAATCCATCGCCTCTTTACCGTCCTGTGCATTAATGGTCGGACGCACCGTTCGATACGCGGCCCGACTGAGAGGATCATGGTTCAGCCGAAAAACAGTGCATGGATCCAGGGAAGCCCGGTCGCCCGTCTGGGCGTGCTGGCCAAAGCGCGAGGGCTGGACTGGGCGGGGATCTTGAAATCTCACGACATTGACGTGGCAAGGATCGAAGCCCCGGACGCGACCGTGGGTATGGAGACCGCGCTCGAACTTTTCAATCAGGTGGCACAGGCCATCGGCGACGATGCCCAGATCCTTGATCACTTCTATGAAACGCCTGTCGGCTTCACTCAAGGATACGACTATGTCGGCCTTTGTGCGCCGACGGTAAGGGAGGGGCTCAAGAACTGGGCCAAGGTCACCCTTCTGCGGAGCAATTGCGCCAAGACGATCTATTCGGAAAATTCGGAAGGCGCGAAGCTGGAATGGACCATTCCGAGCCTTTATCGCGACGTCACGCAATTTTCCCTGGCCTTTCTCGGCTGGGCGGTCAGACGAACCGAAATGCTCCTGGACGGAGCCTGTGAGGATGTGAAGATCCGCATCTCGTCTCCACGTCCCTCTTCCCCCTCCCGGGTGCTGCAGAAATACGATCGCAGGGTCAAGTTCAGTCAGCCCGATCACGGTGTCATCGTGCCGGCCCGACTGCTGGACCATCGCCCTTCCACCGCGGATCCGGTTTTACTGCAAATCATCGAGCAGCACGTCTACAGCATCATCAAGGAACGCAGCTCGGAAACATCGCCGCTCAACAGGATCGTGGAAGCGATGTGCACCATGCTGCAGGACGGAGACTGCTCGGCGGAGGCCGTCGCGAGGGAGCTCGGCATGTCGCGCCGCAGTCTTCAGAGAACACTCAGCGACCATGGCACGACCTATAGAAACCTGCTCGCGGAAGTCCGCCGCTCCATCGCGGAAAAGTATCTGGTCAATACAGAGCTGCCGATGAAGGAGATTGCGTATCTTCTGGGTTTCTCCGAGATCAGCACGTTTTCCCGTGCGGTAAAGAGCTGGTACGGCGTCTCGCCGAAGTCCGTCCGGCAACGGATACATGACCTTCCGTTAGCGCGCGCTTCCCTGCTCCGCCACCATTAAAGCGCGTTATTCCGGTTTTCAACAGGGTCACAATCAGTTCGCATGCAATACACTGCCTAATCATTAGTATTTTATACAGTATATTTTCTGATTTTCCGTTTTCCCTTCCACATCACCCGACAATGCTTGACACTAATAATTATTCCTCTAGGTCATATTTGTAAGTGATTTTACACATATACCTTAGTAGAGCCCGAAGACCCTGTCCTTGCCTGAAACCGTCAAATCCAACCGATTGGCACCGGTCGTCTTTCCGGAAGCCTCCTCTGACAAGACAGAGGCGTCCGAATGGATCGTTGCCAGGCCGCTTACGGTATTGGCCAAGATGGCCAGATCTAGAGGGCTTGACTGGGTTCGCATGAAAGCGGCGTACGGTCTTGTTCCCGGCGATCTGGATGACCAGGACCGCAAGTTGAATGTACATGACGTGATCTGCCTTTTTGAGGAAGTCGCCCAGGCAATCGGAGACGATGCCGCCATACTGAATGAATTCAGCACGCTTCCGCAAGGCTATGCCTACACCTTCGATTATGTCGGCCTGCTCGCACCCAGCCTTCGCGACGCGTTGCGGAACTGGCAGCGATTTTATCCCCTGCACAGCAATTCGGTCGTATTGCAGTATTCAGAAGACAACGACTATGGAGTGCTGCAGTGCCGACTACCCGACGGAAATGGCACCTCTTTTCAAGCAACATATGCGTTTGTTGCCTGGATTGCGGGTCGCATTGAACTG
Organism: Roseibium sp.; assembly: GCF_048260565.1. Lineage (GTDB taxonomy): Bacteria > Pseudomonadota > Alphaproteobacteria > Rhizobiales > Stappiaceae > Roseibium. Next base: position 776,546 of record NZ_JBLXGP010000002.1, on the reverse strand, counting down.
GTTCTGGGCACAATTGTGGAACAAATCCGTTTGGAATTCGCGGCTCCGGCGCCGAAACAAAGCTGCCGGTTCCTGGAAAAATACGACAACCGCACTCATTTCGGCCGCACGGAAAACCGCATTCTCATCCCGGTGCCGCTTCTGGACAGCCGACCTCCCAAGGCGGATGGCGGTCTTTTGAAGATCATTGTAAACGCTGCCGAACGGGATATGCAGGACCGATCGCGGGAAGTGTCCCCACTGCCTGAATTGGATGCGACCGTCGAATATTGCCTAAGGTCCGGGGACTTTTCGATGGGACATGTGGCATCCATCATGGGGCTAACCCAGAAGGCATTGCAAAGAGCGCTCGAACGGAAGGGAACATGTTTCCGGCATGTCCTGGAAAATGCCCGAAGTTCCATGGCCGGACATTATCTCACCCAAACGAATCTGCCGATAAAGGAAATCGCCTATCTGCTCGGCTTTTCGGAAGCCAGCGCATTTTCCAGAGCTGTGAAGAGATGGTTTGGCCAGCCGCCGCGCGCTATCCGTGAACAAAGCGGCGACCGGCCATCAGGTTCCTGACCGGGATTCTGCTGAACGGATAGACGCCTATTCGGCGCGTTCAGTAAGGCAAACGTCCGGCTTATCTTTGTGATGGGGCCACATGCCGGTATCGAACAATGCTTTCTGACTTTCTGGAAAGTGTCTGATCGAACCGGTCACTCCGCACGAGACGGCGAGGTTAACCAGCTGATTTCATTTCCATTTCCACAACTGATTCCATCAGGGATTCCATATACGGGATAATACGTAATTTTCCATATCTTGCAACTATATTTTCAAAGCCGCGAAAACAACGGCGTCTCCTCTTCAGGTCGAGACAATCCGACTTAATCCAATGAAACGGTATGCTTCCTTTTTCCAAGTCCGCGTGTTCGTAGTTATCCGGGCTGCAAATTTGGCAGATTAAACCGTAAATTAGACAAAACGCGCCAATAGAGGTACCTTGTGACCCCGCACGCCCTGCGTGCACCTGCGCTGACGGGGGACGTCCATGCCATCCAAAACTGAATGGATGCGTTCCGATGCATTCAGGGCTCTGAAGTACCATTCCCCGGCCGCCAAGCTGGATTGGCGGGCAATTGCCGAGCTTCATAAATTCGACCCTGCCGTTATCGACGATCCGGAGGGCACTGTTCCGATAACCACCTGGCTCGACGTCTTCGAACATGTGGCGCAGGAACTAGGCAGCGACGCCATCATGTTCGACATTTTCAACAAGATGGATGTCGGCGCATTTTCCGTATTCGATTACCTGTTCATTTGTGCTCCGACACTCAGGGATGCGTGCAAGGCCTGGAAGCGCTTCATGCCCATGCGCACCAACGCCTATGGCCTGCATTATCATGAGGATGAACACTACGGCATTCTCGAGTGGCCGATCCTGGAAGGGCGCGGTATCTGGTGCCAAAGCATGTATGCACGCATAGGCTGGGCAGCCAGACGCTTTGAAATCGTGCTTGAAACCGACCATCCGCCGATCGCGATCGAACTGGCGACGCCGGCACCGAAAGATCAGTCTGACTTTCTTGAGCGCTACGGCCGGAAAGTCAGGTTCAACCGCCTTCGCAACTGCATCTCGATTCCCGCATATCTGTTGTCGAAGCGCCTGCCGCAGAACGAGGACAATCTTTATGCGATTATCCAGACCTCTGCGTTCCGGGAATTGGGTCTGTTCCAGAACCGGAACTCGCCGATGTCCCGGGTTGCGAACGAGATCGCGGAAACCCTGAAGAACGGCACGTGCAACCTGGCGCAGATCGCTCAGAACCTCGGCATGTCGCAACGCTCCGTCCAGCGTGTCCTGGAACAGGAAGGGACCACGTTCCGCAAGCTGACCGAGGACATTCGAAAGACGGCCGCAGAACGCTATCTGCAAAGCACCGACCTGCCTTTCAAGGAAATTGCCTTTCTTCTCGGGTTTTCGGAACTGAGTACGTTCTCCCGGGCGGTCAAGACCTGGTACGGCGTTCCTCCGCGAAAAATCCGCGAAAGCGGCACGCGACGGATAAACTAGTTAAAAACACCAATGAAACGACCCATAACAATCAAGCTTTCGCGGCCTAAACTGTAGTGCCCGATGTTTCATCGGCAGCAGAGTTTGCAGGGAGGAAAGGCGGCTTGGCTGCCAGGAAACGGCACTGCGGGGAATGGGGACAGGCTGAACAGATCAGCTACCTGGAGCCGCTTCTCAACTCGAATGGGCGGTGTTGGGAAAATCTCGTCCAGCACTTTCCCCTCTCCGGAGATGCCTCGGACCTGAAAGACCAGAAAGTGGAAATGTCGCTTTTGCTCGAGGTGTTCGAGTATGCGGCGGAACTCATCGGCGACGACGCCGCGATGCTGGACTACTATGTCCGACCTGCCGCACGGCGCCATACCAACGTTTGACTGTGTGGCGCTTTGCGCGCCAACGCTTCGTGCCGCCGTGTAAAACTGGCAGCGGTTCATTGCGCTGCGCACCAATTGCTATCACATGATTTTCACCCAGGAACCGGAGTTCGGTGTCCTCACCCGGGATATTCCGGACCGGCTCGGCCCGCGGTCTGAGAACATATTTGCCAAAATCGCCTGGGCAGCGAGCCGCATCGGGCACATCGTTCAGGATCCGAATGTGCACCTGACGATCGAGCTGACCGTTCCGGTCCGCAGATGCACATCCTGTTTCCAGAACGAATACGGCAATCACCTTTTATTCTCACAGGCTCGGGACAGGATCCTGATACCTTCCCGGTATCTCGATGCCGCCGCCCCCGGAAAACGAAGAAAGCCTTTTCGGCCTGGTTAAGTTGAACGCGATGGCCGAAGTCGAAAAAGTGCTGTCGCTGCAGGATCCGATTGCCCGCATCAAGGCTGCCATCAACGAACATTTCAAGGCCGGTGACTGCAAACTGGAAACGGTTGCCAGAAGCCTTGGGATATCCCGGCGCAGCCTGCAGCGTCACCTGGAAACGGAGGGAACGTGCTTTCGGGACCTCACCGACAGGAGCCGTCGGACGCTGGCATCCAAATATTTGCGCGATACGAACCTGAATTTGAAGGAAGTCGCCTTCCTCCTCGGCTTTTCCGAACCGAGTTCCTTTTCCCGGGCGGTCAAGACCTGGTTCGGCATCTCGCCAAGCCAATATCGCCGCAACCGCTAGAGTATCGGGCGATACCCGGTCGATTTCGCCGTGTCGGACGCATGAAAAGAAAACGGGCCCCGTACGCCGTACGGGGCCCGTCTGTAAATATCCGGCCTTTGCTGCGCGGCCCGGGATTGTCATCTCGACAACCCATATCGGCCATCTCGGTATCTGCATCCGCCGTATGCAGAACCAAAGTTCACAGGTTTACTTACCGGACCGGGTCAGCCTTGTCATTCTTATACCGCCGCTTTCAAACCGTAACCAAAACAGTCGCAGCCAGATGGGGCCATGTGCGATGTCAGGTGCCTCGTTACGATTCGTCTTCCAGCGCGATGGCTGAACCGCGCCTGCATGTTCCGCGGTTTCATGGGAGGAATGAAGCCGCGTTTCCGCTACGACGCAATTCGGTAAATACCTCAAAAGCCAGCAGGGGTAATTGGCAGAACTTGTTTCATATTTACCCATATATGCCAAATGTCATCAAAGTGTCATAGATGTTCCAAGCTTAAGGAAAATGCGCCTGTCTTTATCGTGCAAATACTGATGAAAATTCCCGAGGCATTGCGGTTATCATTCACCCGTCTTAAGTATCAAAAAATCACGTTAGATGATGGCCTATCTGACCGAATCCCTTCTCCTCACCAATGACAGGATCGATCAATGTCCGACAGCAACCTCACCAAATTCATGGGCGGTTCTCCCGGTCAGGTGATCCTCCGGCTCCTGTTCCTGTCCTTCGTGGTCGGAGTGATCCTGTCTGCGCTCGATCTCGATCCGCTCCAGATCGTCGACTACGCCGTGCAATTCGTCCAACGACTCTGGAATATGGGATTTGCGGCGATCGAAAACATCCTGCGCTATTTCGCAATCGGCGCCATAATTGTCGTGCCCATCTGGCTGGTCATGCGCCTGATCAAGTCGGTCGGCAGATAACGGCTTCGGCGAACTGCACCGGACGCCTTGCATCGCACAGGCGCATGGCCTCGCGGTGCAAGGTGACGTGCCGGTCGGCCAGTTCATCGATATCCGTGGAATAGCCTCCGCCCAAAACACCTGCGACCGGAAGCCCTGCTGCGCGCAGGGTTTCGAGCACATACCGGTCGCGGCGGATCAGGCCGTCCCGGCTGAGACCCAGACGGCCGAGCCTGTCTCCAAGAAAGGGATCGACACCGGCATTGAAAAAAACGATGTCCGCCCGGGCCCGTTCGATGACGGTGGGGAGCACGCCCAAAAGGCATTCCAGATACGCCTCGTCGCCCGTATGGTCGGGCAAAGCGATATCCAGGTCGGAGGGAACTTTCCGGACCGGATAGTTCTTCTCGCTGTGCATGGAGAAGGTGAAGACACTGTCGTCACCGGTGAAGATATCCGCCGTTCCGTCGCCCTGGTGCACGTCCAGATCGACCACCAGGGCCTTCTCGATCGCACCGTCCGCCTGCATCACCCGGATTGCCACCGCCACGTCGTTGAAGACGCAGAAACCGGCGCCGTGGGCGCGCCTTGCATGATGGCTGCCGCCGGCCGTGTTGCAGGCAAGGCCGTGCTCCAGGGCGAGATACCCGGTCAGAACGGTACCGCCGGTCGCGCAGCGGGCGCGCCGGGCAATTTCCTCGTTCATCGGGAATCCGATTTCCCGGGCGATTTCCGCCGGGACGCGCGCGCCGAACACCTGATCGACATAGCGCCGGTCATGGGCCAGGGCGACCCATTCGGCCGGCGCCGGCCGCGGCCTGACGAATTTCCCGCCGCTCAACAGCCCTTCCGCGACGATGCGTTCCGCAACCGCGCGGAACTTGTCCATCGGAAACCGGTGATTTACCGGCAGGTCGGCGCAATAGTCGGGGTGATGTACGATCGGCAGCGTCATAACGACAGATTACAGCCCGAAAAGCCCCTGAACCACCTGTGATTTTCGCTGGGGCAGCACGTGGCGATCTCTACCGACCGGCGGTGCCGGAAGCATTCATATGCGCTTGACGGCAAAGGGCAAATGCCAAAGAGTGTGTCATCGCCTTCCGGACGCTCCATGACAACGCATATTTCCGACATCGGGCCTGAAAAGGCGTTTGACGTAACCCATCGCAGTGTCCTTGCGATCGCGGTCCCAATGACGCTGGCGTTCCTGTCGACGCCCCTTCTGGGCGTCGTGGACACGGCGGTGATCGGTCGGCTCGGGGATGCGGCTTTGGTGGGCGGCATCGCCATCGGCGGGGTGATCTTCGACTTGGTGTTCACCACCTTCAATTTCCTGCGGTCCGGCACCACGGGGCTGACCGCGCAAGCCTACGGCGCCGACGACCAGAGCGAGATCAAGGCGACGTTTCTGCGCGCCCTGTTCATCGCCGCCGTCGCCGGGATCGCCGTCATTCTCCTGCAGGTGCCGTTTCTGGAAATCGGCCTGACCTTTCTGGGCGGCAGCGCGGATGTGCAGTCGGCCACCCGAAGGTATTTCGAGGTCCGCGTCTACAGCGCCCCGTTCCTGCTCGCCAATTACGCGATCCTCGGCTGGTTCCTGGGGCTGAGCCGTGCCGGGACCGGGCTGTTCCTGCAGCTTTTCCTGAACGGGCTCAACATCGCCTTGAGCATCTGGTTCGTCATGGGCCTCGGCTGGAGCATCGAGGGTGTCGCCGCCGCCACGGTTCTCAGCGAAGCCGCTACCTGCCTGGCCGGACTCCTGCTTATCCTGCGCACCGCCAGAGGCAGCGCCTGGCCTGTGTGGTCGGTCGTTTTCGACCGAAGGCTGCTCCTGCGCATGATGGCGATCAACCGCGACATCATGATCCGCTCCTTCAGCCTGCTGTTCGCCTTCGCCTTCTTTACCGCCCGCTCGGCGGACCAGGGCGATGTCCTTCTGGCAGCCAATGCGATCCTGGAGAAATTCTTCCTGGTGGGCGGCTATTTTCTCGACGGCCTGGCGACGGCGGTCGAACAGCTGGCAGGCCGGGCGGTCGGCGCACGCTATCGGCCGGCGTTCGACCGGGCAGTGAAACTCACCACGCTCTGGGGCTTTGCGCTGGCGCTCGGCCTCGCCCTTGTCTATTTCGCGGCCGGCCCACTGCTGGTCGATCTCATGACCGTTTCGCCTGGCGTGCGGGAACTCGGGCGCGTCTATCTGCCCTGGGCGGCGCTCACGCCCCTTTTCGGCGTGCTCGCCTTCCAGATGGACGGGGTCTTCATCGGCGCGACATGGTCCCGCGACATGCGCAACATGATGCTGTTGTCGCTGGCGATCTATATCGCCGCCTACTACACGCTGTTTCCGCTCATGGGAAACCACGGCCTGTGGTTGTCGCTGGAAATCTTCCTGGGCGCGCGCGGCATCAGCCTTGCCGCCATGTGCCGGCACCGCGCCAACCAGACCTTTCAGCCTGCTTAAAAGTCCAGACCGGCCCAGGCTTCCAGATTGGTGTCACGGGCCTCGGAAATGTGTTTAAGTCCATGCTGGTCGAGCTTCTCCGAGAGGCCTTTCAGGATCTCTCCGACGAGGCCGATGCCGTGATAGGTCAGGGACGAATAGAGCTGCAGCAGATCCGCGCCCGCAGTGATTTTCGTCCAGGCACTTTCCGCGCTGTCGATCCCGCCGACGCCGATGATCGGCAGGTCGGGACCGGCGAGCCGGCGCGCCTTGGCAAGCGCAATGGTGGATTTGCGGAACAGGGGCCGGCCGGACAACCCACCGGTTTCCTGTGCGGTCACCGTATCGGTCAGGCCGTCGCGCGCAACGGTCGTATTGGAGACGATCAACCCGTCGACGCATTTGGCCTGGATTTCCTCGATGATATCCTCCAGCGAGGCCTCGTCCACGTCCGGAGCGATCTTCAACAGGACCGGCACATGCCGACCCACGACCTGCATGCGCTCGTCCCGCGCGGTAATGACGCCGGTCAGAAGTTCGGCGAGCGCCTCGCGCGCCTGCAGGTCGCGCAGCCCTGGCGTGTTCGGCGAGGACACGTTGACGGTGAAATAGGAGGCGAGATCGGCGAAGGCGTGAATACCGGCCACGTAATCGGCGACGCGGTCCGTGGCATCCTTGTTGGCGCCGACATTGACGCCGACGATACCGGTCTGGCGTCTGCGCCCGTCCAGACGGCGACGCAGTGCCTCATGGCCTTCGTTGTTGAAGCCATAGCGGTTGATCACCCCCTGATCGGCGGGCAGACGGAATACGCGCGGCTTCGGATTTCCCGGCTGGGGCCTCGGCGTGACGGACCCGACCTCAGTAAAGCCGAAGCCGAGTTTCAACAGCGCATCGGGAACCTCACCGTTCTTGTCGAAACCCGCCGCCATGCCGACGGGATTGGGAAAGCGCAGATCCCAGAGCTGCACTTCCAGACGCGGATCGGCGGCGATCGGGCATTTCGGCATAAGACCGGTCTTCAACGCCTTGATGGTCAGGCCGTGGGCGGTTTCAGCGTCCAGAAAGTGAAGCCCGGCAAGAGCCAGTTTTTCAAACGGAGACGCGGTCATTGTCCAATGTCCGGAAAGACGTGCGCGCCATCGGGCCCGAGCGGCAGTGGCCGGACCCAGACGGCAAGCGATGTCGGCAGGTCGGCATAAAGATGCGGGAACAGGTCGCCCCCCCGCGACGGCTCCCATTTCAGATCCGGGCCCAGTGCATCCGCATCGAAGGCCGCAAGCAGCAGACCTTCCTGACCGGCGAAATGTTTGGCAGCTGTCTCTCGTGCCTGGTCCGCGGTAGAGAAGTGGATGAAGCCGTCGGCCAGATCCACCGGCGCACCCTTGAAGACGCCAAGCGCTTCGGCTTCCTGCCAGAGGTTTTCAGGTACAATCTTGAAAATCAGTCGCATGCGGGTCATGTCCTGGGAGTCGGGTTGCTCGCCCGTCTCCGCCACCGGAACCGGGCGGCGCGGACCCTATCGCCTGACGCACCGCAGAACAAGCGTGGGCAACGGCGTTCTCGGCTTTGACAGGGATTTTCACCCCGAACATAATTATGAAAGGTAACAATTCCCATCGTTTCAATGCGCGCCATAACCAAGCCAACAGGAGCCCGGATTGGGACTGCTTAGGAAGCTCCGCCCGGTCCTGATACCGGCCATTGTCCTGATTGCGGGAGCGAGCCTGCTTGCCTGGCTGCTTCTGGCCGATCCGCCGGAGCCGCCCACGCTCCGAAAGAGCGCCTCTGGCGAGACCGAGCCGCAAACCGCGTCTCCGTCCGACACCCGCAATACGATTGCCGCGCAGTCGGCGGTAACAAAGGAAGCCGCCGAATCGCCGCCGCCATTGCCGAGCGACATCCGCAATGTCTCTCCGGCAGGGATCAGCCCGCCCGAAGTCACCGGCAAGCTGACCCGTGTCAAGCCGTCGCAACGCCTGCTCGACCTGATCAATCCCCCCGTGGAACCGGTACCGGACGGCGAGTTCAAGCTGCAGCGTCCCAAGGTGATCGATGCCGGAACCCTCGGCACCGAGGATCTACTTGTCAGGATTGCCCATATCTCCCCCCTGAAGCCCGACGAAACCTGCGTTTCCCGTGTGGGGGGCACCTGGCCCTGCGGCACCCGCGCCCGGACCGCGCTGCGCGGCCTGATCCGCATGTTCACCATTGTCTGTCACAAGACCCAGGACCTCGGTCCACGGCAGATCGCGGCCACCTGCATCCGGCGCAAGACCGACATCGGCGAATGGCTCGTGCGCTACGGCTGGGCCGATCCGGCGGAAGATGCGCCGGAGACTTATCTGGAGCTCGCGGCGGAGGCGAAAAAGAACAAGCGGGGCAAGTGGCAAGCGGAATGGCTGAAGGATCTGCCGGAACCGGTTGCCGACCTGTCCCTGCCGGGACTTCCAACCGGCCTGCCCGACGAATTGCCGGATGACGGCAACAATATTCTGGTCAGCCCCCAGGACGGACCGTTGCCTTCCCTGGATCTGCGGGAAACGCTGCCGCCGAACGGCTGATGTCCACCCGGAACGCGAAAAGCCGCGCGAACCGCGCGGCTCAGACTGCTGACAAAGCTCTCCCCTCACCGTAGTCACCCCGGCCAAGCGAAAGCGCGAGCCGGGGCCGGCGAGGCAAAAGCTTCACCAATTCAATAAGATCAAGGTGACAAACACCTCGGCTCGCCGGTCCCGGATCTTCGCTCGCGCTTCGTCCGGGATGACTTAATCAGGGTTTGTCATCAACCTCAGCCGCGCGAACTGCGCGGCTTTTGCTATTGTGAGCAGTCGGAAAACCTGCCTTAAGCCGTCAGTTCGCCCTTCAACGCCTTTTCGATCAGCGTACGGGTTTCGTCGATGCCGTAGAGCGCGACGAAAGACCCGAAGCGCGGACCGCGTTCCTGGCCGAGCAGGACCTGATAGAGCGCCTGGAACCAGGCCACCGACACGCCGGGGCCGCCGTCCGGGCTCTTCTTGTTGTGGTCCTGATAACGCTCGATGGCACGGGCCACGTCAAGGGCCGCGTCCTGGATCACCGCGCCGTCCGCATCGGCGGGAAGGGCTGCCAGCTGGGCGTCCAGCTGTTCCAGCGCCGCCCGTTCCACCTCGTCCGGAGCGCGGAACGACTTGGTCGGTTTGACGAAATCGTCGAAGTAGCGGATCGCGTAGCCGACCAGCGCATCCAGCTCGGGATGATTTTCCGGCGTCACACCCGGTGCGTAGCGGGAGATGAAGGCCCACAGCACGTCCTTGTTCTCGGCATTGGAGGCCGAAACCAGGTTGAGCAGCATGGAGAACGGCACCGGCAGATCGATCGCCGGCACGTTACCGGAATGAATATGCCAGGCCGGGTTCCCCAACTGCTGTTCGATCGGCATCGACGGGTACTTCTGGGCGAAGGTGTAATATTCGTCGACTGCCTTCGGGATCACGTCGAAATAGAGCTTCTTGGCCGTGCGCGGCTTCTGGAACATGTAGAGCGAGAGGCTTTCCGTCGGCGCATAGGTCAGCCATTCATCGATGGTCAGGCCGTTGCCCTTGGACTTGGAGATCTTCTCGCCGTTCTCGTCCAGGAAGAGTTCGTAAACGTAATGCTCCGGCGGACGGCCGCCGAGTACCTGGCAGATCCGGTCGTAGACGGCCATGTTCGGGCCGTGGTCCTTGCCGAACATTTCGAAGTCGACATCGAGGGCTGCCCAGCGCGCACCGAAATCCGGCTTCCACTGCAGCTTCACATTGCCGCCGGTCACCGGCAGGGTAATGTCGGTGCCGTCTTCGTCGGCAAAGGTGATGGTGCCGTTTTTGGCGTCGACGTCCTTCATCGGCACATAGAGCACCCGGCCGGTCGTCGGCGAGATCGGCAGGAACGGGCTGTAGGTCGCCTGGCGCTCTGCACCGAGTGTGGGCAGCATGACATCCATGATCGCCTGGTATTTCTCCACGGCCTTCATGAGGATCGCGTCGAACTTGCCGGACTTGTAATACTCGGTCGCACTGGCGAATTCGTAATTGAAGCCGAACGTGTCCAGGAACCGACGCAGCATGGCGTTGTTGTGCGCGGCAAAGCTGTCGTAGTCGTCGCCGAACGGGTTCGGTACGGAGGTCAGCGGCTTGTGCAGATGCGGCTCCAGCATTGCCCGGTCGGGCACGTTTTCCGGGATCTTGCGCATGCCGTCCATGTCGTCGGAGAAGCACAGCAGCCGGGTCGGGATCTTGTCCTCGGTGATCAGCCGGAAGGCGGTGCGCACCATGGTTGTGCGGGCAACCTCGCCGAAGGTGCCGATGTGGGGCAGGCCCGAGGGGCCGTATCCTGTCTCGAACAGAACCGGCCGGCCCGGATCCCGTTTCTCGATCCGTTTGACCAGTTTACGCGCCTCTTCGAAGGGCCAGGCTTTGGAAACCCGGGCCGCCTCGACAAGATCTTGCGAGAGGTCAAGCGGTGGCAGGGATTGGTCGGTCATAGTGTGTTTTCAGTTCTGTTGAGGTGAAGAAATCCGCGCTGCGTGGCCTCAACGAAAGCCCGCAAGCCGCGGCGGTTGACGCGTAGAGCATAGCCGACGCAATGGTCAAGTGTCTTTTACCCGCAGGCGTGCGCCCCGAAGCGCTCCGTCGTGGCTGATAAAAGGGGCCTTCCGGTCACTCGTTTGTCGACCTTGTATGACTTGAAGTGCGATGCGTGACCGGGTACCACACGAAAAACCCAAAGCTGGCGACAAGGCAATACACTCAATGAGCGATACAATCAGCATCCAGGAAGCCCTGATCTACGTCATGGTAATCACATCGGCATCCGACGCCAGCATGACCGACAGCGAATTGGCAACCATCGGCGAAGTGGCCAAGACCCTTCCCGTGTTCCGTGATTATGATCCCGCGAATGTGCTGCCGGCAGCCCAGCGATGCGGCGAACGTCTCCAGGCCGAAGACGGCCTGATGGATGTGCTTGGCCTGGTGGCCGACACATTGCCGGTCCACCTGTTCGACACCGCCTATGCGCTGGCGGTCGAAGTTGCCGCCGCCGATCTCGGCGTTTCAAAGGAAGAACTGCGCATTCTCCAGCTGCTGCGCGACCGCTTCAACCTGGACAAACTGACGGTGGCTGCCATCGAGCGCGGTGCGATCGCCCGGCACCGGACGGTTTAAGCCACTTAATTCATACTCCGGATCGCGTCCGGCAGGTCGAGCGAAAAAGCGGGTATGGCCACGTCGAAGGTCGTCCCGTCCTGGCGCTCCATGCCGTAGCTGCCCTGCATGAAGCCGGAGTCCGTCGAAAGCGGACATCCGGACGAATATTCAAAGGTCTCGCCCGGACTGATCACCGGCTGTTCGCCGACAACACCCGCGCCGCGCACTTCTTCGACGCGGCCGAGGCCATCCATGATTTTCCAGTACCGGGTCTTGAGCTGAACCGGCTCATCGCCGTCATTGCGGATTTCGACCGCGTAGGCCCAAATGTACTCGTTTTCCTCCGGATTGGATTCGTCATCGAGATAATAAGGCTCGACGGAAACCTCAATTCGGTTGGTGACCGCGCGATACATTCCAAAACTCCAGTTGTCTCGTGCAGTTTGTCTCCCTGCCCGTCCTGCGCTTATAGGGCCGATGACGCATACGTGAAAGGGATCTGCAGCTCAAAGTCTCGATATTACGTAATGTGATTAGAGCATCGGGCGATAACTTTGAACCATTTGATGTCTGAAAGCAGTTCATTCGGCCAGGCGCGTCGCGAAGCGCGATGCGGTGTATCGTGCAAGCGGCGCAACGCAGTCGATGGGCTGCTTTCAGACACCCGAAGGGCCGGGCTCTTTTGCCCGATGACCGCGTTGGCCCGTGTTTTTGGGGCTCGCGCTTGTGGTGGGAAACACCACGGCACGCGACCCGCCTTGTCAGCAGACAAAAGCGCGCCGGTCAAATGTTTCAAGGTTAACGCCCGATGCTCTAAAAGAAAGCCGGTCCCAAGTTGAGAGAACCATGTTCGATAGCCGTCTGCGCCCCATGATCGATCCGCCGATGAATGCGGCCGGCAAACGCCTCGCCCGAACGGGGATCAGCGCCAACGCAGTCACGGTATCGGGTTTCGTCTTCGGCATGCTGGCGGCCGCCCTGATCGCCCTTGGCGCCCCGCTGGCAGGCCTCGTGTTCGTGCTCATCAACCGGATCGCCGACGGACTGGACGGCGCGGTCGCCAGGGTCAACGGCAAGACCGACCTGGGCGGTTATCTCGACATCACCCTCGACTTCTTCTTTTACGGGGCTGTGCCCTTTGCCTTCGCGGTCCTCGATCCGTCAAAGAACGCACTTGCCGCCACGGCCCTGCTCCTGAGCTTCTATGCCAATGGCGCGTCGTTCCTCGCCTTCGCGATCATGGCGGAAAAGCACGGACTGGAAACCGACCGGCAGGGGTCGAAATCGCTCTACTATCTGGGGGGGCTGGCCGAGGGCGCGGAAACCATCGGCGTCTTCATCCTCATGTGCCTGTGGCCGTCCGGCTTCGCGATACTCGCCTGGGCCTTCGCCGCCGTCTGCATCGTGTCCGCCGGCGCCCGGACCCTGATCGGTGTCCGGACGCTCAGGCGGAAGACCATATAAAGATCCGACGCGGGGCACTTTGTAACCTCTCCCATGGGGAGAGGTCGGGCGCAGCTCCGGGTGAGGGGTTTCGGAGCGCATTTGAGGCACCGCCGTGCCATAAGAAAGGTTCTATCCCCTCACCCTAGCCCTCTCCCCATGGGAGAGGGAATTTTGCTGCGGCTCCTGGCCTTCGCTGCCGATTACCTGATGGCGTCCAGCGCGCCCTGGATGTCTTCCAGAAGGTCTTCCGGATCTTCCAGACCGATGGACAAACGGAGCAGGCCATCGGAAATGTCGAGTTCCACCCTCGCCTCCTCGCCGATCGACTGGTGCGTCGTCGTGGCCGGATGGGTGATCAGGCTTTTTGCGTCACCGAGATTGTTGGAGATCTTCACGATCTCCAGCGCGTCGGTGAAACGGAACGCCGCCTCCTTGCCGCCGTCGATCTCGAAGGCGAGCATGGTCGAACCGCCGCGCATCTGCCGCTTCGCAACTTCCGCCTGCAGATGATCGTCCCGGCCGGGATAAATCAGCCGCGAGACCGCGGACTGCCCGGCAAGGAAATCGGCGATGCGGCCGGCGGTAGCGGTTTGCCGTTCGACCCGCAGAGGGAGTGTTTCCAGACCTTTCAGGAGCACCCAGGCATTGAACGGGCTCATGTGCGGCCCGGTGTGCTTGACGAAGGGCATCACTTCGTCGGCAATCCATTCCTCATCGGACAGCACGATGCCCCCGAGACAGCGCCCCTGGCCGTCGATGTGCTTGGTTGCCGAATAGACGACCACATCGGCGCCCAGGGTGAGCGGCGCCTGAAAGATCGGGGTGGCGAAGACATTGTCCACGATCAGCCGGGCACCGACCGAATGGGCGATCTCGGCCACCGCCGCAATATCGATCACTTCCAGCGTCGGGTTGGTCGGGCTTTCCAGGAACAGGGCCGCCGTGTTCGGCTTCACCGCCGCCTTCCACTGGTCGAGATCGGTGCCGTCGACCAGGGTCGATTCAACGCCGTAACGCGGCAGCAGCGTTTCGACGATATAGCGGCAGGAACCGAACAGGGCCTTGGCGGCGACCACGTGATCGCCCGCCTTGACCGAAGCCATCAGCGCCAGATTGACCGCTGCCATACCGCTGGCGGTCGCCCGCGCGGCCTCCGCGCCTTCCAGCGCCTTCATCCGGTCCTCGAACATGGCTGTCGTCGGATTGGCGTAGCGGGAATAGACGAAGCCCGGATCCTCGCCGTTGAACCGGGCCTCTGCCGCTTCGGCGCCCGCATAGATGAAGCCCTGCGTCAGAAAAAGCGCTTCGGATGTCTCGCCGTATTGAGAGCGGGAGGTTCCGCCGTGAACCAGTTCCGTTGCCGGACGCCAGGTCTTCTTCGCTTTCGTGTCGTTGGTCGTCATAAAAATTACCCCAAAATGCAAAAACCCCGGCCTGGACCGGGGTTTTTACAACCCGGCCTTTTTAGCGACTTGTTTAACGTGGCTGCAAGCCGGCCGGCCCAAATCACCACGAATTTGGTTCACGCATAGGGTAAAAAACCGTACACGTCAAATAGCGCAAAGCGAATACATGTTGGCCTCGGGAAGCCGATCCGCTAAGCACGGGATATAGGGAACGCATTGAAACGGGAAGAGCTGATGACAGCGGCACCGACGGGCATTTTGCCGGCGCATACGATCGAAGCGATGTTCGGCGACAACACGATCTTCGCCGAAAACGCTCCGGTGAAAGGACAGATCCAGCCGGCAAGCCTCGACCTGCGCCTGGGCCATACCGCCTATCGGGTCCGCGCCAGCTTCCTGCCCGGGCCAGAGGCCACGGTTGCCGAAAAGCTCGAAGCGCTGGAACTTCACGCTTTCAATATCTCCGAGGGCGCGGTTCTGGAAACCGGCTGCGTCTATATCGTTCCGCTGCAGGAAAACCTTGCCCTTTCGGCAGATATTTCGGCGACCGCCAATCCGAAAAGTTCGACCGGCCGGTTGGACGTCTTCACCCGTGTGATCGCCGATCACGGGCTTGCCTTCGACACGGTGCCTGCCGGCTACAGCGGCCCGCTTTACGCGGAAATCTCGCCGCTGACCTTTCCGATCCTGGTGCGCGCCGGTTCGCGTCTCAGCCAGATCCGCTTCCGCCGCGGCCTTGCGACCGTATCCGATGAAGCCCTGCTCAAGGTGCACAGCGAACACACGCTGGTTTCCGGCGGCAACGAGCGCATCGGCGGCGGTGTCCAGCTTTCCATCGACCTGGAGGGCGAAGGCGAAGGCAGCCTGGTCGGTTACCGCGCCAAGCACCATTCCGGCCTGATCGACGTCGACCTGCCGGGCGAAAAGGACCCGCTCGACTACTGGGAGCCGATCTACCGGCGCGGTACTGCCGAACTGATCCTCGACCCGAACGAATTCTACATCCTGGTCAGCCAGGAAGCGGTCCATGTGCCACCGGACTATGCGGCGGAAATGGTGCCTTTCGATGCGCTGGTCGGCGAGTTCCGCGTCCATTACGCCGGCTTCTTCGATCCCGGCTTCGGCCATGCGGGCGCCGGCGGCATCGGGTCTCGCGCCGTCCTGGAAGTGCGCTCCCACGACGTGCCCTTCATCGTCGAACACGGGCAGACGGTCGGCCGGCTGGTCTACGAAAAAATGGCGGAGCGGCCGAAGCAGCTCTACGGCGAGGGCATCGGCTCGAACTATCAGGGCCAGGCGCTGAAGCTTTCCAAGCATTTCAAGGTGCCCGCGTAACGCGGCATGGACCTCTACACAATCACAAGCGAAGCCACCGGCGAGCTGGAAGACCGCAAGTCCCGGTTTCTGGCGTTTCTCGTGCCCTATGGCGCGTTTCCGGCCCGGCTGGAGGCGTTGCGCAAGGAACACCGCAAGGCGAACCATTTCGTCACCGCCCACCGGCACCTTCTGGAGGACGACCGGATCGAGGAGAGCGGCAAGGACGACGGCGAGCCTGCAGGCACTTCAGGTATGCCGACGCTCAAGGTCCTGCAGGGCGCGAAGCTGATCGAGGCGGGCGTCATCGTGGTGCGCTATTTCGGCGGCGTGAAACTCGGCGGCGGCGGGCTGGCGCGGGCCTATTCAGGGGCTGCAGCAGATGCGATTGCCAATGCGACGCTGGTCCCGTTCCAAAAGCTTGCCCGCAAAACGATCAGCGCGGAGTTCGCCAAGAGTTCGGACCTGGAACGGCAGGTGGAAACGCTCGGTCTCACCGTGATTTCACGCGATTATACCGCGACCGGAGTGACGCTTGCGGTCGAGGGGCCGGAAGACCTGATTGAACAGGTCTAGTGTGCGCTGGAAAACAATGCCTACTGGCTCGCAGCACCATCGAGCACGTGGATGCACAGGCCGGGACCGACATGCATAAGCACCTTGTCCGTAAGCTCAAAGCCGCCACCCGCCATGCCGCCAACCACAGAGAAAACGAGATCGCTAACCATTCGCGCCTCAATGTCCGAAAACGGATAATCCTTCTCGCGCTCTAGAACGGTCTTCGCGACCGTCGGCCCCAGTTGGGATTGCAGCTCATCCACATCGGTCTGGCTGGAAAGTTGAAAGCGGTTCATCAGACCCAACACAATGGCCGCGTTTTCCACGACGTTCTTGCATACGTAGAAGCGAAACTGCCAGTCATTGAGGCGCTTCACGGGAATTCCCTGCGCGGCGACGGGCAATGACTGACCGAGTCCGATGGCAAGAGCCAGAATTGCGATGATAACTCTTCTCAATTCAGGGAACCGCGCCTTTGCGGCCGACTGAAAACATTCGATCAATTCACTGCCCCCGGTTCAATCCCATGTGCGGCTTGACCATTTCCCGGACCGGCCGCATAGCCGTGAAAGACCATACAAATTTTGCTCCCGGCATAACAGCCTGAGATTGAGAAAATCTTCGGTGCCAATCAGAAATCGGCTTCAGACGTGATCAGGCCCGTTCCAGCAGCCAGTCCCGCACCTGCTTTGCCGGGTCCGAAAGGGCCCTCGTCTTGTGCCAGACGACGTAGAACGCCTTGCCGGTCTTCAGGGTGTGATCCGTTACCCGCTGAAGCAGACCGGCGCCGACCATGTGCTCGGTCAGATGGTTCCAGCCAAGCGCGATCCCCTGCCCCTCGATGGCTGCCTGCATGACCAGTGCGTAGTCGTTGATCACCAGTCCGCGTAAGGGGCGCGGTGCCTGCACGCCCGCGCTTGCGAGCCAATCGGCCCAGTCGATGGCGTCACGATAGGGCTCCTCAAGATGGATCAGGCGATGGCTGAGCAATTCCTCAGGCGTGTTCGGCAGGCCCGCGATTTCCTCGTAACGGGTGCCGGCGACCGCGATGATTTCCTCCTCGGCCAGAAAGGCGCAATCGTATTCCGGCCAGTCCTCGGGCTGGCCGCCGCGTATGCCGAGCGGAATGCCTTCCGTCAGAAGGTCCAGGTCCCGGTCGGCGCTCTGGAGGCGCAGCTCGATGTCCGGCAGATCGTTCCGGATGCGCTGCAGCTTGGGCATCATCCAGAAGGATGCAAAGGCAGTGGACCCGGCCAGTGTGACGTGGGTTTCGGTCGCAAAGGAGCGCAGCTCTTCCGCGGATTTTCGAATGTGGGACAGGCCCAGGGTCACATCTGCGAAAAACCGCCGCCCCGCGTCGGTCAGGACGACCTTCCTGTGCTCACGCCGGAAGAGGCTGACGCCCAGTTGCGCTTCCAGGGAACGGATCGCCTGGGAGACGGCGGCCTGGCTCATGCCGAGTTCCCGTCCGGCGGCGGTGAAACTTTGCAGCCGGCCGGCTGTTTCGAATACGATCAGGGCGCCCGCGGAGGGGACGAGGAAACGCAAGCTTCGCATAAGTCCAGCTTATCTGACTAATTAGAATTTTCCAGCTTCACCGCGCATTTTTCCGCTCCTAGGCTGAACCGGTCAGCGAAGGAGATGCGCCATGGAACCGTTGCGGAGCGTCGACGAAAACACCCTGCTTGCCCCACGCCGCACAAGGGAAGGCGGCCGTCAGGGCAGAAGGGGGAAACGCGCGACCCCGTCCCAGGCGCTGCACCGGCCGTTCATTGTCCGCAACATTCCGCCCTATGAGGTTCTATCAGAAGAAAATCTTATGCGGATCGAGGCCGCCGCCGACCGGATCCTGGCTGAGGTCGGGATCGAGTTCCGCGGCGATGACGAGACGCTGGCGCTGTGGCGGAACGCCGGCGCCGATGTCTCCGGAGAGCTGGTCCGGTTCGAGCCGGGGATGCTCCGGGAGATCCTGAAGACAGCACCTCCGGAATTCACCCAGTTGGCCCGCAACCGGGAAAACAGCGTCCGGATCGGCGACAGGAATGTCGTCTTCGCCCCCGCCTACGGGTCGCCCTTCGTCATGGACCTGGACAAGGGACGACGTTACGGCACGCTGGAGGACTTCCGGAACTTCATCAAGCTGGCCCAGAGCTCGCCCTGGCTGCACCATTCCGGCGGAACGATCTGCGAGCCGGTCGACGTGCCGGTCAACAAGCGCCACCTCGACATGGTCTACAGCCATATCCGCTATTCCGACCGGCCGTTCATGGGCTCCGTGACCACCGACGACCGGGCGCAAGACTGCATCGACATGTGCCGCATCCTGTACGGCGAACAGACGGTCGCGGACAACTGCGTCATCCTCGGCAATGTCAACGTGAACTCGCCGCTCGTCTGGGACGGCATGGCGACGAAGGTGATCCGGACCTATGCGCGTGCCAATCAGGCCGCCGTGATTGTGCCCTTCATCCTGGGCGGCGCCATGGGGCCGGTGACCAATGCGGGCGCGATCGCCCAGGCGCTGGCGGAAACCATGGCCGGCTGCGCCCTGACCCAGCTGGAGCGGCCCGGCGCGCCGGTGATCTTCGGCAACTTCCTGTCGTCCATTGCGCTGCGCTCCGGTTCGCCCACCTTCGGCACGCCGGAGCCGGCGGTCGGATCGCTGGTGGTGGGCCAGCTTGCCCGCCGGCTCAAGCTTCCGTTGCGCTGCTCGGGGAATTTCACCACCTCCAAGCTGCCCGATGCACAGGCCATGACCGAGGGGACCATGTCCATGCTCGCCGCCGTAGAGTGCGGCGCGAATTTCATCCTGCATTCGGCCGGGTTCCTCGACGGGCTCCTGTCCATGTCCTACGAGAAATTCGTCATGGACACGGACCTGTGCGGCGCGCTGCACACCTATCTCGACGGCGTTGTCGTGGACGACAATTCACTGGCGCTCGACGCCTTTTCCGAAGTCGGCCCCGGCAACCATTTCTTCGGTTGCGCCCATACCATGGCCAACTATCAGACGGCCTTCTGGGATTCCGACATGGCCGACAATGAGCCTTTCGAGAAATGGTCGGATGCCGGATCGGTCGACGCGGCGACCCGCGCCAACCGCCTCTGGAAGAAGCGGCTTCAGGACTATCAAGCTCCGGAAATCGATGGCAGTGTTGACGAAGCCCTACAAGCTTTTGTCGCTCAGAAGAAAGCCTCGGTGGAAGACCAGTGGTACTGAGGTCTTATTGAAGCCGTCAAGCCGGAGACGAAGGTAGATAATGTCGAACGATCCGCTGCTCCAGCCGTTTCAGCTCAAGCACCTGACCTTCAAGAACCGCATCATGTCGACGGCCCACGAGCCGGCTTATGCGGAAGACGGCATGCCGAAGGAGCGCTACCGGCTCTATCACGCGGAAAAGGCCAAGGGCGGCATCGCCATGACCATGACGGCGGGCTCCGCGCTTGTGTCCCGCGACAGCCCGGCCGCCTTCGGCAACCTGCACGCCTATGACGACCGGATCGTGCCGTGGCTGAAGGACCTGGCCGATCACTGCCACGAATACGACTGCAAGGTGATGATCCAGCTCACGCACCTCGGCCGCAGGACCGGGTGGAACACGGACGACTGGCTGCCCGTGCTCGCGCCCTCTCTTGTTCGGGAAGCAGCGCACCGCTCGTTTCCCAAGGTGGCCGAAGACTGGGACATCGAACGGATCATCGGCGACTATGCGGCGGCAGCCGGACGGATGAAGGCCGCGGGTCTCGATGGCTTCGAAATCGAAGCTTACGGCCATCTTCTCGACAGTTTCTGGTCGCCGGCGACCAACTTTCGCGACGACGATTACGGCGGCTCACTGGACAACCGCCTGCGCTTCACCTGGCGCGTCATAGACGCGATCCGCAAGGAGGTCGGTCCGGACTTCATCGTCGGCATTCGTATGGTCGCCGACGAGGACTGGGACAAGGGCCTTTCCCGCGACGAGGGCGTGGAGATCGCCCGGCGGATTGCTGCGAGCGGCAGCTTCGACTTCATCAACCTGATACGCGGGCATATCGACAGCGACGCAGCGCTTTCAAAGGTGATCCCGATCCAGGGGATGCGGTCAGCGCCCCATCTCGATTTCGCAGGAGAGGTGCGCTCGGCAACGAAGTTCCCGGTGTTCCACGCTGCCCGGATCGCCGATGTCGCGACCGCACGGCATGCGGTCGCCGAGGGCAAGCTCGACATGGTCGGCATGACCCGCGCCCATATCGCCGATCCGCATATCGTCGCCAAGATCACGCGCGGCGAGGAAGCCCGGATCCGCCCCTGCGTCGGCGCCACCTATTGCCTCGACCGGATCTACGAGGGAGGCGGGGCACTGTGCATCCACAACGCGGCGACGGGGCGCGAGGCCGCAATCCCCCACGTGATTTCCAAAAGCGAAACGCCGGGCAAGCGTGTCGTTATCGTCGGCGCGGGGCCGGCCGGCCTGGAAGCGGCACGGGTCGCCGCCGAACGGGGCCACGCGGTCACGGTGCTGGAAGCCTCCGGCCGCGCCGGCGGGCAGATCAACCTTCTTGCCCAGAACCCGCGTCGGAAGGAAATGATCGGCATCGTCGACTGGCGGCTTGAGGAACTGGACCGGCTCGGCGTGGAGATCCGCTACGACACTTATGCGGAAAGCGGTGACGTGCTGGCGCTCGAACCGGACGTGGTCATCGTCGCCTCCGGCGGCATCCCGCAAAACCCGCCGCTGGAGGCCGGAGACGATCTGGTCGTGTCCTCCTGGGATATCATCGGCGGTACGGTGAAACCGGCCGGCAACGTTCTCGTCTTTGACGATTCCGGCGGGCATCAGGGCATGTCCGCCACCGAGATGATCGCCAATGCCGGTGCTTCCCTGGAACTCATTACGCCGGAACGTTTCTTCGCCCCGGAAATCGGCGGGCTGAACCATGTGCCCTACATGAAGACCTTCCAGGAAAAGGGCGTCCGGATCACGATCAACACCCGGCTGACCGCCGTCCGGCGCGACGGCAACGGCCTCGTCGCAACGCTCGGGTCCGACTATGCCGACAGCTGGTCGGAGGAGCGGCAGGTGGATCAGGTGGTCGTCGAACACGGCACATGGCCCATGGACGAGCTTTACTTCGACCTGAAGCCGCTGTCGTCCAATCTCGGCGCGGTGGATTACGACAAGCTGGTCATGGGCGGGGACGTGTTTCCGAACGCCTCAGACGACGGCAAATTCATCCTGTACCGCATCGGCGACGCGGTCTCGGCCCGCAATATCCATGCGGCCATCTATGACGCGCTCCGCCTCGGGATACGCTGGTAAGGCTGTCGAGGCTCAAGACGCGGGGGCATTTTCTCACCTGCTCTAAGCCGTTCAATTCGCTGGAACAACAAGCTTTACCGCCTCCGCTTCCAGTGCCGTCCATAGGCCGACGAGCATCTCTTTCTGACGGCCGCGGATGGCGACGGTCTCCGTGCGCGGGGCATGCAGGTCGGCACCTGCCTCGTGAGCGGCGGCCTCCATCAGTTCCGAAGACATGGCGACAAGGGAGCCATGTTCCTTTGCCACCTCCATCAGGCGGCTTGCCACATTGACGCAATCGCCGGTCACGGTGATCTGCTGCTGGTGCTCGTGGCCAAGGCGCGACAGCACCACCGGGCCGAAATGTACACCGGCACGCAAGGCACCTGTCCCCGACCTCAAACCGGTACCGGCCATCCATTTGCCGACCTCGCGGACAAGATCGAAGGTACATTGCCATGCATTGACCGCATCCTTCAGTCCCGGGTCGGGAATCCCGAAGCAGATCATGGCGCCATCGCCCATGAAGGACATGGCTAGGCCGTGGTGGCGTTCGGTCTCGTTGACCACGATCGTATGAAACGCCTGAAGAAATTCCCGCGTTCGGGCAGGTCCCATCCGCTCGCTCAGGCCGGTATAACCGGCCAGATCGACAAAAAGCACGGCCGCATCCTGCTCACTCGGTTCCCGCAGAAAAGACGGATCCTCGGCAATGCGCCGTGCCAGTTCGGGCGCCTGAAACCGGCTGAGGGCGTCCTGAGCGGTCTCAAGCCGTCGCATCTGGTAGCGGTCGAAGACCTGGCGGAGGATGGCAAGGCCGATGACCGGCGGCACACTTGCCGCGAGCGGCAACGCCGCGCTGAACCAGTAACCGTCCCCAAGCAGAAGCGTCGCCGCGGCCAGCCAGCCGCACAGGGTCAGGACGAAAAGAACGGAGGCGACCGCGAGCGGAAGAAAAGCCGCCGCTGCCATACCCGCAACCGTGATCAGGAGAGCCGCCGCCACATCGGCCTTCCGAACCAAACCATCCCGGATCAGCGCCGATCCATCCATCAGATTGGAGACCCCGGTCGCCAGCACCTCGACGCCCGGCAGGATCTGATCGAAGGGCGTGCTGAACCGGTCGCCGACGCCGGTCGCCGTCGCGCCCAGCAGAACGAGGCGGTCCTTGACGGCGGCGGCCGCCCCCGGCGTCCCGTCGAAAAGGTCCTGTGCGCTTACGGTCCGGACGGTTCCCATCGGGCCGTAGTAGTTCAGCGGGAGATGCCAGCCGAGATCGAGCGGTTGAACCCCGCCCGGAAGTCGAACGCCCCCGGCGGTCAATGCGGGCATGTCTCCCAGATAAAGGCCCAGCGCGCGCAGGCTGAGGGACGGTTCCGGCCCCTCGGGCGTCATGAACAGGAGCGGAATGTGCCGCGGCGTGCCGCCCGCGTCGGCTGCGACATTGACGAGCCCGACGGATGCAGACGTCGCAAACTCCGGCAGCGGGGGCAGGATGCTATCCGGCGCGGGGATTGCGGAAACGGGCCGATTATCGTCCTTGAAGACGCCCGCCGCGGCGATGACGCTCGGCAGACTGCCGAGGGCCGAGGTCAGTCCGGCATCCGCTGCGTCATCGGTGTTTCCGACCAGCAGCATGTCGATGCCGAGCGCCTTGGCGCCGGCGTTCCGTATTTTTCCGATGAGTTCCGCCAGACGGTCCCGCCCGATCGGATAGCGTCCCGCCTTGGTAATGGTCTCGTCATCGATCCCGACAATGACCACTTCCGGCGGCGCCGGACGCGGGCCGACCGCCAGAATGCGCATGTCGAGCAGCACGGTTTCCGCCCGGTCGATGGGGCTGGCAAGCCCCGCCAGATGCCGTTGCCCGAGCCAGCCTGCCCAGGCAACGCCAACAAGCAGGGCGAGCGCGACGAACCAGTAGGGCAGGCTTGATTTCATCGAGCGAAGCGGGCGAGCAGCCTATCGACCTTTTCCTGGGGCCAGCGCTTCACGACCAGCGGTTCAGCCGTCGTCACCGTAACGCCTTCGCCTGCGCCAAGTGCGACCGCTTCCGATCCGTCGGGACGGGAAACGCCGACTTCGCCACGCACCACGAAGACGGAGGTCACCCCGTCTTCCACATCGACCGCATAGACCGTTCCGCGTACGGCTGCGATCGCCTGGGGCGTCAGGATCTGAAACGGCCCGCTGCCGGGCTCGACCTCGACCAGAACGCCTTTACCGGAGAGTTCCACCGCGACCGGCCGGCCGGGGGCTCCGGAACCGGTGATCGCAAGTGCCGCGGCCGCCTCGGCCTCAAGAACCAGCCCGCCCGGGCACGTATAGACGACCCGCGCGGGATCGGTCAGTTCGCTGCGGACGCAACCGTTGACCTGCTGCGCCATGCCCGCCGACAGAGCAATGGCGATAAAACACGTCACGGCCATAAAGAGAGTGAGAATTCGCATTGGTATCAGTTCCTTGAAAAGTTTTTCGGAATTTCCCCGTCAAACTGCCAAACCCGGCAATGACCACGCACCCTCATCTTTGCATCGGCTCAATATACGGACATAAAAGCACAGCGATTAAACGGTAACGATACAATCATAGAGGAAAAGGTGCGGAGCCGCCGCCTCATTTTCAAGGCGCTGGACGCGGAAGCATGCGAGACCGCACCGCATTTACCCGTTTCCGCAGCGAAATTTACGTCTCGGCACCGATCACGAACCGATAACACATTGAAATTTTTCAATTAACTCCTCCTGATGCTTGGGGAGTGTCGCGCGTCACAGGTGCCACGAACAGATCTCACCTAGGTTTTGGACATCGGCGGAATGACCCGCCGCCAACGTTCAAAGCGAAAGGAAGATCACAATGTTTCGGAAGTCCATTATCTCTGCAATGACGATCGCAATTCTGGGAACCACTGCCGCGGCCCTCGGCACCACCGCGGCTTCGGCCGGCGGCTATGGCTACGGCAACAGCGGCTACAATGGCGGCTATAACCGCGGTTACAACAGTGGCTACCAGCAGCCCTACAAGCACAACAACAACTGGCAGCAGCACGTCGACTGGTGTTACGACCGCTACAACACCTACAACGCGCACGACAACTCCTACCAACCGTACAACGGCCCGCGCCAGCCGTGCTACTCGCCCTACTACAGGGGCTGACCCCGGATTGGTCTGGCGTCAGGCCTGCCTCCCTCCGGGTCCGACATCAGATCGGCAACACCCTCCAGCTTTGGCTGGGGGGTGTGCTTCCGTTTCCCGATTTAGAACGGCAAGCGCAATATCCAGAGATTTTCGTCCGGAACCGAAAAGCCCTCGCCGTTTTGGAGCCGGCGCTCGGGTCTAAAGGCTCTCGCCGTGCCGGATGGCAAATCCGTCTTGACAGAAGACGGCGCGAAGCGCAGAAAAGCGCTTCTCTCGCGGGTGTAGCTCAATGGTAGAGCAGAAGCTTCCCAAGCTTAAGACGAGGGTTCGATTCCCTTCACCCGCTCCAGACGCCGATGTGTCCGACCCGCAGAATGCTTAAAATGAATGGGTCCTGACACTGGCATTTGCAGCACGCATTCCCCCTTTGTCCGGCTTTGGATGCACAGCGGGGCGCCATTGACAAAAATCGCCAAATTCCCTCCCCCTGACGAAAGACCCTGCAACTGTCCGCAAAAGCGCTATAAAGAACTGGAAGACTCACCAGCAACATTTAGTCGGTAAGGTCGAGGCACAAGCGCCAGGCGATGGTCACTCACTTCAGAAACTTGCTTCTTGTTCTCCTGACCCTTTGCGCCTTCCTCACAGGGGCCAATGCACAGGACAAGGTCGTGGTCCCCAATTTCTGGGACCCCAAGGCCGTTCAGGACCGCCCGACCGACATTCCCGGCAAGATCCAGTTTCTGGCGACCGACGGCTATCCCCCGTTCGTGTACCGGGATGCGGAGGATCAACTGACAGGTTTCAACGTCGATCTTGCCCGCGCAATCTGCCAGGAGCTCGACACGTCCTGTTCGCTGCGCATCAAGGAATTCAGCGGCCTTCTACCGGCGCTCGAGGAAGGCGAAGGCGACGCCATCATTTCCGGCCTGGCGCGGACCGAAGACCTGGTGGAACGGCTTTCGTTCAGCGACGACTATCTGAAGCTTCCGGCGCGTTTTGTCGTGCGCGCGGGACAGGAAAAGTCCTTCGGCGCCGATACCATCGCCGGCGCCCGGATTTCCGTCGAAGCGGGCTCCCGGCATGAAGCCTTTGCCGCCCGGTTCTGGCCGGATGCCCTCCTGGAGCCTTTCGAAACGGTGGAGGCCGCCCGAACGGCTCTGATCAAGGGCGATGCGGATGCGCATTTCGGCGACGGACTCGCCCTCTCCTTCTGGCTCAACAGCACGGCTGCTGCCGGTTGCTGCCGGTTTGCCGGCGGACCCTGGCTGGAGCCGGGTTATTTCGACGAAGGCCTGTCGATCGCGATGCGCAAGGACGATGCTTCCACGCGCGAGGCGATCAACTACGCCTTGCGCCGGCTGCAACAGACCGGCACCTACCGCGAACTATACCTGCGCTATTTTCCGATCAGCTTTTTCTGAATCCCGTTTTTTCATACCGGATCCGCATTCCTATGCTCGACTTTCTCTGGACACGCCCGGAAACCTCGCCGCTTGCCACGATTCTGCTCGCTCATGGCGCGGGAACAGCCATGGACTGTCCGTTCATGACGAAGATAACCGCGGCCCTGGCCGGCCAGGGCTTCGCCGTTGCCCGGTTCGAATTCGCCTATATGGCGAGCCGACGGAACAGCACTGTCCTGCCGCCGAGGCCTCTGGACATCGAGCTGATCGGCGAATTCCGGACCGTGCTGCGGGTTTTCTTGGGAGAGTGCGACGGCCCGGTCCTTATCGGAGGTAAATCCATGGGTGCCCGCGTGGCCGCCAAATTTGCCGCAGGAGGCTTCCTGCCCGACCGTGTGGTCGGCTTATGCTGTTTCGGCTATCCCTTCCATCAGGCCAACCGACCCGATTCAAAATGGCACATCGGGCCCCTCAAGAAGTCCGGAAACCCGATCCTGATCTGTCAGGGTGAGAACGATCCCATGGGGCCGCGCGCGGAACTGGAAGCCATGTCACTTCCTGAACAGGTCACGCTGGTCTATCTCGAAGGCGGAACGCACGGTTTCAACCCCGGCGCGGATGCAGGCTCGACGTTCGACGCAAACATCGGAAAAGCGGCCCGGGCAACGACCGCCTTTGTCGCGGGTCTACTTCCGGCAGAAGCGAAGACTATTGAACACGGTGAAAATCTGTCGAAGAAGAAAGGTTGATCCTTGATCACCTGCCTGTTGCTCAGGCCCGGCAGCCAAAGCAGCATACCAGAACCGCGGAAAAGTCGCCAATCCGGTTGACGGACACCTGAGCAAGGCTCAAAAGCCGATATCGATCATTTCCCCGAATTCAGCTCGTTCCAACGGATCCTAATCTTCAATGCCCGACTTTCTCTGGACACACCCGGAACCCCCACCGATCGCCACCCTCCTGCTCGCCCACGGAGCCGGGGCTGCTATGGATTCCGCCTTCATGAACAGGCTGGCCGCGGCACTGGCCGCCAACGGGATCGCAGTCGCCCGGTTCGAGTTTGCCTATATGGCCGGGCGCCGGACGGGCGGATCCAAACGTCCGCCGCCCAAAGCGGACAAGCTCATCGGCGAGGTCCAGACCGCCCTGCAGGCGCTCATGACCGAAAGGGAAGGCCCGATCCTGATCGGCGGCAAATCCATGGGCGGGCGCGTGGCCGCCATGCTGGCGGGCGGCGCTTCCCTGCCCGGCCGCGTCAAGGGCGTGTGCTGTTTCGGCTATCCGTTCCATCCGACCGGCAAAGCGGATGCGGACTGGCGCATGGAGCCGCTTCAGGGGGCCAAACGGCCGGTACTGATCTGCCAGGGCGACCGCGACCCGTTCGGATCGCGCGCCGAGCTGGACGAGATTTCCCTTCCGGAACAGGTGTCCATTGTCTATCTGGAAGACGGCAATCACGACTTCGGTCCGCGCGGAAAATCCCCGGCAACGCTCGATGGCAACATCGCCGAGGCCGCAAAGGCGGTTGCCGGTTTTGCGGAGAAGATAGGCTAGCCGGTCGCCTCTTCAGGATCGAATTCGTAGCGGGTGCTGCAGAACTCGCAGGTGACGACCACCTTGCCGTCCTCTTTCATGTCCGCCATTTCCTCGGCGCTGAAGCTTTTCAGGATGCCGACGACCTTTTCGCGCGAGCACCGGCAGCGGTCGACGATCGGCTGCGGTTCGAACAGGCGGATGCCGCGTTCGTGGAACAGACGGAACAGCAGCCGTTCGACGGTCACTTCCGGGTCGGTCAGTTCCACGTCCTTGACCGTTTCGACGAGCGCTTTCGCCTCCACCCAGGCATCATCATCGTCGATATCATGAACGGCCGCGCCTTCCGGTGCGTCGCCCGGTGCGAAGTCCGCCTGGCGCATGCGTTCGGGCGCTTCGGGCAGGAACTGGGCAATGACGCCGCCGGCAATCCAGTTGTGCGACGGCCCTTCGCCCTCGTTTCGGGTGAAAAGTTCGCCGACGGCAAGGCGGACCTCGGTCGGGATCTGTTCGGAGCGGGCGAAATAGCGGCGGGCAACCTCTTCCAGCGAAATGCCGTCGAGCTCGACCAGCCCCTGATAGCGCTGCATGTGCCGGCCCTGGTCGATGGTCATGGCAAGGTGCCCGCGGCCGAGCAGCTGTTCGGCCGACGGTGGACCGTTTTTCGTGACCTGAGCCAGTTTTTCCGCGTCGAAACTCGCGCAGGCGCGCACCGCGTCGGGCGAGGTGAAATCGACGACCAGCATGGAGACCGGCCCGTCGGTCTGGGTCTGCAGGGTAAATCGGCCGTCGAACTTGAGCGATGTTCCAAGCAGGCACGTCAGCACGATCGCCTCGGCCAGCACCCTGGAAACCGGCTCCGGATAGTTGTGTCGCTCCAGGATCTTTTCCACCACGGGGCCGAGCGACACCGCCCGTCCGCGCACGTCCAGTCCTTCCACCGCAAAGGGGCGCACCGCGTCCTGCCCTGCGGGGCTTACGCCATAATCCTCAATATTGAACGCCAAAAGCTTACGTCCTTCAAACCGCGTCAAAACACCAGGCAAGGATACCCTTTTGCGCGTGCAGGCGGTTTTCCGCCTCGTCGAAGACCACGGAATTCGGCCCGTCCATCACTTCAGACGTCACCTCTTCACCCCGGTGGGCGGGAAGGCAATGCATGAAAAGCGCGTCCGGCCTGGCTTCCTGCATCAGGCGCTTGTTGACCTGATAGGCACTGAGGAGATTGTGACGGTTTTCCTCGTCATCGTCTCCCATGGAAACCCAGCAGTCGGTCACCACGCAATCGGTATCCTTTACCGCTTCATATGGGTCGTCGGTGACGATAATCGAGCCCCCGTCGGCACGGGCTTTTTCGATCAGGTCCGTCGGCGGTGCGAGTTCCTTCGGGGTGGCGATCCGCAGTTCGAAATCGAAGCGCGGCGCGGCATGCACCCAGGAGGCCAGCACGTTGTTGCTGTCGCCGGTCCAGGCGACGCTCTTGCCGGTAATTGCGCCGCGATGTTCCTCAAACGTCAGCAAATCGGCCATGATCTGGCAGGGATGGGATTCCTTGGTCAGGCCGTTGATGACCGGAACGGTAGCGTTTTCGGCCAATTCATTGAGCTGGTCGTGGTCCAGAATCCGGATCATGATCGCATCGACGAAACGGGACAGGACACGCGCGGTATCGGCAATGGTCTCGCCCCGGCCGAGCTGCATTTCGGCGCCGGTCAGCATCAGTGTCTCGCCGCCGAGCTCGCGCATGCCGACATCGAAGGAAATGCGGGTCCGGGTCGAGGGCTGTTCGAAAATCATCGCCAGCACCTTGCCGGCCAGGATCCCCTCGCCGCGGCGGACGCCGTTTCGGGTCTTCTTGATGCGCTTGCAGGCATCCAGGATATGGCGAAGCTCGTCGCCGCCGAACTGGGTCAGGTCGAGAAAATGCCGCGACATACCGTTGCTGGTCACTCTGCCGCTCCTTTTGCTATCAGTGTCTGCTCGATCGCGATTGCCGCGGCTTCAAAGCGTGCAACCGCTTCGCCGATTTCATCTTCAGAAATGGTCAGCGGCGGCATGACACGCGCCACGTTGTCACCGGCGGGCACGACCAGCACATCGGCTTCACGGGCCGCGCCGACGAAATCTCCGACCGGAACCAAGCATTTGAGACCCAGCATCAGGCCGGTGCCGCGCACCTCGGCAAAAACCTTCGGATGACTGTCGACCAGTCCGGCGAGCTTCTGCTTGAAAGACAGGCCCTTGGACCGGACACCTTCCAGGAAGCCGTCAGCGAGGACGACATCCAGGACCGCATTGCCGACAGCCATGGCCAGCGGATTGCCGCCGAAGGTGGTGCCGTGAGTTCCGGGAACCATCGGCGCGGCCGCCTCTTCCGTCGCCAGGCAGGCGCCCATCGGGAACCCGCCGCCGATGCCCTTGGCGATCGCCATGAGGTCCGGCGTGATCCCGGCCCATTCATGGGCAAACAGCTTGCCGGTCCGGCCGACGCCGGTCTGGATCTCGTCGAAAATCAGCAGAATGCCTTCGTCGTCGCACAGCTTGCGCAGCTGGCGCAGGAAGTCGACCGGGATTTCGCGGATACCGCCTTCGCCCTGGATCGGCTCGATGGCGATTGCCGCCGTCTGCGGGCCGACGACCTTTTTCAGGGCCTCCATGTCGCAGGGGGGAACCTGGTCGAAACCGGGTGCCTTGGGGCCGAAGCCTTCAAGGTATTTTGCCTGACCGCCGGCCGCGATCGTGGCGATGGTCCGGCCGTGGAACGCGCCTTCGAAGGTGACGATATGGAAGCGCTCGGGCTCGCCGCGGTCATAATGGTAGCGCCGCGCCGTCTTGATGGCGGCTTCCATCGCTTCCGCGCCGGAATTGCAGAACATGACCTTGTCCGCGAAGGTCGCCTCGGCGAGGCGGCGGCCAAGCCGCTCCTGATCCGGCACCTTATGCAGGTTCGACACATGCCAGAGCTTTTCGGCCTGGTTTTTCAGGGTCTTGACCAGATGCGGGTGACAATGGCCGACGGAGTTGACCGCAATGCCGGAACCGCAATCGAGAAAACGTCGGCCGTCGTTCGTCACGAGCCAGACACCTTCCCCATGATCGAACTCCAGGCTCGATCTTGCGTAATTCGCGAACAGCGCAGTCGCAGACATTGATTCAACTCCTCTGGAAACCGGGTTTTCCGGCTCGCCTCAGGCCCCTTTGAAGGCCAAAACGCAACGTGCCGCCCCAAAGAGGCGGCACGCGCAGTTCAGGTCTCCTTATACACTGCTTCCCGGGCTTTGTGTCAATGCAAATGGCGCAAATCAGCCACTTCCAGAGAGCGGCATGATTTGCGCCATTTATGGGGAAAAGTCAGTTCTTCCCCATCTCATTCAGGCGGGCAACTTGCCTGCGCTTTTCTCCCTATTGTAATCTCCAACCCATCAGCCACGATATCTCGTGCATTAAATCAAATCACGGCACTATATATGCCATGACTGGCGCGTTCACACGCGCCTTAACACCGGGTTAATGCCTTCAGGCAAGCGCTACGGACCAAGGGGTGCGGCAAATGAGTTGGACGACGGAACGCGTTGAGCTTTTAAAGAAACTCTGGAGCGAGGGCCTGAGCGCAAGCCAGATCGCCGGAGAACTCGGCGGCGTCACGCGCAATGCGGTCATCGGCAAGGTTCACCGCCTGGGCCTTTCCGGCCGGGCAAAGACGCCGTCGCCGGCCAGCAAGCCGCGCCGCAACCGGCCCTCATCGCCAGCCTCTCCCGCCTCTTCGGCCAGCCGTCAGAATACGCAGCAGCCCCAGTCGCGCGGCGCAACGGCCCTGAAGATGGCCCCGGCTCCCGCCCCCGAGATCGAACGGCAGGCGGAACCGATCGCCGAGCTGGTGCCGATTTCGGAGCGGGCGACGATCCTGACCTTGACGGAACGGACCTGCAAATGGCCGATCGGCGATCCGAGCCGCGAGGACTTCTATTTCTGCGGACGCCATTCCGATCCGGGCGTGCCTTACTGTGCCCATCACTGCAAGATCGCCTATCAGCCGGTCAGCGACCGCCGCCGGGACCGCCGGGTGGCAAACACAGCAAACACGGCGGCGCGCGCTTCTTAAGAGCGCGCAGCCACTTCCATTTCCCGGCACGAAAAACCCGCCAAACCGGCGGGTTTTTTGTCATTTCCGTTTGAAGATTGTTCAGGTCAAGGCTGATCAGGCGACGGCGAACTGGTCGTTGAACGCATACCCCGCCCCACGCACCGTGCGGATCGGATCCTTTGCCTTGCCCCGGTTCAATGCCTTGCGAAGACGGCCGACGTGAACGTCCACCGTGCGCTCGTCCACATAGACGTCGTGTCCCCAGACGCCATCGAGAAGCTGCTCGCGGGAGAACACACGGCCGGGCGAGGTCATCAGAAACTCCAGGAGCCGGAATTCGGTCGGTCCCAGATGGATTTCCTTGGTGTTCCGGCGAACCCGGTGGGTTTCGCGATCAAGTTCGATATCGCCGGAGCGCAGCATGGAAGAGACGACTTCAGGGCTTGCCCGGCGCAGGATCGCACGGACACGCGCCATCAGTTCCGGCACCGAAAACGGCTTGACCACGTAATCGTCGGCACCGGTCGACAGTCCGCGGATACGCTCCGCTTCCTCGCCGCGGGCCGTCAGCATGATGACCGGCAGGCGTTCGGTGTCTTCACGCGCACGAATGCGACGGCAAAGCTCGATCCCGGACAGGCCCGGCAACATCCAGTCCAGCAGCAGCAGGTCCGGCTGGCTCTCCCTGAGCCTGATCTCCGCTTCGTCTCCGCGTTCGCAGGTTTCGACTGAATATCCTTCAGCTTCCAGATTGTATCTCAGCAGCAGGCTGAGCGGTTCCTCGTCTTCAACGATGAGTACCTTCGGCATTTACATGAGCTCCGAGTCATCCCGCCAGACGGGCATGGCCCGTCAGGCGTTTTCCTTGTCGGTAACGCCGGTCTCATCGACCTTGGGACGTTCGTCCTCAAGCCGTTCACCGGTCGTCATCCAATAGACGTTTTCCGCGATATTCGTGGCATGGTCGCCGATCCGCTCGAGGTTCTTCGCGCAGAAGAGCAGATGTGCGCACTGGGTGATGTTACGCGGATCTTCCATCATGTAGGTCAAGAGTTCGCGGAACAGCGAGGTGTAGATCGCGTCGACCTCCGAATCCCGCTCGCGCACGTGGCTGGCGGTCGCGGCGTCGCGTTTCGTATAGGCGTCCAGAACTTCCTTCAATTGCGCCAGGGCAAGCTCGGCGATGTGCTCCACGCCGATGGAAAGCTTCTTGGACTGCAGGTCGTTGTCGATGGCGATCACGCGCTTGGACACGTTCTTGGCCAGATCGCCGACCCGTTCCAGGTCGTTGGCGATGCGACCGGCGGCCATGATTTCGCGCAGGTCGCTGCCCATCGGCTGGCGCCGGGCAATGATCTCGACGATCTTGACTTCGACGTCCTGCTGCAGTTCGTCGAGGCGCACGTCGTGGTCGATCATGGATTGGGCGAGCCCCAGATCCTGGGTCACAAGCGCCGTCACCGAGTTGTTGACGATGGTCTCGGCAAGGCCGCCCATTTCAGCAATCCGGCTCTTGAGCGCCGTCAGTTCTTCGTCATAGGCCGTAACTGTATGATCGGTCATACTGTATCTCTCCGCAAATTCTGGTCTAGTGCATCAGCCGAAGCGGCCCGTGATGTAATCCTGCGTACGCTTGTCCTGCGGATTGGTAAAGATGTCCTCCGTCGGCCCTTCTTCGACCAGAACGCCCAGGTGGAAAAAGGCGGTTCGCTGCGAAACACGCGCGGCCTGCTGCATGGAGTGCGTCACGATCACGATCGTGTAGTTCTCGCGCAGTTCGTCGATCAGTTCCTCCACTTTGGCCGTCGCGATCGGATCGAGCGCCGAGCAGGGTTCGTCCATCAGGATGATCTCCGGGTTGACGGCAATGGCACGCGCAATGCAAAGGCGCTGCTGCTGCCCGCCGGACAGACCCGTTCCGGGCGCATCGAGGCGATCCTTGACTTCCTCCCAGAGACCGGCCTTCTGCAGGCTGGACGACACGATGTCATCCAGTTCCGCCTTGTTGCGCGACAGGCCGTGGATCCGCGGACCGTAGGCGACGTTGTCGTAGATCGACTTGGGGAAAGGGTTCGGCTTCTGGAACACCATGCCGACCTTGGCCCGAAGCTGAACCGGATCGACCTTGGGGTCATAGACATCTTCGCCGTCGATCAGGATCTCGCCTTTCACCCGGCAGATGTCGATGGTGTCGTTCATCCGGTTCAGGCTGCGCAGGAAGGTCGACTTGCCGCAACCCGAAGGCCCGATGAAGGCCGTGACCGACTGGGCGGGAATGTCCACATCGACATCCTTGATGGCGTGGGTGTCGCCATAATAGACCTGCACCTTCCGTGCGACGATTTTCGGCTCATTCAACATCTCGACAGCCTTCTGCTCGACTTCGGGCATTTTGTTCATGGAACTGTACTTTCCTTACCAGCGGCGCTCGAAGCGGCGGCGGAGAATGATTGCGATGAGGTTCATGAGCACCAGGAAGACCAGGAGAACGATGATCGCTCCCGATGCGCGCTCGACGAAGGCCGGGTCTCCGCGCTGGGTCCAGTTATAGACCTGGACCGGGAGAGCGGACGCCGGATCGAAGAATCCTTCCGGCGGAGCCCCCGGATATTCCCGAACGAAGGCCACCATGCCGATCAGCAGGAGCGGAGCGGTTTCCCCGAGTGCCTGGGCGAGACCGATGATCGTTCCCGTCAGAATGCCGGGCATGGCCAGCGGCAGCACATGGTGGAAGACCGACTGCATCTTCGAAGCGCCCACGCCCAGAGCCGCATCGCGGATCGACGGCGGCACCGCTTTCAAGGCGGCGCGGGTGGCGATGATGATCGTCGGAAGGGTCATCAGCGTCAGAACCAGGCCGCCGACGATCGGCGCCGACTGCGGCAGCCCGGCAAAATTGATGAACACGGCCAGGCCAAGGATACCGAAAACAATCGACGGCACCGCGGCGAGGTTGGCAATGTTCACCTCGATAATGTCGGTCAGGGTATTCTGGGGCGCGAACTCTTCCAGGTAAATCGAAGCGGCAACCCCCAGCGGCAACGACAGGACCAGCACCACGAGCATCATGTAGGCCGACCCCAGGATCGCCACGCCGAGGCCCGCGGCCTCGGGCCGGGTGTCGGATGCGTCCGGCGCGGTGAAGAACTCCCAGTTGAACCGGGTCGTGAGCACACCGTCCGCCTTCAGCTTGTCCGCCAGCATGAGCTGCTGGGGAGACACGTTCCGATCGAGTTCCGCGCTCTCCATGGTCACGCGGCCCTTGTAGTAGCCGTCGATACGCCCTGAGGCGAGCAGGTTGAACGGGACGGTTTTGCCGATGCTCGAGGGATGAGCGAGCACATAACGGCGCAGATCGGCCGGGGCTTCCTTGGAAATCAGTTCCGCCGCGTCCTTTTCGCTCAACCCGTCGATGACAATCCCCTCCCGCGCCATCTTGTCGGCAAGCGCCTTCTTGATCAGAGGCGCATAACCGAAGGTCGTGACCTTGGCGATGTCATCGAGATTGCGATCGCCTTTCTTGTCCAGCTTTGCCGGGTCAAGATAAACATCGACCGCAATGTAGGTCTGGCGAAAGGACGACAGACCGTTCATCAGGATCGAAGTCAGGAGGCCCACGAGCGCCAGCACGCCGATCGTCACCGCGATCTGCCCGATGAGGCGGAAGCGGGCTTCCGCCGCGTTGCGCTGCTTGGTGCGCTTGTCGACGACCAGAAGCGACCCCTTGCGCGGACCTGCGGTTGCGGCAGCGTCAGCCATTGCGGTTGCGTCGCTCATTCGTACTGCTCCCGGTACTTGCGCACGATATAGAGGGCCAGCACATTCAGCCCCAGTGTGAAGACAAACAAAGTCAGACCCAAGGCAAAGGCCACCAGCGTTTCAGGGCTGGCGAACTCCGTATCGCCGGTCAACTGGCTGACGATCTTGACGGTGACGGTCGTCATGGCGTCGAAGGGATTGAGGCCAAGCTTGGCGGCCGCCCCGGCCCCCAGGACCACGATCATCGTTTCCCCGATGGCGCGGCTGGCTGCCAGCAGGATCGCACCGACAACGCCCGGAAGGGCCGCGGGCAGAATGACCTGCCGGATGGTTTCCGACTGGGTCGCTCCCAGTCCGTAGGAGCCGTCGCGCATCGCCTGCGGCACCGCGTTGATGATATCGTCGGAGAGCGAACTCACGAAGGGGATCAGCATGATACCCATCACCAGGCCTGCGGTCAGAACCGACGACGACGAAGTTCCAAGCCCCAAGGGCTGTGCGAGCCAGTCGCGCAGGAACGGGCCGACGGTGATGAGGGCGAACAGACCGTAGACGATCGTCGGAATACCGGCCAGCACCTCGATGGCGGGTTTCGCCAGATTGCGCACGGTTCGTCCGGCATATTCGGACAGATAGATGGCGATCATCAGACCGATCGGAACGGCCACCAGCAATGCCACAAACGACACGTAGAAGGTGCCCCACAACAACGGCAGGATGCCGAGATCCGATCCGCCGCGGAATTGCGGGTTCCATACGGTGGAGAAGAAGAAATCCTTCGCCGGATACAGCTTGAAAAAGTTGAAGGTCTCCAACAGCAGCGAGGCGACGATGCCGACGGTCGTCAGGATCGCGACCATCGACGAACCGATCAGGAGTGCCTTGACGAAGGTTTCGCTGTTGTTTCTGGCACGCAGATCGGGACGGATGCGCGAAAAGGCCCATCCTCCGGCGGCAAGTGCCAGACCCAAAACGGCAATGGTCATCAGCAGTGAGCCGTTTTTCTGCTGGGAACGATAGGTCTTGGCGGCGTCGAATACCTCGACGGGAACGTTGGACCCCAATGCGACGCCGACATCGGCGAGGCGGCTGCGGACATTGGTGAAGTCGGCCCGCATCCGGGCCAGATCGTCCTCACCGAGCCCCCCCTGCTCCATCAGGGCATCCAGGCCGTCCGCGATCCGGCGAACGTCGGACATCACCAGACTGCGCGCGCCCCCTTCAGGGATGGCGCTGTCGGGGATCATTCCGCTCACGCGGCTTTCAATCAGCATCGGCTGTACGAACAGCCAGGCAGCCAGAAGAAGCAGGGCGGGAACGACCGTGAACAGTGCCAGGTACTGTCCGTAATAACTTGGAAGGGAGTGCAGTTTGCGGCTGTCATTCGCCGCCTGGGACAAGGCACGCTGCCTGCCTACGAAGTAACCGAGCACAGCAAGGCCCAGCAAAATCAGGATAAGAATGCCCACGCTCATCGCTTTCCGCCATAATCAAAAATGGAAACCGGTGGCGCGCAATCCGTGCGCCACCGGTCGTTTTTGGAGATTACTTCAGCGGACCCATCGGAGTGCGGTTCTTGACCATTTCCTGGGTCTTGGCCAGTTCCGGGTCGGAAACCAGGCCGTAAGCGGCCAGCGGGCCGTCCGGGCCGGCCATTTCGTCAGACACGAAGAACTCGATGTATTCCTGCATGCCCGGGATCACGTCCAGGTGAGCGTTCTTCACGTAGAAGTACAGCGGACGGGAAACCGGATACTCGCCGGAAGCGATCGTTTCGGTGGACGGGGTCACGCCGGACATGGTCGCAACCTGCAGCTTGTCGGTGTTGTTCTGGTAGAAGGACAGACCGAACACGCCGAGACCGTTCTTGTTGGCGTCGACGCGAGCCAGCGTTTCGGTGTAGTCGCCATCGATGTCGATGGACGCACCGTCGGTGCGCAGGCTCATGCAGGACTTCTTGGCAGCTTTCTTGTCGCCACCGTTCTCTGCCATGAAGGCTTCGAAAGTGCCGTCTTCTTCACAGCCGGCGACGATCACCTTTTCTTCGAACACTTCACGGGTGCCGTGCTTGGTGCCCGGAACGAAGGCCAGGATTTCCTGATTCGGCAGGTCAGAGCGGATCTGATCCCAGGTCTTGTAGGTGTTGTCGACCAGCTTGCCGTCCATCAGCACCTTGGCAGCAAGAGCCTTGTGCCAGTCAGCCGGGGTAAAGGCATAAGCCGGACCATCGATGTCGCTGGCGAAGACGATGCCGTCATAACCGATGCGGACTTCCTGGATTTCGGTAACGCCGTTCTGGGCGCAAAGGTCGATGTCCGACTGCTTGATGCGCGAAGAGGAGTTGGCAATGTCGATGGTGTTTTCACCGACGCCTTCACACAGCTTCTTGCGGCCGGCACCCGAACCGCCCGACTCAACGACCGGGGTCGGGAATTCGAAGTTTTCGCCGAATGCTTCAGCAACGATGGACGCGTACGGCAGAACGGTGGACGAACCAGCGATCTGGATCTGGTCGCGCGCCTGAGCGGCACCAGCGACAACGGTTCCGGCAACAGACAGTGCTGCCACGCTAACGAGGGTCTTGAATTTCACTTGACCACTCCTTTTGAATGTCAAGGTTTGTTGGATAATCGAAGAGACCGTGTAAGCCCCGACGACGAGCGGACCCTAGGCCTCGTTCGTGAGACTTCTATGACGGTTATGTATCAGTTTTGTGACTGTTCAAATTATTGAATTATATATTCTTTTTTCCCCAAATAATAAAAGCATGACAAAATCGGCCGATCAGGATGACAAGAATCCTACCGCTCGGACCAGACCGGCCGGGCTTGGGAAGCGACGCGCAAACGGCGCTGTAAATCCCTCTCTTCATAACTTCCGAAACGTCAGTTGCGGATTTGCCCGCCTCGATGCACACGCAGATCGCCGGCCCGACCATTTGGGGGAAACATAGGGGCGTGGATGCTCCGCCCGAGAGCGGGTTTTCCTTCCGCCGAGCGATCCGGCAGGCGGAACCTGGTGTGCTACGGGCTTGTAAGGCGTCAGGGTCAGGAGGCTTCGGGGGGCAGAAAGTGAACTGTAAACACAGAGCCCTTTCCGGGGGAGCTGACGATTTCGAGCCGAGCCCGGTGACGTGCCAGGATATGCTTCACGATCGCAAGGCCGAGGCCCGTTCCCTTCATCGCGCGGCTGGAGCCGACATCGACCCGGTAGAAGCGTTCCGTCAGGCGGGGGACGTGTTCCGACGCGATCCCCGCCCCATAGTCCTGGACCGAGAGGCAGATGTGTTCCGCCGGATCGCCATTCTTTTTCATGGAAATCCGGATATCCACGAACTCCCCGTCCCCGCCGTATTTCAAGGCATTCTCGACAAGGTTTTCAGCCACCTGGATCAACTCGTCGCGGTCGCCCCTGACGATGGCGTCGTCAACATCGACCTCGGTGCGAATCGTCATTCCCAAATCGCGCGCAAGCGGTGCGAGCGCATCGGCCGTGTGGCGGACGATCTCGATCAGGTCGACGGACGCAGCCGGACGGACATGCGCCTTCAGCTCGATTCGGGACAGGGACAGAATGTCGTCGATCAGCCTGCGCATGCGACCGGCCTGATCCAGCATGATCTTCAGGAACCGCTCCCGCGCATCCGGATCGTCCTTTGCCGGCCCCTGCAAGGTCTCCACGAAACCGGTCAGGGATGCCAACGGCGTGCGCAGTTCATGGCTCGCATTCGCAACGAAGTCGGTCCGCATCCGTTCCAGGCGCTTTTGTTCGGTCTGATCGTTGATGACCACCAGAATGAAATCCGGTGTCGCCGGCAGATTGCCGGCACCCGCGGACCCGGGCATGTAGACGGGCGCCACATGAGCCTCGAAAAAGGCTTCGGTCGGGACCTTTTCCTGCCAGTGGATCCGCTCCGGCTCGCCCGTGGTCGAAACACGGTCGAAGGCCTCCAGAAGGGACGGCGCGCGCAGGGAGAAGGACAGGGGATCTCCGGGCTTGACCTGTCCATAATAGTCAATCGCGGCCGCGTTGACATAACGGGTAATGCCCCGGCCATCGGCAACGAAACAGGGAACCGGCAAGGCATCGACCGTTACCTTCATGCCGGTTCCAGGCCACATGCGCCGAAGCTGGCGCCTCTTGCCGGCCTGCAGCCTCATCGACCGCGAGCGGCGCGGCGCAAACGCAGCCACCGTCGCCAGGATGACGACACCCGACAGGGAAGCGAGCACGGGGACCCCGTAAAATACGGACGCCACGGCCCCCAGCACCAATCCGACGAACAGAAGCCAGCGGGCGTCGCGGAACCGCGACAACGGAGCGGCCCCCTCAAGGTCTATGGCCAGATCGTCTGGCGAAGTGAATTTGTCGGCCATCTTCAATTGCAGGCTGTTGCGGGTACCCTTTGGCGGATCAGTTCACCGGCCTTGGCCCCTTCCCAAGACGGCGCTGTCGTCACGGCGCGTGACGGTGGGCAAAGCTGATAGCACGCAGGATATGTCAATCAGGCGACATTTGAACAAGTTTCGCGGCACAAAATACTTTGTCAGCGAAATTCCTTGCCGGCGGCCACTTCGGCCATGCGATCGAGCCGCTTTTCCCAGCCGCTATCGGAGGCCATGGCGTGCAGATAATCGTCCGCCTCCTCGCCATGACGAAGGAATTCGCTGTGCACCAGTTCCAGGCGCGTCGCCTCGCCGGCATCGCGGAAGCTGATCATGACGCGGCTTGCGGTTGCCGGATCCGCGATCGGTTCTCCTTTCGCAGACACCTGCCAGGCAAGGCGGACATAGAGAGGCTCCTCGATCGACAGGATCGTCCCCCAGACCCGCCTGCGGCCGTCCTGTCCGATTTCGTAACACGTTCCGCCGGGGCGCGGTTCGATGCCGCATTCGCGTATCGCGCCACCACTCCCGGGAAACGGCGATATCCACCAGGCCGAAGGATGATCCACGACCAGCTCGAACGCCTTCCCGCGAACCAACGGCAGAACACATTCGAACCGGCACGGTTCTTCGTTCGACATCTTCGGTCCCTCAAATTCCATTTGCACGCATTTCGGCGGTCCAGAGAAAGCTGCCCGCAGACGGCCACCTGCTGCCGGCGAGGCTGTAGCCGGTTCAGGCATCATAAAAATGACACTTCGAATGGCATCGTGGTGCACGATATAAGAACCATGCTATGGGGCAAGATGCGATCAGGCAACGAAAGCCTGTTGTCACTGGAAAAAGGGGCCTCGGTTGAAGCACGAACGCACATTCGATCCTTCCTATGGGACAGCCGTCGAGATGGCGGACGGCATCCGGCGCCTCACTTGCGAGAATCCCAGCCCCTTCACCTTCCACGGGACCAACACATATCTGATCGGCCAGCGCGAGATTGCGGTTCTGGACCCCGGCCCGACGAACGACACACACATCGACGACATCGTGAACGCTGCCGGCGCCGGCGCCATCAAGGCCATCCTGGTCAGCCACACGCATATGGACCATTCGCCCGGAGCCCGGCTGTTGCAGGCCAGGACGGGGGCACCGATCATCGGCTGCGGTCCTCACAGGGCGGCCCGCACCCTTGCCAGCGGCGAAGTCAACACGATGGATGCGAGCGCCGATGCCGACCATATTCCGGACGGGGAACTGAAAGCCGGCGACACGTTTTCGCTTGGCGATACCGTGTTCGAAGCGATCGAAACCCCCGGACATACGGCCAATCATCTCTGCTTCGCCATCGCGGGAACGCACGTTCTTTTCTCCGCCGATCACGTGATGGCATGGTCGACGTCCATCGTGGCACCGCCGGACGGCAACATGCGGGACTACATGACGTCCCTCGAACGCCTTCTTGAAAGGCCGGAAACCGACTATCTGCCCGGCCACGGCGGCGTGGTGCGCGATGCACACGGATATGTCGAGGAACTGAAGGCGCACCGGCTGGGGCGGGAGCGTTCCATTCTGGACCGGCTCGACGATTCGCCTGTTTCCATCCCGGACCTCGTCCTGCAAATCTACGACGACCTGCCTCCCGGGTTGCGGCCGGCCGCGGCCCTGTCCGTCTTCGCCCATCTGGAAGATCTGGCGGAGCGCGGTCTTGTTGCGGCCGATCCGAACGTCACGTTGACCGCGTCCTACCGCCGGGCACCTTAAATTTAGCCTGAGAGACCGGCGGCGGTGTTTTCCTCGTCGGGCACGGGATTGCCTTCCTCTTCGAAATAGGGCTTGAAAGCGGGGATCGGAATACGCTCCGCATCCGCCGTCCCCGTATCGGTTTCAACCGGACCCTCCACGCCGGGATCCGAGGCAGCCTGCTCTGGACCGGCAAGGTCGCCCTCCGTGACCGCAACCCGCGCAAGGTCACCGTAGGTTTCAAGCAGCACGTCATCGATGCCGGAAAACAGTGCGCGGACGCGGTCGACATTCCCGGTCAGGCCTTCAAGGCCGAATCGGGACACGGACCGCACATCCAGCAGCGCACCGACGGGGTCCGGCCTGATCCGCACCACCATGTCTTCCACCAGCCCAAGCAACGGGGTTCTGGCTTCCACCTGTAAACCGGTGGGAGCATCCAGAAGGTCGGGCGGCAGTTCATAGGTGATCACCCAGCCGTTGCGCCTGGCAACTTCAAGAGCCGCCGCATGCAGCTGCGCCGGGGCGATCCTGTACCGGCGCGGAACGATGTCGGGAAAAAGATCCGGTTGCAGGCCGGTTTCCGCTGGCTGGAACAACGCTTTCAGGACTTCGCCCGGCTCTTCGCCAGCCTCAGCGGACACGGTCTTGAATTGCGGCGGATCGCTCCAGTTCGTGGAAACATCCCCCATTCCCGGAGACAGGACAGCTTGTCCCGCAAACAGTCCCAATGGCACCAACGCCAGCAAGCCGTAAAACGTGCCCAGAACGGCCTTCGTCGCCCCCGTTCCGCCCCGCGCCCAAAGGCGGGTGAAGGCCACCAGCGCGAACAGGATAGCGACGATGCCAAGCCCCGCGCCCGCGAGGACCGAGAACACCATCTCGCGTGGTCCGATCAACGCGACACGCTGCGCGAGCACCGCAAGGATGCTGACAGGCACAGCCACGGCACCGAGCCGTTGGCTGACACGCGCACTTGTCGAATTGTAGACCGGAAACCGCTTCATCGCACCGCAGATTCGTTTTTGACTTTCGCCATGCCAGGGTCAGGACCCTAGGGTTAGCATC
This sequence comes from Roseibium sp., assembly GCF_048260565.1. GTDB lineage: Bacteria > Pseudomonadota > Alphaproteobacteria > Rhizobiales > Stappiaceae > Roseibium. The sequence continues at coordinate 733,734 of NZ_JBLXGP010000002.1, read as the reverse complement.
ACATTTCGGGAAACAGAAAGCAGAAACATACGGAAACGACATACGTCAATTGACCTACCTCTGAAATACAGAACCGGACCCACCCGCAAAGATTGCTCCACCCGATGTAGTATAAACACTTAAACCGTAGAGTTTTCCTGACCAAATCGTTAAGCCGCGTAACAAACTGTCATGTCTTTTGACTGGCAACCTTTCGTTCAAAAGCGCATCATGAATCGTCGTTAACCACGCGTTGCGCCGAAGGACCTGCAAGCTCGAATTCGCCTTATGAAGGTCCCAATCGAAGTGCACGCTGACCGAAACGCATCGATTTGGACGCAAACAATGTCTAGAACTGTAACACGCCCGGCATCTCAAGCTCCGGCACCGGCAAAGCCCAATCTGGAAAACCAGTATAAGCCGGTGGGTATTGCCGCGGTCAACGCGGCAACAATGTGCAAGAGCCAGCCCCGGTCGGACCAGACCGGCAAGAAATAATCCTGGCGGGACGTTCCCGGCCAACGCCCGGGTCACGGGCTCCCGTCACGGGTTTGTCTTTTGCGGGCTCTCTCTGCGCGACCTCAGTGCGGTTCGAGGAAGACAAGGACCTTGCGCGGTAGAACGTGCAAGTCCGCTCTTGGCAACCGCCCATCAAGGCTTCTAATCTCCGGTATGGTTGGACAAGCCGTAGCGACTTGCTTTCGGCTGCTCTTTTTACGATTCCGGGAGCCATTCGATGATCATCGCCTATTGCCCGTCCACATCCGGCCTGACCCGGATAGAACTGGGCCCCGGTGATCACCTGCCCTCGACATCGGTGTGGATCGACCTTGTGCGCCCGACGCTGGAGGAGCAGAAAACCGCCGAAAAGCTGATGGGGGCGGCTATCCCGACCCGGGAGGAAATCGCCTCGATCGAGACCTCGGCACGCCTCTACGACGAGCCGGGCGCGATCGTCATGACCGCGATCCTGCCCATGGCCGCCAAGGCGCTCGACCCGGAGCTGTCGTCCGTCACCTTTGTCCTGAGTTCCAAACGGCTGGTCACCGTGCGCTACGGCGAACCGAAATCGGTCGCCATTTGCGCACGCAAGGTCCAAACGGACGCGACGATCGCCCATACGGGATCGGCTGTCCTTTTCGCCATGCTCGACATCATCGTTGACCGGTGTGCAGAAGTCATGGAAGAAGCGTCATCGCATTACGATTCCCTGTCGCTCCAGGTGTTCGAGGTGGGACTCACCTCCCGAAAGACCAAGAGCTATCAGTCGGCCATCAAGGAACAGGGCCGCATCGGGCTGCAGGTCGCCAAGATGCATGACGTCTGCGCCAGCTTTTCCAGGATGATGCTGTTTCTGGCCAGCCATGCCCAGAAGGTTTCGCTGAGCGAAGATCAGGTCGAACAGTGCCGCTCGGCCGGACGGGACATTCACTCAATCAAGGAGCACGGCGACGCCCTGGACAACAAACTGTCCTTCCTGCTCGACGCGACCGTCGGCCTGGTGACCCTCGAACAGAACCAGATCATCAAGATCTTCTCCGTTCTCGGCGTTATCTTCCTGCCGCCGACCCTGATTGCATCCATCTACGGGATGAATTTCATCAACATGCCGGAACTGAAGTGGGACTTCGGCTTTTTCTTCTCGCTTGCCCTGATGTTCGGATCCGTCGCCGTGACCTTCCTGTTCTTCCGGATGAAGAAACTGTTGTGACGGGATTGGCGCCTCACGGATAAAGCCGGCTCGTGGTCCACTCTTCCTCCGGCCCGGGCCGTTTGAACTGAACCCGGTCATGGAGACGGAACGGACGGTCATGCCAGAATTCAATCGAGGTGGGCACCAGCCGCATCCCGGACCAGTATTCGGGGCGCGGGATCTCTCCGAGGGCGAATTTGGCGGTATAGCGGGCGACTTCCTTCTCCAGCGCGAAGCGGCTTTCCAGCGGGCGTGACTGCTTGGAGGCCCAGGCACCGATGCGGCTGCCGCGCGCCCTGGAGCGGTAATATTCGTCCGCTTCCTGATCGGAAACAGGACTGACCGGGCCGCGAATCCGGATCTGACGGCGCAGGGACTTCCAGTGGAAGCACATGGCGGCCTTGCCCGCGGACAGCAGTTCGGTCCCCTTCGCGCTTTCGAAATTCGTGTAAAAAACGAAGCCCCGTTCGTCGAAGCCCTTCAACAAAACCATCCGCACATTCGGCAATCCATCCGGGTCCACCGTCGCCAGAGCCACGGCATTCGGATCGTTGATTTCGGCTTCCGTTGCGTCGTTAAGCCATTCACCGAAAAGCGCAAACGGTTTCTTGACCTCTGTAAAGTCACTATTTGTTAACGCTTTTGTTGAAGGGTCAGGGGTGGTCATCGGATACCTGTCAAAAAAATCGATGGCTCGTCCAAATGTGTATTGAGTAGCCGGACAAGCGGGGTCTTGGGGGCGTGTTTGAGTTCAAGTCATATACCGCCAGAGGTATAAAGATCCAGAGCGCATGGCTGGCAGCAGTTGCGATTTCCGGATTGCTCGGCGCGTGCAGCCCGGTCAGCATGCCGATCGGCAGCTCGGATATCGAAACGCCGCTCGTGCTCACCGGATCCATCCCATCCCTGGACGATGAAGCCTATGTCGACGTTGGCACCGATGACCGGAAACTGATTGCGCAGACCATTCATACCGCAGTGGACGACGACGACACGACTGAGACGCTTGCCTGGGCCAATCCGAACAGCGGCAATTCCGGCACGATCTCCGCCCTCGACGTATCCAAGTTCGAGGACACAGGCTGCCTCTCCTTCAAGACAACGGCCAATACGATTACCGGTGTCAGGCTTTACGAGGGAACCGCCTGCCGCGACATTTCCAAAACCATGGCCATCACCGTGCTGCGCGTCGCCAAAACTTGATTGCGCTGGTATTCCCTGTAAAACAGCGGCTAATCTTACTGATCCTGGGAATCGGATCTGGAATTTTTCCCCAACACTTCCGATATACAGGGAAACACTGTTCAGCGACCGCCCAGGTGAACCGCCGTCAGAAGATGCGGCAGAGTTTCGGGAAGGCGCGCTGGCTCTCAACAAGTACCCCATGGGGTTAGGTGACAACAGATGCGTGATCCCTACAGCGTTCTCGGCGTGGCGAAAGGCGCCAGCGAGGGCGACATCAAAAAGGCCTTCCGGAAACTGGCCAAGAAATATCATCCGGACCAGAACAAGGACGATCCGACGGCACAGCAGCGCTTTGCCGAAGTCAATCAGGCCTATGAAATCGTCGGCGACAAGGAAAAGCGACAGAAATTCGACCGCGGCGAGATCGACGCGGACGGAAAGCCGCGGTTCCAGTCTCACGGTTTCGACGGCTTCAGCGATTTCCAGGATTTCGGCGGCGCGGCCGGCGCGCGCGGTTTCCGTGGCCAAGGCGGCGGCTTTCAGGGTGGCGGCCCCACCGGAGGCGGCGGCTTCGACGACATTCTGAACGACATCCTGGGAGGCTTCGGTGCCGGACGCAAAGCCCGTGCAGGCAAGGCCTCCGCGGGTCCGCGCGGCCCTGCACCGCAGAAAGGCAAGAATGCCGAGCTGATTGCAAACGTCTCGCTTGAGGAACTCGTCACGACCGGCAAGACCCAGGTGACCCTGCCGAACGGCAAGACGGTCAACGTCACCATTCCAGCAGGCAGCAGCGAAGGCGACACGATCCGCCTGCGCGGCCAGGGGTATCCGGGCGAAGGCGGCGGCCAGCCGGGCGACGCCCTCGTCGAGGTTCACCTGAAGCGGCACAAGCTGTTCGAAGTGCGCGGCAGCGATCTGATCCTGGATCTGCCGCTAACACTCTATGAAGCTGTTCTCGGCGCGAAGGTGCGCACGCCGACCCTGACCGGCGCGGTCAATCTCAGCATCCCGCCGAACTCCTCAGGCGGCAAGATCATGCGCCTGAAGGGCAAGGGCCTGCCGACCAAGGGCGGCGGCCACGGCGACCTTCTGGTCCGCCTGCAGATCACCCTGCCGCCGAATGCGGACGAAGAACTGGAAACCCTGATGAAGGCCTGGAAGGAAATCACGCCCTACCGGGCGCGGGGACCGGAATTCGAATAAGCGAACAAGAAAAGCCGCCGGCATCCAACCGGCGGCAAAGACCTATATGTATCCGCTTGACGCCCTCAATTCGGAAGTTCGATTGATCCGGGCCATTCAAACGCAGGATTCGTTCACGTTTCTTTTTGATGTTTGCTTAGTGGTCAATGCCTACGGAGCGGGACGGTCCGAAGTAGTTGGAGCGTGTTGTCTGCAAGTTCGACGACCTCTAGTGCCCTGATCGTTCCGGGTATCGGGAATGCGCCAAGTGCGGCCACATCCAGCCGCTCGATGATCGCACGGTCCTTATGCGTGGCCACAGTCATATGAGGACGATAGGGAATATCGAGTTTCAGCTCTGCCCGATGCGGCCCGTCACAGAGTTGTTGGTGCAATGAAATCAGAGCGTTCTTTCCAATTGAACTGTGTAGAAGCAGTTTATGTGTCTTTTCAGAGGGATCATAAACGATATCGCCTGCCGTGAAGTCCACAGCCAATTCCGGGGTATGCGTAGCCACACCTTCAGAGTGCGCAAGAATATCCTGTGGGCGCGCATTCCTCATCCCGAACAGCAGAGTGACGTGCGGAGGCACGAGCCTTGCTCTTTCAGGCTCATGGGCAGACCGGAAGCGATTAATACTTTCTGCCACGCTCGGTTCGAATTGTGGATATGCCAGCACGTAGATCATAGAGCGACGATGAGGCATTCGACACCGAAGATCAACGTCTGCTCTGCTCCGCATAGTTGCCGTTGATACTTCGAGCCCAGCTAAGACATTCACCTTGATCCAGGACTGTGCATTTAAGCCAATGGCCATAAGCGTTGGATGCCGCGCTTGTGACAAAAGGCCCACTTCCTAGTCATCGAGAATGCTTGAGTAAGTTGCGGCGAAGGAAGAGTGTTCGGGCTCTTTCTAGAGAAAGTCGGCTTTGTCCGCAATAACAGTCAAGGTGGAATTTGGAAAACAAAAGAACTCTCCACGCGCTTCGCCGAATTCCTCCAAAACACTCTTTTCGGGTCGTTCTATGCGATATGTGTATGGGAAATTCTCCCATTCCAATACATTTCTATGCGGCACACAGTGCCCCGGAACAGTCCAACGTGACAACATCTCAACATATAGGCTACATGCTTCTTCGCATGCTTCGCCAGCGCCTAAAATCGGCCCACGGTCAAATGAAATAGGATTGGCGTCATAAGTCCGGTCATCGTCTGAACATATCTCAATCCTTTTGCTCTCACCTGCGGCAATCAGCAGTAAGCAATCGCCCACAAGAGTATATTGTACGTTGGCGAACTCGTCCGAGCCGTCATCGCCACCTCCAGCCTCAGTCCAACCCAAGAAAGGCAAAACTCTTTCAAGACGGTCGCCGTTCACCCGCATAACCATTCCCTGCGGAAAATCTGTTTGATTCACCTGCACAATAAAAAATGGTCCCAAATTGTCGACTGAGATCCCGGGCCAAGCATAGCCGGATAGATCATCTATAAAATCATATCCAAAACCATTGAATCGGAACAATGAAAAGGACACGATTGGAGAAACTTCCGAGCAACTAATTCCGACTCTTCGTGACATCCTAACCAACAGGTCATTTTTGATTGAGTCATTATCCATAGAGACGGCCTGCGCGGATATCGCACAGGCTTGACCGTCATAGATCTCTTCAATTTTCCCTAGGGCAACGTAGTCCACATAGGTTTCAATGCCTCCACCGAGCGCTGCGGTTCTGTTCAGCGCAATCGAGCCATATTTTTGAAGTGCGTAAAGTATTTTTTCGCTGTTTGAAATAAACGATCCAAGTGCGGCAATAAGGGCGACCAATAAGCTAATTTTAAAATAGTTTTTCATCACTCAGTCCTGCATTGAACAAATTGCCATGGCCAACTGACGAGGTCTAAGCATAAGGCATGACCTGCTTCATCGAAAGCAGTCATCGGGATGGCGATAATGAAAGTTCGCCCTGTCCCACTACCGCCGTCCTACGGCTATGGACTTCGCAATCGCAACCAATGGCGGCTTTGCCGAGCTGTACGGCAGCATCATATCGGCGGGTGAATGTCGGGTAGGGATCGGAAGCGCCTAAGCGCCAGTGGCACGCGACTGTCCCCTTTCCTGGCAGTTGCATCCAACCGGCCGATCTCTTTACGGCCCCATTCCCGTCAATTCGTTAGAGCCAAAAGGCCGGTAACTCTCCCTCGTCAGACAACAAATCCGACCAATTTGGAATGCGGCTTTGGGGCGTCTTCGATCCCTGAAAGATTGCAGGCGTCTTTTTGCTTATGTCTTTTTCCCCATGAACGCCTCGAAGGTGGCGATGGTTTCCGGGGCGGTGAGCCGTTCGGTGAAAATTTCCGTTTCCGTCTCGATGCAGGCAAGCAGAGCGTCGCGATCGCCTTTCAGCAGGCGACGCGCCGCCGCGAGTGCGGCCGGTGGCTTTCCGGCAATCTTTCGGGCGCAGTCCAGGGCTGCGGCTTCAACGTCGCCGTCGACGACATGATTGACGAGACCGGCTTTTTCGGCCCGCTCCGCATCGAAGGTCTCGCCGAGACACAGGAGTTCGAAGGCCCACTGGTTGCCCATCAGTTTCGGTCCGATCAGGGTGGACCCGGCCTCCGGCACCAGCCCCAGATCGACGAACGGCGCCTTGAACACGGCCTGTCTCGACGCAAAGATCATGTCGCAATGCATGAGCAGTGTCGTTCCGACGCCGACCGCGAGGCCGTCAACGGCTGCGACCAGCGGCTTGTCGTTCATGACGAGAGCCTTCAGAAAACGGCCGGACGGCCGGTCTCCGGCATCGCCGCCCACTCCGTATTTCAGGAAATCGGCGATGTCGTTGCCGGCAGTGAAGGCGCCCGGATGACCGCATATGAGGTGGCATCGGATCGCATCATCCGTGTTGCCTTCCTCCAGCGCCTCGGCAAGGGCGGCGTACATGGCGCCAGTGAGCGCGTTCTTCTTTTCCGGCCGGTCGATCCGCAGGATCTGGATGCCGTCGGCAAGGGATCGGCTGATCATCTCTTTTCCCTCCTGCTCAGGACGCCAGTTCATGGGCGTCGAAGGAGAGGATTCCTTCCGCGGATGTGAGAATGTCGGCTCTGAGAGCCGCGGTTTCACACAGGCTGGTTTCGCAGAAGGTGCGCGCCATCAGGGCCCGCTGCCGGGAGGCGGACGGATTGTCCGCGCCCGAGCGAAGCGCCCCCTTGGCCAGCAACGCACCACCCAGGGTCAGTCCTGCAAGCCGCAGATAAGGCGTTGCCCCGGCGAGCGCATCATTAACCCGCCCCTCGGCCTGCGCCTCTGCCATGAAACCGGTTGCCGCCTTCAGATCTTCGATCGCCGCGTTCAGACGCTCCCCGACCCTGCCCAGCTCGGGCCGGTTGGAGGCGGCCGCCTCGTCGGCGATCTCGCTCAGTTCCGCGATGAAGCCCTTGACGTGTTCACCGCCGGACAGGGGCAGTTTACGCAGAACCAGATCGATCGACTGAATGCCGTTTGTGCCCTCGTAGATCGGAGCGATGCGAGCGTCCCGCAGATGCTGGGCCGCGCCGGTTTCCTCGATGTATCCCATGCCGCCGTGGACCTGGACCCCGAGCGACGCCACCTCGACGCCGAAGTCTGTCGAAAGCGCCTTTGCGATCGGGGTCAGCAGGCCGGCCCGCTCGCTCCAGTGGAGGCGTTCCTCCTCGGTGCCGGCGACCTTGGCCATATCGATGGCGTGAGCGCAGGCATAGCAGATCGCACGGGCGACCTGTGTCCGGGTTTTCATGGCAAGAAGCGACCGCTTGATGTCCGGATGATCGGCAATCGGAGCCATGCCTTCCGTCGTCTGTCCCGCGGTTCGGCCCTGCTTGCGGTCCAGCGCATAGGCCAGCGCCCCCTGATAGGCGCGCTCGGCAACGCCGAGCCCCTGGATGCCGACGGCGAGACGGGCGTTGTTCATCATGGTGAACATGCAGGCCAGGCCCCGGTTTTCCTCGCCGACGAGCCAGCCGATCGCCCCGCCGTCGTCGCCATAGGTCATGGTGCAGGTCGGCGATCCGTGGATCCCCAGCTTGTGCTCGACGCCGGTGCAGCGCACGTCATTGCGCGCGCCCAGGCTGCCGTCCGCATTGACGAGGAACTTGGGAACCACGAACAGGGAGATGCCGCGGGTTCCTGCCGGAGCGTCCGGCAGACGGGCCAGCACCAGATGCACGATATTGTCGGTCAGGTCGTGCTCGCCATAGGTGATGAAGATCTTCTGGCCGAATATCCGGTAGGTGCCGTCGTCCGCCCGTTCGGCCTTTGCCCTCAGGGCGTTCAGGTCCGACCCGGCCTGAGGTTCGGTGAGGTTCATGGTCCCCATCCACTCGCCCGAAACGAGCTTCTCCAGGTAGGTCGCCTTCAGTTCTTCGGATGCATGTTTCTCGAGAGCCTCGACCGCGCCGATGGTCAGCGTCGGACCGATGGCGAAAGCCATCGAACCGGAATTCCACATTTCAAGGGAAGCCGCCAGCAGCATGACCGGAAGGCCCTGCCCGCCCGCTTCCGGGTTGGCCGTCAGGCCGTTCCAGCCGCCTTCGATCCAGCGGTGATAGCAATCGCGCCAGCCCGGAGGCGTGGTTACCGCGCCATCCGATAGCGGCGTCCCGTGCTTGTCGGCAACCGAATTGAGCGGAGCGATTTCCTCGGCCGCAAACCGGCCGGCTTCGGAAAGGATCGCGGCGACCAGATCATCGCCCAATTCGCTGAAGGCCTCCGTTGCCTGCAAATCGGAAAGACCGCAAATGTCTTTCAGGGTAAAGGCGATCTCATCAATCGGCGCGCGATACATTCCGGTTCTCCCAGACCTGTTTTATACCTGTCCTGCCTGGTCAATCGCCTTGACGGACACTGCGTTCGTCCGCAAAAGGCAATCTGGCCGGCAAGGTTGTCCGGACAGTAACGGCGTTTACGTAAACGTCAATATCAACAAATTCGTTATCCGGCACGCGGAGCGACAGGGAAGAATGGCATGCAGCGATGGACCGTTGACCTGAGCGCTGAGGCCTGGCGCAACGATCCGCAGGCGAACGCGGTCTGCAAGGCCCTACTCGACGGCGGACTTGTCGCCGTGCCGACCGAAACGGTCTACGGCCTGGCCGCGGACGCGACCAACCCGCTCGCTTGCGCGAAGATCTTCGCTGCCAAGGGCCGTCCCCAGTTCAATCCGCTGATTTCCCATGTTCCTTCCGCCGAAGTTGCCTTCGAGCATGGCGACTTCAATGCGGATGCCATGAAACTTGCCGAAGCCTTCTGGCCGGGACCACTCACGCTGGTGGTCCGTAAAACCCCCTCCTCGCCGATCTGCGACCTGGCGACGGCCGGCCTCGATACGGTAGCGCTCCGGGTTCCCGCCGGTCCGGTGATGCGGTTCCTGTCGGAGAAAACCGGTGTCCCGCTGGCCGCCCCCAGTGCCAATATCTCCGGACGGGTCAGCACGACGTCGGCTGACGCTGTCGCCGCCGACCTGTCGGAGGCCTTGAGCTATCTGGTCGATGCCGGCCCCTGCCGTGTCGGCATCGAATCCACGATCGTGTCCTGCGTCGACGAAACGCCGCGACTTCTTCGCCCGGGGGGCATCGCCCGGGAAGATATCGAACAGGTGATCGGGCGTCCGCTGGAACGCCCCGCCGACGCGCCGACACCGGCCGCGCCCGGCATGCTCAGTTCCCATTACGCTCCGAAGGCGGGGGTCCGTCTGCATGCCAGCGTTGTCCGGCCCGGAGAGGCGCTCCTGTCTTTCGGAGCCCAGCGCCTTCCCGGAGCAGACAATGCGGCCGGCGAAGTCAACCTGAGCGAAACCGGCGACCTGTCGGAAGCTGCCGCCCGCCTGTTTGCGGCCCTGCGCGCGCTCGACGCGGTCGGGGCAGAGGTTATTTGCGTTCAGGATATCCCGGAAACCGGCCTCGGAGAGGCAATTAATGACAGATTGCGGCGTGCAGCAGCACCGCGCCCCTGACTATTAATTCCACAGAGACTGCTTTCAGGCGAGAAACAGGCGAGAGAACAGAAGCCTCTGTAATTTAAAGAATTTTTCTAAATTATATGACATTTATATTTTAATAAGACACTCCCACGCCAATTGCACCACGAGTAATTTTAACAGTAGATCCAAAGGTTATTCACAATTTTACATACCCTCATTACGGTAAACTACTCGCCTTACTGCGACAGAATCATCTAGAGATCTATATGGAAATAGAGATGCAGCGGACCTCCCCTCGGGCATTTTGATGCTCGCACCTTTCGGGGCCGGATCACCCACCAGGCCGGCCCCATTTCTTTGTCGAATTTCCTCTCCAGAATTGACGCGCTTCCTTAACCGGACGGACGTTTCCTTCAAGGTGCATTGACACTTGGCTGCCGGAACGATCTCATTGCCGGATCGAACAAGCGGTAAATACAGCCGCGGCTTTTGAGGAACGCCCGTGTCGACTTTGTTGCTGCACCATCATTGCTATCTCGACCACCTGACGCCGCTCGGACACCCCGAACGTCCGGACCGGATTCGCGCCATCGACCGGATCCTGGAGAACGAGCGCTTTCAACCGCTCGCCAGAGAGCAGGCGCCTCTCGGAACCATGGAAGACATCGCCCGTGCACATCCCATGTCCTATGTGGATGCGCTGCACAACATGTCTCCCGAAGAAGGGCTGGTCCGGCTGGATACGGACACGACCATGTCGCCGGGCACCTGGGAAGCGGCCCTGCGCGCAGTCGGCGGCGCGTGCCTTGCGGTGGACGAAGTCGTCGAAAAGAAGGTTGCAAACGCCTTTTCCGCCTCGCGGCCTCCGGGGCACCACGCGGAGAGGAACCGCGCGATGGGCTTCTGCTTTTTCAACAACGCAGCGATCGCAGCCCGGCACGCCCAGGCCGTTCACGGGCTCGACCGGGTCGCGATTGTCGATTTCGACGTCCATCACGGCAACGGCACACAGGACATCTTCTGGAACGACCCGACGGTCATGTACTGTTCGACCCATCAGATGCCGTTTTATCCGGGCTCCGGGGCTGCCAATGAAACGGGTGAAACGGACAACATCGTCAACGTACCGCTCGCCGCCGGCGATGACGGAGCTGTCTTTCAGGAGGCGATGGAAACCGCAATCCTGCCACGTCTTGAGGCTTTTGCGCCGGACCTTATCGTGATCTCCGCCGGCTTCGATGCCCATGCCCGCGATCCGCTCGGTGCCTTGAACCTGGTGGAGACCGATTTCGCCTGGGCGACCCGCGCGCTGATGGACGTCGCCAACAAGACCGCCGACGGCCGCGTCGTTTCCATCCTTGAAGGTGGTTATGACCTGGAAGGCCTCGCGCGATCGGTGGCAGCCCATGTCATGACGCTGATGACGGGTTAGAGCATCCTGCGCTAACTTTGAAGCATCTGACCGGCGCGCTTTTGTCTGCTGACACGGCGGGTCGCGTGCCGTGGTGTTTCCCACCACAAGCGCGAGCCCCAAAAACACGGGCCAGCGCGGTCAGCGGGCAAAAGAGCCCGGCCCTTCGGGTGTCTGAAAGCAGCCCATCGGCTGCGTTGCGCCGTTCGCACGATGCACCGCATCTCAGCTCACGCGACGCGCCTGGCCGAGTGAACTGCTTTCAGACATCAAATGGTTCAAAGTTAGCGCACGATGCTCTAATCCACTTTCTTAACACTCTTCGGTCCTTGACCTGACGCCTCCGGGGCGCAAGGTTGGGCCCAGATCGAAATGCAAGAGAGATCCGGATTCGCGCGCCATGACCGATGCCAAGACACAGACCGATGTTTCCGCCCTATCCTTCGAAGAGGCGCTGAAGCAGCTCGAAACGATCGTGCGCGAACTCGAACAGGGCAATGTTCCGCTGGAGCGCAGCATCGAAATGTATGAGCGCGGCGCCGTCCTGCGCAAACATTGCGACGACCTGCTCAAGGCCGCCGAAGCCAAGGTGGAAAAGATACAGCTGGCACAAGACGGATCGCCGAGCGGAACCGAGCCGCTGGATGCTGCGGACTAGCTTCCAATTAATAGAATTGAGCCCGGTCGATTAACTAATAGATTTTCAAATACACTTGTAAGTTAAACTACATATACAGACCATGCTTTTCTGATCTTAACGACAATTCCTCAAAAGCATTGCCAACTGTTAAAGTTTCAGTAACTCTTTGAAACATGGCAGGGCTTTCAACGGCAGAAGAATTTCAGCTCCTGGAGAACGTGCACGCGTGCGCGAACGATCCCGATTCGTGGCATCAGACCCTGGACCAGATCGAGAAATCCTGCCGATGGCGGATCTATCTACTCGAACTGACCTCCGACGGTCGCCATACCGGGCGCTACTGCAATCATGCGGACGCGGCAGACCTCATCGATTACCTGTCTTCGATTTCCATACGTGCAGGAGAAAACAGCTTTGAATTCCTGCTCCGCGAAGCACGCGCATTTTTTCCATACTCAAGGGAAAATCTCGACCCGGGAAAGATCAAGTCCTACTACGGGACGAGAACGAAGGTCCACGAGTTCGGAATCTATCCCGGCTACATCACCCTTTTGAACCGGAACAATGGCCGCATCATTCTGATGTGCTGCCTGTTCGTTTCCGAAAAGGACGATGAAGCGACCTGCCGCCAGATGCTTCCAACATTCGAGCGTCTGTCAAAAGCCATTTCACTGACCCTGGATCTGATTTACCGCTTCGAAAACGTAAACATGCGGCATATGGCGCTGCATGAGTTGCTGCAGAACCGATCGCAATCGTCCTTCCTGATCGATACAGACTACCTGATCAAAGTCTCGACGCCCGCCTGTCGGGAGCTTCTCTCGGCAGGCGACGTTTTCGCAACGGAGGAAGACCGTCTTATTCCCTTGCGAAGAGACGTGGAAAATGCCCTGCATTCGGTATGCTCGGACATCAACGGTAGGGTGAACGCTGCCAGGCTTGCCGACATCGAACCTCCCGCTGCTCCGCTGGCGGAACAATCGGTGCTCCTGTCGCGTGCAGATGACCGGCTTGCGCGTGTTTTGATAAGAAGCGTTCTGCCGGCAGCCAAACCCATTCAGCATCGCTCAGATGCCTTTATCCTCGTCGAGGTCCGCGAGCAGCTCGAATTGCCGGAAGACGTGAACGGTCTTCTCAAATCCTGTTTCGATCTGTCCGAGAAGGAAGCACAGCTGGCCTATTTCCTGACAACGACCGGATCATTGACGGCAACGCTCGACGTTCTCGGGATTACCCGGAACACGGCCAAGACGCATCTGCGCAGGATATACGAAAAAACTGCGACCCAATCGCATCTGGAGCTTTCCAAGCTGCTTCACGGATTGTCCGGCCTCCTGTGACGGGCCGCTGCCTGTTTCCATCCGCCGAACGGCCCCGGAGCCTCGCGTGATGACAGAAACACGCACAAAAAAAGGGGCCGCAAAGAAGCGGCCCCAGTTGATCACTGTGCACGTGGCCCCATCGACCACGCCTTCTTGGTAAGGCAGTTTGCGAACGATTGCATCACCCAAATGGGTGACTGCTGCATTAAAATTACCAATACTCCGCCCTTTTCCGAACAATATTTCCGTATACGGAAGCTCCGCCTCGCAACCTTCCGTCCTTTGCCTATTTCAGCCGCCGATTTGCGCCCTATCTTTGCATGGTGTAAGGCTGCCCGCTTGTAGCCAATATTTGGAGCCGTTCGTCGCGTGACTTCCCATCCGCACACCCCCTTGCTCGACACGATCAGGAACCCGGCTGACCTTCGACAGTTAAAGGAAAGCGACCTTCCTCAACTGTCCGAAGAACTGCGTCAGGAAATGATCGATGCCGTTTCGATTACCGGCGGTCATCTGGGTGCCGGCCTCGGAGTGGTGGAACTGACGGTGGCGCTCCACTATGTCTTCAACACGCCCGAAGACCGGTTGATCTGGGATGTCGGGCACCAGTGCTATCCGCACAAGATCCTGACCGAACGCCGTGACCGCATCCGCACGCTGCGCCAGAGCGGCGGCCTTTCCGGGTTCACCAAGCGGGCGGAAAGTGCCTACGACCCGTTCGGCGCGGCGCATTCCTCGACGTCGATTTCCGCCGGGCTCGGCATGGCCGTCGGACGGGATCTCAAAGAAGGAAACAACAATGTCATCGCGGTCATAGGCGACGGCGCCATGTCCGCCGGCATGGCCTATGAAGCCATGAACAACGCCGGGCATCTGGGATCGCGGCTGGTCGTTATCCTCAACGACAACGACATGTCGATTGCGCCGCCCGTCGGCGCCATGTCGGCCTATCTCGCCAAGCTGGTCTCCGGCCCGACCTATCAGTCCTTCCGTGACGCCGCGAAGCACATCGCCAAGAACCTTCCCAAGCCTCTACAGGAAAAAGCCGCGCGGGCGGAGGAATACGCACGCGGTTTCTGGACCGGCGGCACTCTGTTTGAGGAACTCGGCTTCTATTATGTCGGCCCGGTCGACGGTCACAATCTGGAACACCTGCTGCCGATCCTGAAGAACGTCCGCGACACCCACCATGGACCGGTGCTGATTCACGCCGTGACCCAGAAGGGCAAGGGCTATCCGCCCGCGGAAGGCGCGAAGGACAAGTATCACGGCGTCGCCAAATTCGATGTCGTCACCGGCAAGCAGGCCAAGCCGAAGGCCAACGCGCCGTCCTACACCAATGTGTTCGCGACATCCCTGATCCGGGAAGCCGAGCACGACGAAAAGATCGTTGCCGTCACCGCGGCAATGCCGGACGGAACCGGCCTCAATCTCTTCGAGGAGGTCTTTCCAAAACGTACGTTCGATGTGGGCATCGCCGAACAGCACGCGGTCACCTTTGCCGCCGGCCTGGCGACCGAGGGCTTCAAACCGTTCGTCGCGATCTATTCGACGTTCCTGCAGCGTGCCTATGACCAGGTCGTGCACGATGTGGCCATCCAGGGCCTGCCGGTTCGTTTTCCGATCGACCGGGCCGGACTTGTGGGTGCCGACGGCCCCACCCACGCAGGCTCCTTCGACACGGCCTTTCTGTCCTGCCTGCCGGGTTTCGTCGTCATGGCAGCCGCCGATGAAGTGGAACTGCGCCACATGGTGGCAACCGCGGCAGCCTATGACGAAGGCCCGATCTCCTTCCGCTATCCGCGGGGCGAAGGGGTCGGCCTGGACCTGCCGGAACGCGGCAGCGTGCTTGAAATCGGCCGGGGCAAGATTCGCCGCGAAGGCACAAAGGTCGCCCTGCTTTCCTTCGGTACGCGCCTGGCGGAATGCCTCAAGGCGGCCGACGAACTGGATGCGGCCGGTCTTTCCACCACGGTCGCCGACGCCCGTTTCGCCAAGCCGCTGGATATCGACCTCCTGCAGCGCCTCGCCCGGGAACACGAAGTACTCGTCGCGGTGGAAGAAGGCGCAAGCGGCGGCTTCGGCGGCCATGTGCTGACCACTCTGGCGGAGCTCGGCCTGCTCGACAGCGGCCTGAAGGTGCGCACCCTGTCCTTGCCGGACCGATATCAGGACCAGGACAAGCCGGACGTCATGTACCGGGATGC
The DNA here is from genome assembly GCF_048260565.1 of Roseibium sp. Lineage (GTDB taxonomy): Bacteria > Pseudomonadota > Alphaproteobacteria > Rhizobiales > Stappiaceae > Roseibium. The sequence continues at coordinate 718,160 of NZ_JBLXGP010000002.1, read as the reverse complement.
CGGCCTGACCTGCGACGGTATTCTCAAGCAGGTTTTCCATGCCCTCGGCACCGACAGCCTGGGCTCGTTCAAGCACGCCTGACCCTGAGCGCAAAAACATAATGGTGGCTTCCATTATGCGCCGTTAAGAGATTGACAGGGCCGGCATGTCCTGAAAAGGCTCTAAACAGATGAACCTTACGCCGGCTGATCGCCGGCGTTTTGTTTAGCCGAACAGCTTCGGATGTCCCATGGCCCAAACGATCGCATCCATTTCCGCATTGCTGATTTCCGTGGCCATGCTCGTCTTCGGCCACGGACTGCAGAGCACACTGCTTCCCCTTGCCGCGTCACAGGCTTCCTTCTCCAACCTCTCCATCGGGGTGGTTTCGTCTTCCTACTTTTTCGGCCTTGTCCTGGGTTGCCTGGCCGCACCGCACGTGATCATGCGCGCGGGGCATATCCGGGCCTATGCGGCCATGGTCTCCCTGATGTCGGCGGCCGCGATCTTCCATCCGATCCTGGTCGACCCGTTCTCCTGGAGCCTGATCCGTATCATCTCCGGCTTCTGCCTGGCCGCCTTTTACATGATCATCGAAAGCTGGCTGAACGAACGGGCGACCAATGAAAACCGCGGCACCGTCATGTCGATCTACATCGTGATCCTGTTCGGTTTCATGATGATCGGGCAGATCTCAATCTCCACCATGGACATCACTTCTTTCGTGCCGTTCGCGATCGCATCGGTCGCCGTAAGTCTCGCGGTGATGCCGGTCGCCCTGACCACCACCACGCAGCCGGCGCCGATCGCCCTGGTACAGTTCCGCCCCGTGAAGCTCTACCGAAATTCGCCAGCCGCACTGATCGGCACCTTGCTGGTCGGGGTTGCCAACGGTGCGCTTTGGACCCTGGCGCCGCTCTACGGAACCCAGATCGGGCTGAACAACGACCAGTCGGCCTTCTATGCCGCCGCCATCATCGGCGGCGGAATGCTCTCCCAGTGGCCGATCGGGCGGGTGTCGGACCTGATCGATCGGCGCATTGTGCTGATCGGCATCGGCATCTCCACCACGATCGTCGCCCTTGTGATCGCGTTTCTGTCGCCGACGGGATTTTACATGGCGGCAGGCCTTGCCGTCCTGATCGGCATCTGCTCTCAGCCCGGATACGCAATCGCGGTCGCACATGCGTTCGACTATGCCGATCCGGAAGATTTCCTGGAAACCTCGTCCGGCCTTCTGCTGTCGTTCGGCATCGGGTCGATCATCGGCCCGTTCACGGCCTCGATCCTCATGAGCCAGACAGGCCCGGGCGGCTTGTATTTTCTGGTCGCCGCCGCCGAAATCGCTTTGGCGGGCTTCGTATTCGCCCGCATGTTCGCACGCCAGGCGATCGATCCGGAGGACAAGTACGACTTCGAATACGCCGCCACGGCGCAGGTCGGTTCGGTTATTACGCCCGAACCGCTCGATGTGGATGCGGACAACGTGATCCCGCCTGAGGAATTCCCTGCCTATGAAGACGCGGTCTACGATCCGGAAGCGCATGAAATCACCGAAGAAGTCATCACGCCGGAAGATGGACATGGACATGGACATGGACATGGACATGGACATGGACATCTGACCGAAACCGAGGTTGACGCGGAAGGTGAAAAAGCAGGGTCTGCAACGGGAGAGAAAACGGACAAACCCTGAGCTTCGCAGGCGCCGCGCCCCTGTGACGATTCCAGCACTCGACCTTTGCACAAAACATGATCATATTGCGCGCATGTCCGCACCGATGACCTTCTTCCAGACACTGCGCATGGAACGCCGTCCCCTGGCGCTCCTGGCCATGCTGGCCGTCGGATTGCGGGTCACCGTGATCATGATCGGTCTGGCGCTGTCCCCGGAAGTCGCGGCCTCCGGTCTCGGCATTCTGTGCCAGCCGTCCGTTCAGGACGACGGCAGTTTGCCATCGCCCGCGCCCCATGATCCGGCTCACTGCATTTGCGGACCCGCATGTATTCATCTGGGCCATTTCACGGCCACACCGGCCGTCGATGCTGTCTGGAAAGTCGCCGCTCAGACCCAGAGCGGAAAGCTTCCGCTGCCCGCCTCCGGATGGCATACGCCGGCGATTCTGCGGGAACAAACTCCGATTCGCGCCCCTCCCCTTTCCTTGAGCTGAGACAAGACAACGAAACGCGCCGATTGGCGCACCCCACTCTCATTCAAGGACTAAACAGATGAAACTCCTGAAAACCCTGGCCGCTGCGGCCATGCTCACCATCGTTGCCTCCGCCGCCCAGGCGGAAGACGTCACTCTCGGCAACCTGACCCTTTCCAAGACATGGACCCGGGCCACTCCGCCCAAGGCCATGGCCGGGGGCGGCTTCGTCGAAATCACCAATTCCGGCACCGAGGCCGACCGACTGATTGCCGCGAGCTCACCGGCCGCGAAAAAGGTGGAGCTGCATGAGATGGCCGTGACCGACGGCGTCATGGTCATGCGCGAGAAGGAAGGCGGTATCGAGGTGCCTGCAGGCGAAACGGTTGCCCTGCAGCCCGGCGGTCTCCACATCATGTTCATGGGTCTGAACGCGCCCTTCGAGGAAGGAACCGAAGTGCCGGTCAAGCTGACCTTCGAAAAGGCGGGCGACGTGGAGATCAAGCTGGCAGTCGAGAAAATGGGTGCCAAGGGCATGGGTCATGGCAAGATGAACATGAACCAGGGCGGCATGAAAAAGAACGGCAATTGAGGACTTCATGTCTACATTGAAACTTATCCGTATCGGGGCGTGGGCGGCGGTTGCCGCCCTTGCCGCCGCCGCCGGAGTACTGGTCTATCAACAGGCGACCGGCTCCAAGAACGCAGGCGCGCTGATTGAGCCGTTGGCCGCCATCGGCGGGCCTTTCGAACTCGTCAACGGCAACGGCGAAACCGTGACCGACAAGGATTTCGCCGGCAAACCGCTCGCGATCTATTTCGGCTTCACCTATTGTCCTGAAGTCTGCCCGACGACCCTTACCGAGATGCAGGGCTGGATCGAGTCGCTCGGCCCGGATGCGGACCGGCTGAATTTCCTGTTCGTGACGGTGGATCCGGAGCGCGATACTCCAAATGTCATGCGCGACTATGTCGCCGCTTTCGACAAGCGGATCGTTCCGCTGAGCGGCAGCCGCGAGCAGGTCGACGCGGTCGTGAAGACTTACCGGGTCTACGCGAAAAAGGTGCCGCTTGACGATGGCGACTACACGATGGACCATTCTGCCGCGGTTTTCCTGATGAACTCGGACAACCGCTTCGTCGGCACGATTGCCTACGGGGAGGATGAGGAAAACGCACTGAAGAAGCTGCGCCGCCTGATCGACAACGCCCCGAAGACCAGCTAGGGCTTCTTGTCAGGTCGTGCGGACAGAACCGGAGTGGCTGCCGTGAACGCATCGCTTTACAGGGGATTGGCTCTTGGAGCAGCCGTTCTGCTGGTCCTGTCCGGCTTCTTGTGGCTGCGTTTCGGCGAGCGGATCTATTTCGACAGGATGATCTCCGCGATTGCCGGTTGTTTTTAGAAGACGCCATGAGTCCGCCCCCTAAAACGCGCCTCGATCAGCATCTCGTCGATATCGGGCTCTTTCCGAGCCGGGCCCGGGCGCGCGACGCGATCCTGCGGGGAACGGTGACCGTGAACGGAGCCGTGTGCGAGAAGCCGGCACAGAAGGTGGCAGGCGACGCATCCGTGTCGGTCGCCGATCCGGCATCTCGATATGTTTCCCGCGCGGCCCTCAAGCTGATCGAAGGACTGGACGTCTTCGGCGTCGATCCGCGGAACAAAATCTGCCTCGATATCGGCGCCTCCACAGGCGGCTTCACCCAGGTGCTTCTGGAACGCGGCGCAAGCCGCGTTCATGCCATCGACGTCGGCCACGACCAGTTGCACGAGACCGTGCGATCCGATCCGAGGGTCATTGCCCGCGACGGTCTCAACGCCCGCGATCTGACCGGCAGTGACCTCAACGGGGCCGACATCACCGGAGATTGGCCGGAGTTGCTGGTCTCGGACGTCAGCTTCATTTCCCTGAAACTGGCGCTGCCGCCCGCTCTCGATCTGGCGCCCCCCGAGGCGGAAGGTATCTTCCTGGTGAAACCGCAGTTCGAGGCGGGGCGGGAAAACATCGGCAAGGGCGGACTTGTCGATCCGGAGATCGCCGAAAGTACGGCGCACGCGTTGCAGATCTGGCTCGACGGGGTTCCCGGGTGGCAGGCCTGTGGCCTGACGCCCTCGCCGGTCAAGGGCGGCGATGGCAACGCCGAGTGGCTGCTTTACGGCAAGAAGTCGGGTTAGTCCGAGCCTTCGCGGTTGCGTTGTTGCCGGTTCAAAGCTATCGCTCGGCCATGAGCAAGGAAAACACCCAGCTTCAGGTCACAAGTCTCGGTCATCGTGGCGACGGCATTGCGGAGACCGCGGACGGCCCAGTCTTCGTCGCAGGTGCCCTGCCCGGTGAAACGGTCTCCGCGCAGATCGCGGACGGCCGGGCGAACCATATCCGGATCGAGCAGGAAAGCCCGGAACGGATCGCGCCGATCTGCCGGCACTTCGACGCCTGTGGTGGCTGCTCGGTGCAGCATCTGGCCTCCGGCGCCTATCTGGACTGGAAACGCGTGCTCGTCGAAAAGGCCCTGTCCGACCGGGGCATCGACGCCGCCGTGGAGGCCGTCGTTGCGGGATCCCCCGGCACACGCCGCCGGGCGGTCCTGACCGCCGTCCGGGCCGGGCGTCACGTGCTGCTGGGCTATCATGAAAAGGCAAGCCACCGGCTGGTCGATATTCGCGAATGCCCGGTGCTCGTTCCAGAAATCGTCGCTGCTCTTCCCGGCCTCAAAAAGCTCGCCGATCCGCTGATGCCGAAGAAAGGCGAGCTCCGGGTCACGGTCCTGTCGACGACCGCCGGTCTCGATGTGACCTTCGAGCAGGCCAACCGGAATTACGAACAGAAGATCGCGCAGCTGTCCCAGCTTGCGGTCGAGCTGGACCTGGCGCGGCTGTCGGTCAATGGCGAAACCCTTTTGGAAGTGCGTCCGCCCGTGCTCGATATGGACGGGACCGCCGTCGTTCCGCCACCCGGCGGCTTTACCCAGGCGACCCTTACCGCCGAGACGGCCCTTTGCGGTCTGGTCACGGACGGCCTCGGCAAGCCGAAGAAGGTCGCTGATCTCTTCGCCGGCTCCGGCACATTTGCGCTCAGGATCGCGAAATCCGCCTCCGTTCATGCGGTCGAAGGCGATGCCGCGGCGATCAAGGCGCTGGAAAACGCCCTGCGCATCCCGAAAGGCCTGAAACAGGTCACGATGGAGCGGCGGGACCTGTTCCGGCGACCGCTGATGGCGGAAGAGTTGAACGCCTTCGACGCGGTGGTCTTCGATCCGCCGCGGGCCGGTGCGCAGGCCCAGGCGGAACAACTGGCGCTTTCGACTGTGCCGCGGATCGCCGCCGTATCCTGCAATCCGGCAACGCTTGCCAGGGATCTCAGGCTCCTGATCGATGGCGGCTACGACCTTCGGACGGTCACGCCGGTGGACCAGTTCGTTTTCTCGCCCCACGTCGAGGTGGTCGCTATCCTGGACAGGCGCAAATAGCAGAGGCGCACGCGCGCTTAGCTTATTCTTCAAGCAACACGCGAAAACCGACCTGCTCCGATTTCGAGGTTTTCGGTTCAGCCGTCCGGGTCAGGCCTTTGTCGTCCCAGCCGAGATTGGAGAAGCTGCCACCGGCAGTCATTCTGCTCTCGCAATCTTCTTCCTTTTTATTGATCGGTTTGCAGCTGGAGGTCCATTCCTTCACGTTCCCGGTCGTGTCAAACAGTTTGTACTTGTTCGGAAGAAAGGACCCCACTCTTGCCGGACCGACATTCAGATCGTCGCATTTGACGAAGGCCGCTTTGTTTACGGAGGCGTAGGATATGTCCACGACATTCGCATAGAAGCACATATCCTCAAGCTCATCGCCATAAAAGAACTTGTGGCGCGACCCCGCCTTGTTCGCGATCACCCACTCCTCGACAGTGGGTAAACGGTATGTCTGGCCGCTTTTCTCGCTCAACCAGTCCGTATAGGCGACCGCGCCGACCCACGATACGAATGCGACAGGATGCCGTTCGTAGCCTTTCGCGATCTGGATCCGGCCTCCTTTGAAAATCAAACGGCTTTTCGGATTGTTCTTTTTTCCGTCGAACCAGGCGTCCTTGATTTCCTTCCGCCCTTTCAGGAGGTCATTGAGGAAATCCGCATATTCTTCATTGGTGACTTCGTATCTTCCGATCGCGAACTTGCGCTTTCCGGCTGCACCGGACGAACCGCTTTTCATGAAGCTCGAAAAGTCCGATTCCTTCACCCGGACCATCTCCGGACAGTCCTTGCAGCTGACAAAGCTGACGACTTCTTCAGCCGCCGAGGCGGCATGGCACCAAAACCCACAGAAAACGAAAATTACATTGAAGAAGAATGACTTGAAAGAAAGGGACGCGCCAATACGACCAGCACCTGACTTCCGAAATGTTTTTGCGAACATTCTCACTCCCGATAGGTTTCGACTGTCAGCGCCGCGACCACACGCCATGGTTACGCGGCGCGTCGCTTTGAACTTTCTAGGCTAGCGGCCGTCATATGCAAAAGTAAAAATTGTTGTTTTCATTCGGAGAAATTCGATTTTTTCACCCTATATTGAGGTAGGCGCAACCTCGTGAGGGAGTGAACCGATGAAGCCGGTCGAGACCAGGGAAACTGTTGAGACCTCCGGACAGGAACGATCCGCACGGCCATCGCTTGGCACGCTGGCCAGGCGGACAGGCTACATCCTGCGGCAAGGCAGCCGGATTGCGCTTTATACCGCCCATTCGGAAGCCATGCGCCGGGTCAACAACCGGCTGAAGGCGGATCTCCCCGAAACACCGACACCGGTTCCGGACGGGCCGGTGCCGTCCCAGCGCCGCATGCTGGCCGATATCGCAAAGCTCTTTGCCGCGGATCTGAAATCGGTGGAGGATGGCGACTACCCGTCCCCGCGCGACGGCACCATGACCCCGCGCGAACTGCTCAGAACGAGCCGGGCCTTTTTCGCCGATGTGCCCAGGGTCGCCGAACGCCGGGCAACCGGCAGCCATCAGGAAGTCTTTGAGGAAAGCGACCGGTTCGGTAAGCACCTGCCGCGGTACTACCGCCAGAATTTCCATTTCCAGACGGACGGCTGGTTTTCCGAAGAAAGCGCAAGGCTTTACGATTTTCAGGTCGATGTCCTGTTTTCCGGAGCGACTGCGGCCATGCGCCGGCGCGCGCTCGTGCCTCTTGCCCGGATCCTGCGCGCAAAGGACCAGCGGAAGGTCGCCTACGCGGATCTGGCCTGCGGCACCGGCGGATTGTTGAAACCGGCCCTTGCCGCCTTTCCGCGTCTCAGGGGCATCGGTGTGGATCTGTCGGAACCCTATCTCAACGTCGCCCGCGAGCGGATCGACAGCCATAGGGCCTCTTTCGTCAAAGCCATGGCGGAAACCCTGCCCTTTTCGGACAACAGCCTGGACGTGGTTTCGTGTGTCTTTTTGTTCCACGAGCTTCCGCCCAAGGTGCGCCGGCAGGTGATTTGCGAAGTCGCGCGCGTGTTGAAACCGGGCGGCAGCTTTCTGTTCGTCGACAGCCTGCAAACCGGCGACATTCCCGACTATGACGGGCTCTTGTCTCTCTTCCCGCAGCTCTTCCACGAACCTTACTTTACCTCGTATCTGAAAGAAGACCTCACGGGCTTGTTCCAACAGGCGGGCTTGAGGGAGAATGCCGTGGTGCCTGCGTTCGTTTCGCGTGTCGCGGAATTCGTCAAAGAGAAAGCCTGACCGGGAAACCATGATCCTGTCGGAAAAAATGATGTGGCCGCCGCACACACTCGGTGCGGACGGAAAAACACGCCGGGTCGGGGTGGAACTGGAATTCGCGGCCGTCAGCGCCCGGGACGGCGCCCGTCTCGTCCAGTCGCTTTTCGGCGGCAGCATCGTGGAGGAGGACCCGCACCGGTTCTTCGTCAAGGACACGAAGTTCGGCGAGTTCATCTGCGAACTCGACAGTCAGTATGTCCATTCGGCTGCTGACGAAAACAAGCTCGAAACGCCGACGGAAGGCGCGAAGGAGTTCCTGACAAAGTTCCGGGCCGAGTTTCGCAAACTTCTCGGCGACATCTCGTCCTATATCGTGCCCTGCGAGGTTGTCTGCCCGCCGATTGCCCTCGATGACCTTTCGGAAGTCGAAACACTTGTGGACGCCCTCCACGACGCGGGCGCATCCAGCACGCGATCGAGCCCGCTCTATGCGTTCGGCGCGCAGCTCAATCCGGAAATCGTGTCGGCGGACGCAAGCTACCTGACGGCGATGCTCAAGGCCTATCTCCTGATGTCAGACTGGCTCCGGGCGGTCATCGACGTCGACCCGACCCGCCTGATCGCCGCCTTCGCGGATCCTTTTCCGCTGGCCTATGTCAACAAGGTCCTCGCGCCGGATTACGCTCCTGACCTGCCCACGCTGATCGACGATTACCTGGAAGCCAATCCGACCCGGAACCGGGAGCTGGACATGCTGCCGCTGTTCGCCCATCTCGACAAGAAACGGGTGCTGGATGTTGTCAACGATCCGCTGATCAAGGCGCGGCCGACGTTCCATTACCGCCTGCCCGACTCCCGCCTCGGCGAACCGGGTTGGGGCATTCTTCTGGAATGGAACCGATGGTGCCTGGTGGAGAAGCTTGCCGAGAGACCGGACTTGCTTCGGAAAATGGGCGAAGCCTACCAATATCATCATAAATGGCCTTTCAGCGGCACCTGGGCCGTTAAATCCAGTGAATGGCTGCTGCTGTCATGACCAGACCCCGGATAGGCGTTACCACATCACGCGGCGGCGGACGGTACATGTGGTGGTTCTACTGGATGTCGCTGACCCTCTACGGCGCGGAACCTGTGCGGCTGATCGCGCCTGCGCGTCAGTACGACCTGACCGATTTCGACGGCTTCATCATCGGCGGCGGCGACGACATCAGCCCCGACCTCTATCTGGCGAATACGCCCCTCGATGCCCGGCTCGACCCGGAACGGGATCAGATGGAGCTGGAGATCCTGAAATATGTCGATCCGCTGGATATGCCGGTGCTCGGTATCTGTCGCGGGGCGCAGATGCTCAACATCCATCGCGGCGGCTCTCTGCACCAGGATGTGCGCGCCGTCTTCGAGGGCGTGCCGAAGATGTGGACCCCGCTTCCTGCCAAGACGGTTCAATTCGTCAACGACAGCCGGCTCTCCAGGATCCATGAACGCGAAACCCTGCGGGTCAATAGTCTGCACAACCAGGCGATCGACCGACTTGGCAGGGGGCTGAAAATCGTCGCCCGGGACGAATACAACGTCCCGCAGGCGGTCGAAGATCCCGACGCCCATTTCACCATGGGAGTTCAGTGGCACCCGGAATTTCTGATCTACAGGCGGATTCACCGCCGGCTGTTCAAGGCTTTCCTGACCGCGGTCCGGGACCGACTCTGAGCAATCTCGGCCCCCATTTCAGTGATACTGAAATTTTTTCCGGAATCGGCTTGCGGCAAGCCCGTCCGGGCAGTACATGAACGGTCATGAGACTGGATCACTGGCTATCGCAGAACGGGGAAAGCCGCAGCGCCTTTGCGCGCCGCGCCAACCTGTCCGCTGCCTCGGTCACAGCGCTTTGCAATGATCCGAATGTCTGGGTGTCGCGCGACATGGCGCGCAAGATCGCCGAAGCCACCAACGGCGCGGTGACCCCCAACGACTTTCTCGGCCTTTCCATAACCAAGGAGCATCCCGTGTCCCAGGCCCGTGTCGCAGAAGCCATCCGTGCGTTCGAACGCGGCGAAATCGTGGTCGTCACCGACGACGACGATCGCGAAAACGAAGGCGATCTGATCGTTGCCGCCTCCAAGGTGACACCGGAACAGATGGCCTTCGTCGTCCGCCATACCTCCGGCATCGTCTGCGCCCCCATGACAGTCGCTGCTGCCCGCCGGCTCCGGCTCGACCCGATGGTGGCGGAAAACGATGCACCGCTGGCAACCGCCTTCACCATCTCCGTCGACTATCGTCAGGGGCTGACGACCGGCATTTCCGCCGAGGAGCGCTGCTCCACGGTCCGCGCACTCGCCAATTCGAATGTGGCGGCGGAGGATTTCGTCCGGCCCGGCCATATCTTCCCGCTTGTGGCCAAGGAAGGCGGCGTTCTGATGCGTTCCGGCCATACGGAAGCCGCCGTCGATCTGTGCCGGCTGGCCGGACTGACGGAAGTGGGCGTTATCAGCGAGCTCGTCAATGACGACGGCACCGTCAAGCGCGGTGCGCAGGTGGCCGATTTCGCCGCAGAGCACGACCTCAAGATGGTTTCCGTTTCCGACCTGATCGCCTGGCGCCAGCGGACCGAACGTCTGGTGGAACGGATCAACGAACAGCCGGTCGACACGATCGTCGGCCCGGCCTATGCCATGACCTATTCCACGCCCTACGATCCGATGCACCATGTGGCCATCGTCTACGGCGACATTCTGGACGGCCGCAACGTGCCGGTCCGGCTGCAGCTTGAATCCGTTCTCGATGACGTGTTCGGCAAGAACCAGCCACTCGACGCCACCATGAAGCATTTCGCCGAACGGGGCCGCGGCATCATCGTCTACCTGCGCGAGGGCTCGGTCGGCGTCGCCCGCCAGTCAACCCGCCCGCGCAGCGAACTCGAGGCCGCCGAAACCGAAGAGCACAGTTCGGCGCAGGCACGCCAGGAGCAATGGCGGGAAATCGGCCTCGGCGCGCAGATCCTCAAGGATCTTGGCGTCACCTCCATCCGCCTGCTTGCCTCCCGCGAGCGGCACTACGTCGGGCTGGAAGGTTTCGATATCAAGATCGAGGAGACCGAGATCCTGGATCACTGATCCGGGCTCCGCTCGTCCCCAATTTTCCCGGTCCCGTTCCGACGGTACCGGCTCATCCCGTCCTCGCTTCCCATGGCATTTCGGCCACACCGGGGACCAAATGGCCGGAACATTGGTTTCGGCCATTGAACAGCGCCATATGCGCCTTTAGTTTTAGACGTGTTCGGATCGCGCTCCCGTTCCTCACGTTGCGATCCGGGCCACCCGTGCCCTTCCGGTTTTCATATTCCTAAATTTCCAGGACTTCGGACCATGTCCAGCGGTTTGTTTCGCTCTGCGGTCGTGCTCGGCCTGATGTCGGCTGTCGGCCCCTTTTCGATCGATATCTATCTTCCCGCCCTGCCGGCCATAGGGGAGGCGCTTGATGCGTCCGTCGCCGCCACGCAGATGACGCTGACCGTCTTTTTCCTGTCGTTCGGCATCTCGCAGATGATCTATGGGCCGCTGTCCGATCAGATCGGGCGGAAGCTGCCGGTTTACATGGGGCTTTCGATCTTCTGTCTCGGCTCGCTCGGCTGCGCGTTTGCGCCGACGATCGAATGGCTGATTGCCGCCCGGTTCGTACAGGGCATCGGCGCGGCGGCGGTCATGGTGGTGCCGCGGGCCATCATCCGCGACCTGCATACCGGCTACGAAGCGACGCGGCTGATGGCGCTGGTCATGCTGGTCATCAGCGTATCGCCCATGCTTGCGCCCCTGGCCGGCACCGGCCTGATCGCACTCGGAGGCTGGCCCACGATCTTCCTGTTCCTGGCGGTGGCGGGCCTGTTCAGCATTGCAATGGTGGCAACGACCCTGCCGGAAACGCTCGCGCCCGAGAACAGGACGCCGGTCAACGTCAGGAACCTTGTGGCCGGTTCCCGGGAACTGCTGAAGGATCCCAGGTTCATGGGCCTGACGCTGATCGGCGGCTGCGGCCTGGCGAGCTTCTTCGTCTTCATCGCCAGCGCAAGCTTCGTCTACACCCAGCAATACGGCCTGAGCCTGATGCAGTTCAGTCTGGCCTTTGCGGTCAACGCCATCGGCTTCTTCTCCTCCTCCCAGTTCGCGGCCGGTCTGGGCGAGCGGTTCGGCATGGCCCGGATGATCGCCTGGGCGACAACCGGCTTTTTCCTCATCGAACTGGCGTTGCTGACGCTCACCGCCGCAGGCCTCGGATCGCTCCCGGTCCTGATCGCGTTTCTGTTTGCCGGAAATGCCTGCCTCGGTCTGGTCATTCCGACCACGATGGTGCTTGCCCTCGACCGGCACGGGCACATTGCCGGCCTCGCCTCCTCACTTGGCGGCACCCTGCAGATGGTGATCGGCGGACTGATGATCGCAGCGGCCAGCCCGTTCTTCGACGGCACCGCTCTGCCCATGGTCGCGACCATCGCGGTCTGCGCGGTGATGGCCTTTGCCATTTCCAGGATCCTGCGTGTCGGCGCGCCGGAGACGCGAGGCACGGTTTGAATATGTTTTTTGCACTATCGGCCTTCGGCCTGCTTGAGTCCGGGCGCGCTATTATCTGCACTACCGGCCTTCGGCCTACTTGAGTGCAGGCGCGCTATTATCTGCACTACCGGCCTTCGGCCTGATTAAGTGCGGGCGCGCCTTTGACAACACCGTCGAAGCGCCTGAAAATCGCGCGACTGACAACCCGAAACAGGCGAAGTGCGGTACATGAGCAATTCGGATGCCGATCCGTTCAGCGATCTGGAAAAACCAATGGGACCGGCTCCCTTTGCCATCGGCTTCGACCGTTCAAGTGGTGATGCAATGGTGTTCGGAGGCCTGTTCCTGGGTGCGGTCATGGTCGTCGTCTCAATTGCCGCGGACATGCCGGTGATGGCGCTGATCGCCCTTGCGCCGCTCGCCGTCGCCTTCTGGCACTATCCGATGCTCGACCGGCGCGTTCCGCAGATCGGCGCCAATGCGGACGGCTTTTTCGTCGAACGGATCGGCTTTATCGACTGGGCCTCGATCCGGAAGTTCGAGCTGCACCGCACCGCGGTCCGCAACATCCAGCTCGCGCGGCTGGAAGTCTCGCTCACGCGGCCCCTGGCCGATGCGGTCTCCGGGCCGCAGATCTTTCCGGTCTGGAAGAAGGTGATGATGCGCAGCTGGAAGACCCGCCGCGAAGCCGACGGCACGGACACGCTTGTGATCCAGCTGCATACGCTGGCCGCCGATCCGGAGCAGATCATGGACAGGCTCCGGGCGTACCGGAACGTTTAAGGCAGGTTGCATACGAGATTGCATTATGGCCTGTTCGGTTTCATACCAATAAGGGCTGGCGCCGATCCGAATGGCCAGCCGTCATTTTGCAAGCGAATTCATAAGGCGATACGGGACCCTATCCCCACGCCGTTCAGGAGGAAACCATGCTCACCAAAACGTTTCGACTGGGCCTTGCCGCGCTCGCCGGCCTGGCAATGACACTGCCGGCGTCTGCCGAAACCCGGATCACCTACAAGTCAGCCAAGACCGGATCCTCCTATTACCAGATGGGTGTGGAGATCGCCGAAGCCATGAAGGCGGGCTCGAAGGGCGAGATCATCGTGACCGTCGAGGAAAGCCAGGGATCGGTGCAAAACGTGATGGAAACCCGCGCGCGTGGCGGTGATTACGTCTTTACCACTCCGCCCGCCCTGGTCGGCCTGGCACAGGCCGGCAAGGCCATGTTCGAAGGCAAGACGAGCCCCAAATTCGACGATATCCGGGCCCTGTTCCCGATCCCGTCGCTGACCATGCATTTCGTCATGGCCAAAAAGAGCGGCGTGACCGACTTTGCCGGCCTGGACGGCAAAACGATCCTGCTCGGCAAAGGCTCCTTCGGCGCGAAGGAAGGGGAGAAATACCTCAATCTGTTCGGCCTTGAAGGCAAGGTGAAACTCGCCGAAGTGGAACTCTCCAATGCGGTTCCGGCGCTGAAGAACGGCCAGATCGACGGCTTCGTCACCGCCGGTTCCTGGCCGGCTCCGAACGTGGTCGAAGCGGCCGCGTCCACCGACGTTACCGTCCTGTCGCTGACCGATGATCAGATTGCGGAGACCAAGCGCTCCAAACTGGTCATTCCCGCCGGCACCTATGCGGGCCAGGACAAGGATATCACCACCACGTCCCTTCCGGTGGTGGCTTACACGACCCTGGCGATGGACGACGACACCGCCTATGAGCTTACCAAGACGTTCTGGGAAACCAAGGCCGCCATGGGCGAAACGAGCCGCTGGTGGAACGGGGTCGACCAGGGCCTGATGCCAACGATCACCGGCAAGATCCACCCCGGCGCCCTGCGCTACTATGAGGAAGCCGGCTTCACGCTGACCGACGCACAAAAATAACCTGCCGTTTCCATACGGTCCCCGGGGCGGTCTTAACGGTCCGGGGACCGTCTCGCAGAGCCATTCATGCAAAGCCCTTCCCCATCTGCCGATCATCTTGTCCGGATCGGCCGCCTCCTTTGCGCGACCGTCCTCGTCCTGTTTCACCTGGGGCTGATCTTTTCCGGCCTGGTGCCCAACCTTGTCAGCCGGCCGCTGCACCTGGCACTTGCCCTGCCCTGGATCTTCCTGTTCGTTCCGGCCACACCCGTAAAACGCTTCACCGGATGGCTGTTTGCGCTTTTCGGGACCGGCGCCAGTGTCTGGGTGGCCGTGAACCACGAACGGCTGCTCGATCAATACGGGTTTCTGGAAGGCGACTTTCAAATCGCAATCGCCGTGGTTCTGCTGGTCACCGTCCTGGAAGCCGCACGGCGCGCCATCAACTGGCCGTTGCCGCTGGTGGCGCTCCTTGCCCTGACCTACGGATTGTTCGGTCAATACATTCCCGGCGAGTTCGGCCATGCCGGCACGCCGCTGGAAAGTTTTCTCGGCACGCTCACCATCGCCGAAGGCGGCATCTGGGGAAGCCTTGCGGGCGTATCCGTGTCCGTCGTCGCCATCTTCGTGATCTTCGGCGCCGTGCTCAATGCGGGCGAAGCCGGAAAGGGGTTCATGAACGTAGCGGCAGCCGCCGCTGGCCGGCTCAACGGCGGCGCGGCCAAGGTCTCGATCATCTCCTCCGCCCTGTTCGGCTCGATCTCCGGGTCGGCCTCCGCCAATGTGGCCTCCACGGGCGCCATCACCCTGCCCGCCATGACGAAGCTCGGCTATCCAAGACGGCTGGCCGGCGCTGTCGAGGCGGTCGCCTCCTCCGGCGGACAGATCATGCCGCCGCTCATGGGGGCGGGCGCCTTCGTGATGGTCGAGCTGACCGGCGTTCCCTATACCGCCATCATGGGTGCGGCGATCCTCCCCGCCCTGCTCTACTTCATCGCGGTCTGGATCGGCATCAACGCCCATGCACGCACGCTTGAACTGAAAGGCATCGATGCGGCAGACCGGCCCGACCTGAAGAACACGGTGATCACCACCGCGTTCTTCCTTGTTCCGTTCAGCGTGCTGATGTGGGGGATGTTCGCCGCCGGCTACACCCCGCAATATGCGGCCAGCCTTGCCATTCTCACCGGCTTCATCCTGCTGTTCATCGACGGACGCCTGTCGATGAACCTGAAGGATGCCCTGCTGCGCATCGAAGAAGGACTTGTGACGGCGGCCCGTCAGGTGGCGATGATCGCATCGATCATTCTGTGCGCCTCGATCATCATCGGCGTTCTGTCCATTACCGGCCTCGGGGTGAAGATCACCTCGCTGATCCTGTCCGGTTCGGGCGGATTGCTCTGGCCCTCGCTTCTGCTGACGGCACTTGCCTGCCTGATCCTCGGCATGGAAGTGCCGACGACCGCAGCCTATGTGATTTGCGTCTCGGTCGCCGGACCGGCCCTGACCCAGCTCGGTCTCGAGCCGTTGCAGTCCCATCTCTTCGTGTTCTGGTTCGCGCTGCTGTCGACCATCACACCACCGGTCTGCGGCGCGGTCTTCATTGCGGCCGGCATGGTGGGGGAGAATTGGCTGAAGGTGGCCATAACCGCGATGGGCCTCGGGGTCGGGCTCTATGTGATCCCGCTGGGCATGATCGCCAACCCCGCCCTGATTTCGCTGTCGACGGAGCCGCTTGCAGCCCTCATCGCCTTCGTCCAGATCGGCGTGGGTCTCGGACTGATCTCCTACGGGCTGATCGCCACCCGGTCCCTACCCAAAACAGCAGCCCTGCTTGGCGCGGGGCTGCTGGTGATCTTCGTCAGACCTCTCGCGGACGTCCTATTTTAGGTGCTCGTTGAAGAACGCGATCGTGCGTTCCTCGGCGAGTTTCGCCGCCGCCTCGTCGTAGCGCGGCGTCGTATCGTTATGGAACCCGTGATTGACGTCCGGATAGATGTGGGCGGTATAGGTCTTGCCCTCTTTTTTCAGGGCCTCCTCATAGGCCGGCCATCCGGCGTTGATGCGTTCGTCCAAGGCCGCGTATTGCAGGAGCAGCGGCGCCTGGATGCTTGCAACATCTTCCGCCTTCGGCTGGCGCCCATAGAAGGGCACGCCGGCGGCCAGTTCCGGGTAGGCGACCGCAATCGCATTGACCACGCCGCCGCCGTAGCAGAAGCCGACCGCGCCGACCTTGCCGGTACAATCGTCCCGGCCGCGGAGATATTCGAAGCCGGCGAAGAAGTCGTTCATCAGCTTGGTGCCGTCGACGGTCCTTTGCAGTTCGCGGCCCTCGTCGTCATTGCCGGGATAGCCGCCAACCGAAGTCAGCCCGTCGGGCGCCAGCGCCATGAAGCCTGCCTTGCCCATGCGGCGCGCCACGTCCTCGATATAGGGGTTGAGGCCCCGGTTCTCGTGCACGACCAGGACCGCCGGCAGCTTGCCGGTGACACCGGCCGGTCTGACCAGATAGCCGTTCACCTCGCCATGGCCGTTAGGCGAGGGATAGGTGATCCGCTCGGTGACGATCGACGCGTCATCCGGCGCCACCTGCTGGGCGAGCGCATAATTCGGCGAGAGCTGATCGAGCAGCATGGCAGCCGTCACTCCGGCAACGGCAAACTTGCCCGCGCCCTCCAGGAACGCCCGCTTGGTGATCTTTCCGTGCACGTAGTAATCGTAGAGTTCCAAAAGTTCCTGCGGAAAATCCTTCGCGGTCTTCCGCACAATCGGCGTCATCTCATTCATGGCTTCCCTCCGAACAGACGGCAGATCATGGGTCTGCTGTCCGTAGTTTTAGGAAGCTCGCTCCGGCGATCCAGCGTTGCGGAGCGCACAAAATTGTAACGAGATGTAACCGGCGGCCGGTTTCCGTCACCGCTCGCGCAATCGTGAACGCAAACCGCCGGGTATTACCCCTTT
Source organism: Roseibium sp. (assembly GCF_048260565.1). GTDB lineage: Bacteria > Pseudomonadota > Alphaproteobacteria > Rhizobiales > Stappiaceae > Roseibium. Next base: position 700,964 of record NZ_JBLXGP010000002.1, on the reverse strand, counting down.
AGCCGACCTGGCCGCGGTGACGCAGAAAATGATCGGCCAGCACGCAGGCCATCATGGCCTCGCCGACCGGGACCGCGCGGATACCGACGCAGGGGTCGTGCCGGCCCTTGGTCATGACGTCGACTTCCTCACCGGTTCGGGTGACCGATTTGCGTTCGGTCAGGATCGAGGATGTCGGCTTGACGGCAAAGCGGGCGACGATCGGATCCCCGTTTGAAATACCGCCCAGGATGCCGCCGGCATTGTTGGACAGGAAGAACGGCTTGCCGTCGTTGCCCATGCGCATCTCGTCGGCGTTCTCCTCGCCTGTCAGGGTCGCAGCCTCAAAGCCGTTGCCGATTTCCACGCCCTTCACGGCGTTGATCGACATGAGAGCCGCAGCGATTTCGATGTCGAGCTTGCCGTAGATCGGCGCGCCCCAGCCGGCCGGCACGCCCTCGGCAACCACCTCGATCACCGCGCCCACGGAAGAGCCGTTCTTGCGGATGCCGTCCAGATAGTCGGCCCAGAATTCTGCTGCCGCCTTGTCCGGGCAGAAAAAGGCGTTGTTGTCGACCTCGCCCCAGTTCCAGTTGGACCGGTCGATCTTGTGCGGCCCGACCTGGACCAGTGCGCCACGGATGCTGATTCCACTGAGGACCTTGCGGGCAATGGCCCCGGCGGCCACGCGCATGGCGGTTTCGCGCGCCGACGACCGACCGCCGCCGCGGTAGTCGCGAATGCCATATTTCGCATCGTAGGTGTAGTCGGCATGGCCGGGACGGAACCGGTCCTTGATCTCCGAATAGTCTTTGGACCGCTGGTCGGTGTTCTCGACCATGAGGGAGATCGGCGTGCCGGTGGTCTTCTGAACGCCATCGTCGTCGACCATGACCCCGGACAGGATCCGGACTTCATCCGGCTCGCGGCGCTGGGTCGTGAAACGCGACTGACCGGGCTTGCGCTTGTCCATGAACCCCTGGATATCGGCTTCCGTCAGCGGCACCAGCGGCGGACAACCGTCGACCACGCAGCCAATGGCCGGACCGTGGCTTTCGCCCCAGGTCATGACGCGAAACAGATGACCGAAAATATTGTGCGACATGTATCAAGCTTCCCAGCGCCGGTTCGGCAGCGGCCTTCGATGTGAGGATCCGGAATCCGCAGGCAATACCGCCATCGGCCGTTCCGAAAGTCTTTGGCGCAAGCGATACGACATGACGCCCGCCAGCTCAAGACCCGGCGTCGCGTTCCCGTTGCAAAGGGTTTCCGGCCGGGCTCAGATTTCCTCCAGGCGTCCGTCGCGCCATATGAAAACGACGTCCTGCGGTACGGGAAGTTTCGGCACGCGCCGGCGGTCCAGGCCTTCGAGCAGACCACGCAGCACCCGGAAGACACCACCATGGGCAACGACGACGCTCGGACGGTCGATCGTCTGCAGCCAGCCGCCGATCCGTTGCGCCAGCATCTCGTAACTCTCGCCGCCGCCGGGCGGCACGAAGCCCCATTTGTCGGTCCGGCGTTGCTCCACAAGCTCCGGAGCGGTTTCCGCTATTTCCTCCAGCGTACTGCCTTCCCACGACCCGAAGGTCAGCTCCTTCAGCCGATCTTCCAGGCGATAGGCCCCGGGTACAAGTCCCATTTCGGTTCGGGCAAGCTCCATGGTCATCCGGGTGCGCCCCAGCGGGGACGCCAGAAAGTCGAGATCCGACGCATCGATCCGCTCGTCTTCGAGATAGGCCTTCAGGCGCTGACCGTTCCGGCGGGCCTGCTCCATGCCTGTCGCGTTCAGCGGGATATCCTTCTGCCCCTGCATGCGGCCTTCCGCATTCCAGTCAGTCTCGCCGTGGCGAAGGAAAATAAGAAGATCCGGGTTGTGCAAGCGGGGCAGGACGGACGTCATCGGAAAAACCGGCAGAGTGATCTGGACGGCCCTTATGTTCGGGTCGGAAAACAGCCAGACGGCGGGAATGGAAGCATATCCAGGAAAATGGCCGGTATTCCGGCCATTTCAAGAGAGTTGAGGTCAATCCTTGACCACGGAAATGTCGGGCGCGTCGACCGCCTTCATCCCGACGATATTGTAGCCGCAATCCACGTGCTGGATCTCACCGGTCACGCCCCGGCTCAGGTCCGAAAGCAGGAACAGGGCGCTGTCGCCGACTTCCTCGATGGTGACCGTCCGGCGCAGCGGCGAATTGTATTCGTTCCACTTCAGAATGTAGCGGAAGTCGCCGATGCCGGAGGCGGCCAGGGTCTTGATCGGACCGGCCGAAATCGCATTGACGCGGATGTTCTTCGGGCCGAGGTCCATGGCCAGGTAGCGGACGCTGGTTTCAAGAGCTGCCTTGGCGACGCCCATGACGTTGTAGTGCGGCATGACCTTTTCCGCGCCGTAATAGGTCAGCGTCAGGATCGAGCCGCCGTCGGTCATCAGCTTCTCCGCCCGCTGGGTCACGGCAGTCAGCGAATAGCAGGAGATGTCCATGGTGCGTGTGAAATTCGCCGACGTGGTGTCCACGAACCGGCCGGTCAGTTCTTCCTTGTCGGAAAACGCGACGGCGTGGACGACGAAGTCGATCTTGCCCCACTTGTCCTCCAGGACCTTGAAGACGGTGTCGATGGTTTCGGCCTCGGTCACATCGCAATGACCGACAACGAAAGCACCGAGCTGTTCGGCGAGCGGTTCCACGCGCTTTTTCAGGGCGTCGCCCTGATAGGTCAGGGCAAGTTCGGCGCCCGCGTCGCTGAGGGACTTGGCAATGCCCCATGCAATCGACTTGTTGTTCGCCAGGCCCATGATCAGTCCGCGTTTACCGCTCATAAGTCCGCGCGTTACCGCCATTGTCATCTCCAGAAGGATTCCCTTAACCACCCGAGAGGGCAGCTTCCTATGGCACACACACCCTGTTCCTTCAAGCCGATCCCTGTGGAATGAACGGTCGACGCGCGCGATCCAAACAACTATGTTGCCGGCCGAATTCACCCTTACCAAAGACGAGGATCCGCGCTCATGGAGCGAAACTCCCATGCCGACCGTTTTGCCGAAATCATTGGTGCCGGCAACGTTCTGACCACCCCGGAAGACAAGGCGCCGTTTCTGGTCGAACAGCGCGACCTGTACCGGGGCACGGCGCCCATCGTGCTGCGTCCGGGCTCGACCGAGGAAGTCAGCGCGGTCCTGACCTATGCTTACGAGAACGGCCTGAAGATCGTTCCGCAGGGCGGCAATACGGGGCTCGTCGGCGGTCAAATCCCTACGGAAACCGGTGATGAAATCGTGCTTTGCCTCGGCCGGATGAACAAGGTCCGCCATGTCGATCCGGACGGTTTCACCATCACCGTGGATGCCGGCGTGGTCCTGGAGACGCTGCAGAACGAAGTGGAAAAGGTCGACCGGCTGTTCCCCCTTTCGCTCGGCGCCCAAGGCTCGTGCCAGATCGGGGGCAACATCTCCACCAATGCCGGCGGCACCGCCGTACTCGCTTACGGCAACACCCGGGACCTGGTTCTGGGGCTGGAAGTGGTGCTGCCGAACGGTGACATCTGGAACGGCCTGCGCACCCTGCGCAAGGACAACACCGGTTATGATTTGAAACAATTGTTTATCGGTGCGGAAGGGACGCTCGGCATCATCACCGCAGCGTCGCTCAAACTTTTCCCCAAGCCGAAGAAGCTGGAAGTGGCCTTCATCGGGCTGGCCAGCCCGCATGAGGCGCTGAAGCTGTTTTCCATCACCAAGGCCCAGGCCGGACCGGTGCTGACGGGTTTCGAAATCCTGCCACGCATCGGGATCGACTTCTGCCTGGCCCACCTGGACGGCGCCCGCGATCCGCTGGAAGGCACCCATGCCTGGTACGTGCTGATGGAACTGTCCAGCGGTTCGGAAGCCTTTCCGGTTCGCGACCTGATGGAATCGATCCTCGGCGAAGCCTTCGAGGCCGGTCTCGTGGAAGACGCCGCCTTTGCCCAGAGCCTGGCCCAGGTGAAGGACTTCTGGCACATCCGCCATGGCATGTCGGAGGTGCAGAAGCACGAGGGCGGCTCGATCAAGCACGACGTTTCCGTTCCCGTCGCCTCGATCCCGGCGTTCCTCGACAAGGCCATGGCCGCCGTCACCGAATTCGTGCCGGGTTGCCGCCCGGTTCCCTTCGGCCACCTGGGCGACGGCAACATCCACTTCAACGTCAGCCAGCCGCTCGGCATGGACAAGGAAGAATATCTTTCCAAGTGGGACCCGATGAACGCCATCGTCCACGGGATCGTCCATGACTTCCACGGATCGATTTCCGCCGAGCACGGTATCGGCCGCCTGAAGCGCGACCTGCTGAAAGGCGTGAAGAGCGAACTGGAGCTCGACCTGATGCAACGGGTGAAGGCGGCCTTCGATCCCAAGGACCTGCTCAATCCGGGCCGGGTTCTCTAAAGCTGCAATCATCCAAGCCGGCGTCCGGCATTGACAAATGCCGGACGCCTTCCTATCTGGGCATCCGGGCAGAAGGTCCCGGCCGCTCGCAGACACGTGTCTTTGGTGAAACCTTCCCGGCAGAGAATTCGTTTTCGAATACCTGCCGGTTCAATCAGCCTTTGCATGTTCATGCAGGCCGATGGCAATGCGAGCCCCGTCGAATGCGCCTGTGACGACATGAAAGGCGTTAGCAATGTCCCTACCGACCATTTCTGAGCTCAAGGCTCAGGCGAAGAGATTACGTACGGCCGTTCCCGTGGTGGACGGAAAACCGCTCGGCCACGGCCAGGCACTGGAACTCGTTGCCCGGCAATACGGCTACCGTGACTGGAACACCCTGCACGCGGCTGCCGGAAACGGGCCGAAGGTGCTGCTGTCGCTCGGCGACCGGGTGAGCGGAGACTATCTGCATCAGCCGTTTACCGGCGAAGTCATCGGCGTGGCCGCTGTCGGCGCCCACGGGCACCTGCGGGTCACCGTCCGGTTCGACGAGCCGGTCGATGTGGTGACCTTCGACAGCTTCTCCGCCTACCGGACCCGCGTGACGGCTACGGTCGACGAATACGGCGTCACCGCCGCCAAGACGTCCGACGGCGTCCCGCATATGCGCGTTCGCCGTCTGGCGAGCTAGTCGACAAACAGGAAGCCCCTGCCCTTCGATGGGCAGGGGCTTACCTTTTCCGCTTCTTATTTTATTTCTTCAAGGGTTCCATCGCCCCGGCGCTCTTGGCGAGGCGGACCAGTTCCACGAACGATCCCCGGTAATTATAGGGATCGCTGCCGCGGGCACCTCCTGCCAGGGCGAGGACGTCATCCAGGCTGTAGCTGCCGGTATATTTGCCGCCCTTCAGGATCTCGCCGAAGCCGGCCACCGCAGCCGCAAACCGCGTGTCGTTCGAGGCTTCGGAAATCTCCGCCTTGACCGCATCCGCGCCGATGGGTGTCGTGATCAGCTTGCTCACGTCCTCATCCGGCAGCTTGTAGCGGATCTTCAGGAACGCGATCTCGCCCATCTTGTCGGTGCTATCGGTCTTGTCCGTCGACGCAGGTTTGGCTTCTGTCTGGTAGCGCAAGGGCTCGATCAGGGCACCGGACGTCGATGCCGGCCGAAATTCGTAAAGTGCCGTCACCGTGTGGCCCGCGCCGATATCGCCGGCGTCGACCTTGTCGTTGTTGAAGTCCTCACGCTGCAGCGTGCGGGTTTCATAGCCGATCAGGCGGTATTCTCTGACCTCGGCCGGGTTGAACTCGACCTGGAATTTTACGTCCTTCGCAATCGGGAACAACGTGGAGCTTGCCTCGTCGACCAGCACCTTGCGCGCCTCGCTCAACGTGTCGATGTAGCTGGCGTTGCCGTTGCCGTTCTGTGCCAACTCCTGCATCAAAAGGTCGTTGTAATTGCCACGTCCGAACCCGAGCACGGACAGGGTCACGCCGGTTTCACGCTTTCGCTCAACGAAGTCCTTCAGTTGCTCCGGATCGCTGATGCCGACATTGAAATCGCCGTCGGTCGCCAGGATGACCCGGTTGATGCCGGTCTTGTCGATGTGTTCTCCGGCAAGCTGATAGGCCTGACGAATGCCCTCGCCGCCTGCGGTGCTGCCGCCGGCCGACAGGTTGTCGAGCGCCGCGAAAATCTTTCCGGTTTCGGAAACCTTCGTCGGTTCCAGCACCGTTCCAGCGCTACCCGCATAGGTCACGATTGAGACCACATCGTCGGGCCGGAGATTGGACACCAGCATCCGGAAGGCCTGGCGCAGCAGCGGCAGCTTGTCCGGAGCGTTCATCGACCCGGAGGTGTCGATCAGGAACACCAGATTGGCTTTCGGCGCTTCCGCCCGTTCGATCTCGTAGCCCTTGATCCCGATCCGCATCAGACGGGTTTCCGCGTTCCAGGGCGTGGGCATGATGGAAACGTCCGCCTTGAACGGCTGGCTCCGGTCCGCCGGCAACGGATAATCGTAGTCGAAGTAATTCACCATCTCCTCGATCCGGACCGCATCCTTGGGCGGCAGGACGCCCATGTTCAGAGAACCGCGGATGAAGGCATAAGAGGCGGTGTCGACATCTGCGGAGAAGGTCGAGACGGGATCATCTGCGACCCGTTTCACCGGATTGTCGGGCACGTTGGAAAACCGGTCGCGGCCCTGGTCCTGATAGACCGGCGGAGACACCTCTGCCTGGGGCGCGAGACCGGAAGAAAGTTGATCGCCGAAGGATTGCTGAATGCGCATCGGTCCCATCGACCGCGCCCGTCCGTCGGTCATTTTCCGGGCTGCCATCGACGAAGGCGGCGCCATCGGCGCGATTGCGCCTGATGCCGGAGCAGGCGTCGGTTCCGCAGCCACATCATAGCTGACATCGGGGCTGGCCTGTTCTTCAACCACAGGCGCTGGCGCTTCCGGCTTAGCGGAATCCCGGCTCAGCAATCCACCACCGGCGGGTGCCGACTGATCTTTATCTCCCTGCCACGAGGACAGGCCGGGCAGGTTCTGGGAATTCAGATTGACGACGAGAACAAGGGCGGCGAGGCTCACGCCGCCGGCCAGAATGTAGGAAAGCCTTGAACGGGTCAGTGTCATTGAAAATCTCCTCAAGATCCGAGCCGAAATTTCACTGGCTCTTGTCTTGAGACGATCCGAAGCCGCCGATCCTTGGCCGGCCGCAACATTTTTTTCCTGTTCAAGCGCCTCGAACTGAAGCATCGCCGCGTGGATCGCGGCATGGCGCGCCTCAGGATCGGGGTCGCTTGCCCGTTCCTGGCGGAAAGCCGCCTTCAGTTTTTCCAACTCGTCCGTCATGCGTCTGCTTTCGCGATGGATTTGAGTTTTTCTTTCAGTTTCGACATGCGCCAGGAAACCGTCGATTCCTTCACCGACAGGATTTCAGCGGCTTCCGCATGGGTTCGGTCCTCGGCCAATACCAGGATCGCGGTTTCACGAAGATCGCCGCCGATCCGGTCCAGCGCATCGTAGAGCCAGGCGGTCTGGTCTTCCGCGTCGTCGCGGGCGTCGCTCTCAAGCCTGGCGAGTTCTTCAAAGCCGTCGGAGGCCCGGTTTGCCGACGCCTTGCGCCTGTGCATGTCCCGGGCCGCATTCAGAACGACCCTGTAGAGCCATGTGGTGAATTTCGCCTGCCCGCGAAAACTCTGCAGCCTTTTGGGCAGGGACGCGCAGATATCCTGCGCCAGATCCTCCGCGTCCTCGCGCAGGCCAGTGAGACGAAAGGCCAGCCGGTAGACCCGGTCATAATGGCGTTCGAGCAGGCAGCGGAACGCGCCCGCGTTGCCCGCCGCGGCCAGTTCTGCCAGATCCTCGTCGTTCGCCTGCGTGTCCATCTTGATAGATTAGACGAAACCCCACGGCCGATCCTTGGCGGTCGGACAAATTTTTTTCAAAAAGTTTCGCTGTCAGGATTTTCGGGCGACCACCAGATGACCCGGCACCGGTTCCCCGTCTTCGAGCCGCACGGTGATCGGTTCGAAGGACAGGATTTCGAAGCTTTCCGCCGCCAGACGTTGCCGCAAATAGGTTTCCCCTTGCGCGAAGCGTTGCTTCGGCCCGACCATATAGGGCCTCCCCTGAAGGAAGTCGTCGGGTAGGGTTTCGGTCGAAAAGGCCAGATAGCCGCCCGAAGCAAGCCGGTCGGCCGCCGCTTTCAGGATCGGTTCGACGGCGCCGAGATAGGGAAAGACGTCGGTTGCCGCGATCATGTCCCAGGACGGACGACTGCCGTCGTCTTCCTCGAACTCTTCCAGGAAGGAGACCGCTTCGCCCACATAAAGATCGTTATAGACCTCCCGGTCGAAGGCGAGTTCGACGATGCGCTCGGACAAGTCGACCCCGGTCAGATGATCGGCGCAATCGCTGAAGGCCACGCCGGTCAGGCCGGTGCCACAGCCCAGATCCAGCAGACGTTGGAAAGGACCAATGCCGAGCTGGCGCACCTTATCGCGCAAGATCAGCGGCACACAGTAGCCGAGTTGATCGACCAGAATGTCGTCGAACACATCCGCATTCTGGTCGAACAGCGTTTCCACATAGGCGTCCGGCATTTTTTCCGGCGTTTCGCCCCGGCCCATGGCGGCCAGGCGGATCGAGACCCCGCCCGTATCGGAAGGATCGAGCTCGAGCGCTTCGCGATACGCCTTGGCCGCACCTTCCAGGTCGCCGGATTTCTCCAGATCCAGCCCCCGGTTATAGACTTCGGCCAGGGCGTCTTCGTCGATATCGCTCATGCGTCCGCTTTCTCTTGAAAATCGAACTGCCCAGATAGTCGAGGCGCGATCGTTTGAACAGAGCTATTTCCGGGCCGCGCCGTTAAAACAGGTCCATCTGCCCGTCACCGGGTTTTGAAGTGGCGGCTGCCCGTTTCGGCTTTTCAGATCTTGTGGACTGGGTGGCCGGTTCTTCAGGTTCGACCTCGCTTTGCAGGTCCGGATCGTCGTTGGAGACCTTGTTCACCCTGGCAGACACCGGAACCGCTGTCAGGTAATCCTCCGGCGCCGGCCCCAGCATCTTCTTTGCATCCCTTGCCATGACATTGCCGGTGTCAAGCCAGTCATCGAAGGCTTCGGGCATCAGGATCGCCGGCATGCGGTGATGGATCCGGCCGATCGTCCTGTTGGCAGGCGTGGTCAGCACCGCGCCGGTATCGAGGTCGCCGCCGTCCGGATCGGACCAGGTCTCCCACAAGCCGGCGAAAGCCATGAGACCGCCGTCGGCCGGGCTGATCCAGTAGGGTTGCTTGCCGTCCGGTGTCCTGCGCCATTCGTAAAACCCGGAGGCCGGGATCAGGCAGCGGTGATGGCGCATGGCGGCGCGGAACGAGGGCTTTTCGGCAGCAGTCTCGGCGCGGGCGTTGATCAGGAGGGAGAAGCTTGCCGGATCCTTCACCCAGGAGGGTACAAGCCCCCAGCGCACGAGCGCGAAATGCCGCTCGCCGTGTTCCCGACGCACAGTCGCGATCGGCTGTGTCGGCGCAATGTTGTAGCGCGGTGGAAAGTTCGGCAGATCGATATAGGCAAAGAGCGCGCGCACATCTTCCGGTGTGGCTGTCAGGCTAAAGCGGCCGCACATGTCATATCCTGTACTGGTGTCTCCTGCCACCCGTCCGGGGACTCTCCCCTTAAGTTAGGCAATTGGCAACAAAGACATACTAACTTGTTTGGTGAGTTTAGCCGTTGGGGGAAAAGTATGGAATCCGAAGATCCAGTTCTAGGCGCCGGTATCCTGGCAGCCGACAGGCTGGAGCGGGCGAATATCAATCCCAACACCGGGCTGGCGACGGACTATCTGAACCATTTCAACGAAGTCGTCATGCTGCTGGAAATGCTTCCTGCCATGCCGGATTGCGCCGAGGACGTTCTGGAATGGGAGCCGCTCGACTACGAATCCCATTTCGAAAACTCTAGCTTTTCCGACAAACAACTGGCGATCACCGCCTATCACGCAGCCCCGGTCAAGCTGCGGACCCATCTGGAGTCTCGTGTCGCGGAAATCGACGCGGAAGTTCTGGCGGCCCAGGAGAAATTGCGGAATGCGCCGGACCCGAGCATGGTCGCAGCCGAAATAGCGGAGGCGGCCACCAATGTGATCAAGCCGCTGATCTCCGTCGCCAGCGGTGTCATCCACGGACATGTGGAACCGTTGGAAACAGCGCCCGAAGGCGAAGCCGCCCAAGCGGAAATCGACGCGATGTTCGCCTGACACGGCTCTGGCCGATGGCGACGGCATCCCGGTTGTGGCACAAACGGCGGCATGAGTGTTCCGCGCCACTATCCACCCGTTCCGCTTCTGGGCGTCAGCGTTGTTTGTCATCGCAATGACGACGTTCTCCTGATCAAGCGTTCCAAGCCACCCTATCAGGGATGCTGGAGCCTTCCCGGCGGTCTCGTCGATCTGGGCGAACCCCTGAAGGCCGCAGCCGAACGGGAGTTATTTGAGGAAACCGGGGTCCACGCGGACCTGGGCGCGCCGGTCGACACCTTCGACAGTATCCACAAGGATGGCGACGGGCGGGTCGCATCCCATTTCGTCCTGGTGGTGTTCTCAGGACCTTATGTATCCGGCACTGTGGATGCGGGCGACGATGCCGCGGACGCCGGCTGGATACCGCTTTCCGGCCTCGAGAACCTCGAAACGACGCCGGGTACGCCACCGCGCATCCGCCGAATCCTGGGGCTGGACCAGATGTGAGCTTTCAGCGGATTGCTCCTATTCAGGTTGAGGCGACTGATCGGTGTTTGGTCTTGCGCAGGGAGGCGGGCCATGTACATCATCCGGCCATGACGCTCCTGCTTCGCACACTCACGATTGCCGCCCTCTGGGCAGGTCTGGCGCTTGCTCCTTCCGTCGCGCAGGCGCAACCGGCGCAAGGCTCCGAGCCGCCTTACGAGCAGGACCTTCTGCGGCTCGCGGAAGTTATGGGCGCCTTGCACTTCCTCCGCCCCTTGTGCGGAAATGACGACGAGCCCTCCTGGCGCGACCGGATGACCACGCTCCTGGACACCGAAGTTGTGGAAGAAAACCGCCGGCGACGCTTCATCGCGCGGTTTAACCGCGGATATCGTGGTTTCTCAACCGTTTACCGAGATTGCACAATCTCCGCGCGTCTCGCATTGAGACAGTATATATCCGAGGGCGAAACGATCATCGGCGACGTTACCAGCCGTTACGGCCGGTAAACAGAAGGTCGTGCCTTAACTCTTACCGATTGGTTAACCTTTTTCGTCAATTTTGTGAATGCTTGTTAAGTTTGCGTTCACGGTTGGTTATCCTCGCGGTTCGCCGTGCTAGGATTTTTATCAAGAGATTCGAAGGGCTTCATCCGCCGCTGATTTGGCCAAGGATGGGTAGGAACCGGTAAGGGAACAATGATTAACGACGAATACAGTGATGCGGCGATGGAAGCGGAGTTTGCCGAAGACGAGGACATTCGGCGCGCCGCTTTGGGCTTTATTTCAGATGCCTGGGCCGAGGCGATCGCCTGCGGCGTGGATGCGGATGCGGTCGCCCATGCGGCCATGTTTACCGCTCTTGCGGATCTGGTGGCGACCTATGGCGAAGATGCGGTCTCCAAGCTTGCGGAAGGGCTTCCGGAGCGGATCCAGCGCGGCGATTACACGGTCAACCGTATCTTGCAGTAATCGGCATAGACGAGACACTAAAAAGGCCGGCGCATCGTGCCGGCTTTTTATTTTCTGCGTTCGTTCTATTCAACCGAACAGGTCGAAAGCCAGGTCGGCGCCAATGACAAGTCCGAAGGCGATCAGGATATATCCGGCAATGCGATTGGCACGGTCGAGCCAGTGATCATCCATTTTTTCAGAAAACCGCGTGACGATCGCAGATAGCAGCGCCCACCACGAGGCAGCCCCCAATGCGACGCCCAGAACCATCGCCAATGCGCCGCTGTGATCGCCGGGTTGAGGACGCCATTTTCCCAGGCCACCGATGATGGCGACATAAGCCAGCACCACCCCCGGGTTCGTCAGAACCATGAAAAATGCCGCCGTCGCTTCTCTCCAAAGCCCCTTGATCCGACTGCCGTCCTCCCGCTCCAGATGCGGATGGGTGTTCATGATTTTCAGACCGAAAACGATGAGCAGGATCGCACCCGCCGTCTTGATCAGATCGAACTGGCCTTCGACGAACCGGGTGACCGCCGAAACGCCGAATATGGCGGCCGCGGCGTAGATGGCGTCGGCGACGACCGCCCCGAGCCCCACGTAAAGCCCCTGACGGAAGCCCTGCTGGGCGGCATGCTGGATCGCCATGATGTTGACCGGTCCGACCGGTGCGGTCGTGATGACGCCAATCACAAATCCGATCAAGGCGAATTCCAGAAAGCTCAAACCCCGGGCCCCTCATTTGCAGGATTGTCGTGCCTGTCGATACCGCTGCAACAGCCGGATGACAAGAATGGATGTGCACTGCGGGAATATCTGTGGTCAGCGGGGCGCCTTTGCGTGTATTGAAAGTCCGTCATTCGCGACTGGAGGGAGTGAGAGCCGTGATTGTCCGCCTGAAAATTTTGCTGGTCGCCGCAAGTGTCGCCATTGCGGGCGGCGTGCCCTGCGTGGCCGGGGCGAAAACCGTCAAGACGGATACGATTACGGTCACTCCGGGACAAACCCCGGGTGGCTCCTCCATTCCGGAAGGCGACGTTCCTTCCGTGATGCCGTCCACTCCCGAAGATGCAGAACCGGAGGCCGAAGCCGGCGCTCCGGCAAACCAGGATCAGGTGGCATTGCCGGAGGTTCTTTACGATCTCGGCCAATTGCCGCCGCCGGTGGCCCGCATGCATGCCCAATTGCTGGAAGCCGCGCTCGGAGCCGATTTCAACCGTCTGCGCATGGTGCTGGAAAGCAACGAGATGCCGCCGACGCTGTCGCTGACGGAAATCGGCGACCCGATCCAGTTTCTGAAAGAGAGCTCCGGCGACGATGACGGACTGGAGGTCCTGGGAATTCTGGCGGACACGCTGTCGGCCGGTTTCGTTCATGTGGACGTTGGCACGGCTCAGGAAATGTATATCTGGCCTTACTTCGCCCGATACCCGCTGACCCGGCTGACGCCACAGCAGAAGGTCGAGATGTACCGGCTGATCACTTCCGCCGACTTTGCGGAAATGGAGGACTATGGCGTCTGGCTGTTCTACCGGGTCGGCATCGGCAAGGACGGAACCCTGCACTACTTCGTCGCGGGCGAGTAGCCCACGGGACGACTGATTTCCGCGTACCAGGCGTATCCGCGGTAGAGATCCGACGCGTTCAGGCTTGCGCCATTTTCGGCGGACAACTGTTCGAGTTCCCGCGGGAGGTCGGCACGCGGGCTGACGTGAAACTTCGCAAGCCACAGGAACAACAGCTTCCTGAAGGCCCCCGGCAGCCGGTCCTGCTGACCGAAATCCACCACGGACAGGCGCCCGCCCGGAGCAAGCCGGGCCATGCCCGCCTTGAGCGCTTCGCGCCAGACCGGGATCATAGACAGCGTATAGGAATAGATCACCCGGTCGAAGACATCGAGGCCGAAGGCGTCCGCCGCCAAAGGATCGGCGGCATCTCCCTGGCGGAACACAATCCGGTCGCCCAGTCCCGCGCGCGCAACATTGTGCCTGGCGGTCTCAAGCATGTGTTCGGAAATATCGACCCCGAAAAAGCGGGCGTCCGGATAGCGTTTCGCGGCCGCGATCAGATTGCGGCCGGTGCCGCAGCCCAGTTCCAGCACAGTGGCGCCTCGGGGCAACTCAAGCCGCTCGATCAGCCGGTCGCGCCCGAGAAGATAGTATTTCCGGGTCAGATCGTAGAAATGACGCTGGTTGCGGTAGACCGCATCCATCAGCCGCGCCGTTTCCGTGGCGGCCGCCGGGGATTTATCCGTTATAGACATACAGGTGGAACCCGCCGTAGATCGATGAACGGTCCTGCCGTCCAAGCCGCAGGCTTTCGGCTTCCTCGTAAGTCCAGCGATCGAGCGTCTCGTCCGCGACCCGTCCCGGCAGAAGCGTGGGCTCGGCCGCCGTGCGGAAGATCACCCGCGCGCCCGGCCGTGCGGTCCGCGTGATCTCGCTCCACAGCGCGTTCAGCTGGGCATCGGTCATCCAGTCCTGGGCATCGAGCAGGACATAGGCGTCGAGACTGTCGTCGGCTTCGCCCTGCAGGTGCTCGGTGAAGTTCCGGTTCAGCACCTGAACCCGGTCGGCCCGCTGGCGGATTGCGTCGAAATGCTCCCGCTTCAGGTAGGGCGGCAGGGGACCGGCTTCTCCGGTCGACTCGCCTGCTTGAGGCGCGTAACCGCGGCTGAAGGCCTGCCAGGCGAAGTAGTTGTCCTGAATGGAAAAGTCGCAGGCGAGCTTCTTCAGACGTTCTTTCAGGACCTCCGACATGTTGCCTTGCGCATTCGCGGAGACCAGCGCGTCATACTGCGCCGGCGGAATGCCGAGACCGTAAAGCGACATTTTCTTCGACGTCGCCCAGCGCACCAGCCGCTTGTCGAACAGCGGGGCAAGGGCCGTCTCGAAATAGCTGCGCTGTTCGTCGATCGAGCGAGCCTTGAGGAAATGCTTGGGATCGATGCCGTAGCGCTTGGCGATAAAATGGCCGATGCCGATGAAATAGCCGAGCAGCCCATGATGATAAAGGTCGCGGGAGAAGAGCGTGATCCGCTTGCGTCCCCAGCCGACCAGATCCCGGCCCTCCCAGTAAGCGCGGGAGTCCCCGTCCAGTTCATCGCGGAGGAACCGGTTATAAGCGGCGATATTCGCCTTTTCGTCGGCTTCGCCGAAGAAGCGGTAGAAACTGTCGTAGTTGGGCAGGCGTTGAGCCGCCAGCAGTTTCAGCCGGCCGAGCGCGACATGGGCCCGGTTGAGATCGACGGCGGTGATTTCCGCCGGATCCGCCGTCAGGTAGGACATCACGTTGCAGCCGCCGGAGGCAATCGTCACCATGCGCGATTGCGGGGTCAGCTTCAGCGCTTCCATATCGACGTCCGGATCTTCCCAGATCTGCGGATAGACCAGACCCTTGAAGGCGAAGGTGAACAGGCGTTCCAGAATTCCATCGCGGGACGTCGCTTCGGACCGGTGAACGGCATTCTTCAATCGGACCTTGGAGGCACTGAGGGTGTCGGCCCGTGGGCTAGGCGTCATCGTTCTCTCCGATTCGGCGCTCGTTTAAAAAATTTACGATGCGATACGGGAGTGAGACGACAGTTTGGTGACGCCGCGGCGATTCCGATCCCTGTCCGACAAAAAAGGCCGCCCGAAACAGGCGGCCTTTTTCGCTCAATGGGATGTTGATCGGTTACTTGGTGACGACAACGAAGTCCGTACCGAGACCCGTGTTGCGGGCAAAGGAGCGGTCCGTCACGATCAGCGAGGATCCCGGGGTCAGCATCCTGGACAGGTCACGGCGCACCTTGTCCGACAGGACCACGCGGTCGAGGATTTCCGTCGGCGTGCCGTACTGCTCGCCTTCGGCAGGCACAGCCATCCAGTCGACGTGGGCATCGCCCGGTTCGAAAGCAAGCGCGGTATAGACAAAGGTGCCGATCTTCTTGTCCGCATCCTTCAGCGTGACCGGGGCTTCGTAAATGTCGCGGAAGCTGCGGCGGATACGCAGGGTTGCGTTCTGCCCTTCTTCATAGCCCGCGTCCTGATAGATCCGGTTGACGAGAGCCGTGGTCACATTCCCGGTTACGGGCAGATCCGCCCCTTCCTGGAACAGGCTGATGGCGGCACGGGTCTTGCGGCCGACCACGCCGTCAACCGGACCGGCGTCATAGCCCATCTTGTTCAGCAGGCTCTGCAGGGTCTTCATCTGGTTCGGCTCCTGGCGCGGCGTGATGATCATGCGCAGGGGCTTGTCGAAATCCGGATTTTCCGGAGTGAGCGCCAGTTCGCGGTCCGCGTCTGTTGCGGCAACGGTTCCGCGCAAAGCCGGATCGGCGGCGATGGTTCCGGAAGACAGGCTCGCGACCGAGGTGCCGGCTTGCAGAGGCTGCGGCAGCATGGCGTGTCGGATCGGTTCCGGCTGAGCCGGCTCCTGGGTGACCACGACGTGGAGGCCGCGCTCGGTAATTCCGAACAGATCCCTGGCGAAGTCGCGCGGCAGGCGGATGCAGCCATGGGAAGCCGGATACCCCGGCAAGCGCCCCTGATGCATGGCCACACCGGACCAGGTCAGGCGTTGCATATACGGCATCGGCGCATTGTTATAGAGGTTGGAAAAGTGCTTACGGCGCTTTTCCAGGATCGAAAACACGCCGGACGGCGTGCTGCGCCCGGGACTGCCGGAGGAAATCGGCGCCGAGCGGATCAGCTCCGTCCCGCGGTAGACATTGATCTTCTGCTCTTTCAGCGAAACCAGCATCTGCAGCGGCACTTCCGGGCCAACGGCTTCGACCTGTCTGGCATCTTCGGCGTCGCGCGCCAAAGCCGCGCCTGAAACCGAAACCGCCAACAACGCCGCGGTGGCCATACCCGCGAAACGCGCGGTCGCGCGTTGTGCGGCAAATGAATTTACAAAACCAATCATCCCTTTGAGCCCTCTTACGCAAAACTCTTAAAAGCCCGAATGAACTTTTAAAGGCGACCTGTGTATTTTACGTTATGAGATAAGGTTATTAAACCGTATCCAAACCTTGTCGTGCCCCAAGACTCCCATAATGCCGCATGGGAAACTGTAATAAACATCACAGGAGTTTGTTTTGGGTCTCGAGGGGCAATCCGGCCTTCAGGCGTGCCCGGAAGGCAACACTCCCCCCCCCTCTGAGTGGGGCCGGAACGCTTGGTCGAATTGGTCAGGCAACGCTGACCACTGTTTCAGCCGCGCGGCAACCCGTCCTGGAAGAGGACCGCTTCACCGGCTGACGGCGCCGTCAGGTCTCCGTCCCACATGACCTTGTTGCCGCGCACGAAGGTACCGACCGGCCAGCCGGTGACCTCCTTGCCGTCATATGGCGTCCAGCCGCATTTGGAAGCGATCCATTCGTTGCGGATGGTCTCGCGCTTCTTCATGTCGACGATGGTGAAGTCGGCATCGTAGCCGACCGCAATCCGGCCCTTGCGGGCCGTCTGGAACAGGCGGGCCGGACCGGCGCTCGTCATGTCCACGAACCGGGCAAGGCTCAGGCGTCCGGCATTCACGTGGTCGAGCATGATCGGCACCAACGTCTGCACGCCGGTCATGCCCGACGGCGAGGCGGGATAGGGCTTCTGCTTTTCTTCCAGAAGATGCGGCGCGTGGTCGGACCCGAAAATGTCGAGGATGCCCTGCTCCAGCCCCCACCACAGGCGTTCCCCGTGGCGTGCCGCGCGCACCGGCGGGTTCATCTGCACCAGCGTGCCGAGGGTCTTGTACGCCTCGTCGGTCAGGGTGAGGTGATGGGGCGTCACCTCGATGGAGGCGATATCCTTGTGGTCGATCAGGAAGTCGACCTCTTCCGCCGTGGACAGGTGCAGGATGTGGATCTTGGCACCGACTTCGCGCGCGATCCGTACCAGGCGCTGGGTGCACTGGAGGGCGGCAATCTCGTCGCGCCAGACCGGATGGGACGTCGGATCGTTCTCGACGCGCAGGTCCTTGCGCTCGCGCAAACGGTATTCGTCCTCGGAATGGAACGCAGTCCGGCGGCGGGTCTTGGCGAGGACCGCGCGCACGCCCGCATCGTCCTCCACGAGGAGATCGCCGGTCGAGGAGCCCATGAACATCTTGATGCCCGCGGCACCCGGCAGGCGTTCCAGGTCGGGAATCTCGTCAACGTTTTCGCGTGTGCCGCCGACCCAGAAGGCAAAGTCGCAATGCATGCGGTGATGGCCGCGCTTCACCTTGTCGGCAAGCGCCGCCTCGGAGGTGGTCAGCGGATTGGTGTTCGGCATTTCGAAGACCGCCGTGACCCCGCCCATGACGGCGGCGCGCGATCCCGATTCCAGATCCTCCTTGTGATCCAGTCCCGGCTCGCGGAAATGCACCTGGCTGTCGATCACGCCGGGAAGGATATGAAGACCGGTGCAATCGATGGTCTCGCCTGCCTGTGTCCTGTCGAAACTCCCGAGACCGGCAATCCGGTTGCCGCGGATGGCGACATCGCGAACGCCCTCGCCGTCCTGATTGACCACGGTTCCGCCCTTGAGGATCAGGTCATAGGTCTCGGTCAATTTCGGGTCTCCTGGAGCAGCCAATTTGTAATGAACGGGCTTATACGCGCTTCAGCGTTTAAGGACCAGTGTTGCACACACCGCTTTTCCGGTCTTGCCCAGTTTCATATGGGCGACTATCTCCCATGAGAGATGGATCTTTTCACACAGGACATTGCCCGATGACGAAACCGCAGTTTGCCGAACTGCCGAGCCGCGGCGTGATCCGTGTCTCCGGTGCCGACGCCCACCATTTCCTGCAGAACCTGATCACCGCCGACATGGAGGAGATCGACAAGAAGGGTGCCGGCTTCGGGGCGCTGCTGACGCCGCAGGGCAAGATCCTGTTTGATTTCCTGATCCTGAAGGACGGTGATGCTTACCTGCTGGACACGCCGGCAGAGACGTTGGCCGACCTTGCCAAGCGGCTGACCTTCTACAGGCTGCGTTCCAAGGTCGAGATCGCGGATGCAAGTACGGATCTCTGCGTCTTTGCCTGCTGGAATGGCACGCCCCCGACAGACCTGCCCGGGGTTCAGGCAGAAGACCCCCGGCTTGGCGCCCTCGGCTGGCGCGTCATCGGCGAAGTCGGGTCGGTCAAAACCGCATTCGAGGCGAGCGGTTTTGCGGAAGCCAGCGACGCCGATTATGCCGCACACCGGATCGCGCTCGGCGTTCCGGAAGGCATTGCTGACTACGCCTACTCGGACGTCTTTCCCCATGACGCCGACATGGATCAGCTCGGCGGCGTCTCCTTTTCCAAGGGCTGCTACGTCGGACAGGAGGTGGTTTCGCGCGTCCATCACCGCGGCACGGCGCGCAAGAGGATAATCCGGGTATCGAGCGACGCGGCCCTGCCTGCATCCGGTACCGAGATCACGGCGGACGGCAAGGTTGTGGGAACGCTCGGCTCCATTGCCCCTGATTTAAGCGCTTCGGGCACCGGCGGAACGCTGGGGCTTGCTCTTGTCCGTCTTGACAAGGCGGCCGCCGCGCTTAAGAACGGCACCCCGTTCCAATGCGGTTCCAACCAGGTCACGTTGAGCCTGCCCGAATGGGCCGGCTTCGGCTGGCCGGAGGAGACTGCCGGGGACGACTGACACCGTTTCCAGGGAAGATCTTTCATGGCCGCAGACCGTTCGGACCAGCCGCCCAGAGCCTGGCAGAGGATGTTGTCCGGACGCCGGCTCGACCTTCTGGACCCGTCTCCCCTCGACGTGGAGATCTCCGATATCGCCCACGGTCTCGCCCGCGTTGCCCGCTGGAACGGGCAGACACGGGGCCAGCATGCCTTTTCGGTCGCCGAACATTCGCTGATCGTGGAAGATATCGCCCTGAAGCTGAAGCCGGACCTCACGCCCGACTGGCGCCAGGCGGTTCTGCTGCACGATGCCCCGGAATATGTGATCGGCGACATGATCTCGCCCTTCAAGGCGGTCATGGGCGGCGCCTACAAGGCGGTCGAGAGCCGCTTGCAGGCCGCGATCCACTTGCGGTTCGGCCTGCCGGCGGAACTTCCCCAGACCATCAAGAAGCTTGCCAAGCGAGCGGACATCATCTGTGCCTATTACGAGGCCATCGAGCTTGCGGGATTCGATGAAAAGGAGGCGGCGAAGATTTTCGGCCGCCCGCGCGGATTCGCGCCGGAAGGCGGCAAGGCGTCCGGACTCGGTCTCTCCCCCATGCCCGTCGCCAAGGCGCAGAGCCTGTTCCTTGAGCGTTTCGAGCAAATTGAGGCTCTCCGCCAGGCAGACGCAAATGCTAAAAATGGGAACAACGGAAAAAAGAAGACGACCTGACGGGTGACCTTGCTCCCGGAGACAGGTACGATTCATCAAAAGAACAAATCAATGGATCGCCATGCTCCATGTGTGCTCGCTTTCGCGCCTTCCTGAAACCGTCGAAAAGACGGGCGCGACCCATCTCGTGACCCTGATCAACGCGGACACGCCGGTCCCGACCCCTCCGGGCATCGATCCGGACCGGCACCTGTTTCTTGGCTTCAACGACATCGTCGATGCGGTCGAAGGCCTGACGCCGCCGGCGGAGGTCCATGTCGTCCGTCTGCTGGAGTTCGTCCGGAGCTGGGAGCGTGAAGGCCCCCTGGTGATCCATTGCTGGGCCGGCATAAGCCGATCCACGGCAGGCGCCTATATCACCGCCTGCGCGCTCAACCCTGAGGCCGACGAATACAATCTTGCAAGCCGCCTGCGCGAGCGCGCACCGTCGGCGACGCCGAACAGCCGTCTGGTTGCCATGGCGGACAAGATCCTGAACCGGGACGGGCGGATGATCGATGCGATCCGGGAGATCGGACGCGGCGCCTCCGCCTTCGAAGGTACGCCCTTCCTGATGCCCATGGACTGAACGACGCCGCTTCAAGGACGCCGGGAGAGCGAATGCCAGACCAGAAAGCAGCGATCGAAATCGGACTGAACGCCGTCATCGTTGCCGTTTCTTCCGGCATGCCCCAGATCGTCGAAGTCAACGACCCGGAGGGAAAGGAGCCTGACAGCCTGCCGTTCGGCCCCTTCGACCCGCTGCACCACCGTACATTCGAAATCGGCCTGAGGACCTGGGTGGAAGAGCAGACCGCCCTGCGCTTGGGCTATATCGAACAACTCTATACCTTCGGCGACCGGGGCCGGCACAGGCACATGGGCGATGCCGGCCCTCACATGGTCTCGGTCGGCTATCTGGCGCTGACCCGGCAAACACCGGATTCGGAGACGATGCTGGCACGGCACCACTCCGCCTGGCGCTCCTGGTACGACTATTTTCCCTGGGAAGACTGGCGCGACGGCAGGCCGGCCCTGCTCGATGCCGACCTTCTTCCCGCCCTTCAGGAATGGTCCAGAGAAGCGCCCCCGAAGGATACGCCGGCACGGGCCCTGAGCCGGCCGGAACGGCTGCGGCTTGCCTTCGGCAACGATCCGTCCGCCTGGGACGAGGAGCGAACGCTGGACCGTTACGAGCTTCTTTATGAAGCCGGACTGGTCCCGGAAGCCCTGCGCGACGGACGGCCCGCGGCCCGGAACCGGGATATCCTGCCCGCCTTCGGCCGGCCGATGCGGTTCGATCACCGCAGGGTGCTGGCGACCGCGATCTCGAGACTGCGTGCCAAACTGAAATACCGGCCGGTGGTGTTCGAACTGATGCCGGCAACCTTCACCCTGACCGATCTGCAGACGTCGGTCGAGGCGATTTCGGGCCGTCATCTGCACAAGCAGAACTTCCGCAGGCTGGTGGAAAACGCCAACCTGGTCGAGCCGACGGGCGCGACTTCGACCGCCACCGGCGGCCGGCCCGCCGCCCTGTTCCGGTTCCGGCACGAGATCCTGACAGAACGCCCGGCCCTTGGCCTTCGTGTCGGCGGGCGTTGAGTTAGAGCGATGCGCTCCAGGCGCTCAGCTCCGGCCTTCCTCGTCGAGCCGAGCAGCCCATCCGTGAGCCCACTGGCCAAGAGGCCGCAGCAACTCGTAAAGCTTTACGCCTTCGGCCGTCGCTTCGTATCCCGATCCTGAATGCTCGATCAGGCCGGCTTCGCGCAATTCTTTCAGCCGTGTGTTCAAAACCGACGGCGACACGGTCTCACAATGCGCTTGCAGCTGGCGAAACGTGCACGAACCGTTCCGGTTCAGGACCCATAGCACCCCCATCGCCCAGCGCCGTCCAAGCAGATCGAACACCGCCATGATGGGCTCGCCGGATCTGGACCCGCGTACGGGTGAACCGGGTTTCGGAATCCGAGTCTCTTTTTTTGCTACTTTTTTCATAGCGATCCAACGCTCTGCATGATATTCAAATGCTACTTTTTTAATAGCATGCGTTCAGGAAAGTGCAATGTCGGTTCTCGCTTCCACAACAGCCCTTGCCGCCTCCGGATGCTGGGCTGTCGGCGCCATTCTCGCCGAGAGGCCGTCCCGGGAACTCGGCAGTTTCCGCATTACCCGCATTCAACTTGTCAGTTCCGCACCACCGCTGGCTCTTCTGGTCAGCTGGACCGGTGGATGGGGAACGGTTTCCCTGTCTCACTGGCCCGCGCTTTTGAGCAGCACGTTTCTGGGCGTTCTTCTCGGCAATCTGGCCATGATGGCCTGTTTGCGGCGCGGTGGCCCCCGCTACATGCAGCTCCTGATGGCACTCAGTCCGGTTTGGGCCCTTGTTCTTTCAAACCTTTATCTGGGCGAGAACATCTCACTGACCGAAGCCTCGGGATGTGTGGTGACGATGCTCGGGATCATCATCGCCATCTTCTTCCGAAAGCGGGAAATCCAGGTCACGAAACTGGAAAAACCGGGCGGTTCGTTGATGCCGGTAATCGGTTTCGGCCTGATCGCATCTTTCTGCCAAGCCGTCGGGTTTATCCTTTTGAAGCCGGTCATGACGGACGGCATGTCCCCCCTTGCCACATCCTTTCTACGAACCGGCATAGCAGCGGTTCTGATCGTGTTCCTTGGCTTCCTGCCCATTCGCGGCGCGAGAACCGAGACGGTCGCAAGCCTGTCTCTCATCCTGCGGGCCGTCCTGCCGGGGCTGCTCGGCTACGTATGTGCCGTTTCCCTGCTGTTGTTTGCCTTCAGTCAGGGCCATGCCGGCGTCGTCGCGGTGCTCGGAGCGACCGCGCCTGTTCTCATGCTGCCGATGCTTTGGCTGACAGGTACGGGAACCATACCGTGGACGGCCTGGGTCGGGGCCGTCGTCACTACGGCAGGAACCGCTATCCTGATTACCGGATAGGGTAATCAGACAAAGCCGGACAATCGACCGGCAGCCGGACGGTTAACCATAGCCTGTCAACTCTGCTGAGGCTCGGCGCGAATTTCCGCGATTTTCGCGCTTATTAACGGTCTTTCAAGGTTAAGCGGCCAATCTCAATTTCAGGTTGGGCATTCATGCCCCGTTAGTGAGTTCAAGTCCGCATAGGTCGGACACGCGTAACGAGTTGGAGTTGGCTGCGTATGTCTGGCCGTCGTCACCGCCCGAGCCGGCGGTCCTCTTCCCCGATTTCTTCGAGAAAACGCGCAAGCCGCATGTCCTGGCGGCGGTTGAAACATCTGTCCATCGCCAGTTTCTTCGCCTTCGCCTTCCTGACGGAGGCCACCGGCGAACAGGACATCATCGCGCTGATTGCGGCGGAAAAGGCGGAAGCGCCTCGCTGGACCATGGCGCTGGAGCCGGCGAACTTCATGACAACCCTGAAGCCGACGCTTTCCCTGAAGGACGTCCGTCCACCAGCGCCGGCTTCCGGTCCTCAGTTCCGGCTGGCTTCCGGGATCGGGAACGACCCGGGAACCACGATCGGCGGCCTCGACGACATCGTCCGCGACACCCGTCCCACGGAAATACCGGATGTCATGGCCGTCAACCGGGCCGGAAAAGGCAACCGCCTGATCACGATGGCGCCGGACCGGCAGATGGTCGAACAGGCGTCCGGCACCGTCTTTGCCATGCCGAGCCTGATCGACGGCGAGAAAAAGGCGGGAATGCCGCGCGTGGCCTTCGTCAAGGCTCAGCCACTGAGCAAGTCGCAATCGAGCGCGATTGCCGACAATGCGGCCAGGAGAGGAAGCTCAAACGGCCCGATCGACCTTCAGAAGGTCATGATGGCCCGCAACGCGGCCGCCGCGAGTTTCTCCCTCGTTTCGGCCTATGCGCCCGAATCCGTCCAGGACACCAAGGAGCCGTTCGACGCGCTCTTCGGGGCCGCCAAATACGAACAGGACATGCCGCCGCCGGAAGATCCGGACAATCCGCACTGGTGGGCACAGCGCCCCCTGCCCCAATCCGTGTGGGAGTCGAAGCAAGAGCGTTGCCTGGCGGAAGCGATTTATTTCGAAGCGCGCGGCGAAAGCGAGGAAGGCCAGGTAGCCGTCGGCCAGGTGGTGCTGAACCGGGTCAAGAACCCGGCCTATCCGGATTCGATCTGCGGCGTGGTCTATCAGAACAAGCACAGGCGCAACCGCTGTCAGTTCTCCTTTGCCTGTGACGGCATTGCGGACCGGATTTCACAGCCCGGCGCCTGGAAAACCGCAGAGAAAATCGCCAAGGACGTCATCGGCGGCAAGCAGTATCTGAAAATGGTCGATGCCTCGACCCACTACCACGCCACCTACGTCAAGCCCCGCTGGGCCAAGGCCATGGTCAAGCGCGGCAAGATCGGCGAGCATATTTTCTACAAGACCTATGGCGGCAGCTGGAACTAGCTGGAACAAACGCCAGAAAATTGAGAAGGGCGTGCCGATCGGGCACGCCTTTTTCATTTGTCCTAGCCGATTTCGATATCAAGCCCGAGATCGAGTACCGGGGACGAATGGGTGATCCAGCCGGAGGAAATCAGGTCGACGCCGGATTCGGCGATCGCCTTGACTGTATCGGCCTCGATGCCACCGGAGGCTTCCAGCGGAACCCGGCCCGCGGTGATCGCAACGGCT
Organism: Roseibium sp.; assembly: GCF_048260565.1. Classification (GTDB taxonomy): domain Bacteria; phylum Pseudomonadota; class Alphaproteobacteria; order Rhizobiales; family Stappiaceae; genus Roseibium. The sequence continues at coordinate 676,445 of NZ_JBLXGP010000002.1, read as the reverse complement.
TCTCTCAGACGGTCCGGATCAAAGTTGTCGAGCAGGATCACATCCGGCCCGCAGGCCAGGGCTTCCTTCAGCTGTTCCAGCGTATCGACTTCGACCTCGAGCTTCACCAGATGGCCCTTGAAGGCCTTGGCCGCCTCGATCGCCTGAGTCACGCCGCCGGCGACGGCGATATGGTTGTCCTTGATCAGGATCGCATCGTCGAGGCCGAAGCGGTGGTTCGATCCGCCGCCGCAACGCACGGCGTATTTCTCGAAAGTCCTGAGCCCCGGCGTCGTCTTGCGGGTGCAGACGATATCGGCGCTGGTATGGGCGATCAGATCGGCGAACCGGGCGGTCGCCGTTGCCACACCCGACAGATGTCCGAGGAAATTCAGCGCGACCCGTTCCGCCGACAGGATGGCGCGGGCCGGCCCCGAAATGCGGGCAACGACCGTTCCCTTTTCCAACCGGTCGCCGTCTGCGGCAACGGTCTCGAAGTTGATCGCGTCGTCGGTCAGGCGAAAGGCGCTTTCGGCCAGCGCCAGTCCGGCAAGGACCCCCGGCTTGCGGGCGGCAATGACTGCCGTGGCTGTGGCTTCGGCCGGGATCGTCGCCTGGCTGGTGAGATCTCCCGCCCGGCCCCAGTCTTCCAGAAGGGCGGCCTTGACGGCCTCCTCGACGATCAGACGGGGAAGAACGGGAAGCTGGGCGGTCATGGATCGGTCCGTTTCTGGTTGTTACGGTCAGGCTGTGGCGATTTCCTCACAGGCCGCCTTCGCGATCTCATCGACCTCACTCAATGTGGTGAAGGACCGTCTGGCCTGTACCGGATCGGCGTCGGGGAAGTCGGAGCGGAAATGCCCGCCACGGCTTTCGGTGCGTTTGAGAGCTGAAGCGGCGATGATCTTGCCGGCAATCATCATGTTGCGGATGGAGATCCGGGTACAGGCCTGCTCGACACTGGTGATGGTGGCAAGCGCCTGTTTCAGACCGGCCGCATCCCGCTCCACGCCGACCAGATTGCTCATGGTATCGCGCAGCACCGTGATGGCGTCGCGTTCTTCCATGTTGCGCTGGCTGGGCAGACCCGGTTCGCTGTCGAGCGCATTCCAGTATGCGCTGCGCGGGGTCGGCATCAGTCCCTGGATATCCTCTGCGATCCTCGCGGCAAAGACGACGGCCTCGAGCAGGGAATTCGATGCCAGCCGGTTTGCGCCGTGAGCGCCGGTCGAGGCGACTTCGCCGGCGGCCCACAGGTTGTCGAGGGAGGTACGCCCGTTCGCATCGGTCAGGATGCCTCCCATGTGATAGTGCTGGGCCGGGGTGACCGGGATCGGCTGCGCCACCGGATCGATGCCGGCTTCCGCACAAGCGGCAAAGACGGTCGGATAGCGGTCCTTGAACTTCGCGCCAATGGCCGTCCGGCAATCCAGGAACGCACCGCGTCCGGCCACGCGCTCGCGGTGGATCGCCCGGGCGACGATGTCGCGCGGCGCGAGTTCCGCGGCCGCGTGGATCTTCGCCATGAAACGCTCGCCGGCGGCATTGATCAGCGTAGCGCCGTCGCCGCGCAGGGCTTCGGTCGCAAGTGGCGCCGGGTCCTTGCCGACATCCAACGCGGTCGGGTGAAACTGGACGAATTCCGCATCGGCGATGACAGCCCCGGCCCGGGCGGCGAGGGCAAGGCCATGGCCGTTCGCCTCGCCGGGATTGGTGGTCACCGCATAAAGATGGCCGATCCCGCCTGAGGCAAGCACAACCGCCTTTGCCGGAAACGCCATGCGCTCCAGGCCGCCGCGCTTGCGGGCGAGAACGCCGGTGACATAGCGGCCTTCGACCATCAGGCTTTCGCCCATATAGCCTTCCATGACCCGGATGGACGGCGTGTTATGAACGGCTGCGACAAGGGCATCCATGATGGCCTTGCCGGCCATGTCGCCGCGGACGCGCACGACGCGGTTTTCCGAGTGCGCCGCTTCGCGGGAGAGCTGCAGGCGCCCTTCCAGGTCCTTGTCGAACGGCACCCCGTAGGACAAGAGGTCGCGGATCCGTTCGCCCGCTTCGCGGGTCATCTGCTCGACGATCTTTTCCTCGCACAGGCCATCGCCGGCAGCGAGCGTGTCGTCCCGGTGCTTTTCCGCGCTGTCGTGTTCGGAGACGGCGGCAGCGATCCCGCCCTGGGCCCAGGCGGACGAAGCGCCCTTGCCGATCGGCGCATTGGTGATCACCGTCACCGGTCTCGGCGCCAGTTTCAAGGCGCAGAAGAGGCCCGTAAGGCCGCCGCCCAGAATGACGACGTCATCGACATCCTTGCCTGCCCGCGCAGGCGCGAAATCCTCAAGCGATACGCTCATGGAATACTTCCCAAGACAAGCCGATTCAGGGCGAGTGGCCGGTCAGCTTTTCAGATTGATCATACGTTCGACCGCAACGCGAGCCTTTTCGGCCACCACCGGATCGACCGTCACTTCTTCCTTCATTTCGACCAGAGAGTCGAGGATCTTGGTCAGGGTGATCCGCTTCATGTGCGGACAGAGATTGCACGGCCGGACAAACTCCACATCCGGCGTCTCACTCGCCACGTTGTCGGCCATGGAGCATTCCGTGATCATCATCACCTTCTTCGGTTGCTCGGTCTTCACCCAGTCGATCATATGTGCGGTGGATCCGGCAAAGTCGGCTTCCGCGACCACCTCGGGCGGGCATTCGGGGTGCGCGATGATCTTCACGCCCGGATCGATCCTGCGATAGTCGCGCAGCTCCTCGGCGGTGAAGCGTTCATGGACCTCGCAGGCGCCGTCCCAGACCAGGACCTCCACATCGGTCTTGTTGCCGACATTGGCGGCCAGATACTTGTCCGGGATCAGGAACACCCGGTCGGCGCCGAAACTCTCGACCACCTGAAGGGCGTTGGAGGAGGTGCAGCAGATATCGCATTCCGCCTTCACATCGGCCGACGTGTTCACATAGGTGATGATCGGCACGCCGGGATTGCGTTGCCTGAGACCGCGAACGTCTTCGGCGGTAATCGATTCCGCCAGCGAACAACCGGCGTGCATATCCGGGATCAGAACGGTCTTTTCCGGGCTCAGGATCTTCGACGTCTCGGCCATGAAGTGGACGCCGCACTGGATGATGATGTCCGCATCGGTGCGTGTCGCCTCGATGGCAAGCTGCAGGCTGTCGCCGACGATGTCCGCGACGCCATGGAAGATGTCCGGCGTCATGTAGTTGTGCGCCAGGACGACCGCGTTGCGCTCCTTCTTCAGCCGGTTGATGGCATGGATCGTGGGAGCCAGCACCGGCCATTCGATCGCCGGGACGATGTGCCTGACCTTTTCGTAGATCGGCGCGGTCGCTTCCGCCACCTCGGGCGTATAGTCGAGCGCCGGGCGTTCGATCCTCCCGAACCGGTCGATGGCACGCTCTGCCGAATGGGACCCTGCACGCGGTGCCGCTGCATTCCTGGCTATGGTCATGGGGACCTCCCTATATATACTCAATTTGAGTATATCAATGACAAAAGAAAACGGGCCAAGGGCCCTCTGCCGTCTTTTGCTCTGATTGAGTTTATATAGGCGGTTCCTCCCCTGAAATCTACCGGGTTCGTCGCCTAATTTTTCCTTCTTGGAACATCATCAATCTTTTCAAAGCCTTAGATAATTTCCAGAGACAGTCAAACCCTAAAGGGGGCTGGACGACCGCCGCTCCAGCCGACGAATTGCCCCTGTATCTGCCGGTCCGGATCCATCCCCTAATTCATTCCAAACATTTATGGATCGATCAGAAAAAATCGCTTTCTCCTATCCGTTAGCGCGTTTATCGTAAGGTAACGATGAATAACAGCGGCCAAGGCCGCAGCTGCGGGATCTCATGTCCGACGATACTTTCTACCCTGCCAAAAGCGGTCCGAACGTTCCCCTTGTGATCGTCTGCGGCTGCGTGATCGCGTTGTTGTCCTTCGGCCCGCGTTCGGCCATGGGCTTCTTCTTTCAGCCGATGACCGAGGCCCATGACTGGAGCCGGGAAATCTTCGCGCTTGCCATTGCCATACAGAACCTGATCTGGGGTGCGGCCCAGCCGGTGGCCGGCATGATGGCCGATCGCTACGGGACCTGGAAGACCATGAGCCTGGGCGCTGTTCTCTACGCAGCCGGCCTGCTTCTGATGGCGAATGCCGAAACGCCGATGGCGTTGCACCTGTCCGGCGGTGTCCTGATTGGCCTGGGCATCGCCTTTTCCTCGTTTTCTCTCGTGATCGCCGCCTTCGGACGGGTGGTGACCCCCGAACAGCGGTCGATCGCCTTCGGCATCGGGACGGCTTCCGGATCGCTCGGACAGTTCGTCTTCGCCCCGCTCGGCAATTCCCTGATCGAGGGCTTCGGCTGGCAGGAAACGCTGATCGTGTTTTCCGGCCTGCTCATGGCGATCCCGCTGCTGGCCATCGCGCTCAGGGGCCGTCCGCACGCACCGGCAAGCATGGGCCTGGGTCCGGACCAAAGTCTCACACAGGCCATGGCGGAAGCCTTCGGCACCCGCAGTTTCCTTCTGCTGACCCTGGGTTTCTTCGTCTGCGGCTTTCACGTTGCCTTCATCACCGTCCATCTGCCGCCCTATATCGCCGATCTCGGCCTGGACCCGTCGTGGGGCGCGATCGCGATCGCTCTGATCGGCCTGTGCAACATCGTTGGCTCGCTGGTTTCCGGCTATATCGGCGGGCGCTATTCCAAGTCGCATTTCCTGTCGCTGATCTATTTCGCCCGGGCGATCGTCATCACGGTGTTCATTCTGGTTCCGGCATCCCCGCTGACGGTTCTGGTGTTCGCTGCCGCGATGGGCTTCCTATGGCTGTCCACGGTGCCGCCGACATCGGGACTTGTCGCCGTCATGTTCGGCCCGCGCTACATGGCAACCCTGTTCGGCTTCGTTTTCTTCTCTCACCAGATCGGATCCTTCCTCGGCGTTTGGCTGGGCGGTTATCTCTACGACACCACCGGATCCTATGACGCCATCTGGTGGATGGGCATCGCGCTCGGCCTCTTTGCCGCGGTCATTCACTGGCCGATCAAGGAGCAACCCGTCGCCCGGCTTGCCGGACAACCGGCGCAATAAGAGCAGACCCGGACTTGAGGGAATGCATCGGCTCTCCGGTGCTTGACCTTCCGCCCCCGCCGTGGCACCTGTCGCGCCGAATAACGGCCCTGCCTATATCCACGCGGAAAAGCTTCTCATGTCGAACGACGCCATCCCGGCGCACATGCGCCCCCAGAACTCCTTTCAAGGCCTGATCCTGACCCTGCAGCGGTTCTGGGCCGATCAGGGATGCGTCGTGCTTCAGCCCTATGACATGGAAGTGGGTGCAGGTACCTTTCACCCTGCCACCACCCTGCGCTCGCTCGGACCGCGTCCATGGAAGGCGGCCTATGTGCAGCCGTCGCGCCGGCCGACCGACGGGCGCTACGGCGAAAATCCGAACCGCCTGCAGCACTATTACCAGTTCCAGGTGATCCTGAAGCCGTCGCCCGCCGACCTGCAGGACCTTTACCTGAAGTCGCTCTACGCCATCGGCCTCGACCCAAAGGTCCACGACATCCGCTTCGTGGAAGACGATTGGGAAAGCCCGACGCTTGGCGCCTGGGGCCTTGGCTGGGAGTGCTGGTGCGACGGCATGGAAGTGTCCCAGTTCACCTACTTCCAGCAGGTGGCGGGCTTCGAATGCTCACCGGTTTCCGGCGAACTCACCTACGGCCTGGAACGCATCGCCATGTATATCCAGGGCGTCGATAACGTCTACGACCTGAACTACAACGGCCGCGAGGGCGACGAGAAGGTCACCTATGGCGACGTCTTCCTGCAGGCCGAACAGGAATATTCCCGGCACAATTTCGAACATGCCGACACGGACATGCTGTTCCGCCACTTCAAGGACGCGGAAAACGAATGCAAGGCGCTGCTTGCCGCCGGTGCCAAGGCCCGTGAAGACGCCGGCGCACCGGTGCATCAGGTGGTGCTGCCGGCCTACGACCAGTGCATCAAGGCCAGCCATGCCTTCAATCTGCTGGACGCGCGCGGCGTCATCTCGGTGACCGAGCGCCAGAGCTATATCCTGCGGGTCCGCGAGCTGGCGAAAGCCTGCGGCGCGGCCTTCCTGGAAACGGAAGCCGGCGGCGTCGGCTACGAGGGCTGAACCGTCCCTGATCGGGCGCAACTCGTTACCCTTACGGATGACTTTTTTACGCTGAGGGGCTAGCCTTCGCGAAAATCGATTGCGGAGCACGCCCTCATGACGACCTGGATCATCCTCGGCCTACTGGTTCTGATCGGCCTTTATGTCATCTACCTCTACAATCAGCTCGTCACGAAACGGCAGATGGTGGAGGAAGGCTGGAGCGGCATCGATGTCCAACTGAAACGCCGGGCCGATCTTATTCCCAACCTTGTCGAGACCGTGAAGGGCTACGCGGAACACGAGCGCGGGGCACTGGAAGAGGTCACCGAAATGCGCGCCCGGGCGGCCAATGTCCCCTCCGGCGATGTGGCGGGTCGGGCCCAGGCGGAAGGCATGCTGTCCCAGGCGCTCGGTCGGCTTTTTGCCGTGGCCGAGGCCTATCCCGACCTGAAGGCCAGCGCGAATTTCCAGGACCTCCACGCCTCACTCGACTCGATCGAGGACGCCCTGCAAATGGCGCGGCGCTATTACAACGGCGCCGTACGCGGCCTGAACGTCATGGTCGAGAGTTTCCCCTCCAACCTGATCGCCTCGCAGTTCAAATTCGAAAAACGCGAGTATTTCGAAATCGAGGACGCCGCCGACCGGGCCGTTCCCAAAGTCAGTTTCTGAAGGGGCTGGCCATGCCGGGCTTCCGTATTTCCCGCCGCCTGACAGCGTTTGTCGTTGGCTGTCTCACTTTCTTCGCGGCCCTGACCCATGCTCTCGCCGACGAACGCATCCTGAATTTCGGCTCCACCATCGCTGTCGCCCATGACGGCACCCTGACCGTCACGGAAAAGATCACCGTCACGGCCGAAGGGAACAAGATCAAGCGCGGCATCTACAGGGACATTCCCCTGACCTTCGAGGACGCGGACGGCCGGGAGAAAAAAGCCGGGTTCGAACTCCTGGAAGTTCTGCGCGACGGCAGGCCGGACTCCTATACGGTCAAGCGCGCCAACGGCGGCGTGCGCATTTATGTCGGCAAGGAGGACGTCTTACTCCGGCCCGGCACTTACACTTACACGCTGCGTTACGAGACGACCCGTCAGATCCGGTTCTTCGACGACCATGACGAGGTTTACTGGAACGCCACCGGCAACGAATGGATCTTTCCGATCGACCAGGCCCAAGCGCTGGTGATCCTGCCCGAAGGCGACAAGGCCACCAGATGGACCGCCTTTACCGGGCGTTACGGCTCCAGGGAATCCGCCGTCACGGTGACATCCGAAGACGGCGACAACAGCGTTCTCTTCAAGACAACACGTGGACTTGGGCCGCAGGAAGGTTTGACCGTTGTCGTGGCGATGCCCAAAGGTGTCGTCGCGCCGCCGACGCGCGAACAGGAAGCGGCCTATTTCCTGATGGATTACCGGGCGGAGATCATCGGCAGCATCGGCGTGCTTCTGGTGCTTGCCTATTATCTGATTGCCTGGTGGCAGGTCGGCCGCGATCCGCCGAAAGGCGTGATCTTCCCGCGCTTCAAGGCGCCGGAAGGGATTTCTCCGGCCCTTGCCAATTACGTCACCAACCGCGGTTTCGGCGACGGCGGCTGGAAGGCGCTGTCGGCTGCCTGCCTGAACCTCGCCGTGAAAGGCCGGCTGGTGCTGGAGGCGCCCGGCGATACGGTCAAGCTTGTTCCGAAGCCGGACGGCAATCCGAGAAATGCATGGGACGATCCTCTTCCCAGGGGCGAATCCGCAGTGAACCGGTGGCTGCGGAATCGCGGCAGCCCGCTCACGATCAACAAGGACAACGGCAAGTCGGTCCAGACGCTCGGACGCAAGTTCCGCTCCGCGATCGAGTCTGAAAGCCGGGCACGGTATTTCAAGAAGAACTGGGGTTACGTGATCCCCGGCGCGATCCTGAGCGTTCTGGCCGCAATCGCGCTGGTGGTCTTCGGCAACTTGTCCGAAGATCAGATTGCGCTGTTCATGCCGGTCCTTTTTATCGGGGTTTTCGTAACGGTTTTCTCCGTCAATTTCGGCAAGCTGTTTCGGCGCTCCGGCAATATCTTCGCGAAGATCGCTGCCATTTTCATGATCTTCGGCTTCGGCATGTCCATTCTTGTCAGCGCGGTTCCGATCCTCTTCAGCGGCAGCTTCGGAATACCGCTGCTTCCGGCTCTTGCCGTCGCCCTGGTTGCCTCCAACCTGCTGTTCTACTACCTGCTGGGGGCGCCGACCGTTGCCGGCCGTCAGGTCCTCGACGAGATCGAAGGTCTGAAGCTTTATCTGACGGTTGCCGAGAAGGACCGGATGAACATGGAGGGCGCCCCGGAAATGAGCCCCTCCCATTTCGAAACGCTGTTGCCCTATGCGGTTGCTCTCGGCGTGGAAAAACCCTGGTCGAACGCCTTCCAGGCGTGGCTGCTGACGGCGGCCGGGGCTGCGGTCGCCGCATCCTATGCTCCGGCGTGGTATTCCGGGCAGGTGTTCGACGGCCATAACATTGCCGGCTCCATGAACGACGTGACCAGCGCGATGGCGGGAAGCTTCAGCACCTCCCTGCCCGCGCCGAAGTCATCGAGTTCGGGCTTTTCCAGCGGAGGCGGTTTCTCCGGCGGAGGAGGAGGCGGAGGCGGCGGCGGTGGATGGTAACCGGCGCGCCGACCGAAGCCGGAAGTTATGAACGGCGGCGTTTGATCGGGCAACCAGGAGAACAGGCATGGCGCAGGGTCCTGTAACGATCGGCGAGTTCGCGAGTTTCAATATTGCGATCATCGTCTATTTCCTCGGCGTGCGCCTCAACCGGACCATTCCGTTTCTCAATGCCTACAACATCCCCGAACCGGTCTCAGGCGGGCTGCTCGTGGCGGTTTGCGCCCTTTGCTACTACCTGATCACGGGCGGCGAAATCGCCTTCTCCCTTCAAACCCGCGATTTCCTGCTGCTCTACTTCTTCACCGCCATTGGCCTGAACGCCCGGTTCGGAGACCTGGCGCGCGGCGGCATCCCCCTTTTGAAACTGCTGCTCCTGACCCTGTGCTACATGGTGCTGCAGAACGGGATCGGCGTCGGGCTCGCGCTGACCATGGGCCAGCCGACCGGTTTCGGGTTGATTGGCGGAACCATCGCGCTCGTCGGCGGCCATGGCACGGCGATCGCCTGGGGCCCGACCCTGGCAGACAGCTACGGCGTGACGGGCGCCGTCGAGATCGGAGCCGCCACCGCAACACTCGGTCTGATCGCGGCCAGCCTTCTGGGCGGTCCCGTTGCCGATTACCTGATCAATCGCAGGGGCGCGAAGCCGGACCCGTCCGTTCACGAGGAAATTCCGATCATCGGCCTGGAGCGGGATACGGAGCCGACTGCCGAAGTCACCCACACCGGCCTGATGCGCAGCCTTCTGGTCCTGAATATCGCGATCGCGCTCGGGGTCGCCTTTCAGGAGATCCTGTCGAATACCGGACTGGACCTGCCGCTCTTTGTCGTCTGCCTGTTTTGCGGGATCGTCCTGTCGAACACCGTGCCGTTCGCGTTCCCGAACATGAAATGGCCCGCCAGATCGAAATCCCTGGCGGTCATCTCCGATCTGGCGCTCGGCATCTTCCTGACCATGTCCCTGATGGGACTGCAATTGTGGGTCGTTGCGGAGCTTGCCGCGCCGATGATGGTCATTCTGGCCGTTCAGGTCGCCTGCGCCGCGCTGTTCATCGTCTTCGTGCTGTTTCCCGTCATGGGCAGGGATTATATCGCAGCGGTCCTGGGGGCGGGCTTTGCCGGCTTTGCCCTGGGGGCGACACCGACGGCCATTGCCAACATGTCCGCCGTGACGAAACAATATGGCGCCGCCGCCCAGGCGCTGCTGATCCTGCCGCTGGTCTCGGCCTTTTTCGTCGACCTCAGCAATGCCGCGATCATCTGGCTGTTTCTGGGTTAGGCCGAATGACGGGCGCGCTCCGCTTCCGGCTCATCGGCGCGTCGAAGCATCTCGGCAAGTTTCTCCTGCGGCCGGGCGGCACCGAACAGGAAGCCCTGTCCGAGGTTACAGCCGCTGTCGCTCAGCTTCCGCAGGACCTCCTGCTGCTCGATCCCTTCGGCAACGGCTTCCACGCCGAGCCCCCTGGAGAGCACCAGAATCGATTCAACTATGGCCTCGCATTCCTTGCTGTCGGCCAGATGCATGGTGAAGGATTTGTCGATCTTCACCCTGTCGATCGGAAAATCGCGCAGATAGGTCAGGCTTGAGTGACCGGTTCCGAAATCGTCCAAGGCTATTCTCACCCCTGCATCGGACAGTTGCCGGAGAATGACTTGCGCTGTGTCCGCGTTGCGCATCAACGCCGTTTCGGTGATTTCCAGGGTCAGCCGATCCGGCTGCAAGCCAGTCTGCGACAGCACCGAGATGATTTTCAGCGGGAACGACAGATCCTGTAGCTGAAGTGGAGATATGTTGAAATTCAGGCCGATGTAGCGGGGCCAGGTTTTCGCGACGGAGCAGGCTTCGCTCAGAAGAGTTTCGGTCATCTCTCCGATCAGGCCGCAGTCCTCGGCAATCGGCACGAACTGGGCGGGCGAGACCTGTCCGAAATCCGGATCCGACCAGCGCGCCAGGGCTTCAAAGCCGACAATTTCCCGTGTTCCCAGATCGAGGATCGGTTGGTAGTAGACCTTGATCAACCGGTTTTCGATCGCGTTGCGCAGCCGCTGCTCGAGCAATGTCGTGTGCAGGATCGTCGCGTCCATATCGACTTCGAAGAAGCAGTAGGACGACCTGCCGGAGGTCTTGGCTCGGTAGAGGGCGATGTCCGCGCGCCGAAGCAATTCGGCTGGCGAATACCCATCATCCGGGAAAATGGAGATCCCGATGCCGCTGCCGATCGTGACCTGCCGGGACTCCAGGACGAAGACTTCCTGAATGCGCTGGAGGATCCGGTTCGCCAGAGCCGACGCTTCGCTTACTTCGCTGATCTCGGGGGTGACGACCGCAAATTCATCGCCACCTAGACGGGCAACGATGCCATCCTCGCCAACCGTTCTGCGCAGACGTTCGGCGAAGCTGGTCAGCAGCGCATCGCCGAAACCATGACCGTAGACATCGTTGATCGTCTTGAACCCGTCCATGTCCAGCATCATCACGGCGCGGTATTTCTCCGGCGCCAGAGACGCGGTCAGTTCGATCAGGGTTTCCTGAAATTTCCGCCGGTTCGGCAAACCGGTCAGAGCATCATGTTGCGCCATTTCAAGCGTGCGTTGTTGCTCCGCCTTGCGCTCGCGCAATTCCCGCCGCAGTCCGAACACCGCTCGGACACCCAGGAAAAGCCCGAACAGGATCAGACACGCCAGAACACTGACCAGCACCTCCACGAAATGATGCCGGGCACTGCCTTCTGCGGGCAGGAACGAAAGCGGGTGAAGTTGAGCGATCAGGTATCCGAATAAAGGCACCGAACCCGCAGCGCAAAGCACCAACCATTGAGACCGGGAGAGCCTTTTAAAGGGATTTTTCACTTTGCGCCGTTTCGCTCTGATATTCGATTGCTCGAACCCTAGATTTTCGCCGCTTTTCCTTTAGGAACAATGAAATCGATTACCTAAATTTGACGCTTTAATGCCGAAATTTCAAAGACATTGAAAGTATTCCCGATTTGGAAACCTCCTTTGTCTCCCTGAAGGTTAGGGCGCAAACGGAACCGGCGGCGGCAAATTTCCCTCGCATCGCCGAGAGGGGGTGACAAGACCGGGCGGACTTGCTAACGGACGGGCCGACCGATCCGAAGGATCCCGCTCTACCGAAGGCTAGTAATTCCGATGCCAGATCTCCTGCTTGAACTTTTCAGCGAGGAAATCCCCGCGCGCATGCAGCGCCGCGCCGCCGATGATCTCAAGTCGCTCGTGACCAACGCCCTGGTCGAGGCAGGCCTGACTTACGAAGGCGCCAAGGCCTTCGCGACGCCGCGCCGGCTCGCCCTGCATGTCGCCGGTGTTCCCGTTGCCTCCGCGGCAACCCGGGAAGAGCGCAAGGGCCCGCGCGTCGGCGCGCCGGAAAAGGCAGTCGAAGGGTTTCTGCGCGGAGCGGGTCTGACATCGATCGATCAGGCGCAAATTCAGAGCGACCCGAAGAAGGGCGAGTTCTACGTCGCCGTGATCGAAAAGCCCGGCCGGAACGCCATCGACATCATCGCCGACTTCATGCCCGGCATCATCCGTGGCTTCCCCTGGCCGAAATCCATGCGCTGGGGTACCGGCCAGATGCGCTGGGTCCGGCCGCTGCATTCGATCATCGCGACCTTCGGTCCTGAAACCGAGGAGCCGGACGTGGTTCCCTTCGAGGTGGACGGCATCGTGTCCGGCAAGACGACCCGCGGCCACCGTTTCCTGGCGGACGAGGCCTTCGCCGTGCGCCGCTTCGACGATTACGCCCCGGCGCTCGAAAAGCACAAGGTCGTGCTCGACGCGGACCGGCGCAAGGACATCATCGTCCATGATGCCCGCGACCGCGCCTTTGCCCTCGGTCTCGAGCTGGTCGAGGACGAAGGCCTGCTGGAAGAGGTCGCCGGCCTGGTCGAATGGCCGGTGGTGCTGACGGGAACCTTCGAGGAGGCGTTCCTGGAGATCCCGGACGAATGCATCCGGCTGACCATCCGGGCCAATCAGAAGTGCTTCGTGCTCAAGGATCCGAAGTCCGGAAAGCTGGCGAACCGTTTCGTCCTGACCTCCAACATCGAAGCCTCCGATGGTGGCAAGGAGATCGTCGCCGGCAACGAGAAGGTCATCCGTGCCCGGCTTTCGGACGCGCGCTTCTTCTGGGAAACCGACCTGAAGACCAAACTCGCCGATAATCTGCCGAAACTGGACGGCATCGTCTTCCACGAGAAACTCGGCTCCCAGGGCGAGCGGGTTAAACGGCTGGAGACACTTGCCGCCGAAACCGCCTCTCTGATCGGCGCCGATAAGACCAAGGCCAAACGGGCGGCAACGCTTGCGAAGGCGGATCTGGTGTCGTCGATGGTCTACGAATTCCCGGAACTCCAGGGGCTGATGGGCCGCTACTATGCGACGGCCCAGGGCGAGGATGCCTCCGTCGCAACGGCCATCGAGGATCATTACCGTCCGCAAGGGCCTTCGGACAGCGTGCCGACCGATCCGGTCGCCATCGCCGTTGCCCTTGCCGACAAGCTGGACCTTCTGGCCGGCTTCTGGGCGATCGACGAAAAGCCGACCGGGTCGAAGGACCCCTATGCGCTGCGCCGCGCCGCGCTCGGCGTGATCCGGATCATTCTGGAGAACAGTCTGCGCCTGCGATTGATGCCACTTTTTAAGGATGCTCATACGCTTCTAGCGACGCTTGACGAGAACAATCCTCGCTTTGAGATCGAAGCAGATATCCCCGTCACTTGGGCAGGTGCTGAGTATCCATCAAAGAATGAGGACCTCCTCGCCTTCCTGGCCGACCGGCTCAAGGTCTATCTGAAGGACGAAGGCGCGCGCCACGACCTGATCGATGCGGTCTTCGCCATGGAAGGCCAGGACGATCTGCTGATGGTGGTCAGGCGGGTCGAGGCGCTCGGCAAGTTCCTGGAGACCGAGGACGGCGCCAATCTGCTCGCCGGCTACAAGCGTGCGGTCAACATCCTCAAGGCGGAAGAAAAGAAGGACGGCGCACCTGTCGAGGGCCGGCCGCAGGCTGACCACTTCAAGGAACAGGCGGAAGTCGATCTCGCCGCGGCGATCGACACTGCGCGTGCCGATGCTGAGAATGCGGTGGAGCGAGAAGATTTTGCGGGCGCCATGGAAGCGCTGTCGAAGCTGCGCGCGCCGGTGGACCGGTTCTTCGAGGACATCCTGGTCAATGCGGAAGAGGCGGAAATCCGTCTCAACCGGCTGCGTCTCCTGTCCGAAATCCGCAACGCCACCCATGTGGTTGCGGATTTCTCGAAGGTGGCGGGCTAAGCCGGATCTTCTTCTGAGTGAGCCGGGTTACTGTTCGGGCCGGTAGCGGCCCGTCTCCGGATCCTGCTTCAGGGTCCGAACCGGCTCGCCGTTGGGGCCTTTGGCCGCGGCGGCTGCCTCGGACAGCCGTCGTTCGACCTCGGCCATTTTCTTCTTCATGCGGTTCACGACCCAGTAACCGCCGACGGCGAGGGCTGCAAATCCGAGTAATTCCGTCATGTCATCTCCCTCGCCGGCCCTGCCCGGTCTGAAGCCTCAAAGCCCGTAACGCTGCCATAATGCGCGCGCTTCAAGCGAAGATATCATCTCGTCGGCAAGCCCGCCTTCGCCTTCCAGGAACCGTGCCGCGACACCGACCCCGCTCTTGCGGCCGAACAGTCCGCGCGGTGCGGAAATCAGCTTGGGCTCCGCCTTGTCGCCGAACCGTTTTTTCAGGACACCGCGCAGGTCGCCGATCTCGTCGACCAGACCCAGTTCCCGGGCTTTTCCGCCGGTCCAGAACTTACCTGAAAAGAGGTCTTCGTCATTGGACAAAATGTCACCGCGGCGCGACTTCACCATATCGATGAAGACCTCGTGGATTTCCTGCTGCAGTCCTTTGAGGAACTCGATGTCGTCCGGATCGGCTTCCTTGAACGGATCCAGGATCACCTTCTTTTCGCCGGCGGTATAGACCCGGCGTTCGACACCGATCTTCTTCAGAAGTTCGGGAAAGCCGAAACCGGCCGCAACCACGCCGATGGACCCCACGATGGAGGACGGGTCCGCGTAGATCTCGTTGCCGGCAAGGGCGATCATATAGCCACCGGACGCTGCCACATCTTCCACGAAGACGAGTACGTCCTTTTCCTTTTCCTCTGCGAGATCGCGGATCCGCTTGAAAATCAGGCGCGACTGAACCGGCGACCCGCCCGGCGAATTCACGATCAGCGCCACGGCAGGCGCTTTTTTCATTGCGAACGCCTTTTCCAGCGGTTGGGAAACGGAGGCAAGCGAAAGGCCCGGACGGAGCGGTGTCACCATTCCGATCGCACCCTGAAGGCGGACGACCGGGATAATCGTCTTGTCGTTACGAAAGGCTTTGGGAAGCAAGTTGCGCAATTTATCGAACACGTAAGCGGGAGCTCCGGAAGAGGGTATCTAACGGCATATAGTGCCAAGTGGGCGCAAATATAACCCGTCGTCCGCGATTTCGAAACGACGTCCGCCGATCGCAGGAGGATGCGACGCTTCTCTTGTATCGGAAAATACCGGAATAACGCTCGACCGGGATCAGAGCTGGGCGCCCTTGCGCGCTCCAAACGCACCAGCTTCCGCGCGGCGGGCCTTGCGTTCGGCTCGTTTCTGTTCGCGAAGGGTAATTTCTTCGGCAGCTTTTTCGATGTCTTCGGCGGTTTGTTCTGCGTCGCCGGCATTTCCGACAGCATTCACGCGCTTTTTGCCAGACCCGAAGCCTGCCGCCCGTCTCCCCACACCCTTGTGCATGGGGTTCATGTCATTGAGCACGGGCTTCATTTCCTTGCCGGACGTAAACTGCCAACATAGGCGGACACCGGCGCATTCGGGTCCACGCCACGCAATGCTGCCGCGAACGGGCAAGTCCAGCCCGTTTATGCGCAGAAAGATGTCATCAGGCAGATGCCCGACCCCCTTCCCCTCGAGACGACATCCGTTCTTGCTGGCATTGGATATGATGCAATGGATCGAGGCGTTTCCGGACAGATCGCTGACACGCGCCGGTATATGAACGGGACGGCGCTGCTCCTTCCGCTTTTCCTGGTCCTTGCTGGATTCACTGAAATCAAAGAGAACCTTGGCTTCACCGTCCGAAACGTAGGTGATCCGGCCTTTGATCATCTTTTCCAGGCCGTCCACGCGCAAACCGATCATTTCGTTCAGTTCGTTCACGCGGTGGGAAAGAATACTGCAGCCGGAACCGGAAAACCCTGACGCAGATCCCTCGATGCAAAGAAGGCGCTCCAGATCGACGATCAGAACGGCCAGCGTTGCGCCTTCCGGTATGTTTTGGGCCAAAGCGGTCACGAGTGGTTTCCCTTACTTCTCAGTAAGGAAATACCCGCCCAATGCAAACTTCAGGTTAACGGCCCTGTAAAAATTCTCCATATAGCGTATTTTCAAGAGTCCGAAATCTAATTGGAAAAATATATTCAGCCTTAAACCATATTAACTTTAGTTAGTCCGTTTTTCTGCAAGCTTTTGCTTAATCGATAGAAAATCCTGCCAGGATTGCCTTTTCTCAAGCGAGCTGCGCAAAAGATAGGCAGGATGATAGGTTGCAACGCACGCAATCTCTGCATTTCCGGTGGAAAAATTCATCCAGCGCCCACGCAATTTTCTGATGCCCTCCTGGGTGCCCAGCAAGGTTTTCGCGGATGCCGATCCAAGAAAAACAAGAATATCCGGTTTTACGAGTTCGATCTGGCGCATGATGAACGGCTTGCAGATTTCCGTTTCCTGCGGTGTCGGGGTCCGGTTTCCGGGGGGGCGCCAGGGCACCACATTGGCGATATAGGCGCCTGACCGGTCCAGGCCGATGGCGTTCAGCATCCGGTCGAGCAATTGTCCGGAGCGGCCGACAAAGGGCTTGCCCTGCAAATCCTCATCCCGGCCCGGAGCCTCGCCGACGAACATAACCCGGGCCTGCGGGTTGCCGTCGGCAAAAACGAGATTCTTGGCCGTCAGACGCAAATTGCAGCCGTCAAACCCTTCCAGGCAGGCGCGAAGCTCCTCGAGCGTCGAAGCGTTCCCGGCGGCATCGCGGGCGGATTCCACGACTGATGCGTTCGGGAGAACCGCCGAAGCCCCGCCCCCGGAAGCTTCGCCACCCTGCGGCTGCGCTGCCGGGTTAGACGATATCGAGTGCGGGGCCGTTTGCGGCAAGGGTCTATCCGCTCCCGGCATCCGGGACAGGGGAGATTGGGCTGCGGCAGGGCCTGGCCCTTGAACCTGACGGTCGGAGGGGCGGAACATCTGTTCGCCCGCCCGCCTTTCGGCGCGCCTTGCGGTTTCGGCAAAACGATCGACCGGATCCGTCTCCAACAGGCAATCGATTCCGCTTGCCAGATAAAAATCCAGCAGCGCTTCAAGTTCCCTGTTTGCCTGATCCATCGACTGCACCTTATGGCCTCCGCAGGTATTCTATTCGCTCCCGCGTCCTGTGACAAAGCCAAGGCAGGATGTTTTATCCGCGTAAAACCGCTTGTCCAACAGATTGACTCCCTTCGCGCGCCTCACCCGGACTAAAAATTCCGCTTACGTAAGCGTAAGTCGTGGACTTGACGACGGAACGACTTTTCAGTCTATGTGCCAATCGGATGACATAAGCCGAAATTCGCATTTGATCGGGGCAAGGCTGCCAGTAGGGTCGTGCGTACTTAAGGCCGATGATGCAAAAGGGGTAGTATCCGGCCATGACCGGATATCAAGCGAGGGAGAACTCAATGTCCGAACAGGATGGGGCAGAGCTTGGCGAACGCGAAAGCATGGACGTTGACGTCGTTATCGTCGGCGCCGGCCCGGCCGGTCTGGCTGCCGCGATCCGGCTGAAGCAGATCGCCGATGAGAAGGGCGAAGAGCTGAGCATCGTCGTTCTGGAGAAAGGCTCCGAAGTCGGCGCCCATATCCTGTCCGGCGCCGTCATCGACCCGATCGGGCTGGACAAACTGCTGCCGGAATGGCGCGACGAGGACACGCCGATCAAGACGCCGGTCACCGCCGATCATTTCCTGGTTCTCGGTCCGGCCGGTTCCCTGCGCCTGCCGAACATGTTCATGCCGAAACTCATGAACAATCACGGCAATTACATCGTCTCGCTCGGCAACGTCTGCCGCTGGCTGGCGGAAAAGGCCGAGGCGCTCGGTATCGAGATCTATCCGGGCTTCGCGGCCGCCGAAATCCTTTATGACGACAATGGTCGCGTCGTCGGTGTTGCCACTGGTGACATGGGCATCGGCCGCGACGGCAAGCCGAACGCCCAGTTCACCCGCGGCATGGAACTGCGGGCGAAATACACGCTGATCGGCGAGGGTGCGCGCGGTTCGCTTGCCAAGGAACTGATCGCGAAATTCGCCCTCGACCGGGACTGCGACGTTCCGAAGTTCGGCATCGGCCTCAAGGAACTGTGGCAGATCGACCCGGAGAAGCATCGGCCCGGACTGGTCCAGCATTCCTTCGGCTGGCCGCTCGACGGCAAGACCGGCGGCGGATCGTTCCTGTACCACCTGGAGGACAACCAGGTGGCGGTCGGCTTCGTGCTGCACCTGAACTATGAAAATCCGTGGCTGTCGCCTTTCGACGAGTTCCAGCGCTTCAAGACCCACCCGGCCATTCGCGACACGTTCGAGGGCGGCAAGCGCATAGCCTATGGCGCACGGGCGATCACCGAAGGCGGCTACCAGTCCGTTCCCAAGCTCTCCTTCCCCGGCGGTCTCATCATGGGCTGCTCGGCCGGGTTCGTGAACGTGCCCCGGATCAAGGGCTCCCACAACGCCATGCTGTCCGGCATGCTGGCGGCGGAAGAGGTCATGGCAGCCATCGGCCGGGGCGAAGCCAATACGGAATTGACCGGCTATGACGCCGCCTGGCGGGCGAGCGAAATCGGCAAGGATCTGAAGACGGTTCGCAACGTGAAGCCGCTTTGGTCGAAGTTCGGCACCGTGCTTGGCATCGCGCTCGGCGGGATGGACATGTGGACCAACGAACTGTTCGGCTTCTCCTTCTTCGGCACCCTGAAGCACGGCAAGACCGATGCGGCCACCCTCAAGCCGGCCAAGGATTGTCCGAAGATCGATTATCCGAAGCCGGACGGCGTGATCTCCTTCGACAAGCTCTCCTCCGTGTTCCTGTCGAACACCAACCACGAGGAGGATCAGCCGATCCATCTGAAGGTGGGCGACGAAGCGCTGCAGAAGTCCTCGGAACACGACATCTTCGCCGGCCCCTCGAACCGGTATTGCCCCGCAGGCGTCTACGAATGGGTGGAAGAAGGCGAAGACGCGCCGAGGTTCCAGATCAACGCGCAGAACTGCGTCCACTGCAAGACCTGCGATATCAAGGATCCGAACGGCAACATCACCTGGACGGTTCCCGAAGGGACCGGCGGCCCCAACTATCCGAATATGTAAGGCAAACGCCTGCCGGACGGCCCAAGAACAAAGCACCGGACAAACAAAAACGGCACCGGGGAGGATCCCGGTGCCGTTTGCTTGTGGCCGATGGGTCATTTCCGGCTGGCTGCCGATGGAAGTCGGAGCAGCCGGTCGCGGTTGTCAAAGGCCATATGGGTTCCCGCGAACTGCTTGTTCGTCTTGTTGAACCGGAACCCGGGCTTTGCCCGCTACCACAAGATATTTTGTATACATTCAGGTGTAGACTTGGCGCCCCTCACCTGAGCATTCTTCCATGATCGGACGACCTGGCCGTCCCCTCACTATTACAAACAGCAATACAGACCGCGCCTCATCCGGGTATGCACGGACAAGAGGACTGAATTGACTCTGATACACAGTATTCCGCGGCTTTAAAGCTACCGAAGCTCAATATACGATAAGGCAGACTTTACCGGACGGTAAAATGCACCTCACCAATCAGTGTCCGGTTCGACCAATTCGGCCACCGCAGACACCCGCAAGTTCCCTTGCGTCAACCATTTTCGTTTGTATACATACAAGTGACAAAACGGTCAAACGCTTTTTCGAATGAATATGGAGATTTCTTATCCGCACAAAATTGCGGCGTGGAAGCAGCGACCGGCGGCTATCCGCCACCGGTCGAGGAACCGTCCCCAAGCTGTTGCTTATGCAGCTTCCGTGCGCCGGCGGGCAGGCCGTCTCGGCTTCGCCCCACGCGGCTTGAACGCCGCATTGTCGTTGTCATTGGAGCGAGACGACTGTCCGCCTCTGCCCTGACCGCCATTGTTTCGGCCGCCATTGTTCCTATTCCGGCCGCCGTTGTTCTGGCCACCATTGTTCTGGCGCCCGCGGTTTCCGCCCCGGCCCTTGCCGGGGGAAACGGCGGCGCTCGCAGGCGGAACTTCGCCGCTGGCAACTTCGATCGAAATGCCGATCAGCTTTTCGATCTGACGGAACAGGCCGATTTCTTCCGGGCTGCACAACGCCACGGCTTCGCCATCCGCACCGGCACGCGCAGTCCGGCCGATCCGGTGGACGTAAGCTTCCGCGACTTCCGGCAGCTCGAAATTATAGACGTGACTGACGCCCGGAATATCGATGCCGCGGGCCGCGACATCTGTCGCAACGAGAACCTTGATCTGCCCTTCGCGAAGACCCTTGATGGCCTTCTCACGCTGGCTCTGGCTCTTGTTGCCGTGAATGGAGCCTGCCTTGATGCCGGATGAGACCATCTTGCGCATCAGCCGTTCGGCACCGTGCTTGGTGCGGCAGAAGACGAGAGACATGTCACCGGGCCGCTCGCACAGCGTCGAAACGAGGAAGTCCGTCTTGGCCTTCTGGTCCATGAAATGGACGCATTGACCGACCTTGTCCGCAGTCTTGCCGACGGGCGCGACCTCGACCCGGACCGGATCGGTGAGATAGGACTGGGCCAGTTCGTTGATCTGCTTCGGCATGGTTGCCGAGAACAGGAGAGTCTGGCGCTTCTTCGAAACCAGCGCTGCGATCTTGCGCAGGGCATGGATGAACCCGAGGTCGAGCATCTGATCGGCCTCGTCGAGAACCAGGAACGAAACGCTCTTCAGGGTCACGGCATTCCGGTCGACGAGATCGAGCAGACGCCCGGGCGTCGCGACAAGAATATCCGTTCCGCGCGACATGCGCTTGATCTGGCTGTTGATGGACACGCCGCCGACGACGGACGTCACCCTGAGCGGCGTGCCGCGCACGAAAGACACCAGGTTCTTCGCGATCTGGTTGACCAGCTCGCGTGTCGGGGCAAGGATCAGCGCCTGCGCTCCCCTGGGCTCCGGCGTTCTGGGATCGGCAAGAAGCCGTTCAACCAAAGGCAAACCGAAGGCAGCGGTTTTACCGGTCCCTGTCTGCGCGAGACCCATCAGGTCTTCGCCTTTGAGGATAAGCGGGATTGCGTCTTTCTGGATCGGCGTCGGCGTTTCATAGCCGTTCGCCTCGATGGCCTTCAGAAGTTGGTCGGAGAGGCCAAGCGATTTAAATTCTGTCAAGTGATACCCTTCTGGAACTGCATTCCGCCGGATTGCGGCAAAATGCGCCAAATCCCCACGACCTATCGGCGGTGGAGTCTGAGATTGCGGTTACGACTGGCACACTCACCTGGGACTGGATTGTCCGCTCAGGTCGCGCCGATCGTCAGAACCCCGCGTGAAATGGGAACTCGGGAAATTGCCGGTTATACAAAAACCGATTGAGGCTGCATCTTGCACAAATTTCAGCGCTAGAAAGTCAGCGCTTTTGTGCGGACCGCTCACGCGGCGGTCGAATGCGATGATCACTTTATGGGATTTGTGCACTGCAAAGTCAAGGGACCTTATCTCTCACCCCTTTAAAAATGAGGGGGCCAGCTCTGAGCGTTAAGACAATCCAAAGTATTGCAATGTCAATATTACCACCTGAAAATTATTCGGAATTATCCGAGCCGTCCTGATGCGAAAAGAATTCCAAATACCCAACAAGCGCAAAATCATGCGCTACGGATTGCTGGCTGGATTTTTCGTCTGTGTTGCATTTGCCGCGATATGGGCCGCCGGCGTTCTCAAGCTTCTGCAGGTGGGCTGGCACGCGCAGCTACACTCCAATATCGACGGCATCATTATCGGTGCGCTTCTGGTCGGATGCGCCGGCTACGCCTTCGGCTTTCGCAAAATCCTCGACCTCAGACGCGAGCAGGGACGACGCACGCTTGCGGAATCCAAAGCCGACTGGATTACCTATCACGACTTTCTCACCCGGTTGCCTAACCGCCGGTTCTTGAAGGAAAAGGCTCCCGATATCGTCGAAACGGCTTTCGGAAAGATAGGCTACGGGGTCCTGGCGTTCGATCTGGACGGTTTCAAGAAGGTCAATGAAACGGTGGGACCTGACGGTGGAGACACGCTGCTGATCGATCTCGCCGGGAGACTTTCCGCCTTTATGCCCGAGGCCATTCTCGTCCGGCTCGGCAGCGACGAATTTCTCCTCATCGCCGGCTGCACGGCAACGAACCGCTGCCAGAACTGCTCCGATCCCGAGCAGGCCCGCAAGTTGGCCGAAGACCTGATAAACTTGCTGAACAGGCCTTTCGATATCAAAGGGATGCAGATCTCCGTCGGAGCCTGCGTGGGTCTTTCAAGTTACCCCGAACATGGCCTCCGGCTGAAAGACGTCGTCAAGCAGGCCATCCTGGCGCTGAGCGTCGCCAAACGGCAGGGACGCAATTCCTTTGTGGAGTTTCAGCCGGAAATCAACGAGGATCTCGCCCGCCGTACCCGTATCGAGCGCCAGTTGCGAGACGCGGTGGCAAATGGCGACATCGTTCCCTTTTACCAGCCTCTCGTCGATCTGAAGAGGGGCACGATCGTCGGCTTCGAAGCCCTCGCCCGATGGAACACGCCCGAGGACGGTTTCATCTCGCCGGAACTGTTCATCCGCATGGCCGAGACGACCGGCCTGATTTCGGAGCTCTCTGAACAATTGCTCCGCCAGGCGTGCAGGGACGCCATGGATTGGCCGAAACAGGTGGGTCTTGCCTTCAATATCTCACCCCGAATGCTGGAAGACCGTTACCTGGGCCTGAAAATATTCAAGATCCTGGGGGAAACCGGCCTCAACCCCCATCGGTTGGAAATCGAGATCACCGAAAGCGCCCTGGTGCGCGACACCGAACTGGCCGCGGCCATGATCAGAGATCTTCGCGGCGCAGGCATCCGCGTCGTTCTGGATGATTTCGGCACCGGCTATTCCAGCCTGGCGCAGCTTTCCGTCCTGACATTCGACAAGATCAAGATCGACCGGATTTTCGTCTCCGGCCTGGAGCAGGACGAAAAGAAGTCGAAGATCGTCAGAACCACGGTTGCTTTGGCGAGCGGCCTGGGCATCTCGACGACGGCAGAAGGCATCGAGCAGGAAAGCCAGCTCGACTATCTCAAGCAGTTGGGCTGCAGCTTCGGCCAGGGATACCTGTTCGGCAAGGCGGTCCCGCCGGAGCAGGCCCTGGCCTTGCTGAATACGGGCTCAGCATCCGGTACAGAGCCGAGCCGACAGGTGTCTGCCTGATCCACAAGGACGACGGCTCGCACAGCGTGCGGCGCGACGAACGGATTCCGTCAGGCGCCGGCTAGCTTCTGGGCTTCCACACATGCCAGGGCCGACATATTCACCACGCCGCGGGACGTGACTGACGGCGTCAGGATGTGCGCCGGTTTCGCGGTTCCGAGCAGGATCGGTCCGACGTGAAGCGCCTGGGTGGAAACCTTTAGCAGGTTGAGAGCGATATTGGCCGCATCCAGGTTCGGGAAGAGCAGCAGGTTCGCCTCGCCTTTCAGCTTGCCGTTCGGCATCACGCGCTCGCGCAGCAACTCGTTCAACGCGGCGTCGCCGTGCATCTCGCCGTCCACTTCCAGATCCGGATGAGACTGCCAGAGGATTTCCAGCGCCTCCCGCATCTTGCGTGAGGATGCCGTATCTCGCGACCCGAAGTTCGACAAGGACAGCAGGGCGGCCTTGGGTTCGATGCCGAAGCGGTGAATCTCTTCCGCCGCCAGCAGGGCCATTTCGGCCAGTTCTTCCGCACCGGGATCCTCCGTCACGAAGGTATCGGTCAGGAACACCGCGCCGCGGCTGCTGATCAACAGCGAAAGCGCCGACAGGTCGCAGACGCCGTCGCGCATGCCGATGACCTGGCGGATATCCCGCAGATGACGGATAAAGCGGCCTTCGAGACCGCAGATCACCGCATCCGCATCGCCCCTGCGGACAGCAAGCGCGGAGATGACCGTCGAATTGGTGCGCACGATCGTACGCGCCGCATCCGGCGGCAGGCCTTTTCGGCCGACGCAGGAAAAATACTCGTCGACATAATCGCGGTATCGGGGATCGTCCTGCGGATTGATGAACTCGAAATCCTCTCCCGGCCGGATCTTCAGGCCGAAACGCTCGCACCTGGCCTGCAGGACATCCGGCCGGCCCACCAGGATCGGGCGGGCGATGTTGTCCTCCATCAGCACCTGGGCGGCACGCAGAACCCGCTCGTCCTCGCCCTCGGCGTAGATGATCCGCTTCGGATCCTGGGTCGCCGCCTGAATGATCGGCTTCATGATCAGGCCGGAGCGGAAGACGAAGCGGTTCAGCCGGTCCAGATAGGCGGTGAAATCCTCGATCGGCCGGGTGGCGACGCCGGTTTCCATGGCCGCCTTGGCGACGGCCGGCGCGATCCGCAAAATCAGGCGCTGATCGAAGGGTGAGGGAATGAGGTAGTTCGGTCCAAAAGTTTCCGTCGCTCCGCCATAGGCACGGGCGGCCACATCCGACGGCTCTTCCCGGGCAAGACCCGCGATCGCCTCGACGGCCGCGCGCTTCATCTCCTCGTTGATCGTGGTCGCGCCGACATCGAGCGCGCCGCGGAAGATATAGGGGAAGCACAGGACGTTGTTGACCTGGTTCGGATAGTCGGACCGGCCGGTACACATCACCACGTCCGGTCGCACGGCCAGCGCTTCTTCCGGCATGATTTCGGGATTGGGATTGGCCAACGCCAGGATCAGCGGGCCCTTGCCCATTTTCGCGACCATGTCGGGCTTCAGCACGCCGGCGGCGGACAGGCCGAGGAAGACGTCCGCGCCGTCGATGACCTCCTCAAGGGTCCGCTTGTCGGTCTTTTGCGCGAACTTCGCCTTCCATTCGTCCATGAGCGCTTCGCGGCCCTCGTAGACGACACCCTCGATATCCGTGACCCAGATGTTTTCCAGCTTCGCGCCCAGGCTCACCAGCATGTTGAGGCAGGCAAGGGCTGCCGCCCCTGCCCCAGATGCGACGATCTTCGCCTCGGAGATCTTCTTGCCCGCCAGTTCCAGACCGTTGCGGACGGCGGCGCCGACGATGATCGCCGTACCGTGCTGGTCGTCATGGAAGACGGGAATGTTCATCCGCTCCCGCAACCTGGCCTCGATCTGGAAGCATTCCGGTGCCTTGATGTCCTCCAGATTGATGCCGCCGAAGGTGGGTTCGAGCACGGCGACCGCATTGACGAACCGGTCGACGTCGCGTTCATCGACCTCGATGTCGAAAACGTCGATGCCGGCGAATTTCTTGAACAGAACCGCCTTGCCTTCCATAACCGGCTTGGAGGCCAGCGGACCGATGGCGCCGAGACCCAGAACGGCGGTGCCGTTGGAAATGACGGCGACCAGATTGCCCCGCGCGGTATAATCGGCCGCCTTGGCCGGATCCTTGGCAATTTCCAGGCAGGGAGCGGCAACGCCAGGAGAGTAGGCCAGCGCCAGGTCGCGCTGGTTGCCGAGCGGCTTTGTCGCCTGAATCTCGAGTTTACCGGGCCTTGGGTGCTGGTGATAGAACAGGGCGGCTTCGGTCAGGTCGCTGCCGGTGGTCTTGTCGTCGCTCATGGCTGCCGCCTCTCTTCCATCATACCAAATCGCATTCGGCCTGCCTGTGCGTTGCCGACGCGTAATCCAAGTTCCTTATTAGACAAAGGGATTACCCGCTGCGGTGTAAAATGAGAACCCGCAGAAGCGAAAACAGCACCAGACTGTTGAAGATATGCCATAGAAAATGTGTCCCAACCGTTACGTCGGCGCACAAGGGCATGTCCATCGCCCGGAAGGTGACGGAGACGGCGAACAGGACACCGGTCAGCAGCAGATCCCGGCCAAGCCTGTTGTCGATCCGCCAGAAGGCGATCCCGACCGCGAAGATCGCAAGCAGCGCCGGCAGATAGAAGGCGGACGATCCGAGGATCGGCGCCCAGACCTCGCCCAGGCCCGGTGACATCACGAAGAAGCCGATGACAAGCGCTCCGGCGAGAACCCAGGACATTCCCAGGAACCGCTTCAGAGCAATCAGAAGATAGAGATGGATGAACACGACGATAGGAATGACGTCGGCCATCCCGGCCCACCGGGTCGCGAAGGTGTGAAACAGGAAGGAGCCGATCCCGGTCAGGAAGACGATGCCGATCAGCAGAAGCCCGACCCTGTCGTCCGGCGTCTTCTTCCGCCACATGAAGTAGGCGACGATCGCCGCGATCAGAAACGCGGCATTGGTTACCGCATTCAGCGGTTCGGCCCAGAACTCCGGACCAACCCTTTCGCAATACCGATCAACCTGTGCGCCGAGGTCCAATTTCATCTCCCGTTTACCGCCGGCGGTCGCGGCGGATTCGGGCGCAGACTATCGGCATATGGTCTCCCTGATCAATCGTCCAAGGCGGGCAATTCCATCCTTGATCTTCTCTTCGCTCGGCGCGGAGAAATTAAGACGCATGCAGTTGGCACCGGTCCCGTCGGGGAAGAACGCCCCACCGGGAACAAAGGCGACCTTGGCCTCGGCGATGGAGCGGGCGAGCAGGTCCGCACAATTGACGCCTGCCGGCAGTTCCATCCAGATGAACATGCCGCCTTCCGGCCGGCTCCAGGACACGCCCTCAGGCATGTGTTGATCAAGGGCGTCCAGCATGCAGTCGCGGCGGGCGCGGTAAGCTGTGCGAATCCGGGTCACCTGCGCGTCGAAGGCACGTTCGGAGACAGTCGCCATCACGATCTGGTTGATGGTCGACGAGTTCAGGTCGGAGGCCTGCTTGATCAGAACCAGTTTCTGGATGACCGGTGCCGCCGCGCAGACCCAGCCGACACGCAGGCCCGGGGACAGGGTCTTGGAGAAGCTGCCGCAGTAGATCGTCCGCGTGTTGTCGATACCGCCGTTGCGGGCGATGTCGAGCGCCAGGATCGGCGGCAACGGCGCGCCGTCGTAGCGCAGGGACTGATAGGCCGCATCCTCGATGACGGCGATGTCGAGCTCGGTGGCCAAGTCCAGGATCCGCTCGCGCTCGGACAGATCCAGCGTCAGGCCGGTCGGATTGGCGAAATCGGCGGAGCCATAGGCGAATTTCACCGCCCCACCGTTCTCCGCCGCCGTGTCGCGGTAGTCCTGAGCGGTCCGGTTTGCCGCCGGCAACAGACGGTCATAGGCCGGTTCATATGCATTGAAGGCCTGAAGCGCGCCCAGATAGGTCGGCCATCCGACCAGCGCCGTGTCGCCGGGCGACAGGAACAGCTTGCCCAAATAGTCCAGCGCCTGCTGCGAACCGGAGGTGATCATGATGTTGTCGATGCCGCAGGGGATGCCCAGCTCTGCCATCCGGTCCGCGATCCAGCGGCGCAGCGGCGGATAGCCCTCGCTCACCGAATACTGCAGGGCCGTCTGGCAGGTCTCGGAGGCGAACAGCTCCCCATAGGCGTCGCTGAAGGCCGCGGCCGGGAACAGCGCCGGATCGGGAATACCGCCGGCGAAGGAAATCATGTCCGGCCGATCCAGCAGCTTCAGCAATTCGCGAATTTCGGATGCGGCCATCCGCGACGACCGCGTGGCAAACAAGTGGCTCCAGTCCTGCATGGTGTTTTCGTCTTTTTAGGACGACCTTGTGCTTGATATTATAGGTCAATGACACTTACCTAATCTTTTCGTTTGTGTCTTTCAAGAGCTATTTTTTGTAATTTTCATGCATATCAGAATTCACCAACGCACCTCTGGAACAAACCCGTTTCCTTCGCTATGTCTTCTAAAGAGGAGAATTTTCATGTCCCGTATCGACGAAAGCCGCCCGTTCATTCCGCTCAAGATCGCCGTGCTGACCGTGTCGGACACACGCTCACTGGACGAGGACCGCTCCGGCGCGACCCTTGCCGACCGGATCGCGCGCGACGGCCATATCCTCGCCGACCGCAAGATCGTCACCGATGACGTGCCCGCCATCCGGGACGTGGTGAAGGCGTGGATCGCGGATGAGGCGATCGATGTGGTGATCTCCACCGGCGGCACCGGCTTTACCGGACGGGACGTGACGCCGGAGGCGGTCGAACCGCTGTTCGAAAAGCGCATGGACGGCTTTTCGACCGTGTTTCACCAGATCTCCTACGAGAAGATCGGCACCTCGACGATCCAGTCGCGGGCAACCGGCGGCGTGGCGAATGCCACCTATCTGTTCGTCCTGCCGGGCTCGCCCGGTGCCTGCAAGGACGCCTGGGACGGCATCCTGAAATGGCAGCTCGACTACCGGCACATGCCCTGCAATTTCGTGGAGATCATGCCGCGACTGGACGAGCACCTGAAGCGGGGCAAGCTCCGGGAAGCGTAAGGAGCAACAGGGATTCCTTACCCATCTAATTAAGGTTCCGCCCTTCCCCCCTCGCCTGTTTGCGGCCATGGTGCGGGAATGAGCGCCTTATTCGAAGAACTAGACTACGCCCCCACGCCCATCGGCGCGATCTCCCTGCGCCGTCGTCGCATCCTCGCCCTTGACACGGATGTCTTTGAAATCCTGCTCGGCGACGAGCATCTGATGTCGAGCCTGTTTACCGCATCCGAAGTGGCGTTGGCCGACGAAGGGCTTGCCGCCTTGACCGGCGACGGGCTGGACGTGCTGGTGGGCGGGCTCGGCCTCGGCTACACCGCCCAGGCCGCACTGGCCCATGAAACCGTTGCCGCTCTCACGGTGGTCGATCTTCTGGAACCGGTGATCCGCTGGCACCGGGAAGGCCTCGTGCCCATGAAAACCGAACTCGTCGAGGACCCGCGCTGTCGGTTGGTGCAAGGGGACTTCTTTGCCCTGGCGGCCTCCGAGACCGGCTTCGATGCCGACCGGCCCGGCCGTCAATACGATGCCATCCTGATCGACATCGACCACACGCCGGAGCGATTGCTGCATGGCGGGTCGAAAGGGTTTTACACGGCCGACGGCTTGCGCGGCTTGCAGCGGTTCTTGAAACCCGGCGGGGTTGTCGGTCTGTGGTCCGACGAACCGCCGGACGAGGCCATCATCGCCCTCCTCGGCACGGCCTTTGCCGAGACCTGGGCCGCGCCTGTCGTCTTTGCCAATCCCTTGCAGGACGCGCGCGAGGTCACGCAGGCGGTGTATCTTGGCCGAAAGGCCTAACAGGCCAGGACCACATAGCCCCGGCACCAGCGCAGAAGACCGGCCGTGCCCGCGACGGCCACAATGCTGGGGAGTGTGAATACCCTCTTCAACCTGGACTTCTGGACACAGCCCCGACTGCTGATAAGGTGTAAAATCTGACGATTATAGAACATGTTCAGGATGAATAAATTGAACCCCAGATGGATTTTCAAGGCAATATTTTATCTAACGATTACTATAATAAATATTTACCTGATCTATAATTTCTACTCGAACAACATTACAAAAGATGTAATATTGCTGATTTCCATTTTGATATTCTCCGCATACAGATTATTTATCTTGCGCTACAAGAACGATATTATTTTTGCAAATGCACTAAACTCCCAAGGATGGAGTATATTTAATTATCAGAAATACGATCCTGACAAGTCTCCCTATCCCATGGATAAGGAACATTTGGAGGATCAGGTGACATTCTTTATTTGCATGCCTACGGTTATTTCGGCATTCGATGGACTATTTCTATTCTTGGGACGGAATGAAGGCGTTTCGGAATTTTCAATCATCAATTTCCTGGCTTTCTTCCTTCTCTTTTCATTTGAAATATTTAGAAGGTTGAAGATATAGGTTTATCGTTCAACCTTTTGCTCTAAAACATTATTGAGTTGCCAGTCGCCGCTCGTTGGAGCCGGTCATATGACCTTTACGCCTCACCCCGGCTCCAACGCAGAAAACCGGCCGTGCCTGCCCCCGCGATAACGACGGCGCCATAAAGCGTCACCGTGACCTTCAGCCCGATAACCGGAACGAGAATCCCCGCGATGACGGAGGGCACGCTGAAGGAGAGGTAGCTGAGCGTGAAGATCGAGGCGAAGAGTTCCGCCCGCTCGTCGGGCGCCGCTGTCGGCACGACCGTGCGCAGCACGCCGAAGAAACAGGTGCCGAAGCCGGTGCCGGCGAAGGCCAGAGCAGCCAGGTAGAGCGTCAGGCTGCCGCTCCACAGCGCGACGAGGCAAATGGCCGTGCCGAGGCTCATCACCAATGTGCCGTAGAGGATGACGCCATGGCCCGAGCGGTTGCGGGCGACGAGGCAGGCAAGCGCCCCCATGCCGGCCAGCAGCGTGATCACCAGCCCCTGGAGGATGGCGGAGTGGATGGCGAACACCTGTGCCACGATCGAAGCGCCGAGCGACAGGTAGAGGCCGCCGGTCGCCCAGCTGGCAAACAGCGCCGGCGCGCTGCCCCAGAACACCTTGCGCGAGCTTGGCGGCACGCCGACCCGCGGCTTGAGCGAGGCCAGAAAACCGTCATGGCGCGGGGCTGTTTCCGGAAACAGCCAGATCGCCAGGGCAAAGACGACGCTGACCGCCACGAACCCGCCGAAGACGAAAACCTGGGGCCTTGCCGTGAGGTCGAGGAAAAAGCCGGAGATCAGCGCCCCGAGCGCCAGTCCCAGCAACGGGACGACGGTGTTGATCACAGCCGCCAGCCCCGGCCGGGAGCGCGGCTCGAAGTCTGTGATCGTGGCCGGCAGAGTGGACACCAGCAGTCCGCAGGCCGCCCCCTGCAGAATGCGGGCGAGGATCAGCCCGGACACGCTCGTCGCCTGATCGAAGACGTAAAGGGCAAGTGCGAGCAGTGCGAAGCCGAGGCTCAGGACCGGTCGCCGCCCCACATGATCCGATGCCGATCCCGCGACCAGCAGCGCGGACAGAAGCGCCAGGGCGTAGACCGCGAAGACGACGGTCATGAGCGCGGGCGAGAACCCGATTTCGGCGCGCAACACCGGATAGAAGGGCGACGGCGCACTGGCGCTCGCCATCATCGCCAACGACCCCAGGGTCGTAACCAGAAAGCCGGTCCGGCTCTGCGGCAGGGCGGCGGAAACCGCATAGGACATGGGGAACCTCTCAATGGTTCGAAATTATTCGAACCATTACATACTTCCGTACCGCCAAAGGTTCAACTATATTCGAACCGTGAGCAAGACAGAAAAATCCGCCCCCGAACGGCTCGAGCATCCGCCGGAAGACGAAATCGACCTTTCGAAGGTTCTTTTCGCGCTGAGCGATCCTGCCCGGCTGGAGCTTGTCCGGCAGTTGAAGGACGCGCCTCTGGAAGCGGCCCGCTGCCACCTTCAGGATCCCTCGCTGCCGAAGTCGACGAAATCGCATCAGATGAAGGTCCTGCGCGAAGCCGGCGTCATCCGCAACGAACCCAGAGGCCGCGGCCGGCTCCTGTCCCTGCGCCGCGAAGAGCTGGACCGGCGCTTTCCGGGCCTGCTGGATGCGATCCTGGATGCGTCTTGAGCGGGCTGTCTCCGGCGCGCGTTGGAAGAAAGCGGGCTTAGCGAAGTCTGAGGGATTGGGAGCGTATTCGACGAAGCGGACGTGCGTTGCCCTTAACTTCTATGATCGCTTTGCGTCCCCACTTCGGACCTCGGGAACCCTGGGCGCGGCGATCGAAAGCGGTCGTTCGGAAGTTGGAAAGTCGACGTCCGCGCGGAACAAATCCGTGCGCTCTATGGGACCGGGAAAAGGTGCTCCGGGAATTCACCCGTAAACAGGGCTCACGACCGGCTGAACTCCAGAGCCGTGCTTTCCAATCTAAAACCTTGGGAAGGATCCATGCGGCGCTTTTTATTGCTGGTGATGGGGGGTATCCAGACACGTTGCAACTGACCTGTTCTGTCTCGCTTGGAAAGCTCATGCCGATTACGCCGATGTCGCTCGAACGTATCTATTCGCTTTGGGACAATCTGGCCGACTACGACGTCGGTGACATCCATGCCTCCCGCCGGTTCCTGCTGGAGACGGTCTGCGGCCTGATTGACGCGCAGAACGCGGACTGGATCGGCTGTGTGCGATTGAACTCGCCCCGGACGCGCGATCCGATGAAAGGCTGGCGCCCGCGCACGCTCTTCACCCTGACCCCCTGCGACCACACCAGCGCGGCGATCGACGCGGCTTTTAAGGAAATGGACAAGGGCGAACCGGATATCACCACCACGCGCAACGTGGAGCTGGCCGGGACCTTCCGGGTCCTCAGCCTGAAGGAACTGGCCACCCCGGAGTGGTTCGAAGGGCCTTCCTACAGAAATTACTACAAGGCGCTCGACCGGCAGGATTCCCTTTGGGCCGGCATCCCGCTCAATGCGGATGCGGAAATCCAGATCGGCTTTCATCGCAGCTTCGCCAGTGAGCCCTTCACTCCGGACGAACAGGAAATCGTCTCCCACGCGTTGCGAGGTATTCGCTGGTTCTTCAAGCATCAGATGCTGGGAGAAGGCGTTGGCGTGGCAAGCGCCCCGCTGACCCCGGTCGAGCAGCAGGTATTGCAAGGCCTGCTGCTTGGCCTGACTGAAAAGCAGATCGCCGAACAGAACAACCAGAGCCCCCATACCACCCACGACCACGTGAAGCGGATCTTCCGTAAATACGGCGTGTCCAGCCGCTCGGCGCTGATGGCGCTCTGGCTCGGCAAGGGATTGATCTCGAATAATAACCCCTAAACAGGGGATAGCGCCTCACCTCCAGCAACGGCACAAAGCTGTTTCGGACCATGCCTCGCGATGAACGGCAATCGCGGGGCCGGTGTGGACAGCAACAACCCCTTTGCATCCGCATGGTTCCACCTGAAGCCACCAGGGAGGCCCCATGCCCCGTTTTGCCTCCCCCTCAGCTCCAGCGAGCCTGAAGCGCTACGCCGTCTGGGCCTCTTCCCCTTTCTCCGCCCGCTTTCGTCTCTGCCTCCCGGACAATCAAAAACATGCAGCGCCTTACGACCTTTCGAAGCAAAGGCTGAGGTCCCCGCGTGTCTGTCCGGTCCGCCCTTCGCGCCACGCACTCAGAGACAAAATCAATGTTCACTCGGACCCTCCCTTCGCGACTACGCAACGCTCTGTTGCTTTCTTCCGCACTGGTGTCTTCCGCACTCGTGTCTTCCGCCATGGCCGCCCCCGGTGACGGTGGCAAAGGTGGCTTTGCTCATTCCAGCGAGCTGCCGGGGACCGCGTCACTAACAGGTGCCGGCGGCAACGCGATCGTTCCTGATAGCGTCGTAAAAGGCAGTGGCGGCGGCGGTGCCGGCGTCACTGGCGGCGTCGGCGCCTCCCTCAAAGGAGATCGCGACGGGGGCGATGGCGGCGTGCATGGCTATAGCGGCAACGGCGCCGCGCTGGAAAGCGGTCCGCTTTCCATGCAGGGGACGAATGGTGGCGATGGCACCGATACGAATTCCAATTACGGCGCTGGCGGCGGCGGAGGGGGCGGATTTGGCGCCGTTGCGACCGGCTCTTCTTCCTTGAACGTGACAAGCGGCAGCATTGCCGGTGGGGCGGGCGGCGCGGGAGGAGACAATTTTAGCAAATACGCCGGAGGCGGAGGGAGCGGCGGTTACGGTCTCGCCCTGAACAACACCAGCGGCACCCACACGATCGGTGCGACCGTCACCGGTGGTGATGGTGGCAAGGGCGGAGACAGTA
This sequence comes from Roseibium sp., assembly GCF_048260565.1. Classification (GTDB taxonomy): domain Bacteria; phylum Pseudomonadota; class Alphaproteobacteria; order Rhizobiales; family Stappiaceae; genus Roseibium. The sequence goes on along the minus strand of NZ_JBLXGP010000002.1, from coordinate 642,781 downwards.
AATACGGCCGAGATAACGACGGTGGAGATGGTGGAGACGGCATCCTGGTAACGGGTCATTCATCGCCTGTCACCGTTGTTATCCAGGGCGACGTCTCCGGTGGCGATGGCGGAGACGGCGGCGACATAGCAGAACTTTACGATTCGGACGGCGGAAATGCGGGCAACGGGGTGAAAGGCACCAATATCAATGTTGTCCTGACCGGCGGAGTCACAATTGCCGGGGGGACGGGCGGTGCGCGAGGGAGCACTCCAGATGTTCCAGATAAGGGGCGCGCTGGCTCGGATGGAAGGGCGATCGCGTTTACAGGTGGCACCAATTCGCTTGAACTTCAGGCCACCTCGAGCGGATCGGTCGCCACGCTCACAGGCGGCATCTCCCATAGTGGATCTAACGACGTTCTGAAACTTGGAGGGGGCAACGATGCCGATTTCGCTCTGTCAGGCCTCGGCGGAACGTTCAGTGGTTTCGGCAATTATGAAAAGACCGGAACCGCGACCTGGACGTTAACCGGCAATACGACGTCGACAAAGGCATGGACCGTGTCCTCGGGTGTTCTGAAGCTCGAAGGCGGCGGCATTGCCGGCGCAACCACCATCTCGAGCGGGGCGACCCTGCAATTCGACCAGACCGCCGATACGACCCATGCCGCCACGATCGAAGGAGCGGGCGGTCTGAAAAAAACCGGCAGCGGCTCGCTGACGCTGACGGGTGCGAATACCTATTCGGGTGGAACGGCCATCGAAGGCGGGATCCTGTCCGGTTCAAGCTCCTCCATCCGAGGCAACGTTGCGGTTTCCTCCGGAGCGGTTTTGGACTTTAAGGAAACGTCCGATATCACCAACGCCAATGTGATTTCCGGTGCCGGCCGGTTGCAGAAGTCGGGCAGCGGGACACTGAGCCTGACGGGCGCCAACACCTATTCGGGTGGAACGGCCATCGAAGGCGGGATCCTGTTCGGTTCCAGCTCCGCCATCCGGGGCAACATCGCAGTCTCCTACGGAGCAGCGGTGGACTTCAACGAAGCCTCCGATGTCACCAACGCCAACGTGATTTCCGGCGCGGGAATGTTGCGGAAGTCGGGGAGCGGCATGCTGACCCTGACGGGTGCCAACACCTATTCGGGCGGCACCGCGATCAAGGCTGGGACCTTGATCGCCGACACGACTTCCATTCTCGGAGATATCGACATTGGGTCCGGTGCGACGATGCGCTTCGACCAGGATACGGACAGCAGTTTTTCCGGAGGAATTTCCGGGTCCGGGGCCTTGGAGAAATTTGGTGCGGGCTCTCTTTCTTTAACCGGTGCGTATTCTTTCACGGGTGAAACGAAGGTGTCGGGAGGTGAACTGCTGATCGGCGGCGCTTATCTCAACTCCTCCAGCTCGTTTAATCTGACCGGTGGAGCTTTGACGATATCCGGCAGCGGCGCCAAGACCATCCACGAATTGAAGGTTGGATCTTCGGGCTCCCTCAAGCTGAATGGGGGGAGTCTGGCTGTTACGCAGACCATCAACAGCACTCAGCATTTGTCGCTGATCGGTACCGGTACCCTCAATCTCGATCAGGCCGGAAACAGTCTTGGCGGCGGCGTTACCTTGCAAAACGGTTCGCTGATCGTCGGAACGGCCTCCGCCAGGAAGACCGCAAGTCTTGCCGCCGATGTATCGGTATTGAAAGATGCGATCCTGGGAGGACATGGCGCGATAACGGGAGCCGTGACGAACAACGGCCGGATTGCACCGGGCAACTCCATCGGCACCCTGACGATCAATGGCGATCTGTCCGGTTCGGGTACACTCGATATCGAGGTCGACGGAAACACGTCCGGAACGCCAAGCGCCGACAAGCTCATCGTCAATGGGGGCGTTGACGTCAGCGCCATGACCCTGGATCTCGTGCTGTCTCCGACCGATGCGGCGCACTGGTCCTATGGACCCACGGGCCCGTTTACCATTATCGAGAACGATGGCAATGACGCCGTTGTGGGGCCGTTCGCGGACGTCAACGATAACCTGCTGTTCCTGGATGCTTCGTTGAACTACACAGCCGGAACGGGCAATGACGTGCAGTTGACGCTGTTTCGCAATGAAATCGACATGGTTGCCGCCGCACAAACGGTCAACCAGACCGCAACGGCGGTGGCGATCGATTCGTTGGGAAACACAAATCCGGTCTATCTGTCCGTGGTGACAACTGTTGGCGACGAAAACGCGGCCCGGGTTGCGTTCGACAGCCTCTCCGGTGAAATCAACGCAACCTTGCGCTCGGTGCTGGTGAGCGACAGCGATTTAACCAGGGACATGGCGCTGGCCCGGCTCCGGGACAGTGGTTCCTCGGGCTCGGGTTTGTGGGGCAACGCGATCGGAAACTGGGGGCACTACGGCTGGAACGAGGGAACCTACGAGGCCGACAGCACAACGGGCGGTTTCCTCTTCGGCTATGACCATACCGTCTCTCATGCCCTTACGCTGGGCGTGATGGCCGGCTACACCCGTACCGACGTGTCGGTGGATCAACTGAATTCCAGGGCCGAAGCCGACAGCTTTCATCTCGGCCTCTATGCCGGCGGCGCCTGGAACGGATGGACCTACAAAGGCGGTGTCGCGGCGGCCTACAACGATGCCGATGTGAGCCGTGACGTGAGAGCCACGAGCACGCTTTCGCAGTCGCTCACATCCGATCAGCAGATCTATTCCACGCAAGTGTTTGCCGAAGCCGGCTATGAATTCGACGTTCGCGGCGTCACCCTGGAGCCTTTCGCCGGTGTCGCCCGGCTTCACCTGGCAAGCAGCGGATTTACCGAGGAGGGCGGTTCGGCCGCGTTGACCGCCGCCGGTCAGGGCGACGACACCGGCTTCCTGTGGGTCGGAATGAGAACCGCGGCGGCTTTCGATCTGTTCGGCGCAAAAGCAACCGCAAAGGCAAGCGTTGCCTGGCAGCACGCAAGCGCAGAAACCGTTGCCTTCAATCAGGCATTCGCCTCGGGCGGTGACAGTTTCACGGTCAATGGAGCGCCTTTCTCAAGAGACACGGCCCAAGTCGATGCCGGCCTTGGCGTAAACCTTGGCGGAAACGCGGATCTGGACTTCTCCTACTCCGGCCGACTTGGGAGCGATACGCAGAATCACGGTGTGAATGCACGGCTGTCGATCCGCTTCTGAACCGAAGGAAGCCCTGAGAACAAGCGTCATCCGCTCTATCGGGCGGATCATATCCATGCTCCCCGCGGCAGGCGTCTGAAAGAAGTGTTTAATGGGTCCGAACAGAAAAGCAGATCGCCGAACAGAACAACCAGAGCCCCCATCCACCCACGACCACGTGAAGCGGATCTTCCGCAAATACCGCGTGTCCAGCCGCTCGACGCCGATGGCGCTCTGGCTTGGCAAGGGCTTGATTTCAAACAACAACCCCTGAACAGGGGATAGCTCCTCTCCCTCTCTCACGCCAAAAGACGGTCGCTAACTCAACTTGCGCCGCGACGAGGGGGATAGATGGACATCAACGACACAATGTCTTGCAGGTCTTGCAAGACGACAAGCCTCGCGCGAGCGCGCGCGTCACACACTCTCAGAACCGCTCTTCTGCTCGGCACGGCGCTGGTCGCCGCAGCCGCCATGAGTTCCGGAACCGCTCAGGCCAGGGGCGGCCAGGGTGGCAACGGCGGCAGCGACGCGGTCTTGTTTTCCAGCATCGGGCGTGGCGGCGCCGGCGGTTTGACCGGGAGCGCCGGCCACAACGGGACGAGCGCGACAGCGACTACGGGCAATGGCGGTGGCGGCGGTGGCGGTGCCGGCGGCTTTGCAGGTGGAGCCGGTGCCAGCGTTGCCCCCGGAGGCGCTGGCGGCGATGGCGGGGCGGGCGGCACGCACGGGCAGACGGTCTCCACTTCGACAACGATTACAAGCGCCACCACGGGCAATGACGGCGGCGATGGCACCGATGGCGAGGCGGGCACGACGATCTACACCAGTGGTGGCGGCGGCGGCGGCGGCGGCGGCGAGGGTGGCCATGGCGTCGCCGTGGACGCCGCCGTGACGATCACCAATACCACAGACATCGCGGGTGGCGCCGGCGGTCAGGGCGGTCAGCGCGGAGCCGGAAACGCCGGAGGCAGCGCCGGATCCGTCGGCTTTGGCGGTGGCGGCGGGGTCGGCCTCTCAACCTCGGTGTCCGGCGTGAGGGTGATCAACACCACATCGTCCACAATTACGGGCGGCAACGGCGGCTCCGGCCAGGCGAACGCCGCAGGCGGCGCCGGCGTCAGGGGCGCAGGCCTCACCATCGTCAACAGCGGCACGATTTCCGGCGGGCTCTCCCACAGCGGAGGCAACCGCGCCAATGCCATCGAATTCACCTCCGGCACCAACATTCTGGAGCTGAGAGCCGGTTCGACGATCACCGGCAATGTCGTCGCGGGCGGCACCAGCGACACGCTTGTTCTGGGAGGCGATACCGGCCCGGACGCGAGCTTCGATACATCTGAATTCGGCACCAAGTACACCGGCTTCGAAGCCCTTTCGAAGACAGGCAACTCCACATGGACCCTGACCGGCACGAGCACCCATGCCGGCGGCACGTTGGTCGAGGCCGGGACCTTGCGGGCCGGCTCGGCCGGCGCATTCGCAGCAAACACGGCCTACACGGTCAATGGCGGCACACTCGACCTCAACGGGCACGATCTCACGATGTCGGCGCTTTCCGGTACCGGCGGTACTGTCTCGCTCGGAAGTGCGGGGCTGACGGTGAACCAGTCGGGCAGCACCACTTATGGCGGTTTGATCAGCGGCGCCGGTTCGCTGACCAAATCGGGTGCCGGCACGTTGACGCTGACCGGGACGAACACACATACCGGTGGCACAACGGTTTCCGCCGGCACGCTGCAAATCGGCAATGGGGGTACCAGCGGTAGCCTGACCGGCGATGTCACCAACAACGCGGCTCTCATCTTCAACCGTAGTGACGCCCTGACATATGGCGGGGCGATCAGCGGAACCGGTTCGCTGAGCAAAACCGGTGCGGGCACGTTGACCCTGACCGGGACGAACACACATTCCGGCGGCACAACGATTTCCGCCGGCACGCTGCAAATTGGGAGTGGCGGCACCAGCGGTAGCCTTACCGGTAATATCACCAACAATGCAGCTCTCATCTTCAACCGTAGTGACGCGCTTACATATAGCGGGGCAATCAGCGGCACCGGTTCGCTGACCAAATCCGGCGCGGGCACGTTGACCCTGACCGGGGCGAACACACACACCGGCGGCACCACGGTTTCCGGCGGCAAGCTCGTGGTCAACGGCGGCATCGGCGCGGTGACCCTGTCTGGCGGCAGCCTCGGAGGGTCAGGCACAATTGGCGGAGTGACCGCGAGTGCCGGCAGCACGATCGCGCCTGGCAATTCCATCGGCACCCTCAATGTCGCCGGCAACGTTTCCTTCGCCGCTGGCTCGACCTATGACGTGGAAGTCGACGCCGCCGGGAACTCCGACAGGATCGACGCCACCGGCAGCGTGAGCATCGACGGTGGCGCCACAGTCAGGATCCTGGCGGAAAACGGCACGGACGATGGCTCCGGCTATGCTCCGTCCACCACATACACGATCATAACTTCGGACACGGGGCGGTCCGGCATGTTTGGCGCTGTCAGCGAGGACTTCGCTTTCCTCGATGCTGCGCTTGGATACGAGGCCAAGGCCGTGACCCTGACGCTGACCCGCAATGCCTCGTCCTTTGCCTCGGTCGGCAGGACGGCAAACCAGCGGGCGGTCGCCAATGCCGTGAGCAGCGGGGCCACCGGCAACGGGGTTTTCGACGCAGTCGTCGGGCTCAGCGCCGACGGCGCCAGGGCGGCTTTCGACAGCCTGTCCGGGGAGATCCACGCCTCTCTGCCGGCCATGTTCCTCAACGACAGTGCCCGGCTGCGCGACACGGCGACCAGCCGCATTCACGATGCCTTTGCCGGCTTTTCGGAGGGACCCGAGATCGCCTTCCATGGTCCGGCCGGCATGGGGGATCCGGGTATGGGCGCCGGGTCGGGCTTCAACCTCAGCACCTGGGGCAGCGCCTACGGGGCCTATGGCCGGCTCGCCGGCGATCCCAACGCAGCCACGCTGTCGCGCAGCACCGGCGGCGCCCTCATCGGCCTGGAGGCAACCGCCTGGCCCCGGGCCCGCTTCGGTGTGCTGGCCGGTCTCGGCCAGAACCAGGCCAGCGTCTCCGCGCGCGCCTCATCCGCGGATACGGACAGCTACACCCTCGGGGCCTATGGCGGGGTGCGGCTCGCCGACCTCGGTCTCACCTTCGGCGCGGCCTACAGCTGGCACGATGTGACAAGCGAACGCGCCGTCGCCGTCGGCAGCCTGCGGGACACGCTCACCGCAGACTATTGGTCCCGTACCGCCCAGGTCTTCGGCGAAGTCTCCTATTCCCTGGAAACACCCTGGCTGCAGGTCTCCCCCTTCGCCGGACTGGCGCTCCTGCATCAGCAGACCGACGCCTTCAAGGAGCGGGGCTCCGCGGCCCTGGCGCTGACCGGGGATGGCTCCAGCCAGTTTCTCGGTTCAAGCACGCTCGGCCTTCGCATGTCGAAAACCCTCGCCACCGCAGACGGTGTCTCTGCGGCTCTGACCGGCACCCTCGGCTGGCGCCACGCCATAGGCGATCTGACGTTCGATCAGCGCATGGCGCTTTCCGGTCTTGGCCCCTTCACGGTCCAGGGCGTGCCTCTCGACCGCGACACGGCCCTCATCGAGGCAGGCGTTGCCCTGAACCTCTCCGACCGCGCCACCCTCGGCCTCTCCTACCAGGGAGCCTTCGGAGAAAAGGCAAGCGACCAGGGCGCAAACGCAAGGGTCAACATCAAGTTCTGACAAGCGTCCCGTTTCGGCCGTTTGCGATCCGAAACTTTCGTCCTGATAGCTGCCGTCTGGTGCGGTTGATCAAGGGGCCAAGAGGGGCGAGGAGCTGGACCGACGCTTTCCGGGCCTGCTACATGCGATTCTGGATGCGTCTTGAGCGGGCGGATGGAGCAGCGGCATGGCCCCCGGCAATTTCAGGGAAACCATGCCGCGGCTAAGCGTCAAATCCGGCTGACGAACCAGACATTCATCGGGTCGTGCGGCAGGACGTGGCGGGTGACTGCGGCAAAGCCCGCGTCCTCCAGCATCCGTTGTGCCGTTTCCCAGCCCCACATGGTGCCGAGTCCGTCGCCGCCCTGGCCGATCGAAACCGGTGTGCAATGGGCACAGGAGACGGCGTAGAGCAGCGATGCCATCGGGAAGTCCAGGTTCTGTTCAAGATAGGCCGAGCCGCCGATATCCTGCATCAGATAGATGCCACCGGGTTTGAGCGAGGCCCTCAGGCCGTTGATCAGACCTTCGGGATCCTTCTGGTCGTGCACCGCGTCAAAGGACATGACGAGGTCGAACCGTCCGGGTTCTGAATAACCGGTGAGGTCGCGCTGCTCGAAGACCACATTCGATAACCCGGCGCTGTGTGCCCGATTGCGGGCATGGTCGATCGCATCCGCGCAGAGGTCGTAGCCGGTGAACCGGCTTGCCGGAAAGCGCTCGGCCAGAGCAATCAGCACATGGCCCCGGCCGCAGCCCGCATCCAGGACGTCGATACCTTCCTCAAGACGCACGTCGATACCGTCAATGAGCGGCAGGATCGCCTCGAACAGGCCATCCTTCACGGTCTGGTCGCTGTCTTCGGCCATGATCTGGTGAAAGCAGGGATAATCGGAATATCCGGTGCCTTCCCCTGTCTTGAGACAGTGCAGGATCCGGTCTTCGAGCTTGCCGAGGAGGGCAACGTGCTGCGCATAGACCGCCAGGTTCCCGAGCGCGCCACCGGGAACCAGGCAGGCGGCGTGGGCGTCGGGCAGCGCGTAGGTTCTGTCCGCGGGGTCGTATTCGATAATACGGCCGGTCACCATCACGGCCAGCCATTCGCGGACATATCGCTCGGCCAGACCGGTGCGCTCTGCAATCTCGTCGCTCGTGGCCGGAGGCTGCCCCGACAGGGCCGTGAAGAGACCCGCGCGGTGGCCGACCGACAGCATTGTCGCCACGGCGCCCGCATTCAGAAGCGTGCCGATGTGTTCGGCGAAGGCTTCGGGATGTGTGTCGGTAATCGTCATCTTGTTCATTTCGTTTCTCCTGTTTTCAGATAATCGGACCGGGCCTCTCCGCCCCCGAATGCGGGTTGCGGTTGGGAAAAGGCGGCGCGCTGCCCGGTGTGTCTTTTGGATCGCGCTCCCGTTGGCGATCTCTGCGCCAGAATGGCGCCGGTGATCCGGTCGGCGGCGATACGGGCTGCGTCGAAATAGCCGGTAAAGATCGGCTGGAAACCGGCGAACCAGAGCCCGGGATTGGCAGGATCCGGCTCCCCCATCGGATGGGTCGGCTGACCGTCGGCATCCAGGACACCAAGCGGACCGAGCAGCGTCTCCAGCCCGGAGCGATAGCCCGTCGCGGCGATCACCACGTCCGGAGAGCATTCGCCGCCGCCTGCCAGGATCACACGCCCCCGGTCGAAGCGGACGACCTCGGAGACCACCTGCATCCGCCCGCTTTTCAGCTCCGAGACGAAGCCGTCATCGATGGCGAAGGCAACACCGTCCCGTAAAAGCCGCGTGCCGCCGCCTTCCGGATGGCTCTTCAGGCCGTAGCGGGCGAGATTGCCCAGAAACAAGCGCTGCGTGAGCCGGAAGGCCGGGTCGACGAGGCTCAGGGGCATGGCCGCGAACAGACGGGCCATCCGGTGCAGCGGAAAGCCGAAGATGCGCGGGGGAACGATCGCCGGGCCATGCCTGACCGAAACCAGGACTTCCGCCGGTGCATGCCGCGACAGGTGGTTGAGCACATCCGAACCGGAATTTCCGGCCCCGATCACCAGCACCCGCTTCCCGTTGAACCGGGACACATCGCCAATGTCGGCCGCGTGCAGGAATGCGCCTGTAAAGCCGGCGCGCCCCGGCCAGTCGGGGATGTGGGGAAACCGGTCGCGTCCGGTCGCAATGACGACATGCGCGGCATGAAATTCGCCGACATTCGTCTCGATGCGCCACGTACCACCCTCGCGGGCTAGGGCGGTCACGTCCGTGCCGAAGCGGATTTCCGCGCCAAGCCGGTCCGCATAGCGTTCCAGATGCGCGACGACGGTATCGCGCCTCAGGAAGGGGCCGTCGCAGCGTGGCGCGTCCTGACCCGGCAGTCGGGCAAAGCGGCGATGGATGTTCAGGCGGAGCGCGGGATGACGGGACCGCCATGGCTCGCCTATCCGTTGCCGTGCTTCAAGCACCGTGACCGGAACACCCCGGTCGGCGAGGGTTTTCGCGCAGACAAGCCCGGATACGCCCGCGCCGATCACGATGACCGGGGTTTCGCTTGTCGGTTTCATGGGAGATCTCCTTCTGATGACCCGTTCGAGGGCCAAGGAGATGGACGACGGGGGCGAAATTCGATAGAAGAAGAAACGAAGGAACCGGTGATTATCGGACAAGATTCCTATGCCTGATCATAAAAATCCGCTTGTTTCGGTTATCATCGGCGCATCCTGTGCCGGAACCGCGACCGTTTTTTCCATCCTCGACGTCCTGGCTTCCGTCGGGCGGGACTGGGAGGCCCTGCACGGCACCCCCCCGTCACCTGCGACCTTCACAGTCAGTTACATCACTGCGAACGGGGCGCCCTATTGGGACATCAACGGTCGCCGGATCACGCCCGACGCGACCCTGGACGAGCATCCGAAGCCCGATCTTGTCATCGTGCCGGAACTGCTATTCGATCCGAGCCTGCCGTTGCCCGAGGATCTCGTCGCCCTGTCCCGATGGATCGCCACGGCTTACGAGGACGGCGCGACGGTGGCTTCGGTCTGTTCGGGGGCATTGCTGCTGGCCGAGGCCGGTCTGCTCGACGGCAACGAAGCAACGACCCATTGGGCATTCGCAGACATGCTCGCCCGCGACTACCCTCTGGTCAAAGTCCGGCGCGAGCGCATCCTTGTGCCGGCCGGCGAAGGGCACCGGGTGATCACCGCAGGCGGTGCATCGGCGTGGGAAGATCTGCTGCTCTATCTGATCGGCCGGTTCGCGGGCGCCGAAACGGCGCGTCGCATAGCCAAGCTTCACCTGATCGAACCGCATGGCGACGGGCAAATGACTTATGCATCGCTCACCGCCGGACGCCAGACCGAGGACCGGATTGTGTGCGAAGCCCAGCTTTGGGCGGCGGACAATTACGCCTGCCCCATGCCGGTGACGGAGATGGCTTCGCGCAGCGGCCTGTCGGAACGGAGTTTTCTGCGCCGGTTCCGCCGGGCAACCGGCCAGTCGCCGGCCGACTATGTTCAAAGCCTGCGGGTCGAGGAAGCCAAACAGTTGCTCGAGACGACCGACATGTCGGTCGAGGATATTTCGGCGGAGGTCGGTTATTCGGAACCGTCCAGCTTCCGGTCAGCCTTTCGAAAACGGGTCGGCGTATCCGCTTCCGTCTATCGCCGGAAGTGGCGCTCTGTGTCTGCGGTTGGAACTGTTTGAAACCGTAAAGGGCGCCCTGAATTCCGGCTGCCCCGTCGTTTCCCGGAGGCCCGGACCTTCAATCCGTCCTGTTCCTGAACGTCTGCAGCAGCTCTGCAACGAGCGGATTCGGGAAGCGCCGGTGCAGGGTTACGGCGAAGAATTCCTCCTTTATCCCTCCAAGCCGTCCCAGTTCAACCAGCATTCCCGTCGACAGCTCGTCTCTGACGACAATCGGGGGAATGACGGCAATACCGGCCCCCGCACGGGCCAGGAGGCGGAGCATGGCCATGTCGTCGGCTTCCGCCGCGATTTTCGCAGGAATGCCCATTTGCTCCACCAGCGCATCGAAAGAGGCCCGCAAGGCGGATTCCGGGGTCGGCAGGATCAGCGGTTCGTCGGCAAGCAGCTCCGCTAGGGGCCGGTCCGCCGATCCCGAGGCGGGCGGCAGGCCGATCAGGCTGACCGGTTGTTCGGAAAGGGAATGGACGAGATAGGGGCTCGATGCGTCGCGGGCCGGGACGAGATTCGTCAGGACAACGTCGACCGAAAGCGCTTCCAGCGCGCGCAGCAGGTCCGCCTGCGCTCCGGAGCGGAGGACCACTTCCACATCGGAACGCCCGATCAGCGGCTCCAGGAAGCCGATCTGGAAGTTCCGCGAAAGCGTTGCCAGCGCCCCGACCCGGAGCGCCTTGCGCCCGGAGCCGGCGTTGCTCAAGGTCGCCGTCAGATCGTCCGCGGTGCGAAAGATCGCTTCGGCGTGGTCGAGGGCAATCCGGCCGGCTTCCGTGAGGACCAGCCCGCGCCCCCGGCGTTCGAAGAGATCGTGACCGAGCGAGGCTTCCAGCGTTTTGATCTGGGAGGACAGCGCCGACTGCGACAGGTTCAGTGTGCGCGCCGCGCCGGTCAGCGTGCTGTCGCGGGCGACCGCGCGGAACAGTCTCAGGTGATGAAGGTTCAGCCAGACCGCCGACAAAGCTCTCTCCTCTCCACTGTCACCCCGGCCAAGCGAAAGCGCGAGCCGGGGTCGGCGAGGCAAAAGCCTCTCGTTTTCAATACATTACATAATCAAAGCCGAGGCTCTCCGGTCCCGGATCTACGCTCGCGCTTCGTCCGGGATGACGAAATCAGGGTTTGTTGTCGACCTCGTTCAGCACATTCACTCTTCTAAAATATAGAACGATATCGAAGATAATATGTATTTTTATAGATAAAAGCGAGACGATATATCCACGGCGATCCACGAACCGACCGCGAGGCTTCCATGTCGCCCCTCCTCTCCCCGCTCCTCCTCCAGCTCTTCCCTCTGGCCCTCCTGGCGCCTGTCGTGCTTATAGCGACATCCCTTGTCGCGGCGGTTCGCAGCGGCCGTCGCCCGGCCGCCTTGCCCCGGCTGTCCGAAGGGGCAGCACTTCTGGCGCTGGTGCTTGCGGCAACCGGAACGGTGCAATTGCTCGTCGCGGGGCCGACCCGCCTTTCCCTGCTCGATGGTCCGTTTCCGATTGTCTTCTGTCTCGACGCCATCAGCACGACCATGACGATGCTCGTCGCCTTCATCGGCTGGATCGTCCTGCGCTATTCCCGCAGCTACCTCGACGGCGAAGCACGGGAAGGCGCGTTTCACGGATTGATGCTGGCCGCGCTCGCCGCCGTCCTGGTCCTGGTCCAGTCGGGAAGCATGACGGTTCTGGTGCTCGGGTTCGTCAGCATCGGGCTTTGCGTGCGAAGGCTGCTTCTGTTCTACCCGGAGCGGGCCGCCGCACGGCGGGCCTCGACCAAATTCGCCCTCGTGTGGCACACCGGCGATCTTGCGCTTGCTCTCAGCACCATCCTGTTTGCGGCGGCTTTGGGTACAGGAGAGTTTACCCGGCTGACCGAGCTCGCCAACCCCCACCTCACGCTTCCCGCGCATCTGGCAGTCGTCTTTCTCGTGCTCGCAGCCGTGTTGAAAACAGCGGCGTTCCCGCTGCACGGTTGGCTGACGGAAGTCATGGAGGCGCCGACGCCGGTCTCCGCCCTTCTGCATGCGGGCATCATCAATGCAGGCGGCTTCCTTCTGATCCGGACGGCGGATCTCGTTCAGGCAAGCCCCGGCGCAATGGGCACACTCGTCGCCATCGGCGGTCTGACCGCTCTTTTCGGCGCCGTGGTGATGCTGACCCAAAGCGCGGTCAAGACCGCGCTCGCCTGGTCCACCATCTCCCAGATGGGGTTCATGCTGCTCCAGTGCGGGCTCGGCCTGTGGCCGCTGGCGCTGCTGCACATCGTTGCGCATTCCCTCTACAAGGCCCACGCCTTCCTGTCCTCCGGCGGTGCTGTCGAAGCCGTCGCCGGCCTGCGCAGACCCGGCCCGATCGCCGTGCCCAGCCTTGCCAATGTGGCGAAGTCCTTCGCAATTGCCCTGGTTCTTTACGCCGCGGTTTCGGTCGCATTCTCCGTCGTCGCCGGTCCCAAGACACCGCAGGCCCTCGCCCTCGGCGCCGTGCTTGTTTTCGGTGTGGCCTATCTGGTGGCACAGGGCCTTGCGGATACGGCGCCGGCCGACCTGACCTACCGCACCTCCGTTTCTGCCGGAGCCGTCGCGCTGGCCTATTTCACGTTTCAGCAGGTTGCCCACCGGATCTGGGGTGCGGCCCTGCCGGAAACGCCGGTTGCGGGACCGCTCGAATGGGCGCTGATCGTGCTGACGGTCTTCTCCTTCGGTCTCGTCGCCTTCGCCCAATCCCTGTTTCCGCTGTGGGCGCACCATCCGGCGACCGCCGGCCTTCGGGTGCACGTGGCAAACGGGCTTTACCTCAACGCGCTCCTCGACCGCTTCATCGGCGGATACCGGGTCGCCAAATCCAAGTAAGCGAGGGATCTTCGATGTTCATCAAACACACCCAGTTCGAAGCGGCACGGATCTCCGGCATTCTCGAGGCCGCCGCCGCGGCCATCCGCGCCATCCCTCCGGCCTTCCCGCTCGATGCGACGGTCGCGGTCAATCCCTTTCTCGGCCAGACCGGCGAAGACCTCGCGACGGCCTCGGCCCGGCTCGCGCGCGTCGCAGGCGCCAGCATCACCCGGCCCCGGACATCCTATGCGGAAGATATCGCTGCGGGTCGCATCACCGATGCGGACCTTGGCGCGGCCCTTGAGGCACACCCGTCGCCGCTAACGCCTTCGAGCCTCAGTCAGCTCAAGGAGCTTGCGTCCGTGGCGGCCCCTGCCCCGGAGCCCTTGCCGACCATCGCCGACCTGGCCGCATCCGCCACGGGAATCGACTGGCCTTCGGTCATCGAGAAATCGGTCGGACTTTGGGCCGCAGGCTTCTTCGATCGGGGACAGGCCCTCTGGGCGCCAAAGCCGGGCGTAAACGCCTATGCCGCGTGGCGGTCCTGGGCGAGCTGCGACCTGACGCCGGAAATTGCCGGGCTGTCGGGCTTCTGCGCGCATGTGGCCTCGGCCCCGGACACCTTCGAACAGGCGGTCCTGAGGTCGACGGACCGGCTCGGTGTCAGTCTTGAGGCGGCCGAGACCCTGTTCCACCGGCTGCTTATGGATCTCGGCGGATGGGCGCAACACGCCCGCTGGCTGCTGTGGCAGGCCGAACTGGACGGCAGGACCGACAGCACGCTTGCCGATCTGCTGGCGATCCGGCTGATCTGGGAGGAAGCCCTGTTGACCCATGTTCCGGAGACCGGCGAAAGCTGGCGTGAAACGGTCGCAGCACACGCGGCGCCTGTCGCTCCATCGCCCGACCAGGCGGTCGATGCCATCTTGCAGGACGCGGCCGAACGGGCCTTCCAAAGGGATCTTGGCCGGAAACTGAGCGCTTCGCCCCGGCGGGAAGTCCGCCCCGCCGTCCAGGCGGCCTTTTGCATCGATGTTCGCTCGGAAGTCATCCGGCGCGCCCTCGAAAGCCAGAGCCCGTCAGTCGAAACCCTCGGGTTCGCCGGGTTCTTCGGCCTGCCCGTCGCTCATACGGACCATGGCTCGGACGTCGTCGAAAACCATCTGCCCGTCCTGCTGAAACCCGGCCTGTCGTCGACAAGCCGCTGCGCGGCCGGCAAGGAGCACGCGACCCGCATCGGCAAACGGGCGGTTCGGGCGCTGGACCGGTTCCGCCAGGCCGCGGTTTCCTCCTTCGCCTTTGTCGAGGCGGCCGGGCCGTTTTACGGGCTGAAGCTGATCCGGGACGCCTTTGGCCTGTCCGGCAAAAGGACTCGGGTCTCGTTCGCGCCGCGTCTCGACCCCGCCCTGAGCGCGGAGACGAAGGCGGAAACGGCCGCAACGGTCCTCAAGGCGATGGGCCTCACCCAAGGCCATGCCCCGATCGTGCTTCTTGTCGGCCATGGCGCCCATGTGACCAACAACCCGCATGAAAGCGCGTACCATTGCGGCGCCTGCGGCGGCTATTCCGGCGAGGTGTCGGCCCGGCTGCTTGCGGCGCTGCTCAACGATCCGGAAACGCGCGCCGGGCTTGTCGAGCACGGCATCGAGGTCCCGTCCGACACCTGCTTCATGGCCGGTCTGCACGATACGACGACGGATGAAATATCGCTCTTCGACGAGGACACGGGCACCAGCGGCGGCGACATCGGCCTTGTGAAGACGTGGTTGGAGCGGACCGGTCAGCAGGCACGGGCCGAACGGGCCGTCCATTTGCCGGGCGTGGACGCGGCGTCCATCTCTTTCAGGGCGCACAACTGGTCGGAAATCCGGCCGGAATGGGGATTGGCCGGCTGCGCGACCTTTATCGCCGCTCCGAGAAACGTGACCTCCTCGGCGGATCTCGAAGGGCGTGCCTTTCTGCACAGCTACGACTGGAGGACCGACAGCGGGTTCAAGACACTCGAACTCATCCTGACCGCCCCGGTCGTCGTGGCCAGCTGGATCAGCCTGCAATATTACGGCTCCGCCGTTGCTCCGGACGTTTTCGGCGGCGGAAACAAGCTCATCCACAATGTGGTCGGCGGCATCGGCGTGCTGGAGGGCAATGGCGGCCGCCTGCGCCCCGGTCTGCCGTGGCAGGCACTTCATGACGGTGACGGTCTCGTTTACACCCCGCTGCGGCTTTCGGTTTTGATCGAAGCACCAAAGGAGGCCATTTCCGCCATCCTGGGTGCTCATCCGGAGGTACAGGCGCTTTTCGACAATGGCTGGCTGCACCTGTTCGCCCTGGAAGACGGCCGGGTCAGCGCACGATACAAGCGGAACGGGACATGGCAGGACGAACCGGTCAGGGATCTTGCGGCATGAGCCTGGCGGAGCCGATACGGCGTCGGGTGTGATGATAAGGGCGGATGCCGGGATCGGTATCCTGCAGGAAGGTGGGGGGGGCAGGAAGCCCCTACCCCTCCAGTTTCCGCTCGCGCCAGATGATGAAGATGCCGCTGGCGATGATGATCGCAGCGCCGAGGTAGGTTGCGAGGTCGGGGATTTCGCCCCAGACGAGCCAGCCGATCAGGGTCGCCCAGATCAGGGCCGTGTAGTCCAGGGGCGCGACGGTTGCCGCTGGAGCAAGTCGGAAGGCCTGGGTCAGCATGGTGACGCCGATGGTGCCGAAGAAGGCGATCCCTAAAAACAGCCAGAGGTCTTCGGTCCGGACAGGCACCCAGACGAAGGGCATCGTCAGGGCGCTGAACACGGCGCCGGCCCCCACCAGATAAAGCATCAGCGTCCACACGCTTTCGCGCGGATCGACGAAACGGGCCGACAGCATCAGCACCGCATAGAGAACGGCGGTCGCGACCGGAAACAGGGACACCATCTGGAACGCGTCCATACCCGGGCGAACGACGACCAGAACGCCGACGAAGCCGACCAGGACCGCCGACCAGCGCCGCCAACCCACCGGGTCTTTCAGGACAAGGGCCGCAAGTGCCGTGATGAACACCGGGGCCGCGAAGGCCAGCACCGTTGCCTCCGCCAGGCCGAGATACTTGAGACCGGTAAAGAAGCTTCCGGCAGCGCCGATCCAGATCAGGCCACGGAAGAGATGCATGGCCGGCCGGTGAGAGCGCAAGGCGGCGGGTCCGCCGGCCTTCCAGGCGATCAGAACGGAGAACGGCAGGGCGATGATGTTGCGCAGGAACAGGATCTGCAGCGGCGGATAGTGTGCGGTCAGCGTCTTGGCGATGGCGTCGCTGACACACAGCAAGGCGATGGCGACACACATGAACACGATGCCCGCGGTCGCCTTGCTATCCACCCCGGCATTGACCGTGCTCACACTGCTTCTCCTGCCTCGAAAGAAAGGCATACCTAATCACCGGCAGAGGAACACAACAAGCCGGATTTGTCCGACACCGCCCTTGGCAGCCGGCCTTCGGTTTCAATTCGGGGAAAGACGCTTAGCCGTGAATGCGCAGCACGAGCTTGGGCGGCACACGCAGGGTGCCGACACAGAAACGGGCGATCGAGCGGCGCATGGACGACAGGAAACCCGGTTCGTCCAAACGCCCGGAGGAAATCGCCGCCGCCCGCAGACAGACGAGGCGCCGCCGTCCGATCCGCTTGACCAGATCGAGATCTTCCATTTCCGGCAAGGGGCTGTATCCACCAAGCTTTGCATAGAACCGCCTGGAAATGATCAGGCCCTGGTTGCCGTATGGCATACCAAGCAGATGCGACCGAAGCGACGCCAGAATTTCCGACAGGCGCGCGCCCAAACCGAAGGCCTCGAATTTCAGTTTGAAGGCCGCAGCCGTACGATCGGCGCTGCCGGAGCGCTCGGCCCGCTCGATAAAGGCCTGAACCTCGTGAAACCAGCCCGGTTCCAGAACAGTGTCCGCGGAGAGGAACAACAGCCACTCGCCCCGCTGGGCGCGGGTCGCGCCGGCTTCGAGCAACCGGCTGCGCGGCCCCTTTTCCGGGCACCACTCGCATCCGGCGGCATCGGCGATCACATGGGTGTTGTCGGAAGACCCGCCATCGACCACGATCACTTCGCGCACGACGCCTTCGGCCGTGGCCGGAACGAGAGCCGCCAAAGTGTGGGCGAGCACAATCTCGGAATTCAATGTCGGTATGATGACGCTGATCATGCCTTTCTTCTAGCGCGTTTTCGCGCAAAGCGCGAGACGACCCCCTTGAGTTTCGGCATTTTCTGATTAATGTTCTCATTATGTTCTCATGCAATCTGCTTCGGATTCGAAAATGCAACTCCATGCCGTAACGGAAGAATTCGACAGTCAGGGCGAAGCTGCCCCTTCGGATGCCGGGTCCGGCGTCCGCCCGGACCTTCGTCGCGGCCGCGGCGCCGGCCTCAACATGTCCGGCCGGTTCGAGCCGCTGGCAACCGTCGCCTTCGACGACGGCTGGGACAGCGGGGAGGAACTGCCGCCCCTGAAGACCACGGTCCAGGAGGAACGGGCGCGTTCCATCATCACCCGAAACACCTCGCCCGATATTTCCTTCGACCGCTCCATCAATCCCTACCGGGGCTGCGAGCACGGCTGCATCTACTGTTTCGCCCGGCCGACCCATGCCTTCATGGGCCTGTCGCCGGGGCTCGATTTCGAAACCCGGCTGTTCGCCAAGCCGAACGCGGCGGAGCTGCTGGAACGGGAACTTTCCCGGCCGAATTACCAGCCGCGCACCATTGCCATCGGCACCAACACCGATCCCTACCAGCCGCTGGAACGGCAATACGGGATCATGCGCGAGGTGCTAGAGGTGCTGGACCGGTGCAATCATCCGGTCGGCATCGTCACCAAATCCGCTCTGGTGACCCGCGACATCGATATCCTGTCGCGCATGGCGGAGCGGAACCTGGTCAAGGTGGCGCTTTCCGTCACCACCCTGGACCACAAGCTGTCCAGGGCCATGGAACCGCGGGCCTCCGCCCCGCACAAGCGCCTGCAGGCGATCCGGAAGCTGTCTGAGGCCGGCATTCCGGCGGCGGCCATGATCGCGCCGGTGATCCCGGCCCTGAACGACAGCGAGATCGAGGCGATCCTGGAGGCCTCCTGCGAGCACGGCGCCACCTCGGCCGGCTTCATCCTGCTACGTCTTCCGCTGGAGGTTTCCGAGCTCTTCCGCGACTGGCTCCTGCGCGAACGCCCGGACCGCTACCGGCATGTGATGAACCTGATCCGCTCCATGCGCAACGGCAAGGACTACGACGCCAAGTGGGGCGAGCGCATGAAGGGCAAGGGTCCCTACGCGGACCAGATCGCCAAGCGGTTTTCCCTGGCCTCGAAACGGCTCGGCCTGAATGCGCGGCGGAAGAAACTCGACACGGAGAGTTTCGTCTCGCCACAAAAAGGCGGGGTGCAACTGGACCTGTTTTAAATGGCTATCTTGTCTTGGAACAGAGCCATTGGCATGGTCGGTCCATGAGCAAGCCTCCCAGTCTTTTCGACCTGCCTTTTCCGGACAGTCCTGACGAAAGTCTCGAGAAATCCTACGCTGCCGGCTTCAATTACCTTTTGGCCGGCGTCGACGAGGCGGGACGCGGGCCATGGGCCGGGCCGGTGGCGACGGCCGCCGTCATACTCGATTACGACAACCTGCCGGCGGGACTGAACGACTCCAAAAAGCTGACCGAAGCGAAGCGGGAACAGCTTTTCGACGAGATCTGTGCGTCTGCCCATGTATGCGCCGCGACCGCCAGCCCTGCGATGGTCGACCGGCTCAACATCCGGGCAGCAACCCTCACCGCGATGCGACGCGCCGTAAACGGACTAGCCGTCGCGCCGGAAATGGTGCTGGTTGATGGGCGGGACGTGCCGCCAGGGCTGAGCCAGCCGGGGCAGAGCCTGATCAAGGGTGACGGCCGCTGTCTGGCCATTGCCGCTGCCTCGATCGTCGCCAAGGTGCTGCGGGACCGGATGATGGTGCGCCTCGACGCGCTTGCCCCGGGCTACGGCTTTGCCGCCCACAAGGGCTACGGCGTCCCGGCCCACCAGGAAGCACTCTTAAAGCTCGGCCCCTCGCCTCATCACCGCATGTCGTTCAAGCCGGTTCGGGAAGCGGCGGAGGCGAGTCGAGGCCAACCCGTCATTCCGGACAAGTAAGGCGAAGCCGAACGCCGATCCGGAATCCAGACATCAGCCGCGCGCAAGCGCGTCCAATACCCGATTAAAGGCGGCGTTCGCTCGCGCTCACTCTGTCAGCTAGAGTCCAGATCACGTGATGGCGCTCACGCGCCACACTGTCTGGAATGACGAAGATGATAACAGGCACTTCCAAACAAAAAAGCGGCCACAGGGGCCGCTTTTCAGGAATTTTATCCGACTGACGCCGATCAGTTCAGCTTCGCTTTCACCTGATCGATGCTCTGGGCCAGAATGCCGTCGGCCACCTTGTCCTTCACCTTGGCGGCGAGGATCTCTTCGGCGGCAGCGACCGCGATATCGGCGGCCTTGGCACGAACCTCGGCAATCGCCTGGGATTCGGCCTGAGCGATCTTGTTCTCGGCAGCCTTCGACCGGCGGGCAATCATCTCTTCGAGAGCCTGATTGGTTTCCACGGTCAGACGCTCGGCTTCCGAATTGGCTTCGGCGATGATCGCTTCGGCTTCGGCCTCGGCATCGTGACGCTTGCGCTGATACTCGGACAAAAGCGCCTGGGCTTCTTCGCGGAGCTTGCGGGCTTCATCGAGTTCCTTGCGGATCTCATTTGCACGGTTGTCGAGCGCGCCACCGATCTTGCCGGGCACCTTGACCCAGATGATCACGGCAAAGAAGAGGACAAGGCCGACAAGGGCGAAAAATGTTGCGTCCATCGTCGTCTCCTCAATCCATTGCCGATTTGAGCGCCTTGCTCAGATCGGTCTTCGTCGGAGCCTTGCCCATCAGCGCTTCCACGAGAGCCGACGTGGTTTCACCGGCGATATCGCCGATCTGTTCCATGGCCTGGCTCTTCACTTCGGCGATCTGGCTTTCCGCTGCGGCGAGCTTCTTGGCAAGTTCCGCCTCGGCTTTTTCGCGGCGGGCCTCGTTGTCGGCCTTCAGCTTCGCACGGGTGTCATGCGCGATGCCGTGTGCCTTGGCACGGGCTTCGGCAAGAGCCTGTTCGTAAGCTGCAATCGCTTCGTCGGTTTCTTCCTTCAGCCTGTTGGCTTCGGAAAGATCGCCGGCAATGCGATCCTTGCGGTCTTCAAGGATGCCGGAAATCCGCGGCACGGCCACATTCTTGATGATCCAGTAGAACAGGCCAAAGGTAATTGCCAGCCAAAGGAGCTGCGAAGCGAACGTCGCACTGTCGAACGGAGGAAACACTCCGCTGCTGTCGTGATGCTCAATCGACACCTCGGTGCCCGTGTGCGTGGCTTCTGTGGCCGAATTGGTTTCGCCTGCCATCTTTGTCTCCAGATGCCGGACTGGCGGCGCAAATGCGCCACCACCGGTTTCTCGTCAAATGTCGTTGTCTATCGAAAGTCGATTAGACGACGAAGAGAAGCATCAGAGCAACGAGGAGGGAGAAGATGCCCAGAGCTTCCGTCACGGCGAAGCCGAAGATCAGGCGGCCGAACTGGCCGTCAGCTGCGGACGGGTTGCGCAGGGCGCCTGCGAGGTAGTTACCGAAGATCTGGCCAAGGCCGACACCGGCTCCGCCCATGCCGAGACATGCGATACCTGCGCCGATGTACTTTGCTGCTTCTGCTTCCATGACATATGCTCCTAATAGCGTTTGTCAGTTTCACTTGTGGCCGCCTGGCCGCGTGATTCTTGAACTTAGTGGGATGGATGAAGTGCGTCGTTGAGATACATGCAGGTCAGGACCGTGAAGACGTAGGCCTGCAGGAACGCAACAAGGAATTCCAGCGCCGTCAGGGCAACAGTCATTCCGAGCGGGAGAATGGCACCGGCGACGCCGGCAGCTCCCAATGCACCCAGGCTTACGACGAAGCCCGAGAAAACCTTAAGTGTGATGTGTCCGGCCAGCATGTTGGCGAAAAGACGAACGGACAGGCTGATCGGACGGGACAGGAACGAGATCACCTCGATCGCGGTCACCAGAGGGATCAGCGCGCCCGGCACGCCGTCCGGCACGAACAGCTTCAGGAACTTCATTCCGTTGCGCATGAAACCGTAGATGACCACTGTCAGGATCACCAGCATGGCCAGCGCAAAGGTCACGATGATGTGGCTCGTGATGGTGAAGAAGTACGGGAACATCCCGAACAGGTTCCCGAAAAGCACGAACATGAAGATCGAGAACACCATCGGGAAGAAGCGCATGCCATCCGTACCCGCTGCGTCCCTCAACATACTGGCCACGAATTCGTAGGCCATTTCCGCAACCGACTGCATCCGCGTCGGCACCAGACCGCGGCCGCTGGTCGAGAAGATCAGGAATGCGGACGCCGCTGCCACGGTCAAACCCATGAACAGCGAAGAATTGGTGAATGAGAAATCCATGCCCCCGACTTCGATCGGGAAAATCTTCTGGATCTGGAACTGGTGGATCGGATCGTTCGACACCGGTCAGCCTTCTTCATCTGTTCACTTCGGGGCGCGCATGAAGCGCGGTGAATTCATTTGGAACCGTCGTCGCGCGCATTCCGCTTCGAGATCCGTGCATCCTGGCTCGCGACCAAACCGGCCGAGCGCATGATATTCAGGACCCCTGCCGCGAAACCGAGGAGGAGAAAGACGATCAACCCGAACGGCGATGTCCCCAACCACTCGTCAGCCACCCAACCGATCCCTGCCCCGACCAGAACGCCAGCAATGAATTCCGAAGAAATCTTCACTGCCTGCGCGTAACCGGTGGCACTGCTGTGAGACTTTTGCACGGAGGCCTGCTCGGCCACATGCAAGTCCATCAGCTTGCGGTCCAGTTGAGCCCGCCGCTTCGACAGACCCGGCTCGGAGACACCCTCCAGCGGATCCTTTCCATCGTCGTCATGCGAAGAGCCGTTCATTACAGTCTCCGACCCCCTCGACGGTTTAGATCCGTTAGGCTGAAAGCCCCCTAAAGCCGCGCGCACCATAATCGGCGCCCAATGCCGTGTCAAGAAGGCCTAAGAAAGGATTAAATGATTGAATTATAACAATATTCTTCGCCATGGGGCGTTTTGACCAAACCTTAGTCGCATAGGCTCGTTGCGCAATGCACACCGTTTAAGCCGTCTCAGCCCGCTTCGCGGAATCGTTCGGCGGTTTCAAGGTCCACCGAGACCAACTGGGAAACGCCCCTTTCGGCCATGGTCACGCCGAACAGCCGGTTCATCCGCGCCATGGTGATCGGATTGTGGGTAATGACCACAAACCGGGTCTCCGTCCGACGCGACATCTCGTCCAGAAGGTCGCAGTAACGCTCCACATTCGCGTCGTCGAGCGGCGCATCGACCTCGTCCAGAACGCAGATCGGCGCGGGGTTGGTCAGGAACACCGCAAAGATCAGCGCCATTGCGGTCAGTGCCTGTTCGCCGCCGGACAGGAGCGTCATGGTCTGCGGTTTCTTGCCCGGCGGGCGGGCGATGATTTCAAGGCCCGCATCAAGCGGATCGTCGGAATCGACCAGTTGCAATTCCGCTGTACCACCGCCGAAGAGATGTGTGAAAAGACGCTGGAAGTGGTCGTTGACCACCTCGAAGGACGCCAATAGGCGCTCACGCGCTTCCCGGTTCAGGTTGGAGATGCCGGTTCTCAGGCGGCGAATCGCCTCGACCAGGTCATCGCGTTCGTTGGTCAGCGTCGTCTTCTGCTCATCGATTTCGGTGAGTTCCTCTTCCGCGCGCAGGTTGACGCCACCGAGCCGTTCCCGTTCCGCCTTGAGCCGTTCGTGCTTGCGCTCCATCGCCTCCGGATCGGGCAACGGCGCGCCGTCCTTCAATCCGGCAATTTCAGGCAGGGCGGAAACCGGAACTTCCAGATCCTCGTCGATCCGCTGCTCCAGGTTGGCCTTGCGCTCGCGGGCCGCCTGCAGCCGTTCCTCCGCGCGGGCCTGGGCTTCGCGGGCAGACGACAGGCCTTCCAGGGCGGACTTGGCCAGGCGATCCACTTCCGCCAGATCGGATTCGGCGCGCTGCAATTCGTCGTCGCGGGCTTTCTTGTCTTCTTCCGCCTTCGCAATAGCTGAAAATATCTCGCGGCGCTTGTGTTCGATTTCCTCCGGCGCCTCGATCAGTTCCGTTCGCTCGTCCTCCGCCTCCTGACGGCGCTCCTTCAGGACGGTGATCTGCCGGGCAGCGTTGGCTGCACGGGTTTTCCAGCTGTCGTATTCACGGGCGATCGCCTCCAGCCGACGGTCGCGCATCTGCTGGTCGCGCGTGAGGCCTTCGGAAACGGCGCGGGCCTCCGCCAGAGCCGCCCGGGCCGTTGCCACCTCGCCCTGCAGCTTCAGGATCTGTTCCTGGAAACCGTCCACGGAGGGTGCTTCGGCAAGCCGTTCCTCGCATTCAGTGAGGATTTCGCGCGCCTCTACCGCTTCCTCACCCAGGCGTTCACAGCGTTCCTCGGCGGCCGCCTTGCGGGCGGCGAGCTGAGACAGGGCACGCTCTGCGGCGGCCAGTCCGTCACGGGCAGCACTCAGCTCCCGTTGCGTTTCCCGCACCCGTCCGCGCGCCGCCTGTTCGGCTTCCGCCGCCTGCCGGGCGGATCCGCATGCCTGTTCAAGGGCCGCCTTGCGATCCTCGACAACGCGTTCGGCCGTTTCGATCTTGTCGGCCAGTTCGGCGAGGCGGTTTTTCTGGGCAAGGCGCTGTGCCGCCGGCGTGGGCGCATCGGCGCCGACGACGAACCCGTCCCAGCGCCAGAGATCGCCTTCTTTGGAGACCAGCCGCTGGCCGGGCTTCAACTCCTTTTGCAGGCGTGGACCATCGGCCTTGTCGACAAGGCCGATCTGGGCAAGCCGCCGGGCCAGGGCCTTTGGCGCCTCGACCTGATCGATCAGCGGGCGAGCGCCGGCCGGCAAGGCCGGATCGCCGGAACCGTCGGGCGCCTCGCCCCAATGGACCGGTGCGTCCGCCGAAACGGGCGCATCCAGGTCTTCGCCCAGGGCGGCGCCCAGCGCCGTTTCGAAACCGGGCGCGACCTTCAGGTCCTCCACCACCGGGGGCCAGTCGTCGCCGAAGGAAACATTGACGATCTTCTCCAGGGTCCGCGCTTCGGTCTCGTAACTGGAAAGCGTCTGCTGCGCCTCGTTCAAGGGCCTTCGCGCTTCCTGTTCCGCTTCGCGGGCCGCTGCCGTCCGGACCTCGGCTTCCTCGACCGTGGCTTCGGCCTGGAGCAGGGTTTCCTCGGCCAGTTCGACGGCTTCGCGGCGCTCGGAAATGCCGTCGACATTGGCCATTTCCGAATTGACCGCGGCAAGGGCCTGCTGCGCTTCGGCCGCCTGGGCGGCAAGCCGATCGGCCCGCTGGCGCGATTCCGCCACGCGGCGTTCCAGCTGCTGGCGCTCGGCGGAGGCCTGCGCGGAGGCGGAGGTGAGTTCCGCCAAAGCGGCCTCTTTCTCCTGAACACGTTCTTCCGCTTCCGCCACCTTTTCGCGGGCGAGTTCGCTGCGTTCCTGGACCGTCTCGTTTTCTTCCAGAAGTTCGGCGCGCTCCTCGGTCAGGCGCTCCAGGACCTCGTCGTTCTCCGAGACCATCCGCTCCTCGCGGACGACGTCTTCGGCCAGTTGCGCCAGCCGCCGCTCCAGGTCCTGCAGACGTTCCTTGACCCGGCGCTCCTCGGCGTCGAGATCGTTGCGGGCGATGATCAGCCGTTGCAGGACCGCGCCCGCCTTGGCGGAGGCATCGCGCAGTTCCGGCAGCTTGTGGGCGGCGATCGCCTGAACCCGGGCGCTTTCCGCCTGGACGGCCGTGACTTCGCGCACCTCACGCTGCGCCTCGGCGAAATGGCGCTCGGCCTCGGCCAACGCGTCGCGAGCCTCCGTCCAGCGCAGATAAAGGATCGAGGCCTCGGCGGCCCGGATTTCCGACGACAGGTTGCGGTAGCGCGACGCCTGACGGGACTGGCGCCTGAGATTGTCGAGCTGGGCGTCGATCTGGACGAGAACGTCTTCCAGACGCTCCAGGTTCTGTTCCGCCGCGCGCAGGCGGATTTCGGCCTCGTGGCGGCGGCTGTGCAGACCGGAAATCCCCGCGGCCTCTTCCAGGATCATACGCCTGGAGGTGGGCTTTGCGGAGATCAGCTCGCCGATCTGGCCCTGGCGCACCATGGCCGGGGAGCGGGCGCCGGTGGAGGCGTCGGCAAAGAGCAACTGGACGTCGCGCGCGCGGACTTCCTTGGCGTTGATCTTGTAATTGGAGCCGGCCTCGCGCTCGATCCGGCGGCTGACTTCCAGCGTGTCGGCGTCGTTGAAGGCTGCCGGCGCCGTGCGCTCCTGATTTTCCAGGTAAAGGGTGACTTCCGCCGTGTTGCGGGCCGGGCGGTTCAGGCTGCCGGAAAAGATCACGTCATCCATGCCGGATGCGCGCATGTTCTTGTAGGAGTTCTCGCCCATGACCCAGCGCAGGGCCTCGACGAGGTTGGACTTGCCGCAACCGTTGGGCCCGACCACGCCTGTCAGGCCGTCCCCGATGATGAAGTCCATCGGTTCGACAAAGGATTTGAAGCCGACGACGCGGAGCTTGGAAAACTTCATCGGCGCACCCGCTCTCTCAAGCGTTGCGCCGATGCTTTGGGTTCAGAAAACAGGCATGCGATCAACGACCGCCGGACGGTGTCCCGCGCGTTACATTTTCTCGTCGATGATCTTTCCCATTTCCTCAATCGACAGCGCTCCTGAATGCTTTTCGCCGTTGATAAAGAACGTCGGCGTCGCCTCGACACCGAATTTGGTGGTCGCCCGGTCCCGCTCTTCCTTCAGTGCGTCCATCAGCTTCTGGTTTGTCAAGCACTGCTCGAAGGACTCCTGTGTAAATCCGATCTGCTTCGACAATTTCGTCAGCGCCGGCAGGAAACTGCCGCTCAGGGCGCCCGAACGGAGCTGCTCGAACATGATCTCGACACCGTCGAAATATTTGTCGGCCGGCATGCAGCGCGCCAGCATGGACATGGCATAAGCCGGATTGTTGAGGGGATATTCCCGGAAAATGAAGCGTACCTTGCCGGTATCGATATACCGGGACTTCAGTTCCGGGAAGGTGACCTCATCGAAATTAGCGCAGTGACCGCAGGTCATGGAGGCGTATTCGACGATCGTGACCGGCGCATCCTCCGAGCCCAGCGTCTTGTCACCCAAGGGGCCCGGCTTCAACAGTTCTTCGATATCGACGGTATCGGCCGCCCATGCCAGAGACGGCACGCCCCAAACGCCAATGGTCAAGGCTAGGCCCGAAGCGGCCTGGAGAAAATTTCTGCGAGAAAAAGTCACGTTCGTGGTCCCGTCCAGTGTTCGATCGCAAAGCCGGAAGTCTTCCGGATTGCCCATTCATGTGCCCGCTCACGCGGGCGCAGTCAACTGAAACGGTCAATTGTGGCAGCAAGGGGGAGGACACAAGGGGGAAGCGGCTCCGTCACGATCACGAGGAAGTGACAGCCGGACCCTTCGTGGGCCGATTTGGCCGAGCAGACCTATTGGGACGCCTTTTCCCGGGCGATGACCTGGGAGCCGAGTTTCTTCAGCGCTTTTCGAAGGCCGTCATGTTCGAATCCTGAGAGACGGGCTTCCAGATTCCGCTCCTCCTCTCCGGTGAGGGGGCGCAGGGTCTTTCGACGCGAGGGCGGGCGCACGGCGACCGGTCGCTGAACGATCCTGATGCGCCCCACGGCGGCCCAGCCGTAAAACGCGTTGATCCGCTCGATGATCTGCGGCATCTCGTGGGAGAGCATCAGGGCGGTCGGGCCGTCGGTATGAACAACCAGGGTTGCCGGCTTGGGCCCGGTGTCATCGGCCAGAACCGCCTCTTCGGGCTGGCGTGGCCAGATCAGCCGCTCCGGCTGCACCCGTTCACCATAGCGTTCGCCGACGATGTCGGGCCAGGAGGCAAGGATATCAACGGAAGCAAAACCGCGTTTCCGGCACGCAGGGGTCATCGCCTTGCCGACCAGGTCGGCAAGCGGTTTGGCCACATTTCGTCCTTTGGCCTTTTCCCTGGCGGACACGGTCGAAATGGTTTTACTCCTCAACACCTGGACGAGACACGGGGGCGACCCATTACCTGCCCTTACGTCATTATACTCACGCGGGATTGCGACAAAACAAAGACATTTCGGGGATTCTATACAAAGCGCACAGTGTTATCCCTTCGTTTTCCCCAGACTTTCCAAGTCGTCTCTTGCAAACAGTTGGGACAAGCGCACCTTTGAGCCATGAAACCTAGCACAAGATCGCAAACACTTCTTGACTGGTACGACCGCCATGCCCGGAAACTCCCCTGGCGGGTGGCGCCGGAAGACCGGCGGGCCGGCATCGTGCCCGATCCCTACCAGGTCTGGCTGTCGGAAATCATGCTGCAGCAGACCACCGTGCAGGCCGTCAAGGAGTATTTCCTGAAGTTTATCCGTCTTTGGCCCGATGTGCATGCGCTGGCGGATGCGGACGACGAGGACGTGATGAAGGCCTGGGCCGGGCTCGGCTATTATTCGCGCGCCCGCAACCTGAAGAAATGCGCCGAAACGGTTTCGCGCGAACATGGCGGCCGGTTTCCCGAGGACGAGGATGCGCTCGTCACCCTGCCCGGCATCGGCCCCTATACGGCGGCCGCGATTTCCACCATCGCGTTCGACAGGAAAGCCGCCGTTGTGGACGGCAACGTCGAACGGGTCGTCAGCCGCCTTTACGAGATCACCGAGCCCCTGCCCGGTTCGAAGCCGGCGATCCGGGCGGCGATGGCGGAGCTGACGCCGGAGGAGCGGCCCGGAGACTTCGCCCAGGCGGTCATGGACCTGGGCGCGACCCTGTGCAGCCCGAAGCGCCCGACCTGCAGCCTGTGTCCGTGGACCGACCCCTGTGCGGCGCGGAAATCGGGACTGGCGGAAACACTGCCGGTGAAGGCGCCGAAAAAGCAGAAACCGACCCGGCGGGGCGCCGCCTTCGTCGCGGTCAGGAGCAATGACGGCGCGGTTCTCCTGCGCCGGCGCCCGCCGAAGGGGCTGCTCGGCGGCATGAGCGAGGTGCCGGGATCGGAATGGAGCGAGGATTTCGCAGCTTCGAACGGTCTCGATCACGTCCCCTTTTCCGGAGACTGGAAGGTTCGGCCGGGTATCGTCCGGCACACGTTCACCCACTTCCATCTGGAGCTGACCGTCTACCGCGCCACGCACCCGGCGGACCGCCCGATCCCGCAGAATTGCTGGTGGTCGCCGCCTTCGAACCTGGACGGCGAGGCCCTGCCGACGGTGATGCGCAAGGCGATTGCCGCCGGACTTTAGCTTCGGCGGAACAAATCCGTTCCGATGTTTTGCCGGGAAAGCGAAAGTCACGGCGACTTAGGCATTGCAAACCTATGCGTTTGGGCGTTCTTGCGATCTTCGAGCACCCTCTTTCAAGGACCGCAATGTTCACGCATTCGATTGCAGATCTGTTTTCGAAATCCGAAGCGACGGAAATCATCCGCCTGAGCGAGGACGGCCGCCAGAAACGGGGCGGACTGGTCGGCGGTACGCGCCATGACAACATCCGCCGCGCCGAAATTTCCTGGCTCGACGACCAGGGCAATGCGAGCTGGGTCATGGACCGGATCGTCGATGCGGTCGCGCGCGCCAACCGGGAAACCTTCCGGTTCGACCTCACCGAGTTCAAGGAGCGGCTCCAGGTCGCCGCCTATGACGAGACCGACGAAGGCCACTACGACTGGCATTCGGATATCGGCGACGGCCCGATCGCCCAATACCGCAAGCTGACCATCGTGACCCAGTTGTCGGAACCGGAGACCTACGAGGGCGGAGAGCTGGAGATTTCCTTCGGCGGCACGGCCATGGCCTCGTCACGGGACCTCGGCTCGGCCACCCTGTTCGCCAGCTTCATGCTGCATCGGGTCGTACCGGTCAAAAAGGGAACCCGCTATTCCCTGACCTGCTGGAGCCACGGGCCGCATTTCCGTTGAGGCACGTCCGGAAACGCTCACGTTTTCGCATCGCGGAACGAACAGGTTATTTTCCGATTTCAAAGCGGCGGGCACCTTGTTAGGGTCTGTCTGAACTGGACGCGCAAGTCTGGGTTATTCCAGACACAGGCATCAAAGACCTAACGACCGGAGAGGCCATCGCCATGAAAGGCAATCAGAAAGTTATCGACCGACTGAACGAAGCCCTGTTCCTGGAACTGGGGGCTATCAACCAGTACTGGCTGCATTACCGCCTTCTGGCCGACTGGGGCTACGCCCGCCTGGCCAAGAAGGAACGCGCCGAATCCATCGAGGAGATGGAACACGCGGACAAGCTGGTCGACCGCATCATCTTCCTGGAAGGTCACCCGAACCTGCAGAAGGTTTCGCCGCTGCGCATCGGCCAGAACATCAAGGAAGTCCTGGAATGCGATCTCGCCGGCGAATACGACGCCCGCGAATCCTACGCCAAGTCGCGCGAAATCTGCCGCGAGGAAGGCGACTACGTCTCCATGCAGCTGTTCGAACAACTGCTCTCCGACGAGGAAGGCCACATCGACTTCCTGGAAACCCAGCTGGAACTCCTGGAAAAGATCGGCATCGAACGCTACGGCCTGCTCCAGGCAGCGCCGGCCGACGAAGCCGAGTGAGCGGAAGAGACCGGCACTTAACGACGCATTTCAACGCGGCTGCCCCGGCGGCCGCGTTTTTTTTAATTTCGGTGTGGCAGCAGAGAATGGCACGGCGTTGCCTCCTTCTCAGTTGTCATCCCCGGCAAGCGAAGCGCGATCGGGGAGCCAGTACGCCGTGTCCTCCCGGCTCAAGCAACCCGCCTCACGGATTACTGGGTCCCGGCTCTCCGCTTACGCTCCGGCCGGGATGACAACGGAGAGTGAGGCAAGCACCATAGCCAGTGTTGCGCCCGCGACCGTGTGCCCCTTTCGCGCCGGTTCCTTCGCACTGCAATAAAATTGATTAAACTCATGGCCGCGGCAAACCCCGGCCATTATATCCTTGGCTAACACCAAAAGCGGACGGCGCCATGCTCGACAAGAATACGCAAACCGGTTCGGACGAGGACATCGAAACCGTCCTCGGCGTGCGGCCGACGGCCGGAAGCCGGGCAAAGCGGGTCGTCAAATGGACCGTGCTGGCCGCAATCGTGGCCGGGATCGGCTTCGGCGGCTACCGCTATCTTGGAACGGACACCAAGTCCGACGGGCTGACCTACACCACCGATGCGGCAGCCCAGGGCGACATCATCGTCCTGGTGACGGCGACCGGCACGGTCGAGCCGACCAACAAGGTGGAGATTTCCAGCGAGCTGTCGGGCATCATCCGCTCCGTCGATGTGGATTACAATTCGCAAGTCAAGGTCGGGCAGCAGCTTGCCGAACTGGACACGGATAAACTTAAAGCCACCGTGGAAAGCTCCAAGGCCAGGCTGAACGCGGCGCTTGCCCGGGTGACGGAAGCGGAAGCGACCGTGGTGGAGAAGGAAGAGGACTACAAGCGCAAGGTCTCGCTCGAAGACCGCAAGATCATTTCCATGCTCGAACTCCAGACCGCGCGCGCCGCCCAGGACCGGGCGCTCGCCGCTCTCGAAAGCGCCAAGGCGGACGTGACCGCCGCCCGCGCGGAACTGAGGCTCCACGAAACCGACCTGAAGAAATCCTGCATCTGCTCGCCCATCGACGGCGTGGTCCTGAGCCGCGACGTGGATCCGGGACAAGTGGTCGCCGCTTCCCTGCAAGCGCCTGTGCTGTTCACAATCGCGGAAGACCTGAAGAAGATGGAAGTGCAGGTCGATGTGGACGAGGCGGATGTGGGCAAGGTTAGGCAAGGCCAGACCGCCGTCTTTACCGTCGACGCCTATCCGGACCGGCATTTTAACGCGGTGATCCGCGAGTTGCGCTTCGGCTCGGAGATCGTCCAGGGGGTGGTCACCTACAAGGCGGTGTTGACCACCGACAATTCCGAACTGCTGCTTCGGCCCGGCATGACCGCGACGGCGGAAATCAAGGTGCGGGAGGAAGACGGCGTCCTGACCGTTTCCAACGAGGCCCTGCGTTACATCCCGCCGCAGGCCAATGCCAAGAAGGACAACCGCAGCTTCCTGCAAAAGCTGATGCCGCACCCGCCCCGCTTCTCTCAGGCGAGCCGGCCGGAACCGACCGGCGACGAGCGCGAGATCTGGGTGCTGCGCGACGGCAAGGCGGTGCCGGTCATGGTCACCATCGGCATTACGGACGGCAGCCGCACCCGGATCGTGAAGGGCGACATTGCCGCCGGCGACCAGATCATCGTAGACGCCCAGACGGCCGGCTAACTCATGAACGCGGCCGTCCCTCCTCCCCCTGCCCAGCCGGTGATGCGGCTGAAGACTGTCGCCAAGATCTACGGCACGGGCATGGCGGAGGTGCGTGCGCTTGACGGCATCGACCTGACGATCACCGAGGGCGAATTCGTCGCCATCATGGGCTCGTCCGGCTCGGGCAAGTCGACGGCGATGAACATCCTCGGCTGTCTCGATACGCCGACCAGCGGCACCTATCTGTTCAAGACCGTGGACGTCGGCCGTCTCAGCCGCGACCAGCGCGCCCTGCTGCGCCGGCATTATCTCGGCTTCGTCTTTCAAGGGTTCAACCTGCTGGCGCGATCCTCCGCGGTGGAGAATGTGGAACTGCCGCTGATCTATCGCGGCACCAAGTCGGCCGAGCGGCGCCGGCTTGCCATGCGCGCGCTGGCCCATGTGGGGCTCAAGGGCCGCGAGCATCATTTCCCCAGCGAACTTTCCGGCGGCCAGCAGCAGCGCGTCGCGGTTGCCCGCGCCATCGTCACCTCGCCCAAGGTGCTCCTGGCGGACGAACCGACCGGCAACCTCGACACGAAGACCAGCCTGGAAATCATGGAGCTTCTGAAGACGCTCAACGAGGAGGAAGGCATCACCGTCATCATGGTGACCCACGAGCCGGAAATGGCGGCCTACGCCCACCGGATCGTCCGGTTCCAGGACGGCCGGATCATGTCCGACGGCCGGCAAGCGGAGCCCGCCTGATGCTTTGGGAAACCTTCCGCCTCGCCCTGCAGGCGCTCCGGCGCAACGCGCTCAGATCGTTCCTGACCGTGCTCGGCATCGTCATCGGCGTCGGCGCGGTGATCGCCATGGTCACCATCGGCAACGGCACCACGGTCAAGGTCGCCGCGGATCTCTCCAAGCTCGGCAGCAACCTCCTGTTCGTCCGCCCCGGCCAGTTCGGACCGGGGCGCTCCAGCGCCGAGGCCAAGGCCTTCAACGCAAGGGACGTCGCGGCCCTTCGCGCCCAACTGCGCGGGGTCAAGGCCGTCGCCCCGGTCGCCCAGACCTCCGGCACGGCCATCGTCGGCACGGAAAGCCGCTCGACCAGCGTCATCGGCAGCGACAACGACTTCTTCATCGCCCAGGACTGGACGATCGCCTCGGGACGGCAGTTCCTGGGCGGCGAGATCCGCGGCGGCCGCGCGGTCTGCCTCATCGGCGAGACGGTGCGCGAGGAACTCTTCGGCCCGATCTTCCCCCTGGGCCAGCGGGTGCGGGTGAACAAGGTCTCTTGCGAGGTGATCGGCACCCTGCAGGCCAAGGGCCAGTCGAGTTTCGGCACCGACCAGGACGACGTCATCCTGATGCCGCTGCGCACCTTTCAGCGCCGCATCGCCGGCAACACCAACATCTCCACCATCTACGTCTCGGCCAGGGACGACGTGGAGACCTCCAAGGTCCAGGGCAATATCGAGCGCCTCTTGCGCGAGCGGCGCGGCATCACCGGCAACGAGGACGACGATTTCAGCGTGCGCGACATGAAGCAGATCGCCCAGACGCTGACCTCCACCACCGCCATGATGACCGCGCTTCTGGGCGCGGTCGCCGGCGTCAGCCTGCTGGTCGGCGGCATCGGCATTATGAATATTATGCTGGTGTCGGTGACAGAGCGCACACGGGAGATCGGCATCCGTCTCGCCATCGGCGCCCAGGCGTCCCAGGTGCTGATGCAGTTCCTGGTGGAGGCGGTGGTCTTGTCCATGTTCGGCGGCATCGTCGGCATTCTCGGAGGCCTGGGCCTCGCCCTGCTTGCCTCCAGCACCATGAACATCCCCTTCATGCTCGACTGGAAAATCGTCATCATCGCCTTCGCCTTTTCAGCCGCCGTCGGCATCCTGTTTGGCTTCTTCCCGGCACGGCGGGCGGCAAGGCTCGATCCGATCGAGGCGTTGCGGCATGAGTGAGGGGGGGGCGATTGCGCCTGGAACTCCGTTCGGCCCTGAGCGGCCTGCGGGTGGATTTTGTTCAAACGACCGCTTTGCGCCCCTGTCGGCTTTTGAGGGTAGCTTTCCCTTGTCCTGAAAGAGGGACGTTCAGGTGTCGCTGGCCGGGTCCTGCTGCCGTTCAAACTGCCGCATCGACGGATGCGGCTTGGTCGCGGAGAATCTGCCGAACCTCGTTGTTCGGGCGGGGCTTGCTGAAGAGGAACCCCTGGGATTGGTTGCAACCTTCTGCGGCGAGGCTGGCAAGTTGCTCCTCGGTCTCCACACCCTCGGCTATGGTCTTGATACCCAGGCTGCTGCTCAGTCCGACCACCGCACGAATGATCGCGAGGCTGTCTTCCTTGCCGGGCAGGTCGCGAATGAAGGATTGATCGATCTTGATCGTGCTGAAAGGGAAACTGCGCAGATAGCCAAGGGAGGAATAGCCGGTGCCGAAATCGTCCATCGCGATCTTGATCCCGAGATCGCGGAGCTGATGCAAAATACCGAAGGCGCCATCGGTTTCTTCCAGCAGTACCAGTTCGGTGATCTCGAGTTCGAGCCGGCTGGCGGGAAGTCCCGACGCTGCAAGCGCATTTTTGACGGCCAAAACGACGTTCTTGCTTTTGAACTGAGCCGGAGAGAGATTGATCGCAATCGTTATGTCTTCCGGCCACGACATGGCTTCTTTGCAGGCCTGCTGCAACACCCATTCACCCAACGGCACGATCAGCCCCGTCGCCTCCGCCACCGGAATGAATTCCATTGGCATGACCAGGCCGCGTTCGGGGTGGCGCCAGCGCAACAGCGCCTCACAGCTGGTGACCTTCCCGGTTTTGATGTCGATTATGGGCTGGTAATACAGCTCGAACTCATTGCCGTTGTTGATCGCCGCGCGCAGTTCGAGTTCGATGACGCGGCGCGCCTGCATTTGCGCGTCCATTTCGGCTTCAAAGAAGCGGTACGCCCCGCCTCCATCGGCCTTGGCGCGATAGAGTGCCAGATCGGCGTTCTTCATGAGGGTATCGGGCTCGTCTCCGTCGTCGGGTGCCATCGCAATACCGACGCTTACCCCCACGATCACCTGGCGGTTGTCGAGGTTGAAAGGTGCCCCGACGACCTCGATGAGGCGGGTGGCGAGCGCGGTGATATCCGCGGGTTTTTCGACCGGAATCAGGAGAATGGCGAATTCATCTCCGCCCAGCCGGGCCGCTATGTCTCCGCCGCGCAGGCAGCTTTGCATGCGCTGGGCGACCGCCTGCAGCAACAGGTCGCCGATGGGGTGCCCGAGCGTGTCATTGACGGTCTTGAAGTGGTCGAGATCGAGACTCAGCACCCCGATGGATTCGCCTGGCCTCTGGTGGGTCAAGATAACGTCCATCTGATCGTAGAACGTCACGCGGTTTGGCAGATTGGTCAGCGCGTCATATTGCGCCAGGTGCCTGATTTTCTCCTCGGCCAGAAGCTTCTCGGTGATGTCCTCGAACGTCACGACGACCCCGCCGCCCGGCATCGGCCGATAGGTCTCGGAAATGCTCCGGCCGTCGCTCAGGAGTATGGTAAATGATCCTTCATCGGTTCCTCGGAGGATTTTCCGCACCCGGGCAAGTGTGCCCTCCTGGTCCAAATCCCGAACGCCCGAGCTTGAAACCGAGTGAGCCATAAGCTCCTGTACCTTCATGCCCTGCAGGGTCCGGTCGGGTGGCAACCCGAAAATCTCGGCAAAGCGACGATTGGACAACAGCAACCTGCCTTCTGCATCGAGCATCACGAGGCCGTGTGACATGTTCGCCAGTGCGGTCTGAAGTTTCAGCTCGGAGTCGGCGAGCGCCTGATCCTCCTCCATCTTCTGGGTGATGTCCTCGAACATCACGATGTTCCCGCCGTCCGGCATCGGCTGAAATGAAGCGGCCAGGCTTCTGCCGTCGGTCAAGAGCTGGATATATTTTCCGCCCTCGGGGTTGCTGAGGATTTCCTCCTGTCGAGCGAGAGTGGCCTCCGGGTCGGCATCCCCGACTCCCGAGGCGGCCAATGAGAGTTCCATCAGTTCGGGCGTGGTCATACCCACCCTGAGCTGCTCAGGAGGCAGCAGAAAAATCTCGGCGAAGCGACGATTGGACAGCACCAGCCCGCCCTCTGAATCGAGCATCAGGAGGCCGTGCGACATGTTCGCCAATGCGCTCTGCAATTTCATCTCGGAGGCGGCAAGCGCCATTTCCATTTGCTTGCGTTTGGTGATGTCCTGATTGACGCCATAGGACTTTATGGTCCGTGCTGCCCCGTCTTTGACGATGACGAAGCGCACCGCGGTGTAGCCAGATGTTCCGTCACCATAGAGTATGCGATGTTCGAGCGTACGGGAGAAGTCGGGGTCATTTGTCTCGATTGCCGCCTTTACCTCGCTCCCCACAATCTCTCTGTCATCCGGATGCACGAACCGGCGGGCATAGTCAGCGGAACTCATGGTGTAGCCACCGACCGCCTCGGCGGTGGTGCGGTAGATGCGATAGAAGTTGTCGTTGAAGGTGAAACGATCCGCCTGGACGTCGTATTCCCAGTCAGCTGCGCCCAAAATCTTGAGCGCGTTCGCGTATTTGGTCTCGCTGGTGCGGAGGGCGATTTCCGCCTGCTTTCGGGCGCTGATGTCGATCACCACGCCGATCGCGGCGGGTTCTCCCTCGAAGACGGCTGTCGACGCGTCGATGAAAATGTCGACAGTGTTTCCGCTCTTGTGGGTTACCGTAGACTCGAACTGGAGGAAACGGCGCTTGCCGGAGATGCAGTCTTTCACGACTTCGGCGATCCTCGCCTTGTCTTGCTCCGCAGCGAAATCGAGAATCGGCTTGCCGACCAGATCCGCCGGCAAAACACCAATCAGTCCAGCGAAATATGGGTTGATGTAAGCAATGGTACCGTCGGCCCGGACAACGACGATGCCGACCGTTATTTGTTCGAACGGGGTTCGGGGCTTATTCATCTCCCAGAACAGATCGCCCGAGGTGTTGGGTAAAACCGGAAGCGCGTCCAATGGCCGAGACTTCGACCGCTTGGCACCTTTATGCGTGGCAAATTCGTTCATGACTGGTCTCTCTATCCGCTGTATGGCCAAATCCATACAGCCAGGGCTGGGCGAACAACGATCCCCCTCTTCTTCACGGGCGACCTTTTCGCCAGTGTGATTTGCCCCGGTCCAGTCCAGTTGCGACGATAGACGATCTATACCATCAAGTGCTTAACTCGCCGTGAATCGCCTAAAATCATTTTTATACAAGTCAATATATAGATCTTTTAAGGAATTCCCTATTCATTTTTTTAATAAAATTCCGAAGATAGTCGAAAACGGATCTGTTCAGAAAGTTCTATAATGTATTGAATAGTGGGAATAAACGAATTTTCTTGAAAATTTCGACTACTTATCTGAGCGTATTATTTGGGAAAAAGTTTTCCAGGGCACGGACTCAAAAAATTTGTTTTCAGGTCGATCAGTTGAGGCCGTCGCCGAAAGCGCCAGGTCCAGAAGCCTGACCGGGCACCCTGGCAGAGCCCGTCAGGTCAATCGGTGCGATCGCGTCGAATGTCCGCCATATCTATTCTGAAAGCCTGAACGCCGCCTGGAACGTCGCGGCACTGAAAGCCCAGTTGCGCGGGGTCAAGGCAGTCTCCCCGGTCGCCCAGGCGTCCCAGGTGCTGATGCAGTTCCCGGTGGAGGCGGTGGTGCTGTCCATGTTCGGCGGCATCGTCGGCATTCTAGGCGGCCTCGGCCTGGCCCTGCTCGCCTCCAGCACCATGAACATCCCCTTCATGCTCGACTGGAAAATCGTCATCATCGCCTTCGCCTTTTCAGCCGCCGTCGGCATCCTGTTCGGCTTCTTCCCGGCACGGCGGGCGGCGAGGTTGGATCCGATTGAGGCGTTGAGGCATGAATGAGGGGGGATGGTCATTTGCGAGGCATTGAATTAGTGATCTCTTGGCGCGCATCTCGGTCGTTCATCGGAATTTTCCCAGCGACCAATATCGGACGTTTGACCTTGCTCTGGGTTAATCCTGGAATCAGGGAGATTAAAGCCTGCCCGAAACAGATTAGTTCCTGGAGTCGGTATTTGACTAAAACAATGCGCATTGCAGGATGTCCTACTGCTTTACGATGACAGCGAAACGCAGTAGGTATGGGTTAAATTCTTGTCAGGGAGGTTGGACGTGATCCGCTCCATTCATCCTTTCCCCGCGCGCATGGCACCAGAACTCGCGCTCGAGAAACTTCAGGCTCTTAAGCAACCAGGACTAGTACTTGACCCTATGACCGGGTCGGGAACCGTGCTTCGACAGGCAACCGATCTCGGACATCAGGCGATTGGCTTTGACATGGATCCGCTCGCAGTCCTCATGACCCGCGTCTGGACCACTCCAGTAGGCGAAAAATTGGTCGATACGCTAGCTGAGCGCATCACCAAGCGGATTGGGGAGATCCACCCCAAAGAGGTCAGATTGCCTTGGATGGACGAGGATGTGGAAACATCGAACTTCGTCGATTTCTGGTTTACCGAACCCCAAAAAGGCGACCTTCGTAGGATAGCGTTCGCCCTCGACGAGCTCGGCCGGGAGACCACCGCCCCTGAGGAAAATGTTGCAATCGATCTGCTACGCATTGCGCTCAGCCGCCTCATCATCACCAAGGACAAGGGCGCCTCTCTGGCCCGTGACGTCTCGCACAGCCGACCTCACAAAGTAGCTGACCACAATAGCTTCGACGTTTTTCCGATGTTCGCCCGTTCGATAAAAGCGGTTCAAAAACGACTGAGAGAAGCACCGCCTAGAGGCTCTGCCGACATTAGTCTAGGTGATGCGCGCGACCTTTCTTCGCTAGGGGACGGCAGCATCGACGCGGTATTGACTTCTCCTCCCTATCTCAATGCAATTGATTACATGCGAGGGCATCGGCTCTCGCTAGTCTGGCTTGGTCATCGCCTTGGCGACCTACGAACAATCCGTTCCTCTAGCATTGGAGCTGAGCGTGCACCCGACAGCTTGGAGGATGCTGCGGTGATCACCGAGATGCGACAGGCGATGGGAGCGATCGACGAGCTGCCCAACAAATATCAATCGATGATCAACCGTTACATTCAAGATATCCGCCGGATGATCTGCGAAATCGCCCGCGTTCTTAAGGACGATGCCCATGCCACGTTCGTCATGGGCAATTCCTGTCTTCGCGACATATTCATCCGCAACTCGGCTGCTGTTACCACGGCGGCGGAGCATGCTGGACTGTCGCTAGTAAGCGAGACCGAACGTCTCTTGCCAGTAAGAAGCCGCTACCTTCCGATGACCAGCGAACAGCTGGGCAAACGCATGCGCACCGAAACTATTCTCACCTTCGCTCGCACTTAACCCAAGCCCGTCGCTCGCCCCGAGACTTCAAGACCCGCAGAGACCGCTTCTGTTTGGCGCATTTTAACGACGGCTTCTTCCCAGGCACTGTCAAGTATTTCGTCGCAGCAACGCACGCGCTCGAACATCGTCCGGTATCTTGCCAAGCGCAGGAGAACCTGCTGCTCCATGGCATAAGCGAGATCCGCGCTGGACCACGAGATGCGCTTCGCGACCTTCCATTCTTCGCTCAACAATTCGATAGGTACATGCTGGTTGATCTGCCACAGGCGCTTCTCTACATCCGCAGCGAAGCCAACCTTCCACACATCGGATGCGCCGAACCGGAACACATAAGTTGTGGCTGGCCCCGATTCCCGCGTGACTATCCCTTCCCAGTGCGCAGGCACCGGACCGGTTGTCGCTCGCGCCCCAGTAAGGAGTGCATTAGTTTCCAAGGGCACCGCTGGCGGCAAACTGTCGTTGTTCCTGGACCTGCGCGCTTCGCGACGCCGTCTGTTGTTCCTAATGATCTCGCGAGCGATCTCCATAGTTAGTTGGTTCGCGACCTCTGAGTCGATGATTCTCCATTGCCCATCGCTCGTCCTTACTATTCCGCCATCGGCCAGTTCCTGGCGGGCAAACCGCACCTCACGCCTATAATGACCGTCCGCGTCGATCCCAGCCGGAGAAATCTGCTGCTTTCGCAACCCTCGCTCCTCAATCCAGGCATATACTTCCTTCGGACGCGCCTTAGCCCCTTGCGACAACAGCGCGCGGATGACTGCAAGCATGTAATAAACCCGTGTCGAGGTAGGCGCGGCATGTTTAGCCATGGATCAGCTTTCCAGCCGAAGCTTGGCAGTGGACGGGTGGATCTGCGTCATGATGGGGCGCCGCATATGTGCGAGGCTAACGACGGATTGCCCGGGCTGGAGCGATGCCAGTGAACGCCACATGCTCTGGTCGATAGCAGGAATCGTGCGGCGCAGGCGGCCGACAACGCTTTCATCCTGGATCTTATGGAGAATCCAGTTATTGATGAGCGCCAAAACTTCGTCGGGCAAGTTCTGCGGCAGCTGTGTGACGAAAGTCAGGCCGAGCCAGCGCTTACGCCCGCGTTTCGCGATACGCGCAACCTGCTCGTACAGCGTTGGCATCTGCCGAATGCGTGCGGTCGACAGAAATTCGTGTGCTTCCTCGATGATCAGATTGACAGGCGTAGGGATCTGCTCCTTAGCACTCGCTGCTTCATAGGCTCGCTCCTGTTCGGTTTGCAGCTGCCGCAGAACCTGCGCGATCGCCAGGTTGCGAAGAACCGGGCTGTCGAGATCTGAGAGGTCGATGATGTTGATGCGGCCGGGCTTAAGCATCGCCGAGACGTCGAGTTGTTTGGCGTCGCTACGATCAAAGATCTTTAACCGGTGCATTCGCCAGAGCAAGCTTGAGACCTTCATCCAGCTCGACGGAACCTTCTCCAGATCGGTCTGTTCGACAATCTCTTTGAGCTTGGTTTGAGCCCGGTGATCCTTCCGTAAGAGATCGCTTGCCCAGAAGGTGGTATCTCCCTTTTTCAAAGTTGCAATGCAGACCGATACGACATCGATTAACATGGCGAGCGTCAGATGCGGATAGCCGCACTCCATCTCATCCCAATCGAGGGCTTTCTGTTCGGACTGAACGTCCTTCTTGATCGGGAAAATGCTCAAATCAGCCAGAAGACGACGGCCGATATCATAAGCCGCCAGAAAGCGGCCCTGTTGCGCATCGTTCATTCCGAGAATCTCGATCGCCGTCCAAGGTGACAGAACGCTAAAGTCGAGTGTGAACTCAGCGTGTGAGGGATGAGCCGGATTGCTAGGCTCACGACCGACGAGCGTCAGGACGTGTGTATCGCGCACGCCCTGGATTGCGAGGCCTTGGGCCCTAGCAAGCGCCAACATATCTGCGTCCGTCGTTACCTCATGCATCGTGGTATACTCTCCCTCCGTGTCGAGGAGGATGACGGCGGCGCCTTCTGCGGCTATGCCCGCAGCGTAGTTGGTGATCGTCGTGGATTTGCCGCCACCGGTCGTGCCGAGCACGCCTGTGTGACGATAGAGCACTGACTTCTTGTGTACAGGAATTGGCACTTCGACGGTTTCATGTCCCATAACTCGTCCTATCGCGAAGTCGCCTTCCAGTCCAAGGATCGAGGCCATTTCGGCATCATCTACGAGAAAGACGGGCGAGTTGGGAATCGGCCGTCTGTTGGCCGGGCCTATCCGGCCGCCCTTTTCCTCTCCAAGTAGCTGAACCTGCATGCGGCCGTGATGGCCGGGCATGCCGATGGCCCCATTCACTGCGGAAATCACCATCGCCGTGGAATCAGCGCTGATACCATCGGGATCATAGAAAGGGCCGGCGGAGACAGTCCCAACGTATCGGCGTCCATCCGGATGGCTCTCGATCCTCAACAATGCCTGGGATGTAACATCGAGAATCTTCTCGCCGGGCATTACAACCGTAACTGTACCATCTGATGAGCCCGGTGAGTCATAGAGCGTCCGCCCGAAGGAGCCTTCATAGATCGGTGGTAGCGATTTTGTGCCACCGGCGCGCTCGGAGTCCTCGAGAAGGACTTTCACGGCTTCACGGCTCCTCGTGGAGCGATCAACCGCGGTAACGTTGTCGGACCCATTTGATCTGGGATCATCTGCCATATCGGTCTCCTAACAGTATCTGCGTGCGTTACTGGCCGTATTGCGTCATCACCGCGGCGGCAGGCTTGAAAATCGCATCTGACGGGAACATCTCGCGGCAAATGCTGCTTGCTAGATCCAGGAGCATCGGGTATCCGCGCGCCTCAATCAGCACAGCATCAGCCATCGCGACAATGGCTGCTTCGCTCGCATGGTCGGCATGAGCGTAGAAAATCTGACTACTGGAGTGAGGGGATACGCGAAACACTCCTGCCACAAGTTTACCGCTCGCATCCGCCTGGAACTCTTCGAGCATCTGTTTTGCTTTCTGAAACCTGCCCGTGCCGTAGTGGCCCTGTGTAATCACGCCGTGCATGTAAGCGTCGAGATCGTCGATGATCGCATACTCGAGAGGCAGCAGTGCGCCGCCGATTGTTTGAAGCAGGCGGTCATTTGACCCCCGTGGAACATAAACGAAACGTTTGTGCT
The DNA here is from genome assembly GCF_048260565.1 of Roseibium sp. Lineage (GTDB taxonomy): Bacteria > Pseudomonadota > Alphaproteobacteria > Rhizobiales > Stappiaceae > Roseibium. The sequence continues at coordinate 600,510 of NZ_JBLXGP010000002.1, read as the reverse complement.
GCAGCAGGAGCTCACGGAACAAAGGAATAGAAAGTTCGATCAGTTCAGGCATCCCGGCACCGGTGAGAAGTTCCTTCGGTAGTGGATGGCCATGTCCCATCCGCCATGGGGCTTCAGCCTTGCGGGCCATTACGGCCAGCTCAGCGTTGGCCATCAGACCACGGCGAAGCATGTCGGATACACCAGCCTCTTCGGCATCTTCGGTTGCCTTGCGTTGCGCGAGCAAAGCCAGAGTCCGATCAAGTGGCGTCTTGCCGGAGACTTTGACGTCCTTCTGAAAAACGCGATGGCCCCATGTACCGTTGTCGCCAAGATAAGTTGCCAGCGCGATTGCGGTCTGGAAGATGGTCATGGGCAATGTGTGGTGAACAACCGAAGCGCCATCCACGGCCTGCACATGGCCACTGAAATGCAGGTGCTGCTGGACTGCCCGAAGCTCGCCCAGTTCGATCTCATGGACGCCAGCCTGCCGTGGGGCCCCCTCGCGTCGCTCGAGCAATGGGAACGCCTGCTCCCGGATATCTCGCCGGGCTTCCATTTCGCGGACCTGCGCCTCAACTATTTCGTCCTGTAGCCGCTCGAATTGCTCGGCCATGCGATTGGCAGGATCCCAGCGGTCGATGTCGAGCGTGTCCTCGATGCGCTCACCCGTCGCATCTTGGTAGCTTTTGCCGGCCGCAGAGCCTGAGGCTTGGTTTCGTGCAGCCTCTTCTCCTTGATCAGTTGTCCGGTAAGCCATGGCAAATCCCTTTCCGAATTACCTATGCCGCTCGTCTTTGATATCGGACGCTGCTTTGCGAAGTTGCGAGATGAAAGATGGCTTATTGCGAGCGGCGGCATTCACAATCCGCGGGGCATGGCGGTTGGCGTCGCTGTCGGATAGGCCGAAGACTTCGGTAAGTGCTTGGGTGACCGTCGAACGATCTATCCGTCCAAAACGTTCAGTTGTTTCAGCAATTACGATACCGATCGGCGCGAGGGCGAGAAAGGCAGCCTCGTCAGCTTCGTATTCCATTATCTCCGCTTCGGCAGAAAGGGGTATGCCACCCTCGCGCTCCATCAGGTCGGCAAAAGCTCCCAGCGGACACCCTGACAAGATACCTGCAAGTCGCTCTTGTGGCGTCGAAGGGCGAAGACCATCGAGAACTTCGACGATGCCCAAACCCATCCTCGCGATTGCAAGCTCGCGACGCGCAAGATAGTGGCCAACAAAATGAGAAAGCTCGTGAGCCAATGCGAAGCGTTGAAGAGCTGGGTCGTCCTCGTCCAGAAAGATTATGCCGCGGCCATGATGTGCTACAAGGCAACCGCGCAGACGTCGATTGCGTATTGGCCGACCAGCTTTCACCGATGCTTTCGCCAGCGCCTGAGCAACATCATCTGTCGTCAGGTTTGGAAACATCGTGATAGAAATAGGTAAGGTAAGAGGAGCAATCTGAGAAAGTTCACGCGGAAAGCCGGAGCCGACGAGGTCAGCTCCAGCAGTAATTCTTGCTGCAATGACGGCGGCGTCGAACGCCATCAGTCGTCGCGCTCCTCCCCGCCAGCATCGAGCGCAGCCATCAACATTTCGCCATCATCGTTTGTTCCAGCGAAAGCTTCAGTGCTTTCGGCGAAACGCAAGATGTTGACGAGCGCAAGGGGATTAACACCAAGTGACGTGCCTAGACTCATCGCCGCCTGCGCAAGGTTGTCACTATTCGGTCGTGGGGTAACCGCGAGGCGCCAAAGCTGACCTTCGTCACAGCACAGTTCAGCTTGTGCAAGTCGACCCGGGTTCGCCCGGTCCCATAGCGCCAGTGCGCTTCCGATAAAATCGGGTCGATTCTGTGCGGAAAGCGCCATAGCGCGGCCAAGCCGCTCAGTTTCGTCACCGCCTGCCACAGTGTTCAATTTGCTCATGCTTCCATCCTTCCTTTCAAACGCCGCGCCCGTCCCCGGATGCGTTCGATACGCCGATCGGCTTCAGCAAGGCCATCGGCGTCTTGTTTCAGTCCCAGTGAGCTCGCTACTGCATCCGCCGAAGCTGCGCCAAGTTTCATCAAAGCCACGACTTCAGCGTCACCGTCGTCCTTGATGAGAACATCACCGAATTGCATCCAGTCGATGGTACTCACCATGGTATTCTCGTCCTCGGGTTCGGCCAGAGGGCTCTGAGAAAGATCTTCAGTTGCCGCATATTCGCTCTCGTATTTCATACGGCGTCCCTGGGATCGGCGCAGGGTCATGGCTTTGCCCTTGGCTATCGCAGCCAAATAGGTCATCAGCTCAGCACGATTCGGATCGTATTTGTCTGGAGCTGCGAGATATTTGAAGAGCGCATCGAAACAGGCTTGCTCGACGTCCTGCTTGTCATGGAGACCTGCCACATCGCGTGCCACAATCGCGACAAGCTGCGCGACGGTAAGTTCGACGATCTTTGAGCTCGCCCGCATGTCACCAGCGAGAAGCTGGCCATGGAGCTTCAACAGTTCGTTCTGTTTCGACATATGCTTCCTCTTCTTCGCGATGCCACCGGCTTCGGCTAACCTGACTACTGATTATTTCTGCCGCCGACGCCTTTTTTTGGACGCTGCGGCTGTGCCCGCTGAAAAAAAATCGGCAAGTACCGCTCTTAGGTTCAATACCGAAAAGGCTGCGTGGTCATTCGCGATAGGTAGCGATGACACTTATTACGCAGAAACACGTCGTTTAATGTCGAATGCTCAAACAACCACAAACAGGTAATGCAAGTCTACAGCAACTATAAGGACAAGTTTGCCGTTTTAATATTCGGGCGCTGGCCTAATGACCATTTCAGGCCATGGAACAGATTGTTACGCAACCAGCAAATGATGAGCACCAATGCGGCCAAAACAGCCCCCGGTCCTACTAGCCCGGCGAGCACTGGCTCTACGCTGACCATTCAGTTTGCATACAACCTTGGGACCGACATTGCCGTCCAAGGCTCGACAGATGGCCGTTTTCGCGTGTTTGGCATCCGATACTTGGATGTCAGGGCACCACCCAATTTAGACATACTTCGAGAACGTAATGAGTGTCCGTTGCCCACTCATGCGCGCCAACTAACAGCTACGAAACTCTGCGACTTACTGAAATGCCGTCTCCGCAGCGCGTCCAAGCTTCCTTTCTCTCTCACCCCCCAACTCCCCCCGCCGCCGCGGCCCGGAAATCGCTCGGGCACGTCCCCCGGTTCCGCTTGAACGCCACGCTGAAGGCAAACGGGTCGGTGTAGCCGACCTGGGCGGCGATGGTGGCGAGGGTCTGGCCGCGGTGCTGGAGGAGGTCGGCGGCGAGCGCCATGCGGTGGTTGGTGAGGAAGGTGATCGGCGGTTCGCCGACGACCTCGCGGAAGCGGCGGGCGAGCGTGGCGCGGGAGACGTGGCAGCGGTCCGACAGGCTATCGATGGTCCAGGGCCGGGCCGGCTCGGCGTAGAGGAGCTTGAGCGCGCGGGTGACGACGGGATCGCCGTCGGATTTCCAGTCGGGCGCAGACGCGGTGTCGGGCCGGGTGGCCCAGGCCTTCAGCGCCGATGTCAGCAGCAGATCGACCAGCCGGTCGAGGACGGCGGCCTGGCCGTCCTCGTCGCGGACCATTTCCTCGCACAGGAGGTCCACCAGCGGCGAGCGCCACTCCTCGCGGGTGATCACCAGGATCGGCGGCAGCGCGGCGTTGAGCCGGTCGCTGGTGCGGCTGAGGTTCTCGTAGGCCGCCACCGCGAAGACGGTGTCGCCTTTGGGATCATTGCCCCAGGTGCGCACGCCGTGGAGCATGCTTTCGCTGACCGAATTGCCGTCGGTGTCGCGGCAGTCCTGGTCGCGGAAGATCGTCACCGTGGGCGCGCGTTCGGCCATGTCGGCGATGGCGAAGCGGGTGTCGGCGCGGGCGATAGCGATGTCGCCGGGGCGGATCTCGACGGGTGCGTGGTCGTCGGAGAGGAGCCAGAACGACGACTTCACGCCGGCAAGCAGGGTCAGGGGCGATTCCGGCGCAACGAGGATCGACCACGGCGCGGACATGACCGCCCTCAGCGCAAACGCATCGCGCGCCCTGGTCTCTTCGAGCATATTCAAAATCGCACTCATGGGGCGAGATTAGACGATCACAAATGCTTTTGGAACTGCCGGACATGGCCGGAAAGAGGGTCTGCAGTCATCTTGGCGCCGGGTCGCAGAGAGGTTGCGACACCGGATTTCGAAGAGGACCAAGACCAATGCAACTCATCCCCACACGGCTTGCCGCCTGGACGATCGCGGCGATCGTTTCCGGCCTGACCATCAGCGCCGCTGCAGAACCCAATAACGCCATCAAGGGCCATACGGCCGATACGGTCAGCATGGACCCGACAAGCCCGAGCTATTTCGGCAATTTCGCACCCGAGCTGGAAAAGACGGTGGCGCGCAAGCCGGCGCTCGATCAAGAGACCGGCCTTGCCGTGCAGGAGGTCAAGCCGGGGCTGTTCTACGTCACCGACGGCATCTACCAGTCGGCGTTCCTGGTGACGGACGCAGGCATCGTCGTCTTCGACGCGCCGAAGAGCTTCGCCGACCGGCTGCCCGCGGCAATCGCGCAGAACGCGTCGGGCAAAAAGATCACCACGCTGATCTACAGCCACGACCACGCCGACCACATCGGCGGCGCGGGCGTCTTCGCCGAGGTGCCGGGGCTTGAGGTGATCACCTCGGCCTCCGTCGCCGACAGCCTGAAGGATGACGGCTATCCCGGCGTGATGGCGCCGACGCGCACCTTCGAAGGCAGCCTCGAGCTTTCGCCCGGCGGCGTCGACATCCGGCTCGACACCGCGGCCTATCATTCCGAAGACGAGGACGTGATCGCCTACCTGCCGCAACTGAAATTCCTGATGGCGATCGACACGATCACGCCGGGCGAGGTGCCGTTCATGAACTTCGGCGCGACGGCCGACTTCGGACGCTATCTGACGGTGTTCGACACGCTGATGGCGTATGACTTCGACCTGCTGCTGCCCGGCCATATCTCCATCCTCGGCACCCGCCAGGACGTGATCGACAACCGCGACTATGCCTTTGACGTGCGCGACACGGTGCTCGCCAAGATGGAGACCATGTACCAGAGGTTCGGGGAGATCCATGCGGCGACCAACACTACCAACGACAACCTGACCTATCGCATGGCGATCGAGGGCATGCGCAACGAATGCGCGGCCGAGATCATCGACCGCTGGTCGCAGCGCCTGTCGGTGGTCGACATCTATGCCGACAGCCACTGCGAGACGGCGATCCTCTATTACATCATGCACTAAAGGCAGGGCCGATTTCGCAAGGCCTGGCGCCCGGATCGCAAACCGGTCCGGGCGGCCTGCTTTTTGCGGCGCCTACTGGAATGCCGTCTCGGCGAAACTTCTGAGTTTGCGCGAATGCAGGCGGTCGCTCGGCATGCCGCGGAGTTTTTCCAGCGCGCGGATGCCGATTTCCAGGTGCTGGGCGACCTGGCGCTTGTAGAAATCCGTCGCCATGCCGGGCAGCTTGAGTTCGCCGTGGAGCGGCTTGTCGGAGACGCACAGCAGGGTGCCGTAGGGCACGCGGAAGCGGAAGCCGTTGGCGGCGATGGTCGCCGATTCCATGTCGAGCGCGATCGCGCGCGACTGGGAGAAGCGCCTGACCAGCTCGCTCTGGTTCCAAAGTTCCCAGTTGCGGTTGTCGATGGAGGCGACGGTGCCGGTACGCATCACGCTTTTCAGCTCGTAGCCGTCGTAGCCGGTGATTTCCGCCACCGCGTCCTCCAGCGCCACCTGCACTTCCGCCAGCGGCGGGATCGGCACCCAGACGGGCAGGTCCTGGTTGAGCACGTTGTCCTCGCGCACATAACCGTGGGCGAGCACGTAGTCGCCCAGCGTCTGGCTGTTTCTGAGACCCGCGCAATGGCCGAGCATCAGCCAGGCGTGGGGCCTCAAGACCGCGATATGGTCGGTGATGGTCTTGGCGTTGGACGGGCCGACACCGATGTTGACCATGGTGATGCCGGCACTGCCCTTGCGCTTCAGGTGATAGGCGGGCATTTGCGGCAGCTTCGAAACCGCCTCACCGGACGAGGGCTCCCGATCACCGGCACGCGTGATCAGGTTGCCCGGCTCGACAAAGGCCTCATAGCCGCTGTCGGGATCGTCCAGCAGCTGGCGGGACATGCGGCAGAATTCGTCGATATAGAACTGGTAGTTGGTGAAGAGCACGTAATTCTGGAAATGCTCGGCCGCTGTTGCCGTATAGTGCTGCAGCCGGTGCAGGGAGTAATCCACCCGCGGGGCCGTGAACGAGGCGAGCGGCAGGACGCCGTCCACCGGCTCGTAGGTGCCGTTGGCGATCGCATCGTCCATCCGCGACAGGTCGGGCAGGTCGAAGACGTCGGCCAGCGGCATTGTGAGATTGGCGGCAGCAGCCCCGCCTTCCACATGGGTGCCGTCGTAAAAGGCGAAATGCAGCGGGATCGGGATGTCCGAATCGCCGATCATCACCGGCCGGTCGTGGTTGCGCAACAGCAGGGCGATCTGGGCTTCCAGATAGGAGCGGAACAGGTCCGGGCGGGTCACGCTCGTGGCATGAACGCCGGGCCGGGAGACGAAGCCGTAGGACAGGCGGCTGTCCAGCCGGGCATGGCTTTCCGTGGTGATCTGCACCTGCGGATAAAACGCCCTCACCCGGCCCTCCAGCGGTTCGCCTTCCAGATGGCGATAGAAAGCCGCACGCAGGAATTCGGTGTTGGCCTCGAAGATCTCGATCAGGCGCTCGACCGCCCTGCCCTCATCGGTGAAGGCCTCGAAGGCATGGGCGGGAGCCAGTTCCACCGGCCGCGTCACCGGAGCCCTGAAATAGCCGGATGTGTCGGACAAGACCGTCTCCTTGTTGTTCTCTTTATAAGATCAGGATCGCATGTTCGCTTGTCCCGTCAATGACCCTGTCAGGGAATTTTGAAAAATTTTTCACGAGGGGAAGATTTTTTGAAATTCGGTACGAGCTGCGATTGGTGTCCACTGCTTTTGCCAAGCTTTCAGTCTCACTCCCTCTCCCATCGGGAGAGGGTTGGGGTGAGGGGAACAAAACTCTCAGGGATACGGATAGGCCAGATCCCCTCACCCGGGCCATTCGGCCCGACCTCTCCCAATGGGAGAGGTGACTTGCGGCGCTGCCTTGCCACACTTTTCGTTGTCATCCCTGCGAAGGCTGGGGTCCAGTAATCTGGTGCGCCAGCCTGCTTTTCCAATCACAGGCGACACGGAGTACCGGAACCCGGCCTTGCCGCTGGCGCGTCAAACCGGGATGACAAGCGGAGGAGTGGCACGGCCTTCCCACACTGCCCGGCGTCATCACACGGCGAAGTCCGGGTGATCCAATCCACGTCGCCACCCGGAAACCCTCTGGATGATAAACCTCGCAGGCTGCTATTCTTATCTTTTCAGGGAGGGGTCACATGCGTTCATTCAGCCGGATCGAGGAACTCGCCAGCGCCCGCAAGGGCGGCGCCGAGGGTCTTGCCGAGTTGCTTTCCGGTCATCAGCCGAAAACACCGGACGAGTTGCGCAAGACCGGCGACGACCGCTGGCTGTCCATGTTCACCCGCTGCATCTTCCAGGCGGGGTTCAACTGGAAGGTGATCGATGCCAAGTGGGTCGGGTTCGAGGAAGCCTTCCATAACTTCGACCCGGCCTTCCTCGCCTTCCAGCCGGACGAGTTCTACGAACAGCTGACGGCGGACACCCGCATCGTGCGCAACGGCGGCAAGATCCGCTCCGTTGCGGAGAACGCCCGGTTCATCTGCGACCTTGCCAAGGAGCACGGCAGTGCGGCCGCCTTCTTCGCCGATTATCCCGTGACCGACCAGACCGGGCTGATGGAGCTGTTGAAAAAACGCGGCAGCCGGCTCGGCGGCAACACCGGCCAATATGCGCTCCGCTTCATGGGCAAGGAGAGTTTCATCCTGTCGAAGGACGTGGTTAATGCCCTGATCCGCGAAGGCGTGATCGAAAACGAGGCCTTGTCGAAAAAAAATCTGGCCGCGATCCAGACTGCATTTAACGAATGGAAAGCCGCTTCCGGCTACAACCTGAACGAAATCAGCCGAATTCTGGCCTTTTCGGTCGGGACAGTCGATTAACTTCTCGTAAAGCTTTTACCAGTGTAAACAAACTATTGAAATTTAGGCATTTTTCTTTTTCACAGTTTAACCGCTGATTTACCAAACCCGGTAACCATGACACTCGAAATTGCGTGAGGTATTGCGTCGCAATGAGAGTACTGCGTACCGGGGTGTCCTCCGTGGCACCCCACCCATCCCATCGGCCGGCCGGCGAAGCCGCCTGGCTCGACACGATCCTGAAGGGCGACTGCGTTGCCGCCCTTGAGAAGCTGCCTGCGAAGTCGGTGGACCTGGTCTTTGCCGATCCGCCCTACAATCTTCAGCTCGGCGGCGATCTGCACCGGCCCGACCAGTCCAAGGTCGACGCCTGCGACGATCACTGGGATCAGTTCGAAAGCTTCGAGGCCTATGACGCCTTCACCCGCGCCTGGCTGCTTGCCGTGCGCCGCGTGATGAAGGACGACGGCTCGATCTATGTGATCGGCTCCTATCACAACATCTTCCGCGTCGGCGCGATCCTGCAGGATCTCGGCTTCTGGATCATGAACGACATCGTCTGGCTGAAGTCGAACCCGATGCCGAACTTCCGCGGCAAGCGCTTCACCAACGCCCATGAGACGATCATCTGGGCGACGAAGTCGAAAGAGTCCAAGCCGACCTTCAACTATGACGCGCTGAAGGTGTTCAACGACGATCTGCAAATGCGTTCCGACTGGCACCTGCCGCTGTGCACCGGTTCCGAACGGCTGAAGGACGAGGAAGGCCAGAAGGTCCACCCGACCCAGAAGCCGGAATCCCTGCTCTACCGGGTGCTGACCGCCTCCTCCCAGCCGGGCGATATCGTGCTCGACCCGTTCTTCGGCACCGGCACCACCGGGGCCGTTGCCAAGAAACTCGGCCGGCATTTCGTCGGTGTGGAGCGGGAGCAGGCGTATATAGATGCCGCCACCGCGCGGATTACGGCCATCGAGGCCGGCTCCGGCGTGTCGCTGGAAATGCAGAAGGGCAAGCGCGCGGAAAAGCGCATTCCCTTCGGCACCCTGCTCGAATCCGGTCTTCTGGAACCGGGTACCGAACTCACCTGCGCCAAGGGCCGGCATCTGGCGATCGTGCGCGCCGACGGTTCATTGAAGTCCGGCGACCACACCGGCTCGATCCACAAGGTGGGCGCGCTGGTGCAGGGTCAGGAAGCCTGCAACGGCTGGACCTTCTGGCACGTGAAGAAAGGCCGCGCGCGTTCGCCGATCGACGAACTGCGCAAGCAAATCAGATCCCGTCTGCAGGCATAAGCACGACGGCTTTCGCGACTTCCCCGCGAACCTCACGCCTCCGGTGAAAGCCGGAGGCGTCTTTATTTCCAAATTCTTTTTTTATTTTCCGACCGCCACAGCACTGAAATCAAAGCGCTTTCGCGTAAAAAATCTCAAAATTACTTTTTCTTTGAAAAATAAAGATGGATTATTTATCTGAGAGCGCCTATGTATTCTTTATAAATTATTTTGGACGGACGTTTACTTCGACGTAAAATATCGAATTATCTGTACAACTCCATAAAATTTATCGCAATGGAAGCGGGGAAAACCTTTTCTCCGCAAGTGCGTTAATTCGGAAAATATCATGAAAAACGGAACAGTAAAATTCTTCGACAGCCAGCGCGGCTTTGGTTTCATCACGCCTGACGACGGTGCAAAGGACGTGTTCGTCCACATCAGCGCCCTGCAGAGCGCCGGCATCGAGACAGTGGTCGAAGGCCAGCAGCTGGCTTTCAATGTCGAGCAGGATGCCCGCGGTCGCTTCAACGCGGTCGGCGTCCAGGCTGCCTGACCCAACCGGCCGATCTCCGGCACGCCCCGCAAGAGGCGTGACAGGATCCAATCCACGATCTTATCGGGCGGCAGGCAGCGACACTGCGCCGCCGCCCGGTACACCCCATCGCAGCGACCGTCGCTGCGGGCCTTCGGGCCGCATACCTAGCGCATACCCCAATTGTGCGCTGCATGGTCTGCCGAGGCCGCGGCTTCATCCCGCAAAGGAAAATCTAAAATGGCACTTCATCGATTCTCGATCGGACAAAATGTCCGAATGACCGGCTGGCAACGGCAATCGGCCGATTCGGCCGAAACCTTCCGCGTCGTGGCGACCCTGCCTGAGCGCAACGACCTGCTTCAGTACCGTATTCGCAGCGACAACGAGCGCCACGAACGGGTCACGACCGAAGACAATCTTGAAAACGCGGACGCAGCGTCGTTCTGGAAAACCGCGCGATAACTCCTGAAGGAACTATCCCATGGCCAAGAGCCAGCTACGCGGAAACCGCGAAAAGAGAAAACCCAAGCAACCGAAAAAGGTCGAGGCAGCGCCCGTCGCCTTCGGTTCTCAGGTTGAAGCAATCAAGAACCGGGAAGCCGCCGGCCGCAAGGGTAAGTCCTGAAGCGACGATCTTTCCCGGTCTGCTGAACGACCAGGGTTCCCGAGCCGACACCTCTATATGAACCGCACCAGCGCCTCCGGCTCCGGCCGAGGGCGTTTTTGTTTTTAGGGGCCCTGCCGTGCTGCCGACAGGCCAGAGCGTCATCGGGGTTAACTCTGTTTTCAAGTCCCACTACTCATTGCAAGTCTTCCTGCATATACACGTTTTGATTGCATGCCTGAGGAATATTTGAATGAACGGCTGGACACCCGCTTCGAAACTCATCCTTTTCACCATTATCTTATCCGCATGTGTCCTCATCTGGGACCGAGAATCCCTTTTCTCTTTCAGGCAGACCGTTACCGAGACCTTTGACGGCGACGACCCGGACCTCATCCTTGCCGGCCCAGTCGATTTGGCGGTCAAGGAAGCATTAGAATGGGATTTTTCCGTTTCCGACGGAAGGTTTGTGCTGGAGAACAGATCCGCTCCCAAAAGCGCATTCTACAAGGACATCGAGTGGGTGCGATATGACGGTTCGGATAACCTTGTATCGACCAATCTCGCAAACATTTCGGTGACTGTCACTTCGGATGATCGAGGACGAGGTGGAGCAGGCGTTTTTGTCGGCTCCGGTCAGCGTGGCCGGTACTGGATGTTCTGCATCGACGGAAACGGTCATTATTTTGTGCTGAATAAATCCGGGCGAAAAGTGAAGACCGCTTTCAGCGGATCTCATGCAGCCATTCATCCCGACAAGGCGAACCGTGTAGCCCTTGAACGTCAGGAAGATAAAATTGTTTTTTTGGCAAACGACGTCGAAATCATTCAGGTTCCGATGAAAAACTGGAAGGGTAAACTTGACGGCGTCGGTTTGGGCGCATTCGGCAAGGGCAGCTACACGTTTGATGATCTGAAGATTTCCCAATAAGGCGTTCGACAGAAATGCAGCGGAAATTGTATCAATCAATTCTGGGCGACGCCTTCGCTCAGCTCCCCGAGGAAATCCGCTACATGCACACCTATGCGCGGGAAGCCACGGGGACGGCGAATGTCAGACGCGGAACCTCCTGGGCGGCGAGGCTCATCGGTACACTTGCCGCCCTTCCCGAAACCGCGGTCGCTGTTCCGGTACGCACCAGTTTTGCTCCGCTTGAGAATGGCGAACGCTGGACGCGACGGTTTGCCGAAGATCCTTTTCAGACTGACATGATCGCCGGCACGGAGGAACCTTATCCCTGTATGCGCGAGCGACTGGGTCCCTTCCTGTTCAAGATGCGCGTGACTGTCCACCCCGACGGATTGGACCTGGATCCGGAGAGTATCCACTTGGGGCCTCTTCGGCTTCCCGGTTTCCTTGCACCGAAGGCATACGGACGCGAGCGGGTGATCGACGGCAAATACAGTTTTTCCGTCAAAGTGAATTTCCCGTTGATCGGCACGGTTCTGGAATACGAGGGTCGGCTGATGCCGAGCAAGACCGTATCGGACGGTGGTCCGGGTTAAATATAACCACAGTGAACACGCGGCCTTGAAGGCCGGGCAATGCCGCAAGCTGCTTGGCACCAGATACTTGTCGAAAACTGTTCACTCAAAGCGGCGAACAACATGTAGTGTGACAGGGATCACATTTTCCTTCCGGCCACCGTGCCAATGAGATCAGAGCATCGGGCGATAACTTTGTACCATTTGACCGGAGCGCTTTTGTCTGGTGACAAGGCGGATTGCGCGCGGTGGTGTTTCCCACCACAAGCGCGAGCCAACGCGGTCAGCGGGCAAAAGAGCCCGGCCCTTTGGGTGTCAGAAAGCAGCCCATCGGCTGCGTTGCGCCGCTTGCACGATGCACCGCATCGCGCTTCGCGACGCGCCTGGCCGAGTGAACTGCTTTCAGACATCAAATGGTTCAAAGTTATCGCCCGATGCTCTAAGTCACCCGCTTTTCGCAAGCCCACAACCTATGAGGACGTCATGAGACTCTCCCCCCCGACAACCCTTGTCTTTATCATCTCCCTCGCTCTCGCCGTCTTCGCGATCCTCCCCCTCCTTGGCGTGGCGGTTCCCCATGTCGGGATTTCGTCGTTCATGATTCTCATCATCGCTTATGCGGTGCTGGCCGCCGGGGTTCTGTTCCGTAAACTCTAGGCGGCGTCTGCATTTAACGCCTTTCCAACCGGCCGCCCGCGGATATTCCGAGTGCGGCCGCGCGGCATCTATTCGAATGCCACCAGCGCCTTGCGCCTCTTGCCAACGGCCAGGGACAATCGCTCACCGCTGCCCAGATCCCCACTTGAAATCCGGCGGCGGGGATCGTCGGCGATCTGACCGTTGAGACGGACGCCGCCGGCTTCGACCAGGCGGCGGGCCTCGCCGTTGGAGGTGGCGAAGCCGACACCGACGATCAGTTCAAGGAGACCGAGGCCGTCGGCGACCCTTTGCAAATCCATCCGGTGGGTCGGCTCGGCAATGTCTCCGGTTCCGGAGAACAGCGCATCCCCCTGTTCCAGGGCCGCACGGGCCGCGTCGGCCCCATGGACGATGGCAGTGACCTGGGTCGCCAGGATCTTCTTGGCCTCGTTGAGTTCCGCGCCTTCCAGTTCCGACAGGCGGATCACCTCGCTGATCGGCAGTTCGGTGAAGAGGCGCAGGAAGCGGGGCACGTCGGCGTCCGCCGTGTTGCGCCAGAACTGCCAGAAACCGAAGGACGACAGGTGCTCGGGATGAAGCCAGACAGCGCCGTCAGCGGTCTTGCCCATCTTGGTGCCGGCCGCCGTCGTCAAGAGCGGCACGGTCAGGCCGAACAGGCGGCGGGCGTCGCAACGGCGGCCGAGCTCGATGCCGTTGACGATGTTGCCCCACTGGTCGGAGCCGCCGATCTGGAGCGTGCAGTCGTGGCGGCGGGCCAGTTCCAGGAAATCCACCGCCTGCAGCATCATGTAGCAGAATTCCAGCACAGTCAGCGGCTGCTGGGCCTCGATGCGGGACTTCACGCTGTCGAAGGTGAGCATGCGGTTGACGGTGAACTGGCTGCCGTAGTCGCGCAGGAACTCCAGGAAGCGGAATTCGGTGAGCCATTCCGCGTTGTCGACCAGAAGCGCGCCGTCGGGCCCGCGCATGTCGACGAGGCGTTCTACCGAGCGGCGGATGCCGGCGATGTTGGCGCCGATCTGGTCCCGGTCCAGGAGCGGGCGGGCGTCGTTGCGAAAGCTCGGATCGCCGACCTGGCTGGTGCCGCCGCCAAGAACGATGATCGGCCGGTGGCCGAGTTTCTGCAGCCAGCGCAGGGTCATGAGCGGCATCAGATGGCCGACGTGAAGGCTTGCCGCCGTGGCGTCGAAACCGGCGTAGGCGGTCACGGGCCCAAGAGCGAGGGCCTCGTCCAGCGCCTCCAGGTCGGTGCACTGGTTGATCAGGCCGCGTTCGAAGAGCACCTGGGCTGCTTCCGACTTGAGCTTCGTTGCCGGCTTTCCGGCTTCAATCATGTGAGTGGTCATGTTCGGCTTCCTGGGGATCGGCCCGCCAGGTGCCTTTTTCAAACCAAAAAGCCGCCTGACGCGGCGGCTTTTTCGGGTTCGTTCAGTGAGACAAGATCCTACGCAGCCGCCGATATGTCGGAGACGTAGTAATAAAATCCGGTGAGGGCGAAGATCTCGTTGCTCATGGAAGTTAGATGCGCGACGGCGGCGCATAAGTCAAGCGGACATTCTATCTGAGCGTCAGTCGGCGGCCCTGTCCGGCAGGAGCCGCGCAAGGATGGACCCCAGTTGCTCCGCCTCGCCCTTTTCCAGCCGCGAGGCAAAATGACGGTGGATCGCGGCCGCATAGGCCGGCCACATGCGCTTCAGAAGATCCGCTCCCTCCCCGGTCAGCCGCACGAGCACCGAGCGGCCGTCGGTCTCGGATTTCTCCTTTGACACGTAGCCGGCGGTCTCCAGCCGCGCCAGCAGGCGGGAGATGTTGTACTGGGCAAGCAGGGTCCGGTTCTCGATGTCCGACGGGCTCAGAGCCCCGTCCCGTTCCCGTTTCAGTTCCAGAAGAACGTCGTACCAGCCAAGGGGCGGGAACCCTTGCGTCTTCAGGTCTGCCTCTACCGCCGCAAGCACATGGGTGCTGGCGCGGATCAAACGCGCCCAGGCGGCGGTCTCGGTTTCATTCGGTTTTCCGGACATGCTTCCCGCTACCATTTTCATGCAGATGCATCAATCTTGATTTTTAAATGCACTTGCATATATTTTCATGCAGTTGCATTCAAATGGAGTTTCCGATGACATCCGATCTCACCCTCGTCAGCCATTCGCTTTGCCCCTATGTGCAAAGGGCCGCCATTGCGCTTGCCGAAAAGGGCGTTGCCTTCGAACGGGTCACGATCGACCTGTCGGACAAGCCGGACTGGTTCCGGAAGGTGTCGCCGCTCGGCAAGGTTCCGCTTCTCAAGACCGGCGACACCTATCTGTTCGAATCCGCGCCGATCCTGGAATATCTGGAGGACAGCCAGCCTATGCCGCTTCATCCGCGCGACCCGGTCGAACGCGCCCGCCACCGGGCACATATCGAATTCGGCTCGCAGGTGCTCAACGGCATCGGCGCGCTCTATAATGCCGCGGACCGGCAGGGTTTCGAAGAAAAGGCAGCCGCCCTGTGCGAGAAGTTTCTCCACCTGGAGCGGGAGCTCGATGCGGATGGGCCTTTCTTCAGCGGGCCCGATTTCAGTCTCGTTGACGCGACCTTCGGGCCCGTGTTCCGGTATTTCGACGTCTTCGACCGGCTGGGCCGGTTCGGAATTCTGGACGGACTGGAGAAGGTCGGGCGCTGGCGCGAAAATCTGGCGACGCGGACGTCAGTCAAGGAGGCGGTCACGGTAGACTATCCGGCGAACCTGACCGGCTTCCTGAAACGGCGGAATTCGTGGATCTCCGAACTGATCTAGGAAATACCGAGCTCTTCCTCACCCCGGTCCAAAATTAGTGGCACGACGAGGTCTTCCTCGTCGTCCAGGTGGCGCATCAGGCCGCCGAGCAGACGGTCGCTGGCCATGCCGAATATGTCCGCCGCTCTCAGGATCTCATCCCGATCGCCGTCGCCCAGCGCCTTGAAAAAGGCGTTCGCGCTCTCGACCATGTTCCCGATGCGGTGATCCAGCCATTCGTGGTCGTTTTCCAGAAGCTGGAACCCGGGCAGAAGCCGCGTTTCGGCTTCCGCGAACACCGGAAAATAGTGATTGTCCTCAATGATATGATGATGGTGAAGCCCGGTGAGGAAGTGCTGCAGGTTGCTGGTGAAATGGTGGGCGAAGGGCTTTGCCTCCACCTCGCCTTCCCGAAACTTCGTCAATGCAACATCCAGGACGCCGCCCATCTCGCGAAAGCCGTTGTGGCGGGCCAGCCAGAACTCGGTCAGCGGCCCGAGGTTGTGATGCGCCTGCCAGCCCTCGCGCGGATGGGATTTCAGGAGATAAAGCCATTCGTCCGGCAGACCGGTCCGCATGGACAGATCTGACGGGCCTTCCGCCGGGCTGACTGCTTTTTCGTTCATGGTGTTCTCCGCCTCCGGGCGGATTGTGTCCGGATCTTCTCTCTCGAAAGACTACCTAGGGCGCGTCGCCGATTGAGCCACACCCACCCTCGATACCGGGACACTCAGATTATATCAGAACGGTCCGAAAAACGACCGTCTCACTCAGCGGAAGATCCGGCAATGTCCATTCCGAGATATTTCCTCAGAAGACGCATGAGCTGCTGGGTCTCGCGTGCAGTCAGACCGCTCGGACGCGCCGCGTCGCTTTCCGTCAGCACTGGCTTCATCGCATCGACGAAGGCGGCCCCTTCCGGGGTCAGGTAAAGCTGGATCGCGCGCCGGTCTTCCTCCGACTGCTCCCTGCGGACCCAGCCGTCGGCCTCGAACGACTTGATCAGCTTGGTGGTATAGGCCAGCTTGAGCTTCAGCATCTCCGCCAGCTCGCCATGGCGGATGCCGGGGTTTTCGCGGATCAGGATCAGGGCGGAAATCTGGGCGGGACGCATACCTTTCGGCGTCAATTCCTCGCCGAAATGGTTATACACATGGGCCTGGGCCAGCGAGATCAGGAAACCGGACATGTTCTCCAGTCCGCCATAGGACCGGTCTTCGCAGGGCGCGTCGGATTTGAGATTGTCTTGCATGCTCTCCGTCTCGATTACCGTCCCGGCCGAAGGTCAACTGACGGACGCACGAGACTGACCGCGTATCCGGAGCCGATGCCGGACCGGTTCCTCAATCCGCGACCTTGAAGCCGCTATTCGTTAGTGTCTACCGCCCCTGTCCGTGCCGAGCAACACCGGCCGGTTATTTAGTTCACCAGGATAGCTTTCTAGCATCGAATTAAGTTTACGTGTGAAGTTTTTAAGATTACGCTCCCATGGACTTTGCGACCGCATTCATCAGAAACCAACCTTGCGGCCAGAGACGAAAACAGGGAGGAAACATATGAAACGGCTAATGATCGGCGCCGTCGCCGCTGCTTGTCTTGCGGTCTCGGCTCAAGCGGAAGATCTTCGGGTATCGCCGGGCGTTCCGTCCGCACACCCCGCCTACAGCCACGGCTACGCACATCTGCTCAAATATCTGCCGGAAGAATCGAACGGCGCGCTGACCGCGACCCTGATCGGACCGGAAGTCGTCAGCCTCGGCCAGATGAAGGAAGCGCTGCAGGCCGGCGTCACCCAGGTCGGGCTGCTGCTGCCGCTCTATTTCCCGGCGGATTTCCCTTACCTGAGCATTCCGTCGGAAGTTGCGCTGGTCGGAACCTCTCCGGACGCGATGGGGGCGGCAATGACCGAGTTCGTCGTGACCTGCGAACCCTGCCAGAAGGAATTGAAGGCCTTCGGCGCCGTATTCCTGGGATCGGGATCGACGGATATCTATCACCTGCTGACGACCAAGCCGGTCACGAGCCTGGAGGACCTGAAGGGCCTTCGGCTGCGCTCGGGCGGAGCGCCCTGGTCCCGATTTGCGGAAGCCTTCGGCGCGGTGCCGGTAAGCATGCCTGTAGGCGAAACGTTCGAGGCCATGTCACAGGGGGCCATCGACGGCACCGCCACATCCTACGGCGACCTGTTGTCGTTCCGGCTGGTCGAAGTCACCAAGGACATCAACACGATCAACCTGGGCACCTATCACGCCACGTCCTATTTCACGGTGAACGGCCAGACCTGGGCTGGCCTGAAACCGGAAGACCGCGCGGCCCTGGCACGGGCGGCGAACAGGGCGAATGCGGATACGACGCTTCGCTGGGCGCATGAACTGACGGCAGCCGCAACGGCCGCTGCGGAAAAGGCCGGAATCAAGTTTATCGACCCGCCGGCAGACATGGCCGAGGCCGTCAAGGCCTATGCCGCCAAGGATGCGGAAGCCGTCGCCAAACTCTACGCCGAGCGTGACGGCATCGAGGAAGCCGACGCCATGGTGAAGCGGTTCCTGACACTCGTCGACAAGTGGAACGGGATCGTCGCCGAAACCGGTCCCGATGCCGAAGCCATCGCGGCCAAGGTCCAGGAAGAAGTCTGGTCGAAGGTCGACTATTCGACTTACGGACTTTGACAGACCGATCAAAACAACAAGGGCGGCCGTTACGACGGCCGCCCTTTTTTATGTTTAGATTTTGCCGAGTTCGCCCCCTCTCCCATGGGGAGAGGGTTGGGGTGAGGGGAACAAAACTCTCAGGGATACGATAGGCTGGATCCCCTCACCCGGGCCGTTGGCCCGACCTCTCCCCATGGGAGAGGTAAATGGGAGGAAAACGCCGGAACTCGGAATTTTAGGCTAAAGCAGAAACGGTGTACTTCGCCCTATCCGGTCCATCTCACCCCACCCGCAGGATGACGGCCATGGCGGAATCGCCGGCGGCGCAGCCCTGGAAGAGGCCGTAGCCGCCGCCTTTGATCTCCAGTTCCTCGATCATCTCGATCATCGCCCGCAGGCCGGTCGGGCCTTGCGGGTGGCCCCAGATCAGGGAACAGCCGTAGTTGTTCATGGTCTTCCAGTCGATGCCGAAGGCGCGGGCGAAGGCGATGTCGTTGACCGCGAAGGGATTGTGCGACTTGACCGCCGTCATGTCGGCGATCGTCAGTCCGGCGAATTCCAGCGCCTTGCGGGCGGCATCGACGGGGGCGGCCGGCATATGGGCCTTTTCCACCCGCGCCTGTCCGACGGCAATCACTTGCACTTGCGGACCGCCGGAAACCGGTGACAGCTCGCGGGCACGACCCGGATCGGCTGTCATGACGAGGCCGGCGTTGCCGTCCGCCGGATGGGTCTGGGCGGCGAAGGTGACACTGCCGCCGTCGCGCACCGGTTTCAGGGCGGCCATTTTTTCTGCCGATGCCGGATAGACGCCGCAGTCGCCGGTCACGGTCTTCACCGTCTTGCGGAAGCGGGCGTCCGGTACGGCAAATTCCGCCGGCATGTAGCGCGTCTGGAAAGCCCGGCCGTCCTTCAGTGCTTCGGCATATTGGGTATTGCGATAAAGCGTCAGCTCGTGCTGTTCGGCGGTGTCGATGCCTTCACGCCGGGCGACGTTGTCGGCCGTGTCCACCATGGCGCAGCGGGCGAAGGGATCGACGTTGAAACTGTCGAGCACCACGTTTTCACTGATGCCCGTTCCGCCGGGCGCTTCGGGTGCCGGATAATAGACATGGGGCCCGTTGGAAGTCCGGTCGCCGGACACCAGGAGGGCGGTCGACGCCGTTCCCATGGCGAATTCGCCGGCGGCCGTTGCCACCAGACGGGCGCCGGTGGCGCAGGCCTGGTTTACGGTCGGACCGGGCAGGTGTTCGGCGCCTAATAGCCCGGTGAACCACGGCAGACCGTAGAAGCTGCGGTTCTGCATCACGGTGATGCCATAGGCGGCAAAGTCGAACGCGCTCAGGGGCAGCTTGCGCTTTTCCAGTTCCTCGCGCGCCACATGGGCGGCGAATTCCATGGAATGCAGATGGGCGAACTCGCCCTGCCAGCGGGCAAAGGGCGTGCTCCAGTAAGCGCCATAGGGAATGTAGGCATTCATCAGGCGGGCACCTCGGCCTGCTTGAGGTCGATGAAGTCTTCCGGCCGGTCGCCGAACAACGCCTCCACGTCACTGGCGCGGTTGGCAATCATCTGGCGCTGGTTCAGATAGGCCTTGTCGGTGATTTCCCCGGCATCCGGGTTGGGCGGGGCCAGCAGGAACCTTGCCCGCGTGGCATACCGGGACGAGCCGCCGCCCTGGGCCTTGAGGCTTCGCAGGCCTGCCGCGATCTTGTCCCGGACCGCACCGGACGCCAGAACCTCGGCCAGGGGCGCATCGTCGGGCAGGCCCGCACAGGCGCGGCACGCCGCTTCGTTGGGAATGAGCAGGAAGCCGATTTCGTCCCGGCCATGGCCGGAGACGACAACGTCCTGCGCGAGGGGAACGAGGGCATCGATGCCGGCGACGCGCAGTTCGCCGACGCTGACCCAGGTTCCCGACGCGAGCTTGAAGTCCTCGCTCACCCGGCCGTCGAAGAAGAGGCCTTTGGACGGGTCGTCCGGATCGGCAAAGCGCACCGCGTCGCCGATGATGTAGAAGCCCTCCGCGTCGAAGGCCGAGGCGGTGAGTTCGGGATGCCGGTAATAGCCGGGCGTCACGCCCGGCCCCTTGACGCGGACCTCCAACTTGTCGCCGTTCGGGATCAGCTTCAGGACCACGCCGGGCACGGGCAGGCCGATATTGGCGATGTTTTCCACCTGGAAATGGCAATGGGTGGCAAGCGGCGCAGTCTCCGTGGAGCCCCAGGAGCCGACGATCGGGATCTCGCGCCCAATTGTTTCCCGGCTGAGCCGCTTGAGATTTTCCCAGACTGTGGTCGGCAGGGCGGCGGCCGCGTTCATGACGAGGTCCATGTCGAAAAAGACCCCGCGCAACTCCGCATCCTTTTCCAGCGCCTGCGCCAGAAGATCGTAGCCGCGCGGAACGTTGAAGCTGATGGTCGGCTTCACGTCCTTCAAATTGGCGATGGTCCGCTCGATCAGGCCCGGCGCCGGCTTGCCCGTATCGATATAGAGCGAGCCGCCGTTCCTCAGAACCGTGTTGGAGGTGAAATTGGCGCCGAAGGTATGCGACCACGGCAGCCAGTCCACGATCACGGGCGGGTTCTTTTCCAGAAAGGTCCAGACGGCCGCGTTTGCCGCCTGGTTCGACGTCAGCATCCGGTGGGTATTGATCACCGCCTTCGGCGTTCCCGTCGAGCCGGAAGTGAACAGCAGCCTGGCGACCGTATCGGGACCGATGGCATGGAATGCGGAGGAAACGGCGGAAGAGGCTTCCGGCAGATCGGCCTCGTCCAGAAGCTGGACCTTGCGGCCTGTCTTTTCAGGCGCCTTACCGGCCAGAATAACCGCGTCGTGCAGATCGTCGATCGCATCCAGGGCGCCCGCATAGGCATCCGGATCGGAGACGTGGATGACGGACGGATCGATCAGCTCGACCATGGCCTTCAGCTTGGCGTGATCCTGCGACAGCAGGGAATAGGCGGTCGAAACGGTGGCGACGGGCACGCCGACATGCATGGCGGACAGTGCCAGCAGCGCATGGTCGACGGTGTTTTCGGACAAGACCAAAACCGGGTGCTCCGGCGAGGCGCTGGTGGACAGCAGCCAGCCGGCCAGCCCGAGCACGCGGGTGAGAGCCTCAGAATAGCTGACCTTGCGCCAGCCACCGTCCGCATCCCGTTCGGCCAGGAAGGTGGTGTCGGGGCGCTCCTCCGCCCAGCGCACCAGCCATTCTCCGACGCAGCGTTCGTAGGCCGGCAGCGGAATGCTGCTTTCCAGCAGGATCGCGCCCGAGGCTTGAACGGATTTCACGACACTTGGCGGCGCGAACAAAGGTTCGCCCCGCCTTCCGGACCAGGTGCTCATTTAATTCTCCTCCCGGACGCTCCGGCTCCCCCCGGCGCGCCTCGATTTACTTTCCTTGTAAACTATTGTCCGGGAGGCGGCCTGAATGCAAGGACTTTCTGGTGGGGTCTGACCGTCTGATCGCCCGCCTCATGAAAATATGCTCACGCGGACGGAGTTCCTTTGTTTCCAACGAACGAATGGCTTGTTAGAAATGCGGAATACGAGAGCTCCAGGCGATATACAACTGCTCCGACCAAGGTGCCAGACTCAGGCAAATAAAAGGCCGAACCGACACGCATGTCGCAATCGAAGAAAAGAAAAAGCCCGCATAAGCAGGTCTTCCAGGGTGTCGCCGAACAGATCGCTGAGATGGAAGCATCGCGAGGCTTTGTGAACCATCCGATCTATAAGACCGGCTGGGACCCTAATAACCAGTGGCATATTAAACACCTCATCCGCGAGGATACGTCGAAGTACGTCGACCAGTTCGATATCTCCTACTGGCCCCACAGAAGGACTTTTTTCTTCAATGTAAAGAGATCCAGAAGCACCCCGGAATTGGTAACTCTTTTAAAGTCCGGATGCGATGCGGGAGACTGGACAGATGCCGTATTCAGATACCCTTGTGACATATACAACCTCAGTCTGGGCGGAGTATGGCTCTGGGGGACGCCGCCGTCCTCCCTGAAGAAACGCGATCTGGATGATCCGGATGCCGCGATTGCCAAAATGGTGGAACGTTATCGGAAAAAGTCGGACCAACTGTTCAGAGCGCTGGATGAAAACCATCCATGCCGGGATGTCCATGTTGATTGGTACAATGCCGTCGGCTCCGAAAACCCTTTCGTTGCCAAAAACGGTCAACGTATCGGCAGACTTTGACAGGACACAATAGAAAGCCAGGTCGACTGACCACAAGCCTACAAACTGCAGACAATACCTGCCCCTTCCATCGTCATCCCGGCCGGAGCGTAAGCGGAGAGCCGGGACCGGGGAGCCGAGGTCTGTCCTTTGAGATCGGAACCAGACCGATAGCGCAGGGGCTCGCCGGTCCCGGATAAAGCCTGACGGCTTTTCCGGGATGACTTCGAGAGGGTGGTGTTGGCTTCTTCGCAACAAAAAAGCCCGGTCGGCTGACCGGGCTTTCTCACTTTCGTTCGCGACGTCCCTACTCCGCAGCGGCCGGGGTGACCTCCGCCGGGGCGGGCGGGGTCCATTTGAGGACCGGCTTGCGGGCTGCCGTCGTTTCGTCGAGACGGCGGCGCGGCGCCAGGTAGGGGGCGCCGGAGAAGCGGTTGGTTTCCTTGCGCTGCGCACTCATGACCAGATCGCGCATGGTGGCGATGAAGAGGTCGAGGGCCGCCCGGCTTTCCGATTCCGTCGGCTCGATCAGCATGGCGCCATGGACGACCAGCGGGAAGTACATGGTCATCGGGTGGTAGCCCTCGTCGATCATCGCCTTGGCGAAGTCGAGAGTGGTGACGCCGGTGTCCTTGAGGAAGCTGTCGTCGAACAGGACCTCGTGCATGCAGGGCCGTTCGCCGAAGGGCAGGCTCATCAGGTCCTGCAGGCCGACGCGGACGTAATTCGCATTGAGCACCGCATCCTCGGAAGCCTGTTTCAGCCCGTCGGAGCCATGGCTCATCATGTAGGCAAGCGCACGCACGAACATGCCCATCTGGCCGTGGAAGGCGGTCATGCGGCCGAAGGGCTGTTCGCCTTCGAGCGTGTCCGCTTCGGTTTCGACCAGCACCGGCCCGTTGTCCGTCTGGCGGATGAAGGGCAGCGGCGCGAAGGGAGCCAGGCGGTCCGACAGGACCACCGGGCCGGAGCCCGGACCGCCGCCGCCGTGGGGCGTGGAAAAGGTCTTGTGCAGGTTGATGTGCATGGCGTCGACGCCGAGATCGCCGGGGCGCGCCTTGCCGACGATGGCGTTGAAGTTGGCGCCGTCGCAATAAAAGTAAGCGTCCGCCTTGTGGATTTCCTCTGCGATCTCGATGATCTCGCGCTCGAACAGCCCGCAGGTGTTCGGGTTGGTCAGCATGATCGCCGCCACGTTGCCTTCATGTTCGGCAATGGTCGCCTTGAGGGCGGCCAGATCCACCGTGCCGTCGTCCTGTGCATCGATGGAGACGACCTTGTAGCCCAGCAGCGCCGCCGTTGCCGGGTTGGTGCCATGGGCGCTTTCGGGCACCAGCACCATCTTAGGATCGCGGCCGGCCGCCTTGTGCGCCGCCTTGATCGCCATCATCCCGCACAGCTCGCCGTGGGCGCCGGCCTTGGGGCTCATGGCGACAGCCGATGTGCCGGTGGAGACCATCAGCCAGCGGGCCAGCTCGTCGATCAGTTCGACCGCGCCCTTGACCGTGGATAGCGGCTGCAGCGGATGGATGTCGCCGAAACCGGGCAGCCGCGCCATCTTTTCGTTGAGGCGCGGATTGTGCTTCATGGTGCAGGAGCCGAGCGGATAAAGCCCGCTGTCGATCGCGTAGTTGTTGCGCGACAGGCGCACGTAATGGCGCATGGCTTCCGGCTCGGCGAGACCGGGCAATTCCAGCTCCGCCGCGCGGGCATGGTGCCCAAGCTCGGGCGCGAAGTCTTCCGGTTCATCCAGATCGACACCCATGGTTTCGAAATGGCCGAATTCGAAGATCAGCGGCTCTTCCATGTCGAGACCGCGGTTGCCGGTG
This sequence comes from Roseibium sp., assembly GCF_048260565.1. Taxonomy (GTDB): domain Bacteria; phylum Pseudomonadota; class Alphaproteobacteria; order Rhizobiales; family Stappiaceae; genus Roseibium. Next base: position 576,416 of record NZ_JBLXGP010000002.1, on the reverse strand, counting down.
AAGGTCTTCGGGCGGTAGCCGCTTTCCGCTTCGCCCGGAGCCGTCGGACGTCCTTGCGTGTTCATGCTCATGCCAGCACCTCCTTGAGCGCGTCTGCAAAGGCTGCGCGGTCCTCGTCAGTGTTCACCTCCGTGGAAGCGACCACCAGCAGGTTTTCAAGCTCCGGCTTGCCCGGCTCGAGCCGCGACACCGGCACGCCGCCGAGAATGCCCTTTTCGGCGAGCGCCTCGACCACGCCGTGGGCCGGTTTGGACAGCCTGACGGTGAACTCGTTGAAATAGGCGGTGTTCAGAACCTCCACGCCCGGCACCGCCGACAGGTCCTTCTTCAGCTTCACCGCATTGGCGTGGTTGATCCGCGCCAGCTTCTTCAGCCCCCCGCCGCCGAGCAGCGACATGTGGATGGTGAAGGCGAGACAGCAGAGGCCGGAGTTGGTGCAGATGTTCGACGTCGCCTTTTCGCGGCGGATATGCTGCTCGCGGGTCGAAAGCGTCAGCACGAACCCGCGCCGGCCTTCCGCATCGACCGTCTCGCCGCACAGGCGTCCGGGCATCTGGCGGATGAATTTCTGGTTGGTGGCGAAGAGACCCACGTAAGGCCCGCCGAAGTTGAGCCCGTTGCCGATGGACTGGCCTTCGCCGACGACGATATCGGCTCCTTGCGCGCCCGGCGGTTCGATCAGGCCGAGGGACACGACCTCGGTGAAGACGGCGATCAGCAAGGCCCCATGAGCATGGGCCTTTTCGGCAATCGGCTTCAGATCGATCAACTGGCCGTAGAAGGACGGCGACTGGACGACGACGCAGGAGGTCTCGTCGTCGATTTGGCTCAGAATATCCTCCGTGCCGGTCGGGTCCGCCGGAAGGGACACGACCTTATCGTCGGCCATGCCGGAGATGTCCTCGACCACGTCGCGATATTGCGGATGCAGTCCGCCGGACAGCACCGCCTTGTTGCGCCTCGTCACCCGGTGGGCCATCAGCACCGCCTCGCCGGTGCCGGTCGAGCCGTCGTACATGGAGGCATTGGCCACATCCATGCCCGTCAGCCGCGCGACCTGGGTCTGGAACTCGAACAGGTATTGCAGCGTGCCTTGGGTGATCTCCGGCTGGTACGGCGTGTAGGAGGTCAGGAACTCGGACCGCTGGATCAGGTGATCGACGGTTGCCGGAACGTGGTGCTTGTAGGCACCTGCACCGACGAAGAAGGGGACCGATCCGGCGGCGACGTTTTTCGCCGCCAGGGCCGACAGTTGCCGTTCGACCTGAAGCTCGCCGGCACGGCGCGGCAGGTCGAGAAGTCCGTTCAGGCGGGCCTTTTCGGGAACATCGGCAAACAGGTCGTCGATGGTGTCGACGCCGATACGTGCCAGCATGTCGCCGCGGTCCGTATCGCTCAGGGGCAGATAGCGCATGGTGCAGCTCTTTGAGTTAGGGAGAAACGAGACGCAGGGGTTCGGGCGCGATCACGATCTCCGTCTTGACGGAATTGGCGATGAAACAGATTTCATGCGCCTTTTCGTGGAGGTCTTCGAACCAGGTCGGATCGGGCATCTTATCGGCCCGAAGGGTGACCTGGGGCCGGAGCGTCACCTTGGTGACCGCCATTTGGCCTCGGCCGATCCGGGTCATGACGCCTTCCGCCTTGTCCGTGTAGCTCTCGATGACGTATTTGGCGTGGCGGGCCAGGTCGATGAAGGTCATCATGTGGCAGGACGAAAGCGCGGCCACGAAGGCCTCTTCCGGATCGACGGCGGCTTCCTTCGAATAGGGCAGCGGTACCACGGAGGGCGATGCCGAGGCTGGCACCTCCACCCCGCCGTCGAAACGCCACAGGTGACCGCGGGAATATTGTCCCTTGGCGAAGTCTCCCTCGCAGCGCCAGACCACTTCAGCGGTGTAGAGGTGTCCTGCCATGATCAGAGCGTGTCCACGTAGGCCTTGTAGGCGGCAGCATCCATCAGGCCTTCCAGTTCGCCGGCATCGGCGAGCTTCACCTTGATGAACCAGGCGGCGCCTTCCGGGTCGTCGTTGACCTTGGCCGGCTCGTCGACCAGGGCGTCGTTCGCCTCGACGACATCGCCTCCGACGGCGGCATAGACTTCACTGGCGGCCTTGACCGATTCCACGACGGCGGCTTCGTCGCCCTTCGACAGGGACTTGCCGACTTCGGGAAGTTCTACGTAGACGACGTCGCCAAGCTGTTCCTGGGCATAGCCGGTGATGCCGATGGTGGCGGTGTCGCCGTCGACGGAAATCCATTCGTGGTCTTTGGAGTAATAGGTGGTCATGTTTTGTCCCGGAGTTCTGGAAGTGGATTATGAGGTTTTCGGTTTGCGGTAATAGCGGTGCGGCACGAAGGGCATGTCGACGACTTCCGCCGGCAAGTCCTTGCCGCGTACCACCAGATTAAGCTTCGTTCCAACGGCGGCATGCTCGGCGGCCACATAGCCCATGGCAATCGGCGCACCGAGGCTCGGGGCAAAACCGCCCGAGGTGACGGTGCCAACGGTCGGGCCATCGGGCAGGCGGATTTCCGCGCCCTCGCGGGCCGGCGCCCTGCCTTCCAGCTTGAGGCCGATGCGCAGGCGCCCCGGTCCGTCGCGCAGCTCCGCCTGGATGCGCTCGGCGCCAGGAAAGCCGCCTTCCTCGCGCCGGCGTTTCTGCATGGCGAAGGTGATTGCTCCTTCGACCGGCGACGTGGTTTCATCGAGGTCGTGGCCGTAGAGACAGAGACCGGCTTCCAGGCGCAGGCTGTCGCGGGCACCAAGACCGATCGGCTTCACCCGCTCATCGGCCAGCAGCGCGCGGGCAATCGGCTCGGCCGCGCCGGCCGGCACGGACATCTCCACTCCGTCCTCGCCGGTGTAACCGGCGCGGGCGATGTGGCAGGAAATGCCGTCGAATTCCATGAAATCGCCGGTCATGAAGGCGAGATCCGCAGCAGCGGGCGCATGGGCCGCAACGACCTCCACGGCCGACGGCCCCTGCACCGCGATCAGGGCCCTGTCCTCCAGGATCTCCAGACGGACGTTCTCCGGTAGCCCGGCCTTTAATAACGGATAATCGATGTCCTTGCGGGAGGCGTTGACCACGAGCAGCAGTTGGCCGTCACGCGCCTCGGCGAGGGGCCGGGTGACCATCAAATCGTCGACGATGCCGCCTTCGCCGTTGAGCAGAACCGTGTAACGTTGCCTGCCGCGGCCGAGTTCCAGCATGTTGGAAGGCACCAGCGCTTCCAGCGCGCGCGCCGTGGTCTCGTGATCCGGACCGTGCAGGATCGCCTGGCCCATGTGGGACACATCGAACAGGCCGGCCTCCGCACGGGTATGCAGATGCTCGTTCATGATGCCGCTCGGGTACTGCACCGGCATTTCGTAGCCGGCGAAAGGCACCATGCGCGCACCGAGTTCTATGTGAAGATCGTAAAGCGGCGTTTTTTTCAAATCGCCTGGGACGTCCGGTTCAGCCATGTGAACTCCTCGGGTTCAAGAGTGCGCAAATGACGATTGCCATCGTCTTCTGCACCCCCTCTGTCCGAGTACCTGAGAGATTTCCCGCGCCCTGCCGGCCTGTCCGCCGGCAAAAACGGTTACTCCTTCGGTGAGCCGTTCCGTCCCTTTTTGACACGGGGCGGAAAACTGCTTTCCAGAGCGTCGATGTCCAAGCGGTCCTTTTGCCTGAGAGTTTCCGGGGCGGTTGCTCCTTCGGCTCCGGTCTGTTTCACCCGGTCTCTCCCGCTTGGGCTTTTGAAACGGCTGGCGAGTTTCCCTCCTGAAGGTATACCTCAGCCCGTTCCGGCGGCTCGCTAACGACCCGAGCCAGTGCCGGGATTGTTCACTGAGGCCTGCTTATTGTCAATAACCCGACCTTATACATTCGGACTATGTCCGGGTTTTACCGGCCTTTCTTGCGGCCTTCATCGAAGCCGAAGACAATCTTCATTTGCTTGTTCTGCGGGACAAGGAACTTGTTCTCGACCAGGGTCCAGGCTTCGCTCGGCTGCCCCTCCCCGATCGTGACCGGGACGGCCAGCAGATCCGAGACGATCGGCGCTTCGCCCTCTTCGGGCGGAAGAATCGCGACACGGATCGGCAGGCCGACCTCTCCGCCCTTCCAGGCCGGTCCGGGCGTCACGTGACCGGAAAAGCCGATCTTGATGCGCGTCTGGTCGGTTCCCTCCCGGGTGCAGCTTCTGGCCCATTCCTCGATTGCCGCCTGATAGAGCAGGCCTTCCGGCTCGTTCTCCTTGCCGCGGGCATATTTCGAGATGAGGTAAGTGTCGGGCTTGAGCTGGATCGGCGGACAATAGATCTGCGTCGCGAACGAGTCCGGATCGACCTGGATCGGCTGCTGACCGCCGGCCACGATCGTCGCGAAGGTTCCGCGTGTCTTGCCGGTTTGCGCCTGCCCTGCGGCACCGCTGCCGGCGAGTTCGTCCGAACCGCCACCCATGCACCCACTCAGGACACCGGCGCATAGCGTGCCGGCCATTACGGCTTTGAGCCAGGAGGCATTGACGCCCATTTTCATTGATCACCTGTCTAATTAGCTGCCTTTTGGCGTTGCTTCATAGCAGGAGAGTGAAACATTGGCGAGACTGAGGCGTGCATGCGGCGTTCGATTCGGGTTCCGCTTCCTGTTGCGCACCGCCAACAGGCCGGTACAGGCCCCATGGGCCACACCGGTTTCAGACCGCTAGAAGGCCCGTGGTTCTGTCATTGACCGGGGGCGAAAGCCGCTTGACCATTGCGGCGGCTATGCTCTACGGGTCTGTCATCCGATACCGGCTCGCCGAACCGGAATGCAGGCCTTAGGGTATGGACCCATATTGTGTGAGAAACCGGGCCAGGACATGATGAGCGAACAAACTGCCGCAAAGCCAGAATTGACCGTGCTTCTGTGCGCGCCGCGCGGCTTTTGCGCAGGTGTCGACCGGGCCATCCAGATCGTGGAACTGGCCCTGGAGAAATACGGCAGCCCGGTCTACGTACGCCACGAGATCGTTCACAACAAATTCGTCGTGGACGGCCTCAAGGCGAAAGGCGCCGTCTTTGTCGAGGAACTCGACGAAATCCCGGCAGGCGACACCGACCGCCCGGTGATCTTCTCCGCGCACGGCGTTCCGAAATCCGTTCCCGCCGACGCCGGCAGCCGGAACATGTTTTATCTCGACGCCACCTGTCCGCTGGTTTCCAAGGTCCACAAGGAGGCGGAGATCCATCACCGCCGGGACCGCGAGATCCTGCTGATCGGCCATGCGGGCCACCCGGAAGTCATCGGGACGATGGGCCAGTTGCCGGAGGGGACGGTCTCGCTGATCGAAACCGAAGCGGATGCCAGGGCGTTCGAGCCCAAGAGCGACCGCCAGCTTGCCTATATTACCCAGACGACGCTGTCGCTCGACGACACGGCCGGTATTGTCGACATCCTGCGCGAGCGTTTTCCGGATGTTGTCGCGCCTCACAAGGAAGACATCTGCTACGCCACCACGAACCGCCAGGAAGCGGTCAAGGCAACCGCGCCGAAAGTGGATGCGATGATCGTGGTCGGTGCGCCCAACTCTTCCAATTCCCAGCGCCTGCGGGAAGTGGCCGAGCGGGCCGGGTGCAAGACGTCCATGCTGATCCAGCGCGCCACCGACATCGACTGGAGCCGGTTCGGCCAGATCTCCTCGCTCGGACTGACCGCCGGTGCGTCCGCTCCCGAAACCCTCGTGGAAGAAGTGATTGCCGCCTTCGCGGAGCGGTTTACCGTTTCCGTCGAGACCGTGCGGACGGCGGAAGAAACCATTGCGTTCAATCTGCCCCGCGAATTGCGGGATGTGACGGGCGCTCAAGACGCGGCAGCAGAGTAGACCGAAGAATGGCCGTTTACACAGAAGTCGCGGATGAAGAGCTCGCCGCGTTCATCGACACCTACGACATCGGCAAGCTGCTCTCCTTCAAGGGCATTGCCGAGGGCGTCGAAAACAGCAATTTCCTGGTTCACACCGAAAGCGGCTATTACATCCTGACGCTCTACGAAAAACGCGTGGATCCGAACGATCTGCCGTTTTTCCTGAACCTGCTCCAGCATCTGGCCCGCAAGGGGCTGAGTTGCCCGACGCCGGTCCAGACCACCGAAGGAAAACTGCTCGGTACGCTCGCGGGCCGGCCCGCGGCCATGGTGACATTCCTGGACGGCATGTGGGTCCGGCGGCCGAAACCGGAGCATTGCAGCGCCCTTGGCGAGGGCATGGCCCAGATGCATCTGGCCGGCGCCGACTTCGGGATGACCCGGAAAAACGCCCTGAGCGTCGACGGCTGGCGTCCGCTGTTCGCGCAATGCGACGGCCGCGCCGATACGGTCGTGCCGGGCCTTGCAGCCGAAATCGGCAGGGAACTGGATTTCCTGGAGGCGAACTGGCCTGCCGACCTGCCATCGGGGATCATCCATGCGGATCTGTTTCCCGACAACGTCTTCTTCCTGTCGGACAGGCTGTCCGGCCTGATCGACTTCTATTTCGCCTGCTCCGATGCGTTCGCCTACGATGTGGCGATCTGCCTGAACGCTTGGTGTTTCGAGACGGACCTCTCCTTCAACGTGACCAAGGCGCGCGCGCTCCTCAACGGCTATTGCCGGGTCCGTCCGCTCACCGAGCAGGAGTATGACGTCCTGCCGCTGCTGGCGCGCGGCGCGGCGCTCCGTTTTCTGCTGACACGGCTTTATGACTGGCTCAGCGTTCCGGAAGGCGCCCTCGTCACGCCGAAGGACCCGCTTGAATACCTGAAAAAACTGCGGTTTCACCAGAGCGTCGGCAATGCCGGCGCCTACGGGCTGGATTTATGAGCGCACCAAACAGAGTGACCATCTACACGGACGGAGCGTGTTCGGGAAACCCGGGCCCCGGAGGCTGGGGCGCGATCCTGCGGTTCGGCGAGCACGAGAAGGAGCTTTCCGGCGGCGCCGCGGAGACGACGAACAACCGTATGGAACTGACCGCGGCGATCGAATCGCTCAATGCCCTCAAGCGCCCCTGCACGGTCGACCTTTATACGGATTCGACCTATGTGCGCAGCGGCATCACCGAGTGGCTGGACGGCTGGAAACGCAAGAACTGGCGGACGGCGGCCAAGAAGCCGGTGAAGAATGCGGATCTCTGGCAGGCACTGGACGAAGCGCGCCAGCGCCATGACGTGTCCTGGCATTGGGTCAAGGGACATGCCGGACACCCGGAAAACGAACGGGCCGACGAACTCGCCAGAATGGGAATGGCGCCGTTCAAACCGGGCGGGAATGGCGAACTGGCGGAGGATCTTTCTTGAGGTTCTTCCGGCGCGACGACCTTCCGTCACCTGCCGCGTCCTTCCGGACGGCGCCCTGCGATGTCCTGATCATGGCAAACCCGACCGCGGGAGGGTATCGCCCCAAGCTGCTTGCCAAGGTTCAGGAAAAACTCCAGGCCGGCGGCTGCAAGGTCACCCTGCACCTGACCTCCCACGCAGGCGAGATCGGCGAAGTCTGTGCCGATCCGAAGCTTGCCGTCGGCCTGCTCGTCATTGCCGGGGGCGACGGATCGATCAACGAGGCGCTCGCCGGTTTCCAGTCCAATCCGGCCCCGCCCGACCTTGCGGTCATCCCTTTCGGAACGGCCAATGTGCTCGCCTGCGAACTGGGCCTGCCAAGGCGCTCCGGCGCCATTGCGGGCGCTATTCTGCGGCGGCGGACCAAGCCATTGCACGCGGGCCTTGCCAACGGCCACCCCTTCGTCCTGATGGCGTCCTCCGGGTTCGATGCGGAAGTCGTCCACGGCATCCCGCTGTCGCTGAAACGCCGGCTGGGGAAACTGGCTTACGTTATCACCGCGATCCGGATCGGGCTGACCCGCGAGACCAGTGATCTGACGGCGGAGATCGACGGGGAGACCTTGCACGGCAAGCTGGCGGTTGCGACCAACGGCCGTTTCTACGGCGGTCCTTTCGTGATCAGCCCGGATGCTTCCGTGACCAAGGCCGGTCTGCAGCTGCTTATGCTGGAGAAGGACGACCCGCTTTCAAGCTTCCGGTTCGGGCTGGCGCTGCTGATGGGGCGGGTTCACAAGGCCAAGGGGGTGACGGTCCGCAATTTCCAGCGCGCCCGTATCCTGTCCAACCGTCCGGTCCCCGTCCAGATCGATGGCGATCCCTTCGGGACGACGCCGGTCGAAATCGAGCCGGCTCCCGGTCACCTCGCGATCGTCGTTCCCTGAAACGAAATTCGACGAAGGCGCGTCAGGCTGTATGGGCTTCCGCCGCCGGCTGACGGCGCAGCAGCTTGCTCGCCTCGTCCGCCGATACCGCCTGACCGAAATGGAAGCCTTGCGCGAATTCGCAGCCGAGCTGGTAAAGTTCCAGCGCGTCCGCTTCGCTTTCCGCACCTTCGGCCACCACGGACATGCCGAGATCGTGCCCCATGGCGACGATCGTCCTGAGCAGGACGGGCCGTGCCGACTTTCCGTTCGCTTTCACGAAAGACTGGTCGATCTTGATCGTGTCGAAGGGGAACCGTTGCAGGTAGGACAGCGACGAATGGCCCGTGCCGAAATCATCCAGCGAGAGGCCCGCCCCCAAGGCGCGCAGCCGCTCCAGAACCTTGGCGGAGTATTCCGGGTTGGACATGACGAGTGATTCCGTCAGTTCCAGCTTCAAGGTTCCCGGCGCCAGTGAACAGCGTGACAGAACCGCTTTCACGTCGTTGATCAGATCATGCTTCAGAAGTTGCCTGGACGAGAGATTGACCGATGCGAACAACGGCCTCGGCATCGCGGTCTCCCGCTGCCAGAAGGCCAACTGATGCGCGCCCTTTTCCAGCATGTACATGCCAAGTTCATTGATCAGGCCGGATTGTTCGGCAACCGGGATGAATTCTGCGGGAGCGATCTTGCCGCGCTTGGGATGGTTCCAGCGCGCGAGCACTTCAAAGCCCGCGATTGTCCGGTCTTCCAGGCGAATGATCGGCTGATAGAAGACCCCGAGCGTTTCCTTGCGGATTGCCTCGCGCAGGTCGCTTTCCATATCGATGATGTTCTTGCCGAGCGGACGCAGGATCGGGCGGAACACCTCCTGGCGATCGCCACCCAGCCGTTTGGCATGATTGAGCGCGATCTCCGTGTTGGTGATCAGGTCTTCCGACGTCTGTTTTTCATCCTCGTACAACGAAATGCCAACGGAGCAGGTCAGGAAGATTTCGCGGTCGCCGAAGGTAATCGGCGAGCGGACCGCTTTTCTCAGGCCATCTGCCAGAGCAACGATCCGGTCCGGCTCCGGCTCCGACAGCACAAGCAGGCCGTACTGGTCGCCGTTGATACGCGAGAGGGTATCCTGTTCACCGATCATGCGAACGAGCCGGCGCGCGACCGTGAGCAGAATACTGTCGCCGGCGGACAGGCCGATGCTGTCGTTGACCTGCTTGAACCGGTCGAGGTTCAGGATCATCACGGCCGGCTTGCTTCTTCCGTCCGCACGGGCGTTGGCGAGGGCACCCTGCAGACGGTCCATGAACAGTTCCCTGTTCGGCAGCCCGGTCAGATTGTCATGAACTGCATCGTGCAGCAGGCGTTCCTCGGCGGTTCTTTCCTCGGTCACGTCGAGCAGGGTACCGACGCAGCGGATCACTTCGCCGTCGGAGCCGATGATCGGCCGGGCGCGCAGCCGGAACCAACGGAAATGGCCGTCCTCGGAACGCAGGCGGAAGGTCTGGACGACCTTGCCCCGGCGCTGGTCGATCACTGCGTCCAGCGTGGCGCGGAACCGGTCCCGGTCCTGGGGATGCAGGACTTCGAGCCAGTCGCGTGCGGGGCCTTCAAGCGTGCCGTGGCGCAGGTTGAGGAGGTCCTCGACCTCATGCCCGGTGAAGATCCGGTCCCGGTCCACATCCCAGTCCCAGATGATGTCGCCGGCGCCCGTCAGCGCGAGCGCCCTGCGCTCCACATCGGAAATCAGGCCTTGCGCGATGGCGCCGCCTGCGAAGGCGTGCTGCATGACCGTGAACCCGATCAGCAGCACGATCAGGACGAGGCCGCCGCCAAGGGCCGGCTGCACGATATCGTTCGCCAGTGTGCCGGTGATCGTCATGGCCGCACCGATCAGCCAGGCAATCAGCAGACACCACGTCGGGATCAGCATGATCGCCCGGTCGTAGCCCTGGAAGGCAAGCACCATAATCGTGATGAATCCGAGAATGCCGATGATCCCCAGAGACAGGCGTGCGACGCCGGCGGCGACGGAAGGATCCCAGACCGCGACCCCGATGAGGCCGAGCAGCAGGACAAGCGTCGTCAGCGCCAGGTGAGAATAGTGGATGTTCCAGCGGTTCAGGTTCAAATAGGCATAGAGGAAGATGATCAGACTGGCCGCGAGCATCACCTCCGCATAGGCCCGGTAGAGCTGGTCGCCCCCCTCCTTCAGATTGAACACCAGGTTCCAGAAACCGAAATCGATACACAGATAGGCCAGAACCGCCCAGGCAAGGGCGGCGGTTGCCGGGAACATCACCGTCCCCTTGACCACGAACAGAATGGTCAGGAACAGCGCCAGCAACCCGGAAATCCCGAGCACGATGCCGCGATAGAGCGTGTAGGCGTTCACCTTCTCCGTATAGGTATCCGGCTCCCAGAGCCGGAACTGCGGCAGGTTCGGCGACGTCAGTTCGGCGACGAAGGTCACCACCGATCCGGGATCGAGCGTCACCAGGAAGACGTCCGCCTCCAGGCTCCTTTGCCGTGTCGGCGCGATCCCCTGGCTGGGGGTGATGGCCGTGATCCGCGAAGAACCGAGATCCGGCCAGAACAATTTGGAGCCGACGAGCTGGAAGTAGGGCGCGACCAGAAGCCGGTCGATTTGCTCGTCACTGGTATTGGCGAGCGCAAAAACCGCCCAGCTCTTGTTCTCACCGTCCCTGGAGGCAACCTCGATCCGGCGCACGATCCCGTCGGCGCCCGGCGCGGTGGAGACCTGCAGGCGCGGACCGGCATTGGCGTGAATTTCGACCATATTGGTCAGGTCCAGGGCATCGGCATCGATCGGCACCAGGATCGGTTCCACCGCCCATGCGGGCACGGTGACAAAAAACCCAATCAATCCAAGGAGTAATGCGGCAAGATATTTACGAATGCCCACGAGCCGTTCCGGTAACATTTCTGACATGGGCCGAATGAGTATCGGGTTGCGCCGCATGTCACAAGATTTCTTTCATTGTTCTCCCGCCCGACACGGTGGGCGGTTCGCAAGCAAGCGCATGATCTTCGGCGAGACAGGCAAACAGAAGATGATCCTGCCATTTACCGTTGATCAGCAAATATTTGCGGGCGTAGCCTTCGCGCCGAAATCCGGCTTTTTGAAGGAGATGGATGGAAGGGGCGTTGTTGGGCAGGCAGGCGGCCTCGACCCGGTGCAACCCCAGGACATCGAAGCAATAGGGAAGGACCAGGCGGACGGCATGGCTCATATGGCCGTTTCCGGCAAAGGGCGCGCCCATCCAGTAGCCCATCGTGGCGGACTGGCACACGCCCCTGCGGATGTTGGAGAGCGTCAGGCCACCGAGCAATTCGCCGGTTCGCGCACTGAAAAGCAGAAAGGGATAGCTGCGTCCGTCCCGCCGGTCCCGGGCGTATTTACGCAACCGGCGGCGAAAACCGGACTTGGTCAGATCGTCCCTCGGCCACAGAGGCTCCCAGGGTCTCAGGAATTCGCGGCTGGCGGCCCTGAGTTCGGCCCAGGCGCGGAAATCGCCGATGACGGGCGGGCGCAGATAGTGCGTGCTCGATTCGATGCGGGGCTCGGCGTCCAGCGCGATCGTGGAGCGCAAGAGTGACATGCCTGACCCCCTTTCCTCGGCCCCGACCTCCTGAATGAGATCGCAACCTACATCGATACCGCTTTCAACAGCGGTGCGTTCAGCCGTTGCGAAATCTCATCGGCACTCATTATCTCGCCAACCGGGCCGACGGCGGTAAGTGTCGGTGTCGATCCGGTAAAGGTCTCATGCGCCACACGGCGAATGTCGGCCGCCGTTACGGCTTCGATCTTTTCGGAAATTTCCTCAAGGGTCAGGGTGCGGCCATGGACGAGAATCTGGCGGGCGATCTGGCCGGCCCGGGCCGCCGGGCTTTCCAGCGCCATCATCAGTCCTGCCCTGATCTGGGCACGGGACCGGGCGACTTCCTCATCGGTGACCGTTTCGCAGGCCGACTTCAGTTCATCGACGATCGCCGGCATCAGATCGGCGATGTCTTCCTGGCTCGTCGCCGCATGAAGCCCGAAAAGGCCGGTATCGGAAAACGCCCAGTGGAAACTGTAGATCGCGTAACACAGACCCAGCTTTTCGCGGATTTCCTGGAACAGCCTGGACGACATGCCGCCGCCCAGCACGGAGGCCAGGATCTGGATCGCGTAATAGTCCGGCGACTTGTACGGCCTGCCCTCGAAGCCGATCAGGATCTGCGCTTCCATCAGATCCTTCTGGAGTTTCTGTTCCCCGCCCCGATACTGCGCCCGGGTTCCGTTTTCCGCCGGCTCGGAACCGATACCAGTAAACTTTTCCTCGGCCAGTGCGACCAGGACATCATGGTCAACGGCGCCGGCGGCGGACAGGATCATGTCCGGCCCGCGATACCGGGAGCGGAGATAGTGGTTCAAGGCATCCCGGCTGAACCCCTTGACCGTTTCCGGCGTGCCGAGGATCGGCCTCCCGATGGCCTGATCCGGCCAGGCGGTGTCCTGAAACAGATCGAAGGCCTGGTCTTCCGGAGAATCGTGCGCGGCCCCGATCTCCTGCAGAATGACGTGCTTCTCGCGTGTCAGTTCTTCCTCGTCGAAGGTGGAGTTCTGCAGGATATCCGACAGCAGATCGACGGCGAGCGGCAGGTCTTCGGCCAGGATCCGGGCGTAGTAGTTGGTGTGCTCGATGCTCGTGGCGGCATTCAGCTCGCCGCCGACCGCCTCGATCTGCTCGGCGATCTCGCGTGCCGACCGGGACAGGGTCCCCTTGAACGCCATATGTTCCAACAGATGGGTGATGCCGTTCTGGTCCTGGTTCTCCGCCCTGGATCCGGTTCTCACCCAGATCCCCAGGGCTGCCGTCTTCAAATGCGGCATCCGGTCGGTGACGACCGTCATGCCATTTGCAAGTGTGCTTGTCCGGACCTGCATCAATCAAACCCCGCTGTGTACGGCGCGGGCATGGGTCTCGATATGCCTTTCCACCGCGGACTGGTCGGCCGCAAGGACCTGTTGGCGCTCTTCCGCCGTCATCATCGGCTGAAGCTCGTCCGGCAGGTCCGGCCGGACACCGCAGGCTGCTTCCACCGCATCCGGGAATTTCGCCGGATGGGCCGTGCCGAGCACGATCATGGGCACACCGTCACGGGCATGATCCCTGGCGACATGCACACCGATCGCAGTATGCGGATCGAGCAGATAGCCGCTGCCCTTCAAGGTGTCCGCAATCGTCGCAGCCGTCTCCGCTTCGTCGCAGCGCCCGGCGGCAAACCGTTCCCGGATCTTCGCCAGCGGAGCGTCGGCAATGGTAAAGCTGCCCGACTGGGACAGACGGTTCATCAGTCCGCGCACGGCCTCTCCGTCATGACCGTAGACTTCCGACAGCAGCCGCTCGAAATTGGAGGAAATCTGAATGTCCATGGAGGGAGACGTGGTCGCCGTCACGCCGCGCATTTCGTAACGGCCGGTCTCAAGCGTGCGCGCCAGAATATCGTTGACGTTGGTTGCCACCACCAGCTTTTCCACCGGCAGGCCCATCTGCATGGCCGCATAGCCGGCAAAGATATCGCCGAAATTGCCGGTCGGAACGGTGAAGGACACCGGCCGGTGGGGGGCTCCCAGGGCAACGCCGGAAACGAAGTAATAGACGATCTGCGCCAGGATCCGCGCCCAGTTGATCGAGTTCACGCCGGACAGCGCCACCCGGTCGCGGAAAGCGAAGTTGTTGAACATGCCTTTGACGATCGCCTGGCAGTCATCGAAATTCCCGGTGAGAGCCAGGGCATGGACGTTGGCTTCCGACGGCGTCGTCATCTGCCGTCGCTGCACCGGGGACACCCGGCCGTCGGGGAAGAGGATGAAGACGTCGGTGCGTTCCCGCCCTCGGAACGCCTCGATCGCGGCGCCGCCGGTGTCGCCGGACGTGGCGCCCACGATGGTCGCCCGCAGGCCCCGTTCTGTCAGGACATGGTCCATCATCCTGCCGAGGAACTGCATCGCCACATCCTTGAAGGCGAGCGTCGGGCCGTGGAACAGCTCCAGGACGAAGGCATTCGGTGCGATCTGCACCAGCGGCGTCACCGCCTCGTGGCGAAATTCCGCGTAGGTGTCCGCAATCATCTTGCGGAGCTTTTCGGCTGGAACAGCGTCGCCGACGAAGGGCGCGATCACTTCAAACGCAACATCCGCGTAGGGCTTGCCGGCAAAGGAAGCGATCTTGGCCGCGTCAAAGCTCGGCCAGGATTCGGGCAGGTAGAGCCCGCCGTCCCGCGCCAGGCCTTGGAGAAGAACGTCGGAAAATCCAAGGACCGGTGCTTCGCCACGCGTACTGAAATATCTCACCGCGCCAATTGCCTCCAAACTCTCTTTCGCGCCGGAAACAACGCGCTTCCGGTTTTCGCTCACCCTAAATCAAACTTCGCCGGATTTAAAACAAAACCATAGGCCTGTCAGGGGTTAGTTCACCCCGACAGCGGATTTTCCGTTTGAAGAATTAAGCCTTGCCCGGTTCAGGCGTGCCCAGCATCGCCGAACAGCATCGCCGGATCGATACCGATCGACATCAGCGCGCGCTGCCATTTGTCATCATAGACCGGATCGAAAACGAGCTGCGGGTTTGCCGGACAGTTGAGCCAGCCGTTCGCCTGGATTTCACTCTCAAGCTGCCCGGGCGCCCAACCGGAATAGCCGAGCGCAAGCATCGCCTGCTCCGGCCCGCCCCCTTCGGCCATGGCCTTGAGAATCTCAAGGGTCGCCGTCAGGCAGATCCCGTCGGCGATACAAAGCGTCGATCGTTCGATGACGAAATCGTCGCTGTGAAGCACGAACCCGCGCTCGACCTCGACCGGCCCGCCCTTGTGGACATTCATCTCACGGATCTTCGACGGCAGACGGATCGCGGTATCGTCGTTCAGGATGTTAAGCTGGATCAGCAGCTCCTCCAGGGACAAATGACGCGCAACCTGGTTCAGAACCAGACCCATCGCGCCTTGTTCGGAATGGGAGCACAGATAGATAACGGAGTGATCGAACCGCCCGTCCATCATGTTCGGCATGGCAACCAACAGCTGCCCTTCAAGAGAAACCGCGGTCGACTGATCCGTCATCTACACCTCACCAGTTGATCACTCACAAATTCCAGCGCGCGACGTAACCCTAACCTGTTCCATCGCGATTGTTAACGCCTTCCGATACGGTTGGCCGCAAAGCCTGCTCACGTATCTGTCACACCGAAATGACCGGCTTGCGTTTATCCCTCCCGTGACGCCGCTTGCTCGATGTTGTAGGTATCGCTCATGAGAACAAGACTTTTTCTCCTCTTTGTCTCGCTTTGCCTTGCAAGTCTGCCGGTAAAGGCGACGACCACCGACTGGGTTTCGGTGACCGGCGGCGCGGTACGGCTCGTCACCGCAGGGCCCATGGAAAGCGGGATCTATCGGGCGGGCCTGGAATTTTCCCTCGATCCCGGCTGGCATACCTATTGGCGCTATCCGGGCGAAGCCGGTGTTCCACCGACCTTCGATTTTTCCGGCTCGCAGAACCTTGCCAAGGCGGACATCCTGTATCCGGCACCCGGCCGCTACAACGACGGCTTTTCCACCTCGATCGTTTATGACGAGAACGTCGTCCTGCCGATCCTGATCACGCCGGACGACCCGCAAGCCCCCGTGCGATTGCAAGCATCCCTGTTTTTCGGGATCTGCAAGGACATCTGCGTGCCCGGCGACGGGGTGTTCGACCTCGTGCTGGAACCATCGGCAGAGGAAGACACGGTCTCGGCAATGCTGATCGACCGGGACCTGGCTCTGGTGCCCCAAACCGTGGAAGGACCGGCTTCCGGGATCGTCTCGATCACCAGCGCGCCCGGCAAGAACGCTCCGGTTTTGACGATCACGGCCAAGGTCGATCCGGACACACCTGAACCCGGGCTTTTTGCCGAAGGCCCGGAAGGCTCTTACATCGGCGTCCCGGACCTCCAATCGCGGGATGGCGGTATGGCTGTCTGGACACTTTCGACCAACGGTCTTGCGCGGACCGGTGATGGTTCGATGCTGACGCTCGTTCTTGTCGATGGCGACAAGGCGGTGGAAAGCCGTCATGCACTGTCTGCGGACCTGCTGAAATAATCTTCCCGCATGCAGATTTATCCATACCGGCACTCGACTGTCGTCCCGACAAGCCCTAAGTGCTATTACGGACTTCAGACACTTGGGGAGATACCTGAATGACCATCAAAGTCGGCGACAAAATTCCGCAGGCCAAATTTCATCACATGACGGCCGATGGCCCGGGCGAAATCAGCACGGACGATATCTTCGCCGGCAAGACTGTCGTGCTCTTCGCCGTTCCGGGCGCTTTCACGCCCACCTGCCACATGAACCACCTGCCCGGCTTCGTGGAACATGGCGACACCATCAAGGCGAAGGGTGTCGATACCATTGCCGTGCTTGCGACCAACGACCTGTTCGTCATGGACGCCTGGGCCAAGGCCACCAATGCCACCGGCAAGATCGAATTCCTGTCCGATACGTCGGGCGACTTCGTCAAGGAGATCGGCCTGTCGATGGAAGCGCCGATCCTCGGCCACACCCGCGCCCAGCGGTTCGCGCTGATCGCCAAGGATGGCGTTGTGACCTATCTGGGCACGGAGGACGGCCGCGAGGTGACACAGTCCGGTGCGGCAGCCATTCTTGAGGCGCTGTCCTGAACCGCAGACCGGACGGTTCGTTCCATTTGAGAACGGGGACCTATGCGTCCCCGTTTTTATTTGCCCGTGCGCGGCGGATGAGGCTGAACGCATAGGTGATGAAGACGCCGACCAGGGTCGCGGCAAGGCCGAACCAGGTCAGGGCATAGCCCAGATGATCGTTCTTGAACTTCACGATCGTCTCTCCAGCCTGGGGCAGGCCCGAGGCAGGTGTAAACCTTGCGTCCAGATCGATGCTGTACGGGGCGATCTTCTCGTCAGGGATGCCCAGCACGGCGGCCATGTCGTCCGTGTCCCGCGCGAACCAGGTCCGGTTTGCCGCATCGGATTCCGGGGTTGCCCAATTCGGCTTCTCTGAACGGCGCAATACTCCCTCGATGCGGATGGTTCCGGGCGGTGGCGTCAAGGCGGCCGACCTGACCTCCGCAGGCGTATCCTGCGGGACGAAGCCCCTGTTGACCATGACCAGCCAGCCGTTGTCGGTCTCAAACGGGCTGTAGACAAAGTAACCCGGCCCGGAAAATCGGCCGTTGGCCTGGGAAAGCGCGATATAGTAAAGCGCCGCGCCTTCCAGGAACCGACCGCTGGTCATGACATGGCGGTAGTCGGCTTCTTCCAGATCCATAGACGGCCACTGGTCCGGCCCCGGGGCCGGCACCGGATCGAGCTGAAGGTCCGCGGCGACCTTGGCGATCAGGGCTTCCTTCCAGGTCAGACGGTCAACCTGCCAGAATCCGAGCTTTAAAAGGATGGCCAACGCGCACACCGTCGCGATGAAGGGCCACAACAATTTTCGGAACGGACTGCTGTTTCCGGCGGCCGTCTTACTGGTCAAGACGGCCCTCCTCGGCATTGTGCTTGTACTGCAGGGCAATCAGCACGCCCTTCAGGGGACGCAGAACGCCTCCTGCTAGGATGACCGTCAGCGGCAGCCAGACGACGAGGTGAACCCAAATCGGCGGCTGAAAGGCGAGTTCCACGGCCAGCACCAGACCGACGACGACGAAGCCGACGATCATGATGACAAACACGGCAGGTCCGTCGCCGCTGTCGGCGAAATCATAGCTCAAGCCGCAGTTGCGGCAGGACTTGGCAATGGAGAGAAATCCGGAAAACAGCTTTCCCTGACCGCAGCGCGGGCAGCGTCCGGACAAGCCGGCTGAAATGGGATTAACCGGCGGGTAATGGGCTTTATCTGTCACGCTCGCGCCTCCTTAAGCTTTCGACCGGCCCCCACCGTTTCGAATTGTGTTGTCAAACGACAAGCGCCCGATCCTTCATGAGGACCGGGCGCCTGGCAATCTCTCTTGTGCCCGATCAGTGGGCGGCAGGCACGCCCGCACCCCAGACGTAGATGGAGGCGAACAGGAACAGCCAGACCACGTCAACGAAGTGCCAGTACCAGGCGGCAGCCTCGAAGCCGAAATGCTTTTCGGGGGTGAAGCCACCGTTCAGCGCCCGGATCAGACAGACCAGCAGGAAGATCGTACCGACGATCACGTGGAAGCCGTGGAAGCCGGTCGCCATGAAGAAGGTTGCGCCGTAGATATTGCCGCCGAAGTCGAAGGCAGCGTGCGCATATTCGAACGCCTGGGTCATGGTGAACAGTACGCCGAGCAGGACGGTCAGCGTCAGGCCCCACTTCAGGCCCTGGCGATCGTTATGCAGCAGTGCATGGTGCGCCCAGGTCACGGTCGTGCCGGAGGTCAGCAGGATAATGGTGTTCAGCAGCGGAAGATGCCACGGATCGAAGGTTTCGATACCAGCGGGAGGCCAATGGCCGCCGGTCACCTCGGCGCGAGTGAACTGGATCGCTTCTCCGGCAAACAGCGACGCATCGAAATAGGCCCAGAACCAGGCCACGAAGAACATCACTTCCGAAGCGATGAACAGGATCATGCCGTAGCGCAGATGGAGAGAAACAACGCGGGTGTGATGGCCCTGTGCGGATTCACGGATCGTGTCACGCCACCAGCCGAACATGGTGTAGAGCACAATCAGAAGGCCGACCGCAAAGATGCCCCAACCGGTAAGGTCGACGCCGAAAATGGCGAATTCCTTATCCTGAAGGCCCTTCATCCAGCCAATGGCGCCGATGGCCATGATGAATGCGCCGACCGAGCCGGTAAACGGCCACGGACTGGGGTCAACCAGATGGTAGTCGTGATTTTTGGTGTGTGCCTCAGCCATAGGCGTGCTCCCCAGAGTTCCCAATGACCGTCGCGTCCATCGCCACGGTTCTATAGCCTATCTTCCGCGACCGGATCATTTTGGGTCCGCGCCGCAACTGGTTTAACCGGTTCATCGACCGGAAAAAAGGTATATGACAACGTGATTTCCTTCACGTGCGTCAGGATCGGATCCTTCGCCATTTCAGGATCGACGAAGAAAACCACGGGCATTTCCACCGTTTCGCCGGCCTCAAGAGCCTGCTCTGTAAAACAGAAGCACTGGATCTTGTTGAAATAGGATCCGGCCTCATTCGGCGTGACATTGAAAACCGACGTGCCGATGGTCCGATGGTCGGAGTCATTGGTGGCCAGATAGACCATCTGGGCGGTTTCGCCCATTTTCAGTTTGACGGTCTTTATCTTGGGCTTGAACGTCCAGTTCAATGCCGGATTGACGTTGCCGTCGAGCCGAACGGTGATCTCACGATCGATGATCACATCGGATTCGGCTTCCGCCCTTTGGGTCGTGCCGCCATAACCGGTCACCTGGCAGAAAAGCTGGTAAAGCGGAACCGCGGCATAGGCCGCGCCGATCATCGAGACGAACAGGCCGGCGCAGATCAGACCGACGATCCGGTTCCGGCGCGCAGACTGATCAGGCTGTGTGGCGGGGCGGTTGGTCATGCGATCCTCACAAAGGCCTGGTGAGAACGTCAGGCCCCATCTTCACGATGGTGACCACGTAAAACAGAACAACCAGCGCGGCGAGCACAAGCGCGATCGCGATCGACCGCGAACGACGGTTCTTCTTCTGCTTTTCGGTCAGTTTCACGCCATCGTCTTCCATGACCACCTCAGACCAGCCGTGCCAGAAGGTTTTCGCCCAGAAGGAGAGCGAAAATCAGGAAGAGATACAGGATCGAATAGCTGAAGAGCCGGACCGCGGCCTTGCGGGCGGCATCACCCTCGCGCTTCCGCCAGACGTTGAAGGCGAGCGCAACGAATACGGCGCTCAGAACGGATGACACGGCGCCATACACCGGGCTCGCGAAACCGAGCAGATACGGGCTGACCACGATCGGCGCAAGAATGACCGCATAGGCGAGGATCTGCGTCCGCGTGGAGGATTCGCCTGCCACGACCGGCATCATCGGAATGCCGGCGGCGCGGTAGTCGCCGCTCTTGAACAGCGCCAGAGCCCAGAAATGGGGCGGCGTCCACATGAAGATGATCAGGAACAGGATCAGGCTTTCCAGGCTGACATTGCCCGTGACAGACGCCCAGCCGATCATCGGGGGAAATGCGCCGGCCGCGCCACCGATGACGATGTTCTGCGGCGTGGAGCGCTTCAGCCACATGGTGTAGATCACCACATAGAAGAAGATCGTGAAGGCGAGAAAGGCGCCAGCGAACCAGTTCACCAGCAGGCCGAGTGTCAAAACAGAGCCTAGAGAGAGAGTCAGGCCGAATGCCAGGGCCTCTTCAGGGGTCACTTTACCTGCGGGTATCGGACGCTTCTGGGTGCGCGACATGATGCGGTCGATATCGGCATCGTACCACATGTTCAGCGCTCCGGACGCCCCCGCGCCGATGGCGATGCACAGAAGGCCCACGCCCGCGAGAACCGGATGCAGCCCGCCCGGCGCCAGCATCATGCCGACGAAGGCCGTAAAGATCACCAGTGACATGACACGCGGCTTCAACAGCGCGATATAGTCACCGACCGATCCCATTCCGCCGTCCCAGGTGGCGTCTTCTCCGGTCATCAATTCGTGGCGCTCTGCGAGCGACATGCGGCCTATCCTTATTTTCTTCCCAAACCGGCGGCAACTTGCACGCCGGCGGTTTTTATGTTGCGGCACCGCGCCGGACAGCGCGATGCCGGGTGTCGATTCCGGCCGGCGGGAGTAATGAACGCCCCCGGCCGGATGCCGTTACCTGATGCGCGGCAGCGTCTCGAACTGGTGGAACGGCGGCGGGGACGACAGGGTCCACTCGAGCGTCGTCGCACCTTCGCCCCACGGGTTGTTTCCGGCAACGCGCTTCTTGGCGAAGGCCTCGACGATACCGAAGAGGAACACCAGAACCGCGAAAGCGGAGATGTAGGAGCCGATGGAGGAAACCATGTTCCAGCCGGCCAGCGCATCCGGGTAGTCGACATACCGGCGCGGCATGCCGGCAAGACCCAGGAAGTGCTGCGGGAAGAAGACCAGGTTCACGCCGATGAAGGTGATCCAGAAGTGCGCCTTCCCGATCATTTCATTGTACATGTAGCCGAACATCTTCGGGAACCAGTAGTACCAGCCGGCGAAGATAGCGAACACGGCCCCAAGCGACAGCACGTAGTGGAAGTGAGCCACGACGTAATAGGTGTCGTGCAGGGCGCGGTCGAGACCGGCGTTGGCAAGCTGCACACCGGTCACACCGCCAACGGTGAACAGGAAGATGAAGCCGATTGCCCAGACCATCGGAGTACGGAACTCAATGGAGCCCCCCCACATGGTAGCGATCCAGGAGAAGATCTTCACACCCGTGGGCACCGCGATGACCATGGTAGCCGCCACGAAGTAGGCCTGCGTGTCGACCGACATACCCACCGTGTACATGTGGTGAGCCCACACGATGAAGCCGACGACGCCGATGGCGACCATGGCGTAGGCCATGCCGAGGTAACCAAAGACCGGCTTGCGGGAGAAGGTGGAGATGATGTGGCTGATGATGCCGAAGCCCGGGAGGATCAGGATGTACACTTCCGGATGGCCGAAGAACCAGAACAGGTGCTGGAACAGGATCGGGTCACCGCCGCCGGCCGGATCGAAGAACGTCGTGCCGAAGTTGCGGTCCGTCAGCAGCATGGTGATACCGCCGGCCAGAACCGGCAGGGACAGAAGCAGCAGGAACGCGGTGATCAGTACGGACCAGGCGAACAGCGGCATCTTGTGCAGGGTCATGCCCGGCGCACGCATGTTGAAGATGGTGGTGATGAAGTTGATCGCCCCGAGGATCGAGGAGGCACCGGCAATGTGCAGCGACAGGATCGCCAGGTCCATCGCAGGCCCGGGCTGACCGGTGGTCGACAGCGGCGGGTAGATGGTCCAGCCGCCGCCCACACCGTAGGCGCCCGGCGCGCTCGGCATGAAGGCCGAGAGCAGCAGCAGCAGGAACGCCGGCGGCAGGAGCCAGAAGGAGATGTTGTTCATGCGCGGGAACGCCATGTCCGGCGCGCCGATCATGATCGGAACGAACCAGTTGGCAAAACCGCCGATCAGGGCCGGCATGACCATGAAGAAGATCATGATGAGGCCGTGCGCCGTCGTGAAGGCATTGAACATGCTCTTTCCGGCATCCATGGCGGTAGCGCCTTCTGCGCCGTAGACCATGGCCGCGAGACCGTGGAAGATCTGGATGCCCGGCTCAGCCAGTTCCCAGCGCATCATCACGGACAGGAAACCACCGATGATGCCCGCCATGATCGCGAAGATCAGGTACATCGTGCCGATGTCTTTATGGTTAGTCGAATAGACGTAGCGGCGCCATCCTATCGGATGATCGTGCGCTGCGTGGGCGTCGGTCGCAGCCATGCTTGTGCTCCCTCGTAGATTTCCAATGCTGCGCGCCACTCTAGCCCTTGAGCGCGCAGCTACCCCAGTTTCTATGCCGTCCGGAAGCTTACCGTGCGGCGACCTTCACATTCGCCGTAGCGGTGTCGGCAGCGGCAGACTTGCGCGCGGCATCGATATCGGCCAGCAGCTGCTCTTTTGCCACGTCTATGTCATCCTTGGCCGCCTCCACCCAGGCATCATACTGCTCCTGGGTAACGACACGGATAGCGATCGGCATGTAGGCATGATCCTTGCCGCACAGTTCGGAGCACTGGCCGTAGTAGATGCCGGTGCTGCGGGCACGGAACCAGGTTTCGTTCAGGCGTCCCGGTACAGCGTCCACCTTGACGCCGAATGCCGGCATGGCGAAGGAGTGCAGAACGTCCGCGGCGGTCACCTGGACACGCACGGTCTTGTCCACCGGCACGACCATCGAATAGTCGACAGCCAGAAGACGCGGCACCTGCGACAGCTCGAGACCGCGGGCTTCGGCGAATTCCTTGCGCTCTTCGTCACTCATCATGATGGAATCGAAGCTCACATCCTCCATGCCTTCGTCGGCGTATTCATAGCCCCAGTACCACTGGTAGCCGGTCACCTTGACCGTCATGTCGTATTCCGGGATGTCGAGTTGCTTGAAGAGCAGGCGGAACGACGGAATGGCGATCACGACAAGGATCAGAATCGGCACGATCGTCCAGACCACCTCGATCATCGTGTTGTGCGATGTCCGGGACGGGGTCGGATTGGCCTTGGAATTGAACCGCACCATCACGATCACCAGCAAGGCCAGGACAAACAGCGTGATGACTGTGACGATTCCGAGTGTCAGATTGTTAAACGAATGGATACTGTCCATGACGTCGGTATCGGACGCCTGCAGCCCGAGCTGCCAGGGCTTGATTCCGGATTCCGCCATAACCGCCCCTGTTGAAGTGGCCAGTGCAACCGCACCGCCAGTCAGCTTCATGAGACGCTTGAAGATAGCCTTCACGCCTACGCTCCCTTCCCTCTTAATCCGCCACGTTTCAGGCGGACCACGCATGCCTATTTCCCGGACCGCAAAGCCCGCTCAACATTTAGGCAGAACCCTGCCCGAGAAACGGCATTCCAATCCGGTTTTGCCGCATCATAAACACAATCGCCAATGTAGCGCGATCTCGCCCGTAGCTGGAGCGGCGATCTGCCGCATGCATCACACTAGAGGCTTAATGCCGCACAAAAAACACAACAATCGGCTATCTGCAATGGTGTTGCGGGTAATTATTTCACGACAGCCCACACCTCTCCAGTTGATATTTATCAATGACGGCCCGAATTCAGCTAAAAAACCAAGGAATATGCTATCGACAACGCCTACGGGCTGGTCATGGACACCCTGTTGCGGCAATGTCGCCGATGAAATCTGACGCTGATTCGTCTTCTGGATACCGGTTGAAAACCGATGCGATCCAGGCCGGAATCGACTGGCGCAATTGACTGGAGGATTCTTTGTCGATCCGTTCGTTGCAATACCGTACCGCTTTTCTCCGGACGCAGGCCGGGCTCTACGGCAAAAAACTATGCAAAACGCTGCTGGCCGTGAGCATGATTGCGGCAGGCCTCGCCACTTCCGTGCCGCCGGTGGCGGCCCAGGGTGAAGTCAAAGCGACCCATGGCGACTGGCAGATGCGTTGCGACACGCCGCCGGGCGCCACAAGCGAGCAATGCGCCCTGATCCAGAACGTTACGGCCGAAGACCGCGAAAACGTGGGGCTTTCCGTTATCGTCCTGAAGACTGCCGACAAGCAGGCGCGCATCCTCCGGGTTCTCGCCCCTCTTGGCGTGCTGCTTCCCTCCGGACTTGGGCTCAGGGTGGATGACGCGGATATCGGACGGGCGGGGTTTGTGCGCTGCCTTCCCAACGGCTGTATCGCCGAGGTCATTCTGGAAGATGCATTGCTGGCCAAGCTGAAAGCCGGCGGTCAGGCGACCTTCATCATTTTCCAGACGCCGGAAGAGGGCATCGGCATTCCGATCTCCCTGAACGGCTTTTCCGCAGGCTTCGACGCCCTGCCCTGATCGAAGTCAGCTGGTTCTCCGCCTGACGCCCTCGGCCGCGGCTCCAGGGGCAAGGGATCAGGCGCAAAGGATCAGGCAGATGGGGTGGATTTGTCCTGCTCGTCGACACCGGCCTGCAGGCGCGGTGTGACGCCGTGGAGCCGGTCGGTCCCTGCGAAGGGGCCGTCTGTCAATTCCATGGCAAGCCGTTCCTGATCGCGGCGGCGGACGTCTTCCTCGATCTGGGCGATACGATCGGCAGGAATGCCGAGCCGCTCAAGAGCTGCCTTTCCGAAGGCAACGCTCGATTCGAAGGTTTCCCTGATCTGGAAATCGACGCCGAGTTTTGTCAGCACGAGGGCATGTGCCCGATCCGTCGCACGACAGAACAGGAGCGCCTTCGGGAACCCTTCGCGCAGCAGTTCGATCGACTTGCCCATCACACGATCATTTTCGATACACATCGCAATGAGCGCCGCCTTGCCGGCGCCCGCCGCGGCGAGCACGTCGGCGCGCGTGGCATCGCCGTAGTAGACCTTGTAGCCGAGCTTGCGCGCATAGGCGATCCGGTCCGGGCGGTTGTCGATCGCCGTTATCTCGAGACCTTCCGAGGTCAGGATCTGCGCGACCATCATCCCGAACCGGCCGAAGCCGATCACAAGGACCGTCGGCATTGCCTCTTCAAAGGACTCGATCGCCGGGGTGTCGCCCCCCCTCGCCTTCATGCGTCCGGCAATCGCATCAAGACCGAGGCAGGCCAGGGGGGTCATCAGCATCGAGATAATGACGATCGCGCTCAGGATATTGGCATACTGATGGTCCAGAACCTGGCTTCCGATCGCGGCCGTGAACAGAACGAACGCGAATTCCCCGCCTTGAGGCAAGGTGACCGCGACCCTCAGCGCGTCGGAATTGGACGACCCGCTCACCCGGGTCAGCCCCCAAAGATAAGCGCCCTTTACCAGCATGACGACGAAAACGCCGACAATCACTTCGGCAAGGTGGTTACCGAGAACCGTAAAATCGAGTGACATGCCGACCGCGATAAAGAAAAGGCCCATCAACAGGGATCGGAACGGCTCGATATCGGCTTCCAGCGTGTGTTTGAAACTGGATTCGGCCAGAAGGACGCCAGCCAGAAAGGCTCCCATTGCCATGGACAGGCCGACCGTATGCATCAGGTCGGCACTTCCCAGCGCAACCAGAAGGGCCGCGGTGAGCATGACTTCCCGGGCCCGGCTTCCTGCCAGAAACAGAAACAGGGGCGAGGCCAGATATCGCCCTGCCAGGATAACCGCGGCGACCGCGCCGAGCGTCTTGGCGGCTTCCGCCAGAATGCCCGGGCCACCTTCACCTGTCTGGCCCGGCGCCAGGATGGAAACCATCGCCAGGAGCGGCACGATGGCAATGTCCTGAAGGAGAAGGATCCCGAATGCGCGCTGACCATATGCGGAGGACAACTGACCGCGTTCCTGCAGGATCTGAAGGGCGAATGCGGTGGAGGACAAGGCCATGCCGAAACCGGCGATCAGGGCCGCACTGGTCGGCAGGCCCGCAAGCGAGGCAATGCCGAAGAACGTCAGGCCCGTCAGGACGACCTGGGCGGTTCCCAGGCCGAATATATCCCTTTTCATGCGCCACAATTTCTTCGGATCGAGTTCCAGGCCGATCACGAAGAGCAGCAGAACCACACCCAGTTCGGCCACATGCAGCACATCCTTGCCGGCCTCGATCAGTTTAAAGCCGAACGGGCCGAGGAAGACACCGGCGGCCAGATAGCCGACAACCGACCCCAGACCCAGGCGCTTGGCCAATGGCACCGCCACGACGGTCGCCGTCAGCAGAACAATCGATTCGTGAAGAAACGGGGGTGCGCCTTCGACCGCCATTCTGTCTCCCGGATTCTGGTTAAACTCCGACTACCCGGGAATCAGTGTAACCCGAATCGGTAACTCATTTCCGAAGCCTGCAAAGACAGCGGCAATTTCGCCTGCCTCTCCCGGCATGATGCAGCATCGATGCCGTCAGACCGCGGTGCCGCCGACCGTCAGCGCGTTGATGCGCATGGAGGGCTGGCCGACACCGACCGGAACGCCCTGGCCCTGCTTGCCGCAGGTGCCCATACCGGGGTCGAGCTTCATGTCGTTGCCGATCATTGCGACGCGCGTCAGGGCATCCGGCCCGTTGCCGATCAGCATCGCGCCCTTGACCGGCGCGCCCACCTTGCCGTCCTCGATCTTGTAGGCTTCCGTGCAGGAGAAGACGAACTTGCCGGAGGTGATGTCGACCTGGCCGCCGCCGAAGGCGACCGCATAGATCCCGTTCTTCACCGACGCCAGGATTTCTTCGGGCTCCTTGTCGCCCCCCATCATGATGGTGTTGGTCATGCGCGGCATGGGGATGTGGGCGTAGGACTGGCGGCGGCCGTTGCCGGTCGGCGCCATGCCCATCAGCCGGGCGTTCTGGCGGTCCTGCATATAGCCGACGAGGATGCCGTCCTCGATCAGGGTGGTGCGGCTGGAGGGGGTTCCCTCGTCGTCGACGCTCAAGGAGCCGCGTCGATCCGGAATCGTGCCGTCATCGACGATCGTCACGCCGGGAGAGGCAACACGCTGACCCATCAGCCCGGCGAAGGCCGAGGTCTTCTTACGGTTGAAGTCGCCTTCAAGGCCATGACCGACCGCTTCGTGCAGCAGGATCCCGGGCCAGCCCGGACCGAGTACGACATCAAGTGTTCCGGCAGGTGCCGGGACCGCTTCCAGATTGACCAGTGCCTGGCGCAGGGCCTCATCCACCCCGCCCTGCCAGTTTTCGGGTGTGATGAAGCGCTCGAAGCCTTCACGGCCGCCGCAGCCGAAGGACCCGGTCTCCTGGCGCTCGTCGGACCCGGCGATCACGCTGATGCTCATTCGGACCATCGGACGCACGTCGCGCACACGGTGACCGTCGGCGCGCAGGATATCGACCACCTGCCACGAGCCGGCAAGCGAAGCGGTCACCTGGCGCACCCGCGGATCCTTCGCCCGCGCATAGGCGTCGATTTCCTGCAGGAGTTTGACCTTGTCCTCGAAACTCGGTCCGCCGAGCGGATTGGCGTCGGTATAGAGCGACTGGTTGGTCCGAGCCGGGGCAGCCGCATAGGAGCCCGAATGTCCGGTCTTGACGGCACTCACGGCGTCGGCCGCACGCTTCAGGGCGCCTTCGGAAATTTCACCCGAATGGGCATAGCCCGCTGCCTCGCCGGCGACAGCGCGCAGGCCGAAGCCCTGAGCCGTGTCATAGTTGGCGCCCTTCAAACGACCGTTGTCGAAGACGAGCCCTTCCGATTGGCGGTATTCGACGAATAGCTCGCCGTCATCGGCGCCGGACAGGGCGTCAGCCGTTATCCGCCGTGCGGTCTCAAGGCCAAGGCCGGACGTTTCAATGAGATCGGAGGAGATATCGGCCATGGTGAAATCCCTGTTTCAGAAGCCTGCCGGCAGGTCGCGGCGTTGCCTGCGTCTCTGCCCGGCTCCGGTTCGTGACGTGTCGTTCCCGGTAACATAGACACTTTTCAAATGATTTCACCTGCCGGGAGAGATTCTCCACGCGCAAGACCCGATCCGTGTCGCAGCTTCCCGTCCGAAAGGCACCGGCAAAGTCTTGCCCCGGCTTTCGGCTGATTCCGAGCATCGGGCGATAATCTGAGCTAGGTATTCTGCCCAAGACTTGCCCTGTCCCGCCGGACTGCCTAGAGCATCGGACGATAACTTTGAACTATTTGACCGGCGCGCTTTTGTCTGCTGGCAAGGCGGATTGCGCGCCGTGGTGTTTCCCACCACAAGCGCGAGCCGCAAAAACACGGGCCAACGCGGTCAGCGGGCAAAAGAGCCCGGCCCTTCGGGTGTCTGAAAGCAGTCCATCGGCTGCGTTGCGCCGCTTGCACGATGCACCGCATCTCAGCTCACACGACGCGCCTGGCCGAACGAACTGTTTTCAGACATCAAATGCTTCAAAGTCAGCGCCCGATGCTCTAGGATCGCGCAAAAGATGGAAGCCGGCGGCTGAGCAATCAACGATGCCGGCATTTTAGCCACCCCGGATAATTAAAATGATGAACCGTTACGAAAACCCGCGCATGCCGAGCGAAGCCAAAATCCGATATCTCGACGGCGACTATCAGGTCGAAAGCCCGGGTACCTTCGTTCGCTGCGCCGTTACCGGCGCAGCCATTCCGCTGGAAGAATTGAAATACTGGTCCGTGGAAAACCAGGAGGCTTACGTGGACGCGGCCGCTTCGCTCAAGCGATACAAGGAAACGCATCCGGCGAAAGCCTGATATCAAACGGATACGGTGCGCCGACGCGACAGGCTGATGCCGTCTTTCATGTTCTGCGCCAGCAACCGGATATTCACGGCACCGGCCATCAGTTCCACGGCCTGGACGGCATAAAACCAGACATCGAACTGTCCGGCCTGGGCACGCAGCGCCAGGAACACGGCCGACGGCAGCAGAACGCACAGCCCGTTCGCCGCGATGATCCGCATTCTGCGCATTTTCCGGGTGACCACCGGCGATCGCCAGCCTTTCCCGAGTACCACTCCCGAAATCCCGGTCGCCATCATGGCCGGGATCAGTCCGGCCATCGCCCACAGGATGCCGGTCTTGACACCGGCAATCGCTTCTTCGGTTCCAAACAACTCCGAAATCAGGGTCGCGCTCCAGAACACGGAAATCAGGGCCAGAGCCAGTCCGCCGGCAGACGCATGCAAGATCGCTTTCATCGTTCGCACTCCAATTACATAGCATGCTATTTATATAGCACTTGAATAGCGTGCTATGCAATGCGTAAATAGCCTTATGGCTTTTAAGAAACTGCAATCGGCGGGTTATCTCGCCAACCACATGGCGCGCCTCTTCGCGCTCGCCCTGCACAGGGAAATTGCCCCCCTCGGGCTGGCGCCCGCCCAGTTCATGACCCTTCTGGAGCTCTGGTCGGAGGAAGGCCTGACCCAACGCGACCTGATCCGGCGCCTGGACGTCGAGCAGGCGACGGTGGCCAATACCCTGTCACGTATGGAACGTGACGGTCTGATAGTCCGTAAACCGCATCCGGAGGATCGGAGAGCCCAGTCCGTCTGGCTCACCGACAAGGCGAAGGCGCTGGAAGCCCCGGCGAAGGCCGCTGCGACCGGCGTCAACGAGAAGGCGCTTGCCACACTTTCTGAGGAAGAAAGAAACGCCTTTGTCGCCGTGATGGGCCGGGTGATTGCAAATCTGCAAAGACCCGGATGATTTCGGCCTTTAACGTCAAAGGGCCCGAAATCTCAGCGCCTGAAAGTGCGCGACCGTTTGATCTCGCGAATGAGACCGATCAGACGGTCCTCGCCTTCAATTTTCATCGTCACGTTCAAAACGGCGGAGCGTGCGGCCAGCCAACGGAAAATCTCGTGCCGGGCGGTCTTGAGCCGCACCATGTCCTTCGATGTCGTCACCAGTTGGAGCCCCTTGGCTTCCGCCTTTGTCAGCAAGGCCTGGGCTTCCTTTTCGGAAAATCCGTGATGATCGGCAAAGGCTCGGGTTTCGGTGACTTTCAGTCCCAGTTTTTGCAGAGTGGCAAAAAATTTCTGAGGTCGCCCGATCCCGGCATAGGCCAGCAGGGAGACTTCCCGCAGCAACTCCGTGTCGTCGGCTTCAAGCGCCGCAGTGCAGATCGGCAGACCTCTGCGGGAGGCGAGATGAACAGCCCGCCGCGCCGCATCGCCCTCGCCCACGACCACGAGGACATCGGTCTTGAGAATCTGCGCGGTGATCGGCGCGCGCAAGGGGCCGGCAGGAAGACAGCGTCCGTTTCCAAGACCGGTTTCGGCGTCCACCAGGACGATGCTCAGGTCCTTGTGAAGCGAGGGGTTCTGAAAGCCGTCGTCCATGAGGATGATATCGGCATCGAGTTCCCCGATCAGCCGGGCGCCGGCAACCCGGTCGGCGGCAATCACTGTCGGCGCCTGCCGGGCCAGCAGCAGCGCTTCATCGCCGACCGTTGCGGCATCATGCTCAAACGCATCGACAACCAGCGGCCCCTCTTCCGTGCCGCCATATCCCCGCAGCAGAAAGGCAGGCTTGTACCCCTCCGCTTTCAAGCGCTTCGCCAGCCGCAGGCTGAACGGCGTCTTGCCGGTTCCTCCGACCACAAAGTTTCCGATGCAAATGACAGGCACCGATGCGCGGCCTTGCGGATTTTGCAGCATGCGCTGCCCGGCGATGCGCCCGTAGATCAGGGATGGCAGAAAAAGAACAAGCGCCTGCCAGCTGAAACCCCGCCACCAGAAATCAGGCGCCTGTTTCATCCCGCGACTCCATCCCCGGATGACTGGACGGTTCCCGCAATGAGGGGTTCCAGATATTCCAGCGTCTGTTTCAGCGCACCGCGCCCGCTTTCGACAATTGCCGCGGCATGTGCGACCTGCCGTTCGCGTTCCTGATCGCCCGTCTGCAGCGCAAGAACCGCCTCGGCCAGCATTGCCGGATCTTCAACCCTTTTGGCCGCCTCTCCCTCCCAGAGGGATTTGTAGATCGCATGCGCATTGGCCACTTTGGGACCGGAGAGAATGGCTGTACCGAAGCTTGCCGCCTCCAGCGGATTATGTCCACCGACATCGACGTAAGAGCCGCCGAGAAACACGATCGGCGCCAGCCGGTAGAACAATGCCATTTCTCCGAGCGTATCCCCCAGGTAGACCTGGGATCGGGCTTCCGGCAGTTCGTGGCGGCTGCGCCGGGCCAGTGAGAAACCCTGCGACTCGACAGTTTCTTCCATCGCGTCGGCGCGCACCGGGTGTCTCGGAACCAGGATCAGCAGACAATCGGGCATCCTGTCCAGGATCGCGCGATGCGCCCGCAGGACAATTTCGTCCTCGCCCGGATGGGTGAGCGCCGCCAGCCAGACGGGCCGGACGCCGATGGATGCCTTCAACCGGTCCACTTGCGCCTGATCCGCATCCTTCGGACGGGCATCGAACTTCAGGTTTCCGGGGCAGATCACATCGCGACACCCCAGTTTTTTCAGACGTTCCGCATCCGCCGGCGTCTGGGCAAGCGCGATATCCAGGCAGCCGAAGAGATAAGCCGAGGCTTCGCGCAAGCGCGACCACCCTTTGAAACTGCGGTCGGACATGCGGCCGTTGACCAGAATGAAGGGAATTTGCCGATCATGAATTGCAACGAAGATCCCCGGCCAGATCTCCGATTCCACGGTCATGGCCATGTCCGGCCGCCAGTGATCGAGAAAGGCGCGGACGTAACCGGGGCTGTCGAACGGCACGAACTGGTGAAGAGCCCGGTCCGGCAACCGCGCCGCCGCCAGCTCCGCAGACGTTCGCGTGACCGTGGTCAGAACGACGAAGAACCCGCGATAGCTGAGGGTTTCAATCAGGGGCAGGACCGAGTTCGTCTCGCCGACGCTCGCCGCATGGATCCAGATCACCGGACCGGCCGGCCGGGCAATGGCGGACCGTCCCCATTTCTCGTTTCCCCTTGCCGGATCGTCCTTGCCCGCCCGGCACCGCACCAGGTGCACCAGCCGGTACAGGGGGGCTGCAAGCCTTGAGACGGCCAGATAAAGCGTCACCAGCAAGGGCCGGGCTTCAGCCATCGCTGCGCCCGACGAGTTCATAGGCCCGCGCGGTCACCCGGTTCAGACCGGCTTCCACGCTCTTGCGGGCATTTTCCAGTTCCTCTTCATCGGCTTCCGCCGGAACATAGATCGGTTCGTCCACAACAACGGCTCCCTTGCCAAACGGCAGATTGACGCTGGCCTTGTCCCAGGTCGAAAGATCGAGGCTCCGGCTTGTTGCCACTGCAACGGGAACGATGGGACGTCCGGAATGTCTGGCGAGTTGAACGATCCCGCTGCCCGATACGCGCGCAGGCCCTTTCGGCACGTCCGCGGTCATCGCAATATTCTCGCCGTTCTTCAATGCCCTGAGCGCCTCGATAAAGCCACGCATGCCGCCGCGCTTGGTAATCTGATGTTTCTTCTGGCTTCCCGATGCCCGGATCAGGCCGATGCCGAGTTTGCGAATGACCGTCGCGTTGACCTCTCCGTCCGCGGAACGGGAAATCATCACGCGGGTCGGCCAGCCTTCGGGCGAAAAAAACGGGACGATGAAATGCTGCCCGTGCCACATCGCGAAGATGACCGGCAGATGCGGATCCAGTTTTCCGTACAGATCGGAGGGCTCGAAAACGAACCGGTTGGTTCGATAGACGAATTTCAGATATCCGGCGAGGAAAGAACCGACACCCCTTACGACGGCGGGGTGGCGGCCGATACGTTTGATCATTTCTTCAAAAAGTCCGAACGGGCCCCAGATCCTGGCTTGGGCTCATGCATTAGCGTCGGGATCCAGCAGCCGGTGCATATGGACGATGAAGTAACGCATGTGCGCATTGTCGACGGTGGCCTGGGCCTTTGCCTTCCAGGCCTCATAGGCCTTCGCGTAATTCGGGAAAATGCCGACGATATCCAGATCGTCGAGATCCCGGAACGTCAGGCCTTCCGGGCTTTCCAGCTCACCGCCGAACACAAGATGCAGGAGCTGCTTGGGAGATTCGGTTTCGCTCATTGTTCAAATCCCGCTGCTTAGAATGCCGTACCCGCTATGTGCCGACGGCTGCTGAGATGGTATCGCACACTGGCCCGACAAGGCGCTTCGGCGCCGCAATCAGGCCCGGGTGCCGGGTGGTTTCCTTGTTGTAGGTAACACCATTCCCGTTAAGGTCGGTCAACCTGCCGCCCGCTTCCTGCACCAAAAGATCGGCAGCCGCAAGATCCCAATCACTGGGACCGCCACGCGCCGCGGCAACTTCGACCCGCCCCGCGGCAACCAGAGCGATCCGGTAGGCCAGCGACCGGACATTCGGCATACGCTCGAAACCGGCCTTCAGAATCTTGTCGTTCGCCACGATCGAATGCGGGCCGGACAGGCGCGCGCCCTCAACCGCATTGTGGCTGGAAACGGTGATCTTCTCGCCGTTGAGCCGGGCGCCGCGGTTCGCAACAGCAGAGAACAGTTCCCGGCGAACGGGGCAATAGACCACGCCGGCGACCGGCCGGCCGTGATCCACGACCGCAAGCGCCACCGTCCATTCATCGCCGCCTGCCAAAAAAGCACGGGTACCGTCTATCGGGTCGACGATGAAGGTCCTCGGACGGGCCAGACGTTCCTTGTTGTCGACCGCTTCTTCCGACAACCAGCCGTAGTCCGGCCGGGCCATGCGAAGAACCTCAGCGAGGTAGCCGTCGACCTCCATATCGGCCTCGGAAACCGGTGACTTGTTGTCCTTGAACCAGGTCCTCGGATCGCCGCCGAAAAAGGAAAGCGCAATCTCACCGGCCTGCCTTGCCGCATCTTCCAGCAGGACGAGATCTTCCAGGTTCGGATCAGTCTCCGGCAAGGGCCAGTCCTTCTATCAGGATCGACGGGCTCGCGACCGAATAGCGCGCATCGAGGTCGCTCGCCGGCACAAGCCGGGCAAACATGTCCTTCAGGTTGCCGGCGATGGTGATCTCGCTGATGGCCTGGACCGGTTCGCCGTTCTCGAACCAGAAACCGGCGGCTCCACGCGAATAGTCGCCGGTCACGCCGTTGACGCCGTGACCGATCAGGTCGGTCACCAACAGGCCTTCACCGACCTCCTTCATCAGTTCCTCCGGGGATTTCACGCCGGGATTGAGCGTCAGGTTGGTCGGACCGGGCGCCGTGCCGGAGCCGCCGCGATGGGCGCGTCCGTTCGGCTCAAGCCCAAGTTCGCGCGCCGACGCGCTGTCCAGAAACCAGTGCTTCAAAGTGCCGTCGTCGATCATGTTCAGGACGCTCGCCCCCGTCCCCTCGCCATCGAAAGGACGGGTCGCAGCGCCCCTCGGCTTGAAGGGGTCATCGACGATGGTGATCCCCGGAGCAAAGATCCGCTCACCCATCTTGTCGCGCAGGAAGCTGGAGCCGCGGGCCACGGACGCGCCGTTGATCGCTCCGCCGAGATGCCCGAGCAGGCTGCGCGCGGCGCGCGATTCATAAAGGACGTTGGTCGTTCGGGTCGAAATCTTTCGCGGATTGAGCCGGCGCACCGCCCGTTCGCCTGCCCGCCGGCCGATGTCGGCCGGGTTTTCCATGTCTTCGAAAAACGTCCGGTAATCGTAGTCGTAGTCGCGCTCCATCCCGGTGCCCTCACCGGCAACTGCGGTCATCGACAGACCGTAACGCGATGTCAGGTAGGCCCCGGAGAACCCATGGCTGGTCGCAAGCACGACCCCCGCCAGGCGCCAGGACGCACCGGCGCCGCCTGACTTTGTGACGCCAGCGACCGCAAGCCCCGCCTCTTCGGCTTCACGGGCAAGGTCCGTGAGGGCCCCGGCGTCCAGTTCCCGGGCATCCAGCATTTCCAGCTCGGGCAGGCTGGTCAGCAGCCGGTTCTGATCGGCCAGCCCGGCAAAGGGATCTTCCGGCGCGACCCTTGCCATGGCGACGGCCCGTTCGGCCAACCCTTGCGGGTCATCTATCGTGTTCGCCGAAACCGAGGCAGTGCGTTTGCCGACGAATACCCTCAGGGTGACGTCGTCTCCTTCCGCCCGGTCGGTTTCCTCAACCTTGCCGTCACGCACATCGACCGAAAGCGACACACCGGTGAGCGCGACCGCGTCACACGCATCCGCTCCGGCCTTCTTCGCAGCCTCGACCAGGCGCGTTGCCCGGCTTTCCAGTTCGCTCTGGTCAATCATGTCTGACATGGATCTCGGTTCTCCTGATTGTGGGATTGTTTAGGACGATGTCCTGCCAAGGGCAAGGAGCGGCGACAAACACCATGGTTCACAAAACATGAATGCATCGGTGAGAATTCGGTAACCCTCTTGAAAATCAGACTTTTTTAACCGTGCCTGTTAAGCTGATCGGTACATCGTGCTGCTAGATTGACCTCATTCGCGAGACCAGAAACATAACAGGTCCGACGGAGAGGCACATTGGGACGTCAAACAGCATATCAGGCGGCCACAGAAGCCGGGGCGAGCAGGGAATTCCCGCTCGACCCCGGCCACCTGCCGCTGACCTTTCAAGGCAAGGCCGGTTCGTTTTCGAACGGTGATCGGGATCTCCAGACGGTCGAAATCAATCTCGACCGGGAACGCGTGATGATCAATCCCGTTTCCTCCGGCACCCCTTCCGGCACCGTGGTTCCGGTGAAGACATTTGCCGGCGTCATGGTTCAGATCGCTCCGGCGGACCAGAACGGCACCGTCTGCGCGAAACTGATCCTGAAACATCCGGACGAAGGCCTGTCGGTCCTTCTAGCCGAAACCGGAAATCCGGAAGAACTTGCCGCCCTCTGGCCCGCATGGTCGAAATCCCTCGGCCTGCCGATGCTGGTCTGTGACCTGGGCGGCAAGGTCAAGCCGATCGAGGCCTACTCCGCACGGCCCTCCGCTGGTCCCGCGCCGCGGCGCAGGATGGCCCTCCTGACGGGACGTAGGCCCCGTTTCCTGGTTCGCCGTAAATCCGGCTCCAATGAGGGCGCAAGGATGATCCATCGGGACGAGCGCGAGATCATCGCCCGAACCTGATCCGTAAAATCCGATCGTGAAAATTATCAATATCGTAAGGTAAAATTGACGATTTCCCGCTAGATTCGACGGATCATTCCGTCCAATGGACCGCGTGTATGCGCGGTCCGGGAAAAAAGCATTATGCCAATCGACGCATCCACATTGCTGATCGCCATCACGGTTGTCCATCTTGCAGGAGGAATTCTGTTCTTCCTGGTCTGGCGTCTGTTTTCGAACCGGTTCGAAGCCCAACTCTCCAGCATCGGCATCTGGTCCCTGACGCATCTGTTTCTCGGGCTCGGAAACGTGATGGTCGGCCTCCGTACGTTTATTCCGGACTGGGCGAGCATCGTGATGGGCAACGCGCTCCTGTTGTTCGGGGTCGGGCTCGCGCGTATGGCAATCAGCGTCTTTTTCGGGCAAAAACCATATGCCGCACTGGCCGCATTGCCCGGAATCCTCTGGCTGGCCTTGTGTGCCTATCCGCCATTTCTGGAAAACACCACCGCCCGGATTATCGCTGTCCAGTGTGCCCTCGGCGCAAGCCTGATCTGGATCTCGCTGCTTTGTTTTACCCGCAATCGCGACAATCTTTACACGGCGCGCCTCAACGGGGTGACCACATTCGTCCTGGCGGCTGGCAGCGCCTATTACGCCATAAACGCCTATGCCGCCCACGACCCGTCGCTGCCTTTCACCTTTCAGCGCGATTTTGCCAAGATCTACCTGCTGGGCGCCCTGCTTTGCACCGTTGCGGCGATCATCCTGATCTTTGCGATGATCATCGAGAAAGAGCAGCTCTTCTTCCGGAGCCAGGCACGGATGGATCCTCTTACGGGTCTGGCCAACCGGCGGGCATTCGGCGAACAGGTCAATGCCTGGATCGCCAATCAGGACAGCACGCACGCTCCGTTTGCGATCGCCATTTTCGATATCGACCGGTTCAAGGCCGCCAATGACAAATACGGTCAGGTGCTCGGAGATGCCATCCTTCAACTCCTGGCGCGGATCTGCGATGACAGCGCCAGCGAAGACAGGATCTTCGCCAGCCACCTGAACGGCGACTGCTTTGCAGTCTTTTACGGCGGCATCCCGGTCGGAAAGGCAGCGTTACTGGCCGAACAGATCCGGCAGCAATACGCCAGATCCAGCGAAAGCGCGACGGAAGGCCGTCTGCGGTCCACGCTCAGTGCGGGTTTGAGCGGAGGAGATATTGGCGAGACCGATATTCAGGATGCCCTGCGCGCTGCGGACCTTGCGCTTGCCAACGCGAAGCGCCGTGGCCGCAACCGGCTGGCGATGTCCATGGTCACAAGCAACACCGCGTCCTCTGACAGCGAACCGGACAAGCCGCGCGCCTCTGCCCGGCCCCGGCAAGACTTTTCGCGGCCCTCAAAGGTGGCCTGATCCCGGTCACGGCACGTGATGCCCGGCCGCTCGAGCTGCTTTCTCGATTTTTTCAGAGCCAGTGGATCAGGCTGTCAACGACGAAGCCTGCAAACAGGATCCAGCCGTAACTCGTGTTGGAACGAAACAGCTTCAGGCACTGGTCCGGGTCATCGATGTCGAGAACGATGGCCTGCCACGCCAGATGCGCTGCCCCTATGACGATACCGGCGAAGGCAGCGGGGCCCGCATCGGCAAGGCTCGCGGCAAGGATGAACAGGGCCGTCGCCGTCGCATAGAGCAGGAACATGGCGGGTTTCGTCCAGCTCCCGAACAGCCGCGCCGTCGACTTGACGCCGACCAGGGCGTCATCCTCCTTGTCCTGGTGGGCATAGATGGTGTCGTAGCCGATGGTCCAGCAGATCCCGCCGATGTAAAGAACCACAGGCGCCCAGCCCAAGGACCCGAAAGCCGCTGCCCATCCCATGAGAGCGCCCCAGGAAAAGGCCAATCCTAAGAAGAACTGCGGCCAGTTGGTGACGCGCTTCATGAACGGGTAAATGGCCACCGGCAGAAGCGAAGCCACGCCGAGGCCGATGGCGAAGGCGTTGAACTGGACCAGCACCACGAGGCCGACCAGCGCCTGCAGCACCAGAAAGACCTTCGCCTGCAGGCGGCTGACCTGACCGGCCGGGATCGGCCGCGAGCGGGTCCGCTCCACCTGTGCGTCAATGTCCTCGTCAACGAGATCGTTGTAAGTGCAGCCTGCGCCGCGCATGGCGACCGCACCGATCAGAAAGAGTGCCAGGTGCCAAGGGTTTGGCCAGGGCGCCTCCTGTGCGATCGCTGCCAGGGCCGCCGACCACCAGCACGGCCACAGCAGCAGCCACCAGCCGATCGGCCGTTCCCAGCGCGCCAGGCGCGCGTAAGGCCGCGCCCAGGCCGGCAGATGCATATCGACCCAATGGCGCTTAACCGCATCCGCGACAGGACCGGTATCTTTCGTCGAAAAAAACATGGGCCACGGTTTAACCCGACTAGGCTCCGGTTGCGAGACCTTTGTCTTCAAAGAATGGCCGGAGAGCTCAGGCAGCCGGACCGACGACCCTGTTCCTGCCTGAACTCTTGGCCTGATAGAGGCGGCTGTCGGCTTTTTCGAACAGAGCCTTGATGGTTCGCCCGTCTTCCGGCGCACTCGCAACCCCGATACTGACCGTCACCTTTTCCGGCAGATAGACAAGCGAAAAGCGCTCGACGAGCTTACGGATCCGCTCCGCGAGGGAACATGCAGCCTCACTGCCCAAACGATCGCAGATCAGCACGAATTCCTCGCCGCCGTATCTGTAGAGATGGTCATCGGAGCGCAGGTTTTCCTGCAGCAGTTGGGCAATCGTCTTCAGGACCTCGTCACCGGTCTGGTGTCCGAGCCGATCGTTGACGGCCTTGAAAAAATCGATGTCGATGACGAGGAAACTGACGGGACTGCTCCTTTCCAGTCCCGATTTCAAAACGTCGGGCGCAGTCGTGTCATAATACCGGCGGTGGAATGCGCCTGTCAGATGATCCTTGTTCACGACCTGAAGCAGGTCCTCGTAGCGCTCCCGGTAGGTCAGGATCTGGAAAGCATCCTTGAACGACCGGTTGGTCAGCCATGAATTCTCATCATCGAAGAATTTCAGATAGACCGTGAAAAACAGGGTGTAGACGAGAGCCGCTGCCATTTTGGCG
This sequence comes from Roseibium sp., assembly GCF_048260565.1. GTDB lineage: Bacteria > Pseudomonadota > Alphaproteobacteria > Rhizobiales > Stappiaceae > Roseibium. Next base: position 536,970 of record NZ_JBLXGP010000002.1, on the reverse strand, counting down.
GCCCATCCGCCAAAAAACACGTCTGTGTGCACATCGGAAACATAACGAAGCGCGAGAAAAAATCCCGCCTGGTCGAACGTCAGGACAACGATGCCGGAAACCAGGAACCGCATGCACAAGTGACGGCCGAACCATTTTCCAAGGCGCTCGTAGAGCAGGATAATGGCGATGGAATCGATGAACAGGAGGCTGGTTCCCCAGACCATGAGCCATCCCATCTCGTCGACAAATCCGATATCCGGCACCCGGCCGCCAACGGCATCGACCGTAACGTGGTTGCGCAGCAACATCACAAGGGCGACGATCAGGAAGTTGCCGATGAGCAGGCCGTAGATCGGCTGGCGGGCGACCAGCGCATCCTCGCGAATGTAAAGCAACAGGATCATCAACAACTTGCCGGTAAACAGCACCGTCGACCCGGGCGACAGGATTCCGACAGGCGTTTCGACGTAAAAAACACTTGCCAGATAGGTCTCCAGAAAGTGCATGACCCCGAGCGCACACATGAACACACCGATGCCTATTACACGGCGAGCGTGCAACAGTGTCATCATGACGGTGAAATAAACGGTGGCCTCCGCCACAAGAAGAGCGGTATTCGCGAGGAGCATACCTTTCTGTAGCAACAATGTATTTTTTCACAAGCCCTCGACTGCACCTAAGGAGGGCGCTGACTGCTTTATGTTCAATTTGCATCAAAAATTATGCAATCTTCCCTAGGGGAAACGCTCCTGGCAACCGCCCGCGGCTGTGGGCAGACCCTCGCCTTCGCATTGCCGATCCCGACCCGGCATGCTAGGTGACCGCGGATCTGACCACGCTGCGGGAACCGGATTTCCGGCAGCGCATCCGCAATGCCTTGAGAGACAGCCCGCCATGAACATCCTCCTGATCGGATCCGGTGGCCGCGAACATGCCCTGGCCTGGGCGATCTCCAATTCGCCACTTTTGACGAAACTCTACGCATCGCCGGGCAACGCGGGGATCGGGCAGGTCGCCGATCTCGTGTCCCTTGCCATCGAAGACCACGGGGCCGTGATCGCCTTCTGCAGGGAAAAGGCGATCGACTTCGTCGTTGTCGGACCGGAAGCACCGCTCGTTGCCGGTCTGGTCGATGATTTGACCGCAGCCGGCATCAAGGCCTTCGGCCCGACCAGGGCCGCGGCCCGACTGGAAGGCTCCAAGGCCTTTACCAAGGGTGTCTGCGACGAAGCCGGGATTCCCACGGCAGCTTACGCCAGGTTCGACAACAAAGACCCTGCGCTCGCCTATGTGCGCGAAAAAGGTGCCCCTATCGTGGTCAAGGCCGACGGGCTGGCCGCAGGCAAGGGCGTTGTCGTGGCCATGACGCTCGACGAGGCGGTTGAAGCCGTCGAGGCCTGTTTTGACGGCAGTTTCGGCGACGCCGGAGCCGAGGTCGTCATCGAGGAATTCCTGACCGGCGAAGAAGCCAGTTTCTTCGTGCTTGTCGATGGAGCGACCGCCCTGCCGCTAGCGACGGCACAGGACCACAAGCGTGCCTTCGACGGCGACCAGGGCCCCAATACAGGCGGCATGGGCGCCTATTCGCCGGCTCCGGTCATGACCGAGGAGCTCGTCGCGCGCACCCTGTCGGACATAATCGAGCCGACCGTCGCGACGATGGCCAGGCGTGGCACCCCGTTCAAGGGTGTGCTTTATGCCGGGCTCATGATTACCGAAAACGGGCCGAAACTGATCGAATACAACACCCGCTTCGGCGATCCGGAATGCCAGGTCCTGATGGTCAGGCTGAAGGACGATATCCTGACCCTGATGCTGGCCGCCGCAGACGGAACCCTGGACAAGGTCTCCGCCCGCTGGAAAGACGACGTGGCGATGACCGTGGTCATGGCGGCAAAGGGATATCCCGGATCCTACAAGAAGGGCACCGAGATCCGGAACCTGGACGACGCCGCGCAGGATCCCGATATCGAAATCTTTCATGCAGGAACCAAGGCCGACGGGGACAGGATTCTTGCGAACGGCGGCCGTGTTCTGAACATCACCGCGGTCGGAAAATCTGTCGAGGACGCCAGGGACAAGGCCTACACGGCTATTGCCAGGATCGACTGGCCCGACGGCTTCTGCCGTTCCGACATCGGCTGGCGGGCGATCTCCCGGGAAAAGTCGTCCAAGGACCGCTGAAGCTTTCCCGTATCGCGCAAGGCGTGACTTGCACGCCTATTTTGACCGTGCAAATCTCCCGGCGCAGATCACAGCCGAGGGAGAGATCACATGTCGGACGCCGCATTGCCGGACCTTTTTCCGGGCTTCGAAACCCGTCATGTCGAAACCCGATCCGGAAGTCTGTTCTGCCGCGTGGGCGGTCGGGGGCAGCCCCTGCTTCTCGTCCACGGATATCCGCAAACCCACGTCATGTGGCACAAGGTGGCGCCGGAGCTCGCGAAACGCTTCACGCTTGTGGTCCCCGATCTGCCAGGCTACGGCCGGTCTTCCATCCCGGCACTCAGTGACAATCACGCTGCCTACTCCAAGCGGGCCGTCGCAGAAGCCCTGGTCGATCTGATGTTGTCTCTGGGACATGATCGCTTTGCGCTTGTCGGACACGACCGCGGCGCGCGGGTCTCCTACCGCATGGCGCTCGATCACCCGGACCGCCTCACCAGGATCGCCGTCCTCGATATTCTGCCGACCTTCGATTACTGGCGGCGGATGGACCGGGCCTTCGCGCTCAAGATCTATCACTGGGCCTTCCTGGCGCAGCCGGCTCCCTTTCCGGAAAACATGATAGCCGCATCGGCCGGCTATTATCTGGACCATACGCTGGCGAGCTGGACCGCGGCAAAGGACCTTTCCGCCTTTCATCCGGATGCGCTTGCTCATTATCACGATTTCTTCAGTCAACCGGACCGGATTGCGGCAACCTGTGAAGACTATCGTGCCGGCGCAACCATCGACCTCGACCATGACAAGGCAGACGTGGAAGCCGGGCGACGAATCGACGTTCCGCTCCTTGCCCTGTGGGGCGGCGCGGGCATCGCGCAATCGGGCGAAACGCCCCTCGATGTCTGGCGGCGCTGGGCATCCGACGTCCAGGGATTCGCGATTGGCGGCGGTCATTTTGTGGCCGAAGAAAATCCGGCAGAGCTTCTGGACAAACTATTGCCATTTTTAGAAAAAGCGGCCTGAAACAGTGAGAAAAATATTCTAAAAGGCACTGCGGACAAGACCAATACGCCGTCATCTGTCACTTTAGCGAGCGGGCCTGCCATATTTGAAACAACCAAAACAACCTGAAACATAGACGTTACATCAGAAGCTCCACCTTGGCGCAGGCTTTACCTCCTCCGTCGGAAATTCCAAGTTTTCCCCGGATATTCAACCTTTACATCTCGCATCCCGAACATCCTCGACGCCCGATCAATTGCGTTTTCCGGCATCATATTAAGGCATTCCGGGATTTTTACTGCCCGCCCAATACCTTACCGGCTGGTTAATCTTGAAAGATTCAATTCGGGTTAACTTGTACCGTGTAAATTGCTTGCTGTTGATGGTGCGTCTTAGGCCCATTCGAGGAAACCATAGACAAGAGTTCCACGTTCCTGCGCCTTGTACCGACGCATCAACATCACAGGAAAAGCAGCCGAAGGCTGCGCGGGGAGTTAGTTGTGGGCGTCGAAGAACCATCGTCGAACACCAATGGCAATCGTTCGTATGGTGCGCGGTTTTCCGCGCGCCTCGACCGTATTTTACGCGAATGGACCGCCGGCGGCCGCCAGATCGCCAGACCCCTCAAGGCGATCTTCCTGCTCTTTCTCTTCCTGACTGTAGCGGCTCTGACGACGCAAAATTTCGTCAATGAATATCATAACCTGGAAGCTCCGCTGGATCAGGCGACAGACACGGCGGAAAAGCTGCTCCAGCATCAAAAGGCAACCGGCACATCCGGACTTGAACAGACGCTTCTGGGAATTACCACCAACAGCGCAATGATCGAGGCCATGAAGAGCGGCAGCACGGACAATATCCGTGCCGCGGCCACCAAGCTGCTTGCCGAAATGGAGACCTTTCACGACGTCTCCGAGTTCACGATCTACGATGCGGGATTAACCCACGAATATCAGGCTTTTGAGCCGGGCTTGTTCGAAAAGGCGGACACAACCTATCTCGTTCGCCTGGCGAAGACGGTCGACCGGGTCACCCGAGGATTTGAACTGGATAGCACCGGGCAGACAGCCATCGCGGTCGTTCGACCTTGGAAGGTGGACGGTAAACTGATCGGATTCATCAAGCTGACCATGAATCTTCGCCGGCCACTGATACTGATCGGTTCTTCATTGAATACGGAAGTTCTGGAGGTCTATTCCAAGGATCACCTGAAGAACAATCCGAGGCTTATGCTGCGCTCCGACGGATGGGACAGCAGCGGCGATCATGCCTACCTGAAAGCAACGTCCGGGCATCTTCCGGAAAATTTCGACACGTTACTCGAGCAGGCCCTCTCCTCCAGTTCGTTCCTGTCCAGGATGTTCACGGACCGCGGACGCCTGAAAGTGCTCTCCAGCGTCCCCCTGACCATGGCCGACGGCAGCAATCCGAGCACGCTGATCCTTCTGCACGACATCACAGACAGCTTCCGCTCCTTCGCCAGGAGCACCGGGGTCTCGCTCCTGATCGGCATCATCCTTGCGATCTTCTCCTGGTTCATCTTCAAACGCCTGATTTTCTCGCTCCAGAACTCGATCCGCGAAACGCGGCAAAAACTGGAAAGCGAAGTTGCCGCCAATACCAAGGAACTGGAACACAGCCGCTACCGGCTTATTGAAGCGCAGAAGATCGCGGCCGTGGGAAGCTGGGAACGGGATCTGACGACCGGGATGCTGCACTGGACCCAGGAAATGTTCCGGATCGTCGGCTTGCCGGGCGATACGGATCCGATCGTCGCCAGACAATATCTCTACCGGATCATCCCGCCCCCCGAGCGCCCCTACGTAGAGGCCTGCCTGGACAAGGCGATCAAGGAATGCGCCGATTTCGACTTCGAACACCAGATTGTCCGTCGCGACGGCTCGATCCGTTACCTGCGGGTGCGCGGCTATGTCATCGCCGATGAAAACGACGTGGCGGCCCGGGTTATCGGGACAACCCATGACATCACGGACTGGCACGCAGCCCAGGAGCAGAACCAGCGCCTGGCCGGTATTCTCGAAGCCTCATTGAACGAAGTCTACGTCTTTGACGCAAACTCATTCCTGTTTGAGCATGCAAACAAATGCGCCCGCGAGAACCTCGGTTACTCGATGGAAGAGCTGCTGATCCTGCATGCGTGGAACGTTAATCCGGACTATTCGGAAGAGTATTACCGCAATCTCATCCGGCCGCTGTTGAGCGGTGAGAAAACCCTCCTGAACATCGATGGCAATCTGAAACGGAAGGACGGTTCGGAATATCCGGTCGAAGTGCGCCTGCAGGTCCATCGCGAGCGCAACAAGGATCTCATCGTTGCCATCGCCAATGACATTTCCGAACGGATGGCACGCGAGCGGGAAACCCAGGCGGCTCGGGAAAAGGCCGAACGGATGGCCTATTTTGATGCCCTGACCCAATTGCCGAACCGGGCCGGTTGCCAGCGTGAGGCGGAACGTCTGTTCGGCCCGGAAAATCCCGACCGGCCAGCGTTCATCATTCACATGGACCTGGACAACTTCAAGCGCATCAACGACACGCTCGGACACACGGCCGGCGACAGTTGTCTCGAAGAGGTCGGCGAGCGGCTCAAACTTTGCTGCGTCGGACTGGGGACCGCCTATCGGTGGGGCGGCGACGAATTCGTGGTGATCGCCGAAGACCCGGGGTCGGACTCTGAAGAATTGTGCGAACGTTTGAATGTCGTCATGCGTGCGCCGATGGAATTCGAGGGCAACCAGATCTGGCCGTCGGTCAGCATGGGCGTCGCCCGCTGCCCGGAAGACGGCGAGGATTTCGGCACCCTTCTGGTTCACGCCGATCTGGCCCTTTACCGGTCGAAGGACAACGGCAAGGACCGCTGGAGCTACTTCACCAGCGACATGAAGATCGACAGCGACGAAGAAGCGCGCATGGACAAGGAGCTGCGCCAGGCGATCCGGCGAGACGAGTTCTTCCTCGTGTTCCAGCCGCAGGTCAATATCCGCACCCAGCGGGTGACGGGCATCGAGGCGCTTGTCCGCTGGCAGCATCCGACCCGCGGCACTCTCGGACCCGGCGCCTTCCTGCCTGTCGTGGAGAAATCCAATCTCGCCTCCACGCTTGGAGAGATCGTGATCAACAAGGCTCTGGCCGCGGCCCGGTCATGGCAGGATCTCGGCGTGGAATTCGGGCGGATCGCAGTCAACCTGTCGCCTTCGCACCTCACCTCGGGAACCCTGCTCCACGACTTCGACAAGGCGATGGAGCGCCATGGCGTGGGTCCGGAAAAGATCACCGCGGAAGTGCTGGAATCGGTGTTCCTCGACAACAGCCGCTCCGACAACGTTCAGGTTCTCGACGAATTGCACCGGATTGGCGTGCATATCGAGCTGGACGATTTCGGCACCGGCTATGCATCGCTGTCTCATGTGGCGGACCTGCCGATCAACGGTCTGAAAATCGACCGCTCCTTCACGGCCCAGATCCTCGATGACAACCGCAAGGAAATCGTCGTCAATCAGCTGATCCATCTGGCCCGGGCGCTCAATATCGGCCTGATCTGCGAAGGCGTGGAAACGGAAGCGCAAATCGACCGGCTCCAGATGATGGGAGATTTCTCGGTCCAAGGGTACTACATCGCCCGACCGATGCCCTATGAGGACATCACGGGCTGGCTTCAGGATGCTCCCGAAGAGCTGGTTTCCATGATCTGACCTTCCCTTCCGGCCTCAAACACCCCCAAGGGTGTCTCGGACAAGGGACAGGCGATATCATTTCCTGCCGCATTGGGATCGCACTTACGCTCGCCGGCTCCCGCCAGCGGGGCCCCACGAGATGAATCCGGGGCTTTGAAGATTGCCCATCGCATCCCTACCTTCGAATTGGGCAACAAAGGAGACCGACCCATGACGCAACCGCGCATCGGCCTTGCCCTCGGGGGCGGAGGCGCTCGGGGCATGTCGCATATTCCGGTGCTGGAGGCCTTCGACGACCTGGGTATCCGGCCCTGTGCGATTACCGGATCCTCGATCGGCGCGATCATGGGTGCGGCTTACGCAAGCGGCCTGACCGGCGCGGACATCCGCGAGATTGCACTTCAGACGTTTGCGGATCGCAACACGGTCCTGTCTCACCTGTGGAAGCTGCGGCCGAAACGCTTCGCGGAAGTCTTCACCGGCAACCTTGTCACATTCGATCCGCTGAAGGTGCTGGATGTCTTCCTCGCAGAATATCTTCCAGATACCTTCGAAGACCTCGCAACGCCGCTCAATGTCATTGCGACGGACTTTTACGGCTGCTCTGAAGTGTCAATCGGTTCCGGCCCGTTGCTGCCGGCCATTGCCGCCTCGATCGCCATTCCCGCGGTCTTCAAGCCGGTCGAGCGTCAGGGCCGGATCCTGATCGACGGCGGCGTGATCAATCCCCTTCCCTTCGACAGGCTGCCTGCGGATTGCGACATAGTCGTCGCTGTCGATGTGGTCGGCGCACCGGTAAGACAGCCGGGACGGGAGTTGCCGACCACCATGGAATCCCTGTTCGGAACATCGCAAATCCTGATGCAAAGTATTACCGCCGGAAAGCTGCAACAGCAGCGGCCTGACATCCTCGTTCAGCCGGAACATGACAACGTCCGTGTGCTGGACTTCCTGAAAACAAAGGACATTCTGGAACGAACGGAACCATTGCGGGGTCATTTGCGCACCCGGCTGGAAGACCTCATCCTCCACAGTTTTACCAATGAACGCCAAGAAATATCTCAAATATAATTCATAGACAGTACTACCTAATTATTTTACCCAAGTCTGAAATTAATAAAAAATTAATTCCGTAACGCGACTCTAGTCTCATATTAATGGAGACTTTGATCGATGCTTCGGGGTGCTGGGTCAATAGATATCGAAGGATGTCCGGTTGCTGAGGAGTTCTTGAACACACTTCTGCAACTGACACCGGCCGATATCACACAACAGACGAACGCCTTGCCCGAGGGGCAACGTGGGCGGCTCGCGGTCTACTGCTATCGGCGCTCGCACCTGCGCAGGCTCGGCCTGACGATCGCAAGCCAGTGCAGCCGACGCAGCCTGGTCGAAGAAGCAGGGCATGCCGGAGAACTCATTCACTTCCAGGCCGCAAACATGGCTGCAACGCTGGCAAGCGACACCTATATGTCTTCCCGGATACCGAAGCGGCAGGTCAGCCTGCACGAAGTCTAAAGGTTCCGGCCCGTCTTTCCGGGGCAGGTTCTTCCTCCCACCCGCCCCCACCTGGCAACCGTTCCAAACAAATAGAATTTCCCTCCTGGAACGGTTGCCAATTCTTTTCCCGCACAGACACGACGGTCCCGCTCCGCCCTGATGGCGCGAGAATAGGCTTGCAACGGCCGGCATCTGCCCTAACGTTTAAGGAAGGATTTGAATGCGCCGGCAGACCGGCGGGAGGAATTGTCATGAGACCTCGTTCAACTGTTCAGCAGCGCCCGTGTCTCTATATGCTTCTGACGATCCTCTGTTCTTTCCTCATTTCAACGCCCGCATTCGCGGTCTGCCAGTTGATCGCCGACAACACGCCTTCGTCGGCGCCACGTCTGTTGCGGGTCGCGCTTGCACCGAACGAGGTTCAGATCCGCTATATCGGACATTCGACCTTCGAACTGGAAACGGCTCGAGGCATTCGTATCGCAACGGATTACAACGACAGCGTCAGACCCCGCCGTGCGCCGACGGTCGCGACCATGAACGGTGCGCACAGCACCCACTATTCCCTGTTGCCGGACCCCGCCATCGAGCACCTGCTTTACGGCTGGAACCGGCAAGGCGGACCGATCGACCACGATCTCACCGTGGGCGATGTCCGGATCCGCAACATCCAGACCAATACCCGCGGCTGGGACGGAGAGGTCCACCGGCTTGGAAATTCAATCTTCATCTTTGAGATCGCCGATCTGTGCATTGCGCATCTGGGTCATCTGCACCAACGGCTGACCCAGGAGGACCTGAAGCGGCTCGGACAGATCGACATCGTCTTCGCCGCCATCGACAACACCTCGACCTTGCGGATCGACAGCCTGATGGATGTTCTGGCCGCGATCCGTCCGGCAATGGTCATCCCGATGCATTTCCACTTCCATGGGGCGCTGGAAACCTTCATGGCGCGGGCAACCGCGGACGGCTATGACGTGGTCATGGCAACGGACCCTGTACTTATCGCACGGCGGGACAAGCTGCCTGCGCAGAAAACCGTCTATGTGATGATGCCCGGCGGTTCCTAGGGTCCTAAGAACGCTTCAGAAAAACAACCTGGCTGTCACCCGCGGTCCTGCGATCCAGCTCCTCAAATCCGGCAGGCAGCTCCAATAGCGCATTCGCCCGTTCCTCCAGCACGCAGACCGCACCGGGTTTCATCCAGCCGCCGGCAGCCGCCGAGGCCAGGGCCTTTTCGCCCAGGCCCTTGCCGTAAGGCGGATCGGCGAAAACCAGGTCGAAGGGTTCGATCGTTCCGGCGTCCCCCATCCGTGTCGCATCCCGGCGCAGGATTTTCGCGGCGCCGTTGAGACCGAACGCTTCCATGTTCTTGCGGATGACACCGCGCGCTTCGGCAGCATCCTCGATAAAGGTGCAGTGGCGCGCACCCCGGCTGATGGCCTCAAACCCGAGCGCGCCGGTGCCGGCAAACAGATCCAGGACCCGGATGCCGTCCAGGTCCAGTCCGATGCCATGAGCCAGGATGTTGAAAACCGTCTCGCGCAGGCGATCGCTCGTCGGCCTTGTCGCCTGGGACCGCGGTGTGGCCAGCTGAGCGCCCTTGAAACGACCCGCGACGATCCTCAAGAGCGCCCTCCCTTAGGCCCTCCGTCCCGGGGCGGGCGCTTGGGGCTGGGCGTCCGGCTTTCCTGCTGCTTGTCATCGATCAGCCCGTCTTCGCTCCAGATCTTGCGCTTGGGGGCTGCGGGACGTTCGTCGCTGTCGCGCCGGGGTTTGGGTTCCGATGTCATCCGGAACCGGCTGCGCGGCGAAATCTTTTCCTGGCGCTCGCCGGCATTCTTGCGTCGCTTGGGTTTATCGCCACCGCCAGAGCCGGACGCATTGCGGGGCTTCTTGCCTCGGGTTGTCGCGGCGGCCCCGTCGCGGGCCGTCATCCAGCTGCCTTTCGGTCCATCCTGCCGGCCTCGTTCCTGTTGCCGTCCTCTGCCACCCGCAGGTTTTTTCTCAACAGCCGGTTTCGGCTCATGCAGGATCGGCGCGTCGAAATCGGCACCGGCTTCCTCGGCAAGCTTTTCGCCGAGCTGATCGCGCAAGACCCGGCCGCGGATCTCCCGAACCGCACCTTCATCGAGATCCTGCAACTGGAACGGGCCAAACGAAAGACGGATCAATCGGTTCACGGTAAGGCCGAGATGTTCCAGCACCCGCTTGACTTCCCGGTTCTTGCCTTCGCGCAGACCAACCGTCAGCCAGACGTTGTCGCCCTGCTCCTTGTCCAGGGTCGCCTCGATCGCTCCGTAGAGCACGCCGTCGATGGCGATGCCCTCCGCCAGACCGTCGAGGTCCGCCTGGGTTACCTTGCCGAAAGCGCGAACCCGGTACCGGCGCAGCCAGCCTGTCGCGGGCAGTTCCAGGACGCGGGCCAGGCCGCCGTCGTTGGTGAGCAGCAACAGGCCTTCGGTGTTGATATCGAGGCGCCCCACCGCAAGGACCCGCGGCAGGTCCTCGGGCAGACGGTCGAACACGGTCGGTCGGCCTTCCGGGTCCCGGTTGGTCGTCACCAGTCCGCGCGGCTTGTGGTAGAGCCAGAGCCGTGTGCGCTCACGAAGGGGCAGCGGTTCGCCGTCGACCAGCACCTTGTCGCTCGCCGTGACTGTGACGGCCGGTGTGTCGAGCACCTTGCCGTTGAGCTCCACCCGGCCTGCCTCGATCCATTTTTCCGCTTCGCGCCTGGAACACAATCCGACACGCGCCATCACCTTGGCGATGCGCTCGCCGCGGTCCGGGCCCTCATCCCGGAAAGAAGGCGCCGGCTCCGGACGCTCGCCGCGCTTTTGCGTGCGGGACGGCGCACCTTTCTTCGGAGCGGCCGATCGGTTCTTGGGTCCGCCCGGTCCGGACGGACGATCGTTCTTGCGTGGCCCGGCATTGTCACGGGCACCTGCGGCACGCTTCTTACCGCCTGAACCCTGGTGCGGAGGACGGCGTTTGCGGGAAGTCTGATCTGTTGTCATGCGCGCGTCATAGCAGAGCTTTGCCGTTTCGGAAATCGGCAAGTTCGCCCATTTTCATCTTCCGCAGTCTTTTGGCAAAGCCTATCCGGCAGGCTCTCTGCTGACTTTTACCCCGCACGTCGATAGAACAAGGGCAGTGTCCATCATCGCGCAGCCGCCCACATGACGAACGACAGCACTGCGAACTCCATGAAATCCTTCATGGATATAGCCCACGAAGAAGCCGAAAGCGCCGGTAAACGCGGTGAAGTGCCCGTCGGCGCCGTCCTGGTCAAGGATGGAGAAATCCTCGCGCGCGACGGCAACCGGACCCTGGAACTCAGCGATCCGACGGCGCATGCCGAGGTACTGGTCATCCGTTCGGCCTGCCGGTCGCTGCAATCCCAGAGGCTCCCCGACTGCGATCTCTACGTCACGCTGGAGCCCTGCCCGATGTGCGCGGCGGCTATTTCCTTTGCCCGGATTCGCCGCCTCTACTATGGCGCGGGCGATGAGAAGGGAGGCGCGGTCGATCACGGCACCCGGTTTTTTTCTCAAAGGAGCTGCCATCATGCGCCCGACGTCTATGCCGGTATCGGCGAGCGGCGTGCATCGGAGACACTGCGCAACTTCTTCAAAATCCTGCGATAATTTTTTACGCTACGTCATATGTAAATATCGAGGGCACTCTCGTTAATCTCGGTTAAAAATTTATATCCGACACGTCGTAATCGCCCAAAATTTAATCAACTATCTAAAATTAGTGCCGTTTTGATTTTGCCAGATTCCACTTTGAAAACCACTACTTAAGAAATTGAGGCCCAGGCTGGTCCCGCTGATATCGCAGGACCTGGTCATGAAAACGCTCACCCGTAACCTGTTCGGGTTATTCTTCGTTTTATTCCTATTTTCGCTCGTTCCGGGCGGGCCGGCCCATGCCGAATCCGTCACGCCGGACACGGCAGGCGATCTTCAGCACCTGCTGAATCTCGTATGGGTAATGATCGCCGCGGCGCTCGTCCTCTTGATGCAGGTCGGCTTCATGCTGCTGGAAACGGGTCTGGTCCGTTCCAAGAATTCCATCAACGTGGCGCAGAAGAACCTTCTGGACTTCACGTTTTCGGTTCTGATTTTCGCCGCCGTCGGCTTCATGTTCGCTTTCGGCCGGTCGGACGGCTACTGGGTCGGCATCGACAGCAGGCTGTTCATGCTGCAGGGGCTGGATACCTGGTGGTTCGCGGTATTCGCCTTTCAGGTCATGTTTTGCGGGACCGCGGCGACGATCATATCCGGCGCCGTCGCGGAACGCATGCGCCTGGCGGCCTATGTCTGGTGTTCGCTGATCACCGCCGGGCTGATCTACCCGTTCTTTGCCCACTGGGCCTGGGGGAGCGCGGTCGTTCACAATACCAGTGCCTTCCTTGCCGAAGGCGGCTTTGTCGATTTTGCCGGATCGACCGTGGTGCACGGTACCGGCGGCTGGATCGCGCTTGCCGCCTGTCTCGTCATCGGACCGCGTATCGGCCGCTTCGACGCCAACGGCCGGGCTTTGCGGATCCAGGGCCACAGCGCCGCCACGGCAACGACGGGCGCCTTCCTGCTTTTTGTCGGCTGGATCGGCTTCAACGGCGGCTCGACACTGGCGGCCAACAGCGATGTACCGCTGATCATCGTCAACACCGTTGTGGCGGCCGCGGCAGGCGCTGCGATCGGATACGGCCTCGGCTGGTATCGCGACAAGATCGTCCTGCCGGAAAACTCGATCTCCGGAATGCTCGGCGGGCTGGTCGCGATCACGGCCGGCTGCCATGTCCTGACCCCCGGCACGGCAGCCGTGATCGGTCTTGTCGGCGGTACTGCCGCCGTCCTCGGAGGGGCGCTTATCGAACGGATCAGGGTCGATGACGCGGTCAATGCGGTCGCAGTTCACGGCATTGCCGGCGTCTGCGGAACCCTCGGCCTTGCCCTGCTCGCGCCCCTGGAAAAACTGCCGCTCGACGACCGGGGCGCCCAGTTCCTGATCCAACTCGAAGGTGTGGCCGTCAATTTCGCCTGGTGCTTCGGTCTCGGCTATCTGTCGTTGAAGCTGCTCAGCCTCTTCGTTCCCTTGCGGGTCGACCGGGAGGCCGAGGAAATCGGGATGAACGAAGCCGAGCACGGAACCCGGCTCGGGATCGGTCACGTGGAGGACGCCCTGGACCGGCTGATTGCCGGCAAGGCCGATCTCACCATGCGCCTCGATGTGACGCCGGGCGATGACGCGGAACGGCTGACGCGCATGTTCAACGCCCTGATGGACACGATCCAGGGCGAGGAAATGGCCCATCTGAAAGCGGCCGACGCCAAGCGCACGCGGGAAGAAGCCGAACGCCTGTCGGCTCTTGCCAATGCGACCTTCGATGCCATCGTGATTTCCGTGGACGGTCGGATCCTGGACGGCAATGCGGCCCTGGAAGACCTGCTCGGCCACCCGATCGAAAACCTGAAGATGCGCGGTCTTTACGAATTCGTGCAGGCCAATGTGGCCGGGGATCTGGAACAGCATCTGGTCAAGGCGGAAAAGGAACCCCGCGAACTTCAGGTCACCCACAGCAGCGGCGAGCTGATCCCTGTCGAAATCCGCACAAGGGTGATTTCCTACCGCGGCATTCCGACCCGCGTTTCGGCCCTGGTCGACCTGCGCGACCGGAAGAAGGCAGAAGCCCAGATCCTGCACCTCGCTCAGCACGACCCCCTCACCGACCTCCCGAACCGGGCGGTGTTCAATGCGGAACTCAATCACGCGATCGACCAGGTTCTGACCGGCGTCGACACCGCCGCCCTGCTGTTGCTCGATCTGGACCGGTTCAAGGACATCAACGATCTCCACGGACATCCGATCGGCGATACGGTGATCCGGATCACGGCGGAACGCCTGCGCAAATACACACGCGCCTGCGACACGGTTTCCCGGCTCGGCGGCGACGAATTCGCCATCATCCAGCACAAGATCCAGTTCGCCAATCAGGCCGAAGATATGGCCCATCGGCTGGTGCGCAGCCTGTCGGAGCCGATCAACTGCGGCAACGGCCTGATCATCAGGCCGAGCGCCAGCATCGGCGTCGCCATGATCGGCAGGCACGGCACCGTTGCCGAACAACTGATCTCAAACGCCGATATCGCCCTTTACAACGCCAAGAGCCTCGGCCGACACACCTACTGTGTCTTCCAGGAGGGAATGGGCGACAAGGTCCGCCAGCGCCGGGAACTGGAAGGCGACCTGCATGAGGCCATCAGCAAGGAGCAGTTCGAACTCTACTTCCAGCCGCGTCTCAACCTGCGGGCCGGCGTCATCGATTCCTACGAAGCCCTGATCCGCTGGAACCACCCGGAAAAGGGGCTGGTCAACCCGATGGACTTCATCGCCGTCGCAGAAGGCTCCGGGCAGATCATCCCGATCGGGAAATGGGTCCTGAGGGACGCGCTCAAGACGGCAGCGGACAAGATCCCGGATGCCCGTATCAGTATCAACGTCAGCCCGGTCCAATTCCGCGATGTCGATTTCGTGGAGGATGTCCGTGCGGCAATCGAGGCATCGAATGTCGCACCGCACCGTCTGGAACTTGAGATTACCGAGAACCTCCTCATCGAGGACGATGCCCGCGCGCTGTCGATCCTGACCCAGTTGAAGAGCATCGGCGTCAATATCGCACTGGACGACTTCGGGGTGGGTTATTCGTCGCTCGGTTACCTGAGCCGCTTCCCGTTCGACACCATCAAGATCGACCGTTCGTTCGTTCGCGAAGCCGGATCGAGCTACAGTTCGTTCGCCATCATCGAAACCGTCGTCCGCCTGGGCAAGGTCCTGAACATGACCATCGTGGCGGAAGGCGTGGAAGACCTGGAAAAGCTGCAACTGCTCGCATCGAACGGCTGCGACGAGATCCAGGGGTTCCTGATCGGCCATCCCGAACCTCTGGAGCGGCTGCGCACGACCGTGCCGCGGGAAGTCCTCGACGCTCTCAACGAAGACGCCCCGTCAGCAGCCGAAGAGAAGAAAACGGCTTAACCCGCCGGCCTCATGGCGGACTATTTCCGCCCGAACAGCCGCTCGATGTCGGAAAGCTTGAGTTCCACCCAGGTCGGGCGGCCGTGATTGCACTGGCCCGACAGGGGCGTCGCCTCCATATCGCGCAAAAGGGCGTCCATTTCCTGCGGCCGCATGCGCCGGCCGGCCCGGACCGACCCATGACAGGCCATGGTCGCCGCCACATGGTCCAGTTTTTCCCTCAAGCCCGTTGCCGTATCCCATTCGGCCAGTTCGTCTGCAAGGTCCGTTACCATGCCGCGAATATCCATGTCGCCGAGCATGGCCGGCGTTTCCCTGACCGCGATGGCGCCGGGCCCGAAAGGTTCCAGGACGAGGCCCACCTCTTCCAGTTCCGCCGCATGCTCCGCCAGACGGCCGACGTCTTCTTCCGGCATCTCGATGATCTCCGGGATCAGCAGCAACTGGCGGGCCACCTGTTTGCTGGCCAGCGCCTCTTTCAACCGTTCATAGACCAGCCGCTCATGGGCCGCGTGCTGATCGACGATCACCACGCCGTCTTCCGTCTGGGCGATGATATAGGTTTCATGCACCTGGGCCCGGGCGGCACCGAGTGGCAGCCGGGTGCGGTTTTCTTCCGTCGGCTCCTCATGCGCCCTGGCATCCGCCGACGGGCGAACCAGTTCGGCAAGGCCCTGTTCTTCCGGCACGCCGGAATACGCCTGGGCAGGCTCGCTAAAGCCGCCGGTTTGAGATACCGGGGCGGCTGCATGGGGGCGAAAGGCGGAGGCGTCCCAGCCGGCGGAGCGCTGGAAGCCGCCCGACCAGCCGGACTGGGGCCGTGCGCCCGCGCCGACCGCGCCGGAGCGGATCGCCTCCATGGCAACCGCCGCATTGGACGTCGATGACCGGTGCCCGGACTGGACCAGCGCCTGCTTGATCGCGCCGACCAGAAGACCGCGGACCAGTTGGGGATCGCGAAAGCGGACATCCGCCTTTGCAGGATGCACGTTCACATCGACGAGCGCCGGATCGAGTTCGATGAACAGAACCACGACCGGGTGCCGGTCGCGGGCAAGGACATCCGCATAGGCGCCGCGCAGACCGGACAGCAGCAGCTTGTCCTTCACCGGGCGGCCGTTAACGTAGAAGAACTGCAGTTGGGCGTTGCCGCGATGGAAGGTCGGCAATCCGGCGAAACCGGTCAGGGCCACGCCTTCGCGCGCCGCATCGATTTCCATGGCGTTGTCGACGAATTCCTGCCCCAGAACCTGCGCAATGCGTGCCTGACGCGGGTCCTCGCCACGGGCGGCCGGCCAGCTCTGGCTTTGCCGGTCGGCACCGGATAGAGAAAAACCGACCTCCGGATAGGCGAGCGCGATACGCTTGACCACCTCGGTGATCGCGGACGCTTCGGCCCGGTCGGATTTCAGGAACTTGAGCCGGGCGGGCGTGGCAAAGAAAAGATCCCGCACCTCGACCTGCGTGCCCTTGGTTCTGGCGGCCGGAACCGGCGGTGTTTCGGTACCGCCTTCGACGGCAATCCTCCAGGCATGGTCGTCGTCCGCATGCCGGGTCTGGATCGCCAGGCGGGCGACGGAACCGATGGAGGGCAGCGCCTCGCCGCGGAACCCCAGGCTTCGAATATCGAACAGATCGTCGTTGGAGATCTTGGATGTGCAATGGCGGCGGATCGCAAGCTGCAGGTCTTCGCGCTGCATGCCGATCCCGTTGTCGGAGACGCGCATGAGGGTCTTTCCGCCGGCGGCCGTCACGACCTCGATGGATGTCGCATCGGCATCGACGGCATTTTCGACAAGTTCCTTGATCACACTGGCCGGCCGCTCGATAACCTCACCGGCCGCTATCCGGTTGATCACCGCCTCGCCGAGCTGTCTGACCTGCATTCAATTCCCTTTCTGCGGTTTCCCGTTACGCACCATTCCTATATGGTCCGCCGCGCATCCCTGTCGAATCCTTAGATCCTACCAGATCCTACCATCCCCGAGTGACCCATCATGAACGCTTCTGCACCGCTTCTTGTTCCCGGCCTTGAAGCCCTTTCGGCCGACTATTCCGCTGTTCTATGCGACGTCTGGGGCGTGCTGCACAACGGTGTCGCCGCCTTCGAACATGCCCACAAGGCGCTGAGGGCTTTCCGCGAGGAAACCGGTGGTGTTGTCGTTCTGATCACCAATGCTCCCCGCCCTGCACCGCCGGTGCGCGAACAACTCGCCCAGCTGGGCGTTCCGGACGAGGCCTATGACGACATCGTCACCTCGGGCGACGTCACCCGCGAATTGCTGGCACAGAACGCCGGCTCAAAGGTGTTTCATATCGGTCCGGGCCGGGACCTGACGGTCTACGAGGGGACGGGCGTTGCGCTCGGCACGGAAGGCGAAGCGGAGATCATCTGTTGCACCGGGCTGTTCGATGACGAACAGGAAACGCCCGACGACTACCGCGACCAGCTTCAGGCGCTCGCGGCCCGCGGCCTGCCGATGATCTGCGCCAATCCGGACATTGTCGTGGAACGGGGCGAACAGCTGATCTGGTGCGCCGGCGCCCTGGCGCGTCTCTACGAGGATCTCGGCGGCACCGTGATGATCGTCGGCAAGCCCCACGCCCCGATCTACGCCGCAGCCCTTGCCAGGGCCGTCAAGGCCAGCGGCAAGGACATCGACAAAGGCAAGGTTCTCGCCATCGGAGACGGCCTTCCGACCGATATTCGCGGCGCCGTCTCCCAGGATATCGATGTCCTGTTCATCACCGGCGGCATTCACGCATCGGATTTCGGACCGACCGACGCTCCGGACGAACAGATCATCCGCCGGCGGCTTGCGGAAGAAGGCCTGACCGCGCGCGCCGCGGTGCCGCGTCTGGTCTGGTAAGGACCGCTTTCCCTTTCAAAAAACTGTTTGTACGGCAGAGTCCGCGAGCCCACAATTGGCAGACGGATTTTGCCCTGCGACTTCTTCTGCCTTGGCGGAAGGGGAAGCTTATGTTTGAAATGGTGAAACTATAAGTACGCGGGGTCACGAAAACGCTCCCCACGCCTGATTGCCGGCCCATCGCTCTGGAGCTGTTTATGTCCCTGCTGCGCAAGTTTCTCATCGTCCCTCCCATTCTGATAGGGGCCGGGCTTGTCGTTTATGCCGTTTCGCACCGCCAGCCGCCGGTCAGAACCGAAATCGCGGAGACCGCAACAACGGCACGCGTGATTACCACTGCCGTGCAAAGCTTTATCCCGCGCATCAACGGCTTTGGGACCGCCGCACCGGCCCGGACCTGGAACGGCATCGCCCAGGTCGCCGGTCGGGTAACCTATATCAATCCGGATTTCGTCAAGGGCGCATTCGTCAGGGCAGGCGACGTTCTCGTGAACCTCGCGCCGGAAGACTACGAACTCGATATAGCGGAGGCGCAGACCGGCATCGCCTCGGCAGAGGTCGATATCGAGGAGCTCAAGGCCACACTGGAGTTCAAGAACAAAACGCTGGAAATCGAAAAGGCGATGCTCGACCTCGAGCAAAAGGACCTTGCCCGCAAACAGGAACTGTCCGGGCGCAACGTCGTCTCCAGCCAGACCCTTGAGAACCAGCAGTCTGCCCTGTTGCAGCGGCAGATCTCGGTTCAGAACCTTGAAACCGAAATCGCCCTGATGCCGACAAAACTGAAGGCCCTGGAGCAAGCGAAAAAGAAAAGCGAAGTTCAGCTTGAAAATGCAAAGCTCAACCTTGAGCGGACGACCATCAGGGCGCCCTTCGACGCACGCATCGCGGAAGTGAATGTCGAGATCGATCAGTTTGTCGGCGCAGGAAGCACCATCGGCCATCTCGACGGGATCAATGCCTCGGATGTCGAGGTTCAGATTACGCCGAGAAAAATGGCCGGCTTCGTCAAGCTGCAGTCGAAACACAGTCCTGCGCCCTCCATCAGCTTCGAGAAGATGGCCCAGCAGTTGTCCCGCATGTCCGCGACCGTGCGTCTCGACCTGTCGGGGCTGTCGGCAACCTGGCAGGCGAATGTCAAAAGGATCAGCGATACGGTCGATCCGGTGACCCGATCGCTCGGGGTAATCGTCTCGGTCCCGGAGCCCTACAGGAATTTCGTCCCGGGAAGCATCCCGCCGCTCATCAAGGGCATGTTCGTGGATGTGGAACTTCGCGGACCAACGGTTGACGGCGTGACGGTACTGCCGCGCAGCGCCCTGTTCGAAGGGCGTCTCCGCCTGGTGGACGGAGACAACCGGCTGCGGTTCGAGCAGGCTGAAACGCTTTTTGAATTCGGCGATGCGATCGTCCTCCAAGACAGTCTTCCGGACGGAACACGGGTCGTCATCGGCGACCTCTCCCCGGCGGTGGAAGGCATGCTGCTGACGCCGGTGGAAGACCCTGACATGGGCGATTACCTGAAACGCCTGGCCATGGCCGATGACGCCCCGGAGGCGAACGGCCAATGATCCGCTTCTTCGCCAAACATCCCACCGGCGCCAATCTGCTCATGGCGGGCTTTCTCCTCCTCGGCCTGATCAGCCTGCCCAGGCTCCTGATCGAGACGTTTCCGAAGATCCCGATCAAGGAAGTCACGGTCAGTGTCCCCTATCCCGGCGCGACGGCGGCGGATGTGGAACGCACGATTTGCCGGCGGATCGAAGATGCCGTCGACGGCGTCGAGAATGTCGAGGAAATCCAGTGCGATGCCCGCGAGAACGTGGCCATTGCCACGGTCACCATGATCGAGGGGAACGATGTCGAACAGTTTCTGCTCGACATCGACCGTGAGATCGGCGCGATCAACGACTTTCCGGAACCGGTTGAGGAACCTGTGGTCGAGCAGGCGGGCCGGATGAGCTTCGTTGCCTCGCTTGTGGTCACAGGCATTGCGGACCGGACCCAATTGAAAGTCTATGCGGATGACCTCAAGGACCGATTGCTCCGGTTCGGCGGCATCCCGAAGGTCGAAGTCAAAGGGTTCTCGGACCGGCAGATCCGGATCGAAGTGGATGACGCAGCGGCAAGAGAACTTGGACTGACGCTCGAAGAAATCGCCAACATCGTTTCGCGTCAGAATATCGACCTGCCGGCCGGTGAAATCGTCTCCAGGGACGGGACAACCCTGTTGCGGTTTTCCGATGAACGGCTTGCGGCCGACGCCTACCGGTCCGTAATCATCCGGTCTTCGTCCCAGGGGGGCCAGATCCGTCTCGGCGATATCGCGCGGATTACCGATCGCTTCGAGGACGATGAGGTCGAAACCAGGCTCAACGGCGACATTGCGGCTGTTCTGGACGTTTACATGACCCGTCAGGACGATCTGATCAAGGTCATAGATCGCCTGAAAGCGTTTGCCGGCGAGGAACAGCACAGAACGTCTCCGGGCATCAAGCTGACCGTGATACGCGATGGGTCCATCGCCCTGAAGGACCGTTTGAGGATCCTGATCTCCAACAGCATTCAGGGGTTGGTCCTTGTGGTCGCCGCCATGTGGATTTTCTTCGGCGGGCGCCAGGCGTTCTGGATCGGACTGGGGCTGCCTGTCTCGTTCCTGGGCGCCGTCGCCCTGATGGTTGCCTTCGGCATCACGATCAACATGCTGTCGCTGGTCGGACTTCTGATCGTCATCGGTATCGTCATGGACGATGCCATCGTGATCTCTGAGAACATCGCCACCAAGCGCCAGAACGGATTGCCGCCGCTGGAGGCGGCAGTCGAAGGAACGAAACAGGTCCTGCCCGGCGTGATGGCCTCCTTCCTGACAACCGCGGCCGTTTTCGGTGCGCTGGCGTTCCTGAGCGGGGATCTGGGAAAAATCCTGCGCGTGGTCCCGATCGTTATGCTGATGGTCCTTTGCGTTTCGCTGGTCGAGGCGTTCCTGATCCTGCCGAACCATCTTTCCCACGGCAGCGGGAATGAGAAGCAAAGCCGGCTCACGCGGAAAGCGGAAGCTGGGATCGGCTGGGCGCGCGACCATTTCATCGGACCGGTGGCCTCCTGGGCGGTCAGGTACCGCTACCTGACGCTCGGCATCGCACTCATGATGTTCCTGGGAACCCTGTCCCTGCTGCTGGGCGGGATCGTCAAGTTCCAGGCTTTCCCGGACGTCCAGGGCGACCAGATCGAAGCCCGGATCGAATTGCCGTCCCGCGCGACGCTTGGTGACACACGCGCAGTGGTCGCGGAAACGGTTGCCGCGCTTCAGCGGGTGAGCGACGCGTCGTCGCCCGGCAATGCAGATCACCGGCCTCTTACGACCAATATCCTTGTCCGTTTCAACGAGAACGTCGACGCAGGTACGAACGGCGCCCATCTGGCGACGGTCAACGTGGATCTAATTGCGGGACCGCTCCGGACCGCGACGAACGAAGACATCATGACCCGATGGCGGGAAGAACTGCCGAAGACGCTCGACGTGCGGCAGATCATTCTGACCGAATCCGCACGCCGCGCCGCGGGCCGGCCTATTGAGCTGCGCCTGTCTCACCCGGACGTCGCGACACTGGACAGAGCTTCGGCGGACCTCCAGACCTGGCTCTCGGGCTACAAGGGCGTCTACAACATTTCAGATGACCTGACTGCGGGCAAACCGGAATTGTCCCTGTCCCTGCGCGATGGCGCCGGGGCCCTCGGGCTCGATGCCCGTTCGATCGCCAACCAGATTCGGGCGGCCTTCAATGGCATCGTCGCCGATGAAATCCAGATCGGCACGCAAAGCTATGAGATCGATGTCCGGCTGGCACCTTCGGGTCGAGACAGTCTGGAGGATATCGAACAGTTCACGATCGAGACGCCGCAAGGCAATCGGGTTCCGCTCGGCGCCGTCGCCAACGCGTCCTACGAGCGCGGATATACGCGGATCAACCGCATCAACCGGATGCCGACGGTGACCGTCACCGGCGATATTCAAAGCGGTATCGCCAACGCCAACGAGATTGTCAGAAACACGCAGAAAGCGTTCCTGCCGGAGCTGCTCGCCGCCTATCCGGGCCTGAGCGCCTCGACAGAAGGGCAGAATGCCAAAGCCGGAAAGACCCAGGGCTCGATGATCACTTCGCTCGGGATCGGCCTGATCTTCGTCTTCTGCCTCCTGTCCTTCCAGTTCCGCAGCTACGCCGAACCCATCGTGGTGATGACGCTGATCCCGTTCTCCCTGATCGGTGCGGTGCTCGGCCATTACCTCATGGGGATCGACTTTTCCCTGCCGAGTACGCTTGGCTTTATTTCCCTGACGGGGATCGTGGTCAACGACTCCATCCTGCTGGTGGAATTCATCAAGAACCATCACGCCCCCGGCATAACCAGCGTCAGCGAAATCGCGCCTGCCGGCGCCAAGGCCCGGTTCCGGGCCATCCTCCTGACGTCGTTGACGACAATCGCCGGGATGATGCCGCTCCTGTTCGAAACCAGCACCCAGGCCCAGGTGCTGGTGCCGCTGGTCACGTCGATTTCCTTTGGTCTGCTCGGAACGACCTTGATGATTGTTTTCATCGTCCCGGCTTTCTACACGATCCTGGACGATTTCGGCCTGACCTCGCTCGCACGCGAACGCAAGCGGGCAGCTGCGGCGGAGGCTGGTTCGGGGCCCGTTCCAGCGGAATAAAGGGGTTTGCGTTCAGACGTTTTCAAGACACGAAAAAAGCCGCCCCGACAGCAGGGCGGCTTTTTAAATTCCGTTGACGGGAAACGGTCAGTCGAACAGCTTGTCGATCTCGCTCTGGGCTTCGGCGAGCATGGCGTCGACATCCGACTGGGACACGCCTTCGCCCGCATGCTGCGGCCCGTGCAGGATGAGTTCGCGCTTGCGCCGCTCCTCCTCGGTTTCCTCGGTGGAGATCCCCTCGCCTTCCGGCAGCCGGAGCTTGTCCACGAACGCCGACACGCGCTCATCGATGAAGTTGAGCGTGGAGACGACCTTGGAAATCCGCTGTCCGGTGATGTCCTGGAACGTACAGGCTTCGAAAATCGTGATCATCTTGCCGCTGACGAAATCCTGATAGGCCTGCGGGTCGCTTGCGTCCGCACTCATGATTTCCTCGGCCGCTTCCATGATGGTGTTGGTCGCGTCCTCGGTGGCTTCGACAATGGCGTCCAGCTCGCGTCCGGCTTCCGGAATGCGGCTGTTCTTCATGTCATCGGCCCGAAGGTCCGTGATTTCCTGCTTCATCCGGGAGATTTCGCGCGCTATCGCGGTCAGTTCCTCGGTGACGGCAGGCTGGATCTTGGTCAGAACCTCATGCATCGAGCCTGACATGACCTCGGCCAGATGCATGACATCGGACAGGGACACGTCGCCGCCGCGGTTCTTGTTTTCTTGCAGGAAATCGATGACTCGCGCCACGTTATCCTTGCTCATTGCGGCCATTTTCTCAGCCCTTGCTTCCTGTCTGTTCCCTATCGCAAATCCGGTTTCGCGTTTCGGATAGGTAACAGGAGTTCGTTGCGCCAATGCCCCCGCACCAGTTCATCAACGAACTCTTCCAATTCCGGAGGCAGACCCGGCCGAGCGCCGGTTTCCGCCCGTGTTGCCCGTTTAGTCGGAGAAGACTGCTTCGATCTTGCCCTTCAAGGTCTGCGCATTGAACGGCTTCACGATGTAGTTGTTCACGCCGGCCTTCTTGGCGGCGATCACGTTTTCCGTCTTGGATTCCGCCGTCACCATGATGAACGGGGTCTTGCTGAGGCTGCCGTCTGCGCGAACCTGCTTCAGCAGCTCGTAACCGGTCATCGGTTCCATGTTCCAGTCGGAAATCACCAGACCGTAGCGGCGCTGCTTCATTTTTTCGAGCGCTTCGGTACCATCTGCTGCATCATCAATATCTTCGAAACCGAGCTGCTTGAGCAGGTTCCGAATGATCCGGATCATCGTCTTGTAGTCATCGACCACGAGGACCGGCATCTGAAGATCAAGGGCCATCATCTACTCCATACTGTCAATCGGCGCGGCCCCTGGCCTTGGGCCGTGGAAACGCGTTCTGACTTCAAAGGAGAGAGACACTTCACGTGTCCTCGCCTCCCCATACTCAAGCGAAATTACGCCAAGCCCCTGAAAAGACCGTTAATAAGACAAGTTTTTTCTTCGCCCAAAGCCCAATTGCAGCCCTAACACCGCTCCCCTAGGGTCTCTCTGCTTGGAATCCTCAAGACAAAACCACAAAAGGCCCACAATGCTTGAACTGCAAAAACTCTGTTTCGAAGATCTCGAAGTCGGCATGACCGAAACTCTGCTCAAGCATGTGAGTTCATCTGACGTGGTCGGTTTTGCCGAGGTTTCCGGAGACCGGAATCCGATCCATCTCTCCGAACACTTCGCGGCCCGAACCCCTTTCAAGACCCGCATCGCCCACGGTCTTTATACCGCAAGCCTGATCTCCGCCGTTCTGGGAACCCGTCTTCCCGGCCCCGGCGCGATCTATCTGTCGCAGACGCTGAACTTCAAGGCCCCGGTCAAGATCGGCGACGACGTTCTGGTCACGGTAAAGGTGGAAGAGCTGATGGAACGGGGCAACCGGGCGCGGCTGTCCTGCGTTTGTAGCGTCGACGACATGGTCGTGCTGGAAGGCGAAGCCCTGGTCAAGGTTCCTTCCGCGGATGAAGACCGCTCCGGTCTTTAGTCTGGCCCGACCGAACTTCCAGCCGGTCTGCCTTGGCAACAGCAGCGCTTGACCTTTCGCGACGGAGACGGCAGTTTCCAGCGCGCATTGCCTTAAAGCGCGTTTGGAATCGCGGCATTGGACGATGCTCACGTATCCCAATTAGAGGGTAGCCGGGCGAGGCCGGTTCTGCCCGGCCACGAAGGTACCCTGAATGTCCGCTGCAAACCCGGCTGAATTTTCGGTTATATCCGGTCTCGACGCCTTTCCCGACCACCTCAAGGGCGGCGTGGTTGCCATCGGCAATTTCGACGGGGTTCACCGCGGGCACCGGGCCGTTCTGGAAGCCGCGCTCGCAGAAGGGCGCAAGGACGGCGTTCCGGTCTTTGCCATGACGTTCGAGCCGCACCCGCGCACCGTCTTCAATCCGGACAATCCCGTCTTCCGCCTGACGCCGCGCGACCAGAAGGCGGATATCCTGAGGGCCTGCGGTCTGGATGGCGTCCTGGTGCTGCCGTTCACCCGTGACTTCGCCGGAATCGAGGCGTCCGACTTTGTCGGCAACATCCTGATCGATCGCCTCGGAATCAGCCATGCGGTAACCGGTTATGATTTCCATTTCGGCCGGGCCAGGGCGGGAACCCCGGATTTTCTCCGGTCATCGGGCCAGAAGCACGGCTTTGGCGTCACCATCGTTCAGGCCGAACAGGACGAAGCGGAAGAAACCATTTCGTCATCGCGGATCAGGGAGTGTCTGGCAAACGGCGAACTGATCCTTGCCAACGGCCTGCTCGGTTACCGGTGGTTCGTGGACGCCGAAGTGCGGCACGGCGACAAGCGGGGCCGGGACCTGGGATATCCGACGGCAAACCTGCAACTCGATCCGCATTGCCCGCTCAAACACGGGATCTACGCGGTCCGGGTCAGGACGCCGAAAGGCGTCTTTGACGGTGTGGCGAATTACGGCCGGCGCCCGACCTTCGACAATGGCGCGCCACTGCTGGAAGTGTTCCTGTTCGATTTCAAGGGCGACCTTTACGGCGAGACGCTCCGGGTGCATCTCGTTTCCTTTCTGCGGAGCGAGGAGAAATTCGATTCCCTCGACGCGCTGATCGCCCAGATGGACCGGGACAGCGAGGAGGCACGCGCGGCCCTTGCCTCGCTGCATCCGATCTCGCCGGTCGACCTGACGCTTTTCGAGTTCGACAGATGACCGGCCCGACGAGCACGTCCGGCTCGAGCCAGGACAACAATCTCGTCGCCCTGTCGCTGATGTCCTGCGCCATGATGATCGTGCCGATCATGGACGTTATCGCCAAGTATCTCGCCCTGTCGCTGCCGCCGCTGGAGGTCACCTTCGGCCGGTTCGTGTTCCAGCTCCTGATTTCTTTGGCGGCCGCCCTGCTGACCTGGAACCTGAAAGGTCTTCGCAGCAAACGGCCCGCGGTCAATTACCTGCGCGGTGTCCTGCTGTCGGCGGCGGTTCTGTGTTTCTTCACCGCCGTCAAATACATGCCGGTCGCAACCGCGATCTCGATCTTCTTCGTCGAGCCGATGATCCTGACGGTCCTGGCTGCCCTGATCCTGAAGGAAAAGGTCGGGCCGCGCCGGATCACGGCCATCCTCACCGGGCTTGCCGGCGCGCTGATCATCCTGCGGCCGAGCTTTCTGGAGATCGGCCCGGCGAGCCTGCTGCCGCTGCTGGCCGCAACTTTCTTTGCCAGCTATCTGCTGCTCAACCGGCTCTACGCAGGCTCCGACGGGCTTCTGGCCATCCAGTTCAGTGCCGGCATGGCAGGAAGCATCGTGCTGGGGGGAGCCCTGGCGGTTGGCACACTGTTGGGCGATCCGGACTACGCCTTCGCGGTTCCGAATCTGAACCAGACCGGGTTTCTGTTCGCCATCGGGGCGATTTCCTTCGTCGGCCACGGTCTGGTCGTCGCAGCCTTCCAGAGAGGCGAAGCGGCCCTGCTGGCGCCGCTGCAATATCTGGAGATCGTCAGCGCGACACTGTTTGGCTTTCTGGTGTTCGGCGATTTTCCGGACGGGCCGACCTGGATCGGCATTGCGCTCATCGTCGGCAGCGGGCTCTACATCACCCAGCGCGAGCGGGCGCTGAACAAGCGCCGGGCAAACCAGCCCGCCGCTAAGCTCTGACCGTCTCACTATCTTTCGTTTCAATGGCACAGCGCCAGCCGATCCAGATCGTGATCGTCAGCAGGATCGGCCCCAGAAACGGGAAACCCACCTCGCCCGCAATGCGGGTTCCTGCCGCCATCAGCACGACAACGAGGGCAAGCGTTGCGCTCCAGGACGGCAGGCTTTCGGTCTGGCCGAAGCGAAGCAGAAAGGCCAGTGCGACCGCCAGAAGGGCGAGGTCATAGGACAGCGCAAAGGGTGTCGCCAGCAGGCCGGCGGCGACGAGAACGATGGCCTTCGCCGCAAACGGAGCGCGGCTTCGCCAGGACAGCCAGACCGTAACCAGGGCTGCGAACGCGGTCAGAGCCTGGAGGCCGTAGGCCAGTTGGATCGGTGCGCCGACTTGTCTTGCGGCGGCGTAAACCGAAATCATCTTGTGCAGGTCCACCAGACCAAGGTTGAGCGTTTTCTGCGCAAAGCCGGCCTGAGCGAAAAAGGCCTCCCAGGTTCCGGTGCCGAACACGTACCAACTGAGCGCGGCAAGCAGCACGGTCGTCACCGCCGCAGCCAAAAACGTGCGCCAATATCCGCCCGCAATCAGGGCGAAGGGAATGAGCACGCCCAATTGCGGCTTGAAGGTCATCAGGCCGATAAAGACGCCTGCCAGAATGTGCCGTTTTTCCGCCAGCATGACCAGGCCGGCTCCGAGGAACGCCGCGGCCAGCAGGGAATTCTGTCCATAGAAGTAGGTGTTGAAGCTGGTCGGCAGGGCGGCTGCCAGAAGGAACCCGTGCCAGTGGCGCATGATCCGGCTACATGCCCATCCGGCCGCAAGGGCAGCGGCAAGCTGAAAGATCCAGTAGGCGGCAACGCCCCCCAACAGGCCGAGCGGCAGGAGCATCAGGAGGAATGTCGGCGGATAGAAGAATGCGAAATAGTGGCCGGCACCGATGTAGGCCGCCTGGAGGGCCGCGAAATCCTCGGTTCGGTAGGGTGTGGCCGGAGCCCCGCCGACGGCTTCTCGCGCCGCGACCCAGAAGCTCAGGAAGTCACTGACGACGGCGGTTCCCCCCGGCGCGGTCAGGATACCCGGATAGATATAGAGATAGCCGAGGACGATGACATAACCCGCAAGGGCCATGAACCCGGCCGGAACCAGCCGGTCGCGGGTCGCCCAGCGCCCCTGCCTCAATGCCTCGATCATCGTCCCATCCGTTGCCACTTCCCTGGCCGTTCGTACGGCAGGAGCGTTAAGAAACGATTTGAGGCGGGCACGGCGCGCGATCATGCGCGCCAATGCGCGGAATGACTTTATTCATCGACAAAGTGCTGCTATGTCCTGCGCATGCTTCGCTGGCTCGACTACAAAAGAGACTGCACCCTGCTGCAGCACCGTCGAATTACCGGCCCGGCCTTCGGCTGACGCATCCCTGCGGCGCCCAAGGACCGGGATAAATCTCTCATGGCCGGCATCTTCCGATCGCCGTGCAGCCGACAATGACCGTAGCAGCGCGCACGGGGCTCATTCTCAAACCCGCCGTGCGCCTCTCCGACCGGATCCCATACGTGATGACCGAGACACCTGAACGCGACTATTCAGAAACCCTGAACCTGCCCAAGACCGACTTTCCCATGCGCGCCGGTCTCCCCAAGAAGGAGCCGGAAATCCTTCAGCGCTGGCAGGAGATGAACCTTTACAAGAAGCTCCGGGAGGCCGGCACCGGCCGGAACAAGTTCATCCTCCATGACGGCCCGCCCTACGCCAACGGCAACATCCACATCGGCCACGCGCTGAACAAGACGCTGAAGGACATCGTCACCCGCTCCATGCAGATGACTGGCTGGGACTCCAACTATGTCCCCGGCTGGGACTGCCATGGCCTGCCGATCGAATGGAAGATCGAGGAACAGTACCGCGCCAAGGGCAAGAACAAGGACGAGGTTCCGGTCAACGAATTCCGCCAGGAATGCCGCGAATTCGCCGAGCACTGGATCGGCGTGCAGCGCGAGGAGTTCAAGCGTCTCGGCATCGAGGGCGACTGGGAGAACCCGTATCTCACCATGCGCTTCGAGAGCGAGGCGGTGATCGCGCAGGAACTGATGAAGTTCGCCATGTCCGGCCAGCTTTACCGCGGCTCCAAGCCGGTGATGTGGTCCGTGGTGGAAAAGACCGCCCTGGCCGAGGCGGAAATCGAATATCACGACTACCAGTCGGACACGATCTGGGTGAAGTTCCCGGTGGTCGAGGCCGGCGGCACCAGTGAGGCGGAAGCCGACGAACTGCTGGATGCCTCCGTCGTCATCTGGACCACGACCCCCTGGACGATCCCGGGCAACCGGGCGGTCTGCTTCTCTTCCAGGATCCATTACGGCCTTTACGAGGTCACCCAGGACGACCTGCCGGAAGAAAACTGGGTCCAGAAGGGCGACAAGCTGATCCTGGCCGACGCGCTGGCCGCTGCCGTCTTCGAACAGTCCCGGGTGGAGCGCTACGAGCATGTGCGCGCCGTGACGCCGGAAGAACTGGCCTCGGTGACGCTTGCCCATCCGCTTCGCGACCTGGACCTCGGCGGCTATCAGTTCGACGTTCCCGTTCTGGACGGCGATCACGTCACCGACGATGCCGGCACCGGGTTCGTTCACACCGCACCGGGCCACGGCGCGGACGACTTCGAGATCTGGATGGCGAATGCCCGCGAGCTGGATGCCCGCGGCATCGACACCGCGATCCCGTTCACCGTCGCCGACGATGGTTTCTACACCAAGGATGCGCCAGGCTTCGAAGGCAACCAGGTAATCACCCACAAGGGTGAGAAGGGCAAGGCCAACAAGGCCGTGATCGAGGCGCTGAAGGAAAGCGGCTGCCTGATCGGCCTCGGCCGGCTGAAGCACCAGTATCCCCATTCCTGGCGGTCGAAGAAGCCGATCATCTTCCGCAACACGCCGCAGTGGTTCGTCTATATGGACCGCGATATCGACGGCAAGGGCGACACGTTGCGGGTCCGTGCGCTGAATGCGATCGACAACACCCGGTTCGCTCCCGCCTCCGGCCAGAACCGGTTGCGGTCGATGATCGAAAACCGGCCCGACTGGGTGCTGTCGCGCCAGCGCGCCTGGGGCGTGCCGATCACGGTGTTCATCCACAAGGACACGGCGGAGGTCCTGAAGGACGAGGCGGTCAACGCCCGCATCTACGAAGCTTTCGTTTCCGAGGGCGCCGATGCCTGGTTCGCGGACGGGGCCAAGGAACGGTTCCTCGGCAACGACCACAAGGCCGACGACTGGGAGATGGTCACGGACATTCTGGACGTCTGGTTCGACTCCGGCTCCACCCATGCCTTTTGCCTGGAAAGGCGCGAAGACCTGATGCCGAACCGCAAGGGTCTCGGAGGCGACGACTATGTGCTTTACCTGGAAGGGTCCGACCAGCATCGCGGCTGGTTCCACTCCTCGCTGCTGGAAGGCTGCGGCACACGGGGCCATGCGCCTTACGACGCTGTCCTGACCCACGGCTTCACCATGGCCGAGGACGGACGCAAGATGTCCAAGTCGCTCGGCAACCAGGTGTTCCCGCAGGATATCATCAAGCAATATGGCGCCGACATCCTGCGCCTGTGGGTGGCCTCCTCGGATTATGCGGAAGACCAGCGCATCGGCCCGGAGATCATCAAGACCAGCGTCGACAGCTATCGCAAGCTGCGCAACACCCTGCGCTGGATGCTGGGTTCGCTCGCCCACGCGACCAACGAAGAGATCGCCCTTGCAGACATGCCGGAGCTGGAACGGCTGATGCTGCACCGGTTGGCCGAGCTCGACGATCTGGTCCGCAAGGCCTATTGGGACTTCGACTACAAGCGTATCTTCCACCACCTGTTCACCTTCATGACGGTGGAGCTGTCGGCGTTTTATTTCGACATCCGCAAGGATGCGCTTTACTGCGACGCGGCCTCCTCGGTGCGCCGCAAGGCGTCCCTCTACGTGATCGACAAGCTGTTCAACTGCCTGGTGACCTGGATGGCGCCGATGCTGCCCTTCACCATGGAAGAAACGTGGACATCGCGCTACGGAGACGGCGCTTGCGTCCATCTGGAACAGTTCCCGGCGGTTCCGGCCGACTGGCGCGACGATGCACTGGCGGCGAAATGGGCCAAGATCCGGACCGTCCGCCGCGTGATCACCGGGGCGCTCGAAGTGGAGCGCCGGGAAAAGCGGATCGGGTCCTCCCTGGAGGCCCATCCGGTGGTCCATGTGACCGATCCGGCGCTGATGGCAGCTCTGGAAGGCAAGGACATGGCCGATATCGCCATCACCAGCCAATTGACCCTGAGTGCCGATCCGGCGCCTGCAGGCGCCTTCACGCTGGACGACACGCCGGGTGTTGCCGTCGTTCCGGGACTTGCCGAGGGGCGGAAATGCGCCCGGTCGTGGAAGATCCTGCCGGAAGTCGGATCCGATCCTGACTACCCGGACGTAACGCTTCGCGATGCGGCGGCCCTGCGGGAATGGGACGCGGCCCATCAGCCCGCCTGATCGCGAAACCGGCAAAGGACAATGGAACCGTCGATGAGCGATAGCGAAACCGCACAAGCCTCTTCGGCCTCCTGGACGGCCCGCTGGACCTGGGGGCGGCAGAGCGGTTTCGTTCTTGTCGTCGCCCTTGCGGGACTGGTGCTGGACCAGGCTTCGAAGCTGTGGCTCCTCCACGGCTTCGGTCTTGCGGGACGCGGACCGGTTCCGCTGCTTCCGATCCTGGATCTGACCCTGGTCTGGAACAGGGGCATTTCCTATGGCCTGTTCCAGCAGGACGGCGCGATCGGGCGCTGGGGTCTGGCAGCCGCAACCCTGATTGCCGCCGTTGGACTTTGGATCTGGTCGGTCCGCGCGGGCCACCGTTTCCTTGCCCTGGCGCTGGCTCTGGTGATCAGCGGCGCGATCGGCAACGGCATCGACCGCCTCGCCTACGGCGCCGTCGTCGACTTCATCCATTTCCATGTCGGCGATTTCTCATGGTACGTCTTTAACTTCGCCGACGTATGGATCGTTGCCGGAGTTTGCGGACTGCTGTATGACGGGTTGAAATCCGGTCCTAATTCAGCCGCAAAATGAGTCTCTATTGGGCGGACTGATCAGGAACTCAGGCTGAGTCCGGCTGCGTGCCCGAAGGTATGCGGCGGGAATCGCCTTGATGAAAACTAAGGAGTCTGCGGTGCTGCGGACGTATTTGAGAACGCTTTCACGCCCGGTCGCCCTACTGGCCCTTTTCGCCTTGGCCGCATGCCAGGCTGCCGATGGAACGACCCAGGCTCCCGATACGGCCATGGTCAGTGCGATCATGTCCGGGCTTGGCGCCGTCGATCCGAAAGCAAAGCCGATCGATTACAAGCCGCGTGCGCCGCTGGCCATGCCGGCTGAACCGACCGCACTGCCGAAGCCTGAAACCAAGGTTGCCGGGTCGCAATCCGAAAACTGGCCGCAAGCGCAGAAGGCCGACGACTATGAAGCTGTAAAGGCGCTCTACGCGAAAAAGAACGTCGGCGGGCACGACGGCAACGAGAACACGCGGTTGACGCCGGAACAGGCGCGCGGGATCAACATCTACAACACGAAGCCGCGCGATTTTGCCGCCGAGAAGCGTCAGAACGAGCTGGAAGACGGCGCCCGGATGACCCCGGAAGAAATGAAGGCGCAGAACACGGCAGCTGGCGAGTTGAAGCAACAGGCGGCCGGAAATGCGCAGGACAAACTGGCCCGGCGTTACCTGATCGAGCCGCCGAGCGAATACAGCACGCCTGCAGGCGGTGCACCGTTGCCTGAAATCGTCGAGACCGACGACACCGCTGCGCGCGTCAGCAGCGAAATTGCCTGCTCGGGCAGCAACCGAAGCCTCAAGTGTAAGGATTATGAGCGCTAGGCGGAGTTGCCTGATCAATATGACCAATAATTAACGGGACCGGCGCGGGACACCACTCTATATGAGAAGGTGGAGCCTGTGCAGGTCCTGAAAACTCAAGGGCCTGCGGAACCGATAAAAACCGGAGACGAATGTGCCCTGTTTCGAGACCCACGCAGTTCCTAGAAAACAAAATCGCCTGACAGCACCGGCACTTGCATTCTGCATCGCCGGCCTCTTGAGCGTTGCGCCCGGTCTGTCCGCCCATGCGGCGGAGCCTGTTGTCCCGGCCGAGCCCGCGGCAACTTTGAAGATCGCGCCGAACCTCAGCCACTTCACGCTCGAGAACGGGCTTGAGGTCGTGGTTATCCCCGACCACAGGGCACCGGTGGTCACCCATATGATCTGGTACAAGGCCGGATCTGCCGACGAGCCGGAAGGCCAGTCCGGCGTGGCGCACTTCCTTGAGCATCTTATGTTCAAAGGCACGGCCAAGCATCCTGACGGGGCTTTTTCCAAGATGGTCGCCGAGCTCGGAGGCCAGGAGAACGCATTCACCACCACGGACTACACCGCCTACTTCCAGCGGGTTGCCAAGGAGCACCTGCCGCTGATGATGGAAATGGAGGCGGATCGCATGGAAGACCTCCTCCTGACCGACGACATGATCGGGGCGGAACGGGATGTGGTCCTGGAAGAGCGCCGGATGCGGGTCGACAGCGAACCCGCTTCGAAACTGCGCGAAACCATGAACGCGACGCTTTTCGTCAATCATCCCTACGGCTCGCCGGTGATCGGATGGGAACACGAGATCCAGGCGCTCAACAGGAAAGCGGTCATCGCCTTCTATGACCGGTTCTACACGCCGAACAACGCGGTGCTGGTGGTTGCCGGAGACGTGACGGCCGACGAGGTCCGGAAACTGGCCGAAGAAACCTACGGCAAGGTCGCGCGCCGTGCGGAACCGGGTGCCCGGATCCGCCCCGCCGAACCGCCGCTGACGGGAGAACGAACGGTTTCGGTTTCCGATGCGCGCGTCCGCCAGGAAAGCCTGTCCCAGACATGGATCGTACCGAGCCAGACGACCGGCGAAGGCCGGGTCTCCGTGTCCTTCGACGTTCTGTCCTATATTCTCGGCGGAGGACCGACCAGCCGCCTCTACAAATCCGCCGTGCTTGACAGCAAGATCGCCATCAATGCGGGAAGCTATTATCAGGGCGATGCACTGGATCAGGGCAAGTTCGGATTTTACGGGACGCCCGCCACAGGGCATTCCCTTGATGAACTCGAAACCCTGTTCACCGAGGAATTGCACAAGCTCATCAAGGATGGCGTCACTCAAGACGAATTGAACCGGGCCAAACACAGCATGGTCGCGGATGCCATCTATGCCCAGGACAGTCAGATGAGCCTTGCCAGGATATTCGGCAGCGCACTGACGACGGGACAGACCCTGGAAAACGTACAGACCTGGCCACAGCAGGTTCAGGACGTCACCGCACAGGACGTGCAGGATGCGGCCCGCACCTATCTGTCGGGCTCACCGGTAACGGGCCTGCTGAAGCACGCCGAACCGGTCAAGGAAACCCGGACAGGGACCGCCGGCTCCGCAGAAGCGAAAGGAAAGTCCTGAACCATGCGTGCTCTTTTTGAAAAAAGCCTGGGTGTTCTGACCGCAGGTTGCCTGAGCCTGTTTGCAGCCTCCCTGTACGTTCTGCCGGCGCAGGCCGTCGAAATTCAGAAAGTCGTCAGCCCGGGCGGCATCGAAGCGTGGCTGGTCGAGGACCACACGATCCCTCAGATCGCGGTGAATTTCTCGTTCAATGGCGGTGCGGCCCAGGATCCGAAGGGCAAGGAAGGCCTGACACGGCTCCTGGCGGCAACCCTGGACGAAGGCGCTGGTGACCTCCCGTCGCAGGCCTTTCAGGCCCGTCTGGAGGAGCTTGCCGTTACCATCAGCTTCGACGCCGGAAAGGACCGGTTCTACGGCAACCTGCGCACATTGACGCCGACGCGGGACGAAGCTTTCGAGCTGCTGCACCTCGCCCTCACGAAGCCGCGTTTCGACGCGGAAGCGGTCGGGCGGATGAAAGCGCAGCTTATTTCAAGTGCGAAGCGGAACGCGGAAGATGCCGATGCGATCGCCGCCCTCAGCTACACCGAGGCCGCCCTTGGCGATCATCCTTACGCCCGACCGACCGGCGGCACCCCGGAAAGTCTCGAAACATTGACGCCGGAGGACCTCGTCCAGCAGCACAAACGGCTTGTAGCCCGTTCTGACCTGACGATCGGCGTGGTCGGCGCGATCGATGCAAAAACGCTGGCGTCCCTGCTCGATCGCGTGTTTGCCGACCTGCCGGAAGACGGCGACCTGTCAGCGATCCCGGAGGTAATGGCAAAGACCGGCCTCCAGGTTTCCAAATCCCTGCAGGTTCCGCAAACCACCCTGATGTTCGGACTGCCGGGCCTGAAGCGGGACGATCCGGACTACCAGGCGGCCTATGTGATGAACCACATTCTGGGCGGCGGCAGCTTCACGTCCTGGCTCTATGAGGAAGTACGTGAAAAGCGCGGGCTGGCCTATGGCGTGAACACGTCCCTGATCCCTTACGATCATATGGGATTGG
Organism: Roseibium sp.; assembly: GCF_048260565.1. Lineage (GTDB taxonomy): Bacteria > Pseudomonadota > Alphaproteobacteria > Rhizobiales > Stappiaceae > Roseibium. The sequence continues at coordinate 501,354 of NZ_JBLXGP010000002.1, read as the reverse complement.
TCCTCGGGTCGACCGCGACCCGTGCCGACCGGGCCGACGAAACCCTGAAAATCGTCCTGGAACAGATCGACCGGATGGCCACCAAGGGACCGACGCAGGCGGAACTCGACAGCGCCAAGCGCTATCTGACCGGGTCCTATGCGTTGAGGTTCGATTCTTCGGGCAAGATCGCCAGTCAGCTCGTTGCCCTGCAGAATGCCGACTTGGGCATCGACTACTTCGACCGCCGCAACAGCGAGATCGAAGCCGTTACGCTCGATGATGTGAACCGGGTGGCGCAACGCCTGCTGGCCGGGAAGGAACCGACCGTCGTTTCGGTCGGACCGGCAACCGACTAAGCATCACGAAGGGGTCCGGGAACGCGACGCGCTTTTCCGTGCGCGCTCCCGGAACGGGATGATCCCGTCTTACCGGCAACACGCCTTTTACCGAATGTAGAAATGAAGCCGAGCATCGGGCGCTAGAGCGAGTCGCGCCGTGAAGTGCGATGCGGTGCATCGTGCAAGCGGCGCAACGCGGCCGATGGGCTGCTTGCTGACACCCGAAGGGCCCGGCTGACTGCGTTTTCTCGCGCTTGTGGGGCTCACGCTTGTGGTGGGAAACACCACCGCGCGCAATCCGCCTTGTCAGCAGACAAAAGCGCACCCGTCAAATGTTTCAAAGTTATCGCCCGATACTCTAGCCGGCTGCCCGCTTGCGCGGCGCGGGAGCCGGCGCGCCCTGCAGGACTTCCGATCGCACGGGGCGCGGGGGCGAGAACAGGTTGCCCTGGGCCAGCTTGACCTCGTAGTCGAGAAGTTCCAGCACCTGACTTTCGGTCTCCACGTGGTCGGTGATCAGTTCCATGCCATACCGATGCAGGAGATCGCCGAAGTCCGACGGATGAATGTGTCCGTGGTCCGCGGACCGGCGACCGATGAGGAAATCGGCCTGGAGCTTGGCGAACTTGAAGCCGCGCTGCGCGAGGGACTTGAAATCCATCTTCATGTCGGTGATGCGATCGATGGAAAAGTGGAAGCCGATTTCCGCAAGCGCGTTCAGGCTTTCCATCTCCACGACACCCATTCTGGACACATCGTCCTGGGCAAACTCGAAAATCAGAACATCGGCGATGTTCTTGTTGGCGCTGGCGAAGTCCAGGAACCCGGGGAAAAAGGTCTCGTCCACCAGGGATGAGGACGAAATATTGCAGAAAAGCGCGGCATTGCGGTTTCGGGACGTAAGACGGCGGATTACCTGGATCGACCGGAACAGAAGCAGATTGTCAATACGGGCGATCAGTCCGGCCCGAACCGCTTCGGGCAGGAAGGTTCCTGCCGCAATCAGTTCGCCCTGGCTATCGCGCAGTCTCGTGAAGGCTTCGTAGTATTTCACCTGGCGCTGCGGCAAGGTGACGATCGGCTGCAGATGCAGTTCGACGCGGTTCGCGTTCAACGCCGCGGTAATCAGCTCCCGCATTGCGGGATCCGGCTGCGGCTCCGCCTTTCGGCCGAGGTCTGCTGCGTATTCGCCGCCGCCATCGAAAACACCGGCAGCTTCGGACGCGTCGTACGGATCCTGTTCCTGGGGGAGATATGCCGAACGCGCGGCCTGTTCGTCCCGACGAATACCGGACGCGGTTTCATGGTCCGAAGCGCCATAGGGCCGACCATACTCATCGCCCCCGGCATAATCGGGGGCACCACCGTAGTCGCCCCCCCTGCCGTAATCGGTCGCCCTCATCTCCGGTTCCATGCGGGAATTCTGAGATCGATAGGGATCATCCAGGGGCGGAACACTCCGGACCGGTCTGGAAGCCGTCCCACCCGCATTATAGGACGATACGGGTGTCCGGTAGTCGGGCAGGCCTGGCGCGGCCGGTGGCGGAGCCAGGCGTTGCTGGTCATCGAACCGGGTTTCGAGATCGGTCATAGCCTCTGCCATCTGCTTGACCAGAGACCCCAGGACCTCCACTTCGGCGAACAGCGGATCGATTTCCTCACGTGTCCGACGGGGAATGTTGCGCTCGACGCCGGTCAGGCGCCCTTCCAGATTGCCCACGTCCTCGTCGAGTTCCACCATCCGGTCTTCCAGACGATCCACGGTATCGCTCACCGCGCTCCGGTCCGTCGCCCTGGCAACGAGCAGGTGGAACATGATCATCGTGCACATCAAGGCCAGCGAGAGCGACACCGCTTCCCCGAACGGCCTGCCGAACTGGAACACCAGCACCGCCGCTGCGGAAAGCGCAATCACGCTCATGCATATCGCTATGAATATGGTCGCCGTGCGGCCCATTTTCGCAAAACGCTCTCAACTCGAATCACAAATTCACCGTTAATCATGCCTTAAGAATTGGCCGCTTCCGAATCCCTTCCAGAGGCCATCGGGCGGATTCTCGCGGTTGTCCCCGATTATGCGATCCGGTTTCCGTCCGATTGCGCATGTTTTCCCGCGATCCGCAAGGAGGAGCGGAACAGCCGAACTTATGAGCCACCTCGTTTTTTTCCTTTCCTAGCTCCAATGCCTTGGTTAACGTAACGTAATGATATTTTCGGTCTTGATTTCATACGTCATCGAAAGAATGCACGACTGATCAGAAAATGCAGGGGGGAGCCATGATGACAGCCGGGCGACATTCCCGGCTTCCGCAGGAGAGCGAAAGCGAAACCGGCAGGCCTTTAACAGTCGATCAACCGTCCGGCTTCACAAGCCCCGTTCAGGTTTCGAGCGACGACGCGCGGCTGGCCCTGCACAAGGTGCTCAACAGTTCCGAATTCAGCTCCGTCGATCAGCTTCGCGCCTTCCTGCACTACGTGGTTTCAAAAGCGATCGAGAACCGGCTTGACGAAATCAAGGGCTACACGATCGCGGTCGAAGCCCTCGGCCGGGACGTCTCCTTCAATCCCGTGACCGATCCGATCGTTCGGGTGGAAGCCGCCCGCTTGAGACGCCGGCTTGCCAGATATTATGCAGGCAGCGGGAAACATGACCCGATCGAGATCGCAATTCCAAAGGGAAGCTATGTGCCGGTCTTCGAGTTGAGGACGAAGGGCATCGGATCGGCGACCCCTTCGCCCGATACGAACCGGGAACCGGAAGGGCAACCTTGCGAAACCCCCCACCGGAACCTCACTGTCTCCGAGCAGACCGGTCCCGATATGGACAACACGTTTACGACGCCCCCGCCTGAAACGCCTTTTTTTGCGACCGCGGCCGATGCGGATCCTGTCGAAAATCAGCCGGCCGGGTCGGTCGACACTGCCTGGCTTTTGGGAAATATTCCGAACAGGATGCGACTTCCCGCGGCAATCTGCGTCGTGTTTCTCGCATTTATTGCCGGCTATACCCTCGGCACCATTCTGTGAGGCGGAGCCCCGTTAATCCGGGCCTTTTGTCCTGAATTGACTGTCTGAGCCCCTGCCCACCCTTCGATAGGCGGCATGGTTCTCCGTCCATGACAACGCTTTGTTTACCCTGTTCGTAGAAACATTCATCAGGTGATCTGTTCGATCCATGTCGAACCCTGCTTGAAATGATGGGGGATGCCCAGCGATGGGGAGTAATGAGGGTCTCACGGGACCCGTTATGGTACGCGTTCTAGATGCTTCGATCTCGGAAGCCACTCGCACCGCCGCCGTTTGCGCAAAACTGGCTGCTCCATGCGCGCAACCCGCACTTTATACCGATCCGGGCTCGTGTCTCGGAGAGCTTGCCAACAAGACGACCGACATCCTGATCCTGGACCTGGAGACAATCGGCGGCGAAGACGTTCTGGAATCCTTTGCAGTACGTTGTCCCAAAACCGTTCTGGTCGCGGTCTCGTCCAAGGGCTCCGTATCCCGTGCAGTCAACGCCATGCGCGCCGGCGCCCATGATTTCCTGACCAAACCGTTCTCGCTGGACGCCCTGGCTTCGAAAATCAATTTCCAGCTGGATCAGCGGGATCCGCGCCCAGGAACCGAAACCGCCAGCGCCAACGATCATTCCATCGCCGCAGAGCCGGACATGAGCGCGCCGATCATTGCCCCTGCCACCGCCCCCCGTGGCCTTGAAAAGCTGATCGGAAACTCGGCGCCGATGCTTGCCGTCTTCGATCAGGTGAAACGCATGGCGCCGTCACAGGCTCCCGTCTTCATTACAGGGGAATCGGGTACGGGCAAGGAACTGTGCGCCAGTGCGATCCACACGCTCTCCGACAGGAAAAACAAGCCGTTCATCACCATCAATTGCGCGGCCATTCCGCGGGACCTGATCGAAAGCGAAATTTTCGGATATATGCGCGGCGCCTTTACAGGGGCGACCGAAAGCCGACCGGGGGCGGCCGAACAGGCGGACGGCGGGACCCTGTTCCTCGACGAGATCGGCGAAATGGATTTGCTGCTTCAGAGCAAGCTGCTCCGGTTCCTGCAGACCGGTACGTTTCAGCGCCTCGGCGACACGACCAGCCGTCAGGTGGATGCGCGCATTATCTGCGCAACCAACCGGGACCCTCTGGCCGAAATAAACGCCGGGCGGTTCCGCGAGGATCTCTACTACCGGCTTCACGTCCTCCCGGTCCGGCTTCCGCCGCTGCGCGAACGCCGTGACGACATCCTGCCACTGGCCCAGACCTTCCTGGAGCGGTATTCCGCAGAAGAACGTCGCGGCTTCAAGGGGTTCGATGCAGACGCGGAAGCAAAGCTGCTCACCTATCCCTGGCCGGGCAACGTGCGCCAGCTTGAAAACACGATCCGCCAGATCGTCGTGATGAACGACGGAGCCGCCGTCACGCTGGACATGCTGCCGATGCTGATCCGCGATCCCTCCGGACGCGGACACTCGATCGTCGACCTGTCGCGGGAACGGGCACGGGCGTCCGCGCCAAGCCGGGCCTTCGGATCCATCGAACCGCTCTGGGCGCAGGAACGTCGGATCATCGAGGACGCGCTGGACGCCTTCGACGGCAATATTGCCATGGCGGCAGCGGCTCTCGAAATCAGCCCGTCGACAATCTATCGCAAGCGTCAATCCTGGTCGGGGCGAAGCCTTTAGCCGGTTTCGCGTTTACCGCACTGCACGCAAATCCTTGTGTCTTGGCCGAAGGCGGTCTATATCGGCTGAAAAGCAGTTGAAAAAACAATGCTGTTGGGCTGGCTCAGGGGTAAGTAAATGCAAAAAGGTTTCTTTGCTCGGCAAGCGGTAAGGGGCGCGCTATTCCTGGCCGCGACGACGCTTTCCTATGCATCTATCGCTCAGACGGGTTCACCGGACTTTCCTAAACCGGAAGGCGCGCTCGCCGATAGTCTGGCCGCGCTCTCCAGTGCCTGGAATACTTCCGGCCTTGCCTTCACGACGGCGACCTTCGCCGAAGCGCCGGCGAGCGGATACGGACAATATACCCCGCGCGCAACACCGGCCTTTGCGGCCGATGAACCGCTCACGGTCTATGCGGAACCGGTCGGCTACGGGTTTTCCTCGTCGGAGGACGGTTACAGCTATTCCCTTCAGGCAAGCTACCGCCTTTTGAACACGACCGGACAGGTGCTTGCCTCCCAGGACGGGTTCGCGGATTTCTCCGGCACGACCCGGTCCGCCAAAAGAGAACTGCCGACATCCCTGTCGTTCCAGTTCAGCGGACTGCCCGTTGGCGACTACACGCTGGAAACGACATTCAACGACAAGATCGGCGGAAAATCCGGAACGATCTCCCTGCCCTTCTCCATTTCGGCCGGACAGTAAGCCGCCAAGCGAAGCTGATGCGCTTTCACATAGCCATCCCGAACTTGGCCGCGGATTGGCCAATGTCGGTTCAGCTGCCGTTTACATCGGTTTCACAAGCGATATTTCTCCCGACCCACCATTGACAAGCCCAGGCGGCGGACCTAAATCGTCGGCTGTTAGCACTCGCCTTTCGGGAGTGCTAACAGATGCCGTGTCTGTGGACCGGCATCTCAATAAGACCCTTAAGTTCATGCCAGCACGCTGCCTGTAAGTGTGGGGGCGTGCCCCATGAGAGGAAAAAGCCAAATGACATTTCGTCCGCTGCACGACCGTGTCGTTGTCCGCCGCGTCGATTCCGAAGAAAAGACCAAAGGCGGCATCATCATTCCGGATACCGCCAAGGAAAAGCCGCAGGAAGGCGAAGTCGTTGCCGTAGGCAATGGCGCACGCGACGAGTCCGGCAAGGTGGTCGCACTCGATGTGAAGGCCGGCGACCGTGTTCTGTTCGGCAAGTGGTCCGGCACCGAAGTCAAGATCGACGGTGAAGACCTCTTGATCATGAAGGAATCCGACATCATGGGCGTGATCTCCTAATCGGAGCCCCCTGATTTCACCCGTTATTCCAATTAAAAAGTGAGACGTTAAAATGGCTGCAAAGGACGTAAAGTTCTCCTCTGACGCCCGCGAGAAGATGCTCCGCGGCGTCGACACCCTTGCAAACGCTGTCAAGGTGACCCTGGGCCCTAAAGGCCGCAACGTGGTCCTCGACAAGGCCTTCGGCGCACCGCGCATCACCAAGGACGGTGTTTCGGTCGCCAAGGAAATCGAACTGGAAGACAAGTTCGAGAACATGGGCGCCCAGATGGTGCGCGAAGTGGCTTCCAAGACCAACGACATCGCTGGCGACGGCACCACGACCGCGACCGTTCTGGCCCAGTCCATCGTCAAGGAAGGCTGCAAGGCCGTTGCTGCCGGCATGAACCCGATGGACCTGAAGCGCGGCGTTGACCTAGCTGCTCTGGAAGCCGTCAAGTACCTGGAAGGCGCTTCCAAGACCATCACCACCTCTGCAGAAGTGGCTCAGGTCGGCACCATCTCCGCAAACGGCGACACGCAGGTCGGCAAGGACATTGCCGAAGCCATGCAGAAGGTCGGCAACGAAGGTGTCATCACCGTCGAGGAAGCCAAGTCGCTGGAAACCGAGCTGGAAGTCGTCGAAGGCATGCAGTTCGACCGCGGCTACCTGTCGCCGTACTTCGTCACCAACGCCGACAAGATGCTGGCCGATCTGGAAAAGCCGTACATCCTTCTCCACGAGAAGAAGCTTTCCAACCTGCAGGCCATGCTGCCGATCCTGGAAGCTGTCGTTCAGTCTTCCCGTCCGCTGCTCATCATTGCTGAAGACGTCGAAGGCGAAGCTCTCGCAACGCTCGTCGTCAACAAGCTGCGCGGCGGTCTGAAGATCGCTGCCGTCAAGGCTCCGGGCTTCGGCGACCGCCGCAAGGCCATGCTGGAAGACATCGCGATCCTGACCGGCGGCACCGTGATCTCCGAAGATCTCGGCATCAAGCTGGAAAACGTCACCCTCGACATGCTCGGCACCGCCGAGAAGGTGTCGATCACCAAGGAAACCACCACCATCGTCGATGGCGCGGGTTCCAAGGACGACATCCAGGGCCGCGTTGGCCAGATCAAGGCTCAGATCGAGGAAACCACCTCCGATTACGATCGTGAAAAGCTGCAGGAACGTCTTGCCAAGCTGGCCGGCGGCGTCGCAGTCATCCGCGTCGGCGGTGCGACTGAAATCGAAGTGAAGGAAAAGAAGGACCGCGTCGACGACGCCCTGAACGCAACCCGCGCTGCGGTTGAAGAAGGCATCGTCCCGGGTGGCGGCACCGCTCTGCTGCGCGCCAAGTCTGCTGTCGAGAAGCTGACTTCCGACAACCCTGACATTCAGGCCGGCATCAAGATCGTGCTCCGCGCTCTGGAAGCTCCGATCCGTCAGATCGCTGAAAACGCTGGCGTCGAAGGTTCCATCGTTGTCGGCAAGATCCAGGAAAACAGCGACATTACCTTCGGCTTCAACGCCCAGACGGAAGAATTCGTCAACATGATCGAAGCCGGCATCATCGACCCGACCAAGGTCGTGCGCACCGCGCTTCAGGACGCTGCTTCCGTCGCAGGCCTGCTGATCACCACCGAAGCCATGGTTGCCGAGCTTCCGAAGAAGGACGCACCGGCTATGCCGGGCGGTGGCGACATGGGCGGCATGGGCGGTATGGGCTTCTAAGAAGCCACGCTCAAAAGCTTACGGAAAAGGGCGGTCTTCGGGCCGCCCTTTTTTGTATGTTGGCGTGCCGCCCATCATGTTGGTTGCGCAGCTGTGCTGCGCGGGGTGCTTCTAACAAGCCCCGCTCAAAACAAACAATCCCGGACGAAGCGATAGCGGAGATCCGGGACCGGGGAGGCAAAGGCCTGACCGCTTCAGCAAGGCGAATCTGACAAAGACCCCGGCTCTCCGGTCCCGGGTCTCACTGTCGTTCGCCCGGGATGACGAAATCGGAGTTTGGTACCAGGCTCAAGGCGGTCCCCGGGCCGCCCTTTTTGCGTCCTCTGGTCTCTGTGGAGACATTGTTAACCATCAGCCCTCAAGCTCAATTCCGGTGAAGAGCTGCCACTACGGATAACAAAGCCCGCCGGCATATTGACCATGCACAGACGCTGGATTGAATGGACACCGGCCCGGACACTCTTCGGGATCGATCTGCGGACCCTGGCCCTGTTCCGGGTGTTGCTGGGGTTCTATGTCCTGTTCGATCTCGTCCTGCGCGCTCGTGACCTGTCCGCCCATTACACCGATCAGGGCATCATGCCCCGCGCGGTTCAGATCGATCAGCTGAATTCCGGTTCATGGTCCCTTCATCTTGCGAACGGTGCCGCCTTCTTCCAGGGCCTGCTTTTCGCCCTTGCCGCATTGGCGGCCGTCGGGCTGATCCTCGGCTGGCGCACGCGGCTGATGACCGCGCTCTCCTGGGCGCTGCTGCTGTCCGTGCAGAACCGGAACACCTTCATCCTGTCAGGCGAAGACAATCTGGCGCTTCTGTTGATGTTCTGGGCCATGTTCCTGCCGATCGGCGCCCGCTACTCGCTGGACCGCGCCTTGAGCAGGACACGGGACTATCCCGACAACGCCTATTTCTCCGTGGCAACGTTCGCCCTGCTTATCCAGGGCATGTCGATGTATTTCTTCAGCGCCCTCTTGAAGACCCACCCGATCTGGGTGCCCGACGGCAATGCGGTCTATTACGCCCTTCAGCTCGACTACCTGGTGACGCCGTTTTCGCTCTGGTTTCGCCAGTTTCAGGACGCGATGACCGGCCTGACCTATTACGTTTATGTCCTGGAACTGATCGGACCGTTCCTGATCTTTTCGCCGATCTTCCATCGCACCTTCCGCACCCTGGTCATGCTCGCCTTCATGACCATGCATATCGCCTTCTGTTTCTTCCTGGAGATCGGGCTCTTTCCCTACATCTCCATCGTCATGAATCTCACCTTCATGCCCTCCTGGATGTGGGATGCGATCACGGGACGCCTCTTCCGCATGCCCTCTCCGGCAATTACCCTCTGGTACGATCAGGGCTGTTCCTTCTGCGAAAAGACCTGCCATATTCTGCGCACCTTCCTGTTCCTGCCCGCAGCCGGCATCCGTCCGGCGCAGGAGGATCCGAAGATCGGGGCCGAACTCACGGCGCGCAATTCGTGGGTGGTGACGATCGGCGATGACCGGTTCTTCAAGGCCGACGGGCTGATTGCGCTCCTGTCTGCATCCCGGGTGTTTCTGCCTCTGGCATTGGTCCTGCGCCTCGGCCCGCTCAAGCGGCTTGGCGACCGCTGTTATGACCTCGTCGGCCGGCACAGAGGCGGCCTGTCAAGCCTCACCGCGCGGCTTCTGCCATGGCGGCAGACAACGGTTCACATCGGAAAGGCAACACAGGTTCTGGCGGCTGTTTTCCTCGGCTTCATCACCGTCCAGAATATTTCGACGCTACCGGCAAGCCCCTTTTCGCTGCCCAACGCTTTCGTAGACCTGCGCCAGGCCCTGGGCCTCTACCAGAACTGGACCATGTTCGCGCCTTACCCGGAGATGAACAGCCCCTGGCCGGTCATCCCGGGCAAGCTGCAGGACGGTACGCAGGTAGACGTCTATAACGGTCGGCTCGGCCCCGCCGTCTTCCAGAAGCCCGACGTCGTCTCGAGGGTCTATTCCAATTACCGCTGGCGGAAATTCCTGTCCAATCTGGAGGACAACTCCTACGAAGACCGCCCGCAAATCCTTGCCCTGAATTACGCACGGTTCCTGTGCCGGACCTGGTCCGAGGAACATCCGGATCTGCCGGCGCTGACCACCTTCAAGATTTACTTTCAGGTGGAAAAAACACCGCCTCCGGGAGGCGACAAGACGCCGAAACCGCGGCTCGTGTGGAGCCATGACTGTTTCGGCTAGACTTTTCACGGCGGTCGTCTAGGACTGCATCATCTCCCCCATACCGACACGCGATTGAATGAGCGCCATGGACACCGAAGCCCGACTGGAAAAACTGGAAATCGACCTGGCCCATGCCAATCAGACGATCGACGAACTGAACACCGTCGTCTTCGAGCAAGGCCGGCAGATCGACCGTCTGACCCGCAAACTGGCCGACATGACCGATCAGATGGAGGAGCTGATCGAGAACGCCCTGCCCGGCCATCAGGTCGAGAAGCCGCCGCATTATTAGAACGCCCCTCTCCCTTGCAGCTCGGCAAGCCAATATCGGGGCATTCGCTCAGGCCTTTTCCGCTGCCAAGGGTTCATGCGGCTGCGCCAATCCGACCAGGGTAATCAGGCCGACGGGTATCGCCAGGCTCCAGAAGCCGATCTGCGACATGCAGTAGCCGCCGACAAGACCGCCCGCCGTAAAGGCGATGATCACCCGGCCATGCCGCCTGACCCTATGGCGCGCGTTGTCCGTCCCCTCTTCCCGCCGCCCCCTCCAGCCATCCACCAGCCCGGACACGAGCCGGATCGTGTTCCCGGTCATGATGGTGGTGGGGGCATGGAAATTCAAAATCTCGCTCATGACGACGTTCTGCAACGACATGGCGAAGGTGGACAGGCTCACGGCGACAAGCGTGGCGATTGCGAGTGGTCCTGAAAGCGGGGCCGACAAGGCCGCAATCAACATGAAGGACGTGAGCAGCGCCGCTTCGATCAACAACAGCATGCGCAGGGACCCGCGGCCCGAACGGCGCATGCGGAGAACGAGCGCGTACCAGCCTAGCGTCGAGATAAAGAAGACACCGAGCACGATGAGCTTGAGCGGAGCGGCTTCGGGGGTCTGAAACAGCTCGGTCGACAAGACGACGAGCGTTCCCGTAATGAACGCCGTGAAGGTATGAAACAGCCCCACGATGCACACCACATCGATAAAGCAGGCACAGAACGCCAGGATGGCTGCCGTCGAAGGCTGTGAATGATGTAAGAAACCCCTCGGATCCAGCCGCATAGTTGCCACGATCCTTCCGTTTAATTGGACACACTTCGCTTTATAGCCCGATCGCGTTTCGCGCAAAATGAAAGCAGAATTGACGGGCCGATACGGGCATGCCATAAGGCCGCCATCATCAAGAGAAGGGCTGGCGCCCTCACCAACCTGCCTGACCGGGCAAGGTGGTTCCCGCCGGGGATGTGGCCGATTGAAACGTCTTGCAGTACGTTCGGCAACCAAGCGGTTCGACCAGGAATATTTGCGCCAGTCCTCCTCGGGAAACCGATGGAGGATTTTTTGTCTCTAGACGCTTTTGCCGGACGGGCTGCCAGCCTGATTGCCGGTTTGAATGACACGGATACGGGCCAGAGTTTCGCTGAGGAAGCGCAGCGATGGATCGAAGCGGCCGAGACTTGCGTTCTGATGCGCATCGATCAGCTGCGTCTCATCGGCGGCCTGCCGCGCCACGAACCGCCGCTGACGGTTGAACAACGGCTGCACCGCTTGCAGGATCTGTTACGCCTATGGGCGGAAGGGTGTCTATACGCTGTCGACGAACGGCTGTTTGCCGACATCCTGAACCGCCGCCGGGAACGGCGTTAAGGGCATTCCTTGGGCACAGGCCGCGGACGGCCGTCTTCATCGACGGCAACCATGGTGAACGTCGCCTGTGTGACCTTTTCCCGGTGGCCAAAACGGTGGCGCAGCGCCCATGCCTCCAACTGCACCTCTATCGATGAGGTTCCGACGCGGCCGATGCGGCTGTAGACGCACAGGACATCTCCGACATGGACCGGGCGGATGAATTTCATCTTGTCGACGGCGATCGTGACGACGCGACCGGCGGCCCGTTGGCCTGCGGCGATCCCGGCGGAAAGATCCATCTGGGACAACACCCAGCCGCCGAAGATATCGCCGGCCGCATTGGTGTCGGCCGGCATGGCCATGGTGCGCAGCGTGAGTTCGCCGAGAGAGGTTTCTTCGGTGTCTGCCAATTTCGACTTACCTTTGTTCTTGAAAATTACAGTGTTGCCGCCTGCTGCAGCAGCTCCGGCCGCTCCAGGCAGTAATAGCCGGAGATCCGGCTGATCGTGCCCGCGCGCTTCCAATCGTTCAGCACCCGGCTCACGTTTTCGCGCGCCGCGCCTGCCATATTGGCGATGTCCGCCTGGCTCAGCTTGTAGTGGATCAGGATACGGCCGCCGTCGATCGGCTTGCCGAAAGTCTCCGAAAGCTGTAGCAGCGCCTGGGCCACGCGTCCAGGCAACGGCAGGAAAGACCGTGCTGCCAGAACATCGTTCGCCTGGCGCAGACGCCCGCCGACGATCGACAGCATGTGCCGGTAGACGGCCGGATTGGCGTCCGCAAACCGCTCGAATGCGGCCTTGTCGATGAAGGCCAGATTGGCGGCTTTCAAGGCGCTGACCGTCGCGGACCTGGGCCTGCCGTCCAGAAGCGCCAGTTCGCCGACGAGGTCACCCGGCCCGAGAACGGCCAGCAGTTGCTCATCCCCGTCCACAGAGAGAATTGAGACCTTGAGTGAGCCTTCAAGCACGGCGTAGCAGCCGTTGCCCGGGTCACCGTTTTCGAAAAGGATCGTGCCGGCGCCGATCTTCATCGGCCGGGCAAGAGCCGACAGGCCCTCCGCCAGTTCCGACGACAAGCCCTCAAGCGAAAAGCTGTTCTGCAGAAATTCCTGTATCTCGGCCACTGCCCCGCCTCCTGCCCCGACACCAGGGGCATGTCATTTCCCGCCAAGCGCACTTTTGTGACCCACATCACGTGCGCCCGATCAAATTAGCCCTATATACAAAGACATGGAAGCGGGTTCCCCCTCCCCCTTCCTGACCTCCCCGAAAAACGGTTCCGTCTCCCCGCCGGAACCGTTTTTTCGTTGCAGGGCGCCGAACTAGCCGGCTTGCCGGCCGAAGCCCGTCATCAAACGGTTCCAGCCCTCCGAAGCAAGCCCGCCGATGTAGATATCGTTGCGCCTGACCGCGTCGATGATGTCCTGATGACGTGTGATGATCCAGAAATGGCCGCGATGGCGGAAGGAAACGTATTTCTGCTCCGACAGCGGCGCCATCAGGAACGGCTGGTTCATGCCGCCGGCCGCGACATATCCTTCCCGGTCGCAGTGATGCAGCAATTCGTTGACGACGTCGCTTTCCCGTCCGCAGGCGCTCAGAATGTTGAAGACTTCCGCATATCCCTCCGGGGTCACGAAATAAAGGTAGGCGCCGATACTGTTGCCTTTTTCATTCATCACCTCCCGGATCACGCAGCGGCCCAGGGCCTTGTTCTTCCCCGCCTGCTGCAGGACCCAGTCGAATTCCGCAAGGTTCCAGGTCGGGTGAACGGAAAACCGGGGCAGATGCTCCTGAGCGAGCTGTTGGAAGCGGGAAGGCCCGATCGTGTGGCTCGTTGTTTTGCAGTCTCTATCAGGCACCAGAGCGCGGTCGGCTCTGCGCAGGAGCGGATCGCAGAGCCCTCCGACCGCGCCGGCCAGCCTGGACGGTCGCCCGGGCAGCTTGCGGGCCACCTTGAGACTAAGATGGGTGGCCGGACGAAACATACGCCGCCATTTCAGCGACTGCAGGGGAAGCTCCTCACCGCGGCCCGCAAGAACGATCCTCCGGGTGATGACATTTGCCGTGTCGGAAAAGCAGAAATCGTGATGGCGCGGCCGCAATCCCAGACACAGGGTAGCAACGGACCTGCTGCTTACATCAACGTCTTTCATGAAGAAGCTCATGAGCTTGCCGTTGTAGATCCGGCCATTGGCGGTAATCTGAAGCGGCAGGCTGAAAATCGAAGCGAGGATCCTGCCCTCGGCATTTTCATAGACGATGCTTCCGCTTTCTTCCTCGTAGCGGGACGGATCGAAAAACACGTCCCGGACGTAAGCTTTGAAATCGGAAATGTCGAAACTGCTTCCCGCCCTGAAATTGCGTAAAAAAAGGCCGGCGACCTGATCAAGGTCACTCTCCTCCATCGGGCGCACGCGTCCCTGTGTTTCAATTCGTCCCATTTTGCCCACTGAAATCCCGAAAAAATCCAACTAAACAAACACAGGCAAAATCTACCGGATAATCGTTAAACGAGAATGTTGAAACGGAAGCCGGCGAATCTGACCTGGTGGCGACCCGTCCCGGCCCGATAAAGAATGCGGGCTAATTCAGAAAAATGTCTGCTTCTTCCAGGGTATGGAAAAAGCGGTCGCTTCGGAGCACTTTCCACTGACACTCCCGCATGGTGACCTTTTCGCGCGGTTCCTCGCGGCGCAGCCGATCATCCACCTGGGCGGGAATACAGGGGACAAAGGTCATATCCCGCAGTCCATCGAAATGATGCCGGAGTTTGCGGTGCAGATCTTCGGAATCCGACGTTTCGGGAACGGGCGGACCCTTGGGCAGGACCTCTATCCCCTTTTTCGCGGCAATCCGGTCAAGACGTTTGGCATGCAACCCCGGCTCAAAAGGCGAAATAATCTTCGGGGTGCGTTCAAATCCGGCTCTTTCGATGGCATCGAACACATGCCTCGCGATCACCGATCGCTCCATGAGCCCTTCCCGGACGGCGACGAAATCCGGTTCCCGGTTCATCAGAAAGGTAAAGCGCGTCAACTGGGCATCGGCCTCCGCGGCGAAGACCTCATCCGGCAACAGCCGCAGCATGGCCCGGCGCTCGACAAAGCTCCGGCTCGGCATTTTTTCGCGGTAGAGTTTGCGCATCCGTTCGCTGACCGGATGGACCCGATCTCCGCTGAAGGCCAGCGTGACACCGATCAGCGCCTTTTGGCCCACCTTCTCGGCGACTTCCTGCATGGGCTTGAACTCGCGCGCCCAAAGCTCGCTCGCGACCAGACACCCGACCGCGCTCAAGCGGCCTTCCAGAAGCAGGGAGCGCAAGGCTCTGTCGACGCCAAAGGCCACCGCGTAGTCGAGGGCGCCCAGTGTAATTCTTTTCATTTTCCAAAATGCCTAGCGCACAAAATGGCGGTAACCGTGACGGGTACTTATCCCTGCGGCAATATCATGCGGATTTCAACCTTAGAAAGACTATTCCCTTCAAAGATCAATCGTCTTCGTCGGGTAGAAGCGGCATATTCGGAAGTCCTGGAACCTCATAGACCACTATGTGTTCCAGAAAGGTTCCATCCACACTCCGGGTCAGGGAAGCGGCCTTCATCACGTCGCCATAAATTTGCCTGAGCCGCTCGACGCGGTCGCGGCGTTCCAAAGTGACATAAAGCCCCTTTTTCCGGAACAGGGCCGGATCCGGGGACGGCAGCATGGCATAACGGATACGTTCGTTGAGCTGAAGGACCGGAAGCTCATCCTTGAACAGATAGGCAAGCTGGGCATTGAGCCCGTAGCCGGTGGTCGCGATATAGGCGGCTCCCGTTTCCTCCGCGATACTCCGGATCTCCTCGCCGATTTCGGGCCAGCCGCGCAGCTGGAACGTGGGATCCTTGCGGGCAAGCGTGCCGGTGAGCGGTGTGACCGCATGGATCTGGATGACGACCGCTACCGTTACGCCCAACGCAATGCCGGCGATCGACAGGCGCCGCCACCAGACGTCCCAGCCATTCGGGTAGGCGACGAAGACCGCCGCCATGATGGCAAAGGCGGGAAACAGGGGTGCCGGCCAGTTGGCCTGGACCCGGGCATGCAGCGAATGAAAGACGAGATAGGCGAGGAACGGCAGCACGGTCAGGAGAATGAGAGTGGCGGCGCCGTCCCGGCGAAGAGTTCGCCTGCCGAGACGAACGGCCCCGAAGATCGCGGGGACGGCGAGCAGCGGATTGACCAGCCCCAGAAGCCCGCCCGTAAACTCGAAGATGTATCTGGAGGTCCAGTCGCCCCGCCCGGCCCTGCCGAATTGCTTGTAGAAGCTCGCCCAGTCGTGGAGATGGTTCCAGTAGAGGACCGGAACGAACATAAGCAGTGCAAGCGCGCCGCCGACCCAGAGTTGCCAGCTGAAGAACCAGCGCCGCGCGCCTCTTGCCCACAACAGCCAAACAACGATGCCGACACCGAGAAACAGCACCGAATATTTCGACAGAAGCCCGAGACCGGCAAACAGGCCGACGGCCAGCCACCAGTTGGCGTTGTTCGACCGGTAGAGCTCCGCCAGCGCCCACAGCGCCAGGCCCCAGAAAAGGACGGACGGCGCATCGGGGGTCGCCAGAATACCGCCGACGCCGACCAGGATGCTGGCATTCAGAAAAAGCACGGCCCAGCCGGCGACACGCCGGTCGAACAGCAGAAAAGCCGTGCGCCAGAGCGCCAGCGACCCGAGCGCCGATGTCAGGACGACGACAAGCCGCGTTCCGAGGAACGTATCGCCGACGAGTTGCTGGCCCGCCCAGGCCCACCAGCCGATCATCGGCGGATGGTCGTAGTAGCTGAGCGCCGGGAACTGCCCCCACAGGCGATAATAGGCTTCGTCCTCGACGAACCAGGCGTTGGCTGCCGACCAGAGCTTAAGTACCGTCAGGGCCAGCACGAACAGGCACAGAAAGACTGGTCGCAGATAGACCGGCAAGGCCTGCCAGTGAGACGTACTTTTCATTTCCAGGCCCTTGTTGGCGATCAGCCCTTGCGCCAGGTCAGGGCCGAACTTGCCGCATAATTCCAAACCGCCCCCATGATCGCACCGGACGCGCCGGCAAACCACCAGTAGGACGGTTCGGAATAGATCAGGCTGGCAACGCCCACATTGGCAAGCACACCGACGCTACAGACCGCGTAGAAGGTGAGCAGTCCCTGGATGGCCTTGAACCCGCGCAAACGCCGGTCGCGATAGGTAAGCTGGTTGTTCAGGAAGAAATTCGAGGTCATGGCGACGAAGGAAGCCGCCGTCTGGGCCAGATTGAATTCGAAGGCCCCGACCGTGAGAAAGAGCCGGAGTGCGACCAGATGCACGAACAGGCCGCTTGCGCCGACCAGACCGAACATCAGGAAGCGAACGGAGATGACGTTGCCGAAGTATTTCGCGAGCAGCAGGCCGAAGTAGTCGAGGGTTACCAGCGTATCGAGCTTGCTCTCGCCGTGCTGGCGCTCGCGGAAGGTGAAGGGCAATTCCCGGATTTTCAGGCGCCCCTTTGCGCTGGACACCATGTCCAGAAGAATCTTGAAGCCCTGTGCGGAGAGCTTGGGAGCAAGCGCTTCCGCCTCTTCCCGGCGGATCATGAAGAAGCCGCTCATGGGATCCGACAGGGACACGTTCAAAAGCTTCTGGGCCAGGCCGTTGGCCACATTCGACCCCCAGGTCCGGATAGAGGACAGGCCGGAGCCGATGTCTCCGCCTTCCACCTTGCGGCTGGCGACCACCAGATCGGTATCGGTGTGGCGAAGCTCCTGCAGCATGCGCGGCAGCAGCGTCTCGTCATGCTGCAGATCGGCATCCATCACCGCCACATAAGGAGCGGAGCTCGCCAGCATGCCTTCGATACAGGCCCCGGAGAGCCCGCGGCGGCCGAAGCGGCGGATCACGCGGACGCGTGGATCGCGGCCTGCGATTTCCCGCGCCACATCCGCCGTCCCGTCGGGCGAATTGTCGTCGACGACGATGGCTTCCCAGGCGATGCCGTGCAGCGCCTCGTCGAGCAGCCCGATTACGATCGGAACGTTTTCCGCCTCGTTGAACGTCGGCAGGATGACACTCAGTTCCGCCGAAGGCCACACGGCCTCCTCCGCTTCGACTGAGACTTTATCGATCATGTGCATGAAACTTCCGTCCTGGCCACCGCTGCCGGTGGCCGTCCTATCCCGTAGGGATAAAGTGGCCGGGACCATATCCCAAACACTATTCGTTGCAAACCGAGCGTGATGACGCCTTTTTCATGGGACCCTTTGCCACACAGACCCTAAAACCGGCTTAATTTTGCTGGCCGGCAAGGACGTCAGTCCCTACATCAGGAGCAACCAACGGGAATTTTTGAACGGAAGCGACATGGAACAGAGCATCGATATTCGCCCCGCCGTTCGCAGGCAGCCGGCGCATCCCTCCATCGACAGCGCGCAGATTTCCGCCCTGGTCGACACGTTCTACGGACGGATCCGCGAAGACGACCGGCTGGGCCCGGTTTTCGACCGAAGACTCGATGGACGCTGGGAGCCGCACCTTGGCAAAATGAAGGCCTTCTGGCGAACGGTTCTGCTCAAGACCGGAGAATACAAGGGACAGCCGGTTCCCACCCACTCCAAACTGAAAGAAGTCGTCTCCGAGGATTACCGGATCTGGCTGGAACTGTTCCGGGAAACCGCCTTCGAGGTCTTCAAGGATGAGGCTGCCGCCCGCGTCGTCATCCGCCAGGCGGAAAAAATCGCCCAAAGCCTGTGGATGGCGACCATCGCCTCTCCGTTCGACAAGGTTCCGGGTTTTCTGACCACGGACGACACCCAGGCTCAAAGCACAACCTGAGTTAAGCCTGACCCGCCACGCTCCTTGCCCTTGAACGACGTTTCGTCTAGGACAGCGCGTGAATTGGGGTTCCAGTAGGTATCGGTTTCGTCGAGTACCGCTCAGGAATTCAAAAGAGCTCGCCGGGACGTTTAAGATTTCATGGCCAAGAAACCAAACAAGCTGAAAGCCCGCCTGCCGCGCGGCTTCGTCGACCGGTCTGCCAGCGACATCCGGGCAACGGACGAGCTGCTCGGACGGATCCGCGAAGTTTATGAAAAATACGGCTTCGATCCGGTCGAAACGCCGGCCTTCGAATACACCGACTGCCTCGGCAAGTTCCTGCCGGACACGGACCGGCCGAATGCCGGCGTGTTCTCCGTACAGGACGACGACGAGCAGTGGATGAGCCTGCGCTACGACCTGACTGCGCCGCTTGCCCGCCACGTGTCGGAAAACATCAACGACATCCAACTCCCCTACCGGACCTACCGGGCCGGATGGGTGTTCCGCAACGAAAAGCCCGGCCCCGGCCGGTTCCGCCAGTTCATGCAGTTCGACGCCGACACGGTCGGCGCGCCTGGCGTCCAGGCCGATGCGGAAATGTGCATGATGATGTCCGACACGATGGAAGCGCTCGGCATCGCACGTGGCGACTATGTCATCCGGGTCAACAACCGTAAGGTCCTGGACGGCGTCATGGAGGCCATCGGCCTCGGCGGCGAGGAAGAAAGCGAACGCCGCCTGACCGTGCTGCGCGCCATGGACAAGCACGACAAGTTCGGCTCCGAAGGCGTCCGCCTGCTTCTCGGTGACGGCCGCAAGGACGAGAGCGGAGACTTCACCGCAGGTGCAAAGCTGCACCCGGATGCCATCGAGGCGATCCTGGAAATTCTGGACGCTTCGGCCATAGACGACCTGGTCGACTATACCAACGACCTGACCTTCAAGACGGCGGCCCTTTCGAAATTCGCCATCAACGAGCATTTCGAGGCCGGCTTTACCGAACTGAAGCTGATCTCCGACCTCGTCAAGGGTGCGGGCTACATGTCCGACCGGATCTCCATCGATCCATCGGTCGTGCGCGGCCTGGAGTATTACACCGGCCCGGTCTACGAGGCGGAGCTCCTGTTCGACGTGACCAACGAAAAGGGCGAAGTGGTCCAGTTCGGCTCGGTCGGCGGCGGCGGGCGCTATGACGGTCTGGTCAAGCGCTTCACCGGACGCGACGTGCCGGCCACCGGCTTTTCCATCGGCGTATCGCGCCTGATGACCGCCCTGAAGAACCTGGGCAAGCTCGGTTCGGCGGATGTGGTCGCGCCTGTTCTGGTGACGGTGATGGACGGCGAGACAGCCGCGCTCGCCCGCTATCAGAAGATGGTTCAGGACCTGCGCGCTGCCGGCATCCGGGCCGAAATGTACCAGGGCAACTGGAAGAAGTTCGGCAACCAGCTCAAATACGCCGACCGGCGCGATTGTCCGATCGCCATCATCCAGGGCTCCGACGAGCGGGACGCGGGCGAGATCCAGATCAAGGACCTGATCGAGGGCAAGCTCCTGTCGGAAGAGATCACCGACAACGTCACCTGGCGCGAAAGCCGTCCGGCACAGGTCACCGTGAAGGAAGACGCGCTGGTGGATACCGTCCGGCAGCTTCTGGCCGACCAGGCCGAAGACCGCAGACGGGCAATCGAGGGCCGGTGAGATGATGAGCCAGGCCCGGATCGACACTGTCCTCAAGCTGTTTCAGGATGCCGGTCACCTGACCGTCGAACCGCCGATCCTGCAGCCGGCGAACACGTTTCTGGACCTCACGGGCGAGGATATCCGCCGCCGCCTGTTCCTGACCAGCGGTCCGGACGGGTCGGATCTGTGCCTGCGTCCGGATTTCACCATTCCGGTCTGCCGTCAGCACCTGGAACGCGGCGATGCCGGACGGCGCGCCGACTACTGTTATTCGGGACCGGTGTTCCGGCAACGGGCCCAGGGCAGCGGGGAAATCCCGCAATTGGGCGCGGAAAGCCTCGGCCGGGACGACCGGGACGAAGCGGACGCGGACATGCTCGGCCTTGCGGTCGCAGCTCTCGACGTTTTCGACATCCGGGACCGCAACATTCTCATCGGCGACGAAACGCTTTTCGCCTCCGTCCTGAGCGGGCTTGACCTTCCTGCCGTCTGGCAACGGCGCCTGCGCGATCTCTTCGGCGAAACCGACAAGCTGTCGGCCGCCATCGGCCGCATGGCCGGTACGGACCAGTCGAGCGACGACACAAGGGATGTCCGGCTTGGCTTTCTGGCGGCCCTTGAAGGCGCGGATCCGGAAGCCGCCCATGCGGTCGTCGAAGACCTTTTGTCGATCGCCGGCATTTCGGCCGTCGGCGGCAGGACACCGAGCGAAATTGCCGACCGCTTCCTGGAACAGGCCGCCTTGGCCAACGGCTCGGGCAATCATGCGCGCGCGGCCGAGGTGCTGAAGTCCTTCCTCGCCATTCGCGGCAATGCCGCCGACAGCCTGTCGGAGCTCCAGACCTTTGCAAGCAACACGGGCCTCGACCTGAACGACGCAATCGCGGGCTACAGGAACCGGCTTGAAGCCATCCGGGCCAAAGGCATCGATCCCGCCAACCTGACCTTCGCGGCGGATTTCGGCCGGCGGCTCGATTATTACACCGGCTTCGTATTCGAAATTCACAGCAAGAACGCGGAGGCCGGCGGCCAACTGGTCGGTGGCGGGCGCTATGACCGCCTCCTCAAGCTGCTTGGCGCGGGCACGGAAGTTCCGGCAATCGGCTTTTCCATCTGGCTCGACCGGATTGCAGAAATTTCAGGGCGCAGCCAATGACGAAGCTCACCATCGCCATTCCGTCCAAGGGCCGCTTGCAGGAAAACACCCACGACTTCTTCGGCCGCGCCGGCCTGAAGGTGCTGCAGCCGGGCGGCGCGCGCAATTACCGCGGCGCGATTGCCGGACTGGACACCGTGGAGATCGCCTTCCTGTCGGCGTCCGAGATCGCCCGCGAGCTGTCCGCCGGTAGCGTGCACTTCGGCATAACCGGTCTCGACCTCGTACATGAAAACATCACCGATCCGGATACGAACGTGCACATCGTGACACCGCTCGGCTTCGGTCCGGCCGATGTGGTGGTTGCCGTGCCCAATGCCTGGATCGACGTGGAAACCATGGCCGACCTCGGCGATGTGGCCTCCGATTTCCGCAACCGGCATGGACGTCGCCTGCGCGTGGCGACGAAATACGTCACCCTGACCCGAGCCTTTTTCGCCCGCCACGGGATTGCCGACTACCGCATCGTGGAGAGCGCCGGCGCTACGGAAGGCGCACCGGCGGCAGGCTCCGCCGAACTGATCGTGGATATCACCACCACCGGCTCCACGCTGACCGCCAACAACCTCAAGATCCTGGCCGACGGCGTCATCCTGAAGAGCCAGGCGCACCTGGTCGCCTCCCGCAACGCGGACTGGTCCGAAGAGGCCCTGGCCGGCGCCCGCGCCATTCTCGACCGTGTGGCGGCGGAAGAACAGGCCCGGGACACCCGTCTGGTCAAGGCGAGCGTGAAAGACCGCGCAGCCGCTCTGGCTGCTGCGGAAAAACTCGGTGCCAGCGAACCCTTCACCACCACCGAACAGTCGGTGCTGACCCTGCTCTGTTCGAAGAAGGCCGTTCCGGACTGCGCCAAGATCCTCATCGAGGCCGGTGGTGCGGATACGGTCACAGTGGAAACGCTGGAATACGTGTTCAAGCGGGAGAACCGCCTGTTCGAACCACTGCTGGAGAAGGTCCGGCCTTAAGGCGGGGCGCGCATAAAAAAGGGGCCGCTCACGGCGGCCCCAGGAAAATACCCGTCTCTTCAAGGGACGGAGTATCGGCAAGTTTGAACACATCGTTGCAGACAGGTGGGGTCACGTGCCGATGCGTTCATGGGTGTTACGCATGATCGGGCGTACCGGATCACTCCGGCCGGCGGAAATTTGCAGTCCCATCAAATCCGTGGCCGTCTAATTCCGGGGTCGGGAGAAGTCCGCACGCGCGCTTTCGATCGGCTGCCGGCAGCAGCACCCTTCCAGGTGGTCGTTCACCAGTCCCATGGCCTGCATGAAGGCATAGACCGTCGTCGGCCCGACAAAACTCCAGCCGCGTTTCTTCAGATCCTTCGACAGGGCAACGCTTTGGGGAGACGTCGCAAGGGTCTTGGCCGTCGGAAAATCGATCTTCTTCGGCCGATCTTCCGGGCCCGGCTCAAAGCGCCAGAAATAGGCGGCCAGGGACCCGAATTCGTCCCGAAGCTCCAGTGCCCGCCTGGCATTGTTGATGGTGGATTCGATCTTCTTGCGGTGACGGACAATCCCCTTGTCCAGCAGGCATCTCTCGATGTCCGGCTCGCCGAATTCCGAGACCTTTTCGAAATCGAAGCCGGCAAAGGCCTTTCGGAAAGCGTCGCGTTTGCGGAGAATGGTCAGCCATGACAGGCCGGCCTGAAACCCTTCCAGGCAGATCTTCTCAAACAGCCTGCGGTCATCGGCAATCGGCCAGCCCCATTCGGTGTCATGGTAACGGCGGTAGTCGTCCAGACCGCCGTGCCACCAGCAGCGGTCGCTGCCATCCTCGCCCCGAATGAGGCCTGTGTTCGGATCCATGACCGGTTCCATCTGCGTCCTCCTTCCAGAAACTTCAATATTCACCTTTTGTTCTTATGGCACGATTTCAGCCCCACCTTCAAGAGGTCAACAAAAAACCCGGCTGAACAGCCGGGTTCTTCAAAAACACTGCGTGAGGAAAGCAACGGCTATCAGGAAAACAGGGCGTCGATGTCGTCCTGAGTCGCCACATCCATATCGGAATGCAGGGATGGGCCGTTGAGAAGGGCGGCATCGCCTTCGGCCGCGGCCCTCTGCTCGGCTTCGATTTCCTTGAAGCTCTCGATCCCGCCCCAGATGTCCATCATCTTCATGATCCGGTCCTCGACGAACCGAAGGGTGCCGACCACCTTGGTAATGCGCTGACCGGTCAGGTCCTGGAAGTTACAGGCCTCGAAGATCTGCACGACCTTGTCCTGGATATCACCGGCCATTTCCGCGTCCTGTCCCTTGAGGCGGGCGGACAGGGTATTGGCTGTCTCGTCGATAAACTCGGCAGCGGTGAGAATATTCTCGGTCGCACCCTCGGTACCGCTGACCACCGCATCAAGTTCGTTGGTGACGCGGGTCATCTCCTCGCCTTCCGAACCGGTCGTCTGGTGCAGCGTGGCGATTTCCTTCTTGGTCTGGGCGATCGCTTCATAGATCGCGTCAAGCTCGACCTTGAGCTTGGCGGCTTCGGAAAGCTCCTTGCGGAACTCCTCCATGAACTTCGCACTGACTTCCTGAGGGTCGACAGCCGGCTGCTGCCCCTGAAGCCCGCTGGAGATCATGCTCTTCAGGGAGCTGATTTCCTCCATCAGTTCACGGTGACGATGCGCATCACGGGCGGCAGGATCTTCATTCGCCCCCGTCTGCATACGCATCAAGCTTTCAGCCCGAAAGGATCTCCTGATAGCGGCCATGCCCTCTCCAGTCGTCTTCACTCTGCTCCGCTACCACAGAGCATCAATTTTCCTAGGTATAGGCTTGGATGTTTTAAGGAATTGTTTTTGAGAGAAATATTTCTTCAGCAAGTTGTCGTTACGGCCGGCCTGCCGAATTTTTTGTTTCCGTCTGGTCAAGGCATTCGCTAAGTTCCCTTTGCGACACCGGTAAGCCACATTCTTGCAGCGGCCGGTCAGGCTCCTGTTTGAAACCGACATCGGCATCAATGACATCCATGCGCCGGATTCTGTACTCCATTCTGCTCTCGGTCAGCATTGCGGCCGGTCCGGCAGTTGCCGCCTCGGACACGTTTTCGACCGAAGAACTTCTTGCGGGTTTTCACAAGACGGTCTTCGGGCTGGAATACCGCGCCTGGAGTTGGCGTCCTTACCTGGTGAAAAAATATACGGTGCCGGTACGGTTCTACGTCCACAATCTTTCACGCAAGAACCGCAAGCCGATGGTGAATTCCTTTATCCGAAACCTGGGGCGCAAGGTCCACGGGCTGAAAACGGATTTCGCCAGCAGTGCCGACAGCGCCAATTTCCAGGTCTTTGTCGTCGACCGGTCCCAGTACCGGGAAGTCGTTCAGAAGGATGTCTACAAGAACTCGAAGATCGATCCGCCGGGCCGATGCCTTGTCAGGGTCGTATCCGGCTCCCGAGGCATCAAGCGATCCGCCGCCGTTATCGTCTCCGACGAGGGAGAATTCCTGTTCCACCGCTGTCTGGTCGAAGAGGTCCTTCAAGGGCTCGGTCCCATGAACGACGACGATACCCTGATCCATTCGGTGTTTAACGACCGGTCGCACCACAGCCGGTTTACAGCCTTCGACCAGATCCTTTTGAACATGCTCTACGACCCGCGGATCAAGCCGGGCATGTCGACAACCCAGCTTCAGAACATTCTGCCGCTGGTCGCCCGCGACGCGCGCCGGCGGGTAAATTAACCAGGCTTTTCCGAATTCCCCTTTTGAATCATCGGCGTCGATTTCACGGTCGCCAGACCGCCGCCGGCGTTAAATGTTTGTAAATCGTAAATCGAAACCGAATGCTAACCATCCTCGCAATTTTTGCGCATGGTTACGCCGCGATTCACCAATGGCTATCCTTCCGTTTCTAACATGATTGCCAGTGTCTTAAGCCGCGACCTCAAATTCGAGGCCTTGGCTTAACCAGTGCGGTGACGCACCGGACAGGTCTGATGATTTGTAGCGAGTTCATCTATGTTCCGATTTATTCCATTGGCAGTCCTGATTGCCCTTGCACCCGTTTGTGAACCGGCGTTCGCCGGCAACATCGGCCGCGCGGCCCCGCCGCCCCTGGTGCTCAGCCCGAACCTGACCGAGCCCTGGATCCTCCAGCTTCGGCCACAGGGCCAGCGGCAGATGCAGAGGCGCCAGGCTCAACCGCCCAGAACACGCAACTGGCTGTTCGGCGGGCATCCGCAGACCGCCTCCCGTCGCCAGACAGCTTCGGTGCAGACGGCCGCACGCAGGCCGCAGCGCCAGATCGAACCCAGGTTCCTGCCGACGATCGTGGACTATGACGGCCCCTACAAACCGGGCTCGATCATCATCAATACCGAGCAGCGCTATCTCTATCTGGTTCAGCGGGACGGGACCGCGCGCCGTTACGGTGTCGGTGTCGGCAAGCCCGGCTTTGAGTGGGCCGGCACCCACAAGATCACACGCAAGGCCGAATGGCCGGACTGGCGCCCTCCGAAAGAAATGCTCCAGCGCCGCCCGGATCTGCCGACCTTCATGGAAGGGGGCCCGCGAAATCCGCTTGGCGCGCGTGCGCTCTATCTGGGCTCGACGCTCTACCGGATTCACGGCTCCAACCAGCCCTGGACCATCGGCCATGCCGTCTCGTCAGGGTGCATCCGCATGCGCAACCAGGATGTCGAAGACCTTTATGAACGCGTCGGCGTGGGCACCGAGGTGCACGTGATCTGAGGGCGTTCAAGCCAAACAAGTCATGGAAAGCCCTGCTTCGGCGGGGTTTTCCATTCAGACGGCGAAAGACAGCCGTTTCGGCTGGCCGAAATAGTCCTGAAATAGGGCGCGCCATTGCGCCTTGTCGCCCGTCCATTCGCTGTCATCGGGCCGCAGGACCGTCAATTCGGGATGGGTGATGCCGCCGTGGCGGTCCGGATAACTGACCACGAGATACTCGCATGATCTTCCGAGAAACCGGTCGACCGCTGTCTGCAGGCGGTTCAGCTCACCGGTTTTAAAGGCGATGGACCCCATCCCTGTTTCCGCGGCCACCTCGGCCAGATTGTTCTGGCTGTTGGAAATGACGAAAACGACACGCCGGCGGTTCGCAAGGTCGGCAAGTTTCTCCCTCATATAGCCGAAGCGCGAGCGTTCCTCGTCGAAGTGCGCATCGATATCGGCGTCTTCGTCATCCGTACGAAAATGATGCAGAAACCGGATCCCGTAGGGCTGCCAGGTCGGGTGTCCCGGACCCGGCTCGATCTGATCGCGTTGAAAGAGCGGAAAGTCATCCTCAAACAGAGCTGCCATGCCGTCGACCGGAGCGATGAGGCCGTCGAAGAAATGCCGCTCCCGCTCGAATGTCTCTTCCAGCGCTGTGCTCAGAGTATCCAGACTGGTGCGGATCTGCCGCGAACTCTGGCAGGACATGCCGAGGCTGACGATTGCTGTATGGCTGCTTCCGGCCGACAAGACTTCCACCTGATTTTCCAACCCGATCAATATGGTGGCTCGGGCGGTAATTTTCAAAAAGCCGACCGGATGGAGCGATCCAGGCAGGTATCGGCGGCTACAGACGGTAGACCTGCTCAAGCCCTTCCGGTACCGGCCCACCGTAGACCCAGTCCAGAAGTTCGGCGGTGTGGACGATCGGAAGATCCGATCCCGTACCGATCTGTGTCATGCAGCCGATATTGCCGGTGGCGACCAGATCCGGCGCGGTCTTTTCGATATTGGCGACCTTGCGGTCACGCAGTTTCCTGGCCAGCTCCGGCTGAAGGATGTTGTAGGTCCCGGCCGAACCGCAGCACAGGTGGCCTTCCGGCACATCCTTGACCACAAAGCCCGCGGCCTTCAGCAGATCCTTGGGTTCACGGGTAATTTTCTGGCCGTGCTGCATCGAGCAGGCGGAATGGTAGGCAACGGTCAGGTTTGGCGCGAAGGCCGGTTCGCCCAGTTCGACGCCGGTGAGAAATTCGGTGATGTCCTTCGTCAGCGCGGATACCCGTTCCGCCTTTTCCGCATAGACCGGATCCTCGCGCAACATGAAACCGTAGTCCTTGACCGTGGTGCCGCAGCCGGATGCGGTGATCAGGATGGCGTCGAGCCCCTCCCCCTCGATCTCGCGGGTCCAGGCATCCACGTTGCGCCGGGCATTTTCAAGGGCGGCCTCTTCCTTGCCCATGTGATGGACCAGCGCGCCGCAGCAGCCCTCGCCTTCCGGCAGGACGATCTCATAGCCGGCACGCTGCAACAGGCGGATGGTCGCCTCGTTGATCGACGGCTTCAGGACCGGCTGGGCGCAACCGGACAGGATCGCGACCCGCCCCTTCCGCTGACCCGTCTCCGCGGGAAAGCAGGCAGGCCCCGCCATATGCGAGATCCCCTGCGCCTTTGCCGGCGCCAGTTCCAGCATGGCGCCCAACTTTGCAAAAGAACCGCCGAAGGTTTTCAGGAGACCCGCCATGGGCCGCGCGAAAAACGCGCCCACCAACGCCAGCCGGAACCGGCCCGGATGGGGCAGGACGAAAGCCAGCAGCTCCCGCAGCAGCCGGTCGGCCAGGGGCCGCTTGTAGGTCTTGTCGATATGCGCCCGGGCATGATCGACCAGATGCATGTAATGCACCCCGGACGGGCAGGTCGTCATGCAGGACAGGCACGACAGGCAGCGGTCGATATGCTTGACCACGCGGGCATCCGCAGGACGGCTGTTTTCCAGCATATCCTTGATCAGGTAGATCCGCCCGCGGGGACTGTCGAGTTCGTCGCCCAACAGGGTGAAGGTCGGACAGGTTGCCGTGCAGAACCCGCAATGGACGCATTTGCGCAGGATCTTTTCCGATTCCGCGACAGCACTGTCAGATAACTGCTCGGCGGTGAAATTGGTCTGCATGTGTCCTCGGTTCCATCAATCGACCGTCAATCCGGCCTGCTCGACCAGCCGGTCGGGTCACAGCCGGCGGCGATCCTCTCCCTTTGCAATCAAACCTATAGCAGATGCTTGTGCCGCATCGAACCCGATCTCCCGCACAGGACTTTCGAAATTCCGCGAAAAGTTCACGGACAGATGAACGGAGTTTGAACGACGGCTTCAGGCGCCATTCAAGGCAGAGCCACCATATGTCTTCCCGTGGGTTTGATTAAGACATCTATTTGGAGAAAATTATGCAGACGAAAGCAATTTTCCGGACCGCCCTGACCGCAGCAGCGCTGCTCACCATGACCTCGGCCGGTTTTGCCAAGGACTGGATCGAAAAGGTCAGCGTCAAGCAGGACGGCATCGACGTGAAGGTCATCGAGGTTTCCGCCGACGCAAACGGCTACACCAAGATCAAGACCCCCAGCCACCGCTTCCTGCTGAACCTCTATGCCAAGGCCACCAACGGCGAACGCATTGTCGCCATGAAGCTCGGTTCCTTCCATAACGTGCTTTATTTCGAAGGCAGCGGCAATGCCTGGCACAAGAGCTTCAAGTACCGGGATGTCGGGTCCGGCTCCAAGCGGACGGTCAGCATCGGCTTCAAGCCGGAGATCCCGGTTCACAAGCTTGCCTGGCACGGCTCCGATCCGAAAAAGCAGTGCGAACTCAACCTGTTGAACCAGATGAAAAAGGGCCTGTCGAAGACGGACGTCCTGTCGAAGAACTGGACGGTGAAGGCACGTGCCTACTTCGAACTCGATGCCGTGGCCGCCCGTAAGAAGGCCGCGAAAAACAACAAGTGGAGCCTAAAGAACACCACGAACCAGCGCGGCAGCATGACGTATGACCTGACCGTCAAGTGCAACGCCGGCCTGAAGAAGGCACCGCCGCGCGCCTGATCATGGCCGCTGCAGCCTGCCTGCTCCCGACAAAAAGCGCCGGGGAAGCAATTCGCTTCCCCGGCGCTTTTTGTCAGCTCATATGAGTGTTCAGGGAACCATCCGACCGGGATTGAGAATGCCATGCGGATCGAACTGCTCCTTGACCCGTTGGGCAAGGGCCGCAAGCGCATCAGGCTGCGGCTGGAAAACGGGAACGGAGGCGCGCACCGGCGCATCGGCCCGCACAAGCGTCGCGTGACCGCCGCCGCAATCGGCCACTGCGTCCCGGATGGGCACGTCGTGAACCTCGCCGTCGAGACAATTCAGCCAGACAAGACCTCCGGACCAGTCGTAGAACGCCTGCAGGTCCAGTTTGTCCCGCAAGTGCGCGACCAGGTCCGCGCCAGACGCCGGCGCCACGGATATGCGCCAGACCGGCGTCCTGCCTCCGGCGAACGGCATCACGTCGCGGACCCTTGCCCATAACGTCGCCGATTCCTCGTTTTGGATGCGGGTCGGCGTGCCGAAAGGAGCCAGCAGCTTCCTCAAGGTGTCGAACCGGTAATCGACCGAGGTCGCGAAGCCCTCCAGCCGGAGCAACGTTTGACCTTCGCCGCCTTCGATGTCGGCCGGGAGATGGGCCGCTCCGGAGACTTCCGCCGACGATCCCATGGCCGCGCACATGGCTTTGACCGCGTCCTCGTCGGACAGGCCGGTGAGGCGGAAACTCGCGCTGGTTTCCGGCTTCGGATTGACCTTCAGCGTAACCGTGGTGGCCACCGCCAGCGTTCCCCAGGAACTGCAGAGCGCACGCGGCAAATCATAACCGGTGACGTTCTTCACGACCCGGCCGCCGGAATTGAAGATCTCGCCACGGCCGGAGACTGCCTCCATACCCAGGATATGATCGCGGGCAGCCCCTGCCTTGATCCGGCGCGGACCGGAGAGGTTGGCGGCCAGAACGCCGCCGACCGTTCCCCTGCCCGGCGCCTCGCCCAGGAGCGGACCGTAGTCCATCGGCTCGAACGACAGTTCCTGGCCGCTTTGAGCCACCAGCGCCTCGACGTCCTTGATCGGCGTTCCCGCCTTCACCGTGAGCACGAGTTCGGCCGGCTCGTAGACATCCACGCCGTTCAGGTCGGAGAGATCGAGCACATGCGCCGCCTGGACCGGGCGGCCGAGCGCGCGCTTGGAGCCCTGGCCGATGATTTCCAGCGGCGTGTGCTCGGCAGCGGCCCATTTGACCGCTTCGCAGGTTTCGCGCGTATCGCGCGGTTTCAGTGTCGCGTCCATGGGATTTCCTAGAAACGAGGGATGTCCGGGAACGGAAGCTGTCCTTTATGAACATGCATCTTGCCGAGCTCGGCGCAGCGGTGCAGTACCGGGAACACCTTGCCCGGGTTCAGCAGGTGCTTGTCGTCGAAGGCGCATTTGACCCGCTGCTGCTGCTTCAGGTCGTCTTCGGAAAACATGTCCGTCATCAGGTCGCGCTTCTCGATGCCGACCCCGTGCTCGCCGGTGAGAACACCGCCGACCTCGACGCAAAGCCGCAGGATATCCGCGCCGAAGGCTTCTGCGGCATCCAGTTCGCCCGGCTTGTTGGCATCATAGAGAATGAGCGGGTGCAGGTTGCCGTCGCCGGCATGGAACACGTTGGCGACCCGCAACCCGTGCTTGTCGGACAGTTCGCGCATGCGCGCCAGCACTTTCGGCAGTTCCCTGCGCGGGATCGTTCCGTCCATGCACAGATAGTCGGGCGAGATCCGGCCGACCGCCGGGAAGGCGGCCTTGCGTCCGGCCCAGAAGGTCAGGCGCTCCTCCTCGTTTTCGGAAATCCGGATATGGCTCGCCTTGTTGTCCTTCGCGATCGCCTCGACCCGGCCGATCAGGTAGTCCACCTCCGCCTCCGGACCGTCGAGTTCGACGATCAGAAGCGCCTCCACATCCCGTGGATAGCCGGCGTGGACGAAATCCTCGGCCGCATGAATGGCCGGTTTGTCCATCATTTCCATGCCGCCGGGAATGATGCCCGCGCCGATGATGTCGGCCACGCAACGGCCGCCGTCCTCGCTGGAAGGAAAGCCGATCAGGAGTGCGCGGGCGGTTTCCGGCTTCTGCAGAATGCGCACGGTGACTTCGGTGACGACGCCGAGCAGGCCTTCCGACCCGGTCATCAGGCCGAGCAAGTCATAGCCCTCGCTGTCGAGATGCTTGCCGCCGAGGCGGATCACCTCGCCGGTGATCAGGACCATTTCCAGGCCGAGCACATTGTTGGTCGTCAGGCCGTATTTCAGGCAATGCACGCCGCCGGAGTTCTCCGCGATGTTGCCGCCGATGGAACAGGCGATCTGGGACGAGGGATCGGGCGCGTAGTAAAAACCTTCATGCTCGACGGCCCGGGTGATCCCGAGATTGGTGACGCCCGGCTGAACGACGACCGCCCGGTTCTCATAGTCGATGTCGAGCACCCGGTTGAACTTCATCATGGATAGCAGAACGCCGTCGGCAAGAGGCAGCGCGCCTCCGGAAAGCGACGTCCCGGCACCGCGCGGCACCACCTTGACGTCGTTCTCGTGGCAATAGCGCAGGACGCGGGAGACCTGGTCCACGGTTTCGGGAAGGACCACGATCAGCGGCAGCTGACGATATGCGGTCAGGCCATCGGTTTCATAGGGGCGCATTTCGGTTTCGTCATCGATTACGCCCTCTCCGGGCACAATCGCCTGCAGCGCTTTGACGATGTCCGCCCTGCGGGCGATGACCGCGCCATCCGGCGCCGGCATTGCGATCGCAGTCATGGCCTCTCCCTTTCCATTTCCGAACAAATATGATCTATTATTGCCGAAAAGACGTATAATCAATCCGGTTGACCGTATCGGATTCCGGCTGTTTGCCAATCCTGTCAAAAAACCGCGCCGGACGAAACGCCGGCCAAGCAATAATAATCTTTCCGGGCAGTTGAAAATGAGCAATCTCACGGACATGGAGATTTTCGCCAGGGTCGTCGGCGCCGGCAGCATGTCGGCGGCGGGCCGGGAGATGTCGCTTTCCCCCGCGGTTGTTTCCAAACGCATCCGACGGCTTGAGGACAAGCTCGGCACCAGGCTTCTGCAGCGCACGACCCGTCAGATCGCCATGACCGAAGCCGGACAGGGATTCTACGAGCGCGTCGTCGCGATTCTTGCCTCCGTGGAAGAGGCCGAAGCGTTCGTGACCCGCGGTTCCGCGCAGGCGCGAGGCACGCTGAAGGTTGCGGCCCCCACCTCGTTCGGCCGACTGCATATCGCGCCCTATCTCGGAAAATTCCTGAAGGACAATCCGGACCTGTCGATCAATCTCGACCTGGGCGACGACTTCGTGGACATTGTCGGCGAGGGCTACGACCTGGCGATCCGCATTGCCGAGCTGTCCGATTCCAGCCTCGTGGCGCGCAGGCTCGCGCCGGTTCACCGGATCCTGTGTGCCGCTCCCGGCTATCTGGCCGAGCACGGCGAACCGGCTTCCATAGAGGATCTGCTGGAAAATCACGTCTGTCTTGCGGCGGTCAATCAGGACCCGTGGCGGCTGATGGGCCCGCACGGTATCGAGACGGTGCGTACGCTTGCCCCGATCCGGACCAACTCCAGCGAGGTGGTTCGCGAGTGCCTCCTGGCGGGCGTCGGCGTCGCCCTGCGCTCCACCTGGGACATCGGACCGGAACTGCGCGAGGGAAAACTCAAGATCGTCCTGCCGCAATACCGGGCCTCGAAGGATGTGGGGCTGCACGCCGTCTACCCCAGCCGACGTTTTCTGCCGGCGAAGGTCCGCGTCTTCATCGATTTCCTCGCCGGACTTTACGGCCCTTCGCCCTATTGGGACGCCGGACTGGACGCATGGCTGGATTCGTCCGGCACGGCCAAGGCAAGTTGAAAAATCACCCTTATGTATCGGTTGCAATTTCAGACACGGAATGCCTCTTTTGGGGTAAGCGGTTTTGCCACGAACCTGCGACATAGGCGCTCAAGCCCAGAAAAACCGAACAAGTTTTCTGGCTGCTCCCTTGCGTTGGGCTTCGTTTTTTTGTTCTAAAACTGCTATGTGATTACGCATCATTGAGGGAGAATGAAATGAAGCGTCTCGTAATGATTGCCGGCACGGCTCTTCTTGCCCTGACCGTTACCGCATCGGCTGAAGGCGATGTGGACAAGGGCGAGAAGGTCTTTAAGAAGTGCAAGGCCTGCCATGCCGTTGGTCCCGACGCCAAAAACAAGGTCGGACCGGAGCTGAACGGCATCGTCGGCCGCAAGGTCGCCAGCATTGAAGACTTCAAGTATTCTCCGGCCATGAAGGAATTCGCCGAAGGCGACAAGGTGTGGACCGACGAGATCCTCCATACCTACCTGGAGAAGCCGAAAGACCTCGTTCCGAAAACCAAGATGGCGTTTGCGGGCTTGAAAAAGGAAAAGGACCGCGACGACATCATCGCCTACCTGGCCCAATTCAATGAGGACGGCTCGACGAAGTAAGCGGTCCTCCCGTAGAAAACAAAAAAGGCCGGCTCCCTGCGAGCCGGCCTTTCTCATTTCCAGGTCCGGTTTATTTCCCGGTCTCGTCGTCGGCGCCTTCCGCGTGATGAGACCGGATCCTGCGCACGATCAGCCAGATGCCGACCACGACCACCGGCACGGCAAGCCCCGTGGTCAATTCCGGTCCGGGCATCGGAACGCCTGCCGTCTTCACGCCCTTGGCGAGATAGGACAGCAGGCCGATTACGTAGTAGCTGATGGCGGCGACGGACAGGCCTTCAACCGTCTGCTGCAGGCGCAGTTGAACGCGCGCGCGCCGGTTCATGGATTCCAGCAGGCTCCGGTTCTGCTGTTCCAGATCCACATCGACCCGCGTGCGCAACAGGGTCGTCGCGCGCGCCAGTTTTTCCGACAGCATGTCCTGGCGCGTTTCGAGAGCCTGACACGTCCGCATCGCCGGGCCGAGCCGGCGCCCGAGAAACGCGGACATGCTCAAGTCACCGGGCGCGGTCTCCTCGCCAAGGGACCTGAGACGGGCCAGGACGATTTCGTAATAGGCCCGGCTTGCGGCGAAACGGTAGGTGCTTGCCGCCGCGGCGGCGCCGAGTTCGGCTGCCAGCCCGGACAATTGCTCCAGCAGGGTGCGGTTTTCCTCCAGGCCGGCCGTATCCTGGAGCCGCTTGGCCAGATCAATCAGTTTCGTCTCGATCGTACCGATTTCGGGTTGCCTGCCGTTTGCCTCGAAAAGACCGAGCAATGCCAGGGTCCGGTAGGTGTCGATTTCCAGAAGGCGCTGCACCACCGCGCCGCTCTGTATCGGCGTCATGGCTTCATTGAAGACGACGATCCTGGTCATGCCGTCCCCGTCCGGCCGGAAATCCGTCGCGACGAGCCCCGCACCGTTTTCCACCTTGAAGACCGTCAGGCTTGCGGGATCATAGTGGCTTCGCCAGTTCTGCGATGCCGGCGCCTTGCAGAGATCGAGCCGGGTCGACACCAGCATCGGTCCCGGCGCCCGGAATGCGACCCCGAACGGATGCGTGCCAGGCAGCGGCCCGAATGGATCCGACGAGGTCGCCGGGCCGTGCCACGTATAGGTGGTGAACTCGGCGTGCCGCTCCCAGCTCAGGGTCCCCCCGCCAAATCCCAGAACGTGGTGGCGCGCCGACTTTCCAGGCCCTGCCGCGCCCTGGCTGGCGCAGAGGTCGGAAAACCAGTCGTAATCGGCCGCCGCCTGCTCGGGCGTCGTGGTGAAAGCGTAATGCAGGATGATGCTTGGCACCGACAGCGGGCGAAAGGGACGGGCATGCACCTCCCCCAGAACGGCCTCGCGCATGGGATGCGTTTTGAAGGCCGGTAACGGGCTTGCCGTGTCCTTTGTGTTCTCGCCCATGACTGTCCCAGTCCTTCCATCTCGCCATGATGACCAGTCCAGAGAATGGCTTATGGAGAGGAGCCTTGTCACGGGTTTTGGTTGGAATGGACGTGCGCCATCCCGACGCGGGCATAAATCCACAAGGATTTTCAACGCAGCGTTAAAACTGAATGCAAAATCGCGAAACAATTCTCATTTCGCGAGAAATCATAACCCGGCACCGGTGGACTTCTCAAGCCTTTGTCGCGCCGCAAAATTTTCACACCATCCCAAGGCCCTGTTTTCACCCATCGAGGTACCCTGGGGATCATGCAATGCGACCCGTCCGGACAGGCAGCAGCACATGCGCCTTCGAACCGGATACCTCAAACGGTTTCTCGCATTTTGTAAATGCATTCATTTGTTCGCATTTCTCGAAATTGTTCCGGAACAGCCTCAGGCTGTGCCCGATCGACGAACCGGCCCATTCTGAACGCCGGTAAATACCCCCCACGGCACACAACCTGATGCAGATGCGAGGCCGTCATTCCGCAACGCAATACAAACGCACCCAAAAAAACAGAAAGTCTATTATTTAACAAATTAAACATAAGACTTGACCGCAAAACAAACCCCTCAGTCTCCTCTTGAGTTCAATCAGCTGGAAGATACAGATCCTCTTGTTCTTCTTCGGGGATAATGGTTTCCTAATCCTGTTTAGGTCCGGGATACCCATAAACAAAGCCGGCATAAACGGGAGGAAAATCATGACTGATACACTGAACAGGAGACGGTTCCTGAAAGGCAGCGCGCTTGCCGCCACTGCAACGGCCGGCACGCTTGCCGCACCCGCCGTGGCGCGCGCCGAGCCGGCCGTCCTGAAAATGCAGGCCGCCTGGGGAGGCGGCATCTTTCTTGAAAACGCCAAGTCCTACGTGGACACCGTCCATGCCATGGCCGGCAAGGACCTGAAGATCGACCTGCTGCCGGTGGACTCGGTGGTCAAGACCAGCCAGATGCAGGACGCTGTGCACCGGGGCGTGCTCGATGCGGCCCACTACGTTCCGGCCTACTGGTACTCCAAATCGAAAACCGCGTCCCTGTTCGGTACCGGTCCGTGCTTCGGCTGGTCCTCTCAGGAAGTGCTCGGCTGGGTCAATTACGGTGGTGGCCAGGAGCTGTTCGACGAACTAATGGCCTCGCTCGGACTGAACGTCGTCTCCTTCTTCAACAGTCCGATGCCTGCACAGCCGCTCGGCTGGTTCAAGGAACAGATCACTGATGTCGCGCAGATGAACGGCCTGAAGTACCGCACGGTCGGCCTGGCTGCGGACGTGATGCTGCAGATGGGACTTTCGGTCGTGCAGCTTCCCGGCGGTGAAATTCAGCCGGCAATGAAGTCCGGCCTAATCGACGCGGCCGAGTTCAACAACCCGACCTCCGACCGCGACTTCGGCATGCAGGACGTCTCGAAGAACTACATGCTGGCGTCGTTCCACCAGAGCCAGGAATTCTTCGAAATCACCTTCAACAAGAAGAAGTACGAGAACCTGCCGTCCGAGCTCCAGGCCGTCCTCAAGCACGCGTCGAATGCGGAGAACTCGAACTTCTACTGGCACAACACCAAGCGCTACTCGGAAGACCTCGTCAAACTGCAGGAAGAGCAGGGCGTCAAGGTTTACCGCACGCCGGATGCGGTCATGGCCGCTCAGCTCGATGCCTGGGATGCCGTTGTCACCCGCATTTCCGAGGAAGACCCCTTCTTCGCCAAGGTGATCGAGTCGCAGAAGAAGTATGCCAAAGAGGTGATGGGCTACCTGAACCTCAACCAGCCCGACTACAAGCTGGCCTACAAGCACTACTTCGGCTGATCCGAGCCCCTTTTGCCGGATGTTGTCGCGGGGACCCGTCACGGGCCCCTGCGCATTCCTGCCTGCAAACCTCCAGAGGCTGACGTGACAAGACTAATCTATATGATCGAAGGGCTAAGCGTCTGGGTCGGCCGGGCATTCGGCTGGTGCATTCTCATCCTCACCCTGTCCGTTTCCTACGAAGTGTTCGTGCGCTACGTGCTGAACGCGCCCACCGTTTGGGCCTTCGACATGATGGTGCAGATGTATGGCGCCCTCTTCCTGATGTCGGGGCCCTATGCCCTGGCCCAGGACACCCATGTGCGCGGCGATGTCCTCTACCGCCTGTTTTCGGTCCGTTGGCAGGCCCGCGTCGACTTCCTGCTTTACCTGCTGTTCTTCTATCCGGGCATGCTGGCCCTGTTCTGGTACGGGGCGGAGATCGCCTCCGACAGCTGGCGCTACAAGGAAGTGAGCTGGAACAGCCCGGCGCGCATCCAGGTCTATTTCTTCAAGACCCTGATCCCGGTGGCCGGCTTCCTGCTGATGCTGCAGGGACTTGCCGAACTCGCACGCTGCTGGCGCGCCATGAAAACGGGTCAATGGCTGCCACGCCTGGACGACGTGAAGGAAACGGAGGACATCCTGGCCGAGGATCCCTTCGAAGACCAGCCCGCCGCCGGCCATTGACCGGACAGCATGTCTCTTTGATGAAAGTGTCCTGAGATGACGAATCCCGAAGTCGCGATCCTGATGCTGTGCCTGTTTATCCTGCTGGTGCTGCTCGGCTTTCCGATCGCCTTTACCCTTCTCGCCATGGGCGTCGCCTTCGGCTACTACGCCTATTACTCCGGTGCGGAAACCTTCGCAGACCTGTTCACTAACAACATCTTCTATCTGCTGAACCAGAATACCTATTCGGTGATGGAAAACGACACACTGGTCGCCATCCCGTTGTTCCTGTTCATGGGTTACGTGGTCGAACGGGCAAATATCGTCAACCGCCTGTTCTTCTCGCTGCAGATGGCCGCGCGCAACCTGCCCGGCTCCATGGCGATTGCCGCCCTGATCACCTGCGCGGTTTTTTCAACCGCATCCGGGATCGTCGGCGCCGTCGTGACGCTGATGGGACTTCTGGCCTTCCCCGCCATGGCCAATGCCAATTACAACAAGCAATTCGCCTCCGGCGTGATCTGTGCCGGCGGCACGCTCGGCATCCTGATTCCGCCATCCATCATGCTGATCGTCTATGCGGCGATCGCCGAACTGTCCCCGCTCCGCCTTTACGCGGCAGCGGTCTTCCCCGGGCTGATGCTCGCGGGTCTCTATATCCTCTATGTGATTGCCCGGGTTCTCGTCAGTCCCGGAATCGCGCCCAAGCCACAGCAGGAGGACGTGCCGCCGGTGGCGAAGATCTACACGGATCTGCTGGTTTCCTTCGTGCCGCTGACCGTGCTGATCATGCTCGTCCTCGGCTCTATTTTGGGCGGACTGGCAACGCCGGCGGAAGCGGCCGCGATGGGAGCGCTTGGAGGTCTGTTCCTGGCGTCTCTCTATCTCGGGCCGACGGAAGACATCCTGAGGAGGTGCGTCACACTGAAAGACCCGGTTCCGGCCGGGTTCGCCGTGGTGTCCTTCGCGGTTTTCATCCTGTCCGCCAAGGAGCCGAAGTTGTGGCAGATGATCACAATTCCTGTTCTGGGTGCGCTCGCCGGCCTCTGGCTCTCGTGCCTCCGCCACGCCCACAAGGCGGTTTGGGTCCGATTGACGGAAAGCGTGTTCCTGACCGCCAAGGCGACCGCCATGGTTTGCTGGCTGTTCGTCGGCTCCTGGACCTTCGCGTCGGTGTTCTCCTATCTCGGCGGCCACGACATCATCGAGCAATGGTTCCTGCACATGCAGCTCGAGCCGTGGCAGTTCCTGATCCTGGTTCAGCTGATCATCTTCTTCCTCGGCTGGCCGCTGGAATGGTCGGAAATCCTGATCATCTTCGTGCCGATCTTCCTGCCCATGCTCGATACGTTCCACGTCAACCCGTATTTCTTCGCGATGCTGGTGGCGCTGAACCTGCAAACCTCGTTCCTGACCCCGCCCATGGCCATGTCGGCCTACTATCTGAAAGGTGTGTTGAAGAAAGAGATCGAGCTGATTGACATCTTCAAGGGCATCCTGCCGTATCTGGCGATCGTGATTTTCAGCATGGTGATGCTGCACGAATTCCCCGCGATTGCCCTGTGGCTGCCTGATTACCTGTTCGGACCGTATATTCCATGAACCTGACACTGCCTGACAACGACATCCTCAAACTCAGCGCCAGCGAGGCGGTCCGGAAAATCCGGGCCGGCCTTCTGACCTCGACCGATCTTGTTTCCGCCTGTCTCCGACGCATCGAGGAAACCGACGGGCAGTTGAAAGCCTGGGCCCATCTGGACCGGGACAAGGCGCTGGCGGAGGCCGCCGAAATGGATGCGGTCCGGAAATCAGGCCGCCCCCTCGGCGCCCTGCATGGTGTGCCGGTCGGCCTGAAGGACATCATCGACACGAAGGATTATCCGACCGAACGCGGGTCTGCGGTGTTCACAGGACGCTGCCCCGACCGGGATGCGGCCGTGGTGGAACGCCTGCGTGACGCCGGGGCCGTGATCCTGGGCAAGACCAAGACGACGGAGCTGGCCTTCGTTCATCCGACCGATACCACCAATCCGCACGACCCGGGCCATATACCCGGCGGCTCCTCGAGCGGGTCGGCGGCAGCCGTTGCCGCCCATCAGGTGCCACTGGCGCTCGGCACCCAGACCAACGGTTCGGTCATCCGTCCGGCCTCCTTTTGCGGGACCTACGGCTTCAAGCCA
The DNA here is from genome assembly GCF_048260565.1 of Roseibium sp. Classification (GTDB taxonomy): domain Bacteria; phylum Pseudomonadota; class Alphaproteobacteria; order Rhizobiales; family Stappiaceae; genus Roseibium. The sequence goes on along the minus strand of NZ_JBLXGP010000002.1, from coordinate 461,570 downwards.
ACGCGCGGGGTTATTTCCCGCCGGGGCGTTCTGGCGACATCAAATACGCTCGACCAGATCGGCGTCTTTGCCCGCACCCTGGAGGACAGCGCCCTTCTGACCGATACCCTCAAAGGCTACGACCAGACCGACGACAAGTGCTATCCGCGTCCAAGGCCCGCCATGCTGGCAGGCTTTCTGTCGGAACCGCCGGTGGAACCGTCCCTGGCCTTTATCGACCTTCCCTTCGCCGACCGACTGAGCGCGGACAGCCGTGCCGGGTTTACGGAACTCGTTACGGCTCTCGGCGCTCGGGTGGAACGGATACCGGCACCGCCCGCGTTTGCCGACCTGGTCGAGGTGCAGCGGATCATCCATGAATACGAGATCTGCCAGCTTCTGCAGGACACCTTCGATAATCATTGGGATCGGATCAGCGCGACGCTGAAGCCGGTGATTGAACGGGGCCGGGCAATAACGACCGCGGCCTATGAGGATGCGCTTTCGGTTGCCGAAACGGCCGACGGCTTCTTCACCGCCTTCTTCAAGGACTACGATGCGATCCTCAGCCCGAGTGCGGCGGGAGAAGCTCCGAAGATGGGGCCGAGTACCGGGGACCCGATCTTCTGCACACTCTGGACGCTGGGCGGATTGCCTGCCGTTTCCATGCCCCTGCTGGTCGGCGAGAACGGACTGCCGATCGGGGTCCAGCTTATTGGTGCGGTCGAGCAGGACGACCGGCTGATGCGCACCGCCCGCTGGCTTTTGACAGCATTGAATGCCGCCTGAGACGAGACAAGGAGTTCCTCATGTTAGGACGAAACAGCAAGATCCTCCTGGGACTGATCGGAACCGCCCTGGTCTCTGTCTTCGTGATCGGCCTGGCCTACAGCATCTCCACCGGTTTTGCCGGTTTCTGGGGCGGCCTGCCCTGCTGGATCATAGTGATCTTCGTTCTGTCCCTCGCCGTCACCGACTATGTTCAGGAATGCGTTCTGGGCAAGGACGGGAACGGCAAAAATGGCTGACAAACCGGTCCTGTGGCTGCCGCGGCGGGTGTCCGACGCGACCATCGCGCGGGCCCGGGAAAGCTACGAGGTGATCCTCAACGAGGCGGACGACGTCAGCACTGCTGACGAGATCGTCGCCATGAGCGCACGTGTCGACGCGATGATGCCGTGCCACTCGGAGATCTTTTCAGCCGATGTGGTCAGCCGGCTCGACCCGCGCCTGAAGATCCTCGCCAATCATTCGGTCGGCGTAGACCATTGCGATCTGGCCGCTCTCAAGGCGCGCGGCATCGCCGTGACCAACACGCCGGACGTCCTGTCGGATGCGACCGCCGAAATCGCCATGCTGCTGATGCTCGGTGCGGCCCGGCGGGCGGTCGAGGGCGACCGGATCGTCAGAAGCGGTGCGTGGGACTTCTGGAGCCCGTCCTTCATGGTCGGCAAGCAGGTCAGCGGCGCGCGGCTCGCCATCGTCGGCATGGGCCGTGTCGGCCAGGCCTTCGCCAAAAAGGCGCGCGGTTTCGACATGGAGATCCATTACTACAACAGGCAGCGCCTTGCCGAGGACCGGGAATTCGGCGCGACCTACCACAGCTCGCTGGAAAGCCTGTTGCCCAACGGCGATTTCCTGTCGCTCCACTGCCCGGCAACCCCTGAAACGAAGAACCTCCTGAACGCGGATAGCTTGAAGCTGCTTCCCGCGGGCTGCGTGATCGTAAACACCGCCCGTGGCGCGCTGGTGGATGAGGCGGCCCTGATTACGGCGCTCAGGTCCGGACAGGTGGCTGCGGCTGGCCTGGATTGTTTTGTAAAGGAACCCGGCGGCAACCCGGCGTTCGCAGACTTCGAGACCGTGTTCATGCTGCCCCATATCGGCAGCGCGACCGTGCGGACCCGCGACGCCATGGGCTTCCGCGCACTGGACAATCTCGACGCCTTCTTTGCCGGCAGGACGCCGAAGGATCTTCTTTAAAAGAAATTGGACAATTTAATTGACCAATCATCTTCGTTGGGTCATTAAGATCCGGCGGGTGCGATTTTGCGTGCCCGGTACGCAGATCAACAACGGACAGCAGCCATGTTCCGAAAGGCGCCACCCATAAGGACCGCCGACGCCGTCGTGCAGCAGATCGAGGAACTGATCCTCAACGGTGTGCTCCGGCCGGGCGACCGGCTACCGCCGGAACGGGAACTGGCGAGTGAGATCGATGTCTCCCGCCCGGTGCTGCGCGAGGCCTTGAAACTTCTGGAAGAGCGCGGCCTTCTGACCAGCCGGCAGGGTGGCGGAACTTTCGTCGCCGATGTCATCGGGCCGATCTTCTCCGAACCGATCATCGCTCTGATCGAGCGCCATCCGACGGCCATCGCCGACTACCTGGAGTTCCGGCACGACATGGAGGGCACCGCAGCCGCCCATGCCGCCGAGAGGGCCACGGCCTCGGACCGCAAGATCCTCACCGACGTTCTCGCCCAGATGGACGCGGCTTACGAGAGCGGCGACGCGGCCAGGGAAGTGGAACTGGATGTTGACCTGCATCACGCCGTCGGCGAAGCGGCCCACAACATCATCCTGCTGCACGCCCTGCGTTCCTGCTATCGGCTCCTGGAAAACGGCGTCTTCTACAACCGCCAGCGGCTCTATCACCATCCGACCGCCCGCCGCGCCGTTCTGGAGCAGCACAAGCGGATCGTCGACCGCATCCTGGCCGGCGACCCGGACGGGGCGCGACAGGCGTCACACGACCATATCGATTTCGTTGCCGCCGCCTTGAAGGAGGCGGAACGCGCCGAAGGCTGGCAGGAGGTGTCCGATCTCCGGCTGAAACAGCGCAGCCATGTTCCGCGCAGCGGTCGCTCTACCGCTGCCAAAGGTTAAAAATACAGACCAATCGAGGAAAACCCATGTCCGCCATTACCTGCATTTCCGATCTGCAAGCCCTTGCCAGACGCCGTGTCCCGAAGATGTTCTACGAATATGCGGACACCGGCTCGTGGACCCAGAGCACCTATCATGACAACGAAGCCGCGTTTCAGCGTCAGAAGCTGCGCCAGCGGGTCGCGGTCAACATCGATAACCGCAGCCTCAAGACGACCATGATCGGCGAGGACGTCTCCATGCCGGTGGCGCTCGCCCCGGTCGGCCTCACCGGCATGCAGCACGCGGACGGGGAAATTCTGGCCGCCCAGGCGGCCGAGCAATTCGGCGTGCCGTTCACGCTGACCACCATGAGCGTCTGCTCCATCGAGGATGTGGCGGAACACACGACCAGGCCGTTCTGGTTCCAGCTCTATGTGATGCGCGACCGCGGCTTTTCGGAATCGCTGATGACACGGGCGCTCGAGGCCGGCTGTTCCGCCCTCGTGCTCACGCTTGATCTTCAGGTTCTGGGGCAACGTCACCGGGACATCAAGAACGGCCTGTCGACCCCGCCGAAGCCGACCCTGCCGGTTCTGCTCGACCTCGCCCTTAAGCCGCGCTGGTGCTGGAACATGTTGCAGACCAAGCGTCGCCAGTTCGGTAACATCCATGGCCACGTCAAGGGCGTGGAGGACATGTCCTCGCTGGCGGAATGGACCAACAGCCAGTTCGACCCGACCCTGGACTGGTCGTCGGTGGAATGGGTCAAGAAGCATTGGAACCGCAAGCTGATCCTGAAGGGCATCAACGACGTGGAGGACGCGAAGATCGCGGTCGGGACGGGAGCCGACGGGATCATCGTCTCCAACCACGGCGGCCGCCAGCTCGACGGCGCCCTGGCCTCCTACGATGTGCTGCGGGATATCGTCGATGCCGTCGGCGACAAGATCGAGGTCTACATGGACGGCGGCATCCGCTCCGGCCAGGACGTCTTCAAGGCCGTCGCCATGGGTGCGAAAAGCACCTTCATCGGCCGCTCGTACATCTACGGCCTCGGCGCCATGGGCAGGCCGGGCGTGACCAAGGCGCTGGAGATCATCCGCAAGGAACTGGACGTGACCATGGGCCTTTGCGGCGAAACCGACATCACCAAGGTGGGCCGGCACAATCTGGTGCTCTGAAGGTTCTGAACCGAAAGCTTATGACCGGTCGAGCAGAGCGACCCAGGCTTCGGCAATCGCCTGCCCGGTCCGGTCGGAGGCGGCCGCGTGGCGGTTTGCATCGTGAGTGAAGCGTTCCGGCCAGTCGGGCGTATGCTCCCGGATCCGCTCGGAAAACAGGGCGGACCATTGTTCGGCCTCCGGCAGCGCCACTTCGAAATGAAACTGGGTCGCATAGGTGGCGCGGCCCAGTCGAAACGCCTGATGCGGCGTTGCATCGCTGCTGGCCAAGTGCACCGCGCCCTCCGGCAGGGAAAACGTGTCCGTGTGCCAGTGGAAGATCGGCGAGCCTCCGGCCAGAATCCGGCCGATCGGATCGTCGCCGGCCTTCTCGACCGCCCGCACTTCGTGCCAGCCGAATTCGATCGGCCGGTCGAGAATGTTCTCGGCCCCGAACGCCCGCGCGATCAGTTGAGAGCCCAGGCAAATGCCAAGAACCGGTTTGTCTCGATCATGAAAGTCTCTGATGAGGTCGCAGACAGCCGGCAGGAAAGGGTAGCCCTCGTCGTCGAGCGCATTCTGGGAACCTCCCAGGACAACGAGCCCGGACCGTCCCGCGCACGTTCCCGGAACCGGTTCACCGGCATGGGCCTGCACAATATCAAAGCCGATCCCGGCCTTTTCCAGGGCGCGGCCGACATTGCCCATCGGGGCATCCGGATAGTTTTCAATCACCAGGACGGACATGAAGGACGACTCCAAGACACTGATTCTTTTCGCCTATCATGATAGGCTTCCGCCGATATGACGAGACTTTCGTGGAGGGCTCCTGGATGTCGACAAAAGCACCGTTGCAAAACCGGGTGACGCCCACCGGCGACATCATCGCCACTTCGGCGCGCGGCCTTTACATGGGCAACCGGGGCGGCAGGATCCATGACCCGGAAACCAGGACCCTGACGAACCGCCGCTGGGCATCTCAGCGCTGGATCTGCTGCGTCACCGATTTCAAGGGCCGGAGCCGGGAGATCATGGGCGACGGCTACACGGAGCTGTTCTTTCTGGATGAGCCGACCGCGCTTGCCGCCGGCCACCGCCCCTGCTTCGAGTGCCGCAGAGACGACGCCAAAGCCTTCGCCCAGGCTTTCCCCTGGAGCCGGCTGGCGCAAGGCACCTCTTCCACCGCCACTTTGGACAAGGTCTTGCACGGGGACCGGCTAGACGGACGGCATCAGCGGCATTTCCAGGCCCGCCTTGCCGACCTTCCTGACGGCGCCTTTGTCGCCATCGGCGACGCGCCATATGCGCTCCTGGACCGGCGCCTGATTGCCTGGACGGTCGACGGTTACAGGTCCGCCGCCCCGAACACATCCGAGGGAGAGATCACGGTGCTGACACCGAAATGCATCTGCGAAGCGCTTGCCAACGGCTACCGGCCGCACTGGCATCCAAGCGCAGAGGCCGCGCTCGGATAATGTTCAATTAATCTGATCATTCGATCACGAACAATCATTTGTCGTGAAACGATTTTAGGCGCAGATTGCGGCACACAAATCTGACCGGGATCTCCATGTCCGTTTCCACATCCATCGACACCGGCCGGGAGCCGGCTCTGTCGGCCACCGACTACGGCCTTTATGGCGCAACGGTCCTTGCCTGGGGCTTCAGCTGGATTGCCATGAAGGGGCAGGTCGCCGCTATCGAACCCGAAGTCTCCGTCTTCTGGCGCTTCGTACTGGCATCCGCCGTGATGTTCGGCTGGAGCCTCTACCGGCGCCACGACCTTCGTTTCGGATGGAAGGCACATTTGCGTTTCGCAGGTCTCGGAGCCCTGATCTTTTCGACGAACTTCACCCTGTTTTACTACGGAGCCCGGTTGCTTCCGTCGGGTCTGCTTGCGGTGGTGTTTTCACTGACCTCCGTGTTCAACCTGTTCCTCGCCTTCGTGCTGTTCCGGCAGAAACCCGGGCTTGCCACGCTCTCAGCCGGCCTGATCGGCTTTTTCGGGGTCGCCCTGATGTTCTGGCCGCAGATCATGGGTGCGGACATCGACTACCAGGCCGCCCTTGGGCTGCTGTTTTGCACGCTGGGAACGGTTTCCTTCTGCCTGGGAAACATGCTGTCGGCATCGACCCAGCGGACAGGCATCACGGTCACGCCGGCCACCACCTGGGGCATGTTCTACGGTGCTGTCTTCCTCGGGGTCTTCGCGGCCGTCAGGGGCAATAGTTTCACGGTCGAGTGGACCGTCACCTATCTCGGAAGCCTCGTCTATCTCGCCGTCATCGCCTCGGTGATCGCCTTTGCCTCCTATCTGAGACTGCTCGGGCGCATCGGCTCGGCGCGCGCCGGCTATGCCACGGTCATCTTTCCCGTCATCGCTCTCGCGGTTTCAACCGTGTTCGAAGATTATCACTGGACAGGCAGCGGCTTCGCCGGCCTGCTTCTGGTGCTGACCGGCAACGTCATGATGCTGAGGAAACGATAGCTACCCCTGCCAGACCCTATTCCGCTGCGATCTGGTTCGCCACGTTGCCGATGGCCGCAACGATGTGATTGCACAAAGTGTCGTGCATCGGCTGGCGCGCGGACACGGAGCGCAGCAGGCTGATCTCGCACGGCGGAAGGGCCGGGAAGCCATCCTTTTCCTCCAGAATGCGCATGCCGTCCCGGACCGCGCTTTCAGGAAAAATCGTAACGGCCAGCCCCGCCTGGACGGCACCGACCAGCGCCGATGCGCTGGAGCTGACATAGGCGACATTATAGGCGCGGTTGACGCGGTCCAGCGCTTCCATGGACAGGCGCCGCCAGGAGCAGGTGGACGGTCCCACCGCCAGCCGGACCACTTCCATGGTGTGAGCGCAATGCTGGCTGGACGATACCCAGTACAGCGGCTCGCGACGGATGACTTCGCCTCGGGATTCCGACTGATCATCGGAGGTGACGATGGCTACATCCAGCTTACCATCGTGGATCGCAGTCCCCAGATTCGTGCTGCCTGCGCATTCCACCTGAATCTCGATCGACGGATTAAGCCTGTTGAAGGCCGCAAGAACCTGGGGCAACAGACGATCGGCATAGTCGTCCGGCACGCCGAGCTTCACCTGGCCGACTTCCTTGCGGTTTCCGAATGCGGACAGGGTCTCGTCATTGAGGCTTATCATGCGCCGGGCATATTCCAGCAGGCGCTGTCCATCTTCCGTCAGGCGCGACTGCCGGCCGTCCTTGGCGAAAATCGGAAGGCCAAGGCGTTCTTCCAGGCGGCGCATCTGCATGGACACGGCCGACTGGGTCTTGTGCACGGCCTCCCCGGCCTTGGTGAAGCTTCCGAGTTCCGCGATCGCAAGGAACGTTCTCAGCTGATCGATGTCCAGCACATGATTCATGAGAGACCTGCCGACAGATATTCTTATAAGGGATTTTGATTGTTTGAACATTATACATCAATAGCGTTTGCGCACCAAGAGGGGTGTTCAGGCCCCTGCCGAAACGCTTCAGAGCCGAGATGGATTTGAGGAAATTGTATGGATCCCGCTCGAGAAAATCCGCGCCACAAGGAAATCACACTTTAAATTTCAATATCTTATAAACTCATAACGATATGTGATTGTTCCAATAAAAAACATTCGTTGGATAAATTAAAGCGAACACGCCATCTTCCAATTGTCCCAAGAAGACGAACCGCCGGACCGGCGGCGCCGAATGACCTGCAAACACCGTTTGCCGGTAACAGGAGAATTTTGCCATGACGCATTTTGCAAGACAGAGCCTGACTGCAACCATCGGCCATGCGATTGCCCGTGCATGGCGCGCTTACAAGAACCGGCGCGAAGTCGTCAAATTGTATGAGATGTCCGACAGCCAACTCGAGGACATCGGTCTGACCCGAGGCGACGTTCGTCGCGCCTTACAGCTACCGCTGTTCATCGACCCGACTCCCGTTTTGAACACCTGGGCGGACCAGAAGCGCGTGCGCTTCCGCCCGATTGTCCAGGACCGGTTGCAGCTCGAGTTCGGCACCCGTTCCGCCTCCCCGGAGAGCACTGTCATCAAGTTATCAGAGCGCAAGCCCAAACTGGCCGCCTGATCCGAACTGCTACTGCAGCCCCGTCGGCACCTGTGCTGACACCTCACTGGCCCGCCACCCCCGGCGGGCCTTTTTTATGGAGCGGTACCCTAATCCGTGTTGCCGGATGTATTGCCCAGGTCTCTGGCCGCGCGATTGAAGAAACTGTCGAAAGCCTCGAACTGGCTCGACTGAAAGTCCCGGCCCGCGGCCATCCAGTTGGCCATCATGGCATCGAATTCGGACGCCTCTGCCTGGTCCCCGGTTTCGCCGTCACCGGCGATGGCGTCCTCCTCTTCCGCTTCGAGTTCGGCTTCAACCTCTTCCTCGTCTTCCGGATGAGCCTCTTCCGTTTCCGTGCGGTCCAGAGGTTTGAGGAACTGGGACCAGAACGCGTTGACCGCCTCCGTATAGCCCTGGACGTAATCCATCGGCTTGGGAACCGGCTTCGGCCGTCCGCGCACGAACCCACGCACGAAGGCGTCCATAAGCTCCTGCGCCTCCCTGTGAAGATAGGGTCTGACGACCTGCGACATGGCCAGGGTTGCGGCGACAGGCATCATTTCCTGAACCGCCTTCTGCTGCAGTCCGGTTGCCTGGGCAATCTGTTCGGCAACCGCCTTGCGCACGAATTCAGGGCCGAAGAACGGCGAAAGCTGCTCGTTCGAGATGTCCTGCCCCGTCTTGCCGAACAGGTTCAGCGGATCGAAGACATTGACCGGCTCCGCCGGCGCCTGGAAGGGCGACTGCGGCCCAAAATGCCGAAAGCCAGCCATCGCGGCGGGCATCAGGCGGGACATGGCATCGCTCAGGTCCTGGTTCGTCCAGCCGAAACGCTGCCGCATGTCTTCGGCGACAGCAGCCAGATCAAACGGATAAGTGAAGCCGGAATCATCTGCCATCGCCAAAGCCCTGAAACGTTTCGCCTACCGGCATGATCGGCGTTCGGCTGCCTCAGGTCAATTCGCGGTTTTTCAACAGACGAAAATTGCGACTGGCTCGGGCCGGTGCCCTAATAGGCGTATTCCTTGAAGATATGTGTCAGGTCGCCATTCCAGCTGCCGTTGTAGCGTTGCAGCAGGACATCGGCCGGACACATGCCCGCCGCCAAACCTTCCTCGATCGGCGCCAGATGAACGCGCTCATCCAGATCGCCGTCGCTGAAACGGGCGCGCCGCTTCAAGCCTTCGCTGGAAAGAGCAAGCGCTTCCTTGGCGATATTCAGAACCGTGCCTGACCGGAAGGCGGTCTGCAGCGCGTCCCTGGGAACGCCCGCGCGCAGGGCGGCGCGTTCCTCCTGGGTCCAGTCCTTCACAAGCTGCCAGGCCTGATCGAGAATGCCATCGTCATAAAGCAGGCCGACCCAGAAGGCCGGCAATGCGCAGATCCGGCGCCAGGGACCTCCGTCCGCACCGCGCATCTCGATGTATTTCTTCAGGCGCACATCCGGGAACAGGGTCGACAGATGATTGTTCCAGTCCCCGAGGTTCGGACGCGCATCCGGAATCTTGCCCTCGAGCCCGCCGTTCATGAACTCCCGGAACGTTGTGCCGGTTACATCGTGGTAGGCATCTCCGCGCTTGACGAAATACATCGGCACGTCGATGGCCCAGTCCACATAAGCCTCGAAACCGAAACCGTCCTCGAAGGCGAATGGTATATCCCCCGTCCGGTCCGCATCCGTATCGGTCCAGATCTGCGCGCGGAAGGATTTGAAGCCGTTGGGCTTGCCGTCGGTGAACGGCGAATTGGCGAAGATCGCGGTCGCGATCGGCTGCAGGGCCAGACCGACGCGCATCTTCTTCGCCATGTCGGCTTCGGAAGAGAAATCGAGATTCACCTGAATGGTCGAGGTCCGGTACATCATATCCAGCCCGAGGCTGCCGACCTTCGGCATGTAGCGGGTCATGATCTCGTAGCGCGACTTGGGCATGGCCGGAACGTCTTCGCGGCGCCATGTCGGCGTCATGCCGGTTCCCAGGAAGCCGACGCCCATGGGATCGGCAACCTGACGGACCTGCGCCAGATGCGCGTTCGTCTCGCGGCAGGTTTCATGCAGATTGTCGAGGGGTGCACCCGACAGCTCGAACTGGCCGCCCGGCTCGATGGAAATAGCGCCGCCGCCGACCGGATCGGCCAGGCCGATAATCTTGCCCGCATCCTCGATCCGTTCCCAGCCGAGCAGCTTTTCCATGCCCGTGAGAACGGCCTCGACGCCCTGCGGTCCGTCATAGGGAATCGGGGACAGATCGGATTGGCGGAAACCGAATTTTTCGTGCTCGGTTCCGATCCGGAACCGGTCGGACGGCTTGCAGCCGTCCTCAAGCGTCGCGGCAAGCGCAGCAGTGCCTTCAATCGGCGTCGAATCGACGGTGTCGCGAGCCATTCAGACTGTCCTCAATTTCAAGTCGATGCATACATTAGCCAATCGACGGGCCATGCACATACGCAGTGAGTCATTTCGTTCTCGTGAATATCGAACGACTGCTGGCATTTAGGACTGATTGGTCCGAAACGCAAGGCAGACAAATGGCGCGGAATTAAACTCACGCAATTCTGAAGACCGCCTTCGCGTGTTCGCGGCCTCAAAGCCGACGTCTCCTGGCCGGTCCCCATCGTTCTCCGGATGGTTCAACCCCTTGCCGAATGTGCCGATTTCCCGGTTCTTCGCGAAGACCCGAACCGGTGTCAGCTCCAGTCGCCCAGGGTGGCCTGGACAATGGCCAGCGCAGCCACGGCAGCAGTGTCCGCGCGCAGGACTCTGGGTCCGAGCGGGATCGGCGTCACGAAGCTCTGCGCACGCAGAAGCTCTCTTTCCTCCGGCGAAAACCCGCCTTCCGGTCCGATCAGAACGGCAAGAGGTGCCGGTCCCCGATCCGCCAGATCCGCAAGCGCCCCGAGCGGATTCTTGGTTTCCTCGCCTTCGTCGCAGAACAGCAGACGCCGGCCCGGTTGCGTCTGCTCCCATGTGCCGACGAGGTCCTTGAGGGCCATCGGCTCCAGCACCTGCGGCACCGAGATGACGCCGCATTGCTCGGCCGCCTCGATGATATTGGCTTCCATGCGTTCCAGGTTGACCCGGCTCGCCTGGGTATACTGGGTCATCACCGGCCTGAGGCTTCCGGCCCCCATTTCGACCGCCTTCTGCACCATGTAATCCAGGCGCGCATGTTTCAGCGGGGCAAAAAGATAGTGCAGGTCGATGGCGGTCGTCTGCTCGCGCACCTGCTCCACCAGCTTCAGCAGGCAGGCCTTGCGCCCGGTCGCGACGATTTCCGCAAGCCACTCACCATCCTTGCCATTGAAGACAAGAATCCGGTCTGTGTCCTTGAGGCGCAGGACATTGAGAAGATAGTTCGCCTGACTGCGGTCGGCTTCTATCGAGCCGCCCGGAGCGAGAAGCGGACGAACGAACAGGCGCTGCATTTTGAAGTCATATCTGGACATGTCCCCAAGGTAAGGCGTGACCGGAGCCGATTTCAATGGCCGTGCGGGCTGCGTCCCCCGGGAAACCGGAACGCCGGCCCCAGCGTTCAATGTCAGGCGGGGGCCGGCGTTCGAAATCAGGCGTGCTGACCGGTGGCGGGCGGTTCCGCCGGTTCGGCTTCGTCTTCGGCCTCTGAGGGCGCCTTATCGGCGTGGCCGACATACATGTAGAACATCGGCACCACGAACAGGGTGAACATCGTCCCGACGGACATGCCGGTGAAGATCACCAGGCCGATGGAGTAGCGAGCGGCGGCCCCTGCCCCTTCGGCGATGACCAGCGGCAGGACGCCGAGCACCATGGCACCCGTCGTCATCAGGATCGGCCGCAGCCGTTCCCGGGCCGCCTCGACGATCGCCTCGCGCTTCGACATGCCGTGCTGTTCGCGCTGCGCATTGGCGAACTCGACCATCAGGATGCCGTGCTTGGTGATCAGCCCCACGAGGGTGATCAGCCCGACCTGGGTGTAGATGTTCAGCGTGCCGAGCCCGAGGTTCAGCGGCACAAGGGCGCCGAAGATCGACAGCGGCACGGTCATCATGATGATGAACGGATCGCGGAAGCTTTCGAACTGGGCCGCCAGAACCAGGTAGATCACGATGACCGCCAGGGCAAAGGCGATCAGGATCGTATTGCCCTGCTGCACCTCGAGCCGCGACTGACCGGCATAATCGACAAAGAACCCGGACGGGATCGTCTCGTTCGTAATCTGCTGCAGTTCGGCAAGGCCGTCGCCGGTGGTGACCGTCGGCAGCGGCAGCGCCGAAATCGTCGCCGAGTTCAGCTGGTTGAACTGCTCGATGGAAACGGCCGTCGCCCCGATCGAAACCTTCACCACGGCTGACAGCGGCACCATGTCCCCGCTCGCCGAGCGGACATAGAATCCTCCGAGGAGATCGGGGTTCATCCGGTATTCCTTGGCCACCTGGGGAATGATGTCATAGGAGCGGCCGTCCCGGTCGAACTTGGACACGCTCGCGTTGCCCACCAGGATGTTCAGCGTGCCGCCGATGGTGGAAACAGGAACGCCGAGGGCGGCCGCGCGCTCGCGATCGATCAGGATCGTGGCCTGCGGCTTTTCGAAGGACATGGAGTTCTGAACCACGATGAACTTGCCCGAAGCCATCGCCTTGTTCTTGACCTCTTCGGCAATCTCGTAGACCTGTTCGGCCGATCCGGTCGTCTGCAGGACGAGCTGGATCGGCAGGCCGCCGCCGGATCCGGGCAGGGACGGCGGCGCGAAGACGAAGGCCTGGACACCGGCGGACTTCGATATCCGCCCCTGGATCATCCCCTTGATCTCTTCCTGCGACTGCGCCCGCTCCCCCCACGGCTTCAACGCCCAGATGGCAAAGGCGGAATTGGTCGCCCCCGTTCCGACGATCTGGAACCGTGCCTCGACACCCGGAACATCGTCCGTCATTTCGTAGAACTGGTTGGTATAGAGCTGGGTGTAATCGGACGTGGCGTATTGCGGCGCGGTCACCATGGCAAACAGCGCGCCCTGGTCCTCATCCGGTGCCAGTTCACTCGACGTCTTCAGGAACAGGAACGCGGACGTCGCCAGCAGCGACACCACGATCAGAAGCGTCACCGGCTTGTAGTCGAGCGAGAAGTTCAGACGCCGGCCGTACCAGTTGGTGAGTTTCGTGAACACCTTGTCGATGAAGGTCTGGAACCGGCTGCCGTGGGCCGACAGGAGGCGGGCCGACATCATCGGCGACAGGGTGACGGCGACGAAACCGGAGATGAACACGGCGCCGGCCAGCGTGAAGGCGAATTCCCGGAACAGCGCTCCGGTCAGGCCTTGTGTGAAGCCGATCGGCGCATAGACAGCGCCGAGCGTGATGGTCATCGCCACCACCGGCCCGAAAATCTCGCGCATGCCGACGATCGCCGCTTCGAGCGGTTTTAAACCGTCCTCCAGATGCCGGTGGATGTTCTCCACCACCACGATGGCGTCGTCCACCACGAGACCGATCGCGAGCACCATCGCCAGCAGCGTCAGCGTATTGAGCGAATAATCGAGCGCCCAGAGGAAGAAACAGACCCCGATCAGAGACAAGGGAATGGTCACGATCGGCACCAAGACCGCCCGGAAGGAGCCCAGGAACAGCAGGATCACCAGAATGACGATCACGACCGCTTCGGCGATGGTCTTGAAGACTTCCTCGATGGAGGCGGAAATGAACTTGGTGGAATCGTAGACCACCTGGATCGACGTGCCCTTGGGCATGTTTGCCTGAAGCCGCGGCAGCTCCGCCCGGACGCCGGCGGCGGTGTCGAGCGGGTTGGCGGACGGCGTCGGCATGATGCCGAGGAACACGCCCTGCCGGCCGTTGAAGGACACACGGACATCCGTGCTCTCGCTGCCGAGCGTGACATCCGCCACGTCCCTGAGACGGACGACCTCCGTTCCCTCGCCGCTGACCGGCAGTGCCCCGAAGGCCTCCGGGGTCTGGAGCGTCGTTTTCGCGGCGATCTGGTAGGCGACATACTCGCCTTCCGTCTTGCCCGGCGCGGACAGGAAGTTCGCGCCCTGGACCGCTGTAAGCACCTCGGCCGCCGTCACACCGCGCGAGGCCAGCTTGATCGGATCGATCCAGATGCGCATGGCGAAGGTCTGTTCGCCCAGGATCTGGGCGTCGGCCACGCCGTCGACGACCGAAAGCTGCGGCTGGATGACGCGCGAGACGAACTCGGTGATCTGTTGCGGCGACATGCCGTCGGAAAGAACCGAGAGATACATGATCGCAAAGGACCGCCCGGTGCCTTTCTTGATGACCGGGTCCTTGGCCTCGTCCGGCAGTTGCCCCCGGACTTCCTGAACCTTGGAGATGACTTCGGTCAGGGCCTTGTCCGGATCGGTGTTGAGCCGCATGTGCACGGACACCGTCGACAGGCCGAGCGCACTGCTCGAGCTGACATAGTCGACGCCTTCGGCCGACCCGACCGCCTTGGCGATGGGCGTCGTGATGAAACCCTGAACGAGATCGGGGCCAGCGCCGACGAACACGGTGGTGATGGTGATCACCGTTTCCTCGATCTTGGGATACTGGCGGACATTCATGTTCATGATGCCCTGCGCGCCAAGCAGCAGGATCATCAGGCTGACGACCGTGGACAGAACCGGTCTGCGGATGAAAATCTCCGAGAAATTCACATCAGGCTCCCGGTTTTTCGGTGGCGCCGACCGGGTTGACCGTATTGTCGATGGTCACTGGGCTGCCGACCGTCAGCTTGTTCTGACCGGCGGACACGATCACGTCTCCCGGTTTTACGCCTTCGGTCACCTCGATCTTGCCGCCGAAGCGGCGGCCGACCTCCACGAACACCTGGCGCGCCACCAGTTTCTTCTTGCCGTCCTCGCCCGCCGGGGCAGTTTCGTCTTCGGCAACCCGATAGACGTAGGTGCCGTAAAGGCTCTGGACGACCGCCGTCTGCGGCAGCGCGATGACGTTGTTTTCCTCAGGCAGATCGATCCGGACGAAGGCGAACTGGCCCGGACGCAGAACACCGTCGGAATTTTTGACCTCCGCCTGGATCGAGACCAGGCGCGACTGAGGGTCAATCTTGGGATCGATACCCGTGATCTTGCCTTCATAGCCCATGGCGTCTTCCGACAGGCCCAGGTGAAGGAGCTGACCGATATGCACCTCGGAAAGGCGCTGTTCGGCGACCGTGAAATCGACCTTCATCACCTTGAGATCCTGAAGCGTGGCAATGACGGCACCGGCCGGAAGATACTGACCGACATCGATCTTCGGAATGCCTATGGTTCCGGAAAACGGCGCCCGGATCTTCTTCAGATTGATCTGCGCCTTGACCCGTTCCATGACGGAGCGGGAAGCATCGAGGGCGGCCTTGGCATCATCCAGGGCCGAAGTCGAACTCACACCCCTGTCGACAAGGGTGGTCGCACGCTTCAGCGCCTGACTATCGCGCGCCTCGTTAGCCTTGGCCGCGATCAGTGTAGCCTGTTCTTCTTCGTCATCGAGCTGGACGAGCAGTTGCCCTTTTTCGATCTCATCGTTGGCGGCGAACAGGATGTCGGTCACGATCCCGGCTGCGCGCGACGCCACATCGACACCCTGGAGGGCGCCGACCGTCCCGATCGCCTCGATACCGGGCTTCCAGGTCTGGGCTTCCACGGTCACGGTAGACACCGTTACGGTCGGTCTCGGCCGATTGGCAAAGAACTCGGCGATCTTCTGTTCCTTGAACAGATTGAAACCAACCAGCCCGCCGCAGATCAGTACGATCAGAATGATGGCGATGATGAAACGCTTGATCATGAACCTTATCCGTCCGACCCCGCCCGGCCATGAATACTAACAGGTTTCAGCCCGTCACGCTGGCGCAGGGTCTATGCAAAAATTCCATGACGACGGGCGCCGCAGCCATTCGCTCTGGCGCCCGTCGTCAATGAATACCGTGATGCCTCTTTTCACCGCGGGGAGGACGCGGCGGTTACTGGGTTAGGCACAAAATAGTGCGGCTTGCGCTCGTTGAAAAGGTATGGATCCCTTATAAATTTTTTAGATCAAGAGGCCCTGACCCTTTCCCCAACGGCAGATTTCGGAGAAGCGGTATCCGGGCAACGTGGCAAACATGTGATCCCCCTTGTCTTTGATGGCCGAGTTGTTTTTTTCATTCACTTCGACAAGATGACACAGCGGTCGACCCTTTATCCGCTCCGCAAAAGGAGCCCATCTTGTCCGGAATAAACCTGAAACGGTGGTTATTCGCCGGCGTCCTTCCCATGGAAAAAGGCCGGATCCTGCCGGAGATCCTCGCCGGGCTGACCCTTGCCGCGGTCGCGATTCCCGAGGTGATGGGATACACGAAAATCGCAGGCACGCCGGTGATCACCGGGCTCTACACCATGCTGCTGCCCATGGCGCTGTTCGCCCTGCTCGGATCATCGCGCCATCTGGTGGTCGGGGCGGATTCGGCGACCGCAGCGATCCTGGCGACCAGCCTGGCCGGGCTGGCTGCGACCGGATCGGCCGAATACGTCGCGCTGGCAGGCCTGATCGCTCTGATGGTGGGCGTGCTGGTGCTGGTTGCGAGCGTCGCCCGGCTTGGTTTCATGGCCGACTTCCTGTCCCGGACCGTTCTGGTCGGCTTCCTGTCGGGCGTCGGCATACAGGTCGCCATGAACTCCCTGCCCGGCATGCTTGGCCTGAAGATCGCTCATGCCAGCGGGCTGGAAAAACTCGCGTTGCTCCTGCCATTGCTGTCGACCCTGAACCTTCAGGCGGCAGCCATTTCCCTCAGCGCCCTGTTCCTGATCCTCGGTTTCAGGGGGCTGTCCCGGTCCTTTCCAGGCGCGATCGTTGCGCTCGGGCTGATCACATTCGTCAGCTGGTTTTTTGACTTCAGCAACACCGTTGCGGTTGTCGGCAGCGTCCCCGGAGGGCTTCCCGACCTGGCGCTGCCGGATGTCGACTGGTCATTCGCGCTGATCTGGCAGCTCGGCCCGGTGGCGCTTGCCATGCTGGTGGTGATCCTCGCCCAGAGTGCAGCCACCGCCCGCGCCTATGCCACCAAATACAACGAAACGCCGGACGAAGGCATGGACCTGCGTGCCTTGGGGTTCGCCAATCTCGGCGCCGGGCTGACCGGAACTTTCGTCGTCAACGGCAGTCCGACCAAAAGCCGGATCGTCGAAAGTGCGGGCGGCAGGACCCAGCTTTCCATGTTGATTACGGTCGGGATCGTCATTCTTGTTCTGCTTTTCTTTACCGAAATCCTGGCCTATCTGCCGGAAGCCGCGCTCTCCGCCCTCGTCTTTCTGATCGGCATCGACCTGATCGACCTGAGAGGCCTGCGGGAAATCCGCCGCACCCGGAGGGCCGAATTCTGGGTCTCGGCAATAACGATCCTGGTGGTTGTCGTGGCGGGCGTCGGGCCCGGCATCGTGCTGGCGATCGTGCTGTCGCTCATCGTGCATACGCGGCACGGCTATCACCCGGCCAACGTTCTGCTCACGCCGGAGACCGCGGAAACCTGGCAGGTGCAACCTCTCAAAACCCGCGCCATGGCGGCCCCGGACCTGATGGTCTACCGGTTCACGCACTCCATGTATTATGCCAATGCGGAGCTCATGAGAGAGGAGATCAGGGATCTGGTTACACCCGCTCCGGACGGCTTGCGGCACTTCTGCATCGATTTCTCCTGCGTCGACGACATCGACTTCACGGCCCTGCAGGCCTTGAAGAAAATCCAGGAGGATCTTGCCGGCGAGGGCATCGAGTTGCTGTTCGCCCATACGCTGGACGATCCATCCTCCCGCAGCCGTCGGCAACTGATTCACACCTTCGGAAAAAGCATCGTCTTTTCCACGGTCGACGAGGTTCTGTCTTACATCAAGGCGGGCAAACCACCGCCCCCCGCCGGCTCCGCCTCTTGACCCGATCCTCCGGGACGGCCAGTTTTCAGGGATCAGAGGGAATCAGCCTTGTCAGACTCCGCTTCCAATGCCGCCGAATTCACGGTTTCCGAAATCTCCTTCTCCATCAAGAAGACGATGGAGGACTCCTTCGGCTATGTGCGGGTGCGCGGCGAGCTCGGCCGCATTTCGAGACCCGGCTCCGGCCACATCTATCTCGACCTGAAGGACGACCGCGCGGTCCTGTCCGGCGTCATCTGGCGCGGGGTCGCCTCCAAACTGAAAATCCAGCCCGAACAGGGGTTGGAAGTGATCGCCACCGGCAAGATCACCACCTTTCCCGGCCAGTCGAAATACCAGATGGTGATCGACGCGCTGGAACCGGCCGGTGCCGGCGCGCTCATGGCACTCTTGGAAGAGCGGAAGCGGAAGCTCGCCGCCGAAGGCCTGTTCGGCGAAGAGCGCAAGCAGCTTCTGCCGAGCCTGCCGAGGGTCATCGGAGTCGTCACGTCGCCGAGCGGCGCCGTTATCCGCGATATCCTGCACCGGATCTCCGACCGCTTTCCCCTACACGTATTGGTCTGGCCGGTCCGGGTGCAGGGAGAGACCTGCGGCGCGGAAGTGGCGAACGGCATTCGCGGCTTCAATGCGCTTCCCCCCGGCGGCCCTATCCCGAGGCCCGACCTCCTGATCGTTGCCCGTGGCGGCGGGAGCATCGAGGATCTCTGGGGTTTCAACGAGGAAGCTGTCGTGCGGGCGGCGGCAGACAGCCAGATTCCGCTGATTTCCGCGGTCGGCCACGAGACCGACTGGACGCTGATCGATCTGGCCGCCGACGTGCGCGCGCCGACACCGACGGGGGCCGCGGAAATCGCGGTACCGGTCAAGGCCGACCTGATGGCCATGACGGACGACCTGTCGCGGCGTCTCTTCTCCGGCCTGAACCGCCTTATTTCCAACCGGCGCACGGAACTGCGGGCGGCAGGTGCGGCCCTGCCGGCACCTCGCGACCTGCTCGCCCTGCCCCGCCAGCGATTCGACACCGCCGCCGGCAGCCTGGAACGCTCGCTGATCGTCAATACCCGCAGCCACCGCAGCACCTATCAGAACGCGGCCGGCCGCCTGTCGCCGTTCCTGCTTGCCCGCGTCACCACCAAGGCGCGCGATCAGCTGGATACCTTCGGTGAGCGCCAGGGGCGCGCGCTTCAGGTTGCCGTTCGGCACAAACGCCAGGGCTATGCGGCCGTCTCCGACCGGCTGACGCCGATCCGGCTCAAGCATCAGATCACCATCGGCAACGAGCGCCTGTCCGGCCTGTCTGAGCGCATGGACCGGGCCTATGCCATCCGGCTGACGAAATCGCGCGACCGTCTGGACGGGCTGGAAAAGCTGCTGAAGTCGCTGTCCTACAAGGACGTGCTCGCTCGCGGCTATGCGCTGCTGCGCGACGACAAGGGCCAGCCGGTGCGCTCCGCAAGCGCGGTCTCCTCCGGCGATGCGCTCAGCATCGAGCTTGCCGATGGCACCATCGATGCGGTCGCCACGTCGGGGTCTGCGGGGCCCGCGCGGAAGGCGAAGAAGTCGGCGACTTCGGAGAACAAGAAGCCGACGTCGCAGGGCAGCCTGTTTTAGTTCTAACGGATCCCGGATTGAAAAAGGCCGCGCCGGTTTCCCGGCGCAGCCTTCATTTTCGTTTCTTCCTTCCCGGCTACATCATCGACGGCAGCCAGGTGATGATCGACGGGAAGGCCAGCAGGCCGCCAATCGTGATGATGTCGGCGACGAAGAACGGGACGCAGCCGCGGAACACTTCCTGAACCGGAATGTCCGGCCTCACACCTGCGACCACGAAGCAGTTCAGGCCGATCGGCGGCGTGATCAGGCAGAGCTCCGCCATCTTCACCACCAGAATGCCGAACCAGATCGAGCAGGCCTCACCCGACATGCCGAGCGTGCTGTCCGCGGCGCTGACGGCCTCACCGCCGTTCAGGGCCATGACCGCCGGATAGACCACGGGCAGGGTCAGGACGAGCATACCGATGGCATCGATGAACATGCCGAGCACCGCGTAGGCGCTCAGGATCAGGATCATCGTCAGCATCGGATCGTGCGGCAGGCTGACGATGAAGTCCCGGAACGCATCGGGCAGACCGGCGAAGCCGAGGAAGCGCACATAGACCAGGACGCCCCAGATCAGGGTGAAGATCATCACCGTCAGCTTGGCGGTTTCGTGCAGGGCCTGGCCCAGCTGCTTGGTGCGCATGCCCTTCACGAAGGCGGTGATCAGGACGACGAAGGCCCCGAGCGCACCGGCTTCCGTCGGCGTCGCGGCGAACTGGTACCCGCCGATTTCGATGCCGAACAGACCGATGAAGATCACAGCCACCACCGCGAAGATCGGAAGCGTTCCCGGTAGAGAGGCGAAGCGCTCGGACCAGGTGAAGCCCTTGATCGCCGGTGCGTCACCGCGCCAGGCCGCCATGCCGACGATGATCAGGATGTAGATCAGCGCCGAGTAAAGCCCCGGCAGGAAGCCCGCGATGAGCAGCTTTCCGACCGACTGTTCCACGAGGATCGCGTAGATCACCAGGATCGCCGAGGGGGGGATCAGCGAGGCAAGCGTGCCGCCGGCGGCAACCACGGCCGAAGCCAGCCGCTTGGAATAGCCCACCGCCAGCATTTCCGGAATGGCGACGCGGGCGAACACGGCGGCGGTTGCCACACTGGCGCCGGACACGGCGGCAAACCCGGCGGTCGCGAACACGGTGCCGACGGCCATGCCGCCGGGCATCCAGCCAAGCCACTTCTTGGCCGCATCGAACAGTTGCTTGGTCAGCCCCGCGTAGAAAGCCAGAAAGCCGATCAGGATGAAGGTCGGCAGGACCGACAAGGAATAGGTGACCGACTTTGAATGGGGCACGGTGCCGGCCATCTTCAACGCGGTGATGAAGCCTTTTTCGAAACCCATGCGCATGGAGAAGATGATGATGAGGCCGGTGAGCCCGACAAAGGCGGCGGCGAAGGCGACCCGTACGCCGATAAGCACGAGGACCAGCAGCACGCCGGTCATCAGCAATCCAACTTCAAATGGTGTCATCGGGAAGTCTCCCCGTCGTCTTCGCCGAAGGCTTCCTCGATTTCATGTTTTGCCGCTTCCTTGACATCCATGATGAGCGGAACCGCAAGGGGCGTGCGTGACGGATCCGCCATCAGCCGCCAATAGCCGTAGAGTTGCAACAACAGCCGGAGAGCGAGCAGGGTCAAAGCGACCGGAACGAGCAGTTTCGACGGCCAGGTGGGCAGCCCGACGTCAATGGTGGAATCGCCGATACTCCAGGACCGTTCGAAATGGAACCAGGAGCCGTAGATCAGTCCGCAGACCACCAGGAATATGATGAAAACCCCCAAGAATTCGGCCGTCCAGAGCGCGCGGCCCTTGAGCTTGCCCAGCAGGATTTCCATGCGGATGTGGCCGCCGACACGCTGGCAATAGGCAATTCCCATGAAGGTGAACACGGCCATTGCCTGTTCGGTGATGTCAATGAACCCCGGAATGGGCTGATTGAGGAAGGTGCGACCGAAGATCTGCACGACAGCCAGCAGCATCAGGAGCAGGATGCTGGCTGCGGCAATCAGGTTGAAGCCGTTTTCTATCCTGGCAAGAACGCCATCGAACACGATGTAACGCGGCGCCTCGGCGGTCGCGACGGACCGATCTGGTGTGATCATTTTTATACGCCCAAGGAAGGCCTCCGGCGTATAAAACGCCGGAGGTTGTAAGATCGACTGGTTAGTTCGAGCTCTCGGCCGGTCAGCCGTCGTTGCCGAGCGTCGTGTTCACCAGATCAAGCAGCTCCTGTCCCGGAATGCCCTTGGCATCCATGTCCTTGACCCACTGTTCGTGGATCGGGGCAGCCTTGGCCCGCAGGGCAGCAAGGTCGTCGGCGGAGAATTCGATCTGCTTGATGTTGCGCTTTTCCAGTTCCGGCCACCACTTGTCATAGACCTTGGCATAGGTGGCCAGGTAATGATCGACGGCTGCCGGGACGGTCTCGTCCAATGCCGTGCGGAATTCGTCCGGCAGGGCGTTGTAGGCGTCGGTGTTCACGACCACCGGGCACTGCACCGTTCCCGGATTCATGTTGGCGGTCCACCAGGTGCCGACTTCCACCGTCTTGAACGCCAGGTGAGCATGGGGCGCAAAGGATGCGGCCCGCACCGTTCCGGATTCCATGGCCTGATAGGTTTCCGAAGCCGTCACGGTGGTCGGAACGGCACCGATTGCGGACATCAGGTTACCGATCCCGCCCAGCGCGCGCACGCGCATTCCGTCAAAGTCCTTCGGAGAGGTCGGAGCGTCGCCATTGCCGATGAAGTTGTACTGCGGCATCGGGGACGGCATCAGAACCTGTGCGTTCCACCGGGCAAGATCCTTCTTGACTGCCGGGTGCTGATAAACCGCTTCGCTGACCTTTACTTCCGCGTCCAGGTCCTTCACGCCCAGGAACGGCAGTTCGAGAACCGTCAGGGTCGGGTTCTTGTCGGCATGGTAGGAAGCGCAGATCTGGGCCATCTCGAAAGCACCGAAGGAAATTCCGTCCAGATTTTCGCGCGATTTCGACAGCGCCTCGCCGTAAGCGAGCTTGATTTCGAACTTGCCGCCGGTCTTTTCGGCGACCTTCTCCGCCAGGTATTCGATGTGCTCGGTGAAGGCGCGGCGCTTGCCCCAGACGGAAACGTTCCAGGTGACGTCAGCGGCGAAGGTTTCGGTGGCAAAGACCATCCCCAAGACAGCTACGGATGCAGCGGTCGCGAACTTGCGAACAGTGAGCATGTGTATCCTCCCAGATAATGAGTGCTCTTCAGTCTGGATGTCCCGGCGACGCCACCTCCTGCAGCTTCTGCCCGCATCCAGCTGGGGATTATTTTGCATGTCCCGTGCCAACACGTGGCACGGCGGGATTTTCCCCCAATACCCCGCAGTTTTGGATGGCAGCACGTCTGAGCCGCCTCCGTCAATCGGCGATTTTTTGCCGATACCGTTTTCTCATGGGCGAAATCTTGCCGGAAACGTCAGTTTCAGGACAGAGGCTCCAGGACCAGCTCCTAATAAACGCCGGGAAACAAGCGGTATCTCACGCGGCCCGTGTACTCCCGATATCCAGGCAACTCGTCCTGAAGTACGCGATCTTCGAATGCGGTTCTGATCACGGCGACGACCAGCGCGGCTGCAACCGGTATGAGTGTCCAGGCAGAACCCAGGGCCAGGACGATGCCCGGTAATGCCAGAAGATTGCCGGCGTATCCCGGATGCCGGACGATCCGGTACGGGCCGCTGTCACATACCGTGTGCCCCCGATCGGTCTGGATGCGCATCATGGTGGAAAAGAAGCGGTTTTCCGCCAGGGCCCATGTTGCGAAGGCGTATCCTGCTGCAATCAGGACGAGACCGGCGACGGTAAGCCATGCGGGAAACGCAGGCGACCAGCCAAGGCGATGGTCCAGCCCCGCCACGATGATCACCGGGAAGGAAAGGGTCACTGCCATGAGCGGCGCCAGGACTTTGTCCCATGCCTTGACATCCGGAGCCGTCAGGGATCGGGTTCGCTCCGCCATCAACCCCGGATGCCGTCCTTCCGCCAAGATGCGTCCTCCGACACCGGCTGCGACGATGAGCAGGCAATAGACCCACGCCTGCCACCACCGGATATCCCCGCCGCAGGCCAGCAGGATCACGGGTATGGATACATGGACAAGGATCACGCGAAGCCACTCGCGGGGCGTAGCCGTCTGAGCCGCACCCGGTTTACCTGGTTCCGCTTGCATAAAGTTCCTCCGTCCGGAGCGACCGGTCTGCGCGCGGCCTCTCTGGTCCGGCTGCGTCATATATATGGGCCCATACGCTAGTCATCAGAGACCGTCAGCCCGGACTTCGGACGGGTCAGGCCGAGACGGGTCATCTTTTCGTTCAGGGTCCGCCGCGGAACACCGAGTTCCTCCATGACGGCGGCGATCCGGCCGTCGTGCCGGCGCAAGGCACTGGCGATGATGTTGCGCTCGTAATTGTCCATGATGGCGCGCAGGGTGTCGCCCTCGCCGATCTCTTCTGCCGCGCCGTTTCCGGTTACCAGCGTTTCCAGCGGTTGGCGGCCGACACCGGCGTTCAGGACGAAGCGCTCTGCCGCATTTCTGAGTTCGCGGACGTTTCCCGGCCAGGCGTAGGTCTGCAAAAAGGCCTCGTCGCGCGCGCTCGTTTCGGGGCGCTCCAGTCCGTACTGGGCGGCGAACCGGTTGACGAAGGTATCGAACAACATGAGGCAATCGCTGCCCCGGTCGCGCAAGGGCGGGATGGTGACTTCGATGGTGTTCAGGCGAAACAGGAGATCCTCGCGCAGGGTCCTGGTGGCAACCGCCTCGCGCGGATCGACGTTGGCCGCGCTGACGATGCGGATGTCGACCGGCACCGGCTTGCGCCCGCCGATCCTGTCGACCTGCTTTTCCTGGAGCACCCGCAGAAGCTTCGGCTGCAGGCTCATCGGCATCGACACGATTTCGTCGAGGAAAAGAACCCCGCCGTTGGCCGCCTCGATCCGTCCCTGACGCATCCGGTCCGCGCCGGTGAAGGCCCCGGCCTCATGGCCGAACAGCTCCGCCTCAACCATGGTATCCGGCAGGGCCGCGGCATTGATTGCAACGAACGGACCGCCCTTGCGGCCGCCGAAATCATGCAGGGCCTGGGCGACGACTTCCTTTCCGGTCCCGGTTTCCCCGGTGATCAGCACCGCCGCATCGGTGGAGGCGAAATGCAGGACCCTCTCGCGCAGGGCCCGCATGGCCGGGCTGCTGCCGAGAAGCCGGCTTTCCAGGCTGGAGCCATCCTCCAGGCGCCTGGTCAGCGCCCGATTTTCCAGAACGAGGGTCCGCTTTTCCACGGCACGGCGCACGATCTCGGCCATGTTGTCCGGATCGAACGGCTTTTCGACGAAATCATAGGCGCCGTTGCGCATCGCCTCCACGGCCATGGGGACATCGCCATGACCGGTGATCAGGATCACCGGGATTTCCGCATCGATCTCCCCGATCCGGCGCATCAGACTGACCCCGTCTTCTCCCTGCAGCATCACGTCGGAGACGACACAGCCCGGAAAGCTGGACGAAATCTTGCCGATCGCTTCCTGGGCGCTCGCGGTTTCAATCGGGCTGAAGTCCGCCAGTCCCATCCATTGCCGCAAGGCGGCGCGCATGGACGGGTCGTCATCGACAATCAGAACCGGGGCCTGTGCTGATGGCGCGGTCATTCCGCGGGAACCTCTTCCACGTTTGTCTCAGTCGTCTTTTCACGTTGGCTTTCGCGCCGAGGCCGCACCTCGCGCGTGGCCGGCAGCGACAGGGTGAAGGTCGCTCCCCCGAAGCTGTTCGTCGCAACCGACAGGGAGCCGCCGATGTCTTCCGCGATCCGACCCGAAATGGAGAGGCCGAGCCCGAGACCGCCGCTGCTCAGCTTTGTGGTGAAGAACGGATCGAAGATCTTTTCCCGGATGTCCTCCGGAACACCGGCGCCATTATCGGACACCTCGATGACGATGGCCTCCTCCAACCGTTTCGCTTCCAGCAGCACCTTGCCGTCCGCAACCTGGGCGGCCGCGTCCGCGCCATTGCGCAACAGGTTCAACAGCACCTGTTCGACCGGCAGCGGCGCCGTTTCCAGACGCAGGGGTTCATCCGGCAGAGTGACCGTAAGGTCGACCCCGGTTTCCTCAAATCGCGGCAGGGCGATCTTGGCGGCCGCGCGAATGTTTTCCTTCAGGTCGATGGTTTCGATCCGGCTTTCCGCAGGCCGCGCAAAGCGCTTCAGCTCCTGGGTGAGCGCCGCCATCCGGTGCTGCAGGGAATCGATCTCGGACAGGTTCTCCGTTGCCGCCTCGATGTTCCGCTTTTCCAGGAACTTTCGGGTTCCGGCAACGAACATGCGCAAGGCGGCAAGGGGCTGGTTCAATTCATGGGCGACGGCAGCCGACATCTGGCCGACCGCGGCCAGGCGGCTTGATCGCGCCAGCCCCTCCTGGGCCTTGATCAGTTCGCGTTCGACCCGCTTGCGCTCTTCGACCTCATCCGTCAGCCGCAGGTTCAATTCCCGCAACTCCTCCGATTCCTGGCGCAAGAGAGCGGATGCCCTGCGCAGTGCCCGTCCCCGGAACACCAGGACGCCGACCGCATAAAGCAGGCTGAGGCCGATGGCAGAGACCCAGACCGGCCAGAGGTTCTCTTTCGTCTCCGCAACCGGGACCAAGAAATGCAGCTTCCAGCCAAGCAGGCCGACATCGGCCTGGTTGTGGCGATAGTGGTGCCCGTCTATCGACAGGACGTTCTCCTCATTGGCGGATGAATCGGACAGGGGCTCGAGCGGCAGGCCCGCGAACTGGCGGGTCTTGCGGATCTCCGCCAGCACGTCGTCGCTGAGCGCATGCAGCACCTTGTAGCGCCAGTCGGACATGCTGGACAGAATGATCACGCCGTTGGCATCCGAGGCAAAGACGATTTCGCCGCCTTCCGCCCAGGCCCGCTCCAGGGGCTGCATGTCGACCTTGACCACGGCGACGCCACGCGGCGTGCCTTCGACCGGCGTCGGCCGCGACAGGAACAGCCCCGGTTCACCAATGGTCGCCCCGATGGCAAAGAAACGCCCCTCCTCTCCGGCCATGGCCGCCTGGAAATAGGGCCGGAAACCGTAGTTGCGCCCGACCAGGGACAGGTCATCCCTCCAGTTGCTGGCGGCAAGCGTGTTGCCGTCCGTATTCATGATGTAGAGCAGGTAGGCGCCGGAGTTCTGCGCCATCTCCTCCAGGAACCGGTTCGCGGATTCCGTCGTCTGCTGCATGTTCAAGACGATGGTCGCCCGCGGATCGCGCGCCAGCACATAAGGCAGATAGCGGTACTTGTCGTATTCCCCGAGGATGGTCTGGCGGTAGAGGGTCAGCCGTTCGGACGCCTTGCGGTCGACGCTTTCCTCGTCGCGCACGGCGATCAGCTGCACGATGACGGCAGCGATCAGCAGCAAGACGAGCGGCGGCAGCGCCAGAAGAATGAAACGGGTCCTCATGCTTTCTTATGTCCTGTTTGGCCCGAGGCCGCAAACCGGAAAGGAGATCATGGACAATACGTCGGGAGCGCGGTTAGGGTCTGGCAAACTTAATAATCGGAAACGCCCATGCACTTCGAACTGACTGAAGAACAGCAGATGATTTCTGACGCCGCCCAACGACTGGCGGCCGACCGTCTGGAACCGTTGGCCGAAAAGGTCGACGCCGGAGAAGGCCGGGCGGAGTTCCTCGACAATCTGCGCCTGCTTGCGGAAAACGGCTTCATGGGGCTGAACGTTTCCGCCGACTACGGCGGCACGGAAGCCGGCGCCATCGGCTTTTCCCAGGCCGTTCAGGCATTGGCGGGCGGCTGCGCCTCCACCGCCGTCACCGTATCGGTGACCAACATGGTCGGCGAAGTGATTCAGGCGGTGGGTTCTGACGAACAGAAGGAAGCCTACCTGCCGAAGCTGACGGACGGCACCTATGCCGCCGGCGGCTTCTGCCTGACGGAATCGTCTGCCGGGTCAGACCCTTCAGCAATGAAGACCCGCGCCGTCAAGGACGGCAATCACTATGTGCTGAACGGCGCCAAGCTCTATATCACCTCCGCCGAATATGCCGGCATCTTCGTCGTCTGGGCGGTCACCGATCCGGACGCGCCGAAGGGCAAGGGCATTTCCTGTTTCCTGGTCGAGGCGGGAACGCCCGGTCTCGTGATCGGCAAGGCGGAAAAGAAGATGGGCCAGACGGGTTCTGCGACCAACGAGGTCCTGTTCCAGGACTGCCGGGTTCCGGCAACGGCCATGATGGGCAAGGAAAACGACGGCTTCCGCATTGCCGTCGGCGAACTGGCCGGCGGGCGCATCGGCATCGCCTCGCTGGCGCTCGGCATTGCCCGCAAGGCGATGGACACCGCCAAGGCCTTCGTCAAGGAACGCGAGCAGTTCGGCCGGCCACTCGCCGACATGCAGGGCCTGCAATGGATGATCGCCGACCGGGAGACGGAACTGGAAGCCGCCCGCTTGCTGATCCTGCAGGCGGCTGCGCTGAAGGATGCCGGCAAGCCCTATTCCAAGGAAGCTTCGATGGCGAAACTCTACGCCTCCGAAGCCGCCCAGCGCGCCACTTACACGGCCCTGCAGCTTCACGGCGGCGCCGGTTACATCAGGGACTATCCGCTGGAACGCTTCGCCCGCGACGCCCGGATCACGACCATCTACGAAGGCACATCGGAAATCCAGCGCCTGATCATCGCCCGGGAGGTGATGAAGGCCGTTTAGAACCGTGTGTGGCAAACTGATTGGAATGGGGCCTTATGAACGCTTTGCCTGTCCTGACTGACGTGCCTGTTCTGCAGACACCGAGGCTTGTGCTTCGCGCTCCGGCGTTAGCGGACTTTCCGGCCTTTCTTTCCTATTCCACATCCGAGCGGAGCCGGTTCGTGGGCGGGCCGAAGCCCCCGCACGCCGCGTTCGAGAAGTTCGCCGGAATGATCGGGCATTGGGCCCTCCGCGGTTTCGGGCGGTTTGTAATAACGGACAGAACGAGCGGAGACGCTCTCGGCCACGTCGGCCCGTTGCAGCTCGATGATGCTGTCCTGCCCGAGCTGACCTGGACCCTCTGGTCTGAGGCGGCGGAAGGCAAGGGATTCGCCCATGAGGCCGCACAAGCGGTCAATACCTGGTTTTTCGGACCGTTCGGCTGCAAGGAGGCAATGGCAGAGGTCCAGCGCGGGAACAGTCGGTCACATGCCCTGGCAAAGCGACTGGGCGGTGTCGCCTGGCCCGATGGGCCGAAAGGCTGGATGGACGACGGTATCGTCTATCGTTTCCGCGTAAAATTCGCGACATCGTCGAATTAAGGCGATGTAAGTTTTTGCACCAACACCGCTTCGAGTTGATCCTCCTCAAAGAGGGGGTTCAAATTCCTGCATAAATTGCCGATATAAAATACAGGCACTCGCCTGTTTTTCTGGACGGAGAAAATACCATGGCACTCAAGGACATTCTGACGATCGTTGACCTTTCCGGACCTCAACCTGCGCCGAAGTACGCGCTTGAGCTCGGGCGGCAGTACGATGCCCATGTGACGGGTCTGGCGATCGCGTTCGAACCCGTGGTACCGGCCTTCGCCGCGGCACCGATGCCGGTGGATTACCTGGAAGCGGCTCACGAGCAGGCCGTCGGCGCCGCCAAGGATGCCCAGAAGCAGTTCGACGAACTGGCGCGTCTGTCCGGCGACAAGTCGGAAAGCCGCGTCGAGGAAATTCTGACCGGCGGTCCGCTGGAAAGCGTGCTCCAGCATTGCCGCACCACCGACCTTGTGGTGATCGGCCAGACCAATCCGGATACGCCGGAGCCGATGCGCGAACTCCTGATCGAAACGGTGCTGTTCGAAAGCGGTGTGCCGGTCCTTCTCGTGCCTTACATCGGCGTTTCCGACTACACGCCGAACAATGTGCTGATCGCCTGGGACGGCAGCTCGACCGCGACCCGCGCCATCCATGCGGCCCTGCCGATGCTGGACAAGTCCGACAAGATCACCGTTCTCGTGGTAGAGAAGAAGAAGACCGAAGGCACCGGTGGTCAGCCGGGGGCGGAAATCGCCACCTATCTCGCCCGCCACGGCCTCGACGTGACCATCGACGTGGTGACCAACCCTCAGACGGGCATTGCCGATACGCTGCTCAACTACGTGTCCGACCATGGCAACGACCTTGTCGTCATGGGCGGCTACGGCCACAGCCGGATGCGCGAGTTCCTGTTCGGCGGCGCAACCCGCGAGATCCTGGAAGCCATGACCGTACCGGTCCTGATGGCGCACTGATCAGGCCCGGTCGCCGGATTATTCCGGTGACGTGGATGGTCACGTTACGTAATCTTAAGGGGCGGAGGGTTTTCTGAACTCTCCGCTTCATTTGAATCGATAGACAGGCGGCGAGGCAGTCTGCGTGACCATAAGAAATCTGGAGGGGTTTTTCGCCCCGCAGTCCATCGCCGTCATCGGTCCGTCCCGCCACGATCCGGCGGCCACCGACTATGTGCTGCAGGCCCTGTCCGGTTTCACCGGCAAAGGACCCGTGCATCTGATCGGCGTGCAAGCCGAAACCGGACTTTCCGGTTTCGGCAGCGCCGCCTCGATCGACGACCTGACAGCCGGCCCGGATCTCGCGATCTGCCTCGGCCCTTCGGATGATATTCCGCAGACGATCGCCGGGCTTGCCGCCCGTGGAACGCGCGCCGTCCTGCTGCTGTCGCCGGGCTTCGAAAACTGGCCGGAGGACCTGCTTCAGCAATGCCGGGAGGCCGCCCGTCCCGCAAACCTGCGCATGATCGGTCCCGGCAGCCTGGGCGTTGCCGTTCCGGCCCTTTCCCTGGACACGCTCCTGAGTGCCGCCAAACCCCTGCCGGGGGACATTGCCTTCTTCGCCCGCTCCGGCGCGGTCCTGAACGGAACCCTCTCCTGGGCCGCCAGCCACCAGACCGGGTTCTCCGGCGTGGTGTCGCTCGGCGCCCGCATGGATGTGGATATCGGCGACCTGATCGACTATTTCGCGCAGGATTACAGAACGCGAGCGATCCTGCTGCATCTGGAAAACCTGTCCTCGCCGCGGAAATTCATCTCCGCGGCCAGGGCGGCCGCACGCAGCAAGCCTGTGATCGTGATCCGCTCCGGGCGCAGCCTGGAAACCGTCGGTACGGGGCGCACCCACGCCGGGCGGCTGGCCAATCCGGATCTGGTTTACGAGGCCGTCTTCCGCCGGGCCGGTCTGCTCAGGGTCAATGACCTGGACGAAATGTTCGAGGCGGTCGAAACCCTGTCACGGATCCGGGTTCCCCAATGCGAATCCCTGGCCGTGGTCGCCAACGGGCGCAGCCTGGCGGCCTTCGCCTCCGACCGCTTGTCGGACCTCGGCGCTAATCTTGCCCGGCTCGACCCGGAGACCGTCGCCGCGATCACCCCTTTCTGCAGACCCGCGCGAAATCCGGAAGGCATGATCGGCGCGCGAGGCAAGGTCGTGCTGAGGGAAGACCTGCCCGCAGAGGATCTCAAATTCACCCTCGACCGGATCCTGCAGGACAAGAACGTTGACGGGTTGCTGACGCTGCACTCGGGAACGGCCTTCACGCCGCTTGGCGAGATCGGCAAGGCGATTGCCGAAACGGCTGTCGAAAGCCGCAAGCGCACACGGCGATCCAAGGCGCTCGTCACCGGCCTGATCGGCGGTGACAGCACTATCCGCGCGCCGCTGGATGCGGCCGGGCTTCCCTGTTATTTCAGCTCCGGGGAAGCCGTGCGCAGCATCATGCATCTGGCGCGCGACGCCCGGGCGCGCGACTTCCTCATGGCCGTGCCGCCCAGCATGCCGAGCGACTTCACGCCGGACAAGGCGTCTGCCCGCCGCATCGTCGACAAGGCTCTGGCCGAAGACCGGACCTGGCTTTCCCCGGTCGAAGTCGCAGCCGTTCTGGCGGCCTATCAGATCCCCCTGATCGGGACCGAACTTGCCGAAACGGCGCCGGAGGCGGCCGAGATCGCCCGGCACTTCTTTCGCTCCGCCCGTCACTGTGTCGTCAAGCTGGTCTCCCCCGACCTGCCGTTCAAATCGGAAATCGACGGGGTTCGGTTGGGCCTGGAAAGTCCGGAAGCCGTCGAAGCGGCCGCCCAGCAGTTGCTCGACCAGACCAGGGAGATGTTTCCCGCCGCGAGCATCATCGGCATCAGCGTGCATCCCATGCTGGAGGACCGGAACGGCCTGGAACTCTATATAGGCCTTGCCAACACGCCGGTGTTCGGCCCCCTCATCGTGTTCGGACAGGGCGGAACGGTGGTCGAGGACAGCGGCGACGTCTCGCTGGAACTGCCGCCGCTCGATCTCAAACTGGCCGATGCCCTGATCGGGCGTATCCACATCAGCCGGCTGCTGGCGGGAACGCGCGCCCGTCCGCGCCTTGATCGGGAGGCCGTCTCCCTGATACTGGTCAAGCTGTCCCAGATCTGCGTCGACATACCGGAAATCCTGGAACTCGACATCAACCCGCTGGTGGCGCGCCAGGAGGGGGTGCTTGCGCTCGATGCCCGCATCACGCTTGGAGAACCGGTCGAGCATCCCGGACGCCAGGGCCGGTCCCGGCTGTCGATCGCGCCTTATCCGAGCGAGTGGGAGCAATCCCTTACCCTCAAGGACGGACGGACCGTGTTCGTCAGGCCGGTCCGGCCCGATGACGAGGACCGGTTCAAGACATTGTTCGAGGCGATCGCGCCGGAGGACCTGCGGCTTCGTTTCTTCGCCCCGGTCCGCGATTTCAGCCACCGTTTTCTCGCCCAACTCACCCAGCTCGACTATGCGCGCGCCATGGCCTTTGCCGCGATCGATCCGGAAACCGGCAACCTGCTCGGTGTGGTCCGGCTGCACACGGATCCGGATCACCTGACCGGCGAATATGCCGTCATCGTGCGCTCCGACCTCAAGGGCATCGGCCTCGGGTGGGCCCTGATGCAGCTGATCATCCGCTATGCCAGGGCGGACGGGATCGCCACGATCAAGGGCGAGGTGCTCAAGGAAAACACCTCCATGCTCGCCATGTGCGAAAAGCTCGGTTTCTCGGTCAAGACCTCGCGGGACGACCCCGGCATCGCGGACGTCACGCTGCCGGTAACGGGTCTGGACGAAGACCTCGACGGATAAGCTTATTTGGCTTCCGCCTCGGCGCGGATCTGGCTCAGGGACCGTGCGGGGGTGATCGCTTCCGGATCGAGCTTCAGATGCAGCAGCGCCGGCTTGCCGGAAGCCTGCGCCCGCTCGAAGGCCGGACCGAAGTCTTCCGTCTTCTCGACCGTCTCCGCATGGGCGCCGTAGGACCGGGCAAGGGCGGCGAAATCCGGATTGACCAGTTTCGTCGCCGACGGACGGCGCGGATAATTGCGCTCCTGATGCATGCGGATGGTGCCGTACATGCCGTTATCGATGGCAAGCACGATGATCGCCGCTCCTTCCTGACAGGCGGTGCCGAATTCCTGCATGGTCATCTGCAGGCAGCCGTCGCCGGCAAAGCACACGACCGGACGGTCCGGGAAGGTCAGCTTGGCGGCAACGGCGGCGGGAAGGCCGTAGCCCATGGAGCCGGAAGTCGGAGCGGCCTGGGTGCCATAGCCGCGGAAACGGTGGAAACGGTGCAACCAGGTGGCATAGTTGCCCGCGCCATTGGTGAAGATCGCATCGTCGGGCAGGTTGGCCTCGATCCAGTCCATGACGCCCGACATCTGCAGAGCGCCCGGCGTTTCCGGTCGGGCGCCGGACCATGCCAGATAATCCTCATGGGCGCTTGCCCCACCACCCGCGCCCTTCAGCTCGGTCGGCGGCTGCAACCCTTCGGCCGCCCTGCAGAAGGCCGCCGGGCTCGCATGGATGGCAAGAGTCGGCCGGTAGACCCGGCCGAGTTCTTCCGCATCCGGATGAACATGCACCAACGCCTGGTCCGGCTCGGGAATGTTCAAGAGCGAATAGGACTGGCTGGGCATTTCAGACAGGCGGCCGCCGACGAGCAGCACCAGATCGGAGGCCTTGATCCGCTCGGTGAGCTTCGGGTTGATGCCGATGCCCACGTCCCCGGCGTAGTTCGGGTGCAGGTTGTCGAACAGCATCTGCCGGCGGAAGGAGCAGGCGACCGGCAGGTCGAAGCGTTCCGCGACACGGGCGAAGGCCGCGACCGCATCCGCGGTCCAGCGGCTGCCGCCGAGGATCGCGATCGGCCGTTCCGCCGCCCAGAGCCGCTTCTGCAGATCGGCCATCAGCGTCAGGCCCGGATGGGTCTCGACCTGGCGCCACGGTTCGGGCTGGCTGACGGCTGCCGTTTCGACCAGCATGTCTTCCGGCAGGGCGAGCACGACCGGGCCGGGGCGGCCGGAGGTCGCCACATGGTAAGCCCTTGAAATGAATTCCGGCACCCGGTCGGCGTGATCGATCTCAGCGACCCATTTCGCCATGCCGCCGAACATCTGCCGGTAATCGACTTCCTGAAACGCCTCGCGTTCGCGCATGCCGCGCTCGATTTGGCCGATGAACAGGATCATCGGTGTGGAATCCTGGGCGGCCACATGAACGCCGGCGGCCGCGTTGGTCGCGCCGGGCCCGCGGGTCACCATGCAGATGCCGGGCTTGCCGGTGAGCTTGCCGTAGGTATCCGCCATCATGGCCGCGCCGCCTTCCTGACGGCACACGGTCACGGGAATATCGGCGTCATAAAGAGCATCCAGAACGGCCAGGTAACTTTCGCCGGGAACGCAGAAGACACGTTCGGCGCCGTGAAGCTCCAGCGCCTCGACGAGCAACTGGCCACCGGTTTTCGGAAGATTATTCATAAACGCCCTCAAAGTCGGCTTCCCCGACCGGGGAAAGCGGATCCGTGGAATATCCGATCTGTATAACGCAAATCGTCAAAGCGGTGCAGGGCATCCGCCACGTAATTTAGCAATGAGTTCATTCCACACCGGAACAAACCGGCACGGGGCGCAGGACAAAAAAAGGGCAGCCACGCATGGCTGCCCTTGCCAATCCTCTTTGCCGCCTGACGGTGCAGGCGATATCCTCAAGCTGCGGGAATACGCAGGACCTGGCCCGGATAGATCTTGTCCGGATCGGAGAGCATCGGCTTGTTCGCCTCGAAGATCGCCTGATACTTGGCACCGTTGCCGTAGGCCTTTTCAGCGATCTTCCAGAGCGTATCGCCCTTTGCGACCGTATGGAAACTCGCTTCCGGCTCGCTCGAGCCGACCGAAATCTCCTCTTCGACCTTCGAAATCCCGAGAACGTTTCCGGCCGCGAGGATCAGCTTTTCGCGTGCTTCCTGCGTCGGCGCCGCACCTGCGATCTTGACGGTATCGCCATCGACTTCAACCTTCACGTCGCCGTCCAGACCGAGTTCGGCAACTTCCTTTTCGATCGCTTCCGCGCTGGTTTCCGGCGCTTCGTCATCGCCGAAAAGCTTCTTGCCGGCGTCCTTCACAAAATCAAAGAAACCCATGTCTTTTTTCCTTTAGGCATGCACACAAAACACCCGCCAATAGATTCGGCAGGAGGCAATTTAACGTTACGGGATCATATTGCAGAATTACGAAGCCATCGGAAGCAGGTTGTCGCCGTCATACCCGAAATGCCTCGGGCCACAAAACCGGCTCCCGGCGCGGCGTGCCTGTTCGATACGCCGACGGCCCGATGGCCGGATCCGGGGCGCTTTTTTCCAGCTGCCGCGCCGGTGAGATCCGCCCTCGGATCAGCCTTTGCGCTTCACTTCGATTTTTTTGGTCTTTTCGGTCGTTTCCGCCGGGCGCGGCAGAACGACGGTCAGAACGCCGTTGTCCATGTGAGCCTCGACCTTGGCGGCATCCGGTTCGAACGGCAGGGTCAGGACGCGGCGGAATGACCCGTAGCTGCGTTCGCTGACATAGCGATCCTTTTCATCGACGGTCTTTGCGGCCGTCTTCTCGCCCTTGATGGTCAGCGTCCGGTCTGAAACGGAAACGTCAATATCCTTTTCCGCAATCCCGGGCAATTCAGCGGTCAGCTCCAGACCCTTGTCCGTTTCGTGGACGTCGATTGCGGGAAAACTGGTTACGGGCGCTCCGGCCGTCGGCAGTTTTCTGCCGAAATCCTGGAACATCCGGTCCATCTCCTTTTGCAGGGATGTAAACGGGTTGTCGTCATTTCCCCATAGCGAAGGCAACAGATTGCTCATTTGAACCACCTTTCCTCACCACATGATTCAAGCTGTCTTGTTTAGGGTACGGACGGATCGAGCCCCGACCCTCACCCTTTTTACCCGACAACCGGAGCGTTTCGTTTGACCCACATCAACCATTAGACGGTGCGCGCGCAATTCCCGGGACCGAACCGCATATCCCGACACGACGACGGGGCGCGAATCGCTTCGCGCCCCGTCGTCTGAATTCGGGTGTTCAAGGGTCAGAGGGGCTGAACCGTCACGACCTGAAACGTATAAAGGTCGCCGTCTTCATCCTTGATGGAGACATATTCTCCGGGCTGGAAGGCGTGGGCGCCGAAACGGTAGCCCGCCTCGTCGTCGTCCTCGCCCTCAATATCATAGTGGAACGCCCAGGAACCGCCCGGCCTGTGGACCAGATGGCCGATTTCCTCTTCTTCTCCGCCCCAGAATCGGCGCACCCTGCAATGCTCGCGCTCTTTCTTCCACATTCCGGCATCGATATGACCGGTTTCATCGAGCGGGGCGGTAAATTCATAGCCATGGTGTGCCGAGCCTTGCGGAAACTCCTTGGTCCGGGCCAGATTCAGCCTGATCTTCCTCAAAGCCGGAAATTCACTCATGACAGTCCTCCTTGAAATAATTCTGCCGTGCCACTGTCATAGCAGCTAGACCGCAAGGCGATACATACATCATTGAGAAAGATCAAACGCTTGTCTGCGTTCTTGCGACAGTTTCCAATCAGACACACACAAAAGGGGAAATCAGGATGAACAAACCGGACACCACCCAGGACCGTGTGTTTGCCTTTCTGGAAAGCCTTACGCCGGACGATGCCTCCGGACTTGCGACGAAGCGGATCGACACCCACGCCAATGCGGTCGTCCTCGTGGGCTCCAAAGCCTACAAGGTCAAACGAGCCGTCCGCTTCCCCTTCCTCGACTATTCCACACTCGCCTTGCGCAAGGAGGCCTGCGAGCGCGAGATCATCTACAATTCCCGCTTCGCGCAAAACCTCTACCTGAAAGCCGTCCCGATCACTGAAGACGCCGACGGTTCGCTCGCCCTGGACGGGTCCGGCGATCCGATCGAATGGGTGGTGGTCATGAACCGGTTTTCAGGGAAAGACGAACTGGACCACCTCGCCGAGGCCGGACCGTTTTCCGATGCGCTCGCCGATGACCTGGCCGCCATGATGGTGGACGCCCATGACAACGCGCCCGAGCGTGAGGCCGACGGGTTCATCGCCGAACTTCAAAGCTACGTGGAGCAGAACGCCGCCGCCTTCGCCGAGCACCCGGACCTGTTTCCGCCGCAGGAAGCGACCCACTTGAACGAAAGCGCGCGGCGCTGGCTGGAGCGGATCTGCGACCTGATCCGGACGCGCGGACGGCACGGCCTGATCCGCCTGTGTCACGGCGATGCGCATTTGCGCAATATCGTGCTTCAGGACGGCAAGCCGGTTCTGTTCGACGCCATCGAATTCTCCGACGCCATTGCCACCGGCGACGTGCTTTACGACCTCGCCTTCCTGCTGATGGACCTTTGGGAGCGCGGCCAGAGGCGCGCGGCGAACCGGGTCTTCAACCGCTATTTCGACAAGGCGCAACGGGAGATCGATATCGACGGTCTCGCCGCCCTGCCCTTCTACCTGATGATGCGCGCCGCAATCCGGGCGAAGATCGCGGCCAGTGCAGCACTCAACCAGTCGGAGCCGGCAGAGCGCCGGCGCCAGGAGGACCAGGCCCGGGCCTACTTCCGTCATGCGCTCGATTTCCTCGATCCGCGCGAACCGGTGCTGACCGCCATAGGCGGACTTTCGGGCACGGGCAAGACGACGCTGGCCTATGGCCTTGCGCCGGAGATCGGCCGGGCGCCGGGCGCACGGGTGCTGCGCACCGATGTCATGCGCAAGGCCCGCCTCGGGCTGGATGAAACGGAAAAAGCCCCGGCGGAGGCCTATACCAGGCAAGCGAGCGACGAAGTCTATGCCGCCATCGACCGGCAGATCCAGTCGGTGCTCGCCGCCGGACATTCGGCGATCTTCGACGCGGTCTTCGCAGACGAGACGGAACGAACCCACGTGGAAGCGGTCGCCGCCCGTGTGGAGGCAGGCTTTTGCGGCGTGTGGCTCACCGCACCGGATGCCGTCCTCAAGGACCGGGTTTCAGCCCGCAAGGGCGATGCGTCCGATGCAGACGCCGAAATCGTCGCGCGCCAGCTCACCTATGATCTCGGCGACATGAAATGGGCGAGCGTCGATGCCGCCGGCAGCTTGGACGACACGTTGCGGAAGACGCGGCAGGCGTGCGGCGTTTTTCAAAGCCCGTAGGCGCGCATGGCGGCGGCGGCGGCCACCGCAAAGGCCACCGCGACAACTTCCTTGCGGACCCACGCCATGACTGCCGCCGATATGACCAGGCAGATCATGACGGGCACGCCGCCTTTCAGGGCGATCGGCAGGATGGTGGAGACGATGATCGCACCTGGAAGCGCTTCCAGGGCGCGGCGGATCCTCGGTGTCAGTGGAATGCGACCCATGATCCAGTAGCCGCCGGCGCGCATGATATAGGTGACCAATGCCATGCCGGTGATGGCGAACAGGAACATGCCGTCGACGGAAAAGACCGCATCAGTCATCGAGGAACGCCCCCGCGATCGCGCCTGAAACCGCACCCGTCAGGATGCCCCAGTAGCCACCGACGAGATACCAGGTCGCAATGGCGACCCCGCCGGCAATGGCCCAGCTCACCGTCTGGCGGCGCCCTTTCCACAGCGGCACCAGAAGGGCGACGAAGAAGGCCGGCATGATGACGTCGAGCCCCCACAGTTTCGGGTCGGAGACCAGGCTGCCGAGAAAGTAGCCGGGCATCACGGCAAGGCTCCAGACGAGCCAGGTGAAGAGGCCGCTGCCGAGATAGATCCCCCAGTCGCGCTCGCCGGCATCGTATTGGCGGAGCGTCAGCAGCCAGTTGATGTCGGTCAGCAGGAAGAGTGCGGGATAGGTCTGGATGCCCGGCACCTGACCGAGCCAGGGCCTGAGGCTTGCCCCGATCAGGAGCATGCGCATATTGACGGCCGCCGTCACGCCGATCATCGCCAGAGCCCCGGCCCATGTCAGCGGATCGCCGTAGACTTCCATGGCCACGAACTGGGAGGCGCCGGCATAGACGAAGGAGTTGATCAGCAGCGTTTCGGCAAAGGTCAGCCCCTTCTGGGCCGCAACCGTGCCGAAGGCGGCACCGAAGGCGATCACCCCGGGCAGGATCGGCAGGCACAAAAGGGCGCCACGCACGCAACCGCTGGCGGTCAGAGATATCCGTTTGTCCGTCATTCCGATTTCTATCGAGAGAAGCGCCGGCGGAGGGACCGGCAGGAATTATCCCACCACCATGGCCCGCGGGCCTGCCGCGGACCAATGAAATCTTGTGATCCGATCATTCACGGCACTGCTGGAGCGGATCGGCGCAGAATGCGCTGCGGCCTAGAACAGCACGCCGTAAATCATGCGCAAGCCGGTGAAGCCGAGGAACAGGGCGAAGACCAGCTTCAGCTTCGACGGATCGATCGTATGGGCGATCTTCGCGCCCAGCGGAGCGGCAAAGGTCGACGCCGGAATGATCAGCAGGAAGCCGATCAGATTGACGTAGCCGAGGGAGAACGGCGGCCTTCCCGGTTCGCCCAGGCCGAAATAGATCGACAGCAAGGTGCCCGGCACGGCAATGATCAGCCCGATTGCGGCGGCGGTGCCGACGGCCTTGCGGATCGGGTAGTTGAACAGCGTCAGGGTCGGCACGCCGAGCGTACCGCCGCCGATGCCCATCATGACCGAGATGCCGCCGATGATGAAACCGATCACTTCTTTGAGCGGGGACCCGGGCAGCTTTTCGGTGAGGGCGACCCCGTCCTTTCGGAAGAGCATGTTCGCCGAAACGGCAAGCGCCACGATCCCGAAAATGAGGGTCAGGGACCCGCCGGAAATGTTGCCTGCAAGCGTTGCGCCGGCAATCACGCCGAGGCCGATCGCCCACCACCAGCGCTTCAACAGATCCATGTCCACGCTGCCGCGCTTCCAGTGGGCGCGCGCAGACGAGGTTCCCGTCGCCAGGATGGTGGCCAGAGACGTACCGACCGCCACATGCATCAGGACGGACGGGTCGATCTTGAGGGCCGTGAACATGTAATAGAGCACCGGCACGATGACGATGCCGCCGCCCACGCCGAGAAGTCCCGCAACGATCCCGGCCACAACGCCCGTTGCCAGAAGTGCCGCCGCCAGAAGCGCCAGCTCGAACATGCTGAAGTCAGCCATTTGCTTTCCGATTCACAATTCCAGAATTTGCGCGCACCATACAGGCGAGACCGGCCAAAACGCCAGCACACAGTACTGTTGCCATTTCAGAACAAACGACCGGGAATGATCCACGGTTGTACCAAGGTGGGTTGCAGCCGATTTGAATTGCGACGATCTTGCCGGCCGCCGCCTTTATCTTCAGGACCACCACCGTCATGCACCATGTCTGAGCCCCGGCTTGCGCTTTACACCTTCGGCCAATTCGTGGCCCCTTACGAAAGCGAACAAATAAAAGGTTTCCGGGAAGCGGAACCGCATGTGTTCGCAATAATCGAAAACGCATCCGGGTTTCTCGGCCGGTCCGGCTACGAGAACGAGCCGGACATCCCCATGTGGGGCGAACAGGTGTTTCCCAAATACTGGCAGGACAACGGCGACGGCTTTGCGCCCTCCACGCTGTCGCTCTGGGAGAGCATCGAGGCCGCCCTGGCCGCCTGCTATCACGGCCTTCACGGACAAGCGCTGAAACGCGGACGGGACTGGAACGTCAAGCCGGACGGCTGGCCGAACTATGTGGCGTGGTGGGTGGCCGGCGACCATCGGCCGGACTGGAGCGAAGCCGTCAGCCGCCTGGAACACCTCGGCGACCACGGCCCCTCGCCCACGGCCTTTACCTTCAAGCCGGTGTTCGGCCCGGACAGACAAGCGGCCGGTATCGACGCAGGCAAAGTGAAGCGGCTTGCCGCGGAAAACGCGGCGGGGGCGAAGGAATAATAATTTTTGAGAAGTGGTACAGACGGGTGGATTCGAACCACCGACCTTCGGAGCCACAATCCGACGCTCTAACCTACTGAGCTACGTCTGCAAATGTCGAAGTGGCGCGGACCCTATTGGGTTCGGGCGCCCGTTTCAAGGGGGTCTTCTAACCGGCTTTCAGTCTGTCCACAAGCGGGAATTTTATCAAGAGCCTGCGTGAGGTCCGGACCTGTCTCCGGAAGCAAAAAGTCCTCAACGCCGGCAGCAGGCGGGATCGCGACAGACAAAAAAATGCCCCGGCGCCTTGGCGCCGGGGCATTTCTCAATTTAACGAAAGGCGCCTCAAGCGGCCTTCATTTCCTTGAAGTTCTTTTCGACGGCTTCCTTGACCGGAGCGGTCACGTCGGAGCTCAGCTTGGTTGCGAACTCCTGCATGTCCTTGGTCTGGGTGCTCAGAGCGTCGAACTGCTGACGGGTAAAGGTCGACTGCAGTTCGATGACTTCAGCGAGCGACTTGGCAGCCATCAGGTCCTTCATGAAGGAAAAGGTGGCGTCGGCGTTCGATTTAGCCGCATCGACAGCCTTGTGGTTGAATTCGACAATGCCCTGACGGGACGTTTCGAAGGTGTCTTCCATCAGGTCGGTTGCGTCTTCAGCAGCCGTCTTCACCTTGGCATAGGCGTCGCGGGCCTGTTCGATACTCTTCTCGGACGCTTCGCGAAAAGCTGCCGGAATTTCCATTTTCGGCATCGCGAAAGCCTCGAAGTTCGGGAAAGCGAAGTCCGGACCAGACTTGGTCGTCTTGGTCGAACGGGTCTTCGGAGCAGCCTTTGCTGCTGTCGTTGTGTCAGTCATGATCTCATCTCCTAAATGTTCGGATGCGATCATCTACAATCTCGTGTTGCCCGCCGAACGTGTCGTGGCGAGCTCATGTCGTCATCCGCATCCTCAAGATAGGGTATCTCTTGTTGCATT
This sequence comes from Roseibium sp., assembly GCF_048260565.1. Lineage (GTDB taxonomy): Bacteria > Pseudomonadota > Alphaproteobacteria > Rhizobiales > Stappiaceae > Roseibium. The sequence continues at coordinate 419,788 of NZ_JBLXGP010000002.1, read as the reverse complement.
GCAACATATATTGCACTGCACAATTTATTTTTTAGCGGAATTCCGCCGAATTTTCTATCTGGCAAGCGCTCAAGGAGTTGAAATAGCGGCTGAATTTTCCGCGCGCTCTTTTCAGAAAAAAATTTCCGCCCTTAAAACGCAAACGCGCCGGTCGAACCGGCGCATCTGTTCATTCATCGGATCCGCTGAAAACCGGATCGGTATAAAGCGTCAGCTCTTGGCGGACTTGGCCGCATCCTGAGCAGCCTTGGTCGCAGAATCGCTGAGATCGCGGGCCTGCTCGCCGAGCGTTTCCATCTGCTTGCGCAGATAGCCCTGCTGCAGGGACATCATTTCTTCCACGTCCTTTGCCCGAACCATATCCTGGGCGAACTTGAAAGCCGCATCCACCTGCTCTTCGGCAAAGGTGAGCGCCTTGCGGTTTACGTCGGTCGTACCCGTCTGCATCGCGCTGGCGGAATCCTCCACCTTGGAGACCGCCTGTTGGGTGACGTTCATGAAGTCATCGAAAGCCTTGCGCGCCTGATCGACGCTCTTTTCGGCGAAATCACGCATCTGCTCGGGAATTTCAAAACCACTCTTACCTGCCGCCATGGATCTGGTCCTCAAAACTCGTGCCCTTGCGAAACGTCCCCCGCCGGAGCGGGCGCATCGCAATTTTTGGTAGCACGGCGCGGCGGCGACGGCAAATCCGACAATGTCAATTAACTACGCCTTCACTCGGGTGCCTTATGACCGGCACTTGGCGTGGACGCCCCCGGCCTTTAGCGGTATTAACGGGGAGTTTACCACTTGTAAGGTGCGGGAGCTCCTGACCGCCCGCAGACGTCTCTCGAACTCGCGTGGAGTTGAGCCTTGGACAACCAGCTGCAGACCTTCATAGAGCTCAGCACGCTTCCTGCACTTTCGGAACTGACGGGGGATGCGCGCGCGGCATGGGTCTGGTCGGCCGACGGGGGACGGATCCTGTGGGCGAATGCGGCCGGGGCATCTTTCTTTTCCGTGCGTGACGTCGCCGGACTTTCGAGGCTGAGCGGTCTGGCGCGCTCCCCCGCGCGCCCGCACATCGCGCGCATAGCCACCTCCGGCGACACGGAACGCATGAGCATCGACCGGCTCCGGTTCTACCGGGGCCTGCGGGTCCTGCTTCTGACCTGCCAGTGCCAGCGGCTGGTCCTGCCGGACGGACATGACACCGCCCTGATCGTTTGCGGCGACAAGGGGCTGGCGTTGACCGAACCGCCCTTCCCGGCGTTCCTGAACCTGATGGCGGGAACAGACCGGAGCGCCTTTCTGATCGAAGCGGACGGCAGCGTCGGCGCCCGGAGCGGCGATCTGACCGGTGCGCCGGAATTGGCCAAGCTTGAAGGCTCCGAGACCGTCCGCTTTGCGCCTGTGCGCCTGGATGACGGCTATCACGATGGCGCCGTCTTCCGCCTCGATCCGTCGCGCACGCTCGCGCTTGTCGAAAACGGTATCCTGGAAGACATGCCGCCCGCCGTTGCAGCGGTGTCCGAAGAACCGGCCGTCAGCGAAACACACGCGGAGGTTCCCGCTCCGGAAGCCCAAGACGCGACTGCTGACCAAACCGAAGACAGTTCCAAAGACCGAAACCTCTGGGTGCGGGCCCAGGACGTGCTGGAGGACGAGCCAGACGAAATCGACGGCGAAGAAGACGGCGACGGCGAAACAGCCGTAGAAATGAACGCCGAAGCTTCGGCGGAGTATTTAAAGGAAGCAGCACCCGCTCCGGAAGCGCCGGTGGCAAAAGAAGCCGCACCGGTAGCGAGGGAAGACAACAGTTTTCATTTCGTCGCCCGGCGCAGGCCGGTCCGTTTTGCCTGGCAGATGGATATCGACCAGCGGGTCACCTTCATTTCCGATGAATTCGCCGAAACGATGGGACCGGCGGCTGCCGATATCGTCGGCCGGACCTGGGCGGAAATCTCCGACAGTTTTGGCATCGACCAGAACGGCAAGATCGCAAAAGCGCTCGACCGTCGTGACACCTGGAGCGGCAAGACCGTCAACTGGCCGGTCTCCGGCGCGGCCCTGAGGGTCCCCGTCGACATGGCCGCCCTGCCGGCCTTCAACCGAAACCGCGCCTTCGAAGGCTATCGCGGTTTCGGCGTCTGCCGGAGTGCGGACGTCATCGAGGATCCGGACGGTCCGGTGCTGCCCGCTTCCCTTCCGGTTGCCGATGCGTTGCCGGAAACCTTGGCGGCCAATGCGGAAGCTCCGCTCCATGACGTAGCCGGGAGCAACGCGCCGGAAGCTGAAGCGGCGGAAGCGGAAGCGCCGGAAGTTGAAGCGGTCGAAGTTGACGTCCCTGAAGCTGAAGCTCCGGAAATCGGAACCGAGGCGACCGAAGCTGAAATTCCGGCTGCGGCCGAATCCGCCACAGAACCGGTGTCCTCGGAAGACGAGCCGGCCGCCGAGGCTGAAGAGCCCGCGGAAGAGGAGACAACCACGGTTCAACTGGCGGAAGAAACCGAGGCTGTCGCAGCACCGGCTGCGCAGCCCGACGCCTTTTCCGGCGAGAACTCTCTCGGCTCCAGTGTCGCCGCCATTGTCGGAGGACTGACGCCGAAGGCGGATGAGACGCAGCCGGAAGCGACGGAAACGGAAGAACCGGACGCCGCAATCGTCCAGGACAACGAAGACGCACCTGAAGACGAAACAGCCCTTGAGGCTGAAGGTGAGGCAACCGCCGACAGGGCTGAGACCGCCCCGGCGCAAGTCGCCACGGAAGAGAGCCCGGCGGACCCCGAAGCGACCGTTTCGGAGGAAACCGTTCCGGACTACAAATGGGAGGAAACGCCCTCCGAACCCGCAGCCGACGGCGAACCGCTGGGTATTTCCGGCCCGTCCCCACTGAAGCCGGCTGAAATCGAAACCGCGGTCAAGACCCTTGCCAAGTCCTACGACCAGAAGCGCAAGCAGATGTCCGACGTCAGCCGTTTCGCCATCGAGGATGAAACCCCGCCCCTGGAACCGGAACCGACCGCTACCGTGGACGAAGAGCCGGCCGAACCGATATCTGAAAGTTCTGCAGACCTCGGTGAGGATCAGACCGGAGAGCTTGCTAACCGGACCGGAGAGGCAGAGGCGGAGACCGTGGCCGACGATGAACGCCAGTTCTTCGATGAAACCGCGGCCTTCAAGGAGGTCGAACTCGATCTGGGCCTGGAAGAGGAAAAACCCGTAAAGGACAAGGGGACGTCCGCACAGCTGACCCTGGTCACCGGCGACGGACCGCCGAAGGAAACGTCAGGCCCTGCGGCTCCGCCCGCTCCGGTCGCCGAGGACGACGCCAAAGTGGTTCGCCTTACCGGACGCAGCCGGCCCCGTCTCGTGCCCGTCGACACCTCGCGCCTGTCCAAACCGGAACGGGAGGCTTTCCGCAAGATCGCGGAGGCCCTGGGGGCGCGGCTCGAAGGCGACTTCGAGGAGGACGGCCCGAACGAAGAGGCGGAGGCGCTGGAAACGGCGGCGGGACTGAACGTGGACCGATCGGCCGGTCCGATCCACCCGCGCCTGCTTGACCGCCTGCCGATCGGCATTGCGATTGCGAGCGACCGCGAGGTGCTTTACGCCAACGACACGCTTCTCGATCTACTCGGCTACCCGGATCTGGCCGCGCTTGGCGAGGCCGGCGGACTGGAAGCCGTCTTCGCCGACCATACGGAAGACAACCTGCCCGACGCGGAAGGCATGGACGGCGTTGTCGACGGAATGCTGAAGGTCCGGCTGGCCGGCGGCGGGTCCCGGGCCGTCGACGCGCGCATGCATTCCGTTCCCTGGAACGGCGGACGCGGCCTGATGATTTCCATTACCGAGCGCCCGGCAAAACCGGCAGCGCCGATGGCGGTTCCCGCACTGGTTCCGGAGGAACCGACACCGGAACTGCAGAAGGCGCAGGCTCTGATCTCCGAAATGGATGCCATTCTGGAGACGGCGACCGACGGGGTCCTCGTCATCGATGCCCATGGCACGATCACGAAAGCGAACCGATCCGCGGAGGCGCTGTTCAGTGCGAGCCGGACCGACATCGTAGGCGCTCCACTTACCGACTATCTGGCCCCGGAAAGCCATCGCGCGGCCCTGGACTATCTGGACGGGCTGGCCCGCAACGGCGTGGCAAGCATTCTCAATGACGGCCGCGAGGTTCTGGGACGGGTCTCCGGCGGTGGGCTGATCCCGCTGTTCATGACCATCGGACGGATCACGTCCGGTAACGGCGATGCCAAGTTCTGCGCGGTGCTGCGCGACATCACTCACTGGAAAAAGGCCGAGGAGGAACTCACCGAGGCCAAGCGCCAGGCGGAAAACGCCAGCTCGCAGAAATCCGATTTCCTGGCGAAGATCAGCCACGAGATCCGCACCCCGCTGAATGCCATTATCGGCTTTTCCGAAGTCATGATGGAGGAACGCTTCGGCGCGATCGGCAACGACCGCTACAAGGAATACCTGAAGGACATCCGCACGTCGGGCTCGCATATCATGAGCCTGATCAACGACCTTCTCGACCTGTCGAAGATCGAGGCCGGCAAGCTGGATCTCAGGTTCTCCGCGGTATCGGCCAATGACGTCATCAACGAATGCGTCGCGCTGATGCAGCCGCAGGCGAACCGGGAGCGGGTGATCATCCGCGCGAGCCTGCCGGACTCCGTGCCGAGCGTGGTCGCCGATCCGAGGTCCATGCGCCAGATCGTGCTCAACCTCCTGTCCAACGCCATCAAGTTCAACAAGTCGGGCGGCCAGGTCATCGTCTCCACCGCGCTGGAGGACACCGGCGAGGTTTACCTGCGCGTGCGCGATACGGGAACGGGCATGTCGGCGAAAGATCTGGCAGCGGCCCTTGAACCGTTCCGCCAGGTTCACACCGCGCGTCACGGCGGCGGCACCGGCCTGGGCCTGCCGCTGACGAAAGCGCTGGTGGAAGCCAACCGGGCAAGCTTCCATATCGATTCCACCCCCGGTCAGGGCACCCTGGTGGAAATCTCCTTCCCGTCCCAGCGCGTTCTGGCCGAATAGGAGAAGCGCATGTCACCGCTTATCCAGGTCGATACCGACATCTGGATTGCGGAGGGGGAGATCGTCTCGTTCCACGGGCTTCCCTATCCGACCCGGAGCGTCATCGCCCGCCTGCCGGACGGTGATTTGTGGATCTGGTCGCCGATCCGGCTGACGGAGGAACTGCGCGCTGCCGTGTCCGCGCTCGGCGCGCCGCGCCATCTCGTCAGCCCGAACAAGATCCACCACATTTATCTGCAGGACTGGGCCGCGGAATGGCCGGATGCGCTGCTTTGGGGCCCGAAAACGACCATCGACAAACGGCGGGATCTCAAGTTCCAGCCGGCGCTTGTAGTGGACGTTCCCGAGAGCTGGCAGGGCGTGATCGAGATGATCCGGTTTTCCGGCTCGTTCTTCATGGATGAACTGGTGTTTTTCCACCGCCCGTCACGAACCGTCATCCTCGCCGACCTTTCGGAGAATTTCAGCGAGACATTCCTGCAGCATCACTGGAAGCCGTGGCAGGTCTGGATCGCCCGGCGCTGGGGCATCACGACGGCCAAAGGCTATGCACCATTGGAATGGCGACTGTCGTTCACCGATCGGGTCAAGGCCCGCGCCGCGCGCGAGCGGATGATCGCCTGGAACCCGGAACGGGTGATCATGGCCCACGGCGAATGGCAAAGGACCGGCGGACAGGCTTTTCTGAAACGGGTGTTCGACTGGATCTGAAACGGTTCCGAGACTTAAACAGGAGTGTCAAACTCCTGTTTTTATTTATAAATCCAGAAAACCGGAGTCTGATACTCCTGTTAGTTTTGAATCATTCTAAACTATTGATTTTAATAGGTTTATTGACTCTCCTCCGACCCCACTCCATAGTCTCGGCGGCCAGAATATCAACGCGCATCCGTTGGGGCTGCGGCTGCGCACGGAATATCCAGCGTTCATCAGAACGAAGGGCGTTCCAACACTTGCAAACCGATCAACTTTGGACACCCGATTGGATGTCCTTTGATCTTGAGAGAAGACAAAGATGAAAAAGAACCTGTGTGCAATTTCGGGTGCGTTCGCCCTTGCCTCTACTTTCTTTTCCGCCGCACCGGCGCTCGCCGACGGCGAAGTCAATATCTATTCCTATCGCCAGCCGTTCCTGATCCAGCCGCTGCTCGACGCCTTCACCGAGGAGACCGGCATCAAGACGAATGTGGTCTTTTCCTCCAAGGGCCTGGGCCAGCGGATCGCCGCGGAAGGGGAAAATTCCCCGGCCGACGTCATGATGACCGTGGACATCGGCCGCCTGGACGGCGCCAGGGCTCTCGGCATCGCCGCGCCGATCGATTCGACGGTCGTGTCGACGAATATCCCCGCCGAGTTCCGCGACCCCGACGGTCTGTGGGTCGGTCTGACCAGCCGCGCGCGCGTGATCTACGCGTCGAAGGACCGGGTCGATCAGACGGAGATCACCTATGAGGAACTGGCCGATCCGAAATGGAAGGGCCGCATCTGCACCCGCTCCGGACAGCACGACTACACGATCGGCCTGATCGCCTCGATGATCGCCCATCACGGCGAAGCGGAAACGGAAAAATGGCTGGAAGCCGTCCGGGACAACCTGGCGCGCAAACCGGCCGGGAACGACCGGGCGCAGGTGAAATCCATTTTTGCCGGCGAATGCGACATCGCGCTCGGCAACACCTATTACATGGGCAAGATGGAAACCAACGACAAGGAACCGGAACAGAAGGAATGGGCGGCCTCCGTGCGGATCATCTTCCCGAATTCGGAAGACCGCGGCAGCCACGTGAACCTTTCCGGCGTGGTGCTGATGAAACATGCGCCGAACAAGGACAACGCCCTGAAGCTGATCGAATTCCTGACCTCGCACGACGCGCAGGAAATCTATGCGGAGACCAACTTCGAATATCCGGTCACGCCAGGTGTCGCCGTCTCCGACCGGGTCAAGGCCTGGGGAACGCTGAAGCCGGACAGCATGCCGCTCAGCGACGTTGCCAAATACCGCAAGGCCGCCAGCGAGATGGTCGACCGCGTCCGCTTCGACGACGGCCCGGCCACCTGACCGTCAGGCTGTAGCAAGCCTCAACCTCTCCATAGTCGCCCCGGCCAAGCGAAAGCGCGAGCCGGGGCCGGGGAGATCCCCTCAGCCCGTCATCCCAGACAAGTGAGGCACGGCCAAACGCTGATCTGGGATCCAGCTGACAGCCCGAGCGAAGCGAGGACCTTCTTCAATATAAAATATGACGCGCTCACGCGCGGCTGATATCTGGCAACTGTGTTTTCACTGGGTGAACGGCACTTCGTCGCGAATGACTGCGTTCGCGGTTGTCAGCAGCTTTCTGGCGACAGCTATTGTTTTGACTTTGAATGGTTTTCCGCGATTTCCAAGCGTGTTTGCGAAGGCCTTGAACCTTGAGTTTGAGCGGGAAGCGGTCACAGCTGCCATGTAAAGGGCATCTCGTACCGGTTTGCGTCCCCCACGGATAGAGCGTTTTCCGCAGAAGCGGCCGCTATCGGCGTTGAATGGAGTAAGCCCCGCAAGGGAGGCGAGTGACTTGGCCGAGAGGGTGCCCAGCTCGGGCAAGAGGGTCATCAAGGTTACAGCGGTCACCGGACCGATGCCTGGAACAGAGCGCAGGAGCTTTTCCTGACGGGCAAGAACTGCACTGTTGTGCAGAAGCGCTCGCACCTTTTCTTCCAGACGCGCGATCTCCCGGTCCAGCCAGGTGATGTGTCTCCTCAAGCTGTCCCGTTCATCAGCGGTTGCCTCACAGAGACGCTGTTTGTCTTTTTGCCGGACGGCGACCAACTGGGCGCGTCGACGATGTACCGCTTCAAGGCGGACACGGTCCGGATCTCTGGGCAAAGCAGCTTTGGGCGCAAGGCTTTGACCAAGACGGGCGAGCATGCGTGCATCAATACAGTCCGTCTTGGCCAGGTGCCCGGTGGCTTTGGCAAAGGCCCGTGCACGAGCCGGATTGACCCTGGCATAGCCAATGCCATGAACCTCCAGAGCCTTGACCAGAACCCGGTCGTAGCGCCCGGTGGCCTCCAGAACGAAGAAGGGCGTACGTCCATTCAACTGACCGAGCCAACGCGTAATCTCAGTGACCGTATTGCTGATCCGAATGCACGTGCCGGTGTCGAACAAATCCAGATGCGCTTTTGAAACGTCGCATCCAATAACGTCAGGGTGTAAAGTCATTGTGCCTATCCCTGTGCTACGAGGTCCGCGCCAACGGCCTCTATCAACTGTTCAGGTTGGGTATGTGGAACGGGCGGGGGCCAAGCCAGCAAGCGGTCTTAAAAGACCAGGATTCCAACGGCCTCCCGCCCGGACACACCTAAGCACAGTTTCAATACACAGGATTCCGGATCTGCACGCAGCTTCGCAGCGCTTGTCCGGAATGACGGGAAATGAAATCGGAGTCATCGCGCCAATCAAGACCGCTCCTTTTGCATTTCTGCGACAGGCCAGCTAACTAGGCTTGAGTAAAAAGAAATACAGATCCATCGGTGCAGCCGGAGACTGACGGCCCTTGACAACATCCCTATCCGAACGCGGCTGGCAATTCGGTGCGATCGCGGTGGCTGCCCTGGTGCTTCTGCCACTGGCCTCCATCGTCTGGATCGCGTTCACGCCGACCAGCGAGGTCTGGGGTCACCTGCTGGAGACCGTTCTGCCGCGCTCGCTGCGGACGACGGTGCTCCTGATGCTCGGGGTGGGACTGACGACAGCGGCAACCGGCATCGGAACGGCCTGGCTGACGACCATGTGCCGCTTTCCCGGCCAGAAGATCATGGACTGGGTTCTGCTGATCCCGCTTGCGGTGCCGACCTACATCATCGCCTTCGCCTATGTGGAGGTGCTCGACTATACCGGGCCGGTCCAGTCGGCCCTTCGCGCCCTGTTCGGGTTCAAGACGTCCCGGGACTACTGGTTTCCCGAAATCCGGTCCCTCGGCGGCGCCATCTTCGTCATGGGGTCCGTGCTCTATCCTTATGTCTATCTGACCACGCGGGCGAGCTTCCTCATCCAGTCCGCCTCGATCCTGGACGTGTCGCGCACCCTCGGCGCCTCCCCTTTCCGGTTGTTTTTTCGCATCGCCCTGCCGCTCGCCCGTCCGGCGGCGGCCGTCGGCGTCTCGCTCGCGTTGATGGAATGCCTCAACGATATCGGCGCGGTGACCTTCTTCGGCGTCAAGACCCTGACCTTTTCCGTCTATGACACCTGGCTCAACCGATCGAGCCTTGGCGGCGCGGCCCAGCTAGCGCTCGCCATGCTGGTCATGGTGTTCGCGCTCCTGTGGGTGGAACGGTTCGGCCGGCGGAAGCAGCGCTTCGACCAGGGCGGCAGCAAGCACCGCCAGCCCGCCCGCTTCGACCTGACCGGATGGCGGGCGGCAGGCGCGTTCCTGCTCTGTTTTTTGCCGGTTCTGGCCGGCTTCGTCATTCCCGGGTTGCTGCTGGCGGACCGGGCGAGCCGGCGGCTGGAGGATCTCTTCGGCGAGACCTTCCTGAGCGCCATGTGGAACAGCCTCAGCCTTGCATCCATCGCATCGGTAGTGACGGTCATCGTCAGTGTCGCGCTCGCCTATGCCCTGCGGCTGAAGGCCGTCCCCGTGCTGCGTTTCGGTGTGCGGCTGGCCGCCATCGGCTACGCCATTCCGGGCACCGTGCTGGCGGTCGGCATTCTGGTGCCGCTGGCAGCGCTCGACAATTTTGTCGACGGACAGATGAAGGCCCTGTTCGGCTTCGGCACCGGTCTTTTGTTACTCGGCAGCGGAGCCGGGCTGATCTATGCCTACATGGTCCGCTTTCTGGCTGTCTCATATGGCCAGGTCGAGGGCGGGTTCGGCAAGATCTCGCCCCATCTCGACATGGCCGCCAGAACGCTGGGACGGACCGCGACCAAAACGCTGACCCAGATCCATCTGCCGATCATCCGCCCCGTGCTGCTGTCGGCGCTGCTTCTGACCTTCGTCGATTGCATGAAGGAACTGCCGGCGACGATCCTGCTTAGACCCTTCAACTTCGAAACACTGGCAACCACGGTGTTCGAGGCCGCTTCACGAGAAGCCTTCGAGGACGCGGCCCTGCCATCGCTCGCCATCGTGCTGGTCGGCCTGCTGCCGGTGGTCTATCTGGCGCGCACAAGCGCATCGTCCTTCAGAACCAGGATTTCCCGGCGCGAACGCGCCGTGACCGCCTGACCGGCCAGCCCGCTTCCGGGACAGCAGCGTTATTGACAAGCGGCGGCGTCCGTTCCTCTATCGGGGCGGCCCCAGGAACGAACCGGTGAATGGAATGGAAAAAAAGCATCAAATCAATCTCTGGTACGCGTTCGCCGCGCTCATGGCGCTGTTCCTGTTCCAGAGCTGGTGGGAAGCCTACAAGACGATCGAACCGATCCCCTACAGCCAGTTCGAGCAGTATCTGAAAGACGGCAAGATCGACGAGATCGCGGTCAAGGAAAACACCATCGAGGGCAAGTTCCGCGAGCCGGTCAACAACAAGGACTACTTCACCACCACCCGGGTGGATCTGCCGCTTGCCGAGCAGCTGACGAAATACAACGTCAAGTTCACCGGTGTGATCCAGTCCACATTCGTGCGCGACCTCTTGTCGTGGATCGTACCCATGCTGCTCCTGTTCGGCCTGTGGGCGTTCTTCATCCGCCGCATCGCCGAAAAGCAGGGGCTCGGCGGCATGATGACCGTCGGCAAATCCAAGGCCAAGGTCTATGTGGAACGCGGCATCGAGACCACGTTCGACGATGTGGCCGGCGTCGACGAGGCCAAGCGCGAGCTGCAGGAAGTGGTCGACTTCCTGCGCGATCCGAAGGCCTATGGCCGGCTGGGCGCGCGGGTGCCGAAGGGCATCCTGCTGGTCGGCCCTCCGGGAACCGGCAAGACGCTGCTGGCAAGGGCGGTTGCCGGTGAGGCCAATGTGGCGTTCTTCTCCATTTCCGGCTCCGAGTTCGTGGAAATGTTCGTCGGTGTCGGTGCGGCCCGCGTCCGCGACCTGTTCGAGCAGGCGCGCAAGGCGGCCCCCGCGATCATCTTCATCGACGAGCTCGACGCGCTCGGCCGCGCCCGCGGGTCCAACCCGATGATGGCGAACGACGAGAAGGAGCAGACGCTGAACCAGTTGCTGACCGAGCTTGACGGCTTCGATCCGTCGGTCGGCACGATCCTGCTGGCCGCCACCAACCGCCCCGAAATCCTCGACCCGGCCCTGTTGCGCGCCGGCCGTTTCGACCGGCAGGTGCTGGTCGACCGTCCGGACAAGAAGGGGCGTCGGGCGATCCTTAATGTCCATATCCAGAAGATCAAGGTGGATCCGTCGGCCGATCTCGATCAGGTGGCGCAGCTGACGGCGGGCTTCACAGGCGCGGATATTGCCACGCTGATCAACGAGGCCGCGCTTCTGGCAACCCGCAGAAACGCGAATTCGGTGACGCTCGCCGATTTCACCGAAGCCATCGAGCGGGTCATTGCCGGGCTCGAAAAGAGGAGCCGGGTCCTGTCGGCTCAGGAACGCAAGACGGTCGCCTATCACGAGATGGGTCATGCGCTGGTTGCGGCCAACCTGGAAGGCGTCGATACGGTACACAAGGTGTCCATCATTCCGCGCGGCATCGGCGCTCTCGGCTACACGATCCAGAGGCCGACCGAAGACCGGTTCCTGTTGTCGACCATGGACCTGGAAAACCGGATGACCGTGCTGATGGGCGGCCGGGCAGCGGAAAAGATCATTTTCAAGCAGATCTCGACCGGCGCCTCCGACGACCTGCAAAAGGCGACCGAAATCGCCCGCGAGATGGTCGCCCGCTACGGCATGGACGCCAAGCTGGGCAACCGGATCTACGCCCAGCAGCGCCAGCAGTTCATGGGACAGCCGGTGGCTGACATGGTCGATGTTTCCCAGGAAACCATGCGCGAGGTCGATCTCGCCATCCGCGAGCGAGTCGAGGCCGCCTTCGAGAACGCGATCAAGATCCTGAAAGGCCATCATGAGGATCTGGAGAAAGGCGCCCAGCTCCTTCTCGAACACGAGACCATCACGAGCGAGGACTTCCCGCCGATCAGCCCGATGTCGAAACGGCAGGCCGGCGAGACGGAAGCGGCGCAGTAGGCCGCGCCCTCTCCATCGTCATCCTGGCCAAGCGAAGCGCGAGCCGGGACCGGGGGGACTGTCGTGGGAAATCGGATCAGAACCGGACAATCTGGGGCTCGCCGGTCCCGGATCTCCGCTGACGCTTCGTCCGGGATTGTTTGTTTTGAGCGATGTTATGATGGGATTGGTCTCCCGGAGCGGAATTCCGGGAGACCAGTGACAGGCGACCGTGCCGGGATCGGGCTTTCGCCCGTAGTCATCAAGGTTCCCTGTCGCTTCCTTTTCCCGCTTGGAGAGTTGATTGGGCCTCTGGCCTGAACCACGCCCGCAAACAATCCGAAGCATGCAGAGGATACCATCGTCATGGCGGTTTTGCAGCAAGCTCCTGTGCGTGTTGTTGGCTTCGATGTTGCCAAGGACACGATCACCGTGTTCGACAGTGCAGCCGGCAAGGTGAACACGGTCGACAACAACCGAAGCTCCTTGCGTAAACTGATTGCCCGCCTCGAGCCCGACAGCCTGGCGGTCTGTGAGCCGACCGGAGGTCACGAGGCCCGGCTTATCGACGAGCTGACGGCTGCCGGCATTGCCTGTCACCGGGCCGATACATTGAAAGTCAAAGCCTTTTCGCGCTCCTACGGCACGCTTGCCAAGACCGATGCCATCGATGCCAGGGCGCTGGCGCGCTACGGCCAGGAGCGGTGGGCATCGCTGCCCCTGTTCGCTCCCGTCCAGGCCGAGCAGAAAAGACTGACCGCCTTGGTGGCCAGGCGTCAGGATCTCATCGACCTCAAGGTGGCGGAGACCAACCGTCTCAAAGCCCCGGGCGAGGACGTGATCCAGGCCTCCTGCAGGGTCTTGTTGCGAAGCCTTGCCCGAGCTCTGGAACGTATCGATCAAGAGATCGACGCACTGATCGACTGCTGTCAGTTCCTCAAGCGGAGAGTCCAAATCTGTCTATCTTTGCCCGGTGTCGGGCCGCGCACGGCCGTGGCCCTGGCCGCAACCATGCCGGAGTTGGGAACCCTCACCCGCAGGCAGGCCGCCTCCCTGGCCGGTGTGGCCCCGCACCCAAGAGACAGCGGAACGCTCAAAGGCTACAGGAAAATGCGCGGCGGGCGGGCGAATGTCCGAACCGCCCTGTTCATGGCAGCCCTGGCCACTAGCCGCGCTAAGGGACCTTTACGCCAGTTCTATCAACGCCTTGTCGAAAACGGTAAGAAACCGATCGTCGCAATATCCGCCGTCATGCGAAACATCATCGTCATCCTAAATGCAAAACTCAGAGACGGACTCGCAAAACAGAGTTGATGACGCCCGAGAGGTTTGGGTGATCCGCATATCTCGTTTTTATCTGAGCGACAAAGTCGAGGATTTGAGCGGACGTCTTGTAAAAAAAAGCCCGCCGAAGCCGGCGGGCCTTTCATTTTCAGCGAAGCACTAAAGCTCAGACGATGGTCGCTTCCGTCTTGGACTTGACCTCTTCCACGGTCACGTCCGGAGCCAGTTCGACGATCGACAGGCCGTGAGGGGTGATGTCGAAGACGCCGAGGTTGGTGATGATCCGGTCGACGCAATGCACGCCGGTGAGCGGCAGGGTGCATTCCTTCAGGAGCTTCGGATCGCCGGCCTTGGAGGTGTGATCCATGATCACCACCACGCGCTTGACGCCGGCCACCAGGTCCATGGCGCCGCCCATGCCCTTGACCATCTTGCCCGGGATCATCCAGTTGGCCAGGTCGCCTTTTTCGGAGACTTCCATGGCGCCCAGGATGGACAGGTTGATGTGACCGCCGCGGACCATGGCGAAGCTGTCGGCGGACGAGAAGAAGCTCGTCTGCGGCAGTTCGGTGATCGTCTGCTTGCCGGCGTTGATCAGGTCGGCGTCGATTTCGTCCTCGGTCGGGAACGGGCCCATGCCGAGCATGCCGTTTTCCGACTGCAGCGTCACATGGACGCCTTCGGGAATGTAGTTGGATACCAGCGTCGGGATACCGATCCCGAGGTTGACATAAAAGCCATCCTGCAGCTCCTGCGCAGCCCGCTTGGCCATTTCGTCACGTGTCCAGGCCATTGTCGTTTCTCCTCAACTCGTTCAGGCTTCGCGCGTGGTGCGCTTTTCGATGCGCTTCTCGTGTGTGCCGACAATGATGCGGTCCACGAAGATACCCGGCGTGTGAATGTGATCCGGATCGAGGCTGCCGGTTTCCACCAGCTGCTCGACTTCGACCACGGTCACCTTGCCTGCGGTTGCCATCATCGGATTGAAGTTGCGGGCGGTCTTGCGGTAGACGAGATTGCCTTCCGCATCGGCCTTCCAGGCCTTCACGAGCGCGACATCGGCGACCAGACCGGTCTCCATGATGTAGGTCTCGCCGTTGAAGTCCTTGTGCTCCTTGCCTTCGGCAATGAGCGTGCCGACACCGGTCTTGGTGTAGAAGCCCGGGATCCCGGCGCCGCCGGCGCGGATGCGCTCGGCAAGGGTGCCCTGCGGGTTGAATTCCAGTTCCAGCTCGCCGTTCAGATACTGTTTCTCAAAGGTGGCGTTCTCGCCAACATAGGAGGAAACCATTTTCTTGATCTGGCGGGTCTGGAGCAGCAGCCCGAGACCGAAATCGTCGACACCGGCATTGTTCGAAATGGCGGTGATGTCCTTTGCGCCTGAATCCCGCAGCGCGGTGATCAGGTTCTCCGGAATGCCGCACAGACCGAAACCGCCAGCCATGATGGTCATCCCATCAAACGCCAGTCCTTCCAGCGCAGCGGCTGCGTCCGGATATATCTTGTTCATACCAATCTCCCAGAAGACTCCATGGCAGGATTCCGGCAATTGACCGCAGGCGGCGCCCGCCGTCAAGGCCTCCTTCGCGGTTGCGAAAGGCGCCGGCCCAAAAATTCAGGCTCTGCCGGGATTTACCAATTCACCTTTTTAGACTCTCGAAGAGCCGGATTGGCGGCAATGCAGCATTTTCAGGCCGCTGCGTTATGGTATGTAATGTCTTAACGTGCGGAATGTTGCATAGACCCGAAGGCCCCGAGAGCTTGCTGTGATCCAGTTCCTGTCGACCATTTTCAAGATCGCACTGGCTTCACTGATCGTCGGCGCCATTCTGACCTTTTTCAATATTTCCGCCGAAACCATCCTGAACACCGTCGGCCTCAGCCCGATGCAGCTCTGGATCTACCTGCAGCTTTTCATCGACTGGGCCATTCCCAACATCGTGCTCGGCGCCTTCATCGTGGTGCCGGTCTGGCTCTTGATCTATGTCGTCCGCCCGCCGCGGGCATAGAACCTGCTTCTAATCCGCGCCGAAGGCGGCCCGCTCGTCCTGCTCGCGCTGGATCTGCTGGCGTTTGCTCGCGATCGATGCGGCGATGACGCCAAGGGTCACCAGACTGACCAGGATCGTGCACACCGCGTTGATTTCCGGCGTCACGCCAAGGCGGACCTGGGAATAGATCTTCATCGGCAGCGTGGTCGCGCCCGGCCCCGTCGTAAAGCTCGCCACCACCAAATCGTCGAGCGACAGGGTGAAGGCCAGCATCCAGCCGGCGATCACGCCGGGCAGGATGATCGGCAGGGTGATCAGGAAGAATGTCTTTGCCGGCGGGCAGCCCAGGTCCTCGGCTGCCTCCTCGATGCTCTTGTCGAAGCCGACGAGGCGCGACTGGACCACGACCGCCACATAGCACATGGCAAAGGTCGTATGAGCCAGCATGACCGTCCAGAACCCGCGGGACTGGTCCATGGCGACGAACAGGAGCAGCAGCGACAGGCCGAGGATCACGTCCGGCATCACCAGCGGCGCAAAGATCATTCCCGAAAACAGGGACCGGCCGGTGAACCGGCCCGAACGGACCAGGACCAGGGCCGCCATAGTGCCGAGAACGGTGGCCAGCGAGGCCGAGAGGAACGCCACCTTGAGGGTCACCCAGGCGGCCGACAGCAACTGATCGTTCTTCAGGAGCTCGCCATACCACTTGGTGGAGAACCCGCCCCAAACGGTCACCAGACGGGACACGTTGAACGAGAAGATCACCAACAGCACGATCGGCAGATAGAGGAACGAAAAGCCGAGGGCGATGGAGGTGACGTTGAACCAGGTCGGGCCGTTTCTCATGCGTCCTTCTCCCCCAATTTCTGCTGCTGGTTCTGGAACAGAACGATCGGGATCACCAGAAGCAGGAGCAGGATCACCGCGACCGCCGACGACACCGGCCAGTCGCGGTTGGCAAAGAACTCCACCCACAGGGTCTTGCCGATCATCAGCGTGTTGGATCCGCCTAGGAGATCCGGGATCACGAATTCGCCGACCGCGGGAATGAACACCAGGAAACAGCCCGCGATGACACCGGGCAGCGACAGCGGCAGGGTGATCTTCCAGAAGGCCTTCCAGGCCGGGCAGCCGAGATCCTCGGCCGCCTCCAGGAGGCTCTCGTCCAGCTTTTCCAGGTTCGCATAAAGCGGCAGCACCAGGAACGGCAGGTACGAGTAGACGATGCCGATATAGACCGCGATGTTGGTGTTCAGGATGACGAGCGGCTCATCGATGACGCCGAGCCAAAGCAGAAGCTGGTTGAGCAGCCCTTCGTTCTTCAGAATGCCGATCCAGGCATAGACCCGGATCAGGAAGCTGGTCCAGAACGGCAGGATCACCAGCATCAGCAGCGTCGGCCGCCACGCCTTGGGGCAACGGGCCATGCCATAGGCGATCGGATACCCCACCAGGAGCGTCAACAGGGTCGAGATGCCCGCGATGGTCACGCTGGAAAGATAGGACTTCCAGTAAAGCGCGTCCTCGGTCAGCCAGATGTAATTCTCGAAGGAAAGCTGGGACAGACCGTCCCAAAAATCCCGCCACCCGGCCGCGATGTCGAAGGTCGGCAGGTAAGGCGGGATCGCGATCGCCACTTCCGACAGGGAGATCTTGAAGACGATGAAGAACGGCGCCAGGAAAAACACCAGCAGCCAGGCGTAAGGGACGGCGATCAGCAGCCTGCCGCTGATGGAGCGCTTCGGTTTGGCGGATGTGTCGATGCTCATGGTCGCGCCCTCCCCCCGTTTTGCGAAGCCATCATTATCCCGTCATTCCAGACCGTGTGGCGCGCAAGCGCCATCGCGAGATCCGGGATCCAGCTGACAGAGCGAGCGCAAGGGAGCACCGCTTTCAAACTGAGATCCGGCGCGCTAAAGCGCGGCTGATATCTGGATACCAGATCGGTACGCGGCTTCGCTGCGCTTGTCTGGAATGACGAAGTCGATTCGGCCAAGCCCTGCATCCTGAGATCCCTCCGGCCCGTCACGATGTCAGGATCACGCCGGCGTCGCCATCCCAGGACAGGACCACCTTTTCGTCCCAGGAAATCGGGCGTTCGACGAGCCGTGTGACATTGGCGACCGTGGACCGCAGCGTGTGGTCCGTGCCCACCTTGCTGTGGAAGATGGAAACGTCGCCCAGATAGGCGATATCCCAGACGACGGCGCCGGTGGCGTTGACCTTGTTCAGCGGCTCCTCGCCGAGAGCGATCCGGATCTTTTCCGGGCGGATCGCGTACCAGACAGTGTCACCGACGTTCACGTCGACCGACTGGCTGGTCTCGATCCGGAAATCCTCCGCGATCGCCTGGAGTTTCGTCCCCGCGTCGGAGGTCTCCATGACCTTCGCCTCGATCAGGTTCACATCGCCTATGAAGTCGGCCACGAAGCGGGAATTGGGGGTTTCGTAGATTTCGGAGGGCGTGGCGACCTGAATGATCTCACCGGCTTCCATGACCGCGATGCGGTCCGCCACCGTCATGGCCTCTTCCTGGTCGTGGGTGACGATCATGAAGGTCATCTTCAGGCTTTCCTGAAGGGCCGTCAGCTCGAACTGTGTTTCCTCGCGCAGCTTCTTGTCGAGCGCGCCGAGCGGTTCGTCGAGCAGCAGCACCTTCGGCTTCTTGGCAAGAGACCGGGCGAGCGCCACGCGCTGGCGCTGGCCGCCGGAAAGCTGATGCGGCTTGCGCTTGGCGAAGGGCTGCAGCTTGGTCAGCCGCAGCATTTCCTGGACCCGCTCCTCGATATCCGCCTTCGCCATCTTGTCCTGCTTCAGGCCGAAGGCGATATTCGCCTCCACGCTCATGTGCGGGAACAGGGCATAGGACTGGAACATCATGTTGGTCGGCCGCCGGAACGGCGGCACGCCGGCAAGGTCCTGACCTTCCAGGAGGATCTGGCCTTCCGTGGGCGTCTCAAAACCGCCGAGCATGCGCATCAGGGTGGTCTTGCCGCAGCCCGATCCGCCGAGCAGAGCAAAGAACTCGCGCTCGTAGACCTTCAGACTCAGATTGTTGACGGCGGTAAAATCACCGAACCGCTTGGTGACATTCCGGAACTCGATGAACGGCACCGCATTGGCGTCATTCCACGGCGCGAACACGCGACGCACCGGACCGATCGGTTTCTTGGCCAAAATCCTGCCCCCGATTTTATCCCCGAAAAAGACAGGGCCTGCAAAATGCAGGCCCTGTCCGGATGCGTGTTACTGACCGCTTTTGACCGACGTCCAGACGCGGGTCACGATGCGGTTCACCTTCGGCGGATAGGCGGTCACGGTGTAAAGGTTCTTCACCGTCTCCTCGCTCGGGTAGATCGCCGGATCGCCGATCACGTCTTCGTTCAGGAACTCCTGGGAGGCCTTGTTGCCGTTGGCGTAGTAGACATAATTCGATGCCTTGGCCATGACTTCCGGACGCATGATGTAGTTCAGGAACTCAAGCGCTTCCGCCTTGTGAGGCGCATCGGCGGGGATCGCCATCTGGTCGAACCACATCAGCGCGCCTTCCTTCGGGATCGAATATTCCACGGTCACGCCGTTGTCGGCTTCCGCCGCACGGTCACGCGCCTGCAGAACGTCCCCGGACCAGCCAATGGCGAGGCAGATGTCGCCGTTGGCAAGGGCGTTGATGTATTCCGACGAATGGAATTTCTGGATGTAGGGACGAACGCTTTTCAGGAGTTCACCGGCCTTTTCGATGTCCGCCGGGTCCTTGCTGTCCGGGTCCATGCCGAGATAGTTCAGTGCAGCCGGGATCAATTCGGTCGGAGCATCCAGCATGAAGACACCGCAGTCCTTCAGCTTCTCCATGTTTTTCGGATCGAAGACGATTGCCATGCTGTCGACCGGCGCATCGTCGCCGAGGGCGGCCTTCACCTTGTCGACATTATAGCCGATACCGGTGGTGCCCCACATGTAGTTGATGGAGTAATCGTTGCCCGGATCGTATTTCTGGACCCGCTCCTCGATTTCCTTCCACATGTTCTTCAGGTTGGGCAGCTTGGACTTGTCGAGCTTCTCGAACACGCCGGCCTTGATCTGGCGCGACAGGAAGGACCCGGTCGGGACCACGACGTCATAGCCCGTGCCGCCGGCGAGCAGCTTGGTTTCCAGGATCTCGTTGCTGTCGAAGACGTCGTAGACGACCTTGATGCCGGTCTCCTTGGTAAAGTCCTCAAGGATCGACTCGTCGATATAGTCCGACCAGTTATAGACGTTGACGACGCGGTCCTGCGCCATGGCCGAGCCGGCAAGAAGGCTCAGCAGGGCGGCGCCCGACAGGATGGTCTTGATCATGATTTCAACTCCACTCCAGAATGTAACACTCTCAGCCGTTTTCCCGGCCTTCTCTGTTGCTTGTCCGACGTCCCTTCCGGCGCTCACGTTCCAACGTTTACACCGTCCGAGAGTCAGGATGTTGTTTGTCCGGTGATCCCACCGCAACCCGCAAATCGGCAAACACCGGGATCAGTTCCCTAAATCCCACTATCCGCAGACATGCCGTTTTTTGTCCAGAGGCATATTTGCTCACAGATATGTCTGGCGCTCCAGCGGCGAAATTTCGCGGCCGAATTCGTTCAGTTCTTCCCTTTTGATTTCCGTCAGCACCTTGTGCATTTCCGGCCCGACCGCTTCCTTCATGCGCTCGGACGCCTCGAAGGCATCGATGGCCTCGTCCATCCAGGGCGTCAGGCGTTTGTGCTTCTTCTCGTAGGCATTGCCCATGACCGGCGGCGGCGGCGCGATCTCGGCCTTGAGCCCCTCCAGCATGCCCGCCAGAATTCCGGTCAGCACCAGATAGGGGTTGGCATCGGCACCGGCGATGCGGTGCTCCACCCGCGCCGCTTCCGGGCTGCTGGCGGGAACCCGAAGGGCGACGGAGCGGTTGTCATAGCCCCAACAGATCGACGTCGGCGCATAGGAACCGGGCTGCATCCGGCGAAAGCCGTTGAAGGTCGAGGTGAACAGAAGCAGGGCTTCCGGCATGGTCTCGAGCAACCCGTTGATGGCATATCCCAGCCGGTCCGCGCCCTTTTCAGGGCATGCGAAAAGGTTTCCGTCCTTGTTTTCCATGGAGACATGAACATGCATGCCGTTGCCCGGCCATTCCACGAACGGCTTGGCCATGAAGGAGGCCTTCAATTCGTGCTTGCGTGCGACCCCGGCCACCAGCCTGCGCAGCAGCACCGCATCGTCGGCTGCGAGAAGCGGGTCCCGGCGGTGATGCAGATTGAGTTCGAACTGTCCCGGAGCGGCTTCGGACACCGCCGCATCGGCGGGAATGCCCTGCAGATCGGCCGCCCGTCGCAGGTCGTCGACCACCGGCAGCAGCGCTTCGAGATCCGACAGGGCGTACATGTTCTGACGGGCCGGACCGCGGTGGGTGGAAAACAGCGGCTTCGGCTGTTCGGTCCAGTCGCCGTCGCTTTCCTCAAACAGATAGAATTCCAGCTCGTAGGCGCAGGTCGCCGTGACACCGAAATCGGCCAGCTTGTCGACCATGCGCTTGAGCACATGGCGGGGGTCGGCGAGAAACGGTTCGCCGTCCCGGTCGTACATGGACAGGAGAACCTGTGCCGTCTTGCGCTCCGCCCAGGGCACCAGCTTCAGGGTTTCGGGGATCGGCCAGCAGACCCCGTCCTTGTCGCCGGTCTCCAGATGCATGCCGGTCGATTCCACCTCCCGGCCCCAGACGTCGAGTCCATAAAGGGAAAACGGAAAGGCGACGCCGTCATCGAAAACTTTCCGGACCGCCGCACCGGGCAGCCATTTGCCGCGCAGAACTCCATTCGTGTCCGGAAGAACGACTTCCACGGTGTCCAGGTCCGGATGCTCGTCAAGGAACTCATGGACACCGGCTTTCCAGCCGGGTTCCGCCGGGTGCTCCAGCACTTGGTGGGGCATTTCTACCATTCAGGCACGCGTATCCTTTTCAGCCGGCCATTTGCGCTTTACCTAAAAATGTGATCACTTTCACGAAAGCCTGTCAAGACCGCCATCTTGGGGCGGCTGTGCAATTTCGCGCCAGGGCGTGACGAAAAAGAGGACAACCGCATTGGGCCAGGAGGTCAGAACAAACCTTCCGACAGGCAATTCCGCTCCCCGCTCAGGGCGGGGCGCCACCCGCGATCAGGTCGACCATGCTGTCCGGACGGCGTTGCTGACGGGACGGTTCATCCCGGGCAAGGCCGTGACCTTGCGCGGTCTTGCCCAGGAGCTGGGCGTCAGCCCAATGCCCGTGCGCGAGGTCCTGCAAAGACTGGCTGCCGAGAACGCTCTGATCGTGCGCCCCAACGGCCGGGTCCAGGTACCGGAGATGACCGCGGCCCGGTTCGACGAAATCCTCAAGGCGCGCCTTCTTCTGGAACCCGAACTGGCCGAAATGGCCATGCCCCACCTGACACAACGGGATGCGAAAACGCTGGAGGATATCGATCTGGAAATCGATGCATCGATCGGCACCGGTGATGCGGAAGCCTATATGCGTCTCAACCACCTGTTTCATTTCCGGATCTACGCGTCCTCGCCTTCCGAAATCCTGCTGCCGCTCGCCGAGAGCCTCTGGCTCCAGTTCGCTCCGTTCATGCGCATGGTCTACGGCCGGGTGGGCACGGCCAATCTGATCGACTGGCACAAGGAGGCCACCAAGGCGATACGGGACCGGGATGCTGCCGCTCTGCGCAGGGCAATTGCGAGCGACATCAAGGAGGGAATGGGCATGCTCGGACGGGACGGGTTGACGTCCGAATAGCCTCCTTCTTTCCTCCCCGTGCAATCTTGTCCATTGACTTGTGAAATTTGTGATCACAAAATAATCAGAACGCAGGACAGTCGAACCGGTGCCAAAACCGCGGCCCCGCGGGTAAGCTGATGCCGCCACCGAAGCGGTGACATCCGCTTCAAATTCCTGCGCTGAAACCCTGGAGCCTGATGTGAGCCCTGAAGTGAGCAAAGAGACCAACGACCCTGAAAACTCCAACAATGACAGCCTGCGCGGCGTCGTCGACATGGAGGCGGCTCGCACCTGGCTGCGGCAGCGCAACATCCAGGACATCGAATGCGTGGTCCCCGATCTCGCAGGCGTTGCCCGCGGCAAAATGATGCCCTCGGAAAAATTCTTCTCCGGTTCGGTCATGACCATGCCCGCGTCGATCTTCGCCCAGACGATTTCAGGCAGCTATCCGGAAGACGACGAGCGCTTTCAACACAATCCGATCGACGGCGACCTTTATTTCCGCCCCGATTACGCGACCCTCACCTCGGTGCCCTGGGAAACGGATCCGACCGCGCAGCTCATTCACGATGCTTACACACGGGAAGGCGCGCCGGTGGAAACCGCCCCGCGCAATGTGCTCAAGCGCGTCCTGGCGCTCTACGCCGAAAAGGGCTGGGAGCCGGTGATCGCGCCGGAAATCGAGTTCTACCTGGTCAAGCCCAATACCGACCCGGACTATCCGCTCGAACCGCCGACCGGCCGCTCCGGACGACCTGAAGTCGGCCGTCAGTCCTATTCGATTTCCGCGCTCAACGAATACGACGATCTCATCGACGACATCTACGACCTGTCGGAACAGCAGGGACTTGAGATCGACACCCTCATCCACGAAGAGGGCGCCGCGCAGATGGAGATCAACCTGCGCCACGGCAATCCTCTCGAACTCGCCGACCAGGTGTTCCTGTTCAAGCGCACGATCCGCGAGGCGGCACTGCGCCACGACATGTATGCGACCTTCATGTCCAAGCCGATGTCGAACCAGCCCGGCTCGGCCATGCATATCCACCAGTCGGTGATCGACAAGGAAACAGGCAAGAACATTTTCGCAGGCGAAAACGCAGAGGAAACGCCGGAGTTCCTCTCCTTCATTGCCGGGCACCAGAAATATCTGCCCTATGTCACCTGCATCATGGCGCCGTTCGTCAATTCCTACCGGCGCTTTGCCCGCAATTCGACGTCACCGGTGAATGTCTACTGGGGCTATGACAACCGGACGGTCGGTTTGCGTGTGCCCTACTCGGACGCCCAGGCCAGACGCCTTGAAAACCGGGTGCCGGGATCGGATGCGAACCCCTATCTCGCCATCGCGGCCTCGCTTACCTGCGGTTACCTGGGCATCGTCAAGGGACTGAAACCGGACGCACCGCAAACCACCAGCTGCGGGCACTTGCAAAAAGCCCTGCCGCGGGGCCTCCCCGAAGCCCTGGCCTTGTTTGAGAACAATTCCGACATCATCGAGGTCTTCGGCGAGAAATTCGTCGCCACCTACCGCGCGATCAAACATGAAGAATTCGAGACCTTCATGTCAGTCATCAGTCCCTGGGAGCGGGAATACCTCCTGCTCAACGTCTGATCCGAAGCCTTTCGGATCATCCCAAGTCTTTCGCCAACGGAGTTACCAATGACGGCTGTATCCAATATCTATCCGACCGCCGCCTTGCGGGCAGCCGATGCTGCGCACCACATCCATCCGTTCACGGATACCAAGGCGCTGAACGCGGAAGGCAGCCGGATCATTACCCATGCGGACGGCGTCTGGCTGACGGATTCCGACGGCAACCGGATCCTCGACGGCATGGCGGGACTGTGGTGCGTGCAGGTCGGCCACGGCCGGCAGGAGATCGCCGATGCCGTCCATCGCCAGATGAGCGAGCTGTCCTATTACAACACCTTCTTCAAGACGACCCATCCGCCCGCGGTCGCGCTTTCCGAAAAGCTCGCCGAACTGGCGCCGGCACACATGAACCGGGTGTTCTACTGCTCGTCGGGTTCGGAGGCGAACGACACTGTCTTCCGCATGGCCCGCTACTACTGGGACCAGATGGGCAAGCCGGAGAAGAAAGCCATCATCGGCCGCTGGAACGGCTATCACGGCTCGACGCTGGCCGGCACCAGCCTCGGCGGCATGAAGGCCATGCACGGCCAGGGCGACCTGCCGGTTCCGGGCGTCCACCACATCGACCAGCCCTACTGGTTCGGCGAGGGCGGTGACATGAGCCCGGAGGAGTTCGGCGTTCAGGTGGCCCGCAAGCTGGCCGAGAAGATCGACGAGATCGGCGAGGACAAGGTCGCCGCCTTCATCGCCGAACCGATCCAGGGGGCCGGCGGCGTCATCATTCCGCCGGACACCTACTGGCCGGAAATCAAGAAGATCCTGGCGGAGCGGGACATCCTGCTGGTCGTCGACGAGGTGATCTGCGGCTTCGGCCGGCTCGGCACCTGGTTCGGCTCCGACACCTACGACCTCAAGCCGGACCTGATGCCGATCGCCAAGGGCCTCACTTCGGGCTACCTGCCCATGGGCGGCGTGCTGGTCTCCGATCGGGTCGCTGAAGGCCTGATCGACAAGGGCGGCGAATTCTACCACGGCTACACCTATTCCGGTCACCCGGCCTGTGCCGCCGCAGCGCTCGCCAACCTGGAAATCATGCAGCAGGAAAAGCTGGTGGACTATGTCGCCGACGACATCGGCCCCTACCTGCAAAAGCGCTGGACGGCGCTCGGCGACCATCCGCTGGTCGGCGAAGCCCGCATGAAAGGCCTGATGGGCGCACTGGAACTGGTGCCTGTAAAGGGCGACCGGGCAAAGAAATTCGCCAACGAGGGAACCGTCGGCACCCTCTGCCGCGACATCTCCTTCAACAACGGCATGGTCATGCGCGCGGTGCGCGACAGCATGATCATTTCCCCGCCGCTGGTGCTCTCCCACGACGAGGCGGATCAACTCGTCGCCATCGCCCGCAAGACGCTTGACGATACCTACGTGGAACTGAAGCGGCAGGGGAAGGTCTGAGGCCTTTTAAAGTTAGAGGGCAGCCTCACCGGGCGCCTCTGTCGTGCAAAGTGATGACACAGGCTCGGCGAACGCCAGTCTCCCCCCTTGAGGGGGAGACGGGTGCAAGCGGCACGTTAAATCGTTCCCGAGGACTGTCAAATTCGGGCGGAGCCATAGGTTCCGCCCATTTTTCTTCAGCTGATCAGACGCACCGACCTCCGTCGATTTCCAGAGCGACGCCGGTGATGAACTCGGCTTCGTCGGAGGCGAGGTAAAGGGCGGCGTTGGCGATGTCTTCCGGCGTCGACAGGCGGCCGAGCGGAATGGTCGCCCTGAAGGCGGCGCGGCGTTCCGGCGTGTCCTCGCCCATGAAACGGTCCAGCATGCCGGTCTCGCCCGCGACCGGACAGAGCGCGTTGACCCGGATCTTCTTCGGTGCCAGTTCCACCGCCATCGACTTGGTGGCGATGATGGCGAAGCCCTTGGAGGCATTGTACCAGGTCAGCCCCGGGCGCGGCCTGAGGCCGGCGGTTGACGCGGTGTTGATGATCACCCCGCCGCCCTGTTTTTCCATAATCGGCACGACCTGCAGGGTGGCGAGATAAATCGCCTTGGCGTTCACGGCCATGACCTTGTCGAAATCGTCTTCGCTGACATCGAGCAGGCCGCAATTGCGATGGGTATAGCCGGCATTGTTGACGAGAATATCGAGGCGCCCGAAGACGTCGATTGCATCCGAGACCATGGCCGTCACGCCGGATTTCTGCGTGACATCCGCCGTGACCGCGATTGCCGCACTGCCGATTTCCCGAGCCACCCGCGCCGCCGCGCCTTCGTTCAGATCGGCGACGACCACCTTCGCGCCTTCCGCGGCATACTTCCTGGCGATGCCCTCTCCAAAGCCCGAGCCTGCGCCCGTAACGACGGCAA
Organism: Roseibium sp.; assembly: GCF_048260565.1. Taxonomy (GTDB): domain Bacteria; phylum Pseudomonadota; class Alphaproteobacteria; order Rhizobiales; family Stappiaceae; genus Roseibium. The sequence continues at coordinate 393,618 of NZ_JBLXGP010000002.1, read as the reverse complement.
CCTTGCCTTCCAGTCTTCCAGTCATCGATTTCATTCCTCCCGATTTGGAGGAGACGTTAGTCAATGAACGGCACAGGTGCAATCCGGCTAACAGCTCCGGCTCATCCGTCTCCGATTTTGTCGGCTTACTGCTTTTCGAATACCGCAAGGACGATCGGCAATCCCCAGCGCCGGTTGCCGATCCCACGCTGCAGAAGCTGCATCTGATCGTCTTCCGTTGCGGTCTCCCAGTCTCCGCAGACATTGCGCATGTAGCCGGGTCGGTCGATCCCCTGACAGGCCACCGGACCGCCGTCGAGGTTGAGCGCAAACGCCAGGTCCAGAGGCGCCGCCTTCAGGAAAGACGCGAGACGCTGAAGCGAGAAATACGCCTCCTTCGTCGTCCCGATGATGATCCTTCCCTTGCTGTCCTGCGCGATAAAGCTGCGGTTTGCCAGCCATTTCGGGTTGGACTTCGTCTGTCTGTCCGGATCGGTCGAGACCAGCAGAGGGTAGGAGACAAGGCCCTCATCCGCCGTCTTCAACACCGAGCGCCAGTCGGTTTCCTTCAGGTCCCTTATTTCCGCCTTGCCGCCCTCGACGACGAAGGCGCCATGCGTCGCGGTATAGTCCTTCGGCCCCAGTTGAACGCCGGCGCTCACAACGGGCGTATCCGGATTTCCGTATCGGTCGTAGTAGCTGCCGTTGACGACAAGATCCGCGCCGGTCTTCTGCATCCAGTCGTCCAGTTCGCGGTCGCCCGGGGGAGAGGTCAGCACCTTGAATTCGAAATGGGCGGGATCGATGCGTGCCAGCATAAGCCGGTCGACTTCCGTCCTGTCGACGAAGACCGGCAACTCGGCAACATCGAAGCCGCGGCCGGCGGCCCGCCATTCGAAAGTACCGGATGTGGCTTCCGGGGCGCTCCCTTTCAGCGCTATCCGCATGGACTGAGACAGTTTGGGATCGTCCGCGCTCACGTCGGCCCAAAAGCTCCCGCCACGGTTCAGGACGGCGTTCAATCCATAAGAGCCGGCGTAGAGATACATGGCAGCGGCCGCCAAAACGGCCGCCGCAACAATCAGACCCAATCCAATCAGAACAAATTTGCGCATCACTGGAGTCCGTTAAAATTTCCGGTTGTTTTCCAGTATCGGCGCAATGTGGCCGTCAAGGGGCGTCTACTTGGGGGGGGGCGTCTTCTGGCGGCGCGTTCAGGCGCCCCTCAGGCAAACAGCTCCGGTTCGTCGAGCATCAGCCGCTGCACCAGCACGACGGTCTTGGCGTCCTGCAGATCGCCCTTGCGCAACAAGTCGACCAGATCCCGGCAGGTGAATTCCAGGATCTCGATATCCTCGCCTTCGTCGGCAAGCCCGCCACCGAAACCGCCGTTGTCGGTATGACTGTAGTCGGCCAGGAAAAGGTCCAGCTTTTCGCCGAGCATTCCGGGGCTCGGCAGGATCGCGCCTATGGGCTGCAGGCTGCGCGGACGGAACCCGAGCTCTTCTTCCATTTCGCGCGCAGCCGCCTCGGCAGCGGTCTCGCCCGGATCAATCAATCCGGCGCAGACCTCCAGCGGAAATCCGGTGTCGTGTTCCACGAGAGGCGGGATCCGCAGTTGCCGGACCAGAAGCACCGTCTTGCGGCTCCGGTCGACGGGCAAGACCCCGACCGCGTTGCCATGATGGTGCAGTTCGCGGGTAATTCTGCCGGGTGTCCCGTCGAGACGGGTATAGGCTGCTTCGATCAGGTCGACCTTGCAAAACCCGTCATAGACGCGCCGGCGGGACAGAATATCGACTTCAGTTGAGGCAGGTCTTGCCGGCGAATCGTTCATGGAAGTCTCCCGGATGGTGCAGCGCATCCTACTTGTCACATCCGGGGAATTAAGGGCCGGTTACTCGGCGGCCTGTGCCGTTTGCCGCAGCGACCGCCGTGCCCAGGGGCGGGTCCCGGCCGGTATCTCTTCCACCGTGCCGACAGGCTGCAGGTAGCGGGTCACTTCCGGCCATTCGCCGTCCTTCAGCGCCTTCACGACTTCCGGCTTGGAAATCTCGAAACTGGAGATACCGCAGCGGCGCATCAGGGGAACCTGGTCGAGGATGTAATCTCCGGCCGCACGGATGTCGCCGCGGTAGCCAAGTTCCTCCCGCAGGATTCGGGCGGCGGAAAATCCGCGGCCGTCGGTAAACTTCGGAAAGGCGACGATCACGAGCGAAAGCCGCTCCAGATGCGGCCGGAGCGCTTCGGCCTTCTCGCCCGCGGCAATCAGGACGGCGGTGTTTTCGCCGCGTTGCAGATACGTCTCCGGAGCCTCCAGAAACAACTCCAGAGGAACCGTGACATTCCCGTCGACCGGCAGATCGTCCGCGCTTTCGATGGGGTTCCGGCTTTCGTCAATGAAAGCGCCGTTGGCGTAAATGGTCGTCATATTCTCTTTCGTCCCCAAATCAGATGCCGCTGCCGTCGATTTCACGGCCATGGGTGGGAAGATGGATCCCGCATTCGGTCTTGTCCTGGCCGCGCCAGCGGCCCGCACGCGGATCCTCTCCCGGCTTGACCTTGTCGGTGCAGGGCAGGCACCCGATGGAGGGATAACCCTGGGCGACCAGCGGATGCGGCGGCAGGTCATGGTCCCTGGCGTAGTCCAGCACGTCGCCTGGGCTCCAGTCCGCGAGCGGGTTGACTTTTATTCGGCCGTCATCGGCCTCAAACAAACCGAGGCTCGCCCGAGAAGAACTCTGAAAGCGTTTACGCCCAGAAATCCATGAGGAAAATCCGTCCAGCGCCACGTCCAGAGGCAGGACCTTGCGGATGTGGCAGCAGGCGTCCGTATCGCTCATCCAGAGCATACCGCCCGCATCCTTCTCTGCCAGATCCTCGGAAGCCGGTTTCTGCGAACGGACGTCGGTCAGCCCCAACCGGTCGACGAGGTCGTCCCGGTAGCGGAGCGTGGCCGGAAACAGCTTGCCGGTATCGACGAAGATCACCGGTGTTGCCGGATCGATTTCGGCGACCATGTGCAGCAGCACCGCGGAATCCGCGCCGAAACTCGACACCAGGGCAATCTCTCCTGGATATTGCTCCCGCACGGCCGCGCGCAGCACGGTCTGCGCGTCCGCGCCTTCGTACTGGGCGTTGAGGGCCCGGACTTCGGCGTCAAGCGCCAGTTCCGGATCCACGGCGGATGTCAGGCGATTAAGCAGTGCCATAAAGCGCTTCCTTGAAGGGGTCTTCGCCGAGCCGCCTGTAGGCCTCCAGAAAGGTTTCTTCCTTGCCGGAGCGCAGCGACAGATAGGTGTCCACCAGCGTCTCGATCGCATCGACCACGGTCTCCGAGGAGAACCCGCGCCCGACGATCTCGCCGATCGACGTGTTTTCGTTGGCCGAACCGCCCAGGGTGATCTGGTAGAATTCCTCGCCCTTCTTCTCCAGGCCGAGAATGCCGATATGGCCGACATGGTGATGGCCGCAGGCGTTGATGCAGCCGGAAATCTTGATCTTCAGTTCGCCGATTTCCGCCTGGCGTTCCGCGCTGCCGAAGCGTTCGGAAATTTCCTGCGCGACCGGGATCGAGCGGGCTGTCGCCAGGGCGCAATAGTCCATGCCGGGGCAGGCAATGATATCGGTGATCAGGCCCGCATTGCCTTCGGCCAGGCCATGCTCGACCAGCTTGTCGAAGAGCGCGGGCAGATCGTCCAGGCGCACATGGGGCAGGATGACGTTCTGCTCGTGGCTGATGCGGATTTCGTCCTGGCCATAGCGCTCGGCCAGATCGGCGATGACCTCCATCTGCCCATCGGAAGCATCGCCCGGAATGCCGCCGATCGGCTTCATGGAGATGGTCACGCTGACATGGCCCGGCACCCGGTGCGGATTGAGGTTGTGGGCGACGAACTGGGCGAAAGCCGCATCCGCCGCCTTGCGTGCCTCGACCGCTTCGGAAACGGTCGGCAGGACCTGCAGCGGCGGAGGCGCGAAATAGGCCTCGATCCGGCGCACTTCCTCGTCAGGCAGGCGCAGGACGCCGAAGCGGATCTTTTCGAATTCCGCCTCGATATCGGCCTTGAGTTCTTCGAGCCCCGTCTCATGGACGAGGATCTTGATGCGCGCCTTGTACTTGTTGTCCCGGCGGCCGTAGCGGTTATAGACCCTCAGCACCGCTTCCGAATAGGCAAGCAGGTCTTCCTCGGGCAGGAAATCGCGCACCTTGCGGCCGATCATCGGCGTACGGCCGAGACCGCCGCCGACGAAGACGGTGAAGCCGACCTCGCCCGCCTCGTTTCGCGTCAGCTGCAGGCCGATATCATGGACCTGAACGGCGGCGCGGTCGTTCGGCGCGCCGGTGATGGCGATCTTGAACTTGCGCGGCAGGAAGGAAAATTCCGGGTGCAACGACGACCACTGGCGCAGAATTTCCGCATAAGGGCGCGGGTCGGCGATTTCGTCTGCAGCGGCGCCTGCGAAATGGTCCGCAGTCACGTTGCGGATGCAGTTGCCCGACGTCTGGATGGCGTGCATCTCCACTTCGGCCAGCTCTTCCAGGATGGCCGGCACGTCCGACAGCTTCGGCCAGTTGAACTGGATGTTCTGGCGCGTGGTGAAGTGGCCATAGCCCTTGTCATAGGTGCGCGCGATATGGGCGAGCTTGCGCATCTGGCGGCCGTTCAGCGTGCCATAGGGAATGGCGACCCGCAGCATGTAGGCGTGAAGCTGCAGATAAAGCCCGTTCATCAGGCGCAGCGGCTTGAACTCTTCTTCGGTCAGCTCGCCGGCCAGACGGCGACGAACCTGATCGCGAAACTGGTCGGTGCGCTCGGTGACGAAACCGTGGTCGAACTCATCGTAGCGGTACATGTCTTTCTCCATTCAGGCGCTGCCGGTCAGCCGGCGCGGCCTTTGGTCAATCCGGTGGGCCGATGTCAGGCCGTCGCGGCCCGTGTCTGTTTGCCGAACTCAGGCAGGATGGTCGGCCCCGCCGCGCGGATCCGCTCCCGCAGGCGCTTTGGCGTCAGACAACCGTCTTCCAGGAGAACGTCCACCTCATAGGCCTCGACGACGTCCCGGTCGGCGATGGACCGCTGAGCGGCGGCCATGGCGGCTGCGAGGTCGTCCTTCGTCTCCAGGACTTTTGCCCGAGACAGGTCTCCGACCCAGGTTTCCTCCGCTCCGAACCAGACGACTTCGCCATTGAGCAGGCGGTTTGCGGTAACGACTTTCATGGACTTCAACTCCTCAGGCGGCGGCTTCGCGCAAGACCGCGGACACGGCCAGGGGCTCGGCATTTTCAAGCCCCGCGTGTCCGACGGCATCGCCGATGATGATCAGGACCGGACCGCCGACATCGTCGCGGCCGGACAGAAGACTCAGGTCTGAAAGAACGCCGGAGAACTGGCGCTCGCCGGCCTGAGCGGCGTTTTCGATAATGGCGACGGGCGTTGCGGGTTTCATTCCGGCGGCAATCAGCCTGGCCGATACGGAAGCGGCAACACTGCGGCCCATGTAGACGGCGACCGTCGCGCCCTTGAGCGCAAGACCGGCCCAGTCGGGTAAGGTTTCGGAACGCGTGTTGTGTCCGGTCGCAAACACCAGCGTCGACGCCACACCGCGCAGGGTCAGCGGCAGCTGCGCGGAGGCGGCAGCGGCAAAGGCAGCGGTCACGCCGGGAACCACCTCGAAGCCGATCCCGGCTTCCTTGAGTGCTGCCATTTCCTCGCCGGCCCGGCCGAAGACGAGCGGATCGCCGGACTTGAGCCGGACGACCTTACGGCCCTGCCGAGCAAGCTCGACCAGAAGCCGGTTTGTGTCTGCCTGCGGCACCGAATGCGCACCCTTGCGCTTGCCGACCGAGATCCGCTCCGCATCCCTGCGCCCCATGGCGACGACGGATGCCGGGACCAGCGCGTCGTAAACGATGACATCGGCTTCCTGCAGGAGACGTTGCGCACGCAAAGTCAGTAGGTCTTCCGCCCCCGGCCCGGCGCCGACCAGCCAGACGAAGCCGGTCTCGTCCGCATGGCCGTTCAGCAGGCGTTGGGTTTCGACACGCGCCAGATCGTTCCGGCCGGAATGAACATGGGCCGCAACCGGTCCGGCAAAAAACCGCGCCCAGAACCGCCGGCGCGCCGCACCATCCCGGATAACCCTTGAGACCGTCTCGCGGAAACTTTCCGCCAATTGCGCCAGATCGCCGGTCGCACGCGGGAGCATGGCCTCGATCCGCGCCCGGATATGGCGCGCCAGGACCGGCCCGACGCCGGTTGAGGTGATGGCGACGGCGACAGGGGCTCGATTGACCAGGGCGCCGGTATAGAAGTCGCAGAGATCCGGCCGGTCGACCGCATTGACCGGCACGCCGGCCGCCCGTGCGGCCTCAACCACGGCCCGGTCGAGGGCTTCGTCCTCGCGTGCGGTAAAGACAAGCGCGGCGCCTTCCAGAAGTCCGGGGTGGAAATCGGTATCGACGTGCTCCGCGCCGACGCTTTCGATCGCCTGTAGCAGGACCGGTTCAATCTCGCGTGAAACGACCTCGATCCGGGCATTGGTTTCGCCAAGCAGACGAACCTTGGCAGCGGCTTCCGCGCCATGGCCGACGACGATCACCCGCTGGTCCCGGACCTTGAAAAAGGCCGGAAACACATCGAGGCGCCGTTTCTTCTTTTCAGTGTCGGTCCCGTTCATGGGGAAACTCTCCCGGACAATCGCATCCATGGACTGAATCTAGTCATTCGGAGACGCAAACGCGGGGCATTGCATTTCAAAGGCTGAGCGCAGCGGGGAAAAGGTTTTCGAAAATTCAAACCGGATCGAAACGATTTCGGGGCATAGTGCATAGCGGTAAGATATGAAGGCGGCAGGTCGTTTCTCCGATATCCGCCACAGGGGGACACTGGAATATGTTACGAGAGTCGATTGTCGCGGCCGGTATCGTCGCAATCTGCTGCGGGCTGCTTTCCAATCCGGCCGAGGCGCGGAGCGTCGACCGTTTCCGTCTGGGTGGATGGCTCGGCGATGCCTATGTCGATGATGCCAACAACCGGTTCAGCTCCTGCGTGGCCTCGGCCCAATACCGCAGCGGCATCGCCATGTCCGTCCAGGTCGACGGCAATTACAACTGGTTCATCGGTTTTTCTTCCAGCAGCTGGAACATGACGGTCGGCCAGACCATCCCGCTGCAATACCGGATCGATCGCGGCGCGTGGCAACAGGCGACCGGAGAGGTCAAAACCGCGACCATGGTGCGGATACAGATGCCGGCAAACGGCTATCTGGTCCGCCGATTTCGACGCGGGCGGCTGCTGCAGGTCTTCGACGGAAGCAACACCTATGAATTCCGCCTGACCGGCACGTCTAAGCTGATGGCTCGGCTTGGCCGCTGCGTGGAGATCAACTCCGCCCGCTTCGGTGTTGCCTCCACCCCTTCAGCACCCGCTCCCGGTACGTCCGCTCCATCTCAACCGGGAGGGGCCCAACCGGGGGGCTCGCAAACCGCGCCGGCAAATCCGGCGCTACAGGTCGAAGCCACCCAGGCCCTGTTCAATCTGATGACCCAGGCCGGTCTTTCGGGACTGAAGCTGATCCCCGACCAGGACCGGGAAGACAGCCTGAAAGGGCTGTATGCGGTCGCAAAGAAAGATGGCCGCACTGTCGTCGCCCATATCTTCGAACCGGGCGGCTACGCCAGCGAACAGGATCTGATGGCCCAGATCATCGCCGATTCCGCGAAAAGCTGCGAAGGCAGCTTCCAGTCGGGCACGGAACAAACGAGCGAAGCGGGCAAGCAGCTCTTCACCAGCTACGCCCACTGCACTTCGGGCGACACCGATCTGGTGGAGCGGGTGGCCATCGTTCCACGCGCAGCCGGCGGCATTTTCGTCTACGGTATTTCCGATACCTATACCGGAACGGCGGACGGCCCGACCGTTTCACCGCCCGAACTGACCGACCCGGACTTCTACCGGGCGGCGGCCGAAGCGGCGAACTGACAACAGACCTTCAACGGAAAACGCCGGGCAAATGCCCGGCGTTTCAGACTACTGACAAAACTCTCCCCTCTCCGTTGTCACCCCGGCCAAGCGAAGCGCGAGCCGGGGCCGGCGAGGCAAAAGCCTCACGACTTCAAGAGATTATACAACCGAAGCCGTGGCTCGCCGGTCCCGGATCTCCGCTCACGCTGCGTCCGGGATGACGAAATCAGGGTTTGTCATCAACCTCACACGCCGGGCAAATGCCCGGCGTTTCTTTTAGCGGTATTGCCGTTTTCCGCCGGACGAAGACCGGCCAGGCCGAGCTTTATTTCATCGCCTGAAGGACAGAAACGTAGTTGGCGACGGCAGCGCCGCCCATGTTGAAGATACCGCCGATTTCGGCGTTCTTCACCTGGATGTCGCCGGCCTCGCCAAGCAGCTGCATGGCGGTGAGCACATGCATCGACACACCGGTCGCGCCGATCGGGTGACCCTTTGCCTTGAGACCGCCGGAGGGATTGACCGGCAGCCTGCCGTCCATCTCCGTCCAGCCTTCCAGAATGGCGCGGGCGCCTTCGCCTTCCCTGGTCAGGCCCATCGCCTCATACTCGATGAGCTCGGCAATGGTGAAGCAGTCATGGGTCTCGACGAAGGACAGATCCTCAAGCGAGAGACCTGCATCGCCGAGCGCCTGCCCCCAGGCCTTGGAACAGCCTTCGAACTTGAGGATGTCGCGCTTGGACATGGGCAGGAAGTCCTGCACATGGGCCATCGCACGGAAAGCAACCGCCTTCTTCATGCCGAGTGCGGTTGCCGGATCGGTCAGGACGAGTGCCGCGGCGCCATCGGACACGAGCGAACAGTCCGTGCGCTTCAGCGGACCGGCAACGAAGGGGTTCTTCTCGCTCTCCGCGCGGCAGAATTCGAAGCCGAGATCCTTGCGCATCTGGGCATAAGGGTTGTTGACGCCGTTCTTGTGGTTCTTCGCTGCGATTTTGGCGAGCGCATCCGACTGATCGCCGTATTTCTGGAAATAAGAATCGGCGATCTTGCCGAAGACACCGGCAAAGCCGGCCGGTATGTCGCCTTCCTCTTTCAGGTAGGAAGCCCTCAGCAGGTTCTTGCCGATTTCCGGGCCGGGTGTCGTGGTCATCTGCTCGACACCGACGACCAGAACGAAGCGGGCATCGCCGCTGGCGATGGCGCGCACACCCTGGTGGACGGCGGCGGAGCCGGTCGCACAGGCGTTTTCGACACGGGTGGCGCGCTTGAAGCGCAGCGCCGGATCCGCCTGCAGCACCAGGGAAGCGGTGAAGTCCTGGGCGGAAAAGCCGGCGTTGAAATGACCGAGCAGGATTTCATCGACATCGTCCGGGGCAATTCCGGCATCGTGAATGGCATCCGTCGCCGCCTTGACGATCAGGCTTTCGACGGTCTCTTCACTGTGTCTTCCAAACGGCAAATGCGCCCAACCCACAATGGCTGCGGTCATCGTATATCCTCCCGTTTCGTTGTCGACGGACAACATGGCTCACAAAAGCTCATTGCAGCATGATACCGGTTTTGGAAAACGTCCATGCTGCGTTGCATCAATCAGGGCAGAGATTTCCATCTTGAGAGGGACTTGACAAGAGCCAAGTTACCAAAAGGTCATTTTATTTATTTTTCTCTTTATTTTTCAATATATTAACTCACAAAATAGACATCACAACCCGTGCTCCGCGGACCTTCTGCCGCCCGATTGCCGGCTGCCCTGCAGGGCGTTAACAGTGTCTTCACAACACTGTCATGCAGACCGTTCATATTTGCGTCGTTGCAAAAAGAATTTTCTTTGCGACTTTTCAGAGTTCAGGCCGGCCTCTCTTAGAGGTCGGCCATTTTTCCTTGCGTCACTCGAACAGTTCTCGGACCTCACCTGCCTACCCGGACGTCACGCCCTTACGTCGTTCGGCCGCAAACCATCGGTCCGGCGCGGTGATTACCGCTTTCAAATTCGGCCCCGGGATTCTAAAGAGACGCTGCCGGAGTTTCCAACCGGGCCCCCGGACGATACTGCCGCCTTTAAACAGTTCAACGCGCCCGACAGAAAACAGGGATCTCTTCCCCGATGACGTCTCCCCTTCCCCTCTCCGTCTTCATCATTGCGAAAGACGAAGGCGACCGGATCGGACGTACGATTGCAAGTGTTTCCGGCTGGGTGGACGAAGTCATCGTCGTCGATAGCGGCTCAACCGACGATACGGTCGGTGTCGCGCAAGGCCTGGGCGCGCGCGTGGTCCAAAATGACTGGCCGGGTTACGGGCCCCAGAAACGGTTCGGCGAAGACCAGTGCCGGAACGACTGGCTTTTGAACCTGGACGCGGACGAAGAGGTCACCCCGGATCTGGCGGAGGAAATCCGGGCGAAGTTTGCGAATGGCTCTTACCGCGATGCGGACGGATGGCGGATCATGATCCGCGACGTCTATGCCCACGAAGACGCGCCGGCTCCCTGGGCCTACGGCTATCACCAGATCAGGCTCTACAACCGCGCAAAGGGGCGGTTTTCAGCCTCCACGGTGCATGACACGGTGCGCCCGGATCCGGGGTCGGTCATTCGGTCACTGGACGGGATCATTGCGCACCGGTCGATCCGGTCTCTGGATTTTCAGGTCGGAAAATACAACCGCTATTCGAACATGCAGGTCGCCGAGATGCGCGGCCGCGGCCGCAGGCTTTCCCGATGGCGGCTCCTGAGCGAGTTCCCGGTCGCCTTCTTCAAGGCCTATGCGCTTCGTCGTTACTGGCGCTACGGCTGGTGGGGACTGATCCTGTCGGTCAATTACGCCCATGCGCGGTTTTTGCGCGTTGCCAAGGACTACGAGGCCGAGTTGGTCGAAAGGTCGGATCGCTCCGGCCGGTGAACCGCCTCAGGCATTCACCGCTTTGGGGGGCTCTTCCAGCTTGACCGCACGGTGCACCCGGATCGGCTGGCGCACACCCGAGATCTTGTCGAACTGTTCCAGCCTGCGGATCGTCGTCTCCGTCAATTCGTGCCCGCTCGACAGAACAAGTTCGTGAGTGCCTTCTGTCAGGGCATCGTCGATCAGGATATCTCCCGGCTTCAGCGCCCGGATGTAACAAGCCGAGATCTTGCGCTCCTGCGGCGCGTCCAATTCGTCGAGCAGGCAGGCCTTGGCGATCTGAAGCAGATGCGGATCGTACTGTTTGTGATTGATCGCCAGCGCCTCGAAGGCCGCCGCATCCACACCGGTTTCCGGACTGGCGTACCAGAGATCGGTCAGCACCTTGATGATGCGCGAATTCAGCGGAATGTCCTTGGCGGTCGGCCCGTCTTCGGGAAAGCCCGACCCGTCGAAACCGCGCCCGGAAAGATACAGAACTTCCGCGACCTTCTCCAACTGGGGAATGTTCTTCAGAAGCTGCTTGGTCTGGGCGGGTGCGGAAGCCAGAACGCGCCGTTCCTGATCGGTCAGGGTTTTCGCCGCCCGGTAGCGCCCCAGGATTTCCCGCGGCAACAGCGCTTCGCCCAGCGGCGAGAACATCACCGCCATTTCAAGCTCCCAGGTTCGCTTGATCGACAGTCTCTTTGCGATCTTCAACGCCTGCGCACGCATGATCGGCGTGCGCCGAAAGGCTTCGGTGTGAAACAGGGCAAGCATCTCGATCAGGAGCTTGACCGAACCCGACAGGGTTTTTTCCAGCATGTGGCGCTCATAGGTGAGCTGGGCATGGTGAGCCAGTGCGCCATCGACGGCCGCCGTCAGTTCGGTTGCGGAACACGGCTTGTTGAGAAACATGAAAATGTGGCGCTCATTGACCGCCTCCTTCAGGCGGTCGACCGACGTCTCCGTGGTCAGGATGATGCGCGACGCATGGGGCGCGAACGCCTCGGAAGCTTGAAGAAACGCCGAACCGCCCCGACCCGAAACATTGAGAGCCGTGACGATCACCGAAACGCCGCCGTTTTCCTTGAGCCATTTGAGGGCACCTTCCGTTTCGGAAAAGGTGATGACCTGGCCCTTGTCCTGAAACAGGCGGACGAAAGCCTCCAAGACCTTGGCGTCGGTATCGACAACCAGTATCTTATCAACGCTTCTGCGTTCCATCCGCGACCTCCCAAGCTGTCGCTCCGGATTCGGGCGCTTTCCGACACAAGGCCGGTGTAAGCACCGCGAGGACGACTTAAGACAGCTTAAGTTCGATTTATATTTTCTCTATCTTTCTATACGGAAAGAATTACTAAAAAATTGTGTTTTCAATATTTTTAAACAAGTTATTCCTTCGTAATTATAACAATAAACTTTAATTAAAATCACTGCACCGGAAATTACCTTTCGCTTTGTTTCGGCGCGATTTCGGTTATAAGGCGCGCATGTTGGATGTGCTTATCGTCGGCGCCGGCCCGACCGGTCTGTTTGCGGCTGACCGGATATCGGCCGAAGGTCATTCCGTGCTCGTGGTGGAGAGAATGCCTTCTCCGGCCCGCAAATTCCTGATGGCGGGACGCGGTGGCCTCAATCTCACTCACAGTGAGGACCTCGATGATTTCAAACATCGTTACCGGGAGGCAGAGCCCTTCCTGGCGCCGATGCTGGATGCCTTTTCCCCCGAGGGCCTGAAGCGCTGGTGTCTGGACCTGGGAGAAGACACGTTCATCGGTACCAGCGGACGCGTGTTTCCGAAAAAGATGAAAGCCTCGCCGCTTCTGCGTGCCCTGCTCAAACGGCTAGAGGGGAACAAAGCCGCCCTTCGGACCCGATGGACCTGGTCCGGTATCGCAAAGGACGGCACAAGTCAGTTCATCAGCGAGACCGGCGCCGTCCACGAGATCCGTGCCAGAACCACCCTGCTGGCTCTTGGCGGCGCGAGCTGGCCGCGCCTCGGCTCGAATGCGGCCTGGGTTCCGGCCATGGAGAAACACGGCATCGAAGTCACCCCCTTCAGGCCGGCCAATTGCGGCTTCCGGGTGTCCTGGAGTTCTCATCTCGCCGACCGATTTGCCGGCACGCCGCTCAAGCGCATTCGCCTGAGTCTTGGCGACCGGACCGTCCTCGGGGAGGCTTTGCTGTCCGAACAGGGGATTGAAGGCGGGGCGGTCTATGCCTTGTCCGCCGACATCAGGGACGCGCTCGAGACCTCCGGCAAAGCAGCTCTCGAGGCAGACCTGAAGCCGCAGACACCCATTGAGAAACTTGTCGAACGACTGTCGGCGGGACGGGGAAAACAGTCCCTGTCGAACTTTTTGCGTAAGGCGGCCGGATTGTCCGCCGCCGAGATAGCCCTCCTCAGGGAACCCGGCCCGATACCTGACGATCCGGAAGCGGTGGCCCGGCTGATCAAATCGGTCCCCATTGCCGTCAGCGCGCCCTATGACATCGACCGGGCGATATCCTCCGCGGGCGGAATCGCGCTTGGCGAGGTCGGCGAAAACCTGATGCTGAAGAAACTGCCGGGTGTCTTTGCTGCCGGCGAAATGCTGGATTGGGAAGCACCAACCGGCGGCTATCTGCTCCAGGCTTGTTTCTCCATGTCTGAACGGGCCTCCACAGGCATTCTGGCGTTTTTGAAAACCGGGAAAGAGACAAGGACCGCATGACTACCCTTTATATCGACGCCGATGCCTGCCCGGTAAAGGACGAATCGGTCCGCGTGGGCGAGCGCCACGGAGCCAGGATCAGGATCGTGAGCAACAGCTGGATGCGGCTGCCGGAGAGCGATCTTGTCGAACGGGTCATCGTTCCCGAAGGCCCCGACGAAGCGGACAACTGGATTGCCGAGCGGGCCGGCACGGGAGATGTGGTTGTGACGGCCGACGTTCCGCTCGCCGCGCGTTGCGTCAAGGCCGGCGCGCTGGTGATTTCGCCGAGCGGCAAGCCGTTTCGGGAGGACGGCATCGGCATGCGGCTGGCCATGCGGGACCTCAACACCCATCTGCGCGAAGCCGGAGAGATCCGCGAAGGCGGGCCGCCGTTTACAAAGGCCGATCGGTCCCGCTTTCTCAATCAGCTCGAGACCATCATGCGGGCAGCGAAGCGCATGGCACCGGAATAAAAAATCCCCGGCGCGGTCTTTTCGACCGTCGCCGGGGGCAAGCCGGTTTGCGCCCGTGCTTGGCTGGCTCTGTCTAGCGGCAGAACTTCCGGTAACCGGAGTAGGTCACGAAGTAGCCGGTGTTGGGGTTGAACGACCGGTACTTGGACGAACAATAGCGGTACCATGCGGGCGTCCACGGCTCCGGATGAGCATAATAGACCGGTGCCGGAGCGGGATAGTAGGCCGGCGGCGGCGCATAGTACCGGCGTTGGTACTGCGACCCTACGATCGCACCTGTTGCCAGGCCGATAACGGCACCGGCGGCAAAGGCGCCATTGCGGCCGTTCTTGGCATCCGCGGTCTGCACGGAAACGGTCATTGCGGACGTTGCGATAACGGCGACGGCCAGGGTGGTAGCTGCAACTTTCTTGAACATGGTATTGCTCCTCTGTAGGTCTGTGTCTTGAACGCTGTCTTTGCGTTCCTGCTTTCATGCGTTGGACGGTGTCTCCGTCGATGAAGATGACTTTAGGCGAGGATGCGCCCACAGGCTGTGATGGGTGTCACAAGCCGGCGGCTTCTGAAAAAAGTCCCGGAAATTGATGGCAGGGTTAGCGGACGGTTAATTCCCGCGGCAGGAGCATCGGGACAGGAAACCGGGCGTGGGCAACCGGGCCGCACAGCCGTCACCTGCGCTGCGTCCAAAAGACTTGCCCCCGGCGCGGTCAAAGCGACCGGCGCCAGGGGCAAAGGCTGTTGCTTGAAGTGACCGACGCCGGTTAGCGGCAGAACTTGCGATGGCCGGAATAGGTCACGAAATAGCCGGTGCTCGGGTTGAACGACCGGTATTTGGACGAGCAGTACCGGTACCATTGCGGGGTCCAGGGGGCCGGGCGGTAGTAGACCCGAGCGCCATACCGCGGGCCGCCAACGAACGGACCGACGTAGATGCCAGGGTACCAGCGATGCCCATGATGCCAACGGTGACCATGGTGACCTTTATGACCGTGATAGCCACCACCGGCAGAAGCCGTGGACGCGCCGACGGACACAAGAACTGAAGCCGCAATTGCAGCAGCGATCGTAGTTGTTTTAACAATCTTACTGAACATTTTCATACTCCAATATTTTTTCGCTATATTCCCTTCACTCCATCTCAAGGATGGGACCTTCCATCAATGATTTTGACTTTAAAAAAATTTCTCAATTGAATCTGTGACAGCGATCACAAGGATCCTTTATTTACGTCTTCTTCCCCTCTCCTTATAAAAACATACGCTTCATATCGAATGCATCTCCCCTCAGGGGAATTGAATCCGGCCCGCCTGCCGGGTTTCCGCAGCGGAATTCGGACACCAGGTGCTTGTAATAACGCGCCGGTCGCCTTACATTTCGATCATCGGCAATTGAATTGCCGATCGGGACACGAAATAGACCCGGTAAAGACTGTTTTCGGTAGGACATGGCGGCAACCCGCCATCCTGCTCTGAATTTCGACGCTTTTCCGTTTCTAGCTGACTGCTCGTTTTTGTGAGCCTTGCGGCATGGCTAGGGGGCTCGCACCACTTAACGGAAAGGTTTCCAAATGCGCGAAAACGGCACCATCAAATTCTTCAACTACGACCGTGGCTTCGGCTTCATCACGCCTGAAAACGGCGGCAAGGACGTGTTCGTTCACATCACCGCCTTCGAACAGGCCGGCATCCCGGCACCGGAAGAAGGCGCCAAGGTCACCTATGTGACCGAAGACGACCGTCGCGGCCGCGGCAAGCAGGCTGCCCAGCTCGAAATGGCCTGATCGGCCAAATATTTCGAACCCGATGGGTTTTCGATCCTGAGGGATTGACGAAACGCCGGCGCAATTGCGCCGGCGTTTTTGTTTTCATGACAGTCTACAAGAGATCATCGCCGGCGCGCTTCGGATCATAGGCGTTGCGCAGATCCTCAAGCGCCTTCATGCGCGTCTGGCTGCGTTCGGCATTTTCCTGGGTCACACCCGCAATCAGAAGCTCCGCAATCGCCATCAGCGCCGTGCTGGAATCCCAGGGCGACGGCACCGCCACGCGGGCGGGAAGAACATGGGCCGCGACGCGGCCGATCGGCGACTGCCAGCTGTCCGTGATCAGGCCGACGGTCACGCCCTGGCGGGCCGCGGCTTCCGCGAAGCGGACGATTTCCGCCTGGTAGCGGCGGATATCGAAGACGACCAGCACGTCCTTCGGCCCCATGCCGATCAGCTGGTCGAGCCAGTTGCCCTGTTGACCTGCCACATGAACCACGCCGGGGCGAACGATCCTCAGGTGCGCGGCCGTATAGCGGGCCAGCGCATCGGTGAACCGTCCGCCGAGCAGATAGACGGTGCGCTTTTCGTCGGCCAGGATCCGGATCAGGCTCTGCAACTCGCTGCGCGGCAGATGCGCGAAGGTTTCGCGTACATTGTCGACCAGCTTGTCCATCAGCGGATCTCCGTCGATGGAGGCATCCGTTTCCATGACGGTGCTACGGGCGAGCGGCGAGTTCAGCTGGTTTTCCAGCTCCGTGCGCAAACGCGCCTGAAAATCGGCAAAGCCCGGAAACCCCAGCCGGGCGACGAACCGCAAGATCGTGGGTGAACTGACCCCGGCGGCCTGGGCGAACTGGGCCACGGTTCCAAGACCCTGCATCGGGTAATTTGCCAGCAGCGCGTGAGCGGCCTTGCGCTCCGTCGCCGTGAACTCGTCAAGCCGCTCGCGGATCTCGTCCAGCAGGGATGGTATCATGATGTCCCTCCCACTCCGCGTGCCCAAGATTTCCATTTGACTTCACCGCAAAGTGTGTATCAAATAATACAAGGTTTGACTGTTGACGCAATCCTGTAACAAAAAATACAAACGTTAACAGTCGCGTAAACCTCACGAGGGGACTTGATTGATGGCAATGGTTCTGCCGGTCGAAGGTGAGGATGCGCCGGTCGTCGTGGACAATCCCGACGGCGCCGGACCATTCGTGCTGGTGTGCGACCATGCCAGTAACCGGATGCCTCCCGTCTTTGGCGGCCTGGGGTTGTCGGATGCGGATCGAGAGGCTCATATCGCATGGGATCCGGGCGCACTCGGCGTTTCCCAGGAACTCAGCCGCCTCCTTGACGCCCCCCTGATCCATTCGACGCTGTCCCGCCTGCTGGTGGACTGCAACCGGGACCAGTCGGCGGTCGACCTGATACCGGAAATCAGCGAACAGACCGTCATTCCGGGCAACCAGAACCTTAGCCCGGACGAACGCGCGCGCCGGATCGCGCTGGCGCACGCACCGTTTCACACCGCGATCGACTCGGTGCTGGATGAGCGGCACCGTCTCGGCCGGCCGACGGCGCTTGTCTCGGTTCACACCTTCACGCCGGTCTACAAGGGCGTCCATCGCGACTGCGAAATCGGCCTGATCTCGGACAGGGACCGGCGCCTCGCGGACCCTGCCCTCGCCCTTTTGAAGAAAAGATCGGGCTGGCAGGTCGGCGACAACGACCCGTATTCACCGGCCGACGGCGTCTACTACACGCTCACCCGGCACGGAGAAAACCGGGGCCTGGTGCCGCTGATGATCGAGATCCGGAACGACAAGGTAAAAACTCCCGATGCGGAAAAGGCCTGGGCGCAGCTTCTCGCCGGTGTGCTGACGGACGCCTTGAAAAACGTTTCGCTGGAAAACGCAGGGGGCATGAATGCCTAGAGCCGCACGCGCGTATATCCGCATCGTGGATGGCTTCAACAGCGGTCTCGGCAGGATCATGATGTGGGGCGTCTTCGGGATGGCCGGGATCCTGCTTTGGTCATCGATCTCCAAGACCTTCTTCCAGCCCTCGCTCTGGACACTGGAAGTCGCCCAGTTCGCCATGGTTGCCTATTACGTTCTCGGCGGCCCCTACTCGATCCAGCTCGGCGCCAATGTCCGCATGGATCTGTTCTATGCGGACTGGTCGCTGAAGAAGAAAGCCTGGTTCGACGCCTTCACCGTGTTTTTGCTGATCTTTTATCTCGGGGTTTTGCTGGTCGGCGCCGTCAATTCGACCGCCTATTCGCTGGGCTATTTCGGCAAGGACGGCTTCACATTCTTCAAGGACCTGATCGTCGCCTTTGTCACTGGCGGACCTGATGCGGCCAAGGAGGTCATGGGCTACATCGAACGCAGCCCGACCGCCTGGCGACCTTATCTTTGGCCGGTGAAATTCATCATGCTTTTCGGCTTCATCCTGATGCTCCTGCAAACCATTTCGGAACTGATAAAAGACATCGCCCGCATCAAGGGAGAAGAGATCTGATGTCCTATGAGATGATCGCTCTTCTCATGTTCTCGTCGATGATGGTGATGCTGCTCACCGGGCAGCGCGTCTTCGGTGCCATCGGCGGCATAGCGGCCATTGCCGCCCTCGCCCTGTGGGGGACCGGCGGGGAGGATATCCCCTTCTCGGCCGCCATGAAGCTGATGAAATGGTATCCGCTGCTGACGCTGCCGATGTTCATCTTCATGGGCTATGTCCTGTCGGAGTCCCGGATTGCCGACGACCTTTACAAGATGTTCCACATCTGGATGGGACCGGTTCCCGGCGGGCTCGCCATCGGCACGATTTTTCTCATGGTCCTGATCTCCGCCATGAACGGCCTGTCGGTCGCCGGCATGGCCATCGGCGCGACGATCGCCCTGCCGGAACTCCTCAAACGCGGCTACGACAAACGCATGGTATCGGGGGTGATCCAGGCCGGGTCATCTCTCGGCATTCTCGTGCCGCCCTCCGTGGTCCTCGTGCTTTATGCGATGATCGCCCGGGCTCCGGTCGGCCAGCTCTGGCTGGCCGGTGTTCTGCCGGGTCTGATGATGGCTGGCCTGTTCGTCATCTACATCGCCATCCGCTGCAGGCTCCAGCCCGAACTCGGCCCGCCGCTGTCACAGGAAGAACGCGAAGCCTCCAAGGGCGAGAAATACAGGCTTCTGGCCTCCGGGATCCTGCCGGTCGTCATCTTCGCAACAATGATGGTTCCCTTCGTCAACGGCTGGACGAGCCTGGTCGAAAGCTCCGCCATCGGCGCCCTGACCGCGTTCCTGGCCGCCATCGTCAAGCGCCGGATGACCTGGGAGATCCTGATCACCTGCCTGAGGCATACGCTTGGCATCTCCTGCATGTTCATGTGGATCATCCTGGCGGCCCTTGGCTTCGGCGCCGTGTTCGACGGACTGGGCGCGGTCAAGGCGATCGAGAACCTGTTCACCGAACAACTCGGCCTGGAGCCCTGGATGATCCTGGTGCTGATGCAGCTGTCGTTCCTGATCATGGGCACCTTCCTCGACGACACCGCCATGCTGGTGATCGTCGCACCGCTCTACGTGCCGCTGGTCAGCGCGCTCGGCTTCGACCTCATCTGGTACGGGGTGCTCTACACGATCACCACCCAGATTGCCTACATGACACCGCCATTCGGGTACAATCTGTTCCTGATGCGCGCCATGGCTCCACCGGAAATCAGCATGCGCGACATCTACTCCTCGATCACGCCTTTCGTTCTGGTGATGGTCCTGGCGCTGGTGCTGGTCATGGTGTTTCCGCAAATCGCGCTGATGCTGCCAAACTACGTGTACAATCATTAGTGCGAATTAGCCAACAATAACAATAACTTGGAATATCGAATTTGTAACAGGCGCTTCGATAATCAATCGCCAGAAGGCAAGAAGAGCCACAAAGGATCACTCGAAAGGGGAGTATCTGAAAATGACGAATAGACGCGATTTTCTTAAAAAAGCCGGCCTCGGAACGGTTACTGCCGCCGGAGCCTCCACGCTTGCCGCCCCGGCGGTTCTCGGTCAGGAACCGATCAAGTGGCGCCTGCAGACCTATGCGGGACCGGCCCTTGCCGAACACGTGATCAAGCCGTCGATCGATGCCTTCAACAAGGCCGCCAACGGCGAAATGGTGATTGAGCTCTACACGGCCGACCAGCTGGTTCCGACCGGCGAACTGTTCCGCGCCATGCAGTCCGGCACCATCGACGCCGTTCAGTCCGACGACGACTCCATGGCCTCCCCGACCGAGGTCACCGTCTTCGGCGGCTACTTCCCGTTCGCCTCGCGCTACTCGCTCGACGTGCCGGTGCTGTTCAACCAGTACGGCCTGAACGAAATCTGGGACGCGGAATACTCAAAGGTCGGCGTGAAGCACATTTCCGCCGGCGCATGGGATCCGTGCCACTTCGCGACCAAGGACCCGATCCGCTCCCTCGCCGACCTCAAGGGCAAGCGCGTCTTCACCTTCCCGACGGCCGGCCGCTTCATGGCCCAGTTCGGCGTCGTGCCGGTCACCCTGCCCTGGGAAGACATCGAGGTCGCCGTGCAGACCGGCGAGCTCGACGGCATCGCATGGTCGGGCATTACCGAGGACTACACCGTCGGCTGGGCGGATGTGACCAACTACTTCCTGACCAACAACATCTCGGGCGCGTGGGCCGGATCGTTCTTTGCCAACATGGAGCGCTGGAACGAGCTGCCTGATCACCTGAAGACCCTGCTCCAGCTCGCGATGGATTCTTCGCACTACTATCGCCAGTGGTGGTATTGGGGCGGCGAGGCCTCGCTTCGCGTCAACGGCACCAAGATGGAACTGACCTCCATTCCGGATGCCGAATGGGCGACGGTCGAAGAAGCCGCGGTGAAGTTCTGGGACGAAATCGCCGCGGAGTCCGAAACCAAGGCAAAGGTCGTCGAGATCTTCAAGAAGTACAACGCCGACATGCAGAAGGCCGGCCGGCCTTACCGCTACGGCTAAGCCTTCCTCAAAACTGCCGGTCCGGGGCATTGCTCCGGACCGGTTCCCTGACATAAAGACAAGTCTTATCTTCAGAACGGACAAAGATCCAAATGGCTGGCAATCTGACATTCGATGCGCTCAAGGCTGCGGTTTCCAAGGACGAAATCGACACCGTCCTCACGTGTATCGTCGACATGCAGGGCCGGCTGATGGGCAAGCGGTTCCATGCGCAGCACTTCATCGACAGTGCGTGGGAAGAAACCCATTGCTGCAACTACCTGCTGGCGACCGACCTGGAGATGTATACGGTCGAAGGCTACGCCGCGACGAGCTGGGCCGGCGGCTACGGCGACTACGTGATGAAGCCCGACCTTTCGACCCTGCGGCTGGTGCCGTGGCTGGAAGGCACGGCCATGGTCCTGTGCGATCTCCTCGATCACCACACGCATGAGGAAGTGCCCCACGCACCGCGCACGATGCTGAAGAGGCAGATCGCCCGGCTGAAGGAGCTCGGATACACGGCCAAATGCGCGACCGAACTGGAATTCTTCCTGTTCGAGAAAAGCTTCGACGACATGCGCAAGTCCGGCTTCCGCGATCTGGAGCCGATATCCGGCTACAACGAGGACTACCACATCCTGCAGACCACCAAGGAAGAGGCCGTGATGCGCCCGGTGCGCAATCACCTCTACAAGGCGGGCATTCCGGTCGAAAACACCAAGGGCGAAGCCGAGACGGGCCAGGAAGAACTCAATATCCGCTATTCGGAAGCGATGAACTGCGCCGACTATCACACCATCGCCAAGCATGCGGTGAAGGAAATCGCCTGGGCCAACGGACGTTCCGCCAGCTTTCTTGCCAAGTGGCGCGCCGACAAGGTCGGCAGTTCCACCCACATTCACCAGTCGATCTGGAACGAGAAGAACGAGAACGCCTTCCAGGATCCTTCCGGCGACTACGGCATGTCCGAACTGATGCGCCAGTATGTGGCCGGACTGATCAAATACGCGCCCGACTACACCTATTTCCTGGCACCCTATATCAACAGCTACAAGCGGTTCCAGAAGGGCACCTTCGCACCGACCAAGACCGTGTGGTCCGTCGACAACCGCACGGCCGGGTTCCGGCTTTGCGGCGATGGCACCAAGGCAGTCCGGATTGAGTGCCGGATCGGCGGATCCGACCTCAATCCCTATCTTGCGCTGGCCGCCCAGCTTGCCGCCGGCATCCGGGGGATCGAGGAAAAACTGGACCTCGACCCACCCGTCTCCGGCGACATCTACGAGGCAAAGCGCGCGCGGGAGATCCCGGGGACCCTGCGCGACGCACGCGACACGCTGCGCAAGTCGAAGATGCTGCGCGAAGCCTTTTCCGACGAAGTCGTCGACCACTACGCCCGGGCGGCGGAATGGGAGATCGAGGAATTCGACCGCGTCGTGACCGACTACGAGATCGCCCGGGGCTTCGAACGCGCCTGACCCCGGCCCCGAGGCCCGGGTAAGCGGCCCAAACTCTTGAACTGCCATAGCCGCAATGTTTGCGGTTTTTAGAGGTGCATCATGTCTGAAGTCATCAAGCTCGTCTCTCCCGTCGACGGCTCGGTCTATGCGGAACGTCCCGCACTGGACGAGCCCCAAGTGGAGAAAGTGGTCTCGCTTGCCCGCACGGCCCAGATCGACTGGGCCAACACGCCCATTGCCGAGCGGGTCGGATATTGCCTGAAGGCGCTGGACGCGCTGAAGGCGATGAACGACGAGATCGTTCCCGAACTCGCCTGGCAGATGGGCCGCCCGGTTCGCTTCGGCGGCGAATACGGCGGCGTCGATGAGCGTACCCGCTACATGGCCGATATCGCGGAAGCCGCACTTGCCGACCATATCCCCGCCCACAAGCCGGGCTTCACCCGCTATCTGAAGCATGTTCCGCTCGGTATCGTCATGGTGATCGCGCCGTGGAACTATCCGTTCATGACGGCGATCAACACCATCATGCCAGCACTCATGGCCGGCAACGTGGTGATCCTGAAACATGCCGCCCAGACGCTTCTGGTCGGCGAGCGGCTTGCCAAGGCCTTCGAGATGGCCGGCCTGCCCAAGGGCGTGCTGCAGAATATCGTGCTGACCCACGCGGGCACGGAAAAGCTGCTCGGTTCCGGCCTGATCGACCACATCAACTTCACCGGCTCCGTTGCCGGTGGACGGGCGATCGAGAAGGCGGCCGCGGGTACCTTCGCGACGCTCGGCCTGGAACTCGGCGGCAAGGATCCGGCCTATGTCCGCGCCGACGCGGATCTCGACTACGCCATCGGCAACCTGGTCGACGGCGCCTTCTACAATGCCGGCCAGTGCTGCTGCGGCATCGAACGCATCTATGTCCAGGAAAGCCTCTACGACCGTTTCGTGGATGGCTTCGTCGATCTGACCAGCCAGTACAAGCTCGGCAATCCGCTGGACGAGGAAACCACCCTCGGGCCGATGGCGCAGGCGCGCTTTGCCGCCTGGGTGCGCGAACAGACCGACGAAGCCCTGCGCAAGGGCGCCAAGGCCCATATCGACATGTCCGCCTTCCCGGCGAACAAGGAAGGCACGCCCTATCTGGCGCCGCAGGTGCTGACCGACGTCAACCACCAGATGTCGGTGATGCGCGAGGAAAGCTTCGGCCCGGTCGTCGGTATCATGAAGGTCAAGGACGACGCGGAAGCCCTGCAGTTCATGAATGACAGCCCCTATGGCCTGACCGCCTCGATCTGGACGGAAGACGCCGAGGCGGCCGCCGAGATCGGCGACAAGGTCGAGACCGGCACGGTGTTCATGAACCGCTGCGACTATGTCGACCCGGGCCTTGTCTGGACCGGGGTCAAGGACACCGGCAAGGGCGCCGCCCTTTCGGAAGTCGGCTTCCACAACCTGACCCGGCCCAAGTCCTATCACTTCCGGATCGAGCACTAGACCGAAAGGATGCGGCGTGACTGGCCGTCTGGATCAACAGGCTCTCGTCAATCTCCCTTCTCCCCCCTTGAGGGGGAGATGCCTCCGTCAGGAGACAGAGGGGGTAGCCGCCTTTCCGCATCTTCAAACTTCCCGAGTTACCGAGACGCCGTTCACCCCCCTCTGTCGGCATTTGCCGACATCTCCCCCTCAAGGGGGGAGAAGGGCGTTTGCGGCACCGCTCGGTCTTCACATCCCGAAATTGGCGTCCGGAGCCCATTCCGGCGCCCGAATTGTTTTCCCTCTTAACTCAAAGAGACCAACATGAGCTCACTTCCTTCCGCCAACTGGTCCTATCCCACGTCCGTGCGTTTCGGCGCGGGCCGCATCAAGGAACTTCCCAAAGCGGTGATGGCCGCCGGCATGCGCAATCCGCTGCTGGTGACCGATCCGGGCCTCGCCGGCCTGCCGATGGTCGCCGACGCCATCGCCAGCCTGAAAGAGGCAGGCCTTGAGGCCGCCGTCTTTTCCGATGTGAAGCCGAACCCGCTCGGCAGCAACATTGCGGCCGGTGTGGCCGCCTTCAAGGACGGCGCTCATGACGGCGTGATCGCCTTCGGCGGCGGCTCCGGTCTCGATGCCGGCAAGGTGATTGCCTTCATGTCCGGCCAGACCCGCCCGGTCTGGGACTTCGAGGATATCGGCGACTACTGGAAGCGGGCCGATGAAGCCGGCATCGCGCCGATCGTTGCCGTACCGACCACGGCCGGAACCGGCTCCGAGGTCGGCCGCGCCGGTGTGATCTCCAACGAGGAAACCCACACCAAGAAGATCATCTTCCACCCGAAGATGCTGCCGGCGACCGTGATCTGCGACCCGGAGTTGACCGTGGGCATGCCGCGCATGATCACCGTGGGCACAGGCATGGACGCGCTTGCCCACTGCCTGGAAGCCTATTCCTCGCCGTTCTATCACCCGATGTCCGAAGGCATCGCGCTGGAAGGCATGCGGCTCGTCTTCGAAAACCTGCCGAAGGTCGTCGCGGACGGGTCGGACCTGGAAGCCCGCGGCCACATGATGAGTGCCGCCGCCATGGGCGCGGTCGCCTTCCAGAAGGGCCTCGGCGCGATCCATTCGCTGTCCCACCCGGTCGGCGCGATCTACGACACCCACCACGGCATGACCAATGCGGTGTTCACGCCCTATGTGCTGCAATACAACAAGCCGGCCATCGAACAGAAATTCGAGCGGCTGGCCGGGTTCCTCGGTTTCAAGGGCGGCTACCAGGGCGTCCTCGACGCGATCCTGAAGCTGCGCGAAGACCTGGGCGTGCCGCACACGCTGGCCGGCATCAATGTGGATGGGGAGAAGCGGGAACTGATCGCGGAAATGGCCGTGGTCGACCCGACCGCCGGCGGCAATCCGGTGGAACTCACCAGGGAAGGCGCGCTGGAAATTTTCGACAAGGCGCTTTCGGGCGAAGTCTGAGAGTATTGATAGCGGAGGCCGCGGCGACGCGGCCTCAGGCTATTTTCACGATGTTGCGGCACGGACCGACCGTGTCGTGGTTTATCGCGCATTCGACGCGGTTCCGGCCATTGTGCTTGGCCGCATACATGGCCCGATCGACCGACGCGACGATTTCGTTCATATCGCTGGTCGTCGATATCGATGCCACCCCCGCACTGACGGTGGCGTTCAGCGGTGAACCATTGAAGAACCTGTGGTTCTCCGCGAAGGCCTTGCGCACCCGTTCGGCAACGACATAAGCCGTTTCGACCGAGGCATCCGGCAGGACCACCAGAAACTCCTCTCCGCCATAGCGGCCGAAAAGGTCATTCGGGCGCAAGGCGGTCTGGACGGTGTTCGCAAAGGACGCCAGGATCCTGTCGCCCGCCTGATGGCCCCGGGTGTCGTTGATATTCTTGAAGTGATCCAGATCGAACATCACCATGGAATAGGGCGAGCCGTCCTTTCGGCACCGTTCAAGAAGCCGTTCGGCATCTTCGAAAAATGCCTGCCGGTTCACCGCGCCGGTCAGGCTGTCGGTTTTCGCGGTTTCCAGGATCTTCTGCTCCCTGCGATCCCTGGTCATCAGGATCACGACGACGGCGGTGCCGCCGGCATAGAAGATACTCTCGAAGTGGATAATCCCGAACCAGGTCAGGAGATCCGGCGGCGCGGTAGCGTCGAAGGTACCGGTAAGCTGTTCATAGAAGCCGCCGAGGAATATGACCGCATGTACGGACAGGAGAACCATCAACGCACGCCGTCCGGGGAGCATTTCCTCACCATTCGACCACAGGCTCGCGACCGCCAGCAAGAGATAGACCGTCCAGACGCCGAACTGGACTGCGACCGACCACTTCCGATGATCGATGTCGCCGGGAAGGAGAGAGATGGCAATGAACGCACTCATTCCCGCGACCAGAGCCGCCACGGGAACACGCCGGCCATAGAAAGACTGCACGCCTGCCCAGACCAACGCCGGCGCAAAAGTAAGCGGAATTCCAGCCAGCGCGGGAAGGGACGGATTGTGATAGGCAAATCCGAAGATCAGCAGGGTGAGGCCAACGGTATTCACGCCGTGGGCAACGGCCCACCATAAAAGTGCCGGAACCCGATTGAACTGAAACCACGCTCCGAACAGACACAGGCTGGCAAAGGCCGTGAACAGGGTGTTTGATACCATGAACGTGAGTGTGTCGAGGTGCATCCTTTGGCCTGCCATTTCCGGCGACGTTTACGAAGCGTAAAGAATGAGAATGTCCGCAGACCTGTTTCGATTGCCTTAAGCATGCCGGACATCCACTGAAACCGGACGCTTTCCCCAAGACGTGGTTAATCTGCAGTAAATAAACTCATGTGGCCGCTTCCGGCTCTGCACTCACTTGCCCGGAACCTATGCCACCGGATCTGTAACCGACCATTCCCAAAGTGTAACAGATTGTAATTATTGATCTATCTCAACGGACACACCGAGAAACATGGACTATGTTCAAGGCCTCCCAAGACGTATCCTCCCTGGAGTCCTGCACCAATGCCCTCCTTTGTTTCCCGTTATGCCACCCCGTTGATCACCGGACTGTTCATGGTTTCCCTGGTGTCCGGTATCGCCCTGTTCTTTCATGTCGGCGGAGCCGCATTCCACGGCATGCACGAATGGCTGAGCATGGTTCTGATCGTGCCGTTTATCGCCCATATCTGGAAAAACTGGCGGCCGTTCCTGAACTATTTCAAGCGCTGGCCGATGGCGATCGCGCTTGCCCTGTCCGTGGCCGTTTCGATCCCCTTTGCCATACCGTCCTCCAGCGGGAGCACGGGCGGCAACCCTCTGGTCGCCGTCGCCGGCGCTGTCCAGAACGCGCCGGTCACCGCCGTTGCCGCGCTTTACGGCAAGACACCGGAAGACATGATGGACGCACTCAAGAGCCAGGGCCTGACCGTCACCTCTCCGGACCAGACCCTGCTTGAGGTCGCCAGTGCCAATGACAAGAGCGGTCGCGACGTGATTTTCGCCCTCTCTCAAGTGAAGCGCTGAATACAAACCGCCCGCGTTCCTGGAAGGCGGGCGGCCTCCTCAACCGCTGCGGAAGGTTCTTGCGAGATCCCGAAGCCGGAAAAGCTCGTTGTCTTCCAGGCCGAGCAGTTCGAAATAGTCGGCGAGATTTTCCAGGTAGTCGATGTTCGGACCGAGATAGCCCTCGGCGGCGGCGATCCGCCTTGCGGTTTCCTCCAGGCTCATGGGCGGCAGCAGGAGGGGATTGTCCCGATTGACCAGGAAGGCCATGGCTTCAACCGGTCCGTGGGCGGTCTCAAGCGTCAGGAACTCCGGCTTGTAGGACCGCAGGATCATTTCCCGGCGCCACAGGTATCTGCTTTCCTCTTCCAGGGTTTCCGCGGCCAGCCGGAACACCAGCCCGTTGCAGATGCCGCCGGTATCGAGCCCGGCCATCAGGCCGGGTCGCTCGGGCGTCCCGCGGCCGACCTCGGACAGCAGACAGAAGCGGCGGTGGTACCCCTCCAGACGCGCGCGGCGCACCTCCGTAAAATGGAATGCCGGATCCCACATCAAGGACCCATAGGCAAAGACCCACATGTCCTCTCCCCAGCGACCGTCAAGCGTCTCCAATCTTGAGGCTTCCCGGTTTTCATCGCTTCTGCGCCAGTTTTCCGGCATCCCCAGCGAGCGCATCTGGCGATCCATATGGCTCAGGTCCAGCGTGCGGAAACGGGACTCGTTCGCCGGAATAATCTTGGTCGCAAGGTTCGGATGGTGACGGAACGGGTTCGCAGCGTCCTGCATTTCGGAATGAAAGCCTCGATCTCTTTGTTACAAACGGGTCTTACCGTATTAGCCAACCTTGAAGGCCTTGTCACAAAACCATAAGTAGCGGACCGGATCTTTCAATTTTTTCAAACCGTTTTGACCTCTCTTTTCGGCTTTCGGGAACCCGGTCACATGGCTGCCCTATTTTCGGGAGACGTATCGCCATTCGTAATTTTTACGATCCGTCAAATATCCGGATCCATCGTGATTAACCAATTCTAAATATTACGCTCCAGCAGATGCCGCAGCGGAAGAGTTCTGCTATGATTGACTACGGAAAATTGCCTAGATCCAGGATTTTACATGGGGTGGGGTAGTGGGTTTCCAGGGAGAAAATTCAAGCATTCGCGTTTTCTGAGAAGAACCGCGGTGACAATTGCGCTCGTCTTTCTGCCCTCCTTGTTGCTTGCGCCCCCCGCCCTGGCCGCCATTACCATTCCCTATGACCCGGCTGCCGATCTGCGCCAGATCGCCAAAACCTATCTCGGCGACGCGGATCTCTGGCCTTCCATCCTGAAGGCGAGCGGCGTCGACCGGATTACCGACCTGCTGCCCGGACAAGGCCTGACCGTTCCGACGACAGAAGTTGCCGCAGCACGCACCGCGCTCGACAGTTCCAACGCCCGGATTCAGGATGCGAACGCCGCCGGTGCGCAGGTCTTCGCCTTCGACGAGATCGACAAGGCCATCCGCTTGCACGATGACGCCTTGACCGAGCAGAAGGCCGGCGAATGGCGCAAAACCCTGGAACTTGCCGTTGCCGCTGAAGGCCTGGCTTCCAAGGCCTATGCCCTGGCGGAGAAAAATCGGGACCAGGCAGCCGAGGCGCGCCTCAGCGACCGGCAGGGCTGGGTCGAAGGCCAGCGCCCGGAAGAACTCGGCTGGGAGGATCGTGAGATCAATGCGGTTCTGATCGAAGAGGAAAAGGTGCGCACGCTGTCGCGCTCCACCGCCCAGATCACCTTTCGGGATACAGGCCGGCTTCGGCTCAACGCCAATTCCCATGCCGTTATCCAACGCATGCGCGTCGACCCGCTGAAGAAGCGGGAAGACGCCAAAGTCTCTCTGGTCGAGGGCGACTTCTATGCCTTGCTCGGCGGCGATTCCGATAGAAAGACGCTGCAGGTCGACGTGCCGGACGTGAACGCTCAGATCGACTCCGGCGATTTCTGGGTCCGTCAGGACGTCAGCGGCGCAAAGTTCACCAACTACGATGACCGGCGCGTCGAAATCGCTGCCCGGGGCGACCGGGTCGATCTCGGCCGCAATGAGGGTGTGGTCATCCGTTCCGGTGAAGCCCCGCGTAAAAAGGTCGAACTCCTGAGCTCACCGGACCTGCTGGCCCCCGCAGACGACGGTGAGGTCTATAACCGGATGGCTGATCTCTCCTGGAGCCCGGTAAAGGACGCCGCCGGTTACTGGCTGGAGGTCGCCCGCGATGCGAACTTCAATCACATGGTGGACTCCGTATCGGCCCTGCCCGATACCGCGTTCACCCTGAAGAACCTGGATACCGGCATCTACTACTGGCGGATTTCGGCCCTCGACCAGTTCGGTCTGCCGGGACCGCGCAGCCTCTCTCACCGGTTCGACATGCGGATCGACAACGCACCGCCCTACCTGCGGCTCGATGCACCGGTGAGCAGTGACATCTACCGCGAAGCCTCCGTCGAGGTGAGGGGCGAAAGCGAGCCGGGCGCGCACGTTTCGGTCAACGGGGCCGCGGCCACGGTCGACGAACTGGGGCACTACACTCTCACTGTTCCGCTGAAGCCGGGCATGAACATGCTGACGGTCCTGTCCCGGGATGCCGCCGGCAATGAAACAAAAGTGGCGCGGGAAGTGGTTCATATGCCGGATGCGACGGCGAAAATCACCTTCAATGCCGCGATCCCGCGGCTGTCGGCCAGGCACTTCGTCGCAAACGGCAGCGAGATTTCCCTGTCCGGACTAACGGAAAAGAACGCGAAATTGCAGGTGCTCGGTGCGGACGGCGGCATCCGCGCCAGCGCATCGACCGACGGCGACGGCGCCTTCGCTTTCACGCTTCCGCTCAGCGCCGACGAAAGCGACTTCCAGGTCAACGTGACCAGCGCGTCGGGATTTTCCAGCCGGGACAATTTCATGGTCAGCATCGACCGGGACCCGCCCACGATCGACCTCGACATGCCCCTGCCCCGCCTTACCTCGACGGAGTTCCTGGCGCTGCGCGGTACGGTGACCGACAGCCAAACGGTGAAGCTCAACGGGCGGGTCATTCCGCTCAAGGACACACGCTTCGATGAGGTCATCACCCTGAAAGAGGGTGAAAACACCATCGAGATGTCGGCGGGCGATCTGGCCGGCAACGTCACGGTCGAAACCTGGACCGTGACACTCGACCAGAGCCCGCCGAGCTATGTGAGCCATACGATCAAACCCGGCAGCGGCGGCCGGGTGACAGTCGAAGTCAAGGCGGAGGACGCAAGCGGTCTGGCGAAAGCCGCGCCATTTACCTTGTTGTCGAATGGAACTGAAGTGGACGGCTTCTTGCGCTACAACAAGCTCAGCAGAAGTTACAGGGGCGCAGTGGCGGTCGCCTCGGCTGATATTTCGGGGGTTCGTCTTGCAGGCATCGAGCTGCAGGACGATGCCGGAAACCGGATCCGGGTCCGGTTGAAATGACGGGGATAGTCGCGGGAATGTTTTCAGTCGAAGCGCGCCGCTTTAGGAATATCTGCAGGAAGAAAAAGGCTTTTGCCACTGCCGTTCTGCTAGCGACGGTCGCGCCGGCTGCCGCACAACAGGCGAAGCCGATCGACGTGCCGCTCCTGGTCACCTACGGCGCCGACGCCCCGACCCGCGAGGGCGATCCCACCCATCGGCAGATCATCTATATCGAACTTCCCGACACGCTGGAGGACCGGGTCTATCTGCGCCTGTTCGACCCGGAAAGCGGCGGCGATCACGACCTTCTGTACGGGCCGGCCAATTCCGAGACCCGCTTCGCGCTTTTCGGCGGCGACGGCGCCTTCGCCGGCGACCGCACGATCGGTGACGACGGCGAACCGGTGGAAATCGCCGGCGGTACACTGCTCGCGGAAAAGGCCTACACCGACGACGCGCGCACCGACGGCCAGTGGACCACGATGGCGCTGTTTTCTCCCTCTGAGGGGGAAAAGCGCGGCGACAAGCGGATCTTCCGCCTCAACGTGGAGGGCACGAGCGGCAACGACGGCAATCTCTACGGGGTCGCCATCAGCCTGCGGGACCGTCGCGCCGTGCCGCCTGAAGGCGTCAAGCTCTTCTCCTATGCGCCGACAATCCGGGTCCCCAACACGACGACCCTGACCGAATTGCGGTTCCAGGTGCCGGACCGGGAAACCGAGCTTTCCATCGACAATTTCGATGCGGCCTATGGCAAGCTGAACCTGACCACCGCCTTCCGCTCCGTGCCGCTGAAGCCGTCCGGCCAGGACCAGTGGCGCAGCGAAACCGTCAAGCTGCAGCCCGACGAACAGGGCCAGCCGGCGGCAATCACCCTGCAGGGCGGATCGGAAATTCCCAATGACGCCACCTTCTACATCACGGTGAAGGCGGACAGGTTCCTGCCGCTCGACCTGCCGCCGTTCAACTGGATCCCGAACCGCCGGCCGGAGATCAGCGCCACGGCCACCTTCCTCGACGGCTGCCGCGCCGTTGCCTTCGACGCCTCGCAGACCCGGGATCCGGACGGTAATCGCCTGTCGTTCAAGTGGATCTTCTCCGACGACACGGTCATGGACGGCCCGGCCGTGGTGAAGGATTACGACACGACCGGGCATTTCAAGGAACGGCTCGAAGTCCGCGACGATTCCGGCCAGATCGGCAACGGCAGCGCCAAGACGCTGGATGTTTTCGTCAAGCATCCGCCGGTCGCCCGGATCAATGCGCCTGCGATCGTTGGAACCGGTGAGAGCGTTCTGTTCAATGCCGACACCTCGTCGAGCGAAGCGGCGGATATCGCCCGCTTCGACTGGCATTTCAACGACGGGTTCACGGCGCAGGGTTCGAAGGTGGCACGTGTCTTCGACCAACCCGGCGACTATCTCGTCTCTCTCACGGTCACCGACAATTCCGGGCATCCGTGCGACAACGGCACCATCGAAATTCCGATCCGGGTCAATGCGCAGCCGGTCGCCGAGGCCGGAGCGGACCGGCGCACCGACGTCGGTGCGCAGTTGAGCTTCGACGCGGGCAGAAGCTACGACACCGACGGCAAGATCGTTTCCTATCGTTGGGACTTTGGCGACGGCAACGCCCTGGACGGGGCGAGCGTCGAGCACGCTTTCACGACGCCGGGCACCTACAATGTCGAGCTGACCGTTCAGGACGACGCCGGCGTCAGCAACAGCAAGGCCACCGATACGGCCCAGGTGGTCGTCAACGCGCCGCCGGTCCCGGTCGCGGGCGACGATCTGAGCGTTGCCACCGGCGAGGTGATCACGTTCGACGGCAGCCGCTCCCGCGATCCGGACGGAAAGCTGATTTCCTACCATTGGGATCTGGGCGACGGCGCCAGCGCGAACGGCGAAAAAATCACCTATGCCTTCGCCAAGCCGGGCACCTATCAGGTCCGCCTCTCGGTGACCGACGATTCCGGCACAAAGACCCGAGGACGGTCGGACACGCTGTCGGTACGCGTCAATGCACCGCCGGTGGCAGTGGCCGGCAACGATCAGCTTGTGACGGCAAGCGCGGTCCATTTCGACGGATCGGGTTCGTCTGATGCCGATGACAGCATCGCGAGCTACAGCTGGGATTTCGGCGACGGCACGACCGGCAGCGGCGCGGCGCCCGCCCATGTCTACAAGACGCCCGGAACCTATGATGTTCGCCTGACGGTCACCGACGCGTCCGGCACCATCCGCAACACAGCCTCCGATACCATGCAGGTTGTGATCAACACGCCGCCGATCGCGGATGCGGGCCCCGATCTGATCGGCGCGCCCGGCGAAGAGCTGACGTTCCAGGGCAACCGCTCCATCGACCCGGACGGAGACATCGCGGCTTACGAATGGGACTTCAAGGACGGCACCCTGGAAACCGGCGAAATCGCGACCCATGCGTTCGAAAAGCCGGGTCGGTATTTCGTCCGGCTGAAAGTGACCGACAATACCGGCCAGGTCAGGGCCGTGGACTATGACGAGGCGGAGGTCATCATCAACGCCCCGCCGGTCGCCGATGCCGGCGACGATATCCGGGTGGCCCCGGGCCAGTTGTTCACCCTCGATGCTGGCCGGTCGAGCGACAGCGACGGGACTGTCACCGACTTCCGCTGGGACATTGCCGGGTTGGACGAGCCTGTCTATGCGAAAACCCACGAGATCAAGTTCGATGAACCGGGCACCTACACCGCCCGTTTGACGGTGTCGGACGACAGCGGCGCGGACAACAGCCTGGCGGAGGATGAGGTCACCATCCGCGTCAACCATCAGCCGACGGCGGATGCCGGACAGGACGTCTTCACCGCCAAGAGCCTGGTGATCTTCGACGCCGGCGCATCGTCGGATCCGGACGGCGACGGCCTCAGTTACTCTTGGGACTTCGGGGACGGCACCACGGCGACCGGCGCGCAGGTCGCGCACACCTTTGCCACCGGCGGCAGTTTCCCGGTCATCCTGACCGTCAGCGACGGTACCGGGCTTGCCAACGGCACAAACCGGGACGCGCTCACCGTCACGATCAACCATGCTCCTGTCGCCGTTGCCGGGGAGAACCAGCGCCTGTGCACCGGCGATATTCTGGTCCTGGACGGCAGCAAGTCGTCCGATCCGGATGGCGGTGTCCTGAAATACGCCTGGGACTTCGGCGACGGCTCCGGTTCCGAGATCGTCAATCCGACCAAGACCTACCGGCGCGGCGGCGTCTATTCGGTCACGCTGGCTGTGACCGACGATTCCGGCCTCGGCAATGCCACCGCGCGTGACCAGATCGCTGTCACCGTCGATCAGGCGCCGGTCGCGGATGCCGGCCCGGACATCCGGATCTGCGCCAATACGGAAGCGACCTTCGACGGGTCCAAGTCGTGGGACGCGGACGGTGTCGTCAACCGGTTCCAGTGGGACTTCGGCGATGGCGGATCGAGCGGTGGCGACAAGCCGAAACACACCTACCGGCGGGCCGGAACCTACCGGGCGCAGCTCACCATCGAGGGCGACCGGGTCGGACAGTGCGACATCCGCGCCACTGACGAGGTCAATGTGGAGGTGATCGCCGCTCCCGTGCCGCTGATCGACGCTGCATCCGCCGTTCCTGTCGGTGAACCGATCAGCTTCGACGGCTCGCGTTCCTATCTGGACGGCGGCACGGTCACCGGCTGGTCCTGGGACTTCGGCGACGGCACCCTGGCCGACGGCGCCCTGCAGAAACACATCTTTGAAAAGGCCGGCACCTACCGGGTGGCGCTGACGGTCGACAGCACGGCCCAGTCCAACGACTGCCACATGATCACCGGCTATCACCTGATCACGGTCAACGCGGCACCGGTCGCCGATGCCGGTGAAGACATCGTTGTCGGCATCAACGAGGAGTTCGAACTCGACGGCTCCAGTTCCAGCGACCAGGAAGGCGCCATCGCCAGCCACGTCTGGGACCTGGGCGACGGCACGACGGCGGAAGGCGTCGCCATTCGCCACCGCTACGCCGAGCCCGGACGCTACGAGGTCAAGCTGACGGTGACCGATACGGCAGGCCTTTCCAATTCCAGCGCGACCGATACGGTGACCGTGATCGTCAGCGATGGCGCGACAGCGGTGCTCGATGCGCCTGATGCGGTCTGCGTCGGCGAGCAGGTCACCCTTTCCGCAGCGCGCTCCACCAGCCGGGACGCGCCGATCAGCGCGTTCAGCTGGTCGTTTGGAGACGGCACCACCGCCGACGCGGAAAAAGTCATCAAGCGCTTCGTTTCTCCCGGGCGCTACAATGTCTCGGTGCTGGTCGACGACGGCAAGGGACGCACCTCCAGCCAGCGGCAGGCCTCCAAGGTCATCCTGGTCAATCAGCCGCCCATTGCGGTTGCAGGTCGCAATCTCGCCGCCTGCCCGGGCGTGGCCGTCGCCTTCGACGCCAGAGCGTCCAGCGATCCGGACGGAAGGATTTCCAGGGTCGAGTGGGACTTCGGCGATGGCGATACCGCGGTCGGCATGACCCCGGAACATACCTACGCCAGCCCCGGCACCTATGATGTCACACTGAAGGTGATCGACGATTCCGGCTCGTCCTGTAATGCTCGCGAAGACAGGATGACCGTCGTCGTCAACACGCCGCCGGCGGCCGATGCGGGCCCCGACCGGGAAGTCTTCACCGGCGGTGCGAACGACGCGGAGGTCTTCAGCGCCTGGCGGTCCTACGATGCGGACGGGACGGATCTGTCCCACACCTGGGGCTTCGGTCCGGACGGCCAGCAGTCGGGTGAACGGGTGGCGCACAGCTTCTCGGCGCCGGGCGATTACGAGGTCAAGCTGACGGTTTCCGACGGTTCCGGCCTTTCCTGCGGCACGGCATCTGATACGATCAGGGTGAAGGTGCGGGAAAGAGAAGCCTACTAGGGAACCAGCCCTGAGCTTCCGTTTGGGTCCCGCCCCTGTGGTGGGGACCCGTTGGCATGCGACTGACACTTCGCAAGAAGCTCCTGATATTTGCCGCGGTGATTGCGGTTCTGCCGTTGCTGATTGCGGGTCAGACCCTGATTCGCATCGCGCGCGATGAGCTGAAGAGTTCGGCCAATGACCAGCTGACGGAAACCGCCCGCCAGGTCACCACGGAAATCAACAGCGTCTACAGCAACGCCTGGGCCGCCCCCCTGTCGCTGATCGCCAACGGTGTCGACAATGAAAAGCTCAGCGTCGACGCCAAGATCGCGCTCCTGACCCTCGGCATCGCCGAACTGCCGGATATCGTCGCCCTGCAGATTACGGTGGAAGGCAGCCAACGGCCGCTTCTGGTCACGCGGGAGGGCTTTTCGAAGAAACTCAGCGAGGCCGGGCTCGAGCCCAAGGCCGCCTTAAGACTCAGTCCGGCGACGATCGAAGACTACCGTAAAGGCAACCATGGTCTTGCCCGCCAGGTCCAGCATCTTGAGGGAACGGGCATCTGGCTCGCCTCCATTATTCTGCCGCTGCAGAATCCGCTGAACGGCCGGTCGGCGACCCTGTCCGCTCGGATCGACATCAGCCGGATCAAGGACTTCATAGACGCCCACGCCTTCACCAAGATCGGCACCATTACGATCGTCGACAAACGCGGCCAGCCTATCTTTGCCTCAGGAGAGGACGACCTGACCGACTCCGACATCGTCAACGAGGCAACCAGCCTGCTTGCCCTGCAGACCCGGGTGATCAGTATCAAACCCTATGCCCGTCCGGACGGCGAGGTCATGCTGGGTGCCTTTTCCTTCCCCAGTCCGTTCGACTGGGCGGTGATCGCTGAAAAGAGCGAGGCGGCAGCCTATTACACCATCGACGTCATGACCCGGAACCTGCTCATCTGGGTGGGCGCGGGACTGGTCGTTGCCGGGCTGGGGGCGATCTTCTTCTCGCTCGGAATTTCCCGGCCGATCCTGAAAATCGGCCAGGCGGCCGTCGAGGTCGGGAAGGGCAATTTCCAGGCACGGGTCGTCGGCGTGAAGAGCCGGGACGAAATCGGCGAACTTGCCGGGCGCATCAATGAGATGATCGTGCAGATCAACGAGCGGTTCCAGCTGGCGAAATTCGTATCCCACGGCACCATCGACGCCATCCAGGATTCCAGCGACGGCAGTGTGAAGCTTGGCGGTTCCCGCAAGCGGGCGGCGATCCTGTTTGCCGATATTCGCGGCTACACGGCCTTTTCCGAAAGCCGCGAACCGGAGGTGGTCGTCGATGTTCTGAACCATTATTTCGCCTA
Source organism: Roseibium sp. (assembly GCF_048260565.1). Classification (GTDB taxonomy): domain Bacteria; phylum Pseudomonadota; class Alphaproteobacteria; order Rhizobiales; family Stappiaceae; genus Roseibium. Next base: position 356,707 of record NZ_JBLXGP010000002.1, on the reverse strand, counting down.
TCAGGGCGCGGCGGTTGCCCGCAACAACGGCGACATCGACAAGTTCGTCGGCGACCAGATCATGGCCGTGTTCCACGGCCCTGACATGAGCGCGGATGCGGTGCGCTGCGCGTCCGAGATCCAGGACATCATGGAGGCCTCCTCCAAGAAAAACCCGGACTGGGAACTCGATATCGGCATCGGCATCGATGTGGGCGACGTCGTCGTCGGCGCCATGGGCAGCCCGGAGCGGATGGACTACACGGTTCTCGGCGACCACGTGAACCTCGCCGCACGCCTGTGCTCCGCTGCCGCGCCGAAAGAAACCATGATTTCAGACGCGGTTTACGACGACATCAAGCACATGACCGAATTCGGCTTCGCACCGCTGGCCCCGATCAACGTGAAGGGCAAGTCCCAGCCGATCTTCGTCTATGCGGTCGAACGGGTGAACCTGCCGGGCGAGGAGGACGCGGCCGACGAACCGGGCCCGGCCGGGCAATAAGCCGCGCTGGCGCAGGTTTGACGAGCGCGACGGGTCCGGTTGCTCAAATCATACTGTCGAGCAATTCGCCCTCGCCGATCCGGCCCAGCACCCGGCCCTGCTCGGCGACCAGGATTTCGGTTTCCGACTGGCGCTTCAGCTTGATGACATCGCGCAAGGGGGTCGCGGACAGACAGGTCACAGCACCTTCCGGAACAGTAGTCCGGTCGCAGGCGGACATGATGTCCCTGGCCCGAAGCACATTGAGCGGATTCATGTGACCGACGAAATCGGCGACATAGTCGTTGGCCGGTTTCTTGACGATCTCCTGCGGCGTGCCGAGCTGAATGACCCGGCCGCCTTCCATGATGGCGATCCGGGAACCGATCTTGGCGGCTTCGTCCAGGTCGTGACTGACGAAGATGATCGTGCGATTGAGGCTTGCCTGAAAATCCAGAAGCTCGTCCTGCAGACGGTCGCGGATCAGCGGATCGAGGGCGGAAAAGGGTTCGTCCATCAACAGGACCGGTGCCTCGGTGGCAAAAGCCCGCGCCAGGCCGACCCGCTGCTGCATGCCGCCGGACAACTCGTGCACCTGCTTGTCGCCCCACCCTTGAAGGCCGACGAGGTCCAGCTGATGCGAGACCTTTGCCCGCCGTTCCGCCTGGCCCATTCCGGACAGTTCAAGACCGAAGCCGACGTTTTCCGCCACCGTTCGCCAGGGCAGAAGCGCGAATTGCTGAAACACCATGGCGATGCGGTGCCGGCGCAACCGGCGCAGTTCCTCTTCCGAACAGGCAGCCGGATTGATGGTCTTGTCGCCGTCGCGAACCTGTACCTCGCCCCGGATCACCGGATTGAGGCCGTTGACCGCCCGCAGCAGGGTCGACTTGCCCGATCCGGACAGGCCCATGAGGACGATCACCTCGCCTTCGTTGATATCGAACGTCGCACCGGCCACACCGAGGATCTGCCCGGTTTCTGCCTGGATTTCCGCCCGGCTCCTGCCGGAATCGATCATTGGCAGGGCGGTCTGCGGCTTGTCGCCGAAGACGATATCGACATTCTTGAAGGAAACGACCGGCGCCGTCATGAGCGTCCTCCTTCGCCGGGCCCTGAGCGGAAGAACCGGTCGAGCACGATAGCGACCAGGACGATGGCGACACCGACCTCAAACCCCTTGGCGATATTGACCGTGTTCAGCGCCCGAAGCGTCGGCACGCCAAGACCGTCCGCTCCGACCAGGGCTGCAATCACGACCATGGAGAGCGACAGCATGATCGTCTGGGTCAGGCCGGCCATGATCTGTGGCAGCGCATAGGGCAATTCCACCTTCCAAAGAAGCTGGGACTTGGTCGCGCCGAAGGCCTGGCCGGCTTCGAGGAGCTGGGTGGGCGTGGACGAGACACCAAGCTGGGTCAGGCGGATCGGTGCAGGAATGGCGAAGATCACGGTTGCGATCAGGCCGGGCACCATGCCGAGCCCGAACAGGATCAGCGCCGGGATCAGATAGACGAAGGTCGGGATCGTCTGCATCAGGTCCAGGATCGGCCGGAGGGCGGCATAAAGTCTTGGACGGTGCGCCGCCGCCACGCCGACCGGCACACCAACCGCCATGCATACGACCGACGCGCCGATCACCAGCGCCAGAGTTTCCGTGGTTTCTTCCCAGTAGCCCTGATTGATGATCAAGAGCAGGGACGCCAGAACGAACAGCGGGAAGGAGATGTTGCGGCGGACGAACCAGGCAAGGCCGGTCGCGAAGGCGACGACGAAGAGCGGATGGGGCGTCTGCAACACCCACAGGATCCCGTCGATCATGGTTTCGAGCACATAGGATATGCCATCGAAGAACCAGTCAGCGTTGTCGGTCAGCCAATCGACGATGGCTTTGGCCACCTTTCCGATCGGGATTTTATGGTCGGTCAGCCATTCCAATGAGATGTCCCCGCCCGTGCCATGTCAGTTTAAATCGAAATACGAAAAACGCCGGAGACAGTCAGCCTCCGGCGTCGACGTTCGGCTTAAAGGCCGAGAGCGCCTTTGACGGCTGCGAATGCATCGCCACCGTCCCGGGTGGTGACGCCATCAAGCCAGGCTTCGAAAGTTGCCGGATGGTCCTTGAGCCACGCAGCGGCCGCATCGGCCGGCTCTTCGCTGTCGTCCAGGATCGCCCCCATGATCTCGTTTTCCATGGCAAGCGAGAACTTCAGGTTCTTCAGCAGCTTGCCGACATTCGGGCATTCCTCGGTGTATCCGGCCCGCACATTGGTGTAGACGGTCGCGCCGCCGTAGTTCGGACCGAAATAGTCGTCGCCGCCCCCCAGATAGGCCATGTCGAAATTGGCGTTCATCGGATGCGGTTCCCAGCCGAGGAAGACGATGTCCTCGTCGCGCTTGGTGGCGCGGGCCACCTGGGCCAGCATGCCCTGCTCGGAGGATTCGACCACCTCGAAGCCCTTCAGGCCGAAGGCGTCCTGATCAATCATGCCGATGATCAGGCGGTTGCCGTCGTTGCCGGGCTCGATGCCGTAGATCTTGCCGTCCAGGCTGTCCTTGAACTTGGCAATATCGGCGAACGTTTTCAGGCCCTTGTCAAAAGTGTATTTCGGCACGGCGAGCGTGTACTTGGCACCTTCCAGGTTGACGCCGACGGTCTCCACCGAGCCGTCATCGCGATAGGCCGCGATATCGCCTTCCATGGTCGGCATCCAGTTGCCGAGGAAGACGTCGATGTCCTTGTTCTTCAGGGACGCATAGGTCACCGGCACGGACAGGATCTTGATTTCGGTGTCATAGCCGAGCGCCTTCAGGATGGTCGTCGTGGCCGCCGTGGTCGCGGTGATGTCGGTCCAGCCGACATCGGAGAAGCGAACGGTCTTGCAGCTGTCAGGCTCTGCGGCAAATGCCGTGCCTGCAACCATGGCCGACAGCGCAAGACCTCCAAGAAATGCAACAATTTTTTTCATGGTTTGATCCCCTTTTTGCATGCCCAGTTTCCGCTATTGGACAGCAAGATGCCCGCCGGAAACAATGGTCTGTTTTCGAATGTGCGCGTTTTCCCGCGCTTGCTCCTTCGAATTGCGACAAATGAAACATCATCCATTATTTTTTACAAGTTTTCATTGATTGGTTGTTCAATTAAAATTAAGCACGGATCATACGGGAGATCGCAGATGCCCAAGATCGGTATGGAAGAAGAGCGCCGGCGCAGCCTGATTGCGGCAACCGTGGATGCCATCCACGAAAACGGATTCTGCGATGTCACCATCGCCCAGATCGCCCGCCGTGCCGGTGTCTCCGGCGGCCTCGCCCACCATTATTTCGGCTCCAAGGACCAGCTGCTGGCGGCCACCATGCGCCATCTTCTCAATGACCTCGGCGAGCAGATCCGCTCGCGCCTTGCCAAGGCGGAAACGCCGCGCGAGCGCATCTCGGCCATCATCACGGGCAATTTCGCACCCGAGCAGTTCCGCGAGGCGGTCATTGCCGCCTGGCTCGCTTTCTACGTTCAAGCCCAGACGACGGAGACGAGCCGGCGCCTGTTGCGGATCTATGCCGCCCGGCTTGCCTCGAACCTGACCTTCAACCTCAAGGCCTTCATGCCCGCCAGGGATGCCAAACGGGTCGCCGAGGGCACCGCCTCGATGATCGACGGCGTCTGGATCCGGCGAGCGCTGAAGGATGGCGCTCCGGACCCGGTCTCCGCAATCCGCATGGTGGAAGACTACGTCGAGACACAGATTTCCGCCCTCCGGCCAAACCTCTCAGGGGCAAGTGGAACCTCCCGATGAGCGACACGTTCGACTTCGTCATTGTCGGCGCCGGGTCGGCCGGTTGCGCCCTCGCCTACCGGCTGTCGGAAGATCCTTCCGTTTCCGTCCTGGTGCTGGAATACGGCGGAAGCGATGCCGGGCCGTTCATCCAGATGCCGGCGGCCCTGTCCTATCCGATGAACATGGCCCGCTACGACTGGGGCTACGAAAGCGATCCCGAGCCCCATCTGGACGGACGCCGGCTTGCAACACCGCGCGGCAAGGTCATCGGCGGATCCTCGTCGATCAACGGCATGGTCTATGTGCGCGGCCACGCGCGCGACTTCGACACCTGGGAGGAACTGGGTGCGGTGGGCTGGAGCTTCAAGAACGTACTGCCCTATTACAAGCGCCTGGAACATGCTCATGGGGTCAGTTCCGACTGGCGCGGCACGCATGGACCCTTGCACGTGACCCGGGGGACGAAATGGAACCCGCTGTTCGACGCCTTCGTCCAGGCCGGCGCGGAAGCCGGCTACGAGACCACGCCCGACTACAACGGTCAGAAACAGGAAGGCTTCGGCGACATGGAGATGACGGTCCGCAAGGGCCGGCGCTGGTCCGCCGCGAACGCCTACCTGAAACCGGCGCTGAAGCGGCGGAACGTTACCCTGATGACCGGCACCTTGGCCCGCAGGATCCTGTTTGACGGCAAACGGGCAACGGGCGTCGAATACCAGAAGGGCACGACCGTCGGCACGGTCACCTGCCGGCGCGAAGTGATCGTATCCGCCTCCGCGATCAACTCGCCCAAGCTGCTGCTGCAATCCGGCATCGGACCTGCCGCCCAACTCGGCGAACACGGGATCGACGTGATCGCCGACCGCCCCGGTGTCGGCGAAAACCTGCAGGACCATCTGGAACTCTATATCCAGCAGGCCTGCATCCAGCCGATCACGCTTTACAAGCACTGGAACCTGGTCTCCAAGGCCCTGATCGGCGCCCAGTGGCTGTTTACCGGCAAGGGGCTCGGCGCCTCCAACCAGTTCGAATCCTGCGCCTTCATCCGCTCCAAGGCGGGCGTCGACTATCCGGACATACAGTTCCACTTCCTCCCCTTCGCCGTGCGCTACGATGGCAAGGCGGCGGCGGAGGGTCACGGATACCAGGCCCATGTGGGCCCGATGCGTTCGAGGTCGCGTGGCCGGGTCCGGCTGACCTCCGCCGATCCGCTGGCCAAACCGTCGATCCTGTTCAACTACATGTCCGAGGCAAGCGACTGGCAGGATTTTAGAACCTGCATCCGCCTGACCCGGGAAATCTTCGCCCAGGACGCCTTCGCCCCCTACCGGGGCAAGGAAATCCAGCCGGGTGCCGCCGTTCAAAGCGACGATGAGTTAAATGATTTCATCCGCGAACACGTGGAAAGCGCCTATCATCCCTGCGGCACCTGCCGGATGGGACAGGCGAGCGATCCGATGGCCGTCGTCGATACGGAATGCCGGGTGATCGGTGTGGACGGACTTCGGGTTGCCGACAGTTCGATCTTCCCCCAGATCACCAACGGAAACCTGAACGCCCCGTCGATCATGGTGGGCGAGAAGGCGGCCGATCACATTCTCGGCAAGGATCCTCTGCCCGCTTCCAATGCGGAACCCTGGATCCATCCGGAATGGAAAACACACCAGCGATAGAACGCAAGAGGACGCAGATGCGCGCACAGCCCAAAGCCTCTCACTATATCGGCGGACGCTATGTCGAGAGCCCGGACGGGCATCCCTTCCCGTCGATCTATCCGGCAACCGGAGAAGCGATCGCGTCGCTTCATGGCGCCGACGAAAAAACGGTCGAAGCAGCCGTCAGTGCTGCCGTTGAGGGGCAGAAAGTCTGGGCGGCCACGGCTCCCGCAGAACGCGGGCGCGTGCTGCGCAGGGCGGCGGACCTGATCCGCGAGCGCAACCGCGAGCTTTCGATCCTTGAGACGCTCGACACCGGCAAACCCTTGCAGGAAACGCTCATTGCCGATGCGGCGTCCGGCGCCGACTGCCTTGAGTATTTCGGCGGACTAGCCGCCACATTGACCGGCGAGCATATCGATCTGGGCGGCTCTTTCGCCTACACGAAGCGGGAACCGCTCGGGATCTGCATCGGCATCGGCGCCTGGAACTATCCGATCCAGATCGCCTGCTGGAAGGCCGCGCCCGCCCTGGTCTGCGGCAATGCCATGATCTTCAAGCCGTCCGAAGTCACGCCGCTCTCCGCCTTGAAACTTGCCGAAATTCTGACAGAGGCGGGCCTTCCGGACGGGGTCTTTAACGTGGTGCAGGGCTACGGCGATGTCGGAACGCAGCTCGTCTCGCATCCGGCTGTCGCCAAAGTGTCGCTGACCGGCTCGGTTCCCACCGGCGCCAAGGTCGCGGCCCTTGCCGGTGAGCACCTGAAAAAGACGACGCTGGAACTCGGTGGCAAGTCGCCGCTGATCATTTTCGACGATGCCGATCTCGACAATGCGGTCTCGGCCGCGATCAACGCCAACTTCTATTCCAGCGGCCAGATCTGTTCCAATGGCACACGCGTCTTCGTGCATACGGCAATCAAGGACAGGTTCCTGTCGCGGCTGGCCGAGCGGACGGCCAATGCGGTTCTCGGCGATCCGCTCGACGAGACGACCAGCATCGGGCCGCTGGTCTCCAAACCGCAGCTGGACAAGGTGCTGGGCTACATGATGCTCGGCCAGGAAGAAGGCGCCCGGCTGGTCTGCGGCGGCAGGCGGGCCGATGTACCGGCCTTGCCCGACGGGCTTTTCGTCGAACCCACCGTCTTTGCCGACGTGAGCGACGGCATGCGGATCGCGCGCGAAGAGATCTTCGGACCGGTCATGTGCGTGCTCGACTTCACCGACGAGGCGGAGGTGATCGCGCGTGCCAACGACACGGAGTTCGGCCTGGCCGCCGGTGTGTTCACGAAGGACATCCAGCGGGCCCACCGGGTGATCGATGCCCTGCAGGCCGGCACCTGCTGGATCAACACCTACAATCTGACGCCGATCGAGATGCCCTTCGGCGGCTACAAGAAATCCGGCATGGGTCGCGAAAACGGCCACGCTGCCATAGAGCATTACAGCCAGATCAAGAGCGTCTATGTGGAAATGGGTGGGGTGGAAGCGGCGTTCTAGGCTGAAATGCCCAGGTCACGACTGGCGAGACTATCCCGCACGAAGGGCCGCAGGTCGGTGATCGTCAGGCGTGGATGGTGTTTCCCCGCGCCGGTAGGCTTTCGGCGACACCCCGAACCAGGTCTTCGCCGCCCGTGAAAACGTGCTCAATTCGGAATAGCCGAGCAGATAGGCGATCTCGCTCAGCTGCAACTTGCCGTCCATGAGATACTGCTCGGCCAGGGCCTTGCGCACCCGGTCGACGGCCTGGCGGAAGGTCAGGCCGTTTTCTTCCATTCTCCGTTGCAACGCCCGTTTCGACATGGCCATTTTTCGGGCGACGGCTTCGAGAGACGGATCGCCCTCCTTCAAGGCTTCGTTGATTGCACGGGAAATATTGTCCAGATCATTGTCTTCAATCTGGTTGCTGGCGAGCCGGGCAAGCGCCGTCTTCTCGATCAGCGCATAGAGATGCTCCTCCGACCCCAGAGGCGCAACATCCATCACCTCGAGCGGAATGCCGATCCGGTCCTGCTCACAGCCGAACTGGATGTTTCTTCCCAGGATCCGGTAATAGGTTTCGATCTGGCGGGGCGTGCCTTGCGTGAATTCGAAGGTCAAATCCACTTCCCTTCCGCCCAGCATGTGCCGGAGGCGGCTTGCCGAAAACGACATTGCCTTTGCCGTCACCTGAACATGCGGACCGTAGAGATTGCTGATGTGCCAGGACAGATAGCGTTTTCCGTCCTCGTCATTGAGCGAAATCTGCGTGATGTTTGAGAGGATGCGCTCGAATCGTCGCCAGTTCTCAAGCGACTGGGCAATCGTGGGCGCAGTGAGGGCGACGTAGTCGAAAACCTTCATCGACCCCATCTTCACCTGGGACCCGAGGATCACGCCCATGGCGTCGTTGCCGGTTTTTCTGGCGAGATACTCGTGAATTTCCAGGTAGACTTCCGAGGGCCCCGCCCCTTCGGGATCATCGGTGACCTTCGGGTCGAACCCGATCTCCCTTGCCATCCTGAACCAGTCAAAGCCAAGGGCTTCCGCCTGCGCCCGGGTGTTTACGAGCAATTGCGCGTAAATCTTTCCAGGTGACTTGGCCATACGCTCCCCCGGCGGCGGATCAGACTGCAGTGGTATAGGGACGCTAGCCCCGCGCCTGTTCGGATGTCAAACAATATGGCGCGTCTCGACAAGTTATTTGTCACCTTACGCCAACTATCCCTCGCACCCCTGTCGAAAATTTTACAGCCTTTCCCGCATCGGGTGGTTATAAGCCGTCCTCATGCGAGATCTGGATGTCCTGATAATCGGGGCCGGTGCGGCCGGGCTCATGTGCGCCATCGAGGCAGCAAAACGCGGACGCCGCACGCTCGTCATCGACCATGCGAAAAAACCGGCCGAAAAAATCCGGATTTCGGGCGGCGGCCGTTGCAACTTCACCAATCTTCACTGCGAGCCGCGGAACTTTCTGTCGCTGAATCCGCGCTTCTGCGTCTCCGCCCTCAAGCGCTACACGCAGCACGATTTCCTGGCCCTCGTCGAGCGGCACCGTATCGGCTGGCACGAAAAGACCCTTGGTCAGCTTTTCTGCAACGACAGCGCCAAAGATATTATCGAGCTGCTGCTTTCAGAACTCGGCAGAGCTGGCGCGACGCTGAAGCTGGAAACTAGCGTTACCGGCATTAGGAAGCCCGACGACAGGTTTTCCATCGAGACCAGCGCGGAAACCATCCGGGCGACATCGCTGGTGATCGCCACCGGCGGACCGTCGATCCCGAAGATGGGTGCGACAGGCTTCGGCTATGACGTGGCCAAACGCTTCGGACTGAACGTGGTCCAGCCGCGCCCTGCCCTCGTGCCGCTGACCTTTTCCGACGCCAACAAGGCGCTTTGCGCCAAGCTCGCCGGCGTTTCCGTCGATGCCGTCGTGTCCTTCCAGAAGACCCTGTTCCGCGAAGGTCTGCTCTTCACCCATCGGGGGCTGTCTGGCCCGTCGATCCTGCAGATTTCCTCCTACTGGCAGGAAGGCAAACCGATCACCGTAAACCTCGCCCCTGACCGGGACGTCTTCGAAACCCTGCGGGCGGCTCGGACAGACACGCCGAAGCAGGATCTGAAAACGGCGCTCGCAGCCCTCCTGCCGAAACGCCTGGCCGACGAACTGGCGGCCGAGTTCAAGCTCTCCGGCCGGCTGGCGGATTGCTCCGACAAGGCGCTTCGCCGGGCAGGAGATCTCCTCAACCGCTGGCAACTGGTGCCGGCGGGAACGGAAGGTTACCGCACCGCGGAAGTCACGCTCGGCGGCGTCGATACGAAAGAGCTGTCGTCGAAGACTTTCGAAGCGGCAAAGGTTCCGGGGCTTCATTTCATCGGCGAAGTCATCGACGTCACCGGGCACCTCGGCGGCTTCAATTTCCAGTGGGCCTGGTCCTCGGGGCATGCAGCAGGACAGGCCGTCTAGCAAAATGCTGCTCTGCACAATAAAAAGATGACCGTTCCTCAGATGCCGTTATACTCGGCAAAAAACGGCGTGTAGTTGGGAGCATTCATGAGGCGGGTAACCATCCACGATGTGGCGGCAAAGGCCGGTGTCAGCCTTGCCACCGTCGACCGTGTCATGAACGGTCGTTCCGGCGTGCGCAAAATCACCATCGAAAAGGTGCAGGCCGCTGCCGACGCGTTGAACTATTCCCGGGACATCTTCGCCGCCAATCTCGCCAAGAAGCGCAATTACCGGTTCCAGTTCCTGATCCCTGACGGCCCGAACGCCTTCATGGAAGACCTCTGCCGGGAAGCGCGCAAGCATACCGAAACGCTTGCCCGCGAACGGGTCGACATTCACATCGAGCCGATCGACGCATTCGACGCGCACCGGGTTGCCGGAACGCTGGCGATCCTGGACAAGTCGGTCTGCGATGGCGTTGCCGTGGTCGCGCCTGCCTTTCCGGAAGTGCGCGCCGCCATCGACCGGCTGCAGGACCGGGGCGTTCACGTGGTTACGCTGGTGTCCGACCATCCCGCCTCCATGCGCCGCCGTTTCATCGGCATCGACAATATGGCGGCCGGACGCGCCGCTGGGCGGCTCATGGGCCGGTTTCTTCCCGGGACACCGGGCAAGATCGCCGTGATTGCCGGATCTCTCGGGTTGCGCGATCATGCGGAACGGCATGGCGGCTTCACGCAAGTGCTTTCAGACGCATTTCCGCACCTGAATATTCTGAAGGTCCGCGAGGGACGCGACGATAACGGCAAGAACGAGGATACCGTCGGCAAGCTCCTGTTGGAACATCCGGATCTCGCCGGCCTCTACAACATCGGCGCCGGTAACCGCGGTGTGATCGCGGCCCTGGAAAAGAGCAATCGAGCCGGGGACATCACCTTCGTCGGCCATGAGCTGACGCCCTACACCCGTGCCGCACTCATCAGCGGGACAATGGATGCGCTCATTGCCCAGAACGCAGGGCACGAAGTGCGCAGCGCGACCCGGATCCTGAAGGCGCTTTGCGACGGCACGCCCATTCTCGACGACCAGGAGACCATCGGCATCGACATTTTCATGAAGGACAACCTGCCGGACCAACCCTAGACGCCGGTTATTGCAAAGGACGTCATAAGAAGACGGAATATTCGAAATTTCGGGACTTTAGGCTAAAAGTAGCGTCTCACACTCAAATATAATCGTTGACGATCCCGAACTGAGTGACCATATCTATTGTCATGCGCCTGACTCAACAAACCAACTATGCCGTTCGCGCCCTTATGTACTGCGCGGTCAACAACGACAAGCCGAGCAAGGTTGCCGATATTGCGGCCAGCTTCGACATGTCGGAGACGCACCTGTTCAAGATCATGAAGGTGCTGGTCGACGCGGATCTGATCAAGACCATCCGCGGGCGGAACGGCGGTGTCATGCTGGCCCGGCCGGCATCCGAAATAACCGTCGGCGAGGTTGTCCGCGCGGCGGAAGAAAGCTTCCTGCTGGCCGAGTGTTTCGACAGCGGGCGCAAGGACTGTCCGCTGATCCTGTCGTGCGGTTTCAACGGCCTGCTACATGAAGCCCTCGAAGCCTTCATGGACGTGCTCGACACCAAGACGATCGCCGACCTGGCCGAAGACCGGATGAGCATGCGCGATCTGCTCAAGATCGAAGTCGCCCAGCCGATGGCTGCCGCCAACTAGGGCTTTCCAATTTCCGGATTGTTTTGAGGTCACCTGCCGCACACGATGCGGCGGGTTTTTTTGCGTCTTGTCGCGGCCGCATGAGCCGACCTTCCCGCTTTGAACTGAAATGTCCTGGCTGGCTTACCGCTGAGGGAGAGGAGAGGGCGGTTGGCTTGCCGGACATTTCGGCTTGTTCAGCCGACCTGAGCGACTAGCAGAGGACGCGAATTCCGCTTCGCCGCAAATCAGGCATTGCCTTCATACTTAAACTTGAGTATCTGTGTCAAGTATAAAGCTGAGTAATTTACTCAACTTTAGAACCGTTCTAAACTTTTGAAATATCGGGTATTTTCGATGCAGACCACGAAACCTCGCCGTGAAAAGCTCTCGCTTCCTTCCCCCCGCAGGGCGTCCGATGCCACCAGCCAACCGGGGTCGGACATGCTGGATACCAGAACCCTTTTCAAGGGCCGGCGGGAGCTGAAAATTCAGCACAATTCGGAAACCTACCGCCTGACCATCACCAAGCTAGGCAAACTCATTCTCACCAAATAACCGGCCCGATGCCCCCGCTCTTGCGACCGATGTCGCCTGCGGACAAGAAATGTCCGCTCTTCGCGGGTGACGCCGGATCGAAACCGGGCCATGATTGCAGGAACGTTTCTGCGTGAAATGGTCGTGTATGTTCATCAGCGTCTTCGACATCTTCAAAATCGGCATCGGCCCGTCCAGCTCTCACACGGTCGGCCCCATGGTCGCGGTCCGGCGGTATCTGGACCGCCTTGCCGACCTGCCGCAGGTGGAAGCCAGGGCCAGGCGGATCACCGTCACCCTGCATGGATCGCTGGCCTTTACCGGCAAAGGCCACGCCACCGATCACGCGGTGTGCCTGGGCCTCATGGGCGCTACGCCGGACACGCTCGATCCGGACGCGGTCGCGCCGATGCTGGAAAAGCTGGCCTTGGAGAAAAAGCTGAACCCCGACGGCCTGCCGCCGCTTGATTTCGATCCGGAGACGGACGTCATCTTCGATTACGGCCCGCCGCTCGATGCCCATTCCAACGGCATGACCTTTCGTCTTCTCGGGGTGGACGGCGAGATGATCGACGAATTCGTCTACTACTCTATCGGTGGCGGTTTCGTGGTCACCGAAGCGGAGATGCGCAACACCCGTAACGCCCGGGACGAGTTGAAGAACCAGGACGTCCCCTACCCGTTCGCATCGGCAAAACAGATGCTGGAAATGGGCAAGCGGGCCGGGTGCAGCATTGCGGAGATGAAGCTTGCGAACGAATGCGCGGAAGCCTCACCCGAGGAAGTGAATGCGGGGCTGGACCGGGTCTGGTCCGCCATGGACGCCTGCATCAACCGGGGCATCTCCGGACACGGAATCCTGCCGGGCGGTCTGAAAGTGAAGCGCCGGGCCGGTGAGATCTACCAGAAGCTCATCCGCGAAGGCCGCACCAATCAGCCTTACGAGCACACGGTGATGGACTGGCTCGGGGTTTATGCCATGGCGGTCAATGAGGAAAACGCCAGTGGTGGACGTGTCGTCACTGCGCCGACCAACGGGGCCGCCGGCGTCATCCCCGCCGTCACCCGCTACTATCTCGACCATTGCCCGCACGCGGACCAGGAAGGCATTCGCACCTTCCTGCTGACGGCGGCCGCCATCGGCGGCATCATCAAGGCCAATGCCTCGATCTCCGGCGCTGAAGTCGGTTGCCAGGGTGAGGTCGGCTCCGCCTCGGCCATGGCCGCCGCCGGCCTGTGCGCCGCCCTCGGCGGCAGCAACGAACAGGTGGAAAACGCCGCCGAAATCGCCCTGGAGCATCACCTCGGCATGACCTGCGATCCCGTTGGAGGGCTTGTTCAGGTGCCCTGCATCGAGCGCAACGCGCTTGGCGCCGTGAAGGCGGTCACCGCCGCGTCCCTGGCGCTTCGCGGCGACGGCAGCCACTTCGTTCCCCTGGACGGCTGCATAGAGACCATGCGCCAGACCGGCATCGACATGGGCGACAAATACAAGGAAACCTCCACCGGCGGGCTCGCCGTGAATGTCGTCGAGTGCTGAGCGGAGAGGCCTAAGGCGCGTTTCTCTAGTTCTGCTTCAGACGCGTCTTGTGGGCGTGGGCGATGTGGCGCTTGGCGGCGGCCGTGGCGGCCTCGCTGTCGCCTGCGGCAATGGCATCGACGATGGCCGCGTGTTCCTCGACCGCGGTTTCGCGGCGTTCCGGCGTGTCCAGCGTCGTGCCCGCCATCAGGATGAGCGACAGGCGCAGGTGGTCGATCAGGTCGACCAGATAGCGGTTGTGCGAGGCGAGACACAGGCGGCGGTGGAACTCGCGGTTGGAGCGGACGAGGCTGTCCTGATCCTCGATGCGCTTGCGGTCCGCCTTGACCAGATCCTGCAGGATTTCCACTTCCGGCTTGGAGGCGTGTTTGGCGGCCAGGCCGGCGGCCGTGCCCTCCAGCACCTCGCGCATGTAATAGACCTCGTTGATCTGTCCGTGATCGAGGGTCGGAATGACCATGCCCCGGTTCGGTTCATGGACGGCAAGCCCCTGTGCTTCCAGACGCTTCAGGCCTTCGCGGATCGGCGTGCGGCTGACGCCGAATTCCTCCGCCAGTTCGGCCTCCCGCAACCGGTCGCCCGGCTTGAGCACGCGGTCCTCGATCAGGCCGATCAGCCTGCGATAGATTTCAGATCCATTCATGACGACGGGTGTTACCACGTTTCTGCGCTCCTCCAACCCGAATCCCTTTTCAGGCGGCCCGAATCCCTTTTCAGACAGATTGGGACTTTGGCGCAAAAAGCCTGCCGCCGACAACAGGTTCGCGCGCGCCGGTGGTTTCCGGATAGCTGGTCGGAAGGCCCGCTTTCAGGCGCGCGCCGAGAAACGCCATAGCCTGGGCCTCCAGCGCATCGCCATCGATGTCGAAACGGTCCGACGGTACCACTTCACCGGCAAGCCGCTCGTCAAGCTCGCGCATCAGGGTCGGGTTCAGCCGCCCGCCGCCACAGACGATCCAGAGCTTCGGATCGGACGGCAGCAGGGCGACGGATCTGGCGACCGCCGCTGCGGTGAAGGCAGCCAGCGTGGCCGCGCCGTCCTGCAGGGACGTTTGCGGACCCAGGTCGAGCGCGAAGGCGTTCCGGTCGAGGGACTTCGGGCCCGGCCGATCGAAGAAGGGATGGGAGAGCGCTTTTTCAAGCCAGCTCTGGTCCACCTTGCCTTTCCCCGAAATCTCGCCATTGCGGTCATGATCTCCGGCCTGGTGCCGGCGGATCCAGTCGTCGAGCAGCGCATTTCCCGGCCCGATATCGAAAGCGATCAGCGTACTGCCGTCGACATAGGTCAGATTGGAGACACCGCCGATGTTGAGGAAACAAAGCGGCTGGGGAAGACCCAGCGACAGGGCCTGATGGTAGACGGGCACCAGCGGCGCCCCCTCCCCGCCTGCGGCCATGTCGGCCAGCCGCAGATCACCGACCACCGGGATCCCGAGAACGTCGGCCAATCCCTGCGGGTCGCCGAGCTGGATCGTCTCACCCTGTTTGGGGTCATGCCAGACGGTCTGCCCGTGGAAAACAACGAGGTCCACGCCAAGCCCGTGTTCGGCAATGAAGGCGCGGATCGCGTCCGCATGGTCCCGGGTGACGAGCCGTGCGATTTCCGGCCAGTCCGAGCGATCCCCCGGCCCGCGCGCGATTGCTTCCAGAACGGCCGCGCGGGTTTCATAGGCATAGTCTGCCGTTGCTGAAGCCCCGAAACGGGCGACCGAGCGGCCGTCCGTTTCGATTTCGGCAAGGTCGATGCCATCGGCTGACGTGCCGCTGATGGTGCCGACCACGGACCACATGGTCAGAGCGCCTTGGACATGTTTTCCAGCGACGCCTCGGCAATATCGAACATTTCGTCGATCTGCTTTTCGGAGATGATCAGCGGCGGGCAGAAGGCGAGCGCGTCGATCATGTTGCGCGAAATCAGACCGTTGGCGTGGAATTCCGCATTGGCCCTGGCACCCAGCGCGCCCGGCGTCTTGGACAGTTCCTCATGGCCGAGTTCGATGGCGCCGATCAGGCCGATCCCGCGGGTCTCGACCACCAGCGGATGATCGTTGAAGGAATTCAGACGGGAGAGGAACTTCGGGCTCACCGACTTGATGTGGGACAGGATGTCCCGCTCTTCGATGATCTTCAGGTTTTCAAGCGCGACTGCGGCGGCAACCGGATGGCCGCTGGCGGTGTAGCCGTGGCCCCAGACGCCGATCTTGTGGCTTTCGTCGGCCACCGGACCGTAGACCTTCTCGTTCACC
Organism: Roseibium sp.; assembly: GCF_048260565.1. Taxonomy (GTDB): domain Bacteria; phylum Pseudomonadota; class Alphaproteobacteria; order Rhizobiales; family Stappiaceae; genus Roseibium. The sequence goes on along the minus strand of NZ_JBLXGP010000002.1, from coordinate 340,848 downwards.
ATGAGCGCGGAGATCGGCAGATAGGACGAGGACAGCTGCTTCGACAGGGTCATCATGTCCGGCTCAAGATTGTAGGTCTTGGTGCCGAACATTTCGCCGGTCCGGCCAAAGCCGCAGATGACCTCGTCGGCGACGAACAGGATGTCGTATTTCTTCAGGACCGGCTGGACCGCTTCCCAGTAGCCGTCCGGCGGGATGACGACGCCGCCGGCGCCCATCACCGGTTCGGCGAAGAAGGCCGCGATCGTTTCCGGGCCTTCCGCCAGGATCAGGTCTTCCAGATCCTGGGCGCAGCGCTTGGCGAAGGTTGCCTCGTCCTCGCCGTCCTTTTTCATGGTGCGGTAGTGCGGGCTGGTGGTGTGCAGGATGTTGGCGATCGGCAGATCGAAGGAGCGGTGGTTGTTCGGCAGGCCGGTGAGGCTTGCGGAGGCGACCGTCACCCCGTGGTAACCGCGGACGCGGGAGATGATCTTCTTCCGCTCCGGCTGGCCGAGCGCGTTGGAGCGGTACCAGATCAGCTTGATTGCGGTGTCGTTGGCTTCCGAACCGGAGTTGGTGAAATAGACCTTGGACATGGGTACCGGCGCCATGTTCACCAGCATTTCGGCAAGTTCCACCGACGGTCCGTGGGTCTTGTGGGAGAAGGTGTGGTAGAAGGGCAGCTTCTCCATCTGGCGGGTTGCTGCCTCCACCAGACGCTTTTCACCAAAGCCCAGCGCCACGCTCCACAGACCGGCCATGGCCTCGATATAGCGCTTGCCGCTGTTGTCCTCGACGTAGATCCCCTCGCCCTTCTCGATCACCATCGGACCGATGTCTTCGTGCTTGCGCGCGTCCGTGTAGGCGTGAAGCTGGTAGGCGATATCGCGCGCTTCAATGGAATTGGGCAGATGGGTCATCGTCATCCTCAAGGAGTATCAAACGGTATTGTGGATTGGTTCAACCAACGAGCCGGGCAGCCCGTGCTGTCGGGACACTACGCCTGATGACGCCGCATTTCACGCAAAATCGGCAATTCATCCGAAACTGTGGCAAGTTGGCCAGCCGGTGCCCAAGCCCTGTGCAGGCTATGAGACCGCGACCAACAAAAGTGACGCAACAGGAGCTTCAGCGTGCGGTTACAGCGACGCCGTCTTCCACGTTGTTGCCCGGATGAAGCACCACCGTATCGCCCGCCTTCAGGCCGTCGGATATCTCGACCGTGAGGCCGTTGGCGTGCCCGACCTTGATCTTGCGGATCCTGGCGCGTCCGTCCTCGACCGCAAACACCGCCCAGTCTTCGCCCTCGCGGAACAAGGCCGTCAACGGAAGGGTCAGGACATCGCTGCCCTGCCACAGGATGATCGAGACTTCGACGCGAAAACCGTGGGCGAGCCTGGCATAGGCCTCCGGCAGGTCTGTCAGGTCGATCACCACGTTGACCCGCTGTTCCTCGATGCCCAGCGCCGAGATCTTGGTGAAGCCGAAGGGTTCGACCCGGCGGACCACGCCGTTCAGCGGCGTGTCGCCGCCCCAGTCGTCGATGGCCACCTTCAGCCCCGGCGCGACCTTGACCGCATCCGCGGACAGAAGATCGACGACGATTTCAAGGTTTCGCGGATCACCAACCTCGGCAATCGTCGTTCCGGCCTGCAACACGCCTTCGCTTTTCTTCAGCACGCGCAGGACCTTGCCGTCGACGGGCGCGTAAATCGGAATACAGGCACAGGCGTCCCGCTGATTGACAAGTTCGGCCGGCGAGATCAGTTGGCTCCGGGCACGCTCCAGCTCATGGATCCTCATATCCAGGGTGGCTTCGGCCGTTGCCAGTTCGGCCTTCTTGGTATCGAAGGCAAGCTTCGCCTGGTCCAGCTGACGCTTGGAAACGGTCTCCCGGCCCGCCAGTTCCTGCGCCCGGGCAAGGTCGGCCTTGGCGAATTCGAGCTCGGCGCGCGCTCTTGATATGTTCGCCTCGGCCAGGTCGCGCGCGGCCCTTGCCGCCTGGACGGAGGCGCGCATTTCCGCTTCCGTGCGCTGGTCCAGGAATTCCGGATCGATCGGCTGCAATTCGGCGATGACGTCGACTTTCGCCTTGACCTCATCGCCGGCCTCCTTGTCGATCCGCAACAGCCGACCGGTCACAGGCGTGCTGACCTCGTAGATATCCTCGATCCGGGTCTCGCCTTCCTCGTCGACGCTGACCGTCAGGGGACCGCGTGTCAGGACATGGAGATCCACGGCCACAGGGCGCGGCCACAGGGCATAGGCCACACCCAGCGCGACCGCCAATAAAAGAAGGCCCCAGATAATCATGCGGCGAAAGGTGATGCTCATGGTTCTTTTCCGTCACTCTCGCGTCTTCAAAACTGCAATCAGGTCCAGCCGGTCGAGGCGGCGACGCACCATCAGGGCCGATATTGCGGCGGCGCCAAGGGTTACCAGCATGGCATAGCCGAAGGAAGACGGCTCGATAACCGCCGGTATCCGGTAAAGCTCGGTATCGAAGGACTTCGCCATGCCCAGTGCCAGCCAGTTGCCGATCAGGCAGCCGACGGGCAGCGCCATCACCGTCAGAAGCAGGCTCTGCCCGAGCAGGATGTAGGAAATCTCGAAGCGGGTGAACCCGATCACCCGCAGGGTGGCAAGTTCCCTCCCGCGTTCGGACAAGGCGATGCGCGCGGAATTGTAGACCACACCAATGGCCAAAGCCGAGGCGAAGCCGGCAAACATGCCGATGAAAACCAGGACAGTCTTGGCCATGGTTTCGTTGAAGATATCGATTGCCGCCTGGCGCAGCGTGACCGACGAGACATGCGGCGTATCCTTGAGCCTGGCGAAAAGCGCCGCCTGCCTGTTCGGATCGATACGCAGATGCACGGTATTGACGACATTGGTCTCGCGCATCATCCGGTTGATCGCCTCAGCACGCATATAGGCCGGATAGCCGATATAGGTGTTGAAGACACGCACCACCGGCACCTCGACGACCGGCCTCTGGCCTTCCAGAACCTCCAGCTCGATGCGATCGCCGGTCTTCGCGCCCAGGATCTCGGCCAACTTGGTCGAAATCACGAGACCGTCCGGCGGCAGGTCGATGGCGCCGCCCGCATCGTCATAGACGAGATAAAGCCCCTGCTTGGCCGGCAGGCCGGAAATCTGCAGGCGCTTGTTCCGTGGTCCCAGATGGGCGCGCACATCCAGATTGCGCTGACCTTCCACCGCCAGAACGCCGGGCAGATTTTCAAAATCCCGGAGCACCGACTGCGGCTGGATTTCGGTCAGGCTGACCGTTACGTCCTGCCGTTGGGAGGCAACGAAGTAGACGTCGATGAGCCGGTTGATGGAATCGAGCCACTGCAGCGCGATGATCAGGACGGCGACGGACATGCCGATGCCGATCACGGTCATCCCTGAGCGCAAAGGCCAGCGGAACACCTGACGGAAGATCATCCGGGTCGGCTGGTCCAGAAGCCGGGCAAGTCCGGTCCCGGCCAGATAGGAGCGGGAGAAGGACGGCGGCGCCGGCGGGCGCATGGCTTCGGCGGGTGCGAGGCGGACGGCACGGCGGACCGCGCTTGCCGTGCCGACCATGGCCGCGAGCAGGCTCAGGCCGCCCGCGATCAGGAAACTGTCGGGCAGCGGGCGGAACAGCAGGAAGGGGAAGCTGTACATCTGCGCATAGATGGAGGTGATCCACTGGCCCAGTCCCGCGCCCAGGAACGATCCCATCACCACGCCGATCAGGGCGATCACCATGACCAGTTTCATGTAATGCCAGCCGACCTCCAGATCCGAGTAGCCGAAGGCCTTCAGAAGACCGATCACCCCGCGTTCGGTCGCGATCAGCCGGTCGACCACCATGTTGGTGAGGAAGGCCGCCACGATCAGGAAGATCGACGGCAGCAGCCGGGCCATGGTGGACAGCTGGTCGATTTCGCTCATCAGGAACCAGTTGGAAATCTGGTCCTTGCGGGCAAAGGCGCCGCTACCGCCATAGGGCGCCAGGATCCGGTCGAGGCGCTGAATGACGCCTTCAGGAGGCGTATGAGGCAGAAGCGTCAGGGTAACGTCGTTGAAGGCGCCGTCCAGATCGAAGGCGCCGGCAAGCGCACGTTCCCCCATCCAGAAGATGGCGTAGCGCTTGTCGTCCGGCATCAGCGCCCCCGGGCCGATGGCATAGGTATGTTCGGGCGACAGAGCGATACCGACGATGCGCAGGGTCCGTTTCTGGGTGTTGATCACGGCCTTGACGGTATCGCCCAGGGTCAGGTCCTGAGCCGCCGCGAACTTCTCGTTGACGACCACTTCCTCCGGCTTGGCCGGATCGACCAGTCGCCCGCTCTGCAGGACGAGCTGATTGAGCAGCGGCTTACCCCGCTCCGGCAGGGAGGACAGAAGCGCGGTCGCCGGTTCCTCGAAGCCGGCAATGTCCAGCGTTGCATATTCGACGATCCGCGTCTCGACGGTCTGCACGCCGGGGATGTCGGCGATCCTCGGGACCAGCGACTTGGGCGCGCGTTTCAGGTGGCAGAAGACGTCTGCGAACCGGTAACGCTCGTAATAGGCATCGGCCGTTGCCTGAAGGGACTGGATCGCGCCCAGCGACTGCACCATCACCCCGACACCGGTGGCAATCACCACGGCAATCGCCAGCACCTGACCCTTCAGGTGCCAGAGATCGCGCAACAGTTTCCGGTCCAGCGGGTGCATGGCAGTGCCTGTCGTCCTCTACCACCGGATCCCGGAAGCGGCGACCTTGTCCGGATTGACGCTGACGTCCTGGATGGCGCCGTCGGCAAGGCGGATCACCCGATCGGCCATCGCCGCAATGCCGACGTTGTGGGTGATCAGCGCCGTGGTCGTGCCCAGTTCCCGGTTGATCCGTTCCACCGCTTCCAGAACGATGACGCCGGTCTGGCTGTCGAGGGCGCCGGTGGGCTCGTCACACAGAAGGACCCGCGGCCGCTTGGCAATGGCGCGGGCGATCGCCACGCGCTGCTGTTCGCCGCCGGAGAGCTGGGCCGGGAAATGGGTCAGCCGCTCGCCCAACCCGACCAAACGCAGGGCGTCCGCCGGCGACATGGGATCGACAGCGATTTCCGTGACCAGCGCGACGTTTTCCTCCGCCGTCAGGCTGGGCACGAGATTGTAGAACTGGAAGACGAAACCGACATGATCGCGCCGGTAGCGGGTCAGCGCCGCGTCATCGTAGGCTGTGATTTCGGTGCCGTCGAAAAACACCTGGCCCGAGCTCGGCCGGTCCAGTCCGCCGATGATATTCAACAGGGTGGATTTGCCGCTGCCCGAAGCCCCGAGAAGAACGACCAGTTCGCCCTCGTAAAGGTCAAGGTCGACATCGCTCAGAGCACGGATCGCAAGTGCTCCAGAGCCATAGACCTTTGACAGGCTGCGGGCCGAGAGGGTTGTCTTTGCGCTCCCGCCGGTCGCCGCCGGCCGCGCATCGGCATTTTCTGTAATCGGGCTCTGCATGCCGCCATCCTTGTCGCACCGGCGGGATAAGACCATGCGCTCAATCAAATCGGAAGGCAAAACCGGCGAAAATATCCGCTCGACCGGTCAGGCCTTGCAGATCCGGTCAAGGAATTCGAGCAAAACACGTGCCTTGGGCGACATCAGCCGTCTGCTCGGATAGACCACGGAAAGTTTCGAGGCAGACAGGTCGAGGGAGATATTCCTGAAAACCTCCACAAGACTGCCGTCGCGCAATTGCTGGCGGCAATAAAGTTCCGGCAGGAGCGAAACGCCTGCGCCGCAGACGATGGCCTTGCGCACGGACAGCGGGTCGTTCACATGGGTGATGCCACGCGCCAAATCGAAATGATCGGCCTGGCCGTTCAGATGAAAGGGCACCCGCCGCAACCCGTAGCGGGTTTCGCAGATCCGAATGTGCTTGAGAAGGTCGTCCGGGCTGTCGCCAAGGGTGCACTGGCTCAGATAGTCCGGGCTTGCCACCCAGATCAGAGGTCCGGCAAAAAGCGTCCTGCAAATCAGATCCGAATCCTCCTGGGGGCCAACCACCACCGCGATATCGATCTGATCGCGCAGAATATCGGTCCCGTGGCTGGTGATGACCAGTTCGAGATCGACTTGCGGATAGTCCCGGTGAAAGGCGGCCAGATTCGGCGAAACGATTTCCTGGCAGAAGGCCGGCGGCAGGGAGACGATGAGCCGGCCCGAGGGCACGGCATTCAGGCCCGCCATGGCCGCATCGGTTTCCCTGACCTGTTCCATGATCAGCAGCGCCTGCCGGTAAAAGGTCTCGCCTTCCGCGGTGATCCGCAGGCTGCGCGAGTTCCGGTCCAGGAGGCGCAGGCCAAGTGCCTCTTCAAGCCGGCTGACGGCCTTGCTGACCGTAGACTTGGGCATGTCGAGCGCCCGGGCGGCGGCGGTGAAGCCATTGTGGTCGATCACCGCAACGAAGACCGGCACATCATCGATCGTCCACTTCATGTCGTCTCGCATTGTCCAAAATTAGAAACGTTGTGTCTATATCTCACGGATTGTCCAATTTTCAAAATCCCGTATCGTTTCTGCCGATCAGATGGAGGAGACATGCCGGCTCCGGCGCAGCCCTGCGGCGCCGCGCGTGCCCGGCCGGACGGCGTTTCTCCGAGGCACTAGAGGATTTGAGGACATGGCAAAAATCGTCGGAGGCATCGGCGCCTCCCATTCACCGACCATCGGCTTCGCCAGGGACACCAACAAGCAGAACGACCCGGCCTGGGCGCCGATCTTCGAGGGTTTCGCCGAGGTGCGCGACTGGGTGAAACGCAAGGACATCGATGTCCTGTTCATGATCTACAACGATCACATCACCTCGTTTTTCTTCGACCACTATTCGGCTTTCGCGCTCGGCGTTGACGATACCTATTACCCGGCCGATGAAGGCGGCGGACCGCGTAACGTGCCGCCGGCGAAGGGCCATGCGGCACTGGCACAGCATGTGGCGGCCGCCCTTGTGGCCGACGAATTCGACATGTCCTTCTTCCAGGGCAAGCCGCTCGACCACGGCTGCCTGTCGCCGCTGTCGATGATGGGCGACGAGACCGGCACATGGGGCGGCAGCATCGTCCCGCTTCAGGTCGGCGTCCTGCAGTTTCCGATCCCGAACGCCCGCCGCTGCTACAAGCTCGGCAAGTCCCTGCGCAAGGCGATCCAGAGTTTCCCGGACGACAGCCTGCGCGTGGCGATCGTCGCGACCGGCGGCCTGTCGCACCAGGTCCACGGCGAACGCGCCGGCTTCGTCAACGAGGACTGGGACCAGGAGTTCCTGAACCTTCTTGAAACCGCGCCGGAAAAGCTGGTCGAAAAACGCCTTGCCGACTATGCGGTGCTCGGCGGCATGGAAGGGGCCGAGGTCATTATGTGGCTGGTCATGCGCGGCGCCCTGTCGGACAAGGTGACGAAGGTCCATTCCATGACCTACGCCCCGTCCGTCACCAACATCGCAACGGTTGTCTTCGAGGACGAGGGCGACACGCCGGACAAGGCAGACCTGGAAGCTTACCGCGCACACATGGGCTACGAGCTTGCCGGGGCGGAAACCCTGCAAGGCACCTATCCGTTCACACTCGACCGCAGCCTGAAATGCTTCCGCATCAACGACTTCCTGCACCGGCTGGTCATTCCCGAGCACCGCGAACGGTTCCTGAACGACTTCGACGCCCTGGCGGACCAGTACAAGCTGACGGCGGAAGAACGCAGCCTGATTTCGGAACGCAAATGGATCGAAATGATCCGCAAGGGCGTCAGCTTCTTCGTTCTGGAAAAGATGGCCGCCGTGGTCGGCGTCTCCAACCCGGAAGTCTATGCCAGCATGCGCGGCGAGACGCTGGAGGAATTCATGAAGACCCGCAAGGTGCCGATCAAATACTCGGTCGCCGGCGGCGCGAAGGCGGAAGAAATGGATAACGCCTGAGCGGACGCTCGTCGATGTAGAAACAACGCTTGAAGCGGCCCGGTTTTCCGGGCCGTATCGCACCGTAAAAACCCTCTCCACCGTCATCCCGGGCGAACGCCAGTGAGACCCGGGACCGGAGAGGCAGAGGCCTGACGACTACGAATGGGTTGGCCTGACACTGCTTGTAGCTCGCCGGTCCCGGATCTCCGCTAACGCTTCGTCCGGGATGACAAAATAGGGCTTTGTTATCAAATTCCGGCGGCCCGGTTTTCCGGGCCGTTTTTTAATTGAATTCGACCTTAAGAGATAACGGACGAAAACGCGCGCAGGCGTTGCTCTACATGATCCCTCTGGAGTAGCTTGATGCGACTCATCACGTAGCGTCATGCAGAACCTCCAGGAAAGCCATGCACAGATTCGTCGGGAAACGCTTACAGTTCCAGAGACTTCCTCTTCCGGCGATTTTGCTTCTCGCCGGCTTCCTGTTCACCGGCCTTCCGCAGTGGGAGAGTCAAACCGCGTTTGCCGGCACGGCGGAATTGCCTCCGTTCACAACGGCGGACGTGCCGCCGGCGCCCGATTACGAACATGATGCAAGCTGGCTCGCCAGACCGAAAGATCCCGACCAATTCGCCGTCGATATAGTCTGGATCTATCCGACCGTGCTTTACGACGAGTCCGCCTGGTTGATGGACATCACCCGCAAGGACCTGATCGCGGGCGCGCAGGAAACCGTTGCGACCGAAGCCCATTCCTTTTCGGGGCTGGCCAATCTTTATGCGCCGCTCTACCGGCAGATGAACCTTTCCGGCTTCAACCTGCCCGACAAGGAACGAGACAAGATCGTCGCCTATGGCGAGGAGGATGTCCGCAGGGCGCTGAAATATTATCTGGATCACCATAACAACGGACGCCCGTTCATCATCGCCGCCCACAGCCAGGGCTCCTATGTGCTGACCCAGCTCGCCCTGGACCACTGGGGCACGATCGGACACGAGGACCGCATGATCGCGGCCTATGCGATCGGCTGGTCGATCACGGACGACGACCTGAAGGCCAATCCGAAGATCACCATCTGTGACGAGCCGCATCAGACCGGCTGTTTCATCAGCTACAATTCCGTTGCCGCCGGACACCAGAAAGACGCTCCGATGATCCTGCCGGGCGCCGTTGTCGTCAATCCGCTGACATGGACCCGGGACACGGCTCTTGCTCCCGCCAGCCTCAACCGGGGCTCGACCTTCTTCAACAAGGACCAATCGTCCAAGACCCTGCCCCATTTCACGTCCGCTCAGATTGCCGACGGCGGGCTGGTGGTCACGCCGAAGGATCCGAGCCTGCTTGCGAGCCCGTTTTTCCCGGCCGGGGTCTATCACAGCTACGATTACTCCCTGTTCTTTGAAAACATCAGGGCCAACGCTGCCCAACGGATCGAGGCGTATCTCTCGAGGCCGCATTAGGGAGTACGGGCCCGATAAAGGTGCGTAAGTCCTTCGCGTTTACGCAACGCCATGGCTTTCCGTTTCTTTTTTGTTAACATTTCGCTCTCTGAGCCTGAAATCAGCGGGGGTTGCGGCACATGAGCGGATCTGTTGTCACCATTGCGTCCCTGAAAGGCGGAAGCGGCAAGACCACGCTCGCCTGCTGCCTTGCGGTCCACTGGCATCTCAAGGGCTACAAGCCGCTTCTGATCGATGCCGACCCGCAGAAATCCGTCATGAGGCTTGCCGAACGGGATCAGGCACTCGGCGGCGTCGAGCTTCTCGAACAGGCGGATGCCAGTGTCTGGAACACCATCAAGCACCAAAGCGGCACCCACGGTGTGACCGTCGTCGACACGCCGGGCTTCGACAGCGACATCACGGTCGCAGCCCTTGCGGTGGCCGATCTGGTTCTGATCCCGGTCAAGGCCTCGCCCCTCGACGTCGACCGCATGATGGATACGGTCAAGGTGCTGATGAGCGGCGTGAAAGGCTGGGCTCCGACCTTCCGCTGTGTGCTGACCCAGACCATTCGCGGCAGCGTGATTTCCCGCCACGTGCGCGCGGAACTGGAGGAAGGCGGCTTTCCCCTTCTCGCCAACGACATGCCGAACCGGGTCGCCTATGCGGAAGCCGGGCTGTTCGGGGCAACCCCGAGCCTGACCATGCCCGACGGCCCGGCATCGCAGGACATTTCGGCAATCGCCACGGAAGCCGAAGCGCTGCTTGCCACCAAAAAGGCGCTCACAGCATGAGCAAGCGACTGCCCAGAACCTCCAACCGGACCCTTGACGATCTGCGCAAGGCGGCAAGCCAGGCTCTCGATGCCGAACAGCCGAAGCGGCGGTCCAGCCCCCCGCGGCGGAGCGATGCGGGACCACGGCAAGGCCCGTCCGTGTCCGCGGCTGCGTCCGAACAGGCCGCGAAACCGGAGAAGATGCCCGAACCGGCCGCCTCGACGCCTGCAAAAGCTGAACCGGTCGGAGGGTCCCTCATGGTTCGAAGCGAACGCCCGAGCAAGGCCGCCTTCCGCGAAGCCACAGGGCGGCTGATCATCGAACGGCACGCCAATTTCGCGGCCCTTGCCGGACTGGTGCCCATGCCCTTTGTCGATCTGGCCGCCATCGCGGTGATCGCGGAACGCATGCTGCGCAAGCTGACCCGCCTCTACGGCCGGTCCCTTTCCGAGGACCAGGGCAAACGGCTGGCGCTGGCGATGCTGACCGGTCTTGCCGCGCCGGGCCTGGCAAGCATCACGACGACGGCGGTGCTCAGAATGGCGCCGGGCTCGCAAATCCTGAACATGGCGATCACATCGGCGTCGGCAGTGATCTTCATCCGCGTGATCGGCGATGTTTACCTGACCCGCCTGCAGGCCGGCCTCGATGGCGCGGACGCTGTTCCGGCCTGAGGGTTTCGGGGTAAAACTTCCGCGGGATGCTTGTGCTTTCCCGGAAAGACGACCCGTTTCCACGGTGCGGCTTTGTTCTTTATTCCATGCGGAAATACTTGGCGCCCCAGCAAAAATGACGTTTCGCCGACGCTAACCCTTTTCATTTACCTTTTGAAAGGGTACCGTCATTGCCGAGCTATATGCCGTTGGGGAATTTAGGCCACCCTCAATCCGACAGGGCTCCCGTGGCGGGGCCTTAAGGAAACTCAGGAGATTTTCGATGGCGACCAAGACTACCGCAAGCAAGGCGGACGAGCCGGTGGAACCGGAAACGGAAGCTGCAGGCGTCGAGGAAGATGCGGAATTCGACGTCACCCGTGATCTCACGGCTGACAACCTCATCAAGGATTATGTGATTGCGTCGGTCGCAGCCAGCATCGTGCCGGTCGCGTTCTTCGACATCGCCGCAGTGGTGGCCATCCAGCTCCGGATGATCCAGAAGCTGTCGCAGCTTTACGGCAAGCCGTTCTCCGAACGTCTTGGCCGCAAGGTGATTTACGCGCTGGCCGGCGGCGTGCTCGGTTTCGGCGCGGGCTACGTGGTTGCCGCAAGCGCAACCAAGATGATCCCGGGCATCGGCTGGATGGTCGGAATGGTCTCGCTTCCCGTGGTGGCAGGTGCGTCCACCTTTGCGGTCGGCCGGTCGATTGTCTCCCATTACGAGAACGGCGGCACCCTGATGGACTTCAACGCCGGCAAGATGCGGGAGTTCTACAAGGAGCAGTTCGAAAAAGGCAAGGAACTGGCCCGCAAGGTCAAGAACAAGGCCAAATCCGAAGCCGAGACCGTCGCGGAAGAAGTGGCGTCCTGATCAGGCTTGAAGCCCTGAATACTGCCTTTCGGTAAAGTCGGCAGCCAATTCGTCAAAATGAAATACCGCCGTGCTCATGCACCGGCGGTATTTTTATGTCCTTAAGCAGATCATTTCCCGATGGGTGCAATGCCTGTCGTCAGGAACGGCTGCGCCGTTTCGGCGGGGGACGACGCCAGCGGTCCGATGCCAGCAACACAATGATCCCAACCAGCGGACTGAACAGAAACGAGACCAGGAAGTTCCCCGCAAAGCCGAAGCGGGTGTCCCGGCCCAGCATTCCGATGATCCAGCTGGCAACCACCCAGATCAGGAATATCCAGGGATTCACTAATATGGTCATTGGCCGGTCTTCTCCTGTTCCGTCGAGCCTGGCTCGGAGGGCGGGGCGTTTTCGCTGCCTGTTTTCTGCTGGGCGCTTTCGTTGAGGTTATCCCAATTTGCCGGGATCTCATAGCTGCCGACCGTATGGAATTCCTTACCGTCATGGCGAACGATGAACACCTTGGTATCGGTTATCAGGCCGTTCCGGTCGAATGCGATCGGTCCGGTTACTCCGGCAAAAGGCGTCTTGTAGCGCGCCACCTTCAGCGTATCGGACAGTTTTTTCGCATCGAGGGTTTCCGCGCGCTTGGTCGCATCCCGAACGAGCGTCACCGCGTCATAACCAAGCGCCGCATCGAGGTCCGGTACATGCTCATAAGTGTCGCGAAACTCCGAGACGAACTTGAGAGCAGTTTCCGAAAGGGCGTCGCGATCGTAAAGCGACACGCCGGTAACCCCCTTCATGTCCTCCTTGCCAACGGCCTTCTCGATGGAGGCTGAAAACATGTACTCCATTCCGAGGATCGGTCCATCGAGCCCGAGATAACGCGCACGCTTGATGAACTCGACCGTCTCGGGAATCGAGGACGAGACAATGAAAAAGGCGTCGAAGTCGGATCGTTTGAAAAGATTGTTGTCGAGAATGAACATCAGGAGCTGGTCGATCGACTGGGTGCCGCTCGACAGGTACCCGCGGTAGACAAGGTCGGCACCGTTGCTGGTGATGGCTGCGGAAAAGAAACTCGCACATTCCTTGCCGTAGTCCGACTTGTCCGACAGCACGATGAACCGTCGCATGCCCTGTCTCATCGCATAATTGGCAATCATCTGCGCATTGGAGGCATTATCCGGCTGCAGGGCGAAGACGGTTTTGAAGCCGTGGTTGGTCAGGGCAGCCGCGGTTGCATGGGTTGCCACATAAAGAATGTCATTGCGGCCGTAGATGGAACTCGCCGTCACCGCGGTATCCGACCACTCATGACCGATGACCCCGAGGAGATTCTTCGTGCGGGCGACATCCCCGGACAATTTCAGGGTATTGGAGACGGTCGTTTCCAATGCGGTCTTTTCGGTGAAGCCGGATTCCGGAACTAGGTCCAGTTTCAATTCCCGGCCCAGGATCCCGCCATCCGCGTTGACCCGTGCGACCGCCATCCGGGCACCGTTGACGAATGTGCTGTCGGTAACATCCCTGGAAAAGACGGCAACAAGCCTCAGGCTGTCATCCGGCTCCGGTTCTATCAGGGCGGCAACACGTTTGATCAGGCCCGAGACGATCGCGCTTCTGCCGCTGACCTCGGAAACCGTGAACAGCGCCAGGCCGAATGCCAGCAGGAGCAGGCCTGCGATCACGCCTTTCCGCCTGAGGCGCCGCTCCCCTCTCTCTTCGGAAGCTATGGGTTCTTCTCCGGCCATCGCGTTATCGGTCGCTTCCGAGGATCAGCGGCAGCCCGTCCTTGCCGGAACCGATGATTACGGTCTTAGAGTTGGGCGACGTGGCCAGATCCTTCGTGGCCTGAACACCCTGCCAGCGCAGCAGATCCTCCGTGAGGCTCTGCTTGATGATGTCCTGATATTTCTTGATCCCATTGGCCTCGATCTCCTTGCGCGTCGCCTCCATTTTCTCGATCCCGATGCGGTACTTGTAGGCCTTTTCCTCTTCCGACAGGGTCAGCTTCCGCTCCACCGCCAACCGGACCGCGGGCGGCAGTTCAACGCTTCTGACCAGCACGTCGTCAACGATCACATAGCGGTTCTCGACGTTGGTCAGGCTGCTGACGACGATGGATTCCAGAAAGCCGCGCTTGCTGGTGTAGACCTGCTCGGGCGTGTACTGGCCGACGGCACGGCGCAGAACCGCTTCGGTTTCGGGAAAGACGACCTTGTCCAGATATTCCGGGCCGACGGTCACATGGAGCAGCGGCAGCAGCCGGAGATCCGGCCGGTAACGGACCGCGATCTGCAGATCGATCGGCAGACCGCCCTGGGTCAGCATCGTATAGTTGCGTTCCTTGGTCTGCAGGCGGACATTGTAGATATACATCCGGTTCCAGGGCCAGATGACATGCAGCCCTTCGCCGTAGATCCGGTTCATCTCCGTGCCCGACACCCAGCGGTAAAGGACGCCCGCCTCACCGGACTGGACGGTGATGACGACCCGGTTCCAGAGCAGGGCGAGGCCGACCCCGAGGCCAATGAGGAAAATCAGCAAATAGAGCTGAATGCGACGCCGGCGTTCACCTCGCAGCACCTCTTCGTAGTCGTCGAATTCGTCGTCATAAGCCATTCGGCCGACTCACCTCTCCAGAACCCCGGGCGAACCCGGACTATACGGCGGGACATAGCGGCATTCCAGTGCGTAACCCGCTTTGCCCAAATCGATTTCAAGCATTTCCACCCGCCTTCGCCGACGAATCGCTCTCTCGATTATCCGGCCTGTCCGTCCTCTCGATGTCCCTGCAAAAATCCGAAACCCATTCCTGGAGATGAGGAGGCCGGAGAAGGCTGTGGTGATCGGCCTCCACCGGGCGAACGACCAGGGACGCTCCGGCAATTTCCTTCCAGTGCCCGGCACTCTCCACCGCGCCCGGTACCGTTGCGCGCACGAGGGTGACCGGCACATCGCCCGTCCCGGGAACATGGTCCAAAAAGGCCTTATAATTGACGGCGAAGACACCATAGAGGCGCTGAAGCTGATCCCGCGTCGCACCGGGCAGGACGGCTTCCAGTTGCGGCAGGGTCATAACCCGTTCGAGGATGTCTTCGTCTCCCGTCACCGAAACGTCTGCACCGAACAGGTCCCGGAGGAAGGCCTGTCCGCACCGGCTGCCGAAATCGGCATCGGCCAGGCCGGACGCATCCTCCAGGCGCGCAACCTCTTCCGGCGCATAGCTGTCGATCAGGCCGACGAAGGCGATCTCTTCCCCCCGCCCGACAAACTGCCGGGCCATTTCCCAGGCGACGTTTCCGCCGAAGGACCAGCCGCAAAGGGTGTAGGGACCATGCGGCTGGACCTCCCGAATGACACCACAATAGCGGGCGGCGAGATCCTCGATGGCGCATTTGCGGCAGGCTTCTCCCGGCTCCAATCCTTCCGCCCGGATACCGTAGACCGGGCGAGCCAGGTTCAGTTCGCCGACCAGGGCCTGATAGCAGGTGAGTGTTCCGCCGATCGGATGGACCAGGAACACCGGTGGGCGGCTCTCCCCCTCGCCTCCAGGCGCGGGTTGTTTCAGAGAAACGAGCAGCGAGGCGTCTTTCGCGTCCACCGCTTTCCCTGCTGCGCCGTCTTCGGAGATGCCCCCCGAGATTCCCCGCTGGCGGAGCAACCGCGCCTGCATTGCGATCGTTCCGGCCTGCGCCAGATCGGTCACGGACAATTTGCAGCCGAATGTCTGTTCGATCCGGTTCAGGAGACGGACCGCAAGCAGGCTGTGACCGCCGGCGTCCGCGAAGTCTTCCTCGATGCCGACCGTTCCGTTTTGAGAGTCCCTGCCAAGCACCTCCATCCAGACATCCAGAAGATGCTGCTCGATCCGGTCTCGTGGTGGCCGGCTTTCGTCGCGCGCCGTCTTTTCTTCGCGTTCCGCACGCTGCAGGGCGCGCCGATCGATCTTGCCGCTGGCGGTTTTCGGCAGCTTACCCAACCGGACCCAGACCGAAGGCACCATATGCGGGGGCAGCCGGTTGGCAAGCTGTTTGCGCAGAAAGGCATCGTCGAACGGTTCCGCCTCTCCACCGAGACAGGCAGTCAGCACCGGATCGCCCGCCTTGTTGCGCTCGACCAGGACAGCACATTCCGCCACTCCGCAGGCGGCAAGTGCTGCTTCCACCTCGCCGAGTTCGATACGGTGACCACGGATCTTCACCTGATCGTCGACCCGGCCGTGAAACTCGACCACACCGCCGCTGTTGGGACGGAAACAGGCAAGGTCGCCGGTGGCGTAAAGGCGGATCTCCTTCTGTCCGAGGCGATGAATGCGGAAGCGGTCTTCGGTAAGATCCGTGCGCTGGTGATAGCCAAGCGCGAGGCGTCCCCCGCCGATACAAAGTTCGCCGATCACACCGTCCGGCACCGGGTTTCCACACGGATCGAGAATGTAGATCTCCGTTCCCGGCAACGGCCGGCCGATCGGAATGGTGTCGTCACCGTCGGAGGGCTTCACCGTGTGAACCAGCGCGGTGACCGTCGCCTCCGTCGGCCCATAGGCGTTGACCAGTCGTTTCCCCGAAAGCCTGCTCCGGTGCCAGGCCGCGGCCACCTCCGGCGTCAACGCCTCTCCGCCGACGATCATGAGCCGCAGGGACAAACCGGACAGATCGGCGCCGCTGCGGTCCCATGATCGCAGCAATTCATGCAGGTAGACAGGCGGCAGGTCGGCGACGGTGATCCCCGCCTCACTCAGGAAACGACGAAATTCATCCGCCGTCTGCAGATCGGGAGACCGCAGCACCGGCCGGGCACCGACGGACAGCGGCGGCAGGATCTGTTCAATCGCGGTATCGACCGCGGTCGGCGCGAATTGCAGCACCGCGTCGCCTGCCGAAAGGCCGTACTCGCCGATGATCACCTGGCAATGGGCGGCAAGCGCACCATGGGAAACGACGACCCCTTTAGGGATGCCCGTGGAGCCTGAGGTGTAGATGATATAGGCAGGATGATCCGGATCGATCTCAGCTTCCGGGAACCGGGCAAACCGGCTGCGCATCCAGTAACGCGCCCTGTCCAGATCGATGACATCCGCCGGCCGATCCTTGAGGTCGCGCAGACGGTTTGCCAGGGCCCCTCGGCTCAGGACCAGTGCGACCTCGGCATCGCGCAGGATATAGGCGAGACGCTCGTCCGGATGATCCGGATCGAGCGGCACCCAGACGGCGCCGGTGGCGATCACAGCAAGCAGCGCTGCGATGCCGTCCGGCTCCCGTTCCAGAAGAACGGCGACCCGGTCACCGGTGCTGACCCCGTGTTCCGTCAGCGCAAGGGCGATCTGCTTCGACCGGAGGACAAGGTCCCGGTAGCTGAGGCGTTTGCCGCCGGTGAAAATCGCTGTGGCCGACGGGTGGTCCTGCGCTGCGGCAAAGACCCGATCGTGGGCAAGCTGCCCGGAAGCGTGAAGGCGTTCTCCCCTGGCCCAGTGATGCAGCGCCCGATCGAGTTCCGGCCTGGTCAGCATCGGCAGCGCGGAAACGGGCGCTTCAGCCTCGGTTACTGCAGCTTCCAGAAGCTGTCGGAAATGGGCAAGCATGCGTTCGATGGTGCCGCGGTCAAAGCGGTCGCCGTCATAGCCGGCAATGACCGACGCCCCTTTCGGGTCGTCCTGAACCTCGATGCCGAGTTGCGCGCCGCCGGTCTGCCGGATCTCGGAAAGGAGGGTCACGTCTTCGCGCGCGAAGAGATCCAGCTCCGCCGCATCGAGGACGAAATTCTGATAGGCGAAACTCACCTGATAGGGAGGTTCCCCGGTCGCCGTCCCACCGTGTTCGCGGGCGACGGTCGTGAACGGGATGTCGCTGTTGCCAAGTCCTTCGCCAAGCGCCGCATGAATATCCTTCGAGAACGGGCCGAAGGAGAGATCCGGATCGACGGCAAGGCGCAATGCGATCATGTTGGCGCAATAGCCGACGGTTTCCTCGAAACGACGCGATGGACGACGGAGCGTCGGCACACCGACGACGAGATCTTCCTCGCCGGTATAGCGGTAAAGGAGCGTGGCGAAGGCGGTGAGATAGATCGAGGCCGGACTGACGCCCTCGTTTTTCGCCAAGTCGCGAAGCCTTGAGGTGAGATCCTCGGGCAGCCGGATTTCCAGATCCTGTCCGTTCGATGCGGATGCGCCGCTGGACCTCGTCTTTGCCGGCAGTTTCAGGACAGGCGCAGGATCAGCCAGTTTCTCCAGCCAGTAGTGCTTTTGTGCCTGTCCTTCGTCCGAGGCTGCAAACGCTGCCTCCCAGGCGGCAAAGTCGGCATAGTCCGCACTGTCGCTCTTTGCTGGGACCTGCTCCGACCGGCAGAAACGCTCGTAAGCTGACCAGAACCGGCGCGTGATCACCGCGGAGGATATGCCGTCGGTGACCATATGATGGGCATTCAGCAGGACGATGCTCTCGTCCGGCCCCAGCTTGCCGCCGGACAGATGCTCGACCCGGAAGACACCTGTTGCGAGATCGAACGGCAGGAGGACGCGCTGGCGCAGGAAGCCGGCGGTCTCGACCTCCTTGGGCATGACGAGCGACTGAAGTTCCACGCCTTCCGGCCTGGCGTAAAGCACCGGATCGCCGTCCTCCTCGACAATCCGGGTGCCGAGGATCGGATATTCGGCCACCAGCCGGTCCAGTGCCTTTGCAAGGGCCGAACCGTCGGCGGACTTCACCCGGAAGGCCAGCGGGACATTGTACTCGCCGCTTTCGGGGTAAAGGGATTGCAGCACCCACAGTCCCTTCTGCGCCTCACCGAGGGGGCAGCGATAGGGACCGGCAACGGGCGCTTTCGGCTCCACCTGCGCGGGCGCCGATACGGAGTCATCCGTTTCCGTCTCCAGAAAACGGGTCAGTGCCTGCGGCGTCGCATGGGCTTCCAGCAGTTTTTGCGACAGAACCCGGCCGAAGGCTTCCTCGACCGCATAGATCAGCCGCATGCGGACCATGGAATCGACGCCGAGATCCTCGAAGGACATCTGCGGATCGAGCTCATGCGCCGGGCACCCCAGTTCGGCGGCAAGTGTCCGGGAGATAAGCTGAAGCGCGGATTTAGAACGTTCCGTATCCTGGACCGTTTCGGATGCCCGAGCCGCCTCCGGCAGCGCTTGCGCTAAACCTTCCGGGGCGTATCCCTTCGGCAGCCAGTGTCGTTCTTGAGCAAACGGATACCCGGGCAGGACCAGCATCGGACCCGTGCGCGTTTCGTCTTCATCAACAGATGCCATCGCAGGGGACGGGGTCTCCCGGTAGCTCAGATCTTCAAGCTTTGCTGCCAGTTCGTCCCGATCCGTTGCGACGATGTCGATACTGCAGGCAAACGCCTCCCGGCCAAACCGCAGCGTGCGCGACAGGGCTGCCATGTCGAGGTTCTCCGCCTGCCGCACATAAGCGGCCAGAGCCTTGCGCAACTCGGCCAGCCGGTCTTCGGTTCGGGCGGAAACCGGGAACAGGCGCGGCCGCCGTTCCGCCGACGATTGCTGCGCCGGGACCGGTGGGGCTTCCTCCAGAATGAGAAACACATTCGACCCGCCCGCCCCGAAGGAACTGACCGTTGCCCGGCGGGGCAGCGCCTTGTCGCCGGCGACCGGTAAGCTCCAGGGCTCCAGCACGGTCTGCGGCCGGAACGGTGTTCCCTGAAGCAGATGGGCGGTCTCCGTAGCGGATGTGCCGAAGGACGGGAACAGTTCCCTTCGCTCGAATTGCAACAGCACCTTGGTGAGCTGCGCCAGACCGGAGGCGGCTTCCGCGTGGCCCATGTTGCTCTTGACCGAACCGACGGCAAGCGGTTCCTCTCCCGGCCGGTCCGCATAGACCCGGCCGAGCGCACGCAGTTCGATCGCATCGCCGACCTGCGTGCCGTTGGCCGCCACTTCGGCATAGCCGATGGTGTACGGCTCGACGCCGGCGGACTGAAAGGCATCCTCGAGCAAACGGACCTGCGCATCCGCATTGGGGACGGCATAGCCGGCGGAATGACCGGCGTGATTGGCAAGGCTGCCCTTGATCACCGCGAGCACGCGATCTCCGTCCCGAAGCGCATCGCCGAGCGGTTTCAGGAGCACCGCCCCGACACCTTCGGCCGGCAGATAACCGTCGCCACCGGACAGGGCGCGGCTTGTCGAACTGCTGCCGACAAGACCGCCACGGCTCAACGCCTCGTATTTGGCCGGGTGGATCGAGAGGTTGACCCCGCCTGCCACCGCAAGCCGGCATTCGCCGGCCCGCAGGCTCTGGCAGGCCTGATGAACCGCCTGCAGGCCGGAGGAACACATGCTGTCGACGGCAACGCTCGGCCCCTGCAGGTCGAAGAAGAAAGACGTCCGGTTGGCGATGCCGGAATAAGACGACAAGGCCAGCAGTGCCCGGCTGTCGGGATCAGCGGCCAGACCGGGATATTGCTGGTACATGGAGCCGACGAACACGCCGACGCGCTTGTCGTAGTGCTCGGCCAGATAGGGGCGCGTATGCCCTGCCCGCTCGAACAGATGCCAGGCGGTTTCAAGGAACAGCCGTTCCTGGGGATCGGCCAGATCGGCGGCACGCGGCGAGTAACCGAAGAACTCCGAGTCGAAGCAATCGACATCGGAAAGGAAACCGCCCCATTTGCAGTAGCTGGCGCCGGGCTCGCCCTTGCGCGGCGAATAGCGCGGCAGCAGGTCGATGCGGTCTGCCGGGATTTCGGTGACGCAGTCGCGGCCTTCCCGGAGAAGGTCTCCGAAGGCCTCAATCGTGTCCGCGCCCGGATACCGGCCGGCGACGGCGATGATCGCGATGTCGCGGTCGTTCCTGTCGGCAACGGGCTCCGGTTCTTCGGCCTTTTCCGACGCGAAGGTTGGCGGCGGCGATACCGGTGCGAGCGGGTCTTCCTTCGCGACGGGCTCCGGGGCTTGCCGCGTCATCAGTTCATCGGCAAGGCGGTTGATGGTCTGGAACTCGAACAGGATCGTTTGCGGCAGCGGGCCGAACGCCGCTTCAAGCGCCTCGACAATCTCCAGCGAGGACACGGAATCCACGCCGAACCGGTCGATGGTGTCGTCCGGCGCCAACTTGTCGGCAGGAATTCCGAGACAGGTCGAAAAGCAGGCCTTGATCTGTGCAACGACCTCTTCACGCGCACCGGACGCCTCGACCGGTTCGGAGCGCCGGACGTCCTCTGTCCTTGCTTCGGCCAGTGCCGGCTGCGGCTTGGCGGCGACAGGCTGTGGCGGCGCTATCAGGCGACGTAGGCGATCATGGTCGCCTTCCAGAACTAGAACCTGGTCCTCGTCCAACGCGGACAGGACCGCAGTCAGAGCTGCAATTGCGGGACCTGTTTCCAGCGGACGGACGCCTGCCTCCCGGTCCATGGTCTCGATGGTGCGGGCATCCATATGCATGCCGCCGTCGCGCCAATAGGGCCAGTCGATGGCAATCGTCCGGCCATGACACGCGCCACCAGCAACCCGTGCGTTACGCAGGCCTGCGAAACGGTCGAGGAAGGCATTGGCCGCTGCGTAGTCGGACTGGCCCGGATTGCCAAGCGCGCCTGCCGCTGAAGCGACCAGCACCAGGAAATCGAGCGGCCGGTTGCCAAGCGCCTCATCCAGAATGTGCGTGCCGGTCACCTTGGGCGCCAGAACCTCGCGCAGCGTCGCCTCGTCCTTGGTCGCAAGCAGGCCGTCGCGGGTGATGCCGGCGCCATGGAAGACGCCGTCCAGGCGTCCGTCGATGACGTCGATCTCGCTCAGGAGATCCGTCACGGCATCCCTGCTCGTCACATCGACGCGCCGGTAGTGAACCGTCGCCCCCAACGCCTCGATTTCTCTCAGGCGCTGTTCGACGTCCGGCTTGAGATGAGACCGTCCGGTCAACCAGAGCGAAGGCCGCACGCCGCTTGCGGCAATCGCTTCTGCTACATGAAGACCGATGCCGCCGGCACCGCCGGTCAGGAGATAGACGCCATCCTGCTTCCAGGGCGAGCGACCTGTTCCCGTCTTTACGGAGACCTCGCTCCATGACCGAACCAGACGGCGGCCCTGCCGGTAACGGATCGTATTCTGTTCACCGGCGCAGGTAGCGTCCACCGAAAGACGAACCGCGAGATCGTGATCGTCTTCCACCGCGACAAGCTGGCAGGACAGGGTCCGGTGTTCCATCGCCGCACAGCGCAACAGGCCTCCGAGACCTTCCAGGAGGCTGTCATCGCCATCTGCGGAAACGACAACCTGCACGACGGCCTGTTGGGGTCGTTTCCGGGCGAGGTCCTGCAGCAATTTCATCAGTCGTACGGCATGGAATTCATAACGACTGTCGACCGGGCCGGCCGGCGCTTCGAACGCAACAACCTCGGTATCGGGCCCTTCCAGATGACCTGCGAGGCCGGGTTTTGAAGCGAGAGAGCCGCACAGGACAACAACACACTCCTTAGCCGGCGAAATTATACCTGACCCGGACGCCTGCTCACGCCAGACCGGCGCAAACATAAGCGGCAGCGGAACCGGCTCCGGCTTCATCTCCGGTTTCGGGGGATTTGCCGTTGCCTCCATTTCCGGCAGCCAGCAATAGTCTTCGGCAAAGGGATAGGTCGGCAGGCTGATCGGTGCCGGCCTTGGCCCCGACCGTAACGCCGGCCAATCAACCGGTGCGCCCCGGACCCACTTTTCAGCAATGGCGGCCAGCGGGAAAGAAAGGTCTGCGGCAGGTTGGCCAGGTGTGGCACGTGACCGGAAAATGCCATCAGCACCGTTCTGCCCGGAAAGAGCCTGCTCCAGCTTCGCCGCCAGATCCGCCTTGTCTTTTGCGACGATTGCCAGACGTTCCTCGAATGCCTCCCGGCCCTCCTGCAGCGTGAAGGCAATCGACGGCAGGTCTGCTTCACTCAAATCATCGAGAGCCGAACGGAAGTTCGCGAGCAGAACCCGCAGCCGTTCCGGGTCGCGGGCCGAGAAGGGATAGATCGCAGGACCGGCGGGAACGGCCGGCCGCGCCTGGTCGAGGTGCTCGGCAATCACGATGTGCGCGTTCGAACCGCCCGCACCGAAGGACGACAGGCCCGCGATCCTCGGCAGCGGCCTGTCGCCGGAGACCGGCTGCGGCCAGGCTTCCAGCCGGCGCTGGACCCGGAAGGGCGAGGTCTCGAAGGGAATATTCGGATTGAGCGTCTCGGCATGGAGCGACGGGACGAGCTGTCCGTGCTGCAGCTGCAGCAGGATTTTCGTCAGACCGGCAATTCCTGCGGCACTTTCACCGTGACCGATATTGGACTTCACCGAACCGATGGCGCAGGCAGTTTCGCCTTCGCCCTGTTTGCGCCAGGCCTTCGTCAGCGCCGCGATCTCGATCGGATCGCCCAGGGTTGTTCCGGTGCCGTGGGCCTCGACGTAGCTGACGTCCTCCGGAGAAACTCCGGCGCGTTCCATGGCCTTTTCGATAACTGCCGTCTGGGCTGCCGGATTGGGAACCGTGTAGCCGTTGGTCTTGCCGCCGTGATTAAGCGCCGAGCCGAGGATCACGCCGTAGATGCGGTCGCCGTCGGCCTCCGCCCGGCTCAGGGGCTTGAGCAGCACAGCCCCGACGCCTTCCGCCGGCACGTAACCGTCGCCGCCCTCGCCGAAACTGCCGCAGCGCCCCGTGGTGGACAGGAACCGGCCCTGCGCCAGCGTCAGATACTTGTTCGGATGGGGCGTCAGGTTCACCCCGCCGGCCAGCGCGATCGCGCAACTGCCCGAGCGCAGGCTGTCGCAGGCAAGATGGATCGCCGTCAGGGAAGACGAGCACATGCTGTCGACCGTCATGCTCGGCCCGTGGAAATTGCAGAAATAGGACACCCGATTGGCAACCCCGGCCGGGCTGGTGCCGATCGCAAGCGGCTGACCCTGCGCCTGACGTTCCGGCCCGTAGAGCTGGTATTCCTCCCACATGACACCGACGAAGACGCCGACATCGCCGCCGGGAAGTCCTTCCCTGTCAGGCGCCACGGTTGCCCGCGTATAGCCGGCGTCCTCCAAGGTTTCCCAGGCACATTGCAGGAACAGGCGTTCCTGCGGATCCATCAGCTGTGCTTCGCGAGGCGCGATGTTGAAGAACATCGGATCGAACCGGTCGTGGCCTTCAACGAACCCGCCCCATTTGCAGGTGGTCTTGCCCGGCTGCCGGACCGGATCGTAAAAGCGGCTGTGGTCCCATCTGCCGGCCGGCACCTCGGTGACGCTGTCGCGGCCGGCCGCCAGGTTCTGCCAGAATTCGGGCAGGTTCCGCGCACCGGGATAGCGGCCCGCAACGCCGATGATCGCAATCGGTTCATCGGCTGCAACCGGACCGCGCCTTGTTCCTGCGCGCGCCTCAGCCGGGATGGCCTGTACAGGGGCCTGTTCCGCCGGGCCGACAATGGCGCTCAATCGTTCGGCGTGCTGTTCAAGGAAATAATCGCACAGGGCGCCAAGGGTCTGGTGTTCGAAGAACAGGGTCTTCGACAGCGGCCCGAAATCGCGCTCCAGAACGTCGGTCAGCTGCATGATCAGGACCGAGTCGATGCCGTAGTCCTCGAGTGGTGCCGACAGGGAGATGGCAGAGGCGTCGATCTCCGTTTCGCGCGCGACCAGATGGATAAAATACCGCTCTGCGGCGTTCCTGAAGGGAACCGCCTCCGGTGTTTTTTCCGTGCGCAGCGGCCGATCCCCGGACGCCTGCGGCAGCAGGCGTAGGGAAAAGCCCGCGATCCGGACGCAGACCCGGCCGCTGTCATCGGCAAGATCGATATCCAGTTTGTGGATGCCGTTGGCAGACGACACGGTGCGCAGATGCGCCCACATGGTCTTTGCTGTCGGCCCGAGGATATCCATCCGGTCGATGCCGAAGGGAAGCGCCGGGCCTGTCGCGCCTTCACCTGAGAAGGAAACGAGCGCGGCATGAAAGGCGGCATCGATCAGACTCGGATGCAGGACAAAGTCCCCACCCTCTGCAACTGCTGCCCGGGGCAGTTGCAGGCGCGCAAGGACACCGTCGCCACCGGACTTCAGTTCGGCAACCGCCCGGAAGGCCGGGCCGTAGTCGATGCCGAGCGCGGCATAGGAGGCATAGAGCCAGTCCGGGTCGTGTTCCGTCGGGCAGGACTGTTTCAGGGTCTCCAGATCCATGTGCGGCGACGGGCCGGCCGCATCGGCGAAACCGATGTTTCCCCGCATGTAATCGGTCTGCGCATCGTCATCGGAAAACAGCCGGAACGACCAGGCCTGTTCGCCGGCTTCGCTCAGCACGACGCGGAGATCCATCTCACCGCTGTCCAGTTCCACCGGCCTGCGCCATGTCACGTTGGAGAGAACCAGCGGCAGGCCATTTGCCTGGATTTTCGCCGAGGCCGCCGCGCGGGCGATTTCGAGGCTCATGGCTCCGGGCAGGATCCGCCTTCCACGGATCCGGTGGTCGCGCAGGTAAAAGGCGTCGGCGCTCAGATGCACCCGGAAATCTTCGTGTGCCTCGTTGTCACCGACCCCGGACACGACGACTGATCGCGGTGTCGCCATGTGATGCGCCATTACCTTCGGTCGGCTTGACCCATCGATACGATAGACATCGCGCGCGAACGGATAGGTCGGCAATCTCAGACGCCGATGGGGACCGGTATTGAGACTTTCCCAATCGACCTTGCCGCCGGTGACCCATTGTTCCGCGATCCCGTGTGGCCCCGCGTCGCCGACAGGTGCGTTCGCCGTATCCTTGCCCGATCTGGCATGGCCGCGGCAGATACCCGGTGCGGCGCGATCGTCCAGGAAGGTCTTCAGGCGCTCGGCAAGCTCGTCAACGGTTGAGGCGACGATTGCCAGCCGTTCGGCCAGTTCGGCACGGCCGGTCTGCAGCGTGAAGGCCAGATCGCCCAGATCCCGGTTCACGACCTGGCCGGTCTCGAGCTGGTCCAGCAGATTGCGGGCACTCCTCTTGAGGCTGCGCGGATCACGAGCGGAGAGCACGACAACGGCAGGACCGCCGGGTTCCGACTGCGCAGGCGCGACAACCTTCGCCGGCCGGTACTCCTCCAGCACCACATGGGCATTGACGCCGCCGAAGCCGAAACTGCTGATGCCGGCGCGGAGCGGCAGCGGATTGCCGGTTTCGTCCCGGACCGGGGTCCAATCACGCACGCTGCGAACGATCTCGAACGGGCTGTCGCTCAGATCGATATAGGGATTGATGGTCTCGCAGTGCAGGCTCGGCGCCAGTTGCCGATGCTCGATCTGTTTCAGCACCTTGATCACTCCGGCGACGCCGGCGGCCAGTTCCAGATGTCCTATATTGGTCTTTACCGAGCCAAGCAGGCAGCCGTCACCGTCAAGACGGCCTTCCATTTCCGGAAGCGACCGGAAGGCCGATTTCAGGGCATTGATCTCGACCGGATCGCCTAGGGCGGTTCCGGTTCCATGGGCCTCGATATAGCCGACCGAGCGCGGGTCGATCCCGGCCCGTAAATAGGCGGTGCGCAGGAGGTCCGCCTGGGCTTCGGTGTTCGGCGCGGTCAAGGAATTGGCGTGGCCGCCGTGATTGATCGCCGTTCCACGCACCAGCCCTAAGATCGGGTCGCCATCGCGTTCGGCATCCGACAGGCGGCGGAGAAACAACATGCCGACGCCTTCGCCGCGCACATAGCCGTTGGCCTCAGACGAAAACGTCTTGCAGCGGCCGTCCGGCGACAGCATCCCGGCCCTGGCGAAATTGATATGGGCGTCGGGCGTGATGATCGTATTGACGCCGCCGACCAGCGCCATGTCGCAGTCGCCGGCCCGGATAGCCTGGACCGCCCGGTGCAGAGCGACGAGCGAACTGGAACAGGCCGTCTCCACCGGTTCGCTCGGCCCATGCAGATCCAGGAAATAGCTGATCCGGTTCGGACCGACGGACGGCACGGACCCGGTCGCGACATAGCCCTCGCCGCCGGTATCCTCGCCGATCCTCTCGCAATATCCGCTGGAGGACGTGCCGACGAAGACACCGACCTTCTGTCCGGCAAGGCTCTTCGGCGAATGGCCCGCGTCCTCGATCACCTTCCAGGCATGCATCAGCATCAGCCGCTGCTGCGGGTCCATCAGTTTGGCTTCGCGCGGCGAGATGGCGAAGAACAGCGGGTCGAATTCGAACACCCGGTCGATGAAGCCGCCCCAGTGGATGTTCGTCTTGCCCGGGTTCTGCCTCGGGTCGCCGTCGATCTCCCGCCAGTCCCAACGGTCGGCCGGGATGCGGGTGATGCAGTCGCGGCCGGAAATCAGATTGGTCCAGAAGGCATCCACGTCTTCTGCCATCGGGAAGCAGCAGCTCTGGCCGACAATGACGACAGGATCGTCGTCTTCACGCGCGGTCCGCCGATCAGCGCCAAAACCTGTTTCGGGGACTTGCGCAGGAGTGGCTAGCACGGCCGCTTCTTTTTCCGCCTCGCCCGCATTTTCAGCATCGCTCGCGATGCCCAGTTGTTCCTCCGACAGGTCGACGGCGATGTGGCGCGCGAGCCGTTCCAGGGTCGCATATTCAAAGAAATCGGCCGGCGTCAGTGACAGGCCGAGCTCCGCGTTGATCCGCGAGGCAAAGGCAGTCATCGTCACCGAGTCGAAGCCAAAATCGCCAAGTTCGGCTTCAACGTCGAGTTCCGAAGGGTCCACCTCCAGCGTGCGTGCGGCAATGCCGGTGACAAGCCGAAGTGTTGCGGAATGTCTCGCCTCATCGCTTACGGCGGTGACGACCTCTGTGGCCTGGCTCACAGGTTCAGGCTTGCCGGACTGCTCGACGGCGCGGACCGCGAAATCCTCCAGCCGGACCACGACCGTGCCGTCGTCATCGCAGACATCGATGGACGCACCCTTGTCTCCGGCCCGAACGACGGCCCACATCCGCTCAATGGTCCTGCCATGGACGGCAACCCGGCGCACCGAATAAGGCAAAGCCGGCCCGCTAGACTGGCTCCCTTCCAGCCCGATCAACGCCTGCAAGGCGCCATCGAGAATGGACGGGTTCAGTTCAGGGTCCCGGTCGGCTTCGGCCGGAAGCTCCAGCCGGGCGACGGCAACACCGGGCCCCTGCCACAGGCCGGTGATGGCGCGCTGCGCCGGGCCGTAGCGCAGTCCCAGGCTCTCGAAGCGACGATAGATGTCCGTCACATCAAGCGCGCGGGGCGCCGAAGCCCGGACGGCGTCAAGGTCGATATTCGGCGCTACTTCCTCCCCGAGTGCACGGACGATGCCCTGCGCATGCGCACGCGTTCCCGTCGGCCCGTTGGCGGAAATGGAGTACCGGAATTTGCCGGCCGGTTCCGCCTGCAGCGAGATTTCGAGCCGTTCGGGTCCGGCGGTCACGGAGACCGGGCTGGTCCAAGTGTGCCCGATAAGTTCGAATCGCTCCGATCCCGCACCGGTGCGTGCGAGCGCCTGATACACTAGCTCAAAGGACATCACGCCCGGCAGAACCTGGACGCCATCGACCAGATGATCGCGCAGGAAACTTTCCGCGCCGTCGAGCTCAAACGTAGAGGAAGTCGGAGCGGCCGTTTTTTCGGCTGCGGCCTGCCGCCCCTTGCCGACCCAGAATTCCGTTCTGGCGAAAGGATAGCCGGGCAAGGAAATCCGTTTTCCCGGACGACCGTTTCGCACCGATTGCCAATCGACGTTGAAGCCGCCGGCCCAGAGCGCCAGGAGATCCTCCGCCCGGCCCCTGTCGGCAAGTCCGGCGGCCGCTTCGCGCAACGGTCCGTCGCTTTCAAGCACTGACATGGTCTTGCGGTTGGTCTTCACCCGGCCGGTCTGGATGCCTTTGGCCGTCTCCCCTGCCAGCCAGGCGTTGAGACGCTCCAGCAATTGCGTTTTGGTTTGCGCGACAAAGCCGAGGCGGAATTCCATCGGGTCGCGGGCGATCTGGAGCGTATGGGCGATATCGCACAGGCTTGCCGCCTCACCGGGTCCCGACAGGAACGTCGCGAGCCGGTCTGCCATTTCCTTGAGTTGCGCTTCCGACTTTGCAGACAGAACGATCAGTTCCGGATCGGTCGACGATTCGGAAGCGGATGCCTGGTCCCCCGGAGCCGGATATTCCTCCAGCACCACATGGGCATTGCTGCCGCCGAAGCCGAAACTGCTGACGCCGGCGCGGCGCGGCAGGATATTGCCGTCCGCATCGATCAGGTGGGACCAGACAGATTCGTGTTGCGCAACATGGAACGGGCTGCCGGCCAGCTTCAGATAGGGATTGAGGTCTTCGCAATGGAGCGTCCTGGCGATTTCGCCATGGCGCATCTGTAGGAGGACTTTGATCAGCCCGGCAATGCCGGCGGCGAGTTCAAGATGGCCGATATTGGATTTCACCGAACCGATGGCGCAGCTTTGCGCCAGAGCGGGACCGAAGGTCGCTTCCGCCTCGCGGGCAAGATCCGTAAAGGCACTGGTCAGGGCCTCGACCTCGATCGGATCGCCCAGCGGCGTGCCCGTGCCATGAGCTTCGATATAGCCGACCGTGCGCGGATCGATGCCGGAGCGGGCATAGGCGGTGCGCAACAGTTCCGCCTGGGCCTTGGGATTGGGGGCGGTCAGAGAGGCCGCATGGCCACCGTGGTTTTCCGCGCTGGCGCGGATGACGGCCAGGATCCGGTCGCCGTCACGCTCGGCATCGGCAA
The DNA here is from genome assembly GCF_048260565.1 of Roseibium sp. Lineage (GTDB taxonomy): Bacteria > Pseudomonadota > Alphaproteobacteria > Rhizobiales > Stappiaceae > Roseibium. Next base: position 311,559 of record NZ_JBLXGP010000002.1, on the reverse strand, counting down.
GGGATTTAAGGAATACCAGGCCGACGCCTTCGCCACGCGTGTAGCCGTCCGCTTGGGCAGAGAACGGCTTGCAGTGCCCTTCCGGCGACAGCATGCCCGCCTTGGAGAAGCCGACGAAGGCTTCCGGCAGCAGCAGCGCATTGATGCCGCCGGCAATCGCAACGGAGCAATGGCCGGAGCGGATCGCCTCGACGGCCCGGTGAACGGCGATCAAGGCGCTGGAACAGGCGGTCTCGACGGCCACGCTCGGACCGTGGAAATCGTATACATAGCTGATGCGGTTCGGGCCGAGCGACGGGGCGAGCGCCGTCATCGAATAGCCTTCGATGCCGACACCGGCCTGGGAAATCAGCCGACTGTAACCGGTGTCCGCCGTGCCGATGAAGACCCCGGTCTTGGAACCGGCGAGCGCCGAGGGCGCGTAGCCGGCATCTTCCATCACCCGCCAGGCCTGGGTGAGCAGGAGCCGCTGCTGCGGATCCATCATCCGCGCTTCCGGCGCCGAGATGCCGAAGAACGGCGCATCGAAGGCGGCGATGCCATCGATGAAGCCGCCCCACTTGGCATTGCCTTTGCCCGGCTCCGATAGCGGATCGCCCCAATAGGCGCGCCAGTCCCAGCGCTCCGCCGGTACCTCGGAAATGCAGTCACGGCCGTCCTTCAGCACCTGCCAGAAGGCATCCACATCCGGCGCGCCGGGAAACTGTCCGCTCATGCCGATGATGGCGATGAGATCGTCTGCCGGCCGTTTCGCAACGGGCGCAGTCGGTCCCGGTCCGACAATGGCGCGGCGGACCGGCGGTTCCGGCCCCGATTCAGGCGATAGGGTTGGCTCTGCCAGCTCCGGTTCGACCGGTAGATCCGCGCCCAGCGTTGCGGCCATGGCGCCGGTTTCTTCCTCGCTCAGATGACCTGCCAGGCCATCGAGGGTCGGATACTCGAAGAACAGGGTCGGGGTCAGATCCAGGTCGAAGCGGTCGTTCAACCGATTGGCGAACTGGGTGAAGCCGATGGAATCGAAACCGTATTCGGTGAGTTCCACATCCGGGTCGAGATCGTCGGCCGAGACCTTGAGCTGGACACTGGCTTCGTCGACAAGGCTTGCCAGCACGAGACGGCGCAGGTCGGCGGATGGTGCAGGCGCGGATTTGACCGGTGAAGTAGTGGCTGGTTGCGCGGGCGCAGCGTCCTGTTCCTGCAAGCTGCCGATGAAGCGGCGGATCCGTTCGGGGTTGCCGACCGTGACCAGACGCCGGGACGAGGTCCCTTCCAAGGCCGCATAAAGCGCCTCGATGCCCTGCTCGGTCTGCAGAGGGACCAGCCCGGTGGTCCGGCGCATGAGATCCTGCTGGGCCGGATCGAGCCCCATGCCGCCGTCCTGCCAGAGGGGCCAGGCAATGGAACGCGTGCTGCCGTGGCACAGACCCTTCCGGCACCGGGCTTCGCGCGCTTCGGCGAAGCCGTCGAGGAAGGCATTGGCGGCGGCGTAGTCCGCCTGACCGGTATTGCCGGTGACGCCGGAGATCGACGAATAGAAGACAAGGAAATCGAGCGGTGCATCGCCGATGGCCCTGTCCAGCGCCACCGCGCCCGTCACCTTGGGCGCGAAGACGGCTGCGACCTGGTCCGGCGTCTTTCGGACAAAGGCGTCATCCTGCACCACACCGGCTGCGTGGATGACGCCATCAAGCTTGCCATGATCCTGTCGGATCGCTTCGACCAACTCCGCAACGGCGCTTTCGTCGGTCAGATCGACGCGCGAGTGATGCAGGCGCGGTTCGGCCTCGAGCCAAGCCGTAATTTCAGAGTCCGGATCGTTACGGCTGGCGAGGATGACTGTCGCGCCCGGGGCCTTTTCCAGAATGTCGCGGGCCAGATGCCGGCCGAGCTTTCCGGTGCCGCCGGTGATCAGATAGACACCGCCGACACGCCAGGGAGCGGAAGGTGTTTCAGGAGGCGTCGCGACCTCTTCCCAAACTTCCATCGACAGGCAGCCACCGTTCGCCTTCAGATGTGCCCCGGCCGGGGCCGCCGCAGCGTCGCGCAGGAGCCGGACAAGCGTGTCCGCATCCGTTTCCGCGTCGATGGTGAGGACCTGACCGCCGGTCTTCGGATGCTCGCGGTGGAGGCTGCGCAGCATGGCGCCGAGGCCACTGAGCGTTTCCGACCCGTCTCCTTCCGACAGGACGAGTTGAAGCGAGACCGAACCCTTGTTCAATTCCTCCTGGGCGATGGTCAGGACTTGACCGGCAAGGCTCGTATAACGCTGTTCCAGCGGGAGGTCAGGCCGGTCATCCAGTTGCCGGCAATCCCAGTCGGGCAGTCTTCCGCCCAAGGCATCGGCGTCGCCTGTTCCGGCGGTCAGAAGAACAATCCGCCGACTGCCGTCTGTCGCTGCATTGGCGCCGGCGAGCGGGCGCCAGACCGGTTCGAAGCAGAGCAGATCCGCATCGTCCGCCTTTTCAATCGCCCGGGTCGTGAAGCCGCGCAGGGCGACGCGCACACTGCCGTCATTCGCAATCAGATCGATATCCATCTTGCGCAGGCCGGACCCGGTTGCCGGGCCGCCCCGGACATGGGCCCACATGGTCGCTTCGCACGGGCCGAGGATCTCGACCGCGTCGACGGAGAACGGCAGGGCCGCGATTTTGGGCGCGCCGCCCGCAGCATCCAATGCCAGGCCGATGGCGGATTGCAGGGCGCCATCCATCAGGCTCGGATGAAGTCCATAGTCGGCAAGCGCAGGCCGAAGGGCTTCCGGCAGCTCGAGCCGGGCAAGGACCTCTGAGCCGACCGCGAGATCCGAAATGACCCGGTGGCCTGGCCCGTAGCCGAGGCCCATCGCGTCGAAGGCGGCATAGATTTCGGATGCCGGCGGGTGGCGCGCCGCCGCGTTCCGGAGGGCTTCGAGATCCACCGTTCGGCCAGCCGGTTCCGCGCCCGCCGCAATCCGCATTTGCGCGTGAACGACCCGGTCGCCTTCTTCCGTCCGGGTGACGATTTCCGCCCGGGCACCGCCATCATCCAGACGAGTCAATTCGCAAGTCACCGTGACAGGCTGCTCTACCTTGAGCGGCGTCATCCAGACGACCTGACGGAGTTCGGGATGGACCATGCCGTCCTGTTCGGCGGCGGACCGGGCGAGTTCCAGATAGGCAATGCCCGGCAGAACCGGCGTTCCGCCGACCCTGTGATCGGCCAGGAAGGTCTCTTGTCCCGTAAGTCTCAGCCCATACCGGCCTTCATCCTCAGGTGATGGTACCAAGGCCGTCTGCGCCTGTACCGGCTTTGCCTCTTCCGGCAGCCAGAAACGTTTGCGCTGGAAGGCATAGCCCGGCAGGGCGATGCGATGCGGGCGGTTGTCGCCGTAAAGCCTGAGCCAGTCGACGTGGCCGCCTCCGGCCCAGTGCTCGGCAACGGCAGCGGCGGCCTTGGCCGAAGGATCGAGCGTGTCCGACTTCTCCCGGCGGCCCGGCGGGATCTCGCCGGTGGCGGCAACGGCCCTGTCGCCAGCAAGGAATGCATCCAACTTGCGCAGAAGATCATCCCCGTCCCTGGCAACGAAAGCCGCCCGGCAGCGCATGGCGTCCCGGCCGACCTGCAGCGTATAGGCCAGTTCGGCGAGATCGGCCGTGGCGGCGGCTTTCCGCAAGCGGGCGACTGCATCCCTGAGAGCTTCGTCGGCCTTCGCCGACACGGGCACGACCACAGGATGGTCCGGAACGACAGCGTCGCTCTTCCGCGCCTGCCGGTATTCTTCGATCACCAGATGCACATTGGCGCCGCCGGCGCCGAAGGAACTGAGACCGGCCCGACGGGGGTGTTCGGAGCCATCGACCACCGGCCGCTGCCAGGGCGTTGCCTGCTGGAGCAGATGGAATGGGCTGCCGGCGAGTTCCAGCAGCGGGTTGGGCTCGGCGCAATGGAGGGTCCGGTAGCGGGTACCGCTCTTCATCGCGAGCAGCACCTTGATCAGGCCCGCGACGCCTGCCGCCGTTTCCGCGTGACCGATGTTGGATTTGACCGAGCCGAGGCCGATTGACGGTTCCCCGGGCGATTCCAGATCGCGGTCGCGGTAAAGATCGTCGAAGGCGAGTTTCAGCCCCTCGATCTCGATTGGATCGCCCAGCGGTGTGCCGGTGCCGTGACATTCGATCAGGCCGATGCTGCGCGGATCGGTGCCGGCCTGCCGGTGTGCCTCGACGATCAGGCGCGCCTGGGCCTTCGGGTTCGGAGCGGTCAGCGAGGTGGCGCCGCCGCCGTGGTGTTCCACAGACCCACGGATCACGCCGAGGATTGGATCGCCGTCCCGCTCCGCGAGATCTAGCCGCTTGAGCAGCACGGCACCGACCCCGTCGGCGCGGGCATAACCGTTGGCGTCTTTCGAGAATGTCTTGCAGCGGCCGTCCGGAGCGATCATGCCGACCTTGGAGAACATGATATGCTGGGTCGGCGACAGCATCAGGTTCGACCCGCCGGCAATGGCCATCTCGCAGCCTTCGTGGCGGATGCTCATCACCGCCCGGTGGATCGCCACCAGCGAACTGGAACAGGCGGTGTCGATCACCTCGCTCGGCCCGTGAATGTCGAGCAGGAAGGACAGGCGGTTCGGACAGAAGGCATGACCGAGGCCGGTCAGCTGCTGGGCCTCCATGATGCCGGCCCGGTTCACCATGTCCGTATAGTCGAGCAGGTTGATGCCGAGGAACAGGCCGATGTTTTTACCGGCGAGCGAACCGGGCGCGTAGCCGCCCTTTTCGACCAGGCTCCAGACGCACTCCATGAACAGGCGATGCTGCGGATCCATCAACTCCGCTTCGCGCGGCGAGATGTTGAAAAAGGCGGCGTCGAACCGGTCGACCTGCGGCACGAAGCCGCCGTATTTCACATCCGTGAAGGCGCCCTTCTTCGGGTCACCGAAGACCGCGCGCCAGTCCCAACGGTCGGCCGGGACTTCCTCGATGCAGTCGTCGCCCGCCGCCAGATGGGCCTCGAAGGTTTCCAGGTCCGGGCTTTGCGGGAACATGCCTTCCATCGACAGGATGGCGATCGGCACGGCTTTACCGGGCTCATCGGAAAACTTTGGCTCAGTGCTTGTGACCGGTTTGACCGATGAAGCCTTCGCCGGGCGCCGGAGGGCAGCGGCCCGATGGCGGGCGGTCCAGCTTTCTTCCTGTCCCCCGGTTTCGGTCGGACCGCTTGCGGCTTCAACCGGCGCCGGTTCCGGAGCCTCTTCTGCAGCCAGCCGGTCGTAATGTCCGGCAATGGCCTTGCCATGGCGGTCGAACAGGATCGCGCTCAGATCGTCGAGATGCCTGGCCTCGAAAAAGGTCGTCGGGGCGACGGATATGCCGAAGTGACGGGAAATCTGCACCATCACCTCGGTGATGGCGATGGAATCGATGCCGAGATTGGCGAGGTTCTCCTCAGGGTCGAGTTGATCCTCCGGCATGCGCAGGGCTTTTGCGGCGATCTGCCAGACGTCGCGGGCCAAGCGGTCCTGCGTGCTCAATTCCGTTTTCGGTTCTTCCGGCGTTGCCTGTGCCCCCGCCTGCTGCGCCTGCGCCGACAGATGCGCGCGGGCCCGCTCGACCAGTTCCCGGTCGAGAAGCTGCGCCATGCGGGCGCGCAGGTCGTCGCGGGGGCCAGAGCTCATTCGGCCGGCTCCTCCTGTTGCGCAGGTGCGGTGTCGGCGAGCATGTCCCGGTAGCGGCGCATGTGGCCAAGCAGCTTCCAGAGATCGGCTTCCCACTGGTGGCGGTAGCTGTCGATGAAATAGGTCTGGCCGAGATCCGGAGTGTCGGCCTTCTTGGCGGCGAGGAAGCGCTGCAGCCCCCGGGTCTTGCCGAAGAGCGCCCGTGCGTAGTTCAGGACGAACAGCCCCTGGGTCTTCAGGCCGTCACCCAGGCCGCCGGCGGCGTTGATGAAGCCCATGAAGAGGATGTTGTCGAGGTTGCGCGGCGTGGAATGCAGGAAGAGGTCGGGAATATCGCCCTTCCATTCCAGCAGGGTCCTGTCGAGGAAGGGAAAGTCGCGGCTGTAGCCGGTCGCATAAAGCACCAGATCGACCTCGGCCGTACTTCCGTCCTTGAACCGCACCGTCTTGCCCTCAAAGCCGGCAATATCGCCCTTCGGCGTGATATCGCCGTGACCGATGTGATAGAGCAGCAGCGAGTTCATCACCGGGTGCGCGCCGTCGAGCGGATAGTCCGGGCGCGGCAGGCCGTAATCGGCGCCGTCATAGCCGGCGAGCCGGAACACCTCCTCGATATAGGCGAGGGTTTCCTCCTTGGTGGCGAACTTGTTGCCAAGCTCCATCATCCATTGCGGGGTCGGCTTTCCGTCGATGAATTTCGGCTGGTAATAGTAGCCGCGCCTTGTGCTGTGCAGGACGGAAGCCGCCGTGCGGATCGCATCGACTGCGATATCGCAGCCGGAATTGCCGCCACCGACCACCAGCACGCGCTTGCCCTTGAGCTGCTCCGCCGACTTGTAGTCACGAACATGCATGACCTCGCCATCGAACTTCCCCGGATAGGGCGGTTCGGGATAGCGCGGCACCCGCTGCAGGCCGTTGCAGACGATCACCAGCGGATAGACCTCGTTGTCCCCGGCACTGGTTTTCAGCCGCCAGCCGTCGCCTTCCGGTGTCAGCGTCTCGACGCCTGCGTTGAAATGCGCCCGCTCGTAGACCCCGAAGGCCTTCGCGTAGGAGCGGATATAGGCCAGCATCTGACGGTGGTTCGGATAGGCCGGATAGTCCTCCGGCATCGGGAAATCGGGAACCTGGGTGTTGAACTTCGGCGAGATCAGGTGGAGGGATTCGTAGGCCCGCCCGCAAGGCGCATCGCCGTTCCACACGCCGCCGAAATCGGACTCCGCCTCGTAGAGGTCGACCGTGATGCCGCCTTCGATCAGTTCGCGCGCCACGCCGATGCCGGTCGGGCCGCCGCCGATAATCGCCACCTTCTGCGGCAAGCTGCTCATGGCTGCGCCTCCTCCCCGATCCGAATGTCCGTGCTTTGCTCCAGTCTCGTCAACCTGACCCCTTCCAGGCGCAGACACTCCCGGCCGTCGGCACCATAGAGTTCCACCCTGAGGCCTACAGAATCAGACCCGCCATCGATCCTGACAATCACCTTATCCTCGAGCGAGGAAAAGCCGGTCATTCGCTCGATACTCAGCGGGAAGGCGAGCGCATTGCCCGCCCCCGCATCCGCGACCCATCCGCCGACGCGGAACGTCAGCAGCCGCCAGACCGCATCCAGCACGAACGGGTCGAACAGCAGGCCCTGCCGGTCGTCCGCCGATCCGCGCGGCAGGACCAGCCGTGCCAGCAGGGCATCTCCCTCACGGCGCACTTCGCTCACCGTCGCCATTTCGGCAGACGGTGGACCGGAATGGATCGCACAGAGCTCAGCGAAGTCCCGGAACGCTGGCGTAATGTCCACACCCGGAAGCGGACTGGCAACCTCAAGGGACTTGCGCTCGCCAAGGCTGTCGGGCTCTGCTCCGACGGTACCGAGGTGCCAGGGCCGTCCCTCCTCGCCGTCGGCTTCAACTTGGTAAAGCAGGCCTTCGCTGTCGGATAGGCCGATCACCGTGAGGTCGCGCGGCTTGCCGTTGACCGGCACCGGTCTGCCCCAGAGAAGATGCTGCAGGTTGCGCACGGGCTTGCCGGAGAGACGCTCCAGTGCATTACGCGCGATCTCGGGCAGGAACAGCCCCGCCATCAGCCGCTCCGTCCCACTTGTGTGGGTCGTCAGGAACGGCTCGTCGCCGTTGATGCGCACCGCGACCTGGCCGATCTCGCCTTCCTGCGGCGCCTTGCCCAGAAGGGGGCCTTGCACCGGGCGAAGTTCAGTACCGCCGGACGGCTCCGCGTCTTCGGCCGGTTCCACCCAATAACTGGTCCTCTCGAACGGATAGCCGGGCAGATGCAGCCCGGCTGCGGAATTCTCCGGCCAGTCGACCACCAGCCCCTTGGCCCAGAGTTCTGCCACCTTGTTGAGGCCGGTCGCCTCTCCTGACCGGAGCCACTTTTCAACGAGCGCCCTGGCATCGTCGTCCGAGCCGAAAAGCGCGGCGGCGTCCGCATCGCCACCAGACAGGTACACTCCCTCGAGCGGCGTGCCGGCAACGACCGACGCCAGCTTGCGCAGGAGGTCGTCGCGGCCGGTGAATGTGAAGGCCAGACGCTCGCTGAACTGCGAGCGGCCGGTCTGCAGCGTGTGCGCCAGCGCATCCAGATCCAGATCCGGTCTGGCGGTGATGAACCGCTCCATGTCGCCGGCATAGTCGGTCAGGCGATCCCGGTTGCGGGCCGACAGGACGAAGATCTTCGGCGTGCCATGATCTGCCGCGACCGGTTCCGTCCCATATTCCTCCAGAACCACATGGGCATTGGTGCCGCTGAAGCCGAAGGCGCTGACACCGGCGCGGCGCGGGGTACCGGAAAGTCCGTCCCAGTCACGCAGGGATCGGCTGACGGCAAAGGGCGTGCGCTCGAACGGAATATGGCTGTTCAGGGTTTCCACGTTTATCGACGGCGGCACCTGCCGGTGTTCCAGCGCCAGCATGGCCTTCAGCACACCGGCGATGCCGGCGGAGGCTAGCAGGTGGCCGATGTTGCTCTTCACCGAGCCGATGGCGCAGCGGTCGCCCGCCGGAACGCCCTCGAAGGCATCGGTCAGACCCTCGACCTCGATCGGATCGCCGAGCGGGGTTCCGGTGCCGTGGCATTCGATCAGGCCAATGGTCGCCGGGTCGATCCCGAAGCGTTCGTAGACGTCTTTCAGAAGGGCGGTCTGGGCCTTCGGGTTCGGCGCGGTGATGCCGTTGGTGCGGCCGTCCTGGTTGACGCCCCAGCCCCTGATCACCGCGTGGATCGGATCCCCGTCCCGCTCCGCATCGGCCAGGCGCTTCAAAAGGACCGCACCGACGCCTTCACCCGGTACGAAACCGTTGGCCCGTTCGTCGAAGGAGAAGCAGCGGCCGTCGGCGGAAAGCATGCTGACCTTGGCGGTGTCGATGAACATGTTCGGTCCCACCAGCACACAGGCCCCGCCGGCGAGCGCCATGTCGCAGGCTCCGGACACAAGGCTTTCGCAGGCCTCGGCCAGGGCGACGAGCGAACTGGAACAGGCTGTATCGATGGAAAGACAGGGGCCGCGCAGGTCGAGCAAATAGGAGATGCGCGCCGCCAGGATCGAGCCGGAGCTGCCGAGCAGGCTGTAGGTGTTGCGCTCGCTGATCAGGTCCTCGTAGCCGCTCGGGCCGGAGGACACATAGACGCCGCAACGGCTGCCGGAAAGGCTTGCCGGATCGATCGCGGCATCCTCGATGGCATGCCACGCGGTCTCCAGGAACAGGCGCTGCTGCGGATCCATCAGCTCCGCCTCGAGCGGCGTGATGTTGAAGAACCGGGCGTCGAACTCCCCGGCGCCGTCGAGCGCGCCCATCCACTTGCAATAGCTCTTGCTCGGCGCCTGCGGGTCCGGATCGTAGTACTTGTCGATATCCCACCGGGAGGGCGGCACCTCGTCGATACAGTCGCGGCCGGAGCGGATGTTCTCCCAGAATTCGCCAAGGTCCCGCGCCTTGGGGAACTTGCCGGACGCGCCGATGATGGCGATGGCGTCCGTGGACGGGCGGCGGTCTTCCGCTGGTTGGGTCGAGGCTGTGGCCGAAACGGCCGGAACGGCCGCCGGGCTTTGAACGGCTTCGGCGGCAACAGGCTCGGCCTCTATCGCTGGCGCTGCCGCCGCCGGCACCAGCGTCGCGACATGATCCACCAGGCCGCCGACGGTGGGATGGGCATAGACGGCGGTGGCAGGCAGGTCGATGCCGTAGCGGGTGTTGAGTTTCCGGATCCAGGTCAGCGCCAGGATGGAATCGAGACCGAGATCCAGGAAACCGGAGCCGTCGGCAATCTCACTCGTCTCGATCATCAGGTCCTCGGCGAGGGAGGACACGATCTCTTCGCGCAACTTCTGGCGATGGTCGCTGGTGGCGGCTACTCTCGGCAGGGCCAACGCTTGAACCGGCTCGGACTGCACCGGTGCGGGCGCGGCCGTTTCCGCAACAGGCCGCTCTCCAACGAGCTCCGCCACATGGGCAATAAGGGCGCCGACAGTCGGGTGGGCGTAGACGGCGGTCGCAGGCAGCTCGATGCCGTAGGTCGTGTTGAGCTTGCGGATCCAGGTTACGGCGAGAATGGAATCCAGGCCGAGGTCGAGGAAGCTGTCGCCGTCGCGGATGTCGGCGACATCGATCATCAGGTCTTCGGCAAGGGACGCGATGAGGTCCGCGCGCAGGGCAGAAGCATCGATGGCAGGCGCCTTCGCAGGTCCGGTGGTTTCCGTCATCCGATCGGCCTCCCCGAATTTCTCCGCGATGCGGGCACGGACGCTGTCGTTTCCGATGAAGGTTGTCTCGTGCATCGCCAGTTCCCGCTGAAGGACAGCGTCAAGTTTGGCCCGCAGCGGCGCGGCGAGGTCCGCCTTCAATGCCAGGAGCTCGGCACGAGGTCGGCGGGCCAGGGCGTGGGCCGCGCGCAGGGCCGTTCCGAGAACCTCCCGCGCAGGCCTGACCGTTATGCGCTCCGAGCGTTCGCCAAGCTCCCGGCCCCGGTATTCGCGGGCGGTGAACAGCACCTCCCGGCCGAGATCGTCGCCGAGCCGATGGGGGAAGATCAGGGTCGCACCGGCACCCGGCGTGAACCCGTACCAGAGATAATTGCTGTGATAGATGCCCTCGGCGGCAAAGATGGCGCGGTCGCAATACATGCCGAGCGACCAGCCGGCGCCGATGCCGTGGCCCTGCATGGCGGCAATCACCGGCAGGCCGCATTCAAGCGGCAGCGAGTAGATGCGCCGGTCGGTAAACCGGCTGCCGCCCTGCTGCAGATCGGCCAGGCCGTCCGCCGTGCCACCGCAGGCAAACCAGGTGTCGTGACCGGTCAGAACGATGACCTTCGCCTCCGGCAGTCCCGCGATCCTCGCGAAGGCTTCCTCCAGCCCGTCCATGAAGGCGGGAGTGAACATGTTGCGGCCGTCGCGCTCGATCATCCTGAGAAGCACGACGCCGTCGTCGAAGAGTTCAAGCTCCATGACGCCGGTCTTGAGCGGGACCTTTCGCGAAGTTCCGGCAAAGGGCTGAGGTCCGCCGGCAAAATCCAGCTGCAGTTCTTTTTTCGGCAGATCGGCGAGCAGGACCGGCAACTCGCGGCGCATGTGTGTTTTCAGGAGACCAAGCGCCTCGCGCGGTCCGTTTGCGATTTCCCCGGCAAGGCGCAGGGCCGCTTCGTCTTCCTGGCCCACCGGGACACGCAGGATGCCGTCCCGGTCTTTGCCCAGGCGGCGGTCACGGAGGACCCCGGCGAGTTCTGATGCGGATGCAGGCACATCCTCGAAATGCGTTGCTTCGGCCGTCACCAGGAAATCGGACAACAGCGCCGTTGCTGCCGCCTGCCCCGATGCCTTCGAGCGAACGGAGGCGATGACGGGAACGGCACAGTTCAGGATCGCTTCCGGGTCAAAACCTTCGACGGTCCGCCCATCGGCCTGCCACGGCGTATCGCCGGTCAGGACGACCGCGCGAACGGTTTCGTCCCGGCTAGCCGCTTCCAGTTCTTCCGTGAGCCTGGATGCTAGCGGCTTGCCCCACGCTCCGGTGAGGTCCAAACGCCGGACACCATCCCGGTCCGTACCGCGTGTCACATCGCCGGCGGGCTCCGCCGGTGTCTCGGCCCTTCCGATGGGCGGCAGGGTCACCCTCGGCGACCGCACCACGTCGTCCGAAGTGACGGCAGCGGCCATGGCAGCAGGGGCAGAAAGACGCACACGCGGTGCGGTGCGAACATCCTGCGGCGCAACGGGAGCCAGGGTTTCGGGCTTAGGTTCGAGGCGCTGATCCACGATCGGTTTTGTTGCGCCCACCCAATAGCTCTTGCCGGCAAAGGGATAGGTCGGCAGAGGCACACGGCGGCGGGGTTCGGAGATAAGATCCCGTAGATCGAGACGACCGCCCGCCAGGAATTTGCGGCCAAGGGCGCGCAGCTGGTCCGCTCTTTGGCCTTCGTCGGCGACGGTCACAGCTTCGGAAATTTGCCGTCCGGCCGCTTCGACCGACGGACCGGCTTCACCCGTTTCGACCCCGGAACCCGTTTCACCCGAAAGCCAGGCCTTCAGACCCGTGATCAACGCGCGCAGATCCCCGGCAACCAGGGCAAGCCGATGCGCGAAGGCCCGGCGGCCCGCGATCAGCGTGAAGGCAACATCTTCCGGCAGCAGCTCGGGATTTGCCTCCAGATGAGCCAAGAGATGGTCGGCCTGGGTCTTCAGTTGCTCCGGCGTGCGGGCCGAAAGGACGAACAACTGGCCGCGTGCCGGTTCGCGAACGGACACTGTCTCCGGCGCTTCCTCGATGACGACATGGGCATTGGTGCCGCTGAAGCCGAAGGAGCTGATCGCCGCCCGCCGCCTGGTGTCAGGCCGGGCCGGCCATGAAACCGGGGCGTCATTGACCCGGAACGGGCCCTTGGTGAAGTCGATGGCCGGATTGCCGCCGGCAAAATGCAGCGTCGGCGGGATGGTTTCATGGTTCAGGCTCGAAAGCACCTTGGCGAGACCGGCGATGCCCGCCGCCGTGGTGGCATGGCCGATGTTCGACTTCACCGAGCCGAGGAAAATCTCATGTCCGTTCAGATCCGCGTCCGCAAAGGCGCGGACAAGCGCGGCATGTTCGATCGGATCGCCGAGCACCGTGCCGGTGCCGTGGGCCTCGACATAGTCGATGCTTGCCGGGTCGACGCCGAAGTCGTCATAGACCTGCCGAATCAGGCGCTCCTGCGAGGCCGCACTTGGCGCGGTGATGCCGTTGGTGGTGCCGTCCTGATTGGTGCCGGAGGCGGCAACTACCCCGAGCACGGTGTCGCCGTCGGCAAGGGCATCGGCCAGCGGCCGGAGCAGCACGGCGCCCACCGCCTCGCCGGGCACGATACCGTCGGCATCCGCACCAAAGGCGGCGCAATGACCGGAGGGCGACAGCATCTGCGCCGCATTGGCATAGCGGAAGAACCGCGGCGAACACTGCACGAAGACGCCGCCTGCGAGCGCCATCACGCACTCGCCGTTGCGGATCGCCTGGCAGGCCAGATGCAGTGCGACGAGGGAACTGGAACAGGCGGTATCGACCGCGACGGCCGGGCCTTTCAGATCCAGCCAGTAGGATATCCGCGCCGGGATCAGCGAGGTGGTGTTGCCCCAGAAGGCCTGGCCCGGCGGCTGTTCGGTGAAGAGGTCCTGATAGTCGCCATGGGCGCAGCCGACGAAGACGCCGCAGCGGCGGCCGATCATGTCGTCTCCCGCATGGCCGGCATTTTCCAGCGTCTTCCAGGCCTCCTCCAGGAACAGCCGCTGCTGCGGGTCCATGTAGGTGGCCTCGAGGCCGGAGATCCCGAAGAAGACCGGATCGAACCGGTCGATGCCGTCCAGGAAACTGCCATGGCGGCCATAGCTGCCCGGTTCCGCATCTTCATAGAACGGCGCCAGGTCGAACCGGCTGACCGGCTCCACCAGATCGTCGCCTGCCGCCAGATGGGCCCAGAGTTCATCGATGGTTTCCGATTTGGCGAAACGGCCGCTGGCGCCGACGATGGCGATGGGTTCGCGGCGGTTGCCATGGCGGGAAGGCTGCGGCTGCGGGCGCGGTTCGGACGATGTCTTTGGCGGCGCGGTCGGCGGTTCCTCCGGTGTGACCTGCACACCGGAAACAGCTTGGGGGAATTCAGCCGACAGGTAGCCTTCCAGCCGGACGACATTGGTGAAATCGAACAGGGCGGTCTGGTCGAGATCGATGCCAAGCGCCTTGCGCAGGCGATGGACGAGTTCGGCGCCAAGGATCGAATCCAGCCCGTAATCGGCAAAGCTTCGCTCCACGTCGATGGCCGACGGCGGGACATTGAGCGTTTCGGCAAGGGCTGTCAGCAGGATCGTGCGAAGGGGCGTATCCGAAGACGGACGGGCCGGCACTTCGGTGACAACCGGGCCCGCATCATTCGCGGCCGCCTTGACCGCCTCTGTCATGGGCGAAACCGCTTCCGTTACCGCAGGGCCTGCGGCGCGCGCGGCGATGATCTGCTGGCCGAGCGCCAGTTCCGGTCCGGACGAGCCCGCGACCCAGGCGAAGCCGGTCTGTTCGAGCACGCCGCGCCAGCTTGCCGGCGTCAGTGACGGTGTTCCCGGGATGCGGCGGTCCGGATCGGTGAACCGCCACCAGCCTTCCAGCAGGCCGAAGGTCACATGGGTAAAGAGGGTCGGCTTGCTGGTCTCGTTCATCAGCAAGATGCCGCCCGGTGCCATGGTCTCGCGCACCCGCGCCAGCGTCCGCCCGATGTCCGCGGTCGCATGCAGGACGTTGGCGGCGATGACCAGATCATAGCGGCTCGGCTCGATCTTCTGGTCCGCGAGCGGCTTTTCGACATCGAACAGCGCGGTCGTCAGGCCGGGTATTTTGTCGGCGTATGAACGTTCCGCATGGATCAGGAAGGCCCGCGAAACGTCCGTATAGGCGTATTCGTCGATCCGGCCGGCATGAGCGCGCAACGCCTCGAAGACCGGCTCGCTGGTGCCGCCGGTGCCGGCGCCGATTTCCAGAATGCGCAGCTTGTCGTGTGCCGGCTTCCAGTCAGCGACGACCTGTGCCGCGGCTTCCGCCACGGTCCGGCTGAAGCGGGCGGCAACGGCATTTTCCTTGTAGACCGCCTCGACCAGCGTCTGGCGGCCGTCGGGGAAGAGCACGTCCGTCGCGCGGCGGCGGCCGGTCAGGATCTCCGGCAAGGCCTTGAGCGCTGTTTCCGCAAGCTCCATCTGCGCCAGCGAACGGCCGGCCTGTTTTTGCGCCTGCCACGCTGCCCCGGCTCCTTCGCTCGTCACGGCGTAGTCGCGGTCTTGCGTGCCGAGCAGCGCCTTCGCCGCTTCCAGCCACGGCCAGAAGGTCGAGATGACCTCGGTCTCCGGGATCTCGCTCAGAACCGCCCGAAGGACACGGGCGACCGCCGTTTCCAGCGTGTTCTGTTCGGCCAACAACGCGGGATCGCCGGCAGGGGTCTCGACCGCTTGCCGGAGTCCTGTGCTTTCTGCATTGGTCCGGAGCCCGCCGCGCAGGTCGGCCGGGATCCAATACCGGGTCCGCTCGAACGGATAGGTAGGCAGAGAACCGATCTGCGCAGGTTGCTTACGTGGCAGCGCGTACCAGGCAATGTCGACACCTTCGACCCAGAGCCGGAGCACGGTTTCGAGACGGTTCGTCTCCCAAGCCCTGGCGACGACTTCGGCGATGACCTCGTCGTCGCTTAAGGAAGACAGCACGCCGCGTTTGCCATGGGGCTGACTGACGAAGACCGGCAGGTCCCGGTCCTGACCGGCAATCCAGGCTTGCAGGATATCCGCCAACTCGCCCGTGTCGCTTGCAAGAATGCCGAGCCGGCAGTCCATCGCCTCGCGGCCGACCTGAAGCGTGTAGGCGATGTCGGCGAGATCAAGCGCACCAGTCGGCAGTGCGCCCTGTCCGCCGTGCGAACAGAGAAGCGACGCCAGTCCCTTGACCGAGCCGGCCAGCTCGATATCGGAAAGGCTCAGCGAAGACCCAAACGAACTGCCGATCCATCTTGTCAGGGCTGAGGCGTGAGACGCGTCGACCCCGAGCGCGTCGAAACTTTCTTCCGGATCGATGTCGGCGGGATCGACATCCAATAGGTTTCCGAGCTTCGTGCACAGGTCCGTCGTGACTGCGGAAAGATCCGGCGCGCGGTCCGTCTGCTCCGCCGTTCCGGTCTTGCGCAGATAGGCCAGCAGCCGTTCGGCAGCGTCCTTGAGGCGATCACCATCGCGGGCCGACAAGATGATCGCTTGCGGTCCGGTTCCGGTCGCGCCGGTCTTGCCACCGGCCTCCGGCTCGTTCCATTCCTCCACGATCACATGCGCATTGGCGCCGCCGGCGCCGAAGGACGATATCCCCGCCCGGCGCGGTTCGGCAGAGACCCACGGGGCCGCGTCGCGTTGCAGGGTGAACGGGGATTTCGACAGATCGATATTCGGATTTGTCCGTTCCGCATGCAGGCTCGGCACCAGCATGCGATGTTTCATCTGCAGGACGGCCTTGGTCAGCCCGGCGATGCCGGCGGCCGCTTCCAGATGGCCAATCGAGGATTTCACCGAGCCGAGCGCGCAGAAGCCGGTGTCGGTCGTATCGGCCGCAAAGGCCTGGGTCAGGCCATCGACCTCGATCGGATCGCCGAGATCGGTGCCCGTACCGTGGGCCTCGATGCAGCCGAGGTCGCGGGCGCTCAGACCGGCACGGTCGAGGGCCGCGCGCACCACGTCCCGCTGGGCCGCCGGACTGGGCACCGTATAACCATTTGTGCGCCCGCCGTGATTGACCGCGCTGGCCCTGATCAGCGCATGGATCCGGTCGCCGTCGGCAACCGCGCGCGACAGCGGTTTGAGCAGGACACAGCCGACGCCTTCGCCGGGCACGAAGCCGTCAGCCCCCTCGCCGAAGCTGCGGCATTGGCCGGACGGGCTCAGCATATGGGCCGCGCTCAGCTCCGCATAGTTTGCCGGATGCAGATAGAGATTGACGCCGCCGGCAATCGCCATGGTGCAGCTTCCGGCACGCAGATGCTCGCAGGCCTCGTGGATCGCCGTCAGCGACGAGGAACACATGGTGTCGACGGGCATGCTCGGGCCGGACAAATCGAGGATATGGGACACCCGGTTGGCCATGCCGGCGAATGAGGTCGACGGCCGTGCCCGCGCGCCGCCCTCGGTCATGAACGGACCATAGAGCGCGTAGCCTGTCTTGGTGACCCCGGCAAAGACGCCGACCCGCGCACCGCCGTGCTCAGTTCCCGCGGCTGCCTTGAGGCGGTCGCGGGTATAGCCGGCATCTTCCAGCGCCTGCCAGGCGCTTGTCAGGAACAGCCGTTCCTGCGGATCCATTGCCGCCGCGTCCCTTGGCGACAGCTTGAAGAACAGGGGATCGAACTCGGCAAAGCCGTCCAGGAACGCGCCCCACTTGGAGTAGCTCTTGCCCTGCGCCACCGCCTCGTCCGGATCCGGTTCTAAGAAACCGTCCAGAGACCAGCGGTCTTCCGGGATCTCGCGGACCGCATCATGGCCGGCGAGCAGGTTGTCCCAGAAGGCATCGAGATCCGGCGCGTCCGGGTAGGTACCGCTGATACCGATGATGGCGATGGGTTCGTCCTGTGCCGGGTGCGGGGATTGTTGTGCTGGCGCACCGACGACGGAGGCTGGAGCGAGCTTTTGTTCGACCGGCGCGGCAGCGGTTTCGGATACCCCGGTCCACTCCAAGCAAGCCGACGGCTGGGTCTCGACCAGGTAATCGCTCACGGCCGCAAGGGTGCGATGGCGAAAGAACAGGGTCTTGGGCAGATCCTGGAAAATGTCGCCCAGCTCGTTGTTGAGCCGGGTGATCATCAGGGAATCGATGCCGTAGTCTTCCAGCGGCGCCTGCGGGTCGATGGCTTCTGCGGCCAAGCCGCTGATGCGGGCGAACAACCCGCTCAGCTTCGACCGGGTCCGGGCTGTGAGTGCTGCGGAAGGAACCGTTACGTTTGCTGTCTCGATCGACGAAGGCTGGACCTGCGGGTTCTTGGCAGTCTCCGCCTGCCTTGATGCAAAGAAATTCCGGATCCGGGTTTCCTCGCCCGCGACCACGGCAATCTGCGAGGCGCGAGCACCAAGGCACAGATGCAGCGCCTCAAGACCGGCCGCGGTCTTCAACGGTCGCTGACCCATCCTGCGGAAAAGCGCCTCTTCGGTTGCCGCGTCGACACGCATGCCACCGTCTTGCCAAAGCGGCCAGTTGACGGCTTTGATGGTGCCGCCGGAGGTTCGGGCCAGGGCGTCGAGAAAGCCGTTGGCTGCCGCATAGTCGGCCTGCCCCGGATTGCCGAACGGTCCGGCAAGGGAGGAGAACAGGACGAAGTCTTCGAGCTCGAGCCCCGCACAGGCCTCGCGCAGGGCGAGCGCGCCGGCAACCTTCGGTGCGAGCACCGCCTGCAAATCCGCATTCGTTTTGCCGGCTAAAAAACCGTCCCGCAGGGTGCCTGCACAATGGATCACGCCGTTGAGACCGCCATGCACTTCGACGATGTGTCTGACCAATGCCTTGACCGCCGCCGCATCACCCATGTCGACCTGACGATAGGCGGTCACCGCTCCGAGGGCGGGCAGGCTCTTCAGAAACTCAGACCGGTCGCCATCCATCGGTTTCGACCCGCTCAGCACAAGAACGGCGCTCTTTGCGGTCCGGGCGATATCCTCGGCGACGAGACGGCCAAGGCCGCCCATGCCGCCGGCGATCAGATAGACACCGCCGTCGCGCCAGCGGTGTTGTGGCGCGCTGTCAGGCAGTTCCCGCCAGGTGCGGATAAAACGTTGTCCGTTCTCATAGCGGCTGTGGGTCCCGCCCGGCGCCCCGGTTTCGGCCAACAGCCATTCCGCCACAGTTTCTGCGGCAGCGGCTGACGGAACCTCGAGCATCTGAATTTTGATGCGCGGCTCTTCCTGTGAGGCAGTCATCAGCATGCCGAACAGGCCGGCATAAAGCGCGCCGTCGCCGTCTGCGGGAACGGCGAGCTGGATCAGAAGGTCGTCGCGGTTCGCGGACGCCATTTCCCCTTGCAGCAGTTCCATAAGCTGGCGGGCCGCATCCGAATAGCGCTCGCCGATCCCATGCCCTGTCGGAGTGAGGTGGACGATCTCCGCGTCCTGACCTTCGGCAATCCGCACGCCGCAGCCGACGGCAAGCCGGCGTCCGGCAAAGGGCGAACCGCTTGCTTCAGCCGGAACCCAGTCCATTGCGAATAGCATCCTGTCCCGTTCGATCTGCGCCGGTTTGACGGTCGGCAGCCAGAATCGGGTCGGTGCGCAGCCGTGCGGCGCAAGCGGGTGCCGGGACCGGCCGCTGGGTGCATCGTAGCTTTCCAGGACCACATGGGCGTTGGTGCCGCCGAAGCCGAAGCTGCTGACGCCCGCGCGGCGCGGGGCTGCCGCATTACCCGCCGGCCAGGGTTCGCGTGCGGTCACGACCCGGAACGGACTGCCGTCCAGATCGATATGCGGATTGAGCGGTATGCTGTTCAGGGTCGGCGGCAGTTCGTTGCGGCGCATGGCCATCAGGATCTTGATGACACCGGCCAGCCCGGCAGCAGCCTCCAGATGGCCGATGCTGGACTTGACGGTGCCAAGCCCGATGGTCGGCGCGGACACCCGTTCGGATCCAGTCAATTCCGCATAGGCCCGGCGCAGGCCGTTGATTTCGACCGGATCGCCCAGTTCGGTGCCCGTACCATGGGCCTCGATATAGCTGACCGTGCTTGGGTCGATGCCGCTCATGGCATCGACGATCAGTTGCGCCTGGGCCTTGGCATTGGGCGCGGTCAGCGCGCCGGAGCGGCCGCCGTGGTTTTCCGCACCGCCTGCGATCACGCCCAGGATCCGGTCGCCGTCGCGTTCCGCGTCCGCCAGGCGCTTCAAGAGCAGAACCGCCACGCCTTCGCCGCGGGCATAGCCGTCGGCTGCATCGCCGAAGGTGTGACAATGGCCGGTCGGCGACAGCATGCCTGCCTGATGAGGCCCCTCGAAACCATCCAGCGACAGGCACAGGTTGACGCCGCCGACCAGGGCCGCCGAACACTGGCCGGCGCGCAGCGCGTCGCGGGCGCGCAGGAGGGCGACCAGCGAGCTGGAACAGGCGGTGTCTATCGCCTGGCTCGGGCCGTTGAGATTGAACTGGTGCGACAGGCGGTTCGCGGCCATGGCGAGCGAATTGCCGGTGGCGACATACCCATCCGCCGCCAGTCCTTCGGCACGCCACAGTTCGGCATAATCGAGCGAGGTGATGCCGACGAAGACGCCGGTCCTCCGCGGCAGCTCCTCCGGTGTGTAGCCGGCATCCTCCAGCGCGCGCCAGGAGGTTTCCAGCAGCAGGCGCTGCTGCGGGTCCATTCGCTCCGCCTCGACCGGCGAGACCTTGAAGAAGGCGGCATCGAACCGGTCGACATCCTCCAGGAAACCGCCGTGGCCGGTAAACCCGGCCTTGCGGAGGCGCTCGACATAGGCCGGCGAGTAGCGCTCCAGCGGCAGGTCGGAGGTCAGGTCCCGTCCGGCGAGCAGATTGTCGAAGAAGCTCTCCACGTCGGGGCTTTGCGGGAACCGTCCGGCCATGCCGATGATTGCGATCCGGTCGTCTGCGGGACCGCCGCTTCGCTTTGGCGCCGGAGCTTCGACGGGGGCAGGCTGAAGTGGCGAGGACACCACATTCGCCGCAGCCTGAGCCGGTATTGCCGGAGACGGAGCGGCCTCTGTCTTTGGCGCCTCCGGTACGACACCGTGGCGTTTCACTAGATGCTCGGCCAGGGCCTCGATATGCTCGCATTCGAAAAAGATCGCCGGCGACAGGTCGATGCCGAAGGCTGCGCTGATGTCGTTGGCGTAGCGGGTCAGCGAAATGGAATCGAAGCCGAGGTCGTGGAAGGCTTCGCGCGCGCCCAGATCGGACGGGGAGAATTTCAGGATCGTCGCCGCCATTTCGCGGAGGTCCTGTTGGAGCTGCGCGGACAGGTCATGAGAGGCCGACGTGTCGTCGGCACGAGATTCGGCGGGTCGCGCAATAGCCTGCCCGCCAAACGCAACACCAGACATGTCCGCCACGATCCGGCCGGCGCTGTCGAGGAACTTCAGGCTGAACCGGCCGTCTGCCTCAGGCCGGCAAAGGACGTCTGATATGTCGCCATTCGCAAGCTCCGCGCTTTGGATGGCGTGGATCGTGTGGTCGGCAAGATCCGGGGCCGCGAGCAGCAGGGCTTCGTATGCCGCGCCCAACGCCGGTGCTGAACAGAGGGTATTTTTCTTGAAGAAATCCTGCTGCGGCGGATCGGAACGCAGGCTGCACAGAACTCCGCCATCGGCCAGACGCCGAGCCTGATCGATGCTTTCCAGATAGGGCCCGAAGGCAAGCCGCCGGGCTTTCAAAGTTTCGTAGACGGCCTTGCTGTCCAGAACCTCCCTAGCCTCGCGACGCAAGGCGTCCGGATCGATGATCCGCTCTGCCCGTCCCGCCGCTTCGACGACGGTTGCCCCGAGCCACGGCGTCCGTTCATCAACCTGCGAGACAATCTCAACGCGAACGGCGCTGCCTGACGCTCCCGGCTCCACCGCGATTTCGAGTTCCCGGACCTCCGGCCAGTCGGGGCTTGCGGCAATCTGCAAATCTCCGACGACGGGATGCACCGCCACGCCTGCAACACGCGCGGCGGCGGCGACGATTTCGGCGGCCACGGTCGGCAGAACGGTTTCCCGTCCGCCAGTGGTGTAGACGTAGTCGCGCAGTTCCGTCAGGTGGATCGCCGTGGTGTAGCGCAGGCCGGTCACATCGGAGCGGTTGAGGCCGATGAAGGGATGGAGTTTCGAGCGGGCGCCGATCGGATTGACCACCGATGGTGCGTCCGGTTCCTCCTGGTACCAGCAGCGGATCTTCTCGAACGGATAGGCGGGCAGCGACACCCGGCGCAGGTCGCGGCCCTTGTTGACCACATCCCAGTCGACCGATGCACCGGCGCACCAGGCGGAGGCGACCGGCTCCAGGCGACGGGCTTCGCAATCGGCAAGCAGCGCATCGCGATCCTCCGGCGGATCGCAGTCCAGGATCGAAGGCACGTAGACCATGCCCGGCGCGCATTCGCCGCTCGTCAGGAAAGCGTCGATGGCGGCAAGCGCCGCCTGCCTGTCCCCAGCGACCAGCGCCAGTCGGCAGGTGAGTTCGTTCCGGCCGGTCTGGAGCGTGTAAGCGATGTCGGCAAGCCGGTCGTCCGGATGTCCTTGCAGATGCGCACTGAACCTTTGCAGAACCGCGCGCAGACGGTCGGGGGTGAGTGCGGAGAACACCAGCAGTTCTGGTTCCTTCCGCTCGGCAGGACGGGCGAGCGCCCGGTATTCCTCTATGATGATATGGGAGTTCATGCCCCCGGCGCCGATGGAGGTCACGCCGGCGCGCCGCGGCAACTCCCGACCGGCCTCGTCCTTCAGCCGTGTCCAGGGGGACAGCTCGCGCTGGACATAGAAGGGCGAGGTCGCGAACGGGATATCCGGATTGAGCGTTTCGGCATGGAGCGACGGGGCAAGCTGGCCGTGCTTCAACTGGGCGAGCACCTTGACGATGCCGGCCAGACCCGAAGCGCCAAGCAGATGGGCCACATTGCTCTTGACCGTTCCGATCGGGCAGGTCTGCACAGCGTCGGTGTGCTTGCGGAACACCTGGGTCAGAGCCTTGACCTCGATCGGGTCGCCCAGCGCGGTGCCGGAGCCGTGGCCCTCGATATAGCCGATGGTCTTCGGGCTGATGCCCGCATCGTCCAGCGCCCGCTCGATGGCGACCGCCTGCTGGTTCGGATTGGGCACGGTGAAGCCGTTGCGTACGCCCGCGTTGCTGATGCCCGATCCGGTGATCACGCCGTAGATGTGGTCGCCATCGCGCTCCGCATCGACGAGCGGCTTCAGCACCAGGGCGCCAACGCCCTCACCCAGGATCGTGCCTTCCGCACCGAGACCGTAGCCGCGGATGACATCGGCGGACTTGGTGGTGAAATGCTCCTGGGAGGTGGCGATCAGTTTCTGCGGATGAAGAAGCAGGCTGACCCCGCCGGCAAGGGCCATTTTGCAGCGGCCCGCGCGCAGCATGTGCACCGCTTCATGCACACAGGTGGAAGCGGCGGAGCACATGGTGTCGAGGAAATAGGACGGGCCGGTGAAGCCGTAATAATAGGAGACCATGTTCGGCACGGTGCCGGTGTAGCTGCCGCTTGCCAGCGAGCCGCGCATCAACATGTTCTGGAAGCCGTAGAGGTCGTACTCGTTGGTCATCGAGCCGACGATCACCGCCACGTCGCCGCCATAGCGCCGGGCCATGGTCTCGCGGGAATAGCCGGCGTCCTCGAAGGCCTCGACGCTTGCCTGCAGGAACAGCCGCACCTCCGGCGACATCAGTTCGGCTTCGGCCTGGGAGATGCGGAAATAGCGTGGGTCGAACTTGTCGATATCGTTCAGGAAGGCGCCGGTCTTGACCACGGTCTTGCCGAGCACGTCCCGTTCGCCGTGATGCAGCGCGCTATTGTCCCAGCGCTCGGCCGGGACCGGTTCGAAGCCGTCGATCCCCTCCGACAGCATTTTCCAGAAGGCGTCCTGATCGTCGGCCTTCGAGACATGAAGCGACAGGCCGACGATGGCAATGTCGTGCCGGTCGTCCCGTGCCGGTTCGGCAGGCCGTTGGCTGCTTTCTTCCCGCACCGGCGCGGACACCACCACGTCCGCCGGGCGGGCTTCCATGGCAGCGGCCTTTTGGACCGGGGGCGGAGATGTTTCCTCTGCAACAGCGGCAGGCTCGTCCTCGGCAAAGAGGCTCAGAAGCGCCGGCCTGTGTTCGGCGACCAGATGTTCCGCCACGCCTTCGAGATCGACATATTCGAAGAACAGGGTCTTCGATAGCGGCCCGAGCGCCTCCTCCAGCCGGTTGGTGCTCTCGACGATGGCGATGGAGTCGAGTCCGTATTCCTCCAGCTTGCGGTTGGCGCGGATGCGGGCGGCATCCATCTCCAGAACATCGGCCAGGATATCGCGGACGTAGCCGACGGTCTTTCGCCTCAGCGCGGCATCGTCGATCGCGGCAGCTTTGGCCGGTTCGGCGACCCGATCCTGTGGAGCGTCCGCCTCTTCAACGTCTGGGCTTTGCCCAAATCCGGCGAGCACCTCGTCGATCCGGTCCAGATCGCCGTGCAGCACGGTGCTGCGCGGCGAGCCGTTGCCGGTGAGAACGGTCTCCAGTGCTGCGAGCCCCGCCTCGGTCGGCAGCGGCGTCAGGCCGAGGCGGCGTTTCATGGCCTCGAGCGTCGCCATGTCGACCGACATGCCGCCTTCGCTCCACAGCGGCCAGGCGACGGCGATCGTCCTGCCCTTGCGCTTGCCCGCGGCGACCTCCGCGCTGCGGATTTCGGCAAAGGCATCCATGAAGGCATTGGCGGCGGCATAGGCGCCCTGCCCGGCGTTGCCGAAGACAGAGGCGATCGACGAGCACAGCACGAAGAAGTCGAGCGGCAGGTCCTGCGTCGCCCGGTCCAGATTGACCGTACCGGCGACCTTCGGCGCGAACACGCCGGCCGCCTTTACCGCCTCCTGGGTCAGGATATAGCCGTCGTCCAGAACGCCCGCCGTATGGATGATGCCCATCAGCGGCCCCTGGTCCCGTGTGATCCGGGCGGCGTCTTCCACCTCTTCCGGCTTTGCGATGTCGCAGGCGAGGTAGGCGACATCCGCGCCTTTTCCGCGCAAGGCTTCCAGCCGGATCTGCCCGTCACGGTCCGGGGTCTCCCGCCGCCCGGTCAGCACCAGTTTGCGCGCTCCTTTGGCGACCAGCCAGTCGGCGAAGATCAGGCCGAGGCCGCCCAGACCGCCGGTTATCCAGTAGACGCCGTCCGGATCGATGGCGAAGGGTTCCGGTTCGGCCAAGGACGTTTGCGAAACGGGCATCCAGGCCTGACGCATGCCGGCCGTGCTGTAGCGCAGTTCGGTCAGCGTGTCGCTTGCGCGGGCTTCGGCCAGGGCGATGGAGCTCAGCCGGTCCGCTGAGCCGTCGCCGGCCAGCGTGATGACCCGGCCGCTGATTTTCGGATTCTCGATTGCCGCTGTTTTTAAAAGCCCGGCAAGAGGCGCAATGGCGGGAACCGGAACCATGTCCGTTGCCATAACGAGAATACGCACGGGTTCTGCAGGGCGCGAGCGCAGGATATCGGCGACGATTCCGTGGACAGCGATGAACAGGGTTTCCGCAGCCTCGGCGATCCCGCTTTCCGAAACATCCGGGAGAAGGTCGACACTCCAGCCGGTGCGCTCGCCGAGGATCGCCGCGGTTTCGGCAGACGCACCTGCGAGCAGGATGCGGGTTTGCCCGGTTGCGTCGCCGGCCTTGAGTTGAAGCGGCGCTTCCTGCCATTCGCCGTCGGTGACGACCAAAGACATGGACGGCTCTGCACCGTCCTCCGTCGTTTCGACCGCGACGTCTACACCCGGCTTCAAAACCCGTAAGGCGAGATCGTGAAAGGCGGCCTTTTTGATACCGTGCCTGTCGTAGAGGTCGATATCGAGATGGCGCATCGGCGCATCCGGGGCTGCACCCGAGGTCAGGCGCACATGCGCCCACATGACTGGCTCGCAGGCGCCAAGGACTTCGATGTGCCGGCAGGAGAAGGGCACGGCCGCGCCGGACGGCGTGTCGTCGCCGACCGCGACCCAGGCTTGAATGGCCGCGTCGAGCAGCACCGGATGCAGCGGCATGGCGTCCAGCGAGGCAAGCAGGCGGCGCGGCAATTTCAACTTGGCCAAGGCCTCGCCTTCACCGCGATGGACCTGCGCCAACGCGCGGAAGGAAGGCCCGTGATCGACACCGCTGGTCCGAAGCCGGTCGTAACAGGTCTGCGGCTCCACCCGTCCGGACATGCGGGCTTTCAGCTCGTCCAGGTTCACAGACGTTGCCGGAGCTTCCGGCAAGGCGAAGAGTGTCCCTTGTGCGTTCGGCACATTGGATGCCCGGTCGCCAGGTTCGTCAGCCGTCCGGATCGAGAATCCGACCCGGTCAGGCTCGCGGCGCTGCAACCTGGTTTCAACGTTGACCGCGCGCCGGTCTATTATCCGGATCGGCTTGCTCCAGACCACATCGTCGATCGCAAAGGCGGGCGATTGCAGGCCGCCGGTGACATCGGCCGCCGCGCGCGCCATTTCCAGGCAAGCCACGCCGGGCAGCACCTGGTTGTCGCCGACATGGTGATCGTAGAGAACGAATTCGTCGCCGGTCAGGCGGGTCTTGAAGCTGCAGCCGTCAAACCGGGATGTGTTCCGGTGCAGGAGCGGATGGGGAACCGGCTCCTGGTCCTTGGCCCCGAGCGACAGATCCATCCAGTGACGTTCCCGCTCGAAAGGATAAACCGGAGCATGGATCCGGCTTCCTTCGGCCTTGCCGCCGGTCGGCCAGTCGACGTCTTCGCCGGTGATCCAGCGGCGGGCGAGATTCGCTTCCTTAGCCGGCTTATGACTATCGGTATCGTCAATGCCTATCGGGAAAAGACAACCGGTAAGGCTGTCGCCGATCAGACAGGCGCGTAGTGCGTCGGCGAGGCCTTCGAGGGTCTGGACCACGAAGGCACAGCGGGCCTCGAGCGGTTCGCGCGCGGCCTGACAGGTGCGGGCGAGATCGGCCAGAGAGATGTTGTCCCCATCGGCCTGTTCGACGAAACGCAGGAGCGTGGCTGCATATTCGGACAGACGCGCCTCGTTCGCCGCAGACAGGGGAACCACCTGGAGGGACTTTTCCCCGTCGGCCGCGACGGGCTTCCGGATCGGCGGCTCCTCCAGTACGACGTGGCCGTTGCTGCCGCCGAAACCGAAGGAACTGACGCAGGCCCGCCTCGGATGACCGTCCCGGTGCCGCCACTCGGTCGTTTCCGACTGGATGCGGAACGGCGTCCCGGACAGGTCGATCAGCCGGTTCAGCTCTCCGAAGCCCACATTGGCAGGCAAGCGATTGTGTTTCAGGGCCGCCAGAACCTTGACGATGCCGGCCACACCGGCCGCGCCTTCCAGATGGCCGATGTTGGTCTTGACCGAGCCGATGCCACAGCTCTCGCCCTTGTAGGCGACGCCGTTTTCCTCAGCCAAGGTAGCGAAAGCCTGCTTCAGGCCGGAAATCTCGATCGGGTCGCCGAGCGGGGTTCCCGGGCCATGGGCCTCGACGTAATCGATGCTATCCGGGCTCACGCCCGCTTCCCGGTGCACTTCGGTAATCAGCTTCGCCTGGGCGACCGGATTGGTCACCGTCAGCGAGTTGGTGCGGCCGCCGTGATTGATGCCGATACCGCGAATGATGGCATGGATCGGGTCGCCGTCCGCCTGCGCGCGCGACAGGGGTTTCAGCAGCAGGACGGCGCCGCCTTCGCCGCGGACGTAGCCGTCGGCGGCGTCATCGAACGCCTTGCCCTTGCCGTCCTTCGACAGCATGCCCGCCTTGGAGAAAGCGACGAAATGGTTGGGCGACCAGATCAGATTGACCCCGCCGGCCAGCGCCAGGTCGCAGGTCCCGTCCTGCAGCGCCCTCACCGCCTCGTAGAGCGAGGTCATCGACGCGGCGCAGGCCGTGTCATTGGTGATGCTCGGGCCCTGAAAATCGAAGAAATGGGACACCCGGTTGGCGATGATCGAAAAGGCGATGCCCGTCGGCGTATAAGCGTCGACCTGTGCCAGATGCTTTTCCAGAAGCTCGGCGTAGTCCCAATGGCACACGCCCATGTAGACGCCGGTCCGGCTGCCGGCGAGATCGGAGGTCCGGTATCCGGCATCCTCTATGGCATGCCAGGCCATTTCCAGCGCGAACCGCTGCTGGGGATCCATCCAGGCCGCCTCGCGCGGGGAAATGCCGAAGAAGCCCGCGTCGAAGCAGTCGGCATCGTCGACGAAGCCGCCCCAGATGCTGTTGGTCCTGTTGCCCCTGGCCGGGTCGCCCATCAGGGCTTCGGCATCCCAGCGCTCGGCCGGCACTTCGGAAATCAGGGAGCGTTCGGCGGCCAGATGGCCCCAGAATGCGTCGAGACCGTCGGCGCCGGGCAGACGCATACCGACGCCGATGATGGCAACAGGTTCCCGCGTTCCTCCCTTGGTCATGACCGGTCCCCCTATCCGACCATGACCGACAGGCGGCGGTTCAACATCTCCGCCGTCTGTTCGAGCAGATTAAGTCCGATGTCATCCACATGACGTGCCCGCCACGGTTCAAGCCCGGTCCCGGCAACCCACTGGTTGAAGGCGCCAAGGGCTGGGCCGCAATGAACCTGGAAATCCACCTTGTGTTCGATATTTCCGTTGAGCGCCCAGTCGGAGGTATCCCGGAAATAGCGCCGGAAGACCAGCGCCATGCGGTGCTTGGGCATTTTCTCCGCGCGCTCGATTTCGGACGCCGGATAGGTGCGGGCCACATCGGCGAAGACCTCGTCGAAACTGCGCCCGAAATAGCGTTCCTCGATCTGCTTGCGCAGCTTCGGGTCGATCGCCTCCAGTCTCTCGTGCTGGCGGTAAAGCGCCACCAGCCGTTCGGCGCGGGAGGGGAAGAACACGCCCTTCTTCAGGACCTGCACCTTCGAGCCCAGTTCGAACATCTCACCCGAAGGGGCGTAGGCCGTGTCATAGACATTGATGCCTTCCAGCATGTCCTTGACCGCGTCGCTGGTTCCGGCTTCCACCGTGCACTGGTTGATCGAGCCGGTGACGATGAAGTCGGCCCCGAGCACCAGAACGGCGGCGGCGGCTTCCGGCGTGCCGATGCCGCCGGCGGCACCGACGAACAGCTTGCCGAATTCCGGGAAACGCCGTTCAGCTTCGTCCCGCAGCTTCAGGATCGGCGGGATCAGGGCGAAGGGCATGCCCTGGTCGGTGTGGCCGCCGGAATCGGATTCCACGCAGATCGCATCGGCCATCGGAACGTTGCGCAGCAACTCCGCCTCGTCTTCGGTGATCGCACGGGCCTGCAACAGTTTGGCGATGACCGGCTCGGGCGCGGCACTCAGAAACTGGGAGGCAACGTCGGGCCGGGAGACCTTGGCGATGACCTTGTTGGCCGCCCGAACCTTGCCCCCGTCCCGCTTCAGCCCTTTCGCCCGGTAGCGCACCAGAGCCTGGGTGACTTCCATGAAGGCGGAGGCCTCGACGGCGGTCACGCCTTCCTCCAGCAGCACGTCGGTCAGGTCGTCCTCGAGTTGGGGACGGTTGAGATGGGCAATGAAATTGACCCCGAAGGCAGCACCATCCGGGATTTGCGAGCGGATCTCGCGGATCGCCTCCCGCGTCTCGGAAACCGGCAGGCCGGCGGCGCCGAAAAAGCCGAGCAATCCGGCGCGTGCCATGCGGATGACGATGTCGGTGGAGGCAATGCCTCGGTACATGGCGCCGCTGACATAGGGGTAGCGCAGGCCGAACAGGTCGCAGAAGGCCCGGGATCCGAGGTTTTCCATGGAAAACCGTCCGAAGCTGGAGGTAGCGCCATTGGCCCTGGCGACCGGCTTCTCTTCGGCGGGGCCTTTCGTTGGCTCCGGCACCTGATCCTGCAGGACTTCTTTCTGCAAGGCTTCGCGACGGGCGGTTTCTTCCGCCTCCAGAACCGCGACGTCGAGCGGGCCTGCTTCCAGTTCGGTGCGCTTGAACATGGGCCGCACGACCGGCGGCCCGCCGGGTCCGATTTCCACGGTGTCGGCGAAAGAAGCGCCCTTGGCCATCAAATAGCGCAGGCTTTCCGACCAGCGTACCGGCGCTGTGATCTGCTCCACCATGCGCCGGCGGATCTCGGCGTCCACATGCGGGCGGGCAGTGACGTTGGAAATCACCGGAACCTGCTGCGGCGCGAATTCGGTATCCGCCACGAATTCCTCAAAACGCACACGGGCGTCTTCCATGAAAGGCGTGTGGAACGCACCGCTGACGGGCAGCACCTTGTAATGGCTCGCGCCTGCTTCCAGGAAAAGGCTTTCGGCGGCAACCACCGCCTCCTTGCGGCCGGAGACGACGATCTGCTTGGGCGTGTTGAAATTGGCCGGAAAAACGTCGGCAATGTTCTTGGCTCGCAGCAGGTCCTCGATGGCGGCAGCCTCCAGGCCGAGAACGGCGGCCATGCCGCCGCCGCGGGCTTCCGCCATCAGGGCGCCGCGCTTTTTGACGAGCTTGAGCCCGCCACCGAAATCGAGAACACCGGCGGCGAAGAGCGCAACATATTCCGAAACGCTGTGCCCGAGCAGGTAGGCGGGGCGGTCATCGCTGTCTTCCATGTGAGCGAGATACTGGAGAGCGTTGACCACGAAGAGCGCGGGCTGGGTATATTCCGTCTGGCTCAGCTTTTCCATCGGACCGACCCGGCACAGCTCAGCGATGCTGTAGCCAAGGATGTCATCCGCCTGGTTTGTCAGATCCTTGAACCGGGCGAACAGGTCCTGGCCCATGCCAAGCTGCTGCGCGCCCTGTCCCGGGAAGATAAAGGTCTTCATTACGGCTCCAGCTCGACCTTATCTTTGATCCACTCGATCCTGCCCAGATCCAGCTTGACCACTCGATCCGCGACATTCCAGTATTTTTCGTCGTGGCTCGTCGCAATCACCAATTTCCCCTGTGCTTTCAGTTCCGGGATGAATGAAGTGTAAAAATAATCGCGAAAATTCACGTCCTGCTCGGCCGACCATTCGTCAAAGACATAGACCGGCCGGTCCTCGACAACCGCAGCAATGAGCGCAAGGCGCTTGCGCTGACCTGTCGACAGGTGAAGCTGGTTGAAGCGGCCGTCCTCGAAGGTCACCTTGTCGGCCAGTCCCCATTCGGCGATCAGGCGGTTGACCCGTCCCGGATCGATATCCTCAACCCCGTAGAGCCGGTCGAACAGGTGAAAGTCGACGAAAACGGACGAGAACAGCTCCCGGTAGCCGGCGACCGCCTTGCCTGAAACGGCGGCCTCGTCGACGCCGATCCAGCCGGTCTGAAGCGGATAGAGGCCGGTCATCATTTTCAGCGCGGTCGATTTCCCGCTGCCGTTGCCACCGACGAGAAAGACGACCTCGCCGCGGGTGAGCGTCAAGTCCAGCGGCCCGACCGAATAGGCGTCCGGGTCCTTGGTGTTGTAGCTGAACCGGATCCCGTTGAAGGAAATCGTCGAGAAATCCAGGAACGGCCGGGACAGGCGGCGCGCTTCTTCCGGTGTGGTGCTGGTCGCGGCGGACAGTTCCCGGTCGACCGTCAGGATCGACTGCAGGCCGACCTCCGCGCGCATGAACATGGGCGACTGCGCCACCGTCTTCGACAGGGTGCCCATGCAGAACAGCAGGACGGGGATCACCTGGAAGATGACGGTCTTGTGGCCCGAGACATATTCGGGAAAGACGAAGACGACGACGCCGAGCATCAGGAACGTCGCAAGGCTGCCGAGCAGGATCAGCGAGACCCAGTGCTCCACCGATCGCACCAGAAGCCGTTCAAGGACATGCGATCGCTTGCGGTAGGCGGCGGCGACGGCTTCGCTGCGCTTCGTGTTGAGCCGAAGCTCCTTGCTGCCGTGAATGATGTCGCCGATCGCATCCAGCATCTGGGCCTGCATGCGCTCGATCAGCCGCAGGATGTCGCGATACCTTTTATCGATCGCCTTGTAGCCGAGAACGCCTGCGAAGACCGTCGCCAGGAACACGATGAAACCGACAGGCGACAGGTAGAGCAGGTAGAGCAAAGCCATGGCCAGCAGGATCGTCTGCTGAAAGGCGTCGATGATCAGCGGAAAGGTGACCGACAGGTGGTTGGTTTCCTTGGCCACCAGATTGAAGAGCCGGCCCCGCCCGAGCTTGTC
The DNA here is from genome assembly GCF_048260565.1 of Roseibium sp. Classification (GTDB taxonomy): domain Bacteria; phylum Pseudomonadota; class Alphaproteobacteria; order Rhizobiales; family Stappiaceae; genus Roseibium. Next base: position 280,065 of record NZ_JBLXGP010000002.1, on the reverse strand, counting down.
GGCAATCAGGAGTTCCGTCTTGCGCAGTTTGTCGGCGATCTCCAGGCGCTTGCGGTTGAGCAGGTCCTCGATGATCGCCTGGGACCGGATCAGGGCGAACTGGTTGGCGAGATAGTAGAGCGCGAACGCGCCAAAGAAGACGACCCAGGCGATGGTGCCTGGATGTCCGGCCTTGGCGACCTCCTCCGCGACCTTGGTGATGACGACGATCAGCGACGCGTTGGCAAGGCCCGCCACCAGCGTCAGCGCAAGCATGATGCGAAGCTGGCGGGCGTCCGCGCCCTTGATGAAGTCGACCAGAGCCATGGTTACGCCTCCCCGGACGGGAGGATCATGCCGAGATCCAGCGTCACGCGGCGGTCGCAGCAATCCCAGTAGTGATCGTCATGGGTCACGGCGAGCACGGTCTTGCCGCGGGCTTTGAAGTCCGGAAGAATTTCCCGGTAGAAGACGTCGCGGAAGTGGCTGTCCTGGTCGGCGGCCCATTCGTCGAAGAGATAAATTTCCCGATCCTCGAGCATGGCGACGATCATGGCGAGCCGCTTGCGCTGTCCGGTCGACAGGTCGCTGGTGGTAAAACGCCCGTTTTCGAACCCGACCTTGTCGCTCAGTTCCATACGCGCAATCAGCCGTTCCACGTCTTCCGGCTCGGCATCGACGATGCCGTAAAGCCGGTCGAAAAGGTAGAAGTCGGTGAAGATGCTGGAAAAGATCTCCCGGTACTCCTGCCGGTTTTCGTTGCCGATCTCGACACCGTCGCACAGGATACGCCCTTCGTCCGGCGTGTAGAGACCGCACAGCAGCTTGAGCGCGGTCGACTTGCCGCTGCCGTTGCCCCCGGTCATGAACACGATTTCCCCCCTTTGCAGGGACAGGTTCAGCGGCCCGGCCGAAAAGGTATTATTGCCTTCGCCATCCACATAGCGGAAGACGGTTCCGGAGAGCTCGATGGAGGAAAACGAGCGGAACGGCGACCGTTCCCGCGGCGACGGACCGATCGGCGGCGGCGCGTGTTCGTCCAGGCGTTTTTCCAGCGCATAGACATGTCCCAGACCGGACTCCGCGCGCCCGACAAGGCGCACCACCGAGGTAATGGCCGCCATGGGACCGAGCGAGAAGACGGAAGCCGCCGTGATCTTGTAGATCGTGTCCGTATAGCCTTCGAAGAAGAGCGGCAGCACGAACACCACGACGCCGATCAGCATGTAGAAGAAGGCATTGCTGAACTGCAGAAGCGCAACCCATCGCCCACCCAATCCGACGACAACTTCTCTCAAACGGTCCGAAACATCGGCAAAATGGCTGAAAAGGGCTTCGTTCTTGTCCGCGTTCAGGCGGATTTCCTGAAAGCCGAGGGTGAAATGCGACAGGGTGTCGAGCATTTCCGCCTCGCGGTAGTGCACCTGGGAGATCGATGCGGTCAGCGCCTTCTGCCGGGCCAGGAAGAAATAGAGCCCGAGCGCAAAGAAACCGCCGACCACGATGAAGGAGATCAGCGACAGGGTCGCGATGTACAAAAGCAGGAACAACAGCAGGAACGCGCTTTGGGCTGCGCCGATCATGAGCGGCAGGCTTTGCGACAGGTGATCCGTCTCCTGCGCAACCGTCACGTAGATATCGCCATGGCCCATTCGCTCCAGGGTCCTGAGGTCGGCCTTCCTGATCTTGTTGACGATGCGCCGGCGCGTTGCCTCCAGGCGCGACTGCACGAACCGGTTGGCCTGATGCAGGGAAGATCGGTTGGATAGAAGGAAGAAGGTCAGCGTCAGAAGATAGAGGACAATCAGCTGCAGTCCGACCTTCTGGCCGATCAGCGTCTGTTCCGCCGCCTGGTTGATCAGACCGACGAGACCGGCGTTTCCGAGCCCCGACAAGCTTGTGAGGGTAAAGATAAAACGGCGGCTTGCTGGCGGCCCACCCTTGAGCAGGCGGAGGATATTCATGCAAAACCTACCATTTTGGCGTGTTCCCCCCGACTGGCGCCTACACGGGCATCCCGCCTGTCACTACTACACAGTCCCGATAAAGCCGCATTGCCCGCCTTGCTGGGACCATCCGCAAGACAGACCGGGCACCGTCGTGTTTTCAGGCTGGCCCGCCGCCATTTGAGACGGCCAATGCTATTCACCTCACAGGGTCCACGCAAGTTACATCGGGCCTGCATCCATAGGATTACGGGCAAAAACATCACTTTAAAAATCCGGGTGTTACCGCATCGCGGTGGCCTCCCGCGTGTCCTGCTCACGAAATGCTTACCTTAGGTTATTTTTTCCTGTGCTTTTTTCTGTTGTCAGGGGAAAATTCCGTTCCTTGAGACTGTTGCTCCGCGTTTCAATTGGCTACCGTAAATTCAAGGCTGGGCAAGTCGCGGCACTCCGTACTCGACCGGCTCCTTACCGGGCAAGGCCCTTCGTCAGACGCAGTCGGAGATCATGAGCAAGATACGCGCCTTCATCGAAGAACAATTTCTGATTGAATTCGACGACACCTTCCCCGAAAGCTCCGACCTCTTCAAGGAAGGCGTGATGGACTCCTTCGGCTACATCCAGCTCGTCCGCTTTCTGGAAGAGGAATTCGGCATCAAGTTCACCGAACAGGAAATGACCAGCGGCGTCATGGTCAGCCTGACGCAGATCGAAAAGGCCGTGGCGCAGAAAGTATCCGAGCTTAAAGTATCCGAACGTTCGGCCGATTGACCCTGAACAGGCGGTTTCTATATGTGCGGCATTGCCGGTATCAGTCATCCAGCCCTTTCCGCCGACCCCCTGACCGGCATGATTACCGGCATGCTGGCCTATATCGGCCACCGAGGCCCCGACGGCGCCGGTTATGTGGTCGATGACGGCTTAGCCATGGGAACGGTTCGGCTGGCGATCATGGATCCGGCGTCCGGCGCGCAGCCCTTTTGCGATCCGAGCGGGCGCTACTGGCTCTGCTACAACGGCGAGATTTACAATTACCTGGAATTGAGCGCGGAACTCGAGGCCCTTGGCTGCCGGTTCCATACCCATTGCGACACGGAAGTCGTCCTGAACGCCTGGATCACCTGGGGCCCGGACTGCCTTACCCGGTTCAACGGCGGCTTCGCTTTTGCGCTTTATGACAGCACCACCGATGAGGTGTTTCTCGCTCGCGACCGGTTCGGCAAGAGGCCGATGTTTTTTGCCCGGCACGGTGACGCCCTGCTGTTCGCGTCGGAAATGAAGGCCTTCCTGGCCGTACCCGGCTTCACCTTCGAGCAGGACCCCGACCAGATCTCCTCCATCCTGGGCCAATGGACGCCCCTGCCCGACCAGTCCGGCTTCAAGGGCATCGAGAGCCTGCCTATGGGCCGGTGGCTTTCCTGGCGCAACGGTTCGGTGAACGTGCACGCTTACGCCGATCTCCGGTTCGACGAAGGCCCGGATGTGGCGCGCGAGGCCGATGCGCTCGACCTGATCCGGGAGCGGCTGACCCGTAGCGTGGAACTGCGCCTGCGCAGCGATGTCGAGGTCGGCGTTTACTTAAGCGGCGGGGTCGATTCCGCCATCGTCGCAGCCCTTGCCGAGGATATTTCGCGCAAGCCGCTGTCGACCTTTTCCGTGGAATTCGAGGACGAGGAGTTCGATGAATCCGGCGACCAGAAGCTGGTGTCGGAGCATCTCGGCACCCGCCACCATGCACAGCGGATCACCCACACCGACATTGCCAATGCCACGCCCGACGCGGTCTATCATGCGGAAGTGCCCGCCTTCCGAAGCGCCTTCGTGCCGATGTACCTCCTGTCGAAACGCACCAAGGACGAGGGCATCAAGGTCATCCTCAGCGGCGAAGGCGCCGACGAGGCATTTCTCGGCTACGACCTCTTCAAGGAAACCCTGCTGCGCGACGCCTGGGACCGGCTGCCGGAAGACGTCCGCCGCACACGGCTGGAACAGCTCTATCCACATCTGGCCCATTACGGGCCGGAGGATATCGCCGCCGTCACCGGGCTCTACCATCAGTTCTCGAGCGAAAAGATGCCCGGCCTGTTTTCCCATGAACTCAGGTTCCAGAACGGCCTGTTCTCCGCCCGCCTGATGAAAGAGGCCGGCACGCCGTTCAAGGCCATCTCGGATCTCGTTGCCGGATCTCCCGAATACGCCGGGCTGTCGCCGACGGAAAAGGCCCAGTGGCTGGAATACAAGACCCTGTTGCCCGGCTATCTTCTGTCGACCCAGGGCGAACGCATGAGCCTGGCGCATGGCGTCGAAAACCGCTGCCCGTTCCTCGACCCGGACCTGTTCGCACTTGCCACCTCGGTCAATCTGAAATTCGACGACGGCTTTACCGAGAAGCGCCTGCTGCGCGAGGCCTTCCGCGGCCGGCTGCCGGACCGGATCATCGACAAGCGCAAGTTCCCCTACCGCGCGCCGGATGCGGCCGCCTTCGCCGCCCTGCGCCCCGACTATCTAGACTTAGTGCTGAGCGAGGAAGAGCTTGGAAAGGTTCCGTTCCTCAATCCGAAATTCGCGCAGCGCCTGGCGAACAAGGTCCTGACCAAACCGGCAAGCGAGATCAGCACCAAGGAAAATCAGACCTTCCTCTACCTGCTGTCGATCTGCCTCTTGCACCGGGCCTTCGTCCGGCGCGAAGCCTTGCGCACCCCTGTCCTGCCGCCGCTGGAAAAGGCCGTCAATCTGACGCTGGAACGGGAAAAGCCTATTCCTCCCAGGGAAGCTTCAGCTCGGTGACATAGCGGCGGATGCCCGCAAGGACTTGCCTGTCGGAAAAGACCGCGCGATTGGCGGCAAGGGCCGCCGCCTTGTCCGTGTCCGGATTGCCGCTGCAGGTGGCCATATAGGTCTTGTAACGCGCGATGGCCGGACGGGTCAGGTGTTTCAGGCGCGCCAGATGCTGGTGCAGGGCTGCTTCCGGATCATCCGCAAGAACATCGACTAAACCAGTTTCATATGCGTCGGCGGCGCTCACCGGCTTCGTCATCAGGGTCATGTAATGGGCCTTCTGCCGGCCGATCCGCCGGATCAGAAACGGCAGCACGCAGGCCGGAAACAGGCCGAAAAGCAGTTCCGACAGGCCGAAACTCGCGCCTTTGCCGGCGATGACGATGTCGGAGGCAGCGACAAAACCGACCCCACCGGCATTGGCCCTGCCCTTTACCAACGCGATCGTCACGAACGGTCCCTCGGCCAGCGTCCGCCAGACATCGTAGAGCGGTTCCGGATCGCCGGCAGAGCCGTTCTCGGTAACCGCATCGAAATCGCCGCCGGCGCAAAACACGTCTTCCCCGCCTTCGATGACCACCACCGTCACCGGCTTGCCGTCCGGACCATCGTCGCTGGCGCATTGCGCGAGGACTGCAGTGAAGTCCTCGATCATCCGCGCGTTGATCGCATTGCCGACCTTCGGGCGGTCGAAGGCGATCCGGCAAATGCCGTCGCCGGTCGTCACCTTGAGCGTTTCAAAACTCATTGCCGCCTCCGCCCGGTTCCCGGTGCACCGATCACAAGGGCCGTATCCACTCCGCCGAATCCGAAGGAAAACTTCAAGGCGTGACGGATATCGTGGGTCTCCGGCTCCCCGCGAACCCAGCCGAAACCCGGATCCAGCGGCGTTTCCAGATTGCGGGTCGGATGCAAGCGGCCTGCCTCGATCTGCATCAAAACAGCGGCGACCTCGATCGCACCGGCGGCGCTCAACCCGTGGCCCAGAATGGATTTGGTGGCGTTTATCCGGGCATGTTCCAGGCCGAGTGTCCGATAGGTTTCGAGTTCGGTATCGTCCCCGGTTGGCGTGCTCGTCGCGTGGCCGTTGACAGTGTCGATATCAGAGACGGCCAGTCCGGCCTCGGCCAGGGCCAGGTTTGCTGCGCGAACCTGACCCTCGGAGCTGGGTTCCGGACCGCGGGAGCCGTCCGCGACATGGCTTGCGCCCCGGATCTCGCCGTAGACCTTGCCGCTAGCCATCTTGTCCGTCCGGCACAGGACCAGCGCGGCGCAGGCTTCGCCGAAGATAAAGCCGTCATGATCGGCATCCATCGGCCGGCAGGCCTCCACCGGGTTATCTGCAAACCGGGTCGAGCCCATGGCGCCCATGGTACGCATCGCCTGAAGATCGTGAGCGGAGAGGTCCTGCAGCGCGCCGAGGGCGATACAGACATCCACCCGGCCGGAGCGGATTGCCTCCATGGCCTGAATGATCGCCACCGACCCACTCGCCGAGGCGGCCCCGACGCTATAGGAAAAGCCGCGGATCGGATAAGTCGCCGTGCACAGGCCGCAGATATCCGTATCGAGGAACATGTGCCCGTGGCGCGGCGGCACGTAAGCGAGCCGCCCAGTGTAATCCCGAAGGGCGATTACCCGTTCCCGCGTCATCAGGTTGCTGCCGCCGACGACCAGACCGATACGCTCCGGATCGACCGCCTCCAACCCGGCCTCGTTCCAGGCTTCGTCCAGAACGGAGATGGCGGCACGGCTGCTCAAGGTGGCGGTTCGCGCCAGGCGCGGCGGCAATATGGAAGGCGGGTCCGGCATTTCCACGCCGATGAACGGGGTCTCCCCCTCGGGCGGCTCGCGGCCTTCGCGTTTCAGATAAGAAAAGACATTCGGGGCTGCGAACAAGCCCTTCCGGAACGCCTCCTTGCCGTGCCCCAGCCCGCAGGCAATGCCTATTCCGATGACCGCGATCGTCACGGGATCATCCGCTGCTCTTGGCCAGGAGCAGGTCCGCGAGCTCGCCAATGTTGCGGGGCCCGTGAAGCTGGACCATCGGGATCTTCAGCCCCAACTGTTCCATGGCCGCGAGAATGATTTCGCTGCGCTCGATGGAATCGACACCGAGATCTGCCATGGAATCGTCCCGTCCGATGGGTTGTTCCGCCAGTTCGGGCACGGTCTCGCGGATCTCCGCAATGATGATCCCGACGATTTGATCGCTGTCCAACTTCAATCCCCCTGACCGGGCCAATTTGCAAAAATCATTCGGCCCCACAGACTGCTGACAAAGCCTCATTCTCTCCATCGTCACCCCGGCCAAGCGAAAGCGCGAGCCGGGGCCGGGGTGGCAGAAGTCTCGCGAATTCAACAGAGTTGAACAGGCAAAGACCTCGGCTCGCCGGTCCCGGGTCTCACTTACGTTCGCCCGGGATGACGAAATCGGGCTTTGTCATCCATCTCAGACCCAGATGTAGTTCCGGTGGTACCCCGCCACGGCGTCGAGGACAAGCCGGTCGCCCTTGCCAGCGGCGGGCCAGGCACCGGGAATGATGTCATGGTCGAGCTTGGCATCCTTCGTCCCGAAGCGGACAACCGCATCGCCGGAAAGCAGCTTTTCGTATTCGGCGATGGACAGGCGATAGCGCTCGTCGAGGGCCTTGGAAATTCCCATGGATTTCAGCCGCTCCGCGCCCTCCGGGCCGACGACACCGCTGAAGAACTCCGAGCAGCAGCCGGAGCCATAGGAAAACAGGCCGATGCGCTGCGGCTCCGTCAGGTCCACCGTGTCGATCGTGCCGGCCAGGGCGACGAAGACGGACCCGCCGGCGGTGTTGCCCACCCGCTTGCCATAGGCCAGGCTCGGGCCAAGGCGGGTTTCGAAATCCTCGGCGATCTCCGCCGGCTTTGCCTTGTAGAGCTTGCGCATCAGGTGCCGGTGCGCGCCCTTCACCATGCCGCCGAAGGGTGTGTGAAAACAAAGCTGGCTAAAGGTTTGACGGAAGTCGGCCCCATCTACCCGGCGAGCGTAATCGTCATAGGCGCCGGCGCAGCAATCCAGATAAGCCATCAGGGACAGATCCGCATCCCCCGCCTCGGTGTCGGGGCCCGGACGGCAGGTATCCATGACCTCGAAGGCATGGTTGCCGTAGGCGCCCGGATCGACCTGCAGGATATGCGGGGTGTCGGAGACGAGCATCGCCACCGCGCCGGCGCCGGAACTGGGTTCGGAATAGGCCCATTCCTGGACCGCGTTGGCGTCGGCCAGCGCAAACCTTGAGATATCGGTGGTCACCACCAGTGCCTTGCCGCCGGGCGATGTCTGCGACAGCACGAAATTCACCGCCATCTGCAGACCGGCCGAACCGGAATAACAGGCCTGCTTGATTTCGAACAGGCGGCAGTTCGACGGCAGGTCCAGATAGCGATGCAGATAGGTGCTGAGCGACTTGCCGAAGTCGATGCCGGATTCGGTACAGGTGACGACCATTTCGATGCGGCCGCGCTCCTCCGCCGTCAGGCTGTCAACCACGGGCTTTGCCGCGTTGACCGCGAAGGTAACCGGGTCCTCGTAGGGCAGTGCCACGGTCTTTTCCTGCATCAGCAGGTTTTCGAACCGGGGCATGTCCAGGCCGCGGTGATCGCAGAGCTCGCGCACATCCAGATAAGCCATGCCGCCGAAGACGTTCATGGCCTCGATACCGACGGGACGGTTCATGCAGCTCGCTCCACGCGCAGCGGCAGATGGCCGAGGCCGCGCGCATTCATCCGGTCGAGCCGCCATTCCGGCTTTCCGGCGAGCTCGATATTGGCGTATTTGTCCAGAACCGCGGAAAAGGCGATCTGGGCCTCAAGCCGGGCCAGCGGTGCGCCGATGCAGACATGCGCGCCGCCGCCGAAGGTGAACTGGGCGTTCGCGGGCCGGCCGATATCCAGCTCATCCGGCCGGTCGAACCGGGCAGGATCCCGGTTGATGGCGCCGATCAGGCCGATGACCGGAGACCCCTCGGGGATCAGCGTGCCCTCGACCTCGACGTCTTCCCGCGCGACGCGCAGGATCATGTTGCCGCCCGGCTCCACGCGCAGGAACTCCTCGATCGCGGTGCGCATCAGGTCAGGGTCTTTGCGCAGCCGGGCCATTTCCTCTGGGTTGCGCATCAGGAGCAGCATGCCGTTGCCGATCAGGGTGACGGTGGTTTCATGACCGGCGACCAGCATGGAGACCAGGTTGGTCAGGGTTTCTTCCTCGTCCAGCGTCCCGTCCTTGTAGGCCTGGATCGCAAGGCCCATGAGATTGTCTTCGTCCCGGTTCTTGCGGGCCGCAATCTGCTCGCGCAGGAACGCTTTGAATTCGTTCAAGGCCTCCAAGGCCTCGACCTTCTGCTCCGGCGTCATCAGGATGTCGCCGATCCGGATCAGAGACGCGCTCCAGCGAGCGATGGTCTCGTCCAGGCTTTCAGGGATGTCGAACAGCTTGCAAAGGACGCGCAGCGGCAGCGGCCCGGCAAAGGCCTCGATGAAATCGACCTCGCCTTTGTCCGGCATCGCCTTCAACAGGGCGGTGGCCTCCTCCTCGATCAGGGACACCATGGACGTCATCGCCTGGGCGCGGAAGGCCGGCTCATAGACCTTGCGCATGCGCCGGTGAATGTCGCCGTCATTGTTGATCATCTGCGGCTGGAATTCGCTGAAGAGGCGATAGCCGACCGGATCATGCGCGCGGTAGTCGTCGGTGTTCCAGCCGTTGGTCCAGTGGCGCGTGTCCCGGCCAAGCGCCGAGGATTTTGCCGCCTTCGAGAAGGCCTTGTGGCCGAGGATGAAATAGATCCCGTTGGACTTGTCCAGGTGCACAGGGCCCAGAGCCTGCAGGCGGCGCAATTCGGGATAGGGATTTTCAAGAAAGGTCCGGTCTGAGAGAATCGACCACCAGTCGATGTCGCCGCCGTTTTCGATCTGGACCTCGGACATCACTTACTCTTTTACCAGATTGATCTGAAAACCGGCCGGTTCAGGGTGGACAAGGACGACCGTTGGGTGAAGTGTTCCCCAAGTGCACGATACCGTCAAGGAACGAGACCCCGATCTCCAACAGAATGACCATAAAAGCCATCAGCGACCTTCACCTGGCAAGCGCGGCCAACCGCGACGCCCTGATCGAGCTTCCCGACTTCGGGGACGACTGGCTGATCGTTGCCGGCGACGTGGCCGAACGCTTCGAGCATATGCAGCTTGCTTTCGCGACGCTGACCCGGAAATTCGCCAAGGTGTTTTGGGTGCCGGGGAACCACGATCTCTGGGCGATCCCGGAGGAGAGAGGCGCCCCCGCACTCGCCGGTGAAGAACGCTACCAGGCGCTGGTACAATGCGCCCGCGACCACGGCATTCTCACCCCGGAAGACCCTTACGAAACCTGGACCGGACCCGGCGGACCCACTGTCGTTGCGCCGCTGTTCCTGCTTTATGACTACAGCTTCCGGCCCGATCACGTGAGCCGGGACGAGGTGGTGGCCTGGGCACGGGAGGAAGGAGCTGTCTGCGCCGACGAGATGTTCCTGAACCACGCGCCCTTTGAAAGCCGCGACCACTGGTGCGAGCGGCGATGCGAGGAAACGGAGCGGCGGCTCGCCGAGATTCCCGACGGTATGCCGACGATCCTGATCAACCATTTCCCGATGCGCAGCGACCTGATCCACATTCCGCGCGCGCCGCGTTTCACCCCCTGGTGCGGGACGCGGCGAACCGAGGACTGGCATCAGCGCTTCAACGCCCGGGTGGTGATTTCCGGCCATCTGCACACGCGCCGGACCGACTGGCGCGACGGCACGCGGTTCGAGGAAGTCTCTCTCGGCTACCTGCGCCAATGGGACCAGAGCTTGGGAATTGCCCCTTATCTGCGCGACATCCTGCCGGAAGAAGAAACCGTTCAGGAAGCGGCCAGTTCCAGAAGATAATCGAGGGGCGCCGGAACGGTGTCCACGGCGAGAGAGGCCGGCTGCGGATGGCGGATGGCGAGCGCCATCAGATGGTCCGCGCTCAGGCGATAGCGTTCGAAATGCCACCTTTCCGGGTCGTCGGCCAGGCTGTCGTCGAAATGGATGCGCAGGCTTTCCAGGTCGAAGGAAAACGCATCCAGCGGCTGGGACAGGCCCTTGCCGATGGCCTTCACATAGGCTTCCTTCAGGGTCCAGAAGGTCAGGAAGGTATCGATCTTCGAAGCGGTGGGTGCTGCGGCCAGTGTCTTTCGTTCCGGTTCGGCGAAGACCCGTTCGGCCAGCTTTTCCGTCGGCGCGTCGCGCTGCAGCCATTCCACGTCGACGCCGATGTCATGGTCGACGGTGAGCGCCACGGCGGCAAGCCCGCGCGTGTGGGAAATGTTCACCCGGACGCGGGGACCACCTGCGGGCGAGATCAGTTCCGGCTTGCCGTGGTCTTCCACCGAGAACCGCCAGCTTTGCGGTGCCTCGCCCAAACAGTAGCTGAGCAGACCCCGGCAGATCGCATGGGCGGCGATATAAACCTCCCGGTCGCGGTGGAAGTGAAACCGGTCTGCCCGTTCCAGTTCCTCGTCGATCAGAAGCGCTTCCAGCCCGGCCCAGTCCTCTTCGCCGATCCGGTCGAGGTTCAGCCACCACGCGGCGACACGGTCATGGCCGATCAGCGTCTTGCCGCCGCCCGCCGGCCCGTGCGACAAGAAGCCGGCGCTCGTCCGATCGCTGCTCAAGGTCCTGTTCATGCCTTCCGATTCCAAGTCTCTTCCCATCCTCTTCTGCTTCGCCGGGCAAGGATCACAGTATTACCATATGGCATCGGATCTCATGAGCGCCTATCCCGTCTTCCGGCAATGGATGGAGATTGGCGACAGGATCGTGCGAAATCTCCACGGTTTTTCGCCGCTCGAGGCAATCTATGCGGCGGATAAGTCCTTGAGCGATCCGTTCGACCGGCTGGAACAGTCCCATCCGTCCCTGTTCATGACCCAGTTCGCGCTCGCCAAGCTTCTGCAAGGCCAGGGCGTGAAGCCGGACGGGCTGCTCGGCGTCAGCCTCGGCGAATTCGTCGCCATGAGCGTTTCCGGCATGATCCCGTTCGAAACCGCCTTGAAAGCCGTCGCCGACCAGCCGGCGATCTTCCGCAAGACCTCGCCCGCCGGGGCGCTGATTGCAGCGCTTGCGCCTGTGAGCATCCGCGCGGAAAGCCCGCTCCTATCCGAGTTGACCGAAGTCGCCGGCACCAATGCGGAACGCCATTGCGTCCTTGCCTGCCTGGAGACGGATGCCGAACAGGTGATCTCGGAGCTGAGGCGGCTGGATGTAGCCTTCCAGCGGCTGCCGGTTCCGTTTGCGTTTCATTCGCGCTGGATCGAGCCGGCTAAAGAAACCTACCTCGAAGCAGTATCCGAACTATCCTTCGAAACGCCGTTCTGGCCGGTCTGGTCATCCTGCCTCGGCAAACCACTGGAGGCCACCAACGGCAATCTGCTCTGGCAAATCGTCCGCGAGCCGATGGAACTGCGAAAGACGTTTGCCGCGATCGAGGTCGGCGGCGGCGCGCGCTATCTGGACCTCAGCCCCACGGCCAGCCTGGCAGCGGTGCTGCGTCAGGAACTGTCGGAGCGTTCGCCGTCGGAGATCGTTCCGCTGCTCTCCCCGTTCGGTGGGAATCTCAAGCGGCTGGAGCAGATTTTTCAAAATTAGACGCGCCCGTCCTCACCGGATTACCGGATCAAGCGGGCGCGTCTTGCTTTCATCCGATCACGACTTCTGGGTCACGAAGCGGGTGTCGAGGTAGGCTTCGAGCGCCTCGGAACCACCTTCCGTGCCGTAGCCGGAATCCTTGACGCCGCCGAAGGGCACTTCGGGAAGCGCGAGGCCGAGGTGGTTGATGGTCAGCATGCCGGCCTGGACCCTCGAGCCGAGTGCCTGGGCGGTGTCGGTCGAGCCGGTGAAGGCGTAAGCGGCAAGCCCGAAGGGCAGCCGGTTGGCTTCGCCGATGGCATCATCCAGGGTGGAGAAGCGGTTGATCACGGCGAGCGGACCGAAGGGCTCCTCGTTCATGACACGGGCCTCGGTCGGCACGTCGGTCAGAACCGTGGGCTCGAAGAAATAACCCTGGTTGCCGATGCGGTTGCCGCCGGTGGTCAGCTTGCCGCCCCGGTCGACCGCGTCGTTGATCAGGCCTTCAAGAGCCGGGATGCGGCGCTCGTTGGCAAGCGGGCCCATGTCGACGCCGTCTTCCAGGCCGTTGCCGACCTTCACGGCCTTCGCCGCTTCGGTGAAGCCTTCCATGAACCTGTCGGCGATCGCGTCCTGCACCAGGAAACGGGTCGGCGACACGCAGACCTGGCCGGCGTTGCGGAACTTGTGGGTCGCCATCATCTTGACGGCCTTGTCCACGTCCGCATCGTCGAACACCATGACCGGCGCATGGCCGCCAAGCTCCATGGTGGCGCGCTTCATGTGCAGGCCGGCGAGCGCCGCCAGCTGCTTGCCGACCGGCGTGGAGCCGGTGAAGGTCACCTTGCGGATGACCGGATGCGGGATCAGGTATTCGGAGATTTCGGCAGGCACGCCGAAGACCAGGCCGACCACGCCGGCCGGAATGCCGGCATCGACGAAGCAGCGGATCAGTTCCGCCGGAGACGCGGGGGTTTCTTCCGGCGCCTTGACGATGATCGAACAGCCGGTCGCGACTGCGGCCGACAGCTTGCGGACGACCTGGTTGATCGGGAAGTTCCACGGGGTGAAGGCGGCCACCGGGCCGACGGGAACCTTGACCGTCATCTGCAGCACGCCGGGGGCGCGGGCCGGAATGACCTGACCGTAGGTGCGGCGGCCTTCCTCGGCGAACCAGTCGATGACGTCGGCGCCGGCGAGCACTTCCATCTTGGACTGGCCCAGCGGCTTGCCCTGTTCGCGCGTCATCATCCAGGCGATGTCGCCGGCGCGCTCGCGCAGCAGGTCGGCCGCCTTGCGCATCAGCCTGGAGCGATCGTAAGCGGAGGTCTGGCTCCAGACCGCAAAGCCTTTTTCAGCCGCCGCAAGGGCGCGGTCGAGATCCGGCTTGGTCGCGTGGGGGATCGTGCCGATCTCTTCCTCGGTGGCCGGATCGAGAACGGGAATGGTCTTGCCTTCGGCGGCATCGCACCATTCGCCGTCAATAAAAAGCTTAACGTCGGGATAGGACTGCATCTTGGAACAACCGTGTTTTGGAACGCGCGCCGCCGGACGGCAGCGCTTTTCATGAGATAAGAGCTTGCCGGCCGATTACGAAAACCGAATCCGGCGGCTGGCCGATATTACAGACTTCCGCCTGTGTAATAATCAACCCATCGAGCCTAACAGATTTTCGGACAGCGCATTGACAAAAGCGCAAGGCCGACACGGCCAGGCGCGCCTGAAGCCCCGTTCCCGGCCGGCGACAGCTGCCGCTTGCGGGTCGGGGCCCCCGGCCTCACGATACGGAAGGCCTGGCCTCGTTCAGCTGTTTTGCGACGATGTCGTGATTGAGCCAGATGACGGGTCCGGTCGGATCGGCCATTTCGCGGAAAATCAGCGTCCCCGTGGCCAGGACGACAAGCGCGCTCAGGTGGTCGGTGATGAGCGCGCCCCGGTCCTTGTGCATCTTGGTGATTTCCTGGGAGGCACTGATCACGATTTCGGCGAGATCCGGCGCGTTGGGCGCCGGCCAGCTGTCGAAGTCGCGGGTGCGTTCCATGACCTTGCTGTTGTTCAGGTCCTGGATCTTCTGCAGCACCGTGTCCAGCGGAACATCGTCATCGAGCAGGTTGCAGCAATGCTTCCATTGGGCATCGGCCCAGGCGCCGCCATCTTCCTTTTTCAGGGCGAGCAGCAGCGAGAACAGGGGCAGTTCGACGCCGACGAAAATGTCGGAGGAATTGGTGCGGATTTCCGGGCAGTTGAAGACGGAGGCCTTGATGCCCTTTTCCCAGCTGTCGGAGGCGATCTGTTCCAGCTTCTTCTTGGCATAGCCTTGCGTGTAGTTGGAATAGGTCTGCCATTTATAGGCATCGTTGATCAGGATTTCCGTGCCGTGATAGCCGTAGGCGGAATAATGCACGTGGTTGCCGCCCTGAACGATCCGGTCGCGGATTTCTTCCGTGCCCTCGATCAGGTGCTGAAACGTGTTGGCGGTGACTTCCTCGAAATTCTGCAGGATCAGCTTGCCGAGATCGCTGGCAATAAAGTCATCGGACGACAGGAAGCGGTCGCCGCGGCCCTTGTAGATGCGGTTTGCCAGCGCGAGGAAGATCTTCGCCTTGGGCACGCCGCCCGCCATGGTGTGGGCGAAGAACACGTTCCGGCCTTCGGGGATCATGTCCTTGAGCTGGGCAAAGGCCTGCGCCGCCGCAGACTTGAAACGATCCACGCCGATCTGCCGGCATTTTCCGAGATAGTCCCAGTCGAATTTCTCGTCGTACCAGGTGGCCATGGAAAGCTGGTTGATGACATCGCGCGGCGTGAGCCCGCCTTCCGGCGCGTCGAGATCGAAACCGGCCATCAGCGGAACGTTGATGATGCGCCCGCCCAGATGAGCCTCGGCTGCTTCCAGCTCCTCCGCGGTCAGCGGTCGAAGGCTGTTGTCCTCCGTGCGGCGCCCGACGGTGAAGCCGATGATGTCCATGCCCGCGGCGCGGGCTTCGTCCACAAGGCCGTTGGCGTATCCACGATCAAAAAGCTCGCCGAACAGAACAAAGACGTCTCCCTTTTTGAAAAGCCCTGCCCCGGGAAGATTTCTCAGTGAAACTCTTTGACCCATCATTGATTCCTTTAGAAGACCAATAGATGTCACCCCGGAGAAGAGAAAATCAATCGACAGATGATTTCATCAATCCCGGCCTGACACGTCTCATCCTTTATGTTCGGCTTGCCGGCTTCATTTCAGAAGTCTGTTTAATGCCGTCTGCCCACGGACGAAAAAGCTTCCGACGTGTATGCACAGTCACCGACCGCCGCAAGCTCTTTACCAATCAAAAATGATTGCAGGCTGAAACAGCCGGAGAGGCGGGACGTCCGCATCTGTCCTACGCCGGCGCAGGAAATGACGTGCGCTCTGATACATCGCGGCTTATCAAGGATTTATGACAAAGGGGCCGGGACGTGTGGCGGTTACTGGCTGCACACGACTTTCCCGAACAATCGGTACACCTTCTTGGGGATTCGGGTTATTCGTTTGCCGAACTCACAGGTTCAGCGATCTATTCCGTATCTGCCCGACCTCTCCCCAAATGCTCAATGCCCCGCATTCTCCCGAAACTCCCGCCAGATCCGGCGGCCGGACTGCTGCAGGGCATCCCGTTGCGTGCGCGTCGGCGCGCCGACTAGCTGGCCGTCCCATTTGCGGATCTTGCCGTCGATGAGGACCGTGTCCACGTTGATGACGCCGGCATGGAACAGGATTGCCGGGACGGGGTCGACGACCGGGAACATGTTGAGCTTGCCGCAGTCCAGCAGCACGATGTCGGCCTTCTTGCCTGGGGTCAGGGAGCCGATCCGGTGTTCCATCCCAAGCATGCGCGCGCCGTCGATGGTCGCCCATTGCAACGCCTCCCGGCTCGGCACGGTGATGCTGTCCGGGCAGGTGCCCTTTTCGGCCAGGGAGACGAGATTGTCGCAATGGCGCGCCGCCTGAAGAGCAACGCGGGTGACGGAGAACATGTCGCCGGTCATGGAGCTTTCGATGTCGGAGCCGAGCGAGATCCGGCCGCCCGCCTTGCGCAGCCGCGTGGTCAGCGGGTCGCCGAAGCCCATTTGCAGTTCCACCTCCGGGGTCAGCGTGAAGCTCACGCCCCGGTCCACCAACAGCTTCAAGAGGTCGTCGTTCAGGATATTGCCGTGAACGATGTTGATATGGGGCCCGAGCAGGTCCAGGTCTGCGAGCCGTTCGAAACCGTCCTGTGTCAGGAACTTGCCGCTGACATGCATGGAGGCGATCAGCCCCATGTCCTTCGCAAGCCGGAAATCGGCTTCGCACACCTCCCAGACGCTCATCTGCGGTCCGAGGATCGCCAGTCCCATGGTCACCAGGGCCTCGTCGTCGGACAGGCGTCCGTCCCGAAGGCGGCGGACTTCGGCGACGGGCATGGGCAGTTCGGAGAAATGCTTCTGCCCCGGCTTCGGATCGGGCTTGGGCGATCCGTGCAGGAAGACCGCGCGGATGCCTGAGGCTTCCAGGCCGTCGATCGCCGCATCTGTGTGGTCCGGCGTCGGGTTGTTGTGGCACCAGTCGGCCAGGGTCGTGGTGCCGGAGGAGATCTGGTTCAGGGCGCCGAAATGATTGGCGATGCGGATGTCGTCCGGCCGGAAATAGCCGGCCAGGCCCGCGTGCATGGCACGCAGGTATTCGGCAATCGTCCAGTCGGCGGCCACGCCCCGCAAGCCCGTCTGCCAGGTGTGGATATGCGCATTGACGAACCCCGGCATGGCGATCCGGTTCTCGCCGTCGATGACCCTGACCTCGTCAGACACGTCGATATGCGGGGCGATCTCCAGGATCCGATCGTCCTCGATCAGGATGGAGCCGGAGCTGAGATCTCCGATGGTTTCGTCCATGGTGACAAGGATCGCATCCCGGATCAGGGTTTTGGTCATGGGGCAACCTCACAAAAGAACAAGCGCGATCCCGGGAACCAGGATGAGCAGGATAATGAAAAGGATCATGGTGACGACGTAGGGCGCCACGCCGGCGAAAATGTCTCCCAGGCTGGCGAAGCCGTCGGGCAGCGATCCCTTGACGACGAAGACGGACAGGCCAAAGGGTGGCGTCAGCAATCCGACCTCCACGGCGATGATGCTGATGATGCCGAACCAGATCGGGTCGCCGCCGAAGGCGCTGACGACCGGCAGGGCGATGGGCAGCACGATCAGGAGGATGGAGACGGAATCGAGGATCATGCCGAGCAGGATCACCAGCACCATGTAGGCCAGGCAGAAGCCGATCAGCGACAGGTTGAGCGCGCTGATGAATTCGGTCATGGAATTGGGGATCGACGACAGGGCCAGCATGCGCGAGTACAGGCTGGCGGAGATGATCAGGAACAGGATGCTGGCGGTGATGAAGCCGGTTTCCAGCACCACGCTCTTTATCGTGTCCCAGGTCAGTCTGCGGCGCGCGGCGGCGATGACACAGGCGCCCAGAGCGCCGATGGCACCTGCCTCGGTCGGGCTGAAGACACCGCCGTAGATCCCGCCCATGACCAGCAGGATGAGGAAGAAGACCGGGGCAAGGTTCCGGCAGATTTCGCCGAAGGTCATGTGCTCGCCATTGAGACCGGGCCTCGGATTGCCGACGAATTTCGGAAAGAAGCTGACGAGCGCGATGTTCAGAAGGCAGAAGCACGCCGCAAGCAGGACGCCGGGCACGATGGCCGCGACGAACAGCGCCCCGACCGAGGCTTCGGCGATCAGGCCGTAGATGATCAGCAGAATGCTCGGCGGAATGAGCATGCCCAGAATGGAGGAGCCGGCGACGACGCCGACGGCGAAGCGCTTGCTGTAGCCCGCTTCCACCATGGGCGGCACGGCAATGCGGCTGAAGACGGCGGCCGAGGCAATGGACGATCCGGTGATGGCGGCAAAGACCGCATTGGCGGCAACCGTTGCATTGGCGAGGCCGCCGCGGATCCCGCTTAAGAGAAACACCGCCACCCGGAAGGCGTCCCGGCCGACGTCGGCCCGATCGAGCACGAGGCCCATCATGACGAACAGGGGCACGACGCCGAATTCGAAGGAGCGCACGGTGCCCGACGCCGCCAGTCCCATGGCGTTGTCGGCAATGGAAATGTTGCTGCGGATCGCCCAGATCGCGATGAAGGACATGGCGATCAGGGAAAAGGCGACCGGCATGCCGCAGGCCACCAGCGCGAACAGGCCGGCAAAGGCCAGAAAGCCCAGCTGGATGCGGGAGAGGTCGCCGTAGGCCATGGCCAGCAGAAACAGAATGCAGACAGCGATGAAAATCATCAGCCCGGCGAGGCCCTGTTCCCTCGTCTCGCCGCCGGCCAGCGATCTGTAGAGGCCCGCCGTGTTCATGGCGAGAACCCGGAAGGCTTCCGCGGCTGCAATGATCGCGCCCAGCGCGGTGACCAGCTTGAACGGCCAGAGCGGCATCTGGAAGGCGCCGACCGCGCCGGAATACTCGCCGTCCGCCCAAGCGGACCAGGCATCGTCGGCCAGCCAGGCGACGATGCGCGCCAGAAGCAGGAAAGCGATTGCGTAATAGATGGCCTTCGCACCCTCGGCGAGAACCGGCCGCCGCGCCTCCCATGCGCCCATGATGAAGTCGGTGGCGATCATCTTGCCGTTTCGGATCGCTGCGCCGAGCTGGCAGAAGATACAGGCGACGATGGAATAGGCGACGAATTCCGACACCCCGTTAAGCGGCAGGGACAGGAACTTCCGCGACAGCACGTCGACGAAGATGAACAGCATGAAGCTGGCGACGACGGTCGAGCCCACGGACGTGAAGCTCATGGACAGGGCGGCTAGCGCGTCGTCCGCCCTTTTCCAGGCGGAGTGCCCCTTGCCGGCGGCCTCGGTATTTTCATAGGTCATGGATCGTGAAACGCATCTGTCCGGAGAGCGGGTGGAGAAGTTTGCGTCCCCGTCCAAAGGAGACGGGGACGCGTTGCCTGCGTGCCGGCTAGATGTTGGCCGACCAGTCGCGCAACGGCTTGGCGCCCTGCGCCTGCACCGTTTCCATGAAGGCCTTCATGATCTCGCGCGCCGGAACGCCGTTTTTCTCCGTGGCCTCGACCCAGGCCTTGCCCAGATCCGGCATGCGGTCGACCCACTCCTGCTTCTGCTCCAGGGGCATGTCGGAGACATGCGCGCCTTCCTTTTCGAAGGCTTCGAAGACCTGCTTCTCGCGTTGCACGATCAGGTCGGCGTTCGCCTTGGAGTATTCGCCGCCGAGTTCCGCCAGCACCTGCTGCACGTCTTCGGGAAGCGAGGCGTAGGTATCGGCGTTGATGCCGAAGCCGCCGAAGGTCAGCGGACCGGTGTCGACCCGGGTGACATAGGGCGCGACCTCATGCAGCTTCAGAGGATAGGCGCCCGTGGAGATCAGCAGCACACCATCGCCCACGCCGGTCTGGACCTGGCTGTACATCTGCGGAATGCCGGTCGCGACCAGGGACGCGCCGAGCGGTTCGATCCAGGGCGCGAGCGACACGCCGCCGAGGATCTTCAAGCCTTCCAGATCGGACAGCTTTTCGATCGGCTTCTTGGTGTAAAGGCTGTAGCCGTCGGAGCAGCAGGAGCCGAAGAAACGGACGTCATACTTGGCCCATTCCGCCTTCATCGCCGGCTGTTCGGCGTTGAGCAGGTTCATTGTATTGATCGCCTGCGCCACCGTCTGGGTGACGAAGGGCGTCGAATACATGATGTTCTGCAGCGGCAGGCTCGCCGGCTCGAACAGGGAGCCGATCCAGCCCATGTCGGTGAGCTGTGTCGTCACCGCCTCGAGCGTTTGGTTGAAATTATAGAGCGTTCCTCCGAACGCTTCCGTCCAGTCGATCCGGTAGTCGGAGCCCCTCTCCTCCAGAAGCGCGTTCGACTTGTCGACAATGACCGTTTTCAACGGGCCGACCCACGGAATGATCAGCGGATGGCTGGATGCGATCGTCAGCGGAATGGTCTTTTGTGCAAACGCCCGGCTCCCTCCCAGAAGCGGCAGTGCGGTTGCCGAGATCATCGCCGTGACAGCGGTCCTTCGCGTAATCTTCATTTTCTGTTCCTCCCAGAATTTTAGACTTATTCCTCCGTAATTCTCGCGAGACCCTCCTTCCAAATTGGCTAGTCCAGAATGAGATCAACCAATCGACGCGTCAAGGCAGTTATGCCAATTCCTTTGCGGCCGACCTGACGCGCCGGTTCGTGTTTCCTTGCTTCAGTCGAAATTGTTCGGGCGGCCCTGGCGCACGTAGTCGACGACGGAGGCAATGCCCTGCTTGGTGTGGATCGCCTTCTTCTTGGCGACATGGCCGAACATCTGGATCCCGAAGCCGCCGTCGAGATCGTTGACGATGCGCTGTTTCCAGGGACGACGCACGATCTGAGTGGTCAGCCGGCGGGTGGTTCGCGGCTGGGTCATGATGTGATCGGCAATGGTGAAGGCCCGGTCGATCAGCTGGTCACGCGGCAGAACCTCGTTGACCATGCCCCATTCCAGCGCCTGCTGCGGGGTGATCGCCTGACCGGTCAGCAGAGCGTAAGCCGCCCGCTTCACGCCCAGGAGCTCCTGGAAACAATTATGAATGCCGTCCGCCGGACAGGAGCCGATGTCATAGTGCAGGTCGAAGATGGTGGCATCGTTCGCAGCCAGGGAAATGTCGCACATCAGCACGATTTCGGAATGGAAGCCCGGACCGTTCATGAGGCCGATGGTCGGGATCTCCAGATCGTTGATCAGCGAGCTGACATTGATGCGTCCATCCTTGTAGGCGTATTCATACGCCCAGTACTCCATGTCCTCTTCTTCCAGCGCAAAGCCGTTCGGATCGGAATCCATCATGAATTCCTCGCCGGAACCGGTCAGGATCATGATTTCGTTTTTCGGATCGGCGCCGACGACCTTGAGCATCTGCCCCAAGGCCCGGTGGTTTTCCACGCTGAGCTGGATCGGGCCGCCGAGCGTATGCGCCTCGACCAGCAGGACGCCGTCGTCGCGCCGGGTCATCTTGAAGAAGTCCTTGAAGGTCTCCTTGTATTCGTCGAAGTCGGGTGTGGATACGAACTGCTGAAGAGACACTGTTTCCTCCTGTCTTTTCTCACCTGTTGCCGCGAGCGGTCATTCCGGCTTTATGGTCATGCCCGCGGACTCGGCCTGCACCTGGAACAGGGACAGGAAGTCGTCGTCGCGGTGGCCGCGTCCGATGGCGTTCTGGATGAGCTGCATGACGCCCGCCCCGACGGGCATCGGCATCTCCTGTGCCCGTGCAATGGCAAGGCCGAGATCGAAATCCTTGCGCAGGAGTTCGGTCGTGAAGGTCGGGGTCCAGTCGAGCGACAGCATGTCGGGCGTGCGCTTGCGCACCCAGTCGCTGGCGAGCACCGTGTTGTTCAGGAATTCCAGAAATGCCGAGCGCGGCACGCCGGATTTTTCTGCCAAAGCCGTCACTTCGCTCAGGGACTGCACGATCATGCCGAGATAGAGGTTGTGGCAGATCTTGACGACGCGCGCCTGCTCGCCCTCCCCGACCCAGACCGAGGTCTTGCCGATGGCGTTCAGGTATGGCCGTGCAGCCTCATAGGTCGCCTTCGGGCCGGACGACATCAGGATCGACTGACCTTCGGCCACCACATGCGGATTGCCGCTGATCGGTGAGGCCAGGAATTCGACGCCCTTTTCATCGGTCAGGCGGCGCACCTCTGCCGAGGCCTCCGCACTGACGGAGGAACAGTCGACGATGATCCGCGGCAGCTTCGGCGCCGACAGCAACCCGCCCTCGCCGGCGACGACCTGTTCCAGATCCTTCGGCGTCGACACCATGATAAAGACAACGTCGGTCGCGGCCAGGTCGTGGATGGTGTCGGCAACCTTCGCCCCGGCTTTGGCCAGATCGTCGGTCTTGGAGCGTGTCCGGTTCCAGACCGTGACGTCATTGCCCGCCTGGAGCAGCCGGCCGGCCATCGCGGCGCCCATTCGTCCGGTGCCAAGCCAGCCAAGAGTGAGTTCGGAACTCATATCCGCCATTTCCTTTTCTGTTCCAATCGCTTGCCGGCTCAAACCGGCGCGTATTCGCCAGGTGCTGCGTCGACGACCGGTGCAGCGGGCGCTGCGCCCGTCCGGGACAACGCGGACCAGACCGCATCGATGATGTCCTGCGTGCCAAGCCCGTATTTCCTGAAGAGCGGCGGCGCGGTGCGTGCGCCTTCGGCAAAGGTGTCGCGCAGACCGATCCGCCGCAGCGGACAGCCGACACCGGCCTCCGCCATGACTTCCGCCACCGCCGATCCGAGCCCGCCGATGATCGAATGGTTCTCCGCCGTCACCACGAGTTTCGAGCGGCGCGCCACATCGAGAACGGTATCGTTATCAAGCGGCTTGACCACCGGCACGTTGACGACCCGGGTCGACACGCCGGCAGCATCGAGCGCCTCAGCCGCCGCGATGGCTGCCGACAGCATCATGCCGTTGGCAAGGATGGAGGCTTCGTCACCTTCCTTGATGATCTGGGCCCTGGTCATGGAGAATTCGTGGTCGTCATCGAAGATCACCGGGATCTCGCCACGCTTCAGGCGCAGGTAGACCGGGCCCGGGTGATCGACGATCGCCGGCAGCGCCTTGCGGATCTCGACCGCGTCCGCCACGTCGACGACGGTCATGTTGGGGATCGCCCGCATCAGCGCCACGTCCTCGATGGCCTGGTGGCTCGGCCCGCCCGGACTGGAGACGCCCGGCATGAAGCCGACGATGCGAACAGGAAGGTTCGGGTAGGCGACCGAGTTGACGATCTGGTCGAGCGGTCGGCGGGTCGAAAAGACGCCGAAGGAATGTACGAAGGGGATATGACCGCAGCGGGCGAGCGCGCCCGCCATGCTGACCATGTTGGCCTCGGCCATGCCGGCGTGAATGAACCGCTCCGGAAACATGTCCTGGAACAGGTCGATCTCGCACTGGCGGGTCAGGTCGCCGGTCAGACAGACGATTTCCTTGCGCTCGCGCGCCAGATCGACCAGCGCCTGGCCGTAGGGCTTCAACACCGTTGGATAGGGACGATTATGCAAGACGGGCCTCCAGTTCCGCGATGGCCGCCTCGGCGAGCTCTTCCGGCAGCTTGATGAAGTGTCCGTCCGCACCTTCGGGCAGGACCGACAGGCCGTGGACAGTGGAGGTCCGGCCGATAACGACCGCGGGCTTGCCGGCCTGAACCGCCTGGCCCAGCGCCCCGTCGACGGCGTCCACGTCGTGTCCGTCCACATCGAAGGCCGCCCAGCCGAAGCTTTCCCATTTCGCCGCGATCGGCTCGAGGGTGGTGATCGACGACACGGGGCCGTCCACCTGGCTGTCGTTGGCATCGAGAAGGACGGTCAGATTGTCGAGCTTGTTGTGGGCGGCAAAAAGAGCTGCCTCCCAGAGCTGCCCCTCCTCCAGTTCGCCGTCGCTGATGAGGACATAGACCCGGCTGTCGGTGTTGCCGGCCATTTTCAGCGCCAGAGCAAAGCCGCAGGCGCCCGACAGGCCCTGGCTCAGCGAGCCGCCGGTCAGGTCCACCGCCGGCGATTTTTCCGTGCCGATCGCTTCCAGACGCGAGCCGTCGTGGCCGTAGGTTTCCAGAAGCGCCTCGTCCAGATGGCCGATTTCGGCGGCTGCGGCGAAGGCCGCGATGATGTAGTGGCCCGGCGAAATCACGATCCTGTCGGTGTCCGGCCGGTAGTGGCGTGCATAAAGAGCCGCGAAGAGTTCGGCCGACGACAGCATCTGGCCGAGATATCCAAAACCGTGCGGCGCAACCATTTGAACCGCGCGCAAGCGCAGCCGGTCCGCGAATCGGCCGAGATCCCTGTTCGGAATCATGTTTTCCTCCCATTCAAAGTGGATTAGCCACTTTTCTTTTTTGATAATCGTCTCGCGCTTCCCCTGTCAATCGGCTTTCGATCCCGCATTGCGGTATTTGCGCTGGAATTGAGATTTATTCCGCTGATTTCAGCGCTTCTTGCGAATGGAAAATTTTACACATGAGGCTCTTACGGTTCAGCAACCGGGACTGACTGAAACACGAAATTTGGCTAGATCCATCTAATCGGACAAGCCAATTTCAATCGAACATGAGCGTTTCAGCAATCAGAGGATTTGAATCCGACCCAAAATCGGCCTCAAGTTGCACATCGAGGGCCTTACCTCTACGTAGATTCACTATGTGGACAGATACCACATAGTGAGAACGATACCGGCCAAGCCAGATTGACATTGAACGACAGCCGGCTATACCGGCATTAACAAGGGGCGAGGAGACGCCGAGGAAGTCGATGGCACGCACGAAGCTGCTTCAGGACAAGCACCTATGGAACGCCATACCGGAGATGGCCGCTGATCGCGAAAACGGGCATCCCCTGGCCGCGGAGGACCTTGCGTCCCAGATCCAGGATTTCATCATCGCGCAGAACCTGTCGGAAGGCGCGCGCCTGCCGTCGGAACGCGACCTTGCCAAGATGTTCGGCACCAGCCGGCCAACGGTGAGCCAGGCGATCCGGATCCTCGTGGTCAAGGGCCTGATCCAGTCCCGGCGCGGGTCAGGGTCCTATGTCACGCGGCGCCCCCAGGAGAGCCTCGCGGCCTCCGTCAACCTGATGCTGGATCTCGACCGGGATTCGGTCCACCACCTCAATGACCTGCGCCTGTGGCTTGAAACCATGGGGATTGTCGAGGCGGTGGAACGGGGCACGGACGAGGAGATCGCGGCCGGCGAAGCCGCACTTGAGTTGCTCAAGGAAAGCACCGGCGACATTTCGGCCTGGATGAGTGCCGACACCCAGTTTCACTCCACGCTCGTGCGCGCCTCGCACAATCCCTATCTGTCTTCGATTTTCGAAAGCGTTCACACCACGCTGATCGAGTACGAATACCGGGTCTGGGTCGACAAGGGCACGGTGCCGAAATGGCTGCGGAAGACCGAAGCCGCCGCCGTGACCGCGATCCACGAACCGATCCTGCTGGCCTTCAAGAACCGGGATGCCGAAGCCGGCAAGATCGCCGTCCTGCACCATCACTACGTCATGGCGCAGCACCTGATCGCCAGCCACGCGGAGTAATAGACTATAGCGAGAACCGACGGGTTATCTTGAACGGTTTCAACGAGTATTGGATCGTTTCCTTTAATGAGACCGGGGCAGGTGCACATGTCCGAAATTTGATGTTACCGTCCATGTCATCCGAAATTCGTCCGAAACGCTCATTTTCCAATGTCTGCCCCAATTTCTGTTTTTATTAATTGCTCCGTGACTGATCGCATTATTCGCCATTCAATCTTCCTTTTTGCAGCCGTGGTGGCGGGACTGACATGTGCGCCCTCGGAAGCCCAGGAAGGCCTTCTGCTTTACGCACCCAATTTCAACGACGACAACGTCAGTGTCCTCACGACCAACGCGGACGGGACCTTGTCGTCGACCACGACGATCGGCAGCGTCGGGTCATCGCTCCTCTATACCAATGTCCGTCAGGACCAGGCCTTTGCCTATGTGTCTGCCAGATCCAGCAACCAGCTGCGCGTCATCGACACCGCGACGCAAACGGTTATCCAGACGATCGCAACCGGAACGCAGCCCTCCGAGATGATCGCCAGTCCCGATGGGACCAGGCTCTATGTGGCTAACGGCGGCGGCGGCGTTTCCGTCTTTTCCGCCGATCCGATCACGGGGATGCTGACTGCGGATACCACGATCCCGACCGGCGGCGGCAGCGGTAATCGCGCCCTGACCATCAGTCCGGACGGCTCCCGCCTCTATGTTGTGGACCAGTCACTGGACAGGTTGCTCGTCATCGACACGGCGACAAACAGCGTCTCGACGACCGTTACCGTCGGGGACCAGCCTCTCGGCGCAGCGATCAGTCCTGACGGATCGACGATCTACGTGACCAATTTTACAGACAGCACCGTCTCGATCGTCGATACGGCCACCAACTCGGTCACCGCGACGATCGGGCTTGGCTTCGGCGGCACGAACGGCAACGGCCCCGACGGCGTCACAGCAAGCCCTGACGGGAAATTCGTTTATGTCGCCAACCGGACGACCGGCAACATTACAGTCATCGATGCGGCAACGAATTCCACGGTCGGTATCTTTTCAAATGGCTCCCAGACAAGCGGCGTTTCCCTGTCGCCCGACGGAACCCACCTTTATGCAAGCTCACAAGGTGCGTCCGACAAGGTCACCGCCTACAGCATCGATTCGGCGACGGGCCTTCTGACGTCAATCGGCTCGACCGCCACGGGAGACTCTCCGCAACGAGCCAGCATCTGCGGCAATGGCGACAGCCTGCTGGCGAGCGGCAGGACCTTTGTCGCGAAGACCGGGGCGGCGCTCGGATGCACGGGAACTTCCGCCGATTTTACCGGCGGCACGCTTTTAGTCAGCGGCACGAACCTCGACTTCGATACGTCGGTGACCCTCGGCAGCGGCGGCGGCACGGTCGATACCAATGGCAACAATGCGACGATTTCCAGCGTGGTCAGCGGCAGCGGAGGGATCACCAAGACCGGTTCGGGAACGCTGACGCTTTCGGGCACGAACACCTATACCGGGGCGACGGTTGTCAGCTCGGGCGTGCTCCAGGCCGGATCGACCTCCGCCTTCGGCTCCAATTCCGCGGCGAGCGTGAGTTCCGGTGCGACCCTGGACCTTGCCGGCTTTTCAAACACTCTGGGATCCCTGTCGGGTGCGGGCACGGTGACGTCCAGTGCTTCAGGCAACGTCACCCTGACGGCGGGCGGAGACAACAGCTCAACGACATTCTCGGGCTCGATCAACGACGGATCGGGCACGCTCGCCCTGACCAAGACAGGTTCGGGAACGCTGACGCTTTCCGGCACGAACACCTATAGCGGCGGCACGTCCGTTCTTTCGGGCATCCTGTCGGTCAACGGCAGCATCGGCGACGTGACGGTCAGTGGCGGCAGACTGGGCGGCAACGGAACGGTCGGCAACGTCATCGTCAATTCCGGCGGCGCGTTCGCGCCGGGCAATTCGGTCGGCAAGACCACGGTATCCGGAAACGTGACCTTCAAGAGCGGATCCGATTACCGGGTGGAGGTCAACGACGGCGGCAACACGGCGGGCGTGAACAATGATTTCATTTCCGCCAGCGGGACGGCCACCATCGACAGCAATGCCACAGTCACCGTTCTCGCCGAGAATGGCACGGACGACGGGTCGACCTATGCCGACAAGACGACCTACACGATCCTGTCGGCGACGGGCGGGATCACCGGCACATTCGGGGCGCTGACGGAGAGTTTCGCGTTTCTGAGCGGTCAGCTCAGTTATGACGCGACGAACGTCTACCTGGCGCTGGCACGCAACGACCAGAGCCTGACAGGCGCGGCCCAGACGGCCAACCAGCTGAATACCGCAACCGCCGTGGACAATCTGGGCGCAGGATCCAGTCTGTACGACGCGCTTCTGTTTCAAAGCGCGTCGGGGGCACGTACCGCCTATGACAATCTGTCAGGGGAAATCCATGCCTCGACCGCCACGGTTCTTGCCGAAGATGCCCGTTTCATCCGCAATGCCGCATACGATCGAAGCCGGGTCGTTATGAGCCGCGCCGGCCTTATCGATCCGGTCTCCGACGGCGAAGGCGGACAGACCGCGACACACGGCGAGAGCGCCCCTGGAACCATGAACGCCCCGGTCGCCGGCAATGCCCTGTGGATGACGGCCGTGGGCGGCTTCGGCGACTGGTCGGCGACCGCAAACACGGCAAAGCTCTCCAGTTCGACCGGCGGATTTCTGGCCGGCATCGACGGCGTCATCGGCGATGCCTTTCATCTCGGCGTTCTCGGCGGTTATCAGAAATCCGACATCGACGGGAATGCACGGGCATCCTCGGCAACGGTCGATACCTATCTCATGGGGCTTTACGGTTCCACGCGGATCGACGCGGTCGCCTTGCGCCTTGGCGGATCCTATGCCTGGCACGACATCGACAGCGACCGCAGTGTCACCATCGGAGCGTTTTCCGACAGCCTGACAGCCAATTACGGCGGCCACTCTCTCCAGGCCTTTGCCGAAACCGGCCTGCCCCTCGATGTCGGCGGATATGCACTGGAACCTTTCGCCGGACTGGCCCATGTCAACGTCCGGACCGACGGCTTTACCGAGAGTGGCGGAGCGGCCGCGCTCTCGGTGGACGCGTCGACCACGTCCGTCACCTTCATGACGCTGGGACTGCGTGCCGGAGGCTCTGTCGATCTTGGCCAGGCGGTTGCCCGTTTCCACGGCGGCCTCGGCTGGCAGCACGCGCTCGGCCCCGTCGATCCGTCCGTGCAAAACAGTTTTGCCGGCGGGACGGATTTCACGGTCAGAGGTACGCCCATTGCCCGCGATGTGCTGACTATCAACACCGGGCTTGAGATGGACGTTGCGGATAACGCCTCACTCGGCCTGGCCTATGACGGATACCTTTCCGGCGACAGTTCGCTCCACGACGTGAAGGCAAGATTCAGCCTGCGCTTCTAGGGGATGGGAAACACGGGGGAAGCGGGTCTTGCCGCGCGACGACGTCGACCTGACGATTGCCACTCCGGTTTCAATCTCCCAACATAATCGGTGCGCGGCCGAGGATGGCTTCCGCCCGCCTCCGGTTCCCTTGAGATCGAACGTCCACCCTTGCATTCGCAATCGTTGATTTCGGCGGCTACACTTTAGTTCGTCACACTCTAAACCAACTTGACAATTGTATACATACATTCTATTTTGTATTTCTTTAATATTCGATATGATATTTTTCAATTTTACGTTTTCCCCTTAAGTAAATAAAACACTCCTTGACAAAATTTCTGAATGACGGTGGGCTATAAACCTTGAAAGGCGTTTTGCCTTCGAGGAGATTGTCCGCGAATGCCGTGTTTTGAAGAGTATGAGTCTTTTGATGCGATCGGCCTTGCCGATCTGATTGCGAAAAGGGAAATCAGCGCAAGCGATGCTCTGGATGCGGCCCTTGCGCGTGCTCATGCTCTCAATCCCGAACTGAACGCGCTGACCATGCTGCGCGAGGATGCCGCCAGACAGGCGGCCGAGGGACGGCTGCCTGACGGCCCGCTTTCCGGCGTGCCTTTCCTGTTGAAGGACCTGGGTGCGGAAGCCATCGATTTCCCCGCCAACAATGGCTCCAATCTGTTGCGCGATACCCGCTATTCGCAAAACGCGACGCTGATCGACCGGCTGTTTGCCTCCGGCGTGAACACCTTCGGACGGACAACGGCCCCGGAAGGGGGCGTGGGATGCGCGACAGAGGCGGCGGTTTACGGCGGACCGACGCGCAACCCCTGGGATCTTGAGCGAACCCCCGGCGGATCGTCGGGCGGATCGGGTGCCGCGGTTGCCGCCGGGATCGTGCCGGCGGCCCACGGCTCGGACGGCGGCGGTTCGGTACGCATCCCAGCCTCCTCCTGCGGCCTGTTCGGCTTCAAGCCAACCCGCGCGCGCCTGCCGGACGGGCCTTTCTCCGGCGAGGGCTGGGCCGGCATGGCGATCGAAGGATTCCTGACGCGCAGCGTGCGCGACACGGCCCTGCTGCTCGACATCTGCGAAGGCGCCGATCTCGGGGCCCCCTACTGGGCGCCACCGTTGCACGCGAGCTTTACGGCCGCGGCAGACGCCACCGGCAAGCCGCTCAGAATTGCGGTCTGCGAGACCACGCTCACCGGGGATCCGATCCATGCGGACTGCCGGACCGCCGTGCAGGATGCGGCGAAGCTTTTGGAAAGCATGGGCCACGCTGTGACCCCGGCCTGCCCGCAGGCCGCCGATACCGTTGGAATGATGACGGCCTGGACCGATATCGTCGCCAGCGGCACGGCCTTGTGGGTGCGCAAGGCGCTTGCCAAACGGAACCGCGACCTGCGCCCGGATGATATTGAGAACGTTGTGCGCAGCGCCTGCGCGCATGCCGCCACCATCTCGGGCGACGCCTATCTGGAAGCGGTTGAGAAGATCCATGCCTACGGCCGGCAGATGGCCGCGTTTTTCCAAGACTACGATGTGTTGCTGACGGCGACGCTGGCCGAGCCGCCGGCTCTGGTCGGCCGTTTTTCCCACGACCGCGAAAGCTATCTCGACTACCGGCTCGGCCCGGACGGGGTATTCGCCTATTCGCCGTTCACCGCGTCGTTCAATGCGACCGGGCAACCGGCGGCCTCCGTTCCTCTCCACTGGACCGCGTCCGGTCTTCCGGTCGGGATCCATCTCGCCGGGCGGTTCGGTGAAGACGAAACTCTCATGACGCTATGCGCCGAGCTGGAACGGGCGCAGCCGTGGTTTGCGAAACGGCCCCCGGTCCGGTTTCGACAGGACAATTCAGGCAATTCCGGAGAACCCCAGTAATGGAACAGGGCGTGGCGATATCGGCGCAATCGGTCTCGAAAGTCTTCGGTGTTCCGCCGAACGGCATGCGGGCGCTCGATACGGTTTCGGTGGACATCCGGCGCAACGAGTTTTTCACCCTGCTGGGCCCGTCAGGCTGCGGCAAGACCACGCTGCTGCGCATGATTGCCGGTTTCGAAGCGCCGACCGAAGGCACGATCCTGCTGGAGGGCACCGACATAACGGCCGCCCCGCCGTTCAAGCGCCCGGTGAACACGGTCTTCCAGAGCTATGCGCTGTTTCCCCATCTCACGGTGGCGCAAAACATCGCCTTCGGTCTCGAGATGCTTGGCCGCGGCAAGGCGGAGATCGATACAGCCGTGCGCGAGATGCTGGCGCTCGTTCGCATGGAGGAAATGGGCGGACGTCTTCCGGCGCAGCTTTCGGGCGGCCAGCAGCAGCGCGTCGCGCTGGCCCGCGCCCTTGCGCCCCGGCCCTCCGTCCTGTTGCTGGACGAGCCCCTGTCGGCCCTCGACCTGAAACTGCGCCAGCAGATGCAGATCGAACTCAAGCGGATGCAGAGGGACACCGGTATCACCTTCATCTTCGTCACCCATGACCAGGAAGAAGCCCTGACCATGTCGGACCGGATCGGCGTCATGAATGGCGGCAAGATCCTGCAGGTCGGCAGTCCGCATGAAATCTACAATCGCCCGGTCAACCGATTCGTGGCGAGCTTCATAGGGGAATCGAATTTTCTCGATGCGGAGATTGTCGAAGGCGGGCAGCCCGCCCGCGTCAGGCTGGCAGGCGGGGTCGAGGCGACCGCCGAGTGCACGAGCGGCGAAGCCCCGTCCGGCAAGGTGACGCTCACGGTCCGGCCTGAGCACATCGTGCTAGGTCAGGGAAGCGGCGAAGGCGGGCTGGCCGGCAAGGTCACCAACACCTTGTATTTCGGCACCGACATGCATTGTTACATCGATCTGGACAACGGCACGCAGCTTGTTGCCCGGACGCCGGCGACGACCGATGGCCGGGGCGTCCATCAGGTTGGCGATAAAGTCAGCATCGGCTTTACGCCCGGTGCCCTGCGCATCATAGGAGGCTGATCATGACCATGGTGCCGCCTGAAGCCGGGGTGTTGGAGGCAAACGTCGAGGCCGCGCGAGTCAAACGCAACTGGTTGCTTTCCCTGCCGGCCCTGCTGCTGCTACTGATCGGCGCGTCGGGTCCGCTGCTCATCGTGCTGGTCTATTCGTTCATGGAACCGGGCGATTTCAGCGGTATCGTCTGGAAGCCGACATTCGATGCCTGGGTGCAGATCTTCTTCACCCGCGACATCTTCGACGACACGCTGGGGCTGGCCGATGCCCATCTGACGATCTTCTGGCGTTCCGTGCGGCTGTCGCTGCTGACCACGCTGATCACCATCGCCTTCGGCCTGCCGACGGCCTATTTCATCGCCACCCGGCCCGGGCGTGCCCGCGTGTTCTGGCTGTTCCTGATCACGATCCCGTTCTGGACCAACCTGCTGGTGCGTACCTTCGCGATCCTGGAGGTGATCCGCAGCGAGGGCCTGATCAACACCTGGCTGCAGCGCCTTGGCGTGATCTCCGAGCCGATCCAGATCATGTACACCGACACGGCGGTGCTGATCGGCATGGCCTATGTCTATCTGCCGCTGATGGTCCTGCCGCTCTACGCGGCCATCGAGCGCTTCGACTTCAAGCTCGTCGAGGCCGGATACGACCTTTACGCCAATCGCTGGCAGGTGCTGCGCCGGGTCATCCTGCCCATCGTCAAGCCCGGGATCGTCGCCGGGTCGATTCTGGTCTTCGTACCCTCCCTTGGCGCCTATGTGACGCCACGGGTCCTGGGCGGCGGCAAGAACATGATGATCGGCAATTTCATCGAGCTGCAGTTCGGTCAGGGTCGCAACTGGCCTCTGGGCTCGTCATTGTCGATCCTGCTGCTCTTGATCGTGATGGTGGCACTGCTGGTCTATGTGCGCGTCTCCACCAGGGGAGGCGACAATGCGTAAGGGAAAACCGTTTTCAATCCGCCGCATTCCCGGCTTCACCGCGATCGCCATCACCTGCTTCGTGCTGCTTTACGCGCCGATCCTGACAATCGTCGTCTATTCGTTCAATGCAGGCGAATCGGTGGCCCTCTGGAAAGGCTTTTCCATCGACTGGTATTTCGTGGCGGCCGGAAACCAGGCGGTTCAGGAAGCCACGCTACGCTCGCTCATCATCGCGCTGTGGGCCTCGGCGATTTCGACCACCCTCGCCACCATGGCGGCGCTGGGGACGACGCGAACGCGCCGCTTTCCCGGGCAGACGCTCATCTACGTGATGATCAACCAGCCGCTGATGGTGCCCGAGATCGTCACCGCCGTGGCGCTCCTGATCTTCTTCGCCAGCATCAAGGTCGCCACCGGTTATTCCGGGCTCGGCTATCTGATCCTGGCGCATTCGGCCTTCTGCATCCCCTTCGCCTACATGCCCATCCGGGCGCGGATGGAGGGCATGGACCTGGCGCTGGAAGCCGCCGCGGCCGACCTTTATGCAACGCCATGGCGTACCTTCCGGCGGATCACCCTGCCGCTGATGGCGCCGGGCATCGTCGCCGGCGCCATGCTGGCCTTCGTCATATCGCTCGACGATGTCATCATAACCGAATTCGTCAAATCGGCCGGCCAGGATACGCTGCCGACCTACATGCTCGGCCAGTTGCGCCGCGCCATCACGCCGGAGGTGAACGCCATCTCCACCGTGCTGCTCGCGCTGACCGTCGTTCTTCTCACCCTGTTCTTCCTGCTGTCGGGGAGGAACACGGAGAAAAGCTGAAATAAACCGAAGCTGTAAAAAGGAGTTTGATTGATGCGCCTATCTCTGTTGACGACCACGACGGCGGCATTGCTCGCCACCACAACGATGGCGTTCGCCGCGGGCGAGCTCAATATCTACAACTGGGGCAACTACACGAACCCGGAGCTGATCAAGAAGTTCGAGGAAAAATACGACGTCAAGGTCACCGTGACCGACTATGATTCCAACACCACGGCGCTGACCAAGATCGAGGCCGGCGGCAGCGGTTTCGACATCGTCGTGCCGACAAGCAGCTATGTTCCGATCTATGTCGAAAAGGGGCTTCTGCTCGAAACCCGCCCCGACCAGATGGAAAACTTCAAGAACGTCGCCAAGCGCTGGGTCGACGTGCCCTGGGATCCGGGCCGTCACTACACCGTGCCGTGGCAGTGGGGAACGACCGGGGTGGCGGTCAACAAGAAGACCTATTCGGGCGACCCCAACACCTCGGCCATCTTCCTCGATCCGCCGGCCGAACTCGTCGGCAAGGTCAACGTGGTTCCCGAAATGAACGACGTGATCAACATGACGATCTTCTATGTCGGCGGCGAGGCCTGCACGGAAGACAAGGAAGTGCTGAAAAAGGTGCGCGATACCCTGGTCGCGGCCAAGCCGAAGTGGCTTTCCATGGATTACGGCACCACCGACAAGCTCAAGAGCGGTGAATACCAGGCGACCGTCAACTGGAACGGCTCCACCTTCCGCGCCCGGCTGGAGAACCCGGACGTCGTCTACGGCTATCCCAAGGAAGGCTATCCGCTGTGGATGGATGCGGTCGCGGTGCTGAAGGATGCCAAGAACGTCGAGAACGCCAAGCTGTTCCAGAACTTCATCATGGAGCCGGAAAACGCCGCCCTGATTTCGGCCTTCGCCCGTTATGCCAACGGCATTGCCGGTTCGGAAGAATTCATGCCCGCGGACATGAAAGGCGCGCCGGAACTCGACACCCCTGAAGAGTTCCAGGCCGCCGGCCAGTTCCTGCCGTTCTGCCCGAAGTCCGCGCGTGACATCTACACCGCGATCTGGACCGAGTTGCAGAAATAAGCCTTACGCGACGACGGTGGAGCGGTTGCGGCCGCTCCACTCATCGTGGCTCTGGCGGACGCTCGGAAGCGCTGAACTTGTTAGCGGACTAAATGTAACTTAGGCGTCCGGACAATGTTTATATTGACCAAGTTCTAAATGGATTTTTCTTATACAAAGAAATAAATAATCAATCATTTGCAGCCAATAAATCCAAAAGATTTAATTGCTTCCCATGAAGTTCAGCGTAAATCTTATCTATTGTCCGTCCACTACGAAACATTTGATAGTGAGCCACTGCTTTTTGCTGGCTGCAAGCAGATGCGACAACGGCTATCGCTTCTTCAACTAACTCCTCAGCTTTTTTCCCAACAGGAATTTCGTGACTACCCGTTTTCAACATAAGTAGATGACATGTAAAAAGAACAAACCAATGCCCATATATTAAATACTGATGTGCATGGCCACTTTCATGAGATTGCCCATATTCAGAAATATATCTATCTCTCAACTTTTCAATAATACGATATAGTTCGAAAACATTCACTAATTCGGTTACATTTCGGCTATCGTGATATATCTGATCAAAACGAGAATCAAAAATTGAATCCGATTCACTTTTCGCTCGATCTGGCGCTCTTAATTCAAACGCTAGAAGTATTTGCCCCAGCTTTAATGCATCAATACGACGCTCCTCTGGCTTATCAATCGCCATATTCTTCTTACGCTCAAAATAATATCCTTTTTCTTGGAACGCTAATTCTAATTTCTTCAATACATTATGATTTGCTCGCAAATCTCGACTTTGTATTCTTGCCTGACTATTCGTAGCCACAGCTACACGCTCAGCAATATCCGCTCGATCTGTAGCATAAACCCGAACCATCAAGACTACATCTTGCAACGCCTCAGCACCAGTTCGACTTGCTTCGACAAGAGAATGGGATGTTTGCGCACCATTTACAATTTGAAAGTCTTCAAATTGGAGAGTTGGATTCGTATGCCCTTTATTATAAGAGAATTTTTTGCAAGTTATCGTTATTCCATTATTTAAATACCAAAATAAATAACTATCGCTTGATGTTGCTGTATTTATGATTGATGGATTAAATCCTCCTTTAGCACCAAGAAAAACTCTCAAATTATCGTCAAAGAGATGTCGCTTAATTCCATTCCTATCGTCAGTTTGAATGAGCTCTATGAATGACCGAGCATCTACCGATGCTATAATTCCACGGACATCTCCGTCAGAGCGCTCAAGAATTTCTTTTCCAATTACTTGAAGAGATCCATTTTCCGACGATCTCCTCTCCAATGTCATGCCACGAATTATTTCACCCGCACCATAAAACTCAAAAGAAATTTGATGATTTCCATCACAAACACTCGAAATTATTTTCTGAGCTGATTGCGAAAAACCATTACCGTTAGAACAAAAAATAACCCTATACCGACAAATCTTTCCTTTCTTATGCAATTCCCATATCCGCTGAACTGCTTCTGAAAGTCGGAAATTATTGCAACTTAAAAGACTTTCCGATTTCTCAAATACTTCGTTTAGAAACAGAGATATCTTTAAAATCTCAGCGTCATTAATTGTGCGATCACAGCTTTTATGACTGCTACGGTACTTTGACTGAAATATGTAAACTTCCGCCTGCGTTTCACCTTCGATTACGTGAATCGCATCGATGCCTCTATCGTCAGAGCCATCTGTAATCGCTTCCTGCAATTGATCTGAAATATTGGGAAATAGCTGCTCCAAAACGATCGTAAGCAAGCCGATTGATTGGGTAGGTAAGCTATGCAAATCTTTGGCGCTCGCTACGCGTGCGTCGATAATGTCCCAGTCGATCTTTGATAAAGTTTTCATGCCAATACTTTATCAAAAATAGCAGAATGACCAACAGCAACTTTTAACTTAACCAACATTTCCCCAATGCGCCGCGACGATGCAGCTAAAAGTTAGCAATCGGCTGACCCCGCTGCCATGACGGGCGTTTCAATCTACGGCTATTTCAGACG
This sequence comes from Roseibium sp., assembly GCF_048260565.1. Classification (GTDB taxonomy): domain Bacteria; phylum Pseudomonadota; class Alphaproteobacteria; order Rhizobiales; family Stappiaceae; genus Roseibium. The sequence continues at coordinate 243,411 of NZ_JBLXGP010000002.1, read as the reverse complement.
CGGATGCTTAGAATGCAAGTCTATGAAAACCATCACATTATTCGATGGCTAAGAAGTCTGAAAAGAAACAAATGGATCATTTGCTACATCGTTGATAAAGTTTTGAAGTACCAAACTTCAAACAGCAAAGCGCTCTGTAAATCAGAGCTACTTTATGATTTTCGAAAGGGAAGTGGCGCACCGGGGAGGATTCGAACCCCCGACCCCCAGATTCGTAGTCTGGTGCTCTATCCAGCTGAGCTACCGGTGCTTAAGGCCTGTGATCGGGCGGGGACGGTCTTGCGGGCGAGCCGCGCAGTCTGTCGTGCCTGACCTGGCTGGGTCATGTGCGGGCCGCGTGAAGCGCGTTCCCGAACAGGGCGCTACTCCTAATGCCGTCCGATTTGGAATGCAAGGGCAATTTCATTTTTTTTGAATGCCCCTCTCAACAAGTCCGAAAAACCGGCGAAACGCGCGTTTTCCATCTGTTGACATCCCCGGCTCAGCTCCGATCGGGCAGGTCGATGCAGAAGCAGGCGCCGGGTTTGGTCTCGTCCAGTTCGATCCGGCCGCCGTGGGCCTTGAGGAGTTCCGCCGCAATCGCCAGGCCGAGACCGACGCCGCCCTGTTTGGAGCCGCTGTGGAAGGCCTTGAACAGGGCCTTTCTGATGTTGGCCGGAATGCCGGGGCCGGTGTCGGCCACGGTGATCTGGACCGACGCGCCTTCCCGCTTCGCGTCGAGGATGATGCGCCGGACAAGGGTCGCATCCTTTTCCGACTCAAGCGCCTGGAGCGCATTGCGGCACAGGTTCAGAAGAACGCGGAAGATCTGCTCCGGATCCGCATCGATCTCCAGGTCTTCCGGCACCCGATTCTCGAATGTGACGGCGGCGTGTTCGGTGAGACCGAGGACATCGGCGATATCCTCGCCGACCCGGCGCAGTTCGATCAGCCGACGTTTGGGCGCTTCTTCCTGGGCCTTGCCGTAGGACATCACCGCCTGGGTATAGCCGACGGCCCGGTCGAGGGTCGCCAGGATCTTCGGGGCGAGCCGGTTGACCGTCGGGTCGGGCACGTGTTCCAGGCGCTCCAGGAAGAGCTGGGCGGAGGCCAGAAGATTGCGCAGGTCGTGATTGATCTTCGACACCGCGAGGCCGAGATCGGCCAGCCTCTGTTTCTGGTTCAGGGCGCGAGACAGTGCCTCCTCCATGGCGGCAAGACGGACCTCCGCATCGCCGAGCTCGTCCTGACGCCCGGAGATCTTGATGACCCTGGAGGTGTCTTCCGGGGTTTCGGCAAACCGGTCCATGGACTCCGTCAGCCGCTGCAGCGGCCGCACGAACAGGGCGCGCAGGCTGACATAGACGAGCGTGGCGGTGATGATGGAAATCACCAGCGACAGCCCGAGGATGCGCCATGAGAAGGCCAGCATGTCCGCCTGAAGGAGCCTGACCGGCAAAACGATGTCGACGCGCTTGACGTAGCCCATCTGACCCTTGCCGACCACGCGCATCAGGCCATCGCCGGAATAGGCAAGGGTGCGGAAGCTCTCCAGGATCGAGCGCAGCGGCGACATCTCGCCCATGTCGACGACGAAGTCGACCACCGGGACCGTATCTTCCATGGCGATCAGGCTGCGCCGGCTGCCCTGGTCGAGCGAAATGGCGACGGCGCCGGTGGTGCGCAGGAGTTCCTCCTGCAGGCGCGGCGCGATGGTGTTGGTTTCGGCGAGAACGGACGCGGCGACACCGGCCGTGGTCAGCCGGTCCTGCAGCCAGTTGTTGCGGAAGTTGGCGACCGAGGGCACATAGATGCAGACTTCCGCCAGCATGACGAAAAGAATGGTCAGGAGCAGCAGCTTTCCCGACAGGCCGCCCAGACGATACCCCCTGCCCCAGAAGGAACGAAGGCCTCCGGTGCGCGCTTCAGACGGTTCGGCTTTGCCTTTCGGCACGCCTTCATGCTTCATCTGGCTAACTTCCAATCGGTCTGGCTGGATGTCACATCCACCATCTAACCGAAAATCCTCAGGAATTGCACGACCCTGCGGACCCAGGGATTTTTCGGCGCGTCGCCATAATAGGAAATTGCGGCCCGGCGCACCAGTTCTCCGAGTGTCGGGTAAGGCGCCACAAATCCAGCGAGCGCCTTCATCGTCATTTTCTGCGAGACGGCCAGGGACAGGAGATTGACGATCTCGCCGGCCTGGGTGCCGACGATGTCCGCGCCGAGCAACCGACCACCTGGACCGGCGATCAGCTTGAGGCAGCCGACCGTCTTGCCCTCCGCCCGCGCCCGGTCGTTGCCGGCATAGTCGGCCCTGAGAACCCTGACCTTGTCGCCATGGCGGCGGCGGGCTTCCGCCTCGCTCAGGCCGACATGGCCGAGTTCCGGCGAGGTATAGGTGACCCAGGGAATGAGATCGCGGTTTTCCTTCGCCGGCAGGCGGAACAGAATGGAACGGATCACCAGCCCCGCGTGATAACCGGCCACATGGGTGAACTGCAGGCCGCCGGTGACGTCGCCGACGGCGTAGATCCTGCGATTGCTGGTGCGCAAGCCCCGGTCGACCTCGATGCCCTTTCGGCTGTAGGCAACACCCGCCTTTTCCAGGTCCAGACCGTCGACGGTGGGTGCCCTGCCGGTTGCCACGAGCAGATGCGATCCTTCCAGAGCACGCCGGACGCCCTCGGGCGTTTCGACGCTGACGCTCACACCTGACCCCGCCTTTTCAACGCCGGCAACCTTCGTGTCCTCCAGGATCGTAACCCCTTCGGAGCGCAGGGCATCGATCACGATCGCGGCCTGCTCCGGATCGTCCTTGCCGAGCGCTTTCTGCGCCTCGATCACGGTCACCGTGCTGCCGAGGCGGCGGTGCGCCTGGGCCATTTCCATGCCGATCGGCCCGCCGCCAATGACGATCAGGTGCTCCGGCGCCTGCCGCAGGTCGAACAGGGTTTCATTGGTCAGATAAGGCACCGTGTCGAGACCGGGGATCGGCGGCACGGCCGCACGCGACCCGGTGGCGATGACGAACCGCCGCGCGCGGATTTCCGTCTCTCCGGCCAGCACGCAATCGGGTTCGGTGAAACGGGCATGGTGCTTGAGGACGGTAACCCCCAGACCCTCGAAGCGTTCTTCCGAATCATGCGGGGCGATGGCCGCGATAACGGCCTGGACATGATCGTTTGCCCGGGCGAAATCGACTTCAACGGCGCCAACGCGGACACCAAGTTTCTTTCCCGAAGCTTCCGCCACGGCTGCCTTCGCCGATGCGAGCAGCGCCTTTGAGGGAACACATCCGGTATTCAGGCAATCGCCGCCCATTTTGCCCTGCTCGATCAGAACCACATCGACCCCGAAGGCGGCGGCGGCGGCAGCCACGGACAGGCCAGCAGAGCCGGCTCCGATCACGCAAATGTCCGGTTTCAAAACTTTTGTCATCCTAGACCCTTAAGCGTGGGATCGTTTTCATGGGAGGCACGTCACTCCGAAGCCCGTTTTTTCCGCAGCCGTTTCAGGACAACGGGAATAAGGCTCGCGAACCCGAGAACGAAAAACGCGGCAAGCAGCTCCGGGGTCACGAAGGCCCCGATGTCCACCTGGCAGCTTCCGGCGGCGGCACAGCCGGGGTTGGCGGCCTCCTGGGCGGCAATCACGCTGTCCAGGCCCGAACCGATAAAGGCGAAGGCGAAGGTTCCCGGTATGATGCCGACCAGAGTGGAAAACACATAGGTGCCGACGGGAACGTGGAAGATGGCCGGAGCGATGTTGACCAGCCAGAAGGGAAAGATCGGAGTCAGCCGCAGGAACAACAGATAGCTCATCGCGTTTTCCCGGAAGCCGCTCGACAGGCGGGCGAGAAACGGTCCGGCGCGGGCCTTCAGGGCGGACCCGAGAGAGCTACGCGCGGCCAGGAAGACGACGGTGGCGCCGAGGGTCGCGGCAAAGATGGTCGCAAGGCCCGCGACCAGCCATCCGAACAGGAAGCCTCCGGCGATGGTCAGAAAGGATGCGCCCGGAAACGAAAGCGCCACGGAGACAGCGTAGATGACGACATAAGCGGCAAGGGCCAGGAGCAGATAGGTGTCGACGAAAGCCGCCAGGTGCTGCCGCTCCCGGATGAGATTGGCCAGCGAAAGATGTTCGTGCCAGCCTTGCGCATAGCCCACGCCCATGATCGCCACCAGCAGACCGATCGGAATCCAGCGCCTGAATTCACCTGCCCGGGTATTCTCAGCGGACGAATCCGCCGGCGCACCGGCCGGCTCGTCCTGGCCGTTATCCTTCATGGCATTCCCACCGCCCGCACCCTGTTTTTTACGTCCCGTCAGACCCGAAATGATCGTGCACCAGGTCGGAGACTGTCCGGCTGATATTCAGGTGTATATGATTGCAGTTAAGAAGAAGCCGGTCTCACCGACAAGTGACCCGGCATGCGCGCGGCCTCACTTCGATGTGATATCCCGGACGGAGCGAAGCCGATGCATGTGAGAAATGCGGTTCGGTATCGTTGACTTGCAGGCCCGTCCCCCTTATAAGCGCGCTCGACCGGGACACGCATTCGAACCCAAGCCTATGAATAGGTGCGCTCTAATGGCGCTTCGGATGCTTCCACCAAAAGAATTTTAAGAACAAGGGCCGCGCCCCGTTGCGCGGAGTAGGAACAATGAAGCGTACGTATCAACCGAGCCGTCTTGTCCGCAAGCGCCGTCACGGCTTCCGTTCGCGCATGGCGACGAAGAACGGCCGTCAGGTCCTCGCCCGCCGCCGGGCCAAGGGTCGCAAGCGTCTCAGCGCCTGATCGGGCCAACGCATGCGGCGCTGCCCGTGATGTCTGGTCTTGAAACTCAGCCCACGCCGCCGCTCATGAACACACTTAAAAAGCGCTCCGAATTCCTTGCCGTTGCCAAAGGCGGACGGGTGAATCGGCGCGCTTTTGTGTTGCAGGGGCTGAAACGCCCGCATGACGGCGATCCGCGTGTCGGCTACACGGTCACGAAAAAGACCGGCAATTCCGTCGTACGCAACCGAATCAAGCGGCGCCTGCGTGCCGCTGTCGCTGCTCTTCGCCGGGAGGATATTCCCGAGTTTGCCGACTTTGTCCTGATCGGACGCGAGGCAGCCCTCACACTTCCCTTCCCAAATCTGGTCTCGGACCTTAAATCGGGGCTACCGCAGGCGCTGAAGCCCAGTTCGCCACATCGCCGCGGGAAACCGCAGCGGGCGAAGGACGCAGCCCAGACAGATACCGTTCCGCGCAGAAAACAGGGGTAATCCAGTTGTTCTCCGAAAATCGCAATACGATTCTTGCAATCGTCCTGTCCCTGGTCGTTCTGCTGGGATGGCAATATTTCATTGCAAAGCCCCAACTGGAGCGCCAGCAGGCGGAACTCCAGGCGCAGCAGGAACAGGCCGCGCCGGCTGGCGGCACCCAGGATGCCAACACGCCCGCGCCCGCCGGCACGACCCCGGGTCAGGCAAATGCGCCGACTTCGGGAGCCGCCGGCCAGACGGCGGCAATGACGCGCGAACAAGCCCTTGCCAAGAGCGAGCGGATCGACATCGATACGCCCCGCGTTTCCGGTTCGATCAACCTTACCGGCGGCCGTCTCGACGACCTGCGCCTGAAGGACTATCACGAGACCGTCGACAAGAGCAGCCCGACGATCGTGCTGCTTTCGCCGAAAGGCGCGCCGAAGGCCTTTTACGCGGACTACGGCTGGGTCGCCGATCCGGGAACCGATATTGCCCTGCCCGGGACCGATACCGTCTGGACGAAGCCGGACGGCGCCAGGCTGACGCCGGAAACCCCGGTGACGCTGACCTACGACAATGGCGCCGGCCTTGTTTTCAAGCGGACGTTTGCAATCGACAAGAACTACATGTTCACCATCGGTCAATCGGTGGAGAACAACACCGGTGCACCGGTCAATCTCTACCCTTACGGCCTGATCGTGCGCAACGGCACACCGGACACGGAAGGCTTCTATATCCTGCATGAAGGCCTGCTGGGTGTCTTTGGCGACGATGGGGTCAAGGAAATCAAATACTCGGACCTGGAGGAAGATCACCAGGTTCGTCCTCCGCAGGTCAATCAGGGCTGGCTGGGCTTTACCGACAAGTACTGGGCGGCGACGCTCATTCCGGTGCCGAAATCGACTTTCCAGCCGAACTTCACCTACACACAGGCGACCGACAACTTTCAGGCGGACTTTCTCGGCACAGGCGTGACCGTTCCCGCTGGCGGAAGCGCCGACACCAGCTCCTATCTGTTTGCCGGAGCAAAGCAGAAATCGCTTCTCGACGCCTATCAGGACACGGATAACGGCCTGGGGATCAAGCAGTTCAACCTGTTGATCGACTGGGGCTGGTTCTTCTTCCTGACCAAGCCGATGTTCTGGGTCATCGACTACCTGTACCACCTGGTCGGCAACTTCGGCGTCGCCATCCTGGCAGTCACCGTTCTGGTGAAACTGGTGTTCTACCCGCTCGCCAACAAATCCTACGTCTCCATGAGCAAGATGAAGCTCGTGCAGCCGCAAATGACCGAGATCAAGGAGAAATACGGCGACGACCGGCAGAAGCAGCAACAGGCGCTGATGGAGCTCTACAAGAAGGAAAAGATCAATCCACTGGCAGGCTGTCTGCCGGTGCTCATTCAGATCCCGGTCTTCTTCTCGCTCTACAAGGTGCTGTTCGTTACCATCGAGATGCGTCATGCGCCGTTCTTCGGCTGGATCCAGGACCTTTCCGCCCCGGATCCGACGACGATTTTCAACCTGTTCGGGCTCATTCCCTGGGATCCGCCGCAGATGCTCATGCTGGGCGTTTGGCCCCTGATCATGGGTATCACCATGTTCGTCCAGATGAAGATGAACCCGGCACCGCCCGATCCGACCCAGCAGATGATCTTCACCTGGATGCCGGTGATCTTCACCTTCATGCTGGCGTCGTTCCCGGCAGGGCTCGTGATCTACTGGGCCTGGAACAACACCCTTTCGGTAACCCAGCAATATGTGATCATGCGTCGCCAGGGCGTGAAGATCGAGCTCTGGGACAACCTGAAACGCACCTTCAAGCGCAAGAAGGCGACGGCCGAGAACAAGGGCTGATCGCCCTGCCGAGACGAAGCAACCAAGGCCCCGCCGAACGCGGGGCCTTTTCTTTCAGGAGGTGTCCATGCTCGGTCCAGACCCCGATAGCCGCTTTCCGTTTCCGGGTGCCGCCACCCACACCGTTTTCATCAAGAACGTGATCTCGGGCGCCAATATCAGCGCCGGTGAGTACAGCTATTATAACGACACGCATGAACCGGAACGGTTTCAGGAGAAATGTGTCCGCTACCATTTCGAATTTCTCGGCGACCGGCTTGTCATCGGCAAGTTCTGCGCCTTTGCGACCGGTGTCGAATTCATCATGAACGGCGCCAATCACGCCATGACCGGGTTTTCGACCTATCCATTCCAGATTTTCGGGAACGGTTGGGAAGAGGGCTTCGACTTCGACACGATCGCGCAGGGCCTGCGCGGCGACACGGTTGTCGGCAACGACGTCTGGATCGGAACCGACGCCACGATCATGCCCGGTGTCACGATCGGACACGGCGCGATCGTCGGCGCCAAGGCCGTGGTCGCTTCGGACGTTCCCGACTATGCGATCGTCGCCGGCAATCCGGCACGCGTCATTCGCCATCGTTTCGACCCGGCCACGGTCGATACCCTTCTGGAGATCGCCTGGTGGGACTGGCCGATCGCCAGGATCGTCAAACACCTCAACGCCATTCGCGGCGCGGATCTTGAAGCGCTGCTGTCAGCGCACCGAGAACAGGAGCAACGCCCCTCGACGCGGACCGAGATGCGGGATAAAAGCCAGCCATGAGCGACGAAGAAAAATTCTCCGAAGACGAACTGGAAGCCGGGCGCCTGCTTTTTGCAAAGCCCTGGACCTTCCTGACCAGCGTCACCGACATGTCCAACCTGCCGGACGCCACGCGCACGGAAATCGCCTTTGCCGGGCGGTCGAATGTGGGCAAATCCAGCCTGATCAACGCGCTGACCGGCCGTAAGGGACTGGCGCGGACATCAAGCACGCCCGGACGGACCCAGATGCTGAACTTCTTCGTCGCCCCGGAGACGGAGCTCACCATCGTCGACATGCCCGGATACGGCTATGCCCAGGCGCCGAAGGAACTGGTCGCCGCCTGGACCGAGCTGGTGTTTGCCTATCTGCGCGGGCGGCCGACCCTGCGGCGCGTGTTCCTGCTGATCGACAGCCGCCACGGCATCAAGAACAACGACCTGGAAGCGATGGACCTGCTCGACAAGGCGGCCGTGATCTATCAGGTGGTGCTGACCAAGTCGGACAAGATCAAGCCCGGACAGCTCGCGCGGCTGATGGAGGAAACCTCCAAGACCCTGTCGAGACGGCCGGCGGCCTTCCCTGAAATCCTGGCCACGTCTTCGGAAAAAGGCATCGGCCTCGACGAGTTGCGCGCCGAAATCCATCGGCTCACCTCCTACTGATCCCGCGGTCGGCGATTGAGCGAGCTTGCCGAAAAGGGTATAGCCTCAGTTCCGCACGAACGAGCCAAGAGCGAGCAGAAGTACCAACATGACCACTCCGGACCATTCCAGCCGCGCCCATGTGATTGCCCAGGCCCTGCCCTACATGCAGCGCTATGACGACCGCACAGTGGTCGTGAAATACGGTGGCCATGCCATGGGCGATGCGGCTCTCTCCCAGGCGTTTGCCCGCGATATCACGCTGCTGCGCCAGTCCGGCGTGCACCCGGTGGTGGTCCATGGCGGCGGTCCGCAAATCGGCAAGATGCTCACCCGGCTCGGGATCGTCAGCGAATTCAAGGGCGGCCTCAGGGTCACGGACAAGGCCACGGTCGAGATCGTCGAAATGGTGCTTGCCGGATCGATCAACAAGGAAATCGTCCAGGCGATCAATGCCGAAGGCGGCCGCGCCGTCGGCCTGTGCGGCAAGGACGGCAACATGGTCACCGCGGAAAAGGTCCAGCGCACCATGGTCGATCCGGATTCCAATATCGAGAAGGTGGTCGATCTGGGCTTCGTCGGCGAACCGGCCGACGTCAACCCGACCGTCCTGAAACTCGTTCTCAAGGAAGACCTGATTCCGGTGGTGGCGCCCGTCGCGCCGGGTGCGGACGGCGAGACCTACAACGTCAACGCCGACACTTTCGCCGGCGCCATTGCCGGTTCGCTCAACGCCAAGAGGCTTTTGTTCCTCACCGATGTGCCCGGCGTTCTCGACAAGGACGGCAATCTCATCAAGCAGCTGACCGTCGCCAAGGCGCGCGAGTTGATCGCGGACGGCACCATTTCCGGCGGCATGATCCCCAAGGTGGAGACCTGTATCGAGGCGCTCGACCAGGGCGTGGAAGGCGTCGTCATCCTGGACGGCAAGGTCCCCCACGCGGTTCTTCTGGAACTCTTCACCGACCGCGGCGCCGGGACCCTGATCCGTCCGTGACCGATCGTCCCGTTGCCGTGGAAGGTCCGCACGCGCACAGCCAGGACCTGAGAGTGTTCAAGGGGGTCGAAGCCTGGATCTTCGACCTCGACAACACGCTCTATCCGGCGCATGTCGACCTGTTCAGCCAGATCAATAAACAGATCGCGGATTATATCGCCAGGGCGCTGAACATCGGCGAGGAAGATGCCATTGCCCAGCGCCGGGACTATTACCAGAAATACGGCACGACCCTGCGCGGGCTGATGATGGAACACAAGATCGATCCGGACGACTACCTGCGCTACGTCCACGACATCGACTATTCCAATGTCCTGCCGGACCCCGCTCTCGGCAAGGCCATCGAAGCCCTGCCCGGACGCAAGTACATCTTCACCAACGGCGATCGCCCGCATGCGGAGCGCACGGCCGCGGCCCTCGGCATCTCCGATCATTTCGAGGATATCTTCGATATCGTCGCCGCGGACCTGATGCCGAAGCCGAACCGGGAAACCTACGACCGCTTCCTGGAGCGCACCGGGGTTTCCCCGGTCCGGGCCGCCATGTTCGAAGACCTGCAGCGGAACCTGGAAGTGCCGCATCACCTGGGCATGCGCACCGCGCTGATCGTGCCGAAAGGCACACGGGACATCTTCCGGGACGACTGGGAGCTGGAGGGCGACAAGGCCGCCCACGTGGATTTCGTCACCGACGATCTCGCCGGTTTCCTGACTGCCGTGAACGGCCAACTGACCGCGATGTGACCCGACGTTCCAGCTGTTTAGATAAAAAAACTTCTGGCTTCCGGAAACGTGCGAATTTAGTTTGAGAAAAACTCAAACGAACAATTCCGCACCATGGTCTCCCTGCGCGCCCTTCATGCCTTTTCTCTTCTCCCCCGGCACGGCCGGGCCTCGCTTGCGGCCGAGATCCTGGGCGTGTCGCCGTCTGCCCTGTCGCATCTGATGCGCAAACTGGAGGCGGAACTGGGGGCAACGCTTGTGTTGAGGGACGGTCGCGGGCTGACCCTGACCGAGGAGGGACAGCGGCTCGCACTTGGGCTCGGGGATTCCTTCGAGCGCATCGAGGACGCGGTCGACAGCTTCAAGCGCCGAAGCCGCACCGAACTCAGGATCAGCACGGTTTCCACCTTCGCCACCCGGTGGCTGATCCCGCGCCTGCCGGACTTCCAGGCGATCCAGCCGGATGTGGAGATCCTCCTGTCCGCCTCCACGCGCATGGTCGACCTGGACCGTGAGAATTACGATTGCGCGATCCGGCTCGGCAAGGGCAACTGGCAGGGCGTGGAAAGCGCGCTCCTGTGGCAGGAGCATCTGGCGGTCGCGATGGCGCCGAGGCTATTGCCTGACGGCGGCGCGCTCAGCCAGGACAGTTTCGCCAGACTGCGCCTGTTGCACAGTGCGGCCCGGCGCGGCGACTGGCCGCTATGGATGTCCAGGGCCGGCCTCACCCACCCGGACACGACCTCCGGCACCCTTCTGGAAAGCCGGGACCTTGCCATCCAGGCGGCCATCGCCGGCATGGGGGCGATCGTCATCGACAAGCGGTTCGTGATGTCGGAACTGGACGCCGGCCATCTGGTCATGCCCGACTGGCCGGTGATCGAGCTGGAAACGGGCTACTGGTTCGTCCGCTCGCCGGTGCGGCCCCTGTCCCGGCCGGTCGCGGCATTCCGGGACTGGCTGCAAACGGCGGCGCTGGAAGGACAGCCCGGATCCGCATAATCGTTCCGGCCGTTGTTGCACAAATATCTTTTTGATTTCATATTCTTCCGCAGTGGAAGCCAAAGTCATCAAAACAAATGCGGGCTTCCGATCCATCGCGGGGGCGAACCATGAAATACTTCCTGAGCCGCTGGCTCTTAATAGTGATTGCTGCCTTGTTTTATACAGCACCGATCACGGCCTCTCATGCCGAAACCCTGGAATGGCAGTTCCGCAGCGAGCATCCGAAAGTCGTGGACGTCGAGCTATACTCCCATTCCAGACGCGGGCACGTCTGGCCGGGCAACAACAAGGTCTATGTGCTGAACGACTACAGCACCAAGACGATCCGGATTTCCTGCCGTTCCGGGGAAAAGGTCTGCTACGGCGCCTGGGTGCGCAACCGGCAGCGCTCCTATTGGGGCGTCGGCTACAACAACCGCAACAGCTGCCGCAACTGCTGCTACACCTGCAACGGCGGGTCGACGAAGATCATCGTGCTGAATCCATAGGATACGGCCTCTAACGACCCAGCAACAGCAGCAGTATCGCGCCGACGATCAGCAGGCAGCCGGCCAGTTCGGCGCGGTTGATCTTTTCGCGAAAGACGAACCAGGACGCGGCAAGCGTGAACACCAGTTCGATCTGGGCCAGTGCCCGGACATAGGCGACCTGCTGCAGGGTCATGGCGGTGAACCAGCCGGCGGACCCTGCCGCCCCGGCCAGGCCGACCCAGATCGATATCTTCCAGCTCCGCAGACTGGCGACAAGCTGGTGCGGATCCCGCCAGGCCATCCACAGCGCCATGACCACAGTCTGGAACAGGGTCACGCAGGCCAGCGAAAAGGCTGCCTGCATCAGGAAGCCCGGGCCGCCGAGGGACAGGGACGCAACCCGGACGGCGGCCGCGGAGGCGCCGAAACAGGCGGCGGATGCGAGGCCGATCAGCGCCGGCTTTCCGACCAATGCGGATCCGAGTTCGCGCAGGTTCGACGGCGTCTTGGCCAGAGAGATCATCACCACACCGAGAACACCGACAGCGATGGCGACGGCCGCTGCGGGGGTCACGGTTTCGCCCAGCATGATCAGCCCGAACAGGGCCGCCTGAACCGGCTCCGTCTTGGAATAAGCGGTTCCGACCGTGAAGTTGCGGTAGGAAAACAGGTGGACAAGCAGGAAGGTCGCGACGATCTGCGCCAGACCGCCGAAGGCTGCAGCCAGGAGAAACGGTCCGTTTATGTGCGGCAGATCGAATCCGGCGACGATATACAGGCCTGCCACATAGAGGAGCGCGAAGGGAAAGCCGTATCCGAACCGGACAAAGGTCGCGCCTGTGGTTCCCAGCGTCCCTTTGAGGTGCTTTTGCAGGGCCGAGCGCAGGTTCTGGCAAAAGGCGGCAAAGATGGTGATCGGGATCCAGAGTTCCATTGCGTGGCCTTGCCTTTATGCCGGAGCCTTGTCCGGTGTCATCGATTGGTCAAAGGTTTAGCCGCCAGCGCGATCGGCGCAATTGACTTGTGCTCAACCGACCGGATGCGTTCCGCCAATCGGTCACAGCCGTTTTCGGCATCGCCACGCTTGACACTTCGCCGTCCCGCGGCTTAGGTCCGGCAACCGTTTCAACTGCCTTTGCCGGAGACAAGACCCAAGATGACAATCGATCTTGCCAGACTCGCCGAAACCATCGACGCGGCATTCGAGGATCGCGCCAATATCGATACGAAAACGACCGGCGATGTCCGCAATGCTGTCGAAAAGACGCTGAACCTGCTCGACAACGGCCAGATCCGTGTCGCCGAAAAGAAGGGCGACGACTGGGTTGTCAACCAGTGGGCCAAGAAGGCCGTGCTCCTGTCCTTCCGCCTCAATGCGATGGAAGTGATCAAGGGCGGCCCCGGCAGTGCCTCCTGGTGGGACAAGGTTCCGTCCAAATTCGACGGCTGGGGCGCCATCGATTTCGAGAAAGCGGGTTTCCGCGCCGTCCCGAACTGCACCGTGCGCCGCTCCGCCTTCATCGGCAAGGGCGTGGTGCTGATGCCGTCCTTCGTCAACCTCGGCGCCTATGTGGATGAAGGCACCATGGTCGACACCTGGGCGACGGTGGGCTCCTGCGCGCAGATCGGCAAGAACGTGCACCTGTCCGGCGGCGTCGGCATCGGCGGCGTGCTGGAACCGCTGCAGGCCGGTCCGGTGATCATCGAGGACAATTGTTTCATCGGTGCGCGCTCGGAAGTCGTCGAAGGCGTCGTCATTCGCGAAGGCGCCGTGCTTTCCATGGGCGTCTATATCAGTGCCTCCACCAAGATCATCGACCGCAACACCGGCGAGGTCTTCATCGGCGAGGTTCCCGCCTATTCGGTCGTGGTTCCGGGCAGCATGCCCGGCAAGCCGCTGCCGGACGGCACCCCGGGCCCGAGCCTCTACTGCGCGGTCATCGTCAAGCGCGTCGACGAACAGACCCGCTCCAAGACCTCCATCAACGACCTCCTGCGCGACTGATCGGTCCGCGGCATCGCTTTAAAAGCCCGCTCTCCTGGAGCGGGCTCAAGTTGCCAACATTACTTCACACTCTCCATAGTCACCCCGGTCAAGCGAAAGCGCGAACCGGGGCCGGGGAGGCAGAAGCCTGGCGGCTTTGAGGGGATATCCTGACCAAAACCGTGGCTCGCCGGTCCCGGATCTCCGCTGACGCTTCGTCCGGGATGACAAAATCAGGCTTTGATATGCTGTTCAGCTCGCTCTCCCGGAGCGGGCTTTTTTCATCAAATCGCGCTGGCGTCTTCCAGCACGAGCGCGAAACGGTCGGCGAGTGCCGTGAGGGCCGCGCGGTGCACCTCCGCTCCGCTTAAAGTCCCGCCTCCCGGAACGGGCAGCGCACGGCTGGTGCAGGCGTTGGCGACGACGGCGGAGGAATAGCCCAGGTCGAGGGCCGCCCTGACCGTACTTGAAACGCACATGTGGGTCATGAACCCGGCTACGATCAGTTTGCGGACGCCCAGTCCGGAAAGCCGCTCCTGAAGATCGGTGCCAGCAAAGGCATTCGGCAGCCCCTTGCCAACGACGATTTCTCCGTCTGTCGGCTCGGCGACACCGCAGAACTTCCCGCCCTCGGCCTCAATATCGAACAGCCCGCCGGGCCGGCCGACATGGCGGACGTGAATGACGGGAAAGCCGAGTTCCTTCGCCCGTTCGCGCAGGCGGCTCACTTCCGCGAGTGCCTTGTCGATTCCCTCGAGCGGAAGGGCTCCGGTGACATATTCCTGCTGGGCGTCGATCAGAATGACGGCGGCTTCGCCGGCGGCCGGCGTCGTCCATCCGGGTGCACCGGCGAGTTCCATCAGGGTTTTCGGGCGATTGCGATCAGAGTCGGTCATGCTTGTCTCCTGTCATTTGCAGAGGACAATAACCTGCTCCGAACCTTGCAAAAACGCTCGTTATTGCAGGATAAATCTGCATAATTGCAGGAATGAGTGACTGGAATACCTATCATCTCGTGCTGACACTGAGCCGGGCGGGCACGCTGGGTGCAGCCGCACGGGAACTGGGCGTCAATGAGACGACAATTTCACGCCGGCTGTCTGCTGCCGAAAGCGATCAGGGCGCAACCCTGTTCCGACGGGAGGGCCGCACACTCGTGCCGACGGAAGCGGGACGTATGTTGCTGCAGGCGGCGCAGGCCATGGAAACCGCCCTTCTCAAACAGACCACAGACCGCAACACACAAACGGGACATGTGCGCATCAGCACCGTTCCCTTCGTACTGGATTACCTGATCGCTCCGCAGCTGCCGGACTTCTGCGAGCGCTTTCCCGGCATCACCCTTGAATGTGCAGCAGCGACCGGAACGGCGAGCCTGGCTCAGCGAGAGACGGATATCGGCCTGCGCCTTGCCCGCCCGACGGACGGCAAGCTCATCATACGCAAGGCGATGGATATCGGCCTCCGTCTTGCCGTCAGCGGGCGGCACAGGTCCTCCCGCCCAATCGCGGACTTCATCACCTATGACAGCGCCCTCGACACGCTGCCGGAAATCGCCGCCATCAGGTCCCACTTCAAGGGCGAACCGCGCCTGCGGCTCGGCACCCTTTCCGCAGTGTTGCAAGCAGTGAAGGCAGGTGCGGGCGCGGCGATGCTGCCCGACTGGCTGATCAGCGGAGACCCGGATCTCATCGAGATCGATCCGCCCGTTCGCGCGTCCCGCGAACTGTGGATCGCCGTTCACGAGGACCTTATCGACCGGCCCGTGATCCGAACCGTGCTGACCTGGCTTTCGGAAATCCTCGGCCGGCCCAGGTCATGAGCGGGGAACCTGCCCTATCCCAACATCCGGACGACAGCCTGCTCAATCACGATTGAAAGCACCATGTCCAGCACGACGATGCCCACTGTCATGCTGGTGCCGGTTTGCAGGGTGATGCGGGTGATGTTGAATTTGTACCAGAGAATGGCGATGAACGCGCTTACGATTACCAGGGACACGATTCCCAGCGGAATGATCCCCGCAAGATACAGCAGTCCGGCAAGCGCATAAGGAACGACAACCAGCAGACTGCTCCAGTTGCGCACGATGACGAAGTCCACGTAGCCTCGGGCAATCCCGAGCGAACGGGCCAGAAACGCCAGCACGACAGGTAGCAGGATCCAGTCCAGAAAAGATGCCGCCAGTTGCGACGTCCAGAAGAGGCCGTCCGGAAAAATGTCCACGGTCAGGTCGGTCTCTTCCAGGTACATTTTCCTTTCCATCAGCCCTGTGATCCCGACGACCGGCAGGAGCAGGAAAAACACGCCGAAAGATCGCCAGAAGCCCTCCAGGCTTCGGTCGAACCAGAGCATGCCTTCGGGCCGGTTTTTCAACAAAAGCCAGGAGCCGGTCAGAGCACGCGCAATTTCCTGCCCGGTGATCATGGTTCAGAGCGTCCCGGCATTTGAAAAATACCTCTCCAGAAAGCGGCGGTAGATGGCTGCAAGCCGGTCCAGATCGTCAATGGCGACGCATTCGTCGACCTTGTGCATGGTCTGGCCGACAAGGCCGAATTCCACAACGGGACAATAGTTCTTGATGAAGCGGGCATCGGACGTGCCGCCGCCGGTGGAAAGTTCCGGCGCCCGACCGGTCGCGGCTTCGACGGCAGCCTTCAAAGTCTCGATCAGGGTGTCGTCGCGGGTCAGAAAGGATTCGCTCGCATCGCGCTTGAATTCGATGGACCAGCCCAGACCTTCCGGTGCCGCAGCTTCAAGTGTCTCCAGGATCTTCGCCCGGAGCGTTTCAATCGTCCATTCGTCGTTGAAGCGGATGTTGAAGCGCGCCTCGGCCCGCGCCGGAATGACGTTGAACGCCGGGTTGCCGACATCGACCGTGACGATCTCCAGGTTGGACGGCTGAAACCGGTCGTTGCCCCGGTCGAGGACAAGCGCATCGAGCGCGGCCATAAGCTTCAGCAGGCCCGGGATCGGATTGTCGGCCAGGTGCGGATAGGCGACATGGCCCTGGGTGCCCTTCACCGTCACGGTTCCGGAAAGCGATCCACGTCTGCCGACCTTGATCGCATCGCCCAGCCGGTCCGGATTGGTCGGCTCACCGACGATGCAGGCGTCGAATTTTTCCCCGTTCGCTTCGGCCCATTCCAGCAGCTTGACCGTGCCGTTGACCGCCGGCCCTTCCTCGTCGCCGGTGATCAGGAACGAGATCGTTCCGCCGAAGTTCGTGCCCCGTTCCTTGACGAAATCAAGTGCCGCGGCGGCAAAGGAGGCGATGCCGCCCTTCATGTCGACCGCGCCGCGTCCATAGAGGACACCGTCCGCGATCGTCCCCTCGAAGGGGCCATGCGCCCAGTCGCCCTCGTTTCCGGGGGGCACCACATCCGTGTGGCCGGCAAAGACGAAATGGGGACGACCGGAGCCGATGGACGCGAACAGGTTTTCCACGTCCGGCGTGCCCTCATCGGCGAAGACGATTCGCTCGACCCTGAACCCGGACGCCTTGAGGAGCGTTTCCAACGTTACCAGTGCGCCGCCCTCGGCGGGTGTCACGGAGGGACAGCGGATGAGGTCGCGGGCAATGGCGGTGGCGGAGGAAAGCTGGTCGGTCATTGCGGTCTTTGTCGTTGGAATACGGGAGGCAGGATCGTCAGACGTTCCGCCGGTAGTAACTGTCGGGTGCGGGACCATAGCGGTTGGGCCCGGGCGCGCTTCGAATGAACCCCAGAACGATGACGGTGATGAAATCGACTCCGGGAACCAGGATCAACAGCGCCACGAACCCGGTCACACCGATATCCTGACAACGCTTGATCACCAGCGCCAGCACAACCCAGGTCAGAGCAAAAAAGAGCAGGGGAAACAGCGGATTGGATTCCGCGAAATCGCTGGGATTCAATTCGCTCAAAGGCAGGGACGGATCGAGGGTTTTCCACCACATGTGCATGGGAATGAGGGAAACAAGCCAGACCAGAAACACACCGTGCCAGTAGGCACGCTGGGAAATTCGCCCGATCGGGCTCAGCAACGCCCAAGCGACACCTGGGGTCAGATTCGCGGGGCGGTCGTTGATCGCCATGAAGGCTCCGTGGTTGTCCGTCTTGCGATATGCGATGCGACGTTCGTTCAGGCTTAGGAGTTAGTGGCATCCGCGCTCCGGATCAAGCCGTCGATGTGCCGCGTGAATCCGACTGATCCTCCCCAATTCATAACGCTGCGTAATGGTTTTTACGATTGGACAGATCGATTTCACGCGTCATGATGTCTCAGGCTTTCCGTGGGACGAAAGCCTGGGAGGACAAAAATGACAGAAAATACGCAAAATACTGCGGTATCGGCGCGCCCGGTGCTGCGCAAGGATCCCGTCGTTCGGCAGATCACCGCAAATGATGTTATCGACGCGCTCGCCGCGGGCCTGCGCGATTTCAAGGCGGCGCCGAAATACGGACTGGCGATCGGCATTTTCTTCACCGTTGGGGGGCTTCTGGTCATTCTGACTGCGTCTGCGCTCCACATGAGCTACCTTTCCTATCCGCTTGCCGCCGGCTTTGCCCTGGTTGGTCCGTTCACCGCCATCGGCCTTTACGAGGTCAGCCGGAGGCTTGCGGCCAACGAACCGTTGAGCTGGTCGTCCTTTCTGGGCGTCATGTGGCAGCAGAAGGGCCGCGAGATTTCCTGGATGGCCTTCGTGGTGCTCTTCATCATGATCATGTGGATGTATCAGGTGCGGCTGCTGCTGGCGCTGTTCATGGGACTGCGCTCATTCGCCTCCTTCAACGAATTCGTCACCGAGGTGATCAGCACGCCGGAAGGGTTGCTGTTTCTTGCGGTCGGCCATGGGGTCGGCGCGATCCTGTCCCTCATCCTGTTCTCGCTGACCGTGATTTCCTTCCCGCTGCTGCTGGAGGACGACCGGGACTTCATTACCGCGATGATCACCAGCGTGCGCGCCGTCGTAACGTCTCCGGTGCCGATGATCGGCTGGGCACTGGTGGTCACCGTGACCCTGATCATCTCCATGGCGCCTGCCTTCGCCGGCCTCGTGATCACCTTGCCGATACTCGGGCACACCACCTGGCATCTCTACAAGAAATGCGTGGCCCCGCCGGAGGACGCGGCGTAGCACGTGCCTTCCGAGATTACCTCTGCCATGGGGTTTCGGAATTCGGAAGATGAAACACCCGGTGAAGGTGCAGAAACGAAATGCTTCACCGCCCGCTCCCATCTCCCCCCTCAAGGAGGGAGACGGGAGCAAGGGGCATAGCTGTCGTGCCCCTTTACCCGTTGGCGAGGGAACAAAACCGTCTGATTCCGTTGAAAAATGAGAGGCTTCAGGTTTCCGGCGCGGCTTCCGCGTTATCCCGCTTCGCCTGTCGGGCGCGTGCGATGTCTTCTTCGGGGCTGCGGTAGTCGACATGCGTCAGATAAAGGCCGTCGGCGGGCGCGACCGGGCCGCAGGCTATGCGGTCGCGGGCGGCCAGGGCGGCACGAACGTCGTCCGCCGTCCAGCGCCCGTCGCCCACGAGACGAAGGGTCCCTACCATGGAGCGGACCTGATTGTGCAGGAAGGAGCGGGAGGCGCATTCCGCGATTACCATCTGCCCTTCCCTACGCACGGAGAAGGTCTCCAGGGTCTTTTCGGGGCTCTTTGCCTGACAACGGGTATGGCGGAAGGTGGTGAAGTCGTGGTGGCCGACGAAGACCTGGGCCGCCTCGTGCATGGCATCCGCATCGAGGTCCGCTTTCACATGCCAGGCAAGGCCCAGTTCATGGGTGAGCGGCGGCACCCGGTTGTAGATACGATAGCGGTAGGACCGGCGGATCGCCGAAAAACGGGCATCGAAGCCTTCGTGCATTTTCTCGCAGGCCAGGATGGCGACCGGATCGGGCTGGCAGTGGAAATTCAGCGCCCCCATGACCGTTTTGGCCGGCCAGTCCTTGGTCAGGTCCACATGGGCCACCTGCCCCAGGGCATGCACGCCGGTGTCCGTTCGGCCGGCCCCGCCCACGGCGATCTCCTCGCCGCAGAAGGCCTTGACCGCCCGTTCGATCACAGCCTGGACGGCTGGGCCGTTCGCCTGGCGCTGCCAGCCGACGAACGGCCGGCCATCATATTCCACTGTCAGCTTGTAGCGTGGCATCGAGGCCTTACTCGAATTCCTGGAAAGGCGTGGCGAAAGCCACCTCGACAGGCAGGTCCCGCTCCCCCGCCTCCGTCAGCGCGCAGGCCATGAAGGCGGCGCCCGCGTAAGGCGCCTGAACCTTCTTGGCCAGTTCCGCATCGAAGCCGAACCGGGGATAGTAGGTCGGATGCCCGAGCACCAGAACCAGGTCCTCGCCTTTCTCCTTCATCGTATCCAGCGACGCCCGGATCAGCGCGGAACCGATACCCTGGCGCTGAAGCTCCGGCCAGACGGACACCGGCGCAAGGCAGACAATCGAAAGATCCTGACCGGGGCCGACACCCGCCGGCGTGACACGGCTGTAGGCGACGTGCCCGACCACCTTGCCTTCCGGGGTCACGGCCACCTGTTCCAGCACCAGTGCCCCGCAATGGCGCAGCGTATGCACGAGCCGGGCCTCGGTTTCCTGATTGAACGCGGCGGTGACAAGCGCCTTTACGACCGCTTCGTCGGCCGGTTCCACCGATCTCACCGTCAAGGTCGAGGCATCAATCTCAGCGCTCATCAATCCGTTCCTGTCATGTCCGATCCGCGCTTATGCCAGCTTGTCGCCGGCGGCAAGCTTGGCGCCACGCTGAAATTCCTCACCCGTCATCGGCTTCTTGCCGGCCCGCTGGACCTGTACCAGCCGGATGCCGCCCTGACCGCAGGCGATGACCGGGCCGCCGTCGACACTTGTGACCGTACCGGGCTCGCCTGCAGCTTCCGCCAGGGCGCTGCGCAGGGTCTTGACCCGTTCCGTCTTGCCGGAGAGCGTCATCTCACACCAGGCGCCGGGAAAAGGTGACAGGCCCCGGATATGATCATGCACGGTCTTGGCCGGAGCCGTCCAGTCGATCCGGGTTTCCTCTTTCGACAATTTGGCCGCATAGGTGACGCCCTCTGCCGCCTGGGGCGTCTCGGTCAGGGCGCCACGCGACAGAGCGGCGAGCGCGCGCACCATCAGGTCGCCGCCGAGACCGGAAAGCCGATCGTGGAGTTCGCCGGCGGTCATGTCCGGCCCGATCTCGACCGTCTCCGACATGCAGACGGGACCGGTGTCCAGCCCCTCTTCCATGCGCATGACCTGAACGGCGGTTTCCGTATCACCCGCCATGATGGCGCGGTTGATCGGAGCAGCCCCGCGCCAGCGCGGCAGGAGCGAGGCATGCAGGTTGAGACAACCCTCGCGCGGGGCGTCCAGAACAGCCTTGGGCAGAAGCAAGCCGTAGGCCACCACCACGGCCACATCGGCCTCCAGATCGCGGAACGTCTTCTGTTCTTCAGGGTCCTTGAGCGAGACGGGTGTAAAGACCGGAATGCCGAAGGTTTCGGCGGCCTCATGCACCGGTGACTTCTTCACCTCCATGCCCCGGCCCGCCTTGCGCGGCGGCTGGGAATAGCAGGCGACGACCTCATATCCCTGGCCGACGATTTCCATCAGCGTGGGGACGGAGAAGTCCGGTGTTCCCATGAAAACGACGCGTAATGACATGATGCCTCGGACCGGTTGAACGTTTCCGCCCTTATGGACGCTCAGGCCAATCCGGGCAACAGGGCTTTCAGGCTTCCGACCATCATTTCCATGGAGATGGCGGCGAGGATCATGCCCATGATCCGGCTCATCACGCTGGTCGCGGTCTGGCCCAGCACCTTGTTCAGCAGCGGCGCTGCGATGAAGGTTGCGCCGAGAAGGGCAATCGCCCCGCCGAGGGCCGCGACATAGGCGATGTCCTGCGGAATGGTCTCCGCCTGGCCTCGAAAGATGATCAGTGTGGAAATCGTGCCCGGTCCGAGCAGGATCGGCACGGTCAGCGGATAGATGGCCGGATTGTCCTGCTCCGCATGATGGGCCTGCTCCTTTTCGGTCCCCCCATGGGTGGAGCTCTGTTCGCCGGACAGTAGATTGAGCGCGATCAGCAGGATGAGGAACCCGCCGGCAAGCCGGAAGGCGTCGAGGCTGATGCCGAAAACTTTCAGGATCGCGGGGCCGGACAGGGCGATGATCGCACCGCCCACCACGAGGCCGATGATCACCGTGATCGCCACGTTGCGCTGGGACGCGGGGTCCCGGTCGGAGGTCAGAGACAGGAACACCGGCAGGTTCGCGATCGGGCTCATGATCGCGAACAGCGCTGCAAACATCTTCAGGAAATATGCCAGATCCATGCAGCGCGCCCCCGGCTGTTCTGTTAGCCCTTGGCGGACTGCTTCGCCTGCTTGACGAATTTCTTCATGACCCGGTCGCGCTTCAGCTTCGACAGATAGTCAATGAACAACTTACCGTTCAGATGGTCGAGCTCATGCTGGATGCAGGTGGCCAGCAGGCCGTCCGCTTCCATTTCCTGGTCGGAGCCTTCCCGATTCTGGAACTGGACCTTCACCCGGGCCGGCCGCTCGACATCCTCGTAATATTCGGGGATCGACAGGCAGCCTTCCTGGTAGACGGAGGTCTCCTCGCTCGACCAGACGATCTTCGGATTGATGAAGACGATCGGGTTCTTCGGCTCGTCTTCCTTGGCCACATCCAGGACGAAAAGGCGCTGCAGGATGCCGATCTGGCTGGCGGCAAGGCCGATGCCCGGTGCTTCGTACATGGTCTCCAGCATGTCGTCGGCCAAGGCGCGCACGCTGTCGTCCACCTTGGCGACCGGCTTGCAGACCTCGCGCAGGACCGGATCGGGGATAATGATGATGTCTCGTTTCGTCATGGGTTTCAAATAGTAAAAGGCCGGCCTCCGGTCAATCCGAAAGCCCGGCCCGACCGGAATTTTGCCTTGCTTCGCAAATGCAGGCAAACGCTGCATTCCGGACCGAATCGTTCTATGTTTGTTTCATGCAACATATCCTTTTTGTATTCGGCGGTCGCCCGTTCACGGTTCTTGAGGTGGGAAGTGCAGGCGGGCTCGCCCTGCTGGTCATCATCTTCTGGCTGGTCTGGGGCATTCTGCGCCAGGTCCGGAACCGGGCGGAGGCCGACGGCGCCGCTGCGGAACGCATCCACGAGCTGGAAAGCCATCTGTCCCAATTGCTGAAATCGCAAGGGGAAATGACCGGCCGCATGCAGACCATGGCGGAGGTGTTCGGATCCCGCCAGTCGGACATGATGCGCGCCGTCAACGACCGGCTCGACGGCATGGGGCACAAGCTCGGCCTGTCCATGGCGAATACGACCAAGAGCACGCACGAGGGCCTGCGCCAGCTGCACGAACGGCTGGCGGTGATCGATCGGGCACAGAAGACCATCACCGACCTGTCGGGCCAGGTGGTGGAACTGCAGGCGATCCTGTCCAACAAGCAGACCCGCGGCGCCTTCGGCCAGGGGCGCATGGAAGCGATCATCCAGGACCAGTTGCCGCCAACCGCCTATGATTTCCAGGCAACGCTTTCCACCGGCGTGCGGCCGGACTGTCTTGTGCACATGCCCAACGGCGCGCCGTCGCTTGCCATCGACGCCAAATTCCCGCTGGAAGCCTTCAACCTCATCCGCAAGGCCAAGGCGGAAGAGGACCTCAAATACGCGCAGGCCCAGTTCCGCAAGGATTTTACCAAGCACATTCAGGACATCCGGGAAAAATACCTGGTGCCGGGCGAAACACAGGACACGGCGTTCCTGTTCGTGCCGTCGGAAAGCGTGTTCGCGGAACTCAACGAGAATTTCGAGGACCTGGTGCAGAAGTCCCACCGGGCCCGGGTGGTGATCGTCTCGCCGTCGCTGCTCCTGTTGTCGATCCAGGTGATCCAGGCCGTGCTGCGCGACGCCAAGATGCGCGAGCAGGCCCATCTCATCCAGGCGGAGGTCGCCCACCTGATGGACGATGTCGGCCGGCTGAACGACCGGGTGGTCAAGCTGCAGACCCATTTCGGACAGGCCAACAAGGACATCGACCAGATCCTGATCTCGACGGACAAGATCACCAAACGCGGCCAGAAGATCGAGGACCTGGAATTGGGCGAGCTTCCGGAAGCAGAGAAGAAAGAAGACCTGCCCCGTCCGAACCTGTCGCTGCAGGGTTAGTGCGTGTTGCCGAAAACATTATCAAGATGCATGTTGAGGTATAAATATTTTTCAGTATTTATTCGTGCAGGATATAAAGACTTGAAATGATATATGAATTTTTCTTCTCAAATTTCTATTTTTTTACCGGTGTTATCGTTTTCCTGTTTTTTGTCATCTCGGGAATAAATAAAAAACGGCTTTATATTGGCTGCCTACTTATACTCCCGTCAGCCGTATGCTTCATAGTAGAAGCTTCCAATTTCTGGTCTACAAAAAAATATTTCACAGGAGACTTCGATCACTTATCGATAGTAGATTTCGAACTACTTTATACTTATATTATGATAGGATTTCCAACTTTTATTTTTACGCCAGTTATTTTATTTTTTATCTCGATCAGGATTTTTAGATTGGGAAATTACAATTCCCCTCGACATCTATACGTAAAGATTTTTTCCTTTTGGGCAGCAATCTCAGTCCTGTTCTCCGCGATAGGTTTTGGCACCATTCTCGCGATCGGCTCATCGTAATTATAACTAACGAGAGATACCCCAAGTCTCGGCGCCCAATTGGGAAGTCGTCAAAGGATATCACTCGCGAGTGTCATAACCGGGACCATTTTCGTTATCTGACTTGGCGTCTTAACCTCCGCATCCCGGTCACATTGCCGAATTCGTTTTCTGCGATCCGGGCGACCGCCCGGTCCAGCGGTTCGCTGGCAACCGTCATGGTGTGGCCGTTCGCGTGAAGAAGCCGGTTCGGGCTCTGAACGATGCCGACATGGCCTTTCCAGAAGACGAGATCGCCGCGTTGGAGCGCATCGAGGTCGGACGTATCGATTGCTTCACCTGCGCCCGCTACCTGCATGTCGCTGTCGCGCGGAACATCATACCCACCGGCCTGGGCGGCGAGCTGGACGAGGGCCGAGCAGTCGAGCCCCAGACTTGAGCGCCCGCCCCAGAGGTAGGGGGTGCCGAGAAATTCCTCGGCGACAGCGACCCAGTCCGTCTCAAACTGATCCAGCCCGGCAAGATGGCGGGCGACGACGGCGGAGCCGTCGCTCAAGAGCGCATAATCCAGGCCGCGGGTCGTTGCGCGCCCCGTGACGGTCACCTTCGCCCCCATGGAAATCAGGCCGAGAGGAGGAAATTTCAGGTCCGGGCCGGGATAGCGGTAGGTGCGCAGGGCCCGCACGATATGGGTCGAGGCTTCGAGGGCCCCAAGTCCGTCGGAGGAAAACCAGCCGACATAACCGTCGGTCTCCAGCTGGCCCCAGGCCCAGCCTTCCATGGTTTCCTCAAAGACCGTGACGGTCTCGCCGAACAGAAGTTCGGTGTCGATCGACTTGTCGCGCCGGGGTTCGGGCCGCATGGACAGCCGGTCGGCGGTGACCTGTTTCACGGTGCCGTCGACGAAGCGATCGGCTTGAACGCGCCCCTCGTAGGCGCGGGCCGCAAGGTCCGGCCGGACGGGGTGAATGCGACGGTCGAATTTTTCAGACATGTCCTGATCCTGAAGCGGATGGCCTATCGGGGCAGTTCGCGCGCCTTTTCGGAAACCAGATCGCCGAGATGCTCCAGATAAAGGGCGCCGTCGACGGTTCTGGTGATGATGACGTTGCGCTTGTCGGCCTCATCGCGCTTGCGTGACAGAAGCCGCATGCCACCCAGCGTGTCGAGCGCCCGGGTGATCGCGGGCTTGGTGACGTTCAACTTGGCGGCAAGTCCGCGCACCGTATGGGGCGGCGGTTCCAGGTAGACCGTCAGCAGGATCGTCAACTGGCGTGCGGACAGGTCCTGCTCGCTGTCGCGAACAAGCGCCAGATTGACGTCATGCATCAGTTTCAGCGCCTGCGAGGCGCGCAGCTCGACCGCCATCTGCGGAGACTTCCCGTTCCGTTAGTTTTCAAGACTAGCAGAACAGGAAATTGTTTCGGAGCCGTTATTTTTTGTCCGAATATCTGTCGCTGATCAGATCGAACAGGCAGCGGATGCCCTGCGCCTCGCCGCCGGCCGGCTTGCCCGGCTTGTCCATGGGCGTCCAGCCATAGATGTCGAAATGCACCCAGGACTGCGCTTTCTCGACAAACCGCGACAGGAACAGGGCTGCCGTGATCGAGCCGGCAAATCCCGCACCGGTGGTGTTGATGTGGTTGATGTCGGCGATCTTGCTGTCGAGATATTTCATATATGGCTGCCATAGCGGCAGACGCCACAGCGGATCGGCACTGGCCTCCGAGACCAGCGCGAGTTCCTCCGCAAGATCCTCGTCATCGGTGAAAAACGGCGGCAGATCGGGCCCGAGCGCGACGCGGGCCGCGCCGGTCAGGGTCGCCATATCCACCAGAAGATCCGGCTCTTCCTCATCAGCGAGAGCAAGTGCATCGGCCAGCACCAGCCGGCCTTCCGCATCGGTGTTGCCGATTTCGACGGTCAGTCCCTTGCGGCTCGGCAGGATGTCGCCGGGACGGAAAGCCGATCCGGAGATCGCATTTTCGACGCAGGGCACGATGACGCGCAGGCGCACGGGCAATTCAGCGGCCATGATCATAGCCGCAAGACCGAGGACGTTCGCGGCGCCGCCCATGTCTTTTTTCATCAGCAGCATGGCGCTCGACGGCTTGATATCGAGACCGCCGGTATCGAAGATGACGCCCTTGCCGACCAGGGTCACCTTGGGCGCGTCCTCCGGTCCCCATGTGAAATCCGCAAGACGCGGTTCGCGGCTCGACGCGCGGCCGACCGCATGGACCATCGGAAAGCCCCGTTCCAGCAGCGCTTCACCCTCGATGATCTCGCCCGTTCCGCCGTTTTCGACGAACAGCGACCGGATTTCGGCCGCCAGTTCCTGCGGCCCCAGATCGTTCGCCGGAATGTTGATCAGGTCGCGGGCGATCTGAACGCCCTTGAGGATCGCATCGACCCGCGCAAGGTCGACGGTCGCTGGGACGACAAGGCGGGCGCGGGCGGCGCCGTTCTTGCGGTATTTCTCAAACCGGTAGGAGGACAGGGCAAAGCCGAGCACCGCGAATTCAGGATCGGGAAAACCATCGGCAAACGCATAGTCCCCGGCGGGCAAAGAGGCGACCAGCCCGCCGAAGGCGAAAGGCTGGGCGGAGCCGTTCTCCCCGGCTGCAAACAGCAGCGCGGAGCCTGCCTCGTTGACCGCTGGCACCAGGAGACTGCTTCCCGCCGCTGCCTGGAAACCGTTGCGTTTCGCCCAATCCGCAGCCGGTTGTCCAAGGCCTGCGAGGACCGCTTCCAGATCGTCCTCCCCGACGGCAATGACCGGTGTCGGCTGCTGGGCTTCATTTTCGCGGATCAAGGCTTCACGCACGGCGGGCTCCCGGAATGTTGGATGTCACGGTTCACAGGTACGCATCCCGGACGCGCTTGGCAATATCCGGGACGGGGTATGCCGACCCGACAAACCGGCTTAACCATCCATTAGGGTTAATAAACTACTGATTTGAAGAACAGAACGTTCCGTGAAGCTCATGTGTCGAGGTGTCAGAAATGACCCAGAAAGCTCAACGTAAAACCCGCCGGCGCGCCCGCTACCTGCCGCTGGCGGCCGCGATGACCGCAGCCGTGCTGCTGACCGGTTGCGCATCCTCCAGGAACAACAGCGTCGGCACCCATTCACCGAGCAACAGCCTGACCTATGCGAAACCGGGTTCGAACGCCGCCATGCGGGCGGTGTCTTCCTGGGGCGGCAAATACGAGAAAGACAGCAAGGACCGCGCGACGATCCTCGGCTATGCCAACGCGCTACAGCAGAACGAGCAGATCGAGCAGTCCATGGCCGTCCTGCGCGCCGCCGTCATCTCCAACCCGAACGACCGCGAGATCGCCTCGGCTTACGGCAAGGTGCTGGCCATGAACGGCCGCTTCGACGAGGCGCTCAATGTTCTCCAGCGTGCCCAGACACCGCAGATGCCGGACTGGAAGCTGATGTCGGCACAGGCCGCCATCTACGACCAGATGGGCAATCACGAACGCGCCCGCGGGCTCTATCACCAGGCGTTGAAAATCGCGCCGAACGAACCGACGTTGCTCAACAACCTCGGCCTGTCCTATCTTCTGTCCAACCAGTTGCCGGAAGCCGAGTACACGCTGCGTAAGGCGGCCGCCCTGCCCGGCGCCGACAGCCGCGTGCGTCAGAACCTGGCGCTGGCGCTCGGCATCCAGGGGAAATTCGCCGAGGCCGAACAGGTCGCCCGTTCCGAACTGGACCCGAAACAGGCGGAAGCCAACATCGCCTATCTGCGCGACATGATCGCGCAAAGCCGCAGCTGATACGGCTTTTCAAGAAAATTGAGACAATGACATGAGCGCGCGCACGAAAGATCGTGCGCGCGCTTTTTCATTCCGGCCAGCCTTGCTGAAGGGTCTTATACCAATCGTGTTTGATCATGACCCATCTGATGGACCTGACCTGTCTGCCGGCTAGGCGCGTCGCGTAGCGCGACCCACGTGGTCGGACAAGCGGCGCAACGCTGTCCGGCGGGCAGGTCAGCTCCACCGAAGGCCGCGTTTTCAAACCGCCCGGACGTCCGTCCCGCTTTTTGGCCGATGCCCCGCATCGACCTGCAAAACGCTCCTAGCCGACCGATCCGAAAACGCGGTCAGATGGGTCATAATCAAACACGATTGGTATTACTTGAAGGCGTCCATGGCCTGCATGACCGCAGGGCCCATGATGACGAAGAACAGCACCGGCAGGAAAAACACGATCATCGGAACCGTCAGTTTCGGCGGCAGGGACGCGGCCTTCTTTTCCGCTTCCTGCATGCGCTGTTCGCGGTTGTCGTCGGACATGACGCGGATGGCGTGGCCGACCGGCGTGCCGTAGCGTTCCGCCTGGATCAGCGCCATCATCACGTTCTTGACGCCGTCGACACCGGTCCGCTTGGCCAGGTTCTCATAGGCCTGCCTGCGTTCGCCCAGATAGGAGAGTTCGGCGTTGGTCAGCGTCAGTTCCTCGGCGAGCGGGATCGACTGCGTGCCGATTTCCTCCGCGACCCGCCGGAACGCCTCTTCGATGGACATGCCCGATTCCACGCAGATCAGCATCAGATCGAGCGCATCGGGCCAAGCCCTGCGAATGGACAGCTGACGCTTCGAGATCGCGTTCTGGATGTAAAGGTTCGGCGCGAAGACGCCGATGCCGCCGACGAAGAGACAGGCGGAAATCTTGGTGATCGCCGGCGTGTCGGAAGGCAGCACGGCAAAGGCGTAGACAAGGGCGAACAGGAAGAGCACGCCTGGAATGGCAATACGCGCGAACAGGAAGGTGTAGAGCGGCCCCGTTCCCCGGTAACCGGCCATGCGCAGCTTGTCCTGGGTGGTTTCGTCCGCAAGCCTGGTCTTCAGGTTCAACCGGTCGACCAGGTTCTTGACCTGCTCCTTCGGCTGCGTCGAACGCAGGGAGGCGCGGGCATCGGTCTTTTCCGTTGCAAGCCGCGCCCTCTCCTTCGCGCGCAACTTGTCGCGCTCCAGGGCGACCGACTTCATCCGGGATTTCAGCGTGTCCCGCTCGAAGATCGGCATGACCACGGTGAACAGGGTTCCGGCCACGGCGACCAGGGTCAGGAAGGCGACCAGAAAGTTGCTGCTGGCGATGCTTGTGAGATCGAACATCATCTTACCTTAGAAGTCGAAGTTGATCATCTTGCGCATCACCATGATGCCCACGAACATCCAGAAAATACCGCCTGCGATGATCAGGTGACCGGCCGGTCGCGTGAACAGCAAGGAAATATAGTCCGGCGCGACCAGATAGATAATGACCGAGACGACGAACGGCAGCGACCCGATAATGCCGGCGGATGACTTGGCTTCCGCACTGAGGGCCTTGATCTTGCGTTGCAGAGCCTTACGGCTTCTGAGCACCTTGGACAGATTGCCGAGCGCTTCGGACAGCCCGCCGCCGGCCTTTTGCTGAATGGCAACGACGATGGCGAAGAAGTTGGCCTCCGCCAGCGGCACCCGATCGGGCATGCGCCCGACCGCATCCGTCAGCGAGATGCCCATGACCTGGGTTTCGACGATCTTGCGGAATTCCCCGGCAACCGGCTCGCGCGCTTCCTTTGCGACGATCTTGATGCAATCTCCGAGAGGAAGACCGGCCTTCACGCCGCGTACGATGATGTCGACCGCATTCGGCAGTTCGTCGAGGAAGGCGTTGAACCGCCGCTTGCGCTTGAAGCTGACGAACCAGCGTGGAAAGCCGAACCCGCCGACGAAACCGATACCAAGCGCAATCAGCATGTTTTGGCTGACAATCAGGCCGATCAGCGCGCCGACGACGGCGGACGCGATGCTGAGATAGATGAAGTGCTTGCGTTCCCAGGCAAGCCCTGCCTGTTCCAGGCGGACCGACAGGGAAGGCCTTTTCTGTTTCTGCAGTTTCGCCTTCTGCCGCTCCTCGAAGTCCTTCAACTGGTCCTGGACGGACTTGCGCCGGCGGTCGCCGTCGCCAACCTTCTTTCTGAGTTCGACAGACTGCGGCCGGGCGGCAATTCCGCTGAGGCGCTTGTCCCTGCGCCGCGACCCCGACAGGAGCGGCTGGAACAAGGCATAGATCACGCCGCCGATGCTCAATGCCACGAGGACCGCGACGGCGACGCCGGTTACCCCGGGTGTCATAAATGGCTCGAAGGCTTCCATTCACCGTGCCTCAGTCATCTGTGTATTCAGGCATTTCGGAAGCGTCCAGCGCCTGGGCCAGGCGGTTTTCCTCACCGAAGTAGCGTGCCCGCTCCCAGAACCGCGGACGCCCGATCCCCGTGGACCGGTGGCGGCCGATGATGCGTCCGCTCGGATCTTCCCCGATCATGTCGTAGACAAACACATCCTGGGTGATGATCACGTCGCCTTCCATGCCCATAACCTCGGTCACATGGGTGATCCGGCGCGAGCCGTCGCGAAGGCGCGCGGCCTGCACCACGACATCGATGGACGAAACGATCATTTCCCGCAACGTGCGGGAAGGCAGTGAGAAGCCGCCCATCGTGATCATGGATTCCAGACGCGACAAGGCCTCGCGCGGCGAGTTGGCGTGCAAGGTGCCCATGGACCCGTCGTGGCCGGTGTTCATGGCCTGCAGGAGGTCGAAGGCCTCCGGTCCGCGCACCTCGCCGACGATGATCCGCTCCGGACGCATACGCAGGCAGTTCTTCACCAGGTCACGCATGGTGATCTCGCCCTCGCCCTCCAGGTTCGGCGGGCGGGTTTCCAGGCGGACCACATGCGGCTGCTGCAGCTGCAGTTCCGCGGAGTCTTCGCAAGTGATGATGCGTTCGGTGCTATCGATGTAGGCGGTCAGACAGTTCAGAAGCGTCGTCTTACCGGAACCGGTACCGCCGGAAATCAGCACGTTACAGCGCGAGCGCCCGATGATCTGAAGGATCGTCGCCCCTTCCGGCGTGATCGAACCGTATTTGACCAACTGATCGAGGGTCAGCTTGTCGCGCTTGAATTTACGGATAGTGAGGGCGGGACCGTCGATCGCCAGCGGCGGGGCGATGACGTTCACACGAGACCCGTCCGGAAGGCGGGCATCACAGATCGGGCTTGAATCGTCGACCCGGCGGCCGACCTGGCTCACGATCCGCTGACAGATGTTCATGAGCTGCGCGTTGTCGCGGAAGGAGATGCCGGTCTGCTGCATCTTGCCCTCGGTTTCGATGTAGACCACATCGGCGCCGTTGACCATGATGTCGGCGATGTCATCGCGCGCAAGCAACGGTTCCAACGGACCGTAACCCAGAACATCGTTGCAGATGTCCTCCAGCAGATCTTCCTGCTCGGCAATGGACAGGACGACATTCTTCAGGGCGATGATGTCATTGACCACATCGCGGATTTCGTCGCGCGCATCTTCCGGCCCCAAACGGCTGAGCTGGGAAAGATCGATCGCCTCGACCAGAGCGTTGAAGATCTGCGCCTTGGTTTCGTAATACTCGCCTGACTTGCGGCGCTTGGCTTCCTGCTTCGGCGCCGGCGCCTGGGGCTGCGGCTCCACGATCGGCTTTTCGGGCGGCGGCGCGGCGACCTCTACCGGAATCTCGCGTTCCTCGCGCATCTCCGGCAAGTCGGCAGTCGCAGACGGCTCCGGCTCGGGCGCAGTTTTGGGCTGCACCGGCGCGACGGGCCGGACAGTCGCTGCTCCGTTTGACGTTGAACCGCGTCTACCGAACATGGCGGCAAATATCTCCGTTACACAATCCGAGTTGGGCCTATCGGCCGGTCAGTTTCGACAAGAGCGATGAGATCCCGGGTTTCTTGATCTTGCCCGGGTTGGATTTTCCGGAGACCACATGGGCGATTTCGGTAAAGACACCGGCAACCGGGTTCTTCGCTTCCAGTTCCGCAATCATCTGGCCGTTGTTCGCAGCCGTTCCGAAAAGCTGCGGTTCGAAGGGGATCGAAAGCAGCGACGTCATTCCGAGCGCCGTTGCGAATTCCTCCGGCTTGATTTCCGGCCGCTTCGGCACGTTCACCCGGTTCATCACCAGGAGCGGCAGGCGGTCGTTCGGCCGCAACTGCTTGAGCGTGTCGACGACGTTCTTGGCATTGCGCAGGTTCGCAAGGTCGGGCTCGGCCACCATGACCACCTCGTCGGCGTTGACCAGGACATTCCTGACCCAGGCATTCCAGGCATGGGGCACGTCCAGCACGATCGTCGGCGTGCTGGCGCGCATGGTGTCCATCAGAAGCTCGAACGAATGCTCGCCGTAGTCATAGGTGCGTTCCAGAGAGGCCGGCGCTGCCAGCAGGCTCAGGTGTTCGGAGCATTTCGACAAAATGCGGTCGAGAAGGGTTTCGTCGAGCCGTTCGGGAGCCGAAATCGCTTCATAGATACCCTGCAGCGGATCCTGATTGTAGTCGAGGCCGGCCGTCCCGAAGGCCAGGTCGAGGTCGGCGACCACCGTTTCGTTCTGGTACTCCCGCGCCAGCGCCCAGGCCGCGTTATGGGCGACGGTCGATGCGCCGCATCCGCCCTTCACCCCGAAAAACGCTACCGTGCGGCCCAACGGTTCGGACTGCGGGTCTCCGTAAAGATCCCCGATCGCGCGTATCAACTGATAGATGTCGAGCGGCGTGATCAGATATTCGCTGACGCCGCGATGCATGAGCTCGCGGTAGAGCGTCACGTCGTTCACATCGCCGATGACGATGACCTTGGTTCCGGCATCGCAGTATTCGGCGAGCTGATCGAGTTCGGTCAGGATATCGCCCTGGTTGCCGCTGGTTTCGACGATGATGAGGTTCGGCGTCGGCGCCTGCGCATAGTGTTCGATGGCCGCCGGGATTCCGCCCATATGGACCTTCACATGGGCCTTCGTCATCCGGCGGTCTTCCGCCGCGGCTTCGACCGTCCGGGTCGTCGCGTCGGACAGGCAGAAGCCCTGTACGGAAATCCGCGGGATCGGGTGGGTCTCAAACCGGTCCTCGGGACGATGCTGGGTGCTCTCCGGCATACCATCCTGGCCCAAGTCCACGGCGTAGTTCGCCATATCCATGTCGATGCTCATGACCCTTCCTTACTCAGACACCTGGGCGCCTACGCCTTCCTTGTAATCGGATGCCGTTTGCTTGCCCGCCCTGTAGTTCTCGAACACAATGGCGCGGCGTTGCTGATCCGGCGGCTGAACCGCCCTCGGCGTGACCAGATCAGCGGGATTGGAAACGATCGCGGCCAGGTTCGCCTGGGTTGCGCAGCCGAAGTTTTCGTAATCGATGTTTCGATTGAACTCGCCGCCCATGTTTCTCGGCCATTCCCCACAAGGGCCGGCTGTCGCCATGACCCGCGGATAGGACAGGCGGATCGGCGCGTCAGCCGATGGGTCCTCCACGGAATAGCTGCGGGTTGTAACCCTGTTGCCGCCGACACCACCGCGTTTCAGGGCGCTTCGGATATGAGGAACGACCGAATGTACAGCCGCCTCGTTACCGGCACCCGCCGGTACCAGGATCTCGACCCGCCCGTTGCCGTTCCTGCGCGATTGCGCGGCGAAGGCGGTGATGGTCTCCGACAGCGGCGCATTCAGATTGCGGGTGTTGTATCCGATCGGCAGATCCAGCGTTTCCGGTTGTTCGGTGACGACGATCGGGTGGCGAAGCCTGTAGTCATTGGCCGCCAGCAGGCTCGTGTCCGTGCCCTGCGTCTGGGACTGACACCCGGCCAGGGCAACGACCACCGCGCCCGTGAAACCGGCTCGGGCCACAAACGAGGACAGCTTCTTCATCAATGGCTTCATCTGCCGTACCTCACTTGTAAATAAATCCGACCTGGCCCTGGTAGGTCCCGGTCTCCGGCTCTCCCGGGCGGCGGAAAATCTTGTTCAGACGGTTCAGGAACACGGTTTCGGAGTCGCTGGCCGGCATCAGGTTCTGATCCGGCCGAACCAGTTTGCTGGCCGCCACCGGATTGACCGTATAGGGGGTCACGAAAACCACGAGTTCCGTCTGCTGGCGCAGGAAGTCGCGGCTTTTGAACAAGGCCCCCAGGATCGGCAACTGCATGAGGCCGGGTATCCCGTTGATCGACTGCTTGTAGGATTCCTGCAGCAGTCCGGCCATCACCAGCGTTCCGCCGGACGGCAGCTCGATCGTGGACTCCGCCCTGCGGACCTTGAGCGCCGAAACGGTGATGCCGCCGGTCGTGATCGCGCCGTCACTGGACAGTTCGCTGACTTCCGTCTTGACCCGGAGGCTGACCCGGCCGGCGGACAGGACGACCGGCGTGAAGTCGAGACCGACACCGAATTTCTTGAATTCGATCGAGATATCGCCGTCCGTCTGGGCGACCGGGATCGGAAATTCGCCACCCGCCAGAAAGCTTGCGTTCTCGCCGGATATCGCGGTCAATGTAGGCTCCGCAAGGGTCCGGATCACCCCGTCGCGCTGCAAAGCCTCGATACTTGCGGAAAGGCTCGTACCGCCGGCAACGAAGTTCCCGCCCGCAATGGCCTGAGACACGATCGAGGAGTTTACCGGGAAGGTGGCGGAATTGTTGAACCCCCCCGTATAGTTGCCGACACCGATGGTGCCGCTCAGGTTGACACCGAGCTGTTTGACGATCGACCGCTCCACTTCGGCGACAGAGACTTTCAGATAGACCTGATCCTCTCCCTCCACCGAGATCATGTTCAAAACGTCGGATGCTTTCACGCCGTTTCCGGCGAACCGGGCCGCGATATCGGCAGCACGCTGCGCATCGGCGGTGCTGCGGGCGGTCCCCGACAGGATGATGTTGCCGCTCATGGCGTCAGCCATGATGTTCGACTTGGGGACGGCCCGGCGGATCAGCGCGGTCAGGTCCGAGGTATCCGGTTCGACGCGCAGGTTGAAGGTCGCAAGCTCCCTGCCACTCCGGCTGAACAGAACCAGATTGGCCTGGCCGGTCTTGTTGCCGAGAACGAAAACGCGATGCTGCGTGCGGACCACCGCATCGGCTATTTCAGGATTGGAAACCAGAACGTCGGCGACTTCCTCTGCAATGTCGATCACCACGGAACGCCCGATCCCGACGCGCAGGAGGCGTTCGGACACCCGCTCCCCGGCGGCAACATGAACCTGTTTGGGAAAGCTGTCTCCGGCCTGCGCTCCCTCAAGGGAGAGCAGACTGGCTGCGAACAGGGACAGGATCAGGACGGCGGACCGCATCATACCGGTACCTCGTCCTCCCGCTTTTCGGTTTGTTGCATTGAGAAACTTCGTCATTGCGTGCCCGCCTGACTTGAAACGCCGTATTTCACAAAATTGACTCCCCCCCGGCGACGGACAGGTCCATTGTCGTCATCCGAGGAATCCTGGGCACTTCGCAGGGCCAGGGAAATGGTGCCGAGCTGTTGGGACTGGGCAACGATTTCAGCCTGTTCCGGACTCAGTTCCAGAGTTGCCGTCCGCTTCGGCGAGAGGGACTTTTCGTCCTTTTCGCCGGCCGTCGTCGTGTCGATTGCAAGGACGCGAATGTTTTCGAGGAAGGTTTCGCTCAGGACCGTGCGATCCTCGTTCTGCTGGGTCAGGATCAGATCGACCTTGTCGCCTGGCAGAATGAACCCGCCAGCCGTGGTTTCCGCTTCAACCCCGACGGCGATCGCCCGCTTTCCTTTCGGCAGAATAGACGCCATGAACCCTTTGTCGGTGTTGATGAGACGCTGCGACCGGATCGGCTCTCCCTGATAAATGGGGGCCTTGGCAATGTGCCCGACATAGGTCTCACTCGCTTTCGGATCATTTGCGTGCGTTATCGCGCCGGGCGGAACCGCATCGCTTGGCCAGTCAGTCCAGGAAAGACTCTTTGCCGCCAGTTTCTGTCCCAGACCGATATCCTTGGCCGCGACCAGAACCTTTTCTTTTTCCGACTTGGCGGGCGTTTCCGTCGCCACCTTTTTCGGCGCCGGCGATTGGCTGGTCATAACCATGCGCGCCGCCAGGAGACCTGCCCCGAGCGCGACACCAAGAACCAATAGTCGTGCGTACTTCATCACTAAACTCGCAAAATGACGCGCAACGTTCTGCGCAGCTGACCATCATCTTGGAGTCCAATTCGTCAAAACATGGTTAATTAGATATGAGGAAATATCGTAAAGAACTTTTAACCTTATTGAAGAATTTATGAATACGTTGCAAATTGCAGTATTATTACCAATTATTAACCATAAGCTCGAGAAGACGCCCCCCCGGCCGAAAAACAAAAGCTCTAAAACTATTGGAGCGCGGGGAACCAGAACGTCGAAGGATAGATCTGCAGACCTGCCGCGGCAATCGCTATTCCATATGGAATGCCCGTCTTGCGGTCATGGAGACGCGCGATCCAGTCCTGACGGATAAGCGGCCCCGGCAGAACCGGCAATGTGCGGAAGGCCAAAAGCCCGAGGGTCAGGAACATGCCATAGATGGCGACCAGCGTCAGGAACACCAGCAACGTCTCGTTGAAACCGATCCACAGGGCGATGGCACTGGCGATTTTCGCATCGCCGCCGCCCATCCAGCCCAGAAAGAACATCGCGAAGCAGGCGACAAAGACGATCGCGCCGCCGGCAAGATGCCAGCCCCATTGTTCGGGCGAGAGCCTCAACGCAAAAGCCAGGATGACAAAGCCGGCCACCAGGAGAATGGAAACCCGGTTCGGGATCTTCATCGTGAACAGATCGGATGCGCCGGCAAAGGCGATGAGGATGGGAAATACGATCAGCTGGATGTTTTCAATCATAACTCGATACCTGTTCGAAGGTGCCGGGGGCGCCGGGCGCCTGTACTTGAAAACAGCCTAGCCTTTAAAAATTTAAGAAAAGAAAAAGCGGACGATTGCTCGCCCGCTTTTCGAAACCGGATCCCGAAAGGCCGGACGCCTTTCGGAAGGACCGTCAGACTGCTTACTGAGCGTCTGCGGTGGTCAGAGCCGAGCTGATGTCGGAGAAGATGTTCTTCAGGCTGTCGGACATGGTGCCGAGGACACCGATGATGACAACGGAAACCAGACCGGCGATCAGGCCGTATTCGATTGCGGTTGCGCCAGACTCATCCTTGGCGAAACGTGCGAAAATGTTCTTCATGTGTTTGCTCCAAATTCCACTTGTATTGACAGCTTCTTTTGCTTTGCCCATTGGACCTGTTGTCCGGCCCTTCCGAGGCATGGGTGGAGCTTACGGCGCAGCGGTTTCCAAGCGGTTAAATTTACCACTAACTTCTGATGTATTCCTGATAAAACTACCTATGGTTAACAGATCATATACTTAACAATATATTATTTATATAAATTCTCTTCAATTTCTTTCAAATATTCATCCTCCTAATCAGTTCTAATACGTATCCTATACTCAAATTCCCGCCAGAACAACTCTTCAATAGATAACTTATCCCAGAAGCCTTCCATCATCATGGAAATACAAGGCAATTTTTCCGGTATTTGCGCCAGCACTGTCATCTACGCCCCCGCGCCAAGCATTTTCAAATTACCTCAAATTCTCCTATAACGTGCATTTCTTTCATGATTACAATCTCTTGAGAGCCGTTCACTCTTCTTCACACGGCCTGTTAGGGCTTCCTTCACCTTGTTACCGACTAATAGTCGAAAACCCGGCTGAATCTGGAGTACGCCATGAGTGTGAGGCTCACACTGCTAAGAAAGCTGGCTGTTATGGCTTTGTTCGTCCTGACCATCGGCCAAGCCTGTGCCAGCGAGGATCCGGTCATCGTCACGGTGGACCGCGCTAAGGTTTTCCGTATCAAGGAACCCGCGAGCACCGTGATCATCGGTAATCCCTTCATTGCCGATGTCTCCATGCACGACCATTTCACGGTCGTTGTCACCGGCAAGAGCTATGGAAGCACCAACCTTGTCATCCTGGACGACAAGGGCGAGCCGATCATCGATGAAGTCATCATCGTCCGCGCTTCCGAGGACAAAATCGTGTCCGTCACGCGCAACGCGCTGCGACAGACCTACACGTGCGCGCCGAATTGCGAACCGACGCTGCGGCTCGGGGATTCCCAAACCGCATTCGACACCTTTGCGCAGCAGGCCGCCACGCGTAACGACCTTGCCGAAAAGGCCGCCGGTGTCGTCAAATAGGAAAGAAGGAAATGACAAGCCCCCGTTTCTCCCTTCCCGGACTGGCCGGCCGACTGATCCGGAACGCCGCGCGGGTCGGACGCCGATACTCGGATGACCGGCAAGGAGTGACGGCAATCGAGTTCGCCATCGTCGGAATTCCCTTTCTGATGATCGTCCTCGGCATCGTGGAAATGGGGCTGGCCTTCTTCGTCAACCGCCTCATCGACAACTCAGTTCTGGAATCCGCCCGCATCGTGCGAACCGGACAGGCGCAGAAGGCCAGTTTCGATGCAGACGCTTTCAAGGACGAGATCTGTTCCAACCTGCCGGCCTTCCTGTGCAACAAGGACAAGTTCATCGTCGATGTGACCACCTACACCAACTTCTCCGCCCTGGGCTCGATGGAGTCGCTGTTCGATGAGGACGGGGATCTGAAGGACAGCTTCAGTTTCAATATAGGCTGCGCCAACTCGATCGTGGTCGCCCGGGTTGTGTACCGCTGGCCCATGTTTACCGCTCTGCTGCAGTTCGACAGCGGAGACACGGGAAATGCCGAACGTCTTCTTTATTCAACGGCGGTCTTCCGGAATGAGCCGTTTCCCTGGAGCTGTTCGTGATGCCTGACACTGTCGCCAAAATCTTCCGCGCCACTTTGCGACGCCTAAAAGCCGACAGGCGCGGCATCGCTGCGGTGGAATTCGCCCTTTTGCTGCCGTTCCTGCTGATCCTCCTGATCGGCATGTCGGAAACCGTTACCGCGTTGAACACCGACCGCAAGGTCAGCCAGGTCGCAAGTGCCGCCGCCGACCTTGTCGCCCAGGCCGAATCGATCAGCACCAGCGAAATCGCCGATATCATGCTCGCCGCCAAGCAGATCATGCTGCCTTACTCTGACACGCCGCTGGATGTGGTCATCGCCAGCGTGACCTTCAACGACGACGGAGATCCGGAAGTCGACTGGAGCAGGAACAAGAGTGGCACGGCGCCCTGGTCGGCCGGTTCCGCACCGCCGATCGAAATACCGGAAGCGATCTCTGTCGCCGGCAGCTCGCTTATCGTAGGCCAGTCCTCCTATACCTATGTGCCGTTGTTTGCTTCGATGCTGCAAAACATATTCCCTCGCGCGGCATCGATGACACTCGGCGATACGTATTTTCTGAAGCCCCGCCTGACGACGACCGTTACGCTCACCGGCAGCTGACCCAGGGCGGGCGGACCCGGAACGGATCCTGCGAGCGGTCTTGAGACCTACTCAATTGCCCGTATTTGTTACGTAGCAAAAGACGGTTACCCTGACCTCGAAGTTTGCTGCACTGCAGGAACCACACACCAACCCTATCCTGCGATCGACAAGGGGACGGCATGCCGACAAATCGCACCTACGAGCAGATATCCGTCGGGGATACGGCCGAAATTTCCAAAATATGCACCGCGAATGACCTGCTGGTGTTCGCGCACGCCTCCGGCAACCACAACCCTCTGCATCTGCCGGATACGGACTGGACCGGCGACGGCAAGATCGACAAGCCGGTGGCTCCATCCATGTGGATCGGCTCACTGGTCTCCGCGGTTCTCGGCAATATCCTTCCCGGACCGGGAACGGTTTACAGGAGCCAGACCTTCAACTTCCGCGACCGGGTCGCAGTCGGCGAGACCGTGACTGTCCGCCTTGAAGTCACGTCCAAGCAGCCGGATGGCGTGGTGGAGCTCGATGTCAGGGTGACCAAGGACGACGGTACTCTGGTCGCGGACGGCACAGCCGGCGTTGTCGCGCCGACCCGGACCATTGAATTCTCCGCCTCGGAGCTGCCGTCCCTGCTTGTGGAACGACGCCGTCATTTCAACCGGCTGCTGGAATTGGCGAAGACGCTTCCGGCGCTGCCGACGGCCGTGGTTGCGCCGGATGATCCCAACTCCCTGGAAGGTGCTCTGAAGGCCGCCCGGGAAGGCCTGATCCAACCGGTTCTGATCGGCGCGGGCGACCGCATCAGGAAGGCCGCGGAAACACTCAAGGAAGACATTTCCAGCCACGAACTGATCGACATCGAGAACGAATCCGACGCGGCCGCACGCGCGGTCGCCATGGTTCACGAAGGCAAGGTTCGTGCGATCATGAAGGGTCACCTTCATACGGATGACCTTTTACATCACGTGGTCAAGCGCGAGGGCGGGCTGCGCACCAAGAGGCGGATCAGCCACGTCTTCGTCATGGACATTCCCGGGCGTGACACGCCGGTCCTGATTTCCGATGCGGCAATCAACATCGTGCCTGACCTCAATACCAAGGTCGACATTACCCAGAACGCGATCGATTGCGCGTTGTCGCTTGGTCTGGAAAACCCGAAGGTCGGCATTCTGTCGGCCATTGAAACCGTCAATCCGGCCATTCCTTCGAGCCTCGATGCGGCGGTTTTGTCCAAGATGGCCGAACGCGGCCAGATCAAGGGCGGCATCGTCGATGGCCCGCTCGCCATGGACAATGCGATCGACGTTCAGGCCGCCCGGACAAAGGGCATTACCTCGCTCGTTGCCGGTCACGCGGAAGTCCTGATCGTGCCCAATCTGGAATCGGGCAACATGCTGGCCAAGGAACTCACCTTCATCGCCCATGCGGAAGCCGCCGGGCTGGTGATCGGCGCCAAGGTTCCGATCATGCTGACGAGCCGTGCCGATGATGTCCGGGCAAGGCTCGCGTCTTGCGCCCTCGCCCTCCTGTACAATTACTGGCAGGTCAACGGCGCTCCCGTCGCGCTCCTGAACAGCGGGGAAGACTGATCATGGCGGATCAGCCGGATATCCTGGTTCTGAACTCCGGGTCCTCGTCGATCAAATTCAATCTCTACGAAGGCGATCGGCAGCTCATTTCCGGACAGATTTCCGGCCTCGGCGTACAGCCTCATATCCATCTGCGCCTGCACGGCAGGACGGAAGACCTCAACGAGGATCTCAGTGCAGAAGACGGCGCCACCCATGAAACCGCCCTGGCGGCCTTGCTTCAGATCCTGGATCGCGAAACGGGCAAGATCTCCGTGGAAGCGATCGGGCATCGGGTGGTGCATGGCGGCGTCGACTATGCGGTCCCGCTGGTGCTCGACGATGAAAAGATCGAGGACCTGGCCCGGCTCAATCCGCTGGCGCCCCTGCACCAGCCGCATAATCTCGCCGGCATCCGGGCGTCTCGCGCCGCGTTTCCCAAGGCCCTGCAGGTTGCCTGTTTCGACACGGCCTTCCACCGCCATCACCCCTGGGTGAACGACACCTTCGCCCTGCCCCGCAGCCTCTACGACGAAGGCATCCGACGCTACGGCTTTCACGGCCTGTCCTACGAATACATCTGCTCCTACCTGCATGAGCATCATGTGGAGGCTTTCGGCGGAAAGCTCGTGGTTGCCCATCTGGGCAACGGCGCTTCCATGTGCGCCATCGAGAACGGCCGGAGCATCGGTTCCACGATGGGCTTTACCGCACTTGACGGTCTGCCGATGGGAACGAGGTGCGGTCAGATCGACCCCGGCGTCGTGCTCTATCTCCTGACCACCAAGGGCATGACCGCCGACGAGATTTCGGACCTGCTCTACAAGGAGTCGGGTCTTAAAGGCCTTTCGGGCCTCAGTTCGGACATGCGTCTTCTGAGCGAGAGTGACGATCCGGCAGCGGCCGAAGCGATCGACTATTTCGTGTTCCGGATCCGGCGGGAACTCGGCTCGATGGCAGCGATCCTGCGCGGTCTCGACACGCTCGTCTTCACGGGCGGGATCGGAGAGCATTCCGCGCTCGTGCGCGAACGGGTCTGCGAGGATCAGGACTGGCTCGGCCTCAAGATCGACCCGACAAAGAACGCGGCAAACGCTGTCGACATTTCCGCTGAAGGTTCAAAGGTCAGGATCATGGCCGTCCCGACCAACGAGGAAGAGATGATCCGCCGGCACACCCTGAAATTGCTGGAAAGCGTTACCGGCTAGGGTTTGCCAGCGAGGGCTTACCAGGCCCTTCGGCAGACGGGCGCGTCTGCGTGCCGCCGCCGTCCAGAACGGCCTGATACTTC
Source organism: Roseibium sp. (assembly GCF_048260565.1). Lineage (GTDB taxonomy): Bacteria > Pseudomonadota > Alphaproteobacteria > Rhizobiales > Stappiaceae > Roseibium. Next base: position 200,973 of record NZ_JBLXGP010000002.1, on the reverse strand, counting down.
GGATTGTAGGTTCGCAGAACCGCCCGGTAGTCCGCATGAACCGTGGGTTCGAACCCGCCGGGCAAGTCCGGCTCGACCGCGAAATAGGCATCCGGCGCCTGGTCCTTCATATCCAGAAGGGCTCCGCGTAATTTCCTCTTGAATTCGTCAGGCAGGGACAGGCGCACGGTATGGGCGTCGTAAGGGATCGGCGGCGATTGCCAGATCACCTTCAACCGCTCCAGTCCCGGTGCGCCGGAAAGATAGAACTCGTTCAGCGTACCGGCGGTATAGCCTGACGCGGCGCTGCCGGCGAGCGTCGACCAGGCCGTTGCCGCATCCACCCGGCCGTCAAGGATCGCCTGCAGGCCATCGACCGGATCGCGCATGCGAACGAGACCGCGGAAGAAGACCCTGGGGTCGCTTCCTTCGGCGGCCAGGTTTGTCAGCGGCACGCGGTAACCGGTCACCGATTCAGGGTCCTGCACCCCAAGACGGCCATCGGCGAGGTCCGCCAAAGTCAGCGGGCGTTCTGTCGTCCGGCTGATGATCAGGGCGTAGTAGCGCGCAGGAAAGGCATCGGGACGTGCCGTTGCGAGCGGCTCCACGCATTCGCACAGGGAATAGGTCGCGGCATAGGCGGAAGCGGACAGGCGGGCATAGTCGATATCCCCCGCGGCCAGGGCATCGACCACATTGCCCAGCGTATCCAGCAGGAACAGGTCAACCGGCAGATCGAGGGCGGCTTCCAGTTCCTTACGGAACGGTTCGAGGCGGTCGCGGATCGTCTCCTCAGTGCCCACGGCAACGCCGAGCCGCAACCGGCGAAGCGGCTCCGAATTTTCCTTTTCCGCAGCCGCCGCACCTGCTAACGGGAGCAAGCACGCCAGCATTGTCGCCGCAAGTTTTTTCATGGTCACACGAATACCATCCCATGATGGTTTTTTTAGTTCTATCCGATTCGTCACGCTTCTTAACCGAATGTCATCCTCCCAGGAGCCCAAATGTCCCAATCCGTCGACACGGTCGTTTTCGACATCGGTAATGTCCTGATCGAGTGGGATCCGGAGAACCTCTACAGGAAGCTCCTTCCGGACCCGGAGGAACGCCACCGCTTCTTGAACGAAATCTGCACCATGGACTGGAACCTTCAACAGGATCTTGGCCGGTCCTGGGAAGAGGCCGTCGACGAGTTATCCGCCGTTCATCCGGACCACAGGGATCTGATTGCCGCCTATTCCGAGCGCTGGCACGAAATGGTTCCGGGTGAGGTTCCCGGCAGTGTCGCGATCCTGGACGCGCTTAATGCCGCCGGCGTTCCGCTCTATGCGATCACCAATTTCTCCAGCGAGAAATTCACCGAAGCCAAGGGCCGCTTTCCCTTTCTGGCCTCGAGCTTTCGGGACATCGTGGTGTCCGCCGAAGAACGGCTTTTGAAGCCGGACCGGCGCATTTTCGAAACCTTGCTGACCCGCAACAATCTGGAAGCAGGCGCATGCGTCTTCATCGACGACTCGGTGAAAAACGTCGAAGGCGCCCGGGCAGCGGGGCTTGAAGCCGTCCACTTCACCGGAGCCGACAAGCTGCGTAGCGATCTCGCCGGTCTCGGTTTTCCGGTGTGACGGCAGGTGATCAGCCGGCTTCAAACCCTTCCAGGACGTTGACGCAATTCGTCCCCAGCGCATCGACCGCGTAACCGCCTTCCATCAGGAAGACCGTCGGAACATCGAGTGCCGAAAGCCGCTGACCAAGCTTCGTGAAGTCGTCGCTCTTGAACTTGAAGCCGGAGATCGGGTCGTTTTCGAAACAGTCCATTCCGAGCGACACGATCAGGATATCCGGCTTGAAGACCTGAACCCAGCGGCAGGCGTCTTCAAGGGCCGGCGCATAGCCGTCCCAGTCCGTGCCGAGCGGCAAAGGCCAGTTTCGATTGAAGCCGGTTCCCGCGTTTTCGCCGGTTTCATCCTCATGCCCCAGGAAATAGGGATATTCCTGCATCGGATCCGAATGCAGCGACAGGAACAGGACGTCGGAGCGGTCGTAGAAAATCGACTGTGTGCCGTTGCCGTGATGATAGTCCACATCGAGGATGGCGACCCGGTCGGTGCCGTTGTCGCGCAGCCACTGGGCGGCGATGGCGGCATTGTTCAGGAAGCAGTAGCCGCCGAAGAAGTCGCGGCCGCTGTGATGGCCCGGCGGACGGCACAGGCCGAAGGCCGCGGTCTCGCCGTCCTTCACCAGTTTCGCCGCCGTCAGGGCCGTGTTCGCGGACGCTTTCGCCGCGGCGAAGGTGTGTTCGCCGAGCGGTGTACCGGCGTCCATGGAATAGCGGCCGAGCAACCCGTCGATATGATTTGGGGCGACATCGGTTCTCAACGTGCGCACCGGCCAGACGAAGGGGAACGCCTCTTTGGATCGCCCGGCGGCGGTCCAGTGGCTCCAGAAACTTTCCATGAAATTCAGATATTCGGGGTCATGGACCCGCTGCAGCGGCCGAAGGCCGAAGTCCTCCGGTTCCATGACCTCGCCGAGCCCGCGTTCCTCGATGGTTCGCAGGACGATCCTGGCGCGTTCCGGGATTTCCACGGCCGGCTTCAACTCGCCGTCGCAGATTTCCTGTTTGGGGTCGTGATCGAACTGACGGGAAGAAAAGACGGTTTTCAAGCAAACACCTCTGAAGCACACACTGCTTACGGGCCGGGTCAAAAGGGTCCGATGTCAGACCTCTGACGTAAATCTGAACTCGGATACGTGCGTATAGGTTTCTCCCGGACGCAACAAGACATTCGTGAAATTGTCGTGGTTGGCGCTGTCGGGCCAGCGCTGCGGCTCCAGGCACAGACCCGAATTGGGTCCGTAGGTCCTGCCTTCGGGGCCCGGCACGGGAACGTCGACCATGTAGCCGTCATAAAGCTGAAGGCCCGGTTCCGTTGTCCACAATTCCATGCGGCAATTGCCGGACGGATCTTCCACGGCGGCGGCGAATTCCACCTCTTCGCGCGGCACGTCTGCGAGGCAGAAATTGTGATCGAAGATCACGCCCTCCTCGCCGGGCTTGCGGCGCAGCTTGCGGCCTTCGCGGAAGTCATAGGGCGTCCATGCCACTTGACGGATTTCGCCGGTCGGCAACGCCTGGTCGTCGACGGGCAGATACGTATCGGCCACGATCTCAACGTTATGGTCGAGAACGGTCGGGCTGCCGTCGAGATTGAAATAGCTGTGCTGGGTCAGGTTGACGATGGTCGGCTTGTCGGTGGTTGCCGTAAATTTCACCCGCACGGCGCCGGTTCCCGTCAGGGTATAGCGGACCATCGCCTCGACACGGCCCGGATAGCCTTCCTCGCCGTCTTCGGAGACGTATTTCAGAAGCACGCTGCCCTTGTCGTGTTGTTCCAGGCTCCAGACCCGGTTGGAAAAACCGGTCGTGCCGCCGTGAAGCTGGTTGCCGTTTTCATTGGCGCCGAGCTGATACGTCGTGCCGTCGATGGTCACGGTCGCATTGGAAATCCGGTTGGCGCAACGGCCGGGCACCGCGCCGAAATAGGGTGAGTGGGCGACATAGCTTTCCAGATCGTCGAAGCCGAGCACGACGGATCGGCCGTTAAATTTCAGGTCCCGGATGATGGCGCCATAGGTCAGGACGGCAGCCTCCAGCGGGCCTTTCTTCAGCGTGATTTCCTGAACGACGGTGCCGTCGGCCAGCGTCCCGAATTCGCGGATCATGCGGTTGGCCTTCTTCTTTATTTTCCCGTATCGAAGACGATAATTTCAAGAATACATTTCGTGCGCGATGAATGTTTCACCGCTAATCGACTTCCACAGGGTCGATCGAAAAGAATATTTCGAACGCCTCTTTCAGATTGGAGATGCCACAGAAAATAACAAGCACCTCCTTCCCCGGATCATATTGAAACTTAATAAAATCATTCTCAGAACGCTCGATATTCCTACTCGAAATCGATTCATCGAAATTGTGCTCAAGGTCGAAGAAATCCACCTTAATGTTCCAGGCTGGATTATCAAAAGTCTCGATGGTTATTCCACCTTGATGCTCCCAGTCTCCGTCGCATCTGTTTCTAAACCATTTTTCGAGTCTTTCGATGTCCATTCTTCCTCCCAAACATAATCTCTGAATAGGTGTTTGATCTAAATTGAAAGCCGGCAGGCGTTTTGTCGTCGACAACTGGCCTTCCCATGAATCGCAAGGGCACAGGAGTGACCTGTGCCCTCTCTTCACCTTTCCGGAGAGACGATCAAAGCGTCTGGTTATACTCACCGACTTCCGGGTTTTCGCGCAAGACCGTGTCGACCGCCTTGAACATGGCGTGCAGACGTTCTTCCGATTCCGGGCTTTCGATCACGACCACCAGTTCCGGCTTATTGGACGAGGCGCGCACCAGGCCCCAGGTGCCGTCGTCGGTGACGACGCGCACGCCGTTGACGGTGATCAGATCGGTGATCGGACGGCCGGCGATGGTTTCGCCCTTTTCCTGCATGTCCTTGAACCGGGCGACGACCCGGTCGACGACTTCGTATTTGATCTCGTCCTCGCAATGGGGCGACATGGTCGGCGAGCCCCAGGTCTTGGGCAGATCGCGGCGCAGGTCCGCCATGGTCTTGTCCGGGTTGCGGTCAAGCATGTCGAGGATCGCGATGGCCGAGACGAGGCCGTCGTCATAGCCCCGCCCGATCGGAGCGTTGAAGAAATAGTGGCCGGATTTCTCGAAGCCGACGATGGCGCCCAGTTCGGTCACCCGGCGCTTGATGTAGGAATGGCCGGTCTTGTAATAGTCGGTCGTGGCCCCGTTGGCCTTGAGCACCGGATCGGTGTTGAACAGGCCGGTCGACTTGACGTCGACGACGAACTTGCTGTTCGGATAAAGAGCGGAGATATCGCGGGCGAGCATGACGCCGACCTTGTCGGCGAAGATCTCCTCACCCTCGTTGTCGACGACGCCGCAGCGGTCGCCGTCACCGTCGAAGCCGAGGCCGACCTCCGCACCGGTTTCCAGAACCTTGTCGCGCAGGGCATGAAGCATCTTCATGTCCTCCGGGTTCGGATTGTAGCGCGGGAAGGTGAAGTCGAGTTCGGTGTCGAGCGGGATCACGTCGGCACCGATCGCTTCCAGGATGCGCGGCGCGAAGGCGCCGGCGGTGCCGTTGCCGCAGGCGGCCACGATCCTGATCGGCCGCTTCAGCTTCGCCCGGTCGGTCAGGTCGTTGAAATAGACTTCAGGGAAATTCTCCACGAAGCGGTAGCTGCCACCGCCCTTCAGGTTAAAGGCCGCCTCGAGCACGATCTCCTTCAGCCGGCCCATTTCGTCCGGGCCGAAGGTCAACGGCCGGTCGATGCCCATCTTGACGCCGGTCCAGCCGTTGTCGTTGTGCGAGGCGGTGATCATGGCAACGGCCGGCACGTCGAGCGCGAACTGGGCGAAATAGGCCATGGGCGACAGGGCAAGGCCGATATCGTGCACATTGATGCCGGCGGCCAGGAGGCCGTTGATGACGGCCATCTTGATGGACGCGGAATAGCTGCGGAAGTCATGGCCGACGACGATATCGGGGCGGACGCCGCGCTCATGCATCAGGGTGCCGATACCCATGCCGAGCGCCTGCATGCCCATCAGGTTGATTTCCTTCTCGAACAACCATCGGGCATCGTATTCGCGGAAGCCGGTCGGCTTCACCATCGGGCGGGATTCATACTCGTACGTATTCGGCTTCAGCAGAGCCACGGGCTTGGGCAACATCAAAGAACCTCTCTCAGGGGCAATTGTCTCTGTGGGCAATCTGTCGTGCAATGGGTGGATAGGAAATGAATGTGTCCGGATTCGAAAGGCTGGGCTCCCTTCCCTACTGTTCAAGGATAAGCGTATCATCCGAAATATGAAACCGCTCCAGTCTGCCTAAAGCCGACATTCCCAGCAAGGGCGTTGTCAGCAGTCCTTCTTCCAGAACCATCACGTCGACATCCTTCAACCGGATCGGACCGAGGCGCAGCTCGCGCAGGGTGGCGGTCGCCGCCTTGGCAATGCCGTTCGCGGTTTTCACAGGCTTCGTATAATCGGAAGGTTGCAGAAATATGCCAATGTCCCGGGCAATGCCCTCGGGCAGGACGATCGCGGAGGCGCCGGTGTCGACCAGCATGGTGACATCGCGGCCGTTCAGACGGGCCTCGGTGACATACTGGCCATTGCGGGCCATTGGAATTTCGAATGTCTTCGATCCGGTCCCGGCATCCTCGCTATCAGCGACCTGTTCCGGCTGCGCATTCCCGGCGTGCCAGTTCTCCATCAGCTTCGGCGCCAAAGGCGCAACCGCCAGCAGGAACAGAACGAACAGAACGTAACGCCACATGGGAACTCACCAGATTTCCGAAACCGGTCTCGGCCGGCGGCGGGATGCTAGCGAACTGTTGTTATCATCCGGTGAAAACCGCTAGTCGGATTTCAATGTGTCGGCAAGCGCCGCTATTTCGCGGGCTTCCGGTGCGCTCGACTGGGCGCCGGTTGCCCCACAGGCCAGGCTTCCAGCGGCAATTGCCTCGCAAAGCGCCCGTTCCAGAGGGGCCTCCCTGTCGAGGGCGGCGGCCAGGGCGCCGCAAAAGGCATCGCCCGCACCGGTGGTGTCCCGCACCTCCACCTTCGGCGGCCGGATATGGAAGACCTCCGTTCCCCGTCCGGCAACCACGCCGTCCGAACCCAGGGTTACGGCAACCAGACGATCAGCCGTCACCAGGGCCTTCACGAAACCGGCCGGATCTCCCGGGAGATCGAGATAAGCGCCGATCGCCTCCGCCTCGCCTTCGTTGACGACCAGCACGTCGACCTCGCGCGCAAGGCCGGCATAGGCCTTGTCGGGGATCGGGGCCGGGTTCAAGAAGATACGGGCGCCTGCGGCGTGCGCGGCTTCAATCGCTATCGTGACCTCGGGTCCGGGCACCTCGCCCTGCATCATCAGCGTTTCGCCCGGATGAAGCGCGTCCATCAGCCACGTGGCGCTCACCCTCTTGTTGGTGCCGCTTGCCACCATGATCTGGTTCTGGCCCGTCGGATCCACGCCGATGAAGGCAAGTCCGGTCGTTCCGTCGAGCGCCCGCACACCGGTTAGATCGACACCTGCGGCGCTGAGATTTGCAAGCGCCAGATCCGCAAAGGGATCGCGGCCGACGGCGCCGATCATCCGGACATCGGCGCCGGCCCTTCGGGCGGCGAGCGCCTGGTTGGCGCCCTTCCCGCCCGGAAAGGTCTGATGATCGGGTCCGCTGACAGTTTCCCCCGGCCGTGGCAGCCGGGGCAAGGCGACGACGAAATCAAGGTTGATGGAGCCGAAGGACGTGATCACCGAAGCGCTCCCAGCTTTGGCCTATTTCGTGCCGTACATCCGGTCGCCGGCGTCGCCAAGACCCGGCACGATATAGCCGTGGCTGTTCAGGCGTTCGTCGATGGCGGCCGTATAGATCGGCACATCCGGATGGGCCTCGACGAATTTCGCAACGCCTTCGGGAGCGGCCAGCAGGCAGACGAAGCGCAGGTTGTTGGCGCCCCGGTCCTTCAGGCGCTGAACCGCTGCAATGGCAGAATTGGCGGTCGCCAGCATCGGGTCGACGACGATCACGAGGCGGGCGTCGAGGTCCTCAGGCGCCTTGAAGTAATATTCGACCGGCTTGAGGGTTTCGGGATCGCGGTAGAGGCCGATATGGGCGACGCGCGCGGACGGCACCAGTTCCAGCATGCCTTCCAACAGGCCGTTGCCCGCGCGCAGGATGGAGGCGAAGACGAGTTTCTTGCCGGCCAGCGTCGGCGCCTGCATTTCGGACAGCGGCGTCTCGATGGTCTGCATGGCCAGCGGCAGGTCGCGCGTCACCTCGTAGCAGAGCAGCACCGAAATTTCGCGCAGCAACCTGCGGAAGCCCTGTGTCGACGTGCCCTTGTCGCGCATGATGGAGAGTTTGTGCTGGACCAGCGGGTGATCGACGACATGGGCTTTGGACATATCGGTGTCTTTCTTTTTCGACCCGAAACCGGGCAGTTCACTGTTCAAAATACATTCGAGCTATGCACCGAATGGCAGCCAATTGACACCCCCGGCGGCCAGGATTCGGGCGGTTTTTCGCTGTAATTCCCCATTTTTAAGCAGGACCTCCCGCCCGGCCCGCAGGGTTCCTCCCTCCATGACGCAGGTCAGGGGCAGCGCGCCCTCCGGCGCCTCCAGGTCGATGCGCAAGGCCACCGCCAGGCGGTCGAGCAGGATGACGGTCAGCGCCCGGAGTTCGATGGCTCGATCGAGGGCTGACGGCCCGTCCGGATCGGCATCGCCCAAGTCCTTGAGGGTCAGGACGCCGGCGTCCAGAAACAGGGCGGCATGTTCCAGATTCGCAAGGCCCGTCAGATCGTCGAGGCCGACGACCTCGACACCGGCCTGGGCGAAAGGCTCCACCAGCGCATAGGCCATTTCCTGGGCAGGCAAATGGAAGGGAACGATACCGGGCGCGTCCAGTTCCTGCAGAAGGGCCGAGTGGTGCCAGGCGTCTCCGAGCGTGACGTCTTCCAGCTTTGCGCCGCCCTGCCACATGGGCGACAAGCCGTCGAGCACTGCTTCCAGCAATTTGGCCAATTCAACGGGCGCGCTTGCGCTTGCCGCGAAGAACGGAACGGCAAGATGTCCGAGACGGGTTGCCCCATCGATCTCGAACAGATCCGGCCTGAGACCTGTCGCCTCCCCCAGCCGTCTCAACAGCTCCGTGATCGACCGGACCGTTTCACTGTCACGATTGTGGTCCAGCTGAAGGCCCCAGACGATCTCGTCTTCCTCCAGGCGGATCAGGGCGTGCGCATCGGCCCGCAGGGGATCGGCCGGATCGGCTGAAAAGTTGCCTGCGGCGAACATGGACAGGACCCCGACAGAAAGTCCCTCACGGCCTGAAAGCGTTTCCCCTGTGATGGTGTCAGTCAAAGTCCAGTCGTCGCGAAGAGGAACGGACAGGACATGGCAGAGGATCGCCAGATCGGCGGCCGCGCGCAGAAACGCATCCGGAGTCTCGAAACCGCGCGCGCCGGCAAACGCAGACCAGCGATCATGACCGCCTGCCTCGAAGGCCCGCCAGCAGCCGAAGGGCGGGATCTGAAAATCGGGATAGGCAGTCTCGATCGCCGAAATCGTCCGCGTGACGGCATCGGGCAGTTTCGTCAGATCGACCGTGATATGAGCAAGACGTTCGGCCCGGGCGGCCTCGAAGACGCCTGCCGCGCGGTCGCGAACCGCCCTGGCGGTCAGGAGCCTGTCAGCCAGGGATGAAGTCGCAGTTGCCGTCACGTTTTTTCCCATATCATGAACTATCGGTTTTCCGGCCGGATCAGAAAACCGTGGTTGATGTGTACGCCCGTGGTTGCGAATTGCGCCACATCTGTTTGTAATTTGAAAGTTCCAGGCGACCTTATTTCACAGCCCACACAATCCGGCAAAGGAAACCATGTCCACGGTCATTTCAATCGCCGCCCTTTTGGCCGGCTCCGCCCTGCTTCTGCTGGCCGGCGGGCTCCACGGACTGTTGCTTCCCGTGCGGGGGCTGGCGGAAGGGTTTACCGATGGCGACCTCGGCATGCTCGGGGCCGGATGGGCGCTCGGCTACATGGCCGGCTGCATCACCGTTCCGGTCATCGTGAAGCGGGTCGGGCACATCCGGACCTTCGGCGCGCTGTCCTCCCTCGGCGCCATCACGATGCTCCTGAATCTTCTGTTCATTGAGCCGATCACCTGGATCGTCCTGCGCGCCATCTCCGGCTTCTGCTTCGCCGGTGCGGCCATGATCGTGGAAAGCTGGCTGAACGAACGGGCCTCGAACGAAATCCGGGGGCGGATCTTCGGCATTTACACGATGATCAACCTGGGAGCGACCACGGCTGGCCAGATGCTCTTGACCGTCGGCAACCCGAACGGCTTCGTGTTCTTCGTCGTCGGCTCGATCATCTATTCGCTCGCCCTCCTGCCGACCGCACTCTCCACCGCGGCAAGCCCGACTCCGCTGACCCAGGCCAGGCTGGATCCGAAACTGCTGTGGCGGAATTCGCCGATCGCCGTGGTCGCGGTCTTTCTCGTCGGCATTTCCAACGGCGCGTTCGGGACGCTCGGGGCGGTCTACGGCCGGCGAATCGGCATGGAGGTGTCCAATATCGCGGTCATGATGTCCCTGGCCCTTCTTGCCGGCGCGCTTATCCAGATTCCGGTGGGTTATTTGTCCGACCGCATGGACCGGCGCAAGGTGCTGGTTGCCATGGCAATCATGGCCATGGGGTTCGGCACCAGCCTGTCCTTTTTCGGCGGGGTAAACCCCGTCCTGACGATCGCCCTCATCACCCTTTTCGGCGGCACGGTCTATTCCATGTATCCGGTGATCGTCGCCCATGCGAGCGACCATGCAGACCCGGGCGACTTTCTGAAAACCAGCGGAGGGCTGCTCCTGATTTTCGGCACCGGCACCATGGCCGGTCCCCTGCTGGCCGCAGCGCTCATGACCGCGACCCATCCGGGCGCCCTCTTCCAGGTCACCGCCAGCGCACACCTGCTCATGATCCTGTTTGCGATCTGGCGGATCTACCAGCGCGCACCGATGGATACGGAAGACAAGACCGACTTCGTCCCGGTGATCGCAACCGGGCGCTACAGCACTCCGGAATCGGTCGCTCTCGACCCGCGCTCGGAACCGGAAGAATTCGAGGCGGACGACGTGTCGCCGTTGGACAAGACAGACGATTAGTCCTGGCGGTTCGGACCGGCGGTCAGGCGTGTTTGGCGCTTTCCAGGCGGACGAGCAGGCGCTGGCGCGTACCGTCGTCGCAAAAGGCGGCTTCGATGGCCGTTCGGGTGATGTCGAGTTGATCCTCCAGGCTCCAGCCGAAGGTCCTGGCGACGGAAGCGTATTCCTTGCCGAGCGTGGTGTTGAAAAACGGCGGATCGTCGGAATTGAGCGTCAGGCGAACGCCCGCCCGGCGCAACAGGTTGACCGGATGGAAGCGCAGGACGGAGTAGACGCCGAGCGCCATATTCGAGCCGGGGCAGACTTCCAGAACCACCCGCTCATCGGCCAGGCGCTTGACCAGGTTCGGGTCCTCGATCGCCCGCACCCCATGGCCGATCCGCTTGACCCTAAGAAACTCCAGCGCGGCGATGACACTGTCCGGCCCTCCGAATTCGCCAGCATGGGCGGTAATCCCGAGCCCGGCTTCTGCCGCCATGCGGAAGGCCTTGGCGAAATTCGCCGGATGGCCCTCGCGCTCGTCTCCCGCCAGCCCGAACCCGGTGACGAGCGGATGCGGATTTCCGATCACCTCGCGGACCACCCGCTCGACCGAGGCAGCGCCGAAATGCCGGACGCCGATGGCAATCATCCGGCCCTCAATGCCGGTGTCGGCCTTCGCCCGCTCGATCCCGGCCGCAAGGCCTTCGACATAAGAGCGATAGGACAGGCCGGCTGCCTGGGCATGGTCCGGTGAAATGAACACCTCACCGTAAATCGCGCCTTCGGCGGCGAGCATGCGGAAATAGGTCTCGGTCAGGAGGCTGTAATCAGCCGGCGTCTTGAACACCGAACTCGCAAGGTCATAAGCCTTCAGGAAGGTCGTGAAATCGGTCCAGATGTATTTGCCGTTCTGGTCGATAATCGGGGAAACGTCGATGCCCTTCTGTTCGGCCAGCCGGCGCACCAGCGACGGTGTCGCGGCCCCCTCGATGTGGCAGTGAAGTTCGGCCTTCGGCACGGTCTGATAGGTTGTCATGCGCTTCTGCCGGCCATCTCGGGGTTTGCTTCCGGTGCGTGTACCAAGGGTCTTACAGGAGGAAGACCGGCCCCGACAAGCGGGATCAGAACCCCCGCATCGGTTTGTCCGGTGCGCGCATCAGCCAGTTGTCCGCCGACCACACGGCCTCGCCGTCCACCATGTGCACCGCATAGGCATGGCGGGAACGGGGCGAACGGTTGGGCGCGGATTTGTGCGGGACCTTGCCGTGCAGGATCACCAGGGTTCCCTTGGGCGCCACCAGAGGTGCGTGGCGGTCCTCGTCCTCGAACGGGGTGTCGTCCAGCTTTTCCATGACAAGACCGTCGCCGTCATAGTGGAAGCGCGAACGCAACGGACCGAGATGTCCGCCGGGCACGCCATAAAGGCCGCCGTTGGTTTCATCCGCATCTTCGAGCGCAAACCAGAAGCCGGTGCAGGTCAGGGGCTCGGTGTGGAGGAAGGTGCTGTCCTGATGGCAGTTCACCTCGCCGCCGATATGGGGAGGTTTGAAGATATACATCGACTGGGCCAGCAGCGGCGACACAAGGCCGAGGTCCTTCGCGGTCCGTTCCATCTTTTCGTCGCGGGTGAAGGCCTCGAAGACCGGATCCTCGTCATGCAGCGCGTGGCCGACCTTGTTCAGCGCCTCGTGCTTGTTCCTGATCAGCTTGCCGTCCGCATCGAAGGCTTCCTTTTCGAAGAAGAAGCGCACCTTGTCGCCGCTTTCGCGGAAGTAGGAATCCCGGGCGTGGCTCTGCGCGCCGGTCTCGAACACGGAAGCGATGCTCTCAGGATCGAAGGCATCGATGAGCGCCGTCATGCGCTCCCTCAAGGCATCGCACTCGCCCGTCGTCTTGTAGCCGCGCAATATCAGAAAGCCGTCCTGCAGGTAGGCCTCTTTCATTTCCTGCGTCAGGCGACCGTCGTCGGTGGCGTCAAAACTGCGTGCCCGCATGATGTCCTCCAATGGCTTTCGAACAATATTGGCTTCAAATGAAACTGGTGCCGTGTTTCCCCGGCGCTATCTGCAAATGCTTTGCCAGTGTTTCGCCAATATCGGCGTAGGTCCGGCGCCCGCCGATCCCGCGGCCGGCAATGCCCGGCCCGGTTCCGATAACCGGGATATGCTCGCGCGTGTGATCCGTTCCCCGCCAGGTGGGGTCGCAGCCGTGGTCGGCCGTCAGGATCAAAAGGTCGCCGTCACGCATGCGGCCTACCATGTCGGGCAGCCTCTTGTCGAAACTTTCCAGTGCCGCCGCATAACCGGGCACGTCCCTGCGGTGACCGTAAAGGGAATCGAAATCGATGAAATTGGCGAAGACGAGATCGCCGTCTTCCGCCTCATCCATGGCCTGAAGTGTCTTTTCAAACAACTCGTCGTTGCCGGCGCCCTTCAGAACCTTCGAGACACCCTGATGGGCGAAAATATCGGAGATCTTGCCGATCCCGAAAACCGTTCGGCCGTTTTCGCTCAACCGGTCCAGAAGGGTGGGTTCCGGCGGCAGGACGGAGTAGTCGCGCCGGTTGGCGGTACGAGTGAACTCGGCCGCGCATTCGCCAACGAAGGGACGGGCGATGACCCGGCCGATGTTATAGGCGTCGGCAATCTTGCGGGTGATCTCGCACAGCCCGTAGAGCCGCTCCAGGCCGAAACGGGTTTCGTGGGCGGCGATCTGGATGACGGAATCGGCCGATGTATAGAAGATCGGCTTGCCGGTGCGGAGATGCTCCTCGCCCAGTTCCTCGATGATCACCGTGCCCGATGCATGGCTGTTGCCAAGGATGCCCGGAATGTCGGATTGCGCCAGAACCGCTTCGATCAGCTCCTCCGGGAAGCTCGGGACGGTATCTGGAAAATAGCCCCAGTCGAAGCGCACCGGCACGCCGGCGATTTCCCAGTGACCGGAGGGCGTGTCCTTGCCGTTGGAGGTCTCCTTTGCATAGCCCCACAGGCCTTCCGGCTCGCCCGCGAAATCGAGACCGGGCGCCGCCGTGCCGTTTGAGAGCAGCGACGCAGCCCCCAGTCCGAGGCGGTCCATGTTCGGGAGCGTCAACAAGCCGGAGCGCAGACCTTCCTTGTCGCCCTTGCCGGCAGCACATGCTTCGGCAATGTGACCGAGCGTATCGGAGCCCGCATCACCGAAGCGTTCGGCGTCCTCCGCGCCGCCAATTCCGAAACTGTCCAGAACGCACAGAATTGCACGAGGCATTTTCGTTTCCTTTGTTATTGCCGGCATCGGTTGCCGGTTCTTTGCGGCGGCCTGTTCCCGGCCGTTGTGCAATCCTTACGGCGCGATGCGTTCCACCACGGTCGGCCGGTCTTCCACATCGAGCGCGTCGCCGATCCGGTAAGCGCGGCGCAGGGCGATGGCCGCCCGTTCCGCCTCTTCCTCGCTCCTGGCATGGACGATGGCGATTGGCTGATCCGCGTCCACCCGGTTGCCGATGCCGGCAAGGCTCGTCAGGCCGACGGATGGATCGATGACATCGGCAGCCGTACGACGTCCACCGCCGAGTTCGACGACGGCGACACCAACCGCACGAGCGTCGACGGCGGTCACGATCCCTTCGTGCTCGGCATAGACCGGCGCCTCGACCGGGGCCTTGGCCAGATAGAGTTCCGGCTTCTCCATGAAATCGGCCGGGCCGCCGAGGGCACGCACCATCTTCGCGAAGACTTCCGCCGCCTGTCCGCTTTCGAACGCGCGACGCATCCTGTCGGCACCCGCTTCCGCGCTCGCAGCAAGTCCGCCGGTCGCCAGCAGCTCACCGCCCTGGGCCACGGTGACATCCCAGAGCCGGTTGTCGATGGCATCGCCTTTCAGGAAATCGACGGCGTTCTGGACCTCCACCGCATTGCCGGCGGCGGACGCCAGCGGTTCGTTCATGTCTGTGATCAGGGCGGTGGTCTTCAGACCGGCGCCATTGGCGACCAGAACAAGGCTTTCGGCCAGCGCGCGCGCGTCATCGAGACCCGCCATGAAGGCGCCGGTGCCCCATTTGACGTCGAGCACCAGCCCCTGAAGGCCGGCGGCGAGCTTCTTCGACAGGATCGAGGCGGTGATCAGGTCGAGGCTTTCCACCGTCGCGGTCACGTCGCGGATGGCATAGAAACGCTTGTCGGCGGGCGCCAGATTGCCGGTCTGGCCGATGACGGCGCAGCCGACTTCGTTGACCACCTTCTTGAACAGGTCGTTGTCCGGCTGGGTCTTGTAGCCTGGAATGCTGTCGAACTTGTCGAGGGTGCCGCCGGTGTGGCCGAGGCCGCGGCCGGAGATCATCGGCACCGCCGCCCCGCAGGCGGCAAGCGCGGGGGCGAGCATCAGGGAGACATTGTCGCCGACGCCGCCGGTGGAATGCTTGTCCAGGATCGGCTTGTCGATTTCCGACCAGTCCAGAACGTCACCGCTGTCGCGCATGGCAAGGGTCAGCGCGATCCGTTCCTCGACCGCAAGGCCCTTGAAGAACACGGCCATGGCAAGGGACGCGACCTGGCCCTCGGTGACGCTGCCGTCTGCAAGCCCCTTCACGAAGAACCGGACTTCCGCGTCATCCAGAGTGCCGCCATCCCGCTTTTTGCGGATCAGTTCCTGCGCCAGCATGATCAGTACCCGTCGTTCGCCTCGATCTCGCCGCCCTCAAGGGTGGCGATCAGCGCATCCAGCAGGCTGCTCGCGCCGAAGCGGAACGTGGATGCAGAGACCCAATTCGGCCCCATGATCTGGTCGGCAAGAGCAAGGTATCCGGCCGCGTCTTCCAGGGTGCGGATCCCACCGGCCGCCTTGAAACCGACGCTCTTTTCGTGGTCGCGCCGGGCTTCCTCGATCGCCGTCAGCATAACCTCGGCGGCCTCGACGGTGGCATTGACCGGCACCTTGCCTGTCGATGTCTTGATGAAATCCGCTCCAGCGCCGATGGCGATTTCGGAGGCCAGATGGATAAGAAGAGGATCGGCCAGTTCGCCGGTTTCCAGAATGACTTTCAGCAGTGCCGGTTCCGGAATGACCGCCTTGACCTGGACGATCTGCTCTTCGGCAAAACCTTTGCGGCCGTCCATGAAGGCGCGATAGGGCATGACGAGATCGATCTCGTCGGCTCCATCGGCGATGGCCTTTTCCGTTTCCGCGACGACCGCCTTGGTGTCTGTTCCGCCTTCGGGGAAGTTGACGACGGTCGCGACCTTTACGCCGGTACCCTTCAGTTCGCCGACCGCCTGGGCCACGAATTTCGGCCATATGCAGACGGCTGCGACCGAGCCGTGTTCGGTCACCGCACGCTGGGTGAGCTCGAAAATGTCGGCTGCGGTGCAATCGTCATTCAGGTTCGTCAGATCGAGAAGGCCCAAAGCCCGTTTTGCCATGTCAGTGGCCGAAAGGTCAGCCATGTCCAATCTCCTTCACAAATGCTCTGACGAGTTCTTTCATGCGCGCCATGCCGGTCTGCGCAACACTCTTGGTTTGATCGTGGGACAGTTCCTGCGCTTGCAGGCCTGCTCCGTAATTGGTGATGATCGACAAAGCGGCAACCCGCAGCCCCAGAAAACGGGCCATGATCACCTCCGGGACGGTGGACATGCCGACCGCATCCGCGCCCAGCATCTTCGCCATGCGGATTTCGGCCGGCGTCTCGAAGGACGGGCCGGAAAACCACATGTAGACGCCTTCGGCCAGCGGTCCGCCGGTCTCTTGCGCCACCTTTTTCATGATGCTGCGCAGCTCCGGATCATAAGCCGCGCTCATATCGAGGAACCGTTTCTCGTTCTCTTCGCCGATCAGCGGGTTCTTGCCGGACCAGTTGATGTGGTCGGATATCAGCATCGGGCTTCCGGGCGCCACATCCTCGCGCAGGGACCCGGCCGCATTGGTCGCCAGCAGGATGTCGCAGCCCAGTTCCTTCAGCGTTTCCACCGGCGTACGCATCACCGTCGGATCGCCGCTTTCATAGTAATGCGCGCGCCCGGACAGGATCACGACCGGCACGCCGGACAGGCTTCCCGCCACCAGTTCGCTGGAATGGGACGTGACGGTGGACACCGGAAACTCGGTCAGATGGGAATAGGGGATGCGCACGGCATCCTCCACCTCCTCGGCAAGCGATCCCAGCCCCGAGCCGAGGATCATGCCAATGCGGTAAGAGCCCGAACGGGCGGCGCGGACGATCTCCGCGCATTCATGGCCATATCCGCTCATGACGGATCAATCCCTTTCTGTCAGTTCAATCGCGATTGCCGTGGAGTTCAAAGCCGGCCGGCAGTAACTCGGCCACCGTAAAACTCTGCTTAATGCCTTCGAGACCGGCGATGTGAACACGCACATCCGGCGCCGAAAATTCCTTCAGCTTCTGACGGCAGCCGCCGCAGGGCGTGCAAAGCGCGGCATCGCCGATCACCACCACTTCGCCGATTCGTGTCTCACCCGCCAGAACCATTGCCGCGATGGCGCCGGCCTCGGCACAGGTCCCTTCCGGATAGGCGGCGTTTTCCACGTTGCAGCCGGAAAAAACCTGGCCGGTATCAGTGCGGATCGCCGCGCCGACCTTGAAATCCGAATAGGGAGCATAGGCGTTCTCGCGAGCCGCCTTGGCCGCTTCGAACAAGTCGTCGAGCCCGCTCATGTGCGTTCCTTCAGATAGGGGATGCCGGAGGCTTTCGGCGGGATCGCCTTGCCGATGAAGCCTGCAAGCAGGATCACGGTCAGGATATAGGGCAGAGCCTGGAAGAACTGGACCGGCACCTCGCCGATCCCGGGAATCTCCTGACCCTGCAGGCGGATCGCCACCGCATCAAGGAAGCCGAACAGCAGGCAGGCAAACATGGCGTTCGCCGGACGCCACTTGGCAAAGATCAGGGCGGCGAGCGCGATGAAGCCCTTGCCGGCGGTCATGTCCTTGATGAAGCCGGAGGACTGGGCGATCGACAGGTAGCTTCCGGCAATACCGGTGAGAATGCCACAGGCGATCACCGCCCGGTAGCGCAGCCAGACGACCGAGATGCCGGCCGTGTCGACCGCCGCCGGGTTTTCGCCGACCGCCCGAAGACGCAGGCCGAAGCGGGTGCGGAACAGGATCCACCAGGTCACCGGCACGGCGAGGAAGGCGACATAGACCAGGATGTTGTGTCCGGACAGAAGCTCCGAATAGATCCCGCCCACGACCGGGATGTCGCGGACCTGTTCCGCGAAAGGAAGCTCGACATTGCCGAACCGGCCACCTTCGGGCAGCGGCGGCGTACGCCCGCCCTGGCGAAACCAGGTCTGGCCGAGAAGGGCCGTCAGGCCCGCGGCCAGGAAATTGATCGCGACACCGGAAACGATCTGGTTGCCCCGGTTGGTGATGGAGGCGAAGCCGTGCACCAGCGCCAGGGCGATGGCGACCGCGATCCCGGCCAGCAGTCCCAGCCAGGCATTGCCGGTCACATAGGCGACGGCCCCCGCGCCGAAGGCCGCGCCGAGCATCTTGCCCTCCAGGCCGATGTCGACCACGCCGGACCGCTCCGAATAAAGGCCGGCGAGACAGGCAAGCAGCAACGGCGTCGACAGGCGGACCGTGGAATCCAGAATAAGGATCAGGGTTTCGAACATTTCGGTCTCCTACCCTGCCTGCTCTGCCGGTGACCGGCTAAAAGAGAAGAACTGGACCAACGCCGGGCGGAACATGTGCTCCAGCGCGCCGGCGAACAGGATCACCAGACCCTGGATCACGATGATCATGTCGCGGGTGATCGCAGGTTTCTCAAAGGAGAGTTCCGCTCCGCCCTGATAGAGCATGCCGAACAGGATGGCGGCCAGCACGATGCCGACCGGATGGGCCCGGCCCATCAGGGCGACGGCGATACCGACGAAACCGTAGCCGGTGACGAATTCCAAGAGCAGCCGGTGCTGCGACCCCATGATCTCGTTGATCGCCATCATGCCGGCAAGCCCACCGGAAAGCAGCATGGTGATGACGATGACCCGAACCGGCGAAATCCCGGCATAGACGGCAGCCGTCGCATTCGCGCCGAAGGCGCGGATCTGGTAGCCCAGTCGCGTGCGCCAGATAATCAGCCAGACGGCGACCGATGCCAGCAGGGCGATGATCAGGGCAAGGTTCACCGGTGCTGTGCCGAAATCGATGCCGGGCACGAATTCCTTCAGGAACGGCAGCTGGCCGCCCGCCTCGAAGGTGCGCGTTTCCGGCTGCATGGAACCGGGCTTCACCATGACGTTGACCAGCAGATAGTTCATCAGCGCAGCCGCGATGAAATTGAACATGATCGTGGTGATGACCACGTGGCTGCCGCGCTTTGCCTGCAGCCAGGCGGGAATGAAGGCCCAGGCTGCCCCCATGATCGCAGCACCTGCAAGGGCAAAGGGCATGGTCACCCACCAGGGGACGTAGTGGTCCAGCGCCAGACAGGCCCAGGCCACACCAAGCCCGCCGATATAGGCCTGCCCCTCGCCGCCGATATTGAACAGGCCGGCATGGAAGGCCACGGCCACCGCAAGGCCGGTGAAGATGAAATTGGTGGCGTAAAACAGGGTGAAGCCGATCCCCTCGCCGAAACCGAGCGAGCCCCAAAGCAGGATCCGGACAGCTTCCAGAGGGTTTTCGCCGATCAGCAGCACCACCAGCCCCGAGACGAGGAAGGCGGCGATCAGGTTCAGGACCGGGATCAGGCCGAAGTCGACCCACCGTGGCAACTGTCCCGCGCTCATGCGTTTTCTCCGTGTGCGCCGGCCATCAGCAGACCCAGCTCGCTTTCATCCGTTTCGGGCGAGCGTTCGCCGACGATCCTGCCGTCGAACATGACCAGCACGCGGTCCGCAAGACCGCGGATTTCGTCAAGCTCTACCGACACCAGCAGAACCCCCTTGCCCGCGTCGCGCATTTCGATCAGGCGTTTATGGATAAATTCGATGGCGCCGATGTCGACGCCGCGGGTCGGCTGCCCGACCAGCAGCACGGTCGGATCGCGCTCCATCTCGCGCGCCAGCACGATCTTCTGCTGATTGCCGCCGGAGAAATTGGCCGTTTTGAGCAGACAGTCCGGCGGCCGGATATCGTATTGCTCGATTTCCTTGCGGGCCGCGTCCCGGATCTTGGGAATGTCGAGCAGGAAGCCCTTCGAATAGTCCGGATCGTTGTGGTAGCCGAGGATGGCGTTTTCATATTCGGCAAAACTGGTCACAAGACCCATGCGGTGCCGGTCCTCGGGCACATGGCCCAGGTTCCAGTCGCGCATCATGGCCGGATCGACCGGCGTTTCGGCGAGATCGATCGTCGCGCCCTCGATCGTGACCTTGCCCGAGGTTGCCTTGCGAATGCCGGCCAGCGTTTCCAGGAGCTCCGACTGGCCGTTGCCCGACACCCCGGCAATGCCGACGATCTCGCCGGCGCGGACGTTGAAGGATACGTCCTTGACGACCTGAACACCGCGGCTGTCGGTCACCGTCAGATGAGAAACCTCCAGGACCGTTTCCTTCGGCTCGGCCGGCTTCTTGTCGACCTGAAGCAGCACGCTGCGGCCGACCATGAGTTCGGCCAGCTCCGCCATGGAGGTCTCCGACGTCTTGCGCGTCGCCACCATCTCGCCGCGTCGCATGACGGAAACCGTGTCGGTGACGGCCATGATTTCCCGGAGCTTGTGCGTGATCAGGAGGACCGTCTTGCCCTCGTCCTTCAGCACCTGCAGGATCCTGAACAGGTGATCGGCCTCGGTCGGCGTCAACACCCCGGTCGGCTCGTCCAGAATAAGGATCTCGGCCCCGCGAAACAGGGCCTTCAGGATTTCCACCCGCTGCTGCAGACCGACCGGAAGGTCCTCGATCAGCTCGTCCACCCCGACCTTGAGACCGTAGTCCTCTTCCAGGCGCTTGAGGTCCTGACGCGCCCTGGACACGCCTCCGGCCAGCAGAGCTCCGCCTTCCGCTCCCAGGATCACGTTTTCCAGAACGGTGAAATTGTCCACCAGCATGAAGTGCTGATGGACCATGCCGATGCCTAAGGAAATCGCCGTCTTGGAATCGCCGATATGGACTTTCTTTCCATCCACCAGGATGTCGCCCTTGTCGGCCTGGTAGAAGCCGTAGAGGATCGACATGAGGGTCGACTTGCCGGCGCCGTTTTCGCCGACGATGCCGTGGATCGAGCCTTTCTTGACCACAAGGTTGATGTCCCGGTTCGCATGGACGAGACCGAAGCTCTTGTTGATGGCGCGCAGTTCGATGGCGGGCGTGTCGCTCATGCCCGTCCCCGGCAGCAGTTGTCTGTTCTTGTCATGTCGCCCAGTCCGCTTTGGCAGCCTTACGGCTGCGGGCATGCCCCGTCTGTCATGATGTCGTGCACCTTGATCTCGCCGGAGGAAATCGCGGCGACCGCCGCCTCGGCAGCGGCGATCATGTCCGATGTGATCAGGTTCTTGTTGTAGTCGTCCAGAACCCAGTCCATGCCGCCTTCTGCCAAACCCAGCACACGGATGCCCGGCTTAAAGTCGCCGTCATGGGCGGTCTTGAAGCTGTCGTAGACCGCGTTGTCGACCCGCTTGCGGATCGAGGTCAGCACGTGGCCCGGATGCAGGCCGTTCTGGTTGGAGTCGGTTCCGATGCCCAACACACCGGCATCCGCCACGGCCTGAAGCACGCCGATGCCGGTGCCGCCCGCCGCCTGGATGATCACGTCGGCACCCCGGCCGATCTGGCTGCGCGCAAGTTCCGCCCCGCGGGCCGGATCGGCAAAGGCCGCCGGCGTCGTGCCGGCCATGTTGTAGAGCACCTTGATGTCCGAATTCACCGAGGCGGCGCCGAGCTGATAGCCGCACAGAAACCGTCGGATAATCGGGATATCCATGCCGCCGACAAAGCCGATGGTCCCGGTCTTGGTCGCCATGGCTGCCAGTAGGCCGGCGATATAGGCGCCTTCGTTTTCTTTGAAGACATAGGAGGCCACGTTGGGCGCATCGACGACCATGTCGACGATGGCAAAGGACGTGTCCGGAAACTCTTTCGCGGCCTGGGTGACGGACGATGCCTGGTTGAAACCGATGGCGACGACCGGCTCATGGCCGCGGTTCGCGAAATTCCGCAGGGCCTGGAGGCTTTGCGCATCGCGGTCCAGTTCGAACTCCCGGACCTTCATCTTGAAGTCGTTCTCGAACCGCTGAACGCCGGCGTAAGCACTTTCGTTGAAAGATCCATCGAACTTGCCGCCGACCGAGTAGACGATCGCCGGATCCGCGACGGCAGCCGTGCCGGCAAGGATCAGAACGCCGAAAATCAGGGCGCCGAAACCGGCCAGTGTCTTCGCAACCAGATTTTTCATGAAAAAGCTCCCGTTCCCGGCGCATCAATTGTCGATATTTTCAATAAACGACGACCGCCGCATCCGGGTCAATTCGGATGCGGCGGACATGCTGGGATCAGAACGGGCAGGTCTCGTCGGACATGTAGTCATGGACCTGGATCGTGCCGGCGATGATATCGGCCTTGGCCTTTTCGACCGATGCCTTCATTTCAGGCGTGATGAGCTTCTCGTTGTTTTCGTCGAGCGCCCAGTCGATGCCGCCTTCGGCAAGACCCAGAACCTGAACGCCGGAGGTCCAGGCGTCGTTCTTGGCGTCTTCGAAGGCCTTGTAGACAGCCACATCGACGCGCTTGAGCATGGAGGTCAGCACGGAGCCCGGATGCAGGCCGTTCTGGTTGCTGTCCACGCCGATGCCGAGTTTGCCGGCGTCGGCTGCAGCCTGGAGAACACCGATGCCGGTACCGCCGGCCGCATGGTAGACGACGTCTGCACCGCGGTCGAACTGGGACTTGGCGAGTTCGCCGCCCTTGACCGGGTCGTTCCAGGCCGCACCGGTGGTGCCGGTCATGTTTTCAAAGACTTCCGCGTCCGGATTGGCCGCGAGCACACCCTGCTTGTAGCCACAGGCGAACCTGCGGATCAGCCCGATGTCCATGCCGCCGACGAAACCGACCTTACCGGTCTTGGAGGCTTCGGCCGCGAGCATACCGACGATGTAGGAGCCTTCCTGCTCCTTGAACACGATCGAGCGCACGTTCGGCAGTTCGACGACCATGTCGACGATGGCGAATTGCGTGTCCGGAAATTCCTTGGCGACCTTCTCGATCGCATTGGCCTGGGAGAAGCCGATGGCGACGATCGGGCTCTGGCCGCGCTTTGCGAAATTGCGCAGGGCCTGCTCACGCTGGGCATCGTTCTGGATTTCGAAATCGCGGTATTCGACGCCGGTGTCCGCCTTGAACTTCTCGGCGCCGTTGTAGGCGCTTTCGTTGAACGACTTGTCGAATTTTCCGCCGAGATCATAGAGAACGGCCGGCTTGATATCCGCCGCCATGGCAGCGGATGAAATCGCCATACCAGCCAGTGCGGCTGTAATCGTCAGGAGCTTTTTCACTTTACATGTCCTCCGACATTCGGAGCCGCCCCGTCGGCGGCCTCTTCGTTGACTTCCCCTATCGGCCCGGTCCGCGTCATGCGGAGCGGGCCAGCTGCAATCCGATCTTGTCGCTCAAGACCCTTGCCAGGGTCTCGTCGGCAACCAGATCGGTAATCACACCGGCGCGCAGGGCCGCAAGGGCCGCATCCACCTTGCTCTCTCCGCCCGCCAGCGCAATAAGCCGCGCCCCCTGCACCTCGTTGAAATGGAGACCGACCGCGCAGTCGCCGAGAGATACGGGAGCAATCTTTCCGTCGATCGTCAGGAACCGGCCCATCAGGTCGCTGACGGCGCCGCTTTCCATGAGATCCGCCTGTTCTTCCTTCGAAATCATGCCGCGCTGGATCAGATGACCCTCATTCTCGACCGAACCGATGCCGACGATGAAGACGTCCGAGCCGCGCGCGCGCTCCATCAGGTTCTGGACGCTGCGCTGGCCGAGGAACATGTCTTTTTCTTCCTGGCTCTCGGCGAAATAAGGAACCGGCAGGTAATAGCCTTCGCCGCCCGTGCGCTCCTGCATGCGCTGGACCACGTCGAACGGGTTGGCCGCAAGCGTTCGGGTCAAGGAGCCGGAGATCGAGATGATTTCGAGATCGGGCCGGTTGACCTTCGGCATGGCCTCGACGGCTGCCTTGATCGTGCGCCCCATGCCGACACCGATGCGCCGGACCGAATTGGATGAAACGACATCGGACAGGATATGGGCTGCGGAGACAGCAACCGCGCGAATGGCACCTTCCATGTCGCCGCCTCCAAGGTCGGGCGCGATGGTGCAGCTGTTCAGCTTGAACTCGTCGGCGATGCGCTCTTCCAGTTCAAGGCATTCGAGCGGCCGGCCCTCGATCTGGAACTTTACATAACCCGCCTTTTGGGCATGGGCGATCAGGCGGTGCACCTTCGCCGGGGACATGCCCAGCTGCTTGGCGATTT
This sequence comes from Roseibium sp., assembly GCF_048260565.1. Taxonomy (GTDB): domain Bacteria; phylum Pseudomonadota; class Alphaproteobacteria; order Rhizobiales; family Stappiaceae; genus Roseibium. The sequence continues at coordinate 176,847 of NZ_JBLXGP010000002.1, read as the reverse complement.
CCCCTTGCGTGCGGCCGCCGACAAAGGACAACCACGCCGCCCGGATCGCCAGGTAGTCCGTCCAATCATCTTCGCGTGCCTGCATTCGAAATTCGCCCCCGTACCCTGAACACCTTATCGGGCGGCCGGACAAAACCGGCTTGCCGCCTGCCTCGAAAGAGGGAAATGAAAAAATATTCACCTCATGCGAATTTCTTCAAAGACTGCCCGTGGAACACGCCTGCGTCAAGCTAAGAAATCGTAAATTTTTTAAGCAACTGCCGTCTTTTTCATCACAAAACCCGTTCGACTGACAAATGTGCCAAGGTCGGCAATTTTTGCCTACCTTACGCAGCGGCGGAGCCAAACCCGGCAACTTTTGCCTCGCTTGTAGGCAAATGATGCTTACCTGTGGGTAACGCGCACTTTGTGCACTTTTAATTTTGCCAGTTAAATCAGAATCGGACCTACTTTGGCATGGCTATTGCTTCGTTTACCAAGTTCGCCAGCTAAACGATTCTCGCGGATATCCGCGATTTTCACGATGGCGCGCGCACGAAAAACAAATCCATTGAACCGACTAGGGAGATCCATTGGAAACAGCGTGAGGTAAAAAGGAGAAAATCTATGCCTCTCAGAATGTGCAAAAACCCCATCGCGGCTGCGGGAAGCTTTTTCCTGGCAGCATTCATGACGGCCACCTGCGCTATCGCAGGGACTGCAACCGCGCCAAAAGGCGCCTTTCAGTTCGAGGCGTACGACCCTAACAAGGAAGTCGATGTCGAACTGGTCCTGGCCGTCGATATTTCTCAATCCATGGACACTGACGAGCAGGAGGTCCAGCGGGCAGGCTATGTCGCTGCGCTGACATCCGCCGATTTTCTGGATGCGATCAAGATCGGCCCGATCGGGCGGATCGCGGTCACCTATCTGGAATGGGGCGGCGTTGACGAGCACTTCATCGTGGCCGACTGGACGGTTATCCAGGACAAGCAGAGCGCGGCAGCCTTTGCTTCCAAGATCGCCGAAGCCCCCCTGCGCCAGGTACAACGGACCTCCATTGCCTCGGCATTGCACAAGTCCGTCGAAATGGTTCGGACCAATGCGTATGCCGGTCTGCGTCAGGTGATCGACATTTCCGGTGACGGACCGAACAACCAGGGCGGTTCTGTAACGGACGTGCGCGATCAAACCATCGCAACGGGCGTTACAATCAACGGACTGCCGTTGATGATGAAGGCAAACCAGAATTCCTGGCAGGCCATGCTTCAGCTCGATCACTACTACGAAGACTGCGTGATCGGCGGTCCGGGCTCCTTCGCCATTCCCGTGCGTTCCAAGGAAGGCTTTGCGGATGCCATCCGCATGAAGCTGGTCATGGAAGTCGCCGGAGCCACATTCGAGGATCCGCTGGTAAAACGGGTTGCAGGCCGCGAGCCGATCCGCTGCGGACTGTTCGACTAAAGGGCTCTGACTGACCGGTCAGGGTACACGCCCTCGTCCGGACGAACCTCGCCGGAAGGTTCCCTTGCGCTGACAAGCGAATGTGTCGGTTTGTGCCTCGGCCGGACATCCGCAAGGCATTGTCGCAACCTCTCTGTCCGCCACGCCTCCGGCATGGTGCGGAAGCCGCTTCCTGCACGCCCCTCTGCAAAACTTCCAACAGGTCATTTCCCGCGCCCTTTGCGCTACTCCCGCCATAACGGTACATCTGTTGCATTCAAACTGTGGATGTCCGGAGACCTGTTCATGCCCAATCGACCCATCCTGGCTCTCGTGGCCCATGACGCCAAGAAGGATGCGATGGTGGAGTTCGCCAGGCGCAATCGGGACAAGCTGGCCGACTTCCGCCTCGTTGCCACTGGAACAACGGGCAGCCGGATCGCCGAAGCCTGCCCGGAACTGGACATTACCCCGTTCAAGAGCGGGCCTCTTGGGGGCGATCAGCAGATCGGCGCGATGATCGCCGACGGCAACCTGCACGGCCTGATCTTCTTCGTCGACCCGCTGACGCCCATGCCCCATGATGTGGACGTGAAGGCGCTGATGCGGCTTGCCCTCGTCTACGATCTGCCCATGGCGCTCAATCTGTCCACCGCGGAAATTCTGCTTCGTTCCGCACGTCTGACCGGTCTAAAAACGACCTCCACAACGCCCGAGATCGATCTTTTCCGTTCATGACCATGTCCCTGCCGTCCTCCACGTCCTTTGCCTTTCCCGTTCTCGTTGCCGATATCGGCGGGACGAATGCGCGCTTTGCCCTGGTGGATCATGCGCACGCGGAAACGGACCTGCTCGCACCGGCGGCAACGGCGAACCATCCCGACATTGCTTCGGCAATCAAGGCCGCGCTTTCAAAGTGCGGCAAAGCGGCACCGCGCACGGCCATCGTTGCGGTCGCGGGACCGGTGACCGGCGACCGGATCCCGTTGACGAATGCGGACTGGGTCATCGAACCGCGGAAGATGATCGCGCAGCTCGGGCTCGACGACGTCGTCATCCTGAATGATTTCGAGGCCCAGGCACTCGCCCTGCCCGACCTCAAGGACAGCGACGCGGAGCAGATCGGCGGCGGCACGGCGCGGCCAAACAGCACCAAGTTCGTACTCGGTCCGGGGACCGGGCTTGGGGCTGCCGCCATGATCCATGCTGCCGACACCTGGATCCCGGTTCCGGGCGAAGGCGGACATGTGGAACTGGGCCCGGTGAGCAGCGAAGACTACCGGATCTGGCCGCATATCGAACGCCTTGGCGGGCGGATCGGTGCCGAACAGGTCCTGAGCGGTACCGGTCTGCCCCGACTGGCCAAGGCAGTCGCCGCTTCCATGTCGATGGAGCGGGATTTTTCCTCCGCAGCCGATATCACTGTCGCCGCGGATGCCGGCGATGCCGTTGGCGTGAAGACGCTGGAGGTGTTCGCCGGCGGTCTCGGCCGCGTGGCCGGCGACTTTGCCCTGTCGCTGCTTGCCCGGGGCGGTGTCTATATTACCGGCGGCGTCACGCCCTATATCGCGCGGTTCCTGACAAGCGGCGCCTTCAGGTCGTCGTTCGAAGCCAAGGCGCCCCATGAAGCGCTGGTCGGATCGATCCCGACCTTCATTGTCCGTCATCCCAATCCGGCGCTCGAAGGACTGGCCGCCTTCGCCCGCACGCCGCATCGCTTCGCCGTCGACACCGCCGGGCGGCGCTGGCAGGCGAGAGCGCAGACCTCCGCCTGACTCTCATCGATGTCAAAGCCCCGATCCTTCGCCACGTCCCTGCCCGTCGACGGCGTCCTGCCGCAATTGCTCGACGCGCTCGAAGCCGGCCCGAACGCCGTCCTCGTGGCAGAACCCGGCGCCGGCAAGACGACGCGCGTTCCGCTTGCTCTTCTCGATGCCCCCTGGCGCGGTGACGGCAAGATCCTGGTGCTGGAGCCGCGCCGGCTTGCGGCACGCGCGGCCGCCCGGCGCATGGCCTCCGAACTGGGTGAGAAGACAGGCGAAACGGTCGGCTACCGGGTCCGTATGGAGACGAAGGTCAGCGCAAAAACGCGGATCGAGGTCATCACCGAAGGGGTGTTCACGCGGCTGATCCTGGACGACCCGGAACTGTCCGGCGTCGCGGCGGTCCTGTTCGACGAATTTCACGAACGGTCTCTGGACGGCGATCTGGGGCTGGCACTTGCACTGGATGTGCAAGGCGCCCTGCGCGAAGACCTGAGGCTGCTGCCCATGTCGGCAACGCTCGATGCCGCCGCCGTCGCCGGCCTGCTGGGCGATGCTCCCGTCATCGAAAGCAAGGGCCGGAGTTTCCCCGTTGAAACGCGCTATCTCGGCCGCAGGGCGGAAGAGCGGATCGAGCCGCAGGTGGCGCGGGCCGTCCGCCAGGCACTTGGCGAGGAGACCGGTTCGATCCTGGTGTTCCTGCCCGGCCAGGGAGAGATCCGCCGCACCGCGGAGATGCTCGCAGACAAGCTGCCCGCCGGCTGCCAGTTGGCGCCGCTTTACGGCGCGCTCGATGCCAAGGCGCAAGACCTTGCGATCCGCCCTGCCCCTGCCGGCACGCGCAAGATCGTGCTTTCCAGCGCCATCGCCCAGACATCGCTCACCATCGAGGGTGTGCGCGTCGTCATCGACAGCGGTCTTTCAAGAGTCCCCAGGTACGAACCGCAGACCGGACTGACACGGCTGGAGACCGTGCGGGTCTCGCGCGCCTCCGCCGACCAGCGGCGCGGCCGTGCCGGGCGAACCGAGCCCGGTGTCTGCTACCGGCTCTGGGACGAGGCGCAGACGGTTTCCCTTGCCGCCTCGGAGGCACCGGAAATTCTCGAGGCCGATCTGTCGGGCCTTGCGCTCGATCTGGCCGCCTGGGGGACGACCGATCCGGCACAGCTGCAATTCCTCGACCCGCCACCAGCCGCAACGTGGACCGAAGCCACGCAGCTTTTAAAGGCGCTGCATGCGCTCGACGAAAACGGCCACCTGACAGACCAGGGCAAGGCGCTCGCCCGCCTGCCCCTGCAGCCGCGGCTCGCTCATATGCTCGACCGCGCCGCTTCGAAAGGCGAAGGACTGACCGCGGCGATGATCGCGGCCCTTCTTTCAGAGCCGGGACTTGGCGGACCGGACCCCGACCTGAGAAACCGGCTGCGGCGCCTCAGAGACGACAGGAGCCCGCGTGCGCGGGACACCCGCCTGCTGGCGGAGCGGTGGCACAAGCTGGCCGGGGGATCGGACAAACGGATCGAGCCGGAGGACGCCGGCGTTCTGCTTGCCAATGCCTATCCCGACCGGGTCGCCCAAGCCCGCGGCCAGCGCGGACGGTTCCGGCTGGCAAACGGCCGCGGCGCGGAACTGCCGGAAGAGCATCCGCTGGCGGGCGAACCGTTCCTGACCGTCGCCGACATCCAGGGGAAGGCCGCCAGTGGCCGGATCATGCTGTGTGCGCCGATCACCAAAGCTGAGATCGAGGAGCTGTTCGCCGAGGACATCGTCGCGGAAGACGAGGTTCGCATCGAGAAGGAAGGCGCTTTGAGAGCCCGGCGGGTACGCCGCTACGGTGCCGTCGAGCTGGAAGCCAGACAGATCAACACGCCCGATCCGGAAGCGGTCACACGCGCCCTGCTTGGCGAAGTGCGCCGGCGCGGGGTTGGCCGCCTGCCCTGGACAAAGGACCAGCTGCGCCTGCGCGCCCGTATCGGTTACCTGCGCGACAACGGCGAGACCGACCTGCCGGACCTGTCCGACGACGCCCTGTCGGAAGCGCTCGACGACTGGCTCGGTCCGTTTCTGGCCGGCAAGACCAGCGTCTCGGCCATCGATGCCGCCTGTCTCGGCGATGCGCTGGCGTCCTTGCTGCCGTTCGACGTCGCCGCCCGGCTCGAGAAGCTGGCGCCGTCCCATTTCACAGCACCGACGGGAAGCCGGGTGCCGATCGACTATGGCGGGGAAACCGGACCGGCCATTTCCATCCGCGTGCAGGAACTCTTCGGCCTCGACCGCCATCCTTCCGTTTGCAACGGCCGGATCCCGCTGACGCTGGAGCTTCTGTCCCCGGCCCAGCGCCCGATCCAGATCACGCGGGATCTGCCCGGTTTCTGGGCCGGTTCCTGGGCCGATGTGAAGGCGGAGATGAAGGGCCGTTATCCGAAGCATCCGTGGCCGGACGATCCGACCTCCGCCGAAGCCACCCGCAGGGCCAAGCCGAGAGGGGCCTGAGGACGCCACTCATCCGACGCCTGGACCGCACACACCCGCTCACAAAGCCTTGTCTTGACCGCGCGCCCGCCTTTGGGCAACAGAAGGCAAAAGAAGAAACAGGGGGTTAGCCGATGTCCTTGAAACGACTCATGCCGATTGCCGCCGCACTGGCCCTGACGGCCACCATCGCGCAGGCCCAATCCGCCAGGGACGCGTCCTGGGACGATGTCACCGCAGCGGCGAAGGGACAGACAGTCTACTTCCACGCCTGGGGCGGCGAACCGCGGATCAATGCCTATATCGACTGGGCGGCAGGTAAGGTCGAAGACCGGTATGGCGTCACGGTCAAGCATGTGAAGGTCACCGACACGGCCGGCACGGTCACCCAGATCGTTGCCGAAAAAACCGCCGGACGGACGACGGGCGGCACGGTCGACCTGGTCTGGATCAACGGCGAGAATTTCAACACGCTGAAATCGCAAGGGTTGCTCGCCGAGCCGGGCTGGGCGCAGAAACTGCCGAATTGGGCTTACGTGGACGTTGAGGGCAAGCCGACGGTTCTCTCGGATTTCACGGTTCCGACCGACGGCCAGGAAAGCCCCTGGGGCATGGCGAAACTGGTCTTCATGTACGACAGCGCGCGGCTTCCCGAACCGCCGCGCAGCCTTGACGCGCTGGCCGCCTATGCGGCCGATCATCCGGGCCGGGTCACCTACCCGCAGCCGCCGAATTTCTATGGCTCGACTTTCCTGAAGCAGATCCTGATTTCGAAGATCGACGACCGCGGCAAGCTGGAAAAGCCGGTCGACCCGGACCGGTTCGAACGGGATATCGCGCCGCTGTTTGCCTATCTCGACAAGATCCATCCCAACCTGTGGCGCAAGGCGGAGGCCTTCCCGGCCAATGCGGCGGCGATGCGACAGCTGCTTGTGGACGGCGAACTGGATATCGCCTTTACCTTCAATCCGGGCGATGCCTCGAGCGCCATCGCCAACGGCGAATTGCCGGACACGGTGCGCAGCTTCGTGCTCGATGGCGGAACCATCGGCAACACCCATTTCGTCGCCATTCCGTTCAACAGCTCTGCCAAGGAAGGTGCCAAGGTCCTGGCGAATTTCCTGCTGTCACCTGAAGCTCAGGCCCGCAAGCAGGATCCGGCGGTCTGGGGCGACCCGACCGTCCTGAAGATTTCAAGCCTGCCGGAAGCCGACAAGGCGCTCTTCGAGGCGATCGATCTGGGCGTCGCCACGCTCGGGCCGGAAGACCTCGGCCCCACCCTTCCCGAACCGCACCCAAGCTGGGTCGCGGCCATCGAGAAGGCCTGGGCCGCGCGCTACGGCGGGTCCTGACAACCTGCCGTGACGCGAAAACCGGCCCTCCTGCAGTCCACGTTGCCGACTGCAGTCATCCTGATCCTGATCGCCGGGCCGGTCATCCTGGGACTTGCGGCGACCCTGCTGCCGGCCTTCGGCTATCTGCCGGCGCTCGGCGGATCGACCCTGTCTCTCGATCCGTTCGGGGCTGTCCTCAGTGAGCCGGGCATCGACCTTTCGCTGGCGCTCAGCCTGGGCACGGGCCTCGCCGCGACAGCCGTCTCGCTGGCGATCGTCACGGTTTTCACCGCCGCCTGGTTCGAAACCCGGACCTTCCAGGTCATGCTTCGTTTCCTTTCGCCTTTGCTTTCCGTCCCCCATGCGGCGGCAGCGATCGGCCTCGCTTTCGTGATTTCTCCCTCCGGGCTGATCGTCCGGCTGCTGTCGCCATGGGCGACCGGGTCCGACCGCCCGCCGGACCTGCTCATCCTGCATGACCCGCTAGGGCTGACCATGACGGCGGGCCTGATCGCGAAGGAAGTGCCGTTCCTGTTCCTGATGACGCTCGCCGCCCTGCCGCAAACGGAGGCCCGGCGCCACATGCGGATCGCGGCGAACCTGGGTTACGGTCGGATAGCGGGTTTCTTCAAGGTTGCGCTGCCGCAGATCTATCCGCAGATCCGCCTGCCCGTTCTGGCGGTGCTCGCCTATTCGACCTCGGTCGTCGATGTCGCCCGAATCCTTGGACCGACGACGCCGGCTCCGCTCGCGCCGAGGATCATCGACTGGATGGCCGATGCCGATCCGGCGCTGCGCTTGGAGGCCTCCGCCGGAGCGGTGCTCCAGTTGCTGTTAAGCGTTGCCGCGATCCTCATCTGGCGCTTCGGCGAAATTCTGTACGGTCGTCTCGCCCACTCCGGCTGGAGCAGCGGCCGGCGGCATCTCCGCGACAGGGCGATGCGGCATTCGGCGGCGGCCCTCGTCGCCCTCCTGATCGCTGCCATGGTTGCGGCCCTGGCGGCCCTTGTCCTTTGGTCCCTGAGCGCAAGCTGGTGGTTTCCGCAGGCTTTTCCGTCCGCACTGACAATGCGCCATTGGACCGGCATTTATCCCGGCGGCGGCGACCTCATCGCCGATACGCTCGTCATCGCCCTGCCGGCCGCGCTGGTCGCCATCGCGCTGATCGTCTGGCAACTGGAGCTATGGACCCGGACCGGGCCTCGTCGGAGACAGGCCGCATTCAGGCATCTGATGTTCCTGCCGCTGCTGGTGCCGCAGATTTCGTTTCTGTTCGGCCTGCAGGTCCTGTTTCTTCTCGTCGGATGGGACGGAACCCATGCCGCCGTCGGCCTGACACATCTTGTCTTTGTCCTGCCTTATGTCTTTCTCGCCCTGTCCGATCCCTGGGATCATCTCGACCCGCGGCTTGCCAAGGTCGCGGCATCCCTGGGCGCTTCCCCAAGCCGGATCCTGTGGTCGATCCGCCTGCCGATGCTGTTGCGTCCGCTGATGGTGGCAGCCGCAATCGGTTTTGCGGTTTCCATCGGCCAGTATCTGCCGACCCTGATGATCGGCGCGGGACGAATCGCCACGATCACCACCGAAAGCGTGGCGCTTGCCAGCGGCGGCAGTCGGTCGGTCGCGGCCGTCTATGCCATGCTGCAGCTGCTGTTGCCGCTCCTGGGCTTCGTGCTGGCAAGTGCGGTACCCGCGATCGCCTTCCGCCATCGACTTGCCCTCAGACTTCAACGATAAGACAGGCATGGCAGACCATCCGCTCTCTTCTTCCGGTCTCACGCTGGACCAGGTGGAAATCGACCTCGGCACCCGGCGGCTGGTTACGCTTGACCGGCGGATTGGCCCCGGCGAGGTGCTGACTGTGATGGGCGACAGCGGCAGCGGGAAATCGTCTCTTCTGGATTTCATTGCCGGGTTCCTGGACCCCGCCTTCCGGGCAAGAGGGCGAATCTGGCTGGACGGCACGGAGATCACGTCGCTGCCGCCCCAGGAACGAAAAGTGGGGCTGATGTTTCAGGCCCCCCTTCTTTTCCCGCACATGTCGGTCGGCGAAAATCTCCTGTTCGGCCTGGATCGAATCAAGGATCAGGGCCGTGAGCAGCGCCGCGTCCTTGCCGAGGACGCGTTGTCCGATGTCGGGCTCGCCGGGTTCTTCGGCCGCGACCCGGCGACCTTGTCCGGCGGCCAGCAGACGCGGATCGCCCTGATGCGGCTGCTTCTCGCCGAGCCGGGGGCTCTCCTGCTCGACGAGCCGTTTTCAAGCCTGGACCAGAGTCGGCGCTCCGATCTGCGCAATCTGGTCTTTTCGAAAGCCCGCGAAAAGGGCCTCCCTGTCCTGCTCGTCACCCACGACCCGGACGATGCAGACGCCGCCGGCGGTGACGTGATCCGGCTATAATGCGCAGAGCTCAGTCAGCGGCGTTCGCAGGCGATGCCTGGAGCAGCGCATAGTTGTCGATGCCGATCTGCTCGATCAGCTTTAGCTGTGTTTCGAGGAAATCGATGTGGTTTTCCTCGTCCGCCAGAAGGGTCTCGAACAAGTCCATGGAGACATAGTCCTCGCATTCGCGGCAGACCTGGCGCGCCTCGTGATAGAGGGCCCTGGCGACATATTCGCCCGCAAGGTCGCTTTCGATGCATTCCTTGAGCGACTGGCCGATGCGCATCGGATCGAGCACCTGCAGATTGGGCAGGCCTTCCAGGAAGACGATCCGCTTGATGATCCGGTCGGCATGATCGCGCTCTTCCGCCGATTCCTCCCACTCCTTGGCGGCGAGTTTGGTATAACCCCAATCTGCCATGAGGTTTGCGTGTAGCCAGTACTGATTGACCGCTGTCAGTTCATGGCGCAGCGCCTTGTTCAGATATTCGATAACCCTCGGTTCGCCCTTCATGATGCCCTCTCCGTTATCGCCTGCGGTTGCCGGCGGCTTTTAATCTTGCATAGCCGCTCTCAGAGCCGCCGTCTCTGGTGTCTTCGTGAATGATCTGGATGACAGCCGGGAAGCAGCTGCCGCAACGGGGCCTGCATCCCAGGTGCCGGAACACGGCCCCCGGTGTGGGCACCTTGCCGTTCGGATCGTCGCGCATCTCTTCCGCCGCCTTGCGAAGCTGCTCGTCCGACAACACATTACAGGAACAGATGATCATTCCGGGCCCCGGGCCATCCTCGTCTCAGATCGTAAACTCACACATGGCAAACGTGGCGGAGGCAAGGCCGCTCCAACCAGTCGCAAGGGTCTGAAAACCGGAAGAATTTACGAAACCCAACACTGATAATGCCATCAAATTTGCTCACGCCAACCCTGCTTCGTTTAGGAATTCCCATTCGGGATCATTCTGGCATACAAAGGTTGGACCGCATAAACTAAAGTAGTCTGAAAAAGTCAACTTTAACCCGTCAGGTTTCATATTGAGGCAAATCCCGCATGAGTGAAAGCAATCCGATCGATGAGCGTCGAACCGTCGTCCTGACCGGCGCAAGCCGGGGGATCGGCCACGCGACCGTGAAGCGGTTTTCCGCCGCCGGATGGCGTGTCATCACCTGTTCGCGGCACGCCTTTTCCGACAAATGCCCCTGGCCGATGGGCCCGGAAGACCACATTCAGGTGGATCTCTCCGATCCGGAAAATCTCGGCTATGCCGTTCAGGAAATGCGCAAACGCCTGGAACCACACGGATCGAAGCTTCATGCGCTGATCAACAATGCCGGCATCAGCCCCAAGGGCGACGATGGCGAACGCCTGGATTCGCTGACGACCGCCATGCACGTCTGGCGTCATGTCTTCCAGGTGAATTTCTTCGCGCCGATCATGCTGGGCCGGGGCCTGTTCAAGGAATTGAAGAATGCCGGCGGGTCGATCGTGAACGTGACCTCCATTGCGGGCGTGAGGGTCCACCCGTTCGCAGGCACCGCCTACGCGACATCCAAGGCTGCTCTGGCCTCACTGACGCGGGAAATGGCCGCGGATTTCGGACCGCACGGTATCCGTGTGAATGCCATCGCTCCGGGAGAGATCGACACGTCCATCCTGTCGCCGGGCACTGAAAAACTCGTTGAGGAGATTCCGCTACGCCGCCTCGGAACACCGGACGAAGTAGCCGAGACAATCCATTTCCTGTGCACCTCTCCGTCTTCCTACGTGACGGGAGCGGAAATTCAGATCAATGGCGGTCAGCACGTTTAGACTGTCTCTTCCCGCCGAAGCGCGATGCCCGGATATCGTTCCGGGCGGTCGCCTCCAACGCAATGCCGAGTTTTGTTGCGGTGCGATGTCTGATCGCGCCACCGAGGGGTCATTGTCTTAAACATCAATGACCGGAGTGCCTTAGAACCTGTAAAGAGTGCCTACACAGAAACACTTCACATCTTAATTATAAATATTCAATGCAATATAACAATACAACTGACCAGCGATCCAATACCTATTATTTGATTTACATATTTTTCACCTCTCTCAACGACAGTTTCCTCCAAAACATACGGCAATTCTTGGAGTTGCCAGGTGGGGGAACCTATGAAACAAATCCGTAAATGGTTGGTCGATCTACGTTTCGGCTACAAGGTCAGTGGCGGTTTCGGCGCCATCCTTGTGCTGACCGCCATCGTGGGCGCGGTCGGCTTTTTCGCAATCCTGAACCTTTCGTCGCGTTTCGAGGTTGCCGATCAGGCCGCCCAGGTGTCCAGCCTGATGCAGGCGACATCCCTCAAGCGGGAGGCCTTTCTGACGAATGCCAGCGCAGAGGCAGCGGAAGATACCCGCCAGGAAATCAAACAACTGACTGCCGCCTTGAACCAGTTGAGGGCAACGGCCTCCGGTGAGGGCGACGCCGGCAGCCAGGTGACGGATGCCGCGGCTGCCATGGCGGAATTCTCCTCCACCTTCGACGAGGTGGTCAGCCTGACAGATCAGCAATCGATGCGCCTCGCCACCCTGATCCAGGCGACGGATGCCCTGGCCGGCCAGGCCGACCGCATCAACGACACCGTGCTGGAGACCGAAAAGGGCATCAGAGCGGAAGTCGCCAATGCCAACAAGTCCCTCGAAACGGCAAACGAGCTGGCGCGCCGTGTCTTCGCCCTGCAGGAACAGGCCTTTGCCATTCAGCTGACCTACCTGAAAGCAAGCGGAAACCTCTCCGGCTCACAACTGGAGGAAGCCCTGCGATCGACGGAAAGCATCGCGTCCGAGGCTGCTGCCCTGACAGGCCAGCAATTCGCCGGCATGTCTTCCGACAATTTCGACCTCCTTGCCCAGGAAGCCAACTCCCTGAAGGAGAACCTGACGAAGATGTCCGGCGATCTCGGTTTCGGGGAAGCCTTCACCGTCAAGGAAGCCGCCGGCACTGCGATCGAAAAAATCATCGACATCGCGCGCGAAATCCGCTTCCAGCTTCTGCCCGCGGTCAAGAACGCGAAGACCGTCGCCCAGTCAAATGCGATGAAGCTTGAGAGCATTCGGGTCATCAAGGAAGAAGCGGCCACGCTCGACACGCTGGCACTGCAATCCCGGACCGAAATCCTCAACCTTTTCGGCGGCTTCGGCGCGACGGACACGAAACCGGTCGAGGACAAGGTCGGTCAGCTGGTCAAGCTGGAAGAGTCCCTGACCGGTTCGGCCCAGTTTCTGCCGGCGGTCAATGAGGTTGCCGGGGAAATCGCCGAAGCGATCGTGACCTTCGACAGGGCTTTCAAGGAAATGGTCACATCGAAGTCGGACCTGGAGACGCGGCGGGGACAGCTCGATGAACTGACGATCCGGGTCAATCAGCAAATCGCCTCGCTTACGTCCTCCCAGTCCCACGGCGCTCGCGAAGCCGCGCGGACTGCATTGACCACGATCGGCATCACGATCTTGCTGGCCATCGCTGCCGGGTTTGCCCTGGCCTTCGTTCTCAATCTCGTCATTACGCGTCCGATCCGCGAAATAACATCCGTGATGTCCACTCTTGCAAACGGCAACAATGACGTCGTCATTAACGGCCTCGACCGGGGCGACGAGATTGGCGACATGAGCCGGACCGTCCAGGTTTTCCGCGACAATGCGCTGGAACGGGCACGGCTCCAGGAAGAAAGTGCCCGGGACGAGCAGGCGCGCCTGCAGCGCCAGGAGCGGATCGACGCCCTGATCGCCTCCTTCCGCGCAACCGCCGAAGATGTCATCGGCTCGGTCGGCCAGACGGCCGATGGACTGGACAAGACCGCAAATGCGCTGACGGAGATCGCGCGCGAAAGTTCCAACCACGCCACCGAGACACTCGAATCCTCCGATGAGGCGACGCGCAACGCACAGACCGTTGCGAGCGCGGCAGAGGAACTGGCGGCCTCCATCGGCGAGATCTCCCGCCAGGTTTCCCAGACGACGGAAGTCGTCGGCCGGGCGACCCTTGGCACCCAGAAGACCAACGAGAAGGTCGAGGGACTTGCCGCATCGGCCGCCAAGATCGGGGAAGTCGTCACCCTGATCCAGGCGATCGCCGAACAGACCAACCTGCTGGCCCTGAATGCCACCATCGAGGCGGCCCGGGCCGGCGAAGCCGGCAAGGGCTTCGCGGTGGTCGCGGCCGAAGTCAAGGAACTGGCCACCCAGACCTCCAAGGCAACGGAGGAAATCAGCCAGCAGATCAGCGCCATTCAGGGCGCGACGGAAGAATCGGTACAGGCCATCGGCGAGATCACCGAAATCATGGAAGAGGTCAACAACTATACCTCGACCATTGCCGCGGCCGTCGAGCAGCAGGGCGCTGCCACAACCGAGATCTCACAGAACGTCCAGCGTGCGGCCGAAGGCACCCAGTCGGTCTCTTCTGCGATGTCACAGCTCTCCCAGGCCGTCGACCACACATCGTCCTCAGCCGACCTCGTTCTGTCCGCATCCGGTGAACTCAATGAAAAGACTGACCGTCTCAAGCAGGAAGTCGATCAGTTCCTGGCCGGCGTGGCCGCAGCCTGATAACCAGAGACTTCAATGAAATCCGGCGCCGGCCGGCGGCTCCCTGCCGCTGGCCGGCGTTGTCGCAGTTTCAGCTGCGTCCGCCGGTTCCGGTCCGTTAGGCGCGAATGTCTCCCAAAGCTATCATTCAACCACGCGAATCAGCTTGAAATCTCGATTGCCGAAAACAAATCATCGGTTGCGGGACTGGGAAGACACCCCCATTTTTCATTGGTATTTATTACAATAAAAACAGGCAAAACAGCATAACGCCCTGAAAATAAGGCGTTTTATACTTTGTTTAACTCACCTCGAAGATATTCGCCCTGAAGAAGCGCGGCGGAGTTTTCCTGAATGCCAAATATCCTGAGCAAATTTTCCATCGGCCACCGTCTGTTCGGCCTGGTCTTCATTTTTGCCCTCGGCCTCGCGGGCCTGATGGGAGTGGAATCCTGGAACCAATACAAGAGCCTGAAGAACCTCAAGCTCGCGGAGTTGCAGAGCCTGACTGAATCGGCCATCAGCATTCTGGCTGAATACCAGACCCGGGTCGAAAAGGGTGAACTGACCCTCGATGAGGCGAAAGCGCAGGGTTACAACACCCTCCGCCACATGAGATACGGCAACGGCGATTACTTCGCGGTCCAGAGCCTGGGCGGCGACTACCATCTGGTGATGCATCCCATCAAGCCGGCGCTTGAGGGCAAGGACCAGAGCAAGGCCGAGGATACGAGCGGCAAGCCGTTCATCCGCATGATGAACGACATCGCCGTGAAGGATGGCAGTGGCTACATGGACTACATGTGGCCCAAGCCCGGCAGCGAAGAGTCTTCTGCGAAAATCGCCTATTTTCAGTCCTTCAAGCCCTGGGGCGTCCTGGTTCTGACCGGCGTCTACATCGATGACCTCTCGGAGATCTTCTGGGGTGAATTCGTCAATCGGCTGATGCTCGATATCGCTCTGCTCGCAGTCGTCGCGGGCGCGGCCTTTTTCGTGGTGCGCAGCATTACCCGGCCCATCCGCAGCCTTCAGGACGCCATGCTCGGCCTTGCGAACGGACAGCACGATCTGGATGTTCCAGGCACCGGTCGCGGCGACGAGATCGGCGACATGAGCCGCACCGTTCAGGTCTTCAAGGACAATGCGATCGAGCGGTTGCGCCTTGAAAACGAAAGCGCCGGTGAAGCGCAGGCCCGATTGGCCCGCCAGCAGCGTGTCGACGAGCTGATCGCCGCCTTCCGGGCGACCGCGTCGGATGTGATCTCCTCTGTCGGCGAAACGTCCGCCACCCTGGACGACACCGCGCACAAGCTCACCGAGATCGCACGCACGAGCTCCGGCCGGGCGTCTGAAACCCTCGGCGCTTCGGACGAGGCGACCCGCAACGTGAACACGGTGGCATCCGCCGCCGAGGAGCTTGCCGCTTCCATCGGCGAGATCAGCTCGCAGGTTGCCCGGACGACCGATGTGGTCAACCAGGCGACAGAGGGCACCCGGGTCACCAACGAAAAGGTTGAAAGCCTCGCCGCATCGGCTGCCAAGATCGGCGAAGTCGTGACGCTGATCCAGGCGATTGCCGAGCAGACCAACCTGCTTGCGCTCAACGCCACCATCGAGGCGGCCCGCGCAGGCGAGGCCGGCAAGGGCTTCGCGGTGGTCGCGGCCGAGGTGAAGGAACTCGCCACCCAGACCTCCAAGGCGACGGAAGAAATTTCCGGCCAGATCGCGGCGATCCAGTCTGCCACCCGCGAATCCGTCGAGGCCATCGGCTCGATCACCGAGACGATGCAGGAGGTGAACACCTATACAGGCGCGATCGCCTCCGCGGTGGAGCAACAGGGAGCTGCGACCGAGGAGATTTCCCAGAACGTCCAGTTGGCGGCCCAGGGAACCAATATCGTGACCGGCAATATCGGCGAACTGTCCCAGGCGGTCGACGAAACCACGAAATCCGCGGACCTCGTGGTCTCAGCCTCTTCCGAACTCAGCACCAAAACCGCACTGCTGAAGCAGGAAGTTGACCGCTTCCTCAGCGAAGTTGCTGCAGCATAGGCTCTGCGGTTCATACACTCTCATGAAGAGGGCGGCCTGCGTGCCGCCCTTTTTGTTGCCTGAGCGCATTTCGGAAAATACCGTAACGTAAGATACTCTATTTAAAGGCTTATTTCGAATAAACCGGTTTCCGGTTATGTCAATTTTAACGTTTGACAGCCGATACATGCTCGTACGTGTTGCCGCTGGAGTTATCAGATGCCCAAGGTTTTTTCCAAGCTTTCAATCGGACATCGCCTGTTCGGTCTGCTTGCGCTGTTCGCATTCGGCCTGATCGCCATCATGTCCGTTGAGTCCTGGACGCAGTATTCAAGTCTCAAGGAACAGAAATTCGCCGAGTTGCAGCATCTGACCGACGCAGCGATATCTGTCATGGAGGATCACCAGAAAATGGTCTCCGAAGGCAAGATGCCGCTGAAAGACGCCCAAAAGCGCGCCTTCGACATCATCCAGTCGATGCGCTACGGCGACGGCAACTACTTCGTCATTCAAAGCCTGGACGACAAATATTCGGTCCTGATGCATGCCGGCAAGCCGTCCCTGGTCGGCGCGGACATCCTTTCCCTGAAGGACGGGAACGGCAAATTCTTCGTCAAGGAACTGGGCGACCTGGCAAAGAGCAAGGGCTCCGGTTACGTCGACTATGTCTGGCCCCGTGCGGGTAGCGACGAGCCCGTCGACAAGATTTCCTATGTCGAGGCGTTCAAGCCCTGGAACCTGTTCGCGATGACCGGGGTCTATGTGGATGACCTGTCCGCCGTCTTCTGGAAACAGTTCAGCTACCGCCTGGCGCTCGATCTGGGGCTTCTGGCCATCATCGCCGGTGCCGCTCTCATGGTGGTGCGCTCCATCACCCGTCCCCTCGGCAAGCTGCAGACGGCCATGCTTGGCCTTGCCAACGGCCAGCACGACGTGGACGTTCCCGGAACCAGCCGCAGCGACGAGATCGGCGACATGAGCCGCACCGTTCAGGTCTTCAAGGACAACGCCGTCGAGCGGCTGCGCCTTGAAAACGAAAGCGCGAGCGAAGCGGAAGCCCGCCTGGCCCGTCAGCAGCGGGTCGACGCTCTCATCGAAGCCTTCCGGGCAACCGCATCGAATGTCATCACATCCGTTGGCGAGACCTCGGCCTCCCTGGACGATACGGCCCACAAGCTGACCGAAATCGCGCGCACCAGCTCCAGTCGGGCGATGGAGACGCTCGGCGCTTCGGACGAGGCGACCCGCAATGTGAACACTGTGGCGTCGGCAGCAGAAGAACTTGCCGCTTCCATCGGCGAGATCCAGTCACAGGTCGCGCGCACCACGGGCGTCGTCAACCAGGCAACCGAGAACACCCGGGTCACCAACGAGAAGGTGGAAAGCCTCGCAATTTCCGCTGCCAAGATCGGCGAGGTCGTGACCCTGATCCAGGCGATCGCCGAACAGACGAACCTGCTGGCGCTGAACGCCACCATCGAGGCGGCCCGCGCAGGCGAAGCCGGCAAGGGGTTTGCGGTGGTGGCCGCGGAGGTCAAGGAACTCGCGACCCAGACCTCCAAGGCAACGGAAGAGATCGGCGCACAGATTTCCGCCATCCAGTCGGCGACCAAGGATGCGGTCGACGCCATCGCCTCGATCACCGAGACGATGCAGGAGGTGAACACCTATACCGGCGCAATCGCATCGGCAGTGGAGCAGCAGGGAGCGGCGACCGAGGAGATTTCCCAGAACGTCCAGCTGGCGGCCCAGGGTACCAATATCGTGACCGGCAACATCAGCGAACTGTCCCAAGCCGTGGACGAAACGGCAAAGTCGTCCGACATGGTTGTTTCGGCTTCCAGCGAACTCGGCTCGAAGACGGCGCACCTGAAGGAAGAAGTAGACCGCTTCCTGAGCGAAGTGGCCGCCGCCTGATCCGGCGCCAGGACACAAACACAAGGGCGGCCGCATGAGCCGCCCTTTTTGTATTTGTCCCTGAAACCTAGAACAGGCCCTTTAGCCGATAGGTCAGAACCAGCGAAATACAGGCCCTCACCTCTACGGCCGGAATTTCCCGGCCAGCGGAAAACAGAAGGCCGCGCTTGCCGTCGAACACGAACGTCTTCGGGTAGAGGTCCGTGATCCGCTCCGCTATCCTGGTCCGGCAGTTGAAAAACAGGCCACAAGTGTCCGGCATGGACTTCTTGACCGCCAGGCGTAAAGTGGTGCCGGACCGGGATGTTTCTGTCAGATAGGACGGTTCGCCCCATTTCAGGGTTTCACGCAACGGGCCGATCCGCGGATCCGCACCGGCAACCTGATAGACAAGCGCACGCAGCTCCAGCAGTCCATCCCGGACGGGAGGCGGGCAGTCAGCGAGATAGGCCGCAACGGAGGGAGCGGGAGCGGGCAATCGTGCGTCTGCAAAAATGTCAGCCGTCGCCGCTTTCTCCATCCAATCCTCCCTTTGGCGCCACCCTCAAATCAGAGCGATGCGATTGACCCCGGCGTCCTGCCGGAATAATGCCTGTTCAATCCGACCCGTCAAACCTTTGAGAGACAACCTTGCCGGACACTCCGACAAAATCCGACTTCGCCCCTTACGGACAGGCGCCTGTTCAGAACTGGCCGGTCATCCTTGAGACCCGGGGATGGAAGGACTATTGCCTGCTCGACATGGGCGAGGGACAGAAGCTGGAGAGATACGGCCGGTTCTCCATTGTCCGGCCCGAACCCCAGGCGATGGGCAGACGGAGTCTGAAACCTGCCGCATGGGAAAGGGCGAATGCCGTCTTTTCCGGCGACACGGAGGAAGAAGGCCCGGGCCGCTGGAAATTCTCCGGCAACGTTCCCGAGACCTGGGAGATGGCCTACGGTCCGGTGAAATATATCGGCCGGTTCATGTCGTTCCGCCATGTGGGCGTTTTTCCGGAACAGGCCGCGCACTGGGACTGGGTGAACGGCAAGATCCGCGCGGAACGGACGAAAAATCCGGACCGACCTTTGAAGATCCTCAACCTGTTCGGCTACACCGGGCTCGCCTCGCTGCTGCCGGCCACGGAAGGGGCGCAGGTGACCCATGTCGATGCCTCCAAGAAGGCGATCGGCTATGCCCGGGAGAACCAGGCGCTTTCCGGTCTGGAAGACCTGCCGATCCGCTGGATCTGCGAGGACGCGTCGAAATTCGTTGCCCGCGAGGTCCGGCGCGGCAACACCTATGACGGTATCATTCTCGATCCGCCGAAATACGGCCGCGGCCCGAAGGGCGAAGTCTGGGATATCTACACAAGCCTGCCGGAAATGCTCGACAACCTGCGCCAGCTTCTGGCCAAAGACGCGCTGTTCATGATCCTGACCGCCTATGCGATCAGGTCCAGTTTCCTCGCCATTCACGAGCTGATGGCCGAAACCCTGGAAAAGCAGGGCGGCCAGCTGGAATCCGGCGAACTGGTCATTCGCGAAGAGGACGGAAAGCGAGCCCTGTCCACGTCGCTGTTTTCCAGATGGAGCAGCCGATGAGCCAGAACGAAAAGCCACAGAGGGCCGGGGCGGTAAAGCAGGTCACCAGCCATTCCAATCCGATCGTCAAGGAAATCAAGGGTCTGGTCGCGCAGCGCAAGCATCGGACCCAGTCCGGGCTGTTCGTTGCCGAAGGGCTGAAGCTGGCAACCGACGCTATGGCCGCGGGCTGGGGCGTGCGCTACCTCGCCCTTGGGCCGGAAGCCCGGGACAATGCGGTTGCGCAGAAGGCAGCCGCCAATGCCAAGGCGCGCGGCGCTCTGATCCTGGAGGTCAGCACGGCGGTTCTGGCCGCCATGACCCGCAAGGACAATCCGCAAACGGTGGTCGGCGTCTATGAGCAGCAGTTGCTCACCGCCGAGCAGATCGACCCCGCCAAGGCAACCGTCTGGGTGGCGCTCGACCGGGTGCGCGATCCGGGAAATCTCGGCACCATCCTCCGCACCGCCGACGCGGTCGGCGCCTCGGGCGTGATGCTGGTCGGCGATTGCACCGACCCGTTCGCGGTCGAGGCGGTTCGCGCGACCATGGGATCGCTCTTCCATGTCCCGCTTGCCAGGCTCACCAAGGACCAGTTCAAGGCGCTTGCCGGGAAATGGCCGGGGGACGTCGTCGGCACCCACCTGAAAGGCTCCGTCGATTACCGCACACCGGAGTATACGGAGCCCGTTTTGCTTTTGATGGGCAATGAACAGCAAGGCCTTGAAGACGACATGGCCGCGGCTTGCTCGACCCTGATCCGGATCCCGCAGGTCGGCGAGGCGGACAGCCTCAACCTGGCCGTCGCCACCGGCATTTCGCTTTACGAAATCCGTCGAAAGCATCTGGAGCTTTGAAGAGAAATCACATGCGGCTTTTCGTTTTCGGCATCGGTTATTCCTCAAAAGCCTTCATCGAACGGGTCAAAGGCCGGTTCGACTGGATCGGCGGCACAACGCGCTCGGCCGAAAAGGCAGCCGCGCTTGAGGAACAAGGGATCCACGCCTTCGTGTTCGACGGTACCACGCCTGGAGACGGGATTGGCGATGCACTCGCCCGGGCGAGCCATGTGCTGGTGTCGATTGGCCCGAATGAGAGCGGCGATCCGGTTCTCAACACCCATGCGGACGAAATTGCCACTGCCCGCCCCGACTGGATCGGCTATCTGTCGACCGTCGGTGTCTATGGAAACCACGACGGCGCATGGGTCGACGAGGAGACGCCCTGCAAACCGGTCTCCAAACGGTCGGTGCAGAGGGTTACGGCCGAAAACGGCTGGCTGGCCTTTGCCGATGAAAACGCACTGCCGGTGCAGATCTTCCGTCTCTCCGGGATTTACGGGCCGGGGCGCAATGCGTTCGAAAATTTCCGGAAAGGCACGGCGCGCCGCCTGGTCAAGCCCGGACAGGTCTTCAACCGGATCCACGTTGACGATATCGCCGGTGTCCTGGAAGCGGCCATGGCGCAACCGTCGACGCGCATCTTCAATGTGACCGACGACGAACCCGCCCCACCCCAGGAAGTCGTCGCCTATGCCGCCGAGCTGCTCGGCGTCGAGCCGCCGCCCGAGATTCCTTTCGAAAGCGCGGATCTTTCTCCCATGGCCCGGTCCTTCTACGGGGAAAACAAACGGGTCTCGAATAGAAGGGTCAAGCAGGAGCTCGACTATACATTCCTGCATCCGAACTACCGAACCGCGTTACAGGCGCTCCGGGCGTCTTTTTGACAAGCATCGAAATACAATCCGCGGAGCGGTCTCTTTTCTTTCGCCCAGACTGCATCTTTTCCGGAAAACAATGTCTTCAGATGCGTTAAATTTGCACACTGAATAGCCAAAACATATTTATTAGATGAATATATTCAAATTTTATAGAAATACGGATTTCGAATTCTCAGAAATATTACAATTATTTTAGCCAAGACCGAAATTCCTCTAAACATCCTGCGAAGATACACCTATCGGTTGCCAAACTCGCGAAGATAGACCTAGTATTATTCCGTATTTTTTACGACCTATAATGACTTTCCCTTATGTCATTCTCATTTTGCACTGCAACTAAATACGCTGATTTTAAGTATGCCCTTCATTTTTATTGATCCATTATTAATTCTTTACTGGGATCGTATCCTTCATTCGGAAGGAGACAACGATGATTTCGAAAAAATGGTTGATGGGGCTGTGCCTGATCCCCCTCACATTTACGGCCGCATATTCCGCAGAGCCAACACCGCCCGACACGAATGCCCTGGTAACGCAGGACGTCATTTCCAAGGTCAGGGACTGGCTGGCCAATCCGATCGTCGGCCTTTCGATCAATACCCAGAACGATGTACGGGGCTCCCTGTCTCAAGCACAGATCGATGAGTTGGATCAGCAATGGCGCGCGGAGCGCGAAGCCGAAGACAAACCGCTGATCTCGGCAACCCTGACCGCACCGTTGTCCGTTTATCTCCTCCGGGTGCAGGCGCAGAACCTGGGACTTTACACCGAGATCTTCGTCATGGACGCGAATGGCCTCAATGTCGGCCAGAGCTCGATCACCAGCGATTACTGGCAGGGCGACGAAGCCAAGTTTCAGAAAACCTTCCCGGTTGCCAAGGATGCGGTGTTTATCGACGAACCCGAATGGGACGAGGACCGCAAGATCTGGCGGGCACAGGTCAACATGACCATTGCGGATCCCGAGACCGATAAGGCCATCGGCGCAGCAACGGTCGAAGTCAATCTTACCGAACTTCAGCGCCGCGCCGGTTTCGGCAGCTAACCGCGAGGGATCCGATGTTTGCGAATTTATCCGTATCCAAGAAAAGTGCAGTGGCATTTTTCTGCCTGGCGCTGATCGGTACCATTGCCGGCGGCTTCTCCTACTACAAGTCGGCTTCGGTCGCGAATTCCGTTAAGGTGACCACGAGCATCGGCCATGCCACCAACGACGCCATGAAGCTGGAGATGCTCATTCTTAATCAGGCATTGGCCTACAAGACCTTCCTGACAACCGGGGACCGCGCCCTGTTGACCCAGGCCGAAGGCTTCACTGCGCAAATCGATACGCTGTACGGCAAGATGAAATCCGACTTCGACACTCAGGCTCCCGCATCGATGCAGCAAAAGCTGGCCGCCATCGATGAGGCCTGGAAAGCGTGGCGAACGAATTTCATCGACAAACAGATCGATTTCATGCGCGATCCGAGCACGGTCGACATGGCCCGTGCACTCGAGTTGACCAAGGATCGGCAAAACCTTCTGGACGCCATCGAGAACGCGAACAGCGCCCTGCTTTCCGAACTGGACGGCAAACGGCAGGAAATGCTGGCCGACCAGGATTCCCAATTGCTGCAGGTCCAGTTGTTCGCCATCGGCAGCGCTCTGCTGATGGCCGTCTTCGCCGTCCTCATCGGCTTACTCAATCATACCCTGGTTTCCCGCCCGCTGGCCAAGCTCAGCGAGATCGTGCATGCGCTCGCCAAGGGCGATACGGATCAGCAGATCGATTTCGGGGACCGCAAGGACGAAATCGGCACCATGGGTTCCGCCCTCGGCATCTTCCGCATGAACCTGATCAAGAACAAGGATCTGGAAGAAGACGCGGCCCGGCAGCGTGAAAACGCGGAAGTCGAAAAGCGCGCCGAGATGGAACGGGTCGCAAGCGAGTTCGAGAGCACCGTTCTATCCATCAGCGAAGAGATGATCTCCGCGCTGGAAGGTCTCAACTCCCGGGCCGGAACGCTGTCGGAAATCGCGAACGGAACCACCGAACAGGCACTGTCCGTGTCGGCCGCCGCCGAGCAGGCAACCAGCAACGTCAACACCGTTGCGGGCGCGACCGAGGAACTCTCCGCGTCGATCCGGGAGATCTACGAGCAGGTCCGCTCGTCGTCCCGGCTCGCCGACGATGCATCGGCGGAAGTCGAACGCTCCAACCAGGCGGTCGCGACCCTGCAGCAGGTGGTCGCCAAGATCGGCGACGTCACCAGCCTGATCACCGACATCGCCGAGCAGACCAACCTGCTGGCCCTGAACGCCACAATCGAGGCCGCCCGCGCGGGCGACGCCGGCAAGGGCTTCGCGGTCGTTGCCTCCGAGGTGAAAGCACTGGCCGAACAGACGTCGAAGGCCACGGAAGAAATCGACCGCCAGATCTCCGAGATGCGCGGAGCCGCCGACGATTCGATTTCCGCAACAGAAAGCGTCGCCGAAATGGTTCGCTCGATCGCGGAAAAAGCGGCAAGCATGGCTCAGGCGGCCGAGCAGCAGAACGTCGCGACCAGCGAAATCGCAAGCAGCGTGACGGAGGCCGCGGACGGAACCCAAAGCGTTTCCAGGTCCATTTCCCAGGTCAGTTCCTCAGCGACCGAGACCGGCGGGCTGAGCGGCGAAATGCGGGAAGCGGTCCAACAGCTCCAGGGACGGTCGACAAGGCTGCGTGACGCCATGCACGATTTCCTGAAACAGGTCCGGGCCGCGTGACCTGACGGAAAAAGCAAAATAAAACGCCCGCATCGAGCTGCGGGCGTTTTTTTGTTCGGCCTTATTTCGGCGCGGGCACGATCCGGAGATACGGCTTCAGGGTTTTCCAGCCGCCCGGGAACTTTTCCTTGGCTTCCTCGTCGCTGACAGCCGGGACGATGATCACGTCCTCGCCGGACTTCCAGTTCGCCGGCGTTGCCACCTGATGCTTCGCGGTGAGCTGCAGGGAATCGATCACCCGAATGACTTCATCGAAATTCCGGCCGGTCGAGGCCGGATACTCGATCTTCAGCTTGATCTTCTTGTCCGGTCCGATGACGAACAGGGAACGGACGGTCAGCGTGTCGTTGGCGTTCGGATGGATCATGCCGTAGGCGGTCGCGACCTTCCGGTCCGGATCGGCGATCAGCGGAAAGTTCAGCGCGACGCCCTGGGTGTCCTTGATGTCGCCGATCCAGGCGCGGTGATCCTCGATCGGGTCCACGGACACACCGAAAACCTTCACGCCGCGCGCCGCGAACTCATCCTTCAGCTTGGCGGTCATGCCGAGTTCGGTGGTACACACCGGGGTAAAATCCTTCGGATGGGAAAACAGAACGGCCCAGGAGCCGTCGATCACCTCATGAAAGCGGATCGGACCATCGGTGGTCTCGACTTCAAAATCCGGCGCTTCGTCGCCAATCAGCAATGCGGGCATTATCACTTCCTCCGTTCGGACAAACATCCCCCCAAGGATGGGGAGTTCGGCCCATACCTAGCATATGCGCCCCCCGTTGAAAGTGCTTATTGCTCGACCCGCATTCCCTGCGGTTGACAGAGGCCCGTCACTTGCGCGAGCTTGCCGACGCATCTGCCGGCGCGGCAGCAACGACTTGGAAATTCAGGGAGCTTCCGATGACGACATGGTCGGTATATCTGTCCGGAGAAATCCATACGGACTGGCGCGAACGGATCATCGAAGGCGCGGAAAAACTAGGTCTGCCGGTCACGTTTTCCTCACCGGTCACGGATCACGACGCCAGCGACGATTGCGGGGCTTTCATCCTCGGCCATGAGGACAACAAGTTCTGGTACGACAACAAGGGCGCCAAGGTGAATGCGATCCGGACCCGGACGCTGATCGAGAAGTCGGATATCGTCGTTGTCCGGTTCGGCGACAAGTACAAGCAGTGGAACGCCGCCTTCGACGCGGGCTATGCGGCCGCGCTCGGCAAATCCCTGATCGTGATGCACGACCCGTCCCTGACGCACCCGCTCAAGGAAGTCGACGGGGCGGCCCTCGCGGTCACCGAAACGTCGGAACAGGTGGTGAGCGTGCTGCGTTATGTGATCAAGGGCGAACTGGATCGCTAAGAAATTGAAATTTCCCGCACCCCTTGAATTTCCGGTGCGGGACCCCATTTGAGACTACAAGGTGCAGCGCAGGGCATTTCAGTTATGAGCTCGTGCTGCCGTTCCTTGCCTGACAATTCATTAACTATCTTTACGGTAGTCTGCAGATCAGGCAAGCAATTGTTTTGGACGCTCTTCTTTACGGGCCTCCCATACCTTCAAACAAAACTGTCATGAAGACGTTGTGTTAACGAGGTAAGACGCCTCGATTTAGACGACGAAGATATAAATTTGGAAAGTACACAGTCATGTTGCACGGCAACGTAAAATGGTTCGACAACGGCCGGGGAATCGGCTCAATCGAACCCCAGGACGGCGAGGACATTCTCGTCGACATTTCGGCATTGCGCCGGTCCGGCATTGAAACGCTTCAAGAAGGCCAGCTTGTGGTCTTCGATCTTGAGTGGCGCCGCGGCAAGGCGATGGCCGAGGATCTGAAGGTCCTGTAAGCGGATCGAACAGATCGAATTAAAGGGGCGGTTTTCCGCCCTTTTTTATTTTTTACGGGAGAGCCTCCCTTTCGTTCCCCGTAAAATACAATAGAGTGTGGCGAACGGTCGGCACTGGTGCCGCCGAAGCAGCGCGGGATGAAAGACACGCATGACCGAACCAACATGCCGGGCCCTCCTGATCCATCCGCGCTTCATGGCTGGATCCTTCTGGAACTACGGCAAGACCTGCGAACTGGTCGGCGCGAAATATCCGGCTCCTCCGCTGGGGCTTATCACCGTTGCGGCCATGCTGCCGGAGACCTGGGAAGCCCGCCTCATCGACCGCAATACGGCGGAACTTGAAGACGCCGATCTGGAGTGGGCGGATATCGTCCTGACCGGCGGCATGCTGCCGCAACAGGCAGACACACTTCAGATCGTCCGTACCTGCCGCGCCAAGGGCATTCCCGTCGCCGTCGGCGGGCCGGACCCGACGACCAGCCCCGAACTTTATGAAGAGGCCGATTTCCGCATCATCGGCGAGGCCGAGGGCGTGATCGGCGAATTCCTGAGCGCCTGGGAAAACGGTACACGCTCGGGCACCTTCACAGCTGAAAAATTCAAGGCCGATGTCACGGCAACCCCCGCCCCGCGGTTCGACCTGCTGAACTTCGAAAACTATGTCCAGGTCAGCGTCCAGTTTTCCCGGGGCTGCCCGTTCACCTGCGAATTCTGCGACATCATCGAGCTTTACGGACGAAAGCCCCGCACCAAGAACGCAGACCAGATGCTGGCCGAACTGGACCGGCTCTACGCCCTCGGCTATCGGGGTCACGTCGATTTCGTCGACGACAACCTGATCGGCAACAAGAAGGCGGTGAAGGCGTTCCTGCCCCATCTGATCAAGTGGCAGAAAGAGCGCAACTATCCGTTCGAATTCTCCACCGAGGCGTCCCTCAATCTTGCCGACGACCCCGAACTTCTGCGCCTGATGCAGGAGGCGAGCTTCTTTTCCGTATTCATCGGCATCGAAAGCCCGGACCCGGACGTGCTCGTCGCGACCCGCAAGAAGCAGAACACCCGGCGGGACATTGCCAAGAGCGTGCACCGGATCTACGACGCCGGCATCTGGGTCCTGGCCGGCTTCATTGTCGGTTTCGATGAGGAAAACGACCGGGTCGCGGACGAAATTTCCAATCTGATCGAGGAAGCCGCCATTCCCGTCGCCATGACCGGGCTGCTTTACGCGCTTCCCACCACCCAGCTGACCCGGAGGCTGGCCAGGGAGGGCCGGCTGCATGCCGACTTCGGCATGGACGATCCGGAAACGGCCCACGGAGACCAGTGCACGGCCGGTCTGAACTTCCAGACCAAGCGTCCGCGGCAGGAGATCCTGCGCGATTTCCGGGAAATCATCGCCCGTGTCTATGCGCCGGAAGCCTATTTCGGCCGGGTCCGAAACGTCGCGCGCATGCTCAAGCTCGACGGTGCCAACGGATCGATCGTCAGCGCCGGCTTCTCCCATGACCTGAAACTCTTCGGCCGGCTGATCTGGTCCATGACCTTCACCAACAAGAGCTATCGCTGGCCATTCTGGCGGACCCTGATCGGCACCGCGCTGACCAATTTCCGGGCGATCAAACCGGTTCTGGAAATGATGGCGCTCTACGTCCATCTCGGCCCGTTCTCGTTGTTCGTCGTCGAGCAGATCGACCGGCAGATCGAAGAGATCGAATCCGGATCCTGGACGACCCCGGAACTTGTGGCAGCCGAATAGGCCGGAATCGGATCCCTGCACTCTTGCGGTTTCCTCTACGTCCGATTCTGTTAATCTCTGTGTGCTTCGGCATGAGAGTCGCCGACGGGACGGAGGATTGCGGATGAACTTGAAACGCGTTCTTGCAGCGGGCCTTGCGGCCGTCTTTCTCAGCGCGGCACCCGCCCTGTCGGCCGGATGCGGCAACGGGGCCTCCGGGTTTCCCGCGTGGCTTGCCCAATTCAAGGCCGAGGCGCCTCGATACGGACTGAAACCGAGCGCCGTGGAACGGGCTCTGAGCGGCGTTTCCTATAACAGCAAGGTCATCAAGCTGGACCGGTCGCAGCGTTCCTTCAAGCTGTCCTTCGAGCAGTTTTACCGGAAGCGCGTGAACAACGCGATGATCAACCGCGGCAGGCAGTTACAGCAGCGCTACGCCGGCATCTTCCGGAGAATCGAAAAACGCTACGGCGTGCCGGCCCCCGTCCTTCTGTCGATCTGGGGCCTGGAAACGAACTACGGCGGCTTCAGCGGCAACATGTCGGTGCTGCGGTCGCTGGCGACGCTCGCCTATGACTGTCGCCGCTCCCGGTTCTTCACCGAGGAACTGGTCGCCGCGATCCAGATCGTCCAGCGCGGCGACATGCGTCCGGAAGAAATGCGCGGCGCATGGGCCGGCGAGATCGGCCAGACCCAGTTTCTCGCCTCCAACTATATTAAATACGCCGTCGATTTCGACGGCAACGGCCGGAGGGACCTGATCCGCTCATCCCCGGACGCTCTGGCCTCGACCGCAAATTATCTGAAAGCCCATGGTTGGCGCAGGGGCCAGGGATGGGGCCCGGGCACAGCCAATTACAATGTCCTGAAACAGTGGAACAAGGCGACCGTCTACCAAAAAACCATTGGCGTCATGGCGTCGAAAATCGCCGAACAGGGATAGTTTCATTCCGATGCCAACCCTCGACGGACCGCGTCTTTCGCCTGCCTCCGGCGGAAAAGCCACCCGGCTCGTCGTCTTCCTGCACGGCTACGGTGCCGACGGCGCGGACCTGATCGATATAGGCCGGGCCTGGGCGGAGGTTCTGCCGGACGCGGCTTTCGTTGCTCCGGATGCGCCCGAACCGTTGCCCTTCGAGGCGCTCGGCGGGCGGCAGTGGTTTGCCCTGACCGAGCGGGACATGCGCGAATACCGCCTGGGCGTAGACGCCGCGCGCCCGGTGCTGGACGCATTTTTGGATGCGGAACTCGACCGCTGGCAGGTCGATGCCTCCGAACTCGCGCTCGTCGGCTTCAGCCAGGGCGCGATGATGGCCTTGCACACGGGGCTACGCCGGAAAACCCCGCCGGCGGCCATTCTGGCCTACTCCGGTCTGCTTGCCGGTCCCGACCGGCTGGACGACATACAAACGACAAGTCCGGTGCTGCTGGTCCACGGCAGCGAAGACGATGTCGTCCCACCCTACCATCTGCCGGTCTCGCGGGATGCATTGATCGACCGGGGCGTCGAGGTCGAAAGCCATTTGCTGGATGGGCTCGGCCACTCCATCGATGAGCGCTGCATGGTTTTAGGCGGCCGGTTTCTGAAAGCCGCGTTTTCCGGTCCTTGAAAGACCGGCGTTTACGTCCTGTTAACCCGGCTAACCGCATTGTTAATGTCTGTAGCGTCGGCAGAAGGCCGTGCGCCTTTGCACTTGCGGCCAGGATCAAGCCATTGCAGCTTTCCATCGAGACAACGACGCAAAGCACAAGCATCCTGAGTGCCTCCTTCTCCTCAGGCGGCGGCTCGAAATCGCCCCTGGACCCGTCCGGAAAAGACACCGGCAAAGCCCCTTCCGTCAGCCTTCTGGAATCCGCTTCCAAGAAAGCGGAAGAAGATGCGGTCGTGATCGCAGCCCTTCAGGCCGCGGTCGAAAAGGGCAAGGGCGAAACGGAAGAGGATGCCAACAAGACCGCACTTGCCACCGCCGACGAATACAGGGAAACGGCCGGTAAGATCAAAACCGCCCTTGGTCACGATGACGGCAGCGGAAAAACGTCATCCATCGCCTATGAGAGCGCAACCATAACCACAACGACCATCGAGGCGGAAATCGACGGCAACACGCTTTCGGCACAGTACGTTTCCTTTGAGCGCCAGTCCTACGACAGTGCCACCGGTCTCTCGGTCCGCTCGGCGAACGCAACCAACATCGACGCCGACTTCGGCAATGTCGCCGCCAGCTACCAGAATGCCTCGGTCAGCTCGCTCTATGCCGGCACCGGCGACCAGATCGGCAACCTGCTCCAGGGCCTCGCCTGAGCTTCTCAACCGCTCCTACGCATTCCTACCCCTTGAGCCCCCTATTCGGCTCCTGTACATCCGTTCCGGGTTCCAGTTTGATAGGAACGAGCTAGGAGACGTGTTTCCGTGAACAATCTGAAGGCAGAACTTCTGCGTGGCCTGTGGTACGTCGCCTGCCCCGGATCGGAGATCAAGCCGGGCAAGATGATCGGCAAGAAGCTGATGGGGGAACCGGTCCTTCTCGGACGGGCCGCCGACGGCAAGGTCTTCGCTCTGCGCGACATCTGTCCGCACCGGGGCATCCCGCTCCGCCACGGCTGGTTCGACGGCGAACACGTGCAGTGCTGCTATCACGGCTGGAAGTTCGACACGGACGGCATCTGCGTCGACATTCCCTCCACGCACGAATACCAGACCATCGATTTTTCCAAGATCACCTGCGGCGCCTATTCGATCGTCGAACAGCAGGGACTGATCTGGATCTACTTCTCCGAAAACGGCGAGAAGCCGGAAGACGGCCGCCAGCCGGCGCCACCCATGCTGCCGGACTTCGGCGTCCATGACGCACCCAGCGTCGCCATCATGCAGCCGTTCATCTGTTCGGTCGACCATGCCGCCCTCGGCCTGATGGACCCGACCCACGCGGCCTTCGTCCATACCTCCTGGTGGTTCAAGAAGGAGGGCACGAAGCTTCGGCCGAAGGAAAAGCAGTTCGAGCCGTCCGATCTCGGCTGGGCCATGGTGCGCCACAAAATTCCGCCGCAGAACATCGCCTATCGGAAACTGCTCGGCGACAATGTCACGACCGAAATCAGCTACCGGCTGCCGGGGCTCAGGATCGAGCACATCAAAGGCGACAAGCATTCCGTGGTCGGCCTGACCACCATCACGCCGGTAACGGAAGACGAAACCGAAGTGCGGCAGATGTTCTGGACCACCATGGGCTGGGTCAAGCCCTTGAAACCGCTTGTGCGCCACCTGATGAACGTCTTCCTCGGCCAGGACCGGCGGGTCGTCATCCAGCAGCGCGAGGGACTGGAATACAATCCCAAGCTCATGCTGATCAACGACGCGGACACACAAGGCCGCTGGTGGATGCAGCTCAAGGAAGAATGGACCAGTTCCCAGGAAGAGAAGCGGGAGTTCGACAATCCGGTGAAGGCGAAGACCCTGCGCTGGATGAGCTGAGCAGGCGTTCGCCTCTAAACGTTGTAGCCGTATTTGGCGAGCACATCCCGAACGCCTTCGGCGTCCCGGAACCCGCGTCGCACATCCTCGAGAATCGCACCGACCCCGTCTTCGGTCGACGGTATGTCGTCGTAATGCAAGTCGTCCGGCGTGAGCATGATGTAGCCGCCGTCATTATGGCTGTAGGCCAGCTTGACGTCGTCTCCATAGTCCTCCTTGAGCTGCCGCTCGGTATCGACCAGTTTCATGAAGCTTTCGACATCCTGCCGGAAATAGGCCTCGCCAAGATCAATCGGAATCTTCAGCGGGTTGCCGTGGTTCCATTCGCCTTCCTGCTGCCATACGGTGACGGGCATGTAGAGCGAACTGCCGTCCGGCACCGGAATGACCGGTGTACTTTCCGTCTCCTGCATGCGCAGGCGCGGCGCCCCTTCCTCATCGCTCAAGATCTGGGCAAGGATTTCCGGCGTATAGGACAGCTTGCCCGGCACGGTTCGCAGCAGGGAAACGCCTTCGCGGTTGTCGACGCTGTGACCGGAGACGGTCACGTCCACACCGCCAACCTGTTTCACGACAGGCTCGGCACGCGGCGCAGGCTTAGCCGAACCGGAAGAGAGTGGTGCCCCCTCTCCCTGAAGCACAAGAAAGGTATCCGTGCTGGCGTTCAAGGCCGGCGGCCGGGCAGGATTTGCCGGAGCGACCGTCTCGTCGGCATTTCCTGCCGCCGTCCCCGGCCTCCCCGCCGAACCGCCCGCAGTTGGGTCTTCCCCCCCTGCAACCTTAGTGTTTCCAACGCCATACCAGACAGCGGAGGAGGCAGCCCCAGCTCCTGCAATACTCATCGGATGATGTCCCTGCGTTTCTGTACTGTCAGAAATAGCAAGGGCCATGCCAATTGCATCCATAGGCTGCGGCCGGTGAAAGTTACGCCACCTTCAGATAGGCCGCGATGATGTCGCGGGCGGCTTTCAGGTCGTCGCGGTGGATCATTTCGGTGACCGTGTGGATGTAGCGGGTGCCGACCACGATGCCGACCGCCTTGGCGCCGGCCGCGGCCTGTTGGGCGGCCGCCCCATCCTGACCGCCGGCGCGCAGCATGGTGCGCTGGAACGGGATCTTTTCCTTCTCGGCGATCGCCTCGATTTCCCTGACCAGGTCCCGGTCGGCAATGAAGCTCGAATCCTTCACGTGCAAGCCGAAGCCTTCGCCCTGGACCGTGGTGCGGTCCTGCTCCGGCACGCCAGGCGTGTCGCAGGCGAGCGTCGTGTCGATGCCAAGGCCGATATCCGGCTTGACCGCGAAGCTTGCGGTGCGCGCGCCGCGCAGGCCGACTTCTTCCTGACAGGTGAAGGCGACATGGATCTCGCAGGCATGCTTGGCCTTGCCCAGCGCGCGGATCGCCTCGATGCCGAGCCAGCAGGCAATGCGGTTGTCGAGGGCCTTGGACACGATCTTATCGCCGATCTCGATCAGCGGCTCGTCCATGGTCACCATGTCGCCGATGCGGACCTTGTCCTTCGTTTTTTCGCCAAGGCCCAGATCGACGACGAAGTCATGGGGCTCCGGCACCTTCTTGCGCTCTTCCGGCGAAGAGATGTGGATCGGCTTGCCGCCCGGGTTCATCACGCCCTTCAGATCGCCATCGTCGGTGGACACCAGCACCCGGCGGGAGAACAGGTTGCGCGCATCGAAGCCGCCGACCGGCTGGACGTGGACGAAGCCCTTGTCGGTGATATGGGAGACCAGAAAGCCGATCTCGTCCATATGGCACAAAAGCATGACCTTCTTCGGCTGCTCGCCCTTTTTCGGCGCCTTGCGCGCGTCCCGTCGGCACAGGAGCGAGCCCATGGGATCGACCGTGACCTCGTCGAACAGCCCCTTGACCTCGGACAGGATCAGATCGCGGATCCTGTGTTCATGGCCGGGAACGCCTGGGGTTTCGCACAGGCGGCGCAGAAGATCGATATTCATAAAAGGTCCTGTCGGTTGGGTGGAATTTGGCTCGGATCTTAATCGGTCCCGGAGACCGGGCCAACCCATCCCTTGTGGATGGAAAAGAAGGAACGAATTGGACGAACGGCTTTGGCATAATTTAAACCAATTCGGCGTGACAATGCCGCCAATTCCCTTCCCGGAAACCCGCCATGCGCGTATGAGAGCGAGGTGCCCCGGAAGGCACGCATAGGGTCATGGAACATGTGCCGGCTCGCCGCTTATCTCGGAACTGAAATTCCTCTTGAGAACATCATCGCCAGGCCCAGGCATTCCCTGCTTGTGCAAAGTCTCGATGCGCAGGAGGCGAAGCTGCGCGTGAACGGTGACGGTTTCGGGATCGCCTGGTACGGTCATCTGCCGGAGCCCGGCCTGTTCAAGGACGTCCTGCCGGCCTGGGCGGACACGAACCTGCGCAGCATCTGCCGGCTGGTGCGGTCGCCCCTGTTCCTGGCCCATGTCCGCGCCGCCACGACGGGCGCGACCTCGCGGGACAATTGTCATCCCTTCACCTACGGGTCCTGGTCGTTCATGCACAACGGCGGCATCGGCGACTTTCCGCTGATCCGTCGGGACATGGAACTCCTGATCCCCGATCCCTACTACGGCGCCCGGCGCGGGACCACGGATTCGGAACTGTTCTTCCACCTGCTCCTGACCAACGGCCTTGAGACCGATCCCTTGCAGGCGCTTCGAATATCGATCGCCCAGGTGCTGGAACTGGTGGACCGGCACCGGGCGACGGAAAAGCCGGTGCGGCTCACCTGCGTCTTTTCCGAAGGGACGCGCATCTTCGCCTTCCGCTATTCCAATGACGGTCAGGCTCCGTCCCTTTACCGGTCCGATAACCTGGATCACGGCGGGCGGGCCGTTGCCTCCGAACCGCTGGAAGGCCAGTGCGCCCGCTGGAAGCCCTTGCTGGAAAACATGCTGCTTGAAATCAGCGCAGAAGGAACAATCGAGCTGCCGCTTCTGGCCGACGGGGCGCTTGCAGACCCAGCTCCCGGGGCTGCCGCGGTTCCGGTTCAGGAGCGTGCTGCCGCAGGCCCCGCGTAACCGCAGATTGCCATGCCCTTGTCGCAATTGGGCGCAAAGCTGATGACATTCCGGCAGAGGGACCTTCCCGGCCACGAAGAACACCCGATTTGTTTTAACAGTTGAAGGGGGAACGAAATTGGCCCGCAAGAAGCATTTCATACTTTCCATCGACGGCGGCGGCATCCGCGGCCTGATCCCCCTGCGTATCCTGGAATCCATCGAAAGCCGGATGGCGCACAGAGGCGTTATTCTTCCCATGCATGCCTGTTTCGACCTGATGTGCGGCACCTCGACCGGCGGATTGATCGCGGCCGGACTGTCGGCCCCGAAATCGGGCGGGCGCAAGGGCGAGGCCGTGGCCACCATCGCCGATCTGCGGACCCTGTTCGAAACGGAAGCGCGCGACATCTTCACGCCGAGCATGCGCTATCGCCTGGCCCGGTTCATCGCCAACCCCTTTACCTTCTACGACGAGAAGCTGGATGCTCGGCCGCTGGAGCGGCTGTTGAAGGAACGCTTCGGCTGGACGTCGATCGCAAGCGCCATGACCCACCTCGTCCTGACGGCCTATGACATTGAAAACCGCAAGCCGGTCTTCATGTCCAACACCCCGCAACACAACGGTGCGGCCCCGGATGATTATTACATCTGGCAAGCGGTACGCGCCGCCACGGCCGTGCCCTGCTTCTTCGAACCGGCGCGGGTGGAAAACCTGACGAGCAAACGAGAAGAGGCGCTGATCGACGGCGGCGTGTTCCTGAACGATCCTTCCATCGCCGCCTATATCGAGGCACGCAAGCTCGGCTGGGACGCGGAGGATATCGTGATCCTTTCCCTGGGCACCGGCCATGCGCCGGAGCACGCCTTCCCTTACGCGGAAGCTTCCGCCTGGGGCGCGCCCGGCTGGTTCTCCGCTGCCAAGGGCGCGCCGCTTCAGGCGATCGCCACCCATGGCCAGTCCGCAACCACGTCCTATCAGGCCGAGTGGCTGTTCGGAGAAATGGGCAAGACCCGGTTCATCCGTCTGGACGGCGTACTGCCGGCGGACGCGGAGGACATGGGCAACGCCCGGCCCGGCAACATGATCACCCTCAACGGCACGGCAGACCGGATCATTCGCGACCGGACCATCCTGCTGGACGAACTGGCCGAGATGCTGATCGACGCAAAGGCGCCGCCGGTGGCGGATGATAAAGAAATTGTAAACGCGGCGTGAGTGAAGCTTAGGGAGATTGCGTTTCCCGGCCGAATCACGCGGAGCAAGCTGGACATGACGATTTTCAGATCGCCAAACATCAGGCTATGTGCGGCCATATCGACGCGACGTCGTCGCGCGTCCGCCGGCGCCGGGTTCGGCCTTCTGTGCCTGTCCGCTTTCGCCGGAACACCCGCCGGTGCTGTCTCGTCTCCGCCGCCACCCGCTCCCAAACCCGAAGCGAACGCTCTTCTGCAGATGGCCGCCGTTCCCGTGCCGAGGCCGAAGGCGGCTCTTTCCGAAGAAGGCAAGGCAACGCCTTATGACCGTTCCGGCCAGCTGGTGCTGCGCGGCGATCAGCCGGCCAAATTCTACTTCGGCGCCATGAAAGGGCCGGCGCATCTGAAAGCGCGTTCGATCGGCTCTTATGCCAAGGGCTGCCTGGCCGGCGCGGAACCACTACCGATCGACGGCGCCGCGTGGCAGGTGATGCGTCTGTCACGAAACCGGAACTGGGGACACCCGGATCTGATCGAATTCATGGAAGACCTGGCGAACGACGCGCCCAAGCTCGGCTGGCGCGGATTGCTGGTCGGCGACATCGCGCAGCCGCGCGGCGGACCGATGACCTCGGGACACGCCAGCCATCAGATCGGCCTCGACGCCGATATCTGGCTGACCGAAATGCCGGACCGCCGCCTGTCGCGGCAGGAGCGCGAGGATATCTCCGCCGTCTCGATGCTCAAGGGTCCTCTTGACGTCAAGGGCGCCGACCGGACCGTGGATCCGAAGAAATGGACCGACACGCGCGCGCGCCTGATCAAGCGGGCGGCCAGCGACAAACGGGTTGCGCGGATCTTCGTCAACCCGGCGATCAAGAAGGCCCTGTGCGACTATGAAAAAGGTCCTGACCGGTCCTGGCTGCGCACGGTACGCCCCTGGTGGGGACACCACTATCACTTCCATGTCCGCATGAACTGTCCTGCCGGCAACCGCAGCTGCAAGGACCAGAACCCGCCGCCGCCCGGAGACGGCTGCGGCAAGGAACTCACCTGGTGGCTGTCCGACGAGCCCTGGGTGCCCAAGAAGCCGAAGGATCCGAACAAGAAGGTCGTGAAGAAGAGACCTCTCGCCCTGGCGGCGTTGCCCAGCGCCTGTGAGGACGTCCTGACGGCCAACTAGGTTTCTGACCCTATCCGGCCGCAGGCGCCCGCGACAGTTGTGCGTCGGGAAGGAACATGGCGCGCATCATGTTGCGGAAGAGCAGCACCTGCTGCGGCAGGATCCTCGGCGTACCAAGGGCCTTGGACATGACGATGCCCCCCTCCAGAATGGTCGAGACCATATCCGCCAGAACGTCCAGATCAATCTCCTCCCGGGGCGGATAGCGGGCCGAAATATCCTCAAAGATCGCGCGGAAGCGGGCGCGCCAGCCGAGTACGGCATTGCGGTTCAGTTCGCGCACCGTGTGGTCGAACAGCCGTTCCTGATAGCAATAGGTCGCAATCAGGCAGCCGGGATGGCCCTCAGGCAGATCCTCAACCGTTCGCGCAAGCAGCTTCAGGCTGATCAGAAAGGCCTGCAGGGGATCGTCGGCCAGATCCCTGCCCCGGTCGAAGATATCATCGAGCAGCTTTTCCTCTTCCTCGATGTAATCCTCCAGGAGCGCCCGGGCCAGTTCTCCCTTGTCCTTGAAGTGGTAGAAGAAGCCGCTCTTGGTGATGTTCACTTCGGCGATCAGCTCGTCGATGGACGTCGCCCCGAAACCCTTTTCAAGAACGGAAACCTTAGCCGCCTCCACAAGCCGCTGCCGGGTGTTCGGTGCCTTGTTCATGAACGCCTCTCAAATCCTCATCCCGGCAATACTGTACCGCCGGTACAGTTATTTCGACAGACGGACTGCGACCATAGGTGTCAAAAATCGCGACTACTTCTATAGGCGATTGATATTATTATGAAATCAGAATCTCGAAAGGCACTTGACCGCAAGCCTTCTAGATTGTGATGCAGTGCTCGGCGACAGTCACGGCCACCGGAACGGGACCTGCCGTTCCCCAACCGAACCGAACGGATGAGCCAGAATGACCCCCATGACACCCGAAACTTCGCAAGTCCTGCCGCATCAATCAGAGCGACTGTTCCTGACCGATGGCGGCCTGGAAACCAGCCTTGTCTTCCTGGACGGCGAGGACCTCCCCCTGTTTGCCGCCTTTACCCTGCTGCGCAACAGCGCCGGGCGGGAAAAACTGAAGGACTATTTCCGCCCCTATGCGGACCTGGCCGTTCGGAGCCGGTCCGGCTTTCTCCTGGAAAGCGCGACGTGGCGCGCCAATCCGGACTGGGCGGCAGAGCTCGGCTACAGCGATGTCGCGCTCGATGCCGCAAACCGGGAAGCCATCGAGATGCTGCGGGAACTCGCCGACGAATACAAAACGGCGGAAAGTCCGTTTCTTATCAGCGGCTGCATCGGCCCGCGCGGCGACGGCTACGTGGTCGATAAACTGATGAGCGTCGACGAAGCCCGCCGCTATCATGCCCGGCAGGTCGAGGTCTTTGCCGACGCCGGCGCCGACATGGTGACGGGCCTGACCATGACCAATGTGGAGGAAGCGACCGGCATCGCGCTCGCAGCCATTGAGACCTGCATTCCTCCGGTGATCTCGTTCACCGTGGAAACGGACGGGCACCTCCCCTCCGGCATGCCGCTTGGCGACGCCATCCAGGCGGTCGACGCGGCCACCGGAAACGGCCCGGCCTATTACATGATCAACTGCGCGCACCCCACCCATTTCGCGCAAGTGCTGGAAGCAGGCGGGGACTGGGTCAAACGCATCGGCGGCATCCGGGCGAATGCCTCCACGCTAAGCCACGCGGAGCTGGACGCCTGCGAGGAACT
Source organism: Roseibium sp. (assembly GCF_048260565.1). Classification (GTDB taxonomy): domain Bacteria; phylum Pseudomonadota; class Alphaproteobacteria; order Rhizobiales; family Stappiaceae; genus Roseibium. The sequence goes on along the minus strand of NZ_JBLXGP010000002.1, from coordinate 138,773 downwards.
GGACATCGGCGATCCGCAGGATCTTGCCGCGCGCTACCGCACAATCCTGGATGCCATGCCCTGGGTGCGGGTCGTTGGCGGTTGCTGCGGGACCGACCATCGCCACATCTCGGCGATCAGCCACACCTGCTGCCAGGGGGCTGCCGCATGAGCGATCTTCTGGAAAGGCCCGTCACCTACAGGCGCGGAACGGCTGCCGATGCCCGCGACATCGCCCGGCTGTTTCTCATGTCATCCGATGGCTTGGCGGAATATATCTGGCGGAAGATCGATCCGGAGGCGTCCGATATCCTGTCCGTCGGCGAACAGCGCTATGCCCGGAAAGGGGTGGATTTCGGCTACGGCAACTGCCTGCTGGCGGATGCGGGCGGTGAGATTGCCGGAATGATACACGGCTACTCCATGGCCGACGGTCCCGGAGAACCGGACACCGATCCGGTTCTGCGCCCCTATTCGGAACTCGAACATCCGGGCAGTTTCTATATCGCCGGGCTGGCGGTCCACGAACGGCACCGACGCTCCGGCATCGGCCGCGACCTGATGAAGCTGGCCGAGGTACAGGCACGGAAGCTCGGGCACGTTGTCATCAGCCTGATCTGCTTTGCCGAAAACAAGGCTGCCATGAGCCTCTACGAGGCGCTCGGCTACCGGGAAACGGACCGCCAGGCCATCGTGCCCTGCCCGCTCCTGAAATACGAGGAAGGCGAGGCCGCCCTGCTGGTCAAGGATCTTGGTCAAGTGCCGGTGTAAAAACGAAAGGCGGCGGGGCTTCCATTCTGCCCCGCCCGCCGACCTCAATTCTTCGGTGGCACAGGCCGATCGTCGAGCACAAGGGTCATCAGGAGCAGATCCAGCCACTGGCCGAACTTCATCCCCACCTGCGGCAGACGGCCTGTGATTTCGAAACCGCACTTCTGGTGCAGGGCAACGGAAGCGGCATTTTCCCCATCGACCGCGCCGACAAGCACGTGATTGCCGTCCGCCCTGGCCTGCTCGATCAGCCGGGCCAGCAAGGTCTTGCCGATGCCCTTGCCGCGTGCCTCCGGCGCCACATAGATCGAATGTTCCATGGTCAGACGATAGCCTTCCTTCGCCCGGAACGGGCCGTAGGAGCCGTAGCCGGCGACCGTGCCGTCTTCCGTTTCCGCGACAATGATCGGAAGACCGGCTGCCTGGCGCGCATCGAACCAGGCGCGCCTGTCTTCCAGGGTGTCCAGCTTGTCTGTCCAGATCGCCTTCAGCGTCCGGACCGCGTCGTTGTGAATATCAAGCAGCGCCGGGAGGTCGGCGTGTGTTGCGGGTCTTATGTGCATGAGAAGCTCTTTGAGATTAGATATCCTTACTCTAAACTAGAAAAACGAAAAAGAAATTATTGTATCGATAAGAATATCTAATGGATATCAATCAGCTTAAGGCCTTCGACCGGGTCGCCCGGGACGGCAGTTTCACCAAGGCGGCCGCACGTTTGAACGTGACCCAGGCAACCATTTCCATGCGGATCCGCGCATTGGAAACGGAGGTCGGCGCACAGCTTTTCGTGCGCGGCCGGCATGTGCACCTGACCGACCAGGGAATCGGTTTCCTGCCCTATTGCCGGCGCGTTCTCGGCCTTTTGCAAGAGGCCCGCGAGACCCTGAGGCGCGCGGAACGGGGCCGGCTTGCGGTCGCCTCGCTGGCAACCATGATCATGCCGCTGGTCAGCAACGCCCTGCTCCGCTTCCAGCGCAACAACCGGGAGATCGACGTGGTCATCCGCGACGGCCGGCACAACCAGATCGCCGCCATGCTGCACGAACGGGAGGTGGAACTGGCCGTCATGTGCTGGCCCAATCTCGATCCGCTTCTGACCAGCGTCGAACCGCTTCTTGTAATCCGCGAGGATGTGCCGCTGGTGGCGTCTCCGGAGCTGGCAAAGGCCTTCGGTCCCTCGCCGTCGGTGGCCGAAATCCTGGAAAAGGCGCCGCGCTACCTGAACCTGAACTGGTGGCAGATCGCTCCGCCGGCGGCCATCTCTATCGCGCTGTCCGCACCGGTGCGGGTGGAACTGCCCACCGATCCGGGGCGCAGTCTGGTGGAAGCCGGAGAGGGCGTCGGTTTCTTTGTCCGTTCCTCCGTTGCGGATGCCCTCAGGGACGGACGCCTTGTGGAAATAGAGCCAAAGGACGAGGAACCGCTGTTCCGGGACATTGCCCTGACCGTCCGCAACACGGAGGCGATGGAGCAGGTGCACCTGATGGAGTTTGCCAAGGAAATTGCCGTAGAGGGCAGGAAGCTCGGCCGGGTGCTGAAGGATACGTTGCAAGACCTGGAATGAACCGACATCTGCCCGTTGCGGGCCACAGAAACGGCGTTTTCAGATCCGGCGACCCGGCCATTTGCTATTAAACGCGAAAAACCCGCTGATACCGGGGCCACAGGCCCACCAAATCCCTTTGCGATCCGCTTACTCGGTGATAAACGAGCGCCATGACGACCCAGACGCTTTCCAACATCCGCAATTTCTCGATCGTTGCCCACATCGACCACGGCAAGTCGACGCTCGCCGACCGCCTGATCCAGATGACCGGCACGATGACCGACCGCGAAATGACCGAACAGGTGCTCGATTCGATGGATATCGAGCGCGAACGCGGCATCACGATCAAGGCCCAAACCGTCCGGCTGATCTACAACGCCAAGGACGGCAAGCAGTATACGCTGAACCTGATCGACACCCCGGGCCACGTCGACTTCGCCTATGAGGTCTCCCGTTCGCTCGCGGCCTGTGAAGGCTCGTTGCTGGTGGTGGACGCCAGCCAGGGCGTGGAGGCGCAGACGCTTGCCAACGTCTACCAGGCGATCGACAACGACCACGAGATCGTCACCGTCCTCAACAAGATCGACCTGCCCGCGGCCGAACCGGACCGGATCAAGGAGCAGATCGAGGACGTGATCGGCATCGACGCGTCCGAGGCCTGCATGATTTCGGCGAAGACCGGGCTTGGCGTGGACACAGTACTGGAAGCGATCGTCAACAAGCTGCCGGCGCCGCAGGGCGATCCGGACGCCACCTTGAAGGCGATGCTGGTCGACAGTTGGTACGACACCTATCTCGGCGTGATGGTGCTGGTGCGCGTTATCGACGGCTCGCTGAAAAAGGGCCAGAAGATCAAGATGATGGGCACGGGGGCTGCCTATGACGTCGACCGTGTCGGCGTGATGACGCCCAAGTTCCTGCAGGTCGACGAACTCCATGCCGGCGAGATCGGTGTGATTACCGGCTCGATCAAGGAAGTCGCCGATACCCGCGTCGGCGATACCATCACCCTGGAAAAGAAACCCTGCGCGGAAGCCCTGCCGGGCTTCAAGCCGGCCCAGCCGGTGGTGTTCTGCGGACTGTTCCCGGTCGATGCCAACGACTTCGAGGATCTGCGCTCCGCCATGGGCAAGCTGCGGCTCAACGACGCCAGCTTCTCCTACGAGATGGAGACCTCCGCCGCGCTGGGTTTCGGCTTCCGCTGCGGCTTTCTCGGCTTGCTTCACCTGGAAATCATCCAGGAACGCCTGTCGCGCGAATTCGACCTCGACCTGATCGCCACCGCGCCTTCGGTGGTCTATCAGATGACGCTCACCGACGGATCGGAAGTGGAGCTGCACAATCCGGCGGACATGCCGGATCTGGTCAAGATCTCCGAAATCCGCGAACCGTGGATCCGGGCGACGATCATGACGCCGGACGAGTATCTCGGCGGCATCCTCAAACTTTGCCAGGAACGGCGCGGCATCCAGGTGGACCTGTCCTATGTGGGCTCGCGCGCCATGGTCGCCTACGACCTGCCCCTCAACGAGGTCGTGTTCGACTTCTACGACCGGCTGAAGTCGATCTCCAAGGGCTATGCCTCCTTCGATTATCAGCTGTCCGACTATCGCGCCGGCGATCTCGTGAGAATGTCGATCCTGGTCAACGAAGAACCGGTCGACGCGCTTTCCGTGCTCGTCCACCGCTCCCAGGCGGACCGGCGCGGCCGGGCCATGTGCGAGAAGCTGAAGGAACTGATCCCGCGGCACATGTTCAAGATCCCGATCCAGGCGGCCATCGGCGGCCGTGTGATCGCCCGCGAAACCATCTCGGCCCTGCGCAAGGACGTGACCGCCAAGTGCTACGGCGGCGACGCCACCCGTAAACGCAAGCTTCTGGAAAAGCAGAAGGCAGGCAAGAAGAAGATGCGCCAGTTCGGCAAGGTGGAAATCCCGCAGGAAGCCTTCATCCAGGCCCTCAAGATGGATGAGTGAGAAACCGGTTGCCGCTTCGCGGCAAGCCGATGATCCGGTGAATCATCGGCAGGTTTCGAACGGGTGGGAGCTGCCAGCGGCAGCGGGTCCCACCCAAACGGGTTGCGAACGCCCGTGAGTGTAAGCGAAGCGTCGAACGGGCCGAACCGGCAGGTTTCGAACGGGCGGGAGCTGCCGGAGGCAGCGGGCCCTGCCCCATAGCGAGCTGCGAACGCCCGCAAGACAATAAGGCAAACGGAGCCGTCACGATGACCGAAACCCAATTGCGCGAGCGCGCGGATAACAAATGCGAGCTTTGCGGCGCGAGCGATGGGCTTGCCATGCTTCCGGTCGGGCCGGACAGCGACGGCAGCGCGGACAGGGCGATCCTTGCCTGTGCGACCTGCGCCGGCCAGATCGACGGCAGCGCGGAGCTTGACGGCAATCACTGGCATTGCCTGAACGAAAGCGCCTGGAGCCAGGTGCCGCCGGTGCAGGTGACCGCCTGGCGGATGCTGAACCGGCTCTCCGGGGAGACCTGGGCGCGGGACCTGCTGGACATGCTCTATCTGGAAGACGAGACGCTCGCCTGGGCCAAGGCAGGCGCGACCGACACTTCCTCAAGTGATGACGACGCCGTCGTCCACAAGGACACCCATGGTGCTGTGCTTGCCGCCGGCGATACGGTGACGCTGATCAAGGATCTGAAGGTCAAGGGCGCCAATTTCACCGCCAAGCGCGGCACGGCGGTGCGCAACATCGCGCTGGTTCACGACAATCCGGAGCAGATCGAGGGCCGGGTCAACGACCAGCGGATCGTGATCCTGACGGAATTCGTCAAGAAGTCCTGAAACTGCGGGCCGATCCCAGGATCGGCCCGCATAGTCAGCCGCAACGGATTGCCGTCAGTTGACCGCACGGTCCAGCGCCTGCCAGTCGCCCATCTGCCAGGCCTTGCCGACGATGCCACCCATCAGGACGGAAAAGGCTTCCGAGGGCAGGCCCATTTCCATGCCGGTGACCATGGCGACCCGTTCGGAACTCGACGCGGCGCCGAGCATGATCTTGCCGTACCGGATCATTTCCGGCAGCGGGATGGACTGAACGATGCGCTGGTGGATACCGGCGAGTTCCTCGTTGGAGAAATTCTTCTCCATCAGCGGCATCAGGTCCGTCTCCTCCTCGTGCATGTGAAGCAGGTCGTTGGCGAAGAACAGGGCGAAGCGCTGATAAAGCCGGCGCAGGCACGCCGGACGGTCGACCGTTGCCGAAGCCACATCCTCCGCCAGCCGGCGCAATTCGCCGAAGGCATGCAGATGGTCGTCGTGATCCTCGGCCGCATGCTCCGAGGAGCCCGGGCAACGCGCATCGATCGCGGTGTGGATCTCACGGTTTTCGTGGTCCAGGTGGCTCAAGCTCAGATCGAGGTGGGCCGACAAGGCGGTCAGGGTATCGACAACGGCCTCCTCATCGGCCGGATCGAGCCTCCCGAGCGCGATCAGCATCCGGGCGTTGGCAAGGCGGATGCCCTTGTGAACCGCATAATAAAGGTCTTCCCCGGCTTCGGCTTCGGCCGCAATTTCCGTCTTCGCATTCATGATCAATCTCCTTTGGCGCGCCGGACCACCCGGCGCCGGAATGCGGTGCGTGTACCGGATTTCCTTTTCGCGAAAAGCCACCTAGGATCGGATTGAGTATCCGGAAATTTCGGGCAATCCAATTTCAGGCAATCCCAATTCAGGCAATCCATGGACCACCTTCGGGCAATGAGGGTCTTCATCAGGGTCGCGGAACGCGGCAACCTGACGGCGACAAGCAGCGATCTCGGCCTGTCGCGCGGCGGCGCCAGCGCGATCGTGTCGGAACTGGAAAAATATCTCGGCGTCCAGCTGCTGGAGCGAACCACGCGCCGTTTGCGGCTGACCGAGGACGGACAGCACTATCTGGACCAGGCACGCGATATCATCGCCATGGTGGAGGGCCTGGAAGACGAAATCGGCTCCTCCGAGCGTCAACCGCGCGGGCGGTTGCGCATCCAGGTGCCCAGTGGCCTCGCCCGGATTGTGATTGCGCCGGCCCTGCCGCATTTCATCGATACCTATCCGCAGATCCAGCTTGAGATCCTGTCACGCAACAACGTGCCGGATTTCATCGGCGAACGGATCGATGCCGCGCTGGTCGTCGGGGATCTGCCGGAATTGGATATCGTCGCCCGCCCGGTCGGCAAGATCCCCTATCTGACCGTTGCCGCGCCTTCTTATCTGAACCGGCACGGCACACCTCAGGCGCCTGAGGATCTGGACGGGCACTGCTGCATCCCGCTGCTGTCGACGGCCCAGGGCACTCCCTTGCCCTGGCGGTTCCGCGTTCAGGGACAGGCCGTCACCTTTCCGGCCCACGGCGCGCTTGCCTTCGAAGCCCCGGAAGCGGCGGTTGCCGCGGCCAGCCGGGGAGCAGGTATCCTCCAACTGGCGAGCTATCTCGTCTATGACGAAATACGCTCCGGACGCCTTGTGCCGATCCTCGAAGACATCCGGCCAAAAGCCCAGGACATGCATATCGTCCATCAGAAGCATCGGCTGAAGCCGAAGAAGCTGCGCGTGTTCGAGGAATTCATCATCGACCTGAACGTTCAGGTTCGCCGTAAATGGGGCATTCGCCAGGTCGATTGACACACGGATTTCCAGCCGCATCCGGACCTGATCACTCAGGCCGGTCGAAGGGAAGATCCGCCAGTTCGTGCAAGCTCATGCGGGCCAGAACCGGGTGCGAGAGCGGATCCTGTTCCCATTGCGCCTGCTCAGACAAGCGCGCCTGCCGGCTGCGCTCCGTCCTGAATATCCACGTTTTGAAGAAACACATCAGATTTAACATAACTGAAGTTATATCCGGAAATAATAACCATAATATCGATTTTCTCTGATTAATAGTTTAGTTTTTCTATATGAAAAACCTGAACCGGATCCATCTTGCCGGCCTTCGCGCCGTTGAGGCTGTCGGCAGGCTCGGCTCGCTCAAGGCCGCGGCTGAGGAACTCGGCGTCACCATCGGCGCGGTGAGCCAGCAGGTCCAGAAGACCGAACAACAGCTCGGAACTGCCCTGTTCGAACGGCGCGGCCGCGGCCTTTGCCCGACCGGACAGGGAGAGGCGGTCCTGCGCCAGCTCACGGTCGGCATGTCCGCACTCTCGGCGGCGGTCGCCATGACGGAGCGGCGGCGCGATGATACCCTGACGGTGTCGGTCGCACCGGTCTTTGCCGGCAAGTGGCTGGTCTGGCATCTGAAGGACTTCGGCAAGGCCCATCCGGATATCCGCGTCCGGGTGGAGGCGACCGTGGATCTGGTCGACCCCAATTTCAGCGACGTCGACCTGTGCATCCGCGTCGGCAAGGGTCCCTATCCCGGACTTCACGCGGAAAAGCTGCTTGCGCAGAAGATCTTCCCGATCTGCAGCCCCGCCTTGGCGGAATCGCTCAAGGATCCATCGGACATCGCAAACGTGCCCATCATCCGCGACCGGGGGCAGATGTTTTCGTGGCGAACCTGGTTGGAGCCCAACGGCCTGGACGAGGGCCTGCTCGGTGACGGTCCCGTGTTTTCCGACGGTGCGCTGTGCCTGGACGCGGCCATCGCCGGCCAGGGCCTGTTTCTGGCCTGGGAAACGCTGGCCCATCACGCTCTTCAGGTCGGCCAGGTCGTTGCCCCCTTCCCGGGACGATACCAGACGGGCTTCTTCTACTGGCTGCTTGCAGGAAAAAGCCGAGCGAAGAGCCGGCCGATGGAGGCATTCGGTTCCTGGATACGGAGGGAACTGGCCCGGTCGATCGGCACCTGACGGTATTCGCGCCGCAGGTAACCTGTAATAGATCTTGTACAGGACGCGACACTTCGGCTACTTTCCGGTCCGGCGCGAAGCATTCCTTCGCCCCCGACCGAGGCACTGAATGATCCGTTGTTCGAAACACATGACCGGCACGACACTCCGCGGCCTGCCTGCCCGGTGTCCGTCCGCCTTGCGCCTCGCGACCGGTCACGGTCCCGCCTGCGGGCGATTTAGTCGCTAATCCAGACCAAACGGCCCGGACCGGACGGCGTTCCTCTTTTCGAGAAACTGCATGCCGACCGTGGCATCCTCCCGCAATTCTGCTAAAAGACCCGTCGAATTCATTTTCGACCGCTAATTGCGCGTCCGCGCAGCACGATAGATCGAGCACTCATGTCCGACCTGAACACCCTTGAATCCGAAATCCTCGCCGCCATCGACGCCGCGGCAACCGAGGCTGGCCTTGAAGACATCCGTGTCGCGACCCTTGGCAAGAAGGGCCGCATTTCCGAGCAGATGAAAACGCTCGGCAAGATGAGCCCGGAAGAGCGCAAGACCATGGGCCCGGCGCTGAACGGCCTGAAGGACCGCGTCACCGACGCCATCGCCGCCCGCAAGGCGGTGCTGGCCGAGGCAGCCCTGGAGGCACGCCTTGCCAGCGAGCGGGTCGACGTCACCCTGCCGCTGCGGCCCTCCCCGGTCGAAGCGGGGCGTATCCACCCGGTCAGCCAGGTGATCGACGAACTCTCCGCCATCTTCGCCGACATGGGCTTTGCGATCGCCGAAGGTCCGGACGTCGAGACCGACGAACTCAACTTCACGGCACTCAACTTTCCCGAAGGCCATCCGGCGCGCGACATGCACGACACCTTCTTCTTCAACGAGAAGACGGACGGCGAACGGCTGCTGCTGCGCACGCACACCTCGCCGGTGCAGATCCGCACCATGCGCACCCAGGAACCGCCCATCCGCGTGATCATCCCGGGCCGGACATATCGCTGCGACAGCGACCAGACCCATACGCCGATGTTCCACCAGGTCGAGGGCCTCGTGATCGACAAGGAAAGCCATCTCGGTCACCTGAAGTGGATCCTGGAAGAGTTCTGCAAGGCCTTCTTCGAGGTCGACGACATCAAGATGCGGTTCCGCCCGTCCTTCTTCCCCTTCACCGAACCGTCCATGGAAGTCGACATCCAGTGCGACCGGTCCGGAGCGGAAGTGAAGTTCGGCGAAGGCAACGACTGGATGGAAATCCTCGGCTGCGGCATGGTGCATCCGAACGTCATCCGCAATTGCGGCCTGGACCCGGATGAGTACCAGGGCTTTGCCTGGGGCATGGGCATCGACCGGCTCGCCATGCTGAAATACGGTATGCCTGACCTGCGCGCCTTCTTCGACGCCGATGTGCGCTGGATCCAGCACTACGGTTTCCGCCCGCTCGACATGCCGACCCTCGCCGGCGGCCTCTCCAGCTAAAAACGGCCCTTTCTGCAAAAAGGCAGAGCGACATGACCCTTTTCATTCGTGCAATTGCAGTTGTTTTCCTGACCCTGGCCGCCGTTTTTCCGGCAAGCGCCCAGAAGACGGAAGACCGTTCCAGCCGCGTCTCCCAGCCGACCTCCTTCGTGGAAGCCTGCGCGGAGAAAAGCCAGGAGCGCGGCCGCCTACGATTTTGCGGCGATTATTTCCGCCAGAAGCTGGGCACCCAGGCAGACGCCTTGCTCTACCTGCGCGACCGGATCACCCAGTTGCGCGCCTCTCACGAAGCGTCGGCCGCGGAAAAATACGACAGTTTCCTGTCGTCGATCTATATCGTCGCCTTCCTGACGATCTGCTCGATGGTGCTGGTGGCAGCCGACAAGAAGCTGGCGGGAACCGCCAAATGGGCCACGCTGACCAGTTCGGCGGCGCTGCTGGTCGTGATCGTCGTCATGTCGCTCGGCTGGCTCGGCAAATACCGGGCGGAATATGCGGCTCAGGTGGAGCTCGGCATCCTGCGCGACCGGATCGAGGCGGAAGCGGCCCAGGTGATTTCGACCGGACAGACCCTGACACCGGAAATCGTACGCGAATGGACCAGGGACCTGACGGCTATCGGCCGTCGCTTCGCCGACAACTACGCCAACGCGACGCCCATCCCGGAGATCAGCCGTTTCCAGGGCCAATAAGCCGTACGACCCAATTTCAGGCGCAAGAGCGCCGAGACGCATACGAAGAGTGACCCGATGAAATTCACCCTGTCCTGGCTCAAGGAACACCTTGATACCGACGCCGGTCTCGACGAAATCGTCGAGCGACTGACCATGATCGGCCTTGAGGTCGAAGAAGTGACCAATCCGGCCGACCGGCTGAAGCCCTTCACGATCGCCAAGGTCATCGAAGCGACACAGCACCCGAACGCGGACCGCCTGCGCGTCCTGAAGGTGGATGCCGGCGACGGCAGTGAGCCGCTGCAGATCGTCTGCGGCGCGCCCAATGCGCGCGCCGGTCTGGTCGGCGTCCTCGCCCGCCCCGGAGACTATGTGCCCGGTATCGACGTGACCCTCTCCGTCGGCAAGATCCGCGACGTGGAAAGCTTCGGCATGATGTGCTCGGAGCGCGAACTGGAATTGTCCGACGAGCACACCGGCATCATCGACCTGCCGGATGACGCTCCCGTGGGGACGAGCTACGCCCAATATGCCGGACTGGACGATCCGGTGATCGAAATCGGCCTGACGCCGAACCGCCCGGACTGTACCGGCGTTTACGGCATCGCCCGCGATCTGGCTGCTGCCGGGCTCGGCACCTTGAGGGAACGCTCCCACGACCAGATCCGCGGCGGCTACCCCTGCCCGACCGGCGTTACCCTCGACTTCGGCGATACCAAGCCCCTGTGCAAGGCCTTCGGCCTGAGGATGGTGAAGGGTCTGAAGAACGGGCCTTCGCCCAAGTGGATGCAGGAACGGCTGATCGCCATCGGCCTGCGCCCGATCAACACGCTGGTCGATATCACCAACTACATGACTTTCGACCAGGGCCGTCCGCTGCACGTCTTCGACGCGGCCAAGGTCAAGGGCGACCTGGTCGTCCGCCGCGGCGTGAAGGGCGAATCCATCGAGGGCCTCAACGGCAAGACCTACGAGGTCGACGACACCGTCTGCGTGATTGCCGACGACAACGGTCTGGAAAGCCTTGGCGGCATTCTCGGTGGCGAGGTATCGGGCTGTACGGAAGAAACCGTCGATGTGCTCATCGAATCCGCTCTTTGGGACGAGGACGGCATTGCCGCCACCGGCCGCAAGCTTGGCGTCAACACCGATGCCCGCTACCGGTTCGAGCGCGGCGTCGATCCGGACTACATGCTGCCGGGCCTGGAATTGGCGACGAAGCTCGTCATGGACCTGTGCGGCGGCGAGCCGTCGGAGGTCGTCGTGGCCGGCAAGGTTCCCGATGAGATTCACATCGTCAACTTCCCCTATCGGGAAGTGAAACGCCTGACCGGCCTCGAGGTTTCCCACGCCGAGATCAACGTGACGCTCAAGGCGCTCGGTTTCTGGATCTCCGGCACCGGCGACACCGTCAAGGTGGCCGCGCCGAGCTGGCGCCCGGATATCGAGGGCAAGGCCGACCTGGCTGAGGAAGTCGTGCGCATCGTCGGTCTCGACAAGGTGCCGTCCACGCCGCTGCCACGCATTGGCAGCGTCGCCGCCAAGGTGCTGACCCCCGGACAGATCCGCCGCAACCGGGCCCGCCGGGCGCTGGCCGCGCGCGGCCTGAACGAGGCCGTCACCTGGTCCTTCGTCTCAAGGGAAGAGGCGGAAGCCTTCGGCGGCGGCGCGCCGGAGCTGGCGCTCGCCAACCCGATCTCTCCGGAACTGTCCGACATGCGTCCGAGCCTGCTTCCAGGCCTCCTGACCGCCGCCCAGCGCAATGCGGACCGGGGCTATCCGGATGTGGCGCTGTTCGAGGTCGGCCAGATCTTCGCCGATGACACACCGGCAGGCCAGAGCATGGTCGCCGCCGGCGTTCGCCGGGGTACCGCCGTTCTGGAAGGGGCCGGCCGCCACTGGTCGGGCGCCTCGCCGGCCGTCGGCGTGTTCGACGCAAAGGCCGACGCGTCTGCGGTGCTGGCAGCCATCGGAGCGCCGGTGGACAAGCTGCAGGTCTATACGGACGCGCCGGACTATTTCCACCCCGGCCGGTCCGGTGCCCTGAAGCTCGGACCGAAGAACACGCTCGCCGTCTTCGGCGAGATCCATCCCCGAATGCTTGGCCTGCTCGATATCGAAGGTCCGCTGGTCGGTTTCGAGATCTACCTGGACAATCTGCCCCAGCCAAAGGCCAAGGCGACCCGGTCCAAGGGCGCGCTCAATGTCTCCGACCTGATGCCGGTGCGCCGCGACTTCGCCTTTGTCGTCGACAAGTCCACCCCCGCCGAGACGCTGCTGAAGGCGGCCAGAGGCGCGGAGAAGGCCCTGATTGCCGACGTGACCCTGTTCGACGTTTACGAGGGCAAGGGTATCGCCGAGGACCAGAAGTCGCTCGCCATCGACGTCACCCTGCAGCCCACGCAGAAGACGCTGACGGACGAGGAGATCGACGCCGTGGCGAAGAAGATCATCGCGGCCGTGGAAAAGGCGACCGGCGGCAGCCTGCGCGGATAAGCCTTAAAGCTGTCAAACGAAAAGGCGTCCCGTCTTCCCGGCGGGACGCCTTTTTCATATCGAAACGCCGATATGGCCGTGACGTCAAAGCCCCGTGCCATCGATCTGCGGGACGTCCGTTTCAAGATCCCGGCCGGGCAAGCTCTCCTCCGTCGCTGAAGCAGGCTCGGAATCGTTGTCCGCAGAAGATCCGCTGTGATCGACCGTCTTGCCGCCACCGGCCGCGGCCTGGATCAGGGTGCTCTTTACCAGGGCCTGCAGAATACCGACGGCCCGCGCCTCGCCGGCGCCGAATACGCCAGAGCTGGTCCCCACGGGCGTCAACGCACCTGCCGTAAAAAACAAAGCTGCAAGAATGGACAGTCGTCCGGCCTTCCGGCAAGGAGGAATTCCGGCCATGACCTCACATCTCCTTCCACAAGTCCCTCTTCAAGCCGCAAGACATGCGTGCCGCGCGACAATTGGATCGGGATAGGCTACGCAGAAAAGGAAACGGCGAGGCAAACACAAAAAGTCGGATTTTAGATAAAGACAGTCCGCTTATACTTTCGACCTTGTTTCAACAATATAGCAGGGCGAAAGTCATCTTGAACTGACCATAACACCTGACGATTTGACCAATTTGCAGGATCAAGACCGGTAATCTCCGATATGAACCGACAAAAGGCCAGGGCACTCCACCGGCTCGGCGTTCCCACCCGTGCAACCGAGGATGACCGGATCTCGGCCGTGCAGGATATCGTCCGGGCGACGCCTGCGCTGATGCGGATCCTTCAAGCGGTCAAGGACCTTGGTCTTCCGGATGCATGGCTGGTTTCCGGAGGGATCTATCAGACCGTCTGGAATGCCCTTACCGGACGACCATCGGATTTCGGGATCAAGGACTATGACGTCATCTATTTCGACGGCACGGACCTGTCCTACGAAGCGGAGGACAGGGTGATCCAAAGCATGAATACCGCGCTGCCGGATCTGGCGGACAAGCTTGAGGTCCGCAACCAGGCACGGGTTCATCTGTGGTATGAAAAACGCTTCGGGCGACCCTATTTCCCGTTGAGCTGCGCCATGGAATCGCTGACGACCTATGCCGCCAAGACCCACGCGGTCGCCGTGCGTCTCGGGGACGAAGGTGCGATCGACGTCCGGGCACCCTACGGGCTCGCTTCGATTTTCGCGATGCGCCTGACCCCCAATCCAGCAACGAACAACCGGTCGACCTATGAGGAAAAAGCGAAGCGCATGACCGCGTTGTGGCCGGAACTCGATGTCACCGAGTGGGACGCGTCCTGAAACCGCCCCGGCGCCGGTTCTTCTATACTCCCGCGTCGCAAACAAAAAGCCGACCCGAAGGCCGGCTTTCCTGCACTTGATCTGATTGCCGGTCAGGCGGCCGCGACATCCTGGAGGAAGCCGTCGATGGAGGCCTGCATTTCCGCCGCCTGGCGCTCCAGCTCCTCGGCGGAATTCGCCACCGACGTTGCGGACCCGGTGGTCCGTTCGGCCGCTTCGCTCAAACCGCTGATGTTGGTCGCGACAAGGCCGGTGCCGTTGGCGGCTTCAGCGACATTGCGTGAAATCTCGTCGGTCGCCGCACCCTGCTGTTCCACTGCAGCCGCGATCGCCGAGGTGTAGTTGTTGACCTCGTCCATGGTCGCCGCGATTGCGCCGATGGCATCCACCGCATCCTTGGTTTCACCCTGGATCGCGGAGATCTGGGCCCCGATTTCCTCTGTCGCCTTGGACGTCTGGGTGGCGAGTTCCTTGACCTCCGCCGCAACCACCGCGAAGCCCTTGCCGGCCTCGCCGGCTCGCGCCGCCTCAATGGTCGCGTTCAGCGCGAGCAGGTTGGTCTGCTCGGCAATCGCCTGGATTAGGGTGACGACTTCACCGATCCGGTTGGCGGCCTCGGCGAGGCCGGCCACCTTCTGATTGCTGGTCTGGGCGCCCTGGGTCGCCTTTGCGACGATCCCGGTGGTCTGTTCGACCTGGCGCGAAATTTCCGCAATCGAGGAGGAGAGTTCCTCTGCGGCGGAGGCGACCATCTGCACATTGGAAGACGCGGTATCGGACGCCTGGGCGGCCGTTGCGGCCCGATCGGATGTGTCTTCGGCAACGGAGCCGAGATCGTGCGAGGCGGACCGCATCATGCGGACCTGCTGCGTCACGCTTTCCAGCTTGCCTGCGATTTCCTGGCGGAACGCGGCGATCCGCTGACCGACACGTTCCTGATGATTCCGCTCTTCCGCCATGCGCTCGTTTTCGGCCTGTTGCATCGAAGCGGCCTGGATTTGCGAGGCCTCGGCATCGTTGCGCGCCCTGTCCGCGGCTGCGAAGGCACGGGACAGCTGGTCCACGGTCCACCACAGGGCGGCCACTTCGACCACCACGATCACCGCATGGAAGACGACGCGGAGGAAATTGGACCCGCCGGGAAACACCGCCCAGGGAAGCGCGAAATTGAACACGATGTGATGCACCGCCACGACACCGGCGTAGGCGACGAGCGCCCGCCAGTCGACCCATCCGGCCAAAATGGCCAACACGGCGAAGAAATACATGTGCCCGTCGATCTGGAACGACGTGGTCGGATCGGTGGTCGACAGCGAGGCCACGAACAGGGCGACCAGTGCCGCCAGCGAGATGGCCGTCGCAATCCGGGTTTCGGTCCCTGCCTTGTATTTGACCCAGGTGCCGGTCGCCGCGGCTCCCAACAGGAGCGAAGCGCCCGAAACGGTCACGACCGAAATGGTCCCGACCCACCAGGCGGTTGCAATGACAAGGAGCACATTTGCCCAGACGAAATAGATGATATAGCGAGAATAGATCTCGCGCATGGCATCGAGGCTGGTGGCAGCCTGCGTTTGCTCACTCATGAATTACTCTCCCCATAGACATTCACGAAGCCCGCACAGGCCCGCGCGACAACCGACGACGCGACAAAGGCGGCACCGGACGCATACAAGCGCCCCACGATGCCGTCGGAGTCGGCCTCCGTCACAGCGATCCAGCCGGACGCATCCGTTGAAACGATCCGTCCGCCCGCCGCAGCTACGATCTGCGGAGCGGGATTGCTCCAGGGACTTGCGAAGACGGCGATCTTGCCCTCGGCGCCTGGCTGCAGGCCGGCAAAAACCATGACCAGGCAGGCGGCAGAGAAGTAAGTGGCGACAAAGCGCTTCGATATTTTTGCGGACATTTCCGGCCCCCAGGCACGCACCAAGCTTGGGACCGTTTATGAGGCAAGTCGTTTAACAATTACTGAAATTAAGAGAACAGGGCATGAAAATCGAGATCTGACCTTAGGTCATATTGCAATGCGGCAGAATACAATGCACATCCCGCAGAAGTTGATTTCGGAAATTATTTCATAAAATTGAAATAATGGATTCGCACATGCTGCGCTCCTCAACCGGCGCGCGGGCTGACCAGGGACAGGCTGACCGGCGCATCGGTTGAATCCCGCGTAATCCAGTTCAGGAAAGTGCGCTCAAACCGGCGCCGCACAGCTGACGCCGGTACCGCGAATACCGCAATATCCACCCGGATTTTTCGCCAAATACTGCTGGTGGTATTCTTCCGCAAAGTAAAACGTATCGAGCTGACGGATCTCGGTGGTGATCGTGGCCTTCAGTCCGGCCGTGCGCAGGGCCTCCTGGTAGGCCTGTTTCGAGGCTTCCGCCGCTGCCACCTCTTGCGGATCGGCCAGATAGATCGCCGACCGGTATTGCGTCCCGGTATCGTTTCCCTGGCGCATGCCCTGGGTCGGATCGTGATGTTCCCAGAAGACCTTGAACAGGTCCTGCAGGGAGACCTTGTCCGGGTCATAGACCACCAGCACGGCTTCCGTATGCCCGGTCCTGCCGGTGCAGGTTTCATTATAGGTTGGGTTCGGCGTGTGACCGCCGGCGTAGCCGACCGCGGTCACATGGACGCCCGGCAGCTGCCAGAAGAGGCGTTCCGCACCCCAGAAACACCCCATGCCGAACAGGACCGTGCGCATTCCCTCCGGATAGGGGGCCATCAGGGACCGGCCGTTCACGAAATGCGGTTCGGCCGGACTTATCGCGTTCTCCCGCCCCGGCAGTGCCTCGTCGGCGGTCGGCAAGGAAAATTTCTTGGTCAGCATGGTCATGAAGGACATGATGAATTCTTCTCCCGAAGCATTGCTGCGCCACAGCCACGCAAGGCGGACGCAGGTCTCTTCCCAAAAGATGGCGCAGAGAACCTGATTTGCAAGAAAAGTTTAAGCTCCGCGGAGCGTTGGTGCATTCCGATCAGGCCAGAACGGCGCTCCGTCTGGCCCTGCGGGTACCAAGCCACAGAAAGATCAGCCCGAGCGGCCCCAACACGCCCCAGATCGGCCAGGTCAGCAGCGTCTGGATAATCGGATCCCAAAGGAACGGACTGACATGGCGCTGGATGGCCGCCTGAGCCATGTTCAGCGTGTCCGGCGACTGATCGAACCAGAGTTGGCCCAGCGGCAGCAGGACCAGTTCGGACCGGGCGATACTCTTGCTGGCATCGGCGATGATCGCGACCAACGCGCAGGCCAGCATGACATAGCCGCCAAGCCGAAACAGTAATCTCAACAACGCAAACACTTCGGACCTTCGTCTCAACGATAAAAATTAAATAGTCATTCAAAATGATAATTCGAGCCATCTCATGGCTATCCGGTCGCTTGGCGACCGGGAACGCGAGCCTTCCCACGCTATGAATACATTGACAAAGAATCCCATAAAAAACAATAGCAAAGATCCAAACACGGCGTTTTCGGATCGGCGGGAAGCCAATCTTGCAACCGATGCACACTTTATTTTTACCAGTGCCATCAGGAAAAACTCGGCGCATATGCACCGGCGTCAAAAAAAACTTTCACAGTCGCTTGCACTCCGGCAATGCCTGAGTATATTGCGCAACTCGCAGGCGGGGTTTTTCGCCAGCGAATAAGGACAGGTGGCCGAGTGGTTGAAGGCGCACGCCTGGAACGCGTGTATAGGGGCAACTCTATCGAGGGTTCGAATCCCTCTCTGTCCGCCATTTCTTTCCTTGCGCTACCGCCTTCGGTTACTTGAGCGCATGGCTCCCGGTTCGGACTTTGTCCTCAGTCCTTCGCCATTTTTTCTCATAAATTATTGAGCATATATGAGCTCTGTCGTTCCGCCCCAAAATACCCCGAGTTAGGGATAGTTCTCCGGTTGCAGCGCTGGACATGAGTCGCGGCATGCGCCACAGTCTCTGCAAATGGCTGAGGCACGTGCTTATGAGAACGCCGTTTATTTTGGCGGCGGTTTTCCGGACAACAAGCTCCATTGATCAGGAATTTGAGCCTTTGGACTGCCGCCGCAACAGCGATGGAGTCGGTTCCGTCCGGTGAGGCGAAAAACGACTTCACGGCAGCAGGCAATGAACCGGAGCAGATGGGAAAGGCCCAGGCTTCAACTTACCGGTTCCATCATTATAAGCGGCTGGGAAGCCAATGTTTCGGGTTCCCGAACCGCTATACGACCGCAAGGCGTATACTGAAGTGTGCGTGGAGATCGTTGCAGCGGACGTTGTATTCCCCAAAAACACGCGTGCGTTACGTACAACCAATCCGTTTCAAGCGCTTTCCTTCCGAATTTGGAGGGCCCGCCGGTTCATGACGGGGTCAACCCGATTTCGCCGGTGCAATTCAGCTGCCTGACTGCGCAGTGTCGCGCGTCACAGGTCCCTCGCCCCTTTCCCCGCTAGGTATTGATCATCGGCGGCGCAAAACCCGCCGAAGTCAAAAGCCAAGAGGAGAAGCGCGGTGCTTCGTCGAACGATCCGCTAGAGGGCGAAACCAGGCATCTGTCTGACCGGACATTCCGTTCATGGCGGTGCTGTGGAAGCCGAACAAATCTACCTGACACACGTCTGATCACTTGAGACACCGCACGCCCCCCGGGGACATGCGAACGGCCTTTTGCGGCCTGCCTCCAGCGGTCTGACCCCAAGACCAAAGGAAAAGTCATGCATATCGAAACCATCGGAAATTCAAACTTCGTCCATCCCGGCAACCGTCCGGGCGCAGAACACCCGTTTACGCGGATTGCAGTCGGCACAGCCCGGAAAGCAATCAACATCCTGGCCTCGGCCTGCCACGACCTGCGCAAGTCCATTGAGCGAAGGCGCGCCGAGGCGGAGCTTCTCGAGCTTTCTCCGGAGCTGCTGAATGACGTCGCCCTGAGCCGGAACGGCCGTCACGGGTGGGAGCATCGCCCGGACGCATGGAGGCAAGGCGCATGAACGCGTTGCTGCTGACGCAGGATGCCCCGGTCCTTTTGTCCGGGATCGGCGCGGTTGTGCTGCTGACCGCCGCGCCGGTCTTTCGTACGCGCCGGACGATCCTGCTGACCCAGCTCGCTGCCGGCGCCTGCTTCGCTGCCCACTACAGTTTTCTGGGGGTCACCGTGGCGGCCGCGGTCAACATGCTCGGCCTGCTACAGACGGGTGCCGCGCTGTTTTCGAGCCGCAACTCGACGATGACCTGGCTTGGCTACGGCCTCATCGTCCAGATGATCCTTGTCTGCCTCGCTTTCTGGCAGGGACCGATCTCCGCACTGAGCATGATTGCGATGGTTCTGATCGCCTTCGGCCGGATGCAATCCGATCAGGTTCGGCTTCGCATCCTTCTGCTGGCCGGCGGTTCCCTCTGGATCATGCACGATTTTCTGGCGGAGGCGTGGATCGCGCTTGCCGCCGATATTGGCGCTTTCGTCCTGGGCAGCGTCGCCTTGGCGTCGCTTCTGGTTCGCATTCGGATCGAATGGCGGCCTGCCATGACGGCTGCCAACCAGCCCGCGGTCTGACCCCATCGAAACGGCGGCCGCGCCCTGCTCAATCGCAGGCCGGCCGGCCGTTCGCCGAACCCGGCCCTCTCCCACCGCCGGTTACGGCAAAACGCTTCTCTTCTTTTGTGGATCTGTGGCCGCAGCCAAAGCGGCCTTCTGCTGCATCGCGGTTGTCTTGTTCGAAATGATCAGGCAACAAGGTAAGATAAGTGCAGGCCGGTGAATGAGGCCCCTGTCGTCTTTTACGAGTCTGTTGCAAAAAATGGAATTTGATATGTCGGAACGCCCCCAAGCCGGAAACACTGCCGGGAACGCTTCTCCATTGCCTCGATCCCAACGCTATCCCTCGTCAACCCGCCTGTTGCACTGGCTGATCGCGGCCCTGGTCCTGGCGACATGGCCGCTCGGTTTCGTTATCCATTTCATCAAGGACGAGGCGGCGCTTGATTTCTACCTGATCCACGAGAGCCTCGGCTTCCTGGTCCTCTGGCTCATGCTGGTGCGGGTGGGCAACAAGCTGATTGCCCGTAAAATTCCGGCCGAAGGGCCGGCGATCGAACGGATGGCGGCGGCTTCGGTCCACGGGCTTCTGTATGCGTTCCTGATCATCATGCCGGTCAGCGGCTTCCTGGCGACGAACGCCCATGGCTTTCCGTTCAGCTGGTTCGGCGTTCTGCCGATCTGGAGCCCGATCGGCAAGACACCGGATATCGCCTGGACGCTGTCCGCGATCCATGAATGGAGCGCCTGGATCCTGCTCGGGCTTTTCGCCCTGCATTTCGCGGCGGTTCTCTTCCATCATGTCATTCGGCGGGACACCACGCTCTACCGGATGATCTGACCGGTCCTGTCGTCATCTGTCCGCCCGCAGCGGCGAACAAGGCGGCGGACAAGATGGCGGGCTGGTGTTGTAACGACATGTTTTTTTGAAAGTGCGGAAAATGAACGATCTGGAGAACGTCGGAAAAGAAAAACTCCTGAGCCGGAGTCTCATCTTTCAGGCGCTCGATGAGGAAAACAGGCGAGAGCTCGCCTCCTTTGCACACATCAAACGGTATTCTGCGGGAGACATCATCTTCAACGCCGAAGCCCCGGGCCAGAGCATGGTGGCCATCGCGGAAGGAAGCGTGCGCGTCAGCGTCCTGACCCCGTCCGCCCGCGAAGTCACCCTTTCCGAATTGAGCACGGGCGATGTCTTCGGCGAGATCGCCCTGCTCGACGGTGGCGAGCGCTCCGCAACCGTCAAGGCTTTGACGAACTGCACACTTGTCGTCGTCGAAAGGCGCTCCCTGCTCGAGGTGCTGCAGCGCGATCCGAAGCTTTCCATCCGGCTCATCGAGCTTCTTTGCCAACGGGTCCGCCGGTCCGACGAACGGATGATGGAAATCGCATTTCTGGATCTCCCGTCGCGCCTTGCCAAGGCCTTGTTGCGGGTGACCGTGTCCGCACCGGGAAGCGCCGAGAAACCCCTGACGAAACTGTCGCTCTCCCAATCGGAAATCGCCAGCATGATCGGTAACACCCGAGAGAACGTGAACAGGTGCCTGCGCAAGTGGCAGCGCGCCGGACTCATCGAACTCAAGGACGGATGGCTGATCATCTGCAACCGGCCTCAGCTCGAACTCGTGGCGGATCCGGCCTAGGGTACGGGCTCATAAAAAGAAATTCGGCGACGTGCCTGGGCAGTGTCGCGCGTCACAGGTCCCGGCCCGGAAACTCCCGTAGGTATCAGGTCATCGGCGGAACGAACTTCACCGCCGAGCTTGAACCGAAAGGAGAACATCATGTTTCGTAAATCCATCCTGTCCGCAGTGACCATTGCAACCCTCGCTGTCGCTACGGCTGCGACCGGCACGACCTCCGCTTTTGCCGGCGGCTACGGCTATAACGGTGGCGGTTACAACAACGGCGGCTACAACAACGGCGGCTATGCCGGAAAGCACGGCATCCCGTCCTACGTCTGGAACAAGCACGTCCGCTGGTGCAAAGGCCGCTACAATTCCTACCGCTCCTGGGACAACAGCTGGCTGCCGCACTACAACGGCGCCCGCAAGCAGTGCTGGTCGCCGTTCTACAAGGGCTGAACCAGTCCGACGGCGGACCCGATCGACGCTCTATGCGCGGGTTTCGCAAACTCCAATTCCGCAACCCCCCGGACCCGGTCCGGGGGGTTCTTTTTTGCATTAATTTAGCCGGCTTGTCTTTCAACGGAAAAAGACGTTCGACGACAGCGATCGAACCGAAGAGAGGTCCGGTTTCCGCAGTGTCGCCCGTCACAGGTCCTGAAGGCGGCACTCACATAACGTGCGCATATCGGCGGAGCAATAAGTTCCGCTGCCAACAACGCAGAAAGGACCAACCCATGTTACGGAAATCCATTCTCTCGGTAACCGCTGTTGTGCTGCTGTCTTCCGCCGCCGCCGCAGTTGTCCCAACTTCCGCCTCGGCCGGCGGTTATGGTTACGGCTATGGCAACGGCGGCGGCTATGGTGGCGGCTATGGTGGCTATCAGTACAAGAAACCGCGCACCTACCGCAGCTACAACGCCTATCAGGGCAGCAACCCGCACCTTCGCTGGTGCTACAACCGGTACAAGTCCTACCGGGAATACGACAACACGTTCCAGCCCTACCACGGCCCCCGCCGCCTTTGCCTGTCGCCTTATGAAGACGAACGACTGGTCCTGTTTCCGGAAAATCCCGGCGTCGCACCCGAGGTGCTGTTCAACAATGAAGCGGGAGCCGTCGACGTGCCCGGACTGCGCGATGAATTCGGCAACCTTCCGGAGGGCCGCCCGCAACCGGCACCAAATGCAGATACAACCGGTTCGGACGACCTTCGGGACGCGTTCGGCAATCTGCCTGAAACCGCTCCGGCGGCAGCACCCGCCGAAGCGCCTCGCGAAGTGTCCCCGTCTGTTCCGGCTCCCGTGACGTCTGCTCCGGCATCTGAACCGCAGGTTGCGACAGGGGCCGGGCAATCGGAGACGCCGGCACAGGCCCCTGTTGAGGCACCGGTATCGGAAGAAGCGGCTCAGCCCGTTGAGACGAACGGTGCCGCCAAGGCCGAGACGGCGGCCGTGGCCGGTGGTGCCGATGCAGCCTCCGCGGAAGCAGCCGACGCCCGTGAGGATCTGCGCCCGGCCCAGGCGGCAGGCGAGGATCAACCCGGCTGATTTCTTTCCGCAATGCCGTCGCGATAACCCCGCGACGGCAGGCCGGAGGAGACAATCGCTCCTGCCTTCGGGCCGCCCCTTCCGGATACAAATTGCACCGAATCGGAACGGGGCGGAAATTCGACGATCAGACGACCGTGACCACCAGCGGCTCGAGGCCCTCAATACGGGCCTCGAGCCTGTCGCCCTTGATGACCGGTCCGACGCCGGAGGGCGTGCCGGACATTATGATGTCGCCGGCGGCCAGTTCGAAATAGTCCGACAGGTAGGAGACCATTTCCGGCACCTTCCAGATCATCTGGTTGAGGTCGCCTTCCTGCTTCAAGGCCCCGTTGACATGGAGCGTGACCGTGCCGTGATCGGGATGGCCAATCTTTTCGGCGGGGGCGAGCGGACCGACGGGCGCGGAGCGCTCGAAGGCCTTGCCGATTTCCCACGGGCGGCCCATCTCCTTGGCGATGCCCTGCAGGTCGCGGCGGGTCATGTCGAGGCCAACGCCGTAGCCGTAAACATGATCGAGGGCCTGGTCGATCGGAATGTTGGTGCCGCCGGACTTCAGGGCGACGACCATTTCGACTTCGTGATGCACGTCGGACGACTTCACCGGATAGGGAAACTGGCCCGAGCTGTCGAGATTGTCCGGGTTCTTCTGGAAGAAGAATGGCGCTTCCTTGTTCGGATCATGGCCCATTTCCACGGCGTGTGCCGCATAGTTGCGGCCGATGCAATAGACCCGGCGAACCGGAAACATTGCGTCGCTGCCGGCAACCGGAATGGCAGGCACGGGCGGGGGCGCGATCACGAACTCGGACATTGGGCTTCCTTCGGTCTTCTCGGCAGGTATGGTTTAAGATCCTGCCCCCAAGCACTTATCGATCTATTCGCAGGATTTCCAGTTCTGATGCGACCCGAGACGGGCGGGCGGGACAGGCAGGCCGGACAGGCGGGCGGGACGGGTACATCATTCTGTCCCCTTGCCTTCCATCTCGCGGATCAGCGCGCGCGCTTCGTCGCCTTCCGGAATAGGCCGCCCGCTGTCGCGCCATTCCACCGCGGATTTGAAGCCTTCCGTCTGGGCATAGCGGCGGAACCAGAGGCCTTCCGGATTGTGACGGGTGATGCCGTCGAAGACGGTCGCCATGGTCTGGGACTGCTCCAGCCCCATGGTGAGCATCACCTGGTTCACCACCAGCTTGTGCATGGCGAGATGCCCGCGCGGCACACCGGCGATGCGCGCGGCGAGTTTCTGTGTCTCTGCATCGAGATCGGAGGCGGGTACGACCACATTGGCCAGTCCCCACTCGCCGGCTGTCGTGCCGGTGATCACGTCACCGGTGAACATCAGCTGCTTGGCGCGGGCCGGGCCGAGGCGGTAAGTCCACATGGCCGTGGTCGGACAGCCCCAGACACGTGTGGGCATGTAGCCGATCCGGGCATCCTCGGCCATGACCAGCAGGTCGCAGCACAGCGCAATATCGCTTCCGCCGGCCACCGCGGCGCCATGCACCTTGGCAATCGTCGGCTTGGTACAGCGCCACAGGCTCATGAAGTCTTCCGTATTGCGCTTCATGTAGGCGTAGTCGACCATCGGATCCCAGGGCTGGCTTTCCTGCTGACACGGATGTTCGGCATCGTTTTCGGCATAGGCGACGAGATCGTAGCCGCCGCAAAAACCCTTGCCCGCGCCTTCGACGACGATGACGTGAACCTCGTCATTTTCCTGCGCCCATTCGACGGCGGCGCGGATTTCGCGCGGCGTGTCGTCCGTGATCGCGTTGAGGCGCTCCGGCCTGTTCAGGAGCAGGCGCGCAATGCGCGGCTCGTCCGGGTCCTGGTCGATACGAAGCGTCTTGAATTCCGGCATGACGGTCTCCTCCCCTGGTGCCTTTTGCGCCCCATGAAAGGAGATCGGTGCACATCCGGCAAGATGCGTTCTCCGCCAGCTACGGCAATCTTTACAAGGCGCCATGCGGAGCACCGGATCTCCGCCCCGAAATGTCGCGATTAGCCGTGGATGATTTCCCGGTTTTTCCGTCGGCACCTACCGCCACTCGCATTTTGCAAGATATTATCGATTGGTTAATGACTGTCCCGTTATGAGTTGGGATGACCCGATCATACGAAAAGTTCGGCGGTGAACAGAAATTGAAAGCAGATAGGGTTGCAGCCTTCGGCCGGAGAAGTCCGGACCACCTGTTCGCCTGGACCATCTCGGCGAGGCAGTGATGAATTTTGTCGCTCCAACAAGCTTTCCGGATACGCTCGGACCCAGCGCCCTGAAAGGCGTGAAGGTCCTGCTGATCAACATGCCCATCCGCGAGCAGGCCCGGCCGAACAATCCGCCGGTGGGCCCCGCGCTTCTGGCTGGCCGCCTACGGGAATACGGCGCGGAACCCAATATCGTCGACCTCAACATCTACCGCATCCAGGACGAGGAAGCGGCCCGGCGCGGACTGGAATTCGGCCGGTCGCTGACATTCGCCGAGGCGCGCGCGCTGCTCGCGCGCACCCTGGACAAGATCGGTCCCCAGCATGTGATCGGCCTGTCCGGCCTGATCACCACGCTGACGTGGCAGACGGAAGTGGCGAAGATCATCCGGGACCTGGATCCGGATGCCATGCTGGTCAGCGGCGGCGGCCTTGCGACCCAGTTCCGCACCACCCTGCTCGACTGGATCCCCGAACTCGACGCGGTGTCCCACAGCGAGGGCGACGACGTCATCCTGAAGATGGCGCTCGATGCCAAGACGATCCGCGACCTCGGTTTCGACCGGGCGAACAAATCCGGACGTCTGGCGCCTTACTTCCACGACACCCGGAACGGCCGCCCGCGGTTCTTCTATCAGGGCTACCGCACCGCCGATCTCGATGTCCTGCCCTGGCCTGCCTATGATCTTCTCAAGGAAGACGTCGACGGCTTTCCGGTGCTGGAGACCTATCTGAACACGCCGGTTTGGGGCGGGTCGGCGAAGAACAGCTCGGCGACAAGCTTCGACATGCCGCGCAGCATTTCCACCATTTCCAGCCGCGGCTGCCCGTTTGCCTGCAAGTTCTGCTTCCGCGGCGGTCAGGGCGAGCGCAATTACGGTGTGCGCAGCGCGCAGAACATCGCCGACGAGTTCCTGCACTACCGGGACTGCTACGGCGTGGAATTCATCGCGCTTCTGGACGATAATTTCATGGTGAGCCCGAAGCGAATCACCGAGCTGGCCGATATTCTGGAACCCTATGCCCGCGACGGTAAGCTGCAGTGGGGCACCCACGGCCGGCTGGACGAGGCCGCAGACCTCCGCCCCGACCGGAACGGCGGCTACAAGAAGGCGGATGTGCGCCGGGTGGACGAGATGGCCCGCGCCGGCTGCGTCTATATCGGCTTCGGTGCGGAATCCGCCTCCGCGCGGACGCTCGACGCCATGGGCAAGGGCGGCTTCATGCTCTCCAACGGCATCACCAAAATCAACGGCTACGAATTCCCGCTGACCATGGTGGAAGGCATCCGCAACACCTACGCGTCGGGCATTCACGGCAACTGCACCTGGATCATGGGTTATCCGGGCGAAACCCTGCCCGATCTCCAGACCAGCGTCGCCTTCATCCGCTGGCAGGAAGAGGAAATCTCCAAAGGCCTGACGCCGGGGTCGGACGAGCACAAGCGCGCGCTTGCCTCCATCAACAAGGCGCTTTTCACCGCCACCGCTTATCCGGGCACGGAAATGTTTCAGGCACCCAAGGTGATGGCCTCACTGGAACAGGTGTTCGGCCTCACCTTCGATGCGAAGACGAAGCAGCCGGTGCCGGACGAGAACTACCGCAAATACGTGCTGGAGCTGAATGACGCGAGCAAGATGATCGCCAACAGCGACGGCCGCCCCCTGAATTACAGCGACATGCCGGACGATCAGTTTGTAGAGGTTCGGTCGATGCTGGATGCCGGTAAACTGGACGAAGTGCTGAGCCTCTGATGAAGAAGAATATCGTCGCGATGATCCCCGCCCGCTCGGGAAGCCAGGGCCTGCCGGACAAGAACATCCAGGTGCTGAACGGCATCCCGCTGGTGGCCCACAGCATCCTGCCCGCCCTCGACTGCCCGGATATTGCGGCCACTTATCTCAACAGCGACAGCCAGCAATACCTGAACATCGGCGCCTCCTTCGGCGCGCAGACCTACTACCGACCGGACACGCTTGCCTGCCACGTGTCGACCATGCAGGCGGTGATCGCCGATTTCATCGAGGCCCTGCGGACAATGGGTGAGGCGGTGGATGCGGTTTTGGTGCTTTACCCGACCTATCCGTTCCGCACGGCAAAGCAGCTTTCGGAAATCATTGCCTTTTACAACGCGGCCGAGGACTGCGGCAGCGTCGTCGGTTTCAAGACGCCGGACACCCATCCCTTCCTGTGCGCCAACCTGTCGGATACCGGCGAGATCTCGTCTTATGTGGACTACGACCCGAACCGGTATTACCGGCGCCAGGACTATCCGTCCTGCTTCGAGTTCACAGCCTGGGCGATGATCGTCAACGCCGACCGCATCAACGAGCTCAACGCCTACCTGATCGGCCCCGGCTCCCGCGGCTTCCGCATGCCGGACGACGTCAAGGTGGTCGACATCGATACGATCCACGACTTCCACTACGCGGAGTTCCTGGTGGAGAAGGGCTACGTCAAGGCCTACGGCGGCCAATCCTTCGCCGGCCGTCCGCTGACGGTGAAGACCGGCTGACCGGTTCGGACTGCCCACAAAACCCACCCTCTCCATCGTCACCCCGGAAAAGCCGACAGGCTTTATCCGGGACCGGCGAGCCTCTGCGTTTGCGGGTCGAAGCTGAATATCCACCGAGACACCCCGGCTCCCCGGCCCCGGCTCTCCGCTTCGCTGCGGCCGGGATGACGCCGAAAGAATGTGACGAACATGAAGCTTGCTCAGCGCCGGCGCGGCCTTATTCCACCAGATTGAGGTCCGCCATCATGTCGGCGGCGGTGGCCTGGAGCGCGTCGCTCAGTGTCGACGGTTCCATGCCGTCCGGAAGGCGCAGGTCGGCGGTGGCCTTGAACAGCCGTTCGCCGGACATGGAGCCGGCGACGACGGCGGTCTCCAGATGTTCGATGCTGACGCCATGTCGTGTCAGGATACGGGTGATCTGACGCAGGATGCCTGGATGGTCCTGGGACACCAGGTCGAGATGGGCGGCCTTGCCGGTGGGTTCCTCGTTGCGGTGCACATCCGAGCGCAGGGTAATCGCAATCCCGTCTGTCAGCAGGTCGTCGAAATGGGTATGCAGATTGTCGATCGCGTCATCCTGGATCTCGACGCTGACAATCCCGGCGAACTCGCCACCCAGGCGCGCCATTGAGCTCTCCACCCAGTTTCCGCCTGCCTGCGCGATGGCATCCGCCAGCCGCTCGACAAGGCCCGGACGATCCTGCGCGATCACAGTAAAAACCAGATGGTTCAGCATGGATGTTCCTTTTCACGAATTCGGACGCAATACCATCGCCGCGTCACGGGACGTTTGCAATCTAGCAAAAATTCCTTTCGAACACGCAAAGGTTGTCAAACTTTTGACGCGGCCAGATCGAAGGCCGGATCCACCGGGACCTGCATGGCGGTGACCAGATGGTTGGTCTTGGCCGCCAGAGACACGATTTTCATGAGTTCCGCATACTGGGCATCGGTCATGCCCTTGGCTCTTGCGCTCGCCGTATGGGAATGCACGCAATAGGAACAGGCATTGGCGACGGAGACCGCGATGTAGATCATCTCCTGGGTCAGCGGATCGAGTTCCCCGGGCACGGCCATGACGCCCTTGACCTCTTCCCAGGTCGCCTTCAGCAGAGCCCCGTCCACGGCAAGAGCGCGCCAGAAATTATTGATGAAGTCGGTTTTCCGGGTTTTCCGGATATCGGCGAAAACCTCGGCGACAAGACCGGTCGCTTCTTCATCCGCTACAAGCTTGACGGTGGACATTTGCGTCTCCTTTGGCGTGTTTCCTGTGACATTCAAATCAATTGCCCATTCCATCCGCCCGGCCGCCGCGGCGCAAGTCCCATGGTGCCGCAGCATTTTTGCCCGATGCATCCTGCAGGCCTGGGCCGGACTGGACGCTCTCATACTTTTTCCTGTCGGATTGGCGCTTGATCCGGGAACCACCCTCCTCTAGCTTGGCCGCCACTGGACGGCGTCCCCCGGAGGGACTGAAAGCGATTCCGGTGACGGTTGACCCATTTCGGGAACCCAGTCCGGAGCTGTCGACGTTGATACCCTGCCCGGCCCTCGGACCGGGGTTATGGGTATTTGGCGCCCGCTTTCTCACCCTCGCCGGACGCCTGCAAAAGATCGCGGTCCCACCGACCGTCGTGATCAAAACGAGGGAGACTTTCCAATGTTGAAGATTGCCGGAGCGCTGTCCGCAACGATCCTGCCGCTGCTGCCCTCGATCGCCCATGCCCATGTGGGCCATCTCGGCGAACTTGCCGGCCATTCCCACTGGGCTGGTGCCGCGGCGATTGCCGGGGCGGCCCTTCTTGCCGGCATCGTTGCGCTGAAAGACCGCAAGAAAAAAGACAGGAAGGAAGAGCCGCAAGCCGGTGCGGAGACCGCCGGCGAGGCCGAGGCCGCACAATGACCGAAAAACTCGGACTGATGATCTGCGGCCATGGCAGCCGCAACAAGGGCGCCGTCGGGCAGTTCGCCAAGCTGGCCGAGGCACTCCGGAAACGTTTTCCCGACTGGCCGGTGGAATACGGCTATCTGGAATTCGCCAATCCGGTGATCAAGGACGGTCTCGACCGTCTGCGGGCCGAAGGCTGCACCCATGTGCTCGCCGTGCCGGGCATGCTTTTTGCCGCCGGTCACGCCAAGAACGACATTCCCTCCGTGCTCAACACCTATCAGGCGCAGCATCCGGAGATGAAGATCACCTACGGCCGGGAACTGGCCGTGGATACGCGTATGGTGCGCGCCGCCGGTGACCGCATCCGCGAGGCCCTCGAGACAGCCGGCGACGACGTGGCGATGCACGACACGCTGTTGATGGTGGTCGGCCGCGGCGCCTCCGATCCGGACGCCAATTCCAACGTCACCAAGATCACCCGGCTCTTGTGGGAAGGCATGGGCTTCGGCTGGGCGGAGACCTCCTATTCGGGCGTGACCTTTCCGCTGACAGGACCGGGCCTCGAACATGCCGCGAAGCTCGGCTACAAGCGCATCGTCGTCTTCCCGTATTTCCTGTTCACCGGCGTTCTGGTGCAGCGCATCTATTCCACGACGGACGAGATCGCGGCGAAGTATCCCGATATCGAATTCATCAAGGCGGGTTATCTGAACGATCACCCGCAGGTGATCGACACCATGGCCGACCGGGTGCAGGAAATCCTGCAGGGCGCCAATGTGATGAACTGCCAGATGTGCAAGTACCGCGAACAGGTGCTGGGCTTCGAGGCGGAGATCGGCCTGGCGCAGGAAAGCCATCACCATCACGTGGAAGGCCTGGGCGCGGAAGCGGAATGCCAGCTGTGCGAGGAATTCTGCACCGGCGCCTGCGAAGAAAAGGTTCGCGCGGCCGCCCATCACCAACACGATCATGATCACGCGCACGATCATGACCATCATCACAGCCACGGACATACCCATGACCACAATCACGGGCATGGCCATAGCCACGATCATGATCACGGGCATGACCACCATCATCACCCCTACCCGCATGCGGACCATCCGCTCGGGCCGAAGTCGATGGAACGACCCAAGGCGACGGATCAGAAAGCGTGAACGAAACGGTTCCCTCCGGTCCGCTCTATGAGTACGAGCACGACCCTTCGGCAATCTACCGGCAGTCGTTCGCGACCGTGCGCGCGGAGGCGGCGCTCGACCTTGTTCCTGAAGACATGGAGCCGGTGGCGATCCGGCTGATCCATGCCTGCGGCATGACCGATATCGTAAAGGATCTGATGTTCTCGGACGATGTCGCCCGGGCCGGACAGGAAGCCCTGGCCAGGGGCGCGCCGGTCTTTACCGACGTGGAAATGGTCGCCCATGGCATCATCCGCTCGCGGCTACCTGCCAACAACGACGTCTTGTGCACCTTGAACGACGCGCGCGTATCCGCGCTTGCCAAAGAGCTCGGTACGACACGATCGGCGGCGGCGGCGGAACTGTGGCGGGACCGGCTCGAAGGGGCCGTCGTTGCCATCGGCAATGCGCCGACGGCGCTGTTTCACCTGCTGGAAACGATTGCCGCCGGCGGCCCGAAGCCGGCCGTCGTTCTCGGCTTTCCGGTCGGCTTCGTCGGTGCCGCGGAATCCAAGCAGGCACTTGCCGAAAACCCGTTCGGCCTCTCCTATCTCGCACTTCAAGGTCGGCGCGGCGGCTCGGCCATGGCGGCGGCCGCCGTCAATGCGCTTGCTGCCGGCCTGCCGGAGGAGGCCGCCGGTGGCTGACGACGACAAGAAACCCGGACTGAAGTCCGCTGCCAAGAAGCCGCAGCTGCGTTCCTACGGGTTCCTGTCCCATGGCGGCAACCCGGCTCCGGATGACACGGACGGCGGCAAGCCCGCCAGATCGCACGGCATGCTCTCTCACGGCACCGTCAACGAGCGCACGCCGCGCGAACTGGACCCGCCAAAGCCGCGGCGACCCTACCGGCGGAAAGACACATGACCGCGCGCTGGCTCACCCTGATCGGCCTCGGCGAGGACGGTTATATTTCCGATGCCGCGCGGATGTATCTCGCGGAGGCGGAAGTCGTCTACGGCAGTGCGCGACACTTTGAACTGACCGGCTGTTTAGCCGGCAAAGAAAAAGTCTGGCCAAGTCCGTTTTCCGCTGTCTATGACGAGTTGAACGCGCTTCGTGGCCGGCCTGTCGCCGTGCTCGCCACCGGCGATCCGCAGTGGTACGGCATCGGCTCGACGCTTGCCCGGAAGTTCTCTCCCGAGGAGATCCGTGTCCTGCCCGCGCCGTCCGCATTCCAGCTTGCCGCCGCCCGCCTCGGCTGGGCGCTGCAGGATGTGGAGACGATTTCGCTGCATGGCCGTCCGGTCGAAACCCTGAATGGCTTTCTCTATCCGGGTGCAAAAATTCTTGCACTGACCAGCAACGGCGACACGTCGAAAACCGTCGCGGGCATTCTTGCCGCAAGCGGCTACGGCCGGTCCCGCATGACCGTGCTGGAACACATGGGCGGAGAAAAGGAGCGGATCGTCTCCGGCACCGCAGGCGCCTGGCACGAGACGGTTGCCGACTTCAACACGCTGGCGCTTGAAATCACCGCCGATCCGGGCACGGCCTTCCGGCCGCGTGTACCGGGCCTGACCGATGACGCCTTCGTGCACGACGGCAAGATGACCAAGCGCGAGGTGCGCGCCGTCACGCTTGCCCATCTCATGCCCCATCCGGGTGCGCTGCTGTGGGACGTCGGCCTGGGCTGCGGGTCCATCGCGATTGAGTGGATGCGCTCTGCGCGAGGTGCTAAGGCCATCGGCCTGGAACCGAATGCGGAGCGGCGCAGTCTTGCGTCCGAAAACGCGCTTGCCCTCGGCGTTCCGGGTCTCGACATCCGGGACACGAGCGCGCCTGACGGGCTGGCCGGCTTGCCGGCGCCGGATGCGATCTTCATCGGCGGCGGTCTGACGGCAGACGGTATCGTCGATGCCTGTCACGACGCGCTTAAAGACGGCGGGCGGCTGGTTGCCAATGCGGTGACGCTGGAGGGCGAAGCCGTGCTGCTCGACGCCCACAAGCGCCTTGGCGGCGGGCTCACCCGGATTTCCGTGGAGCGGGCCGGTGCAGTCGGTGGGCTTACCGGCTGGCGGCCGCTGATGCCGGTCACCCAATGGCACATGACCAAGGGAGCTCAATAACACCATGGCAGGAACTCTCTACGGGGTCGGGCTCGGCCCCGGCGATCCGGAGCTTCTGACGCTTAAGGCCCATCGTCTGATCTCCACGGCGAAGGTGATTTCCTATCCGGCACCGGATACGGGCCCGAGCTTCGCCCGCGCCATTGCCGCCGGCTACTTTCCGGAAGGCGTCCGGGAAATCCCGGTGGTCATCCCGATGCGCGAGAGCCGGTTTCCGGCAAAAGAGATCTACGACCGGGCGGCAAAGGAAATCGCTGAAGTACTCGACTCCGGTACCGACGTCGTCACCCTGTGCGAGGGAGATCCGTTCTTCTACGGCTCCTACATGTATGTGTTCGAACGGCTGGCGGAACGTTACCCGACGGTGATCGTGCCCGGCGTGACCTCCCTGACCGCCTGCGCGGCGGCGCTACGGCGGCCGCTGACCAGCCGGACCGACGTGCTCACCGTCATTCCCGGGACCCTGCCCGATGACGACATCCGCGCGCGGATCGACAGCGCCCAGTCGATCGCCATCATGAAGGTCGGCCGTCATGTCGGCCGCCTTAAGGCGCTGCTCGACGACCTCGGGTTGACCGACCGGGCCGGTTACGTGGAGCGCGCCAGCCTCGACGAACAGAAGGTGCTGCCCCTTGCCGACTTCACCGGCGACAAAGCGCCTTATTTTTCCATGATCCTCATATACAAGGGAGATGAAGCGTGGACGCTTCCCCCATCGTTCTCGTCCTGAATTCCGCCGGTCTTGAGACCGCAAAGCGTATCGAAGCAGGGCTTCCAGGTTCCGCAATCCACGGGCTTGCCGGCCGGATCCGCGAGGCGGATACGCTGTTCAGCGAAACCATCGCCCATATCCGCATGCTGTTTTCCGCGGGGCACCCCATTGTCGGCGTGTGCGCCAGCGGCATCCTGATCCGTGCGCTTGCGCCGCTTCTGTCCGACAAGCGCGCCGAGCCGCCGGTGCTCGCCGTTTCCGAAGACGGTCAAAGCGTCGTGCCGCTGCTCGGCGGCCACCACGGCGCCAACGATCTGGCACGCCGGGTCGCAGGCCTTCTTGACGGGCATGCCGCCGTGACGACCGCCGGCGATACCGCGCTTGGAATTGCGCTGGACGCCCCGCCGAAAGGCTGGCGGATCGCCAACCCCGAAGATGCCAAGCCGGTCATGGCAGAGCTTCTCTCCGGAGCCGCGGTGCGCCTTGAGGGTAACGCCGACTGGTTGGAACAGGCCGCGCTCTCGACAAGCGCCGACGCGGCGATCACCCTTGCCGTGACCGAAAAACCGGACCCCGGCTCGCCGACCCGGCTGGTGTTCCATCCGCAGACCCACGTGGTCGGCGTCGGCTGTGCCCGGGGCTGCGACGCTCAGGAACTGATCGATCTTGTCGATACGGCCCTCGCCCAGGCGAACATCGCCAGGGGCAGCGTTGCCTGTGTCGCCAGTCTCGACCTCAAGGCGGATGAGCCGGCAATGGCCGCACTTGCGCAGCATCTCGGCGTGCCGTTCCGGGTTTTCTCAGCAGACCGGCTGGAACAGGAAACGCCCCGGCTGAAAAATCCGTCCGACGTGGTCTTCGAAGAAGTCGGCTGCCACGGAGTTTCAGAAGGCGCTGCCCTTGCCGGTGTCGACGCCGACGGTGAGCTGGTTGTCGAGAAACAAAAGACCGCCAATGCGACCGTTGCCATCGCCCGGGCGCCGCAGCCGGTCGACCCGGATCTTGCCGGCCGCGCGCGCGGGCATCTTTCCGTGATTGGCATCGGACCTGGTCAGGACGCCTGGCGCACGCCGGAGGCGACGCGCCTGCTGGCGGACGCGGAAGAGGTTGTCGGCTACTCGCTCTACCTCGACATCGTCGCACCCCACATCAAGGGCAAGACCCGCCACGACTTCCCGCTCGGCAAGGAGGAAGACCGGGTGCGCTTTGCCCTGGAACGCGCCGGCGAAGGCCGCAACGTCGCGCTGGTGTCCTCGGGCGATGCCGGCATCTACGCCATGGGCGCATTGGTCTACGAACTGCTCGACCGGGATACGGACAACGGCGGCGTCTCGGATGCCGCAAAGCGCGTCAGCCTCGTCAACGCGCCGGGAATTTCCGCGCTGCAGGCGGCGTCCGCCCGCATCGGCGCGCCGCTCGGCCACGACTTCTGCGCCATTTCCCTGTCCGATCTGCTCACCCCCTGGGAGGCGATCGAGAAGCGGCTTAGGGCGGCGGCCGAGGGCGACTTCGTTGTCGCCTTCTACAATCCGGTCTCCAAGCGGCGCCGGTCGCAGTTGGCGACTGCACGCGAAATCCTGCTGACGCACCGCCCCGCCGACACGCCGGTGGTGCTCGGCGTCAATCTCGGTCGCCCGGAAGAAACGCTCCGCGTCACCACCCTCGGCGCGCTGACCGTGGATGAAGTCGACATGCTGACGACGGTGCTGGTCGGGTCTTCCAACAGCCGGGCGGTCACGCGCGGCGACGGCAGACCCTTCGTCTATACCCCGCGCGGTTACGCCAAGCGGATCGACGCGCCTAAAGAAAATACTAAGCAAGAAAAAACAGGAGAAACGGCATGACGGTCTATTTCATCGGCGCGGGACCCGGCGACCCGGACCTGATCACCGTTCGCGGGCTGAAGCTGATCCAGGCCTGCCCGGTCTGTCTTTATGCGGGCTCGCTGGTGCCGGAGGAAATCGTCACCGCGGCTCCTAGCGACGCAAGGGTCATCGACACCGCGCCGATGACGCTTGACGACATTATCGCCGAGATCGAGGACGCTCATGGCAAGGGGGCCGACGTCGCCCGCGTTCATTCCGGCGATCCGTCGATCTATGGCGCGACGGCTGAACAGATGCGCCGGCTGGATGCGCTCGGCATTCCCTATGAAGTCGTTCCCGGCGTGCCGGCCTTCGCGGCCGCCGCTGCCGCGCTCAAGATGGAACTCACCATTCCCGAAGTCGCGCAGACGATCATCGTCACCCGCACCTCGATGAAATCCTCGGCCATGCCCAACAACGAGGATCTTGAAACGCTCGGTAAAAGCGGGGCGACGCTTGCCATTCACCTGTCGATCCGAAACTTGCGCGAAATAGAGCGCAAGCTGGCACCGCTTTACGGGGCCGACTGCCCGGTGATCGTCGCCTACCGGGTCGGTTGGCCGGACCAGGCCTTCATCCACGGCACGCTGTCGACCATCGCGGACGAAGTGCGCAAGGCGAAGATCACCCGCACCGCACTGATCTTTGTCGGGCATGCTCTCAAGCCGGCTCAGGACTTCCGGGATTCGGCGCTCTACGATGCAGACCATGTGCATGTTCTGCGGCCGAAGAAGAAGGCGAAGGGCTGATCCGGGTCAGCGGAGACCGATCACATGGGCAAAGGAGCCCATGACGCTTCCGACGCGCAGGCCCATATCGGCAACGGCAGTCCCTTCCGCGTCGGTGGCCGCAAACAGCCGTTCCGCGTTTCCCTCGCGCAGAGTGGTCGCGTAATGGAATTCATGCGCCGCCAGCTGCTGCGCCCATGGCAGGTCTGAACGAGGTGTGAGCACCCGGTAGCCGAGGTGGCGTTTTCTAGCCGCGAAGCTGGTATCGAGCGGCAACAGGCCGAGCATTTCATGGCGCGCGCCCTGCGCATCGACAAGCCCCTCGCCCAGGGCCATATAACCGCCGCACTCGCCATAGATCAGCGTCCCGCGTGCGGCGGCCTCCCGCATGGCTTCTCGGAAACTGCCGGCCGCGGCAAGGGCGCCTGCATGCAGTTCCGGGTAGCCGCCGGGCAGGAAGATGGCATCGGCGTCAGGATCGGGCGTCTCGTCGGCAAGCGGCGAAAAGAAACGCACGTTCGCCCCGGCCTTGCGCCAACCCTCCAGCACATGGGGATAGGAAAAGGCAAAGGCGACATCGCGGGCAACCGCGATCCGCTGGCCAAGCGGCGGCAGGAGCGCAGCGGGTTCTTGAGGCCGTGTGAGCGGTGCGGCCAGTTCGACGAAGCGCTCGAGATCGATCCGCTCCGCGCACAGGGCCGCAGCCTGTTCCAGGAAGCAATCGAGATCGCCATGTTCTTGCGCCTGCACCAGACCCAGGTGGCGTTCCGGCAGAACCAGATCGTCCATCCTCGGAAGGGCTCCGAGCACGGACACGCCGAGCGGGGCCAGGGCATCGCGCAGCATCTTTTCGTGGCGCGGACTGCCCACCTTGTTGAGGATCACCCCGGCGACCGTCACGTCCTCCCGGAACGTCCGGAAGCCGTTGACCAGAGCCGCGACCGATTGGGCCTGTTTGCCGCAATCGATCACGAGGACGACCGGCACGCCGAGGTGGCCTGCGAGATCCGCCGCAGATCCCTTGCCGCTGGCCGCTCCGTCGAAAAGCCCCATGGCACCTTCAACGATCAGGAGATCGGCAGCTTCCGCGTGAGAACGCCCAAGCGCGCGGACCGTCTCCGGCGTCATCGCCCAGGCATCGAGATTGATACAGGGCCGGCCGCTTGCCGCCTCGTGGAATTTGGGATCGATGTAATCCGGCCCCGACTTGGCGGAGACGATTTTACGGCCGGCGTTCTTCAGCGCCCGTAGCAGCGCGAGCGTCACCGTCGTCTTGCCCGCCCCCGACTGGGGCGCGGCGATCAGGAGGCCTCTTGGATTAGCGCCTGCCATCCGTGATCATCAACCGGCGTCGGAGGTCCGAGCCTCCGACAGGCCGAGCGGATCAGCCTCCAGAAGACGGCCGGACAGGGCGCCCATCCAGTCGAGCCCGGCCCGCAGACGCACCACCTCCCCGACACAGACGACCGCCGGCGGCTCCAGATTTGCCGCCGCCGCATCCGTGGCACAGCGCCCGAGCGTCGTCTCCAGAACCTGTTGGCCCGTAAGGGACGCATTGCACACAATACCCACAGGCTCGTCCACAGACCGTCCACCGGTTATCAGTTTGCCGGCTATGGTTTCCAGATGCTTCATCGCCATGTACATGACGATTACCGGAGAGCCCTTGGCGATGCCTTCCCAGTTGATTGCATCCGGCGTCAGTCCGGTCTGGTCGTGACCGGTCAGAAAGGTCACCGCCTGATTGGTGTCGCGGTGGGTCGCCGGAATGCCGGCATAGGCCAGACCGCCGATGCCCGCGGTGATGCCCGGAATGATCCGGAACGGGATACCGGCGCCGACAAGGCCGAGCGCTTCCTCGCCGCCCCGGCCGAAAACGAAAGGATCGCCGCCCTTCAGGCGCAGCACCCTCTTTCCCGCCTTCGCATAGTCGATCAGCTTCAAGGTGATGTCGCGCTGCTTCGGACTGGGTTTGCCGCCACGCTTGCCGGCGTATTCCCGGTGCGCCTCGGGCCGTGCCCAGGACAGGATACTCTCATCGACCAGCGCGTCATAGACGATCACATCCGCCTGCCTGAGGCCGTTCAGGGCATGCAAAGTCAAAAGGCCCGGATCCCCCGGCCCAGCGCCCGCCAGCCAGACCCAACCCGGTTCGAAAGCCGGCAGTTTTCCAGGAAGGTTCGCGATTTCTGTTTCCGTCGACATGATCCCGTTCTATCCGGCCTTGCCGGGAACGCCAAGCGCTATGGCAACCTGAATGCGCGCACATGCGACATGGGCTGCAAATCACCGGTGCCACAGCCGAATTTCACGTTATAAAGGCAGCCATGAGCGGAGCCGATCCTCAACACCTCAGACGCGGCTGGACGACGGGCGCCTGTGCCACGGGAGCGGCCAAGGCGGCCTTCACCGCC
Source organism: Roseibium sp. (assembly GCF_048260565.1). Lineage (GTDB taxonomy): Bacteria > Pseudomonadota > Alphaproteobacteria > Rhizobiales > Stappiaceae > Roseibium. The sequence goes on along the minus strand of NZ_JBLXGP010000002.1, from coordinate 100,483 downwards.
CTTGCCACGGGCGATTTTCCCGACCCTGTGGATATTTCTCTCCCCAGGGGCGGCAGCACAGCTTTTGCCCTTGCCCGTCATGACCTGGACAACGGGTCCGCCACTGCCGCAATCATCAAGGATGCGGGTGACGATCCGGACGTCACCCATGGCGCCCTTGTCAGCGCAACGGTCCGGTGCTTGCCAGCGGGAAGCGGCCTTGTGTTCAAGGCCGGCGAAGGGGTCGGCACCGTCACCCGGCCCGGCCTGCCGATCCCGCCCGGAGAACCGGCGATCAACCCGGTACCGCGGGAGATGATGCGCCAGGCGATCGCGGAAGTCTCGGTACAGACCGGTCTTGCAGGAGACGTGGAGATCGAGATCTCCATCGAAAACGGTGAGGAGCTCGCGAAAAAGACCCTGAACGGCCGGCTCGGCATTGTCGGCGGCCTCTCGATCCTCGGCACCACCGGGATCGTACGACCGTTTTCCTGTGCCGCCTGGATCGCCTCGATCCATCGGGGGATCGATGTCGCCCGGGCGACAGGCATGACCCATGTGGTCGGCGCGACCGGTTCCACCTCGGAAGGAGCAGTGCGGGCCCGCTACGAGCTGGATGAGGCCGCCTATCTCGACATGGGCGACTTTGCCGGCGGGCTGTTGAAATACCTGCGCGCCCATCCCGTCCCCCGCCTGACACTGGCCGGGGGCTTTGCCAAGTTCACCAAGCTGGCGCAAGGCGCGCTTGACCTGCATTCGGCCCGCAGCCGGGTCGATTTCGCCTTTCTCGCGGACCTGCTCGCGGACCAGGGCGCACCGCAGGCGCTACGCGATGCCGCGCTCCACGCGAACACGGCCAAGGAGGTGCTGGACCAGTCCCTGGAAAGCGGGATCGACCTCAGCACGCCATTGGCGCGCAGGACAAAGGCCGCCGTCCTGGAGATCCTGCGCGGCGCGCCTGTGGAAGTGGAAGTTCTGATCGTCGACCGGAGCGGCCGTGTCACTGGGGAAACCGGCTGGGATGACTGAGAGACACCATGTCCTCCTCCTAGCGGGAACGCCCGAGGCCAGACAACTGGCGCGGACGCTCGCCGAACGCTTTCCCGATGTCCGGCTAACGGCGTCCTTTGCCGGCGCGGTGTCGGATATTCCCGACCCCGGCATTCCGGCGAGAACCGGCGGCTTCGGTGGTGCGGCAGGTCTCGCCGCGTTCATCGATGAGGAACACGTGACGCTCGTCATCGACGCCACCCATCCCTTTGCGGACCGCATAAGCCGCAACGCCGTGGAAGCCGCAAAGGACACGGGCGTGCCGTTGGTCCGGTTCGAACGGCCGGAATGGCTTCGGCAAACAGGCGACCGATGGCAACGCGTTTCGAGCCTCGCGGAGGCTGCCGAAAGGCTCCCGGCCGAGGCGCGCGTCTTTCTGGCAATCGGCCGCAAGGAAATTGCGGCCTTCACTCATCGAACGGATCTGTTTGCGGTGGCGCGGATGATCGAGCCGCCGGAGGTTCCGCTTCCTGCTCACTGGCATCTGGAGCTGAGCCGGCCCGCACAATCCGTGGAGGCGGAGGAAGATCTCCTGCGCACATACCGGATCACCCATCTGGTATCGAAAAACAGCGGCGGCAGCCGGTCGCATGCCAAGATCGAGGCGGCCAGGCGTCTCGGGGTCTCGGTGATCATGATCGACCGGCCGGATCCTTCAGATACGCAGACATGTCGGGATAGGGAGGACGTCCTGCGCCTGGTCGCGCAGACCGTCACTTAGAGCTTGAGGAAGCCTTGCCGGATCGTTTCAGCGCGTGCATCTTGTAGAAGAACCTGGGAATCCCGATCAGATACCGTTTGGAAAGCCGGCGCGGCTCCTGCAGCAGGCGGAACAGCCACTCCAGACCGATGTTCTGGATCGGTTTAGGCGCCCGGATAACGGTGCCGGACATGAAGTCGAACAGAGCGCCGACGCCAATCGCGACGGTGGCTCCCGTCCGGTCCGCATGCTGCGCAATGAAGCGTTCCTGCCGAGGATTGCCCATGCCCACCAGGAGAAGATCCGGGCTGGCCGCTTTCACCGTCTCGCAGATCTCTTCCACATCGCCAAGGTCGAAATAGCCGTTTCGGAACCCGACGATTGAATGGTGCGGATAGGTTTCGGCTATATGCGCCCTGGCGGCCCGGACCTGTTCCTCGGCCGCGCCGAGCAGATAGATCCGCAAAGGGACACCGATTTCCTTCAGGATCGCGGGAACAAGGTCGGTGCCGTTGAGGTTGTCGGGAAAGCCCTTGCCGTGAATGATCTTGCTGGCCAGTTCCGTGCCCAGACCGTCATTGAACAGCGTCAGTGACTGGAGGGTTTCCGCATAAGCGGGATCATCGAGGGCGGAGAGGATCGTGTGGGCATTGCAGATGGCGATGTCCAGGCGCTGACGCGAAAGGACCGCGGTTCGGACCAGATCGATCGCCTCGTCCCGCTCCATGCGCAATATACTCAGCGGACCGATTTCCGCCGTATCGATCTCCCGTATGAAGTCGATGTCCTGATTTCGTGCCAGCATCGGATTGCTCAGACCCTTAACGATTATTATTCCGAATTCGGATAGGCCGTTTTACGGAGGGTAATATAGGCCCTTTTTGTAAAAACTGAATAAACTTTGCTTGTTCGATCTTTATTAGGTTAACCGTAACCTAACCTATACATGACGATAATATTAACTTTACCAAATATACACGTTAAAAATTCTCCACCTTTGAGCAACACCTGCTTTCCGGTCAATTTAGATGGTTGATAAAAAGCGCGAATGTCGCCACCAGGCAGGATTTGCAAACTGTTAATCATGTTTGTTCATCTTCGCAGGTGTTCCGCCTTCTGCGCGCGGGCCTGCGCGTCGCGATCGCTACCTCCTGACACCCCCAGCTTGGGTCAAGGCAATGTTTCGTTCCAGTCTGCTCTGCCCAGGGCCCTTACGTCGTCGATTGTCATGGAGTGCAGGAGTGCCGCGGAATGATTGAAATTTCCCAACTACCGGGTCTTTTGCGCAGACACCTGATATGGCTCATCGTGACGCCCGCTGTTTTCATGGCGCTTGCGCTGATCTATGTCGTCTTGAAAACGCCGGTTTATCGCTCTACGGCAACGCTGCTGGTCGAGCCGCAGGGTCTGCAAATTCAGGCCATGCAACAAAACGGCACAGGCCCTGCTCCTGCAATTCAAACGCTCCAGATCGACAGTCAGGCCTATGTCATCCTATCAGCCGCAGTGCTCAATGATGTCGCCAACAAGCTCAATCTCGATGACAACCCGATCTTCAATCAAACCGGACTGCTGAGCGGTCTTCTCGGCAAGCCGGCGAGCATGCAAAGCCAAACTGAAAAACGGGCTGCGATCATCGTGGCGCTGCGGGAGATGATTCAGGTTACCCGCATTTCCGGGTCGTTCGTTTTCCAGATCCGCGCCAGCACCCCTTCGCCAAACCTGGCGGCCCAAATCGCGAACGAAACCGCCAACTCCTATATCGCCCAGACCCTCCTTTCGCGCAACGAAACCTTGGCGAGAGCCGGTTCATCATTCAGCAAGCAAGCCTCCGAATTACGCGCACGTCTCGACAAGGCGGAAACGGCCGTCGAGACCTATAAAGCGAAACACGGGCTGATCAGCACAGGTGCCGGCGGGCTGGTGGTGGACCAGCAAATTCAGGCGCTTAACACCCAGATCGCTCAAGCCAAGTTGGAGCTTGAAAAGGCAAAGACCGCTTATCTTCTCGCCGAACCGATGACAGCTGCAGATGTGGAAGGCGGTTTGGTTCCGCAAACAGGCGAAAGCACGGTCCTCAGCTCACTCCGGCTTGAGCATTCGCGGATAGCGCAGCAGAGGGCGGAAGCTGCCACAACGCTTGGCGCCAACCATCCCAAGCTCAAGGAATTGAGTTCACAACTCGCCAATACACAGCTTCAGATCCAGAACGAACTGCAACGTTTAAAGAGGGCACTGAAAAACACCTACGAACAGGCTAAAGGCACACTCACAGCTCTGGAACAGCAATCTCAAGCGCTGCAGTCCGAAAACTCTGTTCAGGGCAAAGCCTTGATCGAACTGAGGCAGTTACAAAGCGAGGCAGATGCCAGCCGAGCGATCTATGAAACCTTTCTCCAACGCTCGAAGGAACTGGAAGAGCAGCCCAAAATCGATAACGACGGTTCACAGGTGCTCTCCGAAGCCCAGGTGCCAACGGCACCGAGCGGGCCTCGAAAGATTATTGTGCTTGTTGCCGCGGGGGCCTTCGGCTTTGCGGTGGCCGCGTCGGTTATCGTCGGCCTGGCACTGTTGAGCGGCAAGGTCACATCCGAGCGCGAACTCGCCACAAGAACCGGCGTCCCGGTGCTTTCGCTGGTTCCAACCGATCATCCGGGTTCACTCGACAGTCTCGCCAAGCTGGTCCCGTGGCTTTCCCGGCGAGCGGCCAACGATGAAACGGCACGCAGCTTGGCCCTGACGCGAGTCGCTTATAGTCTGCGGCAAACATTTGAGGACGCCCGTCCGACTACCATTCTAGTGCTCTCGACAAACAATGACCTCGACATCAGGTCTCTCACGCGCGAGATCGCGTTGCAGCTTAACGAAATGGGGGAATACGTTCTCTTGGCCCATGGATACGGATCCAGAAGCAAAGCCAGGAGCACCAGGCCGCTGACATTCCGGAAAGCCGGAAAAAAAGGGAAACACAATTCGAAAGTGGAGCTTCTGGCAAAAGTGGCGGTAGCGGCCGGGGACTATGCCTCTGGCGGCCATCTCGCCACGGCCAGGCAGGAGCAGGATAGCGGCCGGCTCTCAAACTACCTTTCCGTCGAACGGATCGACGCTCATCGCAAATACGCCTCTTGTGCATCGATCGCCGAAGGCGCGGAGGATTTTCTGATCATAGACTGCGGCCCGGCGAGCGACAGTCCGATCCTTCCGGTCCTTTTGAAGCATTGCGACGGCATCGTTCTGGTTAGCGAAATCGGCGAGACCAATTTCCGGGATCTGGATCGCACGCTGGCTTATCTGGAACCATGGCACGACCGGGTAATCGGCAATGTCGTACTCTCGTCCGCTTGAAGCTTCCTGGCCCGCCGGCGACGTCTCCTCCGATCCCGGAAACAAGTACACTGTCTGGCTGACGCTTGTCACTGCCGTCATCCTCGGCACGATGACGTTCAATTTCATGCTTGCGTTCGTCAACACGAACATCATGGGGATCCGGGACAGTCATGTGATGCTGTCTGAAATGGTCCTTATTTCCGTAGGTCTTCTTCTGGCGCTGGATCGGAGAGCAAGCTTATACGTCGTACTTACGCTTTATCTCAGTTACATGGCATTCATTTTGTCCCTTCGCCCGGAACTCGATTTGAAGGCGATCCGTGACATATTGATTCCATTGGTTTTTTATGCCCTGGGACGCAAGGTCGAACGCATCGAGGACGCCGACAGGGTTGTCTTCCTGAGTGCCTACCTCGTGCTGGCGGTCGGTTTGTTCGAATTTCTATTCCTCGATCTCTTCACGTCTTTCGTGAATATCTTCCAGTATTACGTCGCCCGCGGGACCCTGACAGCGGATTCCAACTTCGTTGAAGGCTCCAATTTGTTCATCTCCAGCACCCGGATTGGCGGCCGTAATTTCTTGCCGTTTCTCGGCAACATCCGCGCCTCCTCCGTGTTTCTGGAACCGGTGACCATGGGCAACTATGGCGCCTTTCTCTGTCTCTGGGCCTTCTTTCGTCGGGATATGGCCTGGCGGTGGCTGTTGTTCGTTCTCGGCTTTACGGTCATTATTCTGGGCGACGCTCGTTTTGGGCTGTTCGTCACCTTCGCCTTTTTTGCCGTCGGACTCGTTCATCGCGCCCTGCCGCGCGCTGTCTTGTGGCTTGCCCCCTTTCTCGTAGCTCTTCTGCTCATTCTCTATGGCGGCTGGACCAACCAGGTCCATTGGGAAGACAACCTGCCAGGACGTGTCCTGAGTTCCGCTATGATCATGGCCAAGTTGGATTGGCAGGCGTATCTGGGAATAGCCCTGGATCTGCCATTCGTCGATGACAACGGCTATGCCTATTCCTTCAGCCAGATCGGCGTTGTCGGGGCTGCGTTTTTATGGGCGCTTTACATATTTGCCTCATCACACAGTGAGGACGCTGGAAAATTCAAAGCCCTCGCGACCGTTTTTATATGCCTGCTGCTTGTCGTTTCGAACTCGATATATTCGATCAAGCTTGCCGCCCTGTTCTGGTTTTGCGCCGGAGCTGCGGATATTGCCCGAAACGATCAATCCGAAAGCAGAGCCGGAATTACGTCTCAAGAACGCAGAGCATCCATGTAAAGCTCGTCATAATGCCCGATCGTCGTCGACCATGCATGTTGCTCGGCGGAGACAACCGCTGACCTTCTCAAGGCGGGTGCGCGAACCAGTTCGGCCATGACGTGGGAAATCGTGCCCGCGGCCTGTTCCGGATCGGCAAAATCGGCCAGATGCACCATCGGATGACGTTCGGCAAGCGCCCTGAATGCCGTGTTCGGCTGAACGACCGGAATAAGCCCGGCACTCAGGGCTTCGATCATGGCAATCCCGAAGCCCTCGTATTCTGAAGCGCTGACGAAGATGCTGCTTCTGGACAGGACATCGCAAACCGCCGTATCGGACAGGCCAAGATGAAGATGCACATGGCTTTTGAGATCCCGTGCCGCCGTCAATTCCTCAAGGTCAGCCACCGACAGATCGGATGGAGAACCGATGATGTCGAGTTGCCATGCCGGATCGCTGCGAACCAGAGACTGCAGCGCGTCCAGGGTCCGGTCGAGGCGTTTGTTGGCCGAAAACCGCCCAATGCTGACGAGCCGTTTTACAGGCATGGGTGCCGCGGCATCATGAAATTTCGACAGATCGACGCCGTTTTCGATCAGTCGTGCCTTGGTCGGCGCCAGTTTGCGGAACATCTCCAGATCATTATTCGAGCAACAGGCGATCCCGTCGTAAAGACGGGAAGACAAACGGGTCATCGTGTTGAGCCAGACTGTCTTGAAGCCGAGGCTCTGTTCGGTGTGAAAAAACCCGCCGTGGGTGGTCGCCACCAGCTTCCGACGGTGAAGCGGCTTTGTCAGTGCCAAAGCGTCGAAGAAGAAATCGACCGCGTGCACATGGATCAGATCCGCCTGCCCAAGATTTGAAAAAACTGCCGGTGCAACCGGATAACGGCTGCTGCCATAATAGGGGATCCGGCGAACCGGGATTCCGTCGATGATGACGTCTTCCGGCAGGAGCTGGTCCGGATGGGTGAACAGTCGATCGAGCGTCAATACCCGTACGGAGGCAAACCGGCCTTTCTGCCGGGCGACGAGATTACGGACGAAATCCTCCAATCCGCCAACCATCGGCGCGTACTGGCGGACCACATGCAGCAAGTGGACATTCGTAAACCCCTGCACGGGTTCAGCAGATTTCCCCTGGTCTCTGACGGGAGGGCTGGCATTCATGGACGGAACTTCCCTGGTGCCGGCCCTCACTAAAAAAGAGGACCGTCGAACGAACGGTTGGAATAATAGCGCCTTGAATTAAAAGACCCCTTGCCTCGCCTTTAAAAGAGAAGCCTAATTTCAATTAGAGTATCGAATGTGTTAATGGACCGGAGCTTCATGATCATGACGGATCGAAATGCGGGGAAACGGTTGAGGTCGTGGGCTCTTCTGTGTGCCGTTCTCGCCGCTACGCCGGTGCAGGCGGCCCCTTGCTTGCGCGGCATAAACCTTGCCGGGGCCGAGTTCGGATCAGCATCTGGCAAGTACGGCACGAACTATATCTATCCCTCGGACAAGACCGTTCTGTATTTCGCTCAAAAGGGCATGAATGTCATTCGATTGCCTTTCAAATGGGAACGGTTGCAGCCAAAGCTGAATGGCCCGCTCAACGAGGATGAGCTCAACCGGATCAAGGAAACCGTCGACCAAGCGTCCTCGCGCGGATTGACCACCATCCTCGATCCGCACAACTATGCGGGCTACAACCAGATAAAGCTCGGAGAGGGCGATGTCACCGCGGCGGCTTTCGCCAATTTCTGGGCTCGTCTGGCGCCCCATTTTGCAGGGCGAGCGGACGTCGTTTACCTTCTGATGAATGAACCGGCAGGAATTACCGCCGCAACATGGCTGGAGGCGATCAACGCCGGGATCGCAGCCATTCGAAAGGCCGGTGCCGACAATCTTGTCATGGTACCCGGAACGATCTGGACCGGCGCATCGCACTGGTTCGACCGGCAACCCGGCGGGTCAAACGCGGAAGTCTTGCGGAATGTCCGTGACCCTCAGAACCGGTTCGTGTTCGACATTCACCAGTACATGGACAGCGACTTTTCAGGAACGCACCAGACCTGTCCACGCGTCCAGGATGCGATCAAAGCACTCGAAGGCGTATCAGGCTGGTTCCGTCAGTACGGCTATGCGGGCTTCCTCGGCGAATTCGGCGGCACCGGCTCGCCTGACTGCCTGGACGGTCTCGCCCGGATCGCCGACTACATCAATTCCCAAGGCGACACCTGGATCGGCTGGAGCGCCTGGGCGGCGGGACCGTGGTGGGGTGACTATCCGCTTTCCCTGCAGCCCAAAGAAGGTGTCGACAAACCGCAGCTGAAGGTGCTGGAGCCTTATATCCGCGACGACGGTCTTGAAATGCCGGCCTGTCCCGCGCGCAAATAATTCGAGCAGCCTGCTCTCAATGTCCGGCCTGGTCTGCTTTTGCACTCTTGGCCAGCGTCACGATTTTTCCGGCAACTTCCCCCCAGCTCAGGATCCCTTCCCTGAACTTCTCGTTCCGCCCCATCGCAAGCGCCGTCTCTATTTTTCCCTTCCAGTCCTGCTCGTCATCGAGTGAATAACCAATCAGGTTGCCGCGCAGGTCCGGAATGAGATCAGGCGCCAGCACGGGCAGTCCGCAATAGGCATATTGCTGGAACTTGAGGCTGGTTTCGGCCAAATAGACATCGTCCATGGTCATCTTGTATGGCGCAATACCGAAATCCGCATACCTCATGTAGGGAATAAGTTCGGTAAAGGGCCGTTCGCCGTAGTCGATGACATTCGCAGGCACCGCCTCCGAAAACCTGGCCCCGAAGACATGATACGTCACATCGGGGGCCGCCTGCGCCATGGCCCGTACGGCACCTTCATCGAACAGCATATTTCCGACGGAAAGCGCATTCCGCGTTCCGGCTGGAAAGGGCGATGCGACATCAGCGTCGAACAGGTCCTTGTTGATCGCCTGGGGAACAATTTCGGTTCGGCAGTTCGCGGGGACCGATGACAAGATCCATGAGGATGGCGAAATCACGAGATCCAGTGTTTCGAACATTCGCTGCTCGACTTCACGCAATATCGGAGCCGCACCGATAGAAGGCAGCCAGTCTCTCTGAATATAGATGACTGTAGCATTCGGATTGAAACGCTTGATGGCATCGTAAAAACACAAGTCGCTTCCGGGCTCGAAAATAACGAGCTCTGCTTCGGCCAGAGGCTCTTTCCAATAGTGGGGAATAAAGCCCCCATAGAGCTTGAAGAACGGCCTGTTCAGTGCGTTCAGGAGCGGTCTTGCGGAACTGAAAGGATGCAGGACCGGGGCATAGGCTGAAACATTCAGCCCCGGTTGCGTCTCCACAAACCTGTTCTTGCGGTCGGGGGTCAGCTGTTTGAACAGGGCCTTGTCTTTCAACAACGTCAAATAGCTCATACCAACTGTAACCACATGCACGCTGTGTCCGGCTGCGGCCAATTCTTCTGCAATGAAGTGCGTGCTGACTTTCCGCGTCTCCGGAAAGAAGGGTCGCGTCGTGAGATTGAAAATCTTCATGGGAGACATGGTCCGCAAAGCTGCGGCATTCGCTTCGACGGCGTCATTTGTTACAGCGCTCCCATTCACTCCCCAGGAAAAGGTCGTAGTCCTCAGGTTGATAGGTTTCAAACCCGCCGGCGGGATAGAGCGTCATCTCCCCCAGACAGACCCAATCGTCAGAAGCGTAGAGATCGACCCGCATGAAGCTTATGCCACTGCTGAGCTTGCGCGCCACTTCCAGCATTTCTTCCAGCCTGGACGGCTTCGGTGCCTCTTCCGTGGAATAGAGATAATCCCCCGTGCGTACAGGAAGACGTTTCCAGTCGGGCGAATACGTGTACTCGTAAATTCCCTCGTCCTTCCGCAAACGCAGCTCGATGTGGACGACCTCGCCGTTGAAAGCGAACAGCCGGTAATCGGTCAGCGGCCGGTCGCCGTCCTCCAACATTTTTTCGATGATGATCCGGGGCGTCAGATTCTTGTAGGCCCATTCCCGGTTGACGCGATCGTGGCGTAGAGCCAACCAGTCTTCTTCGGGCCGGAGGGCCATGAGCTTTTCGATGTCCGACGACGTGCGAAGGAAAAAGCCGTGTGCGCTCGCATGGGTCGGTTTCACGACGACCGGCAGTGGAATGGAGTCCCACTCGACCTCTTCCAGGTTCGTCCCGACCCAATAGGTGGGAACCACATGTTCCTGACCCGCGCGTTCGGCGACGTACGGCTTGACGTCGACCTTGTCGACCAAAGTCGGATACAGCGGATTGCGGTCTTCGATCTTGCGAACCTGAAGCTTTTCGGTAAAGCGCCGGGCATGCTTCAGATCGGGAAAACGGCCAACGATGGTCGCATATTTGATCGCGAGATAAGGCCGGTCGGGAAGCACGGAAATCAGACGCCAGAACAAATGCCGCGCCCGCTTCCACAGAGGCGGTTTCCGGACCGCTCCGGGCGTGATGAAATCCATGAATTGTCCTTCCGGGTACGTTCTTAAACACCCTGAAACCGCTACGGGATCCGGGCAGCGGACCTCGGCCAGAATAAATGCCGAAACCTTGAATTTTTTGCTAAACGTCCTGCGAATTTTGACAAGCGTGCCCTTTGTGCCGGAGATGGGACAAAACACTCCGAAAAGACGTCTCTGACGACCCGGGCAAAAAGGCAGGACCCATGGGCAATTAGGGTTTCGCAAATCTGTTTCTGATAAAGATCGCACACTGCGGGCGCTCCCGTCCGGAAAAGCGCCCCTTACGCCCGGAAGCCGGACACGTCTTGTAATCGTATTGGTACCGGTGACCGCCTGGTCATCGCATGAAGGTATTGTCACCCCATGCAAAGTCTGATCAGTTCCAGCATCATCAACACGGTGGCCGGAATGGGTTCGCTGGTGGCCGGGCTATTCAGTACGGTCCTGATCGCACGCCTCCTGGGGGCAGACGGCACCGGATCGACGGCCTTCGCCCTGTGGCTGGTCTTTTCCGCGACCGCGCTTGCAGATCGCGGAATACCTTCCATTCTACTGCGTTACATTGCACGGGACAGCAATTCCGACGCTTCCGTCGGCGGCCTGACCAGAGCCCTTTATCCTCGGTTCCTATGGCCGATGATCACCGTGTTCGTCGGTTTCCTGCTCTACGCCGTCTGGGCCGGACTGACGGAGAGCTCCGAAGCCGGACTGCTGTGGGGCGTGACTGCGATCATCTTTCTGGTCTATGCCAACGGTAATCTTGCCATCGGCGCCGCCCGCGGTCTCAACCGGTTTCCCGAGATCGCACGTCTTACCGCCCTGGGCTGTCTTCTTCAGCTTCCGGTCATCGCCGCCGGCGCCTACTTCTTCGGGGCTCCCGGCGCGATGCTCGGCTACCTGGTTCGGCACCTGCCACAAGGCCTGGCTCTCTTCGGCTATCTGGCGGTCAAGTCCGATCCAAAGAACAATGTCGTGACGGACCAGATGCGACGCTACGGCCGGAACACCTGGATCGCCGGCGCACTTAACGTCTTCGTCCGCACCCGGATCGAGTTCCTCTTCATCGGCTGGTTCTTCACCATCACCGAGGTTGGCTATTTCGCCGCCGGCATGACCTTCAACAGTCTTATTGTCCAGTTTTCCATGTACATGCTTGCCGGGCTCACACCCGGCTTCGGCCGGCTGCACGACACCGAGAATAACGCGCAATTCGCGCTCAGTTACCAACGCGCCCTGCGCTGGATGAGCCTGATCCTGATGCCCGCCTGTTTCGGCGGCGCGGCGATCATGCCAGTGCTTCTGCCCCTTATGTTCGGCAGCGAGTTCACTCCCGCGATCAACATGTCGCTGGTGCTGACCCTGTTCACATTTTCCCAGGCGCTGTCCATGATCCCTCTGGCCGCGATCCAGGCACGCGAAAAAGATCAGACCATGCTGAATGCCACCGCGATCTCAGCCGTCATCCTGATCGCGCTCAACCTCGCGGTCACCCCCTTCTTCGGCGGTGAAGGCGCCGCATGGGTTCGCGCCGGCGTCAACATCGTCACTCTGGCCTGGCTCCTGCGACACGCTCAGACCGTTCTGAGGCTCCCGGCACCGCTGTCCAGCCTTGCGCGCATCGGATTCGCGGCCGCCCTCAGTGCAGGTACCGCATACGGCCTGCTTCTGACGATGCCTGAACTTGCCGGTCTCTGCATTGCAGTTCCGGCGGGCGCCCTCGTCTATCTGCTTGCGTTGCGGTTTTTGAGAGCAATCCCCAACGACGACATCGACAGCCTGTCTACCAGTCTGAGAAGGGCGCTTCCGGAACGTGTCGCCGGAATCGCGATCACTGTCGCCCGCCTGCTCAGGACTCCGCAACCGGCGGGCTGAAACCCGCCGAACCAATCACAGGAATGGAATAAGAAAGGTATTCGACCACCATGCCCCGTTCGGCCGCTATTCCGGTTTCCCTCGGAGACAACTTCGCCCTTTACCATCCGTCCTTCGGCGATACAGGCTACGTGATGTGCGGAGCCTGGGGTTTTGCCGAACTGTGCAGTCGCAAGTTCTTGCGCATACTGGCCGATGAACTCGCGGCAGCGGGATTTCCGGTGCTTCGCATCGATTATCCTGGAACCTGCAACATGCTGGATCCGGAACCGGATAGCGGGCTGGACGGTTGGGTGCAAACTGCGGTCGACGCCGCGAAGCGGCTTCAGGAAGTCTCCGGTTGCCGGCGTGTTCTTTTCTTTGGACTGAACATCGGCTCGACCATCGCCCTCATGGCGAGCCAGGCACTTGGTAATGTCGAAGGCGTCATTCTGGCCGACCCGGTTTTCAGTGGCCGCCGCTACATACGTGAGTTGCAACTCCACGCACAGATGACCGATGAAGGTCTCGGTATCGCCTTGTCGGGCAAAAAGAGTGATACGGGTTTTTCGGGTTTCAAGATGACCGAAAAACTGCAGGCGGACCTCAAGTCCGTAAACGTCGGAAAATTGGAACTCACATCGACTCCCCGCTGCCTGGTTCTGATGCGAACCGGGGATAGCAACGATATGGAAATGGCCGATCAGATCGAAGCCAAAGGGTGCAAGGTCGAACGGAGGGTTTTCAAAGGCTATGCCGAACTCATGGCCACACCCGCGACCTCGATCATATCGGACCAGCTGATCGCGGATGTCATTGCCTGGAGTCAAACGCATTTCGCCCCCCAGGAAGGATCGGATATTACACCGGCCCGGACGGATGCCGGACCCGTCATCCTGGATGGACAGGGCTTCACCGAGCAACCCGTCACTTTCGGACCCGACAACCGATATTTTGGCGTACTTTGCCGTCCGAAGGGCGAAACGACCGCGCCAGTGGCCGTTTTCCTCAATGCCGCTTACAATCATACCGTCGGCTGGGGCAGAATATGGGTCCGCGCAGCGCGCTACCTCGCCGAAAGGGGAATCCCGTCCTTTCGTTTCGACTTCGCAAACATCGGTGAAACGCCTCCGACGGAAGGCGAACCGGACCGGATCCTCTACACCTCCGGCCAAAGCTACGATCTGAAGATCGCTACCGATTACCTGACTGATACTCTGCCCAATCCGATCTTTCTGGTCGGGCGCTGCCTCGGTGCCTGGGCTTCTTTCCATTATGCCCATAGCGATCCGCGTATTCGCGGCATGATGCTGATTAATCAGCTAACGCTGATCGAGAAATCAAATTACAATATCGATGAGGCCCTCGTGAGCGGCGCCCGTCCAATGGAGGAATACCGGCATCGCGCGCGAAGTCTGTCGACCCTGAAACGCCTGGTAACCGGCCAGGTCGATGTGGTCAGTGCCGGCAGACACATCCTGTCTCATGTCAACGACCGCATTGCCCACAAACTTGCGCCCTATCTCGGGAACCTCACCGAAACAGGCCGAAACAGACGTGCTTGCCTCGGAATTTTCGAAACCCATGCGAAAAGGTCGGTCCCGATCTACATCGTGAATAGCGAGAACGACGGCAGCCTTGATGAACTCGCCACTTACTTCGGCGCCGATTTTGCCGGGCTAAAGGTCTATTCGAACGTGACGCAGACCCTCATTCCCAATGCTGACCATAATCTGACGCCGGAAGACTCCCAGCTGAGTCTGCTTAACCTTCTGGAAAGCGTTCTACTTGATCCGCGATGGAACGACACGCAGCCGCTCCAGTCTCAGGCAGCCGAATAGAGCGAGCCGCCTTTAAATCTTCGCGGCCAGCCCGTTCAGCGCTGTAACCTGGACGGCCGGCTGAGTCTCCGGATCCGTGCCGGCCGAGAGGGTCAGCATAATCCTTTTTTCGGCTCCCGGCGCCAGGTGGAACCAGTCGTCGGAAATCGAAAATCCCGGGACATCGAGATGCACCGACTGGGCGAACCCCGTCGTCTTAAGACGCAGTATCCAGCTGCCATCGCCGGCTGCTTCCAGATCCCCCTCGATCTCCAGCGGCCGGCGCACCTGCGGGTAACCCGACGGAAAATGGAAGGCTTCGGAAAGAACTTCCTCCGTTGCCGGGTCGATAAGGCGGGCCACAGTGACATCGTGAGAGGGCGGGCCGAAACGGTAGGCATAGGTTACGTCGAAGAAAGCGCCGAACAGATCGGTTGCGGCGATCTCCTGCGCTTCGCGCGGCGGGAGCTCGAGTTCTCTGCGCCCGGAAACGACAGGCACTCTGCCGTCACGCAGGCAGGAAAGCGTCAACACAAGCGGCTTGCACCCCGCCGTCTCGTTGACAACGTGGACACTGAGACCGTTCGTGCCTTCGTCGGTCACGCTTACCTGAACCGGTGAGAAGCTTCGCTTCAGCGCATAGTAAGCCGGCTTTGGACGTCCGGTCGCATCGACGACCCCCCAACCTGCGCCCGGCAGAAGATCCTGAAATGTCCAGACAAGCGCGCCTCGGCAGGAGGATCGCTCACGCCGCCATTCGGCGAAGGTCGCAGCCATGACCTCGCCGGTGACGGCCCGCGACAGATCGAGGTAACGGTCCGGATCTCCGTAACGCACGGCTGCCGGATCGAGGCCGTAGAGTTGCCTGAAATAATGATCGCGCACATCCTCGAAGTCCCAACCGACGCCCCGGTCCCGGGGAACCCGCGCCTTCCAGCGCGGATCATGGCCGGGTTTCACCGGCAAGTGTTCGGCAAGGGTTTCGGCCTGGGGCACGTTTGAGAAGGCGAGGCATTCGGCCGCGAAGCGGACATCGGCGCGGCGGGCATCTTCGAGCGGACGCTGATAGGCGCCGACGCCATAGTAATGGGCAATCCCTGCGTTCGGGGAAAACGGCAAGGCGCCTTCGCACGGAGAGTTTGCCACATAAGCCACGTCCGGACGCCGGTCGCGGCTGATTGCCGGCAGGATCTCTTCCGTCAGCGGCCCCTTCCTGCGGCTCTCGGGCAGGCCCATCATGGCGCCCTGCTGGTAAATCTCGCTGCCGCCGCACAGGACGGCCAGCGACGGGCAGCCCTGGGAGACTTCGAGCTGATAGCGGGCTTCCGCCTCGACCGTTTCGACGAAGGTTTCGTCCTTGACCGGGTAATCGTAATTGGCGAACTGGAAGTCCAGCCAGACGAGAATGCCGAGTTCGTCGCACAACTCGAAGAAATCGCGCGTCTCGTAGGTCATGGTGCCGCCGATGCGCAGCATGTTCATGCCGGCATCGCGCGCCAGTTCCAGCCACGGGCGGTAGCTTTCCCGGTCACCCGGCAGCCGCAGGATATCGGCATTGGTCCAGACCGCGCCGCGGCAGAAGACGGGCACGCTGTTGACGACCAGCCCGAAGCCGTTGCCGTCCGCTCCCCTGTCGACCTCGATCGTCCGGAAGCCGGTGCGTCCCAGGTCGTGATTCGTGTCACCGCACCGAATGCGGATAGCGTGCAGGACCGGTTCGCCGTGGGTATGTGGCATCCAGGGCTTCACGTCAGGAACGGTCAGCGTCGCGGACCAGAGGCCATCCTCGCCGTGTACCATGTCTGCTTGCATGCCACAGCATTCCAGTACCGGCGCATCATCGATGCCGCCAAGTTCGGCCGAGACGGTGAGAACGCCGTTCCCGGAACCGTCGAGGCGCGCCCCGATCTCCCTGGCCGTCACGCGCGGGGTCGACGTGTCGATCAGGGAGATCGGGCGATAGGGGCCGACCGCATGCACGTCCGGGCACCAGCCGGGCATGTGCCCCAGAAGCGTGGTGCGGACGAGCCGGAGCCCCTGAGACGTGGCAAGCTGTGGCCGCCAGCGGGCACGGGGCCCTTTTTCGTCAAGTGCGGGCTGCAGAGCCCGAAAGCAGAGGACAAGCCGGTTTTCCGGGCGAAGCTCGACGGGAACCTCGTGACCCAGAAACATGTTCCGGCTTTCCAGGATCTTCTCGCCGTTGAGATAGACCTCGGCGATCGTTGCCAGACCATCGAAACGCAGAACCCGCGTGCCCGGCACGTCTGCGGCAAAATCGGTGACGTACCAGATGTCCTTGTCATGCAAGGCCCGAGGATTTTCCGGATCGTAGCGGCCGGCAGCCGACAAGGCTTCCGCCGCCGTTCCCGGAACCTTTGCCGGCACCCAATCGGTGAGAGTGGCGAGGCCGGAGGGGTCTGCAATCCCTCCGGCCTCCGCCACGGCAAGAGACCATTGTTCCGTCAGCATTTTTTATAGCGCCCCCTGACAGGAACCGTCTTGCCCCTATCCATGATATCGCCCGGCCGCGCCGATCCTCAGGCAGCCTTCGACGAAGGCTTGCCGAGTTGAGCGTCAAGCGTGTCCATGATGGTGTCCCAGGCTTCGACTGCCGGCTGCAAAGCCGGAACGAGCTTGTCGAACTTCTTGCGCATCACCGCCCGGGCCAGTTGGAACTGGACCGTCTTGGCGGTCGAGGAGATCGTCCGGGCGGCTTCGGCGGTTTGGCTCAGGTCCGCAACGCCTTCTTCCGTCAACCAGTCCAGATGGGCGGAGAACAGCTCGTAATTCGCACCGAGCTGGCGCAGCGTATTGAACGCGTAAAGGTGAAAGAAACCGAACGGCCGGTCGGCAACCTCAGCGACCTGTTCCGGGAACACGCCGGCGAAAGCCGCAACCGGATTGACCTGCGGTCGCCGCGCCAAATGACGGGACAGCAGCTCGACAGCCGCCTCCCTGATCCGTTTCCGCTCCGGGACACCGTCCTCGGGGAACTTGACGAACTCCGTGTAGGGCAGAAAAGGCAATGCGCCTTCCGGGGCATTCATATGAAAGATGCCGTCGAAATCCTCGCCTTCGAGCCGGTGCAGACCGAGATTGTGGAAATAGTCCATCGTCCGGCCTTCGACATCGAGCCGGTTGATCGCGACCGTGGTCTTGCCGTGCTGGCTCCTGTAGGAGGTCCCTTGCGTGTCCGGCAGAAAATAGCTGTCCATTTCCACCAAGGTCAGACGGCCGCGGCGGATTTGCTCTTCCACGTGGCGCTCGACGCGGTCGTAGATCGCAAGCTCTGTGACGCGGAGGCCGAATAGCGCCTCCAGATCTTCCAGGGGCACCTTGAAGAAGGTGAACTGGTCGCCTTCGAAATCCTGGGTGACGGCAAAGCCGAGACAGGCTTCCGGCGGCATGCCGCAGGCGGCCAGCACCTCGATCCAGATGTCGAGATAGCAGTTGGTCTCCGGCCAGTCGCGCGTCATCGCGTGCAGGGGATGACGCACGTAGGTAGCCGGATCGATATCCGGAAATACCGCTTCCATGTCGACGTCCTTCCGCATTACGCGCCCCAGAGCGCCTTGCGCACCGGCGCCGGCCAGTCGGCTGTCTCGAGGCCGTGCTGGGCAAACAACGCCAGCGCGATTCGCTCCAGACCGAAGCCGACGCACGCGGTATGCGCGGTCTCGCCATCGGCGGTCTTCAGACCCCAGGTCGAACCGAAATGATCCTGATGGTAGTTGAACGACAGGCACGCGGTTTGATTGGCCGTCGAGGTCACCGGGATCAGCAGTTCGAATTTCAGGTTCTGGTCACGCTGGTTGTTCGCCAACATCTTGCCGGCGCGGCCGAAGAACGGATCATTGGCGACATCCACATGAACCGGAAGCCCCACCGTCTCGATCAGTTTCTGTCCGCGCTCCATCCAGAGCTGGCGGAAATCCTGAACCTCGGCCGGAGTGCCCATGCGGACATACTCGCGCATTCGGAACAGCTGCATCCGGGCCGGATCCTTCGACGGTTCGTGGCGGAAGCAGTACGACTGCAGGTCGAACAGGCCGCCGCCGACCGGCAGCGGGCCCCGCTTGGCAATCGTCGGATAGAGCGGATAGCAGGCCGCAGGCGTCAGCACGATATCGGTCGCCTGCTGATCCTTTGTCCAGTCCCCGCCTTCGGCCATACACTGCAGGAGGTTCATGTGATCGAGTTCGCAGCCGCAGAAGCTGTGCACGGTGCCGGCAAGCTGCGGAAAGCTCTTCATGTAGCCGGAGCCTTCGAAATGGGCCCGGTTCATGCCCGGAGGAAAGCGGATCGCCTCGGCGCCGTCTTCGCCGCCGAAGGTTTCGATCAGCCGTTCGAAGGCGGCAACGACATCCTCGAACTTGCCGGAACGACCGTAAAGACCATCGACACCGGTTTCGATCAGAAGGCCGCTTGCAAACAGTCGGTCGAGCAGTGAAGTCTGCATATCCATTTTGCTTACCCCAACAGGCTGGTGTCTTGCTTGCCAACGAGCAGCATCGTCGACGTGTTCCCGAGGATGCGGTCGTTGGAAATCATCAACTGCGCGGAATGGGCATCCCGCAGGTGCCGGCCAAGGCTGAAAGGCGTGCCGTTCTTGTAACCGAGAATGCCGCAAATCAACATGCAGTGGTTGATGATCGTCAGGATCGTCTGGGAGGAAGAGATCTTGACGTTGTTCATCGCCACACCGAAGCCCATGGACGACAGCTTGTTCTCGTCGGCGCGGGCGGCGTCGAACTCGGCAATTGCTGCGGTGACAGTCGATTTCACCATCTGCAACAATCCGGAGACCTCGGCCAGCCGCAGCGCTCCGGGAGGCGTTGCGCCCGGCGTGCGCCGGGCGGCCGCCTTGACGAAGGCCTGAGACCGCTTGACGGCATCGGCGGCAATACCGAACCAGACGGCGCTCCAAAGGATATGCGCATTGGCGAGCATGGACTGGGCCGCGATTTCGGCGAACGGCTTGGGCAGAATCTGTTCCGCCGGCGCTTCGGCCTTGAACAGGAAACCGTCGGAACAGGTGCCGCGCATGCCCAGTGTGTCCCAGTCATGGGTCTTTGCCAGCGAATACTGGCCTTTCAGGAAAACCGTCATCACCTGATCGGATGGAGCCGCATCCTTGTGGCTGCGGGAGGTGACCAGAATGGCATCGGCTTCTTCGCCGTAGGATATGACCGTCGCATCCTTTTCCAACCGGCAACGGTTACCTTCGACCTCGACGGCGCAGATGGAGTTTCTCAGGTTGCCGCCGATCCCGGCTTCGGTCGTCGCGGAGCCGAGCAACAACTGCTCGCTGGCAATGCGGGCCATGAAGTCCCGATGCCAGCTTGCCCCATCCCCATGGGAGACCAGGCTGGACGCCTTGATCTGGTGCATGGAAAAGGTCATGGCTGCCGCTGAACAGGCCTGGCCGAGAATGCTGCAGACTTCTGCAATTTCGGCTGTCGAAGCGCCTTCTCCGCCAAGCTCCACCGGAATCTGGATTCCCATGAGCTTTTCGGCTTTCATGGCTTCCACGGCTTCTTTCGGAAAGCGTGCTTTTTGATCGACATCATCGGCATGTTCGGACGCAACGACCGCTGCGCGCTTTGCCCGTTCGACAAGGCTCATGGCCTTGATATCGGCAACCTTGTTCATATCAGGCCACCTTCTTGTCTTCTGTGATCTGGGACAGCGCCTCGGCAATCGCCGCGATGGAAGAGAACGATTTGCGGTTCAGGAGGTTTTCTGGGAATTCGACATCGAACTCGTCCTCGAGCGCCAGCATGAGCTGGACGGAGGCAAAGGAGGACAGACCCGCCTCATAGAGGTCATCAGTGTCTTTCAGCTGGTCAACAGAAACGGGAAGGCTGCCGTGCTTGGCCAACAGCTCGCGAATAATGGTCGTCATAGTGATTTCCTGTCGATTACGCCGGTTTGATGATTTTGTCCGGCTGTTTGCGCACCTCGTAAGATCTAACTAGAGAATAATAGATAAACTTACCTTAAAACGCTTGGTTAATTTATTGATAAAGTTAAAAAGCGATTTATTAACCTAAAACGATTATTAAAAATATTTAATATAGCAGACATTTCATAACAAAAAGAGGCGCTTACAGAAGCGCCTCTGCGTAATCGCGGTATTTTTGCTTATAAAATCACAGAGAGAACTTTATTCGTAGCGCTCTTCAGGCGCGCATCCGCTCTTTGATCCGAGGTCAGCGAGGAATGGCAGCCATGTCCCGATGCCCGACTGCGATCGCGAGCGCGCCTTCCGCGATCTGTTCCGTCCGCCTCTCCAGCCAGTGGGACAAGCGGTCCGGATCCAGTCCCATGTCCGACCCGGCGGAGACCCAGCCGGAAATCAGTTCCCGCTGAAAGGCCGGCGCATTCCGGTCCGTGTGCCAGTCGGAAGGTCCGGACACCACCCGGTAACCGGCGGCTTCAAACAGCGCTTCTGCCGCGGCCGCCGCATCGGGACCAAGGGCCGCACCAAAGCCTTTGTCAGTCTTCTGATGGGCATTCATGGCTTGGCGAATGTCCTCGTCGAACGGATCGGCGGGCGTGCAGGAGGCGCGACCGTCATAGGTCAGGCTGGCCAGGAAAGGCAGGCGTGCCGCGGTAACGAGGCCGACAAGCTGTTCCAGAAAAGGCGGGGTCACCAGATCGAGAAAGGCGGATGTCGTCACCCCGTCGACGTTCACGAAGGGAAGCGAGGCGAGGTCACCGGCAAGATCCACCTGACGGCACGCGACCGCGCCTTGTCCAAACCGCGAGAACCGTTGCCCGGATACCTCCAGCAATGCCGGATCATTGTCGGTCAGGAGCCAGTTCTGGGACGCCCCCAGACGAGCGGACAGAGCCGCGACGGTGGAGCCTGCTCCGCTGGCCAGATCCAGCAGGCGCACCTGCCCCTTGGGAAGGGCGGACACAAAAGCGTCTTCGACCAGGTCGTTGCGGGCGGCCAGATCCACCGGTTCCCGCAGTCGCAGCCAGTCGGCGGAAAATCCGCTCATGACAAATCCTCCAGTACGGCTGAAAAGGCACGGGCCGCATCCCGCCAGGTCGGCAGCGCCTCGGCAGCCTGCCGCGCAGCCTCCGCGAAAAGGTTGCGTGCCTGCCCGTCCTCAAGGAGTTGCTTCAGGGCTGCCTTGAGCCGGCCGACATCCTCCACACCACAATAGATCGCAGCGCCTTCGGGCAGGGTCTCACGCACCGCGCCGCCACCGCTGCCGATCACGGGCAAGCCGTGCGCAAGAGCCTCGGTGTAGGCTATGCCGTAGCCCTCGTAACGGCTTGCAAGGACAAAGATATCGGCCTTAGCGTAAAAACCGGCCAGGGCCTCCGGCGGTACGGCGCCGTGAAACGTGACCCGATCCTTCAGTCCATTTGCATGGAGTTGGGTTTTGAGCACCTGAAAGCAGCGTTCGTCCCGCGTGGTATCGCCGACAATATCCAGACGCCAGGGCAGGTCGGTCAGTTCGACCAACGCCTGGAACAAAAGGTCATATCCCTTGCGCGGCACGATGGTGCCGACGGCCAGCAGGTTCGGACAGTCCGTCTCCGGCCTCGCTTCAATTGCGGCACGATCGGTGCCGGGCAGAACGACATGGATCTTTTTTTCGGCGCTTCCGAAACAGTCGCGAACCTGCGCGGCCGTTGCCGGGCTGGTCACGATAATCGCCTGCGCCCGGTCCAGCGCCGCTTTCTCCGAGGTCCGCAGACGGTCCGCCGTTTCTTGCGGCAGACCGTTTTCCAGGAACAGCGGATGGTGCACCAGCGCGATCAGGTCATGACCTTCCGCCAGCCGGGCAGCCACCTCCCCCATCGCCCCGTAGGCCAGGCCGTCGATGACAAGTCGACTGCCCTTCGGCAGGGTCTCGATCCGGCGTACGGCTTCATCTAGAACCCCAGCTTCCGGAAAGGGAAATCCATCTCCGAGCGGCAGAAGATCAACCTGCCGGCCGCTTTCCCGCAATCCGGAGATGATCCGGCGGTCGTAGCCGTAGCCGCCGGTCGGTGTCTCTATGTCGCCCGGATAGGCAAAGACGATCGGACGGCCGCGCTCAGCCAACGGGCGCCTCGTACCAGGCACGGGCGACATGGGATTCGGAGATGGTCACCCGGATCGCGTCTATTTCCGATCCCGGGCGGCCGAGACGGTCGTCGCGGGCGGCGGCGGCCAGATGGTCGTGGACGTGTTTGGTCAGGAATTCGGTCGTGGTGTTGATACCGGCGAACTGCGGCAGGTCGTCCAGGTTCTTGTAGTTCAGCGGTTCCAGCACTTCCTTCAGCGCCTCATGCGCCCGGCCGATATCGATCACCACGCCGTTTTCATCGAGGGTCGCGGCCAGGAACGCGGCATCCACCACGAAGGTGGCGCCATGCAGCGCCTGGGCCGGGCCGAACAATTCGCCCTTGAAGGAATGGGCGATCATGACGTGGTCTCGGACTTCAACTCCAAACATCGATTTCAGCATCCTTGAACTGGAAATGAGGGAACGGGTTCATTCGTAGGTGAGAACGGTCGCAAGGGCGTCCGGGTCATTGAAGAGATCCGGCAGGCGCTCCGGCGCACTGTCGAACGGAATACGGTGGCTGATCAGGCGATCGAGCGTAGGGTCAGCCAGCAGTGACATGGCGGTTTCCAGCCGGCGCTTGAAACTCCACCTGTCCCGGCGCTCGGCCCGGATGCGGCCGACCTGGCTGGATTTCAGGACAAGACGGCGGCTGTGAAAATCGCTGCCGAGAAGAGCCGGGACCGGCTCGTCGCCGTACCAGCTCATTTCGATGACGGTCGCGCCATCGCCGGCGGCTCTCAGCGCCGAATGCAGCCCGGCTGCCGTGGCGCTGGTGTGGAATACGAGGTCCTGATCATCCGGAAGATTTTCGGGGAGAACAAAATCGCATCCAAACGCCTCCGCAATGTCCCGCCTCGCCGGATTGACGTCCACCAATGTCACCCGCGTCGCCGGGAGACGTGCGGCCAGATAGGCGGTCAGCAGGCCGACCACGCCGCCGCCGACCACGCAGATGTGATCCCCAGGTGAAGGCATTCCGTCCCATAAAGCATTGAGGGCAGTCTCCATATTGGCCGCCAGAACGGCGCGTTCCAGGGGGATGCCGGAGGGAATCCGGACCACGTGTCCGGCGGAGACCGTGAAAACAGACTGATGCGGATGAAGGCAAAAGACACTACTGCCCAGATATTCATCGGGACCGGCCTCGACGATACCGGCCGCAGCATAGCCGTATTTGACCGGAAAGGGAAAATCGCCTTCCTGGAACGGTGCGCGCATGCGCTGCCATTCGGCCCGGGGCACGTTTCCGCGCCAGACCAGGCGTTCCGTTCCCCGGCTCACGCCGCTCGCCTTCGTCCTGATCCGCACCGAATCGCCATCGGGAACGGGAAGTTTCGCGGCAAGCAACGCGCAGGCGCCCGGAGCGGTGTACCAGAGCGCCCTGGCATTTTCGGTGCGTGCCGCAAATTCGTCGAAATTTGTCATGAAACAACCCGGTCGATGATCTGCCGTTGTCATAGTTCCGTATTAACGGATGACAAGATCCCTAATGCGATCACGATAGGTTTTGAAAGTCACAAATATGCGCGCTGGATTTGAAATGTCTCTTTTCCAACACTCCCAACCGGCCATGACAGCCCGCAGGATCACCTTCCTGACGCTGTTTGTCGCCAGTTTCGCCGCGCTCGCCGTGCTGATGGCGGTGACCCTTTCTCCCAACGGTTACGGTGCGCTCGACTTTCTCGTGCTCGGCTGCTTCATCGTCACGTTGCCCTGGACCATCATCGGATTCTGGAACGCGGTCATCGGTCTTGCGGTCATGCGCCTTTCGCGCGATCCGGCCAGGGCGGTGTGCCCCATCGACGAGGGCGACCCCTCCGCGGCGCTCACCAGCCGGACGGCAATCCTGTCCTGTGTCCGCAACGAGGACGTCTCACGGCTGGAGACGAACCTGAACGCGATGCTGGCTAATCTGGTGCGCAGTGGCGAATCTTCTGCCTTCACTCTGTTCGTCCTGAGCGACAGCTTCGTTGACGACATCGTGCAAGCGGAGCACGCCCTCGCCGACAGGCTTGCCAAGCGCTGGTCGAACAAGATTTCCGTCGTCTATCGCCGCAGGGAAAACAATCCTGGCTACAAGGCCGGCAATATCGAGGACTTCTGCGACCGCTGGGGCAAGGATTACGATTTCGCGCTGGTGCTCGACGCGGACAGCTACATGTCGGCGGAGGCCATTCTGGGGCTCGTTCGGCGCATGGAAGCCAACCCGAAGCTCGGTATCCTGCAAAGCCTCGTGGTCGGCCTGCCGACGGACAGCGCCTTTGCCCGTATCTTCCAGTTCGGCATGCGCCTGAGCATGCGTTCCTATACCATTGGCAGCGCCTGGTGGCAGGGCGATTGCGGCCCCTACTGGGGTCATAACGCGGTCCTGCGGGTCAAGCCGTTCATCGACCACTGCCGCCTGCCGAAACTGCCGGGCAAGGGCCCGCTGTCGGGCTGGGTCCTGTCCCACGACCAGGTGGAAGCGGTGATGATGCGCCGGGCCGGCTATGAGGTCCGGGTCCTGCCTCAGGAAGGCGGCAGCTACGAGGAAAACCCGCCCCACCTCCTGGAATTCATCCGCCGGGACCTGCGCTGGTGTCAGGGCAATCTGCAATACAAGCGGCTGCTGACCATGCCCGGCCTCAAGCCGGTCAGCCGCATTCAGCTCGCTCTCGCCATTTTGATGTTCATCGGATCGCCCGCCTGGGTCGGCTTCATGGTCTCGGCCGCCTGGCTCGGCATGACGGATACCGGCGTGGCTCCGTTCAGGGCGGATACCGGTGCGGCGATCTTCCTCATCATCATGACCATGGTCTTCGCACCCAAGCTGGCAACCATCGCCGATATCCTGCTGCGCTCCGACCTGCGCCGCGCCTTCGGCGGATTTTTCCGCGTGATCGTCAGCTCCGCCGGCGAAATTCTCTATGCGGCCATGCTCGCACCGATCATGGCCGTTGCCCATACGCTCTTCATCGGCGGCCTCGTCTTCGGAAAGTCCATCGGCTGGGGCGCGCAAGGGCGCGATCTGGAGCGTCTGCCGCTCGGACTGACCGCTCAGAAACTCTGGCCGCAGACCCTGTTCGGACTGGTCGCCATCGCCTGGATCAGCCAGCAGCCGCTTGCCCTCGTCTGGCCGGTGCTGCCGATTGCCGTGGGACCGCTCCTCGCCATTCCCGCAGCAATCCTGACGTCCACACCTCTCCTCGGCCTTGCGGGCATCAAGTCCACCTTGTGGCGGATCCCGGAGGAAAGCGATCCCCCGGCCGAACTTTGGGCGCTCGGACTTACCCCATTGGCCGAACGCGGCTTTGCCGGGGAGATCGAAGCCTGGGACCAGATGCCGATCCACGGCGAACCGGTTCCGGCCCGGGTCCCGGTCGAGGCCTAAGAACAAGGCTTCACGCAACGAAAAACCGGCCTCGAAGGCCGGTTTTTTGAACTCTTCTGCAGATCTCTGATCTGGAGCGAAAACGTCCGGGGCTCAGGCCGCGTTCGACGACGCGATCGGCTGGGTCAGCAACTCGTAGATCTCTCCCGGATCATGGGATGCGCGAAGACCCTGCGTCACGGTGCTGTCGCGCAACTGCCGGGCAATACGGGCGAGCGCCTTCAGGTGATCCGCGCCGGCGCCTTCGGGCGCCAGCAGCAGGAACACCAGATCGACCGGCTGATCGTCCAGCGCGTCGAAATCGACCGGCTTTTCCAGCCTGGCAAACAGGCCGACCAGATGGTCCAGACGCGTCAGCTTGCCGTGCGGAATGGCAATGCCATGGCCGACACCGGTCGAACCGAGACGCTCACGCTGAAGCAGCGTGTCGAACACCTCGCGTTCTGAAAGCCCCGTCAGTGCAGCTGCCCTAGCCGACATTTCCTGGATTGCCTGCTTCTTGCTTTTCGCCTTCAGCCCGGCAATCACCGCATTCTTCGTCAGAAGATCACTCAGATCCATATTAGCCTGCCACTGTCCGGGACCGGACCGACGCTCCCGCGCGGGTCCGACCCGGTTTCTTCTGGTTTATTCCGCAGCCTGTTTCGCTACCAGGTCCGGATCGATCCAGCCGATATTTCCGTCTGCCCGGCGGTAAACCACATTCATACCGCCGTTGGCCGCATTTTTGAACATCACGACCGGAGCCTCGCTCAGGTCCAGTTCCATGACCGCCATACCGACCGTCATGGTCTTCACCTTTGCCGACGTTTCGGCAATCACCAGAGGATTGAAATCCTCCGGCACTTCCTCTTCCTCTTCCGGCGACGCCAGAACGTAGGACACCGCCTCGAACGCCTCACGTCCGGACCCATTGTGGAGATGATGGTCCTTCAGTTTGCGTTTGTAGCGGCGCAAGCGTTTCTCGATCTTGTCGGCCGCAAGATCGAAACTCAACCGCGGTTCCTGGTCCTGCGCGGATACCTGGAGAATCGTCCCGGTATCCAGATGCAACGTACATTCGGACTTAAAGCCTGTGCCTTCCCGGCTCAACGTGACGTGCCCGTTGTAGCCGCCGGGAAAATACTTCGACAGCGCATCTTCAATCCGGTCCGTGACGTGCGTCCGCAATGCGTCGCCAACGTCCACGTTCTTTCCCGAAATCCGTAATGTCATGGGGACCTCTTATTCTTGTATCGACCGATAGGTCACCGGCTACCGTGCCGGCGCCTGAAACGCGGTGAACGTTCCAGACCTACAGAATGGACCAGTCAGCGCCCGAGCGCCATCCCCTTCGACTCTCATCATGCGGACGGTCGTATAAGCTCGTGCCCTGCCTGTGTCAATTGCAGGACTTTGCATTTTCGCGCCAGATTCTTCACGAATTGTGTATTCGCTCGCATACGCGGGGGATGTCCGGTTTACCAATTGGAAGGCAGTCGCGACGGCGAAAAGCGGTCGCCATCAGGCCTGTGCAGACGGTTTAGCGGTTTGCCCGCTTCTCCCGCCGCCGCTGTACGGAGG
Organism: Roseibium sp.; assembly: GCF_048260565.1. Lineage (GTDB taxonomy): Bacteria > Pseudomonadota > Alphaproteobacteria > Rhizobiales > Stappiaceae > Roseibium. Next base: position 73,016 of record NZ_JBLXGP010000002.1, on the reverse strand, counting down.
ATCCGATCTTCATGGCCTCGCGGTACTTCGCGACGGTGCGCCGCGCAATGTCCACGCCGTCATCTTTCAAACGCTTAACGATGGTGTCGTCGGAAAGAATGGCATCGGGAGATTCCGCGTCGATCATCTGCCTGATCTTGTGGCGGACACTTTCCGCCGAGTGGGCATCGTCGCCTTCCGTCGCCGAAATGGCCGAAGAAAAGAAGTATTTCAGTTCGAAAATACCCCTGGAGGTCGCCATGTATTTGTTCGACGTCACCCGGCTGATCGTCGATTCATGCATGCCGATCGCATCCGCGACCGTCTTCAGATTGAGCGGCCGCAGATACTCGATGCCGTAGGTCAAAAACCCGTCCTGCTGGCGTACGATCTCTGTGGATACCTTGAGGATCGTCTTGGCCCGCTGGTCCAGGCTCTTCACCAGCCAATTCGCCGTTTGCAGGCAATCGGTCAGGTATTCCTTTTCCGTCTCGTTGCGCGCGGTCTTGGTGATCGTTGCGTAATAGGTCTGGTTGACGAGCACCTTGGGCAGGGTGTCGGAGTTCAGTTCGACCGACCAGGAGCCGTCGTTCGCCCGGCGGACAAAGACGTCGGGCACCAGCGGCTGGACCAGGGCCGACCCGAAGACGCTGCCCGGTTTCGGATCGAGCGCCCTCACTTCCGCGACCATTTCGGTCAGGTCCTCGTCATCCACGCCGCAGACCTTGCGCAAAGCCGCGTAGTCGTGCCGCGCCAGGAGATCCAGGTTTTCAATGAGCGCTTCCATCGCCGGATCGAAGCGGTTCCGGTCGATAAGCTGCAGCTTCAGGCATTCGCGCAGGTTGCGGGCGAAAACACCTGCCGGCTCGAAGGTCTGCATCTGCGCAAGAACCCGCTCGATGCGCTCTTCGTCCACCCCGAACTGCTCGGCGGCCTCGGCGAGATCCTGATGGAGATAGCCGTTTTCATCCAGCGAGTTGATGAGGTGATTGCCGATCAGCTTGTCCACCGGATCGGCGAGCACCAGATGCATCTGGTCTTCCAGGGAATGAACGAGCGACTCTTCCTCCGCCACGAAGGCTTCCAGATTGTAGTCCTCGCCGGCGGAGCCGCTGGAGACGTTCTTGTAGCTGTCGCCGCCTTTCAGCGCGGCCGGATCGGGCGATGCGGGCACGCCGGGTTCATCGGGAAAAACGTTGCCGAGGTCGGTATCGAGCCGCGAGGCGATGGCTTCCGAGCCGGTTTCCAGCTGGCTTTCCATCCAGTCGCCGGATGTGGGTTCACCGCCGGACGCGGCCGATCCGGCGTCCTCTCCGGAATAGTCCCCGCTTTCGGACATCCCGGCACCGGTTTCGGTCTCGCCGCCTGCGGGCAAGTCACCTTCGCCCTTTTCCAGAAGCGGATTGCGCTCCAGTTCAGCGTCGACATAGGCGACAAGATCGAGGTTCGACAATTGCAGCAGCTTGATCGCCTGCATGAGCTGAGGCGTCATGATCAGCGACTGGCTTTGTCGCATCTCCAGCTTTGTCGAAATTGCCATTTATGCCCGGCGCGCCCTGATCGTCTTTTGGTCCACTTCTTGCTTATAGCGTATTAGGGGACCTGTCATCAAAGCGTAAATTGTTCCCCGAGATAAAGCCGGCGAACGTCCGGATTGGTTACGATTTCGTTTGGAAGGCCTTCTGTGAGCACTTCTCCGGCCGCGATAATATAGGCCCGGTCGATCAATCCGAGGGTTTCACGCACGTTGTGATCGGTGATCAGAACGCCGATGCCGCGCTGGGTCAGATGCCGGACAAGCTGCTGGATATCGCCGACCGCGATCGGGTCGATGCCCGCGAAGGGTTCGTCGAGCAGCATGAACGACGGGCGGCTGGCGAGAGCGCGGGCGATTTCGACGCGGCGCCGCTCCCCGCCGGACAGAGAAATCGAAGGCGCCTTGCGCAGGTGGGTCAGGCCGAATTCGGCCAGCAGATTATCCAGTTCCTCGTTGCGCTTCTTCCGGTTCGGCTCGATCACCTCGAGCACGGCGCGGATGTTTTCCTCCACCGTCAGCCCGCGGAAGATGGAAGCTTCCTGGGGCAGATAACCGATACCGAGGCGGGCACGGCGGTACATGGGCATCTTGGTGATGTCCAGGCCATCGAGCATGATCGCGCCCTGATCCGGGCGGATCAGGCCGGTGATCATATAGAAAGTCGTGGTCTTGCCCGCGCCGTTCGGTCCAAGCAGCCCGACGGCCTCACCCGGTCGAACCGCCAGGCTCACGAACTTGACCACCTGACGACGACCGTAGGTCTTGCCGATACCATCCACCACCAGGGCTCCGGTCGGGTCATGACCGTCCCCGGACATCTCATTCATGTCCACGGGCGTCGGTGTCGAGGCGATGGAAAACAGTTTCACAAATGCGATCCATTGATTGAGCGCGCAGCCCTTGTCATAAGGCCTCGCCTTTCCACTGTCGAGTTAAGAACAAGGCAGGCGCCCGGCCGGAATACCGCGGTCGTCATGACCGAAGTCAGTTCTTGTTGAGGCTTTTCGGCTGGAGAAGTACCTTTACGCGGCCTGACCCCTCGGAGGTTCCAGAAACGCCCCCTTGCAGGTTCGCCGTCCCGGTTTTGAGATTGACGGTCAGCTTTTTGCCCACCACCACGTTCGGCCCCTGGCTGAGAACCACTTCCTTGCCGGTCATGACCATCACCTGGCGGTTCATGTCGAAACTCGCTTCATCGCCGGTCGCGGTCTGGTCCTTGGCGGTGATGTGGACCCGGCCCGATGCCTCAAGGCGCGATATCTTCTGCTGAACGTCGCCGGTCGCGGAACCGTCGTAGAAGACGCGCAGACGTTCGGTCTTCAGTTGGGTGTCACCCTGGGACACGACCACATCGCCCTTGAACGTGGCGCTGTTGGACTTGTCCTCGACCTCCAGCTGCTCCGCTTCGATCTGGATCGGGTCCTTGGAATTGGAACCGAACCCTGCAAAGGCATCGGAAAAGGTCTGCGCCGACGCAATATGGGGGATTGCGAACACACACAGCACTCCGGCGAGCGTCAGGCGGAGCAGTTTATTCATTCTATTTCCCCTGTTCCGGCGGTTGGAGGGTCATCTTGATTCCGTCGGTAAACCGCACCTTGCCTGCTTCCTGATCGTAGCTCAACCGTCCTGCCCGGATCGTTCCCTTCTCGGAGCGGATTGAAATCGGTTCATCCGTGCGCACCTCGCCCGTCTTCAGATCGATCGAGACCTCGGACAGGTCGACGGTATAGCCCTCGCTCCATTCGAGTTGAAGCCCGTCGTAAAGCCTCAGCGTTTCCTTGTCGTTATCGAATATGCCCTTCAACGCGGTGACCTTGGCGAGCTGGTTGGGACCGGGCACGATATCCGCCCGGATCATCTCCAGATCGATGATCATCGGGTTGCTGAGACGCTGCACGGCACGGTTTGCCGTCACCCGGTAGGAGCGGTCGCCATCGTGGCCGGACAGCTCGGGCCTGTGCATGACCAGCCCGTCGGCCGTCAGACTGACGGCCCCGATGCCGAGATCGGAAAGGTAATTGAAGACGACGATCAGTGCGACCATACCGCCAAAGATCAGAACACCGATCGCAGGGAAGAAGATCCGAAAAAACCTGACTGCACGGCTGTGCCGGCGCGCCGTCTTCTGGGCGCGCGTCATCTCCCTGACCCCGACAAGCGCTGCACGCAGAGGATCGGTATCGGCAACATCAAGCGTCACGGTTCAACCCCGCATTATTCGCCCGCATTCCGCGGACCGGTCCCGACGCCCCCTCGGCACCCATATAGGATTTCAAAAACAGGATTACAGGCTTTTTCGCTTCCATCCATCCGGCAATCTACCCGAACGCCATCAGGAATGGGCGAAAATATCCGTTTCCTCCCAGCCCTTCAGGTCCAGTTCGGCACGGGTGGGCAGGAAATCGAAGCAGGCTTGCGCGATGTGGGTTCGCTGTTCCCGCTCCAGCATCATTTCCAGCCGGGCTTTCAACTGGTGCAGGTACAGCACATCGGAGGCCGCGTAGGACAGCTGGGCGTCAGACAGCGTCTCGGCGGCCCAGTCGGAGCTTTGCTGCTGCTTGGACAGTTCCACGCCCAGGAGTTCGCGGGTGATGTCCTTCAGGCCGTGGCGATCGGTATAGGTGCGCACCAGCTTGGAGGCGATTTTCGTGCACCATACCGGCGTGACCTCGACCCCGAGATAATGGCGCAGGACCGCGACGTCGAACCGGGCGAAGTGGAAGATCTTATGCTTCGACGCATCGGACAGCAGCGCCACGAGATTCGGCGCTTCGGTCTGCCCACGGTCGATCTGCACCACATCGGCGGTTCCGTCACCGGGCGACAGCTGAACGACACAAAGCCGGTCGCGATGCGGATTGAGCCCGAGGGTCTCTGAATCCACGGCAACGGCGTCGGCTTCCGCGTAGGCGCTCAGGTCGGGCAGGTCGTTCTTGTGGTAGCGGATCGTCATGCCGAATACGGCTCCTTCACATGCAAATTCAGCCCGGTCATTTATCGCGAAGGGCCGGTCGCGTCAAAACGAACCGGAAATCAGGCTCATCGAAACGGTTGCTCTCACGTAGATCATGACCGGGGGCTTGGCAAGCGTTGCCAGGCCCGCCGTCGGGATCAGGTCACCCGGATCCAGGTCGTCATGCCGGCTGCGGCATGTTCCAGCATGTGGCAGTGAAGCAACCATTTTCCGGGATTGTCCGCCTGAAACACGACCTTGACGGTTTCCTCCCGACCGATCAGGAACGTGTCCCGCCAGGGGCCCAGCGAACCATCGGCGCCGACGGTCCGGAAATGGTGTCCGTGGAGGTGGATCGCATGGGGCCAGGCGGTGTTGTTGACGGTCTCAAGGAGCACCGTTTCGCCACGAGCAGCCTCGAACAAGGGCTGCTCTCCAACATTCGCGATCCCGTTGAAAGCCCAGACCTGACCGGTTGCCCGCATATCGTCCTGTGTCAGCTCACGACCCTTGTAGCGCATCGGTCCCATCTGGCCCATTGCTCCGCCGGTCATGTCGAGGACGACCCGCGTCGCATTCGACAGATCCGGTGCGGGAAGCGTGTTGGCCAGCGGCAGCCGCGCGGGCGGCTTGCCCTTGCCCTCCCCCGTCACCTTGAATTCGGCAAAGGCGAACCGTTCTCTGGTGGAGACCTCCACAAGCGCGAGGTCACGGCCGGCTTCCGGCACCACCATCAGATCCACCCTTTGCGCCGGGCCGATCACGAGGGCTTCGGTCGTCGCCTGTTCGGCAGCGGTCAAGACCTGCCCGTCATAGCCGATCACCTGACCACCGATGCTGTCGGGATCGAGTTCCAGCACACGGGCATTGGAGGCGTTGACCAGGCGGATCCGGTAGGCCTCGCCCGCCTTGAGGGCGAAGGACGGACTGCTTTTGCCGTTCACGGTCAGCCAGTTTCCGAGCCTTCCGGCATGGGCCCAGTCCATCAGCGCGCCGAAACTTTCCGTGTCCAGTCGGCCCTCGTCATTGAGGCGCCAGTCGTCCATGATCAGCATGAGATCGTGGTCGCGGTCGAAGACCGGGTCCTCTTCCTCGACGATCAGGGGACCGTAGAGCCCCCGCCCGACCTGGTTCCAGCTCTTGTTGTGGGCGTGATACCAGTAGGTGCCCGCGTCGGGCGCGACGAAGTCGTATTCGAAGGTTCCGCCGGGCGGCACCGGATCCTGTGTCAGACCGGACACCCCGTCCATGGCGTTGTCGATCCGCACCCCGTGCCAGTGGATCGAGGTTGCCTCTTCCAGGGCATTGATCAGACGCACCTTCACCCGCTCGCCGCGCCGGACCCGGATTTCCGGCCCCGGAAGGCCGCCGTCATAGAGCCACAGGTCCGAGGCTGCGGCATCGTCCTTGTAGAGCTTGTATTGGGTCGGACCGGCGGTGATTTCTAAAAAGCCGTCGGCTGCATGAGCTGTCCCGAAGCCACTCCCGGGGATCATTGCCCCACCAGCGAAACCGGCCGCACCCGCCAGCAGTTTGCGGCGGGTAAACCGGAAATCGTTCTTCCGGGTTTCTGTCAAACCCGAACTGCCTGTCACCATGACGTATCCTTCCCGGCGCAAAGCGCACTTTTCAAGTCTGCCGGACAGGCCGGTCAGAAAATCCCGTTTTCCCGCTGCAAGGTCCGCACATAAGTGACGATGCTCGCCACCTGCTCTTGCCCCATGCCTTCGACCGGCGGCATGTCGCCAAAGGTCCAATGATGGGCCCTGACACCGCGCATCGCAGCCAGATAGAAGGCGCCGTCGGCATGGTGGTTCGGCTCGTAGATCTTGTGTATCAGCGGCGGTCCGTTGCCGTCCCGTCCGGCCGCATTCTTTCCATGGCAACTTGCGCAGTTGTCGTTGAACAGCGCTTCGCCTTTCAGGGCGTCTCCGGTCAGTTGCGGCACCTTGACGGCGACCAGGGGGGCTCCGGCCGCGACATCGAGGGAGGATTTGTCCTCCTTTTTCAGAAGGAGATAGCCTGCCGCGATGGCAATGACGGCTGCCGCGGCGATCCAGACCTGCGTCTTCATTTCTCCCCCGCAAGGTCGTCGATGATCGGACAATTCGGCTTGTCATTGCCGTGGCAGTTTCCGGCCAGGTTTGCCAGCGTTGCCCGCAGGGACTGGAGTTCGGTCAGTTTCCGGTCGATCTCGTCGATCTTGGCGAGCGCGATCGCCTTCACGTCCGCACTCGCCCGATGCTCGTCCTCATAGAGGGACAGGAGCAGGCGGCACTCGTCGATGGTGAAGCCGAGGCTGCGCGCCCGCTGCAGGAATTTCAGCCGGTGGACGTCGGTCTCCGAATAGTCCCGGTAGCCGTTTTCCGAACGGGCGGGCCGGATAAGGGCGATGTCCTCATAGTAGCGGATGGTTTTGGGCGGCAGATTGGACTGTTCGGCCGCAAGTCCGATATTCATGTCGAGCTCCCCGGTTAGGGCATCTTGCGTTCAGGTGAACGCTGACGAGATCTTCTATCATTTTAAGATCGACCAACTTTTCCGCTTTCATGTGGGACCGCATGAAAGCAGGTTGATCTAGAGTTTCAGGTTTCGCAGGCGCAGGGCGTTGGAAATCACCGATACCGACGACATGCTCATGGCGGCCGCCGCCAGCATCGGCGACAACAGGACCCCGAAGACGGGATAGAGAACCCCGGCCGCGATCGGCACGCCGACCGTATTGTAGACGAAGGCGAAGAAAAGGTTCTGCTTGATGTTGGCGAGCGTCGCCCGGGCCAGCTTGCGCGCCTTGGCAATGCCGGCGAGATCGCCCTTCAGCAGCGTGAGCCCCGCGCTCTCCACCGCCACGTCCGCGCCCGTCCCCATGGCAATGCCGACATCGGCGGCGGCAAGCGCCGGCGCGTCGTTGATGCCGTCACCGGCCATGGCGACTTTCTTGCCGGCCTTCTTCAGCTTTTCGACCAGCGCCTTCTTGTCTTCCGGCAGGGCGCTTGCGAGCACATCGTCGATGCCGAGCGCATTGGCCACCGCATGGGCCGTGCGGGCATTGTCGCCGGTGGCCATGATGACCGACAACCCTTCATCGTGGAGCGTGCGGATCGCCGCGCGCGCGCTTTCCTTGATCGGGTCGACCACGGTGATCAAGCCGGCGAAGAGACCGTCCACCGCGAAGAACATGACGGTCTTGCCCTCATCCTGAAGCCGTGCCGCCTGTTCCTCGCCAGAAGACGGGTCAATGCCTTTGTCCTGAAGCAGGCCCAGATTGCCGAACAGCAATGTCTTTCCATCGACTGTGCCGAGCACGCCCTTGCCGGTTTCCGCGTTGAAGTCGGAAACCGGGCCGAGGCTGAGATTCTTGTCCTGAGCGGCGCGCACGATGGCTTCGGCCAGCGGATGTTCCGATCCCTTTTCAAGGCTAGCGGCCAGGACAAGCAGGTCGTCCTCCTCAAGGCTGCCAAAGGCAATTACATCGGCAAGTTCGGGCCGGCCCTCGGTGAGTGTGCCGGTCTTGTCGACGATGACGGTATCGACGCGCGCAAGCCGCTCCAGCGCCTCCGCGTCCTTGATCAGCACGCCCGACTGGGCGCCCCGGCCCGTCGCGGTCATGATCGACATGGGCGTTGCGAGGCCCAGCGCGCAGGGGCAGGCGATGATCAGCACGGATACCGCGGCCACGACCGCATAGACGAGCGACGGCGCGGGCCCGACGAAGAGCCAGACGACGAAAGCCGCGACGGCCGACAGGACCACGGCGGGGACGAAATAGCTCGAGACCGTGTCGGCCAGCCCCTGGATCGGTGCGCGGGATCGTTGGGCGGCGGCCACCATGTCGACGATCTTGGCCAGCATGGTATCGCTGCCGACCCGCTTTGCTTCCATGACGAGTGTGCCGGACTTGTTCAGCGCTCCTCCGGTGACATCGTCACCGGCCTGCTTTTCGATCGGAACCGGTTCGCCGGTCACAAGGCTTTCGTCCACGGAGGAATAACCCTCGATCACCGTGCCATCGACCGGAACTTTTTCGCCGGGGCGCACGCGAAGCCTGTCGCCGGAAAGAATATTTTCCAGCGGCGCGTCATATTCATCGCCCTCCGGCGTGATCCGGCGCGCGGTCTTCGGCGCCAGGTCCATCAGCGCGCGAATGGCGCCGCCGGTGCGCTCACGCGCTCTCAACTCCAGCACCTGACCGACGAAGATCAGGGCGACGATCACCACCGAAGCCTCGAAATAGACCGGCATGAAGCCGTTCCCGGAACGCATCTCGGCCGGGAAGATCTCCGGCATAAGCCCCGCGACCATGGAATAGGCATAGGCCGCCCCCACGCCCAGCATGATCAGGGTCCACATGTTGAATTTGCGTGTCTTCAACGACGCCCAGCCGCGGAGAAAGAACGGCTGGGCCGCCCATAGCACCACCGGCGTCGCCAGCAGCGCCTCCAGGTAGATCGAAAGCCGTTCGCCGAGCCATTCGCGGAACGGCAGGCCGATCATCGGCCCCATGGTGAGGATGAGAAGCGGGACAGCCGCGCCGGCGCTGACCCACAGGCGGCGGGTAAAGTCGACCAGTTCGTGGTTCGGCTCGTCCGACACACCGCTCATCGGCTCGAGCGCCATGCCGCAGATCGGGCAGGAACCCGGCCCCTCCTGAACGATTTCCGGATGCATCGGACAGGTGTAGAGCGCTCCGCCGGAGGACGCCTTTTCCGCCTCCAGCGCTTTTTTCTTGCTGTGGTTGCCGGACAGATAAAAGTAGGGATCGGCCTCGAACTTGTCGTGACAGCCGGAACTGCAGAAATGATAGTCCTTGCCCTTGTAGACAAGGTGCGGCTTGCCTTTTCCAAGGGCGACCGTCATACCGCAGACCGGATCGATGACCGTCTCCGCAGCGCCATCACCGCCAGCATGTTCATCATGAACGCTGCCTGGTCCCGATGCCGGCGTTTTCGCTACACTGTTCGTGCTCATTGCAGGCGCCTCTCATCGTTCGGATTTGTGATTGAACCCGAAGATAAGGCTTCCAGCAACTGGAAGGTCAAGTGCTCTTCAGCCAAGCGTCATCGCAGGCGCCCCTTCCTCAGGAACGCCCGCAATGACCCAAACGCTTTTTTCCGGGAGATCCGGACGATCGCTGTCTATTCCACGCCGCCCATGGATTTCGCCTGATCGATCAGCTCCTGGCAGGCGGCTTCGTTGCCCTTCCGGTGCTCTTCGTAGGCTTTTTCCAGAAGTGCGCGCATCTGGTTGCCGGTCTCGAAATCGATGCCGTTGCTGTCGGCCCGCCCGAGGGTCGCCTCCACCTTGTCGATATCCGACGTGCAATCGGCGAGGGCGACGGTCGGCGCGGCGATAACGAAGGCCGCGGCCATCAGAATTTTGGTCAGACGCATTGAAATTCTCCCTTTGATCTATTCCACTCAACAAGGTCTAAAAAACTGCGCTTGGCATTATGCGCCAGATCCGACCCGGTTTACAGACGGCTTTCCCTCAAAGCACCCGTTCGCCCAGCCGCCATGCGGTTTTCAGATACGGATGGCCGCCATGGAGGCCGATGTGCAGAAGGTCGGCGCGCTTTCCGATGGCGATCTCGCCGCGGTCGTTCAGACCGGCCGCTTCCGCCGGCGTCCTGGAGGCCATGCGGACCGCCGCCGGCAGATCCTCCTCGAAATGCTCCGTGGCCGCAATCAGGAAGACCGCATCCAGAAGCGAGCGCGGGACATAATCCGAAGCCAGAATGTCGACCAGCCCTTCCGCCATCAGGTCCGCAACGGCAACGTTGCCGGACTGGGATCCGCCGCGCAGGATATTCGGGGCGCCGCCCACCGTGGTCATGCCGTTTTCCCGGGCAAGACGGGCGGCTTCGAGGCTGCAGGGGAATTCGGACACGGAAACGCCTTCGGCGAGCGCCTGATCGATGTGTTCGGGATCGGTGTCGTCATGGCTCAGGAGCGGCAGGCCATGGTCATGGGCCATGCGGACGACGGCCGGCCGGACAGCGGCGCTGATCTCGTCGGAGAAATCCAGAAGCTCCTGCGTGTCGCGCTCGACCACGGAACGGGGCAGCCCGGTGTCGGCCATGCGCCGCTGCATATAGCCCTCCACATCCTTGCTCTGGCGGCGGCCGGGCAGATGCTCCATGACCGAGATCACCCGGACGATCTCCCGCCCGATGTTTTCCTCCACCAGCCGTGCGGATTCAGGGTCGGTGATTTCGCAGCGCAGATGGACGAGATGTTCCGCGCGCAGCATGCCGGCGTTGCGGGTCGTCTCCAGCGCGTCGATCATCGGCCCCAGGATTTCCCGGCGTTCCGGGTTCTTGAGTGTCGCGCCGACGCACAGGCTGTCGAACACGGTGGTGATACCGCCGCCGATGATCTGGGCGTCATGGGCGAGCGCCGCGCGCACCGGATCCCAGCGCACATGGGCGCGCGGGTAGAGGTGCTTTTCGAAATGATCGGTGTGGATATCGACCAGGCCCGGCAGCAGGAAGTCGCCTTCCAGGTCGACGCCGCCCTGCGGCGCCACGCCGGTATCGATGGCGACAACCCTGCCGGCGCTTACCGCGACATGGCCTGTGACCACCTCGTCGGCGAGAACCAGCCGCGCATTCTTGAAAACGGCAGAGCCGCCTTCGGTCCGGTCCGATTGCTGCGCGATGTTCATGGTCTTTCCTTCCCCGCCTCTGCCGGGCCTGTGATTCGAGGCGGGCACAATCGCCTGTCTATGTGTCAGTTTTTTAGGGCAATCGGAAAAAAGTTGTCCAACGACCAGATGCCAGCCCTGCGCCACTCTCACGAAACCGTGACCTCCTTCACCGCATCTGCCAACGGCCTCCGGCTCGGAATTGCCCGCAGGCGCCCTATATTCAGGGTTCTGTCGCGTCCGAACCCGATGGGAGAATGCCCCATGACCAGAGACCCGATCACCCGTCGTCGCCTCCTCGCCACCGGCGGAGCCGTCATGGCGAGCGGGCTGATTGTTCCCGTCATCGTGCCGTTCAGCACCCCCGCCATCGCCAAGGGCGTGGCGCCGACGCCCTCCATGCGCGGCGGGTCCAACAACTACCGGCCCGGCGCGCCGATCGTGCAGCGGATCGGTGGTGGCGGCTTCCTTATGACGGGCACCGTGCGCCGCGCGGGCGACGGCGCTCCACTTAGCCATCAGCGCATCCAGATCTGGGCGCATACGACCGAGGGCCACGAGCGGGACCCGCACAGCCACGGGGCCACGCTCACGGACGAAAACGGCGTCTTCCGCATGGAGATGCCGCAGATCGTGCCCGCCTTCGGCCAGCCGCACGGGCATCTGGCCTATGACAGCGGCGACTTTCAAACCGTCTTCCTCCGGCCCGTGATGGCAAGCTCGAAAGACACCAGCCTGGAGGCGCATTTCGTCCTTCAGCCGGCCTGAGCGAGGTGGATTTGCCCGGAATGCCGTCGGCCCGCCCGATCCTGATCTGGACCGCTCTTGCAATCGCCGTTGCCGTGCCGCTCGCCGCCGCTGCGGCCAGTCCCCTGCTCGCCTGGCGCGACCCGGTCTATATCGCGGCCGGCTTCGCCGGCATCGCCGCCATGGCGCTCCTGCTGGTTCAGCCCTTGCTGGCCGGCGGATATCTGCCGGGCCTGCCCGCCTCACGCGGGCGCGCCGTCCATCGATGGACCGGCGCCGTTCTGGTCGCGGCGGTGATTGTCCACGTGGCGGGCCTGTGGATCACCAGCCCGCCGGACGTGATCGACGCGCTTTTGTTTCGCTCGCCCACCCCGTTCTCCGCCTGGGGCGTGATCGCCATGGCAGCGCTTTTCCTCGCCGCCCTCCTCGCCGCCCTGCGCCGGCCGCTCCACCTGCGCCCGCGGACATGGCGCGCCGCCCACACCTCCCTCGTCATAGTGGCCGCGCTTGGAAGCGTGGTTCATGCCCTGCTGATCGAGGGAACGATGGAGACGGTGTCCAAGACGGTGCTGTGCGTGCTGGTGCTCGCGGCGACGGTGAAGGTCGCGGTTGATCTCAGGGTGTGGGCGATACGGGCGCGGCGGGGGGCTTGAGGTGGGTGTGTTTTAAGAATACCGGCATGGCGCCGTGTTTTAGAAAATGAAGGGGAGAAACTCTTTCATGCGCATTTCATCGCAAGACGCAAGCCCGCAGATGGCACTTGTGGAAAGCGGTCTGAACCGGACTCCGAGCATGTACGTTGCCGAACCCCGTTCATTCCACTAATTTTGTCCATTTCAATGCACAGCGGTGCACCTGTTCGGACAGCAGGAAGCTTCAAAGCGAATCCCCTCAAGTCACCAAATGAACAGCTTTGTAGTCTGTCAATTATTCTTTCACCAGTGACGCGGAATTTGTATCATAAACATAATCAGAAATCGTACCATCCTTAATCTTTTCGACCACTTCATCGATTACAAAAAGCGGTACTAGAAACCATTCTCTTGGCACCACAGGATTCCCAAAGCGATCTATGATCTCGATATTTAAACGAGCTGCTGCGAATACACGGTGAAGGAGTTTTTCGAGTTTAGCCCGATTTATGTTGTAGAGTTCGTAAGTGGCAATGACTTCTACATCGGCGAGGAGAAAGGTGGCATCAAGTTTTGCATTGGCGATACGCTTCTCGACACTGCCACTGGTAACGCCGATCTTATGCACGATGTCACGGTTTTCTACGACGAGCGGATGATTGGATTTGCTGCGTAGAACATAAATTGTACCACTCGCTTCATCTTCCTCAGAAGTTTCGTCGGCAAATAACGGACCAGCGGTCGGATCGGTAATCCGGCGCCCTGCCTCATCTTTATAAAGTGCGCGCTGAAGAGACCGAAGAAGCAGATTGCTCTCTGTTCCGTTCGAGTAGACCACCCGCAGCCGTGCATCGATTTCACCGTTCGGGGCTTTGATGGGTTCACCCACTTCAGCGACATAGGCTGTTTGCCCCGCCAGGATAAAGAACTGGCCCGCCTTGATTTCCGCCTTGAGAAAGCCTGCGTCTCTCACAAATGGCCGGGTTGTCCGGACGCCATTTTTTAATTCATCCTGCACTTCTTCGAACAGCGGCTTAAATCTATCGAAATCCTCACATCGTTCTCGATTGGCAATCTCTTCAGCTGCGCGCTTTTCCGCGCTTGAACGAACATACTTGAGAGTTGTGATGTCAGATGTTTCCGCCTCCACACCCAGCTCCGCGAGCAAAGCGTCATCATCCATCTCTTCTACAGCAGGCTGTAAAGACGCGTTTCCTTCAGCGAGCAGTCCTTGATGGTCCAGCGGTTCGACCAACGTGCGGCATTCCGCCAACGCCCTGATGCGATCGAGCCGAACAGCATAGAGCCGCTCAAAGATATCGCCTTTTTCCCCATGCTGGGGCACATGACCGTTCTCATCAACGAAACGCTGAATTTCCTCAAAACCGGCAAAGATCCTCTCCTCACGCGGCGTCCGGCTTCTCGTATTCTTTATTTCGAATTCGACGCCAAGCTCGGCTAGAAGCGCATCATCTTCGTCGGTAAACTTAGCCATCTTTGGAAGCTTCCGCTTTCATGCGGGCGAGAACTGCGACACCCTCTGCCATGCGCTTTTCCCAAGCGTCAGACGAAGTAATTGAAGGCAAACGACCCCGCTCCTGCTTGAACTTAAGTGCCCGGCGTGCAAGGTCCCGTGCCTCTTCTGGTGAAAGGCTGACTTTCTTTGCGGATATGACAGCGGCAACCTGCTTCAGACTATCTTCGCTCATCGTTTTGGCGAGGATGGCGTAAGCTTCCCCGAACGGGTTGATCCGGTCAATCAGATCAATATCAAGTTCCCTAACGTCCATCGCGATTTTGCGAATGCCATCGATCAGTGCCGTATTTTGGGTGTCCGATGCACCGCCACCTGGGTTCAGTAGAGCCTTAGCTTGCTGCGTTAGGTTGAGAGCGGCGACCGCATGCTGTCGCACAGCCTCTTGATCGCCCTCATTCAGTTCCGGGTATCTATCCTTGATGATTTTTCCCATGCGCACACGGGTCAGCTCTTCTGGCACCAACTCTTCATCGAATAAGCCGCGTTCTATGGCGGTCTTGTCCTGAACAAAGGCGGTAATTACTTCGTTCAAATCTTCTTTGCAGATACGCTGCGCTTCCGTGCTCTTCGGCTCTGTCAAACCTTTGATTTCAATTTGGAACTGACCGCTTTCCTCATTGAAGCCAACATTGCATTTCGAAGGATCATATCCGTCCTCACCATAGGTAAAACCAGGTATCGGCTCGTTTTCAGGCCGCTTAGGCGTAAAGTTGAAGCGCGGAGCAAGCACCTGCTCCATGAGAAGACTCGCAGCGATCGCCTTCAACGTATCGTTGATAGCTTCGGTCACGGCCTCTTCCGATGCGTCTGGCTCAGCAATCAGATTGGTGAAGCGAGCTCTGGTCTTTCCAGGCGCATCACGGGTTGCTCGCCCGATAATCTGCACGATTTCGGTCAGACTGGAGCGATAACCGACAGTCAAGGCGTGCTCGCACCAAATCCAGTCGAACCCCTCTTTGGCCATGCCGAGCGCGATTATGATATCCACATGATCGCGGTCGTCTTTGTGAACCGGGTCTTTGAGAGCCGCTGATACCTTGTCGCGTTTGGAGGCATCGTCATCAACCAGATCCGCAATCTTAATGACACGGCCTTCCGTCGTCTTCACCCGCTGGAATCCCGTAGAAGGGTCGGTCCCCTGCCATTCACCCAGCTCTTCAAGGATGTGCTCGACTTCCCTGATTTTATCCTTCGTGCTCTCCCGGGAATTGACGGAGGGAATGTGAATGATGGTCTTCTCGTTCGGGTTCAGTACCTTCAGAATGTCGTCGGAATAAGCGCTGGCATAGAAGAAATAGCCGATATCGAGTTGCTTCAGATACTTATAACCGTTGAGCTGCTCATAGTAAGTGTAGGTGACGACATCGAATTTCGCCTCGTCATGCGGCATCAACACAGGCTCGGCATCACCCCGGAAATAAGAACCCGTCATTGCAACGATATGCACTTTGTCACGGCCAATGAACTCGCCGAGATGCACGCCTAACCTGTTATCGGGATTGGCCGAAACATGATGGAATTCATCGATAGCGATCAAGCGATTATCGAATGCCTCAACGCCGAATTTATCTACTGCGAACCGAAAAGTCGCATGGGTGCAAACAAGCACCTCCGCATCGCTTTCCAGGAAAGCGCCAACTGAATTGACCTTACCGCCATCTGTGCCGGGTGCATTACAGAGATTCCACCTCGGCCCCACCGACCAGTCCCAATAAAACCCGAACTTAGAAAGCGGTTCGTCATTGAAGCTGGAACC
This sequence comes from Roseibium sp., assembly GCF_048260565.1. Classification (GTDB taxonomy): domain Bacteria; phylum Pseudomonadota; class Alphaproteobacteria; order Rhizobiales; family Stappiaceae; genus Roseibium. The sequence continues at coordinate 57,230 of NZ_JBLXGP010000002.1, read as the reverse complement.
GATGGATCTTTCCGGCACCACAACAATGGCCTGCTTAAGACCCTGATTGCGAAGCTTGTCCAGTGCAATGAACATGAGCGCACGGCTCTTGCCAGAGGCCGGCGGCGACTTGATCAGAAGATATTGTTCTCCACGCTTTTCGAAGGCGCGTTCCTGCATCGGACGCATCCCAAGCTCGTTCGACTTGGTCGAGCGGCCATTTCGCGCGTAAGTAACCGACACCGCTGGAACGTGATACGCTGCGGCAGCTTCAGCCAAACCTGGCTGACTGGGCTGGCGCCGAACCTTTTTCTTCTTCGCATGCAGGAAGAAATTTTCGCCTACCTCCGGAATATCCGAGAGGTCTATGTCATCATCCGGGATCGCGGCGATCTCAGTGATACGTTTTTTGGATATAGACATCGAAGAGTTTCCGTTCATGAGGCGTTGCTTTGCGGGCGCTTATGATGCGGATATTTCCGTTGCGCTCAGTGTGTACGACGCAGAGGATCACTGTCGTACCTGGATTGTCCCCCAGCCGTCCAAAGCTGATTTCACGCATCTCGCCGTAGGCGCTCGTATCCTCATTCGTGAGGACATCATTCTGAAATATGGTTGCGGCCTCAGAAAAACTAATACCATGCTTCCTAAGGTTCGCAGCGTCTTTTTCCGCGTCCCATTCAAAGGTAAGCGTCCCGCTGCCGTCCTCCAACACCAAATCATATTCAACGTTCATCAGGCCTTCCTCTCCTTGGCCGATGTCATTTTGGTGTACATCTCGAAAAGCTTTTCCAGGCGCTCGGTGTCGTTCCGGAAACGGCGACCGATGTAGATGCGCTCCAGCACCTCGTCATTGCGGTCATGTGCCGCGCGGAGGTCTTCCGGCATCTTTTCAGGATCATAGAGATCGGCAACAGTCTCGGGGAAATGTGCCTCGCGCGCCAGAAGAATATCTTCCGCGCAGCGGGTTAGGTCGGCCTTGTTCTTCTCGGTAAGCTTCGGGACAGGGAACGTGTTGTAACAAAGCGCCGAAGAATACCGAATCCGAGTAGTCAATCTTCCCGCAACCGCACGCACCCAACTCATGTGCAGCAAGCTTAAAATTATGGCCAGATTCCAAAGGTCTCCATCGTAAATCGCTTGCGCGGAATCACTTACAATGACGTCCTTGGAAAGAAGTCCGAATGGGATGTACAACCTCCGTTCCGATGAAACTCGCGGGGCAATAATCAGATGCTTCCTTGCTTTATGCGTGTAGCGGAATTGATGAGGCTTATTGGCTAGGCCTTGAGCTACTTGACCACCCTCCAAGCGGAATTTCCGGACGGCTTCTATTCTTTCCGAGACTTCCGGTATTCCTTTTGCGAAAGGAAGATCGTCGTCACTAATCCACAGGCAATACCTCTCATCACCATTTAGGTAGTTTTTAGACCCAAATATTTTCTGGACTAGCCTTTCTGCCATTGGGTGTTGGGCTAAAAGTGCTTGTCGTTCGTCGTTCGAAAGTAGCAAGTAGCCGCCGTCATACGGACTATTGCCGGTAATTATCGGCTGCATTTCAGAAATTGGTGCCAGCGATTGGTAGACGATTGTCTCATTTCCCGGAACCAAATATGGACCGATGATGCCTACCTCCCTTACAATTCCATCATAGAAGAGATGCTTTTTTTCATGGTTCCGAACCTTGAGCCCGATGACGGAGCATATTACAGCGGCAACATTTGATGCATTATTTCGCCAAACTAAATCCTTGTGAGCAAAAAAGATTTCTACTCCAAGCCCAAAGATATGTGGCCAAAGTTGATGGACTTGAGATCCTTGATTCACAGAGTTCGTTGAAACGAAGGCAGCAGAAGAACTATATTTAGATATGTATCTTGCGGCTTTTAAGAACCACCCCGAAACATAGTCAAGCTCTCCAATCTTTTTTTCACCGAAGAATACTTTAGATAATTCCTTTTTTTGTACGGAAGATTGGCTTTTCCCGCCTAGATATGGCGGATTTCCGCAAAGATAAGTTTCCCCACCTGCATTTTTGAAATCGATCTGCGCTCGATCCAAGGGCGCGTGAAAGAGATCATCCGAAGTGAATTTGACGTCTCCGCCAGTTGGCGGACATATGCTCTCCCAATCGACCTCCATAGCATTGCCGCAGGTAATCCAGTTCATCGCATCCAGCGGCAGGAACTCGGCCATCGCCTCCTTCTGCCCGCGATAGGTCACATCGCACTGATACTCGGCAATGATCAGCGCGAGCCGCGCAATCTCGGCTGGAAAGTCGCGAAACTCAATGCCCCGGAAATTCGTCAACGGGATGTCCGTACGCCGGTCGGCTTCGCCACGCCTTCTGTTGATTTCGGCCTCGATCTCACGCATTTGCTTGTATGCGATGACCAGAAAATTGCCTGAGCCACAAGCCGGATCGAAAACCCTGATCTTGGCTATCCGGTTGCGCAGGTTCAAAAGCTTGCGCGCATTGTCTCCCGCTTCTTCCAGGGCGTCACGGAGGTCATCCAGGAAGAGCGGATTGAGCACCTTGAGGATGTTAGGAACACTGGTGTAATGCATGCCCAGCGCGCCGCGTTCCTCATCATCCGCCACCGCCTGAATCATGGAACCGAAGATATCCGGATTGATCTTTTGCCAGTCGAGATTGCCGATATGCAGGAGGTAGGACCGCGCGATGCGGCTGAAGCGCGGCACTTCGGTCGAACCTGAAAAAAGCCCTCCATTCACATATGGAAAAACATCTGCCCAGCGCGGTAATTTTGATCGCTTGCGATCCTCAATCTGAGTATCCATGGCGCGGAACAACTCGCTAATTACCTCATGGGTATTGGAGCTGTCCTTCGCGCTCATCTGATCGATGGTCGCGGTAAAAAGGTCATTGCCGTTAAAGATATCCGTGTCTTCGGCAAAGAAGCAGAAGATCAGCCGCGCCATGAAATGGTTCATGTCGTGACGGCGCTCGGCGACTCCCCACTCAGGATTGTTCTTTAACAATTCGACATAAAGCCGATTGAGGCGACCAGTCGCCTTGATATCAAAGGCGCTTTCGCGGATTTGCTTGACGGTGCTGATGCCGGCCAGCGGAAGAAAGAAACCGAAGTGATCGGGGAAGTCTTTGTATTCGCAGGCAACGGTTTCGCCTGAATTCAGGTCTTCCGCCTCTAAGGTTTTTCCATCGGTTGCGAGAACGAATTTTGCCTTGGCACGTGCTGTGGCCGGGCTCTCTTTGAGAGCCCGAAGCGTGTCTGTGACGGCCCCTTTATCGCTTGCCTTGATGTGGATATTGCTTGTCTGCAGGACCCCGCCGAGATCGGATTTGTTGGTCGCCCCGTCTCTAAGTCGTTTTATCGTCGTTTTCTTTGCACCAAATGCCTCCAGGAATGCAAAAGGAAACTCCTGAGCATCGAATGGCTGCTCAGCGAGGGCAGAAATCGCTTCTTCAATTTCAACGGCGTTCATGGCGGGTGTTATGGCCGATTTTATGGTTCTTCGAATAGCTTGTTACACGTTAGTGGCATAGATCCGCTGGAGGGAAATCAATCTCCAATAACGCGCTGGAATTCTATCGTAATTCCCCAGAACGAGATTTACGAGCTGTTCGCCATCAATTGACTGAAGCTTTGAACGGTTTCTTTTTGAAATTGGGCAAACTTTTTAAGAGCTAAGGCTCGACGAATATGGCTCTTTCGGGCACCCGTCTGCAATTTGCAGTTCGCGGATGGGTTTCAGTGTGAGTATATCAAAGTGACTGATACAGGTTGAGACGTGTAATCCTGCAGAGCCGAAAATCATACATCCCCAAAACGAAAAAAGCCCCGGCGAACCGGAGCTTTTTGTCGTGTTTCGGGATCATTTTAAACGATCCGAAACCGGAATTTGGTGCCCAGGAGAGGACTCGAACCTCCACGCCCTTGCGAGCACCAGCACCTGAAGCTGGCGCGTCTACCAATTCCGCCACCTGGGCATGAGCCTGTTTTGAAGACGCCGGCGCGGTCCGGAGACCGCCGCCGCCGACCTGCAATGTCGGCTCAGGTGGGCGCTTGTAAGGGTCTGCCGGGGAGTTGTCAATCACCCTTTTGCAGACAATTTCATTCCTGTGCGCAACTGTCTTCGCAGGGGTCTTCACATGCCCCTTCACACGCGGCCGGCAAAGGGCTAAGAGACTGTAGGTTCCCCGGTTTCGAGCCGGCAGGGCACAGATTTATTCTGCAGGCCGCGGCCTTTGAGGCACGCGGCAGACATGCAAGACGTGAGAGGCAAGCGGCAATGTCCACGGCTTTGAATGGAAAACTCGTCACGGTCTTCGGCGCTTCCGGTTTCGTCGGGCGCCATGTGGTGCAGGCGCTGGCAAAGCGCGGCTACCGGGTGCGCGCCGCCGTGCGCCGGCCGGATCTGGCGACCCACCTGCAGCCGCTCGGCGTGCCGGGACAGATCATGGCGGTTCAGGCCAACCTGCGCTACCGCTGGTCCGTCGACCGGGCCGTGCAGGGCGCGGACGCGGTCGTCAATGCGGTCGGCATCCTGGCCCAGAGCGGCAAGCAGAGCTTCGACGCGATCCAGGACTTCGGCCCGCGCGCCATCGCAGAGGCTGCGCGGGGCGCCGGGCTTTCCGCCATCACCCATGTTTCGGCCATCGGCGCGGATCCCGAGAGCGCTTCGGCCTATGCCCGGTCCAAGGCGGCCGGCGAGGCCGGCGTGATGGAAACCCTGCCGGACAGCATCATCCTGCGCCCGTCGATCATCTTCGGGCCGGAAGACGACTTCTTCAACCGGTTCGCCGACATGGCGCGCTTTGCGCCTGCCCTGCCGCTGATCGGCGGCGGCCACACGAAGTTCCAGCCGGTCTATGTCTGCGACGTGGCCGAAGCCGTGGCCAAGGCCGTCGACGGCGACTTGAAGCCGGGCACGGTCTATGAGCTGGGCGGACCGGAAGTCCGCACGTTCCGCGAGTGCCTGGAAGAAATGCTGGCGGTGACCCGCCGCGAGCGCCTTCTGCTGCCGCTGCCGTTCGAGATCGCCTCCGTCATGGGCAAGATCCTGCAGATGCTGCCCAAGCCGATGCTGACGGCCGACCAGGTGGCGCTGTTGAAGACCGACAACGTGGTGTCGGAGGCCGCCGCATCCGAAGGCCGGACCCTGACCGGCATGGGCATCGCCCCGACGACGCTGGCGACGATCCTGCCCACCTACCTGGACCGCTTCCGCGAACACGGCCAATACGACGCCCACCGCATCGCCTGAGGGGCGGGCAAGGCCAAGCCGCATACGCCCTCTCCCTCCCTTGAGGGCAGGGCAATTGCCTATGGCACCACCTGACTCCCTCTCCCATGGGGAGAGGGTCGGGGTGAGGGGATATAGCGTTTGCGGAATACGAAGAGTTTGAACCCCCTCACCCGGAGCTTCGCTCCGACCTCTCCCCATGGGAGAGGTAACTTTTTGTCCGTGGCACTGGCTGGACGGTGCCTCTTGCGCCCCTCTCCCCCCTTGAGGGGGAGATGTCACCGCAGGTGACAGAGGGGGGTAACAGCAGTGGTATCAACCTCCGGCGCCGGTTCATGCCGTGAGGCCCGACACCCCCCTCTGTCCGCGATCGCGGACATCTCCCCCTCAAGGGGGGAGAAGGGTGCAAGCGGTCACGCTGACATCAATTCACCTGACAGAGGCGCCGATCTCCCCAGGCCCCGGATTTCTCCGGAGCCTGACGGCCCGGCCTGTCATCTCCTTTCCCGGTAACGCCAGTCGGAAGACCCCCGGTCCGGGTGCCAGGGGGCGAGAATGTGGCCGCGGGACGTCCGGGTGACGCCGATGTCTTCCAGCTCGCGGTCGCTCAACTGGCTCAGCGCCTTTTCGGTCACGCGCCGGCGGTGGGCCTGATAGAGGGCTGTCGTGATTGCCTGCAGCATGCGGAGTGCGATCGAGCGGCGGCGCAGGCGGCGGCCGAAGGCGGTTTCCAGTGTCAGTGTCATGTCCTGTCTCCTGTCATTCCCGGGGCTCTGAAACCTGTTGATTTTCCGGGCTTGAGGAGACTTTGACAGGGCATACCTGACAGCAGTGAGTCAGGTTTGATCCTGTTCTGTTCCAGTATGTCATTTTTTACGGTATGGAAGGTCAGGCGGAAGGAGATCCCCCATGAATCCGATCGAGCGCGCGCTTGGCATCCTGCTGCTCCTGAGCAGCGGCAAGCTGGTGAGCGCGACCACGCTGGCGGAACGGTTCGACGTGTCGCTCAGGACCGTCTACCGGGACATCGACCGGCTGATCGCGCTCGGGGTTCCCGTCGATGCGGAACGCGGGGCGGAAGGGGGCTATCGCCTCGCCAAGGGGTATCTGCATCCGCCGGTGGCGCTTACCCGCAACGAGACGGCCGCGCTCCTGTCCGCCCTTGCCCTGATCCGCTCCATCCGCACCACGCCGTTGGCCGCCGATCTGGACGCGGCGGAACGCAAGCTGGTGGCTTCCCTGCCGAAGGCCGTCCATGACCTGCTCAGCCAGGCGGACCGCATCATCGGCATCGAGCCGGTGCCGGCCGATATCTTTCACGCGGGCACCAAGGCGGAGCCGACCGGCGCATGGCAGCGGGCGCTGGACGGATTCATGCTCGGTCTTCTGGAAAGCCGGCGGGTGCGGTTCGACTATGCCAACCCGAGCCGGCAGGAGCTGAAAGCCCATGACGTGGAGCCCTACGGCATCCTGTTCGACCGGGACCTGTGGTATCTGGCCGGGCGCTGCGTCGACACGGATATTCTGAAGATCTACCGGGCCGACCGGGCAAGCAATCCGGAGGTCAGCGGCTTTCGTTTCCGCCCGCCGAAGGACTTCACCGTCCAGTCCCTGCTCGGCGGCGTCTGGCTGTCTCGCGCCATGCGCCGCTGGGAACGGGAGGGGCCGGTCGCCCGGATCCGGATCACAGCCGATCAGGCCCGCAGGCTCAGCGCCGACTGGTACTACAAGCACGCGGCGTTTACCCCGGCAGACGACGGCAGCATCGTCATCGGCATTCCCAACGCCAGCCGGGAGCGCATCCTGCCGCTGGTGCGCTGGCTCGGCCCGGGGGCGGAAATCCTCGAGCCGGTCGAGCTCCGGCGGGAGCTGATCGCGGAACTCAACGGCATGGCCGCCGCACATGAAGCCAGCGGTACCGGCGGCGGCTGAGCGTTTCTCAGCCGACCAGGTAAAGCCCGGCAAAGCCCGCGAGACCGACGAAGATCCGCCAGTAGGCGAAGGGCGCGAAACCGTGGCGGCTGACGAAATCGAGCAGGCCCCGGACCACGAACACGCCGGCGATGAAGGAGGCGATAAAGCCGACCGTGATGATCGCCGCATCGTCGACGGACAGCACGTTGCGGTTCTTGTAGAGGTCGTAGGAGAACGCACCGACCATGGTCGGCATGGCAAGGAAGAAGGAGAATTCCGCCGCCGAGCGCTTGTCCGTGCCGAGCAGCAGGGAGCCCGCGATGGTCGAGCCGGAGCGGGACACGCCGGGCACCATGGCCAGGCACTGGAACACGCCGATGACGAAGCAGAGCCAGAGCGGGTAGTCCATCACGTTGGTGTAGCGGGGTTTCAGCGGCAGGCGGTCGATCCACAGAAGGATGATGCCGCCGATCAGCAGCGTGGAGCAGATCAGAGCCGGCGATTCGAACAGCACTTCCTTGATGTATTTGTGCGCCATGACGCCGATCACGGCGGCCGGCAGGAAGGCGAGCAGAATGCCGAAAACGAAGCGGCGGGCGTTCTGGTCGCTGGGCAGGGCCACGGCGATCTTCCACAGGCGCGCGGAATAGACGGTCAGGATGGCCAGGATGGCGCCGAGCTGGATCAGCACCTCGAAGGTCTTGCCGGTGCTTTCGAAGCCCAAGAAATGCCCCAGCAGGAGAATGTGCCCGGTGGAGGAAACGGGAATGAATTCCGTCAGCCCTTCCACGATCCCGAGGATCAGTGCATCGAAAAAAGTTTGTCCGTCCATAACCGCTTGTCACTCCGAATCAATCGATAAAGCAAACCCCTGCAATCATAGCTCTGCATAAGCACGCGACATGTCAAATCGTTGTCGACAGGGGTGCATCAATCCCTTGATAACCTTGTTCCAGTCATAATTGACAACTAGGCGCATAACCGGGGCTGGCCTAAAAGGCCAGTCCCCTTTCCCGCCCGTTTCAAGGCCCTGTCAGAAGCCCATATGCTCACGCTGTATCACCATTCGTTTTCGCCGTCGTCGCGTTTTGTCCGCCTCGTGCTTGCCGAGTACCAGGCCGCCTTCGAGGAAGTGCAGGTCAACCCCTGGGAACGGCCGCGGGAACTGCTGGAGCTGAACGCCGCCGGCACGGTGCCGGTGCTGGTGGAAAACGGCGGGCCGGCGATCTGCGGTCCCGGGCCGATCATGGAATATCTGGACGAGACCCGCGGCTATGCGGTCGGCGACCGGCGGCTGATGCCCGACCACCCGGAGGCGCGTGCGGAAACCCGCCGGCTGGTGGACTGGTCGCTGGGCAAATTCGATCACGAGGTGGTCGGCCATCTGGTGCGCGAGCGGATCTACAAGCAGGCCATGCCGCGCTCTGCCGGCGGCGGCGAGCCGGATTCCGCCGTGCTGCGGGTCGCCCGCGCGAACATTCCCCATCACCTGCGCTATTTCGGCTATCTTGTCGCCTCGCGCCGCTGGCTTGCGGGCGACCGGCTGTCCTTTGCCGATTTCGCGCTGGCGGCCGAGCTTTCCTGCGCGGACTATCTGGGCGAAGTGAAATGGGCGGAAGAGGAAAACGTGAAGAGCTGGTACGCGCGAATGAAGTCGCGCCCGAGCATGCGTCCGATGCTCGGCGAGAAGATCCTCGGCATGCCGCCGGCAGCGAGCTACGCGGACCTGGACTTCTGACTTCCAAGGACCGAACAGCCCCAAAGACGAACAAGCTTCTCGAACGGGTGCGCGAGAAGGCCGCCTCCCTTGGCTTCGACGACCTGAAAATCGCCCCCGCCGATGCGATCCCGCAAGCGCCGGAGCGGCTGCGGCAATTCCTGAGCGCCGGTTATCACGGCACCATGGGCTGGATGGCGGAAACGGAAGAGCGCCGCGCCGATCCGAAGGTGCTCTGGCCGGAGGCCCGATCCGTGATCATGCTCGCCATGAATTACGGACCGGACGACAGGCCGGAAAACCATCCGCTGGCGCATCTGAAGGATCCGTCGACCGGCGGCATTTCGGTCTATGCGCGCAACCGGGACTATCACGACGTCATCAAGGGCCGGCTGAAGGAACTGGCAAGCTTTCTGGTTTCGCGGGCCGGCGGCGACGTGAAGGTCTTCGTCGACACGGCGCCTGTGATGGAAAAGCCGCTGGCGGAGGCCGCCGGGCTCGGCTGGCAGGGCAAGCATACCAACCTGGTGTCGCGGGACCTCGGCTCCTGGTTCTTCCTCGGTGCAATCTTTACCACCCTGGAGCTGCCGCCGTCAGGCGCGGAAATCGATCACTGCGGCTCGTGCCGGGCCTGCCTCGACAGCTGCCCGACCGATGCCTTCCCGGCCCCCTACCGGCTCGACGCGCGCCGCTGCATTTCCTATCTCACCATCGAACATGCCGGGCCGATCCCGGAAGAGTTTCGTGAGCCGATGGGCAATCGCATCTATGGCTGCGACGATTGTCTTGCCGCCTGCCCCTGGAACAAATTCGCCTCCGCAGCGCGCGAAGCCAAGCTGATTGCCCGCGACGACCTGAGGGCGCCGAGGCTTGCCGACTTGCTCACCCTCGACGACGCCGCCTTCCGCACACTTTTCTCCGGCTCTCCGGTCAAGCGCATCGGCCGCAACCGGTTCCTGCGCAATGTTCTGATCGCCGCCGGCAATGCGGACGATGCGGGCCTGCTGCCGGTGGTCCGGCCCCACCTTTCCGACGAGGATCCGGTTGTCAGAGGTGCAGCAGTCTGGGCGCTGAAGCGGCTTGCCCCGGCCGACGTCGTTGAGGCAGAAAGAGGCGCACGGCTGGCCGGGGAACCCGACCCGGACGTACGCGCCGAATGGCAATAGCTGCCCTCACCCGCTCTCGACAAGGACCCTTCCCATGACGAAACCGCCGCTCCGTATCTGTATTTCAGGCGTCACCGGCGGTGTCGGCCGGGCGCTGCTGCCGGCCATCATGGCGGAACCGGACCTGGAACTCGCCGGCGCGGTTTCCAGGGGCGCGGCCGGCCGGGATGCGGGCGAGGCGATCGGCCAGCCGGCAACGGGCGTCACCGTCGTCACGGATGTGGAAGAGGCCTTCAAGAGCGGTATCGATGTCCTGATCGACTACTCCGCCTATGACGTCACGAAAGAGAACCTCGCCAAGGCGATTGCAAACAAGGTGCCTGTGGTTCTCGGCACCACCGGCTTCAGCGCGGGCGAGCTGGAAGCCCTCGACGGACCGGCGCGGCAGGCGGGCATCGGCATCGTCACCGGCAACTTCTCGCTGACCGCCGCCCTCCTGCAGCATTTCGCGCTGTTCGCCGCAAAGCACCTGGATCATTTCGAGGTCATCGACACCTGCAAACCCACCAAGCCGGACGCACCGAGCGGAACGGCGCGGGAACTGGCGGAAAAGCTCGCCGAGGTGAAAAGGCCCAGACAAGAGGTTCCGATCGATCAGGTCCACGGCGCACCGGCCGCACGGGGGGCGACCGTCGACGGCGTGCAATGCCACTCGCTGCGGCTGCCGGGCTTTGCCAGCCGTGTTGAGGCGATCTTCGGCACGGGCACGGAACGCTTGACCCTCTGCCACGAGGCCATCACCCACGGCGAACCCTTCGTCAAAGGCTCGCTCCTGGCGGCCCGCAGGCTTGCCGAACCGGGCAAGACCCGGATCACCGGCATCGTGCGCGGTCTGGACACGCTGCTCTTTGCGGGAGGGAACGGGCTCGGGTAAGGGTCTGAGGCTGAGGACAAAGCCCGATTTCGTCGTCGACTCTGATGGGTGAATTCCTCTTCCCTTCCATAAGTGACAATCAGCGCTACGCTTGGCCTTGCCCCTTGCACAACCGTCTCCCGGGACTTGATCCGGGGCCTACTCGCAAAGCCACTTGCCGCAGCTTTGATTAAAGCAACAACGGCTCTGGAAATGAGTAGGCCCCGGCTCGCGCTATCGCTTGGCCGGGGTGACGAGAGAGAGAAAGCCACTTTGCAGCCGGGGAACGCCGCAGCAGGAGCCAACCCCGTCTTTTTTCGCAACCCCTTATTGCAAATCCGTCAGGAACGCCGCTTAAATCTCTGCTGTTGTTTTTCAGCATTTCAGACGGGAGATGTCGTTTGTTTTTCTCATCAGCCTCAGTATTCGCCAGCCGGCGTGACCGGTTCCGGAAAACCGGAAATCGCCCATCACGCTATGCAGCTGCCTTGTGGATTGCCACCGCTCTCGTCGTTCCAGCCACGTCCGCGTCAGCGCAAACGGGGGCCGAAGAGGCGTTCAAAACCTTTACGGACAGCTGGAGAAAAGTCGGAGCGAAGATCAGTAATGATCCGGTTCAATATGACAGCGGATCCGACACACTAACCGTTCCCAATTTCCGGATGAACAGTTCCGGGTCCGTTGAAATCGCCATTCCGGGCAAATCCTCAGGACCTGCGACAGGAGGGTCGGCAGCTAGCGGCAAACAGCGGCTGGACTACGAATTTACATATTCCGGCTCTCTTACAATGACGGGCTACACAAAAGTCGATCAAGGTCTTCATTTCGATGACCTGTCCGGTATTGATGGACCGCGCCTTACCTTTGGATTCAAGCTCAATGGAGACCCTTTTTTCCAACAGGACCTGACCTTCTCCGACTTCAAGGCCCATAATGTCACGGTCGGCTTGCTCAAGTTTCCGGCAGCCAATCCTGAGCATCCCGCCAGCCGGCTCTTGTCCTTTCTCAAAATCATCAAACAATTCTCTGTTGACCTGGTTGCGGCCGATAAAGTCAGCGGAACTGTTTCGTATACCCTTCCCGGCGATCAACAGACCAAAACAATGGCGAAATCCAAATTCGTCATGAATGGCTACAGGGTCACCGATTTCAAGGACGGCGCCATAGGCGAGTATTCCTTCGACAGCATGACGCAGGACATGGAAAGTCCGGTTGAGGGGATTGCGAAACAAAGCGTCAGCCAGGGCCGTACCGTTTTCAAGGACTTCAACTTCGGGAACTTCCTCGCGCTTCTCGATCCCGATGTCGCGGAATCCGGAGAGCAGATGCCGCTCCTCGCCTCCGCACATACGGAAGATTACGTCATCGACCAGGACCTGGCGGACGGCAAGTCGGTTTCCATGAAACTGGCCAGCATGGATGCCACGGACTTCACCGTCACGAAGCGGGACTTCGACTTCCTCGGTGTTCTAGATCAGTTGTTTTCCGGAAACACACCGGCTCCTGAGCAGGTGATTACTGCCGCGCTGCAGGCATATCGATCCTTCAGCATTTCGGATGTCCGGATGCGCGGCTTTGAAATGGCCGTCCCGGTTCCGGAAATTCCCGGGGAGCCGGTGACCTTGTCCATGGGCGAGATCGGCCTGTCCGACATGAGTTCCGACAAGATCGGCGAATTCGTTATATCGGACGTCAAGACGAGCACGCTTCCCAATGGAGCGGAATTCAGTCTCGGCAAGGCCCACATGGGCAATCTGGATTTCGCGCCCTACGGGCCGATGGCCGACCTCATTCCTGCCCTCATCGAGGAGGCCGGAAAGTCACAACCGGATGCGATGCGGATCGCCCGGGTGTTCGCGCCCCGGTCGATTTCCTATGGCCTGGAAGACCTGCATGTCGTTGCGCCGGGGAAAGGCGAAGTCACCATCGGCAAGGCCGAACAGTCCTTTTCGACCACAATCGCCCCGATCCCGACGGACATTTCCACGAAGACGGAAAATGCGTCGATCCCGGTGGCCGCGCTGAACGATCCGAAAGCCGCCGCCTTCCTCGAAGCTCTCGGCCTCGACACCATCGCATGGTCCGACGAGACGCGGCTTCACTGGGATGAGACGACGCTCGAACTGACGCTCGAAAAGCTGATGATCGACGTTCAGGGTATCGGCCGCGCCGAAGCGACGATGAGGTTCGCCAATGTGCCGAAGGCCCTGTTCGAGAATCCGCAGACCCAGGCGCAGATCGCGCTGGTTTCCTCCGCCTTCGTCGGGGCCGAGATCAGCTTCGTCGATGCGGGCGTGACGACGAAAGCCATTCAGAAGATGGCGCAGGATGCCGGCGTTCCCGAAGAGGCCTTTGCCCAGGCGCTGGTGGCCCAGGCGGAAGCCGCGCTGCAGCCGGTCAACGATCCGGCGTTCACGCAGACGGTGACCGAGGCCGTGGCAGACTTCCTCGCCAATCCGGGTACGCTGAGGGTCGTGCTCGCGCCGCAAAAGCCGGTGCCGGTCGCACAGATCGTCGGCAGCATGGTCACGCCACAGGTGCTGCCGGGACTTTTGAACGTTCAGGTGACGTCGTCGCATTGACGAATTGAAGAATGGCAGGCGGAACTTTTCCGCCTGAGGTTGATGACAAACCCTGATTTCGTCATCCCGGACGAAGCGTGAGCGGAGATCCGGGACCGGGGAGCCACGGCTTCGATTGTATAATCTATTGAAGTCGCGAGGCTTTTGCCTCCCCGGTCCCGGCTCGCGCTTCGCTTGGCCGGGATGACGATGGAGAGGGAAGGGCTTTGTCAGCAGTCGGAGGCGGAACGTTTCCGCCTGCCGTTTCTCAGTCTTTCAGGCACCTATTCGGCGGCTTCCGCCAGTGCCGGTCTGATCCGGGCCGCGCAGAACTTGAACTCGGGGATCTTGCCGAAGGGGTCGAGCTGCGGGTTGGTCAGCATGTTCGCCGGGGCTTCGGTGTAGCAGAAGGGGATGAACAGCATTCCCGACGACACGTCCCGGTCGGCGCGCAGGGTCAGGGTGATCGATCCGCGCCGGGTTTCCACCGTGACCTGCTGGCCGATCGTGAGCCCTGCCCGCCCGATGTCCTTCGGATGCATGGAGACCACCGGTTCCGGCTCGATGGCATCGAGGATGGTCGCGCGCCGGGTCATGGCGCCGGTGTGCCAGTGTTCCAGCATGCGGCCCGTGGTCAGCACCAGCGGGTAGTCGTCGTCGGGCAGTTCGTCCGGGGGCACAAGGTCGGTCGGCACCAGACGGCCGCGGCCGTCCGCCGTCGGAAAGGACTGGCCGAACAGGATCTCGTTGCCCGGCACGTCGTCGCCGTCGGCCGGATAGGTGACCGTGCCGTCGCGCTCCAGCCGGTCCCAGGAAATGTGGTCCAGCGAGGCCATGTGCGAGCACATTTCCTCGTAGATTTCCGGTACGCTGTCATAGGACCAGTCGAGACCGAGCCGGTTGGCAAGCTCCACGATCAGCTCCCAGTCCGCCCTCGCCTCTCCGGGCATGGGCACGCAGGGCCGGCCGATCTGGACCTGGCGGTTGGTGTTGGTGTAGGTGCCGAGCTTTTCCGCGTGCGCCGAGGCCGGCAGAACCACATCCGCATGCCAGGCGGTTTCGGTCAGGAAGATGTCCTGCACGACGAGATGCTTCAGGGTGGCCAGCGCCTTGCGGGCATGGGCCTGGTCCGGATCGGACATGGCCGGGTTCTCGCCCAGGATATACATGGCCTCGATGCCGCCGGCGAGAATGTCGTCGATGATCTCGACCACGGTCAGGCCGCGCACCGGATCCAGCGTCCGGCCCCAGGCGTCCTCGAACTCGGCCCGGATATCCGGATTTTCCACCGAGCGATAGTCAGGGTAGAGCATCGGGATCAGGCCGGCGTCGGAGGCGCCCTGGACGTTGTTCTGACCGCGCAAGGGATGCAGACCGGTGCCCGGACGGCCGATCTGGCCGGTGGTCAGCGCCATGGCGATCAGGGCACGCACATTGTCCGTGCCGTGGACGTGCTGGGACACGCCCATGCCCCAGAAGATGATCGACTTGGCGGAGGTGGCGTAAAGCCTTGCGACCTCGCGCAGGGTCTCCGCATCGATGCCGCAGACCGGCGCCATGGCTTCCGGCGTGAATTCGGCGATCTTTGCCTTCAGCGCCTCGAAGCCGTCCACGTGGGCGGCGATATACTGCCGGTCGTAGAGGCCTTCGGAGATGATCACGTTGAGGATGGCGTTCAGCATGGCCACGTCGGTGCCGGGCTTGAAGACGAGACCATAGTCCGCGTGGCGCATCAGTTCCTGTCGGCGTGGATCCATGACGATCAGCTTCACGCCGTTCTTCGCCGCCTGCTTGATGTAGGTGGCGGCGACGGGATGGTTCTGTTCCGGACGGGCGCCGATCACGATCATGCAATCCGCATCGAGCGCCGCGTTGAAGGGCGCGGTCACCGCACCGGAACCAATCCCTTCCATCAGGGCGGCCACGGAGGAGGCGTGGCAGAGACGCGTGCAATGGTCGACGTTGTTGGTGGCAAAGCCCTGGCGGATCAGTTTCTGGAACAGATAGGCCTCCTCGTTGGAGCCTTTCGCCGAGCCGAAGCCGGCGATGCCGGCACCGCCCTTGGCCTCGAAACTTGCCTTCAGGCCGATGGCCGCCCGGTCGAGCGCCTCGTCCCAGGTCGCTTCGCGGAAGACCTCGCGCCAGTCCTTCGGGTAGAGCGTCATGTCGCCGTGCTTGGGCGCGTCGTCGCGGCGGATCAGCGGTTTCGTCAGGCGCTCGGGGCTTGCGACATAATCGAAGCCGAAGCGGCCCTTGACGCAAAGCCGGTTCTCGTTGGCCGGACCGTTGCGGCCCTCGACCTTGACGATCCGGCCGTCCTTGACCGAGACGGAGGTCAGGCAGCCGACGCCGCAGAACGGGCAGACGCTGTCGACGGTCTCGTCCGGATAGACGGCCCGCGTCTTCGCGGTCTCGTCCAGCAGGCTCTTTTCGAACAGCGCGCCGGTCGGGCAGGCGGACACGCATTCGCCGCAGGCAACGCAGGTGGACAGGCCCATGGGATCGGCCAGATCGAAGAACGGGGCCGCGTGGTGGCCGCGCCAGCCCATGCCGATCACGTCGTTGACCTGAACCTCCCGGCAGGCCCGTTCGCACAGGTTGCAGGCGATGCAGGCATCGAGATTGACCGCGATCGCCGGATGGGAAATGTCCTGGGCGGGCTTTTCGCCCGGCGCGTATCGGCTGGAGGTGACACCCAGCTTTTCCGACCAGTGCCAGAAATCGCTTTCCGGGTCCGGATGGGCCTCGCGTGGCGGCTGATCGGCGACCAGCAGTTCGAACACCATCTCGCGGGCCTTGACCGCCCGTTCCGAAGCCGTCTTGACCACCATGCCGTCGGCAGGTTCGCGGACACAGGAAGCGGTCAGCGTCCGCTCGCCATCGATGTCGACCATGCAGGCGCGGCAATTGCCGTCGGAGCGGTAGCCCGGCGCATCCTTGTGGCAGAGATGGGGGATGGCGACGCCTTCGCGCTTGGCGACCTGCCAGATGGTTTCGCCTTCATCCGCGATGACTTCGCGTCCGTCGAGGGTAAAGGTGACTTTCTTGGTCATGCCCGATCCTCCTCGGCAAAGTACTTCAGGACCGAGGCGACCGGATTGGCGGCCGCCTGGCCCAGGCCGCAGATGGAGGCGGTGCGCATGACCGCGTCCAGATCGGCGATCTTCTCCTTGTCCCAGGTCTTGTCCTGGAGAAGCGCGACCATCTTTTCCGTGCCGGACCGGCACGGTGTGCACTGACCGCAGCTTTCGTGCCTGAAGAAGCGCATCAGATTGAGCGCCACGTCGCGCATGTCGTCCTGTTCGGAGAAGACGACGACGGCGTGGCTGCCGATGAAACAGCCGTGCTTTTCCAGCGTGCCGAAATCGAGCGGCTCGTCGGCGAGCGAGGCCGGCAGGATGCCGCCGGAGGCACCGCCCGGCAGATAGGCCTTGAACGTGTGGCCGTCTTCCATGCCGCCGCAATATTCGTCGATCAGCTCGTTCATGGTGATGCCGGCAGGTGCCAGCTTCACCCCCGGCTCCTTCACCCGGCCGGAGACGGAGAACGAGCGGAAGCCCTTATGGCCGCGCCGGCCCTGGCTTGCGAACCACTCCGGTCCCTTTTCGACGATGTCGCGAATCCAGTAGAGCGTCTCGATATTGTGGTTGAGGGTCGGGCGGCCAAACAGGCCCACCTGGGCGATATAGGGCGGGCGATGGCGCGGCAATCCGCGCTTGCCTTCGATCGACTCGATCATCGCGCTTTCTTCGCCGCAGATATAGGCCCCGGCCCCCCGGCGCAGCTCGATGTCGATGGTGGCGATGACACCCGCTTCGCGCAGCGCTGCGATTTCCCGGCGCAGGATTTCCAGAACGGCCGGGTATTCGTCGCGCATGTAGAGATAGATCCGCTCCGCCTGAATGGCGTGGGCGGCGATCAGCGCGCCTTCCAGCATCCGGTGCGGATCGCGTTCCAGATGGTAGCGGTCCTTGAACGTGCCCGGCTCGCCCTCGTCGCCATTGACCGTCAGGTATTTCGGGCCGGGCAGGTCGTGAACGATCTGCCACTTGGTTCCGGTCGGAAAGCCTGCACCGCCGAGGCCGCGCAGGCCCGCTTCCAGTGCATGATCGGCAATCGCAACCACATCGAGATCGCCGGTTCGAACCCGCTCAAGCACCTTGTAACCACCATCGGCGCGATAGGCCTCCAGACCGATGTAGTCCGGCATCTGCGGCTCTGTCTCTCCTTCGAAGATTGCGGCGCGAACGGAGAGTTCGCTGGCCCCGTCCACCGCCCGCTTTCCGACCTGGACAGCAGGGGCAGCCGCGCAGCGGCCGATGCAGGGCACCTTCTGAACCCTGACCTTCGCAGGATCGAGCCCGGTCTGGAGCGCGGCGGCCAGCGCGTCGGCCCCTTTCAGCGAACAGGCGATGCTGTCGCAGACACGCACGGTCAGGGGCGCGGGCGCGGCCTCGTCTTCGCGTACGATATCGAAATGGTGATAGAAGCTCGCGACCTCGAACACCTCCGCCTGGGAAAGGCGCATCTCCTCGGCCAGGGCGCGCAGGTGTTTCGCCTGAAGGCAGCCATAGGCATCCTGGATCTTGTGCAGATGCTCGATCAGGAGGTCGCGGCGGCGCGGTTCGTTGCCAAGCAGGCCCCGCACCTCCTCAAGCGCGGTTTCCTCGATTTGCCGGCCTTTTGGCTGGGACGGCTTTCTGGAAAGCCCCTTGCCGAATGTCATGATGATTGCGTTCCCGACTGACGTGTTCCGGCCAGAAAACGCCGAAGTTTCGATCAACGCAAATTGCATTTTTCGATTATTTGATCACCCTGGGTTATCAATCGCATCATCAACCGATTTCGATAACTCCCAAAGGGCCGACGTGACAGGCAACATCGGCTCCCGCGACGGAACCACCAGCCCGATTACGGAGCGGATTTCCGGCTCGACAAGGTCCAGGACGACAAGACCTTCCGTCTGGCCGACGCCGGCCTGCTCCTTCGGCAGCACAGCGGCATAAGCCCCTTCTCTCAGGAGAGACAGGATCGCATTGAAGCTGTTTGTCTCGAAACGCGGGCCGGGGCTTTTTCCGGTCGCCGCGAAGGTCTCGTCGATGATCCGCCGGTTCTGCATGTCCGGCGTCAGCAGGCAAAGGGGCAGGTCTGCTGCGTCATGCCAGGACAGGCTCTGGCTCTTGCGCCCGCCTGTCAAAAGGACCGGATCGGCGACCAGGCAGTATTTCTCCTCAAACAGCGGCAGGATGCGCGACGTCTTTTCCAAGTCAGGGGCCAGATAGGTGATGCCCGCATCAATGGCAAATTCCTGAAGGCCCTTCTCAATAGCCGCGGACGACATGGACAGGGCTTGCGGTTTGAGATGCGGGAAACGGCTTGCCAGAGCTCCGCACAGCCGCCCCGCGAAAGGCGTTGCCGAAGGGACCACACCGATGCGCAGGGTGCCCTGGGGCCCCTCGCCGTCGCCGCTGAGGTCCTGAACGAAGCCGTTGCAGTCGGTTAGGATGAGTCTGGCCCAGCCAAGAGCGCGTTCGCCCTCCGGCGTGAACCCCTCGAACCGCTTGCCGCGAAACACCAACGGTGTCCCGAGCGCCGTCTCGAGTTTACGGATCCTCCCGGACAGGGCCGGCTGGGACAGATTGCAGGCCCGGGCCGCGTGGGCGAAATGCCGGTGTTCGGCGAGCGCAAGAAGCAGCCGCAGGTCCATCAGATCGAAGGGCGGCAGCTTCTCCATGATCGCTTGTCCTCACGAAATGGGCGCAGGGAACATCAGCCGCCTCAAAGGGACGACACCAGATGTCCGCCATCGACCGGGATGACCGCGCCGGTCATGTAGCGGGAGGCGTCGCTCGTAAGCAGCAGGAACGGCCCGTCGAGTTCGGACAGATCTCCGATCCGGCGCATGGGCACCCGGCTCACCATCTTTTCGCCCGAGGGCGTATCGAAGAAACCTTCGTTGATTTCCGTTTCGAAATAGCCCGGCGCAAGCGCGTTGACACGGACATCATGACGGGCGAATTCGAGCGCCAGCGCCTTGGTCATCTGCACGACTCCCGCCTTGGAAATCGCGTAGGACGCCACCCCGGAACCGACCCGCAACCCGAGGATGGAGGCGATATTGACGATCACGCCGGGCTGGCCGGTATCCCGCCAGTGACGGCCGCAGGAGATCGCCATCAGCCAGACACCGCGCAGATTGACATCCATGACGGCGTCGAAATCCTCTGCCGTCTGGTCGAGGGCGGCGCCTTCGCGGGCGATACCGGCATTGTTGACCAGGATATCCAGGCCGCCGAAGGCCTCGACCGCCTGCGCACGGCAATGGTGGATCGAGGCGCCGTCACTGACGTCGAGTTCGATCGGCCTGGCGCTTGGGGCGCCCATTTCAACGAGTTCGCCGGCAAGCTGTTCCAGCCGGTCGGTCCGGCGGGCGGCGAGCCCCACATGGGCGCCGTGCCTTGCGGCCACTTTGGCGAAATGCGCGCCAAGCCCGCTCGAAGCCCCGGTGATCAGGATTCTCTTGCCAGTCAGTCCCTTGCCGAGATCCATCTCTCTCCCCTGTCGTTATAGGCCCGCTGAGCCGATTGGCCACAAGGCACTGCACCGGAAGGAGAAAGTCAAGCAGTCAGTCCGGAAAAAGCGTCCACGACGCCTTGATATACCTGCCGCTTGAAGGGAACGATCAGATCCGGCAGCCGGGCTGCGTCCTCCCAGCGCCAGTCGCAGAACTCCATATCGTGACCATCGGGCAGGTTGCGTACGTCGATCTCGTCTTCGGAGCCTTCGAAGCGGAGCGCGAACCAGCGCTGCGCCTGACCGCCGTATTTGCCCTTCCGCGTGTTTTGCTGAACGTCTTGCGGGTAATCGTAGGTGAACCACACCGGCGCTTCCGCCAGGATGCTGACAGTGCGGATCGACGTTTCCTCGTAAAGTTCCCGAAGGGCTGCCGCACGCGGGGTTTCACCCTTGTCGATGCCGCCCTGGGGCATCTGCCAGGCGTATTCATACTCCGACTTGCCGTCCCCGTCGTCCCGCTTGCCGATCCAGACCTTGCCCTGCGCATTCAAAAGCATGATGCCGACGCACGGGCGATAAGGCAGGCCGTTGCGGGCGGGCGGAAAATCCGGACCGAGGGTTGAGGCACTCATGAAGGAAAATCGTCTCGCTTTATCTGTCGATGGTGGCGCTGACCGGTACGAGCTGAAGCCCGCGCTCTTCCAGATCCCGCGACCAGATTTCAAGCTGGCGGACAGTGACCGGCAGGGCCGATCCGGATGCAACGGCAACGCCCCGGGCGCGTGCGATACCCTCCAGGCGGAGAAGGTTCGCGTTGATTTCATCTTCCCGGGGCACCGCATCGAGGACGACGTCCACAGAGCTGAACGGCACCTTCACTTCCGAAGAGACCTCCGCCGAGAGGCTTCGTGAGGATTCGCCATTGTCGACGAACATCAGCCCGCGGTCGCGCAGCTTTTCCAGGAGCAATTGCATGGACGGCTTTGTCGTGGTGAAGCGGGCGCCCATTTCATTGATGGTGCCGACATAGTTGGTCACCCTTGTCATCAGCCAGGCAAGCCGGTCCAGCATTTCGTCCGGCCGCAGGCTGACCAGAAGGGTATGCGGTCCAGGATCGTTATCGGGGAAATCGAACGGCTCGAGCGGCAGCTGCAGCAGCAACTCGTGGCCCTGTGACCGCGCCTTCTGCATCCACCGATCCAGATCCGTGCCGTAGGGCGCCATGGCGAAGGTTACATCGGCCGGAAGGCTCTCGATCGCATTGTCGGTTCCCGTTTCGCTCAGGCCCAGTCCCTGAATGATGACGGCGATTTTCGGGATCGAGGTGAATTCGGAGGAAAACGGCCGGGCATAGGCATCCAGCGGACGAACGCCGTCGGACCCGATTTTCGGCAGGAAGCCGTACCCGGAGCGTTCGCTGATACGGGGATCCGGCTTGACCGACAGGCCGCCCGTTCGGCCGCCGTCCTCGGGAATCTGCAGATCGTAGCGGGGACCTTGTTTGTCCCGATTGTCTTCCGGGCGCAGGTTCGGTCCCAGATCACCGTCCAGCGCCGGACGGATTTCGACAACCTCGATATCCCTGGAGGACAGACCCTCCACCGTGGCATCCAGCGGAATCACGGCCGTCGGCTCGCCGCCGAAGGGGTCATCGACGACACCCATCCAGATCAGGGCGGTGGTAAAGACAACGCTCAAAATGCCGACACCGATCAAACCGAATGGCAGGCGGAGAAGCCTGCGCTTCCCCATTCCTAAAGGGGCAGTGAGATCGTCGGTCGCCATGGCGTCCTGTTTTCAAAGTGTTGCCCGGATGGGCAGTCAGGTCAGACGAAAACCGCGCCGGAAATTCCGGCGCGGCCTGTTTGCTTAGTTCGGCACCGGCGCCGAACCGTCGCCGGCCGGCGGGAAAGCCCCGTTCACCTGAACGCCGCGCAGGAGATCCAGCGCCAGCTTCAGCTGAACGTCATCTTTGGCATCCGGCGGCACATAGGCCTGGCTGCCGGATTCTTCCTTGCCTTCCTTGTCTTCGGATTCCAGGTGACCGCGCAAGCCGGCCTCACCCTTCGTCGTCGCCCGACCCTTTATGTCATCGGGCAGAACCTGGAGCGCCTCGATATCCGGCGTGATGCCCTTGGCCTGAATGGAAGTGCCCGACGGCGTGTAATAACGTGCCGTGGTCAGGCGGATCGCACCATTCGCGCCGAGCGGAATGATCGTCTGCACCGAGCCCTTGCCGAAGGACCGGGTGCCGAGGATGGTCGCCCGGCGATGATCCTGAAGCGCACCGGCCACGATTTCCGAAGCCGAAGCCGAACCGCCATTCACCAGCACGATCACCGGCTTACCACCGGTCAGATCGCCGGCGCGGGCATTGTAGCGCTGGGTTTCGTCGGCATTGCGGCCACGGGTGGAGACGATCTCTCCACGATCCAGGAACGCGTCGGAAACGGCAATCGCCTGATCCAGAAGACCGCCTGGATTGTTGCGCAGGTCGATAATGTAACCCTTCAGCTTGTCGCTGCCGATGTCCTTGCTGATTTCCTCGATACCGCTCTTCAGGCCGTCCGAGGTCTGTTCATTGAACTGGGTGATGCGGATGTAACCGACGTCGTCTTCCTCGCGCCACCGGACCGACCGGATGCGGATGACGTCACGGGTGATGGTGACATCGAAGGGATCGTCCACGCCGGTTCGGCGGATCGTCACGACGATATCGGTGTTCACCGGGCCGCGCATCTTTTCGACGGCCTCGTTCAGGGTGAGACCCTGGACCTGTTCGCCATCGATCTGGGTGATCAGGTCACCGGCCAGAAGGCCTGCCTTGGCGGCCGGAGTGTCGTCGATCGGCGAGACCACCTTGACCAGGCCGTCTTCCATGGTGACCTCGATGCCGAGACCGCCGAATTCGCCGCGGGTCTGGACCTGCATGTCACGGAAGCTCTTCGGCGACATGTAACTGGAATGAGGATCCAGAGAGGTCAGCATGCCGTTGATGGCGCTCTCGATGAGTTTCGCGTCGTCCGGGACCTCGACATAGTCGGAGCGAACCCGTTCAAAGACATCGCCGAACAGATTAAGCTGCCGATAGGTGTCCGATGCCGCCGCATTCGCCGTGTCGGAGACACGGATGGGGACTTGAGACAGTGTCGTGATCGCAGCCGCCCCCATCAGGGCGCCAACGAGCAGCAGAGAAGATTTCCGAATCATCCGCGTGCCTTTTCTTCTTCGGTGCCGGCCCACCACGGGGTGGGATCGATTGCACGTCCGTCTTTTCTAAATTCAACATACAGAACGGGCTGGGTCGAGCCCAGACCCAAGGTTGCCGCACTCGCCAACTTGGTTGTCCCCATAACACCCACCGGTTCGCCGGCGAGAACGAACTGCCCGAGATCCGCATCGATTCTGTCCATGCCGGCCAGCAACACATGGTAGCCGTCGCCGGTGTTCAGGATCAAGAGCTGTCCGAAGGACCGAAACGGTCCGGCATAGACCACCCAGCCGTCCGCCGGAGCGGTGACCCGCGACCCCGGACGGGTCGTGATCGACTGGCCCTCGGTCGTGCTGCCGAACTCGTCTTCCTGGCCGAAGTCCCGGATCATTTCGCCGGCAACCGGCCAGGGCAACTGGCCTTTTGCCTCGATGAAAGGCAATGCCGGAGACAACCGGCCCGGATCGGAGAAGGGATCCCAGCGCCCGTCCCGTCCCGGTTTGGCGGAGGCCGATGCCCGGCGCGATTTTTCCGATGCCTCGCGGGCGCTTTCGATTTCGGTTTCGAGCCGCGCGATCAATTCCTTGAGAGATTTGGATTTCTCGGCCAACTCTTCCGAACGGCGCTTTTCCTGCGCCAACTTCTGCGCGCTCCTGTCACGTTCCTGGCGTTTGGCGCTCAGGAGCAGTTCCAGGCGGGACTTTTCCTCCGCCAACCGCATGGCGTCGCCGAGAAGCGTCTTCTTTTCCGTGGCGATGACTTCTTTCAGCCGGCTGAGTTCCGACAGATCGGAGGCAAGCGCTTCCGTTTCGACACGCAGTTCCGGCATCACCGCGTTGAGCAGAATGGCGCTGCGAACCGCGGCCAGCGCGTCGCTCGGCCGGACCGCAAGGGCAGGCGGCGGACGGCGGCCGATCCGCTGCAGGGCGGCCAGCACCTCCGACAGCACATCGCGCCGGCTCGCAAGCGAGACGCGGACCGTATCCTCGTTCTCGCCAAGCTTGCGCAGACGCCGCTCGGTATCGGAGATCTCGGTCTCCAGAATCTTGATGTTGTCGGCCGATGACAGGATCTTGGAATTGAGCGTTTCCCGGTCGCGGTCGATGGACCGGATTTCCTTTTCGATCGCGTTCTGACGATCCGCGGAAACATTGATGTCCTGCGTCAGCGAGGCGAGTTCTTCCTCGCGCTTCAGCTTGCGGACCCGGGCCTCTTCCACATTGGGATCGATCGCATCTTTCGGCGTGACCGCCGTCTTCTCGGGAAGATCGCTGGTTTCGGTGGCAGACAGCGGGGCGAAGGGCAGGGTCAGGGCGCCGGCGAGAAGACCGGCCTGCAGGGCAAGATGCGCGCCCAGACGCCGTCCGGACCGGGAGACAGGCGCCTGATCCGGTTTTCCGCAGTCCATCGTCAAAAGGGCGCCCAATGTCATAAGGTGTCGTACCCGGCCCACCGTAAAGGAATCGTTTACCAAACGGGTTTTGCACCGTTCGCACGCATCCCGACGGATTATTCAGCTACCTTCTGAATGCGGCGACAAGCGGGCAAAACCGCCGTGTACCTACTTTATCCCTACTCGCGATGATAGGGATGGCCTGCCTGAATGGTCAAAGCCCGGTAAATCTGCTCGGACAATAGGATCCGCACCAGCTGGTGCGGCCAGGTCATGGCGCCGAAGGCGATTTTCAGATCCGCCCGGGCGATCAGTTCGCCGCCATGGCCATCCGCACCGCCAATGGCGAAGACCACGTCCTGTACGCCCTCGTCCTTCCAGCCTTCCAGCTTGCGGCTGAAGTCCGGACTGGACAGCGATTTTCCGTGTTCATCGAGAACGACAAGTTTCGCCCCCGATGGCACGCTGTTTAGCAGGACAGAGGCCTCTTCCGACTTGCGTTCGTCGGGCTTCTGCGCCCGGCTCTCCGGGAATTCGGCAAGCGTCACTGCGGTGACGCCAAGCCCGCGGCCGATCTTGCGGGCTCTGTCGACATAGCGGTCGAAAAGATCCTTGTCGGCACCGGCCTTCATCCGGCCGATGCAGGATATCGTGAAGCGCATGACTTCCTTATCCGGGCAAACGCCCGGATACCTTCAGAGACGCCCTCGGCTGAAAATCAGCCGATATACTGGGGTGCCGTATCCGTTTCCGGGGCCCACATCTTTTCAAGATTGTAGAAACCGCGGACTTCCGGACGGAAGATGTGGACGATCACATCTCCGGCGTCGATGAGAACCCAGTCACAGGTGCTCTGCCCTTCAACCGCTGCAGTACCGTGGCCTGCCTCTTTCAGATCGCGCAGGAGATGGTCGGCGATCGCACCGACATGGCGGTGCGAACGTCCGGACGCAATCACCATGTGATCGGCCAGGGAACTCTTTTCTGCGATGTCGAGAGTGACAATGTCCTCAGCCTTGGAGTCTTCGAGACTGGCGAGAACCGTATCGATCAGCTCACCCGCAAGTTCAGCGCTCACGGGAGACTGGAGTGGAGTGGACTTCACAGCCCCCTCGCTTTCAAAGGTCATGGTCAGATGGTGTGCCTTTCGCCTTGTTGCCGTCCCGCACTTTTACGCTTTACGCAGGACTGGTTGACCTTGCCTCGGCCATCCGGTCCGGATGACCATGCTCATAGAATACTCCCTCGACCTTGGCATTTTCAAGACGGAGTTCCCGAATGCCCGGAAACCCGCCGCCCATGGTCAGTTCTTCCCTCGTAGAAATGTCGAAGACGTCTCGTCGAGAGGCGCGTGAAGAAACGTCCAGACCGGCGGCTCCAGGTCGGCCAGCAGGGCCGCATCGTCTTCGGGAAGCCTATGTTTTTCATAGGCTTTCGCCATGGGAGACGCCATCGCCGGCAGAAATGCCCCCGGCCGGTCGACAACGGCGATCGGAACGAGTCCGGCAATCGCGCGCCAGTCCTGCCACCGGTGGAAGCCCGACATATTGTCCGCGCCCATAACCCAGACGAATCGCAGAGATGGCCGGCGCCGGCGCAACATTTCGATGGTCCGTGCCGTATAGGGCGACCCCAGAACAGCCTCGTAGGCCGTCACCTTCATCCGCGGGTGATCGGCCAGCGCACTGGTCATATGGATCCGCATTTCCAGCGGCGCAAGATCGCCGTGCTCTTTCAGCGGATTGCCCGGCGTCACGAACCACCACACCTGATCGAGCTGCAGCCGGTTCAAGACCGTCTGCGCCACCAGTCGGTGGCCGGAATGGGGCGGATTGAAGGAGCCGCCGAAGATGCCGATCCGGTTTCCCGGTTCGGCATGGGGCAGCTTCATCCATTCGGCATGGGCATACCCGCTGGCCATGCTGAAATTCATGGACGGGTCTGTCCCTCGCCATGAACGCAGTATTTGAAGCTGGTGAGCTGTTCGACACCGACCGGGCCGCGCGCATGCATGCGCCCCGTCGCAATGCCGATCTCCGCGCCCATGCCGAATTCGCCGCCGTCGGCGAACTGGGTGGAGGCGTTGTGCAGTACGATTGCCGAATCGACCCGCTTGAAGAACTCGGCCGCAGCCGCATCGTCCTCGGTGAGGATGCAGTCGGTGTGGTTAGAGCCCCAGCGGGCGATATGCTCGATGGCCGCGTCCAGACCGGACACCACTTTCACCGCGAGGATCGGTTCCAGATATTCCGTCGACCAGTCGTGCTCGGTCGCCGGCACGACATTGTCGCACAGTTCGGCGACCCGGGCATCGCCGCGGATCTCGCAGCCCTTGTCCTGAAGCGCCTTGACGATTGCCGGCAGGTGGGAGGCCGCCACGGCCTCGTCGACCAGCAGCGTTTCCAGCGCGCCGCAGATGCCGGTGCGGCGCAGTTTGGAATTGACGACGATGTCGACCGCCTTCTCCAGATCCGCCGCCTTGTCGACGAAGATGTGCACCAGCCCTTCCAGGTGCGCGAAGACAGGCACACGGGCTTCCTCCTGCACGCGGGCGACAAGGCTCTTGCCACCGCGCGGTACGATCACGTCGAGGTTGCCGTCCAGGCCTTTCAGCATTTCACCGACGGCGGCCCGGTCGGTCACGGGAACCATCTGGATTGCGTCTTCCGGCAGACCGGCGGCCTTCAGGCCCTTCTGCAGGGCCGCATGGATCGCCTTGTTGGAATGGATCGTGTCGGAACCGCCGCGCAGGATGACCGCATTGCCCGCCTTGAGGCACAGGGCGCCGGCATCCGCGGTCACGTTCGGCCGGCTTTCGTAGATAACGCCGATAACGCCGAGCGGCGTGCGCACGCGCTCGATCTTCAACCCGTTCGGCCGCTCCCAGGCGGCGATAACGGAGCCGACCGGATCGTCCAGCGCGACAATATCTTCCAGCGCCCTGGTGACAGCCTCGATCCGATCTTCCGACAGCGTGCCGCGGTCCAGGAAGGCGGCCGTCTGGCCGTTGGCCTTCATGGCCTCGATGTCTTTCGCATTGCCGGCGAGGATCTCCGGCGTCGCGGCGCGGACGGCCTTGGCCATTTCGGCAAGGGCCCGGTTCTTGGCTTCGGTTGGCGCCGTTGCCAGCACGCGTCCGGCGGCACGGGCCCGCCGGCCGATATCCGCCATCAGGGCCTGAACGTCACTCATCTCAACCTTGTCCAACATCTTTCCGTCTCACATATTTCTCGCGCAGAGCGCGCGTACCTTAACGGTTTTCGTTCCCGTGTGCATCGTCCAGCACGAGATCGTCGCGATGGATCATTTCCGCGCGCCCCGGATAGCCGACGATGGCTTCGATCTCGCGGCTGTTACGCCCTGCGATCAGCCGCGCCTCGTCATAATCATAGGCCACCAGCCCCCGGCCGATGATGCGGCCATCCGGATCGAGCATGATCACCGCGTCTCCGCGCGAGAAGCTTCCCTGAACCTCGGTCACACCTGCGGGAAGCAGACTTTTTCCGGAGTGCAGCGCCTTCACCGCGCCCATGTCGAGGCGGATCTCACCGCGCGGCTCCAGATGACCGCCGATCCAGGCCTTGCGCGCGCTCGACGTGGAGGCGATCGCCGGGAACCAGGTGCAACGTGCGCCCTCGTCCAGTTTCTTCAGAGGATGCATGGCCTTGCCGGAGGTGATCACCATGGTGGTGCCGGCCGCGGTCGCGATCTTGCCCGCGTCGATCTTGGTCTTCATGCCGCCGCGCGACAGTTCCGAGCCGGCGCTGCCCGCCATGGCTTCCACCTCGGGGGTGATCCTCGGAACCTCGGGCAGGAAAACCGCATCCGGATCGAGTGCCGGCGGCGCGGTGTAAAGACCGTCGATGTCGGACAGAAGCACCAGGCAGTCGGCGCTTGCCATGGTCGCCACCCGGGCCGCCAGACGGTCGTTGTCGCCGTAGCGGATCTCGGAGGTGGCCACGGAGTCGTTTTCGTTGATGATCGGGATCGCGCCGAGCTTCAACAGCGTGCCGATGGTGGCGCGCGCGTTGAGATAGCGTCGACGCTCTTCCGTGTCGCCAAGGGTCAGGAGGATCTGGCCCGCCTGCTTTCCGTGGGCGTCGAGCGCCTCCGCATAGGCCTTGGCAAGGGCGATCTGACCGGCGGCGGCCGCCGCCTGGCTTTCTTCCAGCTTCAGCGGTCCGGACGGCAGGCCTAAGATCCCGCGGCCAAGGGCGATAGAGCCGGAAGACACGATCAGCATCTCCGCGCCGCCGCGAGCGAGATCGACCACGTCGGAAATCAGCGCGTCCAGCCAGTCCTTCTTCAGTTCGCCCTTTTCCACGAGCAGCGCCGAGCCGATCTTGACGACGATGCGATTGTGGCCGGCGAGACGGCGTTTGTCGGAAGACATCAGGCCGGAAGACATCAGGGATGCCATCCTTCCTGCTGTTTGGAGGGCACCGCGTTGGCCGCGTCTTCCTTGTCCTTGTCGATCGCCCGCACGATCATCCGGAGCGCCCGGTCCACATTCAGCCTGCTCTGGGAGGACAGGATCAGGGGCTTCTGGCCGCAGGCCGCCTCCAGCGAGGCGGATTTTTCCGCGATCAGTTCGTCATTCAGGGCATCGCATTTCGACAGCGCCACGATTTCCGGCTTTTCGGCCAGGCCGTGGCCATAGGCTTCCAGCTCGCCGCGCACGATCCGGTAGGCTTCGCCCGGATCCTCCTGGCCGGAGCCGTCCACCAGATGCAAGAGCACCCGGGTGCGCTCCACGTGGCCCAGGAACCGGTCGCCGAGACCGGTGCCCTCATGAGCGCCTTCGATCAGTCCGGGAATATCGGCCATGGCGAAACCGCGGCCATCGATCTCGACGATCCCGAGGTTCGGGTGCAGGGTCGTAAAGGGATAGTCGGCGATCTTCGGCTTGGCGGCAGAGACGGTCGCCAGGAAGGTCGACTTGCCCGCATTGGGCAGGCCGACGAGGCCGGCATCGGCGATCAGCTTCAGCCGCAGCCAGATCCATTTTTCCTCGCCTTCGAGACCCGGATTGGCCCGGCGCGGCGCCTGGTTCACCGACGACTTGAAATGGGCATTGCCGAAACCGCCGTTGCCGCCCTTCAAAAGCAGCACCTTCTGGCCGACCTCGGTCAGATCGGCGATGATGGTCTCGTTGTCCTCTTCCAGGATCTGGGTCCCGACGGGCACTTTCAGCGTCACGTCGCCGCCATCGGCGCCGGTGCGGTTCTTGCCCATGCCGTGGATGCCGGTCTCGGCCTTGAAGTGCTGCTTGTAGCGGTAGTCGATCAGCGTGTTCAGGCCATCGACGCATTCGACATAGACGTTGCCGCCCTTGCCGCCGTCGCCACCGTCCGGTCCGCCGTATTCGATGTATTTCTCGCGCCGGAACGACACACAGCCCGCCCCGCCATTGCCGGAGCGCACGTAGATCTTGGCCTGATCGAGGAATTTCATTTCTTTTGTCTTTCTGTCCGTATCCCAGACCGTGACCGTCTAATTGAAGGCATTCCGATTTATCCGCAGCACGGTCGACGGCCGGGCTTCACCCCGCGCCAGGCTCGCACACGTGCCCTTGCTGTCATCCGAAAAGCCAAGCTTGCGCATGACGTTAAGCGATGCCGGGTTTTCATCCATCGCCTGGCTGGTCAGTTCGTCAATCGGGTAATTGGCGAACAACCAGGCCAGCGCGGCACCGGCAGCCTCGCTCATATAGCCCTGGCCCCAATAAGGCCGCCCCAGCCAATAGCCTAAAGTGGGGTCGTTCGGCAACTTGCCGAGCGAAACGCAGCCGATCAAACCGTCGCCGGCATCCAGGGCAAAGACCGTTTCGCAGCCCGACCTGCCGGTATTCGCCTGCGACAGCCAGTCGATGCCGTGATCCCGCGTATAGGGATGGGGAACGAGGGCGAGCATCTTGGAGACCTCATAGTCGCCGATCAGGTCCACAATCCGTTCAAGGTCACGTTCCTCCGGCGGACGGAGCGTCAGCCGTTCGGTCCTGATCACCGGCATCATGCCGCCGCCCTCCGGCTTTCGAATTCGGACCGCTCCAGGCGGACGACGATGTTCGACACCTTGCGATCCAGCGCCTTGGCAAAGCGCACGGTCTTGCCGACCGGCCGGAAGCCCTGCTTGCGCAGCACCGCCCGCGAGGCGGTGTTGTCCTCATAGGCACGGGCAGCGATCGCCTGGCAATGGAACGCCTCGAACGCCCATTCAAGAACGGCTTCCGCCGCCTCGGTCGCATAACCGAAACCGTGGAACGGACGGCCAAGCCAGTAGCCGAGTGTCGGGCAATCGGGCTGTTCTTCCAGATCGCCCGGCGCCTGGATTGCGACGGTGCCGATGAAGATACCGCCGAGGGTGATCGCGAACACCGCCTCACCGGTCATATGCTCCAGATCCAGTGCCCCCTGATGCAGAACCTTGTCGACGAAGGCTTCCGCCGCCCCGTCCTCGTAAGGCCAGGTACAGCCGGTGAGCCAGCGGGCGACTTCGAAATCGCGGCCGCCGAGATTGGCGATCGCCTCCGCATCCCCTTCCTGGAACGGGCGCAGGACCAGGCGTCGGGTCTTCAGAACGGGAAGCGTCATGCCGACCTCCCCCATTCCTTCAGGGAGGACCAGACCGCCCGTTCCAGCGAATAACGCTCTATCGGCACGGCACCGCCGGCCCCCACAGAGCGGATCATCGACTGGTCCCGGTACTGAAAGCCGGACTTGACCAGGACCCGGCGCGAGGCCGGGTTGGTCACCCGGCAGGCGCCCGTAAGCTCCGCCATGGTCCCGTGGGAAAAGGCATGGTCGACCAGGGCATGGACCGCCTCGGTCGCAAACCCCTGCCCCCAGAAGGGCTCGCCCAGCCAGTAGCCGATGTGAACCGGGCTGCCAGCTTCCATCTCGCCGTATTTAGCCATGCCGATGAAGCGGCCGGTGGTGTTCATCCGGATGGCGAAGGTTGCATTGTTGCCGTCAGAGGCTTGCGCACGCGCGACCAGTGCCTTGGCGTTTTCCAGGGAAAACGGGTGGGGCATCTTCGCCAGGTTCGCAGCGATCTTGTGGTTGTTGGCCAGGAACACGATGTCGGCCAGATCGTCCGTTCGCGGCGTGTCGAGCCGGATCCGGACAGCTTCCTGCGGCTCGGGGGCCGCACCCAGACAGCTTTCGTCTAAGAGACCATCACTTTCGACAACCATTTCATTCTCCAGTCAAAGTTCAAAAGAAAAGGGGAGATGGCGCCCCATCTCCCCTGTTTTCTTTGACCGGTTTTGTCTCAAACCGCCGGGGCTTAATGGGCGCCGGCGGGTTTGGAACTCACGTCGGCTTTACTCCGCTGCTTCCGCTACCGGAAGTACATTGATGTAGGTTCGCTTGTTGGCTTTCGCCTGGAACTCTACCTTGCCTTCCACGGTCGCAAAAATGGTATGGTCCTTGCCCATACCGACACCGTTACCCGGATGCCACTTGGTACCGCGTTGACGTGCAATGATGTTGCCCGGGACGACAGCTTCGCCGCCGTACTTCTTGATGCCGAGACGGCGACCTGCGGAATCGCGACCGTTACGGGACGAACCGCCTGCTTTTTTATGTGCCATGAGGATGCTCCTCGCTGCTTGTTCTTCTGATCAGGGTGAGAACGGCGGCTTACTTGCCGGCCAGTTCCTTGGCCTGTTCGATCCAGTTGTCGCGTTCGAAGCGGCCCTTCAGGGAGAGCTCTTCTTCTACGCGGGCGACATCTTCGTCCGTCATCGCTGCGATCTGGGCGAAGGTGGTGATGCCGGCTTCGACAAGCTTCTTGGCAATCGCCGGACCCAGTCCGTTCAGCTTCTTCAGGTCGTCCGCTTCGCCTGCCGGCGCGGCGGCGGCAGCCGGTGCGGCTGCTTCTTCTTTTGCTTCAGCCTCGGCCTTCGGAGCGGCAGCCTTCTTCGGCGCTGCGGTCTTGGCGGGCTTGGCGCCACCGGTCAGGATGTCGGTCACCTTGACGAGGGTGAAAGCCTGACGATGGCCATTGCGGCGCCGGGAATTCTGGCGGCGGCGCTTCTTGAAAACGATGATCTTGCGGTTGCGGCCCTGATCGACCACTTCCGCAACGACGCTGGCTCCGTCAACGAGCGGCGCGCCGATGGTGGTGTCCGTGCCGTTTCCGACCATGAGCACTTCGTCGAAGGTGACGGTGCTGCCGGCTTCGGCATCGAGTTTTTCGACCTTCAGGAGGTCGTCTGCGGCAACGGTGTACTGCTTGCCGCCGGTCTTGATCACTGCGAACATGTCTCGCACGTCCTTCTTTTCGTTTTTGTTGCGGGCGCCCCGTTCACCGGAAAGCCCGCTTGTCTTATGTTGTTTTCGGCGCCCGCCCTGCCGGAAACCGGCGGTCCGGGTCTTTGCGATCTAAGGCTTTTTTGAAGTCTCTGATCAGGCCTGAAACAACGGGAAAGGCGGAATCTCTTCGAAAAGACTCCGCCGTTCAGCGTCGGCAATATAGTCAGGACGCCCCCCAAGTCAATCAATAAGTGCCGGTACAATGCGCCATTTCTGCCACTTCGCGGCGTTTTCTCAGCCGCACATAAAAATTGCAGAAACAGTCAAACTGCCTCTTGCAGGCCGGAAACGCCTTGTCTATGTTCCGCGCCACTTGAGACCACATACTATCCCAAGTACCGCGGAGAGGTGCCGGAGTGGTTGAACGGGGCGGTCTCGAAAACCGTTGTGCCCGCAAGGGTACCCAGGGTTCGAATCCCTGTCTCTCCGCCATTTTTCCTTGGTCCGTTCCGGACACAAAGTTTTCATTTTATTCTGCGGACTTAAACAGCTCTATCGCTGTCCCGCGCCCGATCCCGAGCATCATTCGGGTGTCTCACCAAGCCCCGTCGCCTTTGCGACCTGCGCCCGGACGTTCTGGAAAACCTCCGGGGTGCAGAACAGGGCCGCCAGGACCCGGTATTTGCTTTTCAGGAAAACGGTATGCCTTCGTTCGTCCACACCGATCCGGCGGACATCTTTCCAGCGCACGAAGCGGATCGACCCGGATTTTGCCAATAGGCCCGAGCCTGCGATTCCCGGTTTGAGGGCGAGCAATCCGATGGCAATCGCCAGCGTGCTCCCTGTCCGTGCCGTTGCATCGATGACGGCCGACTCTACACCTTCATCGTTGAGGTGAAACCGCATGCGCATGCGATTGCGGAAGATCAACAGCGAGACCAGCGCAAAAAGAAACATCAGCCCGGCGCCGATCACCAGCATGCCGCCGAGGATGCCCGGGATCTGATCGGTATAGCCATCCCACCAGGCAAGCCCACCGACAAAGGCGATGAGAATGACAATCGGGATTAGGATGGCAAATGCAGTCTGTCGCACGACGATGGGCGTTGTCAGAAGCGGCACGTCGATTTCCCACGTCAGGCTGTCAGCCACACCGACTTCGTGTTCGCAGGTTGCATCAATTGCCATTGGCCTCACCCATTTGATTTCGCAGCGTAAATTCTATCCGCCAAATCCGTCGTCCGGCTTGATCGATATCAATAGCCTTCTGAATTGGATGTGCTTGGTTGCTGCCTGTGTTCGAAAGTCTTATCCCGTTGATCGAAGGGGTGATTGATGTCGCGACGGAAATTCTCCAATTGGCTACCGGCAATCCTTGCCGGGGTCCTGACCGCGCTTCAAACGGCAATCCTATCGCCCGTCCTCGCCCAGGAAAATCCGGCCGAAGAAAAGGTCTACCAACAGGCTTACGGCGAGATCAAACAGACCTTCGACACGGTCAAGGGGCACTTCGACGAGGTCAAGACTACCGCCCAGTCCTTCCAGAGCGCCGTCACCACATGGCGCAACGCCACGACCTACGCGACCCAGAACAAGGCAATCAAATCGGTCAACGATCTCTATAAGTCCACCATCGACAAGGCTGCAGAAGGCGTGCTCACGCGCCTGTTCGGCGAAGATGCGGTTAAGGAACTCAAGAAGATCCAGGAAATTACCGGCGTGGAACTGCCTATCCCGCCGCTGGAAAAGATCCTGCGTGACCCGAAATCGCGCAAGGACGCGCTGGACTACATGTACAAGCTCAGCGCCATCGAGCGGGACCTGCGCAACAAGGGCTATTTCAAGAAGCTCATAAAGGCGGAAGCCTTGTTCGAAACGGCCGGGGATTACATGGGCAAGGCCGGCGACCTTGTCGATTTCGTCGCTCTGTTCGACCCGAACAATGTGGATCCGAACTCGCCGATCAGCACGCTCAATGCCATTGACGGCGTGATTGGCAAGATCGAGGACGTCAGCACCGCCATACCGGGATTCGGACATCTGCTTGGCTTCTATCGGGAAGCCATCAAGGTTTTCAGCACGGAACTCACCAAGCTGGACAAACAGATCGCCGAAGCACGTGCCGGATCCCTTTGCGGGCAGCGCGGCCGGTTGCTGCCCCATCAGGCTGCCTTCGAACAGCATTTCGGCAAGGCCGAATGTCTCAGTTTCCTGCCGCTGATCGCCGCCGAAGGAGAACTGAAGCCAGCCCGGATCTGGCGCAATACGTCCCGCAGGGCAGCGCTCGATTCCGTTTTTGTTTTCGTCGACGCCTCTCAGCACGCGGGCCTGACCGGCGCCGCTTTCGACCAGCTTTACGGTTCCTACAATGCGCTGAAATACAGTGATTTTCCCGAAAACCGCGGACTCGTCGGAAAAGACCGGTTTCTCAATATTCTGATCCGCGCCAGCGGCCGGGACTTCTCGGCCCGCGATCGCGAATGCACGGCGCTGTTCCGGAAATTTTCCGACCGCCAGTTCCGCAAGGTGCTCGAAACCAGCGATGTGGTCGACCGCTCCAAGCGCATCCGCAGCGCTCGCGGATCCGTTTTCGACCTGAACCGAACCGGCGAGCGGGAATTCCACGCCCTGTGCCTGTTCGACAGCAGCCTGTTCGCCGCCCTGAGCGACCTGGTGAAGAAGCAGGGCCGGCAGCTGGTCGTGCGTCTGGATATCGTCGCCTCTGATGGCGGCAACACCCCTGACGTGACGGCGATTCGGCTCGACGGCACCGCGCTGGACTTCGCGGCCGACAAACGCACCCTGCGCGGCAACGGTCGCGTGACCGTATACGCGCTGGCGGAAGCGGAAAGACCCATCGCGGTCGTGATCTCGGCGCCCGGCTTTGAAAGCTACAGCCGGGACATCACCTTCGAAGCAGGAAGAAAGTTGTCCCATACGGCTTTTCTGAAACGTCTCCCGGAAGCACCGGTCGAAGAACAGGAAAAGCAGCCGGCAACCACCGGAGAGCCAGTACCGGAGACACGGGCTTCGGACAACGGAAGCACCGATAGACCGAATGAGCCGAGCGCTGCCAAAGGGGAAGAAAGCGTCTCCGGAAAGACTGTGGACACGGTCAGCACCAAACCTGACCAGACCCAGGACGCCGATGCAGCCTCGAACCCGGTCACGCCGGAAGTCGTCAAAAAGGGCGCCCCCGCCGAGGAGGAAACCGCAGGTAACGTCCCCGATACCGGAGACAATGAGAAGGCTGCGTCCGGCAAACCGGGCAAGGGTGCCGAAACGGCGCTTCCCCAACCGGATCCATCGCTGCCAACCATCGGCCTGACCGGGTTGAGCGGCAAGGTCTTTCTCGGCAGCACCACGCGGCTTGGGGCAAACCTGGCCGGCCTGGAGGCCGTTGCTTCCGATCCGAACTGCATCCCCGGTTCGGGACCCTTCGACGACTGCCGGAAGGTGGTCATTCCGGAAGCCCAGCCGGGTCAAGTCATCATCAACGATGCCGGAGACACGGAAGACCTGTTCGGTGATCCCGAGCCCCAGCGCGCCGCCTACCGGGTCCTGTGGCACGCCACTCCGAACCTTACCTTCGATCCGGTGGAATCCGGCGGCGACACCACCGTCACGTTTGACCGGCTCGGCACCGTCAAGGTCTGGGGTCAGATCGTTACGACCGAGGACGGCGGCACGAAGACCGTCGCGGAAACGGACGTGCAGACCGTGGAGGTGCTTCCACCCGCACTGTCGCTCTCTTTCGATCCGCCAAGCGGCGCCGCTGCAGGCACGGAAGTCCGCGCAAAGGTCGTGACCACCCCCAGCGTACCGGACGCCCTCATCGACGTTCGCTGGTTGGATCCGGCAACCGGCAACCGGCGGGAATATGCCGATAACGGTTCCGAGATCGGTTTCAAGGTCGAGGGCGGCGGGACTGTCGTCCTCAGCGCCATCGTCCGCCTGCCCGTTCACGGCGACGAGATCGGCAGGATCAGCGGTCAGTATGACACGACGGCCGGTGCTGTGCGGGTGACGGCAAAAGCGCGCGGTCCCAGGCCGCAGATCTGGGACGAGAATGTCGGCGGTTTGATCGACGTCCCCGAAGGCCTTTATGCCGCCGGGCAGGCCATTGAGCTGAGTGCTGAACTGGAAGGGGCCAAGAGCAGCGGCGATGTCCGCTGGGACTGGACCGTCAACAGCGGGACCAGCATCTCCAACGCGGCCTCCCGGACCCCGACGGTTTCCCGGGCGGAAGCGGGCACGATCCAGGCGGAAGTCACTGCGAAAGACAAGGACGGCCGCCTTCTCGGCAAAGGGCGCATCTCGCTGGCCGTCACCGTCTCCGCCAATGAAACCAGGGAAGCGGACGACCAGCGGCTGGCGGATGAAAAAATGGCCGAGGCAGATGCGGCCTGGCAGGCCGGCGACCCGGTCAAGGCGGCGGACCTGGCCACGCAAGCGGTAAAGCTGCGCCGCTTCGATCCGGCGCTGCGCGGCAAGCGGGAACGCTACGTGGACGGCAGCATGCGGTTCCAGAATGCGGCTGTGCTGACGAGAGAGGCCGAAGAGGCGGTCCGCCGCGACCAACTTGATTCCGCGGTCAGCCGTCTCACCGAGGCCCAGCGGCTTTGGCCCGATCCGGAACGTGCATGGCGGCTTGCCGAACTCAGCCGCGAAGCCGATCTGGCAAAGGCAAAAATCGAACGTTCGCGGAGCCTGACGGTCGAAGCACTCAAGGCGGCCGGACGCAAGGACTTCGACCTAGCGATCGGCCTTGCGGAAGAGA
This sequence comes from Roseibium sp., assembly GCF_048260565.1. Classification (GTDB taxonomy): domain Bacteria; phylum Pseudomonadota; class Alphaproteobacteria; order Rhizobiales; family Stappiaceae; genus Roseibium. Next base: position 19,653 of record NZ_JBLXGP010000002.1, on the reverse strand, counting down.
ACCGCGCCCTCATGCCCGGACAACAGGCAGAGTCCCTTCTTGCCGATATCCGCAAGCAGCAGGAGACCTGGGAGCAGATACAGGCCGACCTGGAACGGAAGCGGCAGGCGGCAAAAATTCCGGAGCCCTGCACGCCCGGTTCGGTCAGCTACGAGACGGCCGGAAGCTATTGGAAGCGCGGCCTCGACTACCTGGCCCAGGGCGTTCTGGTGGAGGGTATCAAGTCCCTGGAAAAAAGCATCGAGACCTGCCCGGACGAACGCAGGGCTGCCCAGGTGGCCAAGATGCGCACGCAGGTAGAAGCTGAAATCGCCCGCCGCAAGGCGGCAGCGGAAGCCAAACGCCAGGCTGATCTGGCCGAAAGCCGGCGTGACAAGCAATGCATTCCAGGTGGCGGCAAATTTGCCGCGGCCCACCGCGCCTGGGCCAGTGGGATCGCCAAGATCAAAGCTGGAGATGTCGAGAGGGGTCTGATGGATCTTGAACTGAGCCTCTCCTATTGCCCTGACGACAATCGCGCCGCGCAATTGGCTGCCCTGAAGCAACGGCTCGATCAGGTTCGCCAGCCGGGCGGTCAGGAGCCGCCGCAGTCTTCGGCGGCCACTCCGCAGGATCAACCGGTCGCGCCCTGTGCGCCGGGCGGCGCGAACTATGCCGGTGCGTCGGAACTGTGGCAGTCCGGGCTTGCAAAGATCTCGGCCGGGCGTCTGGCGGCCGCAATCGGCGACATGCAGAAAAGCCTGAAACTCTGTCCGGACGATCAGCGCTCGGCGCAGGTAGCCGAGCTGCGCCGCCGGCTGACCCGCGAACGGACCGAAACCTCGATGAAACGCGACGAAACGGCACGCGAGAAAATCGCGGCAACCCAACCACAGACCGTCCAGCCAAAGAATACCAGCACTTCGCCGACAAGTGGGACCGCGAGCGTCAATATCGAAGGCGTCTGGGTGGTGAACCATCCGGACCGGAAATTCGAACTGACGATCAGCCAGACCGGCAACAAGGCGACTGCCAGCCATCAGCCGCACAACGCGCGCTGGTGGGGCGCCCTGTCAGGAAATCGTTTTTCCGGCACTTTTGCCAACGACTGGTCTGGTAAGAAATGTAATCGTCTGGTCGACGGCACCCACAGTTGGGGCCGGTTCGAGCTTGTGTTCGAGGGCGACGCCTTCCAAGGCTACTACAATTACTGCGAAGACGGACGGTACAAGGTCCTCATCAGCGGCAAGCGAAAGGGCTCCGCCGGGCCTGTCGCGACCGCGCCAGCCGTCGATGACAGCGATCCAGTCCCCGACAGGCCTTCGAAAACATTTGCCGGCGAGCTCATGCAATTGCCCGGAACAACCATCCGCCTGATCTTTGCCGATGGAATCGTCAGCGGTTTCATCAAGGGCGCCTACAACGGCGACAGCATCGAAGCGACCTTCTCCGGGCCGTACGACAAGGTCGGCAGCTTCACGTTGCCCCTGATCGGCACTCTGGTCGACAGTTCCGGACAGTTCGGAACGATCCAGTTCAAGGGCGAGATCCACGGGTCAAAGCGTCTGAAGAATGAAAACTATTGGGGCGACTGGGAGGCTGGCAATGCCTACGAGAAGGCCCATGGGCGTTGGGAGGCCAGACCGCAATGACATCGACTGCGAAAGCTCAAGCGCAAAGAGGAGCGCGAGACTGATATGGGTATCCTGGCAAAACTGGTCCTGGGCGCCATCGCCATTGCAATGGCAACGCCTGTTGCCGCACTGGACCTCGGCAAGAGCGGAGTTTCCATCGACTTTCCCGATCGCGGCTGGAAGGTGGAAGACCACGACGATGCGGCCATGAAGATCTGGCACCTGCGTGCGGAAACCTGGGATCCGATACCGGAAGAATCCGGTATGATCGCCGTCACCGTCACTTTCCTCGACGGAGACCCCTGGCCCGATATCGCCGCTCTTCGGGATGAAGCGGCTGCGATCATATCCGATAACCTGCTGGCAGAGGTCACCGAGAAGAAGCCATTTGAAACCGGCAGCGGCCGCTATCAGATCGCCGGAGCGGATTTCGCCGGATCGCTCGACATGATGGCAGAGGGGAAGAAACCCGTCAGCGCCCGCCTCGTCGTCATCCGCACCGGCACCTCCTCCCTGCTTGTCACCGCATTCTCCCTGAGGTCCTTGACCGACCAGCCGTTCGCCGCCCTGTTCGGTCCAGGCGCCATCTTGAGCGCGTCCGGCCCGGGAGCAAGCGCCCTCAATACCCTCGGCGCCGAGGAAACAACACCTGCAGCATCGCCCGAGGCGGCCCCTCCGGCGGAAAACGTGCCTGCGGCAGATGGCACATCACCCAACGTAGACGACCTCCTGAAAGACATGCAGCAGGAATTCTCCCCCGCGCCCGCCGGCTCCGGCAATTGAGGAGGCAGATCATGAGAAAGCTAAAACTGACGACTGCCGCGCTAACCTGCGCGCTGGCCGTTTTCTCCTGGCAGTTGCCGGCGCTGGCCGACTACGTCGGCGGCCTCGATCCCTACGGCGACAACTACCTGTCACTCCGTCAATATCCCAGTTCCCGGTCGATGGAATTGAGCCGGATGGGACCGAACACGATGGTCGAAGTCCTCGATCGTGACGGGCCCTGGCTTTATATCCAGACCCGCGACGGACGGATCGGCTGGGCGCATGGACGCTATATCCGCTCCGGCTATCCCAGAGCCTCCGCACCGCCTCCGCCGCCTCCACCGGGGTTCGGCAGCGGCACCCCGGGTGGAGCCCCCGCGGCTGGAGGCTGGCAGATGCCGGGTGCCCAACCGGGCATTCCGCCTCAATCCGGTCCGGGATTTGACAATTCGCCAGAGCCCGCAGGCGATGTGAATCCGTCAGCACCACCACCCGACAACTCGACGCCTCAGAGCACGGACGGCGGGCCTTACGAGTGGCTTGCCGGTCATCTGGAGCGGTTCCATGGGCCGCTCAAATACTATCCATAGTCAGCGGGAGGTTTGATGATGAGACCCTTCACAACGCTGTTGTTCGTCCTGACCGCGTCCTTGGTCGCGACAAACGCGCTGGCCAACGACAGCTCCGCTCATCTTGCCAGCGGCGGGCTCGAATTCGTGCGCCAGAAAGACGTCGTCATGCAGTCGGAGGAGCTTTACCTCTCACCTGATCGCATCGATGTCCGCTACGTTTTCCGCAACACTTCGACCGAAGACATCACCACGCTGGTCGCCTTTCCCCTGCCCGATATCGAGGCGCTCAACGACTACAACAACCTGATCCTGCCACAGCAGGACGTCATCAATTTCATCGCGTTCACCACGAAAGTGAACGGTCGAACGGTCAATATGGAAGTCGACCAGCGCGCGATCGCGCTCGGCGTTGACCGGACTGCCCTGCTTCGGGAATTCGGTGTCCCGCTGGAACCGTACCTGCTTTCGACTCGCGACGCCTTTCTACGGCTCGCACCCGAGCGCCGCGAGCAGCTCCGCAAAATCGGCCTGTTGCGACGCTTCGATGGAGAAGAACCGGGCTGGCTGATGCGAACGACCTTTTACTGGACACAAACCTTTCCGGTCGGTCGCGATGTCGTCATCGAACACAGCTACACGCCCGTGGCCGGCCGCAGTTTGTCCCCGCCGCTGGCCCGCAACGGTCAGCATGACGACTATTCCCTTCGGGCAAAGCGGGATTATTGCATTTCCGATGATCTGGAAAAGGCAATTGCCACCCACCGTCTGGATGGTACGGGCAAGGCTCGCTTCACATATTTCAGTTCAACCGTCGAATACATTCTGAAAACCGGGGGAAACTGGTCGGGACCGATCCGCAATTTTCATCTCGTGGTGGAAGCCGCAAAACCGGACGATTTCGCCCTGCTCTGCCTCGATGGCGCTCAGCGCGTTTCCCGATCGCGCCTGGAATTTTCCGGGAAGAATTTCTGGCCGCGCGACAATCTCAACGTCCTCTTTATCGATGCCGTGGAGCTTCGCTGATGCATATGAGACAATTTCTGATCGCTCTTTCCGTTTCGCTCGCCTTCATCGGCACCCCTTTGGCAGCTGACTGGCAAACCTACCAGAACCCGCGCTTCGGAACGGTCGCCGAAGTTCCGGCTGATTTCATAGCCGGTGAAGAGCCGCAGAATGGCGATGGCCTGAAATTTTTCGATGTCGACAGCGATGGCGAGATCAACGTCTATGGTGCCTTCAACGTCATGGGTGACGACCTGGCCGGCTATCGCGACTTTCTGCTTCAGATCTACAAGGACGGCGGCTGGACGATCGGCCGGGAAAATTCCGGTGACACCTGGTTCATGGTCAGCGCAAAGCGGGAAGACCGGCGGCTGTTTCTGCGGGTGGAACACGGCGCTGGCTGCGCTGCTGAACTGCTTCATCACATCGAGTTTCGCTATCCGGCCGACGCGCAGAAACGGTGGCAGTCTTTCATCAAGCATGGCGCGGAAAGTCTCGACGGACCGTGTCCTTGAACGATCGGCTTGTATCAGCGGGCCGGTAGTCGACGGCGCTGCGCAGGTGGGCCTTGTCGACGAAGCCGGTCCCGCCGGTTGCAAGAGGCAATTTATGAAAACTCGTTCCCTCGCCGCCGTCGATCACCTCAACGATATCGTAGGCGAGAACCTTTTCGACCGCGCCATGCCGGTTATGGTGACACCGCCCTTGTTGCACCAAGCGAGTTCAATCCGGCAGAGCCTGACGCATTCCATGTTTCCATGACATTCCGGTGTTCACCCTCCGGAGGGTATGCCGAGGACGGTCCCGCAGATGGAAATCAGCCCTCCCGCGAGGAAGAGAACAATGCGGCTGCGGCGTCTTTGCAAATCCGTCATGCCCCAGGCCCGCATCAGCGCGACGGTGCACTGCAGGAAATAGAAAAGGGCGAATGCCTGCGAGGCGAGGGTCACCAGCCTGAAGACATTGGTGCTCCACGTGATGCCGATCGCCACTACCGCGATGAGCGGATAGATGACATGCAGGCTCACGCGGCCGCGCGTGATATCCTCGACCAGGCCTGCGCCCCCGACCGAGTCCGCGACCGACGCGCTGAACTGGCTGGCCACCGCGCTGAGCACCAGGATCAATGGCAAAACCGGCGCCACATGCGCGACGAGGCCAACGATTGCCGCGACTCCCTCGTCGCTTCCCAGTTTGCCGAAAAGCACCGTCAGGAGCGAAAAGAAGGTCAGGTAGACCGCCGCCGCGATCAACTGGGCGTAGCGCATGGTTCGAATGCGCGTTTCCGCATCGAATTCGTCGAACATGAAGCGCGATGTCTCGAAACCCTGAACCACGATCAGAAGACCAAGAACAACACGAATGGTCTGCCCGTCGATCTCGGGTGTCGCCGCAGTGAGCTGCCAGTCCCCCGCGAACAGGATCTTGCCGTTGTAGAGCATGAGGCCGGCCAAAAGCGCGATGATCACGGCGAGATTGATCCCGACGGTGTATTCCTCAATCCCTTCGACGAGTTCCAGACCTCGCATCATACCCAGAAGACCGAGCATTCCGAGAATGCCCGTGGCGATCAGCTTCGCCAGGATTTCGTCTCCCGAGCCGGTCCCTTTCAGAAAAAAATGCCCCAGCAATACGAGATAATAGGCAACCGAGATCGAATAGGCGAAGGCCAGCACGATCTGGGAGAGCCGCTCCAGGCCGACGACCAGCCTGTGTTTACCGGCCAGAGATAGTCATGCTGTCGTGACCCGGACGGTTTTTGCTGTCTTGTCATGATAGTCAACCGGAGCCTTGCATGTCCACTCAGCTCAAAAACCTGGCGCAACGTATCCGCGATCTCGAGGAGGCCCTGGAGGTCGAACTCGAAGAGAAGAGACGCGAGTTCCGCTACAGGCTGGAACGCAGTCGGGTGGTGTTTGATACGGACGTGCTTGCCCGCCATCGTGCAGCGCGTGAGCGTCTATTGAGCTTTCTCGCCAAGACCCGCCTTGCGGTGGTGCTGACTGCACCGTTTATTTACGCGTTGATCCTGCCGCTCGTCCTGCTCGATCTCTTCGTCATCACCTATCAAACGGTCTGCTTTCCGGTTTATGGAATTCCGAAGGTCCCGCGTCGAGACTACATCGTTATCGATCGGCAGCACCTTGCCTACCTGAATGGATTGCAGAAGCTGAACTGCATCTACTGCGGTTATGCCAACGGGCTCATCGGATGGGTTCGCGAGGTGGCATCGCGAACAGAAGCCTACTGGTGTCCCATCAAGCATTCCCGGCGCGTGGCCGCGCCCCATTTACGATATCCCGACTTCATCGATTTTGGCGATGAGAAGCAGTTCCAGGAAAGAGTCAGAGACCACCGCCTGGAACTCGGCAAAAAAGCTGAGGTTGAGCGATAAACACACGATGCCGCCAGACCATTACCTCCCGCCAGATCTTCAACACGGCACGATCGGTTCGCGCAAATAACCGTCGTAGAGATCGAGCGAAGGCTCGGCTTCTTCGGCCTCTTCCGCCGGCGCGGCTTCCTCTGTCGGCGGCACGACGTGCGGCTCGTCCGGGTCCGATGTTCCATGATCCGCTCGATTTCGAGAATCCGGCCGGGCCGGATGCGAAGAATATCGCCGCCGCCGTGGGCTCCCGCCCAGTCACCTTGCTGGAGGGTGTATGCCCGACAGCCGCCGTCGCCGCCGGACCAGAAGCGGAACTCCAGCGTCTCGCCGACCTCCCCGACCTTATTCACAGTGATTTACATTTTGCGGGTTTTTGATCGGAGTCGTTGAAGATAGGCTTTTTTCATCTGACGGGGATGAGCCATCGGGGGACACATTCATTGGATGCGAGACGCTTTAGACCTGCCATTGCATTGGCGGCTTTCGCCAATGTGTTCCTTGCCCAATCAGCCCTTGCCGAAGGCCTGAAGCCTATTGAATACGTCTATGCGAACGGCACGAAGATCAAGCTGTCCGGCCAGCTCAATGTGGGCGTGCTGAGTTACGACGACGGGGCCGCCACGAACACCACCTTCGTCGACAACGACAATTCCAGTTCGCGCGCGCGCGTCCAGCTTTTCACTTCCCTGGGCGCCTGGAACCTGGAATCCGTTTTCGAAGCCGAATACCAGCCATTGGCCTCGAACACGGTCAGCCAGCTGAACAAGACGCCGAACTGGAATTTCCCGAAGACGAACATCCGGAAGGCCGAAATCATCCTGTCCAACGACATGTACGGCAAGTTCTATTTCGGACAGGGCAGCATGGCGAGCGACGGCACGGCCGAAGTGGACAAGTCGGGCACAGGGGTTATTGCCTATGCGAGCGTTTCGGATTCCGCGGCGGGATACTTCTTCCGTTTCTCCGGAGCGGGCCTGTCGAAGCGAAGGGTCGGGTCGGCGTTTTCGGATTTCGACGGCCTGAGCCGCAAGGTGCGCGTCCGCTACGACACACCGTCTTATAATGGTTTCAGCCTGCATACCTCGTGGGGCCAGGACCTGCTCGCGGAACGGAACAATCCGCTTTACGACATCGCGGCCGTCTATAACGGAGACATGGAAGCCTTCTCCATCGGTGCGGCGGCGGCCGTTGCGCGCGACACACGGACCAATACCAACATCTTTTCAGCTTCCGTATCCGGCCTGCACAAGGAAAGCGGCGTCAGCCTGACGCTCGCCACCGGCGGCCGGAACGACGGGGGCATGGGGTATTACGGCTACGCCAAGCTCGGATACGAACACAGGTTCCTCCCGGTCGGTTCCACCGCGGCTTCGGTCGACGTCTATCTCGGCGACGATATTGCCACGACGGCGCCGAACAGTACGTCTGTCGGCCTCGCTCTCGTTCAGAACTTCGACGATCAGAACATCAAACTCTGGGGAACCTGGCGCACCTACCGGTATGACGACAGCACGGCCAGTTACGAAAACGGCCAGGCTGTCTTCGGCGGCGTTCTGTTCAAGTTCTGAGATCGACGAACCGGCCCATGCGGCCGGGACCAATTTATCGAACGTCTTTCGACAGGAAATGGCTGAGCATGGGTGCCGGGCAGACCATTGCCCGGCATCTCGACCTTCAGCACGGCACGATCGCTTCGCGCAGGAACCCGTCGTAGAGATCGAGCGGCGGTTCGGCCTCCTCGGCCTCTTCCGCCGGCGCGGCTTCCTCTGTCGGCGGCACGACGTGCGGCTCGTCCGGGTCCGATGTTCCATGATCCGTTTCGTGCATGGGCACGTTGTGGTCGAAGCCGGCCGGCCAGGCGAGTTTGCGCTCCGGGTCCTGTTCGGCGATCCGTTCGGCGGCGCGCTGCCAGATGGTCATGTAGGGGCGTGCCCGTTCATAAGCTTCCGGCGGGATCCGGATGCCGCGGACGGTTCCGGCCTGGCGTTCGTCGTAAATCAGTTGTGCACCCGGCCACCGGCCTTCCTCTACCCCTAAGCGCATGATCCGTTCGACTTCGAGGATCCGGCCGGGCCGGATGCGGGGAATATCGGTATCGCCGTGCGCTCCCGCCCAGTCGCCGTCCTGGAGGGTGTAGGCCGACAGGTGCCCGTCGCCGTCGGTGTCATAGGCTTTGTCAGCCAGAACGGTCGCGCCCGGCGCTGTCTCCTACAAAAGCCTCTCTGCCATCGGGGCATCGCCGGCCTGTCCGGCGGTGAGCTCCAATCGTATGGGCCTGCCTTCCGCGTCAACGGCAGCATGGATCTTGGTCGTCAAACCGCCCCGGGAGCGTCCCATGCACGGATCTCCAGATCCCCCTTTTTCGTGCTCGCTCCATGCTGGTGGACACGAACACAGGAACTGTCGATCATAACAATATCGCCATCGTACGCTTTTGAGATTGCGGCCAAAAGACTGTCCCAGACGCCAGATGCACGCCATCGGGTGAACCGATTGTAAAGCGTTGTTCGAGGACTGTAGCGTTCAGGAACATCCCGCCAGGACGATCCCGTTCGGAACCGCCAGAGGATGCCATTGATGACGCGGCGATCATCAACACGCTCTACACCCCGGCTCTTTTGCGGCAAGAGCGGCTCGATAATTCCCCATTCTTCATCGCTCAATTCGTGTCGACGCATTCAAACCTCCTGTGCAGGAGGTTGAATCAAATTTCACGACGACACGAAACCCCGTTTATGGGGACACCTCCTAGTGGAGATCGGAATGACGCATTGGGCTTCAAGGCGTGGGCAGAGCTCCGTTACGCGATAGCTACCGGCAAATTTGAAGGGGTAAAATCATACATTGACGAGGCCGTGTCATCAGGGTCACCGATTGGCCAGTACGCAGGCGTTTATTTGGGCATGTGGGCAAAGGGTGCGCCCATGGCCCATCGTTACGACTTCGGTACATCATTGACCATGTTGCGTGGTTCCGCAGAAAGTGGATTTTTGCCTGCGATATTGGAATTGGAAGAAGCCCACATTGAAGGTTCCATTTGGAGCCGAACGACTCCGCACGATTTCCCGCTCGATAGAGCGAAGGCCTACCAATTATTTAGCGAGGTGGCCCGTCAAGGGAATGCGCGTTCCTATAAATGGCTCGGTATTTTGAATTACCGCGGTTGGGGAACAGATAAAGACCTTGATAGTGCTCAGCTCAACTTTGCAGAGGCTCTGGTGAGAGGGGATGAAGGAGCGGCTGGCTGGCTGACGCAAGTTCAGGAAGAACGTACGCGCCTCATTGGAGAACGACCTCTAGCATTTTCCATTCTCAACGGTGGGGAAAGGAAGGCAATGCAATTGTTTGCGGAAGGTGACTTTGAGGGTCTCGATGCCATCTATCTCAATGAGGCGATTTTTGCCAAAAGGATTGGCGCGATCAATTTCTTGGCTGTTTACACTCAGTCGCAAGCAAGGGCATTCAGAAAAACCTGCCCGGAACGAATTGCAGGCAAGAATATTGAATGGGCAACGGAGAACAAAGAGACGTTTGTTGGCGGTGTCCTGTCCGGAATTACTACTGGCCGCTCCACCACAAATAGCAATTCGATATACGTCGAATATGCGCCAGAGTTCGAGTACGCCATCATGAATTCAAGTCCATTTGTCTTGGGCGTTTACAGATCGGATATTGCAGCTTTTATCGCGCATGAAACGGGTTGTGATGATAAAAGAATTCGGAATATGGAAGAAAATATGAAAGCGTATATGAAGCTGCCTTGATTGCCTTCCTCGGTTGACAAGGTGGCTTCATCGTCCCTCGACTGTTAAAAATAGCCAATATACTAGCAGCATGTTCACATGAAAAATTTGATCTCCTCATGGGCGCAAGAAGTAGCAGTGAATGAATGGGACGAGGCCAAAGCTCTTCGATACAATGTTCTTTTTGCATCCGGGATCGACGCCGAACGGCCAAGACCGTGTTTCGCGGGCTTGGTTCACGAGAGCCCGCCCGGATGCTATTGCACAGAACTACAAAACACTAGATGGGCGAGAACGAATATCTGCTAGATTGAGGCTGATATTAAAATTGCAATGAGATTTTTCTGCTCAGGATCTAGTTCCAACAATCCTTGCTAGGATCATTGCGACATTTTTCATTGTTCTCCATAATTTCTATGGCGAATATTGAACCAAAAAATGCCGCGCCTAATGCCACTGCGGTATCGTTGTCTAGATTGAATGAGAATCCACTTCTTGGGCTCGGCTTATACTCCGCGTTTGCCTTGTTCGCGACATCGTAATAATTGCCAAGCAAATTCGCGGTTTCTTTGTACCCTTCATCAGGGACGATCTTTGGGTTTTCGCTTCTGAAATCCAGGCTTCCTGAAAAATATTGCTTCCAGCTCTTAAATTCCATGCTTCCAATAGAGTCTTTTTGTATGAACATCAGTCCTTTAATATCGATCGCATTTGGTAATGAATTGCATTCAGCCTTCATGGCGGCAACCGCGTAATACAGGCCAATCATAACAGCATTTGCTCCGTATACATTCGTGTCGTTTTCCTCGAATTCGTCACGAGTAACCGGAATTTTTAATTCCTTTCCGGGGGATGCATAAAACTGGTGCGGATAAATTCTAAGTCTATCGTATTTTGCCGAGAAGCCCGGCTCACCCTTATTGTAGGTATCGGCATAATATCCCGCTAAGTCGGAGGTGCCGGTAGGTGCTCTTGAATCGCTGCCGTAGAATTCTTTATTTAGTAGTTGAGTTACCACATTCCGACCAAGCGATCCGTTCGCCTTTAATGGTCTGAAGATGGAATCGCGAGAGACAAATACCAATGTCGGATTTCCCGAGCAAACTTCTTTAGAAGCCAGAACGAATGGTTTTTCTGGAAATCCTGCATAATTTTGTTCTAGATCGACAATAATCTCAAACTTATTAGATATCTTTACGTCTCTGCCTTTATCTGTGCACACATTGCTATTGTTTATATTATTTTCCCATACCCTCTTCTCCGTGAGAATTGCAGCTCTGGCCATTTCTTTACTTTGACCGGATGCTGTCATTGCGACATGCATCTTATGGTAACGGAATCCATTTAATTCCGTCTTTTTTTCATCGACGAATAACGTTCGACATCCCAGATCGTACTCAACCGTATTTTCAACAAAACCTAGGTCCAAATCGGACGACATAGAGGTGGTGGGAAGTGCCCCAAAAACGCAAAGTGTCACAATAGAGAGCGATTGTTTTACAATGTGCATCTGCGTATCCCGCTGAAACGTAAGCCACCCCCCATAGAGTGAGGTTGGCCATATCATCCTCAATGGCGCAACTCTATATTTTTCGAGAGAGCTTGCAAGACTGATAGCGGTCAAGCGTCCTTCATCTAAGCTGCTTCTAAGTTGGATAATGATGAAACCGCTGTTGATCAGCCCGTAGAATAAGAAGGTGTAGGTGAAATGCCGTTGGGTAATTTTCGACGTCAGGCGCCTGCTTATAAGTTTTGCTGATAACGTTTTCGGTAAAATGTATGATTACTTGATGCAGTAATAGATTTAACATTAGGCGCGATTTTGACTGAGGTTAGAAGATTATTAATAAATATATCGACGTTGGCATTCGTTTTATTGGCATGTTTATTATCGACATTTTCCGCGATGTCGGATCAGGGGAACCTGCCGGTAGGCGATCCTAAAAAAATCACTTCCGATCAGACAGAGTTTTATAATACGCAAACATCCTTGGCTAACAAAGTGCGAGAGAAATTGCTCAAATCACCGAGCGCGGCTATCCGGTTGCGGAGGTTTCGAAGCGCTTGGGCGTGAGCACACATTCGCTCTATGCCTGGAAGAAGAAGTTCTCCAAGTCACCCGATCCAGGGGAAGCCGATCAAGCTGCGGAGATCCGGCGGCTTAAGCAGGAACTGGCTCGCGTCACCGAGGAGCGTGACATTCTAAAAAAGGCAACTGCGTACTTCGCCAAGGATGCAAAGTGAGGTACGCCATTTTATTCTTTCGCGCCATCGCCTTATGCTGCATGAGCGCGTTTTTTTAGCGCCAAGACCCGCGGCGACCAATGTGCGCTTGAAAATAGCCTGATCGTCCAACCTACATTGCCGCGTATTCAGCCGTTTGGAACGCCTCGTGCTTCACCTGCGGAGCTTCCAGGAGGTCTATATAAAACACGGTCTCATTCGCATCCGAACGTCTGAACCCGATGTCACCGGCCATTGCCTCGATAAGCGCCTTGGAAATGCACAATCCCAGACCTGACCCGGTGGAGGTTCGCATGTTGCCGGTATCGCCTTGTTCGAATTTTTGGAACATCCGCGGTACAAGTTCCTCGGGAACACCCGGCCCCTTGTCCACGATCTCTATACGAACCTTTCCCGAACCACGCCTGACGCACGAAAGGGTCACTTCGCTTTGTTCGGGGGACACCTTGATCGCATTCGAAAGCAGATTCGACAGAACCTGCTCCAGCCTCAACGGATCGACCCATGCATGGACATTCGGACTGTTGTTGACGCAGATGACCTCAACGCCCTTTTCAGGCCGATAACTGCCGATCGCACTGACCGCTGACTGAATGATCGGGGCAAGTTCCGTGTCAACGTTTTCGACTTTCAACTTCCCCGCCTCGATCCTCTCGATTTCGAGGATATCGTTGATCATTTGCAGCAGCCGGTTCGAATTCTTCAGCGCGATATCGAGCAGCGATTTCGCCTGAGTATTTAATTGGGCTTCGTGACTTTTGACGAACAGCTTGATGGCACCAATGATGGACGTGAGAGGCGTGCGAAGTTCGTGGCTCATCGTCGACAGGAAATCGCTCTTGGCATTGTTCGCCCGCTCAGCTTCCTCCCCCAACCGGCGCAGGTTCGCCTCCAAACGGCGCTGCTCGCTCACCAGAGACGCGCTGTGCAGGGCGAACAAGAGACAGGTCGCAATGAAGCCTTGAAGAATGAAAATCCGTTCGGCGAGATCGGCCTTGACCAGATTGACAGGACCCCAGCCGAAATAGGTCCCCGCTATCGCCGTGACCGCAATCGTCAAACCCGCCACGGCGGCACCCCGAATCCCGGCGTAAAAAGAGACGATCATCAGCGGCGGGAAGGCTAAAAACAGAAGTGGTAGATCGCTCTGGATAAAAATGGCAAGCCCGACAATCAGGTTCGCCGACTGCAAAAGCCAGAACCTGAAATCGTTAAAGGCGAAGAAATCTCGCGATTTACTGGCCAAGTCTGTTCTGGAGATCAGAAACGGGGTGACGACAAGCAAACCCAGCGCGTCAGCACAAAACCAGATTTTCAGAACGCCCTGGATCGATGCTCCAACGGCAAAATGAAGGTACACGGCGGCCAGAATAGCCGCGACGGCAGGTGCGACAACTCCGGCAATCGCAACGAATACGAGGGCATCCGAGGGCTTGCTGATGTCCAATTCGGGACGGAGACGGAGCAGAAAGCGGGATGCTATCGCGACCTCGGTGGTATTCATCAAGGCGAGCCCCAGGGCAATATGCATGGGATCGCCGGCCAGAAGATTGGCTGCAATGTTTCCGGCATAGGCGGAAACATAGAAATAAAGGCGATTTGCCGGGGAGCACTGCAGAAGAATGCCGAGCAAGACCGCGTTCGGCAGCCAGATCATCGCAATTCTGCCCGTTTCCCGCGTCAACAGAATGCCGAACAGCGCGAGAGCCATGTAGCATACGCCCAGCAAAAGAGACTGCACCAAAGGCGAAAGTCTGAAAAACGGAGAAAGCAGGGTTACGGTTGATGCTGCATAACCGCCTTGAGCAGCAGGTGGAACAATTGCCAAGGTCACCCCTCCCGACGCATTTTTATAACGCTACGTCATTATTTCTTTTTATTTTCTTATAATTATTTAAATCACATTAATATTCGAAAATAAGAGTAAATATTGTAATTTATTACAATTAATTATTTCGAAAATACAATCTTTTACTCATAAAAATTATATCCGCGAGGGTTTCCTGGCCGAAGTCAATGAAAACTTAATCCACATGTACCCGTAGGGTCAGCACCCATTATTTTTGCCCATTCCGCAGGAGTTTTATTGTTTGCTGAAGAGGCAGATATCCGCAAGAACCATTCGATTTTCAAAGGTCTCCAGCGCTGTCCGGAGGCACGGGACCGCGCCTTTCGGATGACAGGCCTGATCGTATAATCGACCCTGGACAGGGGGAGCACCGCCACAAGCGCAACCCGCCTTGTCAGTAAACAAAATCGACCCGGTCAAATGGTTCAGGTCCCCTATAGCCGGCCCTGATTTACCTATTGCCGGCAGTTGATCGGGGCGGTTCAGGGCAGATTTCCAGCCGTCAGCCTCGAACACGGCCGGTCAGCCCAATAAAACGCCGAACCGGCATTTTCCGGAGTGCAAAAGGGCATCATGGGTTTTGATCCAGACCGTATTCGTCTCCGGATCCATGACGTGATATTCGCTCAGCAGGTGTCGCCGCCTGGGCAGTCGCAGGGGATGCCGAAGGTGGGCGCCGCTTCCTCGTTCGGCGCTTCCTGAGTGTTCTGCCGCTCCTGATCCGCTTCTGGCAGGGACTGGTCGTGGTTGAAGTCAGTCGACCGGTTGCGCCTCAGTCGCCCGCAAGGAAGAAGACCATCTTCCAGCCTTCGGGGCGGCGTTCGAAGCGGGCGCGGTAGTCGATTGCACTGCGCAGATGGACCTTGTCGACGAAGCCGGTCTCGCCGGTTTCTAGGCGCACTTTATGAAAACTCGTCCCCTCGCCGCCGTCGATCACCTCGACGATATCGTAGGCGAGGACCTTTTCAACCGCGCCATGCCGGTTCGGGCGGTCGCGCATGGGAACGTCACGATCGATGACGAAATACGTCGTGAAAGGGTCGTCGTTTTCGCCCAGTTCCACGGTCCATGTATAGGGGACATCGAAGGCGTCCGGACCGTCGGCCTTGCCGCCCAGGCGAAGCACCTCTTCCAGTGCATCCCAGTAGCCCTCGCGCATGCCGGCCGCCTGGTCCTTGTATTCGTCGGCCAGATCGTCCTCCGACACGGTCAGGAACGAGCGCAATGCATCGTGGCCGGCATCGCCGCCGAAGCTGAGTTCGATGTCTGGCGCTGCGCTGGCGACGACCGCTTCCACATCGCGCCGGGCGATCGCCTTTAAGAGATCGCTTCTGTAGGTTTCGAACCCTTGGACCTGGGACGCCTCGTCGACCGGCAACGCCTTTCGCTCGGCCGCATCGGCAAGCGACCCTGTCAGCGACAGGGATCCCAAAATCAGCAAAGCGGCGAATAGTTGTCTTGTCTGGATCACGGGCATTCCTCGCGCAGTTTTTTTCAGGATAACAGGAAATCCGGACCAGCGCCTCCGCCGCCCGCGCGGCGCATTTCTGCATGGCGCCCGCTTCGCGCCGACCGATGGATGAGCAGGAACCATAGCCAGAATGCGCCACTTCTTCCTTAAGGTCACTTTCTTTAAATTGTGATTTGCAGATATGCAATCAGAAGGAGCACAGGCATCCCTTTTGGTAGTGAGTTGGGGGGCACCATGCCGAATGAAACAATCGACAGGGACCGGGGAAAACGGATCGGGCAGGCCATGGCAAGGCGTGGCCACCGCAAGGCCATGGCGCTTGCGGCGGAACTCGATATTTCTCCCGCCGCCCTGACGAAGTGGAAGCAGGGACATGCGATGTCCCTGGAAAACGCCTGCCGCCTTGCGGACCTGCTGGATGTCTCCATGGACTGGCTCATGCTGGGGCGCAATGCCCCCGACTGGCTGCAAGCGGACCAGCTCAACACACAGGAAGCGGATTTGATCGACAGGCTGCGCCGCCGGCCGGCCCATATCATTCAGCTTTTCGCCGCACTCCTGGCCGAGATCCCCCAGGTGCCGCCTTCCGATAACGTCCGGTCCTTTTAACCTGCGGGAAAAAGGTTAAACAGAATTAACCGTCACTAAACTCGTTTAAGTTGTAATAATCTTCCTATGGTTGTCCAATTTGCAGGCACGCAGCTAAGGATTGCTGCCGCCGTCTAGAAGACAGCCACAAGGAGGCCGGAACGATGGGTAATACCTATACGCTTACTTTTGTGAACAATTCCACCAACAACTGGGACTTCTGCTGCTACCAAGAAGACCCGAATATCAGCACTCAGGACGTCATGTCCCTGGCGTGGTTCGCCTATCCGGTGGCGCCGACCACCTCGGTGAGTTTCAGCTGGACCATCGACTACCAGTTCGTCTGGAGCCAGACCGGCCAGCTGGGCGCCGGCGTAAGGTTCAGCGCCAGCCAGAAATGGGACGCAAACCTGACGGGCAATAACGGCGTCGACTTCACCCGCAAGCCGAACCAAGCCTTCACCTTTGAAAACCAGGCCCCGTTCGGCAACCCCGGCACGCTCTATATCAACCAGGACGGCACGATCCCCGCAAACACGGCGGCGGTCGGCATCAACATGGGCATCGAAGGCGCGCCTCCCGGCGCCGGTTCGGGCACGTTTGTCGTTCCCGCCCAGCCGAACATTACGGCAAGCTTTACGCCTCATCCATCCTACTGGGTCACCTTCGGCCAGTACACACCCGGCCAGGTCCTGGATATCCAGCAGATCGCCCAGAAGGCACAGGTGGCGTTCCCGGTCAATGTCTACGACATGTACGCCATCCTTGGCGCGGACAACAAGTGGACGATCACGTCGCAGCAGACCCTCAACACGGTCTACCTGGAGTCCGGCGGGGAAGCAGCCCATGCGCTGCTGACCGATACCAAACTCCTCAAATGAAGGAGCGGGAGCCGGATGGCGGGCCGGTTCCGGCCGGCCATCCGGCTTCCCGGAGCAAAGCCGGGAGAATGACTGCCGGGGAGCGGAAATCGGCCACTTTGATCAATGCCAGTGGCGCAAAGACCAGCATTGGCATATGGGTCCAGATGCAGCAACAACCGCAACAGGCCCCCATTGCCTGGCTCAGTGCGCTCCTTTCCGACGGAAGCTACACGGTGTTTCAATGGAAGACGGCCTATGAATATATCTGGGCCAACACGGGCAAGCTGATTTCAGGCAAGACCGTCAACGCGGCGCAGCGTCTTGCGGTCACGGACCAGGCTCCGGCGGCCCGTCTTGAACAACGCGGCAACACCTACCGGCTTCAGTCCTTTGTTCCGCCGAACGGCGGAACGCCCGGCGTCCTGCTGATCGAGGCGGGCGCCATACCCCGGGACACGCTCACGATCGGCGTCAATCTCAGGATCGTGAGCGGGTTCGGACAACCCGGCAACGGCAGCAGCGTGGTTCAGGCCGAACCCAATGTCAGCCGGAGCTGGACGGCCGGCGAAACCTATTTCGCCAATTTCGGGCAGGTGACGCAGTCCGAATTCGATCCGCAGAACCTGTCGTCGCAAGCATCGCTTGAGATCGATTTCGGCTCCGGACCGGATGTCGTGCTGCTCCTGGACCAGGGAAATGTCTTGAAACAGGTGACGAACTCGAAGCTCACGACCAGGAGACTTCTGGAGTTAAGATAGACGGAGGAAGGACAGACAATGGCAAACAGGGAAGAAGCAGACAGGACACTTGCTCACCATGAGGCGAGCCTGTTGGCCAACGACAACGTGACCTCGATCAGCGTGATCGAGGACGAGAACGGTGAAATGATCATCGAGATCGGCCTGATCGGGCCGGAAACGAGTGCGCTCGCCGCTACACCGGAGGAACTTGCGATCCCGGACGCAGCCGGCCTGCTTTCGACGGGCGGCCAGACCATCCCGGTCCGCAAACGGGTTATCGGCGAGATCCGCGCCCAGAGCTTCACCAATCGCGTCCGGCCGGCCGATGGCGGCAACAGTTGCGGTCCGGCCACGGCGACCTGGTCAGGAACGCTGGGCGCCCGCATCCAGTACAAGGGCAGCGCATGCATCCTGTCCAACTGGCATGTGCTCTACGGCGGCAAGGGCAAGGACAAGGACCCGGTGGTCCAGCCGGCGGTCGGCGACGGCGGCACCCCGCCCAAGGACACGATCGGGGCCAATCTCCAGGGCGTCCTGAGCGAATATGTCGACGCGGCCATTGCGACCATCGAGTCGCCGCCTGACACATTCGTCGTGACCGGCACGCGCTGCTACGGCCCGATCAAGGGGATCGCGACGGTCAAGGTCGGAGATCCGGTCAAGAAATGCGGCCGGACCACGGAAGCCACCATTGGTACCGTCCGTTCCATCAATGCCACGGTGAAGGTGAGCGGCTATCCGGACGGGACCCGCACGTTCCGAGACCAGATCCAGACCACGAACATGTCCAATCCCGGTGATTCCGGTTCGATCGTCCTGGATGCCAACAGTCAGGCGGTCGGTCTGCTCTTTGCGGGCGGAGCAACGGACACCTTCGCCAACAAGCTCTCGCGTATCAGCGAGGCGTTCGGCTCCAGCTTCAGCTTCTAAGGTCAGGACACATGGAGACCTTGCCCCCGCCCCGCGGTGGGGGCTTTTTTTCCGGCACCAGTCAAGCCAACCCGAGCATGAACAATGCTGCGTGGTATCATGCCGCCCAGGGAGATGCCCGCTTTTCTAAAGTCCGGACGGAAGTTTGGAGCGCATCATCTCTCTTCGGTCGATCGTGTCGCCGTCCACGATGAAGGTGCCGTCGCCCACCGCGTGAAGCATTCTTTTCTCCTCACGGGCGCTGTCGATATAGGCGGCGACGCCTTCGAGGATGACGATGCTGTGCCGGTCGACAAAGTCGACGACCCGGCATTCGATGTTGGCGAGGGTTTCCTTGATCAGCGGCGCTCTCACATGTCTGCCCTTGACGCGGGTCAGGCCGAATTTTTCGAACTTGTCCGTATCCGTTCCTGAGCAGACACCGATGCCGACGGCGGTGTCGATCATGTCGACGGTAGGGATGGAGAGCACGCACTCCTTCGTGTCGCGCAGGGCCGCGTAGGAATGGTTCCAGGGCCCGGTGGTGATCGCGAACTCGGCGGAAAAGCCCAGCACCAAGGTCCAGGTGATGGTCATGATGTTGTCCTTGCGCCCGTCGTGGGTGGTCACCAGAACGACCGGCCCGGGTTCGATCAGCGTGAAGGCCCTGTTGAGATCGAGAACGTCCATGGGATTATCCTACTGTCCGAAAATAGCGGCCGGTACGGTCGCGGGCAGCCTTTGACGGGAGGGTAATCGTTGGCCGGCCTTCGCGAAAGCGGTAAAGGGCAACCTGCTCAGTCAGAATGTGTGTTGTCATCCCACCGAAGGCTGGGATCCATATGTGGACGGCCCCGTGGTTGCAAGGTTGAAGTTCTCAGGTGTTCCGGATCGCTTGCGGTCAT
>NZ_JBLXGP010000001.1:0-1016766 GCF_048260565.1 Roseibium sp. | reverse complement strand
CCAAAGCCCCGAAACAAGCACCCGCGTAATGGGAATATGCGCGTTAAAGACCAAACTCTGAAACGCCGACAATCGCCACAAAACCTAATCCAAAATAACAAACCCGCCGAAATCGACGGGTTTGTCAGCGGTCTGAAGGGCGCCGTGGGGCGCCCTCTTTCGTATCTTGCGCGTTTGCGTGCTTAGCGCTGATCGATCGGCACGTAGTCGCGCTGGGTTGCTCCGGTGTAGAGCTGGCGCGGGCGGCCGATGCGCTGGGACGGATCTTCCACCATTTCCTTCCACTGGGCGATCCAGCCGACGGTGCGGGCCAGAGCGAACAGCACGGTGAACATGGTGGTCGGGAAACCGAGCGCACGCAGGGTGATACCCGAATAGAAGTCGATGTTCGGATAGAGCTTCTTCTCGATGAAATATTCGTCGTGAAGGGCGATCTTCTCCAGTTCCATCGCCACGTCGAGCAGCGGATCGTCCTTGATGCCGAGCTCGCCGAGCACTTCGTGGGTGGTCTTCTGCATGATCCGGGCGCGCGGATCGTAGTTCTTGTAGACCCGGTGACCGAAGCCCATCAGACGGAACGGATCGTTCTTGTCCTTGGCGCGTTCGATGAACTCCGGAATGCGGTCCACAGAACCGATTTCCGTCAGCATGTTCAGCGCGGCTTCGTTGGCGCCGCCGTGTGCCGGGCCCCAGAGGCAAGCAATACCGGCGGCGATGCAGGCGAACGGATTTGCCCCGGACGAGCCGGCCAGACGCACCGTCGAGGTCGACGCGTTCTGTTCGTGGTCGGCGTGCAAAATGAAAATCCGGTCCATGGCGCGCGCCAGAACCGGATTGACCTTGTACTCCTCGCAAGGCACTGCGAAGCACATGTGCAGGAAGTTCGCGGAATAATCCAGGTCGTTGCGCGGATAAACGAACGGCTGGCCAACGTGATACTTGTAGGCCATGGCTGCGATCGTCGGCATCTTCGCGATCATGCGCAGGGAGGCGACCATGCGCTGGTGCGGATCGGAAATATCCGTCGAGTCGTGATAGAACGCGGCAAGCGCGCCGACCGTGCCGCACATGACGGCCATGGGGTGCGCATCCCGGCGATAGCCGGAGAAGAACCGGTTCATCTGCTCGTGGATCATCGTGTGATAGGTCACACGCTGAACGAAGTCGTCCTTTTGCACCTTCGTCGGCAACTCGCCGTAAAGCAGCAGGTAGCAGGATTCCAGGAAGTCGCCATGGTTCGCGAGCTGGTCGATCGGGTAGCCGCGATAAAGCAACGTTCCTTCGTCACCGTCGATATAGGTGATCTTGGATTCGCACGAGGCTGTTGACGTGAAACCCGGATCGTAGGTGAACATGCCCGTTTCTTTGTAGAGCGAGGAAATGTTCACCACAGACGGGCCAATCGATCCGTCAAGAACGTCAAAGGCGTAATCGTTACCGCCCACGTTGAGCTTGGCGTTGTTATCAGCCATTCAGGAAACCCCCTTTGTTGAGAAGCCTAAGCACCGTCTGTTTTGCAGTTTCCTGCCTGTTTTCAAGGCATTGGAAAGGCCGGCGGACGGTACCGGAGGAATGGTCGCGTTCTGCGTATCCCATTTGTCGCACTGCCGCAAGCGGCGCTGACCTCGCGCTTTGGTCAAATAGTCTGAAAATTTAACCTGACGTTTAGCCGGACTGTTTTTAACCAATTGAATTCACGCCTTAATTGGCTTGATCCTTGATCCTGTTCAGGGATTCTTCCCGTCCCAGCGCAACAAGCACATCGTAGATACCAGGAGACGTTCCGCGGCCCGTAAGTGCAGCGCGCAATGGCTGTGCCACCTTGCCGAGCTTGAGTTCCTGTGCCTCGGCAAACGCCTTGACTGCGACTACCAGGGGTTCTGCTTCCCATGCCGGTACGGAGGCCAGGGTTTCATGCAGACCGGCCAACAGCCCGCGAGCCTCGTCGTTGAGAATATTCGCGGCCTTTTCATCGCAGTCCAGCGGGCGCTGACGCCACAGATAGGACGCGCTTTCCGTCAGTTCGACCAGTGTCTTTGCCCGCTCTTTGAGCCCCGGCAGCGCGGCCAGCGCAGTTGCCTCGTGTTCCGGAGCGTTGAGCCAGGTCAGGACGTCGGGACCGCCGTCGATGTGCTCCAGACAGGCTTTCCAGTGCTGCAACAATTCGGCGTCCGCCGTGGCGCGCATATAGTGGCCATTGAGGTTTTCCAGCTTCTTGAAGTCGAAGCGCGCCGGCGACTTGCCTACGGCCTCCATGCCGAACCATTTGATCATGTCTTCGGTGGACATGATTTCCTCATCGCCATGGCTCCAGCCGAGGCGGGCGAGGTAATTGCGCATGGCTTCGGGCAGATACCCCATGGCGCGATAGGCTTCAGCGCCCAGGGCGCCATGGCGTTTGGACAGCTTGGCGCCGTCGGGACCATGGATCAGCGGTATATGTGCCATGACCGGCACATCCCAGCCCATGGCCTGGAAAATCAGTGTCTGGCGGGCAGCATTGGTCAGGTGATCGTCACCGCGGATGATATGGGTGATACCCATGTCATGATCATCGACGACGACGGCCAGCATATAGGTCGGCGTGCCGTCGGAACGCATCAGGACAAGATCGTCCAGATCCTTGTTGGGAAACGTGACCCGGCCCTGAACCAGATCGTCGACGATGGTTTCACCTTCCAGCGGCGCCTTCAGCCGGATAGCCGGGGCGACGCCTTCCGGGGCTTCGGACGGATCCCGATCGCGCCACGTGCCGTCGTAGCGGGGAGGGCGACCCTCGGCCCGTGCCTTTTCGCGCATTTCGGCAAGGTCTTCCTGCGTCGCATAGCAGCGGTAGGCCTTGCCTTGCGCCAGCATCTGCTCAACCACTTCCTTGTGGCGGTCGACCCGGGAGGCCTGCGAGATCGGTTCGCCGTCCCAGTTGAGACCGAGCCAGTTCAGACCGTCCAGGATCGCATCGACCGCCTCCTGGGTGGATCTGGCCTTGTCGGTATCTTCAATCCGCAGCAGCATCTTGCCGCCGTGGTGCTTGGAAAACAGCCAGTTGAAAAGTGCGGTGCGCGCGCCGCCGATATGCAGGAAACCGGTCGGGGAGGGAGCGAAACGGGTGACGACGTCTTGGGCCATGGTGTTCTTTGCAGGTCTCTGCCAATATGGAGAAAAGGGGTTGGCATAAAGCCGGATTGCGCGGGTCTTAGCATAGCCGGGCGGCAGGCAAAACTGTTCCGTAAGATCCATTGCGCAAAGACTGCTTGAATGTGATGCATGAAGGGGCAGGTCTTGAGCGGTGGAGCGGGGCATTATCCGCTAAAGGATGACGTCGGCTCTTCGAGGCCGGATCAGCCGCAAGCTCTTTCTCATAAACGCATTTTTAGACGCTTACGCTGGCCTGCCGCTGGCTTTCCGTATCGGGGAGGAAAAGCCGACGCGGCCCTATCGGATTTTTCGCAGCGAAGACAAGTCCGCGCTGAATGGAGACGGAAGCTCGCGGAACAGAAGCTGCTTTGGGCTACGTTCGCTTTCGCGGCGGGGATCGCCCTGTACACGCTCCTGCCGGAGGAACCGGATTTTATTGTCGTTTCGGCCTTGTTCGCCGCAAGCGGCCTTTTCGTCCTTCAAGCATTTCTCAAGGCTCGCCTGAGGCCGGCCGGAATGCTGGTGTTTGCCGTTATCACCGGCGTCTTCGTTGCCGATCTTCGCACCATCATCGTGGATGCTCCCCGTCTTCAGGAAGCACGTACATTCACGCTCGTCGGTCGGGTCACCGATCGTGAAAACACGCAGCGGGGAATGCGCCTTACGATTGGTGTCGACAAGGTCGTGGATCTGCCCCGAAATAAATCGGGAGATGCATTTCCTCAACGTGTCCGGATAAGCGTGCCGGAAACGACGGCCTCAGGAATTGGCGATGCGGTTACGGTTCGTGCACGTCTGTTTCCGCCATCAGGCCCGGTTCGGCCGGGAGGGTACGATTTTTCCTTTCGCGCCTATTTTGACCGGATCGGGGCAACCGGGTTTTCGTACGGGGTACCTCAGGCGGCAGAGCTTGATGAACCTTCCCTGCTTTTGAAGGCCAAACGGCAACTCGGAGATCTGAGACGGGGAATTTCAGACAGGATCTCCGGGATCCTGGGTACTGGACATCGTTCGGCGCTGGCGGCCGCCCTGCTGGTCGGGGACCGGAGCGGCCTTTCTCCGGAAAGCGAAGAGGCGCTGCGCCAGTCGGGGCTGGCGCATATTCTGGCGATCTCCGGCCTGCACATGGCGCTTTTCGCCGGTGGGACCTATGCGGTGTTGCTGATGATCCTGTCCCTGAGCCAGGCCGCCACTCTGTATTATCCGACCCACCGCATGGCGGCTGCCGCTGCTCTCGTGGCGGCGGCCTGCTATCTCGGGCTTTCAGGCGCTTCGGTCGCGACTCAGCGCTCTTTCATCATGGTCTTTCTGGTGTTTCTCGGGGTACTGACCGGCCGGCGCGGCCTGACATTGCGCAGTGTGGCTCTCGCGGGACTGGTTCTGTTGTTGCTGGCGCCGGAGCGGCTTTTTTATCCCGGCTTCCAGATGTCGTTCGCTGCGGTGATCTGCCTTGTTGCAGCTTATGATTCTCTGAGGAATGTTCAGCGGGTGAACCTGCCGAAAGAGCGAAGCGCAGTCCCCGTTTTCCGGGGGATGCGGATCGTTTTGCGCTGGACGTTCGGTCTTTTCCTGACCGCGCTTATCGCGGGAACGGCGACCGGGTTGATCGGTGCCTATCACTTCGGTCGCATCGCGCCTTACGGGCTCATCGGCAATATGCTCGGCATGCCGGTATTCTCGCTCATTGTCATGCCCATGGGGGTTCTGGCCCTGATCCTCATGCCTTTCGGGTTGGCGAGCCTCCCATTGCAGATCATGGCCATTGGCCTCGATTTGCTTTTGGCGATCGCGGAGTGGACGGCCGGACTTGGAGCGCATAGCGGGGCTGTGCCGGTGCCGGATGCGATCACCACATTCCTTGCCACCGCAGGGCTCTTCGTTCTGCTGCTTCTGCCGGGAAAGTTGAAAGGCTTCAGCGCAATTCCTTTTGTGGCGGCTGTCGTTGCAGCCAACCTGTCGCGCCCGCCTGACGTTCAGATTGCCGAAAAAGGGGGATTGATCGCTGCACGTGATGATGGCGGCACCTTGCGCATTCATGCGGGCAGAGCAGGATTTGCGACCGACAACTGGCTTCAAATGGAAGGCCTTCCGGAAAGGGCCTTTCAGGAGCACAAGATGGTTGAGGGGCAATATGCCTGTGACGGGACCAGCTGCCTCTATCGGGCTTACCCCGATAGCGCCCGCGCCGCCTACAAGACTTTGTTCGGGTTATCCGATGCCGGCGAACAGGACATGGAGGCCGTAAGACGCGCGCCGCTTTTGATTGCGATGCCCAAGACTGCCGATGCGCTCCATCTGGACTGCCGTTTTGCGGATGTTATCGTCACGACACTCACCGTGCCGGCTGATTGCCGTGCAAGACTGGTGATCGATGGCCGAAACAGACATGCCCTTGGCGCAATCTCGATCTGGTTGGCGCTGCCGGAACAGAATCCGGAGTTGCATCATGCACAGATCGCTTATTGGCGGGCGGCGAAAACCTCACCGCCACGCCCATGGCACAAATAGCATTTTGGGCTTCAATACTGACGGAACAGAGCCACCAGGCGCCCTTGGACACGGACACGGCCAGGTCCGAAAATTCGCGTTTCATATACGGGGTTTGCGGCTTCGAGCGCAATCGAGTCGCCTTTCTTGCGCAGCCGTTTCAGCGTTGCTTCTTCGTCGTCCACCAAAGCGACGACGATATCGCCGCTGTCGGCCGTATCGCTCTTGCGGATCAGCACCGTGTCACCGTCGAGAATTCCGGCTTCGATCATGGAGTCGCCGCGTACTTCCAGTGCGTAATGCTCCCCCTTTCCAAGCAGATCCGCGGGGACGCTGATTGAGTGGCTATGCGTCTGGATTGCCTCGATCGGGACACCGGCGGCAATCCGGCCCATGACGGGCACTTCAACGCCGGCGTGATGATCATGAACAGCTGGAGCAGGTGCCGGTTCGGCCGGCGCAGACGGTTTGCCAAGAGATCCCTCGATGACCTCGGGAGAGAAGCTGCCGCGGGGTCGCGGAACACCGAGGCCGGGGGCAATGGAATCAGGCAGCCGGATCACTTCCATGGCGCGCGCCCGGTTGGGCAGGCGCCGGATGAAGCCACGCTCTTCCAGAGCAGTAATCAGGCGGTGAATACCGGATTTCGACCTCAGATCGAGCGCGTCTTTCATTTCGTCGAAGGACGGCGGTACGCCGGTTTCCTTCAGTCTTTCGTGGATGAACATCAGAAGTTCATATTGCTTGCGCGTCAACATCAGTCGGTCTCCCGTGCGAACCTGCGCCGGTACAAATCATGAACGTACCATACCTGTTCTCATTGTGTTCTGCAAGCATTAAGGACGCGTTAGCGGCGTAACCATCCGCAGTAGAGGCGCAAAAGCTAACTGAGTGGATGGCACCAACCAGGGCCGGGGTGGCAGGAATGTTCTAAAACGGCAAGGAGAAGGCAGCGCGTGCGCCTTGGTTCAGGGCTTTGGAACCGAACTCGCCCTGATAGCTGAAGGTGAACCTAGCACCGTTATCCAGATCGAAGTTCAGGCCCGCCTCGAACAGGGCCGTGTCGCGGTCGATCGGGCTGCCTGCGACGGTGAAGGCATTGCCGCCGGCAAAGCGCATTCTCGCGCCCGGAGTGACATCGCCGAAGGCATGACGCCAGCCGAGCATGCCGTGCAAGGAGGCCGAGAGGCTTTCTGTGGCGGCAAATTGCCGGTCCGCCCGCAGCCCCAGGGTCGTCAGCCCAAGCGTCTGCGATGACGACGACACGGTGAGCGCCGCCGCGCCGCCGGTCTCGGTAAAGCCATCGCTGTGCTGATGGATGAGGGCGGCAGCGGCGAAGGGCTCGAACCGGGCATAGACCGTGTCGATTTTATAGCCCAACTCGCCGAAGGCTTGCGCGGTCGCCGCAGCATAGTTGGCCTTCAGTGTATTGTTGAGTGCGCCGGCAGTGACGTTGCGCGTGGTAGACACGTCGTGCCAGGTCAATGACGTGCCGAGGTGCACGCCGAACGCGCCGGACTGACGGCCTGCGTAGGCGCCAATCGTATAGTTATCGGCATCACCGGAAGAGGTACGGGCATCGCTGTCGAACTGGGATGTGCCGAAGCCTGCGACGACACCGGCGCGCCAGCCGCTGAAGACATCCGCGTCCAGGCCGAGGAAGAAGCCGCCGCTGTTATAGTCCAGGGCCGCTGCATTGCCGTCGCTGCCGGTCCGGCCCCAGCTGCCATAGGCCTGGCCCCAAGCGACAGCCCCCTTGGCCGTCTCTAGTGCGCCGCCGTCTCCGTGAAAGGCAACCATCGGCATGTCGCTTGCTGCCAGCCCGTCGAAGGCCGAGCGGATCCGAGCGTTTACGGCATCACGGCCAAAGCGGCTTTCCTGAAGCAGCAGGCCGCTGGCGGACGGATGGATCTCGCCGGAAAGACTGTCGAAGGCAGCGCGTGCGCTGGCCTCGCCGAGCACGACGACCGCGTCATAGAGGCTGTTGCCACTGCCGAGACTGTCGAAGGCACCGGCCGTCGCACTCTGGTTCGATGTGCTTGCGACGGAGGCAAAGGTGTAGTCATTGCGCAGGAGTGTCAGATAGGCGTTTTGGGCGTCATAGCCAAGGGAAGCATCAAGAAAGGCGAAGCTGTCGGAGACCGAGTCAAAGGTGCCGGTCACGCCGCCAGCTGCGGTGAGGATCGTGTAGGTGGTGGACGTAGCATAGGTCGAGCCGTCGTCGGTGCCGTTTTCCGGCGAGACGCTGACCGTGGCGCCGCTGTCGATGGTCACGGCTCCTGTTGCGCTCAGCAGGTCGGAATTGCCGGCGTCGTCGACCTCGACCGCATAGGTGCTGCCGGAGGCAAAGTCGGCATTGCCGGCGACGTTGAGCGTGCCGATGGAATTACCCGGGGCAATGGTGCTGCCGGAAGTCGTGGTCACCGCGCCGACCGTGCCGGAGCCGCCGAGTGTGCCGCCGGAGAGGAGGTTGACGCTGCCGGCAAGGCTGCCGTTGACCGAGAGCGTTCCGGCAGAAACCGTCGTGGTCCCGGTATAGGTGTTGGTGCCCGTCAGGATCAGGTTGCCGGCTCCGGATTTGGTGAATGTGCCGGTGCCGGAGATCACACCGCCGTAGGTCAGCGCGTCTGAGCGGTTAAAGATCAGGGCGCTGTTGTTGGTGATGTCGCCGGTGAGGCTGCCACTGGTGCCGCCATCGCCGATCTGCAGTGTTCCGCTTGAGATCGTCGTGCCGCCGGAATAACTGTTGCTGCCCGTCAGTGTGAGCGTGCTGCTACCGGCCTTGGTCAGGCTGCCGGTGCCGGAAATGACACCGGCATAAGTCACGGCGTCGGAGCGATTGAAAGCGAGAACGCCGTTATTGGTGACGTCGCTAGAGATGCTGCCGGTTGTCCCGCCATCGCCGATCTGCAGTGTGCCGACTGAAATGGTCGTGCTGCCGGAATAGGTATTGGACCCTGTTAGCATCAGCGTCCCGGTGCCGGCCTTGGTCAGGCTGCCGGTGCCGGAGATATTGCCCGAGATAGCCGCGTTCGCCGAGTTGGTGATCGTCGCGTTGTCGCTGAGGACCATGGCGTTGTCGATGGTCGTGGCGCCGGTGATGGCAAGGTTGCCGCCGTTCAGGGTCAGTGTTCCTGTGCCCAGATTTCCGTCCGAACTGAGGGAGAGCGTGCCGCCGGTGATGGTCGTGGTGCCACTAAACGTATTGTTGCCCGAGAGCGTCAGCGTGCCGGAACCGGCCTTTGTCAGTCCGCCGCTGCCGGAGATCACATTGGAAAGGGTAACAGCCGCGCTGTTCGTGACCGTGGCGTCGGAGTTGAGCACGAAAGTCTTGTTAATGGTTGTAGCGCCGCCGATCTCCAGGTTACCGCCATTGAACGTGAGGCCGCTGGTCCCGTCGATGCTGCCACTATAAATCAGGAGGGTTCCGCCGCTGATGGTGGTGGCGCCCAAATATAAATTCGTGTTGGCCAGCTCCAGCGTTCCAGCCCCGGATTTGGTCAGTCCGCCGGCACCTGAAATGCTGCTTGCAACCCTGACAGTTTTCCCGCTGGCAACGTCGATGGTGCTTGAGGAACTCGTCGTCGAGATCGGGTTTGCGAAGGTCGTGGCGCTGGTTCCTGTCAGTGCCAGAGTGCCCCCCGCGAGCGTTAAGCCGCCGGATCCAAGTCTCTGTGCAAGATCTATGGATACGGTTCCGGAGGAAATCGTCGTTGTTCCGCTATAAGACGTGTTGTTGCCCGTCAGCGTCAGTGTACTTGAGCCGGACTTGGTCAGATTGCCGGAACCGGAGATCGCGCCCGAAAGGGTGGCATCCGCGCTGTTTGTAAGCGTCGCGTTGGAAGAGAGCGAGAGTGCATTGTATATGGTCGTGGCGCCGGTGATGGCGAGGTTGCCGCCATTAAGGGTAACAGCGCCAAAACCGAGATTGCTGTCGGAACTGACAGACAGGGTTCCGCCGGTAACGGTCGTGCCGTCGGAATAGGTGTTGTTGCCGGTCAGGGTCAGGATGCCGGCACCGGATTTGGTGAGGCCGTCAAAGCCGGAGATAACACCAGAGAGCGTGACGTCGGCGCTGTTGTTGATCGTGCCGCCGCCGTTGTCGAGGTTGATCTGATTGCTGATTGTGGTGGCCCCGGTGACGACAAGCGTGCCGTCTGAAAGGCTCAGTTTCCCGCTGCTAAGGGCAGCACCATTGCCAATCGATACAGTGTCCCCGCTTGTCACCCGTATGGATACCGGCGCCGGGGTATTACCGATGCCTACCGTTGTCTTGACCATCGTGTTGGTGCCGCCGAGCGTGACCGTGAGGTCGGAGTCCGAGTCGCCGATAAGCAGCGCCCCGCTGCCGGTAATGTTCGAGTTGATGGTCAGAGACAGCGGGGTCCCAGTTCCGGAGATGTTCAAAGTACTGTTGCTGATGTCGAGTGCTATGTCATCGCCTTCGATGGTCAGATCGTCCGTGCCGCCGGACAGCAAAAGACTAGTTGTCCCTGTGTTGGTAAGCGTGACCGCACCCGATGTCAGTGTAATCGTCTGGGCTCCGGTCAGTCCGGTGAAATTCAGGGCGTTCGAGCCCGCAGCCGCCCGGAACGAGCCAGTTCCGCTATCATTGGTATTTGTGATGCTATCGGCCAGGGCAGGGGCCATCATCAGCGGTACAAAAGAAAGGCTGCCGCCGGTCAGGGCCGTCGCCAGCAGCGCGGCACGGCGGACCGCTCGGGCGCTCGGAAACGACATTTGATGGCGAACGAGGAAGTCCCGCGAATTTAAAACCTGTAATGGATGCATTATTCTCCGTCAGCACTTAAAAATTCGGCTTGGATGCTGTGGTCCCGGGATCGGGCGCAGCTGAACTAGCCCCAAGGAATCAACACCTTGGCGCAAGCTAAAACGAGATTGGGAAGCCAGCTATCCGATTTCCGCAAAGCCGGAAAAATTTGGCCGGTTTGCACGAGTTTCAGGACGTCAGCGTTTCCGAAGGCGTGACGCCAAACATCCGCTTGAAGTCGCCGGCAAAGCGGCCGAGATGGAGAAATCCGAAGCGCATCGCCACCTGGGTGATCGTCGTGCTATGCGGATCTGCGGCCGCGAGCGCTGCGCGGACACGGTTCAATCGGCACCTGCGCAAATAGGCCAGCGGAGACAATCCGACATATTCGCGAAAGGCATATTGCAGCGTACGTTCCGACACGCGCAGCGCCTGGCAGATCTCAACGACCGTAGGCAACGTGTCCGCGTCCGGTCGATCATCGACGAAGCTGCGCGCCTCGCGGCCTATCTGCAGCGCCCGCACACGTTCGTTGAACGATGGTGCGATGTTGTCTTGCGAAACTGCCGCGATCTGCAGAACGGTCTGCAGGAGATGATTGCGCAGGATGGCCGGATCTAGGCTTTCGCCACGCAAGGCGACGTCCTGAGCGGTCTTCAGCCAGAGATCAACTGCCTCCTGGAAGTCGCTGCGCCGGCGGGAAATGAGCGGTACGACACCTTGTGGGGGGCGTTCCCAGAAGGCTGGATTGAGTGCCCGCGCGCTGCACAGGAACTCTTCCTGGCTGAGCCCGACATAGGCGGTCTCGCAACCGGCGGGAATATGGATATCGAACTCGACGTTGGCGGGCAGGAAGAAAACCGTATCGTCTTGCTCGCCGCAGTGTTCGGAGAAGCGGGCGGTCGGAATTTGGGTGCAGACAGAAACGGTACAGAAGTCCGCAGGCGTAATGCCCAGTTTCTGCACCGAGGTATCCTGATGCTCGCGGACGATCTGCTGGCTTCCGAGATCCAGGCTGTCCAGCCGAGCCACCTCGCGGCCGTCGCTTAGCTGGTAGCAATCCATAGAGACCCAGGGCTGCAGCGCTGCCTGGTCGGAGGCATCCTCGATCAGGCACGACTGCGGCTCCACGGCGCCTTGATGGGCGCTTTTGCGAGTGCCTGTATCGGGCTCTTTTGTCCGGTCTGATTTCATGGCTCGCCAGTCGGCCGTTATTGTCCGTCGGATGATGGACCAAGGATCGGCTGCAGTATAGGGATAATCAATTCGACGGCCATTGATGGACCAAGGCGCTGTAATGCTTTAACAATTGGACCAGGAATTTTCGTGCGAACCGGTGCTGCGGAACCGCATGATTTCCGAACTTTCCACCCCAGCAATCCCGGAGATTTGCCTTGTCCTTAGATCGCCTCGATTTCGATGCCCACCGGATTCTGGCCGGGCTCAAGCCCTGGGTCGAATGTGAAAGCCCGACCTATGATGCAGCCGCCGTCGACCGGATGATGGATCTGGCGACCTATGATCTGGTCGCCGCCGGTGCGGCCATCGAGCGAATTCCGGGCCGCATGGGATTCGGCGGATCCGTCCGGGCGACGTTTCCGCACAAGGATGCCGGCAAGCCCGGTATTCTGATTTCCGGCCACCTCGATACGGTTCATCCGATCGGCACGCTTGACGTGCTGCCCTGGCGGATAACGGAGGGCAAGTGTTATGGGCCGGGCATCATGGACATGAAGAGCGGCAACTATCTGGCAATCGAAGCGTTGCGCCAGATGGCGCTGGCGGGCATCGAGACGCCCTTGCCGGTGACGATCCTGTTCACGCCGGACGAGGAGGTCGGAACACCGTCCACCCGGGATCTGATCGAGGCCGAGGCGCGCAAGAACAAATATGTGCTGGTGCCGGAGCCGGCCAGCGCCGATGGCGGTGCGGTGACCGGGCGTTATGCCATTGCCCGCTTTAATCTGAAGGCTCAGGGCAAGCCGAGCCATGCCAGCTGGGCGCTGGAAGATGGACGGTCGGCAATTGCCGCCATGGCGAAGAAGATCCTGGAGATCGAGGCCATGACCACGCCCGACTGCACATACAGTGTCGGGGTCGTCCATGGCGGGCAATGGGTGAACTGCGTGTCGTCGCTGTGTGAGGCCGAGGTTCTGAGCATGGCGAAGCGTCAGGAAGACCTGGATGCCGGCGTGGAACGCATTCATGCGCTGAACGGCGAGGAAAACGGCGTCGTCTTCGAGGTCACGCCCGGCGTGACCCGGCCGGTCTGGGAGCCTGGCGAAGGGACCATGAGGATGTACGAACTCGCCCGGGATATATCTAAGGAGATCGGTTTCGATCTGTCCCATGGCAGTGCCGGCGGCGGATCGGATGGCAATTTCACCGGCGCCATGGGCATTCCGACATTGGATTCCATCGGCGTTCGCGGCCGGGGACTTCACACGCTCGACGAACACATCTTCATCGACAGTCTGGTGGAGCGGGCGAAGCTCATGGCCGGCCTGCTGACGCGGCTCACCTGAAGGTTGGCAATCCAGATGATGGAAACAAGTGGGGCGGGCTCTTGGCCCGCCCGTCTTGAACGATCTGTCTCTACGTCATCATCGTTCCATAGTGCGGATCACTGTTCCCGCATCATTCCTTGTCGGATTTCAGCCGGTACCGGAAATCGCAGTAGGGGGCGCCCTTCATGATGGTCTGGGTGCGGGTCAGTTCCATCTTCGGATTGTAGCCGATGCAGAAATCGCCATCGCGGTTGCAGGACAGGAGATGGCCGATGTCGCCGAGCCCCATGTCCTTGTAAACTTCCGAATAGCGGCAACGCTTCACGTTGAACTTCAGCTTGTCCGGCGCCTTTTCGAGCACCTCGATTTCCAGGGCATCGTCCATTTGCCAGAGCGGCAGCAGGTCGGCGAAGTCTTCCAGGGTCGGTTCGCTATCTTCCTTTTCCCGGAACTCCTTCCCCTGAGCGATGGCGGAATTGGAAACGGCCTCGCCGATGACGGCCTCTGCCTCTTCCCGTCCGTGACGCTCCACCAGAACGTCGAACACGCATTTCAGGATCTCCGCCTCGATGCGGCGTTTTTCGATCATGGGAAGCGCCATGGAACTTTCCTTTCGTTTAAATGTCTCCGGCAGATTCGATGGTCAGTTGCTTGCGGCAACATGGCCTCCGAGATAGGCGTCGGCTACACGGCTGTCGCTGGCGAGCTCCCGGGCCGTTCCCTCCATCACGATCCGGCCGCCTTCGATCACGGCGGCCCTGTCGGCGATCCGAAGGGCTGCCTTGGCGTTCTGCTCGACGAGCAGGATCGAATAGCCTTCGGTCCGGATCTTTTCGACGAGATCGAAGATGAAACGCACCAGCATGGGCGCCAGGCCGAGCGACGGCTCGTCAAGAAGCAGGACCTTGGGTTTGCGCATCAACGCTCTGCCGATGCACAACATTTGCTGCTCCCCACCGGAAAGGGAGCCGGCGCTCTGTTTCAAACGTTCCTTGAGCTTGGGAAACAGCTTCAGAACGTGATCGAGCTCTCTGGTTTTGAGCGGACCACCGCCGATGGTCAGGTTCTCCAGAACGCTCATGTTGGAAAAGATCTGCCGGCCTTCGGGGGCCTGCAGGATGCCCTTTTCCACGATCTGGTGGCTTTTCAGCCCGATGATGTTTGTTCCGTCATAGCGGATTTCGCCGCCGGTCGGATGATAAATCCCGGAAATGCAGCGCATCAGGCTGGTTTTGCCGACACCGTTCGCGCCGAGGATCGCGAGGATCCCCTTCTCGGGCAGGTTCAGGCTGACGTCATGCAGGATATCCTGAACGCCGATCCGCAGGGACAGGTTTTCGATCTCGAGAACGTTCATTCGTCGTCCACCCCCAGATAGGCTTCCAGGACTTCCCGGTTCTGCCGGACCAGGGCCGGCTCCGCATCGGCGATCTTGCGTCCCGAAGCAAGGACCACGATCCGCTCGCAGATGTTCATGACGAGACCCATGTCATGTTCCACGAGCATGACGGTAAGTCCCTGCGAATGCAGATCCTTGATGAAGGCGGCCAGTTCCGCCGTCTCGGAATCGTTCAGACCCGCTGCCGGTTCGTCCAGGATCAGGAGATCCGGTTTCATGGCGAGCGCGCGGCCGATTTCCAGATACTTGCGTTTGCCATAGGCAAGGTTCGCAGCGAGGTCGTTTGCGTATTCGGTGAGCTTCACCTTTTCCAGCGCTTCCCAACTGCGTTCGGAAATTGCCTGTGCTCGGCTTGAACCGGCGGCGATCGCCTGCCACGGGCTTTGGCCGATGGCGCCGACCGCGCCGACCGAAACATTGTCGAAGACGGTCATGTTCGGAAAGACACGCAGGTTCTGAAAGGTGCGCGAGATGCCCAGGTCGGCAATGGCGGAGGGTTTCAGTCCGCTGATCTTCCTGCCGCGATAGCGGATCTCCCCGGAGGAAACCGGCGTGAAGCCGGAGATCAGGTTGAACAGGGTGGTTTTCCCCGCGCCGTTCGGGCCGATCAGGCCGATCAGCTCGCCTTCACCGACCGTGGTCGTCACATTGTCGACGGCCATCAGGCCACCGAAGCGGCGTGACACGTTGTCCACTTCCAGCATCGCGTTCATTTCCAGCCCACCTTCTGCCTGTCGGGATTGTTCTGCCAGGCGCTGTTCAACTGTCGGCGGACGAAATTGAGCGCGGGAACTTCACCGAAGAGCCCTTTGGGCAGGAACAGGATCGAGCAGAACAGGACGACACCGACGACAATATTCCGTATGTCCCCGACCGCACGCAGGGCTTCCGGCAACAGGATCAGGAGCAGAGCGCCGATGATGGCGCCGGGAATGCTGCCCAGCCCGCCGACAACGACCATGGCCAGGATCAGGATCGATTCCGAGAAGTCGAAATCGCCCGGGGAGATATATCCGGTGGTATAGGCCCACAGCGCACCTGCGATCCCGGCAAAGAAGGACGAAATCATGAAGGACTCGATGCGCAGACGTACCGTGTCGATGCCCATGGCGTCGGCGCACTGGTCGTCCTCGCGCAGGCTGCGCAGGGCGTTGCCGTAATAGGAATGGCTCAACCGGTGCAGGATCCAGATGGATATGGCGACCGTGACCGCGACAACGAAGTAGGTGCCGATCTCACTTTCGACCGTATAGCCGAAGAGATCGATGCCCGAGAACAGAATGACCCCGTTCGGTCCCTTGGTCACCTCCACCCAGTTCTGCAGCACAAGATAGATCATCTGGCCGATGCCGAGGGTGGCGACGGCAAAATAGATACTGACCAGACGCATGGTTGGAAGGGCAACCACGAAGGCCACCGCAGCCGATCCGAGCCCCGCCAGCGGCAGGCCGATTGTGAAACCGATGCCATAGTCGGTGCCGGCAAGCGCCGCGATATAGGCGCCGACACCGTAAAAGGCCGCATGGCCGAGATGCAGGAGACCCGCGACGCCCGTTACGAGCTGCAACGACACGGCCAGCAGCGAAAAGATGAGTGCAATCGTCGCAATCTGATAGAGGTAGCCCTGATCGAGATAGGCGAGCAGCGCTGGAAGGGCGGCGAAGAGAAGCGCCAGAATGGCAATCTTCAAAAACGCCGATCGGAAGAAGTCCTTAGACACGTTCCCTCCTCGCTCCGAAGAGGCCTTGCGGGAAAAACACCAGGGTGACGATCAGAAACAGATAGGCGACCATATCCGCCCAGACGGAGGAGACGAATGTGGTCGACATGCTTTCCGCGACCCCGAGAATAAGTGCGGAAATCACGGCTCCTGGGATGGAACTCAAACCGCCCATGACCATGGCCACGAACGCCTTGATGCCCGGAATGAAGCCCATCGAGGGAAAGACGGCTCCGTAGTAAAGCCCGACGAGGATGCCTGCGAGCGCACCCATCATCGAGCCGATGACGAATGTCAGGACGATGGTTCTGTCCGTATTGATGCCGACATACCTCGCACCGAGCGGGTTGTTGGAGACGGCACGGATCGACAGGCCGATGGAGCTGTATTTCAAGAGATACTGCAGGCAGCCCAGCATCAGCACGGAAACAACGAAAATGATGATGTCGCCGTTCACGATCGTGATCGGGCCGAGTTCGATCGGCTTGTTGATCAGATAATCGATGTCAATGGTCTGGAATTCGGAACCGAATACGAGTTCCATGAATTCGCGCGCAATGATCGACATGGCGAGAGAGGACATGAGCGTGGCCTCGCGCATCGCCCGCGATTTGAGGGAGGCTTCGTCGGAGAACCTTCTGAACGGTCGGAACGCGATCCGCTCGAGACTGAACCCCGCCAGAGCGCCGACCGCCAGGACGATAAAGACGATAATGAGTAACGGCGGGCCGAAGGCCGCAATGGCCATGATGCCGGCAAAGGCGCCAATGGTGTAGACCTCGCCGTGGGCGAAGTTGACCACGTTGAGAACGCCGAAGATGAGCGTGAAGCCGATCGCCATCAGGGCATAAATCATGCCGAGCGAAATGCCGATCGTCAGCTGCTGCAGGTAATAGGGATCTATCACGGATGTCTGTCCTGACAAGCAAGGAACATGGGGCCGAAAGCACTCCCGCCCGGCTTGCTGCTCGGCCGATACCGGGCATGCCGGCAATCGGTCGGTCGCAAGTGCCGGTCAGTCCGGCCGGGTTGCGAATGTCCCGCCCCGAAGGAAGCCGATCGGGGCGGGAAATCCAAACGTGTTATTTGACCGGGACAAACGTTCCGCCGGAAACGGTCGCTTTCGTCAACTGTTTCAGGGCTTCGCCGTTCTCGTCGAAGGAGGTTACGCCGGTGATACCCGGATAGTCCTTGGTCTTGGCGAGTTCGTCGCGCACGTGCTCGCGGCTCAGGTCCGGATACGCACGAGCGACGGCTTCCAGCATGATATTGACCGCGTCATACGCCTGAGCCGGAAACTGTCCAGGCTCCTCGCCATCGCGGGCGGCTTTCCATTCCGTTACGAAAGCCTTGACGTTGTCCGCATCGCTGTTCGGCAGGAAAGTAGCGGTCAGATACAGACCTTCGGCCGCAGGACCGGCCAGTTCGACCAGTTTCTGATTATAGGCGGCGGACGTGGAGTGAACCGGAATGTCAGCGCCGAGCTGCTTCATCTGTTTGAGGAACTGCGCGCCGTCCTCATAGAAGAAGCCGGTGTAGATCGCATCCGGCTTGGCGCGTTCGATCTTGGTGATGATCGAGCGGAAGTCGGGCAGACCCCGGTTGAAGAACTCGGTGAAGACCACTTCGCCGCCGTTGGCCTCGACCTTTGCGGAGAAATCCTTGACCACCGACTGTCCCCAGTCGGTCTGTTCGGCGATGACCGCAATCTTCTTGTAACCGAGTTCATTCATCCAGTCGGCATTGAAAACGCCTTCCTGGGCCTGGGTGGTGATGTTTCGGAACTGCCACTTTGAAATCTTGGCATAGTCGGGATGGGAGGCCGTCTGACTGAGCTGCGCCATGCCGGCTTTCTTGTAGACCTGTGCCGCGGCCATGGAAACGGTCGAGGTGAAGTCACCGATGACCGCAACAATCCGCTTGTCGTCCACGAACTTCCGGGCGATTGCAACGCCTTCTTTCGCATCGGAGCGTGAATCTTCGAAAATGATCTCGACCGGAGCCTTGAGTTTCCCGGAGGCGTTGAAGTCCTTGAGTGCGATTTCCGCGGCGGTCTTGAAATCCTGGCCGTACTGAGCGGTATTCCCGGTAAGCGGGAGCTGATAGCCGAGGTATATCGTATCTTCGGCAAGAACGCCTGCCGGAGCCGCAAGTAAACCAACTGCTCCGCAAAGCAGGCCGAAACAATTTCTACGTGTGACGCTCATAATTTACTTCTCCTGTATCTGGAAGGGGTTATTTTCGTTTTTTATTAAATAGATGGATTCGGATGGTGATACCGAACAGCTTTACCCGATACTTGCGCCGGGCTCCACCTTAAGCAAGCAACAACCTGATTTTCCTTTGGTCCACGTTTCGCCTTTGAAGGTGAAACCCGCCCGGGTGAACAAGCCCCCGTCGATGGCGCCTGCCGCCTTGCACAGCAATTCGAGATCTTCCTCGTTCCGGCCCTGTTCCACCCACGTGTCTTTCAGAGGGCAGCGATGAAACTGGATTTCGAGTCGTTCGTCGTCGCATTTTTTGATTTCAGGCGCGAACATCTCGGAGGCGCAGGGTATGCCGGCGATGAATTCATCCTTCAGGCCGGACAGATCGTTCGGACCCAGGTGCTCGAACTTGCCGCCCATGTCCTTGCCGAGACGGCGGGTCGATTCCGCAATCAGTTCGACCGCCTTATCGGCTCCGAATTCCTCGCGCAGCACGTCGAACATATGGGCGTAGGCTTTCGCCCGCATGGCAAAGGCGGCCTTGAGCATATCCAGGGTAACGACCGGCTGGCTTGTTGTGTCTTGCGTCATCGGGGTGTCCTTCGGTTTCTTGTCTCACAGATTCAGTCGCGCCCGTCGCGCCACCGGTAGAGCGGCAGCATGACCGGTGGCGCGACAGTCTTGATGAGACTGTGGAGCGGGATCGGTTTGGGATCGGAAAGGGGCAGGGCGAGATCGGAAACCGGCTGTCCGGCAATCGCGGCTGCCAGTTCCCGACCGAGCGATACCGACAGGCCGACGCCGCGGCCGTTGCAGCCGGCCCAGCACCAGAAATCCGGACCGAGCTGACTGATGAACGGGAACCGGTCCTCGGTCATGCCAATATAGCCGTTCCATACGAAATCGAACTTCGGCATACCAAGAACCGGAAAGGCCTCCTGCAGCCTGCGGCCGACAAGGGGCTTCAAGCGTTCGGCACCGTTCAATCCGCAGGCGAGTGCGCCTCCGGTCACAAGGCGGTTGCGTTTGTCGAAGCGGAAGAAGCGCAGGTCGCCATGCGTGTCGGAAACGGCCTCGCGGCCGGGAACGATGGTCTTGCGCTGTTCGTCCGTCAGGGGAGCGGTGGCCATTTGCCAAGACAGGACCGGCACGACCGAGCGGGCGATTTTCGGAGCCAGGGCCGAGGTGAAATGCCCGGTATAGGCGTTGCTCGCGAGCATGACGGCGCGGGCCGTCACTTCGCCATTCGGCGTTCGCAGGCACCACTTGCCATCCCGGCGCTCCATGGAAGTCACCGGTGTTTTTTCATGGATCGTCACGCCGCGCTTCTCGCACGCAGCCGCCAGGCCCCGCGCCAGCGCAAGCGGATTGATGTGGCCGCCGGTCGGATTGTACATGCCGCCGTGCCAGAGATCCGAACCGAGCACTTCTTCGCATTCCGCCCGGTCGAGCAAGCGACAGGGCGCGCCGCGCTTTGCCCATGCCTCCACGCGCTTTCGGCTCAGGGCCAGCCGGCTTTCACGGTGCGCTGGTTGGAACCAGCCGGTCTGCTCTGCCTCGCAGTCTATGTTTTCCTCGCGGGCGGTATCGAACAGGTAGCTCGCGCTGTCCCTGATCAGTCCGACGAAACGCTCACCGGCTTCGCCAAACCGATCTTCGATCGCGTCCGGTTCCGCTGCGGTCATGGTC
The DNA here is from genome assembly GCF_048260565.1 of Roseibium sp. Classification (GTDB taxonomy): domain Bacteria; phylum Pseudomonadota; class Alphaproteobacteria; order Rhizobiales; family Stappiaceae; genus Roseibium. Next base: position 996,851 of record NZ_JBLXGP010000001.1, on the reverse strand, counting down.
GGTATGACCTGGCCGTTGTTGCGGCCGGAGCCGCCGAATCCGACTTCCATGGCTTCAAGCAGCATCACCTGATGACCGGAACGGGCGAGATGAAGGGCCGTGGACAGTCCTGAGAATCCGCCTCCGATAACAGCGATATCGGTTTCGGTTCTGGCCTGGAGTTGCGCTGCAGCCTCGCGCGGAGGCGATACGTCCGCCCAAAGAGAAGCCGAGATCTGCTGACCTGAAATCATGTACCTGTCCCGTCATGAGTTCGCCGGGGAGATGGCGAGCTTTCGGATGACGCCCCACGGGATGTCGTCCAATGGATAGAATCTTGGGACCGTTCGATCAATTGATTGAGGACGGTTTCCGTCTCTTCCGGACGCCAGAAGAGGGAAAGGTCGTCCGGGGTCGGGACGGGGGGCTTTCGGGATACCTTGCCTGCTGCATGTTCGTTCGACTGCGAGGCTGCAAGATTCCCTGCCATGGCAAGGCACTGCGAATAATCCGGAGTATCGGCAACGCAAAGGCGTGCCGCCCTGCTTTCCATGAGCGCGTCGAAAAGGGTCGCCGGTTTTCCGTGAGTGCCGGTATCGGACGGTATGCTCCAAACGCCCGTTTTGGGGTCGGCTTTGTAAAGCGGCAGGAACGCAGCGCCGTGATCTGCAATGAAGCGGACGGCTTCGATAATGTAATCCTGTGTCGGCTCATCGAAGAAGTAATTGAAACCAAGCCTGACCCAGCCGGGCCGCACGATGCTTTGTCCATCGCTTACCTCAGCTTCATAACGGGCCGCATCGGTGTCGTCGATGTTCAAAAGCGCATGGCCGTATGGACCGGCACAGGAGCAGCCGCCACGTGCCTGGATTCCGAAGAGGTCGTTCAAAAGGGCGACCACGAAGCCGTAGTGCAGCCATTTCGAACCGCACCGAATATTGAATGCAAAGATACCGATACGCTCTGCATGGGCGGAGCCGAGAACCTCGATGTTAGGATACGCCGACCAGGCCCGCATCGCCCGTTGGGCCATGGTTGCTTCCCGCCGTTCGATTTCCCCGGCGCCGACACGGGATTGGAGTTCCAGCGCAAGACCGGCCTTGATATCGCCGACGATATTGGGCGTTCCGGCCTCTTCACGGCGCTCGATACCGGAAACATAGCGATGGCCGTCGGCCGTCACATAGCTCACGGTACCGCCGCCCGTCATTGTCGGCATGATTCCGTCAAAAACGGCCTTGTCGCAAATCAGCAGGCCCGAAGCGCCCGGTCCGCCGATGTATTTGTGGGGCGAGAGGAACACCGCGTCGATGTGATCTCCGCATCCGGGGGTCGTTTCAGCCATTGCAATCTGCATGTACGGCGCGCCTGCCGCGTAGTCGCAGCAGAACAGGGCGTCGTAGGCATGCAGCAGCCGAGCAAGGCGCCTGACATCGGTCTTGATGCCGGTCACGTTGGATGCTGCGGAAAAAACGCCGATTTTTGGCGCATCGGCCCCTGTGGATTTCAGTTCCCGTTCGAGAGTGGCGAAACATATGCCGCCGTCCGCATTCAAGGGGATCCGGCAGATTCTCGCACCGCTCTCGCGCCAGGGGAGATCATTGGAATGATGTTCGTACGGCCCGACGAAGACAACGGGCCTGGTGTCGTCCGATGTCGCGCGCGCGTCCGGTCTGCGCGGCAGGGTACCCTGCAGTTGAAGAGCCCGGCACAACTTGTTGACGGCAGCCGTCGCGCCGGAGCCCGTGAAAATGACGGCATGCCGGTCGCTTGCTCCGACCGCCTGGCGAATGGTTTCGCGGGCGAGTTCCCGGAGCAGCGTCGTTTGCCGGCCGGTATAAGAGGTTTCCGTGTGCGTATTGCCGTAGTCGGGAAGGACGACCTCGCGAATGAGATCCTCGATGAAGGCCAGGCCGCGTCCAGAGGCGACGTAATCGGCGTAAACCAGCGGCCGGTATCCGAAAGGGGTTTTAATGGGATGCGCCTCGCCGATGACGCCGGCGCGGATCGTCTCGATCAGAACGTCCGTATCAGCTTCTCGCAGCGTCGAGAGGAAGTTTGGTACTTCGCTTGATTTGTTCCATTGAGAAGCAGGAAGTGACATCATTGAGCTCGATCAGGTCGATGAATTTCTTGTAAAAGGCGTCGTATGAAGAGTTGCTCTTAGTTATTACTTTTAGAATATAGTCATATTCACCAGCCAGCCGGTTTACCTCTACAATTTCTGGGAATTTATTCACGGTTGCGTTGAACCTTTCCAACCAGGCGGTGTTGTGCTGGTTGGTGCGGATCATTACGAAAACCGTAAGTTCGAGACCGATTTTGCTTTGATTCAAAAGCGTTACGCGGCCATCGATATATCCCTCGCGCTCGAGCTTCTGAAGGCGACGCCAGCAGGGCGTCGACGAAAGACCTACGCGTTCAGATAGCTGAGCTACAGATAGACTAGCATCATCTTGTAATATGGAAAGTATCTTTCGGTCGAATTCATCAATTTGCATAGTTCGTCCTAAGAATGGAACTTTGTGAGGACATATATCCTATTCTTCTTTGGAATGGGGCTCAATGGGGAATGAGTCTTCTAATGTCTTATGCAGCACCGGATGAGATTGGCGCACGTCGCCGTTCGATTGGCTGCATGCCTGTGTGCTGAGAGGTATTTGTCGTGCCGATGCTCTAGGGTCGGGTGTGCCGTGCCGGTCTGCGCCCGGGCAGGAGCGACCATTTTTTCAACCATGGTGGAGACGCAGTTCGCCACTGATGGTCGTTAATTTTTATGTTCCGACCGGACATGTACGATTCAACAGGTTTACCGGGTGCGTGTCCGGCATGTCGCGATCATTCGGATTTACGCCACATGCTCTCTTGAATTGTTTTGCCGCATGTCTTTATCCCAAAACCGGCATCCACTTTTGGGAGACATGCACTAAATCCGTCGCAATCTGGTCAGATCTTTGTTCGCGGCTCCGCCGGTCACGATTTCCCGAGTTCGTCGCGGCTGGCCGTCAGATAGATTTCCGCGTTGTTCGACAGGGACGGACCGAGATAGCCGCCTTCCTGGATGAGGGCGGTCGGCAGGCCCATGCGGACGATCTCGCGCGCCATGATCTCGAACCCGGCGCCGGTCATGCCGACTTCCGACAAGGGATCGTCCTGGGCCATATCGAAGCCGAGGGAAATGACCAGCGCTTCGGTGCCAAAGTCCTGAATGGCCTTGATGCCTTCCCGGAACCGTTCAAGAATTTCAGCTTCCGTTGCGCCCGGCTTCAGCGTGAGGTTCAGGGTCGCGCCCTTGCCCTGGCCTTCGCCGGTCTCATCGGCATAGCCGAGGTAGTAGGTCGGATAGATGTCCGGATCCACATGCAGGGAACACAGGAAGACATCGCCGCGCTCGTAGAAGATATCGAGCGTGCCGTTTCCGGTGTGGGTGTCGATGTCGAAGACGGCGACTTTGCCGTAGTCCTGACGCAGCACCTGCGCGGCAACGGCCGCGTTATTGAAAAAGCAGAAACCGTTGGCGCCATTCGACATGGCATGGTGTCCGGGAGGACGGCACAGGCCGTAGACCATCCGGTCACCGGAAATAACCCTGCTGGCCGCCTCGATGGCTGTCTGCGCCGACCAGTAGATCGCTTCCCAGGTGTTTTCCGTCAACGGCACCGAAGTGTCGGTCGCATACCATCCGAGTTGGCCGTAGATCGACGAGGAACACCGGCCGGCACGCCGTCCCGGGTGATAGGTCGGAATGGGCTCGGCATCGCCGGCGGCTTCCCGCCAGCGCGCATAGGCGTCTTTCCAGAAATCGACGTAGTCGGGATCGTGGACGGCCTTGATCGGTTCTTCTCCATGGTCCTGCGGCGGCTCGATCTCAAAACCGTTTTTCAGGAGCATGTCGCGGATCAGGATCGCGCGTTCCGGCTGTTCCGGGTGGGGGATATAGGCGCCCCGGCGGAAGTAGCGCTCCGGATTGTGCTTGAGCTGACGTTCGTCGAAGATCGCTTTCATGGGGGAGACTGCCTTAATACCCTATGGTCCGGTCGACCGTGTTGCGTGGATTCCTGCCCGCTGCCACGTCGCACGCGGCCTGGACGACCTGCTCCGCCATCAGCCTTCGTGAGGAATCGCTGGCCTGGTGGGGCGTGATCAGAATGCGTTCGTCTTTCCACCATGGATGGTCGGACGGCAGAGGTTCTGTGTGAAAGACATCCAGCGATGCGCCGCCGATCCGGCCGCTGTTCAAGGCCGCATCCAGGTCCTCGTCGACGAGATGTTCGCCGCGTCCGAGCTGGATCAGGCGTGCACCGGGAGGCATGGCGGCAAAGAGTTCCGCATTCAGAATGCCTTTCGTCGCGGCCGTCAGGGGGAGGACGTTGACCAATGCCTGAGACTGTGCGGCCGTGCGCATCACTGCGTCATCACCGATCTCGAAACGAATGCCTGGATGCTGTTCGTCTTCAGGGGCATTTCGAACCGCCGCAACAACGGGAAAGCCCATGGCGGCAATCGCCCGGCCGATCGCCTTTCCCATGAGGCCGTAACCGAGCAAGCCGACCGTGTAATTGCGCGGGGATGGGGCAATGTCGAAATTCTGATGTTTCCAGATCCCCTGTGCCTGGTTCTTCAGATAGAAACCCATATTCCGGTGGTGCCAGATGACATGCCAGGCCGCGAAGCCGGCCATCAGGTCTGCCTGGTTATCGTCCTGAACACGGGTGACGTAAGCTTCCGGCGGCAGGCTCGGGCAGCCGACAATGCTGTCCACTCCGGCGGCGATCGAGCAGGCCAGTTTCAGATTGGGGTAGGGCGTAAAGGCATCCGCCGCCGGATACCAGGTCAGGGCGAAGCGAACGGCTTCCGGGTTGTCGATCTCCTTCGGCCTGCGCAGGCGGACCCGGTCGGCATGGGGTTCGAAATACCGGCTGTAGAACGCTTCCAAATCGTAGCGCTCACCCAGGTAAACGCCTTCCACCAGCGTCGAAGTCGCGTCAACGTGGTTCATTGCCGATCCGCTCCAGGCCGCACCAGTCGGCAATAAACAAGGCGATTGCCCCCGTGACGCACTTGATTGAGGACAGGCTGACCCGTTCGTCGAAGCCGTGGATGTTTTCCGTAATCGGTCCATAGACGAGACAGGGCATGCCGGCATAGATCACGAAGACACGGGCGTCGAGATAGCCGGGGGTGACGAAGCTCTCCAGCGTGTTTCCGGTGGCATGCCGGTGGGCCTCTGCGAGCGCCTTTTCCGCATCGGTGTTTTCCTCCAGAACATAGCCGCGGGCGAAGAAGCCGTTCCAGGTCACCTGGGGAGGACGGTTGCCGAGGAAACTGTCGTTGCCGAGATCGGCTGCCAGGTAGTCCTCGATCTGTTTGGCGCGGTCTGCCGGGTCGTCTCCGGGATAGATGGCGATGCGGCAGTGGAGCTTGCACCAGGCGGCGACTGTGGACGCCCAGTCTCCGCCCTCGATCTTGCCGACGTTGAAATTGATCGGGTGATCCAGGTCCTCGAAATAGGGATAGTTGATCTTCTCCGCATTCCATTCCTCGGTCATGCGTTTCAGGCTTTCGATGACCCGGTAGCTCGCCTCGATCGCATTGGCGCCGGTGCCGGCTTCACGCACATGGACCGGATGGCCCGCGACCAGAATTTCGAACCAGAGCACGCCGCAGTTGGCGCGCACCAGCATCTCGTCTTCCGGTTCCGGGATGATAGCGGCATCGGCGGTGTAGCCTTCCACCAGACAGGCAAGAGCGCCGTTGCCGGTGCACTCTTCTTCCACCACGCTCTGGATATGAACCTTGGCTGCGGGCTGAAAGCCGAGACGCTTCAGGGCATCGAGCGCGGAGATATTGGCGGCTATGCCTGCCTTCATATCGCCGCCGCCCCGGCCGTAGAGCCAGTCACCGACGCATTTGGGCTCAAAAGGAGGGGAGACTTCCCACATGTCATGCGGGCCTTCCGGCACCACATCCATATGGCCATTGAGGATCAGGGATTTGCCCCGGATTTCCTTCGGCATGTGGGTCGCAACGACATTCAACGCGTCGGTGTAGTCGACCGTCACCGGAGAGAAGCCTGGATGATCGTGGATCTTGCCGATGTCTATGGCGAAGGTCTCGACTTCATAGCCGCGCTCCGCCAGTTCCTTGTGAATGAATTCCTGGGCCGGCTTCTCCTGACCGCGCAGGGACGGAAAGCGGATCAGGTCGGAGGTGAAGGCGATTTGCTCTTCGAAGCCGGCGTCCACGGACTCCAGTATCGCTTTGCGGAAAGTGTCATCCACGTTCAAGGTATCCCGTCATGTTGTTTAGCCGGCGGCCGCCAGTTCCTTTTCGCGGCCGGGGATGGCCTCGATCAGGGACCGGGTGTAGTCGCTCTTGGGATTATTGAAGATCTCGTCGGCCGTGCCCAGTTCGACCAGGTTGCCCTTTTGCATCACGGCGATCCGGTCGCTGATCTGGGCGGCGACCCTGAGATCGTGGGTGATGAAGACAAGAGACAGATTGAGACGTTGCTTCAGTTCCGCCAGCAGGTCGAGAACCTGGGCCTGGATGGAAACGTCCAGCGCGGAAACGGCTTCGTCGGCGATGATGATCTTCGGTTCCAGGGCAAGCGCCCGTGCAATGCCGATCCGCTGACGCTGTCCTCCCGAGAACTCGTGCGGATAGCGGTCGATGGCCGACGGGTCTAGGCCGACCAGTTCGAGAAGTTCCGCGGCCCTGTCGTAGGCTTGTTTTGCGGGCGTGCCGTGGGCGATGGGGCCTTCGGCGATGATACGGCCGACCCTGCTGCGCGGATTAAGCGACGCGAAGGGATCCTGGAAGATCATCTGGATCGATTTGCGCGCGGTTCGGAGCCTTTCCCCAGCCAGCGCGGCCATGTCTTCGCCGTTCAGAAGGACGGAGCCTTCGTCCGGATCCTGCAGGCGCACCAGGCAGCGGCCCACGCTGGACTTGCCGGACCCGCTTTCGCCGACGACGCCGAGCGTTTCACCGACACCCAGCTTGAAGCTGATTTTGTTGACGGCATGCACCACACGTTCCGGACCGCCGAAGAGACCTCCGCCGGACCGATAGGTCTTGGTCAGTCCGACCACTTCCAGAATGGGTTTGCTCTTTATCGCTTCCTGAGTCTCACCTGAGTGGAGCTTGGGGATCGCCGCGATCAGTTTGCGCGTATATTCGTGCTGGGGGTTGTCGAGCACGTCATCTGCGTTGCCTTGTTCCACGATCTTGCCGAATTGCATGACCGCGACCCGGTCGGCGATTTCCGCCACGACGCCGAAATCATGGGTGATGAACATCACCGCCATGCCATGCCGGTCCTGAAGATCTGCGATCAATTCCAGGATCTGTGCCTGCGTTGTGACATCAAGGGCCGTGGTCGGCTCATCCGCGATCAGGATCTCCGGCTCAAGTGCCAGCGCCATGGCGATCATCACGCGCTGGCGCTGCCCGCCGGAAAGCTGGAACGGATAGGCTCTGGCCGCTTTTTCCGGATCGGGGATGCCGACTTCCGTCAACAGCTCGATGGACCGGGCCCGGCGCTGGGCCGGGGTCAGAAGATTGTGGGCTTCGAACACTTCCGCGATCTGGTCGTCCACCCGCATCAGCGGATTGAGGGCGGACATGGGTTCCTGGAAGATCATGGCAATCTTCCGGCCGCGCAAATCGCGCAACTCGTCTTCCGACAGTTTCAGAAGATCCATGTGGTCGAACAGGATCTCACCCGCCGTGGGGTGTACCAGATCGGGCAGGAGGCCCATCATGGCATTGGCGGACATGGACTTGCCTGAACCGCTTTCCCCGACGATGCACAGGATCTCGCCCGCGTTCAGTTCCAGGGAAACGCCGTCGACGGCAAAGGGACGGTCGGCGCCTTCCGGCAGGGCGATCTGAAGCTCGTTGATGCGCAAAACCGGTTTGGATTGGGTCATGACCTATTTCCCCTTTCTCGACAGACGCGGGTTCAGGGCGTCGTTCAGACCTTCGCCGATGAGATTAAGCGCAAGCACCGTCATCAGGATGGCGAAACCGGGGAAGAAGGAGAGCCACCAGGCCTGTCGGATCACAGTACGTGCGGCACCGATCATGTAACCCCAGGACATGAGATTGGGATCACCCAGCCCAAGGAAGGAGAGGGAGGATTCCAGGAGGATGGCCGTTGCCACCATCAGGGAGGCAAGCACGATGATGGGGGACAAAGTGTTGGGCAGGATCTGGCGCCAGATGATGGTGCTGTTCTTCTGGCCCGACAGGATCGCGGCCTCGACATATTCCCGGGAGCGCAGGGAGAGCACCTCGCCGCGGACCAGGCGGGCGACCGGCGGCCAACTGACGATGGCAATCGCCCCGATGATCGACTGTACGCTCGGCTCGAAAATGGCGACGAGCACGATTGCGAGGGCGAAATTCGGCACGGTCTGGAAGAACTCCGTGAACCGCATCAGGGCGTCGTCGACAATACCGCCGAAATATCCGGCCAGAGCGCCAATCGGAATGCCGATCAGCAGGGAGACCACCGTGGAGACGAGCCCGATGAGAAGGGAGACCTGCGCGCCATAGGCCAGCCCGGAAAGCACATTGCGGCCGAGCGTATCCGTGCCGAGCGGCAGGGCTTCCATGGTGAAGGGCGGCAGGAACGGGCGCTGGACCATCTTCCACGGCGATTGGGGGAACAGGACCGGCGCAAGGATGGCAATCAGGATCACGAGGATGAGAATGCCAAGGCCAACCACGGCGCCGCGATTGCGTTTGAAGCGCTTCCAGAAATCCTGCATCACGACGCCCTGATTCTGGGATCAACGACCCGGTAGAGGATGTCGGTGATCAGGTTGAAGAGGAGCACCATGGCGGCGGAAATGAAGAAAACGCCAAGCAGGACATTGTAGTCGCGCTGGTTCAGGGCGTCGAACATCAGTCGTCCGATCCCGGGCCACGCGAACACCGTCTCCGTCAGGATCGCGCCGCCGACAAGTTGTCCCGCCTGAAGGCCAGCGAGAGTCACGACGGGAAGCATGGCGTTGCGGAAGATATGGCGCCATTGGATGACGCCGGGCTTCAGGCCCTTGGCGCGGGCGGTCTTGACGAAATCGAGTGAGGAGACCTCCAGCATCGAGGCGCGGGTCATGCGCATGTAGACCGCCATAAAGAACAGGCCGAGGGTCAGGGCCGGCAGGATCAGGTGCTCGCCGATATCAAGCACACGGGCAAACCCGGTGTAGCCGCCGCCCACGGTTTCGTATCCGAAACCGGGCAACCAGTTCAGTTCCACGGAAAAGAGCAGAACCGCCATCAGCGCGGCCCAGTAGAGCGGTGTGGCGTAGAAGAGCAGGGCAATGGTGGAAATGATGGTATCGGACCACTTGCCGACGCGCGCGGAGGCAAGCACGCCGGCGAGCACCCCCAGGAGGAGGGAGATCACGAAGGCGGTAATCGTCAGGAGCAGCGTCGCCGGTAACCGGTCCAGAATGAGATCCGCCACGGGCATTTGCTGACGGTAGGAAAAGCCCAGGTCCAGCTGCACGACGCCACTGAGATAAATCCCGAGCTGGGTGAGGAGCGGCTTGTCGAGGCCGAATTGCTCCTTGAGCTGATCAAGGAAGATCTGGTCCGCGGCACCGGCTTCCCCGGCCATCACGGCGGCGGGATCGCCGGGAGCGGCGTGGATCAGGAAGAAGTTCAAGGTGACGATGGCTATCAAGATGATCGCCGCCTTGACCAATCGCAGGGCGATAAAGCGCAGCATCGGGCCTCTGGTGTATTTTTATTGTTGGGAAGTCCCGCGCGGATTCCGGGTGGACCCGCGCGGGCTGTGCCTTACTTCTCGATGTAAGCGTCGCGGAAGCCGTCGTTGACACCGATGGCGGTGGTCACGAGGTCCTTGACGTTGCAGCGATAAATGGTCGGAAAGCCGAGTTCCAGGAGCCATGCGACCGGAACGTCGTTGGTCAGGATCTGCTGGGCTTCGGTGTAGAGCTTCTGGCGCTCTTCCTTGGTGACCGCAACGGCTGCCTTCTCGAAGAGTTCGTCGATCTTCGGGTTCTTGTATCCCTCGACATTGTTCCAGGGCGAGCCCTTGGCGATGTTGGAGGAGATATAGGTCCGGGCAACGCCCAGCGCCGGATCGCCGTACTGGTAGAGATAGGTGAAGGCGAGATCGTAATCCCATTCACTGATCTTCTGGTTCCAGCCGGCGACATCGGTCGCAACCATCTCGACGCTGATACCGACTTCTTCCAGGTTCTGCTTGATGGCTTCGGCCCAGCGCTGCCAGGTTTCGCCGTAGGGTAGGGGCAGCAGACGCACCGGCGTGCCGTCGTAGCCCATTTCCTTCAGGAGTTCCTTGGCTTTCTCCGGATTGTAGTCGTAGTGGGTCACGTCATCGGTGTAAAACCGCGTGGACGAGGACACCGGGCTCTGGGCGACGGCGCCGAGGCCGTTCCACAGGGCGTCCTTGGCGAATTCCCGGTCCATGGCGTACATGACCGCCTGGCGGAACCGTACGTCCGCGGTCGGGCCTTCCCGGTTGTTCAGCCACAGCCAGGACAGCGGACCGATGAATTCCCAGCCCTTGTCGGTGATACAGCTGTTGTCCAGGTTGGCGAGACGGCTGACGTCGAAGTTCTCGACGGAACCTCCCGGCAGAACGTCGACGACACCGGTTTCATAGGCCACGGCGCGCGAAGCCGCGTCGGGAATGACGTGCCAGTAAATCTCGTCGAGGTAGGGAAGACCGTCGACGTAATAGTCCTCGTTTTTCTTCAGGAGGATGTGAGACCCCTTGACCCATTCGACGAACTTGAATGGCCCGGTTCCGATCGGATGATTGTTGGCGGGGTTCGTCTTGTAGTCGGTGCCATCGTAGATGTGTTTCGGAACGATCGGCATGGTGCCGCCTTCGAAGATGCCGATGAACGGTCCGAACGGCTCTTTCAGCTTGAAGACAACGGTATTGGCGTCGGGCGCGGTGATCGATTCCACATGCTCGAGCGAGGTCCGAAGGCGCGCATGGGTCTCACGCAGGAAAACGTCTGCAGAAAAGACCACATCGGCGGCGGAAAACGGCTCGCCGTCATGCCATTTCACGTTGTCGAAGAGGTGAAAGGTGTAGGTCAGGCCGTCATCGGAAATTTCCCAGGACTTCGCCAACTGAGGCATCGGCTCCAGGTTTTCGTCGTAACGCAACAGGCTTTCGTAGATATTGCCGGCGACCATCTGGGTCGGGCCGTTCTGAACCAGGCCGAGCATCAGGCTGGGCGGCTCGGGCTGGATGACGACGTTCGCTCGTCCTCCTGAAACCGGTTCGGCATGAGCCGTACCGGCGGCCACGATCAAGGTCGCAGCCAAACTGGTCAGTTTTTTCAGCATGTTCGATTTCCCCTCGTTGACCGGCGTACGGATCTTGTCTCTTTTCACGCCGTTTGCTGATGGATTGGAAGGTGTCGGACTGGTTTGTCAGTTCACCAGGTCCGGGTAATGCTTGATTGCGAGACGCTGAAAAGCGTCCCACTGAGGATCCGGTTTGTTGCCGGAATGCTGCTTGTCCCAGCCTTCGTATTGCTGGGCCGTCTTTTCGGCGAGATCCGTGCCGAGTTTGCGGGGCGTGCCGCCGGAGGACATGATCGCAAGCTGGGCCTTGCAGGCCCGCTCCAGGTTGAACATTAGCGCAAAGGCTTCACCGACGGTTCGACCGCAGGTCAGCAGTCCGTGGTTCCGGAGCACCATGACATTGCTGTCACCGAGGTCGGCAACCAGTCGTTCGCGTTCGGCGAGATCGAGCGCGATGCCTTCATAGTCGTGGAATGCGGTTCGGTTGTAAAACTGCAGGGACCATTGGTTCAGCGGCAGAATGCCTTCTTCCATCGAGGAGATGGCGACCCCGGCCACCGTATGCGTATGGAGGACGCAGTGAACCTCCGGGCGGGCTGCATGGACCGCGCTGTGGATGGTAAAGCCTGCCTTGTTGATCCCGGCACCGTGGGTGTCCCGCAGGATGTTGCCGTCGACATCGACCGTGGCCAGGCTGCTGGCGGTGACTTCATCGAAGCGCAGACCGTAAGGATTGATCAGGAACGCGTTCTCGCCTTCTTCCTGAGGGGCCTTGGCGGAAATATGGGTGAAGATACTGTCGTCCATCTTGAAATGGGCGATCAGCCGATAGGCGGCGGCAAGGTCGATGCGCTCCTTCGGCTGGTCGGTGGACGATGGGATCGCTGAGATCTGAGTCATTGCCTTCTTTGCCCCGATGCCGCTGGTTCGCGGCGTTCTGTTCGAACAAGCGGACCGAACTGTAGAATCCGCTTCCGTATAACTACGTGCTACGCAAACATGGGAGCCTGCCTGTGTCAATTGTCGACAATAATCAATTTTTGAGCAAGGATAGGGGCAGATAACCAGCTGTTTGGGTGCGATTGCACGTGCTTTGGGCAGACAATTGCTCGTCAAATAGGTCCTGCCGCAGCTGGAAAACGGTGCGTTTCGTGGTATCGGGGCCGAACGGACGGCTCGATTACGCGGACCGGACAAGAGGGGCGACAGTGAATTTGGATCTGCCGCTTTGACAAACAACAAGGCCGGTCGCGCGAAACATTGGTGCGATTGAGACAGGGTGTCCACAGGGGATGTTTTCAGCTCTTGAAACCACGGATCTCGTCCAGCAGATCGCGAGACAGATTATCAATGCCGTCGCGGATGGCCAATTGAAGCCGGGAGAACGGCTGACGGAATTGCGGCTGTCCAAGGAATTCGGGACGAGCCGGGCTCCGGTACGGGAAGCATTGAGGCTGCTGGAGAGCCAGGGACTTGTTGTTTCCAGTCCGCGGCGCGGGTTTTTCGTGCGGACCCTGACCTCCGACGATCTTCGAGACATATACGAATTGCGCATCGGTATGGAGATCCATGCAGCTGATCTGGCGCTGCAGCGGATCAGCGACCGGGAGTTCGGGCTGCTCAGGGCCCAGGCGGACAAGCTATACGAACTCGCAGAGGAAGGGTCGATCGGCGAACAGATCTTTGCCGACTTCACCTTCCATCGCATGTTGTGCGCCTTCGGCGGCAATGCCCGGCTCTTGAAGGTCTACGACGATCTCGCGGTCGAGATGCGCGCAGGCATCACACTGATCGGAAAACTATATGACGATCCCCACAAGATCGCCGAGACCCATGAGCCCATTCTGGAGGCCTTGAAGAACAAGGACCGGGCGAAATTACGGGAAGCCCTGCGTTATCATATCGGGGTAGCACGGGACGAAGTCGTAAAACTGTTCAAGGACATGGGCGCCTGAGCTCGAAAAAGCGGGCCGACGCCTGTGGGAACAATGTCATTTCCAGCGCGCTTAAGAAACAGAGCGCTTAATCCGTGCTCCTCCGCAAGTGCTATGCCGTGGTTCGTGCCCAGGACCATCAAGGCCGTCGCCCAGGCGTCGGCTTCCATACAGGTTTGGGCCACCACCGTGACTGAAGCCGGCGCGTCTTGAAGCGGCCCGCCACGGCGCGGGTCCATCGTGTGCGACAGGTGTCTGCCGCCAACTTCAATCCAGTGACGATAGTCGCCGGATGTGGCGACGGCCGCATCCTGAAGGGCGAGAATGGAGTAAGGCGTCCGGATCCGGATGTCCGGTTCTTCCACCGCGATCACCCAGGGACTGCCGTCCGGCTGAAGGCCGAGCGCGCGCAGTTCACCGTCGATCCCGACGAGCGCATCGCGGATGCCGAATCCGATGAGCGTTTCCGCCAGACGGTCAACGCCGAACCCCTTGGCAATACCGGACAGATCGAGCGCCAGGGGCGCGTGTTTGCGCATCCGCCGGCCTGCGTGATCTAATTCGAGAACCTCATGGGCGGCATGGCGTTTCATTCCAAGGGCGGCCTGGATTCGGACCGGATCCGCGTCCTCTGAGCCGAAGCCCCAGGCCCTCACCGCATCGCCCATTCCGATATCGAATGCGCCACCGGACATGCGCCCGATCTCAAGCCCGGTTTGGAGGACATGGAAGAGTTCTTCAGGCACTGGTGTCCATGTGTCCGTCGGGGCAGCATTGAGACGCATGAGGTCACTGTCCGGTTTCCAGGTGGACATCTGCATGTCGACTTTTTCCACCGCCACCTGAAGCGCCGCCTTGACGGGAGCGATCTCAAAACCCGATGGAGCAAGAAACAGCGCCGACCAGCGCGTGCCCATGGTCGGGCCGTTCAAGGCATGACGGTACAGGTCAGTATACGTCTTCGACATAACGTCCCTCCGTTTTGAGCATTGCCGGGGTCAATCCGGAAGGTGCCAGGATATCGGTCAGGCTTTCGGCCACTCCGCGGGCCATGTCGCGCCCTCCGCAAACCATGACCCTTGCTCCATTTGCGATAAGCCGCGTGATCTCGGCTGCATCCCGTCGCAGGGCATCCTGAACGTAGATTGGCGACTTGCCGCGTGAAAAAGCGGTTGCGAGCCGGCTGAGCCGTCCGTCCCGCGACCAGTCGGCGAGGTCATCGGAATAGAGAAAATCGCTTTCCGGATGCCGCGCGCCGAAAAACAGGTGAATGGGACGTTTGGCGGTGTTGTTGCGTATGAAGCCGGCCAGCGGTCCTATGCCTGTTCCGGCACCGATCAGGATCAATGGCGCCTTGCCGCCTACCGGATGGAAATCCGGATTTCGGCGAATGAAGGCCTTGACCGTTTCGCCGGGTTCGAGCCCTATCAGTTGGCCCGAGCAGAGACCGCCGGGATGTTTGCGGACTGCGATCTCGACGAAGCCGTCACCAGTGCCGGAGGCGAGGGAATAGAAGCGGGGCAAGGTGGATCCTTCCGGGACGATGCCCAGCAGGTCTCCGGGGGCGAATTTCGGAAAACCGCGCCCTGTGAGGCGTCTCCACAGGGAGGTGCGGGGGATTTGGAACCGCAGGATTGCAGTCGGGGCCTGTACCTCGGCACCATAGTCTCGTCTCGACATCAGGGGCAGGCCTGTTGCGGCCGGTTGTTGAGACTGATGGTTGAGGGTGAGCTCGAAGCCGATCGCCGCGCCGAAGTTTCGGCCCCAGCGGGCAAAGTCCTGCGGCGACTGCCGGTCGACGGTCTCCATGGGGATCAGGGTCTGCCAGCCCTTGGCTTGTGCCGCTTGCATGACATGTTCGGCAAAGGCGCAGAATGCGGGGAAGTTGCGATCGCCGAAGCCGAGGACGGTAAGCGGTGCTTCGGGAGCCCTGTCCATGACCGAGAGCTGCTCAAGAAAACCTTTTGCGGAAGCCGGAGCATCGCCATCACCGTAAGTCGCGGCAAAGATCACGAACCTGCAGGCATTCGCATAACGAGCCGGATTGAACGACGACATCGCGGCCGTGTGAACCGATTGTCCCGCAGCCTTGAGTTCAGCGTGAAGCGTAGCGGCAAACCCCCATGTGCTGCCGCCTTCGCTGCCCACGAGCACAATTGTTTCCGCTTTGTTAGCTGGCGTATTATTTCTGATCCGAGGGCGTCCCCTCCGTCCGGCTGCCCACACGACAAGCCCGGTTCCGCCCATGACGGGTACACCCAGCGCCATGAATCCCAGGACAAGTCCGAGCAGGGAGGCCCCTTGTCCGGTATGCAGCATATAGATGGTTTCCGAGACACTGTCCCATGCGGTCAACTCCGCCCAGATCAGCAAATCGCCGGTGCCCTGGTCGATGTATCCGGTTCCGCTGTCCGTCTTTAGGGTGAAAACGTCGGTGGTATCTCCCGGATAGGGGAAGGTCAGGTCACGAAACTCTGCGACCGGGGTCTGAACGAGGACCGGTATTTTCGTCAAGGCGAAGCCGGCTGTGCCGCTTACCTCGGCTGGGAGGGCGGGTTTGACGGGGCCGTCGGGCAAAAGGTCAAAAGTGGAGGCTGCCATCCAGATAGCCGTTGCCGACGAGATCAGGAGGCCTGCGAAAGTGAGCCGGGCGATCTCGATATGCAGCCGGCCGGAAAATGGACCCTTGAGCGGGGAGAACCACCGGCGCCAACCGCCGGCGCGGCGTGCGACCAGAAAGATACCAGACACGGTCAGCACCAGGAGCGTACCTGCGCCCAGCGCCGCGACGAGACGACCGGAATCATCGAGGAACAGCGAACGGTGCAGGTTTTTAAGCCAGCGTTCGACCTGGTTCGGGTCTGCCGACGCGACGCCGGTTCCCGTTGCAGGGTCGATGACGGCCGATTCGGGCCGGCCGTCCGCGAACCAGTAGGCGGTGATCCGGCCCGATGGAGCACGCCGGATCTGTTCGACACCGGGGTAGGTGTCCTGAATGCGTTGCGCGAGCTCCGCCACGGACAGGCTCGCTTCTGTTTTTGGCGCCGAGAGGGTTTCCGCCGCCGGGAAAAGCGACAGCGCGGTGCCGCTCAGGGCAAGAACGGTCAGAAGGAGTGCCGCCAGAAGACCCGGCCAGCGGTGGAGCGCGCGGATCATGTCCGTCTCCTCAGAAATCGTAGCTAAAGGAGTTGATGTAGCGACGGCCGTGTATCGAGGTTCCTGCGCCGGCGGTTGTCAGCGGCACGGTGACTTCGTTGGGGCTGTCGCGCATGTCTTCAACCGCGGCATCGATGTGCAGTTCGTAGCCCGCGTCGAACAGTGTATCGGCAAGATCCAACGTGATCTTGAGGGATTTGCCGGCTCCGACACTGGCGCCCGTAATGCCGTTGATTTCCGCCGTATTGCCACTGGTGGCACGGAACCAGTCATTTAGATGCTCGTAGTATTTGGATTTGGGGCCGGCCATCCAAAGGCTGCCGACATACGCCCCTTTGGCGTCTGTTACGTAAAGGGCAAGATAAGCACCATCACCGCCGTAGTTGTTGAGTGTCGTCGTCAGGGTCACGGGTTTGGCGGTGGCGAGGGTTGGGAGTGTCAGTGCGGTTGTCAGCGCGAGGGCTGCAAGAAGCGACTTCATGATCTGTTTGCCTTTCAAGTCTTAGGGGGTGAATTCCAGGGGCCGGCGGCGAGCGTCTTTGGTTCTCCACCGTCCGGCCCCGGGTGCTTTCAGTTGACCTGAACCTTCGGTCCGGCGCCGTTGCCGAAAAGACCGTTTTGCGGCGGGGCGACCGTTCCGGCGGGAGCCGGATTGGCCCGTGCGCCGTAACGGCCGTCATCGTCATCATCGTCGTCATCGTCATCGTGGCGGGATCGGCCGTAGCTGCGGTGATCGTCGTCGTGACGTGAGCGCCTGTAATCGCCGCGTTCATCATCGTCGTCGTCACTTGCCAGCATCAGATATGCCGGCCGCTTGCCGTGTTCGGCGAAATGGCGGCCGTAACCGCCTTCACCGAAAAAGGCGCTATAGGCGGGCAGGGCGATGACCGCGGTCAATGCTGTGCCGGCTGCGAAGATTGCGAGGGTCTTCTTCATCGGAAATCTCCTTCCATGTGATCCAATGAAGTCAATCTCGTCCTTCAGCCTGAGCGCAGCCTGACGGCAATCGATTTTCTGCTTCAGCTTGCGTTCAGGAAAATGCCCCGCCCGGAGTGTCTTCCGGACGGGGCATTGGTTGCGGACGGAACTGAACGGTTGTGGGAGATGATATCAGGCGATATCGCCGGGTTCCGGCGGCCGTTTTCTGCCAGTAACCATGGCGTGGGCGAGATTTTCCCGATGACGGACTGAGGCAAATGCGACACCGCCCAAATGCAGGGCGATCAGAAAGAGCATGAGGTTGGCGAAAACTTCGTGCATTTCTTCGAGGACTTCCTCTCGCTCTCCACCTCTTTCACCGGATTCGCCGTATTCATCCTCATCGGCCTGGGCCGTGGTTACGATTGGCGGCAGTTCGGGCTGGAGCGCCTGCCGGGACGGGTCGGCTATCAGCCAGCCGGTGAAGGCAGTGCCTGACAGGGTGAGCAGGATTGCCACGATCATGACCGCACCAGCCGGATTATGTCCGAGGTAACGGGCCTCCCGTCCGCGCAACGCATCGGAGAGATAACGGACGGTGGTTCCCGGTCCGCGCAGGAACTGAGTGAAGCGGGCGTAGCGGGAACCGAAGAGGCCCCAAAGGATGCGAAACGCGATCAGGCCTGCAACAATATAACCGAAGATCTCATGAAGCGGTTGGAGTTCGTCAGCGGTCAGCCATGCGGTAGCGAATGCCGCAACCAGCCCCCAGTGGAAGATCCGAACCAGCGGGTCCCAGACGCGAACCGCATCAGTCATCGTGTCCATCCTTCCTCTTTTTGCGGGAGTGGGAATCACCTTCGCCCCGGTACTCAAGTTCGAGCACATCGAGTGTTGCCGGATGAACGGTTGCTTCGATGGAACGGCCTTGTGCGTCCTGCCCGATTATCTCGTAGCAGCCGTCGTGGATCTTGATGCGGCGGACGGTCCAGCCATGATCGTTGGCCAGTTGGGTGACGGCTTCGCGCGGTTGCCAGTCGGTCATGGGAACGAAACAATCGTCATCCGCACTGGCGGAACACGTCCAAAGGATTGCGCCCGCAAATGCCAGAATTGTCAGGGGCTTTTTCATAGGCCAAACTCCGTGTCCGGGCCATTCATTCGATTCTGACTAGACTGATGCACTATGAATCTGACGGGATCCTGAAGCAGGTTCCGCCGTTGCTTCAGCTACGTGTCAGCCGCGCGTTCGAAAGTATACTGGCTTGATATTAGAGGTAATGCGGACGATGCGGATACTCCTGATCGAAGATGATACGGTCCTGGGGACCGCGGTGCGAGACCAGATCGCGGGTGATGGCCACTCGGTCGACTGGGTACTTCGTCTGGATGAGGCTCGTGAGGCCATTGCCGGCACGGGATACGACCTCGTCCTGCTTGACCTGATGCTCCCGGATGGCCGGGGCGTTCCCTTTCTGAAGGACCTTCGGTCAAGGGGAGATGTGACCCCTGTCATCATTCTCACGGCACTCGATCAGGTTTCGGACCGGATAGACGGGCTGAATGCAGGTGCCGACGACTATATGGTCAAACCGTTTGATCTTGCCGAGCTTTCGGCGCGGATCGGCTCCGTTGCGCGGCGTTATACGGGTAATCCCAATCCGATCATCGTTCATGGACCTCTGGAGGTCGATCTTGCCGCCCGCAGCATTCGCAAGGACGGAAAGCCGGTACAACTCACCGCGCGTGAGTGGGTGTTGTTCGAGGCCTTCCTGCAGCGGCCGGGACAGCTTCTGTCCAAGGGGCAGTTGGAAGAACGACTCTATTCGTTCGACAAGGAAGTGGAGAGCAACACGATCGAGGTGCATGTCAGCCGTCTTCGCAAAAAACTGGGTGCGGGTATCATCGAGACCGAACGCGGCCTTGGCTACAGATTGGGGGCGGCATGAGGGTGCCGCACACGCTTCAGGTCCGGCTTGCCCTGGGTATCGGTCTCCTGCTGACTTTACTCTGGATCGGTGTCGCCGCGGTAACGGCTGTGAAGCTGCAGCACGATCTGGATGAGGTATTCGATTCTACGTTGCAGGAAACCGCGCAGCGGATTTTGCCCCTGGCGGTTGTCGATATCATCGGGCGAGAGGAAGAGGGTGTCACTCAACACCTTGCCTCCATTCGGCCGCACAACGAGTATTTTACCTATATCGTGAGGGACCGCGACGGCCGGGTCCTGGTGCAGTCCCATGCCGCGGATCCAGCCATTTTCCCAGCTTACGACGGTCCCGGATTTCGGCAGACGTCCGCCTACAGGTTCTACAATGACGAAGCCTTGAGAGGCAGTGTCCGGATATCCGTCGCCGAGCCGCTTGCACATCGGGTTGAAGCTGCGCGGGAGCTGCAGATCGGTCTCGGCTTACCCTTGCTGGGCGTGATTCCGATTACGCTGATTGCCGTCGCGCTCGTCCTGCGGCGCAGTCTGGCCCCGGTGCGCCAGTTCCGGGATGGACTGGCCGCCCGTGGCATTCGCGATCTGTCTCCAGTGGAGACCAGCGGGCTCCCGGGAGAAATTGCACCCGTTGCCGACACTTTGAACACGCTGCTGTCGCGGCTTCAGGCGGCCTTTGATGCGGAACGAAGCTTTGCCGCCAATGCGGCGCACGAGTTGCGAACACCTCTGGCCGGAGCGATCGCCCAGGCGCAGCGATTGCAGTCGGAGACCTCCGATCCGGAGGCGCGGAGGCGTGCAGCTGAGATTGAAGCGTCGCTGAAACGTCTGACCCGTGTTTCTGAACGGTTGATGCAGATGGCACGGGCTGAAGGCGGGCGTCTTCGGAGCGAGCAAGCCTCCGACCTGAGACCGGTCCTGCGCATGGTCGTCGAGGATTTTGCCAGACTTTCATCGTTCGACCGCCTTGCTCTTACTCTTCCCGATCTGCCGGTCCTGTCCGATATCGATCCGGATGCCTTTGGGATCGTGATCAGGAACCTGGTCGAGAATGCACTGCGCCATGGAACTCCGGATACGGCGATCGAGATTAAACTGTCGCCGGACGTCAGCCTCTCTGTTTCCAATGATTGTGACGTCATTCCCGATGAGATCCTTGACCGTCTTACCCAGCGTTTTGAACGGACGAATTCCTCAAATACAGGTAGTGGCCTTGGTCTTGCCATTGTCGCGACCATTGCCGAACGGGTCGGTGGTGAACTGAGGCTTCAATCACCCATTCCCGGGAAGGTGTCGGGTTTTCGCGCCGAAGTTCAGTTTCCGCCTGCTTGAGCGCCGAATGGGCCGGCCGAGAGCGTGGATGTATAAATGGAGGCTTGAGGCCACCCGCTTGGCATGATGAGGTATACTCAATGCCATAGGCACCTCATCCGAACCGATTTCTCCTGACGATTGAAATATGCAAGATAATTCTTGAATCGCTGTTGGTGATGTGTATTAAATTGCAGAAACCGAAAGAGGGAAGAGTCTGTAGGCAATATAATACATAAAATTTGGTGCGGCCGCGAACAGATGGAATAGCGTGCCGCTTTTTTCTGGGAGGAGAAAACATGAAGAACCATCTGATGGCCGCGCTGATGGCGTGCGCATCGGCGGCATTTGTCGCGAATACCGCTCAGGCTGCCGACATCAAGATCGGCCTGCTTCTGCCGAAGAGCGGTCCTTACGCCGCGCTCGGCAAGGAAATCGAAGACGGTTTCACCATGGCCCTCGAAGAGGGTGGGAAGTCCGAAGAATTCAAGATCGTATCCGAAGACAGCGAAGCCAAGCCGCAGACCGGCGTGGCCAAGGCGCGCAAGCTCGTGCTTCAGGACGAGGTGGATGCCATGGTTGGTATCGTGTCCTCTGCTGTTCTGGGTGCTGTCCGCGACTTCGTTGACAGCTCCAAGGTGCCGCTGGTCGTTGCCAATGCGGGCAATGATCAGGCTACGGGCGCGAATTGCAGCCGTTATATCACCCGGGTATCGTTCTCCAACGGACAGGTTAATCGCCCGATGGGCGAGTGGATGGCCCGAATCGGCATCAAGAAGGTCTATACGATGGCGCCGGACTATGCGGCCGGTCATCAGATGATCGACACGTTCTCGGAAGCCTTCAAAGCTGCAGGCGGTGAGATCGTCGGCTCCGAGTATACGCCTTTCGGCAAGACCCAGGATTTCGGTCCCTATCTGACCAAGGCAAAGGCGGCCTCTCCGGATGCGATCTACGTCTTCTATGCCGGCAAGGAAGCGATCACCTTCGTCAAGCAGTACGACTCCTTCGGGCTGAAGAAGGATATTCCGCTTTACGGCTCCGGCTTCCTGACGTCTCCGCTCTATGTTGCGGCAGAAGGTCCGGCAGCAATCGGCGTGACGACGGCACTGCATTACGTCCCGACCATCAACACGCCGGAAAACAAGGCCTTCGTTAAAGCCTTCAAGGCCAAGTTCGACCGTGCGCCGTCCGAATATGCCGTTCAGGGCTATGACGCCGGCCGCGTGCTTGTCGAAGCGGTCAATGCGGGGGCAACCGACCGGGAATCGATCACGGAACAACTGTCCAAGGTGTCCTATTCCGGTCCGCGCGGTCCGCTGACCATCGATCCGGCCACCAACAACGTCGTACAGAACATCTACGTCTATGAGACCGTCGCCGACGGCGATGGTCTGACGCAGAAGATGATCGGCACCATCGGTCTGGTTCGCGACCCGGCCAACGGCTGCACGCTGAAGTAAAATAAAAATACGCCCGGCGCGGGTCAGCCGCGCCGGGCTCTGGCAATAAGATATTCGGTGGGAGGGGCGACTATGGTCGCGGATGCCGACTTCTGGCTGACGCAGTTCCTCAATGGAATGCAGCTTTCCATGCTGCTGTTTCTGCTTTCGATCGGTCTGACGATCATTTTCGGTCTCATGCATTTCGTCAATCTCGCCCATGGCGCGCTTTATATGGTCGGCGCCTATGTGGGAGTCAGTGCGGCAGCCTCTCTTGGCAACTTCTGGCTTGCGCTGATCGCGGCACCTCTGGCCGTCACGCTTGTCGGGATCGTTCTTTATGTTGCCGTCATTCGCCGCATGCGCAGGGCAGGTCCGATGAACCAGGTTCTGGTGACCTTCGGCCTGATCTTCGTGCTGGTCGATCTGGTGCGCATCCGGTGGGGTGACATCGCCCTCGGCATGGAACAGCCTGCAATCCTGTCCGGTCCTGCCGAGATTTTCGGGGTCACTTACCCGGCTTACCGTCTGTTCATCATCGCAGTCGGCCTCGTCGTCCTGGTTGCGCTCAGCCTGGTGCTGTCGCGCACCCAGATCGGGGCCATGGTCCGTGCCGGCGTGGAGAACGATGCGATGGCTTCCTGCCTGGGGATCAATGTCGAACGGCTGTTCTTCGTGGTCTTCTGTGTCGGCTGTGCGCTGGCGGGGCTTGCGGGTGCGGTCGCGGCGCCGGTTTTCTCGGCAACGCCGTCCATGGCGACGGACATTCTCATTCCGACGCTGATCGTGGTGGTCATCGGCGGGCTTGGAAGCCTGGGTGGCGCCATCGTCGGATCGCTGATCATCGGCTTTATTCAGACCTTCGGCGCGGTGGTGCTGCCGGGATTTGCGTCCGTGCTCGTCTACGTGCTGCTCGCGATCGTCCTAATCGCCAAGCCGGCCGGCTTGTTGCCGGCCAGGAGCTAGCGCATGTTTTATCAGACGCCTCTCAAGTCGGTCACGGTGATCGTGATCCTTGCCGCGCTGGCTTTGTACGCGATCCTCGGTGGTTATTTCGCGGGTGAAATCGTCGTGGAAATCGCCGTTCTTGCGATCCTTGCCATCAGCCTGGACTTCGTTGCCGGCTACGGCGGTATGATTTCGCTCTGTCACGGAGCGGTCGCCGGGATCGGCGCCTACACCTTTGCGGGCCTTACGGCGCTTATGGGTTTAGACGGCTTTACCGCGACGATCGCCGCGCTTGCCGTTGCGATGGCATTCGGCCTTCTGGTCGGTGCCGTGACCGCCAATATCTCTGGTATCTTCTTCATCATGGCGACGCTCGCCTTTGGCCAGATGGCCTATGTGGTCGTCTTCGAGTGGAAAGCGCTTGGCGGTGACGACGGACTGTCGGGGGTCTCGCGCTACGACCTGTCCGCGATCGGTCTCAACATGAACGATTCCATTCAGTTTGCACTGTTCTGCCTGCTGCTGGTCCTGATTGCCTATGCGGCGGCCGCCTATGTTCTGCGGAGCAGCTTTGGTCGTACTTTGATCGGTATTCATTCCAACGAGGACAGGATGCGGGCCCTCGGTCTCAGTGTCTGGAAACACAAGGCGGTCGCATTTTCCTTTTCCTCGCTCCTGGCCGGTGCGGCTGGTGTTCTGGCGGCCCAGCATACGATGTTTGTCTCGCCGGAGCTGCTGGTTTGGACCGTGTCGGGTGAAGTTCTGATCATTGTCATTCTTGGTGGGTTGGGGACGCTTGCAGGTCCGATTGCGGGTGCAGCGCTGCTGGTATTCCTGAAGCATCAGGTGAGCGAATACACCGAGCATTGGCACCTGGTGATCGGGCTGTTCCTGATCGCGGCCGTCATGGCCGGAGGGCGCGGTGTCTACGGTCAGGTCGAGCATGTTCTTCGGCGGAAGTCCCGGAGGAACGCAAATGCTTGAGGTCCGCGATCTGAGCAAGAACTTCGGCGGCTTGCGCGTTTCGCGCAACATCCACATGCGTCTCGAAAAGGGGGAGCGGCGGGTGGTTCTCGGACCCAACGGCGCGGGAAAGACCACCTTGTTCAACCTTCTTGCCGGCACTCTGCAGCCGACGTCGGGCGAAATCCTGCTCGATGGCGCGCGCATCACCAACCTCAATGTTGAGCAGCGGGCCCGGCGTGGTCTGTCGCGCAGCTACCAGAAGAACAATCTGTTCGAAGGGCTGACCGTCGGCGAGAACCTTGCGCTTGCTGCTGCAACGGCGGAAGGGCGGACCTTTTCCTGTTTCTCCCGTGTCCATGAGAGCCAGGCCATTCGGGAGACGGTTGAGGAAGTCGCCGAAATGGTCGGCCTCAGCGACCGGCTCGAGCTCGGTGTCGCGCATGCCTCTTACGGCAATCGGCGGCAATTGGAGGTCGGGCTGGCACTCGCGACGAGGCCGAAGCTCCTTTTGATGGACGAGCCGACATCCGGCGTCGGCCCGGGCATGATCGATGCCTTTCACAAACTGATCGCCACGCTGCCGCGGGAACTTACGATCGTCATCATCGAGCATGATCTCGACCTCGGTTTCGATGTGGCCGACAAGATCACCGTCCTGAATTACGGCGAAGTGGTTTTCGAAGGAACGCCCGAAGAAACAAAGGGAAGCGACGTGGTCAGGGAAATCTATCTCGGCGATTGGCAGGGCGATGCTTGAGGTTCGCGATCTTCATGCCGGTTACGGCGAGACCCGTGTCATTCACGGCGTCGATCTGTCCGTCGACGAAGGCCGTTTTCATGCCGTTCTCGGGCGGAACGGCGTCGGCAAGACGACGACCCTGAAAACCATCGTCGGCCTGCTGCCGGCTTTCAGCGGCGAGGTCCTGTTTGACGGCGCGTCTGTTTCCCGGTGCAGGCCGTTCGATATCGCCCGTATGGGCATCGCCTATGTTCCCGAAACACGGGATGTATTCGGGTCCCTGTCGGTTCTGGAGAACCTGAAGCTCGCCGCCCGGCTTTCGGCCGGAACGGACTGCAAGTGGACGGTGGAACGAGTCTTCGATTTCTTTCCCAACCTGGCCAGCCGGCGCGACAATGGCGGCAATCAGCTGTCCGGCGGTGAGCAGCAGATGCTTGCCATCGGCCGCGCGCTGGTCATGAACCCGAAACTGCTCATCCTGGATGAACCGACCGAGGGGCTCGCACCCATCGTCGTCCGGCAGATCTTCGACAAGCTGAAGGAGTTGAAGGGGGAGGGCATGACCATGCTGCTGGTCGAGCAGAATTTCCACTTCGCCACCCGGCTTGCCGATACCGCCAGTGTTTTCGGGCGCGGACAGTGCGTGTGGACAGGAACGTGCGAAGCCCTGCGCGCGGATGATGACCTGCATCGGCAATGGCTTGGTGTGTGACGAAAGTCGTCTTTTAAAGTATGTAATATATTGCCTGTTTTGAGTGAAATGTGTATTATTATGCACAAATCGCTTGAGGCCGTTTGGAGCGTGTTTTGAGCGGATAAAGGAGGACCGAATGTCAAAGCAGCAGTTTCTGGAGACCGTATCAACGATTGCCGATCGCATTGGCGACAAACCGCTCGATGACGCACTGGCAGCCTATCTCAATTCCGAGTTTCCGGTCGGCGGAGAGACCTTCTCCGCGCTGAAATCGCTATGCGCGGAAGGCGAGGCGGAGGGTTGGCTGATGGCTCGCGAGGCTGGCGGCATCAAGTTCGGACGGGCGGTGAAGCCCGGCACGGAAGCCCGGAATTTCAGCGTGGACGTGGTGCGGATGAAGGACGTCAAGGGGCCGCATCATGTCCATACGACGGGTGAAATTGGTGCTGTGATGCCGATTTCCGGCGCGCCGAAGTTCGATGATTTCCCCGAGGGCTGGTACGTCTACGGACCGGGGTCCGATCACCATCCCACCGTCACGGGAGGCGACGCCTATGTCCTCTACCTGCTCCCGGACGGCGCAATCGAGTTTACCGGCCGCTAGGCGATTGAAGTTTGCCCGCGCCTCAATCGACGTGCGGGCACGATAGTGCATCAGCGCGCAGGAGGAGACGCGCGCGAGGGAGGACCCATGACGACCACGAACGAGAATGCCGCAGTCTATTTTGTGGACCGGCATGCCGACGAGGATTACAGCGACAAGCCGGCCTTCATCGAAAGCGAAACCGGTGTGAATATCAGCTATGCGGACCTGGCGCACGAGACCGGCCGGATGGCAGACCTCTATGAGCGCCACGGCATTCGCCGCGAAGAGCGCGTGGCAATGCTGGTCCTCGACTGTATCGCCTTTCCGGTCATTTTCTGGGGCAGCCTGAAGGCCGGCGTCGTCCCCGTGCCGCTGAACACCCTACTCGGGTCGGACGTTTACGAGACGATCCTGAAGGACAGCCGGGCGCGGGCGCTGTTCGTGTCTGCGCAGCTGTTGCCGGTCATCGAGCCGGTTCTGGCGAATTGTCCGAGTCTGGAACGAGTGTTTGTCATCGGCGGAGCGGAAGCCGGTGACCATCTGTCCTTTCGCGAGGAACTCGCAGCCAGTTCATTCCGGGAGCCGATCGACGTCTCGTCGGATGAATGCGCGTTCTGGCTCTATTCCTCCGGTTCGACCGGCCAGCCCAAGGGGGTACGCCACGTTCACGGCAATCTGAAATTCACTTCAGACACCTACGGTGCCCAGGTGCTTGGCATCGTGCATGACGACATCGTCTATTCTGTCGCCAAGCTGTTCTTCGCTTATGGTCTCGGCAATGCGATGACGTTTCCCATGTCCGTGGGCGCGACAACGGTGCTGCTCGATGCGCGACCGACGCCGGACTCGGTCTGCAAGGTTCTCGATACCTATCAGCCCACCGTGTTCTGCGGCGTTCCCACGCTTTACGCGGCGCTGCTGGCCCATATCGACAGCGGCCAGGGAAGCATTTCGGCGCCGTTGCGCCGGTGCATTTCCGCGGGCGAGGCGCTGCCGGAGAAGGTCGGGTCCCGTTGGCGCGAGCTGACGGGTTGTGACATTCTCGATGGCGTAGGCTCCACCGAAATGCTGCATATCTTCCTGTCCAATCGGCCGGGTGATGTCGTCTACGGAACGTCCGGCGTGGCCGTTCCGGGATATGACATCCGGGTCGTCGACGAAAACGGCGAGGACGTCGGTACCGGTGGGATCGGTGAGTTGCTGGTCAAGGGGGCGTCTTCGGCATCTGACTACTGGAACCAGCGGGACAAGAGCCGGTCGACCTTCGAAGGTGCCTGGACCCGCACCGGGGACAAGTACGAGGTGACCGAGAGCGGGCGCCTGGTCTACTGCGGTCGGACCGACGACATGTTCAAGGTCAGCGGCATCTGGGTTGCGCCGTTCGAAATCGAGCAGGCGCTCGTCTCCCATCCGGCGGTACTGGAAGCGGCCGTCGTGGCGGCGAGAGACGATGAGGGACTGGAAAAGCCCAAAGCCTTTGTCGTCCTGAAAAACGGATTCGCTGGCGATCATCTGCCCGAAGAGCTCAAGGAAATCGTCAAGGAACACATCGGCAAGTGGAAGTATCCCCGCTGGGTTGAGGTGGTTCCGGATTTGCCGAAGACCGCGACGGGGAAGATCCAGCGCTTCAAGCTGAGGGACGATTATCATGCCTGAATTCGAATGGCGGGACGGCGTTCCAACCACCATCACGGTCAACGGAAAAACGCTGGAAGCCATAAGCTATGGTCCGTCGCCGGACCGGGCGCCGACGATTGTCCTGCTGCATGAAGGGCTCGGTTGCGTGGCTCTGTGGCGGGACTTCCCGAAGAAGCTGGCGGAAGCAACCGGCTTCGGCGTCTTCGCTTGGTCGCGTAGCGGCCACGGCCAATCCGATCCGGTCGACCTGCCTCGGCCGCTCGACTACATGACCCGCGAGGCCGTGGATGTCCTGCCGGTCGTGCTCGACACCATTGGCTTCAAACACGGCATCCTTGTCGGCCACAGCGATGGCGCGTCGATCGCGGCGATCTATGCGGGCAGCGTGGAGGATCACCGCGTCCGTGGGCTGGTGCTGATGGCGCCGCATTTCTTCACGGAGGAAGGCGGCCTGAAATCCATCGCCGAGGCGAAAACGGCTTATGAGACGGGTGATCTCCGCTCCAGGCTCGCCAAATACCACAAGGACGTCGACAACGCGTTCCGCGGCTGGAACGACGCCTGGCTCGATCCGGGGTTCAAGTCCTGGAACATTGCCGAGGCAATCGATTATCTGCGTATCCCGGTGCTCGCCATTCAGGGCGCCGACGATCAATACGGCACGCTTGCGCAGATTACGGAAATCGAGAACCGGATCTATTCGCCGGTCGATGTGGAAATCCTCGCGGATTGCAAGCATTCGCCTTTCCTCGAACAGTCAGAAAAAACCCTGGCGGCGATCTGCGAATTCTGCGCGCGCCTGGAACGGATCGAAACCGCGGAGGTTGAAATCGCATGAAGCTCGAGAGTCTGATTTCTGGGAAATGGACCGCTGGTGCTGCAGACGGCCGTTCGCTGGTCAATCCGGCCACCGGCGAGACGGTTGCGCACGCGGATGCGAGCGGACTGGATTTGTCAGGCGCGATGGCCTTCGCCAGGGATAAGGGCGGTGCCGCTCTGCGGACAATGAGTTTTGCCGAACGCGGCGCCTTGCTCAAGGCTGTGGCCGATGTGCTGACAGAGAACCGCGCCAAGTACGAAGACATTGCCCGCATCAACAGCGGCAACACCAAGGTCGACGCGTCGATCGATATCGATGGCGGCATCGGGACGCTGAAATACTATTCCCGCCTCGGCAAATCCCTCGGCGAAGCGACGACGGTTCTCGAGGCCGGTCAGGATCAGCTGGCCAAGGAGCCGGTGTTCTTCTCCCGGCATCTGTGGACCTCGCGGCCGGGTGTCGCCTTGCAGATCAATGCGTTCAATTTTCCGTCCTGGGGCATGTGGGAAAAGATCGCAGCGGCGACCATTGCCGGCGTGCCGAGCATGGCCAAGCCCGCAACGGCGACCGCCTGGCTGTCCCACGAAATGATGCGTGATGTTGATGCGGCCAATGTGGTGCCTGCAGGTGTGTTCAATCTGGTGTGTGGCAATGGCGAAGGCCTGCTGGATGCTCTCGGGCCGATGGACTCCGTCGCCTTCACCGGTTCTGCCGATACCGGGCTCACGATCCGCTCGCATCCGGTCGTTCTCCGCAGCGGCGCACGGGTGACGATCGAGGCGGACAGCGTCAATGCGACGATCCTCGGGCCGGATGTAGCGCCGGGCGATGCGCTGTTTGATCTTGCTGTCCGCGAGGTCGGCAAGGCGCTGTCGGTGAAGGCCGGACAGCTCTGCACCAATATCCGGCGCATCCTTGTTCCTAAAAACCATCTCGATGCCTTTACCGAGGCGGTTGTTGCGACCGTCTCCCGCTTTCCGGTCGGAGATCCGGTTGACGAGGCGGTGCGTGTCGGTCCGCTGGTCAACAAGCGGCAACAGCAGGACGCGCTCGACGGGATTGCCCGGCTGGGACGCGAAGCGCGTGTCCTGACCGGCGGTGCCGCGCCCGCAGAGTTGGACGGGGCAGGGGCCTTTGTGGCGCCGACACTGCTTGCCTGCTCAGATCCTCACAATGCGGAGCTTGTGCATGCGGTTGAGGTCTTCGGTCCTTGCGCGACGGTCATGCCCTATGACGGGATTGCGGACGCGATGAAGATCGCGGCGATGGGCGGTGGTTCACTGGCCATGAGCCTGTTTTCCAACGATGCGGATGCAAGGCTTCAGACAGCGGGAACGCTCGGTCCCTGGCACGGTCGGATCCTGATGGTGGACGAGGAAACCGGACGCAATCATACCGGCCACTCGATCGTCATGCCGCAATGTGTGCACGGCGGGCCCGGACGGGCCGGTGGCGGCGAGGAGCTGGGTGGTTTGCGTGGGCTGCGGCTGCACATGCAGCGCAGCGCGATCCAGGGCTCGCCATCCGCCTTTGCCGGCCTTGCGGAGCGTGCCGCGGAAGCGGCGCTGTGATCGGCCATGGCGGCGGAGGCGTTTCCCATGCCGGATTACCGGCACATTCCAGGCCGGAACGATCGGCCGGCCGATGGGACCTTCGACGCGGTCAAGGCGCGTGCGCCTGCAGTGACGTCTTCGGCAACGGCTGCGGAGAACATGGCATGGCGTTACGGGGTCCGGCTTTTGAACGAAGGCTACTTCTGGGAAGCGCATGAGGTGCTGGAGCAGGTCTGGCTCAATGCGCCGCCCAACAGCCGGGAAAGGCGCCTTGTTCAGGCGGTCATCCAGCTGGCCAATGGCTGGCTGAAGGAGGAAATGGGACAGCCCCGTGCACGGCTTCGGATAGCGGAACTGTGCCGCGTGGCGTTCGAAGAGGCTTTTCCGGAAGGTCGGGGCACCGGCCTGATGGGGCTGGAGAAAGACGGTGCGCTACGGGCTGCCGCGAATCTTGCGAACGGCAATGCGTCTGTCTTCCTTGAAATCGAATATGAATTATAATGCAGATTGCGTGAATTTTCGAATGAAAGAAATAAGTTATTGAATATTAAGGCATAATATGTGCGTTAAAATTCCTATTATAGCGTTGCCTTTCAAAAGAAGCGCATTATAATGCATATTGCTTGGACGGAGCGGGAGTGAACAAGTGACCAAACGTATCGATTTTCAAACAGACCCTTCGCGTTACCGGCACTGGCGTGTCGAGTACGACGGTCCGGTGGCAACGCTTTACATGGACGTCGATGAAAAGGGTGGATTGTTCGACGGCTATGAGTTGAAGCTCAACTCGTATGATTTGGGCGTCGATATCGAACTGGCCGACGTCGTTCAGCGCATGCGTTTCGAGCATCCGGAAGTCGCTTCCGTGGTGCTCCGCTCGGGCAAGCCCAATGTCTTCTGTGCCGGCGCGAACATTCGCATGCTCG
Organism: Roseibium sp.; assembly: GCF_048260565.1. Taxonomy (GTDB): domain Bacteria; phylum Pseudomonadota; class Alphaproteobacteria; order Rhizobiales; family Stappiaceae; genus Roseibium. The sequence continues at coordinate 965,971 of NZ_JBLXGP010000001.1, read as the reverse complement.
GCGGCGCCGCTCATGCACATAAGGTCAACTTCTGCAAGTTCACCAATGAGACCCGCAACACCTTCGAGGCGGCGGGTGCCGAATCCGGCCAGCACTATATAGCCGCAGTCAAGGGCGCTTGCGCCGGCGGTGGCTACGAGTTGGCTCTGGCCTGCGACCGCATCATCATGACTGACGACGGTTCCACGACCGTCGCACTGCCGGAGGTTCCGCTTCTGGCCGTGCTGCCGGGCACTGGCGGCCTGACCCGGGTCACCGACAAGCGCAAGGTGCGCCGGGACCTGGCCGACGTGTTCTGTTCCACAGAGGAAGGCGTGAAGGGTCGTCGTGCGGTCGACTGGCGTCTGGTGGACGAAGTGGTGCCGAACTCCAAGTTCGACGAGAAGGTTACGGAGCGGGCAAAGGAAATTGCCGCCGACGAGACCCGGAACAAAGGCGCCAAAGGGATCGAGCTGACCCCGCTGGACCGGCGGTTCGAGGACGACGGTTCGGTCATCTATTCTCTGGTCGAGGTTCAGGTCGAACGGGCCAAAGGCATTGCCACGATCATGATCACCGGACCGGACGGGGATGCTCCGGCGTCCATCGACGAACTGCATCGGCAGGGCGCGTCCGCCTGGATCCTCCGCCTGGCGCGGGAACTGGACGACGCCCTTCTGCATCTGCGTCTCAACGAGCTTGAGATCGGCGTTGTCGTCTTCAAATCCCTGGGCGACCCGGAAAAGGTCGTGGCGCACGAGAAGTTCCTGCTCGACAACAGGGGAAGCGACTGGCTGTCCCGCGAAATCCTGCTCTACTGGAAACGCGTGCTGAAACGCATCGACCTGACGTCGCGTTCGCTCGTGGCGATGATCGAAAACGGTTCCTGCTTTGCCGGGTTCCTCGCCGAAATCCTGTTTGCCTGCGACCGCAGCTACATGATGGAAGGTGATTTCGAGGGCGACAATCGTCCCGTTGCCACCATCACGCTGACGGACGGCAATTTCGGCACCTATCCGATGTCCAACGACCTGTCCCGGCTGGAAACCCGGTTCCTTGGTGAGCCGGAGCGCGTCGCGGCGGCACAGGAACATATCGGAGAAGCGTTGGAGGCTTTCGATGCCAACGATCTCGGCCTGGTGACCTTCGCCTTTGACGATGTCGATTGGGAGGACGAAGTCCGCATCTTCCTGGAGGAACGTGCGAGCTTCTCTCCGGATGCGATGACCGGGATGGAAGCCAATCTGCGCTTTGCCGGTCCGGAGACCATGGAAACCCGGATTTTCGGACGCCTGACCGCCTGGCAGAACTGGATTTTCCAGCGTCCGAACGCAGTCGGCGAGAACGGTGCGTTGCAGCGCTACGGCACCGGCGTGCGGGGCGAATACGACATGCGCCGGGTCTGAGCGTCCGGCCGGAGGAATTTCAAGGGAGACACCAAAATGCTTGATCTGATCAATGTCAGTTACGATACGCAGATACCCAACAACGTCGGACTTTCCTCCGACAAGAGGGTGCTGAAGGCTCTGGAAAAATGGCACCCCGGTTACATCAACTGGTGGAACGATCTCATTCCGGAGAACTTCCAGCAGAGCCTCGTTTATCTGCGTACGGCCGTCAGCGTGGACCCCAAGGGCTGGGCGAAGTTCGATTATGTGAAAATGCCGGAATACCGCTGGGGCGTGTTGCTCGCACCGCAGGTCGAGGATCGCCGGATCCCGTGCGGTGAGCACGCCGGCGAACCGGCCTGGCAGGAAGTTCCCGGCGAATACCGCGCCCTGATGCGCCGCCTGATCGTGATCCAGGGCGACACCGAGCCGGCTTCGGTCGAACAGCAGCGTTTCCTCGGGCTGACCGCGCCGTCGCTCTATGACATGCGCAATCTCTTCCAGGTCAACGTGGAAGAAGGCCGGCACCTTTGGGCCATGGTCTATCTGCTGCATAAGTATTTCGGTGCCGACGGCCGTGAAGAAGCGGACGATCTGCTGCGCCGCCAGTCGGGTTCGGAAGAAGCCCCGCGTATGCTGGGGGCCTTCAACGAGGAAACCCCGGACTGGCTGTCCTTCTTCATGTTCACGTACTTTACCGACCGGGACGGCAAGATGCAGCTGGAAAGCCTGGCGCAGTCCGGCTTCGATCCGCTGTCGCGCACCTGCCGGTTCATGCTGACGGAAGAAGCCCATCACATGTTCGTCGGGGAAACCGGCGTCGGGCGCACGATCGAACGCACCTGCCAGGTGATGAATGAGAACGGTATCGACGATCCCTATGACATCGACCGCATTCGTGCGTTCGGCGTCATCGATCTGCCGACGATCCAGAAGAAGTTGAACCTGCATTACACGCTGTCCCTGGACCTCTTCGGCCAGGAAGTGTCCACCAATGCGGCCAATGCCTTCAACGCAGGCATCAAGGGTCGTTACATGGAAAACCGTCTTGACGACGATCACAAGCTGACCGGCGACACCTACAAGGTTCTCGACGTGGATGGCGACAAGATCATCACGCGCGATGTTCCGGCTCTGACGGCGATCAACATGCGCCTGCGTGACGACTACACCCGGGATGCCTCTGGCGGTGTCGGCCGCTGGAACAAGATCATCGAAAAGGCCGGCGTCCAGTTCGAGATGAAGCTGCCGCATGAGTCCTTCAACCGCAAGATCGGCGTTTTTTCCGACAAGCTGTTCGACCCGGAAGGGAAGTTGGTCAGCGGGGCGGAATATGATGAAGGCATGAAAAACTGGCTTCCGACCCATGCGGATGGCGACTTCATCCAGTCGCTGATGAAGCCGGAACGCGAGCCGGGCAAATACGCGAGCTGGATCGCCCCGCCGAAGGTCGGGATTAACAACCAGCCCGGCGATTTCGAATATGTGAAGCTTCACATGGCGTGACGCCGGAAACAGGGGAGCGCGCCCATACCGCGCTCCCCAAACAACAAAGCGCCGCAAAGAGCGCTGCGGGAGGATCGATGAGCCAACCTCAAAAACAGCACCTGATTGACCCGGAAATCTGCATTCGCTGCTACACCTGCGAAATGACCTGTCCGGTCCAGGCGATTGTGCACGACGACAGCAATGTCGTGGTCGATTTCGACAAATGCGACTTCTGCATGGATTGCATTCCGGTATGTCCGACCGGGTCCATCGACGAGTGGCGTGTGGTGGAAACGCCATATTCCGTTGAAGACCAGTTTTCCTGGATGGAATTGCCGGAACAGCAGGACTTCGGCCCGTCGGGCGGAAATGTCGATACCTCCATCGAGGCTTTGGACGAGGAAATGGCGGCGCTGCTTGCCGAAGCCCATTCGGGTGCCGGCGGCAAGTCGAAGGCGCCTCGCTCGGCGTCGAAACCATCGGTCAATCTCTACACGATCGGCAAACCGGCCGAGGCGACGGTTCAGGGCAATTACCGGCTGACCGCCGAAGGCGCGGACAGCGATGTGCGCCATATCATCCTGGATTTCGACGGTCATCCGTTCCCGGTTCTCGAAGGCCAGAGCATCGGCATCATTCCACCGGGAGCCGATGATGCTGGCAAACCCTATCTGCCGCGTCTTTATTCGGTTTCAAGCCCTCGCGACGGCGAGCGGCCGAACTACAACAACCTGTCCCTGACGGTGAAGCGGGAGCCGAACGGCATCTGCTCGAACTATGTCTGCGACCTGAAGGTCGGCGACAAGGTGAAGGTGACAGGTCCCTTCGGCGCCACCTTCCTGATGCCGGACGATCCGGACGCGAAGCTTCTGATGATCTGCACGGGCACCGGATCCGCACCGTTCCGGGCGTTCACCATGCGCCGGCAGCGAAATGCGGCCGGCAGGTCTGCCGGCATGACCCTGGTCTTCGGTGCGCGTACGCCTCAATCGTTGCCGTATTTCGGGCCCCTGAAGAAGGTGCCGGAGACGATCCTGAGGAAACATCTGGTGTTCAGCCGTATCGAGGGCGAGCCGAAGCACTACGTTCAGGACAAGCTGCGGGAAGAGGCTGAGGCCGTTGGCGAGTTCCTGAAAGACCCCAATGCCTACATCTACATCTGCGGACTGCGCTCGATGGAGCAGGGTGTGGAAAGCGCCTTTGCGGATATCTCGCGGGGCATTGGACTGAACTGGGCGGATGTGCGAAACGGGATGCGGGATGAAGGCCGTTATCACGTAGAGACTTATTGATGGATGATATTTCAAACCGCACCGCGCAATCGAAGGTTTTCACGCACGTCATCACGGTGCGATGGGCGGACTGCGATCCGGCAAGGATCGCCTATACCGGACGTCTGCCGAATTTCGCGCTTGAGGCGATCGACGAGTGGTGGGGCGTGCACACCGGGTACGACTGGTTTCACGGCAATGTGGACCGCAATGTCGGCACGCCGTTCGTCCACCTGTCGATGGATTTCCGCAGCCCGGTGACGCCTCGTCATCCGCTTGTTTGCGAAGTGCGCCTCTTGAAACTCGGTGAAAGCTCCATTCGGTTTTCGGTCCGAGGTCTCCAGGACGGGGTCCTCTGCTTCGAAGGCGAGTTCGTCGAAGTTTTTGTGGAGGCCGATGTGCATCGAAAGATACCGGCGCCGGACGACATGCGGGCAAAGTTGGAGGCTCTGGTCGTCGATTAAGTTTGTTTGCCAATATGAGGGGAGAAATTGGGACCGATCCGGAAATATATTGCACACCCGAAATACGGCGACTAGGTTGCCTCTTAAAGAGTGCAATCGGACCCTGTGATGGACGAAATCACGAACTTTCGCGGTGAGGTGGTACCCGACGAGCGGCTGACGCCGCGCGAAGGCGATGTGGATGCTTTCGTCGCCGCGGTCGGTGAACGGGTGCGCAAGGCGCGGGAACGGAAGGGCATTGCCAGGCGGGTTCTGTCGGAGCTCTCAGGGGTCTCCCAGCGGTATCTCGCGCAGCTTGAAAGCGGCGGCGGGAACATTTCGATCGCCCTGCTTTACAAGGTCGCCAATGCGCTCGACCACCGGGTCGAATGGCTTGTGGGCGAGGAAGACCCCTGGAATTCTGAAGCTGCACGGGTTGCCGACTTCTATCGTCAGGCGACGACCGAACAACGGCAGCGGGTCATGCAGATCCTCGACCCGGGCCGGCCGGCGCAGTTGCGGCGCCAGCGGATATGCCTGATCGGGTTGCGCGGTGCGGGAAAATCCACGCTCGGGCGGCTGCTCGGCAAGGAGATGTCGGTCCCCTTCATCGAACTCAATCGCGACATTGAGGAACAGAGCGGCATGCCGGTCAGCGAGCTCATGGCGCTTTACGGTCAGGAAGGCTATCGCCGTCTGGAACGGCAGGCCGTCGAGCGGGTGGTGGCGACTTCGGATGCGGTGGTCCTCGCCGTTGCCGGTGGTATCGTGTCGGAGCCGGAGACCTACGGGTTCCTCTTGCGCAATTTCCACACGATCTGGCTCAAGGCGTCGCCGGAAGAGCACATGAATCGGGTGCGCGGGCAGGGGGATGAGCGTCCGATGGCCGGCAATCCGAAGGCCATGGAAGAGCTGAAATCCATCCTCACGAGCCGCGAGGTGCTTTATGCGAAAGCGGAAAGCATCGTGAATACCAGCGGCAAGAGCGTCGAAGACAGCCTGCAGGACCTTATGACCACGATCCGGGATCTCGGGATCGTCTGAAGCCTTGTTTCCTCCCAGCGGTATTTTCTATAGCTCTCCCGAGCCCTGGGGTGGCATTGGCCTCCCCTTGAATTCAACTGAATACCAACGAACAAACAAACACTTGCACAGCCAGCTGCAATTGAAAGGTAAGCCTAGATGCCGGTAACGATCGAAAGGCGGGGAACCGCCGCTGTCGTTTTGATTGATAATCCTCCCGTCAACGGGATCTCTGCCGAGATCCGCAAGGGACTGCTTGATGCTGTGAACGAACTTGCGGCGGCTGGCGATATCGAGAGGGTAATCGTAACCGGAGCCGGCAAGATCTTCTGTGCGGGCGCAGACACGCGCGAGTTTGATCTGCCGCCGGTCGAGCCGCATCTGCCGGATGTAATCAACGCCATCGAGGCGAGCAGCGTGCCCTGGATTGCGGCCATCAACGGCGCGGCGCTTGGGGGCGGTGCGGAGATTGCACTTGCCTGCAGGTTTCGTATCGCTTCGCGGAAAGCGACCATCGGCTTGCCGGAAGTCACCCTTGGTGTGGTTCCCGGGGCAACCGGTACCCAGCGCCTGCCGCGACTGGTCGGCATGGCGGCGGCGCTTGACATCATCCCGCAGGGGAAGGTGCTGAAGGCCGGACCGGCGCTCGAGATCGGCTTAATCGACAAGATCGAGGACGACCCGGTCGCCGCCGCACTCGATTTGGACGCCGGACTGTTTTCAGATGTTGTTCCGCTGGCCGAACGCCCCGCGCCTCAGGCCGACGAAGCTGCGGTTGAAAAAGCCAGAGTGCAGGCATCGAAACGGATGAAAGGGCAAACAGCGCCTCTGGAAGCCATCGATCTGGTGGCGGCTGCCGCCGATACGCCGTTTGCGGATGCGCTGGTAAGGGAGCGGGAGGCCTTTCTTAGGCTGCGTGCGGGCTCTCAGGCGAAGGCACTGAGACATATCTTTTTCGCCGAGCGAGGAGCAAAGGCACCCGAGCCGATTGCGTCTGCGGAAGCTGTAGACGTCCGGCAGGCCGTTGTCGTCGGCGGCGGCAACATGGGGGCCTCCATTGCCTATGCCCTCGACAGCGCTGGCATCAGCGCAACCATCGTGGAAACAGATGCGGACGGGGCGGATCGGGCTGCCGCAAACGTGGCCCGACTGGCCGACGGAGCCGCGAAACGCGGTCTCCTTACCGCGGAACAGGCCGAAACCTGCAAGGCCCGCATTGCGATCGTGACGGGCTACGTCGATCTCCCGCCGGCGCAATTGGCGATCGAGGCCGCGTTTGAGGACATGGACGTCAAGAAGGCGGTCTTCGCCAATCTGGAAAAGGCATTGCCGGAAGACGCGGTTCTGGCGACCAACACCTCCTATCTGGATGTCAACGAGATCGCGGCAAGTGTGTCGAACCCGGCTCGGGTGGTTGGGCTGCATTTTTTCAGCCCTGCCCACATCATGAAGCTTCTGGAAATCGTGCGAGGAGCGGCAAGCGCGGATACTGCACTTGCCACGGGATTTGCTGTGGCCAAGCGTCTTCGGAAAATCCCCGTCCTGGCCGGTGTCTGCGATGGCTTCATCGGCAACCGCATCCTGGCGCGCTACCGGGAAGCCGCGGACACGGTGATGATGGACGGGTCGAACCCGTGGGATATCGACGAGGCAATGGAGGACTTCGGCTATCCGATGGGCCCCTACGAGGCGCAGGACCTGTCCGGCCTCGACATTGCTTATGCCAACCGAAAGCGCCAGGAAGCGACCCGCGATCCGAACCGGCGTTACATCCCGATTGCGGACCGGATGGTTCATGAGGGCCGGCTCGGACGCAAGACCAGCGTCGGCTGGTACCGGTATCCGGGCGGCGGCGGAAAGGTGATCGATCCGCTGGTGGAAGACCTCGTCCGCGAGGAGGCGCATTTCGCCAAGGTGACAAGGCGCGATTATAGCCACGAGCAAATTCGCACCCGGCTCGTCTGCGCCATGATCAACGAGGCGGCCGACATCCTGGAGGAAGGGATTGCCCAGCGCGCCAGCGACATCGATCTGGTGACGGTGCATGGTTACGGTTTCCCGCGCTGGCGCGGCGGGCTGATGTTCCACGCCGATCAGATCGGCTTGGATAAGGTTCTGGCGAACATCAATGCCTTTGCCGAAGAAGACCCCGTCGCCTGGAAGGCGTCACCGCTGCTTCGCCGTCTGGCGGAAAGCGGCAAGTCTTTCGCCGAGCTCTGAAGAAGAGGGCCGTTGGATCCGGCCTGAAAACGCCGGCCGGATTACATACAACGTCACTTCGCCAGGATGATTATTCAGCCGCCACACCGGTCCGGTCGATCTGCTTCGCCTTGCGCTTGAACGGATTGTCATCAGGAACGTCGTAGTCGAGCTTGATCTTGCCCTTGGCATAGGCGTCCGCCATGTAGCGGAAGGCGTTTACCGTCATGCGCATCAGGTGTTCGCCGGCCTTGATCGGCGGATATTTTTCAATCGTTTCCGGCGTGCGGAACTTCGGCAGCGGTTCGACCACCGCGTCGTAGTCGAGGCCGAAGAACAGCGGCATGGAGTACCTTTCCCGGCCGATGTTGGTCACACGGTGCTGGGTCGATTTATACTGGCCGCCGGACCAGGTCTCGAAAATATCGCCGATGTTGACGATGAAGGTACCGGGCAGGGGCGGGGCCTCCATCCAGTAGTCGTCCGCATTGAGCACCTGGAGACCCGGGCCGCCCTGCAGCAGGATCGTGAAACATTCGAAATCGGAATGCGCTCCGATTCCGACCGTATCCTTGGACGCCGGCATGTCGTTTTCGACGTATTTCAGCAATCGAAGCTGGGACGTCGGATTGTTGATGTACTTGATCAGAGTGCCGGATTCGACGCCAAGCTCGAATTCCAGTGCGCTCAGCATCTTCAGGCCCAAACCGAAGATGGCATCGTAATAACTGGAGATCGTTTCCTTCCAGCCTGGAAGATCCGGCCAGATATTGGGGCCGGTCATACGCCAGCCGGCAAGGTAGTCGGGATGATCGGCGGGCGCCTCGAAGGACATGTCCCAGGCTTCGTTGAAGTTGATCTTTTTCGGAAAATCAGACCCGTTTTCCTCAAACGGTACGTAGCCGCGATGGTGGGTGGTGAAGCCGGACCAGTACTTCATCTTGTAGCTGCGGGTCTGGTCGTGGAACTCGCGCGATGCGGCTAGAGCCGCGTCGATCAGACCCTGATCGACGCCATGATTCCTGATATAGAAAAAGCCGGATGTGCGGGCGGCATCGCCCAGGGCTTTGGCCACTGCGGCCATGTCTTCCTGGGAGCCGGTATGCAGGCCGGACAGATCGATGACCGGCAATTCCACGTTTTCCGCGCTGAGTGCGATTTGATCGTCCGTACCATCGATCGGCGTCGCCGTATCGGTGGCGGCAGTATCCAGAAGATCTCGCATGTTCGTCCCTCGGTCGTGACTTGTGCACGGGTCGGCCCGCGCGAACCCGGACATGCTTTCCGGGTGGTTTTGAATGGAAACGGCACGTTCCGTTATCCGGAGTTCGGGGTGCAGATAGGCTTGTCGTAAAGTAGCGCCTGAGGCGAACTCCATTGAAATACCTAGCATCTGCACTAAAAAGGAGCATGATTAAAATATATACTTCCTGCTGTTATTGAGGGCAGGTGAAAATTGCTCGCGTCAGCGTAAATAGTGCGAAAAAACAGCGTTCTATTAAGAAATCAAAGTTGGCATGCTCGATGCATGCATCTGTTACTCGGTCGTCCGTGCCGTAATGCGCGGCGGCGATAAGGCAGGGGGTCGCCCTTGCAATTACGGGTTCAGGAGAAACTTCCCATGACACAGAAGAAGATCAACGGCCGTTTCGACAGCATGACACGGCGCGACATCCTGCGCGCGGGCGCAGGCGCTGCCGCATTGACGGCCGGAACATCCGTTTTGGGCATGCCTGCCATTGCGCAGGAGCGGTCCATCAAGGTCGGGTCCTACGGCGGCTACTTCGAAGACAGCTTCAAGAAGCACATCTATCCGGTCTTTACCGAAGCGACCGGTATCAAGGTGGAATCCGTCACCCAGCCGAACTCGAGCGACTGGTTGGTGACCATGCAGCAGGCGGCCGCTTCCGGCACGGCGCCGGCGGATCTGTCGCTCTATGGCAAGGACACCATGATCAAAGCGATGCGTATCGGCGGGCTGCTGAAGCCGCTCGATGCGGCCAAGATCCAGAACGCCTCTAACCTGAAGGCCGACTTTCTTTACGAAGGGTCCGATGGCCTCCTGGGCGTGGGCGCCATGGCCTGGTTCACCGCGATGGTGATCAACCCGAAAGAGATCAAGCCGGCACCGACCAGCTGGAAGGAATTCTGGGAAAACCCGGCGCTTGAAGCGTCTCTGGGCCTTTCCAAGCAATATGACGCGCGTTTCCTCGACATCGCTGCGGCAACCTATTTTGACGGGGCCGAAACCCTGATGACGGAAGAAGGCATCACAGCGGTCATCGACAAGATTGCCGAAATCAAGCCGAATGTCGCGCTGTGGTGGACGGCCGAAAGCCAGATGGAACAGGCCATGAAGAACGAAGACGTCATCGGCGGTATGTACTACCTCGACGTCGCCGGACTTATGGCTGCCGACGGTTTCCCGATCGCACCGATCTTCCCGAAGGAAGGAAATCCGATCGGTTACGGCTCCTGGTGCCTGAGCCCGCTATCGGAAAAGTCCGAGGAGGCGGCCGAATTCATCAGCTTCTCCTGCGATCCGGCAACCCAGGCCCTGATGTCTCGCAAGATCGGAACTGCACCCCTCGTGGACAAGAGCCTCACCGACTTGACGGATGAAGAATATGCCGGTGTGTCGGGCGAACCCTACATCACGCCGGCCTATGAGGCCTATCTCGATAAGGAGAGCTTCATCAAGGAGAAGTGGGACGCAATGCTGGCAGGCGCATAAGGGCGCTGCCAACCAAAATATCGGCGGGAGTGTGTCGTTCCTCCCGTCGACCGCCCCTGATTTCCTCTCACAAACCGAAAGGAACGGCATGCCCGGTCTCGTTCTTGCTGGTATCAAGAAAACCTACGGCCAAGTCACAGCGGTCGACAATATCGACCTCACCTTTCCGAAAGGAAAGCTGACGGCGCTTCTCGGGCCGTCCGGTTGTGGCAAGACGACACTCCTCCGCATGATTGCCGGTCTGGAGGACCCGAGCCGCGGAACGATTTCACTCGACGGCAACGACATTACCGAAAAGCCGGCGAACCGGCGCAAGTTTGGCATGGTCTTCCAGTCCTTTGCTCTGTTTCCCCACATGTCGGTCGCCGAAAACGTGGCCTACAGTCTTGCGATTGCGGGCGTAGACAAGGCCACCCGGCGAGCGCGTGCCGAAGAGCTGCTCGATCTGGTCAAGATGGCCGGTTTCGAGGACCGCCGGATCGGACAGCTATCGGGGGGACAGCGCCAGCGTGTGGCGATCGCGCGGGCGCTTGCCCAGAAGCCTGATGTTTTTCTGCTCGACGAACCCATGTCGGCGCTCGATGCTCAGTTGCGTGAAGCCATGCAGGTGGAGCTCAGGCTCCTGCAACAGAAGCTGAATATCACCACGATCGTGGTCACCCACGACCAGCGCGAGGCGATGACCATGGCCGACCAGATCGTGGTTATGAGCAATGGCCGCTACGAACAGATCGGCAGCCCCTCGGAAATCTATCACAAGCCGGCGAGCGCCTTTGTCGCCTCGTTCATCGGCAAGGCAAACTTCCTGAAAGGCAAGGTGCGGGACGGCGGTGTGGATGTCAGTGGTTTCCATTTCAGGCCCGAACCGGCGGCGTCCTACCTCAACGGATCCCCGGTCCAGATCGCCTGCCGGCCGGAAAACGTGTCGCTCTCTTCGGCCGACGAGACGGGCCCGAACCGGCTGGCGGGGACGGTGACGTTCCTGCGCGATATCGGACCGACGCGCGAAGTCTATGTGGAAACACCGGTCGGTACGGTCATATGCGAGATGCCTGCATCGACCGAGACTGTCTTTTCCCAAGGGAAGACGGTTTCAGCCGAGTTCCCGCCGCATGCGCTGCGCCTGTTTCCCGATACGGATGAAGCAGAGGGCGCAAAGAAAGGATCGGATGCCGGAGAAGGCTGCGGTTCGACTGCATCGAACAAGCAGGATGTCGCGGCATGAGCTATCCGGCCGCCTCCTCAGAACTCCAGCTCGACCGAGAGGACGGCAAGGGCGGCTCGGCCTTCGCCACCTACATAAAAGAGCTTGAGCCTTCGAAGATCGTCATGGGCATGATTACGGCGGTTATCCTGTTCGTGTTCGTAGCGCCGTTCTTGCTCGTCATCGTGGTGAGCTTCGGTGAGAAGATCGAAGGTGCCAGTTGGGTCTGGGGGCTCGATTTTAGCAACTACATTCGCGTCTTCGTCGGGGTGGATTGGCCGAACAGCGTCACGCTGCTTTATACTCTCAAGCTTTATTACACACTCGCCTATGCGGTGCTGGGGTCGCTGATTGCCGTCGGCTTCGCTTTTCCCTTCACCTACTTCATGACCCAGGGATCGCGACGCAGCCAGGCGATGTGGTTGGTGTTCGTGCTTGCCAGCCTGTCCATGTCCGAAGTCTTTGTGGTCATGGGCTGGGATATTCTTCTGTCGAACCGCTCCGGTCTTCCCGCACTGTTCAAAGCCGCCGGAATAACGAGCTGGCTAAAGGAAACAGGATGGCTTGCGGTTCTGCGTGACTGGGACCTCGCAAGCCCCCGGAACGTGAAGTTCAAGACCTCGCAGCTCGCCACGGTCCTGACCATGGCCTATCTGGTCTGGCCTTACGCAGTGATCCTTCTGTTCGCCCCACTGTCGCGGATCGACCGGTCGATGATCGAGGCGGCGCGGACCATGGGCGCAGGGTCTATAACGGTGCTGCGAACGATCGTCCTGCCGGCGGTGCGCCTGCCGGTTTTCGGGTCTTTGCTGCTGCTCTTCGTCTATCTGCTCGGCACCTATGTCACGGTGACCTATTTCGCGGAACCCGCTCATCAGACGTTGCCGGTGTCGATCTACGAGTCAATCCGGGGAGCGACCCTGAACGCGCCGTTCGGGGCGGCCCAGGCGGTCATCCTGCTGATTACCGCCGGCATATTCATCGGTTTCAGTCTGATGCTGGCACGATTGGCGGAGCGAAAGGCATGATCAAGGCCGCTTTCAAGCAAGGGTTCATGGTTCTGTGTGCGATTTATGTCGTCCTGCCGATCATGGTGGTCTGCCTGTCGGCTCTGAATGGCGGGCGGTCCATGCTGTTTCCGCCGGAGGATCCGACCCTCGGCCGGTTCGTCGATTTCTTCGTCAACGAGCCCGTGTGGCTGAATTCTCTGGAAAACTCCGTCGTGATCGCGCTTTCGGCAGCGACGCTTGCCATCCTGATCACATGGCCGGTCGCCTATGACCAGTGGAAGAAGGACAGCAAGTTTTCCAGGATCCTGGCCAGCCTGGCGGGCCTGCCGTTCGCGCTGCCGCCGATCGTCTTCGGGGTCGGCCTGAGCTTCCTGTGGACGTTCATCGGCGGACTGGGAAATATGTTTACCGGCATCCTGAGCCATACCGCGCTTTTGGCGGCTCTGCCGCTGGTGACGATATCCATCGGCCTTCAGTCCATTGATCGGGCGCATCTCGACGCGGCTGCGACGATGGGAGCGAGCGAGGGAACGATTCTCCGGACAATTATCCTGCCGCAGACCCTGTCTTATACGCTCTCGGGCTTCTTCTTCGTGGTGGTGCTCAGCTTCCACGAGTTCATCGTGATGTTTTTCGTCTCCGCGTCGTCCTACGCGACCGTGACGCTGCAGATCTTCAATTCGCTGCGCAACGGCTTCACGCCGACCATGGCGGTAGGGGCGATCACGTTCCTGATCGTGTCGCTCATCGTGTTCAGCCTGACGGCCCGTTTCGGCGATTTGCCCCGTTTGATGGGCGCCGATCAGGCGCGCAAGGATCCCTGACATCAAGAAAGGAAAATGACATGGCTGCACAACCGCTTCTCGTCGGAAATCCCGTGCTTCTGGTGATCGATATCCAGAAGAGCGCCTTTCTTGAAAACTATGACGGCGGCATTCCGAAGATGACCGCCTACACCCAGGCGATGCGTCAGGCGCGCAAGGTGATCGACTCTGCCAGGGCAAACGACGTTCCCGTGATCTTCTTTCAGGAAGCCCACCGGCCGAACATGATTGATTTCGGCCGGGAACTGGACGGGACCGAGGACGTACACTGTGTCGAGGGCCGGGAAGGCACCGAGATCGCGGATGATATCGTCGGCCTGCGTCCGGATGATTACGTGATCAAGAAAAGGCGTTATTCCTGCTTCATCGGGACCGATCTCGATATCCTGCTGCGCGGTCTTCGGGCGGATACGCTGGTCATGGTTGGCGGGCTGACCAATGTCTGCGTGCACTACACCTTCGCCGACGGCCACCAGAAGGATTTCTATTGCCGCGTGGTGAAGGACTGTGTCGGCGGCTCGAGCGACGACGCCCATGATGCCGCGCTCAATGCCATGGAATATCTCCAGACCGGTGCGGTGCGCATGAGTGATGAGGTGATCTCCGCGTTTTCAAGCCACAAGGTGGCTGCGGCTTGAGCGCGCTGGCCGACCCACTGACCGGGGACATCACGGATCGGGAGATACTCGGTCTCTGGAAGCGCGCCTATATCAAGGCGCCTGCCGAAAATCCGGCCCATGAGGATCACGAAACCCGGGTCTACTGGTTTCAGGCATCGGAACTTTATGCCGATTTGCGGGTCCCGGCGGAATTCGCGTCGGGCTTCGGCGGTGCCGCGCTCAAGGATCTGGATTGCGATACGCTGTTCCGACTCGGAAAATGCGAAGGCTTCGCCGGTATCTCGACGGTGGAAGACAGCGTCTGCACCTGGCGCCGCTTCATCAATCTGCAAGGACCGGAGGAGGGCAAGGACATCGGCCGTCTAAGCCAAGCGCCGGACGGCATGTACGAACACGGGGTCGAGGCGGATTTCGTCGAACTCTGGCAGAATGATCCGTCAAGGTCGTCGGGAATGCGGGCGGAAATCTATTCCGACGGTGACGGACGGATCGCAATCCTGGTTCATTCCGCTACCCATTTCCTGTTTGCCTGCGACCGCCCCGAACGGACCCGCCGGCTGACGACGTTCCAGGTGGAACTGGCCGACGCCCTGATCTGTCCGAACCCGGCGCCTGACCTGCTGAACAGCCTGTTCGAAGCCGAATACAGTTTCGGCCATCTGCACAGCGGGGCGGCGGTGATCGATCTGTCCACCCTGCCAACCCGCGTCGGGGACTGCCTTTTCGAAGACGTGCCCGTCAACGGTGATCCGTTCCAGACGAACCACCGTTCTTTCGACGGGCTGCCATACCAGCGGCAGTGGTACAAGGTGGCGCGGGATCGTCTGCCGGAGCTTCTCTAGACGCCCCAGATCCGGAAATAATGCTCGACGATCTCGTCGAGCCGCTTCTTGCCGAAGCTCGGATCATGGCCGCCGTGGACGATGGAAACGTCGAGCGCCTTGAGCTTTTTCATGGTGGCGACATACTCCTCCACGCTCATGCCCGGACCGTCATAGATGAGCGGGCCGTCATAGATTGCATCGCCGGCAAACAGGATGCCGGTCTTCTCCTCAAACAGGGCAATGCTGCCGGGCGAATGACCAGGCACATGCAGCACCGTGAACTGGCGGTCGCCGAGGTCGACCGTATCGCCTTCCTCCAGAAGACCGGTCGCCGGGGCGCCTGTCAGGGAATAGGTTTTCGGGTCGTAGCCGGCATAGGGCAAGGCATCGATCAGAAGTGCGTCCAGCGGTGGGTAGCCGGCTTCCTCGAACAGGGCAATCAGCTTGGGATCGATTTCGTCGCGGATGATCGTGTTCATACCCGACGGGGCGGCCATTTCGTCCGCTTCGATCGGATGGACGAGACGGACGTCGAATTCATGCACCCCACCTATGTGGTCGATGTGCGTGTGCGTCGAGACACAGACGATCTCCGCAAACGGTTTTTCCGTCAGCGGTTCCACATAGGGGCGGATTGGCACGATGCCCATGCCGGTGTCGATCATCATGTCCCGGTCGCTGCCGCGCACGAAGAACAGGTTGGCCTGTTCGAGCACATGGACATGGGGCTCCAGAAGCATGTCTGTGGTGTCGTCGACCTTGGTGATCGAAAACCATGTGTCCGCAATCGGGTAGCTCTGGAGATCCATTCTGTTCCGCTTTCTGTTGTTCTCGCATCTTGAGATGCAGTATCCTCGGCGGTTTGAACGCAAGGTGTGTGCCAGATGCGATGACCCTCTACGAAAATTCAAAAAATTTATTTATTCCAGATACTTGCGTCGTTGTTCCGATATCAGATTCAATTCTGTAATGCTGCGTTGGCCGCACCCGTCAGCTCCCTTTGCCGCCTTTTTGATCAGGCTTCAGACCATTGGCCGATAACGGCGCCGCGACCGGCGCCATCGGAGCTGGCAGACAGGACCAAAAGGATCGCGACGCGCTTAATCGAGTTTTCTTGGCCAAAGCGTCGTGAAGATTTGCCATCGGCAGACATCCTCCAGTTCGGGAGCCGTCAGCAACATCCCTTGTAGAAGTCTGCCACGTGCGGTTCGATTGCGGAGAATGCTTTCCGGGCGTCTTCTGTCGTGGGCAGGGCCGCACGATACTGAGCGCGCAACTCGGTCTCGACCGCTTCAAGATCCAGACCGGTGAGTTTGCCGTTCTGTAGAATGGTCCGTCCGCCTGATACCAGTTCGACGATGTGATCCTGGGTTGCGCGGGCAAACAGATACTGGCGCGGATCGACCGGCATCAGGCCGTCCCGGTCGAGGGCTTCCAGGTCGAGGAACATCAGGTCTGCCGGCTGTCCGACTTCGATCGTTCCGCCCTTCGCCAGTCCCATGGCGGCGCGTCCGGTAGAGCAGGCGGCTTTCAGCGCATCGCCAGGGGTCAGGTCCTCGGTAAAACCCCAGCCGGCATTGAGCAGGCGGAACAGGCGCAATTCACGCAAGGCGTCGTCGTCCTCGTCGAAGGCGCAGCCGTCAAGGCCCATGGCAAAGGCAACGCCCGCCTTCTTCATCTCTGCAACAGGGGCGATACCGGAAGCGAGATGCAGATTGGAGGAAGGATTGACGGAAATGCGGGCACCGTGTTCGGCGATCAGGTCCAACTCCTCCGGTCGTGCCCAGACGCAATGGGCCAAAGTGAGACGCGGCGACAGAAGGCCTATGTCGGCAAGGTGGCGTACGATCCCCTGAGGATACGCCTGATCTGCCCAGTGGCGTTGCGGCATCGTCTCAAGCAGGTGCATATGAACGCGCCGATTGTTGCGTTCCGAGGCCTCCGCAATCGCAGTCAGGAAAGCGTCGGTACACCACTGCACGCCGTTGGGGCCGTATTGGACATCGACGCCGGGTATGTCTCCGACAGTGTCAGCGACAGCATCCACCAGGGCGATCTGATCCACTGGTGACTTCGGTGTGCTGAGCCAGGTTTGGCGAACTAGGGATTGGATCTCTTGGGGAAGGCCGCTCAACAGCGGTTCATGATCGCCGTAAACCAACGGATTGCGGTCCCGGATGGCGATGGCCAGACCGATCGCAAGGCCCGCATCGGAAGCTGCCCGGGCGATTTCCTTTGCTTCTTCGGTCAAGGAGGTCAGCCCCATCGGACGGGTCAGGTGCGCCATAGCACCGACACAGCCGCTGCGGACGGATCGGCCAAAGGCGGCTGCCGTTGCCAGATAGGGGTCGACAGATGGCATCGCCGCGAGACTTGGCAGCCATGTTTCAAGCGGTTTCAGGCCGCAGCCGAAGGAAGTCGTCGACAGGGGGCGGGCGTGATTATGGGCATCCGCCAACGCCGGCATGGCAAGCAATCGTGGTCCTGAGGATGGTTCTTCCATCGGACGAATGGCCGAAATGATGCCGTCCTTTACGGTTATTTCCAGCGGTCCGCCCGGCTCATATGCCGGGCCGAGCAAAGCATCGGCGACCTGGAAGACGCGCGTGTCGGTCATTGTGAGAATAGTCCTTTCATCTGTCTCGTCGCGGTGCTTATGGCTGGGCAAGAAAAGCTTGGGAGCTGGGTGGCACAACGGTTTTGAAATGGTCCGCAATTGCGCCTGATGTGGTCCACCAGACGCGCTCGTCGGAAAGCGACTTAATTTTCGCAAGGGCTCGGCGCAGATGCCTTAGCCGGTAGGGCTGGCCAAACAGGTACGGGTGCAATGCGATCCCCATGACCAATGGCTGGTCCTCGGATTGCGCGAGCATTTCCTCGAAATTGTCGACGATCATGTCGGCAAAGGGGGCGGCATCCATCTTGCGGCCGACAATCATCGGGATGTCGTTGAGTTCCTGAGGGTAGGGGACGCTCAGGATCGGGCCGGACCGGGTCTTGAACCAGACGGGCTGGTCGTCATGGCACCAGTCGAGCAGATAGCTGTAGCCGGCCTCTTTCAGGAGATCCGGCGTGACAGGGCTTTGGGAGATCCACGGGCCGAGCCAGCCTTCCGGTCTGCGGCCTTCCGCCTTCTCTATCCGGGCCGTAGCTTCCTCGATGAGGGATCGTTCCTCTTCTTCCGCCAGAATGCCCTGACGCTCGGAATTGGTCCGGCCGTGACTGACGATTTCATCGCCCCGAGCGCGAAACCGTTCGATCAGGCCGGGACAATCGTCATAGAGGTTTGAATTCACCAGCACGCTCAGCGGTAATCCGAAGGCGTCAAAGAGGTCGGCCATGCGAAATGCCCCGACACGGTTGCCATAGTCGCGCCAGGCATAATTCAGGACGTCCGGCTGCGGTCCGCCAGGAGCCAGTTCCGCGCCCAGTCCTTCGCCAAACCGGAAGGTTTCGAGATTCAGGCCGATATAGACAGCCAGCCGCCGCCCGTCGGGCCAGAAGAAATCCGGCCTGTCTGTAATAGGGACGTATGGGTATCGACTATGCATTGTTCAGCCTTTGAGATGTGCAAGCGTATTGCTGCTTTCGGGGCAAGCGCTGTGTTTCAGCCAGTCGCGTGCTCGCTGGACTTTTTATAGCAACAACCGTGCCGGTTAGCCGGGGCAGCAAATCACCTCAGGAATGGATGAAGATTTTACGACGGGACCGGTTAAAAGCCATCATGCACGGTGCGGGTATTGTCGGGGCACCCCGCCGCGCCTATAAGCGTCTTAACAGCTTGGCGGGCATGCCCGGTCATGCGCCCAGGCGTTTAATCGGGGGCTCCCGTCAGCCCGTTCCTGTAAACGGAAATCGACTTGCCGATCGAACCGGTCAACATAGCCATCGTCCTCCCGCGCGGAATGCATTTCGGCTCCGATCGGGCGACTGCCATAGATCTCTGCGTTCGCGATTTCGTTGCCCATTCACGACATCGAAGCTCGACAACGGTCATCGGCGAGGCGTTGGCCAATCCGTTTCCGAACATCTCTTTTCAGGGCGTTTCCAGAGAACCTGGCGATAATCAGCAACGCTTTGTCCGCAAGCTTGCGGAGCGGGTGAAGGGCTTGCAACCGGATCTGGTTGTCGTGCATCAGCACCTGCCATCTGCCTTGACAATTCGAAAGGCTTTCCCCGATCTCCCGGTTTTGCTGCACAAGCACAATACGCCGAAGATCGGCGGCGGCTTTATCCGGAAACGTCTGGACCGATGGCGCTACAATGCGTTCGATCACCTGGTTTTTGTCAGTGATTTCAGCCGCGAAAAATTCCTGGGCAGCCTTCCCGGCCTGACGCCCAAGTCTTCGACCGTCCACAATGGCCTTGATCTGGCATCTTGGACGCCAGCCGAGAAGCGGGTCGATACGGTTCTGTTCGCCGGACGTGCCGTGCCGGATAAAGGCGTGCTTGAGGCCGCGCAGGCAGTGGCGGCCGTTCTTCCGGAGCAGGAGGACTGGCGCACCCGTTTTATCTTGAGCACGCTTGCTACCGACGAGACCTATATCGACAGGATCAAGTCCGCGCTCGCACCGCTCGGTGACCGCGCAGAGGTCTGTTTCGATCAGCCGCATTCGGCTGTTCAAGAAGCATTCGAAACCGCGGCGATCACGCTGGTTCCTTCGCAATTCGAGGAGCCGTTCGGACGTACGGCGATCGAAGCGATGGCCGGCGGATCGGCTCTCATAACGTCCGGAAAGGGCGGTTTGCGCGAAACCACGACCGATGTTGCCTTGTGGGTTGATCCGTCCGACGGGCCCGGTTTTGCGGGAGCCCTTTCTCGGCTTGTGAAGGATGAAACCCTGAGGGGGAAACTGGCCCGGGCGGGCGCGAGACGGGTGCATGAGTGCTTTTCGATACAAGTGCTTTCGGCCCGGCTGGATTCCCTTTATGAAGACGTTCTTTCGCGTCACCGAACGGCAGGACCATGAGAAAGCAGAAGATTGGCGTCATGATCTGCACCGCGCAGAGGCCTCGCATGGTCTCTGAGTGCGTCCGGTCGATTCTGGCCCAGAATGTAAGTGAGGATCAGAGTGTCGAGATCTGCGTCGTCGAAAACGACAGCCAGCAGCTAAGCCGCGAAACCATTGAAAACCTGAACGCCGAAGGCGGTTTTCCGGTGCTTTACTATCAGGAGCCGGTGCGTGGAATTCCAAAGGCCCGGAACAAGACGCTGGAAGTCGCGGTGGAGCGCGGTTACGACTGGATCGCCCTGATCGACGATGACGAAGTCGCAGACCCGCACTGGCTGAGCGAATTGTTGCGTGTGGCGCAGGTCCATTCGGCCGATGTGGTCTCCGGGCCCGTACGCCGCCGCTACGAGGCTCCGCCGCCCAAATGGTGGAAACATCTCAATCCGGCAGCCGAGACCGAAGGTGCGGAACTGAGCGAAGCGCCGACCAACAATACGCTGTTGAGCAGGAAGCTGTTCGCCAAGGATGGTCTGAACCTGCGCTTCCACGACGCCCTGACTTTCGGTTTCGAGGATATTGATTACTTTCAACGGGCACATGACCTCGGATGCCGGATCGTGTGGGCGCCGATGGCCGGCGTCGAAGAGGAAATTCCGGCAAGTCGCATGGAGCCGGAACGACTGATACAGCGGGTGATGACGTCGGCAGCGGCCCATTCCTATGCGACCAAATTGCGCCGGGGCACCGGCAGTGCGGTCATGAAATTCGGTGGCAAGGCCATTCGACGCATTATTGGCGGAGCATTGATCTGTCTGTTTACCGGCGTAGCCAGGATCGCCGGAGCCGGGTCATTCGAGAGCGCCTATTACAAGGGCCGGGTACGTCTGGCGCGCGGGCTTGGGAACCTGCGCGGATTGTTCCAAATGCTGCCCAGCTACTATGATACTGTCGACGGGAACTGATGGAAACCATGCAGCAGTCTTTGAGAGTCGTACACGTCCACTTGGGGATCAAGGGTGGAGCTGAGCGCTTTTTTGTAAGCCTTGTCAATGCATTGGCCGAACGTGGTGTCGAGCAGAAGGCTCTCGTCTTTCCAGATCGCGTATGGAAGAAAGATATCGAGAAGGCCTGCGAGGTGACCGAGATCAAGTTCAGCCGGTCTCATATCGCGCGTTTCTTCATCAATCGCCGGATCGCGAAAATGAACCGGGCTTTTCGGCCCCATGCGATGATGTCCTGGATGCCGCAGGCGACCCGTTGGATACCGAACGACCCGACTATTCTGACCGCGGCCCGGCTCGGCGATTATCCGGAACGGCTGGATTATTTCGCCAATTGCGATGTGCTGGTCTGTAACACGCCGGATATTGCCAGGGCGGCCGGTGATATCGGTTGGGACAGATCCAAAACGCGGGTCATTTCGAATTTCACGGATACCAGACCGGTGACTCCGATTTCCAGGGAGAGCCTGGACACGCCTGACGATGCCCACGTGGTTCTGGGCCTCGGACGCTTCGTCGACCGGAAAGGGTTCGATACTCTCCTGAAGGGTGTCGCCCGGAGTGAAGGGTCCTACCTGTGGCTGATCGGCGAGGGTGAGGAGGAGGACAATCTTCGGCGTTTGGCCGCCGACCTCGGGATCACGGATCGTGTCCGCTTTATCGGTTGGACCATGGATCCCGGACCCTACCTTTCCGCCTGCGATGTGATGGTCATTCCCTCCCGCCACGAGCCGCTCGGCAATGTGGTTCTGGAGGCCTGGGCCGTCGAAAAACCGATCATTTCGACGGCCAGCGAGGGGCCGAGCTGGTTGATCGACGACAACGTCAACGGATTGATCGTGCCCATCGATGACCATGAGGGTGTGGGAAAGGCGATTGATCGTTTGAGGTCCGATGCCGGCCTTGTCTCCAGGCTTGTCGAAAACGCAACCGAAAAGCTGCAGAAAGGCTATTCCCGCGATGCCATCTGCGACGCCTATATCGATCTTTTTTCCGGAAAACGCGCCGGTTAGAGCCGGTTACGTTTCATCGAGCGAACAGATAGCTGATGCTCAGGGTTTTCTTGAGTGAAAATCCCCGACCTTCCAGATAGTCGACGAGGTGCTGAACCTTGTCCGCACCGACCACATGCGCGTGCATTTCCACGATGATCTTGTCGATGGCGGACAGATCGCATGAGGGAAGAAGGTCGACTTCAGCCCCTTCGATATCCATGACGATCACGTTCGGCCTGAACTCTGCAAACACATCGGAGATCGCGTCGCACGGCACGGATGTCTTTTCGCCCAGGCCGCGGTCATAGAGGCTGGATGAGTAGATATTCTCGGCGAAATAGAAGTCGACCGTTCCAGGCGATGTGGTCAGCGCCTTCGACCGAAGGTTTGGTGTCATGCCGTTCAGGGCGAAGTTCTTTTCGATGATCGGGCGCATGTTCGGGTTCGGCTCGTAGGAGAGAACGTTCTCCGCGCCGCAGATCCTGGCACAGGTCAGGCTGACCAGCCCCACACCGGCACCGACTTCGAGTACACGGTCGCCGGGGACGACGATGTCTTTCAGGAGCCGGCGTTCGGGCGCCTCATAGCTTTCCCGATAAAGTGCCTTGCGAATGGTCTTGGTAACGTCACCGAGATCCGTACTGATTTTCAGACCTTCGATCGTAATGACGTCCGGTTTCAGCCGCCGCCGGACTTGTGCACGGAAAAACCGGCCGATTTTTTCCAACATCGGTATCTGCCATTCTCCTGGTTGGGTCTGTTGTCCGATCGCCGGCGATCGTTAGAGCTGCTGATCGAATGTCAGGATATAGAAGGATGCCTCGATCGGATGCAATGGCTTGATCGACTGTCTGTTGCGCTGAAGGTTTTCCACGCAGGTCAGATTCTGGTCGTACAGGTACGGATAACGCTTGCGTTCCGACCGCGAGGCGAACCTCTTTGGCTTGTGACGTTGATGCCAGTACATCTCGCGTGTGGCGGAGTTGCCGAGCGCATAGATCCGGATGTTTGACAGGCCCGGATGATCGAGCAATCGGGTCAGTTCGCCGGGGCCGTAACGGCGGTAGCCGTGATAGCGATGCTCAACGTGGCTTTCCGGTGTCGGTACGCAATGGACGTGCCTGATCGTTTTGGGACTTTTGCTGCGCAGCAGGCCAAAAACTTCCGCGTCATACCGCACATGTTCGAGCACGGATTGGGAGAAGACGCAGGTCGCATCGCCGACGTCGATTTCGTCCACGCCCAGGGTCGCCGTGCCGAATTCGATCTCGTCCGATCGGTACTTCGGCCACTCGGGGCTTTCCTTGATGTCATAGCCCTGATAGTGGCGGAAATTAAGGGCAATCTTGAGATGTTGCGCATAGTTGCCGTTGCCGCAGCCGAGGTCCAGGACGGAAGGCCTCTCGCCGACGATTTCCGGCATCTTGTTGGCAACGAAGTCGTAGCACAGTGCGCGCGTCGGACTGGCGACGCGAATGGGATCTCCGAAATCGGCGATCAGCCGGTCGGCATCCAGATGCGGTTCATAGGCTTCGACAGGGGCGGGGAAGGACTGGAACCTCTGGCGCACGCGTTCGAGCCAGGCGTTGGCCTTGTATCTGGCGCGGTCAACCGCATTGAGTGGAATATCCCCGCATACAGAATTCCAGGAACTGCTTCGTTTCGACATCGGCTTGGTCTGGCCCCGGTCCCTAAATCTTTTTGTTTCGTCAAGTTTCTTTTTAGGGAGGGCAGCGGCTGAATAACAAGACCAATCTGGGGCTGATCACGAATAGAGTGTGTTTCGTGTCGCTCCGGTATCGAAATCGAAGCCGAAGACATCAATATCGCGCGCGTACCAGTCTGCGACGATCTGGATCGTCTGCGGTGTGTAATAGGACCTGTAGTCCTTTTTGGGGCGGTTGGTGATATTCCGCCGCTTCAACGGGTCCGATACCTTGAAATATCGCTGGAATTCATCGTCCAGGTTTTCCAGCCGCAGCAGATCGACGGCAATGTTTCCGGCTTCGTCGATGACATAGTCATGTTGAGGAAACCAGCCCCTGATCGCACGGTGCCAGAAATAGTCCTTCCCGCCCCACTTGTGGCGTTCTTCCAGAAAGGCTTCGAAATCCCGGGCCGAGTAGTCGGCCGGAGATCGTCTGTCGTTCATGGCGTCGACGGAGAAGGTGAAGCGGGAGACGACCCTGGACCAGGGATTGCGGACGATCGCAAAAGGCGTGTTGGCCTTGCGGACACACAGTTTCACATCCCGCAGGCGGGCGTGTTCGAAACCGGGATGATCGCCCGATGCCTGCATCGTCTCAAGAACGGCGGCGCTATAGGCCGGGCTCTTCAGACGTTTGCGCGCAGCAGTCAGAATCCTGTCTTTGAGTTGAGGGGCTTGCCGGATGGACATGCCGCCGTTCTTGGGAATGTGGATAAAGAGGTACTTCGGACGGCGCAGACCTGCCAATGTTGCCGCATACTCCAACTGGTAGCGAATTTCGTAGCGGTCAATCACGTTCACATTCCCTGTCTTGTCTGGGTGCCGGTCCGGCCGAGGAAGCCCGATGTCAAAATACGTGCATTCCATATTCGCGCTTGTTACAGACTGTAGGCCGGCATTCAAGTGAGACTCGCATCTGGACTGTCCTCCCGGCTTCGGTCCGGTGTGTTGTTTTTGGGTTCTGGCAGCCTTCTGTTTTGGACGAATTCCATACCGAAACATGTTTCTTTCGAGGCCGAAATCGTGGGGTCTCCTTTTTCGTGCGAAAAGGAAGGGTAAGTGCTGTGGTTTTTAGAGGGGTCTGATCGATCGTGACTGCGAATTCTCGGAGCCCTGATGCCGATAATCCGTCTTCTGAACCGGAATCGCTTTTTAAAAACCGGAACTTCCTGCTTTTCCTGCTGAGCCGTACCGGGTCGGTTACGGGAACGCAGATCCTTGCCGTGGCGATCGGCTGGCACGTCTATCAGAAGACCGGAGAAGTCCTTTATCTCGGTCTGATCGGCCTGTTCATGTTTCTGCCGGTTCTGTGCCTGTTCCTGGTCGCGGGCTTCGCGGCGGACAGGTTTGACCGGCGCCTCATCGTCGGCATATGCAATTGCGCCAATTTCGTCGCGATGACCGCGATCGGCCTCTATCTGATGACCGGTTCGGATGCCGTCTGGCCGATCTTTGCGCTTCTGGCCCTGAACGGGGCGGCGCAGGCCTTCATTTTTCCCGCCCTTCAGGCAGCGCTTCCGAACATTGTGCCACGGGAAGTGTTCGCAAAAGCGGTCGCGACAAACTCTTCCGTGATGACAATCGGGCAGTTGGGCGGTCCGGCAATCGGCGGGGTTCTCATCGCCCTGATCGACGAGAAGGTCTATTTCGTTGCCGCGGTGCTTTTCCTCATTGCCGCAGCGGCCATGTTTCTTGTCCGGGCGGATCTCAGGATCGCAGGGAAAGAGCCTTTCGGCATCACCATGCTGCTTGGCGGCTTTCGGCATATCTGGAAGACGAAGGTCGTCCTCGGGGCCATTTCCATCGACCTGGCCGCGGTCCTTTTCGGCGGGGTGATGGGTCTGCTTCCGGTTTTTGCCGTGGATATCCTGAAGGTTGGTCCCGAAGCGTTGGGGGTGATGCGGGCAATGCCTGCCATCGGAGCCCTGGTCGTGGCCGTCACATTGGCGAGATGGGGATTGATATGGCGGATCGGTCCGAGTTTTTTCATCTCGTTGACCATCTTCGGCCTCTCCATCCTCGTCCTCAGCCTCTCGACCAACTACTGGCTGTCTGTTACGGCACTGGCGGTTTATGGCGCATCCGACATGGTCAGCGTCTATGTCCGGCAGACACTTGTCCAGATCGAAACGCCCAACGATTTGCGCGGCCGCGTGAGTGCGGTCAATTCGGTCTCGATCAATGCATCCAACCAGATGGGCGATTTCCGGGCCGGAACCATGTCGGCGCTGATGGGAACGCCTGCGGCGGTCGCGGTCGGGGCTTTCGTAACCCTTGGCGTCACGCTGCTCTGGTACAAACTGTTTCCGCAATTGCGCGAGCTGACGAAATTCTGAAGGTGTTTACCGGGAGAAACGGACCGGAACCGTGAAGCTGAGTTTGCTGCCGCGGATGTCATCGGGAACCTTTGGCATGGGCGCGGCGCGGTGCACCATCTCGAGTGCGGCCTGATCCAGGAGCGTATGCCCAGACGAACGTGCAAGACGGACACCGCTGACGGCGCCGCTTCGGGCCACTGTAAAGCTGACGGTCGCCGTTCCCTGTAGACTGTTGCGCCGGGCCTGGGACGGATAGCGTTTGGCGCGGCGCAGTTTGACGAGCACCTTGCCGTTGTAGTTCGAGCGCGCCTTGGTGCCACCGTCCTTGGATTTGCCGTCCTCGCGCCCGTTGGCGTTGGATCTGCCGGCCGCGCTGGTGACCTGCTCGCCGCCCCGGCGGGAGTTACGATTTGCGCCCGATATCTTCTTTTTTTGCGGTTGCTGCTTGGCGATTTTTTTCTCTTTAGGCACCTTCGGCTTAATTGGCGGAGCGGGTGCCCGTGTTGTCGTTTCGAGCGTTTCAGCCTGTTTTGCCTCAACTGGCTTGGCCTCAGGGGAGACCGGTTGCTCGGCCGTTTCCTGTGTAACAGTTTCCGTCTCCGGCACTTCCGCAGGAATCGCAGGGGGCGTTACGGCGGCGACTTCCGTTACTGGTGCGGTTGCAACCGTTTCCTTTTGGGGTTCGACCGGCTTCAGTTCCTCAACCGGGTCTTGCTGGGGCTCTGTTCGGCTTGAATCCGGTGGTGCGGTTTCAGCCGTCACTCGCCTGGTGTCGGTTACACCTCTGGTGACGGGCTGGGTCGTGGCCATTGCCATCTGCGCAGGCTTCTGGACAGCCTGCGTGGTGGTCTGAGGGGCCGGTTCCGGTTGGACCGCGGCTGCTTCAGATGAATTTTCGATCGGTTGGACTTCCTTGGGCGAAGCCTCGACGGCGTCCGGAGCGCCATCGGTGCCGGCTATCAGATCTTCCAGGGAACCGATCACGGAGACCGCGCCGCCCTCGGAGGCGGCGATCTCCACCCGATCGGTATCGGGGGCGAAATAGGCCGAGATTGCCGCGTGGGATGCCACCGACAGGAAAATACCTGCCGCCACAAGACGTGAGAATTTCACTGGGCGCTCTTTCTGGTGATCAGAACCATGTTTGTGCCACCCGCCTTGGACAAGGCTGAAAGGACGTCTTCGAGCTTGTCGGCCGGAAGGTCTCCGTCCGCAGCCACCTTCAGCGGACCGTCCCCGGCATCAGCGGTCCTGTTGGCTTCCAGCCAGGCTTCGACCGAGATTTCTGTGTCTTGGGCGTGGGTATGGCCGTCGCGATCGATGATGAGGGCACCTGTGGAGCGGATGCTTTCGTCCTCGGTAATGTCGACTGGCGGCTCCATACGGCGCGCATCGTCACGAGCGATCGAGCCTGCGAAGAGGAAAAAGATCAGCATCAGGAAGACCACATTGATCAGCGGAATGGTGTTTTCCGGCGGTGTTCTGCGGACGGGACGCTTCAGACGCATGGGATTTCCTACTTTCCGGTCACAATCACGGTGTTGAGACCTTCCCGACGGGCCGCGGACATGACATCGACGACGTCCTGGACCCTTGCGTCCGGTCCTGACCAGATGGCCAGCAACGGCTTCTCGCCAGCGGCCAGAGACGAAAACAGCCGCGGCAGGTTTTCCGGTTCGGCGGACTGGCCATTGAGATCCATCCTGCTGCTGTCGTGAATGCGGAAATAGGCCGGCTTGATGTCGGCGCCGCCGCCTTCGCCTCCATTTGCGACCGGCATGGCCTGATAGCGCGTAAAGCTGGACGTCAGCATGAAAAACAGCAGAAGCAGGAAGATGACATCGATCAGCGACGTCAGACCGACCGGCTTTCTCCGGGAGGGTTTGCTAAGTCGCATACCTCGGCTCCGCAAGCTGGGCATCCAGGGCAACGACACGGGCCTTTCCGCGGTCCGCTGCGGCTCCGGTAAAGAAGGCGGTGACCGTGGCTTCCATTTCCGCCTGTTCCGCCTCGATCCTGCCGTCGAACCAGCCGACGATCGCCGAGGCGGGAATGGCGATGGTCAGGCCGACGGCGGTCGTCAGCAGCGCGACCCAGATGCCGCCCGCAAGCACCGAAGGATCGACGGCGGCTCCTGCGCCCTGCATGGCCTGAAAGGCTTCGATCATACCAAGCACGGTTCCAAGCAACCCGATCAGAGGTGCGGTCTGGGCGATCATGTCCAGGGGCCTGAGCCAGGCACGTAGCGTATTGATGCGTGCATTGCAGACGCGCTCGATATCTTCCTTCAGGTGGGCGCTATCGGTGCTGGCGTGAAGCCTGCGGCGCATGAGCTTCTGCAGGATGTCGCTCAGGACGCTCCTGCTGGCTGAAACCTGTTTCAGGGCTTCCGGATGTGCTCCGTCCAGCCACAGGTCGAGCGCCTTGCGCGAAGGACCATGGCGGCCGACGCCCAACAGCTGGAACTGCAGCAGTTTTGCAATGATCAAGGCAAACGCCACCACTGACAAAATCAGGAGGAGGGCCACAACAGGGCCGCCTGAACGTACCAGATCCGCCAGAGGCAACACAAAGGCGGGCAGATCATTTAGAGAAGATGAAAACATCGCAATTTCCATTAGATGGATCGGAGTTTAAAGGTATCGGATGAACTCAGGTCGCGTTTGCGACATGCCATTGGGCTTACCTCGACTGCCGGACCTTCCGACCCTCCAGGGGGGCTGAATGGAAGAATGAGGTACGTGGGTGCGGCCGTTTGCCAGTCTTGGGAATGTCATGCCGGTCCCTGACGGACAGGGGCGCATTCAACCTGAATTGTCTGGCTACTAAACATGAGTATTGGCTTCAGGTATTGTTGCTCAAGCGGTGAGGTTTGGCAAGAAGGAATTAACGGCCAGATGGGCCGGACGCATTTGGTCGTTGGTTTCCTACCGGGACGCGACCGGATTGCGGGGCATTGGGCCGAGGAGGGTGCGCAGCAGCTTCTCAAAACACTGCAGCACTTCGCTCGAGCCTCCGGCCTTTCGATATGTGATGCCGACGGGGGTGAGCGCGTCCGGCAGGTTGACATCCAGCTTTTTCAGGCCATCCGGCAGTGTCTTCAGCTGTTGTTCGCCGTAACACAGAAGGGCGATGGAATTGCTGTTGACGATCATTTTCTCCGCATTGGTGAAGGAATGGATCTCGCAGGTCTGGGTGGGAGGCACCGCGCCCACGCTTCGAAAAAGGGCCTCGAAATACTTCCGTATCGGTGTTCCGTGCTGGGCCACGATCCAGCTTTCGTCGCGCAGGTCGGCAATCGACAGGTTCTTTCGATGGCAGGGATGGTTGCTCCTTGCCACCAGCGTGAATGTCTCCTCATAGAGATAGGTTTCCTGCAGGTCCGGATAGGGCGCGGGATTTCGCAGGACGCCGACCATACAGTCCAGCTCGCCGCGCCGCAGGGCTTCCGCGAGCATTGTATAGCTGCCGGGGACAGCAATGAGGCGGAGGTCCGGGTTGCTCTTCGTCAACTCACCGAAGGCCCTGGCGATGAGATCCTGTCCGGAAAAGGGCAGCATTCCCACAGAAAGCCGACCGATCAAACCGGTCCTTGGCCGATTCACCAGGCTTTCAATGGCGGTCAGTTCCCGTTCCAGTGCGTCGTGAAGTTCCTTCAGACGGCGGGCCTGCGCCGTCGCCTCCAGTCCGGTTCGCTTGCGTTCGAACAGATTCTGTTTCGAATATTCCGTTGCCGCCCCGATGGCGCGGCTGACGGCGGGTTGGGTGATGCCAAGATGTGCGGCGGCCGCGGAAGCGGTGCCGAATGTCCTGACCGAGGCCACCGCATCGAGATGATGAGACCGCAGGAAGGTAACGAGCCGGGGCCGGACGCCGCTGATGGCCTCGATATCGTCTTCGGCCGATTGAATCAGCTTCAGGGCATTGGAGCAGTGGCGCAGCACGTTTTCTCCAAGTGCGGTCGGTTCGGTTCCGCCCCAGCCTCTTTGAAACAAGGGCGCGCCGAGCAGGTTTTCCGCCGAAGCTACTGTCCGTGAGATCGCTGGTTGTGTTGTGGCCAGCCGGTCCGCCGCCTGCGCGAAACCGCGGACCGAGGCGACCGCGTCGATTGCGCGTATGTGCTTGAGCGTCAGCCGTTTATCGCGCTGCATATCCGATATTACCAAAATGAAGACGATTATTCGAAATGAGCATAAGATAGAACCGGAACGGGATGCTAGTCGTGGAGAGGAGAATGACCAAGGGAGGACCGCCAGATAATGGCCGACAAATCGCTGGAAGATAAAATCAAACGGATCGGTAATCCGTCCCGCATGCTGCAGAATGCGCAGGAAGGCGCCTATGCGTTTCCGATCGCGCCGCAGTACACCAATTGGATCGAAGAGGTGCGGTCCTGGCGCAACGGCGTGGTTCTGCTGAACCAGTCCTATCATATGACCGACCTTTACGTGCGCGGTCCAGATGCGCTCAAGCTTCTGTCCTATGTAGGGGTGAACAGCTTTGCGAAGTTCGGACGCAACAAGGCCAAGCAGCTCGTTTGCGTGAACCCGGACGGATATGTGATCGGCGACGGCATTCTTTTCGGTCTGGAGGATGACGAGTATCTCTATATCGGTCGTCCGCCGCTCGCGAACTGGATCGCGTATCAGGCGGAAATCGGCGATTTCGACGTCACCACTGAATTCGATATTCGCAGCCTGGAAAACCCGGACAAGCCGCGCAAACTCTACCGCTACGAAATTCAGGGTCCGCTGGCGCTCGATCTCCTCAACGAGGTCAATGAAGGCGGTCCGCTGACCACCAAGTTTTTCAACATGGGCGAAATCACCATTGCCGGCTGCAAGGCAAGGACGCTCTGCCACGGCATGGGCGGCGCCCAGGGGCTGGAAATCTGGGGTCCCTATGAGGAAGGTCAGAAGGTCTACGATCGGCTGCTTGAAGTCGGCAAGAAATACGGTCTGCTCAGGGCCGGATCGCGCGCCTATTCAACCTCGGCGATGGAATCCGGCTGGATTCCGTCTCCTCTGCCGGCGATCTATACGGGCGAAGCCATGAAAGGCTACCGCGAGTGGCTGCCGGCGACCAGCTTCGAGGCGGTCTGTTCGGTGGGCGGAAGTTTCCAGCCGGACAATGTGGAAGAATTCTACCTGACGCCCTGGGATCTCGATTATGGCCGTGTGGTCAAATTCGATCACGATTTCATCGGTCGCGAAGCTCTTGAGAAGATGGCCCGTGAGGAGCATCGGACGAAGGTGACGCTGGTCTGGAACAAGGATGACGTCCTGAAGATCTTTGCCGGAATGATGGACGAGTTTCCGGCACCCAAGCTGATGGAATTGCCGACCGGCAACTATGCGGCCCACCCATACGATCAGGTTCTGCTCGATGGCGAGATGGTCGGCATTTCGACCTATCCGGTCTATTCGGCAAACGAACGGGCCTGGATCTCGCTTGCAATGGTGCGCGCCGACCTCGCGGAGCAGGGAACGAAGCTCGACATTCTCTGGGGCGAGGCGAACGGCGGTACCGATAAGCCTCATGTGGAAGAACACAGGCAGATCGAGATCGGCGCGGAGGTTCATCCGTGGCCGATCCACGAGGCTTCGCGCGTCGGATACCGGGCCCAGAAGTAACCGCGGTCGAAAGCACTGGACGTTGCGCCTGCCGGAGAGGAAACTCTCCGGCGGTTTTTATTTGTGATCCATTCAGGGCATGGGAATAGGGGTGGTCGCTTTGGGCACGTCGTATCCGGCCTGCACCGCGGGCCGGGCCGCGATCCGCTGGTACCAGGCTTTCACGTTCGGAAAGTCGTTCAGATCGATTTTCTGCCACTCGAAGCGGGAGATCCAGGGCCAGCAGGCCATGTCGGCAATGGAATAATCGTCGACGATGTAGTCGCGGCCTTCCAGGCGCTGCTCGAGAACACCGTAGAGGCGTTTGGCTTCAGCGGCGTAGCGTTCCTCGGCATATTCGGCCTTGCCCGGATTGAAATGGCAAAAGTGGTGGGCCTGGCCGAGCATCGGGCCGAGGCCGCCCATCTGCCACATCAGCCATTCAAGGGTGCGGAACCGCTGCTCTCCGTCGCGGGCGAGGAATTTTCCATATTTGTCGGCGAGATAGGTCAGGATCGCGCCGGATTCCATGAGCTTCAACCCGTTGTCCCGGTCGACGATAGCCGGAATCTTGTTGTTCGGACTGATGTCCAGAAACTCCGCCTTGTTCTGATCGCCTTCCATGATGTTGATCGGGTGACTGGTGTAGTCGACGCCGAGCTCCTCCAGAAGTATGGAAACCTTTCGCCCGTTCGGTGTGGT
Organism: Roseibium sp.; assembly: GCF_048260565.1. Lineage (GTDB taxonomy): Bacteria > Pseudomonadota > Alphaproteobacteria > Rhizobiales > Stappiaceae > Roseibium. Next base: position 933,676 of record NZ_JBLXGP010000001.1, on the reverse strand, counting down.
CCAGGTGTAAAGATCGATCATGCGGATGGGCTCCCCGGTTTGATGTGTCCGTCTGCGCTCATGAAAAGCTTGTCCTTGCCATGATTTAGTTTTCCTGCGCGCTCCGCAATGGTCAGGTTGGGGTTTTGGATCTTTCAGCACCAAATTTCGTACGATATGCCATGGGCACGACCATGTGAACCGCGGCACTGAGCCGGTTTCCCAGAACAATCGCTGGACCACACAGAATGAGGTGCCAGCGAAAGCATCTTCTGCGAAGGACCGGAAATATCCTCCATGTGGCGTTCCTGCGTCGATTGACATGAATACTGATTCATGTTTCATATAATTCGCATGTGCCGGCTGGTCTTCTCGTTCCTGGAGGGGGATTGGAGAGACGCTGAGATAGCCTTCAGCCGGGCTGACACGGGAGGAATTTCAGTATGACGTTCGATTACAAACGGCTAACCGGGACCGTATTCGCAGGCCTGCTGGCTCTGTCCGCCGGGGCAGGGGGCGCGCAGGCCGATGACATCAAGATTGCCCATGTCTACGGCAAGACCGGGCCTTACGAGGCCTATGCCAAACAGTCCCATGTCGGGCTGATGATGGGTCTTGAGTACGCCACCGACGGTACCATGGAAGTCAATGGCAACAAGCTGGTGGTCATCGAGAAGGACACCCAGCTCAAGCCGGATATCGGCAAGGCTGCGCTGGCTGAAGCCTTTGGCGATGACGAGGCGGATATCGCCGTCGGACCGGTCTCCTCCGGTGTCGCTCTGGCGATGCTTCCGGTGGCCGAAGAATACGAGAAGGTGCTGATTGTCGAGCCGGCGGTTGCCGACAGCATCACCGGCGAGAACTGGAACCGCTATATCTTCCGCACGGGCCGCAACTCGTCCCAGGATGCGATTGCGAACGCAGTCGCCCTCGGCGGGGAAAACGTGACAATTGCCACGCTTGCCCAGGACTATGCCTTCGGCCGCGACGGCGTGGCGGCCTTCAAGGAAGCGTTGGCCGGGACCGGTGCCAAGCTGGTGTTCGAGGAATACGCTCCCACCGACACCAAAGACTTTACCGCCAGCGCGCAGCGGGTCTTCGATGCGCTCAAGGACGAACCGGGCCGCAAGTTTCTGTTCGTGATCTGGGCCGGCGGCGGTAATCCGATCGGCAAGATCAAGGCCATGGATCCGGACCGCTACGGTGTCGAGATCGCCACGGGCGGCAATATCCTGGCGGCCATGAAGGCCTTCAAGGAACTGCCGGGCATGGAAGGTGCGACCTACTACTACTACGACATTCCGAAGAACCCGGTGAACGACTGGCTCGTTGCCGAACACCAGAAGCGCTACGATGCGCCGCCGGATTTCTTCACCGCGGGTGGCATGTCTGCGGGTATCGCGATTGTCGATGCGCTGAAGAAGGCCGGTTCCACCGATACCGAAGCGCTGATCGCTGCTATGGAAGGCATGGAATTCGAGACGCCGAAGGGCAAGATGATGTTCCGCAAGGAAGATCACCAGGCGCTGCAGTCCATGTATCACTTCAAGATCAAGGTGGACCCGAATGTCGAATGGGGCATTCCGGAACTTGTGCGTGAGCTCAAGATCGAAGACATGAACATCCCCATTCGCAACCAGTAAGATCAGCGTTCGGGGGAAGATCATCCAACCCTTTCCCCGAGCGCCCATCCCTTGAGACCGGCAACGATTTCCGCTTCCTGGTGATGCGGCATAAACGGAACGGCATAAGGGAGCGTATTCGGCTTTATCCAACCACGAATGCGTTTCCGAAAACCGGTTCAGCCTGATGTCTCTAGGGATGGGCCCTTATTGAGCCCCATCGGCCACGACCTATCACAACAAGCAACAGGCCGGACTCGTGACCAGCGAACATCCCATTCTCGAAACGCGCGATCTGACCATCCGTTTCGGCGGTCATGTCGCCGTCGATCATGTCAGTTGCGCGTTTCAGCGCGGCACGCTGACCGCCATTGTCGGTCCGAACGGCGCCGGCAAGACAACCTATTTCAACCTGATTTCCGGCCAGTTGAAGGCTACCGCCGGCAAGGTCATCCTGAATGGCGCGGATATCACCCGGGTATCGGTTCCCGAACGGACCGACCGCGGGATCGGCCGGGCGTTTCAGTTGACCAATCTGTTTCCATCCCTGACCGTTCGGGAAAACGTCCGCCTCGTGGCCCAGGCGAAAGCCGGCCAGGGCTTCGACATGATGTCGATCGCGGAAAGCCATGTGGAGCTGATCGAGCGGGCCGAGCATGTGCTGGCGGAGGTCAAGCTGATCGATGTGGCCGATCAGGTCGTGGCGGTGCTGCCCCATGGCGACCAGAGGAAACTGGAGGTGGCGATGATGATCGCCCTCGGTCCCCAGGTTCTCATGTTCGACGAGCCGACCGCCGGCATGAGCGTCGACGAAGTACCGGTGATCCTGGATCTGATCAAGACGCTGAAGCAGGACATGGATCGCACCATTCTGCTGGTGGAACACAAGATGGACGTGATCCGCTCGCTCGCCGACCGGATCATCGTTCTGCACAACGGAGCGTTGGTGGCCGACGGCGAACCGGCCGAAGTGATCGCCATGCCGATCGTGCAGGAAGCCTATCTCGGCAAGGCACCGGAGGCCGCATGATGTCCGAACCGCTTCTCCAGCTCTCAGGCGTGCATACGCATATCGGCCCCTATCATATTCTGCAGGGGGTGGATCTGACCGTTCCCAAGGGCGGGGTTTCCGTTCTGCTCGGCCGCAATGGCGCCGGCAAGACGACCACATTGCGCACGATCATGGGACTGTGGACCGCAAGCAGCGGATCGATCACCTTTGAGGGCAAGGACATCACCCGGCTGGAAACGCCTTCGATCTCCCGGGCCGGTATCGCATTCGTTCCGGAAAACATGGGGATCTTCACGGAACTGACCGTGGCGGAGAACATGACCCTGGCTGCAACCAGGGGACCGATCGATCCGAAAAGGCTTGCCTGGATCCAGGAGCTGTTCCCGCCGATCGGCACCTTCTGGAATGCGTCCGCAGGCAATCTGTCCGGCGGTCAGAAACAGATGCTCGCGGTCTCGCGGGCGATCGTAGAGCCGCGTGTCCTGATCCTCATCGATGAACCGACCAAGGGTCTCGCGCCGGCGATCATCAACGCGATGACCGACGCACTGAAGGAACTGAAAGAAACGGAGACGACCATCCTTTTGGTCGAACAGAATTTCTCCATGGCGTCGAGCGTCGGCGACACGGTTGCCGTCATGGACGACGGCAGGATCATTCACGACGGGGACATGGCGGAAATGGTTGCCGACAAGGATCTGCAAGAACGGCTCATGGGTCTGAGCCTGGAGGCGCATCAATGAGCGACGCAGCGATCAAGCCGCGCATCGAGAAGGCGCCTCTTGGCGAGCGCGTGATCGAAAAGCTTCCCGTCATGCTGGTTCCCGCGCTTGCGCTGCTGGGGCTGATTGCGGTCGGCAATCCGGCGACCTGGCTGACGCTGACCGTCGCCGGCCTCGCCATGGGGCTGATGATCTTCATCATGGCCTCGGGTCTGACGGTGGTCTTCGGGCTGATGGACGTGATCAATTTCGGCCACGGCGCCTTCATCTCGGTTGGCGCTTTTGTCGGCTTTACCGTCCTGATCTGGCTGGGGGGGTGGACGTCTGCGCCGAGCGTCTTCCTCAATCTGTCTGCCGTTTTCATCGCAATCCTGGTGGCAATGCTTGCGACCGCGGTCATGGGCTATGCGTTCGAGCGGGTGATCGTCATGCCGGTCTATGGCGAACACCTGAAACAGATCCTGGTGACCATGGGTGGTCTCATCGTCGCGCAGCAACTGATCTATGTCTTTTGGGGTCCGGACGAGATGCATGTGGCGCGGCCGGAAAGCCTGCAGGGCTCGTTCGTCATCGGAGAAGCGGCGGTCGAAAAATACCGGCTGGTGGCCGTCGGGATCGGCCTCGTCCTGTTTCTCGCCATGCGCTACGTGCTGAAATCCACCAAGATCGGCCTGCTGGTGCGCGCCGGCGTCGAAAACGGCGAGATGGTCGAGGCGCTCGGCTACCGGATCCGGCGCCTGTTCCTGATGGTCTTCATGGCCGGGTCCGCGCTTGCCGGCCTCGGCGGTGTGATGTGGGGCCTCTACCAGGAGACGATTACGGCCCACATGGGGCAGGAAATCATGGTGCTGGTGTTCATCGTCGTGATCATCGGCGGGCTCGGGTCCGTCGAAGGCTGTTTCATAGGTGCGCTGCTGGTCGGCCTGTTGTCGAACTACACCGCCTTCCTTGCGCCCAAGGTCGCGCTGGTTTCGACCATCGGCCTGATGGTGGTCATCCTGATGTGGCGGCCCCAGGGGCTTTACCCCGTCGTCAAGGCGAAGTGAGGAGATCGCCCATGCTCACGAGATTGCTCTCCGGCGACAGACCGCGAAGCCGGGTCCTGACGCTCCTGCTTCTGGCGATCGTCATTTCGCTCGCCTTTGCGCCCTTCCTGTTTCCGGGTACAAAATCCCTGGAGACAGCGGCGCGGATATGCATCTTCATCGCGCTGGTCGCGAGCTACGATCTGCTGCTCGGGTATGCGGGGATCGTGTCCTTCGCCCATACGATGTTTTTCGGCATCGGTGCCTACGGAACGGCGCTGGCCTTGTCGGTAACCGGGCCGAGTTTCATGTCGATCCTGTGGGGTACGGCCGCGGGTGCCGTCGTCGCCGCGATCTTTGCCTTGGCAATCGGTCTGTTTTCGTTGCGCGTCAAGGCGATCTTCTTCGCCATGGTGACGCTTGCGGTCGCCAGCGCCTTCGCGGTCCTGGTCTCGCAGATGTCCTGGCTGACCGGTGGCGAGGACGGTCTCAACTACAAGATCCCGCGTGTCCTGACGCCGGCCTTCAAGCCGATGAAAGCCAAGATCTTCGATGTCCGGATCGACGGGAAGCTGCTCGCATATTATCTGATCTTCTTTGCCTCGGCCTGCCTGTTCCTGGTGATGCTGCGCATCGTCAATTCTCCGTTCGGACGGACCCTGCAGGCGGTTCGGGACAATGCGTTCCGGGCGGAGGCCATCGGCTACCGGGTCGTCTGGTACCGGACGACGGCGACGGTGCTCTCGGCAGTCATCGCCGCCCTTGCGGGATCGCTGCTGGCCATCTGGCTGCGTTACACCGGGCCTGCGACCACGCTGTCCATGGAGATCATGATCGATATCCTGCTGATGGTGGTGATCGGCGGTATGGGCACGCTTTATGGCGCGGTGTTGGGCGCTACGATCTTCATTCTGGCGCAGACTTATCTCCAGGAACTGATGGGCGTTGCCTCCGACGCGACCAGCTTCATTCCCTTCGTGTCCGACCTGATTGCCGCGGATCGCTGGTTGCTGTGGCTCGGCGTGCTCTTCATCCTGTCGGTCTATTTCTTCCCGACGGGAATTGTCGGCCGGCTGCGGGCTTCGCGCGGATGAGTGAAACGGGTCTCCATGTCCGGGTAGACGAGGGGAGTGGTCCACCGCTTGTCCTTCTGCACGGCTGGTCGTGCCATGGCGGATTCTTCGATCCTCAGATAAAGGCCTTGTCGGACAAGGTCCGCTTGCTGGTGCCGGATCTGCCCGGTCACGGGGAAACCGGCTCGCGGCTGCCACTGACGATCGAAGCGGCCGCCGACGCCGTGTCGGAGCTGATTACAAACCGAAACCTGTCCGCGGTCACCTTGTGCGGCTGGTCCATGGGCGCCCATGTCGCCTATTCTTACGCCGAGCGTCACGGCACCGATGGCCTTCGGCAGATCGTTGCCATCGACATGTCGCCCAAGGTGCTGAATGCGCCGGACTGGCCGAACGGCTCTCTCGGAGGCCTTGATGCCGGGCGTAATGTCCATGTTCTGGAAGCCATGGTGCCTGACTGGCCGAAGCTCGCGCCCAGGGTCGCGGAGCGTATCTTTGCCCGAGAGCTGGTACCGGATCCGGAGCTTCTGGCCTTTGCCAGGCAGGAAATCGGAAAGGCCGATCCGAACCTGCTCAGGCCCATGTGGGCATCTCTGACCGCACAGGATTTCCGGTCGTTTCTGGCTCGGCTCGATATCCCGCTTTATCTGGCATTCGGGGCAAGGAGCGCGCTCTATGGGGCAGGGGTGCATGACTGGCATGCAGCCCATGTACCAGACGTCAGTTTGCGCGTTTTCGACCAGTCGGGGCATTGTCCCCATCTGGAAGAGGCCGTCGCCTTCAATACCTGGCTGACAGGTTTACTGGGCAAAGCCGGACAAGATGGCGAATTCGCAGCACCCTTCCGAACTTGAGTCTTACGCCTTGCCGACGTCCTCCACGTAGACGAGCGCGCGGCCTTCGCAGACGCGGGTGCCGTTTTCGGTCACGCAGACGGTCTCCAGATCGACGAGATGCTTTTCCGGACGCAGCCGTGTGATGGTCACAGACGCGGTCAGGGCCTCGCCGAGGGGCGCGTCCGCGAGAAAGCGCATGTCCTGTTTCAGGTAGTTGGTACCTGGGCCGGGGAGCTTCACCCCGAGCAGATAGGAAAACAGCGCGCCGATCAGCGGCCCGGGCACCGTTTGCGGCACGTCGCCATCCAACCCTGCCTGACGGGCGAAATCGGTCATGTCCGTACCGGTATAAGTCCGGGTGACCTTCTTGGTTTGTCCAACTTCGAAATTCATTGAACGTCTCCGGAGATAAGGCATTCGCCCGAGAGGGTCACGAGTCCATTCGCTTTGCGGCTCACCTCGACCTGAATTCTGTTCGGATCGTCCGAGGAGGGGCAGAGACGGAACAGCAGTTCCTCATCGGCGTATGACGGATTGGGAAACATCAGCGATTGCATGGTGTGGTGCGCGCCGGGCCAGTGCTTGCGCAGGAGGCCGTAGACGCGGGAATAGAGCAGCATGCCGTGGGAGACCGTGCGGCCGAATCGGGTGCTTGCCGAAAAGGCCGGGTCGACGTGGATCGGGTTGTCGTCACCGGAAAGCCGGGCGAAATCGTCGAAATCCTGCTGGGTCGGGACCCAGTGCTCCTCGATTGCTGGATGGGGTGCGTTCAACGGACGGTCTCCGGTTCTTTGTCGAGGGTTTCCTTGAGGATGTTCTTGCGGACCTTGCCGGCGGCAGTACGCGGCAGGTCATTCGCCACCTGGAAACTTTTCGGGATCTTGTAGGGGGCGAGCCGCTCGCGACACCAGGCCGTCAGGCCTGCGGTGTCGATGGTTGTGCCCGGACGTTGGACCAGGAAGGCGGCGCCGACCTCACCCCATTTTTCGTCTTCGACCCCAATGACGACGGCCTCGAGGATCGCCGGATGGGTGGTCAGGACCTTCTCCACCTCGGCGGGATAGACGTTTTCTCCACCGGAAATGTACATGTCCTTGATGCGGTCGACGATGTAGTAGTAGCCGTCTTCGTCGCGGCGGGCGACGTCGCCCGACTTGAGCCAGCCGTCCCCGGTGAAGGCGGCTTCAGTTGCTTCCGGATTGTCCATATAGCCCGGGGTGATACCAGGTCCTCGCAGCTGCAACTCGCCTTCGCCCGCGCCCTCCACAATCTTGCCATTTGCATCTTCAAGCCGGACTTCGGACAGGATCTGTGCCTTACCGACGGAGCCGATCTTGTCCGCCGCATTTTCCGGATCCATCAGGAAGACGGTCGGACCCGTCTCGGTCATGCCCATGCCATTGCAGATGGTTGCGCCACGATCCAGGAAATCGGTCAGCAGGTGGGCCGGGACCGGCGCGCCGCCGCAGCCGAGGGATTTCAGCCTCGAGAAATCGACGTCGTCGATGCGCGGGTGCAGTGCGAGCGCCTGATAGATCGCGGGAACGGCGAAAAAGGATGTGAGTTCGCCCTTCGCCAGGAGATCGACAACCGCATCGGCATCGAACTTGGACAAGACGTAGGACAGACCGCCAAGCAGGAAGAGGGGCAGGGTGGGCAGGTTGATGCCGGCGGTATGGAAGAGCGGCAGATAATTGACGCATCGGTCGGCGCCGGAGAGGCCGGTTGCCTGGGAGTAGTTGATCGTGTTCGCCCAGGCCATGCCTGCGGTCTGGATGACCGCCTTGGGCATGCCGGTGGTACCGGAGGTGAACAACAGATACCACGGCGCGCTTGCGGCGATGCGGCCATCGCCAACCGGATCGGGCGATGCTCCGATAATCAACGAGTCCAGACCGTCGGCTTCCTTCGACCCAAATGCGTAACGCGGAAGATTGAGGGTATTTGCCAGGTTCAGAGCGGTTTCGCGAAACTCGTCGTCATGAATGATCAGCTTGGCCTTGGAAAGCGCAAGGATCGGTTCCAGTTCCGCTTCCGGCTGACGCCAGTTCAAGGGGACAAGAATGATCCCGGTCTTCTGGGCGGCAAACAGGAGGACGAAGAAGTCGGCCCTGTTAAGGCATAGGACAGCGATCCGGTCGCCGTTCTGCGCGCCCAAGGACAGGAGCGCGTTGGCGGTGCGGTTGGCGCGATCGTTGACGTCTGAAAATGTGAACTTCGCCCCCGTGTCATGGTCGACGAAGGCGGTTTTATCCGGCGACAATTCGGCTCTTTTTGCCGCCATGTCCGTAAGCCATTCCATCATGTCCTCCCAACACGGTTTTGGAGCGGCAGCTCGTTTTCTTAAGGTGTTCCGGTAAAGCGTTTCATGCCCTCAAGGGTATCGGGAGCGATGACGCGCTCCAGAAACCAGCGTTTTTCCTGATCCAGCCGTTTGCGAACGGCCGCAATGCGGGTTTTGTCCCAGACGTTCGCCCGCGTGGCCTTGAGGGTGTTTGCGTTCATGCCGGCGATGGACGCTGACCAGGCGTCGATCTGGCGCTCGAGACCGCTTTCTGAAACGACCGCATTGGCAAGACCAAGGCGCAGGGCATCGTCGGCTGTCAGCCGGGTATTCAGGTATTGAAGCTCCAATGCCTTGGCCGTGCCGATCCGCTCCGGCAAGAGCGCGGTCCAGCCACCGTCCGGGCCGAAACCGACCACACCGTAATAAGGCTGCAGAAAAGCGCTTTCGCTCATGGCAACGAGATCCGCCGCGAGAACAAGGCCGAGTGAGCCGCCGGTGACCGGTCCGTTGACGGCGGCAAGGACAGGCGCGGGAAAATCCAGAAGGTCGATTATCGCGTCATTAAGCGCACCGACGATACGGTCCGAATAGGCAAGCAGCTCGTCCGGGTTTTCCGCATGCGCCATGAAACCGCCGATGTCGCCGCCGGTTGAAAAACTCCGGCCCTCGGCGGACAGCACCAGGGCGTCCGGACTGACGCCACGCGCAAGTTCCAGACAGCTGCGCAGGTCGTCCAGGAGCCCAGGTACCAGCGCGTTGTGCCGCTCCGGACGGTTCAGCCGGATGCTGGCGATGTTCCGGTCATGGGAAAACTTTACGAGCGAAGACATGGGCAATTACGGCTTCAGACCGTTGACGATCAGGTCGTGGGCGGTTTCGACGACGTCTTCTACCGGGGTCTTGTCTCCCCAGATGACCGCCCGTTCGCCGAGCGAGCGGGAAATGCCCATTAGTGCCCATGCCCGGGTATCGGCATCGCCTGGTTTGATCTGGCCGGCCTTGACGGCCGATTCGAGTCCGTTTCGATAGCCTTCGGCGAAGGTATGGTAATAGGCGTGATAAGCTTCCGGGTCGACGAAGAGCGCCTCCTGGATGATCCGGTAGAGATCCGGGTGGGCGCGGATGAACTCCAGGAAGGCGGTCAGGCCGGCCTTTTCCGCATCTAACCGGTTTTCGATATTCTGGGTCGCCTCGCTGAGCGCGCGCCGGACCAGCCGCCCCATTTCAAGAACCAGCTCGGAAAAGACTTCGTCCTTGCTCTTGAAATAGATGTAGAATGTGCCCTGGGCGACGCCGGCCTCCCGGGTGATGAGGCCGATGGATGCTTCGTTGAACCCACGCTCGCCGATGACACGTTCGGCAGCGGACAGGATCGCCTTTCGTGTCGCTTCGCCACGGGCGGTCTTCGGCTGGATCTGTCCGTTCGACTGGTCGGTCCCGGTGCTTGTTTTTCGCGCTGTTTTTGCCAAGGCCTGACTCCGGACATGCGTCTAAATGAAACATGAATCAGTATTCATATTCAGGCCGAGGATGCAAGCACTCCTTTTGTTGCAGCGCGTTAGCGGTTCGATGCTCGGGGGGAGCCGCGCCACCAATCCAGGGGCTATGAGTGGGTGCTTAGGTTGGTCCTATCATGAGCCGTTTCGAATATCGGACCAGGTCCGGGCAATGGCCGGCCAGAACGTTACCGCGGTCTGATACATTTTTTCGGCAGCGGACGGATCGACAAAGGACGCGATCGCAGTCTTGTAGCTGTCTCTCATTTTGGAGCGCTCCAGCCAATCAGCGACTTCGGGGAACTCGTCTTCCCACAATCCACTCATCGCAAGGCGATCGAGCCGGTCGATATAGGCGAGAAGTGCAATATCGGCGAGGCCGTAGTCTGGGCCACTGACCCAGTGGTACTGCGCCAGCATGGCCGCCATGTCTGCAAGTGCGGACCTCATTTCCCTCAAGGCCGCTTCGACGTGGAGGGAATCGACGCCGTTCTCCAGAAGATCGCGCCGCTTCTCCCTTGAGATCGGGTTCGGCATTTGCCTGAGCATGGCTTCAAGCTGTTCCGGCGTCTTGCCGGCCATCTGCCTGGCGCGCAGAACGGTTGCGAAACTCAGGGAATTGATGGCGCCGTGGATGGCGAGACACCGGAGCAGCCAGAGCTTTGTTTTGGCCTTCAATTCCGGATCTCGTGGCATCAGTTTGCCGGCGTTATAGGTTTCGTCCAGGTATTCGAGGATCAAGCTCGATTCAATCACCACCGTTCCGTCGTCGACCAGAGTCGGGACGACCGCGTTGGGATTGAGTTTCAGATAATCGGGATCGAACTGGTCCCCGGTCATCAGATCGAGCAGGTGGCCTTCGTATTCGAGCCCGATCTCAGCAAGGCTGAGACGTGCCTTCTGGGAACAGACGCTGGTGGCGCCGTGATAGAGGGTCAGCATGGGTCCGATCCCCGGATTTCAGAGGTAGTGACAGGATTGTACCTGTGTGAAAGGCCGCAGCAATTAAGTGCCCGCTGCGGCCATGCGGGGGTTTTTCGTCAGGTTTGATCGCTGCTGCAACGAAGGATCAACGGCGGGCGTATCTGCCGACGATGCTGGTCGCGCCCAAGGTATGGCCGTCGACTTTCTGCTTCAGTGTCGGCCAATCCATCCCTGCTTCCAGGGCGCCGGGTTCCAGATCCAGTGCCAGCAGCATGAATTCATAATGGTGCGGAACATCACCGACATCCGGGCACGGCCCAAAATAGGCGGTCTTGCCGATCGAATTCTTGCCGCCGGTCGACCCTTCCGGAACAGAGTTTTCAGCGAGCCCTGTCGCGTCACCTGGAATGTTGTAATGCAGCCAGTGGATGACGCCCTGTCCATGACGGCCAACGTCATCCATGGTTACGATCGCGAAGCTCTTGGTTCCGACCGGTGCATTGGTCCAGTTCATCGCGGGCTGGATGTTTTCACCATCGCAATTTCGCGGGCCGCCTTTCGCTGCATGGCGGCTGTCGATGATCTGGCCGTCTGAAAAGGTTTTCGATGTAACTTCAAAGCCTGCGCCGGCGTGCGCGGCCAGCGGAAATCCGACCGTAAATCCGATCCCGAGCACCAGTTTCCGAATATTCATTTTCATCTTTTCCTCCCTCTTATTTTCCCATGCCGAGGCTTTGGTATTTGATGAATTCCAGCATGTCCGGCCCGAGCGTTTCGTCGCCGGTGCCTATGTGCTCGACGATGGAAATGTGATTGTGTCCGACGGCGGTGGACAGGACGGGGAGGTGTCCGTCACGCTCGAACAGGGCCTGGACAAGCTGACCGGCCTGGGACTGCACCAACGGGATATCGTATTGGGAGACGGCCACCATGATGGGCACGGTCCGGCCGTAAAGTTTGTTGATGTAGGACCGTTCCGCGAACGTGGACTTATCGGTGCCGTAGTAGAGAGCATCGCGCTGCGGGTCGATTTCGTGATCGGTCAGGTTGGCCGTCGGCGGGGAAATCAGGATGAGCCCGATCAGGCCGTCGTTTTCGATCTGGTAGCTTTCGTACAGAGCATATGCTGCCACGTGTGCAGAACCGGCTGAGTTTCCGGCAAGAACCACATTGGCGGGATCGCCGCCGTGAATGGCCGCGTTGTCCCTGACCCAGGACATGACGTTTGCAACGTCTTCGGGTCCCGATGGCCATTGGCTGTCGGGGGCGAAGCGGTAGTTGATTACGATCGTGACCACCCCATGCTTTGCGAAATAGGTGCCGATATTGGCGGCACCGGCCTTGTCGCCGCGTACGAAACCGCCGCCATGGGCGAAAATCATGATTGGTTGACTGCCGTTCGCATCCTCCGGCCTGTAGACATCAAGCACGTTTCGTTCTGCCGGGCCGTATGTCTGATCGGCCACTTTTTCGATGCCGCCGGTTTTCGTCTGCGCGTGGAGGGGCCCGTAGATCTTCATGGTCGCGCCGACGGTTTCCCGCGTCAGCTGGTTGCCGAGGTCATGGAGGTTTTTGGCGATATCCGGCGTTTCCACCACCTGGGCAGAAGCCACATGGGTCGTTGCCAGAATGGCCAGCGCGGCCAGAGGCGTGAGATAGCGTTTCATCTTGCGTTCCCTCCCTTTTGCCCGGCGGAAGAAATGCCCGCCGGTCCTTTGACGCTTAGAGACGCAGGAGCGCCTTTGCGTTCTGATGGCAGACCTTCGCGCGTTCCTCGTCGCTCAAGGGCGCAGCGTCGATCCACCTGCCTGCCTCCTCCGGCCGTTCGAACGGATAGTCGACCGAGAACATCACGCGATCGACGCCCATGGCATCAATGGCGCAGCGCAGCGGTTCATCGGAACAGACGCCTGCGGTGGTGCACCAGATGTTGCGGTGAAAATAGTCCGAGGGCCTCATCTCGAGCCGCTTGCTTCCCCGGTTACTGATCTCCCAGCGGCTGTCGAACCGCCAGAGCTGGTAGGGCAGGGTCTCGCCCATGTGGCCGAGGATCAGCTTGGCCTTCGGGAACCGGTCAAAAACGCCACCGAAGACCAGACGCAGGGCATGGTTGCCGGTCTCCACCGTCCAGGACCAGACCGGCCCAAACAGTTCGGAATGGCCGTGGTACATATAGGGCACGTCCGGCGGATTATAGGGGTGGATATAAACCGGTGCTTCCAGGTCGGAAGCCCTTTCCCAGAAGACGGAAAAGCGGTCGTCGTCCAGATAGGCGCCGTTGGTCTGACCGTTGATCATCACGCCGGAAAAACCGAGTTCCCTGACGGAGCGTTCCAGCTCGTCTGCTGCTGCATTCGGGTCCTGCATGGCCAGATGGGCGAAGCCGCCGTAGCGGGTCGGGTTCTTCGCGATTTCGGCGGCAAGGAAATCGTTGCATTCACGCGCCTTGCGGATGGCAACTGCTGTGTCGGTTTCGGCCTGCACGCCGGGGCCGGACAGGGACAGGACGGCTTTTTCGACGCCGATACTGTCCATGTTGGCAATCCGCATCTCGCCGAAATCCTGCAAGGCGTTCAATGCTTTGCCAAAAAGTTCCGGACTGATGTTGATCGACGTCTTGTTGAAATAGTCGATGAAACCGGGCGCCATGAAATGTTCTTCAAGCGCGATCTTTGCAACAGGGTTCGTCACGGAACGTTTCCTCTAGTCGATTTCGAAAAGTTTCTTTTCGGTCTTGTGCAGACAGGCGCCCGGACCGTCCGAGCCGATCATGTAGTTGTCGCAGATCACCGCGAAGACGGTGCCGTCGTCGTAGCCGGGGTGAACCGCAAGACACATGTTTTCGGCGAGGGCCATGGTTTCGTCGCGCCGGATCAGCGGCCGCTCGACCATGTCGACGCCCTGGCCGTGGGCATAAAGCCGGCGTTCGACCGGCAGGCCTCGCGCGGCCATCCAGTCATCGTGCTTGGCGGCGACTTCCGCAGCCGGGACACCCGGTTTCAGCAGGGAGAGATTGTAATCCTGCGATTCCCTGACCGTGGCAAAGGCGTCTTTCAGCGCCTGGGTTGCCTTACCCAGTACCATGGTGCGGGCGATCTCGACATACATGCCGCCGGGACCGTTGACCTCGATCAGCATGGAGAAATGCTCGCCCTTTTGGATGGTCCGGCCCTGCAATTGCCGGGGCGCAAAGCGCGATGGAGACCCAAGGGGCGCGGAAGTGCCGAGGAAAATGCCCTGATCGCTGCCGAGGCGATGGGCTTCGGCCTGGGCGAAACTGGCGAGATCAACGTCCCTGAGGCCGGGCTTGATGTAGCCGCAGACGGCGGCAAAGACCTTGTCCTGCAGGTCTGCGACTTCGCGGATAAGGGCGATTTCCTCCGGGCTCTTGATTGCCTTGATCGTGTCAACCAGGTCTGTCGCGTCGGTGACTTCGACGGAGGATCCAAGTTGATCCTTGACCGCGGAGACAAGTGCGAAGGGAAGGGCGCCTGGTGTGAGGAGGCCGATTTTCTTCGGTGCGGTCCGTTTCAGCTCATCAACGAGCAGATCCGCGTCGTAGGTATTGGTGTAGCCGATGGAGACAAAGGACGGGGTGTTGACCAGCCTGCCGACCCCGCGATGGAGCGGATCATCGCCCTGAATGTCGCGGCAAGTGTCGAAGGAACCCATTTCGATCACGGTCATCGGCTTGTCGGCGTAGAACACGACGGTGCGCGGATAGCCGTTGGTGGCGGGAATATCGGTGAACCACCGGGCATAACCGCCGACCCAGTCGCTGGTGTTCTGCATGACCAGCGCATCGATGCCGTCCGCGCGCATCGCGGCGCGCACCGCCTGCCAGCGGCGTTCAAGCTCCGCGGTCGAGGTTTGGGATCGGTTGACCGGTCCTGTCATTTGGGAAAGCTCCTGCTAGCTGGGACGTTCAATGACGTTCTTGAGGGCGGCGGCTCCGCCCTTCGCGTAGGCATTCAGATTCTCGGCGACGATCGGCTGGGCCTGCTGGGCGTAGCAGTCCGACATGCCGCCGATATGCGGGGTGATAATCAGGTTCGGTACGGTCCAGAGCGGGCTCGTCTCCGGCAAGGGTTCGGTATTGAAAACGTCGAGCCCGGCGCCGGCGATCTCACCGCTGTTCAGGGCGTCGACAACTGCGTCCTGATCGACACATCCGCCGCGGGCAATGTTGATCAGATAGGCGCTCTGCTTCATGGCCTTGAGCACATCGGCGTTGACGATGTGATGGGTCTCCGGGCCGTAGGGCACGATGACGACGAGGAAATCGGCCTCCGCTGCCGCCTCTGCAATCCGGTTGCGTTTGAAAATGCGCGCAAAGCCGTCGACCTCCGACCGGCCGTCGGAAACGCCCGTTACGCGCATGTCGAACGCATTGCAGCGGACCGCCAGTGCCTCCGCGATCACTCCGAGGCCGACGATGCAGACCGTCTTGTCCTGCAGGAGCGGCTGCGGCCATTGCTTCCAGGCGGATGCCTGCTGGTTGGCGATCATGGCCGGAAACTGCCGGGCGAGGGACATCATCATCAGGACTGCAAGTTCCGACATCTGCGGACCGTGCATCCCCCTCGTATTGGTGATGACCACATCGGAAGCGAGTTCCGGCATGTGGAGCAGATGGTCGACGCCGGTGGTCAGCGCCTGAACCCATTTGAGCTTCGGCATCGCCTGGATCATGTCGACCGGGATGAAAGGCGCCAGTCCGCACAGGATTTCCGCATCTGCGGCCACCTTAAGCGCTTCGTCGACGGTGACCGCAGGCAGGAAGGCATATCCGGGACACTGTTGTGCAAGGGTCTCGCAGTACCACTGCGCATCCGGGTCGAAGATCAGGACTTGTGTTTTGGCCATGATTTGCCTCGGTCAGTAAAGCGCTGCGGGCAGCCAGAGCGCCAAGCCCGGCAGCAGGAACAACAGCAGGATGAGGAAGACCGGCGCGATCAGAAAGGGCGCTATGCCGGAATAAAGGGCCCTGAGGCTGACTTCGGGAGCCTGAGCCTGGATGATGAACAGGTTCATGCCGACCGGCGGGGTGATCAGTCCGAGTTCGACGACGATGACGACCAGCACGCCGAACCAGACCGGGTCGTAGCCGTAGCTGGTGATGATCGGCAGGAATACGGGCACGGTGATCAGCACCATGCCGATCCCTTCCAGGAAACAGCCAAGGATGATGTAGAGGATGATGATCAGGGTCATGATCATCAGCGGACCGAGCCCTATTGCCTGAGCGGTCTCGATCAAAAGGTTCGGCAACCGGGTCTGGACCACGAAATTGGCGAACATCGACGCGCCAATGATGATCATGAACAGCACCGCGCTGGTGATGGTCGTTGTACGCAGGGCCCGGATCAGGCTTTCGACGGTCAGCCGGCGGCTGAGAAAGCCGATGACGATGGCGGCGAAGGTCCCGACGCCGGCGGCCTCGTTCGGGCTGAAGATCCCGCTGTAGATGCCGCCGATGGTAACGATGAACAGCAGATAGAACTGCCAGGGTTCAAGCGACGCCTTCAGCCGGTCGCCGAAGGATACCTGATCGGCGGCCGGAACCTGACCGGAAACCCTATGGGCGACGAACAGCGCGATCGCCGCATAGAGCACCAGCAGGACGATGCCGGGGATCATGGAGGCGGCGAAGAGCTTGGGGATCGACTGTTCGGCGATCGCCCCATAGATGATCAGAATGATCGACGGCGGGATGAGAATGCCGAGCGTTCCGCCGGCGGCGACGGAGCCGGCGGAAAACGCATCCGCATAGCCCGCCTTGCGCATTTCCGGCATGGCGATCCGGGTCATGGTTGCCGCAGTCGCAACCGACGAGCCGCAAATGGCGCCGAAAGCCCCGGAGGCGCAGATCGTTGCGACCGACAGACCGCCACGCAATCCGGACATGATGACCCGGGCAGCAGAGAAAAGCTCGGACGAGAGCCGCGAAGAGGTTGCGATTTCGCCCATCAGGACGAACAGCGGGACGACGGACAGGCCGTATTTGGAGGCCATGTCGAATGTGGTCGACCCGGCCATGAACTGGGCGACCTGAATGTTCGACAAGGCTGCATTGCCGACGATGCCGCAAATGGCGAGCGCCAGCCAGACCGGAGTACGCAAGAACAGGAGGACGAACATGATCGCGATGAACAGCAGTCCGACAATCGAAGCGCTCATTTCGATGGCCCCTTGTTCGCCGGGTAGGCTGGACTTCTGGAAAGTCCGCCGAACAGGTTCAGGATGGAGGCGAGAACACCGCCTGCCATGCCGCCGAGCGCGATGACCCAGACGATCCAGACCGGCAGGTTCAGTTCCAGTTTCAGGTCGCCGTACAGGTAGGCCTGTCTCGCCGGGTCGATCATCGACAGGAGCATGAAGCCGAGGATCACGGCGGACAGAAGGTTGGAAAACCGCCTGAGAAATTCCACGAACCCGGGTGGAACCAAATGATCGATCAGGTCGATGATGATTTCATGCCGCCCGGCGATCACGGCCGGAAGGCCGTAGAAGACACTGATGACAAGCAGGATCTCGACACCGTCATAGGCCCCGGTCAACGGCTTGTTGATGGCAAACCGCATGGCCACGTCCGCCACGATGACCAGCATCATGAGAAACAGGGCGGTCATGGCTATTGCGAGCAGCGCACGCAGTATCGCATCCGAAAAACGGTTCAGTCCGGACATTGAATCCACTTTACCTGTTGTCGAAAGTTAATGGGAAGCCGGAAACCGGCTTCCCGTGCGCTGAGCCTATTTCGTGTAGGCGTCGTAGAATGCGCGTCCGGGCTTGCCGGATTCATCGACCGCATTGATCGAAGCATCGATTATAGGTGTCACGATTTCGGTCAGTTTTTTCACCTGACCATCGTCGAGGGTGACGATGTCGATGCCGTGATCAACAGCATACTGGCGGCCCTTGGCTTCGCCTTCGTCCCACATGGCACCGAAAGTGGCGGCGCGGGCAGGGCCGGTCGTTTCCATGATGAGCTTCTGTAACTTCTCAGGCAACGCATTGAAGGAAGTCTCATTCATGACCACGGCGAACGTTGCCGACGCCATCCCCGGTTCCAGAGAATATTTCACCACCTGGCCGAGATCGAACGCCATGACGGCTTCGAAGG
The DNA here is from genome assembly GCF_048260565.1 of Roseibium sp. Lineage (GTDB taxonomy): Bacteria > Pseudomonadota > Alphaproteobacteria > Rhizobiales > Stappiaceae > Roseibium. The sequence goes on along the minus strand of NZ_JBLXGP010000001.1, from coordinate 915,574 downwards.
GGAAGGTTGCGCCGTCGATGACACCCTTCGCCATGGCTTCGGATACTTCGCCGGGCGGGACCGGCATAGGGGAAGCGCCCAGGCTTTCGATCATCTGCTGAAAGACCTTGCCGGCGTAGCGGATGCGCAGACCCTTAAGGTCATCGAGCGTTGCCGGCTTCTTGTCTGCGAGATTGATCTTCAGCGGAGGGGTTACCGCCATCCAGAGGATCTTCGTGCCCGGATGTTCGGCAGCCAGGTATTCCGGTGCGAGTTCGGTCAGCCGTTTGGACGAAACCGCGCTGTTCGACCCTTCCGAAGGATAGGAAAGGGGCATGGCCGCAAGCCCGGTCATGGGAAACCGGCCCGGAGTGGCGGCATGCAGCACCACGGAAATGTCAGCAGCGCCCGAGGCGGCGAGATCATACTGCCGCGGAGCCGGGCCAAGCTGACCGGCAGGAAACAGGTTGATGGTGAGTTCTCCACCGGACTTTTCCGCTAGCTCTTCCCCCCATTGGGTCAGCATGCGGTTAAAGGCATGTTTCGGCGGCAGAAAGGTCGATACTTTCAGGGTTTCTGCAGATGCGGATGCGATCGAGGCGACGCCGACAGCGAGCGCAATGCCCACTTTACAGATAAAGGCATGTTTCATGTTTTTCCTCCCACAGTGCCGTTTTTCAGGTTCGGTTATTTTTGTTCTCAACCTGATTTGCGATACACGTGTACCGTATCGTAGAACTTTTGAGATTGTCAATTTGTTTTGCCGGAAATGGCATGAAAAACGTACGTTTTATCAGCGTTTTCACCCAGGCAAGACAGCATGCGTCGGACAACTCATGCGTGGAAAGAAACGCATAAGGGAAGACCGATCAGAGTGATTTTCTTTTCGAAGCAAATGGTCGGGAAAATCAGGTTTTTCCGATGACCTCGAGCCGGGCGAGCTGGTCGAGCGTCTTCAACAATTGCGCGACCAGCTTGGCTTCGGTCAGATTGAAACGGGAGCTTGGGGTCGGGATCGACACCGCGTAGATTTCGCCCTGGCGATCGCCGAAGGCTGCGCCGACCGCCGAGATACCGTCCGTATGCTGATCGCGATCGAAGGCGATCCGAGTGTTGCGGATATCCTCGATCTCGGCGAGGAAGGCATCCAGCTTCTTCGGATCCTCGGCAATTTCAGGCGCTTCACTCGCCATCAGCTTCATGATCCGGCCCTCATCCATAAGTGCCAGGCATGCTTTGCCGTTCGCGGTGTCGAAGAGGGGGAAACTTTCGCCGACGAAGGAGACCGTACGCAGGCGATGGGTTCCGGGGATCTGGTCGATGAAGATCAGACGCTTTCCGCGCTGAACGGCCAGGTCGACCGTTTCGCCGGTGGCCTTGGCCAGTTCCACCAGATAGGGGCGGAGGATCTCGCCCATGTCAATGCGCGCGGATTCCGCCAGAGATGTGATTTCCGGGCCGAGGCGGATGCCGCGGCCCGGGCTGGCCGCAATCACCATATGCTCGGCCTGCAAGGCACCGACGATCCGCTGAACGGTCGATCGCGGGAGCCCGACCCTTTCGGCGATCTGCCCGAGGCTGAGGCCGTCGTTCTCGTTTCGAAGGCTGCGCATGATCGCGACCGCGCGCGCAATCACCTGCACGCCGGATCTGGAATCGTCGGTGTCTTTTGTCTTGCCAGCCATCGTCATCACTTCTTTATCGTTCTTGCGCCGATCTCCTTAGCATGCCAGCCCGCTTTGCCAAATGCTCTTGATGGCGGGCGGTTTGTTGCTAGAAGGCGGTTCGATCGGCGCCCTTCAGGTCGAGTATTTCGCGCGCTTCATCGGGTGTGGCCACTTCGCAGCCCAGGTCTTCAACGATGCGTCGGATCTTGGTCACCTGCTGGGCATTGCTCTCGGCAAGCTGGCCGCGGCTGATGAAGAGGCTGTCCTCCAGTCCGACGCGGACGTTGCCGCCTATCTGACTGGCGGTCGTGGCCATGGGGATCTGGGCTGCGCCGGCGGCCAGGATCGACCAGCGGTAATCGTCGCCGAAGAGCTTGTCCGCCGTCTGTTTCATGAACAACAGGTTGTCGATATCTGCCCCGATGCCGCCCAGAATGCCCATGACGAACTGGATGAAGATCGGTGCCTTGAAGAGGCCGATATCCATACAGAACTTGAGATTATAGAGGTGGCCAACGTCGTAGCACTCGTGCTCGAACTTGATGCCGTGAGGCGCCAGTGTGGTTGCCGCTTCCTCGATGTCCTTGAAGGTATTGCGGAAGATGTTGCCGTCGGAATTGGCGACGTAGTCCTTTTCCCAATCGAACTTCCAGGTGTCGTAGCGTTTGGCGAGCGGATGAAACGAGAAGTTCATCGATCCCATGTTCATGGAACACATTTCGGCGCTGAAGGTTGCGGCCGGTCTGATGCGATCCTGAATGGACAGGGTCAGTGACCCACCGGTCGAGATATTCACGACGGCGTCGGTCGCCTGCTTGATGCGTCCGAGAAAAGGCTTGAAATCATCCGGATCGACGGACGGCGCGCCGGTTTCGTTGTTGCGCGCATGCAGGTGCAGGATGGATGCCCCGGCCTCGGCGGCCTCAACGGCCTGTTGTGCGATGTCGTCGTAGGTATACGGCAGGGCGTCCGACATGGTCGGCGTGTGAATTGCTCCGGTCACTGCGCATGTGATGATCGTCTTTTGACGCTTATTTGCCATGTCGGCCGTCCTGGTTCTCTGAGGGTTGCACCACCCGCCGTGCCAGCGGGAAAATTTCAATGCCGACCTTGGCCCGAAACAGGCCCCAAAGCCCTTTCGGAGCTCGCAACATGACGACGATTGCCACAAGTCCGAGGACCAGGAGATAGATCGTGCCAAGGTCGGCAAGAGTTTCGCGCAAGGCGAAAAAGATAATGGTTCCTATGATCGGCCCTTCCAGGGTACCGATGCCGCCGATCACCACGATGAAGATCACGAAGGCGGTCCAGTCGTTGACGGAAAAGGCTGCGTCCGGCGAAATCCGGAGTTTCTGAAGGAAGATCAGCGCGCCCGTCGCGGACGTCAGGGCGGCGGTCACGATGTAGACGACGAGTTTCGTCTTCCAGATGTCGATGCCGAGGCTCTTGGCGGCCAGTTCGTTGTCTCGGATCGCCGTCAGCGCCAGGCCCTGGCGTGAGCGCAGGAACAGGAACGCAACGGCGATGACCAGGATGGCAATTCCCAGTGCCAGCCAGTAGCTGGTGGATTCGCGAGCCGAGCGGTTGGCCGCGATGGATTTGACCACGTCGATCGGCAGGCTGGTGCCCGAGCCTCCGCCGAGGTCGCTGACCTGCGCGAAAACCAGCCTGAAGACTTCTGCGATGACCCAGGTGCCTATGGCAAAATAGGCGCCGCGCAGGCGGAAGATCAGGATGGCGACGGGCAGGGCGACGGCCGCACCCAGAATGCCGGCGATCGGAATAGCCAGAAGCGGTGAAATACCCAAGAACATGGTGAAGGCGAACAGCATGTATCCGCCGAAACCGACGAAAGCCTGCTGACCGACCGAGACGAGACCTGCATAGCCAGCCAGGAGGTTCCAGAGGCTTGCAAGCGAGAGATAGAGGAAAATCTCGCTCATAAGACGGAGGTCGGCGCGTCCGGCCCACCAGGGTGCGGCTGCCAGGAACAGGCAGAGCGCGAGGCCCGCGATCGCTGCCACGCGGCTGACCGGTGTGGTGCGGGAGATCGTGTAGCTCGCTGCGGTCATCCGTCGATCCTCGGAAACAGGCCGCGCGGACGGAACGCCAGCACCAGAAGAAACGCCAGATGGCCCGCCAGAAGCTGCCAGCCCGGATTGAGCTGAGCGCCGATGTTCTGGCTGATGCCGAGAATGATGCCTCCGGCAAGGGTGCCCCACAGATTGCCGAGCCCGCCGATGATCACGGCCTCAAAACCGAAGATGAGCCGTCCGGGGCCCGCAGACGGATCGAAACTCGTCCGTATTCCCAGGAACAGGCCGGCGATTGCGACGACGGCGAGCGACAGGGCCATGGCGAGACCGAAGACATGGGCCTTGTTGAGCCCCATTAGCTGGGCGATGTCCTGGTTGTCGGAGGTGGCGCGGAACGCGCGGCCGAGCGCTGAGCGATAAAAGAGCCACTGCAGGCCGGCAATCGTGGCGACGGAAACGGCAAACATCAAAAGGGGTAGCCAGCCGATGTTCAGGTTGCCGGGCAGGGTAAGGCTTGCGGTCTCCAGAGCTCCCGCGTTCATCTTCTGCGGGTCGGCGCTGTAGATTTCCAGCAGTCCGTTCTGCAGGATGACCGAGAGACCGAAGGTGACCAGCAGCGGCGGCAGGATGTCGTCGCCAAGCGTGTGGTTGAGCACACCGCGTTGCAGAACATAGCCGATAAGCCCCATGACCGGGATCACGATGATGAGGGCTACAAGCGGATGCAGGCCGACGGTGGTGGCGACCGTCAAGCCCAGGTAGGCGGCCAGCACGATGAAATCGCCGTGGGCGATATTGACGAGGCGCATCACGCCGAAGATCAGCGAAAGCCCGGCGGCGAAGAGTGCATAGAGACCGCCGAGCAGCACGCCTTGAACGATTGAGTTTATCCAGTCCATGATTACCTCAGATTCCGAAATAGGCGGCGCTGATGGCTTCGCGGGTGACGGTGGCGGCCTGACCTTCCAGAGCGATACGGCCTTCCTGCAGGCAGTAGATCCGGTCGGAAACGGACAGGGCCTTGGCGATGTCCTGTTCGACGATGATGGCGCTCGTACCGCCGCCGATGATGGATGGCAGGATCTCGTAGATCTGCTTGACGACGATTGGCGCCAGACCGAGGCTGATCTCGTCGAACAGCAGGATATCCGGGTTCGACATCAGGGCTCTGCCAATGGCGACCATCTGCTGCTGGCCTCCCGATAAAGCTGTGGAAGGCACCTTCCGCCGCTCTTCCAGGATCGGGAAAAGCCTGAAGATCTTCTCAAGGTTCCAGGGACCCTGCCGTCCGGCCTGCCCGCCGATGATCAGGTTTTCCTCAACGGACAGGGAGGGAAACAGCTGGCGGCCCTCGGGCACCATGGCAATACCCAATCTGGCGATCTGGTCCGCGCGCAGGTGGCCTATATTCCCGCCCTTCCAGCACACCATGTCAGGGCCATTGGAAAGAAGCCCCGTGATGGACCGCATCAGGGTCGATTTGCCGGCGCCGTTGGCGCCGATCACCGCAACGACCTCGCCGGCATTAACATGAAGGGTAATGCCGAAGAGGGCCTGAAAGTCGCCGTAGAAGGCGGTCAGGTCGTTTACCGTCAGAAACGGGTCAGCCATCCGCATCGACCCCCATGTAGATTTCGCGAACTTCTCGTAACGCCATCGTCTCTGCGGGATCTCCGTCCGCGATCTTGCGTCCGAAATCGATCACGATCAGCCGGTCGACCACGGAAAGCAACGCATGGACAATGTGCTCGATCCAGATGATCGAGACGCCTTCCTTGCGGATATCGTTGATCGTATCTATGAGGTCGCGGCATTCGTGTTCGGTCAGCCCTCCGGCGATTTCATCGAGCAGCAGAAGTTTCGGCCGGGCGCAGAGGGCGCGTGCCAGTTCCAGACGCTTCCTGCCGAGAAGAGTCAGACTGCCCGCCTGGGCATTGGCACGGTCGATCAGTCCGGTTTTCTCAAGGACCTCGAGGCAATGCCGGTTGGCCTTCGAGATACTGTCCCGCGCGCCATGGGTGGCCGCCACCATCAGGTTTTCAAACACGGTCATGCCGGAAAACGGCTGCGGGATCTGAAACGACCGGGCGATTCCGGCCCGGCAGCGATCGGCAGCGGACATGTTCGTGATCGGTTTGCCGCGGAAGTGGAGAGAACCGCAGTCCGGGGCGAAGGTGCCGGTGATCAGGTTGAACATGGAGGTCTTTCCCGCACCGTTCGGACCGATGACGCCGAGCGCTTCGCCTTGCGTCAGGCTGTAGCTCAGTTCATCGGCCACGACGACGGCGCCGAAGGACTTGGTCACATTTTGCAGTTCAAGGATGGGCAAGATCGAAATCCTTGTGGCTTTGAAGGGGCCGGCCGGACAAATGGGCTTGCCCGGCCGGCTAGCCGCGTTCTCAGGCCAGCAGCTTGAGTTCGCCCGTGGTCGGGATGAACGGCGCGCTGTTGTTTGTCGTGATAACGAGATCGAAGCCGTTGGCTCCCTTCTGCCACTGCCCGGCGACAAGGGGTGTCTTGGTGACGTTGGGGACCGGTCCTGTGCTCCAGTCCACCGGCCCGACGACCGTCCCGACCTTCGTCTGCCTGATTGCTTCAAGAATGGCCTGGGGGTCGTCGAGATCCGCCGTGCGCCGGATCACATCCGCTGTGACTTCGAACAACGCATGCTTGAAGCCGATCGGCTGGGTCCATGGCCGCCCGGTTGCGGAGCTGTAGCCTTCAGCCAACTGTCTCGAACTTTCGCCCGTGAGGGACGAAGAGAACGGATGGTCGGGAGACCACCAGATTTCCGAGGTCAGGCCGTCGCCGCGGTCGCCAAGAGACTCGATTACCGACGGGAACAACAGTGCCTTGCCGATGGTCACAACCTTCGGATTGAACCCCTGCTGCGCCGCCTGGGACCAGAAGTTGGCGAAGTCGGGCGGAATCATGTTGCCGGTGACGATCTCGCAGCCGGCTTCCTTGAAAGCGGAAATCTGCGAGGTGAAATCATCGGAGAGCGGCTGATAGCGTCCCGGGTCGACAAGAGTGAAGCCTTTCGCCTTCAATGTCGGCGGGAACCCGCGCTCGGCATTGCCCCATGCATTTCCGTCCGCGTCGTTCGGGAACAGCCCTCCGACATTTCGACTGACGCCGCTTTGATGCCACAGACCGAGGAACGCATTGATGACGTCCTCCAGGCCCCAGAAGAAATGATAGGTGTATTCGAAACCTTTGGCCGGATCGCCGTTGCGGCCGAAGAAATAGGGTTGCCACGGGCAGTTGGTGGTGATGCAGGGGACTTCGTTGACTTCCGCCTGATCGGCGACCGGGTTGGTGGTGTCCGGTGTCGAGTCGCCGACGATAATGTCCACCTCTTCGCCGAGGATCAGCTCGGCCGCTACTTCCGCGGCCCGGTTCGGGTTCGATTGCGAATCCTTGCTGATGATCTCGACCGTATAGGTCTTGCCGTTGTTCTGAAGGCCCGCATCGAAGAGCTTCTGGATCTGCGCGATCACATATTCGTCCGCCTCGCCGAAGCCCGCGAGCGGGCCGGTTTTAGGGCTGACATGGCCGACTTTTATGACCGGGTTGGCCGCATATGCGCGGGTCCGGTACAGGATCGCCGGGGCCGCAAGGCCGACGGCGGCACCTGCCAGCAGGTTTCTGCGTGAAATTTGTTTCTTGCTATCGAACAGCGTCATCGTTTTTCCTCCCAGAAGATGCGCCGGTCCCAACAGGACCGCTAGTCGTCGATAATCGTCTCAAGCCTCCTCAGATGCACAGCGACCCGGCGGCGGATCTGTTCCGCTTCTTCCGGCTTCCAGCGGCGAAATCCTTCGCCGGATTTCATTCCCAGTTTTCCGTCCGCAACCAGCTTGCGCAGGTAGGGGGACGGTTCGCCCCGATCGTCCAGGTCGAAAAGAACGTTCTCGTGAATATCGAGGGTCAGGTCGGTGCCCACCAGGTCCGCGTTTTCCAGCGGCCCCAGGACGGCAAGGCGACGGCCGAAGCTCGACTTGACCACGGTATCGACGGCTTCCGCCGAGCAGACGCCCTTTTCGACCAGATTGACCGCTTCCCGCCACATGGCGTGCTGCAGCCGGTTGCCGATAAAGCCGGGCACGTCCTTTTCCACCTTCACAGGCGTCTTGCCGACGGCGGCCAACAACTCGTAGACCGCCTGGAAGGCTGCATCGGAGGTCCATTCGGTGCGGATGACCTCCACCAGCGGGATCATGTGCGGCGGGTTCCACCAATGTGTCCCGACGCCGCGCGTTTTGTCCTCCAGATCCTGCATGATGGTCGTGATCGGAATGACCGATGTGTTGGAGGCGAACAGGCAGGATTTGGGCGCTGCCTGTTCCACGTCCCTGAACAGCTGGCGTTTCAGGTCCGGTTTTTCCGGTGCTGCCTCAAAGATCACGTCCGCGTCGCCGACACATTCGGCAAGGTCGGACACAGCGGTTATGCGGGTGAGTGCCGCTTCGGCGTCATCCGCGCCACAGCCGAGAGCCTCAAGACTTGCCCGGACACGATCATGCAACGACGCAAGGCTCTCGGCGAAAGGGTCATAGACCCGGACGTCGTGTCCGGCGCGGGCAAAGGTCAAGGCAATGCCGTGACCCATGAGGCCCGCGCCGACAACGGTGATTTTGCTCAGGTCCGCCATCAGATCACCCTGCCGTATAGCCGCCGTCGGCGTACAGGATATGACCGGTGTAGAAGTCCGAGGCTTTCGAGGCGAGGAACAGCAGGGGACCTGCCAGATCCTCCGGTTCGCCAAGGCGGCCCTTGGGAACGCGTGTCAGGAACCCGTTGCGAACCGTCTTCGCCTCGTCAGTGTCCTCGAACATCCAGGCGGTCAGTGGCGAGCGGAACACGGTCGGGGCAATCGCGTTGACGGTGATGCCGGTCGGCCCGAGTTCGCAGCCGAGTGCCTTGGTGATCCCGTCCACGGCGGCTTTCGAGGCACAGTAGGCGGTATAGCCTGCGGGATGCCCCAACAGCCCGCGCGCGGAGGAAACCAGAACGATCTTGCCACCGTCTCCCTGAGCCTTCATCTGCACGGTCGCCGCACGGGCGAGCATCCAGGACTGGGTGACATTGGCGTCCATCACGCCGGTAAAGGTTTCGACCGGCATTTCGTCGATCTTAGCAACCTTGTTCATGCCCGATGCGACGACCAGGATGTCCAGCCGTCCGAAGGCCTTGACGGTCTCATCGACCATCGCCTTGCAGGCTTCTTCGGTGTTCGGGCGTGAATTGAGTTCCAGAACGTCAGCCCCAAGCTCCCTGCATTCTTCCGCAATCGCCTTGAGGGCATCGGCATTGCCGGCGGCGAGCGCGATCTTGCATCCCGCGCCGGCCAGTGTTCTGGCGGCGACCATACCGAAAGCTCCGGACGCGCCGGTGATCAGCGCGGTCTTTCCGGCGACCTCGAACATGGACAGCGGGTTTTTCCAGGTATCGGTCATGGGTCAGGCCTTCGGCGGGTAGGGGATGACGACGAGCATGGTGCACACCAGATTGGAGCGGTTCTCGATCTTGCGGACCTCTCCCGGAGCGATGGTGCAGCTGTCGTATTTGCCCAATATGGTTTCGATGCCGTCGATTATGACGGTCATCTCGCCTTCGAGAACGACATAGATCTTTTCGAATGGGGTGGAATCCGGTCCCGCACCCCCGCCGGGAAGAAACTGGCTGAGGCCGACCCACTGATTGGTTGGGCCGCCTTCCTCGAAACCCTGCAGGCGCAGGCCGACCACATCCCAGTGGTTCGGTGCGTCATAGGGCTGAGCATCCTGAAATCGTTTTACGTGCATGCGTGATCCTCCCAAATGCTGCATGCATGGCCGCCGCCGGAGGCAGCGGCCATCAATACGGGCCTAGAAGGTTTCTCCGGCCTCGATGCGGTAGTTCTGACCCTTGTCGATCATGGCGACCAGCCGGATGATGCAGCCGTCGCCACGGTCCCAGTTCCACGGGAAGAAAGCGAATGTGCAGCGCTTGCCGGTGACGGCATCAAGATCGCCGCCGACGTTTTCGATGCCGAGAATGCCGTTGGAAAAGAGCCTGTTATGGACAGGTTCCCATTCCGGGAAGGCCTCATCCCAGGTAATGCCGCCGGACCATTCCTTGTATTCTTCGGCAAGGTGGGGCAGCAGCGGACCGTTGCGGTGCGGACCGATTGCGGTCGCAAGCGGATGATCGTTTGCCTGGGTGTCGTGGCCGACGACCTTGATGCCCTTTTCAACCATCCAGTCGGCGGCCGAGGGAACAAGACCCGGGCAATAGGGGAAGTAGTCGCCGTCTTCGTAGACCTTGTGCCAGCCGGTGTTGATGATCAGGACATCGTTCTTGCGGATGGCGTGGCCGCAGGCCTTTTCCAGGTCGTCAGCGGTGATCTGCTCCCATTTCTTTTTCGGGATCGATACGACCAGACCGGAGCCGAAGAAATGCGGCAGCGGAACCTCATCGATAAAAGGCGTGCCCTGAACAACGTGGGCCGGCGCGTCGATATGGGTGGTCACGTGCATTGTCGTGGTGATCGTCTGCGACAGCACACCTGACTTTGCCATGTAGTGCATGCGTTCGATCTGGACGTCCCGGAAATAGGGCCAGTTCGGGCACTGGAAACCGTAACGGTGACTGAGGTTGTAGAATTCCAACCCCATGTCGTTGTTGGTGTTTTCCTGAAAATCGATACCCCTGATCGTAATCGTCATTTTTTTGTCCTCCCAATCGCATCTTGCGGGCGCGTTTTCATGTCTTGAAAATTGATACACATGTATTGCCATGCAGTCAATACGTACCGCACTGCGGTTTTTGGATTTGTGACTGCAGTCCGGCCCGCTCGAAAACAAGACCGGCTTTTCGACAGCCTTTGCGGTTCTGTTGCCGCTTTCGGAATGTGTGCTGCGGAGGATCTGAGACGGCCGAGGCGGACAAGGTTTGAAAATCCGGCCGACGGAGGTTTTGCGCTGCCGACTAACAGACGTTGTTATGTGATTGCAGGACCTAGGCCGCGCTGCGACGAATGCGCGAAATCGAAGCGGCGTAAAATTTGATCAGCTCGGCTGCTTTTGGTGCAGCGTTTTCAGGCAGGGACGGTAGCTGGTTTTGTGTCGAATAAATTCTGATCCGCGGATAGCCGCCGGACAGCCGGATACCGGTCAAATGGCACGCTCTGTGCTGCATATTGCACGCTTCGTCCTGAAGGTAGAGCAAGCCAAAAAACGGCCTTCCAGAGGGTGCCATCGGAACTGGAGGCTTGAGGGAAAGTTGTCGATGTCGCCAAAGCATGCTCCTCCCGCATGCGGTTCCATCGGCGGCTTTTTTTGTTTCACATAGGCCCTTGACGTTGGGGCTCAGGCCTGAGCGGCCCGCCTGCCTTCACTTGATCGGCGGCTGGGGCAGCCTTGCCTCGCCCGGCTCCATGACCAGCGTGTGATCGAGGGAGTACCAGGGACCGTTCCAGTCGGTGATTTCTGGATGCGGTTTGTCGTGGCGGACGAAATGTCCGGTGGTGGCCTTTGTGACGCCGAACTGGACGTCGGTTTCCAGCCTGGGATCGTCGTCGGCATAGATCTGGGTGATCAGCGTCTTGTACCCATCCTTGAAGGCGAGCGCGTGAACATGGGCCGGGCGATAGGGGTGGCGGTTCTGGGCAGCGAGCAGGCGTCCGACAAGGCCGTCGGTCGGGATCGGATAACCGGCGGGGCGAACCGAGCGGAAGCGGATCTCTCCCTTCTCGTCCGTTGTGAACTTGCCGCGCAGGTTCATGTCCGCCTGGTCCGGGTCCTGGTTTTCATAAAGGCCCACGGGAGAGGAATGCCAGATATCCACTTCCGCGCCTTCGATCGGGGTTCCGGTCTGATCGGTAACGGTGAAGGTCACGGCCATCGGTTCCCCCGGCGTATTGGAGCGGACGATCGAGGCGTCGTTATCGGTTCTCGGCGAATTCAGCCTCCAGAACGGACCGAGCAGGTTCTGCGTGGTCTCGGTCGCGCCGTTGTTGCCATTGTTGAGCAGGCAGACCAGGGCGGAGACGCCGAGAGAGCCGGACATCAGCACCGCTTCATTGTGGGTGTCGGTGGTCAGCTTGCCGATCTCGTTGACGATGGCTGTCGCCTTGCGGAACTCGTCCTCGGTTAGCCGGACGTCCCGGATGAAGCCGTGCAGATGGGTGATCAGCGAGACCATGATTTCGCGCAGGCGCGGATCGTTGGTCTGCTCCATTACCTTCAGCACGGCCTCGGTGACCTGCTCCTGGCGCTCTATCGTCATGCCTTCCTCCCGTCCGACCGCTGCTCCTGTCAGCGGACCGGCCTATCCTGTCCGGATGTACCCTAACCGGAAGCCTCGGCAATCGCGCTCCAGACCTTGTGAGGCGTCGCCGGCAGGGTGATGTCCTCAACGCCGACCGGTGCCAGAGCGTCCAGGATCGCCGAGATGACGGCCGGCGTTGCCCCGACCGTGCCGGCTTCGCCTGCGCCCTTGACGCCGAGCGGGTTGGTGTCCGTCGGCGTGCTCAAGGTGGAGAAATCGATCGGCGGCATGTCGGTTGCCCGTGGCATGGCGTAGTCCATGAAGCTGCCGGTGGTGAGCTGGCCCGTTTCGTCATAGACCACGTCTTCCATCAGCGCCTGGCCCAGCCCTTGCGCGATACCGCCGACCATCTGGCCTTCCAGCAGCATGGGGTTGATCACCGTGCCGACGTCATCGACGGAGACGATCTGCAGCACGTCGATGTCGCCGGTTTCCGGATCGACTTCCACTTCCGCGACCTGGCAGCCGTTCGGGAAGGTGAAGCCCTGCAGCAGGAAATCGCCTTCGCCGGAAAGACCAAGGCCCAGTTCCGGCGGCAGGATCGGCAGGAAGGACATGGCCGCAACCTTCTGGATCGGCATTTTCTTGTCGGTTCCGGCAACCGACAGTTCGCCGGCTTCGAACACGACATCGTCGACGCTTGCTTCCAGCAGATGGCCGGCGATGGCGCGCGCCTTGTCGATCACCTTGTCGGCAGCGATCTTGAGCGATCCGCCCCCGTTGATCATGGAACGGGATGCGACCGTGCCGCGGCCGAAGGAGACTGCGTCGGTATCGCCCTGGAGGACCCGGATGCTGTCGAAGGGCACTCCGAGCCAGTCCGATACCATCTGGGCATAGACCGTCTCGTGGCCCTGGCCGTGGGAGAAGGTACCGGCAAGCACAGTAACGCCGCCGCCCGGATCGAAGCGGATTTCCATGGATTCATTGACCAGCCCGGCGTTTTCCATGTGGAGCGCGATACCGACACCGCGCAGCTTGCCGTTCCTGGTCGAATCCGCCTTGCGCTGGTCCATGGATGCCCAGTCGCTGACTTCCAGCGCCTTGTCGACCACGGCGCCGTAGTTGCCGGTGTCGATCTTGTAGAGCAGGGGTGTCTGGTAGGGCATCTGCTCCGGAGTCACCATGTTCAGCTTCCGGATCTCGATCCGGTCACGGCCGGTTTCCCGGGCTGCCTTGTCCATCAGCCGTTCGATCAGATAGGAGGCTTCCGGGCGCCCGGCGCCGCGGTAGGGCTGGGTCGGCGATGTGTTGGTGTAGATCGCCCGAGAGAGGGCATAGGCCGCTGGTATGTGATAGCAGCCGGTCGCCAGCGTGGCCGCGAACATGGCGGAAACGCCGCCGCCGGTGGCAAGGAAGGCGCCTGCGTTATAGTCGCTGGCGACTCGGAGTGCGGTGATCTTGCCATTCGCGTCCAGAGCCAGTTCGGCTTCCACCATCTGGTCGCGGCCGTGGTAGTCGGCCAGAAGGGATTCGGAGCGGTCGGCTTGCCAGCAGACGGTGCGGTGCAGTTTCTTCGCCGCCCAGGCAACCAGCACATCTTCGGGATAGACAGCCCCCTTCATGCCGAAACCGCCGCCGACATCCTTTGCAAGCACGCGCACCTGGGTCTGAGCCAGGCCGAGCGTGCCGGCGATTTCAGCCCGGACCGCGTGGGGCGACTGGGTCGAGGTCTGAACGGTGACCCGGGCTTCGCGTGCGTCGTAGCTGCAGGTCGTTCCGCGCGGCTCGAGGGCATTGGCCGACAGACGGTTGTTGTGCAGCGTCAGCCGGGTGACGTGAGCGGCGGATTCGATGGCGGCTTTCGTCGCGGCTTCATCGCCGAGCGCGATATGAAAGGCGACATTGTCCGGCGCATTCTCCCAGATGGCAGGCGCGCCATCTCCGATTGCGGACGGAGTGTCGGTCACGACCGGCAGTTCGTCGTAGTCAACTTCGATCAACTCCGCAGCGTCCTGGGCAAGGACACGGCTGTCGGCGATCACCACCGCCACGGCCATGCCCGAGTAGTACACCCGGTTTTTTGCGAGAGCTGCGAAAGGCCCTGTTTTGACGTTCTGGTGGAGGCCGGGAAAGATCGTGTGGCAGGATATCCCGCCAATACCATCGGCCTCATAATCCGCCCCGGTCAAAACCGCATGAACACCCGGCGCCGCCCTGGCTGCCTCGACGTCGATGGAGCGGATATCGGCATGGGCGACAGGCGAGCGCACCACATAGGCATGAAGTTTCGAGGCGTCCTTGATGTCGTCGACATAAAGCCCCTGTCCGGTCAGAAAACGCCGATCTTCCTTGCGCGTAACCGATTGACCGATGCCGTATTTCATTCATCCCTCCCAAATGTATACATGACGGACAGTAGCCAACAGCCGCTGCAGGTCAATCGTTTCGTTCCATGATTTTCAAGTTTTGACGGTGTTATTTCTGGTCAGGAGCCGCCCTGAAAATGGCCTAATGCGCAGCCGGTTTTCAGGCACTCCCTCGTGTTGCATCAATGAGAGAGTGGAAGCTGTTTGCCATGGTTCCATCGAATTGGGGCGCCATATACCGATGTCGTGACGAACGATGTCCGTACTGGCGAGGAACAGCTGCAATCTCTCGACGCGGAAATCGATCGTGCCCGGAAGAAGATGGCGGAAGGCTCTCCCTCTCACAAGGTCGAGGCCGCCGGTGAATTGACGGTCCTGGAAAAAATGCATCAGGACCTCGCGGACAAGCTGAAAGCGGCAACGAAGCAGCATGCGGAAAACTGGACGTTGGCGCATGAGGAGATTCGGAAGGATATTGAATCCTTGTACGAATCCCTGGATCGCTGGGTGATGAAATATTCAAAGCCCGGTGTCTGATCCATTTTAAGCCCGGGTATCAGGTCAGGGGGAAGGATGAGGCATTCTCCCCGCATTGCTCCGGATAGTAAGGCCCGCTGATACCGACTCAATTTTCAGAGCCGCAGCAGATTCTTCGCGTTTCCGCTGAAGATCGCGGCTTTAACAGCGTCCCCGATCGGACTGTTTCGTAGCCAGGTTACGCCCTCCGTATTGGATACGTAGGGCCAGTCGACCGCAAACAGGATGTGATCGGTGCCCATCGTCTCCAGGCAGCATTGAAGGGCAGCGTCGGAAAAGAACCCGCTTGTCGTGATGTGGAAGTTGTTCCGGAAGACGTCTGCAAAGGAAGCAGAGGTATTTTCCGGCCTCGACAGCGCTTCGTCGATCCTCGGCAACAGGAAAGGGATCGCTTCCCCGAGATGTCCGAGGATGATTTTCAGGTCCGGAACTTTTTCAAAGAGGCCACTCAGGATTAGCCGCACGGCGTGGGTGCCTGTTTCCACGCCGAAACCCCAGGCCGCCTTCACGAGCGCCGGATGGGTTTTATCGTAAGGGGCGTAGTAGCTCCCGATAACGGATTTGTCCGGCAGGGCAGGGTGCAGGTAGATCGGCACGTCGAGTGACGCGGCCCTTTCGAAGATCGGCCAGAAATCTTCCGCATCGGTGAACCTGCCGCGGCTCAGTCCATGGATCATTGCTCCTTTCAGGCCGAGTTCCTCCACCGCGCGGGCCAATTCGTCCGCAGCCGCCTGCGGCAGCATGGTCGGGATCATGGCAAAGCCGGTAAAGCGGTCGGGGGCTTCCCGGATCACGATGGCGAGCGCATCGTTGACATTGCGGCATGCCTCGACGGCGATGTCATCGGACAGCCGCTGGCTTCCGGGAGACTGGTGCGAGAGAACCTGCATATCAATCCCGGCCGCATCCATCTCTTCGATCCGGATACCGGCAAAATCGTAAAGGCGGGACCTGACGTTGGACGGTGGATCTGCGACCGGGCCAAAATGCTGCGATAGAGCCGGATGCATGAAGTGTTCTTCCAGTGCAATAATGCCGGAACCGCGCTCCCAACCGTTCATACTCAGGCCTCCCCAGCCGATATTCTCAGACTGCTTCCAAAGGCGGGCTGGCGGCCTTCCGAAGCAATCTATCTTCTCGTAAAATACGCAATCGATTGCGTATTTAGCAATGAAAATCGGAAGAAGGCCGGCCGCCGGATAGGGGTGCCTGCCTGCCGGATCGCGATTTATGTCGGTTTTAGGCGATGCGTTTCACGCTGCCGCGCTCGATCAATTTCACGGGCAGGATCGTTGTTCGGGGAACGGTCGCTTCAGGCTCCGTCATCATCTTGACGAGAAGCTCCGCGCTCATTCGACCGGCATCGAACTGCTGGATCCGGATAGTCGTGAGGCCCGGCGGGATGAGATCCAGAAACGGAATGTCATTGTAACCGGTGACAGATACGTCGTCCGGGCAGGATAGTCCGTGGCGGTTCAATTCATCGATGGCGCCAAGGGCCAGTCTGTCGTTGGCGCAAAGGATGGCGGTAAATTTCCATCCGGATTCCACCAGGTCCCGTGTGCAGCGGCGGCCTTCGTCTTCGTCAAAGTGGGACGAGATCGCAATGGCTTTCTCCGGAAGGTTCAGGTCGAATTCCCCGGCGGCGGCCTTGAAGGCCTCCATACGCCCTCGTCCGGTCGACAGGGCCTGCGGTCCGGCGATGTGTGCGATCCGGCGATGTCCTGCATCGTAGAGATAGCGGAGCATTTCCGAGATGCCACCGGGATCGTCGTTAATGACTGCAGGAATCTTGGAATTCTCGATCTGCCGGTTGACGGTCACCATCGGTATTCCCTGACGGCTGACTGCCACCATTCTCGGGTCCGATCGATAGGGGGCGGCGTGGATGATGCCGTCGACACCCCTTTGAAGCAGGACATCGACAAGTTTGCCTTCGCGCTCCCTGTCGCCGTCGGTGTTGACGATGATGGACGCGTATCCCTTCGGTTCCAGGATGCTCTCGACACCGCGCACGATCGGCGGAAACAAGGTGTTCGAGATATCGGGAAGCATCAGGCCGACGGTCATGGTTCGTCTGGTGCGCAGGCCCGAGGCAAGCCGGTTCGGGCGATATCCCATGCGTTCCGCCGCGGCGCGAATGCGTTCGACAACCTCTGCGGTAAGGGATGTCCGAGCGTTTGGATCCAGGGCCCTCGAAACGGTGGATACGTGCACGCCGGTTTCGCGTGCGATGTCTTTCAATGTCACCGGCTTGGTCATCGTTTCCCCGGTCAGGGTTTCCTTGGGCAGGTCGGACTTGTCTCAACTTTCGTCAAAATCTAACGGGTCGAATTAAAATTCGCAATCGTTTGCGAAAAAGGCTTGACCGTCTCTTTTGGCAAGCATAACGTTTAATGCAATCGATTGCGCGATTATTGCCAAAGCAATCTGGCGCTGCGCTTTTGATGCGGGAGGAAAGATGACCAAGGTTGCCGAAAGGTCGAACGCCGTTTCGCCGGTGGTTCGCGAAATCGTGCCGTTCGTTGCGAGGCGTGCCGTTTCGGCCGTCCGGGGCGCTAGCCGGATGACCGAAAGCGGCGCGGGCATTCTTCGGTTTGACGGACTTCCTGCCAAAGGAAAATTTTCAGGTTTCACAAAGGAAGACGCAGCTTCCTGCATCGGATCTCAGTCCGGGGGCGGCTGCACGTTTACAAATTGGAGGATGGTCAATGAGCAGCCCTAAGATTGGATGGGTCGGAATGGGGCGCATGGGGTATCCCATGGCGGAAAGGCTCGTCGAGGCAGGCTACGATGTCTATGTCTGGAACCGGACCCGCTCGAAAGCCGAGCCGCTCGCCGCGAAGGGCGCGACACTGGTCGACAGTCCGCGGGACCTTGCGGGCGTGGACATTCTCGGCACCATGGTGTCCACAGGGCAGGATGTCGAGCAGGTCTATTTCGGCGAGAACGGGGTGCTGTCCGGGGACAAGACGCCGAAGATCTTCCTCGATTGCTCGTCGATCGCCGATCACCAGTCCGCAGCCATCCGGGCAAGGCTTGCCGAAAGAGGCGCGCAGCTGATCGCTTCTCCGGTCAGCGGCAACGGCAAATGCGTCAAGGCAGGCAAACTGAGTGCGGTTGCCTCCGGTCCGCAGGATGCGTTTGAAAAGGTCCGTCCGGTCATCGCAGCCATGGCGGCGAATGGCGTGTCTTATGTTGGCGAAGGCGAGTTGGCCCGGTTCTGCAAGATCGCGCACAATGTCTTTCTCGGCGTCGTCACCCAGAACCTCGCCGAAATCACGGTTCTCGCCGAAAAGGCTGGTATTCCCAGGTCCGCCTTCCTCGATTTCATGAACAACTCGGTCATGGGGTCGATTTTCACCCGTTACAAGACGAATGCTCTGGTCAATCTCGACTGGACCACGACCTTCACGCCGGGACTCCTGCGTAAGGATCTGGATCTCGGTCTGAGTTCCGCTCGGGACCTCGGTGTTCCCATGCCGGTGACCGCTGCTACGCGGGAGGCCCTGCAGGCGCATTTCGGAGCGGCAACGCTCCAGGACGATCCGGAGGCTTATCTTCAAAAAGATTTTGCTGCCCTGCTCGAAACCGTTGCGCTGGCGGCGGGGCTCGAGCTCAAGAGCGAGAACGCACCCTATCCAACCGGATTGGAATTACCGCAAGCTGCTGAATAAAAGCAGGATTTGCGGAATAAACAGCGCCAAAAAAAGCAACAAGCATGGCGCAGGGGATGCTGCAGGATCGATCCAGATGGTCCTGCGGCACCGCAAAACCCTAGGGAGGGAACGTATGAACTTTCGCACGCTTCTAACAACAACCGCCGCATTGGCAATGATGGCTACGGCCGCCCATGCGGAAATCAAGATCGGCGCATCCTTGCCGCTTACCGGCGGTTTCTCGATCGCCGGTGCCAAAAACAAGCAGGGGTATGAACTCTGTGTAAAGATGCTCAACGAACGTGGCGGCATCAACGGGGAAAAAGTCGAGCTGGTCCTGTCGGACAATCGCTCGGATCCGGCGACCGCTATCAACCAGTATGAGCGTTTCATCAACGTCGACAAGGTCGATGCGGTCTTCGGGACATTTTCGTCCAAGCTGACGTTCCCGGTCGCCAATATCCTGGCGAAATACGGCTATGTTCATCCGATCCCCGCCGGTGGCGCCCTGCGTATCTATACCCAGGGCCACAAGAACCTGTTTTATTTCCAGCCTGACGCGGCCGAATACGTCGGCCGATCCCTGAAGGGTCTCATCGAGAATCTGGTTCCGGAAGGAGAACGTCCGAAGACCGCTGCGGTGGTGTCCGCGGATGATTTCTTCGCCAACGCCATCGAAGCCGGTCTGCTTGGCCAGAAGGTGATGAATCCTGCTGACGGCAGCGAAGTTGCGGATCTCGCGCCGGGATATCTGGCCGATGCCGGTATCAAGGTCGTCTACTCCGAAAAATGGCCCGAAGAAGGGTTCAATGATTGGCTGAACCTTGCCAATTCCATCAAACGGTCGGATGCGGAACTGATCATCGCGCTGACGGCTTCCGCAGAAGAGGCGGTCCAGCTCACGCGTGCGCTCAAGACCGTCAAGGCCGAACCGAAGATGGTCTATTACAGCCAGGGGACACAGTCTGAATTCCATGAAGGCACCCAAAGCGCCTCCGACAGCATTCTGATGCACACCGCCTGGCATCCGGCGGCTCCCTTCAAGGGGCTTCTGGAGGGCGAGGAATTCACCAATGCGGACTTTGTGACGGCCTTCACCGAGGAATACGGCGAAGCGCCGGATGAAGACGCGGCAATTCCCTTCGCCGTCTGTCAGGGTGTCGAGCAGGCGATCGAAGGCGCCGGTTCGACCGACAATGCGGCCATGGGCAAGTGGCTTTCCGAACGGACGCCAGAAAATCCGGTCCGCACGATCCTTGGCCGCTTCGCATGGGATGACAGGGGACTTCCGATCAACAAGCCGTTCCTCGTCGCCCAGTGGAATGACGGGGAACTGCAGTTCGTCTATCCGACAAACGAGTTCTCGGAAGTCTCCAAGATGACCTATCCGAAGGGTGGCTTCTAAGCATCGAACGTCTATCGGGCCCGGTCTCGGCCGGGCCCGGTAATATCCTTAAACAAGGAGTTCCCATGCTTGAAGTGAAGAACCTCAGCAAGCATTTCGGCGGGATCACCGCAGTCAATAATTGCAGTTTCACGGTCGAGCGCGGTTCGATAACCGGCCTGATCGGCCCGAACGGTGCGGGAAAGACCACGGCCTTCAATTGCATCAGCCGAACGATGATGCCGTCGGCGGGCGAGGTCTGGCTGGACGGTACGCGCATCGATACCCAGCGCCCACACCAGATCACAGCTCACGGATTGTCCCGTACCTTCCAGATATCGCGCAATCTCGCGGATATGACAGTACTGGAAAACGTAATCTGCCAATCCAAGATCCGCGGTTGGCGGGACCTGTTTCGCCCCGCCATGAGCAAGGAGGAAATCGACAAGGCCTGCGGCATCCTCGATTTTCTTGGTATTACCCGGATCGCCCATGAGGACGGTTCCAATCTCAGTTATGGCCAGAAGAAGCTCATGGATCTTGCCGCGCTTTTGATGAGCGATCCGAAGATCATCCTCCTGGACGAACCGGCAGGCGGTGTGAACCCGACTTTGCTGGAAGAGATTATCGGCCATATCCGGAAGCTGAACGAAAAGGGACTGACAGTCCTGATCGTGGAACACAACATGGACCTGATCATGCGGCTCTCCCATCGCATCGTCGTGATGGCGCAAGGGCAGGTGATCGCCGATGGCGAACCAGCCGATATCCAGGAAGATCCGACAGTTCTGGAAGCCTATCTGGGCGGTGTGACCGAGGAGGCGGCCTGATGGAAAAGCTTCTGGAAGTCGCCAGCCTGACCGCCGGTTACGGCGACGGTCCGGCCATTCTGGACGGTGCGCACCTGACGGTCGAACCGGGCAAGATCCATTGCATCATAGGTCCGAACGGCGCCGGCAAATCCACTCTGCTCAAGGCCATCTGCGGTATGCTGAAGGTCCGCAAGGGCGACGTGAAATTCAAAGGGGAAAGCCTGAAAGGCCTTCGCCCCGACCAGGTGCTGCGCAAGGGCATCTGCTTCGTGCCTCAGGAGCGTGCGCTGTTTCCGAAAATGACCGTGCGCGAGAACCTTCGCATGGGCGGGTATTCGCTCGCCGACAAGTCCGGCCTGGAAAAGCGGATCAACGAGATCGAGGAGCGTTTTCCAATCCTTCGCGAACGCCGCGATCAGCATGCCGGCACCATGTCGGGCGGACAGCAGCAAACCCTTGCCATGGCCCGCACGATGATCATCAAGCCGGACATCGTCATGCTCGACGAACCATCGCTCGGACTGGCACCGAAAATTGTCGCGGAAATGTTCGACATCATGCGGCTGATGGCCGGGGAGGGGATCACCATTCTGCTCGTCGAGCAGAACGCCCTGACGGGCCTGAAGAATTCAGATTGGGGTGTGGTTCTCGATCTGGGGCGGACCCTGTTCGAAGGGCCGGCGGACGATGTGCTTTGCGATCCGCGTATCCAGGAACTCTATCTCGGCGGAAAGAAGGCTGCGTAATGGGCGAGATCATTCAAATCATCATTCTCGGCCTGGCCCTTGGTGGGGTTTATGCCCTGATGGGGTCCGGGCTCAGCCTCGTTTTCGGGGTGATGCGGATCGTCAATCTCGCGCACCCGGTCCTGATCATGGGCGGATCCTATGTGGCCTATTGGGGCTTCCGGCTTTACGGGGTGGATCCTCTCGTCATGCTGCCGGTTGCGGTGGTCATCCTGGCGGCGACCGGGGTTATTCTTTACAAGCTGGTCTTTGAACGGGAAGCGCGCTCGGCGAAATATTCGGAGATGACGGTTCTCCTGACCTTTGCTCTGGCGATGGTCGTGGAAGGCGGGCTTGGCACGGCCTTCACCAACACGCAGCGGGTGACCTCGCCGGACTACGCGACCGATGCCATCTTTATCGGGGACGTCTTCATTCCGACGGGCCAGCTTTATGCCGGCATCGTCTCGCTGGCGATTATTTCCGCCCTTGCGCTGTTCCTGAAGTATTCCCGGTTCGGCTATGCCATCCGCGCCACGACCCAGAACCGGGAAGCGGCCGAGTTGCTCGGGGTCAATGTGAACTTCGTCGGTCTCGTCAGCTTTGCGATCGGCCTGGGTCTTGCCGGTGCGGCCGGGTCGCTGGTGTCCTTCGTGTTCTCTTTCTATCCATCCAAACACTGGGAGTGGATTGCGATCCTGATGTCGCTGGTCGTGCTCGGAGGCATGGGCTCGATTCTGGGTACGGTGCTGGCCGCCCTCATCCTTTCGGTCGTTGCGGCGTTCGTCGGCACCTATTTCGGCGCGACCTGGTCGACGCTCACCTTCTTCGTCGCGCTCTTTGTGGTGCTCATGGTCCGGCCTCAAGGGCTGTTTGGCGAAAAACCGGAGTTGGCATAGTGACTAGTCTTGATACCAATGATGTAATCACGGCCCGGAAAGCCTACTACGCGGGTCTCGCCGGCGAGGCAGACAAGGGGCGAGTGGTCTGGTTCCCGATCGCCTTTCTGGCAGTTCTGCTTGTATTGCCGGTCTTGCAGTTCACCGGAAACTACAACTACCTGATCCACCTGGTGCTGTTCACGGCCAGCTATGTGGTGATGGCGTCCGGATGGAACATCCTTGGCGGCTTTGCCGGCTACATTTCGCTCGGCCATAATGTGTTCTTCGCCGTCGGCGGCTATTTCGCCGGGATGATTTTTGCCCGCTACGGGATTTCGACGATCATCCTGGCGCCATTGGCAGGGCTGGTCGCCGCTGCCCTGGGTTATCTGATTGGTCTGATTACCCTGCGGGTGAGGGGCCCATCCTTCATCATCTCGTCGCTTGCACTGGTGATGATCTTCAAGATTCTGTTCGACAACTGGGATTTCGTCGGCGGATCGAACGGGTTGTCACTGGCCGCGAATGACCTTCCGGTTCATTGGGCCAAGCTGCCCTACTACTATGCCTTTGTCGTCATGGCCGCCTTTTCGGTCTGGGCAAGTTTCAGGATCAAGCACTCCAAATTCGGTCTCGGTCTGAGGGCGATTTCAAAGGACGAGATCAAGTCCGAGAGCGCGGGGATCAATACCCGGTTCTACAAGGTTCTTGCCTTTGCGATCTCCGCCTTTTTCGTCGGCATGGCCGGGGCGGTCTGGGGCGAATACCTGACCTACATCCGGCCCAATATCTTCCTGATTATTCTGGTGTCGGTGAACATGGTGCTGATGTGCATCCTGGGCGGGAAGGGGACGATCGCAGGTCCGGTCATCGGCGCGATCCTGCTGGTCGCCTTCAATGAATTCTTCGTCGCAACGCTCGGCGCTTCGGAGATCAACATCTTCGCGACCGGCATGATCATGATGCTGTGCCTGATGTTTTTTCCGCTCGGCATTGTCGGCACGCTGGCACGCCACAAGAAACTTCCCCGCATACTGAACTGGGACTGATCTTATGACCGATTTCGTCCTTTACAACGCTCCCCAGTCCACCTGTTCGCAGCGGGTGCGCTATTCCCTGCATGCCAAGGGGCTGGATTTCGAGGAACACAAGCTGGACCTGTTCTCCGGGGATCAGCTCAAGCCGGAGTATCTGGCTATCAATCCCAACGGGGTGGTGCCGGCCCTGGTTCACGACGGGACGCCGATCATCGACAGCGCCGTGATCCTGGAATACCTGGAAGACGTCTTTCCGGACCGGGCGCCCATGCGGCCGGAAGATCCGCGGGAGATGGCGAAACTCAGGGCGATGATGCGCTTTGTCGACGAGGTGCCGACGCCGGCAATCCGGGTGCCGTCCTACAATCTGGCGTTCCTTCCTCACTTTCAGGCCATGACGGAGGAAGACTTCCAGGCCCTTTGCGACAGCAAGCCGCTGCGCCGGGAATTCCTGATGAAGATGGGGCGGACCGGCTTTCCCAAGGCGGATATGGATGAGGCCCTCGGCAGACTGCGCAGGGGGATCGAGCGCATGGCCATTTGGCTCGCCGAGAGCGGCGGTCCCTGGATCATGGGTGACAAGATCAGCCTGGTCGATCTGGCGATCATGCCGGTGATCGTGCGCATGGACGATATCAACCTCGGATCGATCTGGGACGATCACCCCGTAATTAGTGACTGGCTGGACCGGATCCGGGCAACAGAGCCCTTTCGGACGACCTATTACCACGGGGCCTTGCTTACCGAGAAATATCCGCATCTGGCCAGATTGCGGGAACAGAAGACGGTCGAGGCCTAATCCGGTAATGCAGTTGCTTCCTTACATGCTGGCCGCCCTGGTCGTTGGAATAGTCGTATCGTTCCAACCACCGATGAACGGCATGCTGGCAAGGTCGGTCGGCAGCGCCTATGGCGCGGCCGCTGTTTCGATCGGTGTCGCCTTCGCCAGCATTCTTTTGTTCCTGCTCGTGATGGGGCATGGCGAGATCAGCCGGAGAACACTCGGGAGCGTGCCCTGGTGGGTCTATCTCTCCGGCACGGTGGGAGCGGCTTTCGTCGCTGCGGGCGCCGCGATAGCGCCTGTGACGGGCGGACTGGTCTTTTTTATCTGTATCGTTGCAGGTCAGCTGGTCGGATCGATGCTGGTGGACCATTTCGGTGCCTTCGGGCTCGAAGTCCGCACCATGTCATTCATGAGGTTTCTCGGACTTTTGATGGTCCTGGGTGGGGCCATTCTGGTCAGCCGAAGCTGACCGGGCGCCTTTGAAAGTTATTTCGTCTGCAGGTGCAATCGATTGCACCTTTTGGAAACAGGACTGCGACGACCCCATGCCCGAAGCCTCAAGGCCCGGTGCGGGAGTCGCAAAGAGGAGACAAGACAATGAACCGCGCACTGACACCGAACCTTCTCACGCCCCAGGATCTTGAGCACCATTGGCGCTGGGAGGGACGGCTTCCCGCATGGGGACACACTTCGGTCGATTTCGAGCGTCGTGTCGACCATGACCGGCTGCGGCGCTACCGGCTGGCCCGCACGCGCCAGGCGCTGAAGGCGTCCCCGGCAGGTACGCTGCTTCTGTTCGACGTCAACAACATCCGCTACGTGTCGTCGACCAAGATCGGCGAGTGGGAACGGGACAAGATGTGCCGGTTCTGCCTGCTGACCGGCGACGATTCCCCTTACGTGTGGGACTTCGGCTCCGCGGCGGTCCACCACAAGAAGTTCTCCGACTGGCTGGAGCCGGACCACTGCCGCGCCGGTGTCGTGGGCATGCGCGGGACGATCCCGCCGGAATTCGGCCTGATGCGCAAATACGCCAGGGAGATCGCGGGGCTGATCCGCGATGCCGGCATGGCGGACATGCCTGTCGGGGTCGACTATGCGGAAACGGCCATGTTCCATGCTTTGCAGGAAGAAGGACTCAACGTCATCGATGGCCAGCAGATCATGTTGTCGGCGCGCGAGATCAAGAACTGGGACGAGATCCAGTTGCTCACCCAGGCGGCGTCGATGGTCGACGGCGTTTATCACATGATCTACGAGGAGCTTAAACCCGGCATCCGCGAGAACGACATCGTCGCCATGTCGAACAAGATGCTCTACGAGATGGGCTCCGACGACGTCGAGGCGATCAACGCGATCTCCGGCGAGCGCTGCAATCCGCATCCGCACAACTTCACCGACCGCTACTTCCGCCCCGGCGACCAGGCCTTCTTCGACATCCTGCAGTCCTACCAGGGCTACCGGACCTGCTACTATCGGACCTTCAACATCGGCCGGGCGACGCCGGCCCAGCACGACGCCTATGTGAAGGCGCGCGAATGGATCGATGCGTCGATTGCCATGATCAAGCCGGGCGTTTCGACCGACAAGGTCGCCGAGGTCTGGCCGAAGGCGGAGGAGTTCGGCTTCCCGAGCGAGGAGGCGGCCTTCGGGTTGCAGTTCGGTCACGGCCTGGGCCTGGCGCTGCATGAGCGTCCGATCATCTCCAGGGCCGTCTCGCTCGATCACCCCATGGAGATCCGGACGGGGATGGTGTTCGCGCTGGAGACCTATTGCCCGGCGGCCGACGGCTATTCGGCGGCGCGGATCGAGGAGGAGGTCGTGGTGACGGACACGGGCTGCGAGGTGATCTCGCTGTTCCCGGCCGAAGAGCTTCCGATCGCCAACCGCTACTGAGTAATCCATCCGACATCTGGAAGGTCCGGCCGGTTCAGAAGGCCGGACCCGTTTGCGGGAGTTTATGATGGCAGCCAAAGCAGCCAGAAAATCCAAATCCAATACTGAAAGCTATCTGCGCATGTACCGGCAGATGGTGCGCATCCGCGCGTTTGAGGACAATGCCAACCAGCTGTATCTGTCGGCGAAGATGCCGGGCCTGACGCACATGTATTCCGGCCAGGAGGCGGTGGCTGTGGGCATCTGCGAGGCGCTGGAGGATACGGACTATATCACCTCCACCCACCGCGGCCATGGCCATTGCGTCGCCAAGGGCGCGGAGTTCAGGCAGATGTTCTGCGAACTCTTGGGCAAGGAGGAAGGCTATTGTCGGGGCAAGGGCGGTTCGATGCATATCGCCGACCAGAGCCACGGCAATCTCGGCGCCAACGCCATCGTCGGCGGCTCCACCGGCATTGCCACCGGTGCCGCACTCACCGCCAAGTACCTGAAGACCG
Organism: Roseibium sp.; assembly: GCF_048260565.1. GTDB lineage: Bacteria > Pseudomonadota > Alphaproteobacteria > Rhizobiales > Stappiaceae > Roseibium. The sequence continues at coordinate 889,058 of NZ_JBLXGP010000001.1, read as the reverse complement.
GAGCGGTTGCCGTCTGCTTCTTCGGCGACGGCGCGACCGCGCAGGGGCTTTTGTACGAGGTGATGAACATGGCCTCGCTGTGGAAGCTTCCCGTCATCTATGCCTGCGAGAACAACGGCTATTCGGAATATACCAAAACGGATGAGATCGCCGCCGGCTCCCTTACGGAACGGGCGAAAGCCTTCGGAATGGAGGCCTTCCATGTGGATGGCCAGGACGTGCTGGCAGTGAACGAGCTCACCCAGGATCTGGTGGCGCGCGCCCGCAAGGGTGAAGGCCCGTTCTTCGTGGAACTTGAGACCTACCGTTATCACGGCCACCATGTGGGCGACATCAACCGGACCTACTACCGCTCCAAGGAAGAAGAAGCGGAGTGGAAAGAGAAGCGCGATCCGATCGTCAACTTCGGTAAGTGGCTGACGGCGCAAAAGATTGTGACGGCCGACGATCTTGCCGCGATCGACACGGAGGTGAAGGCGGATGCCAAGGCGGCCGTCGATTACGCCCTTGACGCCAAGTATCCGGATGCGTCGGAAGTGACCATGCATGTCTATGCGGAGGCGTCCTGATGCGCGAGATCACGCTCTCCCAGGCGGTCAACGAGGCGGTCGCGGAAGAAATGCGCCGGGACCCGAAGATTTTCCTGATCGGCGAGGACGTCGCCGAAGCCGGGACCCCGTTCAAGGTGCTCTCCGGCCTTGTGGAGGAGTTCGGCACCGAGCGAATCATCGACACGCCGATCTCCGAGCCTGGATTCATGGGTATGGCGGTCGGGGCCGCCATGACCGGGTCGCGGCCGATCGTCGACCTGATGTTCGGCGACTTTCTGTTCCTGGTAATGGACCAACTCTGCAACCAGGCGGCCAAGACCCATTACATGTCCGGCGGCAAACTGAAGGTGCCGCTGGTTCTTCGGACCAATCTGGGCGCCACCCGGCGCTCCGCCGCCCAGCATTCGCAGTCCTTGCATGCGCTGGTCGCCCATATTCCGGGGCTGAAGGTGGCGTTGCCGTCGTCGGCCTATGAAGCCAAGGGTCTGTTGAAGACGGCGATCCGGGACGACAACCCGGTCGTCATCTTCGAAGACAAGCTGATGTACAACGACAAGGCACCGGTGCCGGAGGAGGAATATCTTCTTCCCTTCGGCCAGGCAGCGGTCCTGCGGGATGGCAAGGACGTGACGCTGGTGGCGACCTCCTCCATGGTTCAGGTGTGTCAGAAGGCGGCGGAGCTTTTGGAAACAGACGGGATCTCGGCGGAGGTGATCGACCCGCGCACGATCGTGCCGCTGGATGAAGACACAATCGTCGGCTCGGTGAAGAAGACCAGCCGTGCGGTTGTGGTCGACGAGGGGCACCAGAGCTACGGGGTAACGGCAGAGATTGCCGCGCGGATTGCCGACAAGGCCTTCTATCACTTGGATGCCCCGGTGCAGCGCATCGGCGCCATGGACGTGCCGGTGCCGTTCTCGCCTGCACTGGAAGACCTGACCGTGCCGACGCCGGAAAAGGTCGCCGAGCGCGCGCGCAAACTCTGTCGGGGGGAGATCTGATCATGGCCCATGACGTGATCATGCCCGCCCTCGGCATGGCGCAGGAGACCGGGTTGATCCTGGCCTGGCGTAAGAGCCCGGGTGATGCGGTCAAGGCCGGCGACGTGCTGATGGAGGTGGAGACCGACAAGGCGGCGATGGAGGTCGAGGCCCAGGCGGACGGATTCCTGAGCGAAGTGCGCGCGGAGGAAGGCGCGGAAGTGCCCGTCGGCGAGGTGATCGCGGTAATCTCCGAAAGTGCCGACGACGTCAAGGCGACGCCCAAAAAGCAGGAAGAGCCCAAACAGGAGGCGGCGCCAAAAGACGCCCCGAAAGTGGAAGCTCCCCGGAAGGACGCGCCGAAGCAGGAGGCTGCCCCCGCACCGAAGGCCGAGCCGGCTCCTCAATCAGCTAAGATGGCAGTCCCAAAGGCACCTGCAGACCAGCCGGTTAACGGCAAGGTGCTGGCCTCGCCCAAGGCAAAGCGCCTTGCACAGGACCGCGGACTCGATCTGACCCGTCTGGCAAAGGCCGGCCATCCCCAGCCGTACCGTGTGGCGGATCTGGAGGTGCTGGCTGCCATGCCCGGAGCGGGAGGGACTTCAAGCGCCGGGTCAGCCGGGACCGACCGGCTGATGGCGCGCGCACGGGTCATGGCGGAGGCCTTCGACGGCTTCTGCGGATGGCTTGCCACCGAGAGCAGAATTGGGGGCGAAGCGGACACGGATGTAGGCAGGGTGTTGGCGTCGTTTGCCGCCGGCAGCCTGCGGTCTGTCACCGGGGCTGCCGATCTCACCGTGCGGGTCATGACCCCGCGCAAGCAGCCGAGGACCTATGCGGATCCGGATCTGGCCGGGCTGACCCGACTGTCGGCCTCGGAGGCGGAACCTGAGCCGGATCTGTTCGTTTACGACCTGACGGCAACCCGTCTGACCCATGCGGAGCTTGCGGCAGCCCATGCGCCGACCTTGACCGTGGCCCGCGACGGGGTCAGGCTGGTCGTCACCCTGGCGGCCTCTCCCGACCGGCTCGATGACGAGGCCCTGATTGCCTGTCTCGACGCCTTTGCCGGGCGGCTGGAAGAGCCGCTAAGACAGCTTCTCTGATTTATAAGGACAAGTTCCATGAACAAACCTGCTTTGAATATCGATGCGCAGCAGTTTTTGTCCGATCTCTATATTAATGGAGACTGGCGTGCCGGCGCCGGCGGGGAGCGCTTCGACGTGCTCAACCCGGCAACCGAAGAGGTGCTGACATCGGTTGCGTCCGCTGAGATCGCCGATGCCGATGCCGCCCTTGACGCAGCCGAAGCCGCCTTTGCCGATTGGTCAGCGCGCAAGCCGCGCGAGCGGTCCGAAATCCTGCGCAAGTGCTTCGAGCTGATGACCGCCCGTCTCGACGACTTCGCCAAACTGATCACCCTGGAAAACGGTAAGGCGGGGGTCGATGCCAGGGGAGAGGCGGCCTATTCGGCGGAGTTCTTCCGCTGGTTTGCCGAAGAAGCGGTGCGCGCCGACGGTCTGATCACCCATGCGCCGGCCTCCGGGGCGCGGATCATCGTCCAGCACAAGCCGGCCGGTATCGCGGTTCTGGTGACGCCCTGGAACTATCCGGCCGCCATGGGCACCCGCAAGATCGCACCGGCGCTCGCCGCCGGCTGCCCGGTGATCATCAAGCCCGCTTCGGAAACCCCGCTCACCATGCTCGCGCTGATGCCGCTTCTGGAAGAGGCGGGCGTGCCGAAGGGCCTTGTCAACGTGCTGCCGTCGAAAAAGACCGGCGCGCTGGTCGACCACATGCTGCACGACCCGCGTGTCCGGGTGGTCTCCTTTACCGGCTCCACCCAGGTCGGGCGCAAGCTCCTGCATTCGGCCGCCGACAATGTGCTCAAGCCCGCCATGGAGCTTGGCGGCAACGCACCGCTGATCGTGTTCGAGGACGCCGACATCGATATCGCGGTCGAGGGCGCCATGCTGGCCAAGATGCGCAACCTGGGCGAGGCCTGCACGGCGGCAAACCGGATCTATGTGCATGAGGCGGTCGCCGACGCCTTTGCCGACAAGATGACTGCCGCCATGGCCGGGCTGAAGATGGGCAACGGCCTGGACCCGGATGTGGACGTCGGACCGCTGGTCAATGCGGACACGCGCGACAAGGTCGCCGCCTTCGTTGACGACGCGGTTCAAAAAGGCGCGAAGGTGCTCCTCGGCGGCAAGGCGCCGGGCGGCACGGGCTTCTTCTATCCGCCGACGGTAATGACCGATGTGCCGATTAATGCCGACTGCGTTCATGACGAGATCTTCGGGCCGGTCGCGGCGATCCAGACCTTCACCGACCAGGAAGACGTCATCAGGAGGGCCAACGACACGGAGTACGGGCTGGTGGCATATGTCTTCTCCGAAGACATGAAGCGGGCACTGCAGGTCTGCGAGCGGCTCGATTACGGCATGGTCGGCCTCAACCGGGGGCTTGTCTCCGATCCTGCGGCGCCCTTTGGCGGCACCAAGCAGTCGGGCCTCGGCCGGGAGGGCGGCCACGAGGGTATGCTGGAGTTCATGGAAACCCAGTATATCTCCGCGAGCTGGTAAGGAGCCTGCCTTGAACACGGTCATCGCCAGTCCTTCCGTCCGTGCCCTTGCCGCGCGCAAGGGCATCGACCTCAACGATCTCGGGCGGAGCCTTGGCCGGGAGACGCTGGCGCGCGAAGATGTGGAAGGCACTAGTGGTGGCGGGGCGTCCGCCGCCGCTTCTCCCTCTGCGGACACCGCCTACTGGGACGTGGACCATAGCCAGTACGGTCCGGTGCGCGAGGAACCGATGTCCCGGTTTGCGCAAGTTGCGGCGAAGAACCTCGCCGCCGCCAATGCGCTGATCCCCCAGGTCACCCATCACGACGAGGCCGATGTCTCCGCCATCGAGGCCTTCCGGCAATCCCTGAAGGACGAGGCGTCCGAGGCGGGCGTGAAGCTCACGGCCCTTGCCTTCCACGTCAAGGCGCTCAGCCACTGCCTGCGCACATTCGAGACCTTCAACGCTTCCCTCAGCGCGGATGGCAAAAAGCTCATCCTCAAGGATTACGTTCACATCGGCATTGCCGTCGACACGGCTTACGGCCTCACCGTACCGGTCATCCGCAACGCCGACCGGAAGGGTCTCTTTGCCATTGCTCAAGACATCGCAGATCTCGCCGCCAAGGCCCAGGCGCGCAAGCTGCCGCCCGGTGCCTTCGGCGGCGCCTCCATGTCGATCTCGAACCTTGGCGGCATCGGCGGCATCGGCTTTACCCCGATCGTCAATCCGCCCGAAGTCGCCATTCTCGGCATTACAAAGGCCAGAATTCAGCCGGTCTGGAATGGGGAGGTCTTTGTGCCAAAGCCTATGGTGCCGCTCGATCTCTCCTACGATCACCGCGTCATCAACGGGGCAGACGCGGCACGCTTCCTCAGCCAGTATGCTAGCCTGATCAGCGAGCCCAGACGCTTGATGCTCTGATCGTCTAGCAGAATGTAAAAAGTCGCCGGGAGGAACAGGGGTGACTGAGACAAATGTCACGTTTTGCGTAAACGGGGAGGACAGGACGGTTTCCGGCCGGTCCGACATACCGCTCCTTTATGCCTTGCGGGAGGAACTGGGGCTCAAGGGAACCCGGTTCGGGTGTGGCGATGCAGCCTGCGGTGCCTGCACCGTCATTATGGATGGCAGGGCGGTAACCTCCTGTGACCTGCCAATATCCGCAGTGGCGGGGAAATCGGTCGAGACAGTCGAAAGTCTCGACACGGATCCACCGCATCCGCTGATCGCTGCGGCGATCGCTCAGCAGGCGGGCCAGTGCGGTTATTGCCTGCCGGGAATTCTCATGGCCGCCAAGGCCTTGCTTGACCGGAACAAACATCCGGGTCGAGCAGAAATCATCGCCGCACTCGACGGCAATCTGTGCCGCTGCGGGACCCACACAAGGATCATTCGCGCAATAGAGCAGGCGGCTGGAACGATGGCGGAGGCGGGCGAATGAGTGCGTCCAAACCTCCAATGCCGCTCACTGCCGCGCCGCTGATCAGCGATTGGATCCGGGTTTCGCCAAACGGTGAGATAACGGTGCTTTCCGGGCGGGTCGAACTCGGCCAGGGCAGCGGATCGGCAATCTGCCGGATGGCCGCCGATGAACTCGGCTGCGCGGCTGTAGCACTCACACTTGAGGCTGGACATACGGGACTGACGCCGAATGAGGGGTTCACGGCGGGCAGCATGTCGATCTCCGGTGGCGGTCAGGCCGTCAGATGGGCCGCATCGGCTTTTCGGAACCTCGTCCTGAAAGCGGCTTGCCAACGCTTGGGGTGCGAGGTCGAAGATCTCGATCTAAGCAACGGATTTGTCCTCAAGGATGACGTTCCAACGGACCTGACGATTGGCGAACTGGTCGGGGATCTTGCTCTTGATCAGCCAGTTGTCGAGTGGGCCGTGCCGCTGACGCATGAAAAAAAGCGTTTCGCTGCGGGTGCGCTTCGGCTGGACCTGAAGGAGCGGCTTACCGGCGCCCCCTTCGTTCATGACATGGAACGGCCCGGTATGCTTTACGGCAAGCCGCTGCATCCGCCGAGCATGACGGCGGTGCTGGAAGACCTCGATCTGGAGGCGCTGAAAGCCCGACCGGGAGTGGTTTCGGCGGTCCGTGACGGCAGTTTTATCGGCATTGTGGCCGAAACGGAGGTGGAAGCCATCGCCGCTGCCCGTTGGGCGCGGGCGCGCGCCAGATGGGTCGACCGGGCGCAGGCGCCGAACGACCCGATACAAGCGATCGGGACGTCTACGGAGCCTGCGGATGTCGTGGTGCAGAACGGGAAGATCAACGGCGCGGAAGGGCGGCAGTTCGAAACCACCGTTTCGCGGCCGTATCTGCATCATGGATCCATCGGACCTTCGGCTGCGGTCGCGGAATGGCAGGGTGAGGAACTATCGGTCTGGTGCCACAGCCAGGGCGTCTATCAGCTTCGGTCCGCGCTCGGCATGGTGTTCAGGCAACCTGAAGAACGGATATTTGTGATCCATCGTCCCGGGGCCGGTTGTTATGGACACAATGGAGCCGACGATGCGGCGCTCGACGCGGCGCTGATGGCGAAGTCCGTTCCCGGCCGACCGGTCAAAGTGGTTTGGAGCCGCAGGGACGAATTCCAGTCCGCGCCCATGGGGCCGGGGATGGTGACGCAGTGCGCGGCGACGGTCGGGGATGACGGCAGGATCTCGTCCATGCGCATCGAGGTGAATTCGGCCCCCCATGCCAATCGGCCCGGCGTCAACGGAACACCGAATTTGCGTGCGGCAGCCTATCTGGAAAATCCCATGACGCCAGCGCCGTCAACGGACATTCCGCTTGCACGCGGAGGCGGAGCTGACCGTAACGCGGTCCCGATTTACGCGATCCCGAATCTCGAAGTCTCCAAACGGATCGTCCATTCCCTGCCTTACCGGTCGTCATCGCTGCGCGGACTTGGCGCCTACACGAATGTCTATGCGATCGAGACGCTGATGGACGAGATCGCATCGGAGCTTGGGATGGATCCGGTTGTCTTCCGTCTTGCCCATCTGGAAGACGAGCGCGCCAAGACGGTGATCGAGGCCGTCGACGATTGCGCCGGATCCTGGCGCGCCCAGGCATCCGAACCGGGCATCGGCTGGGGCCTGGGGTTCGCGCGGTACAAGAACACGGCGGGCTATTGCGCCGTCATGGCTCGTGTCGAGATCGATCAGGAGATCCGCGTGACTGACGTCTATGCGGCGGCCGATATCGGAGAGGTCATCAGCCGGGACGGCGCCCTTAACCAGATCGAAGGCGGGATCCTTCAGTCCATGAGCTGGACCCTGAAGGAAGCCGCCCGGCTGGAAGGCAGTCAGGTCGCCGCCGAAAGCTGGCTCGACTATCCGATCCTGAAATTCTCCGATGTGCCGAACCTCTCTGTCCGCCTTCTGGAACCGCCCGATGAACCGCCGCTCGGCTGTGGCGAAATTTCACAAGGGCCGACCGCTGCGGCACTGGGCAACGCGGTTCGTTCCGCCCTCGGTGTGACGGTCCGGGACCTGCCCCTGACCCGGGACCGGGTGATGCAGGCACTTTTCTGAAAGCATCGCTTTACCCAACCAACGGAGAAAGAAACTTAGCCGGCGCGATGTGTGGTATCCTTTGAACGGTGGCATAAGCCACCAGGAAACGACGGGAGGGCATCATGCATCAGACGTCTCCTTACAAGCATTCGCTTATTCTCCGGAACTTCGGTCATTGCGACCGCTGCATGAAGAAGGCGCTTATGTCTTCCTTATGCGCCTGGGGCGTATTTGCACTGGTTTCGTCGACCGGCGCATATCCGACCCTTGCACTGGCAGCAGCCCTGATTGCCTGCGGGGCAAGCCTGCTCTGGTTCGCCCATCTGACCGGTTACGCCTTGCGGGCGACACGGTCGTTGAAGGCGGTCCCTGTTGACCCTACCGGCAGGCGCAGAACACTTGGTCTGATGGTCCGGGCAGCGGGTATCGGTATGCTGGCTTCCGTCCCGGTGACCTTGCTGCCGACGGCCGCGGCTGCTTTCTGCGGGCAATGCACGAAAAATGCCGATTGCGGTTATGGCTTCAGCTGCAAGAACACGGCGCCGGTCAATTCCGGCAAGGTGTGCAACGAATGCGTTGAAGACTAACGGACGCAAGGCGTCCTTAGCCTGATTACTGAGGCGATGGCGATTCCTGAAACGAACCGAGCGTGCGCCCAAGGGCGCGCCGCAGGAGGAAATGTGTTGCCCTGAATTTACCCGCATCCGTAACCGAATCCGTTTAATCTGAAGCTGAGGCATCGGCAGGAGTGACCTATGCCCGCAGATTGCCGACGGAAAGAGGGGAGGGAATATGGATCAGGACCTTTTCGAAAAGGGTTTGGCAAAACGCAAGGCAACTCTCGGCGGCGAATATGTCAACAAGGCCTTTGAAAACGCCGGTGATTTCAACCTTCCCTTTCAGGAAGCGATGACCGCCTGGTGCTGGGGTTTCGGCTGGGGCGACGAGACGATCGATGCCAAGACCCGATCCATGATGAACCTCGCAATGATCGGAGCGCTCGGCAAGATGCATGAGTGGGAAACCCATTGCCGGGGTGCGCTCAACAACGGCGTGTCGAAAGAGGAGATCCGGGCGATCGTCCACGTGGTCGGTATCTACTGCGGCGTGCCGCAGGCCATGGAGTGTTTCCGGGTAGCCACCAAGGTGCTTAAGGAAAACGACCTGCTCTAGGAGGATGTACCGATTAGAGCTGGCCCGGGATCTGGTCTATACCTCCGGCTCTTGAAGCGTTTGCGGTGCGACCTACTTGCGTCGTGAGCCGCTTGCGGCTACCGAAGCAGACCCGTTCCCATATCCTCACAACGCATAAGCCCGTATTCATGATTGTCGACAGCCACTGCCACCTTGATTTTCCCGATTTCGACGGCGAGCGGGACGAATTGATCGCCCGCGCCCATGAGGCGGGGGTCGATCTGATGGTGACGATCTGTACCAGGATACGGAAGTTCGATCAGGTGCGGGCGGTCGCGGAAGCCTATGACAATGTCTATTGTTCGGTCGGCACCCATCCGCACAGTGCTGGAGAAGAGCGCGGCATCCCGGTAGAGGAGATCGTCGCGCTCACCAATCACCCGAAGGTGGTGGCGATCGGCGAAGCCGGGCTTGACTATTTTTACGACAAGGCGCCTCGGGACGCACAGGCCGAAGGTTTGCGCATCCATATCGATGCCGCGCGCAAGACGGGCCTGCCGCTCGTCATTCATTCGCGGGACGCCGACGAGGACATGGCCGCCATCCTGCGCGAGGAAATGGGGAAGGGGGCCTTCCCGGCCCTTCTGCATTGCTTTTCCTCCGGACGCGATCTTGCCCTGGCCGGCATCGAACTCGGTCTCTACGTTTCCTTTTCCGGGATCCTGACCTTCAAGCGCTCCGAGGAATTGCGGGAAATCGCAAGGGAACTCCCGGCCGACCGACTTCTGGTCGAGACGGATGCGCCCTATCTGGCGCCCCAGCCAAAGCGGGGCAAGCGCAACGAACCGGCCTATACGGCCATGACCGCGGCGGTTCTTGCCGAAACCCGGGGCGTTTCTTTAGAGGAAATGGCGGATCAAACGACGGAGAATTTCTTCCGGCTGTTTTCGAAGGTGCCGAAACCGGCGCACCTGCAGGCGAGCGCAGAATGAGCGGGGAACTTACGGTCACCATCCTCGGTTGCGGGTCGTCAGGCGGCGTGCCCCGGATCGGTAACGACTGGGGCGCATGCGATCCGGCGGAACCTAAAAACCGGCGCAGTCGCTGTTCCATCCTGATCGAACAGATCGGTGAAAACGGCAAGACCACCGTTCTGGTGGACACCGGTGCCGATATGCGCCAGCAGCTTCTTGATGCCGATGTGCAGCATCTGGATGCGGTTCTCTACACCCATCCGCATGCGGATCATCTTCACGGTATCGACGATCTCCGGGCCCTGACCATCAGGCATCGTCAGCGCATACCTGTCTATATGGATGCCCAGACCTTTCAAAAAGCCCTCGGCGCCTTCGACTATTGTTTCACGACACCGCATGGCTCGTCTTATCCGCCGATCCTCGAGCGGCACGAACTCGTGGCTTACGAGGATTGCGTGATCGATGGGGCAGGCGGACCGATCCGGTTTCTGCCCCTGGAAGTCGAACACGGGGAAATCAAGTCGTTGGGATTTCGGTTTGGCGGGATTGCCTATCTCCCGGACGTCTCGGATATCCTGGCGCAGTCGCATGAAGGCTTTTCCGATCTGGATGTCTTCATTGTAGACGCGCTGCGCAGAACGCCGCACCCGAGCCATTTCTCGCTGGATGATGCCCTGGCCTGGATCGATTATCTGAAGCCGAAGACAGCCGTGCTGACCAACCTGCACAACGATATGGATTACGCCACTTTATGCGGAGAACTGCCGGATCATGTCGTTCCGGCTTATGACGGCATGCAGATTGAGGCCAAGGCCTGAGTTGCCAGACATTTACCGGTCAGGGCTTTGAGCTGCCGGTACCATAGGCCGCCAGTATCATCTGCACCGCCGATTCCACAGTTGCGTTGATTTCTTCCTGTGCTGGCATGTGGCCCGGATGGAACATGGCTCTTTTTCCGATCCGTGAGCTGCACAGATCCATGAACTGGCAGGCAGCCAGCTCTGTATCGGGGCAATTCAGCTCGCCGCTTTCGACGTATTTTTCCAAAAAGCGGCCGAAGGTTTCCATGCCCTTCTTCGGGCCGGCGTCATAAAGCAGCGCACCGAATTCGGGAAATTTTTCGATCGCTCCGATGACCATTCGGATCGTCGACAGTCTTTCGGCATTAAACATCTGTTCGATAAAGACACGGCCGATTTTGGTCAGGGAATCGTGCAGATTGCCTTCGCCGGCGGCGCAATCGAGAAGAGCTTCCGCCTGTTTCATACGGTCTTTCAGGATCAATTCCCGAAACAGGGCTTCCTTGCCGGGGAAATAGACGTAGAGCGTGCCCTTGGAAACGCCCGCTGTCCGGGCGATCTGGTCCATGGAGGCTCCATCGTAGCCGTGAGACAGAAATACCTCGCGTGCACCGTTCAGGATCTGCCGGCATTTGGCCGTGTCCGGGCGGGGAGTGATCTTTTCGTCTACGGTTTCGTCGATTTGCGTCACGTCACGGCGGTCCATTCGTTGGGTTTCCGATAGCGCGGAAACAGGTTCGCCAAGTCTACCGTCTCAAACTGCCGGAATAAAGCGAAGCCGAAGCAGTGCCGCGTCGCCGGTCGTTAAAGCCTCCAAAAATTTTTGGTTCAGCCGATTGCGCCGCACAATTCAATTGCGTATATAGTATTGACCGAACCGTTCAGTCAATATTTTTGAGTTTGGCGGCCATCCGTTCGGAAATAGCGACAAGGGTATTCATCTGTGAGCACAGAGACGCAAGACGCCGAGGCGCCCGCTACAGCGGCTGGAGCCACCACGGGTTACAAGGCCGTGGAGCCCGCTGAAACAAAGGTGGCCGCGACTGTCCCCACGAAGCCGAAGAAAAAGGCGAGGCGCAGGATCATCCTGCTGGTGCTTCTGACTGCGGCTCTTTCCGGCGGGGCCTACGAGGGACATGCGTGGTGGACGCACGGCCGGTTTATTGAATCGACCGACGATGCCTATGTGAATGCGGATATCACCGTCATTCTGTCCAAGGTCTCGGGTTATGTTTCCGAAGTCGAACAGGATGACAACGCCTTTGTGCGGAAAGGGGATATCCTGTTCCGCATCGATGACGGCGACTACCGTCTGGCAGTTGAAGCCGCGCGCAACAGTCTCTCGTCCGCCAAGGCGACGGTCGACCGGATTTCCGAACAGATCAAGGCCGCCGAAGTCTCGATCAGCGAAGCAAAGGCAGGTCTGCTTGCCGCGCAAGCAGCCAAAGAAGACACAGACCTGACTTTTGACCGCAGGTCCAAGCTGACGGTCAACAACGTCATCAGTCAGGCGAGCCTCGATTCAGCGCGCACAGCGCAGAAAAGCGCGGATGCGAATGTCCAGAAGGCGGCGGCTGCCATCGATCTGGCGAGAGCCAATGTCGAGGTTCTGAAAAGTCAGAAACAAGAGGCCGAGCAGGCCGTAAAATCGGCCGAGACAGCGCTGGAAAAGGCGAAGCGGGATCTCGGCTTCACGATCGTGAAGGCGCCAGTCGACGGTATTCTTGGCAACCGTGCCGCACAGGTCGGTTCCTTCCTTCAGGCTGGAACCCGCGTCGCGGCCATCGTTCCGATCAGCGAAGCCCATGTGGATGCGAACTTCAAGGAAACACAGCTCGGCAAGATTTATCCCGGTGCGGAAGTGCATATGTCCGTTGATGCCTATCCGGGCCAGATACTGACCGGCCGTGTGGAAAGTATCTCGCCGGCGACCGGTTCGGTTTTCAGCCTGCTTCCGTCCGAAAATGCAACCGGTAACTTCACCAAGGTCGTTCAGCGGGTTCCGGTGAAGATCGAGGTCGATCCGGATGATGCAAGGACCCATCCCTTGCGCGCCGGCATGTCCGTAATTGTCGAAGTGGATACGCGGACCGGATCCCCCGCATCCGATGGTGCCCAAGTGGCGCTTCGGCAGTAAAAGGCCGCCCCGGCATGGCAAACACCGTGGCTCAGGGTCATCCGGATCAGGTCATCACCGGACGCAGGCTGTTTACCTTCCTGTGCATGGTTTTCGGCATGTTCATGGCGATCCTGGACATCCAGATCGTGTCCGCGTCCCTGCCCGAAATCCAGTCGGGCCTGAGCGCGTCCCAGGACGATATCGCATGGGTCCAGACGGCCTATCTGATCGCGGAAGTGATCATGATCCCGCTTTCCGGATATCTGTCGCGGATGCTGTCGACACGCTGGATGTTTGCCATGTCGGCGGCCGGCTTTACCCTCATGAGCATGATGTGCGCGACCGCCTCGACGATTGAGGAGATGATCGTCTGGCGGGCGCTGCAGGGCTTTATCGGCGGGGGGATGATCCCGACGGTTTTCGCTTCCGCCTATACCATCTTTCCCCGTGAGAAGTTCAGTGTCGTGTCGCCCATTATCGGTCTTGTTGCGACCCTTGCTCCGACGATCGGTCCAACGCTTGGCGGATACCTGACCGAATGGGCTTCCTGGCACTGGCTGTTCCTGATCAACGTGATCCCGGGGATTTTCGTGACAATCGCCGCGGTCACGCTGATCGATTTCGACAAGCCTGATTGGTCTCTGTTCAAGCATTTCGATTGGATCGGGTTCGCTGCCATGGCGATCTTTCTGGGGTCGTTGGAATTCGTTCTAGAGGAAGGCTCCGGGGAAGACTGGTTCCAGAGCGAGGAAATTCTGCTGTTCAGCATGGCGACCGTTATCGGTGCCGCGGTGTTCTTCTGGCGGGTGTTCACCGTGCGCGAGCCCGTGGTCGATCTGCGCGCCTTCTCCAACCGGAATTTCACCATCGGCTGCATCTTCAGCTTCACGATGGGGATCGGCCTTTACGGGCTGACCTACCTTTATCCGGTCTATCTCAGTTCGGTCCGGAACTACAGTTCGCTGCAGATCGGAGAGACCATGTTCGTTTCCGGTGCGGCCATGTTTCTGACGGCGCCGATCGCCGGACGCATGATGAGCATGATGGACCCGCGGATCATGATGGCCATCGGATTCACCGGTTTCGGGATCGGTACCTGGATGGTGACCGGCCTGACCCATGACTGGGACTATTGGGAATTGTTCGTACCGCAGATCCTGCGCGGTTGTTCCCTTATGATCTGCATGGTGCCGATCAACAACATCGCCCTTGGCGTGCTGCCGCCGGCGATGATCAAGAATGCCTCGGGCCTGTTCAACCTGACCCGGAACCTGGGCGGAGCCGTCGGTCTTGCAGTTATCGGCACGATGCTCACCAACCGGCAGGATTTCCACTATGCGCGTCTGGCGGAAAGCGTCAACTGGGCGCGTCCGGTCGTGAATGAAACCCTGACCATGATGAGCCATGCCTATTCGGCGCTCGGCAATCTGGCTGAAACCGCCGGGTTGAAAACGCTGTCGGGAATCGTGACCCGCGAGGCGATCGTCATGTCGTTTTCGGACGTGTTCCTGTTGCTGACGACGCTTTTCGTCGGCCTGGTTTTCGCGCTTGTCCTGGTAGAAAAACCGGCGGCGGCCGGTGGCGGCGGTGGCGGACACTAGCGAATCCGACCTGTCCCCGATAGGCTGACCGGATGGTAGAGACGGGCGATCCAAGCGATGACGGAGGTGGCCAGCGAGGCCGGCAAAATCGGGCTGCCCAAAGAAAGTACAAGCTGCCGACGGAAGAACGTCTGACGAGAGCGGCTGTTCACTATCTGGACCGTTATGCGTCTTCGCTGGAAAATCTTCGGAATGTCCTGAGCCGCAAGGTGAAGCGTGCAGCGACCGCCAATGGCCGTACTCCGGATGAATTCCAGGACATAATTGACCGGGTCGTAGAGAAATGCCAACGGGCCGGGATGGTGGATGACAGGACCTATGCGGAAACGAAATTGTCCGGCTTGCGGCGGCGCGGTCGCTCCAAGCGGCAGATCGAGGCGACGCTGGCCGCTAAGGGGGTCGATCGCAATCTGATCGCAACCGTCATTGAGCAGGACGGTACGTCAGAACTGGAAGCTGCCCTGACTTACGCACGGCGGCGCCGACTGGGGCCCTGGCGGACAGGGGGGCAACGTGAGGAGCGCCGGGAGAAAGATATGGCGGCGCTTTGCCGGGCCGGATATCCGTATGAGATTGCGCGCAAGGTGATCGATGCTGCGGACGACGGGGAGGCGACATCCGCAGCCTTTTGAACCCTTATGCCGCCTGGCTGGACTTGTCCGCTGCGGGCGTGCGGATTGTTTTCAGGGCTCCGGCCCATTTATCGAGCTCCGCAAGCATGTCGGTCGCGCCTTTTTCGTGAAGCTCGTTGGCATTGAAGCCATTTTCGTCCAGAAACTCGCCATAGCCCGGAATTGTCACGGCCTCGGGCACAGGAACCACCTTCAGGGCGCTCAGCATCGGCTTGAGCGACTGAACGCCACGCAATCCGCCGGAAACGCCGCCGTATGAGACGAAACCGGCTGGTTTATAGGCCCATTCCTTCGAGAGATAGGTCAATGCATTGATGAGCGAAGCCGGTGCGGTGTGATCATATTCGGGCATGATGAAGACATAGGCATCGCCCTTGTCGATGGTTTCGCTCCAGCGCTTGGTATGGTCATGCTCATATTTCTGCATGACCGGATGGTGCGGCTCGTCAAAGACAGGCAGATCGAACTCGGAAATGTCTACAACATCTATCTCGAAGTCGCTGTTATTGCTTGCATATTTTGCAAACCAACGCCCTATCTCCGGGCCTTTGCGGCCTGGTCGGGTGCTGGCCAGGATGACTTGCAGACGTAGCGGCATGGCTTTTCGTTCCTTTTGGTATAAAATTGATACTTAGGAACGAATAAGTACTGGAATGCTGCAATGCAAGAAGGAACACATCTGGACCTTGGGCACATACATGTTACCGGCGGCTGCAAGCGGATTACACCGATTCTGGCGCGTATCGGCGACAAATGGACGTTGCTGATCGTCTGTATCCTGGCAAACGGCCCAATGCGGTTCAGCGAGCTGAAACGCCGGATCAACGGCATCTCGCAGCGCATGCTGACATTCTCGCTGCGCGGGCTTGAACGAAACGGGCTGGTGTCGCGGACTGTTTATCCGTCGGTGCCGCCACATGTGGAGTACGAGTTGACGGAACTGGGCCGATCGCTGCTCGAACCGATCCGACATCTGATGACGTGGGTTGGAAAGAACGTTGATTGCGTCGAAGCCGCGCAGCAGCAGTATGATGCGCGCCATAGCGAATGACCGCGTCAACGAGAAGGATCAGCGCGACAGGACATGAAGGATCCTGCAGAAACCGGCGCTAAAGTGCATATCTAATAAAGTTCCATAATATATATTATGCGAATTAAATGTGCGCCGAGACCGGCCCAGCATGATTGGAGATGCCGCAGTCCCCACCTCTATTTATCCCGCTCGAGATCAACGTTGGTAGGAAGACCGGCTTCGACACGTCTGAAGCAATGTTGTCAAGCGGTCTCATGGTTGCTTGCGGGAGCCGTTTGTGACGAGTCCTCGCTGACTTCATTTGCGAAGAGAAACCGGGCTTCGGCATCCGCATCCAGTTGAAGCGTAAGCGTGTCTTCGGTTCCGTTGAAGGCAATTATCGTTTTGCCGTCGCGTTGCGCAACAGTCATGTCTTCGCGGCTGTATCCGGCGCCAATTTCGACTGTGATATCGCCTGATGCAGATACAACATCGTTTCCTGAGCCCTTATCGAACAAGATCCGAGAGCCCGCTCCGACCTGGATCCGATCCGTACCGGCTCCGCCGTCGACGGTCGCTTCGGCGCCGGCACTGATATAGTCATTGCCATTTCCCCCATACACCTTCGAACGATCTTGCGCTGAAATCCGGTCATCGCCGTCTCCCGCCAGAATGCGTGAGTTCTTTCCGGTTCCAATCACGTCGTTGCCGGCGCCGCCATCGACATAGGCATAGTCGTAAGTCTGCACCGTGTCGTCGCCATCGCCAGCGTGTATGTGCGCGCTGTCATAGGCGATGATGGAATCGTTGCCTTCGCCAGCATATACGCGACCCTGGTTGTAGACCTGGATCTGATCGTTGCCTTCACCGGCATCGATGTAGGCCTTATCGTATGCGCTGATAACGTCGTCCCCACGGCCGGCCAGCACATTCGCATTGTCATAAGCTGAAATGGTGTCATTCCCGTCGCCGGCGGAAACGTCCGAGTTGTTGTAAGTCTTAATATGATCGTCGCCCGCCCCTGCATCTATCACGGCATTATTATAGGTGCTGATCCGGTCATTTCCCGCCCCGCCCGACACGGTTGCCCGGTCATAGGCGCGGATTTCGTCGTCTCCGGCACCTCCGCTTAGCCTGGAGTTGTCGTAGGCCCGCAGGATATCGTCGCCGGCATCGCCAAAGAGAGCCGAATTGGCGTAAGTGCTGATGTAATCGTTACCGTCACCGCCCTTGACGAATGCATTGGCATAAGTCTCGACCCGATCGTCACCGGGTCCAGCGTCGATTATCGCATTTTCTTGCGCGCTGATCGTATCGTTCCCCGCTCCGGCAAAAATCACCGCGTAGTCATCCGCATTTATCCGATCGTCAGCTGCGGTTCCCTCGTAAACGGTGTAACGACTTGAATTCTTAGAAGATTCAAGTTGTGCGATGAGGCGTCTGGCCGATTCGAGATCCGCGACAGCCTTTTCGATCCGCTTCCTGACAGGATCGGATTGACCGGCCTGGGCGGCTTTATCCTTGTCACTGCCGGCAGAGGGCTCTGAGCCGGATTTTTCAAGTTTGACGGCGGTTTGAGTATGTCTTGAACTCAGCCCTAAAGATGTTCGATACATTTCTACAGGAACACCAAGCATACCCGTTTCCTTCCAGTCTTCGACGAGTTTCAACCGTGAGCTGATTCACTTTCCGAACTCTTAAAAAACGCGAGCCGGACTTGCCAAGACCCTCCACTCGTTCCCTCGCCTTCCTGCCAACATGGAAAGTTGCGGTTCCCTGCTTCCCGATAGACGCCGGCTATGCGGCGGTATAACGTTCGGGCTTTAAAAGGTTTTCATCGGTCGGCATCGGATTTTCATGGCTTCCAGGAAGCAAACCGCCAAACGGATCAATCTCGCGCTTCAAGGTGGCGGCGCGCATGGTGCGTTTACCTGGGGCGTGTTGGACTGGATGCTCCAGGACGAGCGTTTCATCATCGATGGGATATCCGGTACTTCGGCCGGCGCCATGAATGCGGTGGTTCTGGCTTCGGGACTGGAAGCCGGCGGTGAAGACGGCGCCCGCGCCTATCTGGAAGACTTCTGGCGCGAAGTCAGCCGGCAATCCTTCTTAAGCCCGATCAAGCGCTCGCCGATCGATATTGCCCTTGGCCAGTGGAGCCTCGATTTTTCGCCGAGTTATCTGGCTTTCGACATTCTGTCCCGGTTCTCCTCGCCTTACGAATTCAATCCGCTCAACATCAATCCGCTGCGTGATGTGGTCGACAAGGTCGTCGATTTCGACCGGGTCCATCGTTGTTCCGCGCTGAAGCTGTTCGTGGCGGCCACGAATGTGCATACGGGCAAGATCCGCGTTTTCAGAGAAAAAGACGTCACGCTGGACGCGGTCATGGCTTCCGCCTGCCTGCCGCATATGTTCCAGGCCGTGGAGATCGATGGCGTGCCTTATTGGGACGGTGGTTATATGGGTAATCCGCCGCTCTATCCGTTGTTCTACCACACGGATACGCCGGACGTGGTCCTTATCCAAATCAACCCGGTACAGCGGCGCGAGACGCCGAAGACGGCACGCGAGATCCTGAACCGCCTGAATGAGATCACGTTCAACTCCACTCTCCTGCGGGAGCTGCGCGCGATCGACTTCGTCAGTCGGCTGATCGAAGACGGCAAGCTGTCGCCCGACGAGTATATGAAGGTGCACCTCCATCGTATCACGGCGGATGAACTCAAGCCGCTACAGGCGTCGTCCAAGGTCAATGCGGAATGGGCGTTCCTGACGGAACTCAAGGACATCGGCCGCAACGCCGCGCGGGAGTGGATGGATCGGCATTACGACGATATCGGCAAACGGTCGACGGCCGACCTCTCGGAGGAATATTCCTGAAGGATTTCAACCCGTTGCAAATGTCAGTTCAGGGTCGGGCCCGCTGCTTTCCTATTTCGCGATAGAGCGCTTCCGGGGTGACGCCGATCTGGCGGGCAAGCTGGACCCACTCGCCTTTCGGCGGCAGGTCGCCGTGCCATGCCAGCCAGGCCTGGAGCCGTTCCCGGACTGTTTTGAGCGACAGGATCTCGTTCTGCAGCCGTATGAGCTGGACTTCGCGCGCGAGCCTCGCGGCCCAGGTTTCCGCAAAATCTGGGTTTTGCCGGAAATGTGTAAGGAAGGCGTCTTTCGGGACGATTTCGACGATGGCTTCAAGGCGGGTCACCGCGTCGCAATGATAAATGGCGGCGAACACGGAAGCCTCGGCGACAACATCGCCGGGCTTGGCCCTTTGCAGGACAATCATGCCCCCTGCTTCCTGGTGCCGAACCAGTTGAACCTCTCCTTCGGCGACACGAAACAGGCTCTGGACCGGATCGCCTCGATGGAACAGGTACGCACCCGGATCGAACCGCCGTTTTTGGCTGGCGAGACCGCCGAAGAGATTGTTTGCGCTGAATGACATGATAGCTATCATGTCCAAAGGCGTCCTGTTCCGGCAAGATAAAACGACAAATCAGACAACCCGGAGTGCCTCAATGATCCGTTACGCCCTCGCCGCCGCCCTGATAATTGCACCGGTAACGACGCAAGCCGCACAGATGGAGACCGGCGGCCACATGGGCCATGACCATCAGATGCAGCATAATGCCGGAACCGGAATGCAAGCTGCCGAAACACCAAAGGAACCGGGCCAGGGTGCGTTTGCTGCGATCCAGGAGGTCGTCGGCCTGCTCGTCGCCGATCCGCAGACCGATTGGTCGAAGGTCGACATTCCGGCCTTGCGCGCCCACCTGGTAGACATGAACAACGTGACCCTTCATGCCAGGGTCGAGGCCGCGCCCCTCGACAACGGCTATCGCTTCACGGTCACAGGAACCGGAGAGGTGAAGGATTCGATCCGGCGCATGGTCAAGGCCCACGCGGCGACCATGAACGGGGTCGCCGGATTTACCTATGCCGCAGAAGACAGTCCGGATGGCGCTGTCATGACGGCATCGGTGGCGGATCCGGCCGACCTGACGAAATTGCATGCCCTCGGGTTTATCGGCATCATGACGCTGGGTGCTCATCATCAGGACCATCACCTGGCGATCGCGTCCGGCCAATCGCCGCATCACTGAGAAGGGTCTGCCCGGCTGGCAGTGTTCCGGTGGGCTCAGTCGAGCCCGGCGCCCCTGCCCCGCATTTTCTTGACGGCGCCGCGTTTCTTTTTGGTCTCGAGGCGCCGCTTCTTCGATGCGAGCGTTGGCCTCGTCGCCTTGCGGGGTTTCGGCTTTTCAAATGCTTTGCGTAGCAGCTCCAGGAGCCTGTTCAGAGCATCTTCGCGGTTGCGTTCGCGGGTCCGGAAACGGTCCGCCTGCAGGACGATCTCCCCGCCCTGGGTCAGCCGGCTTCCCGCCAGCGTCGCAGCGCGTGTCTTCACGTCCTCCGGCAGGGTCGTGTTGCCGTCCAGATCGAAGCGCAGCTGAACCGCGGTCGACACCTTGTTGACGTTCTGACCGCCCGGCCCGGACGCCCGGATGAAGTCCTCGTGCAGGTCGTCAGGCAGAATATAGAAACGCCCGGTCACCGGGATGCGTTGCTTCTGGCCAGGGTCCTGCTCGTGATCGGTCATGACGCCGTCTTCTGTTTCGGCCAGTCGAGCCCGAGCCCGTTCAGGATCAGGCTGCAGACGGCGTTTTCCGCTTCGGTAAAAAATTCCGGATCTTCCAATCCCGTTCCCGTCAATGCGCGGATCTGGCTGTCGAAGTCCGCATAGTGCTGGGTCGTCGCCCAGATCGTGAAAATCAGATGCACGGGCGTGATCTTGCGGATCTTGCCGGCTTCGATCCACTGCTCGATGACCTTTGATTTTTCGGAAACCAGGTTTTTCAGGTCTTTTTCCAGAACGTCCTTGATCTGCGGCGCACCCTGCATCACCTCATTTGCAAAAAGTTTCGAGGCTTCAGGCCTTTCTGCCGACATTTTCATCTTTTGCCTGATGTAGGCCGCAAGCTCGGTTGCCGGTTCGCCTTGCGGATCAAGGGTCCGCAGCGGGGCGAGCCAAACGTCGAGAATATGCTCTAAGACCGCTTCATAAACCGCTGTTTTTGAAGAGAAATAATAAAGCATGTTCGACTTGGACATTCCGGCTGCCGTGGAGATCTTGTCGATGGTTGCGCCGGAATATCCGAAGCGGGAAAATTCACCCAGAGCGGCCTCGATAATCCGGCTGCGGTTCATTTCCTGAATGCGGCTGAGACGAACCGGCTTATCCGATTTGCGTCGCTTGTTCATGCCCCTGCCCCTTTGCCGTTCGGATGAATTCCGACACCGGCAAGAATGATGCCGACAACCGTTTTCTTTGCCGTTTCGAATTGCTCGTCGCTCAAGGGCTTTCCCGCATTCAATGTTTCGATCTGGTGGTTGAAGTCGGCGTAGTGCTGGGTCGTCGCCCAGATCATGTAAAGCAGTGTCCGCGGATCGACGGGCGCCATCCTGCCTTCCCCGATCCAGCGCTTAATGACGGCGATCCGGCTTTCGGTCCATTCGTCCAGCGTTGTTTCGAGGTAGTCCTGGATCACCGGCGCCTTGTGCAGGATTTCATTGGCCCAGACCTTGGATCCCATCGGATGGCGGCGGGAGATATCCATCTTGGCGTTGATATAACTGGTGAGGGCCACTTCCGGATCGTCGCAGTCGTCAAAGGTGTTGGCTGCATCAAGCCAGATCTGAAAAATGTTTTCCACCACCTGACGATATAGGGATTCCTTCGTGGGGAAATAATAATGCAGATTGGCTTTCGGGATCCCTGCCCGATCCGCGATCTGGCCGGTGGTTGCGCCCTTGAAACCGTGCTCTGCAAACACGGCTTCGGCCGCCTCGAGAATGAGGCGTTCGTTTTCGGCGCGGGCCGCGGTTCGACTGGTCTGTTTCTGCAAGGGCTTCACGTGATCACAAATTCATCATGCCGATTGAATTCTCATCTTGACCGATTGGTCAAGTCTTCATAACGTTGATTTGACCGTTTGGTCAGGTTTGTATTTCTTCTACTTCCGTAGCAACGGGGGGCGGGAGCGGCAAGACTGGCTGATTTGCGGTCTTTAGACAATAAGCCGGAGAAACCGGTCTATCGCGTGAATACAAAAGCCACCCGGTCCAGAGAAAGCAGTATTCCCGGAGCAGCGGCGACAAACTGTCCGGAGATACGAAAAACGGGAACGGCCCGGGTGGATTTCCCGCATGGCTGATGCGAACGTGCTTTTTGATCCGGCGCGTTCCTGAGGTGCGTGCCGGTGATTTACCCGGTGCCCATGGCGCCAGCAACGTCGCCGTCCGGGGACAACGGACGGCAAGGAGGACACATGTCGAAGTCGGCATCCACCGCAGCCCCGGTATCGGGCACAAACAATCTCGAAGCCTTCTGGATGCCGTTTACGGCAAACCGGCAGTTCAAGAAGAACCCGCGCATGTTCGTCGGGGCCAAGGACATGCACTACACCACCGGCGACGGCCGGCAGGTGCTGGACGGAACCGCGGGCCTGTGGTGCTGCAACGCGGGCCATGGCCGACCGAAGATCGTGGAAGCCGTCCAGAACCAGGTCGCCGAGCTGGACTATGCGCCGGCATTCCAGATGGGTCATCCGAAGGCCTTCGAACTGGCGGCCCGTCTGGCGGCCCTGATGCCGGCGCCGCTCGACCACGTCTTTTTCACCAATTCCGGTTCCGAAAGCGTCGACACGGCGCTGAAGATCGCGCTGGCCTACCAGCGCGCCATCGGCCAGGGAACCCGCACCCGGCTGATCGGCCGCGAACGCGGTTATCACGGGGTTGGCTTCGGCGGCATTTCCGTCGGAGGCATCGTCGCCAACCGGCGCACCTTCGGCACCATGCTGACCGGTGTCGACCACCTGCCCCATACCCATGACATCTCCCGCAACGCCTTCACGCGCGGCGAGCCGGACCATGGCGCGGAATATGCCGAGGAACTGATCCGGATCATCCAGCTCCACGATCCCTCGACCATCGCCGCCGTCATCGTCGAGCCGGTTGCCGGGTCCACCGGCGTGCTGATCCCGCCCAAGGGCTATCTGAAGCGCCTGCGCGACATCTGCGACCAGCACGGTATTCTTTTGATCTTCGACGAGGTCATCACCGGCTTCGGCCGGCTGGGCACTCCGTTCGCCACCGACTTCTTCGGCGTGACCCCGGATCTGGTCACCACCGCCAAGGGCATCACCTCCGGCGTGATCCCGATGGGTGCGGTCTTCTGTACCTCCGATATCTACCAGGCGTTCATGACCGGTCCGGAACACATGATCGAGCTGTTCCACGGCTATACCTACTCGGCCCATCCGATCGCTTGCGCGGCGGCGCTCGCGACCCTCGACACCTATGAAGAGGAAGGCCTGCTGACCCGGGCAGCGGAACTCTCCCAGTACTGGGAAGATGCGCTGCATTCACTCAGGGACTGCCCGCACGTGATCGATATCCGCAATCTCGGTCTCATCGGCGCGATCGAGCTGGAACCGATTGCGGGCGAGCCGACCAAGCGCGCCTTCTCGGCTTTCCTGAAAGCCTATGAGGACGGCCTGATGATCCGCACCACCGGCGACATCATCGCGCTGTCTCCGCCGCTGATCATTTCCAAGGATCAGATCGACGAGTTGTTCTCGATCCTGCGCTCCGTCCTCAACGCCATCGACTAAAAGCACCAGAAAGAAAACAAAATGGAACGCATCAACAATGCCATCGGCGGCAGGGAGGTCGCCTCCAACTCAGGACGTGTGGCTGCCGTCTACAATCCGGCAACCGGCGAACAGTCCGCTGAGCTCGGCCTTTCCAGTGCCGCGGAAGTGGCGGAGGCCATCGCGGTCGCCAAGGCTGCGTTCCCCGAGTGGCGGGACACCCCGCCGCTCAAGCGGGCCCGGATGATGTTCAAGTTCAAGGAACTGCTTACGGCCAATGCGGACAGGATCGCCAGGGCGATCTCCAAGGAACACGGCAAGACCCACGACGATGCGCTCGGCGAAGTGGCGCGCGGCATCGAGGTGGTGGAATACGCCTGCGGCATTCCTTCCCTGCTTAAGGGTGAATTCGCCCGCAACGTCGGACCGGCCATCGACAGCTATTCCGACCGCCAGCCGCTCGGCGTGGTCGCCGGGATCACGCCGTTCAACTTCCCGGCCATGGTGCCGCTGTGGATGTATCCGATCTCGGTTGCCTGCGGAAACACCTTCATCCTGAAGCCGTCCGAGCGCGATCCGTCCGCGGTGATGGTCGTTTACGAGCTTTTCAAGGAAGCAGGCTTTCCCGATGGTGTCCTGAACGTGGTTCACGGCGACAAGGAAGCCGTGGACGTGCTCCTGACCCACCCGGACGTGAAGGCCGTCTCCTTCGTCGGCTCCACGCCGATTGCCGAATACGTCTATTCGACGGGGACTGCCCACGGCAAGCGGGTCCAGGCGCTCGGCGGCGCCAAGAACCACATGATCGTCATGCCGGACGCCGACATGGACCAGGCCGCTGATGCCCTGATGGGTGCCGGCTACGGCTCCGCCGGCGAGCGCTGCATGGCGGTATCCGTCGCCGTGCCGATCGGCGAGAAGACCGCCGACAAGCTGGTCGAAAAGCTTATCCCGCGGGTCCAGGCCCTGAAGATTGGCCCTGCCACCGACAGCGATGCGGAAATGGGCCCGGTCGTGACCGAGCAGCATATGCGCAAGGTGCTCGGTTACATCGACCAGGGCGAAAAGGAAGGCGCCGAGCTTCTCGTGGACGGTCGCGGCTTTTCCCTGCAGGGCTACGAGAACGGTTACTTCGTCGGCGGCACGCTGTTCGACCGCGTGACGAAGGACATGACCATCTACAAGGAAGAGATCTTCGGGCCGGTGTTGTCGGTCGTCCGGGCATCCGGTTACGAGGAAGCGCTCTCCCTGATCAACGACCACGAATACGGCAATGGCACCGCTATCTTCACCCGCGATGGTGATGCCGCCCGCGCCTTTGCCGACCGGATCGAGGTCGGAATGGTCGGCATCAACGTGCCGATCCCGGTGCCGGTCGCCTATTTCTCCTTCGGCGGCTGGAAGCGGTCGCTGTTCGGCGATCATTCGATCTACGGTCCGGAAGGCGTTCGCTTCAACACGCGGCTGAAAACCGTGACCACTCGTTGGCCCGCCGGCATCAAGGAAGGCGCGGTCTACACATTCCCGAGCATGGACTGACAAGGACCGACCATGACGCGACCGCAGGCAACGTCTGAACTTCTTCTTGAGGACGAAAGCGTCCGGGTGACCCGGTTCGATTTCGCCCCAGGAGCGGAAACCGGATGGCACAAGCACGGGATGGACTACGTCATCACCGCGGTGACGGACTGTCCCATGCTTCTGGAAGAGCCGGGCGGCAGCCGTGAGTCCATGGTGCCTGCGGGCATGGCCTACAAGCGCGCGATCGGCGTTGAACACAATGTCATCAACAACGGGGACAAGCCGATGTCCTTCGTGGAAATCGAACTCAAGAAGGGGATCTGAAAAATGGCAGCTCCGGGTGAAAACCTGCGTATCAACGCCGAACGGCTGTGGGACAGCCTGATGGAAATGGCCAAGATCGGCCCGGGCGTTGCAGGCGGCAACAACCGCCAGACCCTGACCGATGCCGACAGCGAAGGCCGCAAGCTGTTCCAGAAGTGGTGCGAGGACGCCGGCATGACCATGGCCGTCGACACCATGGGCAACATGTTCATGACCCGGCCGGGAACCGATCCGGATGCCCTGCCCGTCTATATGGGCTCGCACCTGGACACCCAGCCGACCGGTGGCAAGTATGACGGCGTGCTCGGCGTGCTCGGCGCGCTCGAGGTTGCCCGTTCCATGAACGATCTCGGAATAAAGACCAAACACCCGATTGTCATCGCCAACTGGACCAACGAGGAAGGCACCCGCTTCGCGCCGGCCATGCTCGCCTCCGGCGTCTTTGCCGGAGTCCACACTCAGGACTGGGCCTATGACCGACAGGATGCGGAAGGCAAGACCTTCGGCGACGAGCTGAAGCGCGTCGGCTGGGTCGGTGACGAAGAAGTTGGAGCCCGCAAGGACAAGATGCACGCCATGTTCGAACTGCACATCGAACAGGGCCCGATCCTGGAAGCCGAAGGCAAGGACATCGGCGTCGTCACCCACGGCCAGGGCCTGTCCTGGATCCAGGTGACCGTGACCGGCAAGGATGCCCATACCGGTTCCACGCCCATGCCCATGCGCAAGAACGCCGGTCTCGGCATGGCGCGGATCCTGGAACTGGTCGACGAGATCGCCTGGTCGCACAAGCCGCATGCGGTAGGCGCTGCCGGTCACATCGACGTCTATCCGAATTCGCGCAACGTGATCCCGGGCAAGGTGGTTTTCACCGTCGACTTCCGCTCGCCGGACCTTGCCGTCATCCAGGACATGGAAAAGCGCCTGCAGGAAGGCGCGAAGAAGATCTGCGACGACATGGGGCTCGGCGTCGAGTTCGAAAAGGTCGGCGGCTTCGATCCGGTGACCTTCGACGAGGGCTGCGTGACCGCCATCCGCAACGCGGCGGAACGGCTCGGCTACTCGCACCGGGACATCATTTCCGGCGCCGGTCATGACGCCTGCTGGATCAACAAGGTCGCCCCGACCGCCATGGTCATGTGCCCCTGCGTCGACGGACTCTCCCACAACGAAGCGGAAGAGATCACCAAGGACTGGGCCAAGGCCGGAGCGGACGTGCTGTTCCACGCGGTCGTCGAAACGGCGGAGATCGTGGAGTGACGAAAAGCCGGAATTGGTCAGAAAGCATGTCCGTAAATGACATTCTCGGTTTTCGACCGGCTGAAGGACCATTTCCGACGCCACTCGTCGAGCGGTGTGAAGCAGCGATGTCCACGCCGCTCAAGGACCTCGATGCGGGTCAGTTCTGCCTGCTGATCAACCAGGACGCCGGTCGTGAGTATGTGCTGCCATTGGCCATCGACATCTTGCGGGAAAACCCGTTGGTCGAAGCGTCCAATTATCGGGGCGATCTGCTTGCAGCCTGTCTTCGTCTGGACCCAGCGTTCTGGGCAGAGCATCGGGACATGTGGATGGATCTGTTTCAAATTCTGGAGGAATTGAAGAGCACGATTGAGGACCTGAAGCCGGACTGGGATCATTTTGTTGGCTTCCTGGGAGCCGGAAATGGGGAGTTCGTCGAGTGAGGGACGATCTGTTTGGACCCATTTCCTTTGCCAACGGCGGTCGTTGGGTGCCATTGGCCAGCAAGGAAGATGATCCGGACATTTTGACCCTTCATATGGTCATGGATCTGGTCATGTGCCTTCGCGGCACCAGGCCAAATCGAAACCTCGGGATGGCAGATGAATATATCTGGGCCGGCGAATGGGAATTGGCTGTCGGTGAAATAGATGCGGTGATCGGACAGGAAGCAGGTGAACTGACCGAGTTGGAAGCAGAGGCGCTCAGGCGAGTAAAGGTTTGGGTGATGAATGATTGAAGGCCGATGCAGTACGGATCGGCTCCGTCCTCTCCATAGTCATCCCGGACGAACGCAGTGAGATCCGGGACCGGAGAGCCAGGGACCTTCGCGAGGAACAACAGGAGAAAAAACAAACTTGTCTGCATGGGTCTATATCCTGGCCGCGAAACCGTATGAAACGCTCTACACGGGCGTGACGACTGATTTGCCGCGACGGATATATGAACACCGCCATGATCTGGTTCCCGGTTTCACATCGAAATACGGGATCAAGAGCCTGGTCTGGTACCAGGAGCATGTAGACATGCAGGCGGCGATCCTGCGGGAAAAACAGATCAAACGCTGGAGACGGCAATGGAAATTCGATCTGATTGAAAAGATGAACCCGGATTGGCGGGATCTGTATGAGGAATTGAACCGGTAAGGATAGGCAGGGGCTCGCCGGTCCCGGATCTCGCGATGCTCGTCCGGGAAGACGATGGAGAAGTGAAAATCATGCCTCTCCATCGTCATCCCGGCCGCCGGCGAAGCCGGAGAGCCGGGACCGGGGAGCCACAATTGTAGTTTTGGATGTACCAAGCCTGGGAATGAACCGAGCCGAGCGACACAATCGGAAGCGGACAGCGTAACAACAAAGGGGAACAGCAATGGCATCGAAGGTGATCAAGGGCGGAACGATTGTCACCGCCGACCTGACCTACACGGCGGATGTGAAGATCGAGGGCGGCAGGATTGTCGAGATCGGCCCGAACCTCTCCGGTGACGAGACGCTGGATGCGACCGGCTGTTACGTCATGCCGGGCGGGATCGATCCGCACACCCACCTGGAAATGCCCTTCATGGGCACCTATTCCTCCGACAATTTCGACAGCGGCACCCGTGCGGCCCTTGCCGGCGGCACCACCATGGTGGTCGACTTCGCCCTGCCCTCGCCCGAGCAGTCGCTGCTGGAAGCGCTGCAGATGTGGGACAACAAGTCGACCATGGCCCATTGCGACTATTCCTTCCACATGGCGATCACCTGGTGGGGCGAGCGGGTCTTCAACGAAATGGAGACCGTGGTCCGCGAGCGGGGCATCAACACCTTCAAGCACTTCATGGCCTACAAGGGTGCGCTGATGGTGCAGGACGACGAAATGTTCGCCTCGTTCCAGCGCTGTGCCGAGCTGGGTGCCATGCCGCTGGTCCATGCGGAAAACGGCGATGTGGTCGCCGATCTGTCCGCCAAGCTTCTGGCGGAAGGCAACAACGGGCCGGAAGCCCATGCCTATTCCCGCCCGCCGCAGGTGGAAGGCGAAGCCACCAACCGGGCCATCATGATCGCCGACATGGCGGGCGTGCCGCTCTACGTGGTCCATACCTCCTGCGAGGAATCCCATGAAGCCATCCGCCGCGCCCGCCAGCAGGGCAAGCGCGTTTATGGCGAACCGCTGATCCAGCACCTGACCCTCGATGACAGCGAATACAGAAACCCGGACTGGGATCATGCCGCGCGCCGGGTGATGTCCCCCCCGTTCCGGGACAAGAAGCATCAGGATTCGCTCTGGGCCGGCCTGCAATCGGGATCGCTTTCGTGTGTCGCTACCGACCACTGCGCCTTTACCACCGAACAGAAGCGTTACGGCGTCGGCGACTTTACCAAGATCCCGAACGGCACCGGCGGTCTGGAAGACCGTCTGCCGATGCTGTGGACCCATGGCGTGAACACCGGCCGGCTGACGCCGAATGAATTCGTAGCCGTCACCTCTACCAATATTGCGAAAATCCTGAACATCTATCCGAAGAAGGGCGCGATCCTGGTCGGCGCGGATGCGGATATCATCGTGTGGGATCCGGAAAAGGAAAAGACCATTTCCGCGGCCAACCAGGAATCGGCGATCGACTACAACGTTTTCGAAGGCCAGCAGGTCAAGGGCCTGCCGCGCTACACGCTGACCCGCGGCCGGGTCGCGGTGGACGACGGCAAGGTGATCCCGCAGCAGGGTCACGGCGAGTTCGTCAAGCGCGAGCCGTTCCAGGCGGTCAACAAGGCGTTGTCCACCTGGAAGGAACTGACT
Source organism: Roseibium sp. (assembly GCF_048260565.1). Lineage (GTDB taxonomy): Bacteria > Pseudomonadota > Alphaproteobacteria > Rhizobiales > Stappiaceae > Roseibium. The sequence goes on along the minus strand of NZ_JBLXGP010000001.1, from coordinate 859,639 downwards.
GCGCCGCGCAAGGTGGAACGCACCGGCATTCCGGCCACCGGCGTTTAAAGGACCGAAAACAAGGTCTCCCGCGCCACGTTCTACAGGATCCGGCGCGGGGTGACCGTGACAATTGCCGGCAAACCGGCCAAAAAAGACAAGACCAACCTTCAGGGACACCGGGACAGACATGAACCAGGCGGCCACGGCAGCAGCGGACGCATCCGCAAAAACGGTCATCGACATCGAAAAGCTGTCGCTTACCTTCCAGACCAACGACGGCCCGGTGCACGCGCTGTCGGAGATCGACCTGAAGATCGAGGAAGGCGATTTCGTCTCCTTCATCGGACCGAGCGGTTGCGGCAAGACCACCCTGCTTCGCGTGATCGCGGATCTGGAACAGCCGACTGCCGGATCGATTTCCGTAAACGGCCTATCGCCCCACGAAGCCCGGCTGAAGCGCGCTTATGGCTATGTGTTCCAGGCGGCAGCCCTTTATCCGTGGCGCACGATCGCTGGAAACATTGCCCTGCCTTTGGAGATCATGGGGCTGTCAAAGGCCGAGCAACAGCAGCGCATCGCCCGGAACATGGAACTGGTGAACCTTTCCGGTTTCGAGAAGAAATTCCCCTGGCAGCTTTCCGGCGGCATGCAGCAGCGCGCCTCGATCGCCCGCGCGCTTTCCGTCGAGCCGGACCTGCTCCTGATGGACGAACCCTTCGGCGCATTGGATGAAATCGTCCGCGACCACCTGAACGAACAACTCCTGCAACTATGGGCCAAGACCAACAAGACGGTGGTGTTCGTCACCCACTCCATCCCCGAAGCCGTGTTTCTGTCGACCAAGATCGTGGTGCTTTGCCCGCGTCCAGGCCGGATCTACGACGTCATCGAAAGCGACCTGCCGCGCGATCGCACTCTGGACGTCCGCGAAACGCCGGAGTTTCTGAAGATTGCTCATAGGGTCCGTGAAGGCCTGCGCGCGGGGCATTCCTACGATGACTGATGCAATCGACTCCCGTCCCCGTAACCTGTCTCCCTTTGCCGGCCTGATGCGCGGCACGGCCGGGCCCGTCATCGTCGTCGTCGCCGTGATCTTCGCGATCTGGTATCTGTCGGCGGTCCTTCTGAACACGCCGTTTCAGGAGGGCATTTATGAGCGCGCCGGTCAGACGGATGTGCCGTTGTCCCAATTGATTACGGATACGCTTGCGCAGGAGCGACCCGTTTTGCCGGCGCCCCATCAGGTGGTCGAAGAAATCTACAACACCACGGTCCTGAAGAAGATCACCTCCAAGCGCTCTCTGATCTTTCATACCGGGATCACCTTGTCCTCGACCATGCTCGGCTTCGTCATCGGGACGGTGCTGGGCATTCTGCTTGCCATCGGCATCGTACATTCCAGGGTGCTCGACAAAAGCCTGATGCCCTGGGTGATTTCCTCGCAGACCATCCCGATCCTGGCGATCGCACCGATGATCATCGTGGTGCTGAATGCGGTCGGTATCTCCGGTCTGTTGCCCAAGGCGATGATTTCCACCTATCTGTCGTTCTTCCCCGTGACCGTCGGCATGGTGAAGGGTCTCCGATCGCCGGAAATCATCCATCTGGACCTGATGCACACCTATAGCGCCTCGAAGGTGCAGACTTTCTGGAAACTGCGCTTTCCTTACGCGGTTCCCTATCTCTTCACCTCCATGAAGATCGGCATCGCCGCGTCGCTGGTCGGCGCCATCGTCGGCGAACTGCCGACCGGGGCGATCGCGGGACTGGGTGCCCGCCTGCTGGCCGGATCCTATTACGGCCAGACGGTGCAGATCTGGTCCGCCCTGATCATGGCCGCGCTTCTCGCGGGCGCCCTTGTCGGCATTGTCGGCATGATTGAAAAACTGACCCTGAAACGTATGGGAATGGCGCAATGACGGCTGTATCCGCAAAAAACGAGCGCAAGAGCCGCTTCGACATGCCGGCCGTCCTTGCCTGGGGCATCGTCTTGCTGGTGGTCATTGGCCTGTTCAGCCCCGTCTTCAAGCCGGATATCAGCGTTCTGGAAGTGCCGCGGCTGGCCGTTACGCTTTCGATCCTCGCAATCGCCGGGGTTCGCTACGAACTCGGGTTCATGCGCAATTGGATCGGGGATCTGATCCTGGGGCTGGTCGCCGCCATTGCCGCCTATCTGCTGCTCGGAACGATAGAACATCATGCCGGTCAGGCCGGCCTCGGCTACTGGGCGCTGGTCGCGGCCACCTGGGCCGCAGCCTGGCTCTTTGTCGAGCGGCTTGCGTCCTGGAAAAGCACGACGCCTTTTCTGAACCGACTGATCAACCTTGCGATCCCGGCCCTGTTCGGCATAACGATCCTGGTTCTCTGGCAGGCGATCGTGACCGGTTTCGCGATCCCGAAGGTCCTGCTTCCGGCGCCTTCGGAAATCTGGCTGCGGTTGACCACATCCGGATCGATTCTTTGGGCGGATTTCCGACAGACCTTCCTGAAGGCCGTGCTGTTCGGCTATTTCGCCGGCTGTGCTTCCGGATTCCTGATCGCGATCCTGGTCGACCGTGTTCCGTTCCTGCGCCGGGGACTTCTACCCATCGGCAATCTGGTGTCCGCGCTGCCGATCGTCGGAGTCGCACCGATCATGGTGATGTGGTTCGGTTTCGACTGGCCGTCCAAGGCAGCGGTCGTTATCATCATGACCTTCTTCCCGATGCTGGTGAACACGGTCTCCGGACTGGCCGCGTCCGATGCCATGCAGCGCGACCTGATGCGCACTTATGCCGCCGGATACTGGCAGACGCTGTTCAAGCTGCGCCTGCCGATGGCCATGCCGTTCATCTTCAACGCGCTAAAGATCAATTCCACGCTCGCCCTGATCGGCGCCATTGTCGCGGAATTCTTCGGCACGCCGATCGTCGGCATGGGCTTCCGGATCTCAACGGAGGTCGGCCGGATGAACGTGGATATGGTCTGGGCCGAAATCGCCGTTGCCGCCCTTGCCGGGTCGGTGTTCTACGGCGTGGTCGCCCTCATCGAGCGGGCCGTCACCTTCTGGCACCCCTCGGTCCGCGGCTGACGTAAAAACAGGGCAAACGCCAGCCTCATCAGCATGCCAAGGCTTGACCCTGGCATGCGCGACGTTTCATGTCTTAACCGACCTGTTTTTCACGAGGATCTTTCATGAAACCCGGCCGCGATATATCCGTTCTCATCGACATCATGGCCGCGCTCAGGACGCCTGAAACCGGCTGTCCCTGGGACCTGGAGCAGGATTTTTCCACAATTGCTCCTTATACGCTGGAAGAGGCCTATGAGGTAGCCGAAGCGATCCGGCGGAACGATCTGGACAACCTGCGTGAGGAACTGGGTGATCTGCTGCTGCAGGTCGTCTATCACGCCCGCATGGCGGAAGAAGACAAGCTGTTCGATTTCGCCGACGTGGTCGAGGGCATCACCAAGAAGATGATCCGCCGTCATCCGCATGTCTTCGGCGACGAGGATGCGCGCTCGGCCGGCATGGCCAAGGGCATGTGGGAGCGGATCAAGGCGGAGGAAAAGGCCGAACGTAAGGCGCGTCGCGATGCCCTCGGGCTTCCGGAAGAGGAAAAGGGGTTCCTCGACGATGTGCCCGCCGCCTTCCCTGCCCTGGTCGAGGCGGACAAGCTGCAGCGGCGGGCGTCCCGGGTCGGGTTCGATTGGGGCGCTCCGGGGCCGGTGCTTGCCAAGATCAAGGAAGAGATCGAGGAACTGGAACGGGAAATCCTCTCCGACGGCGACACCACCCTGGAAATGGAAGACGAGTTGGGCGACGTGCTGTTTGCCGTCGCCAATCTGGCCCGCCATCTCGACATCGATCCGGAAGCCGCGCTCAGGCGCACCAACGGCAAGTTCCGCCGACGCTTTGCAGCCATCGAAGCCGCTGCGGACGAGCGCCGAACGACGCTTGAGCAAATGACGCTGGAAGAAATGGAAGAGATCTGGCAGGCAGCCAAAGGGAAATAGCGGCTCAGCTTTCCATATACGGCTTGAACTTCGCGCGAAACGGGCCGCGTTGCTTGTCCGAGACGCGGACCGTGGCCTCGATCGCGTCTTCGCTGTCCTTGCGCTCCAGCACTTCGGCCAACTGATACAATTGTGCCAGCAATTCCCCGTCGGAAACCGGGAGAACGACCGTGAAGGTGTCGTCCTTCTCCGCCATGAAGGTGTCGATGCGATTGTAAAGCTGATCGATCCCCTCGCCCGTCAGAGCGGAGAGCGAGATCGGCCCTTCCCTGCCCTGCTCGGCAAGAAGCTTGTCGCGATAGGCCGGATCCAGGCAGTCGATCTTGTTCCAGACCTCGATAATCGGCGCGCCGGTCTGCGGGCTGACGCCGAGATCCTCCAGCGTCTTTTTCACGTCCTCTGCCTGGGCATCGGTGTCCGGATGCGAAATATCGCGGACATGGAGGATCAGATCCGCTTCCAGAACTTCTTCAAGGGTTGCCCGGAAGGCGGCCACCAGATGTGTCGGCAGGTCAGAGATGAATCCCACCGTATCCGACAGGATCACTTCTCGCCCATGGGGCAGGGTAATCTTTCGCAAGGTCGGGTCGAGGGTTGCGAACAGCAGATCCTTGGCAAAGACGTCCGCCTTGGTCAGCCGGTTGAACAGGGTCGATTTGCCGGCGTTGGTGTAGCCGACAAGCGCCACGGTCGGTTGGGGGATCTTCTTGCGTTTCTTGCGGTGCAAGTCGCGGGTCCGTCGCACGCCTTCGAGCTGCTTCTGCAGGGCGGTGATGCGATCCTGGATCTGACGGCGGTCGGATTCGATCTGCGTTTCGCCCGGGCCGCCCATGAAGCCGACACCGCCGCGCTGGCGTTCCAGGTGGGTCCAGGAACGTACGAGCCGGCTTTTCTGCCAGGTCAAGTGGGCCAGATCGACCTGAAGCTTGCCCTCCTTGGTGCGCGCCCGGTCGCCAAAAATTTCCAGAATCAGACCGGTCCGGTCGATCACCTTGGTTTTCAACCGTCGCTCAAGATTTCGTTGCTGGATCGGAGACAAGGGGTGGTCGACGACGACCAGGTCGACGTCCTCGGCCTCAACGATGCCGGCAAGCTCGGACACCTTGCCTTCGCCGAAAAGGGTCGCCGGCTTCGGATTGCTGATCTTGACGACACCAGCGGAAACAATGTCCAGATTGATGGCCGCACTCAGTCCAACGGCTTCTTCCAGCCGTGCTTCGGGGCTTCGGTTGCCGCGCAATTCGGCTTCCGCACCCTCCCGGCGCTGAAAAAGCACCGGCTCCAGAATAAGCGCCCGAAAAGGCTGCGGACGCCGATCTATTCCTGTTTCCGTTGCGCCTTCTAGTTTCGAAAAGTCGTCACTGCGAGACTTGGGTTCCAATCAGCTTCCTGCCTTCTCACCATTGTCTTCGCCCGGCTCGAACAACTGAACCGGACCATTCGGCATGATCGTGGAAATAGCGTGCTTGTAAACCAGTTGCGAGTGCCCATCCCGACGCAGCAGGACGCAAAAATTGTCAAACCACGTGACCACTCCCTGCAGCTTCACGCCGTTGATCAGGAAAATGGTCAATGGGGTTTTTTGTTTGCGAACGTGATTTAAAAATGTGTCTTGCAAGTTCTGTGCGCGCTCAGCCATCAGTCTTTTTATCCTGTTTTTTTCCGGATGCGGCCGGGCATCCGGTTATTCCTTTAAAGTTACCGCCGTTGGGGGCCCTAAACACAAACGCCACCGCCCCAGGCGGCCTGCCCGTACCACTTATTTAGCAGCTGATCCGTCTTTCGTTTAGAGAAGACACCATATCGGTCCAGCTGCCTACCTGTAATTTAATCAGGTAAACGAAAATATTCATACTGCCTTTAGATCAGTAACAGTATGGAACAGCTGACGCAATCGGCTTGCAACCATTCCGGGATGGCCGTTGCCAACTATCCTATCGTCAATTTTTACAACTGGCATGACAATCGTCGTGGCCGCTGTGACGAAGGCCTCACGCGCGTCATAGGCCTCTTCAAGCGAAAAAGCGCGTTCCTCGAATGAAAGCCCTTCCTTTTCGGCAAGATCGAGAACCGCGGTTCTGGTGATTCCCTTGAGAATTCCGGATTCCGCCGGCCGCGTGACCAGTTTGTTGTCCTTGGTGACGATCCACGCATTCGTCGATCCGCCTTCGGTCACATTGCCATCGGCATCCACATACCAGGCTTCCTTGCCTCCCGATTCCTTGGCATTCTGTTTGGCCAGAACATTCGGAAGAAGTGCGATGGTTTTGATATCGACGCGTGGCCAACGATTTTCGGGATAGGATACCACCGAGATGCCCGTTTCCGCTTGCTTGTCCGCCGCAGCCGGACTGGCCGAACGGGCGGTCACGACAATTGAGGGGGCGACATCTTCGGGCGGAAAGAAATGATCCCGTCGGGATACGCCGCGGGTTACCTGGACATAGACCAGTCCGTTATGGACCTTGTTCCGTCGCACCGTTTCGGCGAGCACGAATTCCAGCGCCTTGCGGGTCATGGGCCAATCGATCCTTAGTTCGGACAGGGACCGGCCCAGGCGATCCATATGGCGCGGCATGTCGACGATGTTGTTTTTCCAGACTTCGCAGACCTCATAGACACCATCGGCAAATTGATATCCGCGGTCTTCCACATGAACGGCGGCATCCTTGTGGGGGACATACTGGCCATTTACATAGGCAATCCTGCTCATGATCACTCCTGATACGCCGGATCTACTGTTTGCGAGCGAACACCATTCCCGAGGCCGACCGCCCGGAAATACCTTTGCCCCATGCCGTCCAAACGGCATGCATTCGGGACTAAGTCTCTGAAATAATAGGCGCCTGCGTCAAGACGTCCCTGCCGGTTAGTCACCGCTTCGTGCATTTATCAGAAGAATTCGATACTCACACGGAACATCTGTTCAACCTGACGGACGCGGTTGGCCATGGCGAAGATGACGATCCGGTCCTTCGCCTCGATCTGCAGGTCGCCGTTGGGCGTGATCACCTTGCCTCCCCGGAAAACGGCGCCGATCCGGATTCCGGACGGCAGGTCGATTTCGCGTAATGGCCGGCCGACCAGCGGTGACGTGTCGAGAGCTTCCGCCTCCACCACTTCCGCGACACCGTTCTGCAGCGAATGAACGCCGCGGATACGTCCTCGACGCACATGCTGTAGAATTTTGGAAATGGTCACCGCGCGCGGATTGATGAAAGCGTCGATCCCCAAGGCGCTTGCAAAGGCCGGATAACTGGGATTGTTGAGCAGGGAAAGATTACGACGGCACCCGAGTTTCTTGGCCATGACGGAAGCGAGAATGTTCACCTCGTCCTCATTGGTGAGCGCAACCATCGTATCTGCCTCGCCGACATCGGCTTCGGTCAGGATCGTCTGGTCCAGGGCACTGCCGTTCAGGATCACCGATCGCTTCAGTTCGTCGGCAATCGCGACGGCGCGTTCGCGGGAGGCTTCGATCAACTTGATCTTCGTATTGCGCTGGCGGCTTTCCAGCGCCCGGGCCACGTAAAGGCCGATGTTGCCCCCACCTGCAATGACGACGCGGTTCGCCTCCGGTTCCTCATGGCCGAAAATGCCGAGCGTTCGCCGGACCTGGTCCCGTCGGGCAACCACATAGGCCAGATCGCCGACAAGAAGGGAATCCGAACTTTTCGGCACGAACAGCGAGTTGTTCCGGTAGATCCCGACGACGACCGCGCCGAGATCGGGGAACAGTTCCGTAAGCTGGCGGAGCGGCGTATCGACGACCGGGCAGTCCTCCTCGCACATGATGCCGACGGCAACGACCTGATCGTCGGCAAAGCGGACGGTTTCCACCGCACCGGGCAGAGCCAGGCGGCGCAGCACCATTTCGCCGACCTCGATTTCCGGGGAAATGACCACATCAATCGGCATCTGGTCGCGGGAAAACAGGCTTTGCCACCGGCCCTGCAGATAGCTCTGGGACCGGATGCGGGCGACTTTGGTCGGCACGTTGAACAGGGAGTGGGCGACCTGACAGGCGACCATGTTCACCTCGTCATAGAGCGTGACGGCGATGATCATATCCGCTTCGCCTGCACCGGCCTGGGCAAGAACATCGGGATGCGCGCCATGACCGACAAAACCGCGGACGTCGAGCTGTTCCCCGATGGCCTTGATCAGTTTGGGCGACGAATCAATGACGGAGACATCGTTCTGTTCTGCCGCAAGGCGCTCGGCGATCCCGTATCCGACCTGCCCGGCACCACAAATCACGACTTTCATAGGAAAACTGCCCTCTTGCCGTCGACGGAGTTTTACACCTGAGCCGGAGTATCAGGACAGGCCAAGCGTTTTGAGCTTACGGTGTAGCGCAGAACGTTCCATACCGACAAATTCGGCGGTGCGCGAGATATTACCGTCGAAACGCTTGATTTGCGCCTGCAAATAATCGCGTTCGAAGATTTCCCGGGCTTCGCGTAGCGGAACGGACATCAGGTGTTCTCCGCCGCCGGCCGTCGGCAGGCTCGGAAGCATGGAACCGATTTCGGCCGGCAGGAGATCCGCCGTGATCACGCTGTCCGGTTCACCGCGGCTCAGGATCAGGAGGCGTTCCACGTTGTTGCGCAGCTGGCGTACGTTGCCGGGCCAGTCGTGGGTCTGGAGAACCGCCATGGCATCGTCGCCGATTGGTCTCAAGGGAATGCCGGATGAGGTCGAGATCTGTTCCATGAAGTGTTCTATCAGGATCGGAACATCCTCGCGCCGTTCGGCCAGGCCCGGCACCCTCAAGGGAACAACGCTGAGACGGTGATAGAGATCCTGTCGGAACAGTCCGGCGGAAATGTGCTCTTCCAGATTCTTCGCGGTGGAGGACAGGATACGGATGTCCACCTGCACTTTCGTCGTTCCTCCCACGCGGGTAAAACTCTGCTCGACCAGAACCCGCAGGATCTTGCCCTGGGTCTCTGCCGGCATGTCGGCGATTTCGTCGAGATAGAGCGTGCCGCCATGGGCTTCTTCCAGCGCCCCGACCTTGCGCAGATTGCCGCCTTCGTCCTCGATCCCGAACAGCTCTTCTTCCATGCGTTCCGGGGTGATCGTCGCGGCATTCAACACCACAAACGGGCTTTTCGCGCGTGGCGAGGAATCATGGATAATACGAGCGGCCAGTTCCTTGCCCGCGCCTGAGGGGCCCGTGATCAGAATCCGGCTGTTGGTCGCTGCGATTTTCTGGATGGTCTGACGCAACTGGTTGGCGGCGCTTGACTCTCCGATAATAGCGGATGCGTCGCCTGAGCGCTGCTTCAGATCGCGGATTTCCCGCTTCATGCTGGAGGCTTCCAGCGCACGTTCGGTGATATGGATCAGGCGGTCGGTTTTGAAAGGCTTTTCGATATAGTCGTAGGCGCCGCGCTTGATGGCGGAGACGGCCGTTTCGATGTTGCCGTGACCTGAAATGATGACGACCGGCAAATCCGGGTCCGTCTCCTTGATGACATCCAGGAGCGCCAGTCCGTCCAGGCGGCTTCCCTGGAGCCAAATATCCAGAACCACGAGAGAGGGCCTGCGTTCCTTGATCGCGGCTATAGCCGTGTCTGAATCGCTGGCCGTCCGGGTTCCGAAGCCTTCATCATCGAGGATGCCGGCGATCATCTCGCGGATATCGGTTTCATCGTCAACTACGAGAATATCATGGGCCATCGGTTGTATCTGTCTGTTCGTTCTTGTTGTCGTCAATCATGTCCTCAGCCTTTTTCGACAAGGTGAGGCGCACCATTGTTCCGGTCTCCCCAAGGGATGTGTCAGGGGCGTCTTGCAGTTCGATCGTTCCGCCATGGTCTTCCAGGATCTTACGGACGATCGCGAGGCCGAGTCCCGTGCCTTTTTCGCGGGTGGTCATGTAAGGTTCAAGAAGTCTCTGCCGGTTTTCTTCGGGCAAACCGACGCCATTGTCTGTGACGCTGATCACGACCTGTTCGCCGGCATCCTCCAACTTCACAAGTATGCGCCCTTCAGGCAGATCATCGCCCGTTCGGCCCTCGATCGCCTCGGCGGCATTCTTGATGACGTTCGTCAGGGCCTGACCGATCAGCCGGGCATCGAAGGTAGCACGCACGGGGTCTTCGGGAAGGTCTGTCGTGATCTTGATATCCGGATTGCCAACGGTCTGCATAAAGGCCGCTTCACGCACCGAGTTGCGGATATCGGCGTCGGCCTTGCTGGGTTTTCGCATCCGGGCAAATGAGGAGAATTCGTCGACCATTTGACCGATGTCGCCGACCTGGCGGATGATCGTATCGATACATTGATCGAACACGCCGCGATCCTCTTCAACCTTCTTGCCATAGCGGCGGCGGATTCGCTCGGCGGACAATTGGATCGGGGTCAAGGGGTTCTTGATTTCATGGGCAATCCTGCGGGCGACATCGGCCCAGGCCGAATTGCGTTGCGCCGAAACCAGATCGGTAATGTCGTCGATCGTGACAACGTATCCATGTTCGCGCCGGGTGGAGAGCTCGCTTGTGATCCGGACGTTCAAGGTCCTCTGGCGCCCGCCAAGAGCCATCTCGATCTGTGTTTCGTGAGAGCGGCCGCTGTCTTCGTGAATGGTCTTGCTGATCTCAGCACCGAGTTGGGGAATGACATCTTCAAGCGGCATGTTGAGGATCGCGATTTCATCGACCCCAAGCAGTGTCTGTGCGGAGCGATTGACGAGCATGATCCGGCCTTCTTCGTCAATCCCGATGACGCCGGTGGACACACCTGACAGAACGGCCTCATTAAATCTGCGCCTGCGGTCGATCTGCTCGTTCGCAGCCAACAATGCGTCGCGTTGCCCGAGAAGCTGGCCCGTCATCTTGTTGAAGGTCGCTCCGAGGTTGGCAAGATCACCGCCGGATTTATGGGTTTCGACCTTGACCGCCAGGTTGCCTTTCGACACCTCGTCTGCCGCGGAAATGAGCGTACGGATGGGCGCTACCAGACGGTTGGCGAAGCCGAACCCGATCCAGATCGCCGACAGCAGCAGGATCAGGGCAACCCCCAGATACACCAGGGCAAATGCGACCTGAACACCAAACCGGGTCTTTTCGAGAACCCGATAGGACTTGGCTCCGTCATCGGCCAGCCGAAGATAGTCCACCACGCGTGGGTCCATGGCCCGGGTGACGAACAGATAGAAATCATCGTAGGCCGCAAGCTTCATGACTCCGCCGACCTGATTGGTCTTTCCCGGCGCGATCATGACGGGAGCATTGGATGCGGCGGCCTGGGGAAATACGCTTTTGGGAGGAAGCAGGATATCGGCCTTGGGGTCGAATACGATCCGGGTGATGACGGTGCCGTCGGAATTCAGAATGTAGGCAGCCTGCAGCCCCCGCAAGGAGGCCTGAGCGGAGAAGAAGGAATCGAACCGGCTCGGTTCGTTGCTGTAGACTGTCTCCGCACGATCGACATCGTTGGCCATGGCAATCAGATGGGCGCGAAGCACCTGCACGTGCTCTTGCAGATAGGCCTGCGCTACGACCAGGGCATTGTCGATGATGCGCCGGGTCCGTTCCTCGAACCAGCGGTCCAGCCCCTTGTCGAGCGTAAATGTAGCGAGGATCGCCATAAGAATGGCTGGAACCGCGGCAATCACGCTGAACAACGCAACGATACGCACGTGAAGCCGTGCGGCCGCCCTGCCCCGCCGCCGCGCGGTCCACAGCTTGTAGATCTCCAGCAGGATCTCGAGCACCAGACAGGTCGCCAGAATGCCGTTGACCAGCATTGCGATCCAGACCACTTCCTGGGTCGGCGCGATGGGGGTCAGCCCCATAAGAATGGCGAAGGTTACGGCAATGGAAACCAGGGCGACGATCATGATCGCCAACCCGACACGACGCATGAGTCTGCCGCCGGTTACCTTGATGACCGCCGTTTCCTGGAGGCCTCCCAGTGTCATGTTCCCTCGTCATTCGGCGATAGATGGCGGCCCGCGATTCCACGGCCCGCTCACAGAAGCTGCGGCACACTTACCACACAATGTTGCGAAATTGCGACAATGGCGCGGCTGCGACAATGCTTCAAGGGAATTTAGGCCGCCCCGGTCGGAAAGACGGGGGCAAACACTAGCGGAAGGCGCGCATCACCTGGATATCCAGATCCCTGATCTTCTTGCGCAATGTATTACGATTGACGCCAAGCAGTTCCGCCGCCTTGATCTGATTGCCTCGAGTGGCGGCCAGGGCGGCGCTGATCAAGGGATACTCCACTTCCCGCAGAATGCGGTGATAAAGACCTGGAGGCGGCAGGGATTCTCCGTACTGCTCGAAATAGTTTCCGAGATAGCGCTCGACCGAAGTCCCGAGATTGATGTTCTCGGACTCCTCTTCTTCAAGAGTCGAAACGGACGGTTGGCTGAGCTCATGCTCGAGCAGTGCCTCACCGATCACATCCTGCGGGTAGAGAGCGGCAAGGCGCCTGACCAGGTTTTCCAGTTCGCGTACGTTGCCCGGCCAGCGGTAGCGGCGCAGCAGGTTGAGGGCAGCCTGATCCACCTGCTTCGGCGGCAGGCCCTCCTTTTCCGCTAGCTGGAAAAAATGGCGGACAAGATCGGGAATGTCTTCCACACGTTCGCGCAACGGCGGGAGCCGGATCGGCACGACGTTCAGTCGGAAGTAAAGGTCTTCGCGGAATAGCCCCTGATTGATGAGTTGGCGAAGGTCCTTGTTGGTCGCCGCAATGATCCTGACATCCGTCTTGATCGGGGTCCGGCCACCGACTGTGGTGTATTCGCCCTGCTGGAGGACGCGCAGCAACCGCGTCTGGGCTTCCATCGGCATGTCGCCAATCTCGTCGAGGAACAGAGTGCCGCCGTCTGCCTGTTCGAACCGGCCCGAACTGCGCACCTGGGCACCCGTAAAGGCGCCTTTTTCGTGACCGAATAGTTCAGCCTCGATCAGATCGCGCGGGATGGCGGCCATGTTGATCGCAACGAAAGGACCGTTACGCCGTTTGCCGTAGTCGTGAAGCGCCCGGGCGACCAGTTCCTTGCCGGTGCCGGATTCGCCGTTGATCATGACGGTCAGATCGGTCTGCATCAGCCTCGCGAGCACACGGTAGATTTCCTGCATCGCAGGCGAGCGGCCGACCAGCGGCATCCCTTCGCCGATGTCGTCGATCTCCACCGGCTTTTTGATCTTCGGTTCCTCGAGTGCGCGGCTGACGATGCTCGTCAGTTCCTTCAGATCGAAGGGCTTGGGCAGATATTCATAAGCCCCCTTCTCCGAGGCCTTGATTGCGGTCATGAAGGTGTTTTGCGCACTCATGACCAGAACAGGGAGTTCCGGGCGCAGTTTTTTCATGCGCGGAAGAATGTCGAAGATATTTTCGTCCGGCATGACGACATCGGTGATGACGAGATCGCCGTCTCCGGAACTGACCCAGCGCCAGAGGGTGTTGGCGTTGGACGTCAGGCGGACGGTATAGCCGGCCCTGGAGAGAGCCTGGTTGAGCACGGTGCGGATGGCGGCGTCATCATCAGCGACGAGAATGGTGCCAGTCGGCATGGTCAATCGTTCCTGTCATTGGAGGACGTGCCGTTAACGGGCGTATCCGGGTCGGTGTAGGCGGGCATCAGGATGCGGAAAACGGTCTTGCGCGGCTGGCTGTCGCATTCGATCACCCCGCCGTGGTCGCCGATGATCTTGGCGACCAGCGCAAGGCCTAATCCCGAGCCGTTGGTCTTGGTGGTGATAAACGGTTCAAACATATGCGGAAGCAGATCTTCCGGCACGCCCGGCCCGTTGTCCTGGACGCAGAATTCCAGTGGCAGGCTGACTTTCTGCTCGGTTCCGGGCACAGACAAACGGACCCCCGGACGGAATGCGGTCGTAATCCTGATTTCGCCATCCGGATCGTCGCCGATCGCTTCACTGGCGTTCTTGATCAGATTGAGGAAGATCTGGATAAGCTGGTCCTTGTTGGCATAGACCGGCGGCAGCGACGGATCGTATTCCTCGATGATCCTGATATTGCGGGCAAAACCGTTGTCTGCGAGCCGTTTGACGTGATCGAGAACCACGTGGATGTTGACCGGCTCCCGTTCGATCGGGCGTTCGTCTGAAAAGACTTCCATTCTGTCGACGAGCTTGACGATCCGGTCGGTCTCATCGGTGATCAGCCGCGTCAGGGGCCTGTCTTCATCAGGAACGGATTGCTCCAGAAGCTGGGCGGCGCCGCGGATACCCGAAAGCGGGTTCTTGATTTCATGGGCGAGCATGGCTGCAAGTCCCGTGACCGTGCGGGCGGCCCCCCTCGACGTCAACTGACGGTCGATCTTTTCCGCCATGGTCCGTTCCTGGAACATCAGGACGACGGCGCCGGGACGGTCGGAAACGGGGGCTGCGTTGATGTCGACGATCTTCGGCGCGCCGATGCGCGGAGAACCGATGTCGACCTTGTATTCGTTGACGGGCGCGCCGCGTTCGCGGACCTGCTCGATCAGGGTGAGGAGTGGACTGCCGAAGGGCACGAAGTCGCTGATCGGGTGACGCCTGAGAAATGCGACGCTGGAGCGCATGAATATTTCGGCCGCCATATTGGCCGATTCTATCACGCCATCCGGTGCGACCAGAAGAACCGGGTGCGGCAGGGCATCCAGGATCGTGGGGCCGTCACTTGCCAGGGCTGCGGTGCGGCCCTCTGCCATTGCTTGAGGCGTCATGCGGCACTCCGTTGATCGAGCGTGGAAAACAGGGTTTCCGTAAGGCGGATTACTTCAGTCGGGTCGTTTGAGGTCATCAGGGTCGATCGCATACTTGTTGGAGTAAGCGTGATTCCTGCGCCATCCAGGTACCAACCGAGATGCTTGCGGGCGATGCGGATGCCCGGCATCCGTCCGTAATGGGAAAGCATGTCTTCGTAATGGGTCAGGACAAGATCGGTGAGTTCCGATCCGGACGGGTTCGGCAAGCGTTCACCGGTGTTCAGGTAATGTGCGATATGCCCCGGTAGCCACGGACGCCCATAGGCCCCGCGGCCGATCATCACGGCGTCGGCACCCGATTCCGCAAGCATGGCATCGGCATCGTCGTAACCATGGCAGTCGCCATTGGCGATGACCGGGATCGAGACCGCGCTCTTGACCCGGGCAATCGTGCGCCAATCGGCCCTGCCCTTGTAGAACTGGCAACGGGTGCGGCCATGAACAGTGACAAGCCGGATGCCCGCGGCTTCGGCCCGTTGGGCCAATTCCGGCGCATTTATGCTAGTTTCGTCCCAACCAAGGCGCATTTTCAGCGTTACAGGAATGGCGACAGCGCCGACCGTCGCTTCGATCAATGTCAGCGCGTGATCGAGATCGCGCATCAACGCTGAACCGGAATAGCCGCTTGTTACCTTTTTGGCAGGACATCCCATGTTGATGTCGATAACATCCGCGCCGAGATCGGCGACGATCTTTGCCGCTTCTGCCATCCAGCGCGCCTCGCGGCCGGCAAGCTGCACGACATGGAGTCCGCCTTCCTGAGGCCCGGCACGCATTTCGGTTTCCGCATCGCCTTTGACGAAGGACTCGCTCGCGACCATCTCGCTGACGACCATTCCGGCGCCATATCGGGCAGCTATTCGCCGGAACGGCAAATCGCTCACACCCGACATGGGAGCAAGCACCGCTCTTCGGTCAAGAGTGTGACAACCGATGCGCATTAAAGCTTGCCCTTGCGAAAGAGTGAGGAATGCAACTTTGCTCATATCCTGTGCATGATATTTTACTGCCTATATAGTAGCCATTTTCCGCAGTGCGGCAAGAGGCAAATTGCCTATTCGACGACAACATGGTTGAAATCCGGGCAGAGTGTTAACAAGCGAAAATGAATAAAATTTAGGGAGTTTGGAGCCTTACATGAAGTTACGCGTGGCCGTCATCGTCGTTGCCGCAGGACGAGGCACCCGTTTTTCCTCCGATGGAGATCGTCAGCCCAAGCAATATCGCGACCTGGTCGGTCGACCGGTCGTCAGCCGGACTCTGGACGCATTCCTGTCTCATCCGGGAATTGCCGACGTCCTGGCGGTGATTCATCCGGATGACACAGCCCTGTACGATCAGGCAGTCGCCGCCATCGACCCGGTGGGGAGAAATAAACTGCGGCAAGCGGTTTTCGGCGGTAACACTCGTCAAGAATCGGTTCGCAACGGCCTGCTCGCACTGAAAAACGGCAACATTCATCAGGTCCTGATACACGATGCGGCTCGGCCTTTTGTTTCTCATGCTGTTATCGATAATGTGCTGGAAAAACTGGCAGAGGGACAGTGTGCGGTTCTCCCGGCTGTTCCTGTGTTCGATACCCTGAAGCGGTTGGGAGAGGTAACCCATCGGTTGGAAACCGTCGACCGCACCGGTTTATGGGCGGCGCAAACGCCGCAAGGTTTTGATTATCCGACAGTCCTGGAAGGACATGAAAAGGCGTACCAGGCCGGGCGCACGGACTTTACCGACGACACCGCCATTGCCGAATGGCAGGGTGTCGCGGTCAGCCTGGCCGAGGGAGACCCGGACAACTTCAAGATTACATCCCGGTCCGACCTGGACCGGGCGAAAAAGCGGATTTCCATGACAGACAGATATAATTCCGGCCTTGCCGAACTCGGTGACGTACGTATGGGCACCGGATATGATGTCCATGCCTTTGAAGACGGAGATGCCGTGATCCTCGGCGGCATACAGATTGCCCACGACAAGCGCCTGAAGGGACATTCCGACGCCGATGTGGTCCTGCATGCCATTACGGACGCGATTCTGGGCGCTATCGGCGATGGCGACATCGGTGCCCACTTCCCCCCTTCCGACCCGGCTTGGAAAGGCGCATCTTCAGACAGGTTCCTTGCAGATGCCGTTCGTCGCGTGGCGGACCGGGGCGGCAGGTTGGCTCATCTGGATGTTACAATCGTGTGCGAAGCGCCCAAAATCGGGCCGCACCGAGAAGCCATGCGCCAGTCGATCGCGGGGATCTGCGAACTCCCCGTTTCCAGGGTGTCCGTGAAGGCAACCACTTCGGAGCGGCTCGGCTTTACCGGACGCAGGGAGGGCATTGCCGCGCTCGCCGGCGCCACGGTACGGTTGCCCTTCAATGACGAGGACTGCACATGACAGACTTGGAAACCCTGCTGCCCCTAGCCGAACGGGTCCTGTCCGCCTGCCAGAAAAAAGGTCTGATGGTGGCGACTGCCGAATCGTGCACAGGTGGCTTGATCGCCGGCATCCTGACGGAGATCGCCGGATCGTCCGCCGTTTTCGATCGGGGATTTGTCACTTATTCAAATGAAGCGAAAAAAGACCTGCTCAACGTCAAATCTGCCGATCTGGATGCCTACGGCGCAGTCAGCGAACAAATCGCCCGCCAGATGGCATCGGGAGCGCTCGCGAATTCCCGCGCTCAGATCGCGGTTGCCGTGACGGGGGTTGCCGGACCAGGCGGCGGTTCAGAAGATAAACCGGTCGGAACGGTTTATTTCGGTATCGCCGTTCATGGCGAACGGGCGGAACACAAGCATTGTCTGTTTTCCGACGAAGGGCGCGAACAGATCCGGGCTCTTTCGATTAAAACGGCGCTCGAGCTTCTGTTAAATGCGGCAAATTCGTTTGTCGCTCGTTAACACTCCTTGCAAAAGACCAACGAAACACTCTCCCGTTAGGGTTCGGGCAAGCTTACATCATTAAGATGGGAACCGATTTGGTTCAAAAAGTTTGATATTCCCCGATGTGCAGGGAGAGATTATGAAAAATCTGGCGCTCCTCGTTCTACTCGTCACCGCTGCGCCTGTACCGGCAGGCGCTCAGGGACTTCCGGAACCAGGTGATTTCTATCTCATCTCCCGAAATGCCGACGGCGAGTTCGTCGGCAGCCACAAGATATTTCACCGGGCTTCCTCCGGCTTGCGTCTGGTCACCTATTGCAATCGGGAATACTGGGTGCGGCCCTATACGGTCGCCTGGACCCAACTCGAAGTGGAAAACAATCGGGAAGTTCGGGTGGAGTTCAATCGGAGCAAAGGCTGGCGTCCTATTTGCGAACAGCCGGAAGAACAGGTCACCTTGAAGGACCTTGGCATTGATATTGCGCCCGGGGAAGTCACGGATGATATGACCGCACCGGAGACCCTGGCCAACCGCTTCAGCGCCATCGGCAGTGCGTTCCGCAAATAGGACCGTAATCAGTCGAAAGAAATTCTCCTATTTTCTATCGTTTGTTTCTGCTCAGAACGCCGGTTTTTCGCGATTTGTCTGAGACAGTTAAAATTGCAATCAAATTCCACCGTTTGCATGAGGAATATTTAGACGGATTGCAATCTAGTGTGTCCGCTAGACGAGAGCGTACGGGCGAAGCATGACTGCTTTGCGCCCTGAACTCCACAATGTTATGTGGGAATGACTATGCTGAGATCTATTCTGGTTGCGGCCACTCTTGCTGTAACAGCCAGCGTCGCTCATGCGGGCAATACGTTCGGCCTGATCGACTATTACATGATCTCTCGTGGCGACGATGGCATGTTTCTCGGCAGCCACAAGATTTTCCTCAGAGCAGCCGACGGGCTGACCCAGGTCAAATATTGCGGACGCAGCTATTGGGTTCGTCCGGTGACGGTCGCCTGGACCCAGGTTGAAATGGACAACGCCCATGAGGTGCGGGTCGAATTCAACCGCGGGAAAGGCTGGCGCCCGATTTGCGAACGTCCGACCGACTATGTCACGCTCGAGGATCTGGGGGTCAGCATGGATCCTTATGTTGTCGTCCGCAATGAAGGCGATGACATCGCGCGTGTCAACAAATGGCAGGCAGTCAGCAAGTCGCTCAAACGCGGCGACAGTACAAAGCGCGGCTCCACGACGTACCATAGCAATTAATTAAATTGCCGGATATTCCGAAAAGGCAGGGTTAATAATTCTCTGCTTTACTTGAAGACTATTCGTTTCAGCAGCACGCGAGAAACGGAAGAAACCGTCTTTCAAAGCGGGTATCCAATGGTCAAGATCGGAGCAGTTTTCCTGTTATTGTTGATGTCCGTCAGCGCTCATGCGCAGCTTTCGGCACCGGCAGGCGATTATTATATACGCTCCCTTGATCCCAGCGGCCGTTTCAACGGCATTCAGGAAATCCTCACTCGGCCGGAGACCGGTTATCACAAAGCCGTCTATTGCGAGACCTCCTTCTGGGTGACCCGCAGCACGGTCGCCTGGACCGAGCGGGAAGCGGAGGCCGGCCGGCACCTCGTGATCATCAATGAACTCAACAAGAAACCGGAAGTTTACTGCGCGGACCCCGAGCACTACGTACGCCTTGAGGACCTCGGCTTGAAAAAGCACGAGATTCTCAAGGCGCGAGAAAATGCCGAACCGGTTGACATGCAGTCAAGTCGCCTGCGCATCATCAGCGAAGCCTTCAAGAATTTCAAATAAGACTTGTTGCGCGCACGTGCTAGCGGCTCAAACGCCGTAGACCTCGTCTGCGCGGGCTTCGAAGGCGCTGGAGAATTTCCGGAACGCCTTGTCGAACATGACCCCCATCAGCGACCCGAGCGTGCGGCTCTTGAACTCATAGGTTATGAAGAAGCCGACATCACAGGCGCCGTCATCACGGTCGGTAAACGTCCAACGGTTTTCCAGATGCTTAAACGGCCCGTCGAGATATTCGACAAGGATGGCGTTCTCGTGCGGTCTCAGCTCGACCCGGCTGGTGAAGGTCTCGCGAAACAGCTTGTAGGCGACGGTCATATCGGCGATGAGGACTTCCCTGCCCTCGCCCAGATCCTTGCGGCCTCGGACATGCAGCGCCTGGCACAACGGCACGAATTCGGGATAGCGCTCCACGTCGGACACCAGATTAAACATGTCCGCCGCGCTGTGGTTGACCTTATGGGTGGAAGTAAAGCTCGGCATGAAATCCGCTCAGACCGTCCTGTCAGTATCCGAGCCTCGCGGCACGTGCCGCGCGCAATTCGGCAAAATCCTCTCCCGCATGATGGGAGGAACGGGTCAGCGGACTTGCCGAAACCTTCAGGAATCCCTTGGCATAGGCGATCCGCTCGTACCCCTTGAACTCCTCCGGCGTGACGAAAGACATGACCGGATGGTGTTTCTTCGAAGGCTGCAGATACTGGCCGATGGTGAGGAAGTCGACATCGGCGGCGCGCAGGTCGTCCATCAGCTGTAGGACTTCGTTGCGGACTTCGCCCAGACCGACCATGATGCCGGACTTGGTGAACATGGACGGGTCCAGTTCCTTCACCCTCTGCAGAAGGCGGATCGAATGGAAATAGCGCGCGCCGGGACGCACCGTCAGATACTTTGACGGCACTGTTTCCAGATTGTGGTTGAACACGTCGGGCTTCGCCTCGACGACGATTTCGAGCGCGCCGTCCTTGCGCAGGAAATCCGGTGTCAGCACCTCGACGGTCGTCTTCGGCGATACTTCGCGGATGGCCTGGATCACATCGGCAAAATGGCGTGCGCCGCCGTCGTCGAGATCGTCCCGGTCGACGGAAGTGATTACAACGTGTTCAAGCCCCATGCGGGCGACCGCGTCGGCAATGCCGGCAGGTTCTTTCGTATCGACCGGACCGGGCATGCCGGTACGCACGTTACAGAAGGCACACGCGCGCGTACACGTATCGCCCAGGATCATGAAACTGGCGTGCTTCTTCGACCAGCATTCGCCGATATTCGGACAGCCGGCCTCCTCGCACACGGTGACGAGGTTGTTCTTGCGCACGAGGTCCTGGGTCTCGCGATAGACCGGCGACGTCGGAGCCTTAACGCGAATCCATTTCGGCTTGCGCAGCACCGGATTGTCGGGCCTGTGAGCCTTTTCCGGGTGGCGGGGCCGTTCATCGCGTGTGTCGGCGGTTTTCGATAGGGTGTCGACGATCGTAACCATGGGTCTTAAGTGTCGCTATTACGGGAAAAGGTCAAGTGCCTCACCGCAAAGCTGCTATGCGGAAACAACCTGCTTCCTGTACTTTTGAAATTGTTCGACGGCTTTGTCGGACAACGGCTGGGATTTACGGGTTGTTTCGTTCATTTGCACAATAATGGTCTTGGCCCGGGCAACCGGTAGGCCGTTCTGGCAGACAAGCTGTTCCAGGGTGACCGAACTGCGCCCGGTGTCGAGAACCGCAGTCCCGATCTCCACCGTTCCCGGCCAGCGCACTTCACTAAGAAAGTCCAGTTCCAGCCGGGCGATAACGAAGGCTGCTCCTTCATCGGCGTATCCGCCAGCCTTATCAAACAGGATTTCCACCCGGCCGGTTTCCAGGAACGTGGCAAAGACGGCGTTGTTGACGTGCCCCTGCCGGTCGGTATCGCAGTAGCGCAGCTTATCGGTGGATCTGGCCGGATAGGCGTCAATGTCTGGTGTTTCGGTCACCTGGCGATCCTGCAGTTTGTCATTTGCAATTCATTCCGGTTTTCAGCCGAAGAGCTTCTTCCACAGAAACAGGAACAGGATCGCTCCGAGGGTTGCGACGACAAGCTGATCCAGCGGTCCGCCGGTCACATTCAGTCGAAACATATGGGCGAGTTCACCGCCGAGCAACGCACCGACCAGCCCGACGACCAGACTGCCGATAAAGCCGCCACGGCTGTTGAGGACCCGGTGCGCGATGGCTCCGGCCACCAGGCCGATGATGATCCAGAGGATAAACCCCATCGACGACTATCCTTTTTTCGTATCAGGCCAGGATCCTGGCGATCACCACCACGACGATTGCGCCGATCGCGGCAACGACGATTTCGTTCACCCAGGCATTGCCGAGGTTGATATTGATGCCCGTTGCCTTGACCAGGAAACCGCCCACGACGGCGCCGATAAGACCCGTCAGCAGATACCGGACGAGGCCGCCGCCACCGACGAAGAAACTTGCGAGCCAGCCTGCAACGAGACCGATAACGCACCAAATCAAAATGTTCTTTGCATCCATCACATTTCTCCTGAAACCGGGAACCGGGGAGAGCCTATCAGCAGTTCGTGACAAACCGCCAGAGCCCTTTTCGGTAGCGGGCCCCGGCGATCGTCACATTGCCAGGACACTGTGATCAGATATTCAGAACCCGGCCATAGGCATCGAGCACGCTTTCCTTCATCATTTCCGACAGGGTCGGATGCGGGAACACCGTGTGCATCAGGTCTTCTTCGGTGGTTTCCAGATTCATGGCGACCACGAAGCCCTGAATCAGTTCGGTCACTTCCGCACCCACCATATGTGCGCCGAGAAGCTGGCCGGTCTTTTCGTCGAAGATGGTCTTGATCAGGCCTTCGGGCTCGCCGAGCGCAATCGCCTTGCCATTGCCCATGAACGGAAAACGGCCGACCTTGATCTTGTAGCCCGCTTCCTTGGCCTTGGGTTCGGTCAGACCGACCGATGCGACCTGCGGGTTGCAGTAGGTGCAACCCGGAATCATCGACTTGTCCATCGCATGGACATCCTTGCCGGCGATTTTTTCCACGCAGATGACGCCTTCGTGCTCGGCCTTGTGGGCGAGCATCGGCGGACCGGCAACGTCGCCGATGGCATAGATTCCGGGCACATTGGTTCGACCGTAGCCGTCGATCACCACGCAGCCCCGGTCTGTCTTCACGCCGAGATCCTCAAGGCCGAGGTTCTCGATGTTGCCGACGACGCCCACGGCGGAGATCATCTTCTCGGCCGAAATTTCCTGGGTCTTGCCATCCTTGGTTTCCACCGTGGCAGTCACCTTGCCGGATCCCTTGACCACCTTGGAGACCTTGGCATCGGTGAGGAATTTCAGGCCCTGCTTTTCCATCTGCTTCCTGGCGAGGCCGGAGATCTCCGGATCCTCCACCGGCATGATGGTCGGCATCATTTCAATGACCGTCACGTCGGCGCCCATGGTCTTGTAAAAGGACGCGAACTCGATACCGATGGCGCCGGAGCCCATGACGATCAGCGATTTCGGCATCGCCGGCGGGACCATGGCCTCGAAATAGGTCCAGATGTCCTTGCCGTCCGGTTCCATACCCGGAATGACGCGTGGACGGGCGCCGGTCGAAACGATGATGTGCTTGGCCTTGTAGACGCCCTCGCCCTTGACGCCCTTGGGCACCGGATGCTGCGGTTCCATGGCCTTCTTGGCGACTTTGGAGACGGTTACTTCTCCGGCCTTGGTGATCTTGGCCTCACCCCAGATCACGTCGACCTTGTTCTTCTTCATGAGGAAGCCGACGCCGCCATTGAGCTGCCCGGAAACGCCACGCGAGCGCTTGACCACGGCCGCCGGGTCGAAGGAGACATTGTCCGCGCTCAGACCGTAGTCCTTGGCGT
Organism: Roseibium sp.; assembly: GCF_048260565.1. Classification (GTDB taxonomy): domain Bacteria; phylum Pseudomonadota; class Alphaproteobacteria; order Rhizobiales; family Stappiaceae; genus Roseibium. The sequence goes on along the minus strand of NZ_JBLXGP010000001.1, from coordinate 836,353 downwards.
GCTGCATGTAGTGGTAGATCTCGGCGGAGCGGAGCAGCGCCTTGGTCGGAATGCAGCCCCAGTTGAGGCAGATGCCGCCCAGGTGTTCGCGTTCCACGATGGCCGTCTTGAGCCCGAGCTGCGATGCCCGGATCGCGGCCACGTAGCCGCCGGGTCCGGAACCGATGATGATGACGTCGTAATTGGTATCGGCCATCGTTCTTCCCTTGAATTTTGATCTGGGGAGACGGCGCGGCGGTCAGTTCCGACCGCGCCGCACTCTATCGGTGCTCAGACGAGCATGCCCATCGGGGTTTCGATGTAGCCTTTGAAGGCCGCCAGAAGTTCCGCACCGAGCGCGCCGTCGACGCAGCGGTGGTCGGTGGAGAGCGTCACGGTCATAACCGTTGCGATCGTGATTTCGTCGTTTTTCACGACCGCCCGCTTTTCCCCTGCGCCGACAGCCAGGATCGTGGCATGCGGCGGGTTCACGACGGCGGCGAATTCCTTCACACCCATCATGCCCATGTTGGAGACGGCCGTGGTGCCCCCCTGGTACTCTTCCGGCTTCAACTTGCGTTCCTTGGCCCGCTTTCCGTAGTCCTTCATCTCGTTGGAGATAACCGACAGCGGCTTCATTTCCGCGCTGCGAACGATTGGCGTGATCAGGCCGCCCGGGATCGACACGGCGACGCCGACATCGGAATGCTTGTGCTTGACCATGGCATCATCAGTCCAGGATACATTGGCATCCGGCACGTCGCGCAGGGCAAGCGCCAATGCCTTAATGGTCATGTCGTTGACGGAGACCTTGTAGAGCGGATTGCCGTCCTTGTCCTTCGGCGCGGATGCGTTGATCTGACCGCGCAAGGCGAGCAGGGCGTCCAGTTCGCAATCGATCGAGACATAGAAATGCGGGATCGTCTGTTTGGATTCCACCAAACGCCGGGCAATCGTCTTGCGCATGCCGTCGTGAGGCACGAGTTCGTAAGAGCCTTCCTCGAACAGCTTGAGTACCTGATCGGTCGACGGGCCGGTCGGCGCAGCTGCCGCGGCAGCCGGAGCGGCAGCGGAAGCCGGAGCTGACTTTCCTGCACCGGATTCAAGGGCCTTTTCAATATCGCGCTTGACGATCCGGCCGTGCGGACCTGTGCCACTGAGCGCCTTCAGGTCCAGACCGTTCTGCTGCGCGAGCCGACGGGCCAGCGGAGAGGAAAAGATCCGGCTGCCGTCGGAAGCCTTCGGGGCGGGAACCGGATCGGTCGCGGCCTTGGCGCCGATTTCGATGGCGGACGAACTTTCCGGAACCGCAGGCGCCTTGTCCTTTTCGGCTTCTTCCGACTTGGGCGCCGAGGCGGCGGACCCGGTTTTCGACTCCATCGCGCTGGCGTCCTCGCCTTCTTCCAGGAGAACGGCGATCAGTTCGTTGACCTTCACTCCAGCGGTTCCAGCCGGAACGACGATCTTGCCGACGGTGCCTTCGTCAACGGCTTCCACTTCCATGGTCGCCTTGTCGGTCTCGATTTCGGCGATTACGTCGCCTGCGGAAACCTCGTCGCCTTCCTTGACCAGCCACTTGGCCAGATTGCCCTCTTCCATGGTCGGAGAGAGCGCCGGCATCGTAATGTTGATTGGCATAACTGCCTCCCTCTCGCCTTAGGCCGTGTAGGTGACGGCTTTGACCGCGTCGATGACTTCCTGGACATTCGGCAGTGCCAGCTTCTCCAGGTTGGCGGCATAGGGCATCGGAACATCCTTGCCGGTCACCCGAAGAACAGGGGCATCGAGATAGTCGAAGGCCTTTTCCTGTACCTGGTAGGCGATTTCGGAAGAGACCGAACACATCGGGAAAGCTTCCTCGATGGTGACCACTCGGCCGGTCTTCTGTACCGAGGCAATCACGGTATCGATGTCCAGCGGGCGAATGGTGCGCAGGTTGATCACTTCGGCGGAAATGCCCATGGAGGCGAGTTCCTCGACGGCCTTCATGGTATAGGTCATGCCGATCCCCCAGGAGACCAGGGTGACGTCCGTCCCTTCCCGCTCGACCTTAGCCTTGCCGATCGGCAGGACGAAATCATCCATGTCCGGGATCTCGAAGGAATGGCCGTAGAGGATCTCGTTTTCCAGGAAGATGACCGGGTTCGGATCGCGGATCGCGGCTTTCAGCAGGCCTTTCGCGTCAGCCGCCGAATAGGGCTGAATCACCTTCAGGCCGGGCACATGGGCATACCAGGAGGCATAATCCTGGGAGTGCTGAGCACCGACGCGCGCTGCCGCACCATTGGGACCGCGGAACACGATGGGCGCGCCCATCTGACCGCCGGACATGTAAAGCGTCTTGGCCGCGGAGTTGATGATCTGGTCGATCGCCTGCATGGCGAAGTTGAAGGTCATGAACTCCACGATCGGTTTCAGACCCGCCATGGCCGCGCCGACGCCGAGGCCGGCAAAGCCGTGCTCCGTGATCGGCGTATCGATGACCCGCTTGGCGCTGAACTCGTCGAGCAACCCTTGCGTGATCTTGTAGGCGCCCTGGTATTCGGCGACTTCCTCACCCATGACGAAGACGTCCGGATCGCGGCGCATTTCTTCCGCCATGGCGTCGCGCAGGGCTTCCCGCACGGTGGAGGACTTCATGGCCGTACCTTCCGGAATGTCCGGATCATCGGCGGGCTTGGAGGTGACGGGGGTAGCCGGCGCGGAAGGCGCTGGCGACGATGCTTCCTCCGCGGCGGCGGGAGCCGGTGTCGGAGCGGCGGCGGGTTCTTTCGCAGCCGCTTCCAACGCGCTGGCGTCCTCATCCTCGCCCAGCAGAATGGCGATTTTCTCATTGACCTTGACCGCCTCGGTTCCTTCCGGAACCAGGATCTTGCCAAGAGTGCCTTCGTCCACGGCTTCCACTTCCATGGTCGCCTTGTCGGTCTCGATTTCGGCGATCACGTCGCCGGCGGACACGGTGTCGCCTTCAGCCTTGAGCCACTTGGCGAGCTTGCCCTCTTCCATCGTCGGCGAAAGAGCCGGCATCAAAATGTCGATCGGCATGATTTCCCCCGGCTTATCGCAGAATGTCGGTGTAGAGTTCGGACGGATCCGGCTCCGGATCGGTCTGGGCAAATTCGGCGGCTTCCGCGACAACCGCGCGGACGTCCTTGTCGATTGCCTTCAGCTCGTCTTCCGTGGCCCATTTGTTTTCGATCAGACGCGCGCGAACCTGCTCGATCGGATCGTGCTCGGTCCGCATTTTCTGGACTTCGTCCTTTGAGCGGTATTTCGCCGGATCGGACATGGAGTGACCGCGGTAGCGGTAGGTGATCATTTCCAGAATATAGGGGCCCTTGCCGGACCGGCACCATTCCAGCGCCTTTTCACCGGCGGCCATGACCGCGCGGACATCCATGCCGTCAACCTGTTCGCCCGGAATTCCGAACGAAGACCCGCGCTGGGACAGATCGGTGTTGGCGGATGCGCGGGCCACGCTCGTGCCCATGCCGTACTTGTTGTTTTCGATGACGTAGATCACCGGCAGTTTCCAGAGCTCCGCCATGTTGAAGCTCTCGTAGACCTGCCCCTGGTTGGATGCGCCGTCACCGAAGAAGGCCATCGCGACATTGCCGTTTTCACGGTATTTGTTGGCGAAGCCGATGCCGGTGCCAAGGGACACCTGGGCGCCGACGATGCCGTGGCCGCCGTAGAAGTGCTTTTCCTTGGAGAACATGTGCATGGAGCCGCCCTTGCCTTTCGACAGGCCGCCGCGGCGTCCGGTGAGTTCGGCCATCACGCCTTTCGGGTCGAGATCCATGGCAAGCATGTGACCGTGGTCCCGGTAACCGGTGACCATCTGATCGCCATCCTTCTTGGCCATCTGCAGGCCGACGACGACAGCCTCCTGGCCGATATAAAGGTGACAGAAGCCACCTATGAGGCCCATGCCGTACAATTGCCCGGCCTTTTCCTCGAACCTCCTGATCAGGAGCATTTCCCGGTAAGCGTGGAGTTCCTGATCCTTGTCGAAATCGGCGATCGCAGGAGCGGCCGTTTTGGCGGCTCCGCGGGACCGGCCGGCGCTTTTTGCGCTGGTGCCGGCAGATGACTTTTTCGTAGCAGCCATATCCCTCTTCTCGGCGAGACGTTTACCTTAAGACAGGCATGCGGAGAATAGCCTGTCACCCTAGACGTTCCAAGATAGTGAAGCGGGTACTCTGGTTTCAGTTATCTTGTTGTAATTACGTGGTATTATTTGATTAACTGAATTCTGGTTTATTGTTCTTATTTAACAGGAAATTAGTTTATTTTCTGATAGCTGTTCCCGGGCCGCAAGATCACCAGCTCGTCACCATGTACCAGATTAAGATTGAGACGGGCCCGTTCGTCAACCATATCCGGATTCAGACTTTCCGGGCGCAGCAGGCTGACCTTTGCGACGAGCGCCTTTCTTTCGGCAACCAAAACTTCCAGTTGCTTCTCCAGATCGTCGAATTGATGCTCGATCCGGGCCCGGCCAACGAGCCCCAACTCGCCGTTGAGAGCGTGAAAACCGAAGTAGGTCAGGACCGACAGGGCAACGACTGGAATGATCAATCGGCGAATGAAGGATTGTTTGCGCTGACGTGTGGTAGCAGGCACGTTGGGACCTTGAACTCTGTACTGCGGGCCTCTTTCAAACAGGATGCCGCAGGCAGGCTTAACAGTCCCTTTATATCTCCGATAAACTTCCACCGATTTTGGATCGAATACAGGTCAAGAACGCGCCGTCGGCATGGGGCTGAACCCGCATAGCTCTTGATATGCCCGTATAAACACCAATTCGGTCTGCCTTGGATTTCTCTCAACACTCATATGGATCTATAGTCCCTGAAGGCGAGCCGGATCCGGGAGGGCGTGCGCCGATGGCCGGGAACCATCTGGAAGAAAAATTCAAGAGCGAACGGTTGCGCATGGTCGAGGAGCAGATCGCCCATCGGGGCGTGCGCGATCCGAAGACGCTGGAGGCCATGCGGTCGGTCCGCCGGCATTTGTTCGTAGATCCATCCCATATCTTCAGCGCCTATGATGACCGTCCCCTGCCCATTGGCCAGGGGCAGACCATATCCCAGCCCTATATCGTTGCCTTAATGACGGAAGCCCTGAAGCTCCGGGGTGGCGAGAGCGTTCTGGAAATCGGGACCGGCTGCGGCTATGCGGCGGCCGTGCTGAAGGAAGCCGGTGCGAACGTGGTCACGATCGAACGCATCGAGGAACTCGTCACCTTGTCACGGGAAAACTTGAAAGCGGCCGGGTATGACGACATCAAGGTCATCTGCGGCGACGGCACCCTCGGATACGAAGACGACGCGCCTTATGACGGTATCGTGGTGACGGCGGGCGGTCCGACTGTCCCGGAGCATCTGAAACACCAGCTCAAGATCGGCGGCCGCCTTGTCGTGCCCGTCGGTCCGTCATCTTGGAACCAACGGCTTGTCCGTGTCACGCGAACCGGAGAGGAAACGTTCGAGGAGGAAGACCTCGGCGGCGTCTGCTTTGTGCCGCTTATCGGCGAGGAAGGCTGGGACCAGTCCAAGTCATGGACATAAACCCGGTCGCATCCGAAGGACTTTTGGGGCAACCGTGGATCGCATGGAGATGATATCAATTCACATTTCGGCGGATGCCAGTTTTAGCAACCTGTTTTCAAGTTCCGTCGCCCAATGTTGCTCGGCAACGCTTATGTCTAGAAACAGGCTCTTTTCATCTACTTCCCTCAAGAACAATTCCGCACGATAAAGCGAAAAGTAGTCCTCTTCCTCCAATCTTCCAAAGAGGAGTTCGAGGTAAGTGTCTACACGCAGGCGGAATTCTTCCGACAAGAAATCATGTACGTACGGCTTTAAGACCTTCAAGTCGCGGCCATGGAGGATGTCCTCGCAATCTCTCAGGAGCGCATCTGAATATAGACCACCCAGATCGACGAGAAATCCAAACAGATCAAGGGGATTTTTAGTGCCGACCTCTTCGAGGTAACTGGGATGGTACGGAAAATAGTCTGGCGTATTATAGATGTGAACGTCCAACACATCCGGCAGCGGAAATTCTATCGCCGTAACGTGATACGGTTTTTCAGTCGTGTACAGTTTGATTTCGTAGTATGGCCGAAAATCGTACCAACAACCGGTGTAATCCCCGTCGATAGAACCTTCCTGATACCAATCTTTTGGAGCGGCTCTTAGCCAGGGATTAGCATGAAGAAGCTCATTCTTGGTTTGCCCCAGAAAGACAGACCCCAGCCGTCCGGTCTTTGCAGCCTCAAATATGGAATAAACCGGCTTTGCCATGACTATGTTCTGTCTCCTTAAGCCGCCGCCAGCCGGGACAGCTTGGTCAGGACCGTTGCGGTCCCCTTTAGCCGGTCGTCGGTCTTCTCCCAGTCCCGGGTGAGCACGATCTTCTGATCCGGACGGATCTTGGCCAAGACCCCCTGCTCCGAGATATAGCCGACGAGGGCTGCCGGATTGGGAAATTCGCTGTTGCGGAAGGTGATGACGATCCCCTTCGGTCCGGCGTCGACCTTTTCCACATTCGCCTTGCGGCACAGGCCCTTGATGAAGACGATTTTCAGCAGATGGGCGACTTCCTCGGGCAGCGAACCGAAACGGTCGATCATCTCCGCACCAAAGGCATCGATTTCCTCCGCCTCGGTCAGGTCGCCCAGGCGACGGTAAAGCTGCAGGCGCAGTTGCAGGTCGGGCACATAGTCTTCCGGGATCAGCACCGGTGTACCGATGTTGATCTGCGGCGACCAATGCTCCTCGCCCATGTCCGCACCGCCGTCCTTGAGCTGGGCCACGGCTTCCTCCAGCATCTGCTGGTAGAGCTCGAAGCCGACTTCCTTGATGTGCCCGGACTGTTCTTCGCCGAGCAGGTTGCCGGCGCCGCGGATATCGAGGTCGTGGCTGGCGAGCTGGAAGCCGGCACCGAGGGTTTCCAGCGACTGCAGCACCTTGAGCCGCCGTTCGGCAGTCGTGGTCAGCATCTTGTTGGCCGGCACCGTGAACAAGGCATAGGCGCGGGTCTTGGACCGCCCCACACGGCCGCGGAGCTGATACAGCTGCGACAGGCCGAACATATCGGCCCGGTGGACGATCAGGGTGTTGGCGGTCGGAATGTCCAGGCCGGATTCCACGATGGTGGTCGACAACAGGACATTGTATTTGCCTTCATAGAAGGCATTCATGACGTCTTCCAGTTCGCCCGGTGGCATCTGGCCGTGGGCGACGGCGACCTTCAGTTCCGGCACGTTTTCGTCCAGGAAGGCCTTTGTTTCGGCCAGGTCGGATACGCGCGGACAGACGTAGAAGCTCTGACCGCCACGATAATGCTCGCGCAGGAGCGCCTCGCGCACCACCAGCGGGTCGAACGGGGAAACGAAGGTCCGCACTGCCAGCCGGTCGACCGGCGGTGTGGCGATCAGCGACAGTTCGCGGACCCCGGTCAGGGCGAGCTGCAGCGTGCGCGGGATCGGGGTTGCCGAAAGGGTCAGCACATGGACGTCGGATTTCAGTTCCTTCAGCCTTTCCTTGTGCTTCACACCAAAATGCTGCTCCTCATCGATAATCAACAGGCCGAGGTCGCGGAACTTGATCGATTTGCCGAGCAGCGCATGGGTTCCGATGACGATGTCGACCGAGCCGTCGGTAATCCCTGCTTTGGCCTTGCTCAGCTCCTTCGCAGGGACGAGGCGCGAGGCATGGGCCACGTTGATCGGCAGGCCGTGGAAGCGTTCCGAAAAGGTTTTGTAGTGCTGGCGAGCGAGAAGCGTTGTCGGTACGACGACCGCGACCTGCCGTCCGGACATGGCGGCGACGAAAGCCGCGCGCAGCGCCACTTCGGTCTTGCCGAAACCGACATCGCCGCAGACAAGCCGGTCCATCGGCCGGCCGGCGGCGAGATCTTCGAAGACGGAGTCGATGGCGGTGAGCTGATCGTCCGTTTCCTCATAAGGGAAACGAGAGGCAAATTCATCGTAGACACCTTCCGGCGTTTCGACGACGGGCGCGGTTTTCAGCGCGCGGGCGGCCGCAGTCTTGATCAGGCCGTCGGCAATTTCAAGAATGCGCTTCTTGAGCTTGGCCTTGCGCGCCTGCCAGGCGCCGCCACCGAGCTTGTCGAGCTGAGCATCCGTATCGTCGGAGCCATAACGTGACAGAAGCTCGATGTTTTCGACGGGAAGATAAAGCTTGTCGCCACCGTGATACTGCAGTTCCAGGCAATCATGCGGCGCACCGACAGCCTCGATGGTCTTCAGGCCGATGAAGCGGCCGATCCCGTGCTCCACGTGGACGACCAGATCGCCTTCCGCAAGACCCGTCGCCTCGGTGATGACATTGGCGCCCTTGGCCTTGCGTCGGCTCTTCCGTACAAGGCGATCACCGAGAATGTCCTGTTCGCCGATGAAGGCGATGTCGGCAAGTTCGAAGCCATGCTCGATCCCGAGAACGCACAGCGCCGTGGTCTTTTCCGGCAGTTCGCGGGCATCGGCGAGGGATTCGACGTCCCGTGTTGTGCCGAGCCCGTGATCGCCGAGGATCTGGCCGAGGCGGTCGCGGGATCCGTCGGACCAGCAGGCGATGACCGTACGCTTACCGTCTTTCTGCAGGGTTTTGACGTGGGTGATCAGCGCATCGAAGATGTTGACGTCACCGGCCGCCCGTTCGGCGGCAAAGGAACGCCCCTGACGTCCGGCCAGATCGATGACCTGCTTGCCCTGCCCCGGCGGCGGCATGAACGGATCCATGGCGGCACTTGCCGTATCGGCGACGCTTGCGGTCCATTCGTCCCGCGTCAGATAGATCTCGTCCGGGGCAACCGGCATATAGGGCACCGTGCCGGCTGAAACGCCAGCCTCGCGCGCTTCCTGACGTGCGCTGTAGTGCTCGCCGATCTGGTCGAGACGCTCACGGATGGCATCGGCGGCCGAGGTGTCGAGCACGAGGGGCGTATCGCCGATGTAATCGAACAGGGTTTCCAGCTTTTCGTGAAACAGGGGCAGCCAGTGTTCCATGCCGGCATAACGCCGGCCGTCGCTGATCGACTGATAGAGGACATCGTCCCGGCTGGCGGCGCCGAAACTGGTGAGGTAGGCGCGACGGAACCGGGAAATCGCATCCTCGGTCAGGACGACTTCGCTCATGGGAACGAGGTCGAGCCGCTTGAGCTGTTTCGAGGTCCTCTGTGTTTCCGGATCGAAGGAACGGATCGACTCCAGCGTATCGCCGAAAAAGTCGAGCCGGACGGGCTCCTCGGAGCCAGGCGTAAACAGGTCGACGATACCGCCGCGTACGGCATATTCGCCGGTTTCACGGACCGTTGGCGTTCGGGAAAAGCCGTTCATTTCCAGCCACGCGGCGATGTCCGCCATATCGACCCGGTTGCCCGGTGCCATGGCAAAGGTCTGCTTTGCCATCCAGTTTCGCTCGGGCATGCGCTGGAGCGCGGCGTTGAGCGTCGTCAGCAGGACGGTCGGTCGATCTTCCGGCAGTCCATGGGCAAGCGCGCCGAGAGCGAGCAACCGGCGAGCGCTGATGGCCGGGTTTGGGGATACTCGGTCATAGGGAAGGCAGTCCCAGGCCGGCAGCTGCAGGGTCTGGATTTTGGAATCGAAAAACCGCAGAGCTTCGGCGACCATCTGCATGCGCGTCGCATCGCGGGCGACGAAGACCAGCGCGAGACCCTTCCGGTCGTTTTCCGCCAGAATGCGGGCAAGCGCATAGCTTTCGGCCCCGTCGGGCACACTGGCAAGGGTAACGTTGGCCTGGTCTTTCAGCAGGCTTTCAAACACGTGCGTCTTCCTCGGATAGGTCGGTTCAGTTCAGCGGAATGCCGGCTGCGATCGCGTCTTCACAATAGCCGATGATACGACGGTACAGCGGACCGTCCCATTCTTCCGGCAATTGGGTTCTGCCGGTCATCCAGGCATAAAGATCATGATCGTTTGCATTCAGCAGGCGCTCGAGTTCGGTCAGTTCGTCGTCGTTCAGGTCATCGATCTGTGCCTTGGCAAAGCCGCCGAGCAGCAGGTCCATTTCCTTGATGCCCCGATGGCAGCAGCGGAATAGGATCTTCTTTCGCCGGTTGTCCCGTTCCGGCGTCCCCTGATCGGTTTGAAGTTCGCTCATCGTGAAACCTGTTCGCTGTCGCCGGCGTCTCAGCCGGCAGGAGTGGCCTTTGCGGTATCGCTGGCCGCTATATAGCGTTGCAGAACGTCCCTGTCAGCGTTCCTGTCCCACATTGCGAACAAGTCGCGCTTCGTGGCACAAGAACAACTCGTCTGCCCTTCGTCAGGAAGTCATCGTCCATCATGCGTCCTTCGGTTCTCGATCCCCTGTTCGCCCCGGTCTCGTCGCTGCCGGGAATCGGACCGAAGATTTCGAAGCTGGTGTCCACTCTGGTCACATCCCATCCTGATCGGGAAGCGACCATAGCCGATCTTCTGTTCCACTTGCCGCAGAACGTGATCGACCGGCGCCACAAGCCGGGGATCGCCTATTCGGAAAACGGCGACATCGTTACCCTCGACGTGATGATCGACCAGCACATGCCCGGACCGCGCCACGGCAAGGCGCCCTACCGGATCCTGGCGTCCGACGACACCGGATCGATCGCCTTCGTGTTTTTCCATCCGCACCGCGACTGGCTGGAAAAGATGTTCCCGGAAGGCGAACGGCGGATCGTTTCCGGCAAGGTGGACTGGTTTAACGAACGCCCGCAGATGGTCCACCCGGACTATGTACTGAAGCCGGAAGAAGCCGCCGCCATGCCGCCGGTGGAACCGATCTATCCGCTGACGGCAGGGGTGGCGTCAAAGACGTTGCAAAAGGCGATCAAGAGCGCTGCCGAACGCGTGCCGAAGCTGCCCGAATGGCTCGACGATGCTTATCTGCGGCAAACCCAGTGGCCGGATTTCGCCGACGCGATCAAGGCGATCCATCACCCGCAGGAGCAATCCGACATTTCCCCCGAAGGGCCCTATGTGCAGCGGCTGGCCTATGACGAGCTGCTGGCGAGCCAACTGGCCCTTGCCCTTGTGCGTGCCAATATGCGTCAACTCGGCGGGATTGCGCGCAAGCCCGAAGGAAGGTTGCAGAAAGCGGTGATCGCCGCCCTGCCCTTTCAACTCACCGAAAGCCAGAAGACGGCGATTGCCGAGATAAACGGAGATCTCGCGGAGCCGGTGCGCATGCTCAGGCTGCTGCAGGGCGACGTCGGTTCCGGCAAGACCGTCGTAGCCCTTGCCGCCCTTGCGCAAGTCATCGAATGCGGGGCGCAGGGCGCGATCATGGCGCCGACCGAAATCCTGGCTCGCCAGCATTTCGCGTCCATGGCGCCGCTATGCGAAAAGGCCGGAATTCGCATCGCCCTTCTGACCGGCAAGGACAGCCAGAAGCAACGCAGGCTCACCCAGGAAAAGCTGGACGCCGGTGAGATCGATCTCGCCGTCGGCACCCACGCTCTGTTTCAGGGAACGGTCACGTTCAAGGATCTGGGTCTGGTCGTCGTCGACGAGCAGCACCGCTTTGGCGTTCATCAGCGGCTGGCGCTGTCGGCAAAGGGCAAGGGCGTCGATGTGCTGGTCATGACGGCGACCCCGATCCCGCGCACCCTGGTGCTGACCTGTTTCGGCGATATGGACGTCTCGCGCCTGACGGACAAGCCGGCCGGCCGGAAACCCATCAAGACGGTGTCGGCCTCGCTCGACCGGCTGGACGAGATCATGGACCGCGTCGGCGCGGCCGTCCGAGAGGGGCAAAAGGTCTATTGGGTGTGCCCGCTGGTCGAAGAATCCGAAAAGATCGACCTCGCTGCGGTGGAAGATCGTCATCGGGTTTTAGAGCAGATTCTTCGGCAACATGTGTCCCTTGTACACGGGCGCATGAGCGCGGATGAAAAAGACGCGGCCATGAGCGCGTTCAAGGGGGGCGAAACCCGTGTTCTGGTGGCGACCACGGTGATCGAGGTCGGGGTCGATGTTCCCGACGCGACCATCATGGTTATCGAGCATGCCGAACGGTTCGGCCTTGCCCAGCTTCACCAGTTGCGCGGACGTGTCGGCCGCGGTGACAGGCCTTCCTCCTGTGTTCTCCTCTTCAAAGGCCCCCTAGGGGAAACGGCCCAGGCGCGGCTCAACATCATGCGGGAGACCAATGACGGCTTTCTGATCGCCGAGGAGGACCTGCGGCTGCGCGGCGGCGGTGAAATCCTCGGAACCCGGCAGTCGGGGACACCGGGCTTCCGGATCGCCCAGGTGGAACACCATGCGGATCTCTTGGAGACGGCCCGCGACGATGCGCGGCTGATCCTGGGAACCGATCCCGAACTGCAGGGAAAACGGGGCGATGCGCTACGATGTCTGCTTTATCTGTTCGGACGGGACGAAGCGATCCGGCTGTTGCGAGCCGGCTAATTGGCGCTCACGCGTCTTCGCGGGGCGTCTCGGCAGACGGCCTGGAAATGCCTTTCTGCTCCGGCTTCTTTTCCATCAGATCATCAAGGATTTCCGGATAGGACGGATTGACCAACCCCGCCGAAATGACCAGCTTGGCGGCGTCCTCGACCGACATGGAAAGTTCGATGATTTCTTCGCGGGGGACGAACAGCAGAAAACCGGAGGTTGGATTCGGGGTTGTCGGCAGGAAGACCGAGACAAGATCGGCCTTGTCGCTCAGACGGCGCGCCACTTCGCCTTTGGTCTGCGTCGAGATGAAAACGATCGCCCACAGGCCCTTGCGTGGATACTGGATCAGGGCGGCCTTGGTGAAGCTGCTGCCCCGCTCATCGAGCACCGTTTCGAAGATCTGCTTCAGGCCGCTGTAGATGTTTCGCACCAGCGGCATGCGTCCGACAACGGATTCGCCGAAGGACAACAGGCTTCGCCCGGCGAAATTCGCCGTCACGAAACCGACGATCGTCAGGAGTACGATCGCGACGATCAGGCCGAAACCGGGAACGGGGAAAGGCAGATAGGTGTCAGGGTTATAGACCTTCGGCACGAACGGCTTCACCCAACCGTCGACCCACTGTATGAAGGTCCAAGTCAACCACAGGGTAATTCCGATCGGGCCCGCGATAACAAGGCCGGTCAGGAAATAGTTCCGCACGCGGGTCGTTACCCGGCCTTTATGGCCGCCCGCCGGAATATCTTCCCTGGAGCTATCGCGCGTCATTATGGACACCTCTTGATACGACGAAACCGTCGCAATTCTTTCTCAAGTCCACTACATAGTTGTTTTAAGTGCGCTGCGGTATCCCGTAGCTGGATTAATTTTGCGCGATCCGCGCGATCGACTGCACGAAACGGAGGCAGCCCCTTGAGGCGCACCACCTTCAAGCTCCTCGGGTTCGGCTGCGTGGCTGCCGGCGTTATCGGTATCTTTCTGCCGATCATGCCGACAACGATCTTTTTCATCCTTGCGGCTGCTGCCTTCGCCCGGTCGTCACCGGAACTTGAAAAACGGATCCTGGACCATCCGCGTTTCGGTCCGCCCGTGCGCAATTGGCGTGAGCACGGTGTTGTGCCCGTCAAGGCGAAAATCTACGCCCTGTCCGGTATGGCTTTCGGTTTTTTCGTCTTTTTATGGGTAGCCCATCCCAAGCCCTGGCTGGCCATCGTCGTCGGAGTGTTCATGGTGGCTTGCGGGCTCTACGTGGGAACGCGCCCGTCGGTGGCTGGCCCCGGGACCGGTTCCTAACCCCGAACGATTGAATACCCCAGCCTGGCGGACCCTCAATCGTCGGGGATCAGCCGCTTTCCAAAAGCAAGGCTCGTTTCGAGGATGTAATCCATCCCTTCGTAAAAGGCGGACGCCTGTTCGTTGTCCTTGCGGACGAACAGATTAATTTTCGGGCATCCCAGATCGATCAGATACGCTTCGCAATGGTTCATGAGCTGCCGGCCGTAACCCGACCCCTGATGTTCGGGAGAGATGCTAAGATAATAGATCGATCCGCGATGGCCGTCGTAACCGGCCATAACGGAGCCGATCACCTTGCCCTCCTCGGTAGCCGGATCCCGGTACAGCATGACGAAGAAGCCACCGTTGCGGTCCTTAAGCTTACGGTCGATGTCCTTGTCCGGATCGTTCCAGGCCCGGATCAGACCGCAGGCTTGCCACAAGGCGATGACCTGTTTGCGATGCCGTTCCTGAAAGGTGACGATGGAATAGTCGGACGGTATCGGCATTACTCGACCGTTACGGATTTGGCCAGATTGCGCGGCTGATCTACATCCGTGCCCATGAAGACGGCCGTATGATAGGCAATGAGCTGGACCGGCAGAGCGTAGATGATCGGGGCGGCGATCTCGGGGACATCCGGCATGACCACGATCTTGCCGGCTGAAGCACCGCATTCCGCGGCCCCTTTTTCGTCCGTAATCAGAACGATGTTACCGCCGCGCGCTGCAACTTCCTGCATGTTCGAGACGGTCTTTTCGTAGATCCCGTCGTGGGGTGCGATGACGAAAACCGGCATGTTTTCATCGATCAGGGCGATCGGCCCGTGTTTCAGTTCCCCGGCCGCATAGCCTTCCGCATGGATGTAGGACAGTTCCTTCAGCTTCAGCGCGCCTTCCAGAGCCAAGGGAAAATTCGTACCCCGGCCGAGATAAAGCGCATTGGTCGTCCGGGACAGCGGTTGGGACAGCCGTTCGATGGCGACTTCCTGCTTCAGGGCCTGGACGGCGAGACCCGGAATGGCGGCAAGGTCTTCGATCAGGTCCGCTTCACGCTCCGCAGACAGGACACCGCGGATGCGGCCGGCCTGGATGGCGAGCGTGGCCAGAACAGCGAGCTGACAGGTGAATGCCTTGGTCGAGGCGACGCCGATTTCCGGACCGGCGATGGTCTGGAAGATCACATCCGCCTCCCGCGCGATCGTGCTTTCCGGTACATTGACCACGGCGCCGATGACCGCCCCATGGGCCTTGCAGTAGCGAAGCGACGCCAACGTATCGGCGGTTTCTCCGGATTGGGAAATGAACAGGGCGAAATCGCCCTTGTTGACCGGCGTTTCGCGATAGCGGAATTCCGAGGCGATATCGATCTCGACCGGTAACCGGGCGTATTTTTCAAACCAGTATTTCGCCACCAGTCCCGCGTAGAAGGCGGTGCCGCAAGCGGTAATGACGAGCCGGTTCAGATTGGCGAAATCGGCTGCCTCGATACCGGGAACGTCCGCCCGTTTCGTGGAGAGGTCCATATACCGCGACAGGGTGTGTCCGATCACTTCCGGCTGCTCGTGGATTTCCTTGGCCATGAAGTGGCGGTAGTTGCCCTTGTCCATCAGCGCAGCGGTAACGCTGGACCGGGACACCGGGCGCTCCACCTCATTGTTTTCGTGATCGAAAATCTTGACGCTGTTGCGGGTGATGACCGCCCAGTCGCCTTCATCCAGGTAAGTGACCCGGTCGGTAAACGGTGACAATGCGATGGCGTCGGAGCCGAGGTACATCTCGCCTTCTCCGTGGCCGACGGCCAGGGGCGATCCTTTGCGCGCACCGATCATCAGGTCCTCTTCGCCTTCGAACAGAAAGGCAAGGGAAAAGGCCCCTTTCAGACGCGGCAGGACGGCTGCGACCGCCTCTTGCGGCGACTTTCCCCTCTCCCGTTCGATGTTCACCAGATGCGCGACCACTTCGGTGTCGGTCTCCGTCTCGGTCCGCATACCGTTGGCCGCAATCTCGTCGCGAAGGTCCAGATAGTTTTCAATGATACCGTTGTGAACGATCGCCACTCCACCAGCCTGATGGGGATGCGCATTCGCGGTCGTCGGAGCGCCGTGGGTCGCCCAACGGGTATGACCGATGCCGGAAGTGCCGGCCAGCGGGCTTCTTTCCAGCAGGGCTTCCAGGTTGCGCAGTTTTCCTTCCGCGCGCCGCCGGACAAGCTTTCCACTAACGAGAGTTGCCAAACCAGCGGAGTCGTAACCGCGATATTCAAGCCGTTTCAACGCATCCACGAGGCGCGGAGCTACATCTGTTTTTCCAAGAATACCGACAATTCCGCACATGCAATGTACCTTTTTTCAAAACGGCTTCGACGCGAGACGTTTAGACGACGCCCTGCAGGGGATTGAAATCAAACCCTGTTTCAGTTCGTGACAGGTGATGTTTGAGTATTGCCCAAACCGGTTGATCAGGTTTTGGTTTTAGCCTGCCTGGCGGCCTTGAAGCGGGCCCGGATCTCCGCCGCCCTGCCCGGTTTGACCACCTGACGCCCCCGTCCGATGACCAGAGAATCGCTTTCCGCGTTTTCCGTCACCACGCTGCCGGCGCCGACATAAACGCCGTCACCGAGCGTAACCGGTGCAACGAGTGTTGAGTTTGACCCGATGAAGCTTCCCGCGCCGATATCGGTCCGGTGCTTGCCGAAACCATCGTAATTGCAGGTGATGGTTCCTGCTCCGATGTTGCTGCCTGCACCGACGCTGGCATCGCCGATATAGGCCAGGTGATTTGCCTTGGCACCTGAGCCGATGGTCGCGTTCTTGACTTCCACGAAATTGCCGATGTGGACGTTTTCGGAAAGCTCCGCTCCCGGCCGCAGCCGCGCATAGGGACCGACAATGCTTCCCGCGCCGACGGAAGCGCCTTCCAGATGGCTGAAGGCCCGGATCCGGGCGCCGGACGCAACGGTCACGCCCGGGCCGAAAACAACGTTCGGTTCCACCGTCACATCCGGTTCCAGGACTGTGTCGTGAGAAAAAAACACCGTTTCGGGCGCCTGCAGGGTCACGCCGGCTTCCATGGCGGCGCCCCGCATCCGTTTCTGGAAGACAGCCTCACAATCGGCAAGCTGGGCCCGGGTATTGATCCCTTGCACATCTTCCTCGTCAGCGGCGACTGCCACGACCTGAAGGCCTTTTTCGTTTGCGATCTCGACGGCGTCGGTCAGGTAGTATTCCCCCTTCGCGTTGTCGTTTCCGATCGCTTCCAGCAAATCGAGGAAAATTGTTCCCCGGAAGCCCATGATGCCGGAGTTGCAGAAAGAAACTTTGCGCTCTTCGTCTGTTGCGTCTTTTTCTTCGCGAATTGCCTGAAGTACTCCCTCCTTGATGAGTAGACGTCCATATCCAAAGGGATTGGCCGCTTCGAACCCAAGTACGGCCACATCGGCGCCTTCGGCCAATGCACAGCGGACTGTTTCGACGGACATTGGAGTGATCAGGGGTGTGTCGCCGAACAAAACCAGAACATCATCCGCAACTTTGTTCAGGGCAGAACGGGCCGCCAATGCAGCGTGTGCGGTTCCAAGACGTTCGGCCTGAACATGGCAGCTTGCTTCCGGCATCAGGGACGTAACCAGCTTTTCCAGGTCCTCCATTCCGGGGCCGACGACAACGGCAACCCGGTCCGACGAGGCATCCTTCAACGCGTTCAGGACATGACCTATCAGAGGTAGGTTTCCGATCGGATGCATGACCTTGGGCAAGTCGGAGCGCATGCGGGTGCCAAGGCCCGCAGCCAGAACGATGGATAGACAATTGCGCTTGGTCATAAGGAATAAGCCCTTCCTTTCGGTCCGCTTCGTTCCGCCTGTATGCCCCGATCCACAGGACATTGAAAGATCTGTCTGATCTCCAGAAAGCCTTTCTTGTCCGTTAACTATAATTGCGGTCTGATGGACATATAGTTCGCCAGATTCGCATGCATTCTACCTTGGGATTTCCAGTTGCCTGAAAAGCGGGCCAAGACATCGACCAGGCAGGTCGTCAAGGAGACGTTGACGCTTCAACGTCTGTCCCTGTTGTCATGGGCATTTGCAGCTATTCTGTTTGGCAGCATCGGGTTTGCATCCCTGCAGTTCGGCCGGGAAGCCGACTCTAATCACGTGTCCTCCGGATACGGCCAGATCCTGCCGCCCGGCGGCGATGTGACGACCACGGCGTCTATCGGAAACAGCGCGGGCGATAACCGGATCGGTCTGATGCCGACTGTCAATGGCAGGGTTGCGACCGGCGCCGACGAAATCAACACGTCCCAAATCGAAACCCTGCAACGCGAAGTCGTGGCGTTACGACGGCGCCTGGGAGCCCTCGCCGAACAGAATCTTTCCTATTCGCGCCGGATCGCGGCGCTGGAAGAAGAACTTTTGCAAGGTGCCCCGGCCGGCCCGGAAGGCCCTGCGAAAACCAAGCCGAAGCAGCCGGCACCGGCACCTGGAAAAGTGACCTCTGCCAAACCATCACATGCACCAAAAACCGCAGCGGCACCTTCTGCGGTTCCGCATCCAAAGGCGCGCAAGGCGATTGAGGTCAGCGACAAGGCGGTGCAAAAACGGATCGAATCTGTGCCGGCACCGGAAACGATCTCGGGCAACGATGCCAAGATACGCTTGCAACTGCAAAACAGCGGGCAAGCTGCACTTACCTCCACGCAGAAGCCGAAGCAACCCGAACGCGTATTTGAACCGGTCCGTATTTCCGAACTTCCGAAACCGGGGCCTGACCCGATCACGACCGGTTCAATTCCTCCCGCCGAAACGCCCGGGCCCGAGGACATTGAACCACCCCTGATTACGCCCAGCAAACCGGTCGGTCGATCGACCGGGGCCGGCACCTCACTTATAAGTCATTCCGATTTCGGCGCGGTCGTCGGGAGGTATGAAACCCCCGAGAAGGCGGCCGACGCCTGGAAAAGGTTCCAGGAGCAGAACGAGGAACGGATGAAGGACCTGCGGCCGATCATCGCAAAATCCGATCTGGACGAACACTACGCGCTTCTTGTCGGTCCGTTCGGAAACGCAGCCAATGCGGCGGTGGCCTGCCTCAGGCTGCTGGAGGTCACAGGCACGTGCCATCCGGCACTTTATGTTGGGGCCCCCCTCCCCGGATTTGAATTGTCCAAGGCGAATTAGCGGCGGCCCGGAGCTGCTATCCTTGCATTCGCAGATCAGCCGATCTTGGAAAAGACCGGAAAGGTTTCCAGCAGCCAGTAGGACATTGTGGCGAACTGGCCGGTCAGGAACATGATGCCAGTCAGCACCAGAACGCCACCCATCACCTTTTCGACAATTCCCATGTACCTGCGGAACTTGCTCATGGCATGGATGAACGGGCCTGCGAAGACCGCGGCAAGCAAGAAGGGGATGCCGAGGCCGAGCGCATAGGCGCTGAGCAAAATGGCGCCTCTGCCGACCGTGGACTCTGAGCCTGCCACAAACAGGATCGCCGACAGGATCGGACCGACACAAGGGGTCCAACCGAATGCAAAGGCCAGACCGATCAGATAAGCACCGATGTGGCCGGCCGGCTTGCGTTCGACATGAACGCGCGCTTCGCGATACAGAAGCCCAATCCGGAACACTCCGAGGAAATGAAGTCCCATGATGATGATCAGGACGCCGGCAATGTAACCGAGGACCTCGATATATTGCGTCACGAACTGGCCGATGAAGCTGGCGCTCGCGCCGAGAATGACAAAGACGGTCGAAAATCCTGCGACGAATGCCAGGGCGGACGTAAAGACCTTCATGGAGGCGGATTTCTCGTCCGCCTTACCGGTCAACTCCTCCATGGAGACGCCGGCCAGAAAACCGAGGTAAGGCGGCACCAGAGGCAGAACGCAAGGGGAGACGAATGACAAAATCCCCGCGAAAAATGCACCCAGTATCGAAACGTGTTCCAGCATATGAACTCTCTTAACCCGGCTTATGTGAGTGGACTTAATAACGGTCCGTGCATCTATTAGCGAGGCACAAAGACACAGTCGCCTCACCTTTGCGAGAGGCGTGTCGTCGCAGCCGAGTGGACAAGAGGCGGGTTATTCGCGGACGACCATCACCGTTTGCCGGGCATGGCGCACCACCCGGGCGGCATTCGGGCCCAGTAGATAATCCTTCAGTTCCGGCCGGTGCGATGCCAAAACGATCAGATCGCAGCCGAGTTTGTCAGCAGCCTTGTTGATCTCCTCGTAGATGATCCCGTGCGCGACGTGCCCCTTGCATGCGATGTCTTCAGGCACATTTTGCCCCAGGAACTCCTTGAGCATTTCGGAGGTCTTCTCAAGTGCCTGCGCTTCGTAGCCTTCGGGAAAAAATCCGCCAACGATGGACCGTCCAAAGTCCGGGACGACCGTGATGACATGAAGGTTCGTGTCGAAGGTGCGGGCCATGGCAATGGCGGACGGCAGGGATTTGCGCCAGGAGCTTTCTTCGCTCAGGTCAATCGGAACCACAATAGACGTATACATATTCCCTCCCCCAATCAGAATGCCGGAACCGTGGCGCGGCGCCGTTGCAGGAAGATGATCAGACCGAGCAGCAGAATGGCCGGAATATAAAAGATTTCCTTGGCAACGCGTGTCGCTTCAATCTCGACCTTTTCAATCTCCACCGGCGTATCCGCGTAGTAGTCGAACTGTCCGTTGGTTTTCAGATCAAGCCATTTGCCGGGGAACGGTTCATCCAGCAACGCCTTGCCGTTGTCTTCATTCACGACCACGCCGATCTTCTCCAGTCGGCTGACGCCGTCGGTCTTGTCCCCCAAAGGCAGAAGGATCGTGAGATAGTCGATTTTGTCCGTATCCTTGTAATCCGGTCCTCGCAGAACGATCCTGAGCGTTGCACCGTCAGGCTCTTTTTCAGCGAGCGCCGCGATTTCCGTACCCGGACGCGCATCAAAAGGCGGCTGAACATAGTCGAGCCAGAACCCGGGCCGGAATAGTGTGAAGGCGACAAGAAGCAGGCCGACGGATTCCCATATGCGGCTTCTGGCAAAGAAATAGCCCTGCGTGGCGGCCGCGAACAGCATCATCGCTATGACCGCAACGATAAAGATAAATACGGCCTTGGCCGGTCCGACATCGATCAGCAGCAATTCCGTGTTGAATATGAACAGGAACGGCAACAACGCGGTCCGGATATCGTAGGTGAAGCCCTGGATCCCCGTCTTTATCGGATCGCCTCTCGAGATCGCGGCGGCGGCAAAGGCTGCCAGACCGACGGGTGGCGTATCATCGGCCAGAATTCCAAAATAAAAGACGAACAGGTGAACCGCAACCAACGGCACGATCAACCCGCTCTGGGCTCCGACCGATACGATCACCGGCGCCATCAGCGACGACACCACGATATAGTTTGCGGTTGTCGGCAGGCCCATTCCGAGAATGAGGCTCATCAGGGCGACCAGGAATAGCATGGCCATCAGGTTTCCGCCGGACAGGTATTCGACGAACTCGCCGACGACCTGGTGCGCCCCGGTGAGTGAGACGGTTCCGACAATCACGCCGGCAGCGCCTGTGGCGACCCCGATCGCGATCATGTTTCGGGCGCCGGCAATCATGCCATCGATAAAATCACGCCACCCTTTCGAAAAGGCAGCAGCATGCATGCCTTCCTGGCGGAAAAACGATTTCAACGGCCTTTGCGTCAGAACGATGAGGATCATGGCAACCGTCGCCCAATAGGCGGACAGCGTCGGCGACAGCCGTTCGATCAGGATGCACCAGATCAGAATGATGATCGGCAGAAGATAGTAGAAGCCGGTCACCGCGACGTCCCAGGCCCGGGGCAGTACGTCCATAGGCGCATTGGGATCGTCCATCTCCAGGTCCGGATGCCGGGCGGCAACGATCAGCAGGACGAGATAGGCCAGCAGAAACAGGAGCGATGCCGTTGCAAAGGTCATTCCCGGAAAGACAACCTTGATCCAGCCAAGGCCGTAGTAGACGGCGGACGCAAGCGCGGCCATCAGAATGAACCCGAGCAGAACACCGGACAGTTTCCGGGCAAGGGTCATGGTTGCCGGCGGTTTCTGCAGTCCCTTCAGGCCGAGCTTCAACGCTTCCAGATGAACGATATAGACCAGCGCGATATAGGAAATCAGCGCAGGCAGAAGGGCGTGCTTGATCAGCTCCGGATAGGCGACGCCGGTGAATTCGGAGATCAGGAAGGCCGCGGCCCCCATGACCGGCGGTGTCAGCTGTCCGTTGGTGGACGAAGCCACTTCCACCGCCCCCGCCTTTTCCGGCTTGAAGCCGGTGCGTTTCATCAGCGGGATCGTGAAGGTTCCGGTCGTGACCACATTGGCGATCGACGATCCGGAATAAAGTCCGGACAGGGCGGAAGCCATCACCGCGGCCTTTGCCGGACCGCCGCGCAGATGACCGAGCAGCGCGAATGCGAGCTTTATGAAGTAGTTTCCGGCGCCGGCCTTTTCCAGGAGCGACCCGAACAGGACGAACAGGAAAATCATGGACGCGGAGACGCCGAGCGCGACGCCGAACACGCCCTCCGTCTGCATCCAGAAATGCCACATGGCTTTGCCGAAGGAGGCTCCCTTCCACTGGATCGCATCCGGCATGACCGAAAGGTGCCCAAAAAAGACATAGAAGACGAAAACAGATGCGACGATGACCAGCGGCAGGCCAAGCGCGCGGAAAACCGCAATACCCAGGCTCAACATGCCGAGGGTGGAAAAGATCAGGTCGGCGGTCGTCGGCAGACCCGCACGATCTGCGATGTCGTTCTTGAAATAGAGCAAATACAGGCAAGAGGCCGCGCCGATGATGGCAAGCGCCCAGTCGTAGGCCGGCACACGGTGACGCGAGCTTTTCTTGAACAGAGGATAAGCCAGCATGGCCAGCGCAAGCGCGAAGGCCAGATGGATCTCACGGGCCTCCTGATTGTTGAAGACCACGTTGACGCCAAGCGTCTCTGTCAGAATGAAGGGAATGTTGGAAGCGATGTAAAGCTGGAACAGCGACCAGACGAATGCCAGCCCGAGAATGAATTTTCCCGCGAAACCGGCCGCTGAGCGCGCACCGCTTTCCACTTCCGCGACCATCAGGTCAACATCGACTTCCGTGTTTTGCCTTTTTTGTTCCGACATGACCGCCCCCGGATCCCGTTTATTTCCCATACCCGGACATAATCAGGTCCGAGCGAAAGAAAACGCCGGGCGATTTCTTGCCCGGCGTTTTCCTGCAGCTGTTACATCCAGCCGCGTTCCTTGTAGTACTTGATCGCGCCCGGATGGAGCGGAGCGGACAGGCCGTCCTTGATCATTTCATCTTCCTTCAGGTTCTTGAAGGCGGGATGCAGGGCCTTGAAGTCGTCGAAGTTGTCGAAGACGGCCTTGACGACCGTGTAGACGACATCATCGGATACATCCGAAGAGGTGATGAAGGTTGCGCCGACACCGAAGGTCGTGACGTCCTGATCGGTTCCCTTGTACATGCCGGCCGGGACGGTGGCCTTGCGGTAGTAGGGGTTGTCGGCAACCAGCTTGTCGATCGGAGCTCCGGCGACGGATACGAGTTCCACGTCGCAGGTGGTCGCGGCTTCGGTAATAGCGGCCGCAGGGTGACCGATGGTGTAGATCATCGCATCGATTTTGCCGTCACAAAGCGCCTGGGCCATTTCGGATCCTTTCAGCTCAGCTGCAAGAGCGAAATCGTCCATTGTCATGCCGAAGGCATCCATCACCACTTCCGTGGTCGCGCGCTGGCCGGAGCCCGGGTTGCCGACATTGACCTTCTTGCCCTTCAGGTCTTCGAAGCTCTTGATGCCGGTATCCTTGCGGACGATGAGGGTGAACGGCTCCGGATGGACGGAAAACACCGCCCGTTCCTTCTCGAACGGACCCTGTTCCTGGAATTTCGATGTGCCGTTAAACGCGTGATACTGCCAGTCGGATTGGGCGACGCCGAATTCAAGCTCGCCTGCCCGCACCGTGTTGATGTTGTAGACAGATCCGCCGGTTGATTCGACCGAACACCGAATCCCGTGTTCCTTGCGGTTCTTGTTCACCAGGCGGCAGATCGCGCCACCGGTCGGATAGTAAACGCCGGTCACGCCACCGGTTCCGATCGAAATAAATTTCTGATCGGCGGCAGCTGCAGCGCTGAAGCTACCGGCGAATACCGCCAGGCCAAGCGCAAGGCTCGTGATTTTCATGGGAAACCTCCACCGTTATGAATTGGCCCTTCATGTGGCCATTCGGAAAAATCCGAAGGTGAAAGCTAACCAAAAAGAAACCGGATAGAAAACCCTCGTCGTGACTTTTTTGACGAAAAGGTCGAGAAAAAACGTAGCGCCTGTTTTGACTTATGCACGGCGCTTTTCGATCTTGTCAGTTCGCCGTCTTGCCGCCGTTGATCACTTCGAAAAGGGTCTGGCGCAGGTTGGCTTCGTCTTCGCCGGAGGTAAGGCCCTGACGCCATTGATCAATTACAAGACGAAGACCGAGCGTGTCACGCGTATGGGGTAGTTCGTCCAGGAAACCGGCAAAAAAACTGTCGAGCCGATTCCGATCCAGAACGCCCTGGTCGATCAGTCCGTGAATCAGGGTCATGGTCGCTGCGATGTGGCTCTTGACGAACTCAAGCTCCACCGCTTCCGGATTCCGTTCGATAGTCCGTTTCTGCATTGCTCATCTCGCGTGCTTGGTCAGCAAAACCGGCATATTATCAACCAACGGTAATGCTCAAATGTGATCAGTTGGCATTGTCAAGAATACTAGTGCGTACTTTTAGTGCCGACACCGAATACTTTGAAATGAGGTAACATCAAGTCAGAAAAACACCAAATGTATACTGCCTGATTTTTCAAAAAGCGCAACATATTATTAACGCAGGGTCAGGAAAACGATTACATCTGAACGACTTCCATTGGCGGGTTTTACAGTGGGCCGTAAAATCGCCTTTGAATTTAGGGAAATTCCCCCTTGAAACTTTTTTCGGCTCGGCATACACACTCGCCACAACGCGAACGGCATACCAGCACATGTCGTCTGCATTCGATTCCGGAAGGCCTTACAGAGGATGGAACGGGATCGTTAACAAATGGTGAGAGCCGATAGCTCAGCTGGTAGAGCAACTGACTTTTAATCAGTAGGTCCAGGGTTCGAGCCCCTGTCGGCTCACCATCCCCTTCCCTTTGAAATCAATCATATACCTGCGACCGGCTGATACGTACGCTACCGCCGGAATCCCGTACGCATAAACTGTTCTGCCGCCTTTGCCACTTGCACCTGCATCAAAAGTCGCTGAAAACGGGACTCAATGTTCGGGAGGATGCGGCTAAGCCATGACCACGATTACATATCTGACGCGGATCGAGTTCGACTTCGGGGGGATTTCCAAGGTCAGGACCTATTGCGAACAACTCGGGATGAAGCGTCCCCTGGTGGTCAGCGATCAGGGACTTGTCTCGTCCGGCCTTCTGGATCGCCTGACGGAGGCCTATGGCGCTGCGCTGCCCGTCTTTGACGGCACGCCATCCAATCCGACCGAAGAAGCGGTCATGGCCGCTAAGGCGCAGTACGACAGCGAAGGCTGCGATGGCGTGATCGCATTCGGTGGCGGATCGGTCATCGACCTGTCCAAGGCGCTTCGGCTTCTGACCGGCCACGAGCCGCCGCTCTCGCAATATGCCGCGATCGAAGGCGGTGTCGGCAAGATCACCGGCAACATCTGCCCGATGATCGCCGTTCCGACCACTTCCGGCACCGGATCGGAGGTCGGCCGGGCTGCGGTGATCAATCTGGCGGATGGGCGTAAGCTGGGTCTTATCAGTCCGCATATGCTGCCCAACATTGCGCTCTGCGATCCGGACCTAACTCTGGGATTGCCGCCGTTCCTTACGGCGGCCACCGGCATGGATGCCCTGTCCCATTGCCTCGAGACCTACATGGCCCCAGCGATCAATCCGCCGGCAGACGCCATTGCCATCGACGGATTGACGCGCGGCTTCAACGCACTGCCGGCTGCTGTCAGGAACGGATCCGACCGTCAGGCCCGCTGGGAAATGATGATGGCGTCCATGGAAGGCGCCATGGCGTTTCAGAAAGGCCTCGGGGCGGTCCATGCCCTCACCCATCCGGCCGGTGCGATCAAGGAACTCAATCTGCACCACGGCACGCTGAACGCCATCCTGATGGCGCCGGTGTTGCGGTTTAACCGCCAGGTGATCGGAGCCAAATGGCAGGTCTTGACTGATATCCTCGGCGGTGAGCCGGATGCCGTTATCGAGCAGTTGAACCGGGATATCGGTATTCCGTCCGGTCTGGACGCACTCGGTGTTACCGCAGCGCATCTGGACCGGGTCGCCAAGGCCGCGCTCCTCGATCATTGCCATGCGACCAATCCGCGGATCGCAACCGAAGCCGAGTACCGGGCCATCCTGGAAGAGGCGCGCTGACGATTTCGTCAGCGCACAGTTTTAAAGGCGTCAGGCGGTCGAGGGAGTCGCCTCGCCTTCGCCTGATTCCTCATCCGTTTGTCCGCTGCCGGGGCCGCCTGGGGTATCCACACCCCGGAACTGGCCTTTGACCTTCTCACGGAGCACCTGCAGCGACACGTAGAGCGACGGGATAATCAGCACGCCCAGGCTGGACGCGAAGGCCATTCCGCCGAAGACGGCAATGCCGATAGCCTTCTGACTGGCGGCACCCGCCCCGCTCGCCGTCACCAGGGGAACCACACCAAGCAGGAACGACAGGGCCGTCATCATCACCGCCCTGAATCGAAGGTGGGCTGCCTCCTTGGCCGCGCTGAGAATCGATTTCCCGTCAGCCCTCTGCTCCATGGCGAATTCGACGATCAGGATAGCATTTTTGGCGCCCATGCCGACCAGCATGATCATACCGATCTGGGTATAGAGATTGATGTCGCCGCCGGACACAAAGACTGCGACAAAAGCCCCGAGAAGAGCGATCGACACCGACATCAGGATGGCGAACGGCATGCTCCAACTCTCATACTGGGCCACAAGGAACAGATATGCGAACAGGATCGACAGCAGCAGAATGTAGATGACCAGATTCCCCGAGCCCTCCTGCTGCAACGCGGTTCCGGTCCATTCGTATGTGTAACCCGACGGCAGGGCTGTTGTGGCTGCGGTCTGCATGCCATTGATCACGACGCCCGTGGAAGCCCCCGGTGCCGGTTCGCCGTTCACGGATGCGGAACGGAACATGTTGTACCGGGTAAGCGTTTGCGGACCGAACACGTTCTTCGTCGTCACCAGGGACTGCATCGGCACCATCGTGCCGTCGGACGCCCGGACATAGAGCTTGCCGATATCATCCACCTTGTTGCGGTAGTCTCCATCCGCCTGGATCATGACCTTGTAGACCCGACCGAAGAGGTTGAAGTCGTTGATGTAGTAAGATCCGAGATACGCTTGGAGCGTGGAAAACACATCCGCGACATCGACACCTATGGTCTTGGCCTTTTCCCGGTCGAGATCCACGAAAACCTGGGGCACGTTGGCCCGATAAGTCGTATAGGAAAGCGCTATGTCCGGATCCTGATTTGCCGAATAGACCAGGGAACCGGCCGCGGACGCCAGATCCTGAGGCGAACCGCCTCCGGTCTGCTGGACCATCATCTGAACGCCGCCGGTCGTTCCCAGTCCCGGAATGGGCGGCGGATTGAAGGCGATGATATTTGCACTCGGTACAGTGGCGAAATCACCCCGAAACTTGGACAGGATCGCATCGATACTCAGCGAAGGTGCCTTACGTTCGTTCCAGTTATCCATCGTTGCGATGATCATGGCGGAATTCGAGGAGAGCGCCGAATTCAGGATCGAAAAGCCGTTGACCGTAACGACACTGGCGACACCAGGTGTTTGGGAAACGGTTTCCACCAGTCCCTTGGTCACCTCTTTCGTTCTTTGCAGCGACGCGCCGTCAGGCAATTGGATGTCGACCATCAGGTAGCCCTGGTCTTCCAGAGGCAGGAAGCCTTGAGGCAGACGACCACCCAGAAAGGCGATCAATGCGAGCGCCCCGCCCACGCCGATCACCCCGATGACGGCAACCCGCACCAGCCGGCTGACGACCGCCGAATACCCGTTGCGGACGCCCGTGATGCTCTTGTCGAAGACCCCCATCAATCCCTTGGGCGGACCGCTTCGGCGCTTCAGAATGAGACCGCATAGCGCCGGCGACAGTGTCAGCGCGTTGATGGAGGAAATGACGACGGACACCGAAATCGTGACCGCGAACTGGGAATAAAGCTTCCCGGTAATGCCCGGCATGAAGACGGTGGGAACGAAAACGGCCAGCAGAACCAGTGTCGTTGCGATCACCGGCCCCATGATCTGCTGCATTGCCTTGGCCGTTGCGGCTTTCGGGTCGAGGCCTTCTTCGGCCAGGATCCGTTCCACATTCTCAACCACCACGATGGCGTCATCGACCACGATCCCGATGGCGAGCACGAGGGCGAAAAGAGAAATGGTATTGAGGGACATGCCGAACAGCAGCAGCACGGCGAACGTCCCGATCAGCGACACCGGAATAGCGACCATCGGTATGATGGTGGCCCGCCAGTTACCCAGGAAGATGAACACCACAGACACCACCAGGGCAAAGGTGATGAACAGTGTGGTGACCACGTCGTCGAGTGACGTCTGGACAAACTCCGTCGTGTCGAACGGAATTTGATAATCGATGTCATCCGGGAATGCCTGCGAAAGCTCCTTCAACCGGCTGACGACGCCCTCAGCCACAGCGATTGCATTGGCACCGGGCGCCTGGTAGATCGCCAGAACCGTCGCCGGCTTGCCGTTGAATTCACCGCTTGCCGAATAGAATTGTGCGCCTCGTTCGACACGGGCGACATCGCCGATGCGTACGATTGCGCCGTCGTCCCCGGTTCGCAGAACGATTTTCTCAAAATCCTCTACGGTGGAAAGGCGGCCCTTTGCCTTGATCGTGTACTGAAACTGCTGCCCTTTCGGCACGGGTGGGGCGCCGATCTGACCGGCCGCAACCTGGATATTCTGATCCCGGACAGCAGAAATGAAGTCTGCCGGTGCCATGCCCAGGTTGGCGAGCTTGTCCGGATCGAGCCAGATCCGCATCCCATAGGCAAAATCCGTCAGGACGTCCGCCTTGCCGACACCGGGCACACGGGCCAGCGAATCCTTGAGATTGATGGAGGCGTAGTTGGACAGGAAGACCTCGTCATAGGTCCCTTTGGGGGAATATAGCGTGACCACCAGCAACATGTTGGTGGATGCTTTCTGCACCGTAACGCCGTTCGCGGTGACTTCGCTCGGCAATTGGCTCGTCGCCTGGCTGACGCGGTTTTGGACATTGACGGTGGCAATGTCCGGATCGGTGCCGACGGCGAAGGTCACATTCAAGGAGTAGTTACCGCTGTCGGAACTGTTCGACGACATGTAGATCATGTTGTCGACGCCGTTCACCTGCGCCTCGATGGGCGCCGCCACCGTTTCTTCCAGGACTTCGGCATTAGCGCCGGTGTAGGTCGCCGACACGTTGACCACCGGCGGCGTGATGTTGGGAAACTGCTCGACCGGAAGTGCCAGGTAACCGAGCATGCCGGCGATCGTGATCACCAGAGAAATGACGAGTGCGAACTTGGGGCGGTAGATGAAAAAAACGGACAACATGAACGCTACTCCGCCGGCTTCGAAGCAAGGGACGCGTTAACAGGCACGCCGGGCCGCACTTTCTGCAATCCCTGGACGATGACTTTCTCGCCGCTCTGCAACCCCTTGTTGACGACGAAATCGCTGTCGACCTGCGCGCCGAGTTCGACGTATCTCTGCTCCACCGTATTCTGCGCATTGACGACCAGCACGAAGCTGCCGCGCTGATCTCGCTGAACCGCGGCCTGTGGGACGACGAGGGCCTTTTTCTCTTCCTTGGATTCAATGACTACATTCACGAACGTGCCGTCGAGCAGTGTCCAACTCTTGTTGTCGAACAGGCCACGGAAGGAAATGGTCCCGGTCTTCGGATCCACCTTGTTGTCGATGAAAACAACTTTACCCGTTTCGTCAAAAGTGTCCCCGTTGGGGAGTATCAGGCTCAGGTTCGGCGTGTTTTCCGGCTTGATGTCATCAGGATTGATGCCGTGGGTTTTCAGGGCATTCAGATACTCGGCTTCGCTGACGGCGAAATTGACATAGACAGGAGCGACACGAATCAGGGTCGCGAGCGGCTGCGACGACGGACCGACCACTTCGCCCACACTGTAGGTGGTCTTGCCGAGCACCCCTTCGAAGGGGGCGGAGATATCCGTATAACTCAGGTTCAGCTGGGCCTGATCGAGTGCAGCCTGGGCCGCCTGTACCGAGGCATCCGACTGCGCTTTCTGAGCCTGAGTGGATTGGAAGGCCGCTTCGGAAATATGCCCCTTCTGATAGAGATCGCGATCGCGGTTCAGATTTGCCAGTTTCAGCGCGTCATCGGCCTGTGCGCTGGCAAGATCGGCCTTGGCCTTGTCAACGGCTGCCACATACTGATCTTTTTCTATCTTGAAGATCAATTCGTCCTTTTTGACCTTCTTGCCGTCCTGAACCGCCTTGTCTTCCAGAAATCCGCTCACGCGCGCAACCAGCGATACCTTGTCGATTGCTGCCACCTGACCGATGAAAGTCGTGCTGTCCCGAATGTTTTTTTCCTGTATGCCGGCGACACTGACTGCGGGCGGCGGCGCCTTGGCCTGCTCTTCCTGTTTTTGGCAGGCCACCAATGCTCCAAGCACCAGACCGGGGATTATCAAGCGGTTGAAATGTCTGGTCGAAAGAAAAAGTGCCAATGTCCGGCTCCCCAAAAATCCGCAGGCGATGGTCTGAACTCTACGCCAAACTAAAAGGCACATCACTGCCAAAACAAGCGGTTAATGAACGAAGACTGACTTTTACGGGCGTATTGGGAGGACAAAGGTGGTGAGAACGGCCAAAGTGCTGTTTCAGCCGCCGGTTTCCGTGGGGCCTAATACCAGGGTCAAGCCGAAAAGGGACTGCGCCGGGATAACTTTGCGAGCCATGATTCCCCGGCACTTGATACCCAGAGCGGCGATTGCCGGCAGGTCCACGGGCAGCCCCTCGAATGCCTCCTGGCCGAACAACCGGGAATAGGCGTCCGGTGTGAGAACCTGCACGCGTCCGCGGGGCGTCTTCAGCTCGAGTCCGAGACTGGTTGCGCGCATTTCCCTCTGCTCCATCAGACTTCCAAGGAACTCGTGATGATCGCAGGGGTCCTTGGCGACGAGGACGATCTCGTCGACTGAGGCCGCACCATTGGCATGTGCCTGGTATTCCGCTTTCCAGAAATTCTCCGGAAAGCGGTTGCGGCAGGTGAAGTAGCCGATATCGGGCGCCAAAGGATCCGTAACGAATGTCAGATCGAAAGCAACCTTGCGAACCGAACCGTCCGGCGCCTTTGCCTCGCGTTCGAACGAAAACGGCGCATAGGTCTGCAAATGATGCTTTTCGAAAGACGCACGGTCCTGATCCGGATCCCGGCTTTCGAAAACCACCATCGACCCGCCTTGGCGTTTCTTCAGGAAATCGCGGTTGAAGGCGCCGAAGGAGAACTCCCCGGTTCCGGCTTCACGTATCAGGCTTTCGTCTGCGACCGAAAGCAGTTCGACGAAAAACCCATCGAACTGAATCAGTCGGTTCGCCGTTCCCCAGGGATGTCTGGCTTCAGGTGTAACCGTGAACCCCAGCTTTTCCCATGCGCTGCCGGCCGCATCGAGATCCTGCACGGCAACGACCAAGTGATCCAGTCCATGCACCATCCCGTTTCTCCGATCAGCCTGTTCGTCTTAAACCAGACGGCTTTGATGAATCGCCGCCTCGATGAAGGATGCAAACAGCGGGTGCGGCTCGAACGGCCGGGACTTCAATTCCGGATGATATTGAACGCCGATGAACCAGGGGTGATCGGCGATCTCGACCGTTTCGGGCAAAACACCGTCCGGCGAGGTTCCTGCGAAAATCAGGCCGCAGGCTTCCAGCTGTTCGCGATAGCCGATGTTGACTTCATAGCGATGACGGTGGCGTTCGGAAATCGACGTCGCCCCGTAAATCTCCGCGATCCGCGATCCGGGCTTCAGGGCTGCCGGATAGGCGCCGAGGCGCATGGTGCCCCCCATGTCGTCATCCTCGCCACGCACCTCGCGCTTGTTTCCCTTGGTCCATTCGGTCATCAGGCCCACGACCGGTTCCTTTGACGGACCGAATTCGGTGGAACTCGCATCCTTGATGCCGGCGAGATCGCGGGCAGCCTCGATCACTGCCATTTGCATGCCGAAACAGATGCCGAAATATGGCACCTTGCGGGTACGGGCGAATGCCGCCGCCGCGATCTTGCCTTCCGATCCGCGTTCGCCGAAACCGCCGGGCACGAGAATGCCGTGAACGCCTTCAAGATAGGGACTGGGATCCTCCTTTTCGAAGGTTTCCGATTCGATCCACTCGATGTTGACCTTGACCTGATTGGCGATCCCGCCGTGAACCAACGCCTCGATCAGTGATTTATAGGCGTCTTTCAAAACGGTGTATTTGCCGACGATGGCAATCGTGACCTCGCCTTCCGGATTGGCGATGCGGTCGGAAATCCCTTCCCAACGGTCGAGCACCGGCGCCGGCGCCCCCTTGATGCCGAAGGCTGCGAGCACTTCGTCGTCGAGGCCCTCCTTGTGGTAGGCGATCGGCACATCGTAGATCGACTTCACGTCATAGGCCGGAATGACCGCGGACTCGCGCACGTTACAGAACAGCGACAGCTTGCGCTTTTCATTGTCCGGTATCGGCCGGTCGCATCGGATCATCAGAATATCCGGCTGAATACCGATGGAACGAAGTTCCTTGACCGAATGCTGGGTCGGCTTGGTCTTCATTTCTCCGGCGCTTGCGATGAACGGCATCAAAGTCAGATGGACATAGACCGCATCGCCGCGCGGCAGATCATTGCCGAGCTGACGAATCGCTTCGAAGAAAGGCAGCCCCTCGATATCGCCGACCGTGCCGCCGATTTCGACAAGCACGAAGTCATAGTCCTCGTTGCCGTCCAGGACGAAATTCTTGATCGCATCGGTGACATGGGGAATCACCTGGACGGTACCGCCCAGATAATCGCCACGCCGCTCTTTGGCGATGATGTCCTGATAAATTCTGCCGGTGGTGATGTTATCCCGCTGGTTCGCGGGACGACCGGTGAACCGTTCGTAGTGGCCGAGATCGAGGTCGGTTTCCGCCCCGTCGTCCGTTACGAAGCATTCGCCATGCTGATACGGGCTCATGGTGCCCGGATCGACGTTCAGATAGGGATCGAGCTTACGCAGCCGAACCTTGTATCCGCGTGCCTGGAGCAATGCTCCGAGAGCCGCGGAAGCCAGACCTTTACCAAGCGAGGAAACCACGCCGCCAGTGATGAAAATGTATCGCGCCATGGAGCAATACCATATCGTTGCCGAGGGCCGATTGACCACTCGGGAGTTTCGTTAAGCACATAAAAATGCCCTGCGTTTGTGTCGCAGGGCATTTGATGTCGATTAAATCCGGTGGGGAGCCACCTCAAACGCTTACTGAGCGGTCGGAACCTGCGGCCCGGCAGGCTGTTGCTGCTGGTTTTCTTCCTGCTTGAGCGAATCAAGCACACCGTTTCCGCCTTCGCTGGTCGCCGGCGCGGACGGTGCTGCCACAGGAGCCGCATCCAGAATCGCGCCGGGACGATCTTTCATTTCAGCAATCAGGCTGAGACCGATCGAGGTCGCGAAGAAGACGACTGCGAGAATTGCGGTCGCGCGGGTCAGGACGTTCGCCGTGCCTCGGCTGCTCATGAGGCCGCCGCCTCCGCCGCCGCCGCCCATTCCGAGCGCGCCGCCTTCGGAGCGCTGCAACAGGACAACGAGCACCAGGGCCAGGACGACCATCAAGTGTATGACGATGACTACGGTTTCCATCGTGGGCCAATCCGATTGTTCAAGTTTGGCGGCCTTCTACACCAGGTGTCGCCGCCTTTCCACCCTTGAATGTGTGTTTCCTGATCGAAGGGACAAGTCTTCAGGCGTAAGCGGCGCAGATTCCCAGAAAGTCGTCTGCCTTCAGGCTTGCACCACCGACAAGGGCGCCATCGACATTGGCGACGGCCATGAGTTCGGCCGCATTGCCCGGCTTGACCGAGCCGCCGTAGAGAAGGCGCATGGACGCACCGGCCGCTCCAAAGCGGCCTGTAAGCGCTTCGCGCATGGCCTTGTGCACCTCGGCCACGTCGGCAGGTGTCGGGGTCAGGCCCGTGCCGATGGCCCAGACCGGCTCATAGGCGACAATGCAGGTCTCCGGGGTGGCCCCGTCGGGAATGGAACCGGCAAGCTGGTACTCCACCACCTTGAGTGTGTCGCCGGCCTTGCGTTCGGCTTCCGTTTCTCCGACGCAGACGATTGCTGTCAGACCCGCCCGCCAGGCGGCTTCCGCCTTGGCGTTGACCGTCGCATTGGTTTCGCCATGGTCCGTCCGCCGCTCCGAATGGCCGACGATGACGGCGCTGGCTCCGGTGTCGGCAAGCATTTCAGCGGAGATATCGCCTGTATGGGCACCGCTTTCGGCATAATGACAATCCTGACCGCCGATCTGTACCGGCGTTCCGGAAGCTGCTTTTGCCAGAAGATACGTGAGAGTGGCGGGGCCGCAGATCATCGTATCGACCTTCCCGGCGAGATCGGTCGACAGGCCGGCGGTGATCTTGTTCAGCTCATCCACGCTGGCGGTCAGGCCGTTCATCTTCCAATTGCCTGCAACAAGCGGCTTGATCTGCGCTGTCATTCCCACGAAATCTCCCTGAAATGCTTGAATTCTGCGTCTGATGCGCCTCTATAACCCATAACGGCCGGGCACTTGCAAATTATTGTGCGCGATTGCGTTGCTTTCATTTGCTTGTCCGCCTTGCCGGAGTGGGCATGCCTCATTATGATCCGCCCGCTTCGGCCACGAGCCGAAAAGAAATTCCGGCGCGGAGATTGTGCCGGCCAAACGGAAAAGACGGGAGAAATCATGCTCGACGCGCTGCGCAAGGGCGCCGGCACCTGGGTTGCCAAAATCTTCATCGCTCTTCTGGTTCTGAGTTTTGGCGTATGGGGCGTTGCCGATGTGCTCAGGAATGGGTTCGGTCAAAACGTCGCTGCCAAGGTGGGTGGAACCGAAATCTCCCTGCAGGACTTCGACCGTGCGTATCGTCGGGATCTGAACCGGTTCGGACAGCAACTCGGACGCCCGCTTTCCACCAAGGAAGGCGCTCAGCTCGGGATCCCACAGCAGACGCTTGGCACGCTGATCGCCGAAGCGGCCCTGAACGAAAATGCCCGGACGATGAACCTCGGCATATCCGATGAAAAATTATCCGTTCAGATTCAGCAGGATCCATC
The DNA here is from genome assembly GCF_048260565.1 of Roseibium sp. Taxonomy (GTDB): domain Bacteria; phylum Pseudomonadota; class Alphaproteobacteria; order Rhizobiales; family Stappiaceae; genus Roseibium. The sequence goes on along the minus strand of NZ_JBLXGP010000001.1, from coordinate 801,213 downwards.
GTTCAGGAGTGCGGGATCTTATGACCCCAACCTGTTGAAGCAGATTTTGCGCAACAACGGCATATCCGAGGACGAATTTGTCATGGAACAGCGCGCCCTTGCGGAGCGCCAGCAGCTTGCGCAGGCGATTTCCGGCGGGATGGTGGTTCCGACCGCTTATCTGAAAGTGCTGCACGACTACCAGAGCGAATCCCGCGATGTGGCCTATCTGCTCATCGAACCGTCAAACCTCGACGAGATCGCGGATCCGGATGAAGCAACGCTGCAGGCCTTTTTTGAAGCCGAAAAGGCGAAATTCAAGGCGCCTGAATACCGCAAAATCACGCTATTGCAGCTGACCCCCTCGACCATTGCCCGTCCGGACGACATCTCTGACGAAGACGCGCATGCCGAATATGAGGCCAACAAGCAACAGTATCACGAGCCCGAAAAACGCAAGGTTCGTCAGTTGTCCTTCACCAAATCGGAAGACGCCAAGGCGGCAGCGGACAAGCTGGCTACCGGAATGTCCTTCGACGATCTGATGAAGGAGCTCAACCTGACGGACAACGACGTCTATCTTGGCCTGATGGCCAAGGGGGATTTCCTCGACCCGGCCATTGGCGACGCGGCCTTTACGCTCGAGGAAGGCAAAACCAGTGATGTCGTTGAGGGGCGGTTCTCGTCGATCATCCTGAACGTGCTCGAAATTCAACCGGAAAAAACCAAGCCGTTTGAAGAAGTCAAGGACGACATCAAGGTCACGCTCGCCAGGGAACAGGCTGAACGTGAAGTTCTCGATCTGCTTGGAGAGATCGAAGACGCCCGCGCAGGCGGGGCGAAGCTCAAGGAAGTCGCGGAACGCTTCCACCTGGATATAACGACGCCTGACGCCATCGATTCCGCAGGCAAGAACCAGGCGGAAGCCAAGGTAGACCTGCCGGACGCGAAGGATCTGATTGCCGGCGTCTTCGACAGCGATGTCGGGGTCGAAAACGATCCGCTGCAACTAGGCGCCCGCGGCTTCCTTTGGTACGAGGTCGACGAAGTCATTCCCTCGCGCGACCGCACGCTCGACGAGGTCAAGGACCAGGTAATTGCTGCCTGGAAAGAAGCCGAAGTCGAAAAGAGACTTGCTGAAAAGGCGACCGAGTTGGCCGAAAAAGCCAGATCCGGAACCGATATGGCCGCTCTTGCGGAAAGCAACGGCCTGGAGCTGAAGACCGCGGACGGCATAGTCCGGAATGTTGCAGCCGGAGACATCAGCGGAGCGGCGGCCAGCCAGGCATTCGACGGAGCGGAAGGCTCGGTTTTTGACGTCGAAGCAGCCGACAAGGTCGGGCGACTGGTAATCAAGGTCACAGCCCGCAAAACCTCCGAGTTCAACGAGGCCGATCCCGCGAACGCTGCGCTCAAAACGCAACTCGCCAGCCAGCTTCAGGATTCGCTGCTCAATCAGTACATCTCCAATGTCGAGACGAAGGCAGGCATTCATGTCAATGAAGCCGGAATTGCCGATGTGCTCGGCCTTGGGGCCACCAACTGATACCGGCCGGAAACCGCGCAAGAGTGGACAGGAAATGAAGACGTTCAAGGATTTCATTGCCAAGGTTGCTGACGGCACCTCCCTGAATGCCGTCGAGGCACGTTCGGCCTTTGAGATTATCCTGTCGGGGGAAGCGACACCTTCGCAGTTGGGCGGTTTCCTTATGTCCCTGCGCGTGCGTGGTGAAACCGTCGATGAAGTGACCGGCGCCGTCGAAACGATGCGCTCCAAGATGTTGCCGGTCAGTGCGCCGGCAAATGCCATCGATATTGTCGGGACCGGCGGTGACAACACCGGCAGCTACAATATCTCAACCTGCACGGCCCTTGTGGTCGCCGGGTGCGGTATTCCGGTCGCCAAACACGGCAACCGTTCCCTGTCGTCGAAATCCGGCGCGGCGGAGGCGCTTGCCGAACTGGGCGTGAATATCGATATCGGTCCGGACAAGATCGCGGACTGCATCAAGTCGGCAGGTATCGGCTTCATGTTCGCGCCGATGCACCATGCGGCCATGAAGCACGTCGGTCCGACCCGGGTCGAATTGGCGACGCGGACGATCTTTAACCTGCTCGGCCCGCTGTCCAATCCGGCGAGCGTCAAACGGCAACTGGTCGGCGTCTTTGCGCGTCAGTGGGTGGAACCGATCGCGGAAGTGCTGAAAAACCTGAACTCCGAGCGGGTCTGGGTGGTTCACGGGTCCGACGGCATGGACGAAATCACGACCACCGGGCCGACCTATGTCACCGAACTCGACGGCGGCAACATCAGGTCCTTTGAAATCAACCCGAACGACGTTGGCCTACCGGTGGCGAACCCTGCCGATCTGAAGGGCGGCACGCCAGCGGAGAACGCGCATGCGCTTCGCGACGTCCTGAGTGGCGCCAGGAACGCCTACCGGGATGTCGTGCTTTTTAATGCCGCCGCTTCGCTTTTGGTCGCGGGCCATTGCGGCACTTTGAAAGACGGCGTCGATGCGGCCGCGGAGTCGATCGACAGCGGCTCGGCGGCAGACCGACTCGAACGACTGGTCGCAACGTCCAACGGATAAAGACATGGCCGATATTCTGAAAAAAATCGAAGCCTACAAGCGGGCGGAGATCGAAGCTGCCAAAAGCGCCGTGACGCTGGCTGACCTCAAGGCCGCGGCCCGGGACGTTGAAGCGCCGCGCGGATTTCAAAAAGCGATCGAAACAAAGCTCGCAAACGGCCACTACGCATTGATTGCGGAGATCAAGAAGGCAAGCCCGTCCAAGGGGCTGATCCGGGAGGATTTCGATCCCCCTGCCCTGGCAAAGGCCTATGAAGCCGGCGGGGCGGCCTGCCTGTCCGTACTCACAGACACGCCGTCGTTTCAGGGCAAGCCGGAATTTCTGAATGCAGCCCGCAGCGCCGTATCGCTGCCGGCACTGCGCAAGGACTTCCTCTATGACACCTATCAGGTTCATGAGGCCCGCGCCTGGGGGGCCGATTGCATCCTGATCATCCTTGCTGCGGTCGATGACGCAACGGCCAATGCTCTTGAGGACACGGCTTTCGAACTGGGCATGGACGTGCTTCTTGAGGTGCATAACGAAGAGGAACTGGAGCGGGCGCTCCGGCTCAATTCCAAACTCTTCGGCATCAACAACCGGAACCTCAAAACGTTCGAGACCAGGCTTGAAACCAGTGAACTGCTGGCTCCAATGGTGCCTTCGGAGCGGATCATCGTCGGCGAATCCGGGCTGTTTACGCCTGCCGACCTTGACCGGATGCACAAGGTCGGCATTTCCACGTTCCTGATCGGGGAAAGCCTGATGCGCCAGGACGATGTCGCTGCGGCGACCCGATCCCTGCTGCGGCACAATGCCCTCAAGGCCGCGGAATAAGGCTCGACCCATGAGTGAAAAGACGGCCAAGCTGACCCATCTGGATGATACCGGTTCGGCCAACATGGTCGACGTGTCAGAGAAAAACGTCACGTCGCGGATCGCGGTCGCCTGCGGTTCCGTTACCATGCAGCCCGAGACGCTGGAACTAATCCGTTCCGGAAACGCCAAGAAAGGCGATGTTATCGGCGCGGCCCGCATTGCCGGCATCATGGCGGCGAAAAAGACTCATGAACTGATCCCGCTCTGCCATCCTCTGCTCCTGTCCAAGATCAGCATCGACATCACGCCGGACGACACGCTTCCGGGCCTGCGGGTTCAGGCGACCGCCAAGGTCAGTGGCCAGACCGGTGTGGAGATGGAGGCCCTGACGGCCTGTTCAGTTGCCTGCCTGACCATCTATGACATGGCCAAGGCGGTCGATCGCGGTATGATCATCGGAGATATCAGACTCCTGGAAAAAGCCGGCGGAAAATCCGGTCACTGGACGGCCGCCGATGGCGGCACCGGCGGGACGTAACCCCATGAGCCTTATGCCCGTTGCCGAAGCGCTGGCCCATCTACTGGATGGCGTGACACCGCGTCCTACCGAATGGGTCGCTCTGGCAGACGCCAACGGACGGATCCTGAGCGAGGATATGGCCTCGACCCGGACCCAGCCGCCTTTTGCCGCATCGGCAATGGACGGTTATGCCGTTCGGCATGCCGATCTGGCCGAAATCCCTGCCCGTTTGAAGGTTATCGGCGAAGCGCCGGCCGGTCATGGCTTTGCCGGCTGCATCGGCGACGGCGAGACCGTACGGATCTTTACCGGCGCGCCGGTGCCGGAAGGCGCCGATACGATCCTGATCCAGGAAGATACGACCCGTGACGGCGACACTGTTACGGCGCTCGAATGCCCGGCGTTCGGCGCCTTCGTGCGGCCGGCCGGTCTCGACTTTATGGAAGGCGAAGTGCTTCTGAGGGCGCAGCGCAAACTCGGTTATCGCGACCTCGCCCTTGCCGCCGCCATGAACCACGCCCGGCTGCCGGTCCATAAAAAGCCGGTGGTCGCCATCCTGGCGACCGGAGACGAACTGGTGCAGCCTGGAACAGAACCCGGCCCGGATCAGATCATCGCTTCCAACCATCTCGGCATTTCCGCGCTCGTCGAGGACTGCGGCGGCGTGCCTCTGGATCTCGGCATCTCTCCGGACGATTCCATTGCCATGGCCGGCCACGTCCGCCAGGCAATCGAGGCACAGGCGGATATTCTGGTCACCCTGGGAGGGGCTTCGGTCGGCGACCATGACCTGGTTCAGGATGTGCTCGGTGCCGAAGGCATGGATCTCGCCTTCTGGCGGATCGCCATGCGCCCTGGCAAACCGCTCATGGCCGGTCATCTTGGCGCGACCAAGGTGCTCGGGCTCCCCGGCAATCCGGTTTCAAGCCTCGTCTGCGGGCTGCTGTTCCTGAAACCGCTGCTCGCTGCCATGCTGGGTCAGGAACAGGCGGCGACGCAGGAAAGTCAGGCTATCCTCGGGGCAGATATCGGCGAGAACGACCGGAGGCAGGACTATGTCCGTGCGGAGTTGTCTCAAGGCCCCGATGGCAAATTGATCGCCACGCCCTTCGGCAAACAGGACAGTTCCATGCTGGCCCTGCTCGCCCGGTCCGGGGCCCTGATCGTCCGACCGCCCCATGCCCCTGCCCTCAAGGCCGGCGCAAGCGTACCGATTGTCCGGCTCTGAAACGCAGTTTGTTTCCGTTTGTCAGTGTTCGCGCATGGCGTGCGCGATCTGATCGGAAACCGGTTTGATGAGATAGCTCAGAACGGTCCGCTCCTGCGTCTTCATGAAGACTTCCACCGGCATCCCTGGCACAAGAACGCTCCCTTCCAGGCGGGCCAGTTCGTCGTCCTCAATGGTAAGACGCGCGGTATAGTATCCAGCGCCTGTACGCTGATCCATCGTCAGGTCCGCAGATACGGTCAGCAATATCGCCTTCAGTTCGGGCGTGGTCCGACGATCGAAACTCGGGAAACGGACAATGGCCTCCTGGCCCGGCGTCAGCTCGTCGATATCCACCGGCTTGACCTTCGCTTCTATGACAAGCCTGTCGGCGCGGGGAACGATCGACATCAGGATTTCACCCGGCGTCACGACACCGCCGATCGTGTGGACAGCCAACTCATGAACATAGCCGTTCTGCGGGGACCTGATATCGATCCGGGTCAACTTGTCTTCAGCGGCGATCTTCTGTTCCTCAAGCTGAGCAATCTGCGAGCGGGTTTCATGGAGGTTCTCCAGAAGCTCCGCCCGATAGCTCTCTTCGATCTGCAGGATCTGTATCTTTCGTTCGCTGATCCCTTCCTGGATCCGGGCGATCTCGGACAGGAATGACCCGTATTGCCCCTGCAACCGCGCCCGTTCGCGGCGTTGCGCCGACACGCGGCTCTTTGAGACCAGCTGTTTTTTGAGCAGGGCGTCCAGATCGGCGAGTTCCTCGTCGATCAGCTTTATCTCCGCTACCTTGGCTTCGAGTTGGGCCTGCAGTCCTTCCGCCTGCTTGTTGAACTGCCGGATCTGTTCCAGCAGTTGGTCCTTTCTTCCTGCATTGCTGGCCTGACGGGCTTCCAACAGCAGTTGCTGACCGCGTTTGATATCGTCCGGAATGGCGTCATCGGAAAATGCGATCCGTTGCCTGCCGTCCCGCTCCGCCCGAAGCCGGGCCTCTTGGGCCTTCAATTCGCCCAGTTGCTTTGTGATCGCAGAGAGGTTTGCACGCGTTACGGTATCATCGAGCCGGATGAGCAGGTCCCCGGCGGATACCACATCGTCGTCCCTGACCATGATCTCCTTGACGATCCCGCCTTCCCGGTGCTGAACGTGTTTGACGTTGCTCTGCACCACGACGGTCGCCGGTGTAACCACCGCTCCGGAGATCTCCGCAAAGGCAGCCCACCCGCCAATGCCTCCGACCACGACCAGGGCCGCAAAGGCGGCAATCAGCAGATGGCGCCGGATGGCGCGCCGTAGCACCTCATCGGAATTCCGCCTGCCTGTCTGTTTGCTTCTATCGGGCATGGTCACCTCTGCAGTCTCGCAGCCGGGACCGGCTGAACGACCTTCTTCAGGACTTCGTCCTTCGGCCCGAAGGCCGTCATCCGGCCTTCCTGCAGGCACAGGATCCTGTCGACGGTCGCGATGGCGCTCGGCCGATGTGCGATCACGACAACGATGGACTTGCGTTCCCGCATCGTCTTGATGGCATTGACGAGCGCGGCCTCTCCCTCCGCATCCAGATTGGAATTGGGTTCGTCCAGAACGATCAGGAAGGGATTGCCGTAAAGCGCTCTCGCCAGGGCGATCCTCTGGCGCTGGCCGGCGGAAAGGTTGCGCCCGGACCGGCCGATAACCGTATTATAGCCCTCCGGCAAGGCGACGATCATTTCATGGACACCGGCAAGCGTGGCCGCCTCTATGATAGCGCCGGAAGCCGCATCCTGACGGAACCGGGAGATATTTTCGGCGATCGTCCCGTCGAAGAGTTGCAGATCCTGCGGCAGGTAGCCTATGAATTCGCCACGCTTTGCGGATGTCCACTGACCAAGGTCCGCGCCATCGTAACGTATGTTTCCATTCAGCGCGGGAGCGGCTCCGACCAAAGCGCGCGCAAGGGTCGATTTTCCGGAGCCGGAAGGCCCGATCACGCCGAGACCGTCACCGGCCTGAAGTCTGAAGGACACATTGACGACGAAAGGCAGTCGTTCTCCGAATGGGCCACACGCGACCTGTTCGACTTCGAGGGTCTTGCCGGGCAGCGGTAAATCTAGAATATCCGCGTTCGACGGTGCGGCAGCCAGGACCTCCCGCAGACGGGTGAGTGCCTGACGACTAGCGACGAAACCACGCCAGTGAGCCACGGCCTGTTCAATCGGCGAAAGGGCCCTGGAGGTCATGATCGACGCAGCGATCATGACGCCCGGGGTGATCTCCTGCTTGATCGCCAGCCATGCTCCTACACCGAGGATTGCGGATTGCAGAATGAAGCGGACCGTCTTGATGAGCGTGCCGAAAAAACCGGTTCGGTCGGCGGCTATGCGCTGGGACACCAGATAGGCGTCATTGCGATCCTGCCACCGGTCCGCCAGGGCATCATCCATTCCCATCGCACTGACGACTTCCGCATTGCGTTGGCCGCTTTCGACGTCGGCCGAACGACGCGAAGCTTCCCGGCCGGTATCTGCAACCGGTCCGCGCGACATGGCTTCGTTCAGAATGATGAAAACGACGATCAGCAGCCCGCCACCGAGCGCCACCACGCCCAACAAGGGATGAAACAGGAAAACGATGGCCAGATAGACCGGCAGCCAGGGCATATCGAAAATGGCGCCCGGACCCGGACCCGACAGGAACTGCCGAATGGTATCGAGGTCGGCGACCGGGCGAAGCTGTGCGGCCCTGCGGCCCAACCTGACGGGGAGCATATTGGACATCCGGTACACAAGCCCGGTCAGGCGGACGTCCACCCTTTGCGCGATCCGGGCAAGCGTCCGACTACGCAGCCCGTCGAGAAAGCCGAAAAACAGATACAGCACCAGTGCCAGGATGCCGAGGACAACAAGGGTCGGAACGGATCCGCTGGCGAGCACCCGGTCGTAGACCTGAAGCATGAACAGGGGGCCGGTCAGCATCAGCATATTGATCAGCAGACTGACCAGGGCGATTCCCACAAAGGCCGAGCGAATAGGCGCGAATGCCCGCGTTACGGGGTTTTCAGCGCTTCGGCCTCCCGTCGTACGACCATCGTGATCTTTGACGCCTTGATCCGTTTTCAAATGAAGGCCTCTGGCTGTCTCGTGGAACGAAGAGGCCAATCGGCCCTGCTTCGCGCTAGCATGGTAACGATACGGGCAAAAAGAGAAAAGTTTCCTTATCCCACGTTAGCTTGCAAAGCCTGCCAATTGTAACGACAGGGTGCATCGGAGACATCGGTAAGGTCGGGCGTGGCTAAATTCGGACCATGGAAAAAGCCGCCCGGCGGTCACCGGACGGCTCTTCGGATTGGAGTAATCCATGGCGGCGGACCGAACCCGCCACACTTTATTTTTATCCGGCGGCGGCAACCGCGCGCTTGGCCATGACCGTCACCAGGTTGGCGCGGTAGGCGGCGGAGCCGTGAATGTCGCTCAGGAGATTGTCGGCGGAAACGGAAATTCCCGCGACCGCATCCGGCGACCAGTTGGAGCTGAGGGCACTTTCCATTTCACCGACACGGAAAACACCATCCTGGCCGGCGCCGGTTACGGCCACCTTGACCGAACCATCCGCCCCCTTGGCAACAAACACACCGGCCATGGCATACCGGGATGCCGGGTTCGGGTATTTGGCATAGGCCGATTTCGCGGCGACCGGGAACGAGATCGAGGTGACGATTTCATCGTCTTCCAGCGCCGTTTCGAACATGCCGGTGAAGAAGTCTTCTGCCACCAGTTCGCGCTTGTTGGTCTTTACCGTCGCGCCAAGTGCTATCAGGGCGGACGGATAGTCGGCTGCCGGATCGTTGTTGGCAATCGAGCCACCGATCGTACCCTTGTGGCGGACCGCCGGATCGCCGATCCCGGCGGCAAGGGTCGCAAGGCCCGGGAGTTTGGATTTGACCGCAGCCGAGGATGCAACCTCCGCATGGGTCGTACCGGCACCGATGACGATCGCTCCGCCGGCTTCGCTGATTCCCTGCAGGTCGGCGATTTTCGCCAGATCAATCAGGTCGCTCGGAGCAGCGAGCCTCTGTTTCATGGTCGGCAGCAATGTCTGACCACCGCCGAGATACTTGCCATCTTCGGCAGACGCCATCATGGAAGCGGCATCAGCCACCGAACCGGCGCGATGATAAGTCGTTTCGTACATGTTTTTCTCCCCTTGTCGGCCAAGGTGTCCGGTTGGATGGATTCCAATGCCGGAAATTAAAACCAGATTGCCGGGCCGGGCAAGTTACCCGACCCCGCGTTCAACCCGCTACAATCTATTCGGCAGCCTGACTAAGTCCGGGCTGTGCCGCCAACCAGACCTTTTCCGCCGTGGCCGGCATGGAAAGGCCGTTGTTTCCGATCGCATCGGTAATGGCGTTGATGACCGCCGGCGGTGATCCGATCGCACCGGCCTCACCGCATCCCTTCATGCCGAGCGGGTTGCCCGGGCAGATGGTTTCGGTGGTCAACAGGTTGTAGGACGGCACATCATCGGCTCTCGGCATGGCGTAGTCCATGTAGGAACCGGTGAGGAGCTGACCGCTTTCGTCATAGGCGGCGTTTTCCAACAGCGCCTGGCCGATGCCCTGGGTCAGGCCGCCATGGACCTGCCCTTCGACGATCATCGGATTGATCACCTTGCCGAAGTCGTCGGCGGCCACGAAATTGACGATTTCCGTCTTGCCCGTATCCGGGTCGACTTCCACTTCGCAGGCATAGGTGCCGGCCGGGAACGTGAAGTTGCTCGGATCGTAGAAGGCGCCTTCCTTCAGGCCCGGCTCCATTCCTTCCGGCAGGTTGTGGGCGGTATAGGCGGCAAGGGCCACTTCCGTGAAGCTCAGCTTCTTGTCGGTACCGGCAACCTTCAATTCGCCGCCCTCGATCTGGATGTCGCCTTCGGAGGCCTCCATCAGATGGGCGGCGATCTTTTTCGCCTTGGCCTCGACCTTGTCGAGTGCCTTGACGATAGCAGACATGCCGACTGCGCCGGAACGGGAACCATAGGTGCCCATGCCGAACTGTACCTTGTCCGTATCGCCGTGGACGATAGACACAGCGTCGGTGTCGACACCGAACCGTTCGGAAATCAGCTGCGCGAAGGTTGTTTCGTGTCCCTGGCCATGGCTGTGCGAGCCGGTGAGCACTTCAATCGTGCCGACCGGGTTCACGCGAACTTCCGCAGATTCCCAGAGACCGACACCAGCGCCGAGGGAGCCGACCGCCGCAGACGGAGCGATGCCGCAGGCCTCGATGTAGCAGGACAGGCCCATGCCACGCAGCTTGCCGCGAGAGGCGGCCTCGGCCTTGCGTGCCGGGAAACCGTCATAGTCGATCGCCTTCAGGGCTGCATCGAGCGTGGCGTCATAGTCGCCGGCGTCGTAGCACATGATCACCGGGGTCTGATGGGGGAAGCTGCGAATGAAGTTCTTGCGCCGGAACTCCGCCGGCGACAGTCCGACTTCCCGCGCAGCCGTTTCCATGATGCGTTCCACGAGGAAGGTCGCCTCCGGCCGGCCGGCCCCGCGATAGGCATCCACCGGTGTCGTGTTGGTATAGACCGTCTTCACGTTGCAGTGAATGTTCGGAATGTCGTACTGGCCAGACAGAAGCGTCGCGTAGAGATAGGTCGGGACGGACGACGAGAACAGGGACATATAGGCCCCGAGGTTCGCCACCGTCTTGACCCGGAAACCGGTGATCTTGTTGTTCGCATCGAGAGCCAGTTCGGCTTCCGTCTTGTGATCGCGGCCATGGGCGTCGGTCAGGAAGGCTTCGGCCCGGTCGGAAACCCACTTCACCGGACGACCGACGCGCTTGGAGGCCCAGAGAGCGACGATTTCTTCCGGATAGATGAAGATCTTGGAACCAAAGCCGCCGCCAACGTCGGGCGCGATGACCCGGAGCTTGTGCTCGGGAGCGACATTATAAAAGGCCGACAGAACAAGGCGCGCAACGTGTGGGTTTTGCGATGTGGTGTAGAGCGTGTAGTGCTCTTCCGCCGTGTCGTAGTCGGCAAGGGCTGCCCGCGGTTCCATCGGGTTCGGAACCAGGCGGTTGTTGGTGATGTCCATGCGCGTGACATGGGCTGCACTGTCGAATGCCGCGTTCGTGGCGGCTTCGTCACCGATGTCCCAGTCATAAATCAGGTTACCAGGGGCTTCCGGGTGCAATTGCGGCGCGCCGGGCGCCATGGCAGCGCTCATGCCGACGACGGCTGGCAGTTCTTCATAATCGACGACAACCGCATCGGCCGCATCACGGGCCTGTCCCTGGGTATCTGCAATCACAACAGCGACGGCCTGTCCCGCGAAACGAACCGTTTCCGGCTCAAGTGCGCGCCAGGCACCCATGTTCATCGGCGATCCGTCCTTGGAATGGATCATCCAGCCGCAGATCAGATTGCCGATGCCGTCGCCGACCAGTTGTTCACCGGTGAGGACCGCTTCCACGCCCGGCATGGCAAGCGCGGCGCTGGCATCGATGCCTTTCACCTTCGCGTGCGCATGCGGCGAGCGGACAAAGGCCGCATAGGTCATGCGCGGCAGAACCATATCATCGGTATACCGGCCCTTACCGGTAATGAAGCGCTTGTCTTCTTTCCTGAGGGCGCGTGCCCCGATACCTTGAACTCCCATGGTTTTCCTCCCTGGAAAATCATTCCCGCCTGCTTATCGGATCTTCCGCATGAAACCGTTCCCCTCCTCGGGAACCGGCGACTGCATCTGACTTTTCCGGAACAGGCCTAAAACATGTGAAAAGGACTACTGCCGCAATACGGCAGCACTATCGTCGCGGTTTATTCCGCAGCCGTCTTCATCCCGGCCATCTGGTCGGCGGCCGCTTTGATCGCCTTCACGATGTTGTGGTAACCGGTGCAGCGGCAGATGTTGCCTTCAAGCTCGTGGCGAATGGTCTTTTCGTCCAGATTGGCGCCATGACGCTCGATCATGTCGACTGCGGTCATGATCATGCCCGGTGTACAGAAGCCGCACTGCAGACCATGGTGTTCGCGGAATGCCGCCTGGACAGGATGCAGTTCATCGCCGCTGGCGAGACCTTCGACCGTCAGGACTTCGGAACCGTCCGCCTGGGCGGCGAGCATGGTGCAGGATTTGACGGCCTTTCCGTCCACATGGACAACGCAGGCACCGCACTGCGACGTATCACAGCCGACATGCGTGCCGGTCAGGCCCTGGGATTCCCGGATGAAATGAACGAGCAGCGTCCGGTCTTCCACATCGGCGGACACCGTCTTGCCGTTCAGTCGCATCGTCACTTTCGACATCATTTTTCTCCCTCATTTATCAACCCGGGCCATTGATGCGCCACCCGGGATAAACTTCAAATACTTCCGCCGATCTGGACGGCGGCCTGAAAAATCCGCTCGTCCGATAGGCTTTTTAATCAGCTCATGACCGCAAGGATCACAATGACCGCTGCCAGGGCGATCAGTCCCCAGACGAGCGGACCGCCAAAAGCGCCCTTGCCCGCGGCGACTTCCACCTTTTCCTCCACATCGTGCAGTCTTTCCTCGATGGCATGCTCGGCCTCCTGCACGGCCTTGTAAGCGTCGGAAGGCATGTCCTCGATGGCCTTGGTCTTGGCCTCTTCCATCATGCCCGCATCGAGTTCGTCGTCCGCGGACCCACCGCCGCCGCCGACCTTCTCGGTGAATTTTCCGAAGAATTCGTCAGCCATCTTGCGCGCGGTGGAATCGATCAGCCGGCTGCCGAGCTGGGCGAGCTTGCCGCCGACCTGAGCGCGGGCGGTGTAGGTCAGCACCGTTTCATCGCCGTCCTCGGCCAGGCTCACGTCGGCCGACCCCTTGGCAAAACCGGCAACGCCCCCCTTGCCTTCGCCGGCAATGGTATAGCTTTCCGGCGGGTTGATGTTTTCCAGAGTGACAGCGCCGTTGAACTTGGCTTTCACCGGGCCGATCTTGGAGGTCACCGTGGCAGTCATCTCGGTGGGACTGGTCATTTCCAGCTTTTCGCAGCCCGGAATGCACTCCTTCAGCACTTCAGGATCGTTCAGCGCCGCCCAGACAGTCTCCCGTGATGCCGGTATGCGGTAACTGCCATTCATATCCATGCGACCAATTCCCCTTGTGTTCGTCTGCAGGTCTGTTTTGACAATACACGGTACCGTTTACAAGACATATCGTTATCGTGAATTGTGCATGACGTATCCGCCAACCGAAAGGGTCAGGCGCATCCGCGATTCATCAGGTGTTTCACTTTTGAGACACCTTCAGGACCAGGAGCGCCTCATGCCTGGTTTGATGCCAGGCCGCATCGCTGCATCCGCCGGTACATCGTCGCCCGGCTGATACCGAGATAGCGTGCCGCAGCAGATATGTTGCCATGGCAGCGGGACAAGGCCCTGCGCAATTCGGTTTTCTGAGCGCCCGATCCCGGCTGCCCTGCAGCCATGTCTCCCAGCACGTCGGACAGCGGCAGCGTCCGCTCGATCTGCTCACTGGTCAGACCGTGGAATTTACGGGCCTGCCTAGTGGCACCGATCACGAGATCGTCCTCATCCACCGCCAGCAGGGAAAGACCATTGCGTCCGTTGTTTCCGTCTGCAACGAGGATACGAGCTCTTGGGAATGCAGCTCGAAACAGGTCGTTTTCCATCGTCCGCGCGCTGTCGTTGACGACCGCCCCGAGCACCTGGGCGAAGGACGTTGACATATCACTCCGGCAACTGGACACGTCCAGAACGGCAATCAACTGGCCTTGCGGGTCATGAATCGGAGCGCCCATGCAGCTCATGGCTATGTTGTCGGCGCGGAAATGCTGGTCCTGGTGGATGACCACCGGGCGTTTTTCCGCCAGACAGGTCCCGATCCCGTTTGTGCCTTCCGCGGATTCGCTCCACACGGCGCCCTCGGTCAACCCCCAGCCCTCAAAGCTTTGCCGGTCACCCGCATTGCTCCTGCTATCCAGAATCAAACCGGTGTCGTCGGTGAGCACGACGCAACAGCCGGCCTGACCGGCAATTCGAAAGAGATGTTCGAGACTGGGCCTCGCGATTTCCAGGAGCGCGCCATACTTGTCCCGCGCCTGTCGCAATTCCGCTTCAACGACCCTTTTGGCCGGGCCGCGCTGGCTCGGATCCAGTCCGTGGTAGACCATCGACCGCCGCCAGGATGCCACAACTCCGGACATGGCCGCGGCAATGCTTTCCCGAACCGCCGCTTCGACCAGATCGGCATGGGACCTGGTCAGGTTCGCCGAATGCATCAGCTATTCCTCCCTCAGAGGCAGGCTTTTACCTGCTCTTTGGCCCAACTCGACCAAAACAAGGAGGACTTGTCAAAACCTTTCGCACGAACCAACCCGGATCAGTTATGCCCCGACCCCATCAGTTGCGATAAACGAACCTCCCCGATCAGGCCACCAGCTCGATCGCCTTCTGGCCTGCTGCGGTGGTCTTGAGCCAATCTGCTGTCACCTCAGCATCGCGCAATTTCGGTTTTGATGCAGGCTCGCTGTCACCGGTCGCGGTTGTTTTCAGCATATAGCCGATATAGCGAGTGGATTCGATCGGATCCTCACCGAGGCGTATGCGCAGCTTCTTGCGGAGTTTGGATATGTGGCTCTCGACGACGCACTCGTCGACGCCTTCATTCATCATGCCGTAGACGGCATTGAAAATTTGGGTCTTGGTGACCCGACGCCCCTTGTTTCGGACAAGATACTCAAGGATACGACGTTCCCGACGCGGCAATTCCATCACGTCGCCACCGACTTCCGGGTCCCGTCCGTCGAAGAAAACCTGGATCGGACCGGCATCGACAGACTTGCTCTCGGTCGTCCGGCGTCGACGGTAGGCACCAACCCTTGCCAGTATTTCCTTCACATGGACCGGTTTGCGCAGGACGTCATCGACTTCCACGGCAAACAAATCGAGCGTCCGTTCCAGGTTGGGATTGTCTTCCAGGGCTATGATCTGGGCTTCATTGCAGCGACTGCGGATCTGCGCGGGAAAAGACAAACGGTCTTCGCTCGCTCCAAGCAGGACAGCTTCGATCGATTGCAAATCGCTTTCCGGTGCAATGTTCAGCCAATCAACAAGTTCCGAAGAATGTAATTCCAAAGATGCATAGCCTTCTCGTTCGAAAGCCGATGCGTATCCCGCAGTCACAATTTCCCTGTCATCAACAATTACAAACATTAGCCCACTCCGCATTTAACACGTTAAATAGAGTGGTATTTTATTGCTGAATGATGATCAATGTTTCGAAGTGTAAACAAACCTGAAATTGAATACTAGAGTCGCCAAATGTCTATTTTTCGCCACAACATCATAATAAAATCAGAATTTATAAATAAGAAAATTCGCCGCAAATAGAACTTAAAATTCGTTTATTATTTTAATGACTTCCAATTCTTCGAGAAGTATAACATCACTCGTAAAATTTTCCAGAAAATTATTGGTATTTTAATTAGCCCGAACAGCATCAACGCACCGACGCGAGCTGGATCGAATATCCAGACCCGGGCAGCGTATAAAGCATCGCTGGTTCTGAAAGGTCACACCGATAATGCGCGCGCCAGATCGGTAAACGGGTCACTGGCTTCAGCCGGCTTTGCAGACTGGCGCAGCGCTTCATAGATTTTCGGCACGAGTTCACAGGCTTTGTCGAGGCTTTCATCCAAGCCGGATTGATAACCGCCCATGAGCCTGAGATCCCGTGTTTCCTCAAACCGCGCAATCATCCCCTTCAACCTGAGAATGAGTTCGCGCTGGTCGTCGGTCCACGCCCGCTGGGATAACCGGGAAGTCGACTTCAGGATATCCACGGGCGGATAACGTCCCGCTTCGGCGATCCCCCTGTCCAGAATGACGTGGCCGTCCAGAAGGCCGCGCAGATTGTCCGCAACCGGGTCATTATGATCGTCACCATCAACGAGTACCGAAAAGATGCCCGTGATCGTCCCCTCGCCTTCCGCGCCCGGTCCCGCCCGCTCCAGCAATTTGGCAAGGTCGGAAAAGACACTCGGTGTATAGCCGCGCGAAACCGGCGGCTCTCCAGCCGCCATAGCGACATCACGCGCGGCATGGGCGAAGCGGGTTGCGGAATCCACGATCAGGAGAACGGAATGGCCCAGCCCCCGGAAATACTCGGCAACACTCATGGCAGTCTTGGGTGCAAGCCGGCGCATCATCGGGCTTTCATCCCCGGTCGCGGCCACGACGACAGAATTTTCCAGCGTATCGCCGAGCACATCGTCGATGAATTCGCGCACTTCGCGTCCGCGTTCGCCGACAAGACCGACCACGACCGTATCGAATTCTCCAAAGCCTGCGAGCATTCCGAGCAACGTCGATTTTCCGACACCGGATCCGGCAAAAATGCCGATCCTCTGACCGACGCAGAGCGGCGTGAACAGGTCGATCACTTTCACTCCGGTCCGGACCGGTTTGTTGACCCGCGCCCTTTCCATTGCCTGGGGCGGGTCCCTGTCGAGGAGAAATCCGGCGGGACCGGTCTTGAGGGGGCCGCGATTGTCTATGGGTTTGCCGAGCGCGTTCACGACCCTGCCTTTCCAGGTCGGATCCGGATGGACTGCGAGCCCGCCCATGCGCCAGGCCGTTGCGCCGATACCGATGTCACTTGACCGTTCGAACGGTTTGACCACGACATCCCGTTCGTCGAGCAGGATAATTTCACCCTGCAGAATCCGATCCTGACCTTCAATGAGAACGAGATCCCCAAGGCACACCGACCTGGACAACCCGGACACCCGTATGGCTCCGGTCGATACCTGTGTCACATGCCCGCCGATTTTGACCGCTCCGAATTCCTTTTCCGCAGTCGAAAGCGAAACGGCGACCCGCTCAAGCCGATTCATCATTGGCACGTGCCAGATACCTCTCCTGGAGCGCTTTCAGGACATCGACCGGAAGATGGTTGTCCTTGTGAGCCGCGATTTTTTCCAAACCCGCCTCGGGTGACACCGCTTGTGGGTCTTTCCGCGCTTCCGGCTCCCTTGCCGGCGCCACTTTCGGTTCGGGTGCCATGCCGGTCATCAGAGCGGTCAGATCGAATGGCTGTCCATTGCCAGGCCCCGTGACCCGGGCGACTTCCGCGCCGAGAACCTCGCCGCCTGCCGATGACGCGACCTCGCTTGCCGGCTTGAAGACCGTTACGGGCTTTTCCTGCGGAACCGGTATGGCCGCCGTTTCGGGATTGGATTCCGCGCCTTTCGGCTCACCGGCAATTGCGGATGATGCTATGGAATAGCCGGTCATGACGCTGAAACCGATCGGTCCGCCGAGCGCCAGGCCGTAAAGGGCATTGCCCGAATAGCGCGCTCCATCGGAAATCTCGTCACCGGTCATCGCCCGGTAGAGTTCCGAAACGCCCGGGATATGTTGGAGCGGATTGATTACGTCCAGAAAATCCTTGAAGCCGAATCCTTGCGCCTTATCGGCCGCGGAGGTAGCGACCGTTGGTTTCGGCCTCGGGATATGCGTTATCCCGGTCGGATTCGACGGCTCTACGGAAACGGGTGCGACCCAGGTCATGACGTTTCTCCCAGTTCCCGAATTGCGGTTCTCTGGGTGTCGTTGCTTTGATCGATCATCGCCGTCGCGCCCTCGAAGGCGCGGGTGATCATGATCATCTTTGTCATTTCCCGAATAGGATTGATGTTCGCTCCTTCGACATAGCCCTGCCGTATTCCGTCCGTGCTGAACTCCTGCACCGGGATCGCCGGCTTGTCGGGGATGACACCGGAATTGTCGCGGCGGGACAACTTGGCGTCCGCGGCGAACTGGAACAGGCCGATGGTTCCAAGCACGTCCTCACCCTGCGTAATTTCGCCGTTCTGGGAAATGTTCGGCGGGCCGCCTTCCGGATCGATGATGACCGGCAGGCCGCCTGCATCCAGAACCTCATGGCCGTTAAGAGTTCTCAACACGCCATCTGTTCCCATCTGCATTCGGCCGTCACGGGTATAGACCACGCCGGCCGGCGTCTGGATTGCCAGGAAGGCTTCGCCCTCAACGGCAATATCCAGCGGATTGTCCGTCTTGTTCAGGCTGCCGACCTGACGCGATATGAACACTTCTCCGCCGCTGGCAAAGCTGACCTTGTCCGGTCCGGCCTTGTCCAGGATCTCCTTGAACTTGACCTCGTCGGCCCGGTACCCGGCCGTGTTCATATTGGCGACGTTGCGCGATACGGTTTCAAGCCGTTTCGACAAGGCAACCTGAGCGGACAGTGCCACATAAAGAGCCGATTGCATGGGGTCAGGACCCTCCGAGTTTGAGATTCTGGATGCTGGCCAGCAGGTTTTCGCCGAAACTGACGACCGAAGGCGCGCCGCCGGATACGAGCAGGTTCGGGACCGGTTGAAGGTTCTGGCCGGTTTTCAGATCGTAGAGCGTGGAAAAACGTTCAAGAAAATCGTTCAGGTACTCCGGGTCCTGAAGCTTCTCGATATCGATATGGTCTTCGATATAGGCCGCCTGCTTCCCCAGATCCGACATGGCGAATTCGTTGGGCAGACCAAGGGCCGTGTAGACGGTTTCGGCAAGCGCCTTGTCGGCCAGGATGTCGTAGGCGGAACCGATGTCTTCCGCCTTGCGTGCGAAGTAAAGCGCAAGGCGGACGCCTTCGTTCGACGCTCCCTCCTTCTCCTCCAGCGTCTGGCGCACATAGGCTTCGGTGACGCCTTCCTGAGCACGGGAAAAGATGGTCGCCGTCTCGCCGTAACGATCGAAATTGAAAGTCTCGGCAAATTGCCGGTAGCGGTCGTCGGTCAACTGATTGGCGAAAGAGGAACGATCGTCGATGCCTTCTTCCAGAACCTTGCGCATGAAGGCCTTGGCATAGGTCATGTCTTCCAGGCCGAACGCCTTCATCGCATAGGCATAGATCCGATCGTTACCGAGAAAGTCGTCGATCGATTTAATGGAGTCGATGTTTTCCAGATAGTACTCGGTATTACGTTCGACCATGGGGTCGGCGGTAACGTTCTTCAGCGACCTGGTCAGGTCGGATGTAACCATCTGGTATTGAAGCAGCGTGCTGATCATGGCGGTCTTCTTTCGCTCATTCACTTGCGAGGAAGAACCTTTGCGCGCGGAGCTTACGCCAGGCTGTTCGCGCCATCGGCATTTCCGGCGCCAGCTTCAGGCAAGTCTCGTTTTCTAGTGTCCCGTCATCGAAGCCTCACATGCACCATCAAGGAGCTGCTCGGTGACTATTTTGTTGGGCCTGATCATTGCAGGCGTATCTCTGATCGGCGGGTTCGCCGCCCTCGGCGGCAAGGTGTCGGTTCTCTGGCAACCCTGGGAATTCGTCATCATCGTCGGCGTCGCAATCGGCACCTATATTGTCGGCAATCCCATGAAGTCGATTCTCGACACGATGACCGCAACCGGCGACGCGGTTCGCAATGCGGTGCCCAAGAAACGCGATTATCTCGATGTGCTCGCTCTTCTATACGGTCTCATGCGCGAATTGCGGGCCAAAGGCCGCAACGAGGTCGAACCCCATATCGAAGAGCCGTTCAATTCGGCGATCTTCCAGAATTTTCCTTCGGTGCTGCGTAACGAGAGCCTGACGACCTTCATCTGTGACTATTTCCGGTTGATCATCGTCGGCAACGCCCGGGCCCATGAAATCGAGGCGCTGGTCGATGAGGAGCTTCACACCATTCACCGGGACCAGATGAAGCCCTATCAGGCCATGAGCGCCCTGGCGGAAGCGCTCCCCGCGATCGGGATCATTGCCGCCGTGCTCGGTGTCATCAAGGCCATGGGTGCCATCGATCAGTCGCCGCAGCTGCTCGGCTCGCTCATCGGCGCGGCCCTCGTGGGGACCTTTCTCGGAATTCTACTGTCCTACGCCCTGGTCGCGCCGCTGGCGAGCAAGATCAAGGGCGTCCGCGAATCCCGGCTGCGCCCCTATATCGTCGTCAAGCAGACCCTGCTTGCCTTCATGAACGGCGCGGCACCCCAGATCGCCCTGGAACACGGTCGCAAGACGATTTCCGATACGGATCGTCCGACGATCGACGAAGTGGAAAGCGAAACGCTCAGCGCCAGCACGCCGGTTTCGGAAAACGTGCAGGAAATGCGTCAGAAGGGAGCCGCCTAAATCATGATGGAGGCTCATACCGTCCAAATGGACGCAACCAGTTCCGAACGCGCCATGATCACCGACCGGTTGCTCGATGCCGCCGGGATCTCGGTCGACCGCCTGCCCATGCTGCCCGTGGTCTTCGACCGGATGGCACGGGTCATGGCCGACGCCATGCGCCAGAAGTCCGCCTCTCCGTCCTACGTGTCGGTGAGCTGCATCGAAAACGACCGGATCGGCGATGTTCTGGACGAATTCGAAGCCAACGCCCTGGTCGCTGTCCTTTATTCCCCGGAATGGGATTCCCGGGTGCTGGTCGGTTTCGACCGGGACTTCATCTTCACCATGGTCGATGTCCTGTTCGGAGCCGATGGCACCGAACCGCCGATCGACGAGGAACGGTCCTTTTCCAACATCGAGACGCGGATCGCGCGGACGGTGTTCGAGGTTGCGGCCAAGGCTCTGGAGGAATCCTTCAAGCCGATCGCCGAAACGACGCTGAAGATCGAGCGGATCGAAAGCCGGATGGATTTCGCGGTGGTCGGCCGCCGCAACAATCCGGCTGTCGTCGCCCGCCTGCTGCTGCAGGCGATCGGACGCGGCGGTGAAGTCTTCGTCGTCATGCCGCATTCCACGCTGAACCCTTTGCGCCAGGGCCTGTCCCAGGTGCTTTCCGGCGAGATGTCGACCCGCGACAAGAAATGGACCCAGCACTTCCACAGCGAAATCCAACGGACCGAGGTGAAGCTGCAGGCCATTCTGGAAGAACGGCAACTGACCCTTGCCGAAATCTGCAACCTGGAAATCGGGCAGGTCATTGAACTTCAGGCAACCGCGCGCACGCCGGTCACCCTGAAGTGCAATCGCCAGCCGATCTTCACCTGTCAGCTCGGTCAGCTCGACGGTTCCTACACCCTCAAGGTCGAAGACCTGATCCATGAAGAAAAGGATCTAATCGATGATCTCCGCTCTCGTTGACGGCGTGCTTCTGCTCGCCCTGGTCATTACGACCTGGAAAATGGTTGCCATGTATCGCGAGCTGAAACGGCTCGGCTCCTATCACATGGACTATCAGCGCATTTTCGATCAGACCGCGCTCGCCCTCGATGGGATCGAGGTCTCGATCCAGGAACTGAATGTCCGCGGAGCACAGGTGCTGAATGCCCTGGGCAGCCGCATGGACGATGCCCGCGAGCTGGTCGCCGAAATCGACGGCCTGACCCGTGAGGCAAAAAGGCAGCAATCCGTCCTGCGCGCGGAATTGAAGGAACTGTCCAAGGCGACCGCCATGATGGCCAAGCGAAAGCCCGATGACGGCGCCGATTACAGCGGAAATGCGAAGGCGGAAAAACACCTGCCCCATCCCTTGCTGGCTTCCGCGCCGCGACCCGAAACCGCCGGCGTAGCCGCACCCAGAGCGACACGCATCCACCGGATCGACGACACGTTCGGCAGCCCGTTTCGCTCCGTCTCCATGTCTCAGAAGGATGACCTGTGATGAATGAAACCACGATTGAACACGACGTGACCGAAAAGGACAACGGCGTGCATACCGCCAAGCCCGCCAATTTCGCCAAGGTTGAGGCACCGGAAGGACCGGGTGGCAAGGCCGACACCGAACTGATGGGCGACGACCGTAACCTGGATACGATCCTCGGGATCCCGGTCGACATCCAGGTGGTTCTCGGATCGGCGACGATGCTGGTTTCCAACCTGCTCAAACTCGGCCGCGGCGCTGTCATTCCCCTGAACCACCGTGTCGGCGAACCGATCGACATCGTCGTCAACGGCCGTGTGATTGCCCGGGGCGAAGTGGTGGTGGTCGAAGACGACAACTCCCGTTTCGGTGTGTCCCTGACCGAAATCATCAGTTCCCAAACCGGCGCGCTGGAAGCCTGAGAACGGACAATATGCGATGAATGCCACTGCAACGATACCGGCAACACTGCCTGCCAAACCACTGAATGGCGTAGAACGAGTAGCCGCAATTCTGCTGTCGCTCGGCAAGGAAAGTTCGTCGAGGCTGCTGCGGCATTTCGATCAGGAAGAAATAAGGATGATCACGGTGACGGCCGCACAGCTCGGCACCGTGGCCTCCGAAGAGCTGGACAAGCTTGCAGAGCAATTCATCGAGCAGTTTTCCAACGGTCCGACGCTTTACGGGTCGGCCAACGAAGTGGAGAAACTGCTTGAAGGCGTTCTATCGGAAGACCAGCTATCCGATATCATGTCGGATGTTCTGGGCAATTCGAACCGGAATATCTGGGACCGGCTGGCGACGGTTTCCGAAACGGTCTTCGCCAACTACCTGGCAAAGGAACACCCGCAGACCGCAGCGCTCATCCTGACCAAGATCAGGCCCGCAGCGGCGGCAAAGGTCCTCGGACAGATTTCCGCGCCGATGCGCAATCAGCTGGTCAGGCGCATGCTTTCCATCAAGGCGGTGGTTCCCGAAATCATGCGCGAAGTCGAAAAGACCATGCATGAGGACTTCATGATGAACCTTTCCGGCACTCTTGAAGCGGATTCCTATGCCCGCATGGCGGACATCCTGAACAAGATGGACCGCGATCACATGGAAGACGCGCTGGACAACCTCAACGAGGTCCGCCCGAAAACCGCGGAAATGCTCAAGGGCCTCCTGTTCACCTTCGATGACATCATCAATCTCAATGCGCGGACGCGCATGGCGATTTTCGATCAGATCCCGACGGACCGGATTGTGATGGCCCTGAAGGGCACGGATCCGGGTTTCCGCGAAGTCATTCTATCCTCGCTTACGTCGCGTTCGCGCAGGATCGCGGAGCATGAACTGGCCGGCGGCGAACCTGCGGCCCAACGCGACGTTCTCGAAGCACGCAGCTTTATCACCAATCTCGCGCTTGAAATGGCCGGACGCGGCGAAATCGACCTCAATCCAAAGCAGGATGAAGGCGCCTATTTCGCATAGGTCCGCACCCGATAGCTGAAGGCGGAAACGGGACAGCCCCTTAATGGCCGACGATAGCGACAAGGACTCAAAAACAGAGGAGCCGACAGAGAAGAAAATCCAGGACGCCATCGAGAAGGGCAATATTCCGACATCCAAGGAAGCGCCCATCCTGGCATCGTT
This sequence comes from Roseibium sp., assembly GCF_048260565.1. GTDB lineage: Bacteria > Pseudomonadota > Alphaproteobacteria > Rhizobiales > Stappiaceae > Roseibium. The sequence continues at coordinate 777,879 of NZ_JBLXGP010000001.1, read as the reverse complement.
TCTGGCCGCATTGCTGATCGGAGCCTTCATCATAACCGCCGATACAGGGAAGTTGAGGTCAGCCCTCATGCACCTGATCGACAACGCGGGAGGATTCAAACTTGGAAACGGTGCCGATGCCATTCTGCTTACCCATGCGCTCGCGATGGAAACCATGCGGTTTCTCGCCCCGATCATCGGAACGCTCACCCTTGCCGGGCTCGCGGCGGCTTTTCTTCAGAACAAGCCACGTATCGTCGGGCATCGGATCAAACCGGACCCGTCACGCATCTCGCTGGCAAAAGGCTGGAGCCGGATTTTCGGCATGCAGGGCGTTGTCGAATTTCTCAAGGCCGCGTTCAAATTCTCGACCGTCAGCATCGTGGCCCTTCTTCAGTTCAGGGCCGGTCTGCCGAGCTTGCTGAATTCCATGTTTACCGACCCGAGTGCCCTTCCCGAAGTCATCCTTCAGCTGTCCATGAAACTGGTCGGCGGCGTCTGTATCGTCACGATCCTGCTGGTGGCTGTCGATATCGTCTGGTCCCGCTTCAGCTGGCGCAAGAACCTGCGCATGAGCAAGCAGGAGATCAAGGACGAGTACAAGCAGATGGAGGGCGACCCGATCGTAAAGGCCCGGCAGCGGTCGCTTGCCCGTGATCGGGCACGCAACCGGATGATGAACGCCGTCCCCGGCGCGACACTTGTCGTTGCAAACCCGACCCACTTTGCGGTGGCCTTGCGTTACGACACTGAACAATCCGCCGCTCCGGTCGTGGTCGCCAAGGGGCAGGACCTGATCGCCTTGAAGATCCGACAAATCGCGGAAGAAAACCAGGTACCGGTCATAGAAGACCGCGAACTCGCCCGTTCGCTTTACGCGAGCACGGAAATCGACCGAATGATTCCTCCGGAATTCTATCGCGCTGTTGCGGAAATCATCTGCTATGTATACTCACGCCGTGCAGGATAGTGATATCAAGCAGTTGGACATTCTATCGCATCAGGAAAAATGCGCGATGCAGGATCATTCGGGTGGGAACGGCAAGGCCGCCGCGACTACGACCGCCGATGAACAGCGCAAGGAAGCTCTCGCGCTGGCCTTGAAGGGTTTTACCAGCGAAATGAAGCTGGTCGATGTGGTCGATCTGGTGGCATTTGTCCGCACCGAACAGCACGGCAACATCGCCGACCTGGTCAGATCTTCGGCCGAGCTCTATTTCAAGGATGATACGCTGCGTTATGGCATGGCCGCCGGAGTCGACCTGGACTGGGACCGGCCGCCGACAATCAGCCTGGACCTGGAATTCTACCACAAGGGTGTGTGGGTCTATTTCTCGCTGGTTCTGGGCGAACCGGAGAACGCGGTGAACGTCTCCTACATCGAATTCACCAATGCATCGGACGATCCTGCTAAAAATACCCGCCGGCTGCTGGAAGCCCTGGATGATGCACGGGCGGAGCCGAGAGGCCGTACTTCGTGAGCTGCAGCCGGGCATAGGCACGCATGTGCCCCGGCGCGAACCGTTCCACGAAATGCCGTCTTCACCCGCCAAGCTTGACTGATAGACCTGACTGGCTCGGCGAGCTCCGGTTCCCGGCTTGAGGCAGCGCTCTTCCCGACCAATTGCTTCAAACGGCTCTGTGCACCGGTGTCATACAAAAAAGCACCGGAACGTACCGTTCCGGTGCGCGTAAGCGGGTCAGCCTGGATCGGACGGCCGCTGCCTAGTGTGGTGGATTTGAAATACGCCTCATTTCCGCAACAAATACCGATGCGTATTTCAAATCAGAAAACCACACTGGAAACTTATACTTGCTAGTCACCCCTTGGAATCTGAAGTTCGTGCAAAGCGTGCTGAAAAATGAGACGAACTTCAGATTCCGGTGACTAGTGGGTGATAACGTCGGCCCTGGTGAAGTAATTGAATTCCTCGACCAGAACCTCCTTGACCACATCGTCGCCGATGCGGGCATTGACGGCCAGTCTCAAATGTCTGGTCATGCCGTCCAGGTCATAACGTTCCAGGTGTTTGAAATCCAAAGCCTTGTCGGCATAAAGAAGTCGAAACGCTTCATCGACCAGAAACGGATGCGGCGGGACCGACAGGCTGCGCAGAACGTCCGCATCAGCGGTGAACACCAGATTGGCGACCACATAGCCCTGCAACGCCCCGTCTTTCAGGATCGGTACGTTGACCGGCTGCACGGTTTCATAGTCCAAACCGCCGAGCCGGGCCCGCTGGGTCGCCCCCTTGGCCATCTGATCATTGAGCCAGTATTGTGTACCGTAACCGGATGCCACCGTTGCAAGCGGCATCCAGATCCCGACGAAGATCCATTTAATCATGTAGATACTCCGGGAACGGGCGGGCGTAGGTGCCATCTGAATCAGCATCCAGCATGGACTGCGCCACGAGGTCGGCAATTTCCTTCACAGCCGCCAGATGGCGGGACAACAAGAGCAGATTGTCCTTCAGGGCCAGGCGAAGATGTTCCAGCAAGTCCCTGATTTCCTGCCCTAAAGCCGTGGATGGAACCGTTTGTCGGGCGCGGCTCAGATCCAGAAGCGCCTGGCTCTTGCGGTATTCGAAAGTCTTCAGGTCGGTTCCGCCGCCTTCACGCAAGGCCCGCGTTTCCGCTTCGACCACGTTCAGCGCCCTATGTATCGCGGCTTTGAGAATGGCCTCGGCCACAGGACTGGACACGGTCAGGGACACATCCCGGTCAAGCTCTTCCGACATCAGGCTTCAGTCCCCCGCTTCAAGGTATCCTGCATGAGATCCGCAATCCCGATGCCGCCGCTTGCAGCCATCTGATTGGCGACCTGCTCCGCAAGCATGGATTTCCAGATTTCGCCGGTCGCGCCTTTGCCGAAAACATCGCCGGCATCATCCGGCAGCATGGTTTCGACAAACTGGTGCAGAACCAGCGCTTCGAATTTCTCGGCCGGCGACTTGCTGCCGGTCGCTCCCGCAGAACCATTGGCGCGAAACGAGGACGACATGGTGTCGTCGATTGCGGACCGGAAGCCCGACCCATCGGCATAGCCTACCGCTGCCAGCCGCTGCAGCTTTCCCGCCGCAACACTTCGCTCCACCGGGTCGGCAGCGCGAACCACGTCGAGAACCAGATCGGATGGAGGCGCGATAGCCATGAGGACACTCCTGCATTTTGCGTCCCAGCCCTTGAGGGACCGTTGTCTTTCCGAGTGGCGGGGCCGAATGCGCCCTCGCCGTCTCCGTTCATTTCTATCGCCTGGAACTTGCGGCAGCCTTACGCCGATCTTCGCAGATGATGCTCCAGAAGGTCGGTCAGTTCCCGATCTTCCGCCTTGCGCTGCTCATCGCCGCGCATCTTCGCCAGTCGCTGCTCCATCACCTTGAGCATCATCCGCTGGCGGACATATTCGGTCTGAACCTTGTCGCGGGCTTCGGTCAATTCTCCAAGTTCCGCCAGAATGGCCTTCAATCGGTCCGCGGCTCGCGCGATGAAGATATCATGGCGCGCCAGGTCACCGTTGGAGAGTGCGAACAGAATACGCTGTTCCTTGTCGGCAAGCTCTGTGGCCTGCCCGTCGAGTTTTTGAAGAAGCCAGGACGAAAGGACGTGGATCTGCTTCTGCAGTTTGAAGATCCGCTCGATATCGTGGCTGGTGCGTGCCATTTCATTTATCCCAATTTGAGCCAGGTGAAATATCCGTCGAGGAACAAGGTGATTGCTTCCGAGAAGACCAGGAAGAGGAAGTACATGCCGCCGGCGATCACGAACGGCATGGAAATGAAGTAGACCGGGATCTGCGGCGTCAGCTTGTTGACCAGCCCGATCGCCAGATTGACAACCACGGTATAGACAACAAACGGGCTGACGATTCTGAGCGCCAAGACGAAGGTCGTATCCAATTGCTCGCTCAGCCGCTCTACAGCGCTGACCACGTCCATCGGCCCGCCCGGCGGCAGAGCCTTGTAGGATGCCGCAAGTCCTCTCAGCACTTCCCAATGCTGATTGGAAATGAAGATCATCGCCGTTGCGGTCAATGTCATCAGGTTCGCCAGAGGCGGCAGAACCTCGCTGCCCTCGATCGCCACGCCCTGCATGTTCGACAGGCCGACGGCCATCGATACGAAGGTCGCAAGCGTTTCCAGAGCGACGAGAAAAATCCGGCCGAGGAAACCGATCAGGAATCCGATGAATAGCTCCGAGGCGATCATTTGTGCGGTCGTAGCCAGAGTCTGATCCGGAAGCGCTGCCTGCATCGTCGGCAGAAGCAAAGGTGTCAGCGCGAGGGTCACCGAAAGGGCAATGAACAGCCGGATGCGCATGGCGACGCGCTCGCTGGAAAAACCCGGTATCACCATAAGGCAGGCACCGATCCGGCAGAACAACAGAAACACAGACAACAGGACCGCGGTGCCGGCCTCGCCCAATATGAGACCGCTGACGATCATGAGACGCTGCCCAGGGACGCGACATCCACGCCTCGGGCGATTTCCAGGTGAGACAACACAGGTAACGTCGGGAACATGCGTTCCACGATCATGCGCACATATGGCCGTGCATCGGGGGTGGCGACGATTGCAAAGCTCCGGCCGGCCTTCAGGTGCTTGCGGACGGCTTCGGACATTTCATTGCCGAACTCCTCCACCAGCTGCGGTTCGATATCGAATTCGATCACGTCGCCTTTGGCATCCCGTTTGAGCGCATTGTGGAAGGCAAGGTCCCAGCGGTTTCCGAGCCGGAGCACGTTCAGGGGCCCGCCCTGCGAGAGGTCGCCGCAGATCTGCTGGGCAATGCGCATGCGGACGTGTTCGGCCACCTGTTCGGACCGGCGAACATGGGGAACGATTTCCGCAATCGCTTCCAGGATAAGGTGCAGATTGCGGATCGACACCCGTTCGGAGAGCAGCAGTTTCAGCACCGCCTGCAGACCGGAATAGGACGTATGCGCCGGACAGATGTCGTCCAGCAGCTTGCGGTATTCCGGATCCAGCCGATCGAAAAGGTTGCGCATATCCTTGTAGGACAGGAGCTGCGGGAGATTGTTCCGGATCACCTCGCTCAGGTGGGTCAGGATCACCGTGTTATTGTCGGCCGGCTCCAGGCCGTCGCGTTTCAACTCGTCCCGGTAGGCGAGCGGCACCCAGAAGGCAGGCATGCCGAAGGCCGGTTCCCGTGTTTCCTCTGCCGGCACCGGCAGATTGGCATCGGAGGACGGCATGACCAGCAGTTCGCCGACCTTGAGTTGCTGCTGGGCGACGATCGTGCCGTGGATCTTGATCTGGTAGCTTTTCGGATCGAGGGTCAGGCTGTCCGTGACCCGAACGTCGGGAACGACGAAACCGTATTGTTCCGCGAATTTGCGCCGCATCTTGCCGACCCGGCGGGCGAGTTCGCCATGGTTTGCAAGCAGCTGGCTTGAGATCTGCTTGCCCAGGCAGAGTTCGATTTCCGAAGTCTTCAAGGATTCCTTGACCGACTCCCGCGTCTCCTGCTTGGTACGGGCATCTTCCAGCGCTTTCTTATCGTCCTCGACCTTTTTCCTGGCTGCGATGCGCTTGGGAATGGCATAGCCGGTGAACCCCATCAGGCCGGCGAGCAGAGCAAACGGAACCAGGGGCAGGCCTGGCATCAGGGCAAAGATCCCCATCAGGATCGCGGCGACATAAAGCGCGCGCGGATATCCGCCGAGCTGACCGAGAACCGCCTTGTCCGTGGACCCTCTGGTCCCGCCCTTGGAAACAAGAAGACCGGCAGCCAGGGAAACGATCAGGGCCGGGATCTGGGAAACAAGGCCATCGCCAACCGACAGCTTGGTAAAGACGTCGGCCGCATCGCCCGGACTCATGCTGTAACGGGTTACGCCGATCACCATGCCGCCCAGGACGTTGACGGCCGTGATGATCAGACCCGCGACCGCGTCCCCGCGAACGAATTTTGAGGCACCGTCCATGGCACCGAAAAAGGAACTTTCCTCTTCGAGCTCGCTGCGTCGACGCTGCGCTTCCTTGTCGTTGATCAGGCCGGCAGACAGGTCCGCATCGATCGCCATCTGCTTGCCGGGTATCGCATCGAGGGTAAACCGCGCACCCACCTCGGCGATACGGGTCGCGCCCTTGGTGATGACCAGGAAGTTGACTGTGACAAGGATGGCAAAAACGATCAGACCGATTGCGAAGTCACCGCTCATCACGAACTGGGAAAAGCCGTTGATGACGTAACCGGCGGCATTCAGGCCTTCGTGGCCGTTGGCCAGGATGACGCGCGTGGTCGCAATATTCAGCGACAGGCGCAGCATGGTCGCTATCAGCAGGATCGTTGGAAAGGACGAGAAATCCAGGGGTTTCTGGATCCACAGCGCCACCATCAGGATCAGCACGGACAGCGCGATCGACATGGCCAGACCGACATCGATCAGGAAGGTCGGGATCGGCAGAAACAGGACCGCCAGGATCAGGACGATGCCGACGGCAAAGCCGATATCGCGCCTGCTGTCGAGTGCACTCGTGCCGGCTGAATTAAGGGTGGTATCAGACATGCCTTCTCTCGGTCGGAAAGAACTGCCCGCACCATGCCCGGCGAAGCTTGCGTGAACTTTGTGCCCTGGCGAATGAGGAGAACTTTTCGAAGGACGCCGGAAAGTCTCCGGATGTCAGAGGCAATAAAACTTCATGAAAAGAAAGACTTGCCCGCGTCAATGGTCCCGGCGAACCGGTCGGAGCCTGCGTCTTTTTCGACGAGGTTATCGCAACGGTTTCATTCAAGGGATATCCGGCGCTGGCCGAAAATAGAATGGCCGGCCGATAAGGCCGGCGGGTCCGGTTCAAAAACCGTTCTCGATCCGCCCGTAGATCAACACGGTCAGGCCATAGATCTGGCCGCCGATAAACGGACCGGCGATGATGATCATCACCAGGATCGCGACAATTTTCGGGATGAAGGTCAGTGTGATTTCCTGAACCTGCGTCAGTGCCTGCAACAAGGCAATGGCGATCCCGACGACCATTGCGGGCACGATCGCAGGCGCCGATCCGACGATAATCGTCCAGATCGCCGCCCGAACCAGGTCGAGTGCATCGACTTCATTCATGGTCAGCTGATCGTCACGCCGGCGCCAAGCAGGATGCCCTTGCCGTTGTCCAGCCCCAGGACCGTGCCGTCGGAGTAGATTTCGACGGAGGTTACAACGCCGGAAGTGCCGTTGGTATCGGTCGCCGTGCGGCCGATCAGGTCATCCACCTGACCGAAGGACATGTTGGTCAGCATGGTTTCGAGCTTGGAATTGGTTTCGATGGACTGTTCCACCTGGGAGAAGCTGGCCAGCTGGGCAAGCTGCTCGGAGGAATCCACCGGATCGGTCGGATCCTGGTTTTGCATCTGCGCCATCATCAGCTGCAGGAAGGCGTCGTAATCGACGGTGAGCTGTTCCTTGGCGGCACTGGCCGCCGTGGCCTGACCTGTTTCGGTCGCGGCGGAAACTGCGGATACGGTCATGTCGGAAACTCCTTTCAGGCGCAGGCCAGGCGAACGACCTGTTCGATTTCGGTCTCGCCGCCGCCCATCAATGCGGCTTCGGTCGGATAGAGACTGCGCACGATCTTCATGGCCTCGAACCATCGGGATTGGTCGTTCAGGGTTTCGACCTCTTTCAAGGTCTCCAGAATGTGCGCATTGGAAAAGACGGACTTGGCGGACCGCATCATCATTTCGAACAAGCCCTGGACAGACTGTGCGGCGACAGGATCCATGACCATAGTCTGCAGAACGAAATAGAGCTGGCGCAGTGGCGTCGTGGCATCTTCCGGCTGAAGGACATGGGTCTCCAGGAGAAAGACCGCGTCATTCATCAGTTCCAGGTTCGTCTTGCGCTCAACGCGCAGGACGGCTCCGTTTACGAACAGGCGCTCGCCCGCTTTGAGACCAATTTTCATTGATTTATCCGTTCAGGCTGTCGCGAATAATGCTGTTGATCTGGATGAGCGGATCCAGGCTTTCGCTCTCGTTCTGCCGGATCCGCTCGGTTTCCTTGATCGCCCAGATGCCGATCGAAATCAGCTGGGCGCGCAACGCGGTGGGCAGTTCGTTGTTGTCGTCGGTCAGGCTTTCCAGGAAGTAGCCCCATAGACGCCGGGTGAAGAACAGGGCTTCAACGGTTTCCCGGGAATTCGGGCCGCAGTCTTTTGCCTGCTCCAGCTTGGCGATGACGATGTTCATCGCCTCCAGTTCGTTCAGTTTTTCGTCGGCGCAGATATCGTCCATGGTCTCGGCATAGGACAAATTATACATGGAACCCTCTCTCGTTATTCAGGTCTTTGCTTCGGGGCCAGATTGCCGGCGCGCGGTCAGAAGTAGTTGAGAATGCTCAGACGCTGGATCCGGGCGCTGATCGCATAGGTCGTTTCAAGTTGAGTGATCGCGGTGTTCAGGCGGACCGACGTTTCCTCCAGATTGACGTTTTCGAGCGCATTGATGCGCTGGTTGAGAATGTCCGTCTGGATGGAAATCCTGTCGTTTGCGACCGAGACGCGTTCCTGAGCCGTTCCCATGGAACCCATCAGGTTCGTTACGCCGACGATGGCCTCACCGATCAAAGAGATCGACTTGTCGACAACAGCCTTGTAGGCATCCGGTCCCAGCGTGTCGTTACCGAGGTCCGACATCATGGTGAAAGCCTGTGCCAGTTTGCGGAACGCATCCTCATTGGCACTGACCGACGTCGTCAGTTCCTCGCTCGCGGAAATTCGGCTGACGACGGTCTGATCGGACGCACTCGACCAATCATTGCCCCAGTTCGGATCGGCGAAAAGCGCATTGAACGGCCCGTTCAGATAGGCCGTCATGGCCGCGCCGGAGATTGTCGATACGTTCGGATCGCTCTGGGTAAAGCCGAATTGTCCGAGGAAGGCAGCATCGGCCGCGATCTTGTTGGGCTGCAGCGGATCGTTGTAGTCGTTGACCGGCGCCACATCGGAATTGATCCCGGCGAAAAGGTAATTACCGTTCAGCTGGGTGTTCAGGCGCGACATCAACAGCTCAAGATTGCCTGCAGCCTCGGTTTGGGTCACCGCATTGCTGCCGTTGCTGTCTCGCACGGCCACAAGGGTCGCCAGAAAGTCTTCCGCTACTGTACGAATATCATCCATGGCGGCCTGGGCGACATCGAGCCTCGATGCCGTCAGGCCGTTCGTGTCGGCAATCGTGTTCAGAAACTCGAACTCGGATCGAAGCGTGACGGTTTCCCCGGTCTTGCTGCCGAGATCGAGCCCGACATCGAATTTGCGACCGGAGGACAGTTCCGTCTGGAGTTTGTTGACGTTGCTGGCCTGGCTCATCATCTGACGCCGGGCTCCGTCCGACATCGATATCGTCGAAATGTAGGTCATTTTCATAGCGGCTTACCTCGCAGCGGCCAGAAGATCGTCGAGCATGCTGTCGACGGCGGTGATCAGTTTGGCGGCGGCCGCATATGCGCGCTCGATGTCGAGCATGCGGGTCATCTCCTCATCGAGATTCACGCCGGTGGTGTTGGAAAGGGATTCCGCCGTTCGGGACACGATGACGGACTGGACCTCAAGGTCGCTGGTCGCCGTCTGGCGCCGGCTTTGGAGCCAACTGACGGATGACGACGCGAAGCCGGACAGGGTATCGGTCGGATCGAGTTCCACGCCGCTGTCGAAAACCCGGGGCGCATCCAGGGCGTCCAGGTATTCCTGCAGACGGCCGCTGTATCCGGCGAGATCGCCAGTGTTGTAGTCGTAGTTCGGATCGAGCGGATCGGAAATGCCGCCATCCCGGAGCAGATCAAGCTCGCCGCCCAGATCCGGATCGGCATCGGCGTTGATCCGGATATCGCCGGCCAGCCCGACGACGAGCGTGCCCGCCGCCGGAATCGCAGGCCCGCCTGTATAGGTAAAGAGACCCGCCTGATCGGGACCCGCTGCCACCTGGTCGCTTTCGGCAAAGGCTTCCACCAGACCGCGGGCGACTTCGTCGAGCTGGCTCTGATAGGTCACCGCGACCTCGTCCCTAAGGCTCGTCAGGCCTTGCAACCGCCCACTTGAAATCGGCATGATCGCATTCGGTCCGGCGACGGGAACACCATCGATATAGACCTGATTGCCGACGGTCGTCGGACCGTAGGTATTGGTCCTGTCGAAACTGACCGTCCGGGCCGTGGTTTCGAACAGTGTCACACCGCTGTCGGTGTAGACGACCATCCCGCCGTCGTCCTGCGTCAGGGTCCGGATGCCGATTTCTTCCGACAGGGAGAGCAGAACCTGGTCGCGACTGTCCAAAGCGTCCGTCACATCCGCACCGCTCTGAGTGCCGCGGACAATCACCGTATTGAGATCCTCAAGCTGACCGAGCAGCTTGTTGATTTCATCGACGGAATCGGAAATCGCCGCATCCGCATCCGCACGAACCGACTGCACCAGATCTGTTCCCTCGTTCAGGGCTCTGGCCATGTCCTTGGCGGTCTGCAGGAAATCCTGAGCAAGAATGGTGTTGTTCGGATCAGCGGCATAGGCCTGGATCGAGGTCTTGAGATCGCCAAGGCGAGCGGACGGAGACATTTCCAATGCCGTATCGCCGACGGTCTCGTGCAGCCGTTCCAGGCCGTCGAGCACGGCCTGTTGAGAAGACCCCACGGATGTGGAGGTCAGCAGTGACGTATAAAGCGCGCTGTCGGTGGTTCGCGCCACGCCCTCGACCCTGACCCCGCCCGATTGGCCGGCTTCGGAATAGACCGAACTGAGCATTACGGATTTGCGTGAATACCCGGCATCCTGCGCTCCCGCGATATTGCGGGAGGTGGTTGCGGTTTCCGCTTGCCGGGCTGCGAGCGCGGACTGGGCGACCTGAAGTGCGACGGACAGGCTCATGACATGTTACTCTCGAATTTCCCAGTGCCTTAGCGGACCAGGTTGACCAGTTCTTCCAGAAGATCGGAGCCCGCCTTGAACACCTTGGAGTTTGCGGTGTAGCTGCGCTGGGACTCGATCATCGAGGTCAACTCGCTGGCGAGATCGACGTTTGAGTTTTCAAGGGCACCGACCACAAGATTGCCCAGACCGCCTTCCCCCGGGAAACCGACCCGGACGTCACCGGATTCGTTGGATACCCGGTAGAGGTTGCCGGAAACCGGCGTCAGCTTGTCGGGGCTGGCCACGTCGGCCAGCGGGATCTGGTAGATCGCCCGCCGGTCTCCGTTGGCATAAAGCGCGTAGAGTGTGCCGTTTTCGTCGAACTCCACGTCTTCCACGGAACTCGGCGCATTGCCATTCGCGTTGACTTCCGTCACCGTGAAGTCGGCTGCCAGGTAGGTCGACTGCTCGAGATCGATATCGAAAGTACCGCCATTGGGCACGGTCACGTTGATAACGGTCGGGCTTGCCGCCGTCAGATCGCCGGTCGTGACATCGAAAGTCAGCGTTTGCGTGGACAGGGCTGCGGAAGAATACGGGAAGCCGCCGCCGGCCGCCGCATCCGCCGCATTGTAGATCGCCACTTCCCAGTCGGAATCGGCTGCCGTTTCCGTGACCTTGGAGTAATAGACGTCCAACGTCACTTCGTTGCCGAGATTGTCATAGACGACGAGAGAGGTCTTGGCGGAATAGGTGGCGGTCGCCGCGTTGGTGGACGGGAGATTTGCGGCCGCAACGATCGTTGCGTCTTCCGGCACGTTGGTCCAGAGCGTCGCTTCGTCGGTCGGGACCGCTTCCAGCCGGTTCTGGGAAATGTTGATCCGTTCCATGCCGCCAAGACCGTTGGCGACTGTCGTTGGCGTCGCGCCGTTGGAAATCGGATAACCCTGCAGATAATAGCCGGCTGTGTTGATCAGATAGCCTTCATCGGTCGGCACGAAGGAGCCGGCCCGGGTCAACATCGGGCTGCCCTCCTTGTCGGACACAACGAAGAAGCCGTTGCCCTCAACGGCGAGGTCCAGGCTTGACGTCGTATAACTCAATGCGCCCTGGTCGGTGATGGCATATTTCGTTTGGGCTTCAACGCCACCAGAATTGTAGGTGCCACTTCCTTGAGACAAAACCAGGGAAGAGAACTCCGACGCCGCGCGCTTATAGCCGGTGGTGCTGGAATTGGCGATGTTGTCAGCAACCGTGCCAAGCTTGCTCGACTGAGCATTCATGCCTGAAACACCTGTGCGCATTACTCCATAAAGACCCATGGAACGTCTCCCGTTACCAAAACTTACTGGAGACCATTCAAGAGGGCTTATCTTGCGCGAAGCTGTTGCATTGAAAAATAGAGGGATATTTTATTTGAGTCTGAAACGAATTATTTTAAATTTTAAATACTACTTTCAAAAATGCATTCTTCTTATTCATTAACTGCAGAATTCCCGGGATTTCGGGGTCCACTTTCCGAAACCGGTCGCTACCATGTTCTGGATCACCTTGCAGACATACCGTTTTTGCGCCGGGTCGTTATCCGGACCGGCATGGTAACGAGCGACCGCCATCGTCCAGGATCCCTGGCGCTGACGAAGTTCCTTCAGGAAACGCGCCGCATATTGCACATTCGCCCGGGGCTGGAGCATGTGGTCGACCGAGGTGAACCTGGAGCCGTGGTAATACTGGTTGATCTGCATGCAACCGATATCGATCAGTCTCTTGCCTTGTTTGCGCGCCTTGAGCACATCGGCCTTTGCGGCTGCCGCAGAGGGTGGAAACTCTGCCGCGCCTTCGATGTTGAGCGCATAGGGATATAGCGAATTGCGCCGGCCCGTTTCGGTCAGGCCGACGGCATAAAGAACGCCGAGCGGAACGCGATATTTCCGTGCGGCCGCAACCATTTCCTTTTCGCAGATATTCTGGATTTCCGCAGATGCGGGTGTTGCCGAAACCGACAGACCGCTAAAGATAGACGCCGCCATCGTGGCGCTGATCACCAGCTTTTTCATCTTCAACACTCCTTGTGCGGTCATCGCTTGCGGATTGGTCCTGGGTCTGGCGGCCCTGGTCTTCGTTTTCCTGACGCCCCCCTTGCTGCAACGGGTTCTGGAAAGACCCGTTGCCGGAATTCTGGTCCGCCTGTGAAAACGACGAACCGAAGGATTGGGCCTGTCCGGTATGCTGCTGACCGGTAACCCGATCATCGGCCGCGGTCTGAATTGTAATCGAGTCCGCCCTGTGACCCGTAGCGCGCAGCATCTGATCGAGCAACTGCCGATCCTGCTTCAACAATTCGGCGGTTTGCGGATTGCTCGCCGTCATTGTGACCTCGACGTTGCCGCCGGTGATTTTCAGGGTAACTTTTACCGAGCCGAGTTCGACCGGCGTCAGCTTGATCTCCAGCGTTTTGACGGCTTCGCCCTCGGGCTTAATCGAAAGCCCCTGCGGTTCGGCCGCAGCACGTGAAGCTTCCGCCTTCAGGCTGGCCATAATCCCCTCACCCACCTGCTGGATCGGAGATAGGCGGTAGGATGGTGCAAAATGCGTTTCCTGACGAACGATCTTCACCGATGCCGCATCGATCGGCGACTTCAATCCCGCGGTCTGCTTGTCGCTTCCTCGCCCCTCGGAAGCGGCTTCAGGCTCGATGCCGAACTTTGCGAAAAGGTCCTCCACCCCTTTATCGCCCGAAGCTGCTCCCCCGGCACCGCTCTGTGCCCGGGGGGCTGCTGCCTGCGCTCCTTGTGCGAAACTCTGGGTCATTGCCTGTCCGCCCGGTCGCCCGGAACTCCCGGTCTTTGCGTTCCGGCTGTTCGAGGCCATTCCGCCCGCCAGTTGTTCCAGGACACTGGCAAGGACGTCGGGGCTGCCGGAAGAGGTAGCCTTCGTCCCATTCGCATCTTCGCCGGCACTGTCGGTTTCCGCGGCATCGGTATCGGTGGCTCCATCGGCGTGGCCTGCGGAGGTCGATGCGCCTGCCCTGCCGGACATTGAAGGCGCATCGGAACCGGCGCCGGGCGCCTTCTTCTGAGGCCCAGCCTCCGATACCGCCGGAAGACCCGTGCCGTCGCCATTTTCTCCGGTGCGGTTGCCCCGGGGCTGCGCTTGACCGGAGCCGGTTCGGGCAGCGTCCGAATTCTTGCCCGTGAGCGTTCGCATCAGGTTCAGGAACTGGTTTTCCTTAGACGGCTCACCACCGTCTCCCTTTTGCTGGTTGCCGTTCAGGTTTGCCTTCGGGGATGTCTGGCCGCTCGATTGCAGCAGGGGGGAATTCGCATAGGTCATCTCAAGGGTTCCCCGCTTTGTCCAGGAGCTTGCCGGTCTCCGTGAGCAACTGATTAGCGTGGCTCATCACCGGGGTGATCCACTCCGGATCGCCGGGCTTGTTGCCAGGTGTAAAGGAAGAAAATTCGCCAATGACATTGACCGGCGGCTCCGGCCAGTGACGCACGGAATTCATCACCGAATAGACCGCATCCAGAAGGTCCAGTTCGTCGGGTTCCAAAAGGGTCTTGTCCACGGACCAGAGCGTATCCCGGACGAGCTTGATGTTCTTTGCATCCATCGTGGCGCCGGCCATGTAGATCTTCAGCATCGCTTCTTCGCGCGTTCCGCCCATTGCGAGAGGAATTGCGCGATCCACGACCTTGCGAACGATCTCAAGCTGACCGTGCAACAAAGCAGTCCGTGCCATACGCAGGTAAAGCGTCCGCTGGGTGTCTTCATCGAACTCGTTGAAGAGACTTTCTATAAGGGCGAATTTTTCGGGGCTTTTGGCAAATCCCAAGGTGTCGATCGCCAGCATGAACCTGCGTCTGAAGTCAGGCGCATAGATGGAATTCCGGAAACGACGCAGATAGGTGATGGAAAGCGACTGGAACCGCTCGATGTTGTCGAGGGTGCCGGCCACGAACACCTCTCGGCGCAGCGCAGCTTCTTCAACAAGGCTTCCGGGCAGAAGCAGACGGGCAAGGCCCAGATAGGTCAGAGCGGCTTCGGGTTTTTCACGGACCGTGACGGCCGCCAGCGCAAGCGCCACATGGCCGCCCAGGCTCGGCGGCAACTCTCGGGGATCGAACCCGGACAACAACTCGGCCGCCTGTTGTTCGCGTCCTTCGACATAGGCCAACGCGCCATTCATCAGGTTCACATCGATGCTGGGCAAGGGATCGAATTTCATCAATTCCCGCATCACGGCCGGATGACCGCCGCTTAACAGATGAATGACAGCAGCCCGTGCGTTGCGCGGATCCTGCCAGACCACCGCCGGTGCATCCATGAAGTCATTTTCCATTCGCAACAACAGCGCACGCTGGGCCGCCAGAGCCTGGCTATTGCCCTGGGCCACCTGAGCCTGAAGCGACTGCAGCGTGCGGACCATCTCATAGGGCGGTGTGACGGGTTGGGCATTCAGCGGCGAAGCCACGAGACCGGCCCAACAGAGTGTGGCCAAAAGAAAGACCCTCATTCTGCGCACCATCAGATCGCCTCCTTCAGGAAAATTTCAATCCTCCGGTTGGATGCCGCATTCGGATCTTCGGGGTGTTTCAGATCTCTGTCTGCGTAGCCTTCGACCCGCTCGAAGCGTTTCATCGGCACACCGCCGCGCGCAAGCATGTAGAGGGCCATATGGGCGCGCGCGGTCGACAGGCGCCAGTTATCGTAGTTTTTCGATCGGAACGGCCGGGCATCCGTATGACCCTTGATGACGATCTGGCCCTTTTCAGTGCGCACGATCTTGCCGATCCGTCCGAGCAAAGCGACGAGTTCAGGACGGGGTTCGGCAGACCCGATGGCAAACATCCCGAAGTTCTGGTCATCCGTAAGGCTGATCAGGACCCCGTCGTCGATTGCCTCGATCACGACGCGGCTTGCCGTTTCTTTCATGGCCCCGCTCCCGATCTCCGATAATGCAAAGTTCAACCGCTCGATAAGCGTGCTGCCTCGGACAGCGGCCCTTGCGTCGGTCGCTTTCAGCTTCAAAAGAGCCTGCCGCTTCTGCTGTTCCGACGGCCCATAGCCTCCTGCATTGGCCGCAGTCGCTGAGGAAGGAACAGACTTGCCGGCCAGGACATGCGCGACGACGTCGGCAGTTCCAGTTCCAGCTACAGCGGTATCTTCCTCGCCCGGAATAGATGCAGATTTCGGTTCGATAACAGTGACCATATCCGTCTGCGTCTTGTCGGCGGGGTCGGCTGCGAAATCCACCTCCCCTGCGCCACGCGTGGGAAGAAACTGCCAGTAAAGCGGATCGAAAGGATCACGAAACGCGTCACCGCCCCGGGCTCCCGCCTGCTTTTCCAGTCCATCGCCATAGGCTTCCCGATCGGAGTATTTGACCTCCTCCGTTGAAGCCGCCATCCCGGCGAGCTTGTCGAGCACGGCATATGGATCGGCGAAGAGCTGAGCTTCGGAATGGGTCTGGGTAAACTGGCCTGAGATGTCACCCGAACGCCCTTCGGAAGTTTCCGGTGCGACCCCCTGGCGAATGTCCAAACCTGCCTTGCGGCCGTTACCGGCGTTCAGGTCGCCTTCGGGCAGATTGGCTCCGTCTTCGTTGGTCGTACCGGCGACATTCGGGTCGTTCAGGCCCTTTTTGTTCGGCGCGGTCGAAGCGAGTTTGACCGGGTTGAAATACTGGGCGACGCCGCTCTTGACGCTGTCATCGGTGACATTGATAAGCCACATGACCAGGAAAAAGGCCATCATGGCGGTCATGAAATCAGCGTAGGCGATCTTCCACACGCCATGGCCGTGCGATTCCGTTTCCCAGTCCGGCCTGCGCCGGACAATGACGATTTCGTTGGGCAAAGTATCCTGCATACTCACTCCGCCTTCATTGCCAGGCGCAAATGCGCCATCCATTCGGCAAACCGCGTGTTCAAGGTGGTTTCGCCAATCACGGCGGTTAGTTCAGCAGTATCGGCGGTTTGAAACTCAATCCGGCCTTCCAAAGGCCCCGGCTCCGAACGGAGCAGATCCAGAAGGGTGTCAGGACCACTGATGCGCACCAGGCTTCCCTGGTCTCCTTCCAGCAGGCGGGAGAGCGTTTCGCGGAACGACATCACGATCCGGTCTGCGATCCGGTCCTCGACCAGGGGTTCAAGGACTTCCGCTACACAGTGGGCGATCCCGTCCTCGAGAGCCACGAACGCGGTTTCCAGACCTTCCGCCAGGAGACTGGCCTGTTCGGCCCGCAAAGTTTCGCGGATGGCTGCGACCTCTTCATCGTGGGACTTGCGCTCGTCCTCAAGCCGGATTTCGTATCGTTCGGCCGCCGCCGCTTCTCCAGCGGCAAGACCCCGTTCGTATTCCGCGGCGAGCTGTTCTTCCAACGTGGGCTCGGCCTGTTCCTGTACATGTACCGGCATCACTTCCGCCATAATGGCGTCCGATGAATTCAGCGTCTGGAACGGCCCGCTGTTCAGCGTCGGGATATAGGCGGCGATGTTGCTGCGCATCCTTATGCCCTCTCGTTTTCATAGAGCCACTGGCGCAGGATCGCGGCCGATTGTTCTTCGTTGTAGTCCAGGAGGGATTCCAGCTTTTTCAGTGGCGACTGATTGAGCTTGGAATTCAGGTCACTCAGCATCGCTGTATGGTCGGGAGACGTGAGATAGGCCTGACCGGAATAGTCACCGGCCATGTCGGCATCTTCCGGCATCATCGCCATATCAGCGATTTCCGCCGTTACCGGGTCGGGTTTCGGCACCAGCGCGGCAACAGCCGGGCGCAGGCCGAACCAGATCACCATTCCGGCCACAATCAGGATAGCCACGGCATTGATGATGTTGCCGGACTGACGGAGCAGGTATTCCGAAACACTCAAGGGGGGGATCGGCTCCAGGTCGCGACCGCCATCGATGAAATCGACCACGGATACCTTGACCATGTCGCCCCGCGCCGCATCGACCCCGGCCGAAGACGCCGCAAGCTGGCGGATTTCCTCAAGCTGTGCATCGACCGCGGTCTGGTCCGGTTCACCGCCGAGCGATGCATTCAGCCGGGCGCGATCGACAAGCACGGCGATTGACAGGCGTTCGACCTTGAAACCGTCCTGCGACGTCTCGATCCGCTTGGAGGAGATCTCGTAATTGACCGTTTCTTCCCGCCGTTGGTTTTCCTCGCTTGAGCGCTCGCCGTTGTTCGCCTGCACATTCTGCTCCGGAATGTTCTGTTCAACCGTTGTCGGCGTCTCTGTGCTGGCATTCTGCGAATTCTCGTTTTCGCGGATGGTGCGAACCGATCGCTCTGTCCGCGATTCCGGATCGTAGATTGTTTCCGCGATCTTTCGCCGATCGGTATTCAGATCCGCAGCAACGCTGACCTGGAAATTGTCTATGCCCAGATAAGGGGTCAGGGTTTTTCGGATGTTTTCCTGGATGCGGCTGGATACGACGGCTTCAAGGGACGCAAGCTGGCCGGCAGATGCCTTTGACGGATCGTCGCCGGCGGCAAGCAGTTCGCCGGAGGTGTCCAGCACGGTCACCTTGTCCGGGGTCATGCCGGGAACACCGGCAGCGACCAGATGGCGGATCGCATCGGCGGTGCGGATATCGTCGGATTTCTCGGACCGGATCACCACAGAGGCCGACGGTGGCTGCTGGTCGCGCCGGAACGAGCCTTTTTCCGGCATGACAATATGAACCCGGGCAGCGCGGACACCCTGCATCAGCTGGATGGTCCGAGCGAGTTCGCCTTCGAGTGCGCGAACACGGGTCACTTCCTGCATGAAGGATGTCAGCCCGAGCGACCCAAGATCATCAAAGAGTTCGTAACCGGAGTTGGCTCCGCGCGGCAGGCCTTTTTCGGCGAGCAGCATGCGCGCCTTGGCGGTTGCAGCGTGGTTGACCATGACGGCGGTGCCGTCGGAACTCACATCATAAGGAATACCGGCATCCTGAAGAGCGGATCCGATGCGGGTGACATCCTCTCCGTCCAGGCCGGTATAGAGCACCGTCTGCTCCGGCCGGGAAAGATAATAGGCGCCCAGGCCGACCGTCATGATGGTTGCCAGCCCGATCAGAGCCAAGGCAATCAACCGTCTTGCACCGAGTTCCTGGAGATTTGCCCAAAGTTTTTCTGCTTGCTCGCGGCCAGGCATAGATCACCCCTGTTGCATCGCCCGTTATCATTTGCGCCACTATCGAAGTCTGAGCTTGCGCGAAGGTTGCGCCCGATTTCGGAGGATCCTTCCGACAGCTGCGAACGACTTCAGCGGTTCGGGAAATGCAAAAAAGAAAAGGCCGCGCCCTTCAGAAAGAAGAGCGCGGCCCGGGCCTTCCGGATAACCGGATGGATTAACGGAACAGCGAGAGGATGTTCTGGCTGTTCGAGTTGGCAATCGACAGCGCCTGGATACCAAGCTGCTGCTGCACCTGCAGGGCCTGGAGACGGGTCGATTCCTCGTTCATGTCCGCATCGACAAGCTGGCCGACGCCACGATCAATGGCGTCCGTCAGAGCCGTCACGAAGTCCTTCTGCAGGTCAACGCGCTTTTTCACGGAACCCAGAAGGGTTGCGGAGTCCGTGATTTCACCAAGGGCTTCGTCCACGTCAGCGATCATGTTTTCCAGGGTTGTCAGGTCGGCTGCCGAGTCGGTCAGGGCCGAGATGTCAATCGTGGAAACGATGTTACCGTTGGTCTTGGCACCGTCCAGGATACCGTCGGCGCCGGTGGCGTCGAACAGCTCGGTCTGGGTGATGTCAATGGCAATGGTATCGATCGTGATCGCACCGCCGGAGCGGGTGAAGGAACCCACAATGGTCTTGGACGCGTTGTAGTCTGCAGCACCGGAGTCGACCGAAAGCCAGTTTTCCCCGTTGAAGACAGAGGAGTCGGCAATCGTCTGCAGCTGGCCCTGAAGCTCGGTGATGTCGGACTGGATCTTGGTGCGGTCGACACCCGGCTGGCGGGCGGCAACGAGCTTTGCCTTGATCTCGTTCACAACATCAACGGTGCTTTCAGTAGCCGTGTACATGACGTCGACCGTCGCTGCACCAAGACCCAGAGCATCCTCAACGGCAGACAGTGCCATGTTATCGGAGCGCATGGTGGTCGCAATCGACCAGTAGGCCGCGTTGTCCGAGGCGGTGGACACGCGGTAACCGGTGGAAATGCGGTTCTGCACTTCGGACATCTGCTTGTTGGTGGAGTTCAAGGTCTGCAGCGCGGTCATTGCCGACGCATTTGTCATAAGGCTAGACATGATATGTCCCTTTCAAGATTGAAGTTAGAGCGGGACATGCCGGATTCTCACCGGCACGGCAGGACCTGCATCATGCACTTGAACCTTGAAGTAGACGGTTCAACCTGCCGTGAATTTCAGACTAGATGCGCTAGCTTTCGCGAAGCTTGCGTACTCAAGGTCAGGATCTAACAATTTTGAAAATCTGTTTGCCAGATAAGCCTGACATGAGCGGAAGAGCGAGCCTGGCCGGCTAACCGGTGCAATCCCAAAGACGGCTGCTGGAATGATCGCTGTCCGGTCAAATAACCAACCGCCGGCATTTGCGACCTTAGAATAGGCAATCCGGAGGACCTGCTGGAAAAGCCGGAGGCCGAGCGGTTGCGCTTTCCAACGGCCCGCGGAGACCAGTCGTCAGGAGGGGCGCAGCCTTCCAGGCCCCGCCGCCTCCAGAACTTTGACAGCCGCTCTTCCCGGCAACTGCGACCTCTATCCTCCGAAGTCGTCCAACATGATGTCATCGCGGTCTACGCCCAGATCAAGCAGCATGTTGATCACCGACGAGTTCATGATTGGAGGTCCGCACATATAGAACTCGCAGTCCTCCGGTGCGGGATGGTTCTTGAGGTACTCGTCATAAAGAACGTTGTGAATGAAGCCGGTATAGCCGCTCCAATCGTCCTCCGGCAGCGCGTCGGACAAGGCGACATGCCATTCGAAATTCGGGTTTTCTGCGGCGAGCTGATCGAAATCTTCAACGAAGAACATTTCCCGTTTGGAGCGCGCACCGTACCAGAAGCTGATCTTGCGCTTGGATTTCAGCCGCTTGAGCTGGTCGAAGATATGACTGCGCATTGGCGCCATGCCTGCGCCGCCGCCGATGAACACCATCTCCTTGTCGGTGTCGCGCGCAAAGAACTCGCCGAAGGGACCGGAAATCGTGACCTTGTCGCCCGGTTTCAGGTTGAAGATATAACTGGACATCTTGCCAGGCGGGATGCCTTCCGTGCCCGGAGGTGGCGAGGCCACGCGGACATTGAGCATGATGATGCCCTTTTCCTCCGGGTAGTTCGCCATTGAATAGGCACGTTCCACCGGCTCGTCCACGATCGACTCGTATTGCCAGAGATTGAACTTGTCCCAATCGCCGCGATACTCCTCCTCGATATCGAAGTCGGTGTACTTGAGCTTGTGCGCTGGCGCCTCGATCTGAATGTAGCCGCCGGCGCGAAAGTTCACGTTCTCGCCCTCGGGCAGCTCAAGCACCAGCGCCTTGATGAAGGTGGCCACGTTCTCGTTTGAGCGGACCGTGCATTCCCATTTCTTGACGCCGAAGACTTCTTCGGGAACCTCGATCTCCATGTCCTGCTTGACCGCGACCTGACAGGACAGGCGGTCGCCGCAGGCGGCTTCGCGCTTGGTGATGTGGCTTTCTTCGGTCGGCAGGATCGAGCCGCCACCGGAGAAAATCCTGACCCGGCACTGGGCGCAGGTGCCGCCGCCGCCGCAAGCCGACGGCACGAACAGTTTCTGCTCGGCGAGCGTCTGCAGCAGCTTGCCACCTGCCGGCACCGAAATCGTCTTTTCGCCGTTGATCGTGATATCGACGTTGCCGACTGAGACGAGCCTGGAACGGGCCGCAAGAATGATCGTGACGAGGCCCAGCACGATCAGGGTAAAGAGAAGTATGCCTAGTCCAAATGTGGCCACAGGGCTCTCCCGTTACAGTTTGACGCCGCTGAAGGACATAAAGGCCATAGCCATCAGCCCCGCGGTAATAAAGGTGATGCCCAGGCCCTGCAGGCCTTCCGGGATGTCGGAATATTTGAGTTTCTCGCGGACACCCGCCATGGCGGTGATGGCAAGAGCCCAGCCAAAGCCGGATGACACGCCGTATGTGAGAGCTTCCGGGAAATTGTAGTCCCGCTCCACCATGAAGAGAGAACCGCCGAGGATCGCACAGTTCACGGTGATCAGCGGCAGGAACACGCCGAGTGCGTTGTAGAGCGGCGGGAAGTACTTATCGAGCACCATCTCAAGGATCTGCACCAGCGCCGCGATCACACCGATATAGGAAATCAGACCCAGGAAGGTCAGGTCCACGTCGCCGAAACCGGCCCAGGACAAGGCGCCCGGCGCCAGCAAGTAGGTGAGGATCAGGTTGTTAGCCGGCACCGTGATGGCCTGCACGACCATCACGGAAATGCCGAGACCTATGGCCGTGGAGATCTTCTTGGAAACAGCGATGAACGTGCACATGCCCAAAAAGAAGGACAGGGCGAGGTTCTCGACGAAGACCGCTTTGACTGCGAGGGAAATCAGCTGTTCCATCAATGCGCTTCCACCGTCTGGATCTTGTATTCGCGCTCCTCGACCTGCTCGGGCTTCCAGCTCCTGAATGCCCAGATAAGCAGCCCGATAACGAAGAATGCGGAAGGCGGCAGCAGCAGCAGTCCGTTGGGAACATACCACCCGCCGTTGTTCACGGTCGGCAGGATCGTGATGCCGAAGAGGCTGCCGGAGCCGAACAATTCGCGAATGACACCCACCAACATCAGGATCAGCCCGTAGCCGAGACCGTTGCCGATTCCGTCGATGAAGGAGGCGATCGGCGGGTTTTTCATGGCAAAGGCTTCCGCGCGCCCCATGACGATGCAGTTGGTGATGATCAGCCCCACGAAGACCGACAGGGTTTTCGAGATCTCATAAGCATAAGCCTTGAGGATCTGGTCCACGATAATCACAAGCGAGGCGATGATCACCATCTGCACGATGATCCGGATCGCCCCCGGAATCTGATTGCGCAGGATGGAGATGAACATCGAGGAGAATGCGGTCACCAGCGTCACAGCGAGAGCCATCACGAACGCCACCTTGAGGGACGACGTGACGGCCAGGGCTGAACAGATGCCCAGGACCTGCAGCGTAATCGGGTTGTTGTCGACCAGCGGATCGATAAGCAATTCTCTTTTGGTCTGCGCCATCAGATTTCTCCCGCCTTGAGATTTTTAAGGAACGGCCCATAGCCTTCCTCACCCATCCAGAAACGCACCAGGTTGTCGACGCCACGGGAGGTCAGCGTGGCTCCCGCCAGGGCGTCGACATGATACTGTTCGCCTTGCGGCGGCGCAGTCTTGGCAACCGTGATCAGCAGGTCGCCGCTGTCGTCCGCCAGTTTCTTGCCTCTCCAGAGCGCCTTCCAGCGCGGATTGTCGACCTCGGCGCCGAGACCGGGCGTTTCCGCGTGGCTATAGAACTGCAGCCCGTAAATGTCGTTGCCGTTCGCTTCCAGGGCAATAAAACCGTAGAGCGTCGACCAAAGACCGTAGCCGTGGATCGGCAGGATCACCTTGTCGATGCTGCCGTCCTCCTTGCGCAGAAGATAGACGGTAACGAATTTCGACTTCCGCCCGATCGAAGCCGGATCATCCTCCAGAGCGACTGAAGTTGCCGGGTCTTGCGCCGCAGCCTGTTCGTCGAAGGTCGCAGGGTCGAATTGATCGGTGAATTTACCCGTTGCAAGCTCCAGAACATGGGGCTCGAATACCGAGAAAGCCTCGGTGACCTTAACCGACGGATCATAGCGGCCCGCAACCTGCAGAATGTTGATCTGCTTGTCGCGGAGCTTGTTGACCTCCTGGACCGGCCGAAGCGAAACCGCTGTCGCCGACACGATCATCGAGGCCACCAGGCACAACGACACGGCAACGAACACGGTTTTGGGCACGGAATCCGGCGGAAGGTCGAGGAAACGCCGGATAAAGCCTTTTTCGCGATTGTTTTCTTTCTGACCGCTGTCTTCAGGCATTTCGTTTGGCCCTACGCTTGATGTTTGCCTGCACCACGAAATAGTCGATCAGAGGTGCGAAAACGTTACCGAACAGGATCGCGAGCATCATTCCTTCCGGAAAGGCCGGGTTGATGACACGGATCATCACGACCATGAAACCGATCAGGGCCCCATAGACGTAGCGTCCGAGATTGGTGTGCGAGGCTGATACCGGCTCCGTCACCATGAACGCCAGGCCGAAGGCGTAACCACCAACCACGAGATGCCAATACCAGGGCATGGCGAACATCGGGTTGGTATCCGACCCGATGACGTTCAGTAGCGTCGAAAATCCGATCATTCCGACCAGGCAACCGACGACGAGCCGCCAGTTGGCGATCTTGGTGATCAAAAGGAACGCTAGGCCGATCAGGCAAGCCAGGGTCGATGTTTCCCCGATACTCCCCTGGATCGTGCCGAGGAAGGCGTCCATCCAGCTCAAGCCGTTGGCAGCCAGCTGCGCATAGCCATCGGAAGCGGAGACGGACAGCGCCGTAGCGCCCGAAAACCCGTCCACCGGTGTCCAGATCGTATCGCCCGACATCTGGGCCGGGTAAGCGAAATAGAGGAAGGCGCGACCGGTCAGGGCCGGATTGAGGAAGTTCTTGCCAGTGCCCCCAAAGACTTCCTTGCCGATGACCACACCGAAGGAAATCCCCAGTGCCACCTGCCAAAGCGGCGCGGAGGCAGGCAGGATCAACGCGTAAAGCATGGAGGTAACAAGGAAACCTTCGTTGACCTCATGGCCGCGCACGGTCGCAAAGATCACTTCCCAGATACCTCCCACCACGAGAGTGGTGATGTAGATGGGCAGGAAGTAAAGCAACCCGTGCAGGAAATTGGCGACCGGATTGGCCGGATCGAAGCCGATACCCAAAGCCTCGATCAGCCAGGCGCGCCAGCCGGAGGCGCCGTGAACCGCGATGGCGGAATTCACCTGGAAGCCGACATTGTAGAGCCCAACGAGTATGCAGGGGATCGTGGCAATGACCACATAGGTCATGATCCGCTTCATATCGATGTACGAGCGGGCATGTGGCGCGGCCGTGGTCACCGTCTTGGGCGTATAGATGAAACTCTCGACCATCTCGTAGATGGGAAACAGCTTCTCGTATTTACCGCCCTTGGTGAAATTAGGCTCGATGCGGTCGAAGAAGTTGCGAAGGCCCAATTCTAGCCCTCCTTCTCAATTTTGGTGAGGCAGTCGCGCAGCGCCATGCCATATTCGTATTTGGCGGGACAGGCAAAACCTACCAACCCCAGATCTTCTTCGTCCAGTTCGAGCGCTCCCAGCGCCTGGGCCTGGTCCGTATCCATCACAAGCAACGCGCGCAGCAATTGTGTCGGGAGGAAATCCTGCGGCATCAGTTCCTCGAACGTACCGAGCGGCACCATGGCGCGGCGACCGCCATTCAGGTTCGAGGTCAGGGCGTAAAGCTTTTTGGAGAACGCGGAGCCGAGCACGGGTTGAAAGGCGAATTTGGACGCCATCGGGCGTATCCATCCCATCGGGATCTGCTTGTGGTCCTCTTCGATCAAAGTCACCTGGCGGGCATAGCGGCCCAGGTAAGCGCTTGGGCCCTCCCCCATTCGACCGCTCAGGATTGAACCGGAAATCAGGCGGACAGGTTCACTTCCCGCGATCTCGTTTCGGCAGAGTTCCTCCATCGACGCGCCTGTGACCGTGCGGATCAGTCGTGGCTTCGCACAGCGCGGACCGGACAGCGCGATCACCCTGCGCGGGTCATGGTGACCGCTCCGAAGCAGCCTTCCGATGGCGACGACGTCCTGGTATCCGATGGTCCAGACCGTCTTTGCGGTTCCAGGCGCTTCCAGAAAGTGAATATGTGTGCCGGTAAGACCTGCGGGATGCGGCCCCGAGAAGCCGGCAAGCTCGATCCCAGCGACATCACCCCCCGGAATCGCAGCACCGGTTTCATGGCACAAATAAGTCCTGCCCTCGCTGAGAGACGCGACCGCTTCGAGGCCTTTGGCAAAGTCATCGGCACTATCGGCGAGAACCACCAAGGGGTCCGGCGAAAGCGGCTCCGTATCCATGGCGTTGACGAAGATCGCCGCCGGACGCGTGGCCGGATCGGGTACCTTGGAATAGGGACGCGTGCGAAAGGATGTCCAGAGCCCGGATGCGCACAGGCGTTCGGCCAGCCCTTCCGCCGTTGCCAGATCGCCGACGCTGGAGAAATCCACAGGTGCGGCGTCAGTGTCATCGACTTCGATCTCGATACTGATCAATACGCGGCGCGCACCGCGATTGATCGCCTTGATCCGGCCGGATGCCGGAGAGACGACCATCACATCGGGCGTGTCCTTGTGGAAAAACAGCGGAGAGCCGATGGCAACGGCATCGCCTTCCTGGACCAGGAGCCGGGGTTTCAAACCGACATAGTCCGCGGCCAGCACCGCTACCGTTTTCGTCTCTTTGGTCTCTTCGATCTCCTGAACCGGCGCTCCGAGCACCGGAAGATCGAGACCTTTCTTAAGCTTAAAGCTCTGCACGCATCTGGCCTCCAGATTTCGACAAAACGCGGTATCCTATGTTTTTACTCCGGTAAAAAGTGCCAAACTGCAAATTTGGTACATTTTTTTGTTGAAACGGGCTCCCGAACCGATGAAAAGCGCACTGAAAGAGCGGCGCAAGTCGCAGGTGATTGATCGGAGGCTGATACCGTGCCAACCAACATTCGTTTCTCGCGGCGGAGTTTCATCCTGATGTCGCTCACTCTGGCTGCCTGCAAAGGCGGCGCGGATGTTATCGAGCTATCAGGATCGACGATGGGAACGCGTTATTCCGTCAAGGCTTTAGACCATGATCGATCCGTCAACAAGACCGCCTTGCTCAAAGCGGTCGAAAATAGCCTTTCGAACGTCAACGCACAGATGTCCAATTGGGACCCTTCATCGGAAGTGTCGCGCTTCAACGCGCTTGCCTCGACCGAGCCGATGACCGTCTCCGAAGACCTCGCCAAAGTCGTCAGTGCCGCCAAGGACGTCCATCTGGCGAGCGATGGCCAATTCGACATCACACTCGGCCCGGTGATCGAAGCCTGGGGATTCGGCGCGAAAGATACCCACGGACACACTCAACCGGCAGCCGACAAACTGGCAGCTGCTCTCAGCGCCTCAGGCCAGACAGAAGGCCTGCGTGTAAACGGAAATCGTATCAGCAAGAGCCACCCCGACACTCAGATCTACCTGCCCTCGATCGGTAAGGGTTATGGCATTGACCAGATGGCCCAGGCGGTCAAAGGGTTTGGCCTGAAGGATTTCATGGTCGAAATCGGCGGTGACCTTTACGTATCCGGCCGCAATGCCGACGGATTGGACTGGCAGATCGGTATCGAATCCCCTGACGCCCGCAATCGACAGGCTTACGAGATCGCCCGCATCTCCAACCTCGGCATGGCAACCTCCGGCGATTACCGGAACTATTTCGAACAGGACGGCCATCGCTATTCGCACATCATCAACCCGAAAACCGGGCGGCCGGTGACGCATCGTACAGCATCCGTGACGGTGCTGGCCGAAAACGCCATGCTCGCCGACGCCTGGGCGACCGCGCTGCTGGTGCATGGTACCGAACGGGGACTTGAGATCGCAAATCAGCGTGATCTGGCCGCACTCTTCATTGACCGGCACGCCGATTCCAGCGAAAAGGGCTTCGTGACCACCTCCAGCAAAAAGTTTGCTGCCCTGCAGGCCTGATTTCAAGGCGGATCGAATACGTGCTGACGTTTGTTCTGGCTTTTGCGCTTCTGTTGACCGTCATCGTCGGCATGGCGGTCGGCGTGATTTTTTCCGGCAGAACCATCAAGGGCAGCTGCGGCGGCCTGAACGCGATCGCCGATGCGGATCACTGTCTGGTTTGCAACAAGGAAATCGATCCCAACAGCCCGCTGCGGGAACGCTTGGCCTGCCCACGAGCCCGCAAGATGCTCTCAGAGATGGAAGCGCAGGAAAGCCGCGCAAGCTGAAGCGCCTCTTTGTCGTCAGTTGACCGACGATACCGGAATAAATGCGACGAGGGCCAGGCACGCACCTGCCACAAGTCCGAACAGCCACAGTTTCCAGCGTGGCCCCTCCTTCACCCAGACACGGCGATACTGATAACCCGCCAGGCAGGCCAGGACGAACAAGAACGTCGCGGTCAGGGGCGTCAGAAATATGTCCGTCACTTTGGAGAGTTCCTTCGGGTAACCTGTTTGGGTTAAGCTTTTGCTTGCCGCCCAAGACGGTCAGTCAGCAAGGAGGAATTTTCATGCCAAGCTCTTATCAGGGCCCGAGCCGAAAAGACAAGATGTCGG
Organism: Roseibium sp.; assembly: GCF_048260565.1. Taxonomy (GTDB): domain Bacteria; phylum Pseudomonadota; class Alphaproteobacteria; order Rhizobiales; family Stappiaceae; genus Roseibium. The sequence continues at coordinate 749,654 of NZ_JBLXGP010000001.1, read as the reverse complement.
CTACGACGCATAGTCAGTCTTCTGAGTCCAATCTCAAACACGATACAGCGACGGTCCGGAAGGTGCTCCAGTCGAAAGGCGCGGACGTGTTTGCCCTTCGCCCGCAGAACACACTCCATGAGGCGGTTGAAATGCTGCGGGACAAAAGGGTCGGTGCGCTGATCGTGAAGGATTCAGAAGGAAAGCTACAGGGCATCCTGTCAGAGCGCGACATCGTGCGTAAACTCGCCGAAACACCTGGGCAAACTTTGGCGCAGCGGGTTGAAGACGTGATGACCACAAACGTGGAAACCTGTGAACTTGATGACCCTCTGATATCGGTTTTGCGCAAAATGACGGACGGTCGTTTCCGCCACATGCCCGTTATCGATGACGGCAACCTTGTCGGGATCGTCAGCATCGGTGACGTCGTGAACTACCGTTTGAACGAGCTTGAATACGAAGCGCTGCAACTCAAGCAACTGATCGTAGGGTAGTCTTTCAAACCGAGCGCACGTCCCCTCGACGACTGTCAGGCTTCGCTTGCCGAAGGCGGGCGGGAGTGTGCTTATGCAGACGCCGGCTGACCTGAGTCTCTAGAAAAACGACCTGACAAGACTGCCGACCAGGAGATTCCAACCGTCGATCAGGATAAAGAACAAGGCCTTGAAGGGCAGAGAAATCACGGTTGGCGGTAGCATCATCATGCCCATGGACATGGTGATCGTGGCAACGATCATGTCGATGACGAGAAACGGCAAGGCGATCAGGAAGCCGATTTCGAAACCGCGGCGCAGTTCGGAAATCATGAATGCCGGGATCAGGACCCGCATTTCAACGTCCTCGGGCGCCTTGGCCTCCGCCTCCGTCACCCGACCGACGGCGAGATCGTCAAACAGGACCAGGTCCTGTTCGCGCACCTGCGATAGCATGAACGTGCGGAACGGCGCGGTGATCCGCGTATAGGCCTCTTCCTCGTTGATCTCGTTGTTCATCAATGGCTGAACGCCGGTCTTCCAGGCCTGATCGAACGTCGGCGCCATGACGTAGAAGGTCATGAACAGCGACAGGGAGATCAGGATCAGGTTGCCCGGTGTCGTCTGCAGTCCGATGCCGGACCTGAGAAAGGAAAAGGCCACCGCAAAGCGGGTGAAACTGGTCACCATAATCAGGATACCGGGTGCGACGGACAAAACCGTCAGCAGCGCGATAATCTGGATGATCCGTCCGCTGGCGCTCGCCTCGCCGGCAGGCAGCAGATCGGATAGACCGGGAACCTGGGCCGCGGCTGCGGTGACGCCGGCCAGAAGGATGAAAGCCGCCAAGGATATCCGCTTCATTGCACCACCAGAGATTCAAGAACGACTTCGCGAACCTGTCCCTTGGAACGCATGCGTGCGCGCTCGTTCAGGTCCTCTCTCAGATGCTGCAGGCCGAGCGGTCCTTCGATCTGGGCGATCGTCAGGGTTCTCATGTAGGCCAGCATGTCTTCCTCGATATGACTTACGACGATATCGATGTCTTCCTTGGCTTCTTCGCTCAGGACCAGAGAGGCCTGCAGGCGCACCCATGCGTTCTTCGGAGCGGACAGGTTGGTCACGAGCGGTTTCAGCGTTTTCAGGCGGGCGTTGAGCACATAATTCAGATTCGAGGCCGCCCCCTGACGGTCGTCCCGCTCAAGCTGGAGGACCTGGTTGCGCGTTTCGCTGACCAGATGGGACGCAAGCATGGCTCCGCAGCCGACGGACAGGGCCGTCAGCACCAGGAAACCGAGAACGAAGGAGGCCGTGGATGGCCGATCCTGCGCATAGGCGGCGCGGCCGGAAGGCAGCGAAACGAGATTTGACATGGTGCAGTCTGTCTCTCTCTTTTCCTTAGAATGGAGTGATCGCGTCGTAGATCTGCTGACCCCAACCGGGCTGCTGAACTTCCGACAGGCGGCCTCGGCCGCCATAGGAGACGCGCGCCTCCGCGATCTTGTCGTAGGGAATAGTGTTGTCGCTCTGAATGTCGCGAGGACGCACGATGCCGGCGATCTGCAGAATGCGCATTTCGTAATTCACACGCACTTCCTGGGAACCGGAAATGACGAGATTGCCGTTCGGCAGACGATCGGTGACGACAGCAGCCACGGAGAGCACGATCTGTTCGGATCGGTCTATAGAACCCTGCCCTTTCGATGACGATCCTGAATCTCCATTCAGGGACGCATCGCCGGACACGCTTTCGCTGTCCCAGCTGGCGGACAGGTCACCACCGATGCCAATGGAGGAATCCCGGCTGCGATCGGTGGAATTGTCGAGAGACGCCTTGTCGTTGATGAAGATCCTGACGGTCAGCACATCGCCGATTTTACGTGCGCGCGGATCGGCAAAGAAGTTCTCCCGATTGGACACCCATAGAGAATTGTAGTCCTTCACACCTCCGGGAGCAAAGGTGTTCAGGGGATAGGAGGCCCGATTTGACTGGAGGCCGTAACCGACGGGCGTCATCGCCGGAGCCCGGCCGATATCTTCAAGCTGGCCGGCACACCCTGAAAGCAGGAGCAGTCCGCCAAAACCAAGTGCTGCGCGCATCAAAAGCTCCGATCTTCCAGGGACTCTGAAAATCCGACCATCAACTGGGTCAGCCGTGCAGCCTGTGCGGGCTCCATCTCGTCGAGGATTTCGCTCGCGACCCGTGGCTTGAGCTTCAAGAGCACGCCGGTCGCCGTTTGTTCGTCCGAGGTAGACAATTGGGCGGCAGCCATTTCCGGGCGCATCCGGGCAATGATCGAGACGACCTGCCCTTCGACATTTTCAAGAAGCTCTTCCCGACGCTTGACCCAGGCCTTGTATTCGGCCTCCTTGCGTTCGAGCTCTTCAGCCCGTTCGCGAAGCTTGGCCTCCAATCCGACCAGTTGCCAGGTTTGCCAGGCGATCCGTGCGTCGACGGCCTTGTCGGCAATGTTCTTGCAATAGAAGCCCGCATCGCTTCCCGGAAGCTGTTCGACTTTGCGCACCTCCGGTTCCGGCTTGGGCTTTGGAGCCTGGGCGGCTCCCGGCAGTGCGCCAAGGGTTGCAAAGACGCAGGTCAATGTCAGGACTGAAACCGTCCGCCGTTTTGTTCGTTTCAACACCATCCCCGGTGTCCTTTCCTGATAGGCTTTGACTGGACATTGCAGGGTGTGGCTTGCCTCAAGCTTGAGGCGGAACAGAACCGGCCGAATTACTGGATGATCAGGTCCGCCTGAAGCGCTCCGGCCGTTTTGATGGCCTGCAGGATCGCGATGATCCCGGTCGGGCGCAGCCCGATACGATTCAGACCACGGACAAGAGTTTGGAGATCCGTTCCGCCGACAATCGCGAGTTGGCCTCCGGTTTCCTGTGCATCCACCTGGGTTCGCGGGACAACAACCGTCTGGCCACTCTCGGAGAATGGCGCAGGCTGGGACACCTGTGGCGTCTCGGTGATCCTGACCGTCAGGTTGCCGTGGGTGATGGCCACGGTCGAAATCTGGACTTCCGATCCGATGACGACGGTTCCGGTCCGCTCATCAACGACCACCTTGGCCGACTGATCGGGTTTGACGCGCAGGCCCTCAATTTCAGCGATGAAACGGGTAACGCTGATCTTTTTCGGAGGGTGCAGGACAATCGTCCTCAAGTCCCGCTCCCGGGCAACCCTCATTCCGTAACGCGCAATGCTGTGCTGGTTGATGGCATCCGTGATGCGGACGGCCGTCCTGAAATCCGGATTGCTCAATTCCAGGACGAGTTTGGGAATATTCTTGAAACGCGCCGAGATATCCTTCTCGACCAGGGCGCCGTTCGGGATCCGACCGACGGTCGGGCTGCCCTTTTTGACACTGGCCGCCTGCCCGCTTTCCGAAAAGCCGGAGACCGCCAATGCGCCCTGGGCGACCGCGTAGATTTCGCCGTCCGCGCCAAGGAGTGGCGTCGCGATCAGCGTGCCGCCGGCAAGCGATGTGGAGTCGCCCAGCGACGATACCGAGACATCGATCTCGGACCCCTTACCGATGAATGCCGGCATTTCGGCGGTAACCACCACAGCCGCCACGTTCCGGGTTCTCAGACGCGCATCCCGGACATTCACACCCAGGCTGTCGAGCATGGATTGCAAGGACTGCTCGGTGAATGGCGAATTTCTCAGGCTGTCGCCGGACCCGTTCAGGCCGACGACGAGCCCATAGCCGACCAACTGGTTGTCACGCACCCCCTGAAGGGATGCGATGTCCTTGATGCGGACCAGGGCGGAGGCAGGGGCAACCGAGACAAGGATTGCGAGAAACAAGGCTAACAGTCGCATTATCAATTTTCCGCCAGTATGGTTCCGTCCGTTTGCACCTTTCCGGTGACCACGACTCCGCTGTCCACATTGCGCACGCGCACAAAGTCGCCGACACCGCCGGACTGCAGCACTTCCACTTGCATGACGATGAAGAGCCCCTGCTCCCGGAAGACGAGCCGGCCCTGATCACCGCGATCGACCAGCGTCTGGACGCTGACCGCATTGACCGGAACCGGACGTCCCGGCAGCAGTGTGCGCCGGGCGACCATGCCCACGAGCTGGCTGCGGTCGCTGATGACCGCAAATTGCTGGATGGTCCGCTCCGGAAAGCGCCGTTCGATCAGGTTCTGCCCGGTTATTTCATGACCGGGGTGAATGGTTGCGCGTGGGACCGGTAACTGAATGCTGCCCGCCAGAGAAGGTGCAATCGAGGCCAGGACCGCAACCCAGAAGGTCAGGCAAAAGCCGGCCGATCGGAAGATCATGACCTCAACTCCCTTTATGCGGACTAACGGATACCGTTGGTCACGGTTCCGGCCATTTCATCGGCCGCCTTGATGACCTTGGAATTCATTTCGTAACCGCGCTGCGCGGAAATCAGCGCCGTGATTTCCTTCACCGGATCGACGTTGGAGTCTTCCAGATACCCCTGGCGAATGATGCCGAAGCCGGGATCTCCGGCGACGCCGTCCACCGGCACACCGGAAGCCTGGGTTTCCCGGAAGAGATTTCCACCGGCCGGTTCAAGACCGACGTCATTGGCGAAGTTGGACAGGTTGAGCTGGCCGAGTTCGCGCGGCTCCTGTTCGCCATCGACCTGGGCATAGACCTGACCCGATTCATTCACGATGACCTTGACCGTATTTTCGGGGAAGATGATTGCCGGTTCGACCGGATAGCCATCGATGGTTACGAGACGACCATCGGCGTTCTTGTTGAAGGAACCTGCCCGCGTATAAAGCGTCTCGTCGTCGGGTCCGGTGACCTCAAACCAACCGCGACCGTCGATGGCAATATCGAGATCGTTGCCGGTGTTGTTCAGGGTGCCCTGAACATGGAGCTTGCGGATACCGGCCGTCTTTACACCCAGACCAAGCTGTGCACCCTCGGGAACCGGATCCTCGCCGCCGCGGTTCGGCACGCCCTGAAGCCGTTCGGCCTGATACAGAAGGTCCGAAAACTCCGCCTTGGCCCGCTTGAATGCGGTCGTGTTCATGTTGGCGATGTTGTTTGCGATGACTTCGACATTGAGCTGCTGAGCGCTCATGCCGGTTGCTGCGATGGCCAGGGCCTTCATGTCACATTCCTTTCGCGTCGCTGGATCGACTGACCGGTCAGATCGTCATCCGGCTGATTTCCTGATAGGCACCCACGACCTTGTCGCGGATCGCAATTGCTGTTTGCAGGCTCTGTTCGGCGGCCATGACCGCCTCGACCACCTGCTGGACGGAAGCCTGGCCGTCGACACCGGCAAGCGATGCGGCTTCGCCGTCCTTCAGCCGCTGGATCGCATCCTGGGACACCTGGGCGAGCGTATCGCCGAAGCTCACCGTCTCGCCGGTCTGCCCGGTCGAGGCCGTTTCCTGAGGGCCGCTCATGAAACGGGTTTCGGAGACGGACTTCAGCAGGCTGTCGGTGCTGGATGTCAGGGCGGAAATCTGTTCGAGCATGATCAGTCCCTCAGCAAGGCTATATCGCGCATGACCATTTCGCGGGCCTGCGTCATGACTTTGAGATTGGCCTCATAGGACCGGTTGGTTTCGCGCATGTCCGCCAGCTCCATCAGGACATTGACGTTCGGCATCTTCACGTAGCCGTTCTCGTCCGCGGCCGGGTGGCCGGGCTCGTATTCGACCGTGAACGGAGACTTGTCGGTGCCGATGCCCTTGACCTTGACCATCGATGCCTGCTGGGCACGGTCGAACTCGCTTTCGAAAGTGATCGTCTTTCGCGAATACGGATCGTCGCCCGCTGTCTTTCCGGTAGAACGCGCGTTGGCGAGATTTTCGGAAACGACCCGCAGACGCTCCGACTGGGCACGCAATCCGCTGGAAGAAATATGCAGCGCGGCGCTGAGTGGATCGGACATTTGTCACTTCTCCTGTTTCGTTACTTCAGGCTTGCCAGGTACATGCGGTGGAACGACTTCGCGATGCTGGTGTTCAGCGCGTGGTTACGCGCGACCTCGCCCGCCTTCATCAGTTCCTGTTCGATGCTGACGGAGTTGCCGGAATGGGTCACGAGCCAGCTGTCGCCCTTCTTGACGTCCGTGGGCTCTGCCACATCCATCACCGTACCAAGATGTCCGGAGTTGGTCGCCGCCATCGCAAGCTGCGTCTTGCTGATGACAGAGGTGAACGGCTCGACGTCTCTGGAACGAAACCCTGGCGTATTTGAATTGGCGATATTCTCGGCAATGGTCGCCTGCCGCACGGACAGCCAGTCATTGTTGTGAGACACCAGTTTGGTCAAAAAGACCGGTTCCATCGGACAACTCCAAACGAATTTTGCTCGCTTAGAGGTCTAGGAGGCGAAGCTTGTCCGAGGCTGGCGCGGGATTGAGGCAGAGCCCCGCCCGAAAAGAAAAAGCGGCCGGCAAGGCCGACCGCTTCTCAGAACATGGCCAGCGGAACGGGTCCGATGGCTTATCGGTCCGTCAGGACTTGGTCTTTCCGGTCACGCCGTTCAGACTTTCCTCAAGGGATATTCCCAGTTCCTCGCCGATCTTCTTGAGGGCCGGCAATTGCACGGCCATGTCGAGGATGGAATCGAGCGCCTGGTTGATCGCCGTCTTGTTGGCACCGCCCTCACCTGCCGAACCACCGCTGCCCGTCTGCAGGCCGGTGATATGATTGATGCGGATGGACTCGATCTTTTCCGCGGGCTTCACCATCTGCTCGACGATTTTCGGAAAGGCTTCGAGCCGGGCAATGTCGGCTTTCAGCGCAATGATTTCCTTGGTGAAGACGTTTTCCGCCTCGTTCAAGGCTTTCTGGCCTTCCGCCTTCGCCGTCATTTCCGCCTTCAGGGTGGCAATGCGCAGCTTGGCGGCTTCGGCTTCTGCCCTGGCGTTTTCCAGGGTCGCCTTCGCGCGGGCAACCGAGGCATCCGCTTCCGCGTTCGCTTGAGCCACGAGTTTCTGCCCCGAGACATCGGCCTCCTGCTGGGCGGCCAGTACCGCGACGTCCTTGCGCCGCTGGGCTTCGGAAAGGGCTCTGGCCGTCGTGATGGCCTCGGCGGCCTTGACCGCTTCGGCCTTGGCGAAGTCAGCAGCAGTCACCGCCTTGCTTTCCTCTTCGGTCTTCATGGCAATGGCGATCGCGCGTTCCTGTTCGGCCATTTCCAGCGCCTGGGCCTGAGCAATCTCCGCTTCCCGGACGGCCTGCTCGCGAGCGATATCAGCCGCGCGGATTTCCTGTTCCATGCGGATGCGGGCGGCATTCACCGCGGATTCGCTTTCCGCCTTGCGTTCGGCGATTTCGGCCAATTGGGCGGCCCGAAGACGTTCCAGTTCCTGAACCTGTGCGATCTTTGCCTGCTGCTCCTCCAGATCGATCTGGAGACGGCGGCGCGAGGCTTCCATCGCCGACCGGTGAACGGCAACATCGGACTCCGCATCGATTTCCGCCCGTTCCTTTTTCGACTTGGCGATCACTTCGGCCAGCTTGCGCATACCGACGGCATTGAAGGCATTGTTTTCATCGAGAGCGGAAAACGGCGTCTGATCCATGGCCGCCAGTGAAACGCTTTCGAGGGTCAGGCCGTTCCGCGCCAGAGGCTCTTCCAGCATAGCGGAGACTTCCCGGACAAATTCGGCCCGCTTTTCGTGCAGTTCGTCCATGGTCATACGCGCAGCAACGGCACGCAGGGTATCGACCAGCTTTCCTTCGATGAGATCGCGGAGCTTGTCGGCGCTGAAGGTGCGATTGCCAAGCGTCTGGGATGCACGGGCGATCGCCTCCTCGCTCGGATCGACCGACACATAAAACGCGACCCCGACATCCACGCGCATGCGGTCATTGGTGATGAGCGCCGCGTCTCCGGTGCGGTGGATCTCCAGACGCAATGTCTGCATGTTCACCCGGGCGATGTCGTGGAAGTAAGGAAGCACGACCGTGCCGCCGTCGATGATGATCTTGCGCCCGCCGACGCCGGTGCGCACCAGGCTGACCTCACGGGTGGAACGCTGATAGAAGCCCGCAATCACCACCACGACGGCAGCGATGACAATCGCGGCCAGGATGATGAGAGAGATAAATGTCGTCATGGCGCTCCTCCCTCAGAGCTGATGTCTTTGGGTCAGGAAATGCGACGCCATCCCGCCATCAACGGGAATGTTCGTGCCTCTGATCCAGTGTGTCATGTCGGACAATAAAAAGGCGACGACGGGCGCGATATCCTCAGCCCGTCCGGGCCTTTCCGTCAGCCGGATCCCCTCCGCCCCACGCGGTCCCAGCGTGTCAAGAAAGTCCTTCAGGATCGGGGTATCGACCGCAGCCGGCGAAACCGAGTTCATGCGAATGCCGCGATCGCGCCAGGTCCAGCGGTTCTGCATCGTCCAGGCGACCACCGCCTCCTTGGAAAAGAAATAGCTGCGGCCACCCTCGTTGCCGACCTTATAGGTCCTGATGAATTCTTCCACGTCTTCAAAGGCGAGTGCCTCACTGGCCTTGATCGCGGGGATCGACTCCTCCCAGCCGAAACCGGCCAGCGAGGCAAGGTTCACAATGGACGCCCCGTCGTTCAGTTTACCGATCACGGCGTTGGTAAAGAACTTGAGGCCGATCAGGTTGACCTTGAGTACCTTGTCCGCGGGCGCCGTCGGCGGCAGGCCGGCGATATTCGCAATTCCGTCGATCCCCGACGGCAAGGCGTTGACGAGCGCCTTGATCGCCATCCGGTCGGACAGGTCGGCAATATAGAGTTCGTCGACGTGGTCTTCGGTCTTGTTGATATCGACTCCGACGACATCGCCACCGAGCGCCTTGACCAGCTTTGCCGTTTCCCAACCGATCCCGGAAGAACAACCGGTCACGACGATGGTCTTGTCCTGAAGCAGGCGTCCTTCGATCCAGTCTTGATTTGCCATGGTTTCCTCCCAATTCCTCCGTCGATCCTCAGAAGACCGGCGGAAGATGGCGGTGGCCACGGTCAAGCGTGATCCAGCGTGTCTGGGTGAAGGCTTCCAGCGACCAGCGGCCGCCATGGGGGCTGACGCCGGAACTCTTGGCGCCGCCGAACGGCACATGCGGTTCGTCGTTCACCGACGAACAGTTCACATGGCTGGAGCCGGTTTCAAGCCTGGAGGCGATCTCCAGGCCCCTGTTTTCATCCCCGGTCATGATTCCGGATGACAGCCCGTAGTCGGTATCGTTTGCGATCGCGATTGCCTCCTCGTCCGTCCGGAACGGAATGACCGGAACCACCGGACCGAAGGTTTCGAACTGGTAGATCAGCATGTCCGGGGTCACGCCGGTCAGGATCGTCGGTTCCACGTAGCGACCGTTGACACCGCCGCCGAGCACCACCCGGGCACCCTTGGCAATCGCATCCTCGAGCTGGGTTCTGACAATGCCGGCCTGCTTGTCGTTGATGAGCGGACCGATGACATTGGAACGATCGGTGGTCGGATCGCCCACTTTCAGCTTGCGGGCCCGCTCGATGAACATCGGCAGGAACTTGTCGTAGACCTTTTCGTGGACCAGGACCTTTTCCACGCTCATGCAGATCTGGCCCTGATGCATGAAGGAGCCGAAGTTCGCCAACTGAGCGGATTTTTCCAGATCCGCATCGTCACAAATGATGAGCGCATCCTTGCCGCCGAGTTCCACGCAGGTCTTCTTCAGGTGGGCGCCGGCCTTCGCGGCGATCATGCGCCCGACGGCGGTGGAGCCAGTAAAGGACACGCCCTTGATGATCGGGTTTTCGATCAGTTCGTCGCCGATTTCGCCGATGTTGTCACGGGAACAGGTCACCACGTTGAAAGCGCCTTTTGGAAGGCCGATGGCATCGAACACCTCGGCAAAGAAGATACCTCCGCAATACGGGGTCTCCTCGGACGGTTTCAGGACGATGGAATTGCCGGCGACCATCGGAATGGCAAAGCCACGGGAACTGAGGATGCCGGGAAAATTCCAGGGGGAAATGACCGAAATAACGCCCATAGGAACACGGACTGCCATGGAAACCTTGCCATGTTCCGACGGCAGGACTTCACCGATCGACTGGTAGGCCATGGCCGCGGCCGCCCGGAAAACGGTGGCAATGAAGCCGGCTTCGAACATGCCCTTGCCCCACCATCCGCCGCCTTCGGCCTGAAGGGCGGCACAAAGATCGTCCTTGCGCCGGTCGCATTCATCGGCAGCCTTGAGCATGAAATTGGCGCGTTCGGTGAAGGGCAACTGGGACCATTCGGAAAACCCGTCCTGCGCAGCCTGGATGGTTCGGCGAACGTCGTTGATGTCCATGTCGGCGACATTGGCCCAGACCTGATCGTTCCCCGGATTCATGTCAGGGAATGTCCTGGCGGTCCTGTGCCAGCTACCGCCTGCGTAGTAACTGTCAAAAACGCGTGCCATGGCTATTTCTCCACCTTTTCCAAATTTCCTCCCGGACCGCGCCGGTAAACCTCGACGGTGCTCTTTCGATACACTTCGATTTCGGGAAGCGGCGCGCTTTCCGGACGCGCGGCCAGTCGCCTGGAAACGTAAGACGAGCCGCCGGAGCGGGCCGCCTGTGCGGCCTCTTCCATGCTTGCCAGCAGCTTCGAGACCTCGGGATCATCGGCGATCCTGTAAGACGCGCCACCGCCGCGCGGCTTCAAGGTCGGTGCCGTGGCCTCGCGCGCGGGCGCAGCCGGTCGATGCACCGGGGGGGTCTCTTTCGCTTTGCCTGCGGCACGGGCGACGAGCGCGTTGATCGACTCGCCGGCAAACGCATCGGCTGAAGCAACGGCTCCCGCCTTTCCGCGCGGGCGAACAAAGGATTTCTCCGTTTCGGCCGCTGCTGGCGCCGTCGTGGACACCGCTTTCCTGACACTCCGTGCCCCGGTTTCACCGGCGGCTCCGCCCAGATATGCGGCCTGCACCGCCGGATCGTTCAACAGGGCCTCGGCGCTGTTCTCGCCCGTGATTTCGCCGTTTTCCAAAAGAAAGCCACGGTCCGCGATCGCCAGCGACTGCTTGGCATTCTGCTCGACAAGCAGCACACCCATGCCGCTCTCGGTAATATGTTTCAGGCTCTGGAAAAGCTCCTTGCACAGGATCGGCGACAAGCCGAGGGACGGTTCATCCAGCATCAGGATCTTCGGATCGGCCATGATGGCGCGGCCGATCGCAACCATCTGCTGTTCGCCTCCCGACATGGTCCGGGCGATCTGGCTACGGCGTTCCCTCAACTTGGGAAAAAGATCATAAACCCGGGCGAGATTTTCCTGCTGTCGCAGCCGCGCGTGCTTCGAATAGGCGCCGAGCTGCAGGTTCTCCCCGACCGTCAGGTCCCCGAAAATTCCGCGGCCTTCCGGGACGAAAGCGATGCCGCGCTCGACGATTTCATCCGGTGTGACGCCGGCCAGGGGCTCGCCGTCCAGGAACACGTCGCCCTGGACCTGTCCCTCGCACATGCCGGCCACGGCACGCAGAAGCGTGCTTTTACCAGCCCCGTTCGCACCCAGAATAACGACGATTTCGCCTTCGTCGACACCAATGGACACGCCGGCAAGGGCCCGGTGCATGCCGTAAGCGGCTGAGAGATTATGGATTTCCAGCATCATTCATCCCCCAGATAAGCCCGGATCACCTCCGGATCCGACAGGACGTCTTGGGGCGTTCCTTCGGCGATCTTGGCTCCGGAATTCATCACCACGCAACGGTCACACAGCGAACGGATCGCATCCATCACATGTTCCACGAGAATGATGGTGCGGCCCTCCCGGCGGAGTTCCGATATCAGTTCGATACCCTGCTGCAATTCCGTCGGATTGAGCCCGGCCAGCCATTCGTCAAGAAGCAGGACCTCCGGCTCTCCGGCGAGCGCGCGCGCAAGTTCCAGACGTTTCTGGTCGATATAGGTCAGCGAACCGACCGGCAAATGCATGTGTTCGCCGAGCCCGATGCGCTCCAGGAGACTGCGCGCGAACGTTTCCGCCTCCGCGCCCCAGCGTTTGCGATAGCCGAAAGCCGCACCCGCAACCACATTGTCGACGAGACTCAAACCCGGAAGCACCCGGACCAGCTGAAAAGTACGGGAGACGCCGAGTCGGGCGATCTGGTGGGCAGCCAGGCCGCTCAATCGTTGGCCGTTCATGGTGATCGATCCGCCCGACGGCGGAAAGGCTCCGGAAATGAGGTTCATCGTCGTGGTCTTGCCCGAGCCGTTCGGCCCAATCAGGCCGAGAACCTCATGTTCGTGGACATCAAATGTCATGTTGTCGACCGCGACAAGACCGCCGAAGCGTTTGGTCAGTCCCTGAACCTTGAGAAGGGTACGTCCCGGTTTGGTCATCCGTGCCTCCTCTTTGCGAGTTTCTCTATGAGGCCGACGAAACCGTTCGGAATGAAGTAGACGATCAGCAGGAACGACAGGCCGAGGTAGAAGGTCGTCGCATTGGGAAAGGACACACTGATGGTTTCCCAGATCAGTGTGAAGGGAATGACACCGACGATCGGGCCCCAAAGCCGCTGGGTGCCGCCGAGCAGCGCCATGATCACGACCAGAAAGCTGAGTTCGGGTGAGAACACCAGATTGGGCTCGATGTAGGAATAACGCGGTGCGATCACCACGCCGACCAGCGCGGTAAAGTAGCCGGTGATCATGAAGAGCGCGACCTTTGCAGCGGCCGTATTGATGCCGAGGTGCTTGGCGACGCCCTCGTCATTGCCGATAATCTTCATGGCAAAGCCCAGGCGCGAACGCTCGATCAGCCAGCCGATCAGATAGACGACGGCGGCGATGGCAAGCAGCATCCAGTAGATGTGGGCCTCGGTGAAATCCGTCAGAACGTAGAGACCGCGCGAGCCGAGGAAATTGTTCTGCACCCAGGACACAAGACCCCGGATCATTTCCGCAAGGCCAAGCGTGAAGATCACGAAATAGATCCCCGACAGGCGCAGTGTCGCGGCTCCGATCAGGGCGGCCAGAACGACCGCGACGAAAGGCGCGACAGCCGCCATGACCCAGAAGCTGATGTCATAGTCGCTCATACCGGTTGCCACCAGATACCCGCCGATCCCGAAGAAGGCCCCGGTTGCCAGCGAGATATAGTGGGTGGGACCGGAAAACAGGGTCCAGGCAGTGGCGAGCGCGATATACATCATCGCCGTCACCGCGATCGACAGCCAGTAACCGTCGGTCACGAGGGGAACGAAGGTTGCCAGGATTACAAGGCCGGCGGCAAGGCCGATTTCTTTCCAGCCGCTTCCGGTCATGTCGCGCGCTTTCCGAACAGGCCCTGCGGGCGGAACAGAAGAATCCCGAGGAAGATCAGGTAGGCGGAAACGAGCGTCAGGCCCGGATCGATCAAGGTGGCAACGGCAGTCTCCACGAGGCCGAGCAACAAGGCGGCGATGATCGATCCGCGCATATCGCCGACGCCGCCCATGATGACGATGATCAGCGCCTTCATGGTGAAGATGACGCCGACGGAGGCATCCAGGGTGATGAAGGTCGAAATCAGGGTGCCTCCGGCCGCCGTCACCGCCCCTCCGAGTGCAAAGGACAGGGCGGAAATTCGGGGCACGTTGATGCCGACCAGTTTGGCCGCTTCCGTATTGACCGATACCGCGCGGACAGCCGTTCCCGGACGGGTGAAATTCAGCCAAAGCACCAGTGCAACACCGATGATCACGGCGACGACAAATGCCACGAACCGGTTCAACGCGACCGTGGTGCCGAGAATTTGAAAAGGATTGGCGAGATAGGAATAGGTGAAGTACTCGCCATGGATCGCCACCATGATACCGACGAGCGCGAAGCTCATGCCGAAGGTGGCGAGGATGGAATCGACTTCAAGCTGCCCCTGGTTCTTCGCGCGCCGTACGAGCGGGCGCAGCAGAAGCTGATAGATCAGCCAGTTACCGACAAACGCGAGCGGCGCGACCATGATCATGGTCAGCACGGGACTGAGTTGAGCGGCGGTGAAAAGCCAGAAAGCGGCCAGTGCGCCAAGCACCAGCATTTCGCCGCTGGCCAGGTTCATGATACGGGCGACACCGTATTGCAGGTTGAGCCCCATCGCCACGAGCGCGTAGGTGCCACCAAGCAACAGGCCGGAAACGAGAATATCCATCGCGGTCTGCTTGTTCGATCGAAGGGCGAATCCGGAGCCCTGCGTAGGCTCCGGATCCAACAAGGGGCGGGTTCAGCGGAAGGTCAGTTCCAGCCGTCCTTCAGGCGAACCGGAGCCGCGCCGTCGATATTGACGGCATCGACGCCACGGAAGACGCCGTCCTGCCACTGGCCGACGGTCCAGTACTTGCGGGAGTTCTGGCCCTCGAACTTCAGCTCGCCCATGACGGTGTCGAAGCTGTGGTCCTTGATGTACTGGGTGACCTTCTCGCGATCGGTTTCGCCGACGCCTTCGATTGCCTGCGCGAGAACTTCAAGAGCGGCATAAGTGTTGGCGGATGCCCAGTAATCCGGCTCCTTGCCGGTGACTTCCAAATGACGCTTGCGGTAGTCGGCGATCTTCGGATCGTCCGGATTGGTGCCGCCCGCGCCGAGGACGTTGTTGGCCTTGGAGCCGAACTTACCGCCATAAGCCGGAAAGGCTGTCGCGACGGCCGTGTAGAAGGCCTTGACCTGGAAGTCCTCGATGATCGCCTGCTCGGTCAAACCAAAGGTGTCCGGCGGATAGGACCAGGCTACGAAGGCATCCGGGTTGGCTGCCTTGGCTCCCTTGATGATCGGGGAAAGATCCGGGGTGCCGAGCGGATAGGACTTGTCGTAGACGATCTCGAAACCTGCTTCGGTGAAAAGCGGACGGGCAACGTCGGCCAGTTCAATCCCGAAAGCATCCGCGACATTGACCATGGCGATCTTGTTGCCGATGTCGCCCTTTTCGCGCAGGCCGGAAAGAACGTTGACCACGCCCTGCACGAAATCGGTCGTCGAACCGAGCGTGAAGAACAGGCCGGGATAACGGCCGGTCAGTTCACCGATCTGATCGCTGATTGAGGTGACCGCGATTTGCGGATAGCCGTATTTGGCATAGATCGGCGCCGCGGCGACATTGAAGCCGGTCCCGTAGGGCGCGATGATAAAGTCGACCTTGTCCTGGGTTGCCAGACGCTGGGCGGCCTTGATGTGTTCGCCCGGATTGGTCTTGTCATCATACTCGATGATCTCGACCATCTTCTGGCCGTCCTTGAGCTTCAGACCACCGCGGTCGTTTACTTCCTTGGCCCACAGCTCGATGTTCGGCCACTGCGACACGGCGGCGCCACCTGCCAGCGGCCCGGTCTTCGGAGCCACCGCCCCGATCTTGATGGTGTCAGCTGCAAGCGCGGAAAAAGAAATCAGGCCGGCCGTACCAATAGCCGCCAGGCCCGTCGACAAACGGGCAATCACTTCACGTCTGTTCATGTCACTCCTCCCTGAGCAGACCGGCGCCTCAGGCATGTCTCCCGAAGCCTGGGCACCAATCGCTGGAATTTATGCATTCTGGATCCAGAATGACAAGAGCAATTCTCTTTTCCCTCTATATTTGAGTTTGAATGCATCATCTTGCTGCTTATTTGGATCCATATTGACAGGGTATGTATCCAAAAATTATACTTCTCTAATGAAAAGTTATGCGGATAGTGAGCCGGTCCTGGAGGCGATCGAGTCCTTCGAAGGGACTGCGAAGTCCAAAGGAAACCAGACAACATCCGACAAACGGGTGCTGACGGCGCTCCGCAGGCTGATCATGGATGGCAGCATTCCCTCCGGTGCAAAAATCACCGAGGTCGGTCTGTCATCCCTGTTGAAGATTTCACGCACCCCCATCCGCCTGGCGCTCAAGACGCTTGAAGTAGAGGGATTGATCCAGAAGCGCGACGGCCGGGGCTATACGGTTTGCGACCTGGACTTTGACGATCTCTCCAAAGCCTACGAAGTCCGCGGTGTCCTGGAGGGTCTCGCTGCCCGACGGCTCGCCATGAGCGGCCTTGCTCAGGATGTGGAAATCAAGCTTCGCAGATCATTGCAAATGACCGGTGAAGCGGTCCGCCTGATCGGCGCCCATGACGACTGCGGCGTCGACATGTACCAGGAAGCCAACACGCTCTTTCACGAAACGATCCTGAACGCCTGTGACAACACTTTTGTCCCCTTCACGCTGACCCGGCTGGAAAACCTGCCTCTCCTAAAACCCGGCACGCTGGTTTTCAATTCGGAAAACTTCGACATGGAATTCCAGCGCCTGACCATCGGCCACGGCCAGCACCTGATCGTTTTCGATGCCATCACAAAAAGAGACCCGGCACGCGCGGAAGCCATGATGCGTGAGCATTCCTACGCGACAGTCAATTATTCCATGCTGTTTTCAAAATAGGACTGCGCAGACTGCGTGCGGCCTAAAGCCGGTCGAACTCCTCCAGGATGTCCAGCAGCTGGTCCACCTTTTCCTTGCCGATCACCGTCTCGATATGGATTGCGAGACGCTTCGCCTCGTCCAGATTGTCGAGAATGATCTTTTGGCCGGCCGGAGTTATGGCGACCGTCTGGCGCCGGCGATCGGACGGGTCTGCCTGGCGTGTCACCAGCCCCTTCTCGACCAGTGTCTGCACAATCCGCGTCTGGCTTGGCAGAAGCAGGCTGGCATTTTCTGACAGCTTGGTGGAATCGAGCGGGCCCAATTCCTCCAGAACCCGCAGAATACGCCATTGCTGTTCAGTCAAACCGGAATTGGACAGCATTTCCCTGATCGGGCCCATGACTTTTTCACGCGCCCGGATCAACGCGATCGGCAAGGATCGCGCCGTCGATGGCAACTTGCGGTCGCTGGGGTTGTCTGATTCTCCGTCCATATTCCCAAAAATATCGGCTAATTTCAAAAATTCATACCCATTGATTGACAGGCGTCCGGATATTATTTAACATATTAAGTAATAACAAATCGGGAGGATGATGTGCCCCATATCATCATCGAATATTCAGCCAATCTGGAAGATGGGCTCGACATGGCAGCCTTTTGCGAACATCTGCGCAAAACGGCTGCAGGCATCGACGCGTTTCCGACACCCGGCATCCGGGTCCGGGCCTTCAAGGCGGATTACTACGCCATCGCCGACGGCAATCCGGACCATGCCTTTCTCGACATTTCGCTGCGACTGAGAGGCGGACGCTCCGACGCCGTCAAGAAAGCCTCAACGGAAGAAATGTTCGCCGCTATCACGTCCTATCTCTCCCCCATTCTCGAAAGCCGGTCGCTCGCCATCTCGTTCGAAATGCGCGACATCGATCCGGAGCTTTCCCCCAAGACCGGAACCATCCGCAAGTACCTGAAGGATTCCTGACGCATGTCCGACCTCAACCAGAATATCGAAAAACTGGCCGGCTATCTCAAACGGTTTCAGGACGGCGGTGTCCTCAACCAGATCGGCGGCAAGGCCGTTCCCGCCAAAAGCGGCGCAACGTTCGAAACCCGTTCACCCGTCGACGACAGCCTGATCTGCCAGGTCGCCAAAGGTGGTGCGGACGATATCGACGCCGCCGCCAAGGCGGCAAAGGATGCCTTCCCCGCCTGGCGCGATATGCCGGCGACCGAGCGCAAGAAGATCCTGCACAAAATTGCCGACAGGATCGTGGAGCGGGCCGAGGAAATCGCCTTTTGCGAGTGCTGGGATACCGGACAGGCGCTGCGCTTCATGTCGAAGGCCGCCATCCGCGGCGCGGAAAACTTCCGCTTCTTCGCCGACCGGGCACCGGGTGCCCGTGACGGCCAGGCCCTTCCCTCCCCGACCCTTTTGAACGTCACCACGCGGTTGCCGATCGGACCGGTTGGCGTGATCACGCCCTGGAACACGCCATTCATGCTGTCGACCTGGAAGATCGCCCCGGCGCTCGCCGCAGGCTGCACGGTGGTTCACAAGCCGGCGGAATTCTCACCGGTCACCGCACGCATTCTGATGGAAATCGCCGAAGAGGCCGGACTTCCCGCCGGCGTGTGGAACCTGGTGAACGGATACGGCGAAGACGCCGGCAAGGCACTGACCGAACATCCGGACATCAAAGCCATCGCGTTCGTCGGCGAAAGCAAGACCGGCTCCATGATCATGAAACAGGGCGCCGACACACTCAAACGGGTCCATTTCGAGCTCGGCGGCAAGAACCCGGTCATCGTCTTTGACGATGCCGATCTCGACCGAGCGCTCGATGCGGCGATCTTCATGATCTATTCGCTCAACGGCGAACGCTGTACCTCGTCTTCCCGACTGCTGGTGCAGGACACGATCGCCGATGAATTCGAGGCAAAGCTCGTCGAACGGGTCAACAAGATCCGGATCGGTCATCCGCTCGACCCGCAAACCGAACTGGGCCCGCTGATCCACAAGACCCATTTCGACAAGGTCACCAGCTATTTCGACATCGCTCGCGAGGGTGGCGCGATCGTTGCCGCCGGTGGTGAACGTGCGGGCGATACCGGCTGGTTCGTGCGCCCGACCCTGTTCACCGGCGCCAGCAACGACATGCGCATCGCCCAGGAGGAAATCTTCGGGCCGGTGTTGACCTCGATCCGTTTCAAGACCGAAGAGGAGGCGTTGGAAATCGCCAATGCCGTCCAGTACGGCCTGACCGGCTACGTCTGGACCAACAACCTGAGCCGCGCCCTGCGCTTCACCGAAAAGCTGGAAGCCGGCATGATCTGGGTGAACTCGGAAAATGTCCGGCACCTGCCGACACCCTTCGGCGGTGTCAAGGCCAGCGGCATCGGCCGCGACGGCGGCGACTGGTCGTTCGAGTTCTACATGGAACAAAAACACATCGGTTTTGCGACCGGCCAGCACGCCATTCCTCGGCTCGGCGCATAACAGACTTAAAAGGGAAGACACCAATGCCGATACCGGCTCCTAACCTCTATCCGCCGTTCAATATCGTTCGCCTGAGCCATGTGGAGTTCGGCGTGACGGATCTGGCCAAGAGCAAGGCTTTTTATGTCGACACGCTCGGACTTCAGATCACCGACCAGACCGATGATGCGATCTATCTGCGCGCCATGGAAGAACGCGGCCACCATTGCATTGTCCTGAGACAGGCGCCGGAAGCGCGCGCCTGTGAACTCGGCTTCAAGGTCTTCGACGAGGAAGACCTGGAAAAGGCCGCGCATTTCTTCAAGTCGAAGGATTTGCCGGTAGAATGGGTCGAGCGGCCTTACCAGTCGCGCACCTTCCGCACCCGCGACAATTTCGGCACGCCGCTGGAGTTTTACGCGCGCATGGACCGGCTCGAGCCGATCCATCAGAAATATGCGCTCTACAGGGGCGTCAAACCGCTGCGCATCGACCATTTCAACTGCTTCTCGCCGGATGTGGACGCCTCGGTCGCCTTCTACAACGAGATCGGCTTCCGCGTGACCGAATATACCGAGGACGAGGTCAGCGGACGCCTGTGGGCCGCCTGGACCCACCGCAAGGGCGGCGTCCACGACATCGCCTTCACCAATGGCAGGGGCCCGCGCCTGCATCACACCGCCTTCTGGGTGCCGACCCCACTCAATATCATCGACCTCCTGGACCTGATGTCCACGACCGGATGGGTCGACAACATCGAGCGCGGCCCTGGACGGCATGGCATTTCCAATGCTTTCTTCCTCTATATTCGAGACCCGGACGGGCACCGCATCGAGATCTACTGTTCCGATTACCAGACCGTCGATCCGGACCTGGAGCCGATCAAATGGGATCTGAAGGACCCGCAGCGCCAGACCCTTTGGGGTGCCCCCGCACCCAGAAGCTGGTTCGAGGAAGGGTCTCTTTTCGTTGGCGCCGAAGTCCAGGAACCCACACTGGCAGCCCAACCGATCATCGCGCCCTGAGGAGACACCATGAACTGGGAGGATTTCGCCCGCTGGGGACGCCGGATCGCGGACTGGGGCGCGGCCTATCATAAAGGCCTGCGCGACCGTCCGGTTCGGGCACAGGTGAAACCGGGGGAGCTGCTAGCCCGCCTGCCGCAATCGCCACCGGAGACGGGTGAACCGATGGACGCGATTTTCGCGGACTTCGAAAACCTGGTGCTGCCTGGCATGACCCATTGGCAACATCCGCGCTTCTTTGCCTATTTTCCGGCGAATGCCGCTCCGCCTTCCGTATTGGCGGAATATATCGTCTCCACCATGGCGGCCCAATGCATGCTCTGGCAGACCTCGCCGGCGGCCACGGAGATGGAAACCCGCATGCTTGACTGGCTGCGCCAGGCCGTCGGACTTCCCGATACCTTTGCCGGCGTAATCCAGGACAGCGCTTCATCGGCGACACTGGCGGCCGTCCTGACCATGCGCGAGAAGGCACTCGGCTGGGAGGGCAACCGGCAAGGCCTGTTCGAGCAGCCCCGCCTGCGCATCTATGCCTCCGGCGAAGTGCATACTTCCGTCGACCGGGCGATGTGGGTATCCGGCATCGGCCAGGACAACCTCATCCGGATCCCGGTCGAGGGCGCGCACCGCGGGATGAAACCGGACGCCTTGCGGGCCGCCATCAACGCGGATCTGAAGGCCGGATACAAGCCGGCAGGCATCATCCTGAGCACCGGCGGCACCAGTGTCGGCGGGTCGGATGATGTTGCAGCCATCGTCGCGGTGGCCAGGGAATTCGGACTTTACACCCATCTCGATGCTGCGTGGGCGGGTGCGGCCATGATCGTTCCGGAATACCGTAAGCTTTGGCAAGGCGTGGAAGGCGTGGATTCCATGGTCTTCAATCCGCACAAGTGGCTCGGCGCGCAGTTCGACTGTTCGGCTCATTTCCTGAAGAACCCGGACGACCTGGTGCGTACGCTGGCGATCCGGCCCGAGTATCTCAAAACCCACGGCCATGACGGGATGATCAATTATTCCGAATGGTCCGTGCCGCTCGGACGGCGCTTCCGGGCGCTGAAACTCTGGTTCCTGATCCGTAGCTACGGACTGGACGACCTGCGCCAGCGGATCCGCAACCATGTCGCCTGGTCGAAAGCCCTCGCCGAAAGGCTGCGCAAGGAGCCGGATTTCGAAATCGTCACCGAACCGGTGCTTTCGCTGTTTTCCTTCCGCTACACGCCGCAAGGCGCCACCGATCTCGACAGCCTCAATCAGCGCCTGGTCGATGCCATTAACGACGATGGCCGGATCTACCTGACGCAAACCATTTTCGAGGGCCGGAAAGCGATCCGCTTTCAGGTCGGCCAGTTCGACTGCACCGAGGCCGATGTCGCGACCGCCTTCGACGTCATCACAGAAATCGCCCGCTCCCTGGAGACACAATGAGCAAATTCGCGACTTATACCGCCAACGGAGACACCTTTTACGGCGCCGTGACCGATGCCGGCATGATCGCCCTGTCGCCCGATTTTCCGCAGTGGCCGACATTACGGGACGTGATTTCCGCCGCCGCGCTTTCAGAGCTGGAAAAGGCAGTGGAAGGCAAAGCCGTCACTCATTTAAACGGCAGTTTCTTCTACGAAATCCCTGTGCCGGCACCGGAAAAGATCATCTGCGTCGGCGTCAACTTCCCTGACCGAAACGCGGAATACAAAGACGGCCAGGAAGCCCCGCCGAACATGTCGCTCTTCGTCCGCTTTCCGGGCTCGTTCACCGGTCACGACAGACCGCTGATCCGGCCGAAGGCCTCCGACAAGCTGGACTATGAAGGCGAGATCGCCATCGTTATCGGCAAGGGCGGCCGGCATATATCGCAGGCAGACGCCTATGACCATATCGCCGCCGTCACGCTCTGCAACGAGGGCACGCTCAGGGACTGGGTACGCCATGCAAAATTCAACGTGACCCAAGGAAAGAATTTCGACCGGTCGGGAGCCATGGGGCCCTGGCTTGTTCCCTTCAGGACGAAGGACCAGCTTGAGGACGTTCGGATCACCACCAGGGTCAACGGCGAGCTGCGCCAGGACGACCGGACCAGCCGGATGCTGTTCCCGATCCCGCGCCAGATCGAATACATCTCCACCTTCACCACGCTCGTCCCCGGCGACATCATCGTCACCGGAACGCCGACCGGGGCCGGCGCGCGCTTCGATCCGCCGATCTTTCTGAAGCCCGGAGATGTGGTGGAGATCGAGGCCGAAGGCATTGGCCTGTTGCGCAATGGCGTTGAGGACGAGGCATGACGCTCTCAAAGGAAGATGTGACATCGGCCGCCCACGATCTTTTCGAGGCGGAAAAATCCGGCAAGCAGATCGGCCTGTTGTCGCTGCGCCATCCGGATATGACCATGGACGATGCCTACGCCGTCCAGGACGCCCTGACCGCGCACAAGACCGCGGCCGGGCGGAAGGTGATCGGCTGGAAGATCGGTCTCACCTCAAAGGCGATGCAGCAGGCGCTCAACATCGATATTCCCGACAGCGGGATCCTGTTTGACGACATGCTGTTCGAAAACGGCGCGACCGTGCCGAAGGGCCGCTTCATTCAGCCGCGCATAGAAGCCGAAATCGCCTTTGTCATGAAGGCCGATGTCCCGACGCAAAATGTGACCCGCGCGGACGTTCTAGCGGCGACCGACCATGTTGCGCCGAGCATCGAAATCCTGGACACGCGCATCCTGCGCAAGGATCCGGTAACCGGGGCAGCCCGTAAGATCTTCGATACCATCGCCGACAATGCCGCCAATGCGGGGCTTGTCCTGGGCGGGGAGCGGCATGCCGTGGACGCGGTCGACCTGCGCTGGGTCGGGGCCATCGTCACCAACAACGGAGAGGTCGAGGAAACCGGGCTGGGTGCCGGCGTGCTCAACGATCCAGTGGAAAGCATGGTCTGGCTCGCCCGGCGCATGGCGCAATACGGCCAGCAGATCAAAGCCGGCCAGATCATCCTCTCCGGTTCCTTTATCCGCCCGCTGGAGTGCCCTCCGGGGTCGAACATCGAGGCCGATTTCGGTGCTTTCGGGAAGGTCACCTGTTCGTTCGAATAGGCCTATAGGGATTACAGCATTCCGAACTGCGGCGCCGGCATAGTCAATGGAGTTGTGAAATAAGGCCGGAACCTGCTAAAGACGACATTTCCCGATCCCCGGGACACCAGTCAAAACGGAAAAGCGGTTCGTGTCTCTTCCACAAGGTTCCGATCAGTCCCGGCTCCCTCTTGCGGGGATCGTCTTCAAGTCCAAAGAACCGGTCAACAGCCTCCTGGAGGATGTCAGCCGGACGCTTGCAGTGCGCGGACTCAACCTTGCCGGCGTCCTGCAACAGGCTGTCATACCGGAAGGCCGGGCGGAGAAAAACGTCTGTCTGTCGAGCCTTAGGGGCAGCTGGCAGATGCCGGTGCTGCAGGACCGCGGGCAGCATGCCCAGGGCTGCAGGCTCGATCCCCATGCGATTACGGATGTTGCCGGCCGGCTGTCTGCCGATCTGGAGGCCGGCGCCGATATTCTGATCGTCAATCGTTTCGGCCGGGCGGAATCGGAGGGCTACGGTTTGCGTCAAGTTCTGGAACAGGCCGTCTGTGCCGAAATCCCGGTGCTGCTTGCGGTGCGCGAGGACTATGTCTCCGCTTGGGAAGACTTTCACGGCGGCATGGGTGAACTGCTTCCGCTGGATCGGGACACAGTCCTGTCCTGGTGTGATGCCGTCTGCGAGCCGGTGAAGAGCCCCGCCTGAGCCTGGACGCCTTATAAACCCAGTTCTTCGGTTGTCAGGATCGGCGCCACATCCAGCTTGTGCGCGTTCAGCATTTCAGCGATTTCTTCTATCGCCTCTACGAGTTGCTTTTGTTTTTCCGGCGAACAGCTTGCAAACTTTTCCTGAAAATCCACGTGAAGCAGGCTCGGCACCTCTTCCAGGGTCTTGTGACCGGTCGCCGTCAGGCGCGTATGGACGATACGCCGGTCCGTATCGGAGCGATAGCGCGTAATCAGCCCCTTTTCCTCCAGCTTGTCGAGGATCGTGACCACGGTTGCTGACGAGAGGTCGGCTTGTGCCGACAGAGCCTTGGTCGTGACCTGGCCCAGATCCCGGATAGCCTGAAGAACCACAATTTGCGGAATGGTCAACCCGACGGCTCGCGAAACCTCCCGCGAGCGCAAATCGATTGCCCTGACGATGCGCCTGATCGCCTTGAAGACCTTGGCCGTTTCCGCATTTTCCATATTTATAGCTCTGATGATTTGACCTCTAATGATTTGATCTCTATCTATTGCGTCAACAGCTAACTGACAAGGAAAAAGCGATTCAATGTGTGGCATTTGCGGTGAAGTGGTGTTTGGAGACGACCTGGCGAATACGGCCCGTGTCGACAGAATGGCGCGGGCCATGGCCGCCCGCGGCCCCGACGCCATGGGTGTTTCCATGCGCGGCCGCGTCGCCTTCGGTCATCGCCGTCTGAAAATTATCGACCTGTCCGACAAGGGCGCCCAGCCCATGACCGACATGTCCCTCGGACTGTCGCTCGTTTTCAACGGCTGTATTTACAATTATCAGGACCTGCGTTCGGAACTGCAGGCGAAGGGCCATTCGTTCGTGTCGACGAGCGACACGGAAGTCATCCTGAAGGCCTGGGCGGAATGGGGTGCCGACTGCTTTTCGCGGTTCCACGGCATGTTCGCTGTCGCGATCCACGAGCATGACAGCGGCCGGCTGCACCTTGCCCGTGACCGCTTCGGCATCAAGCCGTTGTATTACTCGGAAGCAAGCGGGCGCCTGGCCTTCGCGTCCTCGCTCCCTGCCCTTCTCGCCGGCGGCGACATCGACACGTCGATCGACCGGATCGCACTCAATCACTACATGAGCTGGCACGCGGTCGTCCCGGCGCCGCACACCATCCTGAAGGGCGTGCGCAAACTTCCCGCCGCCACGGTGCGCACGATCGACAAGAACGGCGCCTTCAAGGACGTCACCTATTGGGAACCGCGTTTCGAAAAGACGCCGGAAGACCTGAACCGCTCGGCGGAAGAATGGCGCGACATGGTACTGGACGGTCTGCGCACCGCTGTACGCCGGCGGATGGTGGCCGACGTGCCGGTCGGCGTTCTCCTGTCAGGCGGCGTCGATTCCAGCCTGATCGTCGGTCTGCTGGCCGAAGAAGGCCAGAAGGATCTGGCGACCTTTTCAATCGGCTTCGAGGAGGCCAACGGCGAAAAGGGGGACGAGTTCGTCTATTCCGATCTGATCGCCGAGCGTTACGGCACCGATCACAAGAAAATTTTCATTCCGTCCTCGGAGCTGCAGGGCAATCTGCCGGGTGCGATCAAGGCGATGTCGGAGCCGATGGTGTCCTACGACAATATCGGCTTCTATCTGCTATCCCGTGAGGTCTCCAAGTACATCAAGGTCGTCCAGTCCGGCCAGGGCGCGGACGAAGTCTTTGCCGGTTATCACTGGTATCCGAAAATGGCGGGCGCAAATACGCCATCCGCCGCTTATCGGGACGCCTTCTTCGACCGCTCCAACGAGGCGATGAACGAGGCGATCTCGCCGGAGTATCAATGCGACCGCGACGAAAGCCTGGCCTTCGTCGAACAGCACTTTGCCAAGCCGGGCGCGGACGATCCGGTCGACAAGGCGCTCCGTCTCGACACCAACGTCATGCTGGTGGACGATCCGGTTAAACGGGTCGACAATCATTCCATGGCCTGGGGGCTGGAGGCACGCGTGCCGTTCCTCGACCACGAACTGGTGGAACTGGCCGGACGCATTCCGGCGGAACATAAGCTGGCCCAGGGCGGCAAGGGCGTGTTGAAGGAAGCGGCGCGGCTGGTGGTTCCTTCCGATGTGATCGACCGACCGAAGGGTTACTTCCCGGTCCCGGCCCTGAAGTACATTCAGGGCAGTTATCTGGATATGGTTCGTGATACCCTGACCAATGAATCCGCCCGAAGCCGCGGTCTTTTCCAGGAGGCTTATCTGGACAAGCTCTTCAAGGATCCGACCAAATACATCACCAAGCTGCGCGGTTCCGAACTCTGGCAGGCCGCCCTTCTGGAAATGTGGTTACAGGCTCAGGAGGTCTGATCGAATGGCAGAACATGAGGTGTCACGGCCAAAGGGCGCCTATGACCACCGCCTGAAACGCTTGCGCGATCACGGCATGAAGCCGGAATACCGGGCGGACGATATCGAGGCGCACAAAAACCGGGTTGCGGATTGCGGCTGGGGCCGGCTGATTTTCGGCAATACCTTTTCCGACCCCGAAGACCTGATTTCGGTGTTGCGTAACGAGCAGCCCGACCGGCGCGATATTGCGTTCTACGTCCGAGACCCGCATGTGCTTGTCGGGTCGGCGCCGCAGGAACTGTTCCTCGATCCGTCGCACACCTACCGGCTGGATCTTGCGACCTATCGGCCCGCTCGCAACCGGCGCAAGGGCTTTACGGTTCGCAGGCTAGCGTCGCGCCGGGATGCCGAAGCCATCAACGTGCTTTACGGCAGCCGGAACATGGTCCCGGTTTCGCTTGATTTCTTCTGGAACCAGATGGACCAGCGGGAAATGACCGTCCTTGTGGCCGAAGAAGACGAAACCGGCGAGATCGTCGGCACCGCCATGGGCATCAACCACGATGTGGCGACCAATGGCGCGGACAAAGGCTCCTCTCTCTGGTGTCTGGCCGTCTCGCCCAAGGCCAGGTTCCCGGGCATCGGCGAAGCGCTGGTCCGACGGCTGGCCGAGCAATTCAAGGGCCGGGGCATCCCGTACATGGACCTGTCTGTGATGCATGACAACACCCAGGCCATCGCCCTTTATGAAAAGCTGGGTTTCAAGCGGGTCCCGTTCTTCACCGTGAAGATGAAGAACCCGATCAACGAAGCCCTCTATGCCGGTCCGACGGTTGAGGAGAAGCTCAATCCTTACGCGACCATCATCCTGAACGAGGCCAGACGACGCGGGATCCGATCGGAAATTCTGGATGCCGATGGAGGCTTCTTCCGCCTGTCCTACGGCGGTCGCTCTATCCGCTGCCGGGAATCCCTGACCGATTTTACAAGTGGCGTCGCGATGTCCATCTGCGACGACAAGTCGGTCACCCAGAGGGTCGTCGCCAGAGCCGGATTGAACATTCCGAGACAAATACTTGCGGGAGATGCCGGAGAAACCGAGGCGTTTCTCGAAACGCATGGTTCGGTGGTTGTCAAACCGGCCAGAGGCGAACAGGGAAAAGGCATTTCCATCGGCCTGACCGAACTTGATGAGGTACAGGCGGCGATCGAAGCCGCCCGGACATTCTCCAATGACGTCCTGATCGAAGAATGCGTGGAGGGAGACGACCTTCGGCTGGTCGTGATCGACTATAAGGTGGTCGCGGCCGCCATACGCAGACCCGCCGAAATCATGGGCGACGGCAGGAACACGGTCAAAGACCTGATCGAAGCCCAATCGCGGCGGCGGGCGGCGGCGACCGGCGGCGAATCCCGTATCCCAATCGACGAGGAAACGATGCGCTGTCTCAAGGGCGCCGGCTACGATCTGGAAAGCGTTCTGCCGGAGGGCAAGTCTGTCCAGGTCCGCAAGACGGCAAACCTCCACACCGGCGGTACGATCCATGACGTAACCGGCGAGACCAATTATACGCTGATCGATGCGGCGATCCGTGCCGCCCGGGCCATCGAAATACCTGTGACCGGCATCGATCTGATGGTGCCCTCCCATCGCGAACCGGACTACTGGTTTATTGAAGCCAATGAGCGTCCCGGCCTTGCCAACCACGAACCGCAGCCGACCGCGGAGCGTTTCGTCGACTTCCTTTTTCCCCTGTCCATGCCGCAATCCGTGCGGAATGCAATGAACCGGAATAACTTATGACGCTGCTATCGATCGATGTTCCTTATCTGAGCGAGATCCTGGAAGGACTCCTGAAGATCCCGAGCCCGACAGGATACACCGATGAAATCGTACGGCATGTCTGCAAGGAGCTGGACCGGCTGGGCGTTTTCTATGAACTGACCCGGCGCGGCGCCATCCGCGCGCACCTGAAAGGAAAGGACGAAAAGCCGGCACGGGCATTCGTTTCCCACCTCGACACGCTGGGCGCGCAGGTAAAGGCCCTGAAAGACAACGGCCGCCTCGAGGTGGTTCCGATCGGCAGCTGGTCCGCCCGTTTCGCGGAAGGCGCACGCACCACGATCTTCACCGACAGCGGCGCTTATACCGGCACCATCCTGCCGCTCAAGGCGTCGGGACACACGTTCAATACCGGCGTCGACGAATTGCCGATCGGCTGGGAATACGTCGAATTGCGCGTCGATGCCTATGCGCGCACGAAAGACGACCTGCATAAGCTGGGCGTCGATGTCGGAGATATCGTCGCGATCGATCCCCAGTCGGAATTTCTGGACAACGGCTTCATCGTATCGCGTCATCTGGATAACAAGGCCGGTGTCGCGGTCATGCTGGCGGCCATGAAGGCCTTCATCGACTCCGGTGTAACGCCGACCGTCGATATCTACTGGCTCTTCACGATTGCGGAAGAGACCGGCCACGGCGCAACGTCGATCCTGCCGCTGGAGGTTGCCTCTCTGGTTGCAATCGACAACGGCACATCCGCGCCCGGACAAAATTCCGAAGAGTTCGGCGTCACCATTGCCATGGGAGATCAGACCGGTCCCTTCGACTATCATCTTACCCGCAAGATCGCCCAATTGTGTCAGGACAACGCGATCAAATATCAGAAGGACGTATTCCGGTATTATCGCTCCGACGCGGCTTCCGCTGTGGAAGCCGGTGCGGATGTGCGAACTGCGCTGATCACCTTCGGTATCGATGCCAGCCATGGCTATGAGCGCATCCACATGCATGCACTGCGCTCACTTGCCGAACTGGCGACGGTCTATGCCGTCAGCACGGTGAAGATCACCCGGGATGCCAGCGACTTTTCGGACCTGGAGGGCTTCACGTCCCAGCCGACGGAAGATGCGGAACAGGTCCTCACTCCAGACACCAGCAAACCGCAGTCCGAACCCCAACACGGGCCGGCGGAATAAGCGGCTTTCCTCTCGCCGGCCCCGCTCCCGGGCCGGCGCCCCTGCCCCCGATTGTCTTCGCTATCGTTTAGCGGACGTGCTTTTACGTTCCACCTGCCAATGGGGTCCGATATGACTTCATCGAGCAGGCGTGCCGGAGGAAAACTTGAAGCAGGAAGAACCCGATAACTTCGAACCGTCAGCCGGGCAGCTCATTTCGGACATCGGCTCTGCCCGAACCCCTCAACATCCGAGGAAACGGCGCCTGTTCGATGCCGGATTTCTCGCCGTTTCCGCAATCATGTTTGCCGCCGTCGGTATTGTTTATTACCGGCACGGAGCACAACACGTTCTTGATATCCTCGCCAAGGACAGCGTTTTGGCCCTCGACATCGCGCCCAAGGTTCTGGCCGCCGTGCTCCTCGCCGCATGGTTGCGACGTCTTTTGCCAAAGGAAGTTGTCGCCCGCCATTTCGGGCATAAATCCGGCATCAGGGGCATGTCACTTGCGGTCTTCGCCGGCGTCATCCTGCCCGGCGGGCCAATGACGGCCTTCCCCCTGGCAATCGCCTTTTCACAAGGAGGCGCAGCCTTGTCCGTCATCGTCGCCTTCCTGACCAGCTGGCTTCTGCTCAGCGCCAACCGGACCATCGTTTGGGAGATGGCCTTCATCGACAATCAAATCGTTGGTTGGCGTCTTCTTTTGTGTCTCCCGGTCCCGTACCTGCTCGGCTTTGCGGCCCAGTATCTCTATCGCGGTAAAGCGCTGATTTCTGACAGGATAACCTGATGGCCCTTGTGCTCTTCACATTGTTCTTGTGGACCGCAACTGTCACCATGGGGACGCTCGCCTACCGCAAGAATGACGGTACTTTTTCCGCCGGGTTCAAGGATGCTGCGCGTGAGAGCCTGCATATCGCGCCGAGAATTTGCGTTGGGATTTTCGGATCCGGCTTTATTGCAGAGCTCCTGCCAAGAGAGACGGTCAACTCCCTGCTCGGCTCCGGTTCCGGCAGCCTCGGCATCGTGATTGCTTCGGCCGTCGGCGCCGGTGTTCCCGGCGGTCCGGTCGTCGCCTTTGCCATTGGTGCCGCTGCACTGAAAGCCGGAGCGGGTGTTCCCCAACTCATGGCCTTCGTGGTTTCCTGGATGCTGTTTTCCCTCTACAGAACGCTGATCTGGGAACTGCCGGTCATGCGCGCACGCTTTACCGGAGCGCGGATCCTTTTATCGGCACCGGTGCCGATCATCATCGGTCATCTGACCTGGCTCGTCGCAGGATAATTCTGAAGAATCAAAACGCTCCGAGCACATACCGGAGAAGGCTTCGACAGCGTCTCCTGCCCGCATTTCCGTTTCAATCCGTCTCGAAGGCCACCGACCAATCCTCGAGAGGTGGACCGGCAAGTCTCTCTCAGCCCAGGACCTTTGCCAGGAACGCTCCGGTCCTCTGGTGTGTGAGATCGGCTGCCTCCTCCACGTACGAAGACCGGGCGTCGTTCGCGAAGGCATGGCCGGCTTCGTACATGTACATTTCGAAATCCGGCAGATAGGCCTTCACTTCTTCCAGAAGGTCTGGCGGCGTGTGATCGTCCGTGGTCCCGAAGTGGCCCTGCATCGGCGCTTTCAACGGGCAATCCAGGAACTGCTTCAAGCGTGTGCCGTAAAAGGAAATCCCACCGGCAATATCGAGCTTTTGAGCAGCGCGGACCGCAAGGCCACCGCCCCAGCAGAAGCCCATGACGGCAACCTTTCCGCCGTTTTCCTTTAACGCATCGACTGCCGCCGCCGCATCCGCGATGCAATCGTCCGTATCGATGGCAAGCATCAGGTCCCGGCCGCGGGTTGCCTGATCGAAGGGGATTACGGCGCCTTTTTCCTTTCGGTCGAACAGGGCGGGAATGGCAACTTCGTAGCCGAGTTTCGCGTAGCGCGCGGCAACGCCTTTCAACTGATCTGTCACCCCGAATATTTCCTGGAGAATGACGAGACCGCCCCGGCGTGTTCCCTGCGCCGCTTCAAACCAGCAATCGAACGTATGTCCATCTGCCGCTGTCAGTTGCCTCATCATTTCACGTCGCTCCAGTTTGCGAGAGTCCGCTTTAATGGATGGCGCCGCACATCCGTGCGGCGCCGGGAAGTGTCATTTACCGACCTTGATGCCGGCTTCCTCGTAATAGCGAATGGCGCCCGGGTGATAGGGAACCATGTTGACCGGAGCCATGGCATCGCGATCCGCACGTGCAAACGCACCGAACGACGCCTTCAGGGCCTTCTTGTTTTCGGCAACCGCCTTGGTGATTTTATAGACGAGGTCGTCACTGACGTCGGCATTGGTGAGCATCATCCACGGGATACGCATGATGTTGGCACCGCTGTCCTGAAGACCGTTGATCTTCTCGTTCTGCTTCAAGGACACAATGTCCCCGGCCGGAAGATATTTCTTGAACGCGGCGACACCGGCTTCGGAGTCGTCCTGCGAGACATAGCAAAGGCCGCCTCTGGACTTCAGCTTTACCGCCGCCTGCTGACCGGCACCGGAATTCAGGCTGACAAGCGCGAGATCGACCAGTCCGTCACCGAGCGCATTGATGCCGGCCACGAAGCTGGCTACCGGAACCTTCTTGAAATCGTCATAGGTCAGGCCGGCGTTGGCGAGACCTCCGGCAATGTAGAACGGAATGATCGTCGATGACGTATATTCCGATGCGATCCGCAATTCGGCTGCCTTCGCCTTGACATCGGCGATGGTCTTCAGGCCGAGGTCGCAGGGTGCCATCAATCCGGTGGTGAGCGGAAACATGACCCCGACCAGACGCATATTGGGGTTCTTGCGGTCGTAGTTGCCGGTTCCGGAGAAAGCGTATTCGGCTTCGACACCGTTTGAAAATCCGAAATCGACTTCACCGGAGTTAATCAGCGGCAGATAGCCGACAAGCGGCTGGGTGCGGGCGACGATGCCGGCGTCATTGGCGACCTTTGCGACCGCCTGCCCGGAGTTATAGGCAAGAGAGCCTTGCGCACCTGTGGCGATCGTCACCACCTGCGCATAGGCGCTCGCCACTGACAGGGCAGACACCAGCAGTCCGGCCCCGATCATCTTCATACTTGTTTTCATCTATTCCTCCCTTGGGTTGAAATCCATAATGTTCTTGTTCAGGCTGCGGCCGCTTTCCGATCCTTCCGTCTGTCAGAGAACAGAAGCACGGCCGTCAGGATCACGGCGCAGACCGCTGCGGGTACGTGGAAGTAATGGGTTTCGGTAAAGAAGCCGAACGGCAGCGCCAAAGCGCCCAGCACGCCGAGTAACAGGCGGACCGGGATACCGAGTTTCGAACTTATGAAACCGACCATAGCCGCACAGATCGCAGACACACCAATACCGGCCAGTACCGTTGCCAGGATTATTTCACCCCATGTACCGTTCATCAAAAGCGCTGGTGTCGCAACGAAAACGAACGGGATGATATAGGCCGCCCACCCGATCCGCATTGCGGTCAATCCGGTCATGAGCGGCCCTTCCTTGGTGATCGTCGCGGCGGCAAAGGCCGCCAGGGCGACCGGCGGGGTGATCATGGACATCATGCCGAAGTACAGAATGAACATGTGTGCGGCGATCGGTTCAATACCGGCCTGCACCAGCGAAGGCGCAACCAGAGCGGCAAGCAGCACATAGACACCGGACGTGGGCATGCCCATGCCCAGAATGGTGCAGATGAACGCAGACACCAGCAACAGCAGGACAACATTCGTCCCGATCGAATTGACCAGGAGAAGCGTCAGCGCGAATCCGAGGCCGGTGATGTTCAGGATTCCGATGACGAAGCCGGCGGAAGCCACGACCAGGATCAGATCGACCATGGACGTCCCGGTTTCGGTAAAGACGTTGCCCAAAGTCTTGAGGGTCAGCCGTTCGCCGCGATATCCGCGTAAGAAACCGACCAAGACGATGGCGATAGAGGCCAGAAGGGCGGAATCTTCCGGATCGTACCGCCACCAGAACAAGGCAGCGAGCAGGACGCCGAAGGGCAAGGCAAAGTGCCAACCTTCGCGCAGCACCTCCTTGACCGACAGGGGCTCGTCGTCGCTCTGGCTGATATTATCGCGCCCGGCAATGAGATCCACCTGGATGAAAACGCTGACGTAATAAAGGATGGCCGGAACCAGCGCCGCGGCGGCAACCGTCATATAGGAAATGTCGAGGAACTCGGCCATCAGAAAGGCGGCGGCGCCCATGATCGGCGGGGTCAGCTGACCGCCGGTAGAGGCGACGGCCTCAATGGCGCCGGCATCCCTGCCCGTATATCCGCCCCGTTTCATCAAAGGGATCGTGACGACGCCTGTGGTCACCACATTGGAAACTGCGCTGCCGGAAATCGATCCGAACAGGGCCGATCCCACCACCGAGATCTTGGCACTGCCGCCGCGCGTGCGGCCTGTGGCGGCCATGGCCAGGTCGGTGAAAAACGTCCCGCCTCCGGCGGCGAAGAGCAATTGACCGAAGAAGACAAACAAGAGAACGATGATCGTGCCGACGGCCAGGGGCGTGGAAAACACCGCACTCGGATCGAAGCCGACATACTGGACGAGACGGACCGGAGTGAGAGCCTTGCCGATCAAATCGCCGGGAACCTTGTCGGCAAACAGCGCATAGATCAGAAACACGCCGACAATCGCGAACAGCATCCACCCAGCCCGGCGCCGAACACCTTCCATAACCGTTAGCGTCACCACTGCGCCAATAACCGTGATCTGCCACGGACGGTATGCCTGTTCCTTCAGGAGCCAGCTGAAATCATAAGCCGCGTACATCAGCACGGAGAAGGCGATGAGCGCGATTGCACCGTCCAGCCAGCCGATGCCCGCCTTGGCTTCGCCCCGCCAGTTGTAACGCAAATAAGCGATCGTCAGGGCGAGGCCCAACTGGAACGCCATGTATTGCTGCTTCAGGATCGCAAATCCCAGACGGGTCGGCGCTTCGATATTCCACAGAATGCACGCGACACACATGAGCGTGGCAAAAAAGGCAATCAGCCAATCCGTGTAAGACCTGGTATTCGACACTTCGGTCATTGCCCGGCCTCATCATAGCAGCCGGTTTTGTCTATTTGTTTTTCGCCAGGTGCAGACATTTGCGCATTGTATATCAATGCGGCGTCCCTAACGGCCATGCCGCTACCCTCCCAGTATTTTTTATGACGCAATACGTTTCCCTCAGGGCATCTAACACCGGCAACTTGCCAAATGCACATAAGAAATTCCTATTTGTTATAAACAAAAGACAATCCATCCGCGTGCGCGAAGAAGCCCTCCGTTACAACTGCACCTCCGTCATGTTTCGGGCTTGTCAGTTCATTTCCGCGGATTACGATCCCCGCCACGCAGTCGAGCCAAGGCAAACTCAGCAATACGGATTGTCTAGCCATTACGCACGCAGAAATGCTTTCCGATTGCGACTGCCCGTTTCGGCGAGCGTGGCGCTTTCCTCGTTGAGGTCTTCCAAAGCCCGTTCGATTTCAGGCTTCAGGTCGTTAGTCTCAAGAAACTGCCAGTAAGGTGTTGGCGTGGTGGCGAAACCGTCAGGTACCCGGATGCCTTCCGGATCGAGCGTATTGACCGTATCGCCGAGGGGCGCATTCTTGCCCCCGGCCAGGCCAACATCCTTGCGTCCACACTCCCTGAAACGGACGACCGTTTTATTTGGCCGCTCAATTTCCGCCCCTCTTCTTCCGTTCCGCTTTCTGAAGGCCCATCAGATAGGCCACCACATCTTCCCTTTCGCTGTCGAAAAGGCGGTAGGTGGTCATTGGAAAATGATCTTCTTTCAGGAATTGCACGAAATAGGCCCGCGTGCGTTCGGGACGCAGAACGATCTGCTCATAGGGAGGCGCCATATCCGGATCGGTTTTGTCGGACGCCCGCTGATGACAGGTACGGCACCATTGCTCGATTACGGCTTCTCCCCGTTCCACACTCCCGCCGGCGAGCACCGGCGGAGCCAACGAAACACAAGACAAGACCATCAGGACAGCGGCTTTGTATGAGGCGTAGGATCGCATAGTTGGCGACAATTCCCTGTGTTGTGCATTCCCTGCCGCGGCTTCGCCTGAGATCGGCGTCGAAGTGCCCGTGGACCTCTGTCGGCTCGCAGGACAGTCAATCCGAGCCGGGCTCGCTCGGCAACAACAGCACCGGGGCCTGTCGTTCACCGATCAGGTCCAGCCATCGGGAGAAAAGATTGCCATTTCCCGGTTCTCGGGTCGCGATGACAAGCCGGTCCCGCTCCGCAGGCTTTTGAGCCGATATTCTTTCGTGTTTCGGGTACCGCAGATCCTCGACAGTCGCCTGACCGTGAACACGTTCTGCAATCCGGCGGGCAAAATCAATCGCCTTGTCCTCGGGAGTTCTTGCCAGAACCAGAATTCGACCGCCTCCGGGCCTTGAGCGGCGGGGAAGCAACAGCACGGCGGATTTTGACTGGCTGACCGCCTGCAGATACTGGCGATAAGGCTCACTCGACCGTTCCAAAGGGCTATCCGGCTGGGAGAGAACCACGATATCGGATGCCTTCGAAGAAGTTCGGATGGCTTCGCTGACGGCCGATGTCTGGACTTCGAAGCGACTTCGTACCTTCCTCATAGCCGCTTCGGCCGCAACAAGTTCCTGCGCGCGTCTGGCCGCAGCCTCTATGGATTCCGCAAGTGAACCGATGTCCATCGCCTCGACGCGGTTGCCAAGAAGCCTGTACTCGCGCAAACCGGCCAATCGTGCCGCCCCCACAAGCTCCGGATCGCGAATAAAGATGCCGAGCAATTCAAGATCCAAAAGGCCGGCGGCATCGACGGTCTGACGAACGATAGCCGTGCGGAACGCGGCCTGATGAAATCCGAAAACGAGACGCGAATAAGTGATCATGGCTCAGTTCCCCGGCTTATCTCCCTTGCCGTCTTCGGCGAGGCTTTTTCTGACCTGGGTAAAGGCTCCAAGTCGGTCTTCGATCATCCGATAGACAGACCCTTCGGTGAATTGCCCGTCGTCCTCCCGTTTACCCACCGGCTTGCCGGTGACCAGTTCCATCCCTTCATCGATGGTTGCAACGGGATAGATGGCGAATTTCCCCTCGTTACAGGCCGCGATCACATCCGCGCGCAACATCAGGTGCTGGACGTTGGAGGCCGGGATCAACACGGCCTGCGTTCCGGTGAGCCCGCGCGCTTTGCAAATGTCGAAAAAGCCTTCGATTTTTTCGTTGGCGCCCCCGATGGCCTGAACGTCGCCATGTTGGTTGACCGAACCGGTCACGGCGAGATCCTGGCGGATCGGCACATCGGCCAGCGCCGACAATAATGCATAGAGCTCGGCGGACGAGGCGCTGTCGCCTTCAACACCTCCGTAAGACTGCTCGAAGACGAGGCTTGCCTGGACCGACATCGGGGCATTGAGCGCGAACCGGCCGGCCAAGAAACCGGACAGGATCAAGACGCCTTTGGAATGGATCGGACCACCCATCTCGACTTCGCGCTCGATGTCGACCACCTTGCCGGCGCCAGGCCGGACCCGGCAGGTAATCCGGGTCGGATGGCCGAAGGACTCGCCTGCAATTTTCATGACGCTGAGGCCGTTGATCTGTCCGACCCGGCTTCCTTCGGTATCGATCAGCGCGACCTTTTTCAGAACCTGTTCCTGAAGCAGCTCGCGCACCCGCGAAGCCCGGTCGATCCGCTGATCCAGCGCCTTTTGGACGTCTTCCCTCGTGACAACCGCCCGGTTCGCCGCCTTCGCGTAGTGATTGGCTTCCACGAGCAGGTCGCGGACCTGGTCCGGAGACAGGCCCAGTTTGCCGGAATGCTCGACGAGCCGGGCGGAGTTTTCCACGACAAGCTCGACACCGGCGCGATCCATGGGCTGAAGTTGTTCCCGTTCAATGATGGAGGCAACTGCGCGCGCCATCAGCGCTTCGCTCTCCGGAGTGCGCTCCATGCTGTCTTCGAAGTCGGCGAGGACCTTGAAATGCTCTTGCAATTCCGGATCGAATAGCGACAGCAGGTAGTAGGTATATCGATCGCCGAAGAGCACCACCTTCAGATCGAGCGGGATCGGTTCAGGTTCCAGCGAAATGGTGCTGGTGAGGCCGATCAGCTGATTAATGTCTTCGATCTTGATCGTCCGGCTTTTGAGCGCCCGTTTGAGGGCAGTCCAGCTGAAGGCCTCGGTCAGGAGCCCGCGCGCGTCCAGGAGCAGATAACCGCCATTGGCACGATGAAACGCGCCTGCCTTGATGAGCCTGAAGTTGGTCGCGAGGACCCCCTGGGCTGCAATGTGTTCGATCCGTCCGGTCAGATTGCTCAAGGTCGGATGCAATTCCTCGACGACCGGCGCTCCTTCTTCGTGATCTGCCCGGCTCACCAGCAAGTTCACCTTGTACCGGTCGAAGGCATTACCGGTCAGATAGGATTGCTCGCCGCCTTGCGCTGCTTCCTCATCCCTCAGGATGAAGATCGCAACGTTCTTGACGAGATCCTCCCGGACGGCTTCCAGATATTCCACGACCCGCGGCAGGTCCGAATAGTCCGCCAGGATTTCGTCGATCTCCGGATCGACTGCCGCCTGTGTCGTTTCGCTGCTCAGGTGCTTGGTTTCTTCGCGACGCTGCTTTTCCCAGCGCGGAATCTGGCGAATGATGTGTTCGAGTTCCGCTTCCAGTTCCCGGATAATCGCCTGGATCTTGTTCCGCTCTTCCTCGTCCAGATTGTTAAACTCCTCGGGCGGCACGACCTTGCCGTCCCGTGAGGGCACCAGTGCGAACCCCATCGGGGTGCGCAGGAGTGCGATCTGCTTTTCACCGGCTTTTTTCTGCAGCTCAGCAAAGGCTTCTCCCTGGAGCTTCTGGTACTTTTCGTCGACGGCGCTTCTTTGAGCCTGGTACTCGTCGCTCTGGAAGACGACCGGCAGCGCTGCCATCAGATCATCAACCAGGCCATCCATGGCCTCCGCGAACCGGGCTCCGCGGCCTGCGGGAAACGCGATCGCCATCGGCTTGTGCTGTTCCTTGAAATTGTTGACATAGATCCAGTCCGGCGGCGTTGACCGGCTCTGTGCGGATCCTTTCAAGGTCACGGTAACCGCTTCCCGGGCAAGGCGTTCCGAAGCCCCGAGGACGAACAGGTTGAAACCGACATTTTCGATGCCGGTTGCCACGTCGATCGCCTCGATCGCCCGGCGTTGTCCCATCAGGCCCTTGAGCGGTGTCAGATCCCGAGTG
The DNA here is from genome assembly GCF_048260565.1 of Roseibium sp. Taxonomy (GTDB): domain Bacteria; phylum Pseudomonadota; class Alphaproteobacteria; order Rhizobiales; family Stappiaceae; genus Roseibium. Next base: position 711,043 of record NZ_JBLXGP010000001.1, on the reverse strand, counting down.
GTCTTGAAATCCAGCGCAGACAGATCAGCGCGCCGCAGAAGCTGCTCGGGAGAAAGAGCTTTTATCGGCTTGCTGACCGGATTGGCCTGCTGGTCGAATTTCGATGATTTGGAAGCCAAGGCGGTCCCCTGTTGATACGAACTTTTTGTGGGTCAAACTGACTGCGGTTCCCAAGCCATTCCCGGGAACCGCAGAAAAATTCACCGATGCCGATTATCGGCGGCGTCCCGGCTTAGACCAAGTCTCAGCAGAGCCACCGGCTTCAGGACGAAATGGACACATTCATCGCATAAGGCCCCTTGTCGCCGATGCCTTCACGGAATTTTACCTTCATGTCGACGCGAAGCTTCTTCCAGTCGCCGTTGGTGAGGTTGTCCATCTCGAAATAGACTTCGTCGCCGTTTTCCGCCGTGATGAAGCCGTAGCCTTCGCCTTCGAACAGGCGGTCGATGGTTCCGTGCAGGATCTCCGCGTGATGCTTGACTTCGCGTCCTCCCATCACCCGGGCGCGTTCCCTCAACTGACGGTCAACGGCTTCGAATACCTTGTTGATGAGCAGGCTGAGATCGGGTGTCGCTTCGCTGCGCCCCAGCTTGTCGGAAACGATAATGTTTTGACCCGGTACCTGCACAGTCAACTGGACATGGAATTCCTGTCCGGTCTCGTGTTTCTGCGAAGGTCCACTCACAACCACATTGCAGCTGATGACGTGATGGTGGAATTTCTCAAGGTCAGCGATCCGGCTTTCGATATCATCGCGCACGGACTGTGTCGGTTCCATGTGGCGGAAGGTGATGTTTGCCGGTGAATCCATTTTTATACTCCCATCCGGCCCGGTTGTTTCGCGGTCTCATAGGTGCCGCACGAGCCTTTAGCCATTTGACGATTCAAATCTGTTCCCGCTGTGGCGGCCGGGCATTGACCGTAATCAATCCTGCAGATGATCAGCCGACATGGTCCGTCAGATAGTCCAGCATAGCATCAAAGGATCCCATTTGGCCGTAGTCGGTTTCCGGCATGGCGATGCCGAGCCGTTTGGACAAGGCCCCGACCAGGTTCTGGAAGTCCATGGAATCGATATCGAATTCGTCGCGCAAATCCTCCTGGCGATCGATTTCGTCGATCTCGATATCCGGCGCGATTTTGTGCATTTCCGCGCGCAGCACGGCTTCTATTTCCTCGCGGGTCATAGCTCCTCCGGTTTATGCAGATGCTTTTCTATGGCATTCAGGAACCGCGCGCCGCTGTGGCCGTCGCTGACCCGGTGATCGGCGGCAAGGGTCAGGGTGACGACCCGCTTGAGCGCCACCTCGCCATCCTGTTGCCAGGGCCGCAGGACAGGTGTTCCAAATCCGACGATGGCGACCTGGGGCGGATAAATGACCCCGTAGAGCGCTTCGACACCGCGATCGCCCAGGCTCGAAACCGTGATCGTCGGATCGGAGAGTTCGGCGGCCCGGAACTGCCCTGCCCGCACACGGGCCACCAGATCGCGCATCTTGTCCATCAAAATATCGAGGTCAAGGGTTTCGGCCTGATGGATCGCTGGTGCCACCAGCCCGCCGCCGCGGATATTGATGGCCATCCCGGCGTGAACAGCTTCGGAAGCGTGAAACACCCCCTCCTCGAAATGGCCGTTGAATTCCGGGAACTTGCGGCATGCCACTGCAACGGCCTTGACGAACAACGCTCCCAACAGCAGCCGGTTCTCCGGTGGCCGGTCGGCATTCACCTTGGCGACGTACTGTTCCGCATCGGTCAGATCGACCGTCTGGCTCAGATAGTAATGGGGAATATCCCGCTTGGAATGCGCCATGGCAGCGGCTATAGCCGCGCGCATGCCGGTCAGTTGCTCACCGCCTTCGCGGACCGCCTTTGCCGCCGGAAACACCGGACCCGGCTTCTGTTCCAGCCGAGCCATGACATCGGCAAGGACAATCGAGCCTTGCGGCCCCGTTCCGGTCAGTGTCGACGGATCAATGCCCGAGGTCTGTGCAAGCCGCCCTGCTGCCGGCGAGATTTTCACTCGCACTCCCGCCGAAGAAAGCGCCTCCTCGGCTTGAACTTCGGCCGCGGCGACCGGTTTTTTGGCTGGAGCGGTAGGCGTTTCGGCGATGGGTACCTGACCTGTCAGCAGCGTTTCGTCGTTCGGATCGAACTCGCCTTCTTCCTTTATGACGGCAAGTGGCGTTCCGACCGGGACCTTCTTGCCGAGATCGGTCAGATAGCCGGTCAGGATCCCTTCCTGGAAGGATTCGATCTCGATTGCGCCTTTCTGGGTTTCCACAACGGCTACAATGTCGCCGCGATGAACCTCGTCGCCTGGTTTCTTGAGCCATTCGACAAGGGTGCCGGCATCCATGTCGGAGCCCAGGGAAGGCATGACGAACGCAGCCATCGTTCACGCTCCTCCAAAGAGGGCGCGTGCCGCGGCAATGATCTTGTCGACCTGTGGAATTGCTGCCTGTTCCAGGTGATGGGCGTAGGGGATCGGCACTTCCGCGCTGCAGATGCGGGCGAGCGGCGCATCAAGGTCGTAGAACGCTTTTTCAGCGATCTGCATACCGATCTCGGCAGAGATGCTGCCGGTCTGCCAGCCTTCGTCGACGATCAACGCGCGATGGGTCTTGCCGACCGACGCCAGCACCGTTTCCATGTCGAGCGGACGCAGGGACCTAAGATCGATAACCTCGGAATCGATTCCGGCCTTCGCCAGTTCCTCGGCGGCCTCAAGGGTCTTGTAGAGGGAACCGCCGTAGGTGATCAGTGTCACGTCGCCCCCTTCCCGTCGCACGACAGCCTTGTCGATGTCGACCGGCCCGGCATTGGCGGCAAGCTCGCCTTCCCTGTTATAGAGCATGACATTCTCGAAAATCAGCACCGGATCCGGGTCCTCCAGCGCGGTCCAGAGCATGCCGCGGGCGTCCTCAAGAGTTGCAGGCGCCAAAACCCGGATCCCCGGAATATGCGCGTACCAGCCTTCCAGCGAATGGGAATGCTGGGCGGCAAGTTGTTTGCCCGCCCCGGTTGCCATTCGGATCACAACCGGCACGCCGAACTGGTTGTTGGACATGTGCCGGAAGGTAGCCGCCGTGTTCAGGATCTGGTCAATTGCAAGCAGCGAGAAATTGACCGTCATCACCTCGACGATCGGGCGCATACCGGCAATCGCTGCTCCAATCCCGGCGCCGGTAAAGCCGGACTCCGACAAGGGCGTGTCACGGATCCGCTCCGGCCCGAATTCATCGAACAGTCCGTTGCTGACCGCATAACAACCACCATAGGCGCCGACATCCTCGCCCATCAGGAAGACCCGGTCATCGCGCTTCAAGGCGTCTGAAATTGCCGTCTTCATCGCCTCGCGGTAGGTGGTGGTGACAGTCTCGCCCGATAGCTCAGGCGCCACCGGCGGCTCCGGCTTCTCCGGCGCCATGACATATCGGGTCAGATCCTCGACCGGCTCGAGCGTTCCGGCCTCGGAAAAGGCCACCGCTTCGTCGATTTCAGCGGCAACGTCTGCCTCGATCTGCTCCAGATCTTGCGCATGCAACATGCCGGTCTGCTCCAGCCAGGTCTGGAACCGCAGGATCGGACCCTTCTTGCGCCAATCCTCGACCTCGCTTTTTTCACGGTAGAGCTGGGCGTCGAACATGGAATGGGCACGAAAACGATAGGTCCGGCATTCCAGGAAAAACGGCTTTCCGGTTTCCCGGATCGTGGCCAGGGCCCGGCGGGCGGCGGCCTCGACGGCGACGATATCCATGCCGTCGACCACTTCACTTTGGACCGCATAACTGGCGGCTTTGGCGTGGATATCGGTTTCCGATTCCGTGCGGGCCAGAGCAGACCCCATGGCATAACCGTTGTTCTCGCAGACAAACAGAACCGGAAGCTGCCACAGGGAGGCAAGGTTCATGCTTTCATGGAACTCGCCTTCGGCAACGGCCCCTTCGCCGAAGAAACAGGCGGTCACCCGCCCCTCGTTCCGCATCCTGTCGGCAAGGCCCAGACCGACGGCAAGCGGCAGGCCGCCTCCGACGATGGCATTGCCGCCGCAGAAATTGGCCGCGGCACTGAACAGGTGCATGGAGCCGCCCCGGCCGCCGGAAGAGCCCTCTGCCTTGCCGTACATCTCGGCCATGACTTCTTTCATCGGCAGACCGCGTACCAGGGCATGGCCGTGTTCGCGATAGGTGGCGACCAGCCGATCGTTCTCGGTCAGGACCGGGATGACGCCGGCTGCGATTGCCTCCTCGCCGTCATAGAGATGCAGGAAACCGCGGATCTTTTCCCGGGTATAGAGTTCCGCGCATTTATCCTCGAAGCGCCGGATGCGGATCATGGCCTTTAGCAGACCATGGGCGTGCTCGCGGGTCAGGTGCGGTTTCAGGTCCTTTTTTAGATCTGCTGTCGTGCCGGACTCAATCATTTTTCATCGCTCTCCAGGGTGGAGATATCGCCTTCGGGAAGGCCGAGTTCGCGGGCTTTCAACAGCCTGCGCATGATCTTGCCGCTGCGGGTCTTGGGCAGATTGGTGCGGAAAGCGATTTCCTTCGGCGCGACAGCCGGACCGAGCCGCTTGCGCGCATGGCCGATCAGGTCCAGACGCAGGTCATCGCTTTCTTCAAACCCCGGTTTCAGGGCCACATAGGCCTTGACGATTTCGCCCGCGGTTTCATCCGGAATGCCGATCACGCCGACCTCGGCGACGGCTTCATGTTCCATCAGCGCGCTTTCGACCTCGAACGGGCCGATCAGGTGGCCGGAACTCTTGATGACGTCGTCTGCACGGCCGACAAACCAGAAATAGCCGTCCGTATCCCGCATGGCGAGGTCGCCGGTCAGATACCAGCCACTGACAAAGCATTTCTCGTAACGGGCCTGCTCATGGAGATAGGCGCGCATCATCGACGGCCAACCGGGCTTCAGTGCCAGTTCTCCGATCACCATCGGATCGTCGACCGCCTTCACTCCGCCGTCCTGCCGGGCGACGATGCCGGCCTCGATTCCCGGCAAGGGCTTGCCCATGGAGCCGGGCTTGACGTCCATGGACGCATAATTGGCGATCATGATGCCGCCGGTCTCAGTCTGCCACCAGTTGTCGTGGAACGGCATGCCGAAGACCTCGTTGCTCCACACGACGGCTTCCGGGTTGAGCGGCTCACCGACACTAGCCATGAAGCGAATGCGAGAGAGATCGCGCGTCCTGGCCATGTCCGCGCCCGCCTTCATCAGCATGCGGATCGCGGTCGGCGCCGTGTACCAGACCGTGACCTTGTCCTCTTCCAGGATCCGGTACCAGCGTTCGGCGTCGAATTCGGCCTGATCGACGATCATGGTGGCGCCGATCGTCAACGGCGCGATGATGCCGTAGGAGGTGCCGGTCACCCAGCCCGGATCGGCCGTGCACCAGAACGTGTCCTCAGGCCTCAGATCGAGGGCGATCCGGCCGGTCGTCTTGTGTGCGACGACGGCACCGTGCACATGGACTGCCCCCTTGGGTTTGCCGGTGGTGCCGCTGGTAAAATGCAGCAGCGCCATATCCTCCGGATCCATCGGTTCCGTCAGGAAGTCCGGCGATGCATCCTGCATCAGCTCGGTAAGGTTTCGGGTTCCTTCGATACTTCCGTCGCCATCGATGAGCAGCACGTCCATCAGTTCCGGCAGGCGGTCGCGGATGCCGGCGACCTTGCGGCGGTAGAGCGCCTTGGTTGTGACGAGCACCTTGCCACCCCCGATTTCCATGCGGGAATGAATCGGCTCCGGGCCAAAGGCGGAAAACATCGGACAAAACACGCTGCCGGCTTTGAGCGTTCCAAGGGCCGCGATGTAGAGTTCGGGTACGCGGCCGAGCAGCGAGTAAACCCGCTCGCCCTTATTCACGCCGATCGATCTGAGAACATTGGCGAAACGGGCCGTCTGGCCGATCAGATCCCGATAGCTAAAATCGGTCGGTTCGCCTTCCTTGGAAATCCAGCGCAAGGCGGTTTTATCCGCATCGCCGTTCTTGAGATGCCGGTCGAGCGCTTCATGAGCGATATTGAGCTTGCCGCCCGGCAGTCCGTCGAGCGCTGCCCGAGCGGCCTCCCAACTGAAGGACGCACGTTCCGTATCGTAGTCCGGCATATTCGCCATGGCGGCATATGCCGGATCCTTGCGGATGATCTCCCGAGCCATTTCCTCCCGGCCCTTCCCTGCAAGTTGCAGATTGGCGTTCGGAAAGCGTAACGGGAGACATTGTCTGTCGATATGACGTGGATCAATGGTGTGCCGGACCGTCTTTCCGGCGCCACCGTTTTCTCATCCGACCGAAAGGCTACAAGGTTTGTTGGCGAGCGTGGCTTTTCAGGCGGGTGAAGCCCATGGACAGATGCGCCCTGCGAATGTGACCGGCGGCTTCCGTATCACCCAGCCGCACCGCTTCGGTGATCGCGGCGATTTCTCCGGCGAATATGGCCACCTCTTCGGCAAAATCCATCATGGGGATCATTTTCAACCAGATCCGGCAGGTCTGGTAAAACAGCCGCTCGGAGACTTCCACCAAAGGCTGATTGTCGGTCAGGCGCATGAAGGCATGAAAGAAATCGATATTCAGTCTGGCGAACACTTTCATGTCCGGCTCGGAGCATAGTGCTTCGGCCCGTTTCCTAAGCTCCTCGAACCGTGCCAGGGCCGTCGCGTCGGGATGTTTCGGGGAGAGACGACCGACCAGTTCGTTGAGTTCCATGCGCAACTGGTAAACCTGGGTCAATTCATCCAGATCGACATCGGTCACGATCGTTCCGACGCCCTGGACCGACTGCAGCAGACCATCCGCTTCCAGGATCTTGAGCGCCTTGCGCAAGGGGCTGCGGCTAACCCCGAACTCGGCTGCGAGCGCTTCTTCGCTGAGCCGCATGCCGGGCGGATAATCCGACATGCTGATCCGCTCGCGCAGCGTGTCGTACATGATCTCGAACCGTTCCTGGGCGCCGTTTGCCTTTTCAAGCGCGGCTGCCAGTTCATCGGACGATGTCATGCGCGCCGCTCCAGGGTTGCTGAGAGACCGTGCAACATCTCCAGGCAGGACTGGAGCTGGCTGATGCTGACATACTCATCCGGCTGGTGAGCCTGGGCGATCGAGCCCGGACCGCAGACAACGACCGACATGCCAAGGGACTGGAACAGGCCCGCTTCGGTTCCGAACGCCACGACGTCGCACAGCTCGGACCCGGTCAGTTTGCAGACGATATCCCGGGCCTCGTTGTCCGACATGACTTCCAGCCCGGCCACCTCACCGATGATTTCGGTAACAATGCGCGCGTCCGCTGAAACCGCCTGCATCTCCGGTAAAAGCTGCGTCCGGCAATAGTCTTCGAGCGCCTCCTTGATCAGGGTGGCATCCGCGTGCTGCACCGGCCGCATTTCCCATTCCACGGAACAGTTGCGCGCAATCACATTCCGCGCCTTGCCGCCTTCGATCCGGCCGACCTGAACGGTCGTCCATGGCGGCTGGTAGCGCTCGTTTGAGAATTGCGCGCCCGCCTTTACCGTTTCGCCCAGTTCCATGAGACGGGTCATGAAACGAACAGCATAGTGAATGGCATTGACGCCCTTGTCCGGATCGGAGCCGTGCCCGTCCGTGCCGTGAAAACAGGTGGTATACTCGTAACACCCCTTGTGCCCCTCGATGACCCGCATGGAAGTCGGCTCACCGATGATGGCAACCGAAGGCCGGATGTCCTGGGCTTTCAGTTCCTCCACCAGGTGGCGGGCTCCGAAGCAGCCGGTTTCCTCGTCGTAGGTAAGGGCCACATGCAGGGGCCGCTGAAGGGTCAACGCCGCATAGTGCGGGGCCATCGCCAGGACGGTGGCGATGAAACCTTTCATGTCGCAAGTGCCCCTGCCGAACAGCAGATCGCCCTCCTGGCGGAGCCTGAAGGGCTCCGAGGTCCAGTCCGCAGCATCTGCCGGGACGACATCCGTATGGCCCGACAAGACGATGCCATCGGGCGCGTCCGGGCCGAGCGTGGCAAACAGATTGGCCTTCTTGCCGGTGTCGTCTCGCGAGACCGTTGTTCGGAACCCGTGGTGTTCCAACAATTCCGAGGCGTAGACGATCAGTTCCAGGTTGCTGTCGGAGGACACAGTCGGAAAGGCGATCAGGCGGTCCAGGATCTGGATCGTCTCATTGATCAGGCTCATGATAGCGCCACCGTCAGTCTTTCACGTAGAGCTTGCGAGGCTTGGAGCAGAAACATTCCGCCGGTCCCTGCTCCCTGATCAGTATGCTCTCGGTGATCTCGAGCCCCCAGTCGTCCATCCAGAGGCCCGGCATGAAATGGAAGGTCATTCCAGGCTCGAGGATCGTCTCGTCTTCGGTCCGGATCGAAATCGTGCGTTCGCCCCAGTCGGGCGGATAGGACAGGCCGATCGGATACCCGGCCCGGGAGCTACGCTCGATCCCGGCGGCTTCCAGCGGCTTTGCCAGGGCGCGTGCGATATCGCCCGCCCTGTTGCCGGCAACAGCCGCTTCAAGCCCGGCTTCCAAGCCCTCTACCAGCGCAGCCTCCGCATCCTTCATGAATTGCGGCGGCTTTCCGAGAAAGATCGTCCGGCAGAGAGGGGCGTGATAACGGCGATGACAGCCGGAAATTTCGAAGAACGTCGCCTCCCCCCTTTCGAGCAGCCGGCCATCCCAGGTCAGATGCGGGGCAGCCGCATCGGCGCCGCTGGGCAGAAGCGGCACGATGGCCGGATAATCCCCCCAGGCGTCGTCCAGGCCGCGTACGGCATCGGCGTAGATTTCGGCAACCACATCGACCTTGCGAACGCCCGGTTCGACCCGTGCGACGATCCCATCGATGATCTTTTCCGAAATCCGTGCCGCCTTGCGGATATAGGTGATCTCCTCTTCCGACTTCACCGTGCGCTGCCAGTTCACCAGAGCAGTGGCATCGACAAAGGTGGCGTCCGGAAGCTCTTCGGTGAGGGTCAAATACGCCTTGGCTGAGAAATAGTAGTTTTCCAGCTCGACGCCGATCCGCTTTCCGGCATAGCCCTTGTCGCGAAGAATGGCGGCGAGGGTTTCCATCGGGTGCAGCTGGCTCGACTGGATGTATTTGTCGGCATATCTGGCGACCCGCTCCGGCGCCATCCAGACCGTCCTGAGCGCGCCATTGGCATCCTGACTGCGACCCCACCAGATCGGGTCCTCGTCATGAAATACCAAAACCCCCTGATGGACGTAGAACGACCAACCGTCATAACCGGTGACCCAGGCCATGTTTGACGGGTCCTCGATAAAAAGAACGTCGATATCGCGACGTTCCATCTCCTTGCGGACCTTGGCGATACGGCGGTCGTATTCGGCGCCGCTGAACGGCAAATCATTCGCTGGCATGGTCGGTCATCTCCAAAACACCGATATTGTGCACAACAGTTCCTCCAAAACGAGTTTTACGCAAGCAATATTCGCGTTTACCCGTTGACCGTAATCCATTTTATGCAATGTTGTACACAACACGATACCACCCCATTTCAACGCCCGCTCCCGGAAGAGGAAATACGACGCATGTCCCTGTCGCTGGCCGATGTGTTCGCCGCACAACAGACCATAGCCGGTCAGGTCGTCCGGACGCCGTTGATCCCTTCGGCCTTCCTCACGGAGAAAGCCGGCGTGCCGTTTCTTCTCAAGATGGAAACCATGCAGCCGACCGGCGCCTTCAAGTTGCGCGGCGCCACCAACGCCATCCTGAACGCGCCCGCAGGCACCAAGGCGGTCACCTGCTGTTCCACCGGCAATCACGGGCGGGGCGTCGCCTATGCCGCGCGGCAACAGGGCATCAAGGCGACCATCTGCATGTCGTCGCTCGTTCCGCAGAATAAAGTCGACCGGATCCGGGCACTCGGCGCGGAGGTGAGGATCGTCGGCACGAGCCAGGACGATGCCATGGCCGAGTGCCTGCGCCTTTGTAAGGCGGAAGGTTTCGTCGACATCTCGCCCTTTGACGACAGGCATGTGATCAGTGGCCAGGGCACCACCGGACTCGAAATGCTCCAGGACCGCCCGGATCTGGACATGTTGCTTGTTCCCCTGTCCGGCGGCGGGCTTGCCGGTGGCGCGGCACTGGCGGCCAAGGCGATTAATCCGGATATCCGGGTCATTGGCATATCCATGGACCGGGGTGCAGCGATGGACGCGTCCATCAAGGCAGGACGACCGGTGGAGATCACCGAAGTTGCCAGCCTGGCCGACTCGCTTGGCGGCGGCATCGGCCTCAAAAACAAACTCTCCTTCGACCTCTGCAGAGCCTTGCTGGATGAGATCGTGCTGGTAACCGAAGAAGAGATCTACCTGGCCCTGCAAACGCTTTATTTTGAAGACAGCCATGTCGCCGAGGGAGCCAGTGTCGTCGGCATTGCCGCTCTCCTGGCGGACAAGCTGCCGGCCCCCAAGGGATCGGTTGCCACCATCGTGACCGGGCGCAATGTGGACATGGCCCAGTTTACCAACGTGATCAGCGGTCGACCGGTGCAACTCGGCGACACCACCGTGCAGGGCAGCCCCTATGACGCATGACATGAAAATCCTGACCGAAACGGAACTGCGCCAGGTGGTTCATCTGGATCTGGCGGCCGTCGATTGTATTGAAAAGGCTTTCGGCCTGCTATCGACGGGCAAGGTCGTGATGCCTCCGGTTCTCTCCATGGCACTCAAGGACGCCAATGCGGAAGTCGATGTGAAGACCGCCTATGTACCGGGCTTCGACGGCTTTGCGATCAAGGTCAGTCCCGGCTTCTTCGACAATCCGTCGATCGGTCTGCCGAGCCTCAACGGACTGATGATCCTGTTTTCGGCGAAGACCGGTCTGGTGGAAGCCATGTTCCTCGACAACGGGTATCTCACCGACGTCCGCACGGCCGCAGCCGGCGCCGTCGCCGCGCGACAACTTGCTCCGAAAGTCGTCAAGACCGCAGGCGTCATGGGGACCGGCGTTCAGGCGCGTCTCCAGTTGCAGGCTGCTCATCTCGTCCGCCCCTTTGATAAGGCCCTCGTCTGGGGCCGGGACCCGGACAAAGCGAAAGCCGCAGCAACGGACCTCACCAAGAGCCTCGGTGTCCCGGTTGAAGCGGTCGAAGACCCGGAAAGGCTCGTTTCGCTGAGCCAATTGGTGGTTACCACAACACCGGCAACGGAGCCGATCCTGTCCGCCGATTGGCTGCACCCGGGCCTGCATATCACCGCCATGGGCTCCGATCAGGAGGGCAAGAATGAAATCGACCCGAACGCCCTTCGACGGTCAGACCTCGTCGTCTGCGACCGGATTGCCCAATGCGAATTGCTCGGAGAACTTAGAAGCGCTCTTGCCGCCGGTGCCGTTCAGGATCAAAGTTCCGTCGTTGAACTTGGCGATGTCGTCAGCGGAAAGCATCCAGGCCGCCGAGGAGACGATGACATAACTGTCTGCGATCTGACCGGGACCGGCGTTCAGGATACCGCAATCGCCACCTACGTCCGGCGCCGTCTGGCGGGGACGGATACCGGCACCACCCTATCGGTTTGATCCGGATATTTAAGGTCTGAATCCGATGCTCAAATTGGACGACCGGGATCTTCAAATCCTGAAAGTGCTGGCGAATGAGGCCCGCATTTCCAAGGCGGATCTCGCCAAGAAAATCAACCTGAGCCCCAGTCCGTGCTGGAAACGCCTCGAACGGCTCGAGAAGGCCGGCATTATCGAAGGTTATCACGCCCGGATCTCCCTCAAGCAGGTTGCGCCTCACGTCACGGTTTTCGTCACCATCGAACTGGAACATCACCGGGCGGAATATTTCCAGAGGTTCGAACAGGCCATTCGCGATCGCGACGAGATAACCGCCTGCTGGGCAATCGGCGGTGGCCTCGATTACCTTCTGCAGATCGTCACCCGCGATATCGATACGTATCAGCGGCTCATCGACGACCTCCTCGACCAGGGGCTCGGCGTGGTGCGCTATTTCACCTATGTCATGACGAAGGCGGTGAAAACCGGAACCTCCCTCCCCCTGGACCTGCTCGCTCCGGCAATTGCCACGAACGCCGGAGAAGCCGTCACCGGGGAAACAGAATGATCCTAGCCGACAAGGCGACTCTTCAGTCAATTCGTCTGCAAAGCTCCTCAAATTCGAACAATTCTTCTTCGCTCCTCCCGGTAGGCTTTAACTCGAACCAAACAGGGAAAGAGCGCCGTGCAAACCGTTGAAGACGCACCTCTTTGCAAATCTCTTTTTGCCCAGATCGGCAATCGCCACCTGATCAGGCAGTTCGGTTATGTGAACGGCCGGTGGCTGGAGTCGGATACCCAGGCCAATTTCCCGGTCACCGACCCGGCAGACGGCGCATGGCTCGGCGATGTCGCGAAACTCTCAGCCAACCAAAGTGCCGAGGCTGTTGAATGTGCCGACAAGGCCTTCCAGCCCTGGGCGTCCCTTCTGCCTCAGGACCGCGCGCGGTATCTGGTGAGGTGGCATGACCTGATCCTGGAGAACCGGGAGGACCTTGCCATCATCATGACCCGCGAGCAGGGAAAACCGCTGTCCGAATCCCGTGGCGAGATCGATTACGCCGCCTCGTTCGTTTCCTTCTATGCCGAGGAAGCCAAGCGCCCGAATATCGAGGGCGTTACCTCTCATCTTCCGGATGCGGAAATGGAAGTGTGGCGCGAACCGGTCGGCGTCGCGGCTCTGGTCACACCGTGGAATTTCCCCTGTGCCATGATTACCCGGAAGGCCGCGGCAGCGCTTGCGGCCGGTTGCACCGTCCTGGTTCACCCTTCGGCGGAAACCCCGTTTTCCGCCCTTGCCCTTGCCGAGCTTGCCGATCAGGCCGGCTTCCCGCCGGGCGTCTTCAACGTCCTGCCGGGGGCGGCGCCGGAAATCGTAACACCGTGGACCGAAGATCCGCGCGTCCGCGCGTTGTCCTTTACCGGCTCCACCGAAGTCGGCCGCCTGCTCTACCGCAACAGCGCGGACACGATCAAACGCCTGGTTCTGGAACTTGGCGGCCATGCGCCGATGCTGGTCTTTGCCGATGCAGACCTGGACAAGGCCGTCGAACAAGCGGTTTCGGCCAAGTTTGCCACCTCCGGCCAGGATTGCCTCGCCGCCAACCGGATATTCGTCGAGCGTCCCGTCTATGACGCCTTTTGTGACGCTTTTGCAAAACGCACCGCCGCTCTGACGACGGGCCCGGGAATGAACGACAGCGATATTGGTCCCATGATCAACGAACGTGCTGTCGAAAAACAGGAAGCGCATGTTCAGGATGCGCTCGCCCGCGGAGCCAGACTTCTGACCGGTGGCAAACGCCACCCGGCCGGATCCCTGTTCTTCGAACCGACGGTGGTCGCGGACGTTCCCCCCGACGCCCTGATCATGCGGGAAGAAACCTTCGGACCGGTCGCAGCCATCGCCTCCTTCGAAGGTGAAGATGAAGCCCTCCGGATCGCAAACGACACCGAGTACGGCCTGATCGCCTATCTTCATACGACGGATCCGCGCCGGATCTACCGGGCGAGCCGCAAGCTTGCCTACGGCATGGTCGCGGTCAACCGAACCAAGGTCACCGGCGCGCCGATTCCGTTCGGCGGAATGAAGCAGTCCGGCCTCGGGCGCGAAGGCGCCCGTTTTGGCATGGAAGCCTTCATGGACGTGAAATACGTCTGCCGCGACTGGGCGTGAACGGGAACGAAACCAGCCATTGAACGTTGATCATGTATGAAAGGAAGTCCGATGTTGAAGAATGACAGGCTCGACGAATGGGACAGATCGAGTTTTTTCCATCCTTCAACGCATCTTGCCCAGCACGCGCGTGGAGAGAGTCCGAACCGGGTTGTCACCGGCGGCTCCGGCGTCTTTATCGAAGACCGGGACGGCAACCGGCTGCTTGATGCGTTTGCAGGCCTCTATTGCGTGAACGTCGGCTATGGCCGCACCGAAATTGCCGACGCGATTGCAGAACAGGCCCGTGAACTGGCCTATTATCACGCCTACGTCGGGCACGGCACGGAAGCCTCCATAACCCTTGCGAAAATGATCATGGACCGGGCGCCGGAGCACATGTCCAAGGTCTATTTCGGGCTGGGCGGATCCGATGCCAATGAGACCAACATCAAGCTGGTCTGGTACTACAACAATATTCTCGGCCGCCCGGAGAAAAAGAAAATTATCTCCCGCTGGCGCGGCTATCACGGCTCCGGGCTGATGACCGGCTCGCTGACCGGACTGGAATTGTTTCACAAGAAGTTCGATCTGCCCTTGTCCACGGTCCTGCACACCGTCGCACCCGATTATTTTCGGCGCGATGACCTTTCCATGTCGGAGAGCGACTTCGTTGCCTATTGCGCGGCCGAACTGGAGGCCCTGATCGAGCGCGAGGGTGGCGACACCATCGCCGCCTTCATCGGCGAGCCGGTTCTGGGAACGGGCGGCATCGTCCCGCCTCCATCTGGTTACTGGGAAGCAATTCAACCGATTCTGAAAAAACACGACATTCTGCTGATTGCCGATGAGGTCGTGACCGGCTTCGGACGCCTGGGCAGCATGTTCGGGTCCGATCATTACCGCATGACACCGGACATCATCACGATTGCCAAGGGCCTCACCTCCGCATATGCGCCGCTTTCCGGCTCCATCGTCTCCGACAAGGTCTGGACGGTCCTTGAGAAAGGCACGGATGAATACGGCCCGATCGGCCATGGCTGGACCTATTCGGCTCATCCGATTGGTGCAGCCGCGGGTGTCGCGAATCTCGAATTGATCGACAAGCTCGGGCTGGTCGGAAACGCGGCCAAAGCCGGTGCCTACTTCAAGGCGGCACTCACCGACGCCTTCCAGGATCATGCCCATGTCGGCGACATCCGAGGCGAAGGGCTGATGTGCGCGCTGGAATTCGTCGAAGACCGTGCCGGCAGGGCCTATTTCGATCCCGCCCAAAAGGTCGGCGCGCAGATTTCGTCAGCGTTGCTGGCGCAAGGGGTCATTGGCCGCGCCATGCCACAGGGCGACATCCTGGGCTTCGCACCGCCGCTTTGCATCACTGAGAACGAACTCGACCGGGTCGTCGACGCGACCAGGCAGGCAGTAGCGGCGGTCTTGAAATAACGACGGGTGCTCGGATCGGTTTGAAACCGGCCCGACCTGCCCGAACGGACGAAATGTCCACAATGGAAGCTGTCGGCTGAACCAACTGCCGACCGCTTCCGGAAGATCTTTTTCAGTCGGTAACCGCCTTCGCGGTTCCGGCCTTTTTGCGTTGAACAAATTTTTCCCCGAAAACAGCCTCAAGCTAAATTTTGCAGCAGCGAAGGGTAAAAAATACTCATTTTTTTCCTCCACACCCCTTCCCTTCTCGCACAGATTTTGTTTTTCTTTCGCAGACTTAACCGAACGGCATCAACAGTTACCCATCAAGGGATCGGGTGCCGGACGGTTTTGATGATAAAAGAAGTATAAGTCAGAACTTGGGGACAGCATGGCGGATAACCGGGGCGCGGCAGTACGCTACGAAAACGTCCAGAAGAGCTACGACGGGGAAACTCTGGTCGTTAAGAATCTTAATCTGGACATCCCACCGGGCGAGTTTCTTACGATGCTCGGTCCCTCCGGGTCAGGGAAGACGACCTGCCTGATGATGCTGGCAGGATTCGAGCCCGCAACCCACGGCGAGATCTTCCTGAACGATCGACCGATCAACAATGTTCCGCCGCACAAGCGTGGAATCGGCATGGTCTTCCAGAACTACGCCCTTTTCCCGCATATGAGCGTTGCCGAAAACCTGGCGTTTCCGCTTCAGGTGCGGAATATGGGCAAGGCCGAGCAGGAAGAAAAAGTCAAACGTGCCCTCGAAATGGTGGAGCTCGGAGACTTCGGCAACCGACGCCCGGCCCAGTTGTCCGGTGGGCAGCAGCAACGTGTGGCAGTTGCCCGCGCGCTGGTGTTTGATCCCGAACTCGTCCTGATGGACGAACCCCTCGGCGCGCTCGACAAGCAGCTGCGCGAGCAGATGCAATACGAGATCAAGCACATCCATGAAAATCTCGGCGTCACGGTCGTCTACGTCACCCACGACCAGACCGAAGCGCTGACGATGTCCGACCGGGTTGCCGTGTTCAATGACGGCATCATTCAGCAGCTGTCCACGCCGGACTCGCTTTACGAGGACCCGCAAAACTCGTTCGTGGCCCAGTTCATCGGCGAAAACAACAAGCTGAGCGGGAAAGTCGTCGAAATCAACGGCAGCGAATGCCTGGTCGAACTCGACGACGGCACTCGGCTGAAGGCCGACAAGGTCAATGTCAACGCCGTCGGCGACAGGACGACGATTTCGCTGCGTCCTGAACGCGTGGAGTTCGAGCCGAGCGACCAGATGGACAATCTCGTCAAGGGCAAGATCAAAGAACTCATCTATCTCGGCGACCATATCCGCGTACGCATGGATGTCGCCGGCAATGACGAATTCGTCGTCAAGGTCAGAAACCGGGGCGAAAAGCGCAAGCTGGGAACCGGGGACATCGTCCCGATCGGCTGGGCGCTTCACGACTGCAAGGCGCTCGACGCCGTTGCATGAAATCACTGGCAAGGCACTCCGCGTGCCTGCCCGGGTGAGAAGACGGGGAAATCCCGTTCATAACCAGAAAGAGGGAGCTATATCTATGAAGCTCAAAACAGCAATTCTTGCAGGGTCCGCACTGGCCCTGTTCAGCACCGCCGCAATGGCTGAAGACATGACCGTCGTGTCTTGGGGTGGTGCGTACCAGGCGTCGCAGAAAGCCGCCTACGCTGATCCGTATGTAAAGATGCATCCGGACATCAACGTGATCTGGGACGAGTCGTCCAACGAAGCCGTGGCCAAGCTGCGTGCCATGAACGAAGCCGGGAACATCACCTGGGATCTCGTTGACGTGGTCGCTTCCGATGCCATCCGTCTTTGCGACGAAGGCCTGGCCATGCCGATCGATCCGGACAAGGATCTTGCCGCAGCTCCGGACGGCACGCCCGCATCCGAAGACTTCGGCGACCTTCTGGTTTCGGAATGCTTCATTCCGCAGATCGTTTACTCCACCACCTTCGGCTATCGCACCGATGTGGACGAATGGGGCGGCAAGACGCCCGACGACATCTGCGACGTGTTCGACCTGGAAGCCTTCCCCGGCAAGCGGTCTCTCGAAAAGCGCCCGATCAACAACATGGAGTGGGCTCTTCTGTGCGATGGCGTTGCCAAGGACGAAGTTTATGACGTTCTGGAAACCGAAGAAGGTCAGGCCCGCGCCTTCAAGAAGCTCGACACCATCAAGGACCAGGTCGTGTGGTGGTCTGCCGGTGCTGAAACGCCGCAGCTGCTCGCCGACAAGGAAGTCGTGATCGGTTCCACCTACAACGGTCGTCTTTTCTCTCTGATCGAAGAGCAGAAGCAGCCGGTCGCAATGCTCTGGGACGCCCAGGTGTTCGATCTCGACGGCTGGATCATCCCGGCCGGCCTGCCGGAAGACCGTCTGGCCATGGTCAAGGAGTTCGTCAAGTTCGCGACCGATACGCAGCGCCTTGCCGACCAGGCCAAGTACATCTCCTATGGCCCGGCACGCAAGTCGTCGGCACCGCTGGTTGGCGAGCACGCCACCCTCGGCATCGACATGGCTCCGCACATGCCGACCGACCCGGCAAACGCCAAGAACACCTTCCTTTATAACTACGAATGGTGGGCGGATTACCGCGACGACATCGACGCCAAGTTCCAGGCTTGGCTGGCTCAGTAAGCCATTCCCCGACGCAGGACGGGGCCGAAGTCGGCCCCGTCCATTCATCTGATTGAAAAACCGGAACCGGTAGTCCAATGAGCGAAGCCACACAAACAGTTCTGACGACGCAGGACGGACGGCCCTTGAAGGCCAGCCTTCGGAAGGCTCTGCGCCGCGAAAAGATGCGCGCGCTCCTGTTGATCGCACCACTGCTGATATTCGTCATGATCACCTTCGTGGCTCCGATCGTGGACATGCTTTTCCGGTCAGTGGAAAACGGCATCGTTGCCGATACGTTGCCCAAGACGGTTCAGGCCTTGGCGACCTGGGATCCGTCATCAGGCAAGATACCGGACGAGGACGTCTTCGCGGCCCTTGCCGACGACCTCAGCGTCGCGGTCAAGGAGAAGACCCACACCCGCCTCGGCTCGCGGTTGAATTACGAAGAATCCGGCATGTCCAGCCTGTTCCGCAAGACCGGCCGACGTGTCAAAAGGATGGACGACGGAAACTACAAGGAACAGTTCATCAAGATCGACAAGGATTGGGGCACGCTCGAAACCTGGCAAACGCTGAAACAGTTCTCGCCACGCTATACGGACGGGTATTTCCTTGCGGCGGTCGATGCGGAACGGACCGCGGACGGATTGCAGATGAAGCCGGAGAAGGAACAGGTTTATCTGTTCCTGTTCGGAAGAACCCTTTTCCTGTCGATCGTCATTACGCTCTCCTGCCTCCTGCTCGGTTATCCGATCGCGTTTATTCTCGCCGCCCTGCCGCTCAGAACATCCAACCTCCTGATGATCCTCGTGCTGCTGCCGTTCTGGACATCCCTGCTCGTGCGAACGTCCGCCTGGAAGGTCCTCCTGCAGCAACAAGGCGTCATCAATGACTTCCTTGTCTGGATCGGCGTCATTTCCGACGCCAACCGTCTGGTCATGATCAACAATCAGACGGGTACGATCATCGCCATGACCCATATCCTTCTGCCGTTCATGATCCTGCCGCTCTATTCGGTCATGAAGACGATTTCTCCGTCTTATGTACGCGCGGCCAAGAGCCTCGGGGCAACAGACTGGACCGCATTCTGGCGGGTTTATTTCCCGCAGTCCGTGCCCGGTATCGGCGCCGGCGCCGTGCTCGTCTTCATTCTGTCGATCGGCTACTACATCACGCCCGAACTCGTCGGTGGAACGAGCGGCATCTTCATCTCCAACCGGATCGCCTATCACATTTCCAGTTCGCTGAACTGGGGTCTCGCGGCAGCGCTCGGGACGATGCTGCTTGCCGCGGTTATGCTTCTCTTCGTGGTCTACGACAAGATCGTGGGCATCGATAACGTGAAACTCGGTTAGGGGGCTGATGATGAGTGACCTTCCTGCATACGCCTCCACCGGCCAGCGCGCCTGGTACTACGGCTTCCGTGTCATCTGCGGACTGATCTTTTTCTTCCTGATCTTTCCGATCCTGGTGATCATTCCGCTCAGCTTCAACGCCGAAAACTTCTTCACCTTCACCAAGGCGATGCTGGCACTGGACCCGGCCGGGTATTCGTTCAAGCACTATCATGACTTTTTCACCAATCCGGACTGGCAACAGGCGCTGGCGAATTCGTTCATGATCGCCCCGGTGGCAACAATCCTGGCAACCAGTTTCGGCACGCTGGCGGCAATCGGACTGTCCCAGTCCCACGTTCCCTACCGTTCGGCCATCATGGCCGTGCTGATTTCGCCGATGATCGTGCCGCTGATCATTTCGGCTGCGGGCATGTACTTCTTCTATTCCCGTATCGGCCTTCAGGGGACCTACTGGGGTGTTGTGATGGCGCACGCGGCCCTTGGTACCCCCTTTGTGATCATTACGGTGACCGCAACCCTTGTCGGGTTTGACCGAAGCCTTGTCCGGGCGGCCGCCAGCATGGGCGCCAACCCGGTCACGACCTTCTTCAAGGTGCAGATGCCTCTGATCATTCCAGGCGTCGTCTCCGGGGCGCTGTTCGCCTTCATCACCTCCTTCGACGAAGTCGTCGTGGTGCTGTTCCTGGGATCCGCCGGGCAGAAAACCCTGCCCTGGCAGATGTTTACCGGTTTGCGAGAGCAGATTTCGCCGACCATTCTTGCAGTCGCCTCGCTCATGGTGGCGATCTCCATCGTGCTGCTGACGGTTCTGGAAGGTCTTCGCCGGCGGTCGGAGCGCCTGCGGGGTCTTACTCCGGGATAGCCCCCGGCTCCTGTTCCTCACAGAGGCCGGTGACGGTACGCCAGTCACCGGAGGATGATCGCGGAGCGATCTTTCTGGCAGACAACAAATTTCAATCAGGCCTGGCGGGCCGGCTTCTACAAGAAGCCGGCCCGTTTTCCGTTTGGCCTCCAATGCAAGGAGAAAATGAAATGAGTGCCGATATGGATCGCGTCTATGAAATGGAAAACGGCGAGAAGGCTTATCTGCCTTTTTCAGCTGCTGAAATGGACGGCCGGCAGGCTAGGCTGCGCAAGCTGATGGAGGCAAAGCGGATTGATGCCTGCCTGTTCACCTCCTACCACAACATCTGCTACTTCTCAGGCTTCCTGTATTGTTCGTTCGGCCGCAAATACGGTTTTCTGGTTACCGATACTGAAGCCACGACCATCTCCGCGGGGATCGACGGCGGCCAGCCCTGGCGGAGAACCCACGGCAACGCCCTCACCTATACGGACTGGCGCCGCGACAACTATTTCTTCGCGATCCAGTCACTGCTCAAGATGCCCAATCCGTCGATCAAACGGATCGGTATCGAGTTCGACCACGTGTCTCTCGACCTGAAAGGACAGCTGGAGGCCGCCCTGCCGGGGGTGGACCTGGTCGATATCGCAGCCGGCGTGATGGCCCAAAGAACCATCAAGAGCGCGGAGGAACATGTCCTGATCCGCGAAGGCGCCCGTATCTGCGATGTCGGCGGCGGCGCCACAGTGGAAGCGGTCGCGTCCGGCGTTGCCGAGCACGAAGTCGCGATTGCTTCCACCAACGCCATGATCCGCGAAATCGCCCGCTCCTTCCCGTTCGTGGAACTGATGGACACCTGGACCTGGTTCCAGTCGGGCATCAACACGGATGGCGCGCATAACCCGGTCACAAACAAAAAAATTGAACCGGGCGATATCCTCAGCCTGAACTGCTTTCCGATGATCTTCGGCTACTATACGGCCCTCGAACGCACCCTGTTTTGCGAACATGCCTCCGACGCGCACCTGAAGCTCTGGGAGATCAACTGCGACGTCCATCGTGCGGGGCTCGACCTGATCAAGCCCGGTACGCGCTGCTGTGACATCGCCACAGAACTCAATGACATTTACCGCCGCCACGATCTGCTGAAATACCGCAGCTTCGGTTACGGCCATTCCTTCGGTGTTCTCAGCCACTACTACGGACGTGAGGCATCCGTGGAGCTGCGCGAGGATGTGGAGACGGTTCTGGAACCGGGCATGGTCGTCTCCATGGAGCCGATGATCATGGTTCCGGAAGGCCAACCCGGTGCCGGTGGCTATCGCGAACATGACATCCTGATCGTCACTGAAACCGGCACCGAGAACATCACCGGCTTCCCGTTCGGTCCGGAACACAACATCGTTGCACCCTGAATCCGCTTCAGGCCGGAGAACCACGCGGTTTTCCGGCCAATCGGAACGGAATCCGTGCCGACATGATCTAGATCAATTCGCTGTCGCCCACCTTTATTTAACATCGCAATTAATTGGATCGCCGCTTAACCGCGACGCATAAGGGGTTCGTTATCCGGGAGGACGTCATGGGCGAAATCATACTGGCCGCCAAGATCACACATGTTCCGTCAATTCTGTTGTCGGAGATGGAAGGGCCGTTGAAAGGCTGCCGCGACGGGGCCATGAAGTCCTTGCGCGAAATCGGCAATCGCGCCCGCGATCGCGGCGCCACGACCTATATCGTCTTCGACACCCACTGGCTGTCGAACTTCGGCTTCCACATCAATGCCAATGCGCGTCACAAGGGCACCTATACCAGCCACGAAGCGCCGCACATGATCCAGGACCTCCAGTATGACGTTCCCGGCAATCCGGCACTTGCCGACGCCATCGCCGCCCGCGCGGCGGACAAGGGTCTGCAGATCCGTTCCCACCATGTCCCGACGTTGGCCCTCGAATACGGCACCGTCGTGCCCATGCACTACATGAATGCCGACGGTGCCCAGTCCGTGGTCTCGATCGCCACCCCGCTGTTCGCCGACTTCGACGAGATCCGCAAAGTGGGCGAAGCGGTCAGGGAAGCCGTTGAACAATCGGGAGAAAAGGCCGTGCTCCTCGCCAGCGGATCCCTATCCCACAAGCTCTGGCCGAACAAGAAGCTCGGCCCCGATGCCTGGAATTCCATCTCCAGCGAATTCAACCGGCAGGTGGACATGCTGGTTCTCGATCTGTGGCGCCAGCGCCGCTATCCGGAGTTCCTTGAAATGCTGCCCGACTATGCCGTCAAATGCGACGGCGAAGGCGGAATGGCCGATACGATCATGCTGTTCGCCGCCCTTGGCTGGGACGCCTACACCGGCGAAGCCGAACAGCTCTGCGAGTATTTCCCGAGCAGCGGCAGCGGCCAGATCAACGTCGAGTTTCACCTTTGAAGAGATAGCGATCTTGCCGTTCATCGTAACAAGACAGGCCTGCCACCGCAGGTCTGCCCGCATTTAGATGTTGCCTATTTATTATTCACTTTGTCCCAGATTGCATACAATCTAGCTTTTGCGGGAGAACATTTCTGGTGAGGGCCACGTAATAAGACGTCTTCTTGGCTTAATTTCATAACGTAATTACAGATAGTTAGCCAACCCGTTCCATCGATGTGAACGGGTTGGCACACGGGTTGCTAACTCCTTAACGAGGCCGTGGGCGGAGCTGTTCCGGCTCCCCCGCTCCAGTCCCTTAGGAGGTGCACCATGCCGAAATTCGAACTCAACCGCCGTTCTCTCTTGAAATCATCCGCAGCCGGTCTTCTCGGTCTTTCCGCCGCCGGCCTGCCGCGCCTGGCGTCCGCTGCCGGCCTGACCGTGGGCATCGTCTATGTCGGCCCGCGCGACGACTTCGGCTGGAACCAGGCCCATGCAGTCGCCGCCGCCGCGCTGAAGGAAGTGCCCGGCGTAACCGTGGTGGAAGAGGAAAACGTGCCGGAAACCATCGCCGTTCAGAAGTCGATGGAATCCATGATCAACCTCGACGGCGCCGAACTGATCTTCGCCACCTCCTTCGGTTATTACAAGCCGTTCGTTCTCGATCTCGCCGCAAAGTACCCGGATGTGCAGTTCCGCCACGCAGCCCCCCTTTGGACCGACGCGGATCCGAAGAACGCCGGCAGCTATTTCGGCTATCTCGATCAGGCCCACTACATCGACGGCATTGCCGCAGGTCTTTCCACCACCACCAACAAGCTCGGCTTCGTCGCCGCCAAGCCGATTGGTACAGTCCTGCGGAACATCAACTCGTTCCTGCTGGGCGCAAAGAAGGTCAACCCGGATGCGACCGTCCAGGTCATCTTTACCGGCGAATGGTCCATGCCGGTGCGTGAAGCCGAAGCCGCCAATGCCCTGGTTGATGCCGGCTGCGATGTGCTGACCTGCCACGTAGACGGCCCGAAGGTGGTGATCGAAACCGCCGAATCCCGCGGCATCAAATGCTGCGGCCACAATGCCTCCCAGGCTCCGCTCGCCCCGAAGGGCTTCATCACCGGCGCCGAATACAAGTGGGCCACCATCTACAAGATGTTCGCCAACGATCTGGCGGAAGGAAAGAACCTACCGAACTTTACCGGCGGCGGTTTCGACGTCGACTTCGTCCAGAGCACGCCTTACGGCGCCGGCGCGACCGAAGCAGCGATTGCAGCAGCCGACGCGGCCCGCGCGGATGTGAAGGCCGGCAAACCGATCTTCACCGGTCCGATCAACAAACAGGACGGCACGCCTCTGCTGGCCGCCGGTGCGAGCCTCGACAACTACGATCCCTCCCTCGACCAGACCGATTATCTGATCGAAGGCGTGATCGGTTCGATCACCTGAGGCACATCCCTGCCCTCACCCCGGCCCGGGAGCCGGAGTGAGGGCCTTGGACATCAGGCCAGAACAGGAAAACGGGCAACGGGGATATTCTCATGGTCGATGCGACCAAAGCGGACAGACTGGCGGCCGGACAGGGCAGCGCCCTGGCTGAGACACTCGACCGTTTCCGGCGGTCTTCCGAGTTCGTGATCATGCCGATCCTCGCGCTGATCGTTTCCGGACTGCTGTTTTCCATCTTCCTTCTCGCTCTCGGCAAATCGCCGGCCGACTTCTTCTCGCTGGTCTGGCGCGGCGGCTTCGGCACCAGCTTTTCCTGGCAGAACACGCTGGTGCGGTCTTCGCCGCTGATTTTCACCGCCCTCTGCGTCGCCATTCCCGCGCGGTTGGGTCTCGTGATCATCGGCGGCGAAGGCGCTCTGGTTCTCGGAGGCTTCGCGGCTGCCGCGATCGCCATCCCGATGATCCCTTGGGCGCCTTCTTTCCTTCTTCTGCCGGTGATGGCCCTGGCAGCCATTATCGCAGGCGGCATCTGGATCGGCCTGGTGGGCGCCCTGCGCCACTATCGCGGGGTCAATGAAACCATCGCGTCGCTGCTCCTGTTTTATATCGCCGTCTCGATCCTGAACTTCTTCGTGGAAGGCCTGCTGCGAGATCCGTCCGATCCGAACAAGCCCTCCACCATGCCGATCGGGCGCGACAACATGATCGGCGCCATTCCCGGCACCGATGTTCACTGGGGTCTGGTCTTCGGCATTCTGCTTTGCATTCTCCTCTATCTGCTAATGAACCGCACCACGTTCGGCTTTGCCGCCCGGATCACCGGCGGCAACCTGCGCGCGGCTCAGGCCCAGGGGCTGCCTGTCGGAAAGCTGATGGTGATTTCCTGCGCCATTGCCGGCGCCTGCGCCGGTCTTGCCGGCTTCTTCGAGGTTACCGCCATTCACGGCAAGGCCAATGCCTCGCTGATCGCCGGTTACGGCTTTACCGGCATTCTGGTGTCCTTCCTCGCCCGCCACAATCCGCTGGTGATCGTGCCGGTCGCCATTTTCCTGGGCGGCATCGCGGCCTCAGGCGGCCTGGTGCAGCGGCGCATGGATCTTCCCGATGCCACTGTTCTCGTGCTTCAGGGACTCATCTTCGTGGTGCTGCTGGTGTCTGAAACCTTCTACGGCCGGCTGCCGTTCTTCCGGTCCAGGGGAGACCTCTGATCATGTTCGAAGATTCTGCCCTTGCCACGGTTCTGATGGCCATGTTCGCAGGTGCGATCCGCGTCTCCACACCGTTTCTGTTCGTCAGCCTCGGCGAGACGCTGACGGAAAAATCCGGACGGATCAATCTCGGTCTCGAAGGCACGCTGGTCTTCGGCGCCATGTCCGGATACGCGATTTCCTATCACACGGGTTCGCCCTGGCTGGGCGTGTTGGTCGCGGGCTTGAGCGGCGCGTGTTTCGGCGCGCTCCACGGCTATCTGTGCAAGCTGCCGAAAGTCAATGACATCGCCATCGGCATTGCCCTGATGCTGTTCGGCACCGGCCTCGCCTTCTTCTTCGGCAAGGCCTATATCCAGCCGCAGGCGCCACGCCTGCCCTCCATTTCCTTCGGCTTCTGGACAGACGCACCGGCGCTGAAGCAAGCGTTGGAAATCAATCCGCTGTTCCTGCTGGGCATCGTGCTCGCCTTCGTCCTGTGGTGGGGGCTCAAAAATACTCGCTGGGGCCTGACGGTGCGTACGACCGGGGATAGCGCGCCCGCCGCCCTTGCGCTCGGCATCAACGTCAATCAGGTGCGCCTGCTCTCCACCATGGTCGGTGGTTTCTTTGCCGGCGTCGGCGGCTCGTTCCTGTCGCTCTATTATCCGGGCAGCTGGACCGAGGGCCTGTCTTCCGGCCAGGGCCTGATGGCGGTCGCCCTGGTGATCTTTGCCCGCTGGAACCCGCTCTACTGCTTCCTGGCCGCGCTTCTTTTCGGCGCAGCCGGCGCACTCGGCCCGGCCCTGCAATCGATCGGCATCTCGCGCGGCTATCACTTCTTCAACGCGGCGCCCTACATCATGACCCTCTTGATCATGATCGCCAGCACGTCGCCCAAGCGCTCCCTGAAGGGCGCGCCGGGCGAACTGTCCATCACCAAATAAGGAGCGGATCCATGAGCGGACTTGGAGGCCTCAACAAATCCCCGAACGGTGTCGTTCTCGGCATGGTGCAGCTGCAGCTGCCGGTCGTGACCAACGAGATAGAACTGGCAGCCCAGACACAGGTCATCGTCGACATGGTCGGCAAGGCCCGGCGCAACATGGCGTCGATGGATATGGTCGTCTTCCCTGAATACGCCCTGCACGGCCTGTCCATGGACACCAACCCGGCGATCATGTGTACGCTCGACGGGCCGGAGGTCGCCGCCTTCAAGCAGGCCTGCATCGACAACGACATCTGGGGCTGTTTTTCCATCATGGAACTGAACCCCGGCGGCATGCCCTACAATTCCGGCCTGATCATCGACAACAAGGGCGAGCTGAAACTCTATTATCGCAAGATGCACCCCTGGGTTCCGGTCGAACCGTGGGAACCGGGCGACCAGGGCATTCCGGTCATCGAAGGCCCGAAGGGTTCGAAGATCGCGCTGATCATCTGCCACGATGGCATGTTCCCGGAAATGGCACGCGAATGCGCCTACAAGGGTGCTGAAATCATGATCCGGACGGCGGGCTATACCGCGCCGATCCGCGACTCCTGGAAGTTCACCAATCAATCCAACGCATTCTGCAACCTGATGGTGACCGCCAACGTGTGCATGTGCGGCACCGACGGAACATTTGACAGCATGGGCGAAGGCATGATCGTCAATTTCGACGGATCGATCATCGCGCACGGCACCAGCGGCCGGGCGAACGAGATCATCACCGCGGAAGTCCGTCCGGACCTGGTCCGGGAAGCGCGGGTCAACTGGGGTGTCGAGAACAACATCTACCAGTTCGGCCACCGCGGTTATGTGGCCGTCAAGGGTGGCGCGCAGGACTGCCCCTACACCTATATGACCGACCTCGCCGCTGGCAAATACCGACTGCCGTGGGAAGACGAGGTGGTGCACACGGACGGCACCTCCTGCGGCTTCGACGCCCCGACACGCGTGTACGGTGAAAAGGCCATGAGCGATGCAGCGGAGTAACCTGTCATGAGCGTTGTCGACATCAAGACCGGTGAAGCTGTGACCTTGCGCGAAGGCCCGGTTGCCGCCAATCCCTATCCCTGGCCTTACGACGGAGATCTGCGGCCTGAGAATACGGCACTGATCATTATCGATATGCAGACCGACTTCTGCGGCAAGGGCGGCTATGTGGATGCGATGGGTTACGACCTGTCGCTGACCCGCGCGCCGATCGAGCCGATCAGGAATGTGCTCGCCGCCATGCGGGCACAAGGCTACCACATCATCCATACGCGCGAAGGCCACCGGCCGGATCTGGCGGACCTCCCCGCCAACAAGCGCTGGCGGTCGCAACGGATCGGCGCCGGCATCGGCGATCCTGGCCCCTGCGGCAAGATCCTGGTACGCGGGGAACCGGGCTGGGAGATCATTCCCGAACTGGCACCGCTTCCCGGGGAACCGGTCATAGACAAGCCGGGTAAGGGCTCGTTCTGCGCAACCGATCTGGAACTGATGCTGCACACACGGGGCATCCGCAACATCGTCCTGACCGGGATCACGACCGATGTCTGCGTCCATACCACCATGCGCGAGGCCAATGACCGGGGCTTCGAGTGCCTGATCCTGTCCGACTGCTGCGGCGCCACCGACAGGGGCAACCACGATGCGGCGTTGAAGATGGTCACCATGCAGGGCGGCGTCTTCGGGGCGGTGGCGGACAGCGCCACTTTCCTGGCGGGAATGAAGAACACGGAAACGGGGAACTGATCCATGGCCATGGCTGTCGAGACCCAAGCTGACATTCGCCGCGCGATCGGTGTCGAAACCGTCGGCATGTCCAAAATTTTCGGCAGCCTCGTTGCGCTGGACGATGTGTCCATCCGCGTCGCGCCGGGGTCCTTTCACGCGCTCCTGGGCGAGAACGGTGCCGGCAAGTCGACGCTCGTCAAATGCATGATGGGTTTTTACCAGCCGACAAAGGGCTCGGTTCTGGTCAATGATGCGGAAGTGGAGATCCCGAGCCCGCGCGCGGCACATGCGCTCGGCATCGGCATGGTCTATCAGCACTTCACACTGGTGCCTTCGCTGACAGCGGCGGAAAACCTGGTAATTTCCCGGGCCAACGCGCCGGCGATCATCGACTGGGCGAAGGAACGAATGGATCTGGAAGCCTTTCTGGAGACCACACCGTTCAAGGTACCACTGAATGTGCCCGTTTCCGGGCTTTCGGCGGGCGAAAAGCAGAAGCTGGAAATCCTGAAACAGCTCTATCTCGACCAGCGTTTCCTGATCCTGGACGAGCCCACGTCCGTGCTGACTCCGGACGAGGCCGACGAAGTGCTCGGTCTGCTGCGGGGCATGACCAGAGCGGGCGATCTCACCATCCTGATGATCACCCACAAATTCCGCGAAGTGACTGCCTATGCCGACGAGGTCACCGTGCTCCGCCGCGGGCGCATGGTCGGCGCGGGCAATGTCTCCGATCTGTCGGTCGAAGAGATGAGCCACATGATGATCGGTGACACCGCGATCCGGGAAAGTGCGGCCCGCCAGGTCCATGCGGATGCCAAGCTGAAGCTCGAGGTCGCCGGGCTCTTTGCCGAGGATGATGAACAGCTGCCGGCTCTGGAAGCAATCAACCTGAAGGTTCGCAGCGGCGAAATCCTGGGTATCGCAGGTGTCTCGGGAAACGGCCAGTCGGAGTTGATCGAGGTCCTCTCCGGCCAGCGCATTCCGTCTGACGGTCGTATTTTCATCGACGGCAAGCCCTATGAGCCGGAACGCAAGCTCATGGACAGTTTCAAGGTGTTCGGCTTTTCCGAGGAACCGCTGAAGAACGTTGCCGTGCCGCGCATGAGTGTTGCGGAAAACATGGCGTTCCGCACCTTCGACAAACCTCCAATCTCGCCGTTCAGGGGCTGGCTGTCGCCGACCCCCATGCGCCAGAAGGCACGGGACCTGATCGCCTCCTACAGGGTCAAGACACCGTCCACGGAAGAGCCGATCGAAAACCTTTCCGGCGGCAACGTCCAGCGGGCGATCCTCGCCCGGGAATTGTCCGGTGAGGTCGATATCCTGATCGTCGCCAATCCCTGCTTCGGTCTGGATTTCGCGTCGGTTGCGGAAATCCGCGCCCAGATCATGGATCAGCGCAACCGGGGCGCAGCCGTGCTTCTGGTGTCCGAAGATCTCGACGAAATCCTGGAACTCGCGGATACGGTCGCCGTCATGTCGGAAGGCAAGATCACCTACACGTCGCCGATGGACGAGACCGACCGGGCGACAATCGGCCATGCCATGGCGGGGCATCACTGATGATTACCGTAGATGCACAACCCTTCGGCTTCCGCTTCGATCCCGCCTCGGTCGCGCTGATTGTCATCGACATGCAGCGCGATTTCATCGAGCCCGGTGGGTTCGGCGAAACGCTCGGCAATGACATCTCCCATCTGCAGCGCGCAGTACAGCCGACTGCCGATCTCCTTGCCCTGTTCCGCAAGGAAGGCTGGCCGGTGATCCATACGCGGGAAGATCACCTGCCGGACCTGTCCGATTGCCCACCTGCGAAACGGGACCGTGGCTCGCCGACTTTGCGCATCGGCGATCCCGGCCCGATGGGCCGGATCCTGATCCGCGGCGAACCGGGCGCTGAGATTATCCCGGCCTGCAGCGCGATTGAGGACGAGATCGTCATCGACAAACCCGGCAAGGGCGCATTTTACGCGACGGACCTCGGCCCCATTTTGAAAAGGCTCGGCACCAAAAGTCTCGTCTTCGCCGGCGTGACCACGGAGGTCTGTGTCCAGACCACCATGCGCGAGGCCAATGACCGCGGTTTCGAATGCCTGCTTATCGAAGAAGCGACCGAAAGTTATTTCCCGGAATTCAAGAACGCTACGTTGGATATGATCCGGGCGCAGGGTGGGATTGTCGGCTGGACGGCACCGCTTGCGGCGCTGGAACAGGCAATTGCAAAGGAGGCGGTATCGTGAGCGAGCCATTCGATAAAAAGGCCCATGTGGCACATATGCAGACGGTCATGAGGCTGACCATCAAGGACGACTGGCGTCCGGCCGTCGAGGCGAATATTGCCGCGACCGCAAAGGCCGCGGAGTTTGTCATGTCCTTTCCTTTCGACGACGATCTCGAAGCCGCTCCGGTATTCGTTCCATGAGCGGGCTGCCAAGCGATCAGAAAAGCTGGACGGCCGCGCAGACGATTTCGGCCGTCGCTGGCGGAGAAATCAGCGCCGAAGCGGTAGCGACCCATGCCTTGCAGACCGTTGACAAGCTGGATCCGCAGATCAACGCCTTCACGGATGTGACGGCGGATCGCGCGCTTTCGGAAGCCCGAGCCGTGGACGAAGCCATCGCAAGGGGTGAGGAACTGCCGCTCGCAGGTGTTCCCTATGCGGTCAAGAACCTGTTCGACATGGAAGGCGTGACCACTCGCGCCGGATCAAAGATCAACCGGGAAAATCCCCCGGCCCCTGCCGATAGTACCCTCGTTGCCAAGTTGAAAGGCGCCGGCGCCATCTTGATAGGCGGGTTGAACATGGGAGAATATGCCTATGATTTTACCGGAGAAAATGTTCACGACGGAAACTGTCTGAACCCGCATGACCTCACCCGAATGACCGGTGGCTCGTCGTCAGGATCAGGCGCAGCCGCGGCGGCGGGAATGGTGCCCGTGACCCTGGGGTCGGATACCAACGGTTCGATCCGGGTCCCCTCCTCCTTCTGCGGCCTGTTCGGCCTGAAACCGACCTATGGACGGCTGAGCCGCGCGGGATCGTTTCCTTTTGTCGGCAGTCTCGATCACCTCGGGCCGCTTGCCCGTTCGGCCGAGGACCTGGCGCTTGTTTTCGATGTCATGCAGGGGCCCGATCCGAAAGACCCCGCCCAGGCGGACAAGCCGGTTCTGCCGACGATGCCGGAACTCTCCAAGGGCATCGACGGTCTCAAGGTCGCGGTTGCCGGCGGCTATTTCCGGCAGAAAGCCATGCCCGAAGCCTTCCAGGCCTTGGACCTGATTGCGAGTGCACTCGGCGCCATCGGCGAAATCGAGGTCCCGGAAGCGGCACGGGCACGCGCGGCCGCCTATGTGATTACGACTGTCGAGGGATCTTCGCTCCATCTGGACCGTATCCGCACGCGGCCGGAAGACTTCGATCCGGATACCCGCGACCGGTTCATCTCCGGCACAATGGTTCCAGCCGTCTGGGTGCAGCAGTCACAGCGCTTCAGGAGCTGGTTCAGGGCGATGATGCGCGAGCTCTTCACCCATGTGGACATCCTGCTGGCACCCGCAACGCCGTTTCACGCCCTGCCCTCGGGAACCAAGACGATCGTGCTCGACGGTGAGGAAATGCCGGCGCGGCCGAACATCGGGATCTTCACCCAGCCGATTTCCTTTATCGGCCTTCCGGTCGCAACCGTCCCGGTCTGGCTCGATGGCGCGAGCCTGCCGATCGGGGTCCAGGTGATCGCGCCGCCGTGGCGGGAAGATCTGGCGCTTCGGGTTGCCCATCATCTTCAAACCACGGGCATCGCTTCCGCGCCTGTGGCCAATATTCAGTAACGACGAGGACTTTATGAACGACGCACGCTGGGCAGGACGCAATTCGGACAAGGATCTGGTCCGCGACCGGATCTGGAAAACCCTGGTCGACACGGGCGTGAATGTCGGCCCGGTCGACAGCCGTATCCCGAATTTCGCAGGCGCCGATCTTGCCGCCCTCAATCTGTCGAAACTGGACGCGTGGAAGGCCGCGCGGACGGTCAAATGCAATCCCGACCCGCCCCAGATCCCGGTTCGGCTGCGCGCTCTTTATGACGGCAAGATCGTTTACGCACCGGTTCCCGAACTTGTGAAACCCTTCCCCTTCGTCCGGCTCGATCCGGAAAAGCTGGAAAAACAGGGGATCCAGTTCGAACTGGCCGCCGTTTCGCAAGGCTTCGTCGAATACGGCGAACCGGTCGAATTCGAGGACATGGAGATGCTCGACTTCGTCGTCGTGGGCTGCGTTGCCGTCACTCGAGAAGGCGGGCGCACCGGCAAGGGCGGCGGCTTTGCCGATCTGGAACTCGGCATCTTCCGGGAATTGGGCAAGCTCAAGCCGGACACCCTTCTGACCACGACGGTCCATTCCTGTCAGGTCGTCCCCAACGATCAGGTGATCATGCAGGCCCACGACAGCGCCCTGCATTATATCGCCACCGAACAGGAGCTGATCGATACGAGGACACCCTACCCGCAGCCGACCGGTGTCGCCTGGGACTTCGTCCAGGACGACCAGTACCGGGACATTCCGTTCCTGAAGACCCTGCGGGACCGTCTCGTTTCCCGGGCGGGAGCACTCTGAGATGGAGATCGACAATCCAGATGTGAAGGCGGAAGTCGAGAAAGTCTTCAAGGAATACGAAAAGGCGCTTGTTACCAATGACGTCGAGGTGCTCGACCGGTTGTTTCTGGATGCTCCGACGACGATCCGGTACGGCGGCGGCGAAAACCTGTACGGCTACGCCGAGATTGCCGCCTTCCGATCCGCACGGTCGTCGTCGGGCCTGGAGCGGACCCTCGACAAGACGGTCATCACCACCTACGGCACCGACTTCGCGACCGCATCGACACTGTTTTATCGCGACAATGCACCGGGAAAGGTCGGACGGCAGATGCAAACCTGGGTCCGTATGCCGGAAGGCTGGCGCGTCGTCGCGGCCCATGTCAGCGTGATTGACGCGCCATGACCAAAGCGCGCATCGGGTTGTCCCGGCACGCTGGCTGGATTAGGTGATTTGGAGATATTCCGCCAATGTATCCAACCACCCAGGTTCCGATCGTGTCCGTAAAAACAGAAATAAAACCTGCGAGCCGTACCCGCACCGAAGACATCCGGCTTCAACTCGCCGATGAAATCGTCAAGGGCGACCTTGTGCCGGGAACCCAGCTCGACGAAATGGGACTTGCAGCGCGGTTCAAGGTTTCCCGGACACCGATCCGCGAAGCGCTGCGCCAACTGGAAACCAGCGGCCTGGTGGAACTGAAACCCCATCGCGGCTGTTTCGTCACCCGTCTGTCGGCGGACAAGCTGCAGGAAATGTTCGTGGCCATGGCGGAGATGGAAGCGATCTGCGCCGGGCTCGCCGCGATCAACATGACCCGGCAGGAACGCCGCGACCTCGAAGCTTTGCTCGAGACGTTGGCCGAACCGATGCGCAAGGGCGATCCGCAGCGCTATCACGAACTCAACGAAGAGTTCCACAACGCCATCTACGCCGGCAGCCACAACAGCTATCTGGCCGAGCTGACGCTTACCACCCGCCGGCGCCTTGCCCCCTTCCGCAGGGCTCAATTCCGCACGCTGGGGCGGCTTGCCCGCTCCCAGGCGGAGCATACGGATATCGTGGAAGCGATCCTGCGGGGTGACCGGGACGCGGCCGCAGACGTCATGCGCAGCCACATAGATACCGTGCGCAATGCGTTCGATACCTATGTGGAGCAGCTTTAAGCGTCTATCTTAGCGTGTCAGTGAACCCGCCATCACGCACAGCAGTTCGAACATAATCGAAACGCCGAGCCAGGCGGTGCCGCCGGAGGCGTCGAAGGGCGGCGAGACTTCGACCAGATCGGCGCCGATGATGTTGACACCTTCCAGCTCGCGGACGACCTGAAGCGCCTGGAAGGAGTTCGGACCGCCGATTTCCGGCGTACCTGTGCCAGGCGCAAAGGCGGGATCGACGAAGTCGATGTCGTAGGAGATATAGGTGGGCTTATCCCCGACGATCTCGCGCGCTTCGGCCATCACATCCTCTAGACCACGCTTGAAGAATTCCTCGATCGGGATGACCCGGATGCCGACGCTGTCAGCAAAGTCACGGTCTTCCCGGTCGTAGGTCGTCCCGCGGATTCCGATCTGCACCACCCGCTTGGGATCGAGCAGGCCTTCCTCGACGGCACGGCGGAACGGCGTGCCGTGGGTGTACATGCAGCCGTCGAAGTAGCTGTGAAACAGGTCGGTGTGGCTGTCGAAATGGATCATGCCGACCGGCGCGTCCGAGGCAAGACCGCGCAGGATCGGCAGCGAACACAGATGGTCGCCGCCGCCGGTCAGCGGCACGATGCCCTTTTGCTTCACCTTCGCGTAGAACTCGGAAAAACGCCTCAGACTGTCCTGAACATCTGCCGGATTGGGCGCGACGTCGCCGATGTCGGCACAATTGACCATCTCGAACGGACGAACGCCGGTGGCCCCGTTTTCGGCCCGGATCATGGTGGAGAGATCGCGCAGCTGGCGCGGACCGTGGCGCGGACCGGGACGGTTTGTCGTGCCGGTGTCCCAGGGGGCGCCGACAAGACCGATCTGGACATCCGCGATCCTCGGATCGTCCAGGGTCACATGCGGCAAGCGCATGAAGGTCGGCACGCCGGCAAAACGCGGCAGGTCGAAACCGGATACAGGCTGGTAAAACGGGTCGCTCATCGGTTCACTCCAACAGGTCTAATTCAATACATGACGCTGCCGCCATTGGCGCCGTAGCACTGGCCGGTAACGAAGCGGGCGCCGTCACCGGCAAGATAGACGGCGAGCGCGGCGATTTCGTCCGGGTTCGCAAATCGGGCCAGCGGGGTAGCAAGGTCTTTCGCCAGCGCTTCCGGGCTCATGGTGTCGACACTTGTCATGTCCGTATCGACTGGCCCCGGAGCTATGGCATTCACAAGAATATCGGGCGCTAGCTCACGCGCCATGGAGCGGGTAAGCGACACGATGCCGCCTTTGGAGGCGCAATAGGCCGGCATGGCCTCCCGGCCCAGAAAGGCGAGATCGGACGCCATGCTGATGATCCGTCCGGGCGCTTGGGCGGTAGCCTGACTTCCCATAAGCCGGGCCGCTTCCCGCGAGACGAGGAAGGCGCCCTTGAGATTGACGGCGATCACCTCGTCGAACTCGGCGGCACTGGTTTCGAGCAGCGGCTTTTCGCGCAGGATACCGGCATTGTTGACAAGGATATCGAGGCCACCGAAGGCCTCGCCGATTTCCGCGACCATGTCGCAGACATCCTGCTCGACCGAAACATCGGCCCTTATTTCCAGCGCCTCCGGATCGAATTCCTTCAGATCCACCAGGGTCAAATAGGCTTCCGGATCGCCCGGATGACAGATTGCGACACGCGCCCCTTCACGAGCGAAAGCAAGCGCAATCGCCCGGCCGATGCCGCGCGATCCACCGGTGACCAGCGCCCGTTTGCCTTGAAGGGCGCCGCTCATACCATGACCTCGCCGCGGTCCGCATTGATCGCCTGGCCGGTAATGTTGGCGGCCGCATCGGAGGCCAGAAACAGATAAAGGCCGGCGACGTCTGCCGGCTCCATCAATCCGCCAATCGCCTGCGCAGAGACGATTTCATCCAGGAGCGCATCAGGTGCGGCGCCAGTCTTGTCTGCCATGGACTGAAGCGAACGCATGGAGGCCTCGGTCTTCACCCAGCCAGGGCAGACCGCATTGACGGTGATGCCACGGGGACCCAGTTCCTTCGCCCAGGACCTGGTCAGCCCGATCAGGGCATGCTTGGAGGCGATATAGGCCGAGAAATCCGGTACGGCGGTCTTGCCCCAGATAGACGAGGTGATCACCACCCTGCCCCCGTCCGGCAGTTTCGAAAGGGCCTCGCGCGTGACGTTGTAGGTCCCGGTCACGTTGACCGCCATAACGCGCGCGAAGGTTTCATCAATGGCAGGATCCGGTTCATCGAGCGGCGTCGGCCGTTCGAGGCCGGCGTTGTTGATCAGGACATCGATCCGGTCGAAACCGGCAATGGCGCGCGCGACATCGCCTCTATCGGTGATATCGCAATGGAGACCCCGAACGGATGAACCAGCAAGGCCGGACAACCGCTCGGCTGCTTCGTGAACTTCCTCGCCTTCCGCCAGAATGGAGAGCGTTGCCCCGGAGCGGGCAAAACCTTCGGCAATGCCGTAACCGATCCCCCGGCTTGCGCCGGTGACGAGGACAGTCTTTCCGGAAAAATCGAAAGCCGCTTGCATGACCCGGTCCTATCCCAGCTCGTAGAATTCCCGTTTGACCGCTTTGGTAATGTCGCGCCGGTACTGGGCCGCGATCAGCGCGCCTTTTTCAGGCGATGCACCTTTGGCGGAGATCAGGGAGCCTTCCGGCGCCACCCATTCCTTGCGCGGCGGCCAGACGTCATAGCACGGCGCATCGCCCGGTGCATTGTCCGGCACGAGTTCGAACCGCACCAGTTCGGGGTGGAAGTTCATCATCAGCGAGGTTTCGAGAACGGCAGCATGTTCCAGCTCGATCCCCGGATAGCCGTCCGGGAACACCTGGGCCAACGTCTCTTCGGTCAGAAACTCCCAATGCTGCAGGCACATGATACGCACGCCCTTGTCGCCAACTTCGCGCATGGCAAGGTCGATGCCTTCGGTCAGGAACCACAGGTTTTCGTAATTGCCGTCCAGCACACAGATGCGTCGGGCACCGTGGCGCACCAGTTCGCGGATGATGTCGCGCAGGACAGCCGTCAGGGTTGCCCCGTCAAGGCCGGTGCTACCGGGGAAGAACGGACCGCCGGCGGACCGGGTCTGGGACTTGTAACCGTAGGTGACCGGAGCCGCGACGACACCGCCGACCTCGGTTGCGATTTCGCGGGCGATTGCCGACGGCAGCAGGTAGTCCACCGCCATGGGCAGATGGGGTCCGTGCTGCTCCAGCGCACCGGTCGGAATGAAGACGACCGGGTTCCGCTTCAGCGCGTCTGCATATTCCGGCCAGGTCATTTCCGACATCATGACGGGCGTTTTCGCGGTGTCTGCATTCTTCATTTCTTGGAACCTTCTTCGCGCATCAGGCGCATGATGTGGCGTTCAAGAGCGCTGTAGCCCTCAAGCGAAATGACCTTTTCCTTGTCGGCAATCCGCTCGCCAAGTTTGAATTCCGGCCTGATTTCTTCCTTCACGCGGCCCGGATGGCGCGACATGAAGACGATCTGGTCCGCGAGGAAAATCGCTTCCTCGATGTCATGGGTGACCATGACGATGGTCGTGTCGGCGGTCTCGGCGATCTCCACCAGCAGTTCCTGCATGTGCCAGCGGGTTTCCGCGTCGAGGGCCCCGAAGGGCTCGTCCATCAGCAGGAGTTCCGGATCGTTGGCGAGCGTGCGGGCTATGGCCACGCGCTGGCGCATACCGCCCGACAGCTGGGTCGGGTAGGCATCGGCGAATTTGGTCAGGCCGACCAGTTCGATGAAGTGATCCGCCCGTTCGCGCCGTTCGGCCGCCTGGACCTGATTGACCTTCATGCCGAATTCGACATTCTTGCGTACGCTTAGCCAGTCGAAGGACGTGTAGGCCTGGAATACCATGCCCCGGTCCCTGCCCGGGCCGTCGATCCTGCGTCCTTCCAGGTCGAGTGTTCCCGACGTGGGCGTTTCCAGACCGGCGATCATGCGCAGGACCGTGGACTTGCCGCATCCGGAAGGCCCGAGAATGACGCAAATGTCGTTCTTCTTGACCTCGAAAGACACTCCGGAAATGGCCTCCACCGAGCGACCCCGGCCGAGATCGAAAGTCTTGGAGATGTTCTGCAGCGACAGGATGGTTTCGCCGGGCGCGAGTGTTTCGTTTGCCTGGGCCATCACCGCTTCTCCTGCAGATAGGGGAACAACCACCGATGCAGGCGGTCGAACAGAAGGTCGAACGTCAGGCCGAGCACGCCGATCACGATGATGCCGGCCATGATTTCATCGGTGTGCAGGAAGCGGCGCGCGCGCATCATCATGGCCCCGATCCCGGTGGTGGAGGCGACGATTTCCGCGATCACCAGATAGGTCCAGGTAACCGCCAGCATCTGGCGCATGGCGACGACGATATTGGGCAGGACGGCTGGCAGGATCACCGAGCGCACGATGGTGCCGCGGCCCGCACCGAGAGTCAGGGCCGTCTCGATCAGTTCATTGCGGACATTTTTGGTATGATCCATCACCAGCGTAATCAGAAAGAACACCACGCCGATGAAGAGCAGCGCCAGTTTCGGCGCCTCGCCCGTGCCGAACCACATCAACAGCACCGGAATGAAGGACGGTGCCGGCAGGTAGCGCCAGGCAGAAACGAAGGGGTTGAAGATGGCCTCCGCCGCCGGGAATGCTCCCATCACCACGCCGAGGGGGATGGCGACCAGGGATGCAGCAAGAAAGGCGACAATCACGCGGCCGATACTGATACCGACATCGGCAGCAAAGCCGCGGTCGACGAAAAGTTCATAGATGGTCGTCAGCACCTTCTGCGGCGCCGGGACGAGAAGCTGGTTCACAGCCCCGGATTCGGTTGCAAGCAACCAGATGCCGAAGAAGACAACCCAGATGCCGATTGCCGATACGATGACCTGGTATCGCGACACGGGCTTGCGAATGGCGAAGAATTTCCGCCGGGATGATTTTTCTGAAACTGGATCAGGCATGATGCCCTCTGATTTCGATCAGCGGGAGAAAGGAAAAGTGCGGCCCGCATGCACAGTTCTACGAGCCGCACTTTTTCTCAGTTAGCCGTGAAGGACTGCCGGTAGCCGCTGGCTACCAGATCGCCCATCAGACTGCAGTCGATACCTTTTGCGGCATCGATTTTGTTATTCATCAAACCAAGCTTGATCCACCAGTCGTTGGTCAACGTCACCACATCCGACATGGACCCGTTGGCGAGGCCGAACGGCGGTTCGCCGTCCAGAACGCCGCACATACGTGCCGACTCGTCAAAGTCGAACATGTAGATGCCGCCCTCGAAGCTCTTGCCGTTCGTGCCGATGACATAACCGACGTCTTCCAGGGGCCACTGCAAATACTCTGCAATGAGCGCATTGGTTTCTTCGGTGTGGTCATGCCAGTAACCGAGGCCATCCCAACGCGCCTTCAACATCGCCACAGCCGCTTTGCGGTTCTTTGCGATGAAGTTCTTGTTCATGAACAGGGAGTCCATGAAGATCCCGGTTTTCAGCATGGCCGGATCGGCTGTGTTGACGACGCTGCGCGCGCCCTTCATTGCTTCCAGGACCTTGCTGATCCAGGGTTCGTACATGTAAGCCGCCGACAGGTCGCCGGAGAGCATCGGCCCGACCGCTTCATCGGCGTTCAGGTTGACCCATTCGACCTGATCCGGCGTGATACCCTGGCTGTCGAGCCAAAGACCCATCAGCAGGTGGCCGATATAGGCCTGCGGCGCGCTGACCTTCTTGCCCGGCAGATCTTCCGGCTTGACGTCCGGTGCCAGGATGATGTGGTCCACGCCGTAGGACGGGTTCATGAAGGCCACGTTGACCACGTCGGTGCCGCTGTCGACGGTCAGCGGAATGTAATCCGCGGTGCAGCCGTAAACATCGATCTGCCCTGCCGCCAATGCCGAGTGCCCGCCGAGCGGATCTTCGAAAATGGTGATGTTCATGTCGTAGTCAGGAACGAGGTTCTTTTCCTGAGCGACCTTCAGCATCGCATAGCCCGGCCAGGACACGCAGATACCGACGTTGATGGTCTCTTTCGCCTGGGCGGAAGGAATTGCGGCCGCGCCCGCAATCGCCAGCGCTCCAAGGAATGATTTGAATCCGTTTTTCATGGTCACGACTCCGAAAGGTTGGTTCTTGTTGTTGTTTTGATAATTTTTAGTCACATAAAAGTTTTTTGTGCAATACATTTTTTTAGACACTTAAGCCTATAAATGTTAGAAATCTCATATGTCATTCAAAAGCCGTTGGAATTCAGCTCATGAGCAATTTGCGCGAACGCCAGAAGGAAAGTCGGCGCCGAAAAATCCTGCAGGCCGCGCGCAAACAGCTGGTCGCCAACGGGTTCGAAGCCACAACGATCGAAACGATTGCCGAAGAAGCGGAAGTGTCTGCGGTAACGGTCTATAACTACTACGGGACAAAGACCGGTCTGCTGCTGGCCCTGGTTTCCGAGAGCGATACATTGCTCCTGGAGCGCATGCAGGAACTCCTGGAGACACCTTCCGAGACCATCGTCGATACCTTCTCCGCCTTTGCCGAAGTCATCCGGCAACACGCCCTTTCCTTCCTGACGAAACCGGTCTGGCGTCAGGTCATTGCTGCCAGCATCATAGAAGGCGATTCCCAGTTCGGCAGGAGCTATGCCCAGCTCGACCGGGAACTCGCCCGTCAACTGACGAAGATCCTTGAGAAGCTCCGGGACCGCGGCGGTCTTGGCGCCGATACAAATTTGGATGTGCTTGGCGATTGTCTTTTCCAGCTCCAGAACGCCCGATTCCTGCAGTTCGTCTCGTCGGACGACATGACCAACGAGGCTGTGGACCGGTATTTGCGCGAGGACATGGAAGCGCTCATGGCGGCGTGCCCTGACTGAACCGTCGCCACCGACAATCAGATGATTATTTAAATGGCAGAGGCCCGAAATGCCCTGCCTTTTTTTTATGCATTCCATTGAGGGATTTTGGGACAGGCGCCAGTAGGACTTTTTCCAACCGACCGGTAACCCATTATTTTTTCAATATATTTCTGTACAAAAACCGAAATCTGACACCGTTTGGCACAGGCCTTGCGTGGGTTGTGACGTGCAGCGCGCCTAGGGATCCGCTCTCGATTGAGAGACAGGACCGAGAGGTGCAAGCCGGACAGACGCAGGTCAGCCTGTCCATAGTCCGGTGACACGGCGGGACAAAAACCCGGGAGACCACTGCACAGGTTTGCGCGCGCAGACCTTCTCCCGGATGTGCGCGAGAACCTCGTTCAACGGCTGCGCCAACTGCGGCCCAGACAGGAGACGCGTACTGTTATGATCCGAACTTTCGCCAAATCCCTTTGCCTGGCAGCAGCGGTCGCTTTGCCTCTTTCTGCCTCCGCCGCCTTCGCCGAAGTGAAAACCGACTTCAAGGTCGCCTGGTCCATCTACGCCGGCTGGATGCCCTGGGGCTATCTTCAGGACTCCGGCATCATGAAGAAATGGGCCGACAAATACGGCATCAATGTCGAGGTGGTTCAGCTCAACGACTATATCGAATCCATCAACCAGTACACGGCCGGCGAATTCGACGGCTGCGCCATGACCAACATGGACGCCCTCTCCATTCCTGCAGCCGGCGGTGTCGACACCAGCGTTCTGATCGCAGGCGACTATTCCAACGGCAACGATGGCCTGATCCTCAAGGAAGGCGGGGACCTTGCCTCGATCAAGGGCCAGAACGTCAATCTGGTCGAGCTTTCCGTCTCCCACTACTTCCTGGCGCGTGCGCTTGAATCCGTCGGCCTGTCCGAAAAGGACATCACCGTCGTGAACACCTCGGACGCCGACATGGTCTCCGTTTACGGCACGTCGGAAATCACGGCTGTTGCGACCTGGAATCCGATGTTGTCCGAAATCCTCGCCAACCAAAAGGGCGAACTCGTTTTCGACAGCTCCAAGATCCCGGGCGAAATCATCGACGCCATGATGATCAACACCGAGACGCTCAAGGACAACCCTGCCCTCGGCAAGGCCCTGGTCGGCGCATGGTTCGAAACCATGTCGCTGATGGCTTCCGACACGCCGGAAGGCAAGGCCGCCCTGGAATCCATGGCGGCGGCCTCCGGCACCGACCTTGCCGGCTACAAGGCACAGCTCGCAGCCACCGCGCTGTTCTACACCCCGGAAAAGCTGCTTGAATTCACCAACGACGCCAAGCTGAAGCAGACGACGAAATTCGTAGCCGAGTTCCTCTTCGATCACGGCATTCTGGGCGAAGGCGCTCCGAGCGCGGAATTCGTCGGCGTCGAATTTCCGGACGGTTCCGTATATGGCGATGCCAACAACGTGAAGCTGCGTTTCGACAACAGCTTCGTGGAAATGGCCGCCAAAGGCGCACTCTGACCCGTCAGGACCTCGCGTTCTTCAGAACGCGGGGTCCGCCACTCCTATCGAAATTCCCGTTCGAAAGCAGGCCAGCCATGTCCAGCAAACTGACCGCCTTTACCGAACTGCCCGCCGTCGACGTCTCCGGCCTCTATGACAGGGAGCCGGAGGCACGACAGGCCGTGGCCAGGGAGCTTTACAAGGCCGCATCTGAGGTCGGCTTCCTCTATGTGACCGGGCATCAGGTGACCCGCGACCTGCGCGAACGGCTGATTGCCCAGACCAAACGTTTCTTCGATCTTCCGCTCGGAGAGAAGATGAAGATCTATATCGGCAAGTCGACCAGCCATCGAGGCTATGTCCCCGAAGGCGAGGAAGTCATGGTCGGCGGCAAGCGGGACCGCAAGGAAGCCCTCGACCTCGGTTACGAACTTTCGGCGGACCATCCGCTCGTCTCGGCCGGCACGCCGATGGTCGGGCCGAACCAGTGGCCGGACCTGCCGGGTTTTCGCGAAGACGTCTACGCCTATTACGAGGCGATCTTCGACCTCGGCAAACACCTGATCCGGGGCTTTGCGCTCGCACTGGGCCTTGATGAAACCTTCTTCGACGACCTCATCACCACCCCGCCCAGCCAGTTGCGCCTGATCCATTACCCTTTTGATGCCCAGGCCACCGATGTGCAGGGTATCGGGGCGCATACAGACTACGAGTTCTTCACACTGCTGCTGCCGACTGCCCCCGGTCTGGAGGTCATGAACGGCGCGGGCGAGTGGATCGACGTGCCGCTCCTGCCCGACGCCTATGTGGTCAATATCGGCGACATGCTGGAGATCCTGAGCAACGGAAAGTTCGTTGCGACTTCCCACCGGGTCCGCAAAGTGAAGGAAGAGCGATATTCCTTCCCGCTGTTCTTCTCCTGCGACTACCACACAAGGATCGCGCCGCTGCCGGAACTGATCGCACCGGAGGGATCATCGAAATACGAGCCGCTGATCGCGGGAGATCATCTTTATGCCCAGACGGCGCAGAGCTTCACCTATATGATCGAGAAGCTGGCGCGGAACGAAATCTTCCTGCCCGACAACGCCAAGGGACTGTCCTCCTTCGGCCAGTTCGCCCGCCACGCGGACCAGCAGGACGCATGACGGTATGAAACTCATTAACCGCAAACCGTCCCGGCGCCTGACCCTTTTCCTCAGTCTGCTGCCATTCGCCGCCCTGCTCGTGACTTACATGATCGCCAGCGACATGCGGCTCGCGGTCAATCCGTCGGACAAGCTGCTGCCGTCGTTCCAGACCATGGCCGACACCATGAGCCGGATGGCATTCGAACCGGACAAGCGCAACGGCGATTACCTGTTGTGGACGGACACCGCCGCAAGCCTCTACCGCCTGCTCGCCGGGCTCGCCATTTCTGCGGTTATTGCAATTGTCATCGGCCTTGCCATGGGCGTGCTGCCGGTGGCCCGCGCTTTCTTTGCCCAGTTCACGGCCGCGTTTTCGCTCATCCCGCCGATCACGGTCCTGCCGATCCTTTTCATTACCCTCGGCCTCGGGGAGGCTGCAAAGATCGGGTTGATCATCGTGGGTACGACCCCGGCGATGATCCGTACCCTTGCCCAATCGGCCCTCGACATTCCACGCGAACTTGTGATCAAGGCGGAGACCCTGGGCGCATCGAGCTGGCAGATCACCACACGGCTCTACCTGCCCCACATCCTGCCCAATCTCGTGGTCGCCCTGCGGCTAGGCCTCGTGCCCGCCTGGATCTTCCTGATCTCTGCGGAGGCGATCGCCTCGACCGAGGGGCTCGGCTACCGGATCTTCCTCGTTCGCAGGTACA
This sequence comes from Roseibium sp., assembly GCF_048260565.1. GTDB lineage: Bacteria > Pseudomonadota > Alphaproteobacteria > Rhizobiales > Stappiaceae > Roseibium. The sequence goes on along the minus strand of NZ_JBLXGP010000001.1, from coordinate 667,379 downwards.
TGGCCATGGACCTGATCCTGCCTTACGTGGCCTGGATCACGCTGCTTGCCTTTGTCCTCGACCGTCTGTTGCTGATCCTGTCCAAGCGGGCCTTCTCCTGGAACCACCTGGAAGGAGACAGCCTGTGAGCCCACAGCCCAAGCTCTCCGTCCGCGATCTGTTCAAGGAATACGACGGCGCTCCGGTTCTGGAACGGGTAAACATCGATGTCCCCGAAGGCGCGTTCTGCACCATCGTTGGTGCGTCCGGCTGCGGCAAGTCCACCTTCCTGCGCATGCTCCTGTCCCAGGAACAGCCGAGCCGGGGCGAAATCCTGCTCGACGGTTCGCCCCTGCCGGAGGAACCGACGCCCGATCGGGGCATCGTCTTCCAGCGCTACTCGGTGTTTCCGCATCTGACTGTCTGGCAGAACCTGATCCTGGCGAAGGAATTCGAACAGGCACCGCTGACCGGACGCCTGTTCGGATCGGCACGCAAGAAGGCACGCGACGACATCGGCGAGTTGCTGGAGCGCATCGGCCTGACCCCGGCCACCGACCGCTATCCCGCCCAGCTTTCCGGTGGCATGCAGCAACGACTTGCCATCGCCCAGGCCCTGGTGAAGCGGCCGAAGATCCTGCTCCTCGACGAGCCCTTCGGCGCGCTCGATCCCGGCATCCGCCTGGACATGCACGAGCTTCTTCTGGGGCTCTGGCGCGAGTTCTCCATGACCATCTTCATGGTGACCCACGACATCAACGAGGCCTTCAAGCTCGGCACCCGCCTGCTGGTCTTCGACAAGGTTCGCCACGACCCGCAGGCACCCCACGCCTACGGGGCGACAATCACTTACGACCTTCCGGTCGACAAGACCGACCGGCAGAAAAAAGAACTGGCCGAAAAGCTCCTGCACGACCAGCCCGAATCCGCATGAGAAAAGGAAAACCTTCATGACGATCTTCGACAACCACGGACCCTCGACCCGGAACCGCGCAGCGGGCCGGCTGGATCGCTCCAAGCCGAGCCGCCAGCACCATCCCGATTTCGACAAGCTCTCCCTGCGTGGCTGGAAATCAGCGGAAAAGGAAGGCACCCTACCCACGGCCGCCTGGGAAAAGGAAAAGGCATGGGCCCTGCGCATGGGCCTGACCGGCTCCGACTGCCTCACCGACAAGTCGATCCCGACCTTCGCGCGCGGGGAACTGCCCCACTATGCCGGCATCAACACCTTCCTTAAGGCGCCCTATATCGAGGACGTTACCCAGGTCGGCGCCTATGATGCAGCCGTGATCGGCATTCCGTTCGACGGCGGCACCACTTACCGCCCGGGCACCCGTTTCGGACCGCAGGGCGTGCGCAAGATCTCCGCGCTCTACACGCCCTACAACTATGAAATGGGCGTCGACCTGCGCGAACAGATGACCCTTTGCGATGTGGGCGACGTGTTCACGATCCCGGCCAACATCGAAAAGACCTTCGACCAGATCACCCGGGCCGTCAGCCACGTGGTCTCCTCCGGCGCCCTGCCGATCATGATCGGCGGCGACCATTCCATCGGCTTCCCTTGCGTGCGCGGCATTGCCCAGTGCACCTCCAAGCGTATCGGCATCGTCCACTTCGACCGGCACATCGACATCCAGGAAAAGGATCTCGACGAGCGCATGCACACCACGCCGTGGTTCCATGCGACCGATCTGGTGAACGTGCCCGCCGTCAACCTGGTCCAGGTCGGCATCGGCGGCTGGCAGGTGCCGCGCGAAGGGGTTGAAATTGCCCGCAAGCGCAACACCAACATCTTCACCATGCGCGACGTGGAAGAACTAGGCCTCGCGGAAACCGCTGCCCGCGCCCTGGAACTGGCCTGGAAGGATGCGGACGCGGTCTACATTTCCTTCGACATCGACAGCGTCGACTGCGGTTTCGTGCCGGGCACCGGCTGGCCGGAGCCGGGCGGCTTCCTGCCCCGCGAAGCACTGGAACTGGTCTCGCTTGTTGCCGCCGAAGGGATCTGCGGCCTCGAGGTCGTGGAAGTCTCCCCGCCCTATGACACCTCCGACATCACGGCGCTGCTCGCTACCCGCGTGATCGTGGACGTGCTCGGCACGCTGGTCTCCCACGGCAAGATGGGCTCTCACAAATCCATCATCGACAAGCCGGTTTCCATCCCGGCCGGTCCGGACGTGGAGTAAGGCGAATGGGACACGGTCATCACCACCATCCTCATGATCATCATCACGGGCATTCCCACGATCACCCTCATCATGACCACAGCCACGGGCATAGTCACGGCCACAGTCACGGGATGGGCCACAATCACGCCCACGCAGACGCCGATCACCTGCATTCGCACGTGCACGGCACATCGAGCCGGGAAAAGGTGGAAGAACTCAAGGTTCTGGCGACGAGCTTCGTCGACGGCTTCCGGGGGGCGGAAGACAAGACCAGCTACCTGAGACTGGCCGGCATTCCGTTCCAGCGGCCGGGCAAGGACGGGCTGACCATGAGCCTGGTCGATGCGGCCATTGCCTCCAACTGGCAGATCGGCACCGCCTCGCCGGCCTTTGCCTCGCGCGAACTGGTCTACATGCCGTTCCCCGGCAACATGGTCTCCCACCGGGAGAGCATGACCTTCACCTATGTCTCACTCACCGAACGGGCCGATATCGACCTCGTCGACCTGCTGTCGGAACGCATTGAAAACGGAGAAACGAACCAATGAAACGCACCCACACCGCCCTGCTCGCCTCTTCCGCAAGCCTGACTGCTATTGCTCCGGCTTATGCCCATTCGGGCGCGCATTCCGGCATTCACCTGGACGAGGCCGCAGCACATATCCTGCATTCGCCCTATCACGCGGCCGGGCTCGCAGTCGGCGCGCTGATTGTTGCCTCCGTCGTCTGGAAAGTGGCGGCCAGGCGCTAAGCCGAGGGCAGACCGAAGGGAGGGCGTCCAACGGGCGCCCTTTCTGCCTATTCGAAATCCCGGACACCATTTTTCCGACCGGTCATTCTTCTCGGGGTTGCGTCTTGTCAACGCAGTGTTGCCTCACCAGCGATATAGAACCGATTGTATCCTTGTGTGTTGCCTCAACCAGCAGAAGACCTCTTACGTGCCCAACCGTTCCACGCTGCCTGTAAACGCGCATTGCCTGTACGCTGCGGATGTGCTTGAGACGCTGGGCGTTTCCACGACCGATGGCCTTTCCGATCACGGCGTTGCGGAAAGCCGGGCCCGCCATAGCGGCAACACCATCGAAACCCGCAAGAAGGTCCGACCACTCCTCGTCCTGCTTCATCAGTTTGAGAGTCCGGTCGTCTATCTGCTCGGCGCGGCAGCAATCCTGGCGCTCTATTTCCGGGAATGGAGCCAAGGGGCAGCGATCCTTGTTGTCCTCGCTCTGAATTCCGCGATCGGTTTTGGAACGGAAATCAAGGCGGCGCGATCGATAGAAGCCTTGCGGACACTCGGCACCCGGTCGGCGCGCGTGCGCAGGAACGGACAGGTCCGCGTCGTGCCCGCGGAAGACCTTGTTGTCGGAGATATTGTCCTGTTTGAAGGCGGAGACGGCGTTTCCGCGGATATCCGCCTGTTCGAAGCCTCGAATGTCGGCGCGGACGAATCGGCCCTGACCGGCGAATCCGTTGCCGTCGACAAATCGCCCGAACCGGTGGCATCAGACGCCCCTGTCGCCGACCGCACATCCATGCTCTTCAAGGGGACGTTCATTACACGGGGCAGCGGAGCCGGCGTCGTCGTCGCAGTCGGATCCGGGACCGAACTCGGCCGGATCTCGCAGCTCGCCGAAGAAGCGCAGCCGGAAGACTCCCCACTGGAAAAAGGTCTGGCAAAGCTGTCCGGCCAACTGGTGTGGGCGACGCTCATCCTGACTTCGCTTATTGCCGGCACCGGCATCCTGAAGGGCGAAGACATTCTTCTGATGGTCGACAGCGCCATTGCGCTCGCCGTTGCCGCGATCCCGGAAGGGCTTCCGGTGGTCGCCACGCTGACGCTTGCCCGCGGCATGTGGCGGATGGCGCGGCAGAATGCACTGATCGAACGCCTGCCGGCCGTCGAAGTGCTCGGGGCGACGACCGTGATCCTGACGGACAAGACCGGAACGCTCACGGAGAACCGGATGGCGGTCCGGCATCTTTGTGTTTCGGACGAAGAACTGGACCTCACTCCCGCCGCGAACGACGGAGCGCCCGATACTCCGATGCCGGATCTGGAAAACCGCCCGCAATTCCGGCAGTTGGTGAAGGTGGCCGTTCTTTGCAACAACGCTGCGCTCGGCGAGAACGACAAGGACCACAGCGGCGATCCGATGGAACAAGCGCTGCTGCGCCTCGGCGACCGTGCCGGGTTGGCGCAAGGTGCCTTTCTGGAAACGCATCCGCGCGTAAGCGAAACCGCCTTCGATGCATCGACCAAGATGATGGCCACCGTCCATGCCGACGGCGGCCGCTATTTCTATGCCGTAAAGGGCGCTCCGGAGATGGTGCTGCTTCGGGTTGCCTTCGTTGCCACCGCCGATGGCGAAGCCGCGATGGACGATGTCAGGCGTGCCGAATGGGTAAGCCGCATCGATACGCTCGGCCATCGGGGGCTCCGTGTCCTGGCGTGTGCCGCCAAGACCGCAAAAACAGCGGGCGAAGATCCTTACGACGGCCTCACCTTCCTCGGATTGATCGGCCTTGAAGACCCGGCAAGAGCCGATGTTCCCGACGCCATTCGCGGCTGCCGCGAGGCAGGGATGCGGGTCGTCATGGTAACCGGCGACCACGCGGTGACGGCCCGCAGTATCGCCCGCCATGTCGGCCTTGGAAGCGAGGCCTCCCGCATGGTCGACGGGCCAGACTTTTTGGCCATGGACGGTTCAGATAAAGGCAAACTGCTGGAAACGGATATTTTCTCCCGGGTCAACCCATCGGAAAAACTTGCTTTGGTCAGAGCCTATCAGAACGCGGGAGAAATCGTGGCCATGACGGGCGACGGGGTCAATGACGCCCCTGCCCTGCGCCAGGCCGACATCGGCATCGCGATGGGATTGCGCGGAACCGATGTCGCCCGGCAGGCAGCCGCCATGATCCTCCTCGACGACGCCTTCCCCACCATCGTGAAGGCGGTGCGTGAAGGCCGGGTGATTTTCGGCAACATCCGCCGCTTTGCCGCCTACCTACTATCCTGCAACCTGAGCGAAGTCCTGGTCGTCGGCATTGCCGTCCTGTCCGGCCTTCCGCTGCCGATCCTGTCGTTGCAGATCCTTTATCTGAACCTTGTCACCGATGTCTTTCCCGCCTTTGCGCTGGCCCTGGGCGAAGGAGAAAAAGGCATCATGAAACAGCCGCCGCGCCCGCCGAAGGAGCCGATCCTGGGACGGCCCCAGTGGTCTGCTATCGTCGCTCAGAGCCTCGTGCTGACGGCAGGAACATTCGGCGCGCTGTTTGCCGCCGAATTTTGGCTCGCACCCACCCCGGATGAGCTCGTGACAATCACCTTCCTCACCCTTGCCTTTTCCCAGCTCTGGCATGTCTTCAACATGCGGCACCGGCGCTCGGGACTGTTGCACAATGAAGTGACGCGAAACGTCTGGGTCTGGGGCGCTATTGTCCTGTGCACCTTGTTGCTTGCCGTTCCGGCCTACGTCCCGGCGATCGCAGACATTCTGCATATCGTCCCGCCGGATCGCGACATGTGGCTGATCATTCTCGGCATGAGTTCGGCACCGCTGGTAGTCAATCAGATCGGGGCACTTCTGTTCGACCGGTTCCGCCAATAACTTGCGGACCTTTTGGTGGTTCAAGCCAGCTTCGACAGGCGCTGAAAGAACGACAGTACGACCTGCTTCCGGTCCAGGTTTAGCGCTTCGGTGTCCGACGCCATACGGTTGGCCGCTTCCCACAATTCCGCAAAGGGCAGCATGTCGGCTGCGCGCCCGCCGGACATCTGGCGCATGCGTTCATGAAGCCACATGCGCCAGATATGCAGAAACGCCTCCCAGTTGTCGTCCTGGTTCCGGGCAGCGACAAGATCCCCGAGCCCGTGAAGGGCTGCGATATCGACCTTCGGTACTTGTCCCGCCAGTGCGGTGAACCCCTTGGCGATGGCAAGACCGTCGCCCGCCAGAAGCGTCAAGGCCGAGCGAAGACTGCCGTCGGCAAAGCGCGTCAGTTCTTTCAGGGCTTGCGGATCGGCTGTGGCTTGGGGCGCCAATTCGGACAGGCCTTCGGCGATTTCCGTTTCGCTTAAAGGATCGAGATCGAGCCTCCGGCAGCGGGAGCGGATCGTCGGCAACAGCCGGCCGGGTGCGTGCGACAGGACCAGAAACAGGCAGCGTGCCGGCGGTTCCTCAAGGACTTTCAGCAGGGCGTTCGCCGAGCTGATGTTCATGTCGTCGGCTGCATCGACGATGCAGATCCGCCATGCGGAGGACGAGGCCGTGGTTCCGAAAAAGGAAACCGTCCGGCGCACTTCGTCGACCGGCAATTCGGTCTTGAAACGCTTCGCCTTGTCGTCCCATGGGCGGCGCAGATGCAAGAGGTTCGGGTTGCCCCCCGATGCCACCTGCATGAAGACCGGATGGGTCGGCGCGAGATCGAGATCGGACGCGGCTGCCACCTCCGCTCCGAAACGGTCCGGATGGGCAATGATGAACCGGGCGAAGCGGTAGGCAAGTGTCGCCTTGCCGATGCCTTTCGGCCCGCCGAGGATCCAGGCGTGATGCAGGCGTTCGGACCGGTAGGCGTTGAGCAACGCCTGTTCCGTCTCCCTGTGACCAATCAGCCGCGCACGTTCGCGCGGCAAGGGCATGCCGTCCAGCCGGTCCGCTTCCGGGACGTCCATGACATCATTTGCCCGCGCCAACGCCAGCCTCCACCGGTTCGGGCCTCTGGTCCGCCTGAGGCAATTCCTCGACGAAATGGGAGAGCACGGCCTCCCAGATCTTTTCCTCGACCGTGTCGGGGCTTTGACGGCCGTCGATCACGGCAAAGCGCTGCGGCTCCTTGCGGGCAAGGTCGAGAAATAGAATCCGTCGGCGCTCGTGCACCTTCATCTCTTCGTTCTCGAACCTGTCGGGGCCGTCTCCGGTGCCGGCTTCGGAACGGCTGGAGACCCGCGACATGCCGATATCGGCCGGCACGTCGATGAGGATCGTCAGGTCAGGGCGCACGCCGGCGACGGCAGCGGTTTCCAGCAGATCGAGATAGTTCGGATCGACCCCGGCCTCCCCCTGATAGACACGAGTCGAATCCGCGTAGCGGTCGCAAAGCACCCAGTCGCCGCGCCCCAGGGCGGGAATGATGGTGGTATCCACGTGATCGGCGCGGGCCGCGGCAAACAGCATGGCTTCCCCGCGCGGACCCAGATCCCGGGCTTCGCCGCTCAGCAGGATCCGGCGGATCTTTTCCGCCCCAGGTGAGCCGCCGGGCTCCCTGGTCACCACCACGGCAAGCCCCAAAGCTTCCAGCCGTTTCCGCAACCGGTCGATCTGGGTGGATTTGCCGGCGCCCTCGCCGCCCTCGAAGGTGATGAAACGTCCCTGCACTTATCCGCCAATCCCGGCTTTTACCCGATTGCCTGTCATAGGATTTTTAAAGCCAGCCGAACAGCAATTCCATCAGGCCGTCCAACGCCTTTTCCTGCATATTGCCTTCTGCCACCGCCGCACCGGTTTCCAGTGGTGCGCGATAGACGATTCCGTTCGAACCGATCACCCGCAGCTCTCCGGTCGCGGTTCCTGCTGAAACCGGCGCCTTCAGGGGGCCGGAATAGACAACGCGCAACCGATAGTCCAGCGTCGTTCCGCGCGGCAACAGGACCGCCACATCGCTGCTAGCAACGAGCGGGACTTCTGACTGTGTGCCGCCGAAGACACGGGCATTGGTGATTGTGTCTCCGCGGGAATAGAGCTTGGAGATGCCGAAATATTCCCACGAGCCCTCGATCACCTCCTTGGCTGCGGCCAGACGCGCCTTGTCGCTTGGAAGACCGGCAACAGCGGCGATCACCCGCCTTCCGTCGCGTTCGACAGAGGCAAGGGCCGCGTAGCCGTCCTTCTCGCTCTGCCCGGCCCCGAGACCGTCCAGTTCCCGGATCTCGCCCAGAAGCGGATCCTTGTTGCGCTGGAAGATCTTGTTCCAGGTAAAATCCGGCTGGGAGAACATCGGGTAATAGGCGCGATGATGCTCCAGGATGTAGTCGGCCAAGCGCACCATATCGCTCACGGTCGTCTTTGCGATTTCGCTCTGATAGCCGGTCGGATTGACGAAGCGGGATCCGGTCATGCCGATGTTCTTCGCCAGGGCCGTCATGCGTTCGGCGAATTTTTCCTCGCTGCCATCGAGACATTCCGCCAGCGCGATCGCCGCATCGTTGCCGTGCGGGACGATCAGCCCCTGAAGCAGGTCGAGAACCTCGATTTCCGACTTGATAGCCGCGAACATGGTCGTTCCACCGGCCGGAGCACCGCCCGTCCGCCAGGCATGTTCGCTGATCCGGCATTTCGTATGTGGAAAGATCTCGCCTTCCGACAGGGCGGCAAAGACGGTGGCGGCGGTCATGACCTTCGCCAGGGAACCGGGCTCGAAAGGCCTGTCTGCCTCCTTGGCAAACAGGATGCTCTTGCTTTCGGGCTCGAAAAGATACGCCATCGGCGCATTGGTTTTCAGCGTCTCGGCCCAGGCCTCGGGCACAGGCAAAATCAGCCCGGCCACCAGCAGGCCAGCCACCACGGTCAACACCTTGAGATTAAGCACCAACGATTTGCCAGCACACGACATTGGGGCGTCCTCCCGAATCCGGAAGAAGAGTCGCCTGCCCGGACGCCGGGTGCAAGCGTTTTCGATCCCGCTTCAGGCTGTTTCTCAGTTCCCGTTCCGGGCAAGCCGGGACAACGGCACCGATCCGGCGGCCATACCGGAGACCGCGTCATACGCGGCATTGATCCGGTTGTTGGCGCTATAGGACGACACGGCGCTTCCGCTCAGCAGATTGCGCGGAGTGCCGGCAGCCGGGACACGCAGGACGCCGAGCGTACCGGAAGCGGCCCCAGCCGGGGCCGGCTCCGCGTAAGCGGCCGGTTGCGGGCTGTAGGCCGTTGCGGGAACCGGTGCGGCCTGCGGTACATTGGATTGAGAAAACGTATTGAGCGACGCGACAGCGATGGTCGACTGACTGGATTCGAATGCCAGCGCCGGATCATAGGCGACCTGATAGGTCGACCCGGTGTTAGCCGCAGACGCAAGCAGGACGGAACCACCGTAAGGCCGTGGAGCCGGCGCCGGCGCCGGGCCGAAGACCGGAGTGGGAGGTGTCGCCTGAGCCATAAGGGTCCCAGGCACCGTACCGCCCGGCGTGACCGCTCCCGGACCGCTGTAGGACGCCATCAGAAATGCTTCGTCATGACCGTCCATGCGCGCGCGGCCGACATATTCGACCTTCACCTTGGCGACACCGTGACTCTTGGTATCCAGCATCGTCGCGACGCGTTCGGACAGATCGATCACCCGGTTTCCATGGAACGGCCCGCGGTCATTGACGCGAACGATCATGGAGCGGCCGTTGTTCAGGTTGGTCACCTTGGCATAGGATGGCAACGGCATTGTGGTATGCGCGGCAGTCAGCGCATTCCGGTCGAAAATCTCGCCATTGGCGGTCTTGCGACCGTGGAAGGTCGGGCCATACCAGGATGCCAAGCCGACCTTTTTATACTTCGGATCTTCTTTCGGGTAGTACCACTTGCCGGCAATCTTGTACTTCTTGCCGACGATGTAGCGCCCGCCGCCTTTCGGCACAGGCTTTCCTTCGGCAACCACTTTCGGGCTGCCTTTGACACCGTATTTTTTCGGGCTGAATTTGGATTTCTGAACCGGTCCCGCCGTTCCGCAAGCAGCCAGAAAACCTGCCGCCATGACGACAAGAACCCCGGTCCTGAGTTGCGCACCAAGGGTCGACCACCGGTTCCGGTCATCGGGTTCAATCGGCAAGCCGTTATTTTCGGCTGCAGTTTCACCTGGTGCGGCTTTCGAGCAGACGACCTTCATGCCGTCTTCAACGCCCATCCCTAGCATCCCGCCGTCCTACTCATTACGCGTTGGCGGCCCCGTGCACACGCGATTCCGTCTAGCACAAAAATATTCGCATCCTGCGCGCTTCGATTCCCCTTCGCGGATGAACACAAAGCGCCGGATATCCCGAATGCCCAGCCCCCGCTCAGGCATTTGTTTCAGCTACTAGCACGAATGTTCTTACTGCAAAGTGAATGCGACGTCGAGATGGGGCGAAGGCCTAATGGCCGTTTTCCCAAGGTCGGCGCCCGTTTGGTCATTCCATTTGCCTGTTTTCCGGAGACAAATCCGGACCGCCCTGTGCGTTTATGCCGCCATCGACCTGTTTGTGATGCACATCACAGAGCCATTTTCGGATCCCGCCTAGTGTGACCTTGTTGCTAGCGACCGCCCTGTCGCGAAGCATGCTGGGGTCACCACCCAGCTTTGGCCGCCGGTCTCTACCCTGCCCACGACACCACGACCGGCGGCCTTCCCTTCCAACTCCTTCAAGCCTCTGGTTTCGCCGCTTTTCCCACGACCTATTATCGTCTTGGGCGCATGCCTCTTGACTTTATCCGCCGAACACTGGAAACGGAGCGAGTGGATGGGTGGTCGAGTGGTTTAAGGCACCGGTCTTGAAAACCGGCGAGCGTGCAAGCGTTCCGTGGGTTCGAATCCCACCCCATCCGCCATTCCCTATCTATTTCAAGCCCCTGACGCACCAACGGTCATGCCACCGCAGACGTAGAGCACCTGTCCGGTGACGAAGCCCGAGCGGGCGTCCAGCAGGTAGCTGACCGCGTGGGCGACGTCCTGCGGCTCGCCGATCCGGCGGACGGGAATTCCGTCGATGATCGCCTGCGTTCGCGGGGCCCCAGGCGGATTGGCCCGGTCGAACAGCTCGGTTCGGATCGGGCCCGGTCCGACGGCATTCGCCGTAATGCCGTATTCGCCCAGTTCCAGCGCCCAGGTCTTTGCCATGCCGATCAACCCCGCCTTGGTGGCGGAATAGGCCGTGCGCAATTCCTTGCCCAGGGCGGCCCTTGAGGCCATGTTCACGATCCGGCCGAAACCGGCCGCGCGCATGCCCGGGAGGAGCGCCTGGGTGCATTGCATGGCGCAGCGCAGGTTAAGCGCGACGACCTTGTCGAACTCCTCCAGCGTCTGATCGCCAACGGAAGCGGGTGCGACCATGCCGACGTTGTTGACCAGACGGGTGATCGGCCCGCCCTCCAGCGCCCTATCGAGCGCCTCCGCCGTCTCCACCGGATCGCAAAGATCCGCCTGGATGCCGTCACCGACGCGATCGATAACGACAGGTTCATAGCCGTCTCTTCGGCATCGCTCGACGCAGGCTGCTCCGATCCCGGCCGCACCGCCGGTAATGAGAACCCGCTCCGTCATACCGTTGCCACCGGCGTCACCGGCGACCCGACAGCACCGGGGAGCCGGAGCGGCGGTGCCGTCAGGAGAAAGCGGTTGCGTCCGTTTTCGCGCAGCCAGGCGGCCAGCGGTGTCAGGTGCCAGAGTTCGCCGAGCGGGATACCGTTCTTGAACAGGCAGTGCTCGTGCAAGGGCAAAGTCGAGCAGCTGTCCCGTTCGCACGGGCGCGCCGGATGGGCCTCGACCGCGTAATTGTCGGCGATCAGCGCCGCCAGTCCGCTGTCGGTAATCCAATTGAGAAGCCGGCCGTCGCGACCGTCGAGCACCGCGCAGGAATTGTGCAGCCGCTCGGGATCAGGCGTCCGGCCCATATCGAGCACCATCTGAGCAAATCCTGTATGCAGACAGACCATGTCGCCCTGTTCGATGACGACTTGATCCTGATCGAGGATCGGCATCAGGGTATCGTAGCCGACATGGGAATGCGCATCGCCGAGATGGGCGCGCAGATCCACCATCACTGCCCTGCCCTGAATGCAATGCGCGGCCATGTTCTCGATCCCGAGAGCGCCGGCATTCGAGGTACTCTCCGGCTTCATGTCAGGGCCAATCCCCGCATCTCCGGGCGATACGGGTCCGATGATCTCCGATCCGGCGCGATAGCCGTTATAGAATACGTGCTCCAACTCGCCGTCGCCGTCCACATCGAATTGCCCGCCGACGTGGGCAAGCGAATCCCATTGCGTGGAATACTGCAGATGCAGGATCGCAAGGTCATCGCAAAGGACATCTGTCGATCCGCTGTCCGGCCCCAGGGTCACGTTGAAATTGACCTGGCCGTCACGCAGGGTCGGCCGAAGAATCGGCGGCCTGCGGCGCGGGTTCAGATCGCTCCCGCCCGGATAATCCAGAGGAAGCGACAGGCAGAAGGCAATCCCCTCGACCGCCTCCGCCAATCCTTGGCGCAGCTTTTCCCGCGTGACCAGGTTCAAGCGTCCCAATTGGTCGTCCGGGCCGAAATCGCCCCAGTTGGACCCTTCCGGCCGGTGTGTCCAACGACGAGCCGCCATTGTCTATTCCTCCCAATTTTTCATCAGTTTATGCCTGCCCTGCCGGACTGCAAGTCCCGTTTCATCTGGCCGGCATAGGTTCGGTAATCGACTTCAAGGACATAACGATCACTGTCGAGATAGGTCTTCCTCTGGTCCGCCCGATGGGCCTCGACTTCCCTTTTTCGATCCTCCGGTCCGGGCAAGGACATCTGCCCGGATAGAAGGCCGGCGATCCACTTTCCCTGGAGTTCCACCAGGGGAATGGTTGGACCCACCGGCTGAACAAGACCGGCAAAAATCAGGCCCGGATAGCGCAGGGAAAGCATGCGCCGATAGAGACAGCCGGCCTCCTGCCGCGGGTCGAATACGTCGGTTGGTAGAAAGGGAAAGGTGATATTGTAGCCGGTGGCGTAGATGATGGCATCGAGTTCCTCCTTCGAGCCATCGACGAACGCGACAGTATTGCCCCGCAATTCCAGCACATTCGGCTTCACGCTGATGTAACCGTGGCCGATATAGGGCAACAGTTCCTGGCTGAGGGTTGCATGTTCCCGCCACATGGGATGCTTCGGGTGCGGCAGGCCGAACCGGCGCTGATCGCCAACGCCCAGCCGGATCAGCCACGACATGATCTGCCGGGTCACTTTGGTAGACAGCCGGAAGCGCCGGACGATGGCGCCTGACACCTGATCGATCGGTTTGCCCATCAGGTATTTCGGCATGACCCAGGCACTGCGCCGTGTCGAGACGAAAACGTGCTTTGCCCTTCGCGCGATATCGACCGCGATGTCTACCGCGGAATTGCCGATCCCGACCACCATCACCCGCTTATCCGCGAAGGGATCGGCCGTGCGGTAGTGATGCGAATGGCTTTCCTGGCCATCGAAGTTTCCGGGAAAGCCCGGCAGCTTCGGATCCGACAAGTGACCGTTGGCAACAATAACCGTGCTGTATTCCCTTTCCTCACCAGTAGAAAAGCGGATCCGGAAACGCTCTCCGATCGGCTCTACGGATACAATCTCCGTCTTGAAGGTCACCAGGTCCCGGAGGCCGAAATGATCGGCATATTTCTCCAGATGTTTCAGGAACTGATCGTGTCTGGGGAAATCCGGAAGGTCGGGATCCAGAGGAAAATCGGAATATCCAAGGTTAGGACGTGACGTATCGATGTGAAGCGAGGCATAGCAGGAGCTTTGGCCGTTGTCGTTCTCATAACGCCACATGCCGCCGATATCGGAGCCCTTCTCGAATACTTCGACCGCAAGACCGGCCTCCTTCAGCGCCTTGGCAACTGTCATTCCGGAGGATCCCGCTCCGATTATGCAGATATCCGCCTTGGAACCGGTCTGTTCTGTCTCAGCCAAATCAGTCGTCCTTGTATTGGAGATAATCGAGGATCAGCGCCTCCAGGTCCGCGTCAGGCCCCAGGCCAAGACCGGCAGCATGGCGGGACACGAATCGACGTGGCCAACCATTGACGATGGCTTGAACACCCGGGTCCGGCCTGTAGGTGATACGTCCCTCACCACCGTGCCGAGCTGCCGCCTCAGCTAATTCAGCGACGGTGACGGACAAGGCCGGAAGATTGAGAGCACGCTTGGGCGGCAGCCGTTCAGCCGGTACATCGTGAAGACGAAGCAGAGCCGCGACAACGGCTCCGGCGGATACGATGGGCACAAGTGTCTCGGCCGACAGGAGAACGTCCACATCAATGCCTTTTAGCGGCTCGCGAATGATCGCGGCCACCTGGTCGGAGACCGCCGGTGTCGGCGCTCCGGGTCTCGTCAGTACGATCGGCAATCGCAGGCACCGTCCGTCGATCCGTCCGAGCCGGGAATAATCTGCGATCAGCAATTCGTTGATTGCCTTGTGCGTTCCATAGGTCGTGGCCGGAACTGGGTTGCAGTCGTCATCGACCACCTCGGGCAATGCCCCGCCGTGAATGGCTATGGAGGAACTGAAGATAACCTTTGGTCTGTTCTGCGCCATGTCCATGAGAACGCGGAGCGCCTCGACATTGACCTTGTAGGCAAAGGACGGGTCCGTTTCGGCCTGCAGGGTGAGCAATGAGGCCAGGTGAAACAGGGTATCGAAACCTTCGTCCGCCAGGCTTTCAACAAAGCTGTGGTCAGACAGATCACCCTGCCGGAGGGAGACGTCAATCTCCGTAGATACAGGACAAGCCGGAGGATGAACATCCGCCAGGACGATCCGGTGGATGGGTTTGCCGCCGATATGACCCACAGCGATCAGTTCCTTCAACAACCGGCGCCCGAGAAACCCCGCAGCTCCGGTGACAAGAATGCAGCTCATACCCCCTCCTCGACGTTCCGGAACGACTGTCTCACAGGCTCCGACAGACCTGCGCTTCCATGACGTACTCGCGAACTGCACACACAGCGGCTTTCTGGAATCCCAGCCACCACAAACATACTACTTAGTAGGTTTTTAATTTGACATATCTAGACTGTCAATCATGCATGCGGCCGAACAGAGCACTTAACACGAAGCGATCGGTCGCCTATGAAAACGGATGAGCGATGTGGAGACCATTGTGACAAACAAAGCGCGAGAAGCAGGCGAGCCGCCGGCCGAACCGATTAAAAAGGTGCGCAAACGCGAGCTGAAGAAAGAGGAAATCATCTCCAGCGCGGCCAGTTGCTTCATGGAGCGCGGCTACCATGCCACAAGCATTGACGATGTGGCCCGGCGGCTCGGCAGCACCAAGGGCCGGATCTATCACTACTATGCCTCGAAGACCGACCTGTTCTTCGACGTCCACCGTGTCGGGATGACATACCTGTTCGATGCCCTTGACCCGGCCCTTTCAACAAAGGGAAACGGCGCGACCGTGCTGCGGGCGATGCTGTTGGCCCATGCGCAGGCCATGCTCGAACACCACACCTTTGAAAACGTCGTCGCCCAGGGCGTCCAGCTCCACCGGTTCGAGGCGACCACACCTGATCAGCGGGAAACCCTGCGCGAGCTCATTTCCAGCCGCGATAGATTCGAAAACCATTTCAAGGAAGCGATTGCTGCCGGTATAAGGGACGGCTCATTGCGAAAGGTCGACATCTCGGTGACTGCGAAGGTTCTGTTGGGAGGCCTGCAATGGTCGATCTTCTGGTACCGGCCGCGTGAGAACGACACCTCAGCAACCCGCAAGCGGCTCGCCGGCAAAATGGTCGATCCACTGATGGAAGGTGTGATCGCGCCCCGAAACTAATGCCCGGAAAGGCTATCGGCCATCAACTGCTCCGCAGCCCGGCTCAGATGGCGCTCTTTGTGGCTCAGGAGCATGAACGAACGGGCCGGCAATTCGAAATTGACACAGGCAAGTCCGCCTGCCGCAATCCACGGCGCGGCGGCCGCCGAGGAAACCGCACTTGACACCTGGCTTGAGCGGACTGCTGACAGCACGGCCTCATTTGAAGGCAGCTCCATCACGACATCGAGTTCGAACGCAGCGATCCCTTCTCTTTCAAGTGCTGCCTCGAAGGCAGAACGCGTCCCTGACCCGGGTTCGCGCAGGACCCAGGATGTCTTCTCTATAAGGTCCCGTGGCCTGGCGGGCCTGCCCTCCGAGAGAGGATGCCCCGGCCGGGTGACGATCATCAGCGCATCATCAGCAATATGGCGCTTGTGCAGGAGCGGATTATCGAGTTCCCCTTCGACGTAACCGATTTCCGCAGCGCCGGTTTCAACCGCCTTTGCGACCGTCTCCGTATTGCCAATGGAAAGCGAAAGCTCGATCCCGGGATAACGCGTATGAAACCCCATTAAAACGCCCGGAAGCCAATAGCTGGCGATGGTCTGGCTTGCGGCTATGGTCAACACGCCGCGCTGAAGCCCGCCGAGTTCCCCCAGGAAACGCTCGGCGGACCGCATCCGAGCCAAGGTCGCCCTGGCCTCGTCCAGGAAAAGCCGCCCCTCGGCGGTGATGACAAGGCCGCGACCGACACGGTCGAAAAGCTGAACCCCGTAAAAGTCTTCAAGCTTGCGCACCGCCGAACTGACCGCCGACGGCGTCAGATGGAGAGCCTCGGCCGCACGGGTCAGATGTTCGCGTTCGGCAACGGCCACGAAGATTGTCAGTTGCTCGAATGTCATGGCAGTGCGCATTTTGTTCGATTTTTTTGTACGTTCTTTGATATATTATCTCATTTTTTTTCACGCTTCAAAGGAGCAATGTGCATTGCACCAGCCTTCTTGAAAGCACCAATGATGTTCACGTCCCTGAAAACACCCCGGCTTATGGAAACATCTCTCTTTCAACTCCTGCCCGGCCTGGCGCTCTCGATCCTGGTTTCCGTGGCGGCCTTTGCGGCTGAAGGGCTGGAGGTGCAGCTGACCGGCGGCAAGTTTGTCGAGAACCTGGTGCTGGCCATTGTAATCGGGACAGCTGTCCGGACCTTCGTCCCCCTTTGGAAAGGGGTCGAAAAGGGGATCGCGTTTTCGGCAAAGCGGATCATGGAAGCGGCGATCGTGCTGCTGGGGGCTTCGATCAGCCTGCAAGCCCTGGAAGCCGCCGGATTTGCACTTGTCGGCGGGATCGTCGTCCTCGTGGCGTTCGCAATACTGGCAAGTTACACCCTTGGCAGAACCTTCGGCCTCAATCGCAAGCTGGCAATGCTGGTTGCCTGCGGTAACTCCATTTGCGGCAATTCCGCCGTCGCCGCGGTCGCGCCCGTCATCGATGCCGAAGGCGACGATGTTGCCGCGGCGATCGCCTTTACAGCCGTTCTGGGCGTTGCCGTGGTTCTCGCCCTGCCCCTAGCGCTTCACACCTTTTCGATGACGACGTCGCAATATGGCGTGCTGTCGGGCCTGACGGTTTATGCCGTTCCGCAGGTGCTTGCCGCCGCACAGCCCGGCGGCCCCATCGCAATACAGACCGGCACACTGGTGAAGCTCATCCGCGTCCTGATGCTCGGACCTGTCCTGCTGACACTTGCCGTCGGCAGAGGCCGGGAAAATGAAACCTCCATTCGGCTGAGTCAGATTCTGCCCTGGTTCATCATCGGCTTCGCACTGATGATGGGATGCCGCTCGGCAGGTCTCATCCCCCAGCATCTCGCCGCACCGCTCGGATACATCTCCAATACGTTGACGGTCATAGCCATGGCGGCCCTTGGTCTCACGGTCGACATCCGATCGGTTCTGCAAGCCGGCGGCCGCGTCATCCTGACCGCAAGTCTCTCAATCTTCATGCTTGTCGTCACAAGCCTCGGGCTGATCTTCCTGCTTCAAATCCACTGATCCACCCTGGTCCAAGCGCCTTTACGCTTGTCCCGCGGGCGGACAGACCGAACACGACACTGACGGGCGCAAACTCTTCCCCGAACAAAGACCGGCTTTCGGGTACCGGATCAGCCGGCTTGCGCAGCCTGCTGCAACATATCGTCATCCAGCCCCTTGACCAGATCCGCAATCGAGGTGGTTTCCAGAGGCGCGAAAAACTGATTAAGCGAGACTTCCAGCACCTCCTTGAACTTGCAGCAATGGAAAATGCTGCAAGAAGCCGGATCGCTGAAGCATTTTACAAGACAGAAATCCGTTTCGAACATTCGGATCACTTCCGCCAGAGATATCTCTTCCGGCGCCTTGTTGATCCAGATGCCACCGCGCCGGCCGGGGATCGAGGCGATCATCCCCGCTTTTCTGAGTTCCTGGACGGCAGCGACGACTTGAGACCGATGCCCGATATAGCGTTCCACCAAGTCGTCAATGGAGATTTTCGCCCCTTTCAGGAGCGACAGGTGAATCAGGATTTTGACAGCTATATCGGTGCGTTCAGTAAAACGCATTGCTAACATCCCAGCTCGTTATGGTTGCTCAGTCGCCCGCAACTCTATTTTTGGTTTATACATATAATTACCAAATATCTAAATTATCTTATCGATATAATCAGTAAAACCATATATATTTTTTGTATGGTTAACAACGACGCGACCACTATAGCTATTTATGATATAAGTTATATATTTTTATACTACACGCGGACGCTGTATACTGGTTTTTATTATATAAATTACGCAGGATATACCCATGATTCTCCCCGAAGGGTACGAACTTCGCGAATATATCGACTTCATTGACTTGAACCGCCAAGATGTCATCGCCGCTCGGAGCGCTTGGGTTGTCATCCGCCCCAATATAGACGATGTACTTAAGTACTTTTATAGTTCTCAAATAATGAAACAAACTACAAAGCAATTTCCGCGTTTTGATATTCCGAGCCTTATCGATAAGCAGATCGCCCACTGGGACCAGTTGTTTTCAGGCGGTCTGGACGAAGAATATGTAAGCCGCGTCAAAAGAATCGGATCCGCCCATCGACGGGTCGATATTTCGTTGCCTTACTACATCATTTCTTATGGATTGTTCTTGAATGAGTTCGAGAGGATTCTCCGATTTCACCATAAGAATCAGAAGGATACTCTTGATCTCATGTCCGGCATCAGAAAATTCATCCTCTTGGACCTGGCAATAGCGTGCTCTGGCGATCGAGCCCAGTCTTAGGGGTGACCCATTGCAGGAAGGCCAAATAATTTGAGCAGAATTTGATTTCTGTGGATATTTCGAGAATTACCGAAATTAAGCGGATAGTTCAGGCGTATTGAAGTTCATAAGGTCGCTGACGCGCCGTTCGTATGCGATATCCGGCACGAACCGCAGCTCGCTCTCTGCCCACTCACCGGTTTCGAATCGCCTCAGTTCGCCGCCTGGGCCAGAATCTTCATAAACTGCTGCGCATCGCTTCGAAGCGTGTTCGTATGCCGGCCGAGATCTTCGGCGGATGTGCGCACAATATCGGTCACGCCTGTCACCTGGGTCGAAGCCTCCGTAATTCCAGCGATAGATCCCGTAACAGATTGCGTTCCGTTCGATGCCGCTTGTACGCTCCTGCTGATTTCGCCCGTCGCTTCCTTCTGCTGTTCGACCGCTGCTGCGATAGAAGCGGAAATTTCGTTCATGCGGGCGATGGTCTGGTTTACGCTGTCAATTGCACTGGCGGATTGGTCGGTTGCGCCCTGGATGTCTTCGATCTGATCCCCAATCTCGGACGTCGCTTTTGCCGTCTGTCCCGCAAGTTCCTTCACTTCAGCTGCGACAACCGCAAAACCCTTGCCAGCCTCTCCGGCCCGCGCGGCTTCAATCGTGGCATTCAAGGCAAGCAAATTGGTTTTTTCGGCAATATCATTGATGAGACCGACAATTTCACCGACGCGATTGACCGCCTGGGTGAGCGAGGTGACGGATTCTATTGCGACCGAACTCTGCGCTACCGCGGTATCCGAAATCTCATAGGATTCCGTCACCTGGCGTCCTATTTCAGTGACCGAGGCCGCGAGTTCCTCGGCCGCGGCAGCCACTGTTTGAACGTTATTGGCTGCATCCTGCGAGCTCAGACTTACCGTATCGGCCTCCAATCGGGTACGTTCTGTTGCGCCTGTGAGCTGAACAGAGGCATCGGCGAGCTTGTCAGTGGCGGCTGTAAGCTGGCTGGTCGACGACACGATGGAGCTCTCGAAGTCCGCGCTCAGGCGCTGGATCGTTTCCCGACGGTCACGTTTACCTGCTTCTATATAGACGGATAGCGCGAGATCCATATCGAGCATGGCCGCCTTGACGATTGCGGAGCGGAGGCGCTTGTTCTCCTCACCGGCTTTCTTGTTGAAACCTTGCCATGCCTTGCTTCGGGCGATCGTGTCGCACAATCCGCAAATCAGGAAGCTGTAAGCGCCAATATACCAGCGCGGTTCCAGGCCGAGTTTATTGTGCACTTCGCCAATGGCCGTCACGGAGCGCACGTAGTCTTCATCGAAACGACCGTCGAGGATAATACCCCAATGCCGGATCTGGGCCGCCTTCGCATGTGCGATATGGGTGTCATCCCGGAAGAAGCTTTTTGTCTCCGGAAACTGGCGGACATGGTCGTAGAACCGGTCGAGAATTTCGGGCATAACTGCCAGAACCCGATCTCGGTTATTGCTTAATGCTTCAAGATGATGTTTTTCCAACCCGATAAAGCGAAGACGTTTATCGTCAGTTGTATTATCCCCTTCTAGTTTCATGGTACCGCCCCTCAATAACTAGCCTTAAACGGGGCAATACTTGGACTCGCATACTTAAAAAGATATTTATCCATGTAATTTATAACAATGCATCTGGCTCAAATCACAACCTTTTGGCGAATATCTTTTTCTACCTATAGCGCCCCGATGCCATCCGGTTTTTTACCTACTCATTGAAATCAATGATTGAATCGCCTTTTCAGTACCCGCGCACAGCGCCTGCCAGCCGATGAACGTGAACTGGTTTGAATACGAATAAATTTTTATTTTCGATTTTTGCGTGTGCGAACTACGGTATCGAAGTGCCTGTCGGGATGAAGGCGGCCTACGGACGTGAACTGCGAACCCTCCTCTGAAGGGATCACGTGTTCGAACGGCTTCAGCCTTCGACCCGGTCTTCAAGACGGAAACGGAAGATCCGGGCGATCTGCTGCAGAGCCGTCTCGAACTCCTGGTCCATCTCATTTTCGATCCGGGTTTCGAAGGCGGCCAGGATCATATCCTTTGTCGCGCCTTTCACCGCAAAAATGAAAGGGAAGCCGAATTTCCTCAGGTACCGGTTGTTCAGGTCGGTAAAACGGGCGAATTCGGCAGCCGTCAGTTGGTCCAGGCCGGCCCCGGCCTGTTCCCTTTTTGAGTCCTCGGCCATTTCGCCGGCCAGTGCTGCCTTGCCTGCCAGATCCGGATGGGCACGGATCAGGTCGAGCTGCCTCCCATGCGATGCATCGCGCATGGCCGTTTCAAACGCTGTTATCAGGTCTTCCCGAACCGCGAACGGACCGAGCGCATGCGCTTCTTCCGCCACCCACGGGCTGTGTTCGGCCACATCGCCGAACGCTTCGACGAATTCCGGCTTCTGCATCCGATTGATTTCGGCCAAAGTCCACATGGCGCCTCACTTATGCTGGGTAATCCACGCGCCGAGCGTCGCCCGTTCCTCGTCGGTCATGCCGGTTTCGTTTCCAAGCGGCATGGTATCCGCCTGAACGGCCTGTTGCATGATCAGGTCGGCGTAGCGGTGGAGGTCCTCGATCGTTTCCAGTTGAACCCCCTTGGGGGCCTCTTCGAAGCTCTCGTGCGTCGGAACGGCTGCGTGGCACATGGCGCAATGTTGTCTGGCCATGGCGACAACAGTCGCATCCGACACCGCTTCGCTGCTGCTGAAATCCCTCGGCGCCGTCATGATGACCGCGACCAGAAGCCCGATCGCCGCAACCGGCAGAGACCACCAGAATTTAGCGAATTCATCGCCTGCTTCGTGCCGGTTGAAAAAGTGGCGGACCATGCCACCCATGACAAGGATGAGCGCCACCAGAAGCCAGGAATGCGGATGGCTGGTCAGCATCGGATAATGGTTGGAGACCATCATGACCAAGACCGGCAGGGTCAGGTAGTTGTTGTGAACCGACCTCTGTTTGCCCATGGCGCCGAGGGCGGGGTCCGGGGCTTCCCCGGCCAGAAGGCTGGCGGCAATCTTCTTCTGGTTCGGGATAATGATGCCAAAGACGTTTACCGCCATGATCGTGCCGACAAAGGCCCCGACATGGATGAATGCGCCCCGTCCGGAATAGACATGGGTGAAAAGATAGGACGCGCCCATGATCAGGGCGAAGACACATATGGCGAGGAGTGGCGTGTTCCGACCTATGGGCGACTTGCACAAACGGTCATAAATCAGCCAGCCGGCGCCCAGCGAAGCAACGGAAATAAGCACCGCTTCGCCAGGTGTCATGTCCAGCACCGACGGATCGATCAGATAGGAGGACGCATAGACGTAATACTGGACGACAAGAAGGGCAAAGCCCGTAACCCAGGTGAGATAGGCCTCCCATTTGTACCAGATCAGGTCGTCCGGCAATTCCTTGGGAGCCACGAGAAACTTCTCGACGTGGTAGAAACCGCCGCCATGGACTTCCCAGGCCGTTCCGGCAACGCCTTCCTTCATCTCCGCCCGTTTGCGCAGGGAAAGATCGAGCGCAATAAAATAGAAGGACGTGCCGATCCAGCCGATGCCGACGATCAGATGAGCCCATCGAAAAAGCAGGTTTAACCAATCCATTGCAAAGGCAAGGGTCATAACGGCATGTCCATGTTTTCAGGAAGTTCGTGACATCCGGAGCAGCAAGCTCCGGATGTCTTATTCATCCGGCCGTCAATTCGGCCAAAATTTATCTCACTGCGGCAGCTTGTCGTCGATGCCTTTGACGTACCAGTTCATGCCAAGGATCGCGCCATCATCAAGCGTCACGCCCTCTTCGGCAGCAACCGATCCGTCCTGCTTGGTGATCGGGCCGGTGAAGGGTTCCCAGCCGGCAATGATCTTGGCTTCGGTTTCCTTGGCCATGGCGACCACGTCTTCCGGCAGGTTCGTGTAAGGCGCCATGACGACATGGCCTTCGGCAAGACCGGCCCAGGTCGACTTGGCTTCCCACGTACCGTCCAGCGCTTCCTGGATCCGCTCTATGTAATACGGGCCCCAGTCGTCGACGATCGCGGTGTACTGGGCTTTCGGAGCAAAGGCGATCTGGTCGGAGGCCTGACCGAAACCATGCACTCCGCGTTCTTCAGCCACCTGCAGCGGCGCGGTGGAATCGGTGTGCTGGGTGATCACATCGGCACCCTGGTCGATCAGGGCCTTGGCCGCATCCGCTTCCTTGCCCGGATCGAACCAGCTGTTGACCCAGACAACCTTCAGCTTGAAATCCGGGTTGACCGACTGCGCTCCGAGCATGAAGGCATTGATGCCGGCCACCACTTCCGGGATCGGGAAGGAGGCGATATAGCCGGCGGTGCCGGTCTTGGACGTTTTGGCCGCAATCTGGCCGATGATGTAGCGGCCTTCGTGGAACTTGGAGTTATAGGTCGCAACATTGGCCGCCGTCTTGTAGCCGGTGGCGTGTTCAAACTTCACCTTCGGATATTTCTTCGCCACCTTGATGGTCGGGTTCATGTAGCCGAAGGACGTGGTGAAGATGATGCCGCAGCCGTCACGGGCGAAGCGCTCGATGGCACGTTCCGCATCCGGGCCTTCCGGCACGCTTTCCAGATAAGCGGTTTCGACCTTGTCACCGAAGTGTTTTTCAACGTCCTTGCGCCCCTGGTCATGCTGATAACTCCAGCCGAAGTCGCCGACCGGGCCGACATAGATGAAACAGGCCTTGAGATCGGCAGCGGAGGCTGCAGAGGAAGCGGCTGCAAATGCAATTGCTGCGACTGTCGCTTTCAGAATGTTCTTCATTTTGACTATCCCCTCAGGATGGTGTTCGACATGCGGTCTGCTTCAGGACATGCCACATCCGGACCGCATCGGATGCCGCATTCGGACAGGTGCGTTTCTCCCTTCACCTGTCCGGAACGAACGGCTTGCCGAGGCAGGCCGGGGTATTCACGAGCGTCAGCCTGCGGTTGGCCGATATCAGGACAAGCACCACGATGGTTGCCAGATACGGCAGGCTCGACAGAAACTGGGACGGTATGCCCGCACCAAGCGCCTGTGCATGGAAAGTCAGCACCGTGACCGCGCCAAAGAGGTAGGCGCCTGCGATCACACGCATGGGAAGCCAAGAGGAAAACACCACCAGCGCCAGCGCGATCCAGCCGCGGCCGGCGGTCATGTTCTCCACCCATTGCGGCGTATAGGCAAGCGACATGTAACTGCCGGCAAGCCCTGCGCATCCGCCCCCGAACAGGACCGCCAGAAAGCGGACCTTCAGGACGGAATAGCCAAGCGCATGGGCGGAAGTGTGATTGTCCCCGACCGCGCGCAAGATCAGCCCGATACGCGTGCGGAACAGGCAATAGGAAACGATCCCCACCAGGGCAAAACTCAGGTAGACGATCGCGTCCTGCTGAAAGAACACCGGACCAATGAACGGGATCTCCGACAGGACGGGGATATCCAGCTCCGGCAATCGCAGACCGGGAACACCGATATAGGCCTCACCGATCATGCCCGAAACGCCGAGCCCCAGAATGGTGAGGGCCAGGCCCGTCGCCACCTGATTGGTCACGAGCCCGAGCACGAGGAAGCCGAACAGGGCGGACATGGCCATGCCTGCGACGATGGCCGCCAGAACGCCGAACGCACCGGAGCCGCTCTGGTTGGCAACCGCGAAACCGACCACGGCACCCATGATCATCATGCCTTCCACGCCCAGGTTCAACACGCCGGAACGCTCCACGACAAGCTCTCCGATGGCCGCGATCAGCAAGGGGGTCGCCGCGGTGATGACGGTCAGAAGGACGGCCTGGACAATATCAAGCACGAGACACCTCCGCGGTTGCATGGGTACGGCGGGAATGCAGGCGGATGCGATACAGGATCAGCGTATCGCAGGCGAGGACGAAGAACAGGAGCAGGCCCTGAATGACGCTCGCGATCTTGTCGGAAACGCCCATGGACGCCTGTACGGCTTCCCCTCCGATGTAGGACAGGGCCAGCACGAAGCCGGCGATCAGAATACCGACCGGATTGAGCCGTCCGAGAAAGGCAACGATAATGGCGGTGAAGCCATATCCCGGCGAAATCGTCGGCAGAAGCTGGTTGAGAGACCCGGATACTTCCATGGTGCCGGCAAGGCCCGCCAGACCGCCGGCAAGCGCGAACGAGAATAGGGTGAGCCGCTTTGCGGAAAACCCCGCAAAGGCACCCGCCCTGGGGCTTTCGCCCATCACCCGGATTTCAAAGCCTTTCAGCGTCCTGGCAAGGACAACCGCCAGGACGATGACCACGATCACCGCAATGGGCGCGGCAATGCTCATCCGGCCGTCTCCTAGAAGCGGTAGGGTAGCCGCTTCGGAAAACAGGCGGGATTCCGGGAAATTGTAACCACCCGGATCGCGCCACGGTCCGCGCACCAGATAGTCGAGCAGGAGGCTCGCTACATAAACCAGCATCAGGCTGGTCAGGATCTCGTTGGCATTGAACCGGGTCTTCAGGACAGCCGGGACAAGACCCCATGCCGCGCCGCCGAGCGCTCCGAGGATAAGCATCAGCGGCAGGGTCAGGGACGTCTCGAATTCGGGAAAGACGATCGGCAGAAAGCTTCCGCATACGGCACCGAAAATGAACTGTCCCTCGGCACCGATGTTCCAGTTGTTCGACAGATAGCAGACGGACAGTCCGCAGGCGATCAGGACCAACGGCGTCGCCTTGACGATGATTTCCTGAACCGACCAGCTGTCGGTCAGAGGTTCGATGAAGAACTTGTAGAGTCCCAGAAGCGGATCCGTGCCGGAAACGGCAAACAGGATCGCCGCAGCCACCAGGGTCAGCCCCACCGCGATCACCGGCGACAACAGCGCCATCTTCCGGCTGTGTTCCTTGCGCTTGACCAGTTCGATCCGCATCACGCCCTCCCCGCGTTCTTTTCCGCGCCGCCGGCCATGAGAATGCCGACCCGTTCGCGCGTCATGGATCGGGCATCCTCCGGCACCGACAGATGACCGCGGGAGATGACCGCAATCCGATCGGCGATTTCAAAGATCTCATCGAGATCCTGGCTGATCACCAGCACGGCGGACCCGGATCGGGCCAGATCGATCAATGCCTGGCGGATCAGGGCCGCCGCCCCCGCGTCGACGCCCCAGGTCGGCTGGTTGACGACAAGGACACCGGGATTGCGGTCGAGTTCTCGTCCGACAACGAATTTCTGCAGGTTTCCGCCCGACAGCGAACGGGCTTCCGGGTCGTCATGCGACATGCGCACGTCGTAGGTTTGCTTGATCTTTTGCTCCAGCTCCGCGGCCCGCCCCTTTGAAACGAAGCCGGAGCCGACCAACCCGTCGCCGGTGCCGTGGCGGGTCAGAACGATATTGCCGGAGAGCTTCAAACCCGGCACGGCGCCATGACCCAAACGTTCTTCCGGAACGAAGGCCGCTTTCTGTTTGCGCCGCCAGGTGACGTCACGGTTGCCGCACGGTTGACCGTCCAGAACGACCATGTCGGAGGCGACCCGCATTTCGCCGGAAATCGCATCGAACAGCTCCCCCTGTCCGTTGCCGGCGACACCTGCGATCGCAACGATTTCGCCGGTTTGAACATCCAGATCGATGTTGTTGAGCCGGGTAGCAAAGGGTGTCGCGGCGGGAGCGCTCAGACCGGCCAGTTTCAGCCTGACAGGACCGGGTTCAGGAGCCGTCGCCCCGTGGTTCACCGCGACCACTTCGGAGCCGACCATCATGCTCGCCAGGCTGGCGGCGGTTTCCCGCGACGGATCGCATTCGCTAACCACCTTGCCATGGCGCAGGATGGTCGCGTGATGGCAGATCCGCTGAACTTCCTCCAGGCGGTGGGAGATATAGAGCACCGCACAGCCTTCGCCCGCGAGCCGTTGAAGGGTCAGGAACAACCGGTCGGCTTCCTGTGGCGTGAGGACCGATGTGGGCTCATCCATGATGATGAGCTGGGGCTCCTGGAGAAGACAGCGGACGATTTCGATGCGCTGGCGGATCCCGACGGGAAGATCGGCGACCACGTCCTGCGGATTGAGCGGCAGGCCGTAGTCTTCGGAGACTTCCGTAATCCGCGCCGCCAGGGCTCTCATGTTGCCCGGATTGGGCAGCGCCAGTGCGATGTTCTCGACCACCGTCAGCGCCTCGAACAGGGAGAAATGCTGAAACACCATGCCGATGCCGAGCGCGCGTGCACTGGCCGGATTGTCGATGACGACCGGCCTGCCCTGCCAGATGATCTCGCCGCCATCGGGCTCCAGCGCCCCATAGAACATCTTCACCAGCGTCGATTTTCCGGCTCCGTTCTCGCCCAGAAGAGCGTGGATTTCTCCCTTGTTGAGGCCAAGGTCGACGTGATCGTTGGCAAGAATGTCGCCAAAACGCTTGGTCAGCCCGCGAGCATGAAGAAGGTTGCCCGTGGCCGGACGTACCGGCCTTGATCCGCCTGCCTGTTGCGTTCTCGTCAAAAGATCGGTCACGACACGATTTCCCCCCGCCCCGTCGCTTTACTGCGCACCGGCCCGGAAACGGACCAGCTCTTTCGGACGGACCGTCTTTTGCAGTGCAGCCTCGTCCCGCTCCAGAAGATCGGCGGCAACTCCCGCCGCAATGGCCG
This sequence comes from Roseibium sp., assembly GCF_048260565.1. Classification (GTDB taxonomy): domain Bacteria; phylum Pseudomonadota; class Alphaproteobacteria; order Rhizobiales; family Stappiaceae; genus Roseibium. Next base: position 639,769 of record NZ_JBLXGP010000001.1, on the reverse strand, counting down.
CCGGGTGTTTCGACCGGATGGCCGGAAGACCGACAGGACAGACCATTGCCGAAACGACGGCAGACGCAAGTCCGCGCGCCTTCAAACGTTTTTCGAACCGGGCCCGTTTTGTGGCACTGCCGATGACGCCGCAATAGGCGAAACGCTGCTGGGCAAGGCCGGCCGCCATGATGTCCTCGTCCAACGCATGAGAATGGGTCATGGCCAGAACGAAGGCGCTGTCCGGCGCCAGGGCCAGGCATCCCGCAACGGACCGGTCATCCCGGTTCAAGAGCAGCTTTCGGACATTGCCGGGAACCGCCTTCGGGAACACCTCTTCCCGGCTGTCGAGCCACGTGATGTCGAAGGGCAGCGGTGCAAGCGCCAGGATCAGCGCTTTACCCACGTGCCCCGCGCCAAAGAGATAAAGTGGCCGCCGGTATGTGCCGAAGGTTTCGAGAAGCGTGCCGTCTTCCTCCAGAAGGAACCCTGGATCCTCTGGCTGGCCGACGATCTCCCGTTCAACCGCGGCGCCAGACCGGACATGGGCACGTGTCGCGAAAGGCACTCTTTCGGCCTCGCGCTCGGCCAGTGTCCGCGCCATCGGCAATTGCGCGGGTTCAAGGGCCTCGATGGCGACATCGATGCGCCCGCCGCAGCATTGGCCGAGGTCGGGACCCAGCGATACCGTGCGAACCTCCCGCCCCCTGCGCCCGCCGGCAAGCGCCTGTCTCGCCCAGCGAAGCGCTTCGAACTCGAGCGTGCCGCCGCCGATGGTGCCGGAAAACCGGCCATCGGCCCAAACGACCATGCGCGCGCCGCTTTCCCGCGGTGTGGAGCCACGCGCGGTCGCAACGGTGACGAGCGCACAGGGCTCCCCACCTTCAAGCGAGCGGACGATGTGGCTCCAGACCGTCATTCCGCGGCCTGCCTTTCACGCATGCCGCGGACGGCCCTCATGATGGCTTCCGGCGTGGCCGGCGCGTCGAGATCCGGGACAACGCCCGGTTTCAGGCTCGCGATCGCGTCATTGATGGCGCAGAACACCGAATTTGCCAGCATGACCGGCGGTTCGCCGACCGCCTTGGAGCGGTAGATGCTGTCCTGCGGATTGCCCTTGGATTCGTACAGCTTCACCCGGAAATCTTCGGGCACGTCGGATGCCGTAGGGATCTTGTAGGTGGACGGCGCGTGGGTGCGGAGCCTTCCGGCCTCGTCCCACACCAGTTCCTCGGTTGTCAGCCAGCCCATACCTTGCACGAACCCGCCCTCGATCTGGCCGATATCGATGGCCGGATTGAGCGAATGGCCGACATCATGGAGCAGATCCACCCGGTCCACGGTCATTTCACCGGTCATGGTGTCGATGGTCACTTCGGCGCAGGCGCCGCCATAGGCGAAATAGAAGAACGGTCGTCCCGATGCGCTTTCCCGTTCCCAGGTAATCATCGGCGTCGCGTAGAACCCCGCATGAGACAACTGGATGCGCGCCATATGAGCCTGTTTGGCGACTTCGGCGAGTGTGTAGGACTTGTCTCCGACCAGGACCTTGTTGTCGCCGAAATAAATCACGTCGGCGGAACACTGATGTTGCTCGCACAGGAAGGCGATCAGCCGTTGCTTGATTTCGACAGCGGCCTTCTTTGCCGCCATGGCGTTCAGATCGGTCCCCGAAGAAGCGGCCGTCGGCGCGGTGTTCGGTACCTTGGACGTGTTGGTCGCGGTAATCACGACCTTGTCCATGGTGACACCGAATTCTTCCGCCACCACCTGGGCAACCTTCTGATAGAGCCCCTGCCCCATCTCCGTGCCTCCATGATTGAGATGCACGGAACCGTCGGTATAGAGATGGACCAGCGCGCCGGCCTGGTTCAGGTGTTTCAGCGTGAAGGAAATGCCGAATTTCACCGGCGTCAGCGCGAGACCTTTTTTCAGGATCGCGTTGTTCGCGTTGAAGGCCTTGACCTTCTCCCGTCGCGCCCAGTAGCCGGAACTTTCCTCGATTTCGGCGATCAGGTCATGCATGAGCTGATATTCTTCCACCGGCATGCCGTAAGGCGTGAGATTGTGCTCGCCGTCGTAGAAATTCAGCTTACGGACCTCCAGGGGATCCTTGCCGAGCGTGATTGCGATCGCATCGATCATGCGTTCCGCCGCAAGCATGCCCTGCGGCCCGCCGAAACCTCTGAAGGCCGTGTTGGAACAGGTGTCCGTGCGAAGCCGCCGGCTGCGGATGACCGCATCGGGATAGAAATAGCTGGAATCCGCATGGAACATGGTGCGGTCGTTGACGCCGAGCGACAGATCCGCCGAATAGCCGCAACGGGCCAGGAAATTCAGATCCACGGCGCGGATTTTTCCCTCGCCGTCATGGCCGACCTGCCATTCGACCCGGAAATCATGACGCTTGCCGGTCATGATCATGTCGTCGTCGCGGTCGAGGCGCATCTTGCAGGCCCGTCCGGTTCTGGCAGCGGCCAGAGCCGCCAAGGCAGCCCATTGGTTGGCCTGGGATTCCTTGCCGCCGAAACCGCCGCCCATGCGCCGGACTTCCGCCGTCACCGCTGCATCGGGAACGCCAAGGACCTTGGCAACCGTGTGCTGGATCTCTGTCGGATGCTGGGTGGAGGAATGGACGAACATGCCGCCGTCTTCCTGGGGGATGGCCATCGCGACCTGCCCCTCCAGATAGAAATGCTCCTGGCCGCCGATGTGCATCACGCCTGACAGGGTCTGTTCGGCGGCGGTCATGCCGGTTTCCGGCGAACCGCGGCGGAACTGATAGTCCGGCAAGACCGTGATATCGGCGGCAACCGCGTCTTCCGCGGTAATGATCGGCGTGATCGGCTCGACCTCGATCTCGGCAAGCAAGGCCGCGCGCCGCGCTGCATCCCGGGTTTCGGCAACAACCGCAAAGGCAACCTGGCCGTAAAACAGGATCTCGCTGTTTGCCAGAACCGGGTCGTCTCCGAACGCGGAGGAACAATCGTTGGTTCCCGGAATATCTTCCGCCGTCAGCACGGCGACCACACCGGGCGCCTGACGGACCTTGTCCAGACCCAGGTTGACCAGCTTGCCGCGAACGGCCTTTCGGGCCCATCCCGGCACGACATGCAGGGTTCCGACCGGTTCCACGATATCGTCGATATAGATGGCCTTGCCGGCGACATGCTTTTCGGCACTGTCATGCGGGAGCGCCTTGCGCACATGGCGCAGGCCGGTTTCAGCCAAATTCGGATCAAGCGGCGCGGTCATCGGTTGCCTCCCGTGCAGCCAGGACGCGCACCTGCGCAGGTTCCGTGCCGCTTGCCTCCATCAACGCCTTTGCCAGCAGAGCTCTTGCCGTTTCCATGCGGTATTCAGAACTCGCGCGCATGTCGGTCATAGGCGTGTAGTCGGACAGCAGCGCTTTCATCCCCGCCCCCCAGGTCGAGGGATCTTCCAGAGAGGCACCGATCAGGGCGGTTTCCGCGCCCTTCGCCCGCTTCGGCGTTCCGGCCATGCCGCCATAGGCGATCCGGGCCTCGGTGATCTTGCTGTCCATCACCGTGAAGCGGAACGCCCCCATGACGGCCGAGATGTCCTGATCGAACCGCTTGGAAATCTTGTAGCAGCGGAAGATCTGGTTGGGATCGGGTCGAGGCACGAACACGCCGGTGACGAATTCATCCTCCTTCCGGTCCTGCCGGCCATAGTCGATGAAGAAGTCTTCCAGCGGCAGTGTCCGGGATCCGTCCGCGTTCTGCAGTTCCAGCGTGGCTCCGAGCGCAATCAAGGCCGGGGGCGTGTCCCCGATCGGAGACCCGTTGGCGATATTTCCGCCAACCGTTCCCGAAACGCGAACCTGTTTGGAGCCGATGCGACGCCATAATTCGCCCAGATCCGGTGACAGGGATGCAATTGCCGTTTCGCAAGTGACGTAGCTTGCGGCCGCCCCAATCAGCAGTCCGGATGGCGTCTCCTCGACCCGGTCAAGCCCGAAGATCCGTCCGAGCCAGATGACCTTCGGCAGCTCGCGCAGTTGTTTCGTCACCCAAAGACCGACATCGGTCGCACCGGAAACAAGCGTTGCATCCGGATGCTGCCGATAGAGAGCCGCAAGCCCGTCGAGGCTCGTCGGAGATGCAAAGAAGCTTTCGCTGTCGCCAAGAAAAATGTCGCTGGAATCGGTGATCTGCCGCAGTTTTTCGCGGGTCTCGTTACCCCGCCAGGCAAAGGCGTCATCGGCGCTGTCGAAGCAGCTGTCGAGTGCCGCATCGATGATCGGCCGGTAACCGGTGCAGCGGCAGAGGTTCCCGGCGAGCCAGTCCGTCACGGCCCTGCGGCTCTTCGTTTCGCCTTCGGCATGGTAGAGCGTGAACAGGCTCATGATGAAACCCGGCGTGCAGAAGCCGCATTGTGATCCATGCAGATCGGCCATGGCCCTTTGAACCGGATGCAACCGACCGTCCTGAGCGAGGTCTTCGACCGTGACCAGTTCCGTCCCGTCGATCATGCCGAGCAGTTGAATGCAGCTGTTGACCGGCTGATAGACCAGCTTGCCCTCGACAAGCCGGCCGATGGCAACGGTGCAGGCGCCGCAATCTCCCTCGCCGCAGCCTTCTTTCGTTCCCTTCTCTCCGGCGCGGAGCCGGAGATAATCGAGCAGCGTCTCCGTCGGCTCTACATCGCTGAGCTCAATCAGCTCGCCGCCTTTCAGGAACCGGATAGTGTCGCGCATAGGCCTCAACTCCCCCGGTAGGTGGAATATCCAAAGGGCGAAAGCAGGAGCGGCACGTGATAGTGCCCGTCCTCCTCCGCGATCCCAAAGCGTATTGGAATGATATCAAGAAACAGCGGTTCGGGAAGCGCTTGGCCGGTCGCCTTCAGATAATCGCCGGCATGGAATCGCAGTTCATATGTCCCGCGCTTGAAGGCGTCCCCTTGCAGGATCGGTCCGTCGACGCGGCCATCGGCATTGGTGATGTGGGTGGAGACATGTGCCATCTCCGTCCCAAGCGACCACAATTCGATCTTCAGGCCTTGTGCCGGTGTACCGAGTGCCGTGTCCAGCACATGTGTCGTCAGACGCCCCATAGTTCCCCTCATGCCCGGGACGATGGCTTGGAATTCTTCGCCATCAAATTGTCAAAAAATGAGCTTGCCCGAAAAATGGCCAGTCCCATAGCGCTCATTTGCGTTCTTTATGTTGCCATTTTGGCAGCAATTGAAGGCAAATGATCCTTTAGTGAGATCACAGCATGGTCGAAAAACATGCCTGGCGCCAGAGCCAGGGCCCTCAACGAAGAGGTCACCACACATAAAAGATCGCCCTGAAGCGGCCTATCCGCAAGCGGACGGAACACCAGTCTGCCCAGTTCCAGATCTTCCTCCGAGCCGATCCGCGTTTGAAAGCCGATGACCTTGTCTTCCCGGGCCAGCGCCCGCATGAACCGCAGGGAGTTGGTCTCCACATAGGTCCGGGTCGAGCCGGGGATCTGCCCGCGTACCGCATCGATTCGGGTGCGAAGAGAGAGCCCCTCCGCGGGCAGGGCTACCGGATATTTCAGACAGTCCGCAAGCGTCAGGTTGCTCTTGTCAGCCAACGGATGGTCCGGCGTCATCAGGGCACCGATGGCCAATTCGTGTTGATAGGCGATTGTCAGGGCCGAGGTGCGCGGCGGATCGAAAGTGAAGCCGACATCCGCTTCTCCGGCCTCGACCAGACGGGCGGCCTCCTGGGAACTTGTCACCGTGACTCCGACATGAATGCCCGGATAGGACCGGCGGAAACTGCTTATCAGATCCGGCAGAAGAGATTCCGACACGCTTTCGACCACGGCAACCGAAACCGAGCCGCGCCGAAGGCCCTTCAGGGCATCCAGCTCGGCAACGGTGGCGTCGAAATCGGAATAGGTCCGGCGCGCATGGGCCAGCAGAATTTCGCCGGCCTGGGAAAGCCGGAGCCTGCGCCCGACACGTTCGAACAGTTGCAGCTCCAGCGCTTCTTCCAGGTAAAGAATCTGCCGGTTGACCGCGGAAGAGGCGACGTTCAGCTCTCGCGAGGCCGCCCGGATCGAACCAAGCTCGGCCACAACCGCGAAATAACGCATCGCGGGAGCATAGAGGTGCCTTGCCCGGTCCTGCCCTCTGCCCCCGCGCACGTTCATGGCGTCACGGTATGAGAACGGTGGTGCCGGTCGTCTTGCGGCCTTCCAGGTCCTTGTGGGCCTGTGCGGCATCTGCAAGTTTGTATTCCTGGTTGACCTCGATCCTGACCACGCCGGACCTCACGACGTCGAACAGATCGTTTGCGGTCATTTCCAGGTCCGTCCGGCTGGCGATATAGGTGAAAAGCGTCGGACGCGTTGCAAACAGCGATCCCTTTTGCGCCAGAAGACCCATATTGAAGTCGGTGATCGGCCCCGACGACTGGCCGAAGCTGGCCCATAGACCAAGAGGCTTCAGACAGTCGAGGGATCCGGGATAAGTGTCCTTGCCGACGCTGTCGTAGACGACGTCGCAGCCTTTGCCGCCGGTGATCTCCCTGACCCGTTCGACGAAGTCTTCCTCGCGGTAATTGATGATGTGGGTGTAGCCGTGCGCCTTGGCCAGTTCCGCTTTTTCGGCGGACCCGACCGTGCCGATCACGGTTGCTCCCAGATGGGCAGCCCATTGACCGGCGATCAGACCGACACCGCCTGCGGCGGCGTGAAACAGAAGGGTCGTGTCAGAGGTAACATTGTAGGTGCGGCGCAACAGATACTGGGCAGTCATGCCTTTCAGCATCATACCGGCCGCGGTCTTGTCATCCACACCCTCCGGAATCACCACCAGACGGTCCCCCGGAACCAGTCGTTCCTCGGCATAGGAGCCAAGTGGACCGACATAAGCGACCCTGTCGCCCGGCTTCACATGGCTGACGCCTTCGCAGACCGTCAGGACGACACCGGCGCCTTCGTTTCCGGGAATAAACGGCAAGCCGTTGGGAGCCGGATAAAGACCGCTGCGAAAATAGGTATCGATAAAGTTCAGACCGATCGCGGTATGGCGGATACGGACTTCGCCGGCCCCCGGTTCGCCGACTTCGACCTCTTCCCAGGTCAGAACGTCCGGTCCCCCGGTTTCATGCACGCGCAACGCCATTACCATTTTCCTGTCCTCCAATATCCGTTTCGGGCAAAACCGGCTTCAATTCGCAACCGGGCTATACCGCCTTGTTCTTTCGGCGCCGGTTATGGGCAAGCACATTGACCAATTCCACGCCGGCCGAGAACGCCATGGCGAAATATATGTAGCCCCGGGGAATGTGAAAACCCAGCCCGTCGGCCACAAGTGCTACTCCGATAAGGAGAAGGAAGGACAAAGCCAGCATCTTGGTCGTCGGGTGCTTCTTGATAAAGTCCGCAACCGGCCCCGAAGCCAGGTACATGATTACCATGGCGATGACCACGGCTGCGACCATGACCTCGACGTGACGGGCCATGCCGATGGCAGTGATAATGGAATCGACGGAAAACACCATGTCGATCACAACGATCTGCGCAATGACCGCGGCAAAGGAGGTACCGACAGCCCCCGTCATGCCGTCGTTCTCGGCGTCCCCCTCAATTCCCTTGTGGATCTCGTGCGTCGCCTTGAAGAGCAGAAACAGACCGCCGGCGATCAGGATTGCATCCCGCCAGGAAAACGCATGACCGCCGACATCGAAAAGCGGTGCGGTCAACCCAACCAGCCAAGTCAGGATGCTGAGCAGCATGATGCGGAAGATCAAGGCCAGGGCCAGTCCGATGCGGCGGGCCCGATTTGCGTAATGAGCAGGCAAGCGGGATACGACGACGGAGATGAAAACGATATTGTCGATACCGAGCACGATCTCCATGACCGTCAACGTCACAAGGCTTGCCCAGATCTGCGGATCCGTTACCCACCCAAGCATGGCTACTCCAGTTTTGTGATGAGATCCTGCCCTAGCAGAATCGGTCCAGAGCCTGTTGTACGGCTGAGACACCGAGCAGGTAAAGGCTGCTCAGGGTGAGAACCATCTCCCCCGTACCGGTCAGGGTCATGCCGCCGATGACCGCCATGGCGGCAAAAACGAACCAGACAGCGGTTATCAAAAGCGTCAACGGACGCCAGCGCCGGACCCGGACCGGATGGATGAACTTGACCGGAACGAAGCTCATTACACAGCAGACAAGGACGAAGCCGATGGTGAACCCTTCGGAAGGCGACAATACCATCAGTCCGAAGATCGCCATATTCCAGCCTGCGGGGAAGCCCTTGAATGCCCCGTCCAGTGTTTTCATTCCGCTGTCTGCGAAATAAAGCGCGCCGGTAAAGACGACCAGACCACCGCAGATCCAGTTCCACGGTTCGGACAGCATGCCGCTTGCAGCCAGCGCGAAGGCGGGTAAAAACACGTAAGTGGCATAATCGATCACGAAATCGAGCGACGCACCGGACCAGCGCGGCAGGCGCTCGGCGATGTTGAACCGGCGGGCAAGCGGCCCGTCGACCCCGTCGACAACCAGGGCAAGCCCAAGCCAGGCGAACATTTCCCCCCACTCGCCGCGCGACCCGGCCAGAAGCGCGATCAGCGCAATCGGAGCACCGGAAGCGGTCAGAAGATGGATCAGGAACAGCGCCGGTTCCCGGCCTTGCTTTCGCGTGGGGATATCTGTCACAGGATTTTCGTCGTTTGTTTCGGGCAAGGCTTATCGAGCCGAACCCGGCCTCCGGAACCCAGTATTTCAATTCCGTGACAGTTTGAACAGCTTTTTTAGCTTAGGGTACGGACTCAGGCACCGCTCGCCATGGCCAATGCGAGCGCCATACCCCAGGCAAGACAGAAGACGCCGATCGCCTTTGGAAACCAGAAGCTCGGGAACGTCTTCTCGATTGCCATGATGGCGCCGAGGAGCGCAATCCAGACGATATTCATGACGCCGACGGCGAACATGACCGTCATGACGGCCCAGCAGCAGCCGAGGCAGGCCATGCCCTGCACCACACCTTCACGGAGTGCGCCGAAGGCGCCGCTCTTACCGAGGAATGCCCAATACGGATACCAGCAGCGGTTCAGGCAGGCCCATTTGGCGGGCGTGAACTGATAGATGCCGGCCGCGATCAACACGCTGGCCGAAACGGCGAGGCTGAGCGGCGCCATCATCGGGGAAACGGCATTGGCAGCCGTCAGCCCCCATTGGGCGAGCGTGGCGACCAGCGCATAGGCGGCCCAGACGAGCAGATATCCGACGGCAACCAGCAATGTATTCTTCGACGCATCCCGTTCGGCAGCCATCGTGCCGTTCTTTTCGCGGATATAGGCGCGCAACATCGGCAAAGCGGACGGCAGCATCATCGCAAGGGCCATCATCAGCCACATCAGATAGACCTTCATAAGGTCGATCATGCCCCATTCGACGGCGGGCATTCCAAAGGTTGCGGCGGATGTCGGCAGGCACAGCGCTGCAATCGCGGCGCGCGCTTCTTCCGGCAGGCCGGCATACTGGTTGAACAGATTGAAGAGACCCATACCCGGACCGGCTTCCGTCATATCCATAACGGAAATCATGTCGGCGATCATGATACCGAGATAGGCCCAGCCCATGAGCACAAGCACGGTGAGGCAGGCTATTACCAGCGGCCAGCCGCGCATCAGCATGTCTTCGCTTAAACCAGCGCGGCGATTTTCTGCAGGTGAGAATCCGTTTTCTTCCACGGCCAATGTCCGCTTCGCTCCCCGTTTCATCCAGTCTCTTCGCTACAGGTTCCGCCTGACGATCACCCGACGGCGCGTGTCAGGTTTATGCCCTTTTCCGTGCGGCGCCTTGATCTGGCGCATTTGGATCTTGCCAAAGACCGGTAATTTCCGGCATGCGTCATTGGATCGCGGAAGCCGATGGCAGGCGGTCTTGATATCCTTCGAGAATAGCTCATTCTCGGGGAAAGCAGCAAATGTGAGCCAGTGCCATGACTGAAAAGCGGAACCCCAGCAAACTGTACGATGTCGCCGTTATCGGCGCCGGACCGTCCGGACTGACCGCCGCGCTCGCGTTTGCGCAAAGAGGGCTGGACACGCTCCTCCTTGCCCCTGACGTGAACCACAGCGACGGACGCACCACGGCGCTCTTACGGGAGTCCGTCGCCTTTCTCAAAACTCTCGATGTCTGGGCTAAACTCGCACCGAAGGCCGCTCCCTTACGCCGTATGCGACTGATCGACGACACCGGGCGACTGATCCGCGCGCCGGAAGTCACCTTCGACAGCGCCGAGCTGGAGCTCGACGCATACGGCTATAACCTGCTCAACATTGACCTGAACACCGTGCTGGAACAGGAGGCCGACACCCAGAAGGGCCTGACCTTCGTTCGCCAGGCCGCTGCCGGGTATGAGCTCGGCGAAGATACGGTTACGATCGAAGACGCTTCGGGCACAGCTTATCAGGCGCGACTTGCCGTTGCCGCGGACGGGCGGAACTCGCTGCTGCGCAAAACTGCCGGCATCGACGTCAAACGCTGGGGCTATCCTCAAGTTGCCCTTGTCCTGAACCTTGCCCATGACCTGCCTCACGGGGACGTATCGACGGAATTCCACACGCCGACCGGCCCGTTCACCCTGGTTCCCCTGCCCGGCCGCAATTCGTCGCTGGTCTGTGTCGAAACGGAAGAAGGTGCGGACCGCCTCTACAAGATGCAGGACGCCTATCTGGAACAGGAACTGGAACAGCGCGCCCATTCGATCCTCGGCAAATTCAGGATCGCCAGCGAACGGCAGAGATATCCGCTTTCGGGACTTGCGGCCAAGACGCTGGTCGGCCAGCGTGTCGCCCTGATCGGCGAAACCGCTCATGTCTTTCCGCCCATCGGGGCCCAGGGCTTGAACCTCAGCCTGCGTGACGTGGCTGCCCTTGTCCGTCTGATTGCAAGCGCTCATGACCGCAGGGCGGATATCGGTTCAGCGACCGTTTTGGCAACCTATGAACGGGAGCGGCGAACCGATATCTCCTCGCGCACGGTTGCGGTCGACGCCCTGAACCGTTCACTCCTGAACGGGTTCCTTCCCATCCAACTCGCCCGCAGCACCGGCCTTTATCTGGCCGACCGGATCGGGCCGTTGCGCCGGCTCCTGATGCGTGAAGGCATTGCACCGGGCACGAAGTCCCTGGCCGACAGCCTGCTGCCTCGTCGCAAGTCTGCTTAGGGCTTTCGGAATTCCGGGACAATCGGCACGACCGTTGCTTCTACTTCGCCAGTCCCGGCGGCGGCTTGGAAGTCGAACAGACCGCGCTCCTGGAAGTGGCGGTCTTTTCGTGCTTCCCCAAAGGTCTTGACCAGGCAGGCGCAGCAATCGGCCTTTATCAGGGCCTCTTCCCACTCGGCCGCATTTCTGGCTGCAAAGGCAGCGGCGATTGCGGACGCTGTGGCTTGCGGGTCCTTGCGGTCGTCGCGCAGCTCTTCCGGAATTTCAAGCAACGCGCAAAGCCCCTGCCAGAACTTCTCCTCCAGAGCTCCGACTGCGATCAACTTGCCGTCTGCCGCCGGATACAGCCGATAGCGCGGCGAACCTCCGGTCAGGAGTGCGGAACCGAACTCCGGAACAGCCTTACCGGCCGTGTGAAAAGCATGGGCGAAGAGGCCGAAGGTGAACATGGTGTCGCTCATGGCGATATCGAGCCAGGCGCCCCTGCCCGTCTTTTGACGTTGTAGCACCGCCAGGAGGATATTGATCATGGCGGGAAAGGAGCCGCCGCCGATGTCCGCGATCTGCGTCGGCGGCAGGGACGGATGTTCTGCCGATCCGCAAGCCTGGGCCAGTAGCCCGCTTAAGGCCTGATAGTTGAGATCGTGTCCCGCCATCTCCGCCTTCGGTCCGGTCTGGCCATACCCGGAGATGGAGCAATAGATGAGCCCCGGAAAACGTCCGCTCAGCGTCTTATAATCAAGGCCGAGACGTTCCATGACTCCGGGTCGGAACTGCTCGACCAGAATATCCGCGCCGGCAACAAGCGGTTCCAGTTGCGTCAGCGCGTCGGAGGCCTTGAGATCGATTTCGACGATCTCCTTGCCCCGGTTCAGTTGCGCATAGAGTACGGAAACACCGTCCACGAAGGGGGCGAAACGCCGCATATCCTCGCCGCCCGGTCGTTCAACCTTGATCACCCGCGCACCGGCCTCCGCAAGCATCAGGGTGGCAAGCGGCCCCGGCAGCAGCGTGGTGAAGTCGAGAACGGTCAGTCCATCAAGCGGTTGCGGCACATCCATCTCCTCCAAAGACGCTCCCGGCTCAAGAAGTTACGGAGTTTCAGCCAGTCTGCAAGACGCCATTGGTGATTGCCCAGATGAAACCCGTCACCGTTACCACCGAGGCCATGGTGCCGAACAGGACGAAACTGGAAGCACGCTGGACATAGACATTGTACTGCTGGGCAATGACGAAGACGTTGGTCGCCGGCGGCAGGCACGCCATGAGAACAGCGGTCGCCACCCACACGGGATCAATGCCGCCGATCCAGGTCAAAAGCAGATAGACCAGCACGGGATGAACGATGAGTTTGACCACCAGAACGGCCGGCAGTTCGATCGGCACCCGGCCGGCAGGACGAAGAGCGATACTGACGCCCATTGCGAACAGCGCGCAGGGGGCGGCCGCATTGCTCAGGTAGCGCAACATCGTGTCGATCGCCGCCGGCGGCTTGAAACCGACCGCAGCCGCGCCCACGCCGAGAATGGTCGCTACGATGAAGGGATGGGTAAACACCCGCCAGACGATCATCTGAATCGTCTTGCTGATGGGCTGCTTGTCGGTTCCGCCAACGGCCATCATCAACGGTGCGAGAATGAACAGAAGCGTGTTGTCGAAACACAGGATCAGGGCCGTCGGCACGGTCGCTCCTGCACCCAGCACGGCGAGCGTCAGGCCGGGGCCCATATAGCCGATATTGGAATAGGCGCCGGCAATCCCCAGAACGGTGGATTCGGGGATGCTTCCGTTTGTCGCAAGAACACCGATGCAAAAGGAAATCGCGAATACCGTATAGGTCGTGAACGTGGTGGCGGCCACGAAGGTCGGGTCCGTCAGCTGTTCGATCGGCGTTTCCGACAGAAGGCGAAAAAAAAGCGCCGGGAGCGCGATATAGATGATGAAAAAATTCATCCAAGCCAGACCGGCCTCAGGCAGGTCGCGGATCCTGGCGGCGATCACACCCAGAAAAATAAGCCCGAAAAAGGGAAAAGCGAGCGAGATGATGTCTTGCATGGATTGGTCCGAACGGGATCCTGCGTATCGAAGAGGCTGGCCCAAATGCCAGCCGATGACGCCGTTGCGCTTGCATCCTCGAAACACCTTGGCTAATCACGCCTAGCCTGTTCACCGCAACGGGTCAATCGCCAGATTGACTGTCCGCGAGTCCTGCCACTCTTGTACACATGGTCTCCAGAGAGCCTGCGCTCAAACGGATATCCCAGGATTACGATCGAAACCACAGATGAGCCGCTCATCCCTCCTTCAAGATCTCCAATACTGGATCGAGGCCGCCTTCCTGCGGACGGCGATATTCCTGTTCCGGCTTATTCCGGTGGATATGGCCTCGGCCGCCATGGGTTTTTTCTGGCGGATGCTCGCGCCGTTCAACAGCCGCCACAAGCGCGCACTGAGGCATCTGGCGCTGGCGTTGCCGGAAACGAGCGAGGAGCAGCGGCAAGCCATCGTCAAGGGCATGTGGGACAATCTCGGCCGCGTCGCGGCGGAAACGTTCCATATCGCCGACCTGATGGTCCAAAACGACCGTTATGAAGTCTTTCCCGACGAACGGACCCAAAAAATCCTCGACGAAAACACGGCCTGCGTCTGGGTCTCGCTGCATTCGGGAAACTGGGAACTTTGCGTCCAGCCACCTGTGCGACGCGGACATAACGTGACCGGGGTCTATCAGGCTCTCAAGAACCCGATTACCGACGAAATACTGCGTGACATGCGTAAGGCACTTTATCGAGGGGGCCTCTATTCGAAAGGACATCAGACCGCCCGAAAGCTGATCAGCACCCTGCGCCAGGGCGGCAGTGTCGGCATCATGGCCGATCTCCGGGAGACACGCGGGATCAAGGTGCCGTTCTTCGGCCTGCCGGCCTACGCCACGCCGATTCCCGCTTCGCTTGCCCGCACCTGCGGCGTTCCGATCATCGCCGGACGAGTGGTGCGGACGAAAGGCGTTCATTTCCGCATTGAGGGCCGCTACATCGAGGTTCCCCAGACAGACGATCGCAAGGCGGATATCGAAGCCGCGACGATCGAGATACACAAGATTTTCGAGGAATGGATCCGCGAGAACCCGGAACAATGGATGTGGATCCATCGCAAATGGGCCCTTGCCTGAATAATCGGCCTGAAGAAAGGCTTCCGGTCCGCCTTTCGGCGTATGGTTGCGGCGCAGCAATCGGGTTATATGTCGCCAAACTCTGGAGGATCAATCATGAAAACGCCCCGCTCCTTTTACCAGCCGCTTGCTATCGGCGCGCCCGCACCGTTCCGCGAATTGCCGGTTTTCCTGGAGCGGATGATTCATTTCGTTCCCCCGCATGTCGAAAAGATGCGGGCCAAGGTGCCGGATCTGATTTCCAAGGTCGACGTCGTCCTCGGCAACCTGGAGGACGCCATTCCGGCCAATGCCAAGGAAGACGCCCGCAAGGGCTTCATCCAGATGGCGAGTGAGAACGACTTCGGCCAGACCGGCTTGTGGACCCGGGTCAACTGCCTCAACAGCCCGTGGTTCCTGGATGATATCCTGGAGATCGTTCCCGCAGTCGGCCACAAGCTCGACGTGATCATGTTGCCCAAGGTCGAAGGTCCCTGGGACATCCACTATCTCGATCAGTTGCTGGCACAGCTTGAAGCGAAGGCCGGCCTCGGCCGCCCGATCATGATCCATGCCATTCTGGAAACAGCCGAAGGGGTCAAGAACGTCGAGGATATCGCTGCGGCGAGCCCGCGCATGCACGGCATGAGCCTCGGCCCGGCGGACCTGGCAGCCTCTCGCGGCATGAAGACCACCCGCGTCGGCGGCGGCCATCCCGACTACGCCGTCCTGAGCGATGCCGCTGAAGGCGCGAACCGAACCGCCTTCCAGCAGGATCTCTGGCACTATACCGTCGCCAAGATGGTGGATGCGTGCCTATCCTACGGACTTAAGCCTTTTTACGGTCCGTTCGGCGACTTTTCCGACCCGGAAGCCTGCGAGAGCCAGTTCCGCAATGCCTTCCTCATGGGATGTCTCGGCGCCTGGTCGCTGCATCCCAGCCAGATCGACCTTGCCAAGAAGGTTTTCAGCCCGGACCCGGACGAAGTGGCCTTTGCGAAGAAGATCCTGGACGCCATGCCCGACGGGACCGGCGCTGTCATGATCGATGGCAAGATGCAGGACGACGCGACCTGGAAACAGGCCAAGGTGATCGTCGATCTCGCTCGTCTGGTGTCGACCAAGGACCCGGATCTCGCAAAAGTTTACGCTCTCTAGAGGAAGGGGTACTATACTACATCGCCAATGCGACCGCGCGATAACGCTTGCAAGCCCGTCTTCAGCGCGTTATCCCGGCAAAAAGGCCGATTGGTCAGGTAGTTTAGGATGCGTACGGCAAAATTCAGAATTGGTCAGGTCGTGCGACACCGGATTTATCCCTTCCGGGGCGTCATTTTCGATGTCGATCCGACCTTCAACAATACAGAGGAATGGTGGAACGCCATCCCGGAAGATGTGCGTCCGGTTCGGGATCAGCCATTCTATCACCTTCTTGCCGAAAACGAGGAAACGGAATACGTCGCCTACGTCAGCGAACAGAATCTTGTCCCCGACATGACCGGAGAACCGGTCCGTCATCCGCAGGTCGACGAGATTTTCGAGGAAATGGGCGATGGATCCTATGTGCCGCGGACGGTCGAGATCCATTAAGGGCAAATTTGAGGGTCGTAGCAGCCGTCGAATATGATGCCCGCTCAAAATGAAAAACGCCGCATCCTGGAAAGATGCGGCGTTTTTATTTTCGAAACAAGAACAGGTGCTTACTGGGCAGCGTTCTTCTGAGCATCGATCAGTTTCTGGCGCGCTTCTTCGGCACGGCGCTTCAACTCATCCTGCAATTCGCTCTGCTTCTTCTGAAGCTCGGCCACATCCATAGCCTCACCCTCATAGACCTTGGTGAAGCCGATCAGGGTGATTTCCAGCGGAATAGCCTTGGCCTGCTGATTGAACGTGGTCAGGGTGATCTTGGTGCCCTGCTTCATGGACGAAATGAACCCGTCGTCGACGACGAGTTCGGCAACACAGGTGGTCGGCACGCAGATGGAGTACTTGGCCTGAACCAGCTTGCCGCTGTCGATCTGCACACCCAGACCCGGCTGGATCAGCCGCCCGGTCGGAACGGCGATGATCAGAAGCTTGCGCGCTTCGCCATCGATCTCCTTGACGCCGAAGCTGCTCAGGAACTGGCCGGTATTGGTGCGCAGTTCAAGGCTTGTGAAGCAGACCTGCTTGTTCACTTTCGGATCAACATTACAGATCTTGACCCAGGGGGAATCGCTTTTTTCCGCAGTTTGGGCCGACACACTGACCGCCGAAGAGGGAAGTGCCAGCGCGGCGAAGGCGCAGCCGGCCACAACCCTTTTCAAAATCTTTTTCATTGGAAACATCCTCAACCTTCCGTGCTCGGATCTTTGCGCTTTCTTGCTCCATTCGGGCGGCAACTTCAAGTACCGGAACCCCAGACAACGCTTTGAGACACCCTATAGGGGCGATTACGGCAATAGGGTGACCGATATGCAACGGAATCCGATTTTACCAGAACTACTGGATATCATGCATTCGAAGCCGGTCCGACGCGCGCCGAAATCATGCTTGTGTTAGGATTTGAGGGAGAATCAAACCACGGTTAAGTGATGATCACTGGCTTCTTCCGCGGGTTTGCAACGGCCCTGGGCCGTGCGGTCGCTGTTTTGAACGGATACCGGCCGGCATTGGCCGCCGGAATGGTTTTGCTTGCGCCGCTTTCAACGGCCCAGGCGGATGAGGATAATGTTCCCTGGGCGCATGCCATCGCCATGCATGGCGAACCGGCCCTGGGGCCTGACTTCAAATCCCTGCCTTATGCCAATCCCGACGCGCCCGAGGGCGGCGTGCTGACGCTCGGCGTACAGGGAACGTTCGACAGCCTGAATTCGTTTATTGTCCAGGGTGGCTGGACCAGCGCGCGCGGCATGAAGGAACGAACGTTCGGTTCCAATATCTTCGAAAGTCTGCTTGCCCGCTCCTACGCGGAACCTTTCACGCTCTATGCTCATCTGGCAGAGCGGGTGCGCATGCCGGAAAGCCGGAAATGGATCGAATTCGAGCTCAACCCCCTAGCAAGATTTTCCGACGGATCCCCGGTGACGGTAGACGATGTAATCTTTTCCCTCGACCTCATCCGCGACAAGGGGCGGCCGCCCTACAGCAGCTGGTACGGCGAGATCGTCGACAAGGAGATTACAGGAGAGCGCTCTCTCAAGATCACTTTCGGCGATGGGGACAATCGCGAACTGCCCCTTCTGATCGCCATGGCTCCGATCTTTTCCAAGACCCACACGAATGCGGAAACGTTCGACAAATCGACGCTGACCCCGATCATGGGAACGGGTCCCTATGTCTTTTCGAAGATCGAACCCGGACGGCGCGTGATCTATCGCAAAAACCCAGACTACTGGGCGAAGGACCTGCCAATCAAGGCCGGCTTCGATAATTTCGACGAGATACGCATCGAATACTACCGGGACGAGACAACCTTGCAGGAAGCTTTCCGCAAGGGCCTGATCGATGCACTCCAGTTCGGCGACCCCGTGCGCTGGGAAACGGGATTCGACTTTCCGGCCGCCAAGGAAGGAAAGGTGATCAAAACGATCATCCCCCGGGAAACGCCCGCAAACATGCGCGGAATTGCCTTCAACACCCGCCGCGCGGTGTTCGCGGACAGGAGCGTCCGCGAGGCGCTCTCGATGCTGTTCGATTTCGAATGGGTGAACCGGAACATCTATTTCGGCCTTTACAAGAGAACAACCGGATACTGGGACAACTCCGTTTTGTCCTCCGTAGGACGGCCTGCCGGCGACAAGGAAAGGGCACTGCTTGCCCCCTTCCCCAACGCGGTCACTCCGGAGGTCATGGAAGGCACCTGGCGGCCGCCGGTAACCGACGGTTCAGGCCGGGACCGGAAAGTCCTGCGCGCTGCGTTGGGTATCCTCAAAAACGCCGGCTACACCCTGAAAGACGGCCAACTCGCCAATGAAAGCACGAACGCCCCGCTGGCTTTCGAAATTCTGACCAAGAACGAGGATGAGGAAAAGCTGGCATTGGCCTATGCCAGAACGCTGAAACTGATCGGCGTCGAAGTACAGGTACGGACGGTCGATCCGTCCCAGTTCGAAGACCGGCGGATCCGTCGGGACTTCGATATGGTCTTCAATACCTGGTATTCTTCCCTTTCCCCTGGAGCCGAACAATACGGCCGCTGGTCTTCCGCCGCCGCGAATGCGGAAGGGTCGTTCAACATAGTCGGTGCGCATAGCCCGGCGATCGATGCCATGATCGACGCCATTGTTGGCGCCCGCACGGAGGAAGATTTCACCGCCGCCGTCAGGGCCTTTGATCGAATCCTGATTTCCGGAGCCTACGCAGTTCCCCTTTTCCACGTATCGGACGATTGGGTCGGTCGCTGGAACCGCGTCGTTCCGCCGAAAGTGAATTCGCTTTACGGCGTGGAGTTCGACACCTGGTGGTCCGCGGACGCGGCGGTAAACTGATCGGAGCAAAGAACCAAGACCATGAAAGTCACGCCAGACACCTTGTCCGATCCCTACCATGCAACCGATGCCTGGGGAGACACGACGCTGGACGCGTTGTTCCGGCAGACCGCCAGGTTGCATCCGACGCGGATGGCGCTCGTGGATGCTCCCGACCGCGCCGACTGGACGGGCGGAGACAGCCGCAGCCTGACCTATCAGGAGGCCGAGCGGGAAATCGACCGGCTCGCCGCCTTCTACCGCGCAATCGGCCTGACAACCGACCATGTCATAGGCGTGCAATCCCCCAATACTGTCGACACGGTCATCGCCATCATGGCCGCGCTCAGGGCCGGACTGATCGTGTCGACGCTGCCGCTTCACTGGCGACAGAAAAACGTGCTGGAAGCCCTCAATTCGGTCGGGGCAAAAGGTTTCGTCGCCGCCGATCGCATCGAAACGCGGAATGTCGGAGCCGCCGCCCGCGACGTCGCCGCGGACCTTTTCAGTCTTCGTTTCGTTTTCGGCCTCGGCAAGGACATCCCCGACGGACTGATAGAGCTGGGGCCCATGCTGGCGGAGATGGGCGACGATCTGACCTTTGACGAAGGCGAACGGGACAAGGCCGCCGATCACGTGGCGACCATATCCTGGACAAGGACCGGCAGCGAGACCGTTCCCGTACCCCGCTGCCACAATCACTGGATTTCATCGGCTCGGCAATGCGTACATGAGGCGGGGCTGAAGCACGGTGAACGTATTCTCGTGCCCTACTCGCTGAGCGGGCTCACCGGGATCGGCGCAGGGCTTGTGCCCTGGCTGCTCGTCGGAGGAACACTGCATCTGCACCACCCGACGTCCCTTCTGCAACTGTCCCGGCATGCCAATGCAATCGGTGCCGACTACGTACTGACCCCGGGACCGCTGACGCAGATCCTCGACAAGAAACTTGTTCAGGAGTCGACGACCATCGCCGCCGCCTGGAATGTCGCGGCACCGAAGCCCGGCACATTCACACCGCAGCACAAGGTTGTGGATCTTCATATCGCGGACGAATTCGCGCTTGTCGCTAAGGCGCGCGGCCCGTCAGCCAGGGTGCAGGCGACTCCGCTGGGAAAACAGGCGGGGCCGAACGGGTGTGAGAGCGGGCCAGCCCTTTTGGAAGTCGCGGTCAATAAAGACGATAACGGACCCCATGCGCTCTTGCGGGTCAAGGGTCCCATGGTTCCGGATATCGGCTGGCATACGCATACCGGCGCGCATACCCACCACCGCGATCAGGAAGGTTTCCTGAATACCGGCATCCCGGTGGAGCAGAGCGAAGACGGCCTGAAAGGGTTCGGCATTCCCGGAATGCAAGCCAACGGCGTTGGCGACCTGGAAGCGCTGGATGAGATCTACTCCGCTTACCCGGGTGTCAGCGAAGCGGCCGCGTTTCTAGTCGAAGACGAGGTTCTGGGAGCGCGGCTCTATGCGGCGCTTGTTCCGGTTTCGGGTAATGTTCCCGATGCCAAGGCCTTTTTCGCCTATCTCGATGCCGATGGAGTGGATCTCGCCAAGATACCCTATCGTGTTCTTGTGCTACAGGCTCTCCCGCGAAACAACGACGGAACGGTGGATCGCGAGAGACTGACCTTGCGCACCCAACGGTTACCGGCCGCGGTGGCCTGAGCCACCTTGGGCTGAAACGGAAGCAGATGGATCAGGACGTTTCACTACTCTGGCAGGGCCCGGTGTGGTTCGCCGGCCGGCCTTCGCCGACGAGCGCCGGCTCGGTTCCGGGGCTCCCCGGAGACATTGATCTGCTGCGGGGCTTTGCGGACCCAGAGGGAATGGATGACCGTCTTCCGAGCGCGGTCATTGTCGATATTTCCGCAATTGAGGCGTGCGATCGAAACCGGTTCTTTGCCTGGCTGGACGGCATGGTTGCCCGACTGCCGACGGATGTCCCGATATTCTTCCTGAGCGGTTCGGATGACGTGCTGCCGAATCGTCCAAAAGCCAATGCCACGATCACCAGAGCCGTGCCGGACGATGTTCTGTTTAACGCCATCTGCTCTCATCAGCGCGCCCTGATGCGCTTCGAGGAAGCACGGATCCGCCGTCTCGTCTTCGGCCGTATTCCCGGCTACGGAGCAGCCCCCCATTACAGAGGAACCAGCGGACTGCTCGTCGTGGGACTCGGAGGACGCTATCCCGATCTGCAGGAAGCCAGCGGCCGGAAAGTCGAGGTCATCGGCGCCTTCACCCGGGACATGGCCGAAAACTACTTGTCCCAGAGGGCCTTCGATGCCGTCATTCTGGATTCCACACTGGATGAAACTCTCGAGAGCCTGCGGCTGATCCGCATGGATTCCCGCTTCACCGCCATACCTGTTCTGGTGGTGACCGACCATCCGGGCAACACCGCCATGCTGTGGAAAGCAGGCGCAAACGATGTTTTGACACTCCCTCTGGATGAAACCAACCTGCGCGCACGGCTTGCAACGGCCATCCGCCATGGCAAGCGCCGAAGGCTCGCCGACAAGGTTCTGGCGGAAAGCCACCGTTGGCTGACCCAGCAGCTCGACAAAGGCGGAGTCAGCCAGAACGACTATCACCGCTATCTTGAGCGAGCCGGCCAGGCGCTCGCCGAGCGTGGTCTCTCTCTTTGCGAGATGAAGTTGCTGCCGGAGAATTTTGTCCTACCGGAACAGACAACCGCACTTGCCGAAAATCTCTATGGAACGCTGCTTTCGGTCGCCGACGCCACCAGCCGCGAGGAGGACCTGGTTTGCGTGGTCAACGACATAGGCCCCGTCGCCGTACTAAAGAGCCAAAGGGGCAAGGGCCGGCTGCAGGCCCGTATCGAGGCGATCCTGGCGCACACGGCACTTTGAACCGTGTTGTTCACAACCGCGACTGGAACAGACGGGCGGAAACGCTTATGTTCGGTATGTTGAAAAGTAGCCGGGAGACGGGATTTGGCTGAAGACACACCTATAGCCGTGGACGTGGTGTCAGACGTGATGTGCCCATGGTGCTATATAGGAAAGCGCCGGCTTGAGAGCGCTCTGGCCCAGCTACCCGATATCAAGGTCGCCGTTCGCTGGCACCCTTTCCAGCTCGATTCCACCTTGCCGAAAGAAGGCAAGGACAGACAGGCTTACCTCAATGACAAGTTCGGTGGTCCGGAACGCGCGCAAGGGATCTATGCCCAAATCAGCGACGCCGGCCGGCAGGAAGGGATCGATTTCGCCTTCGACAAGATCAAGGTTTCCCCGAATACACTCGACAGCCACCGGCTGATCCTGTGGTCACGGGCCGACGACCTGCAGGACGAGGTCGTGGAGCGTCTGTTCAAGGCCTACTTTCAGGACGGAGAAGACCTGACGAAGCCGGAAACGCTGGTGAAGATCGCCGATGACGCCGGGATGCAATCGGATCTGGTCGACCAGCTTCTGGAAACCGACAGCGACCTGGAAAAGACCAAACAGCAAATCGCCCGCGCTCAGGAACTCGGCGTGACGGGCGTACCGTGTTTCATTATCGACGGACGGTTCGTGATCGCAGGCGCCGAGAAGCCCGAGACCATCGCCGCCGCCATACGTCATGCGGAAGAAACCCGGACCTCCGACCCGGAGGCCGTTGTACAATAGCGGCGAGAAGCCTTTACGAAAAAAGCCCCGCCAACCGGCGGGGCTTTATTATTTTCGCATGGTTCCGAGGTCCGGCTCAGCCTTTCAGGATGGACCGGCCGGCATAGACAGCCTGCGGCCCCAGTTCTTCCTCGATCCGGATCAACTGATTGTATTTCGCCAACCGGTCGGAACGGGCGAGCGATCCGGTTTTTATCTGACCGCAGTTGGTGGCAACGGCGAGATCGGCGATGGTCGCATCTTCCGTTTCGCCGGACCGGTGCGACATGACCGCCGTGTAAGACGCCTTGTGCGCGGTTTCCACCGCATCAAGGGTTTCCGACAGCGTGCCGATCTGGTTGACCTTCACCAGGATCGAGTTCGCCACGCCTTTTTCGATGCCCTGGCGCAGACGTGCGGAGTTGGTCACGAACAGATCGTCGCCGACGAGCTGGCACTTGGAGCCGAACAGGTCGGTTGCCGCCTTCCAGCCGTCCCAGTCGTCTTCGGCAAGCCCATCCTCGATGGAAATGATCGGGTAACGGGAAACCAGGTTTTCCAAATATGCGGCCATTTCTTCCGGCGACAGGGACTTGCCCTCGCCTTCGAGCACGTACTTGCCGTCCTTGAAGAACTCGGTGGAAGCCGCGTCGAGCGCGAGATAGATGTCTTCGCCGGGCTTGTAGCCCGCGCTTTCGATGGCCTTCATGACGAAACCGATGGCCGCGTCGGTGGACTCCAGGTTCGGCGCAAAACCACCCTCGTCGCCCACATTGGTGTTGTGGCCAGCCGATGCCAGGGCCTTTTTCAGCGTGTGGAAGACTTCCGCCCCCATGCGGACCGCATCACCGAGCGTATCGGCGCCGACCGGCATGATCATGAATTCCTGGAAATCGATCGGGTTGTCGGCATGGGCGCCGCCGTTGATGATGTTCATCATCGGAACCGGCAGGGTGCGGGCCGAAGTGCCGCCGACATAACGATAAAGCGGCAGGCCGGAGGCCTGAGCGGCGGCGCGGGAAACAGCCAGGGAAACACCCAGGATCGCATTGGCGCCGAGGCGCGCCTTGTTCGGCGTGCCGTCCAGATCGATCATCGCGCTGTCGATCTTGAGCTGGTCTTCCGCATCGAGACCGCCGATGGTCTCGAAGATTTCGCCGTTGACGTTGTCGACGGCCTTCAGAACGCCCTTGCCCAGATAACGCTCGCCACCGTCGCGCAATTCGACGGCTTCATGCGCACCGGTGGAAGCGCCGGAGGGAACCGCGGCGCGGCCAAAGGAACCGTCCTCGAGAAACACATCCACTTCCACGGTCGGGTTGCCGCGGCTGTCGAGAATCTCACGCGCCGTAATATCGACGATTGCGGTCATCGCAATACTCCTTGTTTCGTATCTAAGTACGGCAAGCCGGGGCTCCGGCGCCGATTTCGTTTAGTACCGGCCCGGTCCCCTGCCCCTGGTAACGAGGTCCGACCGCCCGGATAGGAAAAGGGCCAGGCAAACGCCCGGCCCGGATGATGATGATCTAACTCGTTTTCGCAGCCGGCTTTACGATCGCATCAAGCGCCTTCAGCTGCGCAAGCAAAGCGCCGAGATCCTTCAGCGCCACCATGTTCGGCCCGTCGGAAGAGATCGTATTGTCCGGATCCGGATGGGTTTCGATGAAAAGCCCGCCGACCCCGACCGCCACGGCAGCCCGTGCCAGGACAGCCACCATGCGTCGGTCGCCACCCGAAGAACCGCCCAGGCCGCCAGGCTGCTGGACCGAATGGGTTGCATCGAAAATAACCGGAGCGCCGGTTTCCGCCATGATCGGCAAGGCGCGGAAATCGCTGACGAGCGTATTATAGCCGAAGCTGACACCGCGCTCGGTCAAGAGGACATTCGCATTGCCGGTTTCAACGATCTTCATCAGAACGTTTTTCATATCCCAGGGCGCGAGGAACTGGCCCTTTTTGACGTTGATGATCGCGCCGGTTTTCGCTGCTGCGACCAGAAGGTCCGTTTGACGGCATAGAAAGGCCGGGATCTGCAGGACATCCACGACTTCGGCCACCGGAACGCACTGATCTTCGGAATGGATATCGGTCAGGACGGGCATTCCGTAGGTTTCACGGATCTCCGCGAACACCGGCAGCGCATCCTTCAGGCCGACGCCGCGCGTGGCTGCAAGAGACGTGCGGTTCGCCTTGTCGAACGAAGCCTTGAACACGACCGGAATATCGAGCGACCCCGCAATTTCCTTGACGGCTGCGGCGCATTCAAGAACATGCGCGCGGCTTTCCATCTGGCATGGACCGGCAATCAGGCTGAATGGGGACGTATTGCTGAAGCAAACGTCGCCGACCCGGACTTCAGTGTTCGGCTGGGACATGGAACTTCCTAAGGGTCAGTGGACAGGCCCCGGCGGGCCGTTTATCAGGCGCCCGTTCCATAGCGTTCTTTTTCCATGGCTGCAATATGGGCGCACGACAGATCCAGAAGTAACCAACCTTGCGGAGTTTTCACCGGCCGCGGTTTGACCTCTCGCGTGACATGGTGGAACAATGTATATTGCATTGCACACGGCGGGACTTCGAAGAGAGTTCACGTCATGGTAATTTTGCGTATGTATTTGGCTGTTCGAAACGTGTCGAATATCAGCGTTTGAGCAACACTCCTGAATGCGGTTTTTTTACAATTTACCCTTTCTCATTTTGAGCAAAACTCCCGGAAAGAGACAAAATGACCCAAAAGATTAGGAAAGCAGTTCTTCCCGTGGCCGGTCTTGGGACGCGCTTTCTGCCTGCGACCAAGGCCGTGCCGAAGGAAATGCTGACGATTGTCGATCGGCCGATCATTCAATACGTCGTGGAAGAAGCGCGTGCGGCGGGTATCGAACACATCGTCTTCGTGACCGGACGCAACAAGCATGTGATCGCGGACCATTTCGACCGTGCTTACGAGCTTGAAGACACGCTCAAGAGCCGGAACAAGACCGAAGCGCTCCAGCTTCTGGAAAAACTCCGCCCCGCTGCCGGTTCAACCAGTTTCACCCGCCAACAGGATCCGCTGGGGCTTGGTCATGCCATCTGGTGTGCCAGGGATATCATCGGCCCCGAGCCCTTCGCCATACTTTTGCCGGACGTGATCATCAAGTCCCAGACGAGCTGTCTCAAGCAGATGGTCGATGTCTATGATGAAACCGGCGGCAACATCATTGCCGTCGAGGAAGTCCCGGAAGACCAGACCCACAAGTACGGGATCGTGGAACTGTCGGAGAAGCTTTCTGAGCGGGCCAGCAGAATCAAGGGAATGGTGGAAAAGCCTGCTCCCGGGACCGCCCCCACCAACCTCATGATCACCGGGCGTTATATCCTGCAACCGGAGATTTTCAGTCTCCTCAGCCATCAGGAAAAAGGGGCCGGAGGCGAGATCCAGCTGACCGACAGCATGCTAGCCCTGATGGAATCCCAGCCCTTCACCTCACTCAAGTTCGAGGGCCGAAGCTACGATTGCGGTTCCAAGGCCGGTTTTCTCAGCGCAAACATCGCCTATGCGCTGGAGCAACCGGATCTGGCAGCCGAGCTGGTTCCGCTCCTCGGCGACCTGATCAACAAGCGCGACGCAGCCGAATAATCCGGGCGCCGGATTAACGAACGGTGTTATTGCGCTTGCAAGGGCAAGACCTTACCGACTAGGACTGGGCCGGCGTCCCGTAAAGGGGCCGGCCCTTTCCTTTGGCTCCTACACCCGGAAAAGCAGATGACTTCCGCTGCCCCCATTTCCCGCAAAGTTGCCGTCATCGGTCTTGGGTATGTCGGACTTCCGGTCGCCGTCGCGTTTGCGGGAGCCGGACACCGGGTTACCGGTTTCGACATCAAGACAGACCGGCTGAACGACCTTCGCAACGGTCATGACGTGACGTCTTCCGTCACTCCAGAGGAATTGCGGCAAACAGGCCTGACCTTCACCGGAAACGCTCGGGATCTTGCGGATTGCGAGATTTTCGTCGTAGCCGTTCCGACGCCGATCGATCGGGCAAAACGCCCGGATCTGAGGCCCTTTGAAAGTGCCGCCCGGACCGTCGGCTCGGTCATGCGCAAGGGGGCGATCGTCGTTTTTGAATCGACCGTGTTTCCCGGCGCCACGGAAGATATAGCGGTCCCGATCCTGGAAGAGGCATCCGGACTGACATTCGGAAGAGATTTCGAGGTTGGCTACTCACCGGAGCGGATCAACCCCGGTGACACGGTTCACGGATTTTCCGATATCATGAAGATCGTCTCGGCTAGTTCCAAGGCCGCGACAGACACACTCTGCGATTTCTACGGCTCCGTCGTCACAGCGGGTATTCACCGTTCTCCCTCCATCAAGGTGGCGGAAGCCGCCAAGGTCATCGAAAACACACAGCGGGATCTCAACATCGCGCTGATGAACGAACTCGCTGTTATGTTTCATGCCATGGACATCGATACACGGGACGTTCTGGCCGGTTCGGCGACGAAATGGAACTTCCTGCCGTTCCAGCCGGGACTTGTCGGCGGACACTGCATCGGTGTCGATCCCTATTACCTCACGCACAAGGCCCATGAGATCGGCCTCACGCCGCAGGTCATCCTGGCCGGCCGCGGCACCAACGAGGCCATGCCCGCCTTCATTGCCGGAAAGATCATCCAGGCCTGCGTCAGGCTCGGCCGCAAAATGCCGCCGAAAATCGCGGTCCTCGGGCTCACCTACAAGGCCAATGTGCCGGACACGCGCAATTCCAAGGTGGTCGACCTTATCCGGGAACTCTCCGATTTCGGCGCCGATGTCCGGGTTCATGACCCCCTTGCGCTGAGCGACGAGGTCGAGGCGGAATACGGGCTCCAGCTGTCATCGCTTGAAGACCTTGCCGGATCGGATGCCGTGATCCTCGCGGTTCCGCATGCCGTGTTTTTTCAAGGGGATGACGCCTGGCCGGT
The DNA here is from genome assembly GCF_048260565.1 of Roseibium sp. GTDB lineage: Bacteria > Pseudomonadota > Alphaproteobacteria > Rhizobiales > Stappiaceae > Roseibium. Next base: position 612,443 of record NZ_JBLXGP010000001.1, on the reverse strand, counting down.
CGTCCTGCCACTCCTCGGCAGCGGCGCAACCCTGGTGGCCGATCTGCCGGCAAAGCTGTCCCGCTCCCAAAAGCCCGCTGAGGTCACGCTCTGGCGGCTGTGATGCTTCCCATAGCAACCGGCAGCAGAAACGCGGCTAAATCATCGGTCTTTTCAATAGGTTTTCCGGGGGTTTTCCGGCAAACTGTATTCCTGCAACATTTTGAGAAACTTGCATCTTTTTACAACGATGCGGATTTCCGAATCTCACCTATACTGATCAAATACCGACAACAAGGAAGGACCGGTCATGCGGGTTTCAGTCTTTGTCAGTGTTTGGGTTGTTTTCGCAGCAGTGCTCCTCTCCGGCCGAACATCGGCTGAAGCGCAAGCGGTCGCGCCGGACGGCGCAGTCTTTCACAAAATCATCAAGGATCAGATGAAGGCATTCGCGGCCGGAGATGCGAATACCGCCTTCTCCTATGCAACGACAGCGCTTCAGCAGCGCTTCCAGACGCCTGCAATCTACCTGGATGCGGTCAGGCGGGGATATCGCCCGGTCTATAGTCCCAGGGACATCACCTTCGGAACGTCAAAAGTGACCAGCAAAGGTCCGGTCCAGGAAGTCTATCTCACCGGACCTGACGGCGATGACTGGCTTGCGCTTTACAGTTTCGAACAGCAGGAAGACGGTAGCTGGCGGATTTCCGGCTGCTATCTGACCAGGTCCACCGGCTCTCCGGCATAAAAGCCCGGCAGGCAGGATCTACCCGTCCCGGTTCTCAGAGCGCGGCGATGTCGCCCCGCGCCCAGTCCGCCTTGGTCTTCTGACAGAACTCCTCGAAGGTCCCTGTCTCGATGGCATCGCGCATGCCCTGCATCAGCGACTGGTAATAAGCCAGATTGTTCCATGTGAGCAGCATGCCCGCCAATCCCTCGCCGGCGCGGACGAGGTGATGCAGATAGGCCCGTGAATAGGTACTGGTCGCCGGGCAGTCGCTGGCCTCGTCGAGCGGACGCGGGTCGTCCGCATGGCGTGCGTTCTTCAGGTTGACCTTGCCGAAACGGGTGTAGGCCAGGCCGTGGCGGCCGGCGCGGGTCGGCATGACGCAGTCGAACTGATCGATGCCGCGCGCCACGCTTTCCAGGATGTCGTCCGGTGTGCCCACCCCCATCAGGTAGCGCGGCTTGTCGACCGGAAGGGCCGGGTTGGTGATATCCAGCATCCGCAACATGACGTCCTGGGGCTCGCCGACGGCAAGGCCACCGACCGAATAGCCCTCGAACGGCAATTTCGACAATTCTTCAGCCGACCGGATGCGCAAGTCCTCCACGTCGCCCCCCTGGACGATGCCGTAGAGCCCCTGCCCCTTTGCCGGACCATCCATATTTTCGAACTGGGCACGCGACCGCTCCGCCCAGCGAAGCGACAGTTCCATGGCCCGTTCGACTTCTTCGCGCGGGGCCGGCAGGCGGATACACTCATCCAGCTGCATCTGGATGTCGGAGCCGAGCAGGCCCTGGATCTCCACGGACCGTTCAGGCGTCAGATGATACTTCTGGCCGTCGATATGGCTCTGGAACCGGACACCGGTTTCATCCAGCTTGCGCAGCTGGGCAAGCGACATGACCTGGAAGCCGCCGCTGTCGGTCAGGATGGTGTGCGGCCAGTTCATGAAGGTGTGCAGACCGCCCAGGCGGTGAACGCGTTCCGCTGTCGGGCGCAGCATCAGATGATAGGTATTGCCGAGCACGACATCCGACCCGAGATCCCGAACCTGGTCCGGATACATGGCCTTGACCGTGGCCTGGGTTCCCACCGGCATGAAGGCAGGCGTGCGCACGAGCCCATGCGGCGTCGTGATTTCACCTCGCCTCGCGAGTCCGTCGGTCTTCAGAAGCTTGAAGGCAAATCGGTTTCCGGTGTTCCCCGACATCGTCATAAGTCCCTTTCAACCGCACCAACAGCGGGAAACAGCAGGCAGGCGTCGCCATAGCTGTAAAATCGGTATTCTTCCGCAACCGCATGGGCATAGGCCTGCTGCATGGTTTCAAGGCCAGAGAAGGCCGATACCAGCATGAACAGCGTCGAGCGCGGCAGGTGGAAATTTGTCATCAACACATCGACTGCCCGGAACCTATAGCCCGGCGTGATGAAAATCGACGTTTCGCCCGCGAATGCACGCAGGCCTCCCGGTTCCTGCGCCGCGCTCTCCAGGATCCGAAGGGATGTGGTCCCGACGCTGACGACCTTGTTGCCGCGCGCCCTTACCGCTTGGAGCGCATCCGCGGTTGCGGCGGACACCTCACCATATTCGGCGTGCATCCGGTGGTCTTCGGTGGTTTCACTCTTGACCGGCAGGAAAGTGCCCGCGCCGACATGAAGCGTCACCCGGTGCTGTTCGATGCCGCGCGCGGTCAGGCTTTCCAGCAGCTCGGGCGTGAAGTGCAGACCGGCGGTCGGAGCCGCAACCGCGCCTTCTTTTTCGGCAAAGATCGTCTGGTAGTCGAACTTGTCCTGCTCGTCCTCTCCGCGCTTGGCGGCGATATAGGGAGGCAAGGGAATGTGGCCGACGGCCGCGATCGCTTCATCGAGGATCGGGCCGGACAGATCGAACACCAGAAGGACTTCCCCGGCCTCGCCTTTTTCTGCGACCGTCGCGTCCAGCGTTCCCAACAGGCAGGCCTCCCCCGCGCCGCCGAAACGGATCCGATCCCCGACTGCAAGTTTCTTAGCCGGACGGACGAACGCCCGCCAGCGATCACTGCCGGAACGCAAGTGAAGCGTCGCGCCGATTTTCGCGACCGCCTCGCCACGGGTTCTGGTCCCCTCAAGCTGGGCCGGGATCACTTTCGTGTCGTTGAAGACCAGGGCATCGCCGGGTTCCAGGCAGGATGCCAGATCACGCACACCGCCATCGCTCAGTTCAGGCTCGGCTCCCGGACGGACCACGAGCATCCGCGCAGCATCACGCGGCCGGGCAGGCCTGAGCGCAATCCGCTCGTTCGGCAGGTCGAAGTCAAACTGGTCTACGCGCATCCGTCTTCGGTCCGGTTCACACCGGCATCCCTGATGGGGTTTACAAAGAAAAGCAAGGAGCCGTGCTGATAACTGTCAGACGGACAATTATCAACCGTCATCGGTTCTGCGGTCCGGCCAAAAGAAAGCAGCGCGATGCCGGGCACCGCGCTGCGATCGTCAGGTCAGCAAGTCCGTTCAGGCAGCGTCGGCAGCAACCTTGATCGAGACGATCTTGTCCGGGTTCTGAACCGGTTCGCCGCGCTTGATCTTGTCGACGTTGTCCATGCCCTCGATCACTTCGCCCCAGACCGTGTACTGGCCATCGAGCCACGGCGCATCGGTGAAACAGATGAAGAACTGGCTGTCGCCGGAATTCGGGTCCATGGCGCGGGCCATGGAACAGGTCCCGCGCTTGTGCTTTTCGTTGGAGAATTCCGCCTTCAGCTTCTGGCCGGACCCACCCGTGCCAGTGCCCTGCGGGCAGCCCGTCTGGGCCATGAAGCCGTCGATCACGCGGTGGAACACGATACCGTCGTAAAAGCCGTCGCGAACCAGTTCCTTGATGCGGGCCACGTGGGTCGGCGCCAGGTCCGGCTTCATCTCGATCACGAGCGGCCCCTGGGTGGTTTCCATCAGAAGTGTATTCTCGGCGTCCTTGATATCGGCCATTTCATTCTCTCCGTTATTTCCATTCCATTATGAACACAGATCAGCCGGCGTCTGCGGCTACCTGCATCTTGATGATCTTGTCGGGATGCGCTGGCGGCTGGCCTTTCACGATCTTGTCGACGAATTCCATGCCATCGACCACTTCGCCCCAGACCGTGTACTGGCCGTTCAGATGCGATGCGTCGGCAAACATGATGAAGAACTGGGAATTTGCGCTATCTGGGTCCGATGTTCGCGCCATGCCGATGACACCGCGCTCGAACGGCGCGTCGGAAAATTCGGCCGGCAGGTCCGGCAGGTCCGAGCCTCCTCTACCGGTGCCGGTCGGATCGCCCGTCTGAGCCATGAAATCGTCGATGACGCGGTGGAAGATGATGCCGTCGTAAAAGCCGTCACGGGTCAGCTTCTTGATGCGTTCCACATGCTTCGGTGCCAGGTCCGGGCGCAGACGGATGGTGACCCTGCCGTCCTTCAGGTCAAGGTAAAGCGTGTTTTCCGGATCCAGATCAGATGCTCCGGCCAATGCGGGAACAAACAGGATCGATGCGATCACCGCAAAGATGGTTAGAAATCGTGACACAGGATACTCCGATCGGGTTTTCTGGCGTCAGCCGCAAGTTGTTTTTAGACCGACTGTCAGCTGGTTCTGAGCTTCAAGGGTTCCGCGACGCTTCTCGGAACGAAGGCCGAGCTGTCACCGCCCATCTTTGCGATCTGCCGTACAAGCGTGGCCGTGATATGACGGACATCGGGAGATGCGGGCAGGAACACGGTTCTGATTTCCGGCGCGAGCGTCCCGTTCATTCCGGCCATCTGCATTTCATAGTCGAGATCCGTTCCGTCGCGGAGGCCGCGAACAAGGTACCGGGCGCCGTTTTCACGTGCGAACTCGATCACCAGATTGGAGAAGGACTTGACCTCGATGCGGGCCGCGTCTTCGGCTCCGAAGGCTTCCTGCGCGCAGGTGTAAATCATCTCGACGCGCTCGTCGAAACTGAAAAGAGGCGCTTTGCCTGGGTGAATTCCAATGGCCACAATCACCTTGTCGGCAAGCGCAAGGGCCTGACGCAGGATGTCCATATGACCGTTGGTGACCGGATCAAACGACCCGGGATAGAGCGCTGTTCGTATCATGAGCCCTTCCATACTCTGCCTGCGCCGAACCTACAAGCGGCCCACCCCCGGCCGTCTTCTGAAACGGTGGAATGAACAAGACCCGTAAGAAATGCCTAAGCGGATTCAGCTGATCTAAAGACAAAACCTTTAAAAGTGTGACAGGCGTCACGGCACAATAAGCCGATCCCGCAGATAGTGGTTCGCATAGGGATGGACAACAGACGCGCAGGGAGTAACGCAAATGTCCACTTATCAGAAAGCCACCTCGGACCTGTTCTTGCAGAAATTCGGCAAGGACGTGTTTCAGTCAAACAAGACCGCCGCGCACCCTGCCGGTGCTGCGCAGATTGCCGGCATTCTGGGCCTGGCGTTGCTGGCGGTTCTGATCGCAGGATTTGTCACGCTGCAGCCTGCGGAGTCCTTCACACCTGCACGGGCCGCAGACGTGAGCATGGTCCAGGGATTGGAAGCAACCAAGTCCGATCGCTCGAAAACGACCCTGCCGACCTCCTGCGAGGGGCAGGCCTGGGGTGCGTGGAGTTCCGATTGTGCCGCCGCCCTGACCGGTTCGTCATCTGTCCGCAATGTCGGCTATGTCACGGTCGAGCAGCCGTCGAAAACCATCAACGAGACGATCCTGGCCCGGTTTCCCGCGGCGAACTGACCGTATCTGACCACTCTCTTCAAAAACAGCGGCTCAGGCAGTGCCTGGCCGCTGTTTTTGTTTTTGGTTTCGGATCAAAGATTATTCGGCGTCGCCTTCCGGGGCCTCCGGCGGCGTTTCCCCGTTGTCGGAGCCGGCTTCGCCGCCCTCGCCTTCGATTTCTTCTTCCTCATCCACTTCGCTGATCCGTTCAACGGCAACGACCTTTTCGTCCTTTGCCGTCTTGAAGACCGTCACGCCCTGTGTGGCGCGGCCGGCGATGCGGATGCCGTCGACCGGGCACCGGATCAATTGGCCGCCGTTCGTGACCAGCATGATCTGATCAGTGTCCTCGACCGGGAAGGATGCGGTCAGGTCGCCGTTACGGGAGTTGACGGCCATGGCCGTGATCCCCTTGCCGCCTCGGCCAGTCACCCGGTACTCGAAGGAGGACGTCCGCTTGCCATATCCTTTTTCCGAAATGGTCAGGATGATCTGCTCGGCAGCTCCCATTTCCGCATAGCGCTCCTGGTTGAGTTCGCCGGCAACGACATCTTCCTCGTCGTGACCGTTACCGTTTTCCTCCGTCTCGCCACGCAACGCGCGCGACATCTTCAGGTAAGCGGCCCGTTCTTCGGCAGAAACATCGATATGGTGCAGGATCTGCATGGAAATGACCCGGTCCTCGTCGCCAAGCCGGATACCGCGCACCCCGACCGAATTGCGGCCCGCAAAGACACGCACATCGGTCACGGGGAATCGGATGCACTGGCCCGATGCCGTTGTCAGCATGACGTCGGAATGTTCGGAACACGTCTCCACGCCGACAATCCCGTCGCCGTCTTCCAGCTTCATCGCGATCTTGCCGTTGCGGTTGATCTGGACGAAATCGGAAAGCTTGTTGCGCCGGACCGTGCCGCGCACGGTCGCGAACATGACGTCGAGGTTTGCCCAGCTGTCCTCATCCTCGGGCAAGGGCATGATGGAGGAGATCTGTTCGCCCTGCTCCAGGGGCAGCATGTTGACCAGAGCCTTGCCGCGCGAGGTCGGGCCCCCAAGCGGCAGGCGCCAGACCTTCATCTTGTAGGCAATGCCGCGCGAGGAGAAGAACAGCACCGGCGTGTGGGTGTTGGCGACGAACAGGCGGGTTACGAAATCCTCGTCCTTCGTCGCCATGCCGGAACGGCCCTTGCCGCCGCGGCGCTGCGCGCGGTAGGTGGCAAGCGGAACGCGCTTGATGTAGCCCTCGTGCGACACGGTAACGACCATGTCTTCGCGCTGGATCAGGTCCTCGTCGTCGAAATCCGCTCCGCCTTCGGTGATCTCGGTTCGACGCGGCGTTGCGAACTCTTCCTTGATCTCCAGCATTTCGCGGCGGACGATTTCCTGGATCCGGGCGCGGGAGCGCAGGATGTCCAGGTAATCGGCGATTTCCGCACCGATCTTGTTCAACTCGTCTTCGATCTCGTCGCGGCCCATGGCCGTCAGACGTTGCAGGCGCAGATCGAGGATGGCGCGGGCCTGTTCCTCGGAAAGCTTGTAGGTGCCGTCTTCCAGCACCATGTGCCGCGGATCGTCGATCAGCCGGATCAGGGCTTCCACGTCCTGCGCCGGCCAGTTGCGCTCCATCAGCTGGCGCCGGGCGGTCGCCGGATCGGGCGCGCTGCGGATCAGCTTGATGACCTCGTCGATGTTCGCGACAGCAATGCCCAGACCGACCAAAATATGAGCCCGGTCACGCGCTTTCTTCAGAAGGAAACGCGTTCTTCTTCCAATGACTTCTTCGCGGAAGCTCACAAATGCCTTGAGCATATCCGAGAGGGTCATCAGCTCCGGCTTGCCGCCGTTGAGCGCGACCATGTTGCAGCCGAAAGACGTCTGGAGCTGGGAGAAGCGGTAGAGCTGGTTGAGGACCACATCGGCAACCGCATCGCGCTTGAGCTCGATGACGACACGCATGCCGGAGCGGTCGCTCTCGTCACGAATATCGGAGATGCCCTCGATACGCTTGTCGCGCACCATTTCGGCGATCTTCTCGATCATCGTAGACTTGTTCACCTGATATGGGATCTCGGTGACGATCAGGGCCCAGCGGTCCTTTCGAACCTCTTCCACCTCGACCTTGGCCCGCATAACGACGGAGCCGCGCCCTGTCTCGAAGGCCGACCGGATGCCGGAGCGGCCCAGGATCATGGCGCCGGTGGGGAAATCCGGACCCGGCACGATCTGCATCAGTTCTTCCAGCGTCAGCGCCGGGTTTTCCATGATCGCGATCGCGGCGTCAATGACTTCGCCCAGATTGTGCGGCGGAATGTTCGTCGCCATGCCGACGGCGATACCGCCGGCACCGTTGACCAGGAGGTTCGGGAACTTCGCAGGAAGAACGACCGGCTCGCTTTCGGAGTTGTCGTAGTTTTCCTGGAAGTTGACCGTGTCCTTGTCGATGTCGTCCAGGAGCTTGTGGGCGACCTTTTGCAGACGGCACTCGGTATAGCGCATGGCAGCCGCCGGATCGCCGTCGACGGAGCCGAAGTTGCCCTGCCCGTCGATCAGCGGCAGACGCAGGGAGAAGTTCTGCGCCATACGCACCAGCGCATCGTAGATCGCGCTGTCGCCGTGCGGGTGGTATTTACCCATGACGTCACCGACCACGCGGGCCGACTTGCGGTAGGGCTTGTTCCACTCGTAGCCGTTCTCGTGCATGGAGAACAGGATGCGGCGGTGAACGGGTTTGAGGCCGTCGCGGACATCGGGCAGAGCACGGCTGACGATCACGCTCATGGCGTAATCGAGATAGCTGCTCTTCATTTCATCGACGATTGAGATCGGCTTGATGTCCGACGGACTTGCGCCGGAAGAGGTGGTGTTATCCTGGTCTGCCAAGGATGGAACTCTTAATCGTTGTTATTGCTTTGCCTTTTATATACGATTCCACATAGGCGGCCAAATTTCAGGCAACCGAGACGCCAACTAATTATCCCGTAATTTCAATTAGTTACACTGACAATTCACAGGCCGAAAAATAGATTGCTGCAACAGCTCTCCAGACGCGCCAGAATTGCGCGGAAAACGACCGGATTTCTCCTATCGAAATGGCCTGGATCCTCCCATGACCGACTACTTCATCAATGCCTTCGCCACGCTTTTTGTGACCATTGATCCGGTCGGTCTGGCTCCGATGTTTCTGGGGGTCACGGCCGGGCTTTCGGCCGCAGATCGCAAGCGCGTCGCCATCCGCGCCACGGTCACGGCAGCCCTCATCTTCCTGCTCTTTTTCGTGGCCGGCCAATCGGTGCTCAACGTGCTGGGCATATCCGTTTCCGCCTTCCGGGTCGCAGGCGGTATCCTGCTGTTTCTGATCGCAGTCGAAATGGTTTTCGGCAAGAGGCAGCAGCGCAAAGCAGAGACGGCAGAGAAAGCGGTCGAGCATCATCCGCCCACCGACTTTCACGAAGTGGCTATCTTCCCGCTGGCCATTCCGCTGATCGCCGGACCGGCGGCCATCAGCGCGACCATCCTGCTGAGCGGACAGGCGCCCGATACCCTGTCCTATCTCGGCCTGGCGGCTGTCATTGTCATTATCCTTGGCAGCTGCCTGTTCGCCTTCCTGCTGGCCGACAGGATCGAACGCCTGCTGGGCGATACGGCGCAACTGGTCATCACCCGGTTGCTCGGCGTGCTTCTAGCGGCCCTCTCGGTCCAGTTCATCGCAGATGGCATCCTGGCCTTCATCAGGTCATGATGCCGCCAGCGATTGATTATCGCTTCGATACCGGCTTGCCGTCGTCGCGCAGCACGACGTAGATCGCGGGGATCACAAGCACGGTCAGCAGCGTCGAGGACGCAAGGCCGAAGAGCAGCGAAATCGCAAGTCCCTGGAAAATCGGGTCGGCCAGGATCACGGCCGCGCCGATCATGGCGGCAAGCGCCGTCAGCAGGATCGGCTTGAAACGGATCGAGCCCGCTTCCAGAAGCACATCCTTCAACGGACGGTCCTCCGACCGCGCATGGCGGATGAAATCCACCAGCAGGATAGAATTGCGCACGATGATGCCGGCAAGTGCGATAAAGCCGATCATCGACGTTGCCGAGAACGGTGCATGGAACAGCCAATGGCCGATCATAATGCCGATCAGGGTGAGCGGCACCGGCGTCAGGATCACCAGCGGTATCTGAAACGACCGGAACTGGGCCACCACCAGGAAGTAGATGCCAAGGAGGGCGACCATAAAGGCGGCGCCCATGTCGCGGAAAGTCACCCAGGTGATTTCCCATTCGCCGTCCCACAGAACGGCCGTCGTGGCATCGCTGATCGGCTGTCCGTGGAGGATGACCTGCGGCTTGGGCAGCTCGCCCCAATCGGTCGCGTCGATCTTGTCCTGCACGGCAAGCATGCCGTAGACGGGCGCCTCGAACTCGCCGGCCAAATCCGCCATCACCATGACAACCGGCCGTGCGTTGTGCCGGAAACGGAGATACGAGGACGGTTCACGCGACAGGTGGACGACATCGCCCAGTTCGACGACGGAACGGTTCCCGGGAAGCGCATTGGCCGGGACCGGCGTGGACAAGAGCCGTTCGGACAGCACGCGATCGCCTTTCGGCAATGCCAGAGCGATCTCTACCGGCCGCCGTCCGTCGCCCCTATGGGAGTAGCCCACGACCGTCGTCCCAAGCAGGCTCTGGATGGTGTTGTAGACATCGGCTTCCGAAACACCGTGGTATTCCAGATTGTCCTGATCGATTGAGATCCGGACCCGTTCGGTCGGCTGGCCGTAGCTGTTGTCGACATCGACGATGAACGGGACTTCCTTGAAGATCTGTTCCAGCTTCGCCGCAACCGCCCGCCGGACTTCCGGCGTGGGGCCATAGACTTCCGCCAGGAGGGTTGCCAGCACCGGGGGCCCGGGCGGCACTTCCACTACCTTGAGCGACGTCCCCTCAGGCACCTTTATCGCCTTTATTCGCTCGCGCAGTTCCAGCGCGATGTCATGGCTTGTCCTGTCGCGTTCGCCCTTGGGCAGCAGATTGACCTGGAGGTCACCCTGTTCCTGGCTCGCACGCAGGAAATAATGGCGAACCAGACCGTTGAAGTTGAAGGGGGCCGCGGTCCCGGCATGGCTCTGAATCGAGGTGATTTCGGGAATGTCAAAAAGGCTGCCCCAGATTTCCGTCAGAACCCGGTCCGTGTCTTCCAGAACCGTTCCTTCCGGGAAATCGGCGACCACCTGTATTTCCGACTTGTTGTCGAAGGGCAGCAACTTGACCGTCACGTCCTTGGTGTAGATCAGCGCCATGGATGCGAGTGTCGCGGCGCCGACCAGCAACAGGAAGATCCACGCACCGGCCTTCGTGCTTAGAATCGGCGTCGCCACGGCACGGTAGACCCGGCCCAGGACACCGCCATCGCTCGCCTCCCCATGGCCGTCTCCGTGCAGGGGGGCCTTGCCCGACGTCTTCAGCATCAGCCACGGGGTCAGGACCACCGCAACGAAGAAGGAAAACAGCATGGCCGCGGAGGCGACCGCCGGGATCGGGCTCATGTAGGGGCCCATCAGACCGGAGACGAACATCATCGGCAGCAGGGCGGCAACCACGGTCAGGGTTGCCACGACCGTCGGGTTGCCGACCTCCGCGACCGCCTCGATAGCTGCCTGAATTCTGGATCGGCCATCCTTCATCCCCCAATGGCGGGCGATGTTTTCAATGACGACGATCGCATCATCGACCAGGATACCGATTGCGAAAATGAGCGCGAACAGGCTGACACGGTTGATGGTGTAGCCCATGAGTTGGGCGGCAAAGAGGGTCAGAAGGATCGTGGTCGGAATCACGATCAGGACGACGATCCCGTCGCGCCAGCCGATTGCAACCGCGACCAGGATCACGATGGAAAGCGTCGCCAGGCCAAGGTGGAACAAGAGCTCATTGGCCTTTTCATTGGCCGTCTCGCCGTAGTTCCGGGTGATGTGAACCTCAATGCCCTCCGGAATCAGGCGCCCCTTCAGGTCTTCCAGGTGCTCGACGACCTGTTCGGAGATGACCACGGCATTGGCGCCAGCCCGCTTGGCAACAGCGATTTCGACGGCCGGAAGCTGGGTAACCTCGTTGTCTTTTCGGCGCTGCAAGTGCCAGACCCGTTCTTCCGATTGGCGGGCGCCGATGACGGTTTTGGCGACGTCCTTCACATAGACAGGGCGTCCGTCGCGGGTTGTCAGCAACAGAAGGCCGATATCGGGTATGCCGGTCAACGTCTGGCCGGCCACGACCGGCAGGTTCCTGCCGTGGTCGCGAACGGCACCGGCAATAAACGACCGGTTGGCGGCCTGGACCTTGCCGACCAGTTGATCGAGCGTCACGCCGTAGAGCGAGAGTTTTTCCGGATCCGGTTCGACGCGCACCATTTCCGTGTTTCCGCCGACCAGATAGGTCAGACCAACATCGTCGAGCCTGGAAATCTCGGTACGCACCTCATCGGCAAGTGTGTGAAGGTTCTTGTCGTTCCAGCGGCTGGATGCTTTCGGAGAAGGCGTCAGGGTGGCAACGACGATCGCCACATCATCCACGCCCCGACCGACGACCAGCGGTTCCGGTATCCCCGCCGGGATCCGGTCCATATTGGCTTTGATCTTTTCGTGCACCCGCAGAATCGCGTCGTCGGAATCCGTTCCGACAAAGAACCGTGCGGTCACCATGACGCGATCGTCGACCGTCTGGCTGTAGACATGTTCCACGCCATTGATCGCCTTGACGATGGTTTCGAGCGGCTCGGTCACCAGCTTCACCGCGTCCGGCGCCTTGAGGCCGTTGGCCTCCACCAGGATGTCGACCATGGGCACGGAAATCTGCGGCTCTTCCTCGCGCGGCAAGGTGATCAGGGAGATCGTTCCGAGCACAAGCGCGGCAAACAGCAGGAGCGGCGTCAGCGGCGAGGTGATGAACGCCTTGGTCAGAACACCGGAAAGACCGAGCTTCATGGGTGCACCAGCCTGTCGCCGTCTTTCAGGCCGCTCAAGACTTCAACATAGGGCTTTCCGTCAACGGTCTGATGCTCGCCGGGTTCCACAACGATTTCGAGCGTTTCGCCGTTGTCCGCGGCGAGCTTGACGAAATCGAGTCCGAAGCGCGTCGAGATGTATTCCAGCGGAATGAAGATAGCCTGCCGCTCACCGACCGCGATGCGGACCTGAATGCGCTCGCCGACGAAGAAATCGCCAAGACCCGGCACGTCCGCATCGGCAACCACCCTGCCCTGGCTGATCTTCGGATAGACCTTGACGATATGCCCGACTTCAAATTCTCCGCCGTCTTTCATGGGCTCGCCATCGAGCAGCACCTCGTCACCGACCTTCATGCTCCGTGCGTGGCGCTCGGGCACCTCGATGCGCAAGAGAAAACCTTCCTGGGCGACGGTCGCGATCACTTCACCGCCCATGACGAAGGAGCCGGCTGTCACCGGTACGTCGAGCACCCGTCCGGAGGACGGTGCGAGTACCCTGCCCTCCGTCACCTGCTGTTCGAGGACCGCCTTTTCGCCTTCTGCGGCCTTGAGCGTGTTCTGTGCGACGATCAGCTGGGTTTCGAGTTGGTCGATGCGGGATTTGGCGATCGTGCCGCGTTCGTACAGTTTCTGCGCGCGATCATATTCGAGCTGGTAATTGTCGACGTTCGATTTCGACGCGGCAATCTTGGCGTCCAGCGCCCGCCGTTGCAGGTTCATCTTTTCATCGACGATCTGCGCGATCTGCTCGCCCTTCTTCACGGAACTGCCGTCGTCGACGGACAGGTCCTGCAGGGTCCCCGAAATACGCGCGCGTGCGGGAACATCGACCGCAGCCTGCACAGTTCCGTAAACGGTCTTGGTGTCGGTCACGGTTTGGGGCTTGACCTGGAATTCTTCGGCCTGTGCGAGGCCGTTCATTCCGGCAACCGCAAGGATGAGCAAGGCTCCGAGCCTTGTTACATTCCCCGGAAACCGGCGCTTCCCGGCCGGTTTGCTATCGCCATTTCGCATGCCAACTCCTGATCGCTTGTGCCGTTTTGCCCAGATAGACACTCGAGCATTTTCACGCAAGATATAGTTTCATATTTTTGAAACTTTCATAGCGCATTGATTTAACTCAGAAACAGCAACTTTTTTTCACGAACCGGCTCGGCTCCCCCGAAACGCGATGCTCACTCGGGCAGCGGATAAACCACCCGCAGACCATAACCATGAACGGAATCGCGCGCCCGCACGATAACCTGATCAAGGGTATCCGGAATACGGACCCCGCTCAATGAACGGGTAAAAGGCTGTTCATTTACATGGGGATGAGCCAGAACCCGCTCGCCGAGAACCTGGCCGTCGGGCGTCTCGATTTGCCACAAATCGGCATAATGGTCCCAGCCTTCGTCCGCATGATGCAAGGTGACGTCGAAACGCCATGTTCCATCCGGCGCCCGCGTTCCTTCCACCTTGACGACGCCAACCTCATTGGCTCCGGACGACGAGGCTCCAAAAATCGCCGCGAATGCCAAAAGACCCGCTCCAATCATCTGTCGCATTGCCTTTTCCCTTCTTCGTCTTGAAACTGTTGGCATGCTTTCTTACCGATAACGGGACTGAATCAGGATTCACGACGTTGTCATCGATACGGCCTCATCGCCGTCCTGAACGATTACGGAGACAATTTGATGGCCGGACATGGCTCTAAAAAGGTGATTTATGCCGCTCTTGCGGGCAATTCGCTTATAGCGATCACCAAGTTCGCGGCCGCCGCCTACACCGGTTCCTCCGCCATGCTGTCGGAAGGCATCCATTCCCTGGTCGACACGGGCAATCAGGGGCTTCTGCTCTACGGCATCAAAAAATCCAAGCAACCGGCGGACATGCGCCATCCGTTCGGCTATGGCGCGGAGCTCTATTTCTGGTCCTTCGTGGTGGCGATCCTGATTTTTGCCGTCGGTTCCGGGGTATCGATCTATGAGGGCATTCAAAAGGTCATCCATCCCCATCCCGTCTCGGACCCTTACATCGCCTACATCGTCCTCGCCCTTGCGATGGTTTTCGAGGGAGGCGCCTGGTGGATCGCCTACAAGGAATTCAACCAGGCCCGAGGATCGAAGAGCTTTGCCCGGGCCATGCACGATTCCAAGGATCCTACAGTGTTCACGGTGCTGTTCGAGGATACGGCCGCGATGCTCGGCCTGATCGTCGCCTTCGTCGGCCTGCTCGGAGCCCAATTCCTGAACTTGGCCTGGCTCGACGGCGCTGCCTCTATCACCATCGGCCTGGTCCTGGCCGGAACGGCAGCCCTGCTTGCCTATGAAACCAAGGGCCTGCTGATCGGCGAAGGCGCTTCCTCCGAAATCGTCAATTCGATCAAGTCGATCGTCGACGCCGCTCCGGCAGTCCATTCCCTGAATGAAATCCGCACCCTGCATCGGGGACCACAGGACATTCTGCTGGCGCTGTCGCTGGACTTCGAAGACAGCATCAATGTCGGCACAGTCGAAGACACTATCTACGCCCTGGAAATTGCGATCAAGAAGCAGAACCCCGCCGTGACCCGACTGTTCATCGAGGTTCAGGCCCGGGAACACCACGCGGAAATGCTGAAGGCGGAACTGGAACAGATCGAGGCTTTGCCCCCGACCAGCAATACCTAAACACTCAGGCTTCCGGGTTTACGGCAGCGGTCGATCCGCTAGGATGCTTTTCAAGGGAAGATGTCCATGACCGCAGCCGAAAAAGCAGCCCGAATGCGCCTGCTGGCACTGAAACGGGAACTCGAGGCGCTCAGCGCGATGTCGGAAGGCGCCCGGGCAACCGTCGAACTCGACCAGCAGTCGGTGGGACGCCTGTCCCGGATGGATGCCCTGCAGGGACAGGCCATGGCGCAGGCCTCGGAGCGCCAACGCAGGACGGACCTGGTGCGGATCGAGGCGGCGTTGAAGCGCCTCGATGATGGCGACTACGGCTACTGCCTTGAATGCGGCGAGGAAATTGCCGCCAAGCGGCTGGAAATCGACCCTGCCGCGGCCCTTTGCATCACCTGCGCCGATTGATGGTTCGTCCGGGCGGCATCGCTGACATTTCGTTACATTAAAGTGATTGATTTTCCGCGTGCAGTTCGCGCTATTTCAGATCATATACTTTTGCGCCGTTGAAATTGCTTCACGGTGACAGTGTTTCACGCCGGACGGGGAAGTGAATGGCAGCCTGGAGACAGTTAGCGCTCATCCTGATTGTAAGCGTTATAGCGGCCGGATTATGGGCCCGGTTCTATCCCGGCGCCGGTGACCGGCTCGACCGCTGGGGCGTCGACTGGCTGCCTTTCGAGACGGCAAAGATAAAGCAAGCCGGGTCCGGAGAAAAAAGAAGAGGCCGCGGAGGGCCCCAAGGTGTCGTAGCAACCGCCCCGGTTGTCGAGTTGATCATCAACGACCAGCTATCGGCAATCGGCACCGGCCGTGCGGCCCGCTCGGTCGAAATCAGCCCTTTCAGCAGTGGCCGGCTGACCGAAATTCTGGTGAGCTCGGGGGCGGCTGTAAAAAAAGGCCAGGCGCTAGCGAAGCTCGATTCCGATGCGGAGGAAATCGCAGCGGAACGGGCCGCGCTGGCAGTTCGTGACGCCGAAGCGCGTCTTGAGCGGATGAAAGCCCTGCAAAGGACGAATACGGTGACGGCCGTGCAGGTAACCGATGCCGAGCTGGTTGTCGACAACGCCCGCCTGCAATTGCGTGAAGCCAAGCTCGCCCTGTCGAGGCGTTCCATCGAGTCTCCGTTCGACGGCATTGTCGGTATCCTGCCGATTACCGCCGGGAATTACGTCACCTCCCAGACCGTCATCGCGATGGTCGACGACCGATCTGAAATCCTTGTCGATTTCTGGATACCGGAACGTTATGCCTCCGCTGTTGCCGTCGACATGCCAGTGGCGGCCATATCGGTCGCCCGCCCGGGTGAGACTTTTAAGGGAAAGATCAGCGCGATCGACAACCACATCGATTCCACGAGCCGCACCCTTCAGGTGCAGGCTAGTCTGCCGAACGAAGCCGACCGGCTGAGGGCCGGCATGTCCTTCCTGGTCGAGATGCGCTTTCCCGGTGACCAATATCCCGCCGTCAGCCCGCTTGCGGTGCAGTGGGGATCCGACGGTGCCTATGTCTGGGCGGTCCGGGACGGCAAGGCTGCGCGCGTGCCCGTCCAGATCGTTGAGCGCAATACCGACAGTGTGCTCGTGAATGCCAAACTGACCACCGCGGACGAGGTCGTCACCGAAGGCCTTCATCTCGTTCGCGAGGGCGCCGAGCTGAACGTCGTCAATCAGCGAACGGCTCCCGCTCCGCCTTCTTCCGCGGAGCCGGCAGCGGCCGCCCAGGGTTCGTAATGATCGGGGCTCGTGATGCTCGGTGCTTGGAACGAAGGTGAGGCTTTGACATGAATATCGGTCGCAGACCCGAACTTGGATTGACCGCCCTCTTTGTCCGGCGTCCGGTGTTCGCCTTCGTCATCAACATGCTCATCGTCGTTGCTGGCCTCGCAGCCTTCTTTGGCGTGGAAATTCGCGAACTGCCCGATGTCGACCGGCCGGTCATCACTGTGCGAACAACATATCCGTCCGCAGCAGCCGAGACGGTTGACCGGGAACTGACCGGCGTGATCGAAGGCGCCGTTTCGCGCGTTTCGGGCGTCAAGTCGATCTCGTCCACCTCTTCTTACGGCGACAGCCGGGTCACGGTCGAATTTGCCGATGACGTCGACCTGGACACCGCGGCCTCCGACATGCGCGACGCCCTCGGACGTGTCGCCAACGACATCCCGGAAGATGCCGATCCGTCCCGGATCATCAAGGCCGATGCCAATTCTTCTCCCGTCGTGCGGCTTGGACTGACTTCGGACCGGACGTCGGTCGAGGATATGACCGTCCTTGTCGAGGATGAAATCTCCGATGCGCTTGCGGCGGTTCCCGGAGTTGCCGATGTTCAGGTTTATGGCGACCGCGAGAAGATTTTCCGCATCGATATCGACCAGGCCAAGATGGCGAGCCTCAATCTCACCATTGCCGACGTTGCCCAGGCGCTGTCCTCCATGGCCTTCGACACGCCGGCCGGATCGCTGACCAGCCGGGACCAGGACCTGATCGTCCGCGCGACCGCTTCGGTAAACACGCCCGATGCTTTCGAACGCATGATCATCAATCGCCGGGCCCGCCTCGGAGACTTCGCAACCGTAACGCTGGGGCCGGATCTTGGCCAGTCGCAACTCAGGGCGAACGGCCAGTCCGGGATCGGTATGGGCATCGTCCGTGCGGCCCAGTCGAACACACTGGAAATCTCCGAAGGGGTTCGCGCGGCGGCTGCGCGTATCCAGGAAAACCTGCCGGAGGGCATGACGATCGAGGTCACCAGCGACGATGCGACCTTCATCAACGGCTCGATCCACGAAGTCGAAATCGCGCTCCTCATTTCCGTCAGCGTCGTGTTGCTGATCATCTACCTGTTCCTGTGGGACTGGCGGGCCACACTTATTCCCGGCGTGTCCATGCCCGTGGCCCTGATCGGGACGCTCGCGGCGATCTATCTCGCCGGCTTTTCGGTCAATATCCTGACCCTGCTGGCGCTCGTGCTCGCGACCGGCCTTGTCGTCGACGACGCAATCGTGGTTCTGGAAAACATCGTCCGACGGCGCAACGAAGGTATCGGCCCGCGGGCTGCCGCGGTGCTCGGCACCGACGAGGTTTTCTTTGCAGTGATCGCGACGACAGCGACACTCGTTGCCGTTTTCGTGCCGCTTTCCTTCCTTCCGGGACAGACCGGCGGCCTTTTCCGCGAATTCGGCTTTGTTCTCGCTATCGCCGTTTTCCTGTCGTCTATCGTGGCCCTGTCGCTGTGCCCGATGCTGGCATCGCGGATCCTAAAATCCGGGTCCGAACACTCCGGACATGGCGGACTGACCGGCGGCCTCGGACGCGTCCTTTCCGCGCTTTACCGGCGCAGCCTGCGCGCCTGCCTCAACGCCCCTCTGGTCGTGGTCGCGGTCTCGATATTTTTTGCGGCGGCCGCCGGGCTGATGTTTCCCATGCTCAAGTCCGAGCTGACCCCGCCGGAAGACCGGTCCCTGGCCTTCCTGCGGATTTCAGCGCCTCAGGGCGTCAGCCTCGACTATCTGTCTAACCAGATACAGACCATCGAAGGGCTTCTGCAGCCCTTCCGCGATGCAGGTGAAGTGAACAGCACCTTTTCCGTTGCCGGCTGGAGAGGGTCTTCCAATCAGGGGTTCATGGTGTTGCGCCTTGCGCCCTGGGCGGAGCGCAGCCGGTCGCAGCAGCAGATCGTCTCGGACATAAACGCCCTGGTGCGAAACGTGCCGGGCGTCCGCGCCTTCGTCTTCCAGCCCAACAGCCTCGGCATTCGCGGCGCCGGTTCCGGCCTTCAATTCGCGATCGCCGGCAACAACTACGCAGAGCTTGGCGAAACGGCAGAACGCGTCGTGGCGGAGATGGAAAAGGATCCCCGGTTCCGGCAGGCACGGCTAACGAGCGAAGCCACCCAGCCGCAGCTATCGGTCTCGATCGACCGCGAACGCGCATCGGATCTCGGGATCGACATCAACGGGCTGGGTACGGCCATGCAGGCCATGCTCGACGGACGCAAGATCGGCCAGGTGTTCATCGATGACAGGGCCTTCGACGTGAAGTTCGTCTCCACGACCAATCCGATCAACGACCCGACCGATCTGGAAAACATCTTCATCAAAACCAGTGACGGGCGTTTCGTGCCGGTCTCAACGATCGCAAGCCTCGTGGAGAAAGCCGTTCCGCCGTCCCTGTCACGAGAACAGCAGATGCGAGCGGTGGGGATTACCTCCGGACTGGCGCCCGATTTCGCACTGGGGGAAGCTTACAAGGCCGCTCAGGAGATCGCGGAACCTCTCCTGCCTCCTGGTTCCCGCATCATTCCGCTTGCCGAAACGGCCACGCTCGGCGAGCAGTCGTCGAGTATGGCCCGCACGTTCGGCTTCGCGATCGTTATCATCCTGCTCGTGCTCGCCGCTCAGTTCGAGAGTTTCATCAGCGCGCTGATCATCATGGCGACCGTGCCTCTGGGCCTTGCCTGCGCGGTCTTCGCCATGCTCCTGACCGGCACCACCCTCAACGTCTACAGCCAGATAGGGCTTGTCCTGCTGGTGGGCATCATGGCCAAGAACGGCATCCTGATCGTGGAGTTCGCAAACCAGTTGCGAGACCGGGGCCAGGGCGTGCGCGAAGCGATCGAGAACGCGGCCAATGTCCGCCTCAGACCGGTGATGATGACGATGATCTGCACCATCGTCGGCGGTGTGCCTCTGATCCTTGCGTCCGGCGCCGGTGCGGAAGCGCGTATCGCGCTTGGATGGGTCATTGTCGGGGGACTTGGCCTTGCGACCCTGTCGACACTGTTCCTGACCCCTGTCGCCTATCTGCTACTTGGACGTTTCGTCACGCCCAAGGCGGAAGAGGAAGAGCGGCTGCACAAGGAAATCGACGCGGCCAAATCCCTGGAAGCCACTCCGGGAGAATAATTCGACGCGGTCAACCAGAGACCATCGGGTCCTTCATGTGGAGCAGCGGTTCGGTGAGGCTTGAAAGCGACGCCTTCTGTCTGCCGTCGGCGTCGAAATTGTCCGGGCTGAGATAGGTTTCGAAGGCTTTGGATAGCGCGGGCCATTCCTTGTCGATGGCGGCAAACCAGGCCGTATCCCGATTGCGTCCCTTTACGATCGTCGCCTGGCGGAAAACGCCCTCATAGGACAATCCGAGCCTCTGAGCCGCTCGCCGCGATCCGGCGTTGAGCGCGTTGCATTTCCATTCATAACGCCGATAGCCGGCTTCGAAGGCCCATTTCATCATCAGATACATGGCCTCGGTGGCGGCCACCGTCTTTTGCAGAAGCGGCGAGAAATTGATGTGGCCGACCTCAATCGACCCGTCCTTCGGGCTGATGCGCAGGAAACTGGCGACGCCGCAAACGCGTTTTTTGTCGAGGCGTTCGATGGCGAAGAAATAAGGGTCCTTCGCCCCCTGGAAATTCTTTACCCAGCCCTCGAAGGTATCCAGGGTATCGAACGGTCCGTAAGGCAGATAATCCCATATCCGCCCTTCCCGGTCTGTTCGGAAGGCTTCGAAGAGTGGCTTTGCATGTGCGGCCAATGTCATCGGAGCCAGGACGACGTGGTTGCCGGCGAGACAAAGATCGGCCGGAGTGGTCGGCTCCCGCCAACCGGCGAGATCTTCCGATAATTCCCTGGTCACCATTCGTCCTGCCTCTCGCCAATCCATTTCCGTAGCGGCACCAGTCCAATTGGACTGAAGTTAAAAATGCGCCTTGTAGTCTTCCTTGCTCACCCAATCATTGACAATTCGATCCGCAAGCAAGGGCGCAGCCCTGCCTTCATCGAGAAGATGATTTGCCGGATCCGGATTGGAGTAGGCTTCGTTCAGAATACCCTTTGAAAAATCGATCGTTTCCAGGGTTATATCGATGTAATAGACACCCAATTTCCGGGCGAGGCTCTGCAGACGGCTATTGTAAACCAAAGTCAGAGCTGTCCTTTGGTATTGCGTCGCCTTCACTTCCGCTCGTGCGCCTTTCAGAAACTTCTTGTCGGCATCATCGGGAATGGTCGGCAGGACACTTCCGAAGATGCAAACACGCTCAGGCTCGTATTTGGGCAAAATGTAGCTGGTGACGAACTTCTCGTAGTTTTGCAACGACCGCTCGAGCTGATCGAAAATCGAAACCTTGTTCTTTTGAGCGAGGTACCAGAATACGAAACCGCAGTCGACCTCACCCAGCATGATCCCGACATAGTCGTACTTCCCCTCTTCAAGGTCCATCAGCTGTTCCTTGAAGACATCCATGCCGTCGAAACTCGCATTCGGATTGACGGCGCCTTGAGGCGTAACGCCGCCCACGCACAGGACGTCGATCTCGAGTTCCCTGTTGTCGGGAATGTTGTCGAACTGGTACTGAACGGCGACACCGTTCAGTTGTTGGACATAGATATCGCCAAGCAACAGCAATCGACTCATTTCGCTACCCTTTGCTTATGTGTCGAAACAAGCGGTCCTTTACATCCCCGGCCGCCACCAAGCCTGTTGGCAGATGGATGACATTCATCCACTTCTGTGACTGGTTGGTTTTGAAGGTATCCGGAGCCTGGAAAGCTCCTGTTACGGCTCACTCCCACTCGATCGTTCCCGGAGGCTTCGACGTAATGTCATAGGTGACCCGGTTGATCCCCTTCACCTCGTTGATGATCCGTGTGGCGGTTTCGCCCAGGAATTCATGGCTGAAGGGATAGTAATCCGCCGTCATGCCGTCGACACTGGTCACGGCACGGAGCGCGCAGGCATAGTCATAGGTTCTTCCATCGCCCATGACGCCGACGGTGCGCACCGGAAGGATCGCAACGAAGGCCTGCCAGATCTCGTCATAGAGACCGTGCTTGCGGATCTGATCGATATAGACCGCATCGGCCTGACGCAGGATATCCAGCTTGTCGTGGGTAATTTCGCCGGGACAGCGGATCGCGAGCCCCGGTCCGGGAAAGGGATGCCGGCCGATGAATTTCTCCGGCAGCCCGAGTTCACGGCCAAGCGCCCTCACCTCGTCCTTGAACAGTTCCCGCAAGGGCTCGACCAGTTTCAGGCCCATCTTTTCCGGCAAACCGCCCACGTTGTGGTGGGACTTGATCGTCACGGACGGGCCGCCGGAGAAGCTGACACTTTCGATGACGTCCGGGTAGAGCGTTCCCTGAGCCAGGAACTCGGCGCCTTCGATCTCGTTGGCGTGCTTCTGGAACACGTCGATGAAGAGCCGGCCGATGATCTTGCGCTTCGTTTCCGGATCCGACTGGCCTTCCAGCTCGCCGAGGAACAACTCACTCTCGTCCGCATGGATGAGCGGAATGTTGTAGTGGTCTCGGAACATGCTGACCACTTCATCGGCCTCGTTCAGGCGAAGAAGGCCGTGGTCGACGAAGACGCAGGTCAGCTGGTCGCCGATCGCCTCGTGGATCAGGACGGCCGCCACCGAGCTGTCCACGCCGCCGGACAGACCGCAGATGACCTTCTTGTCGCCGACCTGCTCACGGATCCGGGCGATCGCATCCTCACGATAGGCGCCCATGGTCCAGTCGCCGGAGAAGCCCGCGATACGGACAAAATTCTCATAAAGCTTCCGGCCGTTCGGCGTATGGTGCACTTCCGGATGGAACTGAACCGCATAGAAGTGGCGCGACGGATCGGCCGTGATGGCGAAGGGCGCGTTCGGTGAGGTGCCGTAGACGTTGAAACCCGGCGCGATCTCACTGACGTGATCGCCGTGGCTCATCCAGACCTGTTCGCGCTCGTCCTCGAACCAACCGTTCAGAAGATCCAGTTTTTCGCCTTTGGGAACAACATAAGCCCGGCCGAATTCTGCGGTCTTGTGTCCGCGCTCAACCTTGCCGCCCAGCATCTGCATCATGGCCTGCTGGCCATAGCAGATCCCCAATATCGGAATTCCCAGATCGAAAACGGCGCTCGGCGGCATCGGCGCGCCTTCGTCGAAGACGGAGCACGGTCCACCGGAGAATATCACCGCCTTGGGCGAAAACTCGGCCAGAAAGGCATCGGTGACGTTCTGATAGGGATGGATTTCGCAGTAGACTTTCAGCTCACGCAGACGCCGGGCGATTAGCTGGGTGACTTGTGAGCCGAAATCGATGATCAGGAGACGGTCATGCTGGGTCATGGCAAGCTTCTAATGCGTTCCGCGCAGAAAATGAACCACCAATAACAAAGGCTTTCCGCCTTTCTACCGGAAAAATACGAGATAGACCCGGCACCACGGCTGCTCCGCTCCCATCCCCCGCCAGAACCGGTGGCAGAAACTGTTTTCAATCCGGCTTCGCCGGATCCCGACAAGCCGTTGCGGCGTTGGAAAGATTCCTGACGCGGATTAGCCTTTAAAGCCACCATCAATAGATGGGCAGGATTGCCGTCCAACGTCCGTTTGTATCAAAACACAGGTCGTCTTCCGGGTTACATGGCGCCACGCGATGTTTCAGATCGTACTGAAATAAAATCAGATCCCCGATATCGGAATAACTCTCCACCTTCATGACCTGATTGCCTGAAGAGACGATTTCCGTGGCCCCGACATCGAAGTTCCTGCCCTTCTTGCTCAGGTTCAGAATGAGACCGTAGTTCACCGGATAACGCGGGTGTTGATGCCAATCAAAAAAGCCGCCGCCCCTGGGATAATGGATGATTTGAATGCGTCTTATTGCAGACGCGATCCGCTTCTCATCTGTCACAAATTTCGACTGAAAGGACATCATCTCCTTGTACAAATTCTCTATCGGTGTACCGGCAAATTCGTTGTCGAAATGGGTAAATTGTATGGATCTGAAAATCCTGTCCGTCTCAACCCTACTCGGCAAAACATCTAGGGAGTAGAAAAACCCGTCTTCTTCTTTTCGATGGCTTAGTGTCTTCATTTTCTCGTGGCTTAGCCGAACCACTTCCTCACAAAGGTCGCCACTCAGAAAATTTCGGATTACATAGATTTCGTTGTTGGAATACGGCTTGATTTCATAGCCTTCTTTTTCCACCGCATTTAAATCGATCATGGAAGGTCCATATCCTTTGCTTTCAAGCAGCAGGAAACGTTGTTGAATAACAATAACGCAAGACGCGTTTCTCCACATTCGCGGTAGCGCCTGAAGTCACCGATTTCTTCCCCGCCATCGGGAACTGGCACGGCCGAAGCGGCCTTTGCCCTATTCCCTCCCCATCCGCCTGCAAGGATCGACCGAAAGGGCGAAGAACCCGTTTGATAACGTGCGATTCGCTTTTGACGGTTTCCGATTGCGCTCCTAGGCTTGACATCATCAGTGGCGCCGAACCGCCGGTTCGCGCAAAATGTAAGGACAATTTCATGACGTCTTCGGCCAGGCGCGCCTTTGAACATGCATTGTCCCTGGAACGGGCCGGAGATGGCGAAGCCGCGCTCGCCGCCTATCTGGAAGCGCTTGAACTGGCGCCTGACGACGTCGAAATCGCCTACCGGACCGCGACGGCCCTTTTACGGGCCGGCATGCTGGAAGAAGCCGTCTCCCAGCTCAGGCGAATCGTCTTCGCCGAGCCGGCCCACACCGCGGCGCGGGCCAACCTGGGAAACTGCCAGCTCCTGCTAGGAGATCTGGCGAACGCGGAACTCAATTTCCAGGAGGTTCTGGAGGGCGCGCCCGACAATCACAATGCGCTTTACGGCCTGGCGACCGTCCGTCTGCAGCAGGACAAGCCGCAGGAAGCGCTCGCTCCCGCTCAACGGCTCGTCGACCTTCTGCCAAACAGTGCGCCTTCCCAGACACTCTATGCCCAAAGCCGCGCCCGCGATCCGCAGCCTTCGGCGGCCATCGCGGCCTTCCGGAAAGCCATTCAGATCGATCCGGCATATGTCCCGGCGCTCACAGGTCTCGCAGAAGTCCTGATCCGGGCAAGGCGCTTCTCCGAGGCCATCACGCTAGGAAAAGAAGCCATGGCGCTTCAGCCGGGCAATGCCGATACATACCGCATTGTCGCCAGCGCCCATCAGGCGGCCGGTGACTTTGCCACTGCACGGGATGTGCTTCTGAAGGCCCTGAGCCTGAGCCCGGGCGATGTCGATGTGCTCATTCGCCTGAGCATCGCAGGGCGGAAGCTGGAGGATTATGCGGCGGCCCTGCTGCACGCCTGGCAGGCCCATACCAGGCAGCCGACCAACAAAGAGGCCGGAAATGCGCTCGGATCGGCGCTTGCCGCTCTTGGAAACTCAAAGGATGCCAAGGCCGTCCTGACCGCGATCGCCCAGAAGCGCCGGCTGGAACCGGACGTCGAGAGCCGGATCTCAGCGCTGTGCGCGGAGATCGAAGCGCGCGAGCGCAGCGGAATGGCCGCGGCAGAGACCATTCCGGCCGAACCATCCGGTCCGGAAACAGACGAAAATGTGAAAGAATAGGCTTTTTCAGCCTGTTCTTTCCATCAGTGCCAGAAAGAAACCGTCCGTCCGGGTCGTGGCCGGGGTCAGCGTGATGTCGCCCCGGTCGTTGGCATAGGCCGGTTCGTCAGCACCCGGCAGGCGCGCGCGCCAAGTCTCCAGTGCCGACACCGGGCTGAACTCCGTATTCTGCGACAGAAACCAGGTAACCTGTTCGGCATTTTCCCCGGGCAACAGTGAGCAGGTCACGTATGCGATCCGCCCGCCAGGCTTTACGTATTGAGACGCGTGGACAAGAACCTTGCGCTGATCCTCGATGCGGTCCGCAAGCGCCTTTTCCGACAGGCGCCATTTGGAATCCGGTCGCCTGCGCCAGACACCCGTTCCGGTGCAAGGCGCATCGACGAAGACGAGGTCCATTTCATCGGCAAGGCCATCCAGACCGGCGCTTTTAGGGTCGCGAACCTGGACATTGCGCGCGCCTGCCCGCTGCAACCGTTCATGGATCGGCGCCAGCCGCAGGCGATCCGCGTCATAGGCATAGATCTGGCCGCGGTTTTCCATCCGGGCCGCAAGCGCCAGCGTCTTGCCGCCGCCGCCGGCGCAGTAGTCAAGCACCTGCATGCCCGGCTCCGGGCCGGCCAGCAGGGAAACCAGCTGGCTCGCTTCGTCCTGAAGCTCGAACCAGCCTTTGCGATAGCCTTCTTCCGCCTGCACATGCGGCATGCGCGCCGCGCCTGGCTTCGGGGCGATGCGCATGCCGACCTGCGACAGCGGGCAAGGAACGGCCCCCACATGCGACAGGCGTTTGAGAAGTTTCTCGCGGTCGGATTTCAGCGTGTTGACCCGCAGATCGATCGGTGCCCGGGCGGCGAGTGCCTGGCCTTCCGCAACTGCGTTTTCACCGAAGACCTCAAGGAAGGACGGCCAGAGCCAGTCCGGTACATCGGCAGCGGCAGCGCCCTCAGCTTCGCGGTCCGACCCGGCGGCAAGGCTGGTCCGCTCCGCCTCGCTCAAGGCTTCCGGAGCGTGCTGATCCTCGGAAAGGACCGTTTCCAGCCGCTCCAGGCCGTTTTCCCATGTCAGCGCATAGGTTGCCAATGCCAGCAGACGCGGGCTGTCCGACCCCACCCGGCCGGCAAGGCTCGCCTTATGGCGCAAGGCATCGAAAACCAGGTTACCGATGACCGTCCGGTCGCCGGAGCCGGCAAACCTGTGCGCGGTGCCCCAGTCCTTCAGGGCATTTTGAACCGGGCGATGGCGGGACTCGACTTCCTCGAGAACCTCAATTGCCGCAGATAGGCGTCCGCCATCCTTCATGAAAAACTCCAGCCGGCCATCGGTGATCAGACCGAGGGCACGGAAAAATTATTACACATTCGTCGGGTAATTCGGACTTTCGCGCGTGATGGTCACATCATGCGCGTGGCTCTCGCGGAGACCGGCTCCGGAAATACGCACGAACCGCGCCTTTTCCTGGAACTCCGCAATCGTCTTGCCGCCCACATACCCCATTGCCGCGCGCAAGCCGCCGGCCAGCTGATGCAGCACACTCGACAGCGCGCCCTTGTAGGGCACCTGCCCTTCAATTCCTTCCGGCACGAGTTTCAGCGTATCGCGCACTTCCGCCTGGAAGTAGCGGTCCGCGGAACCGCGCGCCATGGCGCCGACCGACCCCATGCCCCGGTAGGACTTGTAGGAGCGTCCCTGGTGAAGATAGACCTCGCCGGGGCTTTCCTCGGTGCCGGCCAGAAGGGAACCGACCATGACGGAGGATGCACCGGCGGCGATCGCCTTGGCAAGGTCGCCGGAAAATTTGATGCCGCCGTCGGCAACGACCGGAATGTCGTGCTTGTTGGCTTCTTCCACCGATTCCAGGATCGCGGTCAGCTGCGGGACACCGACACCCGCCACGATGCGCGTGGTACAGATCGAACCGGGACCGATACCGACCTTGACCGCATCCGCGCCGGAATCGATCAGAGCCTTGGTGGCCTCGGAAGTCGCCACGTTGCCGGCCAGCACCTGAACGGAATTCGACAGGGTCTTGACCTTGGACACCATCTCCAGAACGCGCGCCGAATGGCCGTGGGCGGTGTCGACGACGACCATGTCGACGCCGGCATCGATCAGGCGTTCCGCCCGTGCCATGCCTTCCTCGCCGACGCTGGTCGCGGCCGCTACACGCAGCCGGCCCTGATCGTCTTTCGAGGCATTGGGATTAAGCTTGGCCTTTTCCATATCCTTGACGGTGATCAGGCCGATGCAGTTGTTGTCGCCGTCGACCACCAGCAGCTTTTCGATCCGGTGCTGATGCAGCAGGCGCTTGGCCTCTTCCTGGCTGACGCCGTCGGAAACGGTGACCAGGTTCTCCCGGGTCATGAGTTCATAGACCTTCTGGCCCGGGTTCGAGGCAAAGCGCACATCGCGGTTGGTCAGGATACCGACCAGCCGACCGGTGTGCTGGCCGCCCTGCCCGCCGTTTTCCACCACGGGCACCCCGGAAATCCCGAAGCGTTCCATCAGGTCGAGGGCGTCCTGCAGGGTCGCGTCCGGACCGATGACCAGCGGGTTGACGACCATGCCGGATTCGAACTTCTTGACCTTGCGGACCTCTTCGGCCTGCTGGTCTAGCGACAGATTGCGGTGGATGACACCGATGCCGCCGGCCTGAGCCATGGCGATCGCGAGACGGCCTTCGGTGACCGTGTCCATTGCCGACGAGATGATCGGCAGATTGAGAACGATATCCTTGGTGACCCTGGAGCGGAGCTCCGTCTGACCCGGCATGACTTCCGAATGCCCGGGGATCAGCAGGACATCATCGAAGGTGAGCGCTTCCATTCCGGTCGACGGAACAAAGAATGAGGCCATTGCCAATTCCCCCTGAGTTAGTGGGCATAAGTTAATGAGCATGTGCGACGCAGAAACGGTCGGGTTTCTGCATCTGACGATTCGCTTCGGCTTTGCCGGAGAAGTTGGCGCGGGTCAATAACATGCAGGTGACAGGAAGAAAAGCCCCTGCCCCGCGAAACCGGCAGCAAGTTTGCCGCAGTGGGCAGTTGATGCCTACTCGCGTTCGTCTTCCTCGCTCATGCCGCGGAATCCCTTGGCAATCACATAGAGCTCCGGGCTTTCCTTGCGACTGGCCGGCGGCTTGATGTGGGAAACGCTCTTGAATTCGCGCTTCAGGTCGGAAAGCAGCGCGTTTTCCGTACCGCCGCGAAACACCTTGGCAAGGAAGGAACCGCCCGGCACCAGATTATGGCGGGCAAAATCGATGGCGATCTCAAAGAGATGGGTGGTGCGCAGATGATCCGTCTGACGATGGCCGGTGGTGGGCGCCGCCATGTCGGACAGAACCACATCCGGCTTGTGACCGCCGAGCGCCTCGATCAAGGCGTCGGGAGCATCATCGTCCAGAAAATCCTTCTTCAGGAAGACCGCGCCGCGCACGTGGTCCATATCCAGATAGTCGATCCCGACGACCTTCGGCGCGTCCACGCTCGATTGTACCCGCTCGACCGCGACCTGGCACCAGCCGCCCGGTGCCGCTCCGAGATCGACCACCCGGTAACCGGGCTTGAGCAGCCTGTGCTTGTCGTCGATCTCGATCAGCTTATAGGCCGCGCGAGAACGGTATCCGTCGGCCTTGGCCCGGCGGACATACGGATCGTTCAATTGCCGCTGCAGCCAGCGGGTGGAGGATTCGCGCCGGCCGGCGGCGGTTTTCACGCGCACACTCAGCCCCCGGTCGCCGGATCCCCGTTTTGATCGGCTCATGGTTTGCCTCTTTGACGGCCCGTTTGCCGGCCGTTCGTTTTTCTTCTCGACCACACACCATCGGCGGCCATCAATTCCGTCAGAATGCCTTCGCGCAGGCCGCGGTCGGCAACGCGCAGTCTGGAACAGCTCCAGCGGCGGCGGATCGCCTCCAGGATAGCGCAGCCGGCAAGCACTAGATCGGCACGATCCGCGCCGATACAAGGGTTTTCGACCCGCTCTTCGTAGGGCATGTCGCGCAGGCGATCAATCATCGCGCCGACCTGGGTGTTCTCCAGCCAGGCACCGTCAACCCTCCTGCGGTCATACCGCTTCAACCCGAAATGAACGCCTGCGAGTGTCGTCACGGTGCCTGACGTGCCGAGCATATGCACCCGGCCCGAAGAAATCGCCGCCGTCAGTTCCTCTCCCAGGCTGAAAGCCGCCAGATGCTCCGCCGCATCGGACACCATGGCCTCGAAAATATCCGGCGTCACGTGCACGCCACCGTGACGTTCCGCGAGATTGACGACGCCCACGGGAAGCGAAATCCAGGAGCGGACGAACCGCGTCAGGGCATAACCGCGCGCGCCGCAGCGGTTGCGCAGGTCCAGCCAGACGATTTCCGAAGACCCGCCGCCGATATCGAACAGGATGACGCCTTCCGCCTCCTGGTCGACCAGCGAAACGCACCCGGCCACGGCCAGCCGGGCTTCGGTCTCCCGATTGACGATTTCAAGCGCAAGCCCGGTCTCCGCCTGGACGCGCGAGATGAAGTCCGCTCCGTTTTCCGCGGCCCGACAGGCTTCGGTCGCAATCAGCCGCGACCGCTCCACCCCCCGTTCTGCAAGCTTGCGGTGGCAATTTGCAAGCGCGTCGATCGCCCGATCCATTGCCGCATCGCTCAGCCGCTTGTGCGCTCCGACCCCCTCGCCCAGCCGGACGATGCGCGAATAGGCATCGACGACCCGGAAGCCGCGCTCCTCAGGCCGCGCAATCAGCAAACGGCAGTTGTTGGTGCCAAGGTCCAGCGCCGCATAGAGCTTTCGGTTGTCCTGGCGGGCCACGGAACCGCGGATCCGATTCGCGTTACCCGGCCTCGGCCCTCTTCCACGTCCATCCGGCTGGCCTTTTCCCGGAACCGGCCGCTTACGGCCGGGCACGGCCGGCCGCGAATATGCGCCGTTCGCCTCGGAGGCCGGCAATGATTCAGAGTGGTTTGCCTGGCGTTCGGACGGGTTGTCCAGAGCGGAGAACTTTTGAGACTGTTCCCGGCCTCCGCTTCCATTCTTGCCCCCGCGTTTGCGGTTGCGCCGCCGTTTCGCCTTCTGCCCCTTCGCACTCGGGGGGCCGTCGGACGAATTCCGTACGTCTGCAGGCACGTCCGCCTTCCCCTGCAAACCACCGTTTGCAGGCCCGGTCTCTGCCTGAAGTGCCGATGCGAAGCCGGATTCCGCCTGTCCGCTGGAGGATGCCGCTGCTGGCGGAGCAGGACGTTCTGCCCCGTTTTCCGACGCGCTGTGCATCTTGCCGCCACGCCGCCTGCGTCGCCGGCGTTTGGACCGCGTTTGCGCCTTGAGGGCGCTGTCAATTCCGGACGCATCAGGGGCACCACGCCCGGTTTCGGGCGGTTCCTGACCTGACTGTGTCACGTTTCAGCCTTTCGGCACGAAGCCCGGGCGCAAGCGCCCCGCCTCATGCATATCTTTCGTTGGTGAAACTGTAACAGGTTGTCTGTGCGGCGAAAAGCGTCAGATTTTAATAATGAGGCATAAGGCTCCGGCGCAAACGTGTCGGTGAGACCCGATACTTGAAAAATGCATCTGCCCTGTTGCATCATGCCCCAAGTTGGATATATACGCTGCCTACGCAACGTTGGCGCCTTGGCCCGCACGGGTCGGACTCGCCATTAAGCGCATCGACGTATACTGTCTGTTTGGCGCTTCTGTTGGGGAATAGGTTAACGGTAGACCCGCGGACTCTGACTCCGTTAGTCCTGGTTCGAATCCAGGTTCCCCAGCCAACTCTTCCATAAGTTATTGATATAATTGAGTTAATCGGATTTACGAATCCATACTCTCAGTGATTTTGGCCAAGTGATGCCCAAAACTGGTCTCATGAACTGGTGCCCATTGGTGCCATCCGGCACAACGAATATTGGCTATGGCTTGTCGAGATGATGTTCAAAATTTCCCGAGCCGCGGAAATGCCTGGTCCTGGCGGATCGATTCCGGAAAGAACGTCCGCATCATCTTTCAAGCAGGGTGTGACTTGCCTGATGGTTCCTACTTCGGTCCCGTCGCCTTCGGCAGCACGCAAGGTTTGGCTTTTTCGTCGATCAGGCCGCCTCCGCCGAAGATCCGGCCGAGCAGGTTCAGGGGAAGACTGATCGTTTCGCCAATGGCCCGGCCGGCGCCGGCATGTTTGACTTCCAGGTTCGGTTTGCCCATGTGCCCCTTGATGGCAAACGGCGAAACGATATCGACGACCTGTTTGCGCTTTGGACGTGGCACGAAGGACAGGTCCAGGGTCTCGGATTTCAGATCGACGCTGCCACCACCGATGATCTGGACGTTTTCGGTTTCGATGATCAGCGACCTGGTCGAGGCCAGGCCATTCTTGAAATGAAGCGGCAGGACCGCGCAGACCAGTTTCGACGTCTCCTTGCCATCCTTGTTGCTGAAAATCCAGGTCACGAGATTGAGACCACTCAGATCGATCAGCCGGGTCGGGATCTCTCCGCCCCATAGCGATGCGGTCATCCGGCCGGAGAGCGATTTCAAAAGGCCGATTGCGGATCCGGCGGCGCCGTTCACATCGAAACTCATGTAGATCGTGCTGTTGAAAGGCGCGGTCAGGCCGAATTCCCGCATCAACCGGCCGAGTCGCCATTTTTCGATCCGCCCCTTAGCGGACAGGACCGGCGTCTTCTTGTTGAAGTCGGCGCTGAAATCGCCCTTGATCGTGCCGCCGAGATAGGTGAGCGCCAGCGGTGCCAGGGACAATTTCAGATCCTCGTATCCCAGGGTTCCAGCCACATTGCCGGCCACAGCCTTGTTGGTGATCAGCTTTTCGATGTCCAGGCCGATTTTCATTCGCGTCTTGTATTTGACAGCTTCCGCAATCTCGACCGGATCGAGATGCGGATGCTCCCCCTTGATCGTCAGTTCGATCAGCCCCGCGAAATCAGACACGTCCAACTGTGCAGAGCGGATGTCTCCGGTCGCCACATAAAGGCCGTTGTCCGTATCCTCGGACAAGTCGGCGTCGATCTGCACTTTCGAAGCGCCTGCCTGCAAGGCGCCCTCGGCCGAAAAGGACGCGTCTCTCAAGGTAAGGGTGCCGTCGAATGTCACCGCAGGTGCGGCATGCGTCAGCGTTACACCGAACACGGAGGCATAGGCGGCCATATCTGGAATATCCAGTTCCGTTTCCAGGGCGAAGGCATCGATCCGGCGCAGATGGGCAATGGAAAGCTCCGCGTCGAATGAAAGCAGGTCCGTGCCGGTCACGGCAGCCGTGAATTTCCGTAGGGCGAGTAGACCATTCTCGTCGGAAAATTCGATCTCGCCCCCAAGCCGGCCCAGGGCGTTGGCGTCGTCCAGAGACAGCCCGAAGGCCTCCACAGTCGGCACATGGTAACCGCCGGAGAGATGGATTTCCTCCAGACCCAGAAGGTCGCCGATACGGCCCCTCAATTCGAGATAGGGCGCATCCGCCGGACCGTGCCGGATGTCTATTCCTTCAAGGCTCACCCGGTTGTCCGGTTGCTTGACGACCCTCTCGACCGAGATCGGACCGAAATCGCCGAGTTCCAGAACGGCCAGGTTAGTGATGACATGCGCATCGGATACGGACAGCTTGTCCCGGTTGCCGCTGAGATGAAGCGTAAGGCCCGTCGTTTCGATGGCGAATGTGTCGTCAACGCCGGGGCCTTTCGGCGCAAGCGGCGCGAGGGTCGAACGCAAATCCAGGGAGATGGCGGATCCGTTCACAAGGTCGCCGACAGAACCCGTGACGTCCAGCGTGTCACCGAACTCGTTTCTGGCGGACAGGGAAAGGTCCGCGAGGGCGAGACTGTCCAGCGGTCCGGAAAGGGCCCCGGTCGCCTCGCCCGTGCCTTCGATCTCGCGGGCAAGTCCGGCTGCTTCCAGAAAGTCCCCGATCGACTCCAACCGGCTGTCGAAACTGAGAGCGATCGCGGCAACCGGGTTCGAAATGTCGATTGTTCCCGTGGCAGTAGATGTCAGGCCGGACACCTCGAGCCGAGTCCTGATCGGCAGAACAGCAAGCGGTATCTTTCTGTCACCGCGTGTAATCTCTCCTTCCAGCGCCACATCATATCCATTCGTTGTGCCGGCAAAGGAGATCTCCGTCTTTTCGCTGCCGGACGGCCGGTGAAAGCGGAGCGTCTGAATGTCGAAGGTTTCGTTCCAGCCGTTCGGTTCGTCTTCATATCGAAGTTTCACATCCGACAGGAGGAAGTCGTCGGAAAGACGGGATTTCAGAAAAGCGCTCGGGATTCTGAAGGCGGCGGGTTCCTCCTGGGGTTCCTCTCCGCTGCTTTCGGCTGTCGGCGGGCGAAGGATGATGGTCGCGCCGGCCATTTGAAACGTGCCAAGGTCCTTGACCTTGCCGACGAGACAGGAATAGGCGCAATCGAAGGAAACCCTCTTGAAAGCCTGCGCGTCCGAAATATTCCGTGTTGTTCCCTCCGTGAAAACGGCGTCTGAAATCGAGATATTGACCTTATCCGCGAACCCAAACGACACGTCGCCATTGATTGATATCGGGTGACCGAGACTGTCGCCAATGAGTTCGGCCACGAGGCTTTGGCGCAGGGGGAGAAATAGTTCGCTTTTTAGGATCAGCAGGACAGTCGCCGCCGAACCAGCCAGAAGCGCGACAACAATGATTGCGAAAATACGAAATCTCTTCGGAAGTGCCATGGCACCATTTGATCCATTGCCGCAACGTAAGTCAAAAACTGACCTGTAAAATCCTCGAATACTTACTCCTGACCGCCCCCATAAGGCAGCTTCTGGTCTGGACGACCGAGATAAGCTCCATGCCTTGTTCCGTACGGAGCGGGCTTTTTGATCGCAGCTCCACCCGACCGGTTTGTTTTAACTGGTGGTGCGTGCCCTGAAGCGACATCAACGGAATGCTGGGCACCGTTTCAACCGGAAGCGGGTTACGGTATTTTTCCTTGGCCGCCCGTCGTCGCGCGTGATCTATTTGAGGCCAATTCGATGACGCACTCCGATTTGCCGGTCCTGAACCCTGCCTTACCGTCCGAAAGCGGTTCTTTGGACTTGGGTCGCTAGTCCGGATGTGCCCGAAC
The DNA here is from genome assembly GCF_048260565.1 of Roseibium sp. Classification (GTDB taxonomy): domain Bacteria; phylum Pseudomonadota; class Alphaproteobacteria; order Rhizobiales; family Stappiaceae; genus Roseibium. The sequence goes on along the minus strand of NZ_JBLXGP010000001.1, from coordinate 577,916 downwards.
GATGTGAAAGGTCTCCGCATGGGCATCGTGCGCCTTATCCGCAGAACCTGGCGGCTCTTGAAAATAGCCTTCATCATGGGCCTCGGGGCAACCGTCGCTGTCGTTGCCATCGGGATCGTCTATCTCACCAGCCAGGCGGACCTGTCGCCGTGGCACACCGCAACGCTTGAGGAAGACTTCAAGGCCGACTCGGATGTCTCGACCTTCGCGGACTACCAGGCTCTCGAGGACAGGCTGTTCCGGGAACTGGATGACAAGGTCACAAAGCCCGTCAACTGGAGCAGCCGGGACCAGATCAACCGCTTCCAGCCGGGCAGCGTTTCCAATCCGGCGCGCTGGCCGCGGAACTGGAACCGCAGTTTTGTTCTTGAAGCCGCGGATCCGAAGGCATCGGTTCTGCTGCTGCACGGGATGTCGGACTCACCCTACAGCCTGCGGTCCGTCGGACGGGTCTTGCACGACCGGGGAATGACCGTTCTCGGACTGCGGCTTCCCGGACATGGAACTGCGCCGTCGAGCCTTCTGGACATCACCTGGCAGGACATGTTCGCCGCGACCGAACTCAGCGTCAGGTATCTTCACGATCTCGCGCCGGACCGGCCGATCTACATCGTGGGCTATTCCAACGGTGCCACGCTGGGCGTTCTTTATGCCCTGAAACAGGTCGACGCCCCCGACAGCCCGCAAGTTTCCCGGGTCAGCCTGCTCTCTCCGGCCATCGGCATCACGCCGGCCGCGGCCTATGCCCCGTGGCTGATCAAACTCGGCCATATCCTTGGACTGCAAAAACTTGCCTGGAGCTCGGTTCTTCCCGAATACGATCCCTTCAAATATTCCTCGTTCACCGTCAATGCGGGCTATGTCACCTATGAATTGACGCGACAGGTCCAGCTTGCGCTCGATATGCTCGAGGCCGAGGGGAAGCTTGCCGACATTCCGCCGATCCAGGGCTTCTCTTCGGTCGTCGATGCGACCGTTCGGCCGCCCGACCTTGTCGCCAAGCTGTTCAATCGGCTTCCGGAAAACGGCTCGGAACTCATCCTGTTCGACATCAACCGGGCCATCGCCGACACGCCGCTGTTTTCCTTCGACTCGCAAGCGATCCTGAAACCCCTTACCAGCGATCCGGACCACGCCTACACCATTCATGTGGTGACAAATCTGGATACCAAGAACGCCAAGGTCGGGCAGAAGTCGTTTGCACCGGCCGCCAGGCATCCGGTGACCTCACCGCTCAACCTTTCCTGGCCCGGCGATGTCTACTCCCTGTCCCACATCGCCCTGCCCTTCACGGCCGACGACCCGCTCTACGGTCACATCAGGCAACCGCAGATCTCCGCCCTGCAACTCGGCGCCTTGGTTCTTCGCGGAGAAAAAACGGTTCTGAATATCCCGGCATCAGATATCCTGAGGAGCCACTGGAATCCGTTCCACGCTCACATGCTGGATGAGATGGCGCGTTTTTTCCAGGCCGGCAGAACAAACCCGGCCCAGGACTAGGCTGACAAACCCGCACCGGTGCTCGTTTCCCACTTCCCTGCCCGGCAGCAGCACTTTCGGCGCAGGACCGACACGCGTTCTCTAGTTTCAGAAAGGCGGACTGACGCAGATCCTACGGCAACACGATGAGGTGGCCGTTACCAGAAACGGAAACCGGGATGTTCGCGATACTTTGGACAACGCCACGCGCGACGCCGGGTTCTTCGTTTCTCGTTTCCAGCGAATTGCCTTTTGAAAGCTGGTGGCCGATCAGCTTCACCACTTCCGGCGCTTCGGCGAATTTCGTGTGATTGAGACTGCTGGTGTCCTGGATCTGGGTGAGATCCACGACCGTGACGCCCAGCTTTGCCAATTGGTCCGCTTCCGCGTCCCCCACCCTGCTGACGCCCCCTGCAATTTTTTTGGAAAACCCAAGAGCCTTGTCGTTCTTGGCGATCAGGACGTAGAACTTGCGCTGACTGCGAGGCAGTGCCTTGATTTGCGTTTCAAAGACGTCGACATCGATATCCGGAGAGGCAAGGATCACTGTCTTGATCTTGCGCGTCGTGTTGAATTTGCGCTGCATGGCGGCCTGGCGGATGGCCTCCATCGTCAGGAAATTTCCCATGGAATGCGCCACGACATCAAAGCCGGAGGGAGATGCCCTCTCCAGAAGGTTTGCGCCCTCGACAAGACGATCTCGGGCCACCAGCGTGCTGTTCAGGTCATAAACGTAGTCGAGCAAGTTGCCCTTGGACGCCCAACTGAAGACCACCGGAATGCCCGAGAAGTTCATGTCATGGGCGAATTGCGCCGTGCGGACGATCGCATCCGTCAGCGTGGTATTGAACCCGTGAACGAAAAGAAGCAGATCCCTGTCCGTTACGGGATGGCTTTGAATTTCCCTGTGCAGGTCGCTGACAAAGGAGGCCTCGGTCGGAAAGACTTCAGGATCAATGATCGTGAAACTTTTTCGGGGATCCGGAGGTAGCGTGCCTGCCCGCTCGATGTGTCCGATCTTGTGGTTTGGCGGAATGGTCACCCGGACCTTTGCAAGACCGAGCCCCATCCCTCGCTCGCCTGAAAACAGAAGCGCCGGATTATCTGAGACGGCGCGGGTCGTCAGGATATAGACATCCCTGCTTTTGATCTTACTCTGGCTGGCCAGGGAGACTGACGGATCCTCGACACCGATGATCGCATCCGGTGGTCCGGCACAGGCCGAAAGGAACAGCAAGGTCGTGGCCAGAACAACCGCGCAGCACCGCGCGTAGTTCAATCGTCCCTTCATGCGTTCCACCACCCCGCTCATCACGCCTTTATAGTTATCTTTTGCCCCTAATTTTTAGTCAACCTTGGGGAATGGTCTTATGCACTTACAGGGCATGGCCGGATTACTCAGCGAAATTGCCATCCGAACGAATATATTGGCTCCATGATGCCGCATCGTTGAACTCCCACGGTGGGCGAATGCCGGAACGAAGCTTGCTGCGCTTGATCAAGGTGTCCGCGGAAACCGTGTCGTCTATCAGACCCAGCTCCTGGAACAGCCCCACCGATGCCCCCGGTACCCACCGCCTCAGATCATACCAAGGCACGGTCTTCTCGATGCCCGGGCTTAGTTTGAGAAGCGTGGTGAAGCAGCTTTCGGATATCGTGGAATAAAACTGCGGCCGATCGTGAATGCTTGCGACGAAATTCAAAAGCCGCCGGAGGTAGGCCCTGATTTCGACGGGAGGCGCCGTGAGTTCGAAGATATAAAGATCGTTCGGCGGGACATGCGACAGGCGCTTCCAGAGAAGGTCCCGCTCCGTGCCGAGAACCGCATAAAGCTGATCGTGCCGGAAGAAGCCGGCCAGCGGATCGAACTTGTCCCAACTTGTCCGTCGCGCTTCGAAGGAAACGGCCAGATGGTCCCCGTTCCTGAAGGTAAAACTCGTCATCACATGAACGGTGGCGAGAGAGTTGCCGAACGGCTGAAGAATGAACTGCGCGCCGGTCAGATCATCCAGATCGAAACGGTGCGTCGTCCACACCGGGTCCGCGGGAGCGCCGATCGGATGAACCGCATCCCGGTAATTTTCGATCTGGAATACGGACCCGATCCAGGTCACATCGGCAAGCTTTGCGTGCAGTGGCACGAAAGCCTGCGGCGCCGGTGATTTGAGAATATAGACTGCAAAAAACACGCAAATGAATGCGGTCACGATCAGCCGTCGAACCGATCGCCTGCGCCCGGACACAAACCAGAGCCCTGCCAGAAGGGGGCATAAGACAATCCCGATGGACAGTCGCAGCCCGTATGGCCAGCCGACCCAGTAGTAGCTGGCCAGCCCGATGAATATCAGCAACAGGATCAGGACGAGACCGGCCAGGAATTTGAACAATCTACGCACCATCACCCCACGCCCCTGCTGCCCCAACATCAATGCGATGGCCGTCATCCATCTTTGCCATCATTGGCGAAAGAATTGATCACAGCCGTCCCTTCATGCGCGAAAAAAATTGTTATTGAAAATTATGCAGCCGAATATCGAACCACTTATGGTCAAATAATTACCTCGCGTTATCATGTGTCAGGCTGTTTCCAACAGCCACGGATTTTTTGAGAGGAGTTGATGAACAAAGATTGCCTCCTAACCGATTTCAATGCCTTGCGGCGAAACCTCATGCGCCATTCAACCATTGTCTCGGCATGGTTTTGGAGCTGACCCTGTTCGGCGGCCGCGTCATCGGAAGCGTCACCTGCAATCTCGATAATAGCGGGCTGGACAATGACGCCTCCCGTAACGGTGCCGCCGGCATCAATCTTTTCGAAAAAATCCGGAATTTCATCGCCCTTTTGGGCTTGCTCCAGCAGTCAGACAAGCATCGACCAGGAAAGTTGAGTTAAGCGACAAACGTTTCCTTTCTGCGGCTGCACACAAGATCTTGGAAGGAATAAACCCATGAAATCGATCAAACATGGCCTCGCTGCACTATGGGCCATAGGCATGCTCCTTGCATCAGCCTCAGCTCAAGAGCCATCGGACCACGGCACATTGATTACCGGCGCCCGGATCTTCAATGGCCTCGATCCGGACCTGATCGAGGGTCAGGACGTTCTGGTGCGAGATGGCATGATCGCCGAAATTGGCGCGGATCTGACGCCGCCGGACGGTGCCAGGGTGATCGACGCCGCCGGCCGTACGATGATCCCCGGGCTGACCGACGTCCACTGGCACATGACGATGGCGGAGGTGCCGCAGAGCACACTTCTGACCGGCGACGTCTACGAGATCGCGGCCCGGGCGGTTCCAACGGCGGAGCGCACATTGATGAGAGGCTTCACCACGGTGCGCGACATCGGCGGGAACAGCTTCTCTATCAAGAAGCTGATCGACGCCGGGGTTATCTTGGGTCCGCGCATGCTGGTGGCAGGTGCACCGCTCAGTCAGACAGGTGGTCACTATGACTATCGCCTGCCCCACGAGGTTCCCGCCGACAGTACGCTCGATTACTGGGGACGGACCGGTTTCTTCGTCATCGGCGACGGAGTGCCCGAAGTCCGCAAGCGCGCCCGCGAACTGTTCCGGATGGGAGCCAGCCAGATCAAGATCGCGGCCGGGGGCGGGGTCGCCTCGATCTTCGATCCGCTCGACGTGCGCCAATACTCGCCTGAGGAAATGAAAGCCATCGTCGATGTCGCCGATAGCTACAACAGTTATGTCGCCGCCCATGTCATCACGGACGAGGCTGTTCGGATGGCCGTTGAGGCCGGGATCAAGACCATCGAGCACGGCATGCTCGTCGGCCGTGAAACCCTCGAACTGATGAAGGAAAAGGGCGTCTGGTTGAGCACGCAGCCGCTGCTGGACGATGAAGACCGTATGGTCTTCCCGACCCAGGAATCGACCAACAAATGGTTAGAGGCGACGGCGGGAACGGAAAAAGTCTATCCGCTTGCCAAGGAAATCGGGGTCAAGATCGCATTCGGAACGGATGCGATCATGGATCCCGAAATGGCGGAAAAGCAAGGTAAGTTTCTTGCCAAGCTGTCACGATGGTTCACGCCCTACGAAGCACTGAAAATGGCGACCTCCGGCAATGCCGAACTCATGGAAATGGCGGGTCCGCGACACCCCTACAAAAAGGGGCCCTTGGGCCAAATCACGGTGGGTGCCTATGCCGACCTGATCCTCGTCGACGGCAATCCGCTGAAGGATCTTGACCTGGTCGCCGACCCGCACGCGAATTTCGATCTCATCATGAAAGACGGCGTCATCTACAAGAATGAAGTGGAGGGTTGATTTATGCTTCGGACGACAACCACCATTCTTCTTGGCGCCGTAATCGCGGTCGCGCCTGGTGCCGGATTTGCGCACGAGCCTATTGCTCTCTCATCCAACGGCGGCCAGATCGTGCATGGCAACACCTACGGTCCCGCGCTTAAATATGACAATGTCATCATCCGAGGGGCAAAGGTCTTCAACGGATGTGATGAGGACTTGCTCACCGCCGACGTGCGCGTCACCGACAACCTCATCGCGGAGATCGGACCCGATCTGGAGGCCCCGGAAGGCAGCTACGAGATTGTCGCGGACGGCCACACCATGATTCCAGGGCTGATCGATGCGCACTGGCACGGGATATTCGCCACCGCCACGATTGGCGAACTCATGACAACCAACGAGGGCTATTGGAACCTCGTAACGTCGGTTGCACAGCGCGACACTCTGTATCGCGGGTTTACGACCGTTCGTGATGCCGCCGGGCCAATGTTCGACATCGCACGAGCAACAGACGTGGGGCTCATAGTGGGGCCGAGGGTATTCCCGTCAGGCCCCGCAATCTCACAGACCTCGGGGCATATGGATTTCCGCATAACCCGCGATGTACCGGCTACGCCTGACAAGCTCCATTCCTTTGAGACGTCCGACATGTTCTACATCGCTGACGGCGTGCCTGAGGTCTTGAAGCGCGTTCGCGAAAACCTGATGCAGGGCGCGACGCAAATCAAACTCATGGCGGGTGGCGGGGTTACATCATCTTACGACCCGATCCACACGATGCAATATACCAAGGCAGAACTGGAAGCGGCGGTCGAGCAGGCGGCTAACTGGGGTACTTACGTTCTAACTCATGCCATTAACGACGAGGCCGTGAACCATTCAATCGACGCAGGCGTCAAGAGCGTCGAGCACGGCCATATGTCGACCCGCGAAACCCTTCAGAAGTTTGTCGAGGAGGATGTTTGGCTCAGCATGCAACCTTTCATGGATGATGAGGATGCACCGGCACTGAACGACTTTCAAAAGGCGAAGTACAAGTTCGTAACCGACGGCACCGATTTCGTCTACAAAACCGCCAAGGAACTCGGCGTCAAAATTGCCTTCGGCACCGACACTCTGTTCAGTGCCGATCTGGCCAAGCGCCAAGGCGCACAGCTCGCCAAACTGCAAAAGTGGTTCACACCATACGAGGCCTTGAAGATGGCGACCTGCGACAATGCCGAGCTGCTCAAACTGTCCGGCCCTCTGACCCCCTATCCCCTGGGACCGCTCGGCGTAATCGAGGAAGGTGCCTATGCCGACCTGATCCTCGTCAACGGCAATCCGCTGGAGGATCTTGACCTGGTCGCCGACCCGCATGCGAATTTCGACCTTATCATGAAAGACGGCGTCATCTACAAGAACACTCTGGAGGACTGATCAATGTTTCGCAAAATTCTCTCCGCGTCCCTCTTCGTTTTCACCGCCACGACGGCCGGCGTTCAGTACCGTAACCTCTAGCCCGACGGGGATATGTGGAAGGGCGGCCTGATGACCTAGGGCCTCTACGTGTCGCCATCGAAGGATCTCGTCATTGTTTACTAACGACGACCACTCCGGCCACCGCTACGCCCGCGCCATCGCGACCTCCGGGCTGTTCGACAAGTGAAGTCAGAAGAAATGGGGACGCGCCGTGCGTGCGCCCTCCCCTTGGCGGGGCAGCCTGCTCGGCCTGATCGAGCCAGGCGGATGGGCCGACCTGATCATGAAGAACGGGGTGTTTTAGAAAAACGCCACAGAGGGCCGATATTATCGTTTGATGTTTGACAAATAGCACCCGGTGAGCAGCGAGACGCACCTGTTCAGAGCGCCATCCGGGCTCGCAAACCCAACAGCCCGATAAGATCTTTATTCGGATTAAGCGCCGGATCCTTGATCACCTGAATGCTCGGAGTGACTTGCAGGCCTTCCGTCACCTGCAAACGCTGGAACACCTCAAGCGTGAGTTGGTCATCCAATTTGGTTCCAAATGTATTTTGGTTCGGTCGGCTCCAGTTGAGGCCCACTCCCAACAAGTCGCGGCCGGGGAGCCTCTGGTAACCGAAACCGACGCTGAGAGCAGCCTGATAGAGGCTGCCGCCGTCGTGGGACCAACCTCCCCGGACAAAGGGCAACCATCTGTCATTGATGCCTTTTGTTGCCGAGAAACTGACACCATAGCCATCCGGTGTGGCTGCTTTGCTCCGCGCATCTATCTGCCAGAAAGTCGCGTGGAAATTGTCGATGAAGAGGCGTTCCGGTCCTGAGGTCCAACCAACTTCGACGGTTTTGAACGTCTCGAAATCATTGAAGAACGTTTCAAAGCCACTGCCAATGTCTGTTGCATCCGCGTTTGCATCCGCGATACTCGCCGAGGCATAGATGTTACTCGTTAGAAACCCACCAACCATTCCTCCGAAAGCGCCGTCCGGAAGACCGCCAATCGTGCCGGAGCCCGTCTGAAATGCCAGATTGGAAAAGCCGGTCCAGGGGCTCGCGAGTGCATAGACATCCGTATAATCAGTGACATCAAGAAACCCGGCATAGGCAACACCACGTCCGCCTGCGAAATTTTGCTGCCAGTAAAGATGCGTCGTCCGCCATTTCTGGTCGCTGAACACCGAACTTACCAATCCGGCATAGCCGATGTCCGCATTAAAGGCTGTCGGCGCAACCTTGCTATAGGCGTGGCGATGTTCGAACTTGAAAACCAGGCCACCCTTGTTGGGGCCATTGCGGTCGAACAAATCCCACGTCCCAAGAAATCGAAGCGAACCGCTGCCGGTGTTGTATTTGCCGAGGCTGGCACTTGCGACGTAGCCGAGTGCGTTGTAGTCGATCCCGAAGTCTAGCCCGGTCTTTTGCTTGAGCGCCTTCTTGAACGTGTCAAAACGTTCCTGGATATTCACGTTCAGGATGTCTGGCTTCTCGGCCGCATCGCTTGCCAGCACGTTTGGTGTCGCGTCCGGCCCGGACAATGCCTCTGCCGCGTCTTCGGCCTGCGCAATTGCAGGGCATAGCAGCAATAGCAGGCCGGACAGAAGCGAGCGGACCGGCTTGTAAAGGGGCTGGAAAGTGTTCATGCGAAAAGCCTGCATGTAGTGGGAACACCTGTTCGGATGTTGCTGCAAGCGATCAAGGCTCCGCTGTCCCGAGCGGTTGGGGCAGTCCAAATGGTGCGCCAGCGCCCAGCCTCCGTCCTGACGAACGGACTTCGAAAACCTGATGGATCGAGCAGAAAACAGCCAAAGAGAGCTCGTCGGGCTTGTTTGTCTTGTCACCGCTGAGATCGGACCTGACATCCTGAATATCGATTGCAGCGGAGCGCGCGAACTCGGTGAAGGACACCGGCTTTTTGCGTTGATCTCCAGCCGGGCTCGGTCGGGTGCGTTCCTCGGCATCAACCGCACCCGGTGTGAACACCGGGCAAACAAGGACCGCAATCAGGCTCGCTCTGATGATCGCCCGGTACCGACGCAGAAACGTGTCCCGACTTGCCTCGGTGGTGACATTGTATTCATGTCGCCCGGACACTGTTCGTTCACAGCGCATCTCCCCGCCTCCCAGCTGGTAAGGTCGATTTAAGTCCAGTTTCGGTCCTCCATGCGAGGAACCAATGCTTTACAAACCACGGTCTCCAACTCTACCGCCCGAGTCTTCAGTTGGCTGTCCCGGGCTGCCCAAGAGCACCAGCGTCGATCGTGAAGCCGGCGGCGGTGTGTTGTCGATCCCAATCCTTGATTGTGATGGGCTTGAAACGGCCCTCGGGCTGAACGGGAAAGCGGATCGGCTTGCCTGGCCGAACATCCAACTGGAACTCGTTTTCGCGCACAACAGGCACGCCGCTCACGATGACATAGGGAATACCAGTTGTCGGCAGCCCCTGCTCGCCTGCCTTGTAGGTTGCGTTGTCCCTGACGTTCTCGGGATCAAAGATCGTGATATCGGCGACCATCCCCTCCTGGAGGCGGCCTCGTTCCTGCATCGCCTCGATACCGGTCAGGCCCAGGTGATAAGCGGGCCAATACGCCATCTGCGCGATCGTGAACATCAAGGGCACGCCATACTTGCGTCCCGAGCGCAATGTCTTGCCGCGTGTGCCGGCTGTGCGTGGATGGCCAACGTACTCCTCGGGCGGCAAATCCCAGGAATCGATCCCCTTGCCGGACCACATCGCGTCCGAGGCGACGATCATGTGCGGCATGCGCAGCCAGTAAGGCAACCACTCATCCCGTTTGGGATTGAAGGCAAAGATGGTGCGCCCGGGATCCGCCTTTGAGGTTTCTTCCCACTCTTCCTGGGTCAGGAACTTGTCCTGAATGGGGTCGTATATCGTCTCTTCATAGGGCCGTCCGCCGGCGAGGATCTTGAATTTCTCTGGTGAGAAGAAGTCAGCCGAAATCGCTGTCGAAGCGGCGGAATAGGGATAATGTTCCGACCAGACATTGTACCCTTGGGCTCGCGCCTTTTGCAGCTTTTCCTCGTTTTCCCACCAGCCATATTCATTGTTGTGGTTGAGCGAAAAGGGCGCATCGAGTGCCATGGCGTTGGCCAGAAGTTCACTGGTCCCCAGCGGTCCCTCGGGATTGCTGGGGTTGCCGTGGAACCGCACATGCGCACCCAGCAAGCGGCCGTAATTCGCTGCAACCTCCTGCGTCTTGTACATCTCGAACGTGGTCACGCCCTCGCTCATGTACCCGATGGTCGAGGCGACGCTGAGCGCGCCCTGGCGTAACTCCTCGTCCATATACGCCAGGATCTGATTGAGTTGATCCAGATTGCTTCGCGTAACCGACCAACCCGGCACACCGTCTTCCTCAACGGCTTTTGCGCGAAGCTCGAAAACGCTGGTGGCATCATGCCACCCGCTGGTATCGACCTCCGGATCATGAACCCGGGTCCGTGTCATTTCCTGGCTGACGCCCGTGCCATAGTTCAGCGGCCAACCTGATTTTTCCTTAGCGGCGTACCACTCGGCAATGTGGATCGCACCGGCCTCGAGATCCATCCCCGTCGTCACGCCATCAAGCGCGGCAAGTTTCAGCGAGAGCCCGTCTAGTGCGTGAAAGTGCAAGTCGATGAAGCCCGGCGCCACCACATGACCGGTGGCGTCGATGCTTTCTCTGCCCGTGATCTCACCGGGTGTGATGATTTCGATCCGACCGTCCTTGATGCCCACGTTAAATTGGCCGTCGAGCATCGTCTCGGGATCCATGACCCGGCCGTTCAGGATCACCAGGTCGTAGTCTTGCGCGGCGGCCTGGGCCGTCAGGGCGAGGCTTGCGACTACGGCTAAACCACCAAGTAGTTTTCGCATTCTTCCAACCTTTCGATTGCGTTGCAGCTTCGCAAAGAGTCCGCAAGCTATTTCGACACCAGGCCCTGAAACGCGTTTCTCACGACAGGCGTGGTGCGACAAAGCCCGACAGAGCACCGTCACGTTTCATCACCCGACATGTCGTCGCGCACCTGATCCTGGGTCTCGCAAGCCGTCGAATTGCTCAAGTTCAACAAATTGCGGACCTGAAGCCTAAAACTCCACGCGGCCGCGCATGCCGAACACTGCTATCAGGTCCTCGTTCGGGTTAAGCGCTGGATTGAAGAGGAGCTGTGTACTCGGAGTGACCTGAACGTTTTCGACCAATTGTACCCGATAGAAAACTTCACCGGTCCATTGATCGTCCAGATCTGAAGGGATCGTGTCCGAATTCGGTCGACCCCAGTTGACACCGACACCAAGCAGGTTCCCCCCCGGTGTGGTCATGTAGCCAAATCCGGTACTGACGGACGCCTCATACAAGCCACCGCCTTCATGGGCCCAACCGCCGCGCAGGAAAACCAGCAAATTTTCATTTACGAGAGACGAGACAGACCCGTTCACACCCCATCCGCCAGTCGCACCTGTTTTCTTGCTTTCGTCAATTTGCCAGAAGGCGATATGGGCGTTGTCCAGGAACAGCCTCTTGCCTCCTTCGGTGTAGCCGATCTCGATGGTCTTGAACGTATCGAAATCGCCGAAAAAGGTTTGAACGCTCTGGAACGGTGAGGTCGGGTCCGCGCTGGCATCGGCAATACTCGCGGCTGCGTAAATATTGTCCGAAAAGTAGCCACCGACCATCGCGCCGAATGCCCCGTCCGGCAATTTGATCATCGTGTTGGAGCCGGTGGAAAAGGCGAGATTGTGAAAGCCCGTCCAGGGACTGGCCAATGCATAGACGTCGAAATACTCCTTGATGTCGATAAGCCCAACACGTGCAACAGCTTTATCGTCCAGGAACCTCTGTTTCCAATAAAGTGTGGTTGCTCGAAAACCCTGATCGGAGAAAACCGGTTCAGTAACGCCCACATAGCCGGCAACCAATCCAAGTCCGGCCGGAGGGACATCCGTGAAGGAATGCCGGTTTTCCCCCTTGAACTCGATACTCCCGGTATTCTTGGCCCCGCGATTGAACAAGGCCCATGAACCGTAGACACGCGCAATCGCCGAAGCTGCCGTGTCATCACCGAGACTGGCCGTGGCCGCGAGCCCAACGACCGTGTAATCGGCACCGAAACTGAACCCTGTTCGTTCTTTGATACCCGCCTTCCACGCTTCCCAATTCTCTTGGAAGTTGCGATCGAGCAGGTCCGCCTTTTCTTCTCTGTTTGCCGAAAGCAGAGAATCCGCTGAATCCGGCCCATCCAACGGATTGCGGTCAAGTGTGCTCCCTGTCGACTTAACAACGGACGCGGGGGCTCCACCTTCCGCAATCGCGATTTGCGGAAAAAACAGGAATGAGACGAGCGCCACGGAGGCAGAAAATGTCCTGCATGGTCTCCCTGCAATCCTGACGCATTCCCCGACTTTATTTTGCGTGTAGAACTTCATTTTCCCATTCCTGTTGCGCCAACGGTGCGCCGCCCCCTATGACAGGCCTGATCTGTCAGGTCGCTGTAAATTCGTGACTATCTGGCTTTCCAGTTCGGTGCCCGTTTTTCGGCAAACGCCAAGGCGCCTTCTTTCGAGTCTTCCGTCCGCATCAGGAAGTCGAAGCTTTCCTTTTCCAGCCTGACCGCCTGAGGCAACGGCATGTCCAAACCATCGAGGACCGTCCGCTTCATCTTCTGCACGGCAAGCGGTGCGCTCTTGAGGATCTCGCCGGCGATCTGCTCGGCCTTTTCCATCAGCTTGTTTTCGTCGGGCAACACGTGATTGACGAGGCCTAATCGGTAAGCATCGCTGGCGTCGATACGGCCGCCGGTGTAGAGCAGTTCCAGGGCCGGTCCCAACGGGATCGTACGCGGCAACCTCTGAGTGCCGTATCCGCCCGGGATCCAGCCCAGCCTTATCTCGCCGGATCCGAAATGGGCATCTTCCGTGCAGATTCGAATGTCGCAAGCCAACGCCTGTTCGAGCCCGCCGCCGTTGCAGTGGCCGTGAATGGCGGAAATAACCGGCTTGGTCATGTGCAACATGCGCGGATAGAGCCGATCGACATAGCCATCCGCATCCGGCGATTTCACCCACTCAACGTCTGTACCGACGCAGAAAGCACGACCAGCACCACTTATGATACCAACTCGCAGGCCGGGATCGTTTTCGAGCTCGTCCCATGCATCTGCGATGGCGTTGTACGTCTCGCCGTCACAGGCATTCAAAACTTCCGGGCGGTTGATCCTGACGTGGATAATTCCCGCTGATTTCTCTACGATCACCTTTTCCATGTCTCTTCCTTTCACACTGATAATGGGCTGTTCTTAATGTCGCCAATGACATCGGTCGTCGTCTCACAGACGCGTAAAAGGCGATTACTCGTCGAACAGCCCTGAGGTCGCGATCGCGCGGGCGTAGCGGTGGCCCGAATGGTCGTCATTGCTGACGTTGAAGTAGACGATCACCAGGTCCTTGTCGGGCGAGACGTAGAGGCCCTGGGTCATCAGCCCGCCCTTCCACATGTCCCCGTCCGGCCACAGCACATCCCACTGGCGGCTGTTGGCGATGAAATCGTCCGAGCCGAGGAAGTCCGCGAAGACCGCCCCGTCGAAGCCGGCCATAATGAACTCGTGGCTGCGCACCTCGTCATGGATGCGTTTGAGGATCTCGTCCGTCACCACCTTCTCGGTGGCGATCTTGTCCCAGCTCGGCGTGTAGAGCATGCCGAAGCGGGCGAAGTCGCGCAGGTTGCTCGACACCAGGCCATGGGCGGCGGCAATCCCGTCCGGCGTCAGGTGGATCTGCAATGCTCCTTCGGCCCCGACTTTCGACCAGACCCGGCGGTCGAAGATCTGCGCCCAGCGGTCGTTCTCGACCTCCTCCGCCAGGATCACGAGCATCTGGGTCAGGCCGGAGGCGTAGTGGAAGGCCTGGCCCGGCTCCTCGCGCTTGGGCGTGCTCCTGAGCACGTCGCGCAGCTTCTCGACGCCCCGGGTCTCGTTGGGAAAGCCGAATTCGGATTCGTAGACCCGCCGGGCGATATTGTCAGGGTCGAAGCGGGACTCGGAGGTGTCCTCCAGGTCCATCCCCGTAGCCATGTCCAGAATGTCCTTGGTGGTGACCCCGTCCCAGGGCGTGCCCTTGAAGTCGGGCAGATAATCGGTGACCGGCGCGTTCTGGTCGATCTTGCCCTCGCTGATCAACTGGTCGATCAACAGGCTGGCCGTGGGCTTGGCCGAGGACATCCACACGTGGTGATCCTCGGGCCGCATCCGCGGGTACTTCTCGTAAACGATTTCGCCCTTGTAGACGACCATATAGGCCTGCGCGCCCGGCGACTGCTCGAGGAACGCGTCGAGCGACAAGGGGCTGGGCAGCGAGCTTTCGGAGGTCATGTCGACCTTGATCTCGCCGATCTGGGGCATCGGGTTCTCGGCCAGCGGCATCGGACCGACGCGCGAGGGCAGAACGGCGGTGGGCAGAAACTCCGACACGCGCATGTTGAAGTAGGCCGAAGGATCGGCGCCCCGGAACAGCTCGTTGTAGTCGGCGGCGCGGGTCTCTTTCTCAAGCGCCAGCGGGAAGCCGTCGACGAACTGGTCGAGCGGCGTGCGTTCCTGCGCGCCGGCGGCCGCGGCGGCCAGCACGACGAGGGAGGCGGCGAAGGGGATTCTGAACATCTCTCTTGTTCCCTTGGGTTTGCGGCGTCGTGCGCCGTTAACAGTTGTCACTCGTCGAACAGGCCCGAGGTTGCGATCGGGCGGACGAAACGGTGAGCGGATAGGTCCTGATCGCTGACATTGAAGTAGACGATCACCAGGTCACGCGAGGGCGAGACGTAGAGACCCTGCGACATCAACCCGAATTTCATCATGTCGCCGTCGGGCCAGACCAGGTCCCACTGTCGACTGTTGCCGATGAAGTCGTCCGTGCCGACGCGGTCGGCGAATTCCGGGCCGTCGAAGCCAGCCATGATGAACTTGTGGCTACGCACTTCGTCGTGGATGCGGGCCAGGATCTCGGCCGTCACCACCTTCTCGGTGGCAGTCTTGTCCCAGCTCGGCGTGTAGAGCATGCCGAAGCGGGCGAAGTCGCGAAGGTTGCTCGATATCAGCCCGTGCACGGCGGCAATCCCGTCGGGGGTCAGGTGGATCTGCAGCGCCCCCTCGGCACCGACTTTCGACCAGACACGGCGATCGAAAATCTGGGCCCAGCGATCGCCCTCCACCGCTTCGGCGAGGAAGACCAGCATCTGGGTCAGGCCGGAGGCGTAGTGGAAGGCCTGACCCGGCTCCTCCAGCTTCGGGGTGCCGCGCAGCACGTCGCGCAGCTTCTCAACGCCGTGGATCTCGTTGGGAAAGCCAAACTCGGATTCATAAACCCGCCGGGCGATGTTCTCGGGATCGAAGCGGGACTCGGTGGTATCCTCGAGATCCATGCCCGAGCCCATGTCCATCACGTCGCGCGTGGTAACGCCGTCCCATGGCGTGCCCTTGAAGTCGTTCAGATAGTCAGTGATCGGCGCGTTCTGATCGATCTTGCCCTCGCTGATCAGCTGGTCGATCACCAGGCTGGCCATCGGCTTGGCGCAGGACATCCACAGGTGATGATCCTCGGGCCTCATCCGCGGATACTTCTCGTAGACCACCTGGCCCTTGTGCACGACCAAAAATGCCTGGGCGCCCTGGTGCCGGTCCAGAAAGGTGTCCAGCGACAGCGGCCCTTCCAGCGTACTGGCTTCCATCAGCTCGGCTGTCACCTCGCCGATCCGGGGCATGTGGTTTTCGGCCAGCGGCATCGTCCCGGTACGCGACGGCAGGATGGCCGTCGGCAGGAACTCCGATACGCGCATGTTGAAATAGGCTGACGGGTCGCCGCCGCGGAAAAGCTCGTTGTAATCGGCTTCGCGCGTTGCCTTTTCGAGTTCTATCGGAAAGCCATCGACAAACTCGTCAAGCGGTGTTCGGTCCTGAGCGGCAATTGGCGTGGCTGAAAGCAAGAGAGTGCCCAGCAGGGCATATTTGCAGTTGCTTTTGAAATGGTTGATCCAGTTTTGCACCATGGTCTCCCGGATTTGACAGGTAACGAATACTGCGTACCGCCAGATGAATTCCTATGATCAGTATTTCGTGTAATTGGGCTTGCGCTTCTCTGCGAAAGCGGCCGTTCCTTCCTTGAAGTCCGGCGTGCCGAACAGCGCATGAAACAAGCGGCGCTCGACCTTGCGTCCCTCGGTAATCGGCATTTCGGCTTGCTGGTTTACAACTTCCTTGCCTGCAAGAACCGACAGCCGCGGATTGTTGGCAATCCTGGTGGCGAGCGCCAACGCTTCGTCCATCAGTTTGCCATCGTCAACGACCTGCGTGATCAGACCGATCCGTTCGGCTTCCTCTGCGTCGATCCAGTCACCGGTCAGAATATAACGCATCGCCTTGTACTTACCGATCCGGTGGGCCATGCGCTGCGTCCCGCCGCCGCCCGGGATAACGCCCAACGTAACCTCTGTGAGACCGAATTTGGCCGTCGTGTCGGCCAGGATCATGTCGCACATCAGCGAAATCTCCGTGCCCCCTCCAAAGGCGTAACCACGTACAGCCGCGATGACCGGTTTGCGCAACTCGGCGACCTGGTCCAGATAGGCTGCCATGTCGGTCCGGAAGGCCTCCGGGAACTCCTTTGATGCAATCCATTTGAGGTCGGCACCGGCACAAAAAGCCTTGTCCCCGCCGGCAAGGATCATGCAGCCGATGCTGTCGTCCGCATCAAATGCTTTCAGGGCATCCGTGACTTCCACTTCCACTTCTTCGTTCAGCGCATTCATCGCTTCGGGACGGTTGAAGGTAACGATCCCGACGTTTCCCTTGCGCTCGGTCAGCATGTACTTGTAGTCGGCCAATACGGTGTCTCCTTGAACAGAGTTGGGTGTCTCGCCGCTCTTCGGCTTAACCGTTGAGTTCGATGTCCGGGTTCGGGATCAGCCCGAGGCCATCAAGCCCGAAGATGATCAGCTGAACAGCCAGCGCGCAAAGCAGCAGGCCGACGATGCGCAGGAAAATTTTCAGGATCGCGGGGGGGATCTTTGCAAAAATCTTGTCGGCAGCCAGCAGAAAGCCGAGATTAATCGCCATGACCCCCAAAATGAGTGCGACAAAAATCGCGGCGTCCGCAACACCTTGCAGGGTTGCTTCGATTGCAACGATGGCCACGAGCCCATGCGGAGATGCCATGAGAGGCACCGCGAGCGGAAACGTCGCGACATCCAGGGACGGGGCCGGTGGCGGACCGTCCGACGCCTGGTCCTTGTCTTCAGCAAGGATCAGATTGAGGGCGAAGATGAAGAGAATGGCCCCTCCGGCAATCAACAGGGCCTCCGTGCTGACTTTCAGTCCCGCCAGAATAGCCGCCCCGACAAGCGCAAAAACGACGCAGATCACAGTCGAGACCGTGACCGTCCGGAAGGCGATGGCCCGTTTCAATTCGGCGTCTGCCGACTTCGTCAGCCCCAGATAAACAAGCGAGGCGCGCACCGGGCCGATCGTGACGAATAAAAGGACGGCAATCTCTACCCAACTCATGAACTTACCTCGCTTTTTTTGCGTTTCAGAGCGCCGATTACTGCGCCAATCACGCATCCGGCAAAAAACGCGCCCGGCATCTTCAGCTGGAAATTTCCGGTCACTAACTTTCCGTCGGGCAGCATAAATGCGAACGCCGCTGCCAACACCGCTGCATACAGGACAAGGGCGACACCGGCTGATACATCGCGATTGCCGCCCGGGTTAACGAAAAGATAGGCGCCGCCAGCCGCAGGTAGGCCCACCATCACCGCAGAGAAAACAACATTCAGCATCTCTTTTCCTCTGTGCCGGACCCCAACTGCTGAAAGCAAATTGGCCGATTGAAAGACCTGTCCATGCGATGGTTACCCGGTTTCGATCGGCGGCAGCCGGTCCCGCAGCTTGTTCTTGGCAATCCGATCCAGTGTCGAACGGGGAAAATCGTCCACGACATGCACTGACCTTGGCACCTTGAAGTCCGCGAGTTTTTCACGGCAATGCGCGACAATCCGGTTGCCAAGGTCCTCTTCCGAAAGACCTTTCCCGGTTTCGCTTACCGACACAAAGGCGGCGGGAACATCGCCGAGCATGTAGTGTTTCTGCGCGACCACTGCGCATTCCATCACCAAACCGGTCTCAAGAATGGCGGTTTCGATCTCCAGAGCCGCTACGTTCTCGCCACCGACCCGCAGCATGTCCTTGTCCCGGGTAACAAAGAACATCCAGCCATCCTCGTCGATACGAACCCGATCGCCTGTGTCGAGCGCACCACTCCTGTCGAATGCCTCTTCGGTCTTTTCCGGATTTTCGTAATACTCCTTGAAGAGGGATACGCCGCGCTCTCCGCGGATGAACAACAATCCTTCTTCCCCCGGTCCTGCCAAAGTGCCGTCGGGCTTGCGCACCTCCACCTCATAAAACGGAGACGGACGGCCCATCGTCCCGGCAGGACCGGTATGATCCGCATCCGTGACGATGCAGGCGGTCAGTGTTTCCGTCATGCCCCAAAGCGCCATCGTCTGAACTCCGAACTCCTTTTCGGCCTCCGGCAAGTGCGCCAGCCCGATCAACGTGCGCACTTTGTGGTCAGGCACAGGACGTCCGCTCAGCGCCTTGAAGGCGAAAGGGATCATCGACACCCAGGTGACACCGTAGGCGGCACAGGTGTCCCAGAACCGCGACGCCGAGAATTTCGGGTGCACGACAATCGTCCCGCCCGACCAGAGCGCCGTGAGTAGGGAAATCTGGGCGTTGGCATGGAAAAGCGGCATGTAGATCAGCGTGACATCGTCGCGCCGCAGACGCAGGTTCATCGCCATGCACTTGCCGCCCCAAAGGGCGTTGGCGTTTGTCCAGACCGTGGGCTTGGGCCGGGACGTGGTGCCGGAGGTGAACTGAACGGCGAAATTCCGGTCACAGTCTGTCGATATGTCCGGAACGGATCCGTCGCCGAAGACGTCTGCAAAGACAGCTGCGTCGAGTGCATCCGCATCAAAATCCCCAGCATCGCCGGAGACGATCATCGGCGTGTCCGGGCCACAGGCTTCACGTACCATTTTCGCCAGCGATGGCTGCGTGATGGCACAGACAGGTTTCATCACTTCCGCGAAGTAATTGACGTTCTCGGTGACGGATCTCGTGTTGGTCGTGACGGGTACGGCGCCGAGATAGGCACAAGCGAACCAGGCGATCAGAAAGTCGGGCGAATTGTCGAGATGCATGAGAACGAAATCGCCGCTCCCGACACCTCGCGCGTGCAATCCTGACGCAAACCGCCTGGCATCCCGCGCCAGTTCGGCATAGGTCCAGCTGCGTTCCGCGCCGTCGAAGGGCACCCAGATCAGGAACGTCTTGTACGGCTGCCGCTCGGCCCATTGGTCGAGCAGCCAGACCACATCCATTCCGTGAAACCCGTTGGCCTTTGATGTGGGCTTATCTTTTGGAGAACCTGTCAAACTCTTGCCTCTGTATCCAGGTTGTCAAGTCTTTTTCTTTTCCACGTAAATCGCGTGCTCCGCGTAACAGACACAATCCCCGTTCTGGTTGAACGTCGTTTTCGCCTCGGTCACGATTCCATGATCGGGGCTCTTGGGATGGTCCTTCTTCGAAATCACCTTGACTTCGACGGTGATCGTGTCACCGGCATAAACGGGATGAGGATAGCGAATCTTGTCGTAGCCGTAGGACATGCCATGCGGGTTCAGCGGCTCACCCTGAATGGTCAGACCGGTGCTGATTGAAAATGTTGCGTTGCCGTGGGCAATCGGCTTTTTGAATGGCTGGGTCTTGCACCATTCCGCATCCGTGTGATGCGGCATCCAGTCTCCGGAATGCATCGCGTGCATCACGATATCGGCCTCTGTGATCGTGCGGCCGGCGGTCATGCGCGTCTCGCCGATTTCGAAATCTTCGTAGAATTTGGGGACTTCTTTATAAGTCGAGCCTTTGGCCATGATTACTTTCTCTCTGGGAAACCTCACCTCTAGAGGGCGAGTCGTGGACGTACGAGATCCCACACCTTGCGGTTGGTCACGACGAAGGGGTACGTCGAGTGACGTAAAGTGCGTGCTCCACGTAGGCGACGGTTTCGTCACGTTGGTTCGTGGTCGTTTCGGTCTGAATGATGATGCCGTGTGTGGGACGCTTGGGGTGATCGTTTTTCTCGGTGATCTTTACCTCGACCTTGATCGTGTCGCCCGGGAAGACCGGATTCGGGTAGCGGATCTTGTTGTAGCCATAGGCCATCACGTTCGGATTCTGGGACTCGGACTGGAAGATCAGACCGGTGCTGATGCAGAATGTCATGTTGCCATGCGCGAGCCGGGTCTTGAACGGCTGCGTCTTGGCGAACTCCTCGTTGGTGTGATGGGGCTGCCAGTCGCCGGAATGCATCGCATGCATCACAACATCCGTTTCCGTGATGGTGCGTGCGGCGGTCATGTAGGACTCGCCGATCTCGAAGTCCTCGAAAAACTTGTTTTCCTCGTCTGCCATCTTCTTTCCTTCCAATCGGTAGTTTCTGGGATCGAACGGCGCCCAAGGAGCAGGCGAGATCGATGATCGCTATTATCGAAACAAAATATGATTGGTATCGGGGGGCAGGCTTTCACACTGCGTTGCGGCCCCCGACGCCCTTTGATCCTATCGAACCGTCGGGATTATCCATGCACACGGATCGCCTTGGATTCTGCCATCTCCTTGATTTGGTCTTCGGAGTAGCCGAGGTTCGCCATGATTGAGGCGGTGTGCTCGCCCACTTCCGGCGCCTTGCGCGGCGGGACTTTTCCGATGCCCTCACCCTCGACATAGATCGGGCTATCGACCGTCTTGTGGCCACCCGCGCCTTCGACCTCCGGGAAGCAGCCATTTGCGATCATGTGCTCGTCCGTGACGTCCTCAGCCGTGGTCTGCACGGGGCTGAAATTCACATGGTACTCTTTCAGTCGGGCCTTCACCGTGGCGAGATCATGCTGACCAACGATCCTGTCCATTGCAGCAAAAAGTTCGGCCGAGTTCTCGTCCCGCGCCTTGGGTGTCGCAAAACGCGGATCGTCCTTCGCCTCGCTTGCACCGAACGCGTCGCAGAGGTTGGCAAAGTTATTCGGGTTAAGTTCAACGATCTGAACGTAACGGTCGTCGCTGGTCTTGAAAAAACCACCGTTGACGGGGTTTGGCCACTCGGTGCGATGGAACTTCTGCATGGGCGGCGCGCCAACCAGAGCAGCCTGAACAAAGGTCGAGTTCTGCCACAGACCGACATTCATCAGCGATGTCGCAACGAACGACCCCTTGCCCGTGCGCTCCTTGTGAAACAGACCCGTCATCACCGCGTTGCAAAGCGCGATCGCGGTAGCCAGGTCGCCGAATCCCACCGGAGGTGCGGACGGGCCACTACCTTTTGGGCTGAGTTCGTCAGCTGTACCGGTGCGGGAATAATAGGCCGTCATGTCAAAGCCCGGCGCGTCGGTATCCGGCCCCGCCATGCCGAAACCGTTGATCCAGGCATAGACGATGTCGGGCTTGAGCTCCTTGATCACGTCGTAGGTGTGCGCGCACTCTCGCTGCACCTTGCGCGGCGAGTTGGTCAGGAACACGTCCGCAGACGCGGCCAGCTTGTGAAGCACTTCCTGTGCCGAAGGATCCTTGAGATTCAGCGCCACGGATTTCTTGGTACGGTTTTGCATGAAGGTGGTGTAGGGCACGTCGCTGGGCGGCATGCCCTTTACCATGTGTCCCATGCGCCACATGTCGCCCGAGGGCGGTTCGACCTTGATCACCTCTGCGCCGAGGTCGGCGAGCATTACCGCAGCTGAGGGGCACGCGGCCATACCGGCAACCTCGATCACTCTGATACCGTCAAGAACTCCAGTCATCTGATAATTTCTCCTGATGCATTCGGTGAAGTGCACTTGTCTTGGCGCGGATCGCTCGACAGGTGCTCAAAAAATTCGGCCTCGAGCCGATCGAGAATCGCCTGGTATTCCAAGGCGCGTAGCGGAATTTCCTTCCATCGCGCCAAGGCAATTTCAGCTATCTCAATTTCCTCGCAAATCGACCGAAAGTCGGGATTGTCGCGTTCCAGCAACGCTATCTCCCTTTCCCGGTCGGGAAACCGATCTAAAAAATTTCGCAGGAACTTGTTTGTCATCCGGTGCTGCTCCTGTGCAGAGGTCAGCACGATGTGTCGTGTGTGGGTATGTTGCTACATGTTGCTACATGAGGAGTTTCGCGCAAACTCGAGGGTTTGCCTTCAATAAAAGATTTTCGGGTCGCTACTTACGTTGTCCGAAACTGAGAGAGAAAATCGTTTGTGCTTGATCCACAAAGCTCCGATGGTCTGTCCTTCGGAGCACTTGGATCGCTTCATCGTCTGCATCCCTCGATTGGAAGCAGACCTATCTCAAAACCCGGGACTTTCAAGCGCGCACGTTTGAGTAGAAAACGGTGTCCCGACCCCGAAACTAATCTGTTTTACGCAACTTTAGTCTCTATTTGCACATACCCGGAAGGGCCCTATTCCGATTAAAGAATTTGTCTTCAACAAAGCTGCTCCCGCCGAGATTTAGGGCGCTACAGACTCGTTGAACGGATATGTGGAAACAATTCCGGATAAATTTGGGACATGTTGTCCTGTTTCCATGTTTTCACATTTTCGCAGCTTACTTTCCGCTTGGTAATTTGCTAGGTTTGTTGCTGAGCATTTTCGTCACCGTGATTAGTCCAAAATGACATTTTGCCCCGAAGTATCCGATGACCCGTCTCTGGACGAGGCCGATATCCGGCGGCAGCTCGACCTAATTCTTGATTATGCCGATTTCCAAGCCAGCAGTCGCCGCCGCGAATTGCTGACATACATCGTTGAGGAGGCGCTTGCCGGCCGTGCGTCCGGGCTGAAGGCCACGACCATAGCGATGGCCGTTTTTGATCGAGGATCGGATTTTGACCAGCAAACGGATCCGGTGGTCCGGCTCGAAGCCAGAAAGCTCCGCCGCGATCTTGACCACTATTATGCCGATGCCGGCCGGGATGCCCCTGTGCGGATCAGCATCCCAAAGGGGCATTACATTCCAAGATTTTCAAAGCTGAACACAGCCGAGCAAGTCGAGGAGCTTCCCCTAGCCAGCGTTTCTGCCGCGGTTCCAGATGAACTCGTCACGGCAAATACAGCCTCTATAGGGCTGTCCGAGAAACAACCCGGTCGCAAGCATCTTCACCTCGCGCTGATTGTCACGGTGCTTCTTTGTGTTGCGGCGCTCGCGCTTTTCTGGGGCTACAGGCCTGGCGAGCGTACGCTTGCCGACTCGGACTTGCCTGTTGATGGCGCCGGGATCCTGGTTGAAGGCTTCGAGGCGCGAGGAACCAACGACAACCTGGCGTCGCTCCTCGCTGCGGGCCTGTCGCAGGAAATCACTGCGGCTCTTTTGAAATTCCCGGACCTTCGTGTCTATCTGATGGCACGTCAAGGCACGGCTGGTCCCGGCCCGTCGGAAGCGGCAAGGCTTCACTCACTGACGCAGTTTGTCTTGAATGGCTCTGTGTGGCGGGAAGATGGTGACCTGCTCGTCCGCGCCGAGCTCGTGCGCAACAAAGATGCCAGGGTTCTGTGGAGTCACCGCTACAAGATCGGAGCCAACGAGCGAAGCATCGCCGACATTCAGGACGAAATATCCTCCCGTGTCGCCTCGGTGGTCGGCCAACAGTACGGCATCGTCAGGAGCGAACTAAAGCAATTTCTTATTTCCCAGGAATCCAACCCAAGCCTAAGCAGCTATGCCTGTGTTGCCCGTGCCGAGATCTACCGCCGCACACTTCGTTTGGAGGAATACCTGAAAACGCGGGCTTGCCTCGAAGAGGCCGTGCAAAAAGATCCTGAATATGCGCGGGCGTGGGCAATGTTGGCCTACCTGCGTAACGATGCTGTCCGGTTCGGCTATGACAAGGAGTTGCCTGTCAATGAGGCACTCGTCCCAGCACGCGAAGCGGCAACCCGCGCGCTCAGCCTGAACCCCAAAGACACCGATGCCCTTAAGGCGATGTCGCACATTGAGCACTACGACGGCAACTTCGAACGATCAATCGACTACGCTCGGCAGGCCGTCGAGGCAAACCCGAACGATCCCGAAACAATCGGCAACCTGGGGTTCATGCTTGGTATGCGAGGCCGTTTTTCGGAAGCGGTCCCTCTGCTGGATCGTGCAATAGAACGTTCCGTGTCGCCCGCGCCTCGCTACTACCAGATGCTGGCACTAAGCCACCTGATGAAGAGGCAATGGAAGGACATGCTCGCTGCTGCCAATCTTGCCGCAGTCGATGGAATGGGCGTGACCTATGCGTTTCTTGCCATTGCTCACGCAGAACTTGGAAACCGGCTTGCCACCCGGGAGAACCTTGAAATGGCGGAGGAGCGCTGGCCCCTTCTGGCCGAGGATCCGCGGGCAGCGTTTGAAGTGCACAAGCTTGACCCGGCCCTGCTCGACGCGCTTGTTGCGGGTCTCAAGCATGCCCATGCGATTGCGTCCAAGCAGAATTCTGCTTCCCGTTGATGTTCCCTCTATAGACTGAGGCGGGTCGCCCTTCCCGGAAACCTCTTCCAGAAGGCATTTCGACAGATGGGGCTGGCGCCTAGAGGGGGGGCATACGGGCACAGCGATTAAACACAAGCGCCCGGAATTTTGCGGAAAGACTTTGCAAAATTGCTGGAGTGTCTTCGCTGCCCAAGTGCGAATTATCACATTCGCAAAGCCCATCACTTCCGGAAACAAACACGCGTCCGCAATTCACGGGTCTTCAGTTCCCATGGAATTATTTGATCAATCTCATTGTACCCGATGAATTTTTGGCCAAACTGCCGTAGCGATAGCGAATTGGAGAGTGAGAATGCAGGGAGTCAGTGCAGGAAGAGTTTGCGCCGGGCTACTGATATTCCTGGCAGGTCATTTTTTCTTGATCGCGGCAGCAGCGGCGGCTTACCAGGCCACCGCGACGACAAATCTGAACTACCGCGCGGGTCCGGGCACGAACTATCAGGTCGTCGGCACAATTCCTCAGGGTGGTAGCGTGACCGTCTACCAGTGCACCGAAAATTACAACTGGTGCGACATCAACTATACGGGTCAACGAGGCTGGGCCTCCGGCAAGTACCTGAGTTACGCAGGCAGTGGCGACTACTACGGGCGCCCACTCCTTTCATCCGGTGTCTATATCGGCCTTCCGCTTATCTGGAGAAATTATCCGATCTACCGGCCACGACCGCCGTCCTTCCGCCCCCCCAATTATCGACCGCCAGGACACAGGCCGCCCGGCTACCGGCCGCCAGGGTACAGGCCGCCCGGATTCCGGCCTCCGGGAAACAGACCACCTGGCTACCGTCCACCAGGTCAGAGGCCACCCGGATTCCGTCCACCTGGCAACAGGCCTCCGGGGTTCCGGCCTCCAGGAAACAGACCGCCTGGCTACCGGCCACCGGGTCAAAGACCCCCCGGCTTCCGTCCGCCGGGAAACAGACCTCCGGGGTTCCGGCCACCGGGTCAGAGGCCACCCGGATTCCGCCCACCTGGCAACAGACCTCCGGGGTTTCGGCCTCCAGGCAACAGACCGCCCGGCGCTCGCCCGCAGCGCCCCGGCCGACCGACAGTGCGCCCGTCGCGACCATCGCGCCCCAACGCCAGGCCTCCGAATTTTCGCCCCAGACCAGGCGCACGACCTGGCGGTGGCAATCGCGGAAGACCTCGCGGCGGTGGCGGAGGTCGCCGCAGATGATCGCCTGTCCTTTTGTGAAGGAACTACGCAGATGAACAAGATGATATCCATGTTTGCGGCAGCGCTTTTCCTCCTGCCTGCTACAGCGTCGAAGTCCAGGGCCGATGCCTTGCAAGACGCGTTGTCGAGAGGCAACCTGCGGGTTGGCGTTGCCGCGGAAAGTTTGGTTCCCTGGTTGGCAACGGACAAAACCGGTGCGCGTATCGGCTTCGAAATCGATGTGGCGACGAGCGTGAGTGACGCACTCGGCGTGC
Source organism: Roseibium sp. (assembly GCF_048260565.1). Taxonomy (GTDB): domain Bacteria; phylum Pseudomonadota; class Alphaproteobacteria; order Rhizobiales; family Stappiaceae; genus Roseibium. The sequence continues at coordinate 551,665 of NZ_JBLXGP010000001.1, read as the reverse complement.
CCGCCGAATTCGTAGAAGTCCCCTACGACGATTTGCCCGAGAGCCTGAACGCAGGCAAGGTGGACGTGGTTATCTCCGGCGTGACGGTTACTGCGGAAAGGGCCCGGGACGTATTTTTCTCTTCTCCCTACGCTACGACGGATTTTACCGTCGTCGTGGACAAGACCAACCTACCCGCGGGAGCGGCTGAAAAAGGGTATGACATAAAAGGCATGAAAATCGGAGTTGCTTGGGAGTCGCTCGCTGAATATGCCGCATCGACCGTATTTCAGGCCGCCGAGATCGTGAATTTCGATAACAACGGGCTCCTGCGCGATGCCTTTCTCGACGGAACCGTACAGGGGCTCATCGCGCCTACGCCCTACCCGACCTTCATCGTTTCCAGGGATCCTGACCGCTACGCGATGGAACCGGCTCCACTCCTGTCGACGGTCCAAGCCATGGCGGTTCGTCCCGACAGTCCGCGCCTGCTCAACTTCCTCAATGCCTGGATCGTTGAAAACAAGGCAAACGGGGCGTTGGGCGACATGACCGCCTACTGGTTTAAAGGCAGCGAGTGGCTGGACAACCTGGAAGGCTACGATCCCGGTGCGGAGGAGACGGGCGCCGGGACCGACGAGAAGGCACAATAGATTGCTTTCCCATCCCGCCCGCCCCCCGCAACCGCTCGCCTCACGCGGTTGAGGTGTCAATTCGGTTCTTTGAAAGTTGCGGATGGTTCAAGAAACGATTGATCAGCGGAAGGAGCAGGCTGACAGCTGCAAAAACATAGACAGCAGCGGCTGCAATCTGCAAAACACGCGGCAAGACAGCAACTTCCGACCCCATAGGGAGACTGGACAGGGTCAGGCCGAAAAGCGTGACGTAGGTAACAAAGCCGGGCAAATAAACCGGCCCCCACCGATCGGTCGCGATAAAGCAGGTAGACAGGAAAAGCGACGTTGCCGCGGTCACCGCCACGAGCAACAAAAACTCGCCATGCAGGTGGAACAGAAATGCCGAAACCGTCGCTAGTACGCCACCCAGCAGGTTTCCCAGTCCAAACGCCACCGCATATTGCCGCAACTGAGCGACGCCAGGCTGGCGCAGTAAGGTGGCGGTCGTCATCAGAACAACGATTGCCGGAACACCGTCCGATGTCAGGGAAAGATGCAATGGCAGCATTATGATCGTCGCCAGCACCGCGCGGGCAATAGGCGGAATTCGCGCAGCCTCTTCAGCGGCAAGCGATGGAGCCGGAGCGGTATAGTCCGGCGGATTCGGAAAAACGGCGTGAGCGAAAAACATCAGAGCGATGCCCCCAAGCACCGCAAGCACAAGCTCGCTGACCAGGCCGAGCGCCAGCCCGGTTGAAGCTGTTGCCAGTGAGGACACGATCACAATGATCGTCACCGCCAACGATCCGGCCGAGCGGAAGCGCGGGATGAAGCACAGGGCAAAACCCCAGAGATAGAGCAGCAGCATCCCGATTACATAGACGCCTGGAATCGAAAGGGTCAGAGTTGCGACCCCGTAGACCAGAATGGCCGTTCCACACGCGACCACAAGCAGAAGTGCGACGGCTCCAATCGTCGGAACGAACGGAGAGGCCGCAAGCAATTGTAATGCAACCATTGGCGCCAGGAACGGCAAGGCCGCATCCCTGAGGACTTCAACAGACAGTCCGATCGTGACCGCAACAGCCAGCCTCAGACCCTGGCGAACATGTGCCCTGCCGACATCAGGAGACATAGGTCAGCCACGATATCAGTCTGATCCGAAGCCAGCCGATCATATTCATGAAAGCATTGTCGCTTGCATATATGATCACCGCTGCGCGAGATCCGTAACGCACGCCCTCCGGGACATGCCCATCCTCGAAAACAAGCTGGACCGGATACCGCTGCGGATCGCTCAGCCAACCGCTTACAGGTTGCGATTTTGGCAGTCCGGTCCCCTGGTCAACATTGCTATTGCCGACGCCCCAGCCGACGCTTTGCAATTTGGCCCGGAAGATTTCTCCCGGACGTGTATCCAGGACGACCTCTGCCTCTTGTCCCTGAGCCAGAACACCGAGGCTGTTTTCACGCAAGAACGCCTGCAACCAGACGGCTTCGACGCCAATAAACGTCATCACCTGCCGGCCAGCCAACACCGCCTGCCCTGCTGTCAGCTGCAGGTTCGTTACAACTCCGCGACCTGGCGCCACGATTTCTGTTCGAGACAACTCATACCGGGCTGTTTCAAGCGCTGATAACGCTTCCTGAATTTGGGGGTTGGTTTCCCCCTCCGGCCCAAGCTCGCGCCGTGCCCGGGAAAGATCGGCCTCCGCGCTCTGCACCGCGGCATTCGCTTCTTCGATGGCGGCAACAGCGCTGTCCCGCCTTGCCTGTGCGTAGATCCCGCGCTGGACGAGTTCCAATACGCGTTCGCTCTGGGCCCGCGTATTGACGGCTGTGGCGCGCACCTCTTCAAGACGGGCAGCAGCGGCTTCGACCGATGCAGTCGAAGCTCCGACGCTTTGTCCTGCCAAGGCGAGACGTGCCTCCGCCTGGCGTACCGCAATCCGAAAAGGCGTCGGGTCAATCTGCATCAGCAGATCGCCCTCGTCGACAACCTGATTTTCGCTGACAGCCACATTGGCAACATGGCCATTCACCTCAGGCGCCACCCGAAGAATAAAGCCCTGCACCTGAGCATCGCCGGCAAAAGGAGTGGTGCGATCGGCAGCAACAAAGTAGACAAAAAGAACAATTGCGATTCCGATCGCAAGAAGCGTGAGACGCCTTAACCCCGCGAGACCGGAACGCGCCTTTTCCACCTCATCATCGTCGGCACCGTCAGCCATTTCGCATTCTCATGTGTCCGTGTTCGAAAAGCAGAGGTGCCGCCACTATCGGTCCAACCAACAATACCTGCGAAACCCGGCACCCCGTTATTGATGAGGCATGGGTCCAGCCTTGTACTTGAAGGCGGTCCAAGTCCTAACGTTTGTCGCTTGGAACGTCTAGACAAGGCAAGAACCCGTTGCTTGCCGCCGATGCTTATCTTTCCCGGAAAAATGCCAATGACCAACACTTTACACTCAAAGAGCAGAAGTTCTTGACTGATACCCGAAACCGCGGCACTGATACGGTCCTCTCCGGGCTCCGTAAAGATACTTTATGTCGGTATATCAATAACTTATTTCAATTAGCTGAGTTTCCAGATTCCCCAGCCAAACTGTATGCTCAGGAGAAATCGCGGTTCCAAAAGCCTGCTCCTTTGCCGCAGCTGCCGTCGTTTCAGTCAAAAGATCAAAAGTTGCCTGAAGTTCGCCTTGGTCTCTCCCCGGTACCAATCACAGTTCGACAATAACAAATTCAGAAGTCGTTTCTTCTCGTGCGGTGTCTGACGAGCGAATAACTGGCTTGCGTTGCGGGCAAGTTCCAGCAGTTGCACACCGTCTTCCATGAAGATTTCTTCCGCCTGCGAAGGGCGATCTGCTCCAACGACCTTGCGTATTTTTGAGTACGACTGCTTTTGATCGTGCCCACGATGCCGATCAAGGTCGCATGGCGCGGAACCGGTGAACACGCTATCCTGGCTACGGGCAACCGTTGGGAGGACGCGATGCTTGATCTCGAACATGTCGATGAAATCGACCGTGTGCTGCGTGGGGTGGAAACCGGGCGCGACAGTCTGGTCGCGGAGAGCTGGCGGCGTTGCGTTCAGACCTATGGCATGGATCCCTCGCGACCGGACCCGGCTCATGTCGTTACGGAGTCCGAGCTGCGCGAGCACCGCGAGCAGTCGGAACGGCTCATCGCCACGGCACGCTCGGGCCTCCAGACCCTTTTCCAACAGGTCGCGGGACAGAACTATGTCCTGCTCCTTGCCGATGCAAAGGGGGTTTGCGTCGATTTTTTCGGCGATCCGCGCTTCGAGGACCAATTGCGCCAGGCCGGACTCTACCTCGGCTCGAACTGGACCGAGGACCTGGCGGGCACCAGCGGTGTCGGGTCCTGCATCGTCACCGGCAAAGCTGTCACCATCCATCAGAGCGACCACTTCGGGCTTGCGCATACACCGCTGTCCTGCACCGCGGCCCCGATCTTCGATACCAAGGGCGAGTTTTCCGCGGTGCTCGACATCTCGCTCTTGCGCTCGCCTTCGCCGAAATCCTCGCAGAACCTCGCCATGGGGTTGGTGACCGCCTCGGCGCGGCGGGTCGAGATGGCCAACCTGATGGCGATGACCCGGCGGGAATGGGTGCTGCGCTTCTCGACCAGTCCCGAGTTCCTGGAGGTCGATCCCGAAGCCGCCGTTGCGCTCGACGGGTCCGGCCGGATTGTCGGCATGACATCGGGGGCGCGAAGAGCCCTGGACCCCGAGGTCGGCGGCAACCTTATCGATACGCGGATCGACGACTGGCTGGAGTTGTCGATAGACGACCTGCCGGACCTCATGCGCGGACGGCCCGCCGAAGAGCGGGTGTTGCGGCTGAAGGACGGGCGCCGCCTGTTCGGCCATGCCATCGCACCTCAGACGCCACAGATGATCTCTGCACTCAGGCAGCGGGAAACGGCCCTGCCCGGAGCGCTGGGAAGCCTCGCCGGGGCAGATCCGGTGCTGGGACGTCTTCTGGAACAGGCGGCACGTCTGGCGCCGACACAGGTGCCGTTGCTGATCACGGGCGAGACCGGTACCGGCAAGGAGCGACTGGCCCGCGCCATTCATGTGACCGGCCCCAAGGACCGCGGCTTTCACGCCATCCGCTGTACCGGGCCGGGTGCGGTCGGGTCTCTTGCCGATGCGGCGCCCGGCACGTTGTTCCTGCGTGGAATCGAAGACTTGTCGCCGGACGGGCAAGCCGCCCTGCTGACGCTGCTGGATAAGCGGCCCGATCTTCGCGTCGTGGCGTCCTGCCGCTGTGCCGCCTCTAAGTTGTCGAGCATTCTCCGCGACGACCTGTTTTATCGTGTCGCGGGCGCCACTCTGGCGTTGCCGCCGCTGCGCCACCGGTCCGATCTGGACTGGCTGATCGACCGCCTGCTGCGCTGGCGGTCCTCAGTCGATTTGCACCTGTCCCCTGCAGCTCGGGCCGAGCTGAAATCGCGCAGTTGGCCCGGGAACATCCGGGAACTGGAACAACTACTGGATGTCGCCGTTGCCATGTCCGAAGGATCGGTCGTCGACCTGCCGGATCTGCCCGCTGCGCCGACGACGGCCAAGCCGGAACGCGAAGACAGCGGCGATTTGGAAGCGTTGCTTGCGGCCTGCGGCTGGAACATGGCGCAGGCCGCACGGCGGCTGGGCGTCAACCGGTCGACCGTGCTGCGGCGCCTTCGCAAGGCGGGCCTGATGCCACCAGCCTGATGCAACATGGCCGTTGCGTAGCGTTGCGTGCGCAACGGCCGCGCCGGGACCATCCGTATTTGCCCCGTATCGGGGCCGGATGCCGTTGCCTGAGGGAGCTCCCCCCTCGATAGTCTTGGTGCTGTTGGAGGACAGGTACCAAAAACGAAAGGGAGGAGCACATGCTCGATACAACTGTTGCCGGCCGGACTCAGGCTTTTTTGGACGGTTTCGGCGCCGCGCTGGCCGCGAATGACATCGCCAAGGCGCGGGACATGTTTCTGGACGATTGCTATTGGCGCGACCTTGTGACGTTCACCTGGAACGTCAAGACGGTGGAGGGCAAAGACCAGGTCGAGGACATGCTGAAGCACCAGCTTGCCACGATCAAGCCCGATAACTGGCTCCTGGCCGAGGGTGAAATACCCACCGAGGAAGATGGCGTCACCACCGCCTGGATCCAGTTCGAGACCGAAGCGGCGCGGGGCTACGGCCTCATGCGCCTGAAGGACGGCAAGATCTGGACGCTGCTGACTACGATGGTCGAGCTGAAGGGATACGAGGAGCAGGCGGGCTTCAATCGCCCGCTCGGAGCCAAACACGGAGCGGGCAAGAACCGCGAGACCTGGAAGGAAGAACGTGAACGCGAGGCTGCCGAACTCGGTTACAAGACCCAGCCTTACTGTCTGATCATTGGCGGCGGTCAGGGCGGCATCGCGCTCGGCGCCCGCCTGCGCCAACTCGGGGTACCGACAATCATCGTCGAGCGCAACGACCGGCCTGGAGACAGTTGGCGCAAGCGCTACAAGTCGCTCTGCCTGCACGACCCGGTCTGGTACGATCATCTGCCCTACATCAAGTTCCCCGAGAACTGGCCGGTATTCGCCCCCAAGGACAAGATCGGCGACTGGCTGGAAATGTATACCAAGGTGATGGAGCTGAACTACTGGAGCCGCACCACCGCCAAGTCCGCCAGCTTCGATGTGAAGACGGGGGAATGGACCGTTGTGGTGGATCGCGACGGCGAAGAGGTCGTGCTGCATCCCAGGCAACTTGTCATGGCGACCGGCATGTCCGGCAAAAAACGGATGCCCGCTTTCCCCGGCATGGACAAGTTCAAGGGCGTGCAGCAGCATTCGTCGGAACACGAAGGACCGGACAAGTGGACCGGCAAGAAGGTGGTCGTCGTCGGTTCCAACAACTCGGCCCACGACATCTGCGCCGCACTTTGGGAACACGATGCGGACGTGACCATGGTGCAGCGGTCTTCCACACACATCGTGCGGTCGGACACGCTGATGGAAATCGGCCTCGGTGCGCTCTACTCGGAAGAAGCGGTCCGCAACGGTGTGACCACCGAAAAGGCCGATCTGATTTTCGCCTCGCTGCCCTACCGGATCCTGCACGAGTTCCAGATCCCGGCCTATGCGCAAATGAAGGAACGCGATGCCGCGTTCTACGAGGGTTTGGAAAAGGCCGGTTTCTGGCTCGATTGGGGGGACGACGGGTCCGGCCTGTTCATGAAATACCTGCGCCGCGGCTCGGGCTATTATATCGACGTGGGCGCGAGCCAACTCATCATCGACGGCAAGATCAAGCTCAAGCGCGGTCAGGTCGTATCGCTCGACGAAACCGGGGTCAATCTTGACGACGGCAGTCATCTCGACGCCGATCTCGTCGTCTACGCCACCGGCTACAACTCGATGAATGGCTGGGTGGCAGACCTGATGGGCCAGGAGATGGCGGACACCCTCGGCAAATGCTGGGGCCTGGGTTCCGATACCACCAAGGATCCCGGTCCCTGGGAAGGCGAACAGCGCAACATGTGGAAGCCGACGCAGGTGCCGAACCTGTGGATGCACGGCGGCAACCTGCACCAGTCGCGCCACTACTCGCAGTTTTTGTCGCTGCAGATCAAGGCACGGATGGAGGGGATCCCGACACCGGTCTATGGACTACAGGAGGTCCACCACCTGAGTTGATCAATCGTTTTGCGGTCAAACTTTGAGGTCGGGCACGCAGCTTCACTACCTCCGGTGAACCAGCGTGCCCGGCCCTTTGATGCGGCTGGGCGCCCCGGGGTCAGGATTCAAAGGAGGGCTTCGCGTATGTCGCACTTGATCGCCTGAACAGGAAGTGGACGTTTGCGGCGCTTGGGAAACAATATCGGCTCAACACAGGAGACAGGCACTCCTAGGGGCACGACCCATTGCAGGCTCTGTAAAGGAGACTGATCTTGAGCGACCTTTATTGGCTGACAGTCGAGCAAATGGCGCGGCTTGCGCCGTATTTTCCCAAGAGCCACGGCAAGCCACGCGTAGATGACAGGCGCGTCCTGAGCGGGATCGTCTTCGTCAACCGTAACGGCTTGCACTGGCGGAATGCGCCACAGGAATACGGGCCACACAAGACACTCTACAACAGGTGGAAAAGGTGGAGCGAGATGGGAGTATTTGGACGAATGATGGAGAGGCTTGCCGCCGAAAACGCCGATCCGAAGACTGTCATGATCGATGCGACCTATTTGAAAGCGCACCGCACAGCCTCGAGCCTGCGGGTAAAAAAGGGGGCCTTGGGCGACTGGTCGGACGCACGAAAGGGGGCTTGAACACAAAGTTGCACGCCTTGACCGATGCCAATGGCCGCCCGCTCAGTTTCTTCATGACCGCCGGTCAGATCAGCGACTATACGAGTGCTGCGGCCCTGCTCGATGAACTGCCAAAAGCTCAGTGGATGCTCGCTGACCGCGGATATAACGCGGACCGTTTCAGGGATGCATTGCAACAAAAGGGCATCAAGCCATGCATTCCCGGCCGAAAATCTCGGTCCAAAACGATAATATACGACAAGCGAAGATACAGGTGTCGCAACCGCATTGAGGTCATGTTTGGTCGGCTCAAGGACTGGCGTCGTGTCGCCACGTGATATGACCGATCACCAGCCGTCTTTTTCTCCGCCATTGCTCTGGCTGCAACCGTCATCTTCTGGCTGTGATTAACGAGTCCTGACCCTATTTATATCACCTTGGAAACCGAATGCTTTCCTGCTGAATTGCGTCCAAACATCTGCTTACGGAAATAATTTCCGGTCTCTTGGCCGATACCCGAAACCACGGCATGGATAAGTGTTTCACTGGGCATCCTGCACGGTATTTTATGACTTAGTATCAATAACTTGTTTCATTTGGCTGAGGTTCCAGAACCACGAGCCAACTCTTCCATTATTGATTGATGTGAATAAAGAAACACCGTCATCGCATAGCTGCATGACGAAGGCGGGGCAGATGCTGAAGGCGGTAGCCACCAAACGGGCAGTAAAGGGGGACGTCGCCTTTCCCGAATCCGCGATCGCACTGGCCAGCGCGTCGGTTTCCCGGACGAAGGCAATCCGACACGAAACGATCGCGGCCGCTCCGAGGAGCGGCCGGATTCACTACCAACTGTTTGGAACCAAGAAACTCTCTCAGCGTCCCTCGCGGCAGGTCAATGCCAGGGGGCCCAGATTGTCGAGGACAGGAGAGCGTGCGCCTCTCCGGTATTGCGGATAGTCGATCTCGCCGTCCCGGAAGCTCTTGAGCAATTGCCCCAGGTTAAGGTGCCCCTTATTCCGCACCCTGCGCACACGTTCCAGGTCGAGATCCACGGGCATGAATTCCCCGGCGCGGTCGGCCTGATGGAGAATGTCGCCTTCGGGGCCAAGCAGAATGGATTTGCCATAGCCAAGGTCGCCGCCGCAATTGACGTCCAGGAAATAGCACTGGTTCGTGATCGCACTCGCCCGCGCGATAGCCAATTCCGAATCCCGGTCGATCGTGTTGGTCAGGGTCGGATGCAGGATGACCTCCGCGCCGAGCCATGCCAGTGCCCGGGTCGTCTCCGGGAACCACATGTCATAGCAGATGGAGACGCCGAAACGACCGACGTCGGGCACGTCGAAAACGAGGAACTCCTGTCCAGAGGATATGCCCTGCTCATAGGGAGCGAACGGATACATCTTCCTGTAACGGCCAACCACTTCGCCCTGCGGGTTGATGACGCTCGCCGTATTATAGATGTCCCTGCCGGACAGCTCATACATTGAACCCGGCAAGAGCCAGATGGCGTATTTCGCGGCAAGCGCGCAGAAGTGCGCCTCCGCTGAGCCAGGCATAACCTGTGCATTATCGCTATTCGGGCCGAAAGCCGCCAGCTCCGGGAACATGACCATTTCAACCCACGGATAGCGCCGCATGACCTTGCCGAGGTCACGGGTCATAGCTTCCACATTGTCGCCAAGGCCATAATCGGTCTGAATACAGGCGATAGAAAATACGGTCATCTTTCTGGTTCCCCAAGAGGATGGAAACAACGCGTTTTGCGTGCATTGCCTTCAGTTAAATCGGGTTCGGAGGCCGAGCAGTCGCTACGGACGTCTGGACAGCGGGATGCAAAGGCACAACCGGCCGGCAGGGCGAGCGGGCTCGGGATATCCCCCTCCAGCGCACGGAGAACCGGTCGGCCCAATCCGCTGACGCGCGGAATGGCTCCAATCAGGGCGGCGGTATAGGGATGGGACGGAACACGGAAGACCTCTTCAACCGGACCGTCTTCCACAATCTGGCCCATGTACATGACAAGAATGTCGTCCGCCATATGCTCGACCACCGCGAGATCGTGGGTGATGAGGAGGTATGTCAGGCCAAGACGGGACTGCAGATCCGAAAGCAGGTTCAGGATCTGCGCCTGCACGGACACATCGAGGGCCGAAGTCGGCTCGTCAAGAAGAAGGAGCTTCGGTTCCAGAGCCAATGCGCGGGCAATGGCGATGCGCTGCCGCTGCCCGCCTGAAAATTCGTGCGGAAAGCGGCTTGCATGTTCCGCGACAAGGCCCACGGCTCCGAGCAACTCCCCGACCCGATGGCGGATATCCGCACCGTTCCAGCCCGCGGCCCGCATCGGTTCGGCAATGATATCACGCACACGCATGCGCGGATCCAAAGACGAATAGGGATTCTGGAAGACGACGCCGACTTCGCTCCTGAATGCCCTGAGATCGATGCCGCTGGCGCGGTCGACCGGGCGCCCCTGATAGGCGACCGTACCTTCGTCCGCAGACAGCAGACCGAGCAGCATTCTTAGTACCGTGGTCTTGCCACACCCGCTTTCGCCGACGATAGCCGTGGTCCGGCCTGTCCGGATCGTGAAGTCGACCCCACGAATGGCTTGCACGACACCGTGACGCGTCTCGAATGACTTCTTGAGTCCGTCCGCTTTCAAGAGAGTGTCCATGTCAGCCCCCGCTCATGCCGACATCCGGCGTGGCAAGAGGATGGTGGCAAGCCGTTCTAACCAAGTCGTGGGTCTCCATCTCGGGACGGACCGACGCACATCGTGAGTCGGCACGGTCGCAACGAGGGTGGAACCGGCACCCTGGAGGCGGCGCGGCCAGATCAGGAACCTTGCCCGGCATTGTTTCCAGCTTCCCCTTCCGCGTCAGAAGACCTTCGACCGATTGCAGTAACCGGCGGGTGTAGGGGTGGCGCGGCGCGCGGAAAACTTCTTCGGCTGGACCGGTTTCAACCACACTTCCCGCATACATGACGGCCACCCTGTCGCAGACGGCGGAAACAAGTCCAAGGTCGTGACTGATGAACAGGACGGACAGGCCCTCCTCCTCGACCAGGCGACGCAGAAGCAGAACGATCTGTGCCTGGATGGTGACATCGAGCGCGGTCGTTGGCTCATCGGCGATCAGCACTCGCGGATTGCAGGCAAGGCCGATCGCGATCATCACCCGCTGCATCTGCCCGCCTGAAAGCTGATGAGGCCATTTCGAGAACTGAAGCTCCGGGTCGGGCAATCCAACCCGCGCTAGTGTGGAAAGCGCGATCTGCCTGATATCTCTATCCCGCCCGTCCCGGTGCAGCCGGACAATGTCCGTCATCTGCCGGCCAATGGTGAAGAAAGGGCTGAGCGCCGTCATGGGATTCTGGAAAATCATGGCGACCTTGCTTCCGCGCATGCGCCGAAGCTGCTTCTCGTCCAGAGACGCAAGGGCCTGTCCGGCAACGCGGATATCGCCACTCACCTCGCCAGGCGGCGGCACGAGCCCTATCGCAGCCAGGGCCGTGATCGACTTGCCGGAGCCGCTTTCACCGACGACGCCCAGCATTTCCCCTTCGTTGAGTTCGAGCGAACAACCCGAGACGGCTTCGACCGTTCGGCCAAGCATTGGGAAGCGAACGTTCAGATCGCGCAAAGAGAGGATCGGCTCGCTCATATCTGCCTCCGCTTCGGATCCAGAAGGTCGCGCAAACCGTCGCCGACGAGGTTGATCGCCAGTACAGCCAGGAAAACGGCAAGTCCCGGAAAGGCGGCTGTCCACCAGAAATCGAGAAATTTGGATCGCGATAGCGAGACCATCAATCCCCACTCTATTGTTGGCGGCTTGGCACCGACGCCGATAAAGCTGAGGGAAGCGGTGGCAAGGATGGCGTATCCGAAATCCAACGACGCCTGCACGAGCACCGGAGTTGTGGCATTGGGTAAGGCATGACGCAGCATGATGACGCTATCGCGAACACCCATTGCTCGGGCCGCATCGATGTAAAGCTCGCCGCGTACGGTCATAACGCTTGCCCTGACGATGCGCGCGTACCACGGGAACCATGAGATAGCGACAGCAAGCATGGCGTTGAAAAGGCTCGGCCCCATGGCTGCCACCAAGGCGATCGGCAGCAGGAGTGGCGGAAAGGCGAGAAAGACGTCACATATGCGCATAATCAGAGCGTCGAGCCTCCCGCCGTAGTAGCCGGCCACTACTCCCGCGGGAAGACCCAGCAGAAGCGAAATGGCAACCACTGCAAGTCCGATGGAAAGCGATGTGCGCCCGCCGTAGATGACGCGACTTAAAATATCCCGCCCGAGATCGTCCGTGCCGAAGGGATGTGCGACTTCGGGAGCGACAAGCTTCGACGAGAAATCTATGGCGGAGGGGTCATATGGTGCGACCCATGGCGCGAAAATCGCTGCAAGCGCCATCACCACGATAACAACAAGGCCTATCGCAAAGGGTGGATTGCGTTTTACGAAATGGGCGACCCGCATCCGTTTCGTTGGTTCTGCCAAGGATTTGCTTTCCAGGATATCGCTCATGACCTGGACATCCTCGGATCGACGGCAAAATAGAGAAGATCAACGGCCAGGTTCACCAACAGATATGAGCTGGCGAGGAACATGGTGACGCCGATCACTGCCGGGAAGTCATTGTTGATGATGGCCTTGACTGCAAATCCGCCAAGTCCCGGCCAATCGAAGATGTATTCCACCACGACCGAGCCACCGAGCAATAGGCCGAAGGTGAGCCCAATCACCGTCAACATGGGAACCAGCGCGGTCTTCAAGGCGTAACGGTACTGGATGCGCCGGGGGGCTACTCCATAGGCCTGAAGCGTTCGGATATGATCTTCCGCAAGCGCCTCGATCATGGTTCCGCGGGCAATCCTTGTGACCGTTGCCAGCGAGGCAATGGTGATCGTCGCGGTCGGCAGGACGAGATGGGCCAATGCGCTCTTGAAAGCCGTAGTATTGCCGGCGAGTAGCGTGTCGATGAGATAGAAGCCCGTTACATGCCGGAACGGATGATCCAACAGGATTTCCGACCCGATCCGCCCCTGCAGGGGAAGGATTCCGAGGCTGCCGTAGAAAACCATCTGCAAGATCATGCCGGTGAAGAAAATCGGCAGGGCGACACCCGCAATGGCGCTGCTTCTGGCGGCATGATCAATGACGCTGTCCTGCTTGACGGCGGAGAGAACGCCGAGTGGCAGACCGATCAGTATCGAAAGCCCCATGGCAAGAAACACGAGTTCGAACGTCGCGGGCAGTCGCGTAGCCAGCTCTTCCGTCACAGGGCGCGACGTCAACAGGCTGGTGCCGAGATCGCCGTGAAGTATGTCGTTCAGGTAGATTAAGAACTGCTCCGGCATTGAACGATCGAGACCCAGCGCCTTGCGGGCCAACTCGATCTGTTCCTGCGTCGGCTTCGGACCGAGCATCATCTCAACCGGCGACCCCGGCAGAACCCGTTCGATCACGAAAGTGAGGGTGAGGACCCCGAAAAGGATCCCCACCAACATTCCGATGCGACCTACAGCGTAACGGATCATGAATGCCATCTCAGTCGGCGGCGCGAGAAAGCTGCTTGAAAAAGACCGCATTGTAGGCCGGATTTGCGACAAATCCCCTGATGTTCGCGCTGGATGCTATCCGCGTGCGAATGTCGGCGTAGAAGATCGCGGGTGCATCGTTCATCAGGATCTCCTGCGCTTTATAATACTTCTGGAGAGCCTTTTCCGGTGCGTAGCCTTCCAGGGCGGCCGCCTCGTCCACGGTCTTGTCGAAGTCCGGATTGGAGTAGTGCGACAGGTTGAAGAGCGCCTTATCCTCAGACCGGAATAGGCCGATCAGCCAGTCGCTCGGCGTCGGGTAGGTCGGCCACCAGGTCATGGATTGCAGGTTTGGAGCGGTTTCGAGGTTCTTGGCGCGGTCCCAGATGGTTCCCCAAGGCCCTGGAAGCAGTTCGACATCGACCCCCGCCTTGGCAGCGTTGGCCTGGAACAGAAGCGCGGCGTTCTTATACTCCTCGGAGGTCCCGATATAGGCGATTGTTACCTTGCGGTCAGCCTCCGGCACCCCCGATTCCTCGATCAGCTTTTTGGCAAGTTCAATATCGAACTTGGGCGTTTCGATCGAAGGATTGTGCCCCCACATCGTGCTAGGCAGCGGACCGGTCGCGACGCTTGCCGATCCTGCATATACGCCATCCACGACCGACCTGTAGTCCCACAGATGCGTCAGTGCCTGCCGGAATTTCAGGTTGTCTGTCGGAGCCTTTTTGACGTTGATCAGGAACTGGGAGTTCTTCCAGGAATCGGCCAACCCTACCGAAATCTTCGGATCCTTAGAGAGGGCATTCATCGCATCTGCCGGAACCAGGGAGACGTAATCGGCCTCGCCGCTCTTCAGCATCTGTATCTGCGTCGCGCTTTCCTTGACGACCTTCAGGATGACGCGGTCGAAGTCACCGGCCTTCCAGCCGCCCCAATAATTATCAGCCTTTTCAAGTACGACGTGCTGGTCCTTTTCCCACTGGCGGACCTTGTAGGGACCCGTTCCGGCGTCATGACCTTCATTGAACCAGACGGTTCCCTCTTCGCCCATTGCGATCGCCTTGGGGGAAATCATGTAGGCGCCGTACTGCGAGGAAGCGATCCTGTCGATCGGCGCGGGATCCTTGGTCGTGATCTTCAGCGTGTATTTGTCCGCCGCCTCGATCTTGGAAACCGGCGACCAGATATAATAAGCGCCCTGCTTCATGTTCATGGTGCGCTCGATGGAAGCCTTTGCAGCCTCCGCGTCGAAGTCGGAGCCGTCATGGAACTTCACGCCTTGGCGAAGATGGAAGGTCCACGTCAAGCCATCATCGCTAGCTTCCCAGCTTTCAGCCAGACCGGGTCGCAGCGGTTTGTCGGAACCAGGCGGATTGAACCACACCAAAGGTTCATAGACGTTCGCCAACATGATCACTTCCAGCGAAAAGGCGATCGAAGGATCCCAGTCCTTGATGTCGCCATAAGCCGCATAGGTCAGGGTGTTGTTGGCTTCCGCCTTGACCGCCTGCGGGACCGCAGCGCCAAACAGGACCGCCGACGTGATCATCGCTGCGGTGAACAATCGGCGGCTCATCGAACGTTTCAACATGAACAGACCTCCCGTCTGAGTGTTAGTCGCATCGGACTGAATGCCCGGCCTCGCTACGGCGTTTCTTATGCGACCGCCGGTCATTCGCAAAAACAATGCCAATCAACAAATAAATCTATCATGTTGATATTATTATCTTATTTCTGAGGCGCTTCACTTCTCGAAATTCACATTTGAATATTTCCGAGAAATTTATTCAGATTTGGATAGACTCGCCCGATGTTTTTTCAGCAAACGAACAACGCTCGGCTGGGAAACACCCAATCGTGCCGCCAGATCGACCTGACGGCTGCATTTTGCGGCGGCAGAGCGTACAAAATCGCCTTCAAAATTCTCGAGGGCATCCTTCAAGCTTCCGCCGTATCCGTCTGCCATTCCGGTCAACGCCTGAAGTTCGGCCGGAAGATCGCCCTGATCGATGGACATGCCTTCGCTGAGCACAAAGCTGCGTTCCAGGATGTTGAAAAGCTCCCGCACGTTGCCCGAAAAATCATACTTGTGAAGCAGGTTGAGGGCGTGCCGCGATATTGTTTTGGATACGCCGTGCTTTTTTGACAGGTCGGCGAGATAGCTATGAACCAGGGGTGCTATGTCGTCGCGGCGCTCTTTAAGCGGAGGGATGGCGAGCGGCACGACATTGAGACGGAACCACAGATCCTCACGGAAAGTCCCTTCGCCAACCATCGCGGCAAGGTCGCGATTGGTCGCCGTAATCAGGCGGACATCGACCGAACGCACCTTCGTATCTCCGACCGGGATGAAACGCTGGGTATCGAGGAACGTAAGCAGCTTGACCTGAACTTCCGGCGGAAGTTCGCCAACTTCATCAAGAAAGAGCGTGCCGCCGTCTGCTGCCTGTAAAAGACCAGGCTTTCCTTCCTTGGCCGCCCCCGTAAAGGCGCCTCCGGCATAGCCGAACAGCTCTGCTTCGATCAGCGTCGGCGGAATGGCACCGGCGTTGAGCGACATGAAAGGCTTGCTCCTACGCGGCGATGCCTGGTGAATGAGTTTGGCGATCAGACTCTTCCCCGTTCCAGACGGGCCGGACAACAAGACGGCGCTATCAAAGCCCGCGACCTTCAGGGCGGTGTCCAGAACCCGCTCCATCGCCTCGCTGCTGACGACGACGCCTGACGGGCGAAGCTCCTTGATATTGAGCGCCAGCAGCTCTCTGTTGATCTTTTTGGTGAGTTCTTTGGTCTCGTTTAGCTCAGAGCGAAGCTCATTCAACTCGGTCAGATCGCGCTCGGTTCCAACGACATAGGCAATCTCGCCGGCCTCATCGAAGACGGGCACGCCGTTAACGAGCAAGGTCCGCCCCGACCGAACCTTCTGATTTATGACCACGGATTCCTTCCGCTTCATAACGAGCGAAGTGACATCATGGTCAAAATTACGATTTTCCCGCAACTCAGCCACACGGCGGCCCAGGACCTCCTCCCGGCGGATGTCGTTCAGCGCCTCGCACGCGCGATTGATCCAGATAAGCTTGGGCGTGTTATCGCAGACCCAGACCCCATCCGTCATGGCGTTGAGAATGCTTTCAATTTCCTTCGGAATAGCAAAACCGGCGTCCATGGCTCCCTCGATATTCATATCTGAATATATTCAGATCTAAATAAACCACCTTTCGGACGATCAGAGAACCCCATCCGCCTGGGTAACCCTGCCCCCCCCCAAATCGGATCTCGATTACCTGCGCCCTGCAACGCCGCCAATGATTCCGACAAAGGAACCATCGGCGACCGTAAGGCGGCGCGCGTTTTCGGATGTTGCCTAGTAGAATTGGAAAAGAAAAACCCGGATCGCGTAAAGCACATTCGGCTAGCACGGAGAGAGGTCAAAGCACTGAAATCATGCCGCCATTGGCATAGATGATTTTCCCAGAGACATAGTTCGATAAATCCGAGGCCAGATGGTTTGCCGTATCCGCCCGCGCCCGCGAGCAGAGCCGGCGTTCAGGGCTGTCCGGTCTTTAAGCTCGAAAATGCCAGTGAGATTGCATCTCCCAGATATCCGCCTGCTGCGAACCGCGTCATTCGAAAGAAGACGTGCTTAATTTTACTTTTGCCGGTTTTCCGCTGCCAGGCTTGACTACCCGGTTGCCCCCCACGGGTTTGACTTCGATCCCGCGCGCTCATTGCTAGCCCGGGTCGTTATCGGCCCACATTCCATGCCTGCGCTGCTCGTCTTCGATAATGGGCCGAATATCATCGGCCAGATGCCCGAGGTGCCAGTCGATTCCTGCTCGGACGGCTTCGACATCGTGCGCCTCGAGCGCGTCGAGTATGACCCTGTGCTCGCCAACCACCCGGGCCCTGTTCCGCTTCTGGCTGGCGGCAAGGAACCTCGCCCGCCACAAGCGCGCGAGATAAGCCCGGTGCGTTTCGGCAAGAGACGTGTTGTGCGAAGCCTTCGCAATCGCAGTGTGAAAGCCCATATCGATCTCGAACAGATCGAGCGGATCAGCCTGGTCGTAACAATCCGACATGCGCTGGTTGATCGCCCGAAGCTCCTCCAGATCTGTCTCTGTGGCATTCACGCAAGCCAGCTCGGCCGAGAGTTTCTCAAGTACCAGAAGCACGGCGACCTGATCGGAGATCTCCTTGAAGCTGGGCCGGGCGACGATGGGACTGCGCGACGGGCGCAGGATAACCAGTCCTTCTTTCGCCAACATCCGAATTGCCTCGCGCATCGGTGTCCGGCTGACGCCCAGCTCCGAGGCGTTGTCCCTCTCCTTTATAGGTGCGTCGGGCGGCAGCTTGCCACGAAGAATATCCCTGCGAAGACGCACGGCGATTTCATCTGCCAAGTTTGGTTCCGACATAAAAATACTCCGACGCGGCCAATATCCGGCCCAACCCAGCCCTTTTCAAACTGGGGGTAGATCTTCACTTCCGGGAGAGACGAAAGAATTCAAAATTTGGTATACCAAAATCCGTTGATTGTCGAGGCCGCTTTCGTTAGCTTGGTTTTGGGATTGGTATACCAAAGCGGAGCAGATAACCGCAGCCAGGACCATACCAACGGCCCTTTGAGGGCTGACTAGGGAGGAAAAGACATGCAATTTAAATCGATTATATCGTCAGTCGCGATCACTGCCCTGATGGCAATCCCGGCGGCGGCTCAGAGTACCCACCTCCGAATCCAGACGCACTACGGTCCGGAAACGATATCGGGAAAGAATGCAGCGCAGTTTATTGACGACGTTCAGGTAATGTCGAACGGCGAAATCACGATCGAGATGTTCTATTCGTCCTCGGTCGTCGCCTCGGTTGAAACCTTCGACGCTGCGGCCAACGGCATCCTTGAGTGTGACATGACCGGCGGCGCCTACCAGACCGGCAAAAACCCGGCTTTCCAGTTCGTCGGCGACATCATGGGCGGCTACGACACGCCCTATCAGCAACTTGGCTGGCTCTACAAGGGCGGCGGCTACGACGCTGCCCAGAAGCTGTACAATGAATATGGCATGCAGCTTGTCGGCTGGTGGGTCGTCGGTCAGGAGTCCTTTGCCTCCTCGAAGCCGATCGAAAATGTCGCGGACTTCAAGGACTGGAAATTCCGTTCTCCTCCGGGGATGGAAACCAAGATTTTCGAAAAACTCGGCGCCAAGCCGGTCGTGATGGACTTCACCGAAATCTTCACCGCGCTTGAGTCCGGCATCATCGATGGTGCCGACGCTTCGATCCTTGCCAACAACAAGGGCATGGGCCTCTATGACATCGTCAAGCACGCCACATATCCGGGCTTCCATTCGATGCCTTCGGATCATCTGGCCTGCAACAAGGACGTTTGGGACAACATGCCCGAGCATCACCGCCGCATCATCGACACGGCGATGCAGAAGCTCGCGCTCCAGCAGGCTCTGACGGCCGAATTCGAAAACAACAAGGCCGCCGCCGAACTGCGCGCAGCAGGCGTACAACTGCATGACCTCAACCCGGAATCCCGCGCGGCATTCCGTGCCGCTGCAGTATCCACCTGGCCGGAGTTCGCCACCACCGACGAAGCCAAGGCTCTGGTTGCAAGCCATACCGACTACCTGAAGTCTCAGGGCTGGATCGACTGATCACCCCACAGGCTTGAAGAAACACCGGCGGGTCCCAATCAGGGGCTCGCCGGCTTCTGCACCTTGCCGGATCAAGGTGCCATTCCGGGAGGGGGATGTTTATGGAACGGGAAGGGGTATGGCTGGGCTCGCTGCGAAGGCCGATCAAATGGGCCATGTATGTATCAGTAGCCGCCCTGGCCGCTTGTTATCTCTGGGTGATGTTCGCCAATCTTGCACTCGGCTGGACTATCGGAATGCAGGAGATGCTGCGGCCGGAGGGCAATCTGTCGGCTTATGTGATCCTCTGGTCTTTCTTCTGCTCCGTCCTCTTCTCCTCGCTCTACCTTTCGGACAACATCGGCGTCATCGAGCCCCGGCCTGACGGTTTCTTCGACTGGTTTTCGCTGATCCTGGGCCGGGTCGGCATGATCGCCATCGTCTTCATCGTCCTGGTGATGATGTACGAAGTTGTGGCGCGCTACGTTTTTGAAAAACCCACCCTTTGGGCGAACGAACTTTCGCTCTGGGTTGCCGGATTCACGTTTCTGCTCGCCGGCCTCTACGCGATGCAGCAGCGCAGTCATATCCGAATTTACATTATTTACGACATCCTGCCCCGCTGGGCACAAAAGACTTCTGATATCATCTCGGTCGTTCTGATCTGGTGCTTCACCATTGCCCTCGTCTGGGGTGGATACAACGAAGCCTCTGCGAAGCTGATGCGCTGGGAAAAATTCGGAACCGCCTGGGATCCGCCCCTTCCGGCCACGCTGAAGACGGGGATCCTCGTCATCATTTCACTGGTCGCCGTTCAGGCGCTCTCCAATCTCATCGCCGACTGGAACAAAGCCCCGGAGCACCATTCGCCGGCCGACGAAATCGACGACGTCGAAATCGAGAAAATCCGCAGCACGCTGGGGGAGAAGAACTGACATGGAATTTCTCGAGTTCTTCTCCTGGATGAAGGTTTCAGATATCGGCACTCTCAGCATGATCCTGCTGATCGCGATGTTCTTTCTTCTGGCGATAGGCATGCCGCTCGGCTTTGCCTCCGCCTTTCTGGCGGTCGCCACGCTCGTCATGAAATTCGGCCCCGAACTGCTCTTCGGCCACTTCGGCCGCGGTCCGCTGAACGTGCTGGCACAGGCGATTTACCGTCAAATGACGAACTATGTGCTGATATCGGTGCCGCTCTTCATTTTCATGGCCGCGCTTCTCGAACGCTCCGGCATTGCGCGCGACATGTATTCCTCGCTGAATGTCTGGCTGTCCCGCACCCGCGGCGGCATCGCCTT
The DNA here is from genome assembly GCF_048260565.1 of Roseibium sp. Lineage (GTDB taxonomy): Bacteria > Pseudomonadota > Alphaproteobacteria > Rhizobiales > Stappiaceae > Roseibium. The sequence goes on along the minus strand of NZ_JBLXGP010000001.1, from coordinate 531,260 downwards.
CGTCACCGCAATCATGGCGGTGCTGATGGCGGCCATGTCCGGCATCATCGGCGGCGAGGTCGTGCTTCTCGGTCTGATCGCCCTGCCGCAAATGCTGCGCCTCGGTTACAACCAGAACCTGGCCATTGGGACGATCTGTGCCTCCGGCACGCTCGGCACGATGATCCCTCCTTCCATCGTGCTGATCATGTATGGGCTCGTGACGGAAACCTCGATCAAATCGCTCTTTACGGCGTCTTTCCTGCCCGGGTTCATGCTGGCGTCGTTCTTCATCGTCTACATTTTTATCCGGACCCGCCTGAACCCCAGCCTGGCACCGCTCCCGGAAGCTGACCCCGACGACCCGCCCGGCAGCGAAAAGGCATTGATGTTTGCAGGCTTTCTTGCCCGCCTTACTTTGTGGGTCACCGGCGTGCTGCTGGTTCGCGCCCTCTTCTTCACCTTAACCGGCGCAAACCGGATCACGGAAGGTGTCGATCCGATCCCGCTCGGCATGGTTTCCGACATCCCCTACATCCTGGGCGCCGCCGTCATCGCCGCGGCCCTTATCTTCTTCGCCATCGGCCGGGAACGCACGTCCCGCGGCTGGCATCTCGGCCGCGGCCTGATTGCTCCGACCGTAGTGATCGGCGTGGTGCTTGGCTCGATCTACGGCGGCATCACGGGTATCACCGAGGCTGCCGGAATGGGTGTGATCGCGGTATTCGTCATCGGGCTCATCCGCCGCGAAATGACCCCGGACATCATCTGGGAGAGCATCATTCGCACGCTGCGTTCCACCGGCACCATCATCTGGGTCACCATCGGCGCCGCCGCACTTGCCGGCGCCTATACGCTCGCAGGCGGGCCGGCATACGTGGCAAACCTCATCGTCGGATCCGAACTCCCCACCATGGGGGTTATCCTGATGATGATGGCGATCTTCCTGATCATGGGCATGTTCATGGATTGGGTAGGTATCGTGCTTCTGATCATGCCGGTCTTCCTGCCCATTGTGGTGAAGCTGCCGGCGGCGGAGCTGGGCTTCCTGGGTGGGCTTGAACCAAAGTACGTCGCCATCTGGTTCGGCGTGGTCTTCTGCATGAACATGCAGGTGAGCTTCCTGTCGCCGCCCTTCGGCCCGGCGGCGTTCTACCTCAAGTCTGTCGCACCGGCGCATATCACGCTGACAGACATCTTCAAGGGCTTCCTGCCGTTCATCGCAATACAGCTTCTGGCACTGTCGGTTCTGCTTTTCTGGCCACCGATCGTGACGCTGTTCCTGTAGCAATCCTGACCTTGTTCCGGGGGGGGCGGCGAAACCAGGCCGCCCTCGGGACCTTAACGACACTTTGGCCTTCCGTCCCACAAGTACAACAATGATAACTGTTCCACATTCCACGGCTGACACCATCGCAACCGCGACCGGGGAACCTGCCCCAGGCAAGGCAGGAGCACGGACGGTGGTTCCGTGCAGCTACAAGTCCTGCAGGATGCGGATGCGCTTGGCGAACTGCGAAAAAAACGGCAGGGCCTTCAGGGACGCGGCAACCACGAAATCCTGCTGTCGCAGATCGGCACGGTGACGTGATGAAAGAAGCGAACACTTTACGCGGCGGATTGATCGGTGCCCATATTTCAAGGACGCGCCTGCCTGCTGCGCTGTCCCTCCTGTGCGTCAATGCCGGATTGGCTCTTGAATTTGAGCTGATAGATACGGCGGCGGACGTCGATTTCGACCTTTCCGCCTGCCTCGCCGCCTGCCGCGACAAGGGCTGGAATGGCGTGAGCGTCACCCATCCGCACAAGATCGGCACCTTTGAATGGCTGAACGGCAACCAGACCGATGACGTGGCGAAGGTGGGTTCCGTCAACATGGTCGTCTTCGGTCAGGCCACTGTTGGCACGAATACCGATTATACCGGCTTTCTCTCTGCCTGGCAGTCGGAGATGGGCAGCATCGCTCCGGGGCGCGTGGCTCTGGCTGGCGCTGGCGGTGTCGGACGCGCTTTGGGCCATGCGCTTGCCCGGCTCGGCGCGACCGAAATCGTTATCTTTGACGCCGCTCTCGAGCGCGCCAGTGAGCTCGCCAAATCGATCGGCCCGTCTGCGCGGACCTGTTCACTTGCGGAATCCACGGACGTCATCCGCGATTTCGACGGACTGGTGAATGCGACGCCCATCGGAACGGCCGAGTATCCGGGTTCGGCCTTTCCCTCCCCCATACCCGGCAGACCGGGGTGGGTCTTCGATGCGATCTACACACCGACAGAAACGCAATTCATTCTGGATAGCCGCGCTGCCGGCGCCAAAACCATCACCGGTTTCAGCCTCTTCAAGCACATGGCCCTGAAGACCTTCGAAGCCTACACCGGCCTCACACCGGATGCGGAACAGATGATTCCGCAACTGGACGATCTAAAACCACGAATGGAGTTCAAATCATGACTAAACCACGGATCGGCTTCATCGGCTTGGGTCTGATGGGCGCCGCGATGGTCGAGCGTCTGCAAAGCCTCGGGTATGAACTCACGGTAATTGCCAACCGCTCCCGCAAGGCCATCGACGACGCCGTGGCGCGTGGTGCCACGGAGGCCAAGACCTCGGCTGAACTGGCCGCCGCTTCGGATATCGTCATGTTCTGCATGGACACATCCGCCAGCGTCGAATCCCGGGTCTACGGAGAGGATGGTGTCCTTGCCGGTGTAAAGGAGGGCTCGATCGTCATCGACTTCGGCACCTCCCTGCCCGGCTCGACGCAGAAAATAGGCGCTGACATGGCCGCGAAGGGCGTCCTTTATCTCGACGCGCCGCTCGGAAGGACCCCGGCCCATGCCAAGGATGGCCTTCTGAATATCATGTGCTCGGGCGATGAGGCTGCCTACCGGAAGGTCAAGCCGGTGCTCGATGATTTGGGCGAAAACGTCTTCCACCTCGGTCCTCTCGGCACCGGCCATACGATCAAGCTCATCAACAACTTCTTCGCAATGACCACGGCTTGCGCCATGGCCGAAGCCTTTGCGATGGCCGATCGCGCCGGCGTCCCGCGCGACAAGCTCTATCAGGTGATGTCTGCCGGTCCGCTTCATTCCGGCATGATGGACTTCGTCAAGAACTTCGCCATGGAAGGACAAATCGACCTTGCCTTCTCGCTGGACAATGCATCCAAAGACGTCGGCTATTATCGTCAGATGGCGGAAGGACTTGGCGCGAATTCGCGCATGAGCTCGGCTGCGGCCGGCACACTGAAGGAAGCACTCGGCGCCGGTTGGGGAGATCGCATGGTTCCCGAAATCGTCGATTATCTGGCTGGGAGCCTGGACAGGAAATGAGACTTCAAGGAAAACGCGCGTTTGTAACCGCGGCGGGTCAGGGTATTGGACGCGCCATCGCCGAACGCTTCTCTGCGGAAGGCGCCCATGTCGTGGCGACGGACCTGAAGAGTGACCTTTTGGCCGGCCTCGGCACCGCCGAGGCCTTTGCACTCGACGTAACCGACAAGGAGGCCCTTCAGGCGGCGGTGGAAAGCGCCAAGGCTGATATCCTCGTCAACTGCGCGGGCTTTGTCCACGCGGGCACCATTACCGAAGCGACCGATGCGGATTTCGACGTTGCGATGAACCTCAACGTCCGCTCGCAGTTTCATGCGATGCAGGCGGCTCTGCCGGGCATGATGGAACGCGGACACGGATCCATCGTGAACATCTCCTCCGTCGCTTCCTCGATCATCGCGGCGCCAAACCGGTTCATCTACGGCATGTCCAAGGCAGCCGTGATCGGCATGACGAAATCGGTTGCGATCGACTACGTGACCAAGGGGATCCGCTGCAACTGCATCTGCCCCGGCACGGTCGAAAGCCCGTCGCTGCAGAACAGGCTCCGCGCCATGGGCGATTATGAAACCGCCCGCGCCGCCTTCATCGCCCGCCAGCCCATGGGACGGATCGGAACACCTGAGGAAGTCGCAGCGCTCGCGCTCTACCTCGGCTCCGATGAATCCGGCTTCACCACCGGTCAGGCTCATGTGATCGATGGTGGCTGGGCAGCTGGCTGACACGGAGCAAACCTTCATGGCGGCAGCCTCGCATTCATTCCCACGCGCGTACCGGATCGCGGCTTATGTCGTCTGCTGGGCATTCGGTTTTGCCCTTGCCGCCGTCAATCCGGTTGCGGCTTCCGATGCGAATGCCGGAGCGGATCTGTCCGGAACCGAAAGCTGCGTTTCTTCGGCAGTCGAGGCACAACGCCCGCCAGGCGACTGCCTGGCGGATTTGCATGCTCCCTGCCTGGCTTTTCCTCCCAATTCGAAAGCACTTGCCACGCTCTGTTTCGTAAACACGCGAAAGAGCTGGGATCTCCGCATCGCGGAACGGCTGGACGCACTGGCAAAGACCGCGGAGCCCAAGGTCGCTTCCATTGCCAATATCGAAAGCCGTTACGACCTCCTGTCCAATCTGCTGCAGTGCGACCGGCTGGACGAACTTTCGGCCCTTTATCAGGCGGCAGAGGAAGACCGGCTCCTGCAGAAGAAACGCTGTGAGGCAGCAGCTGCGGGACTGACCTACATCCGCTTGCTGGTGCGTTCGGAGAACGTCAAATGACGTCACGCGCAGCCTTCTGGCGGGGTTTTGCAGACTGCGCGCCGTTCATCCTGATCGTCATCCCCTATTCGATGATGTTCGGCGTCGTCGCGCGGGACGCAGGTCTCGATGTCTTTCGAACCATGTCGATGTCGGTTCTGGTGATCGCCGGTGCATCGCAATTCACGGCACTCACGCTTTTGAAGGAAGATGCCCCCGTCTTCGTCGCCCTGTTGACGGCCCTCGTCGTCAACCTGCGGATGGCAATCTATTCCGCGGCGCTTGTGCCGCATCTTGGCCATGCACGTCTCGGGGTCCGGGCGCTCATGGCCTATCTGATGGTCGATCAGGCCTTCGCAGTGGCAGTGAAACGTTATGAAAGCCCGCCGCCTCTCTCACCGGCGGCAAGGGTGGCTTATTACTTCGGCTGCATGATGCTGATCTGCCCGTTCTGGTATGGCGGCACTTTGGCAGGCGCCATCCTGGGCCAGGCAATCCCGGCGTCGCTTTCGATCGATTTCGCCGTACCCGTCTGTTTCATCGCACTCGTCGCGCCGGGCCTTCGGAGCCTGCCGCATGTGGTGGCGGCGCTGACGTCCGTTGCAGCCATGCTGGTCTTTTCCGGCCTGCCCTGGAGCCTTGGCCTTCTCGTTGCAACCCTGTGTGCCATGGTTGCGGGCGTTCAGACGGAGCTTTACATGCGCCGCCGTGCAGACCGGAAGGCAGCGGCATGATCGACGATCGCGCTTTCTGGCTTTTGACCGCGGGCCTTGGGATCGGAACCTATCTGATCCGGTTTTCCTTTCTCGGCCTTTTGGGTGGACGCACCTTGCCGCAGTGGCTGCTCATGCATCTGAAATATGTCGGCGCCGCCGTTTTCCCGGCCATGATTACACCGCTGGTCCTCTGGCCCGAGGCGACCGGCGGACAGGTCGATCCGGCGCGCCTGATCGCAGCAGCGGCCGCCTTCGTTGTCGGAATGCGATTTTCCGTCCTCGGTGCGATTTTCACCGGGATGGGCAGTCTCTACCTCTTGCAGGCACTCGGGCTCTGAGAGGCCGTTCGCGCCTGTGTTCGTCAAATCTCCGGGAGATTTCCTTGATGGAAAATCATACCGTTTCCCGGAAGCACAAACGGCCTGCAAAAGGCCGCAGCCGACAGGCTAGAATGATCCTGTTCGAACGGGGAAGTGAACGACATGAGAGCGCTTTTCGCCTGTGCGGAATCCACGGTTCCAATTTGCCTTGCGATGACCACGGCGGTTTCGGAGGGCTTCCACCCATCCACGCGTTCCCATCACCTGTCCAGGATCCGAAATGAAGATAACCGCCCTTGAAACCATTCGCATCGCCGAGCGCCCGAACCTTCTCTGGCTGCTCGTCCACACCGACGAAGGCATCACCGGTCTCGGGGAAACCTTCTACGGCGCGCGGACGGTCGAGGCCCATGTTCACGAGACCCTGGCGCCGTTGATGATCGGCGAAGACCCGCTCAGGATCGAGTATCTCTCGCAACGGGCCGAAGGCTACCTCGGGTGGCGGTCTTCGGGAGCCGAAACCCGGGGGAACTCGGCCTTCGATATCGCGCTGTGGGACCTCGCCGGCAAGGCCACAGGGCAACCGATCGCCCAGCTTCTGGGCGGCTTTACACGCACGGCAATCCGCACCTACAACACCTGCGCGGGCACGGACTACATAAAGGAGGAGACCGGTCAGCAGAGCGGCAACTACGGTCTTGGCACCGGAGGCGATTACGATGACCTGGACGGGTTCCTGAACCGGGCTGACGAACTGGCGCAGTCCCTTCTTGAGGATGGGATAACCGCGATGAAGATCTGGCCCTTCGACATGGCGGCGGAAAAGACGCAAGGCCGTGACATCTCGGCCGAGGATCTGAAGGCAGCCCTTGTGCCTTTTGAAAAGATCCGTGCCGCCGTTGGCGACAAGATGGATATCATGGTCGAGTTTCACTCGATGTGGCAGTTGCTGCCGGCGATGAAGATCGCGAAGGCTCTGACTCCTTTTGCGACCTACTGGCACGAGGATCCGATCCGGCTCGACAGTCTGGACCTGCTCAGACGCTACGCAAACGTGTCACCCGCACCGGTTTCCGCCTCCGAGACACTCGGTGGCATCGGCGCCTTCCGCGATCTGATCGCAACCGGGGCTGCCGGCGTCGTCATGCTGGATCTCAGCTGGTGTGGCGGGATCACGACGGCGCGCAAGGTCGCGGCTCTTGCCGAAGCCGAGAAACTTCCCATCGCACCGCATGACTGCACCGGCCCGGTGGTCCTGGCCGCCTCGACCCATCTGTCCCTGGCCGCGCCCAATGCAATCATTCAAGAAAGTGTGCGGGCATTCTACCGGACCTGGTACCGGGATCTTGTCACGGCCCTTCCCGAAGTCGAAAACGGGATGATCACTGTGCCGCCCGGGCCTGGGCTTGGCCTCGAATTGGCTCCGGATCTGGACAAGCACTACACCGTTATCTCTCAGACCAGCAGTGCGAAAGATCTCTAAGTGTTGACTTCCTCTAAGGAGTGCCCCGGGATTTCCATAAAGACTTGCCGGCCTTTCAGGTATGTTTCGGGTCTTTGGCTTCGGTCAAATTCTAAGCCATGTCCTTCTTCGTTTTGGGTTCCTGTGCCGAGCTGTTCTTGATGCGAACGCAATCGTTTCCGGTGACCAGCCTTTTAAACAGCAACGGCATAGTCCGACCGACCCCCTTGCCTGCCATTTCACCTGATGCAATCGTACTTCCTCAACTCCGGGGCCGAGGCCTCCATACGTCCAGCGGACAGTTGTCGCCGGTTCCAGGAACAGAGGATCTTTCAATGGCCCATCAAATGACGCCCGCGGGCAACACCGCCCAGGCTCTTGCCAGAAATATCGATCTGGACACGGACGAAATCCGTCAGGCGCGAATTGACCTCGCAGCGTGCCTGCGTATGGCGGCCCTCCTCGGGCTGGAAGAAGGCATCTGCAACCATTTTTCCGCGGTCGTTCCCGGTCATCCGGACCTGTTTCTGGTCAACCGGCTCGGCTGGTCGTTTCACGAGGCGACCGCGTCCAGCCTGCTGATCTGCGATTTCGACGGCCATGTGGTCTGCGGAGACGGCGAGCCGGAGGCCACCGCCTTCTATATCCACGCGCGCCTGCACAAGATGGAACCGCGCATCGGAGCCGCCTTTCACACCCACATGCCGAATGCGACCGCGCTTACCATGGTGGAAGGCGACCCGCTGGTTTGGGCAGGCCAGTCGGCGTTGAAATTCTACGGGCGCACGGCCGTCGATGAAAACTACAACGGCCTTGCGCTGGACAACCGGGAAGGCGACCGGATCGCCTCGGTCCTCGGCGGCAACGACATCCTGTTCATGAAGAACCACGGCGTCATGGTCTGCGCACCGACCATCGCCGAAGCCTGGGACGATCTCTATTACCTGGAGCGTGCGGCGGACGTACAGCTCAGGGCAATGAGCACCGGCCGCCCCCTGCAGCCTGTGCCGGAAGACGTGGCCAGGATCACGGCCCGCCAGATACGCGAAGGCGATCCGGCAAGTGCGGCCCTCCATCTGGAAAGCATCAAGCGCATGCTCGACAGCCGTTCGCCCGGCTACGCTGACTGAACACCAGCCTTCGAGGCCCAAAGGACTTGGCCGCCTGCTTACGGCCAAGCGGCATCGGAAAACGGCATTGGACCGGTTGCATTGATACACGTTCGTACCCGTGCGCACCTGTTCACACGCCTGTCCGCGGATATCGCTAAGACAAGTCAGTTTTAAGCAGGTCACCGGCCGGCCATTCCCGGTAACCCGATCCGGGTCATTCGGATCGCAGAAGGCCGAAAGGCTCCTTCAAGGAGGAATGTATTTCAACTCAATATCGGCTATTGTGATACACGCAACCCATTTGACCGGTGAGGCTCCGGATATCGAACAGCCGCGGCAAAGCTGCCATCCGATCGGGGAAGACGCGTCATGAAAACGACTATCCGAATATTGCTGATGCCGGTCCTGGCTCTGTCGGCAAGCATTGCCGTCAGTGTTTCCGCTGGGGCGCAATCCGACCCGCTCCCCTCCTGGAATGACGGCGCCAACAAGCAGGCCATCGTTTCTTTCGTGGAAGCCGTTACCAGCCAGGACGGCCCGGACTTTGTCACTCCGGGCGACCGCGTGGCAACTTTCGACAATGACGGCACGCTCTGGGTCGAACATCCCATGTACACGCAGCTTGCCTTTGCCCTCGATCGGGTCAAGGCACTGGCGCCGCAGCATCCGGAATGGAAGACGACCCATCCGTTCCAGTCGGTGCTCGAAGGGGACATGGAGGCGCTTGGCAAGTCCGGGATGAAGGGGCTGATGGAAATCATCGGCGCTACCCATGCCGGCATGAACACAGCGGAATTCGAAAAGATCACCAGCGACTGGATCTCGACGGCGAAGCATCCGAAATTCGACAAGCTCTACACCAGCCTCGTCTATCAACCGATGCTCGAGCTGATGGACTATCTGCGCGCGAACGGCTTCAAGACCTACATCGTTTCCGGCGGCGGCATCGAGTTCATGCGGCCGTGGACAGAGAAGATCTACGGCATCCCGCCGGAACAGGTCGTCGGCTCTTCCATCGTTACGGAATACAAGGTCATTGACGGCATTCCGAGCCTGATGCGCACTCCCAAGATTGCATTCCTCGACGACAAGGAAGGCAAACCGGTCGGCATACTTACCCACATCGGCAAGCGTCCCATCGCTGCCTTCGGCAATTCCGACGGCGACTACCAGATGCTGCAATGGACAACCGCCGGTCCCGGGAAGCGGCTCGGTATGTTCGTCCATCACGATGATGCGAACCGCGAATATGCCTACGACCGGGAAACCCACATCGGCACACTGAACAAGGGGCTGGACGACGCCTTGAAAGAGGGCCGGCACATCATCAGCATGAAGAACGACTGGAAGCAGATCTTTCCGGAATAGGAGAGACGCTGCGTCCTGATGTTCCACTTACCGGAACCGGCGTATGCACTTAGTCCGATCCTTGATCGCAGCGATTTTATTCCTCTCCACAGGGGCCGCACTTGCCGCGGAAGACGGACAGCCGCCGGTTCCGAAATACGTGGGATCCGAGGTCTGTGCCGGTTGCCACGAAGCGGAGACCAGGAACTGGAAGGTTTCCGATCATGCCCATGCCTGGCTGACACCGACGCCGGAACACGTCGACGGAAACTTCGACAACGCGGAGTTCACCTTCAAGGGACAGACGACCCGATTTTACCGCAAGGACGGCGACTATTTCATCGAGACCAGTGACGTGCCCGGCGAGCCGAAGACCTTCAAGGTCGTCGGCGTCGACGGCATCCGGCCATTGCAGCAGTATCTGGTCGAGACAGAACCTGGAAAACTGCAGTCCTTCGATGTCGTCTGGGATCAGGACAAGAAGGTCTGGTATCACCTCTATGCGGATAATCCGCCGCCGCCGAATGACGGCCTCCACTGGACCGGCCCCTACAAGAACTGGAACGGCCGCTGCGCGGAGTGTCACGCCACAGGATTTCGAAAAAATTACAGTCCGGCTACACGCAGCTACCGCAGCACCGAGGCGGAAATCGGCGTCGGCTGCGAGGCCTGCCATGGTCCGGGAGAAGCCCATGCGGCATGGGCGCAATCCCCCGCCACTTTTGCCAAAAGCCCCTTCTCCGGCACGGGAGAAACCGGTCTCCTGATCGCCTATTCCAAAGCTCTGCCGGAAACCGAAATTCAGCAATGCGCCGGCTGCCATTCGCGCCGCGAGGCGTTTCAGGACGGCAATCCGCTGCCGGGTACGCCCTATCATGACGCCTATCGCCTGTCGCCACTACGGCAAGGGCTCTATCATGCGGACGGACAGATTCTGGACGAGGTCTATGTCTACGGATCGTTCCTGCAGTCGAAGATGTATGCCAACGGCGTCCGCTGCACCAATTGCCATGAGCCCCACAGTGGCGAATTGAAAGCGGAAGGCAATGCGGTCTGCACCCAGTGTCACTCTCCGGCCGCCAATCCCGATTTCCCGGCGCTGACCGCGAAGCTCTACGACGATCCTTCCCATACGTTCCATGAACCGGGGACGGCGGGAGCCCAGTGCAAGTCCTGTCATATGATCGAGCGGGTCTATATGGGGATCGACGGCCGCCGGGATCACTCCTTCCGTGTTCCGCGTCCCGATCTCACGGCGAAGATCGGCACGCCGAATGCCTGCAACGATTGTCACGCGGACAAATCCGCCTCCTGGGCAGCGGCGGAACTGGAGAAGCGTTTCCCCGACAGCCGCCACCGCGGCGCGCATTATGGTGAAATTTTCGCGGCGGCCAGACAGACCCCCGGTTCCATGGGCGACGAGCTGATGGCCATCGCCCAGCAGAAAAACTTTCCCGGAATCGTCCGCGCATCGGCGCTGGACCTGCTGCACGCGAATACGCCACCTGAAATCACCGACAAGGCAGCCGCGCTGATCGACGATCCCGATCCCATGGTCAGGGCCGCCGCCATCGCCTTGCAACAGGGCGTGCAACCGACCGAACGGGTTCAAAGGATCATTCCTGCGCTGAGCGATCCCGTCAGGTCCGTGCGAATGGCCGCGGCACGCATGATGCTCGGCGCCCCGATTGCCTATATGCCGAAGGCCATGAGCGACGCCGCGGCGAGAGCCACAAAGGAATGGCAGCAGTCGCTCGCCAACAAGGCGGATTTTCCGGAAACGCATCTCGTCATCGGCGGAACCGCTCTGGTGATGCGCGACGCGAAAGGTGCACTTGCGGCCTTCGAGGAGGTCACGCGCCTCGACCCGCAGATGATCAACGCCTGGATCATGCAAATCAGGATCCGGCTCGCGGTCGGCGACATGGCGGGCGCGCAGCTGAGCCTTCAAAAGGCGCTGCTCGCCAATCCAGATGACACCAACCTCAAGGCATACAAACAGCAGCTTGGAGGGTGAAACAATGATCTGTTCCCCAAAGCGCATTCTCGCTATGGCAGCCACGCTTCTGCCCTTGTTGATGACACCGGCCATCGGCGCCGACGTCGATCTGGCGAAGAAGCTGTCCAATCCCGTTGCCTCTCTGATCAGCGTTCCGTTCCAGTGGAATTATGACCAGGGTTTCGGGCCAAGCGACGGCGACAAGGTCACGCTCAATATCCAACCGGTCATTCCGATCTCGCTCAACGCGGACTGGAACCTGATCTCGCGGACCATCCTCCCGGTGGTCTGGCAGAATGACATTGCCGGGAATTCCGGGACCCAATTCGGCCTCAGCGATACGACCCAAAGCCTGTTCCTGTCGCCGGCCAACCCGGGCCCGAACGGAATCATCTGGGGCCTTGGACCGGCGCTGCTGTTCCCCACGGGCACTGAAACCCTTTTGAGTACCCACAAATGGGGCGCCGGTCCGACCGGTGTCGTGTTGCGCCAGTCCGGTCCCTGGACTTATGGCGGCCTGGCCAACCATATCTGGTCCTATGCCGGACCGGACGGGGCGAAGGATGTCAATTCCACCTTCCTGCAGCCGTTCCTGTCCTACACGACATCGGACGCCTGGACCTTTACGCTGAATTCGGAATCCACCTACGACTGGACCACGAACGACTGGTCCGTTCCGATCAACGCCCTGGTTGTCAAGCTCGTCACCATCGACAAACAACCGATCAGTTTTCAGCTGGGCGCACGCTACTATGCGGCCAGTTCGGCGAACGGTCCGGATGGATTTGGCGCCCGGGCAGCGGTCACGTTCCTGTTTCCCAAATAAGTTCAGTCGGAAAAATATTGGTGACTGCCTGGAAGACAGGAAATAGGTACATTCCTTTTGTATCTACCGAATGAAACTGGTGTGCTATGGTGATTCAACCGTAGTTTGAACCTTCGAACTTGGGGTGGGCAGGGGATTATGGCGAAGTCGAACCTGTTAAAAACATTGACTTTTCTTGCGCTGACCGGATTGCAGACGCCGGCCCTGGCCGCCGATCTTGTCCCGGATCCCGCGACGGCGCCCTCGCAAATCATCGAGGACAGATGGTCCTTCAAGATTACGCCCTATCTGTGGATGGCCGCCATGGGCGGAAAGACCGCGGCAGGCGACAGCTTCGAGATGCCGTTTCACCAGGTTCTCGACGATCTCAGCTTCGCACTCATGACGAGCATTGCGGCCGAGAAAGGCCGGTTCGGCATCTATTCCGATCTTATCTACCTGAACCTGCAAGGATCCGATTCCGCGACCGGCAACATTGTCGGCAACCCGGTTACGCTTAATCTCGATGCAACGATACAGGGTTTCATCACCACCAACGCTCTCGGCTACCGGGTGATCGACACCCCAACCACGAAGATCAGCGGGTACGGCGGTTTCCGGTATTTCTGGATGGATGTCGATCTCGATTTCGCGCTTGGTGGCTTCCGTGCGAGCGCCAATTCCCAAGGAAGCGTGATCGACGGCGTCATAGGTCTGCGCGGGGAAACCAAACTGTCCGACCGCTGGGCCTTGACCTATCTCGGCGATATCGGCACCGGACAATCTGAAGTGACCTGGCAGGCTTTCGGCGGTTTAGGATATGCCTTCGAAAGCTTCGACCTGTTTGCCGGCTATCGGGCGATGAGATGGCAATTCGACAACACGGCCAAGCTGGACGACTTTTACACCCACGGCCCGGTCGTCGGTGCGCGGTTCCGGTTCTAGAACATCGGGCGATGAATTGGGTCAGGACGCCCTCGTAGTCGCCGGGGTCGCGCAGCCGCTGATGAAGACCGGGACTGTCCACCGTTCCGGGGCAAATGGCGTTGCAGCGCCGATCAGCCGCCTTTCTTGATTTCCCAAGGACGACCGGAAAGACCTGTCATTCCATGGACAGTCATAAGGTCAGGCGCTGCTCCGGTAGCGGAAAACGCCGCTGGCCGAGGCGATCTTTTCGCCGGTTTCATCAAACAGGATGCCGTCGGCGAAAAAGGTCTTCCGACCGCCACCGGTCTTGCGGCCTTCGCAGATGAGCAGTTTGCCCTTGGGGCGTGACAGGTAATTGACGTTCAGGGAGAGCGTCATCGCCATCCGCTTGTCGTCTCCAGAACCTGTATAGCAGCCGCAGAAACCGAGGGCCGTGTCGAGGATCGTCGCATAGACGCCGCCATGGGGAATGCCGTAGCGGTTCATCAGATGGTCGGCAATCGGCAGTTCGATCCGGGCATAGTTCTCGGCCCACTCGGCGATCGTGAACCCGAGTGTACGCTGCAGCGGATAGGGCTCCTCTGCGGCAAGCGGATCGGGAATATCGTTCATACGCGTTTGCCGTCCGTGCTGAGGCTGAGCGCACGGCAGGCGGCAACGAGCCTGTCGCCATAATGCTCCGTCAGTTCTTCCGGCGACACGAGGAACGACGGCCCGCCTACATTGATGGCAAAGATCCGGCTTCCGTCCGGAGACACAATCGGGGCAGCGATGCCGTTGACCTCGGGCCGCCAGTCGCCGAAGGAGGTGCAATAGCCGAGCTCGGCGACCTGTTTGACGGCTTTGGCCACACCTTCCCGGATTTCCGCGACCTTATCCGGCTTGTCCTGCTCCATGAGGTGCAGCATGTGTTCGCGTTCCTCGTCCGGCATGGCCGTCAGGATCGCCCGGCCAACGGCGGAAAAAGCCAGCGGCAGACGCGCGCCGATGTTCATGGTGAGCGCAACCGTCTGGTCGGACCGCCTGACGTCGACATAGACGGCACTCAGGCGATGGCGCTCGGTCAGCGCGATCGTGACATGCGGGTTGGGGCCCGAGCACAGATCGTCCATGTATTCCGCGGCCCGCGCGCGCATTTCCATGCCCGACAGCACGCCATAACCGAGCGACAGAACCCCGGAGCCCAGCTGGTAATTGCCGGTCTTTTCGGAATACACCAGATATCCGAGCTTGCGCAGCGTATGGGTCAGTCGGGTCACCGTCGGCTTGGGCAGACCGGTACGTTCCGAAATGTCATTGTTGGAAAGCGACGCTTCTCCCGGACGGAAACAGCGCAGCACCTCCAGGCCGCGAGCCAGGGCCGACACGAACTTGCGGTCGGTCTCCTGTTCTTCCTCCAAAACGTCGCTCATGATCTCATACTGCCAATTTCAGATCCGTATTCCTGCGCCTGACCATCAAAAGGATGGCGGCACCCAATATCACACCGGTAACGGGGAGAACCGGGGAAGGCAAGCCTGTGTACGCGCCAATAGGCGCAGCCATCAGAACGGCCGCGACAATCAGCGCGAGCCGGCAAAGCATCCCGAGCCCATCGCTTCCCAGATGACCGGCAAGGATGATGTATCCCTGCAAGGCCGACGACATCAGCCAGACGGCTGCTACCGTCAGGGCGAACCAAAAGATGATTTCGCCGGCCGGCGCCTGGCCGACAAGTGCCGGATTGAGGACGAACAGGAACGGCGCGATATAGATCACCCCTCCCAGACGCATGGCTTCGAAACCGGACCGCATGGGCGAGGCTCCGGCCATGGTCGCGGCCGCGAATGCCCCGAGCGCGACCGGCGGGGTGATATAGCTGACCATGCCCCAGTAGAGGATGAACAGGTGCACCGCGAGCTGGTTCAGTCCGGCCTGTTCCAGAGCCGGAGCCAGAACAACCGCCAGGAAGATGTAACAGGCGGTCACCGTCATCCCCATGCCGAAGATGAACGCGGTGAGCGCGCCCATCAGAAGCAGAACAAAGGTGTTGGTGCCGGCGATAAAGATCAGCTCGTTGACCAAAGTTCCTGCCAGGCCGGTGGCGGAAAAGGAACCGACAATCAGCCCGACCCCCAGCAAAACGGCAGTCAACTCTGTCAGAGACTTGCCGACGCCGACGACGAGATGGGTCGCGGATTTCAACGTGAAACGGAAACGACGCAGGAACTGGTTGATCACCAGAAGCAGGGCCGTCGCGTAGAACGGCGCCAGCGTGTCCTGTCGCAATCCGACCATCAGGTAGATCAGCACCGCGAAGACGGCGATATAGGGCCAGCCATCCTTCAGCGCCGCGACGAGCTTGGGCAGGTCCTGTTTCGCAAGACCGGTCAGCCCGCGCCGGGCGGCATAGGAATCGAGCTGGGCGAACAGACCGAAATAATAAAGGAAGGACGGGATCGCTGCCGCCAGAGCGATCTCCACGTAGGGAACACCCAGGAACGAGGCCATCACGAAAGCGGTCGCGCCCATGATCGGCGGCATCAGCACGCCCCCCGTCGACGCACAGGCTTCGGTCGCGGCCGCATAGCCGGGCGAAAACCCGGTGCGTTTCATGGCCGGAATGGAAACCGCGCCGGTGGTCAGTACGTTGGAGATCACCGAGCCCGACATGGACCCCATGAAGCCGCTGGCAAAGACCGCCACCTTGGCCGCCCCTCCCCGGTAGCGCCCCACGAGAGCGAGCGCCAGATCGTTGAAGAAGGCTCCCCCGCCCGTGCGCTGCAGGACTGCCCCGAACAGGATGAAGCCGATCACCAGATTGCCGAAGGCGCGCATCGGAATGCCGAAGGAGCTTTCCGACGAAATGATGTGATAGGGCGCCAGATCCCAGAAAGGCGACTGAAAGCCCGACAGCGGGTCGGGCATCTTGTCGGCGAAGGTGGGATAGAGCGAGAATGCCAGAACGATCAGGAACAGCGGCAAACCGCCGGCCCGGCGTGTGGCTTCGAGGATCAGCAGATAAAAGCCAATCGCAAACCAGCGGGCCGTGTCGGGGGCGGCGTATTCCCAGCCCATATCCAGGCTGGTTTCGGCGGTCCAGGCGAAATAGCCCGCACACACGGCCGCGACGACCGCGAGGATCCAGTCATAGACCGGGACCGGTCTGTCCTTGGGGCGCATGCGGAAGACCAGGAAGCTGAGGCTCAGGAAGATCCCCGACAGCAGATACAGATAGCGCCCCTGAAGCAGAACGACCCCGAAGAGCTGAAGATTGAACAGCTGGTGGATCGACAGCAACACCGCCGCCAGCGTTCCGATTCCGACAACCGCATTGGCGACGCGCGGAAGGCCTGCATTCGTCGCACCGTCCAGCTCGCGTTTTTCGCTGGCGTCCATTGACCGCTCCAACTTATGGCCCCGCGCGGCCAGGCCGCACGGGGCGAAGGATTGTTATTGGTGTTTCACGATCAGAAGACGACGGAGAAACCACCGTCCATCAGGGCTTTCTTGCGCGCTTCTGCCCATGCGCTTTCCCAGTCGGCCGGGCTTTCGGACTTCAGGTCGCTCCAGGCCTTGGCAAGGGCCGCCTGACGGGCAACGAGATGGTCGTTGTGCTTCTGAGCCGCGTCAGACCACGCACCGGTTTCCTTGAAATAGCGGATGGCGCCGTCGTGATAGGGCACGACCCATTCGAAGTTCTGCTTGTCGAGCGCCCAGCCGCCGATGCCCGGCGCCTTGCCATTGTACTCGTCGAAGAGCTGAACCATGGCGGCGGTCATGTTGTAGACAAGGTCCTCGTCCTGATCGGCCATGGCCACGAGGACCGGATAGGCATAAGCGCCTGTCTGCACGCCGTCGGTTCCGTCGATGGTCGCACCGACAGTGACCTTTGCCGCCGCGAAGAACGGAGCGATCTCCTGCATTCTCGCGAGGCCTTCCTTGTTCGCCGGGTCAACGGTCGGCCAGATCAGGCCGCGCGGCGAAGACGCCGCCTCATAGGCAAAACCGGAATTTGTCGAGGCGAAAGCCGCATCCACCTGACCGTTGATCAGGCCTTTCCAGCTTTCTCCGAAGCCGCCGAACTCGACCTTCTCGACATCGTCCCAGGTCAGTCCGCCATAGGCGAGATAGGCGGTCGTGTTCACGTTCAGGGACGGCGCACCGCGAACCCAGGCAACACGTTTGCCCTTCAGGTCGGAATAGGATTTGACGCCGATATCCCCGGCCACGCCGACGGAAAGCCCCACGGCACCGCCGTTGTTCGCCAGAAGCGTGCGCACGGCCTGCGGACCCCAGTTCTCCGTGCCGAAGACGAAGACGCCCTCCTGGGCCATGAAAGATCCGCCGACACCGGTCGCGGAAAATTGAACCTTGTGCTGGCGCAGCGGCTCGGTACGCGCCACATCGTTCTTGCCCGGCAGAACACGCAGGTTGGTGCCGGTCGCGTTCTGAAGTGCCGCACCGATAGCGACGGACTGATTGTAGCCTGCGGATCCGGTGTTATAGGCGGTCCAGGCCAGCTGTTTCGGCAGGTTGAGTTCCGCCGCGCAAAGCCCTCCCGAGACTATTCCGACGGCAGCAAACGTCATTACGGCCGTAACCGGCCTCAAAAAAATTCCCATTGTGTTCCTCCCAGATCGAACAAACTTGCATCTGCAGTTCGTTTCTGCGAAACAGCATTTCGCAAATATGGTGCGTAGTCAACAAAAGATGGGGAGCATCCGGAATGACCCGCGCAGCTGATCGGCTCGTAGAAACCATTCGTGCCCACGGGCTTGATCGTATCTTCTGCGTGCCGGGTGAGAGCTATCTGTCGCTTCTCGACGCGCTTCACGACTCCGAAATCGAACTCGTCGTCTGCCGCCACGAAGGCGGCGCCGGGTTCATGGCCGTGGCGGATGCACGGCTGACAGGCCGCGCCGGACTTGCCGCGGTCAGCCGGGGGCCAGGTGCCACCAACGCGTCAATCGCCGTCCATCTGGCGAATCAGGACGCCGTCCCTCTCGTTCTCCTGGTCGGTCAGGTCGCCCGTTTCGAACGCGGTCGCGGCGCTTTCCAGGAAGTGGACTACCAGCAGATGTTCGGCGGCATGGCCAAGGGCATCTGGGAAGTGACGGAAGCAGAACGCCTGTCGGAAACCTTCGCCCGGGCGGTCCATGTGGCGGAAAGCGGCACGCCCGGTCCGGTGATCCTGGCGATGCCGGAAGACATGCTCGGCGATACCGTCACCGACCCGGCGGTTCCAATTCTCCCGGTCGCCCGCGCTTCCGTCTCGCAGGAAGACGCCCGGAAGGCGGCCGACCTGCTTGCGAAGGCGGAGCGCCCGCTGCTCGTCGCCGGCGGCCAGCTGGACACACCGCATGGGAGGGCAGCCCTGCGCAAGGCTGCCGAGGCCCATGGCCTTCCGGTCGGTCTGACCTTCAAGTACCAGCATATCTTCGACAATTCCCATCCCCTCTACGCCGGCCACCTCGGCTTCAAAATCCCGCCGATGCAGGTCAAGGAAATGCAGAAGGCGGATCTGATCATTGCCGTCGGCACACGGCTCGGCGATACGCCGACTCAAGGGTACCGGCTTCCCAAAGCCCCTGTCCCCGAACAGCCGCTGATCCATGTCTATCCGGATGCCGATGCCATTGGCCGGGTTTTCCGGACCGACCTTGGCATTGCCGCCGACCCGGCCTCTTTCCTCGAGGCGTTGGCAATGCTCAACAGCGATGTATCGGAAACAAGGAAAGATTGGGCAGGCACGCTCAATACGGTTGCCCGAAAACTCGCAGATCAGACTCCAAGGGATTGGGAGGACGGAATCGATTTCGGTGCCGTCGTCATCGCGCTTGCCGACCAGGCACCGAAAGACAGCATCGTCATCACCGATTCCGGCAACTTTTCCAGTTGGGTCCATTGCCACTGGCCCTGGGACGGCACCCAGACGGCCATCGGCGCCGTCGGCGGCGCCATGGGACTGGCGGTTCCGGCCGCCGTTGCCTCCTGTCTTCGGCACCCGGACAAACGGGTCATTGCTTATGTCGGCGACGGCGGCGTGATGATGACCGGAAACGAGTTGGCGACAGCCGTTTCGGTCGGTGCAAAGCCCGTGATCGTGGTTTCCAACAATGCGACCTACGGCACGATCCGCCTGCATCAGGAAAAGGGTTTTCCAGGCCGGGTCTCCGGCACGGGCCTGACCAATCCGGACTTCGCGGCCTGGGGCCGTGCGTTCGGGGCCTTGGGCATCACGATCTCCAAGGGCGATGATATCGCTTCCAGGATCGCGGAAGCACTGGCGCACGACGGTCCGGTGGTGATCCAGGTGAATTCCAGCACCGAGGCCATATCCGCCTATATCTCCATTTCCCAGATCAGGGCCAAGGCATGACCACGCTCGACGATTTGCTCAATCCGAAATCAGTGGCAATCGTCGGGGCCTCGGACGACCCGAAGCGGATCGGCGGACGCCCGATCGCCTACATGAAGGACGCAGGCTTTGCCGGGCGGCTCATTCCCGTCAATCCGAAGCGGGACACGATTCAAGGTCTCCCAGCGGCTCCGAGCCTGGCCGATATCGATGGCACCATCGATTTCGCACTGATCGCCCTGCCCGCGCCGCTGGTTGCCGAAGCGGTGAAAGAAGCCCGGGCCAAGGGCGCGAAGACGTGCCTGATCTTCAGTTCCGGTTTCCGGGAGGTCGGAGCGGAAGGTGCCGCACTTGAGGATGAGCTGATCCGGACGGCGCGCGACGTCGGCATCCGGATGATCGGACCGAATTGCCTCGGCGCCTTCAACGCGTTCTCCGGTTTCCTGCCGTGCTTTTCGTCGACGCTCGACCGGGGCGCACCGAAACCCGGCCCGCTTGCGATTGCCAGCCAGTCCGGCGCCTACGGCAGCCATATCTATTTCCTGGCCCGCCAGCGCGGCCTCGGTACCGGCTATTTCCTGACGACGGGCAACGAGGGCGACGTCCAGGTGGCCGAAGTCATCAAGTTGATGGCGGAAAAGGACGACGTCCGCACGATCCTGGCCTATGCGGAGGGCATCAAGAACGGCCCGTTGCTGATCGACGCGCTGGAAACCGCAAGGGCAGCGAAAAAGGCGGTCATCTTCATGAAGGTCGGCCGCTCCGATGTCGGCGCGGCGGCCGCCGCCTCCCATACCGCATCGCTCGCCGGTGAAGATGCCGTCTTCGATGCCGTGATCCGGCAATATGGCGCGGTCCGGGCAAAGACGACGGAAGAAATGATCGACATCGCCTATGCCGCCCAGCCGGGGATTTATCCGAGGGGACGGAAACTCGGGGTGGTGACGATCTCCGGGGGCGCGGGTGTCCTGATTGCCGACGATGCCGCCGACTACGGCCTAGACGTTTCGCCCATGCCGGAGGATGCGCAGGCGGAGATGAAAGCGCTCCTGCCCTTCGCGTCCCCGCGCAATCCAGTGGATGTCACGGCCCAGGCGTTCAACGACTTGTCGCTGATCTCCGCTTTTGTGAAGAAGATGATCGAGCGCGGCGGCTATGACGCCATCCTGGCGTTCTGGACCTCCGTCGCCGGTTCCAGAATGATCGCAGGCGCCCTGCAGGACGCCATGCGGGCCGGCCTTGCCGACAATCCGGACGTGCTGATCGTGCAGTCGATCCTGGCGGAGCCGGAGATCGTGGCAAGTTATGAAAGCCAGGGCTATCCGGTCTTCGAGGACCCGACACGGGCAGTTGCCGCGATTGCCGCGCTGGCCCGGCTCGGCGAAGCCTTTGCGCGCGCAAAAGGCGAACCGATCGCCCTGCCAGCGCCCCTAGATTTACCCAAGGCGGCGCTCGGTGAGCGCGAAGCCAAGGAGATCCTCGCGGGCTTCGGCCTGCCGGTCGTGACAGACACGCTGCTGCGGAGCGAAGCCGAGGCAGGCGCCTTTGCCCAGCGCGGCACCGGCAGCTATGCGCTCAAGATTGCCTCGCCGGATATCGCCCACAAGACAGATGTCGGCGGTGTGGCCTTGAACATAGCGGCTGACGGCATCGAAGACGCTTTTTCCCGGATCATGACGGCCGTCGGAAAGGCGGTTCCCGCAGCACGGCTCGACGGGGTCATCGTCTCGGAGATGGCGCCAGAGGGCATCGACTGCATTCTGGGCGGCAAGATCGATCCGGCCTTCGGCCCGATCGTCATGTTCGGTCTCGGCGGCGTCTTCACCGAAGTCTTTTCCGATGTTGCCTTCCGCCACGCACCGGTCACGCAGGCTGTCGCCCTGGAGATGATCGAGGAGCTGGATGCGGTTGCGCTTCTGAATGGCGTGAGGGGCGCGCCAGCTTGCGACAAGACCCGACTGGCTGATGCCATCCATAAGTTCTCGGTGTTCCTGGCCGCCCATGTGGATCGGATCGACAGCGCCGAAATCAATCCCCTGCGCGCCTATCCGGACCGTTGCCTGGGTCTCGATGCGCTGATCGTTCCGCGCAAGGATTGATCTTCCGGCTCAGACCGCAGTCAGGCCACCGTCGATGGAGACCGCCTGGCCGGTCATGAAGCTGTTTTCCGGGCTGCAGATCCACAACATCGCCTGCACGACCTCATCCACCGTGGCCACCCGGTGCATCGGGATGCGCTGGGTGATGCGGTCATAGGCTTCTTCCCGTTCCATTCCGTGCCGGTCGGCGACCTCATCGGCCATGTCATCGAAGAGCGGCGTGACCGCAAAGGACGGGCAGAGCGCGTTGACGCGAATGTTCTTGCGCGCGACCTCGTCGGCCGCACTTTTCGTCAGGCCGATTACCGCGTGCTTGGAGGCGGCATAAGCGGACAGCATGCCGGCGCCGACAAGCCCTGCCGCCGACGCCACGTTGAGGATGGCGCCCTGCCCTGCTTCCCGCATCCAGGGCAGTTGATGCTTCATGCAGAGAAACACGCCCTTGGCATTGACCGCCATCACCCGGTCGAAGGTCGCGGTGTCGATTGAGGGAAGCGGTGCCATTTCATGGCCGATCCCGGCGTTGTTGATCGCGACGTCCAGCGTTTCGAACCTGGCCTTTGCAAGGGCGATCGCGCCGCGGACCTGATCTTCGCTCGTGATATCGACGGTGGCCGTCAAGACCTTGCTGCCGGTCTCGGCAAACGACTTGCTTTTTTCCGCCAGCGCTTCGCTCGCCTTGTCCCACAGGATGAGATTGGCGCCTTCCTCGGCGAACCGTTCCGCGGCCCGAGCGCCGAAGCCGCTCGCGGCGCCGGTGATCAGAACCGTCTTTCCTTCATAGTGTCTCTCAACCATCCTGCACCGCCTTCAATCCACCGGCTGCATAGAAGGGCACGAATTCGCCCATTTTAAGCCCGCGTTCCGGGTTGGAGGCATTGCCGTCGAGCGCGCGTTTCTTCACCCCCTGCAGGATCGCCCCCATGCGGAAAAAGCAGAAGGCGAGGAAGAAATTGAAATCCGGAATACCGGGGATGCCCCGGCGCGCGCAATAACTGGCGACATATTCTT
This sequence comes from Roseibium sp., assembly GCF_048260565.1. Taxonomy (GTDB): domain Bacteria; phylum Pseudomonadota; class Alphaproteobacteria; order Rhizobiales; family Stappiaceae; genus Roseibium. The sequence goes on along the minus strand of NZ_JBLXGP010000001.1, from coordinate 508,563 downwards.
CTTCCGTTGGGATACCCAGCGCCTTGCGGTCAAGACCCGCAAGCCCCCGCCCCTCTTCACCGACCGGCATGCGCCACTGCATGATCTGGTAAGCCAGATCGGCAATCGGATGACCGAGCGTCGACAGTTCCCAGTCGAGAACGGCCGCCACACGTGGCCGGTCCCTTTCGAAGATCATGTTGTCGATCCGGTAGTCGCCGTGGACCAGCGTGCGCTGGCCGTCATCCAGATGAACATTGTCGTTCAGCCAGGTAATCAGCGCGTCCATATCCGCAATGGTTTCGGTTTCCGAGGCGCGGTACTGTTTCGTCCATCGGTCGATCTGCCGGGCGACATAGGCACCCGGCGCGCCGAAATCGGACAGGCCGACCGCATCGAGATCGACACTGTGCAGGGCCGCCAGCACCCGGTTCATCTCGTCGAAGATCGCGGCCCGGTCCTCTTTGGTGTGCCCCGGCAGGCTCGGATCGTCGAAATGACGGCCGCTGACATGTTCCATGACGTAGAACATGGTGCCGATGACGCTGTCGTCCTCGCACAGGAGCAGCATGTCCGCGACGGGAACATCGGTCCTGGCCAGCGCCTTCTGCACCCGGAATTCCCGGTCGATGGCGTGCGCCGACTTCAGCAACACACCCGGCGGCTTGCGGCGCAGGACATAGGTCTTTTCCGGCGTCGTCAGCCGAAAGGTCGGATTGGATTGGCCGAAGGCGAATTTCTCTGCGCCGAGCGGCCCTGCGAACCCGGGCAGGAGCCCGGTCAGGTAAGCCTCCACGGCCGCCGTATCGAGATGCTGGGCACTGTGTTCCATCGCGCCTTCCCCTCTAACTGTACGTCCGCTGGGCGATCCGGTCGAGCGGGTCGAGATGCGGCGTCTCGTTGAAACTGTGAAGATAGAATGCCCGTTCGGTGAAGATAAACCGGGTCACGGCAGTATTCTTCACCTGCAGATTGAGTTCGATGCGCGCGGCCGGTGCCATGCCGAGAGCCGTTCCCACGATCTGGGCGACAGGACCGCCGGAGGTGACCGCCAGGACACGATCCGCACCGGGCCGGCACATCACACGGCGCGCCTCCTCCACACGCCCGACAAAGGCGGAAAAGCGTTCTGGCGGGTCAGCAATCTCGTCGTTCTGCCAGGCCACCAACGTCTGCCTCAGGGCACGGAAATGAGACCTGCGGTCCGTGTGCAAATCCTCCGGCGCCTGTCCGCCATGATGGGCGTTCAGCAGGCCGGAAAAGTCGTACTCGTTGAACCCGGCATGCTCTTCCGTTTCCGGCAGGTCCCCGAACGCCTTGCGGATGCCGTCCAGCGTTTCCGTATGGCGGCGCATGGTGCCGGTTGCCAGACGGTCGGGCCTCAGGCCGTAGCCGGCAAGCAGTTCGCCGAGCCAGGCCGACTGGCGATGGCCGCGATCCGACAGCACGTCATAGTTCTCGGCCCCGAAGGATGCCTGGGCATGGCGGACCAGGATCAGCTCCGACATATTTTGTCAGCGCTTTTCGTTGGTGTATTTGCGCAGTTCCGCGCGGGCGATCTGGCGCCGGTGGACCGCGTCCGGCCCATCGGCGAACCGCAGAGTGCGCAGGTTGGTCCACATGGACGCCAGCGGATAGTCCTGACTGATACCCGCGCCGCCGTGGATCTGCATGGCTTCGTCGACCACCTTGGTCGCCATCAGCGGCGCGACCACTTTGATCTTGGAAATCCACGGCTGGGCCGCACGCACGCCTTGGGTGTCCATCATCCAGGCGGCCTTGAGGCACAACAGCCGTGCCATTTCGATTTCCATGCGGGCATTGGCAATGATGTCGTGGTTGGCGCCGAGATCGGCCAGCGGCCGCTTGAACGCGGTGCGGGTGAGCGCGCGCTTGCACAGCATCTCCAAAGCGCGCTCGGCCTGACCGATGGCGCGCATGCAGTGATGGATCCGGCCCGGGCCGAGACGCCCCTGCGCCACCTCGAAGCCGCGCCCGCGACCGAGGATCAGATCCTCTTCCGCGACACGCACATCGGTGAAGCGGATATGCATGTGGCCGTGAGGCGCATCGTCATGGCCGAAGACCTCCATGGGACGCAGGACTTCGATGCCCGGCGTATCGGCGGGCACGACGAACATGGAGTGACGCGCATGCTTTTCCGCATCCGGGTCCGAGCAGGTCATGACGATATAGACCTTGCAACGCGGATCTCCGGCGCCGGACGCCCACCACTTCTCGCCGTTGAGCACCCAGTGGTCCCCATCCTTGACGGCAGACATGGAAATATTGGTGGCGTCCGACGAGGCCACGTCCGGTTCGGTCATCAGATAGGCGGAGCGGATCTCGCCCTCCAGCAGCGGCTTCAGCCATTTTTCCTTGTGGGCAGGCGAGCCGTAGCGCTCGAAGACCTCCATGTTACCGGTGTCCGGCGCAGAGCAGTTAAAGATCTCGGCAGCGAGCCGAACCTTGCCCATCTCTTCCGCCAGATAGGCGTATTCGACGGTGCTCAGCCCGTAGCCCTTCTCAGAGTCCGTCAGCCAGAAATTCCACAGGCCGCGTTCGCGCGCCTTGGCCTTCAGGGTGGTGAGGATTTCAAGCTGGCGCTCGGTCAGGGCGAAACGCCCGCCGCCGAAGGCCTTGCCGACTTCCGCATGATATTCCGCATCGAGAGGCGCAATATCCTCCTCGATCATCCTGCGCACCGCCTCAATCAGCGGCTTGACCCGTTCCGTGACACCCAGATCCATAATGTCCTCCCAGACTTTCTTTTATTCGGCGCAGATCCTCTGTCTGGCCGCATGATATTCCGCCTCGATCCGCGCAACGAGTCTCTCAACAGGGGCGCGCTCCTTGATCGCGCCGATCCCCTGACCAGACCCCCAGATTTCCTTCCAGGCCTTGGCTTTCGACGACCCCTTGGAAAAATCCATGCTGCTCGGATCGGCGGATGCGAGAGCGTCCGGATCCATGCCGGCGTTGCGGATCGAAGGTTTCAGGTAGTTGCCGTGGATCCCGGTGAAGAGCGACGAATAGACGATGTCCTCCGCACCGCAGTCGACGATCATGTCCTTGTAGGCATCGGGGGCGCGCGCTTCGTCGGTGGAGATGAAGGGCGAACCGATGTAGCCGAGATCGGCCCCGAGTGCTCGGGCCGCTAGAAGCGCCTCGCCCGTGGCGATCGATCCGGAGAGCAGCAGCGGGCCGTCGAACCATTCGCGGATTTCGCGAATGAGCGCGAAAGGCGACTGCGGGCCGGCGTGGCCACCGGCACCGGCCGCCACTGCGATCAGTCCGTCGGCGCCCTTCTCGATCGCCTTTTTGGCGAAGGTGTTGTTGATGATGTCGTGCAGCGCGATACCGCCGCAGGAATGGGCGGCGTCGTTCACCTCCACCCGCGCCCCGAGCGAGGTGATCCAGATCGGCACCTTCCACCTGGCGCAGATTTCGAGATCCCGCTGCAGGCGCTCGTTCGACCGGTGCACGATCTGATTGACCGCGAAGGGGGCGGCCGGGCGGTCCGGATTGGCCTGATTGTGCCGGTCCAGTTCTTCTGTGATCTGCTTCAGCCACCGGTCCAGTTCGATCGGCTCGCCTTCGGCTTCGCGGGCATTCAGTGCCGGGAAACTGCCGACGATGCCGGCCTTGCACTGGGCGATCACCAGTTCCGGCCCGGAAACGATGAACATCGGCGACGCGACCACGGGGATGCGCAGGCCGGTCAGGACATCCGGGAGACGGGTTTGTGTCATCGGTAACTCCACCACGGGTTCAAAAATAACGGCGGACAAGCCACTCGGCGTAGAGCGCCGGCTTTTCCTGCCCTTCGATTTCGATACGGACTTCCCAAGTGAGCGTCACGGCATCCGGACCTGTTTCTTCGGCTTTGGCAAGGGTCACATGTCCGCGGATACGCGATCCGCTCGGCACGGGCGACAGGAAACGGAGGCGGTTCGTGCCGTAGTTGACGCTCATCTTGCAATCGTCCGGAATGGGGACCACTTGCGAGGAAATGTTCGACAGGAGCGAGACGGTCAGAAATCCATGGGCAATGGTGCCGCCGAACGGGGTTTTCGCGGCACGCTCGGGATCGGTATGGATGAACTGATGATCGCCGGTCACATCGGCAAAGGTATCGATCATCTCCTGGGTGATCGTGATCCAGGGAGACGGCGGATAGGCCGTGCCGACCTGGTCGAGATAGTCCCTCACGCTCATGTTTTCGTGTTCTCCATGACGGTCCGTATTGAGAATAACGGACAGACTAACCCCGATTCCGGTCGTCTCTGCAATTTGTTCGCATAGTGGAATAGCGTTTCGCAATTCAACTGACAAGGCTGTCGCAACGTCACCTCCGGCCGTATTGCCTAACATGCAACGGGATCACATTTCCTATTGCGAAACACTATTTCGCAAACGACAATCCGATACGACTTTAAAATCAGGAAGGCCGAAATGACCGAAACCATGAAGCGTATCGCTCTCGCCGAAAGGCCGAAAGGGGCTCCGAGCCTGAACAATTTCCGTCTCGAGCAAATCCCGATGCCGCAACCGGGCGACGACGAGGTCCTGGTGCGCGTGCTCTATCTGTCGCTGGATCCCTATATGCGTGGACGGATGGATGACGCGAAGTCCTATGCCGCTCCGGTCGAAATCGGCGCGACCATGGAAGGCGGCTGCGTTGCCGAGGTCATTGCCTCCAACAGCGACCGCCTGAAACCGGGCGATATCGTCAACGGCATGTTCGGCTGGGCGAGCCACGGAGTTCTGCCGGCCAAGCAGCTCAGAAAGGTCGACCCGGAGGTGGCACCAGTATCGACGGCGGTCGGCGTGCTCGGCATGCCGGGCTTTACCGGCTGGCTGGGCCTCAACGAATACGGCCGGCCCAAGGCGGGCGAGACGCTGGTGGTCGGTGCCGCGACCGGCGCGGTCGGGTCCATGGTCGGCCAACTCGGCAAAATCTACGGGCTTCGGGTCGTCGGCGTTGCCGGCGGCGCGGACAAATGCGCTTTCGCGGTCAACGACCTCGGTTTCGATGCCTGTATCGATCACCGCGCCGCGCCAGATTCGGCTACTCTTAGGGAACAGCTTGCCGCCGAATGCCCGGACGGCATCGACATCTATTTCGAAAACGTCGGCGGCAAGACGCTAGAGGCGGTCCTGCCGCAAATGAATGTCGCAGGCCGGATCCCGATTTGCGGCATGATCGCCTGGTACGATCTCGGCGGTCTCGGCCTCGGCGGCGGAGACGGCAAGGACCAGTTACCGAAGGCCTGGCGCACCATCCTCGTGCGCCGCCTGTCGGTCAACGGCTTCATCATCATGGATCATTACGACCGTTTCCCGGATTTCCTGAAGGAAGTCGGAGGATACATCTGCGACGACCGGCTGCATTACCGGGAGGATATCGCCGAAGGCCTCGAGGCCGCGCCCCAGGCCTTTCTCGACATGCTGAAGGGCGGCAATTTCGGCAAGCAGCTGGTGAAGGTCGGGGAGCTTTGACCATGAGACTGTTCGACATGACCGGCAAGGTGGCGCTGATCACCGGCTCCACAAAGGGGATCGGCAAGGCCATTGCCATCGCCCTCTCCGAGGCTGGCGCGAAAGTGGTGATCTCAAGCCGGAAGCAGGACGCCTGTGACCAGGTCGCGGACGAGATCCGGAGCATGGGCGGCGAAGCGCTTGCCGTGCCCGCCAATATTTCCGAGGACGCGGATCTGGAACGGCTGGTTTCCACGGTTCTGGATAAATGGGGACGCATCGACAGCCTGATCTGCAACGCTGCGGTCAATCCTTATTACGGACCTTTTCTGGACACGCCCGACGATGCCTTCGACAAGACCATCCGCGTCAATATCCGCTCCAACATGCGGCTGGCGAAACTTGTCCTGCCGGGCATGGTGGAACGGCAGGACGGCAGCATCGTCGTGGTGTCGTCCATTGCCGCCTTCAAAGGCTCGGACAAGCTCGGCATCTATGCGCTGACCAAGGCCGCCGACACCCAGTTGGTGCGCAATCTGGCGGTCACCTACGGGCCGGAGAACATCCGTGTCAACGGGATCGCACCGGCCCTGGTGCGCACGGACTTCGCGCGCACCCTCTGGGAAGATCCGGAGCGGGCAAAGAAGGTCGCCGACAGCTACGCCCTGAAGCGGCTGGGCGACCCAGATGACATCGCCGGCGTCGCCGTTTTTCTCGCCAGTCCGGCCGGAGCCTGGACCACGGGCCAGACGCTGATCATCGACGGCGGCTGGTCCGTCTGCGAATAGAAACTCCGAAACTCCAAAAGCGAAGCGCCGGCGAATTGCCGGCGCTTCTCCATCTCAGATCCTTAATTGCCACCGGATCCCTCAATCACCGGACCGAACATTTCCCAGCGCTCGCCGTTGAAACGCATCATCTGCATCTGCTGGATGGGGAAATAGTCCGTGGGACTGGTATTGACGACGATCCCCGGAAGCGCCATCGGCATGACGAAGTCCTTCAGGTTGGCCGCCTGTGCCATGACGTTTTCCCGCGACAGGTCGTCTCCGGCCTGGCGCAGCACCTGCTCCAGGGTCTGGGCCACGGAGTAACCGTAGACGGTAAAGCTGGAGGAGCGGTCGCCGTCCGGATAGTACTCGTCCATGAAGGCGGACCAGTCCTTGTAGCTTTGATCGTTCGTCCAGGTCGGGTCGGTCGGGTCCTTCAGGTAACCGGTGGAGAGCACGTCCTTGGCGTTTTCAAAACCGGCCGGCTTCAGAACGCCGCCGACAGACTGGGCGACGTTGTTGACGATCTGGACCGGTTTCCAGCCCGTCTCGCCAATCTTGCGGATCGCCTGGGCTGCGAACTTCGGGGTTGCGATATCAATGACCAGATCGGCGCCGGACGCCTTCAGATTGACGATCTGGGAATCGATGGTCGGGTCGGAAGTCTCGTAAGGCGCTTCTGCAACGATCATGCTGGTCTTGTCACCCAGGCCTTCCTTCAAGCCCTCAAGAAGATCTTTGCCATAGTCGTCGTTCTGGTAAAGCACCCCGATCTTGGCGTCCGGGTGGTTCTCCAGAATGTAGGCGGCGTAGATGCGGCCTTCGCTCTGGTAGTTGGGCTGCCAGCCCATGGTCCAGTGATACTTCTCCGGCATGCCCCATTTGGTCGCGCCGGTGGCGACGAACAGCTGCGGCACCTTCTTGGCGTTCATGTATTTCTGGATCGCCGTGTTGGTCGCCGTGCCAAGGCTCTGGAAGATCAGCAGCACCTCGTCGCTCTCGACCAGCTTGCGGGCCTGTTCGACCGTTTTCGGCGGGCTGTAGCCGTCGTCATAGGAAATGAAGTTGATCTTTCGGCCATTGATGCCGCCCTCGGCGTTGACCTTGTCGAAATAGGCACCGATCGTCTTGCCGATCGTGCCATAGGCGGACGCCGGTCCGCTGTAGGGGCCGATATGACCGATCTTGATTTCCGTATCGGTAACGCCCGGCCCGTTTTCTGCCATTGCCGGAACCACAGCGGAAACGGCTATTCCCAAGCCCAGCGCGACGGCGCCGAGGAATGAGGTTCTTATCAGTTTCATGGATATTTCCTCCCTTTTCACACCAATTTCAGCGGCTTCTTCCGGCCAGTTTCGCCATCAGCATGCGGATGAGCCCCGCAGCGCCCGACGGCATTGCATAGATGACGAGAATGAGAATGGCGCCATAGACGGCGCCTGCGAGCCCTTTGGAGATCTCCTCGGCAAAGTTGGGAACGAACACCAGGAACAGGCCACCAAGGACGGCGCCCGGAATGGATCCGACGCCGCCGATGACGAGCCCGACGAAAAGAGCAATGGCGAGAACGAAGGTGAAGCTGTCGGGTGCCACGAACTGGACGACGACCGCACTCAGTGACCCGGCAATGCCGGCGTAAAGCCCACTGACGCCGAACACGAGCGTCTTGTAGAGGGCGATGTCGACGCCCATGGCGCGCGCGGCAATCGGGTTGTCCCGGATCGCGATGATCGCCCTACCCGAGCGGCTGTCGATCAGGTTGCGGGCGATGACGGCCAGAACCAGTCCAATGCCCAGTGTCAGAAAGTAGAACCACTGGTCCGAATTCACCGGCAGGCCGAAAGGCGGATCGGGTTTGAGGACATAGATCCCCTGTACACCGCCGGTCCAGGGCGACAGCGGCGTGGATTTCAGGATCTGCGGCGTGGCAGCGGCCAGCGCGAAGGTCGCCAGCGCCAGATAGATCGCCTCAAGCCGCAGAGCCGGCAGGCCGAACAGGAACCCGAAGGCAAAGCAGATCAGCGCCGCCACCGGGATCGTCAGGTAGAAGTCGACCCCGTAGATTTCCATCAAAATCGCGGTGGTGTAGGCGCCGATGGCATAAAAGGCCGAATGGCCGAGCGAGAACTGGCCGTTGAACCCGGTCAGCAGGTTAAGCCCGAGAATGGCGATGGCATAGATCAGAACCATCGTCAGCTGAAAGATGACGAAGTTCTTGACGACGAACGGCAAGGCCACAGCCAGCACCAGCCCGGCAATCAGGGCGATGCGGCTCCATGACAGGGGAACGTCACGTGGTTTCGCGGGAACCTGGCGCAAGGACTTGAACCGGGAAGAAAGTGTGGAAGGCATCTGATTCATATCCACTAAACCCTGCTGACGAGGCGGCTGCCGAACAGGCCGCTCGGCCGGACCATCAGAACGGCCACGATCAAGGCCAGCGCGATGGTCAGTTTCAGTTCCTGGCCGATATAGGGGATGAAGGAGCCGGCGAGGTTTTCAACCACACCGACGATGAAACCGCCGACCACAGCACCCGCCGGACTGGTGAGCCCGCCCACCACGGCGCCGGCAAAGCCGTAAAGCAGGATCGACAGCATCATGTTCGGTTCCAGGAAGACCACGGGTGCGATCAGCATGCCGGCGACCGCGCCGATGGCCGCGGCCATCCCCCAGCCGAGTGCCACCATCCAGCCGACCCGGATGCCGACCAGACGGGCCGATTCCGGATTGACGGCGGCGGCCCGCATTGCCAATCCGACACGGGTGAACCGGAAGAACAGGAACAGCAGGATCAGCAGGACGAAGGTCACGCCGAACATGCCCGTGTCATGGGCACTGACGGGCGCGCCGTCGAACAGGGGCTGCGAGCCGAATGGCGTCGGGAAGGACTTGATGGTGAAGTCCCAGATGAAGCCGGCCGCGCTGTTGAAGATGCTGAACAGCGCGATGAAGACCACGATATGACTGAGGACCGGGGCATTGTGCAGCGGCCGGAACACGATCCGTTCGATGGCGACCCCGGCGATGAAGGATAGCGCGAGGGTGAGAACAAAGGCCGCCCAGTAGGGCATGCCCCATTCGATCAGCTGCCAGGCAACGAAGGTAGAGAACATCGCCATCTCGCCCTGGGCCAGATTGAGATGGTGGATAGCCTGGTAGATCATCACGATCGCCAGGGCGATACAGGCATAGATACCGCCTGTTGCCAGCCCGGCGAGAACCTGATGGATAAAGAGTTCCATTCGTTCCCCCCTTAATAACCCAGATACGCGCGGCGTATGCTTTCGTCCCGGCCGATCTCGTCCGCCGGGCCGGACATGACCACCCGCCCGGTCTCGATCAGATAGGCGTGGTCGGCGATTTCAAGCGCGAGCGCGGCGTTCTGTTCCACTACCAGCATGGCAATGCCCTCCTCCCTCTTGAGGCGCCCAAGCGTCTCGAAGAGTTCCTCGATGATGCGCGGAGCCAGTCCGAACGAGGGCTCGTCAAGGAGCATCAGTCTGGGCCGCAGCATCAGCGCCCTTGAGATGGCAAGCATCTGCTGCTCGCCGCCGCTCAGGGTCTGCGCCTGTTGATTACGGCGCTCTGCAAGCCGGGGGAAGAGCTGGTACATCCGCTCGATATCGGCGGAAATCTCCTTGCGGTCACGCCGGGTCATGGCGCCCAGCTTGAGATTTTCCTCAACCGTCACGCCTATGAAGGTGCCCCGGCCTTCGGGAACGTGGGCGACGCCGAGCGAAACGATATCCTCCGTCGCCTTGCCGGCGATATGGGTCCCGTAGAGTTTGATGTCGCCTTTCGTCGGGATCATGCCGCAAAGCGCCCGCAGGGTGGTCGTCTTGCCGGCGCCATTCGCGCCGAGCAATGTGGTCACGCAACCCGGAGCGATGTCAAAGTCGATATCGAAGAGTGCCTGAATGCGTCCGTAATAGGCATTCAGCCCACGGACCCGGAGCACAGCCTCGCCGGAAAGTGACACGGTTTGGGATGCAGCCATGGCGGTCAATGTTTCGCCCCCCCGAGATAGGCCCGGATCACCTCCGGATCGTTCTGCACCTCCTCCGGCGTGCCTTCCGCGATCTTGCGGCCGAAATCGAGGGCAACGACCTTATCTGAGACCGACATGACAAGGCTCATGTGATGCTCCACCAGCAGCACCGTGACGCCGCGTTCATTGCAGATGCTGCGGATCATGTCGCCAAGCTCGCCGACCTCGCCGTTGGTCAGGCCGCCGGCCGGTTCGTCGAGCAGAAGCAGCTTCGGCTTTCCCGCCAGGGCGCGAGCCAATTCGACCCGCTTCTGGGTACCGGTCGGAAGATCGGAAACACGTGTGTGAATGCAGTCGTTCAGATCAAAGGTTTCGATCAGCTCGAGCGCCGTTTCGTCGATGGCGGCCTGCCGTTTCGCCTCTCCGATCCGAAGAGCATCGGTGACGAAATTGCTCGACGACCCCGAATGGGCGCCCAGGCGAACGTTGTCGAGCACGCTCATGGTCTTGAAGAGGGCGATGTTCTGGAAGGTCCGGGTGATGCCCAGTTGCGCGATCCTGTGCGCCGCCCGGCCCAGGAGTTCCCGGCCATCGAAGCGGATGGTTCCGTTGTTCGGGAAGTAAAGCCCGCTGACGCAATTGAACAGCGTTGTCTTGCCGGCGCCGTTCGGGCCGATCAGCCCAAGAATACAGCCCGGCGGGAGATCGAAGGTAATTCCGTCGAGCGCGACGATACCGCCGAAGCGGATGGTCACGTCGTCCAGTGCCAGCAACGGCTCTGCCGCCGAATGCACGTCTCCCCTACCCGGCCGTTCATCGGCCTGGCGACTTGCAACAGATCTCACGCGCTCCTCCCAAGAGCCTGACGTTTCCTGCGAACCGGCGTTCTGGAACCGCCAACCCGCAATTTCCGCCTAGAGCATCATTAGACTTCCAATCGATTTCGAATGGAGGTCTGTTGATCTAGTGGTGCCGGTTGTTACCGGTCTGCCATTCGCTCGTACCGCCATTCAGGACGGTTCTTATTTGTCGGACGGCGTCGAGCAGCCGCGGTCCGATATCCTGTTCGAGCCGATCCCTGGACAAGGAGAAGGCCGCGGCGCCGCAATTGAAGGCATAGATGCCGGAACCGTCCGGCATGACCAACGGCACCCCGATGCCGTTGATGTCCTGCCGCCAGTCGCCCATGGAAAGCGAAAAACCCCGCCGTGCGACCTCCTCGCAGGCGCCGTCGATATTCCTGCGCAAACCCGGCCAACGGTCGCCATAGTATCGGGCCAGGTCTTCAAACAGTTCTTCGCGCTTTTCCGCCGGCAGAACCGCGATATAGGCCCGCCCCATGGCCGAGGCGGCAAGAGGAATGCGCGAACCGATGTCCAGGCGAACCATCAGGGCCGTGGCGTTGAAGCAATGTTCGACGTAGATCATCCGTCGCTTGTCGGGAGCGCCGAGAGCAACGGATGCTCCCGCCTGATCGGCAATCGCCTGCATGTAAGGACGGGCAATCTGTCGGATTCCGAGCTGAGCCAGGGCGCTATATCCCAGGGCGAGTGCCGCCGGTGCGATCTTGTATTTGGAAAACCGCGGCACGTGCGCCAGATAGCCCAGCTGCGTCAGCGTATAGGTCAAACGGGATACCGTCGGCTTCGGAATACCGGTTCTTTCCGCGATCTCCAGATTGCCGAGCATGTCATCGTCAGGCCGAAACGAGCGGAGCACATCGAGCCCGCGCGCCAGCGCTACAACGAACTTGCGGTCACCCGACAAGCGGGCGTCACCAGTCGCATTTTCGTAGCTGTTCCCGGCACGTTTTCCTGACATTTGTCCTAATCCCCAGTACACCTGCGGGAGCGATTGACAAGGACTGCACCATAATCTAGCGTCCACGTCAAATTATAAAATGTTGTTTCGCAGAGCGGAACTGAGGCAAAAATCAGATATCGCCCGCGAAGCAGACCCGGTCAGGAAGGACGCTAAAATATGAGCGATTTGGTCACGATCACGCGCAACGGCAGCATCGCCATCGTTTCCATCGAGAACCCCCCGGTCAACGCGCTCGCCTATGAAGTCAGGGCCGGAATCTTCAACGCCATGGAGCAACTGGCTGCAGACGCTTCCGTTGCCGGCGTGGTTCTGACCGGCTCCGGGCGTACCTTCAGCGCCGGCGCCGATATCCGCGAATTCGGCAAGCCTTCCCAGGAACCCTGGCTGCCCGTCGTCATCCAGAAGGTGGAGGACATGCCGAAGCCGGTGGTGGCGGCGCTCCACGGTACGGTTCTGGGCGGTGGCTTTGAACTTTCGCTCGGCTGTCATGCCCGGATCGCGGCGCCCGGCACCAAGGTCGGCCTGCCGGAGGTCAAGCTCGGCCTGATGCCCGGTGCCGGCGGCACCCAGCGCCTGCCGCGCATCATCGGCCCGGAAGCGGCCCTGAAAGTCATCGTTCCCGGTGAACCGGTCGGCACGGAAGCAGCTCTCAAGATGGGCATGATCGATGCTGTGTCCGATGACCCGGTTGCGGCGGCCGTGGAACACGCCAGCCGGATGGCGTCCGAGGGCAAGCCGCTGGTAAAGGTTCGCGAGAACGATGCACCGCTGGTAGCGGCCAAGGCCGACCGGTCATCTTTTGAGGAAACGGCCGCGGCCCTGCTGAAGAAGGCCAAAGGCCTGAAGGCGCCCGCCGCCTGTATCGACGCCGTGCGCTGGTCCATGGACCTGCCGGTCGACGAAGCTCTGGTCAAAGAGCGCGAGACTTTCATGAAGCTGATCGACGATGATCAGTCCAAGGCTCAGCGCCATATCTTCTTTGCCGAGCGCGAAGCGGCGAAGGTCGCCGACATGCCGAAAGACGTCAAACCGCGCGAGGTCAACAAGGTGGGCGTTATCGGCGCCGGCACCATGGGCGGCGGCATTTCCATGAACTTCGCCAATGTGGGCATTCCGGTCACCATCATCGAGACCTCGCAGGAGGCGCTCGACCGGGGCTTTGCCACGATCGAGAAGAACTATCGCATTTCCGTTTCGCGCGGCCGCATGACCGAGGACGACCTGAAAGCGCGCATGAGCCTTTTGACCGGTTCGACCGACATGAACGACCTCGCCGATGCGGACATGATCATCGAAGCGGTCTTCGAGGAAATGGACATCAAGAAGCAGATCTTCGGCGACCTGGACCGGATCGCCAAGCCGACTGCCGTTCTTGCCACCAACACCTCCTATCTCAATGTCGACGACATCGCGCAGATGACGAAACGCCCAGGATCGGTTCTCGGCACGCATTTCTTCAGCCCGGCCAATGTCATGAAGCTGCTGGAAATCGTTCGTGGTGCCGAAACCGAGCCGGAAGTGCTGGCAACCGCCATCGAAATCGGCAGGCGGATCAGGAAGGTCCCGGTCGTGGTCGGGGTCTGCTTCGGCTTCGTCGGCAACCGCATGCTCCGGGCCCGTTCGCTGGAAACCGAGCGCCTGCTGCTGGAAGGCGCGACACCGCAACAGGTGGATGCCGCCATCACCGGCTTCGGTTTCCCGATGGGCCCCTTTGCCATGGGCGACCTCGCAGGCCTCGACATCGGCTGGCGCATCCGCAAGCAGATGGGCGGATCGGCAGACGGCGGCAGCGCGGACATTGCCGATGCGCTGTGTGAAATGGGCCGTTTCGGCCAGAAGACCGGCCGCGGCTTTTATATCTATGAGCAGGGCTCCCGCGCCGGCACGCCGGATCCGGAAGTCGCGGACCTGATCGAGGAAACGGCCGCAAAGAAGGGCATCACCCGCCGCCAGATCGGCGAGGAGGAGATTGTCGAACGGCTGATCTATCCGATGATCAGCGAAGGCGCGAAGATTCTGGACGAGGGCATCGCCCAGCGTCCCGGTGACATCGATGCCGTCTGGGTCTTCGGCTACGGCTTCCCGCTGTGGCGCGGCGGACCGATGTTCTACGCCGATCAGGTGGGCCTTGCACACATCCGCGATCGGCTGAACCACTATGCCGAGACGACCGGCAACAAGGCCCTGAAACCCGCCCCGCTTCTCGACCGCCTGGCCGACGAGGGCCTGGGATTTGCATCCCTTGCCCGGAAAGAGGCAAAGGCGGCATGAGCAGCCGGCCGTTCGCCTGGGAGAAGTCCTATCCACCCGGCATGGATTGGGACTTCAAACCGGAGCCTTCGGTGCTCTCCCGGATAGCGGACACAGCGGTTGCGCGCTATCCGGAATATCGGGCGCTGGAATACCGCGGCCACGTCCTCAGCTATGCGGAATTCGGACACAAGCTGAATTCCGCGGCTGCCGCCCTCCTGCGGGAGGGCATCGGCGCGGGGTCGACCCTTGCGCTCTACATGCCGAACACGCCCTATTTTCCGGCTCTCTTTTTCGGTGGCTGCAAAGCCGGAGCGCGCATGGTCATGCTCAGTCCGCTCGATGCGGAACGGGAACTCGCCCACAAGCTCAAGGACAGCGGCGCCCGGGTGATGGTCACGACCGATCTCGGTTCCCTGCTGCCCATGGCGCTGAAGCTTCTGGACGCCGGCCATCTGGACAAACTCATCGTTGCCGAGGACAGAGCCTGGGGGCCTTCACCCGCACCGCTTGCGGAAATTCCCGACCGTCCGGATGTGATCACCTGGGCGAATTTCGCCAAGGGTGCGCCGATCCCGGAAAAGTGGCCAGAGGTTTCCCCGGAAGATATCGCGTTGCTGCAGTACACGGGCGGCACGACCGGTCTGCCGAAGGGCGCGATCCTGACCCATGGCAACCTGACCACGTCGGCCGCGATCTACAACAACTGGTTCGAGCGGCAGCGGCCGTCCAAGCCGGGCACCGACAAGATCATCTGTGTCCTGCCGTTGTTTCATATTTACGCCCTGACGACGATCCTGATCCGGCAAATCGGCAACGGCAACGAGATCCTGCTGCGTCCGCGCTTCGATCCGGAAAGCGTTCTGCAGGATATCGAGATCAAGAGGGCGACGATTTTTCCCGGCGTCCCGACCATGTGGATCGCGCTTGCGAACCTGCCGGACCTGGACACCAGGGATTTCTCGTCCCTCACCCATTGCAGCTCCGGTGGCGCGCCCCTTCCCGTCGAAGTAGGAAAGCGCTTCGAGGCACTGACCGGCCTGCCGCTTCTGGGCGGCTGGGGCATGACCGAGACCGCGCCGGCCGGCACCAACCTGCCCTCCTCCAACCCGGCGAAGCCCGGCTCCATCGGCATTCCCATGCCCGGCATCGAAATGGGGATCGTTGCCCTGGAAGACCCGACGCGGGAACTTGCCCCCGGCGAAACCGGAGAACTGCGGATCAAGGGCCCGAATGTCACGTGCGGCTACTGGAACAGGCCTGAGGAAACAGAACACGCCTTTGCTGACGGTTATTTCCTGACCGGTGACATCGGCAGCATGGATGAGGACGGCTACTTCTATATCGTCGACCGCAAGAAGGACATGATCCTGTCGGGTGGGTTCAACGTCTATCCTCAGGTGGTGGAACAGGCGATCTACGAACATCCATCCGTTGCCGAGGTGCTCGTCGTCGGCATCCCGGACGCCTATCGCGGCGAATCCGCCAAGGCTTTCGTCGCTCTGCGAAAGGGTGCCGCGCCATTCACGCTCGAAGAGCTTCAGGCCTTTCTCGCCGACAAGGTCGGACGACACGAAATGCCTCGGGACCTGGAATTCCGGACCGCCCTGCCACGCACTGCCGTCGGCAAGTTTTCCAAGCTGCAATTGAAACAGGAAGAGATCAAGAAGCGCGCCGCCGGTTCTTGAGGCTCAAGAGATAAGAACGCGCTTTACGGCGCAGACAAACACTTACAGGGAGAAGCTAAACACATGCGGGAAGCCGTCATCGTCTCCACGGCCCGCACCCCGATCGGCAAGGCCTATCGCGGTGCGCTCAATCTCACTTGCGGACCGACCCTTGCCGGCCATGCCATCGCCGCGGCGGTCGACCGGGCCGGTGTGGAAGGCAGGGAAGTCGAAGACGTCGTCTTCGGCTGCGCCCTGCCGGAAGGCACCACCGGCGGCAACGTTGCCCGCCGCGCGCTCCTGCGCGCGGGCCTGCCGGTAACCACCGGCGGCGCAACGATCGATCGCCAGTGCTCCTCCGGCCTTCAGTCGATCGCCGTCATTGCCCGCTCGATCATCCATGACGGCATGTCGATCGGCGTGGGCGGAGGCGTCGAATCCGTCTCGCTCGTTCAAAACGACCATCACAACAACTTTTACGCCGTCGACGACGCGTTGAAGGAGATCAAAGGCGATGTCTATCTGCCGATGATCGACACGGCCGAGGTGGTTGCCAAACGCTATGGCATCTCCCGCGAAGATCAGGATGCCTACGGCCTGGAAAGCCAGAAGCGGACCGCGGCCGCACGGGAAGCCGGACGCTTCGATGCCGAAATCGTGCCGATCTCCACCCGCATGGCCGTGACCGACAAGCAGACCGGGGAGGTTTCAATCAAGGATGTGGAACTGGCGGCCGACGAAGGCCCGCGTCCGGACACGAATGCGGAAGGCCTTGCCGGGCTGAAACCGGTGCGCGGCGACGGCATGACCATCACCGCCGGCAATGCCAGCCAGCTTTCCGATGGCGCGTCGGCCTGCGTGGTGATGGAGCGGAAACTCGCCGAACAGCGCGGACTGGAACCGCTCGGCATCTTCCGCGGCTTCACGGTCGCCGGCTGCGAACCGGACGAGATGGGCATCGGGCCGGTCTTCGCCGTTCCCCGCCTGCTGGAACGCCACGGTCTTTCCGTCGATGACATCGACCTTTGGGAACTGAACGAGGCCTTTGCGGTCCAGGTCATATACTGCCGGGACAAGCTTGGCATCGATCCCGCAAAGCTCAACGTCAACGGTGGCGCGATTTCGGTCGGCCACCCATACGGCATGTCAGGCTCCCGCCTTACCGGCCACGCCCTCATCGAGGGCAAGCGCCGCGGCGCCCGTTATGCGGTTGTGACCATGTGCGTCGGCGGCGGCATGGGCGCTGCCGGCCTGTTTGAAATCAATTCGTGAGGCCTTAGCCATGGACCTGGCATTTACAAAGGAAGAACAGGCATTCCGCGAGGAAGTCCGCACGTTCTTCCACGAGAACATCCCGTCCGACATCCATGCCAAGATGATCGACCAGCATTCCCTGGAAAAGCAGGACCTTGTGGCCTGGCAGCGGATCCTGAACGCCAAGGGCTGGGCCGTGCCCCACTGGCCAGTCGAATACGGCGGTACGGGCTGGGATCCGATCAAGCTTTATATCTTCTGGGAAGAGATGCAGCAGACGCCAGCACCTCAGCCGCTGCAGTTCGGCGTGCATATGGTCGGGCCGGTGATCGCAACCTTCGGCAACGAGGCGCAGAAGCAGCGTTTTCTGCCACGGATCGCCAATCTGGACGACTGGTGGTGCCAGGGCTTTTCGGAACCGGGCGCCGGGTCCGATCTTGCCAGCCTTCGCACCAAGGCCGTGCGTAATGGCGACCACTATGTCGTCAACGGCCAGAAGACCTGGACCACGCTCGCCCAGCATGCGGACTGGATCTTCTGCCTGGTGCGCACCAATCCGGACGTGAAGAAGCAGGTCGGGATCTCCTTCCTGCTGATCGACATGAACACGCCGGGCATCGAAGTCCGGCCGATCCAGACCATCGACGGCGGCAAGGAGGTCAACGAGGTCTTCTTCACCGATGTTCGTGTGCCGGTGGAAAACCTGGTCGGCGAGGAAAACAAAGGCTGGGACTACGCCAAGTTCCTGCTCGGCAACGAACGCTCCGGCATTGCCCGGATCGGCATTTCCAAGCAGCGCATCCGGCGGATCAAGGAACTGGCGGCGCAGGAATTTTACGGCTCCGCGCCGATGATCGAAAACCAGCGCTTCCGCGAAAGGCTCGCCGCCGTCGAGGTGGAACTGAAGGCACTGGAGATGACCCAGCTTAGGGTCGTGGCCGCCGAGGCCAAGCGCGGCGACAAGGGCAAGCCGGATCCGGCCTCCTCGATCCTGAAGATCAAGGGCTCCGAACTGCAGCAGGCGACCACCGAGCTGCTCATGGAAGTGGTCGGCCCTTACGCCCTGCCCTACCAGCCGGGTCTCATGGAAGGCTCGAACGAACCGCCCATCGGCATGGACTGGGCCGCGACCGCCGCCCCGACCTATTTCAACTGGCGCAAGGTCTCGATCTACGGTGGATCCAACGAGATCCAGAAGAACATTATCGCCAAGGCAATCTTGGGTCTGTGAGGGGGCTGTGAAATGGATTTTGATCTGAACGACGAGCAGCGGCTCATCAAGGACAGCGTCGAGCGCCTGCTCGCAGATCGTTACGGTTTCGAGCAACGCAAGGCCCATGGCGCTTCGGATAAAGGCTGGAGCGCCGACATGTGGGCCCAATACGCGGAACTCGGCCTGCTCGCCATGCCGTTTTCCGCGGACGACGGCGGCATGGATCAGGGCCCGGTCGGCACGATGATCGTCATGGAGGCCTTCGGCCGTGCCCTTGCACTGGAGCCCTATCTGGCAACGGTCGTCCTAGGCGGCGGCTTCCTGCGCAATGGGGCCAATTCTGCGCAAAAGGCGGAATTGATCCCGCAGATCGCTGACGGCAGCCTGACGCTCGCCTTTGCCCAGACGGAACGTCATTCCCGCTACGATCTCGCGGACGTGACGACGACGGCGCGCAAGGACGGCGCATCCTTTGTTCTGGACGGAGCCAAGAGCGTGGTCGTTCATGGCGACAGCGCCGACAAGCTGATCGTGACGGCACGGGTTGCCGGCGACAGGCGCGACCGGTCCGGGATCGGCGTCTTTCTTGTCGACGGGAATGCGCCGGGCGTATCCCGGCGCGGTTATCCGACCCAGGACGGCCAGCGGGCGGCGGAGGTCCTGCTGGAAGGCGTCCGCGTCAACGCCGACTGGGTGATCGGCGATCCTGAAAACGGCCTGCCGCTGATCGAGCAGGTCTCTGATGAAGCCATCGCCGCGCTGTGCGCGGAAGCGGTCGGCACCATGTCGGTCATGCACGAGACCACCGTCGACTACCTGAAGACCCGCAAGCAGTTCGGTGTGCCCATCGGCGATTTCCAGGTGCTGCAGCACCGGGCGGCCGACATGTTCCTGATGCTGGAACAGGCACGCAGCATGGCGTTGCTGGCGACCATGATGACGACCGAGCAGGACGAGGCCGAACGCCGCCGCTCCATTGCCGGCGCGAAGGTACAGATCGGCCGCTCCGGCCGGTTCGTCGGCCAGCAGGCGGTCCAGCTTCACGGCGGTGTCGGAATGACCATGGAACTGGCCGTCGGCCACTATTTCAAGCGGGTGACCATGATCGACACGGCCTTCGGCGATGCGGATTATCACCTGAGCCGACTTGCCGATGCGGGTGGGCTGATTGCCGCCTGATTTCAGTACGGAAACTTAGCAGAGAGGCCCGCAAGAGATTGTGGGCCTTTTTCCATCGGATTTAGAAGAACAGCTCCTGAACCAGGATCTTCGCCGCGATCAGGGTCAGCAGGCCGAGCATGATCTTGTCGAAGGTTTCCTTTGAAAGATGCCGGGCCAGATAGTTGCCAAGCGGCATGAACAGGCTGATGGCTACGGTCACACCAAGGCCGAGGAAGAACCGGTACCAGTCCAGAAGTCCGACCACGATCAGTTGTTCGATTTGCCCGATGGACATGACGATAAAGAACACCGAAATCGTTGCGATGAAGGTGCTGCGCGGCAATTTCAACGCGTTGAGGAAGGTGATCGAGGCGGGCGCGGAAATGCCCGTCGCGCCTTGCAGCGCTCCGCCCAGGAAGCCGATCGGCCCGGACAATCTTAAGCCCGCGGCGTAGCTCAGCATCCAGTCGGCCTTGAAAATCCTGAAGCCGACATATCCAAGCACCACTGTTGCCATGGCAATCGACAAGGTGTCGGATGGCAGGCCTGCCAGCAGAAAGGTACCGGCGATCGCCCCCAATGCTCCGCCGCCGGCAAACAGCACCATGAACGGCCAGGGAAGCTGGGCTTTCCGGTACTCCCAGGCCTGTTTGACATTGGTCAGGACATTGGACGTCACGAAAACGGCAACGGCAAACTGAACGTTTGTCAGTGCCGCCAGGACCGGCACACCAATGACGGGCGCCCCAGCCCCTGTCGCGCCTTTCAAGACACCGCCGAGGAAGCAGGCGAGCAAGGCCGGAAGAACCAATGCAAGATCGATGTGTGTCAAGAAACGCTCCGGAAGCACCTGAAGACGCAGCCGGACAGGATTCGGTTTGGCTGCAAACGGGAATGACGGATAAGACTTTTCGGGCACGAAAACCAGCCTCTGGCAGCGATTCTCACGTTTTCAGACTTCCGGGCGAAACGTGAGACAGGATCGATTTATCCAAATCCGGAAAAAGGGGCCTGTCGCATAGGGGCTTGTATCCCCGCCCATCGGACGTTATACAGTAACATGTAATGTTATTACATACCATTTGATGGGAGCTTCCCTTGCCTGTTTCCTTTCGTTCGCGCCGCCTCCAGCCCCTGGTTCCGCGGCTCCTCCTTGCTGCGTCTCTGACCCTGGCGCCCACTATCGCCTCGGCGGACGTTTCCGTCGTGACCACGATAAAGCCGGTACATTCCCTGGTTTCCGGCGTCATGGAGGGTGTGAGCACACCTGAACTCCTGATCAAGGGAGCCGCTTCGCCCCACGACTTCTCCCTGAAACCGTCTCAGGCCGGACAGCTTCAGAACGCCGATGTGGTGTTCTGGATCGGCGATCATCTGGAGACCTCTCTCGCCAAACCGATTTCGACGATGGCCGAAAAGGCGCTCCGGATCGAACTATTCGATGCTCCGGGTGTGCAGCATCTCAAATTCCGCGATGGCGACGGATTTGAAGGAGACGACCATGAACATGGTGAAACGCATGACCAGGCCGACAGCGGCAAGGACGACGACCATGATCACAACCACGGCGCGGACGGACTGGATCCCCATATCTGGCTCGACCCGGAAAACGCTCGCGCCATGGTCAGGGAAATCGCCGAAGACCTGAGTGCTGCAGATCCGGAGAATGCCGCCACCTACAAGGCGAACGCCGATGCCATGGATCGAAAGCTCATCGACCTGATCCAAAGCACAAACGAACGGCTCGCCCCGGTCAAAGGCCGGCCGTTCATCGTCTTTCATGACGGCTACCATTATTTCGAGGACCGTTTCGGCATGCCGGCCGCCGGCGCAATCACCTTGAACCCGGAAGTTCCGGCAGGGGCGGACCGCGTGGCGGAGGTCCACGATACCATCGAGAAGCAACAGGCCGACTGCGTCTTTGCGGAACCCCAGTTCGAACCGAAACTGATCCGCGTTGTTCTCGAAGGAACCGAGGCACGATCCGGCACGCTGGATCCCCTTGGCGCCGACCTGAAGGACGGTCCCGGACTTTATTTCGCGCTGATTTCAGCCATGGCCGACGCCATGGCGGATTGCCTGTCCGGCGACTGACGGTCCTGAAACAGAAAAAGCCGCGGAGCAGGTTCTCCGCGGCTTCTTCAATTCGTAATCCGTTCGGCGCTTAAACCCGCGCGTCTTCCCGGGTCTTTTCAGTAATGTCGAGTGCCTTCAGCAGATACATATCGCGATCGTAGATGTCGTCGAAATAACTGATCGTGCCGTCATCATTCGGCCAGGCCGTAAAATAGGAGATGTAGACCGGAATATCCCCGCTCACATCTTCCTGGGCATTCTGACCCTGGTTGATCCGGCCTGTGACATAATCCTTGGACTTGCCGAGAACGGCGGCTGCCATCGCCTTGGGATCCTGCAAACGGATGCAACCATGACTGAAGGCGCGGACATCCTTTTTAAACAGGCTCTTGGACGGCGTATCGTGCATGTAGATGTGGTGTTTATTGGGGAACATGATCTTCACCTGCCCGAGTGCATTGGAAGACCCCGGATACTGGCGAACATTGATGCTCTGCTGCTTGGATGCAACCGCATACCAGTCAACGGATGATGAAGACACCTGCTGGCCGGAGACGGTCGTGACCTCATAACCGGCCCGGTCCAGATAGCTCGGGTCCTGTGCCAGTTTGGGCAGCATCTCATTGACGATGATGGAATAGGGAACGCCCCAGTAGGGATTGTATTCCACCAGCCGGATCTTGTCGTAGAAGAAGTTCGTCTGATTGGATTTCTTGCCCACCACCACACGCATGGAAAGCGGTTCTGTACCCGGCTCGTAATAGGTTGCTGTAAAGGCGGGCTGATTGATAAAGACCCGGCGGGCGCCGAGGTCGACCGGCAGCCAGCGGCGGCGTTCCATGGCCAGCTTCACCTTGGCGATCTTGGCGGCATTGGTTTCACCGACCATGGCCTTGATGGTGTTCTTGCCGACGACGCCGTCGGCCGACAATTGGTTTTCCTTCTGGAAGTCCTTGACCAGGGCGACCAGTTCGGGGCTGTACAATTCCTCTCCGGCGTAAGCGGAAAGAACGTCCGCGTTCCTTTCCTTCAGCTCGTCCGATCCGTTCTTCCTGATCGCGGCCACGATGTTCTTCATTTCCGGGCTGGAAGCACCAGCCTTCAGGAAGGTACCCGGTGCGATCACGATCTGGTCTTCGGCTTCATCCTCAGCACGCAGGCGGGCAAGCTCCTTCTTCAGGGCCGCATACTGCGGGTTCTGAGGATTGCGGGAGACCAGATAGGCTTCCAGATCGTCCATGGACTTGATCTTTTCCAGAACGGCCACGAGATCGACCTCACGACGCGGCAGGTCGTGGTACCCGGAGATCCGATCGGGATCGACCCGGCCGCGCTCCGCATCGAGCACGTAGGTCAGCACTGCGCTGGAAAAGGTCAGCTCGAAATTCATCAGCGCTCTTTCACGCTCCAGATTCCGGGCTGCGTCGTCGGCCGTCACCGTTTCCGGCGCGTTTTTTTCAAAAGACGGCAGATCGACCTTGTAGTCTTGTGGGTCCAGGCCTTCCTTGTCCGCATCGGCAAGCGCCATCTTCGCGCTCAGGGCCCGGCTGTTGACATTGCCGTCCTCGACCCAGAGAAAATCAGGATGCTCACGATAGAAGGTCTTCAATGCTTCGGCCACTTCCGGAAGCATTTCGAAGTCGAGCCCCTTCAAAGCCGGACGGGCCTTGTCGAACTCGGTGAGAACGGCCGGGGCGGTATCCGCCTTAACGCCCTCCCCCTCGCTTGCCTGATCTTCGCTTACCGTAACAGCAGCCGTCTTCACCTCTGCAAGACCGGCAAAGGATACCCGTTTCCAGACATCCGGCTTGTAGGTATAGAACTTCGGTGCCGAGACACGCACCGTACGGGCCTTTTCACGCAGCAGTTCATCGCGAGCCTTGAGCTCCTGCATGCGATGGTATTTCGGATTGAACAGACGGTCGAAGAACCCTTGAGCATGCGCCGTATCAGCCCCGACGCCGACAAAGGAGCTGCCGAGAACCAGCGTCGCCAGCCCTGCAATGACGGTTGAAGACAAAGCCCGTCGTTTCACCTCATGAGCACCGTCCGCTGTGCCGAAGCTACCGGGCTTCATTTTTGCAACGTTCGCCAGGATCCGCATATTCCAATCGCCTTAAGCTTGTCGGAAAGGCAAACGACACCATTCGCCTTTTCCCGAATAAATTTTCATTTCTTGCGAACCGCCTGCCTCACGAATCCGCATCCGTTACGCCTGCCGTACCGGCTGTCCGATGAACGCCCAAAGCCGAGCTGGCGTAGCGGCAGCTTGGCAAAGTAATACACCATTCTTCGACACAGCGTTAAGAAGCAAAGCCTTTTGGGCGTCAACATTCACGCGGCTGTGACCGAAAAAACGCAGAAATGCACTGCAGGCTTGCGACATCACGAGCCACACAACCCGCAACGTCAACGCCCCGCGCAGCCTTAGCAAGCCAGGCCGGAATCGGGCAATATCGCTAGAATGCCGTATAAAAACTTCTAGAACGGGATTTCGTCGTCCATGGGGCCTGCGCCGCCGCCGCCCTGGGGACCGCCAAAGCCACCACCGGAACCGCCGCCATAGCCCGGACCGCCACCGTAGCCGCCACCGGACGATTCGCCACCGCCGAAGCCGCCGCCGGAAGAACCGTAATCCGGAAGGCTGCCGCCGCCCTGGCCACCGCCTTCACCGCGACCATCGAGCATGGTCAGGTTGGAATTGAATCCCTGGAGCACGACCTCGGTGGAATAACGATCCTGGCCGCTCTGATCCTGCCACTTGCGGGTCTGCAACTGACCTTCGAGGTAAACCTTCGAGCCCTTGCGCAGATACTGCTCCGCCACCTTGCAAAGGCCTTCGTTGAAGATCACCACCCGGTGCCACTCGGTCTTTTCCCGGCGCTCGCCGGTGCTACGGTCGCGCCAGGATTCGGATGTCGCGATCCGAAGATTTGCGATCGGCCGACCGTCCTGTGTGCGGCGAATTTCGGGATCCGCTCCCAGGTTGCCGACCAGAATTACCTTGTTGACGCTGCCCGCCATGACTGAACTCCCGAGATTACACTTCCGGCGCTGCGGCCGCCGGATCATTCATTTTGCCGACCCTAACGCCAATCATGAGAATACGCCGGGTCTTTCCACGTAAATCCAGCCTTTTCCACAAAGGCTTGATCGCGCGGATGAGGCACTGCTTTTACAGTTGCTATTTTTGTTCTCTTTATGTTCTAATTGTCAAGGCTACACCCCACCAGGTGTCAGGAGAGATTGGGCGCGCTTGCGTTTTTTTGACGCCCGTCATTTGCCTTCGCCATCGAACATTCTAAATATGGAGCGTCGCCGGACAGCGCCACAACAAGCCGCCTCCCCCAGGCTCGTTCAGGCGTTCCGGACTCCCAAGGCCGCCCGAGAGGATTAACACCACATGGCGCATGACGTTCACGCCGACACAAAGGCTCCGGACCCCACCCGGATCATTTCCGTGCGCGGCGCACGGGAACACAATCTGAAGGGTGTCGACCTGGACCTGCCCAGAGACCGTCTGATCGTCATGACCGGCCTGTCAGGATCGGGCAAGTCGTCGCTTGCGTTCGACACGATCTATGCCGAGGGCCAGCGCCGCTATGTGGAAAGCCTGTCGGCCTATGCGCGCCAGTTCCTGGAAATGATGCAGAAACCGGATGTCGACCAGATCGACGGCCTGTCGCCTGCCATTTCCATCGAACAGAAGACCACTTCCCGGAATCCGCGATCCACGGTCGGGACGGTGACCGAGATCTACGACTACATGCGCCTTCTGTTTGCGCGGGTCGGCGTTCCCTATTCCCCGGCGACCGGTCTGCCGATCGAGAGCCAGACCGTGTCCCAGATGGTGGACCGGATCCTTGAGCTTGAGGAAGGCACCCGTCTCTACCTGCTGGCGCCGATCGTCCGCGGTCGAAAGGGCGAATACCGCAAGGAACTCGCCGAGCTCATGAAAAAGGGCTTCCAGCGGGTCAAGATCGACGGCGAATTCCATGAAATCGCCGAAGCCCCCGCCCTCGACAAGAAGTACAAGCATGACATCGACGTGGTCGTGGACCGGATCGTGGTGCGCGAGGACATCGCCGGCCGCCTGGCGGACTCTCTTGAAACAGCCCTGAGGCTCGCTGACGGCACCGCGATCGCGGAATTCGCCGACAAGCCTATGGAAGTGGCCGCCCCCGGCGCGGTTTTGCAGAACCAGAACGAAACCCACGAGCGCCTCGTCTTTTCGGAGAAATTCGCCTGTCCCGTTTCCGGCTTCACCATCACCGAAATCGAGCCCAGGCTGTTTTCCTTCAACAATCCCTTCGGGGCCTGTTCGGCCTGCGACGGTTTGGGAACGACACTTGCCTTCGAGGACGAGCTCGTCGTCCCGGACCACACCCTGTCCTTGCGGGAGGGCGCCGTGCTTCCCTGGGCAAAGACCGGGGCGACATCGCCCTATTACACTCAGACTCTGGAGGCGCTCTGCCGACACTTCGACGTCTCCATGGCCACGCCATGGAAGGAACTTCCGGAAGAGGTCCGCCAGGCCATTCTCTATGGAACCGGCAAGAACAAGGTGGCCTTCATCTATGATGACGGCGCGCGCAGCTACAAGACCGAAAAAGTCTTCGAGGGCGTGATCGGCAATATCGAGCGGCGCTGGCGGGAAACCGAATCCACCTGGGTGCGGGAGGAACTGTCCCGGTTCCAATCCGACCATGCCTGCCCGGCGTGCGCCGGGTACCGGCTGAAGCCGGAAGCGCTTGCGGTGAAAATCGGAGGCCTGCACATCGGCCAGGTGACCGAATTCTCCATTCGCGCCGCCAACGACTGGTTCGATGCGCTTCCTGAAAAGCTGACCCAGAAACAGAACGACATCGCAGGCCGGATTCTGAAGGAAATTCGCGAGCGGCTGAGGTTCCTCAATGACGTCGGGCTGGAATATCTGACCCTGTCGCGCAACTCCGGCACCCTTTCGGGCGGCGAGAGCCAGCGTATCCGCCTGGCCTCCCAGATCGGGTCGGGACTGACCGGCGTACTCTACGTCCTGGACGAGCCGTCCATCGGCTTGCACCAGCGCGACAATGCCCGGCTGCTTGACACGCTGAAACACCTGCGCGATCTCGGAAATACGGTGATCGTCGTCGAGCATGACGAAGACGCGGTGCTGACGGCGGACTTCGTGGTCGATGTCGGGCCCGGAGCCGGCGTCCATGGCGGCGAGATCGTCGCCCAGGGAACGCCGCAGGAGGTCATGGCCAATCCGGCCTCGCTGACCGGCCAGTATCTGTCCGGCGCCCGCATGATCCCGCTTCCCGCCGAACGACGCAAGCTGAAGAAGACACGGAAGATTTCCGTGGTCGGCGCACGCGGCAACAACCTCAAGGACGTAAACGTTGACGTTCCGCTCGGCACATTCACCTGCGTCACCGGGGTCTCGGGCGGCGGCAAGTCGACGTTCCTGATCGACACGCTGTTCAAATCGGCTGCGCGCCGGCTGAACGGTGCGCGTGAAAATCCTGCCCCTCATGACCGGATCGACGGGCTGGAACACCTGGACAAGGTGATCGACATCGATCAGTCGCCGATCGGGCGCACGCCGCGTTCCAACCCGGCGACCTATACGGGGGCGTTCACTCCGATTCGCGAATGGTTCGCCGGGATGCCTGAAGCCAAGGCGCGCGGATATGCGCCGGGACGCTTTTCCTTCAACGTGAAGGGTGGCCGCTGCGAAGCCTGCCAGGGCGATGGCGTCATCAAGATCGAAATGCACTTCCTGCCGGATGTCTACGTCACCTGCGACGTCTGCAAGGGTCAGCGCTACAACCGGGAAACCCTCGAGGTCCAGTTCAAGGGCAAATCGATCGCCGATGTGCTCGACATGACGGTCGAAGAGGCGGCGGAGTTCTTCTCTGCCGTCCCTGCGGTCCGGGACAAGATGGAAACGCTGGCGCGTGTCGGTCTTGGCTATATCAAGGTCGGCCAGCAGGCGACGACGCTGTCCGGCGGCGAGGCCCAGCGGGTGAAACTGGCGAAGGAGCTGTCCCGGCGCTCGACCGGGCGCACACTCTATATTCTCGACGAACCGACCACGGGCCTGCACTTCCATGACGTGGCCAAGCTTCTGGAAGTCCTGCACGAGCTGGTCGAGCAGGGAAACACGGTTTTGGTGATCGAGCACAATCTGGAAGTCATCAAGACGGCCGACTGGATCATCGACATGGGACCGGAGGGCGGCGACGGCGGCGGTACGGTCGTCGCGACCGGCCGCCCGGAGGATGTGGCGGAAATCGAGGCCAGTTATACGGGCCGATTTTTGCGGGAGCTATTGCAACGCAGACCACAGCATGCCTCGGACGCCGCTGAATAGGTTGCAATGCAACATACACCTATTCCGCTTTGATTTATCTCAATTTTCCGACCCGGCCCGCATCAACGCCGGGTCGTTTATTTTGCATTGCACTAAACGCATGACTGACATGCATACATGGCACTTCTTTTTTTTTGGCCTCGAATTATATTCCACTCATCGGATCAATGATGCGGCGCACACAAATAATGGTGCGACGCAATCACCAAGGACGAAAACAATGTTCGACAATGTCGTTCGTAGATACAACAACTGGGTCAATTACCGGCGCACCGTGGACGAGCTTTCCCGCCTGTCCAGCCGCGAACTGAGCGACCTCGGCATCAGCCGCAGTGACATTCGCTTCGTCGCACGCCGTACGACCACCCAGTAAAGAGCTCGCGTTCCTACAGCTACCTCCTCCCAAGCTACGGAACGCGCGACCTTGGCAGGGCATCCTCCTCCCAGTCCTGTCAATCATAACGACGCCCGCCAGTACCTCCTCCCACTGGCGGGCGATCGTTTTTTTAGAGACTGAAAATTCAATCTCCAGAAACCGCAGCCTCGGCGATCTCTATCGGCCGGGGATTTTTTGTGATTTCCCGCCTCCGATCGCCGATCCAAATAGTTATCCGGCTCACGCATAACAGATTGTCAGGTCTGCGTTTTTCGAAGATCAGGCGTGCAATTTTTCTTCTACCTATCGTCTGCTCGCCTGCCTATATCTTGGGCATAGAGATTAAAACAGAGCCAGACAAAGAGCAAAAGCTCCAGGTCTATAAACAGAAAACACAGAAAGGCCTCATCATGCTTGATCAAGTCGTTCGCCGTTACCGGAACTGGAAGCAGTACCGGAGCACCTATAACGAGCTGTCCCGTATGTCGAACCGGGAACTCGCCGACATTGGCATCAGCCGTTGCGACATCGCACGTTGCGCCAACCAGGCGATCAAATAACGAAGGTCAATCGATTCTCGGGAATCGGTCGACTTCGCCGCGGCGTAACCAGCGGCCATTAAAAAACCTGCCAGCGCATTCCGCCGGCAGGTTTTTTTGTCCCGACTCGAATTGAGTCCGCTAACGCACGTCGTGAAAAGGCGGATACCGTTTTTTCGCAATTAGACGTGCGTCAGAAAATAGATAGACCATGTCTCGTAGAGACGAATGAACGCGACATTGTCTAGCCGGCCATCCAGCGTTTCAGATCCTCGACGACCGGCTTCTCTCCGTTGGCCTTCGGCCACGAATCGATGGCAAACACCTCGCCGGTCTTCTTTTCCTTCACCGTCGCCGTTGCGTGCGGATAGCGACCATCGAGGAAGAAGCCCCGCGCCACCGGTCCGCTGACCGAATGATACTTCAAATAGCCGTGCTTTTCGGCGACCAGAAGCAGGCTTGCCGTATTCGTCGCCTCGTCGATACAATCCATCTGCCCCCGCACCCCGGCATTGTGCAGGTCGAGTCCACCAACGTCGTTTGCAGAGCCGACCTGGGGTGCGACGCGCTTCTCATTCCAGGCCACGGCATTCGCGATTGCCTTGCGCTCTGCTTCCGCAGAACGGCTGCCTGCGGCCAGAATGCGCTTCAGACGCCTCAGGTCCCGGCTGGAAATATTCACCGGTGTCTTATAGGTGCAGCCGAAGCCATGACAGACATAGGTGCGATCAGCCCGCGGCGCCACACCGTCATGAGATGCGTACCAGGACGTCGCCTGACCGGTCGACTGCCCGGCACAGGCATTGAGCAACAGCAACCCTGCCAGGCCGGCCGCGTTCAGAGCTTTCGTCGCGATCTTCAAGACGTCCTCGTTCACGAATCGTGAGTGTTCGAATTGAATGAGTGAACCAATGCGGTTCCGTTTGGTCAATCAGGATACAGCCATTGCCTCAAAAAGCACCTGCCTGTAAAGGAGTGTCATGTTGAAAAGGCTGTCGCCCCTCCTCGATGGCGCCCGTGCCTCAGGTATGCCTGCCAGGAGGCGGCAGCCGCACCACCCGGAACTCTTTGAAGGTTAGACAGGATGACCCCCATCCATGTGATCGGCGGCGGCCTGGCAGGTTCCGAAGCTGCCTGGCAGATCGCCGAACGCGGCATACCGGTTGTCTTGCACGAGATGCGCCCGGTACGCGGGACCGATGCCCACAAGACCGATGGCCTTGCCGAGCTCGTATGCTCCAACTCGTTCCGCTCGGACGACAGCGAGCAAAACGCGGTCGGCCTGCTGCATCATGAACTGCGCCGTGCCGGATCGCTGATCATGCGCTGCGGCGATACCCATCAGGTGCCGGCCGGCAGCGCGCTGGCCGTCGACCGGGATGGCTTTTCGGCTGCGGTCACCAAGGCTCTTGAAGACCATCCGCTGGTCACCATCGAGCGCGGCGAAATCGCCGGGCTGCCGCCCGCGGACTGGGACAGCGTTATCGTGGCAACCGGCCCGCTGACCTCCCCGGCCCTCTCGCAGGCGGTCCTGGAGAAGAGCGGCGAGGATGCACTCGCGTTTTTCGATGCCATTGCACCAATCGTTCATTTCGACAGCGTCGACCTTTCGAAAGCCTGGTTCCAGTCCCGTTACGACAAGGTGGGGCCCGGCGGAACGGGCAAGGACTACCTCAACTGTCCCTTGGACAGGGACCAGTATGAGGCCTTCATCGACGCGCTGCTGACCGGCGAAAAGACCGACTTCAAGGAATGGGAGGAAAACACGCCCTATTTCGACGGTTGTCTGCCGATCGAGATCATGGCTGCCCGCGGTCGCGAAACGCTACGCCACGGTCCCATGAAGCCAATGGGCCTGACGAATGCGCATAACCCGGACGTTAAGGCCTATGCGGTGGTTCAGCTGCGCCAGGACAATGCACTCGGCACGCTCTACAACATGGTCGGCTTTCAGACGAAACTGAAGTACGGCGCCCAGGCCGAGATATTCCGGATGATCCCGGGGCTGGAGAACGCCCAGTTCGCCCGTCTCGGCGGCCTGCACCGCAACACCTTCCTCAATTCGCCAAAGGTACTCGACGGCACGCTCCGGCTCAAGGCGGACCCGCGCCTGCGCTTCGCCGGCCAGATCACCGGTTGCGAAGGCTATGTGGAATCGGCAAGCGTCGGCTGCATGACCGGGATCTTTGCTGCCCTCGAACGTCTGGGCAGACCGATTCCGTTACCGCCGGAAACCACCGCCATGGGGGCTCTAATCGGTCACATCACAGGCGGCCATATCGCCCGCGACGACGAAGGTCCCCGCTCCTTCCAGCCGATGAATGTCAACTTCGGCCTGTTTCCGCCGGTGGAAGCCCCGAAGACCGGCCCGGACGGCAAGCGGTTAAAGGGTAAGGAGAAGACCAAGGCGAAGAAATCCGCCATGACCCAGCGTGCCAAGGCGGATTTCGAAACCTGGTTCGCCGGCCTGGAAAGTTAGCCGACCTTCCGTTCGCTGTCCGAAGTGAGACCGCCGCGCTTGTGTTCATCGCGCCATTCCCGGCCATCTGCGGGAAGACCACTGTCTTGAGCCAGGTAGGTGGTCGAGGACGGGAACGCGAAGTCCGTGCCGGCGTCATGGACGATTTCCATGATCTTCATCAGGATATCCTGCTGGACTTCCAGGAAGGTATCCCGCGCCGAAGTTTGAATATAGGCATAGATCTCAATATCGAGGGAAAACGCGCCAAGCTCCATCAGTCTCACGCGAAGCGGCTCTTCCGCGACCATCTCATGGGCCTCCAGGAAGGAGCGGATGCCCTCGATCACCCGGTTCAACTGTGCTTCGCTGGTTTCATAGCGCAGGTTGATCCGATGTTTCAGATGGAACTGGTCCCGACGGCTGTAATTGATGATCTTGCGTTTCGCCAGGTCCGCGTTCGCGACCGTGATCACGGTGCGATCGAGCGCCCGGATCCGCGTCGACCGAATGCCGATTGCTTCGATCGTTCCGGCGAGATCGTCGAATTCGCAGAATTCACCGACACGAACCATCCGGTCCGCATAGAGGATGATCCCGCCGATCAGGTTTTCCAGCGTCGGCTGCGCGGCAAGGGCAACCGCCAGACCGCCAACACCGAGACCTGCGATCACCCCATAGACCGGAATGCCGATCTGGGTCGCCCCGTAGCCGATGACCAGCACCGCTACGGCAACACCGACCAGACGGAAGGCCGTAAGGAGCAGGCTGGAATCCAGGCTTTTTGTCGGGACGGACGGGTTCTTGATAACCCAGGCGGAGATGAGTTCGACGATCCGGTAGGCCAGCCACGCCGTCGCCGTCCAGACAATGGCGGTTGAAATGGTTCCTACGGCAACCATCACGTCGCCGGTGATATTGATCTGCTCCTCGATCAGGTAGCGATATGCGAGTACCGACAGGATCACGATCACCGGTATTTGCAAACCGCGCAATTTACGCTTGGCGTCTGATAGCGGCACGGCCCGCCAGCGGCTCCACCTGTGGTACAGGACCGGGATCGCCAACGTCAGCGCCGAAAGAAGTACCAGCGCGATCCACTGCCAATAGGCTTGGGACAGGACTTGATTTCCGAGCCATTCCGGGCCGGAACGGATCAGGTTGTACCATTTCGGCGCAACGAGGTTTCCAGGTGTGTAGATGTAATAAGAATAGAGATCGTCGCCCCGGTCCTGACGCGAGGGAAACGACTTGATCAGTTCGTAGTTGTCCGGAATCTGGTCTACGGACGCCTTGGTAATCAGATAGCGGCTGCCGTTGCCCGGGGTGTCCGTTCTCTCAAAAACGATGCCCGTTCCGGGAATTTTCCAACGCTCCGGCAATTCACCGATCGCCTTGGAATTCAGAAAGGATCCAGCAGGCCCACCCGGCACATCTTCCATCGCCGGAAGATAGATCCGGTCCAGGATTTCCTGGAACTGCAGAACGATCTCAAGACTCGCGCTTTTCCGCGCGGTATCGGGGATGTCGCTCAAGTCGAATATTCCGGCAGCCTTGTCGAACATCGCCCTGACAAAGTCGAGCCTGTGTTCCTGCTTTGCCGTCAGGAACCTGTTCGGGCTTTCCTGGAATTCCGAGCGTACATTGCGCCAGATGTTTTCCGCTTCCTCCATGAGCATGAGATAGCTTTCAAGCGCTGCTCGTGGACTGCTGGTATCCGGCGGTGCAAGGGGATTTTCGCGCAGGTAGGTTTTTATGTCGAAACCTGCCCCCCGGGCGGTAGGCTCAGGGACTTTCCTGATCGCTCTCATAGCCTCCAGGTTGGGATCGGGCTTTACGCCGGATGCCGTTTGGGCAAAGCCATCGGTAATGCCGATACAGACGCCGATCAGAAGCGCCATCCCCCCGAAAAACAAACGAAAGGAGCGAATAACGGCTCCGACGTGAACCCCTGAAATAGCCATCACCTGTAAAACCCCGGCGAACATGTATGTTCGTTTCCCTGATCAAAACCCGGGACTTTATTATCAAGGAAGGCTGAATATTGGGTTACGCGCGCGGGCCGATACGGCAAGCCGCGTCACGCGGACAGGACGGCGCCGGATTTCCGCGCAGCGCGCCACAGGATCCACTGCCGTCGGAGTTGGGACATGCGCACCGGCTCGCGCAGCGGGTCATGCCCCGGTTTTTCCATCCGCTTCAAGAAAGGTTCGACCAGCGCGACCGGCAAAAAGGCCGGGGCGACATGGGGCGGAATGTCCGCAACATGCTGTCGGACCCGTGCAAGGTGATGGCGAACATGGGAGCGCAATTCCGCCAGTGCCGCGCGCAGGTGGTCCGTCGTTTCACCGTTAAAGACGGTCTGAGGTTCCACGCCATGGCGCTCCAGCAGATCCTTGGGCAAATACATCTGCCGGCGCGCTGCATGCCATGGCAAGGCGCGCATCAGACCGGCCAGTGCATAGGCGACACCCGCATGACCGGCAATGGTCGCGGTGCCCGCGTCCTTTCCCCCGTTCAGAACGAGGCTGCCAAGCTGGATCAGGGCAGAAGAGGTTTCGCCCGCATAGCCTTCCAGATCATTCAGGCTCGGCATCGGATCATCGTAGAGATCGAAGATCCGAGCCTCCGTCATTGCGATCAGCGGTTCCTTCGGTAACCGGTATTTTTCAATCGTCTCGCCCAATGCGGCGGCAACGGGGTTGGCAGACGGGGTTCCGTGCTCAACGCCTTCCAGATAATCGCGCCACCACTGCAGCCGAACCTCCCCGGGAAGCGGGTCGCTGACCATGTCGCGCACCCGGGCGATTTCCGTGTTGAAGGCGTAGAGCGCAAGAAGACCCGGCCGATCCTCGGCCGCCGCGAACAATGCGGTCAGGTAGCGGTCGCGATCGGCGTCATAAACCAGATCGCGGGCGTGGTCGAAATCAGAGCTCATATGGGATGATATGGTCTCCCCACCGGCGTTAGTCCACCGCCAGCAGGGCCGCGGCAACCGCCCGGTCCTCGGACAAAAGCACGTTGAAGGTCCTGACCGCTGCCCCGGTCGACATGGGATCCGCCAGGATACCAGCCTCACGGAAGGCCTCCCTCAGTTGAGCCGGCAAAGGCCGCAGCTCTTTCCCGGTGCCGACCAGGAGCACCTCGATGTCTTCCCGTTCCTTAAACACGCGCTCGAAAGCGGTCGAATCGAACTCCGACGGATCGGTCAGGTTCCAGCCGTAGATCCCGCTCGGCACGCACAACAGCGATCCGCGATGGGACATGTTCGCAAAGCGGAACCCGCCGTCACCATAGGCGTCCAGCGGCGCCCGTCCGGGAAAATGCGCTTTGCGGACGTCCATCGCGTCAGGCGGCCGATTCCGCGTCGACATCCAGCTCCTGTGCATCCTCGCCGCCCGGGGTCTTTCCGTCACGACGCAGGTTGAACAGGATCAGGAAGGGAGCTGCCAGGAAGATCGACGAGTAGGTGCCGATCACGATGCCGAAAATCATGGCGAGCGTAAACGAACGGATCACCTCACCACCGAAAGCCCACAGCGCGATCAACGCCAGCAAGGTGGTGAAAGAGGTGAGCGTCGTGCGCGAAAGTGTCTCGTTGATCGAGCGGTCCAGCAGGTCGGCCAGCGGTATCTTCTTGTAACGCCGCAAGTTCTCGCGAATGCGGTCGTAGACCACCACCGTATCGTTCAGCGAATAACCGATAATAGTCAGGACCGCGGCGATACTGGACAGCGAGAAATCGAGTTGCAGGATCACGAAAAGGCCAACGGTGACCAGAACGTCGTTTGCCGTCGTCAGGATCGCGCCGATGGCGAACTGCCATTCGAAACGGAACCAGATGTACACCAGAATGGCGAGCAGAGCCGCACCGACGGCCATGGCGCCAGCACGGGCCAATTCGCCGGACACGCGCGGGCCGACCACTTCGGTACGGCGGAATTCCACATTCTGATCTTCAAATGCGGTCTTGATTTTTGCGACGACCGACTGCTGGGCCAATTCGCCACCGGGCTGTTCCTCGATCCGGATGAGGACCTCGTCATCGCCGCCAAACTGCTGAACCTGAACATCACCGAGGTTCAGGTTTCCGAGTTCCGAACGAATCGAAGCGACATCGGCGGGACCATCGGTCTTTATTTCAATGAGCGTGCCGCCCTTGAAATCGATGCCGTAGTTCAGGCCAACGGTGAAGAACAACGTCACAGATGCGATCGCAAGCAGGATCGACAGCGGAAAGCTGATTTTCCGCAGCCACATGAAGCGCAAATTGGTGTTATCCGGAACAAGTTTGAGCAGTGCCATTTTTCTTCTCCCGGATCAGATCGGCAGTTTCGACGGCCGGCGCGTCCGTACCCAGAGGGCGACGAGCAGGCGGCTGAAGGTGAAGGCGGAAAACACCGTGGTGAAGATACCGATGGCAAGCGTCACCGCGAAGCCCTTGACCGGGCCGGAACCGAGCTGGAACAGGATCAGGGCCGCAATCAGGGTCGTGATGTTGGCGTCCATAATGGTTCCCAGGGCGCGCTTGTAACCGGCATCGATCGCCGAGATGGCCGAGCGTCCTGCCCGAGCCTCCTCGCGAATACGCTCGAAGATCAGCACGTTGGCGTCCACCGCCATGCCGATGGTGAGCACGATCCCGGCGATGCCCGGCAACGTCAGGGTTGCCTGAAGCAGCGTGAGTGCACCGAAGATCAGGATGACGTTCGCCGCGAGAGCGATATCGGCGATGATCCCAAAGCGGCCGTAGGCGAGGACCATGAATATGACCACTGCGGCGCCCGCAATCAGAGAAGCGAGTTTACCTGCTTCGATGGAATCGGCGCCGAGTCCCGGACCGATGGAGCGTTCTTCGATGACCGTCAGTTTCGCGGGCAGCGCACCTGCCCGCAGCAGAACCGCCAGATCGTTGGCACCCTCGACGGTGAAGTTGCCGGAAATCTGCCCGGACCCGCCGGTAATCGGTTCGCGGATGACCGGCGCGGAAATCACGTCTTCATCGAGAACGATGGCAAACGGTTTGCCGACGTTCTGCTGGGTGACGATCGAGAACTTTCGCGCGCCTGCCGTGTTGAAGCGGAAGTTGACCACCGGTTCGTTGGTGCGCTGATCGAAGCTGACCTGCGCATCGACGAGATCCTCACCGCTGAGCAGAGCATTTTCCTCAAGCAGATAGGGAATGGGAGGATCGTCGATCGAATTCAGGATGATCGTGCCGACCGGCAGCCGGTCCTGCAGCGCCTGCTGGGCGGTCATGGAAGTGTCGACCATGTGGAAGGTCAGCTGTGCCGTCTGACCGATCAGGTCTTTCAGCCTCTGGGGATCGTTCTCGCCGGGCGCCTCGACAAGGATACGGTCCGATCCCTGGCGCTGGATGTTCGGTTCCGTGGTTCCCAGTTCATCGACGCGGCGCCGGATCACTTCGATCGATTGCTCGACGATGGACTGCATCCGATCGGCCAGGCCTTCATCCGTATAGGTAAAGCGGGCGAGGCCGTCGTCGGACACGGAAAGGGCAAATTCGAATATCTGCTGACCGCCGAACAGCGAATTCACCAGCGGATTTCGCAATCCGTCAAGGCGCTTGCGCGCCTCGTCGAGCTTGGTCAGGTCGCGGATGCGAACCTGGGCGCCGTCGCCCTGAACGCCCAGGCCGGTGTAGCCGATGCGCGGCTGCTCGCGAAGCGCTGTGCGAATCTCGCCAACCAGCGTCTTCAGGCGCTTCTGCATATAGTCCTGCTTGTCTATCTCGTAGAGAAGATAGGCACCGCCTTGAAGATCGAGGCCGAGCACCATCTTGTTCTTCGGCAGAAAACCGGGCCAACTCTCCAGTGTCTTGGCGGAAAAGAAGTTCGGCAGCGTCGTAACGGCGCCTAAGGCGATCACAAGAGCAATCAGCGCGATCTTCCAGCGAGCGAAGTAAAGCATGACTTGAGCCTAAGCTGGGGCCTGTTCAAAGGCCCTATCAGGGCAATCCGGCCGCGCATCGCCGACCGGGCAAAGGGAAACGGTGAACGAATTGACGGCGCTTCAGGCGCCGTCCTTCGCCGGCTCCGACTTGGAACGCACTTCCTGAACCATCGAACGGACGATGCGCACCTTCACGCCTTCGCCCAGTTCCACCTGCAGTTCGTTATCGTCGACGACCTTGGCAACCTTGCCGATCAGGCCACCGGAGGTGACGACCGTGTCGCCCCGGCGAAGGTTTGCCACCATGTCCTGATGCTGCTTCATGCGCTGGCGCTGCGGGCGGATGATCAGGAAATACATGATCGCGAAGATCAGCACGAAAGGCAGCAGAGACATGAGAAAGTCCGGGCTCATGGGAGATCCGGTCTGCGCATAGGCTGGGGTGATGAACATTAAACTCTCCTAAGGGCGGCTCTGTCTTCCGGTTCCGGTCCAACGGTTTCCGGCAAGAAAGCCTCAATTCCAGTGGCGCGGACTATAACGACGGCGCTCCGGTTTTCAAGGGATTGAACCGGTATCGGGCGTACCGAAACCGGAATATCCGGCGTTTTCCGTTACCGCCAGCCATGATAGTCCTTTGCCACTGTCACACAGGGCCTGAAATGGTCCCCATTGCAAAGGGTTACAAGACCAGATGTCTGACGGAAGCGACCTATCACGCTTGAACGAAAAACTCGATACCCTGATCGGCCTGATTGAACGGGCCGTGCCTGCCCGGCCCTGCCCCGCCGATTTCGACGCTGCCGAAGCTTTTGTCTGGTCCCCCCATCCAGGCGAACTCGTTCCCGTGGCAAAGGTGAACAGGGTCGACATCACCCTGCTTTGCGCCGTCTCCCGCCTGCGTGACCTTCTTCTGGACAACACCCGGCGCTTCGCCAACGGCCTGCCGGCCAACAACGCGCTCTTGTGGGGCGCCCGCGGCATGGGCAAATCGTCTCTGGTCAAAGCCACCCAGGCCGCGATCAACCAGGAACTGGGCACCGGCATCCTGAAACTGGTGGAAATTCATCGCGAGGACATCGAGAGCCTGCCGCTTCTGATGAAAATGGTACGCGACACGCCCTACCGGTTCATTATCTTCTGCGATGACCTGAGCTTCGATCAGGACGACACGTCCTACAAGTCCCTGAAAGCCGTACTCGAAGGCGGGATCGAAGGCCGTCCGGACAACGTGATCTTCTACGCCACGTCTAACCGGCGCCATCTCCTGCCGCGGGACATGATCGAGAACGAACGATCCACGGCGATCAATCCGGCCGAGGCCGTTGAGGAAAAAGTCTCCCTGTCCGACCGTTTCGGCCTTTGGCTCGGCTTCCACAAGTGCAGCCAGGACGATTATCTGGACATGGTGAACGGCTATGTGGCGCATTACGGCCTGAATGTCGAAGCCGACCGCCTGCGGGCCGAGGCTCTGGAATGGGCGACCACCCGGGGCAGCCGCTCGGGCCGTGTCGCCTTCCAGTTCATTCAGGATCTCGCCGGCCGCCTTGGCCAGACGCTGGACTGATCCGCAAGTAAAGGCCCGGCACAATCTGTACCGGGCCTGGCAGCGATTGCCACTTCAGGAAATTTCGCGGTTCAGCTTTTCGGCAGATACTTGAGCGGATCGACCGGTTTGTTGCCCCTGCGCAGTTCGAAGTGAACCTGCGGCTGGGAAACCGAGCCGGTTGCGCCGGCATTTGCGATCACCTCGCCTCTCGACACCTTGTCGCCGCGCTTCACATTCAGCTTGCTGTTGTGGGCATAGGCCGACACCCAGCCATCCGCATGGCGCAGGAGAACCAGATTGCCGAAGCCTTTAAGTTCATTGCCGGCATAAATCACGGTTCCACTTCCGGCTGCCTTTACCGGCGTTCCTTCCGGAACCGCCAGGTTGACGCCTTCATTGCGGGTCCCGCCGGGCTTGGAGCCGAAGTCGGAAATAATCCGCCCCCGCACCGGCCAACGGAACAGTTGTCCGCCGCTATTGTCCGGTTCGCTCTGGTCGACACTGGCAACTTTTTCCGTCGGCTTGATCGGCGCAGTCGGCCGCGCCTCATCGTCCTTTGAGGTGGTGATGACCGCGACCCGGGGCGTCGTGGAATTGCCGCTATGCGCCGGCATTTCGGGCGGCACCGGCACGTTCCTGCCGGCGCTTTGAACCGTAGCGGGACGCACCGACCCGGTAGTCGTTACCGGCTTGCGCTTCGGCAATGCCGCAACGCGAACGGGCGCTACATCAGACGTCTTTCCGGAGCGCACTTCGGCAAAGCTCGGTTGACGTACGGGCTTGCGATCCGGCGACGGCGCTCCACCGGAGACCGATGCGGTCGGGCTGACGGAGCCGGTATAGACAGGCTGGCTGTTTCGGGACGGAGCCGGACGCGCTGGGCTGGTTGCCGACGCCGTTTCGGGATGCACATATGTCGGAATCAACAGGGTCTGGCCGGGCTTGACCTGCCCCGGATATTCAATGCCATTGACCGCTGCGATCGCCTCCACCGGCACACCGTAGCGACGGGACATGGTCTTGACCGAATCCCCCTCGCGAACGGTCACACGCGTTCCACCGACGGACGTCCAGTTTTTCCAGCGAACCGCTCCGGAAGAGACGACTTCCGGCGCGGGCACCGTTTCGACCGGGCGGGACCGCTGACTTTTCACGATCTGCGGCTTGGAAGACGGAAGGTTCGCACGCTCCACGGCGCTGCGCTGTGCCGGAACCGCCCCTGTATAGGTGGGTTGGGAGGCTGCAGGCGGCAGACCTCGCTCGGTTCCGCCCGGGCCGCTCACGATATCCTTATAGGTCGGCTGCTTCGTCCCAGCACCCAGAATAGCCCGCTGATTGTTCGTCCCGCCCGTATAAACCGGTGCTTCGCCGAAGCGTTCGACGTCGGCACTGCATCCGGCAAGAACCCCGGCAGCGACTGAAATGAGAGCGACCTTGAGAACCCGGCCACTGCGGACGATACGCTTCCGCTTTTTCATAGTTCTACTCAAACCGATAGACATGAAGGTTATGGTTAAGAGTAGAAACCAGTAAGGTTTATAAAGAGCTAAGATGGCGGTTAAATTTGGAACCAAATCAGCAAACGGAAATGAAACCCCGGATTACGGACCATTGACTGGTCCTGAAGCTGCATTGAACACGCTATCTGATGCGTTCTTCCGATGCCGCGCGATATCGATTGTCGTGCATTGTCGCTCTTTTACAGCTTGTCTGCACGGCCTTCCATCAAGGACACCAGGCGTACGCGGTCGATCTCCTGATATTCGTCTCCGGCCGCACCGCGCAGGATCTTCGTCAGGATCTGCTGATCGCCCGGCTTACCGACGGGTGCGATGAGCACACCTTCAGGCGCGAGTTGGCTGATCAGGACTTCCGGCACTTCGGGAACGGCACCGGTCAGCACGATTCGGTCAAACGGAGACCGTTCCTTCAGTCCGCCAAGCCCATCCGCATGGTGGACACGCACGTTCCGCAGCTTGAGGGCAGCGACCCTCTGGGCCGCCAGTTCCACCAGGGTCTTGTAGCGGTCGATGCTGTCGACTTCGCCGGCGAGGTATCCAAGCACCGCCGTTTGATATCCGGACCCCGTACCCACCTCCAGAACCCGATGCTCCCGTGTCAGAGCCAGCGCCTGAACCACACGTGCGACATAGGAAGGAGCGGAGACGGTCTGGCCGCATTCGATTGGGATCGAGGCATCCTCATAGGCCAACCGGTGATATCGAGCTGCAAGAAACAAACGGCGCGG
This sequence comes from Roseibium sp., assembly GCF_048260565.1. GTDB lineage: Bacteria > Pseudomonadota > Alphaproteobacteria > Rhizobiales > Stappiaceae > Roseibium. Next base: position 467,456 of record NZ_JBLXGP010000001.1, on the reverse strand, counting down.
AAGGCGTTCAATGGCGGACAACAGGGACCGGTCGCCGATTCCGCGGCCGCGCAGGGCGAGAACCAGCCCGGCGCGGGCTTCCGCCTCGTCATTGGAAACGGCAGTCGCATCTTCGGGAGCAATCGACCCCGGATGATCGGTCATGATGCGTCCAGCCTTCCCTTTCGAATCTATCCCAGCTCCTTAGCCAGGCTCTCAATCATATCATGCGCCGTCAGATCGATCCGCAACGGCGTAACCGAAATATAGCCGTCGGCGACCGCCTGAAGATCGGAATTCTGGAGGACAGAGGGGCCGCGATCGCGGAATCCCAACCAGTAGTAGGGATAGCCTCGTCCATCCCTGCGCTCGTCGATGACCAGCCCGCTTTGCTCGTGATGCCCCTGGACCGTTACCTTCACGCCCTTGACGTTTTCCGGTCCGAAGGCCGGAAAATTGACATTGAGCAGCGTGTATCGGGCGAGCTGAAAGTCGATCAGCTTGCGGAACAGGTCCGGCGCGTGAGTTTCCGCGGTCATGTAATTCGGTTCGCTGCTGACGTCCCAGCTGTAGGCCTGCGAAACGGCAATGGAGCGAATCCCTAAAATCGCCGCTTCCATCGCGCCTGCGACCGTACCGGAATAGGTCACGTCTTCGGCCAGGTTCTGCCCCTTGTTGATGCCGGACAGCACAAGGTCCGGCAGATCGGGCAGAACCTTGCGCACACCCATGATGACACAGTCGGTCGGCGTGCCCTTGAGTGCAAAGTGCCTGTCGTCGATCCGACGCAGACGCAACGGTTCGCTCAGCGTCAGCGAGTGGGCCACGCCGCTCTGGTCGGTTTCCGGCGCCACCACCCAGACGTCATCGGACAGGGTGAGCGCGATGCGTTCAAGCGCGGCGAGGCCCGGCGAATGAATACCGTCGTCGTTGGTAATGAGAATACGCATAGCTACCCTTTAGCCGATCTTTTCCAGGCCATTCATGTAAGGACGCAGGACCTCCGGCACCGTGACCGACCCATCCGCGTTCTGATAGTTTTCCATGACCGCGATCAGCGCCCGACCGACGGCCACCCCGGAGCCGTTCAGCGTGTGCACGTGACCGATCTGCTTGCTGTCCTTCACCCGGTAACGGGCGTTCATACGCCGGGCCTGGAAATCGCCGCAGACGGAACACGACGAGATTTCCCGGTAGGCGTCCTGCCCCGGCAGCCACACCTCGATGTCGTAGGTCTTGCGCGCGCCGAAGCCCATGTCGCCGGTGCAAAGCGTCATGACGCGGTAATGCAGGCCGAGCAGTTCCAGAACCTTTTCCGCACAGGCGAGCATCCGCTCCAGTTCGTCGATCGACTGGTCGGGCGCCGTCACCGAGACCAGCTCGCATTTCATGAACTGGTGCTGGCGCAGCATGCCGCGCGTGTCGCGGCCGGCGGAGCCGGCCTCGGAGCGGAAACAATAGGTCAGCGCGGTCACCCGCAGCGGCAGTTCGTCCTCGGCCAGGATCTCGCCGGCGACCATATTTGTAAGCGGCACTTCCGCCGTCGGGATCAGGTAATGCTCGCCGCCGGTCTTGAACAGGTCTTCCTCGAACTTCGGCAATTGGCTGGTGCCGTAGAGCGCGGATCCGTGCACCAGGAGCGGCGGAGACACTTCCATGTAGCCGTTCTGCTGGGTGTGCACGTCCAGCATGAACTGGCCGATGGCCCGTTCAAGCCGCGCGATCTGGCCCTTCAGCAGCACGAAGCGCGAGCCTGAGAGCTTCGCAGCGGTAGCGAAATCCATGCCGCCCTGCGCTTCGCCCAGCTCGAAATGCTCCTTCGGAGGATGGTTGAACTCGAACTTCGGCTTTTCACCCCATTTCCTGACTTCGACGTTCCCCGCCTCGTCTTCCCCGTCCGGCACATCGTCGAGCGGCAGGTTGGGGATAACCGCCATGGCGGCTTCCAGATCGGCAATCAGCCGGCGTTCGACTTCCTCGCCTTCCTGAATAAACGACTTGATCTTCGCAACTTCGTCGATCAGCGCCTGGGCAGCAGCTTCGTCGCCGGACGCCTTCGCCTTGCCGATTTCCTTGGAGGCGGCATTCCGGCGCTCCTGAGCCTCCTGCAGGCTGGCAATATGGGACCGGCGCGCCTCGTCGAGCGCAATCAGCTTCGCTGCAGAGGCTTCATAGCCCCGGCGTGCCAAAGCCTTGTCGAAGGCTTCGCTGTTTTCCCTGATCCATCTGATATCGAACATCGTGCTTCCCGGACAGCGTTTGAGGGTCAAACCTGGTTTGGCGGCCTGACGGACTGCGCGGGAAGAGAAGGAACCTCAGGCCTCTTCGGCCTCCCGTTCCGCTTCGAGCTCCGCACGCTTCTTTTCGGCAAGCCGGACAGAAATGATGGAGACTTCGTAGAGAAGCAAGGTCGGCAGCGCAAGACCGATCTGTGAGATCGGATCGGGTGGCGTCAACAGAGCCGCCGCGGCAAAGGCTCCGACGACTGCGTATTTGCGCTTGGCCTTCAACCCGTCGGCCGTGACGATCCCGGCGCGCCCGAGCAGGGTCAGCACCACCGGCAGCTGGAACACCAGACCGAAGGCGAAAATCAGGATCATGATCAGACCGAGATACTCACTCACCTTGGCCAGATGATGGATCGCGACCTTGCCCGTTTCGCCGGCCTGTTCCATCGACAAGAAGAACGTCATGGCCATGGGCATGACCAGGAAATAGACCAGGCAGGCGCCGATCAGAAACAGGATCGGCGTGGCAACCAGAAACGGCAGAAACGCCGAACGCTCATTCTTGTACAGTCCGGGCGCGACGAACATGTAAACCTGTGACGCGATAACCGGAAAGGCCAGGAACAGGGCGCCGAACAGCGCCAGTTTCATTTGCGTGAAAAACCATTCCTGCGGCGCGGTATAGATCATCTCCACTTGCGCATCGGGGCCGGCAGCCTGCAGATACGGTACCGTCAGGATATTGTAGATATCGTTCGCGAAATAAAAGCAGACGATGAACATCACCGCGACGGCAGCGATCGACCACATAAGCCGTTGCCGAAGTTCGATCAGATGTTCGATCAGGGGCGCCTTCGACGCTTCGATATCTTCGTGGCTCATGCCTTGGTGTCTTTCTGTACCGGTTCGCTTTTGGCGGTTTCGCCTATTTTTGCCGCCCGGGCGCTGGTCTCGTTACGCTTATCCATGCTGGGGATCCAGCTTAACATTCCTTGCCCGCCGGAGCAGGGTCAAAACAACGGGGATCTGGAAGGCCAGTCCGAAGCCGAAAATCAGGATCATGTTGAAACCAAGATATTCGCTTGCAAGGGCATAGTGATAGAGCTCGGCCGGCAGGGTGCTACCAACGGGGCCTTTCGACACAAGGACATTCATGATCGTCGGCAGGACAAGAAAGTAGGCCAGACATGCGCCGATCAGTTCCAGGATCGTTGCCGCACTCAAAAACAGAAGGAATGCACGGAACTTATCCCGGTAGAGGCCCCGCGCAATCTGCGAATAGAATTGCGAGGCGACTATGGGTAGAGCCAGAAACAACGCTCCGAAAAACGCGAGCTTCAATTGGAAGAAGAACCATTCCTGAGGCGCCGCATAAGCTATTCCCACGTCAGGGCCGAGGCCAGCGGCCTTCAGGTACGGCATGCTCAGAACATAGTAGATTTGATCCGCGAAATAAAAACTCGCGACAAACATCACTATGATGGCGGCCATCGACCAAACCAGTTGCTTAAGCAATTCGGCCAAGGGCCTCTTGGTCTGGCCGATACCTTCATGGCTCATGCCTTGGTGTCTTCCCGTGCCGGTTTGGCCTTTGCCGCAGACTTGGCAGGAGCTTTGGTTTTTGCCGTTGATTTGGCGGGGGTTTTGGCTTTAGCGGGCGCCTTCGCTTTTGCGGACGTCCCGGCTTTGGCCGCGGCCGGAGCTTTTTTGGTGGTCGAAGTTGTGGCTCCGGTCTTGGCCGATGCCTTTGCCGGCGCCTTGGCCTCGGTCACAGCCTTCGCAGGTGTTGCTGCCTCGGCGGTCGCCTCGGCCTTTTCCGCCGACGCCTCTTCCTTCGGCATCCAGGGCTGAGGCTCGGACGCCGCCTTGTTCGCCGCGTCGACCTTTGCCTGGGCCTCGGCCTTGTCGCCTTCGATGGACTTCTTCAGATCCCCGAGCGGATTGAAGTTACCGGCCTCCTCGACCTGTTTCTTCATGTCGGAGATATCCGCCTGGCGCTCCGCATCGCGCAGAGCGTCATTGAAGGTCGACTGAAATTCGCGCGACATCCGCCGCACCTTGCCGATCGTCTGGCCAAGGCTACGCAGCATCCGCGGGAGGTCTTTGGGACCGACCACTATAATCGCCACGCAGGCAATCACCAGCAGTTCAGTCCATCCGATATCGAACATCTAGAATCCGCCATTCAAGCCAAAAAAACGCGGACCTGGATCAGCTCGCCTTGGACTGGTCTTTGGTCTTTTCGGACGAAACGGTTTCTGACGGCTGATGGTCAATGGTCTTCGCAGCATCAGCTGTATCGTCCTCGGCCATGCCCTTCTTGAAGCTCTTGATCCCTTTGGCAACATCGCCCATCAGATCGGATATCTTGCCGCGTCCAAACAGCAAGATAACGATCACTGCAATGATCAGGATCTGCCAAATACCAATGCTCATACGCCAAACTCCCGGTTTTTCGGCCCTATGGCCAGACTGCCCTTATTGCAAAATTCCACACCAGCCGCAACACGGGGCCCCTGCATCTTTCGATGAATGCCCGAACTGCTTAACCGGCGGGTTTCTATTCAGACAAATGTCAATCCTCGGCCGGAAATACAAGCACATCTTTGGGATCGGTGATCAAACCCACATCCATTCCCGCCCGATATCCGCCTCCGGCACGCACCCTTGCGTGTACCGGGTCATCCAGACCATCCACAACGATTGACAGAAGGTCGACCTCACCGACGAACCGCTTGCTGGAAATCCGGCCAATCACAGCCCCTTCCCCGGGATCGCCGACAAGAATTCCCTGGGGACGGACGCAAACGTCCACTCTGGTGCCAGTGCTGTGCCCGGAGCCGGGCAACAGGCCCAGCGGCGTATCGACGCCGGTTTCCGTTACCTTTCCGGAAAACTGATTCACCTCGGAAAAGAACCGGGCGACAAAGATGTTTTCCGGACTGTTGTAGAGATCATCGGCCGTACCGTGCTGAACCAGCCGGCCGCGGCGCATCAGGGCGATCCGGTCGCCCATACGCATGGCCTCTTCCGGATCGTGGGTAACGATGATGCAGGTCGCGCGGGTTTCGCGCAGGATGGCCAGTGTTTCCTCACGAACGTTGTCGCGCAAGCGCCGGTCCAGCCCGGAAAACGGCTCATCCATCAAGAGCACACCCGGACGCGGGGCAATGGCCCGCGCAAGCGCCACCCGCTGCTGTTCGCCTCCGGACAACGCGTGCGGATAGTCACTTGCATATCCTTCGAGCCCGACCCGGGCCAACGAAGCAAGCGCTTCTCGTTTCGCCGCTTCGCGGGGCAGATTCGTCAATCCGAACATAACGTTGTCGAGAATGGTCATATGCGGAAATAGCGCGTAATCCTGAAACATCAGGCCGACGCCGCGCCTCTCCGGCGGAATGAAGCCGCTTTCCCCGGACACTTCACGCCCGTTGATAAGGACCCGCCCCGAGGCCTGGCGCTCCACGCCGGCGGCGATGCGCATCAGCGTCGTCTTGCCACAGCCGGAATGCCCCAGAAGGCACAGCACCTCGCCGGGGGCGATTTCCAGGGACAGACCCGCGATGGATTCATTGCCGTCATAGGCGTGATAGACGTCTTCGAACTTGAGTCCGGCGGCAATCGTGGCACCGGCGGTGCCACGCGCGCCCCAACGCAAGGCAGCCCCCGCATCCCGGTCGGGTCGGGTCAGCAATGAAGTTTCTTTAACGTTCATGCGGGTCTTAACACCAAGGTCCTGTCTCTCAATCCCTGTCGTCGTCTTCGAACAGGGTGCCTTCTTCCAACGGGTCCTCGTCTTCCGTCAAGGCCGGATCGTCGCTCGGTGACGGTACCATGAAGCTCGCGGGCACGGCACTGTCGAGCAGACCGGCACCTTTGAGTTCCTCCAGACCGGGCAGATCCTTGACGGTGTCGAGGCCGAAATGCTCCAGGAATGCCTCCGTGGTGCCGTAGGTCACCGGACGGCCGGGCGTCCTTCTGCGTCCACGCATGCGGATCCAGGTGGTTTCCAGCAGCACATCCAACGTTCCCTTTGATGTGGACACCCCACGTATTTCTTCAATCTCCGCACGGGTCACCGGCTGGTGATAGGCAATGATTGCAAGGGTTTCGAGGGCAGCCCGCGACAATTTGCGCTGCTCTTCCATGTCCCGATGCATCAGGAAAGCCAAATCTTCAGCCGTTCTGAACGCCCATTTGCCGGCGACACGGACGAGATTGACGCCTCTCGCCGCATAGGTCCTCTGGAGGTCTTCGAGCAACTCTTCCACCGCGGTTCCTTCCGGCAGACGTCCTTTGAGTTCCTCCACCGACAATGGCTCCGCGGACGCGAACAGCAGCGCTTCGACCATGCGAAGCCCGTCCGGGTCCGGGCCCCGGCTGTCCTCCGCCGGACCGGGACCGGCCCCATCCAGAAGGTCGGCTTCAATTTCCATTCTTGTCTCCCGCAGGGCGCGCTCGAATGTAGATCGGCGAAAACGGATCGCCCTGCCTGATTTCTACATGACCTTCGCGCACCATTTCCAGACTTGCGGAAAACGTACTGGCAACGACGGTCGCCCAATCCTCGTCGTCGCGCAAATAGTCCTGCAGATAACCGGTGATCGGCGCCCATTCGGCGATCTGGCCGACAAGCCGTGCCAGCAGTTCCCGCGCTTCCTGAAGCGACCAGACATTCCGCCGCAACACCCGTACGGAGGTGACCGACTGGCGCTGGCGTTGGGTCGCATAGGCGCTGAGCAGTTCATAGATGGTGGCGGTCCAGACGCTCTTGTGGTCGACGGAGGTGGTTTCCGGACGGCCTCTGGCAAAGATGTCCCGGCCGAGCCGGTTGCGTGCCAGGAGTTTTCCCGACACATCGCGCATGGCTTCCAGCCGGCGCAGGCGGAAGGCCAGGGCGGCGGCGAGCTCCTCGCCCGTCGGTTCATCCTCGTCCTTCTGCTCCGGCAAAAGGAGCCTGGACTTTAGATAGGCCAGCCAGGCAGCCATGACGAGATAATCGGCGGCAAGCTCGAGCCGCATGCGCCGCGCCTCGGCAACGAACTCCAGATACTGTTCGACCAGCGCCAGGATCGAGATGCGCGTCAGATCGACCTTCTGATTGCGCGCCAGGGTCAGCAACAGGTCCAGCGGCCCTTCGAAGCCTTCGACATCGACAACCAGAAGGGGATCGTTGGAGGCACGGTCGGATGCGTCCACACTCGTCAGCAGATCCTGATGCGTGTCGCGGGCCATGTGCCTCTCGCTTCCCCTTTTCGCCACCTAGCCGACGACCCGTTCCGGAACGTCTGAAAGCAACGCCTCGAACTCTTCGCGCGCGGCAAGCGGATCGAAATCCGCTTCCGGCTGTTTGCGCCGTGCCAACGCCTCTTCGCAACGTTGTCGCGACTTCCCTTGCAAAACCGGCGCGGCCTTTGCCACGGCCTTCATTTCCGCCATATCGCCGTTGCAGTGAAGCACAAGATCGCAGCCAGCGGCAAAGCTTAGCGCCGCTCTTTCGCGCATATCCCCACCTAGCGCCTTCATGGAGATGTCGTCGCTCATCAGGCAGCCTTCAAACCCGATCTCATCCCGGATGATGTCCCGAATGATCGTCCGGCTCTGCGTGGCAGGATGCTCTGGCTCGATCTCTGTGTAGAGCAGATGCGCGGTCATTGCGAGCGGCATGTCCGCCAGTGCCTTGAAGGGCAGGAAATCAGCTTGCGAAAGCTCCTGGCGGGACGCCGAGATCCGGGGAAGTTCCAGATGGCTGTCGACCAGTGCACGGCCGTGACCGGGAAGATGCTTGACCACCGGCAGGACGCCGCCCGCCATCAGACCCTCGCACGCGGCGCGGCCGAGAGCTGCAACAGTCTCCGGATCGTTCGAATAGGCCCGGTCACCGATGGCATCCACGGTTTCCGCCAGCCACAGGTCGAGCAGCGGCAGACAATCGACCGTTATCCCGAGCTTGAGAAGATCATGGGCAATCAGCCGGGCACCGAGCCAGGCTGCCCTCGTGCCGTACTGCCGGTCCTTATCGTAGAGTGTCCCGAAGGTTCCGGCCGGCGGATAGGACGGCCAGTTCGGCGGGCGCAAGCGCTGGACCCGGCCGCCCTCCTGATCGATCAGGACCGGTGCATCGGATCTTCCGACGGCTTCCCGAAATGAAGCCACCAGGCCGGCGACCTGTACCGGCGCATTGCAATTGCGCCGGAACAGAATAAGGCCCCAGGGGTTTTCCTCCTGGAAAAAGGTCGTTTCCTCAGGTGTCAGCGTCGTTCCGGAGCTGCCGCATATGAAGGCTTTGATCATGGTTTGGATTACCGTGGGAGCCGATCGACGGTCAAGCAGAACGATATGCAGGCGGCCCTTGCATCCCCCGTTCCGGGCTGCGATGACATGAGACCTGCTTCGGCCTTCGTACCGAAGTCCATCGAAAGGAGATTGTCATGCGCGCCCGCCCCGATATTCCCGCCGGCACCCTGCACAGGTTGAGCGTGACGTCGCCCCTTCTGGAAAACAACCGCCTTGGCGATCCCTCAACTCGAGAGGTCATCGTCTATACGCCCGCCGGCCATGACGGCGCCGGCTTGCCGCTTCTGGTCGATCTTGCCGGCTTCACCTCTGGCGGGCCCGCTCACGTGAACTGGAAGAATTTCGGAGAGAACATTCCGGAACGCCTCGACCGGCTGATCCAAGAAGGCACCCTGCCCCTGGTTGCGGTGGCGTTTCCCGATTGTTTCACCCGGCTTGGCGGCAACCAGTATATCGACAGCACCGCCATGGGTCCCTGGGCAACCTGGCTGACGACGGACATGCTGAATGCCGTGGAAAGCCGCTTTGGCTGCGGCGGCAAAGGAAAGCGGGGTCTGTTCGGCCGGTCCTCGGGCGGATACGGCGCGCTGGTCCATGCCATGCGACACGCCGATGTCTGGTCCGCGGCGGCCTGTCATTCCGGCGATCTGGCCTTTGAACTCTGCTATCTGCCGGAAATGCCGAGCGCACTCAGGGCCATCGCCAGATACGGTTCCGTCGAAGCCTTCGTGACGGATTTCGAAAGCGGCCCCAAATATCCAGGTGGCGCCATGCACGACCTGATGACCTTCGCCATGGCGGCAACCTACGATCCCGACCCGAACCCGAATGCCTTTTGCGGGATCCGCCTGCCCGTGGATCTGGAAACCTGCGAGATCATTCCAGACCGCTGGTCCAACTGGCTCTCCTGGGATCCGGTTCAAATGGTCGACAGCCACATGGAGGCGCTCAAGTCGCTGAAGGGTCTCTGGATCGACTGCGGGACGGTCGACCAGTACAACCTCCTCTTTGGCGCGCGCCGCGTGGCCCGAAAACTCGAAGCGGCCGGGGTCAGGCATACTTACGAGGAATTCGACGACAATCATTCCTCGATCGACTACCGGCTCGACCGCAGTCTGCCGTTCCTGGCCGAGGCCCTCATGACGTGAATCCAGCCGCTCCCGATCCGGCTTCAGTGTCTGCCGGCAGGCTTCAAGCGTGTCACTTTAGTTGCGCCGCACGAAGCAATCCCCGCCCGCGGACTTCAGGCTTTCGCAAAGCGATATTGCCTCGTCACGGGATCCGGACGGGATCCGCGCCCTGTAGAAGGTTCCGCGATCTTCGATATTTGCAGAAACGATCACGGCCTGCCGGGAGCCCAGAATACTCGGATACCGTTGCTGCAGCGCCTGATAGGCGGACCGGGCCGCATCTTCCGAACGCTGTGAGGTCACCTGAACAACGTAGGTACCAGGAGCAATCTGCCCGGTGTTCGTCGCAGGCGCGGCAGCCTGCGGCGCGGCAGGAGCCGGATTATTGAGGTTGAGCGGACCATCGTTACGCGCAGGTGCGGGCGCCGTCGCCTGCGGCGCACGGGCTACCTGAACCGGAACCTCCGGCTTTTTCCGGGGAACGACGGTCGTGACCGGACCAGTTGCCTCCTGTCCGCCGGTATCGGTCGTAGCGACAATCTGCGGTGTTTCGGGTTGCGCCGGCTCCGGGGTGACTGCTGCCGTAGCCGGTTGCGCACCGGCATCCGGGGTAGTCGGCGCCGGAGAAGGTGTCTCCGCCGTCGGCAGAACCGGCGTCGTCTCCACGGTCCGAACCGATCCGGCATCCGGCTCGCCGGAAATAATCGTGCCGTCCGGACGAACAACAAGCGTTCTTACCTTCTTTGGACCACCGGGAACGAGTGGATCGGACACCGCAGTTCCTTCAGGAGCTGGCGGCAACTCGGCCGGCTTGGTCTCTTCGGGAAGAACGAGACGTTCGTTGGTCTGGCTTTCAGCGGCTCCGACGCGGTCGTAAATCAACTTGGATGCTGAATTTTCCTCCGGCGCCGCCTTGTTGTCCGGATAAACCTTCAAAGGCTCCTGGAGGCCGGCAATGACGGGAGGCGGCCCGGAGGGAACATCGACGGACGAGCCGTCGAACATCAGGAATGCGGCGCCACCCAACAGGACAACCGCGACGACGCCGGCGGCCGTGTAAAGCCCCTTGCGGGAATTTCGCTCGTGACCGGGGGCCGCGACCCGTTCTTTTCTCGGATGAGGCGGCAAAACGCCCGTTCCGTCGAGGGAGGGATCGCTCTCCTGCATGGCCCGAGCCACGGCATCGAGATCATACCCTTCCGGCGGCGGCGGCGTCTCTTCGCTGTCGTCTACCGGTATGGAGTTCGCGGCATCCGGCCAGACCATTTCGTCAATGTCATCGGATCGCACCGGTTCTCCATTTTGGGGAAACGGCTGCTGTCCGATACCCGGTTCGGCGAAACCGGGTTCGTTCCGGAATTCTTGCTCTGGCCGGAAGTCTTGTTCTGGCCGGAATTCTTGCTCTGGCCGCAGTTCAGGCTCTGGCCGGTCCTCGCGGACGGGCTGCACTTCGCGCGCCGACCGGGCTTCCCGCTCCGGCGAGAATTCAAGATCGGCGAAAAGCGTATCCAGACCCGAGGGCTCCGGCTCGGACGGCGCGGCGGGCCGGCCGCCGCGGATTTCCGCCTCGAGGGTATCCAGGCCCGCGAAAAGGTCATCATCCGGCGGCGGACTCCGATCATTGGCAGGCTGCCCGTAAGCACTTACTCCGAGATGGCCCAGATTGCCGCTGCTTGCCTGATGCCAACCGCTTTCCTGATCGGAGGCCGGCCGGCTGTAAGACGAGGACGCCGCATATGTCGGTGTGTTTTCCTCCGGCACCGCCTCATAAGCGGTTTCGGTTTCGGTCTCGTATTCGTAGTCCTCGGCCGATGAAGGCTCGGCCGTTTCCGGTTGAGACCTGGCATTCGAAATTCCGGCGGGCGTGAAAGACTGACGGAAAGCACCGATCAGTTCGTCTTCCAGTTCCGCGGTCAGGTTGTCTTCCAGATTCTTCGAAACCGCATGATTGAGCCGGCTCTGCGGAATATCCGCGTCGACGGGTTCGTCCGGCAAAACCGAGGGACCGGTTGAGGAATATGTACTCATGTCACCTGCTGCAGGGTACTGCATCGCTTGCGAAGCAATTGTTTCGTTAAGACCGCCCCCCGCGATCTGCGGGTCGGCAACTCCGACAGAGTCCTCTGCCAGTTCCTGGTCCGAAACCTTCAACTCCGGATAAACGTATGGCGATTGTGTGACCGGGCCCGTGTCCTGAACGCCAATTGCCGGCGTTTCATTCGCGGGGTCATCGCGAACCGGGGACTTCACGGGGGGGGCTTCGGCAGCTCCCGAGCCCGACTGCTTGTTTCGATGGACGATTCTCGCCAGTTCCACCAACGGATCTTCCATCGGCGCGGAGCCAGCTCTGCTCACGTCCGCCGAGGTCTGCGGAAGATCGGTTTTCGGATGGTCGGAATCTCTAGACATCTGCGATTTGCTATCCGGCCGGACGTTTTTCCTTCGTCACGCAGTTTGCGCAACAAATTTCCAAGTGCAACTTCAGCGCATTTCCTCCGGCGCATCAACGCCCAGAATCGCGAGACCTGAAGCAAGCACCAAAGATACTGCACGGACCAGGGCAAGACGCGCTAGGGTTAATTTGGTATTATCGGCGTTAATAAAACGTAATTGCGGCATTTCCTTGCCTCTATTCCAGTGCGCATGCAAAGAACTGGCGAGATCATAGAGGTAGAACGCAATGCGGTGCGGCTCATGTGTCTCCGCCGCCGCGTCGACAATCTTGGGCCACATGGCCATCTTGCCGATCAGCTCCAGTTCGCCGACATCATCCAGCTGGGCGAGATCCGCTCCGGCAAGCGCCGCATCGCTCGCATCGAGGCCCTGCAGTTCCTGCTGCGCCTGGCGCATGACCGAGCAGCAGCGCGCATGACCGTATTGAACGTAAAAGACCGGATTGTCCTTCGACTGTTCGGTAACCTTCTTGAAATCGAAATCCAGCGGCGCGTCGTTCTTGCGGTACAGCATCATGAAGCGCACCGGATCGCGTCCAACTTCCTCCACGACGTCGCGCAGGGTCACGAAATCACCCGACCGCTTGGACATTTTCACCGGCTCGCCGCCGCGGAACAGCTTCACGAGCTGGCAGAGACGCACGATGACCTCGGACTTGCCGCCTGAAATCGCCTTGCCAACGGCCTGCAGGCGTTTGACGTAGCCGCCATGGTCGGCACCGAGCACATAGATCATTTCATCGAAGCCGCGCAGGTACTTGTCGCGGAAATAGGCGACATCGGCGGCGAAATAGGTATAGGACCCGTCCGACTTCTTCAGCGCGCGGTCGGTGTCGTCACCAAAGTCCTCGGCCCGGAACAGCGTCTGTTCCCGGTCTTCCCAGTCTTCGGGTACCTGCCCTTTCGGCGGCGGCAGCGTGCCCTGGTAAACGAGATCCTCCTTGCGCAGCGCCTCGAGCATCTCGTCGATTTTCGACGGCTTGCCATCGACATGCATATGCAGGGAGCGCTCGGAGAAAAAGACATCATGATGGACGTTGAGCGTCGCCAGGTCGTCCCGGATCAGATCCATCATGCCGGCGACGGCTTCTTCCTTGACGATCGGCAGCCATTCCGATTTGTCCAGGTCCTTCAGGGCCGGACCATGGGCTTTGGCAAGTTTCTCACCGATCGGTTTCAGATAGTCGCCGGGATAAAGGCCGGCCGGAATTTCGCCGATATCCTCACCCAGCGCCTCGCGGTATCGCAGGAAGGCACTTTCCGCCAGCGTGTCGATCTGCGATCCGGCGTCGTTGATGTAGTATTCCTTTACTACATCGTAGCCGGCATAGGCCAACACACCGGCGAGCGCATCACCCACAACGGCACCGCGCGTATGGCCGACATGCATCGGCCCCGTCGGGTTGGCCGAGACATATTCGACATTGACTTTCATACCCGCGCCGCGCGCCGACCGGCCGAAATCAGGCCCTTCCCTGACGACCGCACCCAGAACCCGGTGCCAGACGGCCGGGGCGACCCGCAGGTTGATGAAGCCCGGGCCGGCGACACTGACTTCCGTCACGTCGGCATCCGCGCGCAGGCTTTCGGCGAGTTGCTCGGCCAGGTCGCGCGGCTTCACGCCCAGTTGCTTGGCAAGCACCATCGCCGCATTGGTCGCCAGATCGCCATGAGCCGGATCGCGCGGCGATTCCACGGTCACGCGGGACAGGTCGGGGCTTGCGCCATCCGTCCCTTTCAGATCCAGCTTCTGAACGGCCGCTTTTACCCGTTCTGCGAATTCAGCAAAGATATTCATGACCATCCGACCGGTTGGAAACATCAAACACAACAAACCCGCGTGCTGCAGACGGATATCACGTCCAGCACCACAGGCTTGGAAATTCTGCCAGCGCCCTAGCCTAATTCGGGAGTATCGTCAAACAATCTGCGATGTTCGCTGATGGCAAAACGATCGGTCATTCCAGCGATGTAATCGCAAACCCGGCGCGCCAGATCCGATTCGCCAATCGACTTCAAATCCATATTCCAGGGCGCAGGCATGAGTTCCGGCTCGGCAATGAATCTGGCGAACAGGTCCCTCATGATGCCGGCCACGAGCTTGCGGATCGCCAGGACGTCGCCATGCCGGTAGACGTTGTTGAACAAAAAGGATTTCACTTCGCGTTCCCTGGCTGCCATGGGAGCAGAGAAATTCACCAGGCAATGGCCTGCAGTGCGCACATCCGTTGCCGATTTCGGATCCGCCTCCCCGATCCGGCGCAGAGATTCGGTGATCACGTCCTCGACCATCCGGGTAATCGACCGGCGCACGATTTCATGGATCCGACGATGCTCTTCCAGTCCCGGGTATCTGGCGTCGACCTCCTCCAGGATATCGGCCAGGAACGGGACATTCCGGATATCCTCGACCGCGATCAGCCGCGCGCGCAGGCCGTCGTCCAGATCGTGGGCATCATAGGCGATATCGTCGGCGATTGCGGCCGCCTGGGCTTCCGCGCTCGGCCAGGTATGCAGCTCAAGGTCCTGCTTTTGCGCATACTCGCGAATCGCAAACGGCAACGCGCTGTCTGCAAACTTGCCGAGCGGCTTTCCGTCGGCCGAAACCAGCGGGCCATTGTGCTTGACCAGACCTTCCAGTGTCTCCCAGGACAGGTTCAGCCCGTCGAACTCCGCATACCGTTGTTCAAGGTTTGTCACCACCCGCAGGGACTGGGCGTTGTGATCGAACCCTTCGTAGGGCGCCATGCATTCGTGCATCACGTCCTCGCCTTCGTGACCGAAGGGGGTATGCCCCAGATCGTGGGCAAGGGCCAGGCACTCGGCGAGATCCTCGTCGAGACGCAGGGCGCGCGCCAGCGCCCGGGCGATCTGTGACACCTCGATCGTATGGGTCAGCCTTGTGCGGAAATGATCGCCCTCGTGATAGACGAAAACCTGGGTCTTGTGTTTCAGGCGGCGAAAAGCGGAAGAATGAATGATCCGGTCGCGATCGCGCTGAAACGGCGTTCGCGTCGGACTCGACGGCTCGGGATAGAGACGGCCGCGCGTGTCGTTCGGATCCTGCGCAAACAAGGCCAGAGGCTGCGCGCCATACCCGAGTTTTCCCTGGGCAGTCATTTCAGAGCGGTCCTATCCCTGTGTGAAGATTGTTTCGATCCCGAGCGTCATGATTGCCCCCGGCACATTGACGCGATGCCTTCAAGACCATACCTATCTGTCATGATCAAGACAGCGGCCCGGATCGGCCGCGACTTGCAGCAGCCAATTCAGATCGATCCTTGATGATGGCGAGCCATGACCGAAACACTTGAACATCCCGTAACAGTCAGTGACCGCGCTGCCAAGCGGATCGCAAAGATTTTGTCCGGTGAACCAGCCGGAACGAATCTTCGTGTCAGCGTGGAAGGCGGCGGTTGCTCCGGATTACAGTACAAATACGATCTCGTGAGCGAACGCGAGGACGACGATCTGGTGATCGAAAAGAACGGCATCGCGGTTCTGATCGACAGCATCTCCCTGCAGTATATGGCGGGATCGGAAATCGATTTCGTCGACGATCTGATCGGCCAGTCCTTTCAGATCAACAATCCGAACGCCGTCGCCGGCTGCGGCTGCGGAACCAGCTTTACCGTCTGATTTTCCCCGCGCAGGGCCGTTTCCTGTTGGCCGTTTGCGGTTTCGCCTTCAAAGGCAGGACAAAGCGGCGCCTGCGATGCTACCAATTCCAGCAGTGCATAGCGAAGCTGGAAGCAAGCGATGAAGATTGCCACCTGGAACATCAACGGCGTCAAGGCCCGGATCGACACCGTGCTCGAATGGCTCAAGGAAGCCCAGCCGGACATCGCCTGTTTCCAGGAAATCAAATCCATCGACGAGAATTTCCCGAGAGAGGCAATCGAGGAACTCGGCTACAACGTCGCCACCCATGGCCAGAAAAGCTTCAACGGCGTGGCTCTGCTGTCGAAGCTGCCGCTGGAAGACATCGAGCGCGGCCTGCCGGGCGACGACAGCGACGAGCAGGCCCGCTACATCGAGGCCGGCGTTTCCACCGGGAAAGGCGCCCTGCGCTTCGGCTGCCTTTATCTGCCCAACGGCAATCCGCTCGGAACCGAGAAATTCCCTTACAAGCTCGGCTGGATGGACCGGCTGATCACCCATGCGGAAAAGCGCCTTGCCGAGGAAACCCCGTTTCTGCTGCTTGGCGACTACAACGTCATTCCGGATCCGATCGATGCCAGAAACCCGGAAGCCTGGGTTGACGATGCCCTGTTCCAGCCCGAAAGCCGTCAGAAATTCCGGACCCTCATCAATCTGGGCCTGACGGAAGCAGTCCGCTCCTGCACACAGGCGCCGGAAACCTATACCTTCTGGGACTATCAGGCGGGCGCCTGGCAAAAGAACAACGGGATCCGCATCGACCACATCCTGATGTCCCCCCAGGCGACCGACAGGATGACCGGCTGCGGGATCGACAAACATGTGCGCGGCTGGGAAAAGCCGTCGGACCATGTTCCCGTCTGGGTGGATCTGGCCGCCTGAGGCGGCAGTAGGGTTGATTAATTTCCGTCCCGGCCGCGGATATGCTAGGGTTTCTCTCTTCTGAGAAGAAACGGCATGGGATGGCCATGACACGGATCCTGACCCTCTTCGCAAACTGTCGGCCTGAACCAGCTGCGCCAGGCCGGCCCGTCGCTCTGCTTGCAGCCGCCTTCGTGCTCGCCGGAGGCGTCATTTCTCCCGTTCATGCCGGGGAGGTCGGTTCAGGAAAAACGAAAAACGCGACGGCGATCCAGGCTCCTGTCGTCAACTGCACCTGCCGTTATCTGGGCACCGACTATCACCTGGGCGATGCCGTGTGCCTGAACGGGCCGGGGGGACCGAGAATGGCAACCTGCGACATGGTGCTTAACAATACGTCCTGGCGGATGAGCGAAACCCCTTGCCCTTCGGCTTCACTCTCTCCTGTGCCAATGTCGGTATCCCGGATCAGCGGGAAAGGCTGAGCCCGGACCTACTGTGAGGGAACCTGCTGCGCCGTTACCATGTCGGGACGGTTCTGGGTGATCCAATTATCAGCCATGCCGCGGGCCAGTTTCCGCACGTTCTCGCTCGAAAGCGAGAAATAACGCTCGTGCATCTCGTTGATCCAGTCGGCATCGGTGCCGTGAACCTGCCGGCGGGCAACCGTCAGCCACATGAGGCCACGGGCCTTCTGCGCATCCGAATGCGCCATGTTGTAGAGTGTTTCCCCGAGCCGGGCCTGGGCTCCGACATGGCCTTTCAACGAGGCCAGGTTGTACCAGCGGACGGCCAGACGGCTGCTGGAGCCTTCATACATGCGGCCCAGTTCATACTGCGCTTCCGGGTCGCCGAAATAAGAGGCTGCGTGGGTAAAGATCTGCCGGGCGCGCGCCACGTTCTGTGGCACGGCATCGCTGATCCCGTTCAGATAATAGGTTCCAAGCGCAACGAAGGCACTTGCCACGAAAGGCGCATCCGGCTCGTGCGGCCCACTGTCGCCGTGTTCGCGCACCACCTGACTGTAATACTCAAACGCCTTGATGTCGTCTTCCTTGACGCCATCGCCCTTGGCATACATTTCGCCGAGTTTCCAGGCAGCCATCGGCTGGCCCTTCCTCGCCGCGTACTGAAGGGAACTCAAGGCTGCAGCCTTGTCGCCTGCGTAATACTGACGAGCACCGGTCCGCAGCGCCTCACGCGGGGAAAGGTCCTCGACCTTGATCGCATCATCCGCAGCCGGCTTGCCGTCAAAGGCAACGGCCTGCCCGAGCGACCCAAAGCCGCCGGCCAGAACGAGACAAACAACCACGCACGCCGATATCGGCGGCATCGGCCTCTTCTGTCCCGTTCCTGTCTGTCGCCACTCCCGAGGCATCATCCTGAACTCATCACATTGACCGCTTTTCTCAGGGAAACCGGTCTTATTGAACACGTTGCGCACAGCGTATCCGCTCATTTCGGCCAGAGTTGGGCCCTTGTCGGACGGAATGCGGCAGGAGCTGGACATTCTTCTGTCAAACCCGCCTTCCGCAGATCCGGCCGAAGCGCACATGCCAAAGCATGCTGCTGTTGCGCTTCCGGCCGCTTGCCTGCGTTTGTCGCATTTCCACCGATCCGGCAACGGGCCTTTCAGACCACGCCGCCCCAATCCGGCACCGTTAAATCTCCATCGCGCCATCATCCCGGACGAAGCGTGCCAATCGACACAATCCGCTCTCATGCCGCGCAAGGTCAACGGGTGAAGATGAAACATGGCCGAAGAACGGCAGCAATGCCGGCACGCCTCCAGTAAGGAGACTTCCTGCGCGCCTGTTGCCCCGATGCCACACCCCCGCCTGGGTTTTCACCCCATCAGAGCCATAATCACTGCACAAATTGCCAATGCACCCGCGCAGAACAGATCTGCCTGCTGCCGGACTGCGACTCCATACTGCCTGATCATTTGCCCATTCCCCTATTGTTTGTCGCGGTTGCGTTGCCCGCTCTTATTTCCGGGTGCGATGAAACCACAGACGGGTTGACATTCGGTTTCCACGAGAGCATTCGCTGCTTCACTTTGTTGAAACTGGGGGTGAATGCGCGGAACGCTTTACTGTTCCGGCTTTGTCCTGCGAAACTCATCTGGTGATTCGCAGGACAGGGTTTGTCTTCGGATCGGATTTGGTAAGACCAACGCGGCGGAAACTGAATGAGCGGAAAAGACGATCTTTTTGCAGGAAACGCGCAGGCGGCGGTCCCGATCGATCGGGATCCACCGGCATCTCCGGCACGAAAGACCGCACGGCCCGCCCTTAAAGCCGTGGCAAGCGACGAGGATTATTCGGCCGCCGACATCGAGGTTCTGGAAGGTCTGGAACCGGTTCGCCGTCGCCCCGGCATGTATATCGGCGGCACCGATGAAAAGGCGCTGCACCACCTTTTCGCGGAAGTCATCGACAACTCGATGGACGAAGCGGTCGCCGGTCATGCCACCTGGATCGATGTGTCTCTTTCCGCAGACGGCTATCTGGCCGTGACGGACAATGGCCGGGGTATTCCCGTCGATCCGCACCCCAAGTTCAAGGACAAGTCCGCGCTTGAGGTCATCATGACCACCCTTCATGCGGGCGGAAAATTCGACAGCAAGGTCTACGAGACCTCGGGCGGCCTGCACGGCGTCGGCATTTCGGTCGTCAACGCGCTGTCGGAGGATCTGATCGTCGAGGTGGCGCGGACGCGCAAGCTCTACCGGCAACAATTCCAGCGCGGCATTCCGCAAGGCCCGCTGGAACTCGTCGGTGACACCCAGAACCGGCGCGGCACCAGTGTCCGCTTCAAACCGGATCCGGAGATTTTCGGCAAGTCTGCCAAGTTCATTCCCGCGCGCCTGCTCAAGATGGCCCGCTCGAAAGCCTATCTCTTCGGCGGCGTCGAAATCCGCTGGCATTGCGATCCCGCGCTGTTGTCGGAAAAGGACGAGACGCCCGCGGAGGCCGTGTTCCACTTCCCCGGAGGATTGCGCGACTTCCTGGCCGAACGGCTCTCCAAGGAACGCACCGTCGTCGACGACATTTTCGCCGGGCGGACGGACAAGGCCGGCAGCCATGGATCAGTCGAATGGGCGGTCACCTGGTTTGCCGGCGACGGCTTTATAAATTCCTATTGTAATACGGTTCCGACGCCGGAAGGCGGCACACATGAAGCCGGCTTGCGCTATGCGTTGCTGCGCGGACTGAAGGCCTATGGCGAACTGACCAACAACAAGAAAGCGTCCATTATCACCGGCGACGATGTCCTGACGTCGGCCGGCGGAATGCTCTCCGTCTTCATCCGGGAACCGGAGTTTGTCGGCCAGACGAAAGACCGGCTGGCGACGAACGAGGCGACACGCATTACCGAAACCGCGGTCCGCGATGCGTTCGACCACTGGCTGACGGCCTCGCCGAACCAGGCAAACAAATTACTGGAATGGGTAATCGACCGGGCTGAGGAACGCCTGCGCCGCCGCCAGGAAAAAGACGTCGCCCGCAAGACGGCCGTTCGCAAACTGCGCCTTCCCGGCAAGCTTGCCGACTGTTCCGCAAACCAGGCGGAAGGGACGGAACTTTTCATCGTGGAAGGGGATTCGGCCGGCGGCTCGGCAAAGCAGGCACGCAACCGCTCCAACCAGGCCGTTCTTCCGCTTCGCGGCAAGATCCTGAACGTCGCCAACGCAGGCCGTGAAAAGCTGGCCGCCAACCAGCAGTTGGCGGACCTTGTCCAGGCCCTCGGCTGCGGGACACGGTCCAACTATCGCGACACGGATCTCCGGTATGAAAAGGTCGTCATCATGACCGACGCGGACGTGGACGGTGCCCATATCGCCTCGTTGCTGATCACCTTCTTCTACCGGGAAATGCCGGAGCTCATCCGCAACGACCATCTGTTCCTGGCCGTCCCTCCCCTCTACCGGCTGACCCAGGGCGGCAAGACGCTTTACGCCCGGGACGATGCCCATAAGGACGAACTGATGGCAACCGCCTTCAAGGGCAAGGCCAAGGTGGAAATCGGCCGGTTCAAAGGCCTCGGTGAAATGCTTCCCGCCCAGTTGAAGGAAACCACCATGGATCCGAAAAACCGCACCATGTTGCTGGTTCGGGTCAATGAGGCGGCAACAGCCGAAACCAACGACGTCGTGGAACGGCTTATGGGGAACAAACCTGAGGCCCGTTTCCGCTTCATCCAGGACAACGCGGAATTCGCCGAGGATCTGGATATCTGATTCACGGTTTCAGCCGCCGGATCAAGAAAACCGTTTGTCTGCCCTATCGCTGCGCGCGGATAGGCACTATTATGTTTCCGAATGTAAATATGAAATTCTTTGTTGCCCTCGCTTCTGGCGCCAACAAATAAGTAATAAGTCTGCGGGACGCGGCCATGCTGCAAGCGATGTATGATGTATTCGACCGCCAGCGACGGCCCCTCAGAAACCGTCACTACATGGTCTTCCGGAAAGCACGGGTGGGATATGCCCGCATTCCCGGCGCCCCGATGGCAACCGTTTTCCCGGTCCTGAAAATGCTGAGCGGCCTGGCCGAGGACCCGCATGCCACGCAGGCTTACACCACTGACTACACAGGCCTTTGGGACGGCGATATCGAACTCCTCACGGCCAGTGAACTCAAGCGGCGGCATCCGGATTTCCCGGTATTTACAATCGTTCAATACCCACACTCCCGGCTGGCCGCCTGTTATGAGCACCTCATTCTCGGCGATACGGACCTTCCCGCCTATTTCGAGGAAAGCCGCTTCCGTAAACAGATGCCGGTCAATGAATTCCTGGAGCGGGTCCTGGAGACGACCGATCTGGTCGCCGACAATCTGCTGCGCAGTCAGGCGTCCATTCTCCATCACAAGGGCTTGCTCGTTCCGGACCTGATCCTGGATTTCAACAAGCTGCCATCGGACTGGAGCAAACTGCGCTCGTTGCTGAAACGGCAGAGCAATTTGGACATCGGCGAAGGTCCGGCAGCCATCGAGATGCCGACGCACGAGACAGCGGAAGCCATTCGCAATTCCCAGTATTTCGGCCAAGTGCTGAGACATTACCGGCGCGACTACAAGCTGTTTTTCGAAAACCGCAACGACGGACCGACCGTGCGTGAACGCGCGTGGAAAAAATCCGGCCCGGCCAATGAGCTAAACGGGCAGGCAAGCTCTTCCGGAGTGGTCTGAGCGGCATTCGGTCCCGCATCGTTATTTCATACAAGTCTGCGTTTTAAAGTTGCAATTTCTTTTCACGGCAAAGTCATCGGGCATTACCAAATCGCGAGATAATTTAAATTTCGACCTCGCCCTGGCGGCCACAGTTAACTGATATACGTTTTATTCTGCGAAATCGGCGAATTTCTTCGTATTTTGCCTAGTCTTCACATTGACACTAGCGCCGACAAATGTAGGGTGTGCCCGACTTTGCACGGCTTCTGCCGGCAACTGGTGTCATTCGATCGATCAATAAATCCGGGCTAAAGGCTCTATATGTCATTTAATACTCTCGGTCTTAGCGAGAAGGTTCTCGCTGCAGTGGAAGCGGCGGGATATACGGAACCGACAGCAATCCAGGAGGGTGCAATTCCCCGCGTTCTGGAGCGTCGGGATGTGCTGGGCATTGCCCAGACGGGTACGGGCAAAACCGCAAGCTTCACCCTGCCGATGCTGACCCTCCTGGAAAAAGGCCGTGCGCGGGCTCGAATGCCGCGCACCCTTATCCTGGAACCCACGCGCGAACTCGCCGCTCAGGTGGAAGAAAACTTCGAACGGTACGGCAAGAACCACAAGCTGAATGTCGCTCTCCTGATCGGGGGTGTCTCCTTCGGCGAACAGGACAAGAAGCTCGACCGCGGCACGGACGTCCTGATTGCTACCCCGGGCCGGCTGCTCGACCATTTCGAGCGGGGCAAGCTGCTTCTGCAGGGGGTCGAAATCCTCGTGATCGACGAAGCCGACCGCATGCTCGATATGGGCTTCATCCCGGACATCGAACGTATCTGCAAACTGATTCCGTTTACGCGCCAGACCCTGTTCTTCTCGGCGACGATGCCGCCGGAAATTCAGCGCCTGACCGAAGCGTTTCTGCAGAACCCGGCTAAAATCGAGGTAGCCCCTTCTTTGACGACCGCGGAAAATGTCTCGCAGTTCCTCAAAGCCACGGAGAATCAGGACTACGACAAGCGCGCTGCCCTGCGCGGGCTTCTGGAAAAGTCCGAAGATCTCAAGAACGCTATTGTGTTCTGTAACCGCAAACGCGACATCACCACCCTGTTCCGTTCCCTTGAGCGCCACGGCTACAATGTCGGCGCCCTTCATGGCGACATGGACCAGCGGACACGAATGATGATGCTGGAGAATTTCCGTAAGGGAAACATTACCCTGCTCGTGGCCAGCGATGTGGCTGCCCGCGGTCTGGATATTCCGGAAGTCAGCCACGTCTTCAATTACGATGTTCCGAGCCATGCGGAAGATTACGTCCACCGCATCGGGCGAACCGGCCGGGCCGGAAGATCCGGGGTTGCCTATACGCTCGTAACCCCTGACGACCAGAAATACCTTGATGCGATTGAAAAACTGATCAACAACCCAATCGAATGGGAAGGCGAACCGATCGATTTCGAGACGGCCGCCAAAGAACGCAAGGCGCGCCGACGTTCGAAGACGGCCAAGCCCGAAGCGACCGACGGCAAGCCGTCCAGCAGAACCACGGCGGAAAAGCCGGCCTCCAGTTCGACTGCAGAAAAACCGGCCTCCAAATCGACTGCGGAAAAGCCGTCGAGACGCAAAAAGGCCGACAATGACGACACCGTCATTACGGAAGACACACAGCCGAAACCGCGCCGCCGCCCGGCTCGGCAGGAGCAGAGCGATTCGTCCTCTTCCCGGCCGTCACCCCGTTCGAAGCCTGACAGGAACGAACCGGCATTCGGCAGGGACGGACATGTTCCGGCATTTCTCCTCAGGGAGCCGCGCCCCAAGAAAGTTTCTTGAATATCTGAGGCCCGGGGAGCGTAAGCTTAACCCGACCTTAAATCCTCCTGTAGGATTTTACAGTTCAGGAAATTGACGCTCGGGAACTTTGCGCAAGTTCGGTGTGTGGGATTATTGATGTCAGATGAAGACGACCATAAGCGGACGATTGTTTATGCCGAATCCGCACTGGCCTATATAAAGAGGAACGTGCTTCCAGCGTACCCTCGCTCCTATGAGTTCTGGTACACTTATTGTGCAGGCTACAATCACGGACTGAACCGGGCCATCAATGACGTGCTGAAGCAGAAAGGCCGCGTCAGCACGGAGGAAATGCAGTCCATCTACGGGCGGTTCCTGTCCCCCAACAAGCTTGGCGACCAGTTGGATGAAGTCGGCGACAAGGTCTCCCGTGAGGTCGAAGATCTGGTGGACGCCCTGAAAATGGGGGCCGATGCCACCTCCGACTACGGAACCCTGCTCGAGCGCGCCGGCGAAAAGCTGAAAAAGCTGAAAGATCCGGAGAACCTCGAAGTCTTCGTCACCCACCTGATGAAGTCGACCCACTCCGCGGTCGCCTCGAACCGCAAGCTCGAATCCCAGCTGCTGGAATCGAAACGGCAGATCGAGAACCTGCAATCGAGCCTTGAAACGATCCGTTACGAGTCCCTGACCGACGAGTTGACGACGCTCAACAACCGGAAGCATTTCGACACGTCGATCGACAGGTTGTTGTCCAACGCGGTCGAAAGCAACCGTGGCTTTGCCCTGCTTCTGACGGATATCGATCATTTCAAGAAATTCAACGACACCTGGGGCCATCAGACAGGCGATCAGGTGCTCCGGCTTGTGGCGCTGGCGGTCAAGCAGAACGTCAAGAATGGAGACATCCCCTGCCGGTATGGTGGCGAGGAGTTCGCAATTCTGCTGCCGCAGACCGGCCTCTCGGAAGCGATCGAAGTCGCGGAACTGATCCGCAGCGCGGTGATGTCGAAGGAACTCGTCAAACGGTCGACGGGTGAAAACCTCGGACGGATCACGGTCTCTATCGGCATTTCCATTTTCCGGCCCGATGACACCACCCATTCGATCATCGGACGTGCCGACGAAGCGTTGTATGCTGCCAAGGCTGCCGGCCGGAATAACGTGAAAACGGAAGCGGACCTGCCCTCGGCTCACGCCTCGGATGTCGCCTGACCGGGGCTCACGCCTCGGATGTTGCCTGATCCCGGGGCTCACGCCTCGGATGTCGCCTGACCCGGGCTCATACCTCGGATGTCGCCTGACCGGGGCTCATCCCTCGGATGTTGTCGCCTGACTAAGTCAGCGCTGGGTGGCTTCGGCGTCTAATCCCATCTGCCAGAAATCGGCTTCGAGAATGCTGGCCTTGCGAAAGATCGTTGCAAGACGGGGGTATCGGGATTCCGTGAGATAGATCTTCGCCGATTTATCCATCCAGATGCCGAACTCCCTGGCCAGCTCCTGATACAGGTCACCCGCATATTCCTCGATCCACCGGCGGTAGGGATTGCCGGCTATCTTCGCCGTATGCCGCTTCTTGAGGTCGGCGCCGATTTCCGCATAGCCGATGATACAAGGCGCCAGAGCGACCTGCAGGTCCAGGAGATCCCCTGCCATTCCCGTTTCCAGGACGAAGCGGGTATAGGCCATGGTAGGCCTGTCTTCCTCCGCCGCCTCGATCATGGGTCTGGTCATGCCCCAGCCGGCGCACAACTCGATGTGCAGGTCGAGTTCCGTGTCCAGGATCGCCTTGACGCCTTCCAGCGACGCGCGCATGTCGTCGATGGTCGGGCTCTTATAGACACCGAGGGCATAGGCGCGGGCGAACTGGATCAGGAACAGGTAGTCCTGAACGAGATAATGGCGGAAACAGCCTTCCGGCAAAGAACCGGCGCCCAGTTGCTCGACGAATTCATGGGAGACATACGCGGACCACTCCGGCCGTGCATCGGTTTTCAGCCGCTGAAAAAGATCCACTACCGGCCCTGCCCGATCATGAAGGCGGGGTCGGCCTCCTGAAGCGATACGGATTCGCCGCAGCCGCAGGCAGACACTTCATTGGGGTTCTTGAAGACGAAACCGGAGCGAAACTTGGTAACCTCGAAGTCCATTTCCGTTCCGAGCAGGAACAAAACGGCGGACGGATCGACGAACAGCTTCGCGCCCTTTTCCTCGACGGTGTCGTCGCCGGGGCTGGCCTCTTTGACCAGCTCCATGGTGTACTCCATGCCGGCGCAGCCACCCTTCTTGATGCCGACCCGAAGACCCTGTGCCTCTCCGTCGGCATTATCGACCAGTTCGCGCACGCGTTCCGCCGCGGTGTCGGTCATGGTCATCACCTGGAATTTGCTTGCTGCAGCCATCTCATCCTCGAGGTTTGCAAAGGATTCGGGTCATGTCCAACATATAGGGTTGCGGGACACCGTCAAAAAGAGGCCGGTACTCAATACCAGTTCAGCGCGACCTTGGCTTCGTCCGACATCCGCTCCGGCGTCCAGGGCGGATCGAAGACCATATCCACATTGACCGGTCCGACACCGGCCACGGAAGCGACGGCATTTTCCACCCAGCCCGGCATTTCGCCTGCGACCGGACAACCCGGCGCGGTCAGCGTCATGTCGATGTTGATGGACCGATCGTCCTCGATATCGACTTTGTAGATCAGGCCGAGTTCATAGATATCGCAGGGAATTTCCGGATCGTAGACGGTCTTCAGTGCCGCGACGATGTCATTCGTGAGTCGGTCCAGTTCTTCCATGGGAATGGCGGAGCCGCCGGCGACATCCGCGCGCAGTTCTTCCCCTGCGTCGTTGTGATCAATGGTGGTGCCGTTGTCCATCTTGTCCGTCCTCAGGCGAAAAATGACTGCGCCTTGATCAAGGCCTCGTAGAGCGCGTCCACTTCCGCGCGGGTGTTATAGAGCCCGAAACTTGCCCGACATGTAGAGGTCACGCCGTATTTTGCCAAGAGCGGCTGCGCGCAATGGGTTCCGGCCCTGACTGCCACGCCGGCGCGGTCGATGATCGTGGCAACGTCATGGGCATGAGCCCCTTCGATCTCGAAGGACACGATCGCCCCCTTGCCCGGTGCCGTGCCGAAGATCCTCAACGAGTTGATCGTCGACAGTCGTTCATGGGCATAGGCGCACAGATCCGCCTCGTGGCGGGCAATCCGCTCGCGTCCGATGCTGTCCATGTAATCCAGGGCGGCGCCCAGACCGATCGCCTGAACGATCGGCGGTGTGCCG
Source organism: Roseibium sp. (assembly GCF_048260565.1). Classification (GTDB taxonomy): domain Bacteria; phylum Pseudomonadota; class Alphaproteobacteria; order Rhizobiales; family Stappiaceae; genus Roseibium. Next base: position 440,599 of record NZ_JBLXGP010000001.1, on the reverse strand, counting down.
GCCTCGAACCGGTGCGGCGGATCGGCATAGGTGACGATGTCTTCGGTCACATCCAGGATCATCTCGCCGCCGCCGCAGAAGGGCCGCATGGCCTTCAGCTTGTCCGACTTGGCCCAGAGAACGCCAATGCCGGTCGGCCCGTAAACCTTGTGTCCGGTGAAAATATAATAGTCGCAGTCGATGTCCTGCACATCCACCGGCAGGTGAACGGCGGCCTGGCTGCCGTCGACCAGTACCGGAATGCCGCGTTCATGAGCGATCCGGCAGACCTCCTTGACCGGTACGACCGTGCCCAGCACGTTGGACATATGCGTGATGGCGACGAGCTTGGTGCGGTCGCTCAGCGTATCGGCGAAGGCATCGAGGTCGAAAGACCCGTCCTCGCGCACATAGGCCCATTTCAGCACCGCGCCGTTGCGCTCACGGTGAAAGTGCCAGGGCACGATGTTGGAATGATGCTCCATGATGGAGATCACGATTTCGTCGCCCGGACCGAAGGTCTCCGGCCCGAGACCGTAGGAGACCAGGTTGATCGCCTCGGTCGTGGAGCGGGTGAACACGATTTCGTCCACCGACGGCGCGTTCAGGAAGCGGCGCACCTTTTCGCGCGCGGCCTCGTAATTGTCGGTCGCGGTATTGGACAGGAAATGCAAGCCGCGGTGCACATTGGCGTATTCGTTGGAATAGGCATAGGAGACCGCGTCGATAACCGCCTGCGGCTTCTGCGCCGATGCGCCATTGTCGAGATAGACCAGCGGCTTGCCGTAGACCTCCCGCGAGAGGATCGGAAAGTCCTTGCGGATGGCCTCGACGTCGTAGCCGGCGTCCGTTTCAGCGATTGCAGATGCGACCGTCATGCCGCCAAGCTCCCTTGTCTTTTCCTTTGAGCCGACGACAGGTGTACCGCCGCCGGATAATCATCAGCTTCTCGCTGCCAGCCAGGCCCGGACCCGTTCTTCCAGCATACCGGTCAGATCGTCCTCGCCGAATTCCTCAATCGCTTCGGACAGGAACGCAAGAACGAGGAGTGTCTTTGCCTCGTCTTCCGGAATGCCACGTGCGCGCAGGTAGAACAGCAGGTCCTCGTCGATTTGGCCGCTCGTGGCGCCGTGGGCGCACAGAACGTCGTCGGCGAAGATTTCCAGCTCCGGCTTGTTGGCCATCTCCGGGCCTTCCGACAGCAGCAGGGCCTGGGTCATCATTTCGCCGTCGGTCTTCTGGGCGTGGGGCGCCACGTTGATGCGCCCCTGATAGACCCCTTTGGCCTCATCGTCGAGAACCGTCTTGAAGAACTCGCGGCTCGAACAGTTGGGCATGGTGTGATCGACGATCAGCGTCTGATCGGCGAGCGCCCGGTCGCGCGCCATGGTCACGCCGAAGAGCCGGGCTTCGGAGTTCTCGCCGGCAAAGGCGACGAACTGCTGATTGCGCACGAAGGACGGTCCGGCGATGAAGCCGAGCGTATGGAACCGCGCTTCCGATCCGAGACGGGCAAGGGTCGTGAACAGCTTCGCACCTTCGCCATCACCCTCGATCAGACGGGTGACGGTGAGTTCGCCGGTATCGGCGATGTCATAGTCAAAAACGGCATTGGTCTCGCCCATGCCGGTGTCGCCGGCAAAGGTTTCCAGAAGCTTGAGCTTCGCGCCCGGAGCAACCGCGATCCGGCAGCGGGTGACCTGAGCCCCCTCGCCTGCCGCCACGTGCACGAGTTCGACCGGCTTGGAAACGTCGGCGCCTTCCCGGACCGAAAGCATCACGCCGCCCTGGACGAAGGCGGTGTTGAGCGCGAGCGTTCCGTCGCCGTCGGCACTGGCCGGTACTGCGAGCAGAGCCGCGCCGTTGTCGCCTGCAAGTGCGGTGTTGAAGTCGGTCACCGTGATACCTTCGCGGGCCAGAGCCTCGACATCACTCAATCCGTCCATGAACCGGCCGTTGGCAATCACGATCCGGTAGCGGCCGAGGTCGCCGAAGCCGTCAGTTGCTTCCAGTATTGCCTTTGCCTCGTCTGCCGTTGCATCGGCCGCCAGCGGCGCGCTCGACTTCATATAGGCACGTAGGTCGGTGTACTTGTATTCCTCTACCCGCCGATGTGGCAGGCCGGTCCGCCGCAATTGATCGGCGGACGCATCGCGCAGCGCGACCACGGCATCCGTCCCGGCAAGCCCGGCGCGGACGCTTTCATAGCGCGCAATCAGACCGGTTTCGGCCTGGGTATGCGTGATCGGAGTGTTGGCGTTCATCCTTGTCTCCCGCCGCTCAGGCTGCTGCGTCTTCGGCGTAGTCGGCGTAGCCGCTTTTTTCCAGCTCAAGCGCCAGATCCGCGCCGCCGGTCTTCACGATCCGGCCCTTTGACATGACGTGGACGACATCCGGCACGATATGGTCGAGCAGGCGCTGGTAGTGGGTGATGACGATCATGGATCGCTCCGGCGACCTCAGCCTGTTGACGCCGTCCGACACGATCCGCAGCGCGTCGATGTCGAGACCGGAATCGGTCTCGTCGAGCACACAGAGTTTCGGCTCCAGGAGGGACATCTGCAGGATTTCGGCGCGCTTCTTCTCACCGCCGGAAAATCCGACGTTGAGCGGGCGCTTCAGCATGTCCATGCCGATTTTCAGTTCGCCCGCCTTTTCCTTGACCGTCTTCATGAAGGCCGGAATGGTGAGTTCAGCTTCCTTGCGGGCGCGCCGCTGCGCGTTCATTGCCGTCTTGAGGAATTCCATGGTGGCAACGCCGGGGATCTCGATCGGATACTGGAACGCCAGGAAGACGCCGGCGGCCGCCCGCTCGTCGGGGCCAAGCTCCAACAGGTTCTCGCCGTTGAACAGGATCTCGCCTTCGGTGATCTCGTAGTCTTCCTTGCCGGCCAGGATATAGGACAGGGTCGACTTGCCGGAGCCGTTCGGTCCCATGATGGCGTGGACTTCACCGTCGTTCACTGTCAGGTCGACGCCGCGCAGGATTTCCTTGCCGTCTTCGGCGATGCGGGCGTGCAGGTTTTTGATCTCAAGCATTGAGATATTTCCTTGTTCTAGTCCCAGGGGCAACGAGGCCCCGTGTTTGTTCCGTCCGAATTCTCACGACCTCTTCAAAGGTCAATTTGTCCCGCCTGTCAGGCTCGAGGTGAGGCCCATTGAAAGGACCCATGACACAATCGAAAGGTAGCAAAACAGGCCGTATGCACTGCCGTAACGGAGACCCAATGCCGATAGCGGGTTGGGATCGCTATCCAGGAGAGCCAATCGCCCTTCGCGCGATAAAAACACCCACATCGCCGACATCTGCAGCCACAAGGCGAATGGCATCATCAGGAATAGAAGCACTCCGATCCCGACGGTGTCATTCCATCGCCACACCAGTGCCCAAACGACCCCAAATACCACTCCCAATATGCTGCTTTTGAACCGCCCGGCCAAAAAGAACCGATTCTCCAGCCAGTTAACGGCGAAGCCCAACGATTGAAACCAACTCATCGAGATCCGCCCCTTCAAATCCTTTGTCGTTAGCCCACCGAGCCCTCAAGACTGATCGAAATCAGCTTCTGGGCCTCGACCGCGAATTCCATCGGCAGCTGCTGGATGACGTCCTTGACGAAGCCGTTGACGATCAGGGCCACGGCCTCCTCGTCGGACATGCCGCGCTGCTGGCAATAGAACATCTGGTCGTCGGAGATCTTCGAGGTGGTCGCCTCGTGCTCGAAGATCGCCGTCGCGTTCTTACTCTCGATATAGGGCACGGTATGGGCGCCGCAGTCCTGACCGATCAGGAGCGAGTCGCACTGGGTGAAGTTACGCGCGTTCGACGCCTTGCGGTGGGCCGACACCAGACCGCGATAGGTGTTCTGCGACCGGCCGGCCGAGATGCCCTTGGAGATGATCCGGCTGGAGGTGTTCTTGCCCAGATGGATCATCTTGGTGCCGCTGTCGACCTGCTGATAGCCGTTGGAAACGGCGATCGAGTAGAATTCGCCGCGCGAATTGTCGCCGCGCAGGATGCAGGACGGGTATTTCCAGGTGATCGCGGACCCGGTCTCGACCTGGGTCCAGGAGATCTTGGAATTCCTGCCCCGGCAGTCGCCGCGCTTTGTGACGAAATTGTAGATGCCGCCTTTGCCCTGTGCGTCGCCCGGGAACCAGTTCTGCACCGTGGAATACTTGATCTCCGCATCATCGAGCGCCACGAGTTCGACGACAGCCGCGTGCAGCTGGTTCTCGTCGCGCTGGGGGGCCGTGCAGCCTTCCAGATAGGAAACATAGGCCCCCTTCTCCGCGATGATCAGCGTGCGCTCGAACTGGCCGGTATTCTGCTCGTTGATGCGGAAATAGGTCGACAGCTCCATCGGGCAGCGAACGCCTTCGGGAATATAGACGAAGGAGCCGTCGGAAAAGACCGCGGAGTTCAGCGTGGCGTAGTAGTTGTCCGTCACCGGAACGACCGAACCCAGGTACTTCTTCACCAGTTCCGGATGTTCGCGCAGCGCCTCGGAGATCGAGCAGAAGATGACGCCGGCCTTCTTCAGCTCTTCCTTGAAGGTGGTGACCACGGAAACGCTGTCGAACACCGCGTCGACGGCGACCCGGTTTTCCGGCTTGATGCCGGCCAGGATTTCCTGTTCGCGCAGCGGAATGCCGAGCTTTTCGTAAGTGGCAAGAAGCTCCGGATCGACCTCGTCGATGCTCTTGGGACCTTCCGCGGACTTGGGAGCCGCGTAATAGTAAAGGTCGTCGAAATCGATTTTCGGATAGTGCACACGGGCCCACGTCGGCTCGTCCATGGTCTTGAACCGGCGCAGCGCCTCCAGGCGCCATTCGGTCATCCATTCCGGCTCGTTCTTTTTCGCGGAGATGAAACGGACGGTTTCCTCGGAAAGGCCCTTGGCGCCCCTTTCCGATTCGATGTCGGTCACGAAGCCGTATTTATACTGGTCAACATCGATCGCCTTGACCTGATCGATTGTCTCCTGCACAGCGGGCATATCTTCACTCCATTGCGCGGAACTCATTCGGTCCCGCGGTTCTTCTTAATTTGCATCGCCAGACGCCGACTTAACGATCGTCAAGCGAAAACGGGGCCGGCGGTCACCCGCCGGGTATGTCATGCAGCCCGGTTACGGGCCTCCGGGTTCAGCCGGTCCACGATCTGCGGCCAAACCTCCAGAAAACGGTCGATATCGGCGTCCTGACTGTTCCAGCCGAGGCTGACACGCAACGCGCAACGGGCGGTCGCCTCGTCAGCTCCCATGGCCGTCAGCACATGGGAAACGGAAACCTTGCCGGACGAACACGCGGAACCGGAGGATAGGGACATGCGTTCCAGATCGAAGGCGATCAACGCCGTTTCCGCCGAAATTCCGGGAGCGGCAAAGCAACTTGTGTTCGCAAGACGCGGCGCCTCTTCTCCGAATATAGTGACGGCCGGACAGATTTCACGCACGCCGGCTTCCAGTCTGTCGCGCAAGCCGGCCAGACGCGCCCAATCCAGCGCTTCTTTTTCCGCAGATGCCGCCGCCACACCGAAACCGACAATGGCGGCCATGTTCTCCGTGCCGGCCCGGCGCCAGTTTTCCTGGCCGCCGCCGAGCATCAGCGGCGCGGGCACGCGGGCCGTGGACCGCACGACAAGAGCGCCAGCACCTTGCGGGCCGCCGAACTTGTGTGCCGACAGGCTGATGGCATCGGCCTGCCAGGCGTCCATGTCTATGTCCATGCGCCCGGCCGCCTGAACCGCGTCGACGTGGAAGAAGCCGCCGGCCCTGGCAACCATCGCACCGATTTCGGCCAAAGGACTGATGACGCCGGTTTCGTTGTTGGCCGCCATGACCGAGACCAGCGCCGGACCTCCGACCGCCAGCATGTCCTTCAGGACATCCAGCCGAATCACGCCATTGGCCTCGACCGGAATGACCTCCTGCTGCGAGGCCGGAAACCGCCCCCCGGCTACGACGGACGGATGTTCCGTGGCGCCGCGCAGCAGCCGGTCCAGATAATAGGGAGCCCCCTGATCCTGCCAGTTCGGTGTCAGGGCAGTCATATTGGCTTCTGTTCCGCCGGAAACGAAGGTGACCGCGCGGGTACGGGTCTTGCAGAGGCTTGCAACCTGATCGCGCGCGGCCTCGATCCTGGCCCGGGCGCGGCGGCCGTCGGTGTGAACCGACGACGCATTGCCGACATCGCTCAAGACCTCGACCATGCACTCCCGGGCGCCGGGGCGCAGCGGTGCGCCGGCGTTGTAGTCGAGATAGACATGGTCTTTTGCCTGAGGCATGGCCTGTTTGCGCGCCTGTGTTTCGCCTGTTTTCAGCCGGATCGAAAATCTTTTCGTTTACCCTTCGTTACGGAAAACTTGAAATTTTCCGCTCCGATGGCTTAAACGTGCCCACCTGACGACGTCGCGTCTCATTTTCCACGATATGAGGCGTGAGCGACTTTCGAATAATTCTAAAGAAGGTTCTAGAAACTCGGAACCTGAGAGTCAAGTTTAGACTTAGGGATTTCACGTACACAGAACCAAAGGCAGCACCATAAAATCTCAAGGGTGCCGCAATAAAAAAGGACATAGCGCTTCATGCCCGAGGTGATCTTTAACGGTCCCGCGGGCCGGCTGGAAGGCCGGTTCCATCCCGCGAAAAAACGCAATGCACCGATTGCCCTGGTGCTTCATCTGCATCCGCAGTTCGGCGGCACGATGAACAACCAGATCGTGTATCAGCTCTACTACATGTTCGCGCAGCGCGGTTTCGCGGTCCTGCGGTTCAACTTCCGTGGCGTCGGCCGGTCGCAAGGAGCGTTCGACCATGGCCAGGGTGAGCTTTCCGATGCGGCCGCGGCCCTCGACTGGGTGCAGACCGTGCATCCGGATGCGCGCGCCTGCTGGATTGCCGGCTTCTCCTTCGGCGCCTGGATCGGCATGCAGCTTCTGATGCGTCGCCCGGAAGTGGAAGGCTTCATCTCGGTCGCCCCGCCGGCCAACCTGCACGACTTCTCGTTCCTGGCCCCCTGCCCGTCTTCCGGCCTGATCATCCACGGCGAAAGCGACAAGGTCGTGCCGCAAAAGGATGTGCAGACCCTGGTCGACAAGCTGAAGACCCAGAAGGGCATTGTCATCGACCATCAGGAAATCCCCGGCGCGAACCACTTCTTCGAGAACAACATGGACGATCTGATGGACCGTTGCGGTACCTACCTCGACGGCCGACTCGGCCTGACACCGGAAGATTACGTGCAGATCGACTGAGCGTCTCGAACGGACCTGAATTGAAAAGCTCGCCGGTTCGGCGGGCTTTTTTTATCCACCGCGTTGATCAGCCTGGTGCCGATATGAATGCGCAAGCGTGCAAGCGCTCCCGGGACGGCGGAAGCCGGACTTCCTCACAGTCACGCTCTTCCGTCTCCCAGACGGCGCCTGCCTGAAGGCCGGCGGATGGAACGCATAAGCCTTTTGCATCAAGTGCCTGAGATAAATGTTTAAACGCATATCTCATGCTGAATGCCCGGGTGCTGAAATCAAACAGCAACCGGTTGCTTCCGCTCACGATACTGAGTTGAAGCTGGCATGCGGGATCATAACAATAGGCATACCGGCAGATAACCTCCTCTCCGTCCAGTTCGGCATCGATGCTGAGATAGACATGATCGGAAAATGGCCCATTGTCCTCCCCCGGCGCGGGACCGGGCGGTGTGCCGGAAACGCCGGAACCTCGGCCGAAGAGGGCGCCGAGTACCGGAAAGCGCCGCTTTCCGACGCGTTTTATCACCGGAACTTTCGATTTTTCGGCTTGAACATTCCGGTCTTCGGTCCGGCTCCCGGACGGCGGGGAGCCAAGGGACGACAAATCATCGAAATATCCGTACGCGACATCCAGACGTGCGATGGTGCGGCGCAGTTCGTCGATCGCTTTCGTCGCCTTCGCCTCATCGCCGGCCGTTTCCAGGACGCGAACCTCGAGCGCCCGGTAAATCGCCAGGCGCTGCCCCGGCGTGTCGCAAGGCCCCCGGTCCAGGGCATCGGAAACCAGACTGAAGATCGAGATATTGCTTCCGCTGCCTGACACGCCGCCCTCCCCAAGCCATCAATTCCACCGTTTTTCGAACGCAGACATTCCGGTTTCCGCGCAAACAAAAAGGCGCTGCTTCCATTGAAGCAGCGCCTTGAAACTCTGACAACTAGAGTGCCGGATTACTGGCCCGGCGTCCAGGCTTCGTAATCGCCGGAGACTTCCGGGCGGTGCTCCGGGGTCAGGATCGAGCCGTGCGGGCGATAGGCGCCGGGCGTGCCGGTCCAGTTCTGCTGATGCGGCTTCTGCCAGTGCTTGGGATAATAGGTCTCTTCCGTGGGCGGGGTGTCGACCCGGTGGTGCATCCAGCCGTGCCAGCCCGGGGGAATCGTCGAGGCTTCCGCCAGGCCGTTATAGATGACCCAGCGCTTCTTGCCGCCGCGTTCGCGGTAGTACTTGTTGCCAAACTCGTCCTCGCCGACGAATTCGCCTTTGCGCCAGGTGAAAAAGCGCGTTCCCATGGTCTGGCCGTTCCACCAGGTGAACAGTTCGAGTATGAGCTTCCACATCGCCTGAAGAGATCCTTGAGCGAAGAACATTGGTCGCGGACAGCATCAGCCGTGCCGCCGGCAGGATTGGCGCGAATATGACCGCTCACTGGGCGACTGTCCAGCCCGCAGTTACCTGCTTCCGGCCTCGAAACGGAGAATGGCTGCGAAAGGCGACGACCGTCAGGTGCCGGTGGCGCGTGTCGCGCCGAAGGCGGAAATGCGTGGCGCTTGCTTGTCCGTCGCTGCCGGAATGATCCTCCTGCCGCTGAGATCGACCGATTCGGGCACGCCCCTGGAAGCGGAGGCGAATTCCTTTTCCACCGCGCTTTGCACCGCCGCCAGACGCTTGGTCGCCTGCTCGTGATAGCTCCGTGCATTTTCCAGGGATTTGATCTTCTCCGCCTGAACATCGAGGGCCTTGTGAATCCCTTCGATATTATAGAAGCCGGAGGTCTCCAGAATCATCGGGCGCTCGTCGGTCGCAAGCCATTTCAATCGGCTATAGAGGGTCGCGGGTGAGAGCGGCTTGACCAGCAGATGATGCGCCCCTGCCCTGAGCCCCTTGTCGACCAGGGCGCGCGTACCGTGGGCCGTGATAAAGAGCAGCGGCACGTAGCACAGGGGCTCCATGTGCCGGTGGCGGATCAGACGCAGCAACTGGTAGCCGGATGTCGGTGCCATGCGCCAGTCGGCGAGAATCACGTTCGGTGGCTCGCTCAGCATGGCTTCGAGCGCATCATCCGCCGAATCGAAGACCCGGACGCGCGCGACCTTGAAGCTGATGAGAATCGAACGTATCAAAGTCTGCATGGGTTTGCTGTCCTCGACGATGACCACATCGAGATCCTCAGGCCCCAGGCCGTATGCTGCGTGATGCTTCATTTAAACCGCTCTTGATTGTCCCCAGCTGAAACAATGTCAGAAGCGCTTTAAGTCGCACTCAATTCGCTACCGGCCATTTTCATAAAATTTTCATCGAAACTGCGCTGTTTCGCCGAAATTTGCGGCAGCGTGAGAGCATCCGATTTTTAAGCCGGCTCAGGCGCGGAATCGCAGAAGTCCGCGCGTTTCGTCAACACTCCCCGCTATCCACATGCCCACACTATATTTGGGGCTTGCTCCAAATTTAGACACAACAGGTTGTCGATGCACGCTTGACGGTAACGATTGATTCACTCTAGTTTTTTATCACTTCAGTGTGCGTATCAGGAAGCGGTCTTCCCCGCTTCCGATCCTCCAGTATCCAGTATCAAGCGTAACGCGTCCCGAGCCTTGGCAAATGCCATTCCGGGCGCTAGCTGCAGGTGTGTCTGGGTTCCGCAAAAGCTCCCCAGGCCCCTCGTGACAAAGCTGTTGATGAGCACTATATATAGTAGCAATCAGCGCGCAAAACACTAGATAACGGACCAATCAAAGCGGTCCGACAAAACAGGGAACGGCGTAGTCGCCGTCCGGACCGAATTGGTTTCGGATTGAATTGCGTGGGACTCGCGGCCGGAAAACAAAGTACGGCCCGACCGGGAAATCGAAGGGGACATGGAATGCGGATTGAGCGGCGCTATACGAAACAGGGACAGTCTCCCTACGCCGACATTGAATTCCGGACGGCAACGAGCGAGATCCGTAATCCGGACGGGTCGATCGTGTTCCGGCTCGAGAACATTCAGGTTCCGGCGCAATTCTCCCAGGTTGCGGCAGACATTCTCGCGCAGAAGTATTTCCGCAAGGCCGGCGTTCCGGCCAAACTGAAGCCCGTCGAGGAAAACACCGTCCCGTCCTGGCTGTGGCGTCAGGCAGCCGACGAGAAGGCGCTGAAGAAGCTGCCCGAAGACCAGCGCTACGGCTCGGAAATCGACGGCCGTCAGGTATTCGACCGCCTCGCCGGCACCTGGACCTACTGGGGCTGGAAAGGCGGCTACTTCGACACGGAAGAAGACGCCCACGCCTTCTACGACGAACTGCGCTACATGCTGGCGACCCAGAAAGTGGCGCCGAACTCCCCGCAGTGGTTCAACACCGGCCTGCACTGGGCCTATGGCATCGACGGCCCGAGCCAGGGCCACTTCTATGTCGACTTCCAGACCGGCGAGCTGACCCGTTCCGCCACGGCCTATGAGCATCCCCAGCCGCATGCCTGCTTCATCCAGTCCGTCGGCGACGACCTGGTCAACGAAGGCGGCATCATGGACCTGTGGGTCCGCGAGGCGCGCCTGTTCAAATACGGCTCCGGCACCGGTTCCAACTTCTCCCGCGTCCGCGGCGAAGGCGAGCGGCTGTCCGGCGGCGGCAAGTCCTCCGGCCTGATGAGCTTCCTGAAGATCGGCGACCGGGCGGCCGGCGCGATCAAGTCCGGCGGCACCACGCGCCGCGCGGCCAAGATGGTCGTGGTCGACGTCGACCATCCGGACATCGAGGAATACATCAACTGGAAGGTCAAGGAAGAGCAGAAGGTGGCAGCCCTCGTCACCGGCTCCAAGATCTGCCAGAAGCACCTCAGCGCCATCATGCGCGCCTGCGTCAACTGCGAGGCGGACAACGGCGAATGCTTCGATCCGGCCAAGAACCCGGCGCTGAAGCGGGAAATCCGTGCCGCCAAGAAGATGATGGTGCCGGACAACTACATCCAGCGCGTCATCCAGTTCGCGCGCCAGGGCTTCACCAAGATCGAGTTTCCGACCTACAACACGGACTGGGATTCGGAAGCATACCTGACCGTTTCCGGCCAGAACTCCAACAACTCCGTGCGCGTCACCGACGGCTTCCTGTCGGCAGTGGTGGAAGACGGCGATTGGGACCTGACCGCCCGCAAAACCAACAAGACGGTCAAGACGCTCAAGGCCAAGGAGCTGTGGGAGCAGATCGGTTATGCCGCATGGGCGTCCGCCGATCCGGGCATCCAGTACCACACCACCATCAACGACTGGCACACTTGTCCGGCTTCGGGCGAGATCCGCGCGTCCAACCCGTGCTCGGAGTACATGTTCCTCGACGACACGGCCTGTAACCTGGCGTCCCTGAACCTGCTTCAGTTCCGCCGCGACGACCGGTCGTTCGACGTCGACAACTACGAGCATGCCGTCCGCCTGTGGACCATCGTTCTCGAAGTGTCGGTGCTTATGGCTCAGTTCCCGTCGAAGGAAATCGCGGAACTCTCCTACAAGTTCCGCACGCTCGGTCTCGGCTACGCCAATATCGGCGGCCTGCTGATGACCTCCGGCATTCCCTACGACAGCGACGAAGGCCGTGCGATCTGCGGTGCGCTGACCGCCATCATGACCGGTGTCTCCTATGCAACGTCCGCGGAAATGGCCGGCGAGCTCGGCGCCTTCCCGGAATACGGCAAGAACGCCAAGGACATGCTGCGGGTCATCCGCAACCACCGTCGCGCCGCCTACGGCGAGGACACCGGTTACGAGGCGCTCAACACCAACCCGGTCGCCCTCGACCATGCCTCCTGCCCGGACAAGACCCTGATCGAACGGGCGCAGCGCGCCTGGGACCGGGCGCTTGAACTCGGCGAGAAGAACGGCTACCGCAACGCCCAGTCCACCGTGATTGCCCCGACCGGCACCATCGGTCTGGTGATGGACTGCGACACCACCGGCATCGAGCCCGACTTCGCCCTGGTGAAGTTCAAGAAGCTCGCCGGCGGCGGCTACTTCAAGATCATCAACCGCGCCGTTCCCGAAGCCCTGCGCGGCCTCGGCTATTCGGAAGCCGAGATCGCCGAGATCGAGGCCTATGCGGTCGGCCACGGTTCCATCGAACAGGCCCCCCATATCAACCCGACGACGCTGAAGGCCAAGGGCTTCTCCGACGAGAGTCTGGCCAAGATCAAGGCCTCGCTCGGCGCGGCCTTCGACATCAAGTTTGTCTTCAACCGCTGGACGGTCGGCGACGAGCAGATGGCCGAACTGATGGTTCCGGAAGAAAAGCTGATCGATCCAGCCTTCGACCTTCTGACCCACATGGGCTTCACCAGGGAAGAGATCGAAGAGGCCAACACCCACGTCTGCGGCGCGATGACCCTGGAAGGGGCGCCGCACCTCAGACAAGAGCATTATGCCGTATTCGACTGCGCCAACCCGTGCGGCCGCATCGGCAAGCGTTTCCTGTCGGTGGAAAGCCACATCCGCATGATGGCCGCCGCCCAGCCGTTCATTTCCGGTGCGATCTCCAAGACGATCAACATGCCGAACGATGCAACGGTCGACGACTGCAAGGAAGCCTACATGCTGTCCTGGCGGCTGGCCCTGAAGGCCAACGCGCTTTACCGCGACGGCTCGAAGCTGTCGCAGCCGCTCAATGCCCAGTTGCTCGCCGACGAGGACATGGAAGAGGACGAGGTGGCGGAAGCCATCGCCGCCAAGCCCATGGCCGCCAAGGCGGAAGTGGTCGCCGAGCGGATCGTGGAACGCATCGTCGAACGCGCCATCCGCGAACGGGAAAAGATGCCGGACCGCCGCAAGGGCTACACCCAGAAGGCGCGTGTCGGCGGCCACAAGGTCTATCTGACAACCGGCGAATACGAGGACGGACGCCTCGGTGAGATCTTCATCGACATGCACAAGGAAGGCGCCGCCTTCCGCTCGCTGATGAACAACTTCGCCATCGCCATCTCGCTCGGCCTCCAGTACGGCGTGCCGCTCGAGGAATATGTCGACGCCTTCACCTTCACCCGGTTCGAACCGGCCGGCATGGTGCAGGGCAACTCGGCGATCAAGAACGCGACGTCGATCCTGGACTACATCTTCCGCGAGCTGGCCGTGTCCTATCTCGGCCGTCACGACCTGGCCCATGTGCCGCCGGAAGCCATCGGCAACACGGCCATGAGCTCTGGTGCGAACGAAGGCAAGGACAGCGGGTCCCAGCCGGGTGTCGTTTCCCACGGCCTGGTCCGCGGCCAGACCGAACGGTTCCGCCTGGTTACCAGCGGCGAGCCGGCCGGAGCGCTCAACGACGCGGTGTCGGCCAAGGCGACCAGCTCCCCGGCGGCCCAGACCTCCGCGATTGCAACCGCCTTCGCGCGCGGCTCCGAAGCGGTGGCTGCCGTGGAAGTCAGCACGGCCCCTGCCCCGCAGCCCAACGACGCGGCCCAGCAGATCGCCCAGGCCCGCATGAAGGGCTACGAAGGCGAAAGCTGCTCGGAATGCGGCAACTTCACCATGGTCCGCAACGGCACCTGCCTGAAGTGCGACACCTGCGGGAGCACGAGCGGGTGTAGCTGAGGCTTGAAGCCGTAGTGCCGTTCAAGGCACTCTAGAAAACACGAAACCCGCCCATCGGAGACGATCGGGCGGGTTTTGAATTTTGAGGCCTATTTAGGCCTGAGCGGACAGTTGGTGATTTCCAGATGAATGACCGGTTTGAACCACCCAGTCGATCATCCAATGCATCGAAGCTTTTCTCGAGAGTAGGGAATTCAATGGAAACGTTTCGCCTCTCCCCGCCATTGGATTACCCCAGTTCGTCGCAAAAACTTGCAGGCATTCTGGTGCGAATAGCCATAAATTGCTCGGCGTTTGAGTTTCCCTTTTTATTGAAGTTGAGTTGCCGCCATCCCACTCTCATCGTCACTTCTCCAGCAGGACCTAGTCTCGGGATTCGAACCGCTCGGCTTGAGGTGGCGCCATCTCGCCGTCACATATTCGGGAAGGCAGCCAATATGTTCGATCAAGGCCTGTCCAGATTGTGTCAACTCAACCCGTTGCCCTTCAGCCCAACGAAAAGCACGAGCATGTTTCATTTCCTGTTGCCAACCGTCACGCCAAAAGCGCGTGGTGGCCATTAATTCTTCTTTTACGTCGTAAAAGGAGAAAGGGTTATGGGGCGACATGTGCCAACCAAGTTTTTGTGCAAGTAGGGGGTCAAATATCAGCGTTTCAGCAGGATTACCCATAAAAGAAATACGCAAATTTCTTAGACCTAACGTCACGCTCTCAGGCTCTCCGGCTACTATGACACGACCGCCTGCCCAATATGCCTTAGGTAGCGATGCGATCGCTCGATCAAAATCCCCGGTTTTACCCTTTTCCATACCACGCGTGCTCAACTTCTCTTCGGCAAAGAGAGAATTGGACTTATAAACGAAGAGGCGTGCCCATTCACCCACAACAGCCGACGAAGCGGAATTTCGCTTCATATCATCAGACCAGACCCAATCGTCTCTGTCCGTTCGCCAAGTATCTTTGGGAAGGAGCGGCCAGGTTATGTCGACCGGCCGAGAGATTTGTGGTGAGTGCGGAGGAAGCACCGGGGCACCCATCAGCTGATGGAGGAGGACATCTACATCCATTTCTGAAAGTTTTGATGCCCGCCAAAGTTCGCCGATAATCACATGAAAGGCTTGCAAGCAAATGCCTATATGAGGGCGCACAAAGGGGAGAAGCAAGCCAAGTGGGGAAAGCCTACCTTGAAGCTGCTTCATAGCCTTTGCTCCGAATTTTTCAGCTCCACCCCGCTGAGCAATCAACTGTGCAGTTCGACGCCGGAGATTACCGACGGGTACTTCGGCATAGCGGGATAGTTTCTCCAACCACCTCTCAAAGCCTTCGGTCCAAGCGGCGGGGTCATCGATAACCGGTCCCTGCGATTCTTCATCCCGTAACGACCGACCTGAAGTCTGATCCAGAGGTGGAAGTTCGAGAGTATAAATGGGCGGTAGTTCGGCTGATGCAATGTGTGCCTCAACGCCCCATTCATCACCCAAGATTTCACCGATCGCCGCGACGCAGGCATCCTCATGCTTAGTCAGCTTATTTAAGTCATGACGAAACTTCTCTGCGACTATTTTATCGTCACGAGCTTCGAAAAGAAGACGTGCTCCGAGCTGAACTTCATCACCTTCACCTTCAAGCAAGAGGCTGCATGTCCTGCAGAAAATATCAGTTGCGTTCGCCCGGACAAGTTCAAGAAGCCCATTGCTCGCTTGCTCGCGCGGGTCCGAAACTCCAAACGTTGCAGCTTCCCAAAAGAGACGAGCCAGTAGGTCAATGTCTTCACGCGCTACACCGCGCTCCCGCCGAACAGGCTCAATCTTCTGATAATCACGATAGCCTTCGATCTGCTCAGCGAGTCGATCCCATATTCCAGGCCAATTTACGTCCCTGTATAGCATCGGATATATCTCGTCGATGCTGTATAGGGCTGAGCCTGTGCCGTAGCCGCCCTCTGAGAGATCGCGAACAAAATCATCAAGAGCGCGCTTGTGAGCATCAGCATACCCTAGGAGGTGGCGTGCCTTGTGGTATTCTAGTGCATCCCGACTAGCCCAACCACCCCAACCTTCCCGCTCCGGCTTCTCAGGAATCATTAGAGTTTCAGCGTAGTCGAGCTGGCCAGCGGCGATTGCTGCTTTTGCCAGCGCTTCCTTAACCGGCCCGTCACGGACAAGTGCAGGGTTACGCATAGCGAATTCGCTAGCCTCAGACCAAGGCTGCTCAAGGATGATACGTCCGATGCGTTTGCCAAGTGTGCTATTTACATAATCCCCGTAGTGAACGCTCGTCTGTCCCTCTCGAAGCTTTCGTTCGAGCGCTACGGCTTGTTCAACATCTTCGAAAGAAAGCAACTGAAAGTAATCAGGCAAAACTTTCTCATCATACGAAAATCCAGCATCAAATGCAGGCTCAGCGTTCCATCTATCGACTGCGGCTGAAACCTGTGGCGGAATAGCACCGCGGTCGGCCAGCGCGTCGCGGAATGCGCGAAAGAGCCTTGGCCGAAGTTCGGATTTAGCATCGCGTTCAATGCCAGCGATGATGATGCGTTCAACTTCGGAGAGCTGCGCCTCGGGTGTTGAAGCAACCAGCTCCCTCAGGAACTCGCCTAACCGCGTAACACTGTTATAGATTTCATCATAATAGGGCAGACAAAGCGCACTCCAGGTAATCGCAATCGGAACCACCAAATCCGGTCTCCTCCGCACCATCCCTCTGGCGACTGCGTCCATAAGCGCATCCCAGTGCCAAACACCTGATGCCTTTGCCCACTCGAAAGCATCCCATGCTTCTTCAGATCCGCAGGCAATCGCTTCCACCAGTACAGTTTTGGAAATGCGCCACGCTTGGTCGTGTGCGTCGCTGTCCTCGACGCCAGCCACCAAGCGTAACATCATGAAAGACCGTTCCGTTGCTCGCGCCGCATCTGTGAGGTTGGCTGCCTCGAGGACTTTCACCCATAGAAGGTACTGCCCGTCCTTTTTAGCCGCAGCATAACTGCCGAGGGACATCTCGCGCATTTCATGCAGCAATTCACGAGCCTTCTCTTGGAAACCGATAGCTCCGAAGGCGATTGCAAGTTCGGCGAGTCCGTCAATTGCTTCTTGTGGCGAGCGTGCACCTTCGACTTCTTTGCGTGCACCTTCTAGCCGCGCGACCGCTGCCGCTGCATCACCGTCAAAATTGAACATGGTTTCAGTGAATTTTCGGATGATCGACTGTGCCCCCCTGAATGTACAGACTGGCAATTGAAGGCAGGCACTAAAAACGGCGGCGAAATCCGGCGCAGCATCCGGTTTAAGCAGCACAATCTCACAGATAGCATCAAATAGTGGTTCATCGGCTTTACGAACCAGATGCCCCAAGAAAACATCATCAAGCCGGTCAGCAACGGCTCCTGCAATAAATTCCAGAGACGACTTTATTTGCGTTGATACACCGATCTTTTTATCTGCGGCCTCTAGCCTCAGATTCCCGATCATGGAGCCCAATCGGATGGCATGGTTTTGGACTGCTCTGAAGAGCAGCTCTTTTGGCAGAATTGGCTGGGGAGGACTCGCGCCAAGTTGAGCTGCGACAATAGAGTAACGAATTAGGTATCGGACTGCGCCTGCCACTTCCTCAGAGCGGTGCTCGAGATTGCATAGATCGGGAATTTTGGCCTTTGCAAAGAGACGTGCAGCAAGTTCCTTGTCGCTGCATGTGATGGCCAAGCTAGCGGCGCGGACGTTCCAAGTTTCGTGCAGGTCTTCGATAGCTTGGCAAGTTTCATAAATGCCAAGGCAGGCTAATGCTTCTTCAAAGCGCGACGCCAGAACATGCGCTTCTGCACGTTCCATATAAAATATCGCGTGAGCACTATCCTCGATTTCAAGCCGAGCGACCACATCATCGACTGTGTTACTTGGATCATGGCGAAGCATTGCTCTTGCAAGCGCGAAACGCAACTCATCGAAATATTCGTCGCGAGTCAGGTGATGGAATGGCTGCTTCTCTTCATCACCTTTGACAACAGGCATTCGGATTCGGCGCTCGATCTGCTCGTCATCAAGCAACACGACGGCATAATCTGCCCATTTGCTCGTGTAGTCTTCTCTTCCCCAATGTTGGTTGTCGTACCATTCCCAAGGATTTTCCCTATCAAAGATTGCTCGTGCGCGTTCGGGTTGGCCATTGTCAAGTAAAGCTCTGATAACCAGCCATTGATCTCCTACGACATGATTGGCATCGAGCTGCGCTTCAGCGGAATAAAGGTCATCTGCTGCGATTTGCGCCGCAACAAGTTGCTCTGCCATTTCAAGGGCTTGTTGGCGCCTTGAGATCTCATCTCGTGCGAGCATTAGATCGAAAAGTTGCTCCGGTGTCTCGCTAGCGTCGAGACAGGCAAAAGCATCTTGGATGTCATTGTGGACATCGAAGCTCTTTCGGCCGTCGATGAACTGCGTCACAAAGTACCTGCGACAAGCAATCGCGGCGGCTTCAGCTTGATCATCTGCAAGGTAGCGGTATCGAAACTCAAGCCACCTTTGATGGCTTGTAGCCGGTGCAGATTTAGCAACACCTGCGAGACGGCGATATACTGCGGGGGCACTAAAATCTGGGTCAGGAACCCCATAAAGTGTTATTATCTGTTTGTGCAGAAACAGGCGAAAGCTATTATGAAAGATCAGCCAACCGCGACTGGCATGATCAATCAGATGATGTGCAATCCTAAATACATTGTCTACGGCTGAGCGAGTGAGGCAGCCCGCGAGCAACTCAGGCTCTATACGCCCTTCGACAAAACTCAATGTAACTAGAACCTTCGCAACCTCGCGATCCGCCTCTTCAGCCTCTCGCCAAGCTGCACAATAAACCTTCTCTAAATCGCCATCATATTCGAAGCCGCCATCCAAAAGAGTTCTTCGTTCATCAATATCAGCGTCAAGTAGTTTTCCTAGCAGATAATGCGTTACGAGTGGATGGCCTAGGCTGACTGAATAGACCTCTCCTGGAGCGATATCACCAGAGAGGCCAACCGAAGCGACCATATCCTCAACGGCGGACTCAGTCAGCGGGGCAATTTCAATCTTCCGGCTGGGAAGCGAGGCTTGATCCCTTACTTCACGGGGGATGTCGACCAGATCAATCCGCTGGCTCCCCAATATGAAGACGACTCCGTCAGGGATACTCTGAGGTAGCGGCAGTGCATTCAGGAAGCTTGCGGTTGGCTTCTCTTCGCGTGGGACATGATCAAGCCCATCAACTACGACGATGGTTGATTGACCACTCGTCTCAAATTCATTGCCTGCTTGCTGCAGCAGCTTTTGAAACGTCTCGCGCCGCTGCTCGAGAGTTTCGTCTTTAACTCGGCTTGCTTGAAGACCCAAGCTTACAAGTTGGCTGTTTAGATCAGCAAGGAAATTTGCGTCAACTCCCCGCCCCTGACCTTGTGCAGTACCGGGAACATAGGCGAGATAACGTACGACTCTGCGGTTTGGACCCGATTGCACGAACCGCTCAAGCAGCGTTGATTTTCCGGCTCCCGGAGAACCTAGAAGACATATATATCCCGAACTGTGTTTTTTTAGCGCTGTTTCAAGTTCGGCTTCGCTGGTCTCATTGCTTTGGACATGTGCGCCAAGCGGGAAATGATGCTCGAAACGCTGCTGGAAGCGGTCAGGCCACCCTAGTTCATTAAGAAGTTCGCGTCGGGTCCATCTGGTTTTTCCATCATCGCGTCCCACCAAATCGCCTAGCGCGCGCGCGAACTCCAGAACCTGCTCACGGGCAGTGGCATCCAAGGCTGGGTCGAGCTCAATATTTTGAGGAGCGCCTAGTATGATCTCGAAGCGGCGAAAGAAACGCTCAAAATCGGCTTCAGCCAAACCAGACGCGCTGACTAATTCATCGATGATGGGTTGCCAGATGGTTGCACGCCAATCCGCCAATAACCAGTCCGGGTGTCGATGCTTCTCTTGGAAGAAGTCCTGCGAATCTCGCCCTGCAACTCCAAACCGACCTTTGTCATTGGCCGAGGCGATATGCGAAGTGACATAGCGTACTCTGATGAACTTCCCCGGAAACACAGCCTCCAACTTTTTAAAGGATACCGCGCAATCCGCGATAACGTTGTCAGTTCCCAGAAGCAATCCACGTACGCCGACCGGCCTTGGCTTAGTCGAGGATTTGTACTGATGCCCGATAACTTGCCCAGAAATCCCGAGTACAAGGTCGTCGAACATTCCGGCCTGATCATCCGCAACGGCAATGAAGGATAATGTTCCCTGTAAAATCGCTTGGTATGCAAGCGCCGCAGAGGCGCGGTCTTGGTATCTGAGCCCTTGTCGCGCCGTCCGTTCTCCGGATCCTGATGTTTTCTGCTCCATACCTCTATTCGACGACCCTAAGCTGTCCTGTGAGTCCACCCAACCTTAAGCCTTTTCGACTTAGATAAAATCCTCCTGCGAACGGACTGCCGCAATAACTTGTGGAATCGGAAACTTACAATCCAGCTTTCGATGCTATGGCATGCCTCCCTTACTTCAGAGCATTCTGACCTGGAAATACGCAACTATGGCCCCGTTTCTGGTAGACGGAGAATTCCAGACCAAGTCAAATTATTACTGAGAGCGGGTCAATCCTCCCTCACCCCGCCGCCCCCCGCTCCGCCCAGCCGGCGAAGATCTTTTCCAGGACCACCACCAGGTCGTAGAAGACGATGCCGAGGGCGATGAGGACGGCGAAGATCAGGGGGGCGTCCGCGTTGGTCTTGCCGTTGTCGAACAGCGCGCCCAGACCGCGGCCGCGGGGGCTGACGATCTCCACCAGGTTGGTACCGATGAAGGCGAGAGTGATCGTGACCTTCCGGGCGCCGAAAACCTCCGGCAGCGTCTTCGGCAGGGCGAATTTCCCGAAGATCTGCGACTGGGAGGCGCCGAGCAAGCGGAGGATATCGCGGTATTCCGGTTCCAGCCTCGACACTCTTGGCGCTTGCCGCTGCGATCCATGTCGCTATTGTCGATCGACGTGAATGTATCTTTGTGAAGCAACCAAATGTCTGAGCACATTGCGGCAATCGTTCTTGCGGGAGGGTGTTCGACCCGCATGGGTCAGGACAAGGCGCAGATGGCAATCTACGGGCAAAGGCCTGCGCTGCCGACCGACAAACTCATTGGCAACGGGCGCAAGCTTGCGCATCTGACCGCCGACAAGCTCTATGGACAAGGCTGCGATCCGGTTTTGATCAACACCGCCAACACCGCGTTGTCACATAATGAATATGCTCTCGTTCCCGATCCAATTTCGGGCTTCAAGGGACCGCCAAAAGGGCCACTGGCCGGCATTCTGGCGGGCCTCTTGTGGATTGGCAAATATCACCCGAACCACCGTCAGCTGCTGAGTGTTCCAACCGACGCTCCCTTGTTCCCGAATGATCTGCCGTCCAGGCTGGCCGCTTGCGCGCAATCATCGAACGTTGTTGCCATGGCCAGTTACAACGGAAAACCGGAGCCCGCCTTTGCGCTTTGGCCGGTTTCACTAACAAGGAAGCTCAACACATTCCTGCGGACGAGTGACCGCCTTTCCATTCTCGCTTTCGCAGAGGAACAGAAACTGATGTTGGTTGATTTTAGCGATCATCCCGCTACGAGCTTTCTCGATATCAACACGCCAGAGGATTTCAGCACGGCAGAAATGCTGCTCGCGAGAAGACCTTAGGTGGTCGAAACAATGCCTGGGACCAGGCTTGACCTGCTCCCACGAACTGCCAGATCCAAACAAAGAACAGCAGGCCGATAGAGATATAAAAGGCCGAGAGGCGCAGGATCGGAACTCGAGCGATGATCAATGTGGGAAGCGCCAACCACGCAGCAAGCTAGCCCCAAGAATATTTATTTCCGATCCCGTTGGCGTTCCGGTCTGCGAGACAGATCTCAGAGGAGCCCGCCGCAGACCATCCGCGGCCGCCCATTTGCGCCTGCGGCTGCGGAGCCGGAAACCTGCTCGATGAAACCCCGCCCGATCGATATCGATCGGGCGGGTTCTTTTGCTCTCGATCAACGCGCCATGGTCAGGCTCATAGCGGCAGCTTCGCTTCGAAGGCAAGCTGCTGCAAAACGGCTACTCCTTCAGTTCGATGACCGTCAGGTTTCCGTTGATCCGGTCCGCCGAGAACTCGATCTCCTGGCCTTCCTGAACTTTCTCCAGCATGGCGTCATCGGCTACGCGGAACACCATGGTCATCGCGGGCATGTCGAGGTTCTTGAGTTCCTCGTGAATGATGGTGACCTTCTTGCCCTTCAAGTCGACCTTCTTCACGGTGCCCCGGGTATAGTCCGTGGCAAAGGCGGCGGTTGCGACAGCGGTGCCCAGGGTGACTGCGGCGAGGAAACCGATAAGCTTTTTCATTTCATTCTCCTGACAGGTAAGACAGATTTCGTTTACTTGTGTCCGGCATGGCCGGAATGGGTGGAGCCGGATCCGACGGTGCGGGACGGCTGTGGTGCGGTCGCGGGCGTGTCCGCCCGGCTGGCGTCCGGCAGCTCGCCGGTCCATTCCCAGGCCTGGGTTCCGGGCGGGTTTTCGTACCAGCCGGGATCGCTGTAATCGCCGGCGGAGATACCTTCGCGGACCTTCACGACGGAGAACATGCCGCCCATTTCAAGCGGTCCATGGGGCCCCCAGCCCGCCATCATGGGCACGGTGTTGTCCGGGATCGGCATGGCCATTTCCGCCATTTCCGCCATGCCGTTGGAACCCATGGGCATATATTCCGGCTGAAGCAGGCGGATCTTGCGCGCGAGCGCCGTCTTGTCCGCGCCGATGAAGGTCGGCACGTCATGGCCCATGGCGTTCATGGTGTGATGGGACTTGTGGCAGTGGATCGCCCAGTCACCCGGATGCACGGCGTCGAACTCGTAGGCCCGCATCGCGCCGACCGGAATGTCGATCGTGACTTCCGGCCAACGGGCCTCCGGGCGCACCCAGCCGCCATCCGTGCAGGTGACCTCGAAGTCGTATCCATGCATGTGGATCGGATGGTTGGTCATGGTCAGGTTGCCGACACGCACCCGGACCCGGTCGTTCTTCGCGACCACCAGCGGATCGATGCTGGGGAAGATCCGGCTGTTCCATGTCCACAGATTGAAGTCGGTCATGGTCATGATCTTCGGCACGTAGGAGCCCGGCTCGATGTCGAACGCGTTGAACATGATCAGGAAATCACGGTCGACCCGCATGAAGGCCGGATCTTTCGGATGCACGATGAAAAACCCCATCATGCCCATGGCCATCTGGACCATCTCGTCGGCATGCGGGTGGTACATGAAGGTGCCGGATTTCACGAGATCGAACTCGTAGACGAAAGTCTTGCCCGGCGGGATGCCGGGATGGGACAGACCGCCGACGCCATCCATGCCTGAAGGCAGAATGAGGCCGTGCCAATGCACCGATGTGTGTTCGGGGAGCCTGTTGGTCACGAAGATGCGCACGCGGTCTCCCTCGACCGCCTCGATGGTCGGGCCGATGGACTGGCCGTTGTAGCCCCACAGGTAGGCCGTCATGCCTTCGGCGAGTTCCCGTTCCACCGGTTCCGCGACCAGGTGGAACTCCTTCACACCGTTGTTCATGCGGAAGGGCAGCGTCCAGCCGTTCAGGGTCACCACGGGATTGTAGGGCACGCCGGTGTCGGGGGCGGCTTTGGGAGCCTGGGTGGCCGGTCCATCCATGACGGCCGCCTCCGGCAGGCCCATGTTGGACGTTTTCGCCCAGGCGGCGGTGGTTACGAGGGCGGCTCCGGTTGCGCTCGCGCCCAGAAGCTGACGTCGGTTCATCATCATCCTGTTCCTTTGACGGGTATCCATCAGTGACCTCCCCCTTCGGCCGCAGCCACGTTGACGGTGGCGCCGGTGCGGCCCCCCTCCATCGGACCCGCACCGAATGTGGCGGCCGTCAGATCCGCCTCCGCGAGCCAGAAGTTCCTGCGGGCATTGACGGCCATCAGCTGGGTGTCGATGCGGGCGCGGGTGTCGGCGAGAAGGTCGAACGTGTTGGTGATCATGCCGTTGTAGGTCAGCAGGCTTTCCTCCTCGACCGTTTTGCGAAGCGGAAGCACGGCGTCGCGGTAATGACGGGCTATCTCGTGCGACGACCTGTAGGCGGTGTAGGCCGAGCGGGCTTCGGAGCGGATGTTCACCGCTTTTTCCGCCAGACGGTTCGCCGCCTGCATGTAGGCGTATTCCGCCTTGCGCATCCTCGCCTTGCCGCTGTCGAAAACCGGAATGGCGAATTCCAGCTCGATCTGGGGCGTCACGAGGGTCTTTTTCGTCTTCTTTTCCTCCAGATCCGGGCCATTGAGTTCGTATTCGGTTTCGATTTCCCGCTCCGCCTCCGCGCCGGCGATCAATTCCAGATCGGTGACGTATCTGGTGGCTTCCGTCAGGCGATAGCTTTTGGCGACGGCCTCCAGTTCAAGTCTTGCGACCTGCAGGTCGATGCGGTTGCGCAGCGCATCCGCCTCGATCGACGGATTGCCGCGCGGAGCCCTGGGAAGTGCCGGCAGGCTGTCGGGCACGAAATATTCGACGTCCTGCCCCCACAGCCCCATCAGGCGGGTGAGCCGCTCCTTTGCGAGCCTTGCGGCCAATCGGGCTTCCGCCTTCTGCCCGGTCAGTTCCGCATAGAAGGCGTGTTCGCGCGCCTGCCCGGCCTTGGGCATGGCACCCGTCTCGCCCAGTTTCTGCGCGAGTTGCGACGCCGCGTCCGCGGCAACCTGGGCCTGGTTCAGATTGGCGACCGTTTCGAATGCGGCAACGGCGTCGATCCAGGCGCGTCGGGTCTCGGCCGCCAGCGAAAGCGTGTCGCCGATCGCAACGGCCTGGGCCTGGCGAAACCTGGTGTCCGACACGTCGACCCGCTGCTTTTGCGTCGCGAGCGACACGAGGTTCGCCGCGACCGTGCTTTCGATCGTGCGAAATCCGCTGACCTCGGGATGCGCCAAACCGAAGAGACCGACGGAAACGATCGGGTTTTCCAGCATCGTGTCCTGCCACGCATCGGCTGCACTCATGCCCAGCGCCGCGTAGGACGCCTGCAGTCCGCGATTGTTCAGCAAGGCAACCTGGACCGCCGTCTCGGCGTTGATCGTCTTCCTGTGCACCATCTTGCGGACCCGCTCCGAGACGGCCCTCGACTGGTCCGCATTCTCGATCCATACGGTCTCCTTGTTGCCGGTTCGCGAGGACGCCCCGGTTGAGACCGCCCGGAACCCGGGTTTCTGCTCGGAATAGGTGGCCACCTGCTCGGCCGAGACGCACCCTGCCAACAGGGCGGCCGATGCGATGCAAAGAAGGGGCTTGCCCGGGATTCTCCTCACGACCCACCTCCCCGGCCCGGCGCTTGCCGGTCGTTGAGATTGCGCCATGAGCCGGGTTCAACGGGCCCCCGGGCCGTATAGCCTTCGGTTACCGAAGACGGATAAAGGGCATGGATGGCGGTAGCCGGGTCTTGCGGCCCCGGTCCGGCGGACAGGTCCGGCAACGGTGCCGTGGCTGCGCAGCCGCCGACCAACAGCGGCGAGAGCGCAGCAAAAACGCTTAGTCTCATTGAAACTCACTGATCTCGATTTTTTAGAACGTCACCGCGGCAAAGGCGGCGCACGATTTGCCCGGGCAAGACCCGGGGCGAGATCAGGATCTGGGAGGATGCTCCACCCGATAGCGGGACGCATCCGTCAGCGAACCGGTCATCGGCAAATAAGGCGCCATCACTTTCCACCCGGAAAAGACCGGGGCCTGAAGGATCGCCAGATCGACGAAACAGGAAGACTGACAACAGGTTTCCGGGACGATCTTGCCGTCGACACCGGCCTTGCCGGCCGGACAATCGGCCGGACGTCCGTGCTTGGCGCCGTGCTGGTGCATATGCGGCATGGGTTCAGATAGTTTCGCGGCATGGGACATCTCCATGCGCGGACCGTCGGCCAAGCCGTGCGCACCCGCTCCAGGAAGAACAACTCCCAGAAGAAAGATGCCGGTAATGAAAATCTGAACCAGGTTGCGCACGAAACACCTATCCAACAATAAAAAGTCTCTATCCGGGCGCCGGCCCTGCAACAATTGAATTGTCCGTGATGGACGGCAATTCAAATGCGCAGGACTCCCGTCCGGAAAACAACATGCCTCACCCGTCCCTTTCCAGGAGATAGGTTGCGATGGCGAGGCGGTCTTCATCCGACAGGAACGCCGTTCCGTCGCGGACAACTTCCCCCATGGAACCTCCGAAGACATCACCGTTCGGCATGACCCCGGTTTGAAGGGCGTATTTGAGGGCGCTTACGGTCCAGCCTTCCTTCTTCAGGGCGGCGCTGGTAATGGGCGGGGACTTGCCGCCGTCCGGCAGGTCTTCGGCGCCATGCAAGGCCATTTCCGCCTGGCGGGCACCCAGCAGGTTTCTGGGCGTATGGCAGGCGCCGCAATGGGCCGGTCCTTCGACGATGAACTTCCCCCGGTTCCAGAGATCGCTTTTTTCGGAAACGGAGGTGAAGGTCTCCGGAATATGGTAGAGCGCACGCCAGACCTTGAGGCCTGCTCTCAGGTTGAAGGGCGGCATCATGTCGTGAGGTTTTGAAGGCTTGGACACGGCAGGCACGGTCCTGAATGCCGCCCAGAGGTCCGCCACGTCCTGATCGCTTAAGGCGTTGTAGAACGGATAGGGAAAGGACGGATAATAGGGCTTGCCTTCCGGAGACACGCCCTGGCGCAGCGCGGCCGCGAAGTCCTGGATCGTCCAACTGCCGATGCCGTGGTCCGGATCGGTCGTCAGGTTCGGCGAATAGAACGTGCCAAAGTCGGTCGGCAGCCTGACGCCGCCCGCAAGGGGCTGTCCGCCGCCGCTCGTATCGGTGTGGCAGGCAATGCATCCGGCCATCCTGGCGAGATAGGCGCCACGGGCCGGATCACCGGCGATAACCCCGATCGTTTCCGGCCGGCCGATCGGCCAGACGTGAAGCACGGCGATTGCCGCTCCCGCCAACGCGGGAGCGGCAATCGCGACAATGAGCCAAAGGCGCATCGGCTATTTTTTCTCGACCCGGAACCTGGAATGGCAGGCAGAGCAGGTCTGCGCGACCATGTTGAACACGCCGTCGGCCGGCATCTGGGCCAGCATGGCGGGGTCCGCCATATGCCCCGCACCGCCCATCATCGGGGCAGATCCCATCATGCCGCCGCCGGACATCATGGAACCTCCGCCCATCATGTTCCCCTGGCCCATCATGCCGGTACCGCCACCTGAATGGGCGAGGCCATTGTCGGCCGCCTTCTCAAGCCCGGTCGCAAACAGACCGAGCTGGTCGGAAAGCTCCGAGAACGCCTGCCAATCCATCCAGATTTCAGGCTTGGCTTCGGACGGGCCTTCAATGCTGTGTTCCGGGAAGAGTTTGGTCAAAGCCTCGCCGGAATGGGACCGGATCGCCGCCGCGCCCTTGCGCACCGCGTCCGCATCATAGGTTTTTTCTCCGCGCATCATCGCGGACAGGGATTTCATGACATCCCCCATAACGCCCATGGCGTCCATTCGTTCCTTGACGACACCTGACGCACCGCCGTGGGCATAGGTAGCCACAGCCCCCGTCAGCAGGAGCGAGCCCGCGACGGTCAATACCGTAAATTTCATTGATCGATTCCTGTATCCAGATTACCGGCGGACGCGCCGCCGCATGTCGTTTCAGATGGACAGGAGGAGACCTCGTGGGGGCGGCGGATCGATTGTCGCAACCCGCGAAGCGACGGTTGCGAAGGAAACGCTGACGGCTTCCCTGCCAGGATCCGGGACGTTCAGTCGCGCATCCACGGTCAGGGCAAGCAAATAGGCGCCGCAATGGACCGTTTCATGATCTGCAACGAGACCCTCTGCGCCCGGCGCCACGTGGTCATGGGTGTGACCGCTACCAGCACTGGTGCCGATCACCTGTGCATGGTCATGGGGCTTGTCGGCGAGCGAGTGACTGAACGATCCACCGGCAAGGACGAACGCCACCGCAAGGATGGTTTTCAAAAAGACCGCAATGGAGGAGCGTCGTTTCATCAATGTCGGCCTATTGGATCCGTTCGCCCTTTAGTAACACGCGAATAGAGGCAACAATCTGTTCAACCGGTTTCCCGGTCAAGTCTTCTATCGGACGCATGTTGCCGAAAGGCTAATGACAAGAGCGAACGCGGTTGCCGGCAGCCGGGCCGCAGCGCAGGCAGCCCCGCACGGCCCCTTTCCTATTCAGCAGGGACGGCCGCCGCATGCCGGGTTACGGCAACCGCGGGCCTTGCCTCGTCCATGGCCGGTGCGATCCGGCGCAGGCGCAGGGCGTTTGTGAGGACGAAGACCGAGGACAAAGCCATGGCGCCGGCAGCCAGAACCGGCGACAGCAATAGACCGAATGCCGGATAAAGCACGCCTGCCGCGACCGGGATCAGGGCCGTGTTATAGGCAAAGGCCCAGAACAGGTTCTCCTTGATGTTTCGCATGGTCCTGCGGGAGACCTCGTAAGCGTTCACCACACCGCGGAGGTCGCCCGACATCAGCACGACATCGGCCGATTCGATCGCGACATCGGTTCCCGTCCCGATCGCAATCCCCACATCCGCGTGGGCCAGCGCGGGAGCGTCGTTGATGCCGTCGCCGACGAAGGCGATCCGGTCGTCCTCTCCCTTGAGTTTTGCCAGGGCCGCCACCTTGCCGTCGGGCAGCACGCCCGCGATCACGATATCAATGCCGGTTTCGGCGGCAATCGCATCGGCGGTCTCGCGCTTGTCGCCGGTGATCATGGCAACCTTCAGGCCCTGGCCATGAAGGGCTGCGATCGCGGCCCGGCTCGAGGCCTTGACCGGATCGGCGACGCCGATGACGGCAGCGAGTTTCCCGTCAATGGCCGCATAGAGCGCCGTGCGGCCGCGTTTGGCCAGCCTGGTTTCCTCGTCCGAAAGCGCACCGGTCGAAATGCCTTCCCGTTCCATCAGCCGGTCAGCGCCGACCAGAACCCGCAGTCCGTCGACGACCGCGACGACACCGTGCCCGGTGATGGAGGAGAACTCGCCCGCTTCCGGGAGCTCCAGGCCCTCGTTTCCCGCAGCCCTGACGATAGCCTCGGCAACGGGATGCTCCGAGCGCGCCTCGACGGCGGCAATACGGGAGAGGACGAAGGACCGGTCAAACCCGTCCGCAAGCACCAGGTCGGTCAGTTCCGGCCGGCCCTCGGTGACCGTGCCGGTCTTGTCCAACGCAACGATGCCGATACCGGCAAGCTGCTGCAGCGCGTCGCCTTTTCGGAACAGGACGCCCATCTCGGCCGCCCTGCCCGTGCCGACCATGATGGAGGTCGGCGTCGCGAGCCCCATGGCACAGGGACAGGCAATGATCAGCACCGACACGCCGGCCACCAGGGCAAGGGTCAGGGCGGGCTCCGGGCCAACGATCAGCCACACCAGCACGGTCAGGACGGCGGCCGTCATGACCGCGGGAACAAACCACAGCGTGATGCGGTCGACGAGCCCCTGGATCGGCAGCTTGGCGCCCTGCGCCTCTTCCACCATGCGGATGATCTGGGACAGGGTCGTATCGGCACCCACACGGGTTGCCTTGAACTGCAACCCGCCCGCACCGTTGACCGTTCCTCCGGTCACCGCGCTGCCGGCGGATTTCGAAACCGGGACCGGCTCGCCGGTGATCATGCTTTCGTCGACATGGGACGAGCCCTCGACCACCTCGCCGTCGACCGCAATGCGCTCGCCCGGGCGCACCACGACGATGTCGCCGAGGCCGAGCGCCTCGATCGGCACCTCGATCATCTCATTGTCTCGCAACACCCGCGCCGTCTTGACCTGGAGGCCGAGCAGCTTCTGGATGGCCGCGCCCGTGCGTCCCTTGGCTCGCGCCTCGAGGAAACGCCCGAGCAGGATCAGGACGACAATCACCGCCGCCGCCTCGAAATAGACCGCGCGCACCCCGGCCGGGAGCAGGTCCGGCAGAAAGGTCGCGACGACCGAGTAGAGATAGGCAGCCCCAGTGCCGACGGCGACCAGGCTGTTCATGTCCGGTGCGCCCTTCAGGAGCGCGGGTATCCCCTTGGTGTAGAAGGCGCGGCCCGGGCCGGCGAGGACGACGGTCGTCAGCAGGAATTGCAGGATCCAGCTTGTCTGCTGGCCGATGGTGGCCGCGATCAGGTGATGGAGGGACGGGATCAGGTGCCCGCCCATTTCAATGAGAAACACCGGCAGGGCGAAGACCGCGGCAATTGCCATCTTGCGCGCCAGGTCGCGTGCTTCTTCCGCCTTGCGTTCGCTGCGGTCCTGGGTGGCGCCTGCCTCCGCGATGCTGGCCGGGTAGCCGATATCGGTGCTGGCCTTTATCAGTTCCTGAACGGTG
The DNA here is from genome assembly GCF_048260565.1 of Roseibium sp. GTDB lineage: Bacteria > Pseudomonadota > Alphaproteobacteria > Rhizobiales > Stappiaceae > Roseibium. The sequence continues at coordinate 410,437 of NZ_JBLXGP010000001.1, read as the reverse complement.
ACCGCGCCTTCCGCGTAGACAACGGTTGCGGTTTCCGCCGCCAGGTTGACGCTGACGCTCAGAACACCGGGGACGGCTGCCAGCGCCCGGTCCACGCGCCCCACGCAGGAGGCGCAGGACATGGACTGGATGTTGAGGGTGACCGTCTGCGTGCGCGCCGGATAGCCGAGATCCTCAAGTTTGGCGACCGCAGCTGCGATCTTCTCCGGTGCGGCCTTAAACTGCGCGCTTTCCGTGGCGAGGTTCACGCCGACATCGTCGAGCCCTTCAACGGACGCCAGGCCGCGCTCGACGCGCCCGACACAAGACGCACATGACATTCCCTGGACCGACAGGGTGACTTTCCGATGGCCGGACATGGGTCCAACTCCAACATGGGGTGATTGATAACCATCAGATGGCACTTCCAGTCACTGGAAGGTCAAGGCCGCGCCAAAACTTTTTTCAAATTGATTTTTCTCCTTGACCCTCCCGTAACTGGAACGTCGAAAAAGGACCCATTCAACTACGGAGTCCCACATGAAATTCAGCGTTCCCGACATGAGCTGCGGCCACTGCGTCGCTTCCATCGAAAAGGCGGTCAAGGCCGTCGACGCGTCGGCAGATGTCGCCTGCGACCTGGACACACACGTGGTCGAGATCGGCACCTCCGCCGGGCCGGAAACGATCACCAATGCTCTGCGGGATGCGGGCTACGAAGCCAGCCCGCTCTGATCCCGACACAAATCCCGCAGCACACGCGTCGCCGGACACAGTGCCCGGCGCGCGACCTACCCTCCCCGCTTACCTGAACGAGGCTGCCGTTTCCGGCAACCAGAGCGCAAGCTGTGGCAGCAGGAAGACCAGCGCGATCAGGACCAGCTGGGCGAAGACGAAGGGCATCACGCCCCGGTAGATCGACCCCAGCGCGACCTGTGGCGCCATCCCCTTGATCACGAAGACATTCATGCCGATCGGCGGCGTGATCAGGCCGAGTTCGGCCACCATCACCACGATGATGCCGAACCAGACCCCGTCAAAACCGAGACCGGTCACGATCGGGAAGAAGATCGGCACGGTGAGCAGGATCATCGCCAGCGCGTCAAGAAAGCAGCCGAGAACCAGATACATGAGCAGGATGATGGCCATAACCGCCATCGGATGCATCTCCAGTCCCGACACGAAACCGCCGAGCGCGCCCGCCAGGCCGGAGAAGATCGTCAGGTTGTTGAGGGTCACCGCCCCGACCAGGACGGTGAAGATCATGGCGCTGGTCTGAACCGTCTCCAGCAGTGCGTCGACAAAGGTGGACCAGGTCAGCCGCCGGCGCATGGCGGCAATGGCGAAGGCGCCGACAGCGCCGATGCCGGCCGCCTCCGTCGGCGTGAACACGCCGAGATAGATGCCGCCGATCACGATCGCGAACAGGAGAATGATCGCCCAGGTGCGCGCCAGGGCGGACAGTTTCGCGTGCCACGAGGTTTTCTCCCCGGCCGGGCCCAGGTCGGGCCAGATATGGGTGATGATCGCGATGATCAGCATGAATCCGAGGATGGACAGCAGTCCGGGGATGACGCCCGCGATGAACAGGTCGCCGATGGAGGTTTCCGTCAGGATGCCATAGAGGACCAGGATCACCGACGGCGGGATCAGGATGCCGATGACGCCGCCCGACGCGACCGCGCCTGTGGCCAGGCTGTCGGCGTAATTGTGGCGCTCCATTTCAGGCAGAGCCACCCGCGACATCGTCGCCGCCGTTGCAAGGGACGAGCCGCAGATCGCCGCGAAGGCGCCGCAGGCGCCAATCGTTGCGATCGCCAGACCGCCGCGAAACCGTCCCAGCCAGACGTTGAAGACGTCATAAAGTTCGCGGCTCAGCCCGGACCGTGCGGCCAGCGCGCCCATGAGGACGAACAGCGGCACGATCGACAGTTCATAGGTGACGGTCGTCGAGTAAACCGTGGTCGCAAACAGGGAAACCGATGCATTGGTGCCGATAATGGCCGCCGTGCCGCCGAGGCCGGCGAGCGCCATGGCGACGCCGATCGGAATGGTCAGAACGAGCATGACCGCAAGGGCGGCAAAGGACAGGATGCCGATTGTGATGGGATCCAAGGTTCAGTCCTCCCGGCCGCTCGGGCCACCCCGGAAAACGAGCACTGCCGCCGCCAGCAGCGCCACTGCTGCCCCGGCACTCATCAGATAGACGACCGGATAAACAGGCAGGCTCAGGATCTGGGTATAAAGGCCGTCCCGCAGCGTCTGGCCGGCCTTGTCGAACAGCTTCCACGCGATCAGCGCGAAGACCACGATCGAGGCGAGGTCCGCCAAGAGGTCCAGAAAGACCTTGAACTTTGGCGGGGCGACATGGGTCACCAGGTCGACCCGGACATGCCCCCGGCGATAGGTCGTGATCGCCAGGCCGAAGGTGATCGCCAGTCCCATCAGCAGTTCGATCGTTTCCACCGCGAAGGTCAGCGGCGCGCTGAACAGGTAGCGGCCGGCCACGTCGATGGACATCAGGACGGTCACGGCAATCAAGGCCGCGCCGGACACATACGCCAGCCCGTAGGACAGGCGGTTGACAAGTCTTTGCATTGCTCGGATTCCGGTTGCTGAGCCACGTATAAAACGGGCGGCGAAGAACGCCGCCCGCTCCGGTCAGACCGGGATCACGAGTTGTATTTCTTCACGGTGGCTTTCAGGTCCTCCAGCAGGGCCGCGCCGTCATAGCCGCGCTCGTTGGCCAGCTTGACCCAGTCGTCTTCGACGAAGGCGACCTTCTCCGCCCATTTCGGCTGCTCTTCTTCCGACAGAACCGAGATGGTGTGGCCATTGTCGGTTGCCGTCTTCTTGCCGGCCACGTCGGCGTCGTCCCAGCCCTTGCCGAAGATCTGCGCGCCCTTGAGGCCGCCGAATTCGGTGAGCACCTGCTTGTGCTCGTCCGGCAGCGCGTCCCACTTGCCGCGGTTCATGATGACGGCAAAGAACGTGGTGTAGAGACCGCCGGGGATTTCCAGGTGGTTGTCCACCAGCTCATAAAGCCGGAAGCCCTTGATCGCCTCCCAGGGGAACATGGCGGCATCGGCCACACCCTTCTGCAGGGACTCGTAGGCCTGGCTGGCGGGCATTGCGACCGGCGCAGCGCCCAGGGCCTCGGCCATGCGCACGCCGCCGCCGCCGACGCGGACCTTGACGTTCTGGAAGTCCTCGAGGGTGTGGATCGGTTCCTTCGAGTGCAGAACGCCCGGGCCATGGACGAAGATGGTCAGGACCTTGACGTCCTTGAATTCGGCGTCGAAGCCGATGTTGCGCTCATACCAGTCAACGGTCGCCATGGAGCCGACCTCGGCACTGGGCGACATGAACGGCATCTCGATGCCGCGCGCCACCTCGAACGGCCCCGGCGTATAGGCGGCCACATGGTAGGCGATATCGGCCGCGCCCGCGCGGATGATGTTGTATTGCTCCGGCGGCGGAGCGATCGGCGCCGGGTCGATCGTCAGCTTCAGGGAACCGTCCGATGCCTTGGAGATGGCGTCGATCCAGCGCGGCAGCGTGACGGCGGTCTGGTGGTGCGTCGGCGGCACCCAGGTCGCGATGCGAAGGCTGGTGTTCGCCGCGAGCGCCGCCAGCGGATTGAATCCGACCACCGATATGCCGGCGGCCGAGGCCGCCTTCAGAAAAGTCCTGCGTTCCATTTTATTCCTCCCATTATTATTCCGGTAAAATTCAAGCATTTTTACCGGGACATTTCCACAATCCGGCCCTTCAGCCCCCTCCAGAGCTGTCGTTGGACCTGTGATTGACTATGAAGCTCCCTCCTCCAACGCCCCCGCCCCGCTCAATCGGCGTTCCAGGCGACCGGCATATTCAGCGGCCCGCGGAATGCCCAGCCGCCGAATGTGGTTTCGCCATCCAGGCGCAGTCCCTTCAGCCGGGAAAAGATCATCGGCATGGCGACCTCGCCGATCAGGCAGCGGGACGCCGAGGCCCCGGCGCAATAGTGCGGACCGGCGCCGAAGGCGATCGAGGCCCGGGTGTCGCGGGTGATGTCGAACCTGTCCGGATCGGTAAAGACACTGTCGTCCCGGTTGCCCGCGCCGAACATCAGGAACACCCGGTCCTCCTGTTCCAGCATAACCCCGTGCAGCTCGTATTTCTGCGCCACCCGACGCGGCGACATGCCCACCGGGGCGATCCAGCGGGTATATTCGTCGAAGGCGTCGAACCAGGTCGCCTTGCCGTCAAGGATCATCCGCAGTTGGTCGGGATGTGTCAGGAGCGCCCAGCTCATGCCGGCAATGACGTCGCGCGGTTCGTTCTGGCCGCCGGAGATCGCCAGCTTCACGTTGGCGCGATACTGTTCCTCGCTCAGACCCGCCTGCAGCTGCACCGACAGCAGGGAATGGTCCGGGTTTTCGGTCAGATCCGGGATCCGATCGTCGATGTAGCGGTCGATCGATGCCGTGCAGTCGTTGCAGCGCGCCTCGACCTCCGGGTCGCCCGCATAGTTGGCGCAGCCGTCCATCATCCCCTGGCTGACCCGGTCCATCTCCTGCCAGGGCATGTTGGTGAGGCCGGTGATCGCCTTGAGCGCCTCGGCGGAGATGCGCATGGCGATGTCGCGCACCATGTCGGCCTCTCCCTTCGGTGCGATCTCGTCGAGGATGGACGTGGTCAGATCCTCGAACGCCGCCCGCCAGGCCGCCTTGACCGTGCGCGGGGAAACGGTCGGGAAGATCGCCTTGCGCTCTTCCATATGGGCGGCGCCGTCCTTGCGCATCATGTTCTGGCCCATGAGCCGCGTCATCAGCCCGTCCGGCTGAACGGAGGAGAACACGTCCACCTTCTTTTCGTTTTCGAAAATGTCGTCCCGCCGGGTCAGCAGCGTCGCCCCCAGCTGCGGCACGAACACCACCGGTCCCTGGGCGCTCATGCGCTTGAGGTCGGGATACGGATCCCTCCAGAAGGCGTCCGGATCGATATTATAAATCGGCGCATCGGACATGTGCGCTGCTCCCCCCATTTACTTACTCCCCCATTTACTCGTTGACATGACAACATGAGCCGCGTTGACTTGTCAACGAGAAGTCAACGCGGTATCCATTGGCCTGTTCAAAAAGGTGGCTGATCAAGTGGCTGACAATCCGGACCTGCCCGACGAAATGTTCCTGGTGACCCCGGACGATGCCGGGATACCGGCCGACGCGACGACCCTCAGCTTTTCCCGCTCCACGACGGTCCTGCTGACTTTCGCCGCCAACCGGTTCACCCGCAAGGCCGCGCATCATTACCGGACCGAATTCGGCCTCGGCGTCATGGACTGGCGCATGCTGGTGATGCTCACCCGCGCGCCCGGCAGCAACGTGGCCCATGCCAGCAAGACGATGGGGATCGACAAGGCGGCCGTGAGCCGGAGCCTGGCTCGGCTGGAAAAATCCGGACTGGCGGCCTCCACCGCCGGCACCCCCGACGAACGCCGCCGCGAATGGCGTCTCACAAAGAAAGGCCGCGATCTCCACGCCCGCATTCTCGACGCCTCGCTCAACCGCCAGAAAGAGCTTCTGGACGGCTTCACGCCGGCGGAGGTCGAACAGTTCAACGGTTATCTCAGGCGCTGCCTGCATAATCTCGACAGCCTGTCGTGAGGCCGCGAACCGGTGGGGCTTGGCTGAGTTTTGGGGCGGGGTGTCGCCTCCCCTCAAACCGTCATCCCGGGCGAACGCAGTGAGACCCGGGACCTACTCGTTTCCAGAGCCTTTGTTGCCCTGGCCAAAAGCTGCGGCAAGCGGCCGTGCGAGTAGGCCCCGGCTCGAGGCCGGGGTGACGGTCGTGTGTGGGGCGCGGCCTGCGAAAAGGCACGCCGTTTCGCCAAACACTCCTTGTCCTCCCAGCGCAGGCTGGGATCCAGTAAACTATTGATTTAGCAATCTTTTCCAACCGCAAGCCACACGGCGTACCGGATCCCAGTCTTGCCGCTGCTGCGCCAAACCGGGATGACAACCTGAGTGAATGGCGAGGCATTGCCATCCCCCAAACCGCCATCCCGGGCGAACTCAGTGAGACCCGGCAACTGCTCGTCTGCAGAGCGTTTGCTGTCCTGCGCCAAAGCTGCGGCAAGCGGCTTTGCGAGGTGACCCCGGCTCAGGGCCGGGCAACGGTGGTGTGTGAGGCGCGGCCATGCCGTTTACACCCCTCTCCCCCCTTGAGGGGGAGATGTCACCTTTGGTGACAGAGGGGGGTGAAGGCAGTGGCGTCGCTCTCGAGCGCTGCGATATGTCGTGCGGCTGAGACCCCCCTCTGTCCGCTGTCGCGGACATCTCCCCCTCAAGGGGGGAGACGGGCGCAAGCGGCATCTCTGTTATCCGGAATGACGGCAGAATGCCGCCGTCCCTCAAACCACCCCGGGCTTCCGCGCGATCAGGTCGATCAGGGCGGACCGACCCGAATGGCCCGCGCCTTCGTTGAGTTCGGCTTCGTACTCTTCCAGGCGCAGGATCTCCCAGGCGCCGAAGCGCTCGGACAGCATGTCCCTGGTATAGAGGTTTTCCTCAGCCGACGGCCCGCCGGTCTTGTAGTCCAGCTGCTTCGGCGTGTAGCCGTGCAGCAGGAGCAGCCCGCCGGGCTTCAGGGTGCGTTCGATGCCGTCGAAGATTTCCGCCCGGAATTCCGGGGGCGCGAACTGGATGAAGATCGCCGCGACGACATCGTATTTCGCGGGCGCCCACTCCCAGGTCTTCAGATCGGCCAGCCGGAAATCCACCTCGACGCCTTTGGCCTGTGCAAGCCGGCGCGCCTTTTCTACGCCCGTGGCGGCACTGTCCATCGCGGTCACCGCCAGGCCCTTCTCCGCGAGATAAACCGAATTGCGCCCCTCCCCGTCGGCAACGGCCAGCGCCGTCTCGCCGGGTGTCAGCAGACCGGCATTCGCTTCCAGAAACTGGCTCGGCGCGGTTCCGAAGATGTAGTCATCGGTGGCGTAGCGTTCGTCCCACATTCAAAGAGGCTCCTTTATTCGGGTTGGGCCGGAAAGCCGGGATCGTAATCCATGAGGGCGCGCGCCGCACGGCAAAGATGAGGGATTTCCCGGTGAGGGTCAGATTGCCGCAAAAAGGAGAGGTTTGAAAATGAATAAAGTAACACCCGGGAGAGTTCCCCCGAGGACCGGGCTCACCAGAAGTGAATCCGGTTGAATATCTCCGCGCCCCCAAGACCGGATCCGGCAACCCGACCCGCTCGGCGAAATCGAGTTTGCGAGCCCCTTCCGGGAACGTTCAAACATCCGTAATTTTAAGCAGAGTGGGACAGAGTGCCTATTCCCCAGCTGGGGAATGTCCCTTCAGCGTTGTTTGAGGACGTGTCCGATCCGATAATCCCGAGAACGGGCATTTCTTCAGCGCGGGAGGGCAATACGCCGTCTAGAAAAAGGTGGTCCGTTCAAACAGCATGACCAGCTCTTTCTGGCTGCGGACGTCCAGCTTTTCCATGGCCAGTTTGAGCTGCTTTCTGACGGTATCGAGCTTCACGCCTCGTGTGTCAGCGAGCTCGGACAGCGGGATGTTGCACAACACGGCATGTATGACCGCAATCTGCGCATCGCTCAGCCGGAAATTCCTGCCAAATCCGGCAACCGTCTCGATATCCGGTTTGCCTGCCCGGTCGAGCATCCTTATCAGGACAACTCTCTTTTGCCCGATGCTGTTGGCAGTCTCCTTGTACAACAGACCGATCGTCCGGATATTGATGAGATACTCGAGCCCTTGCTCCGTGTCGGTCAATCTCAGCTGGTCGGTTTCCGTCCCTGTCGACGACGAAAGGTAGCTCTCCAACTTCCTGTCGGAAGGCTCGTCCCGGCAGCGCAACCGTCCTCCGATCAGCTTTAAAAAGCCCCGTTTGAAAAAAGCATCCGCAATTTCGTTACAGCCGGTCGCGACCCCGTTTTCCAGGTAAAGGACACCAATGCCCGCAAAGTTCAGCACGGTCAGATTTGCATCGTTCATGAACCGGAGGTCGGCGCGTGTCTTTGCGATTTCGAAGGCCTGCAGAATGTGCGGCGCCAGAAAATCGAGGGCCTGGCGTTGCTCGTCGGAAAAGTCGTCAGATGCCTGCGGCGTGGTTACTCCAAACCACCCGAGCGCATTATCGATGCTCATGTTGGAGCCGATTATTCGATGAACGCCGTTTTTTACGAACAACTCCTGATGCAGCGCACTGTTGCGGATCTCGTCGTCCGACGCGATGGACCGTTCATCGAACATCAGGCCCCGTTTTGAAGCCATTATCCGCGGCAAACGGAAATCGCATTCAAAGTATTCTTCCCGGTATTTTCGGTCCAGTTCAGGATTTCCACGGGGCGACGAGCCGATGTAGCCGGCGCCGTTCTCAAGGTTCGTCAGAAACACATGTATGACGCCGAGATTCAGCTGATCGCCAAGCTCGACAACAACGTCGTCCCAGTTTTCCTGGCCATTCGCGGCAGCGTAGATCCTTCGAACAATCTCGTTGAGAGTTTCAATACGCATTATGGCAATGTCATCCCGGCCCACTGAGACCGGAGCATACTATAAATATACGCTAATTTATACATTGAAGATAACATAAAGCCCTGCCTGTGCACACCACAGACGAGCAGACAGATCTGCTTTTCCGCGCCGGAGTATTCAAGAAGTCCCTTTTTATTCTTCGATCAAAGGCTTTGCCGCCGACCACTGTGTCCGGTTCCTACGGCTTCTCGAACTCCCAGACGACCACGCCTGGAAGCCCGACCCAGGCGGCTTGATTGGCTTCGGGCAGGCGTTCGGTGGCGACCGTGATGGCAGACTCCGGCGTCAGCGGCAGCTCCCGAAGCGACCGGATGCGCAGACCCGCGGCGGTCGCGGCCGCGGCGTAGTCGGAAAGCATGTGGCGATGCAGGCGCATGAAGCCGGCGTCGCCGCTGCCGGTCCTGAACTGCGCTTGCCAGCCGAGCAGGATCAGGAAGGGGTGCACGTCGCTGATGATCACGCGGCCGCCCGGATGCAACACCCGTTCGAACTCGGCCATGACGCCGTGAAGATCGGGAAGATGCACGAGTGCCAGGGCACAGACGACGGCATCGAAGCCCTGGGCATCCGCAGGCAGGGCCTCAAGATCGCCCACCCGGAAGTCGGCTTGCCGAAGCTTCGCGCGCGCCTTTTCCAGCATGGCCTCGGAGCTGTCGACACCAACCACCCGATGGCCGCGCCGGACCAGCTCGACGCTGTGCCGCCCGGTGCCGCAAGCGGCATCGAGCACCGTGCCGGGGTCCAGCGTCTCAAACAGCGCCTGCATGGCGGGTTCTTCGATGGAGAACAGACGCAAGGGCGCATCGTAGGTCTTCGACCACAACGCATAGCCGTCTTTCAAATCATATTCGGGGGCCGCCAGCGCGGCCGCCAGATCGGGATCGTCCAGATGCGCCAGCAGGTCGCGCATCTCGGTCACGCGCGCGTCCCGCATCGCTTCGTCGCCCGTAAACGCCAGCCTCAGCAGCGCCAGGCCCTCCGTGCCGAGCAACAGCTCGCCGAGACGTGGTTTTTCACCCATGGACATCAAAAGCACCTCCGCTGACACATTATCCGGGAATCACTGGCTTGCCAGCGGGAAACTGCGGCGAAGTCGGCAAAAGGGTTGGGTCGGTCGGAGCCGGTTCTCGGGGCAGATCCTCGCAGCGGCTTCCATCGGTTTTGGGTTGTCGGACGACCGCGCCGCTTGACGACGGATTAGACGGAATCGCAGTGCTTGAGGGTCTCCGCCGCGCGGCGCAGATGGAGGATTTCTCGTAGAAGGTCAGTTTGCCGCATGGGTGATAGTTTTTGCAAACATTGGGTACCGATCAACTGGAGAACTAGATGGGCGAATGAAAGGTTGTCCGCAATGAGTCCGAGAACGAACCGTCCGCATTGGGCAAAAAAATCGTATAATGGCGCCTTTCAGCTTAGGCTTCCTTTAGCGGGGTTGCGCAATGACAAAGTCCACTCCGAGGTCAACTCTCGCCACTTCACGGATGACCTGTAACTCCGTCGTTATTCGCTGTCTTCTCGTCGAACGCGCCCTCGTCCCATCTGCTGATTGCAATCTGTTATTGATGCGTTGCCTTATATTCTGAATATTTTCACCCATGACCGCAGAAGCAATTCCTAAGATTTCCTCGACGAGAGCCGGGGTCGCTTCTTCCAGCGTCTGGGCAGACTTCTGACTAAGCTTGTCCCTAACGAAAGCGCTCAGCTTTTCGAATGGTATCGCCCGAATGCTCTTGGGCTCAGAGCAGAAATAGGCAACCGAGAGGTCCTCAGCATATGCAATGCTATGCTGCTTGGTGTCGGGAAGCGGTCCAATATCCTTTGGTGAAAAGAACGCGGACCTCTCCGCTACTTTTGCTGAATTGTATGCTTGGTTAAATGCACGAAGCGTCTTTATGGCAGGCGCAGCATAATAGACGCAGTCCGGATACCGACTTTCTAAGCTGATTAGCCGCTCATGCTGCCGTGATAAATCCTTCCGCATCATACCCATCCGAAAAAATGGGATGGTCAAGCCTGGGCATCCGCCCCCGGCAATTTCAAAGGCCGTGGCGCGCTTCATCGATTCCGGAAGCTTAAACTGAAAGAATAGCGGCACTGCAGGGAAGTCGATCTTGATGTCGTATCCGAGCTTGGCTTCTTGTACTAAGTTTGGAAAGCTTGGCGCACCTACTGGAGCGGTTTCCGATGATCGTACTAGGCTTTCTGTGAACGCATACCCGTACGAGAATTCTGTAAAACTCAGCTTCAAAGGATTGAATCCTAATGATGAGACGCAAGGCATAACCTGCACGATGCGATTTTGTTTCGAATCTGCCAAACTCAGCTTACCGTTAGCTTGTCATAACACATTCATTTCTTTTAGGTTGTCGGCGTGTTTTTTAAGCAACTTATCTGGTCCTTAGCAAGAACTGATGTTGTAAAATCTTCGCGCTTTAGGTATCGCTCTCGAGACAGCTCTAAGGCGAGGGAGATAGTAGTTGTCCGAAGAGTACGTTGCAGCGACGAGGTCATATCTTACCAACTGGGCCAAGGCTGTCATTACTGAACTGAAGCCTCAAGGTGTCTATGTTTTCGGGAGCCTCGTCTATCGCGACGGCGCACAGTTCAACGACAAGAGCGACATCGACCTGGCGATAGTCATGCCAGAAATTCCAGATGCGGTGGATCGGGCTGATTGGCTCGAGGCGTTGCTCCAGCACAAGCTTCTACTCGAAGACGAGTTGGGCAAGCGTTTGGGACGCGCCGATCGAAGCGCGGTTCTTAGCAGCATCGTGGTGGCAACGACGCCGGAGATCGCAGCGAACATCCACAAGGATGGGGCCGCCGCATTCTTCTCTGATAATCGGTTCCTCGACCTTTCAACTGGCGAAATCAAGGACGGACTTCCCGGCGCAGGAGAACGTGTGGTGGCAGAACGTCTAGTGGGAGAATGCTTCCGGTTTGTGCAGAAGACACGCAATGCCTTCCTCGGCGTGAATGCGTTGGGTGCTCCTACCCTCAAGCCGTTCGACGACTTGTGCGATGCAGCACCGAAACCCACCATGCGGCACGCCGCCATGATCCAAAATCTAATAGATTCCGGTGACGCCAATGCCGGTGAGGAATTCGATCTCGACATCGGTGCAGACACTCTCACGATTCTGCTCCACGAGCGTCGAAAGCGACTGAGCGAACTAAGTGCGCTCTACGCGGCGCGACGTGGTGGTCGGGCAGCGCGGGCACCAATATCTCCTAAAGATCAGATTGTTCTCGCAGAGCTGATTTTCGACGCAGCTATCCAGGTCGAGGCTCGGGCTGCCGCGGTAGCCGCATCGCCAAGACTACCGACGCTGGGGGGCGCTCATAGTACCGTCGTATTCGCCCGACGGTTCAACGATGCTTTTCCTGGTGTCCGAGGGATTTCTTGGTTCGAGGACGACGATACAATTCGGCAACGCTTCGCGCGGCTCCTCGCGCAACCTCTAGAATTCGAAGACGGCACCCCGATCTGTTGGTCCCGAGGACCATCCAATCTCCATATCAGCAACTACACGGAAGCGGGGGATTGCCTACTCATCAACGGCGAAGAGATGAAGATTGTCCGCGTGGCGGCCGTTAATCCTGCCACATACAAATACAACTTCGTGTACGTCGAGGTCGATCCACTCCCTCCGATCGGCCTTTATGAGTGGACGTCGGAACGTATTGCCGAAGTGGCAGCCGGTGAGGGCCTATTTGCCTACTACTGGGAAGAATATGGCTTGGTTGATGGGGTTCACCTTGTGACTCGGGCTGAAGCCGATGACGGGTCGGCTATGATCGATGGCGAACTCCAGTCGCTACGAGGGCGACTCGAAACACGCAGCCGCTATGTCACGAAGTACAACTTTGTCATTGCCGCAGGTGGCGCTCCAATCATGAATAGTTCGTATGACTACACGCTTGAAGGGCATCTGAACGCAATGTTGAAGGGAGAAGATCGCCTCCCGATTATCGCCGAAGAGTCGCTGCGCCTTTTCACTGGTCCCGTTTAGCTAACATGCCTTCCGGGGTAAGGCAGACCTTTATCACTGGCAGCGATTACTCGAATGGCTGATTACGGGCGCGTAGCAGCCTTTAAGGTCACCTGTGGCGTAGGCTGCCTGCGAGCCTAAGTAAGACATTGTTTTAAATGTGGTATGGCTCACGTAGTCTAGATTAGGTTGAGTCAAATTTCTTTGTGGGCCATGCTGGATCATGGATACAATTGGGCTAGAAGACCTGTGGACATTTACAGACTCGGGCAAGAATGCCGAGATCTCTGATTGTCGAGCCGTTCGTGCCTCCAAAGGTCATGAAGTTTCCGACTTTTTTGAACTAGCGGCCAAAATTGCAGAGCTACAATTTCGCAATCGAAGTCATGTGCTGTTTTACCGAGGTCAGCATCGCGACTGGATCGCTGAAAGCCAATTTCACATCGGTTCGACACTGAGGCCAACAATTTTTCGAAGACCAATTCATCCACAAAATAGCACATGGCTTTCGCCCAGATTTGAGCGACTTCGACAAATTGAACCGCAACTCGTCCAAACATTCAGGAACAACGATTTCCTGGGAGCTGACGAGATTACTAAATATAGAATTCTAAGATGGGCAATCATTCAGCACTATGAGATATGTGAAACGCCCTTGCTGGATGTTACACAATCTCTACGAATAGGCGCTTCATTCGCTAGTGTAGGCAACAAAACAGGGAGTGCCTTTCTCTTTGTATTGGGAGTACCCAACGTTAGTGGCGCAATTACTGCTAGCGCGGAGGCTGGTCTACAAACGATCCGTCTTTCCAGTGTCTGCCCACCGACTGCTATGCGTCCCCATATACAGGAGGGATTTCTTCTAGGCGAGTATCCGGAGATTGGGGATATCGATCAAAAACAAAACTACTCTTTGCATGAGGTCGACTTTGGAAAGAGACTCGTCGCTAAATTCCGATTCAATCCGACAAAGTTCTGGACAAATCGAGGGCAGTTTCAGGAAGTTGGCCGAAGGGCTTTGTATCCTTCGGAAAAAGAGGACCCGGTGCGTGCAGCACTCAATTCAATGTCCATAGCGTCTCAAGATTAAGCAACGGCTTTGTCCACCCTGCAGGCCTTGGAAATCTAAAGCCGTAGTGTCCGCTTTCGAGAACTCAGTTAAGCGGTCGCAACGACCGTAATGGGGGCGTGAAGCTGTCATTTATCAAGAACCCGCCTGCCGTATTCACCGCAAGCGGTCATGCACTCATTGAACCATTACCGACCTTCGAAGCGGCAAGAATGGTTTTGCTTTTCGGATACCCCAGGGGACTTAGCGCTTCCCCTCCCCTCAACTCGCCCCGATCAACCCCGACTTCTCATAGGTCGGGTTCAGCCGGCTGAGCAGATAGTCATCGCCCCGGATCGGCGGATACTTCGCCGGGTTGTCTTCGCTTGAACAGCCGGGCAGGCATTCGACGATGGCGTCGGGGTCGGGGTCGGGGTCGAGGAAGAAGGGCACGGAGTAGCGTTCGCGGCCCGAGGGGTTGACCACACGGTGCGGGGTGGAGACGTAGAGGTCGTTGGTCCAGCGCATCAGGCAGTCGCCGATGTTGCAGACGAAGGTGTCCGGGATATAGGGCGCCGCCAGCCAGGCGCCGTTACGGGTGCGCACTTCCAGGCCGCCGGCGTCGTCGGTGGCAAGCAGGGTGACGCAGCCGTAGTCGGTGTGTTCGCCGGCACCGAGCTGGCCCTCTTCGATGTCCGCCGGGCTTTCCGGGTAGTGCAGCAGGCGCAGGGTCGCCAGCGGCCGGTCGAGCTTGTCGTCGAAGTAGTCCACCGGCAGGCCGAGTTCGGTGGCAAACGCCGTGTGCAGGGTGCGGCCCAGGGCCCACATGGCGTTGTAATACTCCAGCATGATCTCCCTGAAGCCGGGCAGCTCCGGCCACAGGTTGAGCGCCCGGAGCGGGGCCTTGTTCACGATCTCCGGATCGTCGGGGCCAAGATCGAGGCCGATGTTGTAGCCTTCCTTCAGGTCGGGCGCCTTGGTCGGGTCGAGGGACTCGCCCTTCATCGGCACGTAGCCGCGGTTGCCCGTGTCGGCGGAATAGGCAGATTTCATCTTCAGTTCGTCCGGGCTTTCGAAGAAGGTCTGCGCCATGGCGAAGACGTCCGCGCGCAGCTTGGCGGGCACGTCGTGGCCGGAGAGATAGAAGAAGCCGATGCCGCGGCAGGCTTCGCCGATCTTTTCGGCGACCGCCTTGCGCCCCGCCTCGCCGCCTTCGAACAGCGGCGTCAGGTCGATAACGGGAATGGTGTCGGTCATGATCGTTTCCTTGCCTTTTGTCTTAATTTGAAAGCGCCGTATCGATTTCGTCTACCCATTCGGCGCGCCACTGGCGTTTGGTGGTCTCGTCCAGCCAGGAGGCGTCCAGGCCGGTCAGGATCGCGACTTTCAGGTCTTGAAGGGAAAAGCCGAGGTCGGCGTGCGCCAGCTCGAATTCGCGGCCCAGATCGGTTGCAAACATGGGCGGGTCATCGGAGTTGATCGTGACGGCCAGTCCCGCTTCCTTCATCCGCCGGATCGGGTGATCGGGCGCGCTAAGATCGCGCCAGCTGGTGGTGTATTTCGTGGTCGAGGGACAGCAGGTGAAGGCGATGCCCTCGTCGCGGCAGCGGGCGATCAGCGCCGGATCTTCGACGATGTTATAGCCGTGGTCGATGCGCTCCACCTTCAGGGCATCGAGCGAGCCGGCGATATAGGCCGCCGGTCCGCTTTCGCCCGCGTGCGCCGTCAGGTGCAGCCCGGCTTGTGCCGCGCGGGCAAAGACATCGGCGAAGGGCTCGGGCGGAAACGGCGCCTCGTTATAATCGAGGCCGAGGCCGATGACGTCGTCGCCGCGGTTGGCGAGCACCTCGTCCAGGTATTCCTCGCCGGCGGCGGGCCCGAGCTCGCGGTTCATGCCGGGGATGATGCGCGAGACGATGGAAAAATCCGTCTCCGCGTCGGCCATGCCCTTGCGGATGCCCTCGAACTGGCGGGCGAAGGGAACGTCTTTATGGGCATGCGGGCTGATGAAGAATTCCATGTAGCGGCAGCCGTTATCGGCGGCCGACTGCAGCATCTCGTAGGCGATGCGGCGGAAGTCGTCGACGGTGACGATGCTGTCGGAGATCGCGCCGTAGACGGCGAGGAACTCCATCAGGTTGTCGTAGGAATAAAGATCCTCGACCCTCTCGCAGTCCGGCAGGGTCACGCCGTTCTTTTTCGCCAGCTCCATGGCCGTTCCGGGCAGGATCGCGCCTTCCAGGTGGATGTGGATCTCCGCCTTGGGCAGCTTTTGGATCAGGTCGGTCACAATCCTTCTCCCCTCCCCGTCAGCTTGGCCGCGTCGACGGCGCGGTGCCGCCGATCCAGACCCGGGCGATGTTCGGCCGGCTGGCGGTATAGACGATCTTCTGCAGGATCTCGTCGCCCGCGTGCAACTCCGGCCACAGGCGCAAGCCACCGAGCGGAGCCTCCGGATCGATCAGCACGGCGTCGAAATGACAGCCTGGCTCGAACCGTCCGACCGGCAGGCCGAGGGCCGCGCCGCCGCCCGCCGTTGCCAGGTGGAACGCGGTGCGGAAGTCGATGCGCGTGTCGTTATGGCTGGAGCGTTCCTCGGGGGCGAGCGCCGGATCGGTGCCCGATTCCAGCATGCGCGAGGCCATGATCGCCGCGCGGGTGCTTTCAAGCATGGTGCCCGCCGGGCCGCCGGAAATGTCGGTGCCGAGGCCCACATGCAGGCCTTTTGCGAGCGCCGCCTTGAGCGGAAACACCGCGCCGGAAAAGTAGGCGTTGGAGAGCGGGCAATGGGCGACGGCGGCCTCGCGGACTTTGATCCGCTCCATGTCGGCGGCGGAGATGAAATTGGCGTGGCCGAGCACGCTGCCCTTTCGTAAGAGGCTGAACCGGTCCAGGCTTTCCGTATCGCTGACACCGTGGCGGGCCAAGACGTAGCCGTGCTCCCAGTCGCTTTCGGAGCAATGGGTCTGCACATGGCAGTCATGAGCCTTTGCCAGCGCGCCGAGTTCGGTCAGCAGATCGTCGGTGCAGGAGGGAATGAAGCGCGGCGTGACCACCGGCAGGACCCGGCCTTCGCCATTGTCCGGATGGCTGCGGATATGCTCGATCAGGCTCACCGTGCCGGCAACGGCAGCGTCGACGCTGTCGTCGCGGTAGTAATCCGGGCAGCTTTCCTTGTCGTCCATGGCGACCTTGCCGATCAGCGCCCGCTGGCCGGCCTGAATGCAGATGTCGGCCAGCAGCCGGTTGGCCGCGTCATGGATGGTGCCGTAATAGACCGCCGTCGTCGTGCCGCAGGCGACGAGATCGCCGACCAGCAGCGAATAGGCGCGGCGGGCGAAGGCGGTGTCCGCATAACGCGCCTCGATCGGAAAGGTATATTTCTGCAGCCAGACTTCCAGCGGCACGTCGAGCGCGTTGCCGAGCTGAGGATATTGCGGCGCGTGGATATGCAGGTCGACGAAGCCGGGCAGCAGAAAGGTGCCTTCGGGCAGTTCCACCAGGGTGCCGTCTTCTTGAGCTTCGGTGATCCGCCCGGACCAGGCCTCATCGTCCGGACGGATCACCTCACCGATCACCCCGTCCGCACCCACTGCGATCAGGGCGTCGTGAAGACAGTCCACCTCGCCGCACACCGGCGCATGAAACCCGCTCGCGCGAACGAGCTTTCCCCGGACTGTTTCCATGTGTTTTCAGGCCGCCGTTAGCGTTGTCCCGTAAACCAGCCCCTTTTCCTTCAGCCAGCGGCGATAGGCGATGGAGGAGGCGTCGGCGCGGGTCGGGATTTCCGCGCGCGGTTCCAGCGGCAGCAACAGCGGCCGCTGGTTTTCAAGGATAATGCGGTCCTGCAGGAAGATGTCGAGCTGAAACGCGATCAGGTCCGACAGGGGCGTCACATCGTCGATGAGCAGCATCAGCGGATGGGCCCGGCACAGGTCCTCCTCCATGGGCTGCACGAACAGGCAGATCACGTCCCAGCGGTCGTCCGCATTCGGGCAGGTCTTGTAGAGCAGCGTCACGAAGGGGTTGGCGACCCGGTAGATGTAGTCGGTCTCGATGGCGCCTTCGGCCGACATGGCGGCCTTGGGCTGCAGGAACTTGCAGTTGGTCGCCCAGACCTCGTCCACGTCGCGGCG
The DNA here is from genome assembly GCF_048260565.1 of Roseibium sp. GTDB lineage: Bacteria > Pseudomonadota > Alphaproteobacteria > Rhizobiales > Stappiaceae > Roseibium. Next base: position 392,736 of record NZ_JBLXGP010000001.1, on the reverse strand, counting down.
GATCTCGCAGTCGTAATGCGCCACTTCCGTATGCGGCTCGGAGCCGAGGATATCGGTATGGACGAAGGGGAAATGGGCGAGATCGAGGAAGTTTTCCACGATGCGCAGGCCGGAGGATTTCACCGTGACCGCGCCGCAGGCGACATAGCGCCGGTCCGCCTCGTCGGCTTCGGGAATGGGAACCACGTCGCGCTCCGGCTCGCCAAGCGTCGCCCAGACATAGCCGTAGCGGATCTTCGACGTCACCGCGCTGCCGTCCGTCAGGCTCACGGCCACCGCGTCGTCGGTGGCCTTGGTGATCACCAGGCCGGAGCCGAGCAGCTTCGTCTTGCTGTCGCCAAGGGGCATGTCGGCGGCGCAGCCGATGCAGTACCAGTTGTCGAGCGCTGCCTTTTCCACTGTCTTGCTCATGTTCGTTCCCCTTTGAGAGGCGCCTTCAGGCGTCGTGCAGGCGTTTCATGGTGTCCCGGTGCTCGGCCAGCGCGCCGTCCACGTCGAAGCTGGTAAACTGTCCGTCGGCGATCACCTGAACGCCGTTGATGAAGGAATGGTCGACCTTGAACGGTCCGCACATGATCAGGGCCGCCAACGGATCGCGCTCCGCGCCCGACAGGCCAAGCTGGTGCATGTCCATGGCGATGAAGTCGGCGCTCATGCCCGGCGCCAGATAGCCGATATCGTCGCGGCCGAGCAGCTTCGCCCCGCCGCGCGTCGCCATGGTCAGGGTCTCGCGCGCCGAAAGTGCTGTCGGCGTGCCGCCGAAGCCGCCGCGCCCGCCGGGCTTTTCCGACAGGTAACGCGCCGGGGCGACCCGCTGCAGCAATTGCCCGATCCGGGCCTCCAGGAACATGTTCGAGGTGTCGTTGGAGGCGGAGCCGTCGACGCCGAGGCCGACTTTGACGCCCGCATCCAGCATTTCCCGCACCCGCATGATGCCGAGGCCGCAGCGCATATGGGCCGAGGGGCAATAGGTGGCGCCGGTGCCGGTTTCCGCGAACAGCCGGATCTCGTCGTCGTTGAGGAAGATCGCGTGGGCGAACCAGACATCGTCGCCGAGCCAGCCGACGGATTCGGCAAAACCGACCGAGCGCATGCCGTAGATCTCGTTGCAGTAGACCTCCTCGTCCAGCACCTCGGCGATATGGGAGTGCAGCCGCACGCCGTCGTGTTTGCGTGCGAGAGCCGCCGCATCGCGCATCAGTTCCGGCGTCACCGAGAAGGGCGAGCACGGCGCCAGGATGATCCGGCTCATGGAATGGCGGCTCATGTCGTGATAGGCGCCGATCAAGCGTTCGGCATCCTTCAGGATAAAGTCTTCGTCCTCGACGCAATTGTCCGGCGGCAGGCCGCCCTTGCTCTCGCCGCGCGACATGGCCCCGCGCGCCGCATGGAACCGCAGGCCGATCTCGCGCGCGGCCTCGATGGTGGTGTCGAGGCGGGCGTTGGTGGGCATGACATAGAGATGGTCGGAGCTGGTGGTGCAGCCGGACATCATCAGCTCCGCCATGGAGACGCGGGCGGAGACGCGGATGGCGTCGTCGTCGAGCTTGCCCCAGACCGGATAAAGCGCCTTCAGCCAGACGAACAGCGCATCGTCCTGCACCATCACCCGGGTCAGGTTCTGGTACATGTGGTGGTGGGTGTTGACCATGCCCGGCATCACCACGTGATGGGCGAGATCCAGCGTCTCGTCCGCCTCGGAGCCGGACAGTTCCGCCGTGGTGCCGACCGCCTCGATGACGTTGTCGCGCACCAGGATCGCGCCGTCGGCGATCTCGCGGGCTGCGTCGTCGAAGGTCGCCAGATGGGCGATGTTCTTCACCAGAAGCGTGGACATGGGCCTACCTCATATCCCGGTAATAGGGCAGCGCCAGGGCTGCCGGGGCGGCCATGGCCCTGCGCATCTTCTGCCATGCGAGCACCGGCACGATGATGAAGGCGACGGTGCCCAGATAGGGCAGCATGGACAGGAACGCGGGCGCGATCGGCCAGCCGCGCGCCTGTCCGATGAAGCCGAGCGCCGTGATCAGGCCGAACAGCAGTCCGGAAAGGGTTGCCATGATCGGCCGGTAGCCGGCGAAGATCACCAGCGCAACCGCGATCCAGCCGCGCCCGGCCACGACCCCGTCGGACCAGGACGGCACGAAGGCGAGCGTCAGATAGGCCCCTGCCCCGGCGGCCAGTGCCGCGCCGATGGTGACATAGGAAAACCGCATGAGGTTGACCGGGATACCGGCGGCATCGGCTGCGGCCGGGTTCTCGCCGACGGCGCGCATGTTCATGCCGTGGCGGGTGGAGAACATCAGGTAGCTGAAGAAGATCGGCAGGATCAGGTAGATCAGGTAGAACAGGATGTTCTGCGAGAAGAACGCCGGTCCGATGATCGGGATCTGGCTGAGGAGCGGCACCTGCACCGGCTCGAAGGTGACCGGCGCGGGCATGCCGGAATAGTTGCGGCCGATGCTGGACGCGAGCCCGGAGCCGATCAGCGTCAGCGCCAGGCCGCAGAGCACCTGGTTGGCGCGCACGATCACGGTGGCGAAGGCAAAGACCGCGCCGAACAGGGCGCCGACGGCGAGCGCCGCCAGAAAGCCGAGCATGGGCGACGGCACGGCCGTGACCGTGGCAATGCCGGTGATCGCGCCCATGGCCATCAGCCCTTCAACGCCCAGATTGACCACGCCCACCCGTTCGGCCAGCACCTCGCCGAGAGCGGCCAGCGCCAGCACGCCGCCGGCCAGGAATGCAGTCGTCAGAAGACCCGTCAGAAGATCCATCGGATAGACACCTTCACGCTTTCTCGCGGATCACGCGGTAGTAGGACAGCTCGTCGCCGATGGCCGTCAGGAACAGGATGAAGCCGGTGATCGCGAGCACGATCGAGGTGGTCAGCCCTTGCGTCTGCAGGATGATCCCGGAATTCAGGATCAGCGCCATCAGCGCGCCGGAGAAGATCACCCCGATGGGCGATCCGCGCGCCAGCACGGCAACCATGATGCCGAGATAGCCGAAATTGTTGGAAATGCCGCCCTGGAGCCGGTGCACGGTGCCTGCGATCTCCAGCATGCCGGCAAGCCCGGCGATAGCACCCGAAAGCAGCATGACGGTGATCAGGTGCCTGCGCACCGGAATGCCGACATATTTGGCCGCCGACGGGTTGGAGCCCACGAGACGCACCTCGTAGCCCCACTTCGAAAACGCCAGCACGGCGGCGACCAGGATCGCCAGTCCGATGGCGATGGGAAAGCCCCAGTGAACGATACCCCAGAAGGACGGCACTTCGGCCGAAAGCGGCGGTGTCGCCGAATTCGCCATGCCGCTGCGGTCGCGCCACGGGCCGGTGGCGACATAGTAGACCAGCAGCGTGGCGACGAAGTTCAGAAGCAGCGTGGTGATCAGCTCGTTGACGTTGGCATAGGCGCGGGCAAGCGTCGGGACCAGGATCCAGACCGCGCCGCCGACGAGCCCCGCGACGAACATCAGGATCAGGATCAGCGGCTCCGGCCCCGGTACGAACAGGCCGACGGCGGTGGCGGCGAAGGCACCGGCATAGAACTGGCCTTCCGCCCCGATGTTCCACGCGCCGACCTGCTGGCCGACGGCGACCGCCAACCCGGTCAGGATCAGAGGAATGACCAGGACGCCGAGATCCTCCAGACCGAAGGTCGAACCGAAGGACGATGTGAGGACGCGTCCACCCAGCTCGAACGGGTTCATGCCCGCAACCGCGACGCCGATGCCGGCGACGACAAGGGCGATGACCAGCGCCGCCACGCGCGCGGCCAAAGCGATGCCCGGATGGGCGGACGGCATGCGCTGCAAACGGAGGGTACCGAACATTACGCGACCTCCTTCGCTTTGGTACGGCCGCCCATCAGGAGACCGATTTCCTCGATGTCGAGATTGTCGTTCTCCACGGTGCCCATGATCCGGCCTTCATACAAAACCGCGATGCGGTCGGAGAGGTTGAGCAGCTCCTCCAGTTCCTCGGAGATCAGCACGATGCCGGCGCCGGCGTCGCGCAGTTCGACGATGTAGCGCAGCATGGTGTTGATGGCGCCGACATCGAGCCCGCGGCTCGGATAGGCGGCGACGAGCACCTTGTCGGCAATGCGCATTTCGCGGCGCGCCACGAGACGCTGCTGGTTGCCGCCGGAAAGGTTGCGCACGGGCATGCCGAAATCAGGGATCGCCACATCGGCCGCCTCGGCAATTTCCTTCGCCAGCGCCAGCGCACCGCGCGGATTGTAGATCCCGTGGGGCGACACGGGCGGCTTGCCGTATTCGCGCATCACCGCATTGGCGGTGATGCTGAGCGCCGGGGCAAGGCCGCTGTGCAGCCGGTCTTCGGGAATATGGCCGATGCCGAAGGCGGCGAAGACGGCCGCATTCGCGCCCTTCATCGACTTGCCGTCGACGATCACCTCGCCGGAAGACACCGCGCGGACGCCGGTCAGGACCTGGCTCAGTTCGCGCTGGCCGTTACCGGCCACGCCGGCGATGCCGAGGATTTCCCCCGCATGAAGCTGCAGGCTGATCTCGTCGAGGGCCTTGCCGCCGGCTTCGTCGGTGACGCTGACATTGTTCAGAATCAGCACCGGCGACTCGGATTTGGGCGCCGCGTCGGCTGCGCGGGCGCGCATGTCATCGAGCACGATTTCCCGACCGACCATCAGGTTCGCCAGCATATGGGCGTTGCACTCGGAGGTCTGCTTGGTGGCGATCTTGCGCCCGCCGCGCAGGATCGAGATGCGGTCGGAAATTTCCATGACTTCATCGAGCTTGTGGCTGATGAAGATCACCGCATTGCCGCCGGCGACGAACTCGCGCAGCGCGCGGAACAGCTCGCGCGCCTCGGCCGGTGTCAGGACGGCGGTCGGTTCGTCGAGGATCAGAAGCCGCGCCTTGCGGGCGAGCACGCGCAGGATTTCCACGCGCTGCTGCTCGCCGGTCGACAGGTCGCTGACCGTGGCGCCGGGGCGAATGTCCAGGTTGAAGCGCTTCGCCAGATCCGCCGTGCGGCTTTCCAGAACGGATTTCGACGCCCGTCTCGGCGTCTCGTCCCAACCCAGGTGAATGTTTTCCGCGACCGTGAACGCCTGCACCAGCTTGAAATGCTGGTGAACCATGCCGATGCCGGCGGCGATCGCCTGCAACGGGGTCGCGAATTCGCGGCGGTAGCCGTCGATGAGGATTTCGCCCGCATCCGCCTGGTAGATGCCGGTCAGGATGTTCATCAGGGTCGACTTGCCGGCACCATTCTCGCCGAGCAGGGCATGGATCTCGCCCGGCATGACCTCAAGGTCGACATTCTCGTTGGCAATGACGCCCGGAAAATACTTGGCAATGCCCTGCAGCCGGACGATCGGCGCGGTTCCGGGCGGAGGAGTGTAACTGTGGTCGGCGTCGGTCATCAGCGCTTTGGGCTTAGGGAACTGTCAAGGCGGGAAAATCCGGGCGGCAACGGATGCCGCCCGGAGAGTGCTCGGGTAAACCGGTCAGCTTTCGAGGCCGAGAACGCCTTCGACCGACCAATCCCAGTTGTAGAGTTCCAGTTCGGTCATCTTCTGGCCTTCCTCGACCCGGACCTTGCCGTCCTTGTCCTTCAGCTCGCCCACGAACGGCGACCAACCGCCCATGATCTTGGTGCGGACTTCATCGGCGGCCTTGCCGACTTCCTCCGGAACGTTCTGCCCCCAGGCGTCGCGGTCGATACCGCCGCCCATCGGCAAGAGGGTTTCGCTCGGCGACCAGGTGCCGGCCAGGCGCTTGCCGACCTGATCGACGTAGAAGTCGTTCCAGTCGCAGACAACGGAGGAGACATAGGCATTCGGGCCATAACGGCGGATGTCCGTGTTCCACATGGCAGCCCAGACGCCGCGCTTTTCGGCAACCTGCAGGTAGCCGGCCTCGTCCATGATGCCGAACAGGAAGTCGCAGCCGTTGTCGACCAGAGCCGTACCGGCCTGGGTGGCGGCCTGCGGATCGAACCAGGAGTTGATGACGATGGTCTGCAGGGTGGCATCCGGATTGACCGTGCGCGCGCCCATCAGGAAGGCGTTGGTCGAAGCGTAAACGGAAGCGACCGGGAAGGACGCGACGTAGCCGAGCTTGCCGGTCTTGGACAGGTGGCCGGCGGCAACGCCTATCACGTAGGTCGGATACCAGTGGGCCAGGTAGTACCAGCCGAGATTGTCCATGAGGGCGTGGCCGTTACACTCCATGAAGGCCACTTCCGGAGCGCGCTTGACGACCTGGTGCAGGAAGTCGCCCGTCGACGAGGTGTCGAAGATCATGTTGGCGCCTTCGGACACGAACTGGCGATAGGTGCGTGTCGCGTCGGCGGAGTAAGGCACGTTCTCGACTTCGAGGATCTTGGCAATCTTCGGATAGGCTTTCTTGACGGCAAGAAGGCCCTGGTGATGCGTCCAGGTCCAGCCCTCATCCGTGATCGGGCCGACATGGCCGAAACCGATGACGGCGTCTTCCTCGGCAACCGCCGGAAGAGGCTCCGCCGCAAGGGCCGACGTCAGCATTCCCTTTGGCAGAAGCAACGAAGAACCGGCCACGGCGGTCATATTCAAAAAGCCGCGCCGTGAAAGATTGCGAATGCTGTTCATGCTCATGTCCCTTTATTCTCAAATGGCCCGATACGGGCTGCGAATTGGAAAGCTATCGGCCCGCAGTCGAAACTCTGGCCGAATGATCGCCGGGGTCGAACACAGCACGATCCGTGCCAATTGACGGACGGCAGGAAATCGGTTGCCCCTCTCCGGCTTGCGGCGATGTTGCAGCACTTCAAACCAGGTCTTTTCAGGGTTCGTTGACGGCGTTCGCAAAGCCTGCAGCCATACCGGACGCCCCTCAAAAACCAGCCTGTTTTCCGCCTTTTACCGGTCCGTATCCAGCAATCCTGGGAAACCGTTCCAAAAAGGACTTGTTCTGAATAGTGCCTATTTGCCGACGACCATGGTGCGAAAAACGCAACACTTGACACCCTCGAAAGATCGGCTCTATCAACGCCTGAACGGAAAATTTGCACACCAATAAGGCGCTGATTATTTTTTAGGCAAACGCCTTCAAAACAGGCGGCATCGAGGGCCGGATGGCGAAGGGAACACGGGCGTGAAACGCGAGCGGGTCATCTTCACTTTCAGTGGAAGGATCGTCCCCGACAGCTTCGTCGCGTTCGCGCGCCATCGCGCGAAAAAGCTGGATCTTCCCCTGGCCGTGCTTGCCAGCGACGACAGTTCCGTCGCGCTTGCGGTCGATGGCCAAGCGGATCTTGTCGACGCGTTCGACATGGCCTGTAGCCTCGGGCCCCATGATTGCATCGTACTTGATGTGGAGCGCACGCCCGCGCCTGCGGCCCTTTTTGAATCCAGAAACGAGAGGACAGGACAATGAGCTTTCAGGACTGGTATCCGCTCGCCCTTTCCCGCGACATCGCGGCGGGAACATCGGCCGGCACCCGTGTCTTAGGCGAGGAATTCGTGGTCTGGCGGGATTCCAAAGGCGCCGTGCATGCCTGGGAGGACCGCTGCCCCCATCGCGGCATGAAGATGAGCTTCGGTTTCGTACGCGGCGATCATATCGCCTGCCTCTACCACGGCTGGCAATACGATACGGCCGGCCAGTGCCGGCATATTCCCGCGCATCCGGACCTCGAGGTTCCTAAGACGATCAGGATCCCGCGCTTCTCGACCGTCGAGGCCGGAGGCATAATCTGGGGTTGCTTCAACAGTGAAGACAGCGCCACACCGCCCGCTCCCGATCTTCCGGCTGGGGTCACGCCGTTGCGGAGCATTTTCGCCGATTGCCCAGCGCCGCTGATGGTCGCGCAGATCGCGAAGACGACGTTCGGGGAGACCACACCGGAGGTGACCGCAAAGACGGACCGGATCGTAGACATCACGCTCGGCGACATCAAACTGATCGCCGGCGTTCAAGCCATCGCAGACGGCGAGAGCGCGCTGCATCTGGTCGCCCTGGGCGATGTCGACGCTTCGAAGCTGAAGCCGCTTTCGTTCTGGGCGGAGCAACTGCGCCGGGACGCGGAAGCCGCGGCACGGACAAGCGCAACCGCGGAGATCGCAGCATGAGCACACCAACCCTCTACAACTACGACCTCGACGAGAACTGCTACAAGGTCCGCCTGCTCATGTCCTGCCTGGGCACGGAAGCGAAACAGGTGGCCGTCGATGTGGTACCCGGCCGCGAACATCTCTCGCCGGCGATCCGCGCGATGAGCCCGTCCGGCTCCCTGCCGATCCTCAAGCAGGACGATCAGGTGCTCCACGAGGCGGAAGCGATCCTGTCCTGGCTGGCGCGGACCTGCGATCCGGAGCACCGCTTCCTGCCCGACGATCCCGACACCTTCGGCAAGGTGATGATGTGGCTGACCTTTTCCGCCCGCGAACTCGAGGCCGCCGTCCATGCCCGGGCCACGGCCATGATGGATGCGCCCGGCGACATTGACGCCCTGCGCACCGCCGCCCGCGAGGCCCTGCGGATCATGGACGATCACATGACCCGCCAGCATTTCGACGGGCTGGAGTTTTTCGCAGGTGCGACCGCGACCATCGCCGATATCGCGCTGTTCCCCTCCTTCGCGCTCAGCCGGGACTTCAACATCGACCATGACGCCTTCCCGGCCCTGCGCCGCTGGGCGCGCGCGGTCCGGCAACTGGACGGGTTCATCACCATGCCGGGTATTCCCGAGTGTCATTGAGGCAGGCATGAGCACGAGGCGCATCCCCGCTCGGATGACTGATAGCCCGCCGTCGGGAGCGCTCTGATGGATCCCTACCGGCTCGGCCTGATCGCGACACGGACGCATTACTTCCAGCTTGTCGCCCGGCTGGGATCGATCCGGCAGGCCTCGAAGGTGCTCAACATCGCGCCCTCCTCCATCAGCCGGGTGATCAAGCAGCTTGAGGACGAACTGGGCACGCCGCTGTTCGAGCGGGTGCGTCAGCGCCTGCGCCTGACCAGTGCCGGAGAATTGCTACTCTATCACGTGCGCGAAAGCTACGTGGACCTGAACAAGGCGGTCACCGAGATCAACGACCTGAGCGGGCTGCGTCGCGGCACGGTCACCGTCGCGACGATCGAAAGCGTCGCGCGCGGCCTTCTGCCGGAGGCGCTGGATGCGTTCTGGAAACGCCATCCGGAGATCACCGTCGACGTCAAGGTCACCAGCTCCCAGGACGCCGCCAACGCGGTCAGCGACGGCAGCTGCGACCTGGGCATCGCCTTCGATGTCCGCGTGCCGCGCAATGCACGCCGGCTGGCGTCGATCCCCCTGCCCCTCGGACTGGTCGTTCCGCCTGACAATCCCCTCGCCGAACGCGAGGAACTGCGGACGTTCGACATTTCCGGCGAGCGCCTGATCCTGTCCGACACCAGCCTCTCGCTGTCCATGCCGGTAGAGGAAATGTTTTCCGGCAGCGTGGTGGAGTTTTCGCGTCGCACCCGCACCAACTCCATCGGACTGATGATCGACCTCGCCCGGCGCGGGCTTGGCGCCATCATGCAGACCAAGGTCGGCGTGGAACGGGAGATCGCGTCCGGAGAGCTGTGCTTCATCCCGCTGCGCGACCCGAAACTGCAGCCGCGCCGTCTGATGCTGATGTCGCGCGCCAAGTCGGAAATCTCCGATGCGGCCTCCGCCTTCGCGACCAATCTTTCGCAATGTTTCGAGCAGCTGAAGACCTGAGGCCGGCCATGAAGATGTTGCGTTCAGAACAACAGTACGATCGGCAATCTCCGCCTATTCGAAACAAGTGCTGCTTGCGACTATGCCGCCGGACGCCGAACGACGGCAGGAACGGAGATAAGGACGCATGAAGCAGAGTGCGGTTGATGCGGTCATCAAAGGGCTGAAGCGTGCGGGTGTCAGCACCGTGTGCTACCTGCCGGATTCGCTCTTCAAGGAGCTCTACCCGGCCCTGGACGCGGACCCGGACATTCGCACCATTCGGGTCACAAACGAGGGCGAAGGTGCCGCGATCTGCGGCGGCGTGTTCCTGTCGGGAAAACGCGCGGCACTTGTGATGGAGAACTCCGGCCTGCGCGCCTCCGTCGAACCGCTTGCCCGCATGGGGCTCGGCGCCGGTATCCCGGTCATCATGCTGATGAGCTATCGCGGTGAACTGGGTGAAAACAACTGGTGGGCGATCCCCCACGGCATCACCATGGAGCCGGTGCTCAAGGCACTGCGCATCCCCTACCGGGTCGTGCGCGAGGAAGAGGCGATCGAGCAGTCGATCGTCGATGCCTATGACTGGTCCTACAACGCCTACTACCATTCGGCGGTGGCGCTCGGCGGGAGTGTGGTCCGATGAAACGCTACGATTGCATGACCGTGCTGGCGAAGCGCCTAAAGGACGAACTGGTGATCCTGTCCCTCGGCGCCAGCGTCGACGAATGGTACAACGCCGCGCCGCATATGCGGGAAGCCAGCCTGTTCCAACAACAGCTTGGCTGCGTCACGCCGCAGGCCTTCGGGCTTGCCACCGGCCTGCCCCATCGCCGGATCGTCTCTCTGGATACCGACGGCGGCATGATGTTCAACCTGGGCATCCTGGCGACGCTGGGCAACGAGCAACCGAAAAACCTCTTCGTCGTCGTCTGGGACAACGAGTGCTACCAGTCGATCGGCGGCCCGCCGACCCACACCGCCTCCGGCCGCGTCGACATCGCCGCGATTGCCCGGGGCGCGGGCGTCGACAAGGCCTTCACCGCACGCACCCTTGAGGAATTCGAAGCCCATTGCGAGGCTGGCCTTGCCGCGGACGAGCCTTACGTGGTCGTCGCCAAGGTCGCGGGCACCGTGCAGCCGGACATCAAGCGCAAGCACTCCGACGGGCGCGAGGACAAGTACATCTTCGTGCGCCACGTGGAGAAGACCGAGAACATCGTCATCATGGGGCCGAGCGAACACAATTGACCGACATGCCAGCCATCGTCCGCATTCCGGAAAAACCGCTTGAAAAGGCCTATGACTACATCGTCATCGGGGCCGGATCGGGCGGCTGTCCGGTCGTCCGCCGCCTGATCGACGATACGGAGGCAACCGTCCTGCTGATCGAAGCCGGCGAGGCCGGCATCGGTATCCGGGAGATCGACGATCCGGCCGAATGGGTGCCGCTTGGCCGCAGCCGCTTCGACTGGGGATACGACTACGCGCCGGCCCCGCACGCCAAGGACCGTGTCATCGGCATTCCGCGCGGCAAGGCGCTCGGCGGATCGAGCGCGATCAACGCGCTGATGTGGTACCGGGGCCATCCGCTGGACTATGACGCCTGGGATGCGGCCGGTGCAACCGGCTGGACCTTTCAGGATGTTCTGCCCTACTTCAAACGCTGCGAGGATTGGGAAGGCGGTGAAACCGAATTCCGGGGCGCCGGTGGGCCGCTGAAGATCACCACCAGCAAGACCCTGCACCCGATAGCGCAGGCGATGATGGACGGCGCGGGCGAACTCGGCATCCCGGTGATCGACGACCCGAACGGTGCGACCAACGAGGGCGCGACGCCGTCCAACTTCAACGTCTTCGAAGGCCGACGCTGGAGTTCGGCAAACGGCTATCTGTTTCCGATCCTGGACAATCCGCGTCTGACCATCCTGACCGGCTCGTTGACGACAGGTTTGATCATCGAGAACGGGCGTTGCGTCGGGGTGCGCCATGTGGTCGACGGCCGGACCGTCGAAACATGTGCCACCAGCGAGGTGGTGCTTGCCGCGGGCGCCATCGACACGCCGCGCCTGATGATGCTCTCGGGCATCGGCAACGCCAGGGATCTGGGTGACCTCGGCATTCCCGTCGTCGCGGATCTGCCCGGTGTCGGGGCCAACCTGCAGGACCATCCGCTGATCCAGGCCTTCGTCTTCCGCGCCGCGCAGCCGCTCGGACCGAAGACCGACAACGGCGGCGGCACCATGCTCAACTGGAAGTCCCGACCAGGTCTTGCCCAGGCGGATGTGCATGCCTTCCCGGTTCAAGGCAACAGCGCGGAACCGCCGCTGCGCGCCCGCTACGACATGGCCGGCGAAGTCTTTTCCCTCGGCTTCGGCCTAATGCACTCCAAAAGCGTCGGTTACATGCGGATGCTGTCGGCGGACCCGCGCGGGCCACTTGAACTCCAGCCGAACTATCTCGCCGAGCCGTCCGATCTCGAGGCGCTGGTTTCCGCCTACCACACGATCATGGACCTCGCGAGCACCCCCGCCTATCGCGACCTGATTGCGGGTACCGCCGCTCCGGATCGCCCGCTGAACGAAAGGGAAGTCATCGACTTCATCCGTGACGGCTGCTCGACCTTCTTCCATCCCTGCGGCACCTGCAAGATGGGTAATGACGAGATGGCCGTGACCGATCCGCGCCTGAAGGTCCGCGGCATCGACGGCCTTCGTATTACCGATGCCTCCGTGATCCCCGTCATTCCGACCTGCAACACCCATGCGCCCGTGACCATGATCGGCGAGCGGGCGGCCGATTTCCTGAAGGAGGACGCATGAGCGCTACCGATCTCATCCTGGCCGGCGGCCACCTTCTGACCATGAACGCCGGGAACGACGTCGTCGTCGACGGCGCGGTCGCCATCGCCGGCGGCGCCATCCTGGAAGTGGATACGCGCGACGTTCTCACCGAGCGCTATCCGGGTGTTCCGGTGAAGTACCTGCCGGACACGGTGCTGATGCCCGGTCTCGTCAACACCCATGCCCATTCCGGCTTTCTGCGCGGCACGGCCGAACACCTGCCGGTCTGGGACTGGCTAACGCTGCATATCAACCCGATGCACCGGATGCTGCAGCCCCATGAAGCCAAAGCCGCCTCGATGCTGTGTTATGCGGAAAGCGTCCTCGGCGGCACGACGACCGTCGTCGACATGTGGCGCTATATGGATGGCAGCGCCGAGGCCGCGGAGACCATCGGCAACCGCCTTGTGGCCGTGCCTTATGTGGGCGAGCATCCCGACTACGATTACTTCGACACGCTCGACATGAACGAGCGCCTGATCGAAGACTGGCATCGCAAGGCGGACGGCCGCATCAATGTCTGGGTGGGGTTGGAGCATCTGTTCTACGCCGACGAAGCCGGCCAGCAGCGTGCCGTCGACATGGCGAAGAAACACAACACCGGCTTCCACACCCATTGCAGCGAGGCGGAGATCGAGGTCGCCGAATTCGGGAAGCGCTACGGCAAACGGCCGATGGCCGTGCTCGACGATCTCGGTTTCTTCGAGACACCGCGCGCCATGATCGCCCATGCGGTCTGGCTGGATCCCTCGGAAGTCGACCTGATTTCGAACCGTACGGTTTCGGTCGCCCACAATCCGGTGTCCAACATGAAACTCGCCAGCGGCATTGCGCCGATTGCCGACATGCTGGCGGCGGGCGTGCCCGTCGGCATCGGCACCGACGGCGAGAAGGAAAACAACAATTTCGACATGTTCGAGGAGATGAAGGTCGCCTCGCTGCTCGGCAAGCTGAAGGACCGGGATGCCGCCGCCATGGATAGCTGGGACGTGTTGCGCATGGCGACCGTCGGTGGCGCGACGGCGGTCGGCCTCGATCACGAGATCGGTTCTATCGAGCCCGGCAAACGCGCGGACATCATCGCGGTGCGGGCCGATACGCCGCGCATGACGCCCCTGTTCGGCTCCGGCCCCTGGTTCAACCTGCAGCACAATCTCGTTCATGCGGTGCGCGGATCGGATGTCGACATGACCATGATCGACGGCCGGATCGTGGTCGAGGACGGAGCCCTGAAGACCGGCGACCTTGCCGCAATCATCGACGAGATCCACGCCGTCGCCCCGCCCCTGTTCGAACGCCGGGCGAAATGGCTTGCCGAAAACGAGTCGGTGCAATGGAACACGGAGAGCAACGGATGACCAAGACGACAGACCAGGTTGCCCTCGACCAGTGGTACGCCGTGGAAACGGTCGCGGAGATTACGGACGCTCCGATCGCCACCCGGCTGCTCGGCCAGGATATCGAAATTACCAGGGACGGCGACGGCTTCCGCGTGCGCGAGATCCTCGACGACGGCGGCCGCGGCCCGGCCCTGCCGGTACAGGAAAAATACGGCTGCCTCTGGACCACGCTCGGCACTCCGGAGCGCAGCATTGTCGAGATCCCGGAAGCCTACGAGTCGGACCGGCGCTACGTTCCCTGCGGCTGGGTGAAGATGCGCGCCTCCGGCCTGCGTGTCGTGGAGAACTTCCTCGACATGGCACATTTTCCCTTCGTCCACACGGATATTCTCGGCTCCGAACCGCACACGGAAGTGCCGCAGTACAAGTCCGAGATCCGCCGGGACGTGGACGAGGTCTGGGCGACCAATTGCAGCTTCTTCCAGCCGCAGATGACGGCCACGCGGCCCGAAGGCGAATTCACCCAGCTCACCTACAGGGTCCCCTCTCCCTTCGTCGTCATGCTCTACCGGGCCTGCCCGACCAAGCCGGGCCGGCGCGACGCGATCGCGCTGTTCATCCAGCCGATGGAAGAGGACCTCTGTCGCGCGACCCCGGTCATGTATCTGCTCGACGACGAGGCTTCGGTCACCCAATTGCGCCGGTTCGAACAGGTGATCTTCCTTCAGGACCGGATCATCGTGGAAAACCAGCGCCCGCTGCTGATGCCGCTGGAGCCGCGCGCGGAAATCCCGACACGGGCGGACTCTTCCTCCGTCGCCTATCGCCGCTGGCTGAAGGAAAAGGGCCTGCGCTACGGCACCACGGCGGAAGCCGGATAAGGACGCCACCATGCGGATTTTCAGACCCGAGACCCCATCTCAAGCCCTCGCGATGCTCGCGGAAGCCGGTCCGCAAGCGCGGCTGTCGGCCGGTTCCACCGCCTTGCAGGCGGAATGGTCGCTCGGCAAGGCGCGCCCGTCGGCGCTCATCGATATTTCCGGTCTCGATGGCCTGTCCGGCATTACGGCGTCGGAAACCACCGTGACCATCGGCGCGAATGTCACGCTCTCGGAGATCATCGCCTCACCGGCGGTGACCGACGGCTGTCCTCTACTGGCCGAGGCCGCTCGCCGGGTCGGTGCGACCACGATCCGCCATCGTGCGACGCTCGGTGGCAATATCGGCTGGCGTATCGGCTGCCTCCTGCCCGCGCTTCTCGTGCTCGCCGCCGAACTGGACGTCCTGACCGACGACGGCGCGCAGACTGTCCCGCTCACCGAATGGCTGGCAGCCCCTTCCGCTCCCTCTCTCCTCACGGGCGTACGGATCCCCCGCCAGAATGCGGAAACCCGTATCGGGTTCCGCAAGATCGGCCTGCGGGCCGCCTTCACCCCGAGCGTGATCGCCGTTGCCGGCGCCCTGTCGCTTAAGGACGACATCATCGAAGCGGCAGGGCTTGCCGTTGGTGGCGGCCCTGTGCCGGCTGCACGCCTTTCAGACATCGAGCGCGGCCTGGCCGGACAGCGGTATGGCAACATCGACTGGTCCGCGGTCCGCGCCGCAATCGAAAACGAGATAGCCGCTCCGGACGACACGTTCCGCAGCGCCCGCTACCGCAAGCGCGCCGGGGCGAATGCGCTGGTCGGCGTTCTGTCCGGAGCGCTGCCCGGAGAGATCCGCAACGGCCGCACACTGCGGCCTCGGCCGGCGCCGTCGATTGACGAGTTCCATCTTTCCCGCGCCGAGGGTGGCAATCGCTGGCATATCCGCGCCGACCTGCCGGCCAAGATCGCCGCCGAGCTTCCCTATCTGACCGATGCGCGCCGGGACGATATGCTGGTCGGCGCGGTGCTGCGCCTCGATGAGCCTCACGCCCGTATCCTGTCGATCGACACCAGCGAAGCCGAAGCCCAGCCGGGCGTGAAGGCGGTGGTCACCCATCGCAACATCAAGGGCGAGAATTCCTTCGGTATCGTCTTCCAGGACCAGCCGGCGCTGTGTTCCGACAAGGTGCGCTATGCAGGCGATCCGGTCGCCGGTGTCGCGGCGATCGATCGCGCGACCGCCCTCAAGGCGCTTTCCCTGATCAAGGTCGACTATGAGCCGCTGCCGATCGCGGACGATCCGTTGGCGGCCCTCGACCGGGACGCAGAACCCGTTCATCAGAACGGCAACCTTGTGAGTGCCATCGAGCTGGAGCGCGGCGACATCGACGCAGGCTTCGCGTCGGCGGCTCATATGGTCGAAGAGGTCTATGTCACGCCGCGCCAGATGCACGGCTTCATGGAGACCGAGGGCGGCTACGCGGAACCCACACCGGACGGCGGGCTGGCGGTGTTCGCCGGCGGTCAGTACGGCGTACGCGACCGCCAGCAGCTGGCGCGTATTCTCGCCTTGCCGGAAGACAGGATCCGGGTCGTCACCAGCCCGACCGGCGGCGGCTTCGGCGGCAAGGACGAACTGACGGTTCAGCCTGTGCTCGCCCTCTTGGCGCTGAAGGCCAATGCCCCGGTGCGCATGCAGTGGACGCGCGCGGAATCCGTTCTGGCCGGTACCAAGCGCAACCCGATGAAGATCCGCATGCGCACCGCCTGCGATGCCGACGGCATGCTGCTGGCGCAGGAGGTCGATGTCATTGCCGACAGCGGCGCCTATGCCTCGCTCAGTCCGGGCGTGCTGGAGACCGCCCACGAACACGCCTGCGGCCCCTATATTTCGCCCAATGTGAAGACGCTCGGTCGTCTCGCCTACACCAACAACGGTACCTGCGGGGCGTTTCGCGGTTTCGGCGCCAACCAGATGACCTATGCCATCGAGTGCCAGATGGATCGGCTGGCGGCCCTTTGCGGGCTCGATCCGGTCGAGATCCGGCGGCGCAACCTGCGCGAACCCGGCATGCCCGGCTTCCTCGGCCAGCGCGTCGCCCCGACCGAACGGCTCGCCGAAATGCTGGACGCCGCCGCATCGAGCCCGCTTTGGCATGAGACTCAGCAAGCCCGCCCCGGCGAAGTCGTCGGCGCCGGCATGGCGCTTAACTACCAGGGCAACGGCCTCGGGACGATCCCCCATGACGAGGCCATCGGTCGGCTGGTGCTTGGCCGGGACGGCAGGATCGAGGCCCATTTCGGTCTCGACGAGATGGGCCAGGGCCTGATCCCGTCGATTCATGCCGCAGTCGCTGACAAGCTCGGCTGCGCACGGGATGATATCCGTGCGGTGATCGGCGACACCGCTTCCACACCGGACTCCGGATCGACCACCGCGTCGCGCGGCGGTTATGTGGTCTGGAAGGCGACCGAGATTACCGCCCCGCCCTTCGGCGCGAAGCTGCTCGCCAGAGCTGCCGACCTGCTCAGCCGTGACGCGGCGGACTTGAAGATTATCCCCGGCGGTGTCGCCGATGCGGCGACCAACAGTCAGGTGCCGCTGATCAGCTTCGCCGCCCTCGCCGACGGGCTCGAGCCCGGTGAGACCATCGTCGAAGAGGCGGAATTCGCCTTTCCGAAGTCGGACTACACCAAAGGCAACGCGCGTTTCATCTTCGCCTATGGGGCGACACTTGCCCGCGTCGCGGTCGACCGGGCCACCGGCGCGGTCCGGGTTCTCGACCTGGAACTGCACACCGCCGCCGGTCCGGTGATCGATCTGGCCGCCTATCTCGGCCAGATGGAAGGCGGCATGGTCCAGGGGCTGGGCTTCACCCTGACGGAGGATGTCCTGATCAAGGACGGCCGCTTCCTGACCACCAATTACGACAACTACTTCATGCCCACCGTTCGCGATGCGCCGGAGCGGATGGCGACCTTCGCGCTGGAGGATCTCGACCCCGGCGATCCCTTCGGGCCGCGCGGCGCCGGCGAGATCGGCATCAGCTCGGTCACCCCGGCGATCGCCAATGCGGTCGCTGACGCCATCGGGCACTGGCCGGCTGTAACGCCGTTCCGGCCGGAGGACATTCTCGATTTCTGCGAAGCAGCCGAATGAGCACACTCCTGGCAACCGACGTCATTCCCCTGCGCTTCCGCCTGAACGGGGAGGATGTGGAGACGACCGCCACCGCGGAAACGTCACTGACGCGCGTGCTGCGCGACACGCTGTTCAGGACCGAAACCAAGATCGGCTGCGAGGCCGGGCGATGCGGCGCCTGCATGGTGCTGATGAACGGAAGACCCGCCAACTCCTGTCTGGTCATGGCCTGGCAGGCGGAAGGCGCGGAGATCGTCACCGGCGCCGGGCTCGACGCCCTGCCGATCACACAAATCGTGCGCGAGGCGCTGGCGGAGGAATCCGCCTTCCAGTGCGGCTATTGCGCCCCCGGTTTCGTAATTTCGCTTGTCGGGCTTCTTAACGAAAACCCGCGAGCCACGCGCGACGACATTATGACCGCGCTTGAAGGCAACATCTGCCGCTGCACCGGCTACCACTCGATCCTGCGCGGGGCGGAACTTGCCGCCGCGCGCGTGGCCGGTATGGCGTCGGAATGATGACCGGATGGGCAGGCCGCCCGCTCAGGACGACACCCAGAACCCCTCGTGCACCGTCGCGGATTCGTCTTCCAGCAGCGGTCCGACGACCTCGACCTTGCGCTGGCCGGCGGCGATCACATCTTTGCACGGCAGGTCCATGGTCAGGTTTTCCGGATCCGGGCCGATCAGGTCCTTCAGCGCCTTCTCGCTCATGCCGTGGACGATCCGGCCGACCCCTGCCCAATAGACCGACCCGGTGCACATCGCGCAGGGTTCGGCGCTGGTGTACATGGTGCATTTCGCCAGGAAATCGGCATCGTATTTCATCGACGCCTCGGTCATCAGGTTGCGTTCCGCATGACCGGTCCGGTCGCCCTTCGTGCCGCAGGTGTTCATCGCTTCCAGCAGGATGGTGCCGTCCTCGTCGGCCAGCAAGGCGCCGAACGGATGGTCGCCGCGCGCCCGGGACGTTTGCGCCAGCTCGATCGTGCGGCGAAGCAGTTCGAGGTCGCGCTCGGCAGTGATGGTCATGCGGTCTTTCTCCTTGGATACGACTTCCCCCTTACGCCGAACCGCACGGGCAGACAAGTCCGCACTGAACAACTTGCAAGCACTTTAGGCGACTGCCTTTTTTTTGATCACTTGATAAGAACACGTGCGTTTCGACCGGGCATCTACCGAGGAAAACCCGCCGAAACTCCAAGGAAATCCCGATAGTCCGAATTGGCACGCCGCGTGCTTATGAAAGCTCTGAGTAGAAGCGGTCAGGACCCCGGGTCTGGGACATTGCTCGGCAAACGAAGGCTAATCCGGAGAAGCGCCAATGCCGCCTGCTCATCATCCGCAAGACCGAACATCGGAAGAAAACCGTCGCACCGCGATGGCCCGACGTCGCTTGCGGATCGGATAATATTTCAACGAGGATTTGCGAATATGGCAATGAACAAACTCAAGGCACTTGCCGCCGGCGCCATGGCGGTTGCCGGAACCATTTCGGCAGCACAGGCGGCCGACACGGTCACCTTCCAGCTCGACTGGCTGCCGGGCGGCGACAAGGCCCCGGTCTATGTCTGCATCGAAAAGGGCTTCTGCGCCGAGGAAGGCATCGAGGTCAAGGTCGAGCCGGGCCGCGGTTCTTCCGAGGCGATCACCAAGCTTTCCACCGGCGTCTCCGACATCGGCTCCGCCGACATCGGCGCCCTGATGGCGGCCAAGGTTACCGAAGGCGTGCCGATCACCGCCGTCATGTCCATCTTCAACAAGGGTCCGCATGCCTTCTTCGTGCTGAAGGACAGCGGCATCGAGAAGATCGAGGACATCAAAGGCAAGGGCGTTGCCACCTCCCCGTTCACCTCGTCCAACGTTTTCCTGCCGCTGGTCCTGAAGGACGTCGGCATGAGCGAGGCTGACATCACGCTCACCAAGGCAGACCCCGGCGCGCTCGGCCCGATGCTCATGACCGGTTCCACCGACGTGATCATCGCCTGGATGACCAACGTCGCCATCTTCACCAACCAGGCCAAGTCGGCCGGCAAGGAAATCGTGGCCTTCCCGTGGGATGCGGCCGGCCTGGAACTCTACTCCGCGTCGCTGCTGGCCTCCGACAAGTTCCTGACCGAGCGTCCGGACGTCGCCAAACGCTTCGTCAAGGCGTTCAAGAAGTCGCTGGAATACGTCAAGGCCAACCCGCATGAAGCCGCCGTTGCCATGGTCGCCCAGGTTCCGGAACTCTCCGTTGCCGACATCGAAGGCGCGATCAACGACACGATGGTGCTCGAGTTCAACGACGTCACCGAGAAGGATGGCCTCGGCGCGTTGAAGGCCGACCGGCTGGCCGCGACCTGGGAGCGTGTCTCCGCGGCTCAGGGCCTCGACAAGGAGGCGCTCGATCCGGAAACCGTCGTCGACCGCTCCTTCCTGCCGGAGAGCTGAGCCTTATGACGACGACACCGGCAGCGATCCGCTTTTCCGGCGTGGGACAGGTTTTCCAGACCAAGTCCGGAACGGTGGAAGCGCTCAGACACGTCGACATGTCCATCGACCGCCACGAATTCGTGGCGGTCCTTGGGCCGTCGGGCTGCGGCAAGTCCACCTTGCTGCGCCTGACGTCGGGCCTGTTGAAACCCACCAGCGGCAAGGTCGAGGTCTTCGGACTGCAGATCGCAGAGCCGCGCGACGATATCGGTATCGTCTTCCAGCGCCCGACCCTGCTGCCCTGGGCGACGATCGAGGACAATGTGGTCTTCCCCATGCGCCACAAGACCGGTCGCGTTTCGGCGCAGGACCGGGAGACCGCCCGCAAGCTTCTGGAAAAGGTCAACCTGAAGGGCTTTGAAAACCGCCTGCCGGACGAACTCTCCGGCGGCATGCAGCAGCGCGTCGGCATTGCGCGCGCCCTGTTCATGGACCCGGACATCCTACTGATGGACGAGCCCTTCTCCGCGCTCGACGCCCTGACCCGCGAGGAAATGGGTTTCGAACTGCTGCGCATCTGGGAAG
Organism: Roseibium sp.; assembly: GCF_048260565.1. Taxonomy (GTDB): domain Bacteria; phylum Pseudomonadota; class Alphaproteobacteria; order Rhizobiales; family Stappiaceae; genus Roseibium. The sequence continues at coordinate 371,846 of NZ_JBLXGP010000001.1, read as the reverse complement.
ACCGGCCGAAGACGGTGATGTTCATCACCCATTCGATCAGCGAAGCGGTGCTTCTGGCCGACCGCGTGCTCGTCATGGGCGAGCGTCCCGGCTCCATCGTGGAAAACCTGACAATCGACCTGCCTCGTCCCCGCAACATGGAGACGAGCAACAACAAGATGATGCATGACTATGTCGGACACCTCCGCAGTCTCCTCCTCAAGCGCGCCGCCTGACGCGTCTATTGCGAAGCCGTCGCTGATGGCGCGGGCTCTGGCCTCGCCCGGCCTGCTGCCGGTCGGGACCTTCGTCGCGATCATCGCGGTGTGGGAGATCTCCTGCCATCTGTTTTCGATCCCCTCCTACATTCTGCCGGCGCCGAGCCGCATCCTGGGCGGTTTCGACAGCATCGACGTTTCGCGCTGGCTGGAACATGTCTGGGGCACGTTGCGGGTCGCGCTGATCGGCTATTTCGCGTCCATCTTCGTCGCGATCCCGATCGCCATCGCGCTGGCGCGCTCCCCGGTGCTGTCGCGGGCGGTCTATCCTATCCTGGTGGTGGTGCAGTCGACGCCGGTCGTCGCCGTCGCGCCGATCATCATCGTGGCGCTCGGCTCCGGCGATCTGCCGCGGGTGGTGATCACCTGCCTGATCACCTTCTTCCCGCTGGTCGTCTCCACAACCACCGGCCTGATGGCCACACCTCCTGAGCTGATCGAGCTGTCGCGCAGCCTGCGTGCACCGGTGTGGCGCGAGATCAGCCAGATCCGCCTGCCCTTTGCGATCCCCTACATCTTCTCCGCGCTGAAGATCTCGGTCACGCTCGCCGTCATCGGCGCGGTGGTCGCGGAGTTCGTCGCGGCGGACAAGGGGCTGGGCTACTTCATCCAGTTCTCGACCTCCATGTTCAAGGTCCAGCAGGCATGGGCCGGCCTCGTCATCCTGGTGCTGATGTCGCTGATCCTGTTCCAGATCGTGGTCGCCGTGCAGAAGATCTGGTTCCCGTGGAGCCTGCCGAAGGACAAGATCTAAGGTTTTCGGCGAGTTCCGCTCCCGCCGAGCCCAACAGGAGAAGAAACAGGAGACAGACCGGGTCATCATCGGGAGCGCCCGCCCCGACAAAACGGGAGTAGAAGCAGTCAACGCCATCCGGCGCGGGTCATTGCTCCTTCACGCTAGCGGAAACGCCGCATTTTCGTATTGGAGATCCACAATGGAAACTACACAGACGACAACACAGGCCCAGACACGCGCCAAGACCAACTATTCCCTCGCCGAACTGGACAAGGAAACCACCTTCGGCGGCATGGGCCGGGAAAAGGCACGGGACGTGCCGCAGATCGACCTGAGCAACTTCGAGGCGCGCAAGGAAGAGATCGCCGACCAGCTCTGGACCGCATCGACCGAGATCGGCTTCTTCCAGTTGATCAACCACGGCATCCCCCAGTCGCAGATCGACGAGGCCTTCGAATTCACCGAGCGGTTCTTCAACCTGCCGATGGACGTGAAGGCCAAGTACCCGCTGGAAAAGGGCACCAATTCGGGCTGGGAATACAAGGCCCAGGTGCGCCCCTCCACCGGCACCGCCGACAACAAGGAATCCTACCAGATCACCACGCCGCGCATGGCGCCGCTGTGGCCGACCGGCGAGGAACTGTCGGGCTTCAAGGCCGTGATGCTGGCCTTCGAGCGCGCCAACTGGGCGCTCGGCATGAAGGTTTTGTCCTGCTTTGCGCTGAAGCTCGGCTTCGCCCCGGACTTCTTCACCGAGGCCCATGACCCGCTTTCACCGGAGTACCAGAGCACCCTGCGCCTGATCCATTACATGGCCATGGAAAACGCCAAGCCGGAGGATTTCACCGGCTGGCGCGCGGGCGCCCATACGGACTTCGATTGCCTGACACTGCTGCATCAGCGCCCCGGCCAGGGCGGGCTGCAGCTGTGCCCCGGCAAGGAAGCCACGGGCGGAGACCTGGAGTGGACCGACGTGCCGCCGCTGCCCGGCGTCGTCACCTGCAACATCGGCGACATGCTGATGCGCTGGAGCGACGATCAATTGCAGTCGACCCTGCACCGGGTGCGCATGCCGCGCGAGGACGAATATCTCGGGCCCCGCTACTCGCTGCCGTTCTTCTGCCAGGCCAACAAGGATGCGATCATCCAGGGTCCGGGCAAGAAGTACGAGCCGATCACGGCGAAAGACTATCTGTGGCAGCGCGTCACCGCCAACGCCCTTTAAGGTCTTAACGCGACACCAAGGGGACGGCCTCGCTCGGGGCCGTCCTGTCCTGCAGTTCCTTCATTCCGTCAGGAGTTGGCCATGAACACTTCCCTCGATGCCAAACGCGTCGCCGGAGACGCCCTGCCGATCGTCGACGTCTCCGATCTCTGCTCGCCCGATTTCGAAAAGCGCAAGGCCGTGGGCGCGCAACTGCGCGCCGCCTGCGAGGACAAGGGCTTTTTCTACTGTGCCGGCCACGGCATTCCGAAAGGCCTGATCGACGCGGTCTTTGCCGAAACGAAAGGCTTCTTCGACCAGCCGGAAGACGCCAAGCTGAAAATCGAAAAGTCGAAAGTCTCCAAGGCCAACCGGGGCTATGAGGTGCTCGGCGGCCAGGTTCTGGAAGCCGGCACGCCGCCGGACCGCAAGGAAGGCTATTACATCGGCCTGGAACTGCCCGCGGACGACCCGCGCGTTGTTGCCGGACAGTTCAACCGCGGCCCCAATGTCTGGCCCGAAGGCCTGCCCGGCTTCGAGCCGACCATGGCCGCCTATTTCGAGGCCATGCGCCGCTTGTCGCAACGGCTGATGAAGGGCATCGCCCTGTCGCTCGATCTGGACGAAGACTATTTCGAGATCTTCAATCGGGATCCGGTCGCCACGCTGCGCCTGCTGCACTACCCGCCCCAGCGGGAAAACGCCGAGCCCAACGAAAAGGGTGCCGGCGCCCATACGGACTGGGGCGCGCTGACCCTGCTGCTCCAGGACGACGTCGGCGGCCTGCAGGTGTTCGACAAGAACACCGGCGAATGGCTCCACGCGGCCCCGGTTCCGGGCACCTTCGTGGTCAATCTGGGCGACGCGCTCGCCCACTGGACCAACGATCTCTACAAGTCGACCCTGCACCGGGTGGTCAACGCCTCGGGCCGCGAGCGCTATTCCGTGCCCTTCTTCTACGACGGCGACGCCGACTACGAGGTGACCTGCATCCCCACCTGCCTGAAGCCCGGCGAGGAGCCGAAATACGCGCCGATCACGGTCGAGGGCCACCTGATGAACATGTACAAAAAGTCCTATGGCTAGGATGAATTCGTACCCTGACCCGGTCGTCCTGATCCACGGGGCGTGGCAGGGAAGCTGGGGCTGGGCGCACCTGATCCCGCTGCTTCAGGCGGCGGGATTGGAGCCCCATGCGATCGACCTGCCGGGCAGCGGCACGGAAACCGTGCCGGCCTCCGAGATCACCCTTGAGACCTGCCTCGATTACCTGGACGGCGTGCTGACTGCGATCGGCCGGCCGGTGTCCCTGGTCGGCCATTCCGGCGGCGGGGTCGTTGCCAGTGCCGCCGGCGAGCGTTTCCGCGACAGGGTCAACCGGATCGCCTATGTGGCCGGCATGATGCTGCCGTCGGGCATGAATTTCGGCGAGCTGCAAAAGTCGCTCGAAGGCCAGCCCGGGTTTTCCCAAGGCATCAGCGACCGCATCGTCTATTCGGCCGACGGCCTGTCGAGCACCGTCCCGCCTGAAGAGGCCGCAGCGATCTTCTTCAACGATTGTCCGCCGGACGTCGCCATGGCGGCAGCGAAAAAACTCACGCCCCAGGCGGAAGGCGCTCGGGCCATCCTCTCTGAGCTGACCCCCGCCCGCTTCGGCACCCTGCCCCGCCTCTACGTGGAAGCCACCGACGACCGCTCCGTCGTTCTGCTGGCCCAACGGCGCATGCAGGACCTGGTCCCCGGCGCCATCGTCAAGACGCTGGATACCGGCCACGCGCCGCAGCTGAGCGCCCCGGAAGCGCTGGCGGAGGCGCTGGTGCCGTTTTTAAAGGGGGTGGAGTAGAGCGGGAAATGTGCGTTATGGGCAAGGAGCGGACCGGCGGCTTGTGGGGCGCGATAAGGATTAGCTGCAATACCGCAAGAAAGGCATTTTTCAAGGCCCCTTCTTTCATCGGTGCGTCAAAGCTTTATCCGACTTACATGCGCTCCAGTCGCCCCATGCCCTATCTTCTACGATTGTAGATGCGAATTTCGCCAAAGATGGTTTGTTTCGAAGAGGATATAATGGAGCGTTTTTCTAACCAGCGCACAAACTCTAGATTTTCATGTGTATTTGGTATTGTAGGTTGCCCATAACCTTTTTGAATCTTAGAAAATGGCTTAGGCAACCGTTGGATTGTAGACCATATTTGTTCGGCAGACAGACCCTTTTGGCACTTGTTGAACAACGTGATTTGAGCGGCAATAGGATTGGAGTTGATGATGACGGCTTGAGCAGCATCTGCTGTCAACGAACTGACATCTGCATCTGTACGATACAATATCTGACCAACGACCGATGCTCGAGATGGCAAGCTAGAAATCAAAGTTAAATCCATTTCGCTGATGATTTTCAGCTTTTGATCATCGCGTATATCGGAGTCCAAAAGCTCCTCACGAAAATCATCGTCTATTGCATATTGGTCACTGTCTTTAAAATAAACATCAATGTTCTTTGCAAAAAATAGAACTTTAAGATCCTCATACTCACCTAAGAATGAGAAACTGGCATTTGAGAAAGAAATTTTTTCCTCTTCAATAAGTATGCGCAATTTCTCCTTTCCAATCTCTGTAGGAAATTGCGTAAATGGTCTCGGAAGCGTTCGGATATAAATCCGATAGGTGTCTGCGTCAAAATCATTGTTGTTGAGCAGAAATAGGCGCAATGGCTTAGCTTGATCTCGACCGTCAACCGTCATTGGCGAAAGTGTGGACAGAGTGTCGTCTTGCTGTAAGAAAGATGTAAGCGTCTTCGCATCATAATTTTCACTGGCTAAATACGCTAAGCAGTTTTCCCATGAAGCTTCGATTTTTTGCATTCGAAACAGCGGGGAATGAAGACGCGCAGGAATTTGCTCGATCGAGGGCAGTTTTTTAGATTGCATGTCAATAAACTGTTCCAGATCTTCGCTTTCAATTTCGTCGTGATTAATCACCTTAATGATCGTTGAAACGTCCTCTTCGGTATTGGTTTCAGACTGAAGAAGAACGCCTTTCAGATAGCGATCAAAGTCATCTTGAATCTTATTGATCAGTGCCGAATTTTGAGTGCTTAAGACGGTTGAATAATGCTTGGTTTGTAGATCTGAGATGGCCGTTGAACCCAGCACCTCTCGAAAGATAAATTCAAAGTTTTCAATGGATATTACATATAGGCCTTCCTCAGTAAGCAGTCGGGCAATCGCCGGGTATGGCCCCATACTTCTGAGATCCTTCGTCTCGAATTGAAGTCGCTTCAATCGATCAGGTTCAAAGTCAATTCCCAAAGCCAAAATTTCAGATAGGTTCCTCGATATAAACTCGGAAACTCTGGAATCTTTTTGATGAAGCGATTCAAGATGTTTTTCAGGCAAACGTGCAATCATTTGCGCAACATGCATAACGTTGTCTGGAGCTGAGATTGCGACAGAAACGAAACCTGGCCATTTCTCGATCAGAGCAGATGTTAGTTCAGCAATACGTTTCCCTGCGTCATAGTAGGCCGAAAAAAAAGCGTCGCATTTTTCAAAATTTGAAGAAATAAAACTAATCAGCTTCGCGATCTGTGGACCGTAATCGCCTTGGTTGTCGAACATGCAGTCAACTAGCGCCTTATTAAGAACGAATTCCTGCCGGAAATCGTCTTCCCGCATAGCTACAATGACTTCCTTAGGATTATCGATCTGAAAATTTGGTTCTGGATTGTTGAAACTCCGGATTTGAATCAGAAACTTGTTGTCATTGGGTGAAAGGCGACCCGAATGAAACAAAGACGTAAATTGATAATACGTATCGTCAAGAAAACCTTCAAAAACTAGAAATTTAACAAGCTCTTTGTTTTCACCAAACGCATCAAATAGCTTTTCCGCATCTTTCGCGTTGGTTCGAATGACCTCGCTGAACTTTCTTGTACGCAGTGCCGCAATTTCAGTTCTCAGTTCCCTAATCGTTTTGGAGGCGGTGTTTTTGAAATCTTCAGATTTATGTTCGATTTCTTCTTTTCGTTCTTGATAGGTCTTTTCAGGATCAACTTCTATCTGAAGGTCGCCGAGATTGAATTGTCGCCAACCCTGCTGCGGTGAAAATATCGTTATATCTTTTGCTTCAATAAGTTGCTCGAAATCTTGATAGCCAGTTAGGGATGGTAGCGGAATGTTCTGATTTCCATTGAATTTAATATGAGTGTGGCCTTCGGGAATTTTGGCGATGAAAGCCATGGCATAAATCTTGCGCAACTCTTCCAAATTTGATGGAACTTGTTTTTCAGAATCGCTTATTTTCTGCTCAAGCTCTGATATTTGAGCCTTATACCGGAACTCTGTTTTGGCTATATACTCGTCATGCCTATTTAGTATCTCGGCAAGCTTCCCTTTTTCCCTATGAAGTTCCTCAAAATCGCTTGGAAGGACATTCTTGTAAATTAGGATTGCGAGGAGCTTATTTGGATTCAGAATGTTTTCGTCATCCGTCTCCAAATTCGCGATGTAAATGGCATATTCGTTGAAGATATTTTGGATCAACCGCATGTCATTAAGATAACGCGAGACCTCACGTAGAAATTGCGGATCAAGCCGTTTATCCAGAGACAGACGCTTCCCTTGTTCTATAACTTTATCGATCGAATTGGAGCTGTTTATGATCGGTATGACTGGAATAATAAATTCAAAGAACTTGGTTCGATCTGTATTCACGAACATATTGTCTCGAAGTGCGTAAAGGAAACGTATTGGTCTTTTCACACCTGCGTTCGCATTGATGAGACTATTAATTTCTCGCAAAGTAACAAAAATATCCGGATTGTTGAATCGGTCCAAATCTTCAATAACGACGAGATCATATTTAGTTGACTGAAAGAAATATATGATTTCGTCCAAATGGCGATTGAGAATGGACTCTTCTTCGGCGGATTCTGGCGTTATTTCAATGTCTTTAAGAGAAATACTTTTTAACGAGACACCAAAACTTTTGACGTAGATGTGGTGCAAAGATTGCCAGAGAAACAGGAACCCCACTGCGAAGCTTGTTAGATTAAACCAGTTTGTAAGGTCAAATGGTTTAAAGAAATCCCCGCTAAATATTTCAGTTCTTTTTTGGACCAAGTGCCAGCAAGCGACAAGCCCAAGGATAATGAACAGGGAAATGAACCTAGACCACCATTTGGGCGACTGAATTCGTTTAAACCGTGAAAGCGGCAAGCTATTGGCATCTGCACCGTAAAGCATCTGCTGCAGGATGCTACGCTCAATTTCCTGTTTGCTGACGGCACCTTTCTGAGGATGTCTCGCTTCGGAATTATTTGTTGTAACGGATCCGTCGGCTTCTGGTAAAAAAGAAGCTAGTGATATTTGTAAGGGTGGCGGTTTATACGTCTTCAGGAATGTCTTTATTATACTGCTTTTTCCTGAACCATATGGCCCGGTTAGAGCAATGTTGGAAACGTTTGGCCTCTTGATTGCGTAGTCTAGCGCGCCGGAATAGATGCCCGATTCATCTGCCTCGTCTGTGGGGGCAAGATCGACATATTTGAGCTGTGGCTTTTTTTCTTTTTTTACAATTGAAAATAACCACGCTTTAAACCTTGAAAGAATCGTCAAATTCACGCACCTGCGTTCCAAATTTCTGGTTCGTTTTTTTACCATCTGCCGCTACATGTCTCAAATATGTAATTTGGAGTTGCGAACAGGGTCTAAAAGTAGTTAGGGAGCAAGTCATACTCATTTTTCTCTGGAACTGCGCGTTAGAGCGCGCGCCCTCCAGATCATGCGCAATTCCTGCAAATATTAAACTCTGGCGGCGTAACGCACAGCCACCGGGGGCATCCGCGACATAGTTCCAGAGTTTGTCGCCCCCCGGGCTAAGAGATCTAAGGCGTCATCGGGGTATGTCGTGAAGTCGGAAGGGCACAAATGCTCATATCTAACACGTATGGCGCCGACCACGCCGGTTCCATTGCCGAGCTCATCAACGGTGCCGACACGATTATCATCGCTGTCGCCTTCCTCAAGAAGCGTGGAGCCGACTACATCGCTCCGATCTTGAAGAAGCGGCTCGCCGCAGGCGCGACAGTTGAGCTGTTCGTCGGCACCGACTTTTTCCTAACCGAACCTGCGGCGTTACAGCGAATGCTCGAGCTTGGCAAGCGCAATCCGAGGTGCTGCGTGATGGTGGCGGGCAGGTCGTCGGCGACTTTCCATACAAAAATTTATTCGGCACGTCGGGGCAAACGATGGCATAGCATCATCGGCTCAGCGAACCTTACGCACGGTGCGCTACGATCAAACGAAGAATTGTCCCTGCGCATCGACCACGGAGCAGGCGATGCGCTCACTGGGCAATTGGCTCAAACATTCGAGCGATACCGGAACTGGGAGCGGTTTCAGAAACTCGATATGCTGGTCCTCCAGCAGTATAAGTCGGCATACGAGATAGATCGACGCGAACGAGCGAAGTACGAGAAGGCGCGTGAACGGGCACTTCTCAAGGGCTTAGACCTACGCGTGATAACGGAGTGGCACACTCGCTATCTTGCAGATCCCGGGACGGCTGCGGAGCAGACGCTCCGACGACGAAACCGCGTCAAGGCTCTCGGGCTACAGAAATTGATCGCCGCGCTTGCTGATAAGCCGATCGACGCCGCTGCAGGAAAGGGTCTCCGGCAGAGTCTCGGCGACCTTATGGGAAGCTCCGGCGGGCAGCACCTCTGGGGATCGGGCAGCATTCCCCGCCAGGGAAGCAAGGCTCTAGAGCACCCGAGGAAGATGATTGAGCTATTCGCCCTCGCACACGAGGCCAGTCGGCGCTCGCCACACAAGGGCTATGCCGAGATGAAGAGTGCGGCCGATACCATCCCGGGCGTGGGTATCAACATGGCGACAGAGATTTTGTGCACATTCGCCCCCACGAGATATGCGGTCTACAACGGCAACACCGCCGGTGCGCTGTCGATCCTTGGTATATCAGTAGCACCCCACGCGAAGTTCCGCGCAATCGGACCTGACCGCTATGAGCAGGTGTGCGACACGATTAAGGCGCTCGGCGCACGCATCGGCGCCGCCGACTTGTCAGAGGCGGATGCATTCCTGAATTGGATCTACTGGAAGGCGAAGACGGGCGAGGCCTAAGCGGTCGAAGACGGCGTCGCGTTTGGCGTCAATGTCTGCCCTGAGCCGGTCGGTCTGTTCCAGCTTTTTCAGCAGTTGCGGAATGCCGTCCTCGCACGGGCCCGCGCCCTCGTCGGAGAGGCAGGGCGCCATCGCGAGGACTTCGCGCGTTGAAAAGCCCGTGGCGATGAGATCGAGGATCCGGCCCGCGCGGCGCAGGTCGGCGTCGGAGGAACTGCGATAGCCGTTCTCGGAACGGCGGGCTTCCATGAGGCCTTCCTTTTTGTCGTCGCGCAGCAGGCGCTCCGTGATGCCAGGCCGTTCGGCGGCTTCCCTGATCTGCGTTCCGGCTCCCTTCCGCGACCGGCCGCCGGTCAGACCCACTCCTGTCCGGTTTGGCCATGCAGTCTTTCTTCAAGCATCTGACATATCTGTGGTATTCCGCATCCGGGATAGAGTGGACACGAAAAGCAGTCCCGCTCACTCCCGTCTCCCCCTTGAGGGCTGCCGGTTACACAGATCTTCTCCCTCCTTGCCGTTTGGCCGATGCGAGTGGATTGCCCGGACTTCGCCGGGCAATGACACCGAGGGAATGGCAAGGCTCACCCGCACGCTCTGCGTCATCACACGGCGAAGTCCGGGTGATCCAATTCCCCTCGCCACACGTCCCGAAAACCGGGACGGTTCACATCGCGATCCACCCGGTGCGGCTGGAGCGAAAATAAAATGTGTGAATGTTGTAGCCCTCAAGGGCGAGACCGGAATGGGCGAGTACATCTAGCCGCGGGACCGGTTTCAGGTCGTCACCGGTATCAGGTCGTCGGGGACTTTGAATTTTTTCCTGGCTCGCCGAACCTTTACATATCCCGCATTCGGTTCGTCTGCTGAGCGAGACGCATCGTCTCGTGCTCTTCCATATCCAGGAGGGCTTGAAGCAGCTCTTTCGCTTCGGGAATATCGACGCGCCCGTGCAATTCGCGATAGAGATCGATCGCCTGGTTGTGAACGTCGAACATCGACTTGCAGATCTCATCGAAGTCCATTTCCGCGAAGGGGGCGTTGCTGCTGCGGTGAAGCTCGATCGGCTTGTGCTCCAGATAGTCGTAAACCCAGGTATTGAGGGCTTTGGAATCGGCGCGCTGCTCGAAGCCGTCGATCATTTTCGCCAAAGCCTTTTCGTGGTCAGCGAGATAGGACAACAGCAACTTGGCCATCTCCTGCTCATGGTGCGTCGATCCGTCGGCCATACGCTCGGCAAGCTGTTGGTGCAGGGCCCTGGTCCAGTCAATGAGATCAGAAATCTTTTCTACTTTCATGATCTTACTCTCCTGAAGATCGTTCTGCGGCGGCGTGTGTCGAAGCCCGTAAACTTGCGTGGTGGCGACTGGGGCTTACGTCGCGGTCCCGCATCAGGACCGGACCTGGCCCAGGTTCGAAGCGCCGGCAGCGTTGCCTGCTTCAATGGATAGGCCAGCCGGGCAGCGGTTGGCAAGCTCGCGCCCGGACCCGGACGGGGATTGCGAAACCGATTTCATCCTTGAAGGATCAATATGAAAGGCCGGCGGGATTGACGAGCGGACGTGTTCGCCCCGTATGCTGGACCTGGTCCCTGGCGTCATTGTCAAGATGCCGGATACCGGGCTGCGCCGCAGCTGAGCAATCCGGGTGCACTGGCCGAGGTGCTGGTACCATTTTTGAAATGAGTGCGTCGGGCGAGTTGGCTTTTGCCATCCAAGGACTGGAGGGTATACGCCTCCAGTCCTGCGAGTTCCCGGAATGGGGCCGTCTGCGGACTGGCAGGTGTTGGAACTGAAACAGGTAAAGCTGCCGCTCGCTTGGCTGACGTAACTGCGGAGCCGGGAGCAGGTCCGTTGGTATTGAATTCTTGTCCGCCGAACCCGCCTTACGGCCGTTCTTCATCGTGGAAATCGACCAAAGGAAATCCTGTGCGCGGACAGTTAGAAACGCGCGGTAATCGAAGCTTGGAAATTCCAGTCCCCGGCCTGGGTCTCTCCACTGTCGCGCAAGGCGACACCGGCGATGAAATTCGCCTGCAAATGGTCGCCCAGGGAATAATCGAGCCCGGCGCCGACACCGCCGAGTGTCGCGCTCTTGTCGGTCGCATGATCGATGCCGAAGCCGATATCGGCGAACGCGTATAGCGCAGCACTGTCGGCAAAGGCCATCGGCTGCTCCCCGGAGAGCAGATCTGAAATCGGCGACAGGATCGGCAGGCGCAACTCGTTACGCCAGATCACGCCGGTGTCGACGCTGGTATCGTCGTAGTTGTATGCGCGCACGGCGTAGCGCCCCCCCAGCGAGATCCGCTCGGTATCCGGCAGCACCTGGCCACTCAAGGTTCCTGAGGCGCTGCTGATCCAGGAGAACCGGCCGGGCAGCGATGTCGCACGGCTGATATCCACGGCCAGATAGGCATATTCGACCGACTGGACGCGCCCGTTCGAAAAGGTCTGCCAGGTGGTTGCCCCATTGCCCTGCAGCACACCGCCGGGATTGGCTTTCACCCTGAGATCAATGGCGGTCCGGCCATAGGGGTCGCTAATCGTATCGCTCCAGCCAAGAACGAACTGAAGCAGATCCGCTGCTCCGTCCCCAACTTCAAGGCCGTTGAAGAAAGTGACCCGTTCCAGCCTCTTGAATTCAAGCCCGCCATAGAGATCGCCCCAATATTGCCCCGGCAGCAGATTGGACACGGCGGAACGGTAGATAATCGGCAGTTCGTAGGTCGTGTTCTCGAAAGCGAAGAAGCGATTGGGCGTCTGGCGTGTTGCCACAAGAGCCGGAGCAATTTCCAGGCTTTGCCGGGCGAAGGTCGGGATAGTGATGCGGCCGGCATGGGAGATATAGGAGGGATAATCTCCCTGGCGCGGAATGAGGGCGGCCGGATCGCTCCAGATATCGTCACTCGCGGTTGCCTGATAGGAAATCCATGGCCCGCCGGGCAACGGCAGCCGAACATTGCCGCCGAGAAAGTAGCGGTTTCGCCCCGTGTCCTGCGATCCGGAATTGGACCAGCCGGCAAAGACCTGCCAGGGTTTGCCCCTGTCAACGGTGATCTGCAGATTGCTGAGCGCGGCTTCTTCGCCCGGACGGAACACGCCGTCGGAACGCCGGTATGGCGAACGGTTGATCCAGTCGAGATCCTCCTCCAGCGCGCGCGCATCGATACGCGCGCCCGGGCTGATCCTGAGCCGAGCCCGGATCCGCTCGGCCTCCTCAGACGGCACGCCCCGGACATCGACATTGCCGGAGCGGAACTCGATGACCCTGACCTGCAGGACCCCGCCGGTGATTTCCTGCGGTGGCAGCGTCACCGAAACAAACGGAAAGCCCGCGTCACGGTAGACCCGTGCGATCGTCGCCTGGATCTCGCCGGCAAGGGCCAGTGACAGAGGCCTGCCGATATAGGGCGACAACGCCGTGCGCAAGGCGTCCGGCGCAAGAGCCTGTGCGGGACCGCCGATCCCCTCGGCTGCCCGTGCGACCACCTCGTCATCCTGCCCGATCAGGTAGATGCCGGCGACATCGACACCAAGTGGCGTGGTGTCGGCCTTGCCATAATCCTGATCTTCCACCTCAAGCGAAACCGGCTCTCCGGGCGCCGGCTCAGGCGGGTTTCGTTCCAGAGCCTGCTGGGCGGCGGCGCCGGCCGGTACGAGCAGGACACTTGCCAGCAGGACGGCGCTCCGGAGATTGCGAAGCAGGATCATGTCTATTCGGCCACCGCGCTCAACCAGGTACCAAAGCGGCTGTTGCAGGGATGCACGCTGTCCTTGCCGCCGATGACGCCGGGTTCGCAGACATCGGATACCTCGGGATCCAGTTCGAGCGCATCGGGGCCTGCCAGCCGGTTGCGCTCCAAAACCTGGGGCAACGGATCCGGACTGTCGGGAGCGACTTCCGTGATCGTCAACGTGCCCGGCGCGTCGACGATGTCGTAGCCGAACTGGTCGGAATAGAACTCACTGCCGATCGCATAGCTGCCGACGGCCGTCGCGGAGGCGGCATCGCCCCCTCCGAAAGCCCCCAGAAGAGCGACGCCGCTGTCGGACAGGGAATAGGTGAATCCACCCGAATAGACCGAGCCGTCATAGGTCTTGGTCTTGTCGTCCGCGGTTACGGTAACCGCTGTGAGGAAACCACGCAGAAGCGGCGCCGTTTGTCCCTCGTAGATCCTCCAGGTGTTCGAAGTCCCGCCCTGATCGTCGATGCCGAAACCTGCGGCGACAAATGTGTCCAGACGCATCATGGCAGCGCTGTCGACGCCCGAGACGTTGCTGACCGCGCCACCAAGCTGATTGCCTATGGCAGAGCTTTGACCGGTGGTTTGCGTATCCCAGACGCTGTCGGAAAGCGTGATTGTCCCCGTGACCATTGTCCCGACCAGTCCGCCGCCATTCACACTCGCGTTGACCGACCCGGTCGCATAGCTGCGGTTCACTGAAGATCCGTTCAGCATCCAGCCGACAAGCCCCCCGATCTTGTCCGTGCCTGAAACGTCGCCTGTCGCATAGCTGTCGGTGATGCTGCCGAAAGTCACGCCGACGAGTCCACCGGCAACACTGCCGGAATGGATCACGTCGCCGGTGGCAAAGGAGCGGGTGATCGGGGCCAGGGAATAGCCGACCAGGCCACCCAGACGCTGTGCGGTACTATCGGAGCTTTGGACCGTCCCCGTCGCATAGGAGAGGTCGATGGAACCGCCGGAAATTGACCCGATCAGTCCGCCGCCGCCATAGGGTGTTGTGCCGCCGCCTGTATTGTCCGCCAGAATCGTGACATTGCCGCTTGCATGGGATCTGGAGACGTCGACATATGTGGCCCTGCCGATCAGTCCGCCGGCATCGTACCGGCCGCTGACATTTCCGGAAGCGGACGAGCGGATAACCGATCCTGTTCCGGAAGAATCGCTGTTGCCGATAAGGCCACCGGCGCCATAGGCCGCGGCGCTCACGTCAGCCGACGAGCGAACGTCGGCAATCGTGTAGGCCGACGAAATCACACCGACGGCACCGCCGACATTGCCACTTCCGGTCACGCTGCCTCCCACGGAGACATCCGACACCGAGATCGTACCGGACGTGGCCGCGCCGATGAGACCGCCGACACCGATGCCGCCCGCGATATTCACGTTTGTCAGCTTGAGGTCATGTATGGAGATATCCTGGCCATCCGCTCTAACGATGCCAAACAGCCCGATCGAATTGAGGTTGCCTGTCGAGGTCAGACCGTCGATCGTATGGCCTCCACCGTCGAAATTGCCGCGAAGGCTTGTCGATGCAAAGCCGGAACCGCCGTTCCAGGCTGTTGTGCCTGAGGCATCGATATCCTGGGTCAGGATATAGTTTACCGGCGTGGTCCCGGCACCCGATTGTATGCCCTGAAGACTGTAGACATCGAAGATCCGATACGGGTTTGCCACCGAACCGTCGCCGCCGCGCGCGCGCAGGAACTGCCCGTTCTCGATGGAAAAGTCCCGGGCGTAGAAGTCCGGCAGAGTGCTGCCGATCTGGCTCCAGCTGGTGTCGGACTGAAATTCGTCTACGGAAATGTCACCTGTCGCCGTCGATGAGACATTTGTGGCACTGCCCGTCCGGTCCACGCGCAGCTTGCCGTTCGCGGCGGTGACCGAACCGTTGATCGTGATGGAAGTGTTGCTGGTGTCGGCGTAGAGGCTCAACTGGTTGCTGTTCGTCCAGGCGACATCGCCGTTCACCTTCAGGTCGCCGTCGATGGCCCACAGAATGGTATTGCTCCTGCCGACCGAAAATATGCCATTCGTAGCAACAGTCAGGTTGTCGCCGGCATATAGATTGCTGTCGAGGTTGAAGTTGGATGTCGCATTCAAATTGAAATCGAGGCTGTTGCCGTTCTGGTCGGTTCGCACGACCGAGGACGTGTTGAGTAGAAAATTGAGATCGGTGTCGCTGATCGACCCGATGGTCGTGTCCAGGTCGGTGACCACGTCCGTCATCGCCGCGCTGCCGGTATTCACGTTGAAGGCATTGCCCCAGATATCGGCGCCGGAAACCCCGGCCGCGGACACCGTGTCCTTGAAGACTGCCGCCTTGGTGCTTTCGCCGTCCAAATAGGACAGGACACCGGCGGCATCGAGCGATCCGGATGAGGTCAGGATGTAATAATAGCCGTTCGCTCCGCTTGCCGCGCTGCCGATCAGGTTGCCGCCGGACAAGGCACTGACAGTGGCACCGGACTGGGCGGTCGTGCCGGCGTCGCTGTAGACGGTGCCCGAAATGGCCTCGGGCGTGGAGGAATACTCCCAGTTGAAATAGGGATAGAGACCGCTGCCGGTGCCCCACGTCGAACTGTCCAGAGTGAAGCTGCCCAGGGTGAGCGTATTCTGCATGGCCGAAGTGGTCCGACCGCCCGTGTTGGTCACGGTCGGGGTATAGAAGGAGGGCGTGTAACCGATCGCGTCGCTCTGTCCGGTGGTGTCCGTATCCCATGCCGAGTCGGTGATGGAAACGCTGCTGGCACCGACTTCAGCGACAAGTGCCCCCGCATACCCTTCGGCCTCCACGAGACCAGTGACAAAGGAGTTTTCAATGACTGTGTTCCGGTCGGCGTCGCCGACAAGACCGCCCGCGGAAGCCCCGTTCGTGCCGAGCACCTGCCCGGCAAAATAGGAGTTCGAAATCGTGAGGTCTTCCGTGTCGCCGACCAGTCCCCCGGCATCCCGGAAACTGCCGGACGCAATGACGGTCGCTGTCGAATAGGAATTTTCGATCCTGTTGTTTTCTTCGTTGGTGGTTCCGACAAGACCACCGACCCGCCCTCCATTTATTGTGCCCGTCGAGCTGGAATTCGAGATCGTCAGGCCTTCATCCATGATCGCGACCAGACCGCCAGAAGCACTGCCTCCAGAGTTCGTCGTGAGGACAACATCGGCATGCACGTTGGTCATGATCGATTGGTTGATGTTGCCAAAATACCGGGCCACGACGCCGCCACCCCAGGAACCCGCTTCAACGGTGCCGCTGACAGTGACATTCGAGATGTTGTGGCCGTGGTAGTTCCCTCCGCCGGTATCGCCAACCAGGATCGCCGTCTGGCTGTTTCCGGTGACAGACGCGTTGGTGAGTGTGAGGTCCTTGATCTCCAGGTCTCGCCCCGAGGTGAAATAGTTGTCTTGCCAGTAGCTTATGAGTGCGACATTGTCTTCTGCGGGCCGGTTGATGTAGAGCCGGTCAATCGTATGCCCCTTGCCGTCCAGGCTTCCATTAAAGTTGACAGGGTCAAAGCCCGCTCCACCATTCCAGGACGATGTGGCTGACGCATCGATATCGTTGGCGAGTTCATAATAGAGGCTGTAATCGAAGGAACCGGTGCTGACGCGCTGGTCCTGCAACGCGATCCCTTGCAGGCCATAGATATCGAAGAGCTGGTATGGGTTGAGGTAGGTGCCGTCGCCACCCAGCGCACGGATGAAGGTACGGTAACCGCCAATGTTCATGTTGTTCGCGGCAAACGATGGCAGGCCAGCGCCGACCTGGTCCCAGACACCTCTGGTCAGCGTAAAACTGTCGACATCCACGGCGCCGCCCGCCCCCGTGGAGATCGTGCCGACATTGTCCGCACCGCTGTTGCCGTAGGCCAAGAGGGTCAGCCCACCGTTCTGGCCGTCGATGGCCGCGTTGATCGTGATGTCGTTGTAAGCGTTCAACGTCAGCGTGTTTGTGCTCGACCAGCTGATCGCCGAATT
The DNA here is from genome assembly GCF_048260565.1 of Roseibium sp. Taxonomy (GTDB): domain Bacteria; phylum Pseudomonadota; class Alphaproteobacteria; order Rhizobiales; family Stappiaceae; genus Roseibium. The sequence continues at coordinate 354,787 of NZ_JBLXGP010000001.1, read as the reverse complement.
GATCGTGATGTCACCGTCGCCGCCGGCCGTTCCGGCAATCGGGCCGCTTGCCGTCGTCGAGGTGGTCTGCAACGTGACGTTGGAACTGCCGAGATTGCCGGCGATGGTCGCGGCCCCCGCTGCATCGACGATGATATCCTCCGGATCGATCAGCCACAGTCCGGTGGTGCCGCCTGCGGCGGAGGTGTCGACCGTTACTCCCGTGAAATCGACGTTGGTCTTCGCGGAGGTCTCTATGAAACCGCCTTCGCCGCCTGTCCCGCCCCGCGCACTCAGCGAACCGGAAACCCTCGCCGTGTCCTCGGCAAAGATCATGATCTCACCGCCCTTGAGGCCATTGCTTTCGGCCGAGGCGTCGAGCGTTCCGGCAATGGTGATCTCACCACCCGTGACGGTGATGTTCCCCCCCTCGCTTGCCGGTTTGGCTCCGGGGACCGGTACGTTTTCCGCCAGCTTTCGTGCCTTGGCCCTGCCTGTGACGCGTACCTTGCCCGCGTTGCCGGCCGTCAGGAAAATCCGGCCGCCGGTGGTGCTGACGCCGGTGGCCTTGACGACGCCTTCCGTGTTGCCCGCCAGCGCATAAACATTGCCGCCATTGGCACGGATTTCCGCGTTGGCCGCCTCGATCGTGCCGGAATTGACGGCTTCGGTATCCGCGCCGCCGACAGAGACCGAAAGCAGGCCGTCGGCATCGGCCGTTTCCTTCATCAGAACCTCATAGCCGGCGGCAAGTCCGGCGGTGCCGTTCGGCGCCTCAAGGCGGCCCGTGTTTGCCACCCGCCGCGCGATCAGCGCGATATCTCCCTGCGCGGAGCGGATCGTGCCGGCATTGCGGACCTCGGCGGTGCTGGAACCGGAAAAGGTCATGCCGCCGCCATTCAGGAAATCGGCGTTGGAAACATCCTGTGTCGAGGCGACGAAGGAACCTCCGGTCGAAACCAGCCCGCCGCTGCCCACCGTGACGCCTGCCGGATTGATCAGGAACACACTGCCGGAAGCCGTCAGGCTGCCATCGATGGTGCTGGGCACATTGCCGGTCACCCGGTTGAGCGTGGCGCCGTTGCCATTGTCGAAATGCACCTGCTTGTCCGCCCCGACGGAAAACCCGTCCCAGGTGATGATGCCTGTTTCCGCCGCCTGGCGGATGTCCATACGGGTTCCGTTGAGGATGATCGTGCCGTTGCCATGCGTGAACCGCCCCCCGGACGGAAGATCATCGCCGGCAAGGACGTCCGTGGGGACAAGCGCCGTAGTCAGCAGGAGGAAAGCCACCAGAGACGCGCGCTCCCGGCGGATAGAAAGACAGGCGTTCTTGCCCGCAGCATGCCGCGTGCGGTGGTTCCGGATTGCCTTTGCCATGTCCTGCATTACTCCCATTGCCGCGTCGTCCTGTGCCCACGACGGCAAACATTGGTGTAATTACAGATAGGCAAGTCCCGGATTCTACCTATCAATACTAATCAATTCTGACAGATTCTGACGAGAGTTGCCGCCTTTCGGTGACACTTGCTCACAAAGAAGGCAACTCTTATCCGCGGCACCAATCTGTGACTTGAACCGGGTACGGCGTTCGGCCATCAAAGACCCATGATCGACCTCAAGACGATGTTGCTGCTGGAATTTACCACAACGGCCTTCATGGCAACCGCCTGGATGCTCGTCTGGATTTTCTGCCGGCAAATATATGAACTCAAGGTCATAGCCGCCGGGTTCGTAGCCATCGCCGTGGGACTGTTTCTCTATCTGCAGCGCGGGCCCGACCCGTCCCTCCTGCGTATCGTCACGGACAACATGGTCATCAAGTTCGGCCTTGTGCTGTGGGCGGACGGGCTTGCGCGCTTTCTCGGCCAGAAGCGGTATTTGTGGATCGGCACAACATGTCTCATTGCCCAGTTCGTTTCCTGGACTGCCGCGGTCACCTTCGTTCCGGAAAATCTTGCAGTTCGCATTCACGCCTCGACTGCCATCACCACCGTCATGATGGGGCTCATGATCCGCACACTTGCCGTGGACCGTAGCCAGCCGCGCTTTCTGCGCTGGATCACCATTGCCCTGCTTGCCGAATATGTCGGCGCAAGCCTGCTTCAAAGCGCACTGGTCCATTGGCATCCTGCGACCTTTGCCAACAGGCGGGTACTCAGTGACATTAACGCCTGGTACTTCTTCCAAGGCCACGTATTCATCACCGGCTTCTTCATCTGCCTTGTGTTCATGGTTGGCATGCGCTTGTCCATGGACCTTCGCGACCGCAATTCCGCGCTGGCCCGGGAAATCTCGATCAGGCGGCGGCTGGAACAGGAACTTTCGACCAGCCTGGAGGGTGAAAAGACCGCCCGCAAGGAACAGCGCCAGTTGATGCGCATGGTCAGTCACGAGTTCCGCACACCGCTGGCGGCAATCCGTTATGCCAGCGACATGCTGTCCGTGATGCTGCCCAATCCCGAGGAACCCGTCTCCAGGCGGATTCGCGGTATTGACGAAGCCGTGTCCCGCATGACCATGCTGATCGACCGGTTTCTGTCGAGCGAGCGCCAGGAAGAAGGTGTGCTGAAGATCGAAACGGTCGACATACCGGCGCTGGTGAGCGACATCCAGCAGCATTTCGAGCATGCCGCGCTCGGCAAACGACTGACATTCACCGGCGTCGTTCGACTTCCCGGTTTCCAGGCGGATGTCGAGATGCTCAAGACCGTCATCGTCAACCTGATCGACAACGCTCTGAAATATTCCGGTGTGACGGCCCCCGTTGAAGTCGACTTTTCCGTAAGGGACGACCGTTTGGTTATCGAGGTCGCGGATCGCGGGATCGGCATTCCCGAAGAGGAAATCGGCCAGATCGGCTTCCGCTTCTATCGTGCGTCCAACACCAGCGGCACCGGTGGCAGCGGCCTCGGCCTTCACACCTGCCGACAGTTGCTCGACTATCACGACGGTGGCCTCGAGCTGCACCGACGGGAACACGGCGGTACGCTTGCCCGGCTTCATCTTCCGAGAGCCGGGCCCATGCCCAAGCAAACGAAGGAACGCATGACGGTGGAGGCCGAATGAGCCGTATTCTGATCGTCGAAGACGAAGACGCCCTGCGCGCGGATCTCGTCGACTATATGGGTTTGAACGGCTTCGATGCCGTGGGTGTCGGAACCAAGGCGGACATGCGCGCCAGACTGGACGCTTCCGAACTGCCCGACGTCATCATTCTCGACATTTCGCTCCCCGACGGTAACGGCTTCGAACTGGCGCAAGACATTCGTGCCAGACTCAACTGCGGCATCATCATGCTAACGGCCCATGGCGATCCGGAAAGCCGCGTCCAGGGCTTTGACAGCGGCGCTGATATCTATCTCGTCAAACACACCAGTTTGCGGGAAATCTGCGCGGCGGTGCAAAGCCTGTTACGGCGACTGACACCTGAAACGCAGGCGGGATCCCAGCCGCAATGGCATCTGGACGCGACCGCATGGAAGCTGTTGGCGCCCGATGGGGCGGTGGTACCGCTGACGGCAACGGAAAACGTCTTTGTCAGCACGCTGATCGAACGTACCGGTGAAACCTGCACACGAGACGAGCTCTCCCGGGTTCTCTCAAGACGGCAGACCCAATTCGACAATCGGCATCTCGATGCGGTTGTCAGCAGGCTGCGACGCAAGATCCACGGCAGAACGACGTCAGAGCAGCCCATAAAGTCTGTCTACGGAGTTGGTTACACCTTCGGGGCCTCCGGCAGGGTTGAAAATGGAACTTTAAAGAAAAGCTGAGGCGGACAGAAGGCACCTGACATAAACCATCCGCGCTTCTCACTCCTACTGCCGCATAAGTTCAAAGCCAGCTTTTTGAACACAAACAAGGGCCTCAAGCGAACGTCCGAACTGAGGGCGCAAAACGGACACTGATGAGGGCGTTTCCCAAGTCAGCTCTTAGTCGGCAGCAATCCGAAAGAGCCGAGCTTCCTGGCCTATGGAATACGCTTTCCAAATACGCCTGCCCCATCTCTATGTGAAGGCGACCCACGACCGCTCCGTCGTCCTGCAGGCCCAACGCCGCATGCGGGACCTCGTCCCCGGCGCCATCGTCAGGACGCTGAAGACGGGGGCTGATTGTCGTTCCTGCTCGACGGTGACTGATGGGAACTGACTCGGAGCCGATTTGTGATGCAGATTGCCGTCCCATGCATTTTGGCTTCCGATCCTTCCGGAAGCCAGACTTCATTGGTTCAAGGATCTGAATGCAAGAATATGAAAGTGCAAGACAAAGTGAAACCACGTCTCTCGTCCGTTTCGCATTGTCATTGTTACTTACGTATCGTAATTTCGCAAAATTGTTGAATACGCGAAGGTTGTTCGCATGACTCCGGTGCCGCAGGTTCGAGGGAGTGCCTATCTGCCGTTTGTCGAATTTCTCGACACGGCGGGTGTGTCCATTGATCGCGGTATCGAGCGGGATCTGGTGCCGGCGATCGTGCACCGGGACGGAGAGGCACTGGTCCCCGTTCATCTCGCGCACAGCTTCCTTGAAAAGGGCGCTCATAAACTCGGACGTGAAGATTTCGGCATCCTGGTCGGCAGGAACTTTCGCGTCGTGGAGCTCGGGGCTTTCGGCCGAAGCCTCTACCGTTCTCTGACCTTGAACGACGCATTGAACAAGGTTCAATCAACATTCTCGCTCTACAGTTCGGCAGAGCGTGTCTGGTGGATGCGCAAGACCAAGGACATGGCCTTTTTCCTCCACACCTACGTTCACGAAACAAAGCCCGGCAGCCGCTACGCACGGCACTGTGCACTTACACTGATGCGCGACATGATCCGGCTTGCAGCCGGCCGGAACTGGCAACCGAGCATTGTCCTTACACCCGACCTCAACGACATCTCGATACTGAGGGAGGAATTCTGCGAGCCGGAATTTCGACAATCCAGATACAGCGGGTTTTCCTTTCCTGCTGCCTTGCTCAGTCTTCCTGTGCACCGGCATGAAGATTGCCGCGGCGCTGTCAGCGACAAGGATGCTTTTGATACCGCGACACCTGGCAATGATTTTCTGGGATCGTTGCGGCAGGTTATCATGACACTGATGCCTGAAAGGCAATCCGGGCTGGAACATGTGGCCCAGGCCCTGGGGGTGCACCCGCGCACACTGCAACGAAGACTGCGCGCGCTCGGACAAGACTATTCTGAACTCCTGTCGCAGATCCGGTTCGAGAAAACGCTGCGGCTGATGCAGGATTCCGACCTTAGAATTTTCGATATTGCACTTGAACTCGGGTTTCAGGACGCCTCGAATTTTTCGAGGTCCTTCCGGCAATGGACTGGCGTAACACCGACCGAATACCGGAAAACCTGTCAGAGCCAGCATTGACGTCGTTTTTGAAGATAATACGGACGCCTGTCGTGAAATGACGAGGCTGTCCCGTCGCGTACGACATACTTTCTTGCTTACATGGCCGTGAAGGCAAATTTGCCCGGGGCTTCCATCACAGACAGTTGGTTTTCGAGTGGAGGATAAAATGCAATCATTAACTCACTATCGGAAGATCGGCGTTGCGGTATCACTGCTGACCGCATCCGCTTTCGGATCGAGTGGAGTCGCATTTGCGGATGTTTCTGCCGACGTCCTCAAGGCAATGTCCGCGCCCCAAACCGTCGATACGCGCATAGGAACGCTGGAATTCAACAAGGGCGCGCCGACCGACAAGACGGCGCAAACCGTTTTCGACACGATTGATTTCACACGTGCGATCAATGCCTACAACAACAGTTTCCGCGGCGCTTCTGCACTTGCGATCAAGAAGGGCATGGAAAGCGTTGGTGCAGGCAGCGGCGACGTCATCATTTTCTCCGATCTTATGGACTCCACGTCACTGTTCCTGACCGCGAACGCCGACACGGTCTACTACATGGCCTATATCGATCTTTCCGAAGGTCCGGTGGTGATCGACCAGCCGACCGATGGTCTCGGCACGCTCAACGACATGTGGTTCCAGTGGGTGATCGATATCGGCAAGCCGGGCCCGGACCGGGGCCTTGGTGGTAAATATCTTATCGTGGGACCTGACTATGACGGCCCGCTTCCGGAAGGAGGTTATTTCGTTGCTCATGCGAAAACCAATACGGTTCTCTATGCGCTGAGGGCTTTCATCGCAAACGGTGACGATCCGAAGCCCGCCGTCGACAACGTCAAACAGAACCTCAAGATTTACGCCTATAAACCCGGCAGCTTCGGCACCTCTATTGCCGAAGCGCTGGAGGGCAAGGTTCGTCTTGCAGGTGAGCCCGAGATTCCGGAGATGAAATTCATCGAGGGAAGCGGGCTTTCGTTCAACACCATCCCTCCAAGCGACTACGGTTTCTTCGAACTGCTCAACGAAAACGTCCAGAATGAACCGGCTACGAGTTATGACGTCGAACTTGCCGGACAGCTCGCCGCGATCGGCATTGTTCACGGCAAGGCCTTCGACCCTGACGACCGGATGAAGCAAATCCTTTCGGATGCCGCACAGACCGGACAGGCTTTCGGGCGGGCGCTGCAATGGCAGTTTGCCAAGAAGCATCCGGGCTGGGCCTACTACGAAGGGTCAAGCTGGGGGAACATGCTGTTCGAAGGCGGAGCCTTTTTTGAAACGCCGCCGCCCAAATTCGAGGACGGCATCTTCAAGCCGTTTCCGCCGACCGGCGCCCGGACCCTCGACAGCCGTACGGCCTTCTACTACGCCTACACCCTCGACAGCCCTGGCATGATCATGCGCATTCCGGAAGTCGGGTCGCAGTATCTGATGGCCTTCGTCGATGCAGACGGCAATCCTTACGATGGCTCGAAGACATACAAGGTGACGCTGCCGAAAGGTATTCCGGCGGCGGCCTTCTGGTCGTTCACACTCTACGACAATCAGACACGCTCGATGCTGCAGACACCGCAAAAATACCCGCGTGCCGGCAGTCAGTCCTTCCCGAGCCCCGCTGCCGTTGCGAGCGAGGACGGTAGCACGACGGTCTATTTCGGCCCCGAGCAGCCGGAAGGCGTGGAGCGCGGCAACTGGATTCAATCAGATCCGGACAAGGGGTGGTTCACGATCCTGCGTCTCTACAGCCCGCTGCCGGGTTTCTTCGACAAGTCCTGGCGGCCGACCGAAATCGAACAGGTCGACTGACCCGCACACTGTTTTCGGGCTCGGAGAGGTCCTTGCTTCTCCGGGCGATACCGACGACGTTCGTTTCGAGATAGATCGGCCCTCGCAAGAGGCCAAGTCGAAGGCGTTGGAAGCGAACCACCAGCGTATGCTTACGGGTTCGATCGGGCTTTCCGTGGCTGTTGTGGCCGACACGGCCGCTGCAGCCGAGAAAACGAAGGGCTGGCCAGATTTCCTCAGGATCGAGTGTGCGCAGGTCAAATGCCTCGGAGATGACGCCAGGCTGAACGGGAAAGAGGAGCGGCAGATCGAAGGTTCGACCCCGGTGGCTGACTGAACTCAAGGCCGCAAGGTGCTGCCGTCCGGCATGACTTTCGGCGAGCTGCAGAAGTCGCTGGAAGGCCAGCCCGGCTTTCCAAAGGCATCAGCGACCGCATCGTCTATTCGGACGACGGCCTGTCGAGCACCGTCCCGCCGGAAGAGGCCGCGGCCATCTTCTTCAACGATCGTCCGCCGGACGGCGCCCTGGCGGCGGCGAAAAAACTCACGCCAGGCCGAAGGCGCCCGGGCCATCCTGTCCGAACTGACCCCTGCCCGCTTCGGCCCCCTGCCCCGCCTCTATGTGGAGTGCACCGACGACCGCTCCGTCGTGCTGCTGGCCCAGCGGCGCATGTGGGAGCTTGTTCCCGGCGCTGTCGTCAAGACGCTGGAGCTGGGTATGCGCCCCGCAGCTGAGCAATCCGGACGCACTGGCGGAGGCGCTGGTGCCGTTTTTGAAGGGGGAGGAGTAGAGCTGGGCGTGGTTTGAACGGAAAACGCCTCATCGACCGGAGGGCAAGGGATCGTCAGGTGCTTTGAGCGTTTCCTTACGCGGAAACCCGGCTTTCGTTGAACGTGCAAAGGTCACGACCAACAAAACCGAACGGCGACTTCTACAAACTCATTTGTTAGCGAAGAAACATCACGTTTCCGCCACGCTCAATATCAAAACCAGGAAAACGCAGAGATCGAGCCTTGCAGAAGCTTGCTAGAGTCACGAAAACCTTCGGAACCGGAAATAATTTGATCATTCTGGTTCCAACCCTTTAATGGGCTGCCAAATTCTCAGCGAATTTCATAGCGTTTTTCGACTTTAAGGCTGTCTCTGCAGTTCTTCGTGCAAGCTTGTCAGTCGCCTCGTTGAACGTATCGCCTGCATGGCCTTTGACCCAAACCAGGCGAATTTTACGCCCCTTGTTCGCATCCCTGAAATCCTGCCACAGGTCATGATTGCCTACGACTACGTGTTGATTGTTTACCGCGTGGCACACGTATTTGCTGTCGCTCCGGATGATCGCAGAACTGCCGACAGAAACCCTTTTCATGGCTTCAATGACGGCTGTAAGCTCCATACGATTGTTGGTCGTCTCAAATACTGATCCCGACACTTCCTCTCCGGTTTCGTGATTCTTGAAAGCCCACGCACCAACAGGAGAAAGGCCGGTATCTTTGTTAAATTTGCCGGCGGTAGAGCCATCCGTCGAGATTATGGATGTAGACTTGGTTTTCCGAAATTTCTCTGGCTGGGTAAGGGTGAATGGAGCCTCCCGGAGGCGCTTAGGCTTGATGTCTTCCAGAAGCCCGACCCCACCAGTCCGGCGGCGGTCTTTCGCGTTCATGTGCTTGCACTGCAGGGCATACCAAGCGCGAAAGTCAGCCAGGAGATCATCGATCTTCCTGTCCAGATCACGGATGGTTTGGGGAGCATTACCGTAGGCGAAAGCCTCCCCCCAGCCACGAACAACACTGTCAACTACCGCCATCGTCTGCACGTATCTACTTCTTGCAGCGAAACTATTTTGCTTTTTTCGAACGTGACCAATGGCAACTTGCCCTGCTTTAATCCGGCTGCGGACTTTTTCGAGGAGGCTATTTCGGGCTTTCCTGTTAGGTTGAAAAAGACCTGGCGCGCAGTCGTAACCCAAGAAGGAAAAACCGCCACTATGAGCGTTGCCGAACTGCGCCTTGTCCGGTGAAGAAGTCCCCGAATACGGATCGTGGCATTCGAGACCAAGATCCTTCAGGAATTTCTGAGCAGATTTGAATGCACCACGGCATCGCTTTTCCGAATCTGACATGACGACGAAGTCGTCCACGAAGCGTACGCACATCACCCCGCGGCCATTGAGTTTCTTGTCAAACTCATAAAGCAGGATGTTTCCAAACAGCGGAGAAAGCGGCGAACCTTGGGCGACCCCCTCGTTGTCCGTAGGAAAGATTTTTCTGTCTTCTCCTAGGCTCGCTTCATTGTACAACACAACTGTCGACGCCTGCTCCAAGAGCCCCATGAATTCTGGGTCGCCAACATCGCGTGAAATAGCTGCCAGTACCTTCTCCCTGGGAATGCCGTCAAAGAAGCCAGAGATGTCCGACCGGACAAAGTGGATTTTAGCGTCAGCAAACGCATTTTCGATCAGCTGCAATCCATGGGGAACACTACGGTTGGGGACACCGCCGACACTGGTCGGTTGTGTATTAACCGATCTCACGAATTTGGACTTATCCTGAAGCGTATCGAGAAGTGCCCTCTCCACAATCCGATTACGGACAGAAGCCATGACTATGCCTCTTTTGCCGCCACTGGATTTCTTTATGGTCACCCCATGCTGAGGATCGAACTGGAACGTCCCCGATCGAAGCTGCTTCTGAATCTTAAGGATGTTACTCAGGGTGTTCTTATCGAATTCCTCGATTGCTTCCCGCGTTTCATCCGCAGATGAACGACGTCCATTCGATTTGATCTTTTGCCAGGCTTTGAAAAGAGTACGTTGCCTGGTGGCTTCGTCAAAAAGACGCCCCATGAAGATCTCTCTTTGGTAGGCGACCTCGGAGTGCCTCGCCCTACCTCTCGAACTGCCGTTTGCTCACCAGGACCTTGGCCGCCATTGATATGGTATACGGCCTCGGCACCCTGTAGGCCGAACCACGGTGCAGGACCGTTCGCCGACCCGCCCGTTCCGATCGTCACGGCGCTCACAAGGAGCCCGCAGACCAGAGTGGTCAGGATGAGCGCACCACGACAGGTCGCCGCGGCGCTCAGGCACCCGCGGAAAACGCGGGCACGTTTTTAGTTGCGTCGATATTCGGCATCGCGCATTCCTCCTTCTTAAGGTAGCTTACCTTTTTCGGGCGGAATGCAAGCGAAAATCGCGCGCAGGATCCCGGCGAAGCCCAAAAGAAACCCTACTGACCACCCGAAGCCTCATTTCAATATCGAAATGAAGGGCAATGGCCATGTGAGAGGCAAGGCTTGCCGTTTGCTCACCAGGACCTTGGCCGCCATTGATATGGTATACGGCCTCGGCACCCTGTAGGCCGAACCACGGTGAAGGACCGTTCGCCGACCCGCCCGTTCCGATCGTCACGGCGCTCACAAGGAGCCCGCAGACCAGAAAAAGCCAAGCATTGTTACAATTAGGGACGAAGTGCCTCCAGTGCAATAGATGTAGTGGTTGCTTTTTTGAAATAAACCACATGCGCCACTCACACACTTTTATCGACATAAGCGCCGAGGCACACCATTGGCCATAAAGTTGCCCTGTAGATCACCCTAATTACGAAGTGAGGGACAACATTTCCCGGATCAGTTGGGTACAACACCCATCTTAGCAAGGGTCGCCTCATCAGGGACGCCAGTCACGGGCAGATCGACTGAAGTCTGGTAGTCAGAAATTGCCTTGCGAGATGCCGGCCCCCACTGCCCGTCTGGCGTTCCCAGGTCGAAGCCGGCCGCGTTCAGCAGGGTCTGGATTGCGACGTAGTCCTCCTTCCGGAGATCCAGGAGACTGAACTGACAGGCGTTGGCAATCTCAGCGAGAACCGTATCCACACCAGCGAGTTTGATATTCATATCGACCTGCTTGCCACGATCCCCCTGCAGGCGAAGGAATATCTTCTCTTTACCCTTGAGATCTCGCATAAATTCTTCGGCGCTTGCACCGAAAAGTCCAGCGCCCTTATTGCTGGTCACCTTGGACCATTGCATTCCGTGGGCTTGCTCCTTGTCGATACGCACCGTTACCGGCAGTGTATCGGAGTTGTAATCGCCCATGATGAACGAGTCCGCATCGAAGATAACGCGAGCCTCGTGCTCGATGCACATGGCCTTTAGAGTGGGGTGGTCGCTGTAGCCTGTTCCGTAAGCGGAAACATTTATGGCGTAAATCTGCGGTGAGTCATCAATTGACGCCCGTGATCGCTCTATACCCCACCACCCCTTAATGTCGAAAGACTGAGCTGCCAATTGCCGGAAGATCTCCTGACCATAGTCGATGTTCTGGAAGTCCGCGTCTGCCCATTCGGGCTTGCTGTTGGCGCTGTTTTCTGCCGCCTGATCCGCCTCTGGAGAAGCGGTCGCGGCCTGCGAAGCCTGAGGTGCCCCTGTCATCGGGAAAGCGATGCCATATTGCGCGCGAAACCAAGCCTGTTGCAATTGGGCAAGGGTAAGGCGTTCGGTTTCATATCGTGTGAGCGCCAAGGCCTGCATGAGTCCAGCGGAGTTGCCAGCCTCGGATTTCGCCTGGTCGACTATCTCGGTTTGTCGCTGGATATCGGCTAGGATCGAGGCTGCCATTTCCGGATCAGGTTTGACCGCCGGTACAGTGATCTCGATCGGAGCTCCGCTTTGCTCAGCGGCGATACGTGCCTCTAGGATGGATCGGGTTAGTCGCAGGGTTTCGAGGTTTAGCGCGGAGAGGACTGCAAGTGCGCCACCCTTATACTTACCGCTTTCTGCTTCCGCACGCTCGATCTCATCCTCAATTCGGTTCATATCGGACTGAAGCGTCTTAACCGAGACCAAAGCGTCCTGCGCCGTAGCAATTTCCGGCAGAAATTGTGATAAAATGGAAATGACGAAAACGGCTGCCAAACTGATTTTCATAAATTTCTCTCGGGTATTGCGATACCTTTATTATGCAAGACCACGTCGAACATGAAAGTTCTTTTCGCCAATAAATTGCATTCGTGATGGTGAACTTCTCATTCGGGAAAATGTGCAGGACGCCACGCCGGCGTTTCTGCGGTTCGTGCCATCATCAGGACGCTTGCCGCCGATGGTCACGCGCCGAAGCTGAGAGATCCAAATGCGTCAGCGGAGACGTCGATCCCGCTCTCGAAGGGACTTGCGTCGCGTGGGGCCGAACCGAAAGCGCCTCCCTGAGCACGGCGAGACGTTCGAGAACGGCTTCCCGTTTCCCATCGAGATCGGCTCTGAGCCGGTCGATCTGTTCCAGCTTTTTCAGCAGTTGCGGAATGCCGTCCTCGCATGGGCCCGCGCCCTCGTCGGAGAGGCAGGGCGCCATGGCGAGGACTTCGCGCGTTGAAAACCCGGTGGCGATGAGATCGCGGATCCGGCCCGCGCGGCGCAGGTCGGCGTCGGTGTAGCTGCGATAGCCGTTGTCCGAGCGGCGGGCTTCCATGAGGCCCGCCTTTTCGTAGTGGCGCAGCATGCGCTCCGTGATGCCAAGCCGTTCGGCGGCTTCCCTGATCTGCATTCCGGCTCCTTTCCACGGGGTTCCAGACGCATGTTTAGAACCTTGACACTAATGTAAGGGTCAATCCCCGTTTTCAAGGAAGCTGGCACTAACTCCGCAGCGACCAGCCGCCGTCAATGGTGATCACCTGCCCGGTGAGCCATTCATTGGCGGGGCTGCCCAGCCTCAGGATCCACGGCACGAGATCGGCGGTCACCCCGCGCCGCCCCAGCGGGACCTGGGCCGCCTCGGTCTCTTCGATGGATTGCGCAACCTCGGGAGGAAGTCCCATCATGCCTGTCAGGGCACCGCTCTTGACGGGGCCGGGAGAGACCGCATTCACCCGGATGCCGTCGCCCGCAAGCTCGATGGCCCAGGAGCGCGTCAGATGCTCCAGGGCCGCCTTGGTGGCCGCATAGTGGGCCAGGCCGGGTGCTGCGTTTTGGGAGACGGCCGTTCCGATGTTGACGACCGCGCCCTTCGTTTCCCGCAAACCCGTCTGTGCCTCCTTCATCAGAAGCGACGGGGCGATGATGTTCACCGCGCAGATTTCAGCGAGTGTCTCCGCATCATAGGCGTCGATGGGCAGCGGCTTGCCCGCTCCGGCGTTGTTGACGACCAGGTCCAGCCGGCCCCACCGGTCCATCGCCGCCTCGACCATGCGCCTGCCGCCGGCCGGGTCGGCACTGTCGGCCTGCACGGGTTCGATTGCCGCGCTCTTCGCCGCACCGCTCCTGTCGACAACACGGGCAAGCTTCGCCCCGTCCCGTCCGGTGATGACCACGTTCGCGCCCTGCTCCGTCAGCGCCAACGCGGTGGCTTCCCCGATGCCGGCGCTTCCGCCCGTCACGATGGCGACCTTGCCCTGCCAGTTCGTCTGTTCACTCATCTCGGCCTGTTTCCCTGATTGACACGGACGCGTCCTGCGCGCCGAGCCGATCCTGGCCGATTGACGCTAGTGTCAGGGTCAAGCGCGAATTTCGCTCCACCTCCCCTCCATTGTCCAAAATAGTGAACGCTGCGTATCGGAACCGCATGTTGCCTGACGGCGGAAGCTCTGCAAAAGCGTAAGGGGCGGAGGAGGACCGCATGCATCCGCCAGGCCGGGTTCGGCCAGGATTGTGAACGCTCGAACTGGGGCGCTCCTCCGGGATCTGGTTGCGAACGGGAGGATAGGTTATAGTCCGCATCGACGGTGGCACCGGCGCCTGTCAGGCGTCTGCCTCTCTCTCCAACCTGTTCAATCTGCGCGGGAAATTCCCCCAACGGGACACTGCCGCCGGCTCTACGCTTTTTGAATAGACGGGACGGACAATCAATTTCTGCCCTTACCGGCCGGTCGCTATCAGGAGCCAGATCAGAATTGGAAACAAGGGTCCGAATGGGAAACCCACCGACAGCCGTCTCCAGTTTGCCCCGGGCAGCCCTGCCCCGTAACCGGGCGGCCTGTGACACGGCGCGCGGCCGGACCCCTGATAACCCGACAATCGATACAATCCACTCCAAGGAGGAAATGCGATGAAAACCCGGACACTCCGTTCCGCTCTCGCGGCCGCGCTTGTCTTTTCGGCATCCGCCGCGTCCGCAGCCGAACTGAAGCTTGCGGACTTTCAGCCGCCGAGCCACTTCGTCGTCGAACAGGTCTACAAGCCCATGGACGAGGCCATCAAGGCAGGCACCAACGGCGACGTGAGCGTCACCGTGTTCATGGGCGGCGAACTGGGCCCGGGCCCCAAGGAGCAGTATAACCGCGCCGTCGACGGCGTGACCGACATTGCCTTCGGCCTGCCGGGTTACACCGCGTCGAACTTCCCCAAGACCCTGTTGACCGAGCTTCCGGGCGTCATCGACGCGGAGACCGGTACGGCGAAAGTCCAGGCCAATTCCGACATGCTCGCCAAGGAGTATCGCCGGGTGGCCCTGCTGGCCCTGTGGAACAACGCCCCGAACCTGTTGTTCACCGCGGAAAAGCCGATCCGTTCGCTTGAAGACCTGAAAGGCCTGAAGATCCGCGTGCCGTCGCGCAACGCCGGCCTCGTGGTCGAAGCCTGGGGCGCGACGCCGGTTTCCATGCCGGCTCCGGAAATCTACAACGCCATGCAGACCGGCGTGCTCGACGGCGCCATGATCGATGCGACCACGCTCGGCGCGTTCAAACTGGCCGAAGTGACCAAGTACATCACCATGGGCATGGACACGACGATCTCCAGCTTCTTTCTGATCATGAACCGCGACAGCTTCAACGACCTGAGCGATGACCAGCAGAAGGTCGTGCTGGAGGCCGGCAAGACGGCTGCCCTGAACGGCAACAAGGCCTGGCTCGCCATTGCCGACAAGGCCCTTGCGAAGTTCAAGGCCACCGAGGGCAAGGAAGTCATCGTCCTGTCCGACGCGGAAGCCGCCAGATTCAACGAGGCCTCTGCCCCGGTCGTCGCCAAGGTCATCGCCGATGCGGATGCCGACGGCCTGGAGGCATCGGCCTATGTCGCGGCGCTGAAGGGCGAGTAACCCGACCGTGCGGACCGCAAAACCGGAACTGGCCCGTTCGACAGTCGTCGAATGGGCCGTTCGCCTGCTGACCCTGCTATCGTCGCTGGCCCTGGGCCTGCTCCTGATCGCGACCTTTGCCGGCGTGATCATGCGCTATGTGTTCGAGGCTCCGATCCTGGGCGGCAACGAAGTCATCCAGCTCGCCTCCGTCGTGCTGGTGATGCTGGCGATGCCGGCGGCGGCGCGCGACGAGATCCACATTCGCGTGGATGTGTTCGACGACAAGATCGGCCGCTACGGCCGCCTTCTCGGCGACATCCTGTCCCGCGGCATCGCGATCTATATCCTGGTGATGCTGGCCCAGCGGTCCTGGACGAAACTCGCGGACGCCGCCGAATTCGGCGATGCCACCAACATGCTGGAGATCCCGCTGTGGCCGTTCTACGGGCTGCTCGTCGCGGGCGCGGCCCTTTATGCCCTGGTGCTTCTTCTTCAACTCATAGACATCCTTCGTGCAGGAGCAAGTCGCGGTGAGTGACTTCATGATCGGCCTCAGCGGCCTGGGCGCAATGTTCATCCTGATGATCCTGCGCATGCCCGTAGGCATGGCGATGCTCGCCGTCGGCTATTTCGGAACCCTCATCCTCAACGGCGACCGCTCCGCCAACGCGCTGCTCGTCACCGAGACGTTCTCGGCCACCTCGAACTACTCCCTGACCGTGGTGCCGCTGTTCATCCTGATGGGCAACATCGCGTCCGTCGCCGGCTTCAGCAGCCGCCTTTACGAGGCCGCCTTCGCCTGGGTCGGCTGGCTGCGCGGCGGGCTCGCCTCCGCCTCCATCATCGGCTGCGCGGCGTTTGCCGCCGTCAGCGGCTCGTCGGTGGCGACCGCGGTCACCATCGGCAAGGTCGCCCTGCCGGAAATGAAGCGCTTCGGCTATTCCGACGCGCTCTCGACCGGGTCGATTGCGGCCGGCGGCACGCTCGGCTTTCTCATTCCGCCGTCGACCGGCTTCGTGCTCTACGCCATCCTGACGGAGGAAAGCATCGGCCAGCTGTTCATGGCCGGTATCCTGCCGGGCATCCTTCTGACCGCGTTCTTCATGATCACCGTCGGGCTGATCACCCTGGTCGATCCGGAGGCCGGACGCCCCGGCGAGGCCGTGCCCTTGGCCAGGCGGTTCACCGCCCTGTTGCGCGCCGCGCCGCTGCTGATCGTGATCGTCGTCTCCATCGGCGGCATCTATCTCGGCGTGTTCACACCGGTGGAGGCCGCCGGCGTGGGCGCCGGGCTGGTGATCCTGATGGCGCTCTTTACCGGCAAGCTGAAGGGCAACGACCTGGTCAAGGCCGTGGTCGATACGGTGCGCACCACCGCGATGCTCTATCTGATCGTGATCGGTGCCAGCATCCTCAACCCGTTCCTGGCCCTGACCCATCTGCCGGCAACGCTCGGCGAGGCGATGACCTCCGCGGGCCTCGGCCCCTACGGCGTCCTGCTTATGATCGTCATCGCCTATCTGGTGCTCGGCATGTTCATGGACGGGCTCGCCATGCTGGTGGTCACGATCCCGATCTTCTTCCCGATCGTCACCGCGTTGGGCTTCGATCCGATCTGGTTCGGGGTGGTCGCCGTCATCGTCATCGAGATGGGCATGATCACGCCGCCGGTGGGTCTGAACGTGTTCGTGGTGAAGAGTGTGGCCGGAGACGTGCCCATGGGTACGATCTTCAAGGGCGTGTTGCCGTTCTGGTTCGCCATGGCGGCCTGCCTGCTGACGATCGTCGCCTTCCCGTCCATTGCCCTGATGATCCCGCAAGCCATGTTCCAATAGGGTAACCATGACCGACGACGCCCGCTTTACCGCCGTTCTCGACGCGTATCACCGTCTGATCGAGGATCGCACACGGACCCTGGAGGGGGCGCCGTTCAACGACGGTCGCGAGCGGTTCATGCCGGTCGGCCCGGAGACCGGCCAGTTGCTCGCGGTTCTCGCGCGCAGCCTCGAAGCGCCGCGGATCCTGGAACTGGGCACCTCGTTCGGCTATTCCACGCTCTGGCTCGCTTCCGCCGCGAAGACCGCCGGCGGCCGGGTGACGACGATCGAGAAGTATGAGGAGAA
This sequence comes from Roseibium sp., assembly GCF_048260565.1. Lineage (GTDB taxonomy): Bacteria > Pseudomonadota > Alphaproteobacteria > Rhizobiales > Stappiaceae > Roseibium. The sequence goes on along the minus strand of NZ_JBLXGP010000001.1, from coordinate 337,544 downwards.
ATCCGCTTTCGCCCGGCAGATGTCGGAAAAGGCGGGTCTGGCCGATGCGGTCGAGTTTCTGGTCGGCGATGCGCTGGAGATCCAGCGCGATCTGTCGGGCCCCTGGGATTTCGTCCTGATCGACCACTGGAAGGATCTTTATCTGCCCAGTTACGAGTTGCTCAAACCCGACCTTGCGCCGGGCGCCATTCTGGTGGCCGACAACATGCTGCGCGACGGCCGGGAACAACATCTCGACTTCGCGGATGCGGTCCGCGCCACGGACGGCATGGACAGCGTCGTTCTGCCGGTCGGTTCCGGCATTCTCGTTGCGCGTCTGGGCCGGGCGGTGCTTTAATCGGTTGGCCCGCGCGGCGCTCCTTTTCCTGGCTCCGGTTCATTATGCTGTCCGTCTACGATCTGATTTCCATGCTCCTGGTGCTGACCGCCGTCTTCGCCTGGATCAATCACCGTTTCGTCCATCTGCCGCACACCATCGGCCTGCTCGTCATCGGGCTTGCGGCCTCGCTGGTGCTGATCGGGATCGAATTCGCCTTCCCTGACATCCTCGTTCATGAGGATCTCACGAACATCATCCGGCAGGTCGACTTCCAGAACACCGTGCTCGACGGCATGCTGGCCTTTCTCCTGTTCGCCGGCGCGCTCCATGTGGATTTCGAGCAGTTGAGGGACCGGGCCTGGACCGTCGGCACCATGGCAACGGTCGGCGTCCTGATTTCCACCGGGATCGTCGGCACCGGTTTCTGGCTGGCGGCCGAGCTGCTCGGCGTTCCGGTTCCCTTTGCCTGGGCGCTGGTGTTCGGCGCGCTGATCAGCCCGACCGACCCGGTGGCGGTGCTCTCGACGCTGAAGACGGTCCGCGTGCCCGCCACGCTCGAGGCGGAAATGACCGGCGAGTCGCTCTTCAACGACGGCGTCGGCGTGGTGATCTTCACCGTCCTGCTTGCGGCCGCGGTCGGCGCTTCCGGCGACGGCATCGACCTGATCCATATCGGCGAGCTGTTCTTCGTCGAGGCCCTCGGCGGCGCCGTGCTCGGCCTGGCCGCCGGCTATCTCGCCTATCGGGCGATGCGCGCCATCGACGACTACACCATCGAGGTGCTGATCTCGCTGGCGGTGGTCGCCGGCACCTATGCGCTGGCCGGCAAGCTGCACATGAGCGGCCCGATCGCCGTCGTCGTGGCCGGCGTCCTGCTCGGCCACCGCGGCCCGAACGATGCCATGAGCGAGCGGACGGAGCGCTACATCTTCGCCTTCTGGACGCTGGTCGACGAAATCCTGAACTCGGTGCTGTTCCTGCTCATCGGCCTGGAAGTGCTGATCCTGCGCCTCGACCCGTCCTTCGGCTGGCTGGTCGCGCTCGCGGTGCCGATCGCGCTCGGCGCGCGCTTCTTTGCCGTGGCGGTTCCGGTGCTGCTGTTGAGCTCAAACCACGTGTTCACACGCGGCACGATCCCGGTGCTGACCTGGGGCGGGCTGCGCGGCGGCATTTCCATCGCCCTTGCCCTGTCGCTGCCCGAGGTCGCGGAGAAATCCGTCCTCCTCACCGCGACCTACGCGGTGGTTCTCTTCACCGTCATCGTCCAGGGCCTGAGCCTGCGCAGCGTCGTCGAACGCTACGTCGATTGACGGCTCTCCGGCTCCGGATGTTGTGGCAAATCGGGCCCCACCTTCGCGCATGGGTCACCCTGACGGCGCCATTACGTAATCGGTAATTATGTCGATGATACCGATGTCTGCTTCGAAGCGGAATCGGATAGAGTGGCGCCGTTGAAAGCTGCTGGAGCCCTTCGGATGGTCAATCAACTGGACGTCGATTGTTGCGTCGTCGGCGGCGGTCCGGCGGGCGTCATGGCGGGGCTTCTGTTTGCCCGCGCGGGCGCAAGGACCGTCGTCCTTGAAAAGCACGGCGATTTCCTGCGGGATTTCCGGGGCGACACCGTCCACCCCTCCACGCTGGAACTGATGCATGAGCTGGGCGTTCTGGAAGCGTTTCTCGCCCGGCCGCACCAGCAGTTAAGCCGGCTGTCGGCCCGCTTCGGCGACGAGCTCGTGCATCTGGCAGATTTCTCCCACTGCAATACCACCTGCAAGTTCATTGCCCTGATGCCCCAGTGGCACTTCCTGGATTTCCTGAACTCGGTGGCGTCGCCTCTGCCGACCTACCAGTTGCGCCAAAGTGCGGAGGTCACCGATCTGATCTTCGACGGCGAGCGCGTCGCCGGCGTTCATGCCGAGACGCCGGAGGGTCCGCTGGAGGTACGGGCGAAACTCGTCATCGGTGCCGACGGCCGAGGTTCGCTGGTGCGCGATCGCGCCGGGTTCGAGGTGGAGGACATCGGCGCGCCCATCGACGTGTTGTGGTTCAAGGTGCCCCGCCCCGAGGGCTTCCACGAGGAAGAGCCGCTGTTCAACATGAACAAGGGCAGCGTCGTCATCACCATCGATCGCGGCGATTATTTCCAGTGCGCCTTCGTCATTCCCAAAGGGGCTGCGGAAAACGTGAAAGGCAAGGGGCTGGAGCACTTCCACTCCGTCGTCGTCACGGCCGCGCCCCATCTCGCCGGGCTGGTCGATGCGGTGACCGACCTCGACGCAGTCAAGCTGCTGACGGTCACAGTGGACCGGCTCAAGATTTGGTCGCGCCCCGGTCTCCTGATGATCGGCGACAGCGCCCACGCCATGTCGCCCATCGGCGGCGTCGGCATCAATCTCGCGGTCCAGGATGCGGTCGCGGCCGCCAACCTTCTGGCCGGTCCGCTGGCGGAAGGTCAGGACGTCGACCCGCTTCTGCCTGGCTTACGCGAGCGGCGACTGTGGCCGATCAAGGCGACCCAGTTCGTTCAGGTTCAGGCGCAGAACCGGCTGATCGCCCCCGCATTGGAAACGTCCAAACCGAGCAAGCCGCCCCTGCCCGCCCGCCTCGCCTCCCGGATGCCTTTCCTGCAGCACAGGCTGGCGTCGGTAATCGGTGTGGGCGTCCGGCCCGAGCATATTCAAAGCCCGGAGAAGTATCCCCTGCGACCGCCCCGATGACCGTGAAGGCGGACCGAGGGGCCGCCGGGTGGACGGGTTGTACATTATCGCGGGCGTTTGCGGATGGTGCGAACCCCGGACAGACCTTCCATTTCTTCAGGCCGCTCCCGTCCAGCGGCTCAGGGACGGACCCGGATCGATGCCGGCGGTCGCAAGCGCCCTTGCCGCGATCTGGCGGATCATGTCGTCCAGGGTTTCCGGTCCGGCGTAAAACGGCGGAACCGGCGGGAACACGATGCCGCCCATTCGGGTGACTTTCAGCATCGCTTCCAGGTGGCCTGCATGCAGCGGCGCCTCGCGGGCCAGAAGCACCAGCGGCCGGCGCTCCTTGAGGCAGACATCGGCGGCCCGGACAAGCAGCCCCTCCCCCGTTCCGTAGGCGATCGCCGCAAGCGAGCGCATGGAACAGGGCGCCACCAGCATGGCATCGACAGGGTGGGAACCACTGGCGATCGGAGCGCAGAGGTCTTCCGGCGCAAATTCGCGGGTCGCAAGGCGGCGGATCTCTTCCCTGCCCTCTGCCCCCAGTTCGTGGGCGATGGTCTTCTCCGCCCCGCGGGAAACGACGGTCAGCCGCTCCACATCGAGGTTGGCGAGCAGTCTCAGGATCTCAAGCGCCAGAACCGCGCCCGAGGCCCCGGATATGCCGACGATCACGTGGCGGGACATGGCATTTCCTCCTGCGGTGCATCCATGGTTTCACGGCCTGCCATCAGGCGGCCGAACAAGGCATCCGCGCGCCGTTCCACCTCTTCGGGCATCGACAGTGCGTCGGCGAAGGGCCGCGTCGTCTCGGCCCCGATCTTGACCGTCGCGTCGATGCCGAGCTTGCCGCCGAGCCCCTCCACGGGGCTTGCGAAATCGAGCTGGTCCACCGGTGTCTTTTCCAGAACCATCAGGTCCCGTTCCGGATCCGCCCGTGTGGCAACCGCCCACATGACGTCGTCCCAGCTTCGGATATCGACATCCCCGTCGACCACGATCACGTATTTGGTCATGGAAAACTGCGGCAGCAGGGACCAGAAGCCCATCATCACCCGGCGCGCCTGGCCTGCGTAGGACTTGTCGATCTTCAGGACGGCAACCCGGTAGGAACAGGTCGCCGGCGGCAGATGGATATCCAGGATTTCCGGAATGGCCTGCCGGAGCAGCGGGCGGAAGACATCGATCATGGCCTCGCCGATCACCGACGGCTCGTCGGGCGCGCGGCCGGTGAAGGTCGACAGATACGGCGCGCCGGGCCGGAGCTTAAGCGCCTCCAGATGAAAGACCGGATAGGGGGCCGCATCGTTGTAATAGCCGGTGTGATCGCCGAACGGGCCTTCCAGCGCCGTCTCGCCGGGCCGGACGGTTCCCTCCAGCACGATCTCCGCGCTTGCCGGCACATGCAGGGGAATTTTTCCGCAAGGCATCAGCCGGGCGGGCGCGCCGTTCAGGATACCTGCAAGGGTCAGTTCGCTGACATCGCCGGGCGCCGGCATGACGGCGGACAGCAATGTCGCCGGATCGCAGCCGATCACGACGGCGACCGGCATGGGCTTGCCTTCCTGCTGCCATGCCCGGTAGTGGCGCGCCCCGCCCCGGAACGGCAGCCAGCGCAGGATGGCCTTTTGCGGGCCCAGAACCTGCATCCGGTATATGCCGAGATTATAGTCGCGCGGATCGTCCTTTCCCGGCGGGCGGGTGATCACGACCGGCCAGGTGATCAGTGGCCCGGCATCTCCGGGCCAGCAGGTCTGAACCGGCAGACGGGACAGGTCCGGCGCGACCTCTTCCAGCTTCCGGCCCGGCCGGACGATCTTCGGCCGGGCAGCAAGGCCGGCTTTGGCCATCGGATAAAGCTCTTTTATATCGGCCATGTTGCGGGGTGGCCTGGGAGAGCGGAGCGCGGCCAGGAACGTGCCGAGCTGTTCCAGGTGATCCGGCCTCACGCCCAGACCTTCCGCGACCCGCTGCCGGGTTCCGAACAGATTGACCAGCAGGGGCATTTCGACGCGGCTCCCGTCCGGCCGCACCGGATTGCGCAAGAGCAGCGCCGGCCCGCCGGAGGAAATCAGCCGCCGGTGCAAGGCGGTGGCCTCCAGGTGGATATTGGCGGAAACCGGCGAGGAAATGAGGTCTCCGCGCGCTTCGAGGTGGCTCAGGAAGCTTCTTAGATCCGGAAAACGGGGCAGTTCGCGCGCGGACATATGGGTGCCAGTCCTGTTCCGGCCACTATGACAAGTCGGCCTCCCCTCGTTCTTGGAATTTAATTCCGGAACGTCCTTGACTTAGATCAAGTATCGACCCGCGGCAGGCACGATAGCGTCAGCGCAGCAAAGCGAGTGCGCCATGTCCGACAGCCTACCTCCTCCCGGCCTTCTGCCGGGTTTCATCTCCTCCCTGCTCACCCCGATGCCCCGAGCTCCCATGGAAGAAATTCTCTCCCGCCTGATCCGCAGCCTGATTGCCAGGCGGCCCGACCTGATGGCCCGTCTCGGCGATACGGCGGAGGTTCCGATCGCCGTCGTTCCCGACGACCTGCCCCACGCCTTTCACCTGTCCCTGGACCGGCAGAACCCAAGGGTCCGTATCGTGGACAAGGACAAGACCAGGGGTGCTGCGGCCGTCATCCGAGCGCCGTTTCTCGTGCTGCTGGGCCTGCTGGACGGCACGTTCGACGGTGACGCGGTCTTCTTCAGCCGCAGCCTGCGGATCGAGGGGCGGATGGATCACGTGCTGGCCCTGCGCAACACCCTTGAGGAAGCCGATCTGACACCGGCGGAATTCGCCGGCCTGACCGGTACAGCGGCCGATCTTGCCAACCGGTTCGCCGGCCGGGCGCTCGACATGGCGCGCTACATGACCGGCGCTCGAGAGCCGGACCGGCCGGCTTCCGGAGGCGCACGCCGATGACGGGCACGGCTCCCCCGGTCCTCGAACTGGTCTGCCCGGCCGGCACCCCGTCCTCGCTGCGCACCGCGGTCGACGCGGGCGCCCACGCCGTTTACTGCGGCTTCAACGACGAAACCAACGCCCGCAATTTTCCGGGGCTCAATTTCTCCCCCGAGGAGCTGCGTGACGGCATCGCCTATGCGCACAAGGCGGGCGCGAAGGTTCTGGTCGCCATCAACACCTTCGCCACGGCCGGAGCGACGGACACCTGGCGGCGGGCGGTCGACCGGGCGGTGGCAAGCGGCGCGGATGCGATCATCGCGGCGGATATCGCCGTTCTCGACCATTGCGCGACCCGGCATCCGGCGCAGCGCCTGCATCTTTCCGTGCAGGCCGCGGCCAACACGCCGGAAGCGATCGAGTTCTATGCGCGGACCTTCGGCGTCAAACGCGTGGTCCTGCCGCGCGTTCTTTCGGTGCCCGAAATCGCCGCGCTCAACGCGGAGATCTCCGTCGAGACGGAGGTCTTCGTCTTCGGCGGGCTTTGCGTGATGACCGAAGGTCGCTGCGCGCTGTCCTCCTATGCCACCGGCAAGTCTCCCAACCTGACCGGCGTGTGTTCGCCGCCCGACCACGTGTCCTATTCGGAGGATGCGTCCGGCAACCTGCTGACGCGGCTCGGCGGCTTCACCGTCGACTGCGTCCCGAAAGGGGAACCCGCCGGTTACCCGACGCTGTGCAAGGGGCAGTTTGCCGCGCGGGGCGAAACCAGCCACCTGTTCGAGGACCCGGTCAGCCTGAACGCCGCCGACCTGCTGCCCGAGCTGGCGAGAGCCGGCGTCACGGCGCTCAAGATCGAGGGACGCCAGCGAGGCAAGGCCTATATCGGCCAGGTGGTCCGGGCCTTCCGCTCCGCCGTGGACGCCCTCGCCTCCGAAGTCGACGCGCTTCCCGACATGGCCGTCCTCAACAGCCTGTCGGAGGGCGGGCGCCAGACAGCGGGCTCCTACCGGAAAACCTGGAGATAGACGGACATGAACGCCTCTCCCATCGAACTCGCCCTCGGGCCCTGTCTGTTCAACTGGCCGGCGGACCGTATGGCCGATTTCTATGCCCGGATCGCGGACGAGGCCCCGGTCGAGCGGGTCTATGTCGGCGAGGTCGTCTGCGGCAAGCGCATGCCCTTTACCGACCCGATCTGGGCCGACGTGATCGAACGGCTGACCGGCGCGGGCAAAACCGTCGTCTTTTCAGCCCTGGCGCAACCCGCCAGCAAGCGGGACCGCAACGCACTGACCCTGCAGGCGGCCTACGACCTGCCGATTGAAATCAACGACATGTCCATGCTTCCCGCGCGTTCGGGCAAACCATTCACCGCCGGCCCGTTCCTCAACTGCTACAACGAGGCCTGTCTTTCCTTCCTGGCGGCGCGCGGCGCGACCGACTGGTGCCCGCCGGTGGAACTGCCGTTGTCCTCGATCCGCAAGATCGCGGCGTTGGTGCCCGAGGTCGGGATCGAACTCTTCGCCTTCGGTCGGCTGCCGCTGGCGCTTTCCTCGCGGTGCTACCACGCCCGCTCCCACGGGCTGAGCAAGGATTCCTGCCAGTTCGTCTGCGAAAAGGATCCGGACGGGATGGAGGTCACCACGCTGGACGGGCAGCGCTTCCTGGCCGCCAACGGGATCCAGACCCTGTCCGACAGCTATCAGGTCGCGGCGCTTGCCCCGGACCACCTGCACAGCCTCGGCATCTCTCGCCTGCGCCTGTCGCCCCATTCCATCGACATGGTTCGGGTCGCCACGCTCTTCCGGGAGAGCCTGGACGGCGGGATCCCCCCGGACGAACTCGAAGCAAAGCTTGAAGAAACGGGACTATCCGCCTCTATCTGCAATGCCTATCTGAACGGAGATGCAGGGTGGAAGAAAGAGAACTTGAGCCTCTAGGGCCAACGCCGGCCGACACCAACCATGGCCGGCCGGACGAATTTCTGGACCGGGTCCAGCGCGCCTTGTCCGCCCTGGACCTGCCCTGCGCGTGCCAGGACAAGGTTGACCGCACCATCCTGGCCCTGGAGGAATGGGAAACCCGGAAGGTCCGACGCCGACTGGTTGCGGATATTCTGGAGGACTTCTCCCGCCTGCAGGCGGGAATGACCTATCTGGGCGAGCTGCAGTTGCTCGACCGGCAGCCGGTCCCGGCGGAGGTTCTGAAGGACCACGCCGAAAGCCTGAAATTTCTCGCCGACACGGCGGACCGCTGTGCCAGGCATCTGGATGCGCTGGCGCGGGTCGACGGCAAAGGGACCGGCGCCAAAGGCAAATGCCTTTGATCGAATTGGTCGGCCGCTTGCTCCAGATAACCTCTCCCTCCGGGCTACGACATTCACACATGTCATTTCCACTCCAGCCGAACCGGGTGGAGCGGGATGTGAACCGTACCGGCGCTCGGGAAGCGGGCCGAAGTGGATTGGATCACCCGGACTTCGCCGTGCGATGACGCAGTGCGTGCAGGCAAGCCTTGCCATTTCCCCGGTGTCATTGCACGGCGAAGTCCGGGCAATCCACTCGCATCGATCAAACTGCAAGGAGGGCGAAGATGTGAAGCTGTAGCCTCCTGGCCTTGCCGATCAAATTCGCCCCGGCCTTTGCGCCGTGCCTTCGCCTAATTCCGGCTTGCGGCCAGATCGGCGCCCTTGCGCAGGTTGCGGAGCTTTTTCCAGGTGACGTCCGGATCGATCTTGCCGTAGCCGGCGAAGGTGCCGAAGCCGCAGTCGGTGCTGGCGATCACCCGGTCGGTCCCGACGATATCGATGAAGTGCTGCAGCCGCTGGGCGATCAGCTCCGGGTGCTCCACGTAGTTGGAACAGGTGTCGATGACGCCCGGCGCGAGAATCTTGTCGTCCGGGATCGCCGTGTCGCGCCAGACGACCCATTCGTGCTCGTGGCACGGGTTCGCGCCTTCAAACAGGATGGTGCACGGGCGGGCGGCGAGCACGATGTCGATCACCTTTTCCAGAGCGATATCGTGATCGTGCGGCCCCTCGTAGTTGCCCCAGCACAGATGCATGCGCATCCGCTCCTTCGGCAGGCCTTCGGTGGCCGCATTCAGGGCCTCCACATTGGCGGCGGCGATCTTCAGGAACTCTTCCTCCGAGGCGTCCTGGTAACCGGTATGGGCGGACATGGCGAGGTCCGGACAATCGAACTGGATATCCAGCCCGGCATCGAGGATGGCCTCGTATTCCGGCCGCATCGCCGCGACCAGGGCGTCCAGATAGGCCTCGTGGCTCGGGTAATAGCGGTTGACCTGGAACGCCGTGATCAGTCCCGGCGACGCCGCGTTCATGAAGGCGCGCGTCCCCTGGCCTTCCTCGGCAAGGGCTTTCTTGAAGCGGCGGATATCGTCGAGGGCCGGCTGCAGGTCGACCAGCTTGACCTCGCCGATACAGGACGCACGGGTGAACTCCTGCTTGCCCATGATGGCGCTGAGCTTTCTGGCGAGGTCCGGATGTTCCGCCAGATCCTGCGCGGGCTTGCGGTCGATATGCCCGCCGAAGCCGCTCAGGCGCTCCTGCATGTAGGTCGAATAGCCGACCTTGCCCAACTCGCCATCGGAAACGATGCTGACCCCGGCCTCGCGCTGATGCCGGACGGCCTCGTTGATCGCCGCCTGAACAACCGCCTCGAATTCTTCCCTGTCGAAGTCCTCGCCCTTGTCCTTCGCCAGAAGCAGGGCCGACAGTTTTTCGCCGCGCGGCAGGCTGCCCACATGGGTCGTCTCGATTGCCATTTGTTTCCTCGGGTGGTTGTTCTTGGTCAGGGCGTCAAGGTTCCGTGCCGTTCGGATACATAGCGATGATCGCGATCGATCCGATCAGCTCGGAATTCGGCCCGAAGGTCGGCGATCTGCGGGCGGATTGCAACCGGCATGTATGCATTTTCGGTCTGGAGGAGGCTGCCTTCGGATTGGCAAAAGCCCCCCTCACCTTCCCGCCAGACGATCCGCCAGGAAATCCATCTCGACCGGCAGCGTGTCCTCCGACAGGCCCATGAAGCGGCCCAAGAGGCTGATGGTGACCAGGCCGTGGACGGCGGTGAAGCAGGATCGGGTGCGGGTGGAACCGTTTGCCGAGCTCAGGACAAGTATTTTCTTTCCGAAAATTCAATAAATTCACCGTAAAGACGAGAATTATCCTGCATTAAGTCGAAAAATATCCCGATAAATCGAGACTTATCTTATTTTATTATTAATAAGACTCTTATTTATTCTAATTATTACCTAAAGTAAATTTCAGAAAGCGACATATCACATTCTACTTATTTTATATTACTTCTGCGCCTGATATATATGCACACATCGCCACACAGGGAGAATTGATTGAGGCGCAGGTTTCCCATGTCCAGGCAGATCCTTTCCATCCCATCTTTGTTGTTGTCGCTCTCGCTGTTCTGCGGCGGGGCCGCGGCAGCGGGCAGCTCGCCGATGGATTTCGATCTAGTGATCGCTCCCGCGATGGATAAAACCGAGAAATCCGCAAACGGCTACAACGTCCATACGCAACGGGACGCCATTGTTTACAGGTTTCGCGGCCAGACGGTTACGAGCGAGTGGGCCGTGGTGTCGACGATCAAGGAACACAAATACACCGGACATTTCACCATGACCGGGACATTCAGGGATGGTGTTCTGACCGGGAAAATAGAGGGCGAGATCGAGGCGCATACGAAGAGAATTGCGCCCGGCAACGCCCCCACTCCGGATAAGCCATTCTGGGTTGGCTATTATACGGGAGCCGTTCACGGAACCGTTTCCGATGGCACCAACCTTCAGCTTCAAACCACTGAAATCATCTATAGGGAAAAATTTCTCACAAGCCGGGCAATCCTGGATTCGAGCGGCAAGGCCACGGGGTATAAATGGGTCTACACCGAACGGAAGCCACAGGGGCGCAAGCCGGAACTCAAAGACTATTCCCTGGTGTTGCCGATCAAGGTCGAAGCCACCGTCTGGTACCAGAGCCCCTATTTCACCGCGAGCGGCGAGCAGGATGACCGGCTTGGCTGGATGCTGGACCGGCTGAGCGGTCAGATGGAAGCCCTGTCGCAAAATCTTCTCAAGGGCATCGTGCCGCTGGCACGGCAGCAATGGCAGTCCCTCAGGGCTTCGCTGCAGGATCTTCAGGCGGAGATGGCGGACAAGGACAATGTCTCTCTGTCCCTGTCGGCAACCCCAGCTGACGCCGCAATCGACCAAATTAGCCGCCTGGAGGAGCTGTCAACGGCCTATGTGGAGCTTCACAAGGTAGCCCTGACCCAGAATAACCATTTCCTGCATACCGTCGAGGATCTCAAACTCAACTTCATCAACAATGTGGGGACGATTACGGTCCAATCCTTCCTCAGTTGGACCAATGTCATCCCCACCGACATGTATGCCGGGCTTGAGGGCTACTCGCTGGAGAGCTCGCTTTTCGCCCTACCCAGGACATTGGCGTCCTGGCAACGGCAGGCGCAAAAGGATGCCTCTCTCCTCAAGGATCAGACGACCACGATCAGGATGATGGAGGCCTATGCCGACTACTGGTCGGATGTTGCGGAGACATGCCTTAAGGAGAACCGCAAGATCCATGATCGGTTTCAAGCGATCAAAAAGGACGAAGTCCTGTCGCTGACCTCGGAAATCACGGACTTCTCGTCAGGCCTTCAATTCTGAGACAGGGATCAGAAGGGGAACCGGCTCCCGATCCTGTCCCTCCCCGAAAAACGCGCAGAACGCGCATAGGAAAGACGTGAAAATCGTCCACAAACCCAACGCTCACCGCTGAGAGGAGGATTACCATGGCCTGCCGCCCACTCGAGATCGCTATAGCTGCCTTCGCACTGAGTGCGAGCGTTTCAATGTCAACGGCTGCAGAAAATGTGGCGCCTCCGAAGGGCTACTCGATCGTGGATGAGGACAAGACCTATTCGATCTCCCTGAACGGAGAGACGGTTTTCCGCATCGGTTTTGACATTGGCATGATGCCGTTCGAGATCGACGGTCCGCGCGACATGACGGGAAACGGCGTGCCGGATCTGACGGTCTTGTGGATGACCTCCCGTTCGACATCGGATTTTGCCGTTTTCGAATTCTGGCCGCAAGGCTTTGCCACGCTGTTCCAGACATCCGGCATGACGCGCGACATGTTGAACACCTATAGCGACCTTTCCGACGCCCAGGTCGCAGCACTCGTGTCCGGAGGACTAAGTTCGCCGGACCTTCGCCCGCAGGCCAAGATCACCCTGCCGCAGCATCTGACGAAAGAGCCTGAGGACGGGAGCGCGAAGCCGCAAACGGCAGAGGGGCCCGCCGCGCTGCCCGAAACAAATGGCTTCTGGCGCTACAAGCCGGGAAACCTGGACGAAGGCACATCCGCTGAACTTGGCTGGATGGAGCCTGACCTATCGGAAAAAACGTTTTCCCTCATCAAGTTTCTCTGCCGCGCGAATGGCGATGATACGTGGGTTCTGCCGATGTATTTCGTCGACGAAGAAAGAGAAAATCCCGAGGAACCCGACAGGCTGCGGTTCACCCTGGACGGGACACCCTTCGACATCAATATCTGGTGGCAGCTCAATGACGAAACCGGCCACTACGAACCCATGGGCTCATTGCCGCCGGATACCGATTTCTTCGACCGGCTGGTCAAGGCGGATGAGGTTGTGATGCAATGCGGCGACATTTCCCCGGATATTCTTGACGGTGCCGCAGGCGATGCAAATCAGGTGGCTGAGCTCAAGCAGTTCATTCGGCAGTGCAAACAGTCTTCCGCTCGCTGAGAGCATGACCAGGCATCAGGGGCAGACCGGACGACTCGCCGTTCCGGACAGAAAGCGCCCGACTGCATGAGCCGACCGGTCAAAAAAAACCACGCTTCCCCCCTCATCGTCCCGCCAGACGATCCACCAGGAAATCCATCTCCACCGGCAACGTGTCCTCAGACAGGCCGATAAAGCGATCCTCGAGGCTGATGGTGACCAGGCCATGGACAGCGGCGAAGCAGGTTCTTGTGCGGGCGGCGAGGGCTGCGTCGTCCATGGCGGGCTCCAGCGTCTTGATCTCCTGGCCGATGAAGGCGAGCAGCGCGATGTTTTCCTGGCGGTGTTCTTCCGGGATTTCCCTGGCTCCGGCCAGGTGATGGTCGAACAGGCCGCGCCACAGGTTCACATTGGCCCGCGCGAAATCCAGATAGGTATGGGCGAGCGCCTTCAGCCGCGCGACCGGATCGGTGAGCCCTTCCGTGGCCGCCGTCATGGCGTCGCGGATTTGGCTAAGCGTGATTGCGTTGACCGCAATAATCAGCGCGTCGATATCGGCATAGTGCTTGTAGACGGAGCCGACCGAATAGCCGGCCTTTGCGGCGACGGCGCGGATCTGGACCGCGTTCAGCCCACCCTCCTCCATCAGCGCGACGGCGGCCTCCAGGATGCGCCGGTGGGTTTCCTCGCTCTTGGCCTTCTGCACGCCCGCCATTAACCAGTCTCCGATCAAAAAATTGAACAAGGTTCACTTTCTTCTTGACCTTGGAGGAAACCCATGGTTTTGTCAAATGGTGAACATTGTTCATCTTTTGGAGGTTCCATGATCGACAGATTGATATCGACACTGAAGGCTCTGATGAACGGAGCTGTGGAGCAGGCAAGCGAACGCAACGACCTCGCCCTGCTCTCCGCCCAGATCCGCGACGCGGGCGCCGCCGTCCGTGCCGCCAGAAAGGCGGTCGCGCTGGCCAGGGCGCAGAACGAACAGGACCGCCGGCGCATCGGCACCGTCGCCTCGGCAATCGCGGACCTTGAGACCCGCGCGAAGACGGCGCTTGCCAAGGGCGCGGATCCGCTGGCACGCGATGCGGCCGAAGCCATCGCCGTTCTTGAGGACGAGCACGCCGCCCTCACCCAGGCGGTCACGGCCTTCGAGGCCGACATTGCCGTCCTCACCGACAACCTGCGCCGGGCCGAAGCCCGCCTGCGGGAACTGGAACGCGGCCAGCGGGTTGCCAATGTCCGCGAGCATGTGCGCACGGCCAGCACGCTGGGTGCCGCCGTCCGGCAATCGTCCCTGACGGAAGCCGAAGACACGCTGCTCCGTATCAGGGACCGCCAGGAGCGCGGCATGCTGGCCGACGAGGCGCTGGCCTCGCTCTCCGCCCTCGACCGGCCGAAGGAACTGATCTCCCGTCTTGCGGATGCCGGCTGCGGAGAACCGGTGCGGTCTTCCGCCGACGCCGTGCTGGACCGGCTGAAAGCCGCCAAACCCATCCTGATCGCAAAATCCTGAACCGCTCAATAAAAGGAGACTACCCATGCAAGACCCCACTCCCAAGCATTCGCAGCCCTGGACCCTGTTCACCATGGTGAGCTTCGGCATTTCCGCCGCAATGATGGCCATCGGCATCTTCAACCTGGAAGCCAGCTTCGCCGCCAAGGGCTTTTACGCCATGGCCGCATTCATGCTGGTTCATTCCTCCGTCACGCTGACCAAGACCCTGCGTGACCGGGAAGAGGCGATGAAATTCCACAACCGGATCGAGGACGCCCGGACCGAGAGGCTGCTGATGGATGTCGGCACCTCGAGCAAGGCCTGACATCAACCCCCAGTAAACGACCCGGCTGCTAGTCTGCATTTTTTACAGTCTCTGCGCTCTGCCTTGAGGAAGGACGCGAGAACTCCAGGCTAGCGGCCCGGATCCGGCAAAGAGGACACCATGACCAACTCGCTGATGACATCGAAGCGCTTCGCGCCGCTGTTCTGGACCCAGTTCCTGTCCGCGTTCAACGACAACTTCCTGAAGAACGCGCTGGTGTTCCTGATCCTGTTCCAAGTGGCGGACGGCTCCGCGGCCCTGATCTCGCTCGCAGGCGCCGTGTTCATTTCACCGTTCCTGTTTCTCTCCGCACTCGGCGGCCAGATCGCCGACCGCTGCGACAAGGCAATGGTCGCCAGAAAGTTGAAGCTCGCCGAGATCGGCGGCGCCGTCCTTGCCATCACCGGCATGGCCCTCCAGTCGATCCCGGTGCTGTTTGCCGCCCTGTTCGTCTTTGGCACGGTCTCGGCGCTGTTCAGCCCGGTGAAATACGGCATCCTGCCCGATCACCTGGAGCCGGAAGAGCTGCCGCGGGCGAATGCCTGGATCGAGGCCGGCACCTTCCTCTCTATTCTTGGCGGCACCATTTCCGCCGGACTGCTGTTCGCGCAAGGGCAAGTCGCGCTGACCTTCGCTCCGGTGATGCTGGCGCTCGCCGTCGGCTGCTACATGATCAGCCGCAAGATCCCCTCCACGCGCATCGCAGCCCCTGATCTGAAGGCCGACTGGAACGTGCTGAAGTCCACCTGGGACATCCTGGCCGATCTCGTCCGCGACAGCCGCCTGTTCAAGGTCGCGCTGATGAGCTCCTGGTTCTGGCTGGTCGGCGCCGTCGTCATGTCCGTGCTGCCGGTGATCGTCAAGGACGTCATGGGCGGCGGGGAAACCGCGGTCACCTTCTTCCTGACCGTCTTCGCCGTGTCCATCGGCATCGGTTCGGCGATCGCCGCCTGGTTCTGCGCCGGCCGCGTGGTGCTGTTGCCCGCCGTCTTCGGCACCGTGCTGATGACCGGCTTCTGCCTGGACATTCACTTCGCCCTCGACGGCTTCGCGGTGACCGCCGCCTCCGGTTCTCTGATGGATTTCGTCGCCCAGCCCGGCGTTACCCGCATTGCCATCGACATGGCCGGCCTTGCGATTGCCGGCGCCATGCTGGTGGTGCCGACCTTCACCGCCCTGCAGACCTGGGCCAAGCCGGAACACCGCGCCCGCACCATCGCCGGCGCCAATGCGCTCGGTGCCGCCGTCATGGTCGCAGGCGGCGTTGCGCTGGCCGGCGCCCAGAAGATCGGTCTCGGCGTCAGCGACGTCATGCTGATCCTGGCCGGACTGAACGGTGTCGCCGCCGTCGTCATGTTCAAGACCCTGCCGACCGACCCGTTCCGCGATCTGGTCTCCATCATCTACCGCGCCTTCTTCCGCATGGAGGTGAAGGGGCTGGAGAACCTGGAAAAGGCCGGCGAGGCCCCGATCCTGGCGCTGAACCACGTCAGCTACCTGGACGCGGCCCTGGCACTGACCCTGACCGACAAGGCCCCGACCTTCGCGATCGACTATCACGTGGCCCAGCGCCCCTGGATCAAGCCGTTCCTGAGGCTCGCCAATGCCCTGCCGGTCAACCCGGCCAAGCCGATGGCGACCCGCTCGCTGATCAAGGTGGTGAATTCCGGCGAGCCGATGGCGATCTTCCCGGAAGGCCGGATCACTGTCACCGGCAGCCTGATGAAGGTCTATGACGGCGCGGCCATGGTGGCCGACAAGACCGGCGCCAAGATCGTGCCGATCCGCATCGACGGCCTGGAAAAGACGCCGTTCTCCTATCTGAACCCGAACCAGATCCGCAAGCGCCTGTTCCCGAAAGTGAGGGTGACCGTGATGGAACCGCAGGAGTTGACCGTGGCGGAAGAGCTGAAGGGCCGCAAGCGCCGTTCGGCTGCCGGCTCCAGGCTCTACGAGATCATGTCCGACCTGATCTTCCAGACCAGCCTGTCCTCCGACCAGACCATCGTCGAAAAGGTGATCGCAACGGCCAAGGAACGCGGCCTGTCGGAAACGGCCGTGGAGGATCCGGTTTCCGGTCACCTGACCTACGGCAAGCTCCTGACCGGCACCGCCGTTCTGGCTCGCAAGCTTGCCAAGATTACCGGCGAGGACGAAACCGTCGGCGTGATGCTGCCCAATGCCAACGGCACGGTGGTGACCACGCTCGCCCTGATGTCGGCGGGCAAGGTTCCGGCGATGATCAACTTCACCTCCGGCGCGCGCAACGTGATCTCCGCCTGCCGCACCGCCAAGGTGAGCAAGGTACTGACCTCGCGCACCTTCATCACCCAGGCCAAGCTGGACGCGCTGGTGGAGGAAGTCGGCAAGGAGGTTGAGTTCATCTGGCTGGACGATGTCCGCAAGGAGATCGGAATGGCGGACAAGATCGCCGGCCGCCTGACCCGCATGCACCCATTCGTCAAGCGTACCGCCGATGACGTCGCCGTCGTCATGTTCACCTCCGGCTCCGAAGGCCAGCCGAAGGGCGTGGTCCTGAGCCACCGGAACGTGCTTGCCAATGCCACCCAGGCGGCAGCGCGCATCGACTTCACGCCGAGCGACAAGCTCTTCAATGTGCTGCCGATGTTCCATTCCTTCGGGCTGACGGCGGGCACGATCCTGCCGCTGGTCTCCGGCGTGCCGACCTATCTCTACCCCTCGCCCCTGCACTACCGCATTGTGCCGGAGCTGATCTATTCCTCCAACGCGACGATCCTGTTCGGCACGGACACGTTCCTCAACGGCTATGCCCGCGTGGCCCATCCTTACGACTTCCGCTCCCTGCGCTACTGCTTTGCAGGGGCGGAGCCGGTGAAGCCGTCCACGCGCCAGACCTATATGGAACGCTTCGGCCTGCGCATCCTGGAAGGCTACGGCGTGACCGAGGCCGCCCCGGTGATCGCGATCAACACGCCCATGTACAACAAGGCCGGTTCCGTCGGAAAACTCATGCCGGGCATGTCCGCGCGCCTTGAGACCGTTCCGGGCGTGGAGGACGGCGGGCGCCTGCATATCTCCGGCCCGAACGTCATGGTCGGCTATCTGCTGGCCGACAATCCGGGCGTGGTCGTGCCCCTGGTCGACGGCTGGCACGACACCGGTGACGTGGTGGAAATCGATGAGGACGGTTTCGTCATCATCAAGGGCCGCGCCAAGCGCTTTGCCAAGATCGCCGGCGAGATGGTGTCCCTGGCGGCCGTGGAAGAGATCGCCGGAGACCTGTGGCCGGAGCACCTCTCCGCCGTGGCGGCGATCAAGGACGAGCGCAAGGGCGAACGGCTGGTGCTGATCACCGATTGCTCCACCGCCGACCGGGCCGCGTTCCTCGCCCATGCCAAGGCCCGCGGCGCCCAGGATCTGATGGTGCCGGCGGAGGTCCGCGTGGTCTCAAAGGTCCCGGTGCTCGGCTCCGGCAAGATCGACTTCGCCGGCGTGAAAACGCTGGTGGAGGAAGGCGAACCCGCCCGGGCGGCGTAAGGCTCGAAAAACTGAAGGCCCGCCCGTCGGAAATGTCGGGCGGGCTTCCCCGTTCTGCCAGCCCGCTTCGCAGGGCAGATACACGCAGTTGCGGTCAGGCAGGCTTCGCACAGCATTCGAATAACAATCTGTCGAACCACACGGTTTCAATCGGAAAAAATCGCAGCCGGGAAAAACAGCGAAATATCCGCCGGTCTTCTGCCAACCAATTGGCTCATATCAACCGCAATAAACAGGACCCTGCCTGACCGCGTTCGGTATCGGGAAAACAAAACCAGATCCGTACCGCGGATGCTTGCCCTGCGGTTCGGCTTGTAATTATTTTTGAAAAGAACGGCTTCCGGAACAGCGTATAAGATAAGCTATCCACAAGTGCTTTACGGGGAAGAGACTTGCCGGACGATCCGATCAGCTTGGCAGACCATGCGCACCTGACGCGTCTGATCTACGCGGCTGTTTTCGACCAGAATGGCTGGCAGAGCTTTCTGGAGGAACTGACCCGGGTCACCGGCGGTGTGCGCACCCATCTGTTCGGTTACGACATCCCCGCCGGTCTGTCCCTGGGCCTCACCGCCGCCGGCTACGAGCCCGGTTACATCGAAAGTTACAACCGGTATTACGGCGAGATAAACTCCTGGGCCCCGGGCTTTGCGGCGCATAAATCCGGTATTGTCATTCCTTCCCAACGCATGTGTTCCAAACAGACATTGTTCGGAACCGAATTCTACAACGACTGGGTCCGCCCGCAGGAGGATGTCGCGGCCGGCGGCGGGGCACTGATCTTCAAGGACGCGACCCGGATGATCGCCTTCGGCGGCAATATCCGGCTGAAGGACGAGGAGAAGCTGGAAGCCGCCTGGCTGCAGACGGTCGGGCTCATCACGCCCCACCTGCAGCAAGCATTCGAAATCAGCCGGGTTCTTGCCGGACAGTCCCTGGAAAAGGATCTGTTGTTAGATGGAACGGTTACCGGCAATGCGGGCATTATGCTGCTGGCGGAAAACGGCTTTCTGCTTTATGCGAACCCCACTGCCTTGAAGTTGCTGCAGGAAGGCAACATCCTGCGGGACGATCATGCGGGCCGGGTTCACTTCCAGGATCCCGAAGCCGCTGAAAAACTCGCACATTGCCAACTCGCCCTGATGACCGGCAGATCCACGGTCAGCTCCCGGATCCGGGTACAGGCTCCGCCGGACGGTCTGGACTACATGTGCCGCATGGTCGTGTTCGAGCCGGAAATGCACGCCGTTTCGCCCTTTCCTCTGTCGCTGGGGTATTGGCGGAGAGCCCTTCTCGTGACGATCAGCCCAATCCGCAATGCCGACCCGAACGGGCATATATTGCGTAAGCGATACGGATTGACCGAAGCCGAAACCGCTATCGCGATGGGCATTGCTAACGGAAATCGGCTCAATGAACTCGCGGACGAGCGCGGCGTGAGTATTTACACCATTCGAAATCAGCTCAAGGCCGCAATGCAGAAAACCGGCGTCAGCAGACAATCGGAACTGGCGGTTCTGGTCACAAAGGCCCGCCATGCGTAAGCCCGGGTTCCGGAGCCGGTTCTCCTGCCATCCAAGCGGAGGAAACCGAGTTCAGTATCGCACTTTCCGGCCTGTCCCGTTAGAGTCCGATGCTCTAGTGTACCTTCACAACCTCCGATGACTCGGAAATTCCATACAATTTTAGGGAGTTCCCATGCCGGCGACAGAATATTTGACCATTACCAATTTTGAAGAACTGAAAGACAGAACTTTTACCGTCGTCTCAAGCGAGCCGCCCGTGGTCCTGAAATTGGTCGAAGTGAAGAAGATGGGGTCGGGCGAACGCGAAGGCGGTGCCTTTTCCGTGCTCTGGCAGGGGCCGAGCGAGCCGTTCCTGCCGCAATCCATCTACCGGTTCTCCCAAGCCGAGCTTGGCGAGCACGAGTTGTTTATCGTCCCCGTTGCGGAAAAGACGGACGGCTTTCAGTACGAGTCGGTCTTTACCTGACGATTTTCATCCGGCTGCGAGTTCGGCCCGCCACATCAGGAGATCATAAACGCCCTTGTCCTCGACCGGCCGGAATCCGAGGCGACGATAAAGGGACATGGCGGGGTTGAACTTTTCCACGTGGATCCCGACGCTCTTGCCTTCCGCCGCCGCCTCCTCCAGCAGATCGCTCAGGATAGCGCCGCCCATGCCCCTGCCGCGCACGGCCGGCAGCAGGGCGATATCGATGATGCGGTGTTCGGTGTCCCACCGCTCCAGATAAAGCCGCCCGATGGCTCTGCCGGCTTGCTCGACGATCAGCCAGAGCGCGTCAGGGTAATGCTTTTGATAATGATCGTGCTGGGCACGAAACTGCATGTCGATAAAGGCGCGCTTTTCGCCCTCGCTCCAGGGCGTCCGCGCCAGTTCCGCCTCCCGCGTCGTCCGGTAGAGCAGCGTCAGAAACGGCATGTCCGACGTCTTCATGTCCCGGTAGCTTAGGCCGTGCGCGGCCGCACGTCCGCTGCGGGGCGGACGTTTCAAGCCGGATCCCGCCTGCGGTTCGTCATGCGCCTGTCGGTGTGATGTCATGGGTTACCGTGAAATCGGCGACAAACGATCCGAGCCCGGTCCAGTTTGCCGACCAATGGTCGGGAAGCTGCTGAAGGATGTAGCTCAATTCGCGAGACTCGGTATCCAGCGCAAACAGGATCAGCTTCTGGTCGGCCTCACCATAGAGATTGAGCTCCAGGTTCCCCGGCGCGTATGCGATCACCGTCGGCGTCGTCCAGGCCGAGTGCGCTCCCGTCGTCTGACGTATGCCGTAGATCGGGCTTCCCGCCCCCGAACCGACCTGGGCCGCAAGATAGAGACCATCGTTCGAGCTTGCGCCGACCGCAAAGGTCTGGATCGGCAGGTCGAATGCGGCAAACAGCAGCCAGTCCGTGAACACGTTCCCGGACATTTCCGTCTGCACCTTCTTGTAGATGTTCGCTCCGATGCGGCCGAAAATGTAGACAAATCCATCGCCGTCGATGGCAATTTCGATCTGCTCGAAACCGGAAAGAGATCCCTGAATGTCCTGCCAGCCTTCCCACCCTTCGGGCAGGAACGGCCTGTCGCTGGACTGGAAGTTGAGGTACGGCACCTGGGCCTCGTTCAGGCCGACCAGAATGATCCGGCCGTCGGCGTTATTGGTCGCCCTGACCGTCTTCAGCGCGCCGGGCAGCTGTTGCCAGTCGGACCAGGGCTGGGTGGGTGGTTTCGCCACCGCGACAGTGACCTCTATGGGCGTTTCGGTTCCCGGCGGGATCGTCGTGACCGTTTCCTGTCCGACCGTGTAGGAGTTCTTGTACTTCCACCAGATGGTATCGTCGGCACCTAAGCCGAACACATTGCTGAGCCCGTTCAGGCCGCGCAGAAGGACGGTATCCTGGAAGGCGGAGACCGACGAAGGTTTGCCCAGATCCACGGGTTTCCGGAATCGGTTCGTGGCCTCGCTCCCGGGGCTTTCCGCAAGATAGAGGAGGCTTTGCGTGCCCGTGGCTTCCGCAATAAGTGAAACGTACCCCTCCATCGTCAGGGCGGCGCGAAGCGTGGCCGGTTTATAGGTATTGTCGGTCAGCTGTGTGAAATTGTCGGCGAAGGGTCCATTCTCATTCACCTGATCCTTGTAGACCAGATGGCCCTGCCCATCGATGGCTCCCACGAAAATACGGAAATAGGAGGGAGACACGAGGCCTGAAGCAAGAATTTCCTCCTGGATGGTTTCGTCGATGGACATGTCGATCATCCTTTTGACTGGACCGCACCGCATTGCCGGTCCGCGGCCTAAAAGCCATGGCGTGCCCGGCTGGCGCTGCGACGCCGGAGCGAACACGGTCTCGTTTTAACTGCGGGACGGATAGAGCCCGACCAGCGCAATTATGAAATTCAGCACCAGATAAGGCTGCACGTTGTCGTGCGACTGACTGCCACCCGTCGTCGAAAGTGTTTCCGCCGCCATATCGCTCAGGTTCTCGGCATCGGCATTGTAAACCTGTATCGGGAAAGAGCCGCCCATCGAGGTCGTGTTCGACGGCGCCGAACTTGTACCGGTAGCCATTGCGGCACGCAGCGTATGCCGATGACTTGGAATTTGAGCTTCTGTCAGGGTGACCGTCTCCACTCCCAGCTTTTCGCCAAGCCGGCGGGACGTCAGCCCCGGTCCCCGTCCGGGGTGCATGGGCGCACGCCCCTGAAGGTTCGGCAGGGCCGTCGTCGACCGGCCATCGCCGCCGTACACGGTTCCGATGAGGGAGAAAAGCGCCGTATTCTGTGCGATCGGCAAGAGCTGGCCGTCGCAAAAGGCCCATCCGCGCGGGGCGAAATTGCCAGCGAATATCCTGATTTCCGCGACAAACGGTTCTGACATGTCCAGCCCCTCCTAGTGCCTGCTCGGGTAAATGCCGACGAGCGCGATGATGAAATGCACGCACAATGTCGGCATCAGGTTCGTATGAGGCTGGCTGCCGCCCGTGTTCGCTATCGCGTCGGCTCCCAAGCTCGTATCCTGGTCTGCCTCACGGTAGAAATTGAAACCCAGGACATCCGAGAGAACCCTGCCGGTCGGATCGCTGGCGGTCGCCGCGTTTCTACTGGCGTTGAAATCGTGCGAATGACTGGCAAGCTGGTTTACGGTCAGGGTTACCTTCTCCGCCCCTCCCTTGCTGCCCAGACGGCGCGGGCTCAATCCCGGCCCCTCCCCCTGATGAAGGGGAATACGTCCACGCATGTCCGGCAATCCGAACGTGGTCCGGCCGTCGCCTCCATAGATCGTACCCAGAAGAGAAAACAGCGCATCGTTTTGGGAAACCGCAAGCAACTGGCCGTCGCAGTATGCCCAGCCGCGCGGCGCAAAATTGCCCGCGAACATACGGATCTCGCCCACAAAGGGTTCGGACATTCTTTTTCTCCCTGGTTCACGGCCTAATTGCGGGACGGAAACAGCCCCTGGAGGGCGATGCAAAAGCTGATAGTCAGAAAGGGCTGCATGTTGTTATGCGCCTGTCCTCCACCAACATTCGTCACCGTTCCACCGCGTAAGGCGACCATGGTACCGGCTTCGGGTTCCCTGTAGGTGAGATCCGTGTCCTGGGACGGACTTGCCAGATATCGATCCTCGGAAATCCGTTGATTTCCCGGAAGCGGCTGCGCCTTGGCGCTATGCGTGTGGGCAGCGATCTGAGCAACGGTCAGGGTTATGGTCTCTGCGCCCGATTTCTGACCGAGCGCATGCCCCTCCGCTCTGTGGATAGGGGTTCGGCTGCGCAGATCCGGCAAAGCGAAGGTTGTGCGTCCGTCGCCGCCGTAGGTCGTGCCCAACAGCGAATACAGCGATTGATTCTGGTTGATCGGCAGGATCTGCCCGTCGGTGTAAGCCCATCCTCTGGGGGCAAAATTGAACCCGATCATCCGGATTTCGGCAAGAAAAGGCTCTGACATATTCCCTCCCAGAAATTGCAAACCCTGTCGATTCCGGGCATTCCGACCTTGAAAAGCGGACGTAGAGAAAGCCCCTTGCCAGATGTGATTTCTGACGATATATGCAACCTTATAGCGATTAATTACGCAACGCAATCTTTCGTGTCGCCTTCTGAAAATTATTTGAAAACACTTTAAACATATTAATGCCGTTATACTTTAGCCACATACAACTTGGATTATATTGTATTATTATTTGGATTTTACACTTATTACTTAATCCACATGCACGTCCGGGAAGTCAGAGCATCGGAAAAGAGCCATCGCAGTAATTACGGCAAAGCCGGATATATCGATAAATACCATAAAAAAATCAATTTCTTAAGAAGATAAATCGGAGTTATTCATATACTCTCAGGCTATAAATCGCTTCCTTTTCCATATGGCATTAAAGCAACAAGCATTATCGAATTTTAAAAATCTGTTTTTACGACATGATTTGCTATTGAATTAAACTTACCTAACGTTATGAGTCTCAAAAGTAGTAACAATAAAAATAGCAGATCCCTAGCTGTGCTCACCCTATGAACGGGCGTAAACTCAGATCCCATCGGATGCGTTTGAGGCCGGCGGCGCCGGCCGAACTTTCTTTCCCGGACCTAAAGAGGAGGTCTCCGGGAAACGGCGAGAAGATGGCCATCTTCCTGCCGGAGAAGACTGAACCGGGAGCAATTTCACGTGAAGATATTTTATCTTCTTGGGTTTGCATTTGTTTTTGTACTGAGCAGCCTGGTGCTGGGCGGGAATGGCAATGCCGCCACCTTTCCGTGCGACGGTGATACCATTACACCGGGCAACGAAATAACGGTCGACCTTGATACCGTTACCTGTGCCACATCCTATAGTTCGCCCGTCGAAATCGAGATCCTGAACAACGGCCTTGTCAGCGGATCCACATATCAGGTCCTGTTGGCCTTTTATAATGGCGCGACCGCGACGGTCAGCGGGGCCGCCAGCGGCAACGGCTCGGGCACCTTCCTATCTCCCGAATGCGATGTGAATACCGGTTGTACGATGTCCGTCAGCGGAACGGACAGCACCGGTCCCTTCAGCTTCAATCTGGTCTTTCCGGGCGGCGGCTCGACATCCCTGACACTCAACAGCACCAGCGGTGGTCCGGCCTCTCCGGAAATTTCCGTCGCTGAAACCGGCCTGGGACAGGGCGCAATCGCAGACGGCGGAACGCTCGGGCAAGGAACGCAGACAGCCGGATCGGCCGTGAACCTCACCTTCACTGTGACGAACTCCGGAACGGGTGACCTGACAATAGCGACCGCGACGTCCAATACGCTGGACAACGTCACCGTCAATTCCATTTCCGCTCCGGGTTCGACCACCGTCACCAACAGCGGCGGAACCACCACCTTCACCGTTCAATACACACCGACACTTGCCGGCGCCTTCTCGTTCAATCTGACGTTCGCCAACGACGACAGCAACGAGAACCCTTACAACTTCACGCTCTCCGGCACCGCCACCGGTACGCCCGAGATCGCTGTCGCGGAGACAGGTCAGGGACAGGGTGGAATTGCCGACGGCGGAACACTCGGGCAAGGAACACAGACCGCCGGATCGGCCGTGAACCTGACCTTCACCGTCACCAACTCCGGAACGGCCGACCTTACGCTTGCGACCGCCACCTCCAACACGCTGAGCAACGTCACCGTCAATTCCATCTCCGCACCGGGATCGACCACCGTGACCGGGGGTGGAACGACAACCACATTCACGGTGCAATACACGCCGACACTCGCCGGCGCCTTTTCCTTCAATCTGACATTCACCAACAACGACAGTAACGAGAACCCTTACAACTTCACGCTCTCCGGCACCGCCACCGGTGCACCCGAGATATCGGTCGCGGAGACCGGCCAGGGACAGGGCGCGATCGCCGATGGCGGAACGCTCGGGCAAGGAACGCAGACGGCAGGGTCCGCCGTGAACCTGACCTTTACCGTCACCAACTCCGGAACGGCCGATCTGACGCTTGCCACCGCCACGTCCAACACGCTGAGCAACGTCACCGTCAATTCCATCTCCGCCCCCGGATCGACCACCGTGACAGGCGGCGGCGGAACCACCACATTCACGGTGCAATATACACCGACCCTTGCCGGCGCTTTTTCCTTCAACCTGACATTCACCAACAACGACAGCGACGAGAACCCTTACAACTTCACGCTTTCCGGAACCGCGACGGGCGCGCCGGAAATCTCCGTTGCCGAGACGGGCCAGGGCCAGGGTGCTGTCGCCGACGGGGGAACGCTCGGGCAAGGAACGCAAGCCGCGGGCAGCGCCCTCACCCTGACGTTCACCGTGACCAACTCCGGAACAGCGGATCTGACCCTTGCGACCGCGACGTCCAACACCTTGAGCAACGTCACTGTGAATTCCATCACCGCACCGGGGTCGACCACCGTGACCGGCGGCGGCGGAACCACGACCTTCACGGTGCAATACACGCCAACGCTCGCGGGTGCCTTCTCCTTCAATCTGACGTTCGCCAACAATGACAGCGACGAGAACCCTTACAATTTCACGCTCTCTGGAACCGCCACAGGTGCACCGGAAATCGCGGTCGCGGAGACCGGCCAAGGACAGGGCGGGATCGCAGACGGCGGAACGCTCGGGCAAGGAACGCAAACAGCAGGTTCGGCCGTGAACCTGACCTTTACCGTGACGAATTCAGGAACGGGTGATCTGACACTTGCCACTGCGACTTCCAACACACTGACGAACGTGACGGTCAATTCCATCTCCGCGCCGGGATCGACCACCGTGACCGGCGGCGGCGGAACCACCACCTTCACGGTGCAATACACACCAACGCTGGCAGGCGCCTTTTCCTTCGGTCTCAGCTTCACCAACAACGACGGCGACGAGAACCCTTACAACTTCACGCTCTCCGGAAGCGCGACCGGAGCGCCCGAGATCTCGATCAGCTCGTCAGAAGGCGGCGCCGTCGCCGACGGCGGGACGGACTCCTTCGCCAGTACGCCGGCCGCGACCAGTGCAACCACGGTCACCTATACGATCACCAACTCCGGCACGGATACCCTGACCATCACCACGCCGACCGTGGGTGCCAACGTCACCGCTACCACCAACGTCACCGTGAACAGCCTCACCCTCGGCTCGACAACCGTGACGGCAGGTGGCGGCACGACCACGCTGGTGGTCAATTACACACCGACCGCGGCGGGAGCCTTCAGCTTCGATTTCAACTTCGCAAACACCGACAGCGACGAGAACCCATTCAACATCACGGCTAGCGGCACCGCAGGCGCGGCGCCGGCACCGGAAATAGCCGTTTCCTCGTCGGAAGGCGGAGCTGTGTCGGATGGCGGCACGGATACCTTTGCCAGTACACCGGCGGCCGGCAGTGCATCCACCGTCACCTACACGATCACCAATTCGGGAACGGCGGGGCTCAACGTCACAACGCCCAGCGTCGGTTCCAATGTCACCGCTACCACCAATGTGACCGTGAACAGCCTCACCCTGGCCTCAACCACCGTTGCCAGTGGCGGCGGCACCACGACGCTGACCGTCAATTACACGGCGACTGCGGCCGGCGCCTTCAGTTTTGCATTCAACTTTGCAAACGACGACAGTGACGAGAACCCTTTCAACATCACCGCAAGCGGCTCGGCGTCCGGGGCGCCTGAAATCGCCGTCTCCTCGTCCGAAGGCGGCGCTGTCGCAGATGGCGGAACGGATACCTTTGCCAGTACACCGACGCCAGGCAGCGCGGCCACTGTCACCTATACGATCACCAACTCCGGTACGGCGGCACTCACCGTCACCGCCCCGACGGTCGGCGGCAATGTCAGCGCCAGCACCAATGTCACCGTCAACAGCTTCACCCTCGGCGCGACCACCGTCGCGTCCGGCGGCGGCACCACGACCCTGGTGATCAACTACACACCGACCGCCAACGGCGCCTTCAGCTTCGCCTTCAATTTCGCCAACACGGACGGCGACGAGAACCCGTACAACATCACGGCCAGCGGTTCGGCCGGCGGCGCCACGGCCCTGTCGGCCCTATCCGGAACCGACCAGACAAGCGAGATCAACGCCGATTTCGGAGCGCCGCTCGTGGTTAAGGCGGTCGATTCAGGCGGAAACGGCATTCCCGGTGTCAGCGTCACCTTCACCGCACCAGCCTCCGGTGCGTCTTTGACCTTCGCGTCTACCGGCACCAATACGGAGACGGTGACGACCGGGCCCGACGGAACCGCGACCAGTTCCACAATGACCGCGAACGCAACGACGTCCGATTATCTCGGGGGAAGTTCGTTTGCGGCCTATAGCGTCACGGCAGCCGCTGCGGGCCTGACCGGCACGACTTTTTCCCTGACCAACACCCGGGATTCTTCGGCTGACATCACCAAGACCAAGGAAGTGATCGCCTCCTTCGTCACCAATCGCGCAGACCAGATCGTCTCCCAGCAGCCGGATCTCGCGGGCCGTCTCATCGGCCCCTTCGGTCGTCAGAGCGGCCTCAACGGCGTTTTCTTCAACGTCACGCCCTATGCTCAGACGGCCAATTTCCAATTCAGCCTGAGAGCCTTTGCCAACAAGCTGAAGTCGCCACAGGGGTCTCCGAACGGGGCCCATCAACCGCCCAGCGCAGACCGTTTCGCCGTTTTCAACCAGTTCGACAACAAGAGTGCCGGAAGCGCCCCTTTGGGCTATTCGGCATCCCCACGTTCGAAAACGGATGAAGTGACCAGCACCGTCCTTGCCAGCAACGACACGCCCCGCGACGCCCCTTCCCGGTCGTCGCCCCGGTCCGGCTTCGACGTCTGGCTCCAGGGCACCTATGCCAGAACGGAGAACGGCAACGATGATACCCAAAGCGGCATTTTCTTCGGCGGCGTGGACTATCGTTACGGAGACACCGCCCTCATCGGCCTGATGGGCGAAGTCGATATCACCGACGAAACCAATTCGGCGGCCAATACGGCCGCGGACGGGGTGGGCTGGATGGCCGGTCCCTACGCAGTGGTGCGCGTGCATCAGAACCTCTATCTGGACGGACGTGCCACATACGGCCAGTCCTACAACAGCGTGAATGCGCTCGGGCTCTTTACCGACGACTTCACGACGGATCGCCTGTTGCTTCAGGGCGGCCTGACCGGGGACTTTACGGCCGGCAGGTTCACGTTCAATCCGTTCGCCAAGCTCACCTACTATTGGGAGGAGCAGCAAAGTTACGTGGATACCCTGGGCAACACGATCCCGAGCCAGGCCTTCGACCTGGGACGGTTATCCTTCGGCCCCAAGGTCTCCATGACGCTGCAGACGCAGGACGGGCTGTTCTTTGCTCCTTATCTGTCGATTTCCGGGATCTACGACTTCGACAAGCTTCTAGATGCCACGCCGACCAATGCCCTGCTCGCCTCTTCCGATCAGGACATCCGGGCGCGCGTCGAGGGCGGAGCAATCCTTTTTGCCCCACAGCGTGGGATCAAAGTGAGCGGAGAGGGCTTCTTCGATGGTCTGGGCGCCCCCGGATTCAAGTCCTACGGCGGCTCGCTTCAGCTCACCATACCGTTCTGAACCAGCCGGCTCACGATCCCATTCCGATCTCTGCAGATCTAAGACGCAGTCACATTGAAGGTTGTGGGCAGGTTTTTCGGGCGCTCTTCGGGATCGGCGTCGAAACGTTCCTTGACCGATTTGTGGATCCAGGCCCCTTCCGGAATAGTCCTTGGGCGGCCCATGGGAATGTACCAGCCCCCCTGCCCATCTTCGGCAGCCACGGAATATTCACTGCGTTTGCGCGGGACGATTTCCAGAACGGACCAGGCCGCATTCATGGTTTCATTCCGCTCGGCCTTGGCATCCGGCGCGACATACGAACTGTTCTTCTTCTTGCCGAGCACGATGTCGTTGACGGTCCTGGTCTTGTAGAGAAGCCCGAACGGTTTTGTTTCCTCGATCATCCACTCGAGCGTGACCTTGGCCAGGCCGCTGTCCTTTTCCCGATAACCGCCGCCGATGTCGCCGTGGACGCCTGAAAACCAGACCTCCTTGACGTCCTGGGGAACGGCGCCCTTGTCGATGAACGGTATTGGCCGGAAGTCAATTCCGGCCGACCAGAGTTGCGGCTGGAACATGGTCCGGCGCTCATGGATCGCGAGCGCGTGGCGGACATGCTCCACACTTGTGTTTGTGCGGGTGAAGGCATGGGACCGCAAACGTGGCCCGTAACGGCCAGATTCGATTACCGAGCCGACTGTATCGAACAGCCCGAGCAACTTGATCGGCAGTATCTTGGGCTGAAGAATCCGCTGGTACAGATTGATTTCCGCGAAGGCGGCTCTTGAATCCCCCTCCTCGTCCTTTTTCCCGCTGTCCACATTCAGCCCGATGTCCTTGTACGCGCGGTAGGCGTAGTCGAGCAGGTTCAGGTTTTCTTTCGGGATCAGGCCGATAGCCCGGATGAAACCGGCAAGAACGCGCGCCGTGTAAGCGCCCCGGCTGAAACCGAACAGATACAGCCGGTCCGCATCCTCGCCTTTCTTGTCCGGATCATAATGGGAGACGATAAAGCGATAGGCTTCCTTCACGTTGACGTCGAGGCCCCAGCCGGTCGCGAGCCCCCAGATCTCGACCGCCTTGCGATAATAATAGGAGACAGAATTTTCTGCACCGAACGTGCCGACGCCCGGGTCGTAGAACACGATCTGGCGATCACTTTTTTCCAGCGTTCCGAACAGGCGCAGGATATTGGTGCGGTCCGCGGAAACCTCGTTCGACGTACCGTCGCACAGGATGACGATGTTCTTTCCCATGACGCCTCCGTGATCGCGGCCTTTCGCAACCCCTGACTGCAGATCTTTCAGTTAAAACTGCGCCGGCCGTCATTTCAAGGCAATTGCCCCCTGCCTTGCCCATTGGAAACGCGCCGCACCTATTTCTTTTGCCTTTAGCGGCCTTGCCACCGCCGCGCAAAAGCGGCATAGCACGGACCGAATACCTTATCCGGGACGTTTCCTCTTGCTCAATGTCTTGACCATCAGCGGCACGATTTTCGCCCTGATCGCCGCGGGCTATTTCGCCGTCGTGAAACAGGTCTTTGCCGCCCCGGAACTGAGGGTGCTGGGCAAATACGTGATCAACTTCGCCGTACCTGCCCTGATCTTCCGGGCTGTTTCCAGCCGGTCTCCGGGCGAAGTTCTCAACACCAGCTATCTGGCCGCGTTTCTGGTCACCTCGCTTATCCTCTTTTTCTCCGGCTACCACCTTGCGAAGCGCGGTTTTCGGATGTCGCGGGCGGAAAGCACCTTTCACGGCATGGGGATGTCCTGCTCCAACAGCGGGCTGATCGGCTATCCGATCGTGCTGATGGCCCTTCCCTCCATCGCCGGGACGGCGCTCGCGCTCAACATGATCGTCGAGACCCTGGTCATGATCCCGCTGGTCCTGGTCATGGCCGAACGCGCCAGCGGCGACGGCCGCATCAGCCGGAAAATGCGCCGCGAGATTGCCATCAAGGTGCTCCGCAATCCATTCATTATCGCCATTGTGCTCGGCGTGGCGATTTCGCTTTCCGGTTGGCAACTGCCGGACATCGTCTCGAAGCCGATCAACCTGCTCGCATCTTCCAGCGTTGCAGTTTCCCTGATCGTCATCGGCGGGACGCTGGCCGGCCTGCCGCTCGGCGCCGTCAACCTCAAGATCGCCGCCGTGGTGTTCGGCAAACTGATCCTCATGCCGGCCGTCCTTGCGATATGTCTTGCGATCCTGACAGCGCTCGGTCTCGGCACCGGAAATCCCATGCTGGAAACCGCAGGCCTGCTGATGGTCGCCACGCCTGCCATGGCGACCTATCCGATCCTGGCGCAAAGCTACGGTCAGGAGAACACCGCAGCCTTGGCCATGTTCGCCATGACGATCCTGTCGTTCTTCACCATCAGCGCGCTGATGTGGTTCCTGCAGATCGGGACGAGCTAGCGCCCGATGCTCTAATCGAAACTCGCTGCGACGTCGTACATCACCGGCTCGAAGCTCTTGCACAGCGCGCTGAGCCGGCGATTACGCTCCCGCATCTCGTCAGACCTGAGCATGGCCAGAAAATCCTCGCGCCGTTTCCATTGGGAGTAGTTGGCGATGCGGGTCTGGGCGTCGTTGACATGGAGCCCCGCGCCGATGAACCCGGGCTGATGGCGGATAAAGCTCTCGTATGCGTCCTTCAGCTCTTCCATGAGATCGAAGCAGGTGCCCGGCGTCATTTCGAAGGTCGTGATCACGGTCTGGCATTCTGATTTCGCGGAAATATCCGGCATGGCTTCCTCCGTTGGTGGCTTTGGCCTTGGCTCTCAGGAGATCACATCCGGAAGTGCTTGACCACCGGGTGCAGATACCTACAAAGGCTTTGAGAATTTCCCGCCCCACCCCGGGCGCACCCAAGGAAAAAGCAGATGGACAGTTCAAATCAGTCAGGCCCCTATTACGCGCCGACCGGAGGACATCCGCCGCAAACCCAGCTTCTGACCGATCGCGCGGTGTTCACCGAAGCCTATGCAGTGATCCCCAAGGGCACCATGCGTGACATTGTCACCAGCAACCTGCCCTTCTGGGACAAGACCCGGGCCTGGGTGATCTCCCGCCCCCTGTCCGGCTTCGCGGAAACCTTCTCCCAGTACATCATGGAAGTTCAACCGGGCGGCGGCAGCACCCGTCCGGAAACCGACAGGCAAGCCGAAGCTGTCCTCTTCGTGGTCGACGGTCTGTTGACGCTGACGCTGTTCGGCAAGGTGTTTTCGATGGAGCCGGGCGGCTACGCGTATATTCCGCCGGCAGCCGACTGGCAGGTCAGCAACAACGGCGAAACCCCTGCCCGGTTCCACTGGATCCGGAAAGCCTATGAGAAGGTGGAAGGCATAGATACACCGTCTGCCTTCGTCACCAACGAAAAGGACGTGACGCCGAACCCGATGCCGGGAACGGACGGCAAATGGGCGACATCGCGCTTCGTCGACCCCAACGACATGCGTCACGACATGCATGTCACCATCGTCACCTTCGAGCCGGGCGCTGTCATTCCCTTTGCCGAAACCCATGTGATGGAACATGGGCTTTATGTCCTTGAAGGCAAGGCCGTGTACCGGCTGAACCAGGACTGGGTGGAGGTGGAGGCCGGCGACTACATGTGGCTGCGGGCCTTCTGCCCCCAGGCCTGCTACGCGGGCGGACCGGGCAAGTTCCGCTACCTTCTCTACAAGGACGTCAACCGGCATATGAAGCTGCGTTGAGGCCCCCAAAACCCAGACCATCATGACCCAGACCATCAAGACCGAGCCTTTGACAGCGGAAGCCTTTGCGCCCTTCGGCGAGATCCTCGAAGCGGTCGGCGAACCGGACAAGCTGATCAACCAGGGCCTGTGCGGCCGTTATCATGACCTCGCCGCACTCGATTTCACGGGCAGTGACGCGCGTGCCGGTGTCAGTCTGTTCCTGTCGCAGAAACGCACACTGCCCTACACGCTCGACATGGTTGAGCGGCATCCGCTCGGCAGCCAGGCCTTTGTTCCGATGACGCAGGAACCGTTTCTTGTCGTCGTGTGCCCGGACGAGGATGGTCGGCCCGGACGGCCGCGTGCCTTCATCACGCAACCCGGCCAGGGCATCAACTTCTTCCGGAACACCTGGCACGGCGTGCTGACACCGCTATCGGACCCCGGCCTTTTCTGCGTGATCGACAGGATCGGCAATGGCGATAACCTGGAAGAAGTCTGGTTCGAGACACCCTATCGGATTGAACCGGCTTAGAATTCCGATTCAGGAAAATCCCTCAAGCGTCTGATTTGCTAACAATATTCGAATTCTTGACTTGATCTGAATTCGCGCGTGCGGTCTTTTCGGTGAACATAGGTCAGGCGGCGTCCATAGCCCCGTTCTCGGCGGACCTTTCCGCGGCATCCGCTTCCGCCTGGAGCCGCGCCCGCTCGCGCTCTTCCTCTTCGATACGCTCGGCGTAAGCGATGTATTCGGACGCCGGCATGGGGGCCGCGTAATAGTATCCCTGCGCGGCAGTCACGCCGAGTTCCAGAAGCCGTTCGATCTGCTCTTCGGTTTCCACCCCCTCGGCAATGATGCCCATGCCGAGGTTGTCCGCGAGTTCCACCATGGAATCGACGATGGTCGTGGAATTGTCGTCCAGGCCGATGGTGTCGATGAACATCTTGTCGATCTTGATGATGTCCACACCGAGTTTCTGCAGATAGGCCATCCCGCCATGACCGGTACCCACGTCGTCGAGCGCGACGCGGACACCCAGAGCCTGCAACTCGGCTATGATCTTGCGTGCCCGATCCATGTCGTCGAGCGGATGGCGCTCGGTCACTTCGACCACGAGTTGTTGATAGGCTATGTTGGACTTTTCATAGATCTGCTGGATATCGGAGACGATCTGGCGATCCAGGAAGTGGCCGGCAAACAGGTTGATCGACAGCTTCAGGTCCGGGTTCTCTCCGTAAAGCTCACCAACCTCTTCCGTCGTCTGGATCATGATGTGGCGGGTCATGTCGAAGATGTGGCCATTGCTTTCGGCGTAGGCCATGAACTGGCCCGGAGACACGATCATGCCGTTCGGTCGCCGCCAGCGCATCAGCACTTCGCAGCCGCGCAGCTTGCCGGTCTCGATATCCATCACCGGCTGATAATAGGGAATAAACTCGCCGTTACGGATCGCCGCGATGAATTCGTCGTTGGCTTCGCTTTCCGGACGCCAGGAAATCCAGACGCCGATCGCCACCAGAAGCAACGCGAGCCCCGCGCAGGCTGCTGCCGCCACGACCTTGAGCGGCTGGACGGCCTGAATGGCGGCGGAGGTTGGCGCTACGATCGTCGCGTGCAGCGGATACTGCTTCGAAGCCACATTGACGACCAGCGTATCCTTCGGATCGGACCCTTCCGAATTGTAGCCGCCGGCGGAGAACCAGAGCAGATCGTTACCGAGGCGGATTTCCGACCGGCGGTAGGCGCGCAGGAATTCCGGCCCCGGGTCGATCGCGATGGCGGCCGGGGTCACTTCGGCGAACAAACGGTAGGAATTCTGAAGATCCCAACTGATAACCGCCGCGCGCGCGCCCTGAAAGCTGCGATCCAGCATACCGATACCGACAAGCGGGCCATCCTGGCGCAGGATCGGCAGAATCGCCTCTCCCGTCAGCTCCATGTCGGGAACGACGCACATCCGCTTTCCCGACGCATCGACCAGACCGATGGAATCGATCACGCCTTCGGTCGAAACCACCTTCTGGAACAGCAGGCGGTCGGCCGCATCGCATGTCTGGATATCATCCCGGTCCAGACGCTGCAGGGCAGTCACCGTGGAACTGATGGAAATCTCGGCCCGCTGCAGATACCGTGTCCCCATCGCCTCCATTTCGGAACGCGCCTGGCTTTCGGCGTACTGATTGAGGATCATATTCGCAGCAAAAAGCGGCGCTGTCGCAATCACCAGCGCTATAACAACCGTTCTTACGAAATTTATATAGCGATGCGACAAAGACTGCGCCTGCTCCTTAACAAGTCCTTAGTATCTTGAAAGAGACTCGTAAACATCCACTGAATGGAAATCAGAATTCTCTGAAATTCAAGGCTTTACGGCAATTTCACGCGCAGTGAACACTGAATTCTGACCCCCTCGCGCAATCATGGAGTTTTTCATGCAGGCATTGTTCATCGGCCAGGCCTATATCGATATCACCTTTTTGACCGACAGACTGCCGACGGGAGATGAGAAGACACTCGCCAAGGACTACGCTGTGAGTTTCGGCGGCAACGCGGTGACCGCTGCTTTTTGCTGCGCCAAGCTCGGTGGCGAGCCGGAACTCGTATGCTCCCTTGCCAACGACTGGCTGGCCCGCATGTTCCTGGATATGGCGTCGAAATACGGTATCTACGTCCATGGCCGCAAAGTCCGCGAATCGTCCCTTTCCTTCATTATGCCGAATGACGGAAAGCGCGCCATCGTCCGTTGCCGCGACAATGATTTTCTGCATCCCTTCCCATCGTTGAACCTGGACGGGATAAAGGCCCTCCATCTGGACGGCCATATGCCGGACGCGGCCCTCCATTACGCAAAGGCCTGCCGGGAACGCAAAATCCTGACCTCCCTGGACGGCGGTGCGGTGCGCGAGAACACCGATGAAGTGCTCACCCACATCGATGCCGCGGTCATGTCTCTCAGGTTCTGCGAACAGATGGGCCTGACGCCGGGCAAGACCCTGGACTACCTGCGCAAGAAAGGCTGCCCGCTCGGTGCGATCACGCTCGGCGAACACGGCACCGTCTGGTACGAAGCCGGCGGCCCGGACCGCTTCCTGCCCGCCCTCGACGTCCCGAAGAAGAAAGTCATCGACACCAACGGCGCCGGTGACGTGTTCCACGGCGCCTATATCGCCTCTTACTTGCACGCACCCTATCGAAGCTGGGAAGAGCACCTGCATTTTGCCCGCGGTGCATCGGCCCACGCGATCCAGTGCCTGGGCAACGAGGCGAGCCTGCCGTCCCTGGAAGACATTGCCGAGGCGATCCGGACTTTCCCGGAAAAGCAGGGGGACATGCCCGGAGCGGCAGACCTCACCTGAACTTATTCCCCTTGCGTGATCCTGCCACTTATCCCAGTGTTGCCGTGGGCAGGAGCGATAGAAGCTCAATTGTATCCGAGGAGCCCTCAATGAGAGAATTTTTCCGTTCCACCGCATGCCGGCTCGTGTTCGTGCTTTGCGCCAGCGCGCCATTCGCGCCGCTTCCGGCAGCGGCCTTCACGCCGACCGGGAACGAATTGGCCGATGCGTTCATGGCCGTTCTGGAAACCGATGACGGTATGGTCGACAGCTACGGCTCCGTCAGCGAAGGCGGAGAAACGGTCATCATCAAGGATCTGCTTTTGAAGCGGAAGGATGATGACACCAAATCCGCGACGATTGCCACCACCACGCTGCGCGACGGCATGGTGCAGTCCAACGGGCGCCTGAAACTCGGAAGCCTGTCCATGTCCGACTTGTCGGCAACGTCCGACGACGGCGGCCTTGCCATCGGAAGTTTCATCGCAACGAACCTCGTTCTGCCGACGCCTGAGGAGCTGAACAGCAACGATGGCGACACCGTGGTGGGGCCATCGTATGAGACGCTGGAAGTCCTCGATGCGACCATCTCCGACGGCGACGGCAACAAGTTCGACATTGGCCGGCTGTTCACGGCAATCGACGAGATGGACGGAGACCTGCCGACAGCCTTCCGATTCGCGGTCGACGACCTGAAGATCGAAGGCTCCAATCTCGACGGCGAGGCCAAGAAGACCCTGAGCGATCTCGGCTACGAAAACCTGACCCTGAGCGCGGAAGGCCAGAGCCGCTGGGATCCGGAAAAGGAAACGCTCGAGGTCAAGAACCTCAAAATTTCCGGCGCGGAGGCAGGTTCCTTTGCCCTCAATCTCAGTCTTGGCGGCGTCAGCCGCGACGTGATCACCAAACTCGGTGCGACGGAGGGCAATCCGGAAAGCGCCATGGGCCTTGTCCAGGGCATCAGCGTTAAAAACGTTTCCATCAGGCTGGACAACAGTTCGCTGGTCGAGCGGGCCCTGGACATGCAGGCCCGCGAAGCGGGAATGGACCGCGCAACCCTCGTCCAGCAACTGAGCGCCGGCCTGCCGATGATGGTCTCCATCCTTCAGAATCCGGCGTTCCAGGAGAAGGTCGTGACGGCGGCCACCACGTTCCTCAATGATCCCGTGTCGCTGGAAGTGACCGTCGCCCCCGCCAACCCGGTGCCCTTTGCCCAGATTATGGGCCAGGCGATGATGGCGCCGCAGACCCTGCCCGAGGTTCTGGCGGTCGATGTAATCGCCAACAGCCCAAACTAGGCGACAACCGGTGCCGGCGCTTACGCCGGCACCGGATACAGGAGACGGAGCCAGGGAGGATTGGAAGTGGCGCTGGTTTTTACAAACAAAATCCGTTCAGGTGCAAAATGCCTGGTACTGGCAACCACCGTGTTGTGGTTTGCAGCGGCCATGGAGCCGGCTCGATCACAGGAAGCCGCATCGCCAGCCACCGCCATTGTCACGGACTGGCTCGATACGTTGAACGGTTATGATACGGTCAGCACGAGCTATGGTGCCATCGAGCCGGGCGACAGTCCGCGCAGCGCGACTGTGAGGGATGGCGTCATCACCATCGAGCTTCCCTCCGGCCAGACCTTCGAGGCGGGAGCGGCGACGCTGCGGATCAGCTTCGAGGCCATTGCCTTCTCCGGATTGACGCAGACCGGGGGCCAAATCAACGCGGACCGGATCGAGATTCCGGGTTCCATCGACTTCGACACGACGTTCACGACCGAAGACGGAGCGGCTGCCCCCTCCCAGGAATCGAAGCCGGACGACAGCGCATCGGCAATGCAGGAAACACCGCCGGACGCGAAGGCCGACGGGTCGAAATTCCACGCCAGCTACCAGGATATTCTGATCGAGGGGGCATCGGCCCCTCTTGAGTTGCCCGGGCTGGAACTGGCCAGGACCGATCCGATGGCCTTCGCCCGTGCCATTTTCAACACAATCCGCCAGGTGTCGATCAAACGTGCCTTCATCGGCTCGGGGACCGCGACCAGCACCACACCGGGTGTCGGTTCCAGCGCGGCAACCTACCAGGACCTGTCCCTGTTCGGCATGGCGGACGGACGTATCGCAGAAGAATATGTCGGCGAAATCCGGTCCACGGAAACGACAACTCTCACAGATCCCGCAGGCACCCCGCAGAAAATCGAAGTCAGCATGGGTCCGGTCGTCGCCCGTGGTATAGATCTCGTCCCGCTCGCACCGCTGTTCGGCGCGCCGGCGGAAACCGACCGAACCGTGCTTCTGGATCGGGAGGAAATCCTGAACCTGGAAATTTCCGGGGCTGACGCCCAGGGCAAGATCGGCGGGATCATGCTGGAAAACATCTCGGTGCCGAGGCAGGAGCCGCTTCGGCTGTTCGCCTTGCTCGAAAAGCAGGGCAAAGGTGAGATCGTTTCCGAGGAAGACCTCGGCATCGCCGCCATCGAAGCATTCGGGGCTTTTTCGCTCGGCCGGTTGGAGTTCAACGACCTGGAGGTGACCGCAGATCAGGGCAAGGCCAGCCTGCGCCGTTTCCTTGTCCGGGATCTGAGCGGCCAGGGGCTGGGGGAATTCGCGCTCGACGATTTTTCGGTTTCCGTGCAGGATGGGGGCGAAATGGAATTCGATCATGCCGGGATCTCCGGCATCGAGTTCCCGCCCCTCACCGCGCTGACCGCCCTTGAAGGGGTCGACAATCCCACGCCACAGCAGCTTCAGGATGCACTCCCGGTCATCCGGAATATTCTGGTCAGCTCCCTCGGGCTGACGGTCCCGACCGAAAACATCAGCCTCGGGCTGGATCTGTTCGAGATGACCCAGGGCAGTCATGTGGGCAAGATCCCGACACGATCGTCTCTCGTCGTCGATGGCCTCGTCGTCCCGACCGACCAGATAACGGATGAAAGCGTCAAGTCGCTGCTCCAGAGCCTGGATATCGAAGAGCTCTCCATCAACCAGTCCCTGTCGGTCGCCTGGGATCCCGCCACCAGGGATCTCAGCATCCGCGACCTGACCATCGAGATGGTTGACGGCGGGACGGCCAGCTTGACCCTGACACTGGGCAATGTTCCGGAAACGCTGTTCACCAATCCGGAAACGGCCCAGGTCGCCCTCGCGTCCGCCACGTTCAAACAGGCGATCCTCCGGGTGAAAAATGCCGAAGTCGTCACAGCGTTCCTGAATGAGGAAGCGGCAAAAAACCAGATGCCTAAGGATATTCTGGCAGCGGGATTGGCCGATACGCTCAAAGGCGAACTCGGTCCCTTCGCCGGAACGGCCTTCGGCAACGAACTTCTTTCGGCCCTGCAGACCTTCCTCAACACACCGGACGAACTGACGGTCAGCTTCGAACCGGCCGCGCCGGTACCTATGGCGGAGATCTTGGGACTGGTCATGACAAGCCCGCAGGCGCTCCCCGAACGCCTCGGGGCAAAAGCGGTCGCGACCAGCACGCAGTAAACCGGACAAGTCACCCCGTCGCACCGCGGATGCCACTGACACGTCCCCGGTGCCTTGCTCCTGAGCAAGGCACCGGGCTGGCATCAAATCAGGTAATGGCGTTGATGACGGCTCCGGCTGAGGGACAGAGTTGCGCACCCGCAAAGCAGTCCGGGAAAACCCTATTCAGCGGCGGGGGTGCTGACCGGCAACGACCGTTCCGCCTCATCCGCCTTGCCGTTCCCTTCCTGGAACTGCAATTCGCACAGACGGCGATAGATGCCGTCCTCGGCATAAAGGCTGTCGTGGGTGCCGCTTTCCACAAGCCGGCCCCGGTCCAGAACATGGATCGCATCCGCGTGACGGACGGTTGCCAGCCGATGGGCGATGACCAGCGTTGTCCGGCCTTTCATCAGGCGGGCCAGGGCGGCCTGCACCTTGGTTTCGGATTCCGCATCCAGCGCCGAGGTCGCTTCGTCGAGCAGCAGGATCGGTGCATCGCGCAGCATAGCGCGCGCGATCGCAACCCGCTGACGCTGACCGCCGGAAAGCCGCCCGCCGCCCTCGCCTGCCATTGCATTGTAGCCGCCCGGAATGTCCATGATGAAGTCGTGGGCATTGGCGTCGCGCGCCGCTTGCTCAATCTCGGCATCGCTCGCGCCCGGCCGACCCAGTTCGATGTTGTCGCGAATGCTCATGTCGAACAGGAAGGTATCCTGGGTGACAACGGCTATGTGCGCGCGCAGGGATGCGATGGTGACATCGCCCGTGTTCTGGCCATCAATGAGGATATCGCCGCTGTCGGGTTCGTAGAACCGCTCTATCAGGCTGAAGACCGTCGATTTGCCAGCTCCCGATGCTCCGACCAGAGCGGTGGTCTTGCCGGGCCGGGCCACCATTGTCAGCCCGTTGAGCGCCGCGCTCTCGCCATAGGAGAACCGGACATTTTCGAAGCGGATCTCTCCGCCCTTGACCACAAGGTCGGTCGCGCCGGGTTTATCGATCAATTCCGGTACATCGTCGATAAGCTCGTACATCAGCCGAACGCCGACAAGGTTGTTGTTCAGGTTCACATGAAGCCGCGCCAACCGCTTGGCCGGCTCATATGCGAGCAATAGCGCGGTAATGAAGGAAAAGAACGCGCCCGGATCCTGGTCGAGATTCACGACGCTGTAGCCGCCGTAGAGGATGACAAGCGCGATTGCGAAGCCGCCGAGCGTCTCCATCAAAGGCGAGGTCCGCGCCGTCAGCGAAGCGATCCTGTTGGCGCGATGCTCGACATCGGAGACCGCCTCGTTCATGGAGGCACGCACATGGTCTTCCATGCCGAAGGCCTTGACGACCCGGATGCCGATCGCGGTCTCCTGCAAGGTGCTCAGAATACGTGCCGTCG
Organism: Roseibium sp.; assembly: GCF_048260565.1. Lineage (GTDB taxonomy): Bacteria > Pseudomonadota > Alphaproteobacteria > Rhizobiales > Stappiaceae > Roseibium. The sequence goes on along the minus strand of NZ_JBLXGP010000001.1, from coordinate 296,552 downwards.
ACACGAACTGCGACTTTGCATGCTTGCGGACCCGGCGGACCAGAACGGATACACCGATCACCGCCGGGGGCATGATCAGAATGGCAAAGGCACTCATGGTCGGGTTCTGCCCGATCATGACCCCGACAAGACCGATGATCGTCAGGATGTCGCGCCCGACACTGACGACCAGCATCTCGAGGACGCTGCGGGCCGCCTTGGTGTTGTGCTGAACACGAGCCGAGAGATCGCCGACCGACGTGTGGTCGAAATAGGCAAGGTCCTGTTCGGTGATGCGTTGAAACATCCGGCGCTGGCAATCGGCAACGATCGAATTGCCGATCCGGCTCAGGATGACCATCTGACCGTAGGTCGAGGCCCCCTTGATCATGAAGATCATCATGACGAAGCCCGCGATCACATAGATCATGTACTCGTCGCGGTTGATGAAGACCTGGTTGATGACGTCCTTCATGATCCAGGCGCTTGCCGCCGTGGATCCCGCAACCGCCGCCATACAGATGAAGGCGAGGATGTATCTGGATGTGTACTGACGGGCGTTTTCCAGAACAAGCCGCCGGATGAGCTGCACCGAGCCCTCCGGATCCTTGAAGACCTGCCAGTTTGCAGGATTAAGCACCGTTTGCTTGCCTTTCATGCCGAAAGGGCCGGTGGTTCCGGCCCTCGTCCTGACGCTCCGTCAGAAACTCAAGCTTCCGGCAAATTGAGCCGAATGTTGAGTTCGCGCAAGTGCTGCATCTCCGGTTCGGACGGAGCCCCCATCATCAGATCCTCGGCGCGCTGGTTCATCGGGAACATGATGACTTCGCGGATGTTGATCTCGTCGGCCAGCAGCATGACGATGCGGTCGATCCCGGCCGCGCAGCCGCCGTGCGGCGGCGCGCCGTACTGGAACGCGGTCGCCATGCCGCCGAAACGCCGGTCGACTTCCGCATTGCTGTAGCCGGCGATTTCGAACGCCTTGTACATGATTTCGAGACGATGGTTCCGGATCGCGCCCGACAGGAGTTCATGACCGTTACAGGTCAGATCGTACTGATAGCCCCGGACATCGAGCGGATCGCCCTGCAAAGCCTCCAGCCCGCCCTGGGGCATGGAGAACGGATTGTGTTCGAAGTCGATCTCGCCGGTGTCCTCGTCGCGCGCGAAGATCGGGAAGTCCACGATCCAGGCGAATTCGAACTTGTTGAGATCGGACAGGCCGAGTTCCTCGCCGATGATGTTGCGCGCCTTGGCGGCAACGCGCTCGAAGCTCTTCGGCTTGCCGCCGAGGAAGAAAGCGGCATCGCCGACCTCAAGGCCGAGCTGGACGCGGATCGCCTCGGTGCGCTCCGGGCCGATGTTCTTGGCCAGCGGGCCGGCCGCTTCCATGGAGCCGTCCTCTGCCTTGCGCCAGAAGATGTAGCCCATGCCCGGAAGACCTTCTTCCTGGGCGAACTTGTTCATCCGGTCGCAGAACTTGCGGCTGCCGCCCTTGGGCGCCGGGATCGCGCGAATTTCCGTGCCCGGCTGTTCCAGGAGCTTGGCGAAGATCGCAAAGCCGGAGCCGGCGAAATGGTCCGACACGATCTGCATCTTGATCGGGTTGCGCAGGTCCGGCTTGTCGGAGCCGTACCAGAGCATGGAATCCTTGTAGGCGATCTGCTGCCAGCCGCGGTTGACCGGACGGCCACCGCCGAATTTCTCGAAGCAGCCGGCCAGCACCGGTTCCATGGTGTCGAACACGTCCTGCTGGGTGACGAAGGACATTTCCACGTCGAGCTGATAGAAGTCCGTCGGCGAGCGGTCGGCGCGCGGGTCTTCATCGCGGAAGCAGGGCGCGATCTGGAAATACTTGTCGAAGCCCGACACCATGATCAGCTGCTTGAACTGCTGCGGGGCCTGGGGCAACGCATAGAACTTGCCCGGATGCAGGCGCGACGGCACCAGGAAGTCACGGGCGCCTTCCGGCGAGGAAGCCGTGAGAATCGGCGTCTGGAATTCGTTGAAACCGATGTCCCACATGCGCTGGCGCAGGTCGGCGACCACCTTCGAGCGCAGGATCATGTTCTGATGGAGCTTTTCCCGGCGCAGGTCCAGGTAACGGTGCTTCAGGCGGACTTCTTCCGGATATTCCAGCTCGCCGAAGACCGGCAGCGGCAGTTCCTTGGCCGCGCCGAGGATTTCCATCTCACGGATGAAGATTTCGACCTCGCCTGTCGGAAGTTCCGGGTTGATGGTTTCCTCAGTGCGCTTCTTCACATCGCCGTCGATACGGATGCACCATTCGGAGCGCACGGTTTCGGCCAGATTGAAGGCGGAGGAATCCGGATCGACCACGCACTGGGTGATGCCGTAGTGATCGCGCAGATCGATGAACAGCAGGCCCCCGTGATCGCGGACACGGTGAACCCAGCCGGACAGGCGCGTCGTTTCGCCAACATGGGTTGCGCGCAGATCGCCGCAGGTGTGACTACGGTAGGGGTGCATGTATTCCTCGACTGGTTCGAAAACAAACAGAATTCGTTCGCGCCCTCCACAGAGGGCCACGCCGGCTGGAAAAGCCACGTCAGCGGCATAAAGTCAAGGGATGGCCCGCCACAGTGCCCCGGTTTCGAAGCTCAACTTTAACGGAAAGGCACCGTGGCCGGCGCTCCCATCAATCCACCGCCTGCAACAGGGGATGCCACTGTCCGCGGAATTCGTGGGACTTGGCATCGTGGTAGTCGAACACCCCTGCCCCGGTTGCGGCGTGTTTGGCATAAAGCACCCGGTCCGATATGCGACAAAGCACCGGATAGCCTTCGTCCGCCAGCTTCCGTTCCAGTTCCGCAACCTGGGTGGAGCGGCGGGTCACCCGGTTGGCGACCAGATGAATGTCCGCCTTGCCCTTGCGTATCCGCTTGATTTCCGAAATCCCGTTGAGGAAGCGGATGGTCGCATCCCAGTCGAACACGGACGGCAGGACCGGCACAACGATATCGGAGGCTTCGGAAATCAGCGTTTTGGCAAGTTCGCTGCGCATTCCGCCGGGGCCGTCGATCACCACCGCATCGAGGTCCTTGAGCCTCTGACCGATGGCTTCGGCCTTGGTCCAGTTCAGGCCTTCGATCACGGCCAAATCTTTGGGACGCCGTTTGGTCCATGCCAGGCTCGACTTCTGCCTGTCGGCATCGGCGAGCGCCACGTCCTCTCCACGAGAGGCCAGAGCAACGGCGAGATTCGTGGCGATTGTCGTTTTGCCGCATCCTCCCTTCGAATTGACAACGAGAATCTTCCGCATCCCTGCCTCCCTTTACGTAACACGCCTGCTGCCGCGCCGATTGTCCTGCAGACCACCCCAGATAGGCGCACTTAATGCGTCTTTTCAAGGGTAAGCTTTTGCAAACGCACCATTTCGTGGCGACAAAGCGGCAGGACTGAGGTATACGTCGTCGTCACCATGGAAGATGTGATTACAACGACAAAAGACCTTGCCGCTGCCTGCCAGCGCCTTTCGTCTCATGACTATGTGACCGTCGATACCGAATTTCTTCGGGAGACGACGTTTTGGCCCAAACTGTGTGTCATCCAGATGGCAGGTCCGGGCATGGCCTTCATCGTCGATGCGCTGGCGGAAGGCCTGGACCTTGCGCCGTTCTTCGACCTGATGCGCAATGAAGACGTTACCAAGGTCTTCCACGCGGCCCGACAGGACATCGAAATCGTCTACCATCTGGGCGGGCTGATTCCCGCGCCGCTGTTCGACAGCCAGGTGGCCGCCATGGTCTGCGGGTTCGGCGATTCCATTTCCTACGATCAGCTGATCTACAAGGTGACCGGCGCGCAAATCGACAAGTCGTCGCGGTTCACCGACTGGGCCCGGCGGCCGCTTACCAAGAAACAGCTCGACTATGCGCTGGCGGACGTCACCCACCTGCGTGACGCCTACCAGTTCCTGAAGGCCAATCTCGCCGAACAGGACCGCAGCCATTGGGTTCAGGACGAGATGAAGGTCCTGACCTCCGAAGGCACCTACCGGACCGAGCCCGCCAATGCCTGGCAGCGCCTGAAGATGCGGGTGCGCAAGCCGGTCGAGCTTGCGGTGATGAAAGAAGTGGCCGCGTGGCGGGAGACGGAAGCGCAGACGCGCAACGTGCCGCGCAGCCGGGTCCTGAAGGACGATGCGATCTACGAGATCGCTGCCCAGCAGCCGCAGTCCTCCGAGGCGCTCGGCAGGCTCCGGACCATTCCGCGCGGTTTTGAACGCTCGAAGTCCGCCGACGACATTCTGAAGGCGGTTCGGGCCGCCCTGGCCATTCCGCGCGACCAGTTGCCGAGACTGCCCAAGGGCCGCGCGGCCCCGGACGGTTCGGCCGCCGCGGTCGACCTGCTCAAGGTCCTGCTCAAGCTTGTCAGCGAAGCCCACGGGGTTGCCGCGAAGGTGATTGCCACGGTCGACGACCTGGAAAAGATCGCAGCCGACGACAATGCGGATGTGGCCGCGCTGAAGGGGTGGCGCCGGGAGTTGTTCGGCGAAGTCGCCTTGAGGCTGAAGCGGGGTGAAGTCGCGCTGGCATTCCAGGACCGCCAGATCGTCGCCCTGGACCAGACGGGCTCGGAACAACGCGTGTCGTCATCGACACAGGCCGCCGAATAAGCCCGATCAGCCGATCGCGATCGAGCAGCCGCTCTTGAATAGCCGGGCGAACTGTTTGAATCGCTTCATCAGGCGTTCCCCATCGAGGGCGGCCAGTTTCGGCGACAGTTTCATCACCATCTCATCAGATGCCCTGGTGATGGTCACGTGCGGCAACACCCCGTCCATGGAGGCGGTCAGCAGAGACGCCACCCGCATCGCCGCCCCCAGGATCCGCGCCCGGTCGCGCAGGCGGTCGGTGAAAAGCGTGCGGATGACCGGCGAGAGCGCCGCTTCGCCCAGCCCCTGGTGCCTGTAGAAAACGGAAGCGGCCAGATAGGCCCTGCCCGCGTGGTCGAGCCCGACGAATGCCGCGTTGGAGATGATGTTCAGGCTCTGCTCGCCGCGATAGTCGGGATGGGCCCGCCAGCCGATATCCGACAGCAGGCAGGCGGCATGGCGCAACCGGCGTTCGTATTCGTTTTCATCAATTCCCAGTTCGGCAAAAATCCTGTCGGTCCAGCCGATCAGTTCCTCCGCGAATTCCGGCGACCGGGCGCGAAGGACGGCGAGCTCTCGGGCGGCCTCGATCAGCGGATCCTGCTCCCGCAGGTCGAGGGGAAGCGCTTCATGCAGCAGCCCTTCGCGCACCCCTGTCGCCGACATGACCACCTTTTCCGCATTCATGGCCTGCAGGGCGCGTTCCATGACAACCGCACCGAACGGCACCAGCGGGCGGCGCTGCTTTGAAACCACCTCCGCATGCGGGACATCTTCCAGATTGCGCTTGGAGATGGAGCGGCAAAAGGCAATCGCCTCTTCGGCCGGTATCTCGTAATTGTGCATCACATGCAGAGGATAGTCGTTCTGGACCAGATGGAGACGCGCCAGCGAACGCCAGGTCCCGCCGACCGCATAGAAGGTTCGCTCTCCGGGCTCCATGCGCGGCCACGCGTAGCCCTTGAGGCTCTCGTCGGTGATCTTGCGCGCCTTTGAAATATCGCCTTCCGACATTTCCTGAAGACGCAAGCCCCCCAGGGGGAACGTGCTTCCCACTCCAGGCTTGGCGCCGGATACCTCGACAAGTTCCAGACTGCCGCCGCCCAGATCCCCGACGATACCCCTGGGGCGCCAGAAGCCGGCAATCACGCCAAGGGCGGAGTAATAAGCCTCCTCGTTGCCGTTCAGAATGCGCACTTTGGCGCCGAGAATTTCCTCGACCCTGGCAACGAACCTGGAGCCGTTTTCCGCGTCGCGGACGGCCGCTGTCGCAACGATATGGGTTTCCTGCACGCCGATATGATCGCACAGGGCCCGCAACCTCGAGAGCTCCTTGAGAGCCAGGTCGACGGATTCCTGCGCCAGCCTGCCCGTTGCCGCAACACCCCGGCCAAGGCCTGCCAGGATCTTCTCGTTGAACAGCATGGTCGGCATGCGGGCCTTGCGTTCGTAGACCACAAGGCGGACGGAGTTCGATCCGATATCGATAACCGCAACCGGTCCGGTTCCGTTCAGCCGTCCACGGACGGATTTGCTGGCAGCCATGTCAACCCCGCTGCGGGCGTTCCAGGAATGGGCGCGGCCGGTCGCTTTTCAGCGACTTGCCCCGCCCCGACAGAGACGGATTCGTCATGAAGTACTGATGCGCGTTGAACGGCTGTTCGTTGGGCGCAGGCATAATGCGCTCATGCCCGCCATCGGGCAGAATCCGCCAGCTTTGCTGATTGTCTTTCAGGTTCGCGACCATGATCTGGTCAAGAACCTGTTCGTGGACCGTCGGCGTCAGCAGGGGAACCAGAACCTCCACGCGCCGGTCGATATTGCGCGGCATCAGGTCGGCAGAGCCGATATAGATATGCGCCTGCGGTGACGGCAGGCCGTGGCCATTGCCGAAGCAGTAAATGCGCGAATGCTCCAGGAACCGGCCGACGATCGATTTCACCCGGATGTTATCCGACAGGCCCTCGATCCCCGGCCGCAGGCAGCAGATGCCGCGAATGACCAGATCGATCTGCACTCCGGCCTGGCTTGCCCGATAGAGCGCGTCGATGATTTGCGGATCGACCAGCGAATTCATCTTCATCCAGATCTGGGCCGGACGGCCGGCTTCCGCATGGGCGATCTCGGCTTCGGTCAGTTCCAGCATGCGTTTGCGCAGGTTCACCGGGGAAACCGCCAGGTAATCGAGTTCCGCCGGTTGGGCATAGCCCGTGATGTAGTTGAACACGCGTGCGGCATCCTGGGCGATCCCCGGATCGTCGGTAAAGAACGACAGATCCTCGTAGATGCGCGCCGTGATCGGATGGTAGTTGCCGGTGCCGATGTGGCAGTAGGTCTTCAACTGTCCGTGCTCACGCCGGACCACCATGGACAGTTTGGAGTGGGTCTTCAGCTCGATGAAGCCGAAGACGACCTGCACGCCTGCCCGTTCCAGATCGCGCGCCCAGCGGATATTGGCTTCCTCATCGAACCGGGCTTTCAGCTCGACAAGCGCGGTCACCGACTTGCCGGCCTCGGCCGCTTCGGCCAGCGCCTTGACGATGGGGCTGTCCTTGGAGGTGCGGTAGAGCGTCTGTTTGATCGCAACGACATCCGGATCCTGGGCCGCCTGCCGGAGATACTGCACCACCACATCGAAAGACTCATAAGGGTGATGGACGATGATGTCCTTCTGGTGGATCGCCGCCAGACAGTCGCCGCCATGTTCCCGGATCCGCTCCGGGAACCGCGCCGTATAGGGTTCGAACTTCAGATCCTTGCGTTCCAGGTCGACGATCTGGGACAGGTTGTTGAGCGCAAGCAGGCCATCGGCCAGGAAAATCTCGGAATCCGAGACATCCAGCGCGTCGGCCACGAATTCGCGCAAGGCCGGCGGTGTGGTGTCCTGGATTTCCAGACGAATGACCGACCCGCGCCGGCGGCGTTTCAGCGCGCTTTCGAACAGCCGGACCAGGTCTTCGGCTTCTTCCTCGATTTCCAGGTCGGAATCGCGAATGACCCGGAACGCGCCCTTGCCGCGGATCTCGTATCCGGGAAACAGCCTGCCGATAAACAGACCGACGACCCGTTCGATCGCAATGAACCGCGCAACGCCGTTCTCGCCGTCTTCGAGACGAACAAAGCGCTCCACCTGTCCGGGGATGCGCAGCAGCGCGATCATGCCGCGTCCGCCGGACACCGGGACCAGTTCGAACACGATGGAAAAACCGAGGTTCGGGATAAACGGGAACGGGTGCGCCGGGTCGATCGCAAGCGGTGTCAGGACCGGGAAGATGTAAGACAGGAAGTGATCCTCGAGCCAGCCCTTCTCCTGCGCGGTCAGACTGTCGACGCTCAGGATTTCGATACCGTTTTCTGCAATCACGCCGCGCAGCTCGCGCCAGATTGCCTGCTGGGAATCCTGCAGGTCGCGGACCGCTTCGGAAATTTTCTGAAGCTGCTCGGTCGGCGTCAGCCCGTCGTCGGAAGTGTTGGTCACGTCGGCGCGCTGTTGACCGCGCAGGCCGGCGACGCGGACCATGAAGAACTCATCCAGATTGTTCGCCGAAATGGAGAGAAACCGAACCCGCTCCAGCAATGGATGGTTCGAGTTCATGGATTCTTCCAGAACGCGCCGGTTGAACTGCAGCCAGGACAGTTCCCGGTTCATGAAACGCGCGGGCGAGCCTGCCAGCTCACCTGTACCGTTCCCCTCGCTCCCCGGCTCGGCGTCGGCAGCCGGCGCCTGCAATGTCTGGGAAAGATCGACGGTCTCGTTCATCTCGCTTCCTTGTCCTGCCTATCACACCATCCGGGCTTATCACCCGCGCCGCGCCAACGGGACGCGGCGATCCGGCGCAGCGCCTATCATGGACATATGACGTTTCTAACGCGTCCGGCAGCACTTTGCCGCCTCACAAGCTACCCAAGCCTTACTTATGCACGTTTTCCAGGACGCGGCCGGCCAGGGGCTTGGTGATTTTCGCACGGCCGGCAAGCGATTCCCGATCGATTGCATCGACCACCTTCATGGCGACACCAAGCGACCGTTCCATGCGCACAACCAGATAATCGACGACACCGAGGTCGATGGCAATCTGCCGGTCGGCGAACAGCTTGACCAGTACCCGGCGCAGCAGGTCGTCGTCCGGCTCCTCGATCTCTATGGGAGCAGCGGCGCGCAAACGCGACATCAGATCCGGCAAGGTGATCCCCCAGGCGGCCGGCCAGGTCCGGCTCGTGATCAGGACCGGCACCCCTGCCTGTCGCGCGGCATTCAAGAGATGGAACAAAGCCGTTTCGTCGATGCCGCGATGGGCATCCTCGACAACCACCGCCTCTCCCGTGACGAGATCGGCGACGGCCTCGCTCACCAGTTCACCGGCCTTGACGACCGCAGCGCCGGTTTCGGCGTGGAAGGCTTCGACCAGATGGGTTTTACCCGATCCGACAGGCCCGGCGAGGATGACGACCGGTGCCGGCCAGTCGGGCCAGGCACCGAGCAACTCGAATGCGGCCCGGTTGGATTTTCCCACCAGATAATCATCACGGCCGAGCGCCGCTTCGTGCGGCAGCACCAAAGGCAACTGGCGAGGAGTTTCCGCCATGGAGTACGCGCCTATTCTGGGTCGGCAGGCTCCGGGCCGCCGACACCCTTGTAAATCGGGCTTGCTAGGTACTGCCTCAGGGCGAACCGCGCAAGTACACCGATCATGGCCGCAGCCGGGACGGCGATCAACATCCCCACGAAACCAAACAGATATCCAAAGGCGAACAGGGCGAACATCAGCGTTACAGGATGAAGGCCCGTCTTGTCTCCGATCAGATTCGGCTGAAGGATATTGCCTTCCAGGAACTGTCCGACGGCAAAGACCGCGGCGACCATCAGGATCATGGTCCAGTCCGGCCAGAACTGGACAAGGGCGACGCCGAGCGACACGATCAGTCCGAGACTGGCGCCGACAAACGGAATGAAACTCACCAGCCCGGCGCCCATTCCGATCAACAGGCCGAAATTGAGGCCGGTAAGCGCAAGGCCGACCGCGTAGAACGTCCCCAGAATGATACAGACGGAAACCTGGCCGCGGACGAAACCGGAAACAACGTCGTCCATTTCCCGCGCCAGATTGCGAATTTCCTCCAGATGATCCCTCGGCAACCAGCCGTCGATGCGCGCGATCATCTGGTCCCAGTCCCGCAACAGATAAAAAGCGACCACGGGCGTAATCACGAACAGGGACAGGATCGACAAAAGCGCCTGCCCACCGCTCCAGACCTGCTTGGCAAGCCCGCCAAGCCAGGACGCGCCCTGCCCCATCAGCTTGCCGAAGGACGACTGCAGATCTTGCGGGTTGATGCCTGTGAGGGCCACAAGCCGCTCGCCGAAATTCTGCGACATCAGTTCATGCAATGAGCGCACCAGATCCGGCAGTTTCTCCAGAAAGCCGGCGAGCTGGTTTCCAAGGACGGGCACGAGCAGAACGAAGAACAGGACAAGGACGAAGATGAAGGCGAGCAGAATGGTCAAGGTCGCCCAGAGGCGGCTGAAGCCGAGCGTTTCCAGTCGATCGCAGACCGGGTCGAGCAGATAGGCGACCGCCATACCGGCAACGAAAGGCAACAGGATCTGCGAGAAGATCGCGAGAAAGACGATAAACGCGATGAGGGAGACTGTCCAGAACCCCAATTGTCGGCGCAATGTCATCTTGTTTCCCCGCTTCCGGACGAAATGCAATCCCAGGTGATCAGCTTCGCAGGCATGATTGCACTTAGCCTCAGTTAAATCGTCAAAACAAGGGCATGACCGTGCCATGATCAGCCTGCACCATCGCGTAACCCTTGTTTTCGCCCGCGCCAGCCTGTATGCGCGGCACATTAATTTTCAAGCGCCGCAGCACCGGAGTGCCGTCATGAGCCAGGAAGAACAGCCCCAAGCGACCAATGGTTTGACCTATGCCCAGGCGGGCGTCGATATCGATGCCGGCAATGAGCTGGTTCGCCGGATCAAACCGCTGGTGAAAGCCACCTCGCGGCCGGGCGCGAACAGTGACATCGGTGGCTTTGGCGGCCTGTTCGACCTGAAGGGCGCGGGTTTCAAGGACCCGATCCTGGTGGCAGCCAATGACGGGGTCGGCACCAAACTGAAAATCGCTATCGACACCGGCCAGCACCGCACGGTCGGGATAGATCTCGTCGCCATGTGCGTCAACGATCTCGTCGTCCAGGGCGCCGAACCGCTGTTCTTCCTCGACTATTTCGCCTGCGGGGCGCTGGATGTGGACCAGGCGACCGATGTTGTCGCGGGCATCGCCGACGGCTGCAAGATGGCGGGAGCGGCACTGATCGGCGGCGAAACGGCGGAAATGCCGGGTATGTATGGTGAAGGCGACTACGACCTTGCCGGCTTTTCCGTTGGCGCGGTCGAGCGTGGCGCGATCCTGCCGCGCCGGGATGTCGGCGCAGGCGACGTGCTTCTGGGACTGGCCTCCTCCGGCGTCCACTCCAACGGCTATTCCATGGTCCGCAAGATCGTCGAACTGTCCGGTCTCGCCTGGTCCGACAAGGCGCCCTTCGACGGGGCAAAAACCCTGGGCGAAGCGATGATGGCGCCGACGAAAATCTACGTGAAGCCGCTTCTGGCCGCGCTCAAGGCGTCGAACGGCATCAAGGCCCTCGCGCATATTACCGGCGGCGGCCTGCCGGAAAACCTGCCCCGGGTGCTTCCGGATGAAACCTCCGCCCGCATCGACCTGTCCGCGATCTCGGTTCCCCCGGTCTTTGGCTGGCTCGCCAAGGCCGGCGGCGTTGCGGAAAAGGAAATGCTCAGGACCTTCAATTGCGGTGTCGGTATGGTCGTTGTGGTCTCCGCAGAGGAAGCCGACACGGTGGCGGCCGTCCTGGAGCAGGAAGGCGAAACCGTGTTCCGGATCGGCACCATTCAGGCCGCAGGCCCTCAGCCGGTGCTGTTCGACAACGCCCTGGGGCTCGGGAAATGAGCGAACGGAAGAAAATCGCCGTCCTGATTTCCGGCCGGGGCAGCAACATGGCCTCGCTGATTTCCGCGAGCATGGACCCCTCCTATCCGGCCGAAATCGCGCTCGTGATTTCGAACAAGCCAGGGGCTGCAGGCCTTGAACGGGCGGGCGAATTCGGCATTGAAACGGCCACCGTCGACCACACGGAATTCTCCGGCGACAGGCAAGCCTTTGAGCGCGCTCTCGATGAAAAGCTGAAAGCCCGCGGTATCGAGTTCGTCGCCCTTGCCGGCTTCATGCGGCTGTTGTCGTCCTGGTTCGTCACCCAGTGGCGCGACCGGGTGATCAACATCCATCCGGCCCTGCTGCCGAGCTTCAAGGGCCTTCACACCCACGAGCGGGCGCTGGAGGAAGGGGTCAAGCTGCACGGTGCGACCGTGCATTTCGTTTCTGCCGAAATGGACGACGGACCGATCATCATTCAGGGCGCCGTGCCGGTTCTTGAGGACGACACCCCGGACACCTTGGGCGAGCGCGTTCTGGCGGTGGAACACAAGATCTACCCAAAGGCGCTGGCACTTGTCGCCTCGGGGCGGGCAAAGGTCAAAGACCACCGGGTCGCAATTGCCGGGGAAGACACCGAGCAGGCGGGCCCCGTCCTAATCTGGCCCTAAGCCGGTTTCGCCGGCTTACCGGCTAGACCTTCTGCACCCAAACGGCCGTGTCGTGGAACGCGGCGCCGCCATAAGGTGCGGCCGGGTCGGCGCCGGTCAGGGTGTTGATGCCCTTGCCGTCAGGGAAGGCTTCGTTCGGCCAGATGCCTTCCGAAATCACCGTGCCCGGCGTCAGGCCTTCCACATAGCGCGCATGGAGCGTGACGGTGCCCCGGTTGTTGCCCATCTCCACCAGATCGCCGTCGTTAATCCCGTGGGCTTCCGCGTCCTCCTGCAGCATCCAGACCTCGGGCCGCTTTTCCTTCTTTTGAGAACTGTCCGTCTCGTTGAAGGTGGAGTTGAGGAACGACCGGGCGGGCGCGGTCACCAGCCGGAACGGATGACGTTCGCTGGCATGCTCCAGGTACTCCCAGTGGTCCGGCAGTTCGGGCATGGTCGTCCAGGGTCCGAGCGGACCGATCGGCGACTTGTTCGGCGACGCGGACCTTCCCCAATCGGGACGGAAATGGAACTTGCCGTCCGCATGGGCGAAGCCACTCAGGTAATGCGCGCTCTCGAAATCCGGCTGCAGGTCGATCCAGCGGTTTTCCTCCAGCTCTTCAAGCGTGCCGTAGCCGGAGTTCTTGAGCAGCCAGTCGATATGCTCGCGGGCGGTCATCTGAAAGCCGGGATGCTGGTCGGCGCCGAGGCGTTTTGCCAGCTCGTTCAGGACGAACAGGTTTTCGCGCGGGCCGTCGGGCGCATCGACAACCTTGGGACCGAGCATCAGATACTGGTGCCCACCGCCCTTGTAGATGTCGTCGTGTTCCAGGAACTGGGTCGCCGGCAGAACCACGTCTGCCATCTTCGCCGTCTCGGTCATGAATTGCTCGTGGACGCAGACAAACAGGTCCTCGCGGGCAAAGCCCTTCTTGACCAGTTCCTGCTCCGGTGCGACCGAAACCGGATTGGTGTTCTGGATCAGCATGGCGGTCACCGGCGGCCCGTCCTGCAGGGCGTCCTCGTCGCCGGTCAGAACGCGACCGATCAGGGACTGGTCCAGAAACCGGGTTTCCGGGCGGCGCAGCTCCGGCGCCTCGATCATGGACTTGTCGAGCTCGTAGATCGCGCCGTTGTTGTGAAAGACGCCGCCGCCTTCATATTGCCAGCAGCCGGTGACGGCTCCGATCGATGCGGCCGCATGCATGGAAACCGCGCCGTTTCGGGCGCGGGTAAAGCCGTAACCGAGCCGGAAATAGGTGCGCTTCACCTCGCCGATCTGCCGGGCGACCTCTTCGATCTGCGCGGCCTGAAGCCCGGTAATGCCGGCCGCCCATTCCGGTGTCTTGGTCTGAAGATGGGCTTCGAGCTCTGCCGGGCAGTCGGTGTATTTTTCCAGATAGGCGCGGTCGGCGAACCCGTCGCGGAACAACACATGCATGATCGCGCAGGCCAGGGCGGCATCGGTCCCGGGTTTCAGGACGAGGCCGACATCGGCCTGTTTCATGGTCTCTGTCCGGTAGACGTCGATGACGATGATCCGCGCGCCGCGTTTCTTCCGAGCCGTAATCGCGTGAGTCATGACATTGACCTGGGTCGCGACCGGATTGGTGCCCCAGATCACGACCTGGTCGGAGACGGCCATTTCCCGCGGATCGGGACCGGCCAGCTTGCCCGTCCCCGCAACTATTCCGGTCCAGGCATTGTTGGTGCAGATGGTGTCGAACTGAAGCGAGTAGCCCTTGGCGTGGCGGAAACGATGGATGGAATCGCGCTGCACCTGGCCCATGGTGCCGGCGTAATGATAGGGCCAGACGGTCTGCGGCCCGTGTTCGGCCTCCGCTGCCAGAAACTTTTCCGCGACCAGATCGAGTGCCTCGTTCCATGAGATTTCCTCGAACCGCCCCTCGCCTTTCGGACCGACCCGGCGCAGCGGCTTCAACAGCCGGTCAGGGTGATAGAGGCGCTCGGAATAACGGGCGACCTTGGCGCAGATGACGCCGGCCGTGTAGGCGTTTCCGGAGGCGCCACGCAGGCGGCCGATTCTGCCGTCATTCAGGACCTCGACATCAAGCGCGCAGGTCGACGGGCAATCGTGCGGACAGGCGGAAAAAGCACTGGCCGTCTCATGTTTGGTCATATCGGGTCTTTCTCGCAACTACCGGCTTTCAAACCGGACCAGCGAGTCTGGACAACTAAGGGGCGCTGTCAAGCGCCCCTCGCCATTGTTTGGTTCCGGTGATCAGCTCCCGCTGCACGGGGTGCGCCCGCCCGGTCCGCCGGGACGCGAACCGGAGCCGAAGCCGGGCCCCTGCCCCGGACCGGGCCTTTGGCCGGACATGGCGACACCGCGCGGCGGCGGCATGCGGGCCTGCGCTCCGCCCGGGCCACCACGACCCTTGAGCTTCATGAAGGACGCGTCCGGCGTCCCCATCCAGCAGCGCGGGATAAAGGGAAAGGTGTCGGTCAGGACGTACTGGTATGTGCCATTCGGATATTCCGGGGCTACGGCAAAGCGGCCGTTGCATTGGTCGAGATCGCCACGGCCTTTTGCATAGGTCCAGTCCCGGGTGAACTTGCCGTCGTACCGGCCGCCCGGACCACTCGGGCGAACCCCGCTCCTGATCACATAACTGCTTCTCAGCTTTGTCATCGCGGAAGGACGTTGCGGATCGCTGTAGCCATAGGGTCCGTAGATCGGAAAGCCGTCGGCAGCATAACCAAGGAGCGCCGGAACGCTTCGGCCGCCTTCCGACGTCAGAACGCCGGTCGGTATGCCGTGATAGTGATAGGTTCCGTCCGGCTGGACATGGGCATTGTATTTGTCCAGGCCAAGCCGGCATGCGCCACCCATGGCCTCATAATTCCAGCCGGAGCGCCGGTCATTTTGCCAGAATTCCGCGGTCGCAGGATCCATCAGGACACCATTGACGGCAATACCGAATGCGGCATGGTTGGTTGGCGTAGCCCGGCCGGTCTTTTGCGGATTGACCGGCACGCGCAACTGATAGTTCTTCTTGGAAATCCGGTTCGGATTGCCGGAGTTGGGGAAATGCCCAGGGGCCTTGAGCGGATAGCCGTTTGCGTGAATGTAGCGGTAGGCCCCCTCGACGGTGATTGTCGCCGCGGCATCGGCCGGCGGAAACATCAGATCCCAGACTTCCTCAGACAGGGATTTTTCTTCGACGGCATGTTCGCCGGCAAGGACATGGCCGTCTTCATGGGCCTGGGCCGTGGCGGCCAGAACCGTTCCCAGGACGGCAAGTGTCATGCGCATGGTAGTCTCCCAAAGGTTTGTCGAGCCCGCGACGCCTGTGACCCTGCCTGCTAACTCCTTGTAATCCTATCGAAAAACTGTCGGAAATTGTATCAGAACGTAACAGGGCCGGCCCTTTCGGACCGGCCTTGCCAAATTGTAAATGCCTGCTCGCCAGTTAGCCGACGATGTCGCAGCCGGCGAACCAGAAGGCGATTTCCTCAGCGGCAGTTTCCGGAGCGTCGGACCCGTGAACCGAGTTCTCGCCGATGGAAAGAGCGAACTCCTTGCGGATGGTGCCTTCGGCTGCGTCTGCCGGATTGGTGGCACCCATCACTTCGCGGTTCTTGGCGATGGCGTCTTCACCTTCCAGAACCTGAACGACAGTCGGGCCGGACGACATGAATTCGGTCAGTTCGCCAAAGAACGGACGTTCCTTGTGGACCGCATAAAAGGCTTCGGCCTGACGCGGGGACATCCACACGCGCCGGGAGGCGACAACCCGCAGGCCTGCTTCTTCCAGCTTGGCGGTAATGGCGCCCGTCAGGTTGCGCTTGGTGGCATCCGGCTTGATCATCGAAAAGGTGCGTTCAATCGCCATGGGTTCGGTCTTTCTCGTTTGTCTGCTGCAGCTGACAGCTTTTTCCGGCCTGCGCGGGATGGCGCCGGACACCGGTTGTGAAAATCGCGCCTCTAATAGCTTTGCGCCGTTTTCCATGCAAGGGGGCCAGGCGATGACATTTTCATGTCATGCGGCCACATGCCGGTTTCACTCCGGCCCGCTGGTGACCCAGCGGTAAGGCAATCCGGCATTTTATCCAACGCGGTATACTCATTTTTACCGGTAATGCTACTTTTACCCGCTCATATTCAACTAATGGTAGATTATGCAATTGCCGCACTTGCAAAATACGGTTGAATCCTCGTAAATCACACCACTGCGAACAATGCATACATTTCGTGATGCATAAGGGAGTGTGTTCGTGAAAGCCTTGTTGAATATGATGATGGAATACAATCGCTGGGCGAACGAGCGCCTTTTTGCCGATTGTGAACAGGTACCCGAAGAGATCTACCACCGCGATCTGAGAACCGAATACGGCTCGATCCACAAGACGCTGGACCACATCCTGCTGGTCGATCTGCTGTGGCTGGAGCGTTTCGCAGGCAGGGGCGACAAATATCCTTCGTTTGACGAGACGATCACCGACTCTTTCAAAGAGCTCAAGGCCCGGCGGCAAACGACGGATGAGGAATTGAGCCGCTTCTGCCAGGAGAGCACGGAGGTCGGACTGACCCGCATGGTTCAATTCAGGACCGTCCTTGATCCGGCGACAATAGAACAGCCGGTGGGAGGCGCCATCATTTTGCTGTTTCACCATCAAAGTCACTATAGGGCACAGGCTCAGGCTCTGCTCAGCATGCAGGGCTACGAGCCGCAGATCCTCAACCTCATGTTTTTCCAGCGACAGACCGGCCTTGGATTGATGGGCTGAAAATGACGTGTGCTGCTTCCAGCTTTTGATGGATATCGGCTCTTGAGCAAGCTAATTTGCTCTGACCTACAGCCGTTCCCGGTCTGCGGGGCAGTCACTCGGAGAATGAGCTATGGTGGGTCGAGCCTGCCGGATTATTCGTTTTCCCGCACCTTCGGCCGAAACAGGACGTAAAACCTGCGCGCGCCTCATGCGGATCATCCCGTTCACCGTTTGCGCATTCTGTCTGGTCGCGCTTTCGTGCTTTTTTCCTCTCCGCCCGGCCCAGGCGTCCGGCAATCTGGACCTGCGGCTGGAACGGCTACAGACGGAGGATCTGGAGGATCTGTTCGGCTTCGTCACCGGCAACGTCCTGTTCACGCTCTATCACGAGGGCGGGCATATGCTGGTGTCCGAGTTCGGTCTTCCTATCCTGGGCCAGGAGGAAGACGCCGTCGACAATCTAGCGACCGTCACGATGCTTTCCGTCCATGACCCCGACATGGACTTGTGGCTTTCCAACGCGATGATCGGCTGGTTTCTGATTGCCGAGCGGAATGCCGACGATCTTACCTTTTATGGCGAGCACGATCTCGATCTGCAAAGAGGCTACCGGATCCTCTGCCTGATGGCCGGCAGCGATGAAGCTGCGTTCGGTCAGCTTGCAACCGATCTGGGCCTGCCTTCCGATCGAAGGGCAAGCTGCGCCAACGATTACGAACAGACATGGCAATCCTGGGAGAAAGCAACGAAGGCCCACTTGCGCAGCAGCGAGAAGCCCGCAGGCAGAATTTCGATCTACTATCGGAAGGTTCCCCCGGACCTGGCGTCCATGGAAATTTTCCTGAAGGAAAGCGGGCTCCTTGAACTCGTCGCGGAGAATTTCGATACGCTTTACGCCCTTCCCGACAAGGTGACCTTTACCGCAAGGCCCTGCGGCCAGGAGAATGCCTATTGGGACCCGGACAAACGCGAATTGACCCTTTGCTACGAACTGATGGCGGGATTTGCCGAACTCTATCTGGATCAGGTGGCCACCAACAATTAGCGCTGTAAGGCCTGATAGGACTTGAAAGCACGCCCAAGCTCCTCCAAACATCGCTCCCATGTTGCAGATTACCGACCTAACTTACCGGATCGCCGGACGACTCCTCATCGACCAGGCCAGCGTCACCCTCCCCGCCCGTTCCAAGACCGGACTTGTGGGGCGCAACGGCGCGGGCAAGTCGACGCTGTTCAAGCTGATCACCGGCGATTTGTCCTCCGAATCCGGCTCGATCCAGATCCCGAAGAGCGCCCGGATCGGCCAGGTCGCGCAGGAAGCGCCCGGCACCGAGGACAGCCTGATCGACGTTGTGCTTGCCGCCGATACGGAACGCACGCGCCTGCTTGAAGAAGCCGAAACCGAGACAGATCCGGCGCGCATTGCCGATATCCATACGCGTCTTGCCGATATCGGCAGTCATACCGCGGAAGCGCGCGCGGGTGCGATCCTCTCCGGCCTCGGCTTCGACGCGGAGGCGCAGAAGCGTCCCTGCTCCGCCTTTTCCGGCGGCTGGCGCATGCGTGTCGCCCTGGCCGCGGTGCTCTTTTCCGAGCCGGATCTTTTGCTTCTCGACGAGCCGACAAACTACCTAGACCTGGAAGGCACGCTCTGGCTGGAGAATTACGTTTCCCGCTATCCGCACCAGGTGGTGCTGATCTCCCACGACCGTGACCTGCTCAACAATGCCGTCGACAGCATTGCCCATCTCGACCGGGGCAAGCTGACCTTTTATCGCGGCGGCTATGACAGCTTCGACCGGCAGCGGCGGGAAAAGATGATCCTGCAGCAGAAGGCCAAGGAAAAACAGGACGAGCAGCGCAAGCACATGCAGGCGTTCGTCGACCGGTTCCGCGCCAAGGCAACCAAGGCACGCCAGGCGCAGTCCAGGCTGAAGATGCTGGAGAAGATGGAGCCGATTGCGGCACTCACCGAAGAAAGCAGCTTTCCGATCCACTTCCCCGATCCGGAGGGCCGCCTGGCGCCGCCGATCCTGAAACTTGAAAACGTCTCCACCGGCTATGACGGCAAGGAAATCCTGAAGCGGCTTACGGTCAATATCGACACCGACGACCGGATTGCCCTGCTCGGCGCCAACGGCAACGGCAAGTCCACCTTCGCCAAGCTGATTTCCGGACGGCTGGATGCCATGGGCGGCGAGATCACCAAGGCGACGAAACTCAAGATCGCCTTTTTCGCCCAGCACCAGCTCGATGAGTTGCGCCCGGCGGAAAACGCCGTCGAACACGTCCGCCGGCTGATGCCCCAGGCACCGGAAGCGCAGGTGCGCGCCCGAGTCGCCCGCTTCGGCCTGCCGACCGACCGGATGGACACCCCGGCGAAAGACCTCTCCGGCGGAGAAAAGGCGCGGCTTTTGCTCGGCCTTGCCACCTTCGACGGTCCGAACCTGCTCATCCTCGACGAGCCGACCAACCATCTCGACATCGATAGCCGCGAAGCGCTGATCCTCGCGCTTAACGAGTTCCAGGGCGCCGTCGTGCTGATTTCCCACGACCGTCATCTGGTGGAAGCCTGCGCCGACCGGCTCTGGCTCGTCGCCGACGGAGGCGTGGCACCCTATGACGGGGATATGGAAGATTATCGCCGTCTGATCCTGCAGGGACCGGACGCGGAGAAAAAGGCGCGCAAGGAAGAGGAGGACGACAAGGGATCGGCCCAGGAGCGCCGCCGGGAGGCCGCCGAAAAACGCCACGTGCTCAAGCCGCTTCGCCAGAAAATCGAGGCGGCGGAAAAGGAAATGTCACGTCTCCAGGACAAGATCGTCAAGCTGGACGAGGCCTTAGCCGATCCCGAATTCTTCACGCGGGAACCGGAGCGGGCCACCAAATTCGCCAAGGAACGGGCTTATTGCGAAAAGAAGCTCGTCAAGACCGAAGAAGAGTGGCTGGAGCTTTCCGCCGAATACGAAGAAGCGAGCTGAACGGAGGTCTTCATGAGCGCCGGCGCAACACCGGACACGCTCGGCTTCGATGCCGACGACACGCTGTGGCACAATGAAACCGTCTTCAGGCTGACCGAAGACCGCTTTGCCGCGCTTCTGGCCGATTACGCGGACAAGAAGCACCTTGAGGAACGCCTGCTGGCCGCCGAGCGGCGCAACGTCGCGCAGTATGGCTATGGCATCAAGGGCTTCATGCTCTCCATGATCGAAACGGCGCTCGATGTCACCGACCGGAAGGTGCCGGCATCCGTCATTTCGGAAATTCTCGAAGCCGGCAAGGACATGCTGTCCCACCCGGTGGAGCCCCTGCCCCATGTCCGCGAAACGCTCGAAGCGGTCGCGGGCGACTACCGGCTGGTGCTGATCACCAAGGGCGACCTGTTCGACCAGGAGCGCAAGATCGCCGCGTCCGGCCTTGCGGATTATTTCAATGCCATCGAGGTGGTCAGCGAGAAGACTGCCGACACCTATCAGGCGCTGTTCGCGCGTCATGGCTCAGGCGCCGAAAACGCCCTGATGATCGGCAATTCGCTGAAATCGGATATCCTGCCGGCCCTTGAGGCTGGCAGCATCGGCGTGCATGTGCCCTATCAGCTGACCTGGGGCCTGGAACACGCGGAAGAGCCTGCGGGCCACGACCGGTTCCACAGGATTGACCACATCGGCAAGCTGCTGCAGTTGCTGGAGCGGCTGGGCTGAACCGCAACTGTTTTTGGGAGGAAACATGTCCGGCGAGACCTCGGTACGTACCGAAAAAAGCGGCCCGGTGACGACTGTCATCCTGTCGCGGCCCCATGCCCGCAACGCGGTCGATGATGACACGGCCAACCGTCTCTATGAGGCGTTTCTGGCCTTCGACGACGACAGTGATGCCTCTGTCGCCGTCTTTTACGGCGAAGACGGCGCCTTCTGCGCGGGCTATGACCTGAAGGCGGCCAGCGCTCTGACGCAGGAAATGCCCCTCGCAGAGCTGGGCATTCCCGACGGTTGGGCCGGCGGCCGTGGCGACGACATCGCAAAGGGACCGATGGGGCCGAGCCGGCTCACGCTTTCCAAGCCCGTGATCGCCGCCATCTCCGGCCCCGCCGTTGCCGGCGGCATGGAACTGGCCCTGTGGTGCGACATGCGCATCATGGAGAAAAGCGCCTATATGGGCGTCTTCTGCCGCCGATGGGGCGTGCCGCTGATCGATGGCGGCACCGTTCGCCTGCCGAGGCTTGTCGGCATGGGGCGGGCGATGGACCTGATCCTGACCGGCCGCAAGGTCGAGGCGGACGAAGCCCTGCGCATCGGCCTGTGCGAGCGGGTGGTCGCGGACGGCACCGCCCGGCAGGCGGCGGAAGAACTCGCCGCCGAAATCGCCCGTTTTCCGCAAGCCTGCCTGCGCGCGGACCGGGCTTCCGCACTCGAGGGTTTCGACCTGCCGTTCAACGAGGCGCTGATCCGCGAATGGCGCAACCGCGAAATCTTCGAAAAGGAAGGCCTGGCGGGGGCCAGCCAGTTCTCCGGCGGCGCCGGACGGGGCGGAAAATTCGAGGAAACCTAGTCTTTTCGCTCGACCGGTCCGCCCTTTTCCTCCCAGGTGGAAAAGCCTTCCTTGAGGTGGGCGCAATCGAAGCCCATTTCCTTCAGGGCTACGGCCGTCAGGGCGGAGCGCCAGCCGGAGCCGCAATACAGCACGAAGGTCTTGTCCTCACCGAAAACCTCCTTGTAATAGGGGCTTTCCGGGTCGACCCAGAATTCGGCCATGCCGCGCGGGCAGTGAAAGCTGCCGGGAATGAAACCGGTGCGCTGGCGCTCGCGCACATCCCGCAGGTCGACCATGACCACATCCGGATTACCGACCATTTCAATGGCGTCGGCCGTTTCGATTTCCTCGACCTGGGCCCGTGCCCGCGCCACCAGATCCGCCGACGAGACTTTCAATTTCGCCATAGTCGTTTCATCCCCTCCCTGTTTGTTATTCATTCTGCGTCTTTATTCCGGCTTCCGGAACAGCGCCATCACGTGCGGGATCGTCCGGTCCGGACGCTCCACGTTGTAATAGTCCTCATCGACCAGCGTGAGCCCGTGCTCGGTAAACCGGAGCCACTCCGACGGCATCATGGGCCAGGGCGGTCCCTTGGCATCACTCCCCTCGTCCCGGCTTCTCGTGATCATCAAAAGGCGTCCGCCGGGAGCCACTAGGTCCGCCAGAACACCGATGGCATCGTGGCGCATGGGGTCCTTCAGGGCCTGCAGCGTATAGCACTCGTGAACGAGGTCGAATTTTCCGGTCCAGTTCTCCGGAAGGGCAAAAAGATCGGCGGCCTGATAATCGACCGTGCTATCCGGAAAGCGCTTTTTCGCCCAGTCGATCGCCTCGGGAGCCAGATCGAAAGCCGTCGTCCGGTATCCGGCGCCCGCCAGCGCTTCCGCGTTATCCCCCAGACCACAGGCGACATCGAGAGCGCTTTCCCCGTTGCCCGGATTGCTCGCAAGCCAGTCGACCAGCGCCTTCTTGGGCGCAAGATCCGCCCAGGGAACGGCCGCCGGGTCGCCGCCGGCTTCCCGGTAGACCGCCCGGAACCAGGTCTGACGGTCTTCCGCGTCACCGCCATCGGCGCCGGTCAGACGGTCGATCCGCTCACGCGCGGCATCCCGTCTCGCCAGAAACTCTGCAGACTTCAACTCCGCAGACTTCGGATCGCCGATTTCACTCATGCCTTGCGCTCCCATCCGCCCGATGCGGTCTGCTGCCAGTAGGTGACTTCGAACCCCTCCGCTTTCGCCTCCTTCCAGCGCTGACGTGCTTCGGCGATCGCTTCCTGGTCTCGTCCGTCGAACATATAGACAGCCCGTCTATAACCTCCAAGTGACGGCGGATCGGCCCGGTCCACCAGAAAACGGACTTCCGCCTCATTCGGATTGTCCTGACTGGGGGTCAAAAAGATCGGCTGATGTTCGGCATACCCATCGTCGGCGGTTCCATGCGGCAGAAAGCTGTCGTCGGCAAACGTCCACAAATGGGCATCCAGCGCCCGACAGCGTTCCAGGGTTCCGGTCTGCACAACGACCTTCCAGTCCCTTTCCAGACATTTCTGCAAAAGCTTCGGCAGGGCCGCCTCGAGCGGCTGGTCGGTCAGATGATAGAAAAGGACTTCAACACTCATTTGAACACCACTTGCACCGCTTTCGAGTCTCTTGCCCCTACGGGATGATGCAGCGCGGCAACACCTCGCGTTTGTGTGGCACACATCCAGTCACTGCCATGGACTTCCGCTTCGACTCGTATCATTAACGCTTCGAAAATGTCGATTGGCTACTAATGTCGCCGGGACGCCTTGGCTCCACATGATTTGGGGTAGGGACAGACCGGCACGGGGGCCGGATCTGACACAACGGGGGATTTGATGCTAGGACGCGTCGTTGTATTTTTCGCGCTCGTTTTCGCCATTGCCGGCGCCACCGCCGGTATGGGCCTTATCGTGACTGAACAGGCAACCGCCTGTCAGGCCTACAAGACCTGCTGAAAGCGGACGGATTCAACATTCAGCCTTCACGGGCGAACGAACAAAAACCCGCCGATCCGGCGGGTTTTTGCATTTCCGGGCCGCTTACTTCTCGTAGAAGGACGAAACCAGCCGGTCGAGCAGGCGGACACCGTAGCCCGACGCCCAGCCCTGGTTGATTTCGTTTTTCGGAGAACCGAAAGCCGTGCCCGCGATGTCCAGGTGTGCCCAGGGCATGTCATTGGCAAAACGCTGCAGGAATTGGGCCGCCGTGATCGAACCGGCCCACCGGCCGCCTGTGTTTTTCACATCCGCGTTGGGGGTATCGATCAGCTTGTCATAATCCGGGCTGAGGGGCATGCGCCACACCGCCTCCCCGGTCTCGTCCGCCGCCGATTTCAGTTTTTCGGCCAGGTCGTCGTTGTTGGAGTAGAGACCGGCGTTGTGGTTGCCGAGCGCGACAATGACGGCGCCGGTGAGCGTTGCCAGATCGATCATGAAAGCCGGTTTGAACCGGTCCTGCGTGTACCACATGGCATCGGCCAGAACGAGCCGGCCCTCCGCGTCGGTGTTGAGGATCTCGATCGTGGTTCCGGACATGGCCTTGACGATGTCGCCCGGGCGCTGCGCATTGCCGTCGGGCATGTTTTCCACCAGCCCGATCACGCCGATCACATTCGCCTTGGCCTTCCTGGCGGCCAGCGCATGCATCAGGCCGGTGACGGCGGCCGCCCCGCCCATGTCTCCCTTCATCTCTTCCATTCCGGCCGCCGGCTTGATGGAGATGCCGCCGGTGTCGAAAACGACGCCCTTGCCGACGAAGGCGAGCGGCGCCTCATTCTTCTTGCCGCCGTTCCAGCGCATGATGACGAGGCGCGGCGGCCGGGTCGCTCCCTGGGACACGCCCAGGAGTGCGGCCATCTTCAGCTTCTTCATTTCCTTCTCGCCGAGGATCTCGATCTCGACGCCGAGTTTCTTCAACGCCGCAGCCTTGTCGGCAAACTCCACCGGCCCAAGCGCATTCGGCGGTTCGTTGACGAGATCGCGGGCGAGATACACCCCATCGGCAATGCCGTCGGCGGCCGCCCATGCCTTTTTCACCGGTCGCGGGTCGGATACGGCGATCTGCAGCTTCAGCGCGGACGGTCCGCTGTCGTCATCCGCCTTCCTGGTCTTGTAGGTGTCGAACTTGTAGGCACGCAGCTTCGCCCCCATGGCGAAGGCAGCAAGCGCGTCGGCGGACAGGTCCCCCTCGCCTGCGATCTCCGCCAGAACCGTGGCATCGGACGCCTTTGCACTGTCCAGGGCGCCCATGACCGTTCCGCCGAGTTTCAGCCAGTCCTGCTCGCCGAGGTCTTCCGGCTTGCCCAGACCGACCAGGATCAGCCGGTCCACACCAAGCCCCGCAGGCGCGATCAGGTCGAGCGTGGAGGATTTCTTGCCGGTGAATTTGGCAATGCCGGCTGCGCGCTCCAGGCCGCCGGTCATATTGTCCAGGAATTCTGCCGTCACAGCTCCCAGGCCGAGACCCTCGGCGGCGAAAGCAACAGCGACGCCGCTCTTGGGCGCGGCCAGTTTGATGAAGGAAGTTTTTATTTGCTTTGTCATATGCCTATTCCGGTCAGGATCCTGAGTTCCGCTTATCCAGAGAAATTCTCCGGTCCGCACGCGTTGCGCGAATGATGGCCCGCGTCTTCCCGCTCGACAAGCGGTGTGAAAAATTATTCTTCGTTAACCATTCTTGTTTGTGGGCTGTTCACCAAAAATCGTGTTATTCGGTAGGGTGATGACGGTTAAGGACGCGCCTCTTCCTCCGCACTTTCCGTCTCCTCGAAGGATACACACCGTAAGCGTATGAAAATTCTGGAAAAATATATCATACGGCGTGCCTTCTATGCCTTTGCCATGACCCTTATCGCCATGACCGGCGTCGTCTGGGCCACCCAGGCCCTCAGGCAGCTCGATCTTGTCACGTCAAAAGGGCAGACCATCGTCCAGTTCATTTCGATCACGATGCTGGCGATGCCCTTCCTGATCGTGATCGTGGCGCCGTTCGCGCTGATGATTGCTCTGATCATGGTGCTGAACGCCCTTTCCGGCGACAGCGAGCTGATCGTGATCGATGCGACCGGCGGCTCGCGCTTTCTCGTCCTGAAGCCTGTGCTGATTTTCGCCGCGGCCATCATGGCGCTGGTGGCGTTCAATTCGCTCTATCTCTCCCCGATGGGTTTGGCGAAGCTGCGCAGCGAAATCACCCGGGTCAGAGCCGATCTCGTCGCCAACATCGTCAAGCCCGGGCGCTTCATCGCCGTCGAAGACGGCCTGACCTTCCATATCCGGAACCGATCGGGCAACGGAACGCTTGACGGGTTGCTCTTACACGACACGCGCGATCCCGATACCGCCTTCACCTATCAGGCAGAGACAGGCGAAATCGTGGAAACCGCCAACAAGACGCTACTTGTCATGCGGAACGGCACGATCCAGCGCCGGCCGAAGAATCAGGGCGACATTTCGATCGTACGTTTCGAATCCTACGCCTTCGATCTTTCCAATCTCATTCCCGAAGCTTCGCAGCCGGTCTTTAAGGCCAGCGAACGCTCCACTACGAACCTGATAGCTCCGGCGCGCAACGACGCGTATGCGCTGCAAAATCCCGACAAACTGCGTAACGAGCTCTATGACCGGTTCAGCCAGCCTCTCTACAGCCTCGCCTTCGGTGTGATCGTGTTCGCCTTCCTCGGCAAGGCGCGGACAACCCGGCAGAATCGGAGCGTTTCCGTCCTCGGCGCAATCAGCGCCTGCGTTGGCCTGAGAACTGTGGGATTTGGGGTTACGTCCATTGCCGATGGCAACAGAGGTGTCCTCATTCTGCTATTCATCGTGCCGCTTCTGGGGATTGCCATTGCATCCTGGTCGATTTTCAGGGAGCAGGCCGGTCCCGCACCGAGATGGCTGACGCATCGGGTCGAACAACTGTCCGCCCTCATCGAGCGCATCGCCGCACGGCTAAGCGGCCGCAATATGGGTGGGGCTTCCTGATCCATGCTTCTCGGCCGTACCCTTGCCCTCTATTTTTCCGGGCGTTTCCTGAAAGCCATCGTGGGCCTGTTCCTGCTCGCGGCGGTTCTGATCTTTCTGTTCGACGTCCTGGAACTCGTCCGCCGGGGAAGCGACCGGGAGGGGTTCTCCGTCTTGCGGGTGAGCCTGATTTCCCTGTTGCGCGTCCCCCTGCTCCTTGAACAGGTCATCCCCTTCGCCGTCCTGTTCGGATCGATCGCCGCCTTTGTCAGTCTGAGCCGTGCACTTGAACTGGTCGTGACACGGGCATCGGGAATATCTGTCTGGCAGTTTTCCATGCCCGCCCTGGTCGTCGGCATCGGGATCGGCATATTTTCCATCACCGTCTACAATCCTGCCGCCGTGTGGCTGCAGCAGAAATCGGACGAGGTCGCGACCGGCCTGTTCGGCACGGAGCAGAATTTCCTGATGCAGACGACCAACCAGGTGTGGATCCGTCAGGACGGCCTGGACGGTGAATCCGTGATTCTGGCCAAACAACTGCTTGACGGCGGCACCCGTCTCCTGGGCGTGACGATCTTCGCCTTCGACCATCAGGGGACTTTTCAGGAACGCATCGAGGCCGATGAGGCGGAACTCGGCAAGCAAATCTGGTATCTGAAGAACGCGACCGTCTACACGACCGAACGCGACCCGCAGCAATATGCCTCCTTCCAGATCAGCACCTTCCTGAGCGGGACCCAGGTGCGTGAGAGCATAGGCTCACCCGAATCGATCTCCTTCTGGAACCTGCCCCAGTTCATCGATCTGGCGCGAAACGCCGGTTTGCCTGCCTATCGATATGCCTTGCAATATCAAACCCTTCTCGCCCGTCCCCTACTTTTGGCGGCCATGATTCTCATTGCGGCGGCGGTTTCTTTGCGGGTTTCTCGATTTGGCGGGTTGGGCGGACTGATTCTGGGTGGAATCATTGCCGGCTTCGTGCTTTACGTTCTATCGGAGCTTTCGAAGGACTTCGGCGGAGCAGGAATCGTGCCGCCGATCGTTGCTGCGTGGGCGCCGGGAATATTTGGAGTACTCATGGGACTGACGATCCTGTTGCATCAGGAAGACGGATGAAGCGCGCGTGAACGGTTCTTCCTTCCTCCTGAAAACAGACGAGCGGGGCAACGTGCGCGGACTTAAATCCGCAGCGCGCGGTGTTTTGTTTTCTGTTGTTGCAGCCGTATCTTGCGCCAGCCTGACCTTGCCAGTCCACGGGCAGCAAAGCCTGGAAACGGAGTTGCAGGCGCAGATCAATCCCGATGCGGAGATGCTCCTGGAATCCGACCAGATCACCTACGATTTCGACCGTGACCTGATCGTCGCATCCGGTGGCGTCCAGATCTTTTATGACGGCTATACTGTCGACGCCCACCAGATCGTGTACGACCGGCGCAAAGGTGAGCTGAAGGCGCGTGGCGAAGTCGTCATGACCGAACCGACCGGGAATGTGGTGAGGACAAATGAACTCACCTTGTCGGAGGACTTCGCCAACGGCTTCGCGAATGCCCTGCAGCTCGACACGCCGCAGCGGACCCGGTTCATCGCGGACAAGGCGACCCGTTCCGACGGCAATGTGACCACGTTCGACAACGCCCTGTACACGGTCTATACGCGACCAACCAATCCGCCCAACAAACCGCCGTTGTGGCGCATTCGAGCCGCGAAGATCATCCATGACCAGAAAGAGAAGGTCATCTACTACGAGAACGCCTCGCTGGAATTCTTCGGAGCTCCGGTCGCGTATCTGCCGTACATGTCGATGCCCGATCCGACGGTCAAACGCAAAAGCGGTTTCCTCATTCCCACGGGGGTCGCGAACGACCGACTCGGCTTCGGCGCTTCGATACCTTATTACTGGGCACTTGATCCGCACTATGACCTGACCACCACTCTGACCCCGCTGTCCAAACAGGGGGCCGTGGCCGATTTCAAATTCCGCCATCAGCTGGCCAACGGGGGTTACACGTTTGCGGCGGCCGGGCTCTTTCAGGCCCGCCCGAGCGAATTCTCCGGTTCCAGTGGCGATCGACGCTGGCGCGGCGCCATCAATACCACCGGTAACTTCAACCTGAGCGAAAACTGGAAGGCCGGCTGGGACCTTACCTACAAGAGCGACCGCGCCTTCCTGAAAGACTATTCGTTCGTCAGCTTCAACGACGACGATGAAACGTCGGAAGCTTATCTGAGCGGCAACACGCTGCGGAACGGCTTCAGCGTCAAGGGATACGCCTTCTCGATCTTTCAGGAGGATTATACCAATCCGACCTACGACGCGCCGGGCTTCTCGCCGATCGGGCAATCGCTTCAGGACAAGCAGCCGTTCGTGGCTCCGGTCGTCGACTATAATTTCGTCTTCGATGATCCGATCGGGGGCGGAGAACTGTCCTTCGACAGCAATTTCACATCTCTGACCCGGGCCAAGACGGATGCGTTCCGGGCAAGCGGTGTCGACCGTTTCCGCGGCGTGGACGGCACCTTCTCGCGGATGAGTATGCAGACCAACTGGCGCCGTACCTTCATCGATCCGATCGGCCAGTCCTTCACTCCGTTTGCCTATGTGCGGGGAGATCTGTTCTTCAATGCCTCCGCCGACCCGAATGTGAACGCGCTCACAGGCGATGCCATTGCCGGCCGGGCCATGCCGGCTGCCGGTCTGGAATACCGTTATCCTTTCATCGCCACCTTCCAGGGCGGCAACCAGATCCTGGAACCGGTGGCTCAGGTTATCGTGCGCCCGGACGAACAAAGTATCGGCGAACTGCCGAACGAAGATGCCCAGAGCATCGTATTCGACGCCACGACGCTGTTCGAATGGGACAAGTTTTCAGGATTTGACCGTGCCGAAGGCGGTTCGCGCCTGAACGTGGGCTTGAATTACAAGCTTCAACTGGACCGCGGTTACTACATGAGCGCCCTGTTCGGCCGCTCCTACCAGCTGGGTGGTAAAAACTCCTACGCCACGCCGGATATCCTGGGAGCCACACTGGATTCCGGCCTGGCTTCCAGCCAGTCGGATTATGTGAGCAGTCTGTATCTGAATACCAATCACGGGATCCGTGTCGGCGCGCAGGCACGCCTGGACGAAGACGACCTCTCATTCCGCCGTTTCCAGGCTCAGGCGACAGCGCGTTATGGCCCCTTGTCGTCGTCGCTTGCCTACGCTTTCCTCAGCGCGCAGCCGAACCTCGGAATTCCGGATCCGCGCGAGGAAATCCTGAGTTCGGCGAGCCTACGGCTGGAAGACAATTGGCGAGTGTTCGGCCTATTGCGCTATGACCTGGAAAATTCGGATGTCGTCCAAGACGGGATCGGGGCCGGCTATGACGACGAGGGCTTCTCGCTTTCGCTTTCCTATGCGGAAGATCGCAGCCGTAACGATGGCGACAAGGTAAATCGGACCTTCTACATGCGCATCGGCCTTAGAACCATCGGCAACACCCAGATCTCGAGCGGTCTTTCCGACTAGGCCCTTCTCCGGCTAGATATTCGAAAACGGTCAATTTGAGCCATTATACGGCCACAACTGACAGGTCTACTTAGCAAACATCTTTCAAAACCGGGCAGTTTGTGCAAACTCGGGGCAGAAGCGATTTTGGCCCCTTGGCAGTTCGTGAACCGACAAACAAAAGCAAACCCTCGGCTGGACAGGACTTCAATGCGCATTCCCGCTTTCTCACTTTGCCTGCTAATGATCGGCCTTCTCCTGGGCCAGATGCCTGCTGCGGCACAGACCTCGATCGAAGTTATCGTGAACGATCAGCCCATCACCACATATGACATCAAGCAGCGCGCGCGGCTCATACAGCTGACCTCTCGTAAGAATGCATCCGTTGCCCGCCACATGGCGGAACAGGAGCTGATCGACGATGTGCTCAAGATGGACGAGGCCAAACGCGTCGGTATCGTTCCGAGCAGCGGAGAAATCGACAACGCTTTCGCTTCCATCGCGCGAAACGTCAAGATGTCCCCATCACAGCTGTCCGCAGCCCTTCGCAAGAGCGGCGTCAATCCGGACACGCTCAAGGACAGGCTGAAGGTGCAAATCGCCTGGCAGAAAACGGTCAGTTCGCGTTTTCGCAGCCAGATCAAGATCGATGAATCCGAGGTGATCGCCGCCTTGAAGAAATCGGACATCAAGGACAAGAACACCTCGGTCGAATATGACCTCAGCCAGATCATCGTGGTCGTTCCCAAAAAGGCGTCTTCTTCGCTCAAGTCAAAAAGGCAGCGGGAAAGCGCGCAGATCCGCAAGGAATTCAACGGTTGCGACGCGGCCGGCGCGCTCCTCGGTCAGTTCAACGAAGTCGTGTTGAAGCCTGTCGGACGCCGCCTCGAAACCGAATTGCCGCCTGCTATGAAAGACGACATCACCGGAACGGAAGTCGGACGTCTTACGAAACCGCAGCAGACCGGCCGAGGATTTGAGATGATCGCGGTCTGCGGCAAGCGCGAGATGGCCTCCGACCTTGCGGCGCGGACCGAAGTGGAAAACCAGCTGCGCGAAAAAGAAGGCGAGCAGCTGATGCGCAGATATCTGCAGGAACTGAAACTTCGCGCAACAATCGTCCAACGGTAACAAGGGCATGGTTTCCCGTAAGACGCCTCTGGCCGTCACGTGTGGCGAGCCGGCCGGCATAGGTCCCGACATCACCCTTTTGGCCTGGTGCGCCCGCAAGGCGCTCGGCCTTCCGGCTTTCTATGTCCGGGCCGATCCCGGTTTCCTGGCCCGCCGCGCCAAAAGGCTCGGTCTCGATGTCCCTGTCCAGGCCGTGGAACCGGAAGAAGCCACAGGCTATTTCGGTAAATGTCTCCCGGTCGTTCCGACGGGCCACGCGCTCGAGGATAATCCCGGCGAGGAGAAAGCGGAAACGGCGGAAAGCGTGATCTCCTCCATCCGCGAGAGCGTCGAAGACGTTCAAAACAACCGGGCCGCGGGTGTCGTGACCAATCCGATCAACAAGTCCGCCCTGTACGGCGCCGGCTTCCGGTTTCCCGGACATACAGAATATCTCGGTCACCTGGCCCAAGAAATGTGGCCCGAAGCTCCCGGCAACCCCGTGATGATGATCGCCGGCCCCGAGCTGATGGTGGTGCCCGTGACCATCCACATCGCCCTGAAGGCGGTCCCCGGAGTGTTGACGGAAGAGCTCATTATCGAAACGGCCCGGATTACGGCGAGAGACCTGGTCAGCCGCTTCGGCTTCGACAAGCCCCGGCTTGCCCTTTGCGGGCTCAATCCGCACGCCGGCGAAGGCGGGGCCATGGGAACCGAGGAACTAACGGTCATCGCGCCTGCGATTGCTGCGTTAAGAGCAGAGGGCATCGATGCCACCGGTCCGCATCCGGCCGATACACTGTTCCATCCTGAGGCCCGCAAAAGCTACGACTGCGTGCTCGGCATGTATCACGATCAGGTGCTTGTGCCCGCCAAGACCATCGGCTTCGATGAATCGGTCAACGTGACACTCGGCCTGCCCTTTGTCAGGACCTCGCCCGACCACGGCACCGCTTATGCCCTCGCAGGTACCGGAACCGCACGCGCCGACAGTTTCGCGGCGGCGGTGAGAATGGCGGCGGTCCTGGCCAAACCCGGAAGTGTCTGATGGGGCAGATCGACGACCTGCCTCCGCTGCGTGAAGTCATTGCCACGCACGGTCTCGACGCCCGTAAATCGCTCGGCCAGAACTTTCTCCTGGACCTGAACCTGACGTCCCGTATCGCCAGGGCAGCCGCGCCGCTGGAAGATGTCACCGTGCTTGAAATCGGCCCCGGCCCGGGCGGGCTGACCCGCGCCCTGCTCGCCAGCGGCGCAAGACGGGTCGTGGCCGTCGAGAAAGACCGGCGCTGCCTGCCGGCCCTTTCGGAAATCTCGGACCACTATCCCGGCCGTCTTCAAGTCATCGAAGGGGATGCGCTTGCCCTCGACCCGGTGGAGATAACCGGAGGCGGACCGGTCAAGATCATCGCCAACCTTCCCTATAACGTCGGAACCCAGCTTCTCCTCAACTGGATCACGACACCCGACTGGCCGCCGTTCTGGTCGTCCCTGACATTGATGTTCCAGAAGGAAGTCGGTGCACGGATCGTCGCCGAACCGGGTTCCAAAGCCTATGGACGTCTGGGGGTACTCGCGGGGTGGCGCACGTCCGCACGCATGCTCTTCGACATCAGCCCGAAGGCCTTTACGCCGCCGCCCAAGGTGACGTCGGCGGTCGTTCAATTGGTGCCGCGCGAGGTTCCCCAGCAGTGTTCCCTTGGCATGTTGGAAAAAGTAACCGCGGCCGCCTTTGGCCAGCGCCGAAAAATGCTACGCGCCAGCCTGAAGTCCCTCGCCTCGCCGGCGGACGGACTGATCGAGGCCGCCGGCCTCAACCCGACCGCCCGGGCCGAAGAGATCGACGTCTCCGGCTTCGTTCGGCTTGCCAATGCGTTTGAGGCGCAGCTGAAGCACAGCGGTTGATCTCAGGACCTGAGCTTGGAGCATCGGGCGATAACTTAGAAACATTTGTCCGATGCTCCAAGTTCCATAAACCGGTTGGCAATTCAGTAGAGGTGTGATTCAAGTTCCCGAATATGAGTTCGGGGATTTCCGGCAGCGGTCCGTTGCCGGTTATGCGTTTGCATCCTGGGACCAATTACATTTTTATTTCCATGGAAGCATTTATGACGACGACTATTAAATTCTACAGCGTCAACGCCCCCTACGGATGTTTCTCCAATTTTTCCCGACATCCGGTTTTTATCGGTACGGCCTGGCCGACTACGGAGCACTATTTTCAGGGACAGAAGTTTACCGATGCTGCGTGCGTTCGGAAGATCCGGAAGACCCCTTCCCCCATGCAGGCTGCAAAACTGGGCCGCAATCGCGCCTGGCCCCTGCGCGCCGATTGGAACAAGATAAAAGACGATGTCATGCGAACGGCCATCCGAGCCAAGGTTGCACAGCATTCAGATGTTCGCGAGACATTGCTTTCGACCGGCAATGCCATGATTGTCGAACACACCTCGAACGACAGCTATTGGGCAGATGGTGGAGACGGCAGCGGTCTGAACATGCTCGGCAAGATTCTCATGGAAGTTCGCGACGAACTGATCCGGGAAGGGTCATAACAAGGCCTTGACGGTTCCATGAATGAGCAGGAACGCCATCGAGCGGATGTCCGGCAGGCTGACGGTGTTTCGCAGAACAGCCAGGGACTTCCGGTCGTCCGACCTCGCGGCAATCGATTGCGGCTGATTATGGGTTATGAGCCTTATGCCTGATTATCGCCCTTCAGCACGGTCTGGAGATCCTGAACCATACCGTCGATGAGCGGGCCGATCGCGGGTGACCGGCTCTGCTTCAGGCGTTCCGCCCGCAGGATCGCGCGGACGTTGCCCAGTGCGCGTTCCAGGTCGTCATTGACGACAACATAGTCGTATTCCGCCCAGTGCTTCATCTCGCCGACCGCCGTTTCCAGCCGCTTCAGGATGACAGCGTCGGTATCCTCGGCCCGGCGATGCAGGCGGGACTTCATTTCCGCGATGGATGGCGGCAGAATGAACACGGACACCACATCCGCGCGCATCTTCTGATAAAGCTGGAAGGTGCCCTGGATATCGATGTCGAACAGGATATCCCGCCCGTTCTCAATCGCCTCTTCGACCGGACCGCGCGGTGTCGCATAGTAATTGCCGTGGACTTCGGCCCATTCCAGCAACTCGTCGTGTTCCTTCATCTTCTCGAAATGTTTGGGCTCGAGAAAATGGTAATGGACACCATGGACCTCGCTGCTGCGGCGTGGCCTCGTGGTCACCGAGATCGACAGTTCCAGATTGTCTTCCTGCTCCAGCAGCAGGCGGGCGATGGTCGACTTGCCGGCGCCCGAGGGCGACGACAGCACCAGCATCAGCCCGCGGCGTTCCTGTTCCGCCTTGTCGGCACTCACGGTCGTCCCGGTATTGGTTTCAGACATCCGCCTACTCCAGATTCTGGATCTGCTCGCGCATCTGGTCGATCACCGACTTCAGATCAAGCCCGATGGATGTCAACTCGACGTCATTGGACTTGGAGCACAAAGTGTTCGTCTCACGGTTAAATTCCTGCGCAAGGAAATCGAGGCGGCGACCGATCGCGCCTCCCGTCGCCAGCAATTCCCTGACGGCCTTGACGTGGGCCTGCAGGCGATCCAGTTCCTCGCGGATATCCGCCTTGGTCGCGAGGATAGCCGCCTCCTGGTGCAGGCGCTGCGGGTCGAGTTGCCCGGACGAGGCATCCATCAGCTCTGCCACCTGCGCCTCAAGGCGCTGCCGGATCGCTTCAGGCTGGCGCGCGGGATGGGCCTCCGCACGGCTGGTAAGGTCCGCAATCCGGTCGATATGCCCGCAGACGACCTGAGAAATCGCCTTGCCTTCCGTATGGCGCATGTCGACGAGATCCAGAAGAGCGGCGTCCAGAGTGGTCAGCAGGCTGCTGTGCAAGGCCTCACGGGCGTCTTCATCGTCCTCCGGCTCCTTGAGCTCAAAGACGCCTTTCTGCCCCAGAATACCGTCCAGGCTCGGCGGCGGCACGTCCGGCAGACGGGCTTTCAGCAAGTCGATCGCCGCCAGCACCGCATCGAGCGCATTCTGATTGATGGTCAGAACCGCTTCGCCCTGATCGCGCTGCATGGACAGGCCCGCGGTGACATTGCCGCGGCGGAGCAGCTTGGCGCATCGCTCCCTGACCTTCGGCTCCAGAACTTCCAGGCCGGCCGGCATGCGGATCCGGACATCCAGGTTTTTGCCGTTGACCGACCTGAGTTCCCAGGTCCAGCGGACATTGCCGGCTTCGCCTTGGGTGCGGGCGAATCCCGTCATGCTGGCAAGTGTCATATCGGTCTCCGATCGCCTTTCCCGGCCAGGCCAGTATCGGAAACCGGCCCTGCCCCCAACTCAATTCGCGTCAGTTCGACTGCGCCGGCTGTTCCGCAGCGGGCTGTTCGGCCGCTTCCTGCTCTCGTTTCCGCTTTTCGCGTTCCACCTTGCGCCATTTCGCGACATTCGCCTGGTGTTGCTCGTAGGTTTCCGAGAACACGTGGCCGCCATCGCCGCTTGCAACGAAGAAGAGTTCCTTGGTGCGCGACGGATTGGCGACCGCCTCCATGGAGGCACGTCCCGGATTGCCGATCGGCCCCGGCGGCAACCCGTCGATCTGGTAGGTATTGTACTTGTTGTCAGCTGTCTTTTCGGATTGCTTGATGGCGGAGCGGTCTTTCAGCCAGGCCTCGCCACCGTAAAGCCCGTAGAGGATGGTCGGGTCGGACTCCAGGCGCATGTTCCGGTTCAGCCGATTGACGAAAACGCCGGCAACGCGCGGCCTTTCATCCGCCTTTGCGGTTTCCTTTTCCACAATGGACGCCAGGATAACCAGTTCTTCCGGCGTCTTGATGGGGAGACCTTCGGCACGACGCGCCCATATTTCGGCGAGCAGTTTCGTCTGCGCCTTTGTCATCTGGTTCAGGAGTTCCTGACGGCTCATGCCCCGGGTAAACGTGTAGGTCTCGGGCAGAAGCGCGCCTTCTTCGGGCACTTCCGTGATCTCGCCCTTGAGGATCTTGTTTTCCTTCAGCCGTTCCAGAACCTGGGCCGTCGACCAGCCTTCGGGTATTGTCACCGCATGGGTGACCGCATTGCCTTCGACCAGATCGGTCATGACGTCATGCATGCTTACGCCGGCGGTAAAGGCATATTCACCGGCCTTCAGATTGGTCGCGTTCTTGTAAAACCGCACACCGAGATTGAAAACGATCTCATCGACCCAGTCATCGTTGATGACGTTTTTGGCAGCCAGTCGTTCGATAATTCCGGAAAGGCCTGACCCGGACGCGATGATCACCGTCTCGTCCGTTTTCAGGGGGCCGGCCGCCTCGAATGCCTGCTTGCCGAAATAAAGGGCCGCACCGAACGCCACAACGCCCATGAAGGCGAGGAAGATGACCATATTGATCAGAATGACGATCGGATTGCGCACATGGCGCGAGCGCGGCGGCGGTCCCGGCGCCGGCTCCGGCTGGATTGCTTCGCGCGGGCTTCTCGGTTTTATGCCCATATGGATCGAACCTCCTGATACAAGCTGTAGCAGCTACATGCCGCAGCAGCCTCCGGCGGCGCGCGTTTTACGGTAAAGCCGGAGCACTCTCGTCGTCGCGGGGGGATTGTCCCGCGACAATGAGGCAATAGTCGGCCCGCTTACGCAGCAATTTTCCGGAAGACGAGCGAAGCATTGGTGCCACCGAACCCGAAGGAGTTGGACAATGCAACGTTGATATCCATCTTCTTTGCGGTGTTCGCCACAAGGTCGATTTCGGTCTCGACCGACGGATTTTCAAGATTGATGGTCGGCGGAGCGATTCCGTCGTGGATGGCAAGCACCGAGAAGATCGCCTCGATCGCCCCGGCCGCACCGAGCAGGTGACCCGTCGATGATTTCGTGGAAGACATGGTCAGCCGGTTGGCGGCATTGCCGGCAAGCCGGGTGATTGCTCCCAGTTCGATTTCGTCGCCCATCGGGGTCGACGTGCCGTGCGCATTCACGTAGTCGACATCGGAGGCAGAAATGCCAGCGCGGCGCAGGGCCGCATCCATGCAACGGTAGGCCCCGTCACCGTCGGAAGACGGCGCGGTGATGTGATAGGCGTCACCGGACATGCCGTAGCCGATGACCTCGGCGTAGATGCGGGCTCCGCGGCGCACCGCATGCTCATATTCTTCCAGGACGACCACACCGGCGCCTTCGCCCATGACGAAGCCGTCCCGGTCCTTGTCATAGGGACGGGAGGCCTTTTCCGGGGCATCGTTAAAGCCGGTCGACAGGGCGCGGCAGGCGGCGAATCCGGCCAGCGCCAGACGGCAGATCGGCGATTCCGTGCCGCCGGCGACCATGACGTCCGCATCGCCGAAGGCGATCAGGCGAGACGCGTCGCCAATGGCGTGCGCACCGGTGGAACAGGCTGTCACCACCGCCGAATTCGGCCCTTTCAGACCATGGCGGATGGATACGTAACCACCGGCAAGATTGATCAGGCGGCCGGGAATGAAGAACGGGCTGATCCGGCGCGGGCCCTTGTCGGCAAGGGTATGCGCGGCCTGTTCGATGCCCTGCAGACCGCCGATACCGGAACCGATCAAGACCCCGGCACGAATCTGGTCTTCGTAGGTTTCGGCCTTCCAGCCGCTGTCGGCCATGGCCTGATCGGCCGCGGCCATCGCATAGACGATGAAGTCATCGACCTTGCGCTGTTCCTTGACGTCCATCCAGTCGTCCGGATTGAACGCACCTTCTTCCGAAGGATCACGCGGGATCTGGCAAGCGATCTGACACGCCAGATCGTCGACCGGAAAACTGGTCACCTTGTTGGCGCCGCTTTTTCCCTCGAGGATTTTTTTCCAGGACACATCGACACCTCCGCCAAGCGGAGACACCATGCCCAGACCTGTAACGACAACTCGCCTCATGCAACCCGCACTTTTTTCGGGCAGACACCGGCCGCGGCCATGTCTGCCCGTTTTGGTCTTTAGGTTCGGAGCGCCTTAGCCGGCGTTCTTTTCCAGGAACTTCACGGCATCGCCGACCGTCAGGATGGTTTCGGCCGCATCGTCCGGAATTTCAACGCCGAATTCTTCTTCAAAAGCCATGACGAGTTCAACGGTGTCGAGGCTATCGGCCCCCAGATCGTCGATGAAGCTTGCGCCTTCCACAACCTTGTCGGCGTCAACGCCGAGGTGCTCGACAACGATCTTTTTAACCCGATCCGCGATATCGCTCATTTCTCACTTCCTTGATTTTCAGTCTGTTTATTCTTCGCGGCCTGCCGAAATCCTGGAACTCAGGATTTATCCGGCGCGACATCGCGGTGTTGAATACGTCCTGCCCAAGGTCTGACGGAATACGCCAATTCTCAAGCTTGGGAACAATCGGCGGCTAGGTAACACACTTTATTGACCTTGACCAGCCAGTCCGAACCGCGCTGGAGCGGTCCGGTTCCATTTTAACCGCTTTCGCGATTTCACCTTTTAAATCATAGCCATGCCGCCATTCACATGCAGTGTCTGTCCCGTGACATAGGCCGCTTCTGTGCTGGCAAGGTAAGCGGCTGCGGCCGCGATTTCGTCTGCGGTGCCCAAACGCCCGGCCGGTACGCTCGTCAAAATCGAATCTTTTTGCTTGTCGTTGAGCGCATCCGTCATCGCCGTTTCAATAAAGCCCGGGGCAATCGTATTGACGGTGATGTTGCGGCTGGCGACTTCCCGGGCAAGCGACTTGTACATGCCGATCATGCCGGCTTTTGCCGCGGCATAGTTGGTCTGGCCCGGATTGCCTGTGACACCGACCACGGAGGTGATGCCGATGATACGGCCGTAGCGCCGCTTCATCATGCCCTTGATGGCCGCACGGCACAGGTGGAAACCGGAGGTCAGGTTCACTTCGAGAACCTGATCCCATTCCTCGTCCTTCATGCGCATGAAGATGTTGTCGCGGGTGATGCCCGCATTGTTGACCAGAATGTCGACAGACCCCATCGCCTCTTCCGCTGCCGGCAGGAGGGCCGCCACGGCGGCGCGATCGGACAGGTTCGCAGGCGTGACAAAGGCACGCTCTCCAAGGTCCGCAGCAAGCGCCTCAAGTTTCTCCGCGCGCGTACCGGACAGAGCCACGGACGCGCCCTGGGAATGAAGAGCACGTGCAATCGCCTCGCCGATCCCGCCGGTCGCGCCGGTAACCAGTGCCGTTTTCCCTTCAAGGGTGAACATGATGGCTTCCTTCCTCAATCTCTGTTTGTCTGAGGCCAATGCCCGGAACGACGATCAGCCGTTCAGCTTTTCGATCAGCGCGTCAATATCCGCAGCGCCATTCACGGCAATGCCGTTGGCGTCGCGTGCAATGCGCTTGACCATGCCAGTCAGAACCTTGCCGGTCCCAACTTCCACGAACGTATCTACGCCCTGCCCGGCGAGCCAGCCAATGGATTCGCGCCAGCGCACCGTGCCGGTTACCTGCTCGACGAGGCGCGCACGGATTTCGGACGGATCGGAAATGGCGTCAGCCAGAACATTTGCGACCAGAGGCACGGCGGGCGCACGTACATCCGCGTCTGCGAGTGCAGCGGACATGATGCTGGCGGCCGGGGCCATCAGGGAGCAATGGAACGGCGCGCTGACGGGCAGCATGACCGCACGGCGGGCGCCCTTGGTCTTGGCGATCTCGATCGCCCGTTCGACGGCTGCGAGGTGACCGGACACGACGACCTGGCCCGGCGCATTGTCATTGGCGGCCTGGCATACCTGCCCCTGCGCCGCCTCTTCGGCCACTTCCTGCGCCACGGCGAAATCAAGGCCGAGCAAGGCGGCCATGGCGCCGACACCCACAGGGACTGCGGTTTGCATGGCATTTCCGCGTGCGCGCAGCAACCGTGCCGCGGTCGCGATGTCGAGGCTGCCTGCCGCGGCAAGCGCGGAATATTCACCGAGCGAGTGACCGGCCACGAAGCTGACGCTCTTTTTAAGGTCGAGCCCCTTTGCCTCAAGAACCTTCATCGTGGCGAGGCTTACCGCCATCAGGGCCGGCTGGGCATTGGCGGTCAGCGTCAACGCGTCTTCTGGACCTTCCCACATGATCGCGGAAAGCTTCTGTCCGAGTGCATCGTCCACTTCTTCGAATACGGCTCGTGCTTCCGGATAGGCATCGGCGAGTTCCTTGCCCATACCGACTGACTGGCTCCCCTGGCCAGGGAAAGTGAATGCGATGCTCATTTCGGAACGCCTTTTGCCGTCTTCTTCCTGATTATTGCTCAACGCCGGCCGGATTGGGCCGGCCATGGAGGCATCGGCCCTCCCGAGCCGCGCGCGTTGGCGGGAGCCTATGGTACGGACTGGTCGCCGGTGTCAAGGCCTTGAGAGCAAAACCGCGTTGAAACCACTCCATTCCGGCGCACATCTGCCGGCACAGCGCCGCGTCTCTCCACCTGGCCTTCCATATTCAATCAGTATAAGAGCCTTTCGGGAACATTTCTCGCCTACGGACAATGTTCATGCTTGCTTTTGGATGGAAACCGGCTATACAGCGCCCTTCATCCGGGAACTTGGCCGGGGGCTGAACGGAAGGGCGCATGTCGCCAGGGTTCTTAAAACAACCCGTCTTCCCGTGTCTCCGCTCTCGTTTTAGAATTCTCGTACCTTTCCGGGGTCACGAGGAGGCTTCGCGCCAGTTCCCGTTGTGTTAACTGGAAAGGCGACTTCAAATGCCTCTTTATGAGCATGTGTTCCTGGCACGCCAGGACGTTTCGGCCCAGCAGGTCGAACAACTTGTCGAGCAGTTCAAGGGTCTGATCGAAACCGGCGGCGGGTCCGTTGGCAAGATCGAAAACTGGGGCCTGCGTTCCCTCGCATACCGCATCAAGAAAAACCGCAAGGCGCATTACACGCTGATGAACATCACCGCTCCGCATGCCGCGGTGGCCGAGATGGAACGTCAGATGGGTCTGCACGAAGACGTTCTGCGCTTCATGACCTTCAAGGTCGATGAACTGGAAGAAGAGCCGTCTGCGATGATGCAGAAGCGCGACCGTGACGACCGCCGCGGCGGCGATCGTGGTGATCGCGGTGGACGTTTCGGCGGTGGCGATCGCGGTGGACGCGGTGGTGATCGTGGTGGCGATCGTGGTGGTGACCGGGGCGAACGCGCTCCTCGCCGTGAAGCGGAGTAAGAGATCATGGTTGATGTAGCACAGCTTCCGAGCCGTCGTCCGTTCTTCCGTCGCCGGAAGACCTGCCCGTTCTCCGGTGCCAATGCGCCGAAGATCGACTACAAGGACATCCGTCTGCTGCAGCGGTACATTTCCGAACGCGGCAAGATCGTTCCGAGCCGTATCACCGCCGTTTCCGCAAAGAAGCAGCGTGAACTGGCTCGTGCCATCAAGCGCGCACGCCTCCTCGGCCTGCTGCCGTTTGTGATCAGCTAAGCTCTTTGGAGCTCTTCGGCCCGGATCCGTCCGGGCCGCCCGAACTGGGGCCGCGGGACGCAAACGTGATCGGCCTCTAACCGCCAGCCAGAACGTGCCGGCGGGACAGTCAGGAGCAAATTCCATGCAAGTCATTCTTCTGGAACGTATCGCCAAGCTCGGCCAGATGGGCGACACCGTCCGCGTGCGCGACGGCTATGCCCGTAACTTCCTTCTGCCCCAGGGCAAGGCTCTGCGCGCCAACAAGGCCAACATGCAGCGCTTCGAGAACGAGCGCGCCCAGCTTGAAGCCCGCAACCTCGAACGTCGTCAGGAAGCTGAAGCGGTTGCCGCGAAGCTCGACGGCGAATCCATGATCATGATCCGGTCCGCCGGTGAAACCGGTCAGCTCTACGGTTCGGTTTCCACTCGCGACATCGCCGACGGTCTGACCGCGGCAGGCTTCACCGTTGGCCGCGCACAGGTCGAACTGCGCACCCCGATCAAGACAATCGGCCTGCACAACGTCCTGATCCTGCTGCACCCGGAAGTCGAAGTCGGCGTCACCGTGAACGTCGCCCGCTCCGAGGACGAAGCCGTCCGGCAGGCCGCAGGTGAAGACCTGACCGCGCCCGAACAGGACATCTTCGAATTCGAGGAAGACGAAGAAGAAGGTGAAGGCGAAGGCGAAGTTGCTGAAGGCGGCGAAGCGGAAGCCACCGAAGAAGCAGTGGCGGAAGAAGAAGAAGCCTAAGCGGCCTTATTCGACTGCTTTGAAGATTCAGGAAGCGGCGCTCAACATGCGCCGCTTTCTTTTTGCGCGAACATGCTCATGCGCGTGCGCTTTTCATTTACCCTGGTAATTTTTACAGTAAAAACAAAGCCCCCGTTTCGGCCTCCGCGGGAGTCTTTTTTGTGTCCCTCCGTCAAGGCCCAAGGGCGGATATCCCCGTTGATTTTGGCCCTCTTCACATAATGGGACATGCCCATTTTTGAACCTTGAAGCTGCGCCGCGATTGCCTGTAGACCGGGTGGGCAAAGTCATCGGGGGACATCATGAAAGGCACACTGCAATCGGTCGAAACGGAAGCTGCCGTACAACGCCTGGCGCCGCATAACGCGGAGGCGGAACGACAGTTGCTGGGTGCCATTCTGGTCAACAACGAGACTTATTACCGGGTTTCGGATTTCCTGGAACCGTATCACTTCTTCGTCCCTCCGCATCAGGACATCTACGAGAAGATCGGTCAGTTGATCCGCGCGGGAAAGACAGCATCGCCGATCACGCTCAAGACCTTTTTTCCGGCCGAAGCAAAGATCGCGGACCTGTCGGCGACCCAGTTCCTCCTGCGTCTTGCCGCCGATGCGGCCTCCATCATCAATGCGGAAGACTATGGCCGCACGATCTACGATCTGGCTCTGCGCCGGAACCTGATCCGGATCGGCGAGGACATGGTCAATATCGCCTTTGACGCTCCGATCGACGTGCCGCCGTCCCAGCAGATCGACGATGCGGAACGCCGTCTGTTCGAACTGGCGGAAACCGGACGCAATGAAGGCGGCTTCGTCAGCTTTTCCGACGCGCTGACGGAAACCATCGAAATGGCCCATGCGGCCTACAACCGGGAAGGCGCGCTTTCCGGCATTTCGACCGGCCTGATCGATCTGGACCGGCTGATGGGCGGATTGCAGCCCTCGGACCTGATCGTTCTGGCCGGTCGGCCTGCCATGGGAAAGACCTCGCTGGCAACGAACATCGCCTACAACATCGCCCAGGCCTACCAGGCCGAGGAAATGCCCGACGGCTCCCTGAAGACAGTCAATGG
Source organism: Roseibium sp. (assembly GCF_048260565.1). Taxonomy (GTDB): domain Bacteria; phylum Pseudomonadota; class Alphaproteobacteria; order Rhizobiales; family Stappiaceae; genus Roseibium. The sequence goes on along the minus strand of NZ_JBLXGP010000001.1, from coordinate 253,273 downwards.
CGGCGTTGTCGGGTTCTTCTCGCTGGAAATGTCGGCCGAACAGCTCGCGACGCGTATCATTTCCGAACAGACGGAAATTTCCTCGTCGAAAATCCGGCGTGGCGATATTTCCGAAGCCGATTTCGAAAAGCTCGCCGCCGCCGCCCAGCATATGCAGACCGTGCCCCTTCATGTGGACCAGACCGGTGGTATTTCGATTGCCTCGCTGGTTGCCCGTGCCCGCCGGTTGAAGCGGCAGCGCGGCCTGGACATGATCGTGGTCGACTATATTCAGCTGCTCTCCGGTTCCCAGAAGAACTCCGGCAACCGCGTTCAGGAAATCACCGAAATCACCACAGGTCTGAAGGCGCTGGCAAAGGAACTGCACGTGCCGATCATCGCCCTGTCACAGCTTTCCCGCCAGGTGGAATCGCGCGACGACAAGCGCCCCCAGCTCTCCGACCTTCGCGAATCCGGCTCCATCGAGCAGGACGCGGACGTGGTCATGTTCGTTTACCGCGACGAATATTACCTGTCGAAGACCGAACCGGAAGAAGGCTCGCCGGAACATGAGGTCTGGCGGGACAAGCTGGAACGGGTGAAGGGCAAGGCGGAAGTCATCATCGCCAAGCAGCGTCACGGCCCGACCGGTACCGCCAACCTGCACTTCCAGGGCGAGTTCACCCGCTTCTCGGATCTGGCCGAGGACGAATACCTGCCGGAACGCCACTAGTGGAGCGAATTTGACATTTGAACACTGCTTGCAGCTAAGCTCATGCTCAAATGTCAAATTCAAAAGCTCCACTAGAATTATATATATTTATCTCGTGGTTCTTATGATTCTGACATTTGCTCGAGAGCCTGCAGCGAAGGGGTTGCAAATGTCAGAATCGAACCACGATTAGAACGCTTTCCGGCGCTTGTGTACTATAGTGCCCCGGTCGCACGGTTCCGCGTGCGATTCGCCCCGTTGGAACAAAGCACCAGGTCGTATTCTTGCCTCAGCAGGACACTAACTCCCCTCTTTCGCCCTCTTCCGATGCCCTTGCCGGAGGGCGGTTGACCATCGATCTCGATGCCATCGCCGCGAACTGGCGGACCCTGTCGCAACAGCTTGCCGGCGATGCCGAATGCGCTGCCACGGTCAAGGCCAATGCCTATGGCACCGGACTTGCCGAGACCGCCGACCGGCTTCACCAGGAGGGGTGCAGGACATTCTTCGTCGCCTTGCCCGAAGAAGCCCTGCATCTGCGCGAAACACTGCCCGACGTTACCATCTACGTTCTGGACGGCCTCTTTCCCGGCACCGCGGAAATCTATGCGGCCGCGAACATCAGACCTGTGCTGAATTCCGTTCCGGAGATCGAGGAATGGTCTGCCTATTGCCGGGCGGCCAAGACCGCGCTGCCTGCAGCGATCCATATCGACACCGGTATGAACCGGCTTGGCCTGTTGCCGGACATCTTCACACAGGTCATGGCCGACGATTATCTCACCGGCCCGTTCACGCCCTGCCTGCTTGTCAGCCATCTGGCCTGCGGATCGACGCCCGACCATCCGCTGAACCGCATCCAGCTTGACACCTTCCGCGCGGCAACGGCGGATTTCCCTGAGATCCCCAAGTCGCTCGCCAATTCCGCCGGCGTCTTTCTCGGACCGGATTATCATTTCGACGTCGCCCGTCCGGGCATTTCCCTTTATGGCGGCAAGGCGCTGGATCCGGGCACCAATCCCATGTCCCCGGTGGTCAGGGTCGAAGCGCGTATCCTGATGGTGCGCGAAGTGGTGGAGCGCCAGACCATCGGCTATGGCGCCGCGGAAACCGCGACACGGACCAAACGGCTCGCCATTGTGGCCGCGGGCTACGCCGATGGCTTTATGCGCCGGGCGGGGTCTTCCGACCAACGTCCGGGCGGCTTCGGCTGGCTGGACGGCCACCGCCTGCCCATCGTCGGCCGGATTTCGATGGATATGCTGGCGCTGGATGTGACCGACGTGCCTGAGACGGCGGCCCGGCACGGGGTTTTCGTGGAACTGCTCGGGCCCAACGTCGCCGCTTCGGACCTGGCGATTTACGCCGAAACAATCGACTATGAATATCTGACCGGGCTTGGGCGCCGTTTTCATCGGCACTACGGCCCCCTCGGCAACCGGCAAGACGACACCTGATGGCCCGGCGCGCAACCAGCTTCGTCTGCCAGTCCTGCGGGGCGGTGACGGCCAAATGGACCGGCCGGTGCGAGTCCTGCGGTGAATGGAATTCCATCGTCGAGGAACAGACCGGCGGCGGCATCGGCGGCGGTCCCGGCAAGGTGAAACGATCGAAGGGCCGGGTCGTCCCTCTGGTCGGACTGTCCGGCGATACGAAAGAGGCCCCCCGCATCCTGAGCGGGATCGCCGAGCTCGACCGGGTTACGGGCGGCGGCTTCGTTCGTGGCTCCGCACTTCTTGTCGGTGGCGATCCGGGGATCGGAAAGTCTACCCTTCTCATACAGGCGGCTGCGGCCCTTGCCCGCCTCGGCCAGCGCGCGGTCTATATTTCCGGCGAAGAGGCGATCGGGCAGGTTCGGCTGAGGGCGGAACGGCTCGGTCTTTCCGATGCGCCCGTGGCGCTCGCCGCCGAAACCAGCGTCGAAGACATCCTGGCAACGCTCGAGGCGGATGCACCGCCTGCCCTGGTCATCCTGGATTCCATCCAGACGCTGTGGACCGAGCAGGCAGAATCGCCACCGGGCACCGTGACCCAGGTCCGCGCCTCTGCTCAAGCGATGGTGCGCTATGCCAAGAAGCATGGCACGACAATGGTGCTGGTCGGCCATGTCACCAAGGACGGGCAGATCGCCGGTCCCCGCGTTGTCGAGCACATGGTCGACGCGGTGCTTTATTTCGAAGGCGACGGCGCACATCAGTACCGCATTCTCAGGTCGGTGAAGAACCGCTTCGGCGCCACTGACGAGATCGGTGTCTTCGAGATGACCGGCGCCGGCCTTTCGGAAGTCGCCAACCCGTCGGCCCTGTTTCTCGGTGACCGGACCTCAAATGCGCCGGGTTCCGCCGTCTTTGCGGGGCTTGAAGGGTCGCGCCCGCTTCTGATCGAGGTTCAGGCGCTTGTCGCCCCCTCACCTCTCGGCACGCCCCGGCGCGCAGTGATCGGCTGGGATTCCGCCCGCCTGTCCATGATCCTGGCGGTGCTCGAGGCCCGATGCGGGGTCCGGTTTTCCCAGCATGACGTCTACCTGAACGTGGCTGGAGGCCTTAAAATCAACGAGCCCGGAGCGGATCTCGCGGTCGCGGCAGCGCTTGTCTCTTCACTCAGCGGACTTGCCCTTCCGGCGAATTGCGTCTATTTCGGCGAAGTCAGCCTGTCAGGAGCGATCCGGCCGGTCGCCCAGGCTCAGTCCAGGCTGAAGGAGGCGCAGAAACTCGGGTTCGATCAGGCGTATTGCCCGGAAGGCAACCTGAAAGACGGCGCGACACGGAATTTCGCGGTAACGGGACTCCCGGAACTTGGGGATTTCATTGCCAAAATCTCGGCCAAGGCTGGTGCCGGCGGCAACGCTTGAGGCATCAAACGGACGGATGAAGCGGGCGAAAGCGCCCGATGGCTCAAGACACAAGGATCTTTCAGACAGATGCCGATCACCATGCTCGACGGAATCCTTCTCGTCATCATGCTCATCTCGGCGGTTCTGGCGATGATCCGCGGTTTCGTCCGCGAGGTTCTTTCTATCGCCTCGTGGATCGCGGCGGCTGTCGCTGCCTTCCTGCTTTACGGGAAGGTGCTTCCCTACGCCAAGCAGTATATCAGCCACGATCTGGTAGCCCTGGGCGTTTCCGCCGCAGCCGTGTTTATCGTAACGCTGCTGATTGTGTCCTATATTACCATGCGGATATCCGATTTCGTGCTCGACAGCCGGATCGGCGCACTCGACCGCACCCTCGGGTTCGTCTTCGGCTCCGTGCGCGGATTGCTTCTGGTCGTCGTGGCGATGATGTTCTTCAACTGGTTCGTCCAGCCGGAACAGCAGCCGAACTGGGTCTTGCAGGCGAAATCCCGTCCGATCCTGATGTCCATCGGCGAACGCCTTGTCGCCGTTCTGCCGGAAGATCCGGAAAAGGCCATTCTGGACAAGCTGAAGAAGCAGACGTCCACGCAGGCCGATGGCGAAAACGGAAACGAGAATACAGGCTACAGCGCTTCCGAGCGGCAGGGCCTCGAACAGCTTACGACCGGCGGAAACAACTGACGCTCTGATGCCAAGAGCGGATTCCTCCGGGCTCGTAAATTGAGCCGGGCAGGCTGTGACCTGCCGGTATCTTGAACTTTAAGGAGCTCCGCCATGCACGGCGAGACCGATCACACCGAGCCGTTTGATCTCAATGCAGACCGGCTTCAGGAAGAGTGCGGCGTATTCGGCATATTCGGTCATGAAGATGCGAGCGCCCTGACTGCCCTTGGCCTGCATGCGCTCCAGCACCGCGGCCAGGAAGCCGCGGGCATCGTGACGCTGGACGATGAACAGTTCCGGGCGGAACGCCATCTCGGCCTTGTCGGCGACCACTTCTCCAACGCTGAGACCATCAACCGGCTGTCCGGCCGGGCGGCGATCGGCCATGTCCGTTATTCGACCACAGGCGAGACGATCCTGCGCAACGTGCAGCCGCTGTTTGCCGAGCTGGAAGGCGGCGGCATCGCCATTTGCCACAACGGCAACTTCACGAACGCCATGACCCTGCGCCAGCAGTTGATCCGCGACGGCGCGATCTGTCAGTCCACATCCGACTCCGAAGTGGTCCTGCAGCTCATCGCCCGCTCACGCGAACGGAAAATTGTCGACCGCTTCATCGACGCCATTTCCCAGATGGAAGGTGCCTATTCTCTGGTCGCACTCACGTCGAAGAAGTTGATCGGCGCCCGCGATCCGTTGGGTATCCGGCCGCTGGTTCTGGGCGACCTCAACGGCGCGCCGATCCTGGCCTCGGAAACCTGCGCGCTGGATATCATCGGGGCGACCTTCATCCGCGAGGTGGAAAACGGCGAAGTCATCGTCTGCAGCCCCAGCGGCATCGAATCCTACTTCCCCTTCGGCAAATGCCGGGCGCGCCCGGACATATTCGAGTTCATCTATTTCGCCCGCCCCGATTCCATCATCGGCGGCCGCAGCGTCTACGAGGTGCGCCGTGCCATGGGCGGGGAACTGGCGCGCGAATCCCACGTGGAGAGCGACGTCATCGTTCCGGTGCCGGACAGCGGCGTGCCGGCGGCAATCGGCTACAGCCAGGAAAGCGGCGTGCCCTTCGAACTGGGCATCATCCGCAACCACTATGTCGGCCGGACCTTCATCGAGCCGTCCCAGTCGATCCGCGCGCTCGGCGTGAAGATGAAACACTCCGCCAACAAGATGCAGATCCAGGGCAAGCGCGTCATCCTGATCGATGACAGCCTGGTTCGCGGCACCACATCGGTCAAGATCGTCCAGATGATCCGCGAAGCCGGCGCACGGGAAGTCCACTTCCGGCTGGCCAGCCCGCCGATCCGCTATTCCGACTATTACGGTATCGACACGCCGGTTCGCGAAAAGCTGCTGGCTGCGAAGTACAATCTGGAAGAGATGCGCAATTATATCGGCGCGGACACGCTGGCCTTCCTCTCCGTCGACGGCATCTACAAGGCCATGGGCTATGAGGGACGGGACAACGAGAACCCGCAGTTCACCGATCATTGCTTCACCGGCGATTATCCGACGCCCCTGACAGACCTGTCCGAAGACCGGGATTTCATCCGTCCCCCGCGTCTCGTCGAAGTCCAGTAAGCAAGAGGCAGGCATGACGCAGGAATTCCAAGGCCGGGTCGCGGTCGTCACCGGGGCCTCGCGCGGCATCGGCTATCAGCTTGCCAAGGCGCTCGGCACGCGCGGGGCTCATGTGATCGCTCTGGCGCGCACCGTTGGCGGCCTGGAGGATCTCGACGACGAGATCAAGGCGGCAGGCGGCCAGGCCACGCTGGTTCCGGTCGACATCACCGATTTCGATGCGCTCGATCGTCTGGGGGCCGCGATCTACGAGCGCTGGAAGAAGCTCGACATCCTGGTCGGCAACGCCGGCAGTTTCAGCCTGCTGTCGCCGGTCGGACACATCGCCATCAAGGACTTCGACAATATGATGGCGACCAATGTCACCGCCAACTGGCGGCTGATCCGCTCGCTCGATCCGCTGCTGCGCCAGTCGGAAGCCGGACGGGCCCTGTTCCTGACCGATTCCCATGCCCATAGCTGCACGGCCTTCTGGGGCCAGCAGGCGGTTTCCAAGGCGGCTCTGGAAGCGCTGGTGCGCACCTATGCCAATGAGAGCCTGAAGACCAACCTGAAGATCAACCTGGCGGATCCCGGACCGGTCCGGACCGGCCTCCGGGCCAAGGCAATGCCCGGTGAAGACGTGAACACCCTGCCGAAGCCGGAAGACGTCGCGCCCGCGCTCCTGAAACTGCTCAGAGCCGATGTGACCGAAACGGGCAAGCTCTATCATCACTCCAGCGGCGAGATGCGGGACTTTCCGACGGCGGTCTAATCTGTCTGGAGCCAATCATTGGCCGGTTCTCGCGATCAAGATTGGTATGTGATTTTTGACGGTCATGCCGCTTGTCCCCTTCTCCCCCCTTGAGGGGGAGACGGGAGCAAGAGGAACCGTCGCGCCCTATAACCCTTGAAAATTAAACGCTATTCCTGTCCGCCACCGTCTCACTTCGCCGGCGCGAAAGCCTCGGCGGCGATGGCGTTCAGTTCGTCGAAGACACCGGGGGCGCCGACGATGATCCGGGCGCCGTTATGGAGCGCATCGTCGACGTCGAAGGGGGCGACAGCGTTTCCAGCCTCTTTCGCGATCAGGAGACCCGCCAGGCAGTCCCAGGCGTTCATATGGGCTTCCAGATAGCCGATCAGCCGCCCGGAAGCAGCATAGGCCAGCATCAGGCCGCCGGAGGCGTTGCGGAAGAACACGCCGCCCTTGTCGATCAGGGCGCTGATGCAGTTGATCGCATCGCTTGCAGCCGTACGCCCGTTGAAGCCGACGCCGACGGAGCCGACGGACAGGCTCGTCGTTGCGGACGCGGCAATCGGCTTGTCGTTGACGAAGGCCCCGCCGCCCAGCGACGCCTTGAAGGTTTCGCCGGAACAGGGATCGTGAATGACCCCGACAACGGTCTTTCCGTCGTGAACGCAGGCGATGATCACGCACCACTGCGGAATTGAGGTGACGAAATTGGCGGTGCCGTCGATCGGATCGATCACCCAGGTGTAGCCCGACGTTCCCTGTATCCGGCCATGTTCCTCGCCCAGGATCCCGTCCTCGGGATAGGCCTTTGCGATCTCGTCGCGCACCAGGGTTTCCACGTCCCGGTCCGCTTCCGACACCATGTCCTGATGGCCCTTGGCCGTTATGGTGAGCGTGTCCAGGCGACGGAAATAATCCAGGGCAAGAAGACCGGCTTTTTCGGCAAGCGCACAGGCAAAATCAAGACGTTCGGAAACCATCAAATGTCTCTTTCAAAGGGGCAAGACGGGCGAAAGGCGAGAGCAATCCCGGAACCGGGATTGCTTCCCGTCTAAATGATTTTTACGACGGAAAATTGACTACTGGATCTTGCGCTTTTTTTTCTTCGCCACGTAAGGGTTTTCGCCCTTGCGGTAGGAAAAGCGGATCGGGGTTCCCTGGATGTCGAAAGTCTGACGCAGGGAATTCACCAGATAGCGGGTATAGCTTTCCGGCAACTGTTCGGGCCGGGAACAGAAGGCCACGAAATGCGGCGGGCGTGTCTTTGCCTGGGTCAGGTAGCGCAGGCGGATGCGTCGGCCTGAGACGGCAGGAGGCGGATGGTTCGTCACCACCTTGTCGAGCCAACGGTTGAGCTTGGCCGTCGAAACGCGGGAATTCCAAGCCTCATAGGCATCGAATACGGCCTCGACCAGCCTGTCGATCCCCTGCCCCTGAATGCCGGCCAACGTAACGATCTTCACGCCGCGGATCTGGTTGAAATACCGCTCGTTGGCGTCACGGATTTTTTTCCAGGCCTCTTCCCGGTCCTCGATCAGGTCCCATTTGTTGATCGCGACCACCAGCGCCCGCCCCTCGCGCGCCACCAGATCGATGATCTGCAGGTCCTGCTTCTCGAAGGACATGGTCGCATCAAGCGTGATCACGACCACTTCGGCGAACTTGATGGCTCGAAGCGCGTCGGCGACGGACAGCTTTTCAAGCTTTTCCTGAACGCGTGCCTTGCGGCGGATTCCGGCGGTATCAAACAGCTTGATGTGATGGTCGTGCCATTGCCAGTCGACTGAGATGGAATCGCGTGTGATGCCGGCTTCCGGACCGGTCAGCATGCGGTCCTCACCAAGCATCTTGTTGATCAGTGTCGACTTCCCGGCATTCGGCCGGCCGACGATGGCAACACGCAAAGGGCGTTCCAGGGTGCCGACAGGGTCCTCCTCCTCGACGATTTCACCGTCCTCGTCGACTTCGACGCTATGGACGGCTTCCTCCTCGCGGGAAGCCTCTTCCTCTTCATTTATGCGGTCCACATAGGGCTTCAACGCATCGTAGAGATCGGCAAGGCCTTCGCCATGCTCGGCGGATATCGCGATCGGCTCTCCGAGACCCAGGGAATAGGACTCGTAAAGCCCGCTCTCCCCTGCCCTGCCTTCCGCCTTGTTGGCGAGCAGGATCACGGGTGTCGTCGTCTTGCGGGCCACTTCGGCGAAATGGGCGTCGAGCGGTGTGACGCCGGCACGGGCGTCGATCACGAACAGCACCGCATCGGCGGTGGCGATGGCCTCTTCCGTCTGCCGGCGCATGCGTCCTTCAAGACTGGCGCTGTCTGCATCCTCCAGCCCCGCCGTGTCGACGATGGTAAAGCGCAGATCGCCAAGCCGGGCCTCGCCCGGCCTGCGGTCGCGGGTTACGCCGGGCGTGTCGTCGACAAGCGCCAGGCGCTTGCCGACCAGGCGATTGAACAAGGTGGACTTGCCGACATTCGGCCGTCCGATAATGGCGACTGTAGCGCCCACGGGTTTTTCTCCTGACTTGCCGCAGGATGCCGGCCAGATCGCCCCCTTGATCAGGAGACGACCTGGCAGCGCATCAGTTGAAAGCGGCGACGGCTCTGTCGCCGTCCAATACGATCACGCGGCCGCCTGCGACGATCGGTGTTACGTAGACCTTGGTGTTCACGTCCTTGGTCAGAATGATCTGGCCGGATGCCGCGTCGACGGCTGCAAAACGCCCGTCGCTCGAAAAGGCAACCAGCGCTCCGCTCGCAAGGATCGGCCCGGCCCAGTTTCGGCGCCGTTTTTTCTTTTCCGGACGCGGCAGGACCGTGGACCAGAGGGTTTCCCCGGTCTTGCGGTCGAGAGCGACCATGCGGTCTTCCAGGTCCACCATGAACAATGCATTGCCGGACACGACCGGGGTGTGCACGCTGCCCAGATCAGTCCCCCAGATCCGGGTCCCGGTCTTCAATGAGGCGGCGACGGTCCGGCCGGCGACACCGGTCGCATAGACCGTATCGCCGGAGATGACCGGGCTTGCCGATACATCCGCCAGACCGGACAGGGCCTGTGTCCGGAAGCCTCGGGTCACACCGTCCGCCCATTGGGGCTCGCCCGACTTGATATCGAGCGACATGATTTCTCCGGAAGAGAACGGTACGACGACCTGATTGCCGGCAATTGCGGGATCGGCCGCGGACAGAATGCCACCGATTTCCTCAATGCCTTGATAGCTCCAGGCCTGCGAACCGTCTTCCAGCTTCAGGGCGATCACCTCGTTGGACTGGGTCACGACGACAAGATGCCCCTGGCCAACGGCCGGCGCCCCACGCGCGGGCGTGCTCAGATCCGCGGTCCAGAGGACCTGACCGGAGCCGGCATCCAGTGCCGCAACCTGCCGATAGGCGGTTGCCGCATAGACGCGACCGCCCGATACGGCGACACCGCCGCCCGGTGCGACATCGCGCTCACCTTCCGGCCTCAGGTTCTTGACCCACTGGCGCCCGCCATTGGTGGACAGCGCAACCACGTCACCGTTGGGCTTGTAAATAAAGATCCGTCCGCCCGCGCTGACCGGCCTTGCGGAAGCGCGCAGGGCATCCGTGGTCAGACCACCACCCGTCGCTCCGATATTCGACCTCCACACCCGTGCTCCGGTTACGGAGATCGCCTGGTTGCCCGGATCGTTGGCCAGGCCGCCACCTGCTGAGGGCCATTCCTGACCGCCGGACGCGGGGCCGACAGAAGCCGGCCTGGCGGTGGCAACGGTTGCCGGATCCGCGCCGTCAAACACGGGCTGGCGTTCGCCGGAAAGCTTTTTTTCCCTGCTGAACGGGTTGATCGACCCTGCCAAATCTGAAACGCCGCCACAACCTGCAAGCAGCACGGACAGGGCCAATACGCCGCAAAAGCCGCGCATTCCAGAATCAATACGGAGTGACCTCACTGTGCCGCCTCGCCTTTCTCGGAAGGTGCATCGCCATACTTGGCGCGAATAACATCATTGAGCAGACCAACCCGGCGCGAAACATCGGCGGGCGTCTCCTGATCCGCGTCCAGATCAGAGATCCAGCGGCGGGCGGTTTCAATGTCCCCGCTCTTCCAGGCGCTGAGTGCCAGGATTTCACGCGCGGCGGCCCGGAAAGCACTGTCCGCACCGGACAGCCCTTCCACCCGATCTGCGATGGCGGAGTACTCTTCCGTATCGACTGCCAGAAAGGCGGCCCGGAGCGCCGCAATGTCGCGCAGGGATTCGGGCACCGCGCTGTCGCGGCTCAACGCATCGAACGCGGCCACGGCCTCAGTGATGTTTCCGGCATTGGCCAGATCGGTCGCTGAACGCATTTGCGCAAGCGCGGGATAGCCACCGGTCGCGTCATCGAGCTTCGCGAACATCTTTTCGGCTTCGTCATAGTTGCCGGCTTCGGACAGGCTTACGGCCTCAATAAAGGTATCCCCGGCCTGTTGCGAATTTTGTTCCTGCCAGTACAGCCAGCCGCGATAGCCTCCGGTGCCGACGACGATAAGGACAGCAACCCCGATGACCCAGGGACCGAAGCGATCCCAAAGCCGACGGTATTTCTCGTGGCGGATGTCTTCATCGACTTCGCGAAAAATGTCGGACATGCGTGTCTTATTCCTGCGCTTGCTGCAACCATCTCACCCTGACGGGCGCGCGTCACACTATCTTCTTCATTCCGTACGGGCAAACCGGTACAGCGTTTCTTTTTAACGGTTTAATGGCGCAAGTGAGGCAAAGAAGGCCTGCTCCGCCGGAAAAGGTTCAAACCGTCGAATTTCCCGTGATTATGTCAATGGAACGCCAATGACAAGCGCATGGCCTTTCCAAACAAACAGCCCGTAGACGGCCAGTCCCGCCACAAGGGCGAAAATGTCGGCCCCGCGGCCCTTCCCGGCAATCTCCACGGAGAATGGCGTACCCGGATCCCCACGCCGTTTGACCGATATCCGGTCGGCGACCGCCCAGATCAGAAAACCGCCGAAGAGCAGGACAGATGCCAGGTCGCCGTTGGCGAGAAGGTGGGCAAAGGCCCACAGTTTTACCGCAACCAGCATGGGATGGCGGGAGATCTTCCTGATTTGGCCGGGAACATAGGTAGCGATCAGGAGCACGAATACGGGAAGCATAAGCAGCATCGTCACATGGCGTGTCCATGACGGCGGATCGTAGAGAATGGGACTTCCATCCATGCTCGCCTGTCCGTATCCGATGACGATCAGCACCAGACCGATAGCGGAAACCACTGAGAACAGCCCGCGATAAGGCAAGGCCCCCAAACGGGCCACCAGGGCAGTTCGGGCGCCAGAAAAAATCGGCAGGGAATGAGCCCCCAAGAAGACAAGCAGTCCGAGAACAAGCAATGCCATGCCTTTACCTCTCCAGTGTTCTTCTGAAATTTCCCGACCCGGCCGACGCCGGGCATCATTCAGCACTCAGGACCGAGGAATATTCCCGACAAATACTCCCGAGCGATTTCAATGACCGCAATACATCATCAGGCATACACTCGCAACATGCCACGAATAATACATCCGCATTCATATCCATATATTCATCGATTTATCGTCTTTATCAATACTTACCTCTATTACGACTTCTTAGTGTTCAGTGTTCCGAAAGTTCCGAAAACCCTTTTTTCAGGAATTCAGGCGATAGTATCCTATACAAAAGCCGGGGCAGGTAATGAAGCAGGACAACCGAGCAGAGACACGCATGCGAACCTTGAAGGCGGGACGGATTGTCTACGACCGGCTGTCGCGCGTGTTCGATTGCACCATCCGTAACGCGAGCGAAGCCGGGGCATTGCTGCTCGTTCCCAGTACAACGGGCATACCGTCGGAATTCCTGCTCTATATGGATTCCGATCAGAAAAGACGGCCGGCCGAAGTGGTCTGGCGCCAGGATGACCGGATCGGCATCCGCTTCACCGGACCGGCGGAGAACATCGTCTAGCGTGGACGGTCATTGAGATCCAATCCGCCTGGCAGACGATCAGTGCTTTCCAGCCCCAGCCTCCGGAACTTTCAGCCGTCGCGCGCTGTCTCCATCCTGTCCTGCCGGGCCACGAACACGATTGCCAGCGCCAGAGTGGCGCAGATGGTAGCGTAGACAAACACCGAATAGGCCGTGGCATAATTGGGATAGATGTTGAAAAACAGCATCGCCAGGGCCGGCTGCATCCAGACCAGGCCGGCGATGGCCTGCATCGACACCGGCCAGCGCGGCATGGCCAGCAGCATGAACAACAGCCCGGCACAGATCAGCGACCAGCTGTAATAGAGGAATGAGGAAGCCACGGCCGCGGAGGCCAGGAGCATCACCCCGATCCTGGCTTCCCGGCTCCACCGCCTTGGCAGAAACAGGACCACTCCGGCACTTGCCGCCATGGCGATCATCTGGATCGTGCTGCGCAGGCCGTCCGACCCGCCGAGCTTGCCGATCGTTGCCTGAAGGCTCAGGCTGCCGGGGGTGACGCCAAGGGCGTATTTCTTGAAGTCCGGATCGGAGAAGATCCCGAAAAAGGCCGGCCAGGCCTCCCAACCGAAGGCCAGAACCGATGCGGCCACCAGAAAGACCGTCCCGATGGCCGCCACCGCAAAACACCGATAGGCCCCGGAATTCAGCAGGAAAAAGGGAACCAGCCAGCCGTATTGCGGCTTGACGGTCGCAACCGCCAGAGCAAGGCCAGCAAGAACCGGTCTGCGGTCCGCGTATTGGAGTGCGAAGACGATGAGAGCCACCATCACGACGGATATGTTCATCCGCAGCAACGTGTAGTGCAGGCCCGCGGACAGGGAGAAGAGGAGGATCATTTCCGCGGGTTGACGGGCGAACAGAGGGATCAGAAGAAGGGATGCCAGGATCAGAACCCCGGTCGCCGCCTTGACTTCGCCATAGCTGAAGGACGCCATCTGATAGGCAAACAGCAGAAAATGCGGCGGGTTGACGAAGATCAGGTGGCTCTGGGTGTCCGACAGGCCGGGACGGAACACGGCCGGATCATAGGCTTCGACCGCCCTGCCCTCCTGTGCGAGCTCGGAAGCGCGGTAGAAGGCATCCAGGTCCTCCCGCTCCGACTGCGTGACGGACTGCGGGAACGTCCAGAGCTGGTCCCATTGCTTTGCCACGAAGTAGACATTGCAGAAGGCCGCCAGGATCACCGCGCACAGGAAGAGCGGGCCGCCAAGAGACGCCCTGCGCGATGAGGAACGCGGTCCGGGCCGGCAAGCGAAGACGGAAGTCTGATCCTGAGACAAGTGATTGCCGCACAATTGAAAAACAATGCGGTACTTATCCCAGATAATAATTTCGAAACTCTAAAAAGCACTCCGGTTGAACAGCACTCGGGACATCCCCTGCGCGTGCGGCACCCGTTCACACTAGGCGGCCGTCCTGCAATCCCTGCAGGTACCCCGTAGTTCAATGGTCGTTCGTGACGGAGAAAAGCCGGTGGTGTCGGCCCATGCCTGAAGACATTCGACAGCCTTTTCGGGGGTAAATTCATCAACTCCGCCGCATGTCTCGCAGATGGCGAAGGCAGCGGTCTCATTATTCCCACAGCCCGGATGACTGCAGGCCACAAAGGCGTTCAGGCTTTCCAGACGATGCACGATCCCGAACTCCACCAGCTTGTCCAGGGCCCTGTAGACCTGCAGCGGTGCCTTGAAGCCTTCTGAACGCAAGGCATCAAGGATCGCATAGGCCGTCATCGGCCCCGCCTCTGAGGACAGGGTATCGAATACAAGCCCCTGATTGCGCGTCAGTTTGGGAAGATCGTGCGCTGTATGCGAACCGACATGCGTGCTGCTCATGAGCGTCCTCCTGAGATCTTACTTTGCCGCCTGGTGCCCAGATAACGCACAGGCAACAGGCTCAGTATGAAAAGAACCATCGCCGCAACCACAATCGACGGGCCGGACGGCGTGTCCCATTGCAGCGAACCGAAAAGCCCGGCCACGACGGCAACAGAGCCGATGAGCGCCGCCAGCCCAGCCATCTGCTCCGGTCCGGAGGCCAGCTGACGCGCGGCGGCGGGCGGAATGATCAGAAGTGCGGTGATCAGCAGGACGCCGACGATCTTCATGGCGATCGCGATGACGGCGGCAAGAAGCAGGGTGAAGACAAGGTTCGCCCTCTCCGTCCCGATGCCCTCGGCTGCCGCGAGTTCCGGACTGACAGTGGCTGCGAACAAGGCATTCCAGATAACGCACAGGCCGGCGAACACAACCGCACCGCCAAGATAGATGATCGCGATATCCGACCTTGAGACCGCCAGAATATCGCCGAAAAGCAAACCGATCAGGTCCATGCGCACCCACGTCATGAAGGCAAGGCAGACCAGACCGATCGCCAGCGAGGAGTGCGCCAGAAGCCCGAGAAGCGCATCCGAAGACAGCCCTTCGCGCCGGCGCAGGACCATCAGCAACAGAGATAGCGCGACGCAGACCGCGAAAACGGCCAGCATGGTGTTGATTTCAAGCAGCAGGGACAGGGCCACGCCCAGCAGGGCCGCGTGCGACAGCGTATCGCCGAAATAGGCCATGCGGCGCCAGACGATGAAACAGCCGAGCGGACCGGCCACCAGGGCAACACCGATGCCGGCGACAAGCGCACGGGTGAAAAAGTCATCAAGCATCGTGTACACCCTGTGCCTTCCTGTCCGCCTCATGCGGGGTAAGGGAATGCGCGTGCCCATCGTGACCCGGGCAATGATCGCACAGGGTGCCGTCCTCGTGCCGAACCCGGCCATCAGGCAAATGCACGTGGTCGTGGTGATGCTCGTAGACGGCGAGCGCGCTGTCCGCACGATGGCCGAAGAGTTTGATGTAAGCCTCGCTTTTCGACACATCGCTCGGCGTGCCCCGGCAACAGACGTGGCCGTTCAGACAAATCACCTGATCGGTTGCCGCCATCACGACATGAAGATCATGGGAAATCATCAGGATGCCACACCCGAGCCGATCGCGGATTTCCGATATCAGATCGTAGATCGCGATTTCACCGGAGTAGTCGACCCCCTGGACCGGCTCGTCAAGCACGAGGAGATCGGGCTTGCGGGCGATGGCGCGCGCCAAAAGCACCCGCTGCATTTCGCCACCGGACAAATGGCGCACCTCCTGATCCATCAGGTGGGTGGTGGAGGTTTCCTGCAGTGCTTCCGAAATTTCTCCGACGGACAGCTTGCTGGTGAGCCGCATGAACCGCTTGACCGTCAATGGCAGCGTCCAGTCGATCATCACTTTCTGAGGCACATAACCGACCCGCAGGCCCGGCCGTTGCCTGGCGCTGCCGTCGGAGGGTTTCAGAATGCCAAGCGCCATCTTGGCCGTTGTCGATTTGCCGGATCCGTTCGGCCCGATCAGGGTGACGATCTCTCGAGGCGCCACCGACAGATCGACGCCGCGAACCAGCCAGTCGCCATTACGCTGAATACCTGCTTGTTCAAGCCTGACCAGCGGCGGGACGTTTGCGGATGCGTCCATGAAATCTTTCCGGTGCTGATGGACGGATTCGCCCATGCGCATGTTATATTATTACACATATAGGCAATCGATGGGACCTTGGCAATCGTACTGACAAAAGGTTCATCTGGCGTGATTTCACCTATTGCACCGGCGCGAAAGGCATCTAAAGCCTGGTCCCGGTTGGATCACAGCCCGAACCCCTGTTAGGAATTCAAAGAGGTCGGCTGCAACCTCGAAACCAATCCGGATCCTATCTGCGAGGCCTGACGTCATGGATGGAAAGTCCCCGAGACCTCTGCTGATCGTTGCATTGGCGATCAGTGCTGCGATCGCCGTATGGGGTATCATCGATCCACAGCAGCTTGGCAGTCTTGCCGCCTCGGCAGTGACAAGCCAGTTCGACAGCCGCGGCTGGTTCATCATGCTTGAAGCGAGCGGACTGCTATTCGTCGCCCTTTACCTTGCTTTCTCACGCTTCGGCAGTATCCGACTGGGCCCGGAGGGCTCAGAACCCGAATTCTCGACCCCGGCCTGGATCGCCATGCTCTTTGCCGCGGGAATGGGAGTCGGCTTGCTGTTTTATGGCACCGCCGAACCACTGACCCACTTCGATGAGCTCAAGCAGTTTTCACCCGCTCCTCAGGCCGCTGCGCATGCGCTCTTCGTCACCTATCTGAACTGGGGCTTTCATGCATGGGCGATCTACGCAATGGTCGGCCTCATCATCGCCTATTTCGCGTTTCGCCGCCAACGCACCCTTCTGCTCAGCGCTCCCTTGACGGATGCTCTGGGCGAAACCCGCTGGACCCTCGCGGCGGGGTGGCTGTTCGATCTGCTGTCGATCGTCGCGATCGCGGTAGGGCTTGCCGGTTCGCTCGCGATGGGTGTTTTCCAGGTTCAGACCGGACTGGCCGGTTTGCTTGGCATCACGGATCCCGGCACGTTGACCCTGCCGGTCTTCGTCGCGATGTGCATCGCCTTCATCATTCCGCTTCGGCGCGATCTCGGCGAGGGCATGGCCAAACTCTCCAACACGGCCATGCTGATCGCGATCGGCCTGATGGTCTATCTGCTGATCCTCGGGCCCACGTCCTACCTCATGAACGGCATTGTCTCCGGCTTCGGCCGCTACCTGTTCGGAGTGCTGCCGGCCGGCTTCTCGACCGCCGAGTTCTTTGACCAGGAAGTCGTCGACTGGTTCCAAAGCTGGACGCTCAACTACATGATCTGGTGGCTCGCCTGGTCGCCCTTTGTCGGCATCTTCATCGCCCGGATCTCCCGTGGACGGACCATCCGCGAATTCCTCGCGGGTGTCATCATCGCGCCGACACTGTTCTCGATCCTTTGGTTCGGGGTGTTTGGCGGTCTGGGGGTCTTCGATGCGCTTCGCCAGGATGGCGCGTTGTCCATCGTGAACCGGGAGAACCTGGATGCCACAACCTTCGCACTGCTGGAGCGCTTCCCTCTCGATAGTCTGACCCGGGCGGCAACCGTGATTGCCGCGTTTCTTTTCGTGGTCACCAGCGTCGTCAGTGCCGGATTTACGCTCGCCGTGATCGGGACAGGCGGCAATGAAGATCCCTCCCCCCGAATTCGCACGATCTGGGGCGCCATTCTCGGC
Source organism: Roseibium sp. (assembly GCF_048260565.1). Taxonomy (GTDB): domain Bacteria; phylum Pseudomonadota; class Alphaproteobacteria; order Rhizobiales; family Stappiaceae; genus Roseibium. The sequence continues at coordinate 235,645 of NZ_JBLXGP010000001.1, read as the reverse complement.
GCGCTGGGGCTAGCCATGGTATTCGTGGGAGACATTGGGCTGGTGCGTTCGATCATTGCGCTGTCAGCCACCGCCTTCGTGTTTATCGTGCCCGTTCTCGTTCTTTGCCTGCTCCGGCGACTGCGGCAGGAGACCTACATATGAGCAACGAGCTGCTCGACACGTTTATGAATATCACCGTGTTTGCCTATATCGGCCTTCTCATCTGGCTCGCCCTTCGGCCGGACCCGTGATCGGCAACAAAGCCGGGCATTCTTGTGCACCGGAGACTTGAGAAGCAGCACCTGAGGCCCAAAAGAAAGGGGCCGCAACATCATTGCGGCCCCTTCCGTCTTTTCACAGGCGGTTACGGTGGCTACCCCAATAGTCTGGGCAGGAACATCACGATGCCCGGCACTGCCGCCAGCAGGATGACCCGGATGATTTCCACGCCGAAGAACGGCAGCACGCCACGGAAGGTTTCCATCATGGGCACGTTCTTGGCGAGCGCGTTGATGATGAACACGTTCAGCCCTACCGGTGGCGTGATCAGTCCTAACTCGACCACTATAAGTGTCAGGATACCGAACCAGATTTTCAGGTCTTCGGCCCCCATGCCGAAGGTCGCCGTCGCAGCGGTGGCATAGTCGCCGCCGTTCAGGTCGACCATCACCGGCCAGAAGAACGGCACCACGACGAGGATCATGGCGAGCGAATCCATGAAGCAGCCGAGGATCACGAAGATGATCAGCATGATCGCCAGCACCATGTAGGGATCGAGCCCGCTGTTTCCGGCCCATGCGGACATGGTCGAAGGCAGGTTGGCACGGGTGAAGAAGCCTTTCAGCACTTCGGCGCCGAACAGGATGAAATAGATCATGCCGCTGGTCTTGGCCGTTTCCAGCAACGACGAGCCCACGCCCGTGATGGTCAGGCCTTCCTTGCCGAACAGGCGCATGCCGAAGCCGTAGACCAGGATCGCGAACACGCCGACGCCGGCGGCGGGGGTCGGTGTGAACAGACCGATGCCCAACCCCAGAATGATCGACCCGAAGATGATGATCACAGGGATCAGGCGGATCAATGCCTGGTGCTTTTCCTCACGGGTCATGGTCTGCGTCGTCGGAGCCAGACTCGGATTGATGCGCACCAGGATGGCAATGACCGCGATGAAGAAGACGACCGCGATGAGACCCGGAATAATGGCCGCGCGGAACATCTCGATGATCGAGCCTTCGACGATGACCGCATAGATCACGAGCGCGACGGACGGTGGAATGAGAATACCGAGCGTGCCGCCGGCTGCCAGCGCCCCTGTCGACAGACGGGGCGAGTAGTTCAACTTGTCAAGCTCGGGCAAAGCGACGCGGCCCATGGTCGATGCGGTTGCCAGCGAAGAGCCGCACACAGCGCCGAAGCCGGCGCAGGCGCCGATCGCGGACATGGCAAGCCCACCCCGGAACCGTCCCATCAGGGCCGCCATCCCTCTGAACAGGTCACGGCTGAGATTGGCCTGGCTTGCCAGGAACCCCATCAGGACGAACAACGGTATGACCGACAGGTCGTAGTTGGCCATATTGCCCCAAAGCAGCGACTTGAACTGCTTCATGTAGGGGCCGAAACGAATGAAGGAGGCTTCCAGAGAAAGGATATATGTGCCGCCGATACCGACGAGCAGCATCGTCAGGCCCACAGGCATCCGCAGGGCCAGCAAGATGAACAGCACGACCAGTCCGGCGATGCCGATAAATTCCAATTCACCCATGGGATTTGCCTCCGAGGACCTGACCCAAAGCGACCAGGGACCAAAGGACCATGGAAACAACACCGGGGAAATACCATGGCCATTCCAGCCAACCGAGTACGGCGGTCATGGTGTTGTCGCCCCGCGTTTCGAGCATTCCCTGCCACAAGTAAAATGCAAGCCCGGCGGCGACCACGACGGTGAGAGCCTGCCAGAGATGATCCAGGATTTTCTGCAGCCATTGCGGGAATGACTGTACGAACAGGTCAACCGCCACATGGCCTTTTTTCAATTGCGTATAGGGGAAGAAGCTCAGGGCAGCGGCACTGATCGCCAACCTCACGAAATCCTCATAACCGGGAAGCGCCGGCACATAGATACCGAACGGCTTCAAGGCGAAATCCAGCGTGAACGCCCCGACGTTCACGGCCGTGACAAGTACGATGATGACCGCGAGCACGCCCCCCAGGAGTGCCCACAGCGTCACGACCCGCTGCAACAATGAGTACATTTCCTTGCCCTTTTAAAAAAGCGAACGGCGCTCGCTGCGCCGTTCGCCATCTTGATTGTTGTTATTGGACCCTTAGTCCTTGACGTCCATCACAGCAGCACGTGCGGCTTCGACCATGCTAGCGCCATCCATGCCATTGCTGTCGGCTTCGGCGATCCACTTGTCGACGACCGGCTGCATCTTGTCGGTAAAGGCCTTGTACTCGTCGTCGGTCAGGGTGATCAGCTCGCTGTTTTCTTCAATGAGCTTCTTACCGCCGGCTTCGGAATCATCCCAGACCTGTCCGTAGATCGCGGCGATATTTCCCATGGAATGATCGTCGATGACCTTCTTCAGATCGTCCGGAAGGCTGTTGTAGCGATCCATGTTCATGCCGATCATGAAGGTGGACGTGCCGAAACGAAGGCTGTTCGGACCCTCGGTCGTGTGATTGGTCAGTTCCTGCAGCTTCAGCGGGGCGACGATTTCAAACGGCACCAGAGCACCGGCGACCACACCCTTGGACAATGCCTGCGGCAGGTCCGGAACCGGCATACCGACCGGCTCGGCGCCCAGGGCTTCGATGATCCAGCCGCCGGTACGCGACGGCGTGCGTATCTTCAGACCTTCCAGGTCAGCCGGCGACTTCACCGCCGTGTCGACCATGTGGAACACCTGACCGCCATGAACGTGAAGCAGGATCGGCTTGATGTCCTTGAAGTCGTCCTTGATCAGGTCCCAGGAATTGGCCATCGCGACCGTGGTCTGCTTGGCGGACCCGCGGTGAATCGTCGGAAGTTCGAAGACCTCGGTCCGCGGAAACACGCCCGGGGTATAGCCCAGAACGGTCCAGACAATATCGACGACACCGTCACGGGCCTGACGATAGAGCTCGGGCGGCTTGCCGCCCAGAGACATGGCCGGATAAATCTCGACCTTGATGCGTCCGTTGGACGCTTCCTCGACGCTCTTCGCCCAGGGCTCCAGCATCTTGGTTTGCGCCGGCGCTTTCGGACCAAGCAGATGATGCAGGGTCAGGGTGACTTCCGGCTCCTGCGCGCTGACGGTTCCCGTCAGCATTGTTGCGGCTATAAAACCTACGGCCGCAGATAGTATACGTTTCATACTAAACCTCCCAGTAGTGTGCACAGTATGATCCAGTCCTAATCGTGACATGCATTGTCAAGATTACTCAGACCTTTATCACATGTCTCCAATGGCTATTCCATATCCTTAATCTTGTAAAATGAGCTTTTCTTAATCCGGCATAAGCCTTGGTTATAGGAGACATTCGGCATGCGATCCAAAACCGATCGAGTCCCCACCTGAAAACCGTCCATTACAGCTGCATGGATTTCTCTTCGGCCGAGGCTCTCAAAGCGCTTTGGAACATCAGCAATGCCGGGGTGGGCGCCACGTTCGCACGCGTTGTCAGGCCGACCGGCCCTGTTGTTTCAATCGTCTCCACGGGCAATTCCACGAGATCACCTGCGGCAATATCACGCGAGATAACCCCACTGGATATGACCCAGATCGCATCGGTTTCGAGGGTGTAGGTGCGTCCGAAGATATTGGAAATGGTCTCCACGCGCCGTGGCAGGTGCGTCACGCCATGGGCAAGCAGCAGCCGTTCCACATACGGGCGGATAACCGCTTCTTTCGTCGGATAAAGAACTGGATAGTCGGCGATCCGGCGAAGGTCCGGTTTTTCTTCCAAAAGGAGCGGATGTTCTTTGCGCACGGCAAAGGAAACACTTTCCGAATAAAGATGAGCGAATGCGAGGCCTGCCATCTGCGCCGGGTCGGCAAGACGACCGACCACCAGATCGAGCTCCCCTGCCCGCAGCTGGCTTAAAAGAAATGTGTTCGGCGCGGTAATCAGGGTCAGTGTCGTTTCCATGTTTTCGGCCTGGAACGCGCGGACCGCATCCGGCACGATCCGGGCGGCCACGCTCGGCAGCACTCCGACATTCAAATAGGATTCCCCGGACATCCGCGCCTGGGCGACGCTATCCAAGCCCTGCTTGAGCGCCGCCAGGCTGGCCCCCGCGTAGTGGAAGAACACCTCGCCGAACTGGGTCAGGGTCACGCCTTTGCGGCTGCGTTCGAACAGACGCACTTTCAGAATGTCTTCCAGTTCCTTCAGGGTCTTGGAAACGGCCGGCTGGGTGATCGCAAGAGCGTCCGCAGCCTTCACCAGGCTGCGCTTGCGAGCGACCTCCATGAAGCACTGGACATGCCGGTATTTCACGCGGGTGTCGATCAAGTTAACATTCCTACTGGTTATTCTAATTGCTTAATTTCTCATTTTACATAACCTAATCGACAGATAAATATGCGGCCAAAATTCAATGCGGCCAAGTCACCGGAAAGACGCCAGCCGCCAAAACACGCCGGGAGAAGGAACAATGGCGAAATTCCAGGCTTTGGCCGAAGCCGTTGCCGACAACATCAGCGACGGCGACAGCGTCGCGTTTGAAGGCTTCACCCACCTGATCCCCCATGCGGTCGCCCATGAGGTCATCCGGCAAGGCCGCAGGGATCTGACCGTCATGCGCATGACGCCGGACATCATCTACGATCAGCTGATCGGCATGGGCTGTGTGAAGAAGATGATCTTCTCCTTCGCCGGCAATCCGGGCGTCGGACTGCTGCGCCGCTTCCGGGATTCGCTGGAAAACGGCTGGCCGCTGCAGGTCGAGATCGAGGAACACAGCCACGCGGCCATGGCTAACGCCTATGAAGCCGGCGCCGCCGGCTTGCCCTGCGCCGTCTTTCGCGGCTACCGCGGTGCAGAGCTGACCCGGGTCAACCCGAACATCAAGTTCATCAAGTGCCCCTTCACGGGGGAGGAGCTCGCCGCCGTCCCTTCGCTTCGGCCCGATGTCGCCGTCATCCACGCGCAAAAGGCAAATGCCAAGGGAGATGTGTTCATGGAAGGCATCACCGGTGTTCAGAAGGAAGCGGTGCTGGCAGCCAAACGGTCGATCGTGACCGTGGAGGAAGTGGTCGACGACTTCGGCGCCATTTCGCCGAATGCGACCGTGCTGCCGTCGTGGACCGTCACCTCGGTGGTGAAAGTTCCTGGCGGCGCGCATCCGTCCTACACGCAGAGCTACTATGGCCGCGACAACGCAGCCTATATCGAGTGGGACAAAGTCTCCTCGGACCGCGACAGCTTTACCGCCTGGATGGAGGAAAACGTCCTGAAACAGGGCCCGGAGGTCTTTGCAACCCGCGTCGCCCACCTGAAAAACGCAGGCTGAGGAAAGCGGACATGACAGATTTTACGCCAAGCGAAATGATGACCGTAGCCGCGGCCCGCGCCCTCAAGAACGACGATGTGTGTTTCGTCGGCATCGGCGCACCGTCGGCGGCCTGCAACCTGGCACGCCTCACTCATGCACCGGATATCACCCTCATCTATGAAAGCGGAACAATCGGCACCGCGCCGGACGTGTTGCCGCTTTCCATCGGCGACGGCGAATTGTGCAAGACGGCACTGACCACCGTCTCCGTGCCGGAGATGTTCCGCTACTGGCTTCAGGGCGGGCGGATTACCGTCGGATTTCTCGGCGGCGCCCAGCTCGACCGGTTCGGCAATATCAACACCACGGTGGTCGGCGACTACGACAAACCGAAGGTCCGACTGCCCGGCGGCGGCGGAGCTCCCGAAATCGCCATTTCCTGCGGTGAAATCTTCATCACCATGAAGCAGTCACTGCGGGGCTTCGTTGAAAAGCTTGACTTTGTCACCTCCCTCGGCCACGGCAAGGGCGGCAACGACCGCGCGGCCCATGGTGTCACCACCAAGGGCCCGACCCGACTGATTACGGATCTGGCAATGTGGGAGCCGGATCCGGAAACGAAGGAGTTCACGGTTACGTCCCTGCATCCGGGCGTGACACGCGACCGGATTCGGGAAACCGTCGGTTGGAAAGCCAAATTCGCCGAAGACGTCGGGGAAACCCCTGCGCCTGACGCTTTAGAACTGGAGGTTCTCCGGGACCTCCATGCCCGTACCAAGGCAGCCCACGAAGGAAAATAGAATGCAACGCGCCTTTATCTGCGATTATGTCCGCACCCCGATCGGCCGCTATGGCGGCGCCCTGTCCGGCGTTCGCGCCGACGATCTCGGCGCCATCCCGATCGAAGCCCTGATGGAACGCAACGCCGATGTGGACTGGGCCGCAGTCGACGATGTCTATTACGGCTGCGCCAACCAGGCCGGCGAGGACAACCGCAACGTCGCCCGCATGTCCGCTCTGCTCGCCGGCCTTCCCGACGCCGTGCCGGGTGCGACCATCAACCGGCTGTGCGGTTCCGGCATGGATGCGATCATCACCGCGGCGCGCGCCATTGCCGCCGGCCAGGCGGACCTCATCATTGCCGGTGGCGTGGAAAGCATGTCCCGCGCGCCTTTCGTCATGCCGAAGGCGGAAACCGCGTTCAGCCGCTCCAATGCGGTCTATGACACGACCATCGGCTGGCGCTTCGTCAATCCGCTGATGAAGAAGCAGTACGGCATCGATTCCATGCCGGAAACGGCGGAAAACGTCGCCGAGGATTTCAAGATCTCGCGCGAGGACCAGGACGCCTTTGCCGTGCGCAGCCAGCAGCGCGCCGCCAGGGCGCAGGCCGAAGGCCGGTTTGCCAAGGAGATCGTGCCGGTCACGATCCCTCAGCGGAAAGGCGACCCGATCATTGTCGATCAGGATGAACACATCCGCGACGATACCACGATCGAAGCGCTCGCGAAGCTCCGGGCGCCGTTCCGCGAAGGCGGGTCGGTGACAGCCGGCAACGCGTCGGGTGTCAACGACGGCTCCGCCGCCCTGATCATTGCCTCCGAGGCGGCCATCGAGAAATACGGCCTCAACCCGATTGCCCGGGTTATCGGCGGCGCGACCGCCGGTGTCGCTCCGCGCATCATGGGCATGGGCCCGGCTCCTGCGACCCGCAAGCTGTGTGCCCGCCTCGGGATCGCGCCGAAGGATTTCGACGTCATCGAACTCAACGAAGCCTTTGCCGCCCAGGGCCTTGCGGTTCTGCGCGATCTCGGCCTTGCCGATGACGGCGAACACGTCAACCCGAACGGCGGCGCGATTGCGCTCGGCCATCCGCTTGGCGCATCGGGCGCCCGGATTGCCGGCACCGCGGCCATGGAAATGAAGATGCGCGGCGGCAAGCTTGCGCTTGCGACCATGTGCATCGGCGTCGGCCAGGGCATCGCGATCGCCCTGGAAGCCGTCTGACCGATAGCCATCGTCCTTCTCGACGGCGGGCTTGACCCGCCGTCGATACTGCCCCTGCCCCGGCAGATAGAACTACCCGTCCGCGCCAGCACTTGCCGGGCCGGCAATTAGAGCCCAAGCTGCGCTCTTTCCATCAGAAGCAGCGGACCCATTGCATGACCAGCCAGCCTCTCAACCAGCCGCCCGAGATCCCGCCGGAGCTGGACCGGTGGAACTGGGGCGCGTTTCTGCTCAACTGGATCTGGGGAATCGGCAACAGCGTCTTCATCGCGCTGCTGATGTTTATCCCGCTGGTCAACCTGGCGATGATTTTCGTCCTCGGCGCTCGCGGAAGCCGCTGGGCCTGGCGAAACCGCGCCTGGCGGGACTCGGAGCATTTCCGCAGCACCCAGAGAAAATGGGCGATTGCCGGCGTGATCATTTGGATCGCCACGATCGGACTCGGCGGCGGTATAGTCGCAGGTCTTCCCGCGATCATGAAAAGCAGCGACGCCTATGCAATGACAATGGCGGCCGTCCGCAACGATTCTGCGGTCGAAGGCGCGCTTGGCAGCGATATCGAATCCGGCTTCTGGATTAACGGCAACGTCAACGTACAGAGCGGCGGAACCGGATCGGCCTACCTCAACTTTTCACTTACCGGCAGCAAGGGGTCCGGGCGGGCCATCTCCCATTCCAAGCGCATCAACGGCATCTGGGATCTGCGTGTGCTCGTGGTCTATCCGGAAGGAACGACCGTTCCCATTGTCCTGGAAAACAAGGACCATGTCTCGATCCCCGGCGCGCCGGAGGATCTGTAACTTCCCTCCTGATAAACCGGAGTCGGATCAAGGGTCTGGGCCACATTCCTGAGATCCTGATTCCGCAGCTTCAGAAACTGATTCAAGACGCACAGCGCAATCGGAGCGCCATACCTCCGGGACAAACGGCAATAGGCCCGTGATGAAAATGTCCAAGCATTCGTTCGGATCGTCCATTTCGTTGCTCTTCGTCATGCGTAGAATCCGCGGCAATCAAAATAGGCTGATGATGTACTTAAGGAGGGAACATCATGCGCACCCAGGTTGCCATTATCGGAGCCGGTCCGTCCGGGCTGCTTCTGTCCCAGCTTCTTCACCTTGCCGGCATCGATTGCGTCGTCCTCGAACAGCGTTCGGCGGACTACGTCCTGTCGCGGATTCGCGCGGGCGTGCTGGAACAGGGCATGGTCGACATGCTCGACAAGGCCGGCGTTTCGGAACGCATGTTCAAGGAAGGCCTGCCCCACGACGGGGTCAACATGTCGGTCGGCGACACCCGGCTGCGCATCGACCTGAAAGGCCTGACCGGTGGCAAGACCGTGATGGTCTATGGCCAGACGGAAGTCACCAAGGACCTGATGGACGCCCATACGGCCCGCGATGCCAAGGTGATCTACGAGGCCGAGGACGTCACCCCGATCGACTTCGATACCGACACGCCGCGCGTCACCTACGAGAAGGATGGCGTCACCCGCGAAATCGCTTGCGATTTCATCTGCGGCTGCGACGGCTATCACGGTATCTCCCGCGCCTCCGTGCCCCGGGACGCCATCACGGAATTCGAAAAGGTCTATCCGATCGGCTGGCTCGGCATCCTGTCCTACGTCAAGCCGGTGAACCACGAGCTCATCTACGCCAACCATGACAACGGCTTTGCGCTCGCCTCCATGCGTTCGCACACCCTGAGCCGTTATTACATCCAGGTGCCCGTCGACACGGACATCAACGCCTGGCCCGACGATGCGATCTGGGACGAACTGAAAATCCGGCTCGGCGAAGAGGCCGCCGCCAACATGGAAACCGGGCCGTCCATCGAAAAGAGCATCGCGCCCTTGCGCAGCTTCGTCGCCGAACCGCTGCGCTTCGGCCGGCTGATGCTGGCGGGCGACGCAGGCCACATCGTGCCGCCCACCGGTGCCAAGGGTCTCAACCTGGCAGCTTCCGACATCTACTACCTGTCGAATGCACTGATCGAATTCTACGGCGAGAAGTCCATGGCCGGCGTGGACGACTACTCTCAGAAGGCGCTGGCGCGCATCTGGAAGGCGGAGCGCTTCTCCTGGTGGATGACCATGCTCCTGCACAAGTTCCCGGATCTGGGCGCGTTCAACGCGAAGATGCAGCAGACCGACATGGATTACCTGGCAAGCTCCCACGCCGCCCAGGTGAGCCTGGCGGAAAACTACGTCGGCCTGCCCTTCTGACCTTTAGGAAACAAACTTCCCGGCTGCCGCACACCGGCAGCCGGCTAGTCGCCCAGCTCCGGCCGGCCTGCCAGACCGCAGTAGCCGTGATGCTCGAATGCCTCGTCCCCGCCCTTTACATGGGAATAGATGAAAGGACGCCAGGCCATGCATTTCGACCCGATGCAATGCTGGTAGAGATGTTCCGCGTCAAAACCCGATGATTTGGTATTGAACAGACGGTTGTTGCCCTCAACCCGTACGAACGGGCACCACATCTTTTTCGCTTCTTCTTCCGTAACCCGCATGTCCGCTCCTTGTGCTGCAGACCTCCGCGGGTCTGCGCCAATAGGCCAGAGTTCAAGCGGAATAATTGACGGCAATTATATAATTTTTCTTTGCTTCATATCCGCGCAAGGTCAATAAAGAAGCTGTCTCTATTTCTCATCGGTATTATTGCCAATGTTTACGACCAACATCGAGTAATCCTTGCCGTTCAACGGTTCGAATACAGATTGGACGAAACGCGACATCAGGCCCGCGGCGCTTCCGATGCGTTTGTTCTTGCCGGCGCGGACGGCTCTTCCTGCACACGAACGTGCCGGTCCCGTCTTTTCCTGGCGTTTTCCATAGCGTCACTGACTTTTTCCAGGAGTGTGGTCGGCAGACGGACCGACTTCACGAACAGGTCGACCGTTTCATCGGCCATCGTCCGAAGGCGGGAGTTGTGCACGTAGTCTTCCAAGGCCTCATTTACCGCAACCAGATCGCGCACAGCAGGCCGGAGCTTCCTTTCGAACGCCACGGGGTCATTGGCGACAGAAACTGCGAAACCTATAAAAAAGGCCGCAAATACATAGACATGAAAATAAGCCCCTGGAAACCGCATCGCTCTTCACCTCAACCCTTAACAGGAAGTTAACATATCTGAGGTTGTATTTTCAGCAGCAGGCGGACTCAACCCTAAATAGCCAATTCAATTAAATTCCCTGATAGTAACGTTAATTGCGCGCCCTGCTCGGGACCACCTCAGGTCTTTTGCCGGTTACGGAATTCCTGAGGACTTTCGCCGGCTTCCTTGCGAAATACCCGCGAGAAATAGGCCGGGTCATCGAAACCCAGATCATAGGCGATCTCGGAAACCGGCAGGGATGAGAATGCGAGCTGGCGCTTGGCCTCGAGAACGATCCGGTCCCTGATCGACTGGGCGGCGGTGCGGTCGGTAAACAGGCGGCAATACCGGTTCAAGCGAGCCACCGGCATACCCATTTCCGATGCGTAGAATTCCGGCGTCCGTTCGCTGCGGAAATGAGCGTCGACCAGGGCTCTGAAGCGGAATAGCGAAAAGCCGGGCGCCGCATCAATCTCGCCACCTTCCGCGATGCCGGCAAACATGCGCGCCAGCATCAGGGTCATCAGCGGTCGGAAAACCAGGCGCCGGCGTTTCCCGCTTTCGAATTCTTCCGCCATTTCCCGCAGATAGCTGCAGATTTTCAGGCGATCTTCACCCGACGGCACGACCAGATGATTGCTTTCGCCCTGGCCGGCCAGAAGCCGGTCGAGATCGCGGCCGTCGTCGGACCCTGTCAGATAATCGTGGGTAAAGGACACCACGTAGCCCTGGGTGTCGGGCGTGAATTCCCAGCCATGCACCACGCCAGGCGGCGTAAAGACGATCGTGTCCGGTGCGATGCGACGCTCTCCCGCTTCATCGGTCAACCGTCCTTCGCCGGAGGTGATCATCAGACACTGGAACAGATGGATGTGACTGTGGGCATCGAGCGACCAGCCAAGCGGGGCCGAACGAGCCCGGATCGTCTCGATGTGAAAGAAATCGAAGTCGTCGGCCTGGTCGTTTTCACCGTAGAGGTGATAACGCGGAACGGGTGCTGTCTGCATATGTCATTGTCGCAAACAGCACCCTGTCAAGGCAACTGTCTGCCGCTCCTTTCGGGGCCGCATTTGCCGGATTTCGACAAGTCGCGGGTCCAAAACCGTCCCTTATCCGCGTGCGTGATGGGCGTGCCAATGCCAGGCGATGTCGATCCGCCGTGGGAGCCAGACCTTGTCATGGGAGGTGACATAGTCGAGGAACCGCGCCAGCGCGGCCGCCCTGCCCGGCCGGCCGACCAGACGACAATGCAGGCCGATGTTCAGCATCTTCGGGGTCCCGGCCTCTCCTTCCGCATAAAGCACGTCAAAGGCATCCTTGAGATAGGCGAAGAACTGGTCGCCGGAATTGAAGCCCTGTGCGGCAGCAAAGCGCATGTCGTTCGAATCGAGCGTATAGGGAATGACCAGATGATCGCCTTCCGGGCCATCCACCCAATAGGGGAGATCATCGGCGTAGCTGTCGGAATCATAGAGGAAGCCGCCCTCCTCCATCACAAGCTTCTGGGTCTGCATCGAGCAGCGACCCGTATACCAGCCAAGCGGACGCGACCCGGTCACTTCCTCATGGATGCGGATCGCCTCGCGCATATGTTCGCGCTCAAGCTCTTCCGGCAGATCGGCATATTCGATCCATTTCAGGCCGTGGGAGGCGATTTCCCAGTCGGCTTCCTTCATCGCCGCCACGGCTTCGGGATTTCGTGCAAGGGCGGTCGCGACCCCATAGACAGTGACCGGGATGGAGCGGCCGGTGAACATACGCCAAAGCCGCCAGAAACCGGCGCGTGAGCCGTATTCGTAGATGGATTCCATGTTCCAGTGGCGTTTGCCGGGCCACGGCTGGGCGCCGACGATTTCCGAGAGAAAAGCCTCGGAGGCGGCGTCTCCGTGGAGAATGTTGTTCTCCCCCCCTTCTTCGTAGTTGATCACGAACTGAACCGCGACATTCGCGCCACCGGGCCATTTCGGGTCCGGCGTGGTGCGCCCGTAGCCGATCATGTCGCGCGGATAGGAGGAGGAGGAGGTCATATCCTTGAAATCCCTATTGAAACCTTCTGCGCACCAAACCTCAAGCGATACGCCCGTGCAAGAGGGAGATTTAAAATCCTCGTGATTCCTGCCGATAGCTCAAATTTTACCTGTCCGGTTTGCCTCGGTTTAGAACCTTGACTGGTAAGTCGGCGACCGAAGTACAGATATCGAGGATTTTACGTATGCAGCTCGCTTCCGCCGGTTTTCTCTGCCTGTTCGCGGCAGCGGCCATGACGCTGTTGATCAATCAGAAAGTCATCGATGCGGAAGCCGCCGAAGGGCATTTCGCAAAACCTGTTGTGGAATATCCCGTCCAGCCGGAACGGGCCGGCTGACCACCCGGTCTTCGCCCCCGGTTAACGGTTCGGCCGGACCGGAACGGAAACAGGGGTCAGGTTTTCGCGCGGAGCCAACAACGCGCTGACGGCCTTGAACTTCGGCCCCTTCCGATTGCGGTCGTCATCCTGCGGTTTCAGCATCATGACCGCCGAGCCCATGACCACCGAACACAAGGTAATGATCAGGCCGCATGCCAGCATGACGATCGGAAGAACCGGGTTGTCCGAAGCCATGACCAGGGTTCGCAGGTTTCCGATGTTCGCCCAGAACAGGCCCGCCAGCACCAGGGCGGAGATGCCCAGCCCGATCACGCCATTGATCGCAAGCAGGCGAAACAGCGGGTTTTCCGGCAGATAACCGGACAGGATCGAACCCCGGGTTTTCTTGCTGGCCATCGACGCGCCTCCTCTACAGGACCTGCCGGGCAGTTTCCGGCGGTAATTCGCTTGATCCGGGCATCAAAAACCAGTTTCCATTCCCAGTAAAGCTGACAAGTTTTCGCACCCACCATATTTTTCCTGTCAAAAGCTTGCCATATATCCGCCCAATATATAGATCCGATATATATCGGGCTTGAATAAGCGTTTTTGCGTCCCATGTTCAGGCCATCGGCAATTCTCTCAAGTTAGACCGCGCGTTTCAGCCGGCGTCTTCGGAAGACAGGAAGGACCAGTTCACCATGAGCGTTCGCAGCCTTTGCCTTGCGATCCTCAGTTTCGGCGATGCGACCGGCTATGAAATCCGCAAGGAAGCCACGGAAGGCCGGTTCTGCTATTTCGACGATGCGAGTTTCGGTTCCATCTATCCGGCCCTGGCGAAACTGACCAGTGACGGCATGGTAACCGTGCAGGAGGAAACCCAGCCCGGCAAACCCGCCCGCAAGGTTTATTCGATCACCGACGCCGGCCGCGAGGAATTCATCACTTCCTTGTGCGAACCCCAGGCCGCGGACACATTCAAGTCTCCTTTCCTGCTGGTGGCCCTTTATGCCGAACAGGTCGGACCCGACGTCATCCGTCGCGCGATCGAACGGCGCAAGGAACAGGTTCGCGCGGAGCTCAAGCATCTGACCGAACACAACGACACCTGCCCGCATAAGGGGTCCAACTGGGCACAATCCTACGGCATCGCTTGTATGAGCTTCACCCTCAACTACCTAGAGACCCATGGCGACGAGCTGATCCGAATTGCAGAAGGCGGAGCCGCATTGCCCCCCTCCCGGGCCGCGGCCGAATAGACATCGATTTTGGAGCAATCCTATGCGTTTGAAATTTTCATATGTGCTTGCCGCCGGTCTTGCCGCCGGAATTGGCCTATGGATGTATTCCGGCACCTACGTCATCGGCGGACGCGGAGACAGTGCGGATGCCACACCGCCTCCTTCCGAACGGCAGGAAAAGTCCGGAGATGCCCCGTTCCGCGTGCAGGTCGCAACGCTGACCGCCACGGAGCGCCAGCCGGTTCTGGAAATCCGCGGACGAACGGAGGCCGAAGCCAAGGTGGAGGTCCGTGCCGAAACCGCGGCGCGTGTCATCGAACGCCCGGCGGTCGAAGGCAACCCTGTCTCGAAGGGCGATGTCCTTTGCGTACTGGACAAGGGAACCCGCGAAGCCAAGGTGCTTGAAGCCAAGGCAGGCCTCGCCCAGGCCAGGCTCGATCATTCGGCGGCCACTCAACTCAGTTCCAAAGGCTTCACGGCAGAGACCCGGGTCGCAGCCCTGCAAGCCGCACTCGACGCCGCTCAGGCCCGAGTGGAAGAAGCGAATATGGAGCTCGACCGCACGGTCATTCATTCGCCGATCGACGGCATCATCCAGAGCCCGATGGCGAATGTCGGCGCGCGCCTCAATGTCGGTGATGTCTGCGCCACCGTCGTCGAAACCGATCCCATGATCGCCATCGGCCAGGTCTCGGAAGCGGATATCGGCCTGATTTCGAAAGGCATGGACGCGGAAGTCCGGCTGATTTCCGGTCAATCGATGTCCGGCACCGTGCGCTACATCTCGCCTGCGGCCGACCCCGAAACGCGAACCTTCCGGATCGAAGTCGAACTGCCGAACAAGAAAGGGATCGCCCGGGATGGAACCACGGCGCTGACCCGGCTCAAACTGCCGACCCAAAGAGCCCACATGATCTCGCCGGCAATCCTGACACTGAACGATGACGGCGAGCTCGGCCTGCGGGGCGTGAACGACGATCAAATCACCGTCTTCTACCCGGTGAAGGTTCTGGGTGGCGGCGATGACGGCATCTGGGTCGGCGGGCTTCCGGATTCCGTCCGCATCATCACCGTCGGCCAGGACTACGTTACCGACGGCCAGAAAGTGGAACCTGTCCTCAAAACGGCCGAGGTTAGCCAATGATCGATGCTCTTGAAGCCATCCTGAGGCGGCCCAAAACCGTTTTCGTCCTGATGCTGGCGCTGATCGTTGCCGGCACCTACACGTACATGACAATCCCCAAGGAAGACAGTCCGGACATCGATGTGCCGGTCTTCTACGTCTCCATTGCCCAACAGGGCATCTCCCCGGAAGACGCGGACAGATTGCTGGTCCGCCCGATGGAGACGGAACTGCGCGGTCTCGACGGGCTGAAGGAAATCACCGCGATCGCTGCCGAAGGTCACGCGTCCATCGTGCTGGAATTCGACATTTCCTTCGACAAGGACGAAGCGCTCGCGGATGTGCGCGACAAGGTCGATCAGGCAAAGGGCGAGCTCCCGGCAGAGGCCGAGGAGCCGACCATCCACGAGACCAACTTCGCGCTCCTGCCGACCATAACCGTTGCCCTCTCCGGCAATGTGCCCGAGCGAACGCTCTACAATCTGGCTCGGCGGCTGAAGGACCAGATCGAGGCGATCGATACGGTGCGCTCGGCGGATCTCACCGGGCACCGGGAAGAGCTTCTGGAAGTCGTGATCGACAGCCAGAAACTGGAAGCCTATTCGGTCACCCAGCAGGAACTGCTCAACACGCTGACACTGAACAACCAGCTTGTCCCGGCCGGTTTCATCGACGGCGGCAACGGCCGGTTCAACGTCAAGGTTCCCGGCTTGATCGAGACGGCGGACGATGTCTATTCGCTGCCGATCAAGCAGAACGGCGAGGCCGTGGTGACGCTGGCCGACGTTGCGGATATCCGGCGGACTTTCAAGGATGCCACGTCCTACACCCGGGTGAACGGCAAACCCGCGATCGCTCTTGAGGTCACCAAACGGATCGGGACAAACCTGATTGAGAACAACGCCGCGGTCAGGGCCGTTGTCGAGGCAGCCTCAAAGGACTGGCCGGAAACGGTCAAGGTGAACCTGCTGCTCGACCAGTCTTCAAAAACCTTCGAGGTCCTCGGCTCGCTGCAATCGTCGATCCTCACGGCGATTTTCCTCGTGATGATCCTGGTTGTGGCGGCACTCGGCCTTCGGTCCGCGCTGCTCGTCGGCCTGGCGATCCCGACCTCCTTCATGATCGGGTTCCTGATCCTGGGCGGCATGGGCTACACGGTGTCCAACATGGTGATGTTCGGCCTCGTGCTGACGGTCGGCATGCTGGTCGACGGCGCCATCGTCATGACCGAATATGCCGACCGCAAGATCTCCGAAGGCATGGAGGACAAGGAAGCCTATATCCGCGCCGCGCGGCTGATGTTCTGGCCGATCGTGTCGTCCACGGCGACCACGCTCGCCGCTTTCCTGCCCATGCTGATGTGGCCGGGCGTCGCCGGCGAGTTCATGAGCTACCTGCCGATCATGGTGATCATCGTTCTGTCGGCATCCCTGCTGACGGCCATGGTGTTCATCCCCGTGACCGGCGCCATCTTTGCGCAAGTGTCCCATTTCATGGGCCGGCATGCGAACGGGCTTCTGTCGCTGACATCGGCAGTTGTCGTTTATTTTCTGCTTTCACAGTCCAGAGCTGCGTTCGTGCCGGAATCCGTGCCCTATCCGCATGGTTTCGAATTCCTGGGCCTGTTGAAGTTCTTTTTGTCCGCATCGGTTTTCGTCATCAATGGCGCCGATGGTTCGACGGTATTTTCTCTTGATGTCATTGCCTTGGTATTGGCAGTCGCCAGCTTTTTCCTGCTGCGGTCCGCTTTCCGTCCGTTCGTTCGCTGGTCCAAGGCCCGGGCGGAACGGATCCAGGCGGCGGAACGCGCTGAGGCTGAAGCGGTTTCAGGCTCCACCGTCTTCGACGTCAACAAGGTCGGCGGCATGGCGGGTGTCTATGTCCGCTTCCTGAAGCTTCTGGCGGGCAACCCGATCGGCAACATCGTCATGTTGGTCGTGATGATCGGCGGCAGCGTCATGATCTTCGGCGCCTTCGCCGGCAATCCGACCGGTGTGGAATTCTTCGTCGACGAAGAGCCCGACCAGGCGGTCGTCCTCGTTTCCGGGCGCGGCAACCTGTCCGCACGGGAATCGCTGCAACTGGTCGAGGCGGTCGAGCGCGAAGTGTTGCAGATCCCGGGCATCAAGAATGTCGTGACCTCGGCCAAGGCGCCAGGAGGTTCCGGCGGAGGCCAGGTTCTCGGCGGTGTCCAGGACAAGCCGGCTGACGTGATCGGCGAACTCCAGCTCGAGTTGGCCGACTTCTGCTGCCGGCGGGAGGCGAAACAGATCTTCGCCGAAATCCGCGAACGGACGGCCCCACTTCCGGGCATCAAGGTGGAAACCCGCAAGATCGAAGGCGGCCCGCCGACGGGCAAGGACCTTCAACTGGAGATCAAGTCCACCGAATACGACACGTTGGTTGAAAACGTCGCCAGAGTCCGCGCCCATGTGGACCAGATGGAAGGCCTGCTCGACCAGGAAGACGACCGGCCGCTGCCGGGCATCGAATGGGAAATGTCCATCGACCGGGAACAGGCCGGTCGCTACAAGGCCGACATTGCCTCGGTAGGATCGATGGTCCAGCTGGTCACCAACGGCGTGCTGGTCGGCAAGTACCGTCCGTCCGACAGCGAGGACGAGGTCGATATCCGCGTCCGCCTGCCGGAAGACCAGCGCACGCTCGACCGGTTCGACCAGTTGCGCCTGCAAACGCAGCTTGGACTGGTTCCCCTGTCGAACTTCGTGACCCGGTCGGCCTCGCCCAAGGTGTCGTCGATCACCCGGCGTGACGGGCTCTATTCGATGATGGTGAAAGCCACCGTCGACCCGGCCTCCGGCGCGTTGCCCGACGACAAGGTGCGCGAACTCGATCAGTGGCTGAAGACCCAGACCTGGCCGGACAACATCTATCTGAAGTTCCGCGGAGCTGACGAGGATCAGAAGGAATCGGGCGAGTTCCTGATGAAGGCGATGGTCGCATCGCTGTTCCTGATGTTCATCATCCTGCTCACCCAGTTCAATTCCTTCTACCAGACGGCCCTCACCCTCTCCACGGTGATCATGTCGGTGGTCGGCGTGCTTCTGGGGCTGATCATAACGGGTCAGAAGTTCTCGATCATCATGACCGGGACGGGCGTCGTGGCGCTAGCCGGGATCGTGGTCAACAACGCCATCGTGCTGATCGACACCTATAACCGCTTCCGGGACGACGGGATGGAGCCGCTCGATGCGATTCTGAAGACGTCGGTACAGCGGATCAGGCCGATCCTGCTGACCACGATCACTACGATCGCCGGGCTGATCCCGATGGCAACCGCGATCAATCTGGATTTCTTAAACCAGGTGACCGCCTATGGCGGCATCACCGCCGTGTGGTGGGTGCAGCTTTCGACAGCGGTGATTTCCGGGCTTGCCTTCTCCACTCTGCTGACGCTGATCATGATCCCCGTGATGATTGCGTTGCCGAGCGTGTGGATGCAGTCCGGGCAGCGCGCCGCCGCCTGGTGGCGTGGCCAACCGGCAGCGGCAGTCGCTGTTTCAGGACCGGATACTTCCGCCGAACCGGAAGAACCGGCCGAGCCGGCACCCCCTGCCCGCGTCATTCGGATGGAGAAACCGAAACCGCCGAAAGAACCGCCACAGGATCTTCCCAACGCCGCCGAATAGGCACCCTGCCAATGCGAAACCGCCGGGATCCCGTCCCGGCGGTTTTTGTTTGTCCGGCGGCTTGCCAAATCCTGACAAGCGAAGCATATTAGTTGCATTATACAACTACATCACCGAAACAAGATGCAAACGATCTCAGCTGAAGTGATCTCGACAATCCGGAGCGCCGCCCGGGTGCTGGTCCGCGAGCATGGCTATATGGAACGCACGCTTGCGGGTACGGACCTGTCCCCCTCCGCAGTCCACACCATCGTCGAGCTCGGCGAGAGCGGCAGCCTGACATCGAAAGACCTCGCGGATCGCCTGAACCTGGAGAAATCCACGATCAGCCGGTTGGTGCAGGCGCTCGAAAAACGAGGGGAGATTACCAGCGAACGGCTGGAGACGGACGGCCGCTCCTTCCGTATCACTTTGACCGAACAGGGCCGCAAGACACTGGCCGTCCTGGCCGCCTATGGCGAGAACAAGGTGTCCGGCGCCCTTCCCCATATGGGCGGACAGTCGTCACCGGAAGGTGTCGCCCGCGCGCTCGATGCCTTTGCGACCGCTCTGACGGTTTCAAGGACCGGCAACGGCACTCACGCCGCTCCCGCGGCGCCGGAGATCGTCGAAGGCTATCAGACCGGCATGATCGGCGATCTATCGGGCCTGCACGGCCGCACGCACGGGCCGATTGTCGGCTTCGGACCGGCCTTTGAAAGCGTGGTTGCCGCCGCCATGGCCGAATTCATGCCGAGGCTTTCAAATCCGGTAAACAACTCCTGGAGTGTTGTCGAAAACGGCCGGGTCGTGGCCTCCATCACCATCGACGGCGAGGACCTTGGCAACAACATCGCCCACCTGCGCTGGTTCATTATGGAAGAGCACCTGAGAGGTCTCGGCCTCGGCCGCAGGCTTCTGGAGAAGGCCCTCGACCACTGCGAACGCCACGGCTTCGTCGAGATCCACCTGTGGACCCTGAAAGGCCTGGACGCCGCCCGCGCGCTCTATGAACGCAACGGGTTTGAGCTGGCGGACGAATACCAGGGCGACCAATGGGGCAAGATGGTCATGGAACAGAAATTCGTGCGCAGACGGGCTGCCGGGTAGCGCGCGCCAGTCCGTCATGCCATGGCTCGACCATCGCATCCATGCCGTGACATCTCGCCTTGAAACCGCTTTGCCGTATGGCAACGGATCGGAATGAATGCCCGGATCAAGCCAGGCAGGTCCGCAGAGACTGCGGGCTAACTCGCGTCGCCCTTGTGCTTGTCCCCGAGGTGGTCGAGGTCCGTGTCCTCGCAATCGCCGTCGTCATCGGATGCAAGGTTCCTGTCGGCCAGCAGCAACTTGCGATGGGACTGCCAGGCAAACGGAATCGAGACGAGGTAGAGCGCGGAGACCAGTGCCACGACCTGGAACGGATAACTCACCGTCAGGGCGACGAGCAGCACCGCGACCACGAACAGCGGCAACACGTAGTCGCGGCGGATCCGCGTGCCGACGGTCTTGCCGGAATAGGTCGGCAGGCGGCTGATCATCAGGAAGGCGATACCGATGGTGAAAAGGGCAACGCCGGGCGCGAACTCCGGCCATTGCGGCAGAACGCCCAGAAAGCCCCAGTAGATCGGGATCAGCACCGTCAATGCGCCCGCGGGTGCGGGAACCCCAGTAAAGAACTGCACCGCCCAGGCGGGCTTGTCCGGATCATCGAGGGCCACATTGAAGCGGGCCAGGCGCAGAGCAGCGGAGATGGCGAAGGCAAGAGCTGCGATCCAGCCGATGGAACCGGCTTCCTTCAGGATCCAGAGATAGAGCATCAGGGCCGGGGTGACCCCGAAATTGACGAAATCGGCGAGCGAATCCAGCTCCGCCCCGAATCTGGACGTTCCCTTCAAAAGTCGGGCGACCCGGCCATCGAGCGCATCGAGCACGGCAGCGATCAGGACCGCGCCGACCGCGAATTCCCAACGGCCTTCATAGGCCATGCGAACCGCCGTCAGGCCCGAGCACAAGGCAAGCAGGGTCACCATATTGGGCAGGATCAGCCGCAGGGGCACGCGGCGGAATCTGGGCTGGCGGCTTTGTCGGGCGTCTTGTCTGGCAGACGATTTGTCGTGTTCGGTCGTCACTATTCTGCCTCTAGCTGACCCGGGTCAGCGGCTGCGCGGTGGGGTTGGTTTCACGCAGATCCGCCAGGACGGTTTCGCCGGCAATCATGGTCTGGCCCAGGGCGACCTTCGGCACCGTTCCTTCGGGGAAATAGACATCGAGGCGCGAACCGAAGCGGATCAGTCCGAAGCGTTCGCCGCCTGCAACCGTCTCGCCTTCACGCACGAAACAGACGATACGCCGCGCAACCAGGCCGGCGATCTGAACGACGCCGATACGGGTATCGCCGTTCTCGATGACCAGACCGTTGCGTTCATTGTCCTCGCTCGCCTTGTCCAATTCCGCATTCAGGAACTTGCCCGCGCGATAGGCGACACGGGTGACCTTGCCGCTCATTGGCGCGCGGTTCACATGGCAATTGAACACGTTCATGAAGATGGAAACGCGCAGAAGCGGCTCGCCGCCAAGCTCCAGTTCCGCCGGCGGACGTGCCGGACCCACATGGCTGACGACGCCGTCGGCCGGGGATATCACGAGCCCCTCGGTGACCGGGGTGACACGTGGCGGATCACGGAAAAAGTAGCAGACCCAGGCGGTCACGATGAGGCCGATCCAGAACAACGGATCCGCGAACCAGCCGATCACCAGCGTTGCAACCAGGCTGATGGCTATGAACGGCCAGCCTTCGCGATGGATGGGAACAAAGGCCTTGGTTACGGAATCGACAAGTGACATGCGGGTTCCTGCCCTTCGGGACGTTCTGCCTATTGGCACGGCAACGCATCTCCTCGCCGTGGCCTTGCAGAAATCTTGTTTAGCGCACCACCCGACGTCCAGTCACGGCAGCACATGGAATTTGGCCTCTTCTAAACCCATTCGATCCGCAATTGAACCGGAAAACCACTTCCGAAGATGCCGAGTGTTCAGGCCGTGCGGTAGTCCGTCTCCCAGTATGGCGGACGGCCGTATTTCGATAGCAGGAAATCGACAAAGACGGTGACCTTGGGCGGAGTGAACTTGCCCGGAGGATAGACTGCCCAGATGGCCCCTTCCCGAACCACCGGATAATCCTGCATCACCTCCACGAGCCGGCCATCTCTCAGATCCTCCCAGATATGAGCGATGGACTTGAGGCTGACGCCAAGACCGCACATCGCGGCGTCGTAGGAAAAATCGCTGGTATCGCCGGTGATGAAGGCTGCGACCTGATGGGTGATCTCCCCGTCCGGTCCGTTGAAATACCACACCGGCATCGAGGAAATGCCGATACAGTCGTGATTGACGAGATCAGACGGGCAGCTGGGGGCGCCTCTACGGTCAATATAGTCTGGAGACGCGCACAGAACCCGCTTGTTGCTACCGAGCTTTCGGGCCTTGAGCGTGGAATCGGCAAGCGGCGCACCACGGATGGCCATGTCGTAGCCTTCGGCAACGATGTCGACCAGCCGGTCGGTGAAGTCCATATCGATGCGAATGTCCGGATAGAGTGCCCGAAATTCCACCAGGTAAGGCAGCACGTGCTTACGGCCGAAGTACATATTTGTCGAGATTTTCAGCTTGCCGCGTGGCGCTTCGTTGCTGGCTTCCAATTGGTCCAGCGCCGCGTCCATTTCACGAAGGGCTGCCACGGCATGGTCCAGCAGGATCTGGCCGGCTTCCGTCAGGGTCAAGCGCCTTGTGGTGCGGGCGAATAA
This sequence comes from Roseibium sp., assembly GCF_048260565.1. Lineage (GTDB taxonomy): Bacteria > Pseudomonadota > Alphaproteobacteria > Rhizobiales > Stappiaceae > Roseibium. Next base: position 212,936 of record NZ_JBLXGP010000001.1, on the reverse strand, counting down.
TTGCGCCCCCACCTCCCGTTCCAGCGCCGTCAAACGGCTGCTTGCTGCCGAAGGCGACAGGCCGAACTCCCGGCCGGCCGCAGACAGGTTCCCCAGTGCGGCAACGCGGGAAAAGAAACGCAGATCATCCAGACGCATTATTCGAAAACTTCGAAAAGAGTTACAAAAACAAGCCTGATTATATCATTACATTGAAAATGAGACAGTCCCTACAGCAGAAAGGAGACTGCCATGATACATACCGGCGATCACTACGAGCATCTCGCACGCATGCATCGCGCCTGCGAAATCCGGCGGGTCTTCCGGAACCTGTTTCAGCTTCCTGCCCGTCTTGTTTACCCGCCCAAAGCCGCGCATTGCCTTTCGCCGTCCGATAACGGCTTCCGGCCTGCCTGACCCGGCAGCCCGAACGATCCGCTATTCGACGGTTTCGCCTGCGCGCGGCCCTCGAAGAACGATGCCCAAATCATCTTCTTCCCGGGCTGCCCGCAGGCGTTCCTCCGCCTCGCTCGCTTCGCGCTGACGCGCCCACATGGAGGCATAGAGCCCGTTCTTCGCCAGAAGGTCCGCGTGCGTGCCGCGCTCGACGATCCGGCCGGCCTCGAGCACGAGGATCTGGTCGGCACCGACCACCGTCGACAGCCGGTGGGCGATGACAAGCGTGGTGCGGTTTTTCGAGACCTGATCGAGGGCTGCCTGGATTTCCTGTTCCGTATGGGTATCGAGGGCGGAAGTCGCCTCGTCGAGGATCAGGATCGGCGGGGATTTCAGGATGGTCCGGGCGATAGCCACGCGCTGCTTTTCACCGCCTGACAGCTTCAGACCGCGCTCACCGACCTCGGATGCATAGCCCTTCGGCAGGCGTTCGATGAAGTCGTGGATCTGCGCCATCCGGGCCGCTTCCCGGACTTCCTCATCCGTTGCATCCGGACGGCCATAGCGGATGTTGTAGGCGATCGTATCGTTGAAGAGCACCGTGTCCTGCGGCACCATGCCGATGGCATGGCGCACGCTTTCCTGGGTCACGTCACGCACGTCCTGACCGTCGATCAGAATCCGTCCGTCGGTCACGTCGTAAAAACGGAACAGAAGCCGGGAAATGGTCGATTTGCCCGCGCCGGACGGTCCGACGATGGCAACTGTCTTTCCAGCCGGCACATCGAAATCGATGCCCTTGAGGATCGGCCTGTCCGCATCGTAGTGGAAATGCACGTTCTCGAAGGCAATCGTGCCTTCTACGGCCTTCAACGGCTCCGCGCCCGGCTTGTCGGTGATCTCTTCCGGCACACCGAGCAGATCGAACATGGATTCGATATCCGCCAGCCCCTGCCGGATTTCCCGGTAGATGAAGCCGATGAAATTGAGCGGAATGGAGATCTGCATCAAAAGCGCGTTGATCAGCACGAAATCGCCGATGGTCTGCTCGCCCGCCATGACGGCCTGGGCGGACAGCACCATACATGCGGCCATTCCGATGCCGAGAATGACCGTCTGTCCGAGGTTCAGCCAGGCGAGCGACGTCCAGGTCTTGGTCGCCGCCTTTTCGTATTTGGCCATAGAGACGTCGAAGCGCTCGGACTCCATCCGTTCATTGCCGAAATACTTGACCGTCTCGAAATTCAACAGGCTGTCGATCGCCTTTGAATTGGCGTCCGTGTCGCTGTCGTTCATTTCGCGGCGGATGGAAATCCGCCAATTCGACGCCTTGATGGTGAACCAGACGTAGGCGACGATCATAACCGCGACGATAGCCAGGTAGCTCATGCCGAACTGGTAGGAAATCACCGCCGCCATGATGGCGAATTCCAGGATCGTCGGGATCCCGTTCAGGATCGTGAAGCGGACGATCGCCTCGATGCCCTTCACGCCGCGTTCGATCACACGGCTGAGGCCGCCGGTACGCCGCGCCAGATGGAAACGCAGGGAAAGCTGGTGAAGGTGGCGGAAGGTGAGATTGGCAAGCTGGCGCACCGCGTGCTGGCCCACCCGGGCAAAGAGCGCGTCGCGTAGCTGGTTGAAGGCCACGGCCAGGACGCGCGCGGCATTATACGCAAGCACCAACATCACCGGCGCAATCAGAAATGCCGGCAGATTGTTCGTCTCGCCGGTCAGGGCGTCGGACGCCCAGGCAAAGAAATAAGGCGAGAGGACGGTTACGCCTTTGGCAATCACCAGGGCGACAATGGCCAGCAACACCCGTGCCTTCAGGTCCGGACGATGGGCCGGCCAGATATACGGCCAGAGGTTGATCAGGGTGTTGAGGGTTGAGCCTTCATCCGCACTGACTGCCGCCTGCTTGTGTGCGCTCTCGGTCCCCTTGTCAGCCGCATTCTTTACAGCCCGATTACTCAACGGCCTTCTCCCTGGGGTCATTCCCGGTTTTTGTGTTTTTTTGGTCTTCATCGGCGCACCCGCCCACCTTCAGGCAGGCGCTGTGTTGCTCGGAGACCCGATTGAAAAAGGTCCCGGAAGCCACCGCGGCCCTGGACAGCATCTCGGTGTTCAGGAAATACCGGCAGTTCCGGCCCATCGTTTCACAGGTCAGAAGACCGGTTTCCTTGAGCACCTGCAGATGCTGGGAGACCGTGGATTGCGCCAGGGGCATGCAATCGACGATTTCGCCGCAACAGGCGGCGTTCCGCTTTGCCAGCGTTTCAATGATTGCCAGGCGTGCCGGATGGCCGAGGGCCCGATAGACCTTCGCAAGTTCGCATTGCTCGACCGGCGCGCAGGCAGCGTCCGATCCGCCGTCCGACCGGAAGCCTGCAGATTTCTCTGCCATATGGATGGCTCTCCCTCGCGAATTTCAAAACGGGCGGTCGGTCCGCGGTCGACGCCCGGCCTTTCATCGTAGATATGCGATGAATCACCGAAATAACAAGCCGCGCGCGCACTTGCCGCACCATTTCAGGCACTCAAGCCGTCGATGTTCGGCATTTTCCGCGATGAACACGAGCAAACGGCGCGGAACGAGCCGCGCCGTCGATGCCGGCCAGTTCGAGCCGGCGAACTCAGTTCGATTCAGTCTTCCAGTTCAGATCGCCTTCCGGCGTCAGAAAGACCTGCCCGGGATAGATCAGGTCCGGATTGCGGATCTGTCCCTTGTTGGCCTGATAGATCGTCGTGTACCGCGTGCCCTCGCCATAGAGACGCCGGGAGATGGTCCAAAGGTTGTCGCCCTTGCGGATGATCACATTCGGCAACGGTTTGGTCACAGAGGCCCCTGCCCCGCCGGCATCTGTTGCGGTTTCACCGGAAGCGATCACCTTGGTCAGGACGATCTGTTCGGCCGCCTTTTCAAATTCCACGGCAGCGCGAGCGACAACCGTGCCCTTGGCGTCGCCGATCATGTCGGCGCGGACTTCCACGGTTCCAGGTTGAAGGGTCTTGCCGCCCTGCAGCAGCCAGCGCCCGTTGGCACCAACCGTGGCTTCACCGACGAATTCTCCCCCAACATAAACGCGCACTTTCAGGCCCGGCTCGCCGGTCCCAGCCACGTAAAGCTTGCCGCCTTCCGCTTCGACGGCTTCGACCGTCGTTTTCAAGGCGCTTCCGGCAACCGGCTCTCCTGCGGGAGAGGAGACTGTGCGGGTCGTTGGTGCCGTTTCGGCCTGATCGGTTGCATTCCCCCCGGTCGCCACAGCGGTGACTTCGACCGCAGGCGCGGTTTCCTTGGCCTTGGGCGCCTCTGCATCCGACGCAGGCGCTTCGGATGAAGCGGGGGTTTCAGACGAGGCCTTCGCGGCTTCGGTTGTCTTTTCCGGCTCGGCCGTTGCAGGGGTCTCGGTCATTTCCGGCTTTGCCGTTTCGCCGGCCGGCGTTTCAGGCTCGGCTACCGACGGCTCACCGGACGACGTTGTTTCCGGTTCAGGCTTGGTTTCCACGACCGGTTCGGCCGGTTCCTCATCCTGGGCGGACGCAACGACGGTTTCCTTGGCCGGCTCGTCCTGCCCAGCGGTTTCAACCGGCTCGGGTTTCTGCAGAATATCGGACGGGCCTTCCGGCTTGTTCAGCACCACCAGCGGCTGGCTCTTGCGGTCTTCGGGAACAGACACGGCAAGGCGTTCGGTCGATTCATGGGTGACGTTGCCGGCATCATCCGTGATCTGAAGGCCGACGTCGTAATCGCCCGCCTCAAGCGGCTTTTCCAGAATGATGGTCCATTCACCCTTTTCGTTGGCAACGCCCTTGCCGACGACTTTTCCGTTCGCGGTCAGTGCGACGATGGAGCCGGGGTCCGATCGGCCAGCAACGACGGTTTCGCCCGTCGGCTCCACACCGACCGCATCAAACGTGAGCTTGTCCGCCTTGGCGCTCACATCGGGCCCGCTTTCCTTTTGCGATCCCGCATCGGCGGCTTCCGGCTGCGATGCACTTGGCTCCGCCGTTCCGGAATTGGAGGCAACCTCGGTGGTTACTTCCGTGGAGGAAGCGGGTGCTTCTGCGCTTTTCTCCTGCCGATCCATATAGATGATACCGGTCGTCAGCGCTGCACCGCCCACGACGACGGCGGCTATCAGGCTCCAGATCACGCTCAGCTTCGTCATTGCCATCCCATCCGGGTTCTTCCCGGGCCAATTACCCGGCTTAGATCCGTCAATCTCCCGACCATTCAAATGTTCCGTCCGAGGACTGCCTGCGGCAGATCCTGCAAGGCTCACATCCTGTCGGCCAACCCCTGTCTAAAGCCATGAATATACGTCTTTTTAGGTGTCGGCAAGAAAACCGCCAGAATCTCCGCTGCCATGCACAATCGAGTGCTTGACCGGTTCGGCCGGGAATGCCACACATTCCCCATGACAATATTTTCCAGCGTCTGCGTCTACTGTGGCTCCAGCTTCGGCACCGATCCGGTCTATGAAGCAGCGGCGACACGCACCGGTCAGTTGATCGCCGAAAACGGCCTGCGCCTCGTCTATGGCGGCGGTTCGGTCGGCCTCATGGGTACGACCGCCAAGGCGGCCCTCGATGCGGGCGGCCTGGTTACCGGGATTATCCCGCATTTCCTGGAAAAACGCGAGGCGATGCTCACGTCCCTCGATGAACTGATCGTGACCAAGGACATGCATGAGCGCAAACAGCTCATGTTCCAGAAATCCGACGCTTTCATCGCACTGCCGGGAGGCATCGGTACGCTGGAAGAAGCGGTTGAAATGATGACCTGGGCACAGCTCGGCCAGCACAGGAAGCCGGTCGTACTGGTCAACATCAACGGCTTCTGGTCGCCCTTGCTCAAGCTTCTCGACCATATGCGGCATCAGGGCTTCATCCGCCCGGATACGGAAGTTCCCTATCTGGTGGCCCGGAGCGCAGAAGATGCGTTGCCGATGATCCAGGATGTTCTTTCCGACAAGGAAGTTGACGGCGACGCCTCCGGTTACGCACCGATCGAGAACCTTTAAGAGACAAGACCACCGGCAACCGCCGCGTCACCTACCCGGCAATTGCTGCATTTTTCCGGGCATTTGCCTTCCAGCGCCGCCAGGAATCGAAGCTGAACACGCCGAGCGCGAGCCAGATGAACCCGAAGGTTGTCAGGGTCGCGGGATGAAGCGGTTCGTGCCAGATGAACACGGCCGTGACGAAATGCAGGGACGGCGCGATATATTGCATCAGGCCGATCAGGACCATCGGCAAGCGCCGGGCGGCGGCCGAAAACAGGATCAGCGGCAGAGCCGTCACGATACCCAGCCCGGCGAGCGCCACGAATACGCTCGGCGTACCGAGCCTCAGAACATCGACGCCCGACATGCCCTGCAGCAGCAGATAGCCTCCGGCGAGCGGCAGCAAAAGCACCGTCTCCATCCATAACCCCGGCGTGGCCCGCACCGGCGTGATCTTGCGGAAATAGCCGTATCCGGCAAAGCTGAAGGCAAGCAAGAGCGACACCCACGGCAACCCGCCCAGAAGAACCGCCTGCAAGGCGACGCCGGCGGCCGCCAGACCCACTGCAACGCCTTGCAGTGGCGACAGTTTTTCGCGCAGGACAACGAGCCCGACCAGAATGCTGACCAGCGGATTGATGAAATAGCCGAGACTGACGTCGAGCACCTTTTCATGCTCGACGGCCCAGACGAAGACGAGCCAGTTCACGGCGATCAAGCCGGCGGAAATACAAAGAAGGCCGACGAGACGCGGTTCGCGGGCAATTTCACCGATCTCACGGGTCCGGCGCATCAGCATCAGGAACAAGCCCACGAAAAGCACGGACCAGACGATGCGCTGGGCAACCACGGTCTCGGGCGCGACCGCATCGATCAGCTTGAAATAACCGGGTAGAATGCCCCAGAGCCCGTAGGCGCCGAGGGCGAACAAAATCCCGGTGCGGGTTTCGTCCGGCGCCGTTCCGGCCGGTGCCGCCTGTGTCATGGACTTGTACCAATCATGTTTGATTGCGCTTCGCGTAAAGGCACAGCCTGTTCGCCGAAGTGGCGGATCAGGCCGCTTCGGCTTTCAGAAGCGCATAGGTAATGGAATCGACCAGAGCCTGGAACGATGCATCTACAATATTGCTGGATACGCCGATTGTGAACCAGCGCCGATGACGTCCGGTATCGTGGCTTTCGATCAGCACACGCGTGACCGCCCCGGTGCCGCCGTTCAGGATGCGGACCTTGTAATCGACCAGCTCCAGCCCCTCGATCGCCGACTGGTATTTGCCCAGGTCCTTGCGCAGGGCCTTGTCGAGCGCGTTGACCGGACCGTTGCCTTCGGCGACCGACATGCGGCTCTCACCGTCGATGTCGAGCTTCACCACAGCCTCCGACACGGAGACCAGATTGCCGATCGCGTTGTGGCGACGTTCCACCATGACCCGGAAGGAATTCACGTCGAAGAACCGCGGCACCTCGCCGAGTGCCCGCCGTGCCAGCAGTTCGAAGGAGGCATCGGCCGCCTCATAGGCGTAGCCTTCCGCTTCCTTCTGCTTTACCTCGGCAAGCAGCCGGTCGAGACGTGGATCGGACTTGGCGACCTTGATGCCGAGCCGGTCGAGCTCGCCCAACAGGTTGCTTTTGCCGGCCTGATCGGACACCAGAACACGGCGCCGGTTGCCGACGGCTTCCGGCGGGACGTGTTCGTAGGTCTGAGGGTCCTTCAGGATCGCAGAGGCGTGAATGCCGGCCTTGGTGGCAAAGGCGGTTTCACCGACGTAAGGCGCATGCCGGTCCGGCGAGCGGTTCAGCATCTCGTCGAAGGCATGAGAAATGGAGGTGATCTCGGCCAGCTGGTCGTTGGTGACCCCGAGCTCGTATTTCTCCGCGTAGGCCTGCTTCAGTTTCAGTGTCGGGATCAGGGTGATCAGATTGGCATTGCCGCAGCGCTCGCCGATACCGTTGAGCGTCCCCTGGATCTGGCGCACACCGGCATCGACAGCGGCCAGAGTGTTGGCAACCGCGTGGCCGGTGTCGTCGTGGGTATGGATGCCCAGATGATCGCCGGGGACGACCGCCCTCACCTTTCCGATGATCTCCTTCACCTCGTCCGGCAGCGTACCGCCGTTGGTGTCGCACAGCACCACCCAACGCGCACCGGCCTCGAAAGCCGTCTTCGCACAGGCAAGCGCATAGTCCGGATTGGCCTTGTAACCGTCAAAGAAATGCTCGCAGTCGATCATCGCCTCCCGGCCGGAGGCGACGGCCGCCTTCACCGTATCGGCAATGGACTCCAGGTTTTCCTCGTTGGTGCAGCCAAGCGCCACATCGACATGATAGTCCCAGCTCTTGGCGACGAAGCAGCAGGCGTCGGCCTTGGCCGCCAGGATTTCCTGCAGGCCCGGGTCGTTGGACACCGACCGGCCGGCGCGCTTGGTCATGCCGAAGGCGGTGAACGTCGCCCTGTTCGTCCTCTTTTCGGAAAAGAACTCGCTATCGGTCGGATTGGCGCCCGGATAGCCGCCCTCCACATAATCCACCCCCAGACGGTCGAGCAGCTCGGCAATCGCGATCTTTTCGGTCACGGAAAAATCGATGCCGCTGGTCTGCGCGCCGTCGCGGAGCGTGGTGTCGAAAAGGTAGAGGCGTTCCCTTGTCATTTTTCTAATTCCTGTCGCCAGCGTCTTGGGCCGGCCAGTTTTCCGTGTCGTGGTCCGGGTGTTGATAGGTCACCATGGTGGCGAGAAATGGCAGCGCGATCTCGTCTTGTTCGGTTCGGGTCGCCGGCAAGCCGGGCAGTTTATCCGCATAAGGCAGCTTGCCTTCCACGCCGTACTGAACCGTCGGCGCGATCTCTTCGGGATGATCGAAGGCGCCGATGGCCAAGCCCAGGTCATCGGGAGCCTCGTATGTCAGGGGCGTGCCGCAGTCCCGGCAAAAGCCCCGACGGACGTGGTTCGAACTCTGGAAGCGGGCGGGCTCGCCCCGGGTCCAGGTCAGTTCCGCCCCCTTTTTTAGGCCGACCAGCGGCGCATAAAAGGACCCGAAGGCCTTCTGGCACATGCGGCAATGACAGATCGAGGCCTTTCCGAGCGGCCCATCGACCCGAAACCGCACCGCCCCGCACTGGCAGCCGCCGGAGTGGGAATGAGACTGTGTCACCGCTTAACCTCCCAGGTGGTGATGCGCTGGCCGGTTTCGGAGTCTTTTGAATCCTTTAGCAGAATTCCTTCAGAGGCCAGTTCATCGCGGATCCGGTCTGCATCCGCCCAGTTTTTCGCTTCGATAAAGGCAAGGCGTTCGGCGACACGGGCATCGATGGCCGCGTTGTCGAGGTTGCCGGTTTCCGCCTTGACCGGCGCGAGACCCAACAGGGCCGCAGACGCTGAATACTCCGCCAGCCTTGCGGGATCCTTTTGCGCCTCCGACGCGAGCGCATGCAATGCCTGAATGGCCGCGACGGTGTTCAGGTCGTCGTCGAGCGCGTCGAGGACTTCGCGTGCGGGCATTTCCGCCCCTTCAACGAGATCCGGCCACTTGGACAGCAGCCGTTCCGCCTCTTCCAGCTTGCGGACGGAAAAGTCGATCGGTTCCCGGTAGTGGGTCATCAGCATGGCGAGACGCAGGACCTCGCCCGGCCACTTGCGGCCGCCGAAGGCTTCCGTGTGCAGAAGGTCATGGATGGTGACGAAATTGCCCTCCGACTTGGACATCTTCCTGCCTTCCACCTGCACGAAGCCGTTGTGGAGCCAGTAGTTGGCCATACGGTCGTTGCCGTGGGCGCAGCAGGACTGGGCGATCTCGTTTTCGTGGTGGGGAAAGATCAGGTCGAGCCCGCCGCCGTGGATGTCGAACACCTCGCCCAGATGCGCCTCGCTCATGACCGAGCATTCGATGTGCCAGCCGGGCCGTCCCCGGCCCCAGGGGCTGTCCCAGCCCGGCTCCTCGGCGGATGACTGCTTCCAGAGAACGAAATCACCCGGGTGCTTCTTGTGGCTTTCGACCGCGATGCGCGCGCCGGCCTTCTGTTCGTCGAGATTGCGCTTGGACAAGGCTCCATACGTCGGCATGGAGGCCGTATCGAACAGCACCTCCCCATCCGCCGCGTAGGCATGGCCGCGAGCGATCAGGGTCTCGATCATATTAATCATGCCGGGAATATGTTCCGTCGCCCGCGGTTCCACGGTCGGATCGAGGCAACCCAGTGCCCGCACATCGTCATGATACTGATCGGCGGTTTTTTCCGTCACCTTGCGGATGGCGTCGTTAAGGCTCATGCGGCCGGCCTCGATCTCGGAGCCGAAATCGCGAAGGGCCCGCGCGTTGATCTTGTCGTCGACGTCGGTGATGTTGCGGACGTAGGTGACGTGATCCGCGCCATAGAGGTGGCGCAGCAGACGGAACAGGACGTCGAAGACGATCACCGGTCGCGCATTACCGATATGAGCAAAATCATAGACAGTCGGGCCGCAGACATACATGCGCACGTTCGCCGGATCGATCGGGACGAAGTCCTCTTTCGATCGGATCATCGTGTTGGTGAGCTTCAGTCCCTTGGAAGCGGACGTTGCTTCGCTCATGGCAATCGGTCTCCTGGCCGGCTGGCCGGGCGGTCCGTCTTAAGGAGCAATTTGCCAAGAGGGAACGGCCACAGCCAGCGGTGTCGCTAGCTGCAAATAATGGTGATCGAAATGATGTTCCGTGCGGCCGTCATCATGGCCGCTGTTATGGCCCGCTTTCCGTCCGCCGGTCAAGGCGCAATTCAACCTGCGGATTTGCCACCCTTAATCGTCATTCATCCGGAACCCGCCAAAGGTCCGAGGCGGCATGGGAACGCCGACGGCTTTCTTTAACTGGACTGTCCCGGGAACTAGGCTACGCTTGGTAAGGTCGTGGCGAATCAAGACGAGACTTTTCCCTATGCGCATGATGTTCTTTAAGTCGATCCTCTGTGCCGGGCTTGTTCTGGCCGCACCGCACTTTTTCAGGCTTGAGCTTGTCGGTTCCGCCCTGGCCCAGTCGGCCGCGCCGGAAGCGGCGATCACGGCACCGGCCCCCTATCCGGAACCGAATACACCGCTTGCCGAAGGTATCCGTGACGCCATCATCGAACTGGATGACACCGAGGTTACCGAGTTCTACGCCAAGCGCGGATTTGCCACGATCTGGCTCAACAAGAACGGCTTCAACGAACGGGCGCATCTGACGATTGCCGCCTTCGCGGACGCCAATGCCCATGCGCTCAATCCGGAGAATTACGGGCCGCTGAAATTCATCAACAGGAGCGAGAACGCGCAATCGCTTCAGGACTGGGCTTCCATCGAGCGGGATCTCACCCACCAGTTCCTGCGTTACGCCACGCACATGTCCTCCGGCCGCGTTCAGCCGAATGACGTCAACAAGGCGCTGAATATCTTCCCGCACCGGCCGGAACCGTCCGTCCTCCTGGAAAATGTAGTGGGCGCAAGCGACTACGCGGCGTTTCTGGAAACGCTCGCCCCCGACACGCCGCAATATGCCCGTCTTCAGCTGCGCCTCGCGGAATACCGTCAAAAGGCCGCCGAAGGTGGCTTCACGGTCGTTCCCGAAGGAGAGGTCCTGAAACCAGGCATGACCGACGGCCGGCTTGGGGTGCTGCGCCAACGTCTGATCGAGGAAGACTATTTGAATCCGACCATCCAGACCGGCGACACTTACGAGGGGGCGCTCGTCGACGCAGTCAAGGAATTCCAGTCCTATCATGGCCTCGAAGTCGACGGTGTCATTGGCGCCGATACGCTGACGGAAATGAATGTGCCGATCGAACAACGGCTGATCCAGATGGAACTCAATATGGAGCGCCGCCGCTGGATGCCGAACGACCTCGGCGAGACCTATGTCTTCGTCAATCTCGCGGATCAGGTTCTGAAGGTGGTCAAGAAGGACAAGACCTGGCTGGCGACAAAGGTCGTCGTCGGCAAGCCCTATCACGCCACACCGGTCTTTACCGACGAAATGACCTACGTCGAAATCAACCCCTACTGGAACGTGCCCTATTCGATCGCAACCAAGGAATACCTGCCGAAGTTGCGCAAGAATCCGGGCGTGCTGTCCTCCCAGAACATTCGTCTCTTCGAAGGCGGGACCGAGATATCGCCGTCGCAGATTGCCTGGAGCTCCTATTCCCCCGCGAACTTCCCCTTCAAACTGCGGCAGGATCCGGGCAACAAGAACGCTCTGGGCCGAATCAAGTTCATGTTTCCGAACAAGTTCAATATCTATATCCACGACACGCCGGCCAAGTCGCTGTTCAACAAGGCCCAGCGTTCCTTCAGCCACGGCTGCATCCGCGTATCCGACCCGTTTACGCTCGGCGACACGTTGCTCGCCGATCAGGGCTACGACAAGGCTCGCCTGGAAGCCATTCGGGACAAAGGCGAACGCATGATCGTCAATCTGCAAAAACCGATACCGGTGCATATCACCTATCTGACGGCCTGGATGAACAAGGACGGGTCGACCCACTTCCGGAAGGACATCTACAATCGCGATGCGGTTTTGCTGAAAGCCTTGGCGCGCGCCATGACGGAAAACCTTTAACGGCGACAAATCAAAGACTTGCATCTCGTTAAGCTATTTGAACGCTGGCTGAACGAGCCACTCAGCACCGGTTCAAGGGCGCTCTCCTATGGTCTGGCCGTATTCGAAGGGTCGGAACCAGTTCAGGAGTATCGAGATGTTCGCCCGTATGTTCGCGTTTGCCTTTTTGGCCGTTTTGCTGATTGGACCTTTGGCCGCACTTGCAAGTTTTGTCGGCTACCCGCACACTTCCAATGCTGCGACGCAGCAGAAAAGCATGTGCCTGGCGACAGGGATCGGTTGCGGCTCAGGCCACGTCCTGCTTCCGGCAATCGGGCGCATGTAATCATTCGTAACCGTGAAACCTGAGTTTGCTTGCAGGTTTTCCCATTTTTTGGCATTGTCCGAGCCATGGATTACAAAGCTCTTGAAAATAAAGCGGAAGATGCCGCAGGCTTTCTGAAGATGCTCGCATCCGGCCCTCGGCTGCTGCTGATGTGCCAGATGTGGGACAAGGAATGCAGCGTCGGCGATCTTGCCGAGAAGACGGGTATGCGCATGCCGACCGTCTCGCAGCAGCTATCGCTTCTGCGTGCGCAGGGTCTTGTCGAAACCCGCCGGGATGGCACAACCATCTATTACAAACTGGTGAGCAAGGCAGCCCAGGAAATCATGGGCATCCTCTATGCGCATTTCTGTCAACCTGATCTTCCGGGAAAGGTTTCCCAGGTACTCGAGACAGAGCACGCCGACTAGACGGCCCTGGATAGCGCAGACACACAAAAGGCAGCCCTGGCGGGGCTGCCTTTTTCATTCCAGCGCTGATGTCCGGGCCCAGCGATAAGATCCGGGCCCGACAGTTCAGAAAATCGCCGCAGAGCAGCATCACTCTTTCATATAATCGCCGCAGCGCGGCGCAGGGGCATCACCCCATGGCATGATCGGCACGGTCGATGTGGAGTTCTTTGGGCTGCCTTCGATCAGCTTGTCCGAATAGACCAGATAGACCAGGACGTTCCGCTTGGCGTCGCAGCCGCGGACGATGCGCATCTTCTTGAAAAGAAACGACCGCCGCTGACGGAACATCTCCTCCCCCTGTTCGAATTTCTCCTTGAACGCGACCGGCCCAACCTGCCGGCAGGCCAGAGAAACGTCGGAAACTTCCTCAGCGACGCCAATCCATCCGGAAATGCCGCCCTTCTCGGGAACCGTGAAATGGCAGGCGACGCCTTCGACAATCGGATCATCGATGGCGTAGGTGGCCAGCTTGTGATCCGGCGTCAGGAATTTCCAGACCGTGGACTTCTTGAAAATGAGATCGGGTTCATCGGCTGCAAAGACCGAGCTCACGCTCAGTATCAATGCGAGAGCCGCTGCCACTAGAGCGCGTTGCATGGAACAGTCCTTCGGAGACAGTGTCAGATCAACCCGATGTGGGAACCCCACGGCGTCATGTCCAGTCCGGCGGCCCGCAACGGATCCGACGGACCGGACATCAGTTCACGCGCCGGCCGGTTCGAGGTTTCGCTCGGACGTCTTTTCTCCGTTCGCTTCGGCCGTCGGTTTTTCGGCCGCCTCGGCATCGCGGGCGACATCATCCTGCGAGAGATCGAGAACGTCGGCGTCTGCAAAAGCGTCCTCAGGGGCGCTGCTCTTATTTGCCGCCTCGGCTTCTGCTTGCCCCGTCACACCACGCAGGGCATCAGCCAGATCCTGATCCCTTTCCGGGGTCCAGATCTGGGGAATATCGAGCCCCTGCGCTTCATCATAGGCGCGGGCGACGTTGAACGGCAGGTTGCGCTCGTAGTCCGCATACTCGGCATAGGCCGGATCCATGGCGGCCTTCACCGCCGCATAGGCCCCTTTCAGCCCCTTGCCTTCCTGAACACAGGAAAACACGGTGTCGCGGAGGAGATCCAGAAATCCGGCGGTTGCAGAAACAGCCTGATCGATTCGCTCCGCTCCGACCAACGCCCTGCCGCGGCCCGGCATCAGCGCATTTGGCCGGAAAGCCACGATACGGCCGAGCGCCCTGGGCCAGTCGGTCAGATGGGCGTCGCCGCAATAGGAGGCAACCTGATTGGCGACGAGATCACCGGCGAACAGCACACCCGCATCGGGAACCCAGACGACCACGTCGCCCATGGTATGGCCGCGACCCAGGTGCATCAGCCGCACGTCCTTGCGCCCCAGATTGATCGACATGGAGGACGCGAAGTTCATCGTCGGCCGGATTTGCGCCGGCAACCGCTTCGCTCCGCCGAAAAGCTCCGGCGTGCGGGACAGGGCCGCCGAACGATCAGCCTGGCCGCGCTCCTCGATCATCCGCCTGGTCAGGTCGGAGACAATGATTTCACCAGGCTCGAAAGCTGCTGCGCCAAGGCTGCTGTCCGCATGGTAGTGGGTCAGGACCACATGCTTGACGGGTTTGTCGGTAATCTTGGTGATTTCCGCCAGCACGGCTTCCGCGCCGTTCGCCGTTGGCTGGGCATCCACGACAAGAACCGAGTTCTCCCCGACAATTACACCGGTGTTCGAGCCTCCGTCTACGCAGAAGGCATAACAGTCCCTTCCGATTTCCCGGAATGAGACTTTCTTATCCTGCTTGCCGGCGTCGTTTTTGGCAGTAACGTTCTTGTTCATGGCCGTCTCTCGTTTTTTTCTGCGCGGTCGGCGAGTGCCGTCGAGCGAACCAATCCCTGTGCAAAGGCTCCCAATACCTCTGGCCTGGAACACGGTCTCAGGATAACGGACCGATTCGCAAATACTTGCCGTCTAATCTTTTCCAAAGCGCAGCCTTTTCAACAGATAGATCACATCTTGCAGACATCCACTAGATATAGAAGGGTTTCTACTACCTGTACCAACCCGTTTCCTTACCTCGGCTGCCAAATCATTTATGCGGCGCCTATGCCCCGCATGAACTTTGCTAACCGGGAACAATGGCAGTATCTGGACAAGCGAATTCGGATTACCAATCATGGTTGACTGCGGTCTAACCGGCAAATCGGGCGGTCCAGAGCGCCCTCTTGTCTGCCGATCCCTGCAAATGCGTGATCAGGCCGGCTAGAATCGGTCGTGACTGATATACGGAATGAGCCTTGTGTGAGGTTGGATAGGCGGGAAATGGCTGACGTGAAAAGATCTGATCCGGCGGCTCAGGAAGGCGAGAAGGATGAAGTCCTGGCGCTGGAAGAATTCCTGCCCTATCGCCTGGTGGTTCTGGCCGAGGAAGTCAGCCGTTCCTTTTCCCAGATCTATGCCACGGAATTCGGCATCGGCGTACCCGAGTGGCGGGTTGTCGCCATTATCGGGCAATGCCATCAGGTCACGGCCAAGGTCGTCGGCGAACGCAGCACCATGCACAAGACAAAGGTCAGCCGAGCTGTCGCCAATCTGGAAAAATGCGGCCTCGTGACCCGTGCTCCCAATCCGGACGACATGCGCGAAAATTTCCTGACACTTACACCGAAGGGTCAGAAAATGTACGCGGACCTGGTTCCCAAAGCCCTTGCCTTCTCCAAGATGCTGATGCAGGCCCTGGATCCGGAGCAACGCAGGGCTCTGGAAGAGATTATTGCACAGTTGACCCGGGCCTCGAGCGCCTTCCGCACCCCCGAGAAATAGTTTTTCCGCCCCGGGCAAACATCCCCTATCCGCATTAACTTCAATTCAGAGCTTTGGTTGCTATCCTTGCCGTTCCTGCCAATAGTGACGATAGGGAAGGCGTAGCGATTTTGCGCCTGTAGGGTCTGGGTAATAGGTATGACGGTAACTCGACCGGCAGCGTTCGGCGTTTGGGTCAGGGTGTTCGCCCTGAGCGTTGCCTTGACGGCCGGATTCCCGCCCTCTTCCGCTTCGGCGGCAAGCTGCGATCGTCTGAAGGTCGAGTTGAACCGTCTGGAAAGGCAGGGTGGCGCCTCTCCGAACGTCGCCAAATGGCAGGGACAGGCGCGCCTCCAGCAAAAAGCAATCACGGCGGCGGAGCGCGACGCGCGCTACTTTCAATGTGCCACATTGACCACCGTCCCGAAATGCCGCCAGCTCAACGCGAAAATTGCGAAAATGCAGGCCAATCTCAGAGCCATCGAGAAGCAGGCCGCCCGCGCCGAGCGCAAATCACCAAACAGCGCGAGCCGGATCCGGCAGATCCGGGCCTCGCTGGAACGACAAAACTGCCTCGCACCGGCACAGGCTTCTTATTCCGGCCAAGAAGCAGAAATCACTGCAAGAAGCGGCGGCAATACATCGGGTGCCACTTTCTTCCAGCGCCTTTTCGGACGATCCCGGCATGTCGCGGTCAGTGATAGCGACGGCGATATGGAAGTGCTGACATCGCGCAGACGTCTGGTCTCTTCGAACAGTGAGGACGGCGTACATTTTCCGGCCGGCGGCACCTATCGGACCATGTGTGTGCGCACCTGTGACGGCTATTACTTCCCCGTCAGTTTCGCGACCGGACGCGACCAGTTCGTCAATGATGCAGCCCGCTGCGGCGAGATCTGTCCGGCCACGGAAACCGAACTGTTCGTGTACCGGAACCCGGGCGAGACCCAGGAAAACATGACCTCCCTGACCGGCATTGCCTATGGTGACCTGGAGAATGCCAACCGGTTCAAGAGCGAATACGTGACCGGCTGCAGTTGCCGGAATCCGGCCCGCCAGGACACGGCCGGCAGGCTGGCGCCGGTTACCCAGAGCGACGGCGACCTGTTCACCGTCAACGGGGCGAAGGTTTCTGTCCTGGTCCGGGGTCAGGCGAAGGGAATCCGCTCAACGCTGGCCGTCGATGGCAGCGAACCGGGCTCAACCGCATTCAATCTGTCCCGCGAGCCGGTCCGGCCCGACCATCTGCCAGCCTATCTGGATCCGGATACCAGGCTCAATCTCGAAGAGGGCTTCAACCTTCTGGCCGCGCTCAGGACGACACCGTCCGGCGATGAGGCCCCTGCTTCCGAAGCTGCGCAAGAGGAAACGCCCGGCAGCCTGCCGGTGCTTGCGTCAGAAAAACCCGCGTCCAAATCGGACATTCCGCCGGTCGCGCCGGTCTTTTCAGAAAACGCCAATGGCCCGGCGCAAGCAGCCGAGGATGTTTCTCCCAAAACCCCTGTCAGGGTAGTCGGTCCAGAATATTTTGTCGCCCAATAAGCGGCAGCATTTCCTTCATGTCCGGACCATGATCGAGACCGGTCAGAACCCGGCGCAGCGGCATGAAAAGCCCCCGGCCCTTGCGCCCGGTTTCCGCTTTCAACGCTTGCGTCCAGGCGCTCCAGGTCTCGGCGGTCACATCGCCATCGGGCAGAAGATCGCGGGCCTTTGCGACATAGTCCCGGTCTTCGTCCTCGATCCGGCTTTCCACCGGCCCTTCGACGATCTGCCAGTAGAGCTTCGCATCCTCGACCTTCTCGCAATTACCGCGAACGGCCATCCAGAAGGCTTCGCCGCCGGCAATGCCGAGTGCCGTCAGACGCTCCGAGGCGGCCGCATAGGGCATGTCGTGAACCAGCCGGGCATTCAGCACCAGAAGCTCCGCCGGATCGAACTTGGCAGCAGACCGGGACACGCTCGCCAGGTCGAACTTGTCCACCAGGGTGTCCATGTCGGGAACGGCTTCGACTGCATGGCTTGTGCCGGTGAGCACCGCCAGGGACGTCACCGCCATGGGCTCGATGCCGTCTTCGCGCAAGGAGCCGATGGAAAGCGCGCCTTTGCGCTTGGAGAGCCCCTCACCATCCACCGTCGTCAGCAGGTTGTGGTGGGCAAAGACCGGCGCCTCGGCTCCGAGCGCTCGGAAAATGGCGATCTGGACGGCGGTGTTGGCGACGTGATCCTCGCCACGGATGATATGCGTGACGCCCATATCGATGTCATCGACGATGGAACACAGCGTGTATAGATAAGTGCCGTCCTCGCGGATCAGAACCGGATCCGACATGGAAGCAAGATCGATAGACTGGTCGCCGCGGCACAGATCGTTCCAGGAAATGTCCGTCCGGCGGGTCTGGAAAGGATCGCCGTCATGGTTCGGCAGGAGGAAACGCCAATGCGGTTTGCGGCCTTCCGCTTCCAGTTTCGCCTTTTCCTCGTCCGTCAGCTTCAGACCGGCGCGGTCGTAGACCGGCGGCCGGCCGAGCGCACGGGCCCGCGAGCGGCGGCGTTCCAGTTCGTCCGGCGTTTCGTAACAGGCATAAAGCAGCCCGGCCGCTCTCAGCTTGTCGGCGGCCGCGTCGTAGCTGGCAAACCGGTCCGACTGGCGTTCGATCCGGTCGGGGTCGATGCCCAGCCAGCGCAGGTCCCGCTCGATGGACTCGGCATATTCGGTCTTGGAGCGCTCCAGATCGGTATCGTCGAAGCGCAGGATGAACTTCCCGCCGTTCTTTTTGGCGAAAAGCCAGTTGAAGAGGGCCGGACGGCTGTTGCCGATATGGATATGGCCCGTCGGGGACGGGGCGAAGCGTGTGATGACTGTCATGGGTTTCAGGTAGCGGGAGGAATGCGAAGACGCAAGCGGGATCTTGGCTTTATCCGGCGCCCTGCAGTTCCATCCGTCGGTGCACGCGCCGGGCTATGAACGTCAGGCTGCCGGACATGACCAGGCAGTAAGCCGCCATGCCGACCATCTGGTAGTCGAAGGACACCTTGAGGTCGATCAGCCAGCCGACCAATCCGGGCCCCAGGGCCGACGACAGCACCATCAGGGCGAAAACCACGGATCGAACCGCTCCGAGATAACGGGTTCCGTAGACTTCCGGCCAGAGCGCGCCGATCAGTGTCGCCACGAAACCGTTGCTGATGCCGAGCAGTGCCATGAACAGGAAGGCGGCGTACGTGTCATGGATCAATCCCAGGACCAGGCACGCAGCGGTCAGCGGCAGCAGCATGAACGGCAGCAGCGCACGGGCGGAATAGCGGTCGATCAGGGCGCCGAGGATCAGCGACGATACCACGGCGAACATCGACATGACGGCAAAGGCGCTCGCGAACAGTTCGAGCGTCCAGCCGCGCAGCTCGACCAGATAGACCTGATGAAACAGGACCGCGGTGGCGATGAACGGCGGCGCAAGCACACCGGCGGACATGACCCAGAACACCGGATCGCGCAGCACTTCCGCCCGGGTCCAATGGCGGATCGGTCTGGGTGTCTCCCCTTCCGCCATGTTTTGCGGCGTCCGTTCCTTGCGCAGCAAAGCCAGGATCACCGGCAAGGCGACAAGAACCAGAGCGGCGGCGGCCATCAGCCAGGTCACGCGCCAGCCGAAGGCGGAACTCAGCGCCACGAAACTGATCGGCAGGGTCGCCTCGGCGGCCGGAAAACCAAGGCCGGCGATGGAGACCGCCCTGCCCCGCTGCGCATCGAACCAGCGGCCGACGGCGGTCATGGACGTGTTGGACATCATCCCCTGGCCGAACAGGCGCAGACCATAAATGGCGAAGAACAGCATGATGACGGAAGACACGCCCGCCATGGCGACGCAAAAGGCTGCCAGAAGCACCATGACCACGGCGGCCACACGCGGGATCGAATACCGGTCGAGGCTGCGTCCGACCCAGGGCAGGCTCATCGCGCTGGCAAGCGTTGCAGCCATGTAGAGCGTCCCGAACTCGCCGTTGGACAGTTCGAATTCCTTGCGCACGTAGCCCGCGGACAGGCCGATGAAGAAGGTCTGTCCGAACCCGGAAAAGGCCGTCATCAGAAACCCGGCCAGCAGCCAGCGAAAATTGGCGCGCACGAATGCGAAAAATGCCACGGCGGAACCCCGCATACCGCCTCGCCCGCCATGGCCCTCAGCAGGCGCAACGCGAGCGAAGCGTTTGACGTTTTCAGGAGGTTCCGCTGCCTGTGTCAGCTGCGGTCGCGGAACCGGTTGGTAATCGGATAGCGGCGGTCGCGGCCAAAATTGCGGGCCGTGATCTTCACGCCGGGAGGCGCCTGCCGCCGCTTGTACTCGGCAATGTAGAGCAGATGCTCGATCCTGTGAATGAGCTCGCGGTCATGGCCCCGCTTCTCGATATCGCGAACCGCCATCTCCTGCTCGACAAGGCAGGAAAGAATATCATCGAGCTGATCGTAGGGCGGCAGGGAATCCTGGTCCGTCTGGTTTTCCCTGAGCTCCGCGGACGGCACCTTGGTGATGATGTTGTTCGGTACAACCTCGCCTTCAGGCCCCATCAGGCAATCGGAACGGTTCTTGTTGCGCCAGTCCGCCAGATCGTAGACCTGTGTCTTGTAGAGATCCTTGATCGGATTGTAGCCGCCGTTCATGTCGCCATAGAGCGTGGCGTAACCGACGGACATTTCCGACTTGTTGCCGGTGGTGACGACCATGTAGCCGAACTTGTTGGAGATCGCCATCAGGATCACGCCACGGGACCGCGCCTGCAGGTTCTCCTCCGTCGTGTCCGCGGCACGGCCGGAAAAGACCGGCGCCAGAACCTTCGTGAAGGCTTCGACCGGCTCGGCGATCGGAATGGTGTCGAAGCGGATGCCGAGTGCGGCGGCACAGTCGGCAGCGTCCTTGATGCTCTCCTCGGACGTATAGCGGTAGGGCATCATGATGGCATGGACCTTGTCGGCTCCAAGCGCGTCGACGGCCATGGCCGCGACCACAGCGGAATCAATTCCGCCGGAAAGCCCGAGTGTGACGCCGGGAAAGCCGTTCTTCAACACATAGTCGCGCAGACCGACGACACAGGCGTTCCAGTTGGCCTCGTCCAGGTCGGGCAGGACGGTCACCGGACCGCATTCGCAAACCCAGGTTTCGTCATTCAGCACCCAGTCGGTATAGGCGAGACCGGTCTCGAACTGAGGCATCTGGAAGGCCAGCGTCCGATCCGCCTGAAGCCCGAAGGAGCCGCCGTCGAAGACCAGTTCATCCTGGCCGCCGAACTGGTTGCAGAAGACAAGCGGCAAGCCGCTTTCCACGACCCGGGCGACCGCGACCTGCAGCCGTTCCTCGGCCTTGTTTTCCCAATAGGGCGAGCCGTTCGGAACCAGGAGAATTTCGGCACCGGTTTCGGCAAGGCACTCGCAGACCTCGTCGTTCCAGATGTCCTCGCAGATCGGCACGCCGATGCGGACGCCCCGGAAGTCGACAGGCCCCGGCAGCGGCCCCGCGGCAAACACTCGCTTTTCGTCGAAAACCCCGTAGTTGGGCAGATCGGTCTTGTAGCGGACCGCCTGGATCTTCCCGCCATCGATCAGTATGGCCGCGTTATAGAGCTTGCCATCGAAAAGCCAGGGAGCGCCGATGATCATTCCCGGTCCGCCGTCAGCGGTTTCTTTGGCCAGCTCCTCGACCGCTTCCATGCACTGGTCCACGAAGGCCGGCTTCAGCACCAGGTCTTCCGGCGGGTAGCCGGAAACGGCCAGCTCCGGGCACAGCACCAGATGGGCGCCGTTTTGTTCTGCTTCGGCCCTGCTCCGACGGATCAGCTCCGAGTTGCCTGCGATATCGCCGACGATCGGATTGAGCTGGGCAATGCCGAGGCGAAGTTGACCATTAATGGCTGAAGGTTTCGGAGCGCTTGTCATTCTTCGTGATTAGCCTGACCGCGAAAGAGTTGCAATCGCTGCGAAAGCCTAAATCAGCGCCATATCGATCGCTATCGTTGTCTCACTTGCCGGAGCAGCAGCGACCGAAGGCTGGTCGTCGATCCTGTTGCGGTTTCGCCTGTCCGTGCTCGCTGAATTGAACAAGATGCCCTTGGTCCGCCCATGGAGGGCCTGCTTGTGCAGGGTGTCGGCGATATGCCGGTAAAGTACGGCCGGTGAGACAGGCTTGGCGATGAAACCATGAATACCGAGATTGACCGCTTCAAGAACCGTCGATTTATGGGAATGGGCGCTGACGACAACCACAGGAAGGGTGCTCAGGCGCCTGTCCTTCTCGGCCCGAAGGGTGCGGATGAACTCCGACCCGCTCAACGGCTTCATGACCCAATCGCAAAGAATGAAATCCGGGCTGCGATCCAGAACGATCTCAAGTCCGTCCGCCCCGTCAGATGCCTCAAAAATATGGCGTGCGCCAAACCCGCCCAGAACGGATCTCAAAATGCTGCGCATATGCATATTGTCGTCAATTACAAGAAACGAGACCGTGGACAGGTCCCAATGCATCGTCATTTTATGAAAATCCCCTACCTCAAATCCCGCCCGATGTATGGGCGTCTTACCTTAAGTAATCCTTGCTAAATTTATCGATAATCAGCCTTGCCGCGCCATAAATGAAAAGAGCGGCAAAATGCCGCTCTTTTATCCGTAATTCTGACAATGCGCGTCAGGCATTCACAGCCAGCGGTTCCGACCGGCGGCCGTCTTTTTCCTTCTTGAGATTTTCAGCGATCAGGAAGGCCAGTTCCAGTGCCTGATCCGCATTCAGTCGCGGATCGCAATGGGTGTGGTAGCGATCGCCGAGCTGATCCGCGGTCAGCGCGTGGGCGCCCCCGGTGCACTCGGTCACGTTGCGGCCGGTCATTTCCACATGAACGCCGCCGGCATGGGTGCCTTCTGCCCGATGAACGGCGAAAAAGGCTTCCACTTCTTTCAGAATCCGGTCGAACGGGCGGGTCTTGTAGCCGCCGGCGGTAACCGTGTTGCCATGCATCGGATCGCAGGACCAGACCACGACCTTGCCTTCGCGTTCCACGGCACGAACGAGCTGCGGCAGGTGATCGAAGACCTTGTCGGCGCCGAAGCGCGCGATCAGGGTCAACCGGCCCGGCTCGTTATCCGGGTTCAGGATATCGATCAGTTCCAGCAGGCCGTCCGGGCTCAGCGACGGGCCGCATTTCAGACCGATCGGATTCTTGATACCGCGGAAGAACTCCACATGTGCGTGGTCGGGCTGGCGGGTCCGGTCGCCGATCCACAGCATATGGCCGGAGGTGGCGTACCAGTCGCCGGAGGTGCTGTCCACGCGAGTGAATGCCTGCTCATACCCCAGAAGCAGGGCTTCGTGGCTGGTGAAGAAATCGGTCGAGCGCAATTGCGGTACGCTGCCGGAATTCACACCGCAGGCGCGCATGAATGCAAGCGACTCGGTGATGCGGTCGGCCAGTTCCTTGTAGCGGTGGCCCTGGGGACTGTCGGAAATGAAGCCGAGCATCCACTGGTGCACCTGGTCGAGATTGGCGAAACCGCCCTGAGCAAACGCGCGCAGAAGATTCAGCGTCGCCGCAGACTGACGGTAGGCCATGCTCATCCGGTTCGGATCGGGGATCCGGCTTTCCGGCGTGAACGCGATGTCGTTGATGATGTCGCCCCGGTAGCTCGGCAGTTCGACATCGCCCTTTTTCTCGAAATTGGACGAACGCGGTTTCGCGAACTGACCGGCGATACGGCCGACTTTCACCACCGGCTGACTGGCCGCATAGGTGAGCACGACGGCCATCTGCAGGAAGACACGGAAAAAGTCACGGATGTGGTCCGGGTGATGCTCGGCGAAGCTTTCCGCACAATCGCCACCTTGAAGCAGAAAACCCTTTCCGGCCGCGACATCGGCAAGCTGGCGCTTCAGATCCCGCGCCTCACCTGCAAAAACCAGCGGCGGATAGGTCGACAGACGGCCTTCAACCTCTGCCACGGCCTCTTTATCGGGATAATCCGGCACCTGAACGATCGGCTTCGATCTCCAGCTGTCCGGTGTCCACTTCTCCGCCATTGTTTCAACTCCTGCACTCGGTGCCGGGCGCACCAAAATCTCTTGAATTGTTTTGCCCGGATCAGTCCGATTGTTCTCTCGCGCTGCACCTCATGAGCAAACGTGCGCGGGTTATACACGGGTCTTTTCTCCAAGACCACAGGTAGTAGAGTGAATCTGCCAGTTCACGCCAGCAGGTCAGACAAGGATACCGCAGATGAGCCTCGAACACAGCCATGCGCCGGATGACATTGCCGACAGGCTGCAGGACGGGCCGGTCATCAGCTATCTGCGGGACTGGGTCTATGGCGGGATCGACGGCGCGGTGACCACTTTTGCCGTCGTCGCCGGAGCCGTGGGTGCGAACCTGTCGACGCCGATCATCCTGATCCTGGGCCTCGCCAACCTTTTGGCCGACGGTTTCTCAATGGCAGCGGCCAACTACTCGGGAACCAAGACGGAAGAAGACGACTACCGGCGCCTCAAGCTGGTGGAGGAAAAACATATTCAACTGGACCCGGAGGGCGAACGCGAGGAAATCCGCCAGATTTACAGCGCAAAAGGCTACCATGGCGAAGAGCTGGAAACCCTGGTCGGCATCATCACGTCTCGGCGCCGAACCTGGATCGAGACCATGATGCAGGAGGAGTACGGCCTGTCCGCCGCCCAGCGCTCGCCGTTCAAGGCAGCCCTGACGACCTTCGTCGCCTTCGTGGTTTGCGGCAGCCTGCCGTTGGTCCCGTTCGTTTTCGGACTTCCTGCGTCCGCCGAGATAACGACATTTCTGACGGCAAGCGCGTTTTTCGGGATCGGCTCGATCAAGTCGCGCTGGTCGACCCAGCGCTGGTTCTGGTCCGGACTGGAAACCACAGTGATCGGAATGGCCGCGGCAGCCATTGCCTGGATTGTCGGCTATCTGTTGCAGGGATTGATGGGCTAGAGGCATCCGGACCGGCCCAAGTCCGGGAACAACCTGACTTGACCGGACTTGCCGGCAAAGCCGAAGCTTCCCTGATGATCGAGCCTCAATTCACACTCGGCATTGAAGAGGAATATCTTCTTGTCGACCGCACAACCCGTGATCTGGCGAGCGCCCCGCCTCCGGAGCTTTTTGCCGATTGCGAGGCCGCCCTTAAAGGCCGGGTCAGTCCGGAATTCCTCAGATGCCAAATCGAGGTCGGCACACCGGTCTGTACGTCGCTGGACGACGCCCGGCAGGAGTTGCGGTTCCTGCGGCGGACCATTGCGGAAAAGGCACAAGGCTACGGTCTGGCGCCGATTGCCGCCTCCACACATCCGTTTGCGGAATGGATGCGCCAACCGCACACGGACAAGGAACGCTACAACGACATCGCCAAGGCGATGCAGGTCGTCGCCGACCGGCTGCTGATTTGCGGCATGCATGTTCATGTCGGCATAGAGGACGAGGAACTCAGGATCGACCTCTTCAACCAGCTCGCCTATTTCCTGCCTCATCTTCTGGCGCTGAGCACGTCGTCACCGTTCTGGCGCGGACGCGACACCGGACTGAAATCCTATCGGATGGCCGTTTTCAACGAATTGCCGCGGACCGGGCTGCCGGAGGCTTTCGAGAGCTATTCCGACTATCAGCGCACCATTAACGTCCTGATCAAGGCCGGCGTAATCGAGGACGGAACCAGGATCTGGTGGGATCTGCGCCCGTCCGCCCGGTTTCCCACGCTGGAAATGCGGATCACCGACCTGTGCACCCGGCTGGAGGACGCGATCGCGATCGCGGCGCTGTTCCGCTGCCTGTGCCGCATGCTCTACCGCCTCCGGCGTTCCAACATGCGCTGGCGAACCTATTCCCGCTTTCTCATTGCGGAAAACCGGTGGCTGGCGGAACGCCATGGCATTGGCGCAAACCTGATCGACTACGGCCGCGGTACGCTGATGCCCTATGGCGAGTTGATCGAGGAAATGATCGACCTCGTTCAGGAGGACATCGCCTTCTTCGGCTGCGAAGCGGAAATCGCCCGGATACGCAAGATCGTCGCGGAAGGCACCTCCGCCGACCGGCAGATCAGCCTTTACGAGACAATGATCGCCGGGGGTTCATCCACGGATGAAGCGCTGAAAGGCGTTGTCGACCAGTTGATCGCGGAAACGGTGGAGGACTGCTGAAACTCAGGCCGGCGTCAGATAGCGGACTTTCAGGCCCGCAAGATGATCGTCGATCATTTCCGTCATGACCGCATCAAGGCGGATCGCACGCGGGTAAACCGGCTCGCCGCGGTCTGCCAGGATCGGCACGTGCCAGCCCCGGGTCGTCTCCAGGAAGTGGACGATCCCCTCCTCGCCCCAGAGCGCATGAAAGCCGGCAAGAACGCAGTCGAGATAGCTTTGCAGGATGGGGTGATCCGCATCGCCCCAATCGTTGTGTTCCGGTTTCGAGCGGAACAGGAACATGTCGTCGGGGCCCGGCAAATTCTCCAGATCGCAGCGGAACGCGCCTCCGACCCCGTCGATGCGGTCGTATTTCCATTCCCGCAGTTCCAGCTTTGCCAGGCCATGTTTCGGCTCGGTTGCGAGCACGCCCCGGATTTTCGCGTCCTCTTCCGGAGCGACGCTCAGGGAACAGACGCCCCGGCCGGTCTGGTTGGAGCCGCGGATCCGCCATTCCCGCACCCAGCCATCCAGCCGGCCGGGCGTTACCTGCGCGGTCTCGGGCAGAGTGGCAGAATTGACGAGGGAGCCGTAGCCGAAATAACTAATGGTCATATTCTCGATGTAGGGACGAACCGCCGTCTCGTAAAGACACCGCCGTGATCAGGAGCATGGAATTCCACATGAGCAACCGCCTCAACGATCAGGACATCCTGCTTTTGCGCCGCGATACGCCCGGCTGCGAAAACGTCATAC
This sequence comes from Roseibium sp., assembly GCF_048260565.1. Lineage (GTDB taxonomy): Bacteria > Pseudomonadota > Alphaproteobacteria > Rhizobiales > Stappiaceae > Roseibium. Next base: position 186,484 of record NZ_JBLXGP010000001.1, on the reverse strand, counting down.
ATTTCAACAATGCCGGAACGGGTCTTGCGCTCAAACCCGTGCTTGATGCGGTCAAGGATCATCTCGATCTGGAGGCGGGGATCGGCGGTTACGAGGCCGCGGCTAAGCAAGCCGAAGCAGCCGATGCGTTTTACGCCAACATGGCGGCCCTCTTGAATGCAGACAGCTCCGAAATCGCCTTTATCGAGAACGCCACACGCGCCTGGGACATGGCCTTTTACGGCATCGATTTCCGGCCGGGAGACCGGGTGATCACCGGCCGGTCGGAATATGTCTCGAATTTCGTCGCGCTCCTGCAAATGAAAAAACGGGCCGGGATCGAGATCGACCTGATCGAAGACGACGCCCACGGCCAGATCGACCTCAAGGCGCTGGAAGCCGCGATCACGCCGAAAACGCGCCTGATCGCCCTGACCCACATCTCCACATTCGGCGGACTGATCAATCCGGCCGCGGAGGTTGGCCGGATCGCGAACAAGCACAACCTTCTTTACCTGCTCGATGCCTGCCAGTCTGCCGGCCAGGTGCCGCTGGACGTTCGCGAAATCGGCTGCCACCTGCTGTCTGGCACGGGACGGAAATATCTGCGCGGGCCCCGTGGGACCGGGTTCCTTTATGTCAGCGACAGTATCCTCGACCAGATCGAGCCGCCGTTCGTGGATCTCGAGGCAACGACCTGGACCGGGCCTGACCGTTATGTCCTTAAACCGAACGCCCGACGTTTTGAAAACTGGGAACGGTATGTTGCCGGACAGATCGGCCTGGGCGTAGCCGCAGGCTATGCGCTTCGTTTCGGGATGGAAGGCCTTTCCGGGCGCATTATCGAACTCGGTGCATTGCTGCGCAGCGAACTGTCCAGATGTGACGGCATCAGCCTCCACGACAAGGGACTGCGCAAGGGCGGCATCGTCACCTTCCTCAGGGACGGAGAAGATCCGGCGCAGACCAAGGCGCGGCTTGCCGGACAGCAGATCAACGTCTCCGTATCGGCCGCCACATCGGCCCAGATCGACATGCCCGCACGAGGGCTCGATGCGCTGGTGCGGGCATCGGTTCACGCCTTCAATACGGAAACTGAGATCGAGGCTTTCGTGAGCGCGGTCCATTCCGGATGAAACGCGCCGATCCGTAAAGATCTTGTTTGCCATAGTTGACCATTAGATTTTAACGCTCATCGGCTATTCTGACAATGAATTCAGCGGCACTGATCTGCTGCCGGGGCCTTTTCCAGCCCGGCACGGATAGGGAACGCTGGTTATTCAGGGTGGGCAGGCAGAAAGTGAATTCGGAAACCTTCTCGATAGATGCGGGCGATCAGAAGCCGGCAGGCAGAATTGCGGTCCGCGTTTACGGACTTGCGGCCATGCTGATCCTGCTAGCCAGCATTTCTCTGCTGGTGGTCGGCTACGTCGCCTCCAGGTCTGCAGACCAGCAAGCGCTGGAAAACGAAACCCTGATCTTCGATAATGCGCTTTCCGACCGGCAGCTGCTGATCGCCCGCGACCAGCTCAGCGTCGCCCGCTGGGACCGGTCGGTTAAAAACATCGTGCATGATTTCGACAAGGATTTCGTTCGCGACGAGTTCATCGATTCCCTCTGGCATGACTTCAATCTGCATCGGTCCTACCTGATCGGCCCCGACGACCGGATCCTGGCCCGGTCCGTGGAACATCAGGTGGACTTTACGCCGGTGACACTGAAGCCCGGAGATCCACTCAAGACCCTCGCCGACCGCACCCGCGCGACGTTCGAACGCAACAGGATCGATCTGGGTAGCGGCTACGGCCAGAAAAAGATTTCGACGGCTCAGGTGGCCGATGTCACCGAATTCGCCTTTTCCCGGATCGACGGACAGGCGGTGCTGTTGAGCGCCATGGCGGTTGTCCCGGATGACGGCACCGTTGCTTTGGCCGAGGAACCTCCGGTCATCCTGATTTCGGCGCGGCACATCGACGATGCCTTCGTCAAGGCACTCAACGCGCCGCTGTCCCTGAAGGACATCTCCTTCCTGGATGACGCGGCGCCTCAGGGAAAATCCGCGCGCCGGGCCCTCATAGGTCTGCAAGGCGAAAAAGTCGGCCATTTCGTCTGGACACGCAACATGCCCGGCCGGGAGATCTGGGCGCTCGTCGTACCCGTAACCCTGGCTCTCGCAGCCCTGCTTTCCCTGGCGGCACTGGTCGTTTCCAGGAAGATCGGGAAATTGTCGGCGTCGCTGGAACAGAGCGAGCTCCGCAACCGCTATTTCGCCCAGCACGACCCACTGACCGGCCTTGCCAACCGGTTGCAGTTTTCCGATCTCCTGTCTCATTCCATCGACCGATTGCCGGAACAACCCTTTGCGCTTGCTGCCTGCGATCTGGACCGTTTCAAGGCCGTGAACGACAGTTTCGGCCATTCCGCGGGCGATGCCGTGCTCCGCACGGTCGCCGACCGGTTGCGGGCGGTGGTCGGAAATGACGGGACCGTCGGACGGATCGGCGGCGATGAGTTCGTCATCCTGATCGACTCCTACGCGGACCGGCAAGGCCTCAAGTCCCTTGCGGACAATATTCTGGCAAACGTCTGTCGGCCGATCATCCTCGATGAGCACATTGAAACGAGCGTGGGCATCAGCCTCGGCTTTGCGGTCGCACCCCATTGCGGTCTGCTTGAAACGGAAATCTTCTCGGCCGCCGATGACGCGCTTTACCGGGCGAAGGAAGATGGCCGGAACCGGGCCGTCTTCAACATGGAGGCAGTCGTTTCTCCAACCGCTCGGCAAGAGCGCAAATCATCGGCCTCTTTCGATGCCGCATGACCTCACGCGCAGGCGCCTACTGAAGGCCTGCGGACTGGGAACGCTTGCCTCCTCCCTGCCAATGCCCCTTCTGGCAAAAGTGCCCCCGAAAACCGCTCTGGTCATAGGAGCCGGAATATCCGGGCTTGCGGCGGCAAGAACCCTGAAGGACGCAAGCTGGGATGTCCTGGTTCTGGAAGCGCGCAACCGCATTGGCGGACGGATCGATACCGTTCGATCCCTTGGCGAGGTTTTGGAACGGGGGGCCAACTGGATCCACGGGACGGACGACAATCCGCTGATGCATCTGGCCCGCGAGGCCGGCGCAGTTCCCGTCGAAACAGACTATGAGGATGTTCTCGCTTTCGGACCGGACGGCGCCCTGCTCTCCAACGACGTACTGGAAAAGGCCGAAACCAGATATGACACGCTTCTGAAACGGATCGATGCGCGTGTGGACAAGAGCGAAGATCGTCCGCTCCTATCCGCTCTCCGTTCCGAAATGCCGCAATTCCTCGCCGACCCATTACTTTGCGCCCTGGGCGCGGACACGGAATCCGATACCGGCGGGCGGCTTGAAGACCTGTCCGCCTATTATTTCGATGAGGACGACGTGTTTGACGGCCCCGATGTGATCCTTGGCGGGGGCTACGACCGTATTTGCGATCTGCTGGCGCGTGATGTCGCGATCAAGCTCAATGAGACCGTCCTCCGCATTCAACACGGCTCCAACCATGCGACCGTGGAGACAAACGCTGGAACATACCAGGCGGATCACGTCATTTGCACCGTACCGCTCGGGGTTTTGAAAACCGGCGCAATCCGGATCGATCCGCCCCTTCCCGTCCGCCAGGCGAGGGCGATCGACCGGATCGGGTTCGGACACATGGCGAAACTCGCACTCACCTTCGATGCGGTGGCGTGGCCGGAAGATCCGCATTTCTTTTTCCATGCAAGCGCGACCCGCGGCAGGTGGCCCAGCATTTTCAACCTGCGGGCCGTGACCGGCCAGAACACGCTCATGCTGATTTGCGCCGGCGAGGCCGCGCTCAAGGCGGACGAGCTGTCGGATGCCGCGATCGTGACCGACGCCATGACGACGCTGCGCAGACTTTTCGGTCCCCGGCTTGCCGAACCGACCGGCTTCATGCGTTCGACGTGGTCAAAAGACCCCTTCGCCCGCGGCGTTTATTCCTTTGTCGCCGTCGGCAGCACACCTTCGGATTTCGATGTCCTTGCACAGTCGTCTGGCCCGGCGCTCCGGCTTGCCGGGGAGCATACGACGTCACGATATCGGGGAACGGTGCATGGCGCCTACCTGAGCGGCCTGCAGGCGGCAAACGGCCTGCTGGACCAGCCGTAATGGAAACAACCGCCAATACAACAGCTATGGGCGCGTTAACAGGCATCCGACAAGCTTTGAAAGAGCCGGGTGCAAGCGCTAGCAAGCAAACCCAAGATTGAAAAACATCCGTAATATTATCAAGTTAACGGATTTTCATCGTTCAATTCCACTCCATATTAACTCATCGATGGTAACGTTGGGGCAGATGACTTCAGATATCCGGACCACTCATGAATTTCATAACGTCGATCTTTGCTTGTGAACGAGGTTCCAACGCGTGACGAAGATGGACCGGCGATACAACGACCGGGAGGGCTCGCCCCCCCGGCAGCATATTTCCAAGCTGGCATTCCTGCTGGCGGGGATCCTGATCGCCGTGACTTCCGCATCCTTGCTGTTCGTGGGATATGTGGCGTCACAGGCATCTGACAGGCAGGCGATCGCCAACGAGAAGCGCCTGTTTCAGCACACGCTGGAAAACCAGAAAAATCAGATGATCCGCGAGCAATTGAAGGTCTCGCACTCCGATCAGTCGGTGCGCCACATCATTCAGACATTCGACTATGATTTCGTTCGCGATCAAATCCGGGGGCTATGGAAAGACTACAGTTACAACAAGGTTCTCATCATCGCCTCCGGGAACCAGGTCCTCGCCGAGTCTTTCGAGGACTATACCCACATCATCAACCGGCCCTTGCACGAAACGCCCGGATACCTGCCCCTCGTGGACAAGGCACGCGCGCTGTTCATGTCCAACCGGGTCCGGATTCCGGGCGGCTACAGCCATCGGTCCCTACAAGGGCTGAAACCGCTACAATACGCAGCCATCGGCTTTATCGTGATCGATGACAAGCCGGCGCTCGCGACCGCAATGCCGATCGTGCCGGACCAGGACACAGTAACGCTACCGGCCGGACAGCCGGTCATCCTGGTTGCGGCCAAATTCATCAATGACGACATGCTGGCCGGCCTGAATACCCAACTTTCCTTCACCGATCTCACCTTCCTGCGGGATGTGATTGCGGCACCGGACAGCCCGGCTCACTTTGTCCGTGACGCCAATGGCAACCCCTTGGGGAGTTTCTCCTGGGAAAGCCGGGCACTGGGCAGCTCGATCTGGCCGACCGTTATCCCTATCGTACTGACCCTCAGCCTTCTTCTCGCGGTGCTCGCCTTCGGGATCGCCTGGCGTATCGGGAGGCTGACAAAGTCCCTGCAGGCAAGCGAACGTCAAAACCGCCACCTTGCGCTGCACGATACGCTGTCCGGCCTGGCCAACCGGTTGCAGTTCAATCGCGTTTTGAAGAGCGCCACCGCAAACTTGCCCGCGTCCCCTTTCGCCATCATCCACTGCGATCTGGACAAATTCAAATCCGTCAATGACACCCATGGCCACGCGGCCGGCGATACCGTGATCAAGGCCGTTGCCCAGCGCATGACGGAGATTGTGGGCAAAGGCGGACTGGTCGCACGCCTTGGCGGAGATGAATTCGTCATCCTGTACCGCGCATTCACGGACCACGGGCGCCTGACGCTGCTTTCAGGCCAGCTTATGGGTGCCGTCGAAGTGCCGATTCCATTGGAAAACGGAGAGACTGCGGAAATCGGGCTGAGCATCGGTATCGTCACGGCGCCGGAATGCGGATCAACCCCTGAAGGGCTCATGGCCGCGGCCGACGATGCGCTCTATTATTCCAAGGAAAACGGCAGAGGCCAGGCAGCCTTTGCCGGCAACATCAAGCGCCTGTTCGCCATGTCGCTCAGCGGGTCGGATGACGATCACTCAAGTGACGCCGCATAATTCACCTGAAAAGGCGCCGAGCCAGTCAGCTCCCGTTTGAAACCATCAGCCGCGCAGGCGCTCTGTCGGTTCGCGCATGGTGACAAGTTCCTCGGCCGCGGTCGGATGCACGGCAATCGTCCGGTCGAAATCGGCCTTGGTGGCGCCCATGGCCAGCGTGATGCCGAGAACCTGGGCCAGCTCGCCCGCATCCGGGCCGAGGATGTGAACTCCGAGCACCTTGTCCGTGTCCGCGTCGACGATCAGCTTCATCAGCATTTTCTCGTCACGGCCGGAGAGCGTGTGTTTCATCGGCCGGAAGCTCGACTTGTAGATGTCGAGATTGGGCGTCTTCTCAAGCGCCTGCTCCTCGGTCAGGCCGACCGTGCCCATCTCCGGCTGGGAGAAGACGGCGGTCGGGATCAGGCTGTGATCGACCGTCCAGGGCTTGTTGCCGAATACCGTATCGGCGAAGGCGTGGCCTTCGCGAATGGCGACCGGCGTGAGATTGGCCCGGTTGGTGACATCGCCGACCGCATAGATGGAGGGGACGGATGTCTGCGACTGATCGTCGACCTTGATCGCGCCGATCCGGTCAAGTTCGACCCCGGCCTTTTCAAGGCCCAGGTCGCTGGTATGCGGTGACCGGCCGATGGCGAACATGATCTGGCCTGCGGTCAGGGTCTCGCCGTTTTTGGTCTTGCCGGTCAGCAGACCGGAGGCATCCTTCTCGATGGCGGTAAAGACATCGCCGCAAACGACGCGGATACCCTTTTTCTCCATTTCCTCATGAACGGCCTTACGCATGTCCAAGTCGAAACCGCGCAGGATTTCCTCGCCACGATAAAGAAGCGTCGTCTCAACGCCGAGGCCGTTGAATATCCCGGCAAATTCGACCGCAATATAGCCGCCGCCGGTGACGACGATCTTTTCGGGAAGATCGGTCATGTGGAAGGCCTCGTTGGAGGTAATGACATGCTCACCGCCCGGCAGGTCCGCGTCCACATTCGGCGAAGCCCCGACGGCGATCAGGATGTATTTGGCCGTCACCGTCTGGCCGGTCGCCAGCAGGCGGATCGAATTGGGGCCTTCCACGACGGCACGGCTGTCATGCAGTTCCACATCGCTGCGTTCCAGATTGCGCCGGTAAATGCCTTCGAGCCGGGTGATTTCCTGGTCCTTCGCCGTCACCAGCTTTTCCCAGGAAAAGGACCTTTCCCCGACGGTCCAGCCGAAACCCTCGGCATCCTCGAATTCCTCGGAAAATTTCGAGGCATAGACAAACAGTTTCTTCGGCACGCATCCGCGGATCACGCAGGTGCCGCCGTAGCGATATTCCTCAGCGATTCCGACCTTGGCACCATGGGTCGCGGCAATCCTTGCGGCCCGCACACCGCCAGATCCACCGCCGATCACAAACAGGTCGTAGTCAAAATCGCTCATCGTTACCTCGTCATCCTGCCGAAACCCTGCCCGGTCGTTTCATATCCCCTGGCGGCAGTGCCCACACTCTGTCCGCCCCGCAATGTCGGTTTCCCAACGGCAAAAACAAGGCCGCTCAGGCGGCCTTGAATTTTCATACAGTCACATTTGGGTGTTCGGGACCCTTACTCGATCGGCTTTTTCGCCGGAGCTTCCGCGCCGTCGCCCTTTGCCTGGTCCCGTTTCTGCATTTCTTCGCGCACAAGGCTGACCATCTCGGTTGAGATCTGGTCCTGCCACTGGCGGGCCGCGCCGATCGAGAGCGCGGTAATGCTCGGCGTTTCCGTGGCAAGTTTCTGTCCCAGCGGAGAATTATAGAATTCCGCGAGTTGCTGAAGCTCTTCCACGGTAAAGCGGCGAGCCCAGATATTGTAGATCATCTCGTTCAGATCTTTGCGCTTGGACGCCAGTTTCAGCGCGACATCATTCGTCACCTCCGAAACCTCATCGGATTTGAACGGGTCGGCCTGAATGAAGATCGTCCGGGTCTGTTCGGCCATGAGCGGCAGAATTTCGTCAAAAGCGCTCAACGCCTTGTTCGCGACGACAACCTGACGCGCGGCCTCGAGCTGAGCTTCCGAGACCTGATCGTCCTGGGCATTCGCCATGACCGGAAGCAGGGTGGCGGCCACAAGCGCTGCGGCGGCGATCCGGGTTCCGGCCTTCAGGCAGTTTTTAAGAACCATAATCAAACTCCAACATCGGCCCCAAACAAATGTTCTTCTAAGGGCCTCAATTCACATTTTCTAGCGGCTAGCGACAATGGTCCGCACGCCGTCTGCTCCAGCGACATAGGCTTTGACAGCAAGACCGATGAACAAACCATGCTCGACGACCCCGGGAATCGCAACCAGCTTTTCAGCCAAAGCGTCGGCGTCCGGTATCCGTCCAAGTTCAGCGTCCAGGATGAAATGCCCGCCATCTGTGACGAAAGGATGTTCGTCCCCGCCCCTGACGGTCAAGGACCCGGACAATCCCAGGCCGGAAAGGCAATCTCTCACCGCAAGAGTGGTCGCGCCCAGGCCGAAAGGCACCACCTCGATCGGCAGCGGAAAGCGGCCGAGTACATCGACGAGCTTGCTGTCATCGGCGATGACGATCATTGCTTTTGAGGCAGCCGCAACGATCTTCTCCCGCAGCAATGCGCCGCCACCGCCCTTGATCAGTCTCATTTGCGGGTCGATTTCATCGGCGCCGTCGACAGTGAGATCAAGTTCCGGCATCTCATCCAGCGTGGAAAGGCGAATCCCCTCTTCCGTCGCAAGCTGATGCGTTCTTTCCGACGTGGGCACGCCGATGACGTCCAGACCTTCCCGAACGCGCGCGCCGAGAGCCCTGACAAAATGCTCCGCCGTCGACCCGGTTCCGATACCGAGCTTCATGCCCGGCCGGACGTCTTCCACCGCCTTTTCGGCTGCCAGGCGTTTCCAAGCGTCACTCATCGCCTCTCCAAGACCTTCCAAGATTTCGCGCTCAGTAGCATGGCAGGCGATACAGGGTCTAGGGCACGGCCCCATAAAACAGACTGAAATGGTGTCGCAATGTCAAAGAGGCGCGAGGACAGGCGTCAAAAGCGCGTGCGCGTAGAAAGCTCGCGCACCGATATAATTCATTAACTATAATTTTAGCGAATATAAATAGAGTTCCTGCCCATAGGGGAATTCAGAGAAACTTGCCCGAGAGAACCCGGGAGGACGGCAATGTTCTTTAATAGAAAAAATCATAACAACAACAATGCACTTACTGTGGAAATTCACTCAGACGATCTTGATGGGCAACTCGATTTTTCGGCCGAATCCGATTCCGACGACATGGACAACATGCTCGCCTATGCATTGGATGCGATCGAGGACGATCTTCAGGTTTCCGCGAAATCCATCAGCGGCTCGATGCAGAAGGTCCAGAGCCGGATCACCGAGCAGCTCGGCCTGCTGGATTCGATCCGCACCGACAGCAAGGCATTGCGCGAGCAAAGCGGCCTGGCGCACAAGAACGCTACCGATCTTGCAGACTCCATCAGCGAGCTGGCCACGTCCAGCAACGAGATCGGCCAGCAGGTCGTCAAGTCGAACCAACTGGCCGAACAGGCCCGCGAGGTCGCCGACGAAGCCAATGCCGGCGTCATGGAGCTGAATTCGGCTATCGAGGACATTACCAATGTCGTGCGGCTGATTTCCGATGTGGCCAAGCAGACCAATCTCCTGGCACTCAACGCGACCATCGAAGCGGCCCGGGCGGGCGAGGCCGGCAAGGGATTTGCGGTCGTCGCGAGCGAAGTGAAGTCGCTTTCGGTCGAGACCCAGAACGCGACCGATGAGATCGTCGCCAATATCGAACGGCTCCAGGCATCGGCGGAAGTCAGCATCGCCTCGGTCAACCGTATTATCGACGTGATCGGCCAGATCCGACCGAGTTTTGCCGCCGTGGAAAATGCCGTCCATGAACAGGTCAGCACGACGACGGCCATCCGCGAACATGCCGACGATACGGCGAACTTCGTGGAGGAAGTCGCCCGGCGGGTCGAAACCATCGATACCTCCGCGGCGCGGGCCGAAGAAGGCGGCCAGGCGGCCAATCTGGCGGGAACCGAGATGGGCGCGGCCATTCAGGCCCTGGGCAGCCGGTTCACCATGATGATCCGGCAGAACGAACTGGGCGACCGGCGCAAGTTCGACCGGTTGCCGATCAAGCTGAACGGGCACGTCACCGCGAACGGCCGGAAGGCCTCCGTCCAGACACTCGACATCTCCTTCGGCGGCGCTCTTCTGAAATGCGACGAAGACGGCATCCTCGTTCCAGATCAAAGCGCCGAACTTGAGATCGACGGTATCGGAACCGTGTCGATCCGTGTCGTGGGTCACTCGGCGAACGGCTACCACTGCACCTTTGCGGAGACGGACGACGGCTTCAAGCAAGCGCTCGATCGGCAGATCTCCGCATTCCAGGCAGAGCATGCATCTTATGTGGAGCTGGCCCAGTCGGGAGCTTCGCGCATCTCAGAACAACTGACCCGCCTTGTCGAGGACGGCAAGCTCTCCTTAAGCGATCTGTTCGATACCGATTACCAGCCGATCCCGGGAACCAATCCGCTCCAGGTCAGCACCCGCTTTGTCGACAGGTTCGAAGAAGTGCTGCCGCCGATCCAGGAAGAGATCCTGGCCGGAGCCCAGTCCATGGCCTTCTGCGCCGCCGTCGACCGCAACGGCTACCTGCCGGTCCACAACAAGATCTATTCCAAGCCGCAGCGGCCGGACGATCCGGAATGGAACGCGGCCAACAGCCGCAACAAGCGGATGTTCGACGACCGGGCCGGCCTGTGCGCGGCCAGAAACACCCGCCCCGTCCTGATCCAGACCTACGCCCGCGACATGGGCAACGGCAATATCGTGTGGATGAAGGAGGTGGACGCCCCGATCTTCATCGATGGACGGCACTGGGGCGGCTTCCGGACCGCCTACAAGCTTTAGACCATCCGGGTTCGGGCATGCTTGAGGAATGCGGGCGGACTGGCTAGGTTGCCGGTCCGGCCTCACCTCCCCGCCCGAAAGGAAACCTGCATGTCCGTTCTCGTCTTCGATCTCGACGGCACCCTGGTCTCGTCGATGGAAGACCTTGCCGCAACGCTGAACATGGTGCTGACGGGCGCCGGTCATGAAGCGGTTCCTCCGGAAAGCTTTCGCAGCATCGTCGGCCACGGCGCCAAGTTCATGCTGCAGCGGGGCCTGGAGGCCAACGGGATCGCCTGGGACGAGGACATGATCGAGCCGTTGTTCCGGCAGTTCCTGGAAATTTACGAGGAGAACCTCACCGTTCACACCCGCCCCTTTCCGGGCGTCATCAACGCCCTGGAACGGTTCCGCTCTGAGGGCTGGCGGCTTGCGGTGTGCACCAACAAGATGGAACGGCTGACCCTGCCGCTGCTCGACCAGCTCGACATGACCAGGCATTTCGATGCCATCGTCGGCGGGGACACCTTCAAAGTCGCCAAGCCGCAGGCGGAGCCGATCCTGGGCGCCATCGAGCGCGCCGGAGGTCAGAAATCCGGCTCCGTCATGATCGGGGACTCCGTCACCGATATCGATGCCGCCCGCGCAGCCGGTATCCCGGTGGTCGCGGTCGATTTCGGTTATACTCAGGTCCCCGTGACCGAGCTTGATCCGGACCGGGTGATTTCCCACTTCGACGAGTTGCACGACGCTATTGCGGCGCTGAAGGCTGTTGCGTAACAAGCCCTGATTTCCGCGATTACGGCACCGGAAACAGGTCAGAGAAGAAATACGCGCTTTGCTCTTGCCTGAAACCGCATTTTGAATTACCTAGCGCCCACCAGCCAATATGGCTGCCCGTCAAGGGTTAGGGCGATTAGCTCAGCGGGAGAGCGTTCCGTTCACACCGGAAAGGTCACTGGTTCAATCCCAGTATCGCCCACCATCTTCCCATTCAAGTCATTACCTAAATACCTCGCAGGCTCAATTCGGTAGCACGATGGGACCGCCGCTGTCACACCTCAGGCTCCGCGCGCGCTGAAGACCGATGCCGATAACGGGGCTCGTCATGGGACAAGCTGTTCACTTCCGTTAGAAAGTCCGGACACTGAATGAAAATGCATTAGTCTCTATAAATCATGCAAAACATTCGCTCCCTTGCCTTCTTTCTCCTCCTGGTCGTTGGCGGCGGCATTGCCATCGGGATCGTGACCGCGCCCGGCGCCTGGTATGCGGGCCTGATCAAACCGCCTTTCAATCCACCGAACTGGATATTCGGGCCCGTCTGGACGGTGCTTTATATCTGCATTGCGATTGCCGGCTGGCGTATATGGTTGCGCCAGCCGAGCGGCCAGGCCATGATGCTATGGGCCGCGCAGATGGCTTTAAACTTCATCTGGTCGCCTGTGTTCTTTTCCGCCCATCGGATGGACATCGCTCTCGGCGTTATCATCCTGATGCTGATCACCATCATCACATTCATCATCAAGGCCTGGTCCAAAGACAATGTCGCGGCGCTGCTGTTCCTGCCCTACGCCGCCTGGGTCGTCTTTGCGGCGATACTCAATGGCTCGCTGCTGTATCTGAACACACCAGTAAGTGGGTGACATTCGGCCATTGCCAGATGAAAAAACCGCCGAATTTCCCCGCCGATCCCCAGCAAATTGACGCCTCCCCCTTAGAACGGAGCGCCTCCTGTAGAATAATCGCCGGTGATTCCCTGAGGCCTGCCGAACCGGAGACGTCATGGCGACCAAAGTCGAGCCGAAGCCAAATCTCCTGCTAGAGAAAATGAAGAAGGCCCTTGCCCTTCAGCAGGCGGGAGAGGTGGAAAAGGCGCAGAGGATCTACAAGCTGGTGGTGAAAAAGGCGCCGAATTCACCGGACGCCAACCATCTGCTCGGGGTCAGTTACCGGCAGCTCGGCGACCCCGTGCGGGCGTTCGAATATATTCAGAAGGCCATCGAACTCGCGCCGGACCGTGCGCCCTATTATGCCAATCTGGCGCGCACCATGTCCGACCTGGCCGGCACGGAACCCGAGAGCATCCTGGCAGTCGCGGACAAGGCCCTGTCTCTCGATCCGAACCTGGTGGAAGCCCTCAACCTCAAGGCCATCTCGCTGAGCCGGTTGGACCGCAAGCTGGAAGCGGAGGAGATCTTCCAGTTCCTGATCGTCAAGTGCCCCGATTTTCCCGACCCCTACCGGAACTACGGCATCCTGCTCAGGGACAACAAGGTCTACGACAAGGCCATCGCCTTCTTCAACAAGGCCGCCCTGCTCGATCCGGGCAACCCGGAGAACTACGTCGAGCGGGCACGCGCCCGGCTGGCGTGCGACGACTTTAAAACCTCCGAACCCGAGCTGGCCGACGCGCTGGAACGCTTTCCGGACAACGGCAACATCAAGCACGAGGTTGCGCGGCTCCTGTTCAAGATGGGCGAGACCGGCGAAGGATTGAAATATGCGATCGCGGCGGCCGAAGACGCGCCACTGGACTACCACCGCCTCGTCACCCTGGGCGTCCACTATCTGATGCTCGACCAGCCCGAAAAGGCATACGAGCAATTCAAGAAAGCGCGCGAACTGGCGCCGAAGAGCTACATCGGCCTGGACTGGAACCTGTCTCTGGCCTCGCTGGCGCTCGGCGACCTGGAAACCGGCTGGCGGCTGCACCCGTCCCGTTTCGACGACCCGGCCTCCCAGGTCATCCGCCGGACATTCGACGTGCCTGCCTGGGAAGGCGAGGACATTTCCGACAAGACCGTTCTGGTGTGGGCCGATCAGGGGCTTGGCGACGCCCTCAAGGCGGGCACCATGCTGCCCGACCTGATGGAGCGGGCCGGCAAGGTCATCATCGAACTGTCGAAGAAAGCAACGCCCTGGTACCAGAAGAGCTTTCCCGAAGCGCTTTGTCGTCCGGCGGCCTTCGACAGTGAGTTCAAGGCCCTCAAATCGGACTACGACGTCCACGCCAACATCACCGACCTGGCACGATTCTTCCGCAACGACTTCGCGGATTTCGAAAATGCCAAGCGGCCGGCCTATGCGTTCGACCAGGAACAGGCCCAGGGTTACCTGAAACGCCTGAAGGAACGCGGCAGCGACAAGCCGATCGTCGGGGTCGGCTGGCGGTCCATGAACCTGGCCGTGTCCCGAGCCCGTCTCTATCTGTCGGCACCGCAATTCGCGCCGATCTTGGATTTCGAAGACGTTACCTTCGTCAATCTGCAATATGCGGCGGTGAAGCGGGAACTCGATTTCCTGAAAGCGAAGACCAACGGTGCGTTCGTCAGTCTCGACGACGTGGATCTGCTGGACGACCTGTTGGCCGCCGCGGCCCTGACGGCATGCTGCGACCTCGTCGTCACGGCCAACACCAGCGTTGCCGAAACTGCCGGCGTGCTCGATGTGCCGAGCTTCCGCTTCGGCCAGAACGAGCCGCCACTGCTGCTCGGACAGAAAAACCCGCCCTGGCACCCGTCCCAGCGCTATTTCCTGCTCACGAGTGAAATGCCCGCCACCGCGGTCGTGCCGGATCTTCGGGCCGCCATATCGGACTGGCTGGAGACATTCTCGCCGGAACGGCGGGACAAGAGGCTTGGCCTGGCATAAGCCTGCGCGCTATTTCTGAGCGACCGCAATCAAGGTGTCGGTGGCATCGATCCGGTCCAGGGCGGCTTCATAGGCCGCCGTCAATTCAGGCGTGTCGATGGCGGCGAATTTCGATTTGTGCCCTCCCGGGCGGCCGCTGGCCATCCACAGCATGTGGTTGGACAACGGATACCGTTGCGTGCCGGTGACGACGACGTTCCGGTAGCCGGCATGCTCCAGCATCCGCTTGAGGCTGTCGCGTGTGTGCAGGACCAGATGCTGGCTCCACAGGGTGAATTTCCGAAACGGTTCGCTCTCGACGTAATCGAGCAGGAAATCGCGCGCGTGCGGCACCTCGAAGATCGCATGTCCGCCCTGCTTCAGCTTCGGCTTCAGGCGCCCGAGGATTTCCAGAGGGTCCGGCAGGTGTTCCAGCACATGAAAACTGAAAAGCGCATCCAGCGAACCGTCGTCCAGCGCTTCGATGGAGGTCTCGCACGCTACGCCCGCCCCTCTCAATGCGTCGACGGCGTCCTGTTGCAGCTCGATACCGACGCAGGCGGCGGTCTCCGGTTTCACCAGGCGCAGGAAGTCGCCCAACCCGCAGCCGAAATCGGCGATCGTCTTGCCCGCATAGTAGCTTCGAAAGGCTTCCGCGCGGCGGGTCGCATCCGCCTGCTGCTCGTAGCTCGGCTCCCCCGCACGCCGGACGGTTTCCTGGCGGTAGTCGCCCTTCTTGTAGGTGTCGTCGCCGGTGTAATAGCCGTCGATGTAGATGACGCCCGAGACGCTGTCCCGGCACACCCGGAGCGGCTTCACGTCGCGTGTTTCGGAGGCGTAGTCCTCCTGGGTGTCCAGGCTGGCAACCCCGAGGAGTTTCAGGGTTTCAAAGATGCTTTTTGTCATTTGTGTCTCTGGCGGCTTATGTCCGATCAAGGATGGCCAGCCCGATGGGCGCCTACCTGATCGGCCTCTGCCTGATTGGCATTCGGCAGTATAAACCGCGCCCGTCGATTCGGCTCCATTGGGAAATATTCGCCCCCGAAGCGCATGCGCATAAAAGAAAAACCCGAAACCGGGCCGGCTTCGGGGTTCTCAACGTCAAAGTGCAATGCGTGTCGGCAAATGTCAGCCGACGAAAGCGCGCTCGACCACGAATTCGGCGGGTTTGTTGTTCGCGCCCTCGGTCAGGCCGGCCTTTTCAAGAAGCGCCTTGGTGTCCTTGATCATGTCCATGGAGCCACAGATCATGCCGCGGTCGACAGACGGATCAAGCGGAGGAACGCCGAGATCGGTGAACAGCTTGCCACTTTCGATCAGGTCGGTGATCCGGCCGGTTCGGGGAAAATCTTCGCGGGTCACGGAGGTGTAATGCACCAGCTTGTCCTTGGCGTATTCGCCGATCAGCGGATCGTTGATGGTCTCATTGACCAAGTCCTCGCCGTATTTCAGCTCCGCCACTTCGCGGCAGGTGTGGGTCAGGATCACCTGGTCGAACTTCTCGTAGGTGTCCGGATCCCGGATCAGGCTGGCAAACGGCGCAATGCCGGTGCCGGTGGAGAACATGTAGACCCGCTTGCCGGGCAGAAGCGCGTCATTGACCAGCGTGCCGGTCGGCTTCTTCTTCATCAGGACGGCATCGCCGGGCTGGATCTTCTGCAGCACGGAGGTCAGCGGACCGTCCGGCACCTTGATGGAGAAGAACTCCAGCTCCTCGTCCCATGCCGGGCTCGCGATGGAATAGGCGCGGTAGAGCGGCTTGCCGTCGATCATCAGTCCGATCATGACGAATTCGCCGGAGCGGAAACGGAAGCTTGCCGGGCGGGTCATGCGGAACCTGAACAGCCGGTCCGTATAGTGCTGGACCGTGGTGACTTCCTGGACAAAGACGCCGGCCGGGGCCGCAGCTTCCAGTTCGGCGGGTTTGGCAAGAACATTCATGTGTCGTGCATCTTCCGTTAAGTGATGTAAGAAACGTATCGATTGGCACCGTTTAGCATCGGTCCTGCATTGACTTGAAGCAATCTGCAACCACGAAACCGCAAAATAACAAAAAATTCGTTCGAATCTTCCCTCTGCGCCGGTCGCCGGGCTGCTCCTTGCGCCAGGTCAGATGCACGAGCCGCCCTCCAGCGCCGTTAATGGGCATTTTATGACATTTCAACGAATACACGCCCCCAGACGCTTTCTATTTGACAGGCTTACGAAAAAAACCGACCTTACTATAAAATTACAGCGCTTCCTCCAGAGGCTTCATATAGGGCAAAGTAAATGTCCGATACGGTTAAAGAAGAAAATGGCCAAACCGTAGCATTGGTGATCCTTGACCGGTTTTCCATGAACGCATTCTCATCGGTCGTGGAGCCGCTGAGACTGGCCAATCGCGTGCTCGGCCGCGACTATTATCAATGGAAAACTTATTCGCTGGATGGCAATTCCGTCGCGGCAAGCAACGGCTGCGAGATCAAGGCGGATTTTTCTGTCAAAGATCTGCACGATGCGGACATAACACTTTTATGCACCGGCCTCGATGTGGAACGTCTGCCGCTCGATGCGGACCTGGGCAACCGCTTGCGCCGCCTGAACGCCATGGGCCGGACCTTCGGCGCTGTCTGTACCGGTTCCTATCTGCTGGCCCGCTATCACCTCCTGGACGGGCGCCGCTGTACCATCCACTGGGAAAACCTGCGCTCCCTGCGCGAGGAATATCCGCATCTGGACGTCACCGGAGACATCTTCACCATCGACCGCAACTGCATGACCTGTGCAGGCGGCATGGCGGCGATGGACATGATGCTGCGCCTGGTCGCGATCCAGCACGGCGCCTATATCGCCCATGAGGTCGCCGAGGTCGCGCTCTACCAGAACACGCGCGCCGGCGAATCCGCCCAGCGCCACGACATCGAGGCCCGTACCGGCATTTCCAACGAGAAGATCCTCGATTCCATCCGGATCATGGACCTCCACATTGAGGACCCGCTGAGCTGCCAGCAGCTCGCCATGACGGTCAACCTGTCGCCGCGCCAGCTGGAGCGCCTGTTCCGCCGGCATTTCAACTGCACGCCGGGGCAGTATTACCTGCGCCTGCGCCTGGAAACCGCGCGGGACCTGCTGCGTCGGACCAGCCGGCCCGTGCTGGACGTGGCGCTTGCCTGCGGTTTCGCGTCCACGTCGCATTTCACCAAATGCTACCGGGAACGGTTCCTGTGCACGCCGACGGAAGAGCGGCAGGCGTATCAGTGGGCGAACCGGCCGGGAGGAGGCAAGGCCTCGGGAACCAAGTCCGTGAGGCTGGTCTCGAAATAGCCTGCCCTGAGCGAGCGACCTCCCCGCTTTCCTAGAAGAGCAGAGCCTTGACGGCGATGAAGGCGCCCAGGACCAGCAACGCCACGTAGAAGAGCGTCCGGAACAAGGTTTCGGACAGCTGCTTGCGGATGTGCTGGCCGGCATAGAAGCCGATAATGGCCGGCACGACGGCCATCACCGAGGCGATACCCATATCCATGGTCATCAGGTTCGTGCCGGACAGGGTCACGCCCAGCGCGATCGTGGTGCAGAGGAACAGCATGCCCATGGCCTGCACGAACTGGTCGCGCGGCAATTCCAGACTTTGCAGGTACATCACACCGGGAACGGCATAGGACCCGACCATCCCGCTGAGGACACCGTTCACGGCGCCGGTCACCATGCCGATGCTACGTTCGCGCTCGGGCCGGGTGGTCATGCGGAGGCCGAAAAAGCCCGTCAGCGCATAAGCCACCAGTACCACGCCCAGAAAGGCGGCCATGAGGGACAGGTCCGCTTCCTTGAGCACCAGCCCGCCCGGCCAGACCAGCACGGTGGCGAAGAAGAGAAACGGCCAGATCCGGCGCAGCAGCACCATCGTATAGCCGCCTGTCGTCGCCTGAAGCACATTGGTGACGAAGGTCGGCGCGAGCATGAGCGTCATGGCCGTCGGCAGATCCATGATGGCCGTCATCAGGCCGAGGCTGACCGTGGGCAGGCCAAGGCCGATGACACCCTTCACCGCTCCAGCCAGAAAAAACACCAATGTCGTCGCCAGAACGATGATCGGATCCGTCATTCAAGTAGCTGTAAAGGGATTCCCGCGGTTGAGAAAGCCATTCCCCTCGATCCGCGATCATGCTTTTGTTCGGGTTCGAATCTGTTTTCGGATTGTCTCGTCATTCGATTTTCATGAAGATCCTTTCCCGCCATGACTTCACGCGCCCTCCCCCTTCTGAGCAACCACGATGCCCGGGCCCTCTTCCTGGAGCGTCACGGCCTTGGCGAAATACCGAAGGGACCGGCGAAGGGCGATGACCTGAACGCCGTCATCGACAAGCTCGGCTTCGTCCAGGTCGACAGCATCAATACGGTTGCCCGCGCCCATCACATGATCCTGGCGGCCCGGCGGCCGGCCTATCGGGAAAAGAACCTGAAACCGCTTCTGGAGAAGCAGCGGTCGCTGTTCGAGCACTGGACCCACGACGCCTCGATCATTCCAACCGAGTTCTTTCCCCATTGGCAGCTCAAGTTCCGGCGGGACCGGGAGCGGCTGATTTCCCGCTGGCGCAACTGGCGCCGGGACGGCTTTGAGGAAAAATTCGAGGCGGTCCGGAAGCAGATCAGCGATCACGGCCCCGTCACCTCCGGCGATGTCGGTGGCGATGAGGAACGCAAGAGCGGCGGCTGGTGGGACTGGCACCCGTCCAAAACCGCGCTGGAATTCCTATGGCGCTCCGGCGAGCTGTCGGTATCGGGACGAAACGGTTTTCAGAAGGTCTACGACCTGACCGAGCGGGTGATCCCCGAGCCGCACCGACTTCACTTGCCCGATCCCGAAGAAACCATCGACTGGGCCTGCCGGTCGGCACTGGCACGGCTGGGCTTCGGCACGTCGGGCGAGATCGCCGCCTTCTGGGACCTGATCACCCCGGAAGAAGCAAAACAGTGGTGCAGCCGGGCGCTGGCGTCCGGAGACATTCAGGAAGTGGAGGTTGCCTGCGCCGACGGCAGGACCCTCCGCAAGGTCTTCGTCTTTCCCGAGACGCTGGCGGAGATCCCGGACCTGCCGGCCGCGCCGGCGCGGGTTCGAATCCTGTCACCCTTCGACCCGATGTTGCGCGACCGCAAGCGCGCTGAACGCCTGTTCGGCTTCCATTACCGGATCGAGGTCTTCGTGCCCGAGCCCAAACGTCAATACGGCTATTATGTCTTTCCGGTTCTGGAGGGCGACCGCCTGGTCGGACGCATCGACATGAAGGCGTTCCGCGACGAGGACCGGCTGCACGTACGGGCCTTCTGGCCGGAACAGGGCGTCAGGCCATCCAAAGGCCGTCTGCAGAAGCTCGCCTCGGAGTTGGACCGGATCGCACGGTTTTCCGGGTGTTCGACCGTCACATACGAGCAGGACTGGTTACGGGAACCGGTGGCTTAGAGCATCGGGTGCTCTAAACGTCTTCGCAGATCCGCAAATATTCGTATTGAAATAAACGGCCCGCCTCCTTATTTTCAATTTAATGAATATAAAGGACGGACGGACACTATGGCCCTGGAACGCATTTTTACCCTGATCGTCGGCTGCATGATCCTGGCAAGCCTTGCGCTTGCCATCTATCACAACATCAACTGGCTCTGGTTCACCGCCTTCATCGGCGCAAACCTGATCCAGTTCTCCTTCACCGGCTTCTGCCCGCTGACGATCATCCTGAAGAAAGTCGGCTTCAAGACCCGCGGCTCGATCGCCTGATCCGCCGCTAAATCCCGGATTGCCGCTGAAAAGCCGTTCCTCCCTCTCCCCGGAGTTTGCCCCAAGGCTCCGGTCAGGCTTTTCGGCGGAGCTTTCCGGACGTATCGCGGCCGAAGCACCCGCTTCGGCCGCGATTACTTGTCCGACTTGATGGCAGACCGGCCGATACCGCCCTGTTTTGTCGGGCCGGTTTGTTCCGTATCGATCTCGGCGCCCAATTTCTTCAGACCGAGAATGATGTCCGCCAGGAGCTGATCGTTCCCGCCCGGCATGCCTTCTTCCGCAGCGACGCTGGCATCTGCCGCGTCGTATTCCCACCGCCTCAGGATCTCGATGCGATCGGATGGAGCGAAGCGTTCGTCCGTGACCACATCCGACGGGCTGTCGTAGTGGGCTCCCGGATCAAGGAGGATTCGGTCGAAGTCCGGGCTTTTCTTTTCGGAAGTCATGGATTTTGTCCTTTCCGCACCTGTGTCCCGGTTTCCGCCAATTCGCGGATAACCACAGAATGGCAAACCCTCAAGGGTTTACCAAGTGCAGGAAAGAACGGCGTTCGAATGACAAGAGGCGTGAAAAGAACCATTCGAACCGGATTACGGCCTTTGAAACGGTGTCCGGATCACGTCCCCGGCTTCGTCATCGGTTCGGAAATCCGGTGCGCCTGGAAGGTATCGGGCAGTGGCGTGATCTCGATTTCCGCAACAATGCCGACCTTGTTATACGGATCGCCTTCGGCAAAGGCCCGGGCCGATGCCTCGTCCTTTGCTTCCAGAACCCCGAAATTGCCGTTTGCCTTGCCGTCCGCGCCAACCGTGGCGGAGCCGATCAGAACACTTGCCGCGCCCTCGCCGCCCGACACCACCCATTGCTTGTGCTCGTCGCGCACGGAGCTGCGTTTTTCGTCCACACCGTCGTGATGACGGCAAACCATCAGAAAATACATACCGATCCCGTTCAGGCCGCGTTTTCCAGGAGCACCATGCCAGCGCCTGTCATGGACGCCGGCGCATAATAGTGCTTGTGGAGGAGGTTCACGTGCGGGTTCATCGCCGCGCGCATCACCAGCCACATGATCAGTTCCGCTCCTTCGGAGCCGAACTGCTCGACGTAGTCCTCACGGGTCATATTACGATAGGTTTCCGGGTCATTGGCAATACCGTCGAGCCAGGCGAGGTCCGCTTCCCGGTTGATGAAGCCGGCGCGCGTCCCCTGAAGCTGGTGGGACAGGCCGCCTGTGCCCAGGATCACGACGCGCTCGTCACCCGACCAGCTTTCAATGGCCTCGCGCAGCACCTTGCCCATTTCCCAGCAGCGCTGCGGGGTCGGGATCGGGTACTGGACCGTGTTGACCCAGATCGGCACGATCTTGACCGGCCAATGCTCCGGGCGGCCGAACATCAGTTCCATCGGCACCTGCAGGCCGTGGTCAACGTCGATCTCGCGGCAGACGAGCGGATCGAAATGGCGCTCGACCAGCTTGTCGACGAAGTGCCAGGAGAAATCCACGGCGCCTTCGAAATCGGGAATATCGCGGCGGCCCCAGCCTTCATCGACCGGCTTGTAGCTTTCCGCAACCCCAACCGCAAAGGTCGGCACCCGGTCCAGGAAGAAGCTGTTGCCGTGATCGTTGAAGATCACCACGGCCACATCGGGCTTCGCCTGCCGCATCCAGTCCTTGGCGGCGTCATAGCCGTCGAAGAACGGTTTCCAGTCGGGCGTTTCGGTCAGACCGCGGTCGAGTGCGACGCCGATCGAGGGCACGTGGGACGTGCCGATACCACCAATGATCTCAGCCATGGTTCACCTTCTTTCCAAGCCGTTCGGTCAGGAACTGCTCATGGGGCATGCCGGCCTGTGCGGCGCCGATCTGGGTGATCGGCACCGGGTCGACCGCGGAGATTTTCAAAATGAAGAACAGGTTGCCGCCGAGGCGGACCATCTCGTGCCAGTCGCGCGCCTTGACCGCGGCCTTTTCTTCCGCCGACAGGCCGAAGCGGTCGAGGAAGGTGTCTTCGTCGGCCTTGAAGGCTTCGCGGTTGGCCGGGTCGCCGAGCGCATTGGCCATCTTGTTGAGCTTGTAGCCCTTGAGCGCGCGCGCCCGATCGAAAAGCGGCGTTTCGGGAATGTTATCCAGTTGATCAGCCATTGCACTTGTCTCCAAAGGTCCTGCCGAGCCAGTCCGTCACAACTGTCACCACATCTTCCGGGCGCTCGACCGGCGCGAAATGGCCGGCATCCTCGATGACGACCAGTTCGGAATTCTTCGTATCCGCCTTGATTTCCTCATGCTGCGCAATCGGACTCCAGCGGTCCTGACGGCCGACCAGAAGCAGGATCGGACAGTCGATATCCTTCAGGTAGGCTGTCGCATTCGGCCGACCGACCAGCGCGCGGATATGACCCTCATGGATTTCGGCGTTGGCGCGCAGAACCATGGCGCGCAGCCTGGCCATTAGATCCGCGTCACCGACGCGGCGTTCGTCGACCATCGGCGGCAGCCACCGGTCGGCGAGGTTTTCCATGCTCTCGCAGCCCAAATCGATCATGGACTGGCGCTTGACTTCCTCGCCTTCGCGCTTGGGCCCATGGCCGGTATTGGCGAGCACCAGACCCTTTATCCGCTCCGGCGCGATATGGGCCATTTCCATGGCGACACGACCGCCCATGGAATGGCCGACGACGATCAGGTCGCCCGGAACCTTGTCCAGAAGGCCGCGGGCCATGCCGGAGATCGAGTTGCCGCCGCTCAGATCCGCCTGGTACACGGGCATCCTGCCCGCGACCGCATCCGCGAGCGGCTGCCATACGATGTCATCCGAGAGCAGCCCCGGAACGAGTACCAGCGTTGTCATCCACATGCCCTGTCGTGTGTCATTTCAATGGGGAACCTGGCAGGAACCGGCACGTTTCATTCGCCTTGGAACAGCATCGTGCATACATTTCCCCTCCCAAGCGACCTCTTGCGCTAATTTAAGCACGATTTTGTATACATATAGTCACAAAAAGTCAAGCAACAGGCGCTTCGGTGAATGCTGCAAAGCGCCAAAGAGCCCGGACAACCCCAGGGGATGCGCGGCCCGCAGCTTTCGTCGCATCCAATCGGCCACAGGTCGTATTTGCGCTTTATGTATACGCGCTTTCTCGCCTAGCCTGTCGAAAACACAATTGCCAGGCCTGATTCCTTAACCAGGAAGACCGGCCGAGCCGAAAAACAAGAGGGAGCGCCAGGGAATGAGCAGCGATATCGAGATTGCACGCAAGGCGAAGATGAAGCCGATTTCGGAAATCGGCGCGCGGCTGGATATCCCTGAGGACGCCCTGATCCCTTTCGGCAGAACCAAGGCAAAGATATCCGGAGACTACCTCGCAGGGCTCAACGGCCGGCCCAACGGCAAGCTGATCCTGGTCACCGCCATCAATCCGACACCGGCCGGCGAAGGCAAGACGACCACCACCGTCGGGCTCGGCGACGGGCTGAACCGGATCGGCAAGAAGGCCATGATCTGCCTGCGCGAGCCCTCGCTCGGCCCCTGTTTCGGCATGAAGGGGGGTGCGGCCGGCGGCGGCTATGCCCAGGTGGTACCCATGGAGGACATCAATCTCCATTTTACCGGCGATTTCCACGCCATCACCTCGGCCAACAATCTGCTCTCCGCCCTGATCGACAATCACATCTACTGGGGCAACAAGCTTGAGATCGATCCGCGCCGGATCGCCTGGAAACGGGTGATGGACATGAACGACCGGGCGCTCCGCGAAATCGTCTGCTCGCTGGGCGGTGTGGCCAACGGGTTTCCCCGCGAAGGCGGTTTCGACATCACGGTCGCCTCCGAGATCATGGCGATCCTCTGCCTGGCCACAAGCCTTGAGGATCTGCAGCACCGGCTCGGCAATATCATCGTCGGCTACCGGCGCGACCGCACCGCCGTCACCGCCCGCGAGCTGGAAGCCGACGGCGCCATGACCGTGCTCCTGAAGGAAGCGATCCAGCCGAACCTGGTGCAGACCCTGGAAAACAATCCGGCATTCATCCACGGCGGCCCCTTCGCCAACATCGCCCATGGCTGCAATTCGGTCATGGCGACGAAAGCGGCGCTGAAGCTTGCGGACTATGTGGTCACCGAGGCCGGGTTCGGCGCGGATCTGGGCGCGGAAAAATTCTTCGACATCAAGTGCCGCAAAGCGGGTCTTTCCCCCGACGCGGCCGTCATCGTCGCCACCGTCCGGGCGCTGAAGATGAACGGTGGCGTCGCCAAGGAAGATCTGGGGACGGAAAACGTCGCGGCCGTCACCAAGGGCTGTGCCAACCTCGGGCGCCATATCGAAAACATCAAGCAGTTCGGTGTGCCGGCGGTGGTCGCCATCAACCATTTCACCGCAGATACCGACGCCGAGATCGAGGCGGTCAAGGCCTTTTGCCAGGAGCACGGTGTCGACGCGGTCCTTGCCTCCCATTGGGCGAACGGTTCGGCCGGCACGGAAGAGCTTGCCACCCATGTCGCCCGGATCGCAGACAGTGGACAGGCCCAGTTCGCACCGCTTTACGACGACGACATGCCCCTGTTCGACAAGATCGAGGCCGTTGCCCGGCGGATTTACCGGGCCGACGAGGTCCTGGCCGACAAGAGCGTCCGCGAGCAGCTGAAGCGCTGGGAGGCGGACGGCTTCGGCAATCTGCCGGTCTGCATGGCCAAGACGCAATACTCCTTCACCACCGATCCGGCCCGGCGCGGCGCCCCGACCGGACACAGCGTGCCCGTCCGCGAGGTGCGCCTGTCGGCAGGTGCCGGCTTCATCGTGGTGATCTGCGGGGAAATCATGACCATGCCCGGCCTGCCGAGCGTGCCCTCGGCCAATCACATCGGGCTGGATGCAAACGGGCAGATCGAGGGGCTGTTTTAGAGTTCCGTCTAATTAAAACCCTGACACCGTCATCCCAGACAAGTGAGGCGCAGCCGAACGCCGATCTGGGATCCATCTGACAGGACGAGCGCAGCGGGTTCCGCTTTCAAAACAGAATGAGACGCGCCTCCGGCGCGGCTGATGTCTGGATCCCAGATCGGCACGCAGCTTCGCCGCGCTTGTCTGGGATGACCATGGGGAATCGTCCGACACAGGAGACGGCTGTCGAAAGTACGAACTTCGCCGGCCACACAAAAGAGCCTGCGTCTCAATTAACCCGGCACCGCCGGCACCTCCCGGCGCAGGTCGGGTTCATCATGGATGAAGGTCACGTTCAGGGTCAGACCGACTTCCTCGTCCCCGCTGCGTTCCCCCGCGCCCAGATCGTTCAGTTTCGTGGCGCTGTCGTCGTCGAGCGCAATGCCCGTGTCCCGGACGGCTTCGCGGAAAAGACCCAGGGCCGAAACCGGCAGGACGAGCCGGAAGGTGGTCGCGATGTTCGAAAACAGGGAATGGCCCTCGACCCAGCCGCCGGCCTTCAGGATCGCATCGTTCAGGTCGCGCATGACCGCGTGCCGGTTTTGGCGGGTGACGCCGGACAGCATGACGATGCGAGGCCTCATGGTTCCAGCTCCTTTGCGGACGGCGCAGGCGTTTGCGCCTCTCTCTAACCGGTGGGAATATTTACCCGATTCCCGCCCCTGTCGCAGGTGCGACTTGGGATGTCGTTTTGGAGATATTGCAGATAGCCACTCGGATTCATTGTCAATCGATTACATTGCCGCAGCCGTTTGGGAGTTGCCATGTCCGACGATGATATCGACCTCGCCAGCCTTTCCGACGACGAACTCGTCGAGCAGATGCATGACGACCTTTACGACGGCCTCAAGGAGGAAATCCAGGACGCGGTCAACATCCTGCTGGAGCGCGGCTGGGCGCCCTATGACATCCTGACCAAGGCGCTTGTCGAAGGCATGCGCATCGTCGGCGTCGACTTCAGGGACGGCATCCTGTTCGTGCCGGAAGTGCTCCTGTCGGCCAATGCCATGAAGGCCGGAATGGGCATCCTGCGGCCGCTGCTGGCCGAAACCGGCGCCCCCAAGGTCGGCAAGATGGTCATCGGCACGGTCAAGGGCGACATCCACGACATCGGCAAGAACCTCGTCTCCATGATGATGGAAGGCGCCGGCTTCGAGGTGATCGACCTCGGCATCAACAACCCGGTCGAAAACTATCTCGCGGCCATCGAGGAACATCAGCCGGACATCGTCGGCATGTCGGCGCTGCTCACCACCACCATGCCCTACATGAAGGTCGTCATCGACACCATGACCGAAAAGGGCCTGCGCGATGATTACATCGTCCTTGTGGGCGGCGCGCCGCTTAACGAGGAATTCGCGGATGCCATCGGCGCCGACGGCTATTGCCGGGATGCGGCCGTGGCGGTGGAAATGGCCAAGGACCTGATCGCCCGCAGGCACAACATGCTTGCCGGAAAAGCCTGACAGCAGACAGGGAGGCGACGGAATGGCCTCCAGCGCACCGCTTTTTCCTTTCGAGCCGGAGCCGGCACCGCTCCGGAAGATCGGGCGCGTCCTGGTGATCGCCTGCGGCGCCCTTGCCCGCGAGATCAAGGCGATCCGGGAGCTGAACGGGTTCGACCATATCGACCTGACCTGCCTGCCCGCCCAGCTGCACAACACGCCGCAGAAGATCCCCGACGCCGTGCGCTCGGCGATCCTTCAAAAACGCGACCTCTATGACGAGATCCTGGTCGCCTATGCCGATTGCGGCACCGGCGGACTGCTGGACAAGGTTTTGGAAGAAACCGGCGCGAAGCGCATCGGCGGCGCCCATTGCTACGCCTTCTTTACCGGCCTGGATGCCTTCGACGCCCTGGAGGAAGACCAGCTCGGTACCTTCTACCTGACCGACTTCCTGGCCCGGCATTTCGAGACCATGGTCATGGCTCCGCTCGGCCTGAACTGGCACCCCCACCTGCGCGACCTCTACTTCGCCCATTACACCCGCGTGCTTTACCTCGCCCAGACCGACGACCCGAAGCTCGAAGCCGCCGCCCGCAAGGCCGCCGAGCGTCTGGGTCTGGCGTTTGAAATGCAGAAGACGGGGTATGGGATGCTGGAGACGTTTTTGGGGGAGCGGACCGTGGGCTGAGGCGGAAAATACGGGGCGGGACAGATATTGCCCCATCCGACCACCTAACCACACGACTGATGCGAGTGGATTGCCCGGACTTCGCCGGGCAATGACGCGGAGAGAGTGGCAAGGCTCCCGCCGCAGATACGGCGTCATCACACGGCGAAGTCCGGGTGATCCAATCCACCTCGCCGCTGGTGGGGAGGGCATGAAAAGGGTGCGAAGCGGCCGAACTGCCCCAGAAAGCAGTCCTATCCAAACCCTCCGAAATCCCGCGTCGCATTTCCGCCTAGCGGTGCCGCTTTCCCGCGTCTTGAAACCCTGCTCTTCCGGCAATCATGAGCATCGAAAGGACGCTCTCTTATGGCGCAGAAGATCATCGTTTACTGGCGGGATATCCCGGCGCAGGTGCTGGTAAAGCAGGGCCGCAAGGCCGCGCGCAGGGAACTGCCGGCCGTCTTCATGGAAACGGTCGATGCCTGCGCGATGCGGGTCGGGGCGAAGGACACGGACGCCTATCTGGCCGAGTGGCGGCGGAGCGATCCCGTCGATGTCTCCGACGACCTGGAAAGCGAAGCGGATGCGGCGGTCGATGCGCTCGTTGCCGCCTATCCGAAAGACAGACTGAAAGACCTCGTCGCACATGAAGGCTTTGAGCCTTCTTCTGCGGATATTTCCTCCTGAGCCCCAAGGGACAGCCATGACACGCACCGTCGTTGCCTCTGCCACCAGAGAAATCATCATCGGCTTCGACCAGCCGTTTTGTGTCATCGGAGAACGGATCAATCCGACCGGACGCAAGAAGCTGGCCGCCGAAATGATCGCCGGCAATTTCGACACGGTCGAGGCCGATGCGCTCGCCCAGGTCGCGGCCGGCGCCACCATGCTCGACGTCAACGCGGGCGTGACGGCGGTCAATCCGAACGAGACCGAGCCGCCGCTTCTGGTCAAGACTCTCGAGATTGTTCAAGGACTTGTGGACGTTCCCTTGTCCATCGATTCATCCGTGACAGCGGCGATCGAGGCCGGGCTGAAGGTCGCCAAGGGCCGTCCGCTGGTGAACTCGGTGACCGGCGAAGAAGAAAAGCTGGAAGCGATCCTGCCGCTCTGCAAGAAATACGACGTGCCGGTGGTTGCCATCTCCAATGACGAGACCGGGATTTCCGAAGATCCGGACGTACGCTTTGCGGTTGCCAAGAAGATCGTGCAGCGGGCCGCCGACTACGGCATTCCGGCACACGACATCGTGGTCGATCCGCTGGTGATGCCGATCGGCGCCATGGGCACGGCCGGCCAACAGGTGTTCGCCCTGCTCCGCCGCCTGCGCGAGGAGCTGAAGGTCAACACCACCTGCGGCCTGTCCAACATCTCCTTCGGCCTGCCCCATCGCCACGGCATCAATGCCGCCTTCATCCCCATGGTGGTTGCCTCGGGCATGACCAGCGCGATCATGAACCCCTGCCGTCCACAGGAAATGGAAGCGGTGCGCGCGGCCAACGTGCTTGCCGGCCACGATCCCAACTGCGGCGAATGGATCATGAAATACCGCGACTACACCCCGGCTGCAGCCGGCGCCCCCGCACCGGCGGAAACGGCATCGGCCGGCGGACGTCGCCGTGGCGGCCGCGAAGGCCGGCGCAGGACCGTAAGCGTCTAACAGATCTGAAAGTGCGGAATGACTGAAACGAAGGATCTGGCGAAAGTCGTCTTCCAGCCGAGCGGCCGGCGGGGCATGTTCCCGCTCGGCACGCCGCTGCTCGATGCTGCCCGCTCCCTCGGGGTCTATGTGGAATCCGTCTGTGGCGGGCGCGGCATTTGCGGCCGCTGCCAGATTTCCGTGTCTGAGGGCAACTTCGCCAAGGAAGGCCTGACCAGTGCGGCGGACCACCTTGCCGGCGAAACCGAGGCGGAAGCGCGATACCGGGGCTTGCGGAACCTTGCCGCCGACCGGCGCCTCTCCTGTCAGGCGAAGATCCAGGGCGACCTCATCGTCGATATCCCGACCGATGCCCAGACCAACCGGCAGGTGGTGCGCAAACGTGCCGAGGTGCGGGCGATCGAGCCGAAGTCCTCCATCTCCCTCGTCACGGTCACCATTGCCGAACCGGACATGGACCTGCCGCGCGGCGATGCCGACCGGTTGCGGGATGCGCTGACCGAAAAGGCAGGCCTTTCCGGCCTCACCCTGGACCCTGCCCTGCTCGCCTCGGTTCAGGCCATCTTGCGTGCTGGTCACTGGACGGTGACGGCTGCGATCCACCAGGACAGTACTTCGGCTCCAACGGTCACCGCGCTCTGGCCTGGAGAAAAGACGACCGTCTACGGGCTTGCGGTCGATATCGGCTCCACGACGATTGCGGCCCACCTCTGCGACCTGAAGACCGGCCGCACGGTCTCTTCCGCCGGGACCTCCAATCCGCAGATCCGGTTCGGCGAAGATCTGATGTCGCGGGTGTCCTACATCCAGATGAACCCGGAGAAACTGCCGGACCTTACAAAGGTCGTGCGCGATGCGATCAACGCGCTGGTCGGCAAGCTGGTCGGTGATGTCGGCGCCAAACGTACGGACGTGCTGGATGCCACCTTCGTCGGCAATCCGGTGATGCATCACCTGTTCTTGGGAGTCAGCCCTGTGGAACTCGGCGGGGCGCCGTTCGCGCTCGCGGTCTCCGACGCCTTCACCCTGCCCGCCCGCGATCTCGACCTGGATCTCAATCGCGGCGCGCGGGTCTACATACTGCCCTGCATCGCCGGGCATGTCGGCGCCGATGCGGCGGCCGCGACCCTGTCCGAAGCGCCTTATAAAAGAGTCGATATCACCCTGCTGGTGGATGTCGGCACCAACGCGGAAATCGTGCTCGGCAACCGGGACCGGCTGCTGGCGGCCAGTTCCCCGACCGGCCCCGCCTTCGAGGGAGCTGAAATTTCCTCCGGCCAGCGGGCCGCCCCCGGCGCCATCGAGCGCCTCAGGATCGACCGGGACACCCTGGAGCCGCGCTTCAAGGTGATCGGCCTCGACGAATGGTCCGATGAGCCGGGTTTTGCGGAGAAGATCGACCAGGTGGGCGTCACCGGCATCTGCGGTTCCGGCATCATCGAGGCGGTGGCGGAAATGTATCTGTGCGGCCTGATCACCGAGGACGGCGTCATCGACGGTGCCATGGGGTCGCGGACCTCCCGTATCGTTCCGAAAGGCCGGACGTTTGCCTATGTGATTGCAACGGACGGCATCGAGATCTCCATTCTCCAGACCGATATCCGCGCGATCCAGCTTGCCAAGGCCGCCCTTTATGCGGGCGTCAAGCTTTTGCAGGACAAGCTCGGCACCAGCCGGATCGACCGGATCCGGCTTGCGGGCGCCTTCGGCAGTTACATCGACCCGACCTACGCCATGGTGCTGGGCCTTATCCCGGACTGCCCGATCGACGGCGTTGCAGGCGTCGGCAACGCGGCCGGGACCGGCGCGCGCATGGCGCTGCTCAACACCGATTACCGTCGCGAGATCGAGCAGACCGTGCGCGAGATTGAAAAAATCGAGACTGCGCTGGAGCCGAAATTCCAGGAGCATTTCGTCAACGCCATGGCACTGCCGAACAAGGTCGACCCGTTTCCGAACCTGCGGGAAGCCGTGGCTCTGCCGGAGCGCAAGATGCAGGCCGGCGGAGATGCGGCCGGCGGGCGCAGGCGCCGCAGGCGCGGCTGATATCGATACTCAGTGCCCGCCCAGCGCGCCGGTGGCGATCTGGAAACCGGCAATGACGACGCAGATCGCCGCGCCGGCAAGCCCCCACCAGCGGAATCGCTGGAGCGTCCTGTCGTCGAGACGGCCGCCGAGGCGGAACAACGACAGGTTGACCAGGGCAAAGACCGCCAGCGTCACCAGGCTTGTCGCTTCGGCCAGCCGTACCAGCGGAAAGGAAACCGCAAGCGCCAGGACAGCGATGGTCACCACCAGTGTTGCCCGACCGGGCGTACGCCGTTTCGGATCGACCCAGGCAAACCACTTCGGCGCAATGCCGTCATTCGCCATGCCGTAGAGCACCCGGCTCACCATGACGATCTGCACCAGAATGCCGTTGATCATGGCAATGGCCGCCGCCGCCGCGACCGGTTTGCCGGAGAAGCCTGTGATCTGCTCGAAGAGGACCGCCATCGGCGCGGAAGACCCGGCAACGGCGTCCCTGTCTGGTGCCATCACGGCGATGATGGAAAGCAGAACGTAAAGGACGACCGTGATCCCCAGCGTCCAGAAGATGGCACGTGGCGTGGTCCGTTCCGGATTAACGGTCTCTTCGGCCATGTTCTCGATGTCTTCGAAGCCGACAAAGGCGAAAAAGGCGATCACCCCGCCTGATAGAATCCCGGCGAGCAGGGTTCCGTCCAGGGGCGGGACGAAGGAAGGCGCCCATTCCGGAACATCGGCGATGAGCGGCCCTCCGAATACGATGACGAGAATGAGTGTCCCGACCTCGATAAGCGTTATCAGGCCCGCGAAGAGTACGCTCTCGCGCACGCCGAGCCAGGCGATTGCGGCCAGCCCGCCGACGACGGCAACGAGCAGAACACCCTGCGGCAGCGGCACCAGGGCCTGCATGTATCCGGCAAAGGCAAGAGCGACCACCGCGCTTGAAATCGTGCCAGTCGCGCAGACGCCGTAGCCGACAAGCTTTCCCGGAAACGATCCGAGCCCGCGATGGACAAAGACCGCCTCTCCGCCCGCTTTCGGAAACCGGCTGACCAGAAGCGCATAGGAAACCCCGGTGACACCGGCAATGAGACCGGCCAGCAAGAAGGACAGGGGCGCATGGCTGCCGGCCAGAGACAGGATCTCGCCGATCAGCGCAAAAATACCGGCGCCGACGGTGACGCCGACGCCGTAAAAGACCAGCCACGGCAGGGTCAGGGCCCGCCTCAGGGTTGCCGGTTTTGATTCTGGCTCGCTCATGGGGCCATTAATGCAGACGCGACCGGAAGAAGTCGATCAGGATCAGCGGTCGAAATCGTCGAACTGCCACATCCGCTGCTGCCAGATCTTTTCGCCGATCAGGCAATCGTAGGGCTCTTCCCTGAAGAGCTGAGCCGGGATCACCCGCGGTTCCGGCTGTTCCACACCACCGATCTCCAGCACCAGCTTGCGCCGGACGGCCTCGGGAAATTCCTTCCATTCGGTCACAGGGATGACGAAACTGCCCGGACCGCCGGTCACGCAGCGGTGGTAGTAGATATCCAGATCCGGGATGTTGAAAGCGGACCCTACGCCGCTCGAGGTCATCAAAGGCAGGCCATTGATGATGATGCCCTTGGCCACGGCCTTATCCCGCTCCATCGTCACCGGGACGCCTTGGTTGTTGGGGCCGTCGCCGGAGATGTCGATCACGAGCCGCTCCGCCGAAAAGGGCACCGCCTCAAGCCGCTTCACGCCCGCACGTATTGCACCCGACAAAGACGTGCGCCGCGCGCCCATGCTGTTTTCCGACAGAAGCACGGCCGCGATCGCCTCGGCGTCCGCCTGATCCTCGATCAGCGTCCAGCCGACAATCTCGTGGACATAACTGTCGGCGGCCCATTCATAGAGGGTCACCGCGATACGGCCGTAGACGCCGTCCTGGATCGCGCGGACGACTTCGGGACTGGTTATTGCCGCGGCGTAGCCTTTCCGCTGAATCCTCAGTTCTTCGTAGGACATGGAGCGGGAGACGTCGACGGCGATCACCAGCGCGACATCGACGCGGTCCTGCGCCCGCGCGGACGGCAGGAAACTGAGGAAAAGCAGCAAAGCGCCGGCAAGCGGCCTGACATATCCCGGAATACGCATGCCTTAGCGTAAATCAGACCGGCATATTCCGACTAGAGACAATCTTTCCGGCGCCCGATAACGCCTTCGTTATCATGGATTTTGGCGGCTCGTCCGTCGCGCGATCGGTCGATCGCCTGATATTGTCCCCTTTTTGCCGACCGATGCACACCGGCAAGTCGGACAGCCGGATAGCCGGACAGCCGAAGGGCCGATGAGCAGTTTGGCCGGCGAGCGCCCGGCCGAAGCCAATACATGAAAAAGGCCACCGCACACACTCTTGGCGGCCGAGCGTTGGAAATATTTATGAGGTGCCTTCTTCGGTCCATGGACGGCAGGCGCATCGACCGAGCGTCCGCCGCTCCTGATGACTTGGAGATGCAGTTGATCACCCTGAGATCTTCGACGCGTGGCCTGCCTGGGATGTCTGTGGGAAGAAGCTGCCTGAATTTCGCGAACAGTTCGTCGCTCAGCCAGAAATAGTCCCGTTCCATCAGTGACCTCCTTCTGGAGACCGTAAATCCTGTTCCCGCGATCAGCGAAACCGCTTTGAGGCTCCAGGCCCAGGAGGTAATCTTAGATCGGCTTGCTGCGGGCATAACGAAGCCCTCTCTCACCGTATCATCTGATGCGTATTTGCTCCGACGTTGGTAGTCTGAGCGATTCCCGATCACCAAACGGCATCTGGCCATTGGGCTTGATTTCCATCAATGAAGTTTGCTTGGATCAATCAATGAATATCAAGGGTTGAAAAGAAATGCATCGAAGCGCTGCAGCGAAAGGGCGGAACGAGGACGGCGAAATGCCCGAACGGATGGCAGTTTCGTCTGAAAGAAGCGTGTATCTGCGAACCGAAACGGGAGCTTTCAGAATATGAAACGCAACGTTCTCTACCTCATTATCGGCGCGCTCGTCATCGCCACCTTGGTCTTAAGCTATTATTTTTACCAGGAACGCCAAAAGACGAGTAGCATTGAGATAAATGTTGGAAAGTCCGGCATTTCCGTCGAAACCAAGTAGGCTGGAACATCCCGGCTGGTTTGCCCTCTTATGAAGCTGACCGGAAAATGAAAGCGCAGGATTCGACCCCGTAGATTCGGAAATGGACTACCCGGTTTACTGGCGCCGGGACATCGCCAGACCTTGGAGGCAAGACTATGTCGCTTGGAACAATACTTGTCATTCTGCTGATCATCTTCCTGCTTGGCGGTTTCAGCGGTCGCTTCGGCGGCTATGGTTATGGTTTCGGTCATGGCGGCATCGGCGTCATTGGCGTCATCCTGATCGTCGTTCTCATCCTGCTGTTAACAGGCCGGCTCTGATCTGATGGGCGAACGAGTGGACGTCGTGGCCTGAGGAAACATCACTTACCGCTGCCTCGACCAAAAGTCGCGTTTTTGCCCGGAATTACGTTCGGCGACGTGCTGCCACTTCGGCAGGAGTACTGGCTGCGTTTATCGGCGTCATAGTCGCGGTGGCGTTTTTGCCGACGCTCGTGACGTCCTGTCTGCAGTTCCGCGTCGAACACCCCGCCATGGCCATAGGTGCTTTCCTCACGTTCCAGGTGAACCTGGCCGGCGGGACAACATGATGGGTGTCAGGCATTAAACCAACGAGATGGTTGGAGAGGGATCGAACGTTGAAAGCCACCCGCATTGCGATTGCCCAGTCGGTGGCCCTGTTGACGGCGCCGGTCGGCATGATCGTACTGGCGCGAAAGGGTTAGAATGATCAGGGCAATGGCGATGAAACTGCAACGGACCTGCGGATATATGTCGGGTTGCCTGTGTGTTGTTCTGCTATTCTCGCTGCTGGCCGAAACTTCGATCGCGGCAGAATCCAAGACGCCGATCGGCGTCTGGCTGCACGCAAACAAGCGTATCCGGGTCCAGATTTTTCCTTGCGGCGACCGATTGTGCGGGAAAATCGTCTGGTTCAGATGGCCTAACGATGCACAAGGGCTGCCGCTGGTCGACTTTAAGAACGGAAATCCGGCGCTGCGCTCACGGCCGCTCTTGGGACTTACCGTCCTCAGGAACCTTCGCCACACCGGCAAGAACACATGGACGGGCGGTCGCATCTACAACCCGGACGATGGCATGGACTACAAGGCTAAGATGTCAATACAGGGCAACAGCACGTTGCGCGTGCGCGCCTACATTCTCCTACCAGCATTGGGAAAAACGCTGATTTGGACCCGCGTCCGTTGACTGGAGCATCGGGCGATAACTTTGGCTCATTTGACCGAGGCTATATTGCACGCTGGCAAGGTGGCTCGCCCAGCGTTGGAAGCAATCATCATTCGCCCGACCTGTCATGGGTGTCCGGGGGAAGTCGCCGTCGGCAGATTTGCGAGTTTTACGCCGCTTAGCCAGAAAAACCCGTTTTATCAATGATATCCTTCCGGGGATCGCAAATCCGCATCGTGTGACAAGTGAAAACTCCCTACGGGTCCCAGCCTTACATCTCTCAGTCCCGGCGGCGGCCTCTGCGGCGACCGGAATTGCCGTCTCCTCTATCGGCTCGTGCCACATCGGCATCCTTGTTCGGTGGAGACACCAGCGGCCCGATCGTGCCGAGAACCTCCTCAAGCGAAGGACGATCCCCTCTCGAGTGACTGTCCATCGCCTGCCGCATGGCAGCGATATGGCCGGCGGAGGTTCCGCAGCAGCCTCCAATGATCCGGGCTCCGGCGTCCATCGCCAAGCGGGTGTAGTCGGCCATCAGCTCCGGCGTTCCGGTATAGACGACCTCATCGCCCCTGATCCGGGGAATGCCGCAGTTTCCCTTGGCAACGACAATGGCCTCCGGATCGGCTTCGGTGATCTCCAGGATCGCGGCCAGGAGATCGGACGCCCCGACCCCGCAATTGGAGCCGATGGCGACCGGCGTGCAGGCGAATTCGGACTTCAGCGCGCCGAGGCCTTTCGGCGGCAGGCCCATCATGGTCCGGCCCGCGGTGTCGAAGCTGGCGGTAATCACCAGAGGAAGTCCGCTGCCGTGGGCTGCTTCGGCCGCCGCCTTCATTTCTTCCGCTGCCGACATGGTTTCGACCCAGAGGATATCCGCCCCGCCTTCGACAAGCCCTTCGATCTGTTCGCGGAAGGCTTCGACCGCGTCTTCGTGGCTCAGGGCGCCGAGCGGCTGGAACAACTCGCCGGTCGGACCGATGGAGCCCGCGACCAGGACGTCGCGATCCCCCTCTTCGATCACTTCGCGTGCCAGGCGAACGGCGGCGGCGTTCAGCTCCTTCACCCGGCCTTCCGCCCCGTGCAGCTTCAGCCGGTGCCGGTTGGCGCCGAAGGTGTTGGTCAGGATGATATCGGACCCTGCCTCGACGAAGCCGCGATGCAGCGCCCGGATCCTGTCCGGCTGATCGACGTTCCACAGTTCCGGTGCATCACCGGAGACAAGCCCCATGTCAAACAGCGTCGTGCCCGTCGCCCCATCGGCCAGGAGCGCCCCTTTTTCAGCCAGAAGTTTTTCGAGTTTGGACATGTGGCTGGTCTTTCCTGACTTGCCAGTTGTGTAAATGGTTCCGCTTGCTCCCGTCTCCCCCCTTGAGTGGGAGATGTCGGCGAATGCCGACAGAGGGGGGTGAACCGGTACCGCATATTCCGAAACGCCGTGTTTGCCGAGAGGCTGATACCCCCCTCTGTCTCCTGCCGGAGACATCTCCCCCTCTAGGGGGGAGATGGGAGTTCGTGGAAAATCAGAATGCTATTCAAGCACTCCGAATTTCCCGAAAGAGCCTTCCTGATCAGCTTCGCGGCTTCAGGTTTTCAGGATCATAGAGCGGCGTATAGCCGACTGCGACCACTTCGACCGGATAGGTTTCGCAGAAATACTCGACGTTCAGCTTGCGGCCGACCTGGCAGTATTCCTGCGGCAGGTAGGCTAGCGCGATGTTCTTGCCGATGGTCGGGCCGTAGGCGACGGAGGTGGTGTAGGACAGGCGGCCCAGTTCATCGACCAGCGTCTTGCCGGTTTCCGGATCCATGACCGGCATGGCGCCGACCGGATAGCGCTTCACGCCGCCGGCATCGGTGTTTTCCGTCATGACCAGTGTGCACAGCATGGCCGGCTGGTGTTCGCGCGCCTTGTATTCCACGTGCTTTGCCTTGCCGCGGAAGTCGGCCTCCTTGACCTTCGGACGCGCCAGATCGCTTTCGATCAGGTTGTACTGGGTCAGGAGATCGGCGTTCTGCAGGCGCAAGCTCTTTTCCATGCGGCGCGAGTTGGCATAGGTTTCGACACCCACCGCCATGACGCCGATGGCCCGCAGCGCATCCCAGACGGCAAGGCCGTCCTCATACTTCATGTGCAGTTCCCAGCCCTGCTCCCCGACATAGGAGATGCGGAAGGCGGACACGGTCTTGCCGGCAATCTCGATCTGCCTGATCGCTGCAAAGGGGAAGTTCTCCGGATCCAGTCCGGCCGGATCAGACACGACCTTCTTCAGGTTTTCCCGGGCGTTCGGACCCCAGATGCCGATGGTCGTATACTCTTCGCTCACATCGGTCACGGTGACGTCGAAGCCCTTGTCCTCGGCGATCCGCTTCACGTAGTGATAGTCGCGCGGACCGGCATCGGCGCCGTCGACGACGCGGCAGCGGTCGGCCATGCGGATCACCGTCAGGTCGGCGCGCACCATGCCTTCGTCGTCGAGGAAATGGGTGTAGATGCCCTTGCCGATGTTGTTGTCGCCGCCGATCTTGGCCGCACACAGCCATTCCATCAGCGCCACATGGTCCGGGCCTTCCACATCGAACATATAAAAGTGCGACAGGTTGATGATGCCGCAGTCCTCGCTCAGAGCCAGGTGTTCGGCATTGGAGACGCGCCAGAAATGGCGGCTATCCCATTCGTTTTCGCGCACCGGAACCCTGTCGCCGTATTTTTCCAGCAGATGCTCGTTGGCGGCGTAGCCGTGGGCGCGCTCCCAGCCGCCGAGTTCCATGAAATACCCGCCGAGTTCGACTTCGCGCTCATAAAAGGGTGAGCGCTTGATGTTGCGGCCGGTCGCATAGGGTTCGCGCGGGTGGATCGCCGGGAAGTAGATCTTCTGTGCGGCCTCGTAGCAGCGGCCCTCGATGAACTTCTCTTCCAACTGGTGATGATAAAACCGCGCATAATCGATCGGCGCGTGGTCGATTTCCGTGCGGCCGTCGGTGATCCAGTCAGCGATCAGCTTGCCGTAGCCCGGGCCGTCCTTGACCCAGATGGCGACGCAGTACCAGAGGCCGCGCACCTTCTGGCTTTCGCCGCAGGACGGGCCGCCGCCGGCCGACACCTGCAGCAGGCCGTTGAAGGAATGGCCTTCGTTGTAACCGAGCTCGCCCAGGATCGGCGTCAGCTCCATGGCGCGTTCGAGCGGCTCGATCACCTGCTCCATTTCCAGGTCGCGCTGGGACGGCGACAGGCGCGCCACGTCCTTTTCCAGAAGATCGCGCGGGTGGCACATGCGCGGATTGTCGGCCTCGTAATAGCCCCACTCGATCTGCCCGCCCTCGGTCGTCTTCGGGTCGCCGGTATCGCGCATGTAGGCGGAGTTGCCCTGGTCGCGCATGAGCGGGAAGCCGATTTCCTTGCCCGTGCCAGCGAACTCGTTGTAGGGGCCAAAGAAGGTGAGCGGGTGGTCGACCGGCATGACCGGCAGATCCTCGCCGACCATCTCCGCGATCAGCCGGCCCCAGAGCCCGGCGCAGACGATGACATGGTCGGCCAGGATCGTGCCGCGATGGGTGACGACACCCTTGATGCGACCGTCCTCGACAAGGAGCGACCTGGCGGGCGTGTTGGCAAAGACTTTCAGCTTGCCGCTCGCCTCCCCGGCATCGACCAGCTTGCCGGCAACGGTCTGCGAGCGCGGGACCACGAGGCCGGCGTCGGGATCGAACATGCCGCCCTGGACCATGTCCTCCTCGATCAGCGGGAATTTCTCCTTGATCTCGGCCGGAGTGACGAGATGAACGCGCGTGCCGAAGGCCTTGCCCGAGGTCACCTTGCGCTTGATCTCTTCCATCCAGGCGTCATCGCCGGTGCGTGCCACTTCCAATCCGCCAATCCGGGCGTAGTGGCCCATCTTCTCGAAGAAATCGATGGAGTACTGGGTGGTCCAGACCGAGAGATAATCGTGGCTGGTGGTGTAGCAGAAGTCGGAGGCGTGCGCCGTCGACCCGATGTCGGTGGGAATGCCGGACATGTCGATGCCGACGATATCAGTCCAGCCGCGCTCGATAAGGTGATGCGCCACCGAAGCGCCGACGATGCCGCCCAGACCGACGATGACGACTTGTGCCTTGTCAGGAAATGCTGACATGTCTCATTCCTCTTCAACAGACCGGCACCGAAGCGCCCTGCACACTGCCTTTAAGCCCAGTAACAGGAGCGCTAGGTTTCACCCTCCGGCCACCGCAAATCCGGGCGGCATCGCCTGCCGGCCATTCCCGTTTTGCAGGCAGCCTAGGTCGGGTTTCCAAAGACCAGATGCGGCAAGCCGACATGCTCTGTCGTCAAGACGCCATCGTTCCCAAAGCGCGTTGGCCTGGTGACGTTTTTAGGAAAGGCTGAGACGTATACGGACAGAGGTGTTACACCAGTCTCGCGCACACTCGCAGTCCCTCATTCGAGTAGCCAGATGGAGGCTCAATCATGTCCGATGCCGCAGTATCCGCGGGACGCCGCGGGAGATCGGCCCGCCGAGAACGCCGCATATCCGGATCAGGCGGTGTCGGCGCTCCCTACATCTCACGGAACATCCCGTTCTACGATGTCCTGAGCGATGAAGGCGCTGAGAAGATCGAAGCCAGCACCGACCGGATTCTGGCGGAAATCGGCCTGGA
This sequence comes from Roseibium sp., assembly GCF_048260565.1. GTDB lineage: Bacteria > Pseudomonadota > Alphaproteobacteria > Rhizobiales > Stappiaceae > Roseibium. The sequence continues at coordinate 146,569 of NZ_JBLXGP010000001.1, read as the reverse complement.
GTTCCGCGAGGATCCGGAGGTTCTGGACATCTGGAAGGCAGCCGGCGCCGAGGTCGACGGGGAGCGGGTCCGTTTTCCGAAGGGCATGCTTCAGGAACTCGTCAAGACGGCGCCCGCCCAGTTCACCCAACACGCCCGCAATCCGGCCCGTAGCGTGGAAATCGGCGGCAACAACCTTGTGTTCGCCCCGGTTTACGGCCCGCCCTTCGTGACGGACCTCGACAATGGCCGGCGCTACGGCACGATCGAGGATTTCCGCAATTTCGTGAAGCTGGCCTACATGTCGCCGTGGATGCACCACTCCGGCGGTACCGTTTGCGAACCGGTGGACCTGCCGGTGAACAAGCGCCATTTCGACATGGTCTATTCCCATATCAAATATTCCGACAAACCGTTCATGGGCTCCGTGACCGCGCCGGAACGGGCGGAAGATTCGGTGAAGATGGCGCAGATCGTGTTCGGCGAGGAATTCGTCGATCAGAACTGCGTGATGATCCAGCTCATCAACGCCAATTCGCCACTGGTCTTCGACGCCACCATGCTCGGTGCGCTCAAGGTCTATGCCCGTGCCAACCAGGCCTGCATCGTCTCGCCGTTCATCCTTGCCGGCGCAATGAGCCCGGTCACCGTTGCCGGCACCCTGGCGCAGGTCCTGGCCGAGGCTTTGGCCGGATGCGCGCTGACCCAGCTCCTGCGGCCGGGTGCGCCGGTCGTCTTCGGCGCTTTCGTCAGTTCCATTTCCATGCAATCGGGTGCGCCGACCTTCGGCAGCCCGGAAGGCACGCTGCTTTTGAACGGCGCGTCCAAACTTGCCCGCAGGCTCAATCTTCCGTTCCGTTCCGGAGGCTCCTTCACGGCCTCCAAGGTGCCGGATGCCCAATCCGCCCAGGAATCGGCCCAAACAATAACCGCCACCGTTCAGTCCGGTGTGAACTTTGCCCTTCATGCGGCCGGCTGGCTCGAAGGCGGACTGTGCTCGTCTTATGAAAAATTCATCCTGGACGCCGACCAGCTCGGCATGATGCATGTCCTGGCCAGGGGAATCGATCTTTCCGACGAAGCAATGGCCATGGACGCGCTTCAGGAAGTCGGACCGGGCGGTCACTTCCTCGGAGCCGCGCATACCCAGCGCAATTTCGAAAGCGCATTCTATCGCTCGTCGATCGCCGACAACAATTCCTACGAACAATGGCTGGCGGACGGCGAACTGGATGCTGCCAAGCGGGCCAACCGAATCTGGAAGGAACAACTGGCGGCTTACGGCGGTCCCGAGCTCGATCCGGCCATCGATGAGGCCCTGCAGGATTTCATGACCAATCGAAAAGCATCCTTCCCGGACAGCAACGTTTAGACGTCCTTTCAGAATACTTTGGAGCGGTTGCCTGGACACCGGACGGTTCCAGGCAGCCCCCGTCCTCCACAATGGCGCCTTCTCGGCAGTGGAAACTCTTGCAAGTCTCCGCTAGGCTTATTAAACACCGCCGGTATGCCTGCGGTGCAGCATTGGCCGTGAGCCATTAATCGAGAGGCGAGTGCCCTTAGGGCAACTCATGGAGGGTGGTTAATAAAAATGCATAGCGCGCACCGCGTTCCACTGACCTTATTCGTATCCCCATCGATCGCTCGTTACGGCGAAATACGCTGAAGGTTGCTCAGTGGCTTCTTTACATTCAAATATTGATATCGTCGGTTATGCGAGCCGGTTGCCGGGCGCAAACTCTTCGGAAGATTTCTGGGCGCTTCTGCGCGATGGAAGATGCGCCGTAACATCGGTTTCCAACGACAGATGGCCGCTGGCCCGCTTCGGGCATCCCGACAAATCCTCCTCCGGCAAGAGCTACACCTGGGCGGCCGGCCAGCTGGACGATGTCTGGGGCTTCGATCCTTCCTTTTTCGGGATTTCTCCGCGCGAAGCGCTGCAGATAGATCCGCAGCAGCGCCTTCTGCTTCAGCTGGTCTGGGAAGCGCTCGAACACGCCAACATCCCGCCAAGCGAACTGGCCGGAACCACGACCGGCGTTTATGTCGGTGCCTCCTCGCTCGACTATCACCACAGGTTCATCGGCGATCCGGCGACCGCCGACATGCAGTTCATGACCGGCAACACGCTGTCGATCGTTTCGAACCGCATTTCCTACATCTATGATCTGCGCGGCCCGAGTTTCACGGTCGACACCGCCTGCTCCTCTTCCCTGGTCGCGTTGCATGAAGCGATTTCCGCGATCGAGAGCGGTCAGATCGACACGGCCATCGTTTGCGGCGTCAGCCTGCTTTTGAGCCCCTTCGCCTTCATAGGCTTCTCGCGGGCGACCATGCTGTCGCCGACCGGACTTTGTCAGGCCTTCGACGCCAACGGCGACGGTTACGTGCGTTCCGAAGGCGGCGTTGCAATCGTACTGCGCTCGAAGCGGGCAAAAGTGCTCAACGGCGCGCGAAGTCATGCGAAAATTCTGGCTTCCGGCATCAATGCCGACGGTCGCACAGTCGGTCTGTCGCTGCCGTCTCCCTATGCCCAGGCGGACCTGCTTCGCGAAATGTACGAGGGCCTTGGGATCGACCCGAACGCGCTCGCCTTCGTCGAAGCCCACGGCACCGGAACCCGCGTCGGCGATCCGGCGGAAGCCGACGCTCTGGGCAAGGTCATCGGCCAGAAGCGCTCCGAGGTCCTGCCGATCGGTTCGGTCAAGACCAACGTCGGACACCTGGAACCGGTGTCCGGCCTCGTCGGACTGGTCAAGTCGCTTCTGGCGCTGAAACATGACACGCTGCCGAAGTCGCTGCATTTCAACACGCCCAATCCGGACATCCCGTTCGAAGAGCTGAACCTCAAGGTCGCAAGCGAACAGATCGCGCTTGTCCGTTCCGACAAACCGCGCCTTGCCGGCATCAACTCCTTCGGCTTTGGCGGCACCAACGCCCATACGGTGATCGCGGACGGCGATCCCGAACCGGTTGCGAATGAAACCGTTTCACCAGCCGCGCCGCTGGTTATCTCCGCCCGGTCCAAGGATGCGCTGAAGGAACTGGCCGCGCGCTATCGCGATCGGCTGAAGGATGCGGATGGTGAAGACGCGGCACGCGTGACGGTTTCCGCCGCCCATGCGCGCGAACTCCTCGCGCAGCGTCTTGTCGTTTCCGGCGACACACCGGAAAGCCGGTTGGCATCCCTGGAGGCCTTTCTTGCCGAAGAGGATGCGCCCGAGGCGATCGCCGGCGAGGCCCTCAAGGCGAAGGAGAAGATCGGCTTTGTCTTCTCAGGCAACGGTTCCCAATGGGCCGGCATGGGCCAGGAAGCCTACCAGAAAGACGAGACCTTCCGGATCGCTTTCGAGCGGGTCGACAAGATTTTCATGGGCATCGGCGGCTGGTCGCTTCTGACCACCCTTTTCGCCGAAGACCTGGAAAATGACATCGAACGCGCGGAAATCTCTCAGCCGCTGCTGTTTGCGATTCAGGTTGCCCTCGTCGAGGCGTTGAGAAGCCGCGGCATCCAAGCCGAAGGCGCCTGCGGCCACAGCGTCGGCGAAGTCGCCGCCGCGTGGTGTTGCGGAGCTCTGACCCTCGAACAGGCGGTCAAGGTCATTCACGCCCGGTCCAGCGAACAGGAAGTGGTCCGCGATCTCGGTTCCATGGCCGCCCTTCTGCTGCCGGCCGAAGCCGCCCTCGCCGCAATGGAAGAAAGCGGCCTGCCACGGCTTGAACTGGCCGCGATCAACAGCCCGCGCAGCGTTACCATTTCCGGCGACACCGATAGCCTGGATGCTTTCGCGAAATTCGCCCGCAAAAAGAAGTGGGCTTTGCGCCGCTTGAACCTGGCCTATCCGTTCCACAGCGCTCTGGTGGACCCGATCCGGGAACCGCTGCTGACCGCGCTGACCGGCATTACGCCGCAAGAACCGACCCTGCCCTTCTACTCGACCGTCGAGCCGGAGACGCAGGACCTGGCGCTGGACAGCGATTACTGGTGGCGTAACGTCCGCCAGCCGGTGAAATTCGCCGACGCGATCTCGAAGATGAGCGAAGACGGTTTCGGCGTGCTGGTGGAAATCGGCCCGAAGGCCGTGCTAGGCACCTATATGAACGACGTCCTTCGCAGCGACGGTAAGAAGGCGACGGTGCTTGCGAGCCTCGAACAGCCGGGCAAGAACAACACACCGGTGCAGAACCCCGTCGCCAAGGTAGCGAGTGCCGTCGTTGCCCACGGCGGCAAGGTGGATCTCTCCCGCTTCGTCGCCCCGCGGCCGGATGCGTTGACCGCACTTCCCGGATATCCCTGGCAGAATTCGCCCTACATGCCCGATCCCACGTCGGAACGGGTGGACTTCATGTTCGGCCGGACCTGGCCCCTGCTCGGCTATCGCCTGCGGCAGGACGTGGCGGAATGGTTCAACCACGTGGATGCCGTTGCCATTCCCTGGCTGGCGGACCACAAGGTGGAGGAATCGGTCGTTTTCCCCGCCGCCGGCTATACGGAAATGGTGCTGCGCGCAGCCCTGAACTGGACCAAGAGCGATACGGTCGAGATACGGGATCTGGATATCCTGCGCCCGCTGGTCATCGACAGTGGCGAAACCTGGGAAACGGAAGTCCGGATTTCGCCTGACGACCGGGTCGTGGAAATCTATTCAAGACCGCGCCTGCAGGACAGCGACTGGTCGCTGAACGCCCGCGGTCATTTCGTGACACCGTCGGAGACCGGCCTTACGCCCTGGCTGCCGGCAGGCGAACAGGAAACCTCCCGGCTGGATCACGACGACCTTTACACGATCACCCGGTCCTTTGGCCTGGAGTACGGCCCGGTTTTCCGGCGGGCGGACCATGTCATAACCCATGACGAACGCTCCGCGACCGTCTACCTGCGCCCGCAGGACGACTGCCTTGCGCAGACCGAGTTGTCCCTTTGCCCGACGCTGGTGGATTCCGGCTTCCACGGCCTTTTCGCCCTACTCCAGTCGGTTCCAGGCGTTCCGGAAAAGACCAGCTTCCTGCCGATCCGTATCGGCAGCCTCCGGCTGCTACAGCCGGAAGCAAAACCCGCGGCGGTCCGCATCAAGGTGACGAAGGCCTCGCCCCGCTCCATCGAGGCGACATTCGAATATCTCGATGCCAATGGCGAGGTTATCGCCCGCTTTGCGCGGACCCGGTTCCGCGCCGTCAAGCTCGGTCGGGAAACGCGTCCGAACGAGCTCATCTACAAGCAACTGGCCACCCTGTTGCCGGACGCCGACCGCAAAGCCCCGGCAGAAACGGTTCTGCCGAATGGATTTGCGGCCTTTGCCGCTGAAATCGGTATTACGGCCGACGAAGCGCCGGAACTTGAAGATTCTGTTCTTCTCGTCGAAGCTCTGGGGCGGACGATTGCCCACGAAACGCTCTGGCAATTCTGCGAGAATGGCAGGTTCGACCTGACCGCCCTGATCGGCACGGACAAGATCCATGAGACGGCGCGGCCGCTCGTGCATTCCCTGCTGGGATGGCTTGAGGAAAGCGAGCTTGCCGGTGAAGCAGAAGGCGGTTGGCAATTGTCCGACCCCGCAGATGGGCCGGCTACGTCCCTGCTGATGCAGACAATTGCGCTGGAGGGCGCGCGCCATATCGCCGAAGCCTCACTTCTTGCGCGTCTCTACACCGGCCTTGTCGATGTTTTGCGGGATGGCCTGCCCGCATCGGCCGGTGATCTCTATGCGAGCGGACTCTATGATGCCTATCTGACCGCGTCCCCGGCGGCGACAGCCATTTCCGGCGCCCTGAAGGCCACGGTTCTTGGACTGATCGGCAACTGGCCGGAAGACCGGGCCCTGCGCTGCCTCGTCGTTGGAGCGTCCGCCCACGACGTGATTCAATCGCTCGATCGCCAGATCGATCCGCGCCGGATGTCCGTTGCAGTCACGGATCCCTCGGACAACCAGCTTGGCCGTGCAGCGCGCCTTTGGACCGGAAGCACATCGACCCAGTTCCATGAGTTCGAGGACGATACGCTTGCGAAGAAGGCTCCATTCGATCTCATTGTCTTCGCAGAATCGATTGCCGAACTGCGGGAAGGCCAACTTTCGAAGATCGCCGACATGGCGGTTGAAGACGCCCTGCTTGTGGCCGCCGAACACCTTGCCGCCCCGCTCACCGACCTGATCCGGGGCATCGGGCAGGACTGGTGGCAGGATGATGACAGCGACATCGCTCTGTCTCGACTGAACGAGGATTGGAGCGAGATCCTTTCCCAGGCCGGCTTCGGGCACATCGAAACCGCAACGTTGAACAGCACCGTTGCCGAAGGTGATCTGATTTCAGCCCGTGCCAGCGCCAAAGCGGTACAAACGGCCGAAGACGCGGAAGAGGAAGCCGCTCCTGAAGCGGCCGAAGCCCGCCATTTCCTTCTGTTCACGGATGAGGAAGGGCCCGCCCGTAAACTGGCCGATGGCCTCTCGGTCTGTCTTAACCGGGACGGTGTCGCGACCACCCTCCTGATCGCCGGCGCGGAAACGACAGAGGTTTCCGAAGGCATCTGGATGATCGATGTCGATGGCGACAGCGATGTCCTCAAGCAGCTGCTTGCCAAGGCCCGCGGGCGGCTGGTTCATCTACAGGGCGGATATGCCGACAACGCGGATGCCCTCAACGTCGTCGACAAGCGCACATGGTCGCTGACGCGGATCCTGAATACGCTTGGTGCCGATGACGGTGAGATCGTCATCGTCGCCCCCGGTGGCGCGCAGGACCTCGCAGGCGGCATCGCCCATTGCCCGGAGCAGGCCGGGGCCTGGGCTTATGGCCGCGTGGCGATGAACGAGTTCCCCCAGGCGAATATCCGCCTGATCGATCTTTCCCCGACACTGGAGCCGGGCATTGCTGCATCACGGCTTGCCGAGGAACTGCTGCGTGACGGCGAAGAGCGGGAAGTCGTTCTGGACGGCCGGAACCGGTCGGGCCTCAGAATCCTTCAGGGTGGCGTGCTTCCCGAACAGACGGTTTCCGGCGGCGCACGCCCCGGAATGCGGCTGGATATCCTGCGCCAGGGCGCGCTGGACCAGTTGTCGTGGCAGGCGGTCGACCGCTCAGAGCCGGATGGCTCGGACGTGGAAATCGCCGTGGAGGCCAGCGGCCTGAATTTCCGCGATGTCATGTGGGCCCTCGGTCTGTTGCCCGAAGAGGCACTGGAAGACGGCTTTGCCGGTCCCACGCTCGGCATGGAATGCTGCGGCACCGTCGTTGCCTGCGGTCCGGGCGTGACGCGCTTCCGCCCCGGCGACCGGGTGATCACCTTCGCACCGGCCTGTTTTGCAAGTCATGTCACCGTGGACGAGAGCGGCTGTGCGCCGATGCCCTCCACGGTCTCCCCGGAGGAAGCCGCAACCATCCCGGTGACCTTCCTCACCGCCTATTACGCCCTGGTGCATCTCGCGAGACTGTCAGAGGGTGAAACGGTCCTGATCCACGGCGGCGCAGGCGGTGTCGGTCTTGCCGCGCTCCAGATCGCCAAGTGGCGCGGGGCGCGGATCATCACCACCGCCGGCTCTCCGGAAAAGCGGAACGTGCTGAAGTTGCTTGGCGCGGATGTCGTCCTCGACTCGCGCAGCCTGTCCTTCGTCGACGCGGTGATGAAGGAAACCGACGGTGAAGGCGTCGATGTGGTCCTGAACTCGCTGTTCGGCGAGGCCATGGAACGCAGCATCGAAGTGCTGAAGCCGTTCGGCCGGTTCCTGGAACTGGGCAAACGCGACTATTACGGCAACACCCGGATCGGGCTTCGTCCGTTCCGCCAGAACCTGACCTATTTCGGCATTGACGCCGATCAGCTTCTGACCCGCCAGCCGCAGCTCGCTGTAGAGCTGTTCACCAAACTGGTTGAGCTGTTTGAAGACCGGACGCTGTCGCCCCTGCCCTACCGTGTGTTCGAAGCCGATCAGGTGGTCGACGCCTTCCGGCTGATGCAGCAGGCGGGTCATATCGGCAAGATCGTGCTGCGCCCGCCGGAAGTGCCCGAAAATCTTCCCGAAACGCAGCATCTCGCCTTCAAGGACGATGCGGTCTACGTGATTGCGGGCGGCTTCGGCGGCTTCGGGGTGGAACTGCTCAACCGCCTCGCCGACAAGGGCGCGAAACACCTTGCGGTGCTGAGCCGCCGCGGCGGCGATTCCGACGATGCCCGCCAGGCCATCGAGAGCCTTGAGAAGCGCGGTGTTTCGGTGTCCGCCCATGCCTGCGATATCACCGATGAATCTGCCGTCAAATTGGCGCTGGAATCGATCCGCTCCGCCGGACGCCCGATCTGCGGCGTGTTCCATACGGCAATGGTTCTGAACGACGTCCTGATCGCCAATCTGGAGCATGACGGGCTGACCCGCGTGCTGGCGCCGAAGGTGCGTGGAGCCGAACTGCTGGATCGGCTAACCCGGGACGATCCGCTCGATCACTTCGTGCTTTATTCCTCTGCGACCACTCTGGTCGGCAACCCGGGCCAAGCCAATTATGTGGCCGCCAACGGATACCTGGAAGCGCTTGCCCGCAAGCGTCGCGCGGAAGGCCGCCCTGCCCTCACGGTTGCCTGGGGCGCGATCTCCGATGCGGGCTACCTTGCCCGCAACGAAGACGTCAACGAAATGCTCTCGCGCAAGCTCGGCCGCCACGCCCTGACCGCGAAAGAAGCCCTCGACGGCCTGATGTCGCTGATGGCCCTGCCCCAGCAGGACCTGGAAACCGCAGCGGTCGGCTATGCCCGGATCGACTGGCAGTCGGCCCGCAAGGACCTGGCTCTGTTGGGCACGCCGCTGATCCAGCTTCTGGGTTTTGGCGAAGGCGATGACGGCAGTGGCGCAGAAGGCGCCATCGATCTGCATGCGCTGCTCGACGGCATGGACAAGGCCACCGCGGCCCAGACCGTTGCCAAGCTGCTTGCGGCGGAAATCGGCAAGATCCTGCGGATCTCGCCGGACGAGATCGATGCCCACAAGCCGCTGTCCGAAATCGGCATGGATTCGCTTATGGCGCTGGAACTGCGCATGAGCGCGGAACGCCAACTGGGGATCGACATTCCGCTGATGTCGCTCGCCAACGGCGCCACACTGATCGACCTGTCGAGCCGCGTGGCACATCGCGTTCTGGGCGAGGACAGCGAGGACCGCTATTCTGCGGAATCTCAAACGCTTGCCAGCCAGCACGTGACCGACAACGAACGTACGGAAACGGAAGACCTCACGGACGTCGCGGCGCAACTGGAAAACAAGAGCCGCGAACTGGGATCATTCCTATGACGGATACCAAGGGCCTGGGTGCCGACGAACGCGCCAAACTGATGGATAGCGTCCGTGCAGGGCGCCGCTCGGCACGTGACAAGCGGCCCGCCTCGGCTTCGGCAAAAACCGAAACGCCGAAAAGAAAAGCCTTCGACTTCAAGACCCTACCGCAGATCAAACAATTGCAGATGCAGCGCGCGGCGGCCGACATGATGGGGATCGAAAACCCTTTCTTCCGGCCGCATGACGGACTGGCAACCGGAACGACGGAAATCGACGGCAAGACGCACGACAATTTCGCCTCCTACAACTATCTGGGCCTCAACGGTCATCCGGAAGTCAGCCAGGCAGCCAAGGACGCGATCGACACTTTCGGAACCAGCGTTTCCGCCAGCCGGATCGTTGCCGGGGAACGCCCCCTTCATGGCGAACTGGAACAGGCGCTTGCGCGCGTGCACGGCGTGGAATCCTCCATCGTCATGGTGAGCGGTCATGCGACCAATGTGACCACAATCGGCCACCTGATGCGCAAGGGCGATCTCATCCTGACGGATTCCCTGGTGCATAATTCGATTGCCGAAGGGGCCCGCCTCTCGGGCGCCACGCGGATCAACTTTCCGCACGATAATCTCGATGCGCTGGAAAAGCTGCTCATCGAGAACCGGCACAAGTTCGACAACGTGCTGATCATCGTCGAAGGCCTCTATTCCATGGACGGGGACTTTCCGGACCTGAAGCGACTTGTCGCCCTCAAGCAGTCCTATGATGCCTGGCTGATGGTCGACGAAGCCCATTCCATCGGTGTGCTCGGCACAACCGGTCACGGCATTGCCGAACACTACGGTGTAGACCCCAGAGAGGTCGAGATGTGGATGGGGACGCTCTCGAAGACGTTCTCCTCCTGCGGCGGCTATATCGCCGGCTCCAAGGCGCTGTGCGACTACCTCAAGGTCTCCGCACCGGGCTTCGTTTTTTCCGTCGGCCTTTCGCCCGCTCTGACCGCGTCGGCAATCGCCTCCGTTCAGGTCATGGAACGTGAGCCGGAACGGGTTCGGAAGTTGCAGGAAAACGGGCAGTATTTCCTGAAGAAGGCAAAGGACGCAGGTCTCGATACCGGACCGAGCGCCGGTTATTCGGTGGTTCCGGTCATCGTCGGGGATTCCGTCGGCGCCGCGATCCTGTCGAACCGGCTTCTGGAACGGGGCATCAACGCGCTTCCGATCATCTTTCCGGCGGTTCCGGAAAAATCGGCCCGGATCCGCTTCTTCATTACCAGCGAGCACACCCGGGAACAGATCGATCGTGCAATCGAGACCACCGTTGAGGAGCTTGCCAAGCTGAAGAGCGACGGTTCGGCGGTCGACCGGCTGATCAAGGCGACGCGCTAATTCAGCCGCCTTCCTTGTCCCTGCCGGAGTATCTCGGGTCCTCCTCGATATCGGCGGCGAAGCCCCCCATGAAGAGATCGGAAATCCGGGCCGGCAACAGGTTCTGCAGCCTGATGCCTGTCGCCAGGATGAAGGGAAAGGCATAAAAGGCCTTCCGCTTTTCGATCGCCCGGCGCATTTTCACCGCCGCCTTTTCCGCCGGCATCTCGAAAGGTTTGGAGCCTTTATGCCGGGCCGACATGGGTGACGTGACGAACCCCGGACAGATGATCGTCACATCGACACCGAACGGCGCGAGCCAGCCCCGCAGGGAATGACCGTAGGCAATCACGGCCGCTTTCGTCGCACTGTAGCTCGGCATGTCGGGCAAGGCGCGCATGCCGGCAAGCGAGGCGACAAGGACGATCTGCCCGCGTCCGCGCAGGCGCATCGGTTCCACGACGCCGGTCACCGTATTGACCGCACCGCGGTAATTGATGTCGATCTGCCGATCGGCCTCATGATCGGCCTCCCGGCTGCGGCCCGGTCCCAGTCCCGCCGTAACGCCGGCGTTGGCAATGACGAGGTCGACCGGATGACGCCGGTCCAGATCTTCCAGAAACGCATGAAGGGCATCCCGGTCGCGGATATCGAGCGCGGCGGTTTCCGCCTCTGCCCCCTGCCCCCGAACTTCTTCGGCAAGCGCTTCAAGCTTTTCCCTGTCCCGTGCGATCAGTGCCAATCGGCGCCCCGGACCCGCCAGTTCCCGGGCAAGGGCCGTTCCGATGCCTCCGCTCGCACCGGTCAGGACAATCACTTCGGGATCTCGCGCAGCCATGATGGTCTATTCTTTCAAAACTCGTGCGGGTGCTCCGGATAAAACACCGGATCGCAGGAACTACAAGCCCAGTTTGCGGCCAAGCCAGGATATCGGATTCAGATTTCGCGGACGGGCGGCCCGGTGCATCTCCTGTTGCCCGGCGACAGCCCTGTCGATCAGGACGTCCGGCGGACACGGCAACAGGCTCACCGGATCGGTGCAGCGGGCGTAAACGACCAGCGTCAGGTAGACGAGTTCGGCGAGCGTTCTTCGGGTCGTGCGCCTCGGAAAAACCGATAGATCCTCGGTCAGGCCCCAACCGGCGTAAAACGGCAGGCCATGGACGGTGACAGGCACACCCAGCAAAAGCGCGGCAAATCCCGTCGGCGCCGAAAATGTCTCCACCGCATCACACTGCGCGACCAGATCCGAGATATCGGCCTTTTTTTCCACGAGATCGGCGTAACGGCGCGCTTCCCGGATTGAGGCCCGGTCTGCTTCCAGGTCGGCATGCGGCTTGAAGATGATAAAGGCATCCGGGTTTCTTTCCCGAGTTCGCCGCAACAAAAGCAGATTGCGTTCCGAGGCGGCGGCCTCTTCAACCCGTCCGGCCTCGCCGGGCACCAATACTATTTTCCGGCCTTTCGGGACTGCGATCGTCCGTGATTTGTCCGGATCGTCTTTCAAATCGTGGATCCGGGCGAGCCGGTCGAGAAGAGCAATCCCGCGGCTCATTTCCTCGGCGCTCAGTTCATAATTCTGAAGCAGTGCCTCCAATCGGCTCGGACCAGCCGCATCGTCATGCGGCCCCAGATCATCGGCCGTGAGCATGGCAGCCGGTGGGAGCACGGCCTCAAGACCGGCAAAGCGCAGGAAGTCGTCATCCATGTGCAGCAAGTCGACACCTCTGTCGCGGCAGGCTTGCTCCAGTGAGCCCGCGCCCAGCCCGCCGGCAGACAGGATAACGCCACCCTGCCCGGCCGCGGCGGCCAGAGCTTCGGCATCGTTGTCGTGCCAGGTCACCGGTCCACCGTCTCCGGCAAATGCAGCGGAGATAATGGGACGGCCGCCTGGTGCCACCCCGAAACAATGGACAGGCCGGTTGTTTTCCGCCCTGCGCGTTTCAATGAGGCGCAGGATGTCCAAGGCGCCAGGCGCATCGATCACACCCTGGTGGTAAGGCTCGAACCAGGCTGTATCTTTTTGCAAGAGCGGTCCGATCACGCGATCAAGCTCCAGTTGGGATCCGGCGCAGGCATCGGCCAGTATACGCCAGAAGCCATCCGGCTCGGCATCGGGAAGCCCACCGGTCTCCAGGAGGATCTGCAGCGCCCGGTTTTCCGGGTCGGCGTCCTGCCGCCTCGCGCTGCCTTCATCCGCAGGCGGCAGACCACGCCACAGTTCGAGGATCGATGTGTCAACCTTGCGCCCGGCCTGCAGAGCGCCGGCAAGCAATGCCCGGATCGCCGCTTCGCCGGCGTGCTCGTAGCGTGACAGGATCGTCGCCTTGAGCATGACATAGGAAAATGAGGACGGTGACGCCTTGGAGTGCAACGGCAACGGGCCCGGTATGACCAGGCAGAGCGACTTCCCGTTGGCCAGCGCCGCGCGCCGCGCCGTATCGAAGGTTTCCTGATTAAGGTCGCAGATCACGAAATCAGCCGCCTCGGCTGTCTCTGCCAGCGATACGCCCAGCCCCCCGGCAATCCTGCTTTCGAAACCCGGCTGTCCTCCGGAAACGATCAGGCCGCTCAGCGCCGTGTCCGCGGCCGCCGGCACGCTCAAAGCGGAACTCCGAGCGCTCTCGCCCGCTCAAGGCGCGGCGGTGGATCGACGTAGGCGTCCGGCTCGTTGAGGCTGCGATCCAGGATCCGCTTGGCGATGTTTTTTGCAGCCACCGGCACGCCCTGCCGATTGTGGATCGAACCGCGGACCTGGATCGTCCCCGCGAGCGCCCGCAGGAAAGCATCAAGCAGCTCGGGGTCCGGCCTTTCCGGTTTCGTCCAGAACGTTTCCAGCGGAGCACGCGATGTCAGACCGGCGATATCGTAATGCGCGGGAACCAGCGTCTTTACCGGCAAGCCCGCCTGCAACGCTTCAAGACCCGCTGTGGAATTCAAGGTCACCATGCCGGTTGCGTGTTTGAACAAGGCGCCGAGGTTGCCGCCATCGAAGAAATGAACCCGGCCTTCAAGCCCATGGCGCACCACGGTCTCGCCAATCACCTTCGGCCAGTTTTCATAGCCCACGTCCAATGGATGGCTCTTCAGAACCAGATGCGCGGCCTCCGGCGCCGCTTGTGCGAAAGAGCTCAGCACCAGATCGATGACGTCCGCAAAGCTGTCATAGGGCGAATGGCGCCGCAGCTGGAAATCGCCTTCCAGCTGGAGCGGCAGGACGAAGAACGGAGAGCCGTTCTCCACCAGCCCGGCCAAGGCCGTATCCGCTTCCCGATTGCGCCGCGTCTCGCCCAGCAGCCGGTTTGCCCCGCGCAGGTATTCCGGGACCGGGTGGTAGATCGTATGGCGCTGATAACTTGGATAAAGTGGCTTCAAGATGACATTCGCCAGGTTGTAGATCACGTCGGGAACGGTCTGCAGATAGAAGGAGCCGGGAAACATTGGCGTGAAATCGACATCGCCAACCTCATCCGCGATCCGCCGGACACGGACCGGATCGTCAGGGAAATGGCTAAGTGTCGACAAACCGTTCTTCTCCAGGGTCATCCAGCCGGGACGCAGATAACCGAGTTCGGTCACGGCGATCTGAATGCCCTGTTGTTTGGCGCAGTTTATGGCGAGACGATGGTAGAGGCGCTGATCCCCGTGGAGAACCAGATCGGTGATGCGGTTATCGGCCAGAAAACGGCCTATGAAGTCCGGCCAGTCCGACAGCCGTCCGCGAAAGGATGTACAGTCCGGGCCGTGCCAGTGCAGCCAGTCCCCGGCACACAGGTTGATACGGAAAACGTCATGGCCGGCTTCGCGGATGCAGTCTCCGATCTGGCGGAAGAGCGGCGATAACGGCCCCTGCAGGAACAGAACCCTGCGGCGGCCCGGCGCTGTCGGGTCATTCCCGCCAGGCATGGGACCACAATTCGGTCTTCGAGCGGCTGGCCATCTGCTCGGCAAAGGTGGTGGCTATCCCCATCTGCCTGGCCTTTTCAAGACGCGGCGGGACCTCGCAGAGAGCGCCGGGGAGATTGACGGACCCTTCCGCCAGCTTGCGCGCCATGTCCCTCGCCCCGGCCCGCCGCCCCTGGTCGGTATAAAAGCAGCCCTTGACCTGAATGGTCCTGGCCAACAGACGCTCGAGATCCTCAACCAGGTTGTTGTCGGGACGCGTCCCGTCCTTCCAGAACTCATCCAGCGGTTTCTGGCAGGTGAGCCCGGCTATGTCGTAGAGCGCGATGCCCAGAACCTTGGTCGGACATTTGGCGCGCAGGGCATGAATGCCGGTGGTGCTGTTGATGGTCAGCGCGCCTGCCGCGTTGCGCAACAGGCGATCCAGATTGCCGCCGTCGATGACATAGACACGCTTCTTGACGCCGTACTTCCGCGCAAGCTTGCGCAGGATCTTCCGCCAGGGCTCAATGCCGTTATCGAGGGGATGCAGCTTGAACACCAGATGGGCCGCGACGGGCGCCACCTTTGCAAAGGAACGGATAACCTCCTCCGCGGCATCGGCGATATGATCGTACGGAGAATTGTAGCGCAGCTGGTAATCGCTCTGCAGCTGAAGCGGAAACACGAAATAGGGGCAGCCGGCTGCGATCACGTCATCGATCAGGTGGGCCGCATTCCGGTTGCGCCGCTTTGCGAGGAGAAGTCGGGGAATGTTGCTGAGATAATCCGGCAGCGGGTGGTACAGCTTGTCGCGGATGAACTTCGGAAAAAACAGCTTGAACAGGACGTTCGACATATTGAACGTCACCTCGTTCACCGCTTCGGCGTAAAACGGATAGGTATAGAGCCTGCGCCGGTCGGGCTCCGGAAGACCTTCCGCCGCAGCCCTGATCCGGTCGGGGTCGTTCGGAAACCGCGAGTGCGCGGACATGCCGTTTCTCTCAAGCGTAATCCAGTCCGGCCGCAGATAACCGAATTCATAGGCGGTACATGTCAGGCCGAGTTCTGCCCCGACCTCGGCCGCTGCCACGTGATATGGCATCCGGTCTGCGTAGTAGACGATGTCGGTGACGCTGTTGTCGAGGCAGAAGGTCTTCAGCCAGCTCTGCCAGTCTCCCAGCGAGCCACGGTAGGACGTACAGCGGCGGTCGTGCCAGAAAAGCCAGTCGCCTGGGCACAGATTGATGCGCAACGTCCGGCAGCCGAGAAGGTCCAGCTCGTCTGCAACGGTCCGGGCGAAGATGCCAGGTGGCCCCTGCAGGAACAGGAATACCTTTGAAGCCGGCTGTCCGTTCGCTACCACCTTGCACCTGTTACCCGAATTGCCGTCCCCTCTCTTGTCGAAGCGTTCGCGGCTCTGCCTTAAACGTCGTTACTGAAAGTTGTTGCTGATACCCTGGACGGTCGAGACGTTGCTGATCAGCGGAGCGATGATCTGCAGGAACTTGCCGAACTCGGCAGTCGGGTGGTTCGCGACATACAGAATATCCTTGTCCCGCATCTCGAAGAAGCGCGCCAGGAAGAAACCTTTCGCATCCAGCAGGCTCAGCCTGTAGACGACCGGCACACTTTTCTCGTTCCCCAGCTTGTTCGCGATATCAGGACGCAATTCGCGAACGAGATCCGTGTCTTCAAACCGGAACAGGAAGATGCCGGCGGCATCGGCACGATAGTCGTTCAGACCGCCAACGGTTGCAAGCGCTTCGGCAAGAGTCACACTCTTGGTTTTGAACGGAACAAGCTGATTGGCCTTCACCGCACCGAAAGCAGAGAATGTCCGCGGCCGGTGCGACAACAGGATGGTGTCGTTCGGCGCGATCAGAACGTTGTTTTCCGGATAGTCGATCAGATGTTCCATCCGGGTCGTCCCGGCACGATTGCCCCGCTTCAGGGTAACGACGGTTTCATAGGTCGCCTCACGGGAACCGCCGGCCGTGGCCACAAGATCCAGAAGGTGAGTGTTTCGCAACGGCAACGGATAGACGCCTGGCGCTCCGACGTCGCCGACCACCACAGCAGTCGCACTGAGCTTGTCTTTCAGGCTGACCAGAACCTGAGGTTCGACCGCCTTGCCGACAAGGTTTTTCTGGATCGACAGGCGCAGTCCCTCGACGCTCAGGCCGGCTGCGCGGATCCGTCCCGCATAGGGGATGAAAATGTAGCCGGACTCGTCGATAACGACCGGAATGCTGCTGTTCCCGCTTTCGCCTCCGGCAAAAAGGCCGTCCTTGGACGCCTCCCAGATGCCGACTTCAAGCGTGTCGCCAACGCCGAGCAAATAGCTCTTGTTACCCTGACCGACGCCATGGAATTCATTAGCGAACGCCAAAGGGCGATAACGCTTGATAATATCAATATTCGACGGACCGACCGGGATGATCGAATAGGCACCTTCCTGCGAATTGGCCTCGATATCCTGCGACGATATGTTCATCGAACCAGGACCTTCAGACGGAAGTGCCCCGCACCCCGCCAGAGCCGCTCCCAAAATTAAAACTGCGGAAAATCTCATACTAATTCTATTCCACCCGATCCGTTAGCGGTGTCGTAGCATGTGGAGTGTTCGCCTGTCCAAGATTGCTCGCCTAAAGTCCCCTGAGGAATTCCTTCTGTTGTTCTTCGGCAACAGTGAACCCCGTATTCCTTAATGTTTTGAGTCACTTCGTTTTTTTTGATTGCCGCGCAACCTGTTCCAGAACGACATTTCGCCGATTCTAAGTTAAGAATCACTCATTTTTCGCATTAGCAGATAGCAACCGCAGCCATTTGATTTCCGGAGCCATTGAATCATGCCGCCAAACCGCCAAGCACTTGAAAATGAAATTGCCGCCGCGTCCCAACGGCTTTCCGGCTGGCTGGTCGACTCGGCCTTCGGGAAATGGCATGCAAACGGCCACGATTCGGAACGCGGCACTTTTTTCGAAACTATCGATATCACAACGGGAGAAGCGACGGATACGCCTATCCGCACCCGTGTGCCGGCTCGGCAGATCTATTGTTTCTCGCAAGCAGGCAAACTCGGCTGGAACGGACCTTACCGGGAAATCGTCGCGCACGGCCTGAACTGGTACCTGGAGCATTGCAGAAATGCCGATACAAGCTTTGTTGCCGAGGTCGCCACAGACGGCAACCATGTCGATTCCGATTTCGATCTCTACAATCAGGCGTTCGCCCTTTTGGCATTTGCCCATGCCGGCCATGTCCTTGCCGAACGGCGGACCGATCTGTTCGCAGACGCCGCCGGCCTGCTAACCCTTCTGCGCGCGTCTTACGGACATCCGGCCTCCGGATTCCGGGAGGCCAATCCGGACCGTCTGCCGCTTCGTTCCAATCCCCACATGCACATGCTGGAGGCGGCACTTGCGCTGGAAGATGTCGGCGCAGGCAATATCTGGCGCGATCTCGCCGACGAGATCGCCCGCCTCGCCATGGACAAGTTCATTGACCCCATCTCGGGCGGGTTGCGGGAGTTCTTCAATTTCGACTGGACGCCTTTTGACGGTGAGCAGGGCCGCATCATGGAACCCGGCCACCAGTTCGAATGGAGCTGGCTACTGGTTCACTGGGGAAAATCCCGCAACTGTTTCGAAGCCCTTGCCAAAGCCCGTCGCCTCTATCAGATCGGCCGAACCTATGGCGTTGACCCGAAACGCCAGGTCGCAATCATGACACTTCATGATGACTTTTCCGTCTTTAATCCTCTTGCACGCCTGTGGGGGCAGACCGAATGGCTCAAGGCAGCCATCGCGCTTGCGGAAATCTCCATAGGCTGCGAACGGGACGCCTATCTGGCTGACATCCTTCTCGCCACGAAGGCTCTTGAACGCTACTTCGAGGATGTCCCGACCGGGCTATGGAAGGACAAACTCGATGAAATGTATACATTCAAGGACGAGCCTGCGCCCGCAAGCTCACTTTATCA
The DNA here is from genome assembly GCF_048260565.1 of Roseibium sp. Taxonomy (GTDB): domain Bacteria; phylum Pseudomonadota; class Alphaproteobacteria; order Rhizobiales; family Stappiaceae; genus Roseibium. The sequence goes on along the minus strand of NZ_JBLXGP010000001.1, from coordinate 128,105 downwards.
CATCGTCTGCGCAATTCTGGAGTTGTCGCACTTCTGTGAAAACTCTTGACCCGTCCTGACTTTTCCCTCCATACAGAAACACGGTCGCCCAGAGATATGGCTTTTAATGCCAATAACTCATGTATACACTCTTCCATGAGCGCCAAATTCTTTCTATAGAGTTGGCCACGTGGTTCACGAAATGACCGGTCCGGTCTCCCTGGGAGGAAAGAGCATGTCTCCGGCACGCATCATCGACGGCAAGGCCGTTGCCGAATCAGTACGCGAGGAAATCACCCGTCGCGCTGCAAACCTCGTGGAGGCCAAGGGCATCCGCCCCGGCCTTGCGGTCGTTCTCGTCGGCGAGGATCCGGCAAGTCAGGTTTATGTCCGCAACAAGGACAAAACGGCCGAAGCCTGCGGTTTTCATTCCGTGAAACATACGCTTGCCGCCGACACGCCGGAGGCAGACGTTCTTGCCCTCGTCGAGACACTGAACGAGGATCCGGCAATCCACGGTATCCTTGTTCAGCTTCCGCTTCCCGGACATATTGACGAGAGCAAGGTGCTGCGCCTGATCAGGCCGGAAAAAGACGTCGACGGCTTTCATCCCATCAACGTCGGTCTGCTGACGACGGGCGAGCGCGAGCATGCCCTGGTGCCGTGCACGCCGGCGGGCTGCCTGGTGCTGCTCAAGCGCACGTTGGGCGGTAACCTTTCCGGCCTGTCCGCAGTCGTCATAGGCAGGTCGAATATCGTCGGCAAACCGATGGCCAATCTTCTTTTGCAGGAAAGTTGCACGGTAACGATTGCGCACAGCCGGACGAAAGATCTGCCGGCTGTCGTCAAGGGCGCAGATATCGTCGTGGCCGCCGTCGGCCGGCCGGAGATGGTGCGCGGGGACTGGATCAAGGCAGGCGCTGCGGTCATCGACGTCGGGATCAACCGTATTCCCGCGCCGGAACGCGGAGAAGGCAAGACCCGGCTCGTTGGCGATGTCGCATTCGAAGAGGCCCTTCCCCATGCCGGAGCGATCACGCCGGTTCCTGGCGGTGTCGGACCGATGACAATTGCCATGCTGATGGCCAACACGCTCACCGCGGCTCGCCGGCAACTCGGCCTGCCCGAGGAAGAGCCGCTGTTCTAAACACCAGCGGAACATGTGACCGAACACCGGTTTCCCGGCACAAACCCGTCGGGAACCGTCATAGGTGCGACATTGTTCCGGCTGCTGTTGCAGAAGACATACAGGACATGTCAGGTTTAGGCTCTCATCCAAGGATATAATAAAACTCAGGGAGCCGAAGATGGCATTCGGATCAATTTCGCAGCAAGGTACAGACGGGTCGGACCCCAGCACCGACTACACGCTGGGTGAACGGATCTGCAAGGCACGCGATGCCGTCGGCCTGTCGACAGCGCAGCTTGCCAGAAGGCTCGGCATCAAGACATCCACCCTGCAGGGCTGGGAAAGCGACCGGTCCGAACCGCGTTCCAACAAACTTGTGCTGCTTGCGGGCATCCTGAACGTCAGCCCGACCTGGCTTCTGGTCGGACGGGGCGCAGCTCCGATCCATGAAGACGAGGACGGCGCCAGTCTGGAAACCGTACGGATCGCACTCGACCGAATTCACAACCAGGCTCAGGCGCTTGTGGAGGAAATCGAGCGGTTGAGGCGACGGATCGACGGAGACGTCAGCTAGCCGATACGCCTGCCAGCTTGCGCACCTCTTCCAGGATGCGGCAGGGAACTTCCATACCCGCACGCTCTGCTTTCGCACGGGCCTCGATGCGCCGGCTTCCTGGAAGGCGCGCGCCTTCAGCCGCTGCCATGGCGGTCATCAGCGCCGCGATACGCTCGCCATAGGCCCCGTTCGATGAAAGACCGGGATCGATCGCAATGATCGTCTGGCCGAGGTCGGGTGGATCCCCTTCTCCGGAAAAAAGTCCCGAAGCCTCAAAGCCGAAACTGGAGCCGACAAGAGCCGCTGCCATCACTTCCACCATCATTGCCAGTGCCGCACCCTTGGCGTCTCCGATCGGCAGCATCGTTCCGACCATTGCAGCGGACGCATCGGTGGTCGGATTGCCGTCCTTGTCCAGAGCCCACCCCTCGGGGATCGGCCGGCCCGCCTTTTCCGCGGCCATGATCTTGCCCTTGGCAACCCTCGAGACAGCCAGATCGATCACCAGGGAAGGCGCGCCCGGAACCGGGGCAGCAAAGGCGATCGGATTGGTTCCGAACAGGGGCTCCTTCGCTCCCCACGGAGCGATCGATTTCGGCGCATTCCCGAAAACAAGAGCCACAAACCCTTGATCGGAAAGGCGTTCGCAATGCAGCCCGCCCTGTCCGAAATGATGGGAGCGCCGGACCGCTGCCATGGCGATCCCGTTCCGGCGGGCCATGTCCGGCAGGGCGTCGAGCGCAAGATCCAGCGCCGGATAGGCAAAGCCGAACGCGCCATCGACCCGAACCAGTGATCCGGTGACCTGTTCCAGCGCCGGCCGGGCGAAACCGTCCACCTTTCCCGACTGCGCCTGTGCCGAATAGGACGGGACACGCGACAGACCATGCCCCGGCTGGCCGGCGGCTTCGGAAGCGACTAGCGCGCCAGCGACCCTTGCGGCTGTGTCGGGCGCGGTTCTGTTGGCAATCAGGACCGCTGTTGCAAGTTCCTGTGCGGCATCAATCGAAATCAGTTCTGTCTCGGCCATGGGATCCCGATATCTGCAGAGGGATGGGTGAAGGGATTTTCGCTCTATCACGACTTGAACCCGCCTGCGACGGCTTTAGAGCAAGCCGCGGTCAAATGGTTCAATTTAACCGCGGCTTGCACTAGGTGTACCGCTGGCCGCGAATCCGGCTTGCATGGCGAAGGCGCCTCCCTCTATCAAGTTGCCACCGGGGTCCTGCAGACGCATGACCCTTCATCAGCAAAAAAGGCGCGACCGCGCCGAAGGGAGCAAGGGATGAGTTTTGATCCGTCCTTGAAAAAGGAAGCTGTGTTCATTGCCGGCGAATGGGTAGGCGCCGATAACGGAGAGACGATCGAGGTCACCAATCCGGCGACCGGAGAGGTAATCGGCACCGTTCCGAATTGCGGCCGCGCCGAAACCGCCCGCGCCATCGAAGCCGCACATCAGGCCTTCGGCTCCTGGAAAAAATTGACTGCGGAAGCCCGCTCCGGACTGATGCAGAAGCTCTGCGACGAGATCATGGCCAACATCGACGATCTCGCCGAACTGCTTACCACCGAAATGGGCAAGCCGCTCGCCGAAGCCAAAGGCGAGATCGCCGGCGGCGTGAAATACATTCGCTTCTTCGCAGAGGAAGCCAAGCGCGTTTACGGCGATGTCGTCCCCTCGCCATGGGGCGACCGGCGTATTCTGGTAACCAGGGAACCGGTCGGGGTCGCCGGGGCGATTACGCCATGGAACTTCCCGAATTCGATGATCGCACGCAAGCTGGGCGCGGCCCTTGCCGCCGGCTGCACAATCGTGATCAAGCCGTCGGAGTTCACCCCCTACTCCGCACTCATCTACGGCATAATGGCCGAAAAGGCCGGCATTCCGGCCGGCGTGATTAACATCCTGACCGGCGATGCCGCCGAAATCGGCGCGGAGATGTGTGAAAACCCGCACCTGCGCAAGATCACCTTCACCGGCTCCACTCGCGTCGGCAAGCTGCTGGCCTCCAACGCCGGCAAGCATATGAAGAAAATCTCCATGGAACTGGGCGGCAACGCGCCTTTCATTGTCTTCGACGATGCCGATCTCGACCGGGCGGTTGCCGGCGCCATCGCCTGCAAGTTCCGCAATTCCGGCCAGACATGCGTTTGCGCCAACCGTCTCTATGTCCAGGCAGGCGTCTACGATGCCTTCGCCGCCAAGCTGAAGGCAGCCATCGAGGCAGAGCTGAAGCCCGGTAACGGTCTGGAAGCAGGGATCACACAGGGTCCGCTCATCAACGAGGCCGCGATTGCCAAGGTCGACGCCCATCTGAGCGACGCGGTCGCCAAGGGCGGCACGGTCGTCACCGGCGGCAAGCGCTTCGGCAATGTCGGGACGTTCTTCGAGCCGACCATGGTGACCGGCGCTACGGCCGATATGAAGGTCGCTCGCGAAGAAACCTTCGGCCCACTTGCAGTTCTGTTCAAGTTCGACACGGAAGAAGAGGCGATCGAACGGGCCAACGACACCGAATACGGCCTGGCCTGCTATTTCTACAGCCAGGATCTCGGGCGTGTCTTCCGGGTCATGGAAGGGCTTGAATACGGCCTCGTCGGCGTCAATGAAGGGGTGATCACCACCGAGGTGGCGCCCTTCGGCGGCGTCAAGGAAAGCGGTATTGGCAATGAAGGCTCCAAATACGGCCTCGACGACTATCTGAATGTCAAATATTCCTGCATCGGCGGCCTCGGCCTCTGAAGCAAGGCGTACGGATCTCAAAAGGCCGGGCAGTTCGCTCGGCCTTTTGTTCATTCGGCCATGGAATTCGGCCTGACCGATTACGCTGCCATCTTAAGCAGGTTTTCGATTTCCGAAGCGGGCACCGGACGGCTGTAATAATAGCCCTGACCGACGGTGCAGCCGAGGTCGAGCAGCATTTTCCGGTGTTCGATCGTTTCGATGCCTTCGGCAACGACGGTCATGCCGAAGGCCTCTGCCATGTCCACCACCGCCTTCACGATCGCTATATTCGCCGGATCCTTTTCCATATTCGCGACGAAGCTGCGGTCGATCTTGATCTTGGCAAACGGGAACCTGAGGATATAGCCGAGACCGGAATATCCTGTTCCAAAGTCATCCATCGCCAGTGAGCAGCCGAGCTTACGTAGCTTTGAAATGGTTTTTTTCAGGTCGGTGCTCTCGTCGATGAACAGAGACTCAGTGACTTCCAGGTCCAGCCGGTTCGCTGCAAATCCTGTTTTATCAAGCGCCGCTTTCACAGCTCCGGGCAGATCGCTGCGGGTCAATTGAACGGCGGAAACGTTGACGGCGAGCCGCAACGGGCGCCTCCACATGCAAGCATCGCGCATCGCCTGTTCCAACACCCAGGCGCCCAGTTCGATAATACGGCCGCTTTCCTCTGCAATGCTGATGAATTCCAGCGGCGAAATCATGCCAAGTTCGCGGTGTTTCCAGCGGATTAGAGCTTCGACGCCTATCACTTCTCCGGTCGCAATATCGACCTGCGGCTGGTAAAGCAGCCGCATTTCATCGCGCTCCAGCGCTCTGGCAAGCTCGACTTCCAGCTTCTGGCGGCGGTTGACCCCCTCTTCCATGGTCTTGTCGAAACCCACGATTTCTCTCGCCAGCCCTGTCTGTGCCCGCGACAGGGCATTTCGCGCCTGACGCAGCAATGTGTCCGGGTCCTTGATTTCGCCGTAGGCGATCGTGTAGCCGACGTTGACGGTTACTGGGATCCTGTTGCCGCCGATATCGTATTCTGTTGCGATGGCATCGCGCAGACGGAGCGCAAAGTCGCCCGGCGCGGCGGACGTGTCGTCGATCCAAGCCAGGCAAGCGAAACTGTCATCGCCAATCGATGCCGCAAGATCGTTTGCTTCGAGAAAGCCGGTCAATTGACGGGCAATTTTTTTCCGAAGTTTGTCCGTATAGGAAAACCCGAGGGACGCAGTGATCCGGTCCAGGTCTCTCACGGAAAAAATCGCAAGGATACAAGGTTTTTGCTGCAGGTTCATCGGCAGAAGATGTTGGGCAATCCCGCCAACGAAACTGTTTCTGTTCAACAGGCCGGTCAAGGGTTCGACTTTTGCCAGATAGGCAAGTTTTTCGTTCGCCAGCCGTTCCTCCGTGACATCCCTGCAGGTGAGAGAGGCCAGAGAAACCGCTGAATGCTCCTTGACCCCCTCGTCCGAGATGTCGAGGTGCGAAGATCCCGTCGCGATGAATTCGATTATCTTCTGCTCACCGGACCTGTCGTTCAGCTTCACGGTTTTCATTTTCGGCTTGGCCGCAGCCGGGGCGGATTCATCGAGCACCGACGCGGCGGCTGCAACCATTTCGGCAGGCAGATAATCAGACGCCTTCACGCCGGGCTTCAAACCGGCGGGAAACATGCCCATGGCGGTTCGGCTGGCCGCAACGATTTTCCGTTCGGAATTGATCACGACAATGGCGTCGAAACTGTCGTCAAAGACCTGTCCGAGCATCCGCCGGCTGTTTTGGGTCTGGGCGCGGGCAATGCGCAGGAGAAACTGGTGGAATCCGATCTGCTTCAGCACCAGGTGCAGTCCGGCGAGCAGAAGCGCCAGCTGAGCCGGGCCGGTCTGCAGAATGAAAGGATAGCGGGACTGGATCATCAAGCCCACCAGCTCCAGGCCGACGGAGATAGCAGCGAGAGCGGCGAGACGCTTTTTCCAGTTGGTGTCGATTGCAAGGATCAATGGAAATGCAAGAACAAGCGCAAGGGCGAGAAGCAGGTCGCCATTCGTTCTGGAAAGCGCCCTGTTCTGGAGGATGGATTCGCCGGCAATGGCCTGGATAACGCTTCCCGGAAGCATGCCGTAGACAGGGACCGGAAAAATGTCCCTCAGTTCCTGTGCACTCGCACCAACAACAACCTTCTTTCCCTGGAAGGTGCCTTCGGGAAAGGACCCTTTGAGGACGTCCGTAAACGAAACCTTCGTCAATCGCGACGGGTCGATGCTGTAGTCGATCCAGAACATGTCAGCCGAAGGGCCGGATGCATCTCCGAGCAGGGCAGAGAGGGAGAGTTCCGAAACACCATCGATCACCTCCCCGAAATAGCTGCGCCAGACTCTGCTGTCGGCTTCGATCGGGACACTGACGACAACCGGCCATGACACATCCAGGAAACGGTCAATCGGGCGGTTGACCATCATGTCTCCGCTATTGGCATCGGTGTGGCCTGACTTTTGAGAGAACATCGCAAGGCTGACGATACCGTTTGCCCGCTCCATTGCTGAGGCGAAAGCCGCATCGTCTTCCGCAGTACTGACAGCGCTGAAATCAATATCGAAGGCGATCTGTTCCGCCCCACCTTCAACAAGCCTGTCGATCAGGTCTCCATACAAACGGCGAGGCCACGGCCAGATGCCGGCATCAGAAAGGCTTTGAGCATCGATATCGACGATGACGATTTTGCCGGTCGGTTCGCGTTGTAGCAATTCAAAGCGAAACTCTGTCAAAAACCGGGTCATCCCCGAGGTTACGCCAACGAAGTTACATAGGAGGACCGTCAGTGCGATGCCGCACAAAACAGCGACGGCTGGCGCTAGCGAGCCCCGTCGACGACCGGATGCCAGGGATGAAACGGACGCGTAAAATGACCTCACCCCCGATCATCTCCCATTGCCATTGCCGTTACCGTTCGCATTGCCGTTGGCATTGCCGTTGCTGTTACCGGTGCTGCGGCTGATACCGCCGTTCCCGTTGCCGCTATTGCCGTTGCCGTTCCCGTTTCCGTTTCCGTTGCCGTTTCCGTTCCCGTTGCCGTTCCCGTTGCCGTTGCCGTTTCCGTTCCCGTTGCCGTTCCCGTTGCCGTTTCCGTTCCCGTTGCCGTTCCCGTTGCCGTTTCCGTTCCCGTTGCCGTTGCCGTTCGCATTGCCGCTATTGCCGTTTGCGTTGCCGCTATTGCCTTTGCTGCTTGCGTTTCCGCGGCTTGCGGCATTCGCCGCAGCGGCGGCTGCCGCATTGGCCGGCACGTTCTTCATCGCAGGCGTCACGAACGCCGGAGCCCGTACCGGACCGGCTCGCACGGACGGCGCAGGACTGCCGGACACCGACAGACCAACCTTGTTTCCAGGCGCTGTCGACGCGGCCTGACCTGGCCCCACCTGGGCGACATCGCCACTTGCAAAATCATCTACCTCGACCAAGCCCCGTTCGACTTCGACACTTGCTGAATTGGCCCCGACATTGACGCCGAACTTTGTCCCCTTCACCACCGCGGCAAGAAAAGGCGTTTCGACCGAAAAATGTGGGTGCGCCCTCTTGTCCACATCGATCACCAGGCTGCCGGTCTTCTGCAGCAAGGTCGTCCAGCCGGCATTGCTGCGGTATTTTGAAAGGGCAAACGTGGTTTTCGGCCCGACCTGAATGGTCTCCCTGCCGCGTGTGAGCATTGCCCGTGAGCCACTCTTCGTGGCGATGGTGTAGCCAGGATTGAGTACCATGCCTTTTTGGGCGCGCGTCGCCTTCACGCCCGGAGCGACGACATAAACGCTTCCGGAAACCCGCGCCAAAACCCAATCGGCTGCAAAAACCGGCAATGGCATCGACAAGAGCAAAGTCAAAGAAATTACAGCTGCCAATACATAGCGGTACCGAGCAGCAGAGGAACGACAGATTTTGCAACTGTCTGAAAGTTCCGCATTTTTTACTATAGAATTAGAAATTACGAACACAGCAGCCACACCTTTTACAGGCTTTAATTGGCAGAAACTCTAATGTTCACCGCTTAACACGAGATGAAAATATTTCGCTAAAATTTTCCGGAAACGGGTACTTCCGTCGCGTTCCTTCAAGGAACCACTCGCAATAGTTTTATCTATTATGAAATACCCGCAGATGAATTCGCTGTTAAGTTTACCCCCCAAGAAAATGCCATGGCGCGAATTCGCCCTTTACTTCCGCCTGACAACGTATTCATCAGATATGGATTTCACGCGACCGCCGACCTCAGTTCCGTTTCAACTTCTCGAAAAAGCTCCACCTCGTTGATGTTCATTTGCTCTACGCCGCAATGGATCGCGTTTGCAAAAACGGCAGGGTCATTGCCGTCATAGAAAAACTGCGTGCGGATCCCACAGGATCTGGCTGCAGCGACCCGTTCCGCTGTCAGGTTTTCGACATGAAATTCCAGAATATGCGCGTCCAGCGCGATCGCTCTTTCGACAGAACCAACATGGGAAAACAGCACCATTCTGCGGAAGTCGGGAACCTTCGCGCGGGTCTCCGCCCGGATCGATTGCTCGAATGAGAATGTCCAGGCCGTCTGCAGCATGCCCCGGGCCGCGAGCATGTCCCGAACCCGTGCCGGATCCGCCATCTTGATCTCCGCATAGGTGGCGATCCGCCCGGCGCAGGCATCCAGAAAATCCGTCAGACGTGGTACCTTCTGACCCGCGAACTCGGCAGAAAACCAGCTGCCGGCGTCCAGCTGGTCGATCTGAAAGGACGTCAGGTCGGCAATCCGCCCCGTCCCGTCAGTCGTCCGGTCAACGGTTTCGTCGTGGATCACATAGAGCACATCGTCCTTGCTGGTGCGGATGTCGAACTCGACGACATCCGCACCCAATTCTATCGCCCCGTTCAGGGCGGCAATTGTGTTTTCCGGCGCCTTCAGACAGGCGCCCCGATGGCAAACGATGACGGCTTTATTCACGTTGTGATCTCCTGTCCCCGCACCGGTCGCTCAAGGCTTGAATGAAGGGGCTGTTATTGGCACAGCATCCGGAACGTGCTGATTGAATCGCTGAAAAGAAGATAGATCTGAGTGCCTGATTTTCTTGATGAATTAATGACAGGCAACCGCAAGGCACGGAATTTTGCCGGAACATTCCCCATTTCCAAGCTCCCGCCCCAACCTGTCGGGGACCTCACCCAAGGCGGAAACAGGGACTTCCTCCCCGGACCAAAGCAGACCGCCCATCGTTTCCATTCAGTGAACAGACAGTAAAATTGTTTCTATCGAAGAACGTCTTAATTAGCGGGTGAACGCCCTCCTCCCCGGGCGTCATCGTCATCAGAACCAGAGGTTTGAACATGATCCGCCCTGCTAGCATTTTCATCGCACTCGTCGCTCTGACAGGTGCCGCGGCCGCCGAGCCGACCGAATACGTCTTCGACAAGTCCCACGCCAACCTGTCCTTTTCCTACAATCACCTGGGCTTCTCCACGACCGAAGGCCGTTTCGGCGAGTGGGACGGCAAGCTGATTATCGATCAGGAAAACCCGTCGGACTCCTCCGTCGAATTCGTTATCGACGTCGCCAGCATGGACACGTTCTTCCCGGACCGCGACAAGCATTTCCTCAGCGCGGATTTCTTCGATGTCGAGAAATTCCCGCAGGCCACCTTCAAGAGCACCAAGGTGGAAAAAACCGGCGACAACACGCTGAAAGTCACCGGCGACCTGACCATCAAGGACATCACAAAGCCGGTGATCCTCGATGTCAACGTCACCACGCTGGGCGAACATCCGATGGCGAAGAAGCCGGCCGCCGGCTTTGCGGTAACCGGGATCGTGAAGCGCTCCGACTACGGCATGGATATGTACGTGCCTTACGTTGGCGACGACGTCACCGTGGTCTTCCACGGGGAAAGCCTCAAGGCCGCGGCAACCAATTAACCGCGCTGCAAGCCGGCCCCGATCTCCCGCGGGGCTGGCCTTTTTCATCAAAGGCCAGTCTTTTCACTCATGGAGTCCGCAATGATCCGCAATACGCCTGGCGGCTACGGTCGTGTGGCCATCGCCTTTCACTGGTCCATGGCCACCCTGATCGTCTTCATGCTGGCTCTCGGGCTTTACATGCACGAGTTGCCGCAAACGGATCCGGCGACTTTCCGCCTGTATCAATTGCACAAGTCGATCGGTTTCGTCGTCCTGGCGCTTTCGGTTCTCCGGCTTGTGTGGCGGCTCATGAACCCGACACCGAAGCTGCCCGACACGATGAAGCCCTGGGAACGTCTCGCTGCCCATGCCGGGCACATCGGACTTTACGCCCTCATGTTCGCCTTGCCTCTTTCGGGCTGGCTGATGGTGTCCGCGTCACCATGGAACATTCCGACGATCCTGTTCGATGTCCTGCCGGTGCCGCACCTGCCCGTCCCGGAAGCGCTCGGCAAGAAGGCAGAGGTCGAGGCCACGCTCAAGACCGTGCACACACTGGCCGCCTACGCTTTGATCGGCCTGCTCGTCGCCCATATCGGCGCGGCCCTGAAACATCACTTCATCGCGCGCGATGAAACCCTGCGCCGGATGGTCTCCACCGGCCCGGCAAAAAGCGCCGCGTGATCTCACCCAAGGACCACCCAGATGCATTTGAAACATCACGCGATTGCCGCAATTGCCATTGTTGTCACCGCCTTCACGTCTCCCGCATTCGCGGACAGCTGGACCGTCGACAAGGACAAGAGCAGCCTTTCCTTTGAAGTGATCCAGGGCGAAGGGACCGTGACCGGTACGTTTTCCTCCTGGGACGCCGCAATCGACTTCGATCCGGCCAGCCCCGAACAGGCCAGTATCACGGCCACCATCGAAACCGGCAGTGCCAGCACCGGCAGCGCCCAGTTCGACGGGATGTTGCCGGGGCCGGACTTCTTCGATGCGGCAGGTTTTCCGGAAGCCGTGTTTCAATCCGACAAGGTCACAGCGCTGGGCGGCGATGCCTATCGCGCGGAAGGCACGCTGACCATCCGCGACATCAGTCAGCCGGTCACGCTGGATTTCACCCTGACCATCACCGGCGACACCGCGGTTGCCGACGGAACGGCAACGGTCAGCCGCACGGCGCACAAGGTCGGCGCCAGCGTTGCGACCAGCACGCTCGCCGATGCGGTCAAGGTGAAGCTGGACCTGACGGCTAACCGCTGACACCTTCCGATGTTTCGACCAAGGTTGACGACCGGAGCGCTTGGCGTTTCCGGTCGTTTTGCGTAAAAGACCTCGACACTGATCCAGCCCCGGTCGACGCTTCCCTGCGCCGGACGCCAGAGCCAGAAAGACCTTGAGACCCATGAATGCTCCCCTGACGCCTCCCGACTACAAGCACAGCAGCCTGTTTCCGCTTTCTGAGGACACCACGCCCTACCGCAAGCTGACTTCGGATTACGTGAAGACGGCCGAGTTCAACGGCGAAGAAGTGCTCGTGGTGGAGCGCGAGGGCATGCGTCTTCTGGCGGAGGAAGCCTTCAAGGATATCAACCACTACCTGCGTCCCGGCCACCTGGAACAGCTCAAGAAGATCCTGGACGATCCGGAAGCAACCGAAAACGACAAGTTCGTCGCCTTCGACCTTTTGAAGAACGCCAGCATTTCGTCCGCAGGCGTCCTGCCCATGTGCCAGGACACCGGCACGGCCATCGTCATGGGCAAGAAGGGCCGCCGGGTCTGGACCGACGGCTCCGATGAAGCCGCCCTCGGCGAAGGCGCGCGCGATGCCTATTTCAAGAAGAACCTGCGCTATTCGCAGCTCGCGCCGCTGTCGATGTTTGAGGAAAAGAACACCGCCAACAACATGCCGGCGCAGATCGAGCTCTATTCGGAAGGCGAGGACGCCTACAAGTTCCTGTTCATGGCCAAGGGCGGCGGATCGGCCAACAAGACCTTCCTGTTCCAGGGCACGCCGTCCCTTCTGACCCACGACCGTCTGATCGAGTTCCTGAAGGAGAAGATCCTGACGCTCGGCACGGCCGCCTGCCCGCCCTATCACCTGGCGATCGTCATCGGCGGCACCTCCGCCGAAATGAACCTGAAGACCGTGAAGCTCGCCTCCGCGCGCTATCTCGACAACCTGCCGACGGCGGGCTCGGAATTGGGCCATGCCTTCCGCGATCTCGCCATGGAAGAGGAAATCCACAAGCTGACCCAGGCGACCGGTGTCGGCGCCCAGTTCGGCGGCAAGTATTTCTGTCACGACGTCCGCGTCATCCGCCTGCCGCGCCACGGCGCGTCCCTGCCGATCGGCATCGGCGTGTCCTGTTCCGCCGACCGCCAGGCGGTGGGCAAGATCACCAAGGACGGCATTTTCCTGGAGCAGCTCGAGATGCACCCGGAAAAATACATGCCCGAAGTGACCGACGAGCATCTGTCCGACAAGGTCGTCAAGATCGACCTGACCAAGCCGATGCCGGAGATCCTCGCGGAGCTCACCAAACATCCGATCAAGACCCGCCTGTCGCTGACCGGCCCGCTGATCGTGGCGCGCGACCTCGCCCACTCCAAGCTGCGCGAACGGCTCGAAGCCGGCGAGCCGCTGCCGGATTACATCAAGAACCACCCGGTCTACTACGCCGGTCCGGCGAAAACCCCGGAAGGCATGCCGTCCGGCTCCTTCGGACCGACGACCGCTGGACGTATGGACTCCTTCGTCGACCAGTTCCAGGCGGCCGGTGGCTCCATGGTGATGCTCGCCAAGGGCAACCGCTCGCCCCAGGTGCGCCGCGCCTGCCAGGCCCATGGCGGCTTCTATCTCGGCTCCATCGGCGGCCCCGCCGCGCGTCTTGCCCAGGATTGCATCAAGTCGGTGGAATGCGTCGAATATCCCGAACTCGGCATGGAAGCGATCTGGAAGATCGAAGTCGAGGATTTCCCCGCCTTCATCGTCGTCGACGACAAGGGCAACGACTTCTTCAAGGAACTGAACCTAGGCTAAGTCCGCTAAAAATCTCACTTGCTGTCAAGACCGCCGGCAGACCCTGCCGGCGGTCTTTCTTTGTAATCCGGGCCGAACATCGCCACCGCCGGGAACACGTACCTACCGGGAATAAGACAAACGGTATTCGCGCGGCCCGCCGTCGGCGATGCCGTCATACATGACCAGAACATCATAGCTGTCGTCCTGTTGCCCGAGCACCAGAAGGGTCTCCGCCTTTACGTCAGGATCCGGCATCGCCAGATCCTGCAGCTTTTGCGGCGGATTTTTCAGATCCCAGAAAAGGATCGAATAGGCCCCCTTCTTCTGCACCGGCCCGGAGAGGATCAGCATGCCGCCGGAAACGGCCGCCAGATCCCGGATGCCGATGTTCTTGCCGAGTTCCAACGTGAAGATAACCGGCGCGAGGTCCCCATCGCCAAACAGGCGATCCACGTCGACCGACAGGATGTAGGCACGCCCTTTGGATGATGGCCCGCGGAAGCCGACATACAGGCGCTTGCCAATGACCGTGAGGCCTTCCAGATTGGCGCCTCCGGCCTTTTTGCCAAGCGGCTTTTCGGCATAGTCTCCGATCACTCCCGGAGATTTCCTGATCACCTTGCGAAGCCTGTCCGAACGGGCGATTTCGGGAGCAACCGTGTCGGCAGAGATGTCGAAGGCCGGCTTGCCTATGCTCTCGTCGACCGGAAAACGGAACACCAGAAAACTCGACGGATGAAACTTGTCCTTCTTGCGGCTGAGCCCATGTGAGCCGAGCAAATAGAAGAAACCGTCTGCATAGGCGGCCCCTTCCGTATCGGGATCGCCATTTCCGCTGTCTTCTACAATCGCCATGACCGGACCGGGTTTCAGCGTCCGGTCGGAGAAGGTGAAGAACTGGGTGCGGTTCTTCTCATCCAGAGCGGCGATGCACGCCGGCGGTACGACCGGCGCGCAGGCCGCGCCACTGATGCTCTTGCGCAGCTTTTTCTTGCCGGTGAAATGCGGTCCCTCTTTCCAGGCTGTTCCAAGGCCGGAATTCTGGGCCGCCGTACCCGAAACCGCCGCCCCCATCAGCAAGGCACATGGGACCAAAGCAAAAAGGAATCGCCATTGTCGTTGAAAAAGTCGCATAGCCGCCTTCCCTGCCTGCTCCGTCCCGCCCAAGCCCATCGAAACGCCGGCAGATATCGTCAATTGTTACGTAGCGTAAAATTCAATTTCAACCATGGGATGAAATTCGTTGCCCTGCGGCAACACATCGCTTCTATGAAACCTCCGGAATGGTCAGCAAGCCTTGTTTTTGGTATGCTTTCGCCATCATTGTTAATAACCCGGCAAGGATAGATTTGTAGCCTTGCCTGCAGTTTTCAGAGTGATTCCTCATCTTCGGGATTTCGGGGGTAATTTATGCGCAAGCTGGTACTGGCAGTCCTCGGACTGTGTTTCGCAATTGTAAGCGGTCAGGCGCTCGCCTTTGGTGGCGGCACCTATTTCGACCTGCAGAAAAGAGAATGGGTCACCTACGGCCCGGGCGGCTATGGCGGCAAGTCGCCGGTCAACCGCAAGCGTGTCCGTTACAACGGCCCTGAAAAGCCGGGCACGATTGTCATCGACACCAAGGAACGCCGCCTCTATCACGTGATGGAAAACGGCCGGGCGATGAAATACGGCATCGGCGTCGGTCGGGACGGCTTCCAGTGGTCGGGTACCCACCGCATTACCCGCAAGGCGGAATGGCCGGGCTGGACCCCGCCGCCGGAAATGCGTGCCCGCGAACGTCGCCAGGGCCGTATCCTGCCGGCTCACATGCCCGGCGGACCGCAGAACCCGCTCGGGGCACGCGCGCTCTATATCGGCAACACGCTTTACCGCATCCATGGCACCAATCAGCCCTGGACCATCGGCAGCGCCGTTTCCTCCGGCTGCATCCGGCTCGCCAACGAAGATGTGATCCATCTCTACAAGACGGTTGATGTCGGCGCGAAGGTCATCGTCAAGCGCTGACACCCGCTTCCAGCAAAGTCAGGAAAAGCCGGCCTCGCGCCGGCTTTTCTTTTACCCTTACGTCATCACCTCTGGCCACAGGCGCTCCTCCTGTCTTAAAATGATAAAAAACAAAAGGAGAGCCCGATGCCCGCGAGGAGGACGCGGCGACGTCAGTCATCCGGCCTGAGCCCGGTTCTGGCCCTTGCCTTTGCCGGCGGCATCGTCGTGTGCTCATCGCCCGCCGATGCGGCGGAAACAGCCGTGACGCAGAAGGGGCTGGAACTTTCAAAACAGCATTGCGCCCGCTGCCACATCGTCAGCGAAAAGGATCGCTTCAGCGGCATCTCCTCGACCCCGTCCTTCAAGATCATGATCGAGGTTCTGAAAGATTGGGAGGATCGCTTCCAGACCTTCATGGCACGCAACCCGCACCCCGCCCATATCCGGCTGGAGACGGATGGTCCCAGGCCTGAAAATCTGCCGGTCACGACCCATGAGGTCATTTTGAGCCTCGACGATATCGAGGCCATCCTCGCCTATGTGGAGGACATGGCAGCCCAAATGGGCAAGGCGGGCAACCAGGGGAACTAACGCTCCCTGCGAAGGCCTTTTTCTTCCAGTTCCCTCATATAGCCGCCCCAGTGTTTCTCGCGCTCGTTGGCGAGTTCCAGGAAATACTCCCAGGTGAAGATGCCCGTGTTGTGCAGGTCGTCGAAATGGATGCGGACCGCGTAGTTGCCGACCGGTTCGATCTTCATGATGCCGACATCGATCTTGCCCGGAACCGTCTTTTTCTGGGATGGTCCGTGGCCCTGGACTTCGGCGGAGGGCGAACAGACCCTGAGATATTCGGCGCTGTAGTCGTGCACCTCGCCGTTGTTGAAGGAGATCACCAGTGTCTTCTTGTCATCCTTCAACCGGATTTCGGTCGGCCAGGCTTTCGTTTCATTGGTCACGTGGATTCTCCCGCATTTGCCGCGGACGATAGGCCAGTTTGGAGAAAGATCAAGCGCCGCTGTCGCTCGCCTGTTTGACCTGTTCATACCCTTCAAGCGCTGCCTTGCGCGCGGCCGGGTGATCGACGATCGGATGCGGATAGGTTTGCCCGAGCTTCACCCCTGCCCGGTCCAGCTCCTCTTGGGGCGCGAGAAAGGGAGCATGGATATGTTCCGTTGCCAGCCGCTTCAATTCCGGACACCATTTGCGAACGTAGGCTCCGTCAGGATCGAATTTCGCCCCCTGGCTCATGGGATTGAAGACCCGGAAATACGGGGCCGCATCGGCGCCGCTGCCGGCGACCCACTGCCAGCCGGCCGAATTGTTGGCGAGATCCGCATCGACCAGCGTATCGCGGAACCAGGCTTCGCCGTGATGCCAGTGGAGGCGCAGATGCTTGACCAGGAAACTCGCCGCGATCATGCGCACCCGATTGTGCATGTAGCCCGTGTGCCAAAGCTCGCGCATGCCGGCATCGACGATCGGATACCCGGTTTTCCCCCGTTGCCAGGCCTCCAGATCCTGCGGGCTGTCCCGCCAGGGATAGGCGTCGAAATCCGGCTTCCAGTTCTTCGATGGCATCTTTGGGAAATGATAGAGAAGATGGTAGGCAAACTCCCGCCAGGCGATCTCGCTCAGGAATTTTCCGGTGTCGGAGGAATACCGGTCCAACTGCTTCGTTTTATGCCAGATCTGGCGCGGCGAGATCTCGCCGAAATGCAGATGCGGAGACAGACGCGACACGTTCGGCAAATCCGGCCGGTCACGCAAAGACCCATAATTTTCAAGGCCCTCCTGAAGAAAGCTCTCAAGGCGATTCATCGCGCCGCGTTCACCGGGCTGCCAGACATCCTCAAACCCTCGCGCCCAGTTCGGCCTGGACGGCAGCAAACCCCAATCGGCGATGTCTTCCCCGGCAGGCCCGCTCGCCAGCTCAAGCCGCTCCGGCGCGCCAAGCGGGTCCGGCACGGTTTTTTCCTGCAAGGCCCGCCAGAAAGGGGAATAGACCTTGAACGGTCCTCCCGCCCTGGTCTCGACCTCCCACGGTTCGAACAGGAGGGAGGCATTGAAGCTGCGGACATCGACCCCGTCCGCCTTGATGTCCGCCTTGATCGTGCTGTCGCGTTCGATCGCATGGGGTTCGTAACACCGGTTCCAGTAGACGGCCTTTGCTCCGGTTTCCCGGACCAGAGCCGGCAGGACGACCCGCGCATCGCCGCGCAGGCAGGTCAGGCCGCCGAGGTTATTCCGCAGAGCCTCGAGACTGTGATGAAGCCACCAGCGGCTGGCCCCGCCCAGCGGATGGGTGTCGCCGATACGGTCTGCATCTTCCTGGATGAAGACGGGAAGCACCTTCCCTTCGCGTGCGGCTTCATGGAGCGCGGGATTGTCGGCGATGCGAAGATCCTGGCGGAACCAGACGATTGCGGTCATTCGGATATCTGCGGGCTTTCGTGCACTTCAACGTTCAATGGTATTTTCCGGGCCAAAACCGACCGGGTTCGAACCTGTATCGCACCCCTGACGCTTTCGATCCGTTTCGACGTATTTATAGGGCTCGTTTTCGAACCGGAAACGTCTGCCGGCAAAATCCGTTCCCAATCCCGCCAATCCATCAATATTCTTTGTCCTCACGGGATATTGCGTCGACCGGAAATTACACTAGGTTAGATGGAAAATATCCGGTCGCTGAGCCGGACATGCGAGGGAGACCTGAATGACGAGCGGAACGACGGACAAGCCGCTGTCCTCAAACACATCGCTCACGGAAGATCTGACGTCGGGCCAGGGAACGGCGCCGATGATCGACCCCTTTGGCCGCGCTGTCACCTATCTGCGCGTCTCCGTGACCGACCGCTGCGATTTCCGCTGCGTCTACTGCATGGCGGAGAACATGACGTTCCTGCCCAAGCGCGAAGTCCTGACGCTGGAAGAACTCGATCGCCTCTGCACCGCTTTCATCGGCAAGGGCGTGAAGAAACTGCGCCTGACCGGTGGCGAGCCGCTGGTGCGCAAGAACATCATGGGCCTGATCCACTCTCTTTCCCGGCACCTGGAAACAGGTGCTCTGGAGGAACTGACGGTGACCACCAACGGCTCGCAGCTGACCAAGTTGTCCTCCGAACTCCATGACTGCGGCGTCCGCCGCCTCAATGTGTCTCTTGATACGCTCGACGCGGATCGCTTCAAGGCGATCACCCGCTGGGGCGATCTCGACAAGGTTCTGGAAGGCATTCGGACGGCCACCGACGCAGGGCTGAAGGTCAAGATCAACATGGTCGCGCTCAAGGGCGTGAACGAGCACGAGATCATTCCGATGATGGAATGGGCCCATGCCCATGGTCACGACATGACCCTGATCGAGACCATGCCGCTGGGCGAGATCGACGGCGACCGCACCGACCAGTACCTGCCGCTGTCGCTCGTCCGCAGCCGGATCGGGGAACAGTTTTCAATGGAAGACATTCCCTACAAGACCGGCGGCCCGGCGCGTTATGTGGAAATCAAGGAGACCGGCGGCCGGCTCGGCTTCATCACTCCGATGACCCATAATTTCTGCGAGAGCTGCAACCGGGTCCGCATCACCTGTACCGGCCAGCTTTACATGTGCCTCGGCCAGGATGACATGGCAGACCTCAGAGCTCCCTTGCGTGCCTCCGAAGGCAACGACCTGCTGAATGCGGCGATTGACGAAGCCATCGGGCGCAAGCCGAAAGGCCACGACTTCGTTATCGACCGGCGCACCCGGCAACCGGCCGTCTCGCGTCATATGAGCGTTACCGGCGGATAAGGCCATGAGCGGGGGCAACCGGTCATCGTCACTGGATTCGCCCATCGCACGGGTCGCGGCTCTTGGCATTGCCCTGTGCGCGCTTGCCCTGATGGTCTGGCTCGGCCGCAATGACGTCCCCGTCATTCGCGGCTTGATGACCGGCAATTCGGAGACGGAAGTCCAACAGGAAAGCTCGGGCAACCCCGAACTGGATGCGTGTCTGAAAGACCGGGGCGGCGCGGTCGAAAAGATGCGTGAGGAAGGCGTCATCAACGCCGCCCAGTACAACGAATTCCACCAGCGCGCTGTCGACTATTGCGAGGCGCAGTTTCCGAGAGTTCAGTAGCCTCTTGGGCCTTCGGACTGACTAAGCCGGCTACTCCCCGACATCGAATGCCATTCGGCGGCGGTGCGGCGCCTTTTTGGCGCCAGCCGTTTCATCGGCCACAGCGTCGCTTTCCTGTTCCCCGGCTTCGGCCTCTGCCTGAGCGGATTCGCCTTCTTGCGGATCAACGGGAGTGTCGTCTCCGTCCAGTACATCGGACTGGGCCCCTCCGGCCTCCTCCATTTCGGCGGCCTGCAACTCTTCAGCGGCACTGGCCGATCGGCTCTCCATTTCGGCTGCCACCTCTTCGGCCTTGTCGGCATAGCCGCGGCCGACCTTCCAGGCAGACTTGAAACCGTCCATTGCCGTCTCGGCGGTGCGGAAGTCCGTATCATAGTCGTTCAGGCCGTCGAGCACCGCCAGATCCGGATTGCTGCGCCAGAGTTTTCTGAGTGCGGCATTCTTCAGGGCCTCCGGCACGCCCCGCTTCATGAACACGGTGAAATCGGATTCGTAGGTGAGGCTTTCCAGGTCGACCGCCTCGGCGGCCTCGCGATTGGCAACAAGCTCGGGATATTCGGCAGGGCTCTCCTGCCCTTCGGACAGGGTGCCTTCCTGCTGCTCAACCGCCTCCTCCGCGATCAGGCCGGCTTCTTCGCCTTGTTCATCCGCCGGATGACTTTCCCGCTTGCGCCGCGACCAGCGGCTCAGGAAGCCTTCGCCGTCCTGCTGTTTTCCGCTCATTGTCCCTGCCCTTCGGGCCGGTTCCGCTGATCGAAGATGGGCTCCTTGCCGAATTGCGGCTCATCCACCGTGGCGGCGGTGCGCTTGCGTTTCCGGAATTTCTCCGGTTCCGGCATCTGTTTCAAGTAGCCGGCCATCCAGCGTACCAGTTCAGCGGGCATCGGGACCCGTTCCACCAGCCCCTCGCCGGAATCGAGCACGCCCATGGCTTCGTAAGGGTCGGCGGTCACGCCGCGGACCTTATAGGGCACGGGGTCGGTGTCCGCGTCATCGAGCAGGATCCACAAGGACGGCGCCTCGGTTTCCACATTGGCGTCATAAGCCTCGCCCAGCTTGCGATGAAGGGTCACCGGCACGGGCGCATAGTGGTACCTGACAAAGCCGTCGCCCTGCTGCAACAACTGCCAGCCATCCGTCGGCGGGGCGTCGGGAACCACGGCCGGGGCCGTCCAGACATGGTCGATCCATGGGCTGGCGCTCTCCCGCCGCTCAACGATGATGCCGACCGATGTGGTGATTTCCCGTTCCACCTTGCGTCCTCCCTGACTTTGGCATCCATTCTAGGCCATCGCACCGTTCAGGAAAACAGCAGAAAACGTAAGGTCGGGACTGCTTCCGGACAACACCTTTGCCTGTCGCTACGCTTGAAAAGCGTCCCGCAAACGATAGACTTCAAATAATTATAATAACCGGGGACCATTCCCCGCCCGGAGGAACTCGATGTCAGCCAGCCGCATCCTGCTCTGCAATTGCTACAAGACCATGGAGCTTGAAAAAGCGGCCCAAGGCGTGTCCGACCGGCTCCAGGCGCCGGTGTGTACGGAGCTTTGCCGGGGCGAACTTTCCGTCTTCGAGGACGCGGTCAATTCGGGCGAACCGATGCTGGTCGCCTGCACCCAGGAAGCCCCGCTGTTTCAGGAAATCGCCGAGGAAGCGGACGCCGCCGACCTTGTTCACTTTACCAACATCCGTGAGACGGCGGGCTGGACGAAAAAAGGCACGGCCGCCACCGCGAAGATCCTGGCCCTGCTGGAAGACGCCGGCCTTCAGGAGCAGTCCCAGCCCACGCCGGTCAAGCCGATCGAATCCGATGGCCTGTGCCTCGTCTATGGCGCGGGTCAGGCAGCCCTCGATGCGGCCCTGCAACTTGAGGAAACTCTGTCGGTGACCCTGGTGTTGAGTTCCGCTGACGATGTGGTTCTTCCCTCGGTCCTGCCGTTTCCGATCTTTCGGGGAAAGCTGAAGACGCTTGGAGGCTCGCTCGGCGCCTTCCAGGTCACCCTGGACAATTACGCGCCGATGCTGCCGTCTTCCCGCGCCAAGCCGGAATTCCTCATGCCGCGGGACGGGGCGCGGTCCACCTGCAGCCTGGTCGTCGATCTGAGCGGAGAAACCCCGCCACTGACCGCGCCGCATCGGCGTGACGGCTATTTCCGAGCGGAGCCCTCCGACCCGGCCCGGATCGCGGCGGTGCTGCACGAAGCCTCCGAAATGGTCGGCGAATTCGAGAAGCCGCTTTACGTATCCTACCGGGAGGACATCTGCGCTCATGGCCATGCGGGCAAGACCGGCTGTTCGAAATGCCTCGACGCCTGCCCGGCGGGCGCGATCACATCCACCGGCGAAAAAGTCGCCATCGATGCGGGCATCTGCGGCGGCTGCGGCAGTTGCGCCGCCACTTGCCCGACCGGTGCGATCAGCTACCAGTTTCCCTACCGCGCCGATCTTCTGAACCGGATCCAGTCGCTGCTCGGCACTTATGGCGCAGCCGGCGGCAAATCGCCCGTCCTGCTGGTGCATTCTACAGATCACGGCGGCGCGGTGATCAACGCGCTTGCCCGCTTCGGCGGCGGCCTGCCAGCCCATGTCCTGCCGCTGTCGCTGCATGCGGTCACCACCCTTGGGCATGACGCCATGGTGACGGCTTTCAATGCCGGCGCGCTGCGCATCGTCATTCTGAGCGACCCGGAACACCGGGACGAACTGGCGCCGCTCGAAGCGGAAGCAGAGCTTACCCGGGCTCTGCTTTCAGGCATGGGACACGCCAGCGCCGACCGCATCGAGATCCTCACCGACAGCGATCCGGATGCGCTGGCCGCCGCGGTCGGTGCCACACCCGGCCCGCAGATCGTGTCCGAAGTCCACCGTTTCTCGCCGGTGGGCGGCAAACGCGACGTGGCGCGCATGGCGATATCCGCCCTCCATGCGGCCAGCCCCGGTGCGCCTGAGATCGTTCCGCTTCCGGAAAATGCGCCTTACGGCCGCATCACCGTCGCCAGCGACGGCTGCACCCTGTGCCTGTCGTGTGTCTCCGCCTGCCCGGCCGGCGCGCTCAGCGACAATCCGGACCGACCGCAGGTCAGCTTCATCGAAACGGCCTGCGTCCAGTGCGGCCTGTGCCAGACCACCTGTCCGGAAAAGGTGATTTCGCTGGAGCCCCGCTTCAACACGGCGGCAACCGCGATGAAGCCGGTCATCCTGCACGAGGAGGAACCGGCGAATTGCATCTCCTGCGGCAAGCCGTTCGGGACGCGTTCGACCATCGAGCGGATCAAGTCGAAGCTGGGCGGGCAGCACCACATGTTCCGCTCGGAAGCACAGATCCGGTTGATCGAAATGTGCGACGACTGCCGCATCGACGCCCAATGGAACATGGACGACAGCCTGCTGAGAAGTGGTAGCCGCCCCCGCATCCGCATCCGCACGACCGAAGACTACATCAGTGCCGACAAGCGAGGGCTTTCGGTGGATGACTTCCTGAAGGAAGACTAGCAGCGGTAAAGCTCTGCGCCCGTTCAGGCGCTCTCGCTGCCGCTGTCGAACGCCTTGATGGCGGCGACGCTCATCAGGGAAGCGATGACGCAGATGATCATGGTGCCCACCATCGGCCACGCGGTCGTGGGCCACATGGTGTCGGACAGCATCCAGGCGACGAGCGCACTGGCGACTGCGCCGGAGCCGATCTGTATAGAGCCGGCAAGACCGGACGCGGCGCCCGCCAGTTCCGCCTTCGCGCTGACGGCGCCTGCGACGGCGCTCGGCAGACAGATACCGTTGCCAAGCCCGACGAAGAACATCGGCACGAACAGCGCAAGGGGATGGCCGATATCCAGGATCAGGACCCCGCTGACGGCGGCAACCGCGATGGCCGGCAGGATGGAGCCGAAAACGATCATCCGCAAGACGCCGACCCGTTCCGCGATCCGCCCGGATATGAAGTTTCCGATGATATAGCCCCCGGCAATGAACATGAAAAAGAAGCCCATTTCGCCGGGCGGCATACCGAGAATATTGCCGGCGACGAAGGGCGCGCCGCCGAGGAAGGCGAAGTAGACGCATGAGGTGAAGCCGACGACCATGGAAAAGGCCCAGAACAGCGGCTCGCGCATCACCGTGCACATGTTTTGCCAGAGGACACCGAGCCCGCCGCCCGAGGACCGCTTGAAATTGGTCTCATGCAGATTGAACCAGGCGACCGCGAGCACGGCGACGCCAAGAATTGGCATGGTGTAGAAACCGCCCCGCCAGCCGTAGAACTGGTCCAGCAGACCGCCGACCACCGGGGCCAGCATCGGTCCGATCGCCAGCCCCATGGTGACGTAGCCGATCATGCTGGCGGCCTTGTCGCGCTCGTAAAGGTCGCGAACGATCGCGCGGCTCAGAACGATGCCGGTGCAGCCTCCAAGTGCCTGGAGGATACGGGCGGCGATCAAGGCTTCGATTGTCGGGGCCAGCAGGCACAGGACGCTGGCGAGCACATAGAGCGCCAGGCCCCACAGAACCACGGGACGACGTCCGAACCGGTCGGACATTGGTCCGAGAAGGATTGTCGACACGGCGATCGACACCAGGAACAGGGACATGGTGAGCTGGACCATACCGGCCGTGGTCTCGAAGGCGGTCACCATGCCCGCCATCGACGGCAGATAAATGTTCATGGACAGGGGGCTGATCGTGGAAATGGCGATCAGAATCCACAAGGACGGCGCCTTTGCGGGTCCCGTCCGTGCGGGGGAAGAAGCCTCGGTTTGGAATTCAGCGGTCATTAAAACTCAAATGGTCCGTTTCGTGTTCAGTTTCCGGAGGCCGGCGGAGTATACTGCCGGGACAACCGTAAATCGAAAGTTTTTCAACTGCGCGTCACAGGCATGCGGCTGAGCCGCTGTTCCCGGAAGAACGTGTAAATGCCCGTCGAGATGATGATCAGGATCCCGATTACCGTCAGAAGGTCCGGCAGATCGCCCCAGATCAGATATCCCAGAAGCAGAGCCCACAGGACCGCCGCATAGCGGAACGGCGCGACGACGGAAATCTCGCCGATGCGCATGGACATGATCAGGGACACATAGCCGACCACAATCAGTGTCGCGGCACCGGCCAGGTAAACGTAAACCTTCGGCTCCATCGGATGCCAGCCTTCGCTGACATTGAAACCGATCCCAAGGATCGTAACCGCCGCGATCGACGCCAGGGCGACCCCGAAGGTGGAGACCTCCCTTGGCATCCGCTGGGTCGCGAGATCCCGAACCGCCATGCAGATGACGCCGGCAAGAGCGCTCAGGGACCAGATGTTGAACCCGGCCAGTCCGGGCTTGACGATCAGCAGCACACCGATAAAGCCAATGCCGATGGCCGTCCAGCGGCGCCAGCCGACCGGCGCCTTGAAGAAGATCGCCGCACCGGCGGTGACCAGCAGCGGCATGGCCTGAAGGATCGCCGTCGAGTTGCCGATGGGCATGTGGAACAGCGCCGTCAGGTAAAACAGCGTCGCCATGGTTTCGGCAAGCGTACGGATGGCGACGGCCGGATGCAGCAGGCTGCGGATATGCCGATGCCCGCCGGTCGCAATGAACGCCGCGAGCATCAGGACGATGCTGAAGCCGCCCCGCACGATCAGGATCTGGCCGAACGGAAGATCGTCCGCGGACAGTTTGACCAGCGAGTCGTTCAAAATGAAACCGGCCGTAGACAGCGTCATTGCTGCGATCGCGCGGCCATTGTCGCGAAAGTCCAAGCTCATCTCCAGGGGAAGCGGTCGCCGAGATTTAATTAGTTCGCTTTCCTTATCATATGAAGCGTTCCGCGTGAAAGGCCGGATTGTGATGCGGTGCGATGGGATTGCGTTTCGTTGCAAACTCCAGACAGAATGCCCAAGTAGTATCTCTCGTATGGCCGCTACCGTGGAGAGCAACAGTCACGCCATGCGTGCGGGAGGGCGTATTGTCGAGAACGGAATATTCTTATCGATTTAGAGAGAAGGCCCCTCTTCTTAATGAAGAAGAGTGGCGGAAAGTCGAGAAGTTAATTGAGAAAGATTGGCGGTCCAATCTCAGGCGAATTAGGATAAACAAGTATCTCGCCAGACTTACAGGCTTTCGCCTACCTCGGCG
The DNA here is from genome assembly GCF_048260565.1 of Roseibium sp. Taxonomy (GTDB): domain Bacteria; phylum Pseudomonadota; class Alphaproteobacteria; order Rhizobiales; family Stappiaceae; genus Roseibium. Next base: position 102,564 of record NZ_JBLXGP010000001.1, on the reverse strand, counting down.
CTACAAAGCCCTCGACCTTTACGGGAAAATGACGGGTTTCCCGCTTTATAATCCAAACGCCATTCACTGCGTCCGGATGGCGAACTACGGGTCCTTGTGCCCGAACTGCCAGAAGCCGTTCAGAACGCCGCGCGCAAAAATGTGTGCCGAGTGCGGCTATACCTTGCCGGAAGGAACGCTTGCCGGACCGCTTCTTGAACGGGACGATTGAACAACTCGTCCAAGTGACCGATCATCTTCCCATGTCCGGTAGATTCGCCCGGGTGCAGCGCCCGGTTTCCGGATCTTTCGGAGATCTCATGGGAGCGCGGCATGAAGCACGTTACCAGGTACGCCGAAGACACGTTGAACCGGATGTTTTCCCTGCCCGCCACCGGAGGAGAACAGGACTGGAATGTCGAGATCGGTGACGAAAACCGGGTCGAGGAATTTATTGCGCGGTATCCGGAGATCAGGCACGACGATGAACTGGCCTTCGGTCTGGCCTGGCTGATCGCTACCTCGTTCGATTTTCGAATATGGGACCGGATGTCGGAGATCGAACTGGACTTCTACGACATCATCGAAAACTGCCGCTTCGACGTGACGAAGGCCTACACGCACGAAGAACTCCTGCTATGGGAGGAGATTTCCGCCATCCTGATCGACAGGAAAGGCTTTTTCAAAGAGATCATCGAATATTTTTCGATCAATCACATCGAAAGGACAGCCTTCCCGAGCAGTCTGTTGTTCGGACACACCTTCCATTGGCAACTGGCCGATGAAAGGTGACATCCTCCGCCGGCAACCGTCAGGCAATGGAGCGTGAGGCGTCCCGTACCTTTTCTGTCGCGGCGTCTATCTGGGTCGTCGCGGTGGAAATGAACCGGATATTGTTGGTCACGACTTCCACACCCTGGGAAGCGCTTTGCATGTTGGAGGAGATCTCCCGGGTGACGACCGATTGCTCTTCCACGGCCGAGGAAATGCTCGTCGAAATGTCGCTGATCTGATTGATGACGTCCAGAATAGCCGAAATGGCGGCGACCGCATGTTCGGTCGTCCCCTGCATCGATTCAATCTGGCTGGAGATATCCTCAGTCGCCTTGCTGGTCTGGGAGGCCAGTTCCTTCACTTCCGAGGCAACAACGGCAAATCCCTTGCCGGCCTCACCGGCTCTGGCCGCCTCGATCGTTGCGTTCAGGGCCAGAAGGTTGGTCTGATTGGCGATATTGTCAATCAGTTCGACCACATGGCCGATTGTCTTGGCATCGTCTGACAATCCAACCATGATTTGATTGGACTGGGTCGCCTCTCCGACCGCCTTCTGGGCAACTTCCGATGCGGTTTGCACCTGCCGGCCGATTTCATGAATCGACGCCACCAGTTCCTCGGCGGCCGCGGCGACGGTCTGAACACTGGATGCGGTCTGGGTCGACGCCGTCGCGGATTCCGTCGCCTGCCCCATCACATCCGAGATCGCCTGCGCGATCTCTCCCAACTGGACGTCGATATCCTTTTGCACAGTTTCACGGCGCTGACGTTCCAGGATCTGATCGGTGATGTCGGTTGAGAACTTTACCACCTTGTAAGGACGCCCGGAGGAATCGAAAATAGGATTATAGGTCGCCTGAATCCAGACTTCCTTACCATCCTTGCCTATCCGTTTGAACTCGTCCGACTGGAATTTCCCCTCTGCGAGTTGGTCCCAGAATTCACGATAGGCTTCGCTTTCGCGGTAGCCCTGCTCGACAAACATGCTGTGATGCTTGCCGGCGATCTCGTCGAGGCGATAGCCCAACGCCTCCAGGAAATTGTCATTCGCATCCAGGATCGTGCCGTCCATTTTAAACTCGATCACGGCCTGGGATCTGCCGAGGGCTTCCAGCTTCGCGCGAAATTCCAGATTATCAAGCCGTTCCGCCGCATCGGCCCACTCGACGACGGTTCCAATACGCTTACCGCCCTTCCGGAGATGATTTGCGACCAGATCGAAGGACCGCTGCCCGATCGTGATGGTCGCGCGGTGGGTGGATGTCAGGCTGTCCAACAAGCCTCTTTGGTGCGCCGGATTCTTGTGAAAGATGTCGATCGACTTTCCCAGGAGCTGATCGGCACGGAAGTCCGGAAACATCTCACGGATGTCGTCTTCGGCTTCCTTCAGAAGCCCCAGAACCGCCTCATTCATATAGGTGATGTTGTAGTCTGCATCCGCTATCATCACATTCGCGGACAACTGATCCGCAGCCAATGAAACCAGCTTCGTCTTCGAACTTCCAAACATCACGCCCTCTTTTGCCAATCAGGATAAGCAATAAGACAGATGTATAATACTGTTCCTTAAATTTAGGTAACGTATAGGAAGTTTTTGGTACGGAGTAATACATATAAATATATGGTTGCATTTTTTACCGATACACCGAATATTGAATTATCGTTTTACTAGAACTCTTCCTTGACGCACAATCCGGTTTCCTCTGGTTCCGGATATCCGTTTACGAGATTGAAGCTCCCGAGTTGGCAACCGCTTTGCCCCCTTCGACAACCGGGTTTCGGTTGGGTTTATGCCAAGTCCACCGACCGGGTACATCGGGCGCAAACGTTTCACTTTGAGTAGCATGGCGAATGCATTTCGGTGGGACTGCCGGGGCTTCTGCTCGATCAGAATCTTGCCGAACGGAATATAATCCGCGGACCGTTTGACCAGTGGGTCGTTCTGAATGAATTCGGCCGTATTCTACGCCAGTGCCTCAACAACGCGGCCATTGTTGCGACAGTTCACGCTCATCTTTAAGGCAAGCGCCCGCCAAGATTATTTGGTTCGCTTTCCCGTCACATAATGCAATCGGATTGGAATGTGGTGTGGTGCGATAGCGTTGCACAACAGGGTCAAATCCGAACATTATTTCTATGTTGCAGCGCTCGCTGAGAGCGCTAACGTGGAGACTGACAGCCGTCTCCCAGACGGTAGATACATCAGCCGAGAAGCACGAATTGGCATCCGCATCGCATGATAAAAACAGTCAACCGCCAGCCTCTTCGCTGATGGTACCTTATAATGACAGCTACCAGACGTGTGAGCGGACAGTAGCCCAATTGCGGCTCTACTCGGGTGAAATAAGGCCTGCAGAAGTGACGGGATTGCTAGGGATCGAGCCGACGGAGTCGACGGAAGCCGGAGGATTGATCATTTCGAAGGAAACCGGAAGGCCTCGCCTCACAAAATACAATGCATGGTTCTTGTCTTCCGAAAATATCGTGAATTCGAAAGACTTGCGCAGACACCTGGACTGGCTCCTGGATCGCCTGGAAGCCTGCAGCGAAGCGCTGCACGAACTGCAAACCCGAGACGGCGTACAGATGCAGATTTCCTGCATATGGTGGACGGCCCATGGCGGCGGCGGACCCGTTCTGTGGCCGTCACAGATGGAAAGAATGGCCCATCTCAATCTGGAATGCGGATTTGAGTTTGCCGACTACAGCGGAGATGAATAGTCCTCATCATCTGAGTAGAAGCTGACTTCCAGGAAAGACCCCTACCCTCAACTCGCCGAAGCCAGCGGCTGATTGTTCAGCCTGATCATGGAGAAATAATTGGACAATCTACCGATTCAATTCGTAGAGGAAGCCAAGGCGATAAACCCCAGGGAAACGCTCAATACACCGGCCAGTGAGATAATGTTATTTGGGGGCATGTTCGCCGATAAGTTGCTGAAGAACCGCTATTTCAATGTCGTCGTCAAGAGTTCAGACGGCCAGTATTTTTCAATCCCTTTTTCTGAGGTGACGGACTCCGAAATTCCCATCAAACACCTGGAACACGCGGGCAAACCCCTCGCCCAGCTAGTCGATTCAATGACATTGGAAAATGGCATCGTGTGTCTATTCTACTGGGAAGGCTTTGTTTCGAGATTTGATAGTCAAAACATGAACTTCCTCGAGCAGGAATATACCAAGTGATTTGTTTCGAAATAATGCGTGATTCCTAAATCAACCTGCACCCGAACCGAACTAATTCGCCTTCCCCCTCAGCTCTCCGAAGCCAGCGGCAGGTTGACCAGCAGGTTCTGCGGTTTCATGCGGATTTTGTAGTCTTGTGACATGGCGAGGCCGAGCCAGACGGGTTTGCCGCGCAAGTCGGCGCGCATGTCGGTGCGGTTTTCGAAGTCAAGGCGGAAGAGGCCGAGGATGCGCATGTTATCGGCCTCCGACAGCGGTTCCTCGTTGAAGAGCGCGTTCAGGATCGCGGTTGCATCGGCATCCAGGCCGATGTGCCAGGACCAGTGTTCGTCGCGGATGCCACGGACCGGCTGGATGCGGACCTGCACCTGATGGAAATGGCGGATCCAGGCTTCGAGAACCCGGGCAAAGGCATCCGGGCCGGGCTGGGTGAAGCGGAAATCGAGGGCTGTGTCGAACCGGTCGGAACGGTCCCAGTAGATCTCCGCGTTTTCCTCGCTCAAGACGTCAAGTGCGACCTCTCGCATCGGCGTACCGGATTCCATCAACAGCGCGCCGAGGCCGCCGAGGCCACCGGTTTCCGACATCATCTCGACGATCTCCGCATCCGCGATGGTGACGGTTCCCTCATTCAGGGTGACCACCTGTTCGCGGAAGAACAGTTCGGCCGCGCGCAGGCGCAGCGGCTCCTGGCAATTGCGCAGGATGTTGCGCAGGATCAGGTGAACCAGCTGATCGAGAAAGACCGGGGGAACCGAGATGGTGCCTTCGCGGAACAGGGCCGAATAGGCGCCTTCCACCGTCTTGTTCTTTACCAGGTGATCGCGGAAGGCCAGCACGACGCTGTAGTTGTCCGCCGTGTCCCGATCCTGGATTTCCTGCAGCTCGCCCTCGCCCACCGCAGCGAAGGGATCGTCCATCAGGCGTTCGAACAGACGGTGCTCAACGGCACAGGATTCCTCGACCGGATGGATTTCGGGCCGGGTGAGATAGGCGCGCAGAAGGTCCGGCGTCACGAGCAGCCAGCCGTTCTTTTCGCGTTCGACCAGATGATAACCGGCGGATTTCCAGAAAGGGGGCATCAAGGCTCCTCTACCACATCCCAGATCCGCGCGTGCGGCTTTTCTCCAGGCGGCGTCACGATATGAAAACTTTCGCGGATCCGGCCGTCTTCGCCGATCTCGCGTTTCAGGGCGAGCAATGTATTCAACTCAAGCCCATCCGCCAACTCACGGCCAAAGGCAATTTCCTCTTGCGCTGCCTCGCGGGCGGCCACTTCGGACGGAGCTCCGTAATGGTCCAGAAGATGGCCGGTCAGCAGGCCGGTGCAGGCGTCGACATCTTCGTCCCGGGCGTCGGCCACGCTGACGAGCGTCGAAAAGCCGAAAGACCCGAGTGCCAGAAAGCCGCTGACGAAGGCCTGCCGCTCCTTGCCCGTCAGGTCCGCCGGATCGCCGAACTGGCCGTGGGCGAAGACGAAGCTGCCGGGAATAGCCCAGTCGTTCTCGGCCGCAGCACGGGGAAAGACATGGCTGTCCGACTGGTCGAAGCGGATGGCTCGCAGGAATCGCGGCACGTCAGATCTCCGTGACCGAGGCGAGCGGCCGGGCGGTCCGATCATCGTCCAGATGATCGGCGACGTTCAGGATCCGGACAGGTGCCCCCTCCCCGTCTTCCTTGAGGAGCAGGTTGCCGCTCTCGTCCAGCCCGGTGAAGGTTCCCTGCAAGGCGCAGTCGTTCGTCAGAACAGCGACCTCCTCCCGGTAGCCGTCGCAGCGGAACAGCCAGGCCTCATGCACCGGTTTGAATCCGTCCACCTCCCAGCGATGGACCCAGGTCAGAAAATGGCGGGAGAGCGACTCCAGCCCGGCAAGGGCATCCAGCTCCACGGCGCCCTCGTCCCACAGGGTCGTGCGATCCGGGGTCCGGCCGGGCTCGTTCCTGTCCCTCGGCGTCAGCGCCAGCCGAAGCGCGACCGCCATCCAAAGGGGCGCCCCCTCCGCGTCCTCTTCGTCGCAGACAACCATGCGGGCCTCGCCCAGACGGGCACCATTGGCATAGACGGCATGGGGCCAGCGCCAGGTGATCGCCAGCTCCGGCGGGCACAGCGCGCCTATAGCATCGGCCATGGCGGTCATGGCGACGAACAACATCTCCTGCACCCGCGCCCGTTCCACATCCGGCTCCAGAAGGACCGCACAGGAGATTTGCGTTGTGTCGCAGGACCAGAACAGATCGCCGGCCTCCCCCGCACCGCGCTGCGCCGCTTCCACTGCGGCATCCAGCGGGTCGATCGGCGGCACCACCGGGCGGCTTGTCAGCAGCGGCGGAAAGGAAGGATCGAAACTCAGGGCTACGGTCATGAGGTGATCGGTATCCTTGGCCTAGTCCAGATCGATGCGTCCCTTGACCTCGTGGACGACACCTCCCCCCTCGATGGTCAGGGTCATTTTCGTATCGAGATGACCGCCCTTAAGACCCGTCTTGCGGACATGCTCCTCGATAGCCTGTTGCGAAGTCACGCCGACCTGCTTGAGGAACTTGCGCATGGACATGTTGAAATTGTCATTGATCATTTTACGATTCCTTCCCGTATCCAACCCGTCCTTTCTGCGAAAGTGATTCAGGTTGTTGAGAGGCTGATTCAACCACCTTCGGAGCTGATTCACAAAGGCGCTGCAAGAGATTGATTATGTAACGTTTTTTCGGCTCACTCGTGTTCGCCGGGCCGTTCGCCCATACCGGGATCGAGACGGACCGCATCGTTGCCGGTCGTGTAGACGGCCATGGAGGAATAATCGAGTTCCCTTGTCAAAACGAACCAGGCGGCCACGCCGATCACGGCCATGGCACAGATCCCTGAGATGAAGGCTTTCATTGGGCGGTTCCTCCGGATTGGGTTTGCGGGCCGTTCGGATCGGTGGCCCGTTTCAGGAAGGCGACGAGTGCGTCGCGATCCTCGACAGTCTTCAGCCGCTGCAGCGGCATCTTCGATCCGGGTGTCACCACATCCGGACCGTGATCGAAAAGATCGGAAATCGTTTTTTCGTTCCAGACGAAGTCGGCATCCAGTAGCGCTTTCGAATAAGGGTAGCCCGGAAGCGTGCCGACCTTGCGTCCGAAGACGCCGTAGAGCGTCGGCCCGGCCCGGTTGCCGCCGTCAGGCGTCAGGGTGTGGCAGACGGAACATTTGCGGGCGAATTGAAGCTCGCCCGGATCGTCCGTGTTGGTGACCTGGAACCGTCGGGGGAAATCCACATCGACCGGCTCGAACGGTTTGCGCGGCGAGATCTGCCAGACATGGATCTGGTCGTCGAGGCCGACGTGGAACAGCTTCTTGCCGTCAGCGGAAAAATCCAGCCCCCAGACCGGACCGTACGGGTTTTCAAATTCCTCGAGCAGTTCGAAGCTTGGCAGATCGAACACACGGATCACGCCATCGCCACCGCCGCTTGCCGCCCGTTTACCGTCGTGGGAAATCGCCAGGGACAGCACGGGCCGCAGGTGGGGCGGCAGCACCTTCACCTCTTCGCCGGTCGCAATGTCCAGAACGCCGACCTTGCCGTCGGTTACGCCGAACAGCAGCGTCTTGCCGTCGGGCAGCGCCTTCAGTGTGTTCACGCCCCAGCCGAAGTTATAAAGTTCGCGCTCAAGAGCTCCGGATTTCAGATCGAACTGGCGGATGCCGCCGTCGTAGGAGCCGGTAAAGAGCTTGTCTCCATCGCGCGAAAAAGCGACGGCGTTGACGTTGCCGCGATGGCCGGTCAGGGTCGAGGCCTGACGCGGCGGATCGGCGGCGATGTCGTAGACCCGCGCCTCGTTCTCCCAGGAGGCGACGGCGACATAGCGTTCGTCGGGCGACACGTCGAGGCTCAGGACCTTTTCGCCTTTTCCCGAAAAACGGGACAGGACCGCCCCGGTCTTGAGATCCCAGAGGATCAGGTCGCTGTCGTCGGACACGGTCACGGCCCGATCACGGCCAAGAAAGCGGCCGTCGTTGACGGCTGCGTTGTGGCCGATCAAGCGTTCAGGCGTCGGCTCCCCTTCCCCGCCGGGCAAGGTCCACACGATCGCCGAATAATCGAAGGAGGTCGACAGCAGGCGGTTTCCCGAGCGATCCAGGCTGACGGATTTGACCGGACCGCCATGGCCTGCCAATCGCTCCGGCCAGCCGGCCAAAGCTTCGTAGGCAGGCACCACCGGCGCCGCCAGGGTCGCAATGATCATCGCAGCGGGCCAGAGCCGTGGCGCCTTTGCCATGACACAGTCCTATTCAGCCGGTTGCGGCGCGCCCCCGGACCCGGAGGCCTTGTGGATGTCGGCCTGATGCTCCTCCACCCAGATGGAGTGATGTTCCTTCGCCCAGTTGAGATCGACCTCACCGGAGCCCATGGCATCGAACGCGCCTTCCATCCCGATGGAGCCGATGTAGATATGGGCCAGGATAACGCAGACCATGAAGACGGCCATGATCGAATGCCAGAGCGTGTTGAGTTGCTGCTCCTGCAGTGCCGTCAGCGCCGTCGGAAGTTCCGTACCGAAAATCAGGTTCACCTTTTCAAAGGTGTCTGCAAAGAAATGGGTGCTGAACGGGAACAGCAGGGCCCAGCCCGACAGGGACAGGGACACGCCGCCGATGATCACAAGCCAGAAGATCACCTTCTGGCCGGCATTGAACTTCTTCGCGGGCGGATGCAGCTTCTTTGAAAAGATGCCGCCGCCCTGGATGATCCACTTGATGTCGGTTCGGTCCGGCAGGTTGTGGCGCACCCACATGACAAAGATCATCGCAAGGCCCGCCATGAAGGCGAAGGCGAGATAGTTATGCAGGTACTTCCCCATCTGGGTGATAAAGCCGAAGGCGCCGTCGCCGATCACCGGTTTCAGGACGTATCGGCCATAGAGGATGTTCAGCCCCGTCAGGCCGAGGATGATGAAGGAGACGGCGAGCATCCAGTGGCCGAAGCGTTCCACCGCCTTGAAGCGGGTGATGGTCTGGTCCGACTTTCCGTGCTCGATGCGTATGCGGCCGCGAATGGCGTAGAACAGACCGAGGAGAACGATGGTGCCGAGCAGCGCCCAGCTGGCATAGAGCGTCAGCGGTCCGTTGCGGAACGAGCGCCAGGCCTCGCCTTCCGACTGGACCAGGGTCCCCGCCTTCTTGTCGGGAATGGAGACATTGCCCTGCAGGCCGTGGCGCACCGCGCGCCAGTAGTCGGAATCGGACGTCGTGCCCAGCGTGTCGCCGGGAACCATGCCGCCGGACGGGCTTGCCTCCGGGGCCGTATTCGGTGCGAGCGAATTCTGTGCCGCGGCCGGATTTCCGGCGAGCGCCAAGACGATCATTGCAAAGGCCAGAAGCGGCACCAGACCGCGCGAGCCGAAGTGTTTCATGTTTTTCCGGTTACAGATCATCTGGTCCTCCTGATGCCTCCTCCGCGTCCGGGTTTCCGTCCTCCGGTTGCGCATGGGGCTCGCAAGCCTGTTCGCCGATCAGAACTTCTGCTGTTCGCCACGGAAGCGTAATTCGCGGCGCTGCTCGTCGCTCAACCCGGTATCCGTCTTGCCTTCATATTGGCCTTTTTCCAGCTTGATCGGCCTATTTTCTTCCTGTTCGCGGCATCCGGCAAGTCCGGTCAGGGCGAACAGCGCACCGACCAGGACCAAGCGCCCCGCCGTTTTGATGGATTTGGAAATCATCGACCCGAATTCCCGACTTCTGTCTGCGGTTCCGTTGCTGTCAAGGCAGAGAACGGAGACGACTGGTCAGCCGCCTCCGTCCTTTATCGTTCAAGCTATCCGCCAAGGGATGCTTTTAGAAGTTGCCTGCCTTCTGGCTGTAGGCCGTACCCCATCCCCAGGCGCCGGAACCGAAGCCACGGGCGACCACGCGCTCGCGATAAATCGCGGAGACCACGTCGCCATCACCGGCAAGCAGGGCCTTGGTGGAGCACATTTCGGCGCACAGCGGCAACTTGCCTTCCGCAAGACGGTTACGGCCGTACTTCTGGAACTCGGCCGCGGAGTTGTCTTCTTCCGGACCGCCGTTACAGAAGGTGCACTTGTCCATCTTGCCGCGCGAGCCGAAGTTGCCGGCCTGCGGATATTGCGGCGCGCCGAAGGGGCATGCGTAGAAGCAATAACCGCAACCGATGCACAGGTCCTTGGAATGCAGCACCACACCTTCGTCGGTCTGGTAGAAGCAATCCACAGGGCAGACGGCCGTACACGGCGCGTCGGAACAGTGCATACAGGCCACCGAGATGGACCGTTCGCCCGGCTTGCCGTCGTTGATGGTCACCACCCGGCGGCGGTTGATGCCCCAGGGCACCTCGTTTTCGTTCTTACAGGCCGTGACACAGGCGTTGCACTCGATGCAGCGTTCGGCGTCACAGAGGAATTTCATTCGTGCCATGAGTTCTCCCTCCCTTAAGCCGCGCGCTCAATGCGGCACAATGTTGCTTTTGTTTCCTGCATCTGGGTGACGCTGTCGTATCCATAGGTCTGGGCCGTGTTGGATGCTTCACCCAGGACGTAGGGGTCTGCCCCGGTCGGGTACTTGCTCCGCAAGTCCTCGCCCTGGTAGTGACCGCCGAAGTGGAACGGCATGAAGGCCACGCCCTTGCCGACCCGCTCGGTCACCATGGCCATTACCTTGACCTTGCCGCCTTCCGGTCCGTGAACCCAGACCATCTCCCCGTCGCGAATGCCAAGATTGTTGGCATCGGTCGTGTTGATTTCCACGAACATGTCCTGCTGAAGCTCGGCCAGCCACGGGTTGGACCGGGTTTCGTCGCCGCCGCCTTCGTATTCGACGAGGCGCCCGGAGGTCAGGATCATCGGGAAGTCCTTGGAGAAGTCGTTTTCCTGGATCGACTTATACATGGTCGGGACGCGCCAGAAGGTCTTGTCTTCATAGGTCGCGTATTTGTCCAGGAGATCCCGGCGGTTTGTGTAGAGCGGCTCGCGGTGCAGCGGCACCGGATCCGGGAAGGTCCAGACCACCGCACGGGCCTTGGCGTTGCCGAACGGCGCACAGCCGTGCTTGATCGCCACCCGCTGGATACCGCCGGACAGGTCGGTCTTCCAGTTGGTCTTGTCTCCGGCCACGGCTTCGATGGACGCGCGTTCTTCGTCGGTCAGATCGCCGTCCCAGCCGAGGCTTTTCAGCATCGCCATGGTGAATTCCGGATAGCCGTCCTTGATTTCCGAGCCTTCCGGCCAGGAGCCCTCGGCCAGAAGGTTGTCGCCGTTTCGTTCCACCCCGAAGCGGGCGCGGAAACACAGGCCGCCTTCGGCAACCGGGATCGACGGATCGTAGAGGTTCGCCGTTCCCGGATGGCCCATTTCCGCAGTTCCCCAACACGGCCAGGGCATGCCGTAGAAATCGCCATCGCACGGACCGCCGTTCGCCCGCAGGCTGGTGCGGTCGAAGGTGTGCTGGTTCGCCATGTGCAGCTTCAGCCGCTCCGGCGACTGGCCGGTGTAGCCGATGGTCCACATGCCCCGGTTGAACTCGCGGGTCACGTCCTCGACCAGCGGCTCCTCGCCATTGACCTCGATGTTCTTGAACATCTCGTCCGCGAAGCCGAGCTTCTTGGCGAGCTTGTACATGATCACGTGGTCCGGCAGGGATTCGAACAGCGGCTCGACCACCTTCTCGCGCCACTGGAGGGAGCGGTTGGAGGCCGTCACCGATCCGGAGGTCTCGAACTGTGTCGAGGCCGGAAGCAGATAGACGCCGTCCTTGCGGTCGGACAGGATCGCGGACATGGTCGGATAGGGATCAATCACGACGAGCGTGTCGAGCTTCTCCATCGCCACCTTCATATCCGGCAGACGGGTCTGCGAGTTCGGCGCATGCCCCCAGAACACCATCACCTTGGTGTTGTGCGGCTGCTGCAGCTTGTCCTCATCCTCAAGCACGCCGTCGATCCAGCGGGACACCGGAATGCCCTTCTCGTTGATCATGGCGACGTCCTTGCCGTCCGCACCCTTCATGGTGGCGAAGCGGCCGCGGATGTACTCGACATCCACGTCCCAGACACGCGCCCAGTGGGCCCAGGATCCGTCGGCAAGGCCGTAGTAGCCCGGCAGGGTATCTGCCAGAACGCCGAGGTCGGTCGCGCCCTGAACGTTGTCGTGACCGCGGAAGATGTTGGTGCCGCCGCCGGCCTTGCCCATGTTGCCGAGCGCCAGTTGCAGGATGCAGTAGGCGCGGGTGTTGTTGTTGCCGTTGGTGTGCTGGGTGCCGCCCATGCACCAGATCACGGTGCCCGGACGGTTGTTGGCCAGCGTCCTGGCAACGCGCTTGAGCTGCGAGCCCGGCACGCCGGTGACACGCTCGGTTTCTTCCGGCGTCCACTTGGCGACTTCGGTCTTGACCTCATCCATGCCCCAGACGCGCTGGCGGATGAATTCCTTGTCTTCCCAGCCGTTGTCGAAGATGTGCCACAGAATGCCCCAGACGAGGGCGACGTCCGATCCGGGACGGAAGCGGACATATTCGGAGGCGTGGGCCGCCGTGCGCGTGAAACGCGGATCGCAAACGATCAGCGGCGCATTGTTTTCTTCCTTCGCCTTCAGCACATGCAGCAGTGATACCGGATGCGCCTCGGCCGGATTGCCGCCGATGATGAAGATGGCGCGCGAATTATGGATGTCGTTGTAGGAGTTGGTCATCGCGCCGTAGCCCCAGGTGTTGGCAACACCTGCGACCGTGGTCGAGTGACAGATACGTGCCTGGTGGTCGACGTTGTTCGTGCCGAAGAAGGCTGCGAACTTGCGCACCAGATAGGCCTGCTCGTTGCTGTGCTTGGCCGATCCCAGCCAGTAGACACTGTCCGGACCATCCTTCTCGCGCACATCCAGGATCTTGTCGCCGAGTTCCTCGATCGCCTGATCCCAGGAGATGCGCTCCCACTTGCCGTTGACCAGCTTGGTCGGATACTTCAGCCGGCGCTCGCCATGGGCGTGCTCACGCACCGAAGCGCCCTTGGCACAATGGGAGCCGAGATTGAACGGGCTGTCGAAACCGGGTTCCTGACCGATCCACACCCCATCCTTGACCTCGGCCAGTACCGTGCAGCCGACGGAGCAATGGGTGCAGACGGACTTCTTGATATCGACCTTGCCGGCGGTCGCCGCCTGGGCCTGGGCCTTCTGCACCATGCCCCCCGATGCCGCCGAAAGGGCGGCCAGGCTGCCGGCAGCAACACCGGACCGGCGGAGGAACGTCCGACGATCCATTGTGGTCGCGCCAAAGTCAGCCAGGGCAGATGAAAGCCGGCCGCGCCGCGCCACACCGCTTGTCTTTTTTCTGAGCATTCTTGTCTCTCCCTCGATCGGAACCGTGAAGGACAGCCGTCCAGCCAATTCCCCGAACCGATCCACCGCGTCGCAGACCGGTTAATTGTTCAGAACCGTGCGGTTTCGTAAGCTTTCTTTACGTGATCGGTTTCCCGATATCCGCTTCCGCCCTGCTCGACCGCTTCAGCCGCCTCAGCGGAACCGGTCACGACCGTCGCACCGCTTGCCAGAGCGCCAAGACCGGCGAGTTTCAAAAAGTTCCGCCGTCCGCCGGCGTCCTGCTCTTTCCTGTCCTTCATTCTCTCTCTCCAACTCTATTCTTACTCGTTGCCGCCTCAGGTCCGACCGACCAATGGTACGGCTGTTTCTTGTCCTGCCGTTCAGCGGCCTATCGGGCCATGCCGAAGGCCTCATCCTCGACAGAAATCAGAATCCCGCCGAGCACCCCGACGGCGGCGTAAAACGCATTTGTCTGCGAGGCAGCCAGATCCTTGAAGAAATGCCCCGCCCACGAACCGATATGTTTCTGGAAGAACGCCTTCTGCTCCGAAAGCGTTGCCGGTTCTCCGAACTCGCCGACAATCATGCCTTCCATCATCTGCATCAATGCAGCGATATGGTCCTCCGGCTCGCTCACGCCTTCGGCGCGTTCAATGCCAAGCCCGGCCATGCTCGTCCTGAGGTCGGCGAGCGGCTTCTCGTGAAGGAAACCGGTCAGATAATAGGATGCATAGGGTACGAACTCGCCGCGCCCGAGACCGATGAAAAGATCCTGATAGGCGCGCTTGAGACTGCTGGCGTCCTCGGTCCGGGCAGCGGCAGCCAAACGACCGATCGCATCCCCGACCGGCGTATCGTCGACAGTCAGCGCGCGGATGGACGCAATTTCCTCTTCGGACGGCGCTGCCTGCATCAGCCTGCCCAAGAATCCATAAAGGACGGCCCGGTCGCTGTCCTCCGGCGCGATCGATAGTTCCTGAGACGTCATTTGCGACATCTATGCGTTCTCCCTCAGGGTAAGATCATCGCTCTGATCCTGACGGCCCGCAAATGAAATCAATACTGCGCCGCAATATTAAACCGCTTTAAGTCACTTTTCATTTCTGTTCTTCATTTTTTCGAAAATAAAACTACAAAATGACACTAAAAGTGAAATCATACCGCATCGCATCAGAACGCGCGCGGATCCCAGTCGGGTGCCGAAATGCCGATCCGGCCGGAATCCGGAGTGGAATCGTCGGTTCAGAACTGACTGGATTCAGTTTTGCTCAGCTATAATACATTCATTATTCTGAATTTAATCCAGCGCATAACTATATTTTTCCCTTATATATCATATGCTTACGGAATTTTTAGCGGCAAATCCAGGCTTTCGCTGGGAGTTGACGAAAACTACACTACGGACATTTTCAGAGCGCTCGAACAGCCGCTCAACCCACATCATGCTGCGCTGCAAAATAACAATTTGAAAAAGACCTTTTCGCCCAGAAAAAAACTGCTCCCGAGCCTCAACTTAAAAGAGCCGCCTCAGAGGAAGGCGGCTCTTTACGCAGAGATAGAAAGTCCGGGCAGGATCCGGACCGTATTATTCGATGACGATCTTCGGGGTTGCCCGCTGCTCATCCCCCGTGTAACGGGCGATTTCGGCCATGACCTTCGCCGCAATCTCCCGGTAGACCTTCGCATGGGGACCGTCGGGATCGGAAACAACGACCGGCGTTCCGGCATCCGACGTTTCGCGGATCTGCATGTCGAGCGGCACTTCGCCAAGGAACGGCACGCCGAGCTTTTCCGCTTCGGCCCGTGCGCCGCCGTGACCGAAAATATCATGCCGGCCGCCGCAATCGGGGCACAGGAAATAGCTCATGTTTTCAATGATACCCAGGACGGGAACATCAACGCGTCGGAACATGTTGAGCCCCTTGCGCGCATCGATCAGCGCCAGATCCTGTGGCGTGGAGACAATCACTGCGCCGGCAAGCGGCACCTGCTGGGCCATGGTCAGCTGCGCGTCGCCGGTTCCGGGCGGCATATCGACCACCAGAACATCGAGGTCACCCCAGGCGACCTCGCGCAGCATCTGGGTCAGCGCCGAAATGACCATCGGGCCGCGCCAGATCATCGGCGTGTCTTCCTCGACCATGAAGCCCATGGACATGACTTTCACACCATAACCTTCCAGCGGCTTCAGGATCCGTCCCGAAACCGGCTCAGGCCGCCCGGTCACCCGGAAAAGACGGGGAACGGACGGGCCGTAAATGTCGGCGTCGAGCACCCCGACCTTGAGGCCATTGGCCTGCAGCGCCAAGGCGAGATTGGCCGTGGTTGTCGATTTGCCGACACCACCCTTGCCCGATGCGACGGCGATGATGTGTTTGACGCCGGGGACACCCGGCTTCTGAACCGGCTGCTCCGGTGCCTGCTGTTGGGCGCGCGCCTGCATGGGTGGCGGTACGCTGCCCACCTGCGCCTTGGATGGCGCAGGGCGCACCGGCGCTGCGCCGGAGCTGCCCGCCGCCTTTTCCGCCGTCAGAGCGACCATGGCGGTCTCGACGCCCGGAATTTCCTTCACAACCTTTTCCGCGGCCTGACGTAAAGGTTCCAGCGCCTGGGCACGGTCGGCCGGCACGGTGATGGAAAAGGCAACCCGGCCATCGGAAACGAAAATTTCCGACAGAAGGCCCAATGAGACCAGATCTCCTTCCAGATCCGGCCCCTTGACCTTGGACAGCCGCTCCAGCACTGCCTTCTTGATTTCTTCGCTCATTCCGTTGCCCCGGTTCGCGTCTCAATTCCGATGGCCGCTACTCGGCCTTCACATGTGCGCATAACGTAGTCACCCATATTGGGGCGTCAATGGAAACCGGAAAGGCTTTGCCGGTGCATGGGCAAATCACCTCGTCACGGGTAGCCTCCATCGGAGAATCGCAGCATGACTTTCCAAGCAAGGCCTTCCCTTCCCGAGCGAGACACTTTCCATGACCACGATCCTCATCACCGGCGCCAATCGCGGTATCGGCTTCGCGCTTGCCAAGGCAGCGATCGAAAAAGGCTGGACCGTCTACGGTTCGGCCCGCACGCAGACCCAGGCGAATGACACAGCAGCGAAGCTCGGGGCGACTTTTCACCCCCTCGCCTTCAACGTCACCGACCATGATGCCATCCGACGGGCCTCGGACAGTATCGAAGAGCCTATCGATATCCTGATCAACAACGCCGGTATTATCGGGCCTGACAGGCAGTCCACGCTGGACATGGATTTTTCGGGCTTTGCGGAGACCCTCGCCATCAACACGCTGGCCCCGCTCGCCGTCGCGCAGGCGTTTTTGCCGCAGATTCGCAAGGCAAAGCACGGCCGGATCCTGACCGTCTCCAGCCAGATGGCCTGGATGGGCTACGGGAAGTCGGACCGGATCGCCTACCGGGCCTCCAAAGCAGCCGTCAACAAGGTGATGCAGGGGCTTGCCACCGACCTGGAAGCGGACCAGATCGCGGTCGCGTTGATCGATCCGGGCTGGGTTCGCACCGACATGGGCGGAGCGGCAGCCGATCACGAGGCAACCGATGTCGCAGAAGGCATCGTCCGGATCGCCGACCGCCTGTCCATGGACGATACCGGAAAATTCTTCAAATGGTCGGGTGAAGAGCGTCCGTTCTAGCTACCGATCCAGCACCACAACCGAGGCAATCAAACTTTCGAACAGGCAAGCATTCGGGGAAATCCGTAACGATCCGGCAATGCCGCCGTAAGGTTAGAAAGTTATAATGACTTTCCTTGCGTGGAATTCAGTCGAATTTTCATAAAATTTGAACGAATTGAGGCGCAGGCTCGAAACATCGGGACGTCGATGGGAAGAGACGAGCCATGCATTTATATCGTGTTTGTTACCGGTGCCGGATCGATTGGGGAGTTCTGTCGCGGTCGCTTTCGGCAGAAATCGAGAGAAGCCTGTCGCGTATCCGTCGCATCAACCGCCGATCCGGTGTGACCGGCGCCCTGTTCCTTGCCGACCAGCACATCGTTCAGGTTCTCGAAGGCGATCCGGGGCCCGTGCTCGACACGGTCTATTGCGTCCTGACCGATCCGCGCCTGAACACGCTGGAAGCCATCTTCCAGGAACCGGCCGAAGACCGGCTTTTTCCCAATTGCCTGATGTTTTTCCGCGATCTGACCGATGGTGTCGACGCGGCGCTCAATCCGGCCCTGAAGCCGCTCCTGGAAAACACCTCGGAGCTCACGCGTGAATCGGCCCTGGAAGCCGTCGAGCACTATTCGTTGGAGTTGCTTGAAGGTCGACTGACCAACACAATGCTGATGATCTGAGACCCGCGGTTTCGTTCGGCTTGTGAACGCCGGATCGTCAATCCTGTTCGGGCCTGCCCGGGTCCGGCTTCGCGCATCCCGTTTTTAAGATTTTTTTAGCGTGGCTTTCGCGACCGCGTCGGTTAAGGATGGCTCTTCTCTCTCCTCAGCCCCGTTCCCACATCCTTTCCGTTTTTCATCATGACGCTTTCGCCTCCGTCGCTGCAAACCTTTTCCGCGGGTCTTCTGGCCTCCATCGTCGGCACCGCCAGTTCCTTTGCTGTGGTCGTCCAGGGCCTGCTTGCCGTCGGCGCCAGCTCGGATCAAGCGGCGAGCGGCCTGATGGCATTGTCCATCGCCATGGGCGCTTGTGCGATCGTGGCGGCCCTTACCACGCGCATGCCGATCAGCATCGCGTGGTCGACACCGGGGGCTGCCCTGCTTGCGACCGGCGGCGCGGTCGAAGGCGGCTTTCCGGCGGCCGTAGGCGCTTTCATTCTGTGCGCGCTCCTGATCATTGCAGCCGGCCTGTTCCGGCCTCTGGGACGGGCCGTGGCCGCGATCCCCATGCCGCTTGCCAATGCCATGCTGGCAGGTGTGCTGTTCGGCCTGTGCCTGGCGCCGGCCCGCGCCATCGGCGAGTTTCCGGCCGAAGCCCTGACCATTATCGTCGTCTGGGCACTCGCCTTCCGCTTCCGGCGGCTCTACGCCGTCCCGCTCGCCGTGCTGACGACTGCCATCCTGATCTATGTCACCAGTGATCCGGCCCAGTTCGGAGGCCTGAGCGTCCTGACACACCCGGTTTTCGTCATGCCGGACTTCACTGTGGGTGCAGCGATCGGGATCGGCCTGCCCTTGTTCATCGTCACCATGGCGTCGCAGAACATTCCCGGAATGGCCGTGCTTTCGGTCAACAACTACTTCCCTGACGGTGGCCGGCTGTTCAGCCTGACCGGCGTCTTCAGTCTGCTGGCGGCCCCCTTCGGCGGGCACGCGGTCAATCTGGCCGCCATCACGGCCGCCATGTGCGCCGGAGAGGATGCCGACCCGGATCCCAAACGCCGTTACTGGGCCGCCGTGTTCAGCGGGTTTTTCTACATCCTGTTCGGCCTCGTCGCGGCCGCCGCCACCACATTCATCGCAGCCGCACCGCCGGTCCTGATCGAGGCAGTGGCCGGCCTTGCCCTGATCGGCGCCTTTGCCAATTCGCTCATGGCCGCGACTAAGGAAGCGGAAACGCGGGAAGCCGCCATCCTCACCTTTCTCATAACAGCTTCGGGGTTAAGTTTTTTCGGCGTGTCCGGGGCATTCTGGGGGCTGATTGCCGGCGGGGCCTTCATGGCGCTGATGCGGTTCAGGCGCAGCGCGCCGTAATCATCTTGCCCAAGACGGACACACTGCCTACTCTTTCCAGAATGAGCGACGAACCTTCTTCAACAGACAGCTATCTCCTGCGCCCCGACCCGACGGATTCGCGCCTGTCGACGACGGTCAGCGGGATCGATCAGGACGGCCGGCCGATCGACACCCAGGTGGTGACGGAGAAAGCCCTGACGCTTTATCTGAATTCCCAGGAAGTGGTCACCATGATGACCATCGGCGACCATCCGGACCTGCTCGCGGTCGGTTACCTGAAAAACCAGAACATGCTGCGCGCCGACGACGTCATTACCGGCATCGACTACGATGACGACCTGGAAGTGGTCGTTGTGCGCACCGAGCGGGAAACGAATTACGAGGAGAAGCTTAAGAAGAAGGTGCGCACCTCCGGCTGTGCGCAGGGTACCGTCTTCGGCGATGTCATGGAAAGTTTCGATGAAGCGCGGCTCACCTCGGACGCCCGGCTGAAAACGTCCTGGCTCTACAATCTCACAAAGACGATCAACACCACGCCGTCGCTCTATCTGGAGGCCGGCGCGATCCATGGCTGCGTCCTGTGCCGGGAAGACAAGGCGCTGGTCTATATGGAAGATGTCGGACGGCACAATGCGGTCGACAAGATCGCCGGCTGGATGACCCTCAACAATGTGCCGGCGCAGGACAAGATCTTCTACACCACCGGTCGGCTGACTTCGGAAATGGTGATCAAGACCGTCATGATGGGCATTCCGATCCTGGTCTCCCGGTCCGGTTTCACCGCCTGGGGCGTCGACCTTGCCCGTCGGGCCGGGCTGACACTGATCGGCCGGGCACGGGGCAAGCGGTTAATCGCTCTAGCCGGCGAGGACCGGATCGACTTCGACATGGAACCGTCCTCCGCCGAGGACGAACCGGACAAGATCCGGCGCAAGGGGAGCCTTGCCGCGGAATGATCAAAGCTCACACGCGACACCCGAACGAAACCAGCCTTGTTGCCTGCATCCTGGCCGGCGGCCAGTCCCGGCGCATGGGCGGCGGCGACAAGACGCTGATCGAATTGGGCGGCAAGTCGATGCTGGCACATATCATCGACAGGCTGTCCCCCCAGACCGAACACATCATCCTGAACGCCAATGGCGATCCGGCGCGTTTTGCCGATTTCGGATTTCCCGTGGTCGCCGACCCGGTGGGTGACTATGCCGGCCCCCTCGCAGGCATTCTCGCCGGGGTGACTTACGCCCGCGATCACGCTCCCGGTGTACGCTACGTGGTATCGGTCGCCGGCGACACGCCGTTCTTTCCCAAGACCCTCGTATCCCGATTGCTGAGCGCCGTTCCCACCGACCGGCCGGTGATTGCGCTGTCAAGCTCCCATGACCGCCTTCATCCGGTATTCGGACTGTGGCCCGTCGCTCTTGCCAGCGACCTCCACGACTGGCTCTCAAGCGGTCAAAACGGCAAGGTGCTTGCCTTCGTTGACCGGCACGAGAGCGTCGAAGTGGCCTTCGAGGATGACGAGACCGGCATGGATCCGTTTTTCAATGCCAACCGGCCGGAGGATCTCGAAGCCGCCCGCCGTGCAATGGGTCTGATATCGGGATGACTGAACAACGCGTTTTCGGAGTTACCGGATGGAAAAATTCCGGCAAGACCCGCCTTGTGACCCGGCTTGTCGCGGAATTCACCCGGCGCGGGTTCAAGGTGTCGACCGTGAAGCACGCCCACCACAACTTCGACATCGACAAGAAAGATACCGACAGCTACCGGCACCGGGAGGCCGGAGCCGTCGAGGTCGCGCTTGTGTCAGGCAACCGCTGGGCGCTGATGCACGAGCTCCGGGATGAGGATGAACCGGGCCTGGACGCCATCCTCGCACGGATCGCGCCCTGCGACCTGGTGCTGATCGAAGGCTACAAGCGCGAGGGCCATCCGAAGATCGAGGCCAGGCGCACGGAATCAAGGAATTCCGAACCGCTGGCGCCGACCGATCCCGCCATTATCGCGATTGCGGCGGATCATCCGGTTGCAGACACGGACCTGCCGGTGTTCGACCTGGACAACGTCGGCGCGATGGCAGACTTTATCGCCGCCACGGTGCAACTGAAGGAGCCGAACCGTGTCGGCTAAGCCCCTGCTCGACGACTGCTTCCTGCATGACAAGGACCGGCTGCGGCACGCCGAGGCGCTGGCGATCCTGAAAGAACGGATGCATTGCGTCACCGAGCCGGAAGAGGTTCCGCTGGAACAGGCCTGGGGCCGTATTCTGGCGGAAGAGATCACGGCCCCGCGCGACGTTCCCCAGTCGGACAATTCCGCGGTCGACGGCTATGCGTTCCGCTTCGAGGATCATGAAGAGGCCGGGGGTTTTTTCCGCCTGGAACAACGGATCGCGGCCGGGCACCCGAGCGACAAACCACTTGCCCCCTGGGGCGCGGCGCGGATCTTTACCGGGGCCATCATGCCGCCGGGCGCCGATACGGTCGCCATGCAAGAGGATTGCGAGACCCACGAGCAGGACGGCCAGTCCTTCGTGATCGTTCCGGCCGGCCTCAAGATAGGCGCGAACCGGCGCAGGGCCGGCGAGGATCTCGCCAGGGGCACGGTGCTGCTGTCGCCCGGCCAACGGCTTCGCCCTCAGGACCTTGCCGCCATTGCCTCGACCGGCCGGGCCAACATCAGGGTCCATCGGAAGGTCCGGGTCGCGCTCATGTCCACCGGCGACGAGATCCGCCGGCCGGGACCGGAGCTACAGCCCGGCGAAGTCTACGATTCCAATCACTTCCTGCTGCGTGCGCTTTGCCAGAACCTGGATGTGGAGATCGAGGACCTTGGGGTTCTGAAGGATCGCGCCGACACGATCGGCGACACGATGCAGGCGGCGGCGGAGCGTTCGGATGTTCTGCTGACCACCGGAGGCGCCAGCCGCGGCGAAGAGGATCACGTGCTTTCCAGCCTCGACAGGCTCGGCAAGCGCCACATGTGGCAACTGGCGATCAAGCCGGGTCGGCCAATGATGTTCGGCCAGATCGGCTCATGCGTCTTTCTCGGTCTTCCGGGCAATCCGGTCGCGGCGATGGTGTGTTTTCTGCTTTACGCGCGCCCGGTCCTGTCCGTGCTGGGCGGCGGTCCTTTCCTCGAGCCGCGCCGTTTCCAGGTCCCGGCCGATTTCGAGGTGGCCAAGAAGAAACCGGATCGGCGGGAATTCTACCGGGGCATTCTCAACAAGGACGCGGCCGGACGGACAGTCGTGCGCAAGTTCGACCGGGACGGGTCGGGCCTGATCACCGGATTGCGCGAAGCGGACGGCCTGATCGAAATCCCCGAAGACGCCACCTCGGTTCCCCGCGGCAGCCTTGTCGACTTCATTCCGTTCTTTTAGAACGCGCCGTCTTCAGTTGCCCTTTGGACGTCTGTCTCAGACTTCCTCTTCCTCGACCACCCAAGGCTCCTTGACCGCGGCTTCCTGCCATTCGATCCAGGCGGGTAACGACGTCATCGCAGAGCTATAGGTCGAAACCGTCGCGTCGTCGGACAAAAGATAGGTTGCGAACCGGCTGACGACCGGCGCGTACATGGCATCCGCGATCGTAAAGCCACCGAAGAGGAACGGTCCGCCGGAACGGTCGAGGCACTCCCGCCAGATGTCGATGATCCGGTCGATGTCCGCTCGCACCTTGCCATCGATGGCGATCCGGCCCGGTTTCCGGTGCATGTTCATCGGACAGGCGGAGCGAAGCGCGCCGAAACCTGCGTGCATCTCGGCGGAGATCGCGCGGGCCTGCGCGCGCAAGCCGACATCGCCCGGCCAAAGGCTCGCGTCCGGAAAGACATCCGCCGCATATTCCAGGATCGCGAGCGATTCCCAGACCGTCAGAGATCCGTCCTTCAGAATCGGCACCTTCATGGTCGGCGAGAACGGCCGGAAGTCCGGATTGCCGTTCTTGAAATCAAACGGCACCAGTTCCTCGTTGAAGGGAATACCGGCCTGCTTCAATCCGATCCACGGGCGGAGCGACCAGGACGAATAGTTCTTGTTACCGATGAACAGCTGAAAATCCGGCAAGTTCTTGCTCCGTCTTTCCCGGAATCGACCGATTTCAAATGGGCATTTTCATCCGCTATACCAGCTTCTTTGGAAAAATCTGCCCGACTGAACCGGTGAGAAGAGGAAAACGCTACGGCAATAACCCGCATTCCTACAAAACCCTGCCTTACACCGCGGGATTAACGGTTGAATTTTACGAAAAAATGATGGGAATATTGACATTCGGCGAGACTGGCACATCCAAGCTGCTCCGCTCAACAAGTTATTTAGGGGACCGAAATTATGTACATCAAGCGTTTGGCCGCCGCCGCCGCTATCGTTCTTGCCGCAGTCGGCGGCGTGCAGGCAAAGGACTGGTCGAAGGTCAGGATCGGCAGCGAAGGCGCCTATCCTCCCTTCAACTCCCTGACCGCAGACGGTCAGCTGGTCGGCTTCGACATCGATATCGCAAACGCGCTTTGCGAAGAGATGAAGGTCGAATGCGAATTCGTCACCCAGGACTGGGATGGCATGATTCCGGCCCTGCAGGCCGGTAAATTCGACGCGGTGATTGCCTCCATGTCGATCACCGAAGAGCGCAAGCTGAAGGTCGACTTCACCAACAAGTACTACAACACCCCGCCGGCAATCGCCGTACCGAAGGATTCCAAACTCACCGGCACCACTGACGCCGATCTGAAGGGCGTGATGCTCGGTGCGCAGTCTTCCACGACGCACTCGAACTATGCGGAAGAAAAGCTGCCGTCGGCAGACCTGAAGCTGTACCCGACGCCGGACGAGTACAAACTCGATGTTGCCAACGGCCGTATCGACGCCGTGATCGACGATGTTGTGGTGCTTTCTGATTGGCTCAAGTCCGACGATGGTGCCTGCTGTAAGCTCCTCGGCACGCTGACCCCGGATCCCGTGATCAACGGCCAAGGCGCCGGTATCGCAATCCGCAAGGAAGACGGTGACCTGAAGGAAATGTTCAACAAGGCTATCGCCGCGATCCTGGCAAACGGGAAATACAAGGAAATCAACGACAAGTACTTTGAATTCGACGTCTATGGCGGCTAGTCAGAAACTGTAGACCGCAAGACATGAGAGCGCGGCGACAGTCGATACGCCGCGCTCTTTCCATGAGGGGGAACAGCATGAAGGCGGCGCCAAGCGCATGAACGAGGCACTGACGCTTTTATCCTTCGGGGACATCGGCTGGGGCGATGAAATCGCGCACGGTGTTCTGATCACCGTCGCGCTCGCTGTTGCCACGCTTCCATTCGGGTTGACGCTCGGTTTTTTCCTGGCGCTTGCGAAGAAAAGTCACGAACCCTCCCTTCGCCTGGCTGCCAATATCTACACGACGTTATTCCGGGGCCTGCCGGAACTGCTGACGCTCTTTCTCGTCTATTACGGTCTTCAGATCGCGATCCTGAAAGCTTTGAAATTCATCGGGGTGAACACCTACATCGAAGTCAACTCCTTCGCCGCGGGCATGGTTGCCCTGGCCCTGGTGTTTTCGTCCTATTCATCGGAAGCCTTCCTGTCCGCATTTCGAGGCATCCCGCAGGGCCAGTATGAAGGCGGATACTCGCTCGGCCTGTCGCCCGGCAAGACAATGCGGCTTGTCATCCTGCCCCAGCTCATCCGGCTTGCCCTGCCCGCCCTCGGGAATCTCTGGCTTGTCCTGCTCAAGGAAACGGCTCTGGTTTCGGTGATCGGGCTTACGGATATTATGCTGAGCTCATACCGGGCTGCCCGCATTACCAAAGAACCATTTTTGTTTTTCGGTCTCGCCTGCCTGATTTACCTGGCACTCGCCCTGATATCGTCCATGGGGCTTAACCGAATCGAGACCTGGTCGAAACGCGGGGAGACGGAACGGTAATGTCCACTCCCTCATCGAACAGCAAATCCGCCCTCCTTCCGCCTCCACCGGGCGCCCGCACCTGGGGAAAAACGCGGATCCTCGGGCATGTGCTGATGGTACTTTGGGCAATCGCGGGCGCCAGCCTGCTCTACTATCTGAGCATCAATGTCGCGAGCCCGTTCTTCCAGAAATACTGGCCCAAGTATATCGACGGTTTTCTTGTAACGCTTGAAATCGTCGGCTTGTCCATTCTGATCGGCGGGGTCATATCCGTTCCGATCGCAGCAGCGCGTTCATCCAAGTTCGCCCTCCTTCGCAAACTTGCATACGGCTATGTCTACTTCTTTCGCGGCACTCCGCTGCTCGCGCAAACCTACCTTTTTTATTACGGCATGGGGTCGTTCAGCGAGCAACTGGAAACCGTCGGGGTATGGTGGTTCTTCCGTGACGCCTTTTATTGCGTCGTCTTCACTTTCTCCCTGAACACATCAGCCTACCAGGCAGAAATCCTGCGCGGAGCAATCGAGAATGTGCCGAAGGGGCAATGGGAGGGCGCCGAGGCACTTGGCCTGTCAAAGCCGGTTATCTTCTTCAAGATCATTCTGCCTCAGGCGATGATGGTGGCGCTCAGGCCCTATGGCAACGAGATCATCCTCCTGCTCAAAGGCTCCGCAATTGCCGCCATCATCACCATCTTTGACATCATGGGCGAAACACGTCGCGCCTATTCCCGTTCTTACGATTTTCAGGCCTATATCTGGGCAGCGGTCCTGTATCTGTTCCTGGTGGAAATGTTGCGCCGGCTCTGGGATAAGTTCGAAACTCGCCTCACTCGCCACCTGATCCGCTGAGCCAAACGTCTCAGGCGCTGCGGGCGGTGGCGTCGGCCGCGCGCGCCTTGAGCCAGGAAATGAATGCTTTCAGCGGAGGACGCTGCACACCGGGCCTGGTCACCAGATGGTAGCCCGATGACGCAGGTTTGATGTCCTCGTACAGAATCTTGAGGGTACCCGCCTCGATATCCGATTCCACGAAAACCTTGGCGGTCGCCGAAATCCCGTCACCCCGGCGCAGACCTTCCAGCACCATGAAGCCCGGCAGATGGGTGATGTTCAGCTTCGATCTCGGAACCACGCCCTGACCCTCCAGCCAGAGCGACAATTCGTTGGTCCCCAGTTCCTGAAGCCATGGATAGTCCTGGATCTCCGCCGGATCGCACATGGATCGATCGCCAACCAGGCTTGCCGCGCCGACGATCACGTAGTTGGAAGGCAGCAACAGTTCCGACTCCAGCCCCGGCCAGTTGCCGTTGCCGAAGCGGATGGCAAGGTCGATACCGCCGGGAGCGAATTCGACGACATCCCCGGTCGGATTCAGCATCAATTCGATCTCCGGATGAAGATGCTTGAAATCGGATATCCGAGGCATCAGCCAGCTGACGGCGAACGCAGGCGTCATGGTCACGTTGAGAGCGCGAGACTGATCCGTCTGAAGCAGACGATCCACGCTCTCCTGCAGGATCGCAAAGCCCTCCCGCAGCCCTTCCGCCAATAGCAGCCCCTCCGGCGTCAGCGCAACGCCCCGCCCTTCCCGAACCACGAGTTGCGTGCCCAGCCGGTCCTCCAGCGACCGGACCTGCTGGCTGACGGCCGCATGGGAGACGTTCAAGTCCCTGCCGGCTGCGGAAAAACTCTTTTTCTCGGTCACGGCGACAAACGCCCGAAGACTGCTGAGGGAAGGCAGGCTGCGCCACTCCATATGTAATCCTAACTTACATTATAGAATTTTAGATGATTAGCCACTACCTCAGTTTTCCTTCATTGTCCAACCATAGAAGACGCAATGGAGTGTTAGACAATGTTCGATATCTTTGCACAAGCATACATGACCGCCGCCCGGTTCACCCCCTACACCCGTCCGCAACCGTCCACCGAGCAAAAGCTTGCAAAACAGCCGCGGACGTCCTCCACTGAAGACAAGACGGGATACCGTCCGAGGTTCTGGGTCTGACGCCTTTGGAGCGTCGGTCGATAACCTTGAACCATTTGATGGCAGAAAGCGGTTCATTCGGCCAGGGACGTTGGGCGGCGCGATGCGGTGCATCGAGCAAGCGGCGCAACACAGCCGATGGGCCGCTTTCCGCCGCCCGAAGGGCCGGACTCTTTTGCCCGCTGACTGCGTTGGCTCGCACTTGTGGTGGGAAACACCACCGCGTGCAATCCGCCTTGTCAGCAGACAAAAGAACGACGGTCAAATGTTTCAAGGTTATCGACCGATGCGCTGGCCTGACAGTTGGCCGCGAATGCGCTAGAACCCGAGAACCAATTTGACAGGCCCGGCGAACCGCCGGGCCTTTCGTTGCGACTTGAGGAGGAACCGGAAAATGGCAAAGGTTGCATTCATCGGGCTGGGCGTCATGGGCTACCCTATGGCGGGCTTTTTGAAGACCAAGGGCGGGCATGACGTGACCGTCTACAACCGGACCACGGCAAAAGCCGAGAAATGGGCGGCCGAATACGGCGGACATTTCGCCCAAACTCCGGAGCAGGCGGCCGAAGGCTGCGATTTCGTTCTTGCCTGTGTCGGCAACGATAACGACCTGCGCTCGGTTACCACCGGGGAAAACGGCGCCTTTCACGGATTGAAGTCCGGGGCGATCTTCATCGATCACACGACCGCTTCCGCCGAAGTCGCCCGAGAGCTTTACGCCGCCGCCAAGGCCAAGGGCTGCGGCTTTGTCGACGCACCGGTGTCCGGCGGCCAGGCAGGTGCTGAAAACGGTGTCCTGACCGTCATGTGCGGCGGCGACCAGGCGGATTTCGACAAGGCAAAGCCGGTCATCGATTGCTTTGCAAAGTTCGCCGGCCTGATGGGCGAAGCCGGCGCCGGCCAGCTGACCAAGATGGTCAACCAGATCTGTATCGCCGGCCTGGTCCAGGGTCTTTCCGAAGCGATCCATTTCGCCAAGAAGGCCGAGCTCGACGTGCCCAAGGTGATTGCCGCGATCAAGGGTGGCGCCGCGCAGTCCTGGCAAATGGAAAACCGCTGGGAAACGATGAACAATGGCAAATTCGACTATGGCTTCGCGGTCGACTGGATGCGCAAGGATCTCGGCATCTGCCTGAAGACCGCCAACGACACCGGCGCCCGGCTTCCGGTCACCGCGCTGGTGGATCAGTTCTATGCGGAAGTCCAGGCCATGGGCGGTAACCGCTGGGATACGTCCAGCCTGATCGCCCGGCTGGAAAACGCCGACAAGAAATAGGCGCAACGCCTTGGCCGCCGCCTCCAGCTGGACCGTCGAGGCGGTTCTGGCGGAGCTCAGACAAGCCGGCTCGGAAGAAAACCGGGCCGGCATGAAACGGTTCGGCATTCAGGTGGACAGAGCCTTCGGCGTGCCGATGGCGGTCACCCGGCCGCTGGCGAAGAAAATCGGCAAGGACCCCGCCCTGTCGGCCGCGCTCTGGGAAACCGGCTGGCACGAGGCACGTATCCTTGCCGGCCTGATTGCCGATCCAAAACAGATTACCCCGGCGCAAATGGATACCTGGGTGAGTGACTTCAATTCCTGGGACCTGTGCGACCAGGTCTGCGCCATCTTCGCCAGGACCGCCGATGCCACGGAAAAGATTTCCGCCTACGTGACCGATGAGCGCGAATTCGTCCGGCGCGCGGGCTTCGCCATGATTGCCTGGCGCGCGGTCCACGCGAAGAAAGCGCCCGACACAGAATTTCACGGCTATTTCTGCCTGATCGCCGACAAGGCAACCGATCCGCGCAACTATGTTTTCAAAGCCGTCAGTTGGGCCTTGCGCCAGATCGGCAAACGGTCATTGCCCCTTCACAAGCCGGCGCTTGCGCTTGCACAGCGTCTGGCAGCCTCCAGCGACAAGACCGAACGGCGTATAGGCAAGGAAGCGTCTCGCGAACTGACTGCGGAAAAGACCCTCCTCCGGCTGCAGCAGAAGGCAGGCCAACACCCGTTATCGGGCTTCAAAACGGTCAAATGAAAATGCCCCTCCCGGAACTTTAAGGGAGAGGCAGTTGGCACACTCCGGGGAGATCATCTCCCCGAAGTCACTGCGGAGGAACTGTTACTCGGCCGCTTCCTTGACGATGTCGTCCAGCAGCGTGTTCACATCGGCGATCGCCTTCTTGGAAGCCTCGTCGCCGGTTTCGGTCAGATTGCGGTAGCCGACAACAATTGCACCCGGCTTATCCGGGGTTTCGTAAACGAACACGCCATAAGGGCAGAAAGCGATATTGGCCGGATCAGCTTCCATGGCCGCGCGCGACAGCACCGCAGAGCAAAACAACATCGATTGTGCCTTGACGTAGATGTCCTTCTTGGCGCCGACGTCAGCACCGGTGCGCGCCAGCATGTCCCCGATATGGGAAACATAATCAATGACCAAGCCGCGGTTGACGATGGCGTTTTCCAAGGCGAACCGGACATCCTCGAATTCGCCTTCGACCGTGTAGGTCGTTGCGACTTCGCCCGGCGCCATGTCGGCTGCCGCAGCCGCTCCGCTCAGGGTCGCCACCATTCCGGCGGCGAGCAACATTTTTCCGAAGAAACCAGACATGCTATCCTCCCTATTGGACCAATTTATCTATTCTACGCGGACCGGGCGTTCTTCCGTTTGATACATCTCAAATTCTGAATACATTTGTGCAAGCCGAACCGCCAATCACGCTATTGTCATCGGCACCCCGGCTCGACTTCCCCCAGGATCTCACTCCGGTTTCGGCTTTTCCGTCACCACATAGCCCAGCGGCAGCTGGGTTGTGCTCTTGATCTGCTCCATCGCGAAGGTGGTCGAGACGTCCGAAATGTCGATCTTGGCGATCAGCCTTTTGTAAAAGGCATCATAGGCCTCGATGTCCGGCACGGCCACACGCAGAAGATAATCCACCTGCCCCGCCATGCGGTAAAATTCGACGACCTCCGGAAACTCGGAGATCACATCTGCGAATTTCTTCAACCAGTCTTCGGTGTGCTGACTGGTGGTGATCGCGACGAAGGCCGTAACCTTCACATTGACCTTCCCCGGATCGAGCAGAGCGACGCGGCCGGTAATGACGCCGTCCTCCTCCATCTTCTGGATGCGCCGCCAGCACGGCGTCGTGGACAGGCCCACACGCCTGCCGATTTCGGCAACAGGAACGGTGCAGTCCTCCTGCAGAATGGAAAGAATCCGGCGGTCGATACGGTCAATCATGCTGGGTTCCGCATTGGCAGTGGGCACGACAAACGCCAATGGCGCCTGACGGCCTGGATTTATGTTTCAAGGGAGACGGCGTGGAATAGAACGGATTTCTAATCCCGACCACCTATGCGCAAATTTAGATTTTTCTTCTAAGAATATCGCCCATATTCCTTGCCAACTTTACTTCAGAATGTCAATTCCATTGTTAATTGAGAATAATTTTCTCATTCAACACTTAACACTTCCGGAGTTTGCCATGCTTGGCTCCCTGCATTCCTCACTGATCAAAACGGCCGGTGCCGTCGCGGTTCTGGTCGCCGGTTTCGCCTTGCCGGCCGCGGCCGAAACCCCTGACCTGACGCCGCTGGTTTCGACCCAGTGGTTGCAGGACAATCTTCAAAACGACCGGATCCTCATTCTGGACACCCGATCGCCGATCTCGAAGTCCGGCAAGGACGATTATCTGAAAGGTCATATCCCCGGCGCGATCTGGAGCGAGTATCCGGGCTACTGGCGCACCGATCGTGACGGTGTCGAAGGCGTCCTGCCGTCGATCGACAAGATGGAGGCCGTACTCTCCGAGCTGGGTGTATCGGACGAAAAAGCCGTGGTGATCGTCCCCGACGGCAAATCCAGCCTCGAATTCGGCGCCGCCACCCGGATCTATTGGACGTTCAAGTACCTCGGCCACGAGAATGTCGCCATTCTCGACGGCGGCCAGGCGGCCTGGGTGGCGGAAAAGCGCCCGCTGGAGACCGGCAACGTTGTTCCGGAGGGCGATCTTTTCGTCGCTGAACCCAATGACGCGCTTCTCGTTTCAACCGATGACGTGGCCGGCGGTCTCGGAAGCAATGCGGTTTTCCTCGACGCGCGCCCGGAAAAACAGTTTGCCGGCGCGGAAAAGCACAAGGCGGCAACCCGTTTCGGTCATATCCCGGGCGCGGTAAACTTCGATCAGGACACCTTCTACGACCACAAGACGAACCGGCTGAAGTCTCCAGCAGAACTGACCGCCCTGGAGCCGGCCGCCGTGAAGGACACCGACGCACCGGTGATCTCCTACTGCAACACCGGTCACTGGGCCGCCACCAACTGGTTCGTGCTCAGCGAGTTGCTCGGCCGCAAGAATGTGACCGTCTATGATGCGAGCATGGTCGGCTGGAGCCGGCAGAAGGACCTGCCGATTTCCGGTCCCGAAAAGAATGTCGCCTCCAACTGACGAAGTTAATGCTGCTGACGAAACACCGCCCGGTTCATATGAGCCGGGCGATTTCCTTTTTCAGAACCGGCAACAGTTCGGCTTCGAACCACGGGTGCTTCCTCAGCCAGGCGTTGTTGCGCCAGGAGGGATGCGGCAGAGGCAGGACAGCGGGTTTGCCTATCACCCGCGGGGCTTCGAAATACGCTCTCCAGGAGGCAACCGTCTCCGTCAGGCTGTTCTTGCGCGCAGGCCCCAGGTGGTAGCTCTGCGCATACTGACCGATCACCAGAACCAGTTCGATCTGGGGCATGGCTTCAAACAACCTGTCATGCCAGGTTGCCCGGCATTCCGGCCGGGGCGGCAGATCCCCGCCCTTGCGGTCCAGCCCCGGAAAACAAAAGCCCATCGGAATGATGGCCAGCTTGTCCGGGTCATAGAAAATCTCCGGCCCGATCCCCATCCAGTCGCGCAGCCGGTCCCCTGACGGGTCGGTAAAGGGTCGCCCGCTCTGGTGGACACGGGTTCCGGGCGCCTGTCCGCAGACACAGATTTTCGCTGTTTGCGACACCTGCAGAACCGGACGCGGCTCGTGCGGCAGCGGCTCCTTCAAGGGGCTTTCGACGCAGAGGCGGCAGTTGGCGATCTCCGCTCGAAGGTCTTCGAGTTTCATGTTCCTCCCCGAAATTTGCCGACCAATTGATTGAACTCGCACATGAATTGTTAACCACGCCTTTGAGCGTGATCTTAAGAAATGGTGAGTCAAAACATAAGATCCAAACCTAACACGGAAAGTTTTTGCAAACCGGTACGCGAGGACCATGGACCCCGACACGCCCCAGATCGGCGACAGACGAATGACCGGCGACCGAAGAACGGCCTTCAACCGGAGACGGGCGATGCGCCGGCGTGAGCTTGCGCGGACCATCCGTGATTTCCGCGGCGCCATGGGGACCAAGGAAAGCCTGCAAAACAAATTCGAGGGGGAACGGCGTCACCTGTTCGCCGATACCCGGCTGAGCGCGGCCTTTGCCGTGCCGATGCTTGCCCTGATCGTGACAGCGATCTCCACCATGTGGCTGAACAAGGGGCTCGTGACGATCTGGTTCGTGTTCACGCTGTGCATGCATCTTCTGATCGTCCTGACCTGCCAGGCTTATGAGAAAACGTCGTCGGAAGAACGCGCCAAGACGCATTGGCTACGGCGCTTCACATTCGGCGACTTTCTGTATGGTATTTGCTGGTGCGTGTTCTTCGTGCTTCCACAAAAGCCCGACAGCGGAGCCGGGTTTCTGGAATTCCAGTTCGCCACCCTGCTGATCGTGGTGGCGATGAACACGATGCAGTCGGCGACCCTGCCCCGAGCCCTTGTTGCCGGCACGCTGCCGATCACCCTGACGGTCGCGATCAATTTCCTGCTTGCCGCCGATTCCATCCACTACACGCTTGCGGCCATGGCCGTCGGAGCGCAAGGCTTCTTTCTGATCCTCGCCAACCAGTTGATCAAGAATGCCAATACCATGCTGGAATATCGGGCGGAAAAGGACTACCTGATCGCCGAACTGGAAACGGCAAAAGCCCTTTCCGACGAATCCCGCCGGCGGGCAGAGGCGGCAAACCTTGCGAAATCCCGGTTCCTGGCGACCATGAGCCACGAACTGCGCACGCCGCTCAATGCCATTCTCGGCTTCTCCGAAATCATGAAGGACGAAGTCCTCGGCCCGATGGGCAATGCCAATTACAAAGGTTACGCTGCGGATATCCACGGATCCGGTCAGCACCTCCTTCACCTCATCAACGAAATCCTCGACCTGTCGCGGATCGAAGCGGGCCGGCACGAGTTGCAGGAAGAAGCGCTCCACCTCACCGATATCGTCGAAGAATGCAGCACGATGATGCAGATCCGCGCCAAGGCGAAGGATATCACCTTGCATGTAAGGCACGATCCGCACCTGCCCCAGGTCTGGGCCGATGAACGCGCCTTGCGGCAGGTCATCCTCAATCTGCTGTCGAATACGGTGAAGTTCACGCCGACGAACGGGGAGATCCGGATATCGGTCGGCAGAGCCGTTGAAGGGGGTCAGTTCGTCTCCATAGCCGATACCGGGCCAGGGATCCCGGAAGAAGAGATCCCGATCGTGCTGGAAGCTTTCGGCCAGGGTTCGGTGGCGATCAAGAGCGCGGAGCCGGGGACCGGTCTCGGCCTGTCAATCGTACAGGCCCTGGTGAAAATGCATGGCGGCAAGTTCGAACTGAAATCGAAACTGAGACAGGGAACGGAAGTGATCGTTACTCTTCCCAGAACCCGGACCATGAATTTCGCTAAGGACACCACGCAGACCGAACGGGAACAGGCCAAAAATCAAGGCAGCCGCCGCAGGAGCGCCTGATCCGTTCAGAACCGCTATTCAGACCCCTTAGGTGTCCTGCGTCAGTCGGCGCCTTTTTCCGCGACCCCCGCGTCCGCGAAGGTTGCCATGCCGGAATGCATTTCGGCGGCGGCCTTGACGATACCGGCCGCGAGCGCGGCGCCGGAGCCTTCGCCCAGGCGCATGCCAAAGTCCAGCAACGGCTCCTTGTTCATGGTTTCCAAGGCACGCCGGTGGCCGGCTTCCGCAGAGACATGGGCAAACAGGCAATGGTCCAGGCCCGCAGGATCCATTGCGTAGACCACTGCCGCCGCGGCCGTGGTCACGAACCCGTCGACAATCACCGGAACGCGCTGCAGGCGGGCGGCGATGATGAGGCCGGCCATTGCCGCGATTTCACGGCCGCCGACCTTGCGCAGGACTTCCAGCGGATCCTTCTCGCCGTTGAGGCGGGCGACGGCTGCGGCAACCGCATCGCGCTTGCGGGCAAGCCCTTCGTCATCGACGCCGGTGCCCCGACCGATCCAGTCTTCCGCCGAACCGCCGAACAGGCCGTTCAAGACCGCGGCCGCGATCGTGGTGTTGCCGATCCCCATCTCGCCCAGACAGACGAGATCGATACCGCCGGCGAGCGCCTCCATGCCGTAGGCCATGGTGGCGGCGCAATTGGCCTCGTCGAGCGCGTCTTCGTCGGTGATCGACGGGGTCGGCATGTCGACGGCCAGATCGAATACCTTGAGACCGAGATCGTTCGCCCGGCATATCTGATTGATCGCGGCACCACCGGAGGCGAAATTGTCAACCATCTGGCGATTGACCGCGCTCGGAAACGCCGAGACACCCTTGTCGGCAACCCCATGGGCGGTGGCGAAGATGGCGACCAGCGGCCGCGTGATTTTCGGCGGCGCCTTGCCGGACCAGGCCGCCAGCCATTCGGCAATCTGTTCGAGCTTTCCGAGCGAGCCGGCCGGCTTGGTCAGTTGCGCGTCCCGCGTCCGGGTCGTCTGAAGCGCCTCCTCGTCCGGCCCGGGCATCGACTTCGCCAGGTTGCGGATATCATCGAACGGAAGCGCGGTTTCAGACAGGGGCATCGGCAAGGGACTCCAGTTTCAGCGGCTCGTCGACAGACCGGACTTGGTCTGCTCGTGTGGCCGATCTATAACGGCGGACCGTCAAAACACAAGCATGAGACCGACCGGATGGATCAGCATTGCGACAGGACGATCCAAATGCGGGGCCGAACGCTCGCCCCAACGCGGAGACGACCGTGGTGACCGACCCTGCCCGGTTTCTCGCCGATCTGGCCGCCTGCACACGCTTTTTTTCCCGTCTGCCCCTTCCAAAGCTCGGCCCCGCGGACGATCCGGATACACCTCCCGATTTCAGGCGCATACCCCGGGCCGCGCCCCTTGCCGGCATTCTGATCGCCCTGCCCGCCGCGTTGATCGGCCTGATTCTCGGATGGACGGCCCTGCCGGAACTGGCAACCGCCATTTTCATCGTCGGAACCCTCGCCGCGACGACCGGCGCGTTGCATGAAGACGGCCTGGCGGATGTCGCAGACGGCTTTTTCGGCGGCACGACCGCAGACCGGCGGCTGGAGATCATGAAGGACAGCCGGATCGGTACCTTCGGCGCCCTTGCGCTGGTTGTGTCCGTAGGATTGCGTTCCGTCCTTCTGGCGACGTTGCTTGAGCGCTTCGGCGCCGGCGAAGCCATGATCCTGTTCCTGGGTGCGGAAGCCCTGAGCCGGACATTGATGGTCTGGCAGTGGTCGCAACTGCCAAGCGCCCGGCCGGACGGTCTCGGCAACCGCTTCGGCACGCCCGATAGGCGCGCCGCAGGTCAGGCTGCGGTCTTCGGCGCCTTGTGCCTGTTGCCGTCAGCGGTCGCCCTGTCGGTGCCGGCGCTGTCCCTCGGGCTGATCCTGGCCGGCCTTGCCGCGCATGGTATCGGCCGGCTTGCGCGTGCCAAGATCGGCGGCTTTACCGGGGATGTGCTGGGGGCAGTCCAGCAGGTCAGCGCAATCGCGTTTCTGCTCGGCCTTGCGATGATCCCATGAGGAAAGCCGAACAAACGTTACGATTCCGGTTGTGCTTTTGCACCTGTGAGGGTTGAGTGTCAGCAGTGTGATCAGAGAATGTGTCGAATGCCCCGCAGAACTTGGTCCGAAGTCAACGTGACGATCCGGTTCGCCGCCCTGTGCGCCGGACTGCTGATCGTACTTGCCGGCTGCGCGTCACGTCCGGATGCGGGAGCACTCGCCGTCAGCACCCTGCAGGCGCCCGGGGCGACGACCCATGACATTCTGGTCGTCTCGACACGTGAACGCGACGACCGGCCGAACACCTACTTCAACGGCGAACGGGCGAGAAAAACCGATTTCGCCGAGGCCACGATTTCCGTTCCGCCGAACCACAAACCGGGCACCATCGAATGGCCCTCTATCCTGCCGGGCGATCCGAAAAAGGATTTCGTTCCAAGACAGGCCGGGTACATCGACGGATCGACGGCGTTCACGTCCAGGCTCAACCAGCGGCTTTCTGCGCTGCCGCGCGGCCAACGGACGGTGTTTCTGTTCATCCACGGCTACAACACGCGGTTTCCCGAAAGCCTCTACCGGTTCACCCAACTTGTTCACGACGCGGACTTTAAAGGCGTCCCGATACTCTTCAGCTGGGCCTCGCGCGGAAAGCTTCAGGACTATGTCTATGACCTGAACAGTGCCGCGATTGCGCGCGACGGTCTGGAAAAGACACTGCGCCTGATCGACAGCAGCAAAGCGGAAAGGATCGTCATCCTCGCCCATTCCATGGGCAACTGGCTTATGATGGAAACGGCCCGCCAGATCCCGCCCGCTGAGCGAAAAAAACTATCGCGCAAGGTCGAGCGTGTCTTCCTCGCCGCTCCTGACATCGACATCGATGTCTTCAAATCCCAGTTGAAACGCATCGGACGACAGAGCAAACCGTATGTCATCCTTGTGTCCCGCGACGATCGGGCCTTGCGTCTGTCGAAGACGATTGCCGGCGGCAAGGAAAGGGTCGGCGCCTATCAGGACGACGAGGAACTTGCCCAACTCGGCGCGATCGTCATCGACCTGACGGATCTGAAAGCAACGGACTCCGCTCACCACGCGAAATTCACCCAGCTCGCGGAGTTCAGTCCGCAAGTCCAGAAGATCTTGTCGCAACCGGGCGTAATGGCAGGGGCAGCCGGACAGGAAACCCAGCTGGATGCCGCCGGCAACGATCTGGGATCCTTCATCTCCAGCACCGCCCGGGTTGTCGTAACATTGCCCGTTGCCGTGGTCACCGCGCCGATCAAACTGGCGACCGGCAATCCGTAAGGAAGCCATACCCTGTTTGTGAAGGCAGCCGGCCCTTCTCAAGCCATAATCGGATTTCTATATCAGGCCCATGAAATCGCCATGCACCAAAGTCTGCCAGATCGACCAATACACGAAGCTGTGCCTCGGCTGTTACCGCACGCTCGATGAAATCGCGACCTGGGGCAGCATGACGTCCAAGGACCGCGAACGGATCTTGGCCGATCTGGACTTCCGCCGTCCTGACCGGGAGGCCGGATAAACATGGGCGGAAGCCGTTTTCGAGGACTGGCGCTGGCGATCATCGTGCTGATCATGTTCGGCGCGGTGTTTTATTCCATTTTCGAGTTTCCGTCCTCACCGGAAGAGGTTGATCTCGACACCACCGGACCCCGGATCGTCGCCCTGTCGATCCTCGCTTTCGTCTTCATGGCTAGCCTTGTCTTCGGCCAACCGAAAGTCCGCGACATTTTCCGGGGCGTTTTCTTCTGGGGCGGTCTTCTGGGCGTGCTTGTCGTCGGCTATACGTTCCGGGGCGACCTGGTCGCAGGCGGCTACAGGGTGCTTGGCGCGCTTGCTCCGGGACTGGCCGTCAATCAGGATGACGGAACCATCCTGGTCGTGCGCGATACGACGGGGCACTTCCATATC
The DNA here is from genome assembly GCF_048260565.1 of Roseibium sp. Lineage (GTDB taxonomy): Bacteria > Pseudomonadota > Alphaproteobacteria > Rhizobiales > Stappiaceae > Roseibium. Next base: position 65,001 of record NZ_JBLXGP010000001.1, on the reverse strand, counting down.
AATGCGACGGTCAACGGCAGACCGGTGACGTTTCTGCTCGATACCGGGGCCAGCGCGGTCGTACTGACCTATGAAGATGCACAGACTGGCGGCTTTTCGAACAGCGATCTGAATTTCAGCACGCCGGTCTCCACCGCGAACGGCCGGGCCGTCGTCGCACCGGTGAAGATTTCAAACATCCGGATCGGCGATGCCAGCTTTCGGGATGTCCGCGCCTTCGTTGCCCAGCCGAATGCCCTGGAGACAAGCCTGTTCGGCATGTCCGCGCTCGACCGCCTCAAGGGCTGGAGTATCGAGGGCGACAAGCTGGTTCTGACGCCTTAACGGGAAACCATTCACATTCCATAAAGGCTGAACGCGAACCGGACGGCGACCAGCAGAAGAAAGACGCCGAAAAAGAGTTCCATAGTCCGATGCGGCAGCAGATGGGCGACCTTTACGCCGAAAGGCGCGGCAAAGGTCGTCACCGGTATGATCAGCGCGACGCCGAGCAGGTTCACATAACCGGCGGAAAACGGCGGCAGGGACGGGTCACCCCACCCTGCCCACATCAGCCCGATGGTGCCGGGAATGGCGATCAGGGTGCCCGTGCCGGACGAGGTCGCGACCGCCTGATGGATCGGCCGGCCGTAAAGCGTCATGAAGGTGTTGTTCATCACCCCGCCGCCGATGCCCATCAGCGTGGAGAAGAACCCGATCAGGGCCCCGCAGATCGGCCGGATCGGAAAGCCCGGGATGTCGGACCCGATCCGCCAGTGCTGCTTGTTGAACAGCATGCGCAGACCGATGACGAAGGCGATGACCGCGAAAATGCCCTTCAAAGCATCACCGGACACGTAAGCGGCGACCAGAGAGGCGCAGACCACACCGAGCGGCACCGGAATGATCCAGGATTTCAGCAATTCCAGATCCGCTGCCCCGCGCTTCTTGTGGGCCATGAACGAGCGAACCGAGGTCGGCACGATGATGCCGAGCGATGTCGCCACGGAAACGTGCATGCGGACGCTTTCATCGACCCCGACGGCCGTCAGAAACTGGTAAAGCACCGGCACCAGGATGGCACCGCCGCCGATGCCGAACATGCCGGCCAGAAATCCGGCGACCAGTCCGGAGGCCAGAAGCGCCAGACCCAGCCCGAGGGTTTCGCCGGCAAAAAACGAGACGTCCAAGTTGTGAAATCCGTGTTAGAGCGTGTTGAACCTGTTATCCGTTTCAGGCGGCATGGTCTGCCTGACGGCTGGAAAGGCCCTCACATTCGTCCACGGGACTGACGGCCGCAAGGGCCTTTTCGACGATTTCCGTTCCCGCGCCCGGTTTGGTTACCTCAACGGTCAGAATCCGTCGCCAGGACCGCGCGCCCGGGCGACCGTGAAACAGGCCGAGCATGTGCCGGGTCATGTGCGCAAGGCGCACGTCCTTTGAAAGCTGGTCCTCGATATAGGGAAGATAGGCCCTCACCGCCTGCCACGGAGAGACATCCTCCGTCTCTTCGCCATAGATGCGCCGGTCCACCTCGCCCAGGATCTGAGGCGTGTGGTAGGCGGCGCGGCCGAACATGACACCGTCGAGATCCTCAAGATGAATCTCGGCGTCGTCGAGGGTTTGCAATCCGCCGTTCAATCCGATGAAAAGATCGGGATACCTCTCTTTAAGCCGCTTCACCCGATCGTAGTCCAGGGGCGGTATGTCGCGGTTTTCCTTGGGGCTCAGCCCTTGCAGCCAGGCCTTGCGCGCGTGGACCCAAAGCGCATCCACACCGGCGGCCACAACCGCGTCCGCCATGGCGTCGAGCGCCGGTTCCGGGTCCTGCTCGTCGACACCGATGCGGCATTTGACGGTCACCGGAATGTCGACGGCATCCTTCATGGCCCGGACACAATCCGCGACGAGTTCCGGGTCCTGCATCAGGCAGGCGCCGAAACTTCCCGACTGCACCCGGTCGGACGGGCAACCGACGTTGATGTTGACTTCGTCGTAGCCGTAGTCCGCAACGATCTTCGCCGACTGTGCCATGGCCGCGGGATCCGACCCGCCGAGCTGGCAGGCAACAGGATGTTCGAAATCGGAAAAGCCGAGCAGATGCTCCCGGTCACCATGGATCACGGCGCCGGTGGTCACCATTTCCGTATAAAGCAGCGCGCGCCTGCTCAAGTGCCGGTGAAACGCCCGGCAATGGCGGTCGGTCCAGTCCATCATCGGCGCGACGGAGAATATTTTAATTTTTTCAGTCATTTAAAGTCAGTTTCCAAACCGCATGGAGATTGGACGGATGGTCATTGCCGACACACGTGAGTTGTTCAGGTTTCCTCTGATTTTCCGGAGTTTAACGTAGCAAGCCACCCTTCGCCACATTCCCTCGAGACCTATTCCAATGGCCCAGCAAATCATTCTGAATCCAGGACCCATGTGCGCCGATAGTACCGGCCTGTTGAAACTGGCGTACCCGGCATTCAAAGGCTGCACCCGAGGCCATATCCTTGCGTCGCGATCTCCGTTGCGGGTGGCTTGGATCACGGCCAGTTCAAACCCAGCCCTGCCAGACCCGTGCCGGGTGCATGCGGTTTTCGGCATCCTTCGAGCGAACCGCGATCTCCCCCAATTCCGTTTCCGTGGCCGTGGCCGTGGGGTGCGCGAGCCAGTTGTAGCCTCCGCGCGATATCAACGAGAGACCTTCGACTGGGCAACGACAGGCGTTCGTTTGTTTCGGTAATTCCCGCGCCGCGTTCCCGGTCGGTATCACGCCTGAATTCAGGAGTTCATCACCCCCATCGGATGAGACTTGATGGGTTTCCCGGCGGTGAGTTCGCTGATAGAGGCGGCAAGCGCGTGCCGGTCGATACCGAAATGGCGATACAGATCGCCGATCGTGCCTGTCTGGCCGAAATGTTCCACGCCATGCGGGATCGTCTTGTGTCCTGCGACCGACCCGAGCCAGGCAAGTGTGGCCGGATGGCCGTCGATGACGGTCACGATTGCGCAGTCGCGCGGCAGTGGATCGAGCAGCGTTTCGACATGGCTTTTCGCTTTGCTGTTGCCCCGGGCCCGCTCGCGCTGTGCAGCGGTCCAGCCCGCGTTCAGCCGGTCGGCCGAAGTGACCGCAAGCACGCCGATATCGCGGCGCGCTTCACCGACCTGTCCGGCAGCAGCGATCGCCTCGTCGGCGACGGCGCCCTGGTAGGCAATCACGACCGAACAGTTCGGCCCGGGCGGTCGAAGCCAATAGGCGCCGTCTATGGCCCCCTGCCGGAAGGCGTCGTCGCGCCGCTTGCCGGGTTGCTCCAGCGGTTTAGTGGTCAGGCGGAGATAAACAGAGCCGCCGGTCTCGTCTCGAAGCCATGTGCGCTCATCCGGATCACCCTCGCCGTCGCGCTGGATGTAGTCGAAGGTCCATTCCATGATCACGGCGAGCTCATCTGCGAAGGCGGGCTCGAACGCGGCAAGACCATCCTGCGACATGCCAATCAGGGGGCTGCCGATTGACTGGTGGGCGCCGCCCTCGGGAGCCAAAGTCACGCCTGACGGCGTTCCGACGATCAGGAAGCGCGCATCCTGGTAGCAGGCGTAGTTCAAGGCATCGAGACCGCGCGCCACGAAGGGGTCGTAGACAGTGCCGATCGGAACGATCCGTTTTCCGAACAGCGAGTGGCTCAGCCCCGCGGCGCCAAGCAGAAGGAAGAGGTTCATCTCGGCAATGCCGAGTTCGATGTGCTGGCCTTGCGGCGTGAATTCCCATTTCGCGGTGGACGGAATGCGGTGCTCGATGAAGGCGTCCGACATTTCCCGGCGAGCGAACAGTTTGCGGCGATTGACCCAGGGGCCAAGATTGGTGGTGCCGGTCACGTCGGGCGAGGTTGTCATGATCCGTTCGGCAAAGGTACTGCCTCCCTTGGCGACGTCGTCAAGGATCTTTCCGAATGCGGCCTGGGTCGAGATCTCGCGCGTCGTGTCCAGTTCGATGGCCGGAACCGCAAGCCGGTCGTCGCGGAGCCGCCGATGGCTTTTGGCGAAGAACGGTACCGTCTTGAGGAAATTTCTGAGCGCGGCGGGATCCCCGACCCCCGCGAAGCGCTCCCACTCCTCTCCCTCGGGAACGCCCATCCGCTTTTGCCAGTCCGCGAACTGTTTGGCGGTCATGAGGCCGCCATGATTGTCCTTGTGGCCGGCAATCGGCGTTCCCCACCCCTTGATGGTGTAGGCCAGGAAGCAGGTCGGACGGTCGTGGTCTATGGACGTGAAGGCATTGGCCATTGTCTCCACGCAATTGCCGCCGAGGTTTTCCATCAACTCGGCGAGTTCTGCGTCGCTACGGCTATCAATGAGCGCAGACACTTCACCCTGATCGCCCAGATCCTCCATCAACCGCTGTCGCCAGACCGCTCCGCCCATGTAAGTCAACGCGGAATATTCCTGGTTCGGACACCGATCGATCCAGGTCCGGAGGCGGTCGCCGCCGGGCTCCTCGAAGGCGGCGCGCTGAAGCGCACCGTATTTCACCCGGATGACATCCCAGCCGAAGGCGTCGAACACCTTTTCCATGCGCTCGAACAGGCCTTCGCGGACGATGCCGTCCAGGGATTGTCTGTTGTAGTCGATGATCCACCAGCAATTGCGAAGGTCGTTCTTCCACCCCTCCTGGAGCACCTCGTAGACGTTGCCCTCGTCCAGTTCGGCATCCCCCAGCAGCGCGATCATCCGGCCCGGTACGATCTCCGCGCCCCAACTCTTTGCGCTGATGAAATCCTGGACGATAGATGCGAGCGGGGTGATGCCGACGCCAAGACCGACCGAACCGGTCGAGAAATCCACGTCATCGATATCCTTCGTCCGGCTCGGGTAGCTTTGCGCCCCACCGTAACCCCTGAAGTTTTCGAGTTTCTCGCGCGTCTGCCGGCCCATCATGTACTGGATCGCATGGAATACCGGCGCGGCATGGGGCTTGACCGCCACCCGGTCCTCGGGTCGAAGCGCGGAAAAATACAACGCTGTCATGATCGACACCATCGAGGCCGAGCTGGCCTGATGGCCGCCGACCTTGATGCCATCGACCTTGGGACGGATATGGTTGGCGTTGTGGATCATCCAATGCGACAGCCACAGAAGGCGGCGCTCCAGGATCTTCAGATTTTGCGCATCGACAGGCATGAAGGTTTCCGGTTCGCATTCGTGTGTTGAGGGACGTCCCGCCATTTTCAGCCTTCTCTGTAATAGTAGCTGCGGTAGCGACTATGGCGCAGGAGATGCCCGCTGTGACAGCCGAAGAGCGCATACGCACCTGCGACCTGATTGCGCTCGCCGTTCCCCTGTGCAAATACAGCGCGCTTCGCCCCGGTTTTCTGGCTGACCGGCCGGGCAGGCCTACCCAGCTCGATTGATTTGACGCATTGGTTCCACGGAATTCGCCTTCAAAAGCCGATCGCTTCATATTTCATTTGACTTTCGCCTGCATATTTCCATTTGGCAAATCGCTCAGCTGCGTGCTTGAACCAGATCAAGGTGGCCCGATATTAGGTATGTTGAGCTGAAATTCGAAATCAACAGCCGGAGGTGGATAATGGGTTACGAGGATATCCTGGTGAATGTTCCGTTGGTCGGAAACAGCCATCAGGTTGATTTGGCACTCAACATTGCCAAGAAGTTTAACGCCCACGCAACCGGCATCTGCGTCTTGCCGGAGGCTGCAATCCTGCGGGATGCAGTTCAAAGCCCGTTCATTCTCATGAACGAGGAAGAAGCCTCGGAAACGATCCGGCGCGAATACGAAAAAGTGGCCGATCTCGAAAAACAATTCAGCGCCGCCGCCGAGCAGGCCGGCGTTTCCCATAACTGGCGGTCAGGAGAAGGCGATCCCGCGGAAGTGCTGCTTCTCGCCACCCGCCTGCATGACCTGGTCATCGTCGGGCAATCCGGGAACGAACAAGATCTGTTGTGGGGTGCGGCAACGCAACTGGCGCTGTCCGGCACCCCTACACTGATCCTGCCTGCCGGGTGGTCCCGCACCGAGTTGCCGCAACGCGTTCTCCTGGCCTGGAACGGTAGCGCGCAGGCTGCGGCCGCGGCGCGCAATGCGTTGCCGCTGCTGAAGACGGCCTCCACCGTAACTCTCCTGATCGGGCAGAACCGCGAAGCGCCGCCGGAACGGGCGCGGCTCACTCCCGTCAGCATCGAAAAATACCTGTCCAGACACGGCGTGAATGTCGAGATCGCCGATCTGGCGGGACGGGATTCGGATGCCGGAGCCGGAATCTTGGGGTATACGGAGACCTTGAAGCCGGACATGATCGTGATGGGCGCCTATGGACGGTCACGATTCAGGGAATGGGTGCTTGGCGGTGCGACCAGGCAAGTTCTCGAAGATATGAAGGTCCCCGTCTTCATGGCGCATTAGCAGCTGTGACCAGTCTCCAGCTCAGCCAGCAAGGCCGCTTCAAGCGGAAACCGACACGTGTGCAAGGATGACCGGACCCGTAGCCAACGCCCATTCGTCCGAGATAGAAGCGTGTCTGGAGGCATCCGGCACGACAGCAGGGGGACTGTCCTCCCCCGAGGCGGCCGTACGGTTTGAGACGCACGGCCCGAACCGGTTGCCCGAACCGCCCGGACGCAATTCGGTTCTGCGGTTCCTGAGCCATTTCCACGACATCCTGATCTACGTGCTGCTCGGCTCCGCCGTGATCACGGCGGCCATGCAGCACTACGTCGACACGGCCGTCATTCTGGCCGTGGTGATCGCCAACGCGGTGATCGGCTTCATCCAGGAAGGCCGTGCCGAAAAGGCGATGGACTCCATCCGCAAGATGCTGGCGCCTCAAGCCGCCGTGCTGCGCGACGGCGAGCGTCACAGCATCGGCGGCGACAGGCTGGTTCCCGGCGATATCGTCCTCCTGGAGGCGGGCGACAAGGTTCCCGCCGACCTGCGGCTGATCCGGACCTCCGGACTGAATATCCAGGAAGCGATCCTGACGGGCGAATCCGTGCCGGCGGAAAAATCCACGGCGCCGGTGGCAAGCGATGCCGCGCTCGGCGATCGCTCCTGCATGGCCTACAGCGGCACGATGGTGACCAGCGGACAAGGACGGGGTCTGGTCGTCGCGACAGGTGCGACGACCGAGATCGGTCGGATCAGCGGTCTTCTGGCCGATGTCGAAGTGCTGACGACACCACTCGTGCGCCAGATGAACGTCTTCGCCAAATGGCTCACCTTGCTGATCCTGCTGATTGCCGCGATCCTGCTGGTCTTCGGCTATTTCGTCGAGCATCACGATTTCACCGAGATGTTCATGGCGGTGGTCGGGCTCTCCGTTGCCGCGATCCCCGAGGGGCTTCCCGCCGTCCTGACGATCACGCTGGCCGTCGGCGTTCAGGCGATGGCGCGGCGCAACGCCATCGTGCGCCGACTTCCGGCGATCGAGACACTCGGCTCGGTGTCGGTGATCTGCACCGACAAGACCGGCACGCTGACGCGCAACGAGATGATGGTGGCCTCGGTCGCGCTGTCCGGCCACCGGTTTTCCTTTGCCGGCGACGGCTACGAACCGGACGGGGCGATCTATCTCGCCGAAACCCGCGTGAACGGGCTGGACCATCTCCATCTGGCCGAACTGGCCCGCGCGGCGGCCTCCTGCAACGATGCCTCGCTGCATCGCCGCGAAGGTTTCTGGGCGGTGGAAGGCGACCCGATGGAAGGCGCGCTGCTGGCGTTTTCCGGAAAGGTGGGTGTCGATGTCAGCAAGGAGCTATCGGCGCGCACGCGCACGGACGAGATCCCCTTCGATTCCCGCCACAAGTTCATGGCGACGCTTCATCACGACCATGCCACCCACGCCGATATCTTCGTCAAGGGCGCGCCGGAACAGGTTCTGGCAATGTGCGCGCTGCAGCGCGCCCCTTCAGGCGAAAGCGAGCCGCTTGACGAAGCCTACTGGATGAGCTGCGCCGAGGACATGGCCGCCCAAGGCCAGCGCGTGCTGGCAATCGCCACCCGGGAAGTCGGCCATGCGCAAACCAGGCTCAGCTTCGCCGATGTCGAAGGCGGCCTCGTGCTTGTCGGCCTCGTCGGGCTGATCGATCCGCCGCGCCCGGAAGCGATCGAGGCGATCGCCGAATGCCGCAAGGCGGGGATCCGGGTGAAGATGATCACCGGCGACCATGCGGGAACGGCCGTGGCGATCGGCCGGCAGATCGGTCTGGAAAATCCCGACAGAGTGCTGACCGGCAGAGACCTGGACACTATGGACGATACGGCGCTGGCCGCCGCCGTCGGCGACGTGGACATCTTCGCCCGCACCAATCCGGAGCACAAGCTGCGCCTCGTCATGGCCCTGCAATCGCAGGGCATCACCGCGGCGATGACCGGCGACGGGGTCAATGACGCACCGGCCCTAAAACGAGCCGACGCCGGCATTGCGATGGGCCGCAAGGGCAGCGAAGCAGCCAAGGAGGCCGCGGAACTGGTGCTCGCGGACGACAATTTCGCCTCCATCGTCGCCGCCGTCCGCGAGGGACGAACGGTTTACGACAACATCAAGAAGGTCATCAGCTGGACCCTGCCGACCAATGCCGGCGAGGCCATGACGATCATCGTCGCCCTGTTGTTCGGTCTGACGCTACCGGTCACGCCGATCCAGATCCTGTGGGTCAACCTCATCACCGCAGTCACCCTGGGCATTGCGCTTGCCTTCGAGCCGACCGAAGACAACACCATGCGGCGGCCGCCGCGCCCGCGAAACGAGGCCCTGCTGACCGGAGGGCTCGTGTGGCACATCGTGCTGGTTTCGCTGCTGTTTCTCGGCGGCGTGTTCGGCATCTACGCCTATGCGATCGATCGTGGCTACTCTCTTGAGCTGGCCCGGACGATGGCGGTCAATACGCTGGTGGTGATGGAGATCTTCCACCTGTTCTTCATCCGCAACATCTACGGGACATCGCTCACCTGGAAGGCCGTCCGCGCCACCCCCGTCATCTGGGCCACGGTGCTCACGGTGACGATCGCCCAATTCGCAATTACCTACCTTCCACCGCTGCAGCGCATCTTCGCAACGGAGGGCGTGCCGCTGTTCGACGGCCTGCTGATCGTCGCAATCGGCGTGACGTTGTTTGCGATCATCGAGATCGAGAAACAATTGCGCCTCAGCATGAAGGGCCTGGCATTCCGGAGGCCTGCCAACAAGCGTTAGAGTGTAGCCTGCTTGATCGTCGTATATCCGGAACTCCCGGGTTTGACCCGGATTTGAGGTCTTTAAGCGATCGCCATTCGCTTTTTCGGCAAAGCAATCCCGAACAATTCTACCCCATAAGGATGCATTGAGCGGCCCGCTTGGGAAGCGGTAAGATGAGCCATGGAAACGATCCGTATTCTTATGGTCGACGACCACCCGATCGTGCGGGAGGGGTATCTTCGTTTGCTCGAACGGCAGCCGGAACTTTCGGTGGTCGCCGAGGCAAGTAGCGGAGAGGCGGCGCTGGCCGCTTTTGCCACCCATACACCCGACATCGTTCTGATGGATCTGTCCATGCCCGGAGCCGGCGGACTGGCCGCGGTCGAGGCCATTCTGGCGCGCGATCCGCACGCCCGCATCATCGTGGTGTCGATGCATCAGGGCGCGATCTTTGCGCAAAAAGCCATGGCTGCCGGTGCGCGCGGGTTCGTCTCCAAGAGCAGTCCGCCGGAAGAACTGGTCAGCGCCATCGCAAAAGTCATGTCCGGGCGCAAGGCACTCTCGACCGACATGGCGCAGGAAGTCGCCCAGACGTCGCTCGGGCGAGACGACATCGCGGCGCTGACCCGACGCGAACTTGAAATCCTGCAGCTTCTGGCAAGGGGCATGAGCGGGAGGACAATCGCAAAGAACCTCGGGCTCTCGGCCAAGACGATCCAGAACAACCTGTCCCAGGTCCGGGCCAAGCTCGACGCCACCGGCGATGCCGACCTTGTGCTGAAGGCGCAGCGCGCCGGCCTGACGCCTTCCGGACAATGAGCGGGCTCTTGCCTCAACTGGTGCTGCGCGTGCTCGCGGCAGGGCTGGTAACCGTCCTGCTCGGGTCCGCATGGGTGCTGTGGGCAACAACGGATGCCGCGCGCGAGGATGCGCGTATCACCGCCGAGCGTGTCGCCCAGGCAATCGCGGCGCGTCCGGACTTCATGGGCCTTGCCTTTGGCGGCGTGGCGCCGGTGCCGGCCTTCCTCGACTGGCAGGCATTTCCGCGGTGGACCCTGATCGCGCCCGGCATCTGTGTCGAGTTCGGTGCGGACGAACGGCCCGACCATCGCCGCTGCGGTTCCTATGTTGCGGCCGATACGCCCCCGCCGAAGTGGTTCAGCGAACTCGCGGAAACCATCGGACTGGTTCCGGACCCGATCACACGGCCGGTGCGGACGCGCTACGTGACCAATGCCCGCGTCACCGCCTTTGCCGATCCGAAAGTCATCATCGCCCGCGCCTGGGACCGCACCGGCGATCTGATGCGACTGGCCCTCGGCATGGCGATCGGCGGTGCCCTTCTGACCGGTCTTCTGGTCGCCCGGCTGCTGTCGCCCTTCGGCACAATCCTGCGCGGGATCGAAAGGCTTCAAAGCGGCGATTTTTCCACGCGTCAGCCACGCCAGCGGGTCGCCGAATTCGATCGGCTGAGCCTTGCGCTCAACGAGACGGCAAGCGCCCTTGAAGAAGCCCGCGAGACCCGGACCGAATTGACCCGGCGGCTGTTCACGGTTCAGGAAAGCGAACGCCGGGCCCTGGCGCGCGAGCTGCACGACGAATTCGGCCAATGCCTGACTGCGACCCGTGCCCTGGGCACGGCCGTTGCGCAATCGGGAGAAACCACGGCGCGGGACGGGGCGCGGATCGCCGAAATTTCCGGCCAGATGATGCAGAGCCTGCGCGGCGAACTTTCCCGCCTGCGCCCGCCGGACCTCGACGAACTCGGACTTGAGGCAGCGTTGCAGCGTCTCGTTGCCGGATGGCGCGGCCGGTTGTCGAATGTGCGCTTTGTCCTGGACCTTGAAGGCGATCTAGACGCGATCCCCGACGATCTGGCCCTCAGTCTTTATCGCATCACCCAGGAATGCCTGACCAATGCGATCCGCCACGGGTCGCCCGGAACCGTGACCGTCAGGCTGGAGGCTGCCGGAAAAATTGCCCTCACCGTCTCGGACGACGGCGGCATGCGCGAATCCGCACCCGCAGGCGACGGCTACGGTCTGCTCGGCATTCGCGAGCGCGTCAATGCGCTGGGAGGAAGCTTCACGCTGGAGCCTGCTGAAAACGGTATGCTTGCCAGCGTGGAATTGACACCCTGATCCGGGAAATCTTCCCGGTTTCTACGGGAAGACGTCTCTGGCGCGGCGACGCCACCTGGCCCATCCTTCCTGAAGAGGAGGAAGCTTATGGATGATCTCAGTCATCCGATCACCCGTCTGGAGTCGCAAGTCTCAGCCGGGTTGATCGGGCATCAGGACATGATCGAGCGCCTGCTGATCGCCTTGCTGGTCGGCGGTCATGTGCTGATCGAAGGCCCGCCCGGCGTCGCCAAGACCCGCACGGTCAAGCTTCTGGCGGCTCAATTGCCCGGCAGCCACGGCCGCATCCAGTGTACGCCGGATCTTTTGCCCGCCGACCTGACCGGAACGCAGGTCTACCATCCGGAAACCGGGAGTTTCGACTTCAATCCGGGCCCCCTGTTTCACTCCTTGGTGCTGGTCGACGAGATCAACCGCGCACCACCCAAGGTACAATCGGCCCTGCTGGAGGCCATGGCCGAGCGCCAGGTGACGACGTCGGGCGTGACCCGCCCTCTGCCCGATCCCTTCATGGTCGTGGCTACGCAAAATCCGATCGAACACGAGGGGACCTTCCCCCTGCCCGAGGCGCAGATGGACCGGTTTCTCCTGCATCTGTCGCTCGGAATGCCGGAAGCGGAACAGGAACGCGCGATCCTGGACCTTGTGGAGGCGGAGGACATTGCCGAACAGATCTCCCCTGCCCGGCCGATGTCCGGCGAGGAGCTCCACACCGCGAAAGCGGAGGTCGCCCGGGTGCATCTCGCTCCGGCGCTGAAGGATTTCATCGTGCGTCTGGTCATGGCATCACGCTCCGGCGGCGCCGTTGCCGAGTGGGTCGAGCACCCGGTCTCGCCACGCGGCACGCTGGCCCTGGCCGCATCCGTAAGGGCGCGGGCCTGGCTGAAGGGCCGCGACTACGGCCTGCCGGAGGATGCGCAGATGCTTGCCCCCGACGTGCTCGCCCACCGGCTGATCCCGAGCTGGGCTGCCGTCAGCGAAGGGCGCACCGGCCGCAGTCTCGTTGCCGACGTGTTGCGCATGGTCGAACCATGGTGAGCGCCGCCCTCGACCATCCCGGCATCCGGCTCACGGCACAGGAACTGCTGGCCCTGCGCGACAGCCAACATCCGGCGAACGGGCACCGCCCGGCAACACGCAGGCCCGGCGCGGTTCCGGCAAGACTTCCGGGGGCCGGCATGGATCTTCGCGAAATCCGAGCCTTTGCGGAAGGCGACGATACCCGGCGGATCGACCCGGCCGCGACGGCGCGAACCGGACTGCCGCATGTTCGCAGCTTCCATGAGGACCGGGACGACACCACACTGCTGATCGCCGACTTCAGACCGGCAATGCTCTGGGGAACGGGACCTGCCCTGCGCTCGGTCCGGGCCGCCAGGTGTCTCGCAAGGCAGGGCTGGGATGCGGTTGCGCGCGGCGCCTCCGTTGCCGGGATGACCATCACCTCCGCCGGCCTTTCGGTGCTTCCCGCCCGCACCGGCGTACAGCAGTTGAGCGCAATCGCGCAGATGTTCGCCCACGAGCACGACCGGGCACTGGAGCAACCGGACAGCGGCCCGTCGTCCCTTGCAACGGCTCTGGTCCGTGCTGCAAGGCTCGCTCCCGCCGGCGCCCAGGTCTGGCTGGCGACCGATACCCAAGGTGTTGCGTCCGAGGATGAACCCGCCCTTGGCCGTCTGGCGCGCAGACGCCGGGTGACGTTGCTTTGTCCTCTTGATCCGATCGAAGAGGCCCCACCCTCAAGGGCGCTCCCGATCCGCTCCGGCACGTCCAGCCGTCTGGCGCGGCTGCGGCCCTTCGATCCCGCGCCTCTGAATGCGCGGATGCGGGCCTTGAATGTTTCTTTTGAGGTCGTCAGCGATGACCCGAGCTGATCTGATTGCCGCCTTGCCGGACGGCCGTCTGCCGCCGGAGCTGACGGCACTCGGTGCCACCGATCTGCTTTTGCTGTTCGGAGTGGGGCTCGTGCTTTCAGCCCTACTGTCCGCGCTGGCCGCGCCGTTTCTGGCACGCCGCCCCTCGCGCAGGGCCCTGATCCGGGCGACCCGCTCCCTACCGCCCGAGGAGCGCCTGCTCGCGATTGCCCGTATTCTCGGACATTTGCCGAAAAGGCTACGGCCCGCCGCCTATGGACGCGAGGCGCCGCCGCCCAGCGAAACCATCGAGCGCATTGCGCTGAATGCAAAGGCGCCGAAAACCGGGAAAGCGGATCGATGAGCCTTGCCTTTCCCTTCGCACTTCTGCTTCTGCCGCTGCCCTTCCTGGTTCATAGGTACCTGACACGGGCCGGAGCCGTCCGGGCCGCATTACAGGTGCCCGGAAGCCTCTTCGACACGGCCGCCCCCGCTGCGGACCGGGGCGATCGGACCGGCAAAGCCTTGCTGGTCCTGGCCTGGATCGCCCTGGTCGTGGCGCTCTCGGGCCCGCGCCTGTCGCAGACAACCGATCTTCTGCCGTTTTCCGGCCGGGAAATCATCCTGGCGCTCGATCTGTCGGGCAGCATGGTCAAGGAGGATTTCGTTCTGGACGGCAAGCCGCTGTCGCGGCTCGACGCGGTCAAGCGGGTTGCCTCTGCCTTCGTCGCGGCCCGCCGGGGAGACCGGATCGGCCTCGTGGTCTTTGGCGAACGTCCCTATGTCGCCCAACCGCCGACCTTCGACGTCGCCTCGGTCGCCCATTCCATCGAAACGGCGCAGATCGGCATCTCGGGCCGGGGAACGGCGATTGCGGACGGTCTTGGCCTGGCTGTCAGAAGACTGGAAAAGAGCAAGGCGGCCACCCGGATCATCGTGCTCCTGTCGGACGGCGTCGACACGTCGGGCAAGGTGCGCGCCGACGATGTCGCGCGGCTGGCGGCGCGCCACGGCATCAAGGTGCATACCATCGCGCTCGGCCCGGAAGATCTCGAAACCCAGCCCCGCGCCCGGGATGCGGTCGATGCGGCTGCCCTGAAAGCCATAGCCGAAATCGGCGGCGGCACCGGCTTCCGCGTTCGCACCATGGCCGATCTGCAGTCCATGGCCGCCACCCTGGACCGGCTGGAACCGAGCCCCATGCGCCGCCCACCCTTGCACTATTGGCGTCCGCTCTGGATCTGGCCCGGCGGGGCGGCCTTCGCCCTTCTCGTCGTGATTGCCTTAAGGAGGCAGGCATGAGCGAGTTTGCCTTGCTGCGTCCGTGGTGGCTGGCGGCGGTACCGCTGCTTGCCGCGCTTGCGCTGTGGACATGGCGGCGCGGGCCGGACGCGGGCGGCTGGGAGCAGATCATGCCGGCGCCGATGCTGCTGGCGATGCGCCGGTTCGGCCATTTGAGCGGTGACACCGGCCGCGTCGGGCTGTTCCCCTTCCTGGCAGCCGGGCTGCTAGCGCTCGGCCTTGCCGGTCCGGCCGTACCGCGCACGGATGCACCCGTTCTCGCCGGAAGCGGCGCGATCCTGATTGCCATCGACATGTCACCCTCCGTCGCCACGAGCCCGGCGCTGGCCGACGCCCAGGCCGCCGCCGCGCAGATCCTGCGTGCCGCCAACGGGCGGGCCGTCGGGCTGATCCTTTACGCGGGCGACGCCTATGACGTTGCCGCCCCGACCGAAGACCCTGCGACACTGGAAACCCAGATCGCCGTGCTCGGCCCCGACACCATGCCGGGAAAAGGCAGCCGCCCCGCCGCCGCGCTCGCGCTTGCCCGGCAAAGGCTGTCGGAGGTTCCCGACGCCGATCTGGTGCTGATCTCGGACGGCGGCGGGATCGATGCGACCGCGGCCGCCGAAGCCGAACGCCTGACAGGCACGGGCGCCCGGCTGCTGCTGCTGACCCTTTCTGGATCTGCGAACGGCCCCGCCGATCCGGAGGGCGCCTTTGCAAGGCTTGCCGGGATCTCCGCATCGGCCCCGGCCCGCGCGCCCGGGCCGGTGCTGCGCCGGATCTCGGCAAACGGGTCTTTCCGACGGGATCGGGCAACGACCGCTCTGCGTTTTCGCGATCTCGGGCCTTACCTCGCCGCCCTGGCGCTGCTTCCCCTGCTCGGCCTGTTCCGGAGGCCGGAATGAAGCGCGCCGCATTCGTTTTTCTGGCCGGGCTCGCCTGTATCGTTCTTGCTGGTCCGGCAGCCTGGGGCCGGCTCGCTCTCTGGACCGGGATGCCGGGCTCCGCAGCAGCACTCATGAGCGACCCGGCCGCGCGGGGCCTCGCGCTTTACCGGGCCGGCGCCTATGACGCCGCCGACGCGTCTTTTGCCCAAGCGGGACGCGGCCAGACCTTCAACCGCGCCCTGACGCTGGCGGCAACCGACAATTATGCCCTTTCGGTCGCCTATTTCGACGCCGTCCTGTTCGCCAATCCGGCCGATGCGGAAGCCCGCCGCCTGCGCGCCCTGGTCGACACGATGGTTTCGAAAACGCGCGGCGACAGTGTCGCGCCGGGTCGCCTGCCGGGGCATGGCGGCCTCGTCGGCGGGAAGGAGAAAAGCCCCTGGGGCTGGCCCGACACGCCCGACCCCGAAAGGCAGCGCAAGGTAACGGCACGGGGCTTTGCAGCCTCCGAGGAATGGCTCGACACGATCTCGGACGATCCGGGCGAGTTCCTGCGGCTGCGCCTTGCCAAGGAATATGAACGCCGGGCAGGTCTCGGCCTGATACGACCCGATGAGGGCGACCCATGGTGATCCGTCTCGCGCTCCTCCTGATCCTGATCGCCGGCGGCGCCCGCGCCGAAAGCCTGCGCCTCCTGATCCCCGGCGCACATCCCGTCGTCGGGGAAATGATCCCGATCACCATCCGAGGCGAATACAGCCGCCGGATCACACTGGAAACACTCACCTTTCCCGATTCCGGCGACTACGACTGGATGCAGCTTGCCCGCGACAGCTGGCGAGACGAACGGGTGGACGGCCGTTCGGTCAAGGTCCTCGAACGCCGGATCGCGCTTTTCCCCCGCCATGCCGGGCCGCTGACGGTCGGACCGCTCATCCATCACCTCACGGTGGTGGGCCAATCGGGGGGCCGCGAGGCATTGGATGTCCGGGCGGACCCGCTCACGATCCAGGTGGCGCCCTTTCCTGCGAAAAGCCCGCCGCTTTCCGCCAGCGCGCTTACCGTAGAGGACGTGCTTTCGACCTCTCCCGGCAAGCTGCGCGACGGCGAAACCCTCATCCGCAGGGTGACGCTTCGTGCCGACGACACGCTGCCGCATCTCCTGCCGCCGCGCCCGGCGATCCGGGCGCCCTGGCTGATCAGCTTCACCGCACCGGAAGTCCGCAAGGTCAAGCCGACACCGAACGGCCCGGAGACGACCGTCATCTGGGAATGGCACCTGCGGCCGAAAACAGGCGAACCAGGCGTGTTGCCGCCGATCGAGATTCCCTGGTTCGATACCGAAGCACGGCAAATGCAAACAGCTGAAATCCCGGCCATTCCGTTCGGCTATGCCAGTTTCACGGCAAACCGTACCGGCACCGACCGGCTTCCCCCGCATCAGGTCGCAATGGCCTGCGGATTGTTGGCTGCAGGTCTTTTGACCGGCCTCGTTCTCGCCTTTGCGGGGCTCTCCCGGCGCAAGGGGATGCACGTTCTCACGGTTCTGAAACGGTGCTCTCCCTTCGACCCCACTCGAAAAGCACTGAAGGCGGCGGCGGAGAACAAGGATCCGCTCGCGCTCCGGGCAGCCGTCGAACGCTATCTGGCAAGACGCCGGGCACTCGGCCTGCCGGAGCTGGACGGGGCTACAAGGGATCTGGACCGCGAGATCTTTGCAGAGCGGTCAGACCCGTCCGGCTTCGATCCGGACCGCTTCCGGCGGGAGCTGTTGCGCCGGAAAAACAAAGTACGGGGATCAGGATAAGGCGTGGCCGAACCGTTCCCTTCGCGGCAGTCGATCCAGATTAAACTACAAGATTTTTCGAATTCCGGTCGTGCGAACCGGAAAGCTCGATACGCGCCTTATGCATGACCCAACATCGCCCGGCTGACCGGTCAGGGCTTCACCCGGTAGCCGGGAACACATTCATCCGACGAAAGCCAGCCCGGAAGACGCCCGTCCAGCGGAGAATGAAGCCGTTGCCGAGCGTCCGGGTTTATCAGAACTCCTCGTCGTCAGGTTCCAGGATCTCCATCAGCGTCGCGACGTTTGATCCGGGCAATGGCCTGCCGCTGTTCATCAGGGCTTCTTCGCCGTTCAACCACATCCATGCTTCCCGGAGTTCCTCGGCCGATGCGCCCGTCGCATTGAGTTCAGCCATCAATGCGTTATCGGCGGGGCCAATAATGGAAACGATTTCATCGCGTGTCATTGGCTTTGCCATCGTTTTACCTCCGCAGTTACTACGCACTCCTATTCGCATCGATTGCGCACAATCGTCTCATTCGAACATGGGTGCATTCCCCTCTTGAAACAAGGAAACCGGCTTCCCAGATTCTCGGCTGTCGGTTGCCTACACCGGAACCGACCTGCCCAGACCAAGGGTCTGCGGCCAGTCTTGTATCCATGTTGCTCAAACGGAGGATATGGCTATGAGCACAACAATCGACTTCTCCCCACTGTTCAGGTCGAGCATCGGCTTCGACCGGATGCTGAACGCGCTTGAAACGGCGAGCCGGATCGAGGCGTTCGACAATTGGCCTCCCTACGACATCGCGAAAACCGGCGAGGACGACTACCGGCTCACACTCGCGGTTGCCGGTTTCGGAATGGACGAACTGACGATTACGCAGGAGCGGAACATGCTTCTGATTGCCGGCCATAAAGACGGCCAGGATCAAGCAGAGTATCTGCACCGCGGAATCGCAAGCCGTGCATTCCAGCGCCGTTTCGACCTCGCCGATCATATGCGTGTCGAAAAGGCGAACCTCGCCGACGGTCTGCTGACCATCGATCTCAAGCGCGAGCTTCCGGAAGAGATGCGACCGCGCCGGATCGAGATCGCAACCGGCGAGGCGCTGCCCAAGGTCGAGACCGGAAAGCAGGCAGCCTGAACGGTCCTCCTCTTTGCGCATTTCGCGAACGGCGTCGGGCACCGCCCGGCGCCGACGGAAAAGGACTGCCAATCGGACAAATGGAAAGGAGAGAAACAATGAGTGTTGGAGATCTCATTCCCTGGAGACGAAACAACAGCGAACAGCTTCCGAGCGTGTTCCGCGATGGCGAACGTGATCCGTTCCTGTCACTGCATCGCGAAATGAACCGGCTGTTCGACGATGTCTTCCGCGGCTTCGGTTCGAGCCTGCCATCCCCTGATGGCCTCTCTGCTTTCACCAGCCGCTGGCCGAGTATCGAAATCTCGGACGGAGATAAAGAGATCAAGGTAACGGCCGAAGTGCCCGGCCTTGAGGAAAAGGATATCGAAGTCCTGCTCAAGGACGGCGCGCTGACGTTGAAAGGCGAGAAACGCTCTGAAACGGAGGATGAAGACAATCAATTCTCCGAGCGTTTCTATGGCCGTTTCGAGCGCCGGATTCCTCTGGGCTACGAGGTCAAGGAAGACCAGGTCGATGCGCGCTTCAAAAACGGTCTGCTGACCGTGACCCTGCCCAAAAGCGAGAAGGCACAGTCGCAGGTCAAGCGGATCGCCATCAAACACTGATCGTTCCGAAACCGGACCCGATGGCGGACTTCGTCCGCCATCGGGCCATCCTTCGCCGATTTCGCGACGGAAGAGAAAAGGAAACCAGGGCGCAATTCACACAAGTTGCGGCTTCGGCGCATCTTTTGGCGCTACAATGCAATGACAACCGTCCCCTGCCGTTGCCAAGGGGCTTCCCCCATTCCAGATCTCATTCTCGCATGCGCAGAAATCCGCGGTTTGACCTGGATTCTATCGTCAGGCGGGCGCCTTTTGCGTGTCTGCCTGCGCCGTCCCGAATAACTCCCTCGCCTCTCCCGCCGTGTAGCGCCCCAGGCGGACGTCCTCGGCGACGAGGGCCGGATCGCGGTCCTCCGGGTTTCCGTAACCGCCGCCGCCGGGCGTGCCGACGCGGACGCGGTCGCCCGGTTGCAAGGGGATGTCCTGTGCCTTGGACAGATGCTCGGGCACCATGGGTTTGCCGTCCTGCCAGACGGTGACGGAGTTCGGCTTGCCGTCCTTGCCGCCCAGCGCGCCCTGGGGCCCGAACCGGCCGTGGTCCATGACGAAGCTGGCGGTCGCGTAGCCGCGCAGAAGCTCGATCTCGTAATCGAGGCCGAAGCCGCCGCGGTGCCTGCCCGCGCCGCCGGAGCCTTCGCGCAGCGCATAGCGGTGATAGAGCACGGGGAACTGCTGCTCCATGATCTCCACCGGCGGGGCCTTGGAGATGCCGATGGTGGAACAGCCGTTGGAGAGGCCATCGTGGTCGGAGTTGCCGCCGTAGCCGCCGCCGGAAATCTGGTACATGACGAAGCCGCGCTTGTGGGACGGGTCGTAACCGCCGAGCGCGAAATTACCGGAACTGCCGGCGGGGGCCGCCGTGACACGATCGGGTAGCGCCTCGACCAGGGCGGCAAAGACCGCCTCGGCGATGCGCTGGCTGACTTCCGCCGCGCAGCCGGAAACGGGGCGCGGATATTGGGCGTCGAGGAAGGTGCCCTCAGGCCGGATCACCTTCAGCGGCTCGAAGGCGCCGGCGCTGATCGGCACGTCCGGGAAGATATGGCGCATGGCCAGATAAACGGAGGACAGTGTGGTCGCGAGCACCGAGTTCATCGGCCCCCGGCAAGGAGCGGAGGAGCCGGCGAAATCGAAGGTGAGTTCGCCGTCCTTTGCCGTGATCGCCAGGTTGATTTCCAGCGGCTCGTTGACCACGCCGTCTGAGTCCACATAGGCCGTGGACCGGTAGATGCCATCCGGGATGAGGCGGACATTGGCGCGCATTTGGTCGGCGGCGCGCTGGCGGAGTTCGGCGATCGCTTCCCTGACCACGTCGTCGCCGTAGCGGTCGAGTATGCGGCCGAGCCGTTCCGCGCCGACCAGAAGGGCGGCCGCCTGCGCCTTCACATCGCCGATGCGCTGTTCAGCGACCCGGATATTGGAGCAAATGATGGAATAGATCTCGTTGTCCATCTTGCCCTGCTTGAACAGCCGCACCGGCGGCAGCCGCAGGCCTTCCTGTTCCACCGACGTGGCGGAGGCGGAGAAGCCGCCGGGAACGGCGCCGCCGGTATCCGGCCAGTGGCCGGTGTTGGAGAGCCAGCAGAAGATCTCGCCGTCCCGGTAGAAGGGCATGGCGAAGCGCACGTCCATCAGATGGGTGCCGCCGAGATAGGGATCGTTGACGATGTAGATGTCGCCTGGCACCGGGGCCGCGACCCGGCCATCCCTGATCATCTCGATCAGGGTGCGGGTGGAATACTGCATGGTGCCGACGAAGACCGGCAGGCCGCCTGCCCCTTGGGAAATCAGGGAACCGTCAACGGCGGAATAGATGCCGTCGGAGCGGTCGTTGGCCTCGGCGATGACCGGAGAAAAGGCCGCGCGGGAGAAGCTCAGGTCCATCTCGTCGCAAACCTGCTGCAGGCCCGACTGGATGACGCTCAGTGTGATCGGATCGATGGTCATGCGCCGGCTCCCAGTTCGATAATGATGTTGCCGTCCGCGTCCTGAACCGCCTTGTCGCCCGGATCGATGACGATGGTGGTGTCCATCTGCTCCACGATAGCGGGGCCATGAATTTCGGCGGAAAGCGGCAGGTGATCGCGCCAGTAGATCGGGGTTTCGACCGGACCGTCGAACCAGACCTGGCGCGAACCGGTGAGCGCGTCCTCGAGCTTGTCCTTGCGGCCGGCCGGATCAATCAGCAGCGACAGGTCGATTTCGGAGCGGCGGCCGATGACGGAGCAGTTCACATTGACAAGGCTCGCCTTGATCTCCGGCAGTTCGACGTGGAAGCGGTTGAAATAGGCCTGCTCGAACAGGCTCTGCAGTTCGTCCAGAGTCGGACGCGGACCGGGAAGCGGCACGCGCAGGAGGTGGGTCTGGCCGATGAACTGCATGTCGACGGACCAGATCTCGCGCAGTTCCTCGATTTTCACGTTTTCCTTTGCAATCAGCCCCCGGCCTTCCGCCTGCTGCTGGTCGAACAGCGCATGCACCGTGTCGATGTCCAGTTCGGCAAGCGGCCTGTTCACGGTGTTGACGAAGTCATGGCGCAGGTCGGCCACGACGCAGCCCAGCGCGTTGGTGATGCCCGGGCGGGAGGGAACCAGCACGCGGGGTACGCCCAGTTCGCGGGCAATGGCGGTCGCATGCAGGGGACCGGCGCCGCCGAAGGCAAAGAGCGCGTAGTCGCGCGGGTCCTCGCCGAGACTGACGGAAACCATGCGCACCGCATCGGCCATGCGGGTGTTGGCAATGCGCAGCACGGCGGCTGCCGCTTCCTTGGCGCCGACACCCAGGGGCTTGCCGAGCTTTTCGGCAAAGATCGCCTCGATATCGGCGAGCGACACGGTCGAGGAAACCGAGTTGAGCTTTTCCGGGTTCATGCGGCCGAGCAGCAGATTGGCGTCGGAGATGGTCGGCGCCTCGCCTCCCCGGCCATAGCAGATCGGGCCCGGCGTGGAGCCCGCACTTTCCGGACCGACCTGGAGGAGACCCGCCTCGGTGATCCGGGCGATGGAACCGCCGCCGGCGCCCACCGTGCGCACATCTACCATGGGCACATGGATCGGCATGGCGTATTCGATCTCAATTTCATTCGATACCGCCGGTTCCGCATTGCGGATCAGGGCGACGTCGGTGGAGGTTCCGCCCATGTCGTAGGTCAGGAGATTCGGAATATTGGCGCGCCGGCCGGTATAGGCGGCGGCCATGACGCCGGACGCCGGCCCGGACATGACGGTCTTGGCTGCCTCGATCGCCACGCGCCGGGCCGACACCATGCCGCCGTTGCCGTTCATGACAAGGACGTCGTGACGGTAGCCCTTTTCGGCCAACTGATCGGCGAGCCGTTCCACGTAGCGGCGCAGCAGCGGCTGGACAGAAGCGTTGATCGCCGCCGTCACGCCGCGTTCGAACTCGCGGCTTTCCGACAGGAGCGAATGGCCGAGGGTGATATTTTCGTTCGGCCAGATTTCCGCGGCGATCTCGCCGGCACGCAGTTCATGGGCCGGATTCGCGTAGGAATGCAGGAAATGGATCACCAGCGCCTCGCAGCCCTTGTCGAGAAGCTCCTTCAGCGCCGCGCGGAAGGCATCCTCGTCCAGGTCCTTGTAGACGGTGCCGTCCGCATAGAGGCGTTCGGGCACTTCCAGGCGCAGGTCGCGCGGGATCACCGGGCGGAACTCGCCCTTCATGCCGTAGGCGTGGGGCCGGGTGCGGCGGCCGAGTTCCAGGATATCCCGGAAGCCTTCCGTGGTGATCAGGCCGGTCTTGCACAGGGTCCGTTCCAGCACCGCGTTGGTGGTGGTGGTCGTGCCGTGAACGATCAGGTCGAGCGCAGACAGGTCCGCCTCGGCAATCTCCAGCGCCTTCAGAACGCCAAAGGCCTGGTTGTCCAGGGTCGTCGGGGTCTTCGCCAGCCGGACCGTCTTCGCCTGGGCGTCATAGAGGACGAGGTCCGTGTAGGTGCCGCCCACATCGATGCCGGCGACATTCGATGTTTCTGGCGTTTTCGACGCTTCGTCGGCACTGGCGATGGACGGGGACACGTTCATGGTAAAATCAACCCGATAGCAGAATGACAGGGAGTGACGGGCAAACCCGCTTCGTTTTTATGTGTTCTGTGTGGCCCTGATCGCCGCCAGGACCTTGTCCGGCGTCGCCGGCATATGGGCGACCCGGGCGCCGCAGGCATCCTTGATCGCGTTCAGTATCGCGGGCGCAGTCGGGATCAGGCAGTGTTCGCCCAGACCCTTTGCGCCATAGGGACCATGCTCGTCGCCGGTTTCCAGGATCAGGGTCTCGATCGGCGGCACATCGCCGATGGTCGGGATCAGATAGTCATGCAGGTTTTCGGTACGGCCGGGCAGGAATTCCTCCATCAGCGCCAGACCGATGCCTTGCGCGACGCCGCCCTGAACCTGGCCTTCCACCAGCAGCGGATTGATCGCCTTGCCGACGTCATGGGCGGCGGTGATTTTCAGGAGCTTCACCGTGCCGAGCGCCAGGTCCACCTCAAGCTCCGCCATCTGGGCCGTCGTGCCGAACACCGCATAGGGAGAGCCCTGACCGTTCTCATCGAGCGGCAACGTGGGCGGGTCGTAGGATTCCACGGCCTCCAGCACATAGGCCTCGCCGTCGGCTTCGAGCGATGAAAGCGCGATCCGGTGGTCGCCGGTGGCGTCCGCGATCCGGATCTCGCCCGCGCCGAAGTCCAGTTCAGCCGCTTCGGAGACGTTGGCGAGCCGCAGGATCCGCGCACGCAGGGCATCGCCGCAAAGCCGGGCGGCATTGCCGGTGATGAAGGTCTGGCGGCTGGCGGAGGTCTTGCCCGCATCCGGCGTCAGATCCGTATCGGGACCGATCAGCTCGATCTGCGTGACCGGCACGCCCAGCGCCGTGGCGAAGATCTGGGTGATCACCGTGTTGGAGCCCTGACCGATGTCGGTTGCGCCCTGATGCAGCACGATGCGGCCGTCCAGGGTGACGCCTGCGCGAATGGTGGACGGGTTGGACATGGAGGTGTTGCCGCAGCCGTACCAGCCGCCGGCAATCCCGACCCCGCGGCGGATTTGCCCGCCCCTGGCGTTGAAGGCTTCTGCGTCCGCCAGCGCCCGTTTCCAGTGGGTTTCCAGCGCATCGAAACAGTCGGCGATGCCCATGCCGTTTTCAAAGACCTGACCGGTCACCGTCGGATCGCCGTTGCGCAAGGCGTTCTTGCGGCGAAATTCCAGCCGGTCCATGCCAAGCGCATTGGCGAGATCGTCGTAGAGCGGCTCCTGGGCGAGCGCCGATTGCGGCACGCCGAAGCCCCGGAAGGCACCAGACGGCGCGGTGTTGGTGTGGATACCGGCGCTGCGGGCGACATAATTCGGCGTCTTGTAGGGGCCGGATGCATGGATCGGCACCCGGTTGGCGACCGTCGGACCCCAGCTCGCATAAGCACCTGTATTGAAGGTGCCGTCGAACTCCGCGGCAACGATGTTGCCCTCCGCGTCCGCCCCGATCCGCATGGTGATTTCGGACGGGTGGCGCTTGGTCGAGGTGGCGATGGATTCCGTTCGCGTGTAGGTGATGCGCACCGGCCGGTTGAGAAGCCAGGCGGCGAGCGCCACGTAAGGCTGGGCGGTCAGATCGAGCTTGGAGCCGAACCCGCCGCCAACGGCTGTCGGGACGATGCGGATGGCGTCCTTCGGCATTCCGAGCAGGACCGCCAGACCTTCCTTGTTCATGACCGGGGCCTGGGTACAGCAATGCACCTCGATGCGATCGCCGACGCGCCGTGCGAAGGCTGCCTCCGGCTCGATATAGCCGTGTTCGATGAAGCCGGTGGAGAACGATCCTTCCGCGACCACGGCGGCTTTAGCCATTGCGGCCTCGGCTTCACCGCGCTTGACGAAGCCACGGCACATGACGTTTTGTGCGCGGCCCTGATGCAGATCCGAAATCCCGGTCGCCTCTTCCGGCAGGAGCGCATGGGGCAGCGGCTCGAACGTCACCGGAAATTCCGCCAGATCGAGGCCATTGACCAGATCCGCCGGACCGACGATGGCGGCGACCGCCTCTCCCTTGAAGAGGGTTTCTCCCTCGGCGAACATCGGTTGATCCTCGAAGCCCGGGATCACGCCGAAGCAGTTCTTGCCCGGCACATCCTTCGCCGTCAGGACGAGGTCGAGGCCGTTTGCAGCCTTGTAGGCGTCGAGATCGCCCAGTTTGAAAGACGCATGATGATGGGGAGAGCGCACGACGCGCAGGGTCAGTGCATCCTCGGACGCAACGTCGTCGCCGAAGCGTTCGGTTCCGGAGACCTTGGGCAAACCGTCGATGCGGGCCATCGGAATGCCGACACCGCCGACGGGCCCTTCGGCGCGGGTATCGACGTCCATGACCGCGTCGATGATCTTGCGATAGCCGGTGCAGCGGCACAAAACACCGCCGAGGGCGTCCATGACCGCTTCTTCGTTCGGGCTTTCCTGCTTGCGGAGCAATCCGACGGCGGAAACCATCATGCCCGGCGTGCAAATTCCGCACTGGGCCGCCTGATGGCGCTGAAAGGAGGCGGCAAGGGCCTTGCCGATCTCATCATCCTTTGCGAGTCCTGCCTGGGTTTCGACCACCGCCCCTTCCACCTGGCCGAGCGCGGTGGTGCAGGCGCAGACCGGATTGCCGTCGATCAGAACGGTGCAGGCGCCACAGTCGCCCGCATCGCAGCCGACCTTGACGTCCTTCGCCCCGGCCCGCTCGCGCAGGGCATAGGAGAGACGTTCGGCCGGAGGCCCGTCCACCCGGACCGCTTGTCCATTCAGGCGAAAGGTTACGCCCTGCATATCGTCCATATCAGCGAGAGCCATGGTCAGTTCCCCTCCTGCGCTGCCATCAGGACCGCACGCGCGATCAGTTCGCGGGCCGCCGCCAGCCGGTAGTCTGCCGATGCCCGCACATCGTCGATGGGCGCCAGCGGCGACAGGTCCGCATTTTCAAGACAGGCCCTGATCGCGTCCGGCTCCGCCTTGATCCCGTTCAAGGCCTGTTCAACGGCGGTCAGCCGCCGGGCGACCGCAGAGCAGGAACCGACGGAGACAGCGGCATAGGTTATGTCACCATCATCCGCGCATTCCAGGACGACAGCCACCATGGCAATCGAAATAACGAGATACCGCCGGGCACCGAGCTTCAGGAAAGCGGAGTGGCATGCCGGCCAGTCGGGCACCAGAACAGCGGTGACCATTTCGCCCGGCTGAAGCGCCGTCTGGCGAACACCGGTGATGAAATGATCGAGCGGCAGAACCCGGGTTCCAGCCGGACCGGCGATTTCCACCTCGGCATCGAGTGCCAGAAGCGGCGGCACGCCATCGGCCGCAGGCGATGCGTTGCAGAGATTGCCCGCGATCGTGCCGGCATTCTGGATCTGGATGGAGCCCACTTCCCTTGCTGCCTGTTGCAGAGCGAGGAATTGCGCGGGCAGATCCGCGTCCCGGATTTCAGACCATGTCGTCGTCGCGCCGAAGCGCCAGACACCGCCACTTTTCGAAATGCCGCTGAGGCCTTCGATCCTGCTGAGGTCGATCACCGGATCCGTCGCCGTCCGCCCTCCGAGAGCCGGAAAGAAATCGGTTCCTCCGGCCAGGATCCTGACAGGCTGCCCGGCCATCAGATGCAAGGCGGCCTCTACTGTTTCGGGTCTGTGGAATTGCATCGGCGTCCTCAATGCATTTCGTTTGCATACTAACGAATTAGAACCACATCTGAAAAAACTGTCAAGCAGCACCTCCCGGAATTCGAGCCTAAATTTTGCGCATGCATTTTTCGGTTGCTTTCTCCATAATATTCATTTGTATACTAACGAATATATCGCCGAAGCGGCTGCACCGCCGACAGACAGGAGAAGCGCTCATGTCCGAAACCCTCGAAATCGAAACGCCCATTCTGGCAGGAAAACCCTCGCCTTTTCCGGTTCCGGCCGGCTGCTACACCCTGACGGTTCAGGAGGTGCAGCACTACACCGACAACCTGTTCCGATTCAGGGTAACACGGCCGATGCAGTTCCGCTTCCGCTCGGGCGAATTCGTCATGATCGGCCTGCCGAATGCGGAAAAGCCGGTCTTCCGGGCCTATTCGGTTGCAAGCCCCTCCTGGGACGAGGAACTGGAGTTCTTCTCCATCAAGGTGCCCGACGGGCCGCTGACCGAACACCTGCAGAAAATTCAGCCGGGCGACACGGTCCTGATGCGCAAGAAGGCGACCGGGACCCTGGTGAATGACGCGCTCCTGCCCGGCAAACGGGTCTGGATGTTTTCCACCGGCACCGGGATCGCCCCCTTCGCCAGCCTGATCCGCGACCCGGAGACCTACGACAAGTTCGATCAGGTCATTCTGACCCACGGCTGCCGCACGGTTCCCGAACTGAAATACGGCGAGGATCTGGTGGCAAGCCTGCGGGATGACCCGCTGGTCGGCGATCTCGTGCGCGACAAGCTGATCCACTACACGACCGTGACCCGGGAAGACTTCGTCCGCCAGGGACGGCTTACCGATCTGATCGTTTCGGGTAAACTCTTCGACGATCTCGGTCTGCCGCGCATGGGGCCGGAAGAAGACCGGGCCATGATCTGCGGGTCCATGGCCATGCTGAAAGACACGAAGGAGCTGTGCCTCAGCCACGGACTGGAGGAAGGCGCGAACAACAAGCCGGCACAATTTGTCGTGGAACGCGCCTTCGTGGACTGACGATCTGATGCGATTTGCAGCAAGGCTGCCCAGCAAATCAGCGCAAGCCGGATGCAAACCGCATTGACACCATTTTTGAAAACATGTTTGCATACTAACGAAATGCAGGCATGGCATTTGAGGAGTCACGACGTTGACTGCAGCCGAGGGCAAACCAGAAAAGATCCGCTGCGATGCTTGTCCGGTCATGTGCTACATCGCCGACGGCCGTTCCGGCGCCTGCGATCGCTATGCCAATGACAACGGGCAGCTTGTCCGCCTCGATCCGCTGACGATTCTGGAAAAGACCGAAGCCGCCGGCGGCGACATCGTCCCCTTCCTGGAAAAGGAATGGGACGGCGACATCCTGCCTCCGACCGACGGGTTCGTGACCGCCATCGGCGCCGGCACCACCTATCCCGACTACAAGCCTGCCCCCTTCATCGTCTCTTCCGAAGTCGACGGTGTGGACATGATCACCGTGGTGACCGAAGGCATCTTCAGCTACTGCGGCGTCAAACTGAAGATCGACACCGACCGGCACCTGGGGGTGGAATGCTCCCCCGTTCGGGCCGAGGGCGAAGTCATCGGTCACGTGACAACTTCCGAATACGGCAGCCAGATGCTCTCGCTCGGCGGCGTGCATCACCTCACCGGCGGTTCCAAGAAGGAAGGCCGCGTCACCTGCTCCGCCATGCTGGCGCTGTGCAACGGCGAGGAAGTCGACCTTACGATCGACAATGGCGTTGAGCTCAAGGTCCAGGCCGGACAACCGCCAGTGATCAACGGCGAGCTCGAAGAACGCATGCGCGTCGGCTGCGGCTCGGCGACCGTCGGCATGTTCGCCGCCCAGTGGAAAGGCCTTGTCGACGAAGTGGTGGTGGTCGACGATCACATCACCGGCGTCATGTCCGAGCACCAGGCCGGCAAGGTCATCGGCTGGGAGCCGACCGGCATCAAGATCAATGGCCGCCGCTCCACGCCCGGCCGCTATTTCCAGGTTGCCGAACCCGGCACCGGCTGGGGCGGAACCAACCTGCAGGACCCGCTCGCCATCATCGGCAAGTTCAATCCGAAGGAAGCCAGGCCGGGACTGTCGATCCTGATGGTGTCGACCACAGGCGAGCACTCCGCCTATTACGAACTGAACGAAGACCTCGTGCCGGTTCAACAGGAGATGCCGGAGCGGCTCCAGCCCTCGGTCAAACGGATCGAAGAAAACTGCGAACCGGCGCTGACATCTGTCCTGTTCATGGCCGGTGCCGGCGGTTCCCTGCGCTCCGGGGTGACGGAACATCCCGTCGGGCTGACCCGCTCGGTCCAGAACTCGCTGACTTACGTGAGCTGCGGCGGCGCGCCGGTCTATATCTGGCCGGGCGGCGGCATCACCTTCATGGCCGATGTCACCCGTATGCCAAAGAACGCGTTCGGCTATGTGCCCACCCCTGCCCTCGTCGCCCCGATCGAATTCACCATGCGGGCGGACGACTACCGGGCGCTCGGCGGACACATGGACTATGTCATGCCGCTGGCGGAAGCCCTCACCGGCAAGACCGGGCGGCAGAACGACCACATTCTGAAAGGCCGCCGCGGCGTGTCGTCTCCGGGCGACAATCCCTGGCCGACCGGCTCCGGCAACTATCCCTGGAAAAAGGGTGCCAGATGACGAAGCGGGCCTGGTCAGAAACCGTATCGGCAAAACTGCTTCCGGACGGACGCCGGCTGCACCTGCAGCACGGCCCGATCGATCTGATCCTCGAGGCCTGTGGAGAAGACCGCGAAGTCGCCAAGGCCTATGACCAGGCTCTTGCTGCCTTTGAAACGGTCCTGACGGATCTGGTCAGCGAACTGCCCCGCCTGCGCTCTGCAAGCGGACCGGTGCCGCAGGGCGAGATCGCCCGGGCCATGTGGGCGGCGACCTCCGCCTTTGCTCCGGAATTCATCACCCCGATGGCGGCTGTCGCCGGCAGCGTCGCCGACCACGTCCTGAAGCGGATGATCGCGGGACGCAATCTCACGCGCGCCTACGTCAACAACGGCGGCGACATTGCGCTTCATCTGGCGGAAGGTACGTTCCGGATCGGCATTTGCGACGACCCGGTCACCGGTACGGCCGGTGGCTTCGTTCAGCTCAGACCGGAAGACGGGATCGGCGGCATCGCCACGAGCGGATGGCGGGGACGGTCCCATTCCCTCGGCATTGCGGACGCGGTGACGGTGCTGGCGGAAACGGCTGCCCGAGCCGATGCCACGGCGACCATGATCGCCAACAGGATCGATCTGCCCGGTTCCGCGAAGATCACCCGGGAAGCGGCCTCCGACCTGTCTCCGGACACGGATCTCGGCGACCGGCCGGTGACCACGGGCGTCGGCGACCTCTCGATGATCGAAATCCATACCGCACTGGCAAGCGGCGAACAGGCTGCGCAGGCCTATCTTTCGAACGGGCTGTTCAAGGCCGCCTATCTGGGGCTTGTCGGCGAACGACGGATCGTTGCCGCTGCCAGCACCGAACATCTCAATAAACACGCAATACGAAACATCAGGGAGGCCGCCTGTGCCTGAACCAGTCGTGCGCAAGACAGCGCTCATCGTCGAGGAAATCTTTCACGAAGGCGGCCCGGTGGCCGAAAAGCCCCTGCGCCGCGCGGCCATGCTCTGCGTCATCAAGAACCCCTTTGCCGGTTCTTACGTGGAAGACATCGCCGGCTTCATGGACGACCTGAAGCCGCTCGGCGTCGACATGGCCCGCAAGCTGGTCGACGCGCTCGGCGGTGACGCGAGCGTCGTCGAGGGCTACGGCAAGGGCGCGATCATCGGTACCGCCGGCGAACTGGAACACGGGGCGCTCTGGCATGTGCCCGGCGGCTATTCCATGCGGGAAATCCTGCCATCCTCCAACGCCATCGTTCCGTCCACCAAGAAGATCGGCGGACCGGGAACCCGGCTGGACGTACCCGTCACCCACTGCAATGCGTCTTATGTGCGCTCCCATTTCGACGCCATGGAAGTCGGCCTCGCCGACGGGCCGAAGGCGGACGAGATGATGGTCGTCCTGGTCATGACCACCGGTCCCCGCATCCATGCGCGCGTCGGCGGCCTGAAAGCCTCCGAAATCAAGGGGGAAGACGGCCTGCGATGACCGCCCGGATCCGCAAACTCGTGACCATCATGGAAGCTGTCGAGCGGGAGGCCGGCCAGGCCGTCTCGCCGCCGGCTGTCCGGGTTTGCTGTGCCGCCGTCATCGCCAATCCGTTTGCAGGCCGTTACGTTGAGGATCTGTCCGAGCTGATCGATATCGGCGCGGAAATGGGATCCCTTCTGGCCCGGCGCTGCCTCGATCTGAGCGGGCTCAGGCCGGACTCCATCCAGAGTTTCGGCAAGGCGGCCATGGTTGGCGAAGCCGGAGAGATCGAACACGCGGCCGCCCTTCTGCACCCGGCGCTCGGGGCGCCGCTCAGAGAGGTTCTGGGCGGCGGGAAAGCGCTGGTGCCGTCGTCGAAAAAGATGGGCGGGCCCGGAGACACGCTGGATGTGCCGCTCGGCCACAAGGACGCGGCCTATGTGCGCTCCCATTTCGACGGCATGCCGATCCGGATATCCGACGGTCCGCGCGCCAATGAAATTCTGATTGCGATTGCCCTTGCCCCCACGGGCCGCCCGTTGCCCCGGGTTGGCGGGCTGACGCATGATGAAGTCACCGGAAAAGATGGGCTGAGATAGCAACCGCCAGGAGGGAGAAGGACCATGGAATTCGTTCGAAACGCTTGGTACGTAGCCGGCTGGTCTTCCGAGATCGACCAGGAACTGCGCCGCTTCACGATCCTCAATGAGCATATCGTGATGTACCGCAAGTCGGACGGCTCCGTGGCGGCCCTTGAAGACCGTTGCCCGCACCGCCTGCTGCCGCTCTCGCAGGGCAAGCGAATCGGCGACGACATCCAGTGCGGTTATCACGGCATGACCTTCGACTGCGACGGCAAATGCGTGCGCATTCCCGGCCAGAGCAATCTACCCCCCTCCGCTTACGTGGATGCCTACCCGGTCCATGAACGCCATGACATCGTCTGGATCTGGATGGGCGACAAGGAGAAAGCCAATCCGGACGATATCTTCGACATGCCGGAATTCGACGACCCGGCCTGGGCCGCGCATCAGGGCGATGCTTTGCATCTGAAATCGAACTATCTCAATGTGGCGGAAAACCTGGTCGACCCGGCCCATGTCAGCTTCGTCCACCCGACCACGCTCGGGAACTCGGCATCGGAAAATGTTCCGGTTCACGTCTCGACCGAGGGCAAGGCCATCGTCGCCTGGCGCTGGATCCGGGACGCGGAGCCGATCGGCTTCTTCAAGAAATTCGGCGGGTTCGCCGAGAACGTCGACCGCTGGCACTACTACTATCTCTATACGCCGTGCACGGCTATGATCGACTTCGGCAGCGCGCCGACCCGCGACAATCTCGCGGAAGAGGACCGTGACAAGGGCAACCGCATCTTCGCCCTGCATTTCATGACACCGGTCACGGAGAGCTATACCATCGACCGCTGGATGCACATTCGCAACACGGCGATCGACGACGAGACGGCCTCTGAGAGCATGGATGCCATGTTCCGGGTCGCCTTTCAGGAGGACAAGGCGATTCTCGAATCCATTCAGTTGGAGGAGGATCGTCCCGCCAAACGCCGCCCCATCCGCATCGCCATAGACAAGGGACCGATGGTCTACCGTAAACGCATCAGTGAACTGATCGAGCAGGAACGGACACAGGACGTTGCGTCCAATCCGACACCGGCCTACGTCTATCACGACTGACCCGGACAAGAGCCGGATCAACCGGCCCCGGCCCCAACCGAACAACAGATAAAGAGCGGCCGAAAAGGCCGCCGTCATCACCGACCAGAATGAGGGAAAACATGAAGCATTTGAAAACACTGGTGGCAGCGGCCACCGCTCTCCTGACCGTTGCGGGTTCGGCGCATGCCGCAGACCCGATCAAGATCGGCGAGATCAACCACTACAAGCGCCTTGCCGCCTTCGCCGAGCCCTACAAAAAGGGCATCGAACTGGCGCTTGACGAAGTCAACGGTGCCGGCGGCGTCCTGGGTCGTCCGCTGGAATTCATCTTCCGCGACGACAACGGCAAGCCGGGCGATGCGGTAAAGATCGCCGAAGAACTCATGACCCGCGATGGCGCCGTCATGCTGACCGGCACCATCCTGTCCAACGTCGGCCTGGCGATCTCCTCGTTGGCCGCCGAGAAGGGCTACATCTACCTGGCCGCCGAACCGCTGGCCGATGCCATTGTCTGGGAGTCGGGCAACCCCTACACCTTCCGTCTGCGCACTTCCACCTACGTGCAGGCCGCCATGCTGGCAGAGGAAGCCGCCAAGACGGATGCGGTCCGCTACGCCACCATCGCGCCGAACTATGCCTACGGCACCGCAGCCGTGGCCGCCTTCAAGGAAAGCCTGAAGAAGCTGAAGCCGGAAGTCGAGTTCGTCACCGAACAATGGCCGGCCCTGTTCAAGATCGATGCGGGCGCGGAAGTCCAGGCCATCGAGGCTGCCAAGCCCGATGCGATCTACAACGTGACCTTCGGCACCGACCTGCAGAAGTTCGTCCGTGAAGGCAACACCCGCGGTCTGTTCGACGGCCGTAAGGTCTACGGCCTGCTCACCGGCGAGCCGGAATACCTCGACCCGCTCGGCGACGAGGCACCGGAAGGCTGGTTCGTGACCGGCTATCCCTGGTACGGCGTGACGGACGGTCCGGCAAAGACTTTCGTCGATGCCTATATCGCCGCCTATCCGGACGAAACCCCGAAGATCGGCTCCCTCGTCGGCTACATGACCGTCCAGAGCATCGCCGCTGCCCTGGAGAAAGCCGGTTCCACCGACACCAAGGCCCTGCTGGCCGCCTTCAAGGACCTGAAGGTCGACACGCCGATGGGTGAGATCACCTATCGCGGCCTCGACCATCAGTCCACCATGGGCGCCTACGTCGGCACCACCGCCGTCAAGGACGGCAAGGGCGTGATGGTCGACTGGGAATACAAGAGCCCGGTTCCGTACATGCCGAGCGACGAGGAAATCAAGAAGATGCGCCCGGCCGAGTAAGCCGGACGCAGGATCCTCTCTTCGCATAACGTCCGCCGCGCGTGATCCATCTGTGCGCGGCGGACACGGGCTCCCCTTTGGTTTCGGATAGATAGATCGTCATGGGTCTTTTTGTGGCACAGCTCCTGACCGGGCTTGCAAATGCGGCAGCATTGTTTCTCGTCGCCTCCGGACTTTCGCTGATTTTCGGCGTCACCCGGATCGTGAATTTCGCGCACGGATCGCTCTACATGCTGGGCGCCTATTTCGGCGTGACGCTGATGAACATGCTGCCCGGCGCCTTCGGCTTCTGGGGATCGATCCTGATGTCGGGGCTTATTGTCGGCCTGATCGGCATCGTCATCGAGATTTGCGTTCTGCGGCCCGTCTATCGCGCGCCGGAACTGTTCCAGCTCGTGGCCACCTTCGGCGTGATCCTGGTGATCCAGGACCTGACCCTGATGATCTGGGGCGCGGAGGACCAGCTCGGTCCGCGCGCGCCCGGCCTGAAGTCCGTCGTCCGCATCCTGGGCGAACCGGTGCCGCAATACGACCTGGCACTCATCGCGGTCACGCCCTTTATCCTGCTGGCGCTGTGGTGGCTGATCGCCAAGACACGCGTGGGCATTCTCGTTCGCGCCGCCACCCAGGATCGGGAAATGGTCGGCGCGCTCGGCGTCAACCAGTCCTGGCTCTTTACCGGCGTCTTCTTCCTCGGCTCCGCGCTTGCCGGTCTCGGCGGCGCGATCCAGCTGCCAAAGGGCGGCGCGGATCTGCTGATGGACCTGAACATCATATCCGCCGTCTTCGTCGTGGTCGTCATCGGCGGCATGGGGTCCATTCCCGGCGCCTTCGTGGCCTCCGTCCTCATTTCCGTTCTCAACGTGTTCGGCGTGTCCTATCTGCCGCAGAGCACACTGGTGCTTATGTATGTGGTCATGGCCGTCGTCCTGCTGGTCCGCCCCTACGGCCTGTTCGGCCGTGAGGAAAAGGCCGGCGAGCACGGACAGGTGGGCGAACCGGAGCGGCCGATCCGCCCGGCAAGCGCGCGCGGGCGGCTTCTTGTCGCCGCCCTGCTCGCGGTGCTGGCGCTGGTTCCGGTGTTCGGCGGCAACTTCACCCAGGTGCTGATCACCGACATCGTCATCTTCTGCCTGTTCGCCGCCTCCCTGCAATTCATGCTCAGCACCGGCGGCCTGGTCAGCTTCGGCCATGCCGCCTATTTCGGCGGCGGCGCCTATGCCGCAGCTCTTCTGGTCACCTATGCGGGCAGTCCGATGGAACTCGCGTTCCTGCTCGCTCCGCTCGCCGCCGGCCTGCTTGCCATCATTTTCGGATGGTTCTGCATCCGCCTCAGCGGTGTCTATTTCGCCATGCTGACGCTCGCCTTCAGCCAGCTCATCTGGTCGCTGGTGTTCCAGTGGTACGACGTCACCGGCGGGGACGACGGACTGGTCAATATCTGGCCGGCCGAATGGCTGTCGGGTACCACGACCTATTACTATTTCACCCTGATCGTCGGCGTCGGCGGCATCATCCTCTTGCGCCACCTGACGCATGCCCCTCTCGGCTACACGCTGCGCGCGACCCGGGACAGCGCCCGTCAGGCGGAGGCGACCGGTATCAACGTCAAGCGCGTCCAGTGGGTGGCCTTCGCCACCGCCGGCGCCATGGCGGGTCTTGCGGGCGGGCTGTTCGTGTTCTCCAAGGGCTCGATCTTTCCCAACGAACTGGAGATCGGCAAAAGCTTCGATGCGCTGATCGTGGTGTTCCTGGGCGGTGTGAAGACCCTGTCCGGCGGCGTGGTCGGCGCGGCCTTCATGGAAAGCGCGAAAGACTGGCTGACGCGTCTGGAATACTGGCGCCTGGTGCTCGGTCTCGTGATCATCGGCGTTGTCATCATCGCGCCCGACGGCATCGTGGGCACCGTTCGCAAGGTCAGCGAACGCATCGGCTTGCGCCGCAGCGAGGAGTTCATGAAATGACGGCTGTTCTCAAGGTCGAAAATCTCGTGCGGACCTTCGGCGGCGTCAAGGCGGTCAACGGCGTCAGCTTCGAAGTCGCCCCCGGCGAACTGAAGGCCCTGATCGGGCCCAACGGCGCGGGCAAGTCCACCTGCTTCAACATGCTGATGGGACAGCTGAAGCCCACTTCCGGCAAGGTCTTTCTCAACGGAGAGAACATCACCGGCCGACCGCCGCGGGACATCTGGCGGCGTGGCGTCGGCCGCACGTTCCAGATCACCGGTACCTATCAGAGCATGACGGTGGCGGAAAACGTTCAGATGGCGCTTATGTCCCATCACCGCAAACTGTTCGCGGTCCGACCCTACGCCTACAGGCTTTACCGGGACGAGGCGCTCGGCCTGCTCGACGTGGTCGGCATGGCGGACCAGGCCGACCGCGCCTGCGCCATTCTGGCCTATGGCGATCTGAAACGGCTGGAGCTCGCCATCGCGCTTGCCAATGAGCCGACCCTGCTGCTCATGGACGAACCCACTGCCGGCATGGCGCCGAAGGAGCGGATTAACCTGATGCAGCTGACCGCCGATATCGTCCGGGACCGGGGCGTCAGCGTTCTGTTCACCGAACACGACATGGACGTGGTCTTTGCCCATGCCCACCACATCATGGTGCTCAACCGCGGCGAGCTGATCGCCGACGGAACGGTGGCAGAAGTACGCAACAACGAGAAGGTTCAGGAAGTCTATCTTGGCGGCGGAACCCTCTTCGAACAGGAGAAGGCCGATGCTTGAGATCTCCGGTCTGAACAGTTTCTACGGCAAGGCCCATATCCTGAACGATCTCGGCTTTTCCGTTTCGCGCGGCGAAGTGGTCGCCCTGCTCGGACGCAACGGCGCGGGCAAGACCACCACGATGAAATCCATCATGCAGCTCGTGCGGCCGAAATCCGGCAAGGTGCAGTTTGACGGCAAGGACATCACCGCCATGCCCTCACACAAGGTCGCGCGCTTCGGCCTCGGCTATGTGCCCGAAGAACGGCGGATCTTCACCGACCTGACCATTCTGGAAAACCTGGAAGTCGGTCGTCAGGGCACTCGGTCCGACGCCCCCGCCTGGACGGTCGACGCCTTGTTCGAGCTGTTCCCGAACCTGTTGGAACGGCGCTACAACCGGGGCAAGGCGCTGTCCGGCGGCGAACAGCAGATGCTCACCATCGCCCGCACCCTGATGGGCAATCCCAAGCTGCTGCTGCTGGATGAACCGTCGGAAGGCATCGCGCCGGTGATCGTGGAACAGATGGCCAAGACCATTCTCCGCTTCAAGCAGGAAGGTCTGACGGTCATCATCTCCGAGCAGAATCTGCATTTTGCCCGGATCGTCGCCGACCGGGCGATCATAATCGAGAGCGGCGAGAAGAAGTTCGACGGTACATTTTCCGACCTTGAAAAACAGCCGGAGATCCGCGATGCATACCTGTCCGTGTAGCCGTCGCGGCGATTGAGGAAAAAGCGTGACCGACCCAGCCGAAGAAACTTTGGAACCGGCCTCCGGAGAAAATCTGGAAACCCGACCGGCACCGGATCATGGCCCGGATCATGGCTATGTTCTGGACGAGCAGATCGGCTATCTTCTGCGCAAGGCGTACCAGCGCAACGCGGTCATCTTTTCCGAGAAAATTCACGACCTGACGCCCACCCAGTTCGCCGTCATGGCGCGCCTGACGGAACTGGGTTCGGTCTCCCAGAACCAGCTCGGTCGCACCGTCGGCCTCGACGTGGCGACCACCAAGGGCGTGGTCGACCGGCTCAGTGCGCGCGGTTTCGTAACGTCCAAGAAAGATCCGAACGACCGGCGCCGGCAGCTGATTTCCCTCACCCCGGAGGGCTGGCGGCATTTCCTCTCCAATGCTTCGCTTGGCCTTGAGGTTTCCGCGGAAACCATCGTGCCGCTGACCCAGTCTGAACAACGCACGCTCCTGCGCCTCCTGAAAAAGATGCAATAGGCCGGGGTCCCGCGGGTCGGTCCTGCTGCGACTTTATTATCTGCATCCGAAAATGATCCATCCGGATCATTATTACTACATATGATTCATATGTTGCAGTCATCCGTGAAGCAGGATAATATCCGCTCCATGGACCACGCTCCCCTGAACACCGAAATTCTTGCCAGGTTCGACACCATGTCGGCGCAGCTTCAGACTGCGGCGCGGTTCGTGCTTGACCGGCCGCGCGACGTGGCGCTCCTGTCCATGCGCGAGCAGGCCCGGCAGGCCGGCGTCCAGCCGGCGACGATGACGCGACTTGCCAAACATCTGGGCCTGAACGGCTACGAGGATATCCGCGAGCGTTACGCGGAGGCAGTGCGCGGCGGCGGGCTCGGCTTCTCCGGCAAGGTAACCGCCCAGCAGGCCAGCCAGAAACTGAAAGGCGACGAGGCTCTTGCCGCCGATATGCTTGGCGCGATCGGCGGACAGATCCAGAGCCTGACTAATCCGGAGTTTCTCAGCCATGTCGTGGCTGCGGCCGACTCCCTCTCCCGCGCCCGGCGCATTTACTGCCTCGGTCTCAGGGCAAGCCATGCCATTGCCTGGCATCTTCATTACGTCCTGACCCTGACCGGGCGGCAGTCCGTTCAGGTCGACGGCATTGCCGCGACCGGCCCCGACTGCCTCGCTCATGCGGGGCCGGACGACGTGCTGTTCGCGGTCAGCATCGCCCCCTATACGAAGCTGACCCTCGAGCTTGCCGACTATGCGGTTCAAAACGGCATTCCCGTCGTCGCCCTGACCGACAGCGCGGTCGCGCCGCTCGCCCAGATCGCAAAGCACACGGTTCTGGTGCCGACCGGCAGCCCGTCGTTCTTTCACACCATGTCCCCCGGCTTCATCGTCGCTGAAATTCTCGGCGCGATCGTCGCCGGGCGCAGCGGCGAGGACGCCCTTGCCGCCCTCACCCACGTCGATGCGCTGCATGCCACACTCGGCAGCCACGTCCAGTCTCTCTCAGCCAAGAGGTCATCATGACCCATCTTCTGCATCGCAATGCCAACGCCACCATGCCGGTTGCCGTCAGCGGCAAGGGCGTCGAGCTCTACGACAATACCGGCAAGGCCTATATCGACGCCTCGGGCGGGGCCGCCGTGTCCTGCCTCGGCCACAGCCATCCGGACGTTCTGGCGGCCCTTCACAAGCAGCTGGACCAGCTCGCCTATGCGCATACCGGCTTCTTCACGACGGAGGTCGCCGAAAAGCTCGCCGACAATCTTGTCGCGCATGCGCCCGACGGCCTGGACCACGTCTATCTGGTGAGTGGCGGCTCGGAAGCGGTCGAGGCAGCCCTGAAGATGGCCCGGCAGTATTTCGTCGAAAAGGGCGAGCCGCAGCGCCGGCACATCATTGCGCGCCGGCAGAGCTATCACGGCAACACGCTCGGCGCGCTCGCCACGGGCGGCAACGAATGGCGGCGGAGCCAGTTCAAGCCGCTTCTCGTCGAGACGCACCACATCGATCCATGCTTCGCCTACCGGTTCCAGCAGGAAGGCGAAAGCGATGCGGAGTACGCGGCACGCGCAGCGCAGGCGCTGGAGGACAAGATCCTGGAACTCGGCGCTAATGAGGTGATTGCCTTTGTCGCCGAAACCGTGGTCGGGGCGACAGCCGGCGCCGTGCCGCCGGTCGGGGACTATTTCAAGCGAATCCGCGAAATCTGCGACCGCTACGGCGTCCTGCTGATCCTCGACGAGGTGATGTGCGGCATGGGCCGGACCGGGACGCTGCATGCCTGCGAACAGGATGGCGTCTCACCGGACCTGATGACCATCGCCAAGGGGCTTGGCGGCGGCTACCAGCCGGTCGGCGCGGTCCTGCTGCAGGCCAAGATCTTCGAGGCCTTTTCCAAGGGCTCCGGCTTCTTCCAGCACGGACATACCTACATGGGCCACCCGATGGCGGCAGCGGCGGGTCTTGCCGTGCAGGAGGTCATCCAGCGCGACAACCTGCTCGCCAATGTGAAGGCCATGGGCGGTCTGCTGGAAAGCCGGCTCACCGAGCGCTTCGGCAATCACCATCATGTCGGCGATATTCGAGGCCGGGGCCTGTTTCAGGCGATCGAGCTCGTCGAGGATCGGTCGAAGAAAAACCCGTTCGATCCTGCGCTCAAATTGAACGCCAGGATCAAGCGTGAAGCGATGGCCCGGGGGCTGATGGTCTATCCGATGGGCGGGACCATCGACGGGCTGACCGGCGACCACGTGCTGATCGCCCCGCCGTTCATTTCCGAGCCAGGCCACATCGACGCCATTGTCGAACGGCTGGGCGATGCGGTGGACGCGGCCCTGGTGGCTTAGGGCCAGATCCTTTCGGCAAATGGCGCGTCAGAGTTTGCTGGGCGGGACGCCGAAAGTGCTTTTGAACTGTTTGGAAAACTCGCTGGAACTGCTGAAACCGCAAGCATAGGCGATTTGCGTCAGGGACCGGTTCGCCGCGTTGTTCTCGATCATCCCGCGCGCTGCACTCAGGCGGCGGCGCTTCAGGCGCTCCATGACGGTCTCGCCGTCCGAGAATGCCTTGTAGAGGTAGCTGCGCGAAATTCCGCAGCCGGCGGCGATTTTCTCCGGGGTCAGGGACATGTCCCGGTAATGCGCGTCCAGAAAGGCGACCACGCGGGCGCGGATGGACTGGATTGCCAGGCTGTCCTCCGACGAGGCGCCGCCGGATACCAAAAAGAAGGCAACGGTATCGAGCATCTGGTTGGTCATGAACTCGACGGAGCGCTCGTCGAGACTGTCCGCGTTTTTCAGAAGTTCTACGATCAGCCTTTGCATCATATGGAAAATCGCGTCCGGCTGGACGATTTCCCGTGACAGGATGTCCGTTTTCCGGCCCACGCGATGCTCGAGTGCGGACAGGGGGATCTTGATGTTGAAGGTCGAATATTCCTCGGCGACCTTGAGCTTCGCGGCCAGGCCGTTGTTCAGCAGATAGGCGTTCTGGGGCACGAGATGCGCGGAAGCATCCGCGATCTGGATGTCGGCGGACCCGGTTTCGGGAAAAGACAGGGAGTAAAACGGCTCCACGTCATTGCCCCGAGAGGGACGCGCCCGCTCGAATTGCTGATTGCCGAAGGCGATCCGGCTGAAGGTGAGCGCGCCGACCTTGCGGCTGTAGAGACTGCCGGTCACCTCCCCTTCCCTTATGGCGCGCAGGTTCACCGCTCCCCAAAGCTGTCCGAATACGGTCCGCCAGTGATCGGCCCTGTGTCTGTCGCTGACGGCGTCCGTGCGCCCGACAAGCGGCAGCAGCCTTGTCCGGGGATCCGGATCCAACTCCGCCAATTCCGTCATGTGTCCTCCCACAGACCTTCGAGTGGACGCTAGCACAAAAGACAGTGTGCTCCAACGCAAGCCCGGCGGAGATGCGGGTCCTAAAGTCGACGATGAGAAAATTCGGGAGGATTGCATGAAACATTCCATTACCTTCGCATTCGCCGCCGGCGTCATCGCCCTGTCGAGCCCGACACACGCGCAGACGACCGAGTGGACGCTGGCCTATCTTCCGGTCAAGGGGACGATCTACGAGGAAGTCGCCCTCGCCATCCCCGAGCGGATCGAGAAGGTCACAGACGGCCGTTTGAAAATCACCGCGAACTCGTCCCTGATGAAGGGCAACCGCTTTTTGGAAGGCGTCCGTGAGGGCCTGGTGGCCATGACCCTGCCGCTGCCGGGCTACTACAGTGGCACGCAACCCCTGTTCACCGTCCCGAGCCTGCCGGGGATCTCGGAAAGCTACGACGATCTGAAAGCGCTCATGGCGTCCGACTACGGCGACAAGGTGCGCGCCATCTATCACGACACCTACAATGCCACCCAACTCATGGGCACCGCCTTCTGTCCGCAGACGCTGTTCTCCACAAAGCCGATCACGACGGTCAAAGACTGGTCCGGCAAGAAGCTGCGCGTGAACAACAGGGGAACCGGTCTGGTTGCGGCCGAACTCGGCGCGATCAGTGTTTCGCTGTCCGCCGGCGAAGTTCTGCCCGCCCTGGAGCGCGGCGTCATTGACGGCGTCATCACCGACAGTTGCTGGGCTTATGGCGCCGGCTTCAGCACGGTGATCTCCAACGCGGCCGACTGGCCGATGGGCAGCGTGGTGCCGACGCCGGTGCTGGTGAACAACGATGCCTGGGCCGCCCTTCCGGAAGACCTCCGGGAAACCGTGGCCGCCGAGTTCCGGAAGATCGAAGCGGAATTCGAAACCCGGTGGCGCGAGCGCGTGGCCGAGATGCCCGCCCTGTGGCGCGAGGCCGGTGTCGACTACATCAATGTCCCCGACGCGGAGATGGCCAAGGTCTATTCCGAAGAGGTTCAGGCGCCGGTGCTGGCCGCGTGGCGCGAGGACATGGCGCGCGCGGACCTTGACGCCGACGCGGTGCTGTCGAGCGCGAAAGCCGCTGTCGGGAGCCGGTGATGGCACTTGCTGAAGGCAAAGTGTCGGGGGCGCATACGCCCCCGACGGTCTCCGGCCTCGTGACCGCCACCTCCCGCGTCCTGGCGCTCTTGGCGGTCTTCGCGATGCTGGCGAGCGTGAACTTCGAGGTGATCGGCCGGAGTTTCTTCGGCCATGCAACGATCTGGGTGACGGAAGTCTCCACCTATCTGGTCGTCGTCATCACCTTCGCCGGCGCAGCATTCGTCGCGGGCCGGGACGCCAATGTGCGGGTTGACCTGCTGCTCAACCGTCTGTCGCCCACCCTTCAGGAAACCGTCTCGAAAGCGCTTGCCTGGATCTCGGTTTTCATCGCACTCGTGGTTCTCTGGAAAGTCACCGGATTCTGGGCCGAAAACTACGAAAGCGGCACCCGAAGCTGGAGCCTTCTCAACACACCTCTCTGGATTCCTCAGCTTTCGGCGGTCGTCGGTCTGACCGGGCTGGTTGTGACCCTCGCCCTGTCTTCGGCTTCCCGTTCCGGTGCCTGGGGCTATGTTCCGGTCGCCGGCGCCTTGCTGTACGTTCTTCTCGACGGGGCCGGCATCATTTCCGGCGGTCTGTCCCCGCACCGATCCGTTCTGCTGCTTGGCGGCCTGACGGTTTTTGCCGCCGCTCTCAGTTCCGGCGTTCGCGCGGCCGCAGCCGCCGCCTTGCTGGCCGCCCCGGCGGTGATCGTGTTCCTGGCGACGAAGGACATGACGCTCGCTTCGAAATCAGCCGGCATGGTCCTTGTCCTGTTCTTCCTTCTGTTTGCCGGTCTGCCGGTGGTCTTCAGCCTGTTTGCAATCGGAATTTTCGCCATGCTGTTCTGGCTTCCGCCGGTCAGCCTCAATTACATCGGCGAGCGGGCATGGGAGGCCGTGAACACCTTTGAACTGGCGGCCATTCCCATGTTCGTCATGATGGGAAGCGTGCTGGTGCGCAGCAACGCCTCCGGCGAAATGTTCGCGGCAACCCGCCTGGGCATGGGCCGCGTCCGGGGCGGGCTCGCCTACGCCTCCATTCTGGCCTCCGGGATATTCGCGGCGGTTTCGGGGTCGAGCCTTGCCACGGCCGCCACGATGGGGCGGGTCGCCGGACCGGAGATGATGTCGGAAGGATACCGCGCGGAACTGGCCTATGGCGTTCTCGCCGCGGGGGGCACGCTGGGCATCCTGATCCCGCCGAGCATTGCCATGATCGTCTATGGTCCGCTGGCCGGCGTGCCGGTGACCGAACTGTTCATGGCAGGCATCGTCCCGGGCCTTTTGATGATCGCAGCCTTCGCCCTGGTTGTGCTGGTCTGGACCATGGTCGACGGCACGGCCGCACCTGCGGGGCAAGGCTATACGGTCCGCCAGAAGCTTGCCGCCTTCAAAGGGGTCATGCCCTTTCTCGTCCTGATGATCCTGGTGCTCGGCTCCCTCTACGCCGGGGTCGCGACCCCGACGGAAGCCGGAGCGGTCGGCGTCCTGGGTGCTTTGGGCATCAGCTTCGTGCGCGGCACCCTGACCTTGCGCGCGTTCATCGGCTCTCTGGAGGAAGCGGCCCTGGCCACATCCTTCCTGCTGATGATTGCTGTCGGATCGTCGGTGATGGGGTTCGCCGTCGACTTTCT
Source organism: Roseibium sp. (assembly GCF_048260565.1). Classification (GTDB taxonomy): domain Bacteria; phylum Pseudomonadota; class Alphaproteobacteria; order Rhizobiales; family Stappiaceae; genus Roseibium. The sequence goes on along the minus strand of NZ_JBLXGP010000001.1, from coordinate 21,299 downwards.
GTCCATGCCTCAGGAACTGGTGACCGTCGTCAAGCAGATGAACCTGTCGGATATCGGTCTCTTTGCGGCAATCGTCATTCTGTTCCTGGTGCTCGGCATGTTCGTCGAGCCGATCAGCATGGTGCTGATGACCCTGCCGATCCTCCTGCCGGTGATCACGGCGGCGGGATGGGATCCTCTTTGGTTCGGGATCGTTCTGGTCATGCTTGTCGAGATCGGCCTGATCACGCCTCCCGTCGGCATGATCCTCTATGTCCTGGCCGGCGTGTCGGAGCAGAAGGTCTCTCTGGGCAGGATTTCGATTGGAACCCTGCCGTTTGTCGGAGCGTTTCTGGCCATGGTCTTCCTGTTCTTTGCCGTGCCGGAGTTAATCACCTTCCTGCCGGAGATGCTTAAATGACCGATCGGACAAAGACGCTCTTCGACCGCCGGCCGGTCGAAGACTGGCTGGAGAGCGAGCAGGCGGCCGGCCGGTTGAGCGGCGGTGTCATGGAAATCCGTCAGGCCGGCTCGACCGTTTTCTTCCAAACCTTCGGCACAAAGGACCCCGAAGGAACACCGGTCGCCGCCGACACCGCCTACTGGATCGCCTCCATGACCAAGCCGATCGTTTCGGTGGCGGCGATGAGGCTCGTCGAGCAGGGCCGCCTTCGCTTAAGCGATCCGGTGCGGAGTTTCATTCCGGGCTTCGGCGAAAACGGCGTCCTGAGTGACGACGGCGCGCTTGTCGATGCGGTCAGGCCGCCGCTGATCCAGGATCTCATGACCCACCTTTCCGGCGTCACCTACGGCCAGTTCGGCAATGAAGACATTCATGCCCGCTACATGGAGGCACGGGTCTACGACTTCTTTTCGGACAATGCTCGAATGGCGGCGCGTTTGTCCGAGTTGCCCCTGCTCCATCAACCGGGCACGGTGTTCGAATACGGCATGTCGACGGACCTTCTCGGGCGTGTGATCGAAGTTGTGACCGGTACGGCGCTCGACAGCGCCCTGCGGGATCTCGTGCTCGACCCGCTCGGCATGAACGATACGAGGTTCCTTCCCGACCCGGACAGGATCGCGGCCATTCCTCCCTCCCCGACGCAACGCGCCCTTGCCCCGCCTCTCACGCCCGAGCAGACATGGTTTTCGGGCGGCGGCGGCCTGTGTTCCACGGTGCCCGATTACATGCGTTTTGCCGAGATGCTCCGGCAAGGCGGCGCCCTGGAGGGTGTGCGCCTCCTGCGCTCCGAAACGTTGACCTCCATGCTGCGGGACTACCTTCCAGCGGATGTCGGCTACGGCTCTTATACCGGAGGCCTCGGCATCACCGCGCCCACGCCTGAAAACGGCCTCGGGTTCGGGCTTGGGTTTGCCGTCAGAACCGAGCGACGCAATTATCTCCCCGGCGGTCTGGCCGGCGGTCTGGGAGAATTCCTGTGGCCGGGGGTATCCGGCGCCAATTTCTGGGTGGACCCGGAAAACGATCTGATCGCAGTGTTTCTGACCCATGCCCCGGAACACCGGGGACAACACCGGATCGGCTTCAGAAACGCCGTTTATGCCGGACTGAAACAGGACTGACATGATGCTCTTTAAAAACACCGCCGTTCTGGGAGCCGGCACGATCGGAATGAGCTGGGCCGCGCTCTTCGCGGCGACCGGCCGAGAGGTTGCCGTTTTCGATCCGTCTCCGGACACCGAAGCCCGCGTCCGGTCGCTGATCGAGACTGTTGCGGAAACGCTCGACGCCCTGGGCTTCGATCATCCGGGAGAGACCGGCAAGGTCCGCTTCACCGTCGACGCGGCCGATGCCGTCAAGGGCGCGGACTTTATCCAGGAGAACGTTCCCGAACGGCTGGAGATCAAACACCGGCTCTTTCGCCAGATCGAACCTGCACTGGACGAAAAAGCCATCATCGGCAGTTCGACTTCCGGGCTCAGGCTATCCGAAATGCAGGACGGGTTTGCCGATCCCGGCCGCTTCATTCTCGCCCACCCGTTCAACCCGCCTCACCTCATCCCCCTGGTGGAACTGATGGGGAACGAGCGGACAGCGCCCGGTGTTCTGGACTTGGCCCAGGACTTTTATGAAAGCATGGGAAAGGTCTGCGTCCGCCTCCGCAAGGAGGTTCCCGGACATATCGCCAACCGGCTGCAGGCGGCAATCTGGCGCGAGGCGATCCATCTGGCCGTCGAGGGAGTGGCCAGTGTCGAAGACATCGACAAGGCCGTCGCCTCCGGACCTGGCCTTCGCTGGTCCGCCATGGGACCGAACAGCCTGTTCCATCTGGGGGGCGGCCCCGGCGGCATCCGGGCCTTCTGCGACCACCTCGGCGGGCCAATTCAAGGCTGGTGGGAGGATCTCGGCAAACCGCAACTCACACCGGACGTCATCGACGCCCTGGAAAAGGGTGTCGATGACATGATGCAAGGCACGTCTCTTCAGGATCTCGCGGCCCGGCGAGATCGTCTGATCCTGAATTATCTCCTGGCGAGCGCCCGATCATCGTGACCGATCAGGCGCGGTAGCCGATATCGATAACCGCGCGGCCTTCGGTAAGGCGCGAGACACAGCTGCACATCTTGCGGCTCTCGCGCTTTTCCTCTTCGGAAAAGAAGACGTCGCGATGATCCACATCGGCATCGGCTTCGACAATATCGACGGCGCAGAGGCCGCACTCGCCGCGCTGGCAGTCGTAGATCATCTCGACCCCGGCATCCGTCAGGGCGGCCAGCAGGGTCTTGTCCGGCGGCACGGTCACCGTGATGTTCTTGTTGAGGACGTCGACCTGGAAGGTGTTTTCCGCAAACTTGCCGTTGTCGCCGAAGACCTCGTAGCGCAGACGGCTGACCGGCCGGCCTGAAGCAGCCCAGGCCGCCTTGACGGCTTCGAGCATGCCCAGAGGTCCGCAGACATAAAGCTCGCCGTCTGCAGGAAGTGTGGCGATTTCCCGTTCCAGGTCGACGTGCTGGCCGTCATCGGACCAATAAAGGGACAGGTTGTCTCCCAGGACATCGGACAACTCGTCAACGAAAGGCATCGCCGCACGATTTTTGGCTGCGTAATGCATCGCCACCTTCGCACCCTGCTTCGCCAGCGCCTTCGCCATGCCGTAGATCGGCGTCACGCCGATTCCGCCGGCAAGAAGCAGATATTCGCTTGCCCGCCAGGACAGTTCGAACCGGTTTTCAGGAACCGTGATTTCGACGCCCATACCGGGTTCGAGGGTGAAGATGTACTTCGACCCGCCCCGGCTTTGTTCGTGCAGCTTGACGGCAATCGAAAGCTGGCCCGGACCGGCCGGAAGACAGGTGTAGGTTCTGATCGCCGGCTTGCCGCCGATCGTGACCTTGATGTTGGTGTGCGAGCCCGCGTCGAAGGCAGGCAGACCGCCCTCAATGTCGAAAACCAGCCGGCGCACGTCGCTCGCCACTTTCGTGACCGATGCGACCCTGGCCTTGCGCCATTCAACGAGATTCTTCATTGCTAATCCCTCGTATCCCGCGCCTTACTCGGCTGCGATCCGGACCGCCTGCTCTTCGTCGATCATCCGGTCGATCAGCCTGCGGGCCCACATGGAGCCGGAGTCGATGTTGAGATTGTAGAAGATGTGATCGGGGTTCTCCTCGATCGCCTTCTGCTGGGCTTCCAGCACCGCCTCATCCTCGCGGAACACGCCCGATACGCCTTCGCGAAGCTGATGGGTGCGGGCCTGGTTCTTCAGGTCGTAGTTGCGCGCAAATGCCCAGAAGTAGTGGCAGGTGGTGTCGGTTTCCGGCGTCATGGTGTTGAGCACCCTGCCCTCCACGCCCTTGGACCGGTCGCCTTCCGGCGCTCCGGTGCCGGTCGGCGCGATGCCGACCTCGATGACGATCGTGCTCGGCGCTTCGAAATTGATGATCTGCCAGCGGTCGACATGATCCTTCTGCCCCAGCTGGGAGGCCCAGAACGGGGGCGCCTCGATGTCGACCATCCAGCGGGTCACCTTGGCCGTGCGATCGGTATGGGTGGTCTCGAACGGCGCTTCGGCGACGGCCCGGTTGCCGATGGACGATCCGTGGACGAAGGTTTCGTGGGTCAGGTCCATCAGGTTGTCGACGACGAGGCGGTAGTCGCACTTGGCATGAATGTGCTTGCCGTCGGCCGCCCACTCCGGATCGTCGTTCCAGTGCAGGTCCGGAACCTTGGCCGGATCTGCCAGCGCCGGATTGCCCGGCCAGATCCAGATGAAGCGATGCTTTTCGACGATCGGATAGCTTTTCACGCAGGCCGACGGATTGATGGTTTCCTGGGACGGCATGTATACACAGCGGCCACTGTCGTCATATTCAAGCCCATGATAGGGGCAGATGACATTGTCGCCGTTCAGCTCGCCACCAGACAACGGGACAAGCCTGTGCCAGCAAGCATCGGCAAGAGCAACGGCTTCACCGTTTTCTTTTCTGTATAAAACCAGAGGCTTGTTGCAGATTTTGCGTGAAAGAAGCGAGCGCCCGACTTCGACGTCATAAGCGGCCGCGTACCAGGCATTCAGAGGAAAAGTTTGTCCGGTCATGTCTCACCCTCCTTGCGCAACTCCTCAGCTACGCCTTCATGTATACATTTGGCATCGTGTATACATTTTCACTTAAATGAAATCCAGAGGTTTCCGCTGTTTTTTGTGAGTTTTTCGTCTCATTATGAATACAAATCTCGAGGTCTCGGTTGGACATTCGAACATAAAACAAGCGAAGGCGCGGATCGAACCGATCCGCGCCCTAAAAATTTCCACTTATATTATTGTTATTTCTGGACTTTCCGTTTCAAGCCCACTCCAAGAGACAAGGCAAGACACGCTGCTGCCGTGTATGCATTCTCCTCTAACTCTGCCTCAGTTCATCAGCGACGGCAGGTAGAGGACGAGACCGGGGAACGCGATCACGATGGCCACGACCACCAGATCCATGATCAGGAACGGAATCACGCCCTTGAAGATCTGCATCACCGTGACATACCGGGCCGCAACGTTCTTGATGACGAACACGTTCATCCCGACCGGCGGGGTGATCATTCCGACCTCGAGCAGCTTGACCACCAGGACGCCGAACCAGACAAGGCTGATCGATTCCGCCTTCAGGATCGGCAGAAGCACCGGCAGGGTCACCAGCATGGCACCGAAGGGCTCCATGAACATGCCCAGGATGAAGTAGAGCACAACAATGAGAAGCATCAGCTCCACATAGCTGAGATCCGCTCCGTTCACGGCGGCGGCCAGAAAGCCTGTCAGTCCGGTCAGCCCGAGAAAGCGGGTGAACATGGCCGCGCCGACACCGATGATGAACAGTGATGATGAGGTCATCAGGGTTTCGATCATCGAGGTCTTGAAGAGAGCGAACGTCAGGCGTTTGGTCAGGATCGAGATCAGGATCGATCCAAGCGCGCCGACCGCCCCGGCTTCCGTCGCCGTAAACGTGCCGGAAAACAGGCCGCCGAATACGACCAGCATCAGCACCAGCACGGGCCAGATCTCGAGAACCGCCTTGCGCGTGTCGATGTCGTGGGCATCGAGCGGCCGGGGTGGCGCGATATCCGGCCTCAGCCAGCAGGTCAGCAGCACGACGGCGGAATAGGCGATCGCGGTCAGGATGCCGATGGTGATGCCGCCGACGAAGACCTGGGTCACTGACGTTTCGGCAAAAACGCCATAGACGATCATCAGGATCGACGGCGGGATCAGGGCGCCGATGGTGCCGCCGGCGGCAATGGAGCCGCTGGCGAAACTGGCCGAATAGCCCGACTTGATCATTTCGGGGATCGCGATCCGCCCCATGGCGGCGGCCGTGGCAAGCGACGAGCCGCAGACGGCGGCAAAGCCGGAACAGGCAAAGATCGACGAGATCGCCAGAGCGCCCGGGATCCGGCGCAACACTGCCTTCGCGGCATCGAACAGGCCGCCGGTCAGGCCCGTGTGGAAAGCGATGAAACCCATCAGCAGGAACATCGGCACCGCCGACAGCGTCCAGTTGGACACGAAGGAAAACGGGGTCGAGGACAGGATGCCGATTGCCGGCGTGATGCCCAGCAGCCAGGCAATGCCGCCCACTGGAACGGCGATCAGGGCAAGCGCGACGGGAACCCGGAGCGCGAGCAATACGAACAGGACCAGGACGCCTGCAAAACCGGTTGCGACGCTCATGACCGGCGCTCCTGCTTGGGTACGAATGTTCGGATGGCCGTGGCCAGGGTTGCAAGACCGAAACCGAGCGGCACGAGGAAATAGGCCGGCCACGTGGGAACGCGTACGCTCTGCGCCAGGACGAACGTGCCCGTGTCGAAATTTCTGAGCGCGACCAGCCAGGTCACCCAGGCGAGCGCCCCATAGATGACGGTCGAGATCACGTCGACTGCCCGGTCGGACCAGTAGAGCCCGCGCGGACCCAGGAAGGACTCGATGACCTCGACCTGCACCATGCCGCCACCCCGTTCGACCCAGGCAAGCGGAATGAAAGCAGCCGCAATCATGTAGTAGTGGGTCACGATCTCATAGGTTGCCGGGATTGGCGCGTTGACGGTGTTGCGCAACACGACGTCAGCCACGACATGCAGCATCAGCGTGATGATGGCGAGTGCACCGATCAGTGCAAGCACCGTCAGAAGGCCGTCCTGCACGCGTAAAAGCAGGCGCATCGAGTGATCCTCAGTTACCGGTAAATTTGTCATCCAGACACAGAATACCGGGGACGCATGGTCCCCGGTATCCGACAAGTCTAACGATCAGCCACCGTAGGTGCTGTAATCGATCTTGGACCAGACCTCGTCATAGACGCGCTTGGCCATGGCCTGCGGATCGCTGTTTTCCTCTTCGGCGATGGCCGTCCACTTGTCGACCAGCTTCAGGAAGACCTGGATCTGTTCCGGAGCATCCTGAATACCGAACTCCTTCTGGGAGTATTCGCCGGCTGTCTTGATGTCTGCCTGGATGAAGTCCTTGATCTGCTGAACGAACTCCGGATCCGCTTCGATCAGGTTGATGCCCTTCTTCTTGGCGGCCTCTTCGGCGATCTTGGGCAGTTCGGAACCCCAACGATTGGTGAAGTCGGCGTTCGCCCGGTTGGCCGCACGGGTCATGGCTGCCCGCTCATCGGCCGACAGGCTGTCCCAGGTTGCCTTGGAAACGGTGAAGTTGGAGGTCGACATATACATGCCGATCGGCGCGAAAGTCACGTCCTTGACCACTTCGACCAGACGGAAGGCCAGCATGTCGCCGATGGACGCCATGGTGCCATCGATCGCACCGGCGCTGATGGCCTCGAACTGGTCGAACACGGACATCTGAACCGGGGTCGCACCGAAATGTTCGGCAAGACGGGCCCAGGGTGCCCCGCCGGAGCGCAGACGCAGACCCTTGAGGTCTTCGGCATTGTGGATCGGCTTGGTGGTCAGGAATTCATAGCCGTCCGATGCGCCGGAGCCGAGATAGACCATGCCCAGCTTTTTCATCTCGTCCTGGCACGGCGCGCAGTTGACGATGAATTCGGTCATCGCGGCACCCATGGCCTGCGAATTGGTACCGATCAGGGACAGCTGCCCGGTCACCGACATCATCGGCAGATCCGCCGGGAAATAGAGCGGCAACAGGTTGCCGACCTCGACGACCTGGCTCTGGATGGCGTCCTTCATCTGGAGAAGGTTCACCACTTCCGGACCGATCATCGTGCCGGTCAGGCCGCCGCCGGATTCCTCGGGCAGGTATTTGATAAAGTTTTCGTACATCACGCCATTGGCCGGGTGGGCCGGCGGCGCGGCGGGTGCGACGCGCAATTCGCGGGCATCGGCGATACCGGCGGTCATCGCCAGTGCCGATACAAGCGCGAGGGCTTTCAAAGTCGATTTCATGGCATTCCTCCCAGCAGCTCTCCTCGAGCTGCACCAGTTAAAGATCACAGCCGCTTCACACGGTCTTCTTCCTACATATTCAACAGCCTGCGGGCATTCTCCTTCAGAATGAGAGGACGAACCTCAGGCTTGATTTCCAGTTGTTCGAAGTCCGACAGCCAACGGTCCGGCGTGATCGCCGGCCAGTCCGATCCGAAAAGCATCTTCTTCTTCAGAATCGAGTTGGCGTATTGAACCAGAATCTTCGGGAAATATTTCGGCGACCAGCCGGACAAGTCGATATAGACGTTCGGCTTGTGGGTCGCGACCGACAGTGCCTCCTCCTGCCAGGGGAAGGACGGATGAGCCAGGATGATCGGCATGTCCGGGAAATCCGCGGCGACGTCATCCAGATACATCGGGTTGGAATATTTCAGGCGCATGCCCATCCCGCCGGGCATGCCTGCCCCCACACCGGTCTGGCCGGTATGAAACAACGTGATCGCACCTTCCTCGGCAATCGCCTCGTAGAGCACATAGGCGCTGCGGTCGTTGGGATAGAACCCCTGCATCGTCGGATGGAACTTGAAGCCGCGCACGCCGAATTCACGCACGAGGCGCCGGGCTTCACGCGCGCCAGCCTTGCCTTTTGCCGGATCGATCGAGGCGAACGGGATCATGATGTCGCTGTTTTCAGCGGCGATCTCGGCCACTTCCTCGTTCTTGTAGCGGCGGAAGCCGGTTTCACGCTCCGCATCCACGGGAAAGATCACACAGCCGATCTTGCGCTCGCGGTAATAGGCGGCGGTTTCGGGAACCGTCGGCAGCATGCCCTGTGCGCCGGCCGGGTTCTTGAAATACTTCGCCATGCCGGCCTGGAATTCGTCATACCCGTCGTCGCGCGGGCCGCAGCAGGGCTCCTCGGCGTGGGTGTGAATATCGATGGCTACCAGTTCGTCCAAGTTCATTTTTCTGCGGCCTCCCCTGCCGCGTCGGCCTGCGGCCAGCCGGCCACTTTTCTAAGCAGCCCCAGAAGCTGCGCATGTTCTTCGTCCGAAAGCATCGAAACAGCCTTCCGGTCGGTTTCGCGCATCAGCGGCCCAACCTCCTCGATCAACCTGTGCCCTTTTTCGGTGACGTAGAGTTCCACCGAGCGACGGTCGTTCGGCGGAATTCTCCGCCCGATCAGCTCCATGTCCTCAAGGGAACGCACGAGCTTTGTCATGTTCGACCACTTGATTTTCAGGAAGTCGGCAAGCACGCCCTGGCGCACCCCCGGGTTTTCCGCGATGCCGACGAGAGCGCAGTATTCGGAAATCTTGATGCCCTCGACCGGAAACAGTGCGAAGAAACGTTCGAAAGCGGTCAACTGAGCAATGCGCAACACGAAACCGGCCGCCTGCTCCTGTTCACCAAAGCGCAACGTATCAGGCCCCGCTTCGGCGGCAAGATCGTCCTGGTCGGTTGTCTCAAGCATGCTCACGGCACTTGCCTCTCTTACTCGGCCGCCGGAATATCCAGACGCTTGGCCCGCTTCTCGAGGAAAGCCCTCAAGCGCTCCTGCGCTTCCGGAGTCGTTTGCGTCATCGATGCGACCATGGATTCAAAGAACAGGCCTTCATCGTAACCGCTGTCATGAATGCGCTGAAGGGCGTTGACCACCAGATAATTGGTCAACGGCGCGTTGGTGGCGATTCTTTGGGCCAGTTCCAGCGCCTTGTCGAAGGCCTTGCCGGGCTCGGCGATATAGTTGACAACCGAACAGCGCTCGGCTTCCTCCACGGACAGAACCCGCCCGGTCAGCATCAGGTCCATCATGCGGGACACGCCCATCAGACGGGTGATATTCACCGATCCGCTGCCGCCGACGAATATGCCGCGCTGGCCTTCGGGCAGGGCGAAATAGGTTTCCGGATCGGCTACGCGGATGTGGGTATTGGAGGCAAGCTCGAGGCCGCCACCGACCACGGCGCCGTGCAGAGCCGATACGAACGGGATCTGGCCGTGCTGAATGCGGGAAAACACCGCATGCCAGGCCCGAGATCCCGCAACGCCTTCCATGACGGTTTTTTCGGAGTGCTCCGCCAGATCGAGGCCGGCGCAAAAGTGCTTGCCATTTCCACAGATCACCGCAGACTTGGCTTCGCTGTTGGCGCGGTCCACAGCCACCGCAAGGTCAGCCACCATGGCATCGCTCATGGCGTTGCGCTTGTCCGGACGGTTGAGCCGCAGAATCGCGACATCGCCTTGCAGCTCGTATTCCACAAACGCCATTCGTCTGGCTCCTCCCGGCAAATGTTTATTTTGTTTCGTTTGACACTGTTTATTTTTGAACTATTAGATACTGAACAGATTGGAGCGCTGCCCGTCAAGTGAAAAATGACGGACAGATCCAAACGAAAAGGCAGGCTGGAACCGGGAGGAGAGCCATGCAGAATTCAGGCGTCGAAGCCAAGCGAACGTCAAACGCGCCCATGCGCCCGATCAAGGTGTGGAACCCAGAGCTGGACATCCGGGTCACCGATGACGGGGTGATGTATATCGAGCAGACGAAGCCGCTTCCCCCCTATCCGGACAGGATTACCGAGCCTCTGCTTGCCTATGCCGAACGTCATCCGGAAAAAACGCTCTTCGCCCAGCGCGACGAGGACGATAACTGGCGCCACATGACCTACGCGGATGCGGTTGCAAAGATCCGGGCGCTCGGCCAGTTTCTCCTCGATGCCGGCCTTTCGGCGGAACGGCCTCTTGCGATCCTGTCGGGCAACGATATCGAACATGCCCTGCTGACGCTCGCCGCCATTCACGTCGGTATTCCGTCTGCCGCCATTTCCCCCGCCTATTCGCTGGTTTCCCAGGATTTTGCCCGGCTGAAGGAGGTTTTCGCCACCATCAATCCGGGCATGATCTATGCCGCGGACGAACAGCCGTTCGCCAAGGCGATCGCGGCCGTCGTCACGGCGGATACAAGGACGATCTTCGGCAAGAACGCCCCCTCCGAAGCGCAGGATTTCGCGACGGCTCTTGAAACCGAACCGACGGCAGCCGTCGATGCGGCCTTTGCAAAGGTCACGCCGGAGACGGTCGCGAAATTCCTGTTCACGTCCGGATCCACCGGCAGCCCGAAAGCCGTGATCAACACGCACCGCATGATCTGCTCCAACCAGATCATGGCGCGGGAAGCTTTCGCCTATTTCAAGGACGAACCGCCGATTCTCCTGTCCTGGGCGCCTTGGCACCACACGGCCGCCGGCAACAAGGAATTCTTCATTCCCATTTTCAACGGCGGCACCTTCTATATCGACGACGGCAATCCGACCCCGAAGGGCATCGAAAAGACCGTCCGGAACCTCAAGGACGTGTCGACGACCTGGTACTTCAACGTGCCGAAGGGCTACGAAGCGCTGATCCCTCACCTGGAAAGGGACGAGCAGCTTCGCAACACCTTCTTCAAGGACCTGAAGATGCTGTGGTACGCAGGCGCCGCCATGGCCCAGCATACCTGGGACGATCTGGAACGGCTTTCCGCGCAGACCCTCGGTCAGAAGGTCCTGCTCGCGACCGGCCTCGGCGCCACCGAGACCGCACCGGGCTGCCTGTTTTGTACCTGGCCGGTCACGACAGCCGGCAACGTCGGCCTGCCCTGTTACGGCGTCCAGCTCAAGCTGGTTCCGCTCGACGGCAAGCTGGATGCGCGGGTCAAGGGCCCGAACATCACGCCGGGCTACTGGAATGCACCGGAGCTGACGGAGAAAGCCTTTGACGAGGAAGGCTATTATTGCTTCGGAGACGCCCTGCGCCTTGCCGACCCGGACGATGTCAGCGCAGGTTTCTTCTTCGACGGCCGGACCGCGGAGAATTTCAAGCTGGACACCGGCACGTGGGTGTCGACCGGCGCGCTGCGCACCGGCTTCATCAATCACTTCGGCCCGCTCATCAAGGACATTGCCATTGCCGGCGCGGACCAGCCCTATCTCTCCGCGCTGGTGTTTCCGAATTTCGAGGAACTGCATCGCATCAGCGGTCTGGGATCGGACGCCCTGCCCCATGTCCTGTTCACCCATCCGGCGGTGGTCGCCGAATTCCAGGAGAAGCTGAGATCGCTGGCCAAGACGGCCACCGGTTCGTCGACGCTGATCCGCAAAATCGTGCTGATGTATCCGCCGCTGTCGCTCGACGCAGGCGAAGTTACGGACAAGGGCTCGGTGAACCAGCGCAAGGTTCTGCAACTGCGCGCGAACACCGTCGAGGCCATCTATAACGACACCGCCGAAACGATCTCGATCTGAACGAGCGCCCTCAAAAGGACAGTCATCATGAAAATCGAAAACGCAGTCGCCGTCGTCACCGGCGGCGGGTCCGGCCTCGGTGCTGCAACCGCCCGTGAACTTGCGAAAAAGGGTGCCCGTGTTGCCCTGCTCGACATCGGCATCGACCAGGCCAGGCAGGTCGCGGACGAAATCGGCGGCATTGCCGTGAAGTGCGACGTTACCAGCGAGGCGGATGTTACCGCCGCTCTCGATGCCGTCGAGAACGCCCTAGGCGTGCCGCGTATCCTGGTCAACTGCGCCGGTATCGGCGGCGCCCGCCGGGTGGTCTCCAAGGACGGTCCCCATCCGCTGGACATGTTCAAGAAGATCATCGAGGTCAACCTGATCGGCACCTTCAACGTCACCCGGTTGGTCGCCGACCGGACCCAGAAGCTGGAACCGCTGGAAGGTGACGAACGCGGGATCGTGATCAACACCGCGTCCTGCGCCGCTTTCGAAGGTCAGATCGGCCAGTGTGCCTATTCGGCCTCCAAGGGCGGCATCGCAGCCATGACCCTGCCGATCGCCCGCGACCTGTCGCGTGCCGGTATCCGGGTAATGACCATCGCGCCGGGCATCTTCTACACGCCGATGCTGGGCGAGCTGCCGGAAGAAACCCGCACCTCGCTCGGTGCGCAGGTGCCCTTCCCGTCACGGCTTGGCGATCCCGCCGAATACGCCTCGCTTGCCTGCCACATCGTGGAAAACCAGTTCCTCAACGGCGAAACCATCCGCCTCGACGGCGCCATCCGCATGGCGCCGCGGTAAACGGTTCACTCTTCCTCCCGGAAGACTGCACGACAACCGCCCGGAGCCCGCTCCGGGCGGTTGTTTTTATGTGAGCGAAGCCTCTTCGACATCCTCAGAGAAGCGACCGCGCCTCAGGAAGACCTGCAAAGCCTCACCGGCGTATCTTTCCAGTGCCTGCCATTCGGCAGACGCCTTGAAAATGTCAACGTCGAAGAAATCGTCCGGCGTTGCTTTGCTGACCTGGTCCAACAGGCACCTAAACCGACTAACGGCACCTCGCTCCGCTTCACTAAAGACATCCGGACAATCGTCGAAATTGCTCGGCACTAAAAAGTCGGTCGTATTAATGATCCAGAATGCACCGTGTTTCGCCACGTCCTCGAGGCAGGAATCCATTTCCAATGTCTCGATGACACGGTTTCGAATGCGTTGGAATAATAACTGCCGGCTGATCTGTTCCATGGAAGCGAGGATACAAGCGCCGCCCGTTCCAAGGAAGACTATCCACCATGGTAACCGCCTTCGACGCAAGCACGGGATCAGATACCTCAGATTTCCTCGCGGAACGCCTCGAAGCAATCGGCCGGGATCCGGGTCCGGGCAATGGATTCGCTGATGGCGATATCGGCTTCGCGGATCCGCAGCCGGCCGGCCGCGGCCAGTTGGGCATTGTCATCGGCAACGGTGATCAGGCGCAGGCCCATCCAGGCCGAAATGACCGACCACGCGGCATTCAGGAAGGCATCGGCGCCGTATTCGGCCTTTACCCGCTCCCCCTGCTGATTTGCGAGATCTTCCGCGAGCTCCAGGAAGCGTTTCAGAACACCTTCCGTCTGAGCGGCGTAGTCGCCATGGGCAGCTTCAGCACCGGCGATATCGGCACGCATGCGCCCGGCCAGGATCTGCAGGCCCTTGCCTTGGTCTTTCCACAGACGCCTGTAGAGCAGATCCAGCGCCTGCATGCCGGTGGTGCCTTCGTAGATGGTCAGGATGCGGGCATCGCGCAGATGCTGCTCGACCGGCCATTCGCGGGTATAGCCCGCGCCACCGAAGATCTGGATCGCCCGGCTTGCGGCGTCGAAGCCGGTAAAACCGCCGAAATTCTTGGCAATCGGCAGCAGGAAGGCCGCCAGATCGGCATTTTCGGCACGCACGGCGGCATCCGGATGCTTGGCCGACAGATCGAGGACGGCCCCCAGTTCCAAGAGGAAGGCCTGCAGGCAATAGCTGCGGCTTGCCATTTCGGCGAGCTGGCGCTGGACATCGGCATGTCGGTTGATCGGCACCGGCGGCTCGGCAGGCGCCCCGCCCTGCTTGCGCTCGGCCGCATAGCCAAGAGCCAGATCGAGCGAGGCCAGCGCAAGCCCCGCCCCCTGGCACCCGGTCAGGATCCGCATACGCTCGATCATGGCAAAGAGCTGCGGCAGGCCGTTGTTCGGCTTGCCGATCAGGATGGCTTCGGCCTCTTCGAAGCGCATGACGCAGGTCGGCGAGCCGTGCAGGCCGAGCTTTTCCTCAAGCCGTTCCGCGGTGACGCCGTTGGGCGCGCCGTCATCGGTCGTGTTCGGGACGAGGAACAGGCTCAGGCCCCGCGTGCCGCTCGCCGCATCGCCGGTACGCGCAAGGAGCATGTGGCCGATGCGCGGGGTCATGTCGTGATCGCCGTAGGAGATCCAGCACTTGTTGCCCGTGACCCGCCACGCCCCGTCCGCACCCTGCTCCGCCCTGGTACGGACGCGGCCCAGATCCGAACCGGCATCGGGTTCGGAAATGCAGATGGTCGCCGACCATTCGCCCGTGAGCAGCTTTTCCGACCACAGGCTGCGATGGGGTTCTTCCGCATGCGCATCGAGAACGAAGACGGCCGACCGGGTCGCTCCGCCAAGCATGCCAAACCCGATGGCAGCCCGGTCGAAGAGCATCTGGCAGGCCGCCTGCAGGGCGAGCGGCAGGCCCTGGCCGCCGAGGTCTTCCGGCGCGTCGATGCCAAGCCAGCCGTCGCCGGTAAAGCCCGCCCACGCCGCATGATAGGCTTCGGGGACCTTGACCCGTCCGTTTTCGATACGACACCCGGCCGCATCGGCCGGTCCATTCAGCGGCAGGAGGAGATTTTCCGAGATGTCGGCAGCGGCCAGAACCACCTGACGGGACAGATCTTCGTCCAGACCCTCGGCCAGTTCGCAGACCCGATGCCAGGTCGGACTTGCATCCAGAAGGCGAAGGCTCAGGTTGACCTGTTCAGAAAATCCCATTTCAATCCTCATTCGTACGGACGAACGGCGTCACCGCCGTCATCAACCCGCTTTCTCAAGCGTCTGCTATCCGGTTTTGGCTGAATTATTCCACGTGGTCGGCAACCGGACCTCTACGGCCGGAAATGCCAACGCTCCGTCGCAGGTGGAATTGCGGCTCCCGATCCGCAGTCCTCCCCCGCATGCCTCACCAACGCTCCATCCCGGGGCTTCATTTTTCATTCAAAATGATACTGTTTATTTTTGAACTATTTTATAATGAACAGATTGACCGGCGTTGCGTCAAGTGGAAATTCAAACACCATTGCGAGAGTTGCACAGCACCGATGCCGGGCCGTTCCTGTCCGGCTGAATTCTGCATATCGCCAAACGACGAAAGGGCTTGTCAGGCCTTGCCGGCCTTCAGGGAGAGTACCTTCCGGGAGGCATCCGGGGACAGGTCCGGGTCGCCGGTCGCGGCCGCCTGGTGCAGTTCGCGAATGAACTCGCTCTGCAGCATGGTCGGAAGCCAGTGCTTCCGGGTGGTGATACCGATCATGTGGCCAGAATCGCCCGTATCGAAATCCAGAATACCCAGAATACCAGCCCGGATTTCATAAGCCGCCTGATGATCCGAAAGCAGGGCAAGGTGATCGGTATTCATCAGAATACCCCGTGCCGCGACCAGGGAACCGGTCTCGACGCTGCAGACAACCGGCTTGTCCTCGGGGAACCGGGCCGCGAGCTTCTGAAACAGGGCGCGCGACGGTGTTTCCCGGCGGGCGGCGATCCAGGGGTAATCCGCCAGATCGCTCAGGGTGAGGTTTCGCTTTCCGGCAAGCGGATGGCCCGCTCTGGCGACGACCGACAACCGGTATGTAAAGAGTTCGTTCTGGACCAGGCTCGCGGAGGTAAAATCCCTGCGCATGGCTCCGACAAGGATGTCGAGACGGCCCATTTCCAGATCGTGCAGCATGTCGTCATAGGGCCCCTCAGCGATGGAAAACCGGGCCTTGGGATGACGGGCGGCGATTTGGGTAATCGCGTCGGGAACCAGGCTGGTACGGGAGAACGGCAGCGCGCCGATCAGGACCTCGCCCTCGTAGCTGCCGCGCAGCTCGCGCACGTCGGCGGCGGCACTTTCGAATTCGTTCAGCGCAAGACGTGCCCATCGCGCCACCGCCATGCCGGTATTCGACAGATGAATGCTGCGACCGGCGCCTTCGAACAGCGACTGCTGCAAGCTCGCCTCGATGCTGCGCGCCATCTTGTGCACGGCGGGTTGGGACTGTTGCAGCACGCGGGCTGCGGAACTGAAACTGCCACCTTCCGCGAAGGCCGAAATCGCCCTGAGCTGGGGAGTGCTGAGCAGGTTTTCTGTGCCCGCTTCGGCACTGCCGGCACTCGGATGACGAAGCCGTGCGCACCCGCCCCGGATCAGGTCGAGGGCGCGTTGGGTCCGTGCAGCCACGATCCGCCCCGCTTCCGTTGCGGTCGGCCGGCCGTCCGTCATGTCGAACAGTGCCGCGCCGAATATATCTTCCAGCCGCGCAAGCGCCTGGGAGGCAGCGGGCTGGGAAACGCCGATCATTTCGGCGGCCCGCGTTACCGATCCGAGTGAAAGACAGGCGCAAAAGAGCCGCGCATGCCTGAGGTTTGGATAGGTCTTCACCTCAGCGACGCTCCGCGCCTTCCTTCAACGCCACCTTCAGGCGGCGCCGGCCTGGCGCATGCTTTCGTTCTGCCTGTCTGCCCATTCAACACAAGCCTTGATCCCGCCAAGCGGGAAGAGATGAACCTGTTGAATTGTGGTGTCCGGCGTCGCGGCCACATGGGACGCAATCGCGGACACGACGTCTGTCGGTTCATATGGCATCAAAAGCTTGGTGACGTCCATGGCCCGCTTCTTGAGGACCTTGATCGACGGACCGACACCACAGGCAATCGCGTATTTGATGAGCGTTTGCAATTTGGCCGGCCCGGAAATTCCGACGTGAATGGGCAGATCAACGCCCATCTTCTTCAGCCGTTCAGACCATTCGAAAACCGGCTTCGCATCGAAGAAGAACTGGGTCGCGATCGCCATCTCGGCATCGGTCCGATCGGAGAACGACTGCTTCCACAAAAGCGCTTCGTCCACGCGCCGGCTTGTGCCGTCCTTGTCGATATCCGGATTGCCCTCCGGGTGACCGGCGATGTGGATCCGCTTGAAACCGTATTTGTCGAACAGGCCGGTCTCGAGCATCTGCATGGTGTTGTCGTAAGCGCCCACGGGACGGGTGACGCCGCCGCCAATCAGAAGGGCCTGGTCAACACCGGCCTCGTCGCGATAACGAGCCAGGGAGGTCTCGAATTCGGCGGCATCCTTGATCAGGCGCGCCGGGAAATGCGGCATGACGTCGAAGCCCTCGCCGCGAATCCGGCGGGCCGTCTGGATCATGTCCTCAAAGTCCGTGCCTTCGACGTTCGCGATATAGACGCGCGTCCCAACCGGCAGCAGCGCCTTGAAACTTTCGATTTTCGCAGCCGTGCGCGGAAGCACCTCCAGGGAGTAGCCCTGAAGCATCCCTCCAACCGTTGCTCCGTTCGCTCTCAAAAACGCGCTACGACCCATAACGTTTTGACCATCCATGACAGACATCCATGCTACCTCTCTCCGACAAAATGTATACACGAGTCTAACGCAGATAAAAAGCTATTTTGCCACAACAGGGTAATTCGGCACTTTTTCGATAATTCGCGACTCTGGATAATATTTAATGAATACATTTTCGATCTCGGCGGGCATATTGGAACCGTTCCGACAGCTTGGAGGAAACGACGTCTCTCTCCCCTCGCAAGATCGCCTTGAAGTCTGACGCGTTCAGGACGGCCTGACTGGCTCCAAAACGTCAAAAATTATCGGAAAATGTTCATGTGCCCGGTCAAGCCGCCGTTCGGCAGGCGTTCGAGAAGCCGTCAGCTATCCGGACACCACCGGCTTCGGACCGGCCCGGAGGCCGTTCAGAAAAACGGGGCGTCGCACAGCTCAGGATTTCAGCCGAGCAGCGAGAGCGCGGTCAACGAGCTCTTCCACGGAGTCCCTGTTCAGATCGCTTAGATCGATCCCGCCCATGAGATCCTGGGTCTCAGCGATCTGGTCGACCAGATCGCCATTCAGGCCAAGCGCCCTGACGGTCGCAGCGCTTTCGCGCATTTCCGCCGCCCGCCGCTTGCCATGCTGCATGGTCCGCTCGAACTCGTATGCGGCGAACTCCGGCCACCCAAGGCCGGAAAAGCTCTTTGCCAGAGAAGTCGAAATCTCTTCGAAACACCCCGAAGCCCTGGCCGCAAGCAGGGCCTCGACGGTAATCGCCTCAAGACCCTTGACGAAGACGGAGCGCACCATCTTGATTGCGGTTGCCTGCCCCGGCTCGTCTCCCATATTGCGGAAATCGAATTCAAGGCGTTCCAGCACCGGAATAACCTTTTCCACGATACTGCCGGCAATCAGCACCGGCGTCCGATGTCCCCGCGGATGGACCGGCGCCATCACGGCCATGTCCAGATAGGCAGCTTCACGGGCCTCGACGAGCGAAGCGCTTTCGCGCTTGCGGCCCGGCGAGACCGAATTGATATCGATGACCACCTGTCCCTGGACGATATGATCCTGAATGCCGCGCAATGCGAGGAAGCTCTGGTCCGCCGTCACAGCGCTGACGATCCAGTCGGCTTCGCTGAAGCCCGCCGGTTCGGCAATGGTAACGCCGCGCGTTTCCATTGCCGTTTTCATATCCTGTGCAGTCGTTGGATCCTGGAGTTTGATATCCCATGCCATGAAGCGCAGATTAGGATCCTGAACGACCAGGGTCTCCTGAAACGCGCGGGCGGCTTCGCCAAACCCCAGAAATCCAATCAACATCAGGCAAATACCACCGTTTTGGTACCGTTCAGCATGACCCGGTCCTGCAGATGCAGGCTGACCGCATGTGCCAGCACCGAGCGTTCGACATCGCGCCCCTTGCGGACCATGTCTTCCGGCGTGTCGCGATGGGTCACGTGCTCCACGCCCTGGGCAATAATGGGCCCCTCGTCGAGATCCTTGGTGACGTAATGGGCCGTGGCTCCGATCATCTTCACACCGCGCTCATGCGCCTGGTGATAAGGCTTTGCTCCCTTGAAGCCCGGCAGGAACGAGTGGTGAATGTTGATGCAGCGGCCTTCCAGGAAAGCGGAGAAATCATTGGACAGGATCTGCATGTAGCGCGCCAGCACGATCAGTTCCGCGCCGGTTTCATCGATGATTGCCTTGATCCGCGCTTCCTGCTGCGGCTTGGTATCCTTGGTAATCGGCAGATGATGGAAGGGCAGGCCTTCGTGCAGGGTCAGGTTCAGCGCATCGCTCGGATGGTTGGACACCACCCCGACGCACTCCATGTTGATTTCGCCGATACGCATCCGGTAAAGCAGATCGCCCAGGCAGTGATCGAATTTCGAGACCAGGATCAGAACCTTCCGCTTCTGGTCCGCCGGCCTCAAAGTCCACTCGAAGCCGAATTTGCCGACATGCCTGGAAAAGGAATCCATGAAGCCGTCGATCGGCTTTTCCATCGCAAATGCGATACGCATGAAAAACATACCGGTCTGCGGGTCGTCGAACTGCTGTGCTTCGGTGATGTCGCCACCGCTATTGGTCAGCTCCGTTGCCACGGCTGCCACGATTCCGGGCCGGTTCTTGCACTTGACCGTCAAAATCCAATTCATGTCGGTTACTTCCATGTTCAAGGAATTTCAAATTCAGCGAATTTCAGAAAACCTGTCCGTCAAACAGCTTCCGTGCCGTTCTGAGAACGCCAGCTTTTTGAACGGAACCGTCGTCGCCGACCGTTGCCAGCACGGTGAACTCACCCGTCGGATGTTCGATCGAAAGCGCTCGCTCCTTACCCGCGCCCTTTTCGGCGATTTCCGCGGCCGGTCCCTTTGACAGCAGGCACGCGGTCGCCACGCTGACGGCACCGAGCACGCCAATGGCCTTGTGACAGCGATGGGGTATGAACGTGCGCGTCGAAATCGCACCTCCGTGTCTTGCCGGGCTGACCATCGTCATCTTGGGAACGGACTTTTCCGTCACATCGCCCAGGTTCATCATCGGCCCCACCTTCAGGCGGATCGCCTCGAGGCGTTTTTTCAACTCGCCATCGGCTTCGAGATCTTCCGGGCTCTCTTCGCCGGAGATGCCCATATCGGCCGCCCTGAGGACCACGCAGGGCATGCCGTTGTCGATCAGGGTCACCTCGACGCCTTCGACGACGTCGACTTCATTGCCGGTCGGCAAAAGCGCGCCGCAACTGGAGCCGGCGGTGTCTTCAAACACGGTCGGGACCGGTGCGGAGGTTCCAGGCACGCCGTCAATGCGAGCCTCGCCCAGATAGGTCACCTTGCCGCCCGGCGTCTCGACCGTCGCCGTTGCGATCTGGCCGGTGTTTTCCATGAAAATGCGGACGTCGGTCTGCCCGTCCTTCGCGGCAACCAGGCCGCGTTCGATCGCGAAGGGACCGACACCGGCCAGGATGTTGCCGCAGTTCTGGCCGTCGGTGACGATCGCCTGGTCGACGAACACCTGCAGGAACAGATAGTCGACATCGACGCCGGGACGCTCCGACTTCCGAACAACCGCCACCTTGGAGGTCAGCGGGTCGGCGCCACCCATGCCATCGATCTGGCGCGGGTCCGGAGATCCCATGACATGCAGGAGAACCGCGTCGCGGGAAGCTTCCTCGGCAGGCAGGTCGTCGGCGAGGAAATAGCCCCCCTTCGATGTGCCGCCGCGCATCCACATGCACCGGACGCCTTCAGTACAAATCGGCTCAGACATACTTCAACCCTTTGTCAGTGAGGCGGCCGCGCATGTTGTAGATGTCGAGGCCGAGTTCGCCGGCGGCGAGCCGCTTGCGCTTGTCCTCTTCCGCCGCCTCGCGGGCGCGGGCCTTTTCCAGCACGGCTTCGGCCTCCTCGCGGCGGACCACGCAGACCCCGTCATCGTCGGCGATGACGATGTCGCCCGGGTTCACCAGCTGGTTGGCGCAGACCACCGGCACGTTCACCGAGCCGAGCGTCTCCTTCACCGTGCCTTGCGCGAACACCGCCTTCGACCACACCGGAAAGCCCATCTCCGTCAGGTCGCGCACA